>NZ_JBNPWB010000001.1:0-363708 GCF_050434045.1 Neobacillus sp. B4I6
TTCTCTTCAGATGACAATTATGAAGGCAATGAATTTGAGTCAGCAATAGTGGTAAATGCTTCAAGCCAAGAGGAAGAGGATAAATTAAAGAAACAGGCTGAACTTTTTATACATAACAAAATAAAAGAAAACAAGGGTGGATTTGCAAATTACAAAGAGCTTGCAAATGTTTATTTTGGTGCAATTAATCAAGTCAACGATCAAAAGGTCGGGAAGACTGGTACAACATTAATATTAACTTTGGATGGAATTGAAGAGATTGAGCACTGTTAAAAATATATATCAATTGTATCTATAAAATACTTTATCAAACTTTTTATTAGGGAGATTAAAATGAGTTATGTAGATTATAAAAGAATAGAACAACTTGGGGAAGGGGGAAATGGTTGGGTATTTCTAATGTGTGATAACTCAAATTCCGAAGAATTTGCTGTTAAAGTCTCGAAGATTAATGAAGCTACTGGGGAACATTCAAAATTAAAATTAGAAAGATTTAAAACTGAAGCAATGAAAGTTCATGAACTTTATAAAGCTGGGCAAAAAGGAATAATACCTGTACTAAAGTACGAGTTACCTTGTAAGGATTCAGGACAGTATTTCTTTGTAATGCCTAGAGCAATCCCTTTAAAGGAAAAAGTGCAAAGTTGCAAGGAAATTTATGAACTAGTAGAAATATTTGAGAAACTAGCAGAAACATTAGTGGAACTCCATGAAAAGAATATCACACATCGAGATATCAAACCTGAGAATATTTTATATTATGATGGAACATATTGTTTTGGAGATTTTGGGCTTATCGATTTTCCAGAAAAAGAGGATTTAACAAGAGCTAAAGAAGCGCTAGGAAACCGAAAGACTATGGCTCCGGAAATGAGAACACCTAATTTGGTTGATGATTCTAAACCAGCAGATGTATATTCATTTGCAAAAACTTTATGGATTGTACTTACTAATGAAGAGTATGCTTTTGATGGTCAATTTAATTATTTTGAGAATCAAAAATTGCAGAATAGATTTCCTCATCAACATTTCGTTGAATTATATAAACTGCTTTCCGACGCTACAGCTGAAAACCCAATAAAAAGACCTACAATCCAGGTATTTCTTAATAGGTTATTAGAATGGAGAGAAATTACCAAAAATCGAGGAGCGGCTTCAAGAAGTTTATGGAGATTTATTGAAGAAACAGTGGTCCAACAAAATAATCCTAGTACCGTAATATGGAGAAATAAGGAACAAGTTGTTGGGATAGTTAAACAACTATCCAAATTGAATTTTAATCATACTTTTATTCACGGCTCTGGAGGAATGGATTTATATGATATAACAGAAGCTGATTGGGTAAATGAACGAGATATTCTAGCTATAGATTTTGGTTTTAATCATACAGAACTATTCAAATTAAAGCGATTGATTTGGGAAATTCCAAATGATGATCCTGAGTTTAGTTATTTTCGTTTAGAATTCGATCGGTTAGATCCAGTTTATCCTGAAAGGATTGCAGAGCTAGAGAAATGGATGAAATTACAGGATTTTATTGATAATTCACTATTAATAAAAGAAGATTTAATTATAAACGAGGGACAATATGAACCTTACTATGAATCAGATGATATAGCATCTTATGTTACTAGATGGACGGATGGGGTATTTTTAATAGTCCATAAATCGTCTATCTATAATAGAATACAGGCTACATATGATGGAAGACATTCTAAATTAAATACAGAAGAATTCAGAGAGTATATGGTGATATTACAATATATATATAATCATCTGATGCTTAATCCATATTTTTGGAAATTAGCACATGATGATCCCTCAGAAGGCAATGTATTTCAAAAATTAAAAAACCTTGTAAAGTTGAATAACAAACAATTAGAGGAGATACTAGGTAAAAAATAAAAGGTGATGAATAATCGTGTTTGATAAAAATCATTAAAATTAATTATAAGAAAAAAAGGGATGGAAGATTCCCATCCCTTTTTAGTTATTATAGATAAGCAATTGTAACAATTTATGAAAAAGATGTACTTAAGCTACTGGTACTTTAATTAAATAAGGAATCTGGAAACATAAACTAGCAAATTCGCCCCTACTTGGATAATATTTTAAATTGTCATAAGTAAATATTTATTCTAGAATGGAGACTGTAGAGGTTGAGGGAAAACGGTCTAAAAAACTATCAAGAGACTGCCGAGACCCCTTGATATTAATGGGGAATCTGAAGCTGAATGGGGTACTGGTGTCCTCCACAGTCTTCAAAACTGCTTGAGACCTGCGTGCCAGGTCTGGTGGGTTCGATTCCCACGCAGTCCCGCCTATACTGACTTTCTTGTCAAACGAACAATTTCAAACACACACAGTCTTTTGGTCATTTTAAACGAAACTGTGTGAAACCGAGAATACGAAACTGTGTGAGTTCAGAACCTTCAAATACTATTTATTTGGAGGTTTTTTTGTATGAGAAAAGGTGTTAGAAAACATGGTCGTGTTACAGCAACTAGAAAGGTCACGGAGTCGTTTACAATGGTTGAAATGTTTGAAAGGTTCATGTGGTTTAAGAACTCTGAAGGACTAGCTCCAAAAACTGTGGAAGAATACGAAATTCACTTTCAATGGCTGTGTGATTACTTTGGTAAAGACTTATCACGAGAAGAAATCACAACAGAGGCTTTTCTTGGTTGGGTTGACTTCATGGTTCACGAGAAACAACTGAAACCGAACACGGTTAACATAAGAATTAGGACAATGAGAGCTTTCCTTCGATATTGCTTCATGGAGAACTTGATTGACGAGCCAATCCATGAACGCTTTAAACCAATCAAGGTTGCAGAGGAAGTAATTGAAGCTCTTTCCGTTGCAGAAATTAAGAGTCTGTTGAATGCTTTTGACGAGTCAACTTTTGCTGGGTATCGTGATAAGGTAATGACTATGGTCTTACTTGATACAATGGTTCGTATCTCGGAACTACTTGCAATGAAGCGTTCAAATGTAGACTTTAAAGCTGGTACTATCAAACTAGAAGCAATGAACACTAAGACTCGTAAAGCTCGTGAAGTACCACTATCAACAAAGACCATGAAACTCTTAAAGGAGTACATGGACGAGTCCTCGGACTTTGGTGAAGACCTTTTATTCCTAACTTATGACGGACGTGAAATGCTATCGAATACATGGTGAACACGACTTCATGAGGTTGCTGAATTGTCTGGAGTTAAGAAAGCTGTTCGTCCTCACATACTAAGACACACTGGAGCTTTACTTTATATTACAAATGGAGGAGACCCCTTCAGTTTACAAAAGATTTTAGGGCATACAGACATGTCAATGACTCGCAAGTATGTGAACATGACCAACATGGACGTAAAGCGTCAGCATAATTCATTCAGCCCATTAAGACATGTTTTTCGTTAAGCTTTCCCTTGGTGGAGAGCTTTTTTGTATTATGTATTCCTAGCCATGTCATATTATGGAGAATATTTGTAATTTCGTGGTATAATTGTTCTAAAAAAAGTAAGGAGACTAGCCTTGGGGATAATTGATATTTTTTCTAAAAGAAATAACAACAATAAAAAATCTATCTTTAAATACGACGTAATACCTCAACCATTAAGAGTACAAGTGGCTCATATCTGGAGAGACGCAATGGGTCAGTATGACTCTGGGAGATACTATTATAATAGTAGCAGTTCCTCTAACGATACTTGGGACTACATTCATAAGTCATTATGCAAAGAATATGGGTTAACTAGCTTGAGTGAAATGGGACGTAACTCTATCGAGAATTGTTTTGCTTTTTTACAACAAGAGAAGTCAGTCGAAAGAGTACTCGATATTATCGAACTCACTTTCAAAATAATAGATACCGAAATAAGAAGAGAGCGTCGGAACTGGGCTGATAAAGGAATAACTCAATATCCAGACGACGCAATTAACGAACTAAATAAAAGGTTCCAAGAACACGGAATTGGTTATCAATATCTTAATGGGAAGATAGTCCGTGTAGACTCTGACTATATTTATCGAGAAGCCGTTGAACCAGCTGTTGACCTTATGTTCGGAGAAGGCTTTAAGGTAGCTTCAGAGGAGTTTATGAACGCTCACGAACACTTTAAGAAAGGCAGAGATAAGGAAGCTATTGTTGAAGCTGGGAAGGCTTTTGAAAGTGTCTTGAAGTCGATATGCTCTAAAATGAATATCAAGCTCACTGGTAAAGAGACCGCAAACCCATTGATAAAGCTTTTAATTAAAAATCAAGTGATACCAGAGTACCTTGAGAACTCCCTAATGGGTCAACCAGTTTTAAGAAATAAACACGCACACGGTCAAGGAGAAAAAACGGTTCCACTTCCAAGATTCACAGTCGCTTATGGCTTACATTTATGTGCAACCAACATTGTGTTCCTTATTGAAGCTTATAAAACAAAGAAATAACGACAAGCTCTCCGACAAGGGAGCTTTTTCTTTTTGCCAATGTAACACAACGATCGAAACTTGTTCATTCAGAATTACTCCGAAACTTCACTCAATCTCTCTGCTTCAAAAACTCCCTCTCTAAACAAATTCTAAAAACAGCTTCAGACTCAATGTCCTCGCTTGGACTTGGAACTTTCCTCGAACGCTTCCATCAATTCCCGTAAATCTTTGATGGCTAGTTTTACACTCTCTTTTTTATTTTCATGCACTCCAGTTCCTAATAATTCATCGTGTTGAGGGAAGGAATTATTCGCTAAGCTTTTGTAGCCCTCTGGTACTGTGAATATTTCTACAGTAATAGTAAATCCCAGGCTTATATAGATTTTTATAATTTCTAGTTCTTCATTTTTAACTTTTGTTACAATTCTCATACGATAGTCCTCTCCAGATAGAAAGCAATCAAATTCATAATTTAGATTTTATATATTTATATTTACTTAAACTAGTATACGCTTAAATCCTACCCTATTTCCAGTGCCTGTTATGCCCTGATATTTGTTGAAGACTGCAAGTGGCCAGGGTTTTGGTTGTTGATTTAAAGAGATAAGATATTGTTATCTCAAGAAATAGTTTTAGGGAAATAAACTTTCCTAAAAAAAGAAAAACTTTCTGTTGCATTTGTAAATTTGAGGTGTTATGATAGATAAGTTGCTTTTAACGGCGGTTTTAATAGTTAAAAGTGAAAACAAAAAAGTTGTATTATTATATTGACATAGTAATTGAGATTTGATATGATAATAAATGTCGCTTCTGACATGACAGATTGTTCTTTGAAAACTAAACAAACAAAAACGTCAACAAACAATCAATTAATCGTGTTTCTTCTATTAATATTAAGAACACGAGCCAACGTAACAAAATGAGCTAATCAACTTTCTTGGAGAGTTTGATCCTGGCTCAGGACGAACGCTGGCGGCGTGCCTAATACATGCAAGTCGAGCGAATCAATAGGAGCTTGCTCCTGTTGGTTAGCGGCGGACGGGTGAGTAACACGTGGGCAACCTGCCTGTAAGACTGGGATAACACCGGGAAACCGGTGCTAATACCGGATAATCCTTTTCCTCTCATGAGGAAAAGCTGAAAGTCGGTTTCGGCTGACGCTTACAGATGGGCCCGCGGCGCATTAGCTAGTTGGTGAGGTAACGGCTCACCAAGGCGACGATGCGTAGCCGACCTGAGAGGGTGATCGGCCACACTGGGACTGAGACACGGCCCAGACTCCTACGGGAGGCAGCAGTAGGGAATCTTCCACAATGGACGAAAGTCTGATGGAGCAACGCCGCGTGAGCGATGAAGGCCTTCGGGTCGTAAAGCTCTGTTGTTAGGGAAGAACAAGTACCGGAGTAACTGCCGGTACCTTGACGGTACCTAACCAGAAAGCCACGGCTAACTACGTGCCAGCAGCCGCGGTAATACGTAGGTGGCAAGCGTTGTCCGGAATTATTGGGCGTAAAGCGCGCGCAGGCGGTCCTTTAAGTCTGATGTGAAAGCCCACGGCTCAACCGTGGAGGGTCATTGGAAACTGGGGGACTTGAGTGCAGAAGAGGAAAGCGGAATTCCACGTGTAGCGGTGAAATGCGTAGAGATGTGGAGGAACACCAGTGGCGAAGGCGGCTTTCTGGTCTGTAACTGACGCTGAGGCGCGAAAGCGTGGGGAGCAAACAGGATTAGATACCCTGGTAGTCCACGCCGTAAACGATGAGTGCTAAGTGTTAGGGGGTTTCCGCCCCTTAGTGCTGCAGCTAACGCATTAAGCACTCCGCCTGGGGAGTACGGCCGCAAGGCTGAAACTCAAAGGAATTGACGGGGGCCCGCACAAGCGGTGGAGCATGTGGTTTAATTCGAAGCAACGCGAAGAACCTTACCAGGTCTTGACATCCTCTGACACTCCTAGAGATAGGATTTTCCCCTTCGGGGGACAGAGTGACAGGTGGTGCATGGTTGTCGTCAGCTCGTGTCGTGAGATGTTGGGTTAAGTCCCGCAACGAGCGCAACCCTTGATCTTAGTTGCCAGCATTTAGTTGGGCACTCTAAGGTGACTGCCGGTGACAAACCGGAGGAAGGTGGGGATGACGTCAAATCATCATGCCCCTTATGACCTGGGCTACACACGTGCTACAATGGATGGTACAAAGGGCTGCAAGACCGCGAGGTTTAGCCAATCCCATAAAACCATTCTCAGTTCGGATTGCAGGCTGCAACTCGCCTGCATGAAGCCGGAATCGCTAGTAATCGCGGATCAGCATGCCGCGGTGAATACGTTCCCGGGCCTTGTACACACCGCCCGTCACACCACGAGAGTTTGTAACACCCGAAGTCGGTGGGGTAACCGTAAGGAGCCAGCCGCCTAAGGTGGGACAGATGATTGGGGTGAAGTCGTAACAAGGTAGCCGTATCGGAAGGTGCGGCTGGATCACCTCCTTTCTAAGGATAAAGCTGGACCTGTGAGCCAGACAAAACAGTTTGTTTGATCGACGTTTCTTGTTTGTTTAGTTTTGAGAGTGCAATTCTCTCAGAACTTTCGTTCTTTGAAAACTAGATAATCGTAATGAAGAAGTCAATGTAAGAACCGAGTCAATGCCATTTTAGTTTTCTCTCTTATGTAAGTAAGAGAATAACCTTTTAGGTTAAGTTAGAAAGGGCGCACGGTGAATGCCTTGGCACTAGGAGCCGATGAAGGACGGGACTAACACCGATATGCTTCGGGGAGCTGTAAGTAAGCTTTGATCCGGAGATTTCCGAATGGGGGAACCCACTGTTCGTAATGGAACAGTATCTTTACCTGAATATATAGGGTATTGAAGGCATACCCGGGGAACTGAAACATCTAAGTACCCGGAGGAAGAGAAAGCAAACGCGATTCCCTGAGTAGCGGCGAGCGAAACGGGACATAGCCCAAACCAAGAGGCTTGCCTCTTGGGGTTGTAGGACACTCAACATGGAGTTACAAAGGAACGGAGTAGATGAAGCGATCTGGAAAGATCCGTCATAGAAGGTAAAAACCCTGTAGTCGAAACTTCGTTCCCTCCTGAGTGGATCCTGAGTACGGCCGGACACGAGAAATCCGGTCGGAAGCAGGGAGGACCATCTCCCAAGGCTAAATACTCCCTAGTGACCGATAGTGAACCAGTACCGTGAGGGAAAGGTGAAAAGCACCCCGGAAGGGGAGTGAAATAGTTCCTGAAACCGTGTGCCTACAAGTAGTTAGAGCCCGTTAATGGGTGATAGCGTGCCTTTTGTAGAATGAACCGGCGAGTTACGATCCCATGCAAGGTTAAGTTGAAGAGACGGAGCCGCAGCGAAAGCGAGTCTGAATAGGGCGTATGAGTATGTGGTCGTAGACCCGAAACCAGGTGATCTACCCATGTCCAGGGTGAAGTCCAGGTAACACTGGATGGAGGCCCGAACCCACGCACGTTGAAAAGTGCGGGGATGAGGTGTGGGTAGCGGAGAAATTCCAATCGAACTTGGAGATAGCTGGTTCTCTCCGAAATAGCTTTAGGGCTAGCCTCACGTAGTAAGAGTCTTGGAGGTAGAGCACTGTTTGGACTAGGGGCCCTCATCGGGTTACCGAATTCAGACAAACTCCGAATGCCAAAGACTTATCCGTGGGAGTCAGACTGCGAGTGATAAGATCCGTAGTCAAAAGGGAAACAGCCCAGACCACCAGCTAAGGTCCCAAAGTATACGTTAAGTGGAAAAGGATGTGGAGTTGTTTAGACAACCAGGATGTTGGCTTAGAAGCAGCCACCATTTAAAGAGTGCGTAATAGCTCACTGGTCGAATGACTCTGCGCCGAAAATGTACCGGGGCTAAACGTATCACCGAAGCTGTGGATTGACATCTTAGATGTCAGTGGTAGGAGAGCGTTCTAAGGGCGTTGAAGCTAGACCGTAAGGACTGGTGGAGCGCTTAGAAGTGAGAATGCCGGTATGAGTAGCGAAAGATGAGTGAGAATCTCATCCACCGAATGCCTAAGGTTTCCTGAGGAAGGCTCGTCCGCTCAGGGTTAGTCGGGACCTAAGCCGAGGCCGAAAGGCGTAGGCGATGGACAACAGGTTGATATTCCTGTACCACCTCTTTATCGTTTGAGCAATGGGGGGACGCAGGAGGATAGGGTAAGCGCGCTGTTGGATATGCGCGTCTAAGCAGTTAGGCTGAGAAGTAGGCAAATCCGCTTCTCGCGAAGGCTGAGCTGTGATAGCGAGGGAAATTTAGTACCGAAGTTCCTGATTCCACACTGCCAAGAAAAGCCTCTAGCGAGATAAAAGGTGCCCGTACCGCAAACCGACACAGGTAGGCGAGGAGAGAATCCTAAGGTGAGCGAGAGAACTCTCGTTAAGGAACTCGGCAAAATGACCCCGTAACTTCGGGAGAAGGGGTGCTTTTTGAGGTGAATAGCCTCGAAGAGCCGCAGTGAATAGGCCCAGGCGACTGTTTAGCAAAAACACAGGTCTCTGCGAAGCCGCAAGGCGAAGTATAGGGGCTGACGCCTGCCCGGTGCTGGAAGGTTAAGAGGAGGGGTTAGCTCACGCGAAGCTCTGAATCGAAGCCCCAGTAAACGGCGGCCGTAACTATAACGGTCCTAAGGTAGCGAAATTCCTTGTCGGGTAAGTTCCGACCCGCACGAAAGGCGTAACGATCTGGGCACTGTCTCAACGAGAGACTCGGTGAAATTATAGTACCTGTGAAGATGCAGGTTACCCGCGACAGGACGGAAAGACCCCGTGGAGCTTTACTGTAGCCTGATATTGAATTTTGGTACAGCTTGTACAGGATAGGTAGGAGCCTGAGATACGTGAGCGCTAGCTTGCGTGGAGGCGTCGGTGGGATACTACCCTGGCTGTATTGAAATTCTAACCCGCACCCCTGATCGGGGTGGGAGACAGTGTCAGGTGGGCAGTTTGACTGGGGCGGTCGCCTCCTAAAGAGTAACGGAGGCGCCCAAAGGTTCCCTCAGAATGGTTGGAAATCATTCGCAGAGTGTAAAGGCACAAGGGAGCTTGACTGCGAGACCTACAAGTCGAGCAGGGACGAAAGTCGGGCTTAGTGATCCGGTGGTTCCGCATGGAAGGGCCATCGCTCAACGGATAAAAGCTACCCCGGGGATAACAGGCTTATCTCCCCCAAGAGTCCACATCGACGGGGAGGTTTGGCACCTCGATGTCGGCTCATCGCATCCTGGGGCTGTAGTCGGTCCCAAGGGTTGGGCTGTTCGCCCATTAAAGCGGTACGCGAGCTGGGTTCAGAACGTCGTGAGACAGTTCGGTCCCTATCCGTCGTGGGCGCAGGAAATTTGAGAGGAGCTGTCCTTAGTACGAGAGGACCGGGATGGACGCACCGCTGGTGTACCAGTTGTTCTGCCAAGGGCATCGCTGGGTAGCTATGTGCGGACGGGATAAGTGCTGAAAGCATCTAAGCATGAAGCCCCCCTCAAGATGAGATTTCCCATAGCGCAAGCTAGTAAGAACCCTGAAAGATGATCAGGTTGATAGGTCAGAGGTGGAAGCGCGGTGACGTGTGGAGCTGACTGATACTAATCGTTCGAGGACTTAACCAATTTTTAAGGCGAACTTGTTTTTACACACTTCTTCTGCATTATCTAGTTTTGAGGGAATGATTCCTCAATAAAATAGTCTGGCAGCAATGGCGAGAAGGTCACACCCGTTCCCATACCGAACACGGAAGTTAAGCTTCTCAGCGCCGATGGTAGTTGGGACACGCGTCCCTGTGAGAGTAGGACGTTGCCAGGCTAACCCTCTAGGGTTATTTTTTTTGTTAAAATTTGTTATGGCCCCTTGGTCAAGCGGTTAAGACACCGCCCTTTCACGGCGGTAACACGGGTTCGAATCCCGTCATCCTCCACCATTTATTTTTTTTGCTTTTTTGAGCCATTAGCTCAGTCGGTAGAGCATCTGACTTTTAATCAGAGGGTCGAAGGTTCGAGTCCTTCATGGCTCACCATCTTAATATTGCGGGTGTGGCGGAACTGGCAGACGCACAGGACTTAAAATCCTGCGGTAGGTGACTAATGTACCGGTTCGATTCCGGTCCTCGGATACCAATTTATAAATTAATGCGCCCGTAGCTCAATTGGATAGAGCGTCTGACTACGGATCAGAAGGTTATGGGTTCGACTCCTTTCGGGCGCGCCATTATTATTGCGGGAAGTAGCTCAGCTTGGTAGAGCACTTGGTTTGGGACCAAGGGGTCGCAGGTTCGAATCCTGTCTTCCCGACCAGACGAGAGTTTGCATTAATAAAATGGGGCCTTAGCTCAGCTGGGAGAGCGCCTGCTTTGCACGCAGGAGGTCAGCGGTTCGATCCCGCTAGGCTCCATCATTTTTAAAAAATGGCGGTGTAGCTCAGCTGGCTAGAGCGTACGGTTCATACCCGTAAGGTCGGGGGTTCGATCCCCTCCGCCGCTATATATGATATTAATGCTAATGTTGTATTAATGTTAGTGGTATTGGCCCCTTAGCTCAGCTGGATAGAGCATACGCCTTCTAAGCGTACGGTCAGAGGTTCGAATCCTCTAAGGCGCATCTTTAAAAGGGGCGTTAAAGCCCGTCAAATCAACCTTCTAGAACGCTAAATGAAACGGTCAGTGCATCGGTCAAAAGCCGAAATACACCCGATATTTCATTAACGTTTTAGGAGGTTTTTTACATGCCGAAAAAGAAAAGCGTTTTTACTATTACGGAAGATTTGAACAATCTTTTTATTGAGCGTTCTGCACAGAGCAAATCGAATCCTGAGGGATTAACCATGGTTAATGCACTAACGTCTATTACTCGCCAAATGGAGATCAGTGGTAATCGCCCAAGGACAATTAGCGATTATTCTATCCAAGTAAATCATTTTGCTGAGACGACTAAAATTACTTACTTAAGTGACATTACTGTTTTTACATCTGATGTTGGAAATGACCAAGTGTTTGTACGAATTGATTTTATATAAGCAAGTGCTCTTTTATTATCGAGTCTGGGAGATAAATAAACAATGCATCGGATTAGAGAGCTAATGAAGCAATGAAACGTTTGACCATAACCCTATCGAAAAAGCAGAGGAAATTTTTAAAGGATATATCCAAAGCAGCCAAGCGCTTTTTCAAAAAAGCCTTGGCTGTTTGTCATTCTACAACACCACGTGTCGTAACGGTTGATGAAAATCCAGCGTATCCTTTAGCCATTGAACAGTTAAAAGAGGAAAAGCTGATGCCTGAAGGCGTCAAAATCAGGCGAATACGGTATCCTAACAATATAGTGGAGATCATCGTTTCATTAAGAAACGTGTGCGTTCTATGTTGGGATTTAAGTTGTATGAAACAGCCACTTCTATATTGAGTGGCATTGAAGCGATGCATATGATGAAAAAAAGACAACTTCACCAACAGGTGAGGTCTGTTCAAAATGAAGTCAAATTCATACATAAGTTGTTTGGATTGGCATCATAAACTGTCATTGAACAGGTCATTAAGTTCTATGTCTCTATCAAATGATTTTTGCACCAGAACCATCTTTTTGACTATCTTCAATCTAAAACCTCACACCTAGTAAACTTAAAATAATTATATAACAGTTGTTGACTTTTAAAATCTGTTATAATACAATCAATCTAACAAATATATCCACTATTTCAGGAGGTCATGAAAATGTTAACTTTAGAATTCTACCGTAACTTACCGGAAAAAGAATGTCGTGAATGTGGAGACACCATTGAGGAGCAACACGAATCTTATTTATATGAGTGTGAGAGATGCATCGGAAATCATGAAGCCTAAGGTAACGAATATGATTAATCGTGCTAGATGATTGCCCTGTTCCTTTTTCACAACTATAGGTCAGATAGCAGGGGGGCTATCACGGTATACAGCGTAGGTGGGGCTCATACCAAGAACAGGGCATGAAGATAGTGCAAAAACTAGCTTCCTATGAATAATCTTTCAAAAAGTCACAGGTACAGAACGAAAGGAGAACAAGTAAAATGGGAATGTATGAACAAGCCTATAGCAGGTATATGGAGAAATGTGAGGAATTTGGAATTAAGGCCATTGATTTTATTGAGTTTATTCGGAACTTAACGACAGAACAAATTCAAATGATAGTAAGTAACTAATCAGACTTGAACATAGTATCCTCTTATTAGTTTAGTCTATTTAACTAACGCCTACATTCCATAGGTTCCTGTTCCATTTACGGCAGGCTGCCGTACCAAACGAGTCGAAAATCTTAAAGACCTTGGGCTTCTCGCCCAAACCTATCCAACGGTAGCCCGTTGGATCGTATTTACGGCCCCTATTAATCTCCTTCTTTGTTCTATTTATTGTAATCGTTTGCTCATAAGGGCGGTCAAGGGTGCTACGCTAGCGCTTCGCAAAGTTTGTGAACTTTTTTAAGAAGGGCGCTTAAAAAACTTCACAAACTTGAAGCCCGTTGACAGCCCTTTTTGCAAAGATTGGGAGAGGTTAAACAAAAAAGGTGTGATAGAGAATGGAAACAAGTTTTCATGGGTTGAAGGTAGCAAAATCAAGCACAGGTTATTTTGTAGGTAGATTTTGTCAGGAAGATGAGGCTAGCACAAAATTTGTTCGACTAACCGATGAGCAGCAAACAAGAAGCCATCCAGTGGATCGAAGCCATGATGGAAGATGTAGCAGAAAGGAAAGAGGGGTAGATTCATCAAGACTAAAGGTGAAAATTCATTGATTTTAAAAGGCTCTTACATATTAGATATGTATAATATATGCCCTTGACTTTGAACCTTGCAGGGTCGTGTTTCTCTTGGAAAGGGAGCAAGTTGCCTCTACTCCAACACCTATCAAGGTTACACGATCCTTCTTCAAAGTAAAGGGACCGCTAACGCTCATATATTATACATAGTGGACATAATTAATTTGGTCCGTTTAATGTGTAAAAGATGTTGAAATTTCACCAAAAAGGCGTACATATTAAACATAATGTACGCCTTTTTTTATGGTCTAGTTAAAGTTCCTCCCTCTTCTTTGTTATTTTTTATTTTTGTGTGATTTCGTCTTGTTTGGAGGCAGCGAGCCCCAAACAAGACGGCATCATCTATGCTGCGCATGGATGCAGCATAAATAACAATAAAAAGTCGGTTTTAAAATGGTACTGTTCCAGAATCTCATTTTTAATAATTTTAAAGGAGACTGTAAAGTAAAAAAATGTACGCGGATCATTTTTCTAACCCTCGAAGATAAAATATTGTTGAATTATTTGTAAATATTAAATAAAATCGACAAACATTTTACAAATGCTTATATATAATGGGGTTAAGGTGATGTTTTTTGTCCAAAAAGGTTTTCCTACATTTTTATTAGGGGAGATGTGATTAATGGATTTTTATGAAAAGTTACCTGCTGATTTTTTAATTGCTTTTTATGATGAAATGATGAATAACATTGAAAAAGGATTATTAACGAAAAATATGTATTATGAATTAGGTTTACTGATTTCAGTTGCTACTCAAAGGGGCATTACATTAAAGCAACCATGCGACTTTGAACAGATAGTCAATCCAAAGGATCTGGATGATTTCATTCAATTAACGCAAAGCGCAACGTAATTAATGATTTTCGTAACCATCTTGTGCACTTTAAACGATGTAAACTTCAAAAGAAAAATCAAAAAAAATTCCCATATTCATCATGTGACAATACAGGACTTTTAATCAAACTTTTTTATATTGTTCATTTTTACTTATTTGATACATCGTGATGAGATCGTCTAATTTCTGACTGTATCGAAGGGTTTCATTGCTTTTTAAGCCGGTTGCTTTTGCAATTTGGATCAATTCTTCTCTTAATTGATTGATTCGATCTTCTAATTTCTCGATCTCGCTAACCATCATCCATTCCCCTATTTTTCTTTAACTGTTTAATTCGATAAAATCGATTTTCTACGCAATTATTATTATGCGAAAAATTTCACACAATTGGAATACATATGACAAAACAACCTAAAAAGTTACAAAAAATGAAGAACTAAGGACTAAAAAGAAGGAAACGAGAGCCCTTTTTAGTTGGTACTTGTCGGCTTCTAGCGGTTTCCACCTGCGAAAATACTGCCTGTAAGTCTAGTTGCTGTTTAGCGATATATGTCATTCTATTTCGTGCTTTCAAGTGATTATGCAATGCCAATGCTAAGTTATTTCAGCATGAAAGCTGAAGGTAAAATGTAGATTCAAAGGAGAAGGAACCCTCTCCTTTGTTTTTTTCATATTTTGTATGTTTCCTCTTATTTAGAGCATCGATCCCAATAAGACGGCTGCATCTATGCTGTGCATGAATGCAGCATAAAAACAATATATGGACTGTTTTGATGTTGACTAAGTCAACGTTTTATTTTATGATTGTGTTGACTAAGTCAACAGGAGGGGATAGGGTGAAATGCTCCACTAAACGAATCATTGAAACGTTTCCGAAATTTAAAAGTAAGTTAAAAGCTTATGAGAACATCTTATTGGTGGAAGAAGCAATGAAAGGATTAACAGATGTTGAAGCTGTATTCCTCAAATTAGCTTGGTTTTTTGAAGCTCCTGAACAGGAAAGTTTTAATATTGGATTGTTGTATCACCATTTAGAGAATGATTGGCTTGAACTCGCGTTAGAATTAGTGACCCAGTTCTTTCAAGAAGATACGTATTTAATTCAAAAACCTACCCATTCCATTCTTCGAGAAACGCCGGATGATTATTTTAATCAAAAGCAGTTTGCTGATTTCTTATCAGAACATGGCTTGAATTATGATAAACGGAAATTAAATGTGTATTACAGTCGAGGAAAAATACCGAAAGCGGATGTTGAACTTGCAGGTACCCCCTATTGGAGTAAATCTACAGTCGAAACGTATTGCGAACAGGAGAAGAAACGAACGAAAAAGGAATAAGGTAGGAGCTGTTAACAGCAATGTAGCTTGGGTTTCCAAGCTGTTTTTTTCTTTATATTGTATTGTGAATGAGTCGGTGAACTTTTTGTGAATAAACCAGGGATTTCATATACGGTTTACTGTTTGGTAAGGATGAGAATACACAAGTTAAAGTAAAAGACGATATTCCACACTTTTTCTTCAATTATTTCGCAATTCAAAATAAAACCTACATTCTATCTATCTCAATATCCATAATTTTGGTAAAATACTTATAAAAGCTAGTTTGAAAGAATCGTAATTAATATCATCATTATGGGTTCGTCATTTTTGATATTTTGCCAATAGGTTGCATTATCAAAAGGGGATTAATACATGTGGATTTGGATTATTGTTTTTGTTCTGTTTATCGTCCTATTGATCGTGATTAAGGAGGCAGGCTATTATCTTTTTAATCAATATTTATACGGGTCTAAATATGAAAAGCAACTAAAATGGAAGAAAAGAATGATGACCCTTTTCACTTTATTTAAGAAAAAATTACAAATAGATATACATCAAACGAAGAGAGCAAGAGTTCATAAGGAAATCATGTAAGAAAGAAAAAGTAATAGGCTAACTGTACTTTTCTGTGGAGGGGAAAAATGATATTCAAGGCAAAAGAAATAGCAGAAGTGGGAAATCATATTCTTTTTAAGAAAGCAATCAAAGGGATTGTTGAGAAGGTAAATGAAAATTCAGTCATTGTGAATATAACCGAAAATAAGACGGAATTGAAATTTGAAGGAAATAGAACCGTTGTGGCACATAAAAATTACAAGATTTTGGTTGTGCATGATGTGAATGAAAACGTCATATATACTCAATTTTAAATGAATGGATTCCTTTTTTGGACAATAATTCGGTTTTTCCAGAGAAGATAAAGGGAGGATTTTGCCCATTTAAATTAACAGTAAATATATAACTATAAGAAAATTATTCTGAAAATTCAATTTAAATTTGAAAATGTAAGCGTTTTCTATTATAATAAATAGTGGGTTGGATGGCATGCGTGGCCGTCAGCGTATCTGGCGTAGGTGGGGCCGATACTAGGGACAGATGTAGATTGTCCTTATAATAAAATACTTAAATGTTCGTTAAATATGTGGAAAATGGGTGAAGGAGAATAATAAGAAAAACTTCATATCAATAATACGTACTGGATCGATTAAATCGCTATCCAGTTTTTTATTGGGAATTAATACTTCGATATTTCGAAACGACTATTACGACACCGTTCATTCTCTAAAATTTTAAAGATATGAAATGGGAAACGGTTGAAATGATTACCCTCTAATTGTGGATCATATTTGTTATGTTTGCACTCGTACCTATAACAGCCCTTCACAGCTTAAGCGTAGCTGGAAGGGCTAAGTATTTTGAACTAGCGGAAACACTGAAAACTGTTCACCGTTACATTCGTTGTATTTCATTCATTGTTTCGTTTTGTTCCATTTGATTTAATTCACTCCTTGTGTATCTATTGGAGAAAAATAACACTAGGATGAAAAAAATCAAGCAACCACCCATTACCAACAAGAAATATTGCAACCCTAAAACGAGAACTGAAAACTCCATTCAAATCCCCCTCGTATAATGACTTGTCTTCTATGTATTTCTATGAATCTGAAAAAATCCCTTCTATAAAGCGCAATAATGTAAAGGTTTGACCTTTTTATGGTAAGTATTTATTTGACCATTACATTGGTTAAGGAAAAGAAATCAAGATTGATGGTGGATCTCAGTTCATCCTGAATTTGAATTTTTTTCTTTAGAGGATCTATTTTTGTTACAAATCCAACGCGTGAAGTAAAAAAGCCGTTTGTCCATGTGGTAATTTCTAATAGCCTTTTGGTGGCCATGCCTTCAAATAATAGCCGTTCCATCTCTTCAATTTTTGTTTCATCGAGATGTGGCCTAGGAGTTTTTTGATCATCCTCCCAAAGATCCTTCAACATTTTTATGGTTTCGGGCATGAAAAAACCATTCCATTTTTTCATACCACGATCTTTATGATCTCTATTCATTAAAAATTCCTCTCTCTATATATTATAGGAACATTCGTTCTTATTGTTCAAGGGGTATGTTACAAAATTTTAGATATTCCTACATCCCCCTACAGATTTTTGCCAGTCAGGCAGCCTTAAGGCTGCGATTTTTCTTTAGAAATAAGGACTTTATAATCTTAAGGTTAAAAGCATACAGAACGACTTTGGGCGGCAGCACTACGGACTGATCAAAAAGGAAAAAGCACCTTTCTGTCATTCCGTACGTGTCGCTTCGGCATTAAATGGACCGATAACCACGGTCTGTAAGGCTCACGCCTACATTCCGTAGGTTCCTGTTCCATTTACGGCTTAAACCGCCATACCGAACGAGCCGAAAACCGGAAAATCAAAAGATTGAAAGATCAAAAGAATATAAGACAAAAGGAGAGCAGCCGAAACGGCTGCTTTTGTTGTTTATTTTTCCCTTTTGCCTTCCGAATCGTAAAACAGCGCAAGCCTTCTAAGCTTCCAGCCGGCAGGACACCCGAACCTTTCCGGCTAGAAGCTAAGAAGGCTAGTCAATCGGTCAAGGGGCAAAAAACTTTTTTGCATAAAGGAGCTATCGCAACAGCAAAAAACTTTTTGTGCGAAGAGCACCCTTGACCCATTGCCTATGCGTGTTTTTCGTTCTACTTGCAAAAGGGGAAAAATCATCCCCCTTTGGGGAACTTACTCGCTTCGCAAGTCAAAAGGGAAAAGAAAATCATTAGACCAAACATCAAAAATCTAAAATCATTAGCAAATCAAAGGAGGAAAAACAAGATGACAAAAAGCGTGTATGAAATCATTACGGAAAAAATCATCGGAAAATTAGAAAAGTGCGTTGTACCGTGGCGCCAACCATGGACCAATTCAAATGCGGTCAATTGGAAAACACAAAAGCCATACCGGGGAATCAATATTTTCCTAGTGGAACCAGGGGAATATGCTTCCAAAAAACAGATTTTAGATGCGGGTGGACGAATTAAAAAAGAGGAACTAAAAAATTCCCATATCATTGTCTATTGGCTTTGGAAAGAGAAAGAAGACGAAGAAACAGGGGAAAAAAAGACCTTTGCCAAACCCTTTTATTATCGAGTTTGGGAGATTAATAAACAGTGTACCGGCTTAGAAAGTAAAAGAAGCAATGAGTATGACCCTATCGAAAAAGCGGAAGAAATTTTTAAAGGATATATAAACTCACCAGATTACACGTTTCAATCGGGTAAAGCAGTCTATTTCCCGACATAGGATAGAATCAATTGCCCACCTATCAAAGATTTTAACGTTCCGGAGGAATTTTATTGTACTTTATTTCACGAAATGGCGCACAGTACAGGACATCAAAGCCGTTTAGCCCGCCCGGGTATTATGACTGAAGGAGTGGCATTCGGGGATGAGATTTATTCCAAAGAGGAATTAGTAGCGGAAATGGGTACGGCGATGTTGTGCGGAGTGTCCGGAATTGATAACAGTACCATCGAAAATAGCGCGAGCTATATCGATTCATGGTTACGAGCTATAAAGAAAGATAGTCGATTAATTTTACAAGCAGCTGCTCAAGCACAGAAAGCAGCCGATTATATTTTAGGAGAAACAAATGCACATTCGATAGAAGAAAATTAAAAGGAAATAATCACTTATTAAATCATAAGCACAAATTTCACCGGCTGCCAAATCAGCCGGTGAAAGGATAAATCTATATCCATAGTAAACTAATAAAAGGAGTGAATGAATATGAAGGTTTTTCAAGTAGTTTATTTTGCAAAAGGCTTACAAAGGGTATCGATTATCGTTGCCAAAAACCAAGAACAAGCAGAAGAAATGGTTTCTAAAGACCTTGATTTGAAAGATTACGAATTAAATCGTATCAAAGAATGTGAACTGAACGCTAGAAATATTATCCATACGGAAGTGATTGAAGTTATTTGATACAAATATTAAGAACCCAGATTCCCTGGAATACTTGTCATTTTAATCATATAAGAGACCAACACCGGCTATATTGTTGCCGGTATTGGTCACGGATGGAGGAAAAAAACATTCGTTTTTTTCTCTTGATGAAAGCAGGCATCGAGCCCTGCTGGATGGTTGCTGCAGCAACCTAAAACCTTTCGTAGATGATTCGGGGGAGAAGGAGATGTTTGGATGTAGGTTGGGCTGAAATCCTTTAAAATTAAGAGATTAAAAGAATAAAGGGTAACAGGAAAACTGATTATTTTCGTACTGTTACATCTGTTCGTAAATGGAGCAATGGATTTCTCATTGGGGTAGAAAGTTCAAAAACCAGGATCAAAGGAGAGGATCTGTATGAAAACTTGTCCATATTGCGGCAGTCATATCGAAAGAATGGATCATCAATATTACTATTGTGATTTTTGTTGCATGAATATTGATATCAGGATTGTTAAAGAGAATTGCGAAAGACTAGACGTTCGATTTCGTGATTTTGTTTTGGCTGCTCAGATCGATAAGACGACACCTGAAATCATGACATTATCCACCTTTGAGATTCTGTATTTGCTTAAAATGATACGGAAAGAGCGAAATGACATGTATCATTATATGCATGTGTTTCGCCGTGCTGGTGAAGAAAGCAATGATTTTAAAGAAGCTGAAAAGGAATCAGGCCAGGATTACATGTATTTCACAAAAAAGGCGTTCGTCGTGGAAAATATCATTCGGACCCGTTTAGGGTATGTGCCGGAACGGATCACGGAAAATTATCTGGTAAATTATCTGCAAAACATCAAAAATGACAAAAAAACCGGTCCTATGATTATTCGGACACAGCGGAAGGAAAAAAAGGTCAATGAAAAGGGGTAACGGAGCTTTAAATATAGCGGGAAGTCGGGTATACCTATTTTTGTATACAGCCATGCAAAAGTGCCACCTCTGCCATTTTCCAGTGCCACTTCGGACAGATTTTAGAGCCACCTCTGGGATGACGAGAGCCACCCTATGATACGTTGACGGACTAGACGTGCACTTTACATGGAGAGGCGGGCATGATAGCCTTGTTGGCTTAGCCAGCCTTATGAATGCTGGCTTTTTGGCTGGGAATCCATGCCCGTAGAGGCTCCATGTAAAGTGACAATCTGGTACCACTGACTAATTGCAGAACCCTTTTTTATTGGTGGCTGTCCTACTGGCACTTGTGGCTCTCAACTTTGGCATTAGTGGCACCGAGTCATGGCAATATTCAATTTTATAATACTTTTGTACTTGAGTATTGTAGGTTACTGCTATTGCTCTGGCTGATCCCCGTTTCCGTGAATAAAGATATATAAAAAAAGCTGATTCCCTTAGCGTACGAGAAATCAGCTTTTTTTTTCCATTTAGTAATTAGTGTGAGTTGCACGTCAAAATGTTGGAGGTACCCCTAGCGTAAAAAAATCAGGGTTTTATCTTCTGAAAAATGTCTAACATACGATATCCGCGTTTTGTCGGCAGGACTCCTTGTTGGATGACAATAGAGATGTTTCATTACAAATAAAGTTGTTACATTTACAATAAAGGTGTTTAAAAACGCCAGTCATGTTATTCCATTAAAGGGCCATTATATTGAATAAGAGATTGCATAAACTCCATTTTTTTATGCAGCCACCAAGCTTCTGAAGAAGCCGAAAACGTTGATGTATCAACGATGTATAAAAAACATGCATAAACGATAAAAACGAAGTGACGCCAAACCTTTGGTACATATAGGTTTGGCGTTTTTGCGTACTTCTTAAAATTGTGTTTATGTTAACTAGCTTTATATATGATATACATGTTGTTTACCAGCTAAACAAGTTATTTTTAATTATTATCTTTGAAATTTTGTGAGGGAACCATTAGATGAAATTTAGGTTTAATTATGATCACAATAAATTTGTTGATCTTTATCTATACCTTTTATATCTGCATACTTATTACCCCATTCACACATTGTGTTTAATACTGGTACAAATGATCTTCCTAGATCAGTTAAGCTGTATTCTACTTTTGGTGGTACCTCTTTAAATATTTCTCTTCGTACAAGTCCATCTCTTTCTAACTGTTTCAATTGATCTGTTAAGACTTTTTGTGTAATTCCAGGTATTAATTCGTAAAACTCTTTTGTCCTTACTGATTTTTGACTCAAGAAAAAGAGTATTAAACATTTCCATTTTCCACCTGCAATGTTCATAAAAATGTTGATTCCAGTATTATAGTTAACCATGTGCTGTCCCTCCTGAATATGCACTTAAAAGTGGCTATACCACATTTTTGTACGTTATTTTCTTATTTATTATTGCTTACTATAATTAAAGGAGCGATAAATAAAAATTTCGGAGTTGTTATAATGAGTGTAAAAAATATTTTGGAAAAAAGACGTTCAGTTAGACATTATGATTCAAGTTATAAAATAAGTTCAGAAATTCTAACCTCATTAATTGAAAGTGCAAGTAAGTCACCTAACGGAAATAATATTCAAGCAACTCGATACCTAATTATTGATGATCTAGACTTAAGAAATTTATTGCTACCTATAGCTTTTAATCAACAACAAGTGGTAGAAGCTTCAACTTTAATTGTTATGTTGGGTGATTATCAAGCATTTGATAAAGATAATATTATTAAGATACATGAAGAAGGCTTTCAAGCAGGTTTTTTTGATGAATCGCTAAGAGATTATCTAGAGAATGCTGCAATAAAATATTATGAAAATAAATCAAATGAAGATTTAAAGCTAGAATTAACTAGAGATGTAAGTCTTGCGTCAATGTCATTAATTTTGTTAGCAAATGAAGCAGGTTTTGAAACAATTACTATGTCAGGCTATGATTCTAAGAAATTAAAAGCAACCTTAAATATTTCTGAAAGGTATTTAGATGTTATGCTTATAGCTATTGGTAAAGGTGCTAAAGCCGGTCATAATACCGTAAGGCATAATGTAAATAAGGTAATGTATAGAAACAAAATAATTTAGTGTTCTATTATCAGATGTTAAAGATGAATACCAAAAAATATTTATCATTGGGTTTAGTGTAGGGGCAACTGTAGCTTGGTTATGTAGTGAGGAAGAATGTGTCGATGGAATAGTTGGATACTATGGTTCACGTATTCGGGATTATGTAGAATTAACACCACAATGTCCTACTATGCTATTCTTTCCGCAAGAAGAACAATCATTTAATGTGGACGAGTTAATTTTAACTTTAGATAAAAAGAATATCGAATTACATAAATTTAACGGAACGCACGGATTCAGTGACCCCTACTCGCCAAAATATAATGTAAAATCTGCACAAAAAGCATTTAGCGAAATTGGTGAATTTTATTGTGAAACATTAATTAAATTAACTAAGGTGTTATTAAGCTAACGGGTGCAGTTCTACAATGAGAAATTCCAGTTGGACAGAGATTGAACAAATGAAAGTCGTATGGAATATTGTTGATACCGAATTGTTACAAAAGACAAAACCTAGAACACAAGAAAGAAAACGGGTAATTGAAGGCATTGCAAAAAAGTTATTGGTAGATCCTGATTTTAAATAGACTAAAAACAGATGTCCCGGAAAGGACAATTAAACAACATATTGGGGTGTGGATTAGCTATTTAGAGGGTAGATCACCGAGACCGCCTCTAATTAGATAGATAAATCCATGTTGAAGCAGTGACACAATAATAAATTTTGAAACAAAGAGTCCTTTTCCAGGGCTCTTTTTATTTTACCCACAGGAGGTATGGAAAGAATTGGGAGGTCTTTTATTTGACTTCATTAAACCGTAGTTAAACCAACTAGACAAAAAGAAAGGCACGTTATTCGGAAAGCCTAGGCAGCTGAATAATGCACCGAAACGGTTGCTTTTTACGAAGAGGTAAAATTGACGATTGGCATGATATACTTTAATAGGTTTAACTTTTCAATATGAAAGGATGACTTATTAATGTTAAATAATTTTAATCCCGACCAATATCTTTATCATTTTACAACGTATACAACTGCACTTGAGCATATCTTACCGAATCAAACAATTAGGTTTAGTCCTTTTGAAAAAACAAATGATCCAAGAGAAAGCAAAAATTGGAATTTCACTTTGATATGTCCGACCGATACTAATATTGCTAGTAATGAATCTTTCTTTGAATTACAAAAAGAAGCAAACTGCATCTTAAAAGAGAATACTAAATTACTATGTTTTACTCGGGATGTGGTGTTACCCTCGGATCCTTTAAGCTTTATTAGGGGAAATGGTTTTTCACATCCAAGAATGTGGGCTCAATATGCCGGTAACCATAGTGGTATTTGTTTAGTATTTGATAAATCTAAATTAACAAAAATAATTAATGATACTTTTGCTGAAAAAGGAACCATTTATCAAAATCATGTTTCTTATGATTCATTCTCAGAGAAACATGGAATGGCTTTTTATTTGAATTATGATGATGTGGAAAATAATGGAATAAAATTAAGTGTAAAAAACCACTTAGATAAGTATATTAACGAATTGTTTTTTGTGAAAATGCCTGATTGGAAAGATGAATGGGAACTCCGTTATGTTTTATTTTCTAATCAGGATAAAGAATATGAACATGTGAAATATGAAGATGCGTTAGTTAGGATAATTATTGGTGAAGATTTCCCAAATGTTTATGAAACTTTGATTGTCGAATATTGCAGGAAGTATAATATTTCTGCTAGTAAAATGGCCTGGAATAATGGGATTCCTGGATCAGTGGGAATTTATGACCATAAATCTGGCATAAGTAAAATAAGAAATCCATTTTAGAAAAGTATCATGATATATAGAGTCCTTATGGGGCTCTTTTTATTTTACCCACAGGAGGTATGGAATGAATTGGGATGCTTTTTATAAATGGAATAATTACAGTTCAACCTCTTTATATAGCTGATTTTACAAGGGTTTTAAGTGTTGGTCAAATATTAAATGGAGAGATTAATGCAAAGAATTAATTGTCTTTTTTTATGTCAATATAGGTCAAAAGGTGGTATAATTTGGTTGATTATAGTCATTATGGAGGATTGCATGGGAGAAAATATTGAAAAGGACATAATATTTTTTAATTCTAAAGAAGATGCTGAAAATAGTATGAAAGGAATGTGGTTTAGACCAGATGGTTGCCCATTTTGTCAACATTCTATTTCTGCTGAATACATACTGCTGTATAACAAACAATTTTAGGAAAGGATTACTTGGTGGTAAAGAATTACTTTGCAAATGTCCAAGAAATTCATGTGAATCCTTATTTTTTGCTGTTTATGAGTTTGACAATCATCCACATAACTTTAAAGATAATGATGGTAATATTCAAATGGTTTATGTGTATAAGTATAGCTATCCAAAAGGAAAAACAAAAATAAAGTTTCAAGAAGAAATTCAGGATATATCACAACAATTTGTTGATGTATATAACCAAGCAAGTATTGCAGAGCAAGAGGGATTACACCTTATTTGTGGTGTAGGATATAGAAAAGCATTAGAACATTTAATTAAAGATTTTATTATATCTTAAAAGCCTAGTGAGGCTGAAAAGGTAAAGGGAACTCCCTCCATTTCTTTTTGTATTAAGACATATATTGAGAATCAAGACATAAAAGAAATGGCAGAAAGAGCAGTATGGTTAGGTAATGATGAAACTCATTATGTTAGAAAATGGGATGATAAAGATTTAAAAGATTTAAAAAATCTAATAGATTTAACAGTGTATTTTATTAGCATGACAATTAAGGCGAATAAATATAAAGCTGAAATGATTAAAAGCTAATCATCTTATTTTATAGCTTACTATGTTTTATCTTGAATTATGTAGGAGGAGAAATAAATTGAAAAATATGTTTCAAGGTTTTTTTAAATATACACAGGAAGAATTTAATGAACTATGGAGGGATGCAATTTTTGTTGTTGATACAAATGTATTGATAAGTTTTTTTAAATACACAACAAAGGATACTTATAAGACCTTATTTGATATTCTAAAAGACCTAAAAGAAAAAAACAGGCTATTTATACCTCATCAAGTAGCATTAGAGTATTTTCATAACTATGAAGGTAACATGAACAGACAAAAAGATGGTTTAAATCTACTGGCAGGTAAGTTAAAAAAATTAAAAATAGAAGCTAATAAAATCTTTAGTACAGTTGAGAGTGAACATCCCTACATAATAAATAAAAATTTTAAATTTATTCTTAATGATTTGGAGCAATCCAATAAAAAAATAGATGAACAGTTAGCTACTGAAATTGAATCATTGCCAGATGTAAATGAAATACAAGAGAACATACTAGAGCTAATGAATTGTATTATTGGTGAACCATATAAACAAGAAATGATTGATCGCATAGAAAGTATTGGTAAGGAAAGGTACCTTAATGAGGTACCACCAGGCTGGGAAGATGCAAGTGAACCTAAAAAACATACTTTTAGAACATATGGTGGTATAAAGTATCAACAGCTTTATGGAGATTTGATTATGTGGCATCAGATGATGGAAAGAGCTAATAAAGATAAGGATAATCCAAAACCAATTATTTTTATAACAGAGGAAAAGAAAGAAGATTGGTGGGAAAAAGAAGGTACTGCCTTTAAAAGACCTCAACCCCATTTAATACAAGAATTTCTAGAGAAAACATCTCAAAAATTCTACATGTACAGAGTAGATAGATTTGTAAAGTTAGCAAAACAACATTTAGATGCTGATGTTTCTGAAGAACAGATTGAACAATTTACTACTCAGACTGAGCAAATTAGAAAGGAAGATGGACAGTATGAGGTTGATTACAGAATTAATGTAGATATTAATAAGGTAACAGAATACTTAAACTCTGCTGAAAAAGTTGTTTTGGACCAGATGTTTGAATCAGCCTATAGCTTAGACATAGATGGACCAGAGGCTAATTATAAATTTAATAGAGCCATTGAATGGGCAATAAAAGCAGCATTACCTAGAATGGAAAGCACACTTAGAGGACTTGCTCATGAATTAGCCCCTTATAATCCAGCAAATGCTAGAGGAGCTATTTATACTCTTGAAAATTTACCAATTAGAATTGATGTAAAGGCTAAAATTATTTTAAGTTCCATAGAACATGTAAGAGAAAAGCTTGATTTTTATCAGGGTCAAGGATATTAATTCATTCTAAAGGTATATATCTTAATCAATTTTTCCATTTAACACTTATTGTTAGGAGTATTAGCCATGCCAAAACCTCTTCATTTAGTACTCAAGTTTCCTGTGGATTATAAAATTGCTGGAGGTGCCACAGATACAATCACTGAGCACAAGCTAGTTTGTGATAGGAACAATAGATTAATATGGGGACAAGGCTCTCAAAGAACCTCAGAGGGTGTCTCAGATAAGAATAAAAGTAAACTAATTGATCAAATCACTAAAGGTGTTAATACATATACACTCTTCTTGGCAAATAATAAAGGCAATAAAGAGCTGTATGTAGGTAAAATGTTAAATATATATGGTAGAGGAAAAATACCATTTGGCAGTCCCTTAACAAACTTCATCCCAAGTTATTATGCCTCTACAGTAGGAACCCCTGCAGACATAAATAATGTATTTGTGGATGTTTGTACTTTTTTTAGGATTGATGACAAATATATTGGTGATATTACTCTAGAAAAAAATGGTGATAGAGTAATTGATGTAAAAAATTCAAGTTCAGTTTTCTTAGTAAACATTACAGAGGAATTAAAGAATTTTATTTCTGATATGCTCTCCAATCCTGAGACAAACTTTCAGTATCAGGTAGAGCAAGAGGATGTCCCTGATGATGTAACTGTAGAGGACAAACCTAAAGGTAAACCTTCTAAAACATCAGGAAGTGGAACTAGTTCATATAAAAGGGATTCAAAAACATCTAAAACAGCAATTGTTACTGCTAAATATAAATGTGAGATTGATATTACTCATAAGGACTTTATCTCAAGAGTAACAAAGAAAAATTATGTTGAGGCTCACCATCTAATCCCAATGGAGTACCAAGATGATTTTCCAACCAACAGCATTGATGTTGAGGCTAATATAGTTTCATTATGTGTAGGCTGCCACAAAAAACTTCACCATGCTGAATATGCAGTCATTGAGCCATTAATTGAAAAATTATATGATGATAGAATTGACAGACTTAAGGACTGTAATATAGGGCTACCCAAAGCTAAATTGCACAGCTATTATAAATAGTACCATTATAGATATTAAGGATATTATTTGTATTAAGGGTGAATTAAATGATTTTACTATTGATATGATAAATAAGTCCTTATACTTTGGAAAATCAATTACAGTCATAGATAAATAACAAGCAAAGCTATGACCTCAGCCATACAGCATATGCCTGATTGGTTGAAAGAATATAAATTGTTTCTTAACAGGAAAGGGAGCTGAATAAGCTCTCTTTTTCTTGTATATATGGTAAAATATTCTTGTTAGTATATTTCTTGAAATGAGGGGATACCAAATGGCAGTAGTGGGAGAAAGCATTGAGTTGGTAAACATCTTCAAGGTAGGAAATCAGGAAGAATTAGTTATTAGGCTGATGTTTGAACAGCCTGATGAGGTAATCAAAGCAGTTAATAATTTAGCAGTTGAAGAAAGAGACTTTAAATTATATAAGAAACAGCAGGGATTTACTCTTGTTGAGGGTAAGAAAAAGGTAGCAATCATCAGGGATACTACAGGTGAGATAAACTATATTGATGCTGATATTATGGATGCAATAAGAAACCCTTATTTTTAAAATACAGGAGGAGCAATTAAGCTCCTCTTTTTATTTTGTCTTATACTCTTTCAGTGCTTTTCCTAATTGAGATGAAATATCTTGACCAATTGGAATTAAATCCTCTGCTGTTTGGATTGAAATGTATTGACTTGTGATAATAGAATTTATTTGATAATAAAAATACTCCAATTTTAATAAAAGAGATTGTGCCTCCCAAGAAAAATCATTATCATCTTTCTTTTCACTAATATCAAACTTCTCAATAAATTCAATGTTATCACTATGTTTTACCCATTTATCCTGTTTAATTACTAAAGGTATTGGGTGAGTTTTAAAATCCACTTCATCCATAGTAAATTTCTTCATTTTCTTTTTTAAATTTAAGAGCTGAAGAGAGTTATAATCAACCTCTTTCATTACTGAGTTAATAGCTATTCTCTCATTCTTACTTTCCTGTAATTGCTCTCTCCTTCTTTGCTCATTGAATGTTCTGTTGAGGTTAAACCAAGCAACAATACCTCCTACAGTAGCTCCAAGTAATGCAGATGCCATTGGTATATATGTAGTTAATTGAGTTAAAGGGTTAGGGTTAACAGGCATGGTCTTTGCTCTCCATTCACAATAATGTCCATGTAATTATAGCTAATAATACAGAATACTGGAATACATTTACATACAGGTAAAAGAGTAAAAGTTAAAGAGAGGTAGTTTACTGAGAGCTAATGAGGCTCTCTTTTGTTTATTTTCTAAGATACTTTAATTTGATCGCTCAAAGCTCAGCTATATGTAGCTAGATTTTAGCTAATTAAAATCAGGAGGTATCTGCAATGAGTATCAATTACAAATTTAATCAATACAGAGTATCAGGAGAGGCTACAGAGGAAGGGTCTGCTATGGCTTACAGACTTTGCTCTAAGAATGTAACATCTGAGCATATCAGTGGTTATAGAGTAGGTCAGTTTTTGTATCTGCATCATATTAAAGGGATGACAGCTCAGGACATAAAAAAGACTCCTGTAGGCTATGGCATTGCTACAAATATGATTAAGTCCATTCTTAAAGGCTTTGGCAGACAGTCAGGTACAGAGTCTGTAGAGGCATATGAGATTGCTTTGTATATGATTGAGTGTGAGCCTAGATTAAAGATGAGGATGTATCTGCTCTAGTTAAAGCAACTCTAGCAGAGTCTGATTACTTGTATCAGGGTACAGAAAAGACTCAAGGCAGGACTGCTATGTATATGGAGCTAGACCTAGAGGATAGCTTAGTAAGGTTGAAACATGACAGCAGGGATACTGATGTATGGTCTTTGGAATGGAGTTATTAATCCTCAATATGTAGAAATGGCTCAGTCATTAAGAGTCTTAAAGATGGCATCAGGACTGGAGTTAGATACTAAAGTATCCTTAAAAGACTTTGAGGTTATGGATGGAAAGCCTAAGCTTAAAAAGCCTGTTACTGAAAAGCTCAGAAAGGACTTAATAGACTGCTTTGGTCAGGAGGAAGGACATCAGATGTATTTACAACTATTGGCTGCAAAGGCAGATGTAGATGCAAGGACAACTATTACATTACCTCCATATGAGGACATTAGAGCAGATTATGATAAGCATCTGAGATTATTCCCTCAGCTTGAGAAAATGCCTTTAAATATTTTCCTATCTAAATTGGATGGAGATGCAGATAAAAACTATAAAGAAAAATACCAACAATATCTAAATACTAATCAGGAGGAGAATGAATATGAATAAGACAATGATTAAGGAAATGACAGTTAAGGTTAATGAGGTAATGGATGCTAAAGTATCCTTTAATTCTGCTAAGCTAGTATTTACTAAAATGTAGTTATCTACAGTCCTATACAAGAATACTGCTGACTTGTGTGCCTTAAACATCTCCTCAGCCTTATCCTCTAGCTGTCCTTTCATGACATTAACCTTATTAGCTGATACCTGCTTTAATAGCTCCATATCCTCCTCTAGAGCTTTAATCTCAGCCTGAGCTAATCTCATCTCTCCAATATCAGTAACCATCTTTAGAGCCTCCTGCTTAGATACTATCTGCTCCTCTAACTGAGTTATCTGCTCCTGACCTGCTGATACTGTCTCCTCAATCTCATCTAAGAAAGCATTTACTGCATCTTTAGCATCCATATGGAGCTAATGGGAGGCTTTGCTCATTCCTTAAATGGAACTTTTGCATCAGTAAGAGCTATCCTATTAGATGAGCAGATTGTAGCTCAGGCTGACCAAAATAGGATTTACAGAGGCATCCATTTAGGAGCTAGAGGGGTACAGTCTGAGCTTATTAATTTTGAATATGAGGTTAGACCTTATATCCAAAAGTTAAAGTCATAGGTATTGAGATTAAATAAGGATTTAATGAGGAAAGAGAGCCTCTTTAGGAGATGTAGAAAATGGATCAATACTTTTAAGGAGGACTCTGCAAATGCTGATTTTAGAGGTAGTAGCAACAATGATACTAGCTTATAAGGTTATCCCTTTTATGTTTAATGACAAAAAATAAAATTTGCTTGGGAGCTGAGGCTGATGCTTTGGCTCTTTTTTATTTGAGGAGAGGAGGTCAGAAAATGGACAAAAACTTAGCATACAGTAGTTTATATCTATACCATGCTAAAGAATTGAAACTGTCAGAGGTATCTGCAAGGGTAGGACTTAATGAGAGAGTAATTAGAGCAATTGTTAAAGGAGTTAGGATGCCTGAGGTCTGTAATGATTTCTTTGCTGATAGAAAGTCAGGAGACTATAACAGGACATATCCTAAGCCTGAGTATAACAAAATGAGCAAAGCTGATTATATTGCTTTAGAGAGCAGATATATGAGCATAGTTTACAAAGGATTAGTATCTCTAAATGAGGTCAGGTCTTATCTGTTGGAGGATGATGTAGAGCCTACACAAGCATATAAACTGTTTAAGAGCCTGGAGGTTTTCTAGAGGAGAAAAAGTCTGAGATGTTAGATGCAAGGCTTAAAGCTGTATTAGATGTCTTATCAATGCCTACTAAATGGAGGATGACTGATGAGGGATTGCTGACAGTTTATCCTGTACCTGTACTTGATGAGCAGCTCAGAGTCAAAGAGGTTAAGTATCAGGAGCATAGGAGCTTTTATATCCCTGATGAGCTTTGAGTAGATTGACTAAATAAATAGTAAATGATGAGGAGTTTATCTAATGGATAATAAGGGGATTGCAGAGTCTCTGAGAGCAGGATTAAACAAGACTCAGGGTAATAAGTCATCAGGATTATTAAAGCTGACAGAGGCATTTAAAAAAGCTCTCTGAGGCAGAGGCTGATGAAAAAAGAGAATAAAGATAGTGAGTAGGAGATGTCTGAGGCTTTCTCCTGCTTTTTCATTAACTGATTTTCAGGCTTTCATGTCACAGTTTTAAAACCAGCTCTAATTATAGTAATGGATAACTAAATAACTGAGGAGGATATGACCATGGATCAATCAACAAATAAAAAAGAGGTTATTACTTTTAAGACTAAAGAAAAAGTTACAGTTTATGTACATGGTAAGCCTAACTTTAATATGTGGGCAAAGAAAATGATAGAGTTGTACAATCAAAAATTAAATACATCAGCTAGTTAAAAGGAGGAGCAAAAAGGCTTTTCCTTTTTTTTCTTTTTATGCAGAGATAAAATAAATGTAAAAGATAAAACATATTAAGGGGATGATTATTTGTGAGCTTTAACCAACTAAAGGTAAATGATATACAGGAAATTTATTTAAAAATTTATAAAAATGCCTGTGAACTGATTGAGGAAGCAGAAATTTTATATAAGTATGAAAAATATGCAAGAGCTTATTTGTGTGCCCATATTGCAATTGAGGAATTTGGTAAATTACCTATGTTATTTACAGTAGCTTTGAGGGTTTATAATAAAGAAAAAATAAATTGGAAAGAACTAAATAAAAGGTTAAGAAACCATAAGAGCAAGACATCCACAGCCTATGCCTTAATGATGATGATGGAAAATGCTTTTGTAAAAATTGAATTAAGAAAAGAATCAACAGAGGTAAAAGATGAGAGAATTAATATGCCTAATAATGATTTGGAAGAGTTTAAGGCATTTATTGAAAGTGATAACCTAGCAGTTGATTTAAATGAAATGTTTAAGACTTTTGATAGTGCTGATTTTATGGAGGATTTTAAAATAAGAAGTGCATTATCTGAAATGCTAAATGACTATAAAAATCATAGCTTATATGCTGATTATTTTGATAACAAATTTGTTAAGCCTAGTGATGTTATTGATGAGGAAAGAAGTAGAAAAAGAATCATCCTATCTCTAATACAGAAAAAAATAATAGATATATCTGAAATTCCTAAAAATGGATTTAGATTATTTAAATTTGATGAAGGTTATTATAATATACTCCATTCAAAAATATTAGATAAAATGGAATTAGATAAAAAATAAAAAAGAGAGGCTATTACAGCTCTCTCCAATGAATATCTATAGTAGGCTCATTATTAGTCTCAGCAGTCTTAGTAAATACTATCTCCTTAATAATGAGCTTTAATGTAGCATTTTGCTCCTCTAACTCCATCTCCTCAAAGGTATCAATCATTTCAATAATATCTGTTACTTTATCTACCTGAGCAGAGGCATCCATGCTTTCTATTTTACTTTTGATAATACCTATCTCATTTTTAAGAGCAGAAATAGTATCCTCTAATACCTGTTTTTTCTGCTGATATGATTGCTTATCTAATTCCTCATCTAGATATAGGTCTAAAAGTCTTTTAGCTTTCCTCTCCTGCTTAGCTAGGTCAGTCTCTAGTGTCAACAACGGTTTATTTTTCCCCATTTCCAACGGTTAAAAAATCCCCAATTTCAGCGTTCAACCTTGTATTGGTTGAACGCCAGCCCGTTGTTTTTCTCTTAACCTATATGATTGTCCTTTAATATTAAACGTTATTGAATGGTGCAATAAACGGTCGAGAACGGCCGTAGCTAAAACATCATCTCCAAATATTTTCCCCCATTCAACATAGGATTTATTGGACGTAATAATTATAGATCCATGCTCATACCTTTTTGAAATGATTTGAAACAATAGATTAGCACTAAGCTCATCAAATGGAAAATAACCCATTTCGTCAATAATTAATACTTCAGGAACACACAATTTATTAACTAGGCGGGCAGTAGTTCCACGCTTCTCAGCCTTTTTACAAGATAAAATAAAATCATCACATCTGGTGTAATAGGCTGTATTTCCTTGTTCTATTGCTTCAATTGTTAGACCTATTGCTAGGTGAGTTTTCCCTACTCCTGGCGGACCCAGGAGTAAGATGTTTTCTCCATTTTGGATGAAACGACAAGTCATTACCTCTTTTACTCTACGTTCATTGACGCTTGTTTGAAATTCAAAATCAAAGTCCTCAATTTTTTTATAAAATGGTAGTTTAGATTTTTTAAGCCGTCTTTCAAGGTTTTGTCTCTCTTTACTTTCAATTTCTTGTAATAAAACGATGTTAAGAAAGTCAGAATATGATACATTATCTTTAGAGGCATCCTCTAAAATGCCTTCGATTCGATTTGAGGTTAAATGAAAACCTACACTTTTAAGACGTTCAGTTAGAAGGTCAGTGTTCATTCATATTCACCAACCTTTGACTGTTCTTCATACACCAAGAGGGAACGTTGTTCCACTTTTGGACCAGAGAGAGGATTGTGACCGGTCGCCAAACCTTTAGGTGTCACTTTCGTCTCTTCTTTTTTATTTTCTTTGTAATGTTTCAATTGAGCGATTGATTTGGTATTCCCATTGATCATTGGATGTGTCGCAATACAATCTAGTTCATAGTAAACTTCGATATGGTGTTCTAAAGTCTCTTTAATCTTCACTTCTGCTCCCTTATAACGGTAGGGGACAGAGTACAGTTTATTCTCGTAAGAGATATAACCCTGTTGGTCAACTCTAGTAGTTGTCCATCTACTCATTGGGAATAGCGGGCGTTGGTTCCAATTTAGTAATTTCTCTTGTTCCACTTCAAACCGTTCAAACGGTGATTCCTTGGTTGTTTGATTAGGCTTCTTATTAGCTATTTTGTCCAACCATTCTATTAGACTCTCATTCATCTTAACTAGGGATGGCTCCAACTTTCGCTGCATAAAATTTTTCTTCACATATCCAACTGCACTTTCCACTTTACCTTTAGATTGAGGACGAGCTGGTTTACAAGCTTTTGGAACAATGCCATAGTAAGCTAAAAACTCCTCAAATTTTCTATTGAATCTAATTTCAGTCGGGCTATGCTTAATCACTACAGTCTTCATGTTGTCATAAAGAATTTGTGATGGAACACCATTAAAATACGAGAAAGCATTCATGTGACACTTCATCAGTTGTTCCATGTTCATTGTTGTTGTAATCTCCATGTATTTCATTCTTGAATATCCAAGGACGATGACGAATACATAAAGTTTCTGTTTCTTACCGTCAATCTCGTGTTCTCCTAATTCACCCCAATCCATTTGAGCTTGTTTATCTGGAGGAGTTTCAAAACGGATACTTGACTGCTTATTAGGTTTTTCACGAAAGGGACTAATAAACTCCCTTAGTATTGTCATTTGGCCATCATAGCCCATTCCCTGTATCTCCTCTAACAAAACTACACAATTTGTGGTTCCTTCTTTAAGTCTCTTTAACAAATACTCTTTATAGTCATCTAATTTGCTTCCTTTACTTTTTTTATCCCCCTTTCTTTTAGGAAGTTGATTCTGGTTTATGTACTTCCTAATGGTCTTTCTATCAAACCCTGTTTCTTCTGAAATTGCAGTTTGAGTCCATCCTTTCTGATGTAACTCTCTGATCATAAAAAATTCCCCATCCTTTAACATGTTGTCTCTCCACTCAAAAAAATTTTGATGTATCGAGACAATTATCCGTTATTTTTGGGGAATTTTTAACCGTTTATATTGGGGATTTTAACACCGTTTTTCACACTAGACCTTCTAAAGTAGATGTTAGGCTGTTTTCTATGTCTGATGTATCCTCAGCTAATAAACTAACTAAAGACTGCTCTAACTCTTGTTTGTACATCTTTAAAGCATCTAGGACTGCATTTTCTACCTTATAGATAGCTACTCCTCCATTATGGCATTTAGTATCAAAGTCAATCTGATGCCTACATGATCTAATCTGATAAAATGAGTAATTTCTGCCTGTCTTTCTGACTTTATTATTTAGCTGTATGGTCATTCCTTTACCACAAACTCCACAAACTAGGAGCTTATTTACACATGATTTTACTCCTAATGAGTAAAGGTTTTCTTTTGACCTTCTTGACTTGAATAGAGCTTGTATTTGATTAAACTCCTGCTCAGTAATTATTGCCTCATGAGTATCCTTAGCAATAGCCACCTTTTTAAGCCTTTTAGAATTATACTTACTTTCCCCTAAAATTACTATTGTGATTTTTGTTGCATGAATATTGATATCAGGATTGTTAAAGAGAATTGCGAACGACTAGACGTTCGATTTCGTGATTTTGTTTTGGCTGCTCAGATCGATAAGACGACACCGGAAATCATGACATTATCCACCTTTGAGCTTCTGTATTTGCTTAAAATGATACGGAAAGAGCGAAATGACATGTATCATTATATGCATGTGTTTCGCCGTGCTGGTGAAGAAAGCAATGATTTTAAAGAAGCTGAAAAGGAATCAGGCCAGGATTACATGTATTTCACAAAAAAGGCGTTCGTCGTGGAAAATATCATTCGGACCCGTTTAGGGTATGTGCCGGAACGGATTACGGAAAGTTATCTGGTAAAGTATCTGCAAAACATCAAAAATGACAAAAAAACGGGTCCTATGATTATTCGGAAACAGCGGAAGGAAAAAAAGATATATGAAAAGGGGTAATGGAGCTTTAAAGATAGCGGGAAGTCGGTTTATAATACTCTTGTACTTGAGTGTTGTCTGTTATTGCTATTGCTATACCCGTTTCCATGAATAAAGACATATAAAATAAAGCTGATTTCCCTTAAAATACGAGAAATCAGCTTTTCTTTTCCATTTATAATTCTATTTGTTCTTTATAAGTTTTAGGTGTCTTTACTTTAGAGTTGTCTTTTACAGGATCCATTTGCAATTCCTCAAGAAAAAAATGACCCATCTTGGTCCGCAATGTTAAGAGGCGTGATGGGTTCTGATATTATGATAATATATCCTTTAGCTGTTTTCGTCAAAGAATACTAAGAGCTGTAAGGAGATAAGTAAAAAAGATATTATGGACAAAATGCTGAAACTAAAGTTAAGGTTTTATGAAAATTGGGGTAAGCTGCGAGTTGAATAAAATAAGAACTTTGTTTTTTTAATTAACTTTGCGTTAAATCCTTATTTAACGAACAATTAATTAAAGTTAAAACGAAATATGTTATAATAAGGAAGAAAATAAAAATATGGAGGTTTTTAGACTATGATGAAAATATGGATCAAATCATTGTAGAGACATTAACTAAAAAAGTATCTCCATTTTTAATTATTTTATTTGGATCTACTACCAATGGAAACATACATAAAGATAGTGATATCGATATTGCCTTTTTAAGCGATTAAAAAAAGTTAGATAAATATGAGATATTTTTGATTGCTCAAGAAATCGCCACCAAACTTAATCGTGATGTTGACTTAATTGATTTAAGCGAAGCGAGCACAGTATTTCAAGCACAAGTAATCTATACTGGAAGAGTCATTTATTGCATAGATAACAATAAAAAAGCTAAATTTGAACTAAAAACATTAAAAATGTATGCCAAATTAAACGAGGAACGGTCGCCTATATTAAAAAAAGTAGAAGAAAGTGGGTCAATTTATGAAAAATGATGGAGATTAATTTAGGTATTTTACAGAAAATTGTAGAGAACCATTTAATTGACTTCATACAATTCACAAAAACAATTCTCCAATTTTAAATAGCATTTCTATAAAAATATTATGTAAACTATCGATACGCTAAGAAAGGTTGTTGAACAATGCCAGCTCCTTCTAGAGAAAAAATGGTTCATGAACAACGTCTGGAAGCTAAATTAATAGATATGCCCCCTTACGTAGTTGAATATATCAGGGCAAAAAAGCGGGCAAAGTATTCCTCCTCTACCCTGCTTGGCTATGTTCATGAATTTAATAAGTTTTTTCAATGGCTGCAACAAGAAGGGATTTCTGGAGTAGACCATATTAAAAATACCTCTTTAGATACTCTTGAAAAGCTTACCAAGGAAAACGTTGAATTATATAAAGAGTATTTGGAGGAAGAAATTATTCAAGAACGTGATGGAGTTGTAAAAAAACGGTCAAATGGTGCCGTGCTACGAAATATTAATGCTCTGAAGTCCTTGTTTAATTACCTTACCCAAGAAACGGAAAATTCTGATGGCGAATGTTACTTTTATCGCAATGTTTTTAGCAAAGTAAAAGCACCCAAAGAAAAAATAACTGCCAGTCGAAGGGCAAAAAAAATAAGCTCTGTTGTATTTTCTGATCATGAAATAGATGAATTCCTTCATTTTGTGAAGTTTGAATATGAAAAATACCTGAATAAACGTCAAAAGGCTCTTTTTTTACGTGACAAGGAACGTGATATTGCAATCATTAGTTTGTTTTTAGGCAGCGGTATTCGTGTTAGTGAGATTGCTAACTTATTAATCCACGACATTAACTTCAAAAAGGAACAAATTGATATCATTCGGAAAGGAAACAAAGAGGATACAGTATTGGTCCTCCCTTCTGCCCTTGTTGCATTAAAGGATTATCTTCAAATTCGTAATGATCGATATAAGCCAGGGAGTAACGTTTCCTATGTGTTTTTAGCAAAATATAAAGGAAACGCACAGCCTATTTCTGTTCGAGCAATACAAAAATTTGTTGGTAAATATACAAAGACCTTCAACTCTCAGGGTGAAAGTGAGAATTTTGGAAAAGCATTAAGTCCTCATAAATTCAGACATACCTTTGCAAGTGAGTGGATTCGAACGGGAGGAAATTTAGTCTTGTTGCGTGACCAGCTTGGCCATAGTTCAATTGAAACCACATCCAAGTACACTAACTTGTCTGCAGTCGAGAGTAAAAAAGTAATTGATGAAATGGATAAGGCTCGGAAGCAGTAACCTTCCTAGTAAGCAAATCTAAGGTTAGTAGAACCACGATCAGCAAGATTGCTTCTAATGATGAATATCGCTAACTTTGCCTACGATAAAAAAGATAATGAAAATTATTCGAGAGGTAGATCTAGCTACAGGGATTCAATCCAGTTAGGTGAGGGAGGCCAAAATAGACAAGTACTGCATAAAATCTTGTATATTTTGGCTTATTAATTATACTTGCTTATTTCATTAAAGCACCCGTTAGTTAAACAAGGACCTTTTTAAATCTACAAATCTTGAGATAATCGAATCATATCCCTACACTGAATACCGTTTTCGAAAATCTTCTCTTGATAGTGCCTAATGAAAAAATCTTTATCAACTCCAGTAATTCTAAAACCACATTTTTGGTAAAGGGTTAATTGTCCGATACTTGAATTTCCAGTACCGACCTCTATGGTTCTATATCCTTTTAACTTAGCTTCTTCAATTGCATTCATTACTAGTTGTTTCCCCAAGCCTTTGCCGTGTTGAGTTTCTATTACTGCAATATTCACCAACTCCACCGTTTCAGGTCTTGTCGGCAACAGTATATAAACCCCAATAATTTGACCCTCACTTTCGGCTACAAAGCATTCTCCCCTTTGCAAATATTCCTCTACGATTATTCTAGAAGGGTCAGCTAATAACAATAAATTCATTGGAGCCTCTTCATTTATATTTAGTTTACGAATAATCATATTACTCTCCCCTACATAACTGTATTTTCTTTGATTTTACCATTTCTTGTTGAACTCCCTCAGTTTGATACGAATATCTCTCGAATGCTCACTTATTCGCAGGATTTCATAACCCTTGTTATTGGATTTCCGGGTAATTGAAATGAGATCAGATCATTTTGGCTTCGTGAAGGCATAGTTAAATAAAGGAGTCAGCTACCACTCCATATTTTACCATATAATGTACATCTCCACGCCGCCCCTGGAGGCTTTCCCTCCCATGTCTCAACGGGTCAATTGCCCTCTCATTCCTTCGTCATGCCTATCCAAGGGGTGGAGGCCAGTTATGCTAACCTGATGGGTCACAGTGCCCTTTTGTTCAATAAACCTGGTACTCCGTACATATTTGAAATCCTACGAATAAGACAACATTCAAAATAAAGTTTTACTATTTTAATCCATACATTATATATAACTTATGTTTTATTTCTATGCTGCTAAAGGGATTAATACTTGGACTTTATTTGGACAGTAAGACTCGTTTCGTCGTGCTATACCCACAAAAATCCTCGCAAGTTTACCTATCAGTTTCATTATTGACTTCATTTTCTTTATCTTCTTTACTTTCACATTATGGGAATGGACGGCTTTAAACTCAGGGTTATTCATCACAAGGCTCATAGTTGCTAAGTAGAGGAAGCGTCGTAGTCTTGACCTTCCACGCTTTGAAATAACAATCTGACCTTTCCATTTGCCTGAACTTGCTTCAGCTAGGTGTAATCCCGCATGACGTAATAGAGAGTTTCCGTGAGAGAATCCACTTAAATCTCCTGACTCACCTAGTATCCCAGCTAATGAAATTTCACTTATTCCTTTAATCATAAGTAGTTTTTTTGCAAATGGTATTTTATTGAGAACTTCTTTAACTTGTTGTTCAACTCTTTCGAGTTGATTTACAGCGAGGTCATATTCTTCTAATAATTGTTCTAGATGGAATTTATAAGCATCGAGTGCTTGTCCAGTTCCAATAGAAGATTTTGCAAGATTGATCAGTAATTGAGCTTTTTTAGACCCTGGTTGTCTTTTCATTAATGACTTCCACCCCCTCATGACATCTAATGGCTCCATTGAAGATATTTCCTCTGGAGTTGGAAATAAGCGAAGGGTTGCGATGGCTCCTTTGCACGAAACATCTTTAAACACTTGTCGCAGCTCTGGAAAGACAACATCTACCCATCGATTTATTTGATTAATAGACATGACGAGACGTTTAACAATCACATCACGATTAGACATTAGAACTCTAAGCTTCTCAAATGATTCTGATGATGGACGAATAAAGGAATAGTAGCCGTTTTTGACCATATCCGCGATAACGAGCGCATCTTTTTTATCACTCTTAGATTGGGTATTATCACGATTCTCTTTATTCCTTTTTACTAAGTGGGGATTGACTGTTACAACCTCAATGTTTTGGTTATATAACCATTTTGAAAGGTTAATCCAGTAATGGCCTGTAGGCTCCATACCTACTATTGCTGCATCTAAGTTTTTTAATCTTTTTAAATCATGAATCCAGTTTAATAGTTTAAGGAACCCATCTTCATTATTTTCAAATGTAATAGGGTCTCCAACTACAATTCCACGGAAGTTAACTGCTCTTGCAACGTGTAATTGTTGAGCGATATCAACACCAACAATAAGATGTGTATCGGAAATTCTTTCAATTAGTTGATTTTGTTTGTCTTGCATTTTAAAATTCATAGTAGGACTCCTCCTTAAGAATATGAGTTAGATTGGTCTCTATACTCGTATCTTACTGAGGGGTTCTATTTTTTTCAAACCTGAAATTTAAGGATCTACAGGAATGCTAAACTGCCCCGTTAGTTTAAGTGCAATCTTTCACAATCTTTCTATATAGCTTAATTCAACGGTCAATAAAAAATGACTCCCCAATTTGATAGTCATTTCTGTTAGTGTTTCTTAAAATGCTTTCAATGTATCCTCCAAAAACTTCAAATGTCTTAATTAAATTTTCCGACTACTATCATACGACGAAATTAGATGAGTGGTTGTACATAATAGAAAAGATAATTTCGTTTAAATGCAAATCTCCAACGCACTAAAAATTGTAAATTATAAATTTTTCAAAATGCTGCTCGCATTGTTTTTGTATCGTAAGCCTGCCTGAACGTAGCGATCAACCATCTCCCTGGTTTTATGACCTGTTTGTTTCATAATCGCAATTTCTGTCATCCCCATCATGGCAGCACTTGTTGAAAGTCCGCTTCTCAAACTATGTGCAGCAAAGTCATTTATATCCATCCCGAGTTCCCCGATATATTTTTTTATAATAAGTGCTATGGATTTATCACTCAACCTTTCCTTGATATTTCCATGCCGATCAATTGAACGAAACAAAGCACCGGAAGTAATTGTCCCTATCTTAATCCACTCTTGAGTCGCTTTAACTGGACAAAATTCGTTATATGTATAAACAACTCCTTTTATAAGATCATCATTCATTGTTTTAGTTTCTCGAACTCGTACGTCCATACCAAAGTCGTTAATCTGTAAATCTTCTATATTAATAGCCACCAGTTCTGAACGTCGGCTTGCCAGGGCAAAACCTAACAATAGGATCGCCTTATCCCTTACACCAATCAGAGTTGAGGTGTCAATCTTAGCGATTAGGGCAGGAAGGACTTGCAGCATTAGTGCCTTTTTCGGTTCTTGCCGAGTACCGATTTCTCTTTTTATTCCTTCCAATAAGGCTTGAACTTCAACTTGCTTGGCAGGTGGAAGATGATGTTTGAATTTATGCGCCATATTAATAGAAGAAACTCGTCTTCGTATGGTCGAATATTTATATGTCGTTGCCAATTCCGATAAATAAAGGCATAGCGTGCCAGCAGATGCCGGAAGAGGATCTCTTCCATTCAACTCACACCACTCTGTGAAATGCTTCCAGTCCGACGCGTAACTTCTCTGAGTGTTCTTACTTTTAGAGTTTTGTATGTAGAATTTAATTTTTTCCAGTTTTTCTTTGTCAATCTGAAGAAATTTTCCACTTTCAGTTAACATAATATCGAACCTCCTTAACGGCTTGCTTTTCCGGTTTTAAGTTCCGATAACTATATATTATCGGAACTTAGTATTTTCGTAAACAAAATAGAGTAAAATCCATGATTTTACTTCAAATATTAGCAGTGAACCATTCTAAAACGTTAACACCTAATAACCACTTTAATAAATAGTCGAGACTATAATGAAATATAAAATTAATCACATATTAATAGAAGGAACACGTCACGAAAAAGGACAAACATGTGTGCAAGTCAGGAAATTGAATCATAGGATGCCGAATTTCTCATCTCCTTTTTTTCCTAAAGTTTTAAAGCTAAAAAAGAACCATGAACACTTAGAGAAGTGAAATTTGCTGGGCGATACCTACTTTATCGAGGGCACTCATTTTTTGGAGTTCTAATATGAAACTTTGCACATTTAAATGAATACGGATATACAATTAAACCGCATGGTGATGAATATCGAAGCAGGATTCAGGTTATATCTATGCTTAATCATAATAGGAAGCTGTTTCGCATGAGTGCTTAAGGGAAAACTCTTTATCCATTCCTCTAATATCTATTCGTAAATCAATAGTTATAAATCACCAAAGACTTTAAGCTAATATTTACTGTCTAATATTATTAAGATGTTTAAATTTAATATCAGAAGAACCCTTTTTTTAGGATGTTTGAGATTTGAATTCTAGCGCATTTATCTTTTCTTTTATGTACAATCCTTCATGTAATTTCGTTGTAGGTTAATTGTTTCAGAATTCAAGAAAAAAGATTATATATACAAATATTTGTCTCTTCTTTTAAAAGATCTTTTATTGTTAAAGATACACTATCGGCTTACCTTTTAACTCTGAGTTTTAATATTAATATAATATATATTTAAAAGTAATGATGCAAAATACAATATAATCAGATATAAAAACAACTATATAATATATGGAATCATTAACATATATGTCGAAATATATAATATTAATTTTTGAGAAAATTAATATTCCTTCCGTCCCCTAGCTTGAATAGATCAAAGTCAATCGATTGCAAGGAATAAAATTTCTTCGCCAATACAAAAAGTCTCGTAAATAATTTTCGAGACTTTTTTGATCTATTATGAAACAGTAAAATTTTTATAGACACACACAGTTTTGAAGTTAGAGGGAAGGTATCTTTTTTGGTTCCATTCAGTTTAATGTATTGCTGTAAAGTCTTGATTTGATTTACTTTTTTAAAAATCATATATCATTTAGTTTTATCTATTTTAATATAAAAACATCTAGTCTGTGACCAAGTTGTGACCACTGTCAACTTTATGTCAGCAGGAAAATTAGGTGAATCACTCACCGCAACTGCTGAAGAGATAAAGAAAACCCATCGTCTTGGCTGGTATAACATTCGTGTATATAGCAACCAAGAATTGATCGCTACCATGGAAGCGATGGTTTATCGTAAAAATCAGTCCTTTGTTGAAACAGAAGTTTAAGTATTTATTAATGTAAAAAATGATATGAGCCATTATGGCCCATATCATTTTTTTAATTGTTTACCTATTCTCTTAAATATGGATATGACTATACTACTTTATTCTGTTTTACTATCTTGGTATCTTTTTCATCCACATTTTTAAACTTAAAGATGGAAATCAAAAATAGCACCGCTAAAACAACGAGACAAGTAATAATACTCACTCGATTCTGTTCATCTAACAAAAATATTACTGATATGATGCTTAACGTAACGACTGTAATCGCAGTTAAATATGGGAAGCCCCACAATTTAAAGCTTGGTTCTTTAGGATAGGAATTGCGAAGTTTTAAATGTGCTAGACAAATACCAATCCAGACCAACGATACGACAAAACCCGGAACCGCCATTAATAAAGTAAATACCTTTTCCTGCGCAACAAAGGCAATCATGGAGCCGCCGACTAATATAATTGCTGTTAATATTAAACTGTATAATGGAACACCCTTTTTTGATACAAAAGAGAAAGACTTTGGAGCTTCCCCTTCAACCGCTAGGGAATGAAGCATCCGTGTGCAACCGTATATACCGGAGTTGGCTGCAGATAAGACAGCTGTAATTAAAATAAAGTTCATAAGGTGAGCTGCCCCCTTCAGGCCGGCCATGGATAACACCTGGACAAACGGACTCGCATGACTGATGCCAATTTCATTCCAAGGAATTAAACCGCAAATGACCAGAATTGGCAGCGTGTAAAACAAAATAATTCTCCAAACAAAACTTTTAATCACCTTAGGTAAAATCCGTTCTGCATCTTTTACTTCTGTTACTGTTAATCCTATTAATTCAGAACCTCCATAAGAAAACATAACAATTAACAGAGCTGAAAAGATTGACATCCACCCTTTCGGGAAAAAACCGCCTTGCTCTGTAAAATTGTGAAGATAGTTGGATTGATTGCTCGGGATGACTCCAAATAAAATACCTGCTCCTAATATGATAAATACGATAATCATGGTGATTTTAATGCCTGCAAACCAAAATTCAAATTCCCCATAATTTTTAACATTCATCATGTTAATTCCAATAACTAAAGCGGCACAGCCTAAACTTAATTCCCAAAGAGGACTGGATGGAAACCAGTATTGCAAGAAGCTGCCTGCCACGACAATCTCGATGACACATACGGCCAGCCACATGAAACAATACATCCAGCCTATAACAAAGGAAGCGCGCTTACCAAATGCTTTCTGAACAAAGCCTTTCATATTTGTGTTCGGATAGACGATGGCCATTTCTGCTATAGCTCCCATAACAACAAGAAGCAATAGTCCTGCGAACACATATGTAAAGATAACACCTGGTCCTGCTAATGATACGGTTTCTGCACTACCTTTAAAAATCCCTGTCCCTATTGCTCCTCCCATTGCCATCATACTTATATGCCGCGGCAACAACTTCTTTTGCAATGATGCATCTTTCATTAATTAGTCCTCCTAAACTCTTTTAATTAATATACCAGAACGACAAGATCAAAATGAACTATCAACGGGTTTCCTGGATGGTAACGAACTTGTCCAACCGGAAAAATCCTTTAAAGCAAACGCTTACAAATTTTGCTGTTGTTCTTTTTGGAAATTTCTTTCTACCACCCAAGCCTCTGGTGAGGTCCGATTTATTTTCGGGAGATCTGTTTCCACATCTTATCTGCTGTTTAAGATAGGAAGACTTCAACCAATCTATTGGCAATGATAATACTTTACCAAAATGATGTGGAGTCGTCTTCCTAATTTGGTGTCCTATTGTCCCTGAGCTTGACGGGACTTACTAGTTATATTCTTGGAGTTTAGTGGATTTATTGGTTACTATGCAAGTTCTATTGGCCACAACTTAGGGTTTTCAATTAATTGTTTGAAGCGGTTCGTAAAGGCTACTGCTGTAGCACCGTCTGCAACGCGGTGGTCAAACGCCATCGACATGGTCATGATCGAGCGAATCGCAATCTCATCGTTTTCCATAACAACAGGCATTTTTTTCGTCTTATGGAAGGCAATTAACCCTGTTTCCGGATGATTAATAATCGGAGTAGCTCCGATACTTCCTAATGGACCGACATTACTGATGGTAAATGTTCCTCCTTTTAATTCAGCCGACGTCAGCTTCTCCTCTTGCGCTTTTTTCGTTAACTCTTTCAATTTGTCATGAATTTGACGAACAGATAATTGGTCAGCATGATGAATGATAGGTACAATTAAACCATTTTCTGTATCCGTGGCAATTCCAATGTTATATTCCTTTTCTAAACGGATTACTTCGTTTTCTTCATCAAGCTTGGCATTGAATACAGGGAATTGTTTTAATGCCACTGCGATCGCTTTGATAAAGAAAGCAACAGCCGAAACATTGATATTCATTTCTTTTAAATCGTTTCGATAGGTGAGCAGCTCAGTTAGATCTGCTTCTTCAAAATGTGTCACATGAGGAATCGTATAAAGTGATAGGGTCATTTTCTTTGCAATTTGCTTCCGACGGCCTCTAAACGGAATTACTTCTGCATTAGATTCGTTTATGTTCGGAACTTCCTGCTTTTGAATCTCTTGTTTAGGTTCTGTTTTTGCTTCAGTCACTTCGGCGGAAGGCGCTTTCATTTCCTTAGGAGATTGGATTTCATCACGTTTTTTAACAAAGTTGTATATATCTTCCACAGTGATGCGCCCAAATGTTCCAGTACCTGTAATTTCGTTAATATCTACACGAAACTCCCGTGCAATTTTTCTTGTGTAAGGCGCCGCAATGATGAATTTTTTTTCTCCTTTTTGCTCGATCACATCTGTTTGCTGCAGTTGTGATTGTAACGCCTCTGCCTTTTTAGAAGCTGCTTCTGCTTGTTTCTTTTCTGTTTCTACCGCTTTTGCTCCTTCTGTTTCCAGTACCAGAAGAGTAGTACCAACGGAGACCGTATTACCATGGTCCACAACAATTTCCTTTATTTTCCCTGAAGCTGGGGAAGGAAGCTCAGCCACCATTTTATCCGTTTGTACCTCTACAAGAGGCTGGTCCACCTTGACCATATCCCCCACTTTGACGAAATAGTGAATAATTTCTCCCTCTGTCATCCCTTCACCAATATCATGTAGTTTTACTTCAACCAATGTTTTCCCCTCCTAAAAATGCACAACTTTTTCGATTGCGTTGAATACCCGCTTTGGTGTAGGTAAATAATGTTCTTCCAGCGCAAATAATGGTACCGGTACATCAAAACCTGTCACGCGCTCAATCGGAGATTTTATATACAAAAATGATGTATCATTTATAATGGAAACAATATCATTACCCACTCCGCCTGTTGCATGGGCTTCATGAACAATAACCGCACGTCCTGTTTTTTGAACAGATTCTGCAATAATGTCCTTATCAAGAGGATAAAGGGTCCGCAAATCAATTACATCACAGGTAATGCCGTACTTTTCGGCCTGTTCCGCTGCTTTCATGGCTACCGGTACCATCGCACCCCATGCAAAAACAGAAACGTCATCTCCTTCTTTGAGCCTTTTCCCTTTTCCGATTTCAACTATATACTTTCCTTCCGGAACCTCTTCACGGTTAGCACGGTAGATTCTCATTGACTCTAAAAATATGACGGGATCAGGATCTTCGATAGCTGCGATGATCAGACCCTTTGCATCGTATGCAGATGAAGGGCAAACAACTTTTATTCCGGGCATATGAGTAAACAATGCTTCCACACTGTCTGAATGAACTTCCGGAGCACGGATGCCTGCACCGTATGGAGCACGGATGACCATTGGAACTGTATAGCTTCCCATCGTACGCATACGAATGCGTGATACATGTGTCATGATCTGCTCATACGCCGGATAAATAAAACCAAGAAACTGCATCTCCGCTACGGGTTTAAATCCATTGACAGCCATTCCGATAGAGGTTCCGATAATCCCTGCTTCGCTCAGTGGCGTATCAATAACGCGATCTTCCCCAAATTCTTCTTGCAAACCCTCGGTAGCACGGAATACGCCACCGTTTTTACCGATATCTTCACCAAGCAGAAGGACTCGCTCATCCTCTTTTAAAATCGTGCGCAACCCATCTGTTACGGCTTGAACGAGTGTTAGCTCGTTAGTTTTTGTAGTTTGGTCATCTGCCGGTCTGTCTACACTAAAAATCATCAAGCTTCCCTCCCGATCAATTGAAAATATTCTTCTTTTTGTTTCGCAATCGTCCAAGTCGGCTTTTCAAATACATTATCGAATAAATCATTAATATTTGGTTTTGGATAGCTTTCCATATCTTTTACTGCTTGTTCTACTTCGGTTGCGGTTTCTTCTTTGACCTTCATCACCCATTCTGCATCCCAGAAGTTGTTTGCTTTCATAAAGCGTTCTATACGAAGAAGAGGATCTCGATTTTCTCGAATTGTGTCACTTTGGGACTGATCGCGATATTTAGTCGGGTCATCTGCCGTTGTATGAGCTCCATATCTCCATGTCATTGCTTCAATTAAAGTTGGGCCTTCTCCTTGACGGGCACGGTCTAGCCCTTCCATCGTTTGGAAATACACAGCAAAAATATCGTTTCCATCGACACGGACACCCGGCATATCATAAGCGAGTGCTTTTTGGGCAATCGTTTTGGAATTCATTTGTTTTTTAATCGGCACTGAAATCGCAAAGCCGTTATTTTGATTAAAGAAGATAACTGGAGCTTTAAACACACTGGCAAAATTCAATCCTTCATGGAAATCGCCCTCTGAAGTGGCACCGTCTCCAAAATAGGCAATCGCTGCATTTTTCGTACCTTTTCTTTTTTCCGCCATAGCAGCCCCTGCTGCATGCGGGATTTGTGTTGCAATGGGAACGGCTGGTGGGAAAATCTTTTTCCCTTCTTCAGACACGCATCCCTCCACACGCCCATTCCAATATAAATATGTACGGGCCATGCCGGCTCCAAACGTTAACGTGGCACCATGGTCACGATAGGTAGGGAATACCCAGTCATCTTTTTCAAGCGCGAGTGCACTTCCAACTTGAGAAGCTTCCTGACCCTCAAACGGAGCATACGTACCAAGTCTTCCTTGACGTTGCAAACTAATGGCTTTTCGATCAAAGGTACGAATGCGAACCATATTATAGTAGAATTTTTTAACAAGATCTTCGGTTATTTTATCTTTGTAATCCTCATTTATTAATTGGCCGATTTCATCGACAATTTGAAATATTGGAAATTCCGTTAACATGTCATCACCTCATAAACAGAAATTATTATTTACGAATATCCCATTTAGAACGTTTGGTATGAGTGAAAAAGCTATTATGCTTTTTTCGGTCTTCTATTCGTTTTTCACATAGTCGGTTTGCCGCTTGAATGGTCGTGATATCATCCAACCCTGCCTGTCTGTACACTTCCAATAACGATGTGTAAATGGATCTTGTTTTCGATAATACACGCTCTTTATTGTAGCCGTATAGTTCATCTGCTACTTGAATTAGACCGCCAGCATTTACAATGTAATCTGGAGCATATAAAATTCCTTTTTGTTTTAGTACTTCTCCGTGTTTCTCAGTAAGAAGCTGATTGTTTGCCGAACCAGCCACTGCTTTTACTTTTAACAGTTCGATTGTTTCATCGTTAATAATTCCACCAAAAGCACAAGGAACAAATACATCTGCTTCTGCAGAATATACATCATTTCCGCTTACTACACGAGCAATGCTTCCTAATTGTTTTGCACGTTCTTGAATGGCTTTTATGGCTTCTTCATTAATATCACTTACGTATAAATCAGCTCCGGATTCAAGCAATTGTTCGGCTACTTTGAACCCTACTTTTCCAAGACCTTGGATAGTGAAGGTCTTTCCGGAAAGATCATCTGTGCCAAAAACGACTTTATTCGTTGCTTTTATACCATAAATGACTCCAAGCGCAGTCGGAATGGATGAATCACCGCCGCCTCCGTATGCTTCAGGAATTCCTACGATGCAATTTGTCTCTTTTGAGGCATGGATAAAGTCATCCATTGAGGTACCCATATCTGTTCCTGTGTAAAAACGTCCATTTAAAGAATCAACAAACTGACCGAAAGCTCTAAACATAGCCGGTGTTTTATCCGTTGCAGGATCACCGAAGATTACCGCTTTTCCTCCACCGAAATCGACATCGGCAGCAGCGCATTTATATGTCATCCCTTTAGATAAACGGAGTACATCTTCCAAGGCCTCATCCATTGTACGATACGGGCTCATACGGCAGCCCCCCAATGCAGGTCCGAGTGTTGTATTATGGATGGCGATAATCGCTTTCAACCCTGTTGTCGGGTCATTGCAAAAAACAATTTGCTCATGCTCATGCATTTTTTCAATAACTGATTCAGTTTTTTGTACAGAGTGTTCTAACACGTTCATTTAAATTACCTCCATTAGCACTGTGATTATAGTAGAAAAACATTTTAAAAAAAGTGAAAAAACAACGTCTTTTCCTGTGTTAATGATGAAGAAGTTTCATTTTCGACGACTTGCTTGACTCTTTCTTCTCGAATGACCATCTCTAGGTACCTAGCTTTTCCGCTTTGGTAGCGATTACATTTTATTAAATAGAAGCTTGGCAGTAGATATCGTTACAACAAACCCTTCTGCTGTTGATGCGGACAAATTAATCAGCACCTTCCATAAACAATGATCGAGTTCATTGAAATTACCCTGATTTGAGATAATACATAATCTTTTTATTTGTTTAAAAATTAGAAAGATTATGCTTCTATTTAATAATAAGCTATAATATAATTGAAAAACATATCAAAATGCATAAATTTTGGTGATAAGCATTATATTTTGCATAAGATTTTCAATATTTAACTTCATTTTAAAAGGAGAATAATTCTATGGACCAATTAGATATTCGTCTGCTTGAACTTCTTCAAATGGACGGACGGATGACTTTAAGTGAATTATCGAAGAAATTATCCCTTAGTCGTCCAAGCATTACTGAGCGTTTAAAAAGGCTTCAAGATAGGGAAATTATTGAAGGATTCAGTGCCCGGGTATCCCTCGAAGCCATTGGACGGGATGTAATCGTTTATATTCAGGTAAGTGAACTCAAGGTATTATCTTATACAGAATTTGAGAAGCGGATTATCGATGACCCTGACATCGTTGAATGTCATCGGTTAACCGGCTCAGTTAGCTATTTACTTAAGGCTGCCGTTACAGGGATGGATCATCTGAGCAGTCTTATTGACCGGCTAACTCCTTACGGAAATGTAAATACATCAATCGTTTTATCATCACCCGTCTCATTTCGCTGCATCACTCCACATGACGTTAAGGAAGAAATAAAGTAAACCTGGTGCAATGGGTATGAAAAATGGAAAAAGAAAGCAGCTTTTTATAACTGCTTTCTTTTTAACTCATCTAATGTCTTCCCATTTTTATCTTTCCACCTCAATGTTTATTTTACGAATCATGCTAAATAGTTCAGACATGAAGTAGGCGGGTTGCCATTTTTTCATAGATAATTTATACTCGTGCTCCATGAAGTGATTCTACACTTTCACGGAATACCTTTGTATGATGATTGATATCCTCAACAGTTGTCTCGGAAGAAATCAGTGCCATGTTGTGGAAAGGAGTCATTAAAATCCCTCGATTTAGAGCATACAGGTGCATGTAGCGATCCAGATCCAGTTCATAATCAGCTGTTGCAGCGGCTTCCCCACCGTTTTTTGGTGGAGTGTCACGGAACCATTACTATGTACGGCAACCAAGATGTTTAACAATCCACGGGAGGTTATGTTCTTTAATCACTGACTCCACACCATCACAAAAACGTTTGGCTAGAGCAATGTTTCGATCATATGCTTCCGCAGTAAGCACATTTTCCAAGGTGGCACGCATGGCAGCCATTGATAGGGCATTCCCTGCTAGAGTACCTCCAATTCCGCCGACATCGGCTCCTTCAATGTTTATCGTACCACGGATTCGCTGAGCTAGTTCTTCACTGAAACCGTACACAGCTGTTGGAATCCCTAAAGTCGTTTCTGAACGATTAGGTCATTCGACAATCGGAATCACGATAGATATGTATACTCATGTGTTACCAAATATGCAAAAAAGAAGCTGCCCAGTAGTTTGAGCAGCTCAATAAATAACCTATGTAAATTATTTAAAAAGCAATGTTACCAAAATGTGACCTAAGGGAATGTTTTCAGTTGTTGGCCAGCAACTTTCTACTCTATTTAACTTCTCATATAACCCTCAAAAACCCTTATATATCAAGGTTGGCGGGACTGCGTGGGAATCGAAGCCACCAGACCTGGCACGCAGGTCTCAAGCAGTTTTGAAGTTAGAGGAAAGGTGTTATTTCTAGTTATTTTTAAATATCATTAGTTATCCAAAACCCTTGATTTTAAAGGGTTTTCGGGCAAACTTAAAAACTTCGTTATTTGCAATGATCGGTAATTATTTTTAGTTCGTGACCAAAATGTTACCAGAATGCTACCATAGCTATATTTTCATTACCGACAAATCTGTAATCCTTTTTAGGGGTTACAGATGTTTTTTTTTTGACTTTAATTTTTATCTAATCAACGATTCCTGTAGCCTTATAAATAATTAAAATCTATTTAATTGTATAGATATAGGGATTATCTACTGTAACTATTTTACCCGTTGTTTTCAACATGTCAGGTTCAAAAAGAACCAAATTATCACCCTTACCTTTTGTGCTGTTAAAAAGAATGCCTTCAAATTTATGAAGTCTTGCACAATCCGCAACGAAACCGGGAACTAGATATTCTGGTTTTATGTATTCCTTATTTGTCTCTTGACTTATTCTTCCCTCATGAACCAACATATAGTGTAAAATAACGTTATCCATTCCTTTGTCTTCGGAATAAAAATTCACTCTTCTTAAATCAAGAACCTTAATTGGTTTCTGTGTTTTGATTTCAATCATATACTACAAGATCTATGCCATTCTGGGATTACCTCACTAAAAGCAGTTTCTTCATCGTCAGCCATGTATAAAAAACTTTGTCCAAAATGATTATACCTCCCCTCATATACTGCTACTTTATCTGCTGGAGGATTCCACATATTTGCTTCATCATACGGACTTTGATTCTTTAGCTGCCTAGCTCTATAAAATGTTTGTTCACTTAACTCAAACGTCCCCAATTTTTGCAGGTTAGTAAAAATATGCTTACCAAGTTCATTTTCTAAAGAAAGCATTGGAAACTGTACTAAATATTCATAAAGATTATCTATTCTTTGTTTTAAATGAACCAAAATATGAGCATACCAATTTTTAAAGGTTTCGTAGTCTATTAAACCAAATAATAGTTTATTAAGCATTATTCCTATTGCATCATCTGAATATATATTTAAATTTGGTAACCCAAATTGTGCTGTTAAAATAAAATTATAAGGCAGCTTATAATAAGATAATTCATCATTACCATCTAAATCCTCTCTAGTGCTATAATCATAAAAGGTATGACAATCTAAGTTTAATTCTGAGAAGCCATTATCCCATTCTTTATTCCTCTAGATGAATTATTTTACGGTCATCTTAAATGTATAACCAATGAAAGACACGTACTCCATTCCTAACTGCCAGATCATATCCTTTTTCATTCGGAATAAATTCTATATATTGGATATTCGTATTTTGTTCTATGCCTTTAAGTACTTCTTTCGCATCCTTCATTTGAGGTACATATACTGGATGCACAAAAAGAAGTAGCTTCCATTCTTTTAATTTCAGTTTTATTTAAAGAATTAATTAAAGCAATCTTTTGTTCAGTAGGGATAAAACTTTCAAAAAATTATTGATACAAAAATGACGATAAAGGGATGCAAATATCAAAATAGCTTTCCTATAAAAGAAATATCATATCTTTTATTAGCGGGTTTCTTCTAAGATGAAGAGACTTTTATATCATGTTTTTTCATTTTGCGGATTAAAGTCGTATGTGAAACGCCCAATGCCTTGGCTGCTTTGCGAATACTCCCTTCCTGCTGGATCATGCTCTCAATTAGATTTATCTCCACAGACTCAAATAAATTTTTTGCAGTTTTCTCTTTTTTTAGAAGTTTTGATAGATTGACATCTGCATTTTGCTTTGCAATGGGCAGTTCATTAGTTTCTATTACATCGTTTTTGGTGGTTAGAACAAGCCTCTCTATAATGTTAGATAATTCCCTGATGTTACCTGGCCAGTGATATGCACAAAGAAAGTCTATAGCGGCCTTAGAAAGCGATTTATTTTTTTCATATTCCTTATTAAAATTTCGAAGAAAATGACCGATTAACAATGGGATTTCGTCCTTTCGTTCCCTTAATGACGGAATTTGAATTGGGATGACATTCAATCGGTAATAAAGATCTTCCCGAAATTCCCCTCTGGAGACCATAGATTCCAAATCCCTATTGGTTGCTGTGATAATCCTCACATTGCCCTGAATCACCTTCGTTCCGCCGACTCGAGTAAACTGCTGATCTTGAAGGACCCTTAAAAGTTTCGCTTGAAGTTGCAGGGGGAACTCTCCGATTTCATCCAAAAACAATGTTCCTTGATTTGCCAGTTCAAATAACCCCGGCTTCCCTTCTTTCTTCGCCCCGGTAAAGGCACCGGTATCATAGCCGAAGAATTCGGATTCCAAGAGATCCTTTGGTATGGCCCCACAGTTCACTTTAATAAAAGCTCCAGAATCTTTCCGCTTACTTGTCTCATGGATTTCCCTAGCCAAGACATCTTTACCTACCCCAGATTCGCCCAATAGAAGTATCATCGAGTCAGTCTGACCAATATAATGAATAAGCTCGATGATTTCCTCCATTTGCCTGTTAGCGGTGATAATTCCCCGTTTGGAATGGTGCTGTCGAAGTTCCAAAAGTTCCGTATAATATTTGGCGGAAAGCCTTTCAATTTCTTCTACCTTTTTCTTCATATTTATCAGCTCGGTAATATCATGGGTAATGGACAGCATCCGAATTAAACGGTTTTCATCATCAAACATGGGAATTGCTGTAACCAAGACATTAATTCCATTCTGATACTGTTGAAAGTCGGTTATCATTTGTTTTTCCTGTAAGGCTCTTAAGGTGACAGATGGTTTTTGAAAGATTCCACTATCTACAATATCCCGGATATTCCGCCCAGCATAGGCTTCTCGAGGCAGGTGACTTAATTTGAGCATTGCCTGATTGACCAATAAAATTCTTCCTTCCTGATCCATCACCAAAATTCCATCATGGAAATTTTCCACAATCGTCCGATATAATTCTAAGTCAGGCACCCTTGTAAGTCCCATGTCCCCCTCCTAAAATCTAATAGTATATTATTGAAGAGAATATTTTTTGTATTGACTTTTTACATCATAACAAGTCGTTTGTAAATTATGAGACTCTTGCTTTACGATAAGTTAAGCTTTAGTAGAAGTGCTTCCAAGGCTCATAAAAAGCGAAATTCACCCTAAAATACTAATAGTCTGAAAAGAATGATTCTAATCAAAGGAGTTATTGTTATCTTCCTTTAGCGTATCTCCTCAAGGGCAACCCCAAATTTTTTCAATTTATTAAGTACAGTTGTATGGGGTACTCCTATGGCCTTTCCGGTTTTTCGAACTGATCCGTATTTCTTAAGGGCTTGGATTAGCGCTTCCTTTTCCACGTGCTCGAACAGGTTATCTCCTTCTGCCGGATCGTTCCAAAACAGCTTAAGGATATCCAAGTCAGCCTTAGGTTCCTGTTGGATCATCGTATTTTCATCCGCCTTGCTGCATTCGCTTACCTGCTTGGGTAGGTGGCGCGGTTCTAAGACATTCTCACGGTAGGTTAGAACGAGTCGTTCCACTATATTGGACAATTCCCTCACATTCCCAGGATAGTGGTACAATAACAATTGATCCACTGCTTCTTTTGAAAAGCGTTTAGTATATTGATATTTCTTATTAAACTGCTTCAAAAAATAACCAAGCAGCGGGATGATATCATCCTTTCTTTCCCTTAGCGGCGGGATTCTGATTGGCACGATATTTAAGCGATAATAGAGATCCAACCGGAACGCACCTTCCTTCACCATCTTTTCCAGGTTTCGATTAGTTGCAGCGATAATCCTTACATTAACCTTGATCGTTTGTGTCCCACCAACACGCATAATTTCCTGTTCCTGAAGAACCCGCAGCAATTTTACCTGCATTTCCAAAGGCAGCTCTCCGATTTCATCAAGAAAAAGGGTTCCGTTATTGACCAGCTCAAAAATACCTGGCTTTCCTCCTTTTTTCGCCCCAGTAAAAGCACCCTGTTCATATCCGAACAATTCGGATTCTAGCAAATTAGGGGGAATCGCTCCGCAGTTGACTTTCATGAATGAATCTTTTTTTATACGCAGGCTGTTTTCATGCAGCAACTTGGCAATGACTTCTTTTCCAACACCGGATTCTCCTAGTAACAGCACAGTAGAATCGCATGATGCAACATGATAGACAAGGTCAAGAACCTCCTGCATTTCTTGGCTATGGGCAATCATTTTCCCTGACGCATTTATTTTCTCAAAGCGCAACTGTTTGAGTTCGGATTGAGAAAGGGATGTTAACTTTTTGGATTCATCCATTTGTTCCTGAATTCTAGTTAATTCAGAGATATCCCTAACGTTTGCCAGAACCCGGATCAAATCTCCTTTTTGATCGCAAACCGGCGTGGCTGTAACTAAAGTATATAATCTAGTGTTTTTATACTTCTGAATGTTAGTATAAGACTTTCCTAATTCAAGCGTTTTCATCACAACAGAATCATTCAGAAAAAGTCCTTTATCAACTAAATCGGTCATGTTCATCCCGATTATTGCCTCTTTGCTCAGCATAGCTATCTGTTCAAATGCTTTATTGATATGCAGGATACAGCCTTCTCCATCGGTAATCAGGATGCCATCGAAAGAATTATCTATGACCAGCATCAACTGATTCAATTCATCCTGCAGGCAGCGATAAATTTTATCCGATCTAATAATGCCGCAGTAAATTCCGTCCTTTACTACAGGAAGGAATTGATTGGTGAAGGATGGCAAGCGATGAAGCTCGGTCGTACAGTCGATTGTTACACATTTCTTATCGATGTACTCTTCGATAGAACGATCTGAATCTGTATTTAGTAAATCTCTCGCATGAATAATTCCTATGAAATTCTGATCAGACAAAACAGGAAGCTTATCTAATTCTGCAATCTTCATGTATTCAGACACTTTCCAGATAGGATCAGCACTCTGAGCAACAGGAACGGTTTGTTCGATAATATCTGTCCATTTCATGGTACATCACCTTTTTGTCATATTTTTTGCAAGAATCGTATATTTTTGGAACATTTCTAGATGAATAGATGAAAGGAAATCATTTTGTGCTGTTTTAGTATTCATACACTCTTTAATAGAAAATAAAGGTTTGAGAATCTAAAAATAAATAGCTACACGAAATTTAATGAACGTTATTGGTATAAGAACAAAGTTGTCTTAGAAACGATAATTAACTTAAACATTGTTTTATTTAACAACTTAGGTAAAAATCACGATCGATTATACCTTTACTTAAAAGAATTGGCTGAATCCTTTTACATAAATTTGACATGATTTCAGTCTCTCTAAAGTAAGTAATAAGCCATCGTATATTCATTTACGATGGCTTATTACTTACTTTAACTATAGTCAATAGTATAATAAAAAAATGTTTTAATAATTAGGGTAAAAGTTCCTATACCATTTATCTCTTTGTTGTCAAAATTGTCATACTCTTCTTCTTATTAAACAATATACAGTGAACGCTTTCATAACTTAATATATAATAAACCCCTAACATGTATTTTTAAAATTTTATTTAGTTTATTTTAAAAATTTGATTAAGTTAATTTCAGCTAACATGGAACAAGACTCTTTTTTCTATGAATAAAGTCTGCTCAATCAGAAATATCAGTTGTTGGATTATCTTTATAAGGAATCAATTTAGAGGAAACAAGGAATCTATGTTTCTAGTGAGTGGTTTTTGTACCAGAACCATTAATTCTGCTAGAAATCAGTAGGAGTCTCTCATCTGTCAACATTCTTCGTATTTAAACCATCTAAAGTTTTGTTTTTTCATCTTATAATTCCTCAATTGTTTCATACCAACGTTTGATAATAGTATCTGAATCTTTTAAGTTAATTTTGACACCTGACGTAATGTCCGCATATTTTGCTGTATCTTCTCGAACTGAGACAACTTCTGCTGAAAACCTTTCTCTTGTATGCTTAGCATTTGATATGGGAGTCAGCCTCTGTAGGGAAAGCCTAATGTAATAAGCTTTTCCTGCGAAAAATACGACAAAAGTGGCTTGACTAGTTCGAAGGATATTATGAGTTGTAGTAGTATTCGGCCAAAGCGCCAATCTTAGCTTGGTACAATCCTTTGCTACAATCTCACCCACACTAATCATAGCTATATGAGGCCAAAAGTCTTCGGTCATAGTAAGCAACATCATAGCTTCGTGTTGTTTAGTATCCAGATTTTCCCCGTTTAAGAGTTTATATAACTCCTTTGAAATCTTCTGATTATCCATATTTACTCACCTTTTCCTATGATATCGACAAATGACTCCAGTTAAAGTTTAATTTTCTAATGTGGAGAGGAACTCCTTTAATAAATGATTAAACTCCTTCGGCTGATCCACATTAGCCAGATGACATGCCCTCGGAACAACCATTAGGTTTGAATCGGAAATACTTTCTGCAATCACTTGGGAGTAGGGGAGTGGAGTTTTTTGATCATTCTCTCCTATCAATACAAGTGTTGGAATATTTATGTTCTTTAATCCGCTATCTAAGCTTGCTGAAAAACAGGCTTTCGCTGATTTCTGGTAGGCTCCTGTCTCCATCTCTGCTATACTGTGCCGCATAGTTTCGCGAATGGCTTGGGCTGTATTCGAAAATGATAGAGTTTGATCCAGGTATTGGTTTGCATACTTTTCCATCCCCAATTCCTTGGCGATTCCCGCCGTCAATCTGATTTTCTCATGTACTGCTTCCGGTTCAATCCTTGCGAAGGTATCTGCCAGTACAAGACCACTAACACGATTGGGATATCTTTGTGCAAAAGCAAGCGCCTGAACACCCCCCATAGAAACACCGCAAATAATTATCCTTTGTAAACCTAAGAAATCTATTAACTGTAAAATGTCATTCACCCAAAGATCCAAGCTGATTCCTGTATACCTGGTAGATTTTCCATGTCCACGGGCATCGGGTGCGATCAATAACCTTCCTTTTCCATCTAAATCCTCTAATTGATATTTCCACATCTGATGATCTGTACCCAAACTATGAAGGAATACAATTCCCTCATGGGTTCCTGTGGTATTCAGATTCTCGGTCTGATTATGATAAAATAAACTTTCTTTATCGGTTTTCAAAAAAGGCATAAATTTCCCTCCAGTTAAAAAAACTTAGATGTCACAAATAATTATTTTGGTACCTAAGGCGCCCACCCGTCTATGAGCGACAAGCATAAGTCGAGCCAGCTGGCGGGATGTTCTTTAACCTACTGGACGAATTGGCTTATGCCCTCGAGCCGATGGCGCCTTGACTAGATACGAAAACTAAGTATTAAAAACTTTCTTATCTTTTCCTGCTTTTTAAGTCTGCAGGGTTCAAGTATATAGCCAAAAAGTGGGAACCACACTCCCAAATCAGCGAAAAATAACAAAATAAGAAGAAAAGAATTCATTTCAGACTATCCTTTTTTATCCCTAAATATCTAAAAGAAAGACGGAATAGAAAAAGTCGTATTTTAACGACCGTTTGAGTCAGCTTTTACTTTTCATCAGTTTTGACCTGTCTTACAGGTGTCTATCTTCTTCTAGATGAACGGATTGAATCGATTTATCACGATTGACATATTCATCAAGATTGCACTCATTATAACCCGGTATTTGAACACGCAAGTATTGCATCGGTTCACTGTTTAATGGAACTGTACAGTCCAATCCCATCTTCGAGCCCACTCCATCGCGGCTAGACGGATCAAGCTTTGAACTCTGGGCTTCATGAACCACAACTAAATCTCTGTCCGCTTGAAAGCGGGTAGCGATAGCCCATTCCACCTCTTCCATATTAAAAATATCAACCTCTTCATCAGTTACAACGACATGTTTAATATCAAAACTATTAGCAAGAGCAGCTAAAATTGCATTTTTCGCTTCGCCTTCATTCCGTTTTTTTATTGAAACAATCGCATGGTAGCGACATGTGCCACCAGGGCTCATATGCACCGCTGTTACTGACGGGACGGTCTGGCGAATGCTTTGGAATAGACTTGCCTCACGTGGAATCCCACCAAGCAAAAGATGTTCGTACCCCGCAGGAACAATCGTATAAAAAATCGGATTGTTTCGGTGAGTTACTGCTGTAATCTCAATGACCTCCTTGTCACTGCGCGGTCCATAATACTTTGGAAATTCCCCGAAAGGTCCTTCCGGCTCACGAACATGTGGAAGAATTTTTCCTTCTAATACAATTTCTGCATAAGCCGGGACATCAATATCAACCGTCTTACAACGAACCACTTCTAATGGTTCTCCACGGAGAGCACTTGAAATTTCAAGTTCATCTACTCCGAACGGAGTGCTAGCTTGCGACGCCAGTAAGGTCACCGGATCGACGCCAATGGCGATTGCACATTCCAGTGGTCTACCCGCCTCTTCAGCCTGCTTATACAAATGAAAAGTATGGCGAGGCAAAATTAAGGCCCCTATCTTATTTTTCCCAGAAATTTGGAGACGATGAATTGAAACGTTCTGCTTCCGAGTAACTGGATCCCTAACAATAAACAATCCAGCGGTGATGTAATTACCCGAATCTTTCTCATGGTGAACCGGAATTGGAAACATCTTCATCAAATCGATATTTTCTAGAATAATATTTTCTTTAACAGGGGCTTCCTTTTCATTAACTAGCAGACATGCTTCTGGAGCGGATACCGCCTCTGTGAATTTTGTTATAACATTGTATTGATCCGTTTCCAAAGCTTCTGCAAAATCCTCACGTGTTGAACAAATTCCTGATACGACAGGAATCTCATAATCTTCTACGCTAGTAAAATAGGTAGCCTTTTTTCCATCTAATTTTTTCGCAATAGCAGCAACCTCATATTCTAAACTGACATTTTTATCAATTGTCGCTAAACGACCCGTTGTTTGCAGGTGTGTAAGCCATGTCCGAAACGTCTTTGATCTCATAAATTGAATCCTCCTGATTTTTTTAATAGTTATTATTATTTACTTCATTTTAGCTTCAATTATAGCGTTCATCCCTATATGATTTCCGTCTTGACGACCTTAGGTTCGTTGTGCGAAACTCTATTATTCTTATTGATGAAATGATCAAACAACATGACAATTAATGGAGTAACTGCAGCGACATAGATATTATCTATCCCTAATGGATCACCGCCAAGATACCAGACAGTTGTCGTAATCACGGCAAAGACCATTCCCAATACTGCTCCTCGTCCACTACTAAAACGCGGGAAATAGAACATCAAAACGACAATAACGGCTAAGGTGGTTCTTAAAGCTCTAGCAAAAAAGACAGTGCTTAATATTTCTGGTGCAAAAATCGCAAATGGAATCGGAATCAGTCCCATAACAATTGTTGCAATTCGGGCAAACCGCAGCGATTTCGTGTCAGAAGCATCTTTATTAAAAATGGGATTGTAGAAATCTTTCAATAGAAGGGCAGCCGACCCAATAGTTGAAGCTGCAACTGTACCAAAGACAGCAGCAATTAATCCAGCTACAACTAGTCCCGCCAGAAACGGATTCATTAACGTTGTCATCATAGGGAAAGCTTCTGCTGGCGCGATGTTCGGAAAAACAATTGAGGCAGTCATCCCAATCAAAGATGCAATGATACCAACGGGAATTACAAGGAAACCGGCATAAATGCTCGCTTTCTTGGCCTTAGCATCATCTTGTGTTGAAGATATCGCCTGGATAATATATTGAGTTGAAAAAATGGAACCGATATTAGCTATTGTCCAAGCAATAATTGTTGACACGCCGATTCCCGTCCAGTCAAACATCTCAGACTCTAGATTCAAGGATAACCCGGAAAGTCCCCCCGCTGCCGCCAAACCAAATGCAAGCGCCAGTATCAAACCCAAGTACTTGATAAAGGCGTGAATTAAATTGGTATATGCAACTGCGAACATTCCACCTAATGAGACATATACTACGGTTATCACCCCAACAATTATTGCAGCCATTGCATGTGGGACATTAAGAATTGCTGATAATGTAGCCGCTCCGCCAGCGTACATTGAAACATTAACTACTGCCAGGGCATAGATCATAATTAGTGAGGTTATAACACGTGCACCATTCCCATACGTTTTGGCAATAGCTCCCGAGATTGTATACTCTCCCCGTTCATGAAACTTTTTTGCCATAGTGTAAGCAAATAACGCAAATGCCAATGCAAGTGTAATCAAATTCCATGCTGCCGAAATACCTGTGCTGTAAGCAGTTTGGGCTGTTCCGATCGTTGATCCGGTACCAATAAACTCTGACATCATTAAAACTCCAATAATAAAAGGCCCAAACGCCTTTCCGCCTGTCATGTACTTATCGGAACTTTTTGAGAATTTTTTTGTATATAAACCAAAGAAAGCAGTAAGCAAAATATAAACGACGACAATTCCTAAAATTATTATATTACCATTAGTCACAGTAACTCCCCCATTTTAATCTAGAAATGAATTTATGAATTTTTAATTTATTCATGTTAATCTAGTCCATTCCAACGTTCAAAGAGTCGGGCATCAATGCCAAACTGATCTAAAGCCTTTCCTACGCTTTGATTAACAATATCATCGATTGATTTTGGTTTATGATAAAAACTAGGTACAGGGGGGAGGATTATTGCACCACTCTCTGTTACGGATTGCATGAGCCGCAAATGTCCTAAATGAAAGGGCGTAATTGAATTATACTTTTTCATCCATTAAAGGATTTCCATTAAAAGGTTCATAAGCTACTTTAATTGAATCAGTCGGACATCCTTCAACAGCATCATCCAAATCATTACATAGACTCGCTGATATTTCGGTAGTTCCTTGATTATTATCAAGTATCACATACGAAATTCCTTCGTTATCATAATCGAATATATCTGGTGCACTGGAACCACATGCTCCGCAAGCTATGCATGTCTCTTTATCTACGATTGTATATTTTTTCATCTCTTACACTCCTAATTGTTGATTTTATAACCTTTAATGTGATAAATGATTATTTACGATGTTTTTCAGTAAACGTTTAGACTACCCTTTGGGGATAGTCTAAACGACATTTCATGAAGTATTGTGTTGCGTTGTTTTACAATTAGTTATTTTCTTCAAGATGAATAGAAATCTTCTGGTGTCGAATAAATACCCGAAACAACAGGAACTTAATAATCTTCAACATTTGTAAAATATGCTGCTTTTTGGCCCTCCAATTTTTTCACTTCTTTTGCGATTTCATACTGTAAACTAACTTTGCATTCAAATACTGTTAAACGGTCAGTCGTTTGAAGATGCCCGAGCCAGGTACGCAATGTCTATGCTTTCATAATAAAAGAATCCTCATTAAACGGTAACTGATGCACCTAATATGTCTTTAAGTCTGCGTTCAAACATTTTGGTCACTCTTTCACGTCCCCGAACTTCAGGTGGAGTTGGATATTCCATACCATCTACAACAACCGGCTGATCATATCGGATCAATATAAGGGGAAGATATTCCTCGTACAATGCAAGAATTCGCTTGGCATGCTCTGGTTTACGGGCAAACAGCTTTAACATACGAAGTCCGAAACCAACATGACGTCCTTCGTCTTCCTTAATCCGAGCATATCCTTCATCCAAACCAGGAAATAATCCTTTACTTCCGTATACCGCTTGGAATACATCATATCCAGTCATCGCTTGAACACCTTCTATAATCCCTTGGTAATGGGTTAGCCCTTCAACCAGTGCCTCTTCACGTTCCTCTTCTCCCTGATCAAGAGCAGCCAGCATCTTTTTCACACGCTCATCGAGTTTCTGCTGAACCGCATTTTTCACTGAAGGAATTCGCTCACGACCAATTACTTCTTTAAAATAGCGCATAAAGAATTCTGTATGCTTAAATTCTTCGAGCAATTGAGTACTGAGGAATGCCTGTTGTTCTGTAGAAGAACCTAACATGATCCAGGGACAGAACTTTAATGCTACATTTTCTTCAGCATCGAGAAATCCTGTACAGAAATGAATAAGATATCCTTTTAGATCCTCATCGAGCGCTTCATAGTCTCTTTTGTCTTGGCTGAGGTCAATAGCAGCAGGATCCCAAGTTCCAAATCGAATGGCTTTTCGATATAAATCCCATGCTACTTCATCCGTCGTCTTATCAACACTAGGAATTAGCTCTTCAGTCTTATTTACATTTTCAGTCATAATCATTTCCTCCTAAATATTTAATGTGAATTTAAACACTTTCTTCAAAAGCTTTATATTTTCTAAAAAAGTTGCTTGAGTAGCCCCAAAATCTCTTCTTCTGTCGCTCGTCGAGGATTAAATTTCCACATTCCACTTTTCACAGAATCATTTGCAATCGCCTTTAGCTGCTCTTCTTTAACCCCTACCTGTTGTAATTTCTGCGGTAGTCCAACATCGTCACGTAACCTCGTTACCTCTTCTATAAATTGGTCTGTAATCTCCCAATCAGGTAACGATAGGTCGATGTCTCGAAAAACGCTGGCCATTTCAACGTACTTATCCATTAAGGATATCGAATTATAACGAATAACTCCCGGTAACAGGAGACCTATCGCCACACCGTGACTAACATGGGCATGACCGCTTACTGCACTGCCGATCGCATGTGTCAAACCTAGGAAGGATTGATTGAAAGCCATTCCTGCTAAAAGACTAGCCTCTGCCATTTTGATCCGCGCCTCAACATCCTCCCCATTATAAACGGCCCGACGAAGGTATCTGCTGACAGTGCTCATGGCTGACAGTGCAAGCACATCACTGGCAGGCTGGGATATCCGTGACACAAAGGTCTCTGCCCCATGTGCGAAAGCATCGAACCCTGATGCTGCTGTAATTTTCGGTGGCGCAGTCATCGTCATTTTAGGGTCAACAATACTTATATCCGGTGCAACAAATGGGCTCGTTACCGTAACCTTCCGATTCTCCTCACAATCCGACAAAACAGCAAAAATAGTTACTTCACTTCCAGTACCAGACGTTGTAGGTATCGCAATGAGAGGTATATTGGAGGCCTGTTTGATAAGATTGACTCCAGCATAATCACGAATACTTCCACCATTGCTAGCGATGACACGGACACCTTTTGCTGTATCTATCGGACTGCCCCCACCAATGGCGATTAAAGCATCTCCTTCTTCCTGTTGAAACACTTGAGCTACTTTGTCAACGGTTTCAACACTCGGGTCCGGTTCCACTTCATCATAAACAACATAAGAAATTCGGTTGTCTTTTAATATCTTTGTTACATGCTCAATTAGACCCGAATTTAACACACCTTTATCGGTAACGATAAATGCACGTTTTACTTTAAAGGGTAAATTGCCAAGTTGTTTGATCTTGTTATAGCCAAAATGAATTTTTGTGGGCAGATGAAACTCAAATGAAGGATACATAGTGAATTCTCCTTTATTCTTCAATTTCGATATTAATATGTTTGGTTTCGGTATATTCCAATAATCCTTCTATTCCCCTTGTGCGTCCTATTCCGCTTTCTTTATAGCCCCCAAATTCAGTTTGCGGGTAATTCTTGTTATAGGTGTTAATCCAAACAGTTCCCGCCTCCACTTTTTTTGCAATACGCATTGCTCTGTTGACATCTTTTGTCCAGACCCCGGCAGCTAACCCAAAAATAGTTCCGTTAGCGAGGGAGATCGCTTCTTCCTCATCCCTAAACACTTGTACGGCAAGCACGGGGCCAAAAATTTCTTCCTGTGCAATTCTTGATTCCATTGGTACGTAATCAAAAATTGTCGGCTCGATATAAAAACCTTTATCGAATCCACCTCCGATTAGCCTATTTCCCCCTGTAACAAGCTTTGCATCTTGTCTACCAATCTCGCAATATTCCAAAACTTTATTCAGCTGTTCTTCCGAGATTACAGGCCCCATATCGGTAGATTCATTTAATCCGTTACCTATTTTCAGCTTTTCAGCTTCTTTACGTAACCCTAGTACCACTTCCTGATGTATCGATTCATGGACAATCACTCTTGAACCCGCGAAACACATTTGGCCGGCAGTAATAAATGCTGATTTTGCTACAGTTGGAATAGCCTTGTTTAGATTTGCGTCAGCAAATAATATGTTTGGAGATTTCCCCCCAAGTTCAAGAGCTAGTTTCTTCACCTTTTCTGCTGCTTTTTTCATTAAATTTTTGCCGGTAGTCGTGTCACCTGTAAAGCTGATGGCGTTAACATCAGGATTTGTCGTCATTTCATCTCCGATAACCTTACCGGGGCCTGTCACGATATTAACAATTCCAGGTGGAAAATCATCAATTTTTTCGATTAATCTGACGATCGCAATGCTCACAAGCGGTGTTCGGCTTGCCGGTTTTAGAACTACTGCATTTCCTGCAGCAAGTGCAGGAGCAATCTCGCGAATCATTAGCATTGCCGGCCAGTTCCAGGGTGAAATAATCCCTACAACTCCAATCGGCTCTTTGTCAATAATGCCATATGAAGTGGAGGAAAGATTAATTGACCTTCCGAATATGCTACGAGCCATACCTGCAAAATATTTTAGGGTATCAATACAAGCGTCCAATTCTATACGTGACTCTTTGATTGGTTTTCCGTTCTCCAACGTTAGAATTCTAGCAATTTCTTCTCTTTTTTCCTTCAAATTATAGGCCCATTGCATTAAAGCATCAGAACGTCGCGAAGAATTTGAACGCCAATCTGATTTTTCAAATGCCGACTTCGCATCCTTAATGGCCAATTTAATATCTTCTAAGCCTGACTTTTGCGACTCTCCAATAATCTCAGCCGTAGCAGGATTGACAGATTCCATCGTTTCTCCAGTTTCAGCTTCCCGCCACTCGCCATTAATGTAATTTTTAGTAACCTCTATTTTGGTAAGCATTTTTTCCCTCCCTATTTATTTAAGATTGCCTCTTGTCTCCGGTACGATGAAGCTTCCAATGATGTAGACAAGAAAAATTCCAATTGCAAAATACATGAGTGTATTAGGTATGTTTTCAACCGTACCGCTCGCTAAGGTGACGAAAGTTGGCATCATACCTCCAAGTGCGAATCCCATGTTCCATGATACTCCGGTTCCTGTAGAGCGTATGGCTGTTGGAAAACGCTCATTAAGAAAAATTAGTACAGGTGCATATGCTGCATTTCCTAAAAATACAAGTCCCATAGCATTCAAATAAATCGAAAAAGTGGTAACAGAGTCTGCTAATGCTAGATAAAAATATGGAAGTCCGATAATATTTAAAACACCAACAAGTAAAAATGTTTTCTTTCTGCCAATCAATTCACTAATGTGACCAAATAGAAGAGCCGCAATGATTGTCACAATACTCGTGGAAATTAGTACCCCCGATAAGACTTCTGGCGATACCTTATTAACTACTTTCAGGAACGTGGGAATAAAGCCAGACGTAAGGTAATAACCTGAACCGCCTCCAATAACGATCATAAGGTTCACAATCAAAACACGGGAGTATTTTTTAAAAAACATTTTAAGAGGTGATTGCTCCAATACAACCTCTTGATCTTTATTTTTCTCATCTTTCACTTTATTTTCTTCACGTAATTGTACCCATAGGGGTGACTCGTTAAGGGATCTAAATACAAAGAGTCCAGCTCCAGCACCAAGAATTCCTGTAAGGAACATCACCCGCCATCCCCATTCATTAAATGCCTCACCAGGAAAAATAGCGGAAACAATAGTAAACGTCAGTGAAGCGAACAAAGCCCCTAATCCCGCTCCTCCACCGCCAATTAGACCAGACATTAATCCGCGCCATTTAGGAGACGCAGATTCTGTTCCAATTGTATGTGTAGATGCCACGACACCACCGACAAAAACCCCTTGAACTAAGCGTAAAATTAAAAAAATGATTGCAGCCATAAAACCAATTTGTGGTACTGTAGGTAAAAGTCCGAAGGCAGCCGTACTTACACCAACCCCTACAACAGCGACGATCATCGCTTTCTTTCTCCCGTTTTTATCAGCATAAGATCCAAATATTGCGGATCCAAGCGGTCGCATAAGCAGTGTTACAGCAAAAGAAGCATACACAGCAGCTAAAGAAATCGTAGGACTGCTTGTTGGGAAAAACAATGCACTTATTGTGGGTGCGACAAAAAGAAGAAGAAAAAGGTCATAGAGATCAAAAGACCATCCTAATACTGACGCAACCATTGCAGACCTAAATTGACGTCCGGTAACTGTGACTTTTTCTTGTGTTGAATGAGTGGTTACAACATTTGACATTAGAGTCCCCCCAGTTTTTTTAACATGTTCTGTAGTTCCTGTTGAACCATATAAAATAAAGTAGAGTTACCGAAAAAAATAGTAGAGCATAGGAAAATATCATTAACCCGCTTAATTATTTTGTTATTGATTCTTTTTCATTTAGTCCTGACCACCGTTCAAAGAGTTGAGCATCAATCCCAAATTGATCTAATGCCTTCCCGACACTTTGATTAACAATATCATCTAATGATTTCGGTTTATGGTAAAAGCTAGGAACAGGAGGGAGGATAACTGCACCATTCTCTGTAACTGATTGCATGAGCCGCAAATGGCCTAAATGAAATGGTGTTTCACGTACCATTAGTACCAATTTCCTTTGTTCTTTCAAAGTTACATCGGCCGCCCTCGTGATTAAATTGTCATTAAAACTATTAGCAATTGATGATAGAGTTTTGATTGAACACGGGGCAATAATCATTCCATCCACATGAAATGAACCACTTGAAATGCTTGCCCCAATGTCTTGTAAGTCATATACAAAACTACACAGTGATTTTACTTGTTCCACTGAGTAATCTGTTTCATATTCGATCGTTTTTTCAGCCGAAGAACTAATAATGACATGACTCTCTATCTGCAGCTTGTTTAAAGTCTCAAGACACCTGATACCATAAATTGATCCACTTGCTCCAGTTATTCCTATAACAATTTTCTTCATCTTGTAGTCCCCCTACACTAGTAATCGTTCTTCAGAAAAATCATGTATAAATTCTTAAATGAGAAAGCAAAGGTTGTAAGATCCTTAAAAGTAAGTGTACAGTTTTTAAGCGCTTACAAATATGTGAGTGATACCCCTGCCAATAATTCAATAACACCTAAAAAACTTCATTTACGTAAATAATTAGATCGCCACGATATACAAAAATGATTCAACAGTGTATCCATATTAAATCCCTCCTCTACTTTATTAACTATATAGTTGCAAATTCTATGCCAATTATGAATTCGCCTAAAACCTCATATTTTGAGAAGGTTCACCATCAAACTGGAACATATGTCGTTACAGTTGGAACCACTGCAGTTCCATTTTTGGTTGGAATCATAAAGGGGATGACACATAAGTAAGTGAAACTTATCTCGTCATCCCCTTCAATTGAATTATGGAAAGTCATTTTTTTATTTTTCATGAAAGCTTTCAATATTGCTAAAAATCCCTAATAAGGGGATCATTACTCTTACTAAAAAGATAAAAGACATTAGTTTGTCAAACCGCACAGGTGTTTTTTAATATATTTATCCAATTTATGAATAATCGATATTACATGTTTGTATCAGTCATTTGATTAGATGGAAATTATTTATCTAAAATCATAAAATTAGCTCTACCTGTTGCAATATGTTTCCCATCCTCATTAAACGCATCCGCATTTGCTACTGTTATACGCTTTCCCCTTTTTACAATACTTGCTTTTGCAACCAATCTCTTACCAAACATTGGACGAAGATAGTTAGTATGCAAGTCAATCGTATTACTATATTTATTACTTTCCAAAGTAGTAGAGATTGCTGCAGCCATTGACATATCAAGTAGAGTTGCAATTAATCCGCCATGCATCGAATCATAAGATTGTGTAAAATCCTTTTTGACTTCTATTTCTAATTCACATTCTCCTTCGTTTCCTTTCACCACTTCAACACCCATCATTTTCCACACGCTTCCCTCTGACATTGCTTTCACTCGCGGATGAATTTCCATGATCTATCCTCCTCTTTTATTAGCTATAGATTCGTCATTATTGAACATAACTTCTGTTAGGATTGCAGACTAGAAATTTCATGATACAATCTCTTGGTTCTCTTCCAGTCAAATTCATACAAATTTATATATTCTTATAATTAAACAGTGATCACCGACATAAAAGTACTCCAATTATTAGATCCTTTTAATCCTTGCTCTTTAAATATGGATATCTGATTCTAAAAAATAGTGGAAGCTATTATTATGGGTAATTTCTAAAAGTTGCATAGTAATTGAATTTAATCTCTAATGCAAATGCTATTTTCCTATTTCAGGCTAAACAACTTGCTTATCGCCAAATCCTAATGGCATTAGCCTTTGTTTTTCTTATACTCTCTACCTTAGTTTATACATTCTAAACATACAAAAAAGCTTGCAGAGAAAAGCGTCTTTCTTTCTCTGCAAGCAGCCAAAGATCTGTTTCCTCGTTCTTTTTTCTTGCTTTTTAACAGAATCCGTTGTTTTTCACAACATCAGTATCTATAACTTACTTTCCTTTAAAAATAGGTTTTCTTTTCTCAACGAATGAATCTACGCCTTCTTTAAAGTCTTCAGTTGTGCGCAGGAGGCCGTATGCTTTTCCTTCTATCTTCAGACCAGCACTAAGCGGGCTCTCTTCTGAGGCATTCAACACCTCTTTTGCAACACGCTGGGCAAGCGGAGAAAATCGTACAAGCTCCTCTACTAGTGAATCCACTGTTTGTTGAAGATCTTCTTTTGACACTACTTGTGTTAAAAGACCCCATTGATATGCTTCATCTGCAGGAATTTTTCTTGCACGCATAATCATGTCTTTCGCTCTTGTCAAACCAACGATCTTTGCAATTCGCTGCGTGCCACCGCTCCCCGGAATCATTCCGAGATTCATTTCTGGAAGGGCAAGAAGTGTATCTTCTGCAGCGATTCTGAAATCGCAAGCCATCGCAAGTTCAAGTCCTACACCGAACGTATACCCTTGGAGCTGGGCAATGACTGGTTTTGGTGACTGCTCAGGAGCTGCTACGTTCTCAGCCAAATGGGAGAGCTTTTCTTGATGTGTCGCCATAAATTCCGGAATGCTTCCCCCTGCACTGAAGCATACATCTCCTTCACCTTTAAGAATGATGACCCTAACTTGATCGTCTTTATTTAAGGCTTCAAATATTTCTTTCAACTGATCTCTGCCAAGCATGCTAATGTAATTCATTTTTTCCGGACGATCCAATACAATAGTAGCTGTTTGTTTTTCTGCATTTTTCTCTACGCGAATATGGTCATAGGTTTGTTCCAATACAGTCATCTTTTATTCCCCTTTACTATTTTAAGATGAAATCGCTGTTTTTTTATTTTCAATCGTTTTCTCGATTGCTTTAACGATACCGTCATACCCCGTGCATCGGCATAAGTGTCCTGAAAGCATTTCTTTTATTTCTTTTGTAGATGGATTTGGATTTTTTTCAAGATAATCTTCAGTAGACATTAAGATTCCAGCTGTACAAAACCCACATTGCAGACCGTGACATTCAATGAAGTTTTTCTGCAAATCTGTTAACTTTCCATTTTCTGTTAACCCTTCAACTGTTTTTATTTCCTGCCCGTCAGCTTGGACCGCAAACATGAGACATCCCCTCATTGCTGCACCCATTCACATTTACGGTACAAGCACCGCAAACACCGTGTTCACATCCAACATGTGTACCTGTCAGTCCGCACACATCTCGAATAAAATCGGTTAACAACATTCGAGAGTCCACTTCTTCTTGATAAACTTTTCCGTTAATTGTTACTTCTACTTGGTGTCGTCCCATTTCACTACCTCCTTGCTCTTTCATAGGCTTGAGTTAACGTACGCTTCGTTAGCACTTTAGCAAGATGTGTTCGATATTCTGCTGAGGCATGAAGATCTGACTCTGGCTCAACAGCAAATTCAACACTTTCAACAACTTTATCTAATAAAGAATCAGACAGTGTTTCCCCTACCATGATGTCTTCTGCATCCTCAATTAATAAAGGAATCGCTTCAACCCCTCCAAGGGCTAATCTCACTGAAGAAATTTCGTCTTGATCATCAACTGTCATAATACAGGAAGCTGCAACTAGCGCGAAGTCTCCATGCCGTCTTGCAATCTCTTGAAATGAATAACCGTTCCTGCCTTTAATGATTGGTATATGCACAGCTGTTAAGATTTCTGTCGGCATAATATCTGTCGTCAAATAGGTAACGAAGAGATCTTCTGCATCAACACTTCGAACCTCATCCATTGAAGCAATTTGTACTGAACCGTTCAATGTTAGCAATGCAAGTGGGAGTTCAGCACTTGGATCAGCATGCACAATGCTTCCACCGAAAGTCCCTCGGTTCCTTGTTTGCACGTGTCCAATTTGGGAAATGGCTTCTGTTAACAAACCACAGGCATTTGCGACGATCTCAGACTTTTCTACTGTACTTTGTCTTGTCAACGTACCAATTTTAAGGATATTATCTTCATTTTTTATATAATTAAGTTCACTTAAGCCATTAATATCAATCAAGTACTTTGGTGCTGCAAGGCGCATATTCATGATCGGCACTAAACTTTGCCCGCCAGCAATGATTTTTCCATCATCACCGGTTTCTTCTAATAGACTTAATGCTTCACTAAGTGTTGTAGGTTTATAGTATTCAAACTTTGCAGGTTTCATTTTTCCCCTCCCCTTCTGTTTTACCTCTTAATGATTTAGTCCAATTTTTGTTTAAGATGTTGTCACTTTATCTTTTGCATCACTAAGTAATTTCCAGATGCGATTAGGACTTAATGGTAAATCGTCAATCATTATATCTAAATGTGCTAAAGCATCATTTACTGCATTAGAAATCGCTACTGGAGCACTCATCGTATTTCCTTCTCCCAATCCTTTTGCACCTAACGGAGTAAGAGGGGACGGCGACTCAGTATGTTTTATCGTTACACGTGGAATTTCCGGTGCAGTTGGACATAAGTAATCCATAAAAGACCCCGTTAAGAACTGCCCATTTTTGTCATAGGCTAGTTCCTCGTATAAAGCGCCACCTAAGCCATGTGCCAGACCACCCATAATTTGTCCATCTACAATCAACGGATTTAGAAGCTTTCCAGCATCATGAACGGTAAAATAATCAATGATTTTTACTTCAGCTGTATCTGGATCAATTTCAACTGTAACCATATCAGCAACAAATCCGTATGTGACAGAGGAATTGATTAGATCGTTTTCATCAGGCGGCTCTGCAACTTCAGCAGTATAATAGTAAGTTTCATAGATTCCCGGCTCCATTCCTTTAGGCAAAGAAAGTGGATGCCAATGCGCAAGGCCTGCTGCACGTTTTAATGGAAACTTTTTATCTGGATTATCTTTAACAAAAATGAGACCATTGTCTAGATCAAGCTCTGAAACGTCTACACCAAGTTGATTTGCTGTAATATTAAATAGTTTTTGACGTACTTTATGTGCAGCATAATAAACAGCACTAGATCCTAGTGAAGCAAAACGACTTGAGTAGCTTCCAGAAGCAATTGACCATGCACTCGTCGATGTATCAAGTTCTGCGACAACATTAATTTGTTCTATCGGAATGGCCAAAACTTCAGATACAATTTGTGCCGTAACAGTTTCATGTCCTTGACCTGATGGTGTAGTGCTAATCCTTACATTAACACTTCCTAATGGATCCATTGAAATGGTAGCAGCTTCAGCACATCCCGATTTTGGCAATGAATTTGCCCTTTCTTCTGGTGTTAATGCAACAGTGATATATCCCATATTTGATCCGGACGGCTCGACGATACAGGCGAGGCCGACACCTAACATTCTTCCATTTTCACGTGCTTCTTCCTGTTTTTTTCTAAATTCTTCATATTTCCCTGTTGAAAGCGCCAGTTCAAACGAATTCACATAATCCCCACTGTCGTAAATACCGCCTGAAGCTGTTTTATATGGAAATTGTGCTTTTCTGATCAAGTTTTTTTGTATAACGTCTCTATGATCCATACCAAGCTCTTTAGCAACTAGTTGCATGATTCGTTCTAACGGGAAGTAAAGCTCCTGTCCTCCATAACCGCGAATTAAGCCAGTAGGCGACTTATTTGTCATCACCGCATACGCATCAATATTTAAATTTGGAATATCGTATGCTCCTGTTGAATTCGCATGGTTACGATATAAACACGCTGGTTCCGGTGCACGAATATAAGCTCCAACATTGTCAATCATTTTCATTCTTAATCCGGTAACCTTGCCATCATTTTTTACGGCTGCTTCAATGTAAGTGACACGATCAGTTCCACTTGCACTTGAAGAAAGATGTTCCTGTCTGTCTTCAATCCACTTGACTGGACAACCGACTAGCTTACTTGTTATTCCACAAAGAACAATGTAAGGGAAAATTCCTGCCTTTATCCCATAACTGCCTCCGATATCTTTTGGAACAATGATTCTTAATTTGTTGCTTGGAATTTGCAATGCTTGAGCCATTATCGCCTGAATTACAAATGGTCCATGAAAATTTGCATTTACTGTATATTGATCGTGAGCAGGGTCATAATTTGCAATTACGCCATAAGTTTCCACAGGAGTAGCTGTATATTTGGGAAACTTGAATTTATGTTTTACGATTCGATCAGCTTCAGTGAAAGCCTTTTCAACTTCACCGTAATGAAATTCACGATGATTGGCGATATTTGAACCAACATTTTCATGTAATATCGGTGCATCATCTTTCATTGATCCTTCAATATCAACAATTGCTTTTAACGATTCATAGGAAACTTGAATTTTTTCAAGAGCATCCTCAGCTGTATAACGGTCCTTAGCCACTACAATGGCAACAGGCTCGCCAACATATCTCACCTTATCAATCGCTAGAGGAAAATACTTAACTGGTGCCGTGACACCAACACTAAACGGCTTTAGAAGACTTTTGATGTCTTGTCCCGTTACAATTCCTTTGACTCCAGGTATTTTTTCTGCTTCGGCTTTGTCAATTGATTTAATATAAGCATGAGGATGCGGGCTTCGTAAAATAGCCGCATGTCCTGTATTTGTTGTTGTACCTAGATCATCTATATATTTTCCTTGACCTGTTAAAAGCCGTTTATCCTCTACTCTCGTCGTAGACTTTCCAATTACCTTTGTCATTTCCTAACCCCCTCTTCTTTAATCAATCGCTGATAATCTTCAAATGTGTCGATATCAGGAATGTTCATCTGGTTCATTTCGGCATAAACAACTTCCTTGTTAAACTTTTGGATTACGAACTTTCCGCCACTATCTCCATCTGTCTCTAAAAGATGTGGAAACATATTTCGTTTAAATAAAACCGGATGTCCTTTCTTATTATTCAAAAAGACAGACTGGACAACGGCTGGTTTATGCTTTAAAAAAGCCTCAACCACTTTGTTAATTGATTTTTCATTTATTTCAGGCTGATCTCCTAAAAGAATAACCGCTGCCTCTACTTGTTTAGGTAACGAATGCAATCCAGCTTTAATAGAGCTTGACATGCCTATATGTGAATCATTATTTATGATGACTTGCTTTACACGTGTAAGTGAAACTTCCTTATACAACCCTTCAACCTTTGGATTTATAACAACGACCACACCATCAAGAACTGAATTTAAAGATTTCTCAATGACAGAACGAATGAGTGTTTTTTCCCGATATGGAAGGAGCATTTTCGGTGTACCCATTCTTCTTGATATTCCTGCAGCTAAAACTATACCCCAGATTTCATTTCTCATATCATCAATAAGCTAACACACTTTTTATTTGATCATCAGCCAAAATGCTTTCACCCTTTGTATGTTTTAAATGTAGAGAATTGCCATCGCGATGAACATTAACCAATTCCGACGCAATACTTAAAGCAATTTCTTCAGGGTGCTTTGCTCCGATATCAATTCCTATAGGACTATAAATCCGATCAAGCTTTAATTCATCAATAGAGTATCTATTCACTATCGGCTGAAGCAGTTGTTTCGTCCTTGTCACTGGCCCAAGAACTCCAATGTAAGGTATGGCAGATTTCAAAAGTGATTCCAATACAATCTGGTCTTGAATAAAATGGTGGCTCATCACAACGGCATATGCATTCTCATTTATAGGGACGTCTGGACTTTCGCCTTTTTGATAGCAAATTAACTCATCAGCTAATGGGAAATTTTTCTCATTCACAAACCCAGGTCGATGATCTATCACTTTTACTTTCCAACCTAAGTTTTTTACTGTCTTGACTAATGGAACAGCATCTGGACCAGCTCCAAATATAAACAGTGATGGTACTGGATCGACATAATCAAAGAATACCTTAGTATTAACATCCACTGTAACAAGCTTAGATTTTCTCTTTTTTAATCTGGAAAGTTGATTTGTTTCTTCTCCAACCTGCTCAAAAGAAATGCATTCCTTTTCAACCGAAAAGATCCACTTTTCACCGATTTTAGATTCATCGCCAGCTTCTGTAACCGTTGCAATTATTTTTGATTTACTTGTTGTAAAAGCTTCTTTCATTAATAAGCATTTTTCAGGATGACTTTTAGGATCATATAATTCGAGAAAAATTTCTATTGCTCCGTTGCAACCTACTCCTAGCCCCCAAATTTGGTCTCCTTCATCTCTGAAATCATAATAGATTTTTTTGGGCTTTTCAGTTTGCAAGACTTCTTTCCCGTGTTCAATGATATCATTTTCAACACAACCCCCGCTTAGCAACCCTATAAGCTCTCCATCCTCAGCAATAAAGCATTTTGCACCTTCTTTCTGGTATGCTGATCCTTCAACGCGAATGACGGTGGCCAGGATGCCTCTTTTCTTCTCTCGAGCACACCTTTCCATCTCATTAATTATTGTTAACACAGCAATCCCTCCTGAAGTTTTAAAATCTTTTCATCGTTGCGATATTCATTTATATTTTTTTCTGTCTGATCTCAGAAAAAATGTTCACGATACTGAGTTGGTGTTTTACCTTCTATTTTTTTAAATGTTGTTGCAAAGTAACTAGAATTAGCAAAACCTGTGTTATTTGCTATGACGTCAATTGGGAGTGAAGTCATTCTTAACATATTTTTTGATTTCTGAACGCGAATCCAAGATAGATATTCAACAAACGTCATCCCTATTTCTTCCTTGAATGATTTACTAAAGTATGATGGACTTAAATAAACTTTATCAGCAATGTTTTTAAGTGTAAGACTTTCGTTATAATGTAACTGAATGTACTGAACAGCACTTTGAATCGGCTTTCTTAAGTCAAAATTGTTGCTTTCTCCATCATGCACTGTCTGATTGATTTCCTTTTTAATCTCTGGTTTTAAAACACGATCCAATGTACTCAAAACCTCGTTTTTAGTAAGCGGTTTCAATAAATAGGCTGAAAAACCTGAATTAATTGCTGAGTGAACCATCTCAAACATTTTCAACCCGGTAATTACAATAATCGATAAATCAGGATAAAGATGCAGAGCGTTTTTCCCAAGAGTGATTCCATCCATATCTGGCAGTGAAACATCTAACAAAAGTGCACTTGGACGGGATTGTTTGAGCATCATCATTGCCCTTTTTGCAGTAGTAGCTTCATAAATACGAAGAAAACTATAGGGGCTGTTTTCAACAATACGACGTATTTCGCTTGTACAGCTAGAGTCTGTATCAACAATTAAGAGTTCAGCCATAGGATCACCCCCTTACTTAAAAATTTTTAATCATATTATGTTGATCTTAATTATAAAAATTATCTAGATATAGCTGTTTTAATTTTTTAAGATATGTATTATAAAAATTTATTATATTTGGATTTAAAATCATTATTTTAAGTATTCACCCTTTCCAGCAACAACTTCCATAGAGATTTCTGCTTCTTACTTATTTTCTTCGGCAAGCTCTAATTTCTTATTACCCATAATACATTTCATTAGTACTTCTGAATTTTATAACACGTATTCAAACTCCCTTTACCTTTCATTAATAATAAAATAATCGATAAACTTTTTTCTATATTCAAAATCTTGTTTTAATCATTAAAATTACTATTTGACAACATACACTTATACCATATTGACTTTTATGCATCAGGAAAAAGGCGAGTAACGGTTAAACAATAAACTGGTCTCATGAAATCCCTCCGTTTATCACAACCTGTTATCCATCATTCCCCTTTGTCTATTTTTCAAAAAAACGTTGTATGAGTGAGAAAAGTAAATAAATATTTAAAACACTTTAAAAAAGCTTTTAATAATTTTCTGTACACATAACAGATAAGTTTATATAGAAGAATTTTTTAATTTTTGTAAAGGGGCCGTCCAATATGTCATGGAAGGAAAAAGCAGTAGGTGAGTTCGGTATATCTACGATAGTAGTTGATCAGGAAGTAACAGCACATAACTTGGGTAACGAGGGTGTCCATGTGTTAGCAACAGCAATTGTAGGGCTAATGGCGGAACCGGCTTTAAACAACGCACTTCTTCCACTAATACCTGAAGGTCACGGTATTGTAGGAGTTCGTCAGCAAACTTACCACCGCGCACCTGCACCAATTGGGACAAATGTAAAAGCTACAGGTAAAATCACCAAAGTTACTAGACACTTTGTATCTTATGAATTTCAAGTAGAGACTGACAAAGGAGAAAGACTAGGTGACGGTGATGGTGAAAGTGCGGTTATAGAAATGGCACGTTTCCAAAGACTGATGCACAATTAAATTAATAATTGGAAGCTATTAGGGATGGCTCAATCGTTGTTTATTTAGTAGGAGAAGTAGGATCGACTCTTTTTGGATTTTATAGATGATTTCATTTATAGTTGGCCTATCTCTTTGCTTATACTGATTGTTGGGGCCATTAATGGATACCAGTAGCAGTAATTATGCCACGCCTCATAAAAGATCCAGTTCTTTACATTAGAAATTGTATGGATAATTATTATAGTCTAGCAATTGCTAGACTATTTACAAAACACTAATAGCTTTTTCTGAATTAAGAAACTTTGTTTGATATTCTTAATAAAACTCATTGCTCTTTCTCCTCCTCCCTTTTATAAGATAGATAAGATCTCAGGATTTTCAAGAATTCAAAAACTATAGATATCCATCGCTCACATCTTAAATATTAAGAGAAATACAAATCAATATTAAAGAAAATGATCCCAGTTTAATACTGAGATCACCTACTAGCAGCATATTCCCTTTTTAGAAAAACGTCTATTATAAAAGATACAGTCAAGGGCCGAATGCTGCTTTTTCAAATATGATTAAGCTATATATATTATGCACTCTTTGCTTTTTCATTTTCTGTAAGCATTTTACTTTTTGCTTTGCGATAGTCCTCTCGATCAAGTAATAATGAAACGACAAATCCTACCAATAGAGCCCAGAAAGCGGCACCAACTGAAAATACGGTTACATTAGAAATAGCTATAAGAAATGCTACCATGGCTCCATTTTTAAATTTCCCGTTGAAAGCTCCGGCAAAAGTGCTTATAAACACTCCAAATATAGCTAGACCGCCAAGCACTGAAAGTAATTGGCCAGGAACAACCGTTGAAACTGCAATAACCATCCCTGCTACTAAGCCAAAACAAATCCAGAGAAATCCATCAAAAGTAGCTGCTACATATCTCAAATTTTTATCCTCACCAGCTGCATCGCTAGAAACCATTGCAGTACTTGGTCCAGCTATAACAGTAGGATGTCCTCCAAAAAGAGAGTTAATGATCGTACCAATACCTGGAAGAGTAAACATCGCATTGATAGGTGGTTTATATCCTGTAGCGTAAAGCACCCCGACAGCTTGCATATTTTGAACACCGATAATAAGTATAATTAAGGGCAACGTGAGTTCTAAGGTTGCTTGAATACTAAAATGAGGTACTACAAATATAGGATGAGTAAATGAAGGTTCTATCGACCCCCAGTTTGTCTGGCCAAGTGCTGTAGCGATTACCCCTCCTATTATCATTGCACCTAGAATAGGTGGGAATTTCTTAGAGAACTTTTTCATTGATAACAAGAGAAAAAATGCTGCAAAGGAACTCCCAGCAACAGCTGGTGCCTCTACCACAGCCTGAATTGCTTTAATACCAAAAGAGAGAAGGACACCAGCAATCATACCTAACATGACAGGTAGAGGAATATACTCTATTACCCTCTTTATCAAACCTGATATTCCAAGAATTGTAACCACTATACCAGCAACAATAGATGCCCCAATTGCCTCTTGAAATGGTATATGATTTAAGGCATTACCTATAAGGATAGCACCAGGTATGGAATAAGCAACCACAATTGGTATACGATAGCGGAGTGACAAGAAAATTGTAGATATTCCGCCAGCTATATAAATAATGCATAACCAGGAGACGGCCTGCTCAACTGAAAGATTCCCTTCTTTAGCTGCATTCATTACAATTAAACCTGGCCCCATAATGCTAAACAACGCAGCAACCAGACCAGTTCCAAGAGCAGCGGGAGTTAAATTACCGAAAAAATCCTTAATATTTTTTCTAACGTCTGTACCTCTTTCGATACCCAAATTGTAAACCTCCTTTTTTATCACTCCATTGGAAAGAAAAAGATTCTTGTTCCTGGTCACACAGAACTAGGTCTAAGGCTAAAAGTCTACCTAAAACATCTGACCATTCCTCCTAGTAACTTTTGACCACAATAAGCTAACATGATAGATCGCGTTACGAGTTTCCAAGGAACAGAATTTAGTCCTTTTGAATCCAGATTGCCAAGCGCCTCCTTAAACCAATGGCGGCGATGACTTTTCCAGAAGATACGCTGCTTTCTTTTACCTACCATTATTCTATGTTTTTAATAATCTTCCAAATTTCAAAACAACATAGAAAGCGTTTTCAAATATCGGTAAGTAAATAGGTATTCCAAAATGAAGTAGAATGAAAAAATGATCCCTAATAACAGAATAATCAATTAGTTTACATTAGCCTTTTAAAATCTTATTTTTCTATTTTTAAATTTTTTCTTATTTCAAACTCTAAACTCTTTGTTCTATAATCTATGTCCTTTATAGGGGTATCGCTGATATCCATGGTAATACATGGATGGACTTACTCCTTCTAGAAAATAATTTCAAGAATTCGGGAAACGTACCCCAAACCTGTAATAATTCATTCAGAATAGATTGCGTGCACAAAATACGACTTTCCGTCACACAAATACCTTTTGCTAATTGCAAGAGGTATTTATGTTCAGAGATAAAGAGAACAGAACAGAATAAAATAATAAATCATTCCTTATATTTTATATATGTAAATTCCATTATCCATTTCCTTTGTACATTCCCCTCTATTTACTAAATATTCTAGATGAGATATTGTTTCACCGATTGCAAATCTCATTTCGTGAGAAGTAAAATTACGGCCAAATATTAGATTGTTAATCTCATAAACAGAACGAGGGGAAACTAGTATTTCGAGTATTTTAGAAAGTCGCTCATAATGATGATTAATTATCTCATCAATTCTTTTATTTGCATTCCAAAATGGCTCACCGTGAGAAGGTATTACAAACTCCGCTTCAAGTTTTTTAAATTTATGAAGTGACTCTAGAAATTTTTCGAGTGGATTTCTTTCACCATGAAAATGATAGGAAATATTTGGTGTTATCTTGGGAAGGATATGATCTGTTGAAAATAAGACACTTTTCTCTTTATTATAAAGACAAATCAATCCGTCAGAATGCCCTGGAGCATTTAATACCTCATATTCATATTTACCAAAATAAAATTTATTGTCTTCTTGTAAAAAATAATCTACTTTAGGATGTGGAGTTACTAGAGGTGTGAATCCTGCCTCATTATTGGCCATTTCATATGCTGTTTCTTTGGGTATCCCGCATTTGTAGTAGTTCTCTCCTAAAGAGTCAATGTTTTTTTCTCCCCAATTTCGTATGGCTGTATTTTTATCAATCTCGGTCATAAATACCTTCGCACCTGTCAGTTCCTGCAGTCTACCAGCAAAGCCGTAATGATCTGGATGATAGTGAGTAATAATGATATTGGCAACTTTTTTGTTTTTAATAATAGGTTTCCATTTGTTGTAAGTTATTGAATTATGGAGTCCTGAATCGATTATTGTCCATCCATCTTCTCCTTTTGCCATAAAACAATTGACATGGTTTAATCTGAAAGGCAAATCAATCGTTACATATGATACTTCTAAACTATCAAGCATACATTTCACCTCTGCACTTTTAATTTTGTCGCTCGGATATTTAATTTCCTCTCTAGTCTTTGGATTAGAGCATTTTTACGTTCCCTATTTTCATTTCTTATTGTTTAATACCTTGCATCAGATCAATTGATATTCATGTTATTATCCTCCACTGACAGGAGGAATCAGCGCAACAATGTCGCCTTCCTTAATTAAATCCTCATCAATCGCATATTCTTCGTTAATTGCGACCATCAAGGGCTGTCTTTGATCCCAACCAAGTTCTTCTTCTACTTTTTCTTTTAATTCTGCAACCGTTAATTCTACCTTATTGATTATCATCTTATCTGTTCCTAACTGTTCTTGCAGATGCGCAAATAATAAAACGGTAATCATTTGTTTTCCTCCATTTCCGGTTTCCCTGAGTTGATCACCGATCCACATATCACCATCTTCCCAATGCTCTTTTTTCCATATAGGAACAATTTGCTTATTGCGTTCAATAGCGTATTCGTTAGCATCATATGCGTCTTTGCGATGTGGAGTTGAAACAGCTATCACGACGGCAATATCAGAAATGTCCAGTTTTCCGATTCGATGGGTAATTGCCGTTTTCGCTTCAGGCCATTTCTCTTTAATTTCCGTCCCAATTTTTTCAAGTGTTTTTACTGCCATCGATAAATACACATGATACTCTAGATACAATGTCCGTTTTCCTTTTGTAATTTCCCGGACAGTCCCAATAAAAGTTGTCACCGCTCCAGCTTCTCTTCTTACGACTTTATCAATCACTTTCTGAACATTGATGGGGTTCGTAATTACTTCATATAATAATTTATCCACTGCGTTTTTCATTCTTTCCATGAGCCATTGTATGCTAGAATTCGGCGAAAATTTATTAACGAATAATCTCACAATCTATCTCCCTAGTTAGAGATACGCTTTGCCTTTTTAAAAAGTTAAAGATTAGAAGTGAGAATAGATGAAATCAGTGAAAGAGTTCCAATTCAAATCAACCTTCTAGAACACCAAATTGCTTTTTCAAGTTTATCCTAAGTAACGGTAATATAACGTTTTGGCTTCTTTTATATCTTTCGTTCCATGAACAAACACCCGACCATCCCGGAAAATAACAATTCTGAAAGATTCAACTGTAAACGATAGCAAATACGGGTTTCGTTCTATTTCCCCTTCATGTGACAGCTGATCCGCAAGCTTTTCCAAGTCATATTGAACTGCTTTAGGCGGCCTGATCTGAACAGTATCCCTTCCGCACAATACTTCTGTTTTCGTTTGATTTTCAAATGAAAGAAACGGATAGGTCGGATAATTGCCACAAGATAAACACGTGTGTTTTTTCATTTTTCCTACCTTAACAGCAGTATACTGGTTTTTCCATAAATCAAAAGACACAAGTGTTTGCCTTAACGATTCTTCGTCTTCTACTAGTATTTTCAGCGCTTCTGACACTTGATAAGCTACAACCATTTGGATAACAGGACTGATAATTCCGACTGTATCACATGTCATTCCTCCAACAGGCACATGTTCAAGCAAGCAATGCAAACACGGCGTTTTTCCTGGTATGATCGTATAGCTCATGCCGAAACTTCCGACACAGGCCCCATAAATCCAAGGAATATTATTCTTTTGAGAAAGGTCATTGAGTACCATTCTTGTATCAAAATTATCCGTTGCATCCAAGATGAGATGAACATCATGCAAAAGCGATTCCAATTTCTCAGATGTGCCATCAATCACATGTGGAATAATTTCAACATGTGAATTTACTTTACTTAAGCGTTCTTTCGCCGCTATTGCTTTTGGTATTTTTCTTTCTGCATCCTCTTCATCGTACAATTGTTGGCGCTGCAGGTTGCTCCACTCTACATAATCGCGGTCCACAATCGTCAGCTTGCCGATTCCAGCACGTACAAGTACTTCTGCGCTGGCTGTTCCCAATGCTCCTGCCCCAACTAATAGCACATGCTTGTCTTTTATCTTTTTCTGACCCTCTTTTCCAATCGGTGAAAAGAGCTCCTGTCTAGAATATCTGTCTTTCACTCTCAGTCCTTCCTTCCTGCACGCCTGTTAATATTTCGGTACATTCATTTAGAAAACAATTTTTATTTTCAACGTTAAAAAGGACTTGATTAAAACTGTTGTTTACAATTTTTATCCCCCAATATAAGACATTTCAATTCGTTCTCGGTTTTTCACTGTCTCTTCTGTACGTTCATCAGAATAACGGTCCTTTCTGTTATTCCATACTTCCGTAACCGCCTTTGCTATCTCTTCGTTTGTTGCATCTGATCTGAGCTTTTCTCTTAAATCAAAGCCTTTTGCTGCAAATAAACAGGTGTACAGTTTTCCTTCCGCTGAAATGCGTGCGCGTGTACAGCTTGAACAAAATGATTCCGAAACAGAGGTGATAAAGCCTACCTCCGTATTTGTACCTACGTAACAGTAACGTTTTGCTACCTCTCCAAAATAACTAGGTTCAATCGGCTCAAGCGGATAAACAGCTTGAATAATATCGTATATTTCCTTTTTGGAAACAACTTGATCAAAATTCCAACCGTTCGTACTCCCAACGTCCATAAATTCAATGAATCGTAAAGTAATCCCCTGCTCCTTAAAATAAGAAACCATTGGAATAATTTCACGGTCATTCATCCCTTTTTTAACTACCATATTTATTTTTACTTCAAGTCCTTCAGTACGTGCAGTTTCAATTCCTTTTAATACTGCTTTTATGCTGACACCGCGTCCATTTATCTTTTTGAATAACTCATCATCGATTGCATCGAGACTAACATTTACCCGCTTTAAGCCCGCCTTTTTAAGGTCAGCAGCGTATTTTACTAAATAAACTCCATTTGTCGTTAAACCAATGTCTTCTATTCCATCAATCTTTAACAGCTTCTGTACTAACACAGGTAAATCTCTTCGTAATAGGGGTTCCCCACCTGTTAAGCGAATTTTCTTTACCCCAAGCTGCACAAAGATTTTTGCCAAACGTTCAATTTCTTCAAACGTAAGAAGATGCTCCTTTGGCAAAAAGGCATAATTCTTATCGAATATTTCAGCAGGCATGCAGTACGAGCACCGGAAATTACAACGATCTGTAACTGAAATACGCAAATCACGCAACGGACGCTTCATTTGATCTTGTATCAATGAATGTTTCATAACTGTCACTCCAATCCAACATTCTCCGGACATGACTTTTTCTTAATGAAGATAAAATAACGCAAAAGGCTCTTTATACTTAAGAGGCTTTTTGAATGATCAATCGTGTTCTTATCATTCTGATTGTTTTTCGTAAAAAGAAATAAAAGCTGGCTTTACTATTTCTTTCCATTGTCACCCATTTAATTTAAACGGGAACTCACCCATAAAAATAAGAAGGAAATGAAAACAGATACTGCCATCCACAACCAAAGCTTATGCATGTCATTAGTTTCATACGCCATATAAATGGCAACAGGAACAGTTTGGGTTCTTCCAGGAAGATTCCCTGCAAACATCAAGGTGGCACCAAACTCACCAAAACTGCGCGTGAAACTTAAAATGATACCTGCTACGAGCTGTTTCAAAGTAAGCGGTACTTCCACTTTCCAAAACACCTTCCACTCGCCTGCTCCATCTACGTAGGCAGCATTTGTGATATCTCGATCTATAGATAAAAATGAATGTTTAGCCGTTTGAAACATCAGCGGAAAGGCTACCACAATCGAAGAGATGACAGCCGCCCACCATGTAAACATAATAGAGAAATTCAGTGTTTTACCTATGAAGCTTGTGTTACCAAAAAAGAGGATTAATATCAGCCCCACTACCGTAGGAGATAGTACCAAAGGAATCATCAGTATGGTCTCTAGTACGATTTTTCCTTTAAATAATTTTCCAGATAACCATTTGCCCGCAAAAACTCCAAAGAGCGCAGTAAAAATGACTGCTACGATTGATACTTTTACGGATAAAAAGACTGGAGACCAAAAGTCCTGCATGACATCCACCTCTCTTTCTCACCTTTTACGATAATTCGATAAGATTTTGGCTTTTCAATATTTGATAGCTCAATAGTTGAAGATTTACTGCTACAACACCCATAGAAGTATAAGCTTCATACTTATATTCTCCTACTAGCTCTAATTTTTCGGACCGTATGATGCCTCTCTTTAACACCTCGAATCTAGTACCTCATCCCAATAAGGCTCAATACCTGCTGGTAGATTCAATTTCCCTTTACTTTCCACCATTCATTCCTCCTTAAAATGCTTTTTTTGCACAGTCCAAAGGAAAGCGGTTACAAAATGTTTGATAAAAAAATAGAAAAAAAGATTATTTAACGTTTTAGGAGGATTTACACTCTCCTTTAATAAAACAATACTCGATAAACTAACTTTCGGTTTTCAAAATCTCGCTTTTCTCATTTTAAAATATTCTTTTTTACAAACATAGAAGCTTTTTATAACAGAAGTCTATTTTCCCTATCTATCCTAGATTTATACAACAGTTTGTTTTTCTTCTACTAATAATAGTCGCTTTTTGATTTCTGCTGAATTTGCATTTTTTTGTGAAACACCAGTTTCCATCGCTGCGTTAGCAACAGCTGCTGCTACATGAGATTCAACTCTGTGTCTAATGGATTAGGAATCACATAATCAGCAAGAAGATTGTCATCTGAAATTAATCCAGCAATTGCATAAACGGCCGCAAACTTCATTTCTTCATTTATTTCCATCGCGTATTCGTCTAAAGCGCCCCCGAAAAATTCCAGGGAATGCCAGTACATTATTGACCTGATTTGAAAAATCAGAGCGACCTGTCCCTACTACTAATGCTTCAGCCTCTTTTGCTTCTTCCGGCATAATTTCCGGAACTGGGTTTTCCATGGTAAAAATGATTGGTTTCTGATTCATGAAAAATACCATTTCTTTCGTGACGGCACCTGCTGCTGATACCCCAACAAACACATCTGCTCCAACAAGAGCATCTGCTAATGTACTTTGTTTTTGTTCTTTATTTTATTTCTACTTTTTCAATAAACATACTTGATTTTATACTTATCAGAATATTGTTAATCATAAAATATATATATAAACTATTTTAAAATTCTTATTCACTTCACTTTCATTATCTTACTTACAATAACTTCCAGTATTTCTCATAATTTATATAAAAACTATCTACCTTCGTAAAATACCTTAGGATCAGTTTAAAGGGTTCTGGTGATTTAGGTTTCATGAAATGCCAGTGTTTTTGCTAACTTACAATCTACTTATTCAAATTAATTACCAGAACCAATTTTGATAAATCCAGTTTATCAAACGTCCAGTTCCAAGTAATTAAACGGCACTAATGCTGCATTTTAAAACTCCCTTAATAAAAATAATCACCGGCATTGGTTGCCGGTGATTATCTCTTCATTACTCTCCTGTAAAAACAGGTTTTCTCTTTTCGACGAACGAATCTACACCTTCTTTAAAGTCTTCTGTTGTACGCAAGAGACCGTATGCTTTTCCTTCTATCTTCAGACCAGCACTAAGCGGGCTTTCTTCTGAGGCATTCAACACTTCTTTTGCGATACGTTGGGCAAGCGGAGAAAATCGAACAAGCTCCTCAACTAGTGAATCCACTGTTTGTTGAAGGTCCTCTTTGGACACTACTTGTGTTAAAAGACCCCATCGATACGCTTCATCAGCCGGAATTTTCCTTGCTCGCATAATCATGTCCTTTGCTCTTGTCAAACCGACAATCTTTGCAATACGCTGAGTGCCGCCGCTCCCAGGAATCATTCCTAGGTTCATTTCTGGGAGGGCAAGCAGTGTATCTTCTGCTGCGATTCTGAAATCACAAGCCATCGCTAGTTCCAGGCCAACACCGAATGTATATCCCTGCAGCTGAGCAATGACTGGTTTTGGTGACTGCTCTGGTGCTGCAACGTTCTCTGCCAAATGGGAAAGCTTTTCTTGGTGTGTTGCCATAAATTCTGGAATGCTTCCCCCTGCACTGAAGCATACATCTCCTTCCCCTTTAATGATAATGACACGAACTTCGTCGTCTTTATTCAACTCTTCAAAGATTTCTTTCAACTGAACTCGGCCAAGCATGCTGATATAATTCATTTTTTCCGGTCGGTCCAATACAATAGTCGCTGTTTGTTTTTCTACATTTTTCTCCACTCGAATATGATCATAGATTTGTTCTGTTACAGTCATTCTTATTTCCCCTTTTCTTTTGTAGATTTTTTATTAGCTAACAGGTTCACTTTGATTGTTAAGTGCCTCAAAATCACCTTCACGTAATTTACGACGCAGGATTTTTCCAACAGGACTTTTTGGAATTCCCTTTACAAAAGTATACTTTCGAGGTCTTTTGAAGTTTGACAAATTGGGATGATTTTTACAAAATTCATCCAGATCTTGTGCTGTAACTGATTCGTCTTTTAAAACAATATAGGCGGATACGATCTGTCCCCAGCGATCATCCGGCTCCCCAATAATGGAAGCTTCCAAAACCTTTGGATGTTGAGTTAGACAATCTTCAACTTCTAATGGATGAATGTTTTCCCCTCCAGAGATAATCATATCGTCAACACGGCCAACAACGAATAAGTCACCATCTTCATCAATAAAACCAATATCCCCTGTAAAATACCAGCCCTCGCGAATCGCCTTATTTGTAGCATCAGGGCGATTCCAATACCCCTTGAAAGCTTCAATGGATTCCAGGTTTGCTATAATTTCACCAACTTCTTCTTTCCCAACAATATCATCAGGAGTAGAATGACCATCTGGATCTGCTTTTACCAGACGAATATTTTGGTGAATACCTGGTTTACCAGCACTACCTGGCTTTTCACTAACATTCGGGCAGATGGTAAACGTATAAATTTCCGTACAGCCGTAATGATTTACAAACAATTTTGGTTTCAGTAAGCTCATACATTGATTTACTAATGTCGTTGTCATTGCTGCACCGGCATAACCGATTTTTTCAAGCTTTGAAAGGTCATACTTGTAAAAATCTGGGTGTGTTAGCGTATCATGATAAAGCGTCGGTACTAAATAAAGGGAAGAAATTCCTTCTTTTTGTACAATTTCAAGTGCCTCACCAGCATCAAAGTCAGATTCTGGCAAAAGAGCAAATTTTCCATTTAAAAAAGCCATTGAGAGCAGCGAACGAACACCCATTGTATGATAAAGCGGCATTACTCCTAATGTACTTTCCCCCAACTGATACTGGTTTTGGACGATATGTGCCATTGCTGAGGCGTATTCATTCCTATGAGTTCGTGGTACACCCTTTGGACGTCCTGTTGTTCCTGATGTGTAAAGCATGATTGAAATATCATTTTCATCTAAACTTGGCTTTTGATAGCTTCTTGGGCTTCTGTCTACTAGTTCAGGATAAGAAATATCTACACCATTGTAATTCTCAACACCAATCAAGATTGGCCTTTCAGAAAAGTTCGAACCTAACACAGCATTTTGACTTGATAATTCATAGACGACCGCTTTCGCTTCAGCATCGTTTACACAATACTCGACCTCTTTAGTAGATAAGCGGTGATTTATTGGAGTATAGATCGCACCGATCTTTTGTAATGCCCAGTAAACCATAACATTCTCATGTCTGTTCTTTAAGATTACTACAACACGGTCCTGCTTTTGAATGCCTAGACGCTGCAAAGAAGCAGCTACTTTTTCTACTTCATTTTGCAATTGGACATAAGTATAAGATTTTGGTCCTTGAACTAGAGCGATATGGTTTGGATAGCGCTCAACCGCAAAATCCAATAATGTACCTAAATTCATAAAAAATCTCTCCCTTCTCCCCTTTATTGATTAATTATTTAATTAACTGTGTACGTTTGCTTCTTTTTTTAATTCTTTCCCAAATTTACTAAAGAAGTCTTTAATGACCAACTTGGCTACGCCACCTAGCATTCGTTGACCGACCATCGCAACTTTTCCTCCCACTTCTGCTTCAAAGGTGTAATGAAGAACAGTTGTGTTTTCATCTACTGATTCAAGGTTAATATCTGCGACAGCCTCAATACTTCCAGGACCGCCCTCACCTTTTACGATCATTCGATAAGATTTAGGTTTATCAATATTTGCTAATTCAATAGTTGAAGAGTAGTCACCCTTCACTGCTGCAACACCCATAGAAATATCAGCTTCATACTTATTTTCTTCTACTAGCTCTAATTTTTTGCACCCCATAATGCATCTTTTAAGCACCTCGGAATCTAATAACACATCCCAAGACTGTTCAATACCTGCTGGCAAATTCAACTTCCCTTTACCTTCCATCGTTAACTCCTCCTATTCTATCTTTAAATAATTTTCTAAATTTAAAAAACTTTTAAGAAAGCGGTTACAAACATTAATGAAAAAAAGTTAAAAAAGAGTATTAAATATTTATGGAGTGTTTAGGTTGATCTCACCTTCTATTAATAACATAATAATCGATAAACTTACTTTCTGTTTTCAAAATCTTGTTTTAATCATTTAAAATATTTCTTATTATTTCAAACATTGAATGTTTTTGACCAGATCTGTTTTCTTTTCGTTATACTAGATTTATAAATAACAGGATGTATTTTCTTATATTAATGAATAGTCACTTTTTGAATACCACCTTTTAACGAAGATTAGACGTGCGAATCCTTATCGAAAAATGGGTAAAGCACCCAAGAACACCGTACATGCCATAGCTTACTAAACCTTGAGTTTAATCAAAAAAAACCAGGTAAAGTGTTATTGGCGGATATTACGTATCTTTATTACGGAAAGGGACGAAAAGTTATCTTGTGTGAAAGATAGGGCAACACGAGAAATGGTTGCCTATCATCTATCCAGTTCTTTAGATATTGTCTATAAAACATTGATTAAGTTGAAAGAAGCTATAGGTGAACAGTTTCACCCTGATGTCATTTTCATTCTGGCTAGGTTTTCATTACACCCATCCTCTCTTTCAAGAGAAGATCAAAAAATTAAAGTTAATACTATCATGTGTCGGAAAGGAAACTGTTGGGATACCGCTCCAATAGAATCTTTCTTTAATCATCTTAAATGATCATAAATCATGTGAGAACCTAAAGGAATTACAGAAAAAAGCAGACGTATATATTTACAATTGTAATTATGAGAGATACCAATGGAAATTAAAAAATGACCCCGGTTGAATACCTGGGATCACCTTCTAGTAGCAAGTTCCTGTTTATTAAACTGTCCATTTTAAAGGATACAGTCCAGGGTTGAATGCTGCTTTTTTAAAAAATTATAAAGCCTATATATTATGCACTTTTTGCTTTTTTATTTTCTGTCTGCATTTTACTTTTTGATTTTCTATAGTCCTCTTGATCAAGTAATAAAGGAACGACAAATCCTACCAATAGAGCCCAGAAAGCGGCACCAACTGAAAATACGGTTACATTAGAAATAGCTATAAGAAATGCCACCATGGCTCCATTTTTAAATTTCCCGTTGAAAGCTCCAGCAAATGTGCTTATAAACACTCCAAATATAGCAAGACCACCGAGCACGGAGAGCAATTGACTAGGAACAACCGTCGAAACTGCAATAACCATCCCTGCTACTAAACCAAAACAAATCCAAAGAAACCCATCAAAAGTTGCTGCTACATATCTCAAATTTTTATCCTCACCTGCTGCATCGCTAGAAACCATTGCAGTACTTGGTCCAGCTATAACAGTAGGATGTCCTCCAAAAAGAGAGTTAACGATTGTACCAATACCTGGAGAGTAAACAAAGCATTGATAGGAGAGAGATTATGCCATTCTGCTTCTAGTAGCCAAGTTAGGTATAAGGGTTGGAGACATTAAGTCATTGGAACTATCAGATTTAAACTGGCAGTCCAAGACTATAGAAATAAAGTAGAGCAAAACAAAAAATACCATCACATACCCCATTTTAAAGGATATTGGCTGGGCATTAATTGATTATGTGAAAAATGCACGCCCAATTAGTAATTCACCATTTGTTTTTATAAGGATGAATGCACCCTATGAGGCATTTGGTAAAGATGCAAACCTTCATAATATTATCACGAAGTACACCAGACTTGCCGGAATAACTGTTACCAGTAGAAAAAAGCAAGGATTGCATTCGCTTCGCCACACACTTGCGAGTACCTTGCTTGAACAAGGAACACCATTACCAGTAATCTCCGAAATTCTTGGACATTTTAATTCTAAGTCTACAAGCGTCTATCTTCATACTGGAATGGTAGGCTTACGGAGATGTGCCATTGATCCGGAGGAGGTGTTTAAGAATGACTGAGAAAAACTTCGTTTTTGAATGTATTCTGGGTGATGTGATTTCAGGATTTATTAAGGAAAAGAGAGCTGTGGGTTATAAATATACAAAAGCTTCTTCACTTTTGAAACAGTTTGACACTTTGGCTACCAAGCAAGATTTAATAGACGTGAAGCTTCCGAAGGAAATGGTTTTGCTTTGGACAGAAAAAAGACCAAACGAAACTGTTAGTACCAGAAATGGAAGGATCTCAATAACAAAATACGGAAAACATACGCTAAGACATATCTGAATGCAAAAAAGCCAATTTTCCTACACAAAGGAATTAGACTAACCTAATAAAATGAGACACGATAAAACACCTTCGAAATGGTACACTGAAATTAAGTACTAAAATCGGAGGTGTTTTTGCATGGGCAAAAACGTATATTCTAGTGAAACAAAATGGGCAGTGGTGAGGGATAAGATGTCAGGGGAGTTAACTAATCAAGAGATTATGGAGAAGTACGGAATTAAAAATGTTTCTCAGATAAAGACATGGATGAAATGGTACCGAGAGAATGAGATACATCGTTTTGATCAGCCGATTGGCAAACAATATTCGTACGGGCTTGGACCAGATAATGTGAGTGAAGAGGAAAAGAAAGATCGGCAATTTACTCACTTGAAACAGGAGAATGAAATCTTAAAAAAGTATTTGGAGATGGTAAAGGAGTTGAAAAACAAGTAGTCCTGCAGATAGTTGAAAAGTTCCGTAAGAAGTACACGGTTACGGCGATTTTATCTGCCCTATCCTTGCCGCGAGCTACCTACTATCGGTGGGCAAAAGCGGGAAAGGACGTATTAACTAAAGAGGAAGAAATCATCATTACTATATGCCAGGAAACAAAATATCGATACGGGCACCGTAAAATAAAGGCTATGTTATATCGTGACTATAAGATTAAATTGAATCGTAATACTGTTCAACGTATTATGCAAAAACATTATTTGCAATGTCGTGTAAAGCCGAAACGAAAGTGGAAATCGCAGGGAGAATCCGTTGTTATTGCACCCAATATTTTAGAACGAGATTTCACAGCCAGTGCTCCAAATCAAAAGTGGGTCACCGATATTACTTACCTACAATATGGTCCATCTACGTTGTATTTGTCGACTATTGTGGACTTGTATAACAATCAAATTGTGGCATATAAGATATATGATCATCAACAGACTCCACTTGTGTTGGATACACTTAAAGCAGCATTAAGTGCACGTAGAAACCCATCCGGAGTCATCCTTCATTCTGATCAAGGAAGTGTATATACATCATATGCCTTTCAAAAGTTTGTGAAAGAGAGTAACCTGATTAGTAGTATGTCAAGACGTGGAAATTGTTGGGATAATGCAGTTATTGAGTCGTTTCACTCCAACTTGAAATCAGAGGAGTTCCAATATATTAAGTTCAACTCAATAAGCTTAAAGGACGTACGAAATCATGTAAATGATTACGTTAAACATTATAATGAAGAACGCATTCAAGAAAAATTAGGCTACCGAACCCCCATTGAATTTGGGAGTATGGCAGCCTAATAAGGGTGTTTTATCTCTGTCTCAAATGACTAGGACAGTCTAAATCAACGGCTTTTTTATTGGATATTGATTGTATTAATTCCTTCATACCAAATCATTTTAGGTATCATAATGCCATAGAACAAGATCAATTGAAGCGAAAGTCTCTTTTGATAATGTTGGAAAAATAAATTTAATCCTTTATCTATCTATTCTCTTTGCTTAAACAATGTTCACACTTCGTCATATACGGTATATTTTACTCCTCTATAATATTGCCGCAATAGATACAAACTTTTAGCGGAAATCGTTTATGATAGTTTGTATGATTAGTTACTTTCTGTTCTATCGTTGCTTGTTTACTGATAACTAGTCCTCCTCGTCTGTTATAACAAATTGGTTTTACTTCAAAAAAATCTTTGCTAGCACCAACTAACGTCAAGCACATTTTCACTCTATTAAATCATAATTAATAGTACAACTTTTTCAAAAAGCGCTGTTTAAGATTCTTATCCCCTTTACTTTCATTTTCTTACTTAGATAACCGCAATGATAATTACTTTTTTCCTCTAGTGTTTTTTTAATACTTAATTCTGTAGCTTACTTAAATGTGAGGAAAGTAGTTAAATATTTAAAACAATTTAAAAACACCAATTGGGACAAATGTAAGAGCTACAGTAAAAATCACAAAAGTTAAGAGATTACTTTGTATCTTATGAATTTCAAGTAGAGACCGATGAAGGAGAAAGGCTAGGTGACGGTGATGGCGAAAGTGCGGTTATATAAATGGAACGTTTCCAGCAGATACACAATTTAAATAATAATTGACTGCTATCAAGAATGGCTCAATCAGTCTGTTATTTATTTGCAGCAGTAGTGCCGACTCTTTTGGATTTATAGATGCTATAACTCACAGTTGGATTATCCCTCTACTTTTTACTGGTTGTGGGGCCTTCTTCTCTTTATTGTTGAACTGGAAGCTAGTAACAGTAACTATGTAACCCCACCAGAGTGCAATAAAAGGTCCAGTTCTTTAAAGTAGACGGTTTAATAAAGATAAAGATAGATAATAAATAGAGTCTAGCAATTACTAGACTCTATTTATAACACATTTATAACTTCTTTTGCAGTAAAACACTTTGTTTTATATTCTGTATAAAACTCATTCCTCTTCCCTTTTTTAAAATAGATAAAATCACAGGATTACAAGACTTCAACCACAATAGATATGCCTTGCTCACCTCATAATTGATAGACTACCGTTACTTTCCTTGAAAGGTATAGGACCGCTTTTCAAGAAATGAGGACATCCCTGCTTTTTGATCCTCTGTTACAAAAAGCGTTCCAAACATTTCCGCTTCTAAAGACAGGGCGGGTTCAAGGTCGAGACCTATTCCCTCATTCACTGCTTTCTAACTGAATTTTACCCCAAGCGGTGAATTAACCGCAATATTTTTAGCGATTTCTTTAGCTTTTGTTAATAACTCGGTTGGGTCAACAACATGATTGACACGTTTCACGCGTGCGCTCTGCAGTGATTTCCCCTATAAACAGCAATTCTTTTGCTATCCCTGGACTGACATACGGGGAAGTCGTTGCGATCCATCGAAGGCCCACCCTTATACTTAATGTCCTAAAACAACATGATGAGTGTGAAATAATGTTACTCCGATGCATCTTAATAAACTTGACTGTTTGGACTTGCAGCATAAGATATGATAAAGCTAAAGATATATGCGCTTTATTCTCTTATAATTTATCTTTGCACCAGAACAACTTTCTGTAAGAAATTACGAGGAAACGACGACTGAATTGGAGAGATTACTGAGAATGTTTTCAATACTTTCAAATACCATGTCAATTGGTTGGGAACCATCAATTTTACATAAGTATCCTTTTTCTTGATAAAAGTCAAGAAGCGGCTGCTGCTGGTTTATGTTAACTTCCAGTCGTGTTCCTACCGTTTCTTCATTGTCATCATCCCGTTGATAGAGTTCCCCACTACATTTATCACATATCCCTTCCACATTTGTTGAGTTAAAGATAACATGATAAGTGGCGCCACAATCACGGCAAAGCCGGCGTCCAGTTAATCTGGCCATTAACTCTTCACGAGCAACTTCAATGTTAAGAACAAAGTGAACCGTTCGTTCCATTTCAGCTAACATTTGTTCAAGAGCCTCCGCTTGAGCTGTCGTTCTAGGGAAACCGTCGAGTAGAAAACCTTTTTTACAATCATCTTTGCTTAGTCGTTCACGAACAATGCCAATGGTGACTTCATCTGGAACTAGATTACCAGAATCTATATATTCTTTTGCTTTCTTTCCAAGAGGTGTTCCTTCTTTTATTGCAGTACGGAACATATCCCCTGTTGATATATGAGGTATGTCATATTTGCCGGAAATTCGTTCTGCTTGAGTTCCTTTACCTGCCCCTGGTAATCCCATCAATAATAAGTTCATCCATCATCTCTCCTCTTTTTGTCTGCACTTTTACATATGCAACCGCTAATCTTTTTTCAATTATATTTTCTTCTATATATAAGGCACCATTTTAAACTAATTAGAATATGATTAATTATAAAAAATTTATAAAAAAGCTGTTTAAAATTCTTATCTAGTTCATTTTTATTTCTTACTTACAATAACCAACCGGATTTTTTTGAAATTATTTCCTTCAATAAATTCCTTATGTATTCCATGGGTTAAGGTGCAGGAAATCTATCAAACTTGGACATACTGGTATTATGAATCTAAAAGAAGTATATGATTAGTATGGAATACAAAACCCATTCAAAGTGTAGTTTGCTAAACAAAATACGACTGCCCGCCACACACAAAAACCTCCTTCAATCGCAAGAGATTTTTATATGTAGAAATAAAGAGAACGGAATAAAATGAAAAATCATTCCTTACATTTTATATATGTAAATTCCATTAACCATTTCCTTTGTACATTCCCCTCTATTTACTAAATATTCAGATGAGATATTGTTTCTCCGATTGCAAATCTCATTTCGTGTGAAGTAAAATTATGGCCAAATAATTGATTGTTAATCTCATATACAGAACGAGGGGAAACTATTATTTCGAGTATCTTAGAAAGTCGCTCATAATGATGATTAATAATCTCATCAATTCTTTTATTTGCATTAAAAAATGGCTTACCGTGGGAAGGTATTATATATCAGTTGAAAATAATACACTTTTCTCTTTATTATAAAGACAAATCATCCCGTCGTAATGCCCTGGAGCTTCTAATACCTCATATTCATATTTACCAATATGAAATTTATCGCCTTCTTGTAAAAAATAATCCACTTTAGGATGTGGAGTTACTAGAGGTGTGAATCCTGCCTCATTATTGGCCATTTCATATGCTGTTTCTTTGGGTATCCCGCATTTGTAGTAGTTCTCTCCTAAAGAGTCAATGTTTTTTTCTCCCCAATTTCGTATGGCTGTATTTTTATCAATCTCGGTCATAAATACCTTCGCACCTGTCAGTTCCTGCAGTCTACCAGCAAAGCCGTAATGATCTGGATGATAGTGAGTAATAATGATATTGGCAACTTTTTTGTTTTTAATAATAGGTTTCCATTTATTGTAAGTTATTGAATTATGGAGCCCTGAATCTATTATAGTCCATCCATTTTCTACTTTGGCCATAAAACAATTGACATGGTTTAATCTAAAAGGCAGATCAATCGTTACATATGATACTTCTAAACTTTCAAGTATAAATTGCACCTCTGCACGATTATTATAGTCTCTTGGAAATTAAATTTCCGCATAAGCTCTAGTCTTTGGACTAGAGCTATTTTACGTTCCCTATTTTCATTTCTAATTGTTTAATACCTTGCACCAGATCAAATTGATATTCAAATTATTACCCTCCACTGACAGGAGGGATCAGTGCAACAATGTCGCCTTCCTTTATTAAATCCTCATCAATCGCATATTCTTCGTTAATTGCGATCATCAAGGGCTGTCCTTGATTCAAGTCAAGTTCTTCTTCTAATTTTTCTTTTAATGCTGCAACCGTTAATTCCGTCTTATTGATTATAATTTTATCTGTTCCTAACTGTTCTTGCAGATGAGAAAATAATAAAACGTTAATCATTTGTATTCCTCCATTTCCGGTTTTCCTGTTGGATACAGTTTTTGTTCGAGTTGATCACCGATCCACATATCACCGTTTTCCCAATGCTCTTTTTTCCATATCGGAACAATTTGCTTAATACGTTCAATAGCGTATTCGTTAGCATCATATGCGTCTTTGCGATGTGGAGTTGAAACAGCTATCACGACAGCAATATCGGAAATATCCAGTTTTCCTATTCGATGGGTAATTGCCGTTTTCGCTTCAGGCCACTTCACTTTAATTTCTACTCCAATTTTTTCAAGTATTTTCACTGCCATTGATTTATACGCCTGATATTCTAGATACAATGTCCGTTTTCCCTTTGTAATTTCCCGGACAGTCCCAATAAAAGTCGTCACCGCTCCTGCCTCTCTCCTTACGACTTTATCAATTACTTTCTGTACATTGATTGGGTTAGTAATTACTTCATATAATGATTTATCCACGGCGTTTTTCATCCTTTCCATGAGCCAGTGTATACTAGCAATTTATTAACGAATAATCTCACAATTTTCTAACACCTAGTTAAAATAACGCTACGTGCTTTTCAAGAAGTTAGAGGTTAACAGTGAAAATAGATGAAATCAGTGAAAGAGCCGATTTCTAATTCAAACCAACCATCTCGAACACTATAATGCTTTTTTAAGTCTATCCTAAATAACGGTGGTATAACGTTTTGGCTTCCTTTATAACTTTCGTGCCATGAACAAAAACCCGCCCATCCCGGAAAATGACAATTCTGTAAGAGTCAACTGTAAACGATAGCAAATACGGTTTCTTTCTATTTTCCCTTCATGTGACAGCTGATCCGCAAGCTTTCCCAAGTCATATTGAACTGCTTTCGGCGGTCTGACCTGAACAGTATCCCTTCCGCACAATACTTCCGTTTTTGTTTGATTTTCTACTGAAAGAAACGGATAGGTAGGATTGTTACCACAAGATAAACATGTGTTTTTTTTCATTTTTCCTACTTTTACAGCCTTATGCTGGTTTTTCCATAAATCAAATAACACAAGTGTTTGCCTTAACGATTCTTCGTCTTTCTTCTACTAATATTTTCAGCGCTTCTGACACTTGGTAAGCAACAACCATTTGAACAGCAGGACCGATAATGCCGACAGTATCACATGTCATTTCTCCAATGGGCACATGTTCAAGCAAGCAATGCAGACACGGCGTTTTTCCCGCTATGATTGTATAGCTCAAACCAAAACTTCCGACACAGGCCCCACAAATCCAAGGAATATCATGTTTTTGAGAAAGGTCGTTTAGTACCATTCTTGTATCAAAATTATCTGTGCATCCAAGATGAGATGAACATCAGTTAAAAGTGATTCCAATTTCTCAGCTGTCCCATCAAGCACATGCGGAATGATTTCAACATCAGAATTTACTTTACTTAAACGTTCTTTCGCCGCTATTGCTTTTGGCATTTTTCTTTCTGCATCCTCTTCATCGTATAACTGTTGGCGCTGAAGATTGCTCCATTCTACAAAGTCACGGTCCACTATCGTCAGCTTGCCGATTCCGGCACGTACGAGTCCTCCTGCAATGGCTGTTCCCAATGCTCCTGCCCCAACTAATAGCACATGCTTGTCTTCTATCTTTTTCTAACCCTCTTTTCCAATCGGTGAAAAGAGCTCCTGTCTAGAATATCTGTCTTTCACTCTCAGTCCTTCCTTCCTGCACGCCTGTTAATATTTCGGTACATTCATTTAGAAAACAATTTTTATTTTCAACGTTAAAAAGGACTTGATTAAAACTGTTGTTTACAATTTTTATCCCCCAATATAAGACATTTCAATTCGTTCTCGGTTTTTTACTGTCTCTTCTGTACGTTCATCAGAATAACGGTCCTTTCTGTTATTCCATACTTCCGTAACCGCCTTTGCTATCTCTTCGTTTGTTGCATCTGATCTGAGCTTTTCTCTTAAATCAAAGCCTTTTGCTGCAAATAAGCACGTGTACAGTTTTCCTTCCGCTGAAATGCGTGCGCGTGTACAGCTTGAACAAAATGATTCCGAAACAGAGGTGATAAAGCCTACCTCCGTATTTGTACCTACGTAACAGCAACGTTTTGCTACCTCTCCAAAATAACTAGGTTCAATCGGCTCAAGCGGATAAACAGCTTGAATAATATCGTATATTTCCTTTTTGGAAACAACTTGATCAAAATTCCAACCGTTCGTACTCCCAACGTCCATAAATTCAATGAATCGCAAAGTAATCCCCTGCTCCTTAAAATAAGAAACGATTGGAATAATTTCACGGTCATTCATCCCTTTTTTAACTACCATATTTATTTTTACTTCAAGTCCTTCAGTACGTGCAGTTTCAATTCCTTTTAATACTGCTTTTATGCTGACACCGCGTCCATTTATCTTTTTGAATAACTCATCATCGATTGCATCGAGACTAACATTTACCCGCTTTAAGCCCGCCTTTTTAAGGTCAGCAGCGTATTTTACTAAATAAACTCCATTTGTCGTTAAACCAATGTCTTCTATTCCATCAATCTTTAACAGCTTCTGTACTAACACAGGTAAATCTCTTCGTAATAGGGGTTCCCCACCTGTTAAGCGAATTTTCTTTACCCCAAGCTGCACAAAGATTTTTGCCAAACGTTCAATTTCTTCAAACGTAAGAAGATGCTCCTTTGGCAAAAAGGCATAATTCTTATCGAATATTTCAGCAGGCATGCAGTACGAGCACCGGAAATTACAACGATCTGTAACTGAAATACGCAAATCACGCAACGGGCGCTTCAATTGATCTTGTATCAATGAATGTTTCATAATTGTCACCCCAATCCAACATTCTAAGGATATGACTTATAATAAAAAAGATAGTACAAGAGGCTCTTAATACATAAGAGCCTTTTGGAAATCAATTGTGTTCTTTCATCTTTTTCCGTTTTACTATTTCATTTCGTCGTCCATCCATTTACTTTAATCGGGAATTCACCCATAAAAATAGGAAGGAAATAGAAACTGATACAGCTACCCATAACCAAATTTTGCATATCGCCAATTTCGTATGCAACATAAATTGCTACTGGAATAGTTTGAGTTTCTCCAGGAATATTGCCTGCAAACATAAAAGTTGAGCCAAACTCACCAAAACCTCGAGTAAAGCTTAAAATGATACCTGCTAAGAGCTGCCTTAATGTAAGTGGAACTTCAATTTTCCAAAACACCTTGAATTCATTTGCTCCATCCACTCTTGCCACATTTATGATATCTTGATCTACAGATAAAAATGCCTGTTTAGCGGTTTGTAACATCAATGGAAAGGCAACCACAACAGAAGAGAAAACGGCTGCCCACCATGTAAACATAATGGATTGTTGAAAAAGACTAAGCGTTTTTCCTATAATGCTTGTATTCCCAAAAAATAACAATTAGAATCAATCCTACAACTGTAGGTGGCAGCATTAAAGGAATCATCAAAATGGTTTCCAGTATAACTTTTCCTCTAAATAATTTGCCTGATATCCATTTTCCTACCGAAAATCACTGTAAAGATAACTGCTACAATGGATACTTTTACCGATAAAAAGACTGGAGACCAAAAGTCCTGCATCACACTCGCCTCTCAATTTTGCCATAAACCTTTTACTAATTTTCAATGTTGACATTTGTATTTGTTTTCTCATTCAATTAAACAGTTACACATCATAAAAACCTGTGAACTTTAATATTAATTAATATCGCAACTTTAAGCAGAAGCATTAGAAGCTGTACCTTTTCCATTTTCGTAATCGTGCGTTACCTTGAAATCAGCTTTTTCAACAATTAGAGATGCAACAACACCGCCCAATATTGCCCAGAACGGGGAGCTTACATCAAAAAAATTGACACCTGACAATGCAATGAGCAGGGCAAAAAATGAACCAATTTGAAATTTCTGACTAGAGAATGCTTCTTGCAATGAACTTAAAAGGACTCCTATCATAGCAAGCCCTGCAATTGTACCGATTAATACGTTCGGCATTGCAGTTACATATGGTATGACTACTCCTGCAAACACTCCAAAGGTAGCAAATAGTACACCACATACAACGACTGCTGCATATCTTCCATGTTTTTGACCAGCTTCATTTGATGAACAGATTGCTGTCATTGGTCCTGCAATATTTGCATTATGTCCTCCAAAAAATGCTGTGATAATCCCTCCAATGCCACTGTAAATGGTCATCTGGTTAACTGGCGGTTTGTACCCCTGTGACATTAAAACACCTGTAGCCTGAGCGTTTTCAGCACCAATTACTAAAAGTGCTAGTGGTATACCGATTGAAATAATCGCGTCAATATTTAATGATGGTGTTACAAGTTGAGGTAAGATAAAGCCTGATTCCATATCTTTAACTTGGAATTCTCCCATAACTACCGATAAAATAACAGCAACCGCAAATGCTATTAAAATGGGAGGAACTATTTTTAAAAAACGGGAGGAGAGAAGATAAACGAGGATTGCTGAACCTGCAATGACCGGTGCTTGTTCGACTGATGTAATCATCCCTGTCCCAAATTTAATCATAGCTCCAACAATCATCGCCATAACAATGGGAACCGGAATCCAGTGCATCACTTTACCGATAACCCCTGTAATTCCCAAAATAAAGACAATGATACCTGCTGCTAAATAAGCACCGGCAGCCTCACTTAAAGAAAAGTTTGACAATGAACCTACAACAAGTACAGCACCAGGAATAGAATAAGCTCCAGCAATCGGCTGCTTATTTTTCAGGGCAATAATTAACCCTAAGACTCCACCAAAGAAGTATACTGCAAATATCCAAGAAATTGTCTGAGCTTGAGTTAATCCACCCTTTGTTGCTCCGTTTATAATAATCAATGCCGGACCTGTGCAACCAAAAATTGCTGCCAGTGCTCCTGCACTAATGGTATTTACATTCAAATCACTTGAAAGCCTTTTCATTTTTGAGGTTACCTTATTTTGTTTCATAACTTCACTCTTCTCAATCCCTAATCAATACATTTATGTCTGTTACAATTATGTTTTTACTTCTTTAACTCAATATTTTATATTCATTCTAAACAAATCATACTAAAGAGATATTCACCGATAGAAATGACCGGTGAATATCATTTGATTACTTCCCTTTAAAAATAGGTTTTCTTTTTTTAACAAACGCATCTACGCCTTCTTTAAAGTCTTCTGTTGTGCGCAGGAGACCATAGGCTTTTCCTTCTATCTTCAGACCAGCACTAAGCGGGCTTTCTTCTGAGGCATTCAACACTTCTTTAGCGACACGTTGGGCAAGCGGAGAAAATCGAACAAGCTCCTCAACTAGTGAATCCACTGTTTGTTGAAGGTCCTCTTTGGACACTACTTGTGTTAAAATACCCCATTGATACGCTTCATCAGCCGGAATTTTCCTTGCACGCATAATCATGTCCTTTGCTCTTGTTAAGCCCACAACCTTTGCAATTCTCTGTGTACCTCCGCTCCCTGGAATCATTCCTAGGTTCATTTCTGGAAGGGCAAGCAGTGTATCTTCCCGTGCGATTCTAAAATCACATGCCATCGCAAGTTCTAGTCCTACACCAAACGTATACCCTTGGAGCTGGGCGATGACTGGTTTTGGAGAACGTTCAGGAGCAGCCACGTTCTCCGCTAAATGGGAAAGCTTTTCTTGATGTGTCGCCATAAATTCAGGAATGCTTCCTCCTGCACTGAAACATACATCACCTGCTCCTTTGAGGATGATGACACGCACTTCATCGTCTTGATTCAAACCAGCAAAAATTTCTGTAAGCTGATCTCTGCCGAGCATACTGATATAGTTCATTTTCTCTGGACGATCGAACACGATTGTTGCCGTTTGTTTTTCTACATTTTTCTCCACTCGAATATGGTCATAGGTTTGTTCTGTTATAGTCATTCTTTTTTCCCCTTTTCTCTCTTAAGATTTTTATTGGCTGATAGCTTTACTTTGATTGTCCAGTGCATCAAAATCACCCTCACGCAATTTCCGGCGCAGAATTTTCCCAACAGGACTTTTTGGAATTTCTTTAACAAACGTATACTTGCGAGGTCTTTTGAAATTAGATAAACAGGCAAGATTCTTGCAAAATTCATCCAGTTCTTGTGCTGTAACTGATTCGTCTTTTAAAACAATATAGGCGGATACGATCTGTCCCCAGCGATCATCCTGCTCCCCAATAACGGAAGCTTCCAAAACCTTTGGATGTTGAGTCAGACAATCTTCAACTTCTAATGGATGAATGTTTTCTCCTCCAGAGATAATCATATCGTCAACACGGCCAACAACGAATAAATCACCATCTTCATCAATAAATCCAATATCCCCTGTAAAATACCAGCCCTCGCGAATCGCCTTATTTGTAGCATCAGGGCGATTCCAATACCCCTTGAAAGCTTCAATGGAATCCAGGTTTGCTATAATTTCACCAACTTCTTCTTTCCCAACAATATCATCAGGAGTAGAATGACCATCAGGATCTGCTTTTACCAGACGAATATTTTGGTGAATACCTGGTTTACCAGCACTACCTGGCTTTTCATTAACATTCGGACAGATGGTAAACGTATAAATTTCCGTACAGCCGTAATGATTTACAAACAGTTTTGGTTTCAGTAAGCTCATACATTGATTTACTAATGTCGTTGTCATTGCTGCACCGGCATAACCGATTTTTTCAAGCTTTGAAAGGTCATACTTGTAAAAATCTGGGTGTGTTAGCATATCATGATAAAGCGTCGGCACTAAATAAAGGGAAGAAATTCCTTCTTTGTGTACAATTTCAAGCGCCTCACCAGCATCAAAGTCAGATTCTGGCAAAAGAGCAAATTTTCCATTTAAAAAAGCCATTGAGAGCAGCGAACGAACACCCATTGTATGATAAAGCGGCATTACTCCTAATGTACTTTCCCCCAACTGATACTGGTTTTGGACAATATGTGCCATTGCTGAGGCGTATTCATTCCTATGAGTTCGTGGTACACCCTTTGGACGTCCTGATGTTCCTGATGTGTATAGCATGATTGAAATATCATTTTCATCTAAAGTTGGCTTTTGATAGCTTCTTGGGCTTCTGTCTACTAGTTCAGGATAAGAAATATCAACACCATTGTAATTCTCAACACCAATCAAGATTGGCCTTTCAGAAAAGTTCGAACCTAACACAGCATTTTGACTTGATAATTCATAGACGATCGCTTTCGCTTCAGCATCGTTTACACAATACTCGATCTCTTTGGCAGATAAGCGGTGATTTATTGGAGTATAGGTCGCACCGATCTTTTGTAATGCCCAGTAAATCATAATATTTTCATATCTGTTCTTTAAGATTACTACAACACGGTCCTGCTTTTGAATGCCTAGACACTGCAAAGAAGCAGCTACTTTTTCTACTTCATTTTGCATTTGGACATAAGTATAAGATTTGGGGCCTTGAACTAGAGCGATATGGTTTGGATAACGCTCTACCGTAAAATCCAATAAGGTACCTAAATTCATAAAAAATCTCTCCTTTCTCCCCTTGACAGATTCATTACCTAATTAACTGTTTGCTTTTTTAATTCTTTCCCAAATTTTTTAAAGAAGTCTTTAATAATCAGCTTTGCTACCCCACCTAGCATACGTTGACCGACCATCGCAACTTTTCCTCCCACTTCTGCTTCAAAGGTATAATGAAGCACTGTTGTAGTTTCATCTACTGATTCAAGGTTTATATCTGCGACAGCATCAATACTTCCAGGACCACCCTCACCCTTTACAATCATTCGATAAGATTTAGGTTTTTCAATATTTGCTAACTCAATAGTTGAAGAGTAGTCACCCTTAACTGCTGCAACACCCATAGAAATATCAGCTTCATATTTATTTTCTTCTACTACCTCTAATTTTTTGCAGCCCATTATGCATCTCTCAAGCACCTCTGAATCTAATAACACATCCCAAGACTGTTCAATACCTGCTGGCAAATTCAGCGTCCCTTTACCTTCCATCATTAACTCCTCCTATTCTATCTTTAAATTGTTTTTGTGAATCATAAAAACTTCTTAGAAAGCGGTTACAAATAATGATAAATAAAAAAGTGGAAAATGAGTTTCAAATGTTAATATATGGATTACTTAAGGTGATTCACCTTCCATTAATAACATGATAATCGATAAACCTACTTTCTGTTTTCAAAATCTTGTTTTAATGATTTAAAATTTTTCTTATCATTTCAACTGTTAAATGGTTTTGTCCAGATCTTTTTTCTTTTCGTTATATTAGATTTATAAATAGCAGGATGTATTTTCTTATACTAATGTAAATAGGTACTTTTAAATTTTCTTTTCTACCTTATATATCTTTAGAAAAAACAATTCCGTCGCAGGTTTAGCTAGAGCAACATAAACTGCTTCTATGCCGTCAAATGTATAGAATCACATAATTAGCATGACGGGGACATATCATAAGTTACTATATATAAGATAGAAGTGAAAATTAACCGTAAAGGAAGGAGGTTTAAACTGGTTTCGGGAGACTATATAACACATACACATGAAACCAAGTTAAAATAAGGTTAAAATCATCGTATATTCAGGAAATCTAATTCATCAAGTACAATCATAGATACTTGAAAGCAACCTTCCATTAATATACATCTACACTCTTCACAAAAACGCAAGCCACAATCGTTTCTGAATGAACATCAAACCAGCACCAATAAATACCTCCATAAAAACACTCCATTATAATAGAATCACAAACAGTGAGTAAAATTGAAGATAAGCATTTTTCTGTACGTAGTCATCCTTCCGTAAGGAAGGAACTTACAAAGGGCTGAACACACTCAAACAGTTTAGTTTACGGGGTCGAGCCACCACAAAAAGCCACATATTATATCCTGTTTGTGTCTTTATCATTATGGACAGAGGGAACTTATTTTCATGCCTGGGTTGGGAGTAAAAACTCATGGTAGACTCACATGCCGCTTTCGCGGCACCATCAAATAAATGAAAATGTTTTTATACTAGTCTAGCTCCCCTTCCTCCTGTCAATCCTGATAATACGGCTGGCGAAGGAAGGTCGATCAACTATGGTGCTTTTAAGCCCGCATGGTAGACTGATTCACTACGACCAGGTGCACCACAAATTGTTGCTCTCGAATGAGAAGCACGCAGGATAGATTAATCTTATATGGTTGTTGCACCAGCCTTAATTTATTTCAGCCAAGGAAGGGTTTTATAATGGATGTTGTATTTAAACACTGTTGTGGACTTGATGTTCACAAAAAGAGTATTACCGCTTGCGCGATTACTCCAAAAGGAAAAGAAATCGAAACATTTGGTACGATGACACTTGACCTTTTCCAATTAGTGGATTGGATTTAAAGCAAACAGTGTACTCATGTTGCCATGGAAAGTACAGGTGTGTATTGGAAACCAATTTACAATTTACTAGAACTAGAAGAAATAAAACCGATGGTTGTAAATGCGGCTCATATCAAGGCTGTTCCAGGACGTAAAACTGATGTAAAAGATGCAGAATGGATTGCGAAATTGTTGCGCCATGGTCTTCTTCAACATAGTTATATCCCTAATCGGGAACAAAGAGAACTGCGTGAGTTAGTTCGATACCGCCGCAGTCTCATTGAAGAACGGGCTAGGGAGATTAGTAGAATCCAAAAGGTGCTGGAAGGTGCTAATATTAAACTTTCTTCGGTTGCGACTGACATTATGGGTGTCTCCGGTCGAGCAATAATTGAAGCGATTATCAACGGTGTAAATGATCCACAAACATTATCAAGCCTGGCAAAAAGAAGATTGAAGAATAAAAAGGATGATTTAGAACGTGCGTTAAAAGGATCCATTGGACCCCATCAAAAAATGATGTTAAAAACTCAACTCTCACACATTAACTTTATGGATCAACAGATTGAACTGCTAAGTGAGGAAGTCCAGCAACGTATGCAACCTTATGAAGAAGATATTGAATTGCTTGATTCTATCCCTGGAATCGGTAGAAGTCACGCCGAACAGCTTTTGGCTGAAATAGGAATTGGCATGGAGATTTCAAACCAGTTTCCTTCCGCTTCTCATTTATGTTCGTGGGCAGGTATGGTTCCAGGTAATAATGAAAGTGCCGGAAAAAAAAAGTCCGGAAAAACGAGAAAAGGTAATAAAAAATTGCGATCAGCACTCGTTGAAGCAGCACATTCAGCAGCTAAAACAAAAAACACCTACCTATCTTCCCAATACCAACGATTGGCGGCACGAATTGGTAAAAAACGTGCAGCAGTTGCGGTTGGACATACCATATTAACAATTGCATATCACATGTTAAAGAGAAGAGAACCTTATATTGAGTTGGGCGAAGATTACTTTGACCGACGAAAGAAAGAAATCGTGATCAAACAATCTATCAAACGGTTAGAGACTCTTGGTTGTAAAGTAACAGTTGAAGCAATAGCATAGCTATGGTCATAAAAATATAGTTAAAATTAGAACCCCAGATCTTTTAAAAAAAATCGATCTTACAGGGTTTAGTTTCGTATTGCCAAAAATGCCCTTTACCCATTACTATTTTCAGGATAGTTTATTTTATATAACTGTCTTTTAAAAAGGTAAATTCATAATAAAAAGGAATTTGTTTTATTTTCATTTTTTTAGTATAACTAATAATAATTAGTCAGAAAGGAAGTGGAATAATGAGAAAATTATATCTTTTATTTTTCTCGATTATGATGATATTGCTAGTCGCGTCTGGGTGTTCAACAAATGAACAAACAAAAAAAAACAAAGAGCAGGAGCAGGAAGCTTCTGATAAGAAAGTGGAATTGATTATTTCAGCAGCCGCAAGTTTACAAAATCCTTTAAATGACATAAAAACGAATTTTGAAAAGGAATATCCTTATATAAAAGTAGTCTATAACTTTGGAGCTTCAGGAACTCTTAAACAACAAATTTCTCAGGGAGCACCTGTCGATCTCTTTTTCTCTGCTGCTGAGGACAAATACGATCAATTAGTGCAAGAAGGGCTAATTGAAAAGGAAAAAGGAACAGATCTTGTCTCAAATGAAATTTTACTGGTAGTTCCAAAGGACTCGAATAAAGAAATCAAAGCATTCGAAGACCTCACCAAAGCTACGATGATTTCCATTGGTACCCCGGAATCAGTACCAGCAGGGCAATATGCTAAGGAAACATTAGAAAACTTAAATGTCTGGAAAGCTGTTGAAGAGAAAGTGGTATTTGCCAAGGATGTTCGCCAAGTGCTTACATATGTAGAAACGGGAAATGTTGACGCAGGAATTATTTATAAAACGGATGCCTTGATTTCACACAAAGTTAAGATTGTAGCAACGGCAAAGGAAAATACTCACTCGCCGATTATTTATCCAGTAGGTGTGATTAAAAACAGTACCCATTTAGAAGAAGCCCAACTATTCTACAATTATCTTCAGAATAGGAAATCTATGGGCATTTTAAGAACTTACGGATTTAAAGGTTTAAATTAATTTAAATGGATACCTATTTTTTGGTTAGCTTTATTTAGTATACTTCATAATCACATTACTTGAGTTTTAAAAAAGATCAAGGAGGTAACTGGGAGTCCTTGTTTGAGTAACATCATACCCTTTTTGATCTGCTAGAATCATAAATACGAAGAATGCGCTTGTCACTATTTTCTACAATACTCTTAAATCACCTCTACTTTTTTATCCGTATCAACAATTAATAGTTAGGCCAAAACTAAAACATTAATGGTAAATTTCGTTTCCATAATACAATATTTATTAAAAGAAGAGTTATTAAGAAAATAGATTTTAAAAGTTTATTTATAAATATGTTGATAACAAGTTTTGGTAAACCTTTCATTTTCATTTCTATGAAAGGTTTAGATAAATTCATAAATAACTAAAAATTTTCAATTTCTGTTCCCTTTTATCATTAATGGTGATTAAAAAGAATAGCTCCTTTCTATCACCATTTTTAATTTCAAGGTTAATAATTAGATCTATCATGCAGTAAATTCTGATTCCAATGTTTCTTCAATTTGATGTTTTCTAGAGACATTAAAATCATCATTTTCGATAATAAGTGAAACCATCACACCTCCAACAATTGCCCAAAATGTAGAATTAATACCATAGAAGCTGACCCCTGACATCGCAATAACCAGTGCAAAAAATGAGCCAATCTGAAATTTTTGTTTAGAAAATGCCTCTTGGAGAGAGCTTAAGAGTACTCCTATCATTGCGAGACCTGCAACAGTGCCGATTAATACTGACGGCATCGCTACGACAAATGTAATAATAATACCTGCAAACAAGCCAAATGAAGAAAACAACAGGCTATTCACAACAACAGCTACATATCTTCCTTGTTTTTCTCCAGCTTCTTTAGATGAGCAAATCGCTGTCATTGAACCTTCTATATTCGCATTATGGCCGCCAAAAAATGAAGTAATAACTCCTCCAATACCACTTAAAATTGGCATGGCATTTACATGAGGTTTATAACCTTGTGTAATTAAAACACAAGTAGCCTGTGCGTTTTCAGCTCCAATAACTAATATAGCTAGTGGAAGACCAATAGATATTATCGCATCAATATTAAATGATGGTGTGACTAGCTGAGGAGTAATAAAACCAGCTTCCATATCACTACCTTGGAATTGTCCCATAACTGCTGCTAGAATAACTGCAACGGCAAAAGAAGTTAAAATTGGTGGAAATTTTTTTATAAAACGAGAGGATAACAAGTATACAAGGATAACTGATCCTGCTATGATAGGTGCTTGTTCTATTGATGTAATCCTTCCAGTACCAAAGCGTATCATTGCTCCTACTATCATCGCCATTACAATCGGCACTGGAATCCAATGTATCACTTTGCCGATAATCCCAGTAATTCCTAAAATGAAAACAATAATGCCTGCAACTAGGACAGCACCTGGAATCGAGTAAGCGCCGGCAATCGGTTGTTTATATTTCAGTGCTAGGATTAATCCCAAAAGACCTCCAAAAAAATAAACAGCAAATAACCAAGAGATTGCTTGTACTTGTGTTAGCCCGCCATTTGCAGCTCCTCCAACAATAATTAGTGCAGGACCAGTACACCCAAAAATAGCTGCCAACGTCCTAGCACTAATCGTATTGACGTTTAAATGCTTTGGAATATCCTTTATACCTTCTGCAATTCTGTTTTGTTTCATTTTTCACTCCTTAGTACATTATTTTATAAAACCATTGCTATTTTAATGTATTATTACTAAATTTGAATTATAATAATTTGAACATTCGGAAAATTGAATCAATAATTTCGCCCGTTCTGAAACATATATCTCCTTCTACTTTAATAACAAATAGCACGCACTTTATTATCTTCGTTTAATTCTTCAAAAATTTGCTAGTTGACCTCTACAAAGCACTCTAATATAGTTCAGTTCGATTCTATGAAGAACAATTAATTTATATCTGGACGCTTTAACAATACAAAATTTTTGATGAAGTCCAGCTTTTCACCTGTTTATTGGGACAAGTTGTAAACGTATATAACCCAATGCTTCCGCAGTGGTTTACAAATACCTTGGTTTTAAAAGGTTCAGTTCGATTTTTTAAAATTAAAACATCTCAATCCTGCTTTGTATACCTAAGCATTGTAAGGAAGAAGCTACTTTTTTCAACTTCCTAATGCAATTGAGTATAAGTATGAATTTTTCCGCCTGAACAAGTGCAATATGGTTTGGATAATGGTCAACAGTAAAATCAAGCAGACAAATAGTCGCCTTTTACAGCTTCTACTCGCTGACTAACACCAATATTTCACATCCCATAATGATTGCTATAAAACATCAGGGGTTAACAAACCCTTCTATTACTAATCACCTCCAGTATTTATTATTAATGAAAGCGATTTCAATTATCTAAAAATGTAATGGATTTACTGTATTCTTACCCTAATCTATAAATTTAAAACAAAGAATCAATATCTTATTTTTCATATTTTAAATTTTTATATTGTTTAAAAATTAAAAAAATATTATTAGCAAGTTGAACCACTATTCCCTAATTTTTAGGATAAACACAAAGCAGACAACTATTTAATAATATTGATTTTATTTATCCAGAATAATAAAGCTTGCAGTAGCTGTCGCTGATTTAACATGTGGGTGAATTTCCATAAATTCTCCTCTTTTCCTAAATAATTATCACAAAAAATGTCTTGAATCAAAATTAAATTTCCTTTTGATTATTTTAATTAAACCAATTATGAAAATCTATGAATTTGAGGAAAGTAGATAAATATTTAAAACAAATAAAAAAAACATTTAAAAATATTCCGTACACATAACAGATAGATTTATAATAGAAGAATTTTTCAGTTTTCGTAAAGGGGCAGATTAAATATGTCATGGAATGAAAAAGCAATTGGTAAGATCGGTATATCTACTATGGTAGTGGATCACGAAGTGACAGCACATCACTTTGGTAACGAGGGTGTCCATGTGTTAGCGACCGCAATGGTAGGACTATTGGCAGAACAAGCTTTAAATACTGCTCTTCTTCCACTAATACCGGAAGGACACGGTATTGTAGGAGTTCGTCTACAAACCTATCACCGCGCACCTGCACCAATTAGGACAAATGTGAAAGCTTCAGTAAAGATCACAAAAGTTAATAGAAACTTTGTTTCTTACGAATTTCAAGTAGTGACCAATGAAGGAAAAAGATTAGGTGACGGTGATGGGGAAAGCGCGGTTATAGATATGGCACGTTTCCAAAGACGGATACACAAATAAAAGTTGGAGAGTTTTGGATATCTGCTTTGTTTTAATGTCCTTTATTCACGCTGAATTTATTTGCACTGTATATTTCCTCTATTTGGGCTTATTTTGCTGAACTCCCAATTAGCCATAATGAGCGAAACGGCTCCCAACCTTAACGTAGGTTACATTGGTCATAATGTTACTCCCAAAAATAAAACATTTTATGGGAACTTTTGTTAGAGGAATTTCAATTATCCCGAACTTTTTGCATAATATTGCTTGTGAAAAAATTTTTATTACACCAAACGGATGGGTGAATAGGGGAATTAATATAATGTTTACAGAGAACGCTGAATTAGAAGACAGGATCAATCAGTTAAAAAAAGAATTAATCCTGATTACGAAAGCAACAGGCTTAAATAGCCATGATACCATTTGTTGCAGTCAGAAATTAGACCAACTCATCACGATTTATCAGAGAAATTTACAACATTCTTGTAGAAAGAGGGTACACCAAGGGTACCACCAGCGTCTTGACGAGCATTTCAAACACCCTGTATCGATTTAAATTATTGACCTTGTTGATTCCAATAGGGGTACCACATATACTTATAAAAAAGGGTCATAGCATGGTTTTATTTTCCATTTTTGTACCCTTTTTTACTCTTTATCGTTTTATAAACTACACTGGATTATCCCCTCTATTGGTTGTGGAACATTTTCTAAATCAATCAATGTCACACACATTTTGATATATTACTGTGTTCGCAACTAACATTATATTTATTTCGTTTTTCTTGCTCTTCCGGATCATTTCTGAAATGATACCATCGCCACGATAAAATAGCCATTTAGCTTCAACTTTATTTATAACTAGCACCAATTTGCTCTCTTAGCTTTATATCAGAGATATATCTGGGGTAGCGCCAACAAAACGCGGTTATCGAAAGTATGTGAAACTCACGGATGGAGGAAAAAACATTCGTTTTTTTCTTTGATGAAAGCAGGCATCGAACCTGCTTGATGGTTGCTAAAGCAACCTAAATCCATTGTGACATAAGGTAATGACGTTTCCTCTCACAATATGCAAAACCATTAAATAGTAGGATGAAATTTCCTTAAGGAATGGTCTTCTTCAATGTAGTATTCGTAGAGTTTCTATCGTCTCAATTAGCGATATTCTGGCGATTCGGAAAAAATGAAGAGATAAAAAGTTTATGGAATCATAACATGCATCGATCGATTTTTCGTAATGTTCATAACGAAGGGATTCCTGGAAAAGTAAAGGAGAATTTCATGATTTCAAAAGGAAAAATCACTGATAAACGCGCTTTTGCTCCCCTGGGAATTTGGGTACTCATCTTAGGAATCATATTTGCAGGAGCGAATCTTAGGGCTCCTCTTACAAGTGTAGGACCCATCATTGAAACGATTCGCCGGGATACAGGAATGTCCCATACATTAGCAGGCATGTTGACTACTTTACCATTGCTTTCGTTTGCTTTTTTTTCACCACTTGCTCCTAAAATTTCTCGTCGTTTTGGATTAGAATATACACTATTTGGAGCCTTGCTTTTGCTAGTAGCAGGGATAATAATACGCTCTTTACCTTACATATCTACATTGTTTATTGGGACAGCTGTGCTTGGTATAGCGATTGCAGTATGCAATGTGCTTTTACCCAGTTTGATTAAACGAGAATTTTCCAATAAAGTCGGTATTGTGACAGGTATATACGCCGTGTCTATGAATTTGTGGGCAGCTGTTGCTTCGGGGATTACTATTCCAATCACAGAAGGGCTACAACTCGGATGGAGAGGTGCTCTTGCTTGTTGGTTCCTTCTTTCTATCGTTTCCATTGTTTTCTGGATCCCTCAACTACGTGTTCACCACCAGACAACAAGTTCTCTAGATACAGGAGGATCTTTATGGCATTCTCGTCTTGCATGGAACGTCACTTTGTTCATGGGTTTACAATCTACAGCCTTTTATGTTGTGGTAACTTGGCTCCCTTCCATTCTTCATCAACAAGGTATTAGCGCATCTGGAGCAGGATGGCTGCTATCATTAACACAATTTGCAAGCCTTCCAGCCACGTTAATTGTGTCAATTCTGGCTGGACGCTTTTCTAATCAACGTGGGCTAGTAGGGCTCTCTGTAATCTTTTTACTCTTTGGTTACGCCGGACTTCTAAGTGGATTTACTTCTTTAGCACCGTTGTCCGTCACATTAATTGGCGTTGGAATAGGATCAGCATTTGGTCTGGCAACTCTGTTTTTCGTACTGCGTACACATAACGCGCATCAAGCTGCTGAATTATCAGGTATGGCTCAAGCAGTTGGCTATTTATTAGCAGCAATAGGGCCGACACTTTTTGGATTTATACACGATGTCACTCACAATTGGATTATACCTATACTTATTTTGGTTTTAGGAGCCTGTGTTCTCTTTATTGTTGGTATGCAAGCTGGTAGCAATAAATTTGTAACCACGATAGAGAGCGATTACAGATTCAGTTCGTTAAAAAAGAAGCCTTAGCAAGTAAAAATACTGGTTAAATTGTTCTTGACAGAAGGATAAAACCATAGGAAATTAAACACGCAAAATATATGATACTCACCATTGATCACACCAAACACAAGATACAGGGTTTGGATTCCTTGCTCATTTAAACGAGTACGAGCATCTAACCGCAGTTTGCCGACCAGTTTATTAAACTGCTCTTATTACGAATGGCATACCCAAAACATTAAGACCTATGATCAGGAAATCGAGCGTATTTTTGTTGAGACAGATGGTTTACTTCTCCTAACGTTTCCAGGTATCGGACTAGTAACGGCTGATGGCTATTATGGCCGTATTTCCAAGCAAGGAAATTCAAATCTACGAAGAGCGATTTACATGGCTGGACGTTCCCTTTCTGCTCACAACAATGCTCTTAAACCCTTTTATTCCGGATTAAAAGATAGAGGAAAAAAAGCAGGTAAAATATACATCGCTATGGGAAATAAGTTCTTAAAAATCGCTTTCGCAATGCTAAAAAATCAGTCACCGTTCAAGTGGGACAATCCTACTTTTAATTACAAAGATGAAGTTACAAAAAAACTAACGTTTCCTCGAGTTGCTTAAAAAAATATAATAGATAGGCGCCATTCTTTTGGTTCGGGTGGAGATCGGATGTTCTTTCCTGAGGCCCTGACCTCGCCTTAATGGCTTTATCCCACTCGGCCTGTAAATGCGAATCAGTACGTTAATTCTAATTTGGACTCAATGCCAGAATGCATCAATGCAGACCAAGAAGCGAGCTAATACCCATTTCTGAATCAAGAAAATGGCGTCTATTTCATTAAAACTTGGTTAATTGTTACTTGTAAAAAAGGAAATTACAGTAAGTGTATTTGAGTTACCTTTAAACTTGAAAAAAGTTTTTGACATTGTACTCTATTAGTTGATTTTGTTTGTCTTGCATTTTAAAATTCATAGTAGGGCTTCCTCCTTAAGACTCTGAGTTAGATTGGACTCCAAATCTAAATTCGGTCATAACAATTCTTTAGATTTACTTACCACTTTTATACCCGTTTCTATTAGATTATACAAAATTCGTTTTAAAATAATTAGGGAAAACTGTCACCATTAAGAACTCTGTTAAGAGATTGCGGTGTGTAAACAGCGTAATCTTACAAACTTCGGCAACATTTGCTCAGAGCTTTTCTTAATTAAACGTTTGATTAAATATCCTTAACCCCTGATATAAGAGGTTACTAAACACATCAAGTAAAAAAGATTGTCGGTATTTACAATTAAATTTTTTATAAAATGAAGCCATTATTTCCTAGAAAATGAGCAATTTCTACTTTTCCTCCATTTTTCGTCTTTTTTTAGCTTTTTCACCATTAATTAAACGTTTGATTAAAAACAGCCTCATCCCTTTTAGATACTGGTTTGTTGAATCCGAAAACAGGAAAAAAATGTCGAGGAGTGTGGCTAATATTCAAGTGGAATGGGTTTGTTTAACAAGAGGCTTAATAAAACTTGATCAACTGGGTACTATCGGAAAAAATAAAAAAGAAGTATTACAATCACAAACCTATTAACGCAAAATCAAAAGGCATGAGCGGTTTAATACCGTACTCATGCCCAGGAAGCTGAAAAAGTGTTAGTTATAACACCGATATGTCGCAAAAAAAGGGACAATCCGTCGCCCCAAACTAATCCATATCAATATAATTCATTACTAATAATCTGGGAAGTATTTGCTTTACCATCCAGTTTTTTCACAACCTCAGGCCAACTTAATTTTAACCTACGGCATATGGTTGTACTTAAAACTTGCCCTTTTCTCTTCAACAAATCATAATCTCTCTGGTTAGTTGAACCAATCCGAAGTAATTCTCTTTTTAAATCTATAAGGGTTTCTTCCTTTGATTTCAATAAAACCACCCCCCATTTATTCCGACTAATCATTGGACATATTGGAGTTTAGACTAATTAATTAGTTTCTCTTTCGCCAACCATGCTCCTCCAATTACCCCTGCATCATTGCCTAGTGTGGCAGTAACAATCTCTAAACCTTGGGCCACTCTTGGAAAAGCAAACGGAAAAAATTCTTCTTTTAAAGGTTTCACCAATGTGTCGCCTGCTTTTGAAACGCCGCCTCCAATGACAATTTTTTCAGGATTTAAGCCATTGGCCAAATTCGCCAGCGCCAATCCTAAATGGAAGGCAACCTGATGAATGACTCGCTTGGCGAGTTCATCCCCTTCGTTTGCAGCATCAAAAACTTGCTTGGCAGTTATCGTTTGATGCTTCTCATAATAGTCTCGTAATTGACTTATAGAATTGGAAGAAGCTAATTCCTCAATTGCCAAGCGGACAATTCCTGTTGCGGATGCTACCGTTTCCAAACATCCCGATTTCCCGCAATTACAAGGTGCTCCGTCTTTAGGAACTGATGTCATATGGCCAATTTCACCACCGGCTCCATTTACACCATGCACAACCTCGCCATTGACGATAATTCCGCCTCCTACACCCGTTCCTAATGTTACACAGATTAAGTTTTTAGCTCCTTTGCCGGCGCCTTTCCACATTTCACCGATTGCCGCAATATTGGCATCATTGTCAACAACTACTGGCAAGGATGTTTCCCGCTCAAGAATAGCTTGTAAAGGGAAGTGCTCCCAGCCCAAGTTTACAGCCACTTCAATGGAACCGTCCTCCGCATTAACAGGACCCGGCGCTCCGATTCCGATACCGATTAGCCGATTTTTGGTATGATTTAATTCGGTTAACTTTTGATCAATCGATTTTGCAATAGAAGTGGGGATGTGCCGACCGCTATCCATTTTGTCCGTATCGATTTCCCAGCTATAAAGGATATCGCCACTGAGACTGATAAATGCCATTTTAATCGTGGTGCCGCCTATATCGACACCTACTAACCATTTTTCTTCCATAACCATTCACTCTTTTCCGCATTATAATAGTGATTTTCTACTGTAGCTAACTAAAAAGAACCTAAAATCCACTTAGGATTTATTAAGATTCCTTTATTCATTTCTACAAAAGAGGCTCCTCGATTGAGAAGCCTCTTTTCGTTTTTATTTGACAGCTGCTGTTTTTTCAAGATTAACCCATTGTTCTTTTTCAGCAGATTCAAGGATCGCATCTGCAATTAGTTCTATTTGGTATCCATCATTGAAGTTTGGTGAAAACTCTGTATCTTCAGCGATTGCTTTAAACAAATCATATGTTTCAATGATTTTTGTTTCGCCGTAACCTATACCTAGAGCAGGGATTGGCCATAATCCTTCACCGTATGGAGTGGCAGGTCCTGTATAAACCGTTCTGAAGCCTTTTGCATCGCTTGGATCATCGGCGAAGCAAACTTGAAGCTCGTCACGGCGCTCATAGTTAAAGTATAGAGAACCTTTTTCACCATGAATTTCAAAGGTTAGGAAGTTGTTGCGGCCCCATGCATTACGTGTTGCTTCAATCGTTCCAATGGCACCATTATCAAACTTGACCATCGTAATAAATTCATCATCTACATCAACGGCAGCTTTCGGTACATCATTTCCGCCATTTTTCACTGTACCTAATTTGTCAATACCGCCAGTTTGAATTGGTCTTTCTGGAATCCATGTTTTTGTCATTGCATTTACATCTGTAATTTCACCAACAAGGTAACGGGCAAAATCAACCACATGTGTTCCGATATCACCTAGAGCACCTGAACCAGCGATTTTCTTTTGGAAGCGCCATGATAATGGTGAATTTGGATCAGCAGACCAGTCTTGTAAATACGTTCCGCGGAAGCTTAGAACTTTTCCAATTCTTCCTTCTTCAATATACTTTTTCGCAAGAGCAACGGCTGGTGTTCTTCTGTAGTTGAAGGCAACCGCATGTTTTACACCTGCTGCTTTTACCGCTTCTAGCATTTCCTTTGCTTGTTCAGCACCTAATGCCAATGGTTTTTCACAGATAATATGTTTTCCAGCTTTTGCTGCTGCAATCGCGATTTCAGCATGCGTATTATTTGGAGTCACAATATCAATCACATCAATTTCCGGATCGTTAACAACAGCTCTCCAATCTGTAGAATAATTGTCAAATCCCAATCTTGCTGCAGCATCTTTAGCCAATTGTTCGTTAACATCTACTACTGTATGGCGATGCGGAATCGCTGGTGCCGGCCAGAAAAACATTGGCATTCCTGCATATGCAAGTGAATGCGCTTTACCCATAAAGCCTCCGCCAATCATACCTACGTTTAATTTTTTCATTTTAGTTTCCTCCCACTATTATCTTCTTGGTTTTTAATGAAGTCTTTGCTATTCCTAATGGATGTAACTTTTATGCTTGATTTACTTTATCGAATTGAGTTAAATAGCTGCGGCTGATTTTTGCCCCTTGCTTCGGATCTGGGTAGCTGTCTAACTCTACCGTAATCCAGCCATCATAGTTTGCCTCTTCTAACGCTTTAACCATTTCATCAAATTTTTGATGACCTTCGCCTAGAGGTAAAAACTCTCCATTTGCATAATCTTTAAAGTGAACATATTTAATGCGATCTACATATTTTCTAATTACCGCAACAGGATCTCCACCGCCGGCTTCAATATGCGCCGTATCCGGGCAAAGATTAATTGTTGTTAATGGCATTAATTTATCTAACTGTTCAGGAGCCTGAACGTTCGTTCCCAAATGAGGATGATAACTTGCAATAAGATTATATTTTTTAGCAATTTCTACCACTTTATTAAGTGCATTACCAAGAGCTGAATAATCGCTTTCAAGGATGCCGTTTGTGCGTACAGCTCCGCCGCCGACAACAAGATGCTCAGCCCCTACTTCTGATGCGAATGCCGCTACACTTTCAATTTTCAATAATTCTTCTTCTAAAATATCCGGGAAAATAAAATTCCCGCCTGTATATACGCCGACCAAAGTTAAAGAGTGATCATTCATTAATTTTAAAAACTCATCTTTTTTATCCTTGTATTGCATCAAGTTTCCATCGAAGATTTCGAAGCCTTCATAGCCAGCTTCCGCAATATCCTTTAATGCTTCTTCTGTTGATCCATAGGCAAGGTAGTAAAGATCCTTAACAGAAGTAACACCTGCTGGATGACCAACTACGCCGCCCCAAGTATTTGTTTGATATCCTAATTTCATGTGATTACCTCCATATATATTGGAATTTAGTATGCCATATTTCATAGTAGATAAATCGAAGCAAACTCACCTCCAAGAATAGTAATCGATTACATTTTTATTAAAAATATCTTTCCGCACTTCCATAAATAACAGTATTTTATACATCTTTAAAGATATCTAGCAAACAATTAAAATGTAATCCATTACATTTTTTCTTAAAGATTAACACTGCTTTCTAAAGGACACAATGATTTAATCTCTCTTTAATTCTAGGAAATAATATCATCTGGCAAGAATAAAAGATTTTGTATCCCTTACACAAATTATTGTAATCGATTACACCCAAAAATGCAACCCTATTTTTCGATTGTCACAGATTGTTCACCAAACATTTATATAATTCGAAATAAATCAGACGACATACTTTTCTTGTTAGGCTCTAAGTATCCTTTTTATCTTAGAGGCTGGCAACTGATCCACCATCAACTCGAAGGTTTACACCATTAATAAAAGAAGCCTTGTTTGATGCAAGGTAAACGACAGCAGAAGCAACTTCCTCTACTGTCCCTGGCCGTTTTACTTCAACATGAGGACGATTTTCCTTTAGAAATTGTTGAATCGCTTCACTGTAACTTATATTCAGCTTTTCCGCGTTATCTTTTAACAAGTTCTCCAGCATACGTGTCATGATAAATGCCGGCGATACCGTATTGGCGAGAATTCCATCTGCAGCATACGCCTTTGATAAGCTTTTTGTAAAATTAATAAGTGCGGCTTTGGAAGCATTATAATGAGGCATGAACCCATCTGGCTGAATACCTGATTCTGATGAAATATTAATGATACGACCAAATCCTGTTTTTTTCATAAAGGGAATAACTGCTTTTGTTACACGTACTGCTCCAAATAGATTTACATCAAATAGATGTTGCCAGTCCTCTATATCCAATGATTCAAAGTCATCAAATCCACTTGCTATTCCGGCATTATTAACAAGAATATCAATCGTATTGTAGCGATTAACGGCTGCAGAAACAAGATAATCCACATCTGCTTGTTTCGTTAAATCCGCTTGAACAGCAAGCACGCTCCCGCCTATGTTCTCAATATCTATAGCAGAGTTATTCAAAGCTTCTGCCTCACGAGCACAAATAATAACATTCGCACCTTCTTCCGCCAACGCTATTGCAATTGCTTTTCCAATACCTTTACTGCCACCTGTCACAAGTGCTGTTTTATTTTTTAATTCTAGATTCACTTTATATCGATTCCTTTCTAAGTAACTTATTATGATAGTAACTCATCTTTATTTTATTCCGATGATATGCTTAAACAATTAACATGACCAAATAAGGATTAACTCTAACCGATACTCGGCTGAATTAATCCTTTACCTGTCCAACTTATTTTTTTACTGATGCCTCAAACAATTCTTCATGTATTGGTTCAGAGATTATTGTTTCAATTTCCTTTACAAATTTCTTAAAGTGCGAGGTTTCCTGATGCTGTTGAATGGCTTGTTCATCCTTCCATTTCTCAACAAAGATAAAGGTATTTGCCTCTTCCGGATCTTCATAGTAATGATAACTAATATTTCCCGACTCAGCTTGAGAAGGTTTTGTTACAAGTCTGGCCGCTTCAAGAAATGTATCGCGATACCGTGAACTCACTTTAATGTTTGCATGAATAATAATCATGTCCATCCCCCTTGACTTGTTCCCTTTATTCGAAATAATTTAACCTGCTTGTTTCTCCACTAGAATTTCTCTTTTATTTTGTTTCTCTTCAGAAGGAAGCTTCATAAATTTCATTAAATAGGCACCTAGGAAATACATACCTGCGAATATCCACATAACCCCATGAACACCAATAATTCCGATGAATAACCCAACGATTGCCGGTGCGATAAAGTAGGACATTCCTGCACCAAAGCTTACAATGGCCATCGCAGATCCTTTTTTCTCAGGTGCCAACGATGCTACAAGAGCTGAAAGTGGGACGAAACCACAAAGAGTAATCCCCATTAGAATACCGACAATATTCAAGGCTAAGAAACTGCTGCCAAAAACCTGCGGCGTGTAAAGCATAACTAATAACATGACACCCATGCCGAAGCTGCCAAGCCATTGAATTGTTTTGCGCCAGCCTAACCATTTATCACTAATGTAAGGAATGATCAGGTTAAAGATGATATTCGCAAACCACATCGTTCCCCACATTTGCAAAAACTGTTCAGTCGTGAATCCATATTCAGAATGCAAATAAAGAGGGAAAAAGATTGGCAGTGAACCGATACCTGTGGAATTGATAATTCGGACCACGCCGCCAATTGCCACTTTCGGTTGTTCGATACAAATGGTAAATCCACTCAATAGGCTTTTTAGTTTTTCCTTCGGATTTCCTTTTTGTTCTTTTCTCATATCATCTTTCACTACGATACAGCCAATAATTCCACCAACCAATACCCATGCCACCGCACTCCACAACAACCCAATATAACCGATCTTCGGAAGCATGTAGGCAGGGAAAAAGCTTCCTACAACATAGAGCCCGCCGCTCCAAGCAGCCCAAAACAATCCAACAGCTGTCGCCAAAATGCGATCAGGACTGCGATACGTAACCCACACTAAGAAGGAATAACAAAATAATGGATAACCCAATCCTCGAATACCATAAGTTGGTAACATAATAGCGTAACTGTTTAGCTTTAAACCATATTCAATGAATAGAACCTGACCGATTAACCAAGTGACCAGTCCAATAAGCATTACTTTCCTTGGACCCCACATTTCGGTGAGTACACCAGAAAAGTAAGATGCAATGGCCAACACGGCTCCATATACTGCAAAAAGAGTGGCAGATTGTTGAACGGTCAGACCCTTTTCAATAAGATACGGAGACAACCATGCGTGTTCAAGACCGTCACCAGCCATAAAAATTAATGTTGCAACAAATCCCCAAACCACTCCCATAGGAAGGCCGCCAAGAGTACGTTCCTGATCTAAAACCGTTTTCATTTTCAACACCTCTATTTTATAATGTTGGGGGATTAAGAGGAAGATTAACTCCTACTTAAGCCCACCACATTTCCGATACTTTCTCTTTAAACAACGTTCCTTTTAACAGTGTGATGGCTTTCATTAAACCTTCATCGGTAGACGCAAGCATATCCTCATGTTCAATGGAAACAACGTAATCATATCCTACAGCCCGAAGTGTACTGATGATGTCCTTCCACATTTTTTCATTATGGCCATATCCGACAGAGCGGAATGTCCAAGAGCGATCCAACACTTTACTGTAATGCTTGGTATCAAGAACACCATTCACCTTAATATTTGCCTGGTCTAAATACGTATCTTTCGCATGGAAATGGAAGATTGCATTTTCCCTGCCTAATTTTTTAATAGCTTCGACTGGGTCGATTCCTTGCCATACCAAATGGCTTGGATCGAAGTTGGCTCCGATGTTCACTCCTGCTTGTTCTCTTAGCTTTAGTAGTGTTTCCGGATTATAGACAACAAATCCCGGATGCATTTCGAAAGCAATTTGATGAATCCCATGCATTTCAGCGAATTTCGCTTCTTCTTTCCAGTACGGAATAACGATATCATTCCATTGCCATTCTAAGACTTCTGCATATTCTGGAGGCCAAGAGCAGGTCACCCAATTTGGAAACTTGGCACCCGGATGATCCCCTGGACATCCAGCAAAACCATTGATAACTGGTACCTCTAACTGTTCAGCCAGTAAAACCGTTTTTCTCCATACATCATGCGCCTCTTTGGCAGCCTTTACATTAGGATGTAGAGGGTTGCCATGGCAGCTTAGTCCGCTGATGGTTAGTCCCCTGCTTTCAATCGCCCGTCGGAACGATTTGATTTTATCTGGATTCCCTAACAATTCATCGGGATTACAATGACTATTCCCTGGATAGTTACCGGTTCCTAACTCAACGGCCTCTACTCCTATTTGGGCTAATTTATCTAACATGGCTTCGAAAGGAAGATTTTGATATAGAACTGTAAACACACCTAGTTTCACACTAAAGCCTCCTTATTCGCACGAACCTTCACCCATTTTTGCTGTTCATGACTTTCCAGAATGGCATCCGTAATCGCCATTGAAGTATGACCGTCTTCAAATGTGGCGAAATTCGGTTTATCCTGGAGCAGATCTTTGCCTTCACGAATAAACGTATAAACATTGAACATCATATTTTTCAGAGCGTCCGGCCAGCCTTCATTATGTCCGCCAGGATGATGGATGGCTGATTTTGCTTCCGGTGAGAAGAGCGCTGGATCGGCAAGCAGGATTTCATTCGGCTTATCCCTGTGTCCCATCCATAATTTTTCAGGCTCTTCTTGATTCCAGAAAGCAGAGCTTTTGCTGCCATTGATTTCAAAGCTTAGTCGGTTTTTCCGTCCTGCACTAACTTGTGAAACGGTAAATACTCCTCGTGAGCCATCCTCGAAACGAACGAGTACGGATGCATAGTCTTCTGTATTGATTGAAACATCTTCATATTCTACATCTTCAGTACTTTGTGTGCTGAAAGTGGCCACACTTCCAATTGCTTTCTTTCTAACTGGAATGACCGTTGCTAAATCAGCAAATACTTCTACAATCTTTTTACCGGTAACAAATTGAACGGTGTCACACCAGTGAGACCCGATATCTGCTACTGCGCGAGATTTTCCGCCGACTTCCGGTGCTAAACGCCAGTTAAAATCCGTTTCATATAGTAACCAATCCTGCAAATAGCTTCCGTGAACCAAATTCACTTTCCCAAGGTCACCGTTAGCAATTTTAGCTCGCAGGTTTTGCACACTCGCATGCTGTCTGTAATTAAAGTTCACACCATGTACAACACCCTGTTTTTGAGCCAATGCCAACAATTCCGCTGATTCTTCACTATTCATCGCAAGCGGTTTCTCTGAGATCACATGTTTACCTGCTAAAATAATTTCTTTATTGATCGCAAAGTGCACATGGTTTGGGGTACAATTATGAACTACCTGAATTTCGCTGTCACGCAGCATTTCACGGTAATCTCCGTATGCTTTCGGAATTCCAAGTTCAGCTGCCTTTCTTTCCGCTTGTTCTTGACTCGTCTCGGCTAATGCTACGACTTCCACGAATCCAAGTCTTCTGATTGCTTCAATATGTGTCGGGCCAATGAAACCTGTCCCGATGATTCCTACTTTTATTTTTTCCATCTTAACTCATCCTCCAAATCTTAATTTTTTTAGAGCCGGGTAACGAGTAGAACGCAATATATAAATGCAATCGATTACACTTAATATCAAAATAGAAATTAAATAGAATGAATAGAGATATTGAAAATTAGTGTAATATTCATAATGAAAATTTAGTAATCAAACCTCAAAATGTAATGGATTACATTTTGGTCGAAAAAATTTCTATTTGTTATTGAGCAAATATGAATTTTTTCTCTTTTTTTCGACACCCTTATTGTAATCGATTACAGAATATAATTCAATATTTTTTTTAACTTCCCTGATTCTTTTTTGTAAGTAGGCATCAAAATCTGTTCTGGAATGATTCAAAATCGTTCCCCATACTGTAATAAACCAGCAAAAGGGAGCAATCCCTTTTCAAGAATTACTCCCTTTTGCTTTTCATATAAATCTTTACTTTTTTAGCTTCTAACAAAAAAGAAAGAACTATCCTTCTATGGTAAGTTCTTTGCATGAATCACGGACAATCAGTTTATCAGGAAGAATAAATTGATATTTATTATCTAATTCTTCATTATTAATTATTCTTAGCAGTAAATGCATCGCTTTTTGACCCATAACGAACGTTGGCTGGGCAATCGTTGTTAGGGCAGGTTCAAAGATAGAGGCAAATTTAATATCATCAAAGCCAACAACAGATAAATCTTCTGGAACTCTAACACCTTTAGATTTAGCGGCTTTAACGGCTCCCATTGCCATTTCATCATTTCCGACGAAAATGGCTGTAGGAGGTTCCTCTAGTGACAAAAATTTCATCATTAAATTAAATCCACTTTCAAAAGTGAATTCGCCTTCCTGTACCAAACTTGGATCAACGGATAGGCCGTGTTTTGCCATCGCTTGATGGAATCCCTTACATCGGTCTCGGCCAACTACAACACTCAAGGGTCCACAGATATGTCCTATTCTCTTGTGGTTTAAGTTAATTAAATATTCTGTTGCCTTTCTTGCACTGCTGACATTATCAATGGAAACCGTAGGCAGCTGGGAGCCCTCATAGTATTCACACGCCAATACTACAGGGTAATCCTGGGATAAATCTTCTAATATTTTTTGATCGGTCCTTGCCGTTAATAATATCAACCCATCTGCTTTTTTCTGACCTAATATCGTTAAAAAACTAGTTTCGCTTTCGACATCGTTTCGCGCATCTCCTAGAAGTACTTGATATCCGTTTTCGATGGAAACGGATTCAATTCCGCGCAGCACCGCAGAAAAGAAAGTATTGGTTATATCAGGAACCACCACAAGAATTGTTTTGGTTTCAGATCTTCTCAATTGTCTTGCCAGCATATTAGGCTGGTAATTTAATTTTTTTATGGCTTCTAAAACTTTTTCAGCTGTTTCTTTTTTTACAGTCCCTGCATTACTTATGACTCGGGATACTGTGGCCGTTGAAACATTTGCCATATTTGCAACATCCGCAATTCTGACCATGTATCTCTTTCCCTTTCAGTGTTCGTTTACATTTATTGTAATCGATTACATGTGGAAATACAATAATTTTTGAAATTTAAATTAAATGTAAAAAAGCCCTTAAGAATTGGGCTTTCGTAACATAAACATCTATATTGTATAAAAAAGCATGAATTAGAAAAGTTTACTAAAGGTGAGGCTGTTTATTATATCTTAGAAAACTCGCCAATTGGCGAGCCCCTAAGGGCGAAGACAGAGGCGTAGTTGCCCTTATGCCTGATAGGAAAGTTATACTTTCCTATCAGCAAAAAAGAATATCTTTTGAGAAAGAATGCATTTTAAGTCCCTTTTGATATTCCATTGTTTTGAACAACTTTTTAAAGGTGGAACTAATACCATGAAAATAGTCTACATCTTTTTCCTATATCTTTTATTAACTATCACTTTTAATTTCGTAATTAATCTTCTCATGGGAATCAACTTTTCAAATGCAATTCGTAATTTAAAAAATCCCTTCTGGGTCATGACATTTCCTGAATACCTAATCATTTTCTCCTTACTATCCACCATGATCATTCTACCTATTGTTTCATTTTTTAAAAATAGGAAGAAAACAAGAAATGTGTGAAAATGATTACTTACTTTTTTCATCAGTGTCAATATTAACGGGTTTCGGTCCAAATCGTTTACGAATCAGATCCACCACAAAAAGTAACACGGGGATTACAACACAAAACAAAGGATAAACAAAAGTAATAAGGAATTTCCCTTGCTCAACTTGCTCTGTCCGACTATTTGATACGATCATTGATATGTAAAAGACCACGATTCCAATCGGCAGCACCAGCTTTTCTTGATTTGGAATCTTGAATAAATCGGCAGAGACAATGATAGCAGCATAACAAAAAATGGCGATCTTAAAAAAAACGCCGATAATCAAAGTGAGGATGACAATGGCATCCACACGTTGCAAGAAATCGGCTATGCTCACTTGGCTGATAGTGTCCAATAACGGAAAGGTAGCCCGTTTATACATATTAGACCCAAGAACAGAGATTTCAACAGCATGTGTAAAGGTTAATACGAGGCCGCTGAACATGATAGCCATGACACCTGTTCTCTTTCCTAAATTGGTTTTATTTAAATGGGGGAGAATCGTTGTAAAACAAATAAACATTTCTGCGAATGGAAATATGAATATATTTGGATAGGCCGATTTCAAAATCGGCCCCCATCCTTTATCTACTATAGGAAACAGATTCTTAATATCGATTATGCCGGAAAATAGAACTAATAAATTGCCTATAACACCCAAGCCAATTAAAATCAACAAGTAGATCTCAGCCATTCTTGCAAACACTTCTATCCCTTTGTACAGTACATAAACAACCGCAATCATCATTAAAACACTTATGAAAAATAGCGGCGTCTGGTCATATAAAGCCGTGACTAATAGGTCACTCCCATCCCTTAAGTTTCTTGCAGCGGTATGTATAAAATAAGGAATATATAATAAACTAAGCGTCCATCCAATATATTTACCGAGAATTTTTCTGGAATAACCACTTAATGTCATACCGGGATATTTACAATGAAAATAGACAATAACTTGATATAAAACCACTGCCCCGAATAAGGAAATTAATATTGAGAGCCAGACACTCCGTATCCCAGAAATTCCAATTGGATAAAGTAGTGACGTACCAGTTGCAAACAACACCATTAAGGCAAACAATTGACTTGGACTAATTCTTTCTTTTTCCATGTTTCTACGATTCACCCTTCTCCGTGACCCTTAGTTCTATTTTTGTTCTAACGGGTTGTTTCGCTTGCCTGAAAGCCGGATGAAAGCTTCCACCTTGACATCTACGCTAATTTCAGCAAACGTCTTGTTCCAATCTTTGTTCATTTTTTCCCAAGCTTTTGGGTTTTCCCGATTCACGGCTTCACCGAAGCCAAAGATGTCGCTTTTCTTACTCTGAGCGGCTTTCACAGCCTCCATGACTTGTTTTTTTGTCTCTCTTTCCCATTCTTTTTCAAGTTTCGTGATTTCCTCTTTCTTAGTCAAATCAATTGGGCATTCCACCTCGCCTAAATACCCTTCTTGTCGTATATTGATATGGATAATGGGTTTCCCGGCTAGTACTTCCGCGGTAACACCAGTTTTTGCTCGGCCAATTTCAATGCTAATGGCCTCTTTTTCATCTTTACAATCAGTAGTAATAATGCTGCTCTCTATTTTATTTTGAATCCATAAGAGACCGCGTACCTTATCTCCATCCAGCCAGCTCTTTAACTTTCCCTCCTTGAAAAGGGCAACCCCTTTGATCTCTGCCGAGGCCGCCATGTCAGTCTGTTCCAAATTGGAATTCTTTTTTCCTTCTTCCAGGTCTCCGACAATTTTTACCCCGCTGATAATCGGCTCTCTTCCCTCGCTTTCCAACGCTTTTACCACATCAATTATTTCGATATTAACGTTTTCTGCCCATATTTTTTCTGCTAACTCATTTTGTTTAGCAATACCATTTGCCGGAATTTTTTCCACTGGAGTAAGGATTTTCAACATAGTTCCCGCTTTAACGTCTCTCGTTACAAATACCTTTGTAGTCATACGAGTTTCTGGATTCCTTTCGAAGAAATCAAATAAATCCTGGATTCCTTCCTTTGCGATTGTCTCTCCAATGATCAGCAGCTGTAAATGTGCAAAAAAAAGCTGCCGCGGCACTTTTTGCGATGTTTTTCGAACCGCTTTGAATATGGTTTTTTCGGTTCCAGAAAAGACTGTAACTGGTGTAGTATTTCCACCTGACCCTCCACCTGTTGCTCCTGTTGCGACAGCCCCCGGATTGACCACTTGGAAAGTTACCCGATATTCACCTGTTTTCTTCGACTTTGTCTATCCCCATTGCCATAACAATGGCCATCTCGTTCAGTTCTCTTTTGTTCCAGCAGCCTGTCAAAAGAGACACCATCCACAAAAGCAAGAATGTTCGAATTACCCATTTAGCTTTCATCTGTATTCCCTTTCTTTTGCTTAGGAGGTAAAGGCTGTTGATCACGCTCCATTCGAGTTATTTTCTTTTGACTAACCAATCGCGGGCGAGTAATAAGTGACCAAAAGGGAAGACGCACTAGGGTGTCCTTCTGATCTGATGGAATAAACGGGGCTAAAGGAGCCATATAGGGAATCCCAAAAGAACGAAGGCTGCACAAGTGAGCGATCATAATCATGTTGATGACCGCAATCCCATAAAAACCGTACGTCGCCGCGCAAATCGTGAGCAAAAATCGGAGCAGACGCACGGAAATCGCCATATTGAAAGTTGGAGTGGAAAAACTGGCAATCCCCGTAATAGCGACCACGATCACCATCGCTGAAGATACGATACCCGCTTGCACTGCCGCCTGTCCCAAAACAAGTGCCCCAACGATGGATACCGCTTGACCGATCGCCCGCGGCATACGAACACCGGCCTCGCGCAATATCTCAAAACTGCCCTCCATTAATAAAGCCTCGACAAATGCAGGGAAAGGCACACCCTCCCGTTGCGCAGACAAACTGATTAATAAAGGAGTCGGAATCATTTCCTGGTGGAACGTAATGGCCGCGACATAAATGGAAGGCCCGAATAATGAAATAAAAAAAGCAAAAAACCGCAGCAAGCGAACTGCTGTTGCAATATCATAGCGTTGATAATAGTCTTCCGAAGACTGGAAGAACATAAAAAACGTAGTCGGCGCAATGAGGACAAATGGTGTTCCGTCCACCAAAATGGCGATTCGGCCTTCCAATAGATTTGCAGCAACACTATCTGGGCGCTCCGTATTGTAAACAGTTGGAAATGGGCTAAATGGTTGGTCCTGAATCAAATCTTCAATATAACCCGATTCCAATACGCCATCAATTTCAATATCATTTAGCCTTTGTTTTACCTCTTGCACTAGTTTATCGTTAGCGATTCCTTTGATATACATGAATGCTACGTCTGTTTGTGTAACATCGCCGATTTTCATGGTCTCCAGCCATAGATTAGGACTTTTAATTCGACGACGAACGAGGGATACATTGGTCCCTATGGACTCCGTAAAACCATCCTTAGGACCGCGGATGACCACTTGTGAAGATGGTTCCTCAACCCCTCTCGATTCCCCCCCTCTCGTGCTGCCACTAATAGCTTCCGCCCAACCTTCAATTAAGATAATCGTATCACCGGACAAAATGGATAACATTAATCCATTCCAATCCTTGATTACCTTTACCGTTCCGATCGTCAAAGCTTTATCCTTAATAACATCAAAGACATTTTTATCCGATACTTTGGAAGTCCCTTGAGAGATATCAACCATCAAGGAACGCATGACAAAATCATCGACTAACTTCTGGTCAACCAAATTGTCGATAAAAACTGCAGCCGCTTGTAATTGCAGGCCTCCAATCTCAAATTCACGGATAACAACATCAGGACTGTTTCCAACCTCCGTCCTAATATGTTGAAGGTTGTCTTTTAAATTCCGATGAAGGAAACTACTGCCATTTTCCTTTAAAATTTCTTTATTTATGCTTAGTTTTTTCGCTTCCTTTTTTTTATCAAATACACGCCTAAAGGACATATTTATCCCACCTTTATATATGCATTTATTCACAGTAATACTTGCTTTTATACTAATAAGAGAAAATCGTCGAAAAATGTCTCCGTAATAATCTACCACAGCAAAAGAGGCTGCCCCTATGATACCTTTGGGACACCCTCTTTTTTCAAATTAATAAATTAATTATTAATTCTTTCGTTTTCTTCTATACCGAACCTATATTTTGTTACTGATGTATACTCCTCATTCTTGTCTAAAATTCATGATGGGAAATGGGAATGATGAATGGCATCAGGCAAACCTTGTGTTTCTAAACAAATTCCAAGGTGTTTCCGGGATGGGACACCACGGATTTCACCCTCTGAGCTTAAGGAATTTCCCGTGTAAATTACGACACAAACCTCATCCGTTTCTATTGTTAGTGTTCGTCCACTTTCTTGATCTTTAAGAGTAATTTCATTGTCATGATTTGTTTTTAATAGAAAGGGATGATCGTACCCGTTTCCGGCAAGTAAGTTTTGCGGATAATCAGAAGCTGCTCCTGATTTAATCAACCTTTCATCATTAAAATCGAAAGGGGTATTTTCAACATCCAAAAGGTTCCCTGTTGGAAGAAGCTCATTGTTTAACTCTAGGAATTTATCACTCTTAATTGTTAATGAATGATTTAAAATATCTCTTTTTAAATTTCCACTTAAGTTAAAATAAGAATGATTTGTAACGTTTAACAAAGTTTTTTGATCAGTTTGACCATAATAATGAATGGAAAGCTCATTTTTATTATTTAGCGTATACGTTACTTTTATGGTTAAATTCCCAGGATATCCTTCTTCACCATCTGGGCTAATGTACGAAAATTGGATTCCAACCTCCTGCTCGTTTTCAATCATTGCTGCATCCCAAACCACTTTGTCAAACCCTTTTATTAACAGTGGCCCATTGGCCTTTTTCGGCTGATTCAAGGATCGCAACTGCAATTAATTCAATTTGATAGTCATCCTGGAAGTTTGGTGAAAACTCGTATCTTCAACGATAGCTTTAAACAAATCATATGTTTCAATGATTTTTGTTTCGCCGTAACCCATACATAGAGCAGGAATTGTCCATAATCCTTCACCATATGGAGTGGCAGGTCCGGTATAAACTGTTCTAAAGCCTTTTGCATCACTTGGGTCATCAGCGAAGCAAACTTGAAGCTCGTCAAGGCGCTCATAGTTAAAGTATAAAGAGCCTTTTTCACCATGAATTTCAAAGGTTAGGAAGTTGTTGCGGCCCCATGCATTACGTGTTGCTTCGATGGTGCCAATCGCACCATTATCAAACTTAACCATAGTAATAAATTCATCATCCACATCAACGGCATGCTTAACACTTGCAGCCTGAACGGCTTCTAACATTTCCTTTGCTTGTTCAGCACCTAATGCCAATGGTTTTTCACAGATAATATGCTTGACGGCTTTCGCTGCGGCAATCGCAATTTCAGCATGAGTATTATTTGTAGTCACAATAACAATGATATCGATTTCCGGGTCGTTGACCAATGCTCTCCAATCGTTTGAATAATGTTCAAATCCCAATCTTGCTGCGGCATCTCTTGCTAATTCCTCAGTTACATCCACTTTACACATTCTTGTGAACCTGAAAAAAAGCTCTAATCTTCCCGTTTTTTTGGAATGATTAGAGCTTTTTAAGTAACGTTATATAAAATTACTTAGCAGAATCTTGAATAACTTTCGGTGCATCAGCTTGATAAACAGTCTTCCAAGAATCCAAAATATTATCTTTCGTCACTTTAAGAGCTGGTACGGCAACATAAGCAGGCGTTTCTTTTCCAAGGAGTGAATAGCCGGCAAGAATAGCTTCGGCAACGCCTTGGTCGTACGGTAATTGCGCACCTAGTCCCTTGATCAAGCCACCCTTCGCAATTTCAAGACCGACATTTGTTCCCAAATCGATGGTAGAAATAGCGAGATCGTTTTTACCTGCCGTACGTGCAGCTGCCATCGCACCTTCCGCTGGAGAATCCCATACTACAAACATACCTTTCAATTTAGGGTTTTTGGTCAGCATAGCCGAAGCAACTTTCTCACCATCGTTCGGTCCCGTGATGCCGCCGCGTGCAACAATTTTGATGTCTGGATACTCTTCTTTTATCGTTTTTTCAAATGCTTCTGTTCTTTGTTTTGTCACAAAGAAATCCGCATCATGGTAAATGACACCAATATCACCTTTTTTACCAATCGCATCTGCCAAAATATGTGCAGCTTCTACACCATTTCCATAATTGTCTGCTGAAACAACAGAGACATAGTCTTTTCCATGTTCAAAACCTTGTGGTTTATTGTCCATAAACACAAGCTTCGCTCCACTTTCGGCTGCCTTTTTGAAAGCTGGTGCCGTTGAAACTGGATCAACAGGAATAGCAACAATGATATCAGGTTTTTTGGCCATAATCGTTTCAATATCGGATACTTGCTTTTCCGATTTGAAGTTAGCATCTGTCTTAGCTACAATTTTAATCCCCATCTTTGCAAAGGTTTCCGTAAGGCCTTTGATTTGTGCAGCAGACCAATCGTTACCCTGATAGTGGAAAGAAACAGCGGCAGTGTAATTTCCTTTTTTGATTTTTTCAATTTCTTCCGGAGTCAGCTGCAAGGTTTTAGCAGAAACTGCACTTTCTCCATTTGGACCTTTACTCAAAATCTCTTTATCTGGCAAATTCAGATTAATCGTTAATGGCCCATTAACAGTAGTGTTTTCCGATTTATTAGTATCAGTAGAAGCATTTCCTTCTGAACCAGCCGAATTACTTCCTCTTGTTTGATCGCTCTTTCCACATCCGGCTAAAATAATTCCAAAAATGAAAAATAATAAAAGTAGTCCTGACCCAAATTTTTTCATGATCGATAACCCCCAATATAAATTGATATTGCTGTTGATAGAAATGCTAATGTTGCTTCTCTATAAAAGTGCCTGTCCATTCAGACTGCACTTATAGACATGGATTATCAAAAACTTTCATTCACAAATTTGTTCCAAACGTTTCTTCATCCATAGGCAAACCTGCCACAAATCAGCAACCGGCTGGTTCGTGAATGGCAGCCTTGGCATATAAGGCGGCGGACCAAACTCTGGTGTGAAAGTTAGCTGGGTGCCTGCAAGCGCTTGTGCTTCGGCAATTTGTTTCCACCAGTGTTCGTGTGAATTTAGCTCAAGCGAGTATTCCGGAGCACCTGGATGAGGAACTTGCGGGCCTTGCGCATAACCTACCCTTGTATGGATATGAATCGTACGCTTAATCGCCATCTCCAGATGTTCCTTCTGATCCTCCAAAAGCGACTCACAAACACATACCCAGTGGCTGAAATCTGCCGTAAGCTTCAGTTCCGGAAATTCACGAAGGAGAGCCCCTGTTGTCCATGGGGTAAACATGGCTCGTCCCCTATGGGTTTCGTGGCCAACTGGAATTCCCACCTTCTGCTCGACGGCCAGAGCTTGTTCGAAAAATTCTGCCTGTTCCTCGAAAGTCATGCTATCCCTGGCACTATGCGAATTAATCATGATCGGGGCCCATTCTGCGGCCCGTTCAACCTGGTCGATAAACGATTGGGCATGATTGATGCCATCAGTGAATACCATCGCAATATACTGCAGACTGTACTGTTCCAACAGCCTCCGAAACTGCTTCTCGTCTGCAGGGAACCCAAAGAATTTTTCGATCATGTTTGGCAGCGGGCTTTCGATGCCGTCGTAACCGGCGGATGCAATGAGCTCAAACTGACTCTCCAGTGATCCTTCCATCCCCCAAAGAGACTTGATGCTTTTTACCTTCATCTATATGCCCCCCTCCGATTATCCTGAAAAGTACTAGAATGATTGCTTATAAATCTACTAGAAAAGCGTTCAAAGCAGTCTGCGCACAAAGGATATCCTGTTCCCCAGTCCCGCCTGAAACACCTATACTTCCGATCAAATGCGTATCATGATAAATCGGTAAACCGCCACTCAAAATGACCATGTCATGAACATGCACAAGACCGTGTAACAACTCCGGCTCATCCTTTATTTTTGGATACCATTCGGAAGTCGGCACCCCGAATCCAACAGCAGTGTAAGCCTTGCTCTGAGCAATTTTCATACACATTAAGGAGGCATCATCCATCCGAAGAAAACCTTTCAGATTTCCCCCATCGTCCATCACAGCAACACTAATCGCAATGTTTAATTCGTTAGCCTTCTGGATGCTAGTTTCCATTAGCTTCATTACCATATCCTGTGTTAATGTTGGTTTTTGTCCTGGTAACACCAAGCAAAGCCCCCCTAAGTCAGTATTCTCGATCCGATTTGATCAGGTTCCTTTATGCATTGCCAATCCAATCAGGCTCTGCAACCGCCTTCCATCTTGCCCTAATAGCTTGGTAAAGCTCCTCAGATAACCCTTGATCCAGCAATTTCGCATTTTCAGCCCACCGCTCCGGTTTAGTAGTACCTACGATTGCCGTATGTACTCCTGGGACGGATAAAGTGAAGTTTATTGCTGTCGCTACGGAATCCTTAACATCCGACTTAAGAAAGTCGTAGTCCAATTTCTGAATGCGGTCCCAATAGACAGGGGTATAAGGATCTGTCGGTCTGCTTGAATTTTTCCAAACTACGTTTGCGATTGGGCGTTTAATGACAATACCCATCCCCCGTTTTGCCGCTTCCGGAATCGTCAATTCAATGGCCTCTTGGTCCGCAATGCTCAGGGAAGTCTCAAGCGAATCGAAGGCTCCACATTGTACGGCATACAAGGCAGCCTTATGATCACCGCTGTAACCGATAGACCTTGTAAGTCCTCTCTCTTTGGCACGCTGCAAGACTTCGATGACTTCGCCACGTCGAAGCATTTCTTCAGAACAGGTATGCAAATAAACACAATCGATATAGTCCGTTTGCATTCGGAATAAACTTCTTTCAATGCTTTGTTCTAATAGCTTGGGATCCCAATCCGGAAGATCAAAGCCAGATGCATGGCCGCATTTTGAAAATAAATAATACTCATCCCTGCGATGGGAAACGGTCCGTCCGATCAATTCCTCACTAATGTTGTAACATTCAGCAGTATCAATCACGTTTAGTCCTGCATCAAGCGCACTGCCAAGCAGCCTTTCAACTTCCCCTACATCAGTCATATTAAAGCCGATTTCGGCTCCGCCGAAGCCAAGTACGCTGACATTCATGCCAGTGTTTCCAAATAATCGTTTTTCCATGCTCTGTCCTCCTATTGTGTAAGTACGTTGATCTTTTTCACCTATCTTTTAACAAGGATTTTAGTTTTACATCAGGTCTTTCAAAAAGCATGAAATCCAGTATTTTTTGCTTTTCAATTAGCATTTCTGCAATCCGGACTTCCTTGGAAATGGCTGTTGTTCCAATCCCGCTTGCCGCTGCCAGCTTACCGTCTTCAGTGAAATGAAAGAATAGCTGACCAGCGTCTCCTAAGTCGCGAATAACCGTTTTCTCCCCACTAATCGGTAAACCAGTGACGTATAGGGTTAAATCATACTGATCGGACCAAAACCATGGAACAACTTCAAATGGTTCATTGAAGCCCAGCATATTGCGTGCTGCTTGAATTCCCTGATCCTGGGCATTCCGCCATGCCTCCACCCGAATTCGCCTTCCATCAAAGAGACGATGAGGAAAAGAACAACAATCACCCGCAGCAAAAATATAGGGATCACTCGTTCGGAGACTTTCATCCACTCGGATCCCATTTTCAATCTCAAGCCCGCAATCTGCAGCTAAAGATGTTTCTGGAATAGCCCCGATTCCAACAATAATAGAATCGCAATGGACGAGTGTCCCATCACCTAGCGTTATGGTTTGTCCGTCAACGTTGTTGTCTATTTTCTCGATGGAGACACCAAACTTAAACTCCACCCCGGCAGCAAGGTGGCGGGCCTCTACTATGTCAGCAATTTCCTTTGGAACAACCCGCATCAGAATACGAAGTCCATGCTCGATAAGAGTGACTGAGCAGCCTTTCTCGATGGCGCTCGCTGCCGCTTCTAGACCGATAAACCCCCCGCCAATTATGGCAATGTGATGACCGGGCTTTAAATTTTCTCTTAAAGTAAGGGCATCTGAAAACGTACGTAAATAGAATAGTTTTGCCGTTTCAGAACCTTTCAAGGTTAGCTTTCTCGCACGGGCTCCCGTTGCCAGCAAAAGGCGATGGTACTTTATCTCTCTTCCGTTATCTAACTGGACTGTACAGTTATTTCTGTCAATCCCCACGGCGGAGGATCCGGACAATAAGTCAATGTCGTACTCTTCCAGCTTCTCGTTGTCGAGAATAAACACCGGCGATGGCTCTTCTTCCGTAAACAATAACCTTTTTGAAAGAGGCGGACGTTCATAGGGAGCCAACCTTTCTTCTCCAATTAGCGTAATGGGGCCGGACCAGCCCTGTGTTCGCAATTCTACAGCGGCCCGGGCACCCGCCTCACCCGAACCAATGATGACCATCCTGCTTTCTGTCATGATACTCCCACCTTAGTCTATTTTAATAAAGACCTTACCCGACTCAATTTTAACGGGATAAGTCTTAATCTTCGCACAAATCGGGGCGCGCTTAGGTTCACCAGTTTTAAAATCGAGCCGGCCATTATGTTTCGGACACTCAATTTGATTCCCCATCACGAGACCATCTGCCAAATGTACCCTCTCATGTGTACAATATCCATCGGTCGCAAAAAACTCGTTTTTGTCCGTGCGATATATTGCAAAGCTAAAGTCTTCATAATCAAAGCGAATGACATCCTCTTCTTCAATATCATCGACAAAACACGTTTCAATCCAATCCATAACTTTCATAGGTTCTTCCCTCCATATGATGTTCAAATATTATGCAGATGTTAAATAATGCCTTCCGCCAAATGGGCGTATGTTATTGGACAGGTATATCGCGCCCAACAGATTCATGTTTTATTAATTTTGATTCTTGTGAAGGCGTCCAGTCTGGAGCCACTGTTCCAAAAGGACTTGGGCCATATAGATATGGACGTGCAGTCTCTGGAAGCTTGCGAACAATCGTATACGTTGGATCTTTACGCTGCTTAACAAGTGCACTAAAGACCTCTTTTAAGGCAGCCGCAATACTTGGGCTTGGCTCAGGGCAATCAGGCTTCATCTCTTCATGGAGAGCTGGCAGCGCATGATACGGTACCATTGGAAACATGTGATGCTCGATGTGATAATTCATGTTGCAATATAAGAATCGAATAAATGGATTCATGTAGACAGTCCGCGTATTCAAACGGTGGTCCAGAACATCTTCATTCAGACCTAAATGCTGTGTCCAGGCAATAAGCATAACGGCGTAAAAACCGAAAAAGGTAGGAAGACCAATAAACATTGCAGGCAAAATGCTTCCGGTGTACACACAGGCTGCTACTACTGCCGCAAAAATGAGTAACCATACACGCGCTTCCCAATAACATTTTTTGAACTCTGAAGCTGGAATATAGTCCATCTCCACTTTATCCATCTTCCCAAAGGCATGCATTACGACTCTCTTCAAGTCTGTTAATCCACCGATAGCATGGAACAATTCTGCCGCTAGTACTCTCCAAACTGGAGGTCTTGGAGCGTGAATCTCTGGATCCAGGCCGACAATATAAGTATCCGTGTGGTGACGAACATGACTCCATCTCCAAGGCGTTGCCGGAAATAGGTTCATAAAAGAGGCAATCTGATAAACTACTTCATTCATCCAACTAGTTTTGAACATCGTTCCATGGCTTGCCTCATGCCATCTGGAGTTCCCAGTCAGCGCATAAACACCGCCATATGCAGCAAATGCCGGGACTGCCCACCATGTTCCCCAGCTATAAAAAGCAATTATGCCAAGGACAATCAGTAAACCAAACCAAAGGATACTATCCCGAATTGCCGGACCGTCCTTCCGCTTCATCAGCTCCTTCATTCTTTTACGAGGAATCGGAGAAGCGTACCATTCAGCTGATGCAATTCCTTTTTCCTGCGCCAATCTACTCTCCGTGCCATTTAGGCTATAGTCCCTACTATTGATCTTTGCAGACATGATTTTTCCCCCTTCTGTCAAGCTTTGTTAGCAAATTCTGTAACCGATTACATTTATTTTTGAAATAGTATTTTCTACCTGTCCTTCAACTGATAGAAAATACTATTTACACCTTTATAATACTTTTATTTCAGTTGATTAAAAATTAACAAAATTGCGAATTGAAATACACATTTTTGTTAACGTTTACAGGATACCTCTTAAAAAACAACATACAAAAGCAATCCTTCTTAATGAAGAATTGCCTTTGTAACGGTTCCTTTAAATCCGTGCTTATTATTCCACTACCGGTTATGGGATCGGTGTAAGTTCTGCCTGCTGAATAATTTTTTCTCCCTCTTCCGGCTCAAGCCAGCGTTCCTTTTGCAGCTTTTTGACCGAGGCCTTCACTTGATTGACATAATTTTGATGTGGTGCGACAGTTCCATAAATTTGCTGCAGTTTCTCGCTGGAGAAATCGTCCTGATGGCCAAACGACCATGCGTACGGATACCCCTCTTTTAACGTCGCATACTCGTAGTAAGTAGCAGTTGGAACGTCAACATATGGGCTGCGGACGCCGCCAAGAACGTTCCCATATTGATCCTTTACAAACGATGCATTGAAGGTCTCTCCAGAAAGACTTTTCGAGGTTCCGACTCCTTCTTGTACCTTCAACGGTTCTGCATGCGGAGGAAGAATGCCGTCAATGACCCAGCGCTCCATATTTTTGTACATTGCCGTCTCTATATAATGGCGCGGCAATTGGTTTGCCTTCGGCTCTACTCCCCCGTAAGCATATGGCACTTGGGTAGGAAGGTTTCCTGCTTTCACGATTTGTTCGGCAGGCGGCTGATAATTTACAATGTAGGCCGGACCATGAGGAGCACTAGCAATTTCATACATACGATAGCCCGCTTTTGGCGAGTCATTGTCGGCTTGGCGCCATTTGTAGCTGGACAACTGGAAGATATCACCCTGAGCATCGATCCTCATAAATGGTACATGCTTGCTCGGTAATTTGCTTCGTGGATCTTTTTCATCTGTTGCCGGTACACATTGATTAATCGGTACAGTCCTGCCCGCCCCAGAAGCGGAGACGAAGCCATCATAGACTGTTTCGCCATTCGGAAGTTTTGCATTTTCTGCAAAATTAGCTGCATACGTATTAAGGTAGAAGCCAGTTTGGGACTCTCCTGTCCCGAATACGTGTTTCACCTTGTAATTGTGCAGCGGGTTGCTTTTATCCTTGCTTTGAAGCAGGGTTCCCACTTGGGTAATCATATCCCATGCAAGTCCGTTCTCATATAACTTGGAGAGGTTTTCATCATAACCGGGTTCGCCAGGCAGTTTACCGCATACTTGCTGCTCAGGCGGAAGCGGGTTTGCCATCGATAAAGGGGCATACCGTTTTGGATCGATTCGCTCCAAAGAAGCAACGACATTTGGTTTAACAGTCAAAGACACCCAAATATCCCCGTCACGCATCGCCTTCTCTTGAACGACAGGCCATTGTACTTCAACATCCCATCCTCGAGATGGGTTATTCAGTTCTACCCAGACATTGCCGCTGTACTTTTTAGGATTTTCCGGTTTCCTAACGATGATTCTAGTGGTGTATGGTGCATCTGCAGTTCGTATCCGCGGTGTCAACGCTTTCCCATCAGCTCCCCAGTCATATATGTTAGCATTACCACTAATAAAATACTCGTCCAAACGATAACCGTGACCTTCAAGGTCTGTTCCCCCTACAGTAAATGGCTGGGAATCTTTAGTCACGGAAATTGGTCCAGTGACCTTTGGAATGGCAACTACTGTCCTCTTCTGGGTTGAAGGAGCTTCCTTAGAACTTTTTGTCGATGCCTGGGCCCAATCAACCGAGAAGATAGATGTTGTTAACACCAAACTAGCAGCTACCGGCAGCCATCTCTTTTTAAAAGAATTTCTCATTTTTTTACCTCCAGAGTGATTAGTTTCTTTTCAAAGAATACCTTCTAAAATAGAAACCTATTAAATTCCTTTAGCTGATTTCCCCCCTCCTTAATGAACTATGTATAAAAATCAATATTCAGGAAACCACCTCCTTTAAGGATTTGTCTAGCATTCGGACTATCTCCAGGCAATTCCTTCTGGCCCTGTCCGAATAAGACTCCCCTTCGGACCCTCTCCTGGCATTTCCTTCTTACCCTGTCCGAATTAGACTCGCCTTCGGATTCTCTCCAGTCAATTCCTTCTGGCCCTGCCCAAAAATGTAACCGGTTACATTTTATGAGATATTCTTTCTCCTTTTCATCTGCAAATGAGAAAATATTATTTTCATAATTTATTTTATATTAAATATAATTATTTAAAAATTAATAAGATTGCGATAAAAGATATACTTTATTGTTAAAATCAGCAATAAAAATGCTCTAATCTTTCCCTAAAGGTTTAGAAAGATTAGAGCATTAGGTTTTTATTTTTCTGAATTTGCCTGGCGGATTACCTGTCATTTTTTTAAAAAGTAAATTGAAATAGTTTGGATTCTCATAACCAATGATGGATGCAATTTCTCTTACAGAAAGATTGGAATGCTTAAGTAATCGTTTTGCTTCTTCTATACGGCAATGAATCAAATATTGTATGGGGGGCAATCCCACTTCTTCTTTAAAAACATGAACTAAATGGTAGGGGCTTACATATACTATATTAGCTAAATCGTTTAAGGTCAGCTCTTGCCGAAAATTTTCTTCAATATATTTTTTTACTTCAAGGCACACAGAAGAAAGGTAAGGATGATGATTGGCATTTTTCAATAGACGAGTAACTTTAATCACTACCGTTTGTAATATTGAGGAAATGATATCTTGGTAACCCGCATGCTTTGTATTATATTCGCTTAATATTACCTTTAAATAACTATGTATCTCCTTTTTTTCTTCCTGCAAATGAATAATAGGGAGATCAGTAGAATCTGTTAACCAGCCTTTATCGTTACCATTGATATGCAGATTTGAAAAACAAATAGAAATCCCTTTAATGGGATCATCGATACAAGATTTTCCTTCGATATGACAAAAAGGATGAAAGATAATAAGATCTCCTTCTTGTCCGATAAAAGGTTTTTCTTCAAAAATAAATTCCCCACTGCCCTCTTGGATGTAGATAATCTTAGTATATTTAGCATGGTCATGTTGTTTCAACCAATTAGGATTATTTTCATTGATTTCTATTGCACTAATAAATAGAGGAGTACTTAATAAAATAGTGGATTTCCCCACGCTGTATGCCTCCTTATAGTAACTAGTTATAAAAATTAAAAGCTCAGCGGGCAAAATCATTTTTTGCTATACCAACAAATAGAAAAGCTAGTATCTTAGAATGAGCATATGCCCGCAAAGGTTATACGTTGTTAGTTATACACTCGCTACAGCGCCGCCATCCACTCGAAGATTTACCCCATTAATGAAAGAGGACTGACTTGATGCTAAATAAACGACAGCTGAAGCCACTTCTTCTACTCTTCCAGGTCTTTTTACTTCCACATGAGGGCGATTCTCCTTTAGAAATGCCTGCATGGCTTCATCAAAGCTGATATTCTGCTCCGCTGCGGAATCATTTAACAAGTTCTCTAATAATGGTGTCATGATAAATGCAGGGGAAACGGTATTGACTAAAATTCCATTCGCTGCATACGCTTTTGATAAGCTCTTTGAAAAATTGTTAAGTGCCGCTTTGGAAGCATTATAATGTGGTATAAACGCATCAGGCTGCTCTGCGCATTCAGAAGAAATATTGATGATTCTCCCATATTCCGCCTTTTTCATATAAGGGATAACAGCCTTTGTTACTCGTACGGCGCCAAAAATATTGACTTCAAAAAGCTTCTGCCAGTCCTCTATTTCCAAAGATTCAAAATCATCGAATCTATTAACAACACCGGCATTATTAACTAAAATATCAATGGTTTTAAAGCAGTTAACCGTTTCAGACACAAGGCGCTCTACATCTTCTTGGTTTGATAATTCTGCTTGTACGGCAATCACCTTTCCTCCAACTTGTTCGATCTCATTTCTTGCTTCAGATAATGCCTCTAATCCTCGGCCACAAATGACAACGTTAGCTCCTTCTGCTGCTAAAGCATTTGCTATTGCTTTCCCTATTCCCTTACTGCCTCCTGTTACGATGGCCGTTTTATTTTTTAATTGTAAATTCATTTCTGATCATTCCCTTATTTAGTAAATTCTCCAAAAGATTCTATCGTTCGTAATGTACTAACTTAACCTAACGTAATGTTAAATTATTAATACTATAAGAAAAGGATTAACTCTTGCTCACACATAAGTAGAGAGTTAACCCTTGTCCTTTATTACCAAACTTTCAAATTAAGAAGTGACTCTTGAGTCTTAACACTGTTGGGGGGCAGATGCCCACTGAGGTTACGTTTCACCGTACTAGGGGTCAGACCCCCACTCAATTAACGCTTTACTTTGAGTTAGGCACCTTTTATTTCGGTCGCTTCAAATAGTTGTACTTGGATTGGTTCGCTTATTAGTCCTGGGACAGCATGGATAAAGTTTTGGAAATAAGCGGTTGCTTCATGAACGTCAATTGCCGCTTGATCCTTCCACACTTCTACAAACACAAAGGTATTGGCCTGTTCTGGATGTTCGTAATATTGATAGCTAATATTGCCTTCTTCCTCTTGAGATGGTTCCGTTACTAGTTTAGCTTCGTCCAGGAATGATTGGCGATGCCCTGGACCCACTTTAAAATACGCATGAATGATAATCATCTATAATTTCCACCTTTATACTTAATCTCTTTTATGATATTGCTCCAACAATTTCTTTCATATGTTCGATAGATTGCTTCGTGAAGTCATCAAAAATAGTAGATTCACCTTGAAGGCCTGATGCTACGTAAGGATTTGACACGGCAGGAAGGAACTCCATCGTAATATAGCCCTTATAACCTAGTTCTTTAAGTAGCGAAATGACTGGTCTAAAATCCGTTTGTCCTAGCCCCGCTGCTTCCCTTGTGTTATCAGCAATGTGTACATGGGCAAGATAACGTGAAATTTTGTTTATCGATTCAGTCATACTACGTTCCTCTATGCTCATGTGGAACAGATCAGCCATGATCCCCAGACCTTCTACATTGATTTCCTCAACAAAACGTACGGCTAAAGTCAAATTATTAACTAAATAGGTCTCATAACGATTCAATGCTTCAATGGCAAGGGTAATTCCTTGTTCCTTCGCATATAGCGCTGCCTCTTTCACACTCAAAATCGCATTATTCCATTCCTCCTCAAGAGTCGTTTCTGGACTTAGTTTACCAACACATGTAGGGACGACAATAAGGGTTGAAGCATTTAAAGCTTTAGCTAAATCAACCGATTTTTTTACATATTCCACAGCATTTTTTCTAATTTCATCATTTGATGACGAAAGATCTCTTTCAGGAGTAAAAATCCCACAAATGGAGCTGCATTCCAATTCATATTTATTTAAAAGTTCTTTGGTTTCCTCAACATCAATGGTATACGGCTCACCAGCTAGTTCGACACCCTGATAACCATATTTTTTCAGCCTTTTTAAGCTATCTTTTAAACTTTCATTTCCGAATATCCATTGTGTAGTACTATATTTGAACATTCTGATAATCGCTCCCTATAACGTAAAATTTTGACAATGCGGAATAAATGAAAGGGATAAAAACTTATTTATCCCTTTCATTCGCTAGAAATATTCCCAGTCCATTTATTATTCAATTTCAACCAAGATTTTAATCGTGTCTTTGTTTTTATCTGCCTCTACAATACCTTCTTCTAATTGATCTAATTTAATTGTCTTACTGAAGATCGCTTTTGGATTAAATCTCTTTGATGAAAGTAATTGAATCGCTTTAGTCCAAGTTCCATAAGTACCTGCATATGAACCTACAATGGTAAGTTCCTTACTAAAGATTTCAAATGGCTTCACATCTAGTGTTGCATCAGCAGGGGCTGCACCGTATGCTACGATTGTCCCGCCTTTTCTAACCATTTGGAAAGCTTGTCTATAAGTTGGCATTGCTCCAACTACTTCGAATACAACATCAGCACCTCTTCCTTCCGTCGCATGAAAGACTTCTTGAATAGGGTCCTTTTCTGATGCATCAATAACAACGTCTACTCCCAGTTCTCTTGCTTTCTGAAGACGCGCTTTGTTCATTTCAGAAATAATTACCTTACTTGCACCATTTAATTTTGCCATAACAGCATGCGCCAGACCCATTGGACCTGCACCAATAATCGCGACGATATCTCCCATGACTACATTTGCCCGCTCCTGCCCGCGAATAACACAAGCTAGCGGTTCAATGTAAGCACCTTCCTCCCAAGACATTCCTTCTGGTAACTTATAAGTATTATTTTCCGGCGCTTTTACAAATTCAGCAAATGCTCCGTTTGTATGAACACCAAGTTGTTTAATGTTCTCACAGAAAAGCTTTTGGCCTGTACGGCAATAATAACAATTTCCGCAGCTAATATTAATATCAGCAGTTACTCGATCACCAACTGCTACACTGGTAACGGAAGCTCCTATCTTGACAACTTCGCCAGCAAATTCATGACCTTGGATTAATGGCATAGGAGCAGGGAAATGACCGTTGTAAATATGTGGGTCTGTTCCACAAATTCCACAAGCTTTAACCTTGATGAGAACCTCGTTATCGTTAATTTCTGGAACAGGTACCGTTTCAATTTTTAAGTCATGTGCTGCATAAGTTACTGCGGCTTTCATTTCTTTTTGATCAAACCCTGAATCTATACCTTGATTGTTAACTAATGTGTTCTGAGCCATTTTATTCTTCCTCCTTAAATAATTTTTTTAGGAAAACGATTGACTCTTCTGTATATTGATCATAAAACTCTTCACATCTTGTTCCATTAAATGGATCTGCAAACGGAGGCAATAGCTCCATCGTTAAATATCCACTATAGTTAATATCGCGCAAAGCCTGAGCGATTGGCTTAAAATCGATATGTCCCCTGCCTGGTGCCGCTCTATTACTGTCAGCGATGTGAAGGTGATATAATTTATCTCCAACCATTCTGATGGTATCCGCAATATCGACTTCTTCAATATTCATATGATACGTATCACCCATAACTCCTACGCTTGGCAGATTAACACGATTAACCAGCTCAAGTGATTGCTCTAATCGATTGATTAAATAGTTTTCGTAGCGATTCCATGCTTCTACTGTCAACCTGACACCATGTTCTCCTGCATAAATACCAGCTTCGCGTATTCCTTCCTCAGCCCACTTTAGCTCAGTTTCTCGATCGGCCTCTCCATAAATTTTCATACAGGCAGTTGGAGTCAGCGAGATTCCTTTTGCTCCGATTTTGCTGGCAAAATCGACGCAGCTTTTTAAATAATTGACTGCATTTTTTCTAATATTTTCATTGCTGGAGACTAAATCTCTTTCAGCGTTATAAATGGCACAAATTGTGGAAGCTTCAATATTATATTTAGCCAGTAATTCTTTAATGCGGTCAGCATCCATTTGTTCTGGCTCGCCAACAAATTCCACACCGTTATAACCAAATTTGGCAAGTCTGGCAATACTAGTTTCAATATCTTCTCCTGCATATACTAGCGTGTTGTAAGAGTACTTAATCATACAAACATCTCCTTAATCACCAATTTTAGATTTTCTACGATAATTGCATTAATTTATGAAAATCCCTTCCCCTAGATCGACAATGACGTACTACATCCACCACATCTCGGTAAAATGTTCCTTGAACATAGCCCCTTTTAAGAGAGAGATCGCTTTTTCAAAACCATATTACATTCTTTAATAGAGGCCGCATGTAAAAGCGGCCTCTATTAAGTTTTTAGTTCTCATTCAGAGAGTTTAGTAATCTACTTTTCTAGTTTTCTAATTGATCATTATTTTGCTGCTTTTTGAATAACTTCTGGTGCATCTTGACGATAAGCCATTTTCCAAACCTTTAAGACATTTTCTTTTGTTACTTTCATCGATGGAACAACATAATATGGTTCTAATTGCTTGCCAAGTAATGAATATCCGGCTACAAGCGCTTGGGCAGCTCCATTTTCATAAGGTAACTGTGCTCCAAGACCTTTTACATTTCCTCCAGAAGCAATTTGAAGCGCTACATTCGTTCCCAAATCAACTGTCGTAATGACTAAATCATTTTTCCCTGCTGTACGAGCTGCAGCAAGTGTTCCTTCCGCTGGTACATCCCAAATCGCGAAAATGCCATCTAAATCAGGGTTTTTTGTTAACATACCAGAAGCTACTTTTTCAGCATCGTTAGGAGTGATAATTCCACCGTGTGCAACAATTTTAATATTTGGATACTTTTCTTTAATCGTTTTTTCGAATGCATCTTTACGCTGGTTATTGACAAAGAAATTAACATCGTGGAAAATAACACCGATCTTGCCTTTTCCTTTTAGTTCTTCACCCATGATTTCGCCGGCAAAGATACCGTTTCCATAGTTATCTGAAGAAACAACGCTTACATAATCTTTTCCAGCTTGGAAACCTTTTGGCACATTATCCATAAATACTAATTTTACACCTGCTTCTGCAGCCTTTTTAAAAGCGGGAGCAGTAGCAACTGGATCAACCGGCAAAGCTACGATAACATCTGGTTTTTTAGCCATGATGGTTTCGATATCTGAAATTTGTTTTTCAGGCTTAAATTGTGCATCAGTAACGGCAACAACTTCTATGCCCATTTTTTCAAAAGTATCTTTCACACCATTGATGATGGCAGTTGAGAAATCGTTTCCTGCATAGTGCATGGAAATAGCGGCTTTAAATTTACCTTCTTTAATTTTCTTTACATCCTCTTCAGACAATTGCAAAGTTGCTGCAGGAGTGGCTGTTTCTCCATTTGGACCTGTACTTAAAATTTTCTGATCGCTTGGTATTTCCGGGTTAATGGTAAGAGGATAAGTAACTTTTTCTGATGCTGCTTTTTCATTTTTTTGCTGCCCCGAAGTATTGGCACTTTGTTTTCCACAGCCCATAAGAGCCAAACTGCTAATTAATAGTATCGTAACGATTAATGAAGTAAGTTTTTTCATGATAGCCTCCAATAATTGATTAATTTAATAATGTTGAATTTTAATATTGATTTGGAAATCAAATAATAGTATTTTAATGCCCTTGCAAAGTTAAAATTTCTTGTTCAAGCGGGCCAACCTTGTAGAATTTTAGTATCTAGGTCAGCCCCGTTATCAATTCATCTTAAAAATTTGAGGTTTAAAGCTTACTTACAGCCAATTTCTTTTAATTTTTCTTTCAAGTAATCAATGGATGTTTTCGCATACCAATCAGGATCCGCTTTTCTGGTACCAAAACCAATTTCCATGGAGAGGTAGCCCTTGTAATCGATTTCCTTTAATGCTCTTAATACGGAATCCCAATTTACGGTTCCTTGTCCAGGCGGTAATCGATCGTCATCCGAAATATGAACATGATGCAACTTATCTTTCATTTTATATACATAATCACTCGGTACTTCACTACGGAATAGGGCATGGAAAGTATCAAACATCACTTTCACATTGGATTCACCTGATTCTTCTGCCAGCTGCAAAGCATCATCCGCGGATTCGATTAAATTACAATCAGCTGCCTGAGGTTCAACTACTAAGGTGATTCCTAGATCTTTCGCATATTTTGCGACATCTTGCAAACCCTCCAGGCTATATTTCCATGCCTCTTGCTTGTTCATTCCAAAACCGAACCAGCCGGCAAGCCACATAACAATTGGACATTCCCAGTCATGTGCCAGGCGAATGACTTCTTTATAATGTTTTATCGTAAATTCACGCTCTTCTTTTAAAGCCGAGGATGGATTGACTCCAGGTCCTCCCCCAGGTGCGGGAAGCATAGCCGCAACATTAAGATTGTTCCGTTTTAAATGTTGAGCTATTTCTTTTCTTCTCTCATTGGAGAGATAATCCGGCCAAGCATGGGGACTCGCACAACCTATTTCAATTCCATCATAACCAAATGCAGCGATTCGATTAATCGTTTCTTCTAATGGATAAAATGGCAACATAGATGGAAAAGAATTATAAACCCAAGTATTAAATGCAAGCTTCATTCATTTATCCTCCTCAAAAATCAAGTTACAACTACTAGTTTTGTTAATCGTTGGTGATTATTCCCAAACAAATACTGCTTTTTCTGTTTTTCTTTCATCAAACATTTGGAATGCAGTTTCCGCTTCTTCCAATTTAAATTGGTGAGTAACTAATTTTTCAACAGGGAGATTTTTTCTGACAATAAACTCAGCAATCTCATCGAACTCTTGAATTGGGAAGTACCATGAACCCATCACCGAAATTTGTTTACGAATTAACTGCTGACTAGGCTTAATCGTTGTCTCTTTGCTTTCGCCGATAAAGGCCACACGTCCATGTGCTCTCACACAATCTAATGCATCATTTTCAGCATACGGGCTTCCGGAGCAATCGATCGCTGCGTCTGCACCGGCACCATTTGTAATACGGGCAATTTCTTCTTGAACATTCATCGTTTTCCCATTGATGGTGTAATCTGCACCTAATTCCTTCGCAAGCTCCAAGCGCTCATCCAGCATGTCAACCGCGATAACCGTTGCACCTAATCCTTTAGCAATCATCACACCGGCACCGCCCATAGGGCCCATTCCAAAAATGACAAGATAGTCTCTGCCGGAAATCCCTAATCTCTTTTGTGCGTGATACAGGGTTCCTACTGCATCTGTTGAAACGGCAGCTGTTACAAAGCTCATGCTATCCGGAAGTCTCATGCAGTTTTCAGCAGGAACTACCATATACTCAGCGTCGCCGCCATGAGAGTCAAAACCAATGCACTTAAATTCCTTACAGAACATTTTGTATCCGCTCTTACAATGAGCACATTCACCGCAGCCTAATGCTAAGTAAACAGCAACCCGGTCACCCGGCTTGAAATTAGATACACCATTACCTACTCCTGTAATAACACCAGCCGGCTCATGTCCAGGAACCGTGCATCCGCATTTTGTTCCTTCAAAAACAGATGTTCCATAGTACAAGCTCATATCACTGCGGCAAATAGCAGACGCCTTTAATTGAATGAGTACTTCTCCTTGTCCTGGTGTTGGGATTTCAACCTGACGAATTTCTACCTTTTTGTCTCCTGGAAAAAATACAGCTTGCATTGTTGTCATCGTACTGCCTCCAATAAGTTAGTTTGAATCACAAAAATTAAGCCCACCACATATCAGTTACTTGTTCCTTAAACATGGCGCCTTTTAATAGAGATATCGCTTTCTTTAATCCCTCGTCCGTTGAAGCCAGCATGTCTTCATGTTCAATGGAAATGACATAATCATAACCAACCGCTCTTAAGGCACTCACAATGTCTTTCCACATTTTTTCATCCGAGCCATATCCTACAGATCTAAATGTCCATGAACGGTCTAAAATTTCGCTGTAATGCTTTGTATCTAAAACACCATTCACACTAATATTGGTTTGATCTAAATAAGTGTCTTTCGCATGAAAATGGAAAATCGCTTTTTCACGGCCAAGGTTTTTAATCGCCTCGACCGGGTTAATTCCTTGCCAGATTAGGTGGCTTGGATCAAAGTTGGCGCCAATATTTTCTCCGGCATGCTCCCTTAACTTCAGTAATGTTTCTGGATTATAGACCACAAAGCCGGGATGCATTTCAAAAGCAATTTGATTAATGCCGTGCTGTTTTGCGAATTTCGCTTCCTCTTTCCAATAAGGAATCACGACTTCGTTCCATTGCCAGTTCAACACGTCTAAATATTCCGGCGGCCATGAACATGTAACCCAATTTGGATTCTTGCTGCTTAGATGATCACCCGGACAGCCGGAAAAACCATTGATAACAGGAACTTCTAAATGTTCTGCCAGTAAAACGGTTTTTCGCCAAACGTCATGTGACTCTTTGGCTATTGTTACATTCGGATGCAGCTGATTTCCGTGGCAGCTTAAACCACTGATGGTTATTCCCCTTGTTTCAAGCGCTCGCAGGAATGCTCTGGTTTTTTCAGGTGAGGCAAGCAATTCATCCGGATTACAGTGATGGTTGCCGGGATAATTTCCTGTCCCCAATTCAACGGCCTCAACACCCATGCCTGCCAGTTTATCCAGCATTTCTTCAAATGGCAGATTCTGATACAGCGGGGTAAATACACCTAGTTTCATGAAAGTACCTTCTTTCCTGCAGAAACCTTTACCCATTTCTGCTGCTGGCTGCTTTCCAAGATGGCGTCTGTAATACACATCGAAACGTGTCCATCTTCAAATGTAGCAAACTTAGGCTTATCTGTTTTCAGGCTCTTGTTATCGCGAATAAAAGAGTAGAAATTCAACATCATATTTTTCAATGCATCCGGCCAGCCTTCATTGTGTCCGCCTGGGTGGTGAATCGCAGACCTTGCTTCTGCCGTAAACAGGGAAGGATCCGCTAACAGAAGTTCATTTGCTCGATCACGATGACCAATCCAAAGCTTTTCCGGTTCCTCTTGGTTCCAGAAAACAGAGCTATTGCTTCCATTAATTTCAAAGCTTAATCTATTTTTCCGTCCGGCACTTACCTGAGATACGGTAAAGACTCCTCTTGATCCATCTTCAAAACGAACAAGAACGGATGCATAATCTTCTGTATTAATTGGAACATCTTCATATTCCATATCTTCTATAGTCTGTGCCCCAAAAGTAGCTACGTTTCCTGTAGGCTTCTTTCTTACTGGAACAACAGTTGCTAAATCAGCAAATACTTCCACAATCTTTTTGCCTGTTACAAATTGGACTGTATCACACCAATGGGACCCAATATCCGCTACCGCCCGTGATTTTCCGCCTACTTCCGGCGCTAAACGCCAGTTATAATCTGTTTCATACAATAACCAATCCTGCAGGTAGCTTCCGTGTACCAAATTCACTTTTCCAAGGTCACTTTTTGCAATCATCGCTTGTAAGTTTTGGACACTGGCATGCTGTCTGTAATTGAAGTTCACCGCATGGACAACGCCGTGTTTTTCTGCTAACTCCAGCAATTCCGCTGATTCTTTACTATTCATTGCTAGCGGTTTCTCTGATACGACATGCTTTCCTGCTAAAATGATCTCTTTATTAATTGCAAAGTGAAGGTGATTTGGTGTGCAATTGTGCACGACCTTAATTTCGGGGTCCTGGAGCATTTCACGATAATCACCATACGCCTTTGGAATTCCAAGCTCCGCTGCCTTTTTTTCCGCCATTTCTTGACTAGTTTCCGACAAACCAACTACTTCTACAAAGCCAAGTCTTCTGATGGCTTCAATATGTGTTGGCCCGATAAAACCGGTACCAATGATACCAACTTTAATCTTCTCCACTTCGTTTCCTCCTGTACATAAGTTTTCTCATGTTGTAGTAACGTACTTTTTAAGAGTGTTACCTCATGCCATTGATTCTTTTTTATAACTAATTGAGCATGAGGTAACTTTAATTTTATAAAAACCTATCGCTTCATCGCTTTCTTACCAAATGCCACAGCCAAGATGATGATAATTCCTTTGATAATCATTTGCTGGCTGACATCCAGACCCATAATAATCAAACCGTTGTTGATCGTACCGATCATTAACGAACCAACCAGTGTTCCGATAATCGTTCCTACACCGCCAAACAAGCTTGTACCACCAAGAATAACCGCAGCGATAACAGAAAGCTCATCCCCTTCACCGAAGGAAAAACGTCCTGCATTCATACGGCCCGCATAAAGAAGACCTGCTAGACCAGCCATTAAACCAGTTCCAAGGAAAACGATCAGCTTAATTTTCATCGTTTTAACACCTGAGAATCTTGCAGCATTTTCATTTCCGCCTGTCGCAAGAATCTGACGACCAAATGCTGTTTTACGAAGTAACACATGAGCAATGACAGTAAATACGATAGTCCAAACAAGAAGAACCGGAATTGGACCAATGTCACCAGATCCAAAAATAAAATTGAAATTAGCATCTACAATCGGTACAGGTGCCGTGTCGGTTACCCACATGGCAAGACCCTTTATAGCTCCCATTGTTCCCAGCGTTACTAAGAAGGATGGAATCGCTACTTTTGTTACAAGCAAACCATTGATTAAGCCAACCACAAGTCCTGTACCTACACCGCCAATGAGTCCTCCCACAATGCCATAACCGGCTTGGATTGCCAATGCACCTACTAGGGAAGAAAGAGCGGCAATGGAACCGACAGAAAGGTCAATTTCTCCTGTACTGATAACAAATGTCATCGCCAACGCCATTAAAGAAATGGTTGCTGTTTGTCTAACAATATTTAATAAGTTTCCTGAAGTTAAAAAACCTTCATTACTTAAGCTGAGAGAAAAATAGATTAATACTCCTACGAAGGCAAAATAGACAATATAATTGCGCCACTCGAAACCTTTCAATACTGGAGTTGCTGGCTTTTGTATATTAGAAACCTTGGATTGCATATTGTAATTCCTCCTCTGATTTAATCTCCCTGCGGGTCATCTCCTTTTTAATTTTCCCATCATGCATGACGACAACACGGTCACTCAAGGCAAGCAGTTCTGGGAGTTCGGAGGAGACCACAAGGATCGCCTTGCCGCTTTCGGCCATTGCTCGAATAATTTCAACGATTTCCGTTTTTGCACCGATATCGACGCCGATTGTTGGTTCATCCAACATGAGTACGGTAGGATCATTCGCCAGCCATTTGGCGAGAACGATTTTTTGCTGATTACCGCCTGATAACAACCTAGCTTGTTTAAAAATATGATCTGTTTTAATATTTAGCTTCCGTACAAAATCCTTACTAATTTCATTGGATTTTTTATCATCAATAAAAGTTCCTTTTTTAACCTTCGAAAGAATTGGAAGAATCATATTATCCTTGACACTATGTTCAAGGACCAATCCTTGCATCCGGCGATCCTCTGGAATCAAAGCTAGACCCGCATCGATTGCATTTCTGGCATTTTTAATGGATTGCTTCTCACCATTTACGTAGATGTCTCCACTGTCAATTGGATCAATCCCAAAGAGACTTCGAAGCAATTCAGTTCTGCCGCTTCCCATCAACCCGGCAATTCCGACAATTTCGCCCGGCTGAATTCTAAGATTGATATCTTGAACCTTCCCCGCACTTAAGTTTCTTACTTCAAAAATTGGCTCTGCCTCATGGGAGTAAGAACGCTCCTTCCATTCAAAGGCCTGGTCAAACTCCATGCCAACGATATGCTGAATGACCGTGTCAAGATTGGTTTCACTGCATGTTTCTGTTGTAATATATCGGCCATCCCGTAAAATCGTAATTCGGTCACATATTTCAAAGATCTCATCCATCCGGTGTGAAATATAGATGATGGAATATCCTTTTGCTTTCAATTTGTTAATAAAGCTAAATAATACTTCTGTTTCATTTTTGGTTAAGGAAGAGGTTGGCTCATCCATAATGAGAATTTTCGCTTCTTGGGAAAGTGCTTTGGCAATTTCCGTCATCTGCCAATAGCCAACGCCAAGATTTTGCACAATATCAGTTGGTTTAATATCTACGCCTAATTCCTCTAACAGTTTTTCCGTTTTCTTTTCACAATCTTTGTCATCGAGCAGTCCTAATGAGTTTTTCTTCTCACGTGTAAGATAGATGTTTTGGGCAACGGTAAGGGTTGGAATTAAGCTAAACTCTTGGAAAATCATCGATATATTATTTTTTTGTGCTTCTTCATAACTTTTAATACTCACAGGTTTTCCGTCAATCAGAATGTCGCCGCTATCTGCGGTATAAACACCTGTTAGAATTTTCATTAACGTCGATTTCCCGGCACCATTTCCCCCCATCAAGGCGTGAACTTCACCTTTTTTCACGGAGAAATTAACATCTTTTAATACGGGAATCCCGTTAAATGCTTTACTAATATTTTTCATTTCTAGAATAGGTTGTTCCATCCAAGTTCACCTTCTTTTCGTGATAGAGGCTGCTTTTCGGGCAACCCCTATCCTATTTTTTATTTCATTGCATCTTGAACTGTTTTTGGTGCTTCTGTCCCGTAGATAAGCTTCCAAGAATCTAATACATTATCTTTTGTGACTTTAATCGATGGCGAAGCAACATAAGCTGGTGCTTCCTTACCTAATAGTGCATAACCTGAAAGAATCCCTAGTGCAACACCTTGGTCATATGGCAGCTGGGCTCCAAGTCCTTTTACGATTCCATCCTGTGCAATCGAGATCGCAACGTTTGTGCCTAAGTCAACAGTTGTAACGACTAAATCATTTTTACCCGCAGTACGTGCAGCTGCCATAACACCTTCAGCTGGTACATCCCAAGGGGCAAAGATTCCATTTATGTCAGGGTTTCTTGTAAGCATTGCAGAAGCTACTTTTTCCGCATCGTTTGGACCGGTAATACCACCTTTTGCTACAATCTCAATATTTGGATATTTTTCTTTCATTCTTGCTTCAAAGGCATCCGAACGATTTTTGGTTACAAAGAAGTTTACATCGTGATACACAATACCAACTTTACCTTTTCCACCAAGTTTTTCAGCCATAATGTCCGCTGCTGTTGCTCCGTTACCCATGTTGTCACCCGACACAATACTAATGTAATCTTTTCCAGGGACAAGACCTTCTGCAGCTCCATCCATAAATACTAATTTAACCCCTTGTGCAACTGCTTTTTTATAAGCTGGTGCCGTAGAAACGGCATCAACCGGAACAGAAATCATGATGTCAGGTTTTTTTGCTAAAACCGTTTCAATATCATTTACTTGCTTTTCTGCTTTGAACTGTGCATCTGTAACAGCAACTACTTCAATGCCCATTTTCTTAAACGTATCTTGCATCGCACCAACTGCAGCATTCATATAGTCGGTACCAGAGTAATGCATAACAATCGCCGCTTTATATTTTCCATCCTTAATCTTTTTAAGCTCTTCTTCTGTTAGTTTTAATGATTTTGCCGAAACAGCTTGTTCGCCATTTGGTCCTTTATCTTTTACTTCTAAATCCGGAATCGCTGGATTAATCGTTAATGGACCTGATGCTGTTTCCGAATAGTTTTTATTCTTTGGTTGCTTTGCTTGTTCACCTGAAGTGGCTTTATTGCCGCCACAACCGGCTAGGACGATACTTAAAATCAATAATAATAAGATCGAAATTGAAAAACTCTTTTTCATTTAATAACCCCCACTATGTTTGTTATTTAGTTGAAGCTCGTTATTTTGTTGGCACCACCTTACAATCTTAAGTGTGGCACCACCCCCTTTACATAAATTAAAGTTTATTGAATTTTGACTAGTAATCGTTTACATTCGAGAAATTTCATGAAATCCAAAAAATGTAAAGGATTACATGTCTTTTTAAAAATTTTTAAATACTTCTTACCGACTCCCTTACAACCAACTGGTCAGCTAAGATAATTTGCTCGCGTTTGACTTCCTCTTTGCTGATGAGCTTCATTAGTAATTCCATCGCGTTCTCTCCGATTTCGAATGCCGGCTGTGCAATCGTTGTAAGACCCGGTTCGAATATGGAGGAAAATTTCAGATTATCAAAACCTAGAACCGAAATATCCTCAGGCACATTAAGACCCCTAGATTTAATCGCTTTAATCACGCCCATTGCCATTTCATCATTTGCAGCGAATATCGCCGTTGGGAGTTGGCCAAGGGCGAAAAACTTCATCATGAGATTAAAACCGCTATCAAATGAGAAGTCACCCTCTTGGACTAACACGGGGTCAACGATAAGGTTTTTCCTTGCCATCGCCTGATAAAATCCTTTGAGGCGGTCTCGGCTCAACACGATATCGAGAGGTCCAGTGATGCAGCCAATTCTTTCGTGTCCCAAGTCGATTAAATATTCCATTGCCTTTCTGGCACCACTGATGTTATCAATCGAAACAGTTGGGATGCTAGAGCCTTCAATATACTCACATGCCAGCACCACCGGAAACCTTCGGGCCACCTCTTCAACAGCTGCTGCATCCATTCTGGCGGTTAATAAAACCATTCCATCTGCTTTTTTTTGCTGCAGGATGTTTAAATACCCCTTTTCTCGTTCCAAATCATTGCCTGTATCGCCGAGTAAAACCTGATATCCATTTGCAACAGCGACAGCTTCAATACCCCTTAACACCTTTGAAAAAAAGGGATTTGTAATGTCCGGGACAACGACTAGGATCGTTTTCGTTTCGAGCCTTCTTAACTGGCGTGCTAGGATATTAGGCTGATAATTCAATGCTTCAATCGCCTTTAACACTTTTTCCGCCGTTGTTTCCCTTACTGTTTCAGGCTTGGTTAATACTCGGGATACTGTGGCAGTAGAAACATTAGCCCTTTTTGCTACATCTACAATCCCAACCATCTTTGTCCTCTTTTCCTTTCCAGTTTCTATACTCAGATTGTAAACGATTACAAATTTGTCGTCTAATCGCCTCCAGACAAGCTTTTTGTCCATTTGACTGTTAATTTCATTCACCCAGAAAGCCCTTTCATTCATTCGAACAAAAAAAGCATTTAAAAAAAAAAAATAAGACCCAGTAATTTTTCATTACTGAGCCTTACTTTTACAACGATTTACATTTTTGCAATTCAACTAGCTTATGCTTAGAGACCCTTGCTGTTTCTTCGTAATTTTTAAAATGTGCTATATACGTTTGACCAGCCACTTCTATTCCTGTTAAATACTGCAAATTAATAATAAAAGAACGATGAGAAACAACAAATCGCGAATCAAGGAGCTCTTCGAGATTCGTTAACGCCTCATTTAATTCAATTTTTTTATCAATCGTATGAATGACGGACTTTCGTTCTGCTTTTTCAATAAAAATAATCTCGTCTAACGGAATAAAGGAATATTGATTGTGCTGCTTGATCATTAAATCTTTTTTGACTGGAGCAGGAGGCGGAACCGTGCCGGTTTGCTTCGAAAGGGCTGCTGCCCGCTCTAAAGCGGAATAAAGCCTGTCCCGTTCAATCGGTTTAACAATGTAATCAATTGCATTTACTCCAAAGGCTTCCAGCGCGTATTCATCATGGCCTGTGATAAAAATAACCTGCAAGGTTGGCAGAATTTTTTTACACGATTTAACCGCTTCCATTCCGTTCAATAAAGGCATGTTAATATCAACTAACACGATGTCAGGCTTTTCCATTAACACCTTATTGATTAAATCCTCACCATTTACTGCTTCTCCGACAATTTGATAGTTCGGAACAAATTTAATCAGATGCTTTAACAATTTTCTAGATGCCGCATTATCCTCTGCAATCAAAACTTTCATAAATCATCCCTCATGTAATTGAAGTTTGGTTAAAACTATTATCACATCGATTGTTACGGAACCTTTCTACGTATTAACTAGATAATATGTGAGAAAATGATGATAAATAGCCCCTTATTATTTATTTAATTTGCAATCGTTTACGAACCTTAACTACTTACAGTATAAGACAGTTCATCTAGTTAACAAAGTTTTTTTGAATCGAAAGGGATTGGTGGAGAAAAAATGAAAGTCAACTATAGGGATAATTTATATAAGGAAGTTCTTCGGACCATGTCCGAATGTGTCATGATTCTTGAAAAGTCGGGGAAAATGGTTGCCTTAAATGAAAATGCAGAAAAAATACTGGGCATTAAATCAGAGTTCTTAACTAAATCCAGCTTAATGCAACTAGAATATGTTAAAGAAGACGGATCACCATTACCCTATTCCCAGTTACCAGGAATAATAACACTTAAACACGGTATTCCTTTCTATAATTTCATATTGGGTATTAACAACGGGAATAGTTATATAAAATGGATTTCAGTAAATTCAACACCTCTTAAAATTTGTGATAATGAAGAACAGGCTGCCCTTGTTACAATTTCTGATATCACCGAATGGAAAAATACGGAACATGATTTAATTCGAGCTAAAGAAGAGGCAGAAAAAGCAAATATGGCCAAATCCGACTTTCTGTCTAAAATGAGTCATGAACTCCGTACACCATTGAATGGAATCCTTGGTTTTGCACAGCTATTAGAAATGGATGAAACCTTAAATAAAGAACAGGGTGATTTTGTCCAAGAAATTTTAGGTGGTGGAAGACATTTATTAAGTTTAATTAATGATATTTTGGATGTATCAAGAATAGAGACAGGCCAATTAAAAGTTTCGATTGAAGAAGTTGATCTGCTGACCATTATCAATGAATGTATCAATATCGTGCAACCGCTGGCCAAGAAAAAAAGAATCAGTATTCATAACCAATTGGATCAATGGCAAACCGTCTTCGTTCTTGCCGATCCCATTCGCCTTAAGCAAATCCTTCTTAATCTTCTCGATAATGCGATTAAATATAACCGGGAAGGCGGAAAAGTCATTATTTTCTCTTATTTGAAAGGAAACGATCAATTCATTCATTTTGTGGATACTGGGGTCGGACTTTCAGATGAAGAATATCAAAAAGTGTTTATTCCATTTTATCGAATTGAAGGGACACAAGAAGAAGGTACAGGCATTGGATTGTATTTAGTAAAACAGCTCGTCCAGCTAATGGGGGGCAACATTAGTGTAACGAGCCAAAAAGGAGTAGGCAGTGATTTTTTCTTTAGTCTGCCGCTTCCGAATGATTTAAAGGCTGTCATGAGATGGGGTGAAGAGGTTGTACTTACTGAGGGAAATTTCCGGAAGGCAGATTGCTACCGTTTGCTGTATATTGAAGATAACGAGTCGAACTTGAACTTAGTAAGGAACATTATGAAATCGCAGCCTTCCTATACGCTTTTATCAGCTCGTACAGGAAAAGAAGGATTAGAAATGGCAGCGAATGAAAACGTGGACTTGATTCTGCTTGATTTAAACCTCCCGGATATCCATGGTTATGAAATATTTGATATGTTAAAAACAATGAAACAAACAAAAGATATTGCGGTAATTGCTGTAAGTGCCAATGCGATACCGCAGGATATTCAATATACATTAGACAAGGGGTTTGATAATTACGTGACAAAACCCTTTAATGTAAAAGAGTTTTTGACCATCATAAGAGAGACGCTGAATAGTACTATTAATCAAAATATTCCGGATGATAAAATTTTAAGCACTGGGCCGCATGGAGAGGAGGCTGTTTCAGCCAAAACACTCCAGTTATCTTTGAAAGACCTGAAAAAGCTTAAGGAAAAGAATTATAAGGCGGCTATTGCGATGCACTATACAGAAAATGATTTTTCAACTGCGATCATTAGTGGTTTGAAAGATACTTTTGAAAAAATGGGTATTGAAGTTGTTGCTGTTACGGATGCACAATTTAAGGTTGCAAAACAAATTTCAGATATCGAAATAATCATGGCTAAAAAACCAGATGTTATCGTAAGTTTACCGGTTGATCCAGTTGCAACTGCTCCCGCTTTTAAAAAGGCTGCAGAAGCAGGAATCAAACTAATCTTTATGGATAGCATGCCTGCAGGATTAGAATTTGGCAAAGATTATGTAAGCGTTGTATCATCCGATAACTATGGAAATGGTACATTTGCCGGCGAGATCATGGGTAAAGAACTTAAAGGAAAAGGTAAGATTGGTGTTATTTTCCACAATATTGATTTCTTTGTAAATAATCAGCGTGTAAAAGCATTCGAAACGACGATTAAAGAAAAATATCCAAATATTAAAATTGTTGCACGTGTTGGAATTACAACTCCAACCGATGCTGAAAAAGTAGCCTCTGGTATGTTAGCAAGAAATCCAGATTTAGATGGTATTTTTGCAATTTGGGATGAACCAGCGGAAGGAGCACTAGCTGCAGCTCGTAAAGCAGGGATAAATGATATAGTCATTACTACAGTTGATTTGGGAAGTAATGTGGCGCTTCAAATTGCTTCTGAAGGAAATATAAAAGGTCTTGGAGCGCAATTACCTTATGAAAATGGAGTTGCTCAAGCAATTATTGCGGGATATTCATTACTTGGTAAGGAAGTAGCTCCATTCTATGTTGTACCAGCAATGAAAGTAACAAAAGAAAATGTCTTAAAGGTTTGGAAACTGGCTTATCGTCAAGATCCTCCGGATGCGATTCAAAAGTACTTTTAATTAGTTCGATTATACCGGTGACAAGAGTCATCAACCCCAATATTACCGTATATGAATTTTTTTATGGGAGAGGCCGGATTCACGCTGAAGCCGGCCTCTTTTCATGGTGACCGTTTTCTCTTTTCGAAAATTTATTTTTGCACCAGAGCCAAAAAACTTACTATTTAGTCTGTAAGGATCAAATTTAGCTTTCAGAGGAGAAAAATCAATATCGGATGAAAGAAATGAAGGAGCATTGGCTGCGGCCCGTGCTGCAGGAAGAGATGATTTGGTCATCACGACGATTGATTTAGGTGCTACTGCAGCTTTAGAAATGGCCAAAGATGGACTTATCAAGGGATTGGGCGCCCAAATGCCATACCATCAGGGAGTCGCCGAAGCAATCTTGGCAGGGTATGCGCTGCTTGGCAAACAAGCACCTGCCTATGTAGCTGTCCCTGCTCTAAAAGTAACAAAAGAAAATCTCCTTGACGCTTGGAAACTGGTTTATAACCAAGATGTTCCGGAAGTCATTCAAAAGTACTATGATAACTACTAAAACCTACAGAGGCTTATAAAAAATGGCTCTTTTCGTAAACTTTGTTGCTTTCTGTACTAATTTTTGCATACTTTAAAGACTCATTCGGACAGGTTTGGTGAATCCAAGGGCAATCCTCTCTGGGACAATACCTCCGTGTGGGACTGGGAACGTGTCTAAAGTGATTCGCGGTCAAAAAGACCGAAGCCAGTTATCCCCAGTTACTTGATGACCTTTCCTTAAAACCAACAAGCTGAGTGGGTCTGACCCCTATACTCGTTACTTTATAAATAGCCAGCCTTTTTTGTTAAACCAAAAAATCATGACTATGACAATGATCGCCATTACCCCAAGAGTGACAATATACCCGTATTTCCAATGTAACTCTGGCATATGATCAAAATTCATTCCGTACACGCCCACGATAAATGTAAGTGGCATAAAAATGGTTGTTATAACAGTAAGTGTCATCATGATGGAATTCATTCGATTGGATTGAATGGACATATAATTCTCCCTCATATCAGAAGTAACATCTTGATTAGAAGCCATCATATCCGTTAACTTCATCAAGTGATCATAGATATCGGAAAAATAATGGTGAAGTTGCCTTGTGTCCTGAATCCGCTTCGAGTTTATCATCCGGTATAACAAATCTCTCATAGGAGCGATCGTTTTTCGCAAACGAATCAGATCTCTGCGAATCTCATAAACCTCATCGATGATTTTTTTGCTGCTTGCTTCCTTCTCTTCATATTCATTAAGTTTGTCCTCAATTTGATGTATTATCGGAAAATAGCAATCAACTAATTCATCTATTATGTTATGAAGAATATATAACGGACCAACCTTTTCCATTTCTTCACTGACAAATAATTTCTGTTTAACCATGTCTTTTGCCTTATCCTTCTCTTTATGGAAAGACACGACATAGTTATCTCCTACAAAAACATCTATCTCCTTGCACCTAATGTTTTACTTAATGAATGAAAAATAAAGAAAAGTACTCCATCATAATAATTCATATTGGGACGCTGGATAAAGTGCAAACAATCTTCAATGGCCAATCTCAATCTTGGTTTACAGCTGAACCTAGACATGTAATTAAATCGAAAAAAAATGTAAAAACAAAACTCTAATAGCTCCAACTAAAAATTTATTTAATATAAAGGAGATCTTTTAGTTCATTTTCCACTTATTTAATCTATAATTAAACTAATACCCCCCTGAGGAATTACTACATACTTTGGACCCCCAAAATCTTGGGGGTCCAAAGTATTGTTAACCAGTAAGTCTATTTTTTAGCTTTTGCTTCTATTGATAAAAGTTTTAGCTGGACTAGCTGGATTCGAACCAACGATCAGTACATGGAAAAGAAGATTGAAGAACAATTGCCCATTAGCCTTGAGACCTTACTAACTGAGGTTCCGTTGGAGCCAAATTGGGGCATCAAGAAAAATAGTGAAGGTAAGAATACCTTTTGGTTCGGATTCAAGGCACATTTAGCAGTTGGAACAAACAGCCAGTATATCTTACAATCTATGATGACTTCCGCTAGTTTGAACGATGGAAAAGCAGCTATTCCTCTTCTTAAAGGGATCAAGGAAAGTCTTCCTTCGCTACCCATTCGTTATGGTCTTATGGATGCTGGTTATGACTATGTACCAATCTACCAACAGCTTCTGAATATGAAAGCTTATGGAATCATTGCTTATAATAAGCGCAATGAAGGAGAATTGATTGGCTTTGATGAACATTTTGCCCCGACATGCGTGAGAGAACATTCTTATCAATACGAAAGATATGATGAAAAGTATCGTTCCTTGAAGTACGTACGACCAAAAGAGTGTGATACCTGTCCGTTATCCAAGGATTCTCTTTTTCAGAAGGTCTACAAGGTGTAGATTGAAACAGATATCAGAAAATATACGCTCCAGGACGAGGTTCTGAAGCTTGGAAAAAACTTTATAAACAAAGAACTGCAGTTGAACGTGTTAATGCATATTTAAAAGAGTTTTTCCAATTAAAAAATGTTCGTTACCGCTCTGGTAAAAAGGCTAAAGTCCATTTTGACTTAGTTACTTTAGTGTACAATTCAAAAAAACTAACTGTAGATCGAATCAACAAGCAAATGAAAGAAATGAAACTAGTGGCCTAATTTTTTAAAAAAAATAACAAATAAAATTGAGCTAATATAAAAATTACAATTAACCATTATGAAATTGACTCAACTATTTGAATCTAACATTTATTTGTTCCATTTATTTTATAGAAGCTTTCTCCTCCACTAAAGATTCAACAAAATGACCTCGTTTTACGGACATTAATAGTAGGTAAGAAAGGCCACCTACTGCTATTCCTAAAAACCAGTTATAGGTATAGAGTGTTTGTAGAGAAGGTATGATTAGTCCAATTAGAGCCACAATTACACCTATTCCCATAGCGATAAACGCCCGTGGGTTCCAACCGTTTCGATAAGTATACTGCCCATCTTTAACAAAGAAACTATTAAGATCATATTGACTACGTCGAACTAAAAAGAAATCAACAATCATGATGCCGGAAACTGGTCCTAAAGTTCCTCCAATAGCCCCCACTATATTAAATATAGTGTTAGCGTTGTTAAACCAGAGCCATGGAGCAAAAAAAACACCGATCACGATTGAAATAATTCCTGCTTTCACAAAATTGAGCTTACTCGGAATTAAATTTATTAGATCATATGCAGGCGATACAACGTTTGCAACCACGTTAACGGAGAGAGTAGCTATTAGTAAAGCGAATGCACCAATCAATACGACAACTGGATGATCCTGAAATTGAAGTAAAAGTTGTACTGGATCGGTTATTGGCTTTCCAAAAGCAATGATGGTTCCTGCAGTGATCATTATGCTCATAAAGGCAAAAAATGTCATCATTACGGGTAATCCTACGGCCTGACCAATAACTTGATCCTTTTGGCTTCGAGAAAAACGGGTAAGATCAGGGATATTTAAAACTAAGGTAGCCAAAACACCAATCATCCCGGTAACGGAAAGGAAGAAACTTTTCCAAAATTCCCCACCATGAATTTTAGAAGGGACTGAGAAAAGTGGACCGAAACCATGTGCGATATTTACTGCCCAATAAACTAACCCTAACCCTAACACAATAACAAGCGGACCTGCCCACATTTCAAAACGTCTTACTCGTTCCATTCCATGTGAAATTACCCAGGCATGAAGCAGCCAAAAGGTCCCAAAAGCAATCCAATCATTTAGTCCCATCCCCAAAAATGTATAGGCACCAAGGGAAACCCATTTAGGATAAACAACAGTTAAAACTGCTCCAACTGCCTTGCTGCCAGCATAAGCCTGAACAGCAAACCAAAAAATCGCCACGAACGCCCGAATTAAGACAGGGACATGGGCCCCTTTGTATCCAAACGAGGCTCTTATCAAAACAGGGAATGGTAAACCATATTTGGCACCCCCAACACTGTTCAAACAAATAGCCACAATCAATGCTATGTTTGAGAGTATAACAGCCCCGAGTGCCTGCCATACACTCATACCCATTGCAATTAAGCTTCCTGCAAGCTCATATGAAACGATGTTGTGGATCATTCCCATCCAAATCATGGAATACGATCCCCACCCCCAATTTCTTCTTTCTCTTGGCACCGGTGCAAGATCTTCATTGTATAATGAAGGATCTGGATTAATAATATTGATAGAATTTGTATCCAAAAGGATCACCTCTCCATTTACGTTTCCTTAATGATTAAATTTTGATAGATGAACAGTGTGTACCCCAAAAAAGAGAATTACATGAAATAGGGCAACTTCACGTGGAGTGATTCTGCCCCCAAAAATTCATTATTCCATACTTTTCATATCATAGTTCTGCGTAAAGTTTTGTATACCAAATAATAAAACTAATTATTTTATTGTTACTTGATCATGCCCAAAATTCTTTAGCACACCAATATATTCTTTTTTCTCTGGATATTTATAGGTTTTTAATTTACTGGTTTTCTTTCCTAGGTCAACAATGGATTCCGCAAATTTTACAGCTGCAACCACTCCATCTATAACTGGAACTCCTAATTCCTTTTCAAGGCTATCAGCAAATTCCGCCATACCTGCACAACCAAGTAAAATTGCTTCTGCATTGTCTTCCTCTACCGCTTTTTTTCCTTCCTGCCTTAACATTTCAATACCTGCTTCTGGATCTCTCTCAAAATCCAAAACACCCATAGGTGTTGTACGTATATTGAGAACACGCTTATGCATTCCATAGGAGTCAACAAGTTCTTCTAACATGGTTTTAATTCTTGGTAAAACTGTAACAACGGAAAATCTAGCAGCAAGAATGGATGCTAGATATACAGAAGCCTCAGCAATTCCTACAACAGGTTTGTCTGTCACTTCTCTAGCAGCATGTAAGCCTGGATCACCATAGCAGGCTATAACAAATGCATCTACACCTTCTTCTTCTCCCTTTTTGACTTCCTCAATAACCCCAGGGATACTTAAATATTCATCATAAAAAGATTCAATTGATACAGGACCCATTTTAGGACTTACTGCAAGAATTTCCGTTTCTGGACGTGCTGCAGACTTTGCAGCGTGTTCAATTCCTTTTGTCATAGCTAATGTCGTATTTGGATTGATTACTTTAATTTTCATAAATGTCTTTCCTCCCTTAATGGAAATACTCTTAAACCTAAAAATTTGATTTTTGATTTTTTTATGAGTTGAGCCTTATGCATCATTTTTAACTACTTGACTTTCAATACTAAAATTTGCATTTGTAATTTCAGGCTGATCATAAACATTGCAAATCCAAAATTTCATTAAGGTATAGTACAAGACGATTGATATTAGCAATGCAGAAACAAATCCATAATCTGGGAAAAGAAGGACAGACAAGCCAGCTGGTATATAAGCAATTAACGCAGCAGGGTTCACGTTTTTCCAATATTTATATTGGCCGTCTACTTTGTACAGTTCATCTACATTCAATCTTCTTTTTCTAAGTAAATAATAATCTGTAAACATAATGCCTACGATTGGTGCTAGTGTTGCTGTTATAACTAGTAATATTTGAGGAACAAACTCCGCATAATTCCAGGGTTGAATAAGCAATCCTATTACTCCGGCAATAATAGCCCCTCTTGCAAATGTAATTTTACGCGGGAAAAGGTTTACGATGATGTATCCTGGAGGTAATAAGTTTGCACTTATGTTTGTAGACCATTGAGCTAATATCACAAAAGCTAAACAAACAATTAAAAGGAATGGATTATCTTTGCCCATCGTTTTGACCATAGCATCAATTGGATTCCATGTACCCGTTGCTACACCACTAGTTAAACCGATAATCGTAAACAATAACATGGATCCTACCAAACCAATTGTGTGAGCCCAAAAGCTACCTTGATTCAATTTCCACCATGTATGTTCATTTCTATCAGACTTTGATTTTAAGAAACGTGTGAAATCTGGGGCATTTAAAGCCATGGTAATATAAGTCCCCATCATAACGACAACAGCATACCCCATTGAAACGCCACCATCTCCTCCATGGGAGAAAATCTCACTGAATGTTAAATGATTCTGTTTCATAATAAACACTTGCAAAACAACACCAATAATTAAAATACTAGGAGATGCCAGCCATTCAAATTTTGTAATAGCCTCCATTCCCATAGCTGTATTAATAATTTGTACCGTACCAAATAAAATAATTAATAAGGTAAGATTCGAGTACCCTGTTAACGTCTTCATGATTACATCTAAAGCATACGCACCCATCCATGTTTGGAAACCAAACCAGAATACTGCGGGAATTGCACGAATCAGAGCAGGAATATGTGTACCTAAATAACCAAAGCATGCCCTAATATAAACTGCATAAGGTATTCCATATCTTACACCAATATCTCCTAATAATGTTAAAAGAACAGCAACGATTAAATTACCAAGAATACAAGCAATAATAATTTGCATAGGGGATAATGCAGGGTATAGCTGAGCTGCCGTAATGGGAGTTACTAATTGTACAGCAATCCCTACCCATAAAACTAGGTAAGCTAGTGATGACATTTTTCTTTCACTGCTCGAAGTGGGCATGATATCCTTACCGATTAAACTAATTCCTTTTTCGTTATCTTGATCCAAGAAAATACCCCCTATATACTTTCATTTATATTAATCGTATCTTTACCGAAAATAAATAATATTCAGAATTATTTATTTGTATACAATCCCTTTGTATGGCAGTCAAAGAAGACCGCCATACTGTGAAATCAGATGTGCTTTAGAACCGTTTCATAGAGTATTTTTGTAGCTGTGAAAATATCATCAATCTCTGCCCACTCTTTTGGACTGTGGCTTATCCCATTACGGCACCTTACAAACAACATACCTATATCTGTTATTTCTGCTAATAGCATGGCATCATGTCCAGCCCCGCTAATCATAATCGGTGCATCGATCCCTAGTTCCTTACATGATTCCTTTAAGGAATTTATAAGATTTCCAGAACATTTGGCTGGTACTGCGTCCACATTTCTTTCAATCTCATAAACTAACCCTCTGGATATACTTACTTGTTTAATTTTTTCTTCAATTTTCTGGATAATATTATTCCGTCTCTCCAAATCGATATCCCGAATATCGAGGGAAAACTCTACTGATTCTGGAATGATATTGCTTCCTCCAGGAAAAGCAGTGATTCTTCCGATAGTCCCAACAGTAGGAGCTTTTGGGTCCATCATACATAGTGTTTCTACTTCCTTAATTACCTCTGCTGCTCCTATCATTGGGTCTTTTCGGAGATTCATTGGAACAGTTCCAGCATGGCCGGCTTCTCCTATAAGCTTTATTTTGAACCACGAAGGTCCGGCTATTCCACTTACTATTCCCACTGGGTAATTATTCTTTTCTAAAAATGGACCTTGTTCAATATGCAACTCGAAATATGACTGAATATCTCCAATACCGCGTACTGATAGTTCAATACAATCAGGATTAATATCAAATCCAAAGGTTTTAAGGGCCTGATATCTTGAGACATTGTTGTCGTCTACTTTTTGTAAATCCTCTTTTTTAATTTTTCCAACCATACCCCTGCTTCCAAATAACCCATCATTAAACCGTGAGCCTTCCTCTTCACAAAAAGCTACCACTTCAATTGGATGATCATGGATAATATTGGACTCGTTAATTGCGTGAACAATTTCAATCCCTGCTAATACCCCGATAACCCCATCAAATTTACCGCCATTTCGTACGGAGTCAATATGAGAACCGATCATAACAGGCGAGAAGCAGGGATTCTGCCCCTCTTTTCGCCCAATTAAATTACCAAAATGATCATGTGTGACAGTGAGTCCGGCTTCTTTCATCCATTTAGAAACGAGCAAAGTAGCTTCTCGATCTTCATTACTCAATGCAAGACGTTGAACGCCGTTATCAATTGTTTCCCCTATTTCCCCCAATTGATCAATATGAGTCTTTAATCTTTCTTTGCTGATGGTTACTGTTTTCATACCGTCCTCCATTTTTTTGAAACATTAACTTTTTCTTAACTCAATTGTTTTCTCGTCATCTACTTTTTCTGAATCAGTAATGACAACTCCATATTCCATAGAGGATTTTTCTTTGGAAATAAATCCGTCTAAGTAATCGGACAGCACCTTTTCCGGATCCCTTTCGAATGGATTGCCGTATCCTCCACCACAAGGACCAACTAATTGAATGGTACTTCCAGATTTTGCGTGTCTGTTCGGAAGTTTAGAAGGCAGTTTTACAAGTTCATTAGTTTCTTTGTCTAAGATAGACAAGCTTCCAACAGAACCTGATTTCCCTTCATCAAAGCCCCAAGGTGCAAATTTATAGCCGTCTGCTTCCACAGAAAAACTTCCATCAGCTAAGAAAGTGACTTCTCGGATAGACCCAATTCCACCACGCCACTTACCAGGAGCACTTTCGTTATCTCTTAGCTCATAACGATTTACTCTTAGAGGGTAGTGGGATTCAATATCTTCAATTGGGTTATTTCTAGTGTTTGCGTATAAAGTATCAACGGCATCCATTCCATCTTTTCCATAGCGGCCGCCGTAGCTTCCTTCCATAATATCCATGTAAACCCAGTAATTTTCATCCTCATTTTTACCACTAAAAGCAACCACTTGAAGGTTACCTACCCCTGCACTTACCTGATGTGGAACCACCTGGGCTAATGCTTTCATTAAAGTATCAGCTACAATATTTCCTGAGTTGAAACGAGCAATAGTTGGCGCCGGAAAAATAGGATTACATAATGTACCTTTAGGAGCTACAATCTTTATTGGCCGTATTAACCCAGAGTTTTGCGGGAAATTCCCATAAACCGTTGAATCTAGTAAGATGGAACGTAAAGTTAGATAGATAGCAATATCCACAGTTCCTACTAAAGGCATATTGATTGGCTTATCTGTCACTTGAGGGGCAGTTCCGGTTAAGTCAACAGTCAAATCACTTCCTTCAACCTTCACTGTTACCTTTATTCGTAAATCTTTCTTGGTAGGATCATCACTGTCTAAATATCCATCTAAAAAGCCTTCGGCACTGTATTCTCCATCTGGGAGCTTTTTAATCGCATCCCTCATCATCTTCTCTGAGTAATTCATTAATTCTTCACTGGCAGCTTGAACAGTTTCTAACCCATATTTCTCAATAATCTCGATATACCTTTGTGCTCCAATTTTAGCGGAAGCAATTTGTGCCTCCATATCGCCGACGACTAATTTCGGTGCACGAATGTTATCCATTAATAAATCCCAAATATAACGATTTTTTACTCCTTTTTCATACACCTTTATGGCTTTAAATTGAAGGCCTTCAGCATATGCATCAACCGCGTCTACAATTCCACAGCTTCCTGGTGTGGATGCTCCAATATCTAGATGGTGTGCAGTGGTAACGGAAAAACCAATCAGCTCATCCTTATAAAACACAGGGATGCAAAACCCAACATCGGGGCCGTGGGAAGCTCCGTGATATGGTGAATTATGCATAATGACATCCCCAGGATTGAAAGTATCATTCCGCTCCTCCATAATTTGACGGATTCCTTTTACATACCCTGGAATAGGTCCGGATTGAAGCGGAGTACTATGTGAAGACTCACATAACTGCTGTCCTTTGATATCTACAAGCGCACAGCCAAAATCTTCAGATTCTCGAATAATACTGGAATAAGACATCCGGGCAAGCTTATGCCCCATTTCTACTGCAACATTTTCTAAAGCACCGAGGACAACCTGAACAGTAATCGGATCGATCTTTTTTACTTGGGTACTAATTTGTGTCATCGCCTATACACCTACCTTGATAATCATATTTCCGTATTCCTCGATATAAGCGGTACAGTTGGGAGGAATGACAGTGGTTGTATCTTTTTGAAGCACGATACACGGACCATTAAATTCCTTACCGACAGGAATCTTTTCTCTTTGATAAAATTTTGTTTCTACTTTTTCAAGGTTTCCCTTGATATTAAAAATCGTTTCACCTGTTTTTAATAAGGCGTCTTCCAACTGATAATCGTGATGGATCGCCTGCTTTTCAATTTTTGGCATATAACCCAAACCAGTTACGCGTATGTTAACAAACTCAATTGGGCTTTCAAGGAAGTTATGTCCATATTCCGCTTTATGACTCTCGTGAAAATTATTCAATGCTTCAATAATTGTTTCTTGGTCAAGCAGCCCACTTGGCAAATCAACCCGAAGTTCATATCCCTGACCTGCATATCGGCAATCAGCACTTCGCAGCACCTGAATATCCGTCTCTTCAACACCGTCTTCTTTTAATTGTTCAATCAATTGATTTTCTAAAACAGTAAAATCTTCATTCAGCGTAAGGAAATCTATATTTGTGCTAAACATAAATTCAGTTTTAATCACGTCATACTTTAAATCAGTCGTTAATAGACCGGTGGCAGAATTAATTCCTGGATATAACGGGACAATGACCTCTGGAATATTCAATATTTGAGCGACATCCACAGCATGCAGCGGACCTGCACCGCCAAAAGCAACCAATGAAAATCCCCTTGGGTCCTCACCTTTTTGAATGGTTTTTTCTCGAATGGCATTGGCCATGTTGTTATTCATGATTTGAAGGATACCTTCTGCTGTTCTTTCTCTGCTAAGCTCTAATTTCTCAGCTAATTCATCAATTACCTTGTATGCGGCATTAGTATAGATTTTCATCTCTCCGCCAAGGAAGTTATGCTCATCAATTCTTCCGAGCACGACGTTTGCATCACTTACTGTCGGCTTTAAACCGCCATGACCATAACATGCAGGGCCCGGACGAGAACCGGCGCTTCTTGGTCCTACCTTGAATGCTCCACCTTCATCAAGGTGAGCGATACTGCCACCGCCAGCCCCAATGGTATGAATATCAATCATAGGTACCATAACAGGATAACCGGCAATCCATGTGTCACGAGCGGAGGATTCACTATAACCACTATCTGTGATAATTCCAATGTCGGCACTAGTTCCTCCAACGTCAAAGGTAATCAACTTTTGACGGTTTGTTAATTCTCCGGCCCACGCTCCTCCCAGGATGCCTGCTGCTGGACCTGATAACAGAGTATTGACAGGCTTTTCAGAAACAGTTTTTGGTGTTGCCACACCACCATTTGAACACATGATATGAAGTTCTGCAGAAACTCCGGAATCCTTCAGGCGCTGTTCTAGGTTTTGGATGTAGTTTTTAACTTTTGGCCCAACAAATCCGTTAATGGAGGCTGTTGTAAAACGTTCAAATTCACGAAATTGCGGTGAAACTTCAGATGATACAGTGATAAATGCTTCTGGATAATCTTCCTCAATAATTTCCTTTACTCGTTGCTCATGTGCAGGATTGATATAGGAAAATAAGAAGTTAACAATGATAGAATCAACCCCCTTTTCCTTTAACTTTGCGACTGCTCCTCGAACTTGGTCTTCTTCTAATGGGGTGATGACTTGGTCCTTAGCTGGACCCATTCTCTCGGCAACCGCTAAACGATTTCTTCGTTGTACTAACGGTCGATCCTGCCAGGGAATTTCCTGCATGATAGAATAATTTTGAGGTCGCTGATGCCGCCCGATATGTATGATATCCTTATAACCCTCTGTTGTAATCATTCCGGTTTTAGCCCCGTCGTACTCAAGGATCGCATTTGTAGCAATTGTTGTTCCATGAAAAACATGATCAATTTCAGTTCTATCAATATTTTGACGCTCACAAAGTTCAAGCATTCCTTGAACAACGCCTGTGGATGGATCATCCAAGGTTGTTGGTACTTTGTGAATAGCTGTCATTCGTTTTTCGGTATCGTTATAAATTACATCTGTAAAAGTTCCACCTACGTCTACGCCAAATAATTTCATAACACTTCTACCTCCTTTGTAATGTCTTCAAACTTTATAATGCAAGAACCGTGCCAAAATAAAATGCGGATAAAACAAGAGATTATTGAAGGAATCTAATTATAAAATTGCAAAACTGCAATTTAAAAATAAAATAAAGGGTGTTTATATTCGTAAAATTCATAAAAATAAAACTAAAAAAGAAATATTGCAAAATCACAATAAGAATTGCAATTTTGCAATATTAATGTTGTACTTTTGAACTTTTCGAGTAATGGTAGACGCATCTACCCCTAATTTTTTACTTGCCTCCTTCATTGTTGATGAAGTTTCTAATGCTTGAATGATCATTTGCTTCTCAAATTGCTCGACTTCATGTTTTAAATTTAGAGTTTTAGCTACTGAACCAGTTGGTTTTCCGGTGGACATAACAAGCTTATCTGGTAGATCCTTTAACTCTATATGCTTTGTTGATGATGTAAGAACTAGTCTCTCTATAGTGTTTTGTAATTCTCTTACATTTCCTTTCCATTCATAATCAATAAAAAATTGTATAACTTCCTTATCAAGTGTTTTATATAATTTATATTTTTGACCAAATGCTTCTAAAAAATGGGTGATCAAGAATGGGATATCCTCTTTTCGTTGAGATAAAGGGGGTATCGTAATAGGTATGACAAATAAACGATAATATAAATCTTCGCGAAAGATTCCCTGTCTTACCATTTCCTCTAAATTACGATTGGTGGCTGCAATAAATCGAACATCTACCTGAACAGGTTTTGTTTCTCCAAGCGGAGTAAATTGTTTTTCTTGTAATAATTGAAGTAATTTAGCTTGTAAATTAAGCGGTAATTCACCAATCTCATCTAAAAATAACGTGCCTTTATGTGCAGCAAGAGCTAACCCCTTTTTGCCATCTTTATTTCCACCGGTAAAAGTACCTTTTCCATAACCAAAAAGCTCAGATTCCATAATGCTTTCTGGGATTGCTCCACAATTCACTTTTATAAATGGTGCATCTTTTCTATTACTCAAATTATGAATCGTTCTGGCTAAAACTTCCTTACCTACACCGGTTTCACCATTCAGAAAAATGGTTGCATCAACATTTGCAACTCTGCATGAAAGCTCATAAATTGCTTCCATGGACTTAGATTTAACAACGAATTCTTGATCTTTCTTTTGGAGAATGCTAAGTTCCTGTTGAAAATAGTCAAGAATATTTTTCGTTTCTTCTAATTTTTTTTGGAGGTTAGATACCTCCGTTACATCTTTAGAAATATTGATGATCTTGCTTAACGTCCCATCTGAATGAAAAATAGGATGTCCTTCAACTATTAACCTACGTCCAGATTTTGTCGTTTGATTCATAGTAATCTTGCGTTTATCCTGAATGACATGCTTGGTTGAGGATTCATCAATCACTCCATTTTTCTCTAAAACGGAAGCAGATCTGCCGACAAGATCAGATTCCTTTACACCAAGAATTTGTTCACAAGCGTTATTAACCCGCAATACCATTCCATTTGCATTCGTAATCGTAACTAATTCACCACTCAAATTCATAATCGCTTCCAGTTCTTGTTTAAGTTCAATTACTTTTGTAGAGTTATTAATAAAGGTCTGATAGATCTTTTTTTCAAAGAAAAGCACCCCTCCGAGTTTTCCTTTTACTAAGCAGCTGCTCCATAAACACATATCAATATTAGAGAAATTATTAGTTATCTCAACATTACCATCTTTGATTAATTTAATAATATTACTACCCGGTAACACATCCTGTATAAATTTCTTGTAAGGCTTTTGCAGATTGAGAATCTTTTCACATAATGGGTTTGCAAAATGGATTACACCTTTGAAATCTACCAATAGAAGGCCGAAGGGAAGATTTTTACCGATCTCCTGCAATGAAAACAAATTGACATCCTCCTTTTATCTTCTAAATATCGACATGGGTAAACATATACATTTAAAATTATATTTGTTCAATAATTCTGCTAAATTCGAGAAAAATCCTTTTTATTTCGGTCTAGATATTTTGTTAATGTTTACCTATAGACTGCTTCTCTTTAGAAAACCAATAAAAAAACGACCTTCATAGTACAAGAATCGCTAAAATTCGTAGAAAACAAAGTTTGAATTTTTAAAAATTTCTCTTAGTTTTTGATATTCCTACCTCTCTATTTTATATGGAATTGTCCATTCTTTTCCCCCCTGGTTTAAAAAAATTTAAATTGCTCTTTACAAATTTGGGAAGAAAAAAATAATTTGTAAACTCCTTTCCTACCTTTAAATGAATTACTAATTAGAATTCAGTTAAAAATTTCTATTCTTTAATTAAGATTCATGCTGAAATCCGCTCTCTAGTGAAATAGAATGTTATTTGGTAGGTAATTATTCACATTCAAAAAATCAACACTTCGAATTTTAAAATAGATATATATATTTAAAACTGGTGATAATAATAATGTATTCCCCATTGTAAATAGCCTTTGCTCCCGTTGAGCAAAGGCTATTTTTTTCGAGTTCTATTATACATTGGTACTTTTCAATTTTATTTCTTACTCCTTAACTAACTTATAAAAAGTGGTTTTTTTAACCCCTATTTCTTGCATGGCCTTCACAGCTGTCATCTCTCCGGATTTCCATTTATGATAAACTTGTTTAAACTCTTCGGTAATTACAGATTTCGGTCTTCCAAAAGCTACGCCATTTTTCAAAGCCACATCAATGCCTTCACGCTGTCGTTTTCGAATTGGATTGCGTTCGTCTTCTGCCTTCCAAGAAAGAATTTGTAATACCAGATCTGCAATGAAGGTGCCTAGACTGTCTTTAAACTGAGTGGTATCCAATAGAGGCATATCCAATACCACAATGTCAGCCTGAGTATTTTTCGTAATGTCATTCCACTCTTGTAAAATTTCTTCTTTGTTCCGACCAAAGCGATCAAGCGAATGAATATAGAGAACGTCCCCACAGAGGAATTAAAGAAAGTTTCTTAAAATTGTTTTATGTTAATAGGTCTTATATAGTATAAAGGATCTTCCAGTCGAAGATCCTTTTATACTGCTTGTTAAACTAAACGTATCCTTAAGCCACCCGTGCATCGCACGCTACACCACAGAAAATGAAATTGGGTACCCTCGGACTATTCTTTTATAAAGATCGGCAAAGCATGTCGTTACATTTTGGTGCCTTAGAGCTCATGTAAATGATAATTAAATATCATTTCTCGAATACATTCTAACATTTCATTTTTTGTTTTTGACATCAAAAAAACCTCCTACATTTTTTAATAATAGAAGGCTACAGACTAACTATATTCACACGGTCTTGTTAAACGGTCTCAACGGACTCGTCAAAAAAGTACAAATAAATCGTTGTGAAACTTATCCGACCAATATGTAAGAAACATTGAGTTGGCGGGACCGCCTGAGAATCGAACCCAGCTAACCTGGCACGCAGGTCACTAGCGGTTTTAAGTTAGATGGCAGTATCTTTTTTGGGATTTAGTGTTTCTAGTAGTTTAAAGTCTTGACTTAACTCCCTTTTTAACTGGTGAATATCATTAAATTATATCTTGTAAGATTAAAAAAACATCTATTCCGTGACCAAAAATGTGGTCATTTTATTGAAAGGTTAGGTTGCTATCGAACAAAGCACCCTACACAATAGACTGTCCTAGTCATTTGAGACAGAGATAAAACACCCTTATTAGGCTGCCATACTCCCAAATTCAATGGGGGTTCGGTAGCCTAATTTTTCTTGAATGCGTTCTTCATTATAATGTTTAACGTATTCATTTACATGATTTCGTACGTCCTTTAAGCTTATTGAGTTGAACTTAATATATTGGAACTCCTCTGATTTCAAGTTGGAGTGAAACGACTCAATAACTGCATTATCCCAACAATTTCCACGTCTTGACATACTACTAATCAGGTTACTCTCTTTCACAAACTTCTGAAAGGCATATGATGTATATACACTTCCTTGATCAGAATGAAGGATGACTCCGGATGGGTTTCTACGTGCACTTAAAGCTGCTTTAAGTGTATCCAACACAAGTGGAGTCTGTTGATGATCATATATCTTATATGCCACAATTTGATTGTTATACAAGTCCACAATAGTCGACAAATACAACGTAGATGGACCATATTGTAGGTAAGTAATATCGGTGACCCACTTTTGATTTGGAGCACTGGCTGTGAAATCTCGTTCTAAAATATTGGGTGCAATAACAACGGATTCTCCCTGCGATTTCCACTTTCGTTTCGGCTTTACACGACATTGTAAATAATGTTTTTGCATAATACGTTGAACAGTATTACGATTCAATTTAATCTTATAGTCACGATATAACATAGCCTTTATCTTACGGTGCCCGTATCGATATTTTGTTTCTTGGCATATAGTTATGATGATTTCTTCCTCTTTAGTTAATACGTCCTTTCCCGCTTTTGCCCACCGATAGTAGGTAGCACGCGGCAAGGATAGGGCAGATAAAATCGCCGTAACCGTGTACTTCTTACGGAACTTTTCAACGATCTGTAGGACTACTTGTTTTTCAACTCCTTTACCATCTCCAAATACTTTTTTAAGATTTCATTCTCCTGTTTCAAGTGAGTAAATTGCCGATCTTTCTTTTCCTCTTCACTCACATTATCTGGTCCAAGCCCGTACGAATATTGTTTGCCAATCGGCTGATCAAAACGATGTATCTCATTCTCTCGGTACCATTTCATCCATGTCTTTATCTGAGAGACATTTTTAATTCCGTACTTCTCCATAATCTCTTGATTAGTTAACTTCCCTGACATCTTATCCTTCACCACTGCCCATTTTGTTTCACTAGAATATACGTTTTTGCCCATGCAAAAACACCTCCGATTTTAGTACTTAATTTCAGTGTACCATTTCGAAGGTGTTTTATCGTGTCTCATTTTATTAGGTTAGTCTACAACTAGAGGCAGTTTTTAATAAACTCCCTCTTTTAAGGAAGTAAAATTAATTGGGGTAATACAGGTTTTCCACCGTTTTGTTCCTGCACTCCACATGTGCGGAGTGTATGTGGCAACACATAGGTGCTGGTGAGTTCGATATTAATAAAGAAACCCTTCATACCAATCGGCTTGAAGGGTTTCTTACTTGGTAGCTTCTACTTTGATAAAAGCCACTGCACTTTATGCAATCTCATTATACCATTTAATGGATAATTTACAAATTTGTATTCGGCAATTAAAAAATGCTATAAATGGCAGTATCTTTTTTGTATGTAAAAAGAGCCAAAATACGCAAGAAATGCATAAAAACTTGCATATTTTAGGCTCTTTAATTTTGTTCCTTATTGTATTAAAGCACCCGTTAGCCATCCATGAAGCGCAAAAATCGGCGCTTCACCACAAAGAATGAAAATATATTGAATCCGGCGATAATGTTCCTAAGGCTGGGAGAGGAAGGTCGATAAACTATGGTGCCTTAGAGCCCATCCGTTAGTCTGACTCCAACGACCACGGTGCACCACAAACTGTCGCTCCCTTACGGGAAGCACTCATGGTAGATTAATCCTAATTCTGATTGTTGCACCAGCCTCCAATATACAAGCCTAGAAAGGAAGTTTTCAATGGATGTAATCATTGAAAGAGCATGTGGTTTGGATGTCCATAAGGACAATATCACTGCTTGCATTATGACTTCACAAGGAAAGGAGATTCAAACATTTTCTACTAAAACGGTTTTTATTTTAAAGTTATTGGACTGGATTAAGGAGAATAATTGTACTCACGTAGCTATGGAAAGCACGAGTGTTTATTGGAAACCTATTGTTAACTTATTAGAGTCCGAAGGAATCGAATTTTTAGTGGTAAATGCCCAACATATGAAAGCTCTCCCAGGACGCAAAACTGATGTTAAGGATGCAGAATGGATTGCCCAACTTCTTCGCCATGGACTACTTAAAGCTAGTTTCATTCCTGATCGGAACCAACGAGAACTGCGGGAACTGGTTCGCTATCGCCGTAGTATTATTGAAGAACGCGCCAGACAACACAATCGGATTCAAAAGGTTTTAGAAGGTGCCAATATCAAACTTGGTTCTGTTGTATCTGATATTATGGGAGTTTCGTCGAAGGATATGCTTCGAGCAATCGCAGATGGTGAGAATGATCCTGAAAAACTAGCAAACTTCGCTCGTCGTTCAATGAAAAAGAAAAAGGAAGAACTTGAATTGGCACTTCAGGGCTATGTTAACCCACATCAACGCTTAATGTTAAAAACGATTTTAACTCATATTGATTTTCTAAGTGAGCAAATTGAAATGTTGGATCAAGAGATAGCGCAAAGAGTAAGCTCTTATCGGGAAGATATAGAACGACTCGATTCTATTCCTGGTATCGCCACAAGAATGGCTGAGCAAATCTTAGCTGAAATTGGTACGGACGTTGGAAATCAATTCCCGACTGCCGCACATTTATGTTCATGGGCAGCCTTGGTCCCTGGTCACAATGAGAGCGCAGGTAAAAGGAAGTCTAGCAGATCTAAAAAGGGAAATAAGTATTTAAGATCCGCATTAACAGAAGCAGCTCAATCAGTAAGAGGGTCAAAAAATTATCTCGGTGCACTGTATAGACGTACAGCTGGACGAAAAGGAAAGAAGAAAGCAGCAATTGTAGTCGCTCATGCGATTTTGCGAATCGCATATTATCTTCTAACCCGAAAAGAAATGTATGTTGACTTAGGCGAAGATTATTTCGATAAACAAAAACAAGTTTCTATTGTACGCCATTCAGTTCGAAGACTAGAAAACTTAGGTTATACTGTGACAATTACCGAAGCATCCTAATCCATTATTCATAGTCCATAAACACCCTGATCAGGCGCTCCTCTCTTTTTTAAAAAATGAATAAGCTGCGTCTATTTAAGTATTGCCATTTTCCGGTTCTCACAGAAGTTAATTTTCATGGTAGTTTAAGTGTAATACTTCACAAAGTTTACATTATATTTGCTAGGTAATATTAAAGTGCCTCTCCCCAAAAGGGTGAGCCACTTTTAATGTTAACCAATCAATTTTCTAAGAAAACAGCTTTTAAATTGAGTATCTATTTTCAGGATAAGGTAGACCCAAATTACCACGTAAAGTGTTTGATTCATATTCCTTACGAAAAATTCCTTTTTCTTGCAAAATAGGAACGACTAAATCAATAAAGTCATCAAATCCTGAAGGATGTTCCTGTCTGATTTTCAATAGGTCCATCGCACCTGCCTCGTACCAGTGTTGAATTTGTTCTGCCACTTTTTCTGCCGAACCAAATAATTTCGGTTTTGGTATTCTATACCCATATGGCATTAAGCTCTCTAACTCCTGAAATTTTACTTCAGCTTCTCTTTCTGTCCTTCCTACAATCGGATTATGTGAGAGTGTAATTATGAAATCATCAGGCGAACGCCCTTCTAATTTCACCCTTCTTCTTAACTCTTTACTGAATGATTTAGCTTCCTCTAAGTCATCAGAAGGGATAAATGCACCGTCTGCATGCTTAGAAGCTAGATTCATGAAATCCGAAGAGGTGCCAGCTTGGAAAATAACCGGTCTTCCTTGTCTGGAACGGCTAATATTCAACGGACCATCCACTGAAAAGTAATTTCCTCTATAGTCTAGAGCATGCATTTTTTGTGGATCAAAGAATACACCGCTTTTTTTATCCCGTATAAAAGCGTCATCCTCATAGGAGTCCCAAAGGCCTTCGACAATCTCTAAAAACTCTTTTTTCATTGGATACAAATCTGCTTTTGAAAGATGGGTGCGGCTATAATTTGCCAATCCTCCCGGATTCGAAGTGATCGCATTCCAACCTGCACGGCCATTACTAATTTTATCTAAAGAAGCCATCTGTCGGGCCACGGTAAATGGGTCTGCATAGGAAGTGGCAATTGTTGCAATAAGCCCGATTGAATGAGTCACCATGCTTAAGGCAGACAGAATAGTTACACCTTCAAACATGCTGAGATAATGTGGAATCATACCAGGTCCAATATGGCTGACATCAGTTAAAAAGATGGTGTCAAACTTTCCTTCTTCTAATCTTTTAGCTTTTTGTACATAGTAATCAATGCTTTCACTTGCATTAGCTGGCATATCTGGGTGACGCCAACCCATGTAATTCCAGCCTACTCCATCTATAGTACCACCTATTTTAAGTTGTTTTTTCTCTGTCATTTATATCTTTTCCTTTCTATGATTTGGTTAGTAAATTAGCGCTAGGGTACATTCTTCACCTTGTAATTATTGTTTAACAGTTGGTGGAAGGCTGAAACATAATAATCATGTTTCAGCCTTCCACTGTTCCACCTCTCTAGTGCGGTTAAGTTTTAAACAAAAAACCTTTATCGGCGAATATGCGAACGACTAAGCCAGGTATTTTTGTTTCAATATGTGGATATTACCCTTTTAGATAATGTTTTCAATTGCTGGTAACTTTGGTCTTGGAACGTAACTGACCTAATGAAATCGCCAAAAAACTAATTGCAATCACAACCGAAGCAGCAGCTATCCAACTGATTGATTGAATTGAAAATCCACTAGTGACGAGTCCTCCGATACCTGCACCAGTGGCATTTCCAAGTTGCAAGAAGGAGCTGTTTAAGCTAAGTACAATTCCGGATGCTCCAGGAGCAAGTGATACGACGTTGAATTGCAAGGTTGGCCCTGATGTCCAAGAGGCAATCGCCCAAACCATAAGTAAAACAAGAGTCATAATATGCGGCCCTGCTATGGTGGAGAGCAGTATAAGGGCGAAGACGTTGACAGACATGCCGAAAAACAGTGAACGGGTAGAGCCTAAACGATCAGTCATAAACCCACCTAGCTTGGAGCCAATTAATGTCGCAATCCCGAAAACTAAGAGAGTAAGACTCACTGCTTGTTCGCTCATCGGCGAGACGTCATTCAGGAAAGGCGTAATATACGTATAAAACATCGAGTATCCGATAAATAAAAAGAATGTCACGCTGAGAGCCATAGCAATCTTGGGATTCTTCAAAAGTGCGAGTTGTTTACCTAAAGGAACTGGCGTTTCTCCTTTTGTTGTAGGGATCATTTTAGCAACGGCAAAAATAGCTAGAAGGCATAAGAGACCGATACCCCAAAAGATTACCTTCCAATCGAATGAAGCAGCGATGATACGGCCTATAGGGACTCCCAGGACAAGAGAAGCACTAAAGCCCATTGTCACAGTAGCAATGGCACTTGCCTGATGACCGGGTGGAGCTATTTTTGTAGCGAGAGAATAAGCAGTGACGACAAAGACGCCCGTTCCTATTCCAAGTACAATGCGCGATACCATCAAAAAGCCGAAACCAGGAAGAGCGGCTGTCATGACACTTCCGATTACGATGAAGCAGAGAGCCATTAGCAACTGCTTACGTTGATCTAACTTCGCTGTTGCTAATATAATGATAGGCGTACCTATTGCATTAGCGAATGCGAATAAAGTAATTAGCTGCCCAGCAGCAGACTCCGTTACACCAGCATAATCAGCAACTTTGTCTAGAATACCCACAAAGACATTTTGCGAAGTACCGGCTATAAGGCTGATCAGAGTCAGCAAGTATATTTTCAGTTTCCAAGATTTATTCACTTTATTTCTCCACCTTGTATTAAATATTTTACAATTCTGTATTTGGAAATTTAGTTTGAATTATGATTACTTGAATCTTCATCGCATTCCCCAATATAAAAACAAACTTTATATACTCATGCGAGAAGGACTGCATGCTTCTTACAAGTGATCCTCAATATGATTTTTTACATCCCCTTTACTTTCTTCACTGTGAAAGGCGCTTAACAGGCCGAACCCGTAAGCGGTTGATACTGCTTAACAAACATTACTAACAATTGAGATAAAGGGAAGAAACTCAAATCACGAAAATATTTAGTATGCTAAATATTAGTATGCTAAATATTTATAAAGAGAAAACTTAGGAAAAGTTTCTCTCCATTCGCTTCATTAGTTGACTTAATACTAAGCGTTCTTCCGGTAAAATTGAATTGAGTAATTTTTCTTGCTGCTGTTTCCATTTTAAATGAACCGGCATCTCTAATTCTTTGCCTTTGTCGGTTAGATAAATTCTCATAACTCTTGCATCTTGTTTATCACGTTTACGGTATATAAATCCGTTTTGCTCTAGTGATTTAACCATATTTGTTACCGTAGGCGGTTCGCATTTTAAATGTTCACATAGTTGCATTTGTGTTACCCCATCGCCTGACCACAAACGAGAGAGTAACTTATCTTGGCCTACATAAAGATTAAGTTCTCCTAGGCTTTCATTATAATCTCGACGCATCTGAAATGAAATTTTATCTAACGACTGACGAATATCGCAATCAACATTATCGTTCATAGATAAACCTCCACTAGATAAAGATATATTTAGCAAGCTAAATATATCATGGTGAAATCTCGATGTCAACTTATCTTGGGACCTATTAAGATGAATTACGTCTTCAACTAAACTGCCCAGTTAGCACAGTAAGCATCGCTTCACAAATATGAATAAATATTAGTGTGTATACAGGTTTACCCCTAAGTTATGATTCAGAAAGATTTATAAACATACTGCCAAAACATACATCAGTCAATTGCCAGAAACATTACAAATTTCCTCTTATTAACTCCTATAATTAAAAACCCTAAGTAAAGTCTTGCAATAAACTTATGAAAAGGTTTTATTAATATCACAACAAACGAGATAAACCCTTAATATGATCAGAGAAGCTTCCTCTGTCAAAACGCTATCGCTTGGTAGTTCCGATATGAGTGAAACTACAGAAAAAAATAACCGTGGGAAATGCCCTTAAGTCACGCTAAATAAGAGGTCAGGTGAGCTGAGCCAATGCGAGAAAGAAAATCAGCACTAGCAATCATTAGTCAAGGTCTTTCTGCTGTTTGGGCCGGATTGCTGGAGAAGGAGCGGGAACGGCTCCTTGCAAGTAACGGTTTCGGTGGAGTTTCGATTGGCTACGGTCAATGGTGCTTGTCACGATATATGCGGGCGAAACTGCATATGCTTTAAAAGCAAATGACAAGGTGAAGAAATTCAGGTATTAAACAGCAGCATCATCCGGGTTCCCAGCTTCGCACTAAAGTATATACCCATGATAGATACCACTCCCCCTGTAAAGAATATCCGTATTCGATATTTTTTAACCTACAGGGGTGGGGTATTTTCATAGTCAGTAACCCGCATAACCTAAAAGTATATATTCCCTCCAATCTATTTTGGAAGGATCATTACGACCAACAAATAAACACTCCTACAATGAAAAGTGCATAAGGAAATCATCTTCCCTTACATATTAGCCACTTGTACTTAGCTCGATTTATAACATCTTCAATAGCCTTTGATCCTTTGATCAGTTGATAGCCATGTTTATGGAGCACCTCCAAATTGAATATACCAAGAGTCACTTAACCCTCCTATCTTCTTTCAAACAACTAAAACACATATGTAGGACTATTAAATTAAATAATTACTACAACTGTCCATATCTTCCTCTCATTCTACATATTACCTCTTGAATTTATTTCTCTAATGGTTATGTTTCTTCCTGTCGGTGGATGAACTACCGAAACAAAAACCAAAATGCAGGAGGAATTACACCATGAAAATGACAATCAAGACCCCTTCAAATAAAATCCGCAACAATACTGAGAAGGCTATCAACCACCTTCAGGAAAGGGGGCTTGCATCATGAGCACAAAACAGCCTCAGTACATCAAGAAGCTCCGACAATCTGTTCAAACTGGAAGTTTATCGCCCTTTATTTTCAATAGCTTCCAAGAATACCAGAAACAAAGGAGGGAACGAAATGGATCAAAAGCTAGATAAGACACTCTTTCCTGGCCAAAAGAAAGGTTTAATTCATGTATTTATTAAACGAGACCAACAGGAACAATTTGCTCAGTCTCACTTTCATTTTTTTGAAGATGATTTGTCAGCAACCAAACCTAAACCAAAAGTGAGCTTGGTCAAAAAGAAGGTATATGAAGACCATTCAGAGCAGTTAAGCTTCGATTTATTTGATGATTAACTAGTATAAAACCAGCCTTTACCCGTCAAAGCTGATGGGTGGAGGTGAGTAGATGAGGAAAAAGATAAAAATCCAAACCGTTTCAGAAAGCAACGGAGCCACGGACGTATGGATTCAACATCTGATCAATCGATTGATTTTAGAACAGTTGTATTTGCCACATCGTTTGCAGGCAAAGCTGCTTTATGAAACATTGCCAAAAATCAAACGAGGTGAATTGAAGTGAATAACGAAAAATACCATGTCTTCTTCCGGCGTGTCAGCACAGCAGGACAGGATCTTGCAATGCAATCTTCGGCGGATGCACCCTATCGTGAAAAATTATTGCCACAAGAAATCGTAATTGTTGACGAAAACGCAATATCGGCTAATAAGCTCTCTGTTTACGAAAGACCCGAAATGCAAAAAGTCATTTCATTGATCAAACAAGGAAAGGTTCATACTTTATACGCGTTTGACCGCACTCGCTTATTTAGAGACTCTTATGAAGCGCAGGAATTTCATGATTTACGAACAAAACATGATGTTCATCTGGTCTATACCTCTGTTGGAAATGGACATATTCAGGCAACGGAAGACGTTTTTCTTGAAGGCTTATTGAACATTTTTAGTGATATTGAAGGAAAAAATATTGCTAGAAGAACAAGGGAGGCAATAAGAAGGTATCCTCCTAAAAAATTTGGATACGAGAAGATAAAAGAAACAAAGCATTTTCGGCATGCTACCAATAAAAAGGAAATATTGAACCAGTTTTTCAATGAATTATTGGAGATTTCCACAGTTGATGAGCTCGCTGAGCTACTCAACAAATATCGGAAAATACTGAAGCGCTCAGATGATGAAATAATTAGAATAGCTCGGGATCCATTTTATGCAGCATATGACCTAAGCAAGGGAGAAAACAAGCTTCATCATGTAGAACCCTACTTAGACCTTTCGACTTTTAATCGTATTCAGGAAAGGTTAGGTTTGGTCTTTAATTCTTATTTAGAGAGAATCGGGAAATTGGCAGCTCAAAATGCTTTCACACCCATTTGCGGATCTTGTCAACAACCAATGAAATACCATATAGACAAAATCAATAATACTGGTTTTTACTCCTGTTCAAGAAACCATGCCAAGGTCTGCATTACTTTTGTTGATCTGGCTAAAGTCGTTCAAATGGTATTAAGCGAGATTGTCCATCATTTAGATTCAAGAAAACTTTTAAATGAATCACTGTTTCGTTTTCGTGAAATACGAAAAGAACTAGAGGCTGAAATGGATACGATTGAAACTCAGCTTAACGAAGTTATGGAAAAAATCATTCTCAATATGGACGATTACTCTAAAAACTGGAAAGAAGATCCTCAATATGCGAAAATGACTCAATTAAAAAATGAAAAAGCGTTTTTGTTAGAGGAACTTTCAGAGAAAGAAGACTTGTTAGAGGAAAACAAGACGACTGTTAAAGCTGTTGAAGACTACCTCCTTCATCAGTCAGGTGCCAATCCTGCTCTTCTTTACACCTTGTTTATTCATAAACTCTATGTTTATCAAAGCCAAATTGATATAGAGGTTACAATGTTCGATTACCTGAAAGACATTCATACTGATTTTATCTATCAAGGAGATGAGATTGCTTGACTACCTTAGCTTTTGGCTATATTCGCCGATCATCCTATAAACAACAAGAAAATAGCAGCGTAGAGATTCAGAAAGCACACATTCAGGAATTTGCACGACGCAAAGGAATGGAAGTGCCTGATGACTTTATTTTTATTGAAGATGTAACCAGCGCCTTCTCCAAGCGTGCCAGCAAACGAAAGGAACTGATGCGCATGCAACAAATGATGATTGAGTCCAATATCCCGCGTGTCATCTTTTATGAAGAATCTCGTATGGATCGCACCGGCTATACCTTTGTATTGGATTTTTATCGCCCGCTAAGTGAAAAGTTGCCCAATATTGAGGTATACACCACGAATTCTGACGAGCCGTTTAACCCGGACCATCCACAAACAAAAATTTCGCTTCTCTTATTTCGACAAGAATCCGAAATCAAATCAGAGCGTGCACTTGGCAGTTTGGTTGCTGACCTTGAAGGTGAAATGGATATTCGCCCCGGCTCAAAGGTGCCTTATGGATACGATCAGATTGGAAAAAAGCTAGTTCCGAATGAAAAGGCTGAAATTGTCACGTTCATTTATTTCTTGCACAGCTGGGGTACATCTATGGCGAAAATTGCTGCTATATTTAACGAAGCGGATATCCCTTCTCCGCAGGGAAAGTATTGGCGCTCCAGCTCAGTTGAAAAGATTCTAAAAAATCCAGTTTATACTGGAAACCTTGTGTGGACGGTTTATAAGGGTAAGAGTAAAAGCAAATCCTACGAGTTTCAAGATTTTCATGAACCATTAATTGATGATTTCTTTTTACACCTAAATGCCAACAACGCAAGACTACAAAATGAATTTGGCCGCCTGGATACTCCTTTTCTCTTTCTTAATAAACTCTCCTGCCAGCATTGTCACGACAAACTCCAAACACAAAACGGAACAACAACCAGAAACGGAAAGAAATATTACTATCAGTACTATGTATGTAAAAACTGCAATTACAAAATAGACATCAATGATATTCACGAACAGCTATTGCCGAATGTCTTTAAGCATGTTCACATTCTGGCATCAAGTGAGGATATTAAAGCCTCTGCCATTAAGTACCTTAATGAAATTGAACTTGCCTTAAATGAAAATATAACCAATATGATTGAACGTATTGACAATTATTCGGCAAAGGGTTGTATTGCAAAAGAACAAGGAGACAGAGAGCTTGAGGTAATGATTGAAAAACTACAATCTCAAACCTTGTCGACTCTGCAATCACTTCAAGACAGCCGGCAGATTCTTGATGAACTAAAAAAAGCTGTTCAATCTGATTTGTTTTTTGAACGGTTCAAGCAAATGCTTCATTTACAGCTTGGAGAATCAGAAAAACGCCTGATCATCCTCTATTTCGTTGATAAGATTCTGGTGTCTCCTGAACAACCATTGCAGGAATTATATCGGCAGAATGTTTTTGAAAGCTTTGGGTTACTTCCTGCTGGACAAAGTACCGAATCTTAAAACTGATTTAGTAGACGGATTACCGAAAATTACTCTACCTTCCATAAAAATCAAATATACGTTACTCAAAATCCCTTTTTTAAGGGATTTTATAAAGGGGTTGTTCGGTAATTCACCCATATTGGTATACCAATATGGATAAATAACAGAAAAACATTCTTAGTATGGTCAAAGTACCGAAAATTATACATCATAGACAAACATCGAGGGAGAGGAAAACAACATGAAAGTCATTCGATCTTATGCTTCACCAAATAAAGCGGTGAATGTGCAGCGGATTCTTCAACAACTCATTGAATTAGAAATGGAAAAAATCGTTAATACTAACCATGTAAACTCACCAGCATCTCATGAAAAAATTGCTCTAGGTGGTGATTGTGCATGAGATGTGCAGTATATGCTCGTGTTTCAACAGAAATGGATTCACAGAGAACATCGATTGACAACCAAATTGACATTTACACTAATTACGCCGCCCAACAAAATTGGGAAATCGTTAAGGTATTCACAGACAAAAAATCCGGTACCAAAAGAAACCGACCCGGTTAAGAGCTTTAATTGAAGCCGGAAAAGCAGGAATGTTTGACGTCATCGTAACAAAAGAATTATCACGGATAGCTCGGAACGGGCAACTTTCCTATGAACTTTGGAACTTATGGCAGGAAAATGGCATTCATTTGGTTTGTCTGGACGGCTCTATTAACAGTGTGGAAGGAAATGTTCAGAACTTCGGATTATTTGCTTGGCTTTATGAAAACGAATCAGCTAACAGCAGCCGCCGTAACAAACAAGCTAAAAAGGTAAAAGCACAACGGGGACTGTTTGTCGGCTCAAATGCTCCATACGGATACAATTGTGAAAATGGGGTTTTAAAAATAAGAAATGATAACTCACCAGACATTGTCCGCCGGATTTTCCAAGAATATTTAGACGGTACTGGAATGGATACAATCGCGAAAACATTAACAACTGAGGGTGTCCTTACTCCTTCACAAGCAGCTAATAAGACGAATGCCTCAAACTTATGGCATGCTTCCAGTATCAAGAATATCTTGAATAACCCCCATTACTGCGGTGATCTTGTCCAGAATCGGACAGAAACGATTTCCGTGACCTCTTCTAAACGGAGAGAGTTAAGCGATGAAAGTGTCGTGATTATCGAAAATACCCACGAGGCGATCATTCCAAAGGAGACCTTTAATGCCGTACAGGTGATGATAGAAAACCGTACAAGAACAGCTACCGCCCCAAAGAAACACCTTTTTACCAACATTCTTTATTGCGAAGAATGTCAAAAAGGCATGTGGTTTAAAGCCAATCAAAAGGGCTACCGCTGCGGCGGAAATATTAGACATGGTGATACTTTTTGTCTTAACAAGGTGGCCGTTCGGGAAAAAGAGCTTATGCATGTGATTATGGAGGACTTAAAAGCACTGTTTAACTCTCTAAAGGAAGAGACCTTCTTAAACTCTTTATTAAATAAGCTTAATGTAAAAAAGCGAAACATTTTAAAAGAGCTAGAAAAGGTCCAATCCGAAATAGAAAAATTAAGAAACAAAAAGCTGGAATATGTAGACCTCTATACTGAAAATATCATTTCAAAAGAAGATTTGGTTGAATATCGGGAATTAACGGACAACAAAATTAAAGACCTTCAAATCAAAAAGGCCGAACTTAATGAGAAACTACAGGAATGCGACAACGAGGACTTCGCCATTAATATCGGCAAAAAATTGAAAGATGTCCTAAACCTAAAGGAATTAACGCCGCATGTCCTTCATTCTCTAGTTGAGAAGGTCACTTGTAAGAATGATGGCACCGTCCATATCCAATACAGCTTTGTAAATCCGTTACAAGACACATAAAAGGCAACTCCCAGTTGGGTTAGTTGCCTTTCTTTAAAATGAGTTGCGAGATACACTCCACATGTGTAGAGTGTGGAAACAAATACTCAAATCTAACTAACCAATAGAATCGACCAGAAACCTATATTTACTTATGGTACGGTTCACCGTAACGGCTCTAACAGCAAATATGTGAACAGAGGAAGGTAGAAGCATATTTGAAAATGAATGCATTTTGGGACCCAAATGCCTCGGAAAAAGTCAAGGAATCTTAAACGGAAGGATTAAGATCAATCATCTTTCGAGTGGCGTGCCTAATAACAATGACCATTATGCTGAATGGTAATCTCCGAATAATTCTCCTAGCCTATATAAATATTGTTATAATCTACAAATTGATTGAGAGGCTTGGCCCAGAAGTCGTTGTTTTATTTGCCGTAAGGTCGCCAGCCAAACATTTCTATTTCTGAGGCATTAACCCAAGAAACTTTCACACCTTCGACATAATATAAATCAAACAAAAAATTTGTACTTCGACCAGTTATTTTAAAAGACATTTATAAACTGCTGCTTTAATTAAGTCAGTTTATATAGTGTGGTGTAATTTAGTCCTACTCCCTCTTTTTAGCAGCAATAAAAGAAGCTAAAATAAAAAGGCGTTATTTTCTTGCTCTCCAAAGAAGATTACTACATGCTGTGGACTCCCAATAACGGGAGTCCAATGTATTTTAGTAAATAAATTGTTTGGGCCTCTTCTCCAAAAATATACCTCCCAAAAGCGATTGGCACAAAATCAAGGAATATACAATTTTTATTTAAAAAGCCATTTGCTCCTAAAACGGATGGCCTTTTTCTTTGGGTTCATTGAATAATTTGAACAAAACTGATGGTTCTTATATATCACTAATATCTTTAATGTCTTGTACACAAATATGAAAATGTACTCTTTATGTAACTTTTTATAAAAATCTTCGAGTTACAGTTTGCTGCCTCCCATAGCACCTAAAGTTACTCTGTCATACTACGGTGAATGACTTATGCTCTATGAAACGTCATGATGAAAAAATGATTTGGTAACAAACCAATGTTACATTTTAAATAAATAAAAGGTAAAGAGACCCTTTTCAAAGGACTTCTTTCCCAGTAAAAGTGCATATCGCATATCCTGTTACTAAAAGAAAACGTTGTTCAAAAAATCATATATTATTATCAATGAAATAAAAAACAACTTATATTATTTATCATAAGTTAAAATTGACATATATGTTGAATTATATTTTAAATAATTGTTTAATTTTAGGAATCGGAAAACATGTACAAACTTGCTTTTCCGATAACTTGACTTCAAAGAGTAGTATTTGAGGGATAAAAAGAAGGGCGACCATCACATCCACTCTTAACTCACGATCCCTCTCTAACTTCCCTGCAGCTGAACAGGAAAAACAATCGTTAAATACATTTTTTACCCGTAAAATTAGCATTCATTATAGTACTAGGAGTATATTAACTAAATATAATAGGTTGTTTTTTGAGTTAATGACTAAAAGGAGTGTATAATTCGGATGTTAAAAATTGAAGTGCCGAGAATTGAAAAGGTTATGATTAGCAAGGATAACAATTATGGAAAGTTTGTCGTTGAACCTCTCATGCGAGGATTTGGAACGACACTTGGCAACACATTACGTCGTATCCTTTTATCTTCACTCCCCGGTGCCGCTGTCACTTCCATACAAATAGATGGGGTACAGAATGAATATTCAACTATTGAAGGGATAGAAGAAGATGTAGCAACCATCATTTTGAACATAAAAAAATTATCTTTGAATATTTTCTCTGACGATGAGAAAGAATTGATGATTGATGTACATAGAACCGGTACAATAACAGCTGCTGATATTTCTCATGAAGGTGATGTAGAGATCTTAAATCCCGACTTACATCTTGCTACACTTGGAGAAAATGTTCATTTTAGAATGCGCCTAACTGCAAAACGTGGACGTGGTTATGTTCCTGCAGAGCAAAACAAACGTGAAGACCTTCAAGTAGGAAGCATACCAATCGATTCAATCTATACACCGGTTTCACGCGCCAGTTATTTGGTTGAAAACACTCGTGTCGGTCAATTGGCTAGTTTTGAAAGGTTATCTTTGGAACTTTGGACAGATGGGAGTTTAGGACCCAGCGAAGCCATTTCTGAAAGTGCAAAAATGTTTAATGACCATCTTTCTATTTTAGTAGGACTTAATCCTGAATCACAAGATAACCAAATTATGATGGAAAGGGAAGATGTATCAAAAGAAAAAGAAATGCTTAACCTGACTATTGAGGATTTAGACCTTTCTGTTCGTTCTTTCAACTGTCTAAAACGCAATGGGATTAATACAATTCATGACTTAGCTAATAAGTCCGAAGAAGATATAAGAAAATTACGTAATTTAGGACAAAAGTCTCTAAAAGAGATCATAGATAAATTAGAAAGTTTGGATATAATCGTACGCAAAGATGATTAAAATCCATCATTATTTTCCTTGTGATTTCCCCTGAAGCAAAAGTTCACCGGTATCTCGAAGAAAGTACTAATGGGCGGTAGTTATAAATGATTTTAAATGTAGTAAGTAGGTGATAATTAATTATGAATACCTACTTACTGCATGGACAGTGCAATTATGTTTTCCTCCATACTCATGAATTGATTCGTAACCAAATATGCATATAAAGTATGTTTCATTTTGTTTCTCTCTCAAATTACCAATTTCAAATATTTGAATAGTCAGAAAATTATTAGTATAATAGAAAAAAGGTCAAGGAGTTGATTTCTTATGGAAAAGAACTTGCTTAATTCACCACAACCTGAAGTAAATGTCATGGATTCTCTATTTGCTGAAATGGTGTTAGACAAAGCCCTGCGTGATTTCCGAAAAGAGAAAATTCAAAAGAAAATCGACCAGTCCTTACGAGACAAAAATAAAGCAGAATTCCTACGATTAACAGAGGAATTAAAGAAAGTTTCTTAAAATTGTTTTATGTAATCGTTCTTAAAAGGATCTTCCAGTCGAAGATCCTTTTATACTGCTTGTTGAACTATTATTGGACTCGGTGTCGCCTTTTTTTTACCTTTTTAATAGAAATCTCCTAGCTACCAGTTTTGTTGTACCACCCATTGCCCCCATCATTCCTCTTCCAGAACCCGTTGAATACCACATGTTCCTAAGTACGGACGGACTCTTAATAAGGAGAATACAACATCCCATGAGTAAAAGAAAATTGAGAAACGTTATATTTTCATTGATTAATATACTTAGAGCTACAACAAATAAAAAGATTTTTGCTATAATTGTTACAATCTGACTTAATAATTCGCGCCACCAGACACCTAAGTATTCATTATCATCAGCAATGACTGATACACAAGCCAAGGGAGATAGTAAATATAGGAACATGATGTCTGCATGGAATACAGCAACTGAGAACAAGAATGCTATAAATGCGACTGCAAATACGGCTAATAAGATAAGAAGTGCAGCACCTTGAAAATGGAGTGTATCAAAGTTATTTGGATCAAACATATCATTGATTTTTTCCTTGCTAACCTTACTTCCTTCTCCAATCATCCAGTTTCCCATATTATAAGCGACTTGTTCTAACAAGATCTTTTGAATAAAAGGCATTGCAGGTAACAGTAAGGCGCTTTTTAAGGTATTTACTATAACAGGTCCGTATGAAACGGCATCTCCTGCAGCATTCCTTGACATAACCTCTATAATCTTATATAAAATAATGGTTACAGCTATTGTGGAGGTTAAGGCTAGCAAGAAATTATTTACTGTAGTAAAGAACTGAATTTCAGGATTTTGTTTTAATAACAAATCATTACACATTAGAAGAGCCCATTCAATGAAATCTTCTAACATACCTTGGATAGCCTCAACAATTTTTTCCTTAAAATTAAACAAGTTTACTCACCTCTTATTCAGGGTCCTCAACTCTTACAATTTTCCAAACATGTTCCTGCTTTTCTAGGGTGATTAATTTATGATCAATCTCGTATCGTTCCATATCAAAAGTGAATCTTTTTTCAGTTTCATTTAAACTGACACTTTTAATTTTTGCACCTTGACTAAATAGTAAGTTTGATTTTGTTTGCCCGTTTGGTAAATCTTCAGCTTTGTTTACAGTCAATATATATAATAGTAGTTTTTGACCATCTTTGCTTAGATCCTTAGAGATTGCCTTAGCATTTTTTTCTTTAATTTTCGCCCATGCAATTTGATTTGCTTCATCACGTGTTTTTGCTTCAGCTAACTTTTCTTCATCATCAAAGGAATTTAAAACACTGTTCATTACCTTTGTTGCTTTTTCTTGCTCAACCTTTGGATTAAATTGATTACCACTGCCATTACATGCAGTAAGAAATGTACATACCATTAATACAAATATAAGCATTACTGTTTTTTTCAATTTAATGACTCCCTTCTTTTGATGGATTAACATCAGTATTTGAATTCATTTGAGAAAAAAAGCTCATGGCAAGTTCTTCCTGGTTTTTAGCCTCTTGCTCAACTTGTTTTTTCTTTATTTCATGCCATTCATCCTCAGCTTTTTGTAAAGCCACTTTTCGATCATAGGAATGAATGTATTGTTGATAGTCTTCTTTTTTCTCTTCAAACCAATCTAAAACCTCTTGTGACGCACTATTTTGATAGTCTAATTGACTAACATAGTATGAGTTCGTAACATTTGGAAACAAGCGATATTGATAAGCTTTTTTCGCTTTTATGGGGTGTTTTCCAGTAATGATAATAATACAATCATCTTTATGCATGGTTAGAATCTCATCTTCATTCATTAGGTTCCGTGCTGTGTATGAGTAACTTGATGATGAAGAAGTACTTGATGATTTCCCTTTTGATTCTGAAGATGATCCTGTCTCTACTTTGGCGGTTGTTTTCCCCATTAACTGTGAAAAGTATTTTGCGGTTGTTTCGTTTACATTACCTAAGCAAATTTTTGTTCCACAGTTACCTAAAATGGATTCAGCTTGTTCCCGCCCATACTTTTCTTGCAATTGAGTAATGTTTTGAACAATTGTTAGAACCCCAATTCCATACCCCCTGCAGGTTGCTAAGAACCTTTCATAGTCCGGAAACTTCCCTAAGTTCGGGAATTCGTCTAAGATAAAAACCACTGGATGAGGGAGTTTTGCCCTGTTTTTAGCACCTACTTTATACAACTCCTGAAACATTTGATTAAAAAACAAATTAATTAGACCTTCCCATGTAGAATCCATTACAGGAATAATGACATATAAAGCTATTTTCCTTTTTCCCACATCTCCTAAGTAGAAATCTGAGAAACTCGTAAACCGTGAAACCGAACTGGAAGTAAAGTCTCCAATTGTTGTCAGCAAAGAGATGATAATGTTTGCGCGAGTTTTTTCTTGGGACTTTTTAAATCCTAACTCATATGCTCTTCTTGCTGGATGCGATTTATCTAGTCTTAAAAATTGCTCATCTAATTCACTAGCACCATCATTGCTTTCCTCTGGATCAAATTCTTGTAAAAAATCCAAAACACCTTTCATGTTCCGTTGATTGGGCGGCAACTCGTGAACCGCATACAAGATTAATGCTTTTAACAAGCTAAATTGAGCATTGTACCAAAAGTCTTTTCGTTTTGGATCATTTTTAGAAGCAACAATCGCATTGGCTACCGTGGATGCCTGGATTTCCTCCCTGACATAATCAAAAGGATTATAGCGATCAGAGTACTCCATTTCTGAAAAATTCACCACGTGTACTTCATAACCTTGCCTTCGTTTAACCTCAGACGTCATTTCATAGACCTCACCTTTGGGATCTGTAACGACTAAGGAACACTCTTTTTCGTGTAACACATTCGTTACCACATACCCTTGTGTTTTGGAGGATCCTGGACCACCGGCTACAAAGTGATTTCTGTTGGGAAGGTTTGAATTTGTAGGCTGGACAATAACCGCATGATTCAAAATACCAGCTATGATTCCGTTATTGTCCATGTAATTTACAGCCATTTTACTTCTCCCCTTTCGTATCTAGCATACTTGCTTCAAGATCTTTCATAAGTTGTTTTATTGGAACCCTAACTGTCTCGCCATGTTTAAATATTTCATGCTTGTGAGCGAATCTACTTGATCCATGAACACCGTATTTGTCTGCTAACTGATATTTACCTTTAGCACCTTTCATAAAAAAAGCAGCATAGAAGGATAAAAGGAGCACTGCCACACTACCTAAGAAGAAAAGCGGATTTTTCTCTTCAATCATAAGCGTAGAACTCTCAATCGGATGCAGCAGGTTTTCTGTTATGAATTCCTGGTATGGGGCACCAGAAATATTTGCCTTGTGTGCTGCAATAAATGGGAGGATTCCAGCTAAATTGATTACGATCAGTTCAAGAAGGACCAATAAAAAGATCGTTAACAATAGTCGAATACCAAACATTTTCATGGGTTTCTCTCCTTTTGCATTACCGTTGATGACTGCTTACTTAGTTCTGTTCAAAGGGTTCGAAAGATCCCATTAATTCTAATTTATCAAGTAACCATTTATCCCCATTTTGAACAAGTGTAACCTCATATATTTGATTTTTTCTTGGGAACTCGCTGCCACCCACCGAGTATTGTGTTTCCATGTTTACAAGAGCTTTTGCTTGGTCTTTTTCTACAGCACTTAGATATACATTTAAAGCCTTCACTTTATTACTAAATTCAATTTGTGTACTACCCATTTCTCCTGAAGCCATAAGTTTTGAAATGACTGACTCTGCTAATTTGTTGCGGACCAGATCAAAACGTGCAGCATAAGTTTTGTTATCATAATTAAATAGTTCTTTAAAGGTTTCATCTACAAAACGTTTAACCTCTTCACTATGTTCAATTTCATAGTAAGATTCATTCTGTCGAAAGGTGGTAAGGGCTTTTTCCTTTTTATGTGATTCGTCTTTTAACTGAACCATCTGCTTTTTTGATTCTACGGTTTTTTCTTCTGCTTGGGAGACCGTTGCTCTTTGACCAACGTACATTAAACCCAAGATTACATTTGCCAGAATGGATATCCCTAAAAAGACAGCCAATACTTTATTCAAGGTGTTTCCCTCCTAATCTGCTACTCTACCAAAACCAACCAGATGGGATTTCCAATAAGGAGAATCGATATCATGCATTCCAATGCCTGAACCATTTGAATCAAACATTTTCCCGTTCCCCATGTAAATTCCAACGTGCGTGATATAATTGTCTGTCTCATATGTACCCGTATAAAAAATAAAGTCACCTGGCTTTGCTTCTGCTGGTGGGATTTTAGAAGAAACATCGAATTGTTCTTGAGCAGTTCGTGGCAACTTTATACCAGCCTTCGCAAATGTCCATTGTGTAAAGCCAGAACAGTCAAATCCTGTACCAGGGTTAGCACCGGCCCACATATAAGGCCAGCCTACGTATCTTTGTGCTTCTGAAATAATCGCTTTAAATGCCTGCTCCCCCATCGGAGAAACATTCCTCCCCCCCACAGCAATATCTAGAGGCATGAGGTTTTTCATTACTTTTTGTACATACGTATAGTCACCGTAACAGTAAGGTGCTCTCCAGTCGGAACAAACCCACTCTTGTTTGGATGCTTCATTCAAAGAAAATTTTCGAGCTAAATCCACTGAATGTTTACCACCATTTGAAGCAACAAAGTTTATGTATCCAGTACCGAAATTGTAAGATTGAACGATCGTAGCAAAATCAACTCCATCTTTTTGCCCTTGTTTTAACACTGATTTAAAATGTTTAACACCAAAATTGACGGACATAACAGGATCTTGTATAGAGTTCGGTGGCAGCCCAGCAGATTCGGAACTTTGCATAATATCTAACGTTTGAGAATTCCCTAATTCTTGATACATAAGAGCTAGAAGGAAATCTGTGTATTCTGGTATTCCATACTTGCTCGTATATTCACTAACTAATCCTCTCCATTGCGCAATATTTGGTGGGACATCAGCTGCACCAAATGGTGAATTAATGTTCTCAATCGGCTGTTGTTCAGAGGTATTCATTCCAAGCAGCAAACCGGCCATGAGTATGAAAGCGAAAACAACTCCTACTGTGATTTCCTTCCAGTTCCTAACAACAAAAACAGTCCCCTTTACAGCGGCTAATGCTGCCACTTATTTCACCACAATTCTTTATTAATTTTCTCTATCTCGGCTATCGCGTTTTTAAGTTCCTTGTTTTTGAAATCAAGCTCTTTTTGTTTGTCTTCTGGTTTTACGTTTTCGTTAATCTCTTTTATTTGTTGTTCTAACGTAGCAACTTGATTTTCCAATTCCTTTTTTCTAATAGTGATCTCTAACTCTTTGCTTTTCAGCTTTTCATTTAAACTTTTAGCATCTTCAAGATCTCCATGTTCTGTAAAAGCTTTGCCCATACGAAGCTGTTGGTCTTTATCTTTTGCAAATGCTTGCATCGATAACAAAGTGCTATAATCATATCTTAGTATTTTCTTTTCAATCTCCAAATAATCACTTTCAGCTTTTAACCCTGGTATTTCATCCTTTTTATTCGCTTTATATAAGGCCTCCACAGTGGGTTTAATTAAACGTTTATCGGTATCAATTGCCTTTTGATACTCACCTTTTTCAAGGTACACCTTCGCAATCTCCTTATTACTGCCATTATTTTTTTTCAAAAAGGAAATGGCTTCATCGAATTTTTCTTCACTTAGCATTTTATAAAACTTAGATTCTTGTTCAGCCTTTTTAAGTTCCATCGCATGGACCGATTGAATTCTATTTACTGCTGATTTGTTAAGAAAAAGGGCTAAAACTAAGGCAGACGCACAAATCCCAAACGATATACCCGCCATGATCCTCTTTTGCTTCTTGGTTTTTTGTTGTTCCGTTTCCAATCCGATGAAATGATTGGTTTCTTCCTTCTGCAGTTTCTTGGAAATCAATCCTTTCAAATCCTCAACAGATTCAGCATTGTCAATTCTAAATAGAAATTCATCTTTTTCCTTTTTTAAGAGATTACCTTTTTCTCGTTTATATTTTTCATAGGTGAAACGTGAGAACATAGAGATAATTAAAATTTTGTACTGTTCCAGCTTTTCTATATGGTCATCATAGGGTAACCATTGATTGCTTCTATATAGGAACTTTAGTGTTTTCATATCTTTAAAGAAAATGTTTCTGGGATGAATCAATACTATCTCTTTTGCTTTATTTAACGGATCCATCTCCAACAACTCGTTTACTAAGGCCAGACGCAATACACTTGAATATTCTTTTGCTGTAATGAGTGATTGGTAATCTTCCTCCATCACATAGTTGAGAATAAATCGATCGTTTTCTTTTTTTATATCACGTAGAGTAAAGAAATAAGGTGAATCTTTCTTGAAGATCTTTTACATCTTCTGATCTTTCGGCCAACACCTTTCTTGCAGGTATTTCCAAACGATAGTGGTTATTTTGATGAATAAATAACGTTCCGAATTCGAATAATTGGATTTTCACCATTATGTCCTTCCTTTACAGAACAAAATTTCGTACTTCCTCTTTTTCAATCGGAGTCATTTCGTTCCTAGCTTCATAGTCTGGGATTTCGTCGGGATCTAACCCATACTTTTCAAAATATCGTTTTTTATTCCAAAGACGAAGTTCTTCTTGTGTAAGCTCCACCCTGATAAAAGCACGTTGAGATCCATATGTAATTAACGCTTCTCCTTGTCGTTTAGCACGTAATAAGGAAATCTCTTCATCAGAAAAGGATAGATTAATCTTTTTCACTACATCGTCTACGCCTTTATTGTCTAGACCAAAAAATACCTTTGTATGACTGTTTTCAATCATGGCTGCCCCCAGGTTATCAGTGGTATCGAGAACATCGATAATTTGTTGTGTTCCTGCAATCGCTCCAGCATTGTATTTCCTAAACCGTTTGTACGCTTGATAGAAAAACCTCATAGAATCAGGATTTTTGGATAAGAAGTGAAACTCATCAATAAATAAATAAATTAACTCATCTTTTGTTTTTGTTACTTCGTCCCATAAGAAACCGAAGATATTAAAGTAACAGGCCGCCTGAACATCTACTTCATTTTGAAGTGATTTTAAATTAAAGGAGAATAAGGAATTATTGATATTCACGTTCGTGTGACCATTAAATAATGAGTTTGAGCCATGAACATAACTTTCCAATATAAAATAAAAATCTTGGATTTTTTCATACCGTTCGATATCATTTTCCTTTAGTTCCCCTAAGTCACTGTAAAAATCTTGTAGAATGGGATAGTCAGTGGCTTTCAGATTTTTAAAATCAATCTCCTCATTGATTGAAAAGCGATTATAAAGATGGGTTAGTGTCTTGTCTAAAATACTAGATTCAACCTGTGTTAAATCAGCTTTTAACACTTTAAAAAACGCCTTAAGACGTTGAACCTTCTGTTTCACAAGGTCTCTGACGAATTCTGCATCCGTATTAAAATCTTCGGTGTCTGTAATTTCTGTAGAAAATATCTCTAAAGGATTGATCTTTGTTGCACTATTACTGCTAAGGTGTACCACTTCTCCACCGAGATTTTTCACGATATGGGAGTATTCACTTTCCGGATCAATAATATACACTTTGATCCCCATTGCGAAGCAACGAAGAATCTTCTGAACCATAAATGTGGATTTACCAACACCGGATGTTCCGATAACGACCATGTTTTGGTTTAATGTGCGCTGCGTTTCTAAATAATCAATTGCTACTAAGGAATTGGTTGTCTTATTAATCCCTTCCACCTGAGCCATTGGTGATAGGTAACAAATTTCGGAATCATCAAATGGAAAAAAAGAAGAGGCTGTTTCACTGTTGCACATCTGATAGGTATAATCTTTTAATTGATTATCCCCTAAGGGTAATGCGGACCAGAAAGCCATTGGCGTAGCATAATGAGGGTTTAAAGCTTTCATTCTTAATTTTGTGCAAATCCTTTGGACATTGTCCTCTAAGGTCTTCAAATCTTCTAGGGTTATCGCTTGAATGAAAATGTACGTGTAGAGATACATAAAGTTAGAACGGTTGGTTAACACCTGATTGAGTTGGTATCTGGCACTATCAAGTTCTGATTGTAATCTGATACGCGTAGCTGGATCTCTTGTTTTTAATAGTTCAGCATCCTTATTTTTAATAGAGTCATTGTAATAACTAATCATTCCCTCAGAGTTAGCAGGTTCTAAATATTGGACAAAAGAAATGTTTCCCTTCAAGCGTTTCAAGTCTGATAGCCAGTTGCCTTTTTGCTCTTTGGGATAAGAAACCACGGCCAGCACTTTAATGAAGTTCCCTCCACTTTCTATGAAACTCTTATTTTCCTTCCAAACAAAGGGATAGATAGAATTAAGTTCCTCTGTCTCTAAAACCCCTTGCAGAAGGTCTGGGGATTGTTGCATCTTTTCTTCTTGTTTATTTTCACGTTTTTTCAATGGAAAAAGTGTTGCTAAAGAAAAGGGCATGATTTTCTCCTTCCCGGGTGGTTAAACGTAAAGTTTCGACATTTCAAAATCAAAGTATCGGTAAAGCAGAGTTAACGTATCTTTTTCAGATAATTTTCTTATCGCTATATCGTAGGCCTCGAAAGTAGATTGTAAAGAGTTTGATATTTCCTCCACCTTTTTTGTTAAAATACTTTCCGCACGTTCTAAATCCTGAAAAGTACGTTTGTTCATTTTCTCCCTTATAACAATAAAGTGTTGTTTGGTGGACATTTCATCTTTAACCCTGATACCTTGGAAGTGATCTATATATGAGGCGATTAATTTTCTCTTATAATCATTTCCGGCATTCTCTTTATTTTCAAGTTCTTGAAGATATCGTTTTTTCCAACCTAAGTTGTACGATCTCAAATCCACAGGTACAGTCATAGAGATGGTTTGTAATTGATCGTGGACTTGGCTCATTAAAAATGATCCATAGTCTTCAAATAAGCGATTCTGTTCATACTCAGCTAATAAATCCATATTGATTCCACTTACTTGCAAAATGGATGCTAAGTACCCATTTTTCAGAAGTACATAATCCTTATATATACCTTCTATCACGCTTAGATCTTGAATCGTTCTTTGTCCTTTATTTACAAGGGTTTCCACTTCAAAGTCAAACTCTGTTCTATCTATTTTCTTTTTATGGCTAGCCATGGAATTCATCCCTTTTATTCGATTTCATAAAGAACAACTTCTGTCTACTGTTGTAATTAAAAATTAGTTTCATATAGTTACTGTAGGTTATATTTGGACGAGATGTAATGGGACGTAAAACTGCAAAAATAAAAGAGCCTAATAGCAACAATGCTACAAAGAACATTTTGACCATCATAAACCCTAATGAGTAGGGTGGAATAAGAATGATTCCTGCCGCAATGACAACTGCCGGCAAAATAAATTTAAAAAAGTTTCCAATCGATAAACCTTTCACTATGTTATAAGATCGGTTTACATTGTCAGGAAAAACAAACGTTTTCCCCTTTCGATTATCTTCTTGCCCTAATAATTCTTTAAGTACTTCTTTCACATCTTCTTTTGTAGTCATACTTACCACCTCGATTAAGCGAATAACCCATATACCCACGGGACAATCCATACAAGAGCCGATGCTAACCCGACCCCTGCAAGTGCCATTCCTACCCCTCGGAACATTTCATTTTTCGTATGCGGATCGTCTACGCCAGGTAATTTTTTAATGATAATCCAGACTCCAACGCAGATACCAACGATCACCACAATGCCAGTTAAAAATGCTTGAATTTGTTTTAGCCCTTCCTTCACCTTCGCCTCCACCTCCCCAGCAGCAAAAGCATGCTCCGGTATGAGATAGAGTCCTACCATAAGAGCTGCAAACAAAAGTATTGGTTGTAATTTTTTTTGTGTTTTCACTATTCCTCTTCCCCCTTCATTGTTTCTCACTTCTACCCATGAATTTGATGGTCGGACCAGATTCTTTATCTATGTATCTTTCATTCTGTATTTCTAATTGAATATATTTAGTCAAATTTTCTAATTGTTTCTTTGCCTCCTCTTCAAAAAAGTAAGGTGATAGTTTCTTTACCCTACCATTCCCACTTAACTTCCCAATGTACGAACCTTCTGCATTTGAAATCACTTCAAAATCATGCTGCCTTGTTTGAAGCTCTTTATTTATATCCATACCATAAAAGGCAAGAAAACCTTCCCCAATCGAACAACTATCCATTATAAGTTCATCAAACGCTACTCTCATTCTGGGATTGTCCCTTACTCTTTCCATCCATTTTTCAGCAAGGTCTGGTAACCTGATGTTCCTTTCTTTTTCAGCTTCTTCAAAGGAGATTCTAATGCCTTCATCATCTTTCGATATTCTGTTTAACGTGACAGTCTTCCCTATAAGATCAGAGGGAATATGATATTTCTCTAATGTTCTACGAAGAGATTGTATCCTTAATTTCGGATCGGTTTTCAGTTCTTCTTTAACAACAAAGGATCGAGCTTGTTCAATACTTTCATAGAATGATAGGGTTTTATAAGGTTTTACTAAATTGAGTCGAAATTGCTTATTATATTGAAGAGAAAAAGCCTTCCCATCTTTCGAAAGAAAGAACGATAGCCCTCGGAACTTTTCGAACTCGGAGGTTCCCAACGTGCTCCCAAGCACTTCCTCTTTGGATTGAAAATCATGAGTGACTTTGTGAGCTTCTTGGGACTCATGCTTATAAACACCATAAAATTGACCATTTTTATGAAAAATCTGAAGAAAACTTTTATCTTTTTCGACGGAAAAGGATTCTACCAAGTCTCCCTTTACTTTAAATAGATCTGGTTGCCTTTCTTTAATTAAAGCATAATACAGTTCGTACTCAGCTTCTTCCCTTTCTTCATTCAATAATGAAAGGTCATCGCCAACCGCGAGCCTTTTTATATCTAATTCTTGTTGCCTTTTAGTCTGTTCGATCATTTGCAAAATGTAATCGGCGATAGTGAGCATGGAATCATTAACGGATCTTTCGATAGAATCGTTTCTCAAAAGATAATCCCCTTTCTGATCAAAACTGATGCTATAAAGGGTCTATAAAAATTGGTCATGTTTGAAAAAGGATAACTTCATAAAGTTATGATTCAATACTGTTCTTATTGAAGTTTAAACCCGACTTATATTGGATTCTTCCTTATTAAGAAAGGCTTTTTTCATCCTTGTAGTCCTGTACCAAGTTATCTAGCAGCCGATTGTCAGTTGAGATAAAATATCTTTGATCCCACAGACTACCACCCTTTTTTATTTTTGTTTCCGGAAACTCCTTATATAAAAACCTTGCTGTTCCACCTTTTAGAGCTTTCATGAGATTGGGTATGTAATGAGTCGTTTTGCAATTGATAACTAGTCTAACGCTGTACCCATGGATCTCCATTCCCACGATTTTAAATTCATGACGAGTGGAGACGTTTCTAAAATAGGACTTTATAAAGTCTATTTCCTCTTTCTCTAGCACTATGTAATTATTTGTAAAAAATGTAATATGATATTGCAAACAACTCACGTGGTATTTGTTTGAATCAATCTCATACATATGTATTTTTCTCTCAACTCCCTTATATGATATTGTTATATAGTACGAATATTTGTTCTATTTAGATTTTAACAAAAATATACTATTTTCGATATATTCAGATAGTACTATCTTAAAACTATATTAAAAATGAGTCATTAGCTTTGAATATGGTAAAAAAGCCCAACAATAGTTGTTAGCTTTAGCAGACTTTAGTCATATTGTTTCGGGATTACTTTTTAACAACCTTTTTTCTTACTTCTATCTATTTCTATTCGTTTTACTTTTAATAGCTACCAACCTTTATTAGCTCTCGTCACCTTAGGTGACTTTTTCTGGACCTTCAGGTTGGCGAATTTTGGAATAATTACAGTATTTGAAATCGGCAAAAATCCTGGCTGAATGCTATATAGACAAAAACTCTAACCGCGATTTTGGTTAGAGTTTTTCTATTTACCTATTCTTCTTTCATTATGATTCGTAATCATCTTGTTAAGTTATTAAAGGGCCAGTACTTTTTTTACATAACAATCGGAATATATGTTTTTTAAGATCCCTTCTCAAGAAAAGAACTATAAATTGTATTAACCACTTATCTGTTGTAGTAAACAATAAAATTAGAGATGATTTTAATAATAAATTATATATTAATATATATGATGATATATGTTTTGATTTTAATACAAATTATGTTTTTATATTATATTTTTACTCAGTAGTTGAAACCCTGGCGTCCCCCTTTTTCATTTGTCATTTGCCCTTTTATATAAAAATTACTAGAATATTATCCCGGGTTTTGAGGCATTTAATTGAGACACTATAAATATATTTCTGCCGTGAGCTGCCAGAGGTCTCATTCGGGTGTACCTAAATGAAACAGTTTTTTCAAAAGGGCTCTGTTAATTTATTGTTGATTATTCACCAAAGAAAAAAGACCAATTTTAGATTGGCCTTGAGTAATGTCTTGTTCAACTAAAGCACCCGTTAGCCATCCATGAAGCGCAAAAATCGGCGCTTCACCACAGAGAATGAAAATGGTTAGGAAGTGTCAATACTGATACTGACCTTAATCCAGTCAACCCTAATCCATAGACTCATTAATTATCGCTCTCCTCTTTTTTTTAACGATTGAGCAGGGTCTTCTTAAGTAATGTCATTTTCTAATCTTGAAGAAACTTATTTTCATGGTAGTTCAACAAGCACCTTCTCATGTATTGCATCATTGGTTCGTAGTGTTCATAAAACGATTGATTGGAATTAATATACACTTGTCTATTGTTTCTCCCTCTTTTAAACTAAATGTATTCATATCAATTAGTGGAGAAAAAACATGAACAGAATACTTGCATTTTTAGCTACTTTTTCGTTATTAATGGCTCTCAATTTTGGTGCAGCACTTCTTTTTCATGCTAATATTATTGACTTAACTTTTCCAGTAGGTATGCTTGGAATCTTAGTTACAGCACCGAATAATCCAATGACCGATTTATTTAACAGCCAAACCTACATGGAGATTGAGGGTAAAAGGCATATTAAATTTGGAAAAATACCAATCTATGCCTCCATTGCTTATACTTTATTTGCGATTATAATCACATTCTTTTATTACAAAAGCTACTTTTTATAGTTCAATAAAATTTTTCTTAATGTGTTGCTATCTTTAGCAGCACTTTTTGTTTTATTACGCAATATGTGTCAAATGCGACATAAAGGAGTCATTTTTCTCTTCAAGTAAACTGCTTACGTTACTTGAATAAGAAAATGGCATTACCCCATTGTTGAAGTAATGCACCCGTTAGCCATCCATGAAGCGCAAAAATCGGCGCTTCACCACAGAGAATGAAAATGGTTAGGAAGTGTCAATACTGATACTGACCTTAATCCAGTCAACCCTAATCCATAGACTCATTAATTATCGCTCTCCTCTTTTTTTTAACGATTGAGCAGGGTCTTCTTAAGTAATGTCATTTTCTAATCTTGAAGAAACTTATTTTCATGGTAGACAACCATGCCGCACTGCGGCACCATCAAATGAATGAAAATGGTTCATAATCCCGTCTAGTTTTCATTGTACCTGTCAATCCTTTTTATAGGCTGGCGAAGGTAGGTCGTTCAACTATGGTGCCTCGAGCCCGCATGGTAGACTGATTTTTAACGACCAGGTGCACCACAAATTGTCGCTCCCTCACGGGAAGCACGCAGGATAGATTAATCTTATATGGTTGTTGCACCAGCCTAATTTACTTCAGCCCGTAGAAAGGAAAATAATAATGGATGTTGTTAATGAACGATGTTGTGGATTAGATATTCACAAGAAGAGCATTACCGCTTGTGCCATTACTCCAAAAGGAAAGGAGATTCAAACATTTGGTACGATGACACACGATCTGATTCAATTAATAGATTGGATTAAAAGTAAATGCTGTTCTCACGCTGCTATGGAAAGTACCGGTGTTTATTGGAAACCAATATACAACCTTCTCGAATTAGAAGACATTCAACCCATGGTGGTCAACGCTGCTCACATCAAGGCTGTCCCTGGACGTAAAACCGACGTTAAAGATGCAGAATGGATCGCAAAATTGCTTCGTCATGGTCTTCTTCAACACAGCTACATTCCGAATCGAGATCAAAGGGAATTACGGGAACTTGTTCGATACCGCCGAAGTCTTATTGAAGAAAGAGCAAGAGAAATAAGTAGAATTCAGAAAGTGTTGGAAGGTGCTAATATCAAACTTTCCTCCGTTGCAACAGACATTATGGGTGTGTCCGGACGATCAATGATTGAGGGACTCATCAATGGGATCGATGATCCTCAAGTATTAGCTGGAATGGCAAAAAGAAGTATGAAAAAGAAAAAGGATGATTTGGAACGTGCCTTATTCGGATCCGTCGGACTCCATCAAAAGATGATGTTAAAAACTCAGCTTTCACATATCGACTTTTTGGATCAACAAATCAAAATGTTAAGTGAAGAAGTCCAACAACGCATGCAACCATATGAAGAAGATATTGAATTACTAGATTCAATTCCAGGTATAGGTAGAAGCCATGCGGAACAACTTTTGGCTGAAATAGGACTAGGAAAAGAAATTGCGAAGCAATTTCCTACGGCAGCCCATCTATGTTCATGGGCTGGGATGGTTCCAGGTAATAACGAAAGTGCTGGGAAAAAAAAGTCCGGTAAAACCAGAAAAGGTAATAAAAAGTTGCGAGCAGCACTTGTTGAAGCAGCACATTCGGCGGCAAAAACCAAAAACACTTATCTCTCTTCTCAATATCAGCGCTTGGCAGCAAGAATTGGAAAAAAACGTACGGCAGTTGCGGTTGGACATACCATTTTAACGATTGTTTATCATTTGTTAAACAAAAGGCAACTTTATGTTGAGTTAGGTGCAGATTACTTTGATCGACGAAAAAAAGAAATAGTGATCAAACAATCTATTAAACGACTAGAGATCCTTGGTTGTAAAGTAACGGTTGAAGCTATAGCCTAATGAAGGACAACATACATTGTAAATTAAGAGCCCAGATCCTTTTTTTTAACGGATTTTAATGGGTCTAGTTTCGTATTGCCTAAAATTCCCCACTGCAGTTTTTATTTTCAGGATAGTGAAAGAAGAACATTTCAACATCGTCTCAGGGTTTAAGATACAAATTTGTCATTTTTCCCGATAAGCTGAACAATGTTCATCGGAAATACGGTAATTTTCCATGCCTGTTAAAGCTGCTACTTCCACTAATTTATGACCGAGACTGTCCCATACCGCAACTGCATTCAAGGATACCCATTCAAGATTTCCCCGTGCAAGCCGAAAGGAATAATAATCATTATCTGTTGTTACCAAGACTTCTTTATAAGTAATCTGCTTGTTTTTTCGGTTTTGAATCACCAAAACAAAGTCTAGCTTTTCTTCTTCTTTGGGTCTCTGGATAATCCGTGCTACAAACATTCCATTAGGGTTCTTCTTTGTTTTATAAATTTTTTCTGCTTCTATTTTTAGTTCTGGTCTGCCCTTCATAATCTCTCCCTCCATACTTATATTTTATCCGATGATTTATACAAATTCCCAGCCAGTAATGATAATCCACTGTTCAACTAAACTGCTTCTTTAGTTGAACAAGAAAAAAGCCTTACCCCTTATTGAAGTAAAGCACCCGTTACTTTAAGTGTAATTCTTCACAACCTTTAAATTAATTTTAGCGTAAAGTAAAATTATTCTTGGAAAAATCGCAAGTGAAAAATCGGCTAATTATTCTAAATTAAACTTTACATCTAATCTTAAAACTGGTCATCTTTTTATAAATCAGAAATTCATATCTCTTGGTGAATTGGTAAATAATATCCAAGAGGTGACAGGATGGAAAAGGATAAATTAAAACTCACATCTTCCGAAATAGGAACTTTGTGGGGAGAGTATGTAAATGGAACAGCCGTTGATATTGTAAATAGATATATGGTTACTATTATTGAAGACGAGCCAATAAAAGCCATTTTTGAGGATGCTATCAAGACTTTCGAAAAGCAAAAGCAACAAATGGTTGCTTTTTTGGAGAACGAGAAATTTCCTATTCCCATTGGATTTACGGAATCCGACCTTTTTAAAGGTAAACCGAGATTGTTCACTGATATTTTTTGCTTAAATTATTTACACATTATGACTTTACACGGTTTGCTAGGACACTCCACTTCATTGGGCGTTTCTGTCAGAGAGGACTTAAGGTTTTTTTACGACTCGTGCGATAACGATGGGAAAAGGATGTATCATCAAACAATTGATTTATTGCTTGAAAAAGGAAGTTTTCAGAGAGACCCTTTATTTTATCCTGCTGAAAACCCTGAATATGTTTCCAGCCGAGATTTCGCAGATGGATTTTTCGGAAAGGGTAGAACGTTAGCAGCGACAGAAATCATAAGTATTTCTTTCAACCTAAAAAAAAGTATTATGGCAAAAACTCTTGCAATTGCATTCAGTCAAGTCACACAAACAAAAGAAGGAAGAAAATTTTTAGAGTATGCTGAAAAAATAGCTAATCAACAAATAAAAGATTTTTCAAAAATTATGCAAACGGATAATTTACCAGTTCCTAAGTCGTGGGAGACTGAAATTACAACTTCAACAGACTCTCCTTTTTCCGATAAGTTAATGTTGTATCATACTGGTTTCTTATTCCAAGCTGCACAAGCGTATCACGGGGTAGGTTTAGCATCTGCAATGCGAACAGACCTTGTATCTACTTACGAAAGCACCATTCTACAAAATCTTATGCTTACTAAAAAGTGGTTTAATATTATGGTGCAAAATAAATGGTTAGAGCAACCTCCACTTGCACCTAATAGAACAGAAATTGCAAAAGAAAAATAATAATGATAGTATTTTGCTTATACAGAAGGAAAGATTTTTACTGCAAATTCCTTTGATAGAAGATATAATCATTTAATTTTAAGAAAATAATTGACTCAAAGGAAAAAACCTCCTTTATGTCTAAAGAATAGATAAAGGGGATGACCCAATGAATAAAGTTGGATTATTAAAAAAACTAAACAATGCCAGTCGAGGTAATTTTTTTTCAATAGAGATTCCTAAGGCTACAAAAGAAGATGAAAAAAAGATTGAAGAATTGGTTGGAGAATTAGAAAGAGAAGGAAAAATTAAATTAAGAGAATGTATACAAAGGGAATACTCCGTTTATTTACATGGAATATGTAAGTATGTATCCGATTAATCGGGTGCATTTTTATTGGGTTGGGTGAAACACGAGTGTACTTCCGAATTCTTCAGCTAACCTGCCACGTTAGTGAAACAAGAAAAAGAGCCGCAGCAGCAACTCCTTTGCTAAACTCTTGCACCCTTTAGTTGAAGAAGAAACCACTCAATACTCAACTAAATTTAGCCATTGACCATCGGGACCAATGGTTATATGAGGAACCTTATTTAATTGAAACATTTTGTAAATGTCCAAATTCCTTTTTGTTAATTTACTTAATTGTTCTGATACATCAGTCTCGGAAAAAATCAGATAATCTATTGTAGTAGACCGTAAATAAAATTCGTAAATATATCGTTTTTGACTGTCCTTTACATAACCCACATAGCCCATTTCCAATGGAAAAGTACGTGGTAACGGGAATTTATTAACTTCAATAAAGTCGTTTGAAATTCCATTTAATAGGTCTTGTTCATATTCAGGAATAATCGCATAGATATAACAATCTTGCTTGTAGAAGCTATTAATTATGCTAACAAACTCTTGTTCATCAATTTCTTCATCGAGTAATATTTCCTGTTTTTTCGGAATGCTTCTCAAAGCCAATCACCCCTTTTTTATGATTATACAATTAGACTGGAGATGTTTCCTTCTTCAAGTAACCTGCGCCGTTAATGCAATAAGAAAAAGGGATCGCCCGCACCTATTATTTCGAATGGTGTATAGCTTCATTTGCCTTGTTTATTGTGTCTCTGAGTACAAATATTTGATATGAGGCTGAAAATCCTTCTCCTCCTCCATATCCACCGCCAAAGCTAATAGTTTTTGTTTTATATTTAATCCCTTTATTATCAAGTCTTCCAAGCATTGTAAAATGCTTAGTAGCGTCCTGGGTTGAATAAACCATTTCCCATTTAACAAATAGACTTTTAATAATTTCTTTGAGTTTGAACATAACCATTTCCCTCCAATGTGAAAATTTGGATGTACAATAATATAATATTTCTATGCTGTTGCGACTCTTTCCTTCTTTCACTAACCTGCTTCGTTAGTTCAATAAATAAAGGCTGCCTTAATTGCAGCCAGTTCTGGAGGAAAAGCAGCTCAAAATTTCCAACCTAGCCTAATTCGTTTTTTATATAGCGGAAAATCCAAACTCATTAAATTGCCTTACAATCGAAATTAGTAAACTTTCCATAATCGAGTATCTCTTTTACCTTCTCAGTAACAATGACTATGTTTGGATTATCGTCTACATAAAAGACATCACTGCCCTCCCAACGGGTTTTATCCACCTTCGAATTCTTTCCCCTAAGAAATTCTTTCCTTCCACACATTGAACAAGCAGTTATCGTTTCAAGGTTACTACCTTCAAGCCACGCTTTTCCATTTACAACGATTTCCCACAGTTCAGGTACAGCTTCTGTGGAATTCTTCATTTTACCAGTCCATTTTAGATTTACTTTGATAAAGGTTATTCCTTGTAGTTTAGCCTCTTCTAAGCTAGCTTTTACTGACTCCTTAACCCATATCAATCCTGGAAAAGGATGCGTAAAATCTTTGACTTTTGTATTCCGAATTAGTCCTTCTGGTGGACATAAATCAACTCCAGGCTCAAGCATTTTTAATGGAATGTTCGTTGCTAATGCTATCTCTTTACAAAGACTTTGGAATTGGTCCAATGGAACTCCAAAGTCTGGGAGATTGTGACTTTGAAGAATATCTGATACTTGTTTGGACACAGTTTCGTTTATTCTAACTCTTGAACTACTTGCCCATAAATCATTACATTTTGGGCAGTATATTCCAGGTAAAAATACAGGATTTATATACTCAACTGGATTAGCTCTAGACATTGCTACGTCACTTGAATAAACAGGTGAACCTAAATTATAAAACACTTCATTTATCTCCAATCATCTGTTATTAACCTAACCCGTTTTTGTAGGGTTAGCCTAATATGAACGTTAATTTAATTGAAATTATCTAAATAAAAATGAAACCAGTTTAACCCAACGATAGATGAAGTTGAAACATAACCCGAAAATTCTACTTGTTCATTCTCATATAATAAAGGACCAACAACTTCTATATCGTGTCCTAATTGATTAACCAAAACAAGAACTTCGAATATTGCTTTTTCTGGTTCACACACCTGAAATGAAGATTCACAATAAACTTCAAAGAGCGAATTGTCTTTCCAATATTGTTCTAATAAACTAATTTTTAATTTGCCGGTAACATTTTCAATTCTCTTTATAACATTTTGAGCTTTTTCTTCAGTTTTTGCATTTATGTAAAACCGCCAACCAATGGTCTCAAACATCGTTATGCCTTCAGCCTCCTTCAATAAATTAAAGAATTCGCTGTTTTTTGTTACTTCTCCTTCTTGCACTAACCTGCTCGATAGTCCAATAAGAAAAGGCTGCCGCAGCAGCCAATCCTCTTAAATTCAAGCACCTGCTTAATTGAATTACACCAAAAAAGATTGACAATTTTAGCCACTCTAAGTGTTTATTCAAATGTAATTAGGAGAATTAGTGATTATGTGATCCACTTTGTTTACCATTTGATTTACTGTTTACATGTGCCCTACTTATTCGTGAGTAGGGTTCCTTGCTTTTAAGGTAAATAAAAAAACAGACTCTATAAAGAGCCTGCTTGAGTTTGGTTTTATTATTAAGCTGCTTTACGCACGTTAGCTGCTTGAGCTCCACGTTGACCTTGCTCAACGTCAAAAGTAACTGCTTGACCTTCGTCTAAAGATTTGAAACCTTCGCCTTGGATAGCTGAGAAATGAACGAATACGTCTTCTCCGCCTTCACGCTCGATAAATCCGAAACCTTTTTCTGCGTTAAACCATTTTACTTTACCTTGTTCCATTTTGTTTCCTCCTGCTGTGTGCTTTGCACACAATGTGTTACTATCCTTGCACTCAGTGATCATCAAGACGAAAAGTTAATCTTAGACTATCCTTTACACCGAACAAAAATAATTCTTCTAAATTTTAACATTTTTCAAAAGTATTTGCAAGAAGAATAAACACAACCATTTTTGCCACTCCTGAATTTTCATATCTGGTTTTCGATTCTTATGTTGTTCTTATTCAAGTAAAGCACCCCGTTAGTTTAAGAACATTTCTTCACAATCTGTCCTACACGAATGTCACCCTCATATATGTTTCAATCTAATACCCATCATTCTTAATTCACTTTTTTCTTCATTACTAACCTTTTCCATATAAAGTTCTTCTTCGTGTGCAGTATTAGATACCCATAATATATTTTCTTCTTTATAAAAAGATAAATCCTCCAACAATCTTGGCTGCTGCCAATCAAACATATTATTAGCATACTCCACTAAAATGGACTCACACTCCTTATGAGAGTGATAGTAAAACACATAGGCACTACTACCTCTAAGTTGTGTATTCGCCCAACTTTTTTGCTTTCGAACATTTATCAGATAGGGTTCTAATTTCTCTAATAACTCATCGATTGTATCACCACAAGGCATATCATTTCTTTGTACAAGGATGAAATAATCACTCTTCTCTATAGCAAAATGAATAAATTTTTTGTATTGTTCCCCATAAATTTCTTTTATCTGATAATTCCTGTAATTTTCAAATATATTGTTCAACAAAGCTCATTCCTTTTTAATATGATACTAATTAAATTCACCACAATTTTATCATTTACCTTCTTGTGCTAAACTGCCACATTAGTTTAAGTACATTTCTTCACAATATTTTTTCTTTATACCTTAAAGTCTCATCCTCATGTTTGAAAAGTCGTACACGTGAGGCAACAACCATTCCAATTACTGTTGCGCCAATTGTACTTATTTCAACAAAAAGCTCAGCAATTATTGCTAGGCTGAATTAAATAACAACAAGCTCGATATCTCCCCTTAATTATCTTCTACGGATGGATCTAAAAATGAGAACTCAATTTTACTGTTGAATCCACCTTGCAATTCCTTTTTCTCTACAAATGCCCCATTCGTTTTGGCAATGAATTCCGATGCTTTTAACCGGTCCTTCATATCCGCATTTCCATCCCTCATAATTTCCGTCCAATACCGCTTTGTTTCCGTAATATCCGCAATAAATTCCACATCCAACTATTCATTCCGCTCAATAATATACTCCAAAACCTTAGCATTTCCTAGCAGGCGGCTGGCGTTTACTTCGGCAGCATTTCCTTCGGATTCATAACCCGCTCTCAAATAACTGGCTGTAGCATTGCCTGTTTCAATGTAATAGTCCGCGAATTTCTTTTGCTTTATATTTAACTCACCCATTAGTAACACCATCCCCACTGTCATATTTCTATTAAAAGAACACGCGTTCCTATGTTTATTTATCACAAGAGCACATAAAAATATTTCTGACTGAATAAAGACAAATAACCGTTAAAGAAAAAATATAAGCCTCCCTGAAAATCAGAGAGACTTTTTTACACACACGGCCAGATCATTTATTTGTCTTTTAATACCAGTAGTGAACAGCACTCCACATGTCCAGAGTGTATGTGCCAACACATGGGTATTGGTGAGTTACTTTGATAAATAATACTATATAAAAAAACAAGCCAGCTAATATTACACTGGCATGTCCATTATACTTGCTTTTCTTAATGTCTAATTTGAAAAATAACATTTGTGTCTACAGCAATATTTTGTTCTTTTTAATCCAATCACTACCATAATTTACCTGTGAAATACTAATCAAAAAGAGAAGTACCAAAGCGAACAATCCAGGATGGATTTTCTTCTAATTTGTCTTCTTCCTTTAACCCCGTAAGTATGGCAACCCATTTGCCTTCATTTTGACCAGTTTCTACCTTTTGTTTCTGAATCTTTCCTTTCTTTTGTACATATACATAGGTCGATTTTCCAAAGCCCATGATGCTCGTTTCAGGAACTGCTAACAACTGCTTTGACTGTACTACTACATCAAGCGTGGTATAGTAGCCAGGATATAGGCCCTTTTGTGAATCTAGACTTGCTTTAAAGGAATAGTATGGAATAGTTTCTTGTTGTGTATCTTTATCCTTATTTGCAGTTGTTTTATATGTAGGATAATCACTAACCTCCGCAATTTTCCCTTTCCATTTCTTATTTGCTACTACTTTAGAAGTTACTGTAATAGATTGGCCTGATGTAATTTTTGCTTTTTCTACTTCTGTGAGCTTTCCTTCAATTTGAAACGGATCATTAGAAGCGATTTGCATGATTGCTAGTTGCTGATTTTCTTTTGCTCGAAAACCTTGACCTACATTTTGGTTCAGGTTTGATATTACACCTGCAGTGTTGCTGATGACAGTTAATGTTTCGAGCTCAGCTTTTAGCTTTTCAGCCTGCAACGTATTTTTTTCTACTTTTAGTTCTGCTGTACGGAGCTCAGCTTTTGCTTTATTTAGTTCAGCTTGAAGTGACTGGATCGTGATAGCTTTAGTAGCTATGTTAGCTGAATCAACTGCATCAGTTGTATCAGTTGTATCAGTTGTATCAGTTGTATCAGTTGTAGTGGTTGTATCAGGTGTAGTGGTTGACACAGCTTCTCGTATATCCTGCTCTAATGAAGTGATTTGCTCTTTCATCTGAGTAACACTTGTTTCTGCTAGCTTTTTATTTACTTCTACTTGTCCAAGCTCAGCCGCGACTGTTGAGCCTTCATAAGAAAAGAGCTTTTGTCCTTTTGTAACTGTTTCCCCTTCTTTTACAAAAATCTCTTGTATAGATCCTTTTGCTGCATTTAAATAAATCGTTTCAGCATGACTTTGTACAACACGACCTGACACTGTTTTTGTTTTAGTAAAATTTTTTTCTGTTGGATTTATTAACACTAACGGCTTAGATTTACTTTTTTTAACTTCTATTACAGCTATGCTTAACATCACAGAAATGAATAAAAGAACAAGGATCCCAAGTAAAATCCATTTCTTCTGACGCGAGGTACGTACTTGTTCATTTTCTATACCAATTCTTTTTGCTGTTTCCATAACCCTACCCCCTACTGTCATCCTTCCAACTAATTGTTACTATTTGCGTGTCCATTATATATGTCCCCTTCAAATTTTATTCATAAATCGTAAGAGACCTGTATTCGGTAACTGGCGGGCATAATCATCCAACATGATTTTAGCCCCTATAGTTTTGCGTCATCATTTTTCAATGATTTTGCCTTTATCGTACAATTTATGGATTATACTAGTATTATAGATAATATTTACTGATATTAGAATTTTTTTGAACTTTGTTCCCATTATTATTTTACTATCGAGACCCTTAAACTTATAATTTTAATAAATAAATATCTGTCCTATTAGAAAGGATATATTCATGAATGATATAAAACTGATTTTATCGGAAGAAATAGGTCGACTAATTGATGAATTATACAAATGTAAAAATGAAACCTTAAAGGAAAAAATTTTAAAGGAAATTCTTCAATTAAATGACGCTATAATGCTTTCAAATGACTATGATTTTTAGAATGGAGTGTAGTACGCAATATGGGTCCTATGTGACATAAAAGAGAGATAGATTTTCATCTTTCTTCTTCTACTAAACTGCCCCGTTAGTGGAACAACGAAAAAAGGCTGCCGAAGCAACAAAACCGTTCTTGAGCTAACGCCCCCGATAGTTTAAGTGTAATATTTCACAATCTTTCTTGTGAAATAAGAAAAAGGCAACCTTCATCTTGAAGAATCGCATTCGTTACATAATAAAATAAGAAGAATTTGATTAAAAAACACTAGTGGAAAATTTATATCTCAAGTGTTTTAGGGCTTTTACTTTTTAATTATTTGCTTTCGTTCTTCCATTTGAGGCGGTTCTTCCATCCAACCATTTTTAATCATTATTTTTGCACCTTTATGGGAATATTCAAAAATGTCTTTCATAAAAATAGACATTTTTGCTGGTAAATCATTTTGCATACTAAATGCTCGCCACCGAGCTGCCTCGGACTAACGGCGCACATTCAGTCTTTAAACCTAGTGCATAGTTGAACATGAGGGTTCTCCTTCCCGGAAGTTTGCCTTCGAGCCAAATCTTCAATTTTCAATCAAAAAGTTACTACTCAATAAATTTCATCTATGACTTACTTTCAATCTACTTAAGCAACATTAAATTCACTTATTTGTTTCTCCTCAATAGAACAAGCAATAGCCCAAATAAAGCCTAGTAATTCTCTAGCAACAGCAACAACAGCTACTTTTCCACCTTTTCCTTTAGAAGAGATGCGATGATATTTCATATGAAGACGGTGTTGAGCCTTCCAAGCAATACGTTTTGCCTCTGGATCTTGATTTTCTTGACGTTTAAGCAATTCACCTTTAATGAGATGGTCGGTGACGATAAGACCAACAAACTTCTACTATGGAACGACGAATTTGAGAGTTTCCGGTTTTGGTAATCGAACCTTGCCAACGACTTGACCCACTGGAATATTCTTTCGGGACGAGACCAGCATATGACATTCGTTGTCTAGGATTTGAAAAGCGAGAGAATTGTCCAATTTCAGCTACTAAGGTAACGGCAGTTACTTCTGCAACTCCTCTTAATGTTTGAAGTGCTTGAATAACAGGAGCGTGTTCACTTTGAAGAGCGCAACTAACAACAATTGTATCTATAGATATATTGTTGAATTATGAATTGAATTCATTGATAGAAACAACGCTAAACTATTATTCAACATATATAATGACATATATATTAATCGTATTTGCTAATTTATATTTTGTTTACTCGAATCATTTCTAAATTATAGAATTGGAAATCCATTTATACATATATATTAATATATATGATAAATTAATTATTAAAAATATTACTATCTTATATTATAATATATATATCAACATATGTTTTAAAAAATATTATCCAATATTTATTTTATCTCAAATATAGGAGATCCAACTTTAAATCCTTGCATATATTGATGTAAACTTTAACAGATATAATGTTATTTTCAATGAAAATAAAGATAAATCATATCATGAAATATTTAATAACATATGTATTAACATATACTTTAAAGTTATTATTAAAATATTTATTTTATCCCGAATACAGAAGGTGTTCTTCACGATCTTTTCATTTAAAAACGATTTATAGGTATTTTATTTATTAGATTTATCTCTCAAAATAATTAGATATAGAAATGACCATATCCTCAACGAAATTAAATTTAATTTATATTTAAAACACTTTACATCATATAAATTAACATATACTTTAAATTCATTTTCAGAATATAAGTGTTTCTCCCTAAATGTGATAATGATTACCATTCTAATCATTAATGGATACATTGGAAACTATTAAAATAATCCTTTCTAAAGACTAAAATAGTGTTCTATATTAATCTTTAATGAATAAAATCAAAAAAATTACCATTGATACAATATGCATTAATATATATAATGACATATGTTTTAAATATATTAATAGAATATATTATTCTCCAACAAGGTGTTTTATTATTATGTACCTCAAATTAAATATTTATACTCGCTATCTCAAATTTTTTTAGTTAATATCTTTTGTATTCACCAATAAAGATAAAAACAATTTATACAACATAATATAAGTTAACATATATAATTATCTCTTATTAATGAACTTAATTAAAAAAATCATTTCTGACATCCAATTTACTAGGGGAAGTTCCTTAAAAGTAGAATTATTTCTTGTTAGCAAGAGAATATATTTATTTAAATATTATCGACGATAAAAATTATGGCTCATTAATAATACATATTTTAATATATATATTGACATATGTTTTGCAAACTCTATCAAATTATGTAATAACATAAAATATAATGTTGTTAATAGCATCTTTTTATATTAGTACAATCATGCTAAAATAGTTAAAGATTTAATATATAACAAAATATACATTGATAGAGGTGAAAGTGTTGACAGCAAAAATAATAACGTTTGGAATCAGTAAAGGCGGCTGCTCCAAGTCGACTAGCAGCGGCATCACTTCTTTTCTCTTAAGTAAAGATGAAAAGGTTTTGGCCATTGACATGGACGGTCAAGGAAATTTAACTAGTTTCCTAACAGGCGAATATGACATATGCAATGCGTTTGAGGAAAAGACCGTTCTTGAGGCCATATTGGAAGAAGATGCTAGGTCTTATATTATCAAAATCAAAGAAAATCTCGATCTGATTCCCTCAAACGATTTCCTTGCTACTCTGCCTAGAAAAATGTTTGAAAAACATCTCAGATTGGATGCTTTGCAGAAAGCATTAGAGCCGGTAATGGAAGATTATGATTGGATCATTATTGATACGCCTCCGGCACTCTCAGAGCAAACTGTAATGCCTCTTAGTACATATTCAGAAGCTGGAAGTTTCGCTGTAGTCATGTTTGATGGTTCTATGTTTGCTTATTATGCCATTCCAAAATTTTTGGAAATTATCGAAGGAGCCAAAGAGCGCTATAACCCTTCATTAAAAACAGCAGGTATCCTATTCTCTTTAATTGATTCAAGAGCCAAAGAAAATGAAGTTATGTTAGAAGCAATTGAGGAGGATTACCCTAATGTGAAATTCAATACGATCATAAAAAGAAAAGCTTCTACTAGACGTTTAGCAATCGAAGGTTTTGAAGGAAATGCAGAATTAAGAAACGCCCTAGAATATTACTTTCCCTTTGTAGAGGAGTTGAAAGAACGTGTCAGCCAAAAACAGCCTCAAGGATCGAATTAAAAAGCCTAATCCTACCCAAGCGTTCTTTAATTCATATGATAAAAATGAAGATGGCACTAGCAAGGTAGATACCAATGAAAACGAAAACAAAGTTATTAATGTTGATGAAAACAAAAACGTTAATAAAAATAACATTAATAAAGATGTTAATATTAAGGATAATGATAAAACATATGTTATTGATGACAATAAAAACAACAATATTGTTGTTGATAATGATGAAGACGAAAACAAAGTCATTAATGTTGATGAAAACAAGAACTATGACAATAAAAACAAAAATATTGTTATTGATAATGATGAAGACGAAAACAAAGTCATTAATGTTGATGAAAACAAGAACTTCAATAAAAACAACAATAATAAAAATGATGATATTAATGATATAAATAAAACATATGTTATAAATGACAATAAAAACAAAAACATTGTTGTTGATAATGATGAAGACGATGATTATCTCCGAGATTTAGCTTCCGGAAAGAAACCTACGAAGAGAAAAAACAAGAAGGTTTTTACCTCCTTTTATATGGATCCAGACTTAGCTATGGAAGTGGACAAAATCGCTTCCAGGGGAGAAAAAGGGGATAAATCCAAACTAATTAACATGGGAATAAGAAAATTGTTAGAAGAGTACGGTGTTATTGAAAAAAAATAACTTTCGAATCACCTTTATATTGCATTTAACCTAACTCAGGTTTAAAAAAGTGAGCCGTTTCCCGGAAACTATTTCTCTTAAGCTAAACTTTCATATTGATAGCAATAAAAAGCTAGACCTATTCACAAAAATAAATAGGTCTAGCTTTTTTTACTCTAAAAATCCATGACTCGCATTTGTAAACACTCCTTTATTCCTCCTATAAATTAAAAATAACTGGTACCATATACCATATCAATAACAACGAAAGTACTACCTTAGATTTAAAAGCATTGTGTAATCATAAAAACAACAAAACGCTAATAATAACGATAACATATGTTATTCATAACATTATGATAAGTCATTTGAGCGATGGTCTGTTTTCCAAGCCTCTTAGTACATATTCAGAAGCTGGAAGTTTCGCTATAGTCATGTTTGATGGTTCTATGTTTGCTTATTATGCCATTCCAAAATTTTTGGAAATTATCGAAGGAGCCAAAGAGCGCTATAACCCTTCATTAAAAACAGCAGGTATCCTATTCTCTTTAATTGATTCAAGAGCCAAAGAAAATGCTTGAGGAGGATTACCCTAATTTTAAATTCAATACGATCATAAAAAGAAAAGCTTCTACTAGACGTTTAGCAATCAAAGGTTTTGAAGGAAATGCAGAATTAAGAAACGCCCTAGAATATTACTTTCCCTTTGTAGAGGAGTTGAAAGAACGTGTCAGCCAAAAACAGCCTCAAAGATCGAATTAAAAAGCCTAATCCTACCCAAGCGTTCTTTAATTCATATGATAAAAATGAAGATGGCACTAGCAGGTAGATACCAATGAAAACGAATACAAAGTTTTTAATGTTGATGAAAACAAAAACGTTAATAAAAATAACATTAATAAAGATGTTGATTTTAAGGATAATGATAAAACATATGTTATTGATGACAATAAAAACAATAACATTGTTGTTGATAATTATGAAGACGAAAACAAGGTTATTAATGTTGATGAAAACAAGAACTTCAATAAAAACAACAATAATAAAAATAATATAGATAAAACATATGTTATTAATGACAATAAAAACAATAACATTGTTGTTGATAATTATGAAGACGATGATTATCTCCGAGATTTAGCTTCCGGAAAGAAACTTACGAAGAGAAAAAACAAGAAGGTTTTTACCTCCTTTTATATGGATCCAGACTTAGCTGTGGAAGTGGACAAAATCGCTTCCAGGGGAGAAAAAGGGGATAAATCCAAACTAATTAACATGGGAATAAGAAAATTGTTAGAAGAGTACGGTGTTATTGAAAAAAAATAACTTTCGAATCACCTTTATATTGCATTTAACCTAACTCAGGTTTAAAAAAGTGAGCCGTTTCCCGGAAACTATTTCTCTTAAGCGAAACTTTCACATTGATAGCAATAAAAGGCTAGACCTATTCACAAAAATAAATAGGTCTAGCTTTTTTTACTCTAAAAATCCATGACTCGCATTTATAATCACTCCTTTATTCCTCCTATAAATTAAAAATAACTATGGTACTTTTATTATTCACTTTTATTTATTGATAATAAAACAACAAAATTGTTAGAACCGCTAAAAGTACATTTCTTAGTTCTTTTTTCTCTGCTATAATTTCTAATTTTTAACTCGCTTTAACTCCAAGAATGCTAATATTCCATTTGAATTGTTGGACGACACACTATGTATTATAGATTATTCCAGTAACGGCGGGAAAAAACTCACAATATATTTGACCTAATAGCTGTGAATGATCAATCTGTAACAGAGCAGCACATTGATTAAGAAATGAAAAGCCTGGGTTTCACCATATGGAATTAGACGGAAATGAAGGAATAGGATTTTTGAAAAAAAAGAAAATCGTCAAATTATGGACGGTTTACATAGAGGGATTTCCAGATGCCTATAATAGACGAAAATTATTTTTTATCACTGGAGACAGTATCCTTTGTTTCATAAGGAATCTTTTCTTCTTGTTGTTCTTCGTTTAGGTCTTCCATAGGGATAGGATCCACATTTCTCCCACTTTCAAATTTATCAAACAAACTTTGATTGGATGTTTCATATTTTTCAGGTTGATCCATTTAATTTGTTTTAAGTGTTTTGCTACTCTCTTTATTTTCCATCCTAACACTCCTAGTTCATTTTCTAATGTTTACCCTGCTTAAAAAAAATAGGCTGATTTTTTGACAAACCACTAAAAATTATTTGTTCTGGGTAACCTAATGAGTCAATATATAAGGTTTAAATGAAGAAAAGATTGAAAATCCCAAAAGATTTCAAAAGCACCAAAATTATACATCATATACATTAACAATATAAAATAAAACAACATTTATAATAACAAAATATATATTTTGACATTAACAATAAAATATATCTCGTCGTTGACAATAATATATATGTTTATTATAACATTAATTATAAATTATAAATTTTCTTTATTATTATCAATAAGACAGTGATTGCCTTAGTATTAGTTTCCGGTAAATAATTTACAATAAAAAGTAAAAAAGTTCGAGAATAAGAATAAAAAATATCTCAAAAGGATTGTCTTTATCTTTTGCGTTTCTTTCTATAGGGGTAGTTTATTTTAATGTATACCCTTTAAACAACTGTGTCCTAAAAGTGTCGTGTCGATATAATACATAAAGTAACATACTTCGAAGCATTATAACTAAGGAATCTTCGGATGCTATAAAAATTTTAAATACGTACTTTTCAATAAAATATTTTATTAATTTGTATGTATAAAAGTTAAATAGATTGGGAAACATATAGATAAGGAAGATATAAAAAGGGGGTAAAAATATCGTTTTTAGAACATAAACCTCTACTATCTAAATTTATTCATGAAGATCGATTTAAGCTAAACCGATATCTTACTTATTTTTTACCAATGTAACAATTCTCAAGTGAAAAGTTGAAAATTATTCGGATAAAAAACAACTAAAAGAAAGAAACCTATAAAAGTAAATAAGGAAAATGTAAGCAGCTAATTTATTTCATGTGAATAAATCAGTTGCTTTTTCTTTTCTCTATTAAAGAACACCCTTAGCGTTATTACCTACTGAAGGAAATATATATATATGTATTTTAAGATATATATTGAATTATATTTTAAGTTTTATCGTAAATAATTCGTTAAATTTACTGGGCTTAGTTAGTTCTATCATATACACCCCATTTTATTTCGTTTGCCTCATTTTAAATGAATTCAGACTTATCATCGGAAGTTGATAAAATAGCTGCAAAGAGAGAAAAAGGGGAGAATTTAAACTGATTATCAAAGAAATAAGAAAATTGAGTAAGGACTTATTGAGGAAAAATAACTTCATACAGTTTCAATAAGGTATGAGTTATTAACTTAGATTATCTCTTAGTTTTAAGAAAAAGGTCAAATGAACAATAGTGTTAAAATTGTATTATATGTTAAAACATGTATTAACATATAATTTATCATATTTATATACTTATTGAACGGTTAGCTTCATTACGAACTCCGTATTAACCAGCTTGCACACCACCTGTTTTCCAACTGAAGAACTCTATTAGTGCATATTCTGTTCTAAATTTCCTTGCGAAAACTAGTGGGTCATCAACCTCCTCGATATTAACATGAATCAAATTCGGCGCATCAAACAACCATTCATAGTGAACAGATGAAACTAATATTCATGGATCGTTACAAATCGCAGCAACTAATCGATTACTATGGTTAGTCAGTTCTAAACATATAACACAACGGTCCTTGAAATTAACATTAATATATATGTTAATTTATAAGTATTTTTATATGTTAATATTGTTTTATATTTTTCTTCAAAATCTTCATTCACCCGATGTATTGAAATTTTAACCTAGGATCATTATGTTAAAAGATCGTTTCAGATAACATAGAAATTATCAATATATTAAATTAGCCAATTAGATGAAAATTGATTTACACATTCATTTTTCAAAGTTCCGATCAAAGCTACTTTTTTCTGTTGCCCATCCTTAATAATTAAATTGAATTTATTTAATAAGTCCCTCTAGAAAAAGTTTGGTAACAAATTACTCAATTATTAAGTATAACCAAAACAGTCAAGTAAAAATAAAGATGTCACGACTGATAAAAAACACATTTACATTCATATTAAAACCAATATCAAAACATATGTTATTAATGACAATAAAAATAATAATGTTGGTGTTGTTAATGGTTAAGATAATCATTATTTCTGAGATATAGCTTCTGGAAAGAAACATTGGAAGTAAAAGAAAGAAGATTTTGTCCTCATTTTCTATGGATCCAGATTTATATGTGGAAATGGAGCAAATTGATACCGGGGAGAATAAGGGGATAAACCTAAAACAATTAACATCTGAAAAAGAAAATTGTAAAATTAAGAATTAAAAAATCTTATTTTTAAAAAAGGTCTACTCATTTTTCCATTTTTCGTTTATACTGTATTATAACAAGAGAAATAAAAACTAACTGTATTAATAAAGGAGGAGATTTAAATGTTAGTTAGTCCGGTTGAATTTTTCCGCAATTTGCAAAAAAAGGAATGTCCTGAATGCAGGCAGCATATGCAAGAGCAAGCAGAAAGTTATTTGATTGAATGTGATCACTGTTTATCCAAAAAAGAAGAGTAAGTTTGTTAACTCTCCAGCATTGCTGGGGAGTTTTTAATTTCATATCAATAAATTACCGTTTAGAGAGAATTAGATAGGTATAAACCCTATGCTGCAGGCAAAACCTTAAATAAGTTTTTTCATAACTTAAAGATTTTGAAGACACAATAAATTAAATAGTGGTGCGCAGCCTTTTTCTGTTTCACAAACAAAGGAAGTTAGTGGATTAAGATTTCCTGTAAAAGAACTATAAAGGAACATAATTAACCGCGTTAAATTAAATTATTTAGAGGTTGGGATTTCAACTAATCTAAAGGGAAATTTTATAAATAAGAACAATATAAAAAACCATGTTGATAACAACAATAAAATATATGTTAATGACACTATCAATTTCTATCAACAGGTTTATTTTTAATGTTTACAAATTGTATACTTCGAACAATATTGATCTTAAAAGTCCAAATATAAAATTTTTATATAAAAAATTACAGTAATGTATTACGAATAACGGATTTCCTAAAAAACCTTAGTATCATGGGCAAACGATAAAAATCATTGTGATAAAAACAATTAATTGAAGGAATCCGGAAAAATGTAAGCAGCTTATTTATTCCATGTGAATAATTCTGTTGTTTTTTAAAATTAAAAGATCCGATTACCTTGAATTGGAGATGTATGGGATGTCCTAATCCGACAAACTGACGTCTTTGCATGAAAAGCTATAAAAATTTTCTAAACATGATGGATTTACTAGCACTAAAAGCTTTTGAAAAATCGGATACCTCAAAGATAAACTCAAAAGTCAGGGGATAACAATAACCAGAAAAAAGTCTTTTTAGGTCTTAATATTAACCCTGATATAAAGAGTTTATATTTTTCAATAAAGGCCTATTCGCTCTTTATTTTGTAAACCTCTGCTCTTTAAATTGTTAAGAATGGAAGGAAAATTCTATGACGTCATTTTAACCAAACACCGATATAATAGACGTTTGAAACATCCACTTGTAACTTGAACCAAAGGTTTAACTCCTTCTAATATATTTATAAAACCGGAAATGTGGAAAAAGAGACATAAAATTGATGTTTCTAAACTAATCTATTTAATTATTAAACAACCTCTTCAAATCTAATCTTTTATTCAACTCTATAATCAATCAAGAATAGGGCAATAATCCTCCTTTTAGCAGATGTTTTCCCTGTGTTTATCTCAAATCTTTGAATTCCTTATCGCACTTCCACTTTAACCAGTTTCACGCCCGCCTTTTTTGCATCTTTGACTGCTTTTTTTAACTGCTTTGATACACTTTTATCCTTCTTTTTATTTGACATGTTCATCTTTCCTTTCTAGAAATTCGTAGTAGCCAGTATTCCCTTATTCTAAAAAAATATACAAAAGAGTTCTAAATTCCCCCTTCCCTCACTATATATCTAATAAAACATGGAAAAGTGGAAAAGTGACCATGAGCTAGATTGAAAAAGTAAGAGGGGGAGAAGGAAAGTGGAGAGCTTAAACCCAATGTTTCAAAACAATCATTCAAAAAAAATTATTTCAAAAAAAGATGAACTAGAAAGTTTCCCTAAGAAAAGACGACAACCTCGTTCGGATAAATGCCACAATATTAAATTCCCTGTAACACCTATCATGCAGATGAAATTGCGCACCCTCTGTAAGCAAATGGAGAGATTTATTCAAACTAAAGAGGGACAACCTTTAAGCCAGACCGCATTTAATACTACCCTCTTAAAGTTCGGGTTAAGTCATATCGATATAGTGGATTGGGTTCAGGATTATAAAGATACCAAAACCTATATGCATACCATGCTGAAAGAAAATAGTTACAAAGTGATTGGAGGTCCGTATGGACTGGCCATTCAAAAACAATCATCAGAACGGAAGGTCGTTTTCCTTATAATGGCAAGCGTCTTGCTTTGGATTGAAAAGGGTGGTTCTCTTGAAGAAATCCTATAGTAAGTTGAATCTCCTTCAAAAAAAATTACAAGGCCTCTCTTCTCCAAAAGGCTTTTTTGACTATATATTAGGAAACCGAAAGTACCTAACCATTGTCACCGGTTACTACGATTATATAAGAGGTGAGGTGTTTATCGATGACATGTTCGATATATTTGATGATGTGCCTCGAGGATTTGATTTAGCCGTCCTGATTCATCTGCTTTATAAGGATTTCCTTACCCAGATCAAAAAAGGTAATGTAAACAAGCAGGTGGCAGGGTTCCTGCTGTCTGGAAAAGCACGATATTTAGGAGAAAAGAAAGCAGAAAGACGAGTGATGAAGGCATTGACAGAACATGTTTTTACGTTCGAGTCCATTGAAGAAGAGATCATCGAGGAATCAGATAAAGAGAAGAAAGCATATATTACGATTCAAATGAAGGAATCTGAAATACTAAGGGGAGAGATCTTTTTACACGACCTCACCCCATATCTTAACAACCAGCATGTAACAATTGAGGATTTGTTGACAATCCTTTATTTGGAATTCATTAACCAGATCAAAGAACAGGGGAATTCAGATAAAATACAGAAAAATATTCTTTCTCACCTGAAATCGGCCCTTTAGAACGATATCAGGTGGGAAACCCTCAAACGAGAACCTTAATTGTAGAATAACTCAAAACTTTTTTTCAATACATATTCTTTGAATACAGCTAGAGTGCTTACAATATAAAAAATTGAACGTCATCAAACAATAATCAGTGTCTTCCTTTTAAAAGCGAGTTCTAAGTTTGCAAGTACCCGTCGTTATATGTAAGATCCCCTTTAATATCCTTCCATTAATCCACCGTTTCTCTTTGAAATAAGCAGCTTATCCTATCCTTTTAATTCTAATCCAGTGTAAAAACCAAGCCTCCTGTAATCTTAATTGGTTCGGAAGGAATTTTAGCCTGTTCAAATCGGATATACCGTTTTTTTTCACTTTCGGGAACTAGTCTCATAGTGTTTTCATTATCCTTGATTATTTCTTCTGCTTTTGTCTGCTCACCATAGACGTCCTTCCCTCCAGTGTTTACTTTAGGGGACTGCTGTAGCCATAAACTGTTCTGTTCTAGCGACCATAAAGGAGAAGGTAGAGGGACGTCACCCCTTTGATACGGCTTTATTAAATCATGAAACTCTTTTGAATGGACAGCCGTAAATAGAGCTGCCCTTATAATCTGATTCCGATCTAAATGAGTAGCATGAAAGAGGGCATCCACATGGGTTCTGAATACTTCATCATAACGAATGGTAGGTCTATATACCATAAGAAAACGCCACCTTTTCATTTTTAGGGTAAGGATACTTGTAATTAATTGAACATCCATAACATTCATTCCTATTAATAATCCATTCGATTTCCATATCCATAAATCTTTTCCGTTCAGTAGTGACCATATAAATCCCCCCTTTAATGACGTCTCTTGACGTCATTAGTACAAGGTATGAGCAATAGCTTGTCCATTATTCCCAACTTTTTTGGAATCAATCGAATATTTTTGGGATTAGGGGTCAAGACTGGGGAATAGGATGAATTAGAAGGGAGAAATAAAGAATGTGGGGTATAGGAAAATCACGGAGTAATCTGGGGAAGTGGTTAGATCAAAAAGGATTAGAACAACAAGATCTCGCCAAGATCGCTAACGTTAGTAAAAATACAGTTACTAAAGCATGTAGCGATAAAGACTACATTCCACGCCAGGACGTCATGAAAAAACTATTAAAAGCGATACGTAAAGTGGATCCACAAGCGAAAATGAGCGACTTTTGGGATATGTGAATGTAAAAGCCTCCCTTTAACCCCAGTGATTCACTAGGGTTTTTCGTTTTTTGAATTATATAGAGGAATAGAAAAATGCTACGATTTTAGAATAAACATAAAGATTAAAGTCATTCTACCGTTTTCCTTATATTCTAATGACAATAAAAGATAACAACAAGTCCAATAATGATGTTGTACAAAACATTATTAAATTACACAATGATAACGAAAATAGCAACAATATATATGTTAATCTTAACACTAATAATGATATATGTTTTAACACATCTAACATTACAAGGGATAAAGAAATTAGGTCAATCAGTTTCCTTCCTTATCCACATATTTGTTAGCATTTATTTATCATCATTGGTTACAAAATAATATTTAACCATCGTCCTTATACCCGTTTTCTGTATTTTCAAAATGTTAATTAATAATTGCAACAAAATAGATTCTTTTATAAAACAACTAATCAATTAATGATGTTATACAAAACATAAATAAGGTATACAATATTATAAATAATAACAACATCATATATGTTAATGATAATAATGAAATATTTTTTCCCATTTACCATTTCAGGAATATGAAAAATAGGTCAATCAAATACTTCCTTATCCACATGTTGTTTAACATTTATTTATCATCCATTTGGTTTTGATAAATATTAAAGATTCTTCCTGATTTTAGTATTTTCAAAGAATAACAGTTAAAAATAAAAATAATGTAGATCAACAGAAAACTATAATTAACGATATTTTGAAAAACAATAAAAAAATATTATCAATGTTGATAACGAAATATATGTCATCCATAACAATATTATTAAATATAAAATCAATAATATTAATAACAATATAATTATTAATTTAGGCAATTAAAAACAAAGAAGAAAAACAAGAAAGAGGTGTAATGGAAATTACCTCTTAATCCGTAGCTCCCCAAAGAAATGGTATCCCTAGGAATAAAAGGAATACAACAGTGTAAATTAACATTATAGATAATAATTCATTAAGCATACATTACTCCTAGTAGGACGCAAAAAAGTCTTACAGACCCCGAAAAAAAGGTTGTCATGACAGTACTATTTTAACGCTATTTTTTCCGCCTTAAGGCGGTTCTTATAACTTAAGTTGGGTCAAAAACTCCGTCTTATATTTATCCTACCAATTGCTACCTTATAGATGGCGTTGATGGGGCTTTAAACCTTCTACCAACAAAGTATTTAACTAAACCCATATTGTTTCATCCCATAAATTTCATTATTCTTAATTCAAGGAGGAGGGGATTGTTGTAATTGTTAAAGCGAATGGAAAAATTCGAATAAATCACCTTAATGATAAATACTTGGAACAATTTTAAATAAAAAAATAAGCACCGAATTTCGATGCTTATTTTGAATTTAGCCATTCCTTCATTTTTTCTAAATTCTCGGTATACGGGCGTTTAATTAAGTTCCTTTCATACCGGGATAAGGTACTGTGGGAAATACCTATTTGATTTGCTGCCATTAATATGCTTAATCCTCGGTCATTTCTTTCCCTACTGATGTTTTCAGGAGTTACCAACTTTTCTTCGGCTGTTTCAATGGAAGCTGCAACCTCTAATTTCGTCAAACCCTTTAACATGGTCGAAAAATTCACCGTTTCATAATCATAGTCTTCAATCATCAATAAATCCCTGTCATCACCAATTCCAGTGATTTCAGTAGGTGGAATAATTTGAACACGGGCCTTCAACCAGGTGTTTGCAAACCAGTTTCGCTCCTGCTCAATTTGTTGTTCTAAGTCTTTTTCTTTATAGCTCCACTCTTTAATGATTCCGTCCTGCTGCAGAGTATCTAATATTTCTTCAAATTGCTCCTTAATTCTTGAACCATATCGAGGGTTTACATCCAAATCCATGACTTTTAACAGCCCTTTATCTCCACCAATATGATAGGCTCTTAGATAGTCTGCACTCTTTTGGCGAATCCTCCACTGCCAGGATAGATACCGTGATAACCGTTTATGGTACTTTTGCTTTGTTGGATGGTATTCGAGCGTCTTTAATGCTAAAAAACCACTGCTTTTTTGGGATCCGTACAAGAAGTTAGCAAGTATTTCCCCTGGACGAATACTGCATTCATAAATACCAATCGGATTTTCTCCCCGATAGGCAACGGTTACGCTATCAATCAAAAACAGGGGATTGAATTGAACTTGCCCTATTTCATCAAAGTTACCCTGATCCTCATTGATGAACCTCAAATTTTCTCGTTCAATCCTGATCCATATGGTCGTCAGTGCTGCCAACCTTTTCATAATATCATCCCGTTCTTTTTTCCGATACGAGGTTTGATAGCCGTCAGACTCTTCGCTCCGCCCTTGCAATCTCCTTAGATTCAAGGCGTCATCCGTGTGGAAATGAATCATTTGATCTTTATGAGTGGCCTGCTGCATCCACAGAATCGAAACGATATCGAAAATGTCTGCCGTTAAGTCATCCATCGAGGTTATGGCTTGAGAGGTGAGATTTTTCCATTGTTCAATCGCTGCATTGGATTTCATTTTTAGATAAGCATTTTCGGATCTTACTTGGGCAGTGGCTTCTAATGCCTTCTCCGCAATCTTTGCAGTGGGTATTTCTGTTGCAATGTCAAATTCATTTTTACTGATGGTCTCCCTTAATTTATGAAATAATAAAGCTGAACCGGACTCTGCAAAATTCTGATTTAACAAAGAATTTATTACTTGCCTATTGCTAGACTTTAAGGAATAGGGGACACTATCTTCCCCAACGATCCGAATGTATGGAAGGACAAAATTTCTTATCTCGTCTTTATAATCTTGGACCCAATTTTCCATACTCTCAAATTTCAATTCATGATCTTTTGCTAAACGATCTATGATCACGAAAAACGCCTTTAAGGATTGGCAAGGTTGATAATCCACTTGACTTGCCATAAGATGACCGATATCATCGGTCCACTCGTCAAAGAGTTGAGGATGATCTGGAAAAATCGTTTTCGTAATTTTTAAAAAATTATTTTGCAAGGTATTTAACATGATTCTTAATCCCGTCCTTCCCTAGTCGGCCCTATGTATTCATATGAGTACTTGTGGATGTAATCATGGAAAACATCCGAATCCAAAATACCCAAATCATGTAGATAGCTGATGGATTCAAAAGAAAGGAACTGAGCAATCGGTTTTTTTTCCAGAATGGCACTTATCAGTTGTTGGATGTCCTTTTCCTGATAAACAATATAATTACCCATACATTCTTTAATTTCTTCAGGTGAATAGTTTGTTTCTTTCATAGGATAATTATGTTTGCATTCATATACTTTTTCTTCATCAATATAATACGTAGTTACACCCAACTCTTTACTAGTCTTATAATATTCAATCTGTTTCCGAAGCCAAATGGGACCACTTGATAAGTTGATTACTGGCTTAGGCAGCACACCACGCAGATGATAGGTAGAGACCTTTCTCCGATCCCAACCAAGGATTTCCCCCGCCTCTTTAACACCTACTAAAAAACCCATCTCTTATTCCCCTTATTTACTAGTCTAAAGTTATTATGATTGAGGAGTGTTGCATTTGTCAACATTCTTTTTCCCTATCTCTCCATTCAAAAAAACTTTTCTTCATCATGTATACCCATTGGAATGTGCAACTCTTTCTTGCTTTGACCTTTCCTCTCACAATGTGCACAGCCTTTTAAAGAACTTTTATTTTAGAATAAAGGAGATATCTACTCACCTTTTATTGGTAGTGCACTTATTTTGTCTACTTTGACGTTTCCTTTCACAATGTGCACAGCCTTTTAAAGAACGTTCATTTTAGAATAAAGGAGATATCTACTCACCTTTTATTGGTAGTGCACTTATTTTGTCTACTTTGACGTTTCCTCTCACATGTGCACAGCCTTTTAAAGATCATTCTTTCTGAATAAGAGATATGCACACCTTTTACTGGTAGTGCACTTATTTTGTCTACTTTGACGTTTCCTCTCACAATGTGCACAGCCTTTTAAAGATCATTCTTTCAGCATAGAAGAGATATGCACACCTTTTACTGGTAATGCACTTATTTTGTCTACTTTGACGGTTCCTCTCACAATGTGCACATTCTTTTAAAGATCTTTCATTCAACATAAAAGAGATATACTTATCCTTTACTAGTAGGTCACTTATTTTCTACTTTGACGGTTCCTCTCACAATGTGCACATTCTTTTATAGAATTTTCATTTTAGAATAAAGGAGCTATCTGCTCACCTTCTACTAGTTGTGCACTTATTTTGTCTACTTTGACATTTCCTCTCACAATGTGCACATCCATCATCTTAAAGATCCTTCATTCTGAATAAAAAGAGATATACCCATCCTAAACTAGTTGTGCACTTTTTTTTACTTTGACGTTTCCTCTCACAATGTGCACATCCTTTTAAAGATCCTTCATTCAGCATAAAAGAGATATACTCATCCTTTACTAGTTGTGCACTTATTTTCTACTTTGACGTTTCCTCTCACAATATGCACACCCTTTTAAAGATCCTTCATTCAGCATAAAAGAGTATCCTCATCCTTTACTAGTTGTGCACTTATTTTTTACTTTGACGGTTCCTCTCACAATGTGCACACCCTTTTAAAGATCCTTCATTCAGCATAAAAGAGTATCCTCATCATCTACTAGTTGTGCACTTATTTTCTACTTTGACGTTTCCTCTCACAATGTGCACAGACTTTTAAAGATCCTTCATTCTGCATAAAGAGATATACTCATCCGTCTAATAGTGCACTTATTTTCTTCTTGACGTTTCCTCTCACAATGTGCACAGAGTAAGCCTAAATCATGTGAAACCTTTCTTTACTCCAAGCGACCTGGTCATTATTAAATGATTGACGATCCCTTTCACGGCAGTACATTAAAAATCCTGTGTGCAACTTTTTTTGCCTGACGTTTGCTCTCACAATGTGCACAAAACCTTCAAAAGACTACATTTTTTGTCTGAATGAACATCCTTGGTTGAATAGTGAAAATTCATTAATTTCTTATAAAAACACAAATTACTGCAAAGTTTGCTCTTTCTTGTGTTTGAAAATGAAGGATAATGACGTTTCCTCTCACACAAACTAGCAAAGATTTCTGTGCAAGTTTTTTAGTTCTGCTTTTGTTTTAATAGACTCTTTTAAAAAAACGTTGATATATCAACGTTTCTCCCAATCCATTAATCAATCAGGTATGACGTTTCCTGTCACAATATGCACAAATTATTAAAAACAATGACGTTTCCTTTCACATAAAAAATTTTAAAGTTTTTTTCAACCCCTTGGGGGACAAGGGATTGACGCCTGTTGTGCAACTTTGAAAATCCCTTAATAAAGGGCATCATTTCCTCTATTTCCATTCTGCTATAATTCAAACTAGGAAAATAGACGAGAGGAGGGCCCCTGGAATGAACAGTAAAATGAGAATCGACGGTTTTCGAATGCATCATGCCATATTGGAAGAATTTCGTTTTCTACGTGATGAGTCATTTGAGCGCCCTCCTGCATCTGCCTATGTTGTATATATGACCATGTTAAAGCAATTGGAAGTAGAACAGAATCAACGCGGCATGCTAAAAGAATATAATCTTTCTTCATGGGCTAAGAAACTTGGAATCTCTTATTCTACTCTTTGGGGAGGAAAGCGATTTCTAGAAGATCATCATTTTGTGAAAGAGGAAATTCACGAAGGATTACCTGTTTTAGTTCTAAAAGATGTCGAAAAGTATAATACACCTGAACATAATGGTGGGGTTCTCAACTACCTGATCATACCACATGGCCTTTTTGACACAAATATATTAGCTGAATTCGTACGCACTTCAAATCCTGAAGGGATCGAATTACTCTTATCCTTGCTTAACCAATTTCGTACTGGTATGTCTTTTAGCAAAACGGGTGAAGTGGAGAAAGTAAAGCAAGAAAGGACGATGAAAACACTCAAGTTTCAATTGAACAAAAATGCAAAAGGAGTCCGAAAAACATTAAGTGTTTTAGAGGCTCTATTTTCCATAGAATTTACTGGGATTGAAATTCGTGGTAAACAAATATGGATTAAGAAAGTTGGCTTTTCCTTGAAGCCGGAATGCGTGGAAGAGAATACAGATGAATTCAACGTGAACCCGCTTATGGCAAAATTATCAAAAGAGCTAACCTACTTCTTGGATGGACATCAAATTAAATATAAACCAAGAGACCAAATTGATGTCATGCTTTCTTTTAAACAGGAAGTAATGAATAAAATGAACTATCTAAAGGATGAAGACAAAGAGAGCTTCACCTTGCGTGATCGTTTCATGAAGAATTTCTTTTTAGAAACAATCGATCAAATTGGAGTCTTAATACATAAAGAAAAACAACGAACCGGAACGTTTCATTTTTACTCAATCGGTGCTTTTTTCAGGATGGCTTTCAGAAAGTATCTTCCTGGTGCTTTAAAAAAGCTGCCTTATGAACTAATCTTTGAAGCCAAAATTAGGGAATTTACTTTAACTGGTCAAGAACCAGCACTTTACAATCTAATTTAATAGAAATAATCAGCCTTGTGAAAAAAATGGACCCTCACAGGGCTCTTCGTATTTGACAAAAATTAAAATCATAGTTCAATTTTTTAAAAAATTCCTTTCTTTTTTCTTCTGTCTTCATCTTTGACAGATTTTCCAAGAAGGAATTATTTTTTTGAGTAAGAGGTTCCGAATATATACTTGTGTATTTGTTGATTTTTAAAATAAACCCTTGTGAATATGTAAATAGTTTAAAAAAATACTTGTGGAGATGTGAATTCTATTTTGTGATCTTTGTGTAATAGTGGAAACTATGTTATTACTACTCTCTTAAAAGTCTGAAACCCTTCTCCCACAACGGCTATACCCCGAAATTTTAAAATGCCTATTAATATTGTTTCTCTTATTAAATATGTATTTTTTACTAACTATATATATTCTTATTAAATATAATTTTTACGATAGAAATCCATGACTATAAAATTCCTGTTAATTTAATACCATTAAATTTATTCCTGCATTAATAAAAACATGAGAGCTTTTAAAAAGAACACAAATGAATTTGCTTGTTCAAAAAATAATATTTTTTGTTAACCTTACCTACTTCTTTAGCATACTTATAAATTAAAAATCGCCTTTAATACCAACACCAATTTGTTTCAAAGCTCGCCTAACACTAAGCAGCCTGCCAAGGCGTGCTTTTTTTCCTTTAAGAAGGTGATGATAGGAAAATTGCTAATCATTCATCGTTAGAACCAAAACAGCAGCTAGATAAAACTCAAAGAAAAAGCAAAAGAAAAAGAATATTCTAGAAAAAAGAATGTTGAGGAATGAATGAGTTACACCGTGATACTTATATAAGAGGATATGGTACTGTAAGAAGGAAATAAGCAGGATTTACTTTCCTTTTATCGAAAAAGTAATGATGAAAGGAAGGATGCAAATGAATTTAGATTCAGAAAATTTGATTAGATGGGGAATACCTGGATGGATGTTCCTGGCTCTATTAATTTCCTATTTTACAATAAGTGATTACGGGGCGATAAAAACGTTCATATATAGTAAGGATGTTCCGATCATTATTTCTTCAATTACACTTTTTATTGGGACTGGAATTATTATAGGTAATTTAATACATCAAATTAGTCTTAGTTTTGGTTTTCTTATTTGGTTAAACAAGAAACAATACTATAAAAAAGAGTATGAGATGGATTTAATAATTATTAAAAATCAGTTCGGAAAAGAAATCCAAAGGATTTATAGTTACAGACTTGGGAATGTTCATGCTTTAAGAGCTTTATCTACTAGTTTATTCCTATCATTATTAATCTTGGTTATATTATCTCTAACGATTACTTTTTCGCTAAAGATAGGTATCTTACTTCTAATAGTTCTTGGGCTTAATTGTATTGTGTTTTATAACTGGATTTATTTTCAAAACAACTTGAATTATTTTATAAAGAAAATTAAGTCTGATTTTGAATTATAGGTTATGGCATCCTTCGGGATGTTTTTTATTTATTAAAGTAAGCTGCTATGTTAGAAAGCTTGTAGATTCTTAATAAAAAATTAGTTCAAATGTAGAATGAAACTTAAGAAAAAAATAGAAATTTAGCATTAAGGATATTGAGATAATGATGAGTATTAATAAGGCGACAAATATTAGAAAAATGGATTCGTGATGAGAAAATTGTTTACTTAAAATTAACAATTAATTAGCAGGATAAAAATCTTTATTTGCTGAAATGTGACGAGGAAGGATAGTGATAACTTTGAAAGACTATGTAACCATGTACGTTCCATCAATTGGTTAATACGCGATTCAGAAGAATTGAATAGAGTAATAGGGGTCTATGCTGAAAACAACTATATCCTTCATTCTGTGGTGCCTAAAATTAGTGAGGGTGATACTGAAGGATATATTATAATTTTTGTCACAAACGTAGCTGGATTTGATCCATCCTTCGTAGTGTATTTTTTTATTTCAAAACAATACCAAATTTGAAATGCATGACTTTTTATTGTATTCTTCTGCCTTGTCACTTCAAATCATCTCTATCATCTTTAAATGAAATAGAGAAAGAACAAAATGCAGAAAGAAGAGAAAAACATGATGGTAGAATAAATGCCAATAACGGAAGACGCTTTTGATAAAAGTTCGAACAATTGAAAAATATTTCTAGGTAGTAGAAGATGTGAATTTCTTAACATAAAAGTTCCTTCTGTTGATGGAGAATCATTCAGATTTTAACAATATTCAAATGAAAATGCTTCCAGGATTGACGGTGCATTCGAGATGTTAAAAGTTTATTTATCTGTGAAAAAACTAGGATATTGATGGAAGTAGAAATTATCGTCAAATGTATTTAAGAATTTTTAAAAATAGTAAATACCTATAAACATAATGATCTGTATAATATTCTTAAAAATTTTTTAGGATTTTACCGGAATAAAAGAATTGATCATTTAGGGGAATAGGTGAAACACTAAATAGATTTTCTTATAGAATTTTTGAATGGATTTCACCGAAGTGGAAAGTGGAGGAGTAATAAAGGTGAGAAAAAAAGCGCATTAACAATTTGTAGAATTTAAATTAATGCGCTTCTCGATCTTCCTGCATGTTTTGAATTTTTCTATCAATATATTCTTTATTTTTATTTTTAAACTCAGCTAAAATTTTCAACAAATCTTCGGTGTCCTTTAGGGATACATTTTCATTTTCATTTTCTAAGTACTTTTCTAAAAGTGCTCCTTTTTGGATCAATCTTCTAGTTCTTTCTCGCCGATCTTCATTAGAAATTTTGTATTCTAAGGCTTTCTTTTTTTGCTCCAGGACTTTTATTTTGTCCTCAAGTTTATGTAACTCTTCATTTGTCATATTAATCACCCGATAGGTTTATATTGATCGTCTCTTCCTCTTTTTGCTCTTCGTTGGATGATGCAACCTCGGAATATACCTTTACTTGATCCTTAAACAAATCTATTAATGTTTTTGCTTCATTTACATCTTCAATTCCCCATGTGTCCATTAAGTACTTACCAATCTCTTTTTGGGAATTGGTTAGAATACGTTTTTGTTTTTCTTTCAGTTTTTTAATTTGTTCTTCGATATCGTTTATTTTTCCCTTTGTATTGTGTTTTGGCATTTTAGCACCCCTTTTGGATAATTTACTATATTATAGCATTTGAACCAAAACATGGGAAGTGATATAATTATCCCGAAAACGAAGTTCAGGGCGCACTTATATACCACTATCGCGGTATTGTGCGTTGAGCCCTTCTCCGAAGGACCCAAATCCGTGAAGCGTCTGAAAAATTCGCTGTGCTCATGTCATTAAAATAAGTTGAGGTGTCTATAACTATGGCAATCTATCATTTCTCTAATCAGATCCTTTCAAGAAAAAAGCAACAAAATACCATAGCAGCTGCAGCATACCGTTCTGGTGAAAGATTGATAGATGAAAGAACGAATGAAGAAAAGTTTTATAAAAGAAAAGTGAAACCGATTACTCATATCCTTGCGCCTAGTCATGTACCTGAATGGGTTTATGATCGTCAACAATTATGGAATGAAGTGGAGAAAAAAGAAAAACAATGGAATGCTCAACTCGCTCGTGAAATTAATGTAGCCTTACCAAAAGAATTATCCCACGCCGAACAAGAGCAATTAGCCATTGAATTTTGTACGGAAATTTTTGTTAATGATGGGATGGTTGCCGATTTATCCATCCATCGAGATGATGAAGAAAACCCTCACTTTCATGTGATGTTAACGATTCGCCCCTTTAATGAAGATGGTTCATGGGGAAATAAACAAATGAAAGTGAAAGAATTGATTGACGGAAAACTACAAGTTAAAGCTTTACATATAACAGATTGGAATACGAAAGAAAAACTGGTTTATTGGAGAGAACAGTGGTCTCATTATGCCAATCGTTTTCTAAAGAAAAATGGGTTTTCTGAAAGAATCACTCATTTATCAAATAAAGGTCGAGGGATTGAAACACTGCCAACGATTCATGAAGGTTTTGTTGCAAGGCAGATGCAAAGCGAAGGTAAAGAATCCGATAGGATTAAAATGAATAATGACCGAAAAGAGTACAACAAAACGGTCATTGAACTTGCAGAAGCGAAGAAAGAAAAACAGATAAAAGAAAGAACAGACAAGTATGTTCGTCGCTTTACTCCTTTAGAGAAAAAGCAATTACGTGAATCAGCAAAACTGTTACGGATGTTTGTCAACTATGAAAATATTAATACTCGAAGATTACAATTAGGAAAATGGAAATCCCGACTTGAGTTCCATCAGGATTCCATTGGTAAATATAAAAAAATAAGCCGGATAGAAAAAGAAACAGAACTATTAAATCAGACAGAAGAAATCTTAAAAATTGAAGCAAATAGATTCTTAGATAAATATTATCCGGATTTAAATAAGGAAGAACTATCTACAGATCAAAAAATTGAAGTTGTTGAAACCACTGTTTCTCAAAATAAATTGTTGAACACCAATGATATCAAAAAAGTACTTAGTGAATTAGAGAAAAAGCATATTGAAAAAGATCTGCATGTTTTATTGAATAATAGACCAAAGTTCGTTTTATCTTTGCAGCAAGAAATACAAAATGCAGAGCACCAATTTGAACATTTACGAGTTAAAAATGGAATTAACTTCACTGATCCATCTACCATAAAGAATGCTTCTGATAAAGATTTAAACCAAATGCAGTTTTTATTAAAACAAAAAGAAAATATGAATAAATCGTTAGACTTAATGGATCAGCTTTATGATCATCAGCTACAAGGTATGTATCTTAATTGGGATGGACGAAATTATTTAACAATTGAACAGAAAGAATTCTTTTTGATGGCAGAAGAGTTTTATGGAAAACCCATTTTGCCAACAGATTTCTCCAACCCACCAAGAAAGTATTCAAAACAGGAACAAAAAGAAATTGTTTTCTCTTTGTATTGCATTAAAAATGTTAAAACTAATTCATCAAATAAGGATAAACATTATGATATTTTACGCTATAAATATCCTGATTTCCAAATTGATAATCAATCTTATATGAAAGTCTTTTATCATGAATGCCTGCGTTATTCAGATGAAATTGGCCCAGATAAAATTAATCAGCTTCACAGTGCGTTTAATGTTCAAACTTTTGAAAATGTCGAAGAATCATCATTTAAAGCTCCTAACACCTTTACACCACATCCTAATCATTATCTAGGTTCTATATCTCCTGATGGAACGGATTTCTTCTCGATTCTTGAAAGTGCAATCCGTGAAGCAGACCGCAAGTGGAGGGAAGATGAATTCGAACAGTATCACAAAAATAAAAAGAAGAAACGACAAAGAGGAATAGAACGATAGAAAGAGATTGAATGGATGAAAAAAGATAGTAACCTTTATAAAAAAAAATCGCCAGCAATAAGTAATTTTATTGTGCAAGCACAAGCTAACTTTATAAGGATTGGAGCTTATGAAGATGGTTGTATATCATTATGAACGTAACTTTAATTTGAAGCCATTGAGAGCTTTGAAAATGTCTTTTTTTTAACTTAATAAATAAAATAATCCTATTACAAGGAGAGAGCCCACTGATTGTGCCAGGATTTTATTTTTTTGACTTCATTTTTCCGTGTTACTAAGGTGTATGAATTAAAAAATTTTTAAGATGAAAGAACCTCTTCTAGTCCTTTATTGAGTTGAGTAAGATAAGTCAAGACAGGCACCATAATAGTGATTTTCTTTAAGGAATTGAATTTGAGTAATAGTGTAAAGGAGAATTCAGGCGGAAAGCTTAAGAAAAGTGAATTGAAAAAAACAACAGAATCTTGGCGTTATTTGGCTTTAGAGGTTGGCAAAAAAGCATGAGTCTTTATGGCAATTAAGAATCAGATATCGCTATCCTAAGTTATTCTATATTTACCTTTAAGAAAAATGGTTGCTAAACACTCTCATAGGGGGTTAGAAAATGACTAGAAAAAGGATTGACCATGTAGGAGTTATGGTACGAAACTTAGAAAATTCCATTAAATTTTATAAAGATGTTGTAGGTTTAACATTAAAAGGCACACTTCTCCATACAAATGGAATTATCCGATTAGCATTCCTTGGGTTTAATGAATCAGATGAAACTGAATTGGAGTTAATTCAAGGCTACAATGATCAACTACCTGTGGAAGGTAAGGTCCATCATTTCGCTGTTACGGTGGACAATATTGAGGAAGAATTTAAAAGTATTCAAAGCTTAGATGTAGAATTAGTGGATCAAGAAATTACTTCATTACCTTAATGGACATCGCTACTTTTTCGTATACGGCTCAGAAGGGGAATGGGTTGAATTTTTTCAACGCTAAGAATTTACAATATCATTAGCAGAAAGAAGAGATTCTTCTTTTCTGCTAACGATATTGTAAAAAACACTCCCATTTAGTTAAGACATTAATCGGTTTCAAAGTTAATCCAGAAAAGATCTTCTATAATATCTACTTGTTTTATAGCCAGCGTTCCCCTAATTTACGGTTCGTGGAATTCAGACCATGATTGAAAGTTACAGCTTGCCGAAGAAAAAATTAACACCCCATATGTTCAGGCATACATTTTGTAAATGGATGTTAAAAGCAACGAATAATGACATTGAAAAAGTTCGAAGATTAGCAGGACATAGTAATATTTCGACTACAGCACGAAATTTAAGAGATTCCTATAGTGATTTGGCGGATGCTGTTGAAGCTATGCCGAAATTTTAATTCTACGAGAGATGACAGTTTTGAAGGCGATGCAAGAAATAGGGGTTAAAAAGTCAACTTTTTATAAGCTATTTAATTAGTACGAAAGAAAATTGAAAAGTATCAATATATATATAGAAGGAACCCATAAAAAAATAGCCCTTGCTCAACGAGAGCAAAGGCTATTTTCAAAGGGGACGCCTTATTATCATTACCAGTTATATTAGATTATATATATCTATTTTAAATATTTATAGCTTAGCGATTATATGCATAGTTAATTTCCTTACAAAATTTATTTAAATGGAGTGGAGGTTTGCTGCTAAAGAGGGAAATTTGTATTATTCAATAAAACGGGCATTTTATTGTAAGAGGGTTGCATAAAATTCCCCTTTCTTATGCAGTTACCAGGCTTCTGAAGAAGCCAAAAATTTTGATTTACCAACGATGTATAAAAACCTATATAAACGATAAAAAATGAATAAACGCCAATCCCTTGGGAACGTAAGGGATTGGTGTTTTTGCTACCTTCATATAGTTATGTTTATGTAAACTAAGAATGAAATGGGTATACAGTATAAAAGCGAGTAAGTTAACGGTTGGTGGTAGCTAGGTACATTTTTAATCACCATTTCATTTATCCCGTTAATTGGTGTAATGATTTTGTTCTTTAAATAATTCTCCGAACAAAAATTGTTTTAGCGTATATTTTCATTAAAAAGTGGGTGATACTCTAAAAAGAAAATCTTTTAACATTAAATGGAATTAACCTTTGTGATGTAAATACTATTGTTGTTGTATAAAAAAACAGTAATTTTTGTAGAGGAAAACCAAATGAATGATATCTTGGAAATTTTAATTAGGACTATTTGTGCAATCGTCTTAATTATGATTATTGCTCGAATGCTTGGAAAACAAACCATCGCTCAAATGACTTATCATGATTTTGTTGCTGCAATAACTTTAGGTGCCATTACAGCAAATTTGGCCTTTAACATAAGTTTGAAATCTTGGAAGCTTGTGTTTTCTTTAATAACATTTAGTGGTATCCTTTATATTCTTACATTGGTCGCTTTAAAAAGTCGAAAAGCAAGAAATTGGATTTCTGGAAAACCAACGGTTATTGTTGAAAATGGCAAAATACTAGAACAAAATTTAAAAAAATTAAAACTGACATCAGATACTATAAATCAGGAATTAAGGGAAAAAAATATATTTGATATCGAAGAAGTCGAGTACGCGGTGCTTGAACTGAATGGAAGGGTTTCAGTATTACGAAAACCTGAATATCTTCCAGTAATTAGGAAGGATTTGGGGATCTCTTCATCGAGTAAAACAGCTTTTCCTATCGAACTAATTATGGACGGTAAAATAATTTTTGAAAATTTAAAACAAAATCAACTAACCGAATGGTTTTACGAAGAACTAACTAAACGAGGATTATCAGTAGAACAAGTATTTTACGCTGTTAAAAGTACTAATGGGAACCTATTTCTCGATCTATATGAAGATAACATTCAACGACCGATTGATAAGGAATAATTTTGCTCACTAAAGCTTAATTTATTGACGTTCGTTGACGAAGCAATATAAAGGATCTTCCGGTGGAAGATCCTTTTTTGCCAATAAGAAGCTTTATGTAAAATATGCAGAAAAAGAAATATGTTATTCTTATTCCGTAATCGGGCGCTATTGTTGAAGAGCGATCAATAAAAAAGTCGATTCCTTATGGTCTTAAGAACTTTTTGTGCTATAGAAGTCCTTTTCTGTTTGGGAACCTCCTAAAGGAATCCAGCATTATTGCCACTTCCTATAAATTTCTCCTTTTATTAGGTATTATTGATAAATACTATTTGTCATTTAAATGGTTTCAATTTAAAGCATTCTCTTATACATAATTGTTATTTTGTATGTTTTTTGCGTTTTTTTGCTCATTTTTATTAATTTTTGTATCTTTTCAATACCACCTTTCTATTGGTGAATTTTGATTCTGGATTCAATCTAAAACAACAAAAAAAGAGCTCAATGGCTCTCAATTAGCAGATATTCAGCTGCTTTCAAGTAGGAATTTAAAGCTTTACGATGTTTCCAAAGAAAACCAATAATTTCATTCTCATGTATGGGGTGCTCCTTCATATCCCAAAATGAATTGTTTTTTCTGTAAAAGGTAAATCCTTCATTCGGATAACTCATAAGGGTGAGGTAGCCCTTATTTTTCGTATCTTCAAAGGTAAGATAATGTTTTGTGCCGTCCCATTCTGAAAAAGCTTGAAAGTGACTTAGGAAGTCTTCAATGTCAGACTTTTTTTTAATAACCATGTGTCCACTCCCTTTCAATTATTTAATTTCAAATTCGACTTAATTGTTGTATGTTCCTGCTTTTGTGGGACAACTTTCACTTTTAAGGTCTGTAAAAATTCAGTGAAAGACGTTGCTTGCATAATTCTAAAGGGGTATGAACCATCAATGGCATAACGTTGATCTGATAGGATGAGGAGGGCGGGAAGACTTTTTTATCTACTGGCTGCAAAGGTTCGTTTTCGATAATCCTGCTATCAAATAAATCTAAATAGCTATTCATTTTAACCTTCATTTGCTTCTCGGAATAGATGCTTTTCTTCACTTCAATAAAAAATGGAGTTCTCCTGTATATACAAAATACATCAGGTTCTGCGGTACCTTTGTTTCCGTATTTCGGTTCTATCAAGAAGGTATTTAACTCCCCAAGTTTGCTTAATCTCCTTGTAAATTGCAACAATAGCTAAGAAATGCCCGATTTTTGCACTGTTTTTCTTCATACTCACTTCCGGTCCAAAGTAAACATAAGGCACAAAGGCTGTAGATAGTTGAACATAACCTTCACGGTGCAGTCTTAATAATAATAAAATATTTAATATCCTCTTTCTTATATAGGTAACAGTTTATACCAATATAGAAAGGGGTTTTATTATGATTTCAAGGGATTTGTTTTGTTTAACACAAAGGAATTTTTAGACCTTTTTTGTTTTGAATTAAGTGAAAGAGATCAAAAGAAAGAAGAAAATCGTGGTCAAAGAAGAAAAGACGGAATAGACCAGGATGATTTATTTGGATAATATCTATGAGGAATTAAATGAGTATATAATTTGGGTTTGTTGGCTTTTTTAGTTTATTTGGAGTGCAATACACATCGCCATATCCTCTTATAGGTTTTGTGTTGTTCTTCTTTCTTTGAGGTGGTGTAGTGGATTTATTCTTAAAAATAAAGAATTAAGCTAATCAAAGGGGGGAAAACAAGATGGCAAAAAGTGTATATGAAATCATTACAGAAAAAATCATCGAAAAATTAGAAAAGGGCATTGTACTTTACCCCTTTATGGGAAATTAACTGCTAAAGAAAATCTGGTGTCTATATAAATGAAGATGGCAATGGAAGAAAGCTTACATCTTTCCCTACAGAGCTTATTCGGATTGGCTAGACTTTTATAACTTAGCAATGAAAAGAACTGCAGTCATTTTGGCTGCAGTTCTTTGCTGGATTTTCTATTATCCTATCTTCTGTAAAGAATCCTGTTCGTTCCCATAAAGATCGTCCCAAAGCTCATAAATTTTCCTGCGTCCGTTTGCAATTTCAGGATTGAATTGGATGGCAGCGTTTTGACGGACAGTATGAACGTTCTTCATTGCCTGTTCAAGCTTTTCGTTGATATCAGTGCTACCTTTTCCAGCGTGTTTAGCAATCGAAATGCCGGCTGTTGTTCCTTGGGCCATGGCGATTTTCCCGCTTTCGATGCCAGTGATATTTCCAGCAACAAATAATCCTTCGAGCGGAGTTTCCATTTTTTCAGAATGATGCGGAACATGTCCACCAAGTTCTGGAACGTATTTGAATGGGCAACCGGCAACTGCTGTAAGCTCTGCTAACGGATACAAGCCACCTGCGATACATACGAAATCTGCTTCATAAATTTTTTCTGTACCTTTGATCACATTTCCATTCACATCAATATCTGCAGTGAGGACGCCTTCTACCTGATCCTTGCCAAGAATTTCAAGAGCTGCTTTTCTAAGCTGCAATGGTGTGCCATTCACCTTAACGCCGCTCTTAGGGAAAAACTTCATTCCTAATTTGCGGAATCCTTCATTTTTCATAAAACCACTACCGAAACGCAAGATTGGTGACGGGGCAAGGTGGGCCGCATTTAGAAGCGACTTCATGACTTCCTCTGGTTCTCCGGCATTTTTGCTGAGAGCGCTCTTTTTTGGCAGAACAATGCGTTCCACATTAATTCCAGCTAATTGCAGCTCGTTTAAAATTGCAAATGCTAGAATGTTAGCACCAATGATGATGCCTTTTTTGCCGACCTCGACACGATGAACATTGGTCATGACCTGTGCAGCCCCAACGGACATAACGCCTGGAAGTGTCCAGCTTGGTACAGGAATTGGGAACTCGGCTGCACCAGTTGCCACTAGCACATAAGGAGCTGTTAATGTCCCTATATTAGTATGAACATTCCATGAATCCTCGTCTTTTTCAAGGTTGTATACAGAAACGCCGCAGCGGATATCTATTGATAGTTTTTGAGCTTCATTGTGCAGACGCTCTGATTCTTTTATTCCATTCCACCATTCACCAGACGGTTCCTGGTGCAATTGGCCGAGTAATCTTCCACCGGGTCTGACAAATTCATCAATGACGGTTACTTTCAAGCCATTTTCAGCACAGGATATGGCACCAGCTAAACCGGCTGGTCCAGCTCCAATTACGATTACATCAATCATCGTTCCTCCACCATCCTTTTAACAATATTAGGATGCTGTTTCCCACTTTCAACAACCATATTTTCCTTCACAACAGTTAAACAGGCTCTTACATTGGCCTGACCATTTACATTTACACGGCATTCCATACAGTGGCCAATATTGCAATAAATCCCTCTTGGTGTTCCATTTCCCTCATGAACACGCAGTGTTCTCACACCGTTTGCCAGCAGGGCTGCTGCAATTGTTTCATTTTCATGTGCCTCATATTCTTTTCCCTCAAATGTGAATGGAATCTTTTGTCTATCATCTAATTTTCCTAAAACTGGATGATCTATAATTCTATTCATGATTTTCACCTACCGTTCCAAAAGTTACAGGGCGAATTGGAGGCTGATATTTTAATGGGATATCTCCTTCTTCTGTATTAGGTACGATACTTTCAATGATCCGATCGACCATGACTCTGCAAGTGCGTCCTCCACAAAAACCCATTCCTGCCCTTGTTCTAAGCTTTAGTTCCCTGGATGTGCATTGATGTTCTTTTGCTGTTGTGAAAACTTGTCCATAGGTAACCTCTTCACAACGACAGATCACAAGTGCTTCTTTGTTATTCATTTGGAAAATCCCCCTCTTCAGCTATATGTTAAAATGTAATGCAAGAATCGTACCAACTTTGAAGTCTATATTTTAAATTAGCTTAAGCTGAGGCGTTTTAGACGATTGTAAAGGGTTGCTCGGGTGATCCCTAGCTTTTTCGAGCATTCTAATTTGTTGCCATGGGTTAATGCTAATGCTTTTTCGAGTACCTTTTTCTCGTGCTGATCCATTTCCTCCTGAAGTGGCAAAATGGTCGTGTTCAATTCAATATTGTTTTCCTGAAGGTCCGTATCAGATTCATCTGGATAGCTCATTACTGAATGAAATGGCAAATATTCTTTTCGAATGACGCCATCTGTCGCAAAAACAACAAGGCGTTCAACGACATTACGCAGCTCTCGGACATTGCCTGGCCAATTATATTGAAGCATCTCTTGCATAACTTCCTGTGAAAAATGGTGGACCGGTCGCTGATAGCGTAGTGAAAAATCCTTTAAAAAATGATAAATCAGTTCAACGATATCTTCGCGACGATCTCTTAATGGAGGAATTTTTAAACTGACGACATTCAGTCGATAATATAAATCCTCACGAAATTGGCCTTCTTTTATTAATTCTTTTAAATCCCTATTTGTTGCGGCAATTACCCGGAAATCAGCCTCAATTTCTTTTTCGCCGCCAACCTTGTAATACTTTCTTTCCTGAAGTACGCGAAGCATTTTGACCTGCATTTCTAAAGGCATTTCGCCAATTTCATCAAGAAAAAGAGTACCGCCTTTAGCGAGTTCAATTTTTCCTTTTTTACCTCTATGATCCGCACCGGAAAAGGCACCGCGTTCATAGCCGAATAATTCACTTTCAAATAATGATTCAGGAATGGCACCGCAGTTGATTGAAATAAATGGTGCGTCTGTCCCTTCGGTTGCCTCATGAATGGATTTGGCAAAGACCTCTTTGCCGACCCCACTTTCTCCTAAGATTAATACAGTTGATCGGACAGAGCACACCTTTTTCGCCATTTGCACCGTTTTTTCCATCGCAGCGCTTTTCCCCTTAATGTCATTAAAGGGATCTAAAGGCCTGTATTTCGCCATCTCCTGTTCTAAACGGCGAACCTCTGTCGACATATTAAATAATTTTTCATTAAGAACAACCTGGTTTGTCACATCGGTTTCCGATACAACTGCCCCGATAATCCTTCCATTAAAGTAAACAGGGTTTGCATTTATATGAACAAATAGATTAGATCTTGCTTGGTGATCCTTTCCCCGAATTCTTTTTCCTTTGTGCAATGATTCCAAGATTTCTAGATTCTGATGTTCAAAGAATTCTATAATTGGTTTGCCTAAAATCTCATCTTTTTTAACGGAGAAAATTTTTTCTGCTCCTTGTGTCCAAGTGCGGACACGCTCATTAGCATCAATCACTGTCACTGAGGCGTCCATCGTTTCAATGACAGTTTCATAGAAAGCCCTTAATTGATTGTAGGAATCATGCAAAAAATCAATGATTTGTTCATTTGTAATGCAGCCAAGGTCTTGACCGCTTGAATCTGTGACGGTAACGGCTGGATAGTGCTTGCAAACATCAGCTAGTACAGAGAAGGAATCATGGAAATGAACCCTTCCTAAAGTGCTTTCATTATCTACTTGGTTTAGGTGGATAAAATTATTTTCAATTATTTCTTTGACTGACGGTAGTTCAAACATAACAGCCTCCTTAATATGTAAAAATATTTTTACACTGTTTAATATTTTATACACTAGTTTATCAAAAAATTTGACAACTACAAACGGATACAAAGAGAATATTCGGAATAATTGTAAAAATAGTTTGGAATTTGTTGTTTTTAGCATTTACAAAAGTTGGCACGCAACTTGCATTAATAGAATTATATAAGAAAACGAAGGGAGGTTGGTTTTGTGGGAAATCATTGTGACGTTTTGGTTATAGGTGGGGGAATCATAGGTTGTGCAATTGCCTATTATACTTCTAAATCTGGACGAGATGTAACAGTTATAGAAAAAGGAGAATTTGTCAGTGGTACTTCATCCCGCTGTGATGGAAATATTTTAGCTATTGATAAAGACCCTGGCTTTGATAGTCAAATGTCACTTGTCAGTCAGAAATTAGTAGATGAATTAAGCAGAGAATTGAAACAACCCTTTGATTATCGTGCTCCTGGGAGCATTCTTGTCTGTGAGACAAAAGAAGAAATGGAAGCCGCACAAAAGTGGGTTGACCGTCAGAAGGAGGCTGGTTTGCCGTTCAGGATGCTGGACCGTCAGGATATTCGCCAAGATTCCAAGTATTTTGCTGATGATTTATTAGGCGGTTTAGAGTGTGCAACAGATTCAACAGTTAACCCATATCTTCTTGCCTTTAACCTTCTTGAGGGTGCAAAGAAAATGGGTGCTAAAGCCCATAAACAAACTGAGGTTACTGGAATGAGAAGGGAGCCGGACGGTACATTTACTGTCGAAACATCTAATGGAGTTTTTACCGCAAACCATGTTATTAATGCTGCAGGTGTATGGGCTCCATATATTGGCGAGATGCTGGATCTGTCCATTCCAATTAAACCAAGAAAAGGCCACATTATTGTCGCATCACGCCAGGAATTTGTAGGGCCAAGAAAAGTTATGGAATTTGGCTACTTAATATCCAAATTTGGTGGCAAGCGCCAGGTTGATCCGATTACTGAAAAATACGGCGTAGCCCTTGTTTTCGAACCAACTGAGAGTCAAAACTTCTTGATTGGAAGTAGCCGTGAATTTGTTGGATTTAATACAAAGATAAACAATGAAATTATTAAATGTATTGCTAATCGTGCAATTAGATTTTATCCGAAAATGGCTGACATGATGGTCATACGTTCCTATGCGGGCTTACGCCCTTGGACGGAGGATCATTTGCCAATAGTGTCAGAAGTTGAGGGAATTCCAAACTATTATATTGCGGCCGGTCATGAAGGAGACGGAATTAGCCTTGCCGCTGTAACTGGAAAAGTGATAGAGGAAATGATTAATAAAAAGGATACTTGCATCCCAATTGAACCGCTGAGCTTTTCCCGATTTAAAGAAAGGGTGTTGAGCTGATGAAGGCAAATCGAGTTTTTACAACAATTGATACACACACGGGCGGAAATCCGACAAGGACATTGATTAGTGGACTCCCAGAGCTAAAAGGAGCAACAATGTCCGAAAAAATGCTACATATGCAAAAGGAGTATGACTGGATTCGTAAGCTGCTGATGAATGAACCAAGAGGACATGATGTGATGTCAGGTGCACTGTTGACAGATCCATGTCACCCGGAAGCAGATATCGGTGTTATATATATCGAAACCGGCGGATATTTGCCAATGTGCGGCCATGACACAATCGGTGTTTGTACAGCATTAGTTGAAGCGGGGCTAATCCCTGTTCAAGAGCCAGTTACTTCAATCAAACTTGATACACCAGCAGGCCTTGTTGAGGCAGAGATTAAGGTAGAGAACGGAAAAGCAAAAGAGGTTTCCTTCTGCAATGTCCCTGCCTTCCTGTTAAAGAGTGTTTCTGTTGATGTTGAGGGAATTGGAATCGTGGATGCAGACATTGCTTATGGCGGCAATTTCTATGGAATCATTAATGCCCAATCTGTTGGCTTAGAGCTGATACCGGAGAATGCATCAAAAATCATTGAAAAAGCTATCAAAATTAGAAATACGATTAACGAAAAAACGGATGTCGTTCATCCGCAGTATCCATATATTCGCGGTTTGACCCATATTGAGTTTTTTACTGAGCCAACCCATGAAGAAGCAGATGTGAAAAATACGGTTATTGTCCCTCCAGGCGGGATTGATCGTTCACCATGCGGTACAGGTACATCGGCCAAATTATCTGTCCTCTATTCCAAAAAGGAGATAGGTATTGACGAAGAATTTGTGCATGAGAGTATTGTCGGCTCTTTATTCCGTGGACGAGTCCTTGAAACAACAGATGTTCAGGGTGTGGAGGCTGTTATTACAAGAATCACTGGTTCAGCATGGCTAATGGGAATGCACCGGTTCTTTTATAACGAGGAAGATCCGCTTAAAGAAGGCTTTTTACTTATACCCCCAATGAACATGAAATGGAGGATGTGAAATGAAAATTCAAAAGAATTACACAGCAACCGATGTACACGTAGCAGGCGAGGCTTATCGTATTATTAAGGATGCGCCATTTGTTCATTATCAAAGTTTAAAAGAGCTGAATGAGCAATTTCTGCTTGTCTATGAGGAGGAAATTAAACTTCTTTTAAATGAGCCCCGCGGATTTGCCGGACTGAATGGCTGTTTGGTCGTTCCGCCTTTTAAAAGCGGTGCCGATGTAGCTGTTGTCTTTTTCGATCATAACGGAACCGTTCCAATGCAATATGGTGGAATTGTTGCTGTCATAACCGCATTGCTGGAGTGCGGCCAATTAAAGGCAAAGCCTTCAAATGAATACAGTATTGAAACAGTCCGTGGTGTTGTTACTGTTACTGCTGTTTTGAAAGACGATGAAGTGAAATTAGTTGAGTTAAAAAGCGAGCGATGCCAGGTTGTACAGACCCATGTGGCAGTGTCTTATTTAGATTTACAGACAGAAGTTGCTCTAGTTCAAGCCGATCAGCTTTATGCGATTTTTGATAAAGTAGAGCTGCCTTTTGAGATTGAAATGGAGAACCTTACTGACATTAATCAATGGGGACAAAAGGCGATTAAAGCCTTAGAAGGCCAACATGCTGTCAGCCGAGTGATCCTGCTTGATCATTCGCAAAAAAGTGAAGGCAAAATCAAAACGGTAACATTCCGTCCGGATTGTTATATTGTGCGTTCTCCAGGATTTGGCACTGTAGCTGCCTGCAGCACCTATTTATTAGGAAATGGCGATATATCTGCAGATAGCCCAATTGAAAATGAAAGCATTTTTAATGGCAAATTGACAGCAGAACTTTCAGCACAAATTGAAACCGGTTACGAGTTTAGTTTTTCAGCCCGCGGATTTATTACGGGTATGCAGACATATTTATTAGACCCGACAGATCCATTATTCGCAGGGTTTTTATTAAAATAAAAAACTATTAAATATACAGGAGGAAAATAAAATGACTACAATTAGAGGAGCTTATCCAGTATTAATTACACCAATGACACAGGTACAAGAAATCGATTGGGGCGGAGTAAAGAATAATGTTAATTACTTCGTGGATCAAGGTGTGGCAGGTATCGTCATCAATGGGAGTACTGGTGAATTTGTCAGTCTATCAAAAGAAGAAAAATACCAAATGGTAGAAACTGTTATGAAGGAAGTAAACGGCCGCACCTCTGTTATTGTGGGTACTGCTGCTGAAACAACAAAAGAAACAATCGAGAATACAAAGCAGGCTGAAGCACATGGAGCTGATGGTGCTCTAATCATTAACCCTTATTATATGAAGCCAAAGGAAAATGAAATCTACCATCATTTCAAAGAAGTATCTAGTGCTGTTAATCTACCAATCATGCTTTATAACAACCCATTTACTTCTGGCGTTAATATGAGCACAGATTTAATGCTTCAGATTGGTAAGGATTGTGAAAATGTGACCCACATTAAGGAATCAAGCGGTGAAATTGGCAAGGTAAGAAATCTTGCAAGAAAAGGCAAGGGAGACTTTGAAGTATTCTGCGGCGCTGAAGAGCTTGTAATGGAGTCTTACTTAGTTGGAGCAACTGGATGGATTTCTGTTGCAGGAAATATCGTGCCAAAGCTTGTTACAGACATGTATAACCATTTCCAAAACGGTGAGTTAAAAGAAGCATGGGCAATCAATGATCGTATTTTACCGCTTTGTGCGTTCCTTGAAGGATCTGGAAAGTATGTGCAGATTGTGAAGAGAGCCATGGAATTAACTGGCCAGGCTGGAGGCCCTTCGCGTTACCCTCGTTTAGGTCTATCACCTGAGGAAGATCAAAAGCTAAAAAGCCTTCTTGCAAGTTTAGAAACAGTAAATAACTAAAATAGTGAAGGAGAGAGAACATGCAAGCGACAAACTACAAATTGAAACCAAAAGTGCAGGAATTTTTAGAAGATGTAAAAGGACTATATATAAATGGTGAATATGTTCCATCGATTGGAGGTAAAACGTTTTCCGTCGTTAATCCTGCAAATGAAGAGGTCATTGCGGAAGTAAGTGAGGCGCAAGAGGAAGATATTAATGTTGCGGTAGCTGCTGCAAGAAAGGCATTTGATGAAGGGGAATGGACAAAAATGGATGCGGCTGAGCGCTCCCATCTAATCTATAAATTTGCCGATCTATTAGAAGAGAACCGAGAAGAGCTTGCACAGCTAGAATCATTGGATAATGGAAAACCATATAAAGTCGCTCTGGCAGATGATATCGATGGAACCATTCAGCATTTTAGATATTATGCAGGTTGGGCAACGAAACTATTAGGTAAGACAACTCCTATTTCAAAGGATTATGTAACCTATACTGTACATGAGCCGGTTGGGGTTGTAGGCCAAATTATTCCATGGAACTTTCCACTTGCCATGGCTGCTTGGAAGCTCGGATCCGCACTTGCTGTTGGCTGTACGGTTGTTATTAAGCCAGCAACTGAAACACCGCTATCTCTTCTATATGTAGGAAAGTTATTTAAAGAAGCTGGTTTTCCAGATGGTGTTGTGAATATTGTGCCAGGAACAGGAAGAATTGCGGGAGAAGCGATCATCACTCATAAAGATGTTGATAAAGTAGCATTTACTGGTTCAACGGCTGTCGGAAAAGAAGTCATGAAAAAGGCTGCAGATCAAATTAAAGGCGTTACGCTGGAGCTTGGCGGAAAATCACCAGCCATTATTTTAGAAGATGCCAATCTTGAAGAAGCAATTGAAGGGGCCTTTAACGGAACGATGTACAATCATGGGCAAAACTGTAGTGCTTGTACACGTGTATTTGTACAGCGGAACATTTATGATCGTGTCGTAGAAGCTTTATCAGAGCGAGCAAACTCCCTGAAGGTTGGGCCAGGTATGGATCCTGAAACAGAAATGGGGCCGCTCGTTTCAGCTAAACAGCAAAAAACCGTTCTTAATTATATTGAACAAGGGAAAAAAGAAGGGGCGCGCCTTGTGGCTGGCGGTGAAAAAGCATTTGAAAAAGGATATTTTGTACAGCCAACCATTTTCGCTGATGTGGAAGATCATATGGTTATTGCTCGTGAAGAAATCTTTGGTCCAGTCATGTCAATTTTCGTTTTCGACACGATTGAAGAGGTAATTAAACGGGCAAACGATAGTGACTATGGCTTAGCTGCAAGTATCTGGACAGAAAGTATGAAAAAGGGCCATTACATTGCAAACAAGCTGCAATCAGGTACAGTCTGGATTAATGATTTTGGTCTTGAATGGGAAACAATGCCTTTCGGTGGCTACAAACAATCAGGAATCGGCCGCGAAATGGGAGGAGAGTATGGCTTACAAAACTATACGGAAGTGAAAAGTGTATTTGTTAACATCAAGCAGGATGAATTAGTCTAAGGAACAACGGGACAGACCCCTTGTCCTATCGGATAGGAGAGGGACAGCGGGTCTGTCTTCCTATATTTACCATTATCTAACGTATAAGGGGGTAAGTGTACATTCTTTTAAAAATAAGTAATAGCGTTTCATATGTGCTGTAAAATGAAAACGCTAAGGTGCATGTGTAAAATTTGCAAAAAAGAAAGGCAGCGGGATAGGAATATCGTAAAACGTAATTAATGTTTTACATATGGAGAAATGCCAACGCAACGAGGACTTTTGATACTCAGAATGTTCTGACTTTTCAAGGGAAAGTAATAATTATGGGAGAGTGATGTTTGTGTCAAGCAATGGCAAATTTAAGAAGCAGCTTTCTTTGTTGGATCTCACGTTTATTGGTTTTGGGGCGATTTTTGGATCAGGTTGGCTTTTTTCCGCGAGCCACGTAGGTTCACTTGCCGGCCCTGGAGGAATAATTTCTTGGATTATTGGCGGTATTGCAATTCTTCTGCTTGGTTTGGTTTACTGTGAACTTGGTGCAGCAATTCCCCGTGCCGGAGGAGTTGTTCGCTATCCTGTTTATTCCCATGGCCCATTAATCGGCTATCTTATTGGTTCGATTACGGTTATTGCATACTCAAGTTTGATTGCAATTGAAGTAGAAGCCGGGCGCCAATATGCAGCGGCCTGGTTCCCAAGCTTAACTCAACACGGGTCAAGTTCACCGACCATTGCTGGATGGCTTTTTCAGTTTGCATTATTAGTTATCTTTTTCCTTCTGAATTATTGGAGTGTTAAAACATTTGCAAAGTCAAATACGATTATTACAATCTTTAAGTTTTTTGTCCCTGCCCTTACAATAATTGTTCTTTTAACGCAATTAAAATCAGCCAACTTTTCAGTTGCCGGATTTGCGCCACAAGGTTTTCAAGGAATTCAAGGTGCTATTTCTGCCGGGGGCGTTATCTTTGCCTATTTAGGCTTAACCCCAATTATAGCAGTTGCCAGTGAGGCAAAAAATCCGCAGCGAACAATCCCGGTTTCCCTAATTTTGTCTGTTGTATTATCCACGATTGTTTACGTTTTATTGCAAGTCGCATTCCTTGGCAGCATTCCAACGGATATGTTGAAAAATGGGTGGTCTGGTGTTGATAAAGTATTCAGCCTTCCATTTAAAGATATTGCGACTGTTCTAGGGCTAACGTGGCTGGGTGTTTTCATTGTTTCCGATGCCATCATCTCTCCGAGTGGAACGGGAAATATTTATATGTCTACCACTCCTCGGACTATTTACGGTTGGGCACGCGGTGGAACTCTATTTAAAATTTTTACAAAGGTTGATGAAAAGTCGGGGATTCCACGTCCGGCTGTTTGGTTATCATTTGTCTTGGCAACTTTCTGGACATTGCCATTCCCGTCATGGGAAACTTTGATCAGTGTCGTTTCTGCTGCCCTTGTATTCAGTTATGCCGTAGCACCAATTTGTGCTGGAGCTTTCCGCAAAAATGCTCCGGATCTGAAACGACCATTCTACTTAAAAGGAATGAGTATTCTTGGACCACTGTCATTTATTATTGCGTCGCTGATTGTTTACTGGTCAGGCTGGAACACTATTTCCTGGCTGTTTGGAACCCAGATTCTAATGTTTGTCATCTATTTATTCTTTAAAAAATGGGTTCCAACTAATACAGTAAGTTTTGCACAGCAAATTAAATCTTCTTTATGGCTAATATTCTATTATGCCTGCATGATGGTTGTTTCTGGTTTAGGGGTATTTGGAGGAAATGGTACTCTTCAACAACCTTGGGATCTTATCATTACCGTAATCATTTCCCTTGTGGCTTATTACTGGGGAACTACCTCATGTTTACCAAAAGCGATTATTGATGATGATGACATCGAATCTGATACATTCGACACTATTTCAAAAAGTGTTGGATTATAATAAACGAATAGGTTTCATCTGAAAAATTAATATTTCATTTTAAGTCCTCCTTGGTTCAAGCTAGAGCTCTGACGCTTCGCAATTCGCCAAGGGGACTTTATTTATTCCAATATTATTTTACTTTAATTATTCCAAGAGGAATTAGGCTCAATCCTACCTCCCCCTTTAATTTTACAAACAGGGACAAGGACTTGTTCATTGGAACTTTCAATAAAATTATAGAGATCTCCTTGAAAGAAATGGAATTAAAGTAGTCTCAGAGGAGAGAATTACTGATTTTCTTGAGGAGAAATTAAAAACTTCTTAAGCGAACATTGGCATTATAAAATGATCAATTTTTTAAAAAACCAAAATTTGCAATGAATACATGTAATCGATGTTCGTGGTGAATTTAGAGAGCGTGGCATACAAGATCAACTACAAAGAGCCAGTGCATTAAATATATTAATCAATGCAATAAGTGTATGGAATACTGTGTATTTGACTGAAGTGACAAAGGAACTTAAGAAAAATGATGTCCTAAAAGAAGAATTACTTCCACATATCTCACCATTAGGATGGGAACATATTAATTTTCTTGGAGAATATAAATTTGATTCAAATAGATTACCAGCTAATTCACTAAGACCCTAAAGCTGCGATTTTTCTTCAGAAATAAGGACTTTTTAATTTAAGTTAAAGGCATACCGAACGACTTTGGGCGGCAGCACTACGGACTGATCAGAAAGGAAAAGACACCCTTTCTGTCATTCCGTACGTGTCGCTTCGGCATTAAATGGACCGATAACCACGGTCTGTACGGCTCACGCCTACATTCCGTAGGTTCCTGTTCCATTTACGGCTATCGCCGCCATACCGAACGAGCCGAAAACCGGAACATCAAAAGATTAAAAGAATAAAAGAATAAAAGACAAAAGGAGAGCAGCCGAAGCGGCTGCTTTTATTATTGATTTTTCCCTTTTGCCTTCCGAATCGTAAAACAGCGCAAGCTTTCTAACCTTCCAGCCGGCAGGACACCCGAACCTTTCCGGCTGGAAGCTAAGAAAGCCAGTCAATCGGTCAAGGGGCAAAAAACTTTTTTGCTTAAAGGCGCTATCGCAACAGCAAAAAACTTTTTGTGCGAAGAGCGCCCTTGACCCATAGCCTATGCGTGTTTTTCGTTCTACTTGCAAAAGGGGAAAAATCATCCCCCTTTGGGGAACGGATTCGATTCGGAACCCAAAAAGAAAAAATGAATGAAAAAACTAAAAAAGAAAGGGAGTTTTGAAAAATGGAATTTATGTCTATCTTTGAAGTCGTACGAATCAAACAAGAAATTAAGGAATCCTCTGAACCGTTTGCACAATATATCATTCGTTCACCGGAAGATGCTCAAAAGTTAGCTGCCTCTTACATTGCGGATGAAGACCGAGAAGTGCTTCTAGTTATGATGCTCAATACTAAAAATCAGGTAGTTGGGTTACATAGAGCTCATGTAGGAAGCTTGAACGCTAGTATCATCCATCCTAGAGAGGTGATGAAATGCGCTATTCTCAATAATGCGGCATCCATTATTGTTAGCCACCAGCACCCAAGCGGAGACCCAACTCCAAGCAAAGAAGATATAGAGGTTACTAAAAGACTTGCAGAAGCAGGGAGAATTTTAGGTATCGACGTCCTTGACCATGTAATTGTCAGCCATACCGGTAAGCATGTCAGCCTAAAGGAGAAAGGCTATCTATAAAAATACCAAAATAGCAATGGGGAGATTTCCCCTTTGCTTTAAAGGGGGGAGTTATCATGACAATTATCGTATCTAATTTTTATAAAGATGAGGCACAAGCAATTGAAAAGGCAGGTCTGAAAGAGGAAATCGAATATCATTTATTTGAATACGGTTGTAAGCCAAAGAAAATCTATATCCTGCCATTTTTTGAGGCATCGAATGAAAAATATAAACCCACAAAAACTACGTTGATTTTATCCGTGTAAAAAATGAAACAGAAACAACATCGGCTGGATCAGCGCCATGTAACAACTTTATTTGTAATGAAACAAATTGGTCGCACAATTGCTTTAACACTTGCAAAACAGGGAGCAGCGGTTGTGGTCGCTGATATTAATATGGATGGAATTCAGGATACCGTTAATGCGATTACAGAAGCTGGTGGAAAAGCTTTAGGGGTAGAATTAAATGTAACCAGCAAAGAATCAAATGAGGCCATGGTGGAAAAGGTTCTTCAAACCTATGGAAGAATTGATATCCTTGTTAATAATGCAGGGATTTCACAAAAAGTCACGGTTCAAGATATGACAGTAGAGGATATAACAAGAGTATTTAATGTTAGCATGTTTGGACTGTTCTTATGCACCCAAGCCGTACTAAAAACGATGAAAAATCAAAAGTATGGCCGAATCGTTAGTCTTTCCTCCGTTTCCGCCAAACGAGGAGGCGGAGTATTTGGAGGGCCACACTATTCCGCTTCAAAGGCTGCCGTATTAGGATTTTCTAAAAATCTTGCTCGTGAAGTTGCTCTTGATGGAATCACCGTAAACTGTGTGGCACCAGGTCTTGTTAATACGGAAATATGGAAGTCACTTCCTGAAGATCAGGCGAAGAAAGTGATCGACGGAATTCCAATGGGAAGACCAGGTGAGACTGAAGAGATTGCCGCAACTATTGCTTTCTTAGTTTCAAAAGAAGCATCTTATATTACAGGTGAAGAAGTAGATATTAACGGTGGTTCACATATGGATTAGTTTATATAATCCCTTACTGTACAGGCATTCCAATCAGGGATGCCTGTATACTATTATAAAGGAATAAGGAAGATTCCATGAATAAAATGAGTTTGCTTAGATTTTGTTGAAAACTTTTCCGTTAAACAATGGTTGATTCTTTAATATATTAAGTTTATTGCCCTTTTAAATAAATTTCTATATAATTAGACATTATACATGTCTAATTACTTACTTAGAATACAAAAAACACAATATGGAAAGAAGTGGTTATTATTAATTTTAATCCAGTATCTAGTAAGAAATTGTATTTGCAAATTTATAATCAAATTCTTTCAGAAATCCAATCGGGATCATTTAAAATAGGTGATAAACTGCCACCTGAAAGAGAGCTATGTGAACAGTTTGGTGTAAGCCGAGCTCCTATTCGACAGGCCCTTAGTGCATTGGAATTGAATGGTATTATTTATTCCCGTCAAGGCGAAGGTGTTTATGTGAAAAGCAATCAGATTGCCCCTGAAAATTCTGAATCAGCCATTTTCTTTAAATCTATATCCCCAGAAGATATTATTGAAGTAAGGATGAATATAGAGCCTCTTATTATAAAATTTGCAGCTCAAAGGGCTACTGATGAAGACATAGAGGATCTTCGTTTGACCATCAAAGAGATGGAGAAAGAAACCAAGGCTGGCGTATATGTACCAGAAACAGACGAGAAATTACATTGTGGTATTGCAAAGGCCTCTCATAATGATTTGTTTATTAACATCATGGCGGCTATTAGTAATGCAATGAAACAACAAGAAATGTGGAAATTTATTCGAGATCGAACCGTAACTCGACCAGACTATCGAGATGTTAATTTTAAAGAGCATGAATTACTAATTAAAGCGATTGAGAATCACAACGAAAAAGAAGCAGTGGAAATCATGACTAAACATATGCAAAACTTATATGATCGGTATTGGAAGGATTAGACTAAGAAATATTGCCACAGAAAGGTAGTTTGAAGGGCATTAAAGAAGCTTAAACAGTATGTAAATATAATCTTACACTCTAAATTCCCGCATCGAAATAATGATGGGGAATTTTTTATTTTTTATCGGTTTAATGCTTCACTGTGATACCAGCTCATGCATCATGCTTGCTTTTTATAGTTATTAGATTGTTTCAAAAACGTATTGACAAATAAAACTAGTAAAAGTATATTAAATATATAACGCACCTTAGTATACAACCATACAAGAATATAAGAATACAAGAACTGTGATAGGGCTGGAAGATTTTATTCGTTCAAAATAGGGAGGAGATTATATTAGAGCAGCAGTCATTGATAAACCATTCTCAGTAGAATTACAAGAGGTCGGCATCCCAGATATCAAGCAAGCGAATGAAGTCAAGATTCAAGTCAAGGTAACTGGAATATGTGGTTCGGAAATTCATGCTTACCACGGAACCCATCCTTTTCGAATTCCACCTGTCATCTCAGGACATGAGCTTGCAGGTGTGGTAATCGAAATAGGTTCAGAAGTAAAAAGTGTCTCGGTGGGCGATCGCGTCACTGTTGAGCCCCATTATGGCTGTGGGGTTTGCAGACACTGTCAAGCCGGAAATTATCATATTTGTAAAGAAAAGAAGGTTTTAGGTACACAGGAATGGATCGGTTCCTTTGGTGAATTTATTGTTGTTCCGGAAAACACAATCGTAAAGTTGCCTGATAATGTATCCTTTGAACAGGGAGCCCTGATTGAGCCGCTTGCTGTTGGTGTCCATGCTGTCAGAAAGGCTAGAGTAGGTCTGGGCGATAAAGTGGCGATCCTAGGAGCAGGTCCAATTGGGTTGGGTCTCTTGCTAGCAGTAAAAAACTCAGGCGCAACCAAGATCTTTATAACAGATGCTGTGGATTTTAATTTAGATATTGCCAAAAAATTAGGAGCCACTTCTCCCATCCATACGATTCATGAGGATGCAGTTCAAAGAATTCTGGACGAGACCAATGGTGAGGGTGTAGATACTGTATTTATTGCGGTTGGAATCCAATCCGTGCTAAATGATTCTTTCAAAATGGTTAGAAGGGGCGGAAAGGTTTCTGAAGTTGCTCTTTTTGGAAAGAAACCAGAGATTGATATTTCCTACATTCAAAATAAGGAAATCCAATTAATCGGTTCCAATATGTATGTGAGAGATGATTTCGAGATTGCTGCGGAGGCCATAGCAGCCAATATGTTTGATACGTCTTTGCTCATTTCAAAGGTTGTGCCCATTGAAGATATCAAGAATGCCATGAAAATTGTTGATGAAAAATTAGAAAATGTGGTAAAAGTATTGCTGAAATTCTAATCTATCCTATACTGTATGCTTTACATACCTCTTGGTCTTTACTTTATCGTATAGTAAGATAAAAGTTATTATGGGAAAACAGTTGAGGAATCGATCGGACATACCCCATCTTTTGTTTCGCTAAACCGAGTGGAATAAAAAGTATTTTTTGAAAGCGTTTTATGTAAGGGGTTGCGATATTTTTAATTCTCGAAATTTTTAAACCTTTTCAGGGAGATTCGTAGCTTCATTGTCAAAAGGAATTTGATAGACCATCAAACTCTAAATGAAAGCTTGTAAAAAGGAAGGCATGAACACATAAGGGGGAATTATTTTGGATCTACTACAATTAGAGCGTTCAACTACTAAAAAGGTTACGTTAAGATTAATCCCATTTCTATTTCTATGTTTTACAATATCGATACTTGATAGGGTAAATATTGGATTCGCTGCACTGCAAATGAACGAAGATTTAGGTTTTTCAAATGCGGTTTTTGGATTTGGAGCAGGGATCTTTTTCCTTGGTTATTTCCTTTTAGAGGTACCAGGCAGCGCCATTATGACGAAAATTGGAGCTAGAAAATGGATTAGTAGAATCATGGTGACATGGGCTATAATTGCCATTTTAATGGCCTTCGTACAAACTCCGATGCAATTTTATACAGCACGCTTTCTTTTAGGGGTTGCTGAAGCTAGTTTTTATCCATGTATGGTTTTTTATTTAAGTGGTTTTTATCAAACGAAACATCATGCCAAAGCGATTGCAGGGTTTATGGTGGCGATACCAGGTGCGAATGCCTTAGGTGCTCCACTCTCTACTTTCTTACTAGGAGTCGACTGGTTAGGTCTGGCTGGCTGGCAATGGCTGTTTATTATGGAAGCGATTCCAGCGGTCATCTTAGGTGTAGTATGTTTCTACTATCTTGATGATAAAATTGAAGATGTAAAATGGTTGAACAAAGATGAGAAAAAATGGCTAATTGACGTTACAACAAAAGAGAAACTTGAAAAACAGCAAGTAAAACACTACACTTTCTGGCAAGCTTTAAAGGATCGTGACGTTCTCATCTTATCGGTAGGGTATTTTTGCTGGATGATTGGTTATTACGGAATTGTCATGTTTTTACCAACCATTTCTCAAGGATTAACGGAGAAAACATCACTAAGTACCCAATCTATGGGGTGGGTTTTAGGGCTAATGTATGTTTGTGCCATGGTGACGATGATTCTAGTTGGTAACCATTCCGACAAGAAGAACGAGAGACGTTGGCATGTTGCGGCATGTTTAACAACAAGTGCCGTTGCAATGGTTATTAGCAGCTTAGTTGCAAATACCAGTATTGTATTATCCTTTGTTTTCCTAACAATCGCTTTATGTGGAGCATTTGGTGCCTACTCTCCATTCTGGTCCATTCCGCCATCTTTCTTAACGGAGGCCGCTGCAGCAGGGGCAATTGCACTCATCAACAGTGTAGGAAATCTTGGTGGATTCTTTGGACCATACATTGTGGGATATATAAAGGATACAACAGGGTCCTTTAATACAGCAATGATTTTCTTAGGTGTCAGCATGATTATTAGCTCCTGTATTATTGTTTTCTTGGTAAAACAGTCGGGAAAGTCTCTAAGTAAGAATGTCGAAAAAGAGTTGGAAAAAAAATCTAGTTAAAAAAGTCTATCAATACATGATTCAACCTTAAATAAAATTCCAGCAGCTTTATTTAGGTGGCTAAAGAATGTAGTACAAGCTGAAAAATATGTAAACGCTATCTAACTGGTTATGATTTGGATTCCTAATCTATTAGGGTGCTATTTACCGCTTTATGGTGAAAGTTAGATAGTGTAATATATCCAACTCTATTGTTTCTTCGATAAATAATAAATTTGAATATCATGAACAAGTATCAGGAAATTAAGGAGTGTAAAAAATGGACAAACAAATAGACCTAAAACAAGGCACTGTTGTATGTCAGGTATGTGGGAAAGTGATTGCCATTATTGACACTAAAGGAGTAAAAACATGGTACGGGCAGTGTCCTAAGGATTGTTCTAAAAAATAGAATTTGTTAATGAAGAAGGGATTCGGTAAGGTTTCTTAATTGGTTCCGTTCTGGGGTGGAAAACACTAAAACACACCATAAATAACAAACTAAAACACACTATAATTACAGTGTAATTAGTAACGCAATTAGCATTAGAAATATTAAAGAACTTTGGAACATTCCAAGTGGTTCTACCCCTGTCAAGTAGACAGCACAAAAAGGTCTAAACAGCCAGTATATTCCGGCACTCTACCGGGGTACACTGGTTTAATTTTTTCTGGAACCGTTCGTGATTGTGTATTGTTCAATGGTATCTAACAGTTCTTACTAGTTTGAGTGGTAAATAGTCTTTTATCATATTACACAGAGCCTTATACTCGCTCAGTTCCTTTTTCCGCTTTCGCAAAAGTAACTCTCGCATTTGAAACGAGGTGGAAGTACAAGCTAGGATTCGAATGGTTGACCGTAAATTTGAGTTTTAATCTGGAAAGGAAGTATGCTCTCTTCTCATCAATCTCCCGAAAGTCCTCTAATGAAAAGTAACAAGGTCTCCTATGCGAAAATCGCCTTTTTATAAGGATTCGATACACTTTGAAACATATACCTGGTCATTTTCTTTCCCTTCGCCTACATGCTAATGAAGCACCTCTCCACTTCATATGTCACACATAATCACGCGATTTAGAAACAAATTGAATAAAGATAAACTAATTGGCTAAATTAACTAAAATATACAAAACAAACATTCAAAACTTGGAAGTTGAAGAATTTGAAAGTGCATGCTCGAATAGTCATTGAAGCAGATCCAGAGGTTAAGAAAATGGTAAACCAACTTAAACAGGTTACTGGAAAATCCATCAAAGAAATCGTTGAAAAATTAATTTGCCAAGAATATAAACGGCTGCCTAAGGTAAGCAGACCCAAAGATTGGATTTAAGCGTAGAAGGTGTATCATTTTTTATTGTTGCTGGTTTGATTACACTGGTTTTCATACTGTTCATGCTTAAATGGTTAGTTGGAGGGAAATAATGTCAATTTGGTAAAATAAAAACTCTCCAGGCGTCGAGAGAAATGGATAACGATTGAGGTGTAAATAGGAGATGATATGCTTTTGGGTATGTTCAAAGTGATCCAGAGAATATTTAAATCTAATTTAAACCCCAATAATCAACGTATAAGGGAAAAAACACCTTTGCAAACTAATCTCCAGGAAAACATTCGAACGATTATGGAACTAGTGGGAAATAGTCCAGATGTTGTCATAAGGGAATTTGGCATCGGAAAGAAAAGGCAGATTAAAATAGCTCTGGTCTTTACAGAAGGTTTGTCTGATGCTCAATCTGTCAATCAATTTATCATGGAATCTTTAATGTTGGATATACAAGAAAGTGATGTGAATTTAGACCATTCATCCAGGCCCTTTACTTTTCAACTACTGAAAGAACTTCTTCCAGTGGGGAGCATCAAGGATGTTTCGGATTTTGAAACCTTGCTTCCATCCATCTTATCAGGGGATGCTGCCATCCTATTAGAGGGATATTCTCAAGGTCTGATGGTCGGTTTGAAAGGATGGGAAGATCGCGGTGTTCAAGAGCCTTCCTCTCAAACGGTCATTCGCGGTCCGAAGGAGGGCTTTTCTGAAAACATACGGACGAATACCGCATTGGTCCGGCGAAAAATTAGAGATCCTAACCTTTGGTTGGAGAACCTAACCATAGGAAGGGTAACCAAAACTGCTGTCAACATCATGTACATTCAGGGGATTGCGAATGGAAAAATCGTTGAAGAGGTACGGAAACGGCTTACCCGGATTGAAATAGACAGCATTCTGGAAGGCGGCTATATTGAAGAATTGATACAGGATGAAACATACACCATTTTTCCAACGGTATTTAATACAGAAAGGCCTGATGTCATTGCTGCCGGGCTTTTGGAGGGACGGATTGCGATCTTTGTGGATGGAACCCCTTTTGTCCTTTTGGTACCGGTCATCTTCTCGCAATTCTTTTCTGCAGCGGAAGATTATTATCAGCGGTCAGACATTGGTACACTCCTGCGTTTGCTGCGTTATTTAGCTTTCTTCATTGCCTTACTGGCACCGTCTTTATATATTGCGATTACAACTTTTCATCAAGAAATGCTGCCCCCCGGACTGTTATTTAGTCTGATGGCTCAACGGGAAGGGGTACCTTTTCCAGCATTTATTGAAGCACTACTAACGGAGGTAATCTTTGAACTGTTGCGGGAGGCTGGGATTCGAATGCCAAGAGCTGTAGGACAGGCGGTATCAATTGTAGGGGCCTTAGTGATTGGACAAGCAGCCGTAGAAGCGGGAATCATATCAGCTTCTATGGTAATCGTAGTATCTCTCACAGCTATTTCCAGTTTCATCATTCCTGCCTATAATTTGGCCATTTCTGTCAGAATTCTCCGCTTTGGAATAATGGGGTTGGCTGCTTCCTTCGGGTTCTTGGGTGTTATTGTAGGGATTATTGCTATCATTCAACACTTATGTCATTTGCGTTCTTTTGGAGTTCCCTATATGGCGCCATTTGGCCCTATGGTGATGTCTGATCAAAAAGATGCGATTTTTCGTGCACCTTGGTGGGGAATGTTCTCTAGACCTCGATTTGTGAGTCAAAAGAATATCAGCCGTGAAGATAATCCTTCTACCCCGCATCCTCGGAAAAAACTTAGAAATTGATACAGAGGAAGGAGGAATAATTACGAAACAAAAGTCGGTCGTATGGTTACTTTCAATAACTATTTTGTTTACACTTACCGGATGCTGGAATCGGGTAGAATTGAACGAACTTGCGGTCACCGTAGCCATGGGGTTGGATAAAAAGGGGAATAAAATTTTGCTTTCTCAACAAATCGTCAATCCAGGAGCCATCGCTGCCAAAGGAGGTGCTGCTTCGAGTGATGCTCCTGTCACTTTGTTTAAAGAAACGGGGAACTCTTTACAGGAGGCTGGTCGAAAAATGACAACTTCGAGTACAAGAAAAGTTTATACGGGACAACTTCAGATGCTTATTATCAGTGAGGAATTGGCAAAAGAGGGGCTAAGCGACGTATTGGATCACATTTCCAGGGACCATCAATATCGAAAGGATTTTTTTGTTGTTATAGCTAGGGGTACAAAGGCTGAGAACATCCTTAAAGTGTATACCCTCATAGACCGAATTCCCCCCAATAAAATGAAGCATTCTCTAGATAACTCATCTAAGGCTTTGGGGACAACAGCCGCTGTCAAAATGGATCAGTTTATGTCAGATATCATTAATAAAGAAAAAGAAGCCGTACTCACAGGCATTAAGGTGTACGGAAATCGTGCGTTGGGTGAAACTACAGAGAATGGGCAACAAATTGATCCCGGTGCTAAGTTACAGTATCACGGCCTTGCCGTGTTTAAAAAAGATCGGCTGGTTGGTTGGTTAAATGAAGAGGCAAGCAAAGGATATAACTATACTCAGGGTGAGATACACAGCACGACCGTTGAATTTCCTTGCCCCCGAGGGAAGAAGAAGATAAATGTGGAAGTGCTTCGTACGCAAGAGAAGACCCAATTCAAGAAAATAAACGGCACACCTCAAATAGATATCAAAGTTAGTCTCGAAGGCAATGTTGCTGATGCGCAATGTGATATTGATTTATCGAGACCGGAAACGATTACTCAGCTAGAGAAATTAACAGAAAAGGATATAAAAAGGACCATTGCAGCAGCACTAAAAGCAGCGCAAAAAAAATACAAATCTGATATTTTTGGATTTGGCCATGTAATCAACCATACCAACCCTAAATATTGGGAAAAGATACAAAAGGATTGGTATCATGAATTTCCGAATTTACAGGTCAATGTAGAAGTGAAAGCCGATATTCAACGCATATTTTTAACTAAAAAATCATTTCGGGAAAGGATGGAGGAGTAATTTGGATGTGGTTCATTGCGGAAATAGTAGTGATAGGGATTATCATCATGTTCATCGAAGTCCCTTCCCTTTTGAAGAAAAATCATAGGAAGGATCTCTGGGTATTTTCTTTTCTACTTCTTCTGGGTATTGTACTAAATATTTTGGAGCATATGGAGGTGAGTATTCCTAACCCATTCAAGGGAATTACAGCCATCTTCCAGCCTTATAGCGAGGTTATTTCCGACATATTCAAGTGAAAAGGTGATAATGATGCAGGAGAACGGTAAAATTGCACCCCGCCAGTTTATGATTTTCATCATCTTATTTATCAATGGCAGTTCCATTCTCTTATTGGCAAAATTTATTGCTGTAGAAGCAAAGCAAGATGCTTGGATAACAGCTATAATCCTTGCAGGATTAGGTCTTTTGCTGGCATGGTTATACAAAGCGTTAGGAAGTCTTTTTCCAGATATGACCTTGGTTGGATATAGCCAGAAAATTTTAGGGAAATGGATGGGAAAAATAATCTCGCTTTTATTCTTTACCTACACATTTTTCCTTTGTGCCATTACACTCCGGCAAATAAGTAATTTTTTCACATCGACGATGATGCCGGAAACGCCGATTGAGTCGATACATATCCTTTTGTTAGGCATTGTCATTATGGGAGTGCGATACGGCTTAGAAAATATAGCCCGTACTTCTGAAATCTTCTTTCCCTGGGTGTGTATTCTTTTTTTTACGATAGTTCTCTTTGTTTCTCCTCAAATAGAGTTTGAAAAAATTCAACCTGTATTTGCAAAAGGGGCAAATCCTATCCTTCAAGCTGCTTTTATGCAACTGGGTTCTCCTTATCTGGAGCTTGTTTTGTTTTTGATGATCTTTCCCTATGTAAACCGGATTAAGAAAGCAAGTAAAGCTTTTTTGGCAGGGAGCCTGATTGGGGGAATCATCCTCTTCTCAATTATCATGCTGACTATACTAGTTTTGGGAGCCGAAGCAACTGAAAATGAACTTTTTCCTAGCTATATACTGGCTCAAAAAATAGACGTCGGTAGGTTTTTCCAAAGGGTAGAAGCCGTTATGGCCGGATTATGGATTATTACTATCTTTTTCAAACTACAGATTTGTTATTATGTATCCGTATTAGTGATCGCTCAAACGTTGGAGATGCATGATTATCGCCCACTGACTCTTCCATTCGCCATGATCCTGATGGTCCTATCCATTGTGATAGCACCCGATATGAGTTATTTGATTAACTTCATCGCAAACATTTGGACACCCTATTCTTTAGTGTTTGGTCTTTGTCTGCCATTATTTCTTTTCGTGGTGGCCAAGGTTAAAATAACGTTTTTGGAGAAGGATAGAAGTTGATATTCTAAATGTAAAATATCTGTGTCTACTCTATTTACTTAATATCAATTACATAGCACCCGAGTTAATTCCACATCCAAACAATAAAAAGAGGAGCAATGAACTCAGCTCCTCCACAATTGGTTTTCATTATTAGGGTGAAGAATAGCGGGCAGTTCCCCTGACAATTTCACCTTATTGTGTGGACTCAACCTCAAATCCAGCAGACTTCCATGCAGTCGTTCCACCTTCAATATAGGCAACATCTGTGAAGCCCATTTGTTTCAGAACATACGCTCCAAGCGCAGCCTGTCCACCAGCACCACATGTCACTAATACAGGACGATTTCGATCAGCTAACTCTGCATTCCGTAAATGATCTGGCAACTCAAGGTCGGCACGGATAGGCAGCATCCCTAGTGAAATATTAACACTGCTTGGAATTAATCCGCATGCGCCAGCATCCGCTGCGTCCTGCACATCGATAACCAATGTGTCTGGATTTTCCTGAATCTTCTCACGTGCTGCAGCTGAACTGATACCTGGTACATCCTCACGAGCTTCTGCTACCATTTGAATAAATGTTTTTGCCATTTTGTAAACCCCCTATGTAGAATATTATCTCATAACACCCTTATGGAAAATAAAACCTTAACTACTTGTCTATTAAGTCACCTTACGTGTTTAGTATACTTTTGCTATTATTGTTTGTCAATGCAATTACGGAACTATTCTAAACCTTAAAGTAGAAAAACATAAACATAGGTAACCATAATATGTATCAACTAAGTTATAGAAGTTAATATCTTTTGTTGGTTATTAGAAAATGTAGGAGAAATAATCTTGAGCAGGGAAGTCCCAACTTACAAATAATAAAGAGAATGTTTGTATTTATTTGGTAAAAAGGCAGTCTCCAATATCCTAACCCCTAGCCGACTCAAACCTCCGGAATAACAAAAACTTTGTTATCCGGAGGTTTTTTATTCTTTAACATGTAACCATGTCCTTTAGTGCCATCTGGTTTGTATATGGACCCAGACTTGTAGTAAGTGATTCCCTCTTTTCCTTGTTAATTCCTTAAGAGAATGACTTTTTAGCGTGCGAAAGCTGAGCTACTTAAAAATAAGGCAATATGATTAATTTAAATAAAATTCGGGTTGACAATTATTAAATTGCAGGTATACTAAATCCATAAGGCCTCTTGGTAGACAAGTGGACAATGTAACAACAAGGTGCCTTTAGTTAAAATCTAAAATGGCAATTCATAATTTAATGAGGTGACTGTTATGAAAAATAGTAGTGTTGAAGAATTAAAACAAAAAGCAATTGAGCTTAGAAAAACAGCTCTGACGATGATTCACGAAGCGCAATCTGGGCATCCAGGGGGTTCTCTATCCGCAGCGGATGTAGTAACAGCACTTTATTTTAGTGAAATGAACATTGATCCTACGAATCCCCAATGGGAAGACCGTGACCGGTTTGTTTTATCAAAAGGGCATGTTTGCCCTATACAATATTCAGCATTAGCTTTACGAGGGTATGTACCATATGAAACCGTTTACACCTTAAGGCAATACGGTTCCCCTTTCCAAGGACATCCTGACATGAAGAAATGTCCTGGAATCGATATTTCAACAGGATCACTTGGTCAAGGTTTATCTTGTGCAGTCGGAATGGCATTAGCTGGAAAGCGTGATGAGAAAGATTACCGCGTATTTGCCATGGTTGGTGACGGAGAAGCTCAAGAAGGTCAAATCTGGGAAGCTGCTCAATCAGCTGCCAAGTATCAACTAGATAACTTAGTTGTATTCGTTGATGACAATGGTCTTCAAATTGATGGTACAACCGAAGAAGTTATGCCAAACCACGATTTAGAAGTTAAATTTGCTGCATTCGGTTTTGAAACTAAGAGAATCGACGGACATTCAATGGAAGAAATCGTAGCTACGTTAGATGAGATTAGAGGTTCAAAGAACGGTAAGCCAAAAGCGATTATTGTAAACACAGTAAAAGGCCGCGGCGTTTCATTCATGGAAAATGTTGTTGATTGGCACGGAGTTGCTCCAAACAAAGAACAATATGAACAAGCAATCGCAGAAGTAGCAGGAGGGTTAAGATAATGACAGTTTTAGCAAAAGATATCCAAACAAAAAAAGCTACTAGAGAAGCATTCGGTGACGAAATTGTAGAATTAGGGAAAAAGAATAAAGACATTTATGTTGTGGATATTGATATCGGTAAATCATGTAAAACAACTAAATTTGCTAAAGAACTACCAAACCAACACGTAAACGTTGGGATCGCTGAACAAAACGCTGCGGGTTTAGCTGCTGGTCTTGCGACAACTGGTAAAATTCCATTCATCAGCACATACGCTGTATTCGGTTCATTACGTATGACTGAGCAAATTCGTCAAGAAGCTTGTTATCCAAACTTAAACGTTAAAATCGCTTGCTCTCACGGTGGATTAACTCCAGCGAATGACGGTGCGAGTCACCAAGCAATCGAAGATATGGGTGTATATAGAACAATTCCGAACATGACTGTGGTTATGGGTGCAGACTATAACTCTACTAGAAAATTAGTCGCTCAAGCTGCCGAAATCCAAGGACCTGTATATCTTCGTTTCACAAGAGACGCCATGCCATTCATCTATGATGAAAGCGAAGAGTTCGTAATTGGAAAAGCAAAAGAAATCCAAAACGGAACTGACGTTGCAATCATCGCAAACGGTGACACTGTTCGTCTTGCGTTAGAAGCTACTAGAGAACTAGAAAAAGAAGGCATCTCAGTTAAGCTATTAGACATTCACACTATTAAACCACTTGATAAAGAAGCTGTGTTAGAGTGCGTAGAAATCGGCAAAATCGTAACAGTAGAAGACCACAACATCCTTAATGGCCTTGGAAGTGCAGTATGTGAAGTAGTGGCAGAAGAAGGAAAGGGTATCGTGAGAAGAATAGGAGTTCAAGATCAGTTTGGACAATCTGCACCATATGAAAAATTGTTAGAGCTTAATGGAATTACGATAGAAAATATTGTAGCAACAGCGAAGGCAATGCTTAAGTAAGGAACTAATAAATCCTAAGGAGAGAAGATACATGTTTGAATTAGATAATAGAGTAGCGATCGTGACTGGAAGTGGTTCAAAAAAAGGAATTGGTCGCACAATTGCTTTAACACTTGCAAAACAGGGAGCAGCGGTTGTGGTCGCTGATATTAATATGGATGGAATTCAGGATACCGTTAATGCGATTACAGAAGCTGGTGGAAAAGCTTTAGGGGTAGAATTAAATGTAACCAGCAAAGAATCAAATGAGGCCATGGTGGAAAAGGTTCTTCAAACCTATGGCAGAATTGATATCCTTGTTAATAATGCAGGAATTTCACAAAAAGTCACGGTTCAAGATATGACAGTAGAGGATATAACAAGAGTATTTAATGTTAACATGTTTGGATTATTCCTATGTACCCAAGCTGTACTAGAAACGATGAAAAAACAAAAGTATGGTAGAATCGTAAGTCTTTCTTCCGTTTCAGCCAAACGAGGAGGAGGCGTATTTGGAGGGCCACACTATTCCGCTTCCAAGGCTGCCGTATTAGGATTCTCCAAGAACCTTGCGCGCGAGGTTGCACTTGATGGAATAACGGTAAACTGTGTGGCACCAGGACTTGTTAATACGGATATATGGAAGTCCCTTCCCAAAGACCAGGCAAAAGAAGTTATAGCAGGAATCCCTATGGGAAGACCTGGTGAAACGGAAGAAATTGCCGCAACCATTGCCTTCTTAGCTTCAAAAGAAGCATCTTATATTACAGGTGAAGAAGTAGATATTAACGGTGGTTCACATATGGATTAGTTTATATAATCCCTTACTGTACAGGCATTCCAATCAGGGATGCCTGTATATTATTACTTAAAACATAATAAACACAATATGGAAAGAAGTGGTTATTATTAATTTTAATCCAGTATCTAGCAAGAAATTGCATATGCAAATTTATAATCAAATTCTTTCAGAGATCCAATCGGGTTCATTTAAAATAGGTGATAAACTGCCAGCTGAAAGAGAGTTATGCGAACAGTTTGGTGTAAGCCGAGCTTCTATTCGCCAGGCCCTTAGTGCATTGGAATTGAAGGGTATTATATATTCCCGTCAAGGCGAAGGTGTTTTTGTGATAAGCAATCAGATTGCCCCTGAAAATTCTGAATCAGCCATCTTCTTTAACTCGATATCCCCAGAGGATATTGTTGAAGTAAGGATGTATTTAGGGCCTCTTATTGTAAAATTTGCAGCTCAAAGAGCTACTGATGAAGACATAGAGGATCTTCGTTCGACCATCAAAGAGATGGAGGAAGAAACCAAGGCTGGAGTATATGTACCAGAAACAGACGAGAAATTACATTGTGGTATTGCAAAAGGCTCTCATAATGATTTGTTTATTAACATCATGGAGGCTATTAGTAATGCAATGAAACAACAAGAAATGTGGAAATTTATTCGAGATCGAACCGTAACTCGACCAGACTATCGAGATGTTAATTTTAAAGAGCATGAATTACTAATTAAAGCGATTGAGAATCACAACGAAAAAGAAGCAGTGGAAATCATGACTAAACATATGCAAAACTTATATGATCGGTATTGGAAGGATTAGACTAATAAATATTGCCACAAAAAGGTAGTTTGAAGGGCATTTAAAGAAGCTTAAACAGTATGTAAATATAATCTTACACTCTAAATTCCCGCATCGAAATAATGATGGGGAATTTTTTATTTTTTATCGATTAAATGCTTCACTGTGATACCAGCTTAAGAATCATAATTTTCTATAAGGTTTAGAATAATCCCATATTCGTATTGACAAACAAAACTAGTAAATATACACTAAATATATAAGATAACCTAGTATACAAGTAGTCAAGAATACAAAAAATACAGAGAGGGTGAATGGGAAGATTTAATCGTTCGAAAAAGGGGATATTATGTGAGCAAAGTCATTGATGAACCAATTGAGATACCTATCTTTTGTTTCGTTATACCGAGTAGAATAAAATTATTTTTTGAAAACGTTTTATGTAAGGGGTTACAATGCTTTTGATTTGTAGTTTCACTGTCAAAAAGAATTTGATTGCATTGTAACCTTCAAACTTCAATGAATTAAAATTTTGAATAAAGGAAGTAATGATAACTTAGGAGGAATTATTTTGGATCAACTTCAGTTAGAGCATTCAACTACTAAAAAGGTTACGTTAAGATTAATTCCGTTTCTATTTTTATGTTTTACAATATCCATACTAGATAGGGTAAATTGGTTTACTATCTCCCCAGGTCACCAATGAATTTTCCCCTACCGTTATTCCCAAAACTGCGATACCATTTTTTGATGTTTTAGGTAAATTTGTCTTTTGATGAACTGAAATTAATCCTCCGCCGTTTGGATTTTTGTGCTTAGCACTAGTTAATTTCCCATTATGAGGATCCAAGTAAATCATATAGATGGAGATTATCTATTCCTGGTGACATGCAAATAACTGATTTAGTTCCAATAATACAAGGAGATAATAATTATCCAGAAATCTCTGTGGCGTTTTATCCAGATATGGTATCTCCTCAAAACAGCGATGCAGAAAGTGCACTTAAAAATTTCCATACAGCAATTCAGAAAGTAGGTTTTGGTGTAGATATTGCACCGGGTCGTCTTATTTATGTAAATAATAGATTCACACTTCATTCACGTGATCAGTTTATTCCTACCTTTGATAAAAGGGGAAATGCTCTTCGATGGGTACAAAGAGTTCTTGTTGCACCAGATTTATGGAATGATAGAAATCTAAGACAGGTTAAGAAAAGGGTTTTTACTCCTGTTACTGTAATAATATAATTCATTAAAGTCTTCCAAAACATATTTTGATATTTTGGAAGGCTTTATATAAATTATCTACATAAGATAAATAATTAAATAAAGATTTAAGTGTTTGAGGAAGGATTAATTATGATATGTAAACAGGGAAGATATAAATGGATTATTTTATTAATAGCAACAATAGCTCAAATGTGTTCTACATTTGTCACATATGGTATGGGTCCCTTAGCAACTTTTTATCAAAAGGAATATAATTTATCTCATTTTGAAACTGGATTAATTGTATCTGCTGTTAATATTGGACCTATACTTTCTATGATTATATTCGGAAATTTAATGGATAAATATGGAGAAAAGTGGATTGTGGGTATAGAAGCAATTATATTAGGAATAAATGTTTTTGCTGTTAATTTAACAGATAAATATCTTATTTTTCTTGGAATTCTTACCTTAGTAGGCATATGGTATGGTACGGCTCAACCTGGTGGTAGTAGTGCAATTGTTAAATGGTTCCCTAAAAAACATAGAGGGGTTGCTATGGGTATTCGACAAACCGGAATTCCTATCGGTGGTGCATTGGCTTCAGCTATACTACCATTCTTTTATTATAAATTTGGATTATCTTCAGCAATAATTGTCCAAGGAACAACTACCATTATAGGTGGTTTAGTATTTTTAATCTTTTATAAAGATTTAAAAATTACAAAAGAACAAAAAAATAGTTATACATTTATAACAAAAATTAAGATCATTAAAAATAATCATGAACTGTATCCTATATTTTTTGTTGGTGGAATAATGGTTTCATTACAACTAATCATTGTTGCTCATTAAATGAACTTCTTTTCGAAAATCTTAGACATTAATTTATCATCTTCTGGACCTCTACTTAGTATTTCATTATTAGGTGGAATGCTTGGAAGAGTGACACAATTTTCAAAGGAAATAGAAGTATCCCTTTACAATTAACAATGTGGATTACTGTAGCACTTATTATATCATTAGCTATAGTTCCTCCCTATCTACCTTTGTGGGCAAATGGATTATTATCTTTCTTTTATTGGTTTTTTTGGCATGGGGTGGTTTAGTCTATTTATAGTGCTTATTTCTGAAAAATCCAATGAGAATTTTATCAGCTTGACGGTCAGTGTTGCATTAACTATAAATCAATTTTTTATAGTAATTGCTCCTTCTTTATTTGGAATATTAATTGATATTTTCAAAGGATATAAAGTACCTTTTTTTCTAGTAGCAATTTTAATTTGTATAGGAAGCATATGGTTAAAAATAAGCGAAAACATTAAGGAAAATAAAGTTAGCCACACAGACACAGACTTATCAAACTAAAAATAAATACACCAAATTTTACCCGTTTGGAAAAGTACACTTTTACGAACGGGGTATTTTTACTTTAAATCGACTGTTTACCGCGTTCGTAAAATTTAAAATACGAACGTTCACTCATTTTCATACACTTTGATAGGCGTAAAGAAGACAACTTTTTATAAGTTGGTTAGGGAGTATGAGGGATCTTCGAAATAAATCGATTATATAATAGAAGAAACTCGTCAAAAAAGAAGCCTTTGCTCAACGAAAGCAAGGGCTTTTATCAATAAGGAGATTCTTTTATTTTTCAACAAACGGGCCAGATTGTGGAGGATGTGGATTTGAAATAAAGTCACGATATTTATAAAAAAGATGCAAAGTTTTGAATAAAGTCGCGACGCCCTTGGATACGCAATTGCTTCGTTAGTTTTCGATAACCATAGGCAAATCCGTTACTTGAGATTTCTTCAAGCAACCATTCTTTTTTTTGTTCATCTGAGATTTTCTTTCCGTTCTCTTGGATAGAATAACCTGGTGCTGGATGCCCCTCACTAACTTGCTTTTCTTCCACGCGGCCATTTTTTTGATAATAGTAGGTTGACCGAGAATTCCTAGAATTTTAAGCACTGTAAGTTTTGCATAGCCTTTTTGGATCCTGCTGTCAACTATTTCAAGTTTTTTCAGTAAGTGAGGGTTTTTCTTTTTTATAAGATCACGAAGAATAGCAATCTCTAAGTCTTTTTCACCTAATAGTTTTTTAGCTGATCGTTTTCTTGGGATAACTTTTTCGTTTCCAGAGGAGTAGAATCAACCCCTAAGCCCGAATTATCATATTTACCGAAGCATCAACATCCAGTAAGTGAAAACGTCTTGGATCGCCAGTTTAAAGCTTGTAAACCAAACCAGTTTTGGGTAATGGATAAAACCATGACAAAGGAATTGGTTATCTCTGCATTAAAGATGGCTTACAAACGTCAAAAGCCTGGAAAAGGTGTTATTCACCATTCAGACCGGGGTGTTCAGTATGTCTCCTATGAATAGACAGGCGCAGCATGAGCCGAAAAGGAAACTGTTATGACAATGCTTGTATTGAGTCATTTCACGGTATTCTTAAACGTAAGCAAGTGTATCAAACGAAGTATAAAACAATAGAAGAAGCGAAGAAATCATTGTTTGAGTATATCGAGTTCTTCTACAATTCCAAGCGAATCCATTCGACTTTGGGCTACTATACTCCTAATGAATTCGAACGTATGTATGGAAATTCCGCAGCTTGATTTCACCTTCATAAAAAAGTTTAAATCATTCTTTATTTAAACTTTTTTATGAAGGTCACCAAGCGAAAGCGCGGTAGAAAATCTGTGTCTATTATCTTGACCGTAGTATCAAACAATCAATTTTCTGACCGAAGTTAAGCTATGATTGAGGCATTTCAAAAGGCAGCTCAATCTATTGTATATAATAAGTCGCCATAATGATTATGAAAAATTGATTGATATTCTAGTAAGACCCTAAAAAAGGTCCTAACTGCTTTAAAGCAGGGATCTTTTTTTAGGGGTCCTACAATAAACTCCATATATTACGCTAAGACGTTTTTATTAATGTTTTGGATATGAATAAGAAGATACGGGTTGTATAAATGGCTGCTGTACTCCTACTTGGGGTTGCCAAGGTTGTTGCTGAGTCCCTATTTGGGACACGCGTTGAACTTCTTGGCTTAATTGAGTACATAATTGGCTAAGATGTTGAATTTGCTGAACAGCAGAAGCTTCATGCTGAGCAATTTGTTGAAGTTGATTAGAAAATTGTCTTAATTGAGACGCATTACTTTGTTCTGAGCTTTGCATTTGTTGTAACGTGCTTTGGATTTGAGAAATGACTTGTTGATTGTACATGAGTGATCACTCCTTAGTAAGTTTAAGTAGGGCTAAACCCTAAAAATTATTATGTGTAGAAATAAAAATAATATGTTCAATGTTAAAAGAGTAATATTTTACCTAATGTGTTAAATTATGATTATGAATAATTTGAATGATTTAGCTCATTATATTAATATCGGGTACGTAACGGTTGAGCCAAGATCTATATAAGCTCTTTTGGGGTGTATATAGGTCGGCCAAAGATTGTATATAGGCCATCTAATCATGGTTTGTGTATAGTCGGAGGGAAGATTTTATATGGTAGAGAAAGGTTTTATTGTAGTCGTACCTCTAGAAGGTATTATTACAATAAGGTCCCAATTTATCATATAGGGTCGAGCGAAGATCGTATCGAGTGCCGCAGACTAAGTTGAGTACATGACTCAATGAAGTTAACGTTCATATATAGCCGAGAGGTTATATATGGGTGTACAGGTATTTTGTACGGTCGAACGAACCATTATTATGGGTGGTAAACTGTTTATTTATGGTCGAAAGATGATAAATAGGTAATCAGCTATTCATGATAGTGCTAGGTAGATCGTTACGTGCTCGTACTAATCAATATAAATTAATTCCTTCACAAAAAGGAAAAATATATAACCAACATGAAGCACTTGGATTTTTATCCGTGTCCATTTTGGTTATTTGTAGGCATAAATAGAAATGAAATGTTCGTAAAAGATAAGCACCAATATTTAAAAATGTAAACTATATTATAAGAAGAGTTTTCAATTCGTATAAATCAAAAAAGAAAATATAAATCACTTATAAAGTAAAAAAACATAAAAACCTTTTTCCTCTATATTAACTTTACACTTATTATTTTTCCACTCATTTATTTTCAAACATGCGATCTATTAACCATTGAAAAACACTTACATCCTCTGTTAATAAAACTGGTAGTAGCGTGATTATTAAGCCTATTAAAATAAATGGTAAAATAGTATAGTTAAAAGTGCTTTTTACGAATGTCATATTAAGTTTAATAAGTAAATGTTGTTCTAATAACTAAAACTAAGAATGAAATTAATCCTATATTTTTTATTTTTTTCATTTTTCGACATCCTCTCTATTTTCCTTGAATTAAATATATAACTTTATGAATCTTCTGTGAACATTTTCGTCAGAATATCTGACAAGGTTTTTCATTTAATAGTTTTGGAGCTTGCCACCACCCGAAATATTTAATCGAAGTAGATAATAAAAAAAATTAAAGTATTCGGTAGTGTCAACCGTCATTCCCATCATGCATTTAATTATATAGGTCTAAAAAGAGCAACCCTTAAAGGTTACTATATGCGCTTGAATTTAACTTAGAATATAATATACATTATATTCATTTAAACTATCAAAATCCTATGTTATACTCGTCTGTGATTTTATGCGTTTTTTTGGTTAAACTCAGCATATAAGTTAAGAGGTGAGGTTCATGCTAGAAGAATATATTGTTAGTCTTGAAAAAAAAGATAAGTCTCCAAAAACCATTATTTCCTATCGGAATGATATACATATCTTTTTGGAATATTTACATATTCAACCGGAACAATTCGTTACAGCGACGGATGTAAGAAAATGGATCAGTAGAATGTTAAATCCACAAGAAGGAAAATCATTGGCGATTACTACCATTAATCTAGGTTAAACGCTTTGCGAAGTTTTTATTCCTGGGCCGTTAAACATAAGAAGCTGCAGCATAACCCAATGGAAGAAATCAATGATTTAAAATCTGCCGATGAAGATTCTGAAAAAATTATGTGGCTCACGGAAGAAGAGTTTGAAGATCTATTGAATCGTGTCAGAAAGACACCGGTCAAAAGCAGAGGAGTGGATCCCGAAGAAAAGTACCGTCGGGATCGGGCCATAATTTATTTATTGACGTACGCAGGTTTGAGGGTGGATGAACTATCCAACTTAAAGCTAACCGACCTTGATTTGGAGTTAAGACGTATTCGGATATTGGGGAAAGGACGAAAGCTTCGAACTTTGCCAATATCAAATACCTTGTGGCAGGAACTGTACGACTGGTTAATGTTTAGGGCAGAAATGTCAAACAAGAAACCCCATGTGGAAGAGTCAACCTATGTGTTTTATAGCCAGCGGTCACCCAAATTTACCGTTCGTGGGATCCAAACGATAATTGAAAATTACAGCTTGCCGAAGAAAAAATTAACACCCCATATGTTCAGGCATACTTTTTACAAATGGATGTTAAAGGCTACGAATAATGACATTGAAAAAGTCAGGAGACTCGCCGGTCATAGTAATATTTCGACAACAGCAAGATATTTACGAGATTCCTATAGTGACTTGGCGGATGCTGTTGAAGCTATGCCGAAATTTTAATTATGCGAGAGATAATCTTTTCGTTATGAAGTAGGAATTTTTGTTAGATACAACACAGTATAAGGATAGCTTAGGTAAATTTGATGGCCAGCTGGACGTGGAAAGGTCCAGAATTGGCGTAATAATAGTCAAAGGATAGGTCTAAATTTTGCTCTTACGAGCAAAAATCCAATAAAAAGGCATCCGAATTTGCTCATTCGAATGCCTTTTGTCTACAATCTGAGCCATACAATATTATAATTGGATGGCAAACAATATTTATTTCACATATCAAAACATTTCAATAATTTTTCTAAGTATAATAAGAGCTTTTTCAAGTTCCTCTCTCGATTCTGGAGCACAAATCCCCAAACGTACGGCATTTGCTGGCGCGACATTACCTACCGCAAATCGCCCTCCACTATAAACTTGTACACCTTGTGCTGCAGCTATTTGTTCAAATTGGTCACCTGTATAATGATTCGGCAGATGTAACCAACGAAAAATCCCTGTTGCTTCACCTAAACAGTTCTCCTTAACTAAATAATGATTGACCAATTGATTGCGAGCTTTTGTTTCCTCTTTATGAAGTGCAACAATGTTTTCAAACTGATTCGGTACAATTATTCGTGCTGTTAACTCCGCAAGTAGTGGCGATACGGAAATATTTAAGTTATAAAGAGCTTTTCGAATCGAATCCAGGAATTTGAAAGGAACTGCCACATAAGCAAGACGGAGTCCAGTTGCCATCGATTTCGATAAACTCGCTATATAAATCGTATGCTCAGGTGCATATGTCGCTACGGCCGGTAACACTTTTTCTTGGATTAAATGATACGTTCCATCTTCAATAATAAATAAATTATACTTAATGGCAATCTCAGCAATAGCCTTACGAATTTCAACGCTCATCGTATAAGTCATCGGATTCTGGTAATCCGGAATAATATATAATCCTTTAATCGGTTGCGAACAAAAACTACTTTGACTGGAACATCATTAGCTTGGATCGTATGAATGGAGCGAAGAATTCTCTTTTTCCCTTGAATTGGTGCTGCTAAACGATAGAGTTCTTTTAAATTCACTGGATCACCGTCTACAAGGTAACGTTGCTTTAAATTCTTAACCATGCCAATGACATCAAGTCATTGTTCTTTGATGTTCTTAATAAGTGGTTGATGGGTAAACCAAGTATCCATCAAAACATAAGAGGCATCAACCCCAGCGTACATAGCACGCCGAATCATATCAGGAATTTGTTCTGGTGCAGATTGTAGACCTTCATGACGGCGCTTGTAACCAGAGCTACGCTTATCTATCTTTGTAGATTCCGTTGATCTGACTCGTTTTTGAGCTCAATAAAGAAAAGTCTACTGGGATAAAAGTAGCTCTATCAGACCAACCGAGCGTAAGCATGCGAAACCCTTTATAGAAACGCATTTTTTGATAAGCATGATCAAAACAACGAGCGAGTAACTCTACCGCTTTACTACGATTTCGATCATACAAACAAAGAATCATCTAAAATCAATACTTTCGGACGTTCGTAATTGGTGAGTTTTGTTACTTTTCCAATCGTATCAGTACTAAAGAATGTTAAAAAACGTCTCCAAGAATAATTAGACTGATTTAAGAACCGATATACAGCATCCTTGGCAGGAAAATCGGTAGATTTCTTACTTTCAAGCGTACGAAACCAGTTCTTGTTTTCAAAGATTAAACAATAAATCACTTGAAAAAGGTACGCACAGGAAAAACCGAAAGACTTTGTAATACCAGCTTTTCTTAGATGTTTCAACACCTGTAATTCCTTAAATGTTGAAGTTAATTCATTTGGTAGTTGCTTATTTAGATGATTATTAGTTATCATATAGGAGACACCTCTTTTGTATGTTTTGTGGATTCTCGACAAATCAACTATACCAAACGATGGGGTGTTTTTTCATGCCTATTTATTTGTAAATGACCATACTTCAACAGCTACTAACCATTACAGCCCGTTGAACGAACTACATTTTTCTAATTGCGAAAGTTGAGTTACTTAGAATACAATAAAAAAACAATAAAGAAAGAGGTGGTTATATGAATTTTAATCCAGTATCTAGTAAGAAATTGTATATGCAAATCTATAAGCAAATTCTTTCAGAAATCCAATTGGGTTCTTTTAAAATAGGTGATAAATTACCGGCTGAAAGAGAGCTATGTGAACAATTTGGTGTAAGTCGAGCACCTATTCGGCAAGCTCTTAGTGCGTTGGAGTTAAATGGTATTATTTATTCTCGTCAAGGTGAAGGTGTCTATGTAAAAAGCAATAACATTACACCTGAAAATTCCGAATCAGCCATCTTTTTTAAATCTATATCCCCAGAGGATATTATTGAAGTAAGGATGAATGTCGAGCCTCTTATTATAAAATTTGCTGCTCAAAGAGCAAATGATGAAGACATAGAGGAACTTCGTTCGACCATCAAACAGATGGAGGAAGAAACCAAGGCTGGGGTATACGTACCAGAGACTGACCATAAATTACATTATGGCATTGCGAAAGCATCTCATAATGATTTATTTGTTAACATCATGGCGGCTATTAGTAATGCAATGAAACAACAAGAAATGTGGAAATTTATTCGAGATCGAACCGTAACTCGCCCCGACTATAGAGACGTTAATTTTAAAGAACATAAATTACTTATTAAGGCGATTGAGGATCACAACGAAAAAGAAGCAGTGGAAATCATGACTAATCATATGCAAAACCTTTATGAACGGTATTGGAAAGAAGATTAGAGGTAAATAAAATATTGCTCCATTAGAAAATTAAAAATGCTTAAAGGTTAAGTGAAAATCTTACATTCTAATCTCCCTCCATCCTGAAATGGAGGGTTTTTTATTTTTCATAGGTTTGATTCAATGCTGTTATTCTGGCTTAAGGATCATGCGATTTCCATAAGATTTAGAATAATTTCGTAATCGTATTGACAAATAACACTAGTAAAAGTAAACTAGTAATGTAAGTTACTTAGTAGACAAGTATCTAAGAAAGCAAAAACATAAAAGGGGTGAATGGAAAGATTTTAATCGTCGAAAAGGGCAGATTAGAGGAAGATGGCCATTAGAATCAATAAGCATAACTTTTCTTTTGTTCAGTGAACAGAGTAGAAAAAAACAATTTTGAAAGCGTTTAATGTAAGGGTTTGCAATTTTAGAATTTTATTATAAATAATAGTTTGAAAAAGGGAAAACATGATAACCTTAAGGAGGTATTTATTTTGGATCAACTTGCATTAGAGCGTTCAACTACTAAAAAAGTTACGTTAAGATTAATTCCGTTTTTATTTTTATGTTTTGCAATTTCCATACTAGATAGGGTAAATATTGGATTCGCTGCACTGCAAATGAACGAAGATTTAGGTTTTTCAAATGCGGTTTTTGGATTTGGAGCAGGGATCTTTTTCCTTGGTTATTTCCTTTTAGAGGTACCAGGCAGCGCCATTATGACGAAAATTGGAGCTAGAAAATGGATTAGTAGAATCATGGTGACATGGGCTATAATTGCCGTTTTAATGGCCTTCGTACAAACTCCGATGCAATTTTATACAGCACGCTTTCTTTTAGGGGTTGCTGAAGCTAGTTTTTATCCATGTATGGTCTTTTATTTAAGTGGTTTTTATCAAACAAAACATCATGCCAAAGCGATTGCAGGGTTCATGGTGGCGATACCAGGTGCGAATGCCTTAGGTGCTCCACTCTCTACTTTCTTACTAGGAGCCGACTGGTTAGGTCTGGCTGGCTGGCAATGGCTGTTTATTATGGAAGCGATTCCAGCGGTCATCTTAGGTGTAGTATGTTTCTACTATCTTGATGATAAAATTGAAGATGTAAAGTGGTTGAACAAAGACGAGAAAAAATGGCTAATTGACGTTACAACAAAAGAGAAACTTGAAAAACAGAAAGTAAAACACTACACTTTCTGGCAAGCTTTAAAGGATCGTGACGTTCTCATTTTATCGGTAGGGTATTTTTGCTGGATGATTGGTTATTACGGAATTGTCATGTTTTTACCAACCATTTCTCAAGGATTAACGGAGAAAACATCACTAAGTACCCAATCTATGGGGTGGGTTTTAGGGCTAATGTATGTTTGTGCCATGGTGACGATGATTCTAGTTGGTAACCATTCCGACAAGAAGAACGAGAGACGTTGGCATGTTGCGGCATGTTTAACAACAAGTGCCGTTGCAATGGTTATTAGCAGCTTAGTTGCAAATACCAGTATTGTATTATCCTTTGTTTTCCTAACAATCGCTTTATGTGGAGCATTTGGTGCCTACTCTCCATTCTGGTCCATTCCGCCATCTTTCTTAACGGAGGCCGCTGCAGCAGGGGCAATTGCACTCATCAACAGTGTAGGAAATCTTGGTGGATTCTTTGGACCATACATTGTGGGATATATAAAGGATACAACAGGGTCCTTTAATACAGCGATGATTTTCTTAGGTGTCAGCATGATTATTAGCTCCTGTATTGTTGTTTTCTTGGTGAAACAGTCAGGAAAGTCTAAGAGCAGCGATCTCGAAAAAAAATTAGAAAAATCAAGTTAAAAAAGGCTATCAAAAAACTATAAAAAATCTTGTTCAAATAATAATAAAGGGTTCCGTTTAGAGGTGCTTATATAGTAAATGACATAGGAAATGGCATATAAATTGACATATGTCATTTCCTTTTATATTGGGCTTTTTGGTCGCATAAATAAAAAATGACACAAAATGTTTGGAGTTTTCCAATGTTAACAATAATTGTTGTACAATAAGAACTCGATACCAATTAGTATGTCAATTTGAACGTCATTTAGGGGGGCAATATGAATTTTATTCAACCTAATAACCGTATTGGTAAAAACTGATTGGTCCTTTTGGGATCGTTCAATAGTCAACATTAAGAGGTGTAGAAATTGAAATATAAAAAATTGGGCAAAGCGGGTTTAGAAGTTTCAAATTTATGCTTAGGTACGATGGCATTTGGAAGATGGATCGATGAAGAATCGTCAAATTTGATATTAAGTACAGCAATAGAAAATGGTATTAATTTTGTTGATACCGCTAATTTTTACGGCAAAGGTCAGGACCAGGAATTCAAACACGGTACAGGCGAATCTGAGGAAATTCTGGGACGTGCTCTTAAAGGAAAAAGAGATCAAGTAGTGTTAGCGACTAAGGTAGGTATGCAGATGGGCCAAGGGAAAACTGAACGAGGTCTTTCTAGAGTCCATGTTATGAGGGAAGTTGATAATCAATTACGCCGTTTGCAAACAGATTATATTGATTTGTACCAGGTGCATATATTTGATCAGAATACATCATTAGAAGAGACATTACGCACATTGGATGACTTAGTTCGTCAAGGTAAAGTGAGATATATTGGGTGTTCAAATTATGCTGCTTGGCAAATTGCTAAATCTCAAGGAATCAGTGAAAAGTTAAATATAGAAAATTATATTTCAGTCCAACCTCAATATAACTTACTTTCTAGGGAAATCGAACAAGAATTATTGCTATTTTGCGAATCGGAAGGTGTAGGAGTTATGGTATACAGTCCAATGGCGAGGGGGATGTTATCCGGGAAGTATAAGAGTCCAGAGGATGTTCCAGCTGAAAGTCGTGCAGCCCACGGAGAAAAATTATTGAAGAATTATTTTACTGAACATAACTTTCAAGTGGTGGAATATTATCGAACATTAGCTGAAAAGTATAGGGTTAATTTATCTCAATTTGCACTTTCCTGGGTATTAAATCAGCCGATAGTTACTTCAGCAATTATTGGAGCAAGTAAACTACATCATATTACTGATGCTGTGAAAATTAGCGATTGGAATTGGTCGCAGGAATTATTAGACGAAGTAAACACAGTTAACGTGTTCTAATTTTAAACAGAGGGCGTTAATCTGTATCCTTCTTTTAATATAACGGCGTGTTTAGTAAAACAAGCGAATACAACTTCTTCGTCGTGAAAATGGCGTGCCAAAACTGTTGTCAGTTTGCCTACCATTACTACTGCCGTTTATATGTTAAGCACTTCAAAACATAACCCCTTATTCGAACAGGAAGTTTTTTTGTTGTGAACAACAATTTCAAGATAAAGAAAAGTAATTAATAAATTTAGACTAAACTATTGTGAATGGATTTCAAAACGACGAAAAAGGTTATATCCTACATATAAAAGAAAATTTCTTTTGAACGGCTTGTATGCACTAACATCTTTTTCATGTCCGTGTCACCCATAGTGAATGCCAATTAAAGTTGTTACTCGTTTTTTCTTCCATTGATTCTTCGAATTGCAGCTAAAGCTAGTAAAAACACCGGTATTCCGATATAGTTTAATGGAAAGAGAAATGGAATCAAAACCTTTTTTGGGAACTCTAGAGCAGCCTCATCAAAATTGTGGAACAACAATGAAATCGTAAAGATAATCGGTCCCACAAACCATATAGTACCTTTCCAATTTTTCATATTCAGCCACTGTGCGGTTCCATAACTAGCCGCGAACAAGAACAGTGATAACTTTACAAAAACACATAATATCCAGAATATTATCAGTAACATTTCCAAATTTTGAATAAACTCTACTGCTGAAATAAAACGAACTACCTCATAAAAGGGAAAAAACATTTTACTGCTCAGTCCAGGACCAAAGGTCAAAATAACCAATAGTATAGAAATCACAAGATACATTGTTGAAAGGAACAGTCCCCAAAATACGCCTAATCCACCTTTCTTTGGTTCATTGATAAAACCAGTCAATAATAACACTATGGTAGAATCCCCTAGAAAACTTAAAGGAAAGATAGAACCTTTCAGTATATTCTTCCAGCCGGAATCCGCATAGATCGGCAGCATTTTGGAGATATCGATGTTGTTTAAACAAAATAGTACAATAATAAAGAAGATGCCATATGTTATAGGTCCAACAAGTTCGCTAAAGCGTCCAACTGATTCTATTCCGCCGACAAAAGTTATATAAATCACGGGAATCAGCATCAGGACAATGACAACGACTATAGGTGTCCTTTTAAATAAGGTTAGCATAATCAATCCTGAAGATTGACGTAGGGTAACAGCAATTCCTAAATACCAGTGAACCAGTAAGGGAATAACGATGATCCTGCCGAGCCATTTACCCAAGATCATCCGGCTGTATTCAATAATTGTTTGATTAGGAAAATGACAACTTAAACGGATAGAGATAAAAGTAATCATAATACTAAAAGTTCCTGCAATTAACATGGAAATCCAAGCATCTTGTTTGGCTTCTGTTATCGCCGGAGAAATAGTGAATAATAAAGTTGTTGCTAATTCGAATGTAGCTGTAAGCCAAAAAATCTGCAACGCATTTATTTTCATGATGCTTTCACACTTTCTTTGATATGATGCGGAATCCCATTTAGCCCTGGATGTTTAATCCCTAATTTAACTTGTACAGTAACATGAACGGTTCGAAATTTGGTATCCCAATCCTGCTTCATTGTTTTCCATTGGTAAGGAAAGTTTCGGTGAAAAGTCTTACCGAAACCGAATATATCTACTCCATATTTTTTTTGAGTTTTTTGAATTAGACTAAGTATTTCTTTTTCCTTGGCAGTATTAAATGATTTTTCCAGTAGCTTTAAATTTTTAGATTGTTTTAAATCTAAAGCCCCTTCATTTTCCTTTACGATCCCCCTTGACGAAAGGGTAATGAGCATCTGAAGGTCGTTCCCGTTAATTTTAGGTTTCATTCTGCATTTTAAATTTGATGCTTCTACACTTACATATCCATGTGATGTAGGAATATATTGAACAAACACCGATTTCTTCAAATAATTCATCAGCCAATATCTGGAGGATGATTCCTTCACATTTAGATAACCCAGTAGCTTTAAATCTCGATTAAAAATCGCGTTACCGTAATAGGAAATAGATGCCTTACTTCTCTCCCCGTTGCTTTTCTTATCAGTCTTAAGAACAGGTAATACAGGAGAACTTACGTCTTCGTTTAAATCTATAAGAAATTCTTTCAGTGATTTATTAACGGGGCCACCGGTATTCTCATAAATTTTAAATGCCGCAATGGATGAAACTCCATCTAACGGATATGAAATTTCCAACAAATCTTTAGCCGATCCTCCTTTAACAATAAACATGTCTGTACGAAGCCTAACATCCGGATTTCTGCTGTATTCATCAACAAATTTAGAAAAACCACTTTTTGCTAACCTTTCGCCTACAAAAATACCTTTGCGGTTTCCGGCGAATACTTCACGCGAAAGTTTGGTTTGAATATTCGTGGTTATATCTAGTAAATCCCTCCCCTTTCCAGATACCATGAAACTCTGTTCCTTCGAGCCTGAACTCCTTTCTCCTCCGCTTCTGGAAGGAGATACTACCTGAGCACTGCCTTCATAATCTCCAGCTTGTGTTAGATCCATTCCCCAGCCTAACACAAACGCACGATCATTTAATTCTTTACGATCCCAGCAGCCTGTTAAAACAAAGGTTAGCAAAAATAGTGCAGCAAATCCCGTCGATAACACCGCGTATTATTGATTCGGTTTGAATTTGTGCAATAGGTACAAGTTTTTGTCTCACAACACGTGAAAAGAAATCTCCCCTAAAATCTTTATCAAGATTTTCAAAAATCAATGGCTTTAATACTGCCTCATCCAGTGCCTTGGTATCACATAAACCATCTATAAAAATGAGGAAAAAGGTTGTTTTTGAGTTTAAAAACAGGGGCCTATATACAATATCAGAGCAATTTTCTAGCTGTTCCTTGATTATTGAAACGTTTTCTGTAAGATCCGACGATAAAGAGTCTAGGTGTTTGCTTCCTCGATTTCGAAATATAGGCATGTTCAGTTTTCTCCCCAAAAGAAAAGTCTAATGAAAGATTTCCCGATTAATGGAACAATTATACTGGAGTGCTTACATTCAATGCAGGTTACCGATCGGGTATAATGCATTTTAATTAAATTAAGCTTGAATGAAATGGTTATGAATATTAAATTATTGGGATAAATATGAAATCGTAAAACTCTTAATTTTTTTGATTACAAACGAAATTGTAAAAATGCTTATTAAGAAGATTATAGGGTTTACAAAACTTTCGGATGATTATCTGGAGGTTTTTTTATTTATAAATAAAATCTAAGTTGACAAATATTAGGCTGGTGCTATACTAAGAGTGTAAGTTAACTTAGTAGACAAGTAGACAATAAAAAGTTGATTAAACTATAATTCAAAATTAAATGAGGTGACTGGTATGAAAGATGTTGGTATTGAAGAATTAAAACAAAAAGCAATTGAGATGAGGAAAACAGCTCTCACGATGATACACGAAGCGCAATCAGGGCATCCAGGAGGCTCCTTATCTGCAGCTGATGTAGTAACGGCACTTTATTTTAGGGAAATGAACATTGATCCGAATAATCCCCAATGGGAAGATCGTGATCGGTTCGTTTTATCAAAAGGGCATGTTTGTCCGATCCTATATTCAGCATTAGCTTTACGAGGTTATGTACCTTATGACACTATTTACACGTTAAGAAAGTTTGGTTCTCCATTCCAAGGACATCCAGATATGAAAAAGTGCCCAGGTATTGATATTTCTACAGGGTCTTTAGGACAGGGGCTTTCTTGTGCAGTTGGTATGGCACTGGGAGGCAAAAGGGATTCAAAGAATTATCGAGTTTTCGCTATGTTAGGCGACGGAGAGTGTCAAGAAGGCCAAATATGGGAAGCTGCACAAAGTGCTGTTAAATATCAGTTAGATAATTTAGTAGTATTCGTTGATGATAATGGATTGCAAATTGATGGTACAACCGAAGAAATTATGCCAAACCAAGATTTAGAAAAGAAATTTGCGGCATTTGGTTTTGAAACGAGAAGAATCGATGGACATTCGATGGAAGCGATTGTTGAAACATTGGATTATATTCGTGAAGCTAAAAATGGAAAGCCAAAATGTATCGTACTTAACACGGTAAAAGGTAAGGGAGTATCTTTTATGGAGCATTCAGTTGGATGGCATGGTGTTGCTCCGAATGATGTCGAGTTTCTGAATGCAATCGAAGAAGTAGCAGGGGGGTTAAAATAATGAGTTTAATGGAAAAGAATATTGTAGTTAAAAAGGCGACCAGAGAAGCATTCGGTGATGAAATTGTCCGTTTAGGGAAAAAAAATAAAAATATCTATGTGGTTGATATTGATATTGGTAAGTCATGTAAGACAACAGAATTTGCAAAGCAATTTCCAAATCAGCATGTAAATGTTGGTATAGCTGAACAAAATGGGGCTGGATTAGCGGCAGGACTTGCGACAACCGGAAAAATCCCCTTTGTAAGCACTTACGCCGTATTTGGTTCGTTACGAATGACGGAGCAGATCAGACAGGAAATTTGTTATCCAAACCTAAACGTAAAAATAGCTTGTTCTCATGGAGGGCTTACTCCAGCAAATGATGGGGCAAGTCATCAAAGTATCGAAGATATGGGTGTGCTAAGAACCATTCCAAATATGACCGTCATTATGGGAGCTGACTATTATTCTACCAGGAAATTAATAGAACAAGCGGCAGAAATGCATGGTCCTGTATACCTTCGTTTTACAAGAGATACCGTTCCGGTTCTATATGATGAAAACGAAGAATTTACGATTGGAAAAGCAAAGCAGATCAAGGATGGGGAAGATATCGCGATTATTGCAAACGGTGACACGGTCTACCTCGCCTTAGAAGCCGCAAAGCAATTAGAAAAAGAAGGTATTTCAGTAAAACTATTAGACATGCATACAATAAAACCTCTGGATCGTGAGGCAGTCGTTGACTGTCTAAATATTGGCAAAATTATCACGGTTGAAGACCATAATATTTTAAATGGTTTAGGAAGTGCAGTATGTGAAGTAGTTGCTGAAGAAGGCAAGGGGATTGTAAGAAGAATTGGAGTTCAAGATCAGTTTGGACAATCTGCCCCCTATGAAAAATTGTTAGAGCTAAATGGTATTACGATAGAAGATATTATAACTACAGCAAAAGATCTAGTAAAAAACTAAAAAATGATTAAGGGGAGAAGAAACATGTTTGAATTAGAGAATAGAGTAGCGATCGTAACAGGCAGTGGTTCAAAAAAGGGGATTGGACGCACAATTGCTTTAACCCTTGCAAAACAGGGAGCAGCAGTGGTGATCGCTGACCTTAATATGGATGGAATTCAAGATACCGTTAATGCAATTAAGGAAGCTGGAGGAAAAGCTTTAGGAGTAGAATTAAATGTAACCAGTAAAGAATCGAACGAGGCCATGGTAGAAAAGGTTCTACAAACATTTGGCAGAATAGATATCCTGGTCAATAATGCCGGAATTTCACAAAAGGTAACGGTTGAAGATATGACGCTCGAAGACATCAACAAAGTATTTAATGTTAACATGTTTGGACTGTTCTTATGCACTCAAGCTGTGCTAGAAGCGATGAAAAAACAAAAGTATGGCCGAATCGTTAGTCTTTCCTCTGTTTCCGCCAAAAGAGGAGGAGGAGTATTTGGAGGTTCCCATTATTCCGCCTCAAAGGCTGCCGTATTAGGATTCTCCAAAAACCTTGCCCGTGAGGTTGCCCTTGATGGAATTACAGTAAACTGTGTAGCACCAGGCTTAGTTAATACGGAAATATGGAAGTCACTTCCTGAAGATCAGGCGAAGAAAGTGATCGACGGAATCCCGATGGGAAGACCGGGTGAGACGAAAGAAATTGCCGCTACCATTGCCTTCTTGGTTTCGGAGGAAGCATCCTATATTACAGGTGAAGAAATAGATATTAACGGTGGTTCACATATGGATTAGTTTATATAATCACTTACTGAGCAGGCATTCCAGTAAAGGAATGCCTGTCAATTTTATTAAATCATAATAAACACAATATCGAGAGAGGTGATTATTATTAATTTTAATCCAATATTCGGAAAAAAGTTGCATGTGTTAGTTTATAATCAAATTCTTTCGGAGATCCGATCGGGTTCATTTAAAATTGGTGATAAGCTGCCAGCTGAAAGAGATCTATGTGAACAATTTGGTGTAAGCCGTACTTCTATAAGACAAGCCCTTAGTGCATTGGAGTTAAATGGTAATATTTATTCTCGTCAAGGTGAAGGAGTTTATGTGAAAAGCAATCAGATTGCACTTGATCGTTCTAAATCGGCCATCTTCTTTAACTCGATAACCCCAGAGGATATTGTAGAAGTAAGGATGAATATTGAGCCACTTATTGTAAAATTTGCGGCTCTAAGAGCAACTGATAAAGACATAGAGGAACTTCGTTCGACCATCAAACAGATGGAGGAAGAAAGTAGGACGGGCGTTTATGTACCAGAAACAGACGAAAAATTTCATTGCGGAATTGCAAAAGCCTCTCATAATGATTTATTTATTAACATCATGGCGGCTATTTGTAATGCAATGAAACAACAAGAAATGTCGAATTTTATTAGTGATCGTATCGTAACTAGACCAGACTATAGAGACGTAAATTTTAAAGACCATCAATTACTTATTAAAGCGATTGAGGATCGCAATGAAAAAGAAGCAATAGAAATTATGACTAATCATATGAAAAACTTATATGAACGTTATTGGGAAGATTAGAACAGTAAAGTAATGCTTCGGTGTGAAATAGGCTTAACAAGCATCCAATTTCAATAAGATTTAGTATAATTCCAAAATCGTATTGACAACCGATATTATAATAGATATAATCGCTGTGTAGTACACTTAGTATACAAGTGGACAAGAATACAAGAAAATAAATAGGAAATTTAATTGTATCTATTTTGCTAAATCAAGTAAAAAAGTATTTTTTGCAAGCGTTTGATGGAAAGGGTTACAATATTTTTAACTCTAAGTAATTTTTAAATCTTCTCAGGGAGATTAGGACTTTATTGTAAAAATGCATTTTATACAATTTTAACTTTTTAATGAAATGAAAGCTTGGAAAAAAGAAAAAATAATAACATAGGAGGGATTATTTTGGATCAACTTGCACTAGAGCATTCAACTACTAAGAAAGTTACGTTAAGATTAATTCCATTTCTATTTCTATGTTTTACAATATCGATACTTGATAGGGTGAATATTGGATTTGCAGCACTTCAAATGAACAAAGATTTAGGCTTTTCAAATGCTATTTTTGGATTTGGAGCAGGAATCTTCTTTCTTGGTTACTTTCTTTTAGAAGTGCCAGGCAGTGCCATGATGGCGAGAATTGGAGCAAGAAAATGGATATGTAGAATTATGGTTACATGGGCTATCCTTGCCATAGTAGTAGCTTTCGTCAAAACGCCCATGGAATTTTATATTGCAAGGTTTCTCTTGGGAGTTGCTGAAGCTAGTTTTTATCCTTGTATGGTTGCCTATTTAAGTGGTTTTTATCAAACGAAACATCATGCAAAAGCGATCGCAGGATTCATGGTGGCAATACCAGGTGCAAATGCACTGGGTGCTCCACTCTCTACTTTTTTACTGAGTGTCAATTGGTTAAGTTTGGCTGGCTGGCAATGGCTGTTTATTTTGGAAGCGATTCCGGCATTTATCTTAGGAATTGTATGTTTTTTCTATCTTGATGATCAAATTGAAGATATAAAATGGTTGAACAAAGAAGAGAAAAAATGGTTAATCGACGTTACAACAAAAGAGAAACTGGAAAAACAGCAGGTAAAACACTACACTTTCCTGCAGGCTTTAAAAGATCGAGATGTTCTTATTTTATCTATAGGATATTTTTGCTGGATGGTAGGCTACTACGGTATTAACATGTTTTTACCAACTATCTCGAAAGGTTTATCTGAGTCTACATCTCTTAGTACTCAAAGTATAGGCTGAATTTTAGGACTTATGTATGTTTGTGCCATGGTGACAATGATTTTAGTTGGGAACCACTCTGACAAGAAAAACGAGAGGCGCTGGCATGTTGCCGTATGTTTATCTATAAGTGCCATTGCAATGATTATTAGCAGCTATATTGCCAATACAAGCATTGTCTTATCATTTGTATTTCTTACCATTGCACTATGTGGAGCATTTGGGGCGTACGCTCCATTTTGGGCCATTCCACCTTCTTTCTTAACTGGTGCTGCTGTTGGAGGTGGCATTGCTCTCATCAACAGTATAGGAAACCTTGGTGGATTCTTTGGTCCATACATTGTGGGATATATTAAGGACACAACAGGCTCCTTTCATACAAGTATGATTTTCCTGGGGGTAAGTTTGATAATAGGCTCTTGTATTGTTGTCTTCCTAGTAAAACAATCAGGAAAGGTTCAAAGCATTATGACGAAAAAAAACTGAAAAAAACTAGTTGAAAAATTCTATCATTACAGGGATTTAAATATTAAATTAAAATCTGAATTCACGTAGGAGGTGTAATGGTCATGAAAAAAATAGGGGTCCTAACAAGTGGCGGAGATGCCCCGGGAATGAATGCCGCGATCAGGGCAGTAGTAAAAACAGCATATCATTATGATGTGGATGTAATGGGCATACAGTGTGGATTCCAAGGTTTAATAGATGGTAAAATCCATCGATTGATTTCTCAAGAGGTTGAGGATATTGCAGATCGAGGAGGAACGATTTTAAAAACGTCAAGGTCCATAGAATTTATGGAGGAAACAGGAAGAAAAAAGGCTCTTGAGGTATTAAAAAACTTTGATATAAATGCTTTGGTTGTTATCGGTGGGGAAGGATCATTAAAAGGAGCCGAGAAATTACATGATCTGGGTATGAAAGTGATTGGTATACCCAGTACGATTGATAATGATTTGGCCTATACAGATTATTCCATTGGATTTGACACCACTTTAAATACGGTATTGGAATGTATCGGTAAAATTAAAGATACTGATTTTTCTCATGATAAAACAACGATTGTCGAAGTAATGGGAAGATATTGTGGTGATCTAGCCTTATACTCTGCTTTGGCAGGTGGAGGAGAAATCATCTCTACTCCTGAACAACCATTAGATTTATATACGATATGTTCAAAATTACGTTCAAAAATGAGTAGTGGAAAAAATGATAATCTCGTCATCGTAACAGAAAGAATGTACGATTTGCAGGAATTGCAGCAATACATTGAAGAGAAGTTAGACATTAGTGTAAGAACAACGGTATTAGGGTTCATACAAAGAGGGGGAAATCCATCAGCTTTTGATCGGGTATTAGCAAGTAATATGGGCGTTACTGCTGTAGAATTGCTGATAAATGGATATTCAGGACTAGCTGTTGGAATAAAAGAAAACAAAATCATTCATAAAGAACTTGAAAACGTAAATGTAGAGATAGCTGATAAACAGGAGAAATATAGATTATTAGAAAAGCTTTTATGCTAGTTAAAATCATTTTATTCCGTTATGTATATCAATCAAAAGGGTTTTTATTAAATGAAAATTTCTGGGGGTAGAGAATGATGGTTGAGCAACTAAAAGTAAAACAAGGTACGGTTATTTGTCAAGTGTGTGAAAAAGTAATTGATATTGTTGAAAGTACAGAAGGCGTTAAAACGTGGTATGGAAAGTGTCCGGATTGTTCCCAGGAGAAGAAAGAAGTTTAATGTCAATTAAGTTTAAACAGGATAGGAGAAATTAAAATGAAAGTAGCAATTGCATCTGACCATGGTGGGTTGAATATTCGCAAAGAGTTGATCTCATTGTTAGAAGAGATGAACATTGAGTATGTCGATTTTGGGTGTGAGTGTAACACCTCTGTTGATTATCCAGATTATGCTATTCCTGTCGCAGAAAGGGTAGCGAACGGTGAAGTGGATCGAGGTATTTTAATTTGTGGTACAGGGATTGGTATGAGTATTGCGGCAAACAAGGTAAAAGGAATTCGCTGTGCGCTGGTACACGATACCTTTAGTGCAAAGGCAACAAGAGAGCATAACAATTCAAATATCCTTGCGATGGGAGAACGTGTCATCGGTCCCGGATTAGCCCGCGACATTGTGAAAATATGGTTAGCTACCCCTTTTGAAGGCGGAAGGCATGAAAATCGTGTCAATAAGATAAAAGTGTATGAAGCAAGTAACTAATTAGTAGAAACATACCTATATGAAGATATGACACATCAAAACATGTGAAATAAACTTTTTACCTATAAAAAATATGGAACCGTGGTTTATATGCAGGTATTGAATAGGATGCCTGCTATAACCTAAGTTCCGTTTATATAAATTATTCATAGTAAATCAATATGTTTAGGGGGAATAATCATGGGGTTAACTTCTATGAAAAAAATGCTAAGTACTGCATTAAAGGAAGGTTATGCGGTTGGGCAATTTAACATTAATAACCTGGAATGGACACAAGCTATTTTAGGAGCTGCAGAGGAAGAAAAGTCACCAGTAATTCTTGGGGTTTCAGAAGGGGCAGCTCGTCATATGGGTGGATTTACTGTAGTTACAGCTATGGTAAAAGCACTTATGGATGAAATGAAGATCACGGTTCCGGTTGCAATCCATTTGGACCATGGATCTAGTTTTGAAAAGTGCAAAGCGGCGATTGATGCAGGATTTACATCAGTAATGATTGACGCTTCCCATCATCCATTTGAAGAAAATGTGAAAATAACGAAGCAAGTAGTTGAATATGCACATGAACGTGATGTATCAGTGGAAGCGGAATTAGGGACGGTTGGCGGACAAGAAGACGATGTAATTGCTGATGGTGTTATCTATGCAGACCCAAATGAATGTAAGGAGCTAGTAAAACAAACAGGTATTGACTGTTTAGCACCAGCATTAGGATCTGTTCACGGTCCTTACAAAGGGGAGCCAAACTTAGGATTTAATGAAATGGAAGAAATTTGTAAAACTATTGAGCTACCGTTGGTCTTACATGGTGGAACTGGTATTCCGACCGAACAAATCAAAAAATCAATCTCATTAGGAACGGCAAAAATTAATGTAAATACGGAAAATCAAATTGCTTTTACGAAAGCAGTCCGTTCGATATTAAACACTGATCCTGATGTATATGACCCTAGAAAATACATAGTTCCGGGTCGTGAAGCTATTAAGGAAACGGTGATCGGAAAAATGCGTGAATTTGGTTCTTGTGGTCGGGTTTAATTTTTTTGCTCTGTTAAATTTTGTTGTTGATCTTCACTCCATCAACACTCAGCAAAATCAACAATGTCCTTTAACAGAGCTTTTTTTTTAACATAAACAAAAATAGATATTTTCTTGGAGTGGTGGGTATGGCAGGTTTTTGGTTCTACATAATCCAACTGGTCAGCCTTGCTAAGACCTAACATGCTCCATAAACTCCAGGTCATACAGTCCTAATTACAGAAGGAAATAACAAAGGAAATCGAGGTATAAAAAAAGATGATTAAAATCGCACCTTCCATTTTGTCCGCTGATTTTGCCAAATTAGGAAATGAAATCAAAGAAGTAGAGGAGGGGGGAGCAGATTATATTCACGTTGATGTAATGGATGGCCACTTTGTTCCGAATATCACAATTGGCCCGCTTATTGTGGAAGCGATTCGTCCTGTCACAACTTTACCGTTAGATGTTCATTTAATGATTGAAAATCCTGATCAATTTATTCCTGTTTTTGCGAAGGCCGGAGCTGACATTATCTCTGTTCATGTTGAGGCATGTCCCCATTTACACCGCACTATACAGTTAATTAAACACCATGGTATTAAAGCTGGTGTTGTACTGAATCCTGCTACATCAGTTGATCAGATTATGCATATTCTTGAAGATATTGATTTAATTTTATTGATGACAGTGAACCCGGGATTTGGTGGACAAGAATTTATTAAAAGTGTATTGCCTAAAATAGAGCACATTTCAAAAATGATTGAAAAGCGTCGATTGTCCATTGAAATTGAGGTGGATGGTGGCATTAATACAGACACAGCTAGACTGTGTGTACAAGCTGGGGCAAATGTACTCGTAGCTGGTTCTGCTATTTATAATCAACCCGATCGAAAAGCGTCGATAAAAGCTATTAAAGAAACGGTTATTTAAAATCGTGAAATGGATTCCTGCAATACGCAACTTTTTATACATGTAACTGCAAACTAGATTAACGGCTTTAGTCTATTAGATTAAAGAGCTAAAGCCGCCAATTTACTTGTTGTCACTGTCTACTATAAAGTGCACTCTTGTAGAAATTTTGAGATACTTCCTTTTAAAAATCCCTCTGCTTTACTTGTATGCTTTGATATTCTTTAAAAGTATTATTGAAAATATTTTCTCAATTACAACATTATATGAATTAGTCTTCACAAATAAATGCGATGGCTCGTCCAGGTCCTCCGCCGCAGCCTTCAAGTTTAATTGGTAAGAAGATAAAATCCCATCTATCATATTCTAGCAATTCTTTAGGAAGGAAGAGTTCTTCGGCCAACCAAATCTCAACTCCTAAAAGAAATTCATGCTGTTCCAGTCCTTCCCCGTCTCTTGGTCCACCAATACTTAAGGAATCAATAGCAATTCCTTTTACTTTTCTGTCATAAAGCCATTGAGCTCCATCTACTCCAAGATAAGGCCAATTATCAACATATTCTGTAGTCCAATTTCTTTTATATCCCCAGCCTGTACAAAGAAGCACAATGTCTCCTTCTTTAATTGTATCTGCATATGGTTCAAGATGCTCTACACCAATTGCAGTATGTGCTTCAATATCGAAAAGATCAATTACAACAGCAGAACCTATATAGCTTTCTACAGGTGTTTGGGCAATTGTTTTTCCATTTGGAAAATGATGATATGGAGCGTCTACATGAGTTGATGTATGAGTATTTAAACTAATCCTTTCTGATGTGTAACCATCCTTGGCTTTTAATGTTTCATAATTTATTTCCGTAAGATGATAAGGAAGATAGCCGGGATTATTGTGATAAAAGGTTTGTGATAAATCTAGTAGTTTTTTGATTTTCATTGAAATTCCTCCATATTTCTTAAAATAGTAAGATTTAGGTTTTTCTAATTCGGTTTTTGGATTTGGGGCAGGGATCTTTTTCTTTGGTTATTTCCTTTTAGAGGTACCGGGCAGTGCCATTATGACGAAAATTGGACCAAGAAAATGGATGAGTAGAATCAGGTTACATGGGCTATCATTGCCATTTTTATGGCTTTTTAAAAACTCCCATGCAATTTTATACAGTACGATTTCTTTTAGGGGTTGCTGAAGCTAGTTTTTATCCATGTATGGTATTTTATTTAAGTGGTTTTTATCAAACGAAACATCATGCAAAGGCAATTGCAGAATTTTTGATTGCTATTCCAGGTGCTAATGCATTAGGTTCACCACTTTCCACTTTCTTGCTAGGAGTCAACTGGTTAGGATTGGAGGGCTGGCAATGGATGTTCATTATGGAAGCGATTCCAGCTGTGATTTTAGGCATCGTATGCTATTTCTATCTTGATGATAAAATTGAAGATGTAAAATGGTTAAATAAAGACGAGAAAAAATGGTTAATTGACATCACAACAAAGGAGAAACTTCAAAAACAGGAAGTCAGACACTACACTTTCTTGCAAGCTTTAAAGGATCGTGATGTTTTAATCTTATCTATCGGATATTTTTGCTGGATGATAGGCATTTACGGAATTGTCATGTTTTTACCAACCATTTCAAAAGGCTTAACGGAAGCAACCTCCCTTAGTACTCAATCAATGGGTTGGGTTTTAGGATTAATGTACGTTTGTGCAATGGATACAATGATTCTAGTGGGTAACCACTCCGATAAAAAGAACGATCGACGCTGGCATGTTGCAGTATGTTTAACAACCAGCGCCATTGCAATGATCATTAGCAGCTTGGTGGCAAATACTAGTATTGTTTTATCATTTGTCTTTTTAACAATCGCTCTTTGTGGAGCATTTGGCGCATACTCTTCATTCTGGTCGATTCCTCCATATTTCTTAATGGAAGCTGCAGCTGCAGGGGCCATTGCACTTATTAACAGTGTAGGAAATCTTGGTGGATTCTTTGAACCTTACATTGTTGGATATATTAAAGATCTAACAGGATCATTTAATGCTAGTATGGTTTTCTTAGGTGTAAGTTTGGTAATAGGCTCTTGTATTGTTGTTTTCTTAGTGAAACAGTCAGGCAAGGTTTTAAGGACGAATGTCGAAAATAAATTGAAAAGTTTAGTTGAAAAGTTTATTAATCTATATCTTCTAGCTATCTAGAACCTTCGGATAACAATTTTTGTTGACCGAGGTTTTTTTTGTCTTTAGATATCAGTTTTTATAGATTTGCCAATTGGTTAATTTTATAAAAATCCTTATTGACAAATATGAAAACGGTGTTATACTGTGTTTATAAGTTAACTTAGTATACAAGTAGACAATAGAACAACAAGGCAAGCTTAAAGCTTAAAAAGGTTATCAAAATTAAATGAGGTGACTGGTATGAAAGATGTTGGTATTGAAGAATTAAAACAAAAAGCAATTGAGATGAGGAAAACAGCTCTCATGATGATACACGAAGCGCAATCAGGGCATCCAGGAGGCTCCTTATCTGCAGCTGATGTAGTAACGGCACTTTATTTTAGGGAAATGAACATTGATCCGAATAATCCCCAATGGGAAGATCGTGATCGGTTCGTTTTATCAAAAGGGCATGTTTGTCCGATCCAATATTCAGCATTAGCTTTACTAGGTTATGTACCTTATGACACTATTTACACGTTAAGAAAGTTTGGTTCTCCATTCCAAGGACATCCAGATATGAAAAAGTGCCCAGGTATTGATATTTCTACAGGGTCTTTAGGACAGGGGCTTTCTTGTGCAGTTGGTATGGCACTGGGAGGCAAAAGGGATTCAAAGAATTATCGAGTTTTCGCTATGTTAGGCGACGGAGAGTGTCAAGAAGGCCAAATATGGGAAGCTGCACAAAGTGCTGTTAAATATCAGTTAGATAATTTAGTAGTATTCGTTGATGATAATGGATTGCAAATTGATGGTACAACCGAAGAAATTATGCCAAACCAAGATTTAGAAAAGAAATTTGCGGCATTTGGTTTTGAAACGAGAAGAATCGATGGACATTCGATGGAAGCGATTGTTGAAACATTGGATTATATTCGTGAAGCTAAAAATGGAAAGCCAAAATGTATCGTACTTAACACGGTAAAAGGTAAGGGAGTATCTTTTATGGAGCATTCAGTTGGATGGCATGGTGTTGCTCCGAATGATGTCGAGTTTCTGAATGCAATCGAAGAAGTAGCAGGGGGGTTAAAATAATGAGTTTAATGGAAAAGGATATTGTAGTTAAAAAGGCGACCAGAGAAGCATTCGGTGATGAAATTGTCCGTTTAGGGAAAAAAAATAAAAATATCTATGTGGTTGATATTGATATTGGTAAGTCATGCAAGACAACAGAATTTGCAAAGCAATTTCCAAATCAGCATGTAAATGTTGGTATAGCTGAACAAAATGGCGCTGGATTAGCGGCAGGACTTGCGACGACAGGTAAAATTCCTTTTGTAAGCACTTACGCCGTATTTGGTTCGTTACGAATGACGGAGCAGATCAGACAGGAAATTTGTTATCCAAACCTAAACGTAAAAATAGCTTGTTCTCATGGAGGGCTTACTCCAGCAAATGATGGGGCAAGTCATCAAAGTATCGAAGATATGGGTGTGCTAAGAACCATTCCAAATATGACCGTCATTATGGGAGCTGACTATTATTCTACCAGGAAATTAATAGAACAAGCGGCAGAAATGCATGGTCCTGTATACCTTCGTTTTACAAGAGATACCGTTCCGGTTCTATATGATGAAAACGAAGAATTCACCATTGGAAAAGCAAAGCAGATTAAGGACGGAAAGGATATCGCCATTATCGCAAATGGTGATACTGTCTATCTCGCCTTAGAAGCCGCAAAGCAATTAGAGAAAGAAGGTATATCCGTAAAACTTTTAGACATGCACACAATAAAACCTCTAGATCGTGAAGCAGTGGTAGACTGTCTAAGTATTGGAAAAATCATTACAGTTGAAGACCATAATATTTTAAATGGCCTTGGAAGTGCAGTATGTGAAGTAGTGGCGGAAGAAGGCAAGGGGATTGTGAGAAGAATTGGAGTTCAAGATCAGTTCGGCCAGTCGGCGCCGTATGAAAAGTTGTTAGAGCTTAATGGTATTACGATAGAAAATATTGTATCAACAGCAAAAGATCTAGTAAAAAACTAAAAAATGATTAAGGGGAGAAGAAACATGTTTGAATTAGAGAATAGAGTAGCGATCGTAACAGGCAGTGGTTCAAAAAAGGGGATTGGACGCACAATCGCTTTAACCCTTGCAAAACAGGGAGCAGCAGTGGTTGTTGCTGACCTTAATATGGATGGAATTCAGGATACCGTAAATGCGATTAAAGAAGCTGGCGGAAAAGCCTTAGGAGTAGAACTAAATGTAACCAGTAAAGAATCAAATGATGCCATGGTAGAAAAGGTTCTACAAACCTTTGGCAGAATTGATATCCTTGTCAATAATGCTGGAATTTCACAAAAAGTAACAGTTGAAGATATGACATATGAGGACATCAACCGAGTATTTAATGTGAACATGTTTGGACTGTTCTTATGCACCCAAGCCGTACTAAAAACGATGAAAAATCAAAAGTATGGCCGAATCGTTAGTCTTTCCTCCGTTTCCGCCAAACGAGGAGGCGGAGTATTTGGTGGACCTCACTATTCCGCTTCAAAGGCTGCCGTATTAGGATTTTCTAAAAATCTTGCTCGTGAAGTTGCCCTTGATGGAATCACCGTAAACTGTGTGGCACCAGGTCTTGTTAATACGGAAATATGGAAGTCACTTCCTGAAGATCAGGCGAAGAAAGTGATCGACGGAATTCCAATGGGAAGACCAGGTGAGACTGAAGAGATTGCAGCAACTATTGCTTTCTTAGTTTCAAAAGAAGCATCCTACATTACAGGAGAAGAAATTGATATTAATGGCGGGTCACACATGGATTAATTTTATCCTTACTGTACAGGCATTCCAGTCAGGAATGCCTGTGTAATTTCAATGAAAAGTGAGAGGAGTGGTTGTTATTAATTTTAATCCAGTGGCCAGTAAGAAATTATATATGCAAATTTATCATCAAATCCTTTCTGAAATCGAATTGGGTTCATTTAAAAAAGGTGATAAACTGCCTGCCGAAAGAGAGCTGTGTGAACAATTTGGTGTAAGCCGTGTTCCCATTCGACAGGCTCTAAGTGCATTAGAATTGAATGGAATTATCTATTCCCGTCAAGGCGAGGGAGTTTATGTGAAAAGTAATCAGATTACTCCTGATCATTCTGAATCCGCCATTTTTTTTAAATCGATATCCCCAGAAGATATTGTTGAAGCAAGGATGACAATAGAGCCTCTCATTATAAAATTTGCAGCTGAAAGAGCAACTGATGAAGACATCGAGGAACTTCATTCGACCATCGAAGAGATGAAGAAAGAAACAATGGCTGGTGTTTATGTACCAGAAACAGACCACAAATTACATTTTAGTATTGCAAAGGCCTCTCACAATGACTTATTTATTAACATTATGGCGGCTATAAGTAATGCAATGAAACAACAAGAAATGTGGAAATTTATTCGAGATCGAACTGTCACTCGACCGGATTATCGAGACACTAATTTTAAGGAGCATCAACTACTTATAAAAGCCATTGAGGATCACAACGAAAAAGAAGCAGTCGAAGTCATGAATAAACATATGAAAAACTTATATGATCGGTATTGGAAGGATTAGACCTATTAAGTTTTCAATCCTAAATCGTATTGACAACCCTTACATGCAAGGATATACTTAATGCGAAAAAAGGGAACTTAGTATACAAGTGAACAAAAGGTATAGGGAGCGACTATGCAGAAATTTTATATTTATATAATAGAAGAATATGAGAGTCGCCATATCTATTTGTGTTGACGGAGTAAGTTTAAAGTTTTTTGGAAGCGTTTGATGTATGGGTTTACAAAAGTTTCAAAATTAGTAATTTTAAATCTTTCTTAGGGGAACTACTTTTTCAAGGAGAATTTAATTCCCTCTAACCTTTAATGAGATGATGGCTTGGAATAAGGAAGGACAACAACATAAGGGGGAATTATTTTGGATCAACTTGCACTGGAGCGTTCAACTACAAAAAAAGTTACGTTAAGATTAATTTCATTTCTGTTTCTATGTTTTTCGATATCTGTACTAGATAGGGTGAATATTGGATATGCTGCCCTGCAAATAAACAAAGATTTAGGTTTTTCGAATGCTATTTTCGGATTTGGAGCAGGGATTTTTTTCCTTGGCTACTTCCTTTTAGAGGTACCAGGCAGCGCGATGATGGCAAAAATTGGACCGCGAAAATGGATTAGTAGAATCATGGTTACATGGGGCATCCTTGCTGCTTTAGAAACTTTCGTCCATACTCCCATACAATTTTATACAGTACGATTTCTTTTAGGTGTTGCTGAGGCAAGTTTTTATCCATGTATGGTATCTTATTTAAGCGGTTTTTATCAAACGAAACATCATGCAAAAGCGATTGCTGGATTTATGGTGGCAATACCAAGTACAAATGCTATAGGTGCTCTATTATGTACTTATTTGCTAAACGTTAACTGGTTTGGTTTGGCAGGATGGCAATGGTTGTTTATTTCTGAAGCGATTCCATCTGTAATCTTGGGTGTTATATGTTATTTCTATCTTGACGATCAAATTAAGGAAGTAAAATGGTTGAACAAAGACGAGAAAAGATGGTTAATTGACGTTACAACAAAAGAGAAACTTGAAAAGCAGCAAGTGAAACACTACACTTTCCTGCAGGCTTTAAAGGACCGTGACGTTCTCATTTTATCAGCCGGATATTTTTGCTGGATGATTGGCTATTACGGGATTAACATGTTTTTACCAACCATTTCGAAAGGTTTATCTGAAAAAATATCTCTTAGTACTCAAAGCATGGGCTGGATTTTATTTCCTATGTATATTTTTGCCATGGTGACGATGATTCTAGTTGGCAACCATTCAGATAAAAAGAATGAGAGACGCTGGCATGCTGCTGTATGTTTAATAATAAGTGCGATTGCGATGATTGTTAGCAGCTATATTGCCAATGTAAGCATTATTCTATCATTTGTATTTCTAACCATTGCACTATGTGGGGCATTTGGAGCATACGCACCATTTTGGGCCATTCCACCTTCTTTCTTAACTGGAGCTGCAGCTGGAGGCGCCATTGCCCTTATCAATAGTATAGGAAATCTTGGTGGATTTTTTGGACCTTACATTGTGGGTTATATTAAAGATACAACAGGTTCCTTTAATATTAGTATGATTTTCTTAGGTGTGAGTATGATTATAGGTTCTTGTATTATTGTTTTCTTGGTAAAACAGTCAGGAAAGGTCAAGAGTAGGAAATTCGAAAAAAAACTGAAAAAAATAAGTTAAGAAAATGAATCCATACTAAATTGAAACTTTCTATAAATTGATATCGTGTAAGAGGTGTATTGGTCATGCAAAAAATAGGGGTCCTAACAAGTGGTGGAGATGCCCCGGGAATGAATGCCGCTATAAGGGCAGTAGTAAAAGCAGCAGGTCACTTTCATGTGGACGTAATGGGGATACAGTGTGGATTCCAAGGTTTAATTGATGGTAAAATTCATCGACTAACTTCCCAAGAGGTAGAAGGTATTGCTAATAGAGGTGGAACGATATTAAAAACGTCAAGATCCTTAGAATTCATGGAGGAAACAGGACGAAAAAAGGCTCTTACTATATTAAAAAATTTGGATATAGATTCCTTGATTGTCATAGGTGGGGAAGGATCTTTAAAAGGAGCCGAAAAATTACATGAACTAGGTATTAAAGTGGTTGGAATACCTGGAACAATTGACAATGATTTAGCTTATACAGATTATTCAATTGGATTCGATACCACTTTAAATACGGTATTGGAGTGTATCGGTAAAATTAAAGATACTGATTATTCTCATGATAAAACAACTATTGTCGAAGTGATGGGAAGATATTGCGGCGATTTAGCTTTATATTCTGCTTTAGCAGGTGGAGGAGAAATCATCTCTACTCCAGAAAAACCATTAGATTTATATTCCATCTGTTCAAAATTACGTTTAAGAATGAGTAGTGGAAAAAATGATAACCTCGTCATCGTTACAGAAAGAATGTATGATTTGCAGGACTTGCAGCACTACATTGAAAAGAAGTTAAACATTAGTGTAAGAACTACCTCATTAGGGTTCATCCAAAGAGGGGGAAATGCATCCGCATTTGATCGGGTATTAGCTAGTAATATGGGCGTTAAGTCAGTGGAACTGTTGATGAATGGATATTCGGGTCTAGCTGTTGGAATGAAAGGAAATAAAATGATTCATAAAGAACTGGGCTACGTAAATTCCGAGATAGCGGATAAGCAGGATAAATATAGATTACTAGAAAAGCTTTTAGGTTAGAAAAAGTATATCCCTTTATTGTTGCGTGGAGATAAGTTTTTATTTAACAAAAGTTAAGGGGGAACGAATGATGGGCGAGAAGCTAGTTGAAAAACAAGGTACGATTATATGTCAAGTGTGTGAAGAAGTAATTGATATTGTTGAAAGCACAGAAGGCGTTAAAACGTGGTATGGAATGTGTCAGGATTGTTCAGAGGAGAAGAAAGAAGATTAACGTCAATGGACTGTTGGAGGGAAGTAAAATGAAAGTAGCGATTGCATCTGATCATGGTGGTATAAATATTCGTAATGAGATCATCTCATTGCTAGAAGAGATGAAAATTGAGTACTTAGATTTAGGGTGTGATTGTGACACCTCTGTTGATTATCCTGATTATGCTATTCCTGTTGCGGAAAAGGTAGCAAGTGGTGAAGTAGAACGAGGTATCTTAATTTGTGGCACGGGAATTGGAATGAGTATTTCGGCAAACAAAGTAAAGGGAATACGCTGTGCACTGGTGCACGATACGTTTAGTGCTAAGGCAACAAGGGAGCATAACAATTCGAATATATTAGCAATGGGAGAGCGTGTCATCGGTCCAGGCTTAGCTCGCGAAATTGCAAAAATATGGTTAAGAACCCCCTTTGAAGGTGGTAGGCACGAAAATCGTGTCAATAAAATAGCGGTGTATGAAGGGATGTAACATAGGAACGGTACGGTTTTTGTACACTTTTAAAAAAATTTATACAAATGACAAAGAACTGTTCCTATAAAATGGTATTTTTATAACAATTCATTATGAGTTTAGTTTCATTGAAAGAGATGTTAAACACTGAAATAAAGTAACGTTATTAACAGAGACAGAGAAGAAAAACTATACATTGTTTAATAAACAAAAGGAACAGATGTTGAAGCCTTTCTACGACCAGAGGAACAAGCAAAGATTCAGTTTGCCAAGTAAGCATTTTGAGGCAATTAATGCAGATGTAGTATTTGAAGGCCCAGAAAAATGATGTTAATGAATTTATGTTGAAAGTATCATCTAAATAGATTCATAGATAAACTTTTAGAACTTCAAAAAAAGTAAAGACTAAATAAAAGTAATGCCAACGCTGAATATTACAGGATGAAAGCTGAAGGTAAAATGTAGATTCAAAGGAGAGAACCTTCTTCTTTGTTTTTTCTTATTTTGTATAATTTCCTCTTATTTAGGCATTGCCCCCAATAAGGCGGCTGCATCTATTCTGCGCATGAATGCAACTAAAAAACAATATATTGACTGTTTTGATGTTGACTAAGTCAACATTTTATTTTATGATTGTGTTGACTTAGTCAATAGGAGGGGATAGGATGAAACGCTCCACTAAACGAATCATTGAAACGTTTCCGAAATTTAAAAGTAAGTTAAAAGCTTATGAGAACATCTTATTGGTGGAAGAAGCAATGAAAGGATTAACAGATGTTGAAGCTGTATTCCTCAAATTAGCTTGGTTTTTTGAAGCTCCTGAACAGGAAAGTTTTAATATCGGATTGTTGTATCACCATTTAGAGAATGATTGGCTTGAACTCGCGTTAGAATTAGTGACCCAGTTCTTTCAAGAAGATACGTATTTAATTCAAAAACCTACCCATTCCATTCTTCGAGAAACGCCCGATGATTATTTTAATCAAAAGCAGTTTGCTGATTTCTTATCAGAACATGGCTTGAATTATGATAAACGGAAATTAAATGTGTATTACAGTCGAGGAAAAATACCGAAAGCGGATGTTGAACTTGCAGGTACCCCCTATTGGAGTAAATCTACAGTCGAAACGTATTGCGAACAGGAGAAGAAACGAACGAAAAAGGAATAAGGTAGGAGCTGTTAACAGCAATGTAGCTTGGGTTTCCAAGCTGTTTTTTTCTTCATATTGTATTGTGAATGAGTCGGTGAACTTTTTGTGAATAAACCAGGGATTTCATATACGGTTTACTGTTTGGTAAGGATGAGAATACACAAGTTAAAGTAAAAGACGATATTCCACACTTTTTCTTCAATTATTTCGCAATTCAAAATAAAACCTACATTCTATCTATCTCAATATCCATAGTTTTGGTAAAATACTTATAAAAGCTAGTTTGAAAGAATCGTAATTAATATCATCATAATGGGTTCGTCATTTTTGATATTTTGCCAATAGGTTGCATTATCAAAAGGGGATTAATACATGTGGATTTGGATTATTGTTTTTGTTCTGTTTATCGTCCTATCGATCGTGATTAAGGAGGCAGGCTATTATCTTTTTAATCAATATTTATACGGGTCTAAATATGAAAAGCAACTAAAATGGAAGAAAAGAATGATGACCCTTTTCACTTTATTTAAGAAAAAATTACAAATAGATATACATCAAACGAAGAGAGCAAGAGTTCATAAGGAAATCATGTAAGAAAGAAAAAGTAATAGGCTAACTGTACTTTTCTGTGGAGGGGAAAAATGATATTCAAGGCAAAAGAAATAGCAGAAGTGGGAAATCATATTCTTTTTAAGAAAGCAATCAAAGGGATTGTTGAGAAGGTAAATGAAAATTCAGTCATTGTGAATATAACCGAAAATAAGACGGAATTGAAATTTGAAGGAAATAGAACCGTTGTGGCACATAAAAATTACAAGATTTTGGTTGTGCATGATGTGAATGAAAACGTCATATATACTCAATTTTAAATGAATGGATTCCTTTTTTGGACAATAATTCGGTTTTTCCAGAGAAGATAAAGGGAGGATTTTGCCCATTTAAATTAACAGTAAATATATAACTATAAGAAAATTTTTCTGAAAATTCAATTTAAATTTGAAAATGTAAGCGTTTTCTATTATAATAAATAGTGGGTTGGATGGCACGCGTGGCCGTCAGCGTATCTGGCGTAGGTGGGGCCGATACTAGGGACAGATGTAGATTGTCCTTATAATAAAATACTTAAATGTTCGTTAAATATGTGGAAAATGGGTGAAGGAGAATAATAAGAAAAACTTCATATCAATAATACGTACTGGATCGATTAAATCGCTATCCAGTTTTTTATTGGGAATTAATACTTCGATATTTAGAAACGACTTTTACGACACCGTTCATTCGCTGAAATTTTAAGATATGAAATGGGAAACGCTTGAAATGATTACCCTCTAATTGTCGATATTATTTGTTATGATTGCACTCGTCCATATAACAGCCCTTCTCAGCTTAAGCGTATGTACTCCACATTTTGCTGGAAGGGCTAAAATATTTTAACTAGCGGAAACACTGAAAACTGTTCACCGTGTCATTCATTGTATTTCATTCATTTTTTCGTTTTGTTCCATTTGATTTAATTTACTCCTTGTGTATCTATTGGAGAAAAATAACACTAGGATGAAAAAAATCAAGCATCCACCCATAATCAACAAGAAATATTGCAACCCTGAAACGAGAACTGAAAACTCCATTCAAATCCCCCTCGTATAATGACTTGTCTTCTATGTATTTCTATGAATGTAAAAAAAATCCTGTCGTTAAAGCGCAATAATGTAAAATTTGGCCTTTTTATGGTAAGTATTTATTTGACTATTACATTGGTTAAGGAAAAGAAATCAAGATTGATGGTGGATTTAAGTTCATCCTGAATTTGAATTCTTTTATTTAGAGGATCAATTTTTGTTACAAAGCCAACGCGTGAAGTAAAAAAACCGTTTGTCCATGTCGTAATTTCTAATAGCATTTTGGTGTCCATGCTTTCAGATAATAGCCGTTCCATCTCTTCTATTTTGTTTCATTGAGATGTGGTCTAGGAGTTTTATGATCATCCTCCCAAAGATCATTCAACATTTTTATGGTTTCGGGCATGAAAAAGCCATTCCATTTCTTCATACCACGATCTTTATGATCTCTATTCATTAAAAATTCCCCCTCTTCTATATATAATAGGAACATTTGTTCTTATAGTTCGAGGAGTATGTTACAAAAATTTTTGATATCCTACATCCCCCTGCAGATTTTTGCCAGTCATGCAGCCTTAAGGCTGCGATTTTTCTTAAGAAAAAAAGGACTTTATTATCCTAAGGTTAAAAGCAAACAGAACTACTTTGGGCGGCAGCACTACGGACTGATCAGAAAGGAAAAACATCCTTTCTGATCAGTCCGTACGTGTCGCTTCGGCATTAAATGGACCGATAACCACGGTTTGTACGGCTCACGCCTACATTCCGTATGTTCCTGTTCCATTTACGGCTTACGCCGCCAATCCGAACGAGTTGAAAACCGGAAAATCAAAAATTGAAAGATCAAAAGAATAAGAGACAAAAGGAGAGCAGCCGAAACGGCTGCTTTTGTTGTTTATTTTTCCATTTTACCTTCCGAATCGTAAAACAGCGCAAGCCTTTTGACCTTCCAGCCGGAAGGTCACCCGAACCTTTCCGGCTTAAATTTAAATAAAATGTCCTGTTGGATATGGAAGAAGCTATACCCCACAGGCTTATTTTAAAAAAACAGAAATCCCTAATTCAAAACTTATTTTTGACCTGGGGTTTGTCATCAGTCTGAAACCACAAGTCCTTAAACTGTTACACAAGGTACTTTAAGATCTTTGGTTTATGATACAACCTGATTGTCATCTTTAATCCCTGAATTTTTTGGACTAATCGTTCGACCATAAAGGTACAGTATAAACCCACTAAGAATTGCTATGAAGCTAATAACTGTAAAACCAGGAATGTAAGATCCAGTATGTTTAAACAAAAGACCGACAATAAAACTCGAAATTGTTCCCCCGAGTCCTACTCCAATTCCGTTAACAATTCCGATGACGGGACCAACATAGCTTCGAGACACACTAGATTGAATGATAGCCCAAATGTTTACTGTGTAAGTGCTAATGAGAATTCCTAAGGATAGCGTAATTAGTATTATCTTTCCCACAGGGCTATTGACCTCTGGGAGGAAAACCAATAAAATACCGGAGATGATTAAACCTACAGTCGCAATTAAGACACGTTTTCCAGTTCGATCACTGATTACGGACATCGGAATAGTTAAAATCACTGCAGCCATGTAAGGCAATCCACTGACGAATCCCTGTGTTAGACCATCATTAAAACCTAGGGAATTGACCGCTAGAGGGATCCAAAGAGTAATCCCCCAAAAAAGCATATTTTGACCTAAGTGAGCACCTATCAACAATAGAAAGCGAGAACCACCTAAAGAATGAAAGGTCAACCTTTCTTGGGAACTTTGTTCCTCTTTGGGCTTGGCTTGAACTCCCTCAGGCTCTTTTTTGAGCAGCCATAAATAAAGAGGTACAATAATAACCAGTCCTGCGGCTCCTAGAATAAAAAAAAGTGGTTTCCAACCAAACGCTGAATTTATAGGTATAAGTATCAAAAACCCTAAACCAAGGGATAAAAATTGACCATAGTGCTGAATGATAGTATTAGCTACAGTTAGTTCTTTTTTAGTAAACCACGCTTCCGCAAATCGAGATTGTTGCGGCCAGTAAATACCCTCTCCAATTCCGAGAATGAGGCGGAAGAAGATTAAAAGTTCTACTGAATTTACCCAGCAGGTTAAAAGCGTAGCAATTGAAAATAATGCATACACGACGATTACAACCGTTTTAGGATTCATTCTATAGGTTAAAATACCACCAAAAAAGTTCGCAAAGCCATAACCAATAAAAAAAGAACTTAATGCCCAGCTGGATGTGACTGAAAAGTTAGATCGTGAGAAGCCAAGGTCTTTAGACATTCCCTGTATCCCTACAGATAAATTAGATCTGTCCAGGTAAGCTACAAACAATCCAAACATAAGCGGGAGGGCAATTCTTATCCATTTTGATTTGAGCATATTTATCACATCCTTCTCTCCGGTTATCACTCATAACAGCGTTATCGAAATTTAACACATGCACCGAATTAAACGAGTCCAATTGTAAATTGTTACTATCGCATATATTATTTTTACGCTGCATTGGTCTCCATGTTGGAAGATTGGTATGACCAGGCCCGGAACTACTAAGTAAGCGGATCCGATTTCGCCGCCGCGGGAATGCGTTACATACTCACCGATTGTTGATTGTTCTATTTCTGTTTTTCCGACTGGCAGTTGTTTAAGCACAGTCAGAATACTGTCATCGGGTAGTAATTGACTTCTAGTCTGATTAAATCTAATTCAGCCTTACTTGTATATAGTCATCCTGTACCACGATATGACCAGCCTCTACAATATGTAAAGCAAGTGATGAATTAAACATTATGTCATGTATCAAGGTTTAGTATATATAATTTCGAGAAAATTTATTTTTGAAAAACTGTATTGACAGCTTGATAGAGTAACTGTTAACTTAATTGTTAAACTGATGCAAGCGTTCACAAAAGAAGGATATGATATGAAATGAAAAAAAAGCTAACGATTATGGATATTGCAAAAATGGCTGGTGTATCACGCCAAACAATTTCCAGAGTTTTAAATAATAAACCAGAGGTGAATGAAGCCACACGAAAACAAGTACTGCGAATTATTGAGGAACATGGATTCCAACCGAGTCTTCAAGCAAGAAGTATGGTTACAAGAAAAACCAATATGATTGCTTTATTACTACCTGATATTTCAAATCCGTTTTTTGCGGAAATTGTACGTGGGATTGAACGTACTCTTCGAGAAAATAGCCTAAATGTCTTTCTCATGACGACAGAAGAGGATGTGGAACTAGAAAATTCGTTTATTCAACTGTCAAAGAATTACAATGTGGATGGAATGATCTTATGCAGTCCAAGACTTGACGATGCGAACCTAAGGAAATTGATACCTGGAATATCACCGGTTGTACTTTTGAACCGTGATGTTGACACAGATGGAGTGGCTTGCGTCGTTGTGGATGCGCATTATGGCGGGTATGCAGCAACCAAATTCTTAATTGAACAAGGACATTCCAAAATTGGAATAATTGTAGGTCCCTCGCGAGCTTACAGTAGTATTCAAAGATTGGAAGGATATAAGAAGGCTCTGGAGGACTTTGGTATTCCTTTAGACAAAGATTTGATCATTCAAGTAGAAGTCGATAATAAAGACATCCATAAAATGACGGAGCAATTGATAAAGAAAAACGTTACTTCGATTACGACCTATAACGATTTAGCGGCCGCACATGTCATTCAAGCATGTACAGATTTGAATTTGAAAGTGCCTGAAGATATATCAATAATCGGTTTTGATGGAATAGCTATATCGAATTTTACGAATCCAACTTTAACAACAATGTCATTACCGCTTTTTGAAATGGGAGAGACAATTGCTAATACTTTGGTGAAAATGATTAAAGGAAATGAACCCTTTGAAAGACTCACAATGGTATATCCTATCTTAAAAAAAGGAAATTCAACTAGATCGGTTAGTTTTTCTAATTGAAAATATCCAAGTGGGTTCTGTCGTGGAGGGAGAAAATTAACTGCAATTACTCATCACTGATGGAAATACGAGGAATCAGTAAAACTTTTTCCGGATATTAGAGGTCTTAAATATATACTTGAGGCTTTTGCTACAATCAGAATTAGGATTAACCTACCATAAGTGCGGTGGGTAGCGGACGGGATAAGTGTTGAAAGGTCTAAGCATGAAGCCCTCCTCAAGATGAGATTTCCCATAGCGTCAAGCTAGTAAGATACCAGATGATCAGGTTGATAGGTAAGAGGTGGAAGTTGGGTACATGTGGTGTGCTGACTGATACTAATCGATCCATCGAGGACTTAACTAAGCCATATTTTATATGGACAAGGTGAAGGCATTCAAACAAACTCTTGTACATTATATAGTTCTAAGAGAATAAGACTTCAAGTTCATAGTCAGGCAGCAATGACGAGAAGGTCACACCCGTTCCCATACTGAACACGGAGGTTATGTTTCTTAGCGCTGATGGTATTGGAAATTTGTCCTTGAAATAGGATTATCAGGAAGGGGTGAGGAATTGCAACATTTATTAGAAAAGGCGACTTCAAATGTTCCCATTGATTAGCCATCGCAAACATGTCATCAGATTTAAGTTTAATACGCATTGGAGTTTTCGTTTTATCATCATGTCGTTTCCATTCGTAGAAACAAACTGCTATTACTAAGCAATGCCTTTTTTTATAGACATCACGATAACTAGGCTTTTCATTTAAAGTTTCAGAAGAGATGATTAGGTTAGGATTTCAGCATAAGCCTTTAAAAGAGGGAAGAAAGGCTTTATTTGAAGAGTGGAGCGTGATAGGATGTCTGTATGGTGAAAGGACTACAATCCCTCATGTCTCTTTCGCAAAACATCAGGCTCTCAGAGGCTCCATCCCAAGCCACTTTGGGTATCAAGATTACAAAGAAGAACTTAACTTTGTCTAAAATATTGACTTTAATCTATATGTTAATAATTTTACCACTAAAAAAGTGGTGTTTTTGTTTTTATTCCATACAGTTAATCAATAAGCCAAACTAAATAGACCTTTGATATGAGAAAGATAACGAACATTACCTGCTTCCTTCATTAGTATTGCAGGCAAACCTTTCAGTTGGGTTTTGTTTTCACCGATTGTACCAATTGCGTCTTTTCGGCCAAGACTACCCAGTGTACCAGAGAATACCGGTACAAACTGTTCCATTGTTCCTCCTTTAATAGCAGCGGAGATATTAAATCCGATTGCTTCCCCCATTTGCCACGCCAATTGTGCTGTAGGTGGATAAGGGCGTCCTTCAGGCCCCATAACAACTGCACTATCACCTGCTACAAACACGCCTTTATGGGATAAAGATTGTAGAAATTCGTCCACCATCGCACGGCCGCGATTCACTTCAATTCCTGAATTGGCCACAACAGCATTACCCTGGACACCACCAGTCCATACCATTGTGTTTGTTTCAATGCTTCGACCATCCTTCAAATGAACTATAGCTTGTTCCATTTGTGTAACAGGTGTACCGGTGATGAACTCTACACCGCGAGCGGATAAGCTTGTTTGGGCACGTTCTACCAATTCAGCCGGGAATCCTGGCAAAATAGTCGGGGCTGCCTCGACACAATACATAGAAACATCATTAATATCGACAGCGTATTTTCGGCACAATTCAGGCAATAGATCAGCAATTTCACCAGCAAGTTCAATACCAGTCAGACCGCCGCCTCCAACAACGAAAGTGGCATCACTTTTGTTTTGTGTTTTGCTATATTCGCGGATACGGGCTTCAATATGATAACGTAGACGATTGGCATCATCCACTGACTTAAGAATGAAGCTATGTTCTTGTAAACCTGGTATACCAAAGTAGGCTGTTTCACTACCTAGCGCGACAACTAGGTAATCATAACTGATACTTGTACCATCCCCAAGCGTAATCTGGTTGTGATCAGGGGAAATCTTTTCGACATTAGCAATCTTTAACTCAATATCTTTGCCTTTTAACAGCTTTTCCAATGGTAGGGCAACTGCCTTTTCAGACAAATAACCCGCTGCTAAACGGTGTAGTTCTGTAATGATTTGATGGGTAGGAAACCGGTTCACGAGCGTAATAGAAGCCTCATTCATTCCTAAATATTGACGGACAGTTAAAGCACTCAGTAAGCCACCGTAGCCGCCGCCTAAAATTATAATTTTTTTCTGCATAATCAATCCTCCGTTCACACTTAATCGAAACTTATCGTTTTTACTGTTCCTTTTGTTTTTCAGCCAGGATATTTAAATAGGCCTGTCCAAAGCGCAACATTTTCTGCACCTGTGGGTCCTTGAGCATTTTTATCAAACCAAATACACCTATTGTCGCTTCCGTGTTATCATCTGCGCGGTCATTTGCTTCAATAGCCGCAGCTGCATATTGCTTCACTTTACCTTCTACCGGTTTTACGAATGCCTGGATACCTGTAACGAAATCATCAACCAACAGGCGATCAGTAAGGACGGACTGTGCCACATCATAGGTTTTTGTGAGAGTGTTAACCATCTCTGTTAGTTTCGGCAAGTTTTCTACGAGCATGGTCAAAGAGTGCTGTACATCTGGTTTCAGCAGTTGATCAAGCAAATCTAATTGCTCTTCCATGGCTCTGGCTTTTTTTTCGGTCCAAACAGCTTCCTCAGCAGGGGAGGATTGAAACGTTAATACTGTCATACAATAAACCTCCTTAGATTTTCATAGTTAAACGAGGGAAAAAAGCAGCCAAGTACTTTTGAATGAGTGCTTGCTGCTTCTTGTTCCTTATTTTAGAAGTAGAAATAGTTTCTATATTTTTTTCACTGATAGGTAAGTGGCAATCTAATTGTGAAAGAATGATTGCTCATCAATTCAGACATAACAATTGTTTGGGGATGGACTCATATTCATAAGTATATATGAGGTAGAGTCTACCAATTTTATGTAGCAACCAATAGACAGTCCACAATTTGATTAAATTGATAACTTTATTTAAAGTTAGATTCGTATTTAGCTTTCATTCCTCTGAGATCATTCACTGGCTCTGCACCATTTTCAGTAATGATTACTGTAGGTTCAACTCGAACACCGCCAAATGGGAATCCGTGAAGGTCGAATTTAATTCCAAAACACATATTCGGTTCGAAAATGAAATCGCTGTTAGGTCCTAAGTCTGGTGTTTCTACTACTTCTAGACCAACTCCATGGCCAATTGCTCTCATTCCTTTTGTATATGGAAGGAAGTAGTCAGCTAAACCAGCATTTTCACAGATGCGAAGGGTTTCCTGGAACAATTGTTTACCTGTCATTCCTGGTTTTATGAATTCAACCATACGTTGATTTGTATCATAGGCGAAATTCATGATTCTAATCTGTTCAGCTGAAGCACCCTCCATGGCGACTGTAATACCGGTATCGGAACAGTATCCCTCCACCATAGGATTAAAATCGAACCATACATACTCTCCACGTTCAATTTTACGCTCCATTGGTCTCCAAGTCGGTAGATTAGTATGGTCAGGACCTGATACTACTAAGTAAGCAGAACCAATTTCACCGCCGCGGGAACGTGTTACATATTCACCGATTGCAGATAGTTCAATCTCTGTTTTTCCAACTTCCAGTTTTTCAAGCGCAGCTAGGATACTGTCATCAGCTAATTTTCCTGCCTTACGGATTAAATCTAATTCAGCTTTACTCTTATATAGTCTTTCCTGTACGACAATATGACCTGCATCTACAATGTTAATGCCATCTTTAACAAACGCTTTTTCCATCTCACGGTATAAAGAGATCGGGAATAATTCTTCACCAACTACACCAACTGTTTTGACTTCATATGGAAGCTCGCTCACATATTTCGGTAAAAGCGCTTCCATTTCATAAATGTTATTAACATTCTTAATCCAAGAGAAACGTTTTGCAGCGAAACGGTTTAGGTTTCCTAAGAAAGCTTGGATTTCACCTTCTAAGGGAATAAAAAGGGCATGTGCAGATTCTTCAATACAGTTAATTGTACGGAAATTTGTGTAATAGAAAGAATATCCTGGGTGGTACTCATCACTATATACGAAGAGAACGTCGATACCCTGCTTCTTCATTTGTTCCCTTGTACGTGCCAACCTTTTTTCAAATTCTGTAGCTAGAACTCCAACTGTCATCACTAATTCCTCCATTCATTTTGTCAATTCCAACTGAAAATTGCATTTTATAAAAGATGAATTCCGCTTAATGTGAACGTTCACAATTTAACCTTATGTGATATACCAGGGGAAAGTCAATATGTTTTTTAAAAATTTATAAAAAATAAAATATTATAAAAAATCGTATTGACACTTCCAAATGTTTAGTGTTAATTTAATTCCATACCCATTGTGAGCGTTCACATTAATCAGCATCCTGTAATGCTATTGTGTAAGGTTTTATGATTTAAATTTATGATAACGCTCACAAAAAAGGAATTGATGCTATGGGAAAGAAATTAACGATTAATGACATTGCAGAGATGGCTGGTGTTTCACGTCAAACGATTTCCAGAGTATTAAACAATAAGCCGGAGGTGAACGTAGCTACCCGAAACCATGTTCAACGTATTATAGAGAAACACGGTTTTCTGCCCAGCCTTCAAGCAAGAAGTATGGTAACAAGACAAACGAATATGGTCGCTGTGTTGCTGCCGGATATTGCAAATCCGTTCTTCGGAGAAATAGTACGCGGTATCGAACGAACACTTCGATCAAATAAACTGAATGTTTTCCTCATGACGACAGAAGAGGATGCTGGATTAGAAAACTCGTTCATTCAGCTATCTCAAAACTACAATGTGGATGGAATGATCCTTTGCAGCCCGAGACTCGATGAAGCGAACCTGAGGAGGATGATCCCTAAGATATCACCGGTTGTACTTTTGAACCGTGATGTTGACACAGATGGAGCTGCTTGCGTCGTTGTTGATGCAAATTATGGAGGCTACACGGCAACCAAGTATTTGATAGAACAGGGCCATACTAAAATTGGAATCATTGTCGGTCCCCCACGTGCTTACAGTAGTATCCAGAGATTAGAAGGCTATAAGAAGGCTTTGCAGGAATTTAATATTCCATTAGAAAGAGATTTAATCATGCAGGTAGAGGCTGATAACAAAGGCGTCCATCAAATTACAGAGCAGCTGGTCAAGAAACAGGTGACTGCTATTACAACCTATAACGATTTGGCGGCCGCACATGTAATCCAATCATGTACCGATTTAAAGAAAAGCGTCCCTGATGACATTTCCGTGATCGGTTTTGATGGGATCGAGATTTCGCAGTTTATGAATCCCACCTTAACTACCATGTCCTTACCGCTATTTGAAATGGGTCAGACAATCGCGAATACTTTAATCAAGATGATTAAAGGAAATGAAACCTTCGATAAGATCACGACGGTATATCCGATCTTAAAGGAAGGAAGGTCTACAACATCCTTTAAGGCTCTTGGAAAAAAACTTAGAGCAAGTAAGTAAATAAGGGGGGGATTAACATGACAGACTCTCATGAAGTACTTTTAGAAATGCGTGGTATAGGAAAAAATTTTCCAGGCGTAAAGGCACTAAGTAATGTTGACTTTTCGATTCGTAAAGGCGAAATAATCGCTCTTTGTGGGGAAAATGGTGCTGGTAAATCTACGATGATGAAGATTTTATCGGGAATTTATAAGCAGGATGCGGGAGAAATTGTCTTTGAAGGTGAAGCTGTTAACATCACTAAACCAGATGTAGCTCAAAAACTTGGCATCGCGATAATACACCAGGAGTTAAGTTTAGTCTCTGAATTAACGGTTGCGGAAAATATTTTTATTGGAGATTATCCTCAAAAGTTTCCTGGTGTAGTTGATTGGTCAAAGATGAGGAAAAACGCTCAAGCTGTTTTGGAAGAAATGGGTTTCAAAATGGATGTAGACCAGCGTGTTGGAGATCTTGGAATTGCTAAACAACAAATTGTGGAAATAGCCAAGGCTCTTCATAAGAAGGCAAAAGTGGTCATCTTAGATGAACCAACTGCCCCACTTGCCAATCAGGATGTTGATCGACTCATTGATTTAGTACTTAAATTGCGTAGTGAAGGCCTAGGGATTGTATACATATCACATCGACTTCCAGAAGTTTTTCAAATCTCAGACCGAGTAACCGTTCTTAAGGATGGTCAGGTTGTTTCCACGAAAGATACTAAAGATTTGGATCGTGACCAATTAATCAAATTAATGGTTGGCCGTGATGTTTTAAAAATGCGGATGGGATCGATCGCTAACAAGAAAAGAAAAGTTTTATCGGTCAGTGATTTAAATACTCCTAAGCTTCTGAGGGATATAAATTTTGACTTATTCGAAGGCGAAGTTTTAGGGATTGCAGGACTGGTCGGAAGTGGAAGGACCGAATTGGTCAGGGCCATTTTTGGGGCAGATCGTTGTATAGCAAAGATGGAGCTATTTGGTAAACCATTTCATGTAAAGTCTCCTCGGGATGCCATAAGGCAAGGGATTGCGTTATTACCGGAAGACCGCAAACACCAGGGTTTGGTGCTAGGGATGTCTGCCCTGGAGAATATGACAATTTCCGGCCTGGATAACTTTTCAAAATTAGGAGTAATTAATAGAAGAAAAGAGCAAGAAGATGGAAATAAGTTAGTTAAAAAACTTCAGGTCCGTGTAAGCGGTTTATCTCAGGAAACAAGAACTCTGAGTGGCGGAAATCAGCAAAAATTGATTATTGCACGCTGGTTATTTAAGAATGTTAAAATTCTCATTTTTGATGAGCCAACACGGGGAATTGACGTGGGAGCGAAAGCTGAAATTTATAACCTTATCAATCAATTTGTTAAGGAGGGAGGTTCTGTGATAGTTATTTCCTCTGAACTTCCTGAAGTTCTCATGTGTGACCGGGTGTTAGTTATGGCGAGAGGAAAAATAGTAAAACAGCTTTCACACGAGGAAAGCTCTGAGGAAAATGTAATCCAATATATGCTATAAGGGGTGAATGGATTGAAGGCAAATTATGAAACATTAAGTGCGCCGGTCTTTAAATCAAAATATTCATTTTTGAAAGTGTTTATAAAAAACTATTTATTTATTTTTCTGTGTTTACTTGTTATTTTCTGCTCGTTTTTATCGTCTAAGTTCCTAACATTCGATAATTTGAGTAACATTCTTCTTCAGAACTCAGTTATTTCTATTTTAGCATTAGGACAATTGATGGTTGTAATAACCGGGGGAATTGACCTGTCAGTGGGTTCGATTGCAGCTCTAGCCAGTGTGTTATCTGCCTCACTTCTAGGGGCGGGGTTTGATCCTATTTTAACCATCATTTTAGTAATGGCGCTTATGGCAATTGCAGGATTAGGAAATGGTCTAGCCGTCACTTATGGTAAAATAACTCCTTTTGTTGTGACACTTGCAACATTAACGATTTATAGAGGATTGGCGTATATTTTCCAGGTGGGATCTTTAGTTACGATAGAAAACAACACATTTCTAGCCATTTTGGCGGGTAAGACAGAAGTTGGAGGAATTTACACTCCTATCATCATTCTCTTTTTAACCCTAGGTATATTTATCTTCATACTGAAGATGACGACATTTGGAAGAAGGCTTTATGCAATCGGTGGAAATTCAGAGGCTGCAAGATTGGCCGGCGCACCAATCAACAGAGATATTGTGATTGCATATGCCATTAGTGGTGCATTAGCAGGGCTTGGCGGATTGATGACGACAGCAAGATTAAGTACAGGCAGTGCCTTATATGGACAAGGGTATGAACTTGACGCAATCGCTGCCGTGGTGGTAGGGGGAGCTTCACTCATAGGCGGTAAGGGCTTTGCTCTAAATGCTGTTCTTGGAGCTTTTTTAATCGGGATTATTCGAAATATACTGAACCTTACTGGTGTTGCGTCATACCCGCAAATGGTAATCCAAGGGTTAATTATTCTAGTAGCAGTTTTACTAACAACACTGGCAGCAAGGAAGAAGGCCTGAAAGAATACCAGTTTAGAACTTAGCACTCTATGATTTTTTTCTTATCAAATGATAGATGTACAGTATTTTGTTAATTCTTGTTATTACTACTTCTAAATGTGTGGGGTGAGGAACTATGAAAGGTAGAACAATTTCTGCAATGAAAATCACGGCTCTGTCTCTTTTGTTAATCGTATTTTTTCTCACAGGTTGTGTCCCAATGAATGGGTCTACCACTACTGTTGCAAAGGAACAAGGAACTACTAAGAATACTAACCAAGAATCAACCTCCAAAAAAATTGAGCCCGCAAGAAAGAAAAATGGTGAAAAAATTGTAATCGGTTTCTCACAAAGGCGGGTAGCCGGAAGTGATTGGTATACCAACCTAATTAGAGGAGCCGAAGAGGAAGCAAAAAGACAGGATGTAAAGTTAGTCGTATTAGATGCCCAAGGTGATGTAGCAAAACAAGTATCTGGTGTTGAAGATTTAATTGCACAAAGTGTCGATGCAGTTATCATGAACCCTCAAGATCCTTCGGGTGTTATACCTGCAACTAACCAGTTAGCACAAAAGGAGATTCCATTAATCGCGGTTAACAGTAACGTTGACCCTAAAGCGAATCCTGTCTCCTTTGTTTCTGACGATCCGAGAGACACTGGATATAAAGCAGGTTGGGAACTAGCTAAAGCTGCTTCAGAAAAATTTGGCGATAAAATAATAAAAGCGGCCATGGTTAGTGGATATCCGAAAGAATTGGTATCCCAATATCGTCGGAATGGTATGATTTCAGGTTGGACAGATTTCATGTTAGAAAAATACGGGAAGTCTAACTTGGAGTTAGTTGCAGAACGTTTTGGTAACTGGGTACCTGATAAGGCTCTTCCGGAAATGCAAGACATTGCAACATCCCATCCTGATTTACAAGTAGTATTTTGTATGAGTGATGTTATGTTGCCTGGTATTTTTACAGCATTGAATAATACGGGTCTGAGCGAGAAAGTGCTTATTGGATCTATTGATGGTACAAAGGAGGCGATTAAAAAAGTTTCAGATCCAAAATCAGGTTTAGTCGTAACAGTTAGTAATGATCCTCGGGTCCAGGGTGCTGATGCTGTAAAAATGGCCATTAAGGTGGTACAAGGGGAACAAATTCCTTCCCTTCATTATATTGCGAATCCGGTTATTAACCGGGGGAATGCAGAGAAAATGTATGATCCAAATTCCTCTTACTAAAATATAATCCTTCAATTTGAGGGTGAAAAGGGTGATTTTATGACAACAAAACAATTAGTGAAAAGTTATCAGTTATTTATTAATGGAGAATGGTCAAACTCTGCTAACGGGGAGACTTTCGTTAGAAGGAATCCGGCAAATGGCGAGATTGTAGCTGAACTAGCAAGAGCTGGAGTTGAGGATGCCAAAATGGCGATTTCAGCAGCACGCCAGGCATTCGACAAAGGCGAATGGCCGAAGATGTCAGGTAGTGAGCGATCCGCGCTTCTATATCGCGCCTATTTAAAAATCGTAGAAAAGACAGACGAAATCGCTGAACTGCTAAGTAAAGAAATGGGTAAACCATTATCTGAAGCTAAAGGGGAGGTTGGTGCTGCTGCAAATATCTTAAACTACTATACAGGATTGGCCAGATCTATTTATGGCCAGACTTCGAACCAAGTCCAAGACGGCCTGCTTGGTTTGACACTGCGGATTCCGGTTGGTGTTGTTGGGATCATTACACCATGGAATTTCCCTTTAGGCACTCTGATGCAAAAACTGCCTGCAGCACTGGCAGCTGGTTGTACAGTAATCATTAAGCCCGCAAGTGCGACGCCTATTACGACTGTAGAGTTCGCAAAAATCTTTGATGAAGTTGGTTTCCCTAAAGGTGTGGTGAACGTCATCACCGGACCAGGCGGAGCAGCAGGCCAAGAGCTTGCAACCAATCCAGACGTTGATAAAATTGCGTTCACAGGGTCTACTGAAATTGGACAGGAACTAATGAGATTGTCATCAAATACATTGAAAAAGCTGTCCATGGAATTAGGCGGAAAGTCTCCTAATATCGTTTTTGCAGATGCTGATCTAGACGATGCTCTAGATGGTGCACTCTTTGGCAGCTTCTTCAATCAAGGAGAGGTGTGTACCTCGGGATCTCGCTTATTAGTACAGGATGAAATTTATGATGAGTTTGTTGGAAGATTAGTTGCTAGAGCAAGCGAAATTAAAGTTGGAAATCCTTTGGACGCTGATACCGAAATGGGAGCTCTTATAACAGAATCACATTTACTCACTGTACTTGGCTATGTTGAAAAAGGAATTTCCGAAGGAGCTAAGCTGCTTACTGGGGGTAAACGTTTGACTGGAGGTATTTATGATCAAGGGTTCTTCATGGAACCAACTATTTTTGGGGATGTATCCCCTGATATGACTATTGCAAGAGAAGAAATTTTTGGTCCTGTGTTGTCAGTCATTCGCTTTAAGGACTTTGATGAGGCGATGGAAATTGCGAACGATTCAATCTTTGGTCTTGCTGGAGCAGTTTGGACAAAGGATATTGATAAAGCATTACTTGCAGCTCAAACGATTAAAGCGGGCACGCTATGGGTGAACCACTACATGGAAGCCCACTCCGAATTGCCGTTTGGCGGATTTAAGCAAAGTGGTTTCGGAAAAGAGCTTGGCACACTTGGCTTAGATGGATTCTCTGAAGTGAAGACAGTGCAAATTCATGTTGGCAAAAGAAATAATTTTTATAAATGGTAAAAACAAACAAACTATTAAAAAACTAAAACTTATTAAGGAGAGGATCATTATGTTAGAAAATTCTCAATTTCTTTGCGCTACTAAAATCGTTTTTGGTAAGAATGCATCACTACAGGCTGGTGAAGTATTAGCTTCAAGAAATCATAAGAAAGCCATGATTGTTACAGATAAGGGAATCATTAATGCTGGCTTATTAAAAGGGATTCTAGAGTCCTTAACTAGTAATAATATCGAATACATCATCTTTGACGAAGTTCCACCGAACCCACCATCTGCAACAGTGGTAAAAGGTGTGGAGGTTTTCCGCTCTAACCGATGTGACTCCTTCATTGCCGTTGGGGGAGGCAGTGCAATGGACGCTTGTAAAACAATCAGTATGATGACGGTTAACGAAGGCGATATCAACGAATATGATATCGGCGGAAAAGAGTTCACTAAAAAAGGTCCAGATGTCATTACAATTCCTACTACTTCTGGTACAGGAAGCGAAGTTACTCAATGGGCTGTTATTACAAATGAAATCAAGAATTGGAAGTCTAGTATTGGCAGCCCTTTGATGGCACCAGTAGTTGCTTTGGTGGATCCAGTAATGACTCTTGGTTTACCACCGGCCATTACTGCAGCTACTGGAGTAGATGCTCTTACACACGCTATCGAAGCCTATACCACTAGAGATGCTCTAAATGGTGCATCCCCGATCGCTGATGTTCTTAATCTAGAGGCAGTGCGCTTAATTGGTGCGAACCTTCGTGAAGCCTATGCTCGCGGCGAAAACTATGAAGCTAGAGAAAAGGTAATGCTAGGCAGCACGATGGCTGGTGTAGGATTCCCACAAGTAGGTCTAGGTAACGCGCACGCGCTGGCGCATCCACTTGGTGGGCATTATGATATCCCTCATGGTGTTGCCAATGCGATTTTGTTACCGTATGTCATGAAATTTAATTTAATTGCTTGTCCAGGTCGCTTCGCGGACATTGCTGTTGCTATGGGTGAAAACATTGACGGTTTATCTCCAATGGAAGCTGCTGAGAAAGCAGTTGTAGCGGTACAAAGATTAGTAAAGGATACAAATATTCCATCACTAAGATCATTTAACATTAAAGATTCTGACTGGAGCATTTTAGCTGATGATGCGTCAAAGGATATGAACAGCCAAACAAATCCGAGAAAAACAAGCTACCAAGATCTTCTTAACCTGTTCCATGAAGCAAATAATGCTGGGGTTACCGAAGAACAGAAAACTCCTGTCGCTCAAACTGTGTAATAATACCAAATTGGGTTTGGTCATTTACTCGAACGCTATTACAGCATGCTAACAAATAGCATAAGCGGAAGGAGAATTCATAGATGGAACGTTTTTATAAAGCGAACGAAGTGGAAGGATATCAAGAAATCTTCCAGGAAGATAGCCCACTTTTAAAATATTTAGCCTTCGGGAAAATATTGCTAAAAGCAGGTCAGGAATACACAAGCGGAACAAACGACTTTGAAACTGCCCTTGTTCTTTTAAAGGGTACTGCCGCCATATCTTGTGAAGGTCAGACATGGGAGGAGTTAGGCGGACGCGAGAATGTCTTCAGCGGCAAAGCAACAACTGCCTATATCCCTTGTTATTCAGAGTATGTAATCAAGGCAGAAACGGATTTGGATGTTGCTGTTTGTAAAGTTAAGGCAGAAGAAAAATTCGAGCCTTTTGTCGTCAGACCAGACGATGTCGTTATCCATCAGCGTGGAAAAAACAATTGGAAACGCGAAGTTCACGACATTATCGCTGATAATGCGGATGGCAGAGTGCAACGGATGATCTTAGGCGAAACGTTCAATCATGCAGGAGAATGGTCCAGTTATCCACCTCACAAGCATGATGGTGAGCATTATCCTGAAGAGCTCAACCTGGAGGAAATCTATCATTATCAGGCGAATCCCAAACAAGGATTTGGCGTGCAGCTTCATTACACAAAAGATGGCAGCATTGATGACGCTTATATCATTCGTAATGGCGACAGCTTCGCGATCGATAAGGGTTATCACCCCGTAAATGCTGCAGGAGGCTACCAGGTTTACTATTTGTGGTTCATGGCTGGAGAGGAAGGAAGAACCTTAAGGCCATATGATGACCCAGATCACAAATGGGTTCATTCTCTAAATTAAATATTTAGGAAATTAGACAATAGACATAGCTAGACTTATCCGGCTATGTCTATTGTTTGTCCAAATTCTATCGAAAAGAGTGTAATCATGAACGATAAAACTACTTATCTACTTATTCATCCAGATGATTCGGTGTGTGTCGCTTTGCAAGATTTACCTGCAGGTGAAGAAATTTTAATCAATAGTAAAAAAATTACCCTGAAAACAGATGTTTCTTTTGGACATAAGATTGCCATCAAAAAAATTCTAATTAACGATAATATCCTGAAGTTTGGATACCCCATTGGCTCGGCCAAATCAGATATTGAGGAAGGAGAATGGGTTCATACGCATAATGTTCAAACCAATTTAGGGGAGAAATTAGATTATCAATACAATCAGAAATCAAACGAAGAAGTCAAAGTGCGGGCTTCTGACTGCACCTTTCAGGGATATGTGCGAACTAATGGCGAGGTAGGCATTCGCAATGAGATTTGGATAATCAATACAGTAGGCTGCATTAACAAAACAGCTGAGCTTCTCGCGAAAATGGGTACGGAAACCCATAAAGACCGTGATATAGACGGAGTGTTTCATTTTCCTCATCCGTTCGGCTGTTCCCAGCTTGGAGATGACTTGGTCAATACACAAAAAATACTGGCCAATCTTGTCAATCATCCGAATGCTGCGGGAATTCTGGTATTGGGCCTTGGATGTGAGAACAATTATGTGGACCTATTTAAACAGTCCATAGGGGAATATGAGAGTGCACGTGTAAAATTTTTAGAAGTCCAAAAAGCTGACGACGAATTGGAAGAAGGACTGACTCTTATTAGTGAATTGGTCGATTATGTGGAAGGATTTAAACGCCAGCAGGTTCCAGTTTCTAAGCTTAAGGTAGGTCTAAAGTGCGGAGGGTCAGACGGTTTTTCTGGGATAACCGGTAATCCGCTTGTCGGGGCTTTTTCTGATCTGTTAGTGGAACGAGGGGGAACGACGATCATGACGGAAGTACCTGAGATGTTTGGGGCAGAAACAATACTCATGAACCGTGCTACGAATGAAGAGGTATTTTTGAAAACGGTCAATTTAGTTAATGACTTCAAGGAATATTTCATCCGTCATGACCAGGTGATATACGAGAACCCATCGCCAGGAAATAAAGCAGGCGGAATTACAACCTTGGAGGAAAAATCACTAGGCTGTGTTCAAAAAGGCGGATTTAGTGAAGTAGTGGATGTTTTACCTTATGGAGAACGGGTTACCAAAACAGGATTAAATCTGGTGGAAGGTCCTGGAAATGATTTGGTATCTGTTACGGCATTAGCGGCATCTGGGGCCCACATCGTTTTGTTTACTACGGGCAGAGGGACTCCCTTTGGCGGTCCGGTTCCAACTGTAAAAATTTCAACAAATACTGCGCTTTTCGAGAAAAAGAAAAATTGGATTGACTATAATGCGGGGCAGCTAATTGAGGGCACAGATATGGATAGCCTGAAACACAATTTCTTTGAGTATATCGTTAAGCTGGCTTCTGGTGATATCCGAACTAATAATGAACAGTATGGGTTTAAGGAAATTGCCATCTTCAAAGATGGTGTCATTCTCTAAGATAAAAGATTCGGGGGAGAGAGTTTTCTCATGAAAAGACTAAGTAAACAATGGTTTACTGAACATAATCAAATGGATCAATTACCAGAACGTATCATTCAGTTTGGGGAAGGGAATTTCTTGCGTGGTTTTATCGACTGGATGGTCCACCAAATGAACAAACAAGGTTTGTTTAACGGGAAAATAGTTGCCATTCAACCAACTCCACACGGGAAAGTGGTTCCGAAGCTGAATGCTCAAGACGGTCTGTATACGGTAGCACTTAGGGGAATGGAAAACGGAGAAATTATCGATGAAGTTGAAGTAGTTTCTTCTATTAGTAGAGGAATCAATCCTTATATCGATTGGCGGGAAGTATTAAAGGTAGCGGAAAATAAGGATATCCGTTTCGTTTTTTCCAATACCACCGAAGCAGGCTTAAGCTATTCGGTAGAGGAATACAATCCAGATGAATCACCGCTTTCGTTTCCGGGAAAATTGACAGCTTTTCTCTACCATCGTTACCAGGTGATGAATGGTGAAGCAGAGGCAGGACTTGTGATTTTTCCTTGTGAGTTATTGGAGGACAATGGGGATCTATTAAGAGAAATTGTCCTGCGCATAGCGAACGATTGGAAGCTGCCGGATTCATTCATTGAATGGGTTCAAGCAAGTAATAAATTTTGCAATACACTTGTCGATCGCATCGTCACAGGTTATCCAAAAAATGGTGTTTATGAGTATCGAACTAGATTAGGATATGAAGATGAATTGATTACGGTAGGGGAGCCTTATCATTTGTTTGCAATTGAAGCCGATGAAGAGACGGCTGAAGCCATACCTTTTCACAAGGCTGGATTGAATGTGTTCTGGTCAGATGTAAGGCCTTTCCGTGATATCAAGGTTAGGATCTTAAATGGCGCACATACGATGATGTTTGCGGCAGGATATCTTTCTGGAAAAAAGACGGTGCTCGAGACAATGGAGGATGAACTGTTGCGAGAATACGTCGGACGTGGGATTTATTCAGAAATTCTTCCAGTAATCAAGATGAATGAGTTTCAAACAAAAGCGTTTGCGGATTCGGTTATCGAGCGTTTCTCCAACCCGTTTAATCAGCATTTTCTCAGTGATATCGGTTTAAATGCGATATTTAAATATAAGAGCAGACTTTTTCCTACACTGGAGGATTGGACGAATCAAAAGAATAAACTGCCCGAAATCGTATCGTTCTCGCTTGCGGCTCTATTCGCCTATTACCAGCCAGAACGATTACAGGGCAGCAGTCAGGTCATCCGTGATCAACCAGAAGTGATTGAATTGTTCATGCATGGCTGGAGTCAACTGAACAATGGAAACGCACGTTTAGAAAACATGGTAAAGACGATCTTATCGACTCAATCCTTATGGGAAAGAGATTTAACTGAAATTGATGATTTACCTGAAACCGTATGTCGTTACCTTTCTACGATTGTGGAGTCAGGAATGGAAAATGCCATAGCTATACTAATAGAAAAGGGATAGGGGTTTAGAATATGGATGTCGTAACATTTGGGGAAACGATGGTATTGTTCGTACCTACAAAGGTTGGTCCGCTCCGGTTTACAAATGAATTTGAAAAAACGATTGGCGGTGCGGAAGCAAACGTAGCAATCTCTTTAGCTAGACTAGGCCATCAGGTCAGTTGGATGAGCCGTCTTGGTAACGATGAATTTGGTTTATTTGTCCGTAACTTTATTCGTGGAGAAGGTGTGGATACCTCACAGGTGAAATTCGATGATCATCATCAGACCGCTGTCTTCTTTAAAGAAAGACAGGTTATGCAAGATCCCAAAATCTATTACTACCGCAAGGGGTCTGCCGCCAGCTATATGACATCTAATGATCTGGATGAGTCGGTTATTTCTCAAGCAAAATTCATGCATCTCACTGGCATTACTCCGGCATTAAGTCATTCATGCAAGAAAATGACACATCATGCCATTACATTAGCGAAACAAAACAAAGTGACAGTTGTTTTTGATCCAAATATTCGTTTGAAGCTTTGGAGCAAGAAAGAAGCACGGTTCGAGCTGATGGACATTGCAAGTAAATGTGATATCGTCATGCCGGGGATCGAAGAAGGAGAAATTCTGACAGGGGAAACGACTCCAGAAAGAATAGCGGATCGCCTTCTGCAGAATGGGGCCAGTGTCGTCGTGGTCAAACTTGGAGAACGGGGAGCCTTTTATGGGACGCCTGAAAAAGCAGAATATATTGAAGGTTTTCCGGTTCAACAAGTTGTTGATACTGTAGGGGCCGGTGACGGTTTTGCCGCAGGATTTTTATCAGGCCTGATTCGTGGCTGGTCTTATGCCGATGCTGTTAAACTAGGAAACCGTGTTGGAGCGTATGCCCTAACAGTTACCGGTGATGTGGAAGGATATCCATTCTGGTCCCAAATTTCACCGGATAAAATTACACAGGAAATTTTACGATAGGAGGCCTTCCATGCTGCCAAAAGTAAGATTAATAGAAAAATTAGTGGATTGTGGTGTTATTGCGGTCATTCGTGGCATCCCAGAAGATAAAATGATGAAAGTCGCAGAAAGTCTAATCGAAGGTGGCGTAACAGCACTTGAAGTGACGATTGACACGCCAGGATCCTTCAAATCTATTAACAGACTCTCGAATCTTTTTAAAGACCGGGCCATCATAGGTGCAGGGACAGTGCTAGATAGTGAGGGAGCACGACTAGCCATCGACAGTGGAGCAGGATTTGTCCTAAGTCCGAGTCTTCACCAGGATGTCGTCCGTACCACATTGAGGTATGGCAAAATTGCCATACCGGGGGTCATGACACCGACTGAAATGATTAATGCCATTGAATCGGGAGCAGATCTTGTCAAAGTGTTCCCGGCAACAGGATTAGGGGTGCAATATATTAAAGATGTAAAAGGGCCCTTTTCCCATGTCCCAATTATTCCGACTGGAGGCATTCATCTGGATAATGTAGCTTCATTTATTGAGGCAGGTGTGGCTGCAGTAGGAATTGGCGGGAATCTAGTAGACCGTAAAGCCATCGCAGCCTCTGACTTTACGAAAATTACCCGTACAGCCAGGGAATATGTATCAATTATCCAGAATGCGCGAGCAGATAAATATGCAGCAACGGAGAAGCGATAGGAGTTAACCACTGATATAATGGAGCGTATAATTGCTCAAAAACCAATTGTTGCCGTCACTGTAACTTCAACCATAATCTTTTAGCATTTCCGATAACAGAGCTCGAACACAACCGGTGCAAGAACAACCAAAAAAGGTCACAAATCCTAACCAAACAATTTGCTTGGGTTGGTATAAAGCAATGTAGTATGTGTAAGACCATAATATAAGCTGTGTGTGTTAGTTAAGTTAAATTGTTAGGCTAAAACAAATCCCCGTATTCATTAATACGGGGATTTGTTTTAAAATTCTTTAATTTTTCCGGCTAGACTATATGGGATGATTTGATTATCTTTTGTATATATATATGCTTCTTCTTCGTGCATATAGTCACTAATTTTTCTACTCCCTACAGTATCAAATTTTCTTATTACTTCATTTAATACATCTAATTCTTCTTCGGATAAATATGAAAGATTAACAGGAGTTTTACTTTCTATTCTATAAGCTATATAGTCGTCAAAATATTCTTCATGAATATTTATTGCATCTCTACTTATATCAAGTATATCCTCGTGTGCAATAGGCACTGCTCCTAAGGGTAGATGTTTATATACTAATCCAGTAATAGAGTTACCATATCTTTTATAAGCTAAAGCATCTGAGTACCATAATAACTTCATTAGTTTAACTTTGTATAATCGAGAACTAAAGTGGGCCAAGTAGTGAATAACATCTTTAATTTTATCTAGGTTTAATCGTGTTCCACCGTTGCTATCTGAAGGCTCATTATAATCTACATAAGAGGCATATACAATTTGTTCTTTATGATATTTAAGTGATTTTTTTTTTATCAAGTCAGTTATCTTTTCTTTAATTTCTAAATATCTTTCATAGTCAAATTTTTCTTCATGTTTTTCCAACTCCTTTAAGGCCATTTGAGGATTTTCGTAGATTAATCGCATCTTTTGATCATAAGTTTCATCTTGTATAGTTTTGGATTCATATCGTTGAACTGTTACATCTCCCCAACCCAACAAATTAGCAAATTCTTTTTGTGTTAGTCCAAACATTTCTCTAATGTCTCTAATTTTTGATGAAGGTAGACGACCTATATTTACTCTATAAGCATCACGAGCTGCTAATAAATTTTGATTCATAACTTTTGCTGGGGTAAACTCTTCGTCCTCATTTGGACAATAATAATAAGTTTCCTCATGCTCAACAATAGTTCCCTCGATTAAAGATTTTGTGTCTTGTACATAAACCTCAACTTCATGATATTGGTCACATTGTGGGCAGTCATAATTGATTCTTTTTACCAAATTAGCCATTCATGTGACTCCTTCCTAATTATTATTGATTATATTCTTTTTATTTTTGGGGTATATAAAGAGGATAGTTAATCCTCTTTATATACCCTCTGCATATGGTTTTTTTGTGATTGCCCATTGTGGAAAGTGAAAAGACATACAATAAATCTTTTTGTTTTCTTCGTTACGGATTTTGAATTTGATGTAGACACTCCGGTTTTGGATAGTCTTTTCAAAAACCCAAAATTCTGGACTTTCTGGTCTTTTTGTATCAATAGTGGTCTTACAATAGTCTTGAAGTTGTAGCGACATTATCTCATTAGCTACATCATCCGAATCGTATTTCAAGGCTAAAAGCGTATTCTTAGTTGAAAATGGGTCAAGAGGATCTTCGCCTTTTCTATTTCTTTGAATGTCCAGGTCGTAATTATCGGAATTTAATATATCCCGCGCCTTTTTGATTAGCATTTCCACTTCATCGATCGGGGCAATTCGATCTCTAACCAATTGATCCTCTGACATCTTATCATTCCCTTACATATTACTGTATTCATTATAACCATCAATTGATTGTTTATTCAAGAAAAAACAATCAATTGATTAATTTTTATTTGAATAATAATAACCATTAGAACAGAAGCATTACGTTGCCCAAGTTCCATTTAGAATCATTAACCATGTTTTAAGTATAAAAAATCAAAACAAAACACTTTATTGGGAAAATCAGTGGAGTGCTTTAATTTTCAATTTATATTTATATCAGTAATTAAAATCGATCCAGGCCGTGTAAACGCTAAACGATGAAGATGGAAAAGTGATTTACATTGAATCTACACATAAAACTGTAGATGATGTATGGCGATTATCCATGTTACAACCAGCAGATAAAATTGAGCCTACGGGCTATCCTACTCAAAAACCTGAGACAGTTATTGAACGCATAATAGAAGCCTCGACTAATCCAGGTGATTTAGTTTTCGATTGTTTTATGGGGTCAGGAACTACTCCAGCAGTAGCTCTAAAAATGGGAAGGAAATTTATTGGGGCAGACATTAACTTAACGGCAGTTCAAACTACTACTAAGAGATTGTTAAATCTTCTTCCGACCTCTGACTGTGGGTTAGAAATATACAATGTTAATAACTATGATATATTTAAGAACCCTACTCAAGCAAAGGACTTATTGTTAGAGGCGTTAGAAATACAGCCTATAAATAGTAGTGTTTATGACGGAGAAAAAGACGGGCAGATGGTGAAAATTATGCCAGTTAATAGAATTGCGACAAAAGCAGATTTAAATAATCTTATTACAAATTTAGATTATAAAACTTTAGAGCAACGCCAAAAGGACAATCCTAATCAATATGTAGAGGATATTCTATTAGTATGTATGGGGCATGAGCCAGATTTAGCAGCCACTCTCAAAAAAGAAGTTCCATATAAACTCAATGTAGAGATAGTTGATATCTTGCGTGATAGAGCAAATATAGAATTTAAGCGTGATGCAGAAGCTTTGATTCGAATAGAAGATAACGAACTAATCATTGAAAACTTCTATCCAATGAATTTGTTACAAAAATTAAGCATTATGAAAGACAATGTTACTGATTGGAAAGAACTTGTTGAATCTGTAATGATTAATTGGAATTATGATGGTGCAGTTTTAGAACCAAAAGAAATAGATGTGCCATCTAAAAATGATTTTGTTAAAGGTGTGTATGTAATCACGAAAGAGGCTGGTACAATTCGAGTGAAAATTACAGACTTATTATCTGAGTCGCTAGAGGTGAGTTTTGAGAGTGAGTAAAAAGAAAGATTTCGCCTTAGATTTCGCATTTTATACGTATCTGTGGGAGTTTTATAATCAAAATAAGAAAAAAATCCGTTCAAAATATAAACTGCTATCTAGAAAGTTTCTAGATTTCAATGATTATAAAAATCCAAATGCATTTTTACGTCAGCCTCAATTTGAAGCTTTAGAAGTATACATCTTCTTAAAAGAGTACCAAGATAATAAAAAGATCCATGAAATTTTTACTGATTGGTATGAAAAGAAAGATGGCTTCGAGAATCGTGGAGATTTAGGTTTAACTGAAGGGGAACAATATTCTTTATTTACTGTGGAAATTGAAGAATACAAGAGTGTTTTCGCTAGAATGAAAAAGTTTGAATTAGATTACTCAAACTACATTTTTTCTTTAACAATGGGTACAGGTAAAACAATCTTAATGGCTACTTGTATATTCTACGAGTTCTTATTAGCAAATAAGTTTCCGAAAGACAAACGTTTCTGTCATAACGCGATTGTATTTGCACCAGACAAAACGGTTTTAGAGTCTTTACGTGAAATCCAAACATTTGATAAATCAAATGTTATTCCACCAGAATATTTAGCTTGGCTAGATAGTAATTTAAAGATCCACTTCTTAGAGGACACAGGTACAACATTAAACACGATAGATCGTTCAAAATATAATATTATTATTTCAAATACGCAAAAGATTATTTTAAAACGCCAACATAAAGAAAAATCAAAAGTTGAAACGCTATTTGAATATTCATCATCAACTGGTTCAGCTTATGATCAACTTGGAGATTTATATGGCTTTGATGAACCTTCTGAAGAGGGAGAATTATTAAGTAATCAGCGATTCTCCAAATTGACGCGCTTAGGTAATCTAGGAGTATTTATTGACTTAAAAGACAATCATTTCCTACCTAATTGTTGACTAAGTCAACGTTATGATGGTGTTGACTAAGTCGACAGGAGGTATAGGATGAAACGCTCAACAAAACGAATCATTGAAAGGTTCCCGACATTTAAAAGTAAATTAAAGGCTTATGAAAACATTTCAACAAATTCTAACGAATTCAAGCCATTCATTATCTAAATGGTGATACAATAATCCGATATTAAAACTTTCATAATCCGGAGCATCAATAAACCAAGCTAATTTTAAGAATACAGCTTCAACGTCTGTTTCCCAGGATTCTTCCTTCGATAATAATTAGATATAAATAATCAGTATGGCCCACCAAATTAATTAAAGAAGAGAGTGCCAAAATTGACACTCATTCCCATAAAAGATTACAGTTTTATCTTTTTAAGTAGGAAACAGATATTTAAGGATTGTGCTAGTTCAATAGAATCTGTTTCTCCACTTTTATTAGAATGATAGGTTCTTTATTTATCTGTCGCATTCAATCCTAAAGAATCGAATAAATACTATCCTTAACATCAGTAATAAACATATGCCCAGGAGCATGTGTAATCATTAAATCAGGTTTACTGGACATGGCAACTGATTGAGGTGTTACACCGCAAGCCCAAAATACAGGAAGTTCGCCTTCTTTTACCGTAACGGAATCCCCGAAATCCGGCTTAGCAAGGTTTTGTATTCCAATTTCTTCAGGGTTGCCAATATGAACAGGTGAGCCATGTACGGCAGGGAATCTGGATGTTACTTCTACGGCGCGAATAGCGTCAGACGCTAAAAATGGGCGCATACTAACGACTAAATTTCCTTGAAACACACCTGCTGGTTGACAAGGAATATTGGTGATATACATCGGAACATTCCGGTTTTCTTCAATATGCCTGATTACAAGGCCATTTTCAATTAAAGAATTTTCAAACGTGAAGCTGCAGCCGATTAAAAAGGCTACCATATTGTCTTTCCAATATTCCCCGATATCATTTAATTCCTCAACAAGAACACCCTTTTTATAGATCCGATATTTAGGTAAGTCAAAACGTAAATCTGCGTTTGGTGCTGTCAGCTTAGGAACAGGTGAGCCACTATCGGTTACTTCAAGCAGTGGACAAGATTTAGGGTTCCGTTGGCAAAACAGTAAAAAGTCATAAGCTAGGTCTTTAGGCAAGATTACCAGATTTGCTTGCGTATGCCCTGGTGCGAATCCGGCGGTTGGACCAGTAAATTCATTTTTTCGTAATAGACTGCGTAATTCTGTAAGTTCTAGATTTTTATCCAATTCAGTCATCTCCATTGTTCAATCTGTTTTCTATGTTCGTTTTAAGAAACCTAGAACCCAATCTTTAAAACAAAAGAAGACTAAAGTAAGATTTGAGACAATAAACCAGGTTAATAAGGTGTATGTGACAAAAACAAATCCGCTTTCGCTTAATACCATGATTAGATTCCTCCTTTACTGACTTTACTGAATGCTGCTTGATACTGGAATTCATGATCAGGTGCAAACAATGTCCCAAGTAACGGAATACCTGCAGCAATAATATGTGAAATGAGATAGCCAATCCATAAAGGAACAATTGGTTCAATGAGTCCAGCCCCAGGAAGTACAGCTAAAATTAGAGCTGAAACCGTCCCGATAATCAAGCCCCAAAAAGCAGCATTTTTATTAAGATTCTTCATGAATACAGATAGGACGAACGGCCACGTCATGGCAAGTGTCAATGCTCCTACAGCGTAATTCAGATACAGTATGGAGAACTGAGCTAAGCTGAAGAGTGCAATACCTAACCCGCAGACGATTACGACGATACGTGCAACTTTAATTTCTTTATTTGGATCCATAGGTTTATTTTTTCGTATATAAGGAAGGTAAATCTCCCGAACAATAAGCGTGGATAATGCATTAAGACAGGAATCCGTTGTTGACAAAATGGTTGCAATCATAATGATGGCCATTGCGTAAGCTCCCCAAGTACCAAGCAGCTCACCGACAACAGCAGGAAATATCTCGGAAGGATTCACTTGAAATCCCTTAGCCAAACCAATCATACCGATTAGTCCTGCTACGGCTGGGATGGGTAACCATAATAATGTCGTCCCAAGAATCAACTTGGATTCAGTTCCTCTTTTGCTTGCGTACACACGTTGCCATACACTTTGATCAATAATCGCGTAGTTAATAAAAGAAAGGATACTAACCAGCAGCCATCCTGTAACGCTTTCTTTTGTATAGAGCATTGTTGCTGTTTTAACAGATGAATGGGCAAGCCCTTGATAAATTTCCGCTGGACCTCCAGCCACCCACAACGTAACAGGGATAACGATTGCAAGTAAAATGAGCAGCATGCAAAACTGAACAACATCTGTACCGATCGATGCTCTTAATCCTCCAATTGCAACATAGATAGTAACAATAAGTGCACCTATTATTACAGCCGCTGCATGAGGAATACCAAACAACACATTCATGACCAATCCGATTGCCGTAATCTGAAGCACTGCCCAAAAGAAGGATTGCAAAATACCAACAATAGCAAAAATTAAATGAGTTCGTGTTCCTAATCGGATTTTCATAAATTCAGGTAAAGTGCTGATTGATGGGGCGATTTTACGTACTCTTTTAAAAATAGGCCATGCAATCAGAATAGATGATAAAAGAACAGAGACACCGTACATATAAAAACCTGCTACCCCAAATTTAAATGCTCCTTCAGCTGCCCCCATGAGGGAACTGCTCCACACCCATACGACAACTAAAGAACTCATTGTAACAGGCAAGCTCATGCTTTCTCTCGCACTTAAAAAATCATCGAGATTATTTTTTCCTTTACGCTTCATATAAGTTGCGACTGCAACCATGATCAATCCAAAAATAATCATCATGGCATATCCAATGAAACTGTTTAACATAATATAGCCCCCTTGTTTAAAATTTTCCATCTAAGGTAGTTATTTCACCCTCGCTCCAGTTGTTCAATTTGAAGGAGACGTATTGACCCCATCCTTGCATGGTCTTACCGTTTCCACACGGTGGACCATAGCAGTAGAACATTTCCTTGTTTAAAGGATCGAGTATTTCCGAACTTACTGTTCCAACTGTTTCCCCATGGTTACACGTCGAGCTTCCCCAATCAGATCCATGCTCCTCAAGATGATGATTGCAAAGAATTGCGTGTAAAAAGAGAAAAGCATCCTTTTGGTCTCCTAGATTGATTGCATTCAGCCCAGATTGATAACGAAGAATCGAACACGTTTCAATGATCTCCTTATCGTTCGCGTATGGCAGATTCAAGAAATGATTTGTGCGGACCACTACTTGTTCAGGGTTCCATTTAAAATACTTCTCTGTAGGATAAATCTCGCTAACTAGTAGATTGCCTAGATCATCAGCAAAGAGAAAATTGCCGTGAACCTGGACGGGTTTATTTCGTAAATAGTCTTCAATTTCACTGAGAGTTTGAAAGCTACCTAGAATGTGATCGCCAAAATCCTTAAAGCCAATTCCGCCCTCATATAAATCAGAATCACAATCCACATAGGCAAAGGTAAAGCTAATTCCCTTCTCATTTATTCCTCTGGTAACCATATTGGACCAGGGCAGGTTATCATCCGGACAAATGAGCTCCCCCCCCCAAAGCCCGTACCGATAAACTTAAAATTCTTTCCTTGCTTAATCCGAACTCTTGTCCTCGTATGCCATGGATTATCGCTGTTGGATGCTAATAGATAGCGCCCATTTTTTCGTATAGCAATAATCGTACATCCTGGTTTAAACATTTACTCACCCCCTACCAATTTTAATTGCAAGTATCGTGCCAATATTATTCTTTTATGAATTATCGTAAAATTCTAATACTTATGATATAATTTAAGTCAGATTTGACTCAGTTAAGTCGAAAGGGAATTTCAATTTCGACTTAACTGTGCATTGGAGGAAATCATTTGATTAACTATCTAGTAGAAAATTACCCCTACTTCGATATTACTAAAAATGAATACAGTAGGGATATAAACTATTGCCATACAACCATTCCTCATGTCCAAAAAGGTGAATATATTGGATTAGAAGTCAGAGACGGAGCTGGGGCGCGGTTTGTTAACGTCCGCCCCCTTATACTCGGTCAGAGCATGGAACAAATTAAAATCATAGATGATGTCTTCTATTATCCTTTAGTAGAACTTCAAAAGGGTCGGGCAATTTATTTAGGTGTTGTATCCCTAGTAGACTTGTATCGTGTTATCCAAAACAATTTGAAAGAATTAGATGCGGTCATCGAAAATTCTTATGATGGAATCTATATTTCTACTCCTGAAGGGATCAATCTACGAGCCAATCAGGCAATCGAACGACTAACCGGCATTAAGAAAGAATTTTTTGTCGGGAAAAGTCTAGAGGATTTAATTTCAATGGGGGTATTTAATGATGTAGTCACTCTTAAGGTGGCGGATACAAAAAAGCCTTATAGTACGATTCAACGAGTGAACACAGGAAAAGAAACACTTGTTACCGGCAGCCCAGTGTTTGATGAGCAGGGGAGATTATTCCGTGTCATTACCAATGTAAGGGATTTATCCGAGCTATTTCAATTGAAGCATGAACTCGAATCAGCGGAAAAAGAAAAAACTCGCCTTGTAAATCAATTAAAACAAACGAATGCGACGATCTTAAATGAAAATTTAATAGCCCAGGATCCGACAATGCTGAAAATGATTCAAATCATTTCAGAAATTAGTCATTTGGATATATCTGTCTTAATTACTGGCGAATCGGGCGTGGGTAAAGAAGTAGTCGCTGAACAAATTTATAAAATGAGTGGCCGGAACAGGACAGGCAGTTTTCTTAAAATTAACTGTGCCGCGATTCCCAAAGATTTAATCGAATCAGAACTGTTCGGCTACGAAGAAGGTGCATTTACTGGAGCAAAAAGGGGAGGGAAAATTGGATTATTTGAGGCTTCCGATAAAGGCACACTTTTTCTTGATGAAATTGGGGATCTTCCACTGGACATGCAAGCAAAACTATTACGAGTACTTCAAGATCAAGAATTTCGACGCATCGGGGGAATGAAGAATATAAAAACCGATTCTCGAATCATCGCAGCTACCAATCATAATTTAAAGCAACTTGTGGAAGAAGGGAAATTCCGGCGAGATCTTTTTTTTAGACTAAACATTATACCGATAGAGATTCCACCGCTAAGAGAAAGAAAAGAAGATATCGCTGTATTAGCTTCTTATTTTCTTGATAAATTCAACAAAAAATATCATAAAAATATTTCACTTCCATTTGATGTTCTAACGCTATTAAAAAACTTCACTTGGCCCGGAAACGTTCGTGAGCTTTCTAACTTAATAGAACGATATGTCGTGTTAGGTGGTGGAAAAGATATTTTGTTGGATTATGTATGTTCTACGGATTATGCAATGATCAATATCGACAACATCACCGATCTTCGAAAAGAAGTCGATTATTTTGAACAAAGAATTATCATAGATGCATTAAATAAAGAAAGAAGCTCCTATAAAGCAGCTGGAAAATTGGGAGTTTCTCAATCGTATATTGCACGAAGGTTGAAAAAGTATGGGGTGGAACAGTGAACGTTCAGTGGTGAGTTCACTGATTAATAAATTTGTATAGATTTAGGATTTATAATGATCATACCAAACAGCTTGGGTAACCTTAGTTATGTTTTCAGATGCTAAAAAATCTGGGATTGAGCTATATGGAGATTTGGGGTACCGCTCTTATAGCCGGTAAAAGGCTTTATAAAATACTAAAGTTAGTCGGGTAGGAAAGGAAATAGCTTCCCAAGCGGATGCAGTACCTGGGCTGGCTGTAAACAAAGGCCAAGAAGACGAGTATACAGTTTTGATGGCCATTAATCCTAAAGTAAATTATTATGTGAAAAGCTTCGCATTTCTGTTGATACCTATTATAGGAATATATTTAAGTGGTAATAAATTCGCAATTGTATGGACTCTAATGTTTAATGCGGGATTGATACTATTCTTTAGAGTGGCTAAATCAAATAAACAGGAGGCTCAAACAAGAAGGAACCAAAAGCAATCAGCTTAACCGTTACGGGACGGCTACAATAGGGTTCATTGTAAATCGAATCGACTTTAATAGTCCTCTATAAAGGAATGTTTCATGTAATTGTAAAATTCATGTGGAATTACGTGCTGCTTTCCATTGACCTGGAAATGTAAAAAAGACTAAGACTTGAGACGTATTTTTAGGCCTTTAGAGCTTCCACCTGATATAGGAAGCAACGAATTAAATATTGTTGATTCTACCTACAATCCCTGCCTAAAATTTGATATTATAGTAAAAAAGCAGAGTAATGGAATTAAAAAAGAAGCTCATAGCTTTTATTTTTAATAAGGAGCTACACTATGAACCATAAAAATAAAACGGTTGTCCGTTCGATGGATATTTTAAATTTATTTAAAGATTATGCAGCATTAACCTTTCAGGAAATAATTGATTTGTCAGGGATTCCGAAAACTTCCGTTTATCGAATGTTAATGTCATTAGAGGAAATGGAGTTTTTAGAAAAGGGGCCGGATAACAAATATCGCCTAGGGCTGCTCTTTCTTAAGTTCGGTCATCTCGTTTCATCCAGGCTGGATATCCGAAAAATTGCCTCTCCGATTATGCAAGAGCTCCATGATGATGTAGGGGAAGCCATCAACCTCATTATCAAGCAAGGGAATGAGGCAATCTATATTGAAAAAATTGATACAAACCAAAAGGTTCGTTTATATACCGCGATCGGCAGAAGAAGTCCGTTGTATGCGGGTGCTTGTGCACGCGCTATTCTATCTTTTTTACCTGAGCAAGAAATTCACACCTATTTAGATTCAGCTGAGTTCAAATCTTTTGCGAAGGGAACAATTACGGAAAAGGATGAGCTGTTTAGGACCATTCGCCAAGCTCAAAAAGATGGATATACGATTAGTTTTTCGGAATTAGAGGAGCATACGGCGGCGATTGCGGCACCGATTTTTGACCATAAAGGTGACGTCATTGCCGGCATGAGTATTGCGGGCATTGAAGCCAATTATCAAAACGAAAACATCCCTATTTTTGCAGAAAAACTAAAAGCAGCGACAGAAGAAATTTCCAAACGGTTAGGGTATAGTCAAACGTAGAAAAGCGGAAGCGCCCTGCACTGGAGCTGGACAATTCTCAAAGTCGAATGTTATACTTTCATATTTTAAAAAAACATCCTCTATGTACCTGGTTTTCAGGAAATAGAGGATGTTTTTTTAATAGATTTGTGTCCAGCCCCCTCGACTGATGGAGGCGGTTATTTAACTTTCTTCTATCTCTAAAGAATAGGTCTCAAGGAAATTCGTATTAAATTCTCCGCTGGTAAAAACCTCATTTTTTAGCAGTGCATTATGGAATGGAATCGTTGTTGCTACGCCTTTTACTATAAACTCTTCTAAAGCACGAATCATTTTCTTAATCGCTTCGCTTCTTGTCCGGCCATGGACAATTAATTTTGCCACCATTGAATCATAAAACGGCGGGATTTGATAGCCGGCATAAATGGCAGAATCAACCCGTACCCCAAAACCGCCCGGTAATCGATATTTTTCTATTTTACCTGGTGAAGGCATGAAGTTTTTAGCGGGATTTTCAGCATTAATTCTGCATTCAATCGCCCAGCCGTTAATGGTTACATCTGCTTGCTTCATCCACAGTGGTTCACCTGATGCAATACGAATTTGTTCTTGAATCAAATCGACACCTGTAACCATCTCTGTAATCGGATGTTCTACTTGAATCCGGGTATTCATCTCCATAAAATAGAAGGTATCTTCCTTGTAATCATAGATAAATTCAACCGTTCCCGCGCCGACATAATCAACCGCTTTTGCCGCTTGAACAGCCGATACCCCCATCTTTTCCCGTGTTTTCGCTGAAATTGCTGGGGAAGGGGTTTCTTCTACGAGTTTTTGCATTCTCCGCTGAATTGTACAATCCCGTTCACCTAAGTGGATGACATTTCCGTGTGAATCTGCGAGGACCTGAATTTCAATATGACGAAAATCTTCAATAAATTTCTCTATATAAACTTCTGGATTCCCAAATGCCGTTTTCGCTTCCTGTTGGGTCATTTCAATTCCTTTTTTTAATTCTTCTTCGGTGTATGCGACCCGGATTCCTTTTCCGCCCCCGCCTGCGGTTGCTTTAATAATAACCGGAAAGCCTATTTTTCTAGATATCTCTAAACCATCCGCAATATCTTTTATTGTTCCATTTGAACCAGGTACAATCGTGACACCGGCGTTTTTCATCGTGTCTCTTGCGACATCCTTGATGCCCATTTTTCGAATCGATTCTGGAGAGGGGCCAATAAATTCAATATGGCACTTTTGGCAAAACTCAGCGAAATCCGCATTTTCGGCGAGAAATCCATACCCGGGATGGATTCCATCCACTTTTGTTAAGGTGGCAATACTTAAAATATGGGCCATATTCAGATAGCTTTCTTTTGAAGGGGACTTGCCAATACAATAGGCTTCATCTGCAAGCTTCACATGGAGCGCTTCTCGATCTGCTTCTGAATAGACAGCAACCGTTTGAATGTCCATTTCTTTGCATGCCCGAATAATCCGGACAGCAATCTCCCCACGATTAGCAATAAGTATTTTTTTAAGCAAATCAGCCACCAACTTTCACTAAAAACAAAGGCTGTCCAAATCCGATGATTTGGCCATCTTCCACTAATATTTCGATGATTTCTCCCTCAACATCTGAGACCACTTCATTAAATAGTTTCATCGCTTCCAAAACACATACCGTTTGATTCTTTTCAATCACAGATCCTACATGTACAAATGGTTCTGCATCCGAATTGGAACGGGAATAAAAAGCACCAATCATAGGGGATTTGATTTGGTAAAAACCGTCATCTTTTTTCGCAGGAAGTTTTTCTGATTCCTCAACCTCTTTCACGGATTCAGCTGTTTGCGAAAGCTGTTCTTTAAAATCGATGGTCACATTTGCTGCATCGTGCTTTTGAAAGTATAATTTGATATCTTTATTCTCTAACTTTAAAACATCTAAAGAAGATTGATCGAGTAATTTGATTAGTTCCTTAAATTCATTCCATTTCATGATTTCTTTTCCTCTCGTATATAAAGTATTGTAAAGCGGATGCCTACTTTTATCTCATCGATGATTTTTTCCTTCGCTAAAAGTTCTTTTTCCGCTTCTTCATGGGAAATTTCTTTAAATTGAATAACGGCGTTCGGCTGCAGTTGACCCATGCTTGGTAAATCAGCGGAAATAACCTGCCCTATTTTTGGATAGCCGCCTGTTGTCTGCCGGTCTGCCATTAAGACAATCGGGTTTCCGTTTGGCGGTATTTGAATGGTTCCAAACGTTACCCCTTCAGACAATAATTCAAATTTCTTTTCTAAAGAAAGATGGGGACCTTCGATTCGATAGCCCATCCGATCGGCTTGGGTCGTTAGCCTAAACGGTTCATGAAATAGGCTTCTCTTACTTTTTTCATCAAAACGGTCAAACTCGGAGCCCCTGATGACACGGATGGTCTGCGTTTGCTGCATATTGACAAGTTTTGTGTAATTGACGGACCAGGTTGGATCGCTCTCCATTTTTTCCAACATGGTAAATAGAGATTGATTGAATTCATTCATCTCGCCGAACTCGATGACATCCTCCTTTTGCAAAGCCATGCCTTTAAATCCGCCAATTCCTGCCCGAAGATAGGTGCTTTTGCTGCCCATTACTTCGGGAACAGCAATACCGCCAGCAAAGGTTACATAGGCCCTGCACCCATTGATGGCGGTCTTGAATTGTAAAATAGACCCTTTTCTCACCAAAATTGGCCGCCATGTTGCCGCTTTTTTACCGTCAATAACAGCCTGTAAATCCCCGCCGGTAATCGCGATTACCCGATCCTCCTCAAATAAAAGTGAGGTACCAAATAATGTGATTTCCAGGGCCCCTTCATTTTCTCTATTTCCAACCAGCAGATTTGCAGCTCTCAGCGAATAAGAATCCATCGCTCCGCTAACAATAACACCATATTTTTGCGAACCATATCTTCCTAAGTCTTGAATTGTGGTTAACAGTCCCGGGTGAAGTACTCTTACCGTCATCGGCTCCCCTCCTTATATGTGTTAAATTCCTCAAGGGTAATCGGGAAAAATTTAATTTTATCTCCCGCTTTTAGTAAGGTTGGTGGATTCAAATCAGGACGAAATAAATCAAGCGGCGTACGGCCAATAATTTGCCATCCACCAGGTGTTTCCAGCGGATAAACGCCTGTTTGCTTTCCAGCTATCCCGACTGAACCGGGTACAATCGCAGTCCTTGGGCTTTCTCTTCGGGGAGTTGCGATTCTTTCATCCATTCCTCCCATAAACGGAAACCCTGGGGCAAATCCGATCATATATACTAAACATTCGCTTTGGGAATGGATTTGAATGACTTCTTCCGCTGTTATCTTGTGAAAAGAAGCTACATAATCTAAATCCGGTCCGTATTCTCCTCCATAGAGGACAGGAATTTCCACCAAACTTCCCTCAAAAACCTGCAGTTCATCCAATTGTTGCAGTAGTTCATTGAGCTTTGCACTTACTTTTTGAAACGGAGTCATCGGTGAGTTTTCCACGATGGAATAATGCACAATCACCGGGTTATAATAGATGGTTATATTCGTAAAAGCTGGTACAGACTCCACAAACCCATCAAATGGGTGAGTGTTTAACAATGCTGAGAACGCTTGGACTTTCTGGTGAATGGCCGGACTGATTTCGTCACCAAGCTGTACAATCAGGGCCGAATCACCTAAAGGGTTGATGACAATTTCATTGGAACGAGAACACATATAAAAACCTCCGATAGTTTCTTTATTCGGAACTTATGTTTTAAAAAATGGATATACTCATCATTATAATATTCAGAATATAAAAAACAAGTTGTTTATTGCATAAAAATTAATCCTATTTATTTTTTTAGAAAATTCCCCCTTTACTGTCTACTCAGATTTTTTATTTTATGATAGAATAAATTTAAATTTCAAAACAACAATCCCTAAATTCGGAACTAAACTCTCTGTTTTAAATGAAAACGGTTCCTATAATTTGGAGTTTAGAAGGATCCACAAAAAAATAGAAGGAGGATAAACAGTGTTTAAGGTAGATTTAAATTGTGATATTGGAGAAAGTTTTGGCAGATATCGCTTAGCCGAACAGAAAGAAATTTTAAAGTATGTAACATCCGCAAATATTGCCTGCGGTTTTCACGCCGGGGATCCGAGTGTCATGAGAGAAACGGTCAAGTTGGCAATTGATAATCAAGTGAAAATCGGCGCCCATCCCGGCCTGCCTGATTTAAATGGCTTTGGCCGCCGTGAGATGAAGATTACTCCGCAGGAAGCGTATGACATGGTTGTCTATCAAATTGGGGCTCTACAAGGATTTTTATCCGTGTTTACCGAGAAGATGCAACATGTAAAGCCTCACGGAGCATTATACAATATGGCTGCAAAAGATGCTAAGCTGGCAGAAGCCATTGCCCAAGCGGTATATGATGTTTCACCTGAATTAGTTTTATTCGGGCTTGCCGGCAGTGAATTGGTGAAAGCCGGGGAAAAGCATGGTCTTACCACCGCACATGAAGTTTTTTCTGACCGAACTTATCAATCGGATGGTACCTTAACCTCCAGGTCGCAACCTGATGCATTAATAAAAGATAAAGAACAATCGGTAGCTCAGGTAATAAAAATAGTAACAGAATGCAAAGTTACTTCACAACAGAACACCGAAGTTTCATTAAAAGCAGATACGGTTTGCATCCACGGTGATGGCGAACACGCACTCGCTTTTGCAAAATATATTAAAGAAACATTAGAACGAAACCATATCGCTGTATCATCCATCAACACCTAGAATGGGAGGAAACTAAATGCTCGCGAAAAAAGTTGAACTAGAAGAAAATGCAGCAAAAGAAAAGGGAAAGAAGAAAAAGAAAGTCAGCAACAGTATTTTACTTGGAGCCGCTTTTTTAATGGCTACATCCTCCATAGGCCCCGGTTTTTTAACGCAAACGACAGTTTTTACGCAGCAATTGGCTGCAAGTTTTGCCTTTGTCATCTTAATATCATTACTTCTTGATGCTTTTGCACAATTAAATATTTGGCGGATCATTGTGGTTTCCGGATTACCCGGCCAAGAGATCGCCAATAAGGTTTTACCCGGATTAGGAGTCTTTTTAGCAGTGCTTATTGTTCTTGGTGGTCTTGCCTTTAATATTGGAAATGTTGCCGGGGCAGGTCTTGGATTAAATGCGATGCTCGGGCTGGATCCAAAAACCGGCGCCATCATTAGTGCCGCATTTGCTATTTTTATTTTCCTTGTGAAAGAAGCAGGCAAGGCGATGGACAAGGTTGCTCAAATTGCCGGCTTAATCATGATCATCTTAATGATTTATGTTGCCTTCATTACCTCTCCTCCTGTAGGTGAAGCGTTAGTGAATACGATTAAACCTGAAAAAATCAGTATTTTTGCTATCGTAACGCTGGTAGGCGGGACAGTTGGCGGTTACATTACATTTGCCGGCGGGCATCGTTTGTTAGATGCCGGAATCAAAGGGGTTGAATCCTTACCGGAAGTGACAAAAAGTTCTGTAACCGGCATTATTGTAACAGGTTTGATGCGTATCGCCTTATTCTTAGCTGTACTTGGAGTTGTATCAAAAGGGCTTCAAATTGATGCAGCAAATCCTCCTGCTTCTGTATTCCAGCTTGCGGCAGGTAATGTCGGTTATCGCATGTTTGGTATTATCATGTGGGCAGCCGCTATTACATCCGTTGTAGGAGCTGCATACACTTCGGTCTCATTTATTCGTTCGTTCAGCCCGGTAATAGAGAAATATCACAATTGGATTATTATCTTATTTATCTTAGTTTCCACCGTAACGTTTTCATTGGTAGGACGCCCGATTAAAATATTACTTCTAGTTGGTGCCCTCAATGCGCTTATTCTGCCAATCGCATTAGGAACCTTATTAATTGGGGTTTATAAGAAAAATGTAGTTGGGGACTATAAACATCCACTATGGCTTACCATAACAGGCGGATTAGTAGTAATTGTCATGGGGTATTTAGGAATCAATACATTAATCGAACAAATTCCATTGCTTTTTAAGTAAGTAGAAATGGCTAGTATAGGGGGAATTACAAATGGGGAATTATGAGAATATGGCTCCCGATGAAATCAGAGAACTTATTCGCAAACAAACGATAACAGAACCGACTGCGGGTATGTCAAAGGGGTTCACACAAGCCAATCTAGTGATTTTAAAGAAAGAATATGCTTTTGATTTCCTGTTGTTCTGTCAGCGAAATCCAAAGCCATGTCCACTGTTGGATGTGACGGAACCTGGGTCTTTTATTCCTAGCAAAATCGCGAAGAATGCTGATATTCGTACAGATATCCCTAAGTATCGGATCTACAGAGATGGTGTTTTCACGGAAGAAGTAACCAATATTTCGCAGTATTGGGAAGGTGATATGGTTGGCTTTTTATTAGGCTGCAGTTTTACATTTGAAACTCCGCTAATGGAAAGCGGGATTCCGATTCGTCATATTGAAGAAAATTGTAATGTTCCGATGTATAGAACCAATATTCTATGTGAAAGAGCAGGTGTATTTGAAGGTCCGACGGTTGTCAGCATGCGGCCGATGAAACCTGAGGACGCGATTCGCGCCGTTCAAATTACTACACGTTTTCCAGCTGTACATGGTTCTCCAATTCATATTGGCGACCCAAGTCAAATTGGCATCGCCGATCTTTCCAAGCCTGACTTTGGGGATGCCGTAACAATCAAAGCTGGTGAAATTCCTGTATTCTGGGCTTGCGGTGTTACACCACAAGCAGTAGCAATCCAAAGTAAACCATCCATTATGATTACTCACGCACCTGGATATATGTTTATTAGCGATGTTCGGGATGAGAAGTTTTGTGTTTTATAATTGAGTAATGTGACAGGTACCGCTCGTGGACAAATTGATGCTTTTGTTCACTGTAGGCGGACAGAAGTCAAGTGCCACATATACAAATAGTGGGCCCATTGTAGGCCCACTATTTGTTATTACGATTGGGCAAATTAATCGAAGTGGGCGATTTGCAATGATCTTCAACAATAGGGCGCGATTGTTGAAGAACACTTAGATTTAAACGACTTTATTGTTATGTTTTTAAGTACGGTGAAGTGTTTTATATAAAAAATTCGAACAACTTTATTTTAACCCCGTCATAAATCAGAACGGGGTTATGGGTGTTTGGGGTTTTAAATTAAATAACTTTATTGTCACTTTATACTCCTAGTAGGAGATGTTGAAAGCGGCAACCATAAAAGTCAGAGTTGTATTATATTATATAGGAATCGTGATTAGTTAGGAGAAACACAATGAAACGAGTTCTATACATTGAAATGACAAAGACATTGGAACATGGATCAAACAGGATCAGGTGTAGAAAAGTTTTGTAAAACGACACAAAAGTTTACATATCATATTTAAGAGAAAAAACGTTGTACTTTGTAGACAATTCAACGAGTTATTTCTTATTTTTTGCTATTTATTTTAGATAAAAGTTCCATCCAATTTGAAGGAAAACCAATGTGAGTAAACTCGATGTCATCCTCATATTCAAGAACCAGTGCTTCTAAATCAGTCATAAATCTGTTACCCTCAGTTTTTGTTAATAATCTTTGAATAATATAAATTGCAGCAAATGTAAGTTGATTATCAAAGTGCTTACTTTCTTCTTTAAACAAGCGGGGTCTAAATGTTAATTTTTTATTGTATAAACGTCCATAATGAGCACAAACATTTCGAACATTCGATAATGACTGTAACCAACTTTCTAGATAATAATAAGGGACGTTGTAATAAACTTTTGCTATGTGTTTTTTTACATCCTCGCTTAAATTACGATATAGTTTAGAAATGAATCCGAATGAAGTAACTTCAATTACTGCCCAAATAGGAATTATTCCTTCATATTTTTTAAAATGATGTTCAATAAACAGTTCGCCCTTACGGCTTTTTTTAATTAATATCTCCAGTTCATCTAGAGACTCTTGATGAAATTTTTCATTAATAAAATTTTCTTTATCTTTATAACCAAGTGGACCAAATTTATGAGCAATTTCATAAGATATATGCGTTCGGAAGGCTATCTCAATAGTTTCTAATACTCCTAAAAGTAGCAACCTTAGTCTTCTGTCAAATTCATATAACGAAAGCATTCTATTAAATGACGAACTGCTGATATATTGATTTTTATTAATTGGATCTTTTAGGGTTAGTCCATAAGCTGATAATCGATAATAATTAATTCTTTGTAATGTCTTTTCAGCATATTCAGAATTCTCTATGTATAAATTTCTACTTTTATATAATTCTACTTGTTCTTTATACGTTTTAGGTGGCTTTACTTTAGAGTTGTCTTTTTCAGGATCCATTTTAGCAATTCCCCTTGAAAAAAAAATGACCCACCTTGGTCCGCATTGTTAAGAGGCGTGGTGGGTTCTGTTATTATTATCATATATCCTTTAAATGTTTTTGTCAAAGAATACTAAGAGCTGTAAGGAGAAAGGTAAAGGACGATATTATGGACAAAATTGGAACTAAGTCGATGTTTTATGAAAATTGGGGTAACCTGCGGGTCCAATAAAATAAGATCAACGCATTTGAGCGGCTTTAGAATAAAGAAACTTCTATAAATAGATAGGCCAAGTACAATCTTTTTTGTCCTTGGACAAGTTAGAGGGAGAAGAGTATTTTCTCTCTTTTTTACTTTAATTAACTTTGCGTTAAATCTTTCTTTAACGAACAGTTGTGGAATTCCTGGTTGTGTGATATTGAGCCCCCACCATTAAACGGCCAAGGTCCAGTGTAAGACGGGGAAGGCCAAGAGTGGTTCATGCTTGGCTGTGTTTCAGACCAATATGGATGAGTAAATACTTCCACTGATGTACTCGAATTGGTTCCAGGTGCAGCTGATATTATTGGTTGTGCCACACCTGGTGTACTCGGCTGATATATGGGCTTTTTCTTACCCTTTAAGATTGGCATTGTAGGAGTTCCAGGTCCAACAGGATGTGGAGTGCTAGTAAGAACTGCTAGAGGTATTAGTTTAGGCGGAATTTGTGGTCCCATAGTTGGAAACTGTATATAAGAGGGAAAACTTAGTTGCCCCAACATAATTGAATGGTGATAAGAAGGAAAATAATGATTATAATTCAAAGATTATCTCTCCTTTTAATTGTTTTAAGGTATCGAGATTGTTAGTGCCCTATAAAATATTCCGTTTTTTTACATTGATTGGACGAAATACTTTATGAAAAATCCCAAAGTCAGAGTCGACCGATTAACATAAGTGTTGTTTTGTAGTCAATTAGAATCGGATGCTGATATAACAGTAGAATTGCTGAAGGAATAACAAAGTAGAAACCTATCTTTTATAGATAGGCTGTTTTTTGTGAAAAAACTATAAAATTTCTTAAAAAAATCATTAAATTGCACATTAATTATCGATACCCTTTGTTTTTTGTGTTTTTTTGTCTGTTTTAATTGATTCTCTAACAATAATCTTAATATTATTCTAATGGTGAATATTGATTCTAGATTCAAAATAAAAAGGAACAGTCTATGGAGCTCCATTGTTTTAGGGTTTTCCTACATACTCCTTATTCATTAAATATTGGTCATACATTTCTAAACACTCCAGTAACTCGTGTTTATAGGTTAACAATGCTTTTCTAATAATTTGATTATGATTACCTGTATCAAGTTCCTGGTTACATTCTTCTAAATCCTTCGTTTTAACAACAATAAGATCATTATAAATATGGGTTAGACTTCTATTTCTACTCTCCATTTTTTCCTCCTACATATCCCAAAAGTCATCACTTTTGACATTAGGATCTATTTCCCTTAATGCTTTGAGAATTTTCTTCATAGTGGATTGAGTAGGTGCACGGTCGGGATCATTGACTAAATCACCAACAGTATTCTTATTTAATCCTGTCTTGTCCTTAATCCACGCTTGAGTTATTCCCCTGTTATCGATCCATTTCCCTAGCTTGGTACGTTTTTTTCCTAGTCCAAACATTCTCCATCACTCCCTAGACCCATTCATGTCCAAAAGTCCTGAAAAATAAACCCAAAAGTCCTAAAAAATGAGGAAACTTAGACAAACGGTATCGCATAGGCTTTTATCACAGGGTAAGAACTCCTTCAGATGTAGGTAGGAAAAATATGAACTACTTCTGATGTGGTTCTGAAAGGAGGAAATTTAGATGCCGGGATTAAAGAAAATTACTCTTGTCTTAAACACAGATGACCCAGAGCAAAGGGAGTTATATCGCTTCGTCAATAGCCTTCCTAATGGTCAGAAGAGGAATAGTAGTGCCTTTCTTCGCACTCTTGTTGACCGTGAGTATCAAAAGAAAAAGGTGCAGTATCTCGAAGAAAATCAGAAATTTTTACAAGAAAAAAAGACGCAAGAAGCGTCTAGTGTGAAGGTTATTAAACCAACTAAGAAAAACATCACATATTTAGCTAAGGTAATGAATGGTATACACAGAAAGAAGTAGCTGACCGATTAGGTGTTTCTAAAGCAACGGTCTATCACTATGGCAAACAAGGAAAAATAAAAAAAATTATGGATCCTTACCGACTGCATAGAGAAGCTCGTTATTATAAAGAGGATGTGGACCGTTTAGCCATAGTGCGGAAACAGATTCCTACCGGAATGCGTCCGTCAGAAGTTGCAAAGCAGTTAGGATTATCCGTTCAAAGTGTCTACAAATATATAAAAGATGATACTATTAAAGCCTTAGAGGTACCTTTTGGTGATGAAAGAACCACATATGTCATATCAGAAGAGGCATTTGAGGAAGCAAAAGAATTGCTGCAATTTTCGGAATCAGAACGTGTTCGGAAAATTGAATATTATGAATCCAGAAATGATATTGTACTCTTTCAACTATTCCAATCTTCAGATAACCTAATAGCTCGAGTTTTAAGGAATAAGGAACTGGATTGGGGATTTTATCTTCCAAATTATCAAAAGTGGGTTAATTATGAAGAGGGCATTGAAAGATATTCATTGAACCCTTGTTATGGCATCCATAAAGAGCCATTTGACAATAAAGGTTACGTTCACATTAAGATTCTAAAAGGGGAAGATATATTGTACCCGTTTATTGACTTCATTTATGAATTGTGGGGTATTGAAAACTTAGGAATCCGTGAGCATGATCTATGGGTTCATATATCATTGAAAGCTGGAGAAGTGCCGTTTACTGAACTACCTTTTCCCATTGAACAGCTACTTCCTCATGTACAAGAAGGAACTATTGAAATAGCTGAAGGTTTAGTGATTCTCAGAAGTGCTTATCGAAAAACGAATTTGGAATTACCAATAAAAATTTTAGATAAAGTAAAGCAATTTGCTGAAAATGAGAAAATAACGATGAGTCAATGGGTAGAAAGGGCACTTCAGCAATCCATCGATGAAGAGGAATAAAAAAATTAAACTTATATTGTAAAGTGATTCAAATGGCTGTAACCAAAGCAACTGTAAAATAGTTTAGTGATACACCACTCATGTTAAAACAGGATCAAAAGGAATGTACCTAGTACGAGTGGGGAGTACTTTATAAAATGTTAGCATTGTTTTAAAAATAGTTCGTGGATAAGAAAAAACAAGGGATTATATAAGTTATTCTTTTGCTTTGTTCTTGTATTTATGTTTTAACTATTGTGGAAAACATAAGGAGAGTCTGGAAGGTTTGTCATTAATGGCGTTTATTGGTATGAGTGCTGGCTCATTAATTCAGTGCAAGCATTTGAACAGTATTTGTTTACTGTTTTAATGATCATGATTTTTGAGCTGCTCTAGAGATTTCTTGGTGGAACCACTTTTTTATTATTCAGATTTAGAGACCGAATGGAAGAAGAATCTCAAACAAAAGCGGCTGCAAAAGTTAAAAGGCAAGGCTTAAAATCTGTTGCTTTTTTCAAGTGCTTTTTGCTATTTTTAATTGCAAACAAAATCCTCCGATCTTTTGGCAGCTGCATAAGGTAGCTGCTCTTTTTATGTGTCACTTTTGCACACGTAAATAAGTCTCAGTTACCCTCTAGTTTTACCTAACGGGTTCGGTTCAGAAGTACAAAAAAGCAAAATACACTTAAAAAAGTGATCTAAAATGTTGGTGTAACAATAAATAAAGGGAATCCAATTCATATACGAATTGAACTCCCTTTTTAATTAACTTTATTACATTTTTCACTTAACGAATGAACCCGTTAACCATGGGTGCCTTTTTTTATTTTAAAGGTTCATCAACTTCCTTACATAAGTCTTCCCAACTGTTTGAAAGGATTTTCTTCGTAACTGCATCAATAATTGTTGGAGTATTTTGGGCTTGACCAACGACCTTTTCTTCTCCGTTTTTAAGCTTAAATGTTTTTTTCTTGCCGTCTTTTAATTTATAGCCTGTTAGTGAAATCCAATGTTTTCGATAACGTAACCAGTCAATATTTTGAAGTCTTTTCTTTAGTTCTTCAAAATTGACGTCAGGCTGTTTTTTTATTTCCTCTTTCTTTAATGCTACTTGCTCAATGTATTTTTCTTCAATATTTTTTGAAGCATCATGAATTTCCTTTTCAGTTCCTATTGCAGCTGCTAAAGGAGCAAGAACATCTAATCTTGATTGATGGTACGCTTTGGCAAGAGCCTTTAGGACAAAGGGCCATCCATGTGTATATAGTTTTCTGAAAGGATCGAGATTACGAGGAGTGTTTTCTAGCCAATCTTTTGCAAATAATTCATCAAGAAGTGAAATGAATTCTTTCGCATACGGTAAAAAGTGTTCAATATGATGATGCTTAAAATTCTCCTGTTTTATCCTTCCGTTAGAAATTACATTTAGTAACATTTGCTCCATTGTAGATAGGTCTACGATATTGCTTGTTGCAGTTTCACTTGTTCCAGTTGTACGACCATCTGCGATTCTGCCCTGGAACACTGTTCCCTCAATGGCATCTGCGCGTAACCTACTTAATGCTGATGAAGTATCCAAATTAATCACTAAATTTTTGTTTTTCTTAGAACCTCGACCATTTCTATCTGCGAAGCTTTGTCCTGCTTCACGCTCACTAACATTTAACTCGATCTCGAGAGTCACTACTAGAGATTCCAGTGCACCTGCATTAATTGCGTCGATAGTTTTCGCCACTTGGAAGAGTGCTGCTGTTTGTGTTTGCCCATCTGCCTGCATAATAGGTCTTTTAGGCAGGTATAATTCACCATACATTGCATTAGGATCACTTTCATCAAAAGATACAAAAATTGTCTTATCAAAGACAGATTTAGCCTGCCAGCCTGTGATTGGTGGTAGATAAAGAGTGCGATGACCTCGAATTCCTTCTAATAAATAGTTTTTAAAGTCTAGTGCGTTTTGTTTCTTCTGACCTTTAAAGTCACTTTGAGTTTGATCGTGTGCAATTTTCATCCCTAGGGCATAATAGTCATCGATTGGAGGATCAGCAGGATCATATCTAACAATATCTACAAATGTTTTCAGATTTGGATGAACACTTGCGACAAGACGATAGTTTTTGGATCCACCTTTTCGGGAGATAGTTGTTTTTAACACAGTATAATCTGCATACTCGTGTTGAAATTGATAGGTTCTACCATTATAGTTGTTTTGTGCGTTTCGATCTGATTGATACCTTACAATTCTTAAGTTTTTGTATTCTGGATCCTGGGGGACTTTATCATTAGTAATGATATTATTTTGTGGAATTATCATTTTATCAATCTCCTTTTAATTTGATGGTATAGTAATGCCTGATGCAGTAGAGGTAAATTCACTATCGTCAGGTATTTTACCTGCCAAACGCATCCATCTTGGAATGGTTACAAGTTCAATACCTAAATTCATAACTTCGATAGCCTTAGGAATTTCCTCATGAAAACTAAATGCAGCAATGACACCTTGAACAGGTCTTTCAAATTTTTCGCGTAAACGTGACATTGCTACATAAGTAATAATTTGACCTAGCGCGTCGTAGTCTGCGAAAATTTTAAATTCCCATTCTCTTAAGACCCCATTTTCACCTACCGTTCGCATATCAACTCTTAACCTAGTGCCTGTATACCACTGTTCTGTTCCTATCAAAATTTCATTTGCGCGTAGATGATTTAGATTGTTTGCGTAAAGATTTCTAATTCGTGTTTCATGTTCAAATCGCTGGGTACCACTAGTCGTCGCTACAACCACCTCACAACCAACCGCCTTCCTGTATTTGTTAATATCATCATAAAATAAAATCTGCGAGATGTCTATAGATAACTCGTGGTTTCGATAAAACAATTTGGAGATTTTTTAATTAAACGTGAAGTTTTTTTAGAGGCACTGAACCTAGAGGAAGGAAATTTGGTAAGATTCCGATACTCCTATTCAGTGTTATTAATAGGAAAGGGTGAGAAAAGGATACTAAAATTTAAATATGGGCTGACGGTTTCACCTCGGAATACACTGGTCGATTACAGCGCGTTGGTCCGATAACGCAAGAGTTGCGGGTTGAGGTCAAAGCCTGGCGAATTTGAAAGAGTGGCTTTCGATATTATTTTCGGGGTGAAAGTCGTGAATTAGGCGACATAGCGTCAGCCTTATGTGGGTTGGCGCTTTTTCTTATTAACTATAGCGTACTTTAATAGAACAAATTTCAGACCACATGAAGTGGTGTTTTTAGAACATAGAAAAAGCAAAGAGTAACCTCTTTGCCTAGAAAGGAATTAAATTATTAAGTCAGTATAGTCTCTCTTTTTTAGGCTTCATTCTTGCGAAATAGCCAGACTTCAACATTTTATGGAGTTCGTCACATGCTTTCCCTTTTAATACTGATTTTGCATAAGCTAGGTCAAGATTCATTCCTTTTGCATTTGCCCTCTTAACAACTTCTGTAATGCTGTTCGTGTAAGCATACTCCTTGATAATCCATTTTTCCAAGGTATCTGATTGATATTCCTCCACCAAAGTTATGTACTGTTGCAGCCTTCTTATTTCTGCTTCCGCTCTTGGAACAGTAATTAGTTTTGTAGCCATAAATTCACCTACCTTATTAGTGAATTTTCGACTAGTTTCTAATTATTCCTTTCGACAAATTTATGAACAAATATCAGCTTCTAATTAATTTTCTCGAAAATTTCCATCATGTATAATAATGAAGTAAATCTTTTCATGATTATTGTGCTAAGTTTGAATCAATAGGGACTGGAGTTAATTCAAATGAACTATTTTCTTGTTTTCCAAAATAAAAGTTATAAAGAAGAACGAACAGGTGGGTATTTATGGGCACCTCAAAAAAATGAGAACGGTCAAACTTTTCATCATTGGACTGATATGAAAATCATTCAAAAAACCAATATTATTTTTAATAGTTACAATGGGAAATTAGTTTCTGTTTTAATTGCAAAAGAGAATTGTAAAGAGCATGAAAGGCCGACTGGATTAAACCAATTAGATCTTTGGGAAAAAGATGGTTGGATAGTAAATGCCGAATACATTGATTTAGAGGAACCTATTACTTATAAGGATTACATGGAGGATATTTTAAGGCTCCAAGATAAAAAATATGCACCGTTTAATAAATCGGGACGGGGGAATACAGGTTATCTTTTTCGAGTGTCTACAGAACTGGCAAACTTTTTGTTTGAAATAATTGAAAGAACAAATGGCATTTCAAGGGAGAGGTTCCGAATTGAAAACAATATTCCAGAAGAAATCATAAACCAAATCGAAAATGATTTAGATTCGGTTACTACTCTAGATAAAACAGAAAGAGAAACGATTATTAAGTCCAGAATTGGCCAATCTGCTTTTAAAAAGGCTCTTTTAGCAATTGAAAAGAAATGTAGAATCTGCGGTGTAACGGATGAGAGGTTCCTAGTTGCAAGTCATATCAAGCCGTGGAGTGAATCAAATAATCAAGAGAGGCTGGACGTCAATAATGGATTGTTATTATGTCCAAACCATGATGCGTTATTTGACAAGGGATATATTAGTTTTGATGAAACAGGAAATGTTATGATTAAGGACAGTTTAGATGAGACAACGAAAATTCTTCTTAATATAAATGAAACAATGCGAATTAAAATGACTGAGCGGCAGCGAAATTATATGAAGTGGCATAGAGAGCGATGTTTGAAAAATTAGTGTGATTTGCGGAACCCACATTTTTACGGGCGGCTATACAATAGTTAAGACCGTAGAAAAAGTCGTCAAATATTTTATTTACATGCGGAACGTTTGTTCGTTTATAATAGAATCAAAGGAGATGATTCATTAATGACAATACGAGACCGTGGTAAAATGAAATGGCAGTCGGCTTCTTTCATACCGCTAGCATTCGAAATGACCAGCGAAATGTTCAAGGATCAATCTCGGACGGCTAAGCCAATATTAGACGAAAATCAAACGGAAGAGTTCGACCTGCGTATTGCATACTCAACAGAATACAATCATGAGGTAAAGCTAACCGTATGGGATGACGGATTTACTCACGACATTACTGGTCGTGTTCATTACGTCGATCCGATTACTCATGAGCTGCGGATTGAGGTGAAGCCTGGCGAATTTAAACGGGTGGCATTCGATAGTGTTGTCGCAGTCAAGGTTTTGAATTAAGCAGACACCATACATTAAGTCAACCTAATATGGGTTGGCATTTTTTTATTAAGGGCAAGTCGGCGTATTCCCGTTCTAATTTCCGCCTTATTAAAGAAAAGCGGCAGGACGGATAAAGTCCTTTGCCGCTTTCATTTTTTTTTGCGTCTTAATTCGAATTAAGACCATGGGCACGTGTTCCAAGTTTTTGCTTGTAAAGCGTCTCGCGAGCAATGGCCACCTTCTGAGTGATGGAGGAGGTAAGCTGAAAGCATCTTATGCCAATAACTGTGGGCATCCCTGTGGGTAACCATTTTCCTTAATTCGTCGTGTGTAAGGAAGAAATCCATGTACCCTGGAAAATGGCCGACATAGCCTTTGGGAAGGAGTTGGATGACTTCCTCCGGGGTACCATGGAAGTTCTGAATCCAATTGATCGCACCACCGCTTCATTCGATGACAACCGATCCGCAAGGTCTTTGCTGGAATTATGGAGTTTATGACAATGGCTGAACTAAAGAGCTACACTGTAAGTAGCATATCAGAGGCTGTTAAATTTATTTTTATTGATCCAATTAAGTGCCATGTGAAATTGATATAATAAATTTAACTAGAATAACGGGGAATGGTTTAACAATGGACATTTACATTAAACAGTGGAACGACCTTATATTGAATTGTAGCTTTGATAATACATATAAAATGGCATGGTCCAAGGCATTAGTTGAATTAACCGTTAATACTAACGAACCTATAGAAGATATTGTTATATTTGATTTTAACGATATTGCAAAGCTTTGTTTAAAGTATTATTGGAATCAAACAATTTACTTTGATTTAATACAAAGTCCGAACATAAAGAAACCTCCTGAAATCATTTCTTCTACTAAGGATTTAATAACGTTATTTTTTAATAAAAAGCAATCTGTTCAACCAATAAGATTTGAAAAGATAGACTTTACCACGAGTGGATTAGCACGTGAATATGAATTAGCGCTAAAAAACATTGTTAGAACACTAAAGCAAGATGTCTGTTGGCGTTTTAAAAACCTTAACAGTGAAACATACGAAATATATGAATTGTTTCGTAATGAGGGTAAGGTATTTTTTAATAAAAACTATGTATTAACTCTTAAAGAGTACAGTGATTTTTTATTCACCGTAATAAATTACCGTTGGACACAAATGTTAGAGGGCTTTAATTATAGTCCACGGATTTCAAGAAAGGTAAGGGCAATAGACGAAAATAACATTAAACGGACTTCTTTAAAAAAGTTTCATCAGCACCTTGATTTAATGTTTGAGGACGGTAAAAGAAAATGTTTTTATTGCGGTGAAAACATAGCTGATAACGAGATTTCTGTTGACCATGTTATACCGTGGTCTTATTTGTTTTCGGATGATTTATGGAACTTGGTTTACTGCCATAAAGGGGAAAACTCCGAAAAGTCTAACCGTTTGCCTTCAGAAGAAGATATAACGCGTTTAGAAGAGCGAAATAAACGGTTGTTAGACCGTATGCAAAATAAGACTAAAGACTATGATCAAATACAAATTGCCGTTGAAAAGGATTACGTAAAAAAGTTTTGGATTTCATTTAAGGGATAGGGGCGTTATTGGTGGCTGAAAAAATTTATAACAAATTAGTAAGGGATAAAATTCCGCAAATCGTTAAACAGGATAATAAAGTACCGTTTACACACGTTGCTACTGAACAAGAGGTTAAGCCGTTGTTGCTGCATAAATTAATAGAAGAATTGGAAGAGTTTAAGGCTACACCTAATGAAGAAGAGTTAGCGGATATATTAGAAGTTATTGACGGTATGGCACACGCCTTTAACTTAGATATGGACAAGGTATTAACAGTAAAAGCTGAAAAGTTAGAAAAACGAGGCGGATTTAATGAACGCATTATTTTAGAAAAGGTAATAGAGTAATTTTAGTAGAGAAATGTAAAGGTGCTAAGAGTTCATGTGAAAAAAGTAATGTTGGGAATTATCATTGTGCTTATTATTTTCTCAACTTAAAATATCAAAGCCAATTATAACATCTGGTGAAGCAAAAAAATATGCGTTATCGTGTTTGAGCTATCCCCCAAAGGAATTAGGAATAAAACAGTTGAATCCTGTTAAAAGACTTAAAGAATATTCATTTGGTATAATGTTCCTTATCATGATAAAGATATTAACTTTTAATAAATTGAATAAAATAGAGGGCGAATTAAATGACAATGGTGATAGCGGCAAAAAATGACTCAAATGCAATTATTATGTCAGCAGATAAAAGGGTAACGTACTCGGATTCATACGGAAACATAACTGGGTATTCGGATGATTATAAAAAAACCTATGTTATAGGGAATAGGTTTATAATATCCTTTGCAGGTCGTACTCATATTGCAGAGTCAGCACTAAAATACATTAATGATAATCAAATAAAATTGTTATCTATAATTGAATCCAAAAATGTAAAAAGTTTCTTTAAAGAGGCTTTTCTTTTAGGTAAGACCGTATTTGAAAAAAGATATCCAGGATTAGCACCAACATCGACCTTTCTATTGGGTTATATTTCGGGTAATAAAACTAACCTATTAGGT
>NZ_JBNPWB010000002.1:0-4462500 GCF_050434045.1 Neobacillus sp. B4I6
AACATAAATTTTCACTTTGCTGCCGGTTCAGGAGAGCTATACCAGAAAATCAAACATAAAAATAACTTTAGTGAAATAAGTAGGACTAAGCATTTGCTTAACATAAAAAAGCTGAAAGAGATATTGATTGATAAACAAATAGACCTAATTCACGCGAATAGTTTGAGGATGGTTCTGTATTGTATCTTTATTAAAAAATTGACTAAAAAAAATTTTAAAATTGTTTATACCAAGCATAATGTAACTGTTCTTGAGGAGAAAAGTCGATTTTTGTTCTCATATTTATTAAATAAATATGTAGAAAGAATCATCACAGTAAGTGACTTTGAAAAATTTAACCTTGTGAAAGCCGGAATAAAGCCTAACAAAATTACAACAGTTTACAATGGAGTTGATTTAAAACAGTTTGTTTTCCATGGAAAAGAAAAAGGGGAATTTTTCAATGTTGGTATATTAGCAAGATTATCAGAAGAAAAAAATCATGAGCTATTTATTAATATTGCAAACCAGCTTCGAGACATTCCGAATCTCATGTTTTATATTGCAGGAGATGGTCCAGAATACCAAAAACTAAACAACCTAATCCGCTCACAAAATCTTTCTCATAAGGTAAAGATGGTGGGTATCGTTCATAATCCTGAGGAATTTATAAGAAGTATGAATCTCTTACTTTTAACGTCCTATAGAGAAGTATTTCCAATGGTTATTTTAGAAGCTATGGCAGTTGGTACCCCTATCATATCTATTAATCGAGGTGGAATTAAGGAAGCTATTATTGAAAATAAAACTGGTTTTCTAATAAATAATCATTCAGTAGATGACTTCTGTAAGAAAATTTTATATATAGAATCTGAAGAACAGGTTCTGAATCAATGTATTGTAAATGCCCGTAGGAAAGTAGAAGAGGATTTTTCTCTAGATCAAATGGTTAGTAATACTTTACAGGAGTACTGGAAATGTAACTAATCTAAATTAAAAAAGTCAATTATCTATAATATTCAATAAACTTCCTAGGAAGGAGAAATGAAATGAATGAAGACTATAGAGGGACTTATGTAAAATTTATTCTGGCTTTCGTTGATATTACGTTAGTATCTGTAGGATTTTTCATGACGAATTGGTTCTCGTATTTATTTTCAATCCCTAGTAAGGGGGTGAACATCGATTACTTTTGGTTAATTGTACTTTCGGTTTCCTCACTTATTGTTTTTTATCTTTATGAACTATACGCAGATTGGCGCAGAAAAAGTATTCAGCATTTAGTATATTCAATTATATTATCGATGGTTGTCTTCTCAGGTCTCATCTCAATGGTTTCACTATGGACACCTTATCTATCCTTCCAGCAAAGCTTTATTTTTGAAGCATTCCTTATTCAAACGATTCTATTAATCTGTACGCGTGTATGTATTTGGTATTTAAACAAAAAAATATTCGGTAAAAAGAAAGTCTATATTATCGGTGAAGATTCAAAAAAAGGACTGTATTTAGCTGACAAATTCTTAAATCATAATAAAGGGTGGTTCGAAATATCGGGATTTATTCCCCTAGCTAAAAAAAGTTTTATCCATGACTACGTAAAAAAGGGAGATCTTTTCCTACTTAGCCCCACTATTAGCAGAGAGGATAAAGAGGAAATTGTGGGCTTATGTATCAATTACGGGAAAGAAATATTGGTGGTACCACAATTATTTGAATTGTCGATTCTGGGGGCCGGTACACAGCAAATAGATGATATGCTCGTCATTTCGATAAAACCTCCAATCTTAAGCGTAAGTCAAAAAATTTTTAAACGGATGTTTGATGTGATTGTATCGTCAATTGTATTAGTAATCGCTAGCCCTTTTTTATTAATTTTATTTCTATTAATCCCACTCACCTCTAAAGGACCTGCTCTTTATAAACAGGAACGTATAGGACTAAATGGAAATCCATATTGGATTTATAAGTTTAGAAGTATGGTTCAAGATGCAGAAAAGAGTACAGGACCAGTATTAGCCACAGATAGAGATCCCAGAATTACTTTAATTGGAAGGTTTATAAGGGCGGTTCGTTTGGATGAGCTTCCACAATTATTAAATGTACTTAAGGGGGAAATGAGCTTAGTAGGACCAAGACCAGAACGAGAATATTTCATTAATCAATTTAAACAAAAACTCCCTGAATACACTTATCGATTAACCGTGAAGCCAGGAATAACAGGTTTAGCACAGGTGTTAGGAAACTATACCACTCCTGTAGATGATAAATTACGTTTTGACTTACTTTATGTTCGCAATTATTCGTTTTGGTTGGATTTGAAAATCCTATTGCAAACGATCAGAGTTGTTCTTCAACGTGAACAGGCTCAAGGGGTAAAAGAAGATAATATTCTCAACCAGAAATTACTAAAAAATCTTGAACAAAACAAGGTAATTAATCATTAGAAAGTCTTACTTTTTGAGGTCTGAAGAGTCGTTTCAAAGTATACAAAGAGAGAGTGGGGTAAAAAAATGGAATACTCAACAGAAGCGGCTGTTTCAATTATCACTCCAACTTATAACGCTTCAAAATTTATTACTGAAACCATTCATTCAGTTAAAGAGCAAACCTTTACAAACTGGGAAATGATTATTGTTGATGATTGCTCGTTAGATAACACGGTTGATATTGTAAAGCAAGAAATGGTTCATGATTCTAGAATCAAGTTATTTGAACTTAAAGAAAATAGGGGACCTGCCAATGCACGAAATAGAGCAATTGCTGCTGCAAAGGGAAACTATCTTGCCTTTCTAGATAGTGATGACCTTTGGCTACCTCAAAAATTAGAGCGGCAGGTAGTGTTTATGGAAAAAAATGATCTTGCTTTTTCTTATACTGATTACAGGATTATGAATGAAAACGGTGATAAAACTGATGTCGTATTTCGGGCCCCTCCTAAGCTAGAATATAAAAGTCTATTGAAAAATACTATGATCGGAACTTTAACTGTCTTGTTGGATAAAAGAAAAGTAGGGATAGTACAAATGCCATTATATAGGGATTGTTCTGAAGATTTCGGGCTTTGGCTTTCCATTCTCTCAAAAGGAATCCACGCTTATGGATTGAATGAGGAGTTGGCTATTTATAGAAAATGTGTACATTCACTCTCAAGTAACAAACTAAAATCCGCTCAGAAAACATGGAATACGTATAGAAAGGTTCAGAAGATCAATATCGCTGCCGCTTTATGGTATTTTGTTAATTATTCATTACACGCTTTTAAGAAACATTCTAAAACAACATAGTAATGTTTTTATCCCTGGATAAGCAATTCTTTACACAAATTGTTCGTTTTTAAGAACATAATAATACTATTATATTGAATGGGACTGGGGCGGGAATAATGAAAAGATTGTTTGATATTTTTGCGGGTTTACTCCTATTGTGTCTCTTCAGCCCAATTTTGCTTGGTGTTGCAATTGTCGTTAGAGTGAAATTAGGTTCCCCGATTCTTTTTAAACAAAAACGAGTTGGATATCATGAGCAGATTTTTACTTTATTTAAGTTTAGAACAATGACAAATGAAAAGGATGAAACTGGAAATTACTTACCGGATTCTATTCGATTAACAAAAGTCGGGCTTATGATAAGACGCTTAAGTCTGGATGAGTTACCACAATTACTAAATGTGGTGAAAGGTGACATGAGCTTGGTTGGGCCTCGTCCACTTTTAGTTCGATACTTGCCTTACTATTCTCTAGAAGAAAGAAAACGGCATTCTGTAAGGCCGGGAATTACAGGGTATGCACAAGTGGAGGGCAGGAACCAGTTAGATTGGAACAGCAGATTGGGATTAGATGTTAAATACGTAGAAAACATGTCTTTCGGCTTGGACTTGAGGATTATTTTCAAGACAATCAGTAAAACTTTAAAACGTGACGGGATTGCTAATGTACCTGATCAACAAATGTTAGATTTTGATGTGGAACGACGGATGAAAGCTTAGTCTTCAAGAGGTGGAATAAAACTAATGAATATAAGGATTGAACCTTTACAAATTAAAGATGCTCATCTTATTCCCAAGCTGATTAAGTCCGGAATGAATAAGGACATTTTTCCACTCACAATTTTTAGTTCAGAAGGTTATGTGGCATATATAAAAAACTTGCTTGCGGTTCCCGAGAAAAATCGACGTGTGAAACTTTTTGGGGCATTTGTTGATGACCGTTTAGCCGGCTATACAGAATGGCGTATTTTTGAAGAGGATATTTTTTTAAATAATATTTATGTTTTCCCTGAATATCAAAGATCTGACATTGGAAAATCGCTTTTAGTAAAACACGGATACCATTTATTGGATGAATATGGGAAATATAAGATGTCCTTAGATGTTTTTAATCATAACGAGGAAGCTATCAGTTGGTATGAAAAAATCGGCTTTGTTAGAAATGATTCTACATACTGGTATGTTGGGGGACAGCTTGCTTCAGCACGTTCTCACTCCACTTACGAATGTTATATAGAGAATTATCCTAATGCTGAAGCCCAGCATGATGCATATGATTTTTCTATATTTACATGTTCAACTAGAGAGGGAGTTTATCAAATTGGTAAAATTAAAAATCAATTCTATCGATTAACGGATTCTAATGCCTTGAATGATCATGATCTCCTAAGCTGCCTCTTACAGCTTGACCCAAAACGGAAAATACTTTTATTGACCGGTGAAGTATTCTACAACCACTCCGAGTTCACATTGGCGTGTAAAAGCAACAGGATGAATATAGAGATTAGCTAGGTAAATATGATAAAAACGACATCTATTTTCGATTGGTTATCGTGAAAATGGGTCGAATTGAACTTTTTTAAAAAGAATTATTGGGGGTACTTAAGGTGGTTTATAAAACATTTGATTTAAGTGAAAAAGAGAGTTGGTACAAATTTTTAGAAAGGACAGAAAGTAAAGATGTATATTTTACACCGGAATATCTAGAAATTTATGAGAGAAATGGAGAGGGGAAAGCACAGCTCTTTATATATGAAAAAGGAGAGAATTTTGTCTATTACCCGTTTTTATTAAGAGGGCTTAATGACTTATCCTATACAGATGGCGTCAGAAGAAAATATGGGGATTTGTATGATATAACAACTCCATACGGTTATGGAGGCCCAATTACTAATACGAAGGACGGATCCATTAAAAAACAATTATACAGACAATTTGAGGATTCATTTAGTTCCTTTTGTTTTCAAAAAAATATTATTTCCGAGTTTGTTCGATTTCATCCATTAATTCGGAATGACTTGGATTATAAGGATATTGAGGCTACATTAAACCGTCATACTATTTACGTTGATTTATCTTTGGAGTTAGAAGAAATATGGGCTAATTATGATAAGAAAAACAGAAATAGACTACGGAAGGCGCAAGCCAATGAATATTTCACGATGGTCCATCGCTCTCCAAGCGAATTTGAAAACTTTTTGGATCTATATTATAAAACAATGGATAAGAAAAACGCATATGATTATTACTATTTTCAGAGAGATTTTTTTGAAAATAATGTGGAACTTTTGCGGGATCATTTGGAACTAATCGAAGTCATGATGGAAGATAAAGTCGTAATGTCTTGCTTTTTTATGCACTATGGTGATTTCATCCATTATCATTTATTAGGTTCAGAGGAAGAATACCTAAAGTACGCACCTAATAATTCTCTAATTCATTATGTTGTTGAATGGGCAAAGTTTAAAGGAAAGAAAGTATTACATTTAGGTGGAGGATATGCTGGAGATAACGATACATTATATCGTTTTAAAAAGCGTTTTAATAAATATGGGGATTTGCCTTTTTACATTGGAAAAAGAATCCGTAATGAGGAAATTTATCAAGAACTTGTTAATAGCCTGCCTGTTACTGAAAGTTATTTTCCTTTGTACAGACATCCGGATTTGGCTATGCAAAATCTCCTTAGTAAACAATAACCTTAGTTTTTATATAGTCTAATAGAAATTACGTCATTTAGGAGTGGATGTGAGTTTATGGGGAGTAATAACAAGAGGATCTATCTTTCGTCACCACATATGACCGGCAATGAGCAGAAATACATTGATTTTTCCTTTCAAACAAATTGGATTGCTCCTTTAGGTCCTAATGTTGACAGGTTTGAACAGGATATATCTCAATATGTTGGAGCCAAAGGTGCTCTAGCAGTAAGTTCGGGTACGGCAGCCATCCATCTGGCATTAAGAATACTAGATGTGAAAACTGGTGATAAAGTTTTTTGTTCCACACTTACCTTCGTGGCGAGTGCAAATCCAATTCTTTATCAACAAGCTGAACCTGTATTTATTGATTCAGAATTTGATACATGGAATATGTCCCCTAAAGCTTTGAAAAAAGCATTCTTGGATGCGGAAAAAGAAGGAAGCCTGCCCAAAGCAGTAATAGTCGTACATCTCTATGGGCAGAATGCGAAAATGGATGAAATAGTAGAAATTTGTAATTTTTATCAGGTTCCTATTATTGAAGATGCTGCCGAATCACTTGGTGCTATCTACAAAGGGAGAAAAAGTGGAACGGTTGGGAAATTTGGTGTGTATTCCTTCAACGGAAACAAAATTATTACTACCTCGGGTGGGGGAATGTTGGTTTCAAATGACCAAGAGGCACTTGTAAAAGGGAAGTTTCTCTCTACGCAAGCAAGAGACAACAGACCATATTATCAGCACAGTGAGTTGGGCTACAATTATCGGATGAGTAATATCTTGGCGGGAATCGGAATTGCTCAACTAGCGGCTATCGAGGAAAGAGTGGAACAAAAACAAGCTATTTTTCACAGATACGTTCGCGAATTAAGTCATTTTAAGGAGTTTGTTTTTATGCCGGAATATCAAGGGACACGTCATAATCGCTGGCTAACCACTCTATTTATAGATTCAGAACAACCATTGTTTTCTCCACTTGAGTTAATTCAGGCGCTAGAAAAAGAAAATATTGAAGCAAGACCAATTTGGAAACCAATGCATTTACAACCATTATTAAATCAATTTAAATACTATCCTCATTCCAACTACTTGAGCGTCTCTGACCGTTTATTTGAAAGAGGAATTTGTTTACCTTCAGGGACAAACATGACGGAAGAAGAGCAAACAAGGGTTATTCAAACAATTGAATCATTTATCACTCATCATAGGAGAAAAAATTATATTTCCATCCAGCTCCCGAGTTAGTAGGAAAAAATCCCTTTGAAAAAAGGTTTTTTCTAGTAATATAGCGAATTTCTATTATATATCTGTTCGCTAATAAGAACAAATGATTCTTTGTAAAATTGCAGAAATCTAACTTTTGCACCTCTGTTTATATTCATCGAAAAAGTTAGCTGAATATAAACCTTTTGAAAAGAATCGGAAAGGAATGTCTAATCATGAGTTTTCATAAACGGTTGGTTTCTTTATTAGTTGTCGATTCCTTAATAGTGTTCACATCCGTTTATATATGTAGTTTTCTTTTGTTTTCAGGATGTGTAGTCCCCACTATGCCATTGGCTCTTGTATCAACAACCTTACTTTTAAGTCATCATATATTCGCTTATAAATATAAGTTGTATAAAAGTGCTTGGGAGTATGCAAGTGTTGATGAAATGGTAACCGTTCTAAAAGCCGTAACATTTTCAGTAATCACTGCAGCTATTATTCAATATATTATTGGTCAGCAAGTTTATTTTCGAATATTAACAACGACATGGATGATGCATTTGTTTTTAATTGGCGGGTCTCGGTTTTCTTGGCGGATTTATAAAGATAAGCACTTGGAAGGAAACAATAAAGTTAAGAAGAGAACGCTGATTATTGGAGCTGGATCTGCTGGCATGTTTGTAGCAAGACAATTAAAACAAAGTAACGGTGAACTTATTCCTGTCGCATTTATTGATGACGATAAACTAAAGCAACACCTTGAAATTTTGGGAATACCAGTACATGGAGGCTTAAACAAACTTCATGATGCAGTCAAAGATCTAAAGATTGAAAATATCGTTATTGCTATTCCGTCCCTTAATAAAAAGGAGTTGCACGATATTTATGTGGAATGCACCAAAACCAAGATTAATACACAAATGATGCCAATGTTTGAAGATTTAGTTACTGGTAAGGTCTCTGTTAATGAAATACGCAATGTAGAACCGGGTGATCTTTTGGGCAGGGAGCCTGTTGAATTAGATACACAATCGATTGCAAAATATATTACTAACAGCGTTGTACTTGTAACCGGTGCTGGTGGATCGATTGGCTCCGAAATTTGCCGGCAAGTCTCTCAGTTTTCACCCTCAAAACTTATCCTGCTTGGCCATGGAGAGAATAGTATATATACAATTGAGATGGAGTTGAAATCCTCTTTAAGTAATAAAATTGAAATTGTTACTGAAATTGCAGATATTACGGACCGGGATAAAATTTTCGCTATTATGAATGAATATAGGCCAAGAGTGGTATTTCATGCAGCTGCTCATAAGCATGTACCATTAATGGAGAGAAATCCAGAAGAAGCCATTAAGAATAATGTAATGGGTACAAAAAATGTAGCAGAAGCAGCAGGGGAAAATGGTGTTGAGACTTTTGTCATGATATCTACTGATAAGGCAGTAAACCCAACAAGTGTGATGGGTGCTACGAAGAGAATAGCTGAGATGATTGTTCAAGAGCTGGATCGAAAAAGCAATACGAGATTTGTGGCAGTCCGATTTGGTAATGTGTTGGGAAGTAGGGGGAGTGTTATTCCCTTGTTTAAGGATCAAATCTCGAAAGGCGGTCCTGTAACAGTAACCGACCCTCAAATGACAAGATATTTTATGACCATTCCTGAAGCATCTAGACTTGTTTTACAGGCTGGAGCACTAGCACAAGGTGGGGAGATTTTTGTGCTTGATATGGGAGAGCCAGTTAAAATCGTTGATTTAGCTAAAAATTTAATTCGCTTATCCGGCTATTCAGAAGATGAGATAGAAATTACTTATTCTGGAATAAGACCAGGGGAGAAACTATTTGAAGAAATTCTAAACAAAAATGAAGTACAGGACTATCAGGTACATCCAAAAATCTTTGTTGGTAAATCAGTGACTTTAGATGTTACGAAAATTTCAAATCTACTTGAGAATTATTACTATCTAGATAGAAGGTCACTAAAGGAAATACTGTTGTTTATGACCAATCAATCTAAAGAAACTATGAAAGTAGTTGTCTAAAAAAGTTATGCTAACCAGATGTCGGATGGAGAGTGGAAGGATGTTAACAAATAATAGAGAAATTCTTTTAGTCGCTCCCTTTACAATACTTCCAGGGGAAAAAGGATTTAATAGATTTACTTATATTGCAGAAAAATTAAGCAGCAAGGGTCATAAGGTCACTTTACTTACGAGTAATTTTAAGCACAGTGATAAAAACTTTCGAGATAAAACTAAAATAGAAAAAATCAATAGGAGTCTTACGTATAAAATCGTCATGATAGATGAACTAGGGTACAAAAAGAATATTGGTATTGATCGAATTCAAAGCCATAGACATTTCTCGAAACAACTTGCGCTTTTTTTAAAAAATATTAAGCAAAAACCCGATGTGATTTATTGTGCCTATCCTATGATGGATGCTGCTTTTATTGTTGGAAGATATGCCAAGAAGTTTCAGATACCATTTGTGATGGATATTCAGGATGTATGGCCAGAAGCAATCAAGAATGCTATCCCTCTACCAGAGGTATTGGTTGATGTCATATTATATCCGCTTACAGTCTATGCCAATAAAATTTATAGTTTAGCAGATTATGTTGTAGGTGTTTCAAAGAGTTATGTACAGCGAGTAAATAAAGTCAATATAAATGCCAGAAGTTATTTACCCATCTATATCGGAACAGACCTAGGCGTTTTTGATTCCTATAAGGAAAAGCAAGTAAAGGAAGATCCTAATGAATTTTGGATTACCTATATCGGAACTATCAGCTATAGTTATGACCTGGAGACAGTGATTCGTGCAGTTTCAATTCTTAAAAATAAAGGGATACCCAATATTGTCTTTAAAGTATTTGGGTCCGGACCATTACAACCAAAATTTGAAAAGCTGGCCAATCAGCTGGGGGCACCTGTGAATTTTATGGGTCACTTAAAATATGAGGAAATGATTCCTTATTTAGTAAGTTCAGATATTGCAGCGAATGCAATCAGTAAAGGTGCTCAACAAAGTATTACGAACAAAATTGGAGATTTTTTATCAGCAGGTTTACCAGTATTAAATAGCAGCCTAAATAAGGAATTTTTGGAAATGGTGACGGTCGAAAATATTGGCTATAACTACAATCCAGGGGATCCTGTCAAATTAGCCGCCCTAATTGAACAGCTTTATAATAATGAAGGTTTACGAGCGGCATATGGGGAAAATGCAAGGAGATTAGCAGAAGAAAAATTTGATAGAAGACATTCCTATGGAGAAATTTATAACCTTATTGAACACGCAACTGTTTAACGACGGGAGGCAAAGGTACGCTGAATACTATCAATAAAAAAACGAGTTTTCGATATACACTTTATTTGTTAGTGGTACTTGTATTTATTCTTGTCCTATTTTTCGCAGGAAGATATCTGGTGATTAATGAAGAGCCAAAAGAAGTAGATGTGATTGTTGTATTGAGTGGAGGGGAAGGGCGTCTCGAAAAAGGAATTGAGCTTTATAAGTTGGGGTATGCAAGTAAAATCATCGTATCAAATGGATTGGCAGATAATCTTTGGGGAAAGGCTGTTACACTTCTGCCAAGGAATTCTTTAATATTAGAAGATAGGGCAGATAGCACATTTGAAAGCGCAGTTTATGTTCAGAAAGTAATGAAAAAGTATAATTACCGTTCTGCAATCATAGTCTCATCTGATTTCCATATGAGGAGGGTGAAATATAATTTCAATAGAGTTTATAAGAGCAACAATTTTGAGCTAATTTATGTTTCTAGTGATACTTCCTATGATCCAAAAGCATGGTGGATGAATAAGCATAACATTGGCATCACAATTAGTGAATATGTCAAAATAATTGGAAATACCTTTGGGGTTCATGGAAATGATGCTAAAAGAAAATTATACCAATATGTAGAAATGTTCTTTTATGAATAATGAAAGTGCTATTAAATATTTTTTCCTTGAAAGGGAGAGGGCATTTTGCAGAAAAAATTGATAAATGAAATTTTCTTAATGAGAAGTATATCTTGTTTAAGTATATTACTTCTTCATTCACTTGCAAGAGCTTACGCTGATGAAAGTAATACAGTCAATTTAATAAGAGTTTTATTAACTTTTGGTACGCCCACCTTTATTTTTATTTCAGAATTCATTTTATCACGTTCCTACCCAAATGAACTACCTTCAAACTTTTGGGCTAAAAGGCTAAAGTATGTAATGGTTCCCTATGTATTGTTTGGGACATTTTTTGCCGTATTAAAAGCCTTTGAACAATCCTTAAGTACAGGAACTAGTTTGTTAAGTTCGTTTGGCCAATTTTTCTGGCGACATCTTTTATTAGGGGATTTCCATGGCTATTTTATCTTGGTTATCTTTCAATTTTACTTGCTTCATTATTTTTTCAATAAACATTTGCAAAAATGGAAACCGTCAGTAGTTATGGGGAGCGCATTTTTGATCAATATGGCCTATTTAGGTTTTTTCAACTTTGTTAAACCGTATCCATCGGAAATTGGGGTTTATATATGGGAAAAATTCTATTGGATTCCCTTTTTAGGCTGGGTGTATTATTTTTCGCTTGCTTATTACTGCGGTAAACACTTTTCCTTATTTATCAATCTTTTGAACAAATATTCAAAATGGGTTATTGTCAGTCCATTCATATTAGGATCCATTTGTTTATTTTTATATGGGACAAAAGTTTTACCGATTATTTCATCTAAAAGAGTAGATATGGTTTTTTTTACGACAAGTATGATATTTTTGATTTATTATATTGCTACAAAAATGCCCAAAGTACCTAAATTCTTCGTTTGGATTAGCCAGTATTCGTTCGGGATCTATTTAATACATCCGGTCTTTTTAGCTGTGATGTACGTAGTTTTCAAGCGTTTGTCTTTGGAAATTCATCCATCCCTGCTAACAGGATTATATTTCTTTGCTAGTTTATTATTGTCAATTGCATCCACATTTATCTTGAATAAAATTCCATTTGGATACTATTTTGCTGGGAGAATATCTATAGGAATGAATGATAAGAAAATTAGTGACAGAGCAGTTCCTAATATCAAAACAAAACATGGATAAGTCATATCCACCTAAAGTAATAAAAACAGCCCAAAATTATGTTTATTCATAATTTAGGGCTGTTTTTATTACTTTATATAATTTCTTTATCATTGTGCGATTTAATCATGCTTATTTTTTAAAAATCAATATAATAATTTGAAACCTATAATATTATTAAAGGAGGGATGTTATTTGCCAGAAACAAACGTATATGTAGAGGATTTTTCAGGTACTACGCCGCAGGCGAAGATTCAGGCAGCAATTGATTTTGCTTCCCAAAATGCTAGGAAAACAGTCATTGCTGCAGATAAAGATTATTATATAACGGGAACTGTAATCATTAAACAAGGTGTTAAGCTACAAGGGAGTTATGGGACTAGATTTGTAATTGGTGCCAACGTTCGAGGATTTGAACTACAAAAGGATGCTTCATTTTGGGATGCTAGTATTATGGTTGATTACAACGGTTACACCAAAGAAGCTATTTATTTGGACGGGAAATATAAATACTACAATACTTGGAATAATACATCATTAAAAAATCTTGTCCTTGTAAATTGGACAGGCTCAGTATCAGGCACAGGAATCTTTTTGTACTCAGGTGGGAGCGGACATGAGATTTCATTTGTAAACTTTACAGATATAAAAATTGTATCTTTTGCGAAAGGTATCTATTTGAAAGCCACTAAACCTTCTAGTGGATTTGCATACGTAAATGCAAATCGCTTTGATAAAATTTCATTGGAAGATTGTATTGAAAATATTGTTTTAGAAGGCAGTGAAACTATTCCGAATGAATGTAGTGGTAACACTTTCACAAATTTACAGATTCAACCTTCAAACAATACCAACCATATCATGACTATCCAAGGACAATATAACAAGGTAGATGGTATGTGTTGGGATTTACACATGATACAACATTCTAACCCCGTGTTTATATTTAAACCTGAGAGTAACTATAATGAATTGGCAATGAGATCTATTCCTGCAAATCGCATTTTGAATAGTGGGAAAACAAAAAATACGTTCGAAACTTTTTAAAAAAGATCATCACTCCATGTTGTGATCTAACATTAGAACAATCTGTTAATGATGCTTGTTAATATTAAAGGGGACAGGTAATTTTCCCCTGTCCCTTTAATGGTTTATTAAGGCAGTATCTGGATTTGAACCAGAGGTTACAGACCTTGCAGGGTCTGTGCCTTACCGCTTGGCTATACTACCAACGTACTAATTACTTCTTCCTATACTTAGTATTATAATAATAAAAATCTAGATTGTAAGTAAATTTCGTTCGTCAAAATATATAAGGGTTCGACAACCTTTTTTCTTACGCTTCTCATTCAAGTTAATCTGATAGATCTAAGATTTATATAGGAAAATCTGTAATTTTTTTTGGTGATCAATGGTACCAAGCAAAACATTACTTACATCTACCTGATGAAGCGTCTTAAGTTTATTAACAATCCATCCTTCTTCCACGTTTATTTGTTGTAGCGTAGAAAAATCAATTTTACCTTCTTTTATTATCGTCCTTGGCAGATCAAAGGGCTCAATTTTCTTTTGATAACTTGTCGGTGTCAGTGCTTCATATTTTGGGTCCAAAAAAATCGAGATTTTCCCATCGGACTCCCAAAGCGCCAAAGCCACTTTTTTTAAATCCGCAACTTTTTCTTTTCTCAACTCAGCTAATAAATGATCAATGGAAATTCTAGCTTTCTTTAGTCCCTTGTAATTAATTTCGCCATTTTTTATCAGTGGAAATGGGACGGGGTCTAGGAATTTTTCGATGCGACTCGATTTTAAGCTGATGAACAATCCTCCTGTATACAAAACCACCAATACAACGGTCGTAATCATCGAACCTTTCATGCCAAGTTTTTCATCTGTTAATGGATGAGCAATGATGTTTCCTAGCACTAAGGCGATAACAAAATCCAATAATCTTAATTGGGATATTGCACGTTGCCCCATGATTTTCGCGACAATAAGCAAAAAGAAAAATCCGATAACTGCTCTTAATATCCACTCAATTGAACTAAGGGTTTCTTGACTATGAAAGAAACTCATAAAGACACATCCTTTATCTTAAGAACATCTTCCTTAGTATTGTCACGGATTGTAAATTTTTACGCCCTAGTTCTCCAATTTATAAAAAATTAAGCCAGGATAGCGCATCGCTTTCCTGGCTTTGATTTTAAACATGTAAGAATTTGATACAAACTGGGTATGGCACAACAATATCAGACTCAATAAGGGTTAATTTTCCCGAATCCTCGTCCCTCGCAAACAAAACAAGATTACTGGACTCCTGATTGGATGCAACGATGAATTTCTCTGTTGGGTCAAACATAAAATCCCTCGGCCAATCTCCTTCAGTAGATGTGTGCTCAACAAAGCTAAGCTCTCCAGTTTCTACATCAACACGAAACACAGCAATGCTGTTATGGCCTCGATTGCCCGCATATACAAAACGTCCGTCCGATGAAATATGAATCGTACTGCCTTGATTATTTTCAGAAAAATCAGCGGGAAGTGTGGAAATATATTGTCTTTCTGTGAAATGTCCATTTTCCGGGTGATAGGTTAACACAATGACCTCCGAACTAAATTCAGTCATAAGATAAGCAAATTTTCCATTCGGATGAAAAACCAAATGCCTTGGGCCGCTTCCAGCTTTTAAAGGAAGAAGATTCGCTTTGGAAAGTGTGCCGTCACTGTGGACCGCATAGGTGATAAGTGCATCAATTCCCAATTCAACAACGGCCAGATAATTCTCATCAGGGGTGACTCCGGCATAATGGGTATGCGGTTTTTCCTGTCTTGGATCTGGGCCTGAACCTTCGTGTTTAATGATTGAGGCAGCCGGTTGAACTGTGCCATCCTCCACGTTAATTAAGTAGGATTCTACGGATCCTTTATGGTAATTTGCACTGAATGCATAGCAGTTTTTGCTATCTACACTCACATGACAGGGCGATGAGCCTGGAAGCATCTGACGATTTTGCTCCGTTAATGTGCCATCTCCCTCTATTGAAAAAGCAACGACACCACCTTCTTCCCCTTTTTTTGCAACGGAATATAGATAGCGATTGTCCTTACTGATCGTTAGGTATGTAGGATTTTCTAATTGTGCCGCCTCGTTAATATCTGCTATTCTTCCCTCGTTAGTATCAAGTGTGAAGGAATAGATTCCTTTACTGTCCCCCTTCGTGTATGTTCCAATATAACCGATATATTTTTGGTTGTTTGTCATTTGATCTCTCCTTAAAAAATGTAGTCTGTTTATTTTATCAAAATTTCCAGTGATTACTCAAACTATGCAATCCTTGGATGAATGCTGTAATTAGAAATTATTAAGGAAACAGCCGGTAATTAATAGCTTTCCATAAAAAAATGATTATGATAAATTTGAAAGGGGAAAATTCCAATAGACATATGAACTACGGAGGGAATTATATTGCAGCCATTATTTTTAAAACCCGTTTTTAAAGAACGAATTTGGGGTGGAAACGCCTTACAAAAAGAATTTGGTTACTCGATACCAAACGATAAAACAGGGGAATGCTGGGCAATTTCTGCACATCCAAACGGTCCATCGATGATTGGAAATGGACCATTTGCTGGAAAAACTCTGGACGTACTTTGGAAAGAACAACCTGAACTTTTTGGAAATCCAACGGAAGACGTTTTCCCTCTATTAACAAAAATATTGGATGCGAACATGGATTTATCCGTTCAAGTTCATCCAGATGATACCTATGCAAAAATCCATGAGAACGGTGAACTTGGGAAAACAGAATGCTGGTATATCATTGATTGTAAAGAGGATGCGGACATGATTTTTGGCCATAACGCCAAGACAAAAGAAGAATTGATCCAGCAAACGAAGGAAGGGCGATGGGAGGGTTTACTTCGCAGGGTTAAAATTAAGCCAGGCGATTTCTTCTATGTACCAAGTGGAACCATCCACGCCTTGTGTGAAGGAACCCTGGTATTAGAAACACAACAAAGCTCGGATACCACCTACCGCGTCTATGATTATGACCGCAAAGATGCAGAAGGAAATTTACGTGATCTTCACTTGGAAAAAGCAATTGATGTGACTACTGTTCCACATCAAGGAAACGTAACTGTTCCTAAAATAGAAACAAAGGATAATGTAACCATTACAACTTATGTAGAATCTGATTTCTTCTCAGTATTTAAGTGGGATGTGAATGGAAAGGCAACGTTTAATCCCCATGATGATTACTTACTTCTTAGTATGATAAAGGGCGAAGGCACACTTGTTCATCAAGGGGAAGCCTATCAATTGGACAAGGGCACCCACCTTATTATCCCGGTTGGATTTGGGGGATTCGAGATAGCTGGAGATTGCCAATTAATTGTTTCACATGCATAAAAAAAGACAGAAGGAGCATTAAGTTTGAAGCTCCTTCTGTCTTTCTTTGTTTGGTACACCTAGTATTAAAATACTTTTGACAAACCCCTATTTGAAAGTTAAGTTGGTATATAAAATAATATAAAATAAGTTATAAATTTATTGAAAAGGAAAGAAAATGAATGCTGAAATTGATGAAGGCGCTAAATACTTTTTGGATGTACATACATCAAAATCTTTTTCGTAAAATAGCAAGTAATATACGCTATAAACTAATGACCCTGATGCTTGCTGTCATGATTTTACCATTACTAATACTAATTGTATTTTCTATAAATGTTTCGCAAAGTAATTATGAAAAAGAAGTAGTGAATTCAAACGAGGCTAGAATCAATTTAGCAGGTAAATATTTGGATGAAAAGTTAACAGAAAGTGACAATATTTTGTTTGGAAGTTTAATAGATGAAAAATTAATACCAAGTATTAGTCAGATTAATGATGAAAATATTCCTTTAAATTTTAGTACGCTGGCTTATATCCAGGATAAGTTATTTTCTATTTACTATGGGAATAAACATGTGAATGCTGTTTCGATATATGCCAAAGAAAGCCAGACAGTCTACTCCGTAAAAGAGGCAGATTTTAAAGTATCCAAGATTAATCAACTAAATGGGACTACCTGGAGTAATTTAGGGGTTCGTCCGAATTATAGTTTTGAAAGCAAACTGCTGAATCAAGGTTTTTCCCTTACAAGAAGTATCATAAGATTTGAGAATCGAGAAATTGTTGGTGGAATATCTCTAGAAATGAATTGGAATGTAATCGATAGTGTCATTGAGATGCTGGAATCAGAACGGGAAAGCTCCGTTTTTGTGATAGACCATCAGGGGCATATTCTTTACAATCCTAATCAAGGTAAAAAAACATCTGTTGATTTTCAAAAAATCATCAAACAAATGAATGATAGTAACAAAAATATCTCCTATCTAAAAATAAACAGAGGGTATGTTTTTTTTAAGAAGGCTTTCAACAATAAAGTGGCCATTGTAAAGGTGGTTCCTGAAAGTATGCTTTTGAATGGAGTCACGAAAACGCTTATCGTTGGAATAATTATTAGTGCTCTTTCGATTCTGCTTACGGTTATTTTATCGATTGTTATATCAGTAAGAACGACAAAGCCGATCATTCAGTTAGTACATGCTATGAATGAAGTAGGAGAAAACAACCTTGATGTTAGTATTGAAACAGAACGTATCGATGAAATTGGATTGCTCGAAAAACGATTTTCATCAATGGTTTATCGAATCAATGAGTTAATTAATAAAGAGTACAAAAGTGAGATAGAAACACGAAACGCGCAGTTTATGGCATTGCAGGCACAGATTAATCCTCACTTTTTATACAACACGCTTCAACTGGTAGGCGGAATGGCAGTGACTCATAAAGCCAATGAGATTTATTCGGTTATAAGTGCATTGAGTGATATGTTTCGTTATATAACAGGAAAGCAAGGAAACATGGTTTTAATTGACCGTGAGATAGAACATATTAAAAATTACCTATATATTCAGAACATGCGTTTTGAGGGGAAGGTACAGACTGATTTATACATTGAAGAAGGTACAGAGGGTTACACGATTCCAATGTTAACGATTCAGCCAATAGTAGAGAATGTTTTTAATCATGGATTTGAACAAAAAAAGGGATTATGGAAACTGTCGATTGATGTTCAAAAAGTTTTTGACGATATTGAAATTACCATTACAGATAACGGTGTTGGAATTCCTGAGGAGAAATTAGATGACCTTATGGAGCAAATTAAAAGGAGCACTCATTCTTTAAATACAACAGGAAGTATTGGTATTAAAAACGTTGATGCAAGGATCCGGTTGTATTTCGGTAATGATTACGGTCTTGATATTTCAAGTACCGTCGGAAAAGGAACAATAGTGGTAATTAGGATTCCCGTTAAGATAGCTATGGAGGGTAATTAATGATTAAAATATTAATTGTTGACGATGAAAAATGGACAAGAGAAACGATTAAGCAATTTGGAAAATGGGATCAATATGGTATAGAAATAATTGGGGAAGCTGGAGATGGACAAGAGGGATTAAGGTTAATTGAACAAATTTCCCCTGATATTGTCATCACGGATATGAAGATGCCTGGAGTTGACGGTATGGAGCTGCTTCAAATCATGGCAGATCGTTTCCCACAGATACAGCTTATTGTGGCAAGTGGGTATGACGATTTTAATTTTATGCGTCAGGCAATCCGTTCGAGGGTTAATGAATATTTACTGAAACCAATCAATCAAGATGAATTAAATCTAGCGCTAGAAAAGTGTATCAACGAAATTAAAAGTTCTTCACAGACACAATTTTATAAGCCAATATCTTTTTCTAGCAAAGATATCTCCGCCTTAATTATGGAATACAAAAAAACAATTACCTCATTTTTGCAAGAATTAAATATTGACGGCTTTGAAAATGTCATTCACCGTTATTTTAATGAATTTAAAAAAGTGACTGGGGTTGACAGCAATGTAATTGCAAAGATTGAGCATGAATTTATTCTTACTTTAGAAGAACTAATGATAAAAAATAATTTTAATGTTCACGAGGTTTTTGAAAATAATGGGGAGCTAAATAGTGAATTTGACCTTTCCCTTGATAGAGTTATGAAGAAACAACTGGATTTAGGAAAACGCTATATCGAGTATATGATTGATATAAATAAGCGGAAGAGCAAGTTAAACTTGGAGGAAATTAAAGAATATATAGAACGGAACTTTGCCGATATCGATATATCTTTAGAGGTCTTAGCTAATAAGTTTTTTGTTAGTAAAGAATACTTGAGTAAAACATTTAAAAATGTATATGGATGCAATATTACCGAATTTATCGTCAGCCGTCGTATGGAATATGCAAAAAAATTACTACAAGGTAAGGAGTTTCAAATCAAGAGTATTGCCCAGTTGGTTGGTTATGAAGATATCTCTTACTTTTATCGGGTCTTCAAGAAATATTTCAAAACTTCACCAGGTGAAATGAGACAAGGTTAAAAAAGTCCAAATGTAAGCGTTAATATTTTCAATATTTAAATTCTAGAGGGGCGATTAATATAAAAGTATGCTTTAAATATTATTCAGGGGGGTCACAAAAAATGAAGAAAGCGTTATCATCTTTGCTAATCTTTATTCTAGCTATCGGTTTGTTAGCAGGTTGTAATTCTAAGGAAACAGCTTCTGACGAAAATGGATCAAAGGCCGAAAAAAATGTTGAACTGAAAGTATTTATTGGACAACCACGTTTTAAGCAGCAGTATCAAACATACTTGGATCAATTTGTAGCCAAAGAGAAAAAGGAAAAAGGTATTAATGTAGAAATCAAATTGGAATTACCAAGTGTTAATCAGGCAGCACAATTATTAAAAACCAGGATGGCATCTGGTGATAGCCCTGACGTATTTGCTCTGCATGCAATCAATGATATACCTATTTACGATAAAGCAGGTTATCTTGAGGATTTATCAAATGAACCTTTCGTAGACAAAGTGTTTGATACGGTCAAACCAGCGATAACAAGTAATGGTAAGGTTGTAGCGGTTCCTTTGGAGACACTTCAATGGGGATATCTTTACAACAAGAAAATCTTTAAAGACTTAAATATAAAATTACCACAAACATATTCGGAAATGGAGCAAGTTGTTAAAACGCTAAAGCAAAAAAATGTAACTCCATTTTTGTTAACTTATAAAGATGCGTATATTCCTCAATTATTTTTACCGCTAGCAGTAGGTGCAGCTCAAGCGAAGGACAATCCTGACTTTATTAAGGAAATGAATGAAGGAAAAGGCTCTTTCTCCGCGTTAAAAGATATGTTTAAAATTATGGATTTATCTAACGCTAATGGCACAAAACGTGCCTTTGAGAACGGACAAGATCAAGGAGCGGCAGACTTTGCTAACGGTAAAGCTGCGATGTGGATCCAAGGTCCATGGATGGCAGATTCGATTTTAAAAACAAACAAGGACTTTGAATTTGGCGTTGCTCCACTTCCAGTCAATGATGATTCAGCAACGACACAAATAAACCTTTCTACATCAACATCTCTTGCAGTATCAAAAATGAGCAAACATAAAGATGTAGCGAAGGATTTAATCAATTATATTTTGGATGATAAAGATTCTAGTGAATTTTATAAAAGCCTTGGGTTTAATGCTGTCTCTAGCAAACATACCTTTGAACCATTTCCTTGGTTAAAGGATTCAACTGAATATGTATCTCAAGGAAAGGCTTACCAAGATCCTCCGATTCCGATTGCTGTAAAAGACGAGTCACAGAAATTACTACAAAGTTATTTTGCAGGGGATGCATCTCAGAAGGATGTCATCAAAGGCTTGGACCGTGCTTGGGACCAATTCAACCAAAATAATAAGTAAATTTTAAATTCAGTGAATGATAAAGGCAGCTTACAGCTGTCTTTATCATTATCCAAAACAACAATGTCAGTGAGGTGTTAGGTAATGTCGCAGTTAAATAAGCAAAGCGGTGAAATGGTTATTGAACAAGTACAATCTAAAGTAAGCTCTAAAAGTGGTTTAAATCTAAAAAAACATAAAGGTTCTATTAGTTTAATCCTATTTGTTCTACCTGCATTTCTTTTTTATTCTATATTCTTGTTGATTCCAATGATTGGAGCGGGATTCTATAGTTTTACAGATTGGACTGCTCTATCTCAAACCTATAACTTTGTTGGAATAAGCAATTATATAGAAGCTTTTAAAGATGACCCTGCATTTCGCCATTCTTTTTTCTTTACTTTAAAATATACAGCGTTCATGTTTGTTTTTCAGAACGTGATTGCGTTGCTTCTAGCTCTATTTATTGAAACTAGAGTTAGAACAAAAGGCTTTTTTCGAACCATTTTCTTTATGCCTAATATGTTGAGTTTAATTATTAGTGCATTCATGTTTTCATTTATTTTTACCAACGTCCTACCGGAATTATCCAAAAAGGCTGTATTATCATTTCTTGATCAGGGATGGATTGGTGATGCCAACGTTTCCTTCTACTCCATTCTTATCGTGTCCTTATGGCATGGGATTGGCTATATGATGGTTATCTATATGGCTGCGCTTCAAGGAGTTCCGCAACACCTAAAAGAGGCTGCTATGATTGATGGTGCAAATCCAATTCAAAGACTTTTCCACGTGACGATTCCGATGATCATGCATGCAATAACAATTTGCGCTTTCTTAACATTAAATGGTGCATTTAAAGTTTTTGATGTAGTTTATGCACTTACTGCAGGCGGGCCTGGAAGATCGACACAGGTTATGGCGCTGAATATTTATGAAGAAGCCTTTTCCAATAATTTTAGATATGGTTATGCGAATGCTAAAGCGATGATTCTTTTCTTGATTGTTTTGGTCATCACGCTAATTCAAGTAAAAGTGTTGAAAAAGAAAGAGGTGGAAGCATAATGCAAAAGAAACTGGTTTCTATTGGTACAACTTTAGTTTTGGCAATTTTTGCGGCGATTTCATTTTTTCCAATATACATGGCTGTCATCAATTCATTTAAATCACAAGGGGAGATTTTTACATCTGTTATGAAGCTCCCTACAAAATTACATTTTGAAAATTATACAGGAATATTCGAAGAGTTAGATTTATTCAATAGTGCTTGGAATACCATAATTGTTACCGTTATCGGGCTGGCAGGAATTGTTATTTGCGGTTCATTAGCTGGATATAAACTAGCAAGAACAAAGGGTAAATTAAGCAATTTCTTGTTTACCTTATTCCTAGCATCAATGCTTGTTCCATTTCACTCCATAATGATCACGCTAACAAAAGTAGCAAAGGGGTTGTCCGTACAGGGATCCACATTCGGATTGGGCCTTATTTATATTGGCCTCGGGGTTAACATGGCGATATTTCTATATCATGGATTTGTTAAAACGATTCCGAAAGAACTTGAGGAAGCAGCAAGAATTGATGGTTGCAACGACTTCCAAATATTCACAAAAATTATATTTCCTCTTTTAAAACCGATTACTGCAACCATCCTTATTTTAGATGTCCTATGGTTATGGAACGATTTCTTATTGCCAATGATTATGCTTACCGATGTAAATAATTATACATTAATGTTATCGGTAAACATGTTATTCGGTCAATATAACAGTGATTGGCCAAAAATTCTATCCGGGCTTATTATCACGGCCCTTCCTGTCATCGTCTTTTACGCCATATTCCAAAAATACATTCTTAAAGGAATAGCCGATGGAGCAATTAAATAGCTGGGTTAATGCTAAATGTTGATTTTACACACTCTGTTGATTGGAGCGGAATGCGCGAGACTCCTGCGGGAGTACGGGGCAGGGGAGACCCCACAGGCGCTTTGAGCCGAGGAGGCTCCCCGGGACGCCCGCGGAAAGCGAAGCGCATGGAGCGGAAATCAACAGACAAGTTTAACAGAGCCATATAAATTAATAAAGCAAATGATTAATAGATTAACTGGAAGGGGTTTACCTAATGCAACAATTGTTATACGGGGTAGCATATTACAATGAATACATGCCATACGACCGTTTAGATAAAGATATTCAGATGATGAAGGATGCTGGAATCAATGTAGTTCGGATTGCCGAATCGACCTGGAGTACCCATGAACCACAAAACGGGGTTTTCGATTTTACATCAGTGGATCGGGTACTTGATGCGATGCACAATGCTGGAATCAAGGTTATTGTGGGAACACCAACCTATGCTGTTCCCACCTGGATGGTCAAGGAACACCCAGATGTGTTAGCGGTAACCCCAAATGGACCAGGCCGATATGGCGCTCGCCAGATTATGGATATTACCAATCCTAGCTATCTTTTTTATTCAGAAAGAATCATCCGAAAGTTGATTGGTCATGTAAAAGATCATCCTGCGGTAATTGGTTACCAAACTGATAATGAAACGAAGCATTATAATACAGCAGGACCGAATGTCCAACTATTATTCGTAAAATATATGAAGGAAAAATTCAAGACAATTGAAAGTCTAAATGAGAAATTTGGTCTCGATTATTGGAGCAACCGGATAAACAGCTGGGAGGACTTTCCCTCCGTTGTTGGAACTATTAATGGCAGCCTTGGATCGGAGTTTTCTAAGTTTCAACGAAAGCTAGTCACTGATTTCCTTAGCTGGCAAGTATCCATTGTTAATGAATATAAGCATTCCAGTCAGTTTGTCACACAAAATTTTGACTTTGAATGGAGAGGATACTCCTACGGAATCCAACCGAATGTAGACCACTTTGAAGCTTCAAGAGCCTTCGATATAACCGGAGTGGATATTTACCATCCTTCACAAGACGATCTAACAGGAGTTGAAATTTCTTTTGGAGGCGATGTTGCCAGATCCACAAAGGGAAAGAATTATTTAGTAATAGAAACTGAGGCTCAAGCTTTTACTAACTGGACTCCATACCCTGGTCAACTAAGATTGCAGGCATTTAGTCATCTTGCTTCTGGGGCAAATATGGTAGCCTACTGGCATTGGCATTCCATCCATAACTCTTTTGAAACATATTGGAAAGGTTTATTAAGTCATGATTTTGAACCCAATCCTGTATACAATGAAGCGAAGACAATTGGAAAGGATTTCGAAAGACTTTCTCCTCATCTAGTTAACTTAAAGAAAAAAAATAAAGTTGCGATTCTAGTTAGCAATGAGTCGTTAACCGCCTTAAATTGGTTTAAATTTAATCAATCAACCTCTAAAAACTACAATGACATTGTTCGACTGATGTATGATGAGTTATACAAATTGAATATTGGCTGCGATTTTTTGAATCCAACTAGTGAAAATCTTGGGGACTATTCGATGTTAGTGGTACCCGCATTGTATACTGCTTCCAATAATCTATTAGAACGATTAAACGAATTTGTTAAAAACGGCGGACATATTGTTTATACCTTTAAGAGTGGTTTTACGGATGAAAATGTTAAGGTAAGAACTTCACATCAACCAGGCATCATAAATGAAGCTTGTGGTATTTATTACAATATGTTTGTTGAGCCGAAAAATGTTTCACTAAGAAATGATCCTTTTCAGGTAGGCGAAGAAAATAATTTTGTGGAAACATGGATGGAGCTAATTACGCCAACAACCGCAGAGGTTCTTGCTTACTATGACCACCTACAATGGGGTAAATATGCTGCCATCACTGAAAATCAATACGGTATGGGTAGTACAACCTACATTGGTTGTATACCAAGTGCAGTCATTATGAAAAAAGTACTTGAACAGGCTGTTAAAAAGGCTGGCTTATGGGGAGTAAACCAAGATTTAGCCTTTCCATTAATCATTAAATCTGGAATCAATCAAAATGGCAAGATGCTTCATTATTACTTTAATTATTCTGATGAAACGAAAGTCTTTAAGTATCCCCATAACGAAGGTTTGGAACTGTTGACAGAAAGAGCAGTGAATATAGGTCAAACAATGGATTTAGAACCTTGGGGAGTTATCATTATCGAGGAAGACCAAGAGGCGGAAGAAAGGAAACTACTAAAATGAATAACAAGCAAATACATTGGTTTTCAACAACAAAGCTAGGTGGTTGGAAAGAGACGACGGTTTTTCAAACCGAATCAGGTTCACTCAATTTGACCTTGACGGATCAGATTGGACGGACTATAGATGGTTTTGGCGGCTGCTTTAATGAATTGGGACTTACCGCTCTCCAACATTTGACAGAAGAAGACAGAAATAAAGTGTATGATGCATTGTTTGATCCAAATGGTGAATGTAAGTTCGAAATCTGCAGGCTTCCAATTGGGGCAAGTGACTACGCACTAGAATGGTATAGTCACAACGAAGTAGATAATGATTATCATATGGAGCATTTTAATATCGAAAGGGATCAACAGTATTTGATTCCATTTATAAAAGAAGCGTTGAAACGTAATCCTAACATGAAATTGTTCGCATCCCCATGGAGCCCTCCAACATGGATGAAGTTCCCTAAAGCATACAACTATGGAAAACTGCGCTGGGAAAAGGAAGTTTTGGAGGCGTATGCTTTATACTTTGTAAAGTTTGTAGAGGCTTACAAACAAGAGGGTATTAAGATTGACCAAATCCATGTCCAAAACGAAGTGGTTGCTGATCAGAAATTTCCTTCATGTGTTTGGACCGGCGAGCAGCTTCGTGAATTCATTTCTGATTATTTAGGTCCAGCTTTTGAACGACATGGACTAGACACGGAAATATGGCTAGGAACCATTAATGGAATTGTCAATGAATTATTTCAAAAATCAGCATCTGATTATGATCAACTGGCAAATTCGGTCCTAAGTGACCCTGAGGCTTATAAATACATTAAAGGTGTCGGCTATCAATGGGCAGGAAAGTATGCCATACAACAAACGGTACAGAGCTATCCAGAACTACGTTACATGCAGACAGAAAATGAATGTGGAGATGGAAAAAACACGTGGGAATATGCTCAATACGTCTATAATTTGTTTCGACATTACTTCGTGAATGGTGCAAACTCTTATGTTTATTGGAACATGGTCTTGGAACCGTTTGGCCGAAGCACTTGGGGATGGGAACAAAATTCTATGATTACCGTAGATCCTGAAACAAAGGAAGTCATTTGTAATCCAGAGTTTTATGTGATGAAGCATTTCTCTCATTTTATTAAACCTGGTGCGGTTAGGATTGAAACAAATGGTCCATGGACTGGAAATGCAGTTGCATTTAGAAATCCGGATGGCTCAAGAATAGTTGTTATTTCAAATCCGTTTGAAAATCAACGTGAACTTTGTATCGGAGAAGGAATTGAAAGATATAAAGTTACATTAGAACCTTCTTCATTTAATACATTCGTATTTTAAGTGAAAAAACACCCTATTATGATTTCAGAAATTGATCAAATAGGGTGTTTTTTTTATTTTATATTCTCTTCAAAATTTAATAACTTTTTTCAAGAAATAATGAATTAATTACAAAATAGCATTGAAAAAAATCAGATAGGTGGTAAAATTTAATTAAAGTTATACGTACAAGTGAGGGAATTTCAGATATCTTGTAAGGATCAATAATAAGGATTTCAAGTTTCTTATTTTAAACCTGTACGCATAAAAATGAAAAATAGAATTATATTTTTATAGAATTAATTAAATAGAAACTAGTTTTGTAAACGTATTCTAAAGGACAGGTGAATTTAATGGCTATGTATACGATAGGAGTAGATTATGGAACGCAATCAGGAAGAGCTGTGCTTGTTGAGGTTGGGAGCGGTAAAGAAGTAGCCACTGCTGTAAAAGATTATACTCATGGGGTAATGGATGAGTTTTTACCTGATGGGATCACGAAGTTAGAACATGACTGGGCTTTGCAGCATCCGAATGATTATCTTGAAGTATTACAGGTTACTATTCCAGAAGTATTAAAGAAAGCGGAAATTTCTGCTGATGATGTAATCGGCTTAGGGATTGACTTTACTGCTTGTACGGTCCTCCCAATTGATGAATATGGAACACCATTGTGTTTCAATGCGGAATTTAGGAACCACCCTCACAGCTATGTAAAGCTTTGGAAACATCATGCAGCTCAAGATGAAGCGAATCGCTTAAATGAAATTGCTGAAGCGCGCGGAGAAAAGTTTTTACAGCGTTATGGCGGAAAGATTTCTTCTGAATGGATGCTGCCAAAAGTATGGCAGATTTTAAATGAAGCACCTGAAATTTATGAAGCAGCTGACCAAATATTAGAGGCGACAGATTGGGTTATTTCTGAGTTGACAGGAGAAATAAATCGAAACAGTTGTACAGCTGGATACAAAGCTATCTGGCATAAACAAGAGGGATACCCATCCAATGAATTTTTCAAGGCGCTTGATCCACGTTTGGAAAATGTAGTCGAAGAAAAACTATCAACTAAGATTGTCCCAATTGGGTCTAAAGCAGGGGAAATTACTATAAAAGCGGCAAAGTTAACAGGTTTGAATCCAGGTACAGCAGTAGCTGTCGCTAATGTTGACGCTCACGTTGCCGTCCCAGCAGTAGGTATTACTGAGCCAGGTAAATTGTTAATGATTATGGGAACCTCAACTTGTCATATCTTGCTAGGTGAAGAAGAAAAGATTGTTCCGGGTATGTGTGGTGTGGTTGAGGATGGTGTAATCCCTGGATTTATGGGGTATGAAGCAGGTCAATCATGTGTAGGCGACCATTTCGAATGGTTTACCGAAAACTGTGTCCCTGCAAGCTACCATGAAGAAGCAGAAGAAAAAGGAGTAAACATCCATCACCTATTAACAGAAAAAGCAAATCAATTACAAGTTGGTGAAAGCGGCCTCCTCGCGTTAGATTGGTGGAACGGTAACCGCTCTACTCTTGTTGACGCGGATCTTACAGGTGTTCTCCTAGGTGCGACTCTTTTAACAAAGCCAGAGGAAATCTATCGTACATTAATTGAAGCAACAGCCTACGGTACACGAATGATTGTTGAAACTTTCCGCAACAATGGAGTTCCAGTAAATGAGGTTTATGCTGCTGGAGGAATTGCTGAGAAAAATGCGATGATGATGCAAATTTATTCGGATGTATTAAATATGGATATTAAGATTTCTGCTTCTTCACAAACACCTGCTCTTGGATCAGCGATGTTTGGTGCAGTTGCAGCAGGAAAAGACCGCGGCGGTTACGACAGCATTACAGATGCTGCCAAAGATATGGGCAGTGTAAAAGATTACATCTACCAGCCAATTAAAGCTAATGCAAAAGTGTATGATCAACTTTTCAACGAATATGCCCGCCTTTATGATTATTTTGGCAGAGGTGAAAACAATGTCATGAAAACCTTGAAAAAGATTAAAAAAGAAAGCTCCTTGGAAAAAAGGGAGGAAACTGTATGTTAGAACGATTAAAAAAAGAGGTTTTAGCAGCTAACTTGCAGCTGCCAGAACATGGGTTGGTAACTTTTACTTGGGGTAATGTAAGTGGGATTGATCGTGAGCAAGGTCTTGTTGTTATTAAGCCAAGTGGTGTTCCTTACGAAGAGTTGAAAATAGATGATCTCGTTGTTTTAGATTTAAATGGAAGAATCATAGAGGGAACATTAAGACCTTCTTCTGATACTCCAACTCATCTTGCGCTATACCGGGCTTTTAGTCAAATTGGCGGAATTGTTCATACTCATTCACCATGGGCTACAAGCTGGGCTCAGGCAGGGCAAGCAATTCCTGCACTTGGAACGACGCATGCTGATTACTTTTATGGGGCAATTCCTTGTACACGTACCTTGACCCAAGAGGAAATTGAACGTGGATACGAACTTGAAACAGGTAATGTAATTATTGAAACCTTTGAAAAAGAAGGACTTGACCCGGTATCTATGCCTGGAGTTTTATTATCAGGCCATGCTCCTTTTAGCTGGGGGGAAAATGCAAGCCAAGCTGTTCACAATGCTGTGGTTCTAGAGGAAGTAGCTAAAATGGCGTTAAACACGTTCCAGCTTAACCCACAAATGAAACCTATTGACCAATTTCTGCTAGATAAACACTATCTTCGCAAGCATGGTGTGAATGCCTATTACGGCCAAAAGTAGGTAATAGAGACAGCAACAATTTTATGACTCTTTCCGAGGTGACTTGTACGGATGGCTAATAATAAAATATTCATAATTAATCTGATATAAAAATATATTTCATTTACTCTAGGAGGAATTACCTTGTTAACTACAAAAGCTTATGAATTTTGGTTTGTAACAGGAAGTCAATTATTATATGGAGAAGATGTACTGCGACAAGTAGAAGAGAATTCAAAAACTATCGTAAATGGTTTGGACGACGATTCTGCTGTACCTTATAAATTAGTTTTTAAATCTGTAGTAAAGGATTCTGATTCGATCCGCAAACTGATCCTAGAGGCCAATGCAGATGAAAATTGTGCAGGAATTATTACATGGATGCATACATTCTCACCATCAAAAATGTGGATTGCAGGTCTGTCTGCCCTTCAAAAGCCTTATCTACATTTAGCTACTCAATTTAACCGTGATATCCCATGGAATTCTATCGATATGGATTTCATGAATTTAAATCAAGCCGCACACGGCGACCGTGAGCATGGATTCATCGCCAGCCGCCTAAAAGTAAAGCGTAAGGTTGTTGTAGGTCATTGGGAAAACCAAGATGTTAAAGAACGTGTTGGCAGCTGGATGAGAACAGCAGTTGCTTTTGAGGAAAGCAAAAACTTAAAGGTTGCGAGATTTGGTGATAACATGCGCCAAGTAGCCGTAACAGAGGGTGACAAAGTAGAAGCGCAAATCAAATTTGGCTGGACAGTTAATGGTTACGGAGTGGGTGACTTAGTTCAACGCATGAATGATGTAACGGAACAAGAAATTGATCAGTTAATGGCTGAATATGAAGAGCAATATGATATTACTCCTGAAGGACTAACTGATGGTCCAGTTAGAGATTCTATCCGATATCAAGCAAGAATTGAACTTGGTATGAAAGCATTCCTAACTGAGGGAGGCTATACTGCATTTACGACCACTTTTGAAGATTTACACGGAATAAACCAACTTCCTGGTCTTGCCGCTCAGCGTTTAATGGAACAAGGCTATGGTTTTGCTGGTGAAGGAGACTGGAAAACAGCAGCGCTTGTAAGATTGATGAAAATCATTGCAGGCAATGAAGGGACATCCTTCATGGAAGATTATACATATCATTTTGAGCCTGGAAATGAAATGGTACTTGGTGCCCATATGCTTGAGGTATGCCCATCTATTTCAGCTACTCGACCTAAAATTGAGGTACATCCGCTTGGAATCGGCGGTAAAGAAGATCCTGCGAGAATTGTATTTGATGGAAGAGGCGGCGCGGCCTTAAATGCCTCCATTGTTGACCTTGGACATCGTTTCCGTCTCCTAGTAAATGAAGTGGATGCAGTGCAGCCAGAGAAAGATATGCCTAATCTCCCCGTTGCTAGAGTATTATGGACAACTCAGCCATCTTTAAGTCAAGCTGTTGAGAATTGGATCCAAGCTGGCGGAGCCCACCATACTGGATTCTCATATAAAGTAACAACAGAACAACTAAGAGACTTTGCAGAACTAGCTGGAATCGAAATGGTTGTTATTAATAATGACACGAACACAAATGCATTCAATAACGAATTACGTTGGAATGACATTATTTATCGTTAATTAAAAAAAGACAGAAGGAGCTTTAAGTTTGAAGCTCCTCCTGTCTTTTTTATTTTTTTAAATAGTGCCAACGTTTCCTTATGGGTGAATAAGTTACAATACTTAGTTTATTGGGTACACAAACAAAGATTGAGATGCTATAATAAATCCAATCGTAAGTAAATAAAATGTAAGCGTTGTTTTTGCGATTACTAGAGGCAGTTAAAACTAAAAAACATAAAAGTAATGCAACTAAGATTATCAATCAATCAGGAGGAAATTCTATATGAAGAATATGTTTATGATTGGAAATGCCCATCTAGACCCCGTTTGGCTTTGGCGCTGGCAGGAAGGCTTTCAAGAAGTGAAGGCGACATTTCGTTCGGCACTCGATCGTTTGAAAGAATATGAGCATTTTATTTTCACATCCAGTTCAGCAGCTTATTATGAATGGATTGAAAAAAATGATTCGAAGATGTTTGAGGAAATCAAGGCGAGGATTCAAGAAGGCAGATGGATCATCTGTGGCGGTTGGTGGATCCAACCAGATTGTAATATTCCAAGTGGTGAGTCATTTGTCCGCCAAGGCTTAATTGGTCAAAATTATTTTAAAGAAAAGTTCGGTGTGACTGCAACGGTTGGCTACAATGTTGACAGCTTTGGACATAATGGAATGCTTCCGCAAATATTAAAGAAATCCGGGATGGATTCCTACGTATTTATGAGACCGGGGCCAGAGGAAAAAGGACTTCCAAGCCGTTTGTTTTTGTGGGAATCTAAGGATGGTTCGCGGGTAAAAGCCTTTCGTATTCCTTTTGAGTATTGTACATTTGACCATCTCGAAAACCATTTAATGCATTGCAAAACAGAGCTGAAACATTCTTTTAACAACTTAATGTGCTTTTATGGTGTTGGTAATCACGGGGGTGGACCGACCAAGGAAAACATTGAGATTATTGAAAAATTAAATGGATCGATCGAAGATACAAATCTTGTCTTTAGCTCACCAAATGACTTTTTCGACCATGTGGAAAGTCTGAAGGACCAGCTTCCTGTTGTTCATGATGACCTGCTCCACCATGCCGTTGGTTGTTATTCTGTTCATTCGGAAGTAAAAAGGCTAAATAGATATTCTGAGAATCTTACAATTATGGCTGAAAAGTTTTCATCGATTGCAAACTGGACAACCGGACAAGTATACCCAGAGGATATGAACCAAGCTTGGAAGGGGATTTTATTTAATCAGTTTCATGATATTTTAGCAGGAACAAGCATTGAATCAGCGTATGATGATGCAAGAGATTTATATGGGGAATCAATCAGCATCTCTTCAAGAAATATGAATTACGCTTTACAATCATTGAGTTGGAATATTGATATTGAAGAAGAAAAAGGCATGAAGCCAATCGTTATCTTTAATCAACATTCATGGCCGGTGAAGGTGAATGTTGAACTTGAGGATGGATTGTTTGTAAATTACTTACTTCCAGAAGAGTTCATAATCGAAGATGTAAATGGAAATGAAATACCATACCAAATTGTTGATCCAGTAGCAAAAATTCCAAATCGAAAAAGAGTGGTATTTTTGGCAGCGCTTCCGCCACTAGGTTATAGCACCTATAAACTTCGTGCGGTTAAGCCTGCAAATGAGTTTGATACAGTAAAAGTTACAGACTGTGAAATGGAAAACGATCGCTTCAGGCTTGTTATTGATCCAGATTCCGGTGGAATTAGCAGCTTATTTGACAAAGTCAAGCAAATTGAAGTATTTAAGAATGACGCAGCTATTCCTGTTGTAATGAATGATTCTTCTGATACATGGGGACATGGGACACTACGATTTGATGAGTTTGCAGGCGAATTCAAGCCCGTTCGAATTAAGAAGCTTGAAGAAGGACCGGTAAGAGGCGTTATCCGGGTGACATCAAAGTTTCAATCTTCAATGATAGTTCAAGATTTTATCATGTATAAACATTCCAATAAGATTGAAGTCAAAGTAAAAGTAAACTGGCAAGAAAGCTATCAAACGTTAAAAATCAAGTTTCCTGTAAGTTTTAATCAGCGGAATGCCACCTATGAAATTCCATTTGGGCATACTTCTCGTGAGTCGGATGGAAACGAAAAACCAATGCAAAATTGGATTGATATAACGGGGACAATCAGCAAACACAGGGAAGATATTTACGGCCTAAGCATTCTTAATGACGGGAAATATGGGGTCGATGTGAAAGGAAACACGATCAACTTAACGGTTTTAAGGAGCCCAATCTATGCACACCATGCACCATTTATCCCTGACAAGGACGAAGACTACCCGATTATTGATCAAGGGATTCAAACTTTTACGTATCAATTGTTACCACATGAAAACAGTTGGGAAGAAGCTGAAACTGTAAAGCATGCACTAGAATTAAATCAAAAACCGCAATTGATTATTGAAACCTACCATAAGGGTTCACTGCCGCAAGAAGATTCATTTATTTCGATTAATCAACCAAACATTATTCTTTCTGCTTTAAAGAAAGCCGAGAATCATGATGACTTGATTATTCGTTTATTTGAAATGAATAATGCAGAAACGGTTGCAAAAGTAGAATTGAAAAACTGGGGTAGATCATTCGAACTGCACTTTGGGCCATTGGAAATCAAAACATTATGCATCCCGAAAAATCCTGAAGAGCCAATTTATGAAACAAATTTAATTGAAAATCTAGGGGGGGAACTTTGAGATGGAAGCTAAAATAGTTGAAATAGGAAGAGAAAAAGCTGAGAAAATTCTGTTACAGAACGGGGGAGAGCTTGGTCTGCTCGGATCAAGTACCGCTTACCAACAAGTCTGGGCAAGAGACAGTATGATCTGTGGACTCGGTCTTTTAGTTTGTGATAATGACATGGGGCAGATGGTGCACCGCAGGTCATTGGAAACATTGGGTCGTTTCCAAAGTGAACTAGGAAAAATTCCACATAATGTTGGATTTCCGAATGTTGCTGACCCAGCTTTAATCGCACACGGTGGTAAATTAGAGAATGAGGGTGAAAACGGTCAAGCTGTGGAAGATTCCATTCATGCAGGGTGTGTTGACGGCAACATTTGGTATATCATTGGCCATTACTCGTACTATATAGAAATGAAGGACAAAGAGTTTTTACAAAAATGGTGGGGCAATTTAGAAAGGGCATTGCTATGGCTTCGATATCAAGATTCAAATGAGTGCGGTTTATTGGAAGTTCACGAAGCAATGGACTGGGCTGATTTATTTGCAAACCGCTATAATGTTCTATTTGATAATGTTTTATATGCTGCTGCATGGAAGTGCATGGGACATATGGCAGATGCGCTAGATATTCCTTCAAGCTATTATTATGACAATGCTAAGGATGTAAAAAAGAAGATTAATATCCTTTTGTGGATAACCCCAGAAAATCAGGAGAAAATGGATTGGGTTAAAAAAGAACGGAAAGAATGGATATATCCAATCAAGCGCGTCGAAACGGAATTAGTGGAAAGACCATTTTATTTACCATATATGGGGTTTCGCGATTATGCTGACCGATTTGATACACTCGCAAACTTACTGGCGATTGTCTTTGGAATTGCTGATGAAGATAAAGCAAATAAAATATTGGATTATATCCATGGTTGCGGAATCAATGAGCCTTATCCGGTACAAGCCTTGTATCCAGCGATTCGCGAAGGTGAAAAGGATTGGCGGGATTACTATCGGGTTCGAAATCTTAATTTGCCGCATCATTATCATAACGGCGGATCATGGCCATTTATTGGCGGTTTCTATGTTGCTGCGCTAATCCAGGCCAAAAGGTTTGAGGAGGCAGAGTATCAAATAGGGAAATTAGCTCAGATGAATAAAGCAGGTAAGAAGGATGAATGGGAATTTACTGAGTGGTTTCATGGACAATCAGGACGACCTATGGGGTATGCAGGCCAATCGTGGTCGGCAGCGATGTATCTGTTTGCTGAGAATGCTGTGAAAAATCAAAAGGTTAATATTTTTAATACTGAGCATGAGTGGTGTAATTTTTAATTCTCCAAATATTTAAAGGGTGATGATCAATGAAAACTAGAGGAATACATCAGTTTATCTATCGGATAACCGAACTGATCATGCAATTTGCGTATCTCCAATTGTTATGGATTGCTTTTACGATACTAGGGTTAGGGGTATTTGGGATTTTTCCCGCTACAGCAGCTATGTTTTCTGTTATCCGCAAATGGGTAATAGGAGAAGTGGATACACCCGTATTTAAAACATTCTGGAAAAACTATAAAATAGAATTTTTTAAAGTAAATGGACTTGGTTTGATACTAGCAGCAATTGGATGGTTATTGTATTTTGATTATCACTACTTTGCGATAGGTGTATCTATTAGCAGCACGGTATTGAAAATAATGACATTATTGATTGCTTATTTATTTATCACGACATGTATCTATTTTTTCCCGATTTTCGTTCACTTTGAATATAGGTTTTTTGCCTATATAAAATATAGTTTTTTATTTAGTCTTGCCTCACCACTCAAAACAGCAGGATTATTTATCATCACCTATTTATTCTATTTTTTATCAATGAAAGTACCGGCTCTTTTTCTGTTTTTTAGCGGTAGTATTATTAGTTATATCTGGATGTGGTATATATATCGGACGATTGCTAGAATACCTTCTTCAATAAAGGATGAAAATGACGAGAAATAATATCTGATAATTATATATTTTGGTTTGACAAAAGATAGACAGGCGCTTACAATTTGATTAGATAGTATTTAGCACCAAATTGGGAACGTTCCCGATAAGTGAAGTGTAATTCAATGGGCTATTTCTTAAAGCCAATTGAATTACACTGTATAGGGATCAGTTGCAAGGTGAAATAAAAATTTTTTCGACTGAATGTAAACGGTTTCTATAGATGGTAATTGGGTTTATCATCTTGCCTACTTGTTGGTAGTTCTGTTAGTCTATCGATAGGATGGTAATAACTGTATGAGATTTGCTGTTTCTACGATCGTTTCAAAACGGTAGAGTGAGCCGTACCAGGATCAATGTTTTAGATGTTTAATAGTTTTAAAAAATTTTTGCATTATATTGGGAACGTTCCAATTTTCTTGCAAGGGTGAGGAGGTTTAAATGTGAGCTCTACGATTATAGATGTTGCTAGATTGGCCAATACTTCAAAAAGTACTGTATCTCGTTATTTAAATGGCCAGCCAGTAAAAAAAGAAACAGAAGAAGCGCTAAAAAAAGCTATTAAAGAATTGAACTATCATCGTAATGAAAATGCAAGAAGATTGGTTGTAAATAAAACGCAAACCATTGGGATTGTCGTTGACAGTATTACGAATATGTTTTATCCGATGATCTTCAGAGGAATTGAAGAGGTGGCAAAGGAAAAGGGTTTTAATTGTGTTTTCTACAGTATGACTTCTTATAACTACAAGGAATCTTATTTTCAAAATCTATATTATGAAGGTCATGTTGACGGAATTATCTTAATCAGCTTCAGGAAAAGGGATAAAGAGGATTTATTGAAATTAGCGGAATCTGATTGCCCGGTTGTTGTCTTTGGGGATTCTGCCGGTGTGGATGGTTTAGTCTCTGTTGATGTTGATAATTATTACGGTATTTCTGAGCTTGTGAAATATCTTAATAGAATTGGCCACCGAAAAATCGCTTATATTTCAGGACCTTCAGATGCTGCGGCAACAAAATGCCGTTTAGCTGGCTATCTTGAAACAATGGAACTATTAGGATTAGATATTAAAACAGATTTGATTGTTTCGACAGATTGGTCAAATGAGGATGGATATCTGGCAATGAATCAATTATTAAATTCTGGAGACTTCACTGCAGTTGTTGCTTCAAACGATGAAACAGCGATTGGAGCATTAAGAGCGGTTCAGGAACGAGGATATAACGTCCCAACCGACTTTTCGATTACTGGATTTGACGATATTACACTGTCAAGCTGGGTTTATCCTTCATTGACAACAGTGAAACAACCATTTATGGAAATGGGCACAAAAGCAGCGATTGAACTATTTAATAGAATGGAAAATAAGATCGAATATTTTTCTGAACGACATTTATTAACACCAAAACTAATTATTCGCGATTCTTGCAGAAAAATATCTGAGCCAATATCCAACTAAGTTCAACAAGAGAAAAATCAATCGATTTGGTTGAAAAATAGATTGATAGGTTTACTACATAGGAGTTGACTCCTGAAAATCACACATGTTCAATGATGTAACAAAAAAGAATATAAGGCTGTGAAAATATGAGAAATTCTATTAATAAATCTCAATACGGTTTCTACTTTGTGGTTCCATTTTTCATTTCATTTCTAGTTTTTGGCTTAACACCAATCATATATTCACTCTATCTAAGCTTTACAAAATGGGATGGTTTCTCCGACCCAGTCTTTGTGGGCTTAGCAAACTATTCACGATTACTGCACGATACTTTCTTTTTTAAGTCGATTGGGAACACATTAATTATCTGGATTCTTTCCATTGTTCCTCAATTGGTACTTTCGCTACTGTTAGCGATGATTCTCAATGAAAAATTTATTCGTGGGAAACATTTCTTTCGAGCAGTCTATTATTTTCCGCATATCGTAACACCTATAACACTAGGGGTTTTGTTCAGTTTAATGTTTGACTGGCAAACGGGGAGTGTTAATAAGTTATTGATGGGGATCGGGCTTATTGACGATCCAGTGAATTGGTTAAATAGTCCATGGTTATCAAGGATTATTGTTGCAGGAGTAATTATGTGGCAATACTTTGGATTCAATCTTTTAGTATTTATCGCCGGACTTCAATCCATATCCCCTGAATTATATGAAGCAGCTGAAGTGGATGGAGCGTCACGCTGGAAGATCGCTACAAAAATTACCTTGCCTTTGTTAAAACCGGTACTGTTATTTACCTTTATTACTTCCATTATCGGTGGTCTGCAATTATTTGACGCACCATTAATGTTAGGTAATGGCCCTGATAACTCAACATTAACAATGGTTATGTATTTATACCAAACAGCTTTCAAAAACTTTGATTATAGTTATGGAGCAGCAATCGCTTACGCAATCTTTGTCATAATATTAATCTTCTCATTAATATCTATTAAGTTTTCAAAAATGAATAAAGTTGAACAGTAAAATGACTTTTTACTTTAAAAAGTAGGAGACTTTCCGCTTAGAAGAAAGGGGATCCTTTATGAAAGCTAGTAATAGTATTGCTGACAATAGTATTTCATTAGGTAAAAGTAAAACGATAAAAGAAAGAAATATTAAAAAATTGTTAGGTAAATTCGCGATATATGTATTCTTGATAATAGTCGCAATGACCTGTCTGCTGCCTTTTTATAGTATGATGATCACTTCGACCCACGCAAATTCAGACATTGCCAGGAAATTATTACTTCTTCCAGGCACTGAGTTTATGAATAACTATAATCGGTTGTTGGATACAGTACCAATTTGGCGAGGCTTTGTTAATTCAGTGTTTATAACTGTTACATCAACCATATTAAGTTTATACTTCTCAGCGCTGGCAGGCTATGGATTCTCAAAATTCAATTACAAAGGTAAAAATATTCTTTTCATGGCCGTCCTAGGAACAATGATGATTCCAGGGCAATTAGGAATTATCGGATTTTTTAAGCTTATGGATTCCTTTAATATGTTAAACACCTATTGGCCAATCATTCTTCCATCTATTTCAAACGCGTTTGGGATCTTCTTTATGAAACAAATGTGTGATTCCAGTGTTCCGACAGAAATTCTGGAATCAGGGAGAATAGATGGGTGTGGTGAACTTAAAATATTCCATCGGTTGGTGCTTCCATTATTAATGCCAGCGGTGGCAACTCTTGGAATCTTTTCATTCATTGGCAAGTGGAATGACTTCTTAACACCGATGATTATTCTTTTCGATAATGACTTGCAGCCATTACCAGTAATGATTGCAAGTGTTAAGTCTCAGTTCTCAACTGATTTTGGGGCAATGTATGTAGGGATTGTTATCTCAGTTATACCAATCTTAATCTTCTTCTCTATCGTTTCTAAAAAGATTATTAGTGGTGTTACTGCAGGAGCATTAAAAGGATAAATAATAGTGACCACTTGATTGGGGTGATGTCCAGTAATACATCATGATCAAAAATATCCTTCAGTGAAGGAATGAACCCTCACTGAAGAAAAGCTTAACTTATCCTCACGTTTAAGTGTAAAAGAATTGACGGTCTTAGCCACTTAAAGAGGACGATAAGAAAAACATTAGACCTTCATTATATCAAAAAAAGGGGCTGTATTCCATAATGAAAAAAATACTTCCAATCCTATTCGCTGCTGTCCTTGTCTTATCCTTATTTGCGGGATGTTCGAAAAAAGATGAGACTGCATCAAGTACAGTTAAAAAAAGTAATGACAATAAAGTTGAAGGTAAAATAACCATTTGGACATTCTTTGGTCAAGTAGAAGACATGGCAAAAGAATTTGAGAAAAAATATCCGGATGCTGAAGTGGAAGTGAAAATCTTCCCTGGTGATCAATATAAAACAAAGCTTTTAAATGTACTTCAATCAGGTAAAGATGTCCCAGATATTTTTGACTTAGAAAGAGGATATATTGATAAGTTTATCAATTCAAAGTATGCAACAAACCTTTCTGATATGGGTGCGGAAGATATTGTGAAAGATTATGTTCCCTATGTACAAGCTTTAGGAAGAGATGCTAAGGGTGACGTTAAAGCGATTTCAGATCATTCTTCACCAGGAGGATTCTGGTATATCAAAGAAAATGCAAAAAAATATTTAGGAACAGATGACCCAGAAAAAATCTCTGAAATGGTCGATTCTTATGACAAAATTATTGAATTAGGTAAGAAAGTAAATAAAGACAGCAATGGAAAAGTTCATTTAATTTCCCATTATGGCGATATCTATAACATGGAAGCTTATAATACAAAGCCATGGGTAAAGGATGGAAAATTAACAATCGATTCCGCTTGGAAGAAAAGTTATGAATTACAAAAAGAAATTTTTAATAATGATGTGGACGCGAAATTAGAATTCTTCTCTGCAGGCTGGGGTAATGCCATTAATGATGGAAGTGTTGTTTTATCAGCAATGCCTGCATGGGCAAGCTTCATGGTTGATAACAAAGATGATAAGGCGAAAGATAAGTTTGGTGTTGCTAGAACTCCAAAAGGATTTTACATGGGTGGAACATACCGTTCAATCTATGAAAAATCTCCTAATAAAGATTTAGCTTATAAATTTATTGAGTTTATTGCAAGTAAAGAATGGCAACAGCACAATTTAGAAGCAACAGGCAATATGCCAGGACTTTTATCTGTATATGAAGACAACTTAGAAACATTCAAATCTCCGATGTTTGGCGATCAAAATATTTTAAAGCCATATTACGAAACCGTTAAAGATATTCCTGGCTATAAGTCAGACAAATATGGTGAAGAAGTGTTAAGTATTTGGAGAAAAGCTGCAGGTCAAGGCGTCAAAAGTAATGCTGATATTAAGGAAGTAATTAAGAACTTCAAAAAAGAAGTTAAGAATACATTCCCTGAACTTAAAGTTGACTAATTAGTTGTTTGTTTAAGAAAAGGATGACTTGAAAATGAAATGGCAGCCCCTGCCACGCCAGAAGAAATAATCACTCTGGCGTGATAGAGAGGGGGGCGAATTCTTTTGAGTCATCCTTTATCTTTGGAGGGAGCAGTACCATGAGTAGTATACATGAAGAAATTAACAAAATTCGCATCATCGATGGACATGAACACATTGATCCAATGGAGATTCGAAAGAAAAATAAAGTAGATTTCTTTGGTCTTCTTCATTATTTAGATTCAGACTTAATCACTGCGGGGATGCAACGTGGAATTTTAAGCGAAAACTCAAAATTAAGTGTGGAAGAGAAAGCAGAGCAATTTTTGCTTTATTATCAAAAAACGAAAAATACTACCTATGCACGATTATTAAAAACAGCGGTACACGATTTATTTGGAATGGATGACTGGTCTGTTAATGGCATATTAGCTTTAAATGAAAAAGTATTAGCCGCTACAAATGATGATACATGGTATCAGAGGGTTCTAAATGAAAAGTCGGGAATTGATTTAGCCATTACATTACCTTTTACAACCAATGTTGATTTTTCCCTTTTTCGTCCCGTCATGTTTTTGGACTATGCCTTTAATTTGAGAACAATTAAGGATGTACAAGTCATTGAAGAACATATAGGCGAGAATGTTCAAACATTCCAGGATTATCTTCATGCAGTTGATGCCTTATTATATAAATTTGTTAAAGAAGGAATGGTTGCTGTTAAGTTAGGCCATGCCTATTGGAGGACGCTGAAAACGATGAAGCCAACCTTCCATGAGGCTGAACAATGCTTTAATACCCTGCTTTCTTCTATTATAAATGAACCCATGTCGCAAAAAGAATTGGTCGTTTTACAAGATTACTTAATTCATCACATTATCCAATGCTCGATCAAATATGAATTACCAATTCAAATTCATACGGGACACCATGAAACCAGTGTTTCGGGTAATGGAAATATTATTACAAACTCGAAGGTAACGGATCTTATTCCGCTTCTGGCAGCATATCCTGAGGCTGATTTTGTTCTTTTACATTGTGGTATCCCGTACCACCAGGAGTATTTGAGTATTGTAAAAAATTATCCGAATGTTTATGCAGATTTTACTTGGGTGTATGCTATTTCTCCAACAATTGCCAAGCAAATACTTCATCAAATGATTGAAATGGTTCCCCAAAACAAAATTTTCGGTTTTGGTGGGGATTACAACTTTATTGAAGGAACTTATGCACACCAAAAGCTTGCCCGAAAAATTGTGGGTGACGTCTTAGTAGAGAAAGTGCAAGATCAAATGTTAACAGAAAAAGAAGCAGTAGAGTTTGCTAGAAGGATTTTTAGAGAAAACTTGATTGAACTTTACAAACTAAAGGTGTGATTTCAGTGGGTACATTTATCAACATACATGAAAACGTAAAGAAACAAACCGAAATACAGGTCTATTCTTCGGAACGGGAGAGTGGAAATGCATACCTTCAAATTGACTCACTTCTCGATATATATAATGAAGAAAAAAATATAGGAAAAATTCAAATTGATAAAGTTGAAGAAATTGTTGGGGGGTACCACATTTCGGGGAATGGAGAGTACTTCTCTGTAGAATCGGAATGGAAGAATGAACAAGCTGGTTGTGGCTTTATCCAAGTTAATCTCAATGTTACCTATAATAAAGAAGCATCAGGCAATTATGGATTACAGTTTAATGCCGATTTAGCAGGCAGCGGAAAGCCAACTTGGATGATTCCCGGTGCTTTTTATAAAGAAAATCGCTTTGAGCATAATACTCGAAAATATCCAAGATATGATTACCAGGATGGCAATCATGAGGAGATGGTTTCGGACCATTGGTCTTTTCGTTCAGACCGTGCCGCTCTCCCAGCTATATTTGCCTGGAATGATGAAATGTGCGGTGCACTTTGTGTAGAGGAAATGAGTGAGGTGGGGCTAACAAGTCTAGGGTTCCGAGGAAATGACTCGAAAACATCAATCTGGGTTAATTTCCCGTATAAAGAAGAACCGGTTACATTTGTTGGTGAACCGATTCCAGAGCCAATGGATATATCTTTGTACACATTTAAGCCAGGGGAAACTATTCATTTACAAGTAAAGATCTATACGGCTTCACCTGATTTACATTCATATGATCCATTTGTCCGTGAAATGTATCGGCAGCATCAACAAGAGTATTCCTTAAATCCCTGGATGGGTCTTGAGGAGGCATCAGAATTAACAGCGCATGGTTTGTATCGTTGGCACTATATGCCTGAGCATAGCATTCTAGCAGAAACGGCAGCGTTTGACCGTGAGTTTAACAATAATGTAAAAGGAATGGGTGACCGTCCGCATATGCATGTGGGCTGGGTCAGCGGCGCACCATATTCTTACGCTTTGCTTACCTATGGAAGAAAAAATGGACATCAACACTATGTTGATGCCGCCATTGATGTTATGAATAATATAGCTTCGGCGCTTGCCCCGAGTGGAACATTTTGGGCGTCATGGGTGCTCGGAAAGGGTTGGGGAACTGGTTGGAACCCAAAGAATACATGGTTGCAAGCCAGAACAATCTCTGAAGCAACTTTGTTTTTGGTTCGTGCCCTAAACTTTGAAAAGGAAGCAGGGGTAAGTCATCCGGATTGGGAAAAAGCAGTCCAATCCAATTTAGACTTTGCCGTGAAGCATCAACGTTCAGATGGTAATTTCGGTTCCTATTACCACTTTGAAACAGGTGAGGTAGAAGAATGGGATGGAGCAGGCGGCATTTTATGGATTGCTTCACTCCTTGAAGGAAGTAACTTTTTTGAAAAAGAAGAGTATCGGTTCGCGGCAGAAAAGGCGGGGCATTATTATGAGCATTTCGTGCTAGACGAATACATTTATGGAGCTCCAGAGGATGTCCATTTAACACCAACATCTGAGGACGCTTATAATGCCGTGGTTGCCTATGTATTACTCTATGAAAATGACAAAAACAAAAAATGGTTAAAGCTTGCAAAACATGCGGCTGATTGGTTAATGACGTTCCGGTGGACCTACAATTTGGCATTCCCTGAGCACACATTCCTGCATCAATACGATTTTCGTTCCCGAGGTGCTGATCAGGCTTCACCATCCAACCAGCATTTACATAATTATGGACTATTTTGTGTTCCAGAGATGCTTCGATTATGGAAGTACACAGATGATCCCTATTACTTAGACAGGACACGTGATCATATTGCTTGTTTCCTACAGTTCATCGCTAGGAAAGATGGCGATTTTAATGCTTACAAAGGGATGGTTACCGAGCGTTTTTATAATACGAATTGTTTTCAGCCAAAGGGAATGATGCTGACGTTATCTCACTCTTGGTGTGTGGGGCTCGTGCTTTATGCAACCCAAGAAGCCTTAGCATTTAACAACTCTTTGCAGCTTTCTTAACCTGAAAATTCAATTAACCATCTTGGGCAATACCCTGATGGTTAGTTGTGTTCAAGGGTGAAATTATTAATGATTGGGGGAAAAAATCATGAAAAAGAAACTTGCAATTATTCATACGACTCCAGTGACGATTGAGCCGTTGAAAGATTTAGCCAACAAAATGATCGGGGAATGTGAAATTATCAATTTGGTAGATGATTCAATCCTGCCGCAATTAGGCAAAAATGGCGGAAATGTTCAAGAAATCGCTGATAGGTGGGAAGGTTATGCTAAAGTTGCTGAACAGCTTGGAGCAGATTGTATTTTAAATGCATGTTCTTCCATTGGTGAACTTGTTGCATTTACCCAACCGAAGATAGCAACTCCCATTATTCGTATTGATGATGCAATGGCAGAATTCGCGATTAACTCAGCCGAAAAAATAGGGGTAGCAGCGACATTGGAAACAACACTAAAGCCAACCTTAGAATTGCTTAAACAAAAAGCGGCTCAGAAACAGAAAAATGTGGAGTTTGAACCTATTCTAGTGTCATTGGCCTATCAGAAATTAATCGCAAATGATAAAGAAGGACATGATTTGGATCTTTCAGTTGCTTTACGTGAGTTAGCAAAAAAAGTAGATATCGTTGTCCTAGCTCAAGCATCGATGGCCAGGGTTGTTTCCAGCTTTACGCCTGACGAGCAGCGTCATTTTGTGACGAGTCCTGAATTAGGAATGGAAGCAGTAAAACGCACACTAAAAAATTAAAAAATTAGGCTTTGTTAAATGTCATTTTTGATTTTTATTGCCAAGTTGATTGGAGCGGAAGGCGCGAAGACTCCTGCGGGAGGACGGGGCAGGGGAGACCCCGCAGGCGCATAGCGCCGAGGAGGCTCCCCGGACCGCCCGCGGAAAGCGAAGCGCCTGGAGCGGAAATCAACAGCCAAGTTTAACAAAGCCAAAAATTAAAAAATAAGGAATGATTAATAATGAATCGATTAAAACCAACGAATGTACTCCCATTAACAGAAGCTCTTGCAATCGCAGAAAAATCCCACTATGCAACAGGGTCATTTTCACCGCGTTATATCGCTATGATTGCCCCAGTTTTACAAGCTGGACAAAAGACAGAATCACCTCTTATTGTGCAAATTTCACAAAAGGAATTAGAACGTTACGGGATTACCCCGTTTGAATTTGCAGATGAGTTTTATGCACAGGTAGAAAAATTATCAATTACTGTACCAGTAGTTTTACATCTTGACCATACGAAAGAGCTGAATGTGATTAAGGATGCAATTTCTGCTGGCTTTACATCGGTGATGATTGATGCTTCAGAAAAGCCATTTGCTGAAAATGTGAAAATCACAAAAGAGGTTGTTGAATATGCACATGCCAAAGGGGTCTCTGTTGAAGCAGAACTTGGAATGATTGGAACAACTGATTTTATTGAGACCGATCATGATGAAGAATTATATACAGATCCGGTTGAAGCAGCTGAATTTGTGAAGCAGACAGGTGTTGACGCATTAGCTGTATCATGTGGAACAGCGCATGGTGTGTATATGGTTCGTGAACCAAAGGTTGATTTTGAACGGTTAATGGCCATTCGTGAGTTAACTCCTGTACATCTTGTTCTTCACGGTGGATCTGGTGTACCAAGTGAAATGGTACAAAAGGCATTTCAGCTGCCAAATGGTGGTGTAAGTAAAGTGAATATTGCAACAGACCTTGAGATTTCTTTCTTAAAAGCCATCGGGCGTGAAGAAAGAATGTCCAATAAAGAATGTAATCAATTACCTGATGAATTGTTAAAAGTGGGGCAGGATGCTGTTGAAGAAACAGTAACAGAAAAGATCACACAATACTTATTAAGTAATAACAAAGCATCTCAATTCAACCAATAAGACAACAAGAATGAGACAGGGGTTGAGGAAATGAAAGATAAAACATTTCATATGATTGGTAACGCCCATTTAGATCCGGTTTGGCTTTGGCAATGGCAAGAAGGATTTCAAGAAACAAAAGCTACTTTTCGGTCTGCATTGGATCGAATGAAAGAATACGAAGATTTTATTTTCACTTCTAGTTCTGCCTCCATGTACGAATGGGTAGAGGAAAATGAACCTGAAATGTTTGCAGAAATTAAAGAGCGGATCCAAGAAGGACGCTGGAGGATTGTTGGCGGCTGGTGGATTCAGCCTGATTGCAATATCCCAAATGGAGAATCGTTTGTTCGTCAAGGTCTTTATGGTCAACGATATTTTCACGAAAAATTTGGTGTAACGGCAAAGGTTGGCTATAATGTCGATAGTTTTGGTCATCATGGCATGATGCCCCAAATATTGAAAAAAAGCGGCATGGATTCCTACGTATTTATGCGGCCAGCGCCAAATGAAAAAGGGCTGCCAAGTAATCTTTTTTGGTGGGAATCTGATGATGGATCTCGTGTGCTGGCATTTCGCATCATGCATGAATATAATTCATGGGGAAAAGAATTAGATCGGATTGTTAAGCGGTGTAAAGGCGAATTTAAAGGAAACGTCGACGACCAGATGATTTTTTATGGCGTTGGAAACCATGGCGGCGGGCCAACTAAGGAAAATATTGAAAGTATTTATCGCTTAAATAAGGATGCTGATCTTCCTAATCTAGTCTTCTCTACTCCTGAAGAATATTTTGAAAAAGTAAAGGATACAAAGGATTTACCTGTTGTTCACGATGACTTGCAGCATCATGCCAGCGGCTGCTATGCGGCCCATTCAGGCGTAAAACAATACAATCGAAAAGCAGAGAATATGCTGATGACGGCTGAAAAGTATTCAGCACTCGCCTTTTGGATAACCGGACAACCCTATCCGGCTGAATTCAACCGGGCTTGGAAGAATGTTTTATTTAATCAATTTCATGATATTCTAGCTGGAACGAGCATTGAGTCTGCCTATGAGGACGCTAGAAATTTATACGGAGAAGCATTGGCTATTGCTGATCGGGCATTGAATAACGCGATCCAGTCCATTTCATGGAAAATTGACATTGAGCAAGATGAAAAAATGAGACCCATTGTCGTCTTTAACCCAAATGCGTGGGATTGCAAAGTGAATGTTGAAGTCGAAATAGGCACCATAAAACCAACATCTGTTCTAGTAGATGATCAAGGCAATGCTATCCCATTTCAAACTATACAGTCACAAGCAACAGCTGGGGGACGCTACCGCTTAAACTTTTTAGCCGAATTACCTTCAATGGGATATCGAGTATATAGAATTTATACAGAATTAAGTGGCAGTGAATCAGTAGTTGAACCTATAAAAGCAAGTTCACATGCGATGGAAAATGAACGCTTTAGAATAGAGTTTGATGCAGAGACTGGTTGGATTTCGAGCCTATTTGATAAAAAAGTAGAACATGAAGTATTTGCAGGTCCAGCAGCAAAGCCGGTAATAATCAATGATAAAACAGATACATGGAGCCATGATACCCTTCATTTTAATGAAAGAGTTGGCGATTTCAGAGCAACGAAAGTATATCTTGCTGAGCATGGACCAGTTAAATCAGTGATTCGGGTGAAAAGTGAATACGGACGCTCGATCTTAATCCAAGACTTCACGATGTATCAAGGAAAAGACCAGATCGATGTAAAAGTAACGGTTGATTGGCGCGAAAAGTTTAAAATGCTTAAGCTTGTTTTCCCGATTAATTCCATCTTTAGAAAACAAACCTATGAAATTCCATATGGTACGATAGAGCGCGAGCATAATGGTGAAGAAGAGCCAGGTCAAAGCTGGGTTGATGTGACAGGTGTTACACCAAACCATGAAGGAGTTTATGGCTTAAGTCTTATCAATGACGCTAAATCTAGCTACAGCATTCATAATAAGGAACTTGCATTAACGGTATTACGCAGCCCTATTTACGCCCATCATGATCCGCTCGTACCAGAAGAGGACGGGGAATATACATTTATTGACCAAGGAGTTCAACGTTTTGAATACTCATTACTTCCTCACGAAGGAAGCTGGGAAGAAGCGGAAACACCGAAAAGAGCAGCAGAATTAAATTGTAAACCAATCTCAATTATTGAGTCCTTCCATAAAGGTTCCTTACCACAATCAGATTCCTATGTGAAAGTAAGTGCCGATAATGTGATTGTTAGTGCTCTAAAAAAGGCCGAAGACAATGAAGATTTAATCATTCGTTTATATGAAACAAATAAAGTACCCACTGAAGTAGAAATCACTTTGCCGAAATTTAATCGTACGTTCAAGGCTGTCTTTAAAGCATCTGAAATTAAAACCTTCCGTGTTCCCAAAAATGTTGATGAACCTGTCAGGAAAACAAATTTGATTGAATGGGATGAGTAAAATGATTTTGGATAGAAAACAAGAGCTGAAAAAGCAATTACGGGAAACAGGAAAATATATGATGCAATATGACCTCGCATGGGGGAATTCAGGGAATATCAGTGCAAAAACCGCGGAAAATTCTTTTCTGATCACAGCAAGCGGAACCTATTTAGGAGATTTGGATGTAGAGGATTTTGCCGAGTGCTCGATCGAATCAGGTAAGAGTATAAATAGTGGCAGAAAACCTTCTAAAGAGGTTCCGATGCATCTCGCTATCTATGAAACTCGTCCTGAGATTGGTGCAGTATTACATGCTTCACCTTTATATAGCACACTGATTGCTTCTTCTAACATTGATATCCCTTCGGCTTGGTTTGTTGAAAGTATGTACTATTTAGAAAAGATTGAGCGAGTTCCTTATGCAAACCCAGGTTCAATGGAACTTGGCGACCTTGTTAGAGAAAAGGCGAAAAAGGCGAATATCCTTTTATTAGAAAATCATGGCGTCCTTGTTTATGATACGTCCTTAAAAGAAGCGAAAATGGCACTGCAAACATTAGAAATGGCTTGTCGAATGCTATTAATCTCTCAAAAAGCAGGTGTTGTTTTACAAGAGCTTTCTGAGAAAGAGGTACATAGCTTTCTACATGAATCAGGATATAAGCCAAGGAGGATGTGGGAAAATTGATTGGAATTGTCGCGGATGATATTACTGGTGCAAATGATATTGGAATCATGTTTGCTAAAGCAGATTGGCAGACAGAAGTTTTTCCCTATCCACTTTACAACAAAATGGGAACGTTCCCACCTAATGTATTGATTATGGATACAAATTCACGTCTTGATCGATATGAAGAAGCCTATGAGAAAGTATTTGCGAGTACCAAAAGTCTCCAGGCATTAGGATGTGAACAATTCTTCAATAAAACCTGTTCCGTTTTTAGAGGAAATATTGGTGCAGAATTTGATGCCATGCTCGATGCACTCGAGAATGAATTTGCAGTGGTTGTGCTTGGTTTTCCGAAAAACGGAAGAACTACCATGTATGGTCAACACTATGTTCATGGTAAGAAATTAGCAGATTCTGAGTTCCGTAATGATCCTGTTCATCCAATGCTGCACTCGGATTTGGTTGATATTTTACAAGCTCAAACAAAGAGGAAAGTTGCTCTTGTCGATCATGAAATTGTTGAACAAGGCAGTGAAAAGCTAAAGCAAGAAATTTCTCAGATGCGATCGCAGTGTCAGTACTTAATTGTTGATGTCAAAGATCAGTCTTCCTTACAAATAATTGCTAGAGCAATAAAGGATGAAAAGATTATTTGTGGTGCCTCAGGGATTGCTGAAGAATTAGCACTGGTAATGAATAAAGATCAAAATGGAACTCGGTCTATTACACTACCAAAATTAGAAGCAGGAATTTTATGCGCGGCAGGTAGTTTAATGCCGCAGACCTTTAATCAAGTGGAAGAAATGAAACAGCGTGGGCTGCCTGTATTCGAAATGAAAACAGTGATCTTATTTTCGGATCAAAAGGCTGCTCATTTAGAGGAACTTATTATGAATCTCACCACGCTATTAAATGATGGTAAGGATGTTCTTGTTCACTCTTCGAACACCCAAGATGTAGTCAAGGAAACAAAACAACTGGGTACTAGATTAGGCTATACAAATACGTCGATTTCAAGGATGGTATCTGAATCATTAGCGTTTGTAGTGGATGAGACCTTAAAAAGGACAAAAGTTAACCGTTTGTTATTAGCGGGTGGAGAAACATCTGCTTCTGTTTGCAGCAGGCTCGGCATTGAAGGACTCGCAGTATGGAAAGAAATCGAACCAGGTCTTCCATCATGTATTAGCTTAGATTCAACACCGCGGATGCTTGTACTGAAGTCAGGAAGCTTTGGAAGTAAGGATTTCTTTGCAAAGGCGATTGATCACCTGAAGGAAAATTAATCTAACGATTGTAATAGGGGATGTAGCAATGAATGCTAATTTAGAAAAACTATTTGGAAAATATCCGGAATTAGTAGAATGTCAAACAAGTATTGTCGAAGCCTTTGAAGCGATTAACCAGGCTTATCAGTCTGGCAGAAAACTGTTATTAGCAGGTAATGGCGGCAGTGCTGCGGATTGTGAGCATGTAGTGGGCGAATTAATGAAAGGATTTATGTCAAAACGTCCATTGGCACAAGAGATGAAAGATAAATTAACCTCAGTTTCTGGTGGAGATGACTACCTGGGTGAACATTTACAAGGTGCGCTCCCTGCCATCTCGCTTGTAAGTCATTCAGCACTTATGACAGCATTCTCTAATGATGTGGCCCCGGATATGGTTTTTGCTCAACAAGTGTTTGGATACGGAAAAGCAGGCGATGTGTTTATCGGCTTTAGCACATCGGGTAACTCCAAAAATATTAATCATGCCATAAAAGTGGCCAAGGCCCTAGGGTTAGTAACGATCGGGTTTACTGGTAAGAGTGGCGGAGAAATGAAAAGGTTATGTGACGTAACGATTTCGGTTCCCTTTGATTCCACACCTGATATACAAGAAAGACATCTCCCGATTTACCATACCCTGTGCATTTTATTAGAGGAGGCGTTCTTCGAATGATTCCCGTGTTGGCAGGTTTAGATATTGGCGGAACAAAGTGTGCCGTTGTATTAGGAGTTGAAGATGAAAAAGGGATTACTTTAGTTGCAAAACAAAGTTTTCCCACTCCGGACACGCCTGATTTAGCCCTTTTATTGATGATGAGTGAGTTAGAAAAATTATTGTTAGAACGAAAAGGACTTGAACTAAAAGCAATTGGAATCAGCTGCGGCGGCCCGCTGGATAGTAAAAAGGGTCTGATTTTGTCTCCTCCAAATTTGCCAAACTGGGATCGTATCGATGTGTTGTCACCTTTCAGAGATCGTTTTCATGTCCCCGTTTCCGTCCAAAACGATGCCAATGCTTGTGCGTTGGCTGAATGGAAATGGGGAGCAGGAAAAGGCACGAATAATATGATTTTTCTAACGTTTGGTACAGGAATGGGAGCAGGCCTCATTTTAGATGGACGATTATACACCGGAATAAATGATATGGCTGGAGAAGTCGGACATGTTCGGTTAGAGAATATTGGTCCAATCGGATATGGAAAAGCAGGCTCATTTGAAGGCTTCTGTAGTGGAGGCGGGATCGCCCGCTTGGCACAAATGAAGGCGGATGAGTGGTTAGCTCAAGGGAAAATGACTTCTATTTGTTCTAATCGTGATGAGATAGCGGCAATTACGGCGAAAACAGTTGGAGAAGCTGCCCAGGCAGGAGATGTTTTCGCGAAAGAGATATACAACATTGTTGGGCAGAAATTAGGTCGAGGTCTGGCACTGTTAGTGGACATGCTAAATCCAGAAAAAATTGTCATCGGCAGCATTTATTTGCGACAAGAAGCATTGCTAAAGCCAGTTGTAATGGAAGAGCTTCGAAAAGAAGCACTTTCGTATTCCCTCGATGTTTGTACTGTGGTTCCTTCCGGCTTAGGAGAAAGTGTTGGTGATTTGGCTGCACTCTCTGTTGCCAAGTATGGCCTTGAAATCGAAGGATAAGCGTATGAACAAAAAAAGAACTAAAGGAGCGAAACTATGTTTCAATTTCAGCAAAATCAAAACGAGCTGCATTGTCTGTTGAATAATAAAATGGTTCTTTCCGGAATCCAAGTGTCTACGAATCTAGATAATCAATCAATTCAATTACTAGAGTTAAAAACCCTAGATGAGAGTACTGGAGAAGATCATCTTGGTTTTTATACAGAATATCGTTCCGAATTTAGTGATCATGCCGAGACAGTGAATATGAATCTAAAATTCAGGTGTTACGATTCATTTATCACCGCCTTTGTGGATGCGGATATTAATAATGAAGAATTGTTTAAAAAGCAATCCTTTTTTGCTCCGCAGCGTGCCATCAACATAACCATTAACAACATGATGGAAGAGTATGAGGTTATGGTGAACTATCAACATAAGGACTGGTGGACGCGGCCATTTTTCACGAATAACATCCAAGAAGTGCCAGAACGGACACAATCGTTATTATTAAGAAGTGAAAAAGAATATTTTCATATACTGCCTGTTTGTGATGAAGTATCGCGGACAGATTTAGCAGGTACTAAAGAGGGCTTGCAAATCTCCATTTCCCCTTTCCATGGTGGCTTTAATCATTTATCAACATTTGCCTTCATTTTAGGTACTGGGAATAATCCATTCTCTTTAGTGAATAAAAATGTTAAGAAAGCGACAACTGTTTGTGGACAAAGCATTATGCCTAGAGAAGAAAAAAAATATCCAGAGATTTTAGATTACTTAGGCTGGTGCAGCTGGGATGCTTTTTATCATGCCGTTAATGAGGAAGGAATCCTATCAAAAGCTGAAGAGCTCAAACAGAAAAAACTTCCTGTTAAATGGATGATGATTGATGATGGCTGGTCCGAAGTGGATAATAATAAGCTTCACTCCTTTGATGCTGACCAGGAGAAATTTCCCCATGGTTTAGCCAATACCGTTTCATCACTTAAGAATAACTATAGCGTGAATTGGGTAGGAGTTTGGCATACCCTTGCAGGTTATTGGGAAGGAATTTCACCCAATGGTCCCTTAGCTAAGTCATTAGAAAGCCATTTATATAAAGCAAAAAACGGCAGCTTAATTCCATCACCAAATGCGGAAGAGGGATTTGGTTTTTGGCATGCATGGCATTCCAAATTAAAGAAAGACGGAATCGACTTTGTGAAAGTTGACAGCCAAAGTGCCATCTCAAACTTTACGGCCAATAACCAAGCTGTCGGCGAAGCAGCAAGCGGGGCCCATACAGCACTCGAAGCATCTTGTTCCTTACATTTTGATAATACGGTGATCAACTGTATGGGAATGGCAGAGGAAAATATTTGGCATCGTCCATACTCAGCCGTTTCTCGTAATAGTGATGACTTTGTCCCACAAGAAGAGAGCGGCTTCAAAGAACATGCCTTGCAAAATGCCTATAACTCACTTTACCATGGTGCGTTCTATTGGGGCGATTGGGATATGTACTGGACGAAAAACCATGATGACCTGCAAAACATGATTTTACGGGTAGTTAGCGGTGGACCGATTTATTTTAGTGATGCGGTAGACCAAACAAATCCCGATATGATTTGGCCGTTAATTTATAATGATGGAAAAATCATTCGTTGTGAACAGCCTGGAGTACCAACAGAGGATTGCCTCTTTATTGATCCAACTCAAGCGAAAACGCCGTTAAAAATTTGGAATTCATGCAAGGGTGCTGGAGTTGTGGCAGCGTTTAATATTAATGAAGGAACTGGAACGATACATGGCTCCATCAGCCCAAGTGATGTTCCAAATCTAGCGGGTGAGACGTTTGTTATCTTTGATGTATTAAGGAAAAACCACTCGGTTGTGAGCAAAGAAGAAAAGATTAGTATCGAAATTGCTGAAAACGTGGCTTCCCTCTTTTTAATCATTCCAGTTCAAAAGCAATTTACGCCAATTGGTCTTTTAAATAAGCTCATTTGCAATGATGGGATCGTAAGGGTTTGGAACCTGGAAAAGGAAATGAAGGTAATCTTAAGAGAAGGCGGAGTTTTTGCTTTCTTATCTGAAGGAAACCCTGTAGAAGCAACCGTTAATGGTGAATTGGTATTAATTCACCAAGATCCTATAAACGAGCAGCTTTTCACAATTGATTGCAGCGATGTGGAAGGCGAAGTGTTTCTTGAGATAAAAAAAGTGAACTAATTTGAAGGGGCTTTCATTGTGGAAAATCATCGATTACCTGCTCAAGACATCCCGATTTTGGCGGAAGTAGATGTCGTCATTATAGGAGGGACCTTTGCTGGCTTAGCAAGTGCCTTAAAATTTGCCAAGCAGGGCAAACGGGTAATGCTGGTTGAATCAAGAACCTATTTAGGCAGTGAATTAACCGCAACGCTCAGTCCTTGGATTACCTCATCACAAGCAACAATGCCAAGACTAATTGAAGCTTGTGTAAACGCTTGTGGAAAAACTTTTAGCAATGGTAATTCTCAATCGATTGTCTTTCATGTCGATCGATTGAAATTACACCTGGAAGAAGTATTGCTTGCTGCGGGTGTCCGATTATTGTATGCCTCGCTACCGATTGGTATCACGAGGATTGCTGACAATTGTAATGGTTTAATAATTGCCAATAAATCAGGCAGACAATTGATTCAATGCCAAGGAATTGTTGATGCAACAGAAACTGCTATCGCTACCTTTTTAAACGGTGAAGCATTGAAATCAACTGTGGAAAGTAAAAAAAGCTTACTTTAAACGAGTTTTAGAGTTTACCAATGTCCAAAAGATAGACCAAACAGAATTACCTGTTCCCTCAGAATTAGTAATCAAAGAAAACAAGGTTCATCTCTACAATGGCTATCATGGAAAAGGACATGTCTATGTTGAATATCAAATGTTATTCAATGCAGATAATCGACTAGAAGAAAATCAGCAGCGTGAATTAACAGCACAAAAGGCAGGAATTGCTCTTGCAGAATATTTGGTTCATCACATCCCTGCCTTCAATAAAGCATTGTTATGTGCCAGCTCCTATGAACTAAAAGGGCCATTTCAAGAAAATGAAGTGAATCAAACTCACCAGGAGATTCAAATTGATAAATTAGCAGTAAATTATCCAAATACATGGAGTTTTTATCAAGATCTTTATGAGCATGGCAATACGGACTGGCTTGACCCTGTCAAAGCCGCTTCATTAGGCGAACAGTTTGCAGAATTAGTAAATGAACTTACTTTTAATCAGCAGAGTTCAAGACACACGAATGCTCAGGTCTCAATTGAGGATACCAGTTATGAAATGAGGATCCCTGTTGATTTATTAGATCGTAATGTTGACTATCGGTTTGTTCCGGCGCAGGAAATTTTCTTGTCTAAAACAGCAGGGGTGCTCGTTGCCGGAGGCGGTTCTAGTGGTGCATCAGCAGCAATCGTTTCTGCCCAAGAAGAAATCGATACTATTCTTGTGGACCTGAACCCAGGTCTTGGCGGGACAGGTACTTTTGGCGGAGTGGACAGCTATTGGTTTGGGAAGCGACATGGATATGCTGAGAGAATTACGAAACTCGTCCATGATGTGCAGAAAAGAATCAAGTACAAAGGTCATAAATGGAATATTGAAGCAAAAAAGTTTGCTCTGTTAGAGATGGCTGACCGACTAGGGATTGAATTGTTATTTAACACGATTACGTTTTGGGCAATCACAAAAGGAACCAAGGTGTGCGGCAGTCTGGTGGCAACTAAATGGGGAGCAGGTACCTTATGGGGCGACTGTGTGATTGATGCAACTGGTGATGGTGATCTTGCGGCATTTGCGGGAGCGGAATTTGAATATGGTTCTGTTCGTGACCATGTGGTGATGTGGTATTCGCTTGCTCAGTATAAAGAACCAGGTAAATTACAAAATAACTTTACAAGTATGGTAAATGTGTCGGATGTCCAAGACTATACTAGGGCAATCCTTGCCGGGAGAAGAAGGTGGAGCGCTGATGTGGATGGATGTCATGACCACGGCATTTATGTAGCCCCTCGGGAAAGTCGTCATATCATTGGTGATGTGGTCATGAATATGAGTGATCAATTGTTACATCGAAGCTGGGAAGACTGTATAAACATTCATTTTAGCAACCATGATATGAAGGGAATTAGTGAGGCAAACTGGGTAAATGCCGGCTTGATCCCGCCAAACCTTGAAATCGAAATCCCCTATCGAATGCTATTACCAAAAGGGCTGGACGGAATATTAGTGGTCGGCAAGGCGGTATCAGCAACGCATGATGCCCTGCCAGCTATTCGAATGCAATCGGATTTGGAAAACTTAGGGGGTATTGCAGCACTTGCTGCTGCGATGGCTGTAAAAGGAAAACAGTATCCTAGACAAATAGATTACCGGCTTTTACAGGAAAGAATCGTGAAAGAAGGCTTAATGCCTGAAGGTATTTTAAAGAGAAAAATGGAGGCTATTCAATATACGGAGGAGGAATTAAAGAGATTAGTTGATTCGATTGAGGTGAATGAGCCTCTGTACGAATACTCTAATATGCGGATGAATGAAATCTATCAAAAGCGGATACCGTTCGTTGAAATCTGTACAGCGGGAGAGAGAATCATCCCATTTCTCGAACAAGCATATACGGATGCAGACGGAATTCGTAAGGTACGAATCGCACAAGCATTGGCCATGTATGGGTCAAATTCAGGTGTACCAACCTTAATCTTTGAAATCATGACCATGCTTCAAGGAGAACAATTGCCTAAACGGACAGCGGATATTTTGTATGTAACGATGCCGCCTGACCACGGTGCAATGTCAGATGCTTGTTACTTACTCTACTCATTAGGACTTACAAGCGATAAACGAAGTATTAAGGTTTGGCAGCGGGTGGCTGATTTATTACATCCAACAGAAGAAGATTTTAAAGATACGATGTGGGGAATTTTCTACTATATCCATGCCCTTAGTGCTGGTGCTGAACGATTAGGTGATGTGGATGCGGTCCCAGTGCTAAAGCAAATACTACACATCCCATATGTGAACAATCAGCAATGTTATCAGGGCCATCAAGCAGACTTTTTCCTTGAAAGACGAGCACTTCTGGAATTAGCCATTGGCAGGGCCTTGGCGCGGTGCGGTAGTGCAAAAGGGTATGAAATTCTAATCAACTATCTGGATGATGTCCGTTCCTTACTTAGCAAGCAGGCTCTTACAGAATTAAAGCGGTTAAGTGCCCTTCTACTTCATAAGGATAAAAAGGCTTGGAGCGATTGGCTTGAGAGTGAAAAAGCTTGTTTAAAACCACAACCATATATTGTACATACAGATCCTTGTGACAACAATGAAACGATTCTAAGAAAAATAACTTTATAGTCTATTAGGTAAGGCAGCACTACTCCCTCCATTTTTGGAAGCGTGTCTAAGCCTTCCTTAAAGCGACTAAGTAACTTATCGAAAGGGGTTAACAATCGTGTCAATTATTACTTTCCCAAAAGATTTTCGCTTTGGTGTTTCCACCGCAGCTTATCAAATAGAAGGTGCCTATAACGAAGACGGCAGAGGCATGTCCATCTGGGATACCTTTAGTCGGATTCCGGGAAAAGTCAGAAACGGAGACAATGGCGATATCGCTTGTGATAGTTACCATCGAATCGATGAAGATATTGCCTTATTAAAAGAATTAGGTGTAAACACATACCGCTTCTCAATTGCCTGGCCGAGAATTTTTCCAAATGGACGAGGAGAAGTCAATCAAAAAGGTCTCGATCACTACCATGAATTTGTTGATAAGTTGTTAGAAAACGGAATTGAACCGCTATGCACTATTTATCATTGGGACCTGCCCCAAGCACTTCAAGATGAAGGCGGCTGGAAAAATCGCCAAACCATAGAGGCATTTGTGGAGTACTCTGAATTATTGTTCCATGAGTTTTCTGGAAAAATTAAATCATGGTTAACCATCAATGAGCCATGGTGTGTTTCATTCTTAGGATATTTCATTGGAGAGCAAGCGCCGGGTGAAAAAAATCTCCAATCAGCCCTTGATGTCGCACATCACTTATTACTTGCCCATGGGAAAACGGTAAAACGTTTTAAAGAGCTTGGAATTCCAGGAGAAATTGGTTTTGCACCTAACGTTACTTGGTATGAACCTTTTAGTAACCGACCAGAAGATATTGAGGCTTGCAATCGTATATCTGCCTGGTTCATGGAATGGTTTTTCGACCCTGTCTTTAAAGGCAGCTATCCACAAATATTAGTTGATTGGTTTGCAAAAAAAGGTGCAAAGGTCAACATCGAGGAAGGCGATATGGAAATCATTGCTCAGCCTATCGATATTTTAGGGATCAATTATTATACTGGAACGGTTTCCAGATATAAAGAAGGTCAAGGAACGTTTGATTGTGAACACATTGATATCGGATTTGATCATACGGATATTGATTTCACGATCTATCCAGAAGGCTTTTATAAAGTACTAATGGACATTAAAAATAAATACGGTGATGTCCCAATCTACATTACCGAAAATGGAGCAACGTACAACCAAGAACCAGTAGATGGACGTGTTCATGATGATAAACGTATCAAATACTTGAAGCAGCACTTAACGCAAATTAGTCGTGCTCTAAGCTCTGGTGTTAATTTAAAGGGCTATTGTATCTGGTCATTGATGGATAATTATGAATGGTCATACGGCTATAGCATGCGTTTCGGTCTTGTTCATGTCGACTATCAAACATTAAAAAGAACAAAGAAAGACAGCTATTATTGGTACAGCAAGTTGAATCAAAACTATTGGTTTGAGGTGTAGTTTCCCAATGAAAATTCACTTTTACGGCGATATCCAAGGTCTTGAACAAGGATTAGCAATCATTTGTAACGAGCTAAAGATTGAACAAAGTGAACAAGGGTTTCCTATTAATGTGAAACAACAGGATGGTTCGTTAACAGTAAACTGCCAGCCGGAACGCGGCGGAATTTTTTTTCAAGAGAAAATTCACTTTTTTCGAGCATTAGGATTGTGGATACAAGAATTTAAGGAAAGCATTGACTTCCAGGTAAGTGAAGAGCCTCAATTTAAAACCAATGGTGTTATGGTCGATGTTTCTCGAAATGCGGTTATGACCGTAGATGGGATTCAAAATCTTCTACGAAAAATGGCTTTAATGGGCCTAAATGTCGTCATGATGTATACAGAGGATACATTTACAGTCGAAAAGTACCCCTATTTCGGGTATATGCGTGGGAGATATAGTGATGAGGAATTACGGGCATGTGATGACTATGCTAATTACTTTGGCATTGAAATGATACCCTGCATCCAAACACTCGCCCATTTAACCGAGGCACTGAAATGGAATTATGCTTCGACCATAAAAGATACGAGCGATATCTTATTGGTTGGTAATGAGGAGACCTACGAATTTATTGAGGAGTTATTGAAGTCTGCTTCAAAGCCATTTCGAAGCAAACGTATTCATATAGGTATGGATGAAGCACATCAGCTTGGCTTAGGAAAATATTTGGAGCAGCATGGTTATCAAAAACGATTCTCGATTATGAATGAACATCTTCATAAGGTTGTGGCACTTGCAGAGAAGCACTCGTTAAAACCAATGATTTGGAGCGATATGTATTTTCGACTTGGCTCGAAAACAGGAAATTATTACGACCTAAATGCCCATATACCAGCGGATGTCATTGATTCAATGCCGAAAGATGTCCAGATGGTTTATTGGGATTATTACCATACAGATGAGGGATTTTACCGAACGTTCTTGCAAAAGCATAAAGAATTTGGCTCTGAGCCGATCTTTGCAGGCGGCGTGTGGACTTGGAATGGGATTGCCCCAAACTATGGAAAAACAATAGCAACTACAAATGCTGCTTTGGAAGCATGTAAAAAAGAAGGAATCACCGAGGTATTCGCTACCATGTGGGGCGATAACGGGGCAGAAACACATCCATTTGCTGGTTTGGCTGGACTGCAGCTATATGCTGAACATGGATATGGAATGGAAGTGAGTGAAGAGAGATTAGCAAAACGTTTTTCATTTTGTACCGGTGGAAATTGGGACGACTTCCTTGCCCTAAATGAGTTTGATGAAACCCCGGGTGTTTCAAAGGATAATCTTCATGAATCACATCCATCTAAATTTTTGTTATGGCAGGATGTTTTACTCGGTTTATATGATGAAAATATACGCGATTTACCGTTAAACGAACATTATTTAAACTTAGCTTCACGCATGGAAAAAGCAAATGAACGGAATGAAAACTGGTCAGAGCTGTTTTCTTTTTATACCCAACTTGCCCGTGTACTAAGTATAAAAGCAGAGTTTGGCATCCATTTAAAAGCTGCTTATGATCAAGTGGATAAACAGGAGTTAACACACTTAAAGGACCAGCTTCCATTATTACGCTGCAAGGTAGATGAACTGCGGAAACTACACCGCTCCTTATGGTTTATAACCTTGAAGCCTTTTGGCTGGGAAGTAATCGATATTCGCTACGGAGGGATATTATCTCGATTAGAAACAGTGGAATATCGCCTGCACCAATGGCTTGATGGAAGCATTAGCAGAATCGAAGAATTAGAGGAAGAACGTCTTTTCTTTGATGCGCCATGGAAGATGCCTGAAGGTGCTTTAGGAAGAAATTCATACCATCGAATAGTAACAGCAGGAGGATTCTCTGTATAAGTAGCTTGCAAAATAGCAATAGAATAGGGGTGTTGATGATGATAATTGGCTTTCAAACGGCAAACTATTTTGCCCGTGCAACTAACTACCAGACTAGTATGGATATGTGGGGAGAAGCTGAACGGAAAGTAATTGAGACCTTTAACCTAGCTGAATTTGACCGTATTTGCGGGGATATTCAAGGTGCAGGGTTTCAGGATATCGAACTCTGGATGGGACATTCCTTTCCTAAATTTATGACTCCTTTTTTTGCAGAGGAATTACAGAAAATTTGGAAGAGTCATGGATTAAGTGTCTATTCATATTCATGTTCGCTTGGTGATCCCGTTCGATATCCAAGATGGACCCGTCTTTGTTTTGAAACAGCCAAAATGCTTGGAATTGAGTTAATTACTAGCGGAATTACCAAAGAATCAGCTCCAGTTATTAATAGCCTTTGTAATGAATATGGAATGAAGGTTGGTGTTGAGAACCATCCAGAAAAGCACCCAGACGAGATAAAGGCTGCCATAGGGGATTATGGTGACTTACTTGGTGCGACCGTCGATACAGGCTGGTATGGGACGCAGGGCTTTTCAGCAGCCGAAGCAATCTGGCAATTAAAGGATTATTTACTTAATGTTCATCTTAAAGATGTCAGGGAAATAGGGGAGCATAATCCCGTTGCGCTCGGAACAGGAATTGCTGGTATTGCTGATTGTGTACAAGCCCTAAAAGAAATCGGCTATGATCGGACAGTATCAATCGAACATGAAGCAGGAAAACATGATCCAACCAATGACTGCGCTAAAGCTCTTGTATGGGTAAAGAGTTTACTTAAGGAGAGCCAGCCGATTTCAGGGCTATAGAGCTTTGTTTAGGTTTACATATAAATAATAATGAGGAGGAATGAAATAATGGTTCGAATTGCAGTGGTTGGCACCGGCTGGCAAGGCCAAGGGCATTTAAGTACGATGAAGAAAATGCCAGAAATTGAAGTGGTAGGTGTTTGTGAATTAAATGAAGAAACCCTCTTAAAAGCTGCGAATAAATTTGCAGTAAAGGGTTTTACAGACTATGTGGAAATGCTCGAGGAAAGCAAACCCGACGGGGTCATTATCTGTACACCGCCAGAGGTCCGGGAATTTCTTGTACGTGAAGCAGCGGAGCGGGGCATCCATTGTTTTATTGAAAAGCCGCCTGCAAAAAGTCTGGAAATGGCGAAAAAGGTTGAAGAGATATTAGACCGAACTGGTGTCATTAATAGTGTGGGTTTTATGTACAGGTACAGTCCTGCTGTTGCCTATTTAAAAGAGCTGATTAAAGGCAGAAGAATTGCCTTGGTTCGCAGTGCCATGCTCGATGGGTTAGCACTTCGTCCGAATTGGCCGCGCTGGTTCTTTAATAAAGAAATATCGGGAGGGCCTGTATTTGATCAGGCGATTCATATCTTTGATTTATCCCGTTACCTGCTTGGCGAGGTAGAGCGAGTAACTGGTTTTCAAGACAATCTCGTTGTTCCAAAGGGTGGAGACTTTACGGTTGAGGATAGCTTTAATCTTTCGATGAAATATCAAAACGGAATTTTACAAAACCATACTCATACTTGGTCCTATCCAGATGTTTTTACACAAATTGAACTTATTTCCGACCAACTTCACTTAACGCTTGACCTTGTAAAGGGAAGTGTAACCGGGAAGGTGGAGGGAGAAACGATTGCTTTTCAAACGGAAGAAAATGCACTTTACCAGCTTGAGTTAGCGGCGTTTGCAAAAGCAATCAAAGAAAAGAATCCTGAATTGGTACTCTCAACCTATAAAGACAGTATTCAATCTCTTTCAGTTGCTCTAAAAGCAATGGATGCACTCGAAGTTAGTACAAAAATAACTAGATAAATAGTTTAGAATGGCTAGGGGTGTCATGCTATTTTGAGGCATCCTTGGTCTTCCATTATGATTAAGTCATTTTAAGGAGAGCGTTATTATGCGTAGATCACTAATGTTTATAATGGAGTGGCTGTGGAGACTATTATATCTGAACGCAATTTGGCTCTTATTTTCACTGCCCATTTTTACGATTATTCCAGCAACTGCGGCTATGTTTGGAGTAATGGACCGATTGGTGAGAGAGGATGACGACGAGCCAGACTTTAAGGTCTTTTTCCGTGAGTTTAAAAGATTATTTCTAAAAAGCTATCCACTTGGACTTTCAATAGTGATTATTGGCGGGTTGCTAGTTTTGGATCTAATGATACTAAGAAATGCAATTTCTGATAAGGCTGAAATTATTCGGGTTGCAGTATTAGCAATTAGCTTGTTATTTTTAATTGCCATATCCTATAGTTTTCCTGTTTTTCTGCGCTACGAATTCCCATGGTATAAAACACTATTTTTTTCATTTATGCTCGGAGTGCGTAGACCTGTCGTCACATTCTTAATATCGTGTGGCTTTTTGTTGATTATATTACTGCTTTTGTTTGTTACCGGGATTGGAATATTACTGTTTGCAAGTTTAATTGCCTTAATCAGTACTACTTCTGCTCATTATATCATTAATAGCTTGCCTAAATTAAGTTCACAAGGGGCTGCCTAATCGGTTCCCTCCCCTTTGTGCCAACTTTTCAAGGACATCTCAAAATTAAATTGATAGAATATTCAAAAGTTGTTGACATGTAAACGCATTCATATAATAATAGTGATAAGTCCACAAAACCTCACATAATCAGTAATTAATTCCACAAGATTAGTCATAATACCATAGGTATATGAGGGAAAACATTGGAAGGAGAGTAAAACTATAAAAATATATTAATAGTTTGTGAGGTTGTGACCGATTATAAAATATTCTAGGGGGAAATTGAATGAAAACAGTAAGAAAAACATTAATGATGCTGTTAATGCTAGCAATGAGCTTCTCATTAATCCTGACTGGTTGTTCAAGCAAAGAATCTGGTGCAAATGAAAATAGCAGCAAATCTAAGAACGGCGAAAAAGTTGTCATCGATTTTTGGACTTTTTGGGGATCTGAGATCCGCCGTCCAATCATAGAAAAAATTATTGATGATTTCAATAAATCTCAGGACAGAATTGAAGTAAAACATACATATCTGCCATTTGGAGATATTTGGACGAAAAACTTAGCTTCAATCGCCGCTGGAAATCCAGCTGACATAATAATTAACGACATAAACGCAGTTGGAAGCCGGGCGAAAAACAATCAAATTACGAATCTTGAAAAATATTTGAAGAAGGACCCAGAAGTAAAGGACCGCTTCTTCCCAGAATTATATAATTCTACTCAGTACAAAGGGGAAACATACGCTTTGCCATTCAACACAGATACACGTCTTTTATTCTGGAATAAAGATATGTTTAAAGAAGCTGGCCTTGATCCTAATACACCACCAAAAACATGGGCAGAGTTAGAAGAAATGGGTAAAAAGCTAGATGTGAAGAAGGGGAATAAATTCGAAAGAATCGGTTATCTGCCAAACTATGGAATTGAATCAGATGTCTGGATGATCAATGCAGATGGAAAAGGCTACTGGGATTTTGATGCAAATAAACCGGTTATCAATGATGAAACAAACGTAAAAGCTTTAACATGGATGAAAAAGTATTATGACTATTACGGTGATAAAACGATTAATAGCTTTAAGGCAGAATTTGGTGAGCAAACGGCAGATCCATTTGTTGCTGGTAAATTAGCAATGACTACTGATAATGCAAATTTCTTCACGAAAATAAGAGATTATGGTCAAGGGATGAACTTCGGCGTTGCTCCATTACCTGAAATGGAACCAGGAACTGGAAATTCAAGCTGGGGCGGTGGATTTGTGGCTGAAATTCCTAAAGGAGCAAAACATCCTGATGAAGCATGGGAATTCCTAAAGTATTTAACAGATGTTCAAGCACAAGAATACTGGGCTGTGAAAAACTTTGATATTGTTGCAAACAAAGAAGCAGCAGAAAAAGCCTCTGGCAGTGCAGATTTTACAGAGGATGGCAAGATGGTGTATTCGTCAGCAAATGAAAACATGAAACAAACCTTGCTAACGCCAACGCCAATTGAAGCACCTGACTATGTCAATTTAATTAAACCTGAGCTTGAGTTGGTTCTATTAGGGAAAAAGTCACCGAAACAAGGATTGGATGCTGCACAAAAGGCAGTGGAAGAGTTGGTTAAAAGTAACAAATAATGATAGTAAATTGTTCAGGGAGTGACTTCATTTCGCTCCCTGATTGTTTAACCTTGAAAGAAGGGATGAACGAGATGGAAAGAATGATTTCAGGCAAACCAGTAATTACAAAAAAATTAAAAAAATCAAAAGTAAAGGCCTCGTTACAGCGAAAAGAAGGATTGCAAGGTTACCTTTTTATTGCACCATGGATCATTGGGTTTCTGTTTTTCATGGCTGGACCACTGTTATTTTCCCTCTATGGCAGTTTTACCAATTTCAACATTACTTCGACGATGGATTTTATCGGCATTGATAACTTCAAAAAAATGTTTACTAATGACCCAATCATATGGCTCTCACTACGAAATACGCTTTATTTTGTTGCCGTCTCTGTGCCTTTAACAACGGCTGGGGCTGTCGTGCTTGCCGTTCTATTAAATCAGGGAATACGGGGAATGCGAGTATTTCGAACAATTTATTATTTACCGGCTGTTCTTTCCGGTGTGGGCGTGTATTTGCTTTGGATGCAGCTTTTAAGCCCATCTTCAGGATTGGTAAATACTTTGCTGAGCTTTATAGGAATTGATGGTCCTGCTTGGCTGACAGATCCTTCTTGGACAAAGAACGCTTTAATTTTTATGAAAATGTGGAGTGTCGGTGGAGGTATGCTTTTGTACCTTGCAAGCCTTCAAGGTGTATCACCGTCTTTGTATGAAGCAGCTGAGATTGATGGCGCAAGTTCGTTTCGAAAGTTTTTTCATATAACCTTGCCAATGATTTCCCCAGTCATCTTTTTTGATATCGTGACAAGTACAATCGGAGCCTTCCAAATTTTTCAGGAAGCCTACGTAATGAGTAAGAATGGAGAAGGTGGACCAGCTAATTCATTGGTATTCTTCAATTTGCATATGTGGAATAAGGCATTCAAGGTTTTTGATATGGGCTATGCGATGGCTATGTCCTGGGTTTTATTCATCATCATCCTTGTGTTAACGGTAATCAACCTAAAGCTTGCCCCGCGCTGGGTACATTATGAAGGGGAGGATCGGAAATGAGTGTAAAAGCCCAAAAGCAGAATAATTATTTTGAAAGTGTAAAGTTCAAGAAAAAAATGGGCCAATCCATTGTACTGATCGTCCTCATTGCGGGAAGCCTGTTAATTTTATCTCCAATCTGGTGGATGATAGCCACTTCTTTGAAGGATATGAAAGAAATTATGACATACCCGCCAACCTTTATTCCAAAGGAATGGCATTGGGAAAACTATTTAACCACTCTTCAAAAAGGTCCATTTTTGAAATACACCATGAACACGCTTTTTATAACCTCTCTTGTTGTACTGGGGAATGTTTTCGCAAACTCGTTCATTGCCTATGGATTTGCGAAAATCCAGTTTCAAGGCCGGAATGTTTTGTTTGGTATCGTCCTTGCAACAATGATGATACCTGGATTCGTTACATTAATCCCGCAATATGTTCTCTACGCAAAATTGGGCTGGTTGAATACGTATATACCGTTAATCCTCCCTGCGTTCTTTGGAAGTGCTTTTTTCATTTTCTTGCTTAGACAATTCTTTTTAACAATACCAAATGAATTAATTGAAGCAGCTAAAATAGATGGGGCTAATCATTTAATTATCTGGTGGAAAATTTTTGTTCCACTCTCAAAACCGGCGATAGCCACGGTTGCGATTTTATCTTTTAATGGAGCCTGGAATGATTTTCTTGGTCCGCTGCTGTTCATAAATGATGAGTCTCTGTTTACGCTGCAATTAGGATTGCAAATATTTAAAGGTCAAAATGACACGCAATGGAACTTTTTGATGGCTGGTTCTCTCATGGTATTGCTTCCGGTTATCATGCTTTTCTTCTTCTTCCAACGTTATTTTATCGAAGGAATGAATTTAACAGCTGGGTCTAAAGGATAATGCTGAACAAGGAATCCATGGAAGGAATGGTTTAAGCAATGGCATTACTTGGTATTGATATTGGGACAACTCATTGTAAGGCTGGTTTTTTTCATGAAAATGGGTCAGCCATTAAAATAGCTGTTCGTCCAACCAATAAACATTATAACCAACAAGGTGAACCGTTTTTTTCTCCCGAAGAAATATGGGGAAATATTGCAAGCTGCATACAGGAAATCTTACTTGGGTGTGAGGAACAGATTTCGGCAATCGGAATTACGAGTATGGCTGAAACTGGACTGCTGCTGGACAGACAAACAGGAAGGCCAAGGACCAATTTCATTCCATGGTTCAGCCGTTGTGCGGAAGCCGAAGCGGAGGAAATATCGAAAGAGGATAGCTCCTTTCAGCGCTTTCAAAAAACCGGCCTTCATAATAGCTACAAATATGGGCTTGCAAAAATATTGCACATAAAAAAGCAGAATGAAGGTATTTTGGAGGGGGCAGTTTGGCTGTCTGCATCCGATTATATTGCTTACAGGCTTACAGGGAATTTTGCTACTGATTATTCTTTGGCTGCAAGAACCTATGCATTTCGAATTGATCAACTAACATGGGACCAGCCCTGGATGAAGCATTTTGACTTACCGGAACAATTGTTTCCAGAAGCATTGCCGAGCGGAAGCAAAATGGGTGTTACCCAAACAAAAGATCTTACTGAACTAGGAATATCCCCTGGGATTCCTGTTGCTATTGCAGGTCATGACCACCTCGTTGCAGCCCTTGCCGTTGGTGCGATAAACCCAGGAATCGTTTTCGATTCTATCGGAACGGCTGAAACCATGGTAGGTGCATTTGAAAAGAAGCAACTTACAGAAATGGATTACGCTTCTGGTATGACGTTCGGCTGCCATATCGTGAGGGACCGCTATTTTTGGATGGGAGGAATATCAGCCTCGGGAGGTTCAATTGAATGGTTCAGGGAACAGTTTTCTAATCAGAAAATGTCCTATGAAGATATTACGTCTCTCTGCACAGATGTGAAAGAGGGTCCATCACGTATTTTATATTACCCCTACTTATCTGGAAGTGGCTCACCACAGCCCGACCCATACGCAAGAGGAGCTTTCATTGGTCTCAAGGCATCTCATCAACGTAAAGATCTTTTGAAAGCAATGATGGAGGGTACAGCGTTTGAACTGGAATCCATTCGCAGATCAGCAGAAAGAATATCTGGACATCGGATCAATCGAATGATTTCAGTTGGCGGGGGGACGAAAAACAAATATTGGCTGCAAATAAAATCAGACATTACAAACTGTCAGTTAACCATTCCGGAAATTAATGAAGCAACCCTGCTTGGTGCGGCTATAACGGCAGGAATTGGTACCGGAGTTTATAAGTGCGAGGAGGAAGCCGTTTCGGCAATTCAATTTTTACACTCCCAGGAAATAGTACCAAATCAGGATTTCCATCAAGAATATAAATGCTTGTATGAAGAAGGCTATATGGGCCTTCAGGAACAATTACGGAACTTTTATCGCAGATTTCCATCGTCCTCAGGCGAATGAATGAAAAGAAAAAAGATAATAAGTTAATTAAAGGAGCCCATAATGATGACAACTAAATTCGATTTAATCAATGTACTGACGCTAAAAGAAGCTTTAGAAGAGGCGGAAAAAAAAGGCTATGCAATCGGCTCTTTCTCCCCAAGATATACTCCAATGATTCGCCCTGTTTTACGTGCGGGTGAAAAGACAAAATCACCGTTGATTGTCCAAATTTCACAAAAAGAATTGGAACGGTATGGGATTACCCCGTTTGAATTTGCAGAAGAATTTTACACAGCAGTAGAAGAGGAGCAAATTACGGTTCCTGTCGTACTTCACCTTGACCATACAAAGCAAATCTCTGTGCTTGAGGATGCTATTGAGGCTGGATTTACCTCCGTTATGATAGATGCCTCTGAACATGAGTTTGCAGAAAATATATCTATCAGTAAAAAAGTTGTTGACTATGCCCATGCAAAAGGTGTTTCGGTTGAAGCGGAGTTGGGGAAAATCGGAACAACCGATTTTGTGGAAACTGACAAGGATGAGGAGCTTTATACGGATCCGGATGAAGCTTTGCAGTTTGTAAATGAAACGGGATGTGATGCATTGGCGGTTTCATGTGGAACAGCCCATGGTGTCTATCTTGTTAGACAACCTAAGGTGGACATCGATCGATTAAAGGCAATCCGGAAGTTAACTCCGGTTCATTTAGTTCTTCATGGTGGATCTGGTGTTCCGGCTGAAATGATCATCGAAGCCACTAAGCTTCCAAATGGCGGTGTAAGTAAAGTTAATATCGCAACAGATTTAGAGATTTCCCTTCTAAATGCCCTTGGAAAAGAAGAACGGATGACGAACGAGGAATGCAAATCCCTTTCTACGGAGCAGTTAGAAATCGCGCAAAACGCTGTTGAGGTAACAGTAATCGAAAAAGTTCAGAACTTTCTGGGAAGTGCGAATCAGGCAGAAAGCTTTCAGGCTTAAATAGAGGAAAAGATTAATCACTTAATAAGGGAGGTATTAGATGACAGGATCATCCCATTTTCCAGTAAGAGGGATCATTGAAGGATTTTATGGTTTGTTCTACATGGCTCCCGAACGAGATGATTTAATCTCTTTTATTGCAGATCATGGCTTTAATCTTTACATTTACGGACCCAAAAATGATCGCCAGCATCGTGCCCGCTGGCGGGAACCTTATCCAGATTTCATTATGAAAATGTTTGCTGAAACAGTGGCTCACTCTATGAATCTAGGAGTAGAATTCTGCTACTCTATCGGATCTGGTGTTTCAATCAATTATGCATCCGAAGCAGATTTCGACTTGATTACCTCCAAGTATAAAGCGTTTTATGATATTGGAGTCAGACATTTTATGATTATGCTCGATGACATTGCTCCCGAATTTCATCATCAAGAAGAACGGTTAATGTTTAACAGTTATGCTGGAGCACATGTTTATACTGCAAACAGATTGTTCCATTGGTTGAAATCGCTCGATAAATCATGCAAATTATCACTTTGTCCAACTGATTACCATGGGAGGGCTCCATTTAGTGATTATATTCATGAACTAGGAAAAGGATTAGACCAGGAGATTGATATCTTCTATACAGGACCGGAGATCTGTTCTAAAACCATATCGGAAAAGGATACCGCTGACTTTGCAGAAGCAGTCAAGAGAAAACCGATTATTTGGGATAATTATCCAGCTAATGATTTGGCAATGACGAGTGAGATGCATATCGGTCCAATAACCGGACGTCAATCTAGCCTACCTAATGTGTGTAAAGGGTTTATCGTCAATACGATGATCCAGGCCGAGGCTTCAAAAATAGCTTTGCTGACCTTCGCCGATTATTTCAAAAATCCAGATGGCTATGAACCATGGTCATCATGGGAAAATGCGCTGAAAACGGTGGGCGGAAAGGAAAACTACAAAGCTTTAAAGCTCTTTGCTGAGAATTCTTTGTATTCCTGTCTAGATTATCATGAAGCAGCATCTTTGGAGCAGTTAGCCAAAAAGGCACTTATTAGCCTACATTCAGGTGAAACCGCATCCGTTAGTGAGGAGGTCCAAAAGTTGTTTGATTACCTGGATTCGCTTGATGAAGCTGGGTACCATCTTAAATACAGAATGTCTAATTACGCCTTGCGTAATAATCTTGTTCAATGGATTGAACTGATGGAAAGTTGGGCTTGGGCAGGGAGAAGGGCCATTATAGTTTTAAGGGCTTTGGAAAAAAACGAGGATATATCTGCTCCTCTCAATTGGCTGAAGGAATCGGTCAGTGAAGTACGGAAACATCCAAAGCGATATGCAGGAAACATACTACTTCCACTGATTGAGTATGTTGAGTCGAAAGTTGATGAGGAAAAGGAATACGTAAATATCTTTAATTGAAGATAATGATCGGAGTTGTACCAAGGGATGAGGAAAATTTCAACCAATCTTTTCTTATTTGAAGATACATGTAATGTGTATGTGATCAAGGCCGGAGAAACTGCGGTCTTAATTGACTTTGGCGATGGGAAGGTTCTTCAACACCTGGACTCGATCGGGGTGGAAAAGGTGACGGATATTTTTATGACCCATCACCACAGGGACCAGGGCCAGGGGCTGCCTATTGCAGTTCAGGAAGGGATTCGTATTTGGGTGCCCCACACTGAACAAGACTTATTTAATCATATAAATGAACATTGGAAGGCCAGGGAAATCACTAACAACTACAATATGCGCCAGGATCGTTTTTCTCTTCTCCAATCTGTAACTGTATACGGAACATTGAAGGATTATTCGACACATGTTATTAACGGGATCCCTTTAACGATTATTCCTACTCCAGGCCATAGCATTGGTTCAATCACTATCATTGCAGAAATCGATGGTAAGAAGACAGCATTTACAGGAGATCTTATTTATGCCCCAGGGAAAGTTTGGTCACTTGCGGCTACACAATGGTCATACAATGGAGGGGAGGGTATCGCGTTAAGTGTCCTTTCCCTTTTGGATATAAAAGAGCAAAGTCCAGATCAGCTATTACCTTCACATGGACAAATAATGGAGGCCCCATCAAAAGCTATGGACCTCCTTATTGAGCGGTTTGCAGCACTAATGGAACAAAGAATGCAAAACCCAAGGCTATTCAAATTGAGAGAAAATCCATATGAAGCCATAACACCTCATTTGTTAAAAAATAATACAAGTATGTCCAATGCCTATGTCGTACTGTCGGAAAGTGGGAAAGCCCTGTTCATTGACTTTGGATACGATTTTATAGGCGGGATTGCAGCTGGGAGTGACAGAGCTTCAAGAAGACCTTGGTTATATACGCTTTCGAAGTTAAAAGAACAATATGGGGTGGAAAGGATTGATGTTGTCATCCCGACTCATTACCATGATGACCATGTGGCTGGAATAAATCTATTGAGGGAAATAGAAGGAACTGAAGTTTGGTGTCCAGAAAACTTTTCAGACGTCCTAGAAAATCCTCAAAAATATGATTTACCTTGTTTGTGGTACGACCCAATCAAAGTGATCGACAGTTGCCGTTAAAGCAAAAAATTAAATGGGAAGAATTTGAATTCACTATTTATGAGCAGGCAGGACATACGCTCTTTTCGGCAGCGATTGAATTTACCGTCGATGGGAAACGAGTTCTCGCGATAGGAGATCAGTATCAAGAGGACGACGGCCAATTCAATTATGTGTATCATAACAAGTTCAGGATTTGGGATTACATTGATAGTGCAAAGCTCTATAAAACTGTTAATCCAGACATTCTTATTTCCGGCCATTGGGAACCGGTAATTGTTACAGAGGAGTTTCTTCGTCGAATTGAAGAAAAAGGGAAGGAACTTGAACAACTCCATCGAGATCTTTTGCCTTTAAATGAGTTAGACTTAGGGGCTGAAGGCTTTGGAGCCAGCTTCCACCCCTACCAGACAGAGGTTGAACCAGGAAAAACTTTTTCAGTAACCGTGGAAATAAAGAACCCGTTTCATGAAGAAAAAGAGGTTTTTGCAAAAATGATCACGCCGATGGACTGGTCCGTCGATAAAGGCGAGTTCAAAGCTAAATTTACTAGTATGGAAACAACACAATTTACAACATACATTACAGTTCCTCTAGGAACTACTGGCTATAGAGAACGAATTGCTGTTGATCTTACCGTTGGGGAACATCATTTTGGGCAGCATGCTGAAGCTCTTGTAACGATTTTAGGAGGGGACAAATGATGACTGAGAAAACGATTGCTACAAAAGAAAAACAATTGCCGAAAACAAAAGAGAAAACTTTACATATGATTGGAAATGCTCATCTAGATCCAGTTTGGCTATGGCAATGGCAGGAAGGGTTCCAGGAAACAAAAGCAACATTTCGCTCTGCACTCGACAGGATGAACGAGTATCCTGAATTCGTGTTCACGAATAGTTCTGCCGCTAACTATGAATGGATTGAAAACAACGAACCGGAAATGTTTGAAGAAATTAAACAGCGTATTAAAGAAGGCCGCTGGGAAATTGTCGGTGGCTGGTGGGTCCAGCCTGATTGTAATATACCAAGCGGAGAATCGTTTGTACGCCAGGGATTGTATGGCCAACATTATTTCCAAGAGAAATTTGGGGTGACGGCAAAGGTTGGCTATAATGTCGACAGCTTTGGACATCATGGAATGCTTCCACAAATTTTAAAGAAAAGCGGCATGGATTATTATATCTTCATGCGCCCAAGTCCGCAGGAAAAAGGACTTCCTGGAAGGTTATTCTGGTGGGAATCAGATGACGGATCTCGTGTATTAACGTACCGTATTCCATTTGAATATTGCACATGGGGCAAGGAACTTGAGAAACATATACGTCGAAATGCCAATGAATTAAAAGCACCTTTTAATGATTTAATGACCTTTTACGGGGTTGGCAACCACGGCGGCGGCCCGACGAAGGAAAATATCGAAAGCATTAAACAATTAAATGAAGACTCATCATTTCCAAAGCTCGTATTCAGCACACCAAATAAATTTTTTGATGAACTCATGAAAAAGAATCTTCCGTTTCCAGTGGTGCATGATGATCTTCAGCATCATGCAAGTGGGTGCTACGCCGTTCATTCCGGAATTAAAAAATGGAACCGGGAAGCAGAAAATGCACTGATAAAAGCAGAGAAATTCTCCGCTCTTGCAAATTGGACGACAGGACAAAAATATCCGGTTTCTGAATACGGACTGGCATGGAAAAATGTATTATTCAATCAGTTTCATGACATATTGGCTGGTACAAGTTTAGAAGTGGCCTATGATGATGCACGGGATATGCACGGAGAAGCGATGTCGATTGCCAAAAGAGGTGTAAACTACGCGATTCAATCGTTATCATGGAGGATTAATATTGAAGAAGAAGAAGGAATGAAACCTCTCGTTATCTTTAATCCTCATTCCTGGAATAGCAAAGTAAATGTTGAACAAGAAGTAGGTGGATTACAGTCAGGAGATATTTTAGTAGATGAAGAGGGAAATCAAGTTCCAATGCAAACGGTTCAATCACAAGCAACAGCAGGGGGTCGATCCCGTGTCAGCTTCATTGCCGAGCTTCCTTCAATGGGATACCGGGTTTATAAAATTGTCCGCCGTCATGCGATTAAAGAATTCACAACACTCAAAGCAAGTGAAACAATCTTAGAAAATGACCATTTCCGGGTTGAAATAGATTCACAAACCGGTTTCGTCACTAGCTTATTTGATAAACAAAATAACCTGGAAGTATTAAGCGGACCAGCTGCAAGACCTGTCGTCATCAACGATAAGAGCGACACATGGTCCCACAATGTGCTCCGTTTTAATGAAGAAGCGGGGACATTCAAAGCAGTCAGCGTGAAGTTAGTGGAACATGGGCCAGTAAAATCGGTGATCCGTGTTGTCAGTGAATTTGGTAAATCAACTCTCGTTCAGGACTTTACTATGTACAAGGAGCTTGACCAGATTGATGTCCATTGCTCATTAAACTGGCAGGAACAATTTAAAGCACTAAAACTGAAGTTTCCTGTCAATCTTATTTTTAGAAAATCAACCTATGAAACTCCGTACGGACATATTGTCAGAGAGGGGAATGGTGAAGAAGAACCAGGCCAAAATTGGATTGATACCTCTGGATCTCATCCTTCAACAGGGGAAGGATACGGAATAAGCTTATTAAATGATGGCAAGTACAGCTTTGATATACATAACAAGGAAATGAGTATGACTGTTCTTCGCAGCCCAATCTATGCACATCATGATCCAATCGTTCCGGAGGAGAACGGATCTTATTCATTTATTGACCAGGGAATTCAAAGATTCACATACTCCCTTCTGCCGCATTCAGGAAATTGGGAAACAGCAGGTACCGTAAAACGTGCTGCTGAATTAAACCAAAAACCTATTAGTATCATTGAAACCTATCATAAAGGATCACTTCCACAGAGAGATTCCTTCTTGTCTGTTGATGTTGAAAATGTCATTGTAAGTGTTATCAAGCAAGCAGAGGGCAATGAGGATCTCATTGTGCGTGCCTATGAAACATCCAATGAAGCGACTACTGCCGTTATTAGTCTTCCAAAATGGGATCGAACGATAAATACAGAGTTTAAACCATCAGAAATAAAAACATTCCGGATCCCAAAAGATCAATCCAAATCAATAGTTGAAAACAATTTACTGGAATGGGAAGATTAAGAAAAAAGCTTATTTGAGCAAGAAGGGGTATTTCAAAATGATTGTGGCAGAGCGAAGGAAGGTTATTAAAGAACTATTAATAAAAAATAAAAGTGTCAAAGTTTCTGATCTTGTCGATTTATTGCATGTATCAGAGGAAACGATCAGACGGGACCTCACCCAGCTCGGAAAAGAAGGAATTGCCGAGAAAAACTACGGAGGAGCCATCCTGATTGAAGAAGACCAGAACCATTCCTTGATTCCTCCAGTAAATAAACGAAAATTACAATATTCACGTGAAAAGGATTCAATTGGGAAAGCAGCAGCCCAATTGGTAAAAGAAGGACAAATTATCATTTTTGATGCAGGGTCGACAACCTGGTATGTGGGGAAAAACTTGCCGGATAACAGTCATTTAACGATCATTTCCAATGCTATTGATGTAGCCGAAGAATGCAGCAAGGATGAAACGGCCTCTATTTACTTATTAGGCGGGAAATTAAGACGAAATTCAATGAGTCTCGTTGGTCCACAGGCAGAAGTTGAATTGCGAAATTATAATGCGGATTATGTGTTCCTTGGAACATCAGGTATTTCACTGCGTCATGGTTTTACAAGTTCTGATTTGTATGAAGCAGAAATCAAACGTGCGATGGTTTCTTCGGGACAAAAGATTGTTGTAGTAGCTGACCATAGTAAACTTCAAAAGGCGGGCTTAACCTCTTTTTGTAATTTTGATGAGACAGATATATTTATTACTAGTGAACTCGCCGATAAAGAGATTCTTAAGGAAATTGAAAAAAGAGGTGTGGAAGTTCTTGTTGTACCTGTATCAGACGAGATAAATGAATTTTAAGACCAAAAGTGAGGGGATCCAATGATTAATGTTGCTTTGCTAAGCAAATGGCATGTGCATGCGGACGATTACGCACGTCAAGCTAAGGATAATGGACAAATTAAGATCAAAGTAGTCTGGGATGAAAATGTTGAACGCGGTCAAGAATGGGCCAAAAAACTTGCTGTACCCTTTGAACAAGACTTAAAGAAAGTATTAACCAACCCAGAGATTGAGGCTGTCATTGTAGATACACCCACAAACCTTCATAAAGAGATTATTATTCTTTCTGCTGAGAATAAAAAGCACATTTTTACTGAAAAAGTACTCGCTTTTACAGTGAAAGATTGTAATGAGATTTTTGATGCAGTAAAAAAGAATAATGTAAAATTAATGGTTTCATTACCTAGGCTAACTGAGAATTACTATTTATATGCAGAGCAAATCCTGAGTGAAGGTCTATTAGGGAAACTAACCTCTATTCGTTGCCGACTAGCACATAATGGTGCGGTTCCTATTGAGGGGAGTCCAAATGGATGGCTACCTAAACACTTTTTTGATAAAGAGGAGTGCGGTGGAGGTGCATTTATTGACCTAGGTGCACATCCGATTTACTTAACAAATCGCTTGGCAGGACCAGTAAAAGCAGTGACAGCTCGTTTTGTGCCACAATCAGGGGATGAAATTGATGTTAATTCAGTTGCAATCATTGATTATGAAAATGGCGCTTTAGGAACAATTGAAACAGGGTTTCTTTCTGCTGGAAGTCCTTTTCAACTAGAACTGTATGGAACAGAAGGGGCATTATTAATAGAAGATAATAAGATTCGCTTAAAATCTAAACAGCTAGGTGAGGGCTGGAATACTCCTGAAGCGCTGCCAGCTGCGCTTCCCCTGCCAATGGAACAATGGGTAAACTCCATTATTGAAGGGAAAGTTCCAACAATTACAGAAAATGATGTTCAAGGATTAACGTTAATAAATCAGGCCGCACTACTATCCCAAGCTCAAGGGCGAAGGGTAGAAACGGCAGAAATATTCAATAAATAATTCAAGGTTAAAATCAGGGGGGAAACATGTTGAAAAAATTAAGAGTGGGCATTATTGGAGCCGGTGGGATTGCAACAGCTGCACATATTCCGAATTATTTAAAATGCGGAGAAAAGGTAGAGATTGTAGCAATATGTGATGTTATCAAAGAAAAGGCAGACAAATTAGCAACAGAATTCAACATACCTCATGTTTTTTCAAGCTATGAAGAAATGCTTGAAAACATTCAACTAGATGCAGTGAGTATTTGTACACCTAATAAAGTCCATTACCCTGCCACAATGGCCGCCTTAAATGAAGGTTGTCACGTTTTATGTGAGAAGCCGCCGGCTATGACTGTAAAAGAAGCAGAGGAAATGGCAGATGCAGCACTAAAGTCTGGAAAAATCTTAACCTACGGTTTTCATTTCCGTCATGCTCCACATGTAGAAGTGTTAAAGCGCTTTATTGATGGGGGAGAACTTGGGGATATATATGCTGCACGCGTAACAGCAATGAGACGACGGGGAATTCCAGGCTGGGGTGTGTTTACAAACAAAGAGCTTCAGGGTGGGGGACCATTAATTGATATTGGGGTACACATGCTGGATACTGCTTTATATTTGATGGGTTATCCTGAACCAGATACTGTATTTGGTGTAACATACCAAAAGCTTGGGAACAAAAAAGGAGTAGGTCTCCTGGGAGCATGGGATTGGGAAAACTTCACAATCGAGGATATGGCCCGTGGGATGATCACTTTTAAAAATGGAGCTTCGATCCTATTAGAAACTGCTTTTGCCGCGAATGTGGAAAAACATGATGTGATGAATGTTTCCTTAATGGGGGATAAAGGGGGGGCAGATGTTTTTCCGCTGAAAATCTATCAAGAAAAGCATGATACATTAATAGATATTACTCCATCTCACTTGTCAAAGAAAGACTGGTATGAAACTGAGCTTGAGAGATTTGTAGACGCGTGTTTAGAAGGACCAACACCTTTAAGTACAGGTATACAAGGTGTCTACCTTCAGAAAATCATTAATGGGCTTTATGAGTCGGCCGAAAAGGGCGAGGCAATTAAAATAAGTGAAAATGTAACTGTTTAATTGGTGCATTCAGAAAAGAGAAGCGGTTAATTAACTTTAACCGCTTCTTTTAAAAAAAGGGTTGCATTTACATGAGTAAAAATAGGTTTACAATTATTTTCTGTATAGAAAGATGCAGAAAAAGGTTTTTTTGGGAACGTTCCCAAAAGTCGATTGCAATCTCTCATTTTAATTCACCCAAAAAGTTAATTCTTAAACATTTCTAGCGGAGGTTCGATAAAATGACAAAAGTAACTCCTCGTTCGGAATATCCAAGACCAGACTTCACAAGAAACGAATGGCTAAATCTTAACGGACAATGGAACTTTCAGTTTGATAATAACAATAGCGGGTTAAGAGAAGGATGGTATTTACATCACGATTATTCACAAAAAATTACCGTTCCATATGCATTTCAATCGAAATTAAGTGGTATTGATACAATAGAATTCCATGATGTTGTTTGGTATGAACGGTGCTTCACCATTCCGGAAGCATGGCAGGAGAAAAAGATTCATCTTCATTTTGGAGCGGTTGATTACCAAGCAACCGTCTGGGTTAATGGAAGATTTGTTCGGACCCATGAGGGTGGACATACATCGTTTTATGCCGACATAACCGAAGCACTTATAAACGGAGAAAATAGAGTAGTGGTCAGAGCAGAGGATCGCTCGACTGATTTGGAACAGCCGCGTGGAAAACAATACTGGGAAGTGGAATCGGACGGAATCTTCTACACCAGAACAACAGGCGTTTGGCAAACTGTTTGGCTTGAGCCGGTAAGTCCATCCTTCCTTGACCGAGTAAAGCTTACACCAAATATTGATACAGGTGAAGTATCGATAGAATACCTCGTTCAAAATAGAACGGGCAAACAAGAACTCGCAATAGAAATTTCTTATGATGGCCAAATGATAGCCAATGAAACAGCCCCGGTCCATCCGGTTCAGCGGAAAAATAAGCACAGTGTTTCTCTAAAGGATTTTGCAAACGGCGAAGGAAAGCTATGGAGTCCAGAAGCTCCAAACCTTTATCATGTAAATTTCTGTCTAAAAGAAGATGATGTCATTTTAGATAAAGTGCACAGCTATTTTGGGATGAGAAGAATAACGATACGTGATGGGAAAATCGAGCTCAATAATCAGCCATATTATATGAAGCTTGTCCTTGATCAGGGGTATTATCCTGAAGGACTGCTGACTGCTCCAACAGATGAAGATTTAAAAAGAGACATCGAGTTAACGAAGGAAATGGGTTTTAATGGGGTCAGGAAACATCAAAAGATCGAGGAACCGCGGTACTTATACTGGGCTGATCAACTAGGGCTGCTCGTATGGGGTGAAATGGCAAACAGTCATACATTTACAGATCAGTCAGTAAAAAGAATGACATCGGAATGGCAGGAAGCCATTGAACGGGATTATAACCATCCGTCAATCGTTGCCTGGGTGCCGCTAAATGAGAGCTGGGGAGTGCCGCGATTAAAACGGGATCCACGCCAGGCCAATCATTTAGTAAGCATGTATTATTTAACAAAATCAATCGATTCCTCCCGTTTAGTAATTTCAAATGATGGCTGGGAGCATACGATTTCAGATATCCTGACAATCCATGACTATGCAGGCGAAAAGGATGTTTTGACGGACCGTTATTCAGAACTTGAGAGTGTCTTAAAGTTTACTCCAGCAGATCGGTCTTTATATGTAAAAGGTTTTCAATATCATGATGAACCTATTATGGTGACGGAGTTTGGTGGAATCGCCTATAAGAAAAGCGCAAGGCAGGGTTGGGGCTATACTTCAGCGTCGAACGATGATGATTTTATTGAACGCTACTATAATGTTGTTTCTAGTTTACTAGAGTCACCACTTGTACAGGGATTCTGTTATACGCAAATCACAGACGTCGAGCAAGAAATTAATGGACTATTAACCTATGACCGCAAGCCAAAGGTTGACCTCAATATTATTCGTGAAATTAATGAGGGTAAAAAGCTGACCTTTGCTGAAAAAGGATAACAGGAGTCAAAGTAGCTGAAACCGGAAGAGTTCTTCTGCCATGATTCATATCACTATTCCAAGGAGAGAAAGTCAAATGGAAATATCCCTTTCAACGGGGCCATGGTTTTTGAAAGGATATTGGCCATGGGTACCGTTAAAAGATAAAAGTATGGAAACGGGAAAAAAGTTAATTGGAACAACGGATTGGATTCCAGCAACGGTTCCTGGGGGAGTCCACTATGACTTGTACCGTGCAGGTCTCATTGAGCATCCGTATTTTGAAATGAACAGCTTAAAGTGTGAATGGATTGAAAATCGTTGGTGGATGTACAAAACCACTTTTGAAAAGCCAAAAGAAACAGGGGAAAAGTTTGAGCTTGTCTTTAAAGGCATAGACTACGAAGCCCTTTTTTATTTAAATGGTAAGTTTTTAGGCGAACATAAAGGAATGTTTCATCCTGCCAAATTTGATATTTCATCCTACATATCAGCAAGTGAGCAATTTGAGTTAATTGTTGTGTTTAAACATCCCCCGGATGAAATGGGCCAGATTGGAAAAACCTCAAACACATTGACTCAAAAGAGTCGATTCAATTATAAGTGGGACTTTTCAACACGGCTTGTAAATATTGGTTTTTGGGACGATATTAACCTAATTATTCATCAAAAGGCAATGATTGGTGATGTTTCGCTCGTAACGGATGTTACGGATGGGCTTGGGGTGATAAACCTTTCAGCCGAGATTGAATATAACAAGTGTGATTCTGATTTATTATTTCTAGAGGTGATGGGTTATGATCCGAAAGGTGATCAAGCCTTCAGAAAAGAAGTCCCTTTACAAATAGGAGAGGGGCGGAGTGATCTGCGATTAACAATCGTTGACCCTGAATTATGGTTTCCAAACGGACATGGAGAACAGCCGCTTTATACCCTTCTAATACGGATTAAGGATGAAAATACGATTTTCAATCAAAAGCAATATCAAGTGGGAATTCGCAAACTTTCCTACATCAAGAACGATAATAGTCCAAAAGATGCTTTGCCATATACAGTGGTCATTAATGGTAAAAGAATTTATATAAAAGGGTTTAATATTACCCCGTTAGACCATCTGTATGGAAATGTAACAAGGGAGCATTATGAGTTCTTAATTAAAAAGGTAAAAAGAGCAAATGGAAACATGGTTCGTGTCTGGGGCGGAGGAATTATTGAGAAAGAAATATTCTACGACCTATGTGACAAACATGGCATAATGGTTTGGCAGGAATTTATCCAATCTAGTTCTGGAATTGATAATATCCCTTCAAAACGTCCGGAATTTCTAGACTTGTTAAAAAGGACAGCCATTACTGCCATTAAAGAAAAGCGAAATCATGTTTCTTTAACATTTTGGAGCGGTGGAAATGAGCTGATGGATGAAAATTTTAAACCATCAACGTATGAAGATGAAAATATCGCCCTCTTAAAAAAGCTTGTCGAAACATACGATCCAGCGCGATTTTTTTTACCCACTTCAGCATCGGGACCCGTGGAATTTGTAACTGAGAAAAAGGGTATTAGTCACGATATCCATGGACATTGGCAATATGCTGGAAACCCAGCCCATTATAAACTATTTGGGGAGTCAGATTCGTTATTTCATAGTGAATTTGGTACGGATGGGGTTAGTTCCCTTAAAAGTTTAAGGAAATTTTTGAGTGAAGAAAACCTTTATCCAACTACCATGTCCGACCATATCGTGTGGCGTCACCATGGTGAATGGTGGGGAACATATAACCGGGATCAAGAAATTTTCGGTCCTATTCATGATATTTCACTATTTGTTGATTGCAGTCAATGGATGCAAGCAGAAGGACTACGATTCATTTTAGAAGCAAATCGAAGAAGAGAGTTTCAGAATAGCGGCAGTTTAATATGGCAGTTAAATGAACCATGGCCAAATGCTTCATGCACAAATGTGGTCGATTATTATGGGGAAGAAAAAATGGCCTTTCATTGGGCTCGAAAATCTTTTGCCCCTATTCATGTATCGCTCGATTACAGGAGCCTAAACTATAAAATCGGAGATTCATTTACAGCACCCATTTATATTCATGGAAATGGTGAAAGTAAACAAGTGGTAGTAAGGAGTCAAATAATTACAACCAAAGGGTCGTTATTAAAGGAAGAAACCGTGAAATTTGAAATGGTTCCATTTAAAGCATGCAAGCTCTCCGAAATAGAGTTTACTGTCTCAAAAGAACATGGAGAATTATTTTTCATTCGCTTACAACTCCTCGAAAATGAAAAGGTTTTCCATGAAAATGTCTATACGTTTTCAACAAAGGAAGAAACTATATATTCACCTTCCTTAACATTACCTGATTCTAGGTTAACGGTTAAGTCAACTACTCAATGGAATAAGGTTGGCTCAGAATGGAATCGAGTGTATTGTGTAACGAATGCTGGAGAAAATGTCGCCCTTCATATTCATCCAATGGAAGAAACAAATGGCTTTTGGATGGAAGCTGATGATAGTTTTGTCACTTTATTTCCAGGAGAGTCAAAAAACTTTACCATTCATTGCGCTCCAAAAGCAGCAGGTGGATTCTTAAAAGAAGATCAAATAAATAGACAAGAGCCAATTATTCGATTCAATCAATTTGCACAAGGACTAAAAACCACTTACTAGGGAGTGTTTAAGTTGTATTTTACAGTTGAAAAAATCGAGAAAAATTTAGCAGAATTGAAGGATTATATATACAAAGAAACAAAAGAAATTCCAGCTTTTCAATATAAAGAATGGGAATTTGGTGAAGAGGATAAATACGCCTATACACCTGATTTTGATGACCGAAACTGGAAAAACTTCCAGAAAGGTGAGTCCTGGGGCGGCTATGATAAATCTGCTTGGTTCCGAACAACGGTTTCAATACCAGAAGAGTGGAAGAATGAACGATTAGTATTACACTTTTTAGTTGGCCCTCGTGACGGCGGGGGATCAACGGCAGAATCATTATTATACGTTAATGGCACTCCATTACAAGGCATTGATGTATGGCATGAAGAAGCATGGCTGCCGCCAGAGTTTCTGCAAAATGATGAGATTCACATTGCGATAAAAGCATGGAGCGGTGTATTAAATCCACCTGACCGCCGAAGATTTAAAACAGCAAGGCTTGCCTGTGTAGATGTAACAACCGAAAAATACTACTATTTAGCTCACACACTAGCAAATACAGTAAAAGTTCTTGATGAAAATGACTTAAGAAGAACAAAGATGCTTCAATTATTAAATGAATCTATTTTAAAAATTGATTTCTTAAAACCCGGTTCAGAATTCTTTTATCAATCCATCCATGAAGCATATAAATTCCTTAAATCAAAGGTCGATCAATTTGGGGAAATGGATGAATTAAAACCTTTAGTAACCGCACTTGGCCATTCACATATTGACATGGCATGGTTATGGCGTTTAGTTCATTCCCGTGAAAAAGCATCGCGGACATTTTCAACGGTATTACATTTAATGCGCCAATATCCTGATTACAGATACATCCATACATCCCCGCAATTATACAAATATTTAAAAGAAGACTATCCTGAAATATTTGAGAAAGTAAAAGACAAGATAGCAACTGGTGAATGGGAAATTACGGGTGGTATGTGGATTGAGCCTGACACAAATGTCCCAAATGGAGAGTCGTTAATTCGCCAAATCCAGTTTGGGAAAAGGTTTATGAAAGAAGAGTTTGGAGTGGATACAAGGGTTGTGTGGCTTCCAGATGTGTTTGGATATTCATGGGCACTGCCGCAAATTATGAAAAAGAGTGGAATTGACTCTTTTATGACTACAAAAATTAGTTGGAGCCAATATAATAGATTCCCATTTGATACGTTTAATTGGCGCGGCATCGATGGAACCGAAATGTTCACGCATTTTATTACGACTCCTGAAGAGGGAGCAAAGCAGTACACATATAACGGCATGGTTGAACCGGCCAGTGTGAAAGGGATTTGGGATGCCTACCAGCAGAAGGAAGTAAATGATGAGCTATTACTTGCTTTTGGCTGGGGTGATGGCGGCGGTGGACCAACAAAAGACATGATTGAATCGGCTGAGGCCATGAAAAATCTACCGGGGCTTCCAAGAGTCCAAATGGATAAGGCAGAACCCTATTTTGAACGGTTAAGAGACCGTGTGAAAGATAAAACCTTACCAGTTTGGGATGGGGAATTATATTTAGAGTACCACCGGGGGACCTATACATCTCAAGCAGCGTTAAAACGGGCAAATCGTAAAGCGGAATTTATCTATCATAATGCTGAATGGCTCAGTGTGCTGTCTGATCAATTAACAGCTCAGTCAAATTATCCACATGCTACTTTAAATGAAGGCTGGGAAATATTACTCCTTAATCAATTCCATGACATCTTGCCGGGTTCATCGATTCGCCAAGTAAATGAGGATGCACGCAGGGATTATGCCGCTGTGCAAACCATTGGGGAGAAGGTTCTTAATGAAGCAAAAAGTTCCATTGAACAAAACATTCAAATGGAGCAGGACGGCATAGTTGTTTACAATTCACTTTCATATGAACGGGACGGTTTCATTGAAGTGCCTGTGTCGCCAATTTTTACGGAGACAACCACCATTGTTGATGAAGTTGGAAATACTTTACCAGCACAAGTAATCCAAGCTGAGAATAGCCCAAAGGTGTTAATTCAAGCTAAAAACGTACCTGCATTAGGATATAAAACATTTAAACTAAGTAAAAGTTCAGTTTCAGAGTCCGGATTTGTTGTGAAAAAGGATTATATCGAAAATGATTTTTATCAAATTCGTTTCAATGAAAAAGGTCAGATTACTTCTTTGTTTGATAAGCGTTTTGCCAGAGAAGTCCTTGCTAAAGGGGCAAGGGGGAACGTCCTTCAGACATTTGAAGATAAACCGATGAATTTTGATGCTTGGGATATTGACCTCTATTACCAAGAAAAAATGCGTGAGGTTGATCGTTTGGCATCAGTAGAGGTGCATGAAGAAGGTCCAATTCGCGGAAGCTTAAAATTCACCTGGGAATTCTATGATTCTACGATCACGCAATATATCAGTGTTTATAAAAATTCACCAAGAATTGATTTCCGCACGGTGGTGGATTGGCAGGAGAAACAGACCCTATTAAAAGTCGCGTTCCCTGTTAATATTCGTTCAACAAAAGCAACCTATGATATCCAGTTTGGGAATATAGAACGTCCAACTCATTGGAACACAAGCTGGGACCATGCTCGGTTTGAAGTGGTCGGCCATAAATGGGTGGACATGTCCGAAGGGAACTTCGGGGTTAGTTTATTAAATGACTGTAAATATGGTCACGATGTCAAAGACAATGTTTTACGCTTAACATTAATCAAATCTGCAATTAGCCCTGACGAGACAGCTGATCGCGGCATTCATGAATTTACGTATAGCTTAGTGCCGCATAAAGGGGATTGGCGCGAGGGAAATATTGTTAAAGAAGCCTACAATTTAAATGTTCCATTATTAGTAGGTGAACTTAAAGCTAATCAGAATGGAAGCTTACCAGCAACAAATCAATTTGCAGAAATAGATAATGATAATGTTCTATTAGAAACGGTCAAAAAAGCAGAAGACGATGATGCAATCATCGTACGTTTCTATGAATATAAGCAATTTAGAAATACAACCAATGTTACATTTGCAAACCCAATAAAAAAAGCGATCGAATGCAACTTAATAGAAGAAGAAGAAAAGGAAGCGGACTATCAGAATCAAACCCTTACTTTCTCTGTCTCTCCATATGAAATTAAGACATTTAAAATCTGGTTCTAACTAAATAGAATAGCTAACACCATAAAATACATTTATGGTGTTAGCTAAACTAGAGAAAATAATGGAGGCAATCGTTCTATGTTGAAAATTGCAATGATTGGTGCTGGTAGTATTGGTTTCACTCGAAGATTGATGATGGATATTCTAGCAGTAAAGGAATTCCAAGATACAGAATTTCATTTTATGGATATTAACAAAAAAAACCTTGAAATGGTAACAAACTTGTGTCAACAGATGATTCAATTGAACCAATTGCCAGCAAAGATTATCGCAACCACCGATCGTAAAGAAGCATTATTAGGTGTTGATTATGTTTTTTGTACCGTTCGTGTAGGTGGGTTAGAAGCATTTAAACATGATATAGACATTCCTTTGAAGTATGGGGTAAACCAGTGTGTAGGGGATACCTTAGGACCAGGCGGAGTCTTTTTCGCATTACGTACAATACCGGTGTTATTGGACCTTGCAGAGAATATGCGTGAAGTTTGTCCAAATGCCCTTCTATTTAACTATTCAAATCCAATGGCAATGAATACTTGGGCTTTGAGACGTGCGGGGGGTATTCGGGTTGTAGGATTATGCCATGGAGTACAAGGTGGACACCGCCAAATCGCTAGCGCCCTAGGACTGTCTAAGGAAGAAGTTGATTTTGTATGTGCTGGAATTAACCATCAAACCTGGTATATAGAAGTTAAACATCAAGGCAAGGATATGCTGCCTTATCTCCTAGAGGCCTTTGAAAAACATCCTCAATTATCGAAAACGGAACCATGCCGCATAGACGTACTGAAACGGTTTGGCTATTACTCAACTGAATCGAATGGACATTTAAGTGAGTATTTACCTTGGTATCGAAAGCGAAACAATGAATTAGACCGTTGGATTTATTCCGAGGATTGGATTGGTGGATTAACAGCAGGCTATCTTGATCATTGTCTAAAGAAGAACGACGAATATCGAGTAATGTATCCAAAATGGATAAGTGGAGAAGTGGAGTATATTCAACTTGGTAATCGCTCAGAAGAGCATGGCTCCTATATTATTGAAGCTTTAGAAACAGGCCGCCAATATCGTGGGCATTTTAATATTGAAAATAAAGGTTTAATTAGAAATCTGCCAAACGGATGTACAATCGAAATTCCATGTTATGTGGATCGCACCGGCATCCATCCAACATATATTGGTGATTTACCTTTGCAATGTGCAGCGACTTGCCGAGCAAGTATTAGTGTTCAAGAAATGGCGGTAGAAGCAGCATTAACGGGAAACCGTGAACTTGTAAAGCTTGCCATTCTACACGATCCCTTAACTGCCGCTGTTTGTAACCCGGAGGAAGTGTGGAGAATGGTGGACGAAATGTTTGAAGCACTTGCTCCTTAGTTACCACAATTTAATGGTGAGGGACGGACATGGAAGGATATCCCGCAGACTAGGAATGGATTAACACCATCGCCAAAGCATGCTGAGTCTTGGTTACCACCAGCATTAAAAGGGGATATTCGGTACTCAGAAAATGAACGTTTGCAGGTAGGGAATAATGATAACTGATAAAGGGGCAACATTAATAGAATGGAGAACAAGATGGTAGAATTTAGATTACTAAAATCGGAGTTCGAGTTTGAACAAGCAATCCAATTAGCTGATAAAGTATTCCGGGATGTGGAGCATAGATCGATGGGGGAAGCCTTCCCCCAAGTATTCTCACCTGAACTAAATCAATCCTATGGCGCTTTTATAAATGATGAACTGGTTTCCTATATTGGCTTAGTGCCTTCTATCATCCATCTAGGAGATGCGGAGATTCAAGCCTATTCGATTGGAGCTATTTGTACACACCCGAATCATCGTAAGAAAGGTTATGCCAGCTTGCTTTTAGATAAGATTTTGACCCATGTTCAGAAATCTGAAGCATCTATCTTGTTTGTATCCGGCAATTTACCAATGTATCTAAAAGCAGGCTGTTCTTACTATGGCAAATTAAATAAATACGAAATAAATAAGGGAGATTTACTAGGTACTGAAGGCTACTTTGTTAGGGAATTATCCCCGTTTGATTGGTTTTATTTACGAAAATTACTTCATGCTCGTCCTGTTTATGTTGAACAAAGTATTTATGATTTTTCCGTCCTATATATGGCAGCTGGATTTGCTAGTATTCATAAGATGAAACACAAGATATTAGTTGCTGAATCTGAAAATGCAATAAAGGGATTTGTAATTTTGGCGGTTCCTAATTCTTCGTTAGGTTCTGGTGATCAGCTAGCGCGGGTCATTGAATGGGGCGGGGAACCGCAAGCGATCCAAACCATTTTAGTGAATTCTTTCCAGTGTGGAATAAAATCACTAAAATGTTCATTTCCTATGCATGAAAAAGAGATTAACAAACTACTGAACTCTTTAGAAAAAACAGATGCTCCGTACCCAGGGACGATTAAAATTACTAACCTGGATTTGTTGTTAAATCAAGCAGAGCCTTTCTTCCGTGGAAAAGTCAAAATAGTAGATGTGGATAACAGCAGCAAAAAACTAATTTTTAATCAAAAGTCAATCATCTTAGATAACATTTCCTTAGAAAAGTTAATCCTTCAAGGAGATCCAAAGCTAGACGGTTATTTAAACGATATTTTTCCGATACCGCTTCCATTCCCTGAAGGCTTAAATTATGTATAGATATTGAAAGAAGTAAAAATGAGTAATATTAAACCATAAAAAAGGGGGGAGTAAATCATGGATACTATTTTAATTCGTAACGTTCGTTTCTTATCCGATGCTGAACCGAAGCTTCGATGCCTCCTTATTCGGAATGGACAAATAGAATCAGTCCATAATGATGAGGAATCCTTTGTAATTAAAGCTGATACCGTTATCGATGGAGATGGGCAAATCCTTATCCCTGGAATGATCGATGTACATATACATGGAGCAGAAGGGTTTGACATGATGGATGGCACCATCCAAAGTGTGGAAGCCGTTTCCAGAGCCTGCGCTCGAACAGGATGTACGTCGTTCTTAGCTACATCTGTATCATCCACATTAGATGACCTTCTAAAAATGATTAAAAATGTAAAAGAGGTAGCAGGTAAAGAACCTGGGGCTCAGCTAATTGGCCTCCACATAGAAGGGCCATATCTAAATGTGAAACGGAAAGGGATGCAAAACGAGCGCTATTTGAGGCATCCTGATCTGGATGAAATGAAATCGATTATAGAGACTTCCGGTTCGCTCCTCAAAATGGTGACATTGGCACCAGAGTTACCTGGTGGTCTTGAAATGATCCGTTTTTTAAAGGAAAAAGGAATCATTGCGGCGATTGCTCATTCTGACGCAACCTACGAAGAGGCAAAACTAGCATTTCAGAGTGGTGCCAGCCATGTTACCCATTGTTTTAATGGAATGCGGCCCATTCATCATCGTGACCCAGGAGTGGTCATCGCTGCATTTGAGGAAAGCTCCGTTAGTGTACAAGCTATAGTGGATGATGTACATCTTCACCCAGCGATCGTAAGGCTGATCTATCGGGAAAAGGGACCAGATAAAATGGTCCTTATTACAGATGCTCTTCAGGCGATGGGAATGGGTGATGGAACCTATTTATTCGGCGGCCATGAAGTTAAGGTGAGTCACGGGGTTGCTAAATTAAGTGACGGTACACTTGCATCAAGCACCGTCACAATGAATGAAGCATTAGAGAAAGCGGTTAAGTCGGGAATTCCTTTAAAAGACGCTGTTATAATGGCAACTCAGACACCGGCAGATATACTGGGCATGTCTAATAAAGGCAGGATTGAACCCGGCGCCGACGCTGATTTAGTTCTGATGAATGACCAATTCGAGGTTTTGTGGACAATTGTAAATGGAAAGATAGTATATAATCGGACCTAAGATATGGGTTTCTCGACACTAAAGGCATGAATCCATCTAAATGGATTCATGCCTTTAATTTAAGTAAGAAAACTCCGTAAATAGTTTATTGATCGTTGAACATCCTCACCCATCGTCCGACAAGGCTGAATACTTTCAGGATGCCATAGTTCGAGGGCCAGCCAGCCGTTATAGTGAATTGACGCGGCTGAAGCCATAAGGGCGGAGAAATTAATATCTCCTTCAAGCAGGTCTTCGGATGGCACGTTCCCCTGTTGGTTACGTAAATGAAAGGCGTGAATTCGATCAGGATAGGTATTAACCCACTCAATCGGATTGCACCCAGATACATGGGCCCAACTGGTATCAACGCAAAGTCCTACAGAATGATCTGCATATTGGATGACCGATCGCAGGTCTCCTAATGCATTGTGGTTGTCAGCGGCATGATTATGCAAGCAAACCTTTAACCCCATTGGGGCAACAAGTTCAGAAATACGAAATAAGTTTTCACCTTGCTGCTTAAACTGATCCTCCGACTTGGCAATGACATGTTTCCAATTGATTGGATCAGCATTTAACAGCAAATCAGAACCTTCAGCTGCGGCTAACCGTTCAGCAAATGGCAGCACAGATTGCTCCACTTCAAGATCGTTGAATGGAACATGTAAAGGGAGACCAATATAGGAGGCTGAGACGGCCAATCCATAGGAACGAGCTATTTTAAGTTTTTCTGTATCCGCATCGATCTCGACAGCATCTAGACCAGCTTCTGCGCAGGCCTGGAATAGTTCCTCCCATTCAGGTTTTTTGCCGTCCCTTTTCCAACGCTCAGCCCAGCCATACATGTTTGAGGAAAATCCTTGAATGTTCAAATAATTACTCCCTTCTGAACGAGGTCGATCGTTTGTTTTTCACTTATTTTTGCGGCAGTATATAGAGAGGTTATGCATTGAAAGTTATTTAGAACTTGTTGATTCACGTTAGCGTGTGAGTCTAGGCCTCTCACTTGCCGGTAAAAGTGAACAAGAGGGTTATCAAAAATGGTGAACTCACTCCGTGGACCAGTTTCAACCTGCTCTTCAACAATTTGTCCCTGCTTATCGTATCGACTAAAGACAGGCTGGCGTGAATCAAAGGGAGTCCATCTAACTGAGCCTAGTGTCCCTTCGATTTCCGCCCTTACGTACTCCTCACCATGAGCACATGAAGCACGTTCGTAATGAACATGGACCGGATGGTTATCGCAGATGTACGTCATGGATGCCCCAACATGTGTTTCAACATCAAATGGTGTATCGGTGGGGTCAATTTCTGTAATTGGTTTAGCCATCCAAGCAGAATTTACTTCTATTACATTCGGATTAAGTATGTCGTTCAACGTGGCAAAGTCGTAAGGCCCCCAATCCATTAGGACACCTCCGCCGCTTTGGGTTGAATCAAGGAACCAGCGGCTGGCAGGTTGATATTCAATCCCGGAACGACTTCGTTCCCATTTGTTTACAAAGGTAACATGATAAATGTCCCCGAGACGGCCAGAGCGAATGACTTCTTTAACTGCTTCCATGTGCGGCATACCTTTAAAACGGACGCTGCAACATCCTAATAACCGATCATGCTTTTCCGCGAGCTGAACTATCTCTTCGGCTTGTGACAAATTCATAGCAAGAGGTTTCTCGCATAGGACATGACGACCAGACTCGAGTGCCAACTTTGTTGGATCTAAATGTGCCAATGGGGGGGTACTGACGATTACGATATCATCCTCTTTTGCTGTTTCAAAATTGAGCATTTCTCCAATATCAGTAAAACCAATGGCATCAGGGAACTGATTACAAAAAGCAGCTAGTGCATTAGGATTCATATCGGCCACTCTCAATTTAATCGGTTCTAAAAGTTTACTAGCTGCTTCTGCATGTGTACGGCCGATAACGCCCGCACCAATTATATATAGTCTCAAAATTCTCACCTCTGTTATCAATAATAGTTAAACTCTACCACATTCAAAAAATTAGATTCTCCTCAAAATAAGATTAAAACTCATCATTTTGTACAATGAAAAATTTGATAAAATAGATTAGGGGGTGAAAAAATGTACGTAGAACATTTACATTTGCAGCGATCGTTTGCATTTTGCCGAGTCTGGGGCTCAGATGAAGAGCATGATTTGCATGTTCATGATTGTTTAGAAATTGGAATTGTGCTTAAAAACGAGCTGGAATATAGGTTCAATGATCATACCTACCTCGGCCGGCCAGGAGATGTGTTCCTCTGCCGTCCTTTTGAGCCGCATTGGAGTTTTTCTAAGCCTGATAAACCGTTTGAATGTATTCTAGTTCTGTTCACACCCTCTGCTGTACATAAAATTCCAGATGGAAACCAGTTGCTTAAGCCCTTCTATACTGCGCAAGGTTTACAGCCTTTAATACCTGCTCACACGATTTACGCAAAAGCAATAAGAAAGGCTGCGACTTTAGCGATGGAAGCTCAGGAGCAAATGACAGATACTTGGACGACTCATCAATTCATGTATTTTATTGATATTTTGTTACAGGTGAATCAGTTTGTTAAAGAAACCTCTTCTACGAATAACCTTAAGTTACCACCTTCTGAAATAGTTGAAGCCGTGGGATACATGCTTGATCATTACCACGAGCCTTTAGATATCGAAAAACTGTCGTGGAAGGTAGGACTGGGGAGAACGATGTTTTTTAAAGAGTTCCGTATGTTGACAGGACTGACTCCTAATGAGTTTCTCAACCGATTGCGGATACAAAGTGCAAGTGATTTACTTCGTTCTACGAATAAAAGTATGATCGATCTCGCCTTTGCAAGCGGATTTCAGTCATTAAGTGCCTTCAATAAGCAATTTAAAAGGTATACGGGGCTATCTCCACGTGAGTATCGAAAAAAGAATGGAAATATGTAAATGAAAATAACAACTATGTCTAGAGTAGTTTTAAAAATGGAGTATCTTTTTTAGATATTCCATTTTTAATTTTAAAGAATATTACACGATAATTTGGATTGAAACTTCTACACCTACAATCGGCCTATTATTCTTTTGTCCATACATATAAGAGAAGTAACGATAATAATATGTATTTATGTTTAATGCAGATTGGGAAGGAGGAAGTATATCATGCGAAGCATACGTTGGTTGTGGGGGTATATAAGGAGCTTTAGGATTAGATTATTTAGCGGCCTTTTTCTAGCCTTACTGGTTTCTGTATTAAATATGCTGAATCCATATTTTGCAGGAAAAATCGTCGATAAGGTTATCTATGGTCATCAAGATGGTTTGTTATGGCCCGTTTTGGGGGCCATGATTGGGATAACTGTGATCAAAACGGTTATACGATATAATTATCAACTAATCTTCGAACGGGTTTCACAAAGTGTTATATTCAAAATTAGAGATCAGTTGTATGATCGGCTTCACCAATTAGATTTTAGTTTTTTCGATCGTACAAAAACAGGAGATATTATGGCTCGAATGACCGGGGATTTGGAAGCTGTTAGGCATTTTACCTCCTGGGTTATTTATATGATCTTTGAAAATCTTACCATTTTAATTTTTGCTATTGGGTTTATGTTCTATATCCATCCCCCGTTAGCTTTAGCTATGCTTGTGGTGACACCACTTATTGGTTATTTTGCTGCTCGTTTATCCTTTACTGTCAAACCCACTTTTTCTGCAATCAGAGGACAATTTGCAAGGTTAAATTCAGTCGTGCAGGAAAACATTAGCGGAAATCGAGTGGTAAAGGCTTTTGCAAAGGAAGACTACGAAATTGAGAAGTTTTCAGGAGAAAATGAGGCATTCAAGGAAAAGAATCTTGCCTCCGCAAGAGTTTGGGAAAAGTATTTACCGGTGCTCGATTCATTAGCAGGAGTATTAACAGTTGTGATGATTTTAGTTGGAGGCAGTATGGTAATTAATCGTTCTCTTTCATTGGGTGAATTAGTCACGTTTAATTCCTTAATTTGGGCATTAAATAATCCGATGCGTATGGCTGGATGGTTAATCAATGATGTTCAAAGGTTTATTGCTTCAGCTGAAAAAGTAGAAGATTTGTTAAATACAAGACCTGAGATAACCAATGAAGTAAAAAGCTTCAATGTGAAACACTTCAAGGGGGTAGTGGATTTCAATAATGTTTCCTTTAGCTATGGTGACGAACCTGTTTTGAGGGATATCTGCTTTAAAGTCCTGCCGGGACAAACGGTGGGCATTATCGGACCAACTGGTGCAGGTAAATCAACATTAGTAAATCTTCTCAGCAGATTTTATGATGTGACCAGCGGGGGGATAAGGCTGGATGGACTCAATGTAAAGGATTGGGATATTCATAAATTGAGAGATAGTATGGCCATGGTTATGCAGGATATATTTCTTTTTTCGGATACCATTGAAGGGAATATTGCGTATGGGAATCCTGAGGCCTCCTTTGAAGTAGTTCAATCTGCGGCCAAAATGGCAGAGGCCCACGATTTTATTTCCAAATTGCCAGATGGTTACGATACCATTATTGGCGAACGAGGAGTAGGTCTTTCAGGAGGTCAACGTCAAAGGATTGCTCTAGCACGGGCGATTCTAAAAAATCCATCCATTCTTATCCTAGACGATACAACATCAGCTGTTGATATGGAAATGGAGCTAAGAATCCAACGAACATTAAAGTCGATGTTAAAGGAGAAAACCTGTTTTATTATTGCCCATCGGATTTCTTCTGTAAAAGAGGCAGATTTAATTCTGGTCCTGGAAAATGGCACGATTATTGAAAGAGGAAAGCATAAAGAACTGCTTGCAAAAAAAGGATATTACTATAAAGTGTTTAGAAACCAAAATGGGAATTTTGATGGTCAGCACGATGGTGAGGATGTGATCTATCTCAATGGCGCGCAATAAATTTGATGTCGATGAAGAGTTGGAATCACCATTCAGTTTTATTCATCTTAAGCGGATGTTGGTTTATTTAAAACCCTACAGAAAAAAAATACTTTTTACTGTTTTTATCATGTTAATTGCCAGTGGTGCAAATTTAATCGGGCCCTATTTGATTAAAAAAGCTATTGATGAGGAAATTCCTAGCAAAGATGTTGGAGGTTTATGGGTACTTGCCGGAATTTACTTAATCGCCCTCGTTATTACCGGGATTTGTATGAAATATAAGATTAGAATGATGTCTCAGATTGGCCAGAGTGTCATTCTCCAGATTAGAAAAGACTTGTTTACACATTTACAAAGGCTATCATTCTCATTTTATGACAGCAGGCCGCATGGGAAGATTTTAGTGAGAGTGGTTAACTATGTAAACTCCTTAAGTGATTTATTATCGAATGGCTTAATTAACTTGATTACGGACCTTTTCAGCCTTTTCGTTATTATAGGTTTTATGTTAGCCATTGACGTAAAGTTAACTCTTATGGCAATGCTTGGTTTCCCAATTCTTGCTGCGGTCATCCTGCTTATTAAAAATGCCCAGCGGAAAGCATGGCAAAATTTAAGTAACAAGCAATCCAATATGAATGCATATATTCATGAAAGTATCAACGGCATCAAAGTGACCCAAGCATTTACGAGGGAAGAAGAAAATAAACGCATTTTTAGTGAAGTATCTGAAAGCTATCGAAGCTCGTGGATGAAGGCTGTACGAATTCAATTCTTGCTTTGGCCTTCGATTGAAAATATATCAGTCCTCACGACGTCTTTAATATATGTTGTCGGTATATCTCTTATTGGTGATGGTGTAACAGTTGGGGCTTTAGTTGCTTTTGTTGGGTATATAGGGATGTTTTGGGCACCAATTGCGAATATCGGGAATTTTTACAATGCAATCATTAATGCGACCGCATATTTGGAAAGAATTTTTGAAATGATGGATGAACAACCGACAGTAAAAAATTGTCCCAATGCTGGAGAACTTCCTTTAATCAAAGGAAAAGTGGAGTTTCAAGATGTTATTTTTGGATATGATGAAGGGGGAAACATCCTTAATAACATTAATTTCAGCGTAAATCCTGGTGAAACCATTGCTCTTGTCGGTGCAACAGGATCGGGGAAGACAACGATCGTCAGTTTGCTTAGCCGTTTTTATGATGTGAGCAGAGGGCGAATTGAAATAGACGGTGTTGATATTAACACAGTTACCATCCCATCCCTTAGGAAGCAAATGGGTGTCATGCTTCAAGACCCGTTTATTTTTTCTGGTACGATTATGGATAATATCCGTTATGGACGGCTTGATGCTACGGACGAAGAAGTGATTGAAGCGGCGAAAGCGGTGCAGGCTCATCCGTTTATTAGCGGGTTGTCAGATGGATATCAAACAGAGGTCAACGAAAGGGGTACAAGACTTTCGACTGGGCAGAGACAGCTGATCTCCTTTGCCCGTGCACTTTTAGCCAATCCGAAAATACTAATCCTCGATGAGGCTACCTCATCGATTGACACGGAAACCGAGCTTGCATTACAAAAGGGACTTGAGACTTTACTGTCGGGCAGAACATCCTTTATTATTGCTCATCGTCTTTCTACTATTCAAAATGCAACCCGTATTCTTGTTATTGATAAAGGTAGAATCATAGAGGATGGATCCCATAAAGAATTAATGAGTCGCAAGAGTTACTATTGGAAACTGCATCAATCACAGCATAAATCTTTAGAAGTGGGATAAATAGTCAGATATAGAGAACTGTACTTAAGATAGTGCAGTTCTCTTTTTTACTTATTACATAAAAGAAAATCCTTTTATTTGCATTATTCAATAGGATAAGTGATATTTATACTATCTAGAATTAAAAGTTCTATTCTTACCTTAATATATAAAGGGGATTATCATGGCAAAAAACAAAAACAATAAGAAAAATCAAGCAAAATCATCATCAACTACATTCACCTTTTGGGTCGTCGGATTGGTAGCGGTTTTCATTTTGGCTTTCATTTTCTTGGGCAACCATTCAAAACAACAAGATGAAACAAAAGGAACTGAAATAGATTATAGCAATCAGCCATTCCTTGGAGAGAAATCTGCACCCGTCTCGATTATTGAATTTGGCGATTATAAATGCCCTAATTGTAAAAATTTTGACAAGAATGTGGTACCAATCATCCAACAGGAATTGGTTGATACCGGCAAGGCAAAATTTTATTTCATGAATGATTCGTTCATCAATGTGGACTCTACCCGTTCAGCTAAGTTTGCTGAATCAGTTTTTCAAGAGCTGGGTAATGAAACGTTTTGGAAATTCCATGACCTATTATTCGAAAAGCAGCCGGAAGATACCAAATATGAAAAAGTGGATCTTTTTACTGAAGGCTTCCTAGTTGATACATTGAAGGAAGTAGCTAGCGATCGTGACGTCGATAAGGTTGTGAAAAACTTCCAGGACAAGAAGTCTGATAAGGCTTGGGATAAGGATATGGATTACGCTGAAAAACTAGGTGTTACTGGAACCCCAACTATTTTTGTTAATGGAGAAAAGTTCGAGGGACAAACCATTGATGACTTAAAAGAAATGGTAGCGAAAGCCGCAAAAGGTGAATAGTATGAATAAATCCTTACTTCTCTCTTGGATTGCTGCCATCATAGCTACACTTGGCAGTTTATATTTTAGTGAGGTTATGCATTTTATTCCTTGTACACTTTGCTGGTACCAAAGGATCTTTATGTACCCGCTGGCAATCATCTTAGGGGTTGCCGTCTACCGGAATGATAAAGGAATATTTAGATATGCGCTGCCATTGTCAATTATCGGGATGCTGATCGCAGGATACCATACGTTATTACAAAAAATCCCCTATTTACAACAGTTTGAAATGTGTACAAGCGGAGTGCCTTGCTCAAAGGATTATATTAACTGGCTTGGCTTTATTACCATTCCGTTATTAGCATTGATTGCTTTTACGATTATTACTGTAAGCTTAATTATTTTAGCTCGCAGCAAAAAGTAGATCCTTACTTCCATAAAAAAGAGCGGTGAAACCAATGGTTTCCCGCTCTTTTCTGCTTTAGAGCCTCTAAAGTGTCTACTTAATTAGTACATAAAAGATGCTCCAACAATGATCAATAAAATAAACAACACAACAATTAACGCGAAGTTGTTACTTCCGCCATGTCCCATAGAAATCACCTCCCTCAGTTGTTTAATAACAATGTATGCATGAAGCATTGCAAGTGAAATGGACAAACGTTGACTACTAGAAAAAATGATGGGTTAATTTAATATCGCATAGCTTGTTTGCAGAATTTTAATAAATAAATAAATAATTTTATAGGACTTTTTATTGTAGTATAATAATATACAGTTATTTGGATTATTGGAAAAGGCAGTCATTTTACTCAGGAGTGGTGATAGGCAATGGCAAAAATTTTAGTAGCAGGTGAGATTCCCCAAAAGGGGTTAGAACTATTATCGAAGGATCACTTGGTTGAAGTATTTACAGGAGAGAAATTGATTACTGAAGCAGAATTAAAAGAGCGCATCAAAGATAAGGATGCCCTTCTAAGTTTATTATCTACCTCTGTAACGAAGGAAGTAATTGACCAAGCACCCCATTTAAAAATCATTGCGAACTATGGAGCCGGATATAATAATATTGATTTTGATTATGCAGCTTCCAAAGGAATACCAACCACCAATACACCAATAGCATCGACAGCTGCTACCGCTGACCTAACGTTTTCCCTTTTATTAGCATCAGCAAGAAGAGTGGTTGAAGGAGATGAAGTATGCCGTACTGTTGGATTCAATGGATGGGCTCCTCTTTATTTTCGCGGTCGTGAAGTATCTGGAAAAACAATCGGGATTGTCGGATTTGGTCAAATTGGCCAAGCTGTTGCGAAAAGAGCCGCCGCTTTTGATATGAAGGTTCTATATACGAGTCCAAGTCGAAAAAGTACTCAAGTTGAGAATGCACTAAACGCGACATATGTATCTTTTGAAGATTTAGTTGCTGAATCTGATTTCATTACCATAAATTGTTCCTATAATCCAACCATGAAACACATGTTTAGCACAAGTCAATTTGAAATGATGAAATCAACAGCTTATTTAATTAACTGTGCACGAGGACCAATCGTTGATGAAGCCGCACTTATAAAAGCGTTAGAAGAGAAACAGATTGAAGGAGCAGGGATTGACGTATTTGAATTTGAACCTGAAATTAGTGAGGGATTGAAAAATCTGAAGAACGTTGTATTAACTCCACACATTGGTAATGCTACCTTTGAAGCACGAGATGCCATGGCGAATATGGCAGCGGGAAACATTGTTAAGGTATTAAACGGCGAAGCGCCTTCTTATGTTATCAATGGAGTTGTTAAAGAGACAATTCTAGTCTAATAATATCGGGAAAAAAAGACGGCAGCCGCCGTCTTTTTCCTGAAAGATTAACTATATTGGGGACGAAGTTTGGTGCGTTTATTGACGTGCTGCTCAGCACTTAAAGCCGCAATCGCCCCATCAGCTGCTGAAATAACTGCTTGTTTAATTGGTGTTCTTCTAGCGTCACCGCCCGCAAAGACGCCGTCAATATTGGTGCGAAGGTACTCATCTACGATCACATAGCCTTCTTCATCGCGCATAACTGCACCTTTTAAGAAGTCCGTTCCTGGCATCATCCCGCCGAGGTATAAGAAAATTCCATCGACATCCCATACCTGTTCCTCCTTTTTATCAGTAAGGACGACAATTTTCTCAACACTATCAGTCCCAATAATTTCTCTTACACGGTGACGTTTATAAATTTCAACTTTTGAGTTATTTTCTAATTGAGAAAGATCCACGTCCCCTTTTAGTTCAGTTGGAATTAACAATTTCACTGTTTTACAATACTTGGCCAATGTTTCGGCCTCGTGGATCGCTTCATCATTATCTCCAACAACCGCGACAACTCGGTCTTGATAAAAGGCGGCATCGCAGGTTGAACAATAGCTTACACCCCGTCCAGTAAATTCCTCTTCGCCTTTAATCTTGCCAGAAGGAGCTTTTGCACCAACGCCAATGAAGACACTTTTAGCTTTGATGGTACCTTCAGCTAATTCAATTTTTTTGATTTCATCCGAAAAATCAACCGATAGAACGGTGGAACGGATGAAGTCTGCGCCAAAATCCTTTGCTTGTGCTTGCATTCTTGTTAACAGTTCAAGCCCTGTAACTTCTTCGCGCACACCAGGGTAGTTCGCAATTTTATGAGTAATTGCTAGGGTGCCTGCTTTTGGAGCTTTATCAATGACAAGTGTTTTTAATTTCCCACGTGCAGCATAAACAGCAGCAGAAGCACCTGCGGGTCCGCCGCCGATGGTGACAAAATCATGAACGTCTTCAAGAATTTTTTCATTAACTGGTTGGAAAATAGTATCTGCACTTTCTTCACTGGTTTCTGGTTTTGAATTGCTCACGGCGGGAGCAAAGTCTTCGGATAATCCAAGCAGCTTATTGAATTTTTTCTCTTGAAAGCCAAGGACCAGCTTTCCATTAATGAGTGTTGCAGGAGTTCCATAAATTTTACGTTCCTTTAATTGATCAAAATATTCCTTATGTATGGAAGCATTTCGCTCTTCATATGCAAAGCCTTGATATTTTAGGAATGTTTTTACTTTTTCACAATAGGGGCAGCCGGTGCTGCTATAAACGATAATTTCAGGTGTTGACATTTAGGAAACCTCCAATTTGTAAGTATCTTTAATTTAATAATAGTGTAATTACTAAATAAAAGTCAATAGTTTTTAATAATTATTATAAATAACAAAACAGTCCAACAAATTGTTGGACTGTTTGCTTCTCATATGAAAATTAAATGGATCTTCCTAAGAATGCAGTTAGCATCCATACATGCTTCTCAAGCTCCGAATGAATCGCAAGCAGCATGTCTCCTGTTGTTTCATCGTTCCTCTCATCAGCAAAGCTCATGCCTTCTTTAAGTTCGCCAATGATAATAGAGAAGTCATTGATGACTGATTCAACCATTTCATCAGCGGTTTCATTACCTGTTGCTTCCTTAATAGATGAAATTTCTAAGTACTCTTTCATCGTAGCTGCCGGTTTTCCACCGATTGCTAGCAATCGTTCGGCTAATTCATCAACATGCAGGCCAGCTTCATTATAAAACTCTTCAAATTTGACATGTAATGTGAAAAATTGTCCACCTTTTACATACCAATGATAGTTATGTAACTTCGTATACATGACAGACCAGTTTGCAATTTGTTTGTTAAGTATGCTGACTAACTGATTTTCCATATAAAATAGCCTCCTTTTATTAACCTCTCTTATATTATTACCAAAGTTAGGTGTGAAATCCTGTATGAATTCAAGGGATATAATGTCAATTTGGTGAATAACCGTTGTTAAAGGACGTTATGCCCTTTTATGAATGTTACATGCCTGAAACAGATTGTAATAATAAATCCTATCATATCCATCAAGTCCATTTAGTGGAAAGTGTTAAGAAATAGAAGATTATTCCATTTGGTAGAGAAATACCTTCATGGTGGGCGCTGTCTTAGCCAAAAATACCTTACCACTTTTTGGTTAATGAATTGGAATGTTACACCTGTTAGCCTTAATAGTAGAGAAGCGCACACAAAAATTGGAGGTATTAATATGAATAAACTTAAAAAGCTAATAATTGCTACCGGCCTAATCTTATCAATGTCAGCCTTTACGTTAAATGGAACAACAGAAGCGGCAACAAGCACGCATAAAGTACAATCGGGTGAAACCTATTGGAAAATTGCAGCGAAGTACGGTGTACCTGTTAATAGTCTATTAAAAGCAAACAATAAAACTGGCAGTCTTTTATATGCAGGAACAAATCTAGTAATCCCGAACTCTGCTATTACAGCAGCAGAAAAAGACTTGATTGCTAGACTAGTCCGTGCTGAGGCAGTAGGTGAGCCGTATGCTGGTAAAGTAGCAGTAGCAACGGTTATTCTTAACCGTGTAGCCAGCCCTGATTTCCCAAACACTGTTAATGGAGTAGTATATCAGAAGTCTAATGGCTATTATGCATTCACGCCTGTCAAAAATGGTACGATTAACCAAGCGGCTGATGCTGCTTCGAAAAGAGCTGTAAATGAAGCACTTGCTTTCAGAGGGCAAGGCAAAGGATCATTATTCTTCTATAATCCAAAAACAGCTGTTAGTAAGTGGATCTTTTCACGTGAAGTAACGGTAACGATTGGTAACCACCGTTTCGCGAAGTAATTATTAAAACTAGCTTTCCCAAAAAATAATTGTTTACACAAAAGCAGTGGATTCCTAAAATGGAACCCACTGCTTTTTGCTTTTACAAGGAATTATTGTTGGTCGAACTAGGAATTAATGAATCTTTATTAATTTTAAGTGCTACGAGGCTGGCAAATTCATGAATGATGGTAGCAGCAAGTAAGGAAGTAATTTGAGTTGGATCATAGGGAGGCAACACCTCTACTAAGTCAAAACCGATAAAATTAAAATCAGTTAACGAGCGGATAATTTGCAATGTTTCAAAGCTATTTAAACCACCGACTTCTAGTGTACCCGTTCCAGGAGCACATGATGGATCAACAAAATCGATATCAAAGCTAAGGAAACAAGGGGTGTCACCAATTTTTTCTTTTATTTCAGCTATTACATTTCCTATGCCCCGTTCCTTTAGCTCAGGGGTTGTAATAACATGATATCCCAGATCTGTGCTTGCATCGATATCTCCTGGATGATTTAGGGTTCCTCGAATTCCTACCTGAAAAACTTTATCTGGAATGAGGAGATTCTCTTCATATGCACGGATGAATGGGGAACCATGCCAATATTTTTCTTCATAATACGTATCCCATGTATCTGTATGGGAATCAAAATGGATTAAGGCTACAGGACCATGTATTTTTGCAGCAGCACGAAGATTGGCTAATGTAACGGAATGATCCCCTCCAAGCCCAATTGGGATTATCCCCTTTTCCATTAGGTCCATCATTGCCTTTTCAATTATCTCATAGCTTCGATGGATATTATGGGGAATGACGGAAACATCACCAATATCAATCGCATTGCAAGCATCAAAAGGATAGACCTTGTGAATCGGATGATAAGGAAATAAGGTCATTGAAGCTTGACGGATGGCTTGAGGTGCGAACCGAGCCCCAACACGGAATGAGGCTGCTGTATCAAACGGCACACCAACGATTGCCAATTTCACATTTTCTCTTTGTGAAGGTAATCGCATAAAGGTCCCGGTGGTACAAAATTCTGGTTTGACATCTGGTGATAATGGATATTGCATCTAAAATTCCCCCACATATTTATTTATATAATTAGTTTTGCAAGTTTTGTGCCAATAAAGAATAAAGCGGATCGTCTTAATGTATGTGACAAATTCTACTTAATTTGGAATAATGTATGCGCAAATGAATAATTTTGGAGATTTAAAAAAATTATAAATTTAACTTCAAATACCTTCCTTTAAGGATTGCATAAGTAATAAGGTGAAATTTTACAAGAATATAGCTTGGCACAAAAATTGCGAGATTACATTCTGAATTTCCAAAATCTAAGGAGGAGTAATAATCTATAGAAATCAAAGGGATTATCCGGTAATAAAAGCGTTTTAATTAAAGAGGAGGTATGATATGTGGAAAATGGCGTAAAGCTGAAAAGATCGTTAAAGCTGTGGCAGGTCGTTATCATGGGACTAGCTTATATGACACCTATGGTGGTTTTTGACACATTTGGAATTGTTTCTGGTATAACGAAAGGTCATGTACCAACAGCATATATTATTGCATTGATTGGGATGTTATTCACTGCAGCGAGTTATGGGAAGCTTGTAAAGGTTTTCCCTCAAGCAGGCTCAGCCTATACTTATACCCAAAAAGCAATAAACAAGCATCTAGGTTTTCTAGTTGGCTGGTCTTCTCTACTTGATTATTTGTTTTTGCCGATGGTTAACGCTTTATTAACAAAACTGTACCTGAATGCTTTGTTTCCAGCAGTTCCAGATTTTATTTGGGTATTAGTGTTTGTTGGAATTGTTACCTTCCTAAACCTACGTAGCGTAAATATCCTAGCAAATTTCAATACATTATTTGTTTTAATTCAAATTCTCATCATGATTGTCTTTATAATACTAGTTGTTAAAGGATTAAACGCAGGTGAGGGAACAGGTACTGTTTTTAGTTTACAACCGTTCTTTGTTGAAGGTATGAACATGCCGGTTCTCATTACTGGTGCAACGATTCTCTGCTTTTCGTTCCTTGGTTTTGATGCTGTTACGACGCTAGCTGAAGAAACGCCTAATCCGGAAAAGACAATTCCAAAAGCGATTATGCTTACAGCTTTATGGGGCGGGGTTATTTTTATTACCACATCGTTTTTTATTCAATCCTTTTTTCCAGACATATCTAGGTTCAAAGAACCTGACGCTGCACTTCCAGAAATTGCACTATATGTTGGTGGAAAGCTGTTTCAATCGATTTTCTTGTGTACAACCTTTGTCAATACACTAGCTTCCGGACTTGCTTCACATGCTAGTGTTTCACGACTCTTGTATGTTATGGGGCGTGACAAGGTATTCCCAGAAAAATGGTTTGGATACGTTCATCCAAAATGGCGAACACCTGCGTTTAATGTGTTATTTGTTGGAGTAATCTCCTTGTCGGCCTGGTTCTTTGACCTAGTTACAGCAACTTCTTTAATTAATTTCGGTGCTTTAATGGCCTTTACGTTTGTTAATCTTTCTGTAATTAATCACTATGCCGTTCGTCAAAAAATGCACAGGACACCTAAAGGTTTTTTTGATTACGTTATAATGCCTTTAATTGGTGCGGGGGCGGTTGGGATACTTTGGATTAATCTTGAGGTTAGTTCCTTGATTATGGGAGTTATTTGGTTTGCTGTTGGATTTACTTACTTAATTTTCCTAACGAAAGCATTCAGAATAGCACCACCGCAATTTAAAGCTGAGGAAGCATAATCGAATTATTTTTTAAGGAAGCAGTGGATTCTACGAGAAGAATCCACTGCTTTTTTTTGTCGATTGCGTCAATTTTATGCAAACCTGAGTAGGTTATGCATTTTTTCATAAAAATAATAGTTTCATTTGATAGATTGCAAATTTGATTAAAAGTCGTAATGCCAATTTTTTGGTCCTGAAAAGTAAAAGTATATTTTAATAAGGAAGAAATTTAATTGGCACGAAAATTGCAATTATTTAAAATAATAAGATTTTAGTACAATGGAAGGAGGAGCTGATCTACGATTAGTAAGTTGTTTTTTTTAAGATTAATTATTTCATCAATGCTAGAACAAAATGTAAATGCTTATAATTAATTTTTAATAAACAAATATCCGGATATAAAAGGAGAGATGGTTAAATTGGAGAATACGACTCTTAAACGCTCACTTGGGCTATGGGCGATCGTTATGCTTGGATTGGGTTATATGACACCAACCATAGTATTTGATACCTTTGGGATTGTCTCTGAAGAAACAAATGGTGTGGTCCCATTAGCATATCTAGCAGCATTGGTTGTTATGGTATTTACCGCTATAAGTTATGGAAAAATGGTACGGGTTTTTCCAAGTGCTGGATCTGCCTATACGTATACTCGAGAGACCATGAGTCCTCATCTCGGATTCATAGTCGGCTGGGCAGCGTTGCTTGATTATATATTGCTTCCGATGGTAAATGCATTGATTATTCGTATTTATATGGTATCTGTATTTCCGGAGGTGCCAGCCTGGATTTGGGTTGTCGCTTATGTTGCGATCGTCACTGCGATTAATGCTTGGAGTATGGGGAAAACCTCTAATTTAAATGCCCTGCTCGTTATTTTTGAAGTGGTCTTAATTGCAGCATTTATTGTCCTTGCCCTTGTCCAGCTTTCCAAAGGAATGGGACAAGGCACGATTTTAACAACAACACCGCTTTTTCATTCAGATATCCACCTCGGAGCAATTTTGACAGGGGCAACAGTGGTTTGTTTCTCCTTTATCGGATTTGATGCCGTAACTATGTATGCAGAGGAAGCAATTGACCAAAAAACGATGCCGAGAGCGATTATGTTGACGGTCTTTATTGGCGGTGCCATCTTTTTCGTCTGTAGCTATTTCGCCCAAGCCTTATTTCCAGATGTTTCAGGTTTCAAAGTAACTGATGATACATTACCTGAAATCGGATTGTTTGTGGGTGGAACACTTTTTAAACTGATATTCCTCTCAGGTGCTTTTGCAGCAACAGTAGCTTCAGGACTAGCCTCACATGCAAGTGTTTCAAGACTTTTGTACGTAATGGGACGAAATGGGGTCCTGCCTAAAAAAACGTTCGGTTATGTCCATCCAAAATTCCGGACTCCGGTTTTTAATGTCATCTTAGTCGGGGTTGTTTCACTGCTTGCAATTGCCCCAAGTCTTGAGTTGATTTCCTCCTTTATTAACTTTGGTGCGTTAATTGCTTTTACTTTCGTCAACTTATCAGTCATTGCTCATTTCGTTTTTCGCCAGAAGAGATATAAAACAGCTAAAGATATTTTCTCCTATTTAATTATGCCGATCATTGGAGCTGGATTAACGGGAATTTTGTGGGCAAACTTACAATTTGATGCACTCATTGGCGGGATTGTTTGGATCGGAATTGGTGTGATTTATATGCTTTTCCAAACAAGATTCTTTAAAATCAAAATTGCTGATTTAAATATTGATGACGCTGAAAAGACCTCTTCCCTTTAACAAAGAAAGTTACCTGAGCCAGGCTAATCGCCTGGCTTTTTTATTTTATTAGGATGATGGTTTGAAAGGTATGCAGCAATGAATAATTCAATCATTTTTACATAGTGTTCAGCTCCTCTTTACTAGATCACTGTATTGAAAACGCTATTTATTAGTTGGCACGAAACTTGCTTTAACCTTAAGTAACAATAAAAAATGAGGTGTTAGAATGGCAGTCAAATCTCTAGACACGAAGAATACGAAAGGAAGAGAACAGGATAATTCCCTTCTTGAGTTTCAAGAAACGTTAAAAGAAGCTGTGAACATCCTGAACTACCCACCCCAAGTATTCGAATTTCTAAAGAAGCCGATGAGATTTTTAGAAGTTAGTATTCCTGTTCGAATGGACAACGGACAAACAGAAATATTTCAGGGGTACCGGGCTCAGCATAATGATGCGTCAGGTCCAACCAAAGGAGGAATCCGGTTTCATCCAGACGTCACGGCAGATGAGGTAAAAGCATTGGCCGGCTGGATGAGCTTAAAGTGCGGGATTACCGACCTTCCCTATGGTGGTGCAAAGGGCGGGATCATCTGCGATCCTCGTAAAATGAGTTTAGATGAATTGGAAAAGTTGAGCCGGGGTTACGTTAGAGCGGTTAGCCAGCTGGTCGGTCCAACAAAGGATATTCCAGCGCCTGATATGTATACGAACTCGCAAATTATGGCGTGGATGCTCGATGAATATGACCATATCCGTGAATTCGACTCCCCCGGTTTTATCACGGGAAAGCCAATTGCACTTGGGGGATCGAAGGGCAGGGAAACAGCGACATCAAAAGGTGTTTTATATACGCTGCAAATGGTATGTGAATTAAGGAAATTGCAATTAAAAGATACCCGTGTCATCATTCAAGGGTTTGGGAATGTCGGTAGTTTCCTTGCCCAGTATTTATATGAGATTGGCGCAAAAGTAATTGGGATTGGAGATATGCTCGGCGGTTTATATGATGAAAAGGGGCTAGATATACCATATCTCTTGGAAAATAGAGATTCATTTGGCATTGTGTCAAATCGCTTTAATAGTTCAATTTCAAACCAGGATTTATTAGAAAAGGAATGTGATATCCTCATTCCAGCAGCAATCTCCGGAGTAATCAATAAATATAATGCAAGTAAACTTAACTGTAATATTATCATTGAAGCCGCCAATGGACCAACCACAAAAGATGCGCTTAAAATACTAGATGAACGGGAGATCTTGGTTGTCCCTGATATACTTGCCAATTCCGGCGGTGTCATTGTCTCTTATTTTGAATGGTGTCAAAACAATCAAGGCTATTACTGGACGGAGGAAACCGTAGATGAGCGGCTCAAGGAAAAAATGACAGCCAGCTTTTTAAAGGTTTATCATACCTCTAAACGGTATGGTGTAAATATGAAAATTGCTGCTTATATTGAAGGAAGTCAAAAGCTTGCAGAGGCTTCAAGGCTTAGAGGATGGTTGAAATATTAAAAAATCAATTGAAATAAGAGGAGGCCATTTTGTATGAAGCTAGATATATTATCTGAACAAAAAGAACAGCAGCTGTTACACTACTTTTGTTTAATTTCAAATAACCACCGTTATGATTTGACGATTGGTTATTCAGAGCAGTTTTTTGGGAAAGCGATGGTCACTTCGATTCAGTCTGGGAAAATGGTGTTACTTTGCCAAGAGGACACCTATTCAGACGATCATTGGGCAGAAAGACTGGGAATCCAAGCAGAGGATATCCCTGAATTTCAAGAATTCTTCAGTTTAGTATTACAGACACGGCCTTTTCAAGAGCAGTATTAAACCATAAGGGAGAGGGATGTTCATGTATTATGGTGTAGTTCTTAGCCCTTGTTATGGAAAGGTGGCAAGGATTTCGATTAAGGGCGAGTCAAGAATTTATGAGTGGGAAACCTTATTTATGATCAAAACAGAATCAGGCAAATTAGAAACGGTTCAGACTAGTTTGAGCGGCGAAGTTGAATCGCTTGAAGTGCAGGAAGGTGATAAAGTTATTCCAGGGATGGTCCTCGCTTATATTAAAGAAGATTTATTTGTTAATGGTAATGATTAATTGCTAGGAAAAGAAGATGGTACGCACATCTTCTTTTTTTTTGCCATATTTAATTTAAAATATTGCAAATAAAGTGATAGTATTAGATTGATAAGGTGTTAAGGGGGAAGTAAAAGATGTTTTCCGTTGCCAAAGAAAAAGTGAAACCAATTATTTCAGTAGACGTGGATGAAAGTGAAGAAGTTTTTCGATCTACCTTAAATAACCTTAAAGAACCCTTTTTGTTTTTAATAAAACAAAATCACTTATTTGCTTATGTACTGCTTGAAAACCATAAAAAAGAGCATGCTTCGATTGCATCTCTACTTGAACAAGCGAAATCGCTAGAAAGCATCTGCCATCTTAGCGAACAAATTTCCTTGCCTGCTTTGTTCCAAATAATTGGTGAACCCTTTGCGATCATTAGAGGTGAGGATGGTATTCCAGCAGGCTATATTCGCAGAGAGGACGTTCTAGCAGAGCTTTTTAAGCAGGAAAATAAAAGTGTCGACTTACTTAAAATTATTCTAACTTCGATTCCGATGGGGATTTTTGTATTGGATAAGGAAAAACGAATTATTAATTATAATGAAGCCGGATTAAAAATGATTCGTTCAACAGCTGATAAGGTTATGAATCTTCCTGCAGGAGACATTTTTAGCCGCACCCATCTTGAACAGGTATTTACAACCGGTAAGACGCTTCTTAATCATCTGGTCATCAAAAATGAAATCGGGATTCTTGTCGATTATAGCCCCATCTTAAACTATGAGAATGAAGTCGATGGCATCATCATTGTTGCCCAGGATTTGCCTATGGTCGAAGAAATGGCCATGGAAATTGAATATATTAAGGATTTAAATAAGGACCTCCATGCGATTTTGTCTAGTATATATGATGAAATCCTCGTGGTGAATGACAAAGGGGAACTAATTAGGTTCAGTGAAAACATCATTCAAGATTTCTGGAAAGTAGATTTAAAAGAACTGATTGGTAAGAATATTCTCGAACTTGAGGACCAAGGGCTGTTTACACCTTCGGTCACAAGACTTGTTTTAGAAAAAGGAAAAAAAGTCTCTGTTGTTCAAGAAACAAAAGCTGGAAGAAAAATTCTTGCCGTCGGAAATCCGGTCTTTAATGAAAAAAATGAACTCGACCGGATTATCATTGCATCACGCGATATTACCGAAACTACACGATTAAAAAATGAACTGCAAGAAATTAAAAAGATATCAGAACAATATAAGAAGGAATTGGACGATTTTAAAAGTAAGGACCGCTTTTTGAAAAAGCTTATTTACTGTAGTCCGAAAATGGAGAAGATTATCAATCAAGCCAAGAAAATTGCTGACTTTTCTTCGACAGTCCTTCTTAACGGGGAATCTGGAGTTGGAAAAGAAGTAATTGCTCAGGCGATCCATCAATTAGGCAGACGCTCGACAAAGCCATTTCTTAAATTAAACTGCGGGGCGATCCCAGAAAATTTACTTGAAAGTGAACTATTCGGTTATGCGAAAGGGTCATTTACCGGAGCGGATAAGAATGGGAAAGAAGGATACTTTAAACAGGCTGATGGCGGTATTTTGTTTCTGGACGAAATCGGTGAGATGGCAATCCATCTACAGGTAAAATTGTTACGTGTACTGCAGGAGCAGGAAGTAATTCCTATTGGAACTACAACACCAATAAAGGTGGATGTGCAGATTATCGCTGCCACCAATAAAAAATTAGAGAAAATGGTTGAAGAGGGTACCTTCCGCGAGGATTTGTTTTATCGCTTGAATGTCATTCCGATCCACATTCCGCCATTAAGAGAACGGACGGAGGATATTTCGCTGCTCGCCTTTCATTTCCTTCAGCAATTGAATGAGAAATATGAGCGGAATTATCATCTAACCCCTGATGCAATTAATGTTCTAGAGTTTTATCCATGGCCGGGTAACGTCAGGGAACTTCAAAACATTATTGAAAGATTAGTAGTCACTGCCGAACACCCTACGATTGATGCTGAATTCGTCAGCCAATTTTTATCCATCGGCTTGGAACATAAAATGATGAAGCCAGTAATTACAAGGGTCATTCCATTGCAAGAGGCTATTGATCATGTTGAGGAGCAGTTAATTGTGATGGCAATGAATCAATATAAAACGACCACAAAAGCCGCCAAAGCCTTAGGCATCAGCCAGTCATCTGTAAGCAGAAAGTATCAAAAAATATTAACAGAAAAAAATATTAAAATCGAAAACTTATCTACCTTTTAATGCAAAGCTGTTTTAGATCTCGATGATCTGAAGCAGCTTTTTTCTATTCAATTATTCATAGGGTTATGCAAAATTGAATAGTATATACTCGGATGTTTTGAAAGATAACTATTTTGATAGGTTTTATTCTTTGGCACGGTTCTTGCAATATTAGTTATTGAGGGTGAATAAAGGAGGAATTTAAATGGTCGAGATAAAAAACCGAGTTGTTAACCTGAAGATGTTTATTGATGGTGAGTGGAAAGATGCCGAAAATCAAGAAACACGTCCAGTAATTAATCCTGCAACTGGTGAGGTTATTTCATATGCACCTGAAGGAACGATCACTGATGCTCGTACTGCAATTTATGCAGCACGAAGAGCGTTCGAAGAAGGTGTTTGGTCCGGGATTTCCGTTCAAGAAAGAGCCTCTTATTTATTAAAAATTGCTGACAAAATTGATGAATATGCCGATGAATTAACCCAGTTGGAAACGATGGATAACGGGAAACCATTGAGAGAAGCAGGCTTTGATGTCGGTGACGCAGCTGCTTGCTTCCGTTATTATGCCGGCCTGATTACAAAGCCTGATGGACAGACCTATCATGTCGCCGATCCTATGCAGGCTATGGTTGTCCGCGAGCCGGTGGGGGTTTGTGGCTTAATTGTTCCGTGGAACTATCCGCTGTTAATGAGTGTTTGGAAAATTGCCCCTGCCTTAGCCGCGGGAAATACAATTGTCTTTAAACCGTCTGAAGTGACACCAGTGACCCCGAAAAAGCTATTTGAAATTTTTGAAGAAGTTGGTTTGCCAAAAGGGGTGGCTAATATGGTAATGGGCGCTGGAGCGGTTGTTGGAAATGAAATCGCTTCCCATCCTGAGGTCGATATGATTTCGTTTACCGGTGGTACGAAAACAGGCAAGCACATTATGAAAACAGCAGCTGAGACGATGAAAAAAGTTTCATTAGAATTAGGCGGTAAATCGCCCAATATCATTTTTGCCGATGCTGATTTTGAAACGGCAGTCGATTATGCCTTATTTGGGATCTTCGCAGGGTCCGGTCAAGTCTGTTCAGCTGGTTCAAGGATCCTTGTCGAGGAAAGCATCTATGATCAATTCGTCCAGCGGTTTGTCGAACGAGCTAAGCAAATTCAAGTAGGACCAGGAAATGCATCTGGAACAGAGATGGGTCCGCTTGTCAGTCAGGAACACTTAGAAAAAGTTCTTTCATATATTGAAATAGGAAAACAAGAAGGTGCGACAGTTGCTTGCGGAGGAAAGCGGATGGTTAGCAACGGGTTAGATAAAGGTTATTTTGTTGAACCCACCGTTTTTGTCGATGTGGTCCAAGAAATGAGAATTGTCCAAGAGGAAATCTTCGGTCCTGTTGTTGTGATTCAGAAATTCAAGGACGAAACGGAAGCTATAAAACTTGCAAATGGTACGGTATATGGGTTAGCCGGTGGTGTGTTTACCAATAATGGTGCAAAGGGCTTGCGGGTCATTAAAAAGCTGCGTGCAGGGATTACTTGGGTAAATTCCTACCATCCTACTTATAACGAAGCACCATGGGGAGGCTATAAGCAAAGTGGGATTGGGCGCAGCCTTGGAACGTTTGGGCTTGAAGAATTTCAAGAAATAAAACAGATTAATATCAATTTACAGGTTGAGCCGGTTGGCTGGTTTTCAAACTAATTTACTACTAGGAGGAATATAAATTATGAGTATCGATTTAGAACGAGAATTAAAAAGTGAGCAAAATAAAAATGTAAGTGAATATATTAATAAGGTTCTAAGTTTAATAGAAAAAGAGGAAATTAACGAAGCGGAAGCAGCTTGGATTACGAAAGAAACCGTTGACGGCTTCCGTGAGAACGTCAACCCAGGCTTCCTAGAATACCGCAAAACAGTTACTGAAGGCGGCCAATTTGCTGCAGTGGAATGGTCTGATAATGGATCATGCTTTAAGGATGTTAATGGTAAGGAATACATTGATTGTCTTGGCGGCTTTGGCATCTATAATGTTGGTCATCGCAACCCTAAGGTGGTTAAGGCGGTAACGGACCAATTAAAACGTCAGGCGCTTCATAGTCAGGATTTGCTGGATCCGCTTCGTGCGATGTTAGCAAAAATCTTAGCCGATATCACTCCAGGCAATTTAAAGTATGCCTTTTTTACCAACAGCGGGACAGAAAGTGTGGAAGCAGCCTTAAAGCTCGCGAAAATGTACAGCGAGCGGACAACATTTATTTCTACTACTCGTGCATTTCACGGGAAAAGTTTAGGCTCGTTGTCAGGAACGGCTAAAGGGATGTTCCGTAAACCATTCTTACCGTTAATACCAGGCTTCCGTCATGTGCCGTTTGGCGATATAGACATGATGAGAAAAACGTTTGAAGTCTGTGCTTCCGTTGGAGAAGATGTGGCTGCAGTTCTTTTAGAGCCGATTCAAGGTGAAGGAGGAATTATCCTTCCACCGGAAAATTATTTAAAACAAGTTCGTGAGCTCTGTGATCAATATGGCTCCTTACTCATATTTGATGAAGTGCAAACAGGAATGGGCCGAACTGGAAAAATGTTTGCTGCTGAATTGTATAAGGTTGTTCCAGATATTATCTGTCTAGCAAAAGCCTTTGGCGGCGGAGTGATGCCAGCAGGTGCTGTTGTAGCTACAGAAAATGTATTCAGGAGCTGGTTTGATAATCCATTTATGCATACAACTACCTTCGGGGGCAATCCGTTAGCATGTGCGGCTGCGATTGCGACGATTGGGGTGTTAATTGAAGAAAAGTTACCAGAAAGAGCAGCGGAAGTGGGGGCCTATTTCCTTGCAGAACTGAAAAAGGCAGCAGAGGGCCATCAAGATAAGGTTCAGGAAATCCGAGGTCAGGGCTTAATGATTGGAATTGAATTCCATCAAGATGAAATCGGCTACGAAGTTTCAAAAGGAATGTTTGACAGAGGGGTCCTAGTAGCAGGGACTTTGATTAATTCAAAAACCATTCGTATCGAGCCAGCTTTGACCATTAGTTATGATGAGGTAAATAAAGTGGTTAGCACCTTTAAAGATGTATTAGAACATTTAGATGCCTAACGATATTTTTAAAAAGGGGGGGCACAGAAGTGGAAAAGAAATATGTTAAGCTCCAAACAGAGATACCTGGGCCGAAGTCTAAGGAAATTTTGGAGCGTAGAAATAAATATGTCCCCAAAGGAATCAGTAATAACTGCCATTCCTTTGTTAAAAAGGCGCAAGGAGCCCTGGTCGAAGATGTGGACGGTAATTGTTATATTGATTTTGCTGGTGCTATTGGAACGATAAATGTTGGCCATTCACATCCAAGAGTGGTTAGAGCTCTTCAAGAACAAGCTAGTCAATTTATCCACACGGGCTTTAATGTGATGATGTATGAATCGTATATAGCACTAGCCGAGCGGCTTTGCCAGCTTGCCCCGGGTGATTTTGACAAGCAGGCTGCTTTTTTTAACAGTGGTGCCGAAGCGGTTGAGAACGCTGTAAAAATTGCTAGGAAATATACAAAGCGCCAAGGAATTGTTTCGTTTACAAGAGGGTTCCATGGCCGGACGTTAATGACAATGACAATGACAAGTAAAGTAAAGCCGTATAAATATGGGTTTGGACCATTCGCACCAGAGGTGTATAAGGCGCCATATCCCTATGGGTACCGCCGCCCGGAAGGAATGAATGAGCAGCAATATAGCGCCATGATTATCGAACATTTTGAACAGTTTCTTCTGGCAGAAGTCGCCCCAGAAACGATTGCTGCTGTCGTGATGGAACCTGTGCAAGGAGAAGGCGGCTTTATCGTGCCTGATACTGCCTTTGTTAAGCGTGTAAGGGAAATCTGCACCCAGTATGGAATCTTGTTTATTGCCGATGAAATCCAAACCGGGTTCGCGCGGACTGGAAAATACTTTGCCATCGATCATTTTGGAGTCGTCCCTGATTTAATTACGATATCGAAATCAATGGGTGCAGGTGTTCCGATCAGCGGCGTGATTGGCAGGGCAGATATTATGAATACCGCTGAAGTTGGTGAAATCGGTGGAACCTATGCTGGGTGTCCGCTCGGATGCCGGGCAGCACTGACAGTATTAGATATAATTGAAAATGAACAACTGAATGACCGGGCCAGAAATATAGGAGACCGCGTTCTCGAAAAGATGCACCTCCTTGCGGAACGTTTCGAAGGAATTGGTGATGTCCGCGGCCTTGGTGCCATGTGTGCGATGGAAATCGTCAAGGATAGACAATCGAAAACACCCGATAAAGAAGCGGTTGGAAAAATTGTAAAAGCTGCAGGGGAACGTGGCTTGATGTTACTTAGCGCGGGGATATATAGCAATGTTATTCGCCTGCTCATGCCCATAACGATCCCTGATGATCAACTGGAAGAAGGATTACAAATTCTCGAAGAAGCAATGGAAGCAGTTTATAAAAATGATCCTGCCATATACGTTGGAGGGGAATAAAATATGGATACTGTAAAGAAAAATTATCAAATCTATCCCATGTATCTTAACGGAGAATGGGTTGGAAGTGATTATGAGGTTATAACAGAAATAATCAATCCTGCAACAAAGGAAGTAATTGGTGCCGTGCCAACAGGCGGCGCATATGAAGCAGAAAAGGCTGTCAATGCAGCCCATAAAGCCTTCAAAATCTGGTCGAAGAAAACTTCGGAAGAGCGTTACAAGTTGCTGATGAAATGGTTCAATTTAATTGAAGAAAACAAGCATGATATTGCACGGATTATGACAATTGAACAGGGTAAACCGCTAAAAGAAGCACTTGGAGAGGTTCAGTATGCCAATGGCTTCATCTCTTGGTATGCAGAAGAGGGAAAACGGGTGTACGGTGAAACGATTCCGGCATCGCATCCAAATAAAAGAATCCTAGTTAGAAAGGAACCAGTTGGTGTAATAGCGGCGATAACCCCGTGGAACTTCCCGGCGGCAATGATTACGAGAAAAGTAGCACCAGCCCTAGCTGCAGGTTGTACGGCTGTGGTGAAGCCGGCAAATCAAACACCGCTTACGGCATTAAAAATGGCGGAGCTTGCCCATGAAGCTGGAATTCCTGCAGGTGTGTTAAACGTGATTACAGGAAGGTCTTCAGAAATAGGTGAAGCGTGGCTGAAGGACCCGCGCGTGACAAAAATTACCTTTACAGGATCAACAGAAGTTGGAAAAACGTTGATGCGCGGTGCCGCAGAAACTGTCAAAAAGGTATCGCTAGAACTAGGCGGAAATGCTCCATTTATTGTGATGGATGATGCAAATTTAGCGAAAGCTGCTGAAGGACTTGTGCAATCAAAATTTCGTAATGCAGGTCAGACTTGTATTTGTACAAACCGAGTATTTGTTCAAGAAGGAATAGCCGACAAATTTATTAACCTTTTTCAAGCAGAATTAGAAAAGCTTAAAGTTGGTAATGGACTGGAAGAGGGAACAGATATCGGTCCACTAATCGATCAAGCCGCTTATAAAAAAGTAGAAGGACTAGTCAAGGATGCAGTTGAAAAGGGTGGAAAAGTCACATATAGCGGGCTCAAGCCTGCGGAAGACAACGGCTATTTCTATGCTCCAACAATCTTGACCAATATTAATGACGAAATGGAATGCATGAAGGATGAAATCTTTGGCCCACTCGCTCCGATTTCCACCTTTAAAACGGAAGAGGAAGTTATTGAACGGGCAAACAATTCTTGTTACGGATTAGCTGCCTATGTGTATACAGAAAATTTAAGTCGTTCCTTTAGAATTACAGAACAACTGGAATACGGAATCATTGGCCTGAATGATGCCCTGCCTTCAGTCGTTCAAGCCCCATTTGGGGGATTTAAAGAGAGCGGCCTTGGACGAGAAGGTGGACATTACGGCATCGAAGAGTTTTTAGAAGTAAAATATATATCGATAGGTTTGGATTTATAGCAGTCATTTTTTCTTCGAGAGAAACCACGACTAAAAGCTACAATCATCAAGGGGAGTATGCACTCGGGTATCGCGAGGACAAACTATTAAGTAGAATGCTACCAACTTGGCCTTTTGAAGAAAGTTTAATAAAAGGGTAAATCTATTTTAATAGGAACAAGCCGTACATTTTGAGAACCTCATATACGGCTTGTTCTTTTTATTTTAATTTAAACAATTTACTTCAAATTGATCGTCCTACTGTGTTACGATAGCGTATAAAAGCAAACTGGGAAATGAGGGTGGGATAAGTGATTAAAACAATTTTGTTTGACGTAGATGGGGTACTTTTAAGCGAGGAGCATTATTTTGATGCTTCCGCCTTAACCGTTTGGGAGATGTTGATTAGCTGTAATTACTTGGGACTTGAACCAGAGCAGTTTATAACGGATTATAGTGAAGATGAAATCAAGGAAATAAGAGAGTTAGTATTTGAAAACGATAAAGTTCTCAAGTTTATGAAATCACGCGGCTTAAACGCCAACTGGGACATGATCTATCTATCATTCTGCCACCAACTTATCCACCTGTTGTCACAAATTAAGGATACTGAATTTGAAAAAATCACTAAATGGTGTCAGGCACCAATAACTAGAGAAACATTATTGGAGATTGGCAGGGTGTTGAGTAATTATCGTGTAAAGTTGAACTTCAGTTTGTTTGTGAAAGAGTTTTCACGCTCAGAAGCAACGAAGCAGGAGTTGTTTAGTTATTTGAATGAGTTGGCGAAGGAGAAGCTTGGGGTCGAAACTTCTATTTTTAAAAAGGGAGAACTTTGGTCCGTTTGTGAGCATGTATCCCAAGAATGGTATGTGGGGGATGAACATGTTCTTGCCTCTACGGGAAGACCCTCGGTTCAAAAGGGGAAAAAGGGCTTTCTGGCAAATGAAACCACATTAGCCCCGAGGCAGGAAATTGATGAGTTATTTCAATTCTTAAATTCATCAGGTTTCACGATTGGAATCGGGACAGGCAGGCCTGAATTAGAAACAATTCAGCCGTTCCAGCATTTAGATTGGTTAAAGCATTTTGAAGTGAATCGGATCGTCACCGCTGATGAAGTGCTAATGGCGGAAAAAGAGCTGCCCGAAAGGAAGTCGCTGTCGAAGCCGCATCCATTTACATATATCATGGGACTTCTCGGAAAAGAAGCATCAGTTCAGGATTGTTTAAATATGCGTTTACCGCTTGAAAATGCGGAGACCGTTCTAGTGGTTGGCGACTCATTGGCGGATTTGTTAGCGGCTAGACAACTGGGCTGCCCGTTTGCCGCGGTGTTAACTGGTCTGTCAGGAAAAGATGCGAGAAGTGATTTTGAAAAGCATGAAGCAGAATATATTCTTGATACGGTGCTCGATTTGAAAGGGATATTATAGGTGCAAAAAAGAGGGATTGCTTGATCGCAATCCCTCTTCCTCTGCCTAGATACTTTCTACTTTTTCTATTTCCATACGTCCCGGTTCAAAAGAATCCAGATTTGATAACTCCAAGACTTGTGCTTCCTCTAGTCCATCAATTAATTTTAAGGCGTGAATGACATTAGCATTTAATGTCTTATCCAGGGTTAAAACCATGATAGCTTCGCCGCCGACCTCTGTTCGACCAACCTGCATTGTTCCAATATTGATTTGGTGATCACCCAATAGAGAACCGACCTTACCAACCATCCCTGGTACGTCACGATGCTTAATATATAACAGGTATTTTTCTGGTTTGACATCAATCCGGTATTGATTGATTTTTAGAATTCTAGCTCCGTAGCCGTTTAAGACCGTAGCACCAATTTTGGCCGTCTCAAAATTATTGGTAACACTCAGTTCCATATAATTTGCAAAGCCTTTATTCGAAGCGTTTTTTACAACATTATAAGAGACTCCTTGTTCCTTCAACAGGTGAAGAGCATTAATTAAATTGACCGAATCACTTAAATGATAAGAAAGGACACCTTTAAGCATCGTACGAGTTAACAATTCTGTATCTTCACCGATTAATTCGCCATAATAATTAATTTCAATTTTAGTAGGTGCCTGTTTGTTTAATAATTGAATGACAAGCTGCCCCATTTGATCACCAAGCAGTAAGTATGGCTGCAGTTTCGCCTGTGTTTCTCCTGACATTTGCGGCATATTAACCGCATTTTGAATGGATTGAGATTCGAAAATCTCAATGATTTCTGCACTTACCTCTTGGGCCACTTTTTCTTGAGCTTCAACCGTGGAAGCCCCAAGATGCGGTGTTACAATAATATTTGGATTTTGCAGTAATTCTGGATCGGCAACAGGCTCTTTTTCAAAAACATCAAGGGCTGCTCCAGCCACATGTCCTGTCTGAATGGCTCTAACTAGTGCCTTTTCGTCGATAACACCGCCGCGGGCACAATTGACAAAACGGACCCCTTTTTTGGTTTTTCGCAAATAGTCATCATTAATAAGTCCTCTTGTGTCATTGGTAAGGGGCGTATGAATCGTAATAAAATCTGATTCTTGAGCAATTAAATCGAGACTGGCTTTCGTCATGCCCAGTTTCTTTGCGCGCTCTTCAGTTAGATAGGGATCAAACCCTAAAATGTTCATCCCAAAGCTTTTTGCTCGTTTCGCCACTTCAGTTCCAATTTTACCCATACCAATTACGCCAAGTGTTTTCTTATATAATTCCACCCCTTTAAAGGAGTTACGGTCCCATTCGCCGGAGGTCGTTTTCTGATGGGCTTGGGGAATTTTTCTTGCTAATGATAACATCATTGCCAAGGTATGCTCGGTTGCTGCAATTGTATTAGCACCAGGTGCATTGATGACAATAATCCCTTTTCTAGTTGCCGCATTCACATCAATGTTATCGACACCGACACCTGCTCTAGCGATCACACGGAGACGGCCAGCTGCTTTGAGCAGTTCTTCACTTACTTTCGTTTGGCTCCGGACAATAAGAGCATCGTATTCGCCAATGATCGTTTTTAACTCGTTTGTCGGAAGTGTTGGCTGTCGGTCTACCGTAAAATTAGGATGATCTATTAAGCTTTTCAACCCCGTATTGCTAATTCCATCGGTAACAAGGACTTTAAACATTTTTGAATCCTCCTTTAATTTCTAATAAAAAACGTCCCTCATAACAGACAGAATTGTCTTGTTATGAGGGACGTGAATAAACGCGTGGTGCCACCCTCTTTTGCTGCAAAATAAAAGCAGCCTCAACAAGTTAACGGTTTCAACCGGGCACCACCTACTAAAACTTTCGGCGGCCAGTTCAGAAGGGCTGGGCATCTTAAGAAAACTGCACTGGTTCGCAGCAAGCACCAGCTCTCTGAAGCATTTTCTTAATACCGTCTTCGTCATCACTTTTCATTTATGGAATATCTAAAAGATTGAAATTTCAAAAAATAACTGAATATAGTGATTATTCTACAACCATACCTTCAATATTGTAAAGGGATAAAAAAGAAAAAATATTTCAAATTTTGCTAAAAAATTTTGCTCAATAATAGTAATCCCTTTATAATACGGTAGTAAGCGGTTAAAATATAATTACTAGAAATAAACCTATTGTAAAAAAATAAAGAGAATCATATAATGTCTACAACAGAGAAACAATTGTATGTCTTGAGTGGACAAAAAAGTGGGAGGGTAAAACATGAAAGCAATCTCGATTGGGTTATTGGGTTTAGGCACTGTAGGTTGTGGGGTAGTAAAGATTATTGAAAAAAATCAAGATAAATTAATCCACCAGGTGGGCTGCCCGGTTGTAATAAAAAAGATACTTGTCCAAGATATACATAAAATTAGACCAGTTGAAATAGATGCTAAGGTTTTAACCTCAAACACGGAAGAAATCCTTTTCGATGAGGAAATTGATGTTGTAATCGAGGTAATGGGCGGAGTACATGATACAAAAGATTATTTAATCACTGCCCTTCGTCAAGGTAAGCATGTAGTTACTGCGAATAAGGATCTAATGGCCTTGCATGGTTCGGAACTGTTAACCGTAGCTTCTGAACACGGCTGTGATTTGTTTTATGAAGCAAGTGTTGCTGGAGGGATCCCAATTCTGCGAGGATTAGTCGATGGACTTGCCTCTGACCGAATTAAGCAGCTGATGGGAATTGTAAATGGAACAACCAATTATATACTAACCAAAATGAGCGACGAAAGCCGTTCCTATGAAGAGGTCCTCAAGGAAGCACAGGACCTTGGGTTTGCCGAAGCAGATCCTACCTCGGATGTAGAAGGACTAGATGCTGCCCGTAAAATGACAATCTTAGCGACATTAGGCTTTTCGATGCATATTGATTTGGAAGATGTACAGGTGTCCGGTATTTCGAAGGTAACCGATGAAGATTTGCGCTATGGAAAACAATTAGGATATACGATGAAACTAATTGGCTATGCCCATCGTGAAGGGGAAAAAGTAGAGGTAAGTGTGGCCCCTACGTTCTTATCAAATAATCATCCACTTGCTTCGGTTCAAAATGAATATAATGCTGTTTACGTTTATGGTGAATCGGTTGGTGAAACTATGTTTTATGGACCAGGTGCGGGAAGCTTGCCAACTGCAACTGCAATCGTTTCGGACTTAGTCGCGGTAATCAAAAATCTAAGGCTTGGGGTAAATGGACGAAGTGCTGTGACACCTCAATATCCAAAGCAATTAAAAGATAATGGGGAGAAATACTCTAAATATTTCTTAAGGATTCATGTGCAAGATGTGGTTGGTGTTTTCGCTGATATCACCACCATCTTTGCAAAATATGGAGTCAGCTTTGAAAAGATCTTACAGCTGCCTGTTAAGAAAAATGAAACCTCAGAAATTGTTTTAGTAACACATCGAGCATCATTAACTAATTATGATCAAATTTTACAAGAATTAAATGATCTCAAGGCAGTTAAGGAAATAAAAAGTGCGTATCGGGTAGTGAGGAAATCGTTATAAGCTGGCCAGGATTATTAGAAGAAGATATACGCGTAAGCCAATCCCATTACCAAATGATGAAAAGGCAGTGACTGAACATATTCGAGGAGTTGTCTATAGTGACATTAAATGATCGTTTTACCATCAAAGTACCTGCAAGTACAGCAAATCTAGGCCCAGGCTTTGATTCAATGGGACTAGCTGTTGATTTGTATTTGACGTTAGAGGTGGAGGAGAGCCAAAAGTGGGATATTCGGTCTGCTTGTGATGAATTGAAATCCCTCCCAACTGATGAGACCCATTTTATCTGTCAGATTGCTATTAAAACGGCATCTAACTATGGCATCGAATTACATCCTTGCAAAATAAAAGTCGACAGTGATATTCCACTAGCACGTGGGCTTGGTTCAAGTGCTGCAGCGATAGTTGCGGGGATTGAACTAGCGGATACGGTAGGAAAGCTAGGTCTAACACAGCAAGAAAAGCTGCTAATCGCAACAGAGATTGAGGGTCATCCAGATAATGTGGGTGCTTCTCTTTTCGGTGGACTGGTCATCGGCTCATATAAACAAAACGAAGTAGATATATTAAGCTTTTCTAATATTACTTTTGAGATGGTAGCAGTTATTCCAGATGAGATCCTCTTAACAAAGGACTCACGCGGGGTACTTCCAGCAGCTTTTTCCCGTGAAGAGGCCATTCAAGCTTCTTCTACTGCTAATCTTTTGGTAGCGGCCCTATTAACACAAAACTGGGAGATGGCAGGGAAAATGATGGAGCAGGACCTTTTTCACCAACCCTACCGAAAACCATTGATTAACTTCTATCAAGAAATAGTAGATATCGCTAAATCCAATGGTGCATTCGGAGTGGCACTAAGCGGCGCTGGACCAACTGTTCTTTGTTTTACGGAGAAGGGAAAAGGAAACAAGCTCGCACTAGGAATCCAAAGTGCATTTTCAACTATGTCAGCGAAGATACTAAATATAGATTATAGAGGAAGCAGGGTTAATATGGTGGAGAGATTTATTAATTAATCTCTCCACTTTTATTTTGATCCGTTCGAAGGTATTGCTCAAATTCCTCTGTGTTTAACGGTTTACTAAATAAATAGCCCTGCATTTGAATGCAATTTTTCGATAGTAAAAAATCTCTTTGATACTCTTTTTCGACGCCCTCTGCGATTACATTGAGATGGAGACTTCGAGCAAGGTTAATAATCGCCTCTGGGATCTCTGAATTTGCATAATCTTCATGGATATCTTGAATGAATGATTTATCAATTTTCAAGGTATCGATTGGTAAATTTCTCAAATAGCTTAAGGAAGAATATCCTGTTCCAAAATCATCAATCGAAATAGCAATGCCCATGCTTTTAAGCAATTTAAGTGATTGAATAATTTCCGTTGAATTATTCAAGAGAATGCTTTCGGTAATTTCTATTTCAAAATTATTAGAACCCAATTGACTTTCCTTCAGAATCTCTGTGACATGTTTTACCATGCTATAAGGTTCATGAAATTGATGGGTCGAGAAATTAACTGAAACTGATATCGGGTTGGGACGGTTACGATTCCACTTGCTCACCTGATAACAAGCTTCCTTCATAACAAATTCCCATAAAGGATGGATTAAGCCGATATCTTCAGCAATAGGAATAAACAGTTCGGGTGAGACAAATCCAAGTTCATCATCATTCCATCTTAATAGTGCCTCAGCTCCATAAATTTTACCGGAATCAACAGTAACCTTCGGTTGATAATAAACTTCTACCTTGCCTTTTTCAATGGCCTTCCGTAACCTAGCTTCAAGCTTTGGTCTTTCAATGTTCGACTCTATTAATTTCTCGGTATAAACAATGACTTTGTTACCACCTTGCTTTTTGGCAGAGTACATTGCAACGTCAGCATAAACAACGAGCGCTTCCATATTTTTTGTATGCTCTGGAAATAAGCTAATACCGCAGCTTGCACTGAGATAAATTTCGTTGCCATCTAATAGATAGGTTTTTTTAAGAGTATTGACAACTTTTTCTGCTGTAGCTTTTGTTGCTGAGAGATCAAGATTCATTAGCAAAATAATAAATTCATCACCGCCTTGTCTAGTAATGATACTATTGTCACTAGGCAAACACGCAGTAATCCGCTCGGCAACGATTTTCAATATTTCATCCCCTTTGTTATGTCCAAAGGAGTCATTCACCTGTTTAAAACGATCCATATCAATGAATAAAACCGAAACCGTTTCACCAGTTTCTTTTGCGTGTTCGATGGTAGGTTTTAATTTTTCTGAAAAATATCTTCTGTTTGACAAACCAGTTAATGGATCATGATATGCCTGGTATTCAATTAATTCTTTGCTCTTATTCAAATCATTCACATAGTTCTGCAAATCATTAGATAAGGCATTTACATTTTCCGTAAGCAGGCCTAATTCATCTTTTCGTTTTAAGTGTAATTTATTATTAAAGTTACCTTGTGCAATTTCATTCACTTGCTCAACGATATATCCGATTGGCTGTGTAATCGAACGGGAAAAAATCAAACTGATAATAAATACGATAATCATAATAAAGAAGGAAAATAAAATATGAACAAAAAGTTCATGTGTGAGTTCTTTCTCAATGAGCCCATAATTGTAAACAAGGCCGATGACAAATGGTTCAGAGGGTGTGGAGAAAACTGGTACAAAGGTTTTCATTATATCTTTACCATTAAGATCATCTCTGTAGGATTGCACTTTTTTTGAATTTATCGCCTGTTTAATAAATTTTGCATCAACTTGATAGTTTTTATATCTATATGATCCGTACCATACTGGTTTGGCAGAAATACGAATATAACTATTACCGTTTAAAGTGACAACTTCTTTCTTTTTACCGAAGTTCTTTGGATTGAACACTGTCAGTTCTAAGATGCCTCGTTCTTTTGTAAAACCTTTTATTACTTCCCCAGGTCCAAATCGTCGTTCATACTCTAATACTTCATTGTCACGAAAATAAGGATTGATAATATAGTTGGTCGTGCCATCAAAATAATAGCCCCATTTATCCGTATGCTTGGGATTGGAAGAAGCAATTTCAATCGGCCCAGACCAAAAGTAAGGCAAGGTTAAACCTTTTCCAACAGAAACAGGCGTTAACGCAAACAATTGGTGAAATGCATCATACCAATATCCCCATCCCTTGGTAGACATATTAATTTCTTTATGGTCTGATGACCGAACACCAATAATATCATCTGCAGTTTTCGCTAACAGGGTTATATGCGATACCCTTACTTCTTGGGCAAGTTTCTTTAGTTGCTCATTTGTAATATCTTGATAGTTAGGTGGCAGTGCATGTTTTATCGCTAACGATGCTGTCCTTAATTCTCTGGCATGAATATCTTCAACATACAATGTGCCTTCTCTTATATTCTCAACTTGGAATGACACTTCTTGAGTGATCATTTCAATTTCTCTTTCATTAGTTTCGAGCAGCTGGTTTTTTGAACGAATATAATGAAAGGCATTATTGGTTAATAAAATCAAAAAAACCAACAAGCAAAAAATCAATGGCATCTTTTTTTTGATGGACAATGACGCGACACTCCAATTAAACTGTGACCCACCCATTTTAATAGGGGAGGAGTCACAGCTGTTTTGTTTTAACTTCACTACCAAATAGGATTTTAACCTTTCAAACCTTCCAACCATTCTTTATAACATTCATCACAAAGTGATTCATTTCTTTCCTGGTTTGAGGATACAAATGAGACATAGTGCAACTGTCTTTCTTCAATCTCAGTGGTACAATAAAAACATTTTTCAAGCATAGAAACCCTCCTTAGTTCTTATTTCTATAGTTTTTTCCATTAGTTATTTTTATTACATAGAAAAAATCCCCACTTATGTTTAAATTAACAATTGATTGTGTTTTCCTTCCTCCTCGTACACTTATTACTCCCAATATGGTAAAATAGTGTAAATATTGCGAAAATGGAAAGGGGGCCGATCATTTGAATCTGCCGATCATTCAAACAAAGCTGCGCATTCCAGTTGTAAAAGATGACTTTATCAGAAGGGCTAAGCTCACTCAGAAAATGAAGAAGATCACTGAATACCCTTTGACCCTTATTCATTCTGGGGCTGGTTTTGGGAAAAGTACGGCACTTGCTTTGTTTATGAGGGATGAAAAAATTCCAGGCTGCTGGTACTCCATTTCATCGATCGATGATGATATCCTGCCTTTTCTCACCTATATCATCCATTCCATTCGCGGAATTACTCCTGACTTTGGAACCGAACTAGTTACATACATCGAATCAATGGATCGTTATATTCGCGATGAGGAATTAGGTGTTTTGTGTTCCCTATTTATTAATGAAATCTTATTGATAAATGAAGAGATTACTTTAATCCTCGATGACTTCCATCAAATTGAACATTCCTATGCCATCAATAGCTGGATTGAAAAATTACTTGAACACATCCCTGCCAATTTTCATTTAGTTATTTCAAGCCGGAGCTGTCCAGGATGGAAGCATCTGACGAAAATGAAGGTCTGTGGGCAATTATTAGAGATTACAAGAGATGACCTAGTCCTTACGATTGAAGAGATGGACCTGTTATTAACAGATCTTTACGGATTAGAAGTTGAATCCCAACACCTCCAAACCATCTACCAAATGACAGAAGGCTGGGTTATAGCTTTGTGCATGATTGCCACTCAGATTCCACTAAAGAATGATATATCTGAGCTTTTTGAACACTCTTCGCATTCCCTTCAAGACTTTTTTCAGTATTTAGTAATGGAAGTCTTTTCAAAGCAGCCCCTAATAATCCAGCAGTTTCTAGAACAAACTTCAATCTTTGAAGAGATGGAGGAAGAAATATGTGATGAGGTAATTGGGATTCAAGGAGCCTCCAGTATGCTTGAACAGCTAAAAGACCGGAATTTATTTATCCAAAAGATTGGATTAACCCACTACCGTTATCATGCCTTATTTAAAGAGTTTCTCGAAAATGTTTTTCAAAAAAATAACCCGGGAAACTATGCTAGTCTCCACGAAAAATGTGCTCGTTTTTATGAGAAAAGGAAACTGTGGGAGGCAGCACTCCATCATTATAAAAAAATCAATCACTATCAAGCGATTGCCTCCATCTTACAATTGAATGGCTTAACGATGCTTGAAAGCGGAAAATTGGAAAGCTTATATGATCAGTTAACGGTAATTCCTGATTCGGATATGGATGTTTATTACCATCTTTGGTATTTAAAGGCAGAAATTCATCGCTATCGTTCCCACTATACAGAGGCAGAGGATTGTTATAATCGGACCTATTCTATGGCAGAAAAAAGGCAAGATTATCTTGGGATGAGTAAAGCATTAGAAGGGAAAGCCAAAATTTATCTAGATACAATTCAGCCGCAGCATGCTGAGAGGTATTTATATGAGGCAATAACCTATCGAGAAAAAACCAATGGTTCAGTTGAGGAAAAGGGTAAACTTTATCAATTGCTATCGGAAAATCTGCTAAACTCGGGTAAATCATCAGAGGCAGAAAAATGGATCAAAAAGACACAGGAATCGAAGTCTTCAAGTCCGAACGGAAATTTACAAGCAAGATTGTATTTAAGAACCGGGCGTTTTGATGAGGCGAAGAAATTGCTTTATCTGTTTCAAGAGGAAAAGAACGGGACTAAGGTTGCGTCCCTGCCGCAAGCACACCGTGAAACCAATTTATTACTATCATTAATTGAAGCGTTTACGGGCGAGGGATTAAAGGCAAAAGAACTTGCACAAGCGGGAATTCAGCAAGGAATAAGCCTAAAGGCCCCATTTGTTGAGGCTTGTGGCTGGATTCGAATGGGTCATTCCGTACAGATTCTAAATAAATATGAATTAAACTTAGCAGAAAACTGCTACCAGACTGCTTTAGAAATTATGGATCAATTGAATGTCGACAGAGGGAAAGCGGAACCACTAATGGGTCTCTGTATTTTATATGGAACGAGTGGAGAACTCCAACGGGCCTTAGATGCAGGCGAAAAAGCTCTTCAAGAGACAGAGAAAGTCCATGATGTCTGGCTTTCTGCATTAATTACTCTTTGCATGGGGATCGCCTGTATTTATAATCAACGGCTGCCTAAGGCCCATCTGTTTTTAGAAAAAGCCAATTCTTTATTCGAACAATGTGAAGATTCATTTGGGCTAATGTTAAGTAATTTCTGGTTTTCCTATATTTTTTATTTACAGAAAGAAACAGATTTATTTATGAAAACGATGACTGAATTCTTACGTTCCGTCCAAGTTCACGATTTTGAATTCTTTTTTCAGAAGAGATCTGTATTTAGTCCAAAGGATTTGCAAGTGTTTGTACCTTTGTTAATTGAATGCAGGAAAGTGGAAATTCAAAAATCATATGTCGAGAAAATCCTTCGGGAAATGGGAGTGGCCACGTTTGATGCACATCCAGGTTACACAATTCGGGTTCAAACTCTTGGTCAGTTCAAACTATGGCTCGGTGAGAAGGAAGTTGGGGAGAAGGATTGGCAAAGAGAAAAAGCCAAGGAGTTGTTTCAGTTATTAATTACAGTAAGTGAATCGATTGCCAAGGATGAAATCATTCAGATCCTTTGGCCCTATCAAGATAAAAAGAGTGCGGACCGTGATTTTAAAGTGGCCTTAAATAGTCTGCAAAATGTGCTGGAACCATTACGGAAGGCGAGAGCTGCACCATTTTTTATAATAAGGGAAGGCTTGTTCTATGGGCTAAATCCGAATGCTGTGATTGAATTAGATACGACCCAATTTCAAACATGGATTCTAGAAGGATTACAAGAATCTGATCCTGATAAAGTCATTAACTTTTTAGAAAAGGGCTTGCAACTTTATCAAGGAGAATACTTACCTGACCGCCGTTATGATGATTGGTGTATTAACAAAAGAGAGAGCATGCTCGTTTATTTTTTACGAGGGGCCGAGAAAATGGCCCAGTTAATGGTCCGCAAGGAAAATTACGAGACAGCAATCTTCTGGTGTGAAAAAATCCTTGAACGTGACCGAACATGGGAAGAAGCGTATCGTTTGCTTATGTATTGTTATTACCGGAAAAATAACCGTCCTCAAGCGATGAAATGGTATAAAAAATGTACAGAAGTATTAGAGGAAGAACTAGGAGTAACTCCGTTAGAACCGACCAAGCATATGTATCAGATGATCATTGAATCAGAAAAAGTCATCCATCCAATGAAGCAGCCTTAATAAGAGGCTGCTTCTATTTTGTAACTAGTTTGTAACTTCCATCTCCTATCATAAAATCAAAGCTATGCCATTTTGATATTAAACATTTTAAGGGGGAAAAAGAGTGAAGGGTAATAGGGGGAAATGGGCAATTTTAGGTTTACTTATTTTTGTGATGATGTTTGCCAGTGCATGCAGTTCAGATCAATCATCATCAGACTCGAAAGACAATGGTGGTTCGGAAAATAAAAATCCAATCAAAATTGGCGTGCTTGCCTCCAAAACGGGGGCTTTAGAAGCCTATGGAAAGCAGACCTTAAGAGGTTTTGAGCTAGGCCTTGATTATGCAACCGAAGGTAAATTGGAGGTTGCTGGAAGAAAAATCGAATTCATTGTGGAAGATACAGAAACGAAGCCGGAAGTAGCTGTGCAAAAAGCAACAAAGCTTTTAGAGGAAGATAAGGTAGATTTCCTTGTTGGATCCTCCAGTTCTGCGGATACCTTGGCCGTCTTACCACTCGCTGAAGAATATCAAAAGATAATGGTAGTTGAACCTGCAGCAGCTGATAGCATTACAGGTTCAGAGTTTAATAAGTATATGTTCCGTTCAGCACGTAACTCTTCTCAAGATGCCGTAGCAGGTGCTGCAGCGATTGCAAAAAAAGGAGTGAAAATAGCGACACTTGCTCCGGATTATTCGTTTGGTCGTGATGGTGTTGCCGCCTTTAAAGAAGCCGCCCAAAAGCTGGGTGCTGAAATCGTAAAGGAAGAATATGCGGATCCAGCAGCGACAGATTTTACTTCTAATATTCAAAAAATTGTTGACTCAAAACCTGATTACTTATTTGTGGTATGGGCAGGAGCAAACTCCCCTTGGAAACAATTGTCCGATATGAAGGTTCAAGAAAAAGGAATTAAAATTTCGACTGGGGCCCCGGATATTGCTGCTTTATCAACAATGGAGCCGTTGATTGGGATGGAAGGTTTTACTGTTTATTATCATGACCTGCCGAAAAATAAAATTAACGACTGGCTCGTAGCGGAACATAAGAAGAGATTTAACAACGAAGTTCCTGATTTATTTACCCCAGGGGGGATGAGTGCTGCTATTTCGATTGTAGAGGCATTGAAGAAAACGGAAGGTTCTGCAGATGCTGATAAATTAATCGAAACCATGGAAGGTATGACCTTTGAAACACCGAAAGGAAAGATGACTTACCGACCAGAGGATCACCAGGCACTGCAAACCTTGTATGCAATTAAGCTAGAGAAAAAAGATGGTGTTCCATACCCGGTCCCAGTACTGATCAGGGAGCTATCTCCTGAAGAAACTGCACCGCCAATACGGAATAAATAAGTTAAAGTCATCTCAACTGATAAAAAATGACGAGGGTTTGACCGACATAAATTGCTGGTCACCCTCTTCCTTATTTTATGCTAAGAACTTAGGTGGTGAAACGAATGTCTACACTTATTGAAACCGATGATTTATCAATTACGTTTGGCGGTCATACTGCAGTGGATTCCGTCAGTATTTCCGTTCCTGAAAAACACTTCAAATCAATTATAGGACCAAATGGGGCCGGGAAAACAACCTTTTTCAACCTGTTAAGCGGACAATTAAACCCTACTAAAGGAAAAATATATTACCGCGGTAAAGATATTACGAAATTTTCATCTACGAATCGAACAAGGGTGGGAATCGGCCGTTCTTTTCAAATCACTAATGTCTTTCCAAATCTAACAGTCTTAGAAAATGTCAGGTTAGCCGTTCAATCGCAAGCAGGAATTCGTTACCAAATGTTTTTCCACTATAAAAAGTACCGGGTATTTGAAGAAAAGGCGCTTGAGTGGCTGAAATTGGTCCTATTAGATGAAAAAAAGAATTCACTAGCAAGTAACCTCGCACATGGGGAAAAGCGGAAGCTTGAGATTGCGATGCTGCTGGCTCTTGAAACTGAAGTACTTTTATTAGATGAGCCAACAGCGGGGATGTCGCTTGAAGAAGTTCCAGCGATATTAGAAGTTATTAAGAAAATAAAAGAACAAGCGAACCGGACGATTGTCCTGATTGAACACAAAATGGATATGATTTTGGATCTATCGGATTCAGTGATGGTGTTATTTAATGGAAAACTGCTAGCAGACGGAACTCCTGAAGAAATCATGAAAAATGAAACCGTTCAGTCTGCCTATTTAGGAGGTCATTTTGATGAACGACCTGTTGAAGCTTGATCAAGTAGAAACACATATTGGTCAATACCATATTCTACAAGGTGTTTCCTTTGAGGTGAAAAAAGGCGAAGTAACGGTACTGCTTGGAAGAAATGGAGCAGGAAAAACGACGACATTACGAACCATTATGGGACTAAATCCAGCTTCGAAGGGAAGTATTGCTTTTAAAGGAGAAACAATACAAACACTGCCCACCTATACCATTGCTAAAAAGGGTATCGGCTATGTCCCCGAAGATCAAGGGATTTTTGCAGGTTTAACCGTAGAGGAAAATATGCGCGTGGCGATTCAGAAAGAAAATGAAGAAACGGCTAAAAGGATGGATTCGATTTTAGAGTTGTTTCCAGACTTGAAAAAGTTTTGGAAAAAACCAGGCGGCCTTTTAAGCGGCGGGCAAAAACAAATGCTTTCGATTGCCAGAGCCTATGTAAATGAAAACGAGCTCTTGTTAATTGACGAGCCTAGTAAAGGCTTGGCCCCCATCGTGGTTGAGAAGGTGATGGAATCTATTTTACAAATGAAAGATCAAACCACCATTGTGTTAGTGGAACAAAATTTCATGATGGCAAGCACGATTGGTGATTGTTTTTATATTATCGATGATGGAAGAACTGTAAGTCAGGGAACAATGAAGCAATTAAAAGAAGATGAAGAAATGAAACGAAAATATTTAGGGATTGCGTAAGGAAGGGGGAACATCTTTGTGGAATTACTCATGAATTTAACCTTAAATGGCTTGGCAACAGGGATGCTGATTTTTTTATTAGCCGCCGGTTTAACCCTCATTTTTGGTTTGATGGACGTGCTGAATTTTGCTCATGGCGGGTTATTTGCCTGGGGAGCTTATAGTGGTCTTTGGATTTACTCGAAAACAGGCAGCTTTATGATTGGAATTATTGGCGCCATCCTAACAGGATTCCTGTTAGGGATTATTACCGAAAAGTGGATCATTAAACCGGTGTATGGAAATCATGTCCAGCAAATATTAATTACTCTTGGTTTAATGCTGGTTTTATCCGAAATGCTGAAAGTCATTTGGGGTCCTAATCAAATAACCGCATCTCCCCCCGATTATTTAAAAGGAAGCTGGGAGCTTGGCGGCGTCATTATTATTAAGTATCGAGTCTTTATCATTTTTGTGGGATTTCTCATTTTTACCGGCGTTCAATTTTTACTCAAAAAGACCAAAATTGGTCTAGTGGTCCGAGCTGGCGTCATGAATAAAGAAATGGTTCAGGCGCTTGGAATCAATATTCAAAGGGTATTTATGTTTGTGTTTATGATTGGTGCCGGAATGGCTGCTCTAGGTGGTGTCCTCCTTGGACCATATTCGGGAGTAATCCATGCGGGTATGGGAATGGAGTTTGCCATTTTAGCGTTCATTGTTGTCGTCATTGGGGGGATGGGCAATTTTAAGGGCTCCGTTTTAGCCGCCATCTTAGTAGGGCTTTCCGGTTCTTTTATGGCCTATTATGTCCCGGACCTCTCACTGGCAGTTAATATGCTCCTAATGGCAATTGTCCTTATTATTCGGCCGCAGGGTTTATTTGGAGCGAAGGGGTGAAAATACATTGAGATTTATTCAAGGGAATAGAATGACAGCGATCTTTTTAGTCGTCGCCGCTTTTCTGCTGCTATTACCTTTTGTTTATGAATCTAGAAACCTATTGATTTTGTTAACACAAGTGTTTGTGTTTTCAATTTTTGCGATGAGCTATGACCTCTTATTGGGCTTTACGGGAATCGTTTCCTTTGGGCATGCCATGTTTTTTGGAATTGGAGCTTATTCTATGGGCATTTTTATGAAACGATTTGAACCAACGCTTATTTTCTTCTTACTGGCAGTCTTAACAACAATTGTGCTTACAGCTGTGGTCAGCTTCATTGTTGGGTTGCTTACACTACGTTTGAAAAGCCATTTTTACGCTATGCTAACCCTATCTTTATCTGGTCTTTTCCTCGTTCTAGCGGAAAAGTGGCGGACCTTGACCTATGGAAATGATGGGTTCACTTTTCGGGTCCCAGAATTGTTTATTGACCGAACTAATTTTTATCTCCTCAGTCTTATTGTTATGGTTGCCGTTTTTCTCATCCTGAAGCGATTTACCAATTCACCGTTGGGACGCGTGTTGCAGGCAATTAGGGAAAATGAGCAGAGAACGGAATCATTAGGGTATCATGTTCTTCATTATAAAATTGCCGCAAGTGTTGTATCTGGAGTACTGGCGGGTGTTGCAGGGATTTTATATGCGATTTCGCTCCGATTTGTGAATACGAGTGTGTTCTCAATGGATATCACCTTAGACGCCTTATTAATGACGATCATTGGCGGGGTTGGAACATTAATTGGGGCAATTATCGGGGCAGGATTAATTGAATTTGCTCATGATTGGCTGACAGAATTAGCGAAAGAGCATTGGATTTTTGAGCGTTGGATAATCTTCTTCGGGATAATTTATATCTTGGTGGTTATGTTTTTCCCTCGTGGAATTGTTGGTACGTTAAGTACGCTTTCATGGAAAAGAAAAAAACAACCATCCGCAAAAAAAGAGGGGAAACTGGCGGGATAGAGGGAGGAAGGAATGGAGCTAAATCAAATTGCTTCTTTTGTTGTTCGGTTTCAGTTGGCCGCTTTTGAAAAGGAAACAGGCGAGAAACAATGGAGAATAAAAGTTACCCATGTTCAAGAAGACAAAGAAACATTATTTGAATCAATTGAAGAAGCGCTGATTTTTATGAAGGCTATGGCGGAAAAAGCATAGAGAGGTAGGTGATTAGCTTTGCAAATCGGGATCCTGAGCACGGGCATTTATTTGCCTGAACAATTTTTGACTGGAAAAGAGATTGCAGAAATGGCCGATATCCCTGTTTCAGTTGTTGAAGAAAAAATGGGCATAAAGAAAAAGTATATCCCAGGACCGGAAGACCATACGTGTGAAATGGGGATCGTCGCTGCAAAACAAGCTATTGCTAAAGCAGCAATCGATCCAATGGAGATTGACCTTGTCATTTATATTGGTGAGGAACATAAGGAATACCCTCTGTGGACCGCTGGTATTAAACTTCAAGAAGCAGTTGGAGCTTTGAATGCATGGGCATTTGATGTTGCCTTAAGATGCGGGACAACTGTCATGGCATTAAAAGTAGCAAAATCTATGATGATTGCTGATCCAGGTATTCAAACGGTTCTTCTTGCAGGTGGGTATCGGAATGTGGATTTCATTGATTACGACAATCCAAGGACCCGTTTCATGTTTAATCTCGGTGCTGGCGGTGGAGCCATACTTTTAAAAAGTGGCCATAACGAAAACCTATTAATGGAAACGGATATAATTACTGATGGTTCTTTTTCAGATGACGTCGTCGTTGTTTCCGGAGGGACTAAGAACCCCATTACAAAAGAGGCTATAGCTCAGCGGCTTAATAAGCTCGATGTTCTCGATCCAGAAGGTATGAAGGAGCGCCTCGAACAGAAATCAATGAATAATTTTCTAAAGGTCATTCGTGAATCTTTAAGGAAAAGTGGGTTTAGCGAGAAGGATATTTCTTATCTTGGTATCCTTCACATGAAAAAGTCCGCACATGAATATGTTTTAAATGAACTGGGTTTGTCCGAAGAGCAGTCTATTTATCTAGAAGATTATGGTCATATCGGGCAAATTGATCAGATATTGTCCTTGGAGTTGGCCTTATCAGATGGAAAAGTTAAAGAAGGCGATGTTGTCGTTTTAGTTAGTGCTGGAATTGGCTATGCGTGGGGAGCTACTACTATTAAATGGGGGAAGGTTGATCTGGATGATTAATGTGACATTAAAGGAAGCTAAACTTACAAATGGCGAAACACTTACTTATCGGGAAAGGGCTGGAGGAGAAATAAAAGTTTTGTTAATCCACGGAAATATGACTTCATCGAAGCACTGGGATTTGGTGCTTGAGAATTTGGATGCCAAATATAAACTATATGCGGTTGACTTACGAGGATTTGGCGGTTCAACCTATACCAATCTAGTGATGTCTATAAAAGATTTTTCAGATGATATAAAGCTGTTTGTTGATGAAATAGGCTTAAAGGATTTTGCGGTTGTTGGATGGTCAACCGGCGGTGCGGTTGCCATGCAGTTTGTCGCAGATTACCCTGGGTATGCAAACAAACTTATTTTGTTAGCATCTGAATCCACCCGTGGCTATCCATTTGACGGGAAATTAAATGAAAATGATGAGCCGCGGAGATTTGCGTTACATGAAGAGATTAAAAGGGATGTTACTAAAACTATTCCTGTCCAGACTGCCTATGACACGAATAACACTGAATTATTGAAGCTCATTTGGAACGCTGTTATCTATACTCACAATCAGCCTGCACCTGACCTTTATGATGAGTATGTTCAGGATATGAGAACCCAGCGGAACTTAGCTGAGGTGCATCATTCCAATAACACGTTTAATATTAGCCACCATCATAATGGACTTGTTGAAGGAAATGGGAAAGTAGATGATATTACGGTACCAGTACTGGTACTAAGCGGAGACCGTGATTTTGTGGTAACTGGAAACATGACGAAGGAATTACTTGAGGACCTAGGGGAAAAAGCTAGGTTTATTGAGTTAAAGAATTGTGGTCACTCCCCATTGGTGGATGATCTTCCACAGTTAGTAAACGCAATTACACAATTTATAGATAGTGATGTTTAAGAAAAATGTGTCGATAACCATTCATATCCGATATTAGAGTCTGATTATGTAACTCCCTTGTAACCGGAAATAAGTAAGATAGTTGCATCTAGTAGTGAAGGAGCGATTATTCGGTGAGGTGGGAACTGGATTGGCTTGATAGTAGAGCAAGATTATCTCCGGAAAAGGATGCAATTATAGATGAAAAAACAAACCAAGCTTGGACGTATAAAGAAGTAAATACACGGGCAAAGTCTGTAGCAAGCTGGCTCCTGTCCCAAGGTGTTAGAAAAGGCGATCGGGTTGCCCTTTTATCACCTAATGATATTAGCTATTTTGATTTATTATTTGCCTGTGGAAAAATAGGAGCCATCTTGGTTCCTCTGAATTGGCGTTTATCGCAGCATGAGATCAGCGAAATATTGCAGGATTGTATACCCGTGTTAATTGGAATCCATCAGCAATTTGAGACGATCTACGAACAATTAACCAACGTTTACCCGAATTCCTTTTTAATTAGAGCGGAAAATTATCTTGAAATTTCTTCGTATCCAATTAGAGATAGTTTTACAGAAGAAATCATTGAAACCGACCCGTTGGCGATGATTTATACAGGGGGAACAACCGGTAAACCTAAGGGTGTAGTGTTAAGTCATCAGTCAATCTTATGGAATGCAATGAACACAATAATAAGTTGGAGCTTAACAGCTGAGGATGTTACGGTAAATTATTTACCGATGTTTCATACGGGTGGAATAAATGCGCTTAGTATCCCTGTCCTTATGATTGGTGGGACTGTCGTTATAGGCGATCAATTTACCGGGCAAAAAGCTGTGGAATCCATCAATCGTTATCGCTGTACAATTATTCTCTTGGTTCCTACCATGTATCATTTGCTCATTCAAACCGATGAATTTCAAGGCAGTGATTTTCCGACAATGAAAATCTTTTTATCAGGTGCCGCGCCCTGTCCTTTACAAATATATGATTCTTTTCAAAAAAAGGGGTTAGCCTTTAAAGAGGGTTATGGGTTAACGGAAGCAGGGCCGAATAATTTTTATATTAGCCCGGAAGATGCCCAAATAAAACGTGGGTCTGTCGGTAAACCGATGCTGTTTAATTCGATTAAATTAGTAAAACCAGATGGCCGAGAAGCAGAAAACAATGAGGTTGGTGAGTTATTAATTAAAGGGAAGCATGCGTTTTCGTTTTATTGGAATAATGAACAAGCAACATCGGAAACGTTGATGGAGGGCTGGATTCATACAGGGGATTTAGCCAAAAGGGATGAAGAAGGCTTCTATTATATTGTCGGCCGAAAGAAAGATATGATTATCACAGGCGGGGAGAATGTATATCCGCTTGAAATAGAGCAATGGCTCGCGGAACACCCAGACATAGATGAGGTCGCAGTCCTCGGATTGCCGGATAAAAAATGGGGAGAAAGTGTAGCTGCTTTTATTGTGTTAAAAGACTCCTCAACTGTAGGAGAGGAAGAATTGAGACCTTATTGCGCGGCTAAACTAGGCCGATACAAAATTCCAAAGCGATTCATTTTCTTAGAAGAACTGCCAAAAACCCATGTGGGAAAAATAGATAAAAAGAAATTAAAGGAAATGAGCACGGTCATTTAAAGGGAGAACAAACTGTTCTCCCTTTTTCTAATAATCTAATTCGAGGCATTTTCCTTCTTTTGTGCAAGATTTAATGCCGTATCTGACACCGTTAGGTCCACCTGCAGCTGCTCACTTAAATCATGTGGATGATAAAAACCCTTTGCTACCATAAAGTTGGTTATTTTTTCATGTGTAGCAATGGCGTCATTTAATTGTGCTCGTAAGGCTGCTTTCAATTCTGGTGTAGCGGTCTCCGTAATCGCAACAGCATAATTTCTCACACCGGCCTTTGCGGAAATGAGAAAGTCAGTTGCAATGACTTGGTCAGTCATTCCGCCCATTCCCATCATATTTTGAATGAAATGATTCACTGCTTTTCCCTCCGATCTGTCAAAAACTGCTGTAGCTGTTGTATATGCTGGGTTCCTGTAGTGACATCCCCTGAAAGTATTGCCTTCAGTTCCTCGTCTTGGGCCAAAACACTCATCGTTGTCGCTTTAGTTAGGCAAAGATTTTTAAATGATAACAATTCATGAAGGTCTAATGTTTCATGAAGGCCTAAATACTTTGTCATTGTTGTTCCCTCCAACACGAACATACTTTATCCTCATTATATTTTCTTAGGTAATCCCAGTTTATTCACCTTATTATCTGCATAAAAGGAAACGGCATAAGGGGAAAATACATATGTTATAAACTGGAGGTGCTTATATGGAAGTAGGCAGCTTGGGCTTACATGAGACGATGGAAACCCATGAAATTCTAAACTTTAAAACGGTTTGCTTGCTTAAATCAAAATTAATGCAAGGAATCTGTTTCGATAATGAACTAAAAGCACTAATGGAAAAAGATGTACAGCAAACGATTAAAGATATTAATGAACTTATCGGTTTCTATAAACAAAGCCAATTACTACAATAAGTGAGGTGGAAAAATTGGAGGACTATTTAGATCCAAGGAATGCAGAAGGAATGCCGAATTTGGCTGATTCAGCTTTTGCCATGGATTTTTTACTTGCGGTGAAAACAGGAATACGTAATTATGGTTTTGCGATAACCGAAACCGCCAATCCTGAACTTAGAAGGGCTTTACATAAACAAATGGAAGCAGCGATTGATTTGCACACGGAAATTTCTGACTTAATGGTTAAAAAGGGCTGGCTTCATCCTCATAATCTAAAGGAACAATTCCCTATTGATTTGAAGTCTGCTGAAACAGCCGTGCAAATTGCCCAATTAAACCTTTTCCCTAACGATACGGATCGCCTTGGCATGTTCGCGACACCAAACAAATAATAGGAGGGAGAAAACTGAATGAAGGCAGTTACATACCAAGGCATAAAAAATGTTCAAGTAAAAGAGGTCAAAGATCCAGAAATAAAAAATGCTGATGATATCATTGTGAAAATTACCTCTTCAGCGATATGCGGTTCCGATTTACATTTAATTCATGCGATGATTCCAAGTTTGCCAACAGACTATGTTATTGGTCACGAGCCGATGGGAGTAGTCGAAGAGGTTGGCCCAGAAGTTACTAAACTTAAAAAAGGTGACAGAGTGATAATTCCATTCAATGTTAGTTGCGGTCATTGTTGGTATTGTACTAATGACCTAACAAGTCAATGTGATAATTCCAATCCTCATGGAGAAATTGGAGGTTTCTTCGGTTATTCTGAATTAACCGGTGGTTATGCAGGGGGACAGGCTGAATACATGCGCGTCCCATATGGGAATTTCACCCCATTTAAGATTCCAGAAAATTGTGAGGTGGAAGATGAAAAACTAGTGTTACTTGCTGATGCAGCTCCAACTGCATACTGGAGTGTAGATCATGCTGGTGTAAAAGATGGTGATACGGTTATTATTCTTGGCTGCGGTCCGGTGGGATTGCTAGCCCAAAAATTTGCATGGTTAAATGGTGCAAAACGAGTGATTGCAGTTGATTATATTGATTACCGATTGCAGCATGCCAAAAGAACAAATAAGGTAGAAATTGTTAATTTTGAACAACATGCTAACACTGGAGAATACTTAAAGGAAATTACCCAAGGCGGGGCCGACATCGTGATTGATGCAGTCGGAATGGATGGAAAATGGACACCGCTTGAATTTCTTGCTTCGGGCATGAAACTTCATGGTGGGGCGATGGGAGCGATTGTCATTGCTAGTCAAGCAGTCCGAAAATGCGGAACCATTCAAATAACAGGTGTATATGGTGGTCGATATAATGCTTTTCCTCTAGGAGATATTTTCCAACGAAATGTGAATATTAAGACTGGACAGGCCCCAGTTATTCCTTATATGCCGTTCCTATACGATATGATAAATGGAGGAAAGCTTGACCCTGGGGACATTATCACCCATGTACTGCCCTTGGACCAAGCAAAACATGGGTATGAAGTATTTGATACAAAAATGGAAGATTGTATTAAAGTTATCCTGAAACCGTAATACCCTGTTCCTTGATAAAATAAAATAGGCTGAGTATTTACTCAGCCCACTTTGTGTGGTTACCGCCAACCAAATCCAAGGCACCTTCAATAAATAATTTTGATAGGAGTGATTGCGTTTTATTAATGTTGTAAACAAGATAAAAATATCTTTCGTCATCAAAGCCATTTATATCATGCATCTTAAGCATATTTTTAGAGGAATATTCGCTTGCAGCAATTTCAGATATAATCGAAATGCCAATATCCTGTAGGACAAATTGCATTAAACTCTGGCCGCTTTCTATATAAGCAATGATATTTAATTTGTCCTTATGAATCTTACTTTTCTTAAGGAAACGTTCCAAAAGAGCATTCGTTCCTGAGCTAGAATTACGCATCACAAATGGATAATCTAAAACCTCCTCGATATTGACAGGTCCCACAATCTCGTTTTGGTTCGATGTAATTAAGACTAGCTTTTCTTTTAATAAAGGAATATAGTGAAGTTTGTCGTTTTCGTATTTATCACCCAGTATTCCAACATCAACAGATCCATTTAAAACCTTTTCGGCCACAATTTTAGAGGAAGATTGATTGATATGAAACGTCGCTTCAGGATACTGTACTCTAAATTGCTTGACCATTCGCGGAACCATAAATTGCCCAGGAACAGAGCTCGCTGCAATCCTTATCATTCCACGGAGGTCTGTCATCCCCTCTTTTAGGTCAAGCAATGCTTGGTCCTTAATAAGCAAAAGCTTGAGTGCCCACTGATATAAGCGTTCCCCTTGAGGAGTAAGAATGCTTTCTCTTCCGACACGATCAAAAAGATTCATATTTAACATCTTTTCTAATGCTTGGATATGAGAGCTAACGGTTGATTGACTTAAAAAAATATCATCTGCTGCTTTTGAAAAGCTTTTGTGTTCAACCACTTTTGTAAAAACATACAACTGATGCAAATCCAAATGTATTTCCTCCTTGAAATATTTATATAATCGATTAATTGTGATTGATAAAACAGATAAAATTAATTTATATAATGGCTTAGAATGGAAGAAACGTCAATAAAAAGAAGGAGTGATGTCTCACTCCTTCTTTTTATCAATATTGAACAATTTCTTTACGAGAAAGACATAAATCTAAGATCCATGGCCATTCCCCGTGTCCGGACTGCGTATTAATATGACCAGCATTTGGTATGGTAACGGAAGGCAGCCCGAGATTTAAATAGTTTTTTGAATCGTCCAAACTGCAATAGGGATCATTAGAAGAATGGACAAATAAGGTTTCCGCAGATGTTCGCATTAAATGGTTTCCATCCAGCGGTACCGGAAAGAAGGATTTCGCTTCAGTGAGAATATGTGATGGAGATGGCGGTGCAACGAGTATAACTTGTTTGGCAATTTGTTTGTTTAGAGTAGAGGCATAATGAAGCCATAGCAAGCATCCTAGACTGTGTGTGATAATCGTTAAGTTATTTTCCTCAGGAATCGTCTTCATCGTAGCGGACAGTTCCTCCAACCAGACATTCTTATTAGGTGAATCAAAGTTAGAGAAAGTTGGGTAACAAACATGATGATTCCTTTGTGTTAATTCTTGAGCCAGCCATGTTTGCCAATGATCAGGTCCGCTCCCTCCTAGGCCATGCATGATGAGAAAACTGTTTTGGTTCATATTTTTATTCTCCACCTCCAAAGTTTACTATTCCGATGGAATAAGTTGGTATTATATTGTGATACAAAAATTATAGTTGTTTTAAAAGAAAAAGGCAACTAATGTCTGAACATTTATATATTTTTTTGAATATCGACAGGAAAAGTATATTTGCAATTGGAATGATAAACAATCAAAATAAATGGATAGGTTAAAAATGAAAGTAGGGGTTTTTTTGTCAGATTTTTTAAAATTGGGTATTTCAGAAACATTAGTGAATAAATTACGCGGCCACGGTATAGCAAAACCGACACCGATTCAAGAACAAGCGATTCCATTTGTGATGAATGGTAACGATATAATTGCACAGGCGCAAACGGGAACAGGGAAGACGTTTGCATTTATTCTACCGATACTTGAAAAAATTAATCATGATGCAGAACAGGTTCAAGCGCTTATCGTGACTCCAACCAGAGAATTAGCACTGCAAATTACAGATGAATTTGAAAAATTGATAGCAGACATTAACGGTGTAGATGTCCTGGCTGTCTATGGCGGGCAGGATGTCGATAAACAGTTAAAAAAATTAAAGAGGGGAATGCAAATTGTTGTTGGGACTCCTGGCCGACTTTTAGATCATATTAGAAGAGAAACCATCCGTTTATCGGAAATATCCTTCCTTGTTTTAGACGAAGCAGACCAAATGCTCCATATAGGCTTTCTTAATGAAGTGGAGGATATTATTAGAGAAACTCCAGCAAGCAGGCAAACGATGCTGTTTTCAGCAACGATGCCTCCTGAAATTCGCAAACTAGCAAAAAAGCATATGCTTGATCCTGAATATATTCAAGTAGAAAAAACACAAGGTCCGGCTGAAAATGTTAAGCAGATTGCGATTCATACAACGGATCGTGCTAAACAAGCCACGCTTATTCAATTAGTGGAAACGTATCGTCCCTATTTAGCGGTAGTTTTTTGTCGGACGAAACGAAGAGTAAGTAAACTTTTTGATGTCCTGAAAGCAAACGGCTTTTCTTGCGATGAATTGCATGGTGATTTGTCTCAAGCGAAGAGAGAACGAGTGATGAAGCGTTTTAGGGATGCCGAAGTGCAATTGTTAATTGCTACAGATGTGGCGGCGAGAGGACTAGATGTTGAAGGCGTCACGCATGTGTTTAATTATGATATCCCTGAAGATGCTGACAGTTATGTTCATCGAATTGGCCGAACAGGCAGAGCTGGAATGACAGGTCTTGCAATTACCTTTTATACTTCGGCGGACAGGCCTATGCTTGAAACGATTGAACAAGAGTTAAACATCATCATTCCGAAACAAAATAATGGTAATAGCGAAGAGAAATCAGAAACAGAAGACATTAAAAAAGAACGTAATACTGTTCATATAGATAAACGTGGAATGAGTAAAGCAAGAACAAGTACATCACGAAATCGAAACGATACAGGTAGAAGGGAAAATAGGTCTGGAGGAAGAGGCAGCTCTGAAAGAAGGTCCCAAACAGTTACGTCAGGAAGAAACAGTACGAAAACAGGTTCAGGTAGAAAAGGACCAAGATAATATACATTTTTAAAACAAATGGGACTGAAAATGATTCAGTCCCATTCGCTTATTTAACTACCAATTCTAATGCCAGTATTTGATTTAACCAGTACTTCCTCATATCTTTTTACATCGGCTTTTTGGCTTGAGAAAATAGTTCCAAGATAGCCCGCAATAAATCCGAGTGGAATAGAAACAATTCCTGGAGTTGTATACGGGAACCAAGGCTCGCCTACAAAAATAGCTTTTCCAACTTCAGGGCTGAATACATTCGGGCTGACTAGCACCAAGCCGATTGCTGAAATAAGCCCACCCACCATAGCCCAAACGGCACCGGTTGTATTAAAGCGTTTCCAGTAAATTGTATACAGAATAACAGGTAAATTTGCACTCGCTGCGACGGCAAAGGCAAGTGAAACTAGGAAGGCAACATTAAGAGTTTGTGCACCTAACGCAAGTATAATAGATATGACAGAAACTCCAACTGCTGCCCAGCGTGCCATACCTACTTGCTGCTTTTCTGTTGCATTTCCCTTTTTAAGGATAACGTTATAGAAATCATGGGCAAACGCTGAGGCAGCCGTCAGAACAAGGCCAGCAACAACAGCTAGAATAGTTGCAAAAGCGACTGCTGAAATAAAAGCAAATAACATATTTCCACCAAGAGCTTGGGCTAAAAGCGGAGCAGCCATATTTCCCGCTGGATTAGCTGCAACAATTGTACTGTTACCTACAAAAGCTGCCGCACCGAAGCCAAGAAAAATGGTCATAACGTAAAAAATCCCAATGATCCATGTGGCATAAACGACTGAGGAACGAGCAGTTTTGGCATCCTTTACTGTAAAGAAACGAACAAGAATATGGGGCAGACCAGCTGTTCCTAGAACTAGTCCCATGTTTAACGAAATCGTATCTAGGCCAATTTTGTATTTTACGCCAGGATTTAAGAAGGTCTCCTTTAACGGTGTTGCAGTTTTCATTTGTGCAAACATATCGGTAATACTCCAGTTAAATTTGGCAAAGACAATTATGGAGATGACTAAGGTACCGCCCATTAATAGGACGGCTTTAATGATTTGGACCCAGCTTGTTGCATGCATTCCTCCAAAAATAACATATACAGTCATTAGTACGCCAACAATTAAAACGGATGTGGTATATTCTAAGCCTAATAATAATTTGATAAGTGCACCTGCACCAACTAGCTGAGCAATCATGTAAAAAATCGAAATGGTTACCGTGTTCATGGCGGCAAAACCACGCACTTTTTTTGCATCAAATCTTGCAGCAATCATATCTGCAAAGGTATATTTTCCGAGGTTTCTTAGAGGTTCAGCTACCAAATAAAGTACAACAAGATAGGCAACTAGGAAACCAATGCTATAAAAGAAGCCATCAAATCCCGTTAAGGCGACTGCCCCTGCAATTCCAAGGAAGGATGCAGCGGACATATAATCCCCAGCGATGGCAAGTCCATTTTGCCAGCCAGTAAGACCTCCGCCAGCCGTGTAGAACTCACTTGCATTTTTCGTCCGTTTTGAAGCGAAGTATGTAATCACTAACGTAACAAAAACGATACATAGAAACATAGTAAATGCAGCTGTATTCATTAGTTAGTCCCTCCTTCTTGGATGACTTTATTAGCTAATTCATCAAATCTTGCTGCTTTTTTCGAGTAAAGCATACATAAAACCCATGTCATGACGAATTGTAAGAAAGCAAAGACCCATGCCCATGTTATACTTCCGATAAACTTATGATTTAACACTGTCGAATAGGAAGTTAATACAGGCAATGCAAAATAAAAACAAAAAAAGAATATGGTGATTGGCACGATGAATTTTTTCTTTTCGGAGAGTAATTTTTGAAATGATGATGATTGAACAATTGCAGTGTAATCGCTTTCAGAATTAACCTTAGTTTTTTTTGCCTCCAATGGTAGTTCCCCCTCTCATATAAAAGCCCTTTGTTCAAATCTGAGGTCAAATAAAAGACAATGCTGATTGGTCATTTGTTGAGGAAAAATAGATCGTGGCGGTAATTATACTGGAAGAAATTAATTTTTTAAAATTCGCTCCTTTAAATACAGATTTTTCTAAATTTTAAAATTACATTTTCGATTTTATTATATTGAGAAGGGAATTTGCAATAGGAAATTTCAAAAAAAGGTAAAAATACCCATTAAAAATTTATTAGGAGAAATAATTGAGAGGGTTGGATGTTATTTTGTAAATCAGAGAAATAAAAAAAACCCTTGCAGCGCAAAGGTTTTCGAAATATGGAGAATAGGGGGCTCGAACCCCTGACCTCTTGCATGCCATGCAAGCGCTCTCCCAGCTGAGCTAATCCCCCAGTTTATTGGTACAAGAAAAATTATATCTGTATTGCTATTATCTTGCAAGAGAAAATTTTGATTTAACATAAAATTTTTTTCTAGCCAATACTTTCGATTTCAACTTTCTGAACACCTTCTAAATTCGATACAGAGGAATACACATCGGTTGTCTTTTCACGGTAATCCACTGCAACTAAGATTTGAACAAGATGGTCCCCGTTGTCTAAATCTTTAATCTTAAGTCTACGAACAATATAATTTTTTTCTAATAAGAAAGAAATCGCTTTATCAATTTGATTTTGGTCTCTAATAAACAAGTGCAACATGACTTCTTTTTCCCGTAATTGTTTGGGACCAATGATCTTCATTAAAAATGGAACAAATTCCACACTAATCATAAGTAGCGCAACACCAACAAATGCCTCTATGAAAAAACCAGCTCCGACAGCTATGCCAATTCCTGCGGCTCCCCATATCATCGCAGCAGTAGTTAATCCTGAAATACTATCATTGCCCCGTCTTAGGATAACACCCGCACCTAAGAAACCAATTCCTGAAACAATCTGTGCTGCTAAGCGAAGAGGGTCCATTGTAATTTTAACATTATCCGAATTGGGAAACATATACGCCGATTCAATCGATACAATTGTCAGCAAACAACTCACAACCGAGATAACCAGACTTGTCTTAAGTCCAACTGGTTTCCTTTTTAATTCTCGTTCTAGGCCGATAATAAGGCCAAAAACAGCAGAAACACCTAACTTAATTAATATATGGATATCGATACTACTCATCTTTAGGTTCACGTCCAATTACACAGTCTGTTGACTGAAGTTTTGTTTGTTGTGGTGGTAGAAAATATAGAGCATTGGAAAAAATTAAAGGTTTTCCTATGTTGATTCTACACATAAACGAGTATCTAATGGAAGTACAAGTGGGAACTTATATTTTTATGTACTATGGAAATTATTTACTATTAATCAATAACCGTCTATTTATTATATGATAAGAAGGATCAAAAAAGGCTATATCAATGAGGTTTACATTTCCCTGTTTTTTATATGGTCCTTACTTTAGTAATAAGAATGAGCTTTTCAAAAAAACTTTTAAAATTATATTGCAAACATTAATTTATCATGTTATATTAAATCTCGTCCTCATCGAGAGAGTCAACTAACGAAAAAAAGATTTTTAAAAAGTTGTTGACATTAAGATGTTGGATATGATAAATTAATAAAGTCGCTTACGAGCGAATGAGAAATTGATCTTTGAAAACTAAACAAACAAAATCGTGCAAACAAACAAAATTTTAGTTTCAATTACGAAACTAAGCCAACGTAACAAAATGAGCTAATCAACTTTCTTGGAGAGTTTGATCCTGGCTCAGGACGAACGCTGGCGGCGTGCCTAATACATGCAAGTCGAGCGAATCAATAGGAGCTTGCTCCTGTTGGTTAGCGGCGGACGGGTGAGTAACACGTGGGCAACCTGCCTGTAAGACTGGGATAACACCGGGAAACCGGTGCTAATACCGGATAATCCTTTTTCTCTCATGAGGAAAAGCTGAAAGTCGGTTTCGGCTGACACTTACAGATGGGCCCGCGGCGCATTAGCTAGTTGGTGAGGTAACGGCTCACCAAGGCGACGATGCGTAGCCGACCTGAGAGGGTGATCGGCCACACTGGGACTGAGACACGGCCCAGACTCCTACGGGAGGCAGCAGTAGGGAATCTTCCACAATGGACGAAAGTCTGATGGAGCAACGCCGCGTGAGCGATGAAGGCCTTCGGGTCGTAAAGCTCTGTTGTTAGGGAAGAACAAGTACCGGAGTAACTGCCGGTACCTTGACGGTACCTAACCAGAAAGCCACGGCTAACTACGTGCCAGCAGCCGCGGTAATACGTAGGTGGCAAGCGTTGTCCGGAATTATTGGGCGTAAAGCGCGCGCAGGCGGTCCTTTAAGTCTGATGTGAAAGCCCACGGCTCAACCGTGGAGGGTCATTGGAAACTGGGGGACTTGAGTGCAGAAGAGGAAAGCGGAATTCCACGTGTAGCGGTGAAATGCGTAGAGATGTGGAGGAACACCAGTGGCGAAGGCGGCTTTCTGGTCTGTAACTGACGCTGAGGCGCGAAAGCGTGGGGAGCAAACAGGATTAGATACCCTGGTAGTCCACGCCGTAAACGATGAGTGCTAAGTGTTAGGGGGTTTCCGCCCCTTAGTGCTGCAGCTAACGCATTAAGCACTCCGCCTGGGGAGTACGGCCGCAAGGCTGAAACTCAAAGGAATTGACGGGGGCCCGCACAAGCGGTGGAGCATGTGGTTTAATTCGAAGCAACGCGAAGAACCTTACCAGGTCTTGACATCCTCTGACACTCCTAGAGATAGGATTTTCCCCTTCGGGGGACAGAGTGACAGGTGGTGCATGGTTGTCGTCAGCTCGTGTCGTGAGATGTTGGGTTAAGTCCCGCAACGAGCGCAACCCTTGATCTTAGTTGCCAGCATTCAGTTGGGCACTCTAAGATGACTGCCGGTGACAAACCGGAGGAAGGTGGGGATGACGTCAAATCATCATGCCCCTTATGACCTGGGCTACACACGTGCTACAATGGATGGTACAAAGGGCTGCAAGACCGCGAGGTTTAGCCAATCCCATAAAACCATTCTCAGTTCGGATTGCAGGCTGCAACTCGCCTGCATGAAGCCGGAATCGCTAGTAATCGCGGATCAGCATGCCGCGGTGAATACGTTCCCGGGCCTTGTACACACCGCCCGTCACACCACGAGAGTTTGTAACACCCGAAGTCGGTGGGGTAACCGCAAGGAGCCAGCCGCCTAAGGTGGGACAGATGATTGGGGTGAAGTCGTAACAAGGTAGCCGTATCGGAAGGTGCGGCTGGATCACCTCCTTTCTAAGGATAAAGCTGGACCTGTGAGCCAGACAAAACAGTTTGTGGCACGATCTTTGTTTGTTTAGTTTTGAGAGTACAATTCTCTCAAAGCTTTTTTTAATCGTTCTTTGAAAACTAGATAATCGTAATGAAGAAGTCAATGTAAGAACCGAGTCAATGCCATTTTAGTTTTCTCTCTTATGTAAGTAAGAGAATAACCTTTTAGGTTAAGTTAGAAAGGGCGCACGGTGAATGCCTTGGCACTAGGAGCCGATGAAGGACGGGACTAACACCGATATGCTTCGGGGAGCTGTAAGTAAGCTTTGATCCGGAGATTTCCGAATGGGGGAACCCACTGTTCGTAATGGAACAGTATCTTTACCTGAATACATAGGGTATTGAAGGCATACCCGGGGAACTGAAACATCTAAGTACCCGGAGGAAGAGAAAGCAAACGCGATTCCCTGAGTAGCGGCGAGCGAAACGGGACATAGCCCAAACCAAGAGGCTTGCCTCTTGGGGTTGTAGGACACTCAACGTGGAGTTACAAAGGAACGGGGTAGATGAAGCGACCTGGAAAGGTCCGTCATAGAAGGTAAAAACCCTGTAGTCGAAACTTCGTTCCCTCCTGAGTGGATCCTGAGTACGGCCGGACACGAGAAATCCGGTCGGAAGCAGGGAGGACCATCTCCCAAGGCTAAATACTCCCTAGTGACCGATAGTGAACCAGTACCGTGAGGGAAAGGTGAAAAGCACCCCGGAAGGGGAGTGAAATAGTTCCTGAAACCGTGTGCCTACAAGTAGTTAGAGCCCGTTAATGGGTGATAGCGTGCCTTTTGTAGAATGAACCGGCGAGTTACGATCCCATGCAAGGTTAAGTTGAAGAGACGGAGCCGCAGCGAAAGCGAGTCTGAATAGGGCGTATGAGTATGTGGTCGTAGACCCGAAACCAGGTGATCTACCCATGTCCAGGGTGAAGTCCAGGTAACACTGGATGGAGGCCCGAACCCACGCACGTTGAAAAGTGCGGGGATGAGGTGTGGGTAGCGGAGAAATTCCAATCGAACTTGGAGATAGCTGGTTCTCTCCGAAATAGCTTTAGGGCTAGCCTCACGTAGTAAGAGTCTTGGAGGTAGAGCACTGTTTGGACTAGGGGCCCTCATCGGGTTACCGAATTCAGACAAACTCCGAATGCCAAAGACTTATCCGTGGGAGTCAGACTGCGAGTGATAAGATCCGTAGTCAAAAGGGAAACAGCCCAGACCACCAGCTAAGGTCCCAAAGTATACGTTAAGTGGAAAAGGATGTGGAGTTGTTTAGACAACCAGGATGTTGGCTTAGAAGCAGCCACCATTTAAAGAGTGCGTAATAGCTCACTGGTCGAATGACTCTGCGCCGAAAATGTACCGGGGCTAAACGTATCACCGAAGCTGTGGATTGACATCTCTGATGTCAGTGGTAGGAGAGCGTTCTAAGGGCGTTGAAGCTAGACCGTAAGGACTGGTGGAGCGCTTAGAAGTGAGAATGCCGGTATGAGTAGCGAAAGATGAGTGAGAATCTCATCCACCGAATGCCTAAGGTTTCCTGAGGAAGGCTCGTCCGCTCAGGGTTAGTCGGGACCTAAGCCGAGGCCGAAAGGCGTAGGCGATGGACAACAGGTTGATATTCCTGTACCACCTCTTTATCGTTTGAGCAATGGGGGGACGCAGGAGGATAGGGTAAGCGCGCTGTTGGATATGCGCGTCTAAGCAGTTAGGCTGAGAAGTAGGCAAATCCGCTTCTCGCGAAGGCTGAGCTGTGATAGCGAGGGAAATTTAGTACCGAAGTTCCTGATTCCACACTGCCAAGAAAAGCCTCTAGCGAGATAAAAGGTGCCCGTACCGCAAACCGACACAGGTAGGCGAGGAGAGAATCCTAAGGTGAGCGAGAGAACTCTCGTTAAGGAACTCGGCAAAATGACCCCGTAACTTCGGGAGAAGGGGTGCTTTTTGAGGTGAATAGCCTCGAAGAGCCGCAGTGAATAGGCCCAGGCGACTGTTTAGCAAAAACACAGGTCTCTGCGAAGCCGCAAGGCGAAGTATAGGGGCTGACGCCTGCCCGGTGCTGGAAGGTTAAGAGGAGGGGTTAGCTGCTAAGCGAAGCTCTGAATCGAAGCCCCAGTAAACGGCGGCCGTAACTATAACGGTCCTAAGGTAGCGAAATTCCTTGTCGGGTAAGTTCCGACCCGCACGAAAGGCGTAACGATCTGGGCACTGTCTCAACGAGAGACTCGGTGAAATTATAGTACCTGTGAAGATGCAGGTTACCCGCGACAGGACGGAAAGACCCCGTGGAGCTTTACTGTAGCCTGATATTGAATTTTGGTACAGCTTGTACAGGATAGGTAGGAGCCTGAGAAGCCGGAGCGCTAGCTTCGGTGGAGGCGTCGGTGGGATACTACCCTGGCTGTATTGAAATTCTAACCCGCACCCCTGATCGGGGTGGGAGACAGTGTCAGGTGGGCAGTTTGACTGGGGCGGTCGCCTCCTAAAGAGTAACGGAGGCGCCCAAAGGTTCCCTCAGAATGGTTGGAAATCATTCGCAGAGTGTAAAGGCACAAGGGAGCTTGACTGCGAGACCTACAAGTCGAGCAGGGACGAAAGTCGGGCTTAGTGATCCGGTGGTTCCGCATGGAAGGGCCATCGCTCAACGGATAAAAGCTACCCCGGGGATAACAGGCTTATCTCCCCCAAGAGTCCACATCGACGGGGAGGTTTGGCACCTCGATGTCGGCTCATCGCATCCTGGGGCTGTAGTCGGTCCCAAGGGTTGGGCTGTTCGCCCATTAAAGCGGTACGCGAGCTGGGTTCAGAACGTCGTGAGACAGTTCGGTCCCTATCCGTCGTGGGCGCAGGAAATTTGAGAGGAGCTGTCCTTAGTACGAGAGGACCGGGATGGACGCACCGCTGGTGTACCAGTTGTTCTGCCAAGGGCATCGCTGGGTAGCTATGTGCGGACGGGATAAGTGCTGAAAGCATCTAAGCATGAAGCCCCCCTCAAGATGAGATTTCCCATAGCGCAAGCTAGTAAGAACCCTGAAAGATGATCAGGTTGATAGGTCAGAGGTGGAAGCGTGGTAACATGTGGAGCTGACTGATACTAATCGTTCGAGGACTTAACCAATTTTTAAGGCATACTCGTTTTTACAACTTCTTCAGCATTATCTAGTTTTGAGGGAATGAAAAAAAATAATTTTCCTCTTGAAAAATATGAAAAAGACATTATAATAAAATAGTGTCGAATAAATGGTCTGGCAATAATGGCGAGAAGGTCACACCCGTTCCCATACCGAACACGGAAGTTAAGCTTCTCAGCGCCGATGGTAGTTGGGACACGCGTCCCTGTGAGAGTAGGACGTTGCCAGGCTGTAAATATGGAGGATTAGCTCAGCTGGGAGAGCATCTGCCTTACAAGCAGAGGGTCGGCGGTTCGAGCCCGTCATCCTCCACCATATTTACCTATAAATATTATTCCAAACTATTTGCCGGGGTAGCTCAATTGGTAGAGCAACTGACTTGTAATCAGTAGGTTGGGGGTTCAAGTCCTCTCGCCGGCACCTTTGTATGAGCCATTAGCTCAGTTGGTAGAGCAGATTGCGTACTTCATTGAAGGAGCTTCTGCGGGCAATCTGCGAGAAAGAACGTAAGTTCTTTTGAGCATCTGACTTACGCTAATAAAAGATTAGAAAATCATCTTACGATGAGCCATTAGCTCAGTTGGTAGAGCATCTGACTTTTAATCAGAGGGTCGAAGGTTCGAGTCCTTCATGGCTCACCATTTTAAATGAATATGCGGGTGTGGCGGAATTGGCAGACGCACCAGACTTAGGATCTGGCGCCGCAAGGCGTGGGGGTTCGACTCCCTTCACCCGCACCATTTAATTTTCATATGCGGAAGTAGTTCAGTGGTAGAACATCACCTTGCCAAGGTGGGGGTCGCGGGTTCGAATCCCGTCTTCCGCTCCAATTATTTTAAGCCGGGGTGGCGGAACTGGCAGACGCACAGGACTTAAAATCCTGCGGTAGGTGACTACCGTACCGGTTCGATTCCGGTCCTCGGCACCATTTTAGTTCATTAAATTTATATGCGCCCTTAGCTCAGCTGGATAGAGTGTTTGACTACGAATCAAAAGGTCGGGAGTTCGAATCTCTCAGGGCGCACTTTAACGGGAAGTAGCTCAGCTTGGTAGAGCACTTGGTTTGGGACCAAGGGGTCGCAGGTTCGAATCCTGTCTTCCCGACCATTCTTCTTACTTCTTATGGGGCCTTAGCTCAGCTGGGAGAGCGCCTGCTTTGCACGCAGGAGGTCAGCGGTTCGATCCCGCTAGGCTCCACCATAATTAAATTGTATATTTGGCGGTGTAGCTCAGCTGGCTAGAGCGTACGGTTCATACCCGTAAGGTCGGGGGTTCGATCCCCTCCGCCGCTACCAAATATTTTAAAGATGTATTTTAATTTGGACCTTTAGCTCAGCTGGTTAGAGCAGACGGCTCATAACCGTCCGGTCGTAGGTTCGAGTCCTACAAGGTCCACCATTAGTTTCATAGTTAACACGGAGGAATACCCAAGTTTGGCTGAAGGGATCGGTCTTGAAAACCGACAGGCGGGTCATACCGCGCGGGGGTTCGAATCCCTCTTCCTCCTCCATATTTTTCACTAAAATAATAATTTCTATTGTCGCGGGGTGGAGCAGTCTGGTAGCTCGTCGGGCTCATAACCCGAAGGTCGCAGGTTCAAATCCTGTCCCCGCAATTGGTCTGGTAGTTCAGTTGGTTAGAATGCCTGCCTGTCACGCAGGAGGTCGCGGGTTCGAGTCCCGTCCAGACCGCCATTTTCATTTGGCAAAGTAATATGGCTCAGTAGCTCAGTCGGTAGAGCAAAGGACTGAAAATCCTTGTGTCGGCGGTTCGATTCCGTCCTGAGCCACCATTTTAATTAAATAGAGTTTTTATTGTGGCGATTGTGGCGAAGTGGTTAACGCACCTGATTGTGGTTCAGGCATTCGTGGGTTCGATTCCCATCAGTCGCCCCATAATAAATCTATTATATGCGGGTGTAGTTTAGTGGTAAAACCTCAGCCTTCCAAGCTGATGATGAGAGTTCGATTCTCTTCACCCGCTCCAATTTATGGGCCTATAGCTCAGCTGGTTAGAGCGCACGCCTGATAAGCGTGAGGTCGATGGTTCGAGTCCATTTAGGCCCACCATATATCTTTTCACAGCAGCAACTTTAATTGTTCCGCAGTAGCTCAGTGGTAGAGCTATCGGCTGTTAACCGATCGGTCGTAGGTTCGAGTCCTACCTGCGGAGCCAAACGGGGAAGTACTCAAGTGGCTGAAGAGGCGCCCCTGCTAAGGGTGTAGGTCGGGTGACCGGCGCGAGGGTTCAAATCCCTCCTTCTCCGCCATATATTAAGGCCCCTTGGTCAAGCGGTTAAGACACCTCCCTTTCACGGAGGTAACACGGGTTCGAGTCCCGTAGGGGTCATAAAAAAAACTGATAACAATATGTTATCAGTTTTTTTTTGATCTATTAAAGAAAGAAAGATATAGATTACGTTTATGATTTCAAAGAGCTATTGGATACATTTTAAAGACTTTTTATCGAACTATTGACGCCAATAAGTCCCTTTGGCTCCATTTTACAGAAACTCTCCGCTTTTTCCATGAGATGTCAAAACCAATAAATCCGCTTGAATGTCCAAATTCTTAGAACCAAACGAGGACGCCTTTTATACAAGGATCTTTATATTGATATAACTTTTAGCGACCTCCTCTCCTTAGTGAAAGCCTTGATAACGCTTACATTTGCAACAATTTCCCCTAATTTTGAACTATCATTCAAATAACATTTTTGAATGAAAATGATAAAAAAACTAAAAAAAATTTATATATTTTTGGCGATTACTGATAGAAAAATTGGTGTATAGTGTCGAAACTTGTCGCACCTTAGGTTTTTATGGCATATAGCCTCAGCTATTGTCAGAAAAGATAAAAAAGTTTTATGAGGAATATTGATTAATAGCCATTATAATTGGTCTTTGAAATACATATTTTCATTGGGAATGAGGAGAGCCATGACAGTGAATACGTTTTTTCCGACTGACTATCAGTTACATTTATTTCACGAGGGAAATTTTTTCCAAAGTCATCAGCTTTTTGGCGCTCATATCTTTAAGAATTCCGATAAGGTTTATACACGATTTTGCGTATGGGCCCCTAATGCAATGCAGGTTAGGCTTGCGGGGGATTTTAATAACTGGAATGGTGAAGGGTATGAATTGCAAAAGGTTAATGATGAGGGAGTTTGGATTCTGATTGTTAATAGGGATCTAACAGGGAAGCTTTATAAGTATGAAATTATCACACATTCTGGTGAGAGGCTGCTAAAATCAGATCCATTTGCTTTTTATTCTGAAATAAGACCGAATACAGCTTCTATTGTTTATTCGTTAAACCATTATGAGTGGCAAGACAATCATTGGATGAATCGAAGAGGAAAAAAGAACCTCCTTTCTGAGCCAGTGGTAATTTATGAATTGCATTTGGGTTCATGGAAAAATAAGGAAGACGGCGAATATCTAAATTATAAAGAATTGGCATTGGAACTTATTCCATATGTAATTGAGCACGGATTTACACATATAGAGTTATTACCTCTAGTCGAACACCCTCTCGATGCCTCATGGGGTTATCAAGGAACAGGTTACTTTTCTGTTACATCCAGGTATGGGACACCAGATGAATTTAGAGAATTTGTTGATCTGATTCATCAAAATGGTATTGGGGTTATTCTTGATTGGGTGCCTGGTCATTTTTGCAAGGACGCTCATGGCCTTTACCGTTTTGATGGGACTCATATTTATTCCTATAGCACAGCTAGCGACAGAGAGAATGCTGTTTGGGGAACGGCCAACTTTGACCTTGGAAAAGGAGAGGTACAAAGTTTTCTAATCTCAAATGCCCAGTTTTGGATTGACTATTTCCATATTGATGGTTTCCGAATGGACGCAGTAGCTAATATCATTTACTGGCCGAATGGCTCAAATGAAAAGCGTGAAAACCCATTTGGAATTAACTTTTTGAAAAAACTAAACCAACATGTTCATGAGTATGAACCACACTTTTTAATGATTGGTGAGGATTCAACAGAATTTCCTAATGTCACAACACCAGTTGCATACGGTGGGCTTGGCTTTGATTATAAATGGAATATGGGCTGGATGAATGACATGCTTGAATATATGGAAACTCCACCTTACTCGCGCTCACATGTTCATTCTAATGTAACGTTTTCATTTTTATATGCCTTTTTAGAAAACTTTATGCTGCCATTTTCTCACGATGAAGTGGTACATGGAAAAAAATCACTGCTCGATAAGATGCCAGGCGATTATTGGGAGAAATTTGCACAACTTAGACTTTTGCTAGGGTATATGTTTGCTCATCCTGGAAAAAAACTTTTATTTATGGGTTTTGAACTGGGCCAGTTTTCTGAATGGAAAGATAAAGAACAGCTCGATTGGAACTTAATGGACTATGAGATGCATCAAAAATTAAATGCCTACGTAAAGTTTTTAACTAAATTCTATAAACGTTCAAAGGCACTATATGAACTCGATCATTTACAGGACGGATTCGAATGGATTGATGCCAATAATAGCCACCAATCTGTTTTCTCTTTTATGAGAAAAGGAAAAAAGTCTGAAGAAACATTAGTGGTTATTTGTAATTTTACTGGTGTCAATTACCCAATGTATAAAATTGGTGTTCCTAAATCCGGTGAGTATCGAGAAATTTTCAATAGTGATCATATAGAATACGGTGGAGCTGGATTGGTTAATAAAAAGACTATTATTGCAGAAGAAGAACCATTCCATGGCCAGCCATTTTCATTAAATCTAGCAATTCCCCCATTTGGATTTCAAATCATCAGACCAGTTAAAAAGAGGAAGGAGCGAAAAGGAAATGGCAAAGAAGAAGTGCGTAGCCATGTTATTAGCAGGAGGGAAAGGAAGTAGGCTTAATTCGCTGACAAAGGATCTAGCGAAACCAGCTGTTCCTTTTGGAGGTAAATATCGAATTATTGATTTTGCATTGAGCAATTGCGCCAATTCTGGCATCGATACGGTTGGGGTATTAACACAATACCAACCATTGTTATTAAATTCCTATATTGGGATTGGAAGTGCATGGGATCTTGACCGAAAGGATGGCGGGGTAACTGTATTACCACCGTATGCTGAATCTTCCGAAGTAAAATGGTATACAGGCACTGCAAGTGCGATTTATCAAAACCTTAATTACCTTAAACAATACCAGCCAGAATATGTGCTAATCCTATCAGGTGACCATATTTACAAAATGAACTATGAGAGCATGCTTGAATATCATATTGAAAAAAGGGCTGACGTAACTATTTCTTTAATAGAAGTTCCTTGGAATGAAGCCAGTCGTTTTGGAATCATGGATACAGACGAAGAGCTAAGAATTGTCGATTTTGACGAAAAACCAGCGAATCCAAAAAATAATCTTGCTTCGATGGGCATTTATATTTTTAACTGGAATATACTTAAAGAATATTTAGAAATGGATGACCGTGTTCCTGAATCGAGTCATGATTTTGGTAAAGATGTGATTCCGATGCTTTTAGAGGAAAATAAAAAATTGTTTGCTTATCCATTTAAAGGCTATTGGAAAGACGTCGGTACGGTCCAAAGCCTCTGGGAAGCTAATATGGATCTACTAAGAGAAGAATGTGACTTAGATTTGTTTGACCACGGATGGAGGATTTATTCAGTTAACCCGAATCAGCCGCCACAATATATTTCGCCGAGTGCGGTGGTTAAAGAGTCACTTATTAATGAGGGATGTACAATAGAAGGGGAAGTAGTGAAATCTGTTCTTTTTCAAGGGGTTACTGTTGGAAAAGGATCAACTATTTTAGAGTCGGTCATTATGCCGGATGCGATCATTGGTAATAATTGTTTGATTGAAAGAGCCATTGTACCTTCTGACGTGAATGTACCTGACGGGACTGTTATCCGCTCGTTCGATGAAGAGATTATTCTAGTTACTAATGAAATGTTAAGCGGGTTATACCCTGCTTTTTAATATAATACAGGAGGGACTTGGATTGGAAAAAAAGCTACTAGGAGTCATTGATGCCACCACATACCATGAAGATTTGGAAGATTTATTAACACATCGCGCACTTGCTGCCCTGCCTTTTGCAGGAAGATATCGTATTATTGATTTTGTGCTATCGAATATGGTGAATTCAGGTATTCGAAGTGTGGCAATATTTCCAAAAATGCAGTACCGTTCACTAATGGATCATCTAGGTTCAGGGAAAAACTGGGATTTGAATCGAAAACGGGATGGCCTTTTCTTTTTCCCATCTCCAATAGTTGATTATGATGGAAATACAATTGGTTCGTTTGAGAATTTTGCAGCAAATTTAGACTTCTTTTATCGCAGCACGCAAGAGTATTCGATTATTTCCAATTGCTATACGGTTTTTAATATGAACTTTAGACCAATCTTAGATTGGCACAGCAATTCAAGATGTGACATTACCGAAATCCATCAGAAGGATGGAGCTTCGATGGAGATGTACTTAATCAAAACATCCCTACTTATTAAGCTGATTGAAACGCGTAATGAAACAGGGTATACCTGTATGAAGGATGTTGTAAATGATATTGAAAATCTTTACTCGATTTGTAACTATGAATATGACGGTTATTCCGTGATGATAGATTCGATCGAAAACTATTTTTCTACTAGTATGAATTTGCTAAAGTCGGATGTTTGGAAAAAACTTTTTATTAAAGAACAGCCGATTTTCACTAAGGTAAAGGATGAGCCGCCAACGAAATATATTAAAGGGTCTGTTGTAAAAAATGCAATGATTGCCAATGGATGTTTAATTAGCGGTTCAGTAGAAAATAGTATTATATCCCGAGGTGTAAAGATTGGAAAAGGTGCAGTTATTAAGAACTGTATCATTATGCAAAAGTGCCAGATCGAAGATAATTGTTATCTAGATTCCGTTATTTTAGATAAAGATGTGAAAGTTGAAGCAGGAACTCACTTAACTGGAACAGCGGGGTCACCATTTGTGGTTCGTAAAGGGACAAAACAAGGAGCGTTGATGAACTCGTGAAAGTACTATTTGCCGTTTCGGAATGTGGACCATTTGCAAAATCGGGAGGACTTGCCGATGTTGCTGGTTCCCTTCCAAAAGAATTAAAGAGTTTGGGAACTGATGTCAGAGTTATTCTACCTAAATACGGAACAATTTCAGAAGAATTTAAGAGTGAGATGAAAAAGGTTAAAGAATTTACTGTTTCTGTTGGCTGGAGAAATCAGTATTGCGGAATTGAAGAGCTCACACACCAGGGAGTTACATTTTATTTCGTCGATAATGAATACTACTTTAAACGAGAAAATTTATATGGATATTTTGATGATGGGGAAAGATTCGCTTATTTTAATAGGGCTGTCTTAGACACACTTGCCCAGCTAAACTTTTTTCCAGATGTGTTACATTGCCATGACTGGCACACGGCGATGATTCCTTTTCTGTTACGAACTGAATATTATAAAAGAAAAGGTTACGGCTTAATGCGTACTGTTTTTACGATTCATAATCTTCAATTCCAAGGGATCTTTCCAAAAGAGGTCTTGGGAGACTTGTTAGGAATGGATTACAATGCCTTTCACACTGGTCACTTAGAGTTTTTCGGAAATATCAATTATATGAAGGGTGCTCTTGTATCTGCAGACAAAATTACGACAGTTAGCCCAACCTATAAAGAAGAAATTCAAACACCTGTATTTGGTGAAAAGTTAGACGGTCTCTTAAGAGAAAGAAATGATGACTTAATTGGGATTTTAAATGGGATTGATGAAGATTTCTATAATCCTGTTTCCGACCCATTAATATATCAAACATATACTGCTGATAATCATCAAAAAAAATCAATCAACAAAAGTGAGATTCAAAAACATTTTGGATTACCACAATCTGCGCGTACACCTTTATTAGTCATGATTACAAGGCTGACAAGGCAAAAAGGACTTGATTTAGTTAAATGTGTCCTTCGTGAAATATTGCAGGAGGATCTGCAGGTGATTATCCTTGGAACTGGTGATTATGAATACGAAGAACATTTAAGACAGGCCGCACGTATTTATCCTGAAAAATTAAGGGTTCATACCGGTTTTAATGAAGGGCTTGCCCATAAACTTTATGCCGCTGCAGACCTATTTTTGATGCCATCCCAATTCGAACCATGCGGGCTTGGACAGTTGATTGCAATGAAATATGGTGCGATCCCGATCGTTAGGGAAACTGGCGGCTTAAATGATACAATAAAACCTTGGAACGAATTTACTGGAAAAGGAAATGGATTTTCTTTTTCAAATTTTAATGCCCATGATATGCTCTATACAATTAAAAGAGCACTAGGCGTTTATCACGATTCAAAATCGTGGAAATCGATTGTAAAACAAGCAATGGAAATGGATTATAGCTGGGCACAGTCAGCATATAGCTATAACCAGTTATATGCAGAGATCGTTGCAAGGAGTGAAACACATGTTTTCTAATACGGTCGAGTTTAAGGAAACTTTTCTAAAAAGGATTGAGATGGTATGTGGGAAGAGTTTCCCTGAAAGCTCAGCCAGGGATCACTATCAAACCCTTGGAACAATGATTAGCGAATTTGTAAGTAATGCTTGGATTACTACAAACGAGCGTCATTTGGCGGCAAAGGGAAAGCAGGTTTATTACCTCTCTATTGAATATCTTTTGGGGAAATTACTACGACAAAATCTAATTAACCTTGGTGTGGAAGAGACGGTGCAAGCAGGCCTAGAGGAATTAGGAATCGATCTTGGAGAATTAGAGGAATATGAGGCAGATGCAGGTTTAGGAAACGGCGGCTTAGGAAGATTAGCTGCCTGTTTTCTAGACTCACTTGCTTCACTTAATCTGCCGGGTCATGGTCATGGCATTCGTTACAAACATGGCTTATTTGAACAAAAAATTGTTGATGGCTATCAAGTAGAATTGCCGGAACAATGGCTTAGGAACGGAAATGTTTGGGAAATCCGTAAAACCGATAGTTCCATCAAAATCCCATTTTGGGGTAAGGTGGAAACGAAGATGGAAAATGGCCGACTTGTGTTTCATCACCTACATGCTGAAACGGTCACCGCAGTACCTCACGACATGCCGGTCATCGGCTATCAGTCAAAAACCATCAATACACTAAGACTTTGGAATGCAGAGCCTTCCCAATTTCCCTTACACGAGGATATTTTAAAATATAAACGGGAAACGGAAATGATTTCTGAGTTTTTATATCCTGATGATACACATGACGAAGGAAAGGTTTTAAGATTGAAACAGCAATACTTTTTGGTATCCGCTAGTATACAATCTATTTTAAAGACCTATCGGAAACAACACAGCAGCTTAAAACAACTCCATGAACATATCTGTATTCACATTAATGATACACACCCTGTCCTGGCCATTCCCGAGTTAATGAGAATCCTAATTGATGACGAAGGATTTGATTGGGAGCAGGCATGGCACATTACAAAACATACTATTTCTTACACCAATCATACCACCTTGTCAGAAGCGTTAGAGAAATGGCCAATACATATTTTTCAACCGTTGCTTCCAAGAATATTTATGATTGTAGAAGAAATCAATGAACGATTTTGCCAGGAACTTTGGGAGCAAACACCAGGTGATTGGGAGCGGATTAAGGGACTAGCCATCCTTGCTGATAATTATGTAAAAATGGCTCATTTGGCTATCGTCGGAAGCTTTAGTGTGAATGGTGTGGCGAAACTGCATACTGAAATATTAAAGAAACGCGAGATGAATCAATTTTATCAATTGTTTCCTGATAAATTTAACAATAAAACGAACGGAATTGCCTACCGCCGCTGGCTGTTAAAAGCGAATCCAAAACTATCTTCATTGATTACAGATACGATTGGGTCTGAATGGACCTATAAAGCTACCGAGCTTTCCCAGTTACTTAATTATCAAAACGACACTTCGTTTTTAGATCAATTGTTAAAAATTAAGAATGAAAATAAACAAACACTTGCCAAGATTATTTTCGATAAGACGGGAACTGCCGTTGATACTGGTTCAATCTTTGATGTACAAGTGAAGCGGCTCCATGCTTATAAGCGGCAGCTTTTAAATGTCTTACATATTATGCATCTCTATAATCGGATCAAAGAAGATTCAAGCTTCAAGGTTGTTCCAAGGGTGTTTATTTTTGGAGCGAAAGCATCGCCAGGATATTATTATGCGAAGAAAATCATTAAGTTAATAAATACAGTTGCTGAAAAAGTCAACAATGACCCATTTATCAACGACAAAATTAAAGTGATTTTTCTTGAAAATTATCGTGTTTCTCTTGCGGAGAAGATCTTCCCTGCAGCAGATGTCAGTGAACAAATCTCCACGGCTAGTAAGGAAGCTTCTGGAACAGGTAATATGAAGTTTATGATCAATGGGGCATTGACGGTGGGAACCTTGGATGGTGCCAATATAGAAATTCGTGAATTAGTCGGTAATTCCAATATATTCACTTTTGGACTAACTGCAGATGAAGTTCTTCACTACTATCAACATGGCGGATATCAATCCGATGAATATTACCACCACGATTATCGAATTCGTCAAGCCGTTGACCAGCTTATGAATGGCTTTTTCCCTGGTGTTTATAATGAATTTGAACCAATATTCGATTCACTCCTTCAGGAAAATGATCAATATTTTGTCTTAAAGGATTTTGCTTCCTATGCAGAAACACAACGTTCCATTGGAGAAGCGTTTATTGACCGATTACGTTGGCAGCAAATGAGTCTAAATAATATCGCCCAGGCTGGTTATTTTTCAAGTGATCGTACGATTCAGGAATACGCAGACGACATATGGGGAATTAAGCCATTACAATAAAAAAAAGCTTCTGCCAGTTGCGGCAGAAGCTTTTTTTTATAAGAAGTGCCCAGCAAAGATTCCGATTGCTAATAAAAACCCAAATATCGTATTGGTTTGTGCAGTCGCTTTCATCGCTGGTGCCATTTGAATTGGCAGGGTATTTTCTATAAATCCTTTGATTGCTTTAATAGCCTTTGGGGCGCTAAGAATTACAAGTGCTGTCCAAATTGGTAAAACACCAATAATGATGAGTCCCAAAACCCAAAGAAATGAAAAAGTGAACATCCCTGTTAATAAGTAAATAGCACCTTTCTTACCTAATAGAATGGCAACTGTTTTACGGCCGTTTTCCTTGTCGCCATCCAAATCACGGATGTTATTCGATAACATAATCATACCAACCAATATCATACTTGGAACTGAAACGAGAATACTTGTGCTGCTGACTGTTCCCGTTTGAATAAAGAAGGCGATTAAAATAATCAGCATCCCCATAAAGAAACCTGAAAGAATTTCACCAAATGGTGTATAGGCGATCGGGAAAGGACCTCCAGTATAAAAATATCCCACAGCCATACAAATTAGGCCTACAACGGCTAACCACCAGCTACTATTAGCGCAAATATAGATCCCTAATAATAGAGCAATTCCATAAAATCCAAACGCAAGATTTAGGACTGTTTTGGGTTTGATTCCGTCACGTACAATCGTACCGCCAATCCCAACGGATTGGGCAGTATCCAGACCGCGTTTGAAATCGAAATATTCATTAAACATATTGGTTGCAGCTTGAATCAATAAACTCGCTAAAAGCATGGCAAAAAATAGACCAAAATGGATTTTCCCATACTTAAGGGCTAATGCCGTACCAAGCAGAACTGGCACGAATGCAGCGGTTAATGTATGAGGGCGGGTCATTTGCCACCAAACTTGAAAGCCGCGGTTTGATTCAACTACATGATTCGAGCTTTGCTGTATATTTGGTTGCATAGTATCTCTCCCTTTTTAGTTTTTTTCTCTCTATTTAAAGGTTTAGAATCGATTATTTAATGGGCTTTGCCCAAAACTAAGTGTATGAAATTCAAGGAATAGTGTCAATTAATTTTTCTTATCAAATCTAGAAGATTATACCTGTTTGATTATTATTGGATGGTTGGTGGGAAAATGAAACTAATCAAATGAGAAGGCTTTTTTTATCAGTAAGATGAAAACTTAAGATATAATACGGAATGATGCAGGTTTGCTAGTGACAAGTATTACTGACTTCTTTACAATGAGAGTAGTATGTTAAAATTTGCATTAATATGAATGGATAACAGTCATTTCGGCTGTTTTGGAGGGATTTGTTTGGTTACCATTCAAGAATTGGAAATAATGGAACGAGGTCTTTTGGCTGTTAATCGGGCAAAAGAACTTGGCCGGCCCATTTTAATTAGTGAAGTTCATAAAATGGACACGATTAACCCACTATCATTTTTTAATATAGGAAAAAAACATTATCGCGGGGAACGATTTTTCTGGAAGGACCCAACGGACGAGACGATGCTTATTGGACTTGGGATTTCTAAACAAATTCAGACGGATCAGGCTTCTGACCGCTTTTTTCATGTTGAAAAGGAATGGGAAAAATTTTTAGAGGACTGCCTCATTTTTAATCCAAATATAGAAGTTGGTGTAGGGCCAGTCATGTTCGGGGGCTTCTCTTTTGACCCCTACAAGGATAAAACAGACCTCTGGTCCAAGTACGCTGATTCACTGTTCCACATACCCAAATTTTTATTGAGTATCATTCGCGGTCAAACGTATTTAACCACGAATACAGTTTGTACTCCACATGAGGATCCTTATATATTTAAGAAAGTGAGCGAAGAGAGAAATCAGCTATTAAATTCGCTCCATCAGAATGAACGGATGAGTACAGCGTCACTTCTAGAAACGCGGGAGATTGAACCAGAAAAGTGGAAAAAAACTGTTGATGGAGTTGTGAAGGAATTAACAGAAGGCCCGCTTAAGAAGGTCGTTCTAGCCCGAGAATTGCGGCTTGTATTTGACGATTATGTAGAGGCAGAGGATGTATTGAATAATTTATATCTGCAGCAGCATGAAAGCTTTATTTTCGCATTTGAATCGAATGGTGATTGTTTTATTGGGGCATCTCCAGAAAGACTAGTGAAAAAACATGGAAATGAGGTTTATTCTACCTGCCTTGCCGGTTCTATTTCACGGGGAAAAACTGAACAAGAAGACCTGAAATTAGGTCAAATGTTATTAAATGATCAAAAAAATCTGATTGAGCATGGTTTCGTTGTAGAAATGATTAAGGAAGCACTTGAAGAATCATGTGATGAAATAATCCTGCCTGACAAGCCGCAGTTGATGAAGATCCGGGATATTCAGCACCTATATACCCCTGTTATCGGAAAGTGCCATAAAGATGCTTCCTTGTTGTTATTAGTCGAACGACTTCACCCAACACCAGCACTCGGCGGATTGCCTAAGGATGAAGCAGTTGTAAAGATTAGACAAGTAGAGGAACTGGACCGTGGATTCTATGCTGCCCCTTTAGGGTGGGTGGACTACAGAAAAAATGGCGAATTTGCTGTTTCGATTCGATCTGGGCTGATTCAGGGGGATGAAGTATCGTTGTTTGCAGGTTGTGGAGTAGTAGCAGATTCTGACTCAGAAAGTGAATATTTGGAGACGAGTTTGAAATTTAAACCAATGCTCCGAGCCCTTGGAGGAAATTAATATGAATCATCAAGAATCATTAACAGCCTATATAGCCGCCGTAGTTGCTGAACTTATTTTTTCGGGAGTTACGGATGTAGTTGTTAGCCCAGGTTCAAGGTCAACTCCAATGGCGATGATCATGGCAGAACATCCTGACCTGAAAGTCCATATCCATGTAGATGAAAGGTCAGCGGCTTTCTTTGCGTTGGGAATAGCAAAGTCGTTAAATAAGCCAGTTGCCATACTTTGTACTTCAGGTACAGCCGCAGCAAACTATTTTCCTGCGATTGTTGAAGCGCGTTATGCTCGGGTACCATTGATTGTACTTACAGCGGATCGACCGCATGAACTGAGAGAGGTTGGTGCCCCACAGGCAATCGACCAAATTCATTTATATGGGAAGCATGTGAAATGGTTCTCCGAAATGGCATTGCCTGAAAAAAGTGATGAAATCATTCGCTATGCCAGGACCGTTTGTGCCCGGGCAGTTGCGATTGCCACTAGTGCCCCTTCTGGTCCTGTACATATGAATTTTCCTTTCAGAGAGCCGCTAATTCCAAAGATGGATGATGAGCTCTTCCAGCTTAATGAACGACCAAATGGATATATAAAAGTTCAAAACGGGGACTTAACCCTTTCAGATGAACATTTTCAGGAAATAGCTGAAAGGCTTAATAAGACAAATAAAGGTGTTATTATTTGTGGAAACATGGGAGATGCTGAATTTCCTAACGCGGTTACGCAATTAGCTGAGAAATTAAATTTTCCAATCATTGCAGACCCCTTATCACAATTAAGAAGTGGGCAGCATAGCCTTAAAAATATCATTGAAACTTATGATACCTTCCTAAGGAATGAAGATGCAAAAAACTTCCTTAAACCAGAAGTTGTTCTTCGATTTGGTGCGATGCCAATATCAAAAGCATTAACGATCTTCTTAAAAGAAAATGGAGATGCTGAACAATTTGTGATTGATGGCGGCGGAGGCTGGCGTGATCCTTCATCCTTGTCAACCAGTATGATCTTTTGTGATGAATCGGTATTCTGCAAGAAGCTATTGTCATATATGAATGAGAACCCCTCATCCCAATTTTTATCGAAATGGAAAAAGGTAAACGGGCTAACCAAAGAAAATATGAATTCTCTAAGAGATATAAAAGAATTAAGTGAAGGCAAACTATTTTATCAATTAGCCGATTTGGTGCCAGATGGTGCTACCCTTTTTGTTGGCAATAGTATGCCAATTCGCGACTTGGATAGTTTTTTTATTAACAATAATAAAGCAATCAAAGTAATGGCGAACAGGGGAGCCAATGGGATCGATGGTACTGTTTCGACCGCTTTAGGTGCAGCTTTATACTCAAAATCCTTATACCTTGTCCTTGGCGATTTAACTTTTTTCCACGACTTAAATGGTCTGATTGCAGCAAAGTTGTACAATATAGATATTAATATTCTTCTGGTTAACAATAATGGTGGCGGAATTTTTTCCTTCCTTCCTCAATCGGAGCATTCTAAGAATTTTGAACTGCTGTTTGGAACTCCACTAGATCTAGAATTTGAGCATGCGGTTAAGATGTTTAAGGGTGAATTTACGAAGATTGAAGATTGGGACCATTTGGGGTCAGAAATGATGAAGGCTACGAATCAAACGGGGTTAAAAGTATTTGAGTTTAGGACAAACAGAGACGTTAACCGTGACGAGCACCGCGGATTTTGGAACTTTGTTTCCCGGGAAATATCGAACTTTGTCAAAGGTGAACAGTAAATGAAGATTGTTAGTGACGGGATTCAATATCATGTCGAAGTTTACGGGGAAGGATCTATCCCGCTTGTTCTTTTACATGGATTTACCGGGGACAGCTCGACATGGACTCCTTTCTATGATGCTTGGGGGAAGCAAATGAATCTAATTAATCCTGACATCATTGGACATGGAAAAACGGAATCACCCGATGTACTTAGTCGATATCAAATAGAGTCAGTTGCGAAGGATTTAAAAACGATCCTTGAACATTTAGATGTTAAGCAAGTAGATCTACTTGGTTACTCAATGGGTGGAAGACTTGCCCTTACTTTTGCCCTGCTTTTTCCTGAGCGGGTCCGTAAATTAATACTTGAAAGTGCCTCACCAGGTCTGGAAACAGAAAATGAAAGTCAATTTCGCCGTATGAAAGATGCGGAACTTGCTAAATTTATTAAAGAACAGGGGATAAGCTCGTTTGTAGATTATTGGGAAGGGATCCCCCTTTTTCAAACGATGAAACGACTGCCTTCAGCACAAAAGCAGGTCATAAGGGAACAGCGTTTAAACAATTCGCCTACTGGGCTCGCGAACAGCCTGCATGGGATGGGAACCGGATCTCAGCCTAACTGGTGGGCGAAATTAAACGAACTAACTTGCGAGGTTCTGCTCTTAACGGGTGAAGAAGATAAAAAGTTTTGTGATATAGCGGATAAAATGATGAAAGAGCTAAAAAATGGCTTTTGGGTGGTTATTGAAGGTAGTGGGCATGCAATTCATGTGGAAGAACCAGAAAAGTTTGGTACAATAGTAAGTGACTTTTTGTCAAAAGAATAAATAAGGGAGGATATCATTTTGACAGTAGAATGGATTGCAGGACGCAAATATGAGGAAATTCTATATGAAACATATAATGGTATTGCGAAAATTACCATTAATCGTCCACATGTACATAATGCATTTACACCGAGAACTGTTTCGGAATTAATTGATGCTTTTGCCTTCGCACGAGATGATTCTAGTGTAGGAGTTATTATTTTATCTGGAGCAGGAGATAAGGCATTTTGTTCAGGTGGTGACCAAAAAGTTCGTGGTCATGGGGGATATGTTGGAGAGGATCAAATTCCTCGTCTAAATGTTCTTGACCTACAGCGCCTCATTCGTGTTATTCCAAAACCTGTTATCGCAATGGTAAAAGGATATGCCATCGGTGGTGGTCATGTGCTGCACATTGTGTGTGACTTAACGATTGCAGCTGATAATGCTATTTTCGGACAAACTGGACCGAATGTTGGAAGCTTTGATGCTGGATACGGCTCAGGCTACCTAGCTAGAATTGTTGGACATAAAAAAGCTCGGGAAATCTGGTTCCTATGTCGTCAATACAATGCCCAGGAGGCACTTGATATGGGCTTAGTGAATACGGTTGTTCCGCTTGAAAGAGTAGAAGAAGAAACGATTCAATGGTGTAGTGAAATACTTGAGAAAAGTCCAACTGCCCTTCGTTTCTTGAAAGCAGCCATGAATGCTGATACAGACGGATTAGCTGGTCTTCAACAATTTGCTGGCGACGCAACCCTGCTTTACTATACAACCGATGAAGCCAAAGAAGGCCGTGATTCATTTAAAGAAAAGCGGAAGCCTGATTTTGGTAAATTCCCTCGTTTTCCTTGATAGTTTTTACCAGCAGCTTGATGGTTTCCATCAGGCTGTTTTTAATAGAAAAGCGGGGAAAAAGCAAGACAGATTAGGAAGGTGACAATTATGCAAAGCGAAATGATGCCTAATTTTTTGAAGAAAAGAGCGTTTCTAACCCCTGAACGAACAGCTGTTTATTTTCAGGAACAAACCATAACCTTCGGCGAACTCTACCAACGTTCTTATCAAGTGGCAGGACAGTTACAAGGGTTAGGAATGCATAAAAACCAATATGTTGGTGTGTTATTAAATAGCAACCTAGATACAGTTGTAATATTATTTGCCCTTCAACTGTTAGGAGTTAGGGCTGTAATTTTGAACAACCGCCTTTCTCCGTCGGAACTAGTATGGCAGCTAATTGATGCAAAGGCCGTCTCTTTAATTATTGAAGATACCTTTTCTGAAACAAAAACCTTCATAAATAATCAAATTCCATCAATTTGTACGCTGACAAAGGCCGAGATATTTTTCGGCAGTCAGAACGCGCCCAATATTCAGGAAGAAATCAGCTTATCAGAAATTTGTACGATCATGTATACGTCCGGAACCACAGGAAATCCCAAGGGAGTAATCCAAACCTATGGAAATCACTGGTGGAGTTCCGTTGGTTCAGCCTTAAATTTAGGATTTATTGAAGGGGATTCCTGGCTTTGTAACGTTCCGCTTTTTCATATTAGCGGCTTTTCAATTTTAATGCGCAGTGTCATATATGGAATGCCGATCGTTCTCCACGACCATTTTGATGTTGAAGAAACCATTTATGATATTCATGATAAAAAAGTGACCATCATGTCAGTGGTTGGTACTTCCCTGAGACGAATAGTTGATGCTCTTCGAGAGAGGCGCCTGCCTAATCATTTTCGCTGTATGCTTCTTGGAGGAGGACCTGCACCATTACCATTACTCCAAGCGTGTATAGAAAAAGAAATTCCTGTATTCCAAACCTATGGAATGACCGAATCCTCCTCGCAAATCGTGACGCTTGCTCCAGAATATAGTCTGACGAAGCTAGGCTCGGCAGGAAAGCCGTTGTTCACCTCGCAGCTTCAAATAGTTGCAGAAGATGGTGGTCTGGCTCCCTCAGGTATGCCAGGTGAAATTGTCATAAAAGGACCCAATGTTACCCCAGGGTATTTATTCCTTCCTGAAGTAACTGAAGAAAAGTTTATTAATGGCTGGTTCCACACGGGAGATGTGGGCTACTTAGATGAAGATGGCTTCTTATATGTACTCGATCGGCGTTCTGACTTAATTATTTCAGGGGGAGAGAATATTTACCCTGCAGAAATTGAGGCAGTTTTGTTAGCCCATCCGGATGTTTCAGAGGCTGGTGTGACAAGTTTAGAGGATACTGAGTGGGGACAAGTGCCGATTGCTTATATTGTAAAAAGAGAAGGAACAAATCCTTCGGTTGGAGCACTTGAGCAATTTTGTAAAGAGCGTTTAGCCAAATATAAAGTCCCTAAAGCATTTTATTTTACTAAGGAACTGCCTAGAAACGCATCGAAAAAAATACTCCGCCGAGAGCTCCGAGAGTGGGTGAAAGAGGAGATCCGGTAATGAAGATAGCAGCAGTAGAGTTAAATGTCATTCAAATGCCCTTAAATGACCCGTTTCTGACCCATTTAGGAGCCGTGAAGAACCGTGAGGGAATAATCATTAAGATAACCAATTCCGATGGTGTATCAGGGTTTGGAGAGGGCGTTGCCTTTTCTACTCCGTGGTACACAGAAGAAACGGTTAAAACAAGTTTACATATGTTAACTGATGTTTTGATTCCACTCCTTCAAAAAGCACCTTTAAACCATCCTGAGGAGGTCTCTCAGCTGTTTAGCTCGGTAAGAAGGAACAATATGGCTAAGGCTGCCTTAGAAACAGCTGTATGGGATTTATTTGCGAAGAGTCATTCGCTGCCACTATCAAAACTGCTTGGGGGAACACGATCTTTGATTGCGTCAGGGGTTGTAGTGGCCACAGATTCCACTAAAAATGCACTCCAGCAAATTGAGCAATATCTAGAGGACGGTTATCAAAGGATTAAAGTTAAAATAAATCCACAGCAGGATTATGCTTTTCTTTCTGAAATTCGCCGTTTTTATCCTGAACTGCCAATCATGGCAGATGCGAATTCTGCCTATACGATTAAGGATATAGAACGAATAAAAGCTCTTGATGACTTTAAGTTGCTGATGATCGAGCAGCCGCTGGGATATGATGATATTCTTGAACACGCCTTGCTTCAAAAAGAAATTAAAACACCTATTTGTTTGGACGAAAGCATTGTCAGCTATGATGATGCTCGAAAAGCCATCGAGTTCGGAAGTTGTCAGGTAATAAATATTAAAGTGGGCAGGGTAGGGGGCTTGTATGAAGCGAAACGAATTCATGACTATTGCTTCGAAAAGGGCATACCGGTTTGGTGTGGGGGTATGATCGAGTTTGGGGTTTCTAGGGCCCATAATATTGCACTCGCCTCATTACCAGGATTTTCGATCCCAGGAGATATCTCTGCTTCTAATCGCTTTTGGGAGGAAGATATTATTACCCCAGAAGTAAACGTTAAAAACGGTTTTGTCAAAGTCCCATCCGGTCCTGGGATTGGATTTGAAATAAACGAAAAAAGATTACAGGAAACCTTGCTACTGAAAGAAACATTTGTTTTATAAAAATGCTATTATACAGCTCATAGTTAATTTTGGAACAATGTTGATTGGAGCGAAAGGCGCGAAGACTCCTGCGGGAGGACGGGGCAGGGGAGACCCCGCAGGCGCTTAGCGCCGAGGAGGCTCCCCTGACCGCCCGCGGAAAGCGAAGCGTCTGAAGCGGAAATCAACATCCAAATTTAAAAGAGAATATATAAAAATGAACCAGGTCAAAAGCGGCCTGGTTCATTTCATCTTCAAATTTAGTTATTTAACGCTATCTCTAATGATTCAAGATTTTTATTCATTAATGAAAAATAGGTTTCTTTGTTTTTGATGTTGTCGGTAGACAAAACAGCAAGATTATGAATGTGTAATGCCTTTGCCCCAATTTCTTTTTGAACAATTTTTCCGAGTTTTGATTGGACATTTTGTTCGAAAAGCATATAGTGTATACCATCATGTTCAGCTATAGAAATAATTTTTTCTAATTCCTTTTGGGTTGGCTCATTAGCAGTCGAAAGACCAGATATGCTGATTTGTTCAATCCCATAACGTTTTTCCCAATAACTGAACGCCGCATGTGTAACGATAATCTTTTTATGCTTCGCATGTGTAATTGTCTGCTTATATTTAGTATTTAGTTCATCTAACTTTTGGGCAAGTTGTTTAAAATTCTCATTGAATAGTTCTTTGTGCTGCGGCATTTGTTTAATTAATGAATCACGGATGACAGCAGCCATTTCCTTAGAATAAATGGGGTCAAGCCATACATGTGGGTTGACATCCGAATTGCTATGGTCATGTTCTTCTTCATGTGAATCGTCGCTTTTTGGGAGTTTTAGTTCCTCAGCCGTTGGGACTAATGTGACATGTTCATTTTTCAATGTTCCCTTTGCTTTTTCCACAAATCCTTCAAGTCCAAGTCCAATGTAGAAAAATAAGTCGGAATCGGCTAAATTCATCATATCCTTTTGGGATGGTTCAAATGTGTGTTCATCTGCCCCAGGTGGATAGATCGTTTTTACATTTACATATTTTCCACCAATTTGTGCAGTAAAATATTGAAGTGGGAATACTGTTGTATAAATAGTTAACTGGTCCTTCCTTTTTTGTACATGGTCTTTACCATTTGAACACGCGGACAATAGAAGACTTAATGGTAACAGAAAAGAAAGGAAAAGGATGATTTTTTTCATAAAGACTCCTTTATATATAATTAAATCGGATTAATTACGATTTATTTTCGAAATTTTTTTTGAATTCTGAATGATTACGAATGTATAATACGGAACGATTCCGATTTCCATTTGTATCTTACAAAAAAAATTCCTTAAAAGCAAGTATAAAATTTTGTTTCATCATTAAAAATTAGGTATGCTTAGAAAGAAACAATAGAAAGGATGGTTATCATGAGTAACCCTACATTATTGAATGAGCTGTTAGACTATAATAAAAAATTTGTGGAGAACCACGAATATGAAAAGTATGAAACAACTAAATTCCCTAATAAACGCATGGTGATTCTTACATGTATGGATACCAGACTATTGGAATTATTGCCGAAAGCATTGAATTTGGGAAATGGTGATGCGAAGCTCATAAAAGACGCCGGCGGCCTAGTGTCACACCCTTTTGGAAGTGTGATGAGAAGTATACTGATTGCTGTTTATCAATTGAAGGCTCAAGAGGTTTTAGTCATTGCCCATTATGATTGCGGCATGAGCGGTCTTAAAGCTGAACCAGTGATCGAGAGTATGATGGAGCGTGGAATATCAGAAGAAACGATTGATACGCTTACATATTCTGGCATCAACATTAAAAAATGGCTTCATGGATTTGATAATGTGACCGAGAGTGTTGAGCACAGTGTAGGTATCATAAAAAATCATCCATTAATGCCAAAGGGTGTTCCTGTTCATGGATTGGTCATCGACCCAAAGACAGGAAAGCTTGATCTAATTGTTGATGGCAATAAGAATTAAAGCTTCTCTTTTTCAGGAACAGGATCCAAGCCACCAGGATGAAAGGGATGACATTTTGATATCCTTTTGATAGTGAGCCAGCCGCCTTTTAAAGCACCAAACCGCCCAATCGCTTCCAGACCATAATGGGAACAAGTAGGATAAAAACGGCAGGTCGGTGGTTTTATAGGTGAGATAACAATTTGATAAAAACGTATAATCGCTAGGAAGGCTTTTTTTAACATGTCATTCTCTCCTTAACTACAATTAACTAAAAGATACCATAAATAAATAATATCGTCTAAATTGTTAATTGTATGTAAGTGGATGAAAAAACTCGGAATTTATTGTATGATAAATGGTAGATAAAAAAAGGAGTGATATCGATGCCTTCAGTTGAAAGCTTTGATTTAGATCATAACGCTGTTAAAGCCCCTTATGTGAGACATTGCGGGGTCCACAAAGTTGGAAGTGACGGTGTAGTTAATAAATATGATATTCGCTTTTGCCAGCCCAATAAACAGGCGATGAAACCTGATGTCATTCATACACTAGAACACTTGCTTGCTTTTAATCTTCGTGAGCACTCCGAGAAGTATAATCACTTTGATATTATCGATATTTCACCAATGGGCTGCCAAACCGGCTATTACCTTGTTGTCAGCGGCGAGCCGACTGTGGAGGAAATCATTGATCTACTTGAGGATACAATGAAGGCTGCAGTTGAAATCGTCGAAATTCCTGCGGCAAATGAACGACAATGCGGCCAAGCAAAACTGCATGATTTGGAAGGCGCTAAACGTTTAATGCGTTTCTGGCTTGAACAAAGCAAGGAAGACCTTAAACAGGTATTTGCTTAATTAGAAAAGCTGAAGCTAGACAAATAATAAAAATTCCTATTCTACTTGAATAGGAATTTTTTTAAGCTTTGTTTTGATCCTGATTATGTTCTTGGTCCTTCTCTTGGTCAAGATATGGATTATTTTCTATTGGGTCCACAGTATGTTTATACGTGTAGGCTTTAGAAGTGGTGCCCACGGCTAGAAGCAGGACAATGATAACAATAATAATACAAATAACAGCTACTACATACATTCGTGTGAATGCCTCCTTTTTTCTTTATTGTAGCATAAATGGATGCTTTTTTGAGAAAAGAAAAAGGGAAGCCCGTGTTTGAGCTTCCTTCCTTATGTTTTTATGTACAATCAATGAATATTTCGAGGATGATAAGTATTTGTGCGATGTTGTCCGTACTCTTCTTGGGCAAATTTACCTTTCAAACTTTCAATTAAATAAATACCCATTAAATTGTATAATTCCTGCTTATCCATTTCTTGGATTAAAGCAAGTAGATCCTCATGTGACATCTCTTCTAAAAAGGCAAATGCCAGCATGTCGATATCCTCTTCATCACCGGTTAGCTTGTTTCGGTACATTTCGTACAACTCATCAACTAATTTCATTTCGATACACCTCCTAGTTATTCTTTTCCCTTATAAGTATAAAATAATTCTACCTTAACCGTTTGTAAATTAACAGAAAAATCTGTTTCTTTGATTGTATGTTTATTATAGCGTATTCATTTCTAAAAAATTAATCGAAATTTGACAAAGAATAAATTTTTTCTATTTGCAAATTACTAATGAGTAAAAGGGGATGACATAATGGATCAGCAAAAGAAGACCTATTATATAGATGTTGGAAGCGGTGAAATATCTCAAAGTGCAACAAGTTCAACCTGGAGCTATAAAATACAGGCAGATAATGAAGAAATAACCCAGCTGCGCGAGCTTTTTGACCAAAACTATTCCACCGAGTGGAAAAACTTCATTAGAGCCCATGTGCCTTATGTTGAGTATCATTATGACCGTGAAAACGATGCATATGACGGTACGATTCAGCAAGTATATGGGATGTTGCATAAACTTGGTGACGCGGAAGCAAAAAATCATATTGAAAGTATGAATATACTACCAAAATAAAATTTTCACCTGTAAGAAAAATCCTAACTTTAGGATTTTTCTTTTTTTTATTATAATTAAGTATAAAATAGTTGAGGCGGAAATTAGATGATGCGATTTTTAGATGAAAATGGGAATCCAGTAGAATTGTCTTTTTTACCAAATGCTTTCGAAGAGGAAGCAAAACATGTGTTAGTCATTTGCCAGTATGGGGAAGAGTGGCTATTGACGAACCATAAAAAAAGAGGACTTGAATTTCCGGGTGGAAAAATGGAATCAGGGGAAACTCTTGAGGAGGCAGCCCACCGAGAAACTTATGAAGAGACAGGTGCAATCCTAGGTGAGCTAAAATTTATTGCTGAGTATAAATTTACCGACCCGATGAGGTCTTATGTGAAGGCTGTCTTTTGGGGAAAGGTCGCTAGGGTTGAAGAAACGACTAGTTACCACGAAACCAATGGTCCTGTTGTTGTTAAAGGAGATATATTGCAACAGCGATTTGAGGATGATTACAGCTTTATTATGAAAGACCAAGTCGTCGAGCAATGTGTTAAACTCATTCAAAAGGTACAAAACGAAAAGCTTTGTTAAAGCTAAATGGAGTTATACACACCCTGTTGATTGGAGCGGAATGCGCGAGACTCCTGCGGGAGTACGGGGCAGGGGAGACCCCACAGGCGCTTAGCGCCGAGGAGGCTCCCCGGAACGCCCGCGAACCGCACGCGCATGGAGCGGAAATCAACAGACAAATTTAACACGGCCAAACGAAAAAGAATAGCAGAAAGTACATGACAATCCACTATTCTTTGATAATTTTTTTCTCTAATAATTCAACAAGCTGGTACATAATGGTAGCAAATACCGCGATAACCAAAAGTGATAAGAAAACAAGTGTAAAATTAAATACTTGGAAGCCATAAATGATCATGTATCCAAGTCCTCTAGAGGATACAAGGAATTCTCCTACGATCACACCGACCCAAGACAGACCGACATTTACCTTAAGAGTAGAAATAATCGTTGGAAAACTCGCGGGGAGGATAGCTTCTTTAAAGCATTGCCAACGAGTTGCTCCGAAAGTTTGAAGTACTTTAAGATAATTCGGATCCACCTCTTTAAATGAGGTATATACCACAATGGTGGTAATGATAATTGAGATAATCGCACCCATGGCAATAATCGATGAATACCCAGGACCTAGCGCCACAATCAAAATGGGCCCTAATGCGACTTTCGGCATAGCATTTAAAATAACAAGATAAGGATCAAGCACCCTTGAAATCATTGGTGACCACCAGAGGATAGCAGCTAATATCGTACCCAGTAGTGTGCCTAGAATAAATCCTAGGACGGTTTCCGTTAAGGTTACGCCAATATTGCTAACTAAAGTTCCATCCTGAATTTTTTCCAGGAGTAAATTCCATATCTTTGAGGGAGAACTGAAAAGAAGCGGGTCAATCCACTGTTTTTGACTAAACAATTCCCAACTAGAGAAAAAGACGATAAAAATGATCGCCTGATAAAATCCGACCCATCTTTTTTCAACCTGAAGTGATTGAATATAGTTTTTATGGAGGAGTTCCAGCTTATTCTTTTTCTCGCTCAAGTGACTCCAACTCCCTCCATATGGTTTGAAAGATACTTGAATATGCCTCATGATTTCTTGCTTCAAATGGGGATATATTTCTTAGTTCCTCCGGCATCGTAAATGTTTTATAGATTCTCCCGGGACTTGGTGAAAGCAGAAAAACGCGATCGCTCATGGCAATAGCCTCACCAATATCGTGAGTAACGAGAATAGCTGTTTTTCCAAATTTATCTAATGTTTGTGATACTAAATCCTCCAATTTAAGCTTAGTTTGATAATCGAGAGCGGAAAAAGGCTCATCAAGCATAAGCAGTTTTGGTTCTGTGGCAAGCGTCCGGACGAGAGCCACCCGCTGCCTCATACCCCCTGATAACTGCCTAGGAAGCTGTTTTTCCACCCCGGTTAATCCGATTTGGCTTAACAGGCCAAGGGTAGCCAATCTTGTTTTTTGGTTCAACTGCTTTGATAACTTCAAACCGATCAGGATATTCTCTTCAATCGTTTTCCAAGGGAACAAATAATCTTGTTGGAGCATATAACCGATTTGGTTTTTTGCGGTAGTTACCGGTTTTTTTTCTAACAAGACAGTACCTTGCGTTGGTTTAAGCAAACTAGAAATAATGGAAAGCAGAGTCGTCTTACCACAGCCGCTGGGGCCGAGGAGGGAGACAAACTCGCCCTCCTCCACTGTTAATGAAATATCGGAGAGGGCCGTGGTGGCAGAGGCTTTAGTAAAATAGGTGTGATGAATATTTTGAACGGTCAAAAAGCTCATAAGAACGGCCTCCCTTTCCTTTATTCTTTTATTATCTTGTCAGCGATCTCTGTATTTACAAGTGTTTGATGATCTACTTCTTTTGGCAGTACTCCTGCTTCGTTCATGATGTTTTGTAGATTGTTCCACTCCTCTTGGTCAAGGATAGGATCTGTTGCAAAAGATCCTTGATTTTTATAACGCTCAACAACAGTGGTCATAATTTCTAAATCTGTATCTGGAAAAAACGGTTCCACCGCTTTTGCAATTTCCTCAGCACTGTGCGACTCTACCCATTGTTGAGCTTTGTAAATTGCTCGTGTGAACTTTTCAATCGTTCCCTTATTTTCTTTCATATAGCTTTCCTTGGACATAAACGTTGTATATGGTACGTGGCCAGACTCTTTACCGAAGGAAGCAACAATATGACCTTTTCCTTCTTTTTCAAAAATACTTGCCGTTGGCTCAAATAATTGCACAAATTCGCCCGTTCCAGAAGCAAAGGCATTGGCAATATTGGCGAAATCAATGTTCTGGATTAAGTTCAAATCCTTTTGAGGATCAATCCCATGCTTCTTTAAAACAAATTCGCCAACCATCTGTGGCATGCCGCCTTTACGTTGCCCTAAGAAGGTTTTTCCTTTTAAGAGGTCCCATGAAAAATTATCAATCTTTTCTCTAGCAACGAGGAAAGTACCATCGGTCTGGGTTAATTGTGCAAAATTGATGACGGGGTCGTTTGCGCCTTGGGCATAAACATAAATCGATGTTTCTGAACCAACTAGGGCAACGTCGGCCCCCCCAGAAATCAGAGTGGTCATGGTTTTGTCGCCGCCGGGTGTTGTTGTTAGCGTGACGTCTAAACCTTCAGCTTTGAAAAATCCTTTGGCTAGGGCAACATACTGCGGGGCATAGAAAATGGACCGGGTAACTTCAGCGATTCGAACTTTCTCAAGTTTCTTTGTTTCATTTTTTGTAGAGCTATTACAAGCGACAAGTGAAAACATAAGTATAGTGATGAGCAGAAAGGAGAAACTGAACTTTAACGATTTTTTCATGAAGCGGGCCTCCTTATTTATCATAAAAAATCTGGGCTAATTACCTAAGATATCGTATGAAGAGGAGAAAAATATGTGAATGCCTAGAGAGAATAAATTTTATAAAAAAAGGGAAGTTTTGCTGATGAGCCAATACAATGATGGAAAGATTGTTGATATCACACGCTTTCCTTCTCCAAATCCCAATATTGAATTAAAAGTAATTACTTACCTTTCCAATGGATTACGAGTGAAAGGCATGCTTGCGGAACCGATTGGGGAAGGTGAGTATGATGGATTCCTTTATTTACGCGGCGGCATTAAAAATGTTGGTAAAGTTCGACCAGCAAGGATTGCTCAGTTCGCAGCTGAGGGCTTTGTTGTTTTTGCACCTTATTATCGTGGAAATCAAGGTGGGGAAGGCAATGAGGATTTTGCCGGGGACGACAGGGAAGACGCCTTTTCCGCCTTTTTGCTGTTAAAATCTATGCCCAGAGTACGTGAAATACATATATTTGGGTTCTCGCGGGGTGGTGTAATGGCGCTTTTGACAGGAATTGAATTCCCTGAGACCGCGTCTGTTGTCAGCTGGGGCGGGGTCAGTGATATGTCTCTCACCTATTTGGAACGTAAAGATTTACGGAGAATGATGAAGAGGGTCATTGGCGGAACCCCTCAGAAATTTCCGGAACGGTATCAAGACAGGACCCCTCTTTATCAAATAGAAAAGATCAAAGCCCCTGTCCTGATTATCCATGGTGCTAAAGACGGAAATGTTTCGGTGGAGCACGCATATCGACTTGAAAGAAGGCTGAGGTTAGTAGAAAAACCAGTCGAAGCATGGTATTTTAACGAATTTACACATTACTTCCCACCAGCAGTAAATAGAAAAGTCGTGAATGATTTAACGAAGTGGATGAAAAGTCACCGTAAAAGATGATAATATATAGGTATTACAAGTAGAGGAGCGGATGTTTATGGGTATGCCTCTTGAGTTAAATACGATGATTGTAACTAAAGGTAGAGAAAAACGAGTGGAAGAAAACGTCTTTTTGCTAGAAAAAGAAGGGTACAGACTTTATCCAATTGAGATTCCGATTGATGTAAGAAAAACAATCGATAGTGATTCAAGTGGTACCGCATTGATAAAAAAAGTCGAGTTGCAAAATAACAGCACGACCATAACCTATCAATTAATTTCATTAAATTCGACTAACTAATGAGATTAGAAAGCCCATATCGAATCGATATGGGCTTTCGATATTATGCTATTGGTCCGCCTTTTTCTTCAATATCACGTGAAACATTAGTGAACTTTTTAAAGTTTTCGCGGAACTTTGCGGCTAATTCCTTTGCTTTCTTTTCATATGCCTGCGAATCCGACCAAGTTTTAATCGGCTGTAGGACTTCGTCTGGTACACCTGCAATATGGAGCGGGATATTTAATCCAAAGATCGCGTCCTTGACAGTCTCCACATGGTTTAATTCTCCCTCAAGAGCGGCTTCAACCATAGCGCGCGTGTAGGAAAGTTTCATTCGATTACCGACCCCATATTCGCCGCCGGTCCAGCCAGTATTGACAAGAAAAACATTGGCATTGTGCTCAAGTATTTTTTCACCGAGCATTTCTGCATAACGAGTCGCAGGCAGCGGCAGGAATGGAGCACCAAAGCAAGTGGAGAAGGTAGCTTGTGGTGACGTTATTCCACGCTCTGTTCCGGCTAGTTTAGAGGTGTAGCCACTTAAAAAGTGATACATTGCTTGTTCCTTTGTTAATTTTGAAATTGGAGGCAAGACTCCGAATGCATCAGCGGTTAAAAAGACAATCGTATTTGGGTGGCCAGCGATACTTGGTTGAACAATATTATCAATTGCGTCAATCGGATAAGCGGCACGTGTATTTTCGGTCAACGTTCCATCATCATAATCAGGGATTCTTGATTCCTGATTCAATGTTACATTTTCTAGGACAGTTCCAAAGCGGATGGCATCAAAGATTTGCGGCTCCTTTTCACGAGAAAGATTGATACATTTTGCGTAGCAGCCCCCCTCGATATTAAAGACACCATTAGAGGACCAACCGTGCTCATCATCACCAATTAATCGACGATTGGAATCCGCTGATAAGGTTGTTTTGCCAGTTCCAGACAAGCCAAAGAATAAAGCAACATCGCCTTCAATCCCAACATTGGCAGAACAGTGCATCGAAAAAATATTGTTTTCAGGCAGTAAATAATTCATTACAGAAAAAATCGACTTTTTCATTTCCCCTGCGTATTCTGTACCACCTATTAAAACAATTCTTTTTTCAAAAGAAATCATAATAAATGCTTCCGAGTTGGTACCATCGATAGCCGGATCTGCCTTGAAATTAGGTGCAGAAATAACGGTAAATCCAGCATCATGGGTAAGTAGTTCAGCATCCGACGGGCGAATAAATAACTGGTGTACAAATAAATTTTGCCACGCTAATTCATTTACCACTTGGATGGATAAACGTGATTTTTTATCAGCACCCGCAAATCCTTTAAAAACAAAGATCTCATTTTTCTGTTGTAAATAATTAATGACCTTTTGATAAAGCTTTGTAAAAACCGGTTCTGAAATTGGTTGATTGGTCGTGCCCCATTCAATTTTGTCTTTAGTTGAATCTTCTAAAACAATGAATTTATCCTGTGGAGACCGGCCAGTATACTTTCCAGTAGCGACACTAATTGCTCCCGTAGAAGTTAATGCTCCTTCATGACGGGTTAAGACTTTCTCAACTAATTGAGGAACAGATAATTGCACATGAACATGACTTTCATTTAACAATTGATTTAATTCATTAGGAGTATCAACAGAATTCATTTAATGAGACCTTCCTTTATTTAGTTTTTAGATTGTTAATAATATAAAAAGTATAACACATTAGCTGAATTAATGTATCCTATTTAACTGGATTTATATATTATAAAACTTTAATTGAAGATATAAAAAAAATTTATAAAAGATACTAACATATTTCGTATATTTCCCATTTTGTTGAAAAACATTTCTTAAAAAATTCATTGACATTGTTGGGCAGTGTGATATTATTCTAATTTGAACGGATACTCTCTTATCCTGAGCTGGTGGAGGGACAGGCCCAATGAAACCCAGCAACCTGCAGTATGAAAAGATTGACCACTTAAAAGGTCCTTTTCAGGATGCGAAGGTGCTAATCTGACGCAAGGCTTTGACCTTGAACGATAAGAGCGAAAGGCCCGGAACAACCTTTCCTCTCTGGTAAGGTTTTTTGTTTTGTATAAGTCCTTTATGAAAAGAGTCTCTAATAAAAATCCTTTGTTTATTACATACTAAGGGAATGAGTACCGTATCAAATTCTCGATGTTTAAGGAAGTATTCCTGTAACCTTTCTAAAACCTCGATTATCTCATATTATAGGAGGAATTCAGATGTCAACAAAACGTCGTTTGTTCACTTCTGAATCAGTTACTGAGGGTCATCCTGATAAGATTTGTGACCAAATTTCTGATTCCATTTTAGATGCTATTTTAGCAAGGGATGCTAATGCCCGTGTTGCGGCTGAAACTTCAGTAACAACAGGACTAGTGCTAGTAGCAGGAGAAATCACCACATCTACCTACGTGGATATTCCAAAAATTGTTCGTGAAACGATTAAAAACATCGGCTACAATCGCGCGAAATTCGGTTTTGACTCAGAAACCTGTGCTGTTTTAACATCTATTGATGAACAGTCTCCAGATATCGCGATGGGTGTTGACCAAGCTTTGGAAGCGCGTGAAGGTCAAATGTCTGATGAACAAATCGAAGCAATTGGTGCAGGGGACCAAGGTTTAATGTTTGGTTTTGCTTGTAATGAAACAAAAGAGCTTATGCCTCTTCCTATTTCACTAGCGCACAAACTTGCTCGCCGTTTAACAGAAGTACGTAAAGATAAGGTTCTTGATTACTTACGTCCAGACGGAAAAACACAAGTAACGGTTGAATATGATGAGAACGATAAACCAGTACGCATTGATACGATTGTTATTTCCACTCAACACAATCCTGAAGTTGAGTTAGAGCAAATTCAACGTAACTTGAAGGAATATGTTATTAATCCGGTAGTTCCAAAAGAATTAATCGATGAAAAGACAAAATACTTTATTAATCCAACCGGCCGTTTCGTTATTGGCGGACCACAAGGGGATGCTGGCTTAACAGGCCGTAAAATCATTGTAGATACGTATGGTGGATATGCTCGCCATGGCGGTGGTGCATTCTCTGGTAAGGATCCTACAAAAGTGGACCGTTCAGCTGCCTACGCCGCACGTTATGTTGCCAAAAATATCGTTGCCGCTGGCCTTGCTGATAAGGTAGAAGTTCAACTTGCCTATGCAATTGGAGTTGCTAGACCCGTTTCGATTGCAGTTGATACGTTTGGGACAGGTAAAGTGAGCGAAGACGTGTTAGTTGATTTAGTAAGTGAAAACTTCGACCTTCGTCCTGCAGGTATCATTAATATGTTGGATCTTCGTCGCCCAATTTACCAACAAACAGCAGCTTATGGTCATTTTGGCCGTACAGATGTGGATCTTCCTTGGGAGCGCACAGATAAAGTAGAAACATTACGCCAACAAGCAAATCTATAAAACGTTATGGGGGTTACATTCTACATGTAGCTCCCGTTTTTATTTCTCCGTCTATTTACCTGTATAGTAATTCAATTAGTGAATAAAATGTAATGTTTAGGCAGGTCAAAAGAAGTAAAAAATGATGATAATTAATTTGCCTATTGTTCACAGTGCAATTTTAATAAAAAAAGTGGTAGTATTAGAGAGTATGTTTTTCTGTCTAGCACTAGCGCAAGGCGTTTGCGCTTTGGAGCAATACGTCCTTTTAAAGGATATTTAGAATGAGGTGAAGTACATAATGTGTGGTTTTATCGGTTGTGTACACGACAAAACACAAAACTATAGTGATGAGCAAAAACAACAATTTAAAAATATGAACGATATTATAACTCATCGCGGGCCGGATGATGATGGTTTTTATTATGATGATCATATCCAATTTGGGTTCCGCCGTTTAAGTATCATTGATATTGAGAGTGGTCATCAACCGCTTACGTATGAAAATGAACGCTATTGGATTATCTTTAATGGTGAAGTTTATAACTATGTAGAACTGCGCGAGGAACTATTGAGCGAAGGATTAACCTTTTCAACTAGCTCTGATACCGAGGTTATTATTGCACTCTACAGCCATTTGAAGGAAAAAGCCGTCGAAAAACTACGCGGAATGTTCTCCTTTGTCATCTGGGATAAACAAGAACAAACTCTTTATGGCGCGCGTGATCCGTTCGGGATTAAACCGTTTTTTTATTTTGAAGATGGTGAAAGAACATTTTTTGCCTCTGAGAAAAAGAGTATTCTATTGGGGCTCGAAAATGATGTTATTAACTATGATTCCTTGCAGCATTATTTGACCTACCAATTTGTTCCTGAACCAACCACCATGTCTGATGGTATTAAGAAATTAGAGCCAGGTCATTTTTTTACCAAAAAGATTGGCTCACCAATGGAAATCAAAAGATATTGGAAAGCACACTTTAAACCAGTTCACAAATCAGAGCCTGACTTTATCAAGGAAATTAAAGATGTCCTGTTCGATTCTGTAAAAATGCACATGCGCAGTGATGTTCCAGTAGGCTCATTCCTTTCTGGCGGGATTGATTCTTCGATTATTGCATCGATTGCAAAAGAATATCACCCTGCGATTAAAACCTTTTCGGTAGGTTTTGAGCATAATGGATTCAGTGAAATTGATGTCGCAAAAGAGACAGCTGAGAAGCTTGGTGTCGAAAATATCAGCTATGTGATTTCACCGCAGGAATATATGAATGAAATTCCAAAAATTATGTGGCATATGGATGATCCGCTGGCAGACCCTGCTTGTGTCCCGCTTTATTTTGTTGCCCGTGAAGCGAGAAAGCACGTAACCGTTGTTCTTTCAGGTGAAGGTGCAGATGAATTATTTGGCGGCTACAATATTTATCACGAGCCGCAATCCTTAGAGGTGTTTAATAAAATTCCGAGAGCAGGAAAAGTGCTTTTAAAAGGGATAGCGGGTATGATGCCTGAGGGAATGAGAGGAAAAAGCTTTATCGAACGCGGTGTAACTCCAATGGAAGAACGTTACATTGGTAATGCGAAAATGTTTACCGAAGAAGAAAAGCGCGAACTACTAAATGTCTATCGTGAGGGATTAGATTACACTGATATAACGAAGCCGCTTTACGCTGAATCGCTTGGTTATGATCCTGTTGACCGGATGCAGTATATTGATATCCATACATGGATGCGCGGCGATATTTTGCTGAAGGCCGATAAAATGACGATGGCTCATTCCTTAGAACTTCGTGTGCCATTCCTTGATAAAGCGGTCTTCGAAGTGGCATCAAAAATTCCGACCAGCCTGAAAACAGTGCATGGAACGACGAAGTATATCTTACGTAAAGCAGCCGAAGGTGTTGTACCTGCCCATGTACTTGATCGGAAGAAACTTGGGTTCCCTGTACCAATACGTCATTGGTTAAAGGATGAAATGAACGAATGGGCGAAGAAGATTATCCGCGAAAGCAATACGGATCATTTGATCAATAAATCATATGTGCTTCAATTGCTTGAAGACCATTGCCAAGGTAAAGCCGATAACAGCAGGAAGATTTGGACTGTGCTGATGTTCATGGTATGGCATCAAGTATATGTTGAAGATGTCTATTCCTTTCAACGTGATTACGCACTAGAAAAGGCCCTGCAAACATCGAAAAATTAATCGTAAAAGCACCCAAATTTCTTGGGTGCTTTTGCTTTTTTATTTTTGAAGTGACTTATAATATTGTCCCTTTTCTGCATATTCTGTAGAGATTCTTACCATATCTTTTATGTCTTCTGGTGTTAATTCTCTAATAACTTTTGCCGGTCTGCCAAATGCTAAGGTATTAGGGGGAATTTTTTTCCCTTGCGGAACCAGACTGCCGGCTCCAATAAAAGCACCCTCGCCGATTTCGGCATTATCAAGAATGATGGAACCCATTCCTATTAACGCTTTTTTTCGAATGATACAACTGTGTAGAATAACCTGATGACCAATCGTTACTTCATCTTCTAAAATTAGCGGGTTATTGGGGCTTTGGTGTAAGATAGAATTATCTTGTATATTTACTTTCTTACCAATAATGGTTGGGGCTACGTCCCCTCTGATAACGGTGTTAAACCAAACACTTGATTCATCGCCAATCTCAACATCACCGGTAATCGTCACATAGTCGGCAATATAAGCAGTATCAGCTATGCGGGGATACTTCCCTTTAAATGGATAAATCATTATTCTCGCTCCTTTTACATGATGATTCTATTTTATCGGAAGTATGAAGTGATTCACAAAAAATTTGTCTTTTTTATTAAAAAAGGACTAAAGATAGTTTGAAATTTTTCCAACAATAGGTAATTACTAATTCCAGGGGGGAAAACTATGTGGAAGTGGGAAGCAGAAGGAGAAGCGAAGGCTGTAATCGTGATCGTCCATGGCGCTATGGAACATCATCGCCGTTATGGCTGGCTGATTGAAATGTGGCGTTCGGCTGGATTCCATATCATTATGGCAGATCTTCCAGGGCAAGGGATGACAACAAGAGCAAACCGCGGCCATATTAATTCCTTCGATGAATATATTTTCGAGGTGAAAGATTGGATACAGACTGCTTATCGTTATGATTTACCAGTCTTTTTACTTGGTCACAGTATGGGCGGCTTGATCTCAATCCGTCTATTACAGGAAGAAAGATTGAATGTTGCTGGAGTCATTCTTTCTTCCCCATGTTTAGGGTTGGTTCATACCCCTTCAAAATTTTTAGATATTCTATCGCATGGTCTGAATGTGGTTTTCCCTTCACTACGGATGAATTCCGGATTGACAGTCCAAATGGCGACAAGAAACGAAGAAGTAAGGGAAGCCGATTCAAATGATACTCTCTATATTACCAAGGTATCGATCAGATGGTATCGGGAACTGGTAGGGGCGATAAAAGAGGCATTTCAAGACCTTGAAAAAATACAGGATATTCCCATGCTTGTCATGCAAGGTGGAGATGACAAAATTGTAAATAAAGGCACCGTAAAAGAATGGTTCAATCATGTTCCATTATCTGAAAAAAGATTTAAGGAATGGTCGAAATGTTACCATGAAATCTTTAATGAACCAGAGCGGGAAGAGGTATTTGAGTATGCAAAGGATTTTGTTTTAAGTCAATTAAAAGCAATAGGTTATATTGTTTAGAAAGGTTGTCGGTTTCAATGATGCCAATCACCCTTATGTCTAGGGTATATCGCAAAATACTTCCAGCAGTACACAAAGAATTGGCTTATTGGAAAAGCCGTGCTGAAAACATTCCGAATGCGGAGCTAAGAACCCAAGCTCTTGCAAGCATTGAGCATAAAACATTCCATTGTGAAGGTGGAGCCATCCTCGCACTAACTGCTAAAGAGGACTATAAAAAAGCCATAAAATTTATCGTTGCCTATCAAACCATCAGTGATTATCTAGATAATCTTTGTGACAGAAGTACCTCCCTTGATCCTGAGGATTTTGCAGCACTCCATGAATCGATGTCAGATGCATTTGTTCTACAGGCTGGTAAAAAAAACTATTACCGGCTCCGCGCGGATCAGGATGATGATAATTATTTGTATGATTTATCGGAAACCTGTCGTTCTGTCTTAAGAGAAGTAAATAATTATGATGGAATCAAAGATTACTTGCTTGAGCTTTGCCAATACTATTGTGATTTACAAATTCACAAGCATGTAACTCAAGAGGAGAGAGTCCCTCGTCTTGAAAAATGGTTTAAAACCAACCAATACCAGCTGCCTGAAATGGAATGGTATGAATTCTCGGCATGTTCCGGTTCTACCTTAGGAATTTTTTGCCTCATATCCTATGCGCTTCGTGATGATTTTCAGCTGAGTGATGCAGAAAATATCAGGAAGGGGTACTTTCCATATATTCAGGGCTTACATATTTTATTGGATTATTTTATTGATCAAGAGGAGGACATCGCGGGAGGGGACTTGAATTTTTGTTCCTATTATCAAAGTGAGGAAAAACTTTTTCAGCGGTTGAAGCATTTTGTGGTTGAAGCTGACCGGCACACGGAATACCTTCCGCATAAGAACTTCCATCGCCTGATTAATCGCGGTCTGTTAGGAATTTATTTATCAGATGCCAAGGTCCGCAAACAGAAAAACGTCCGTAAACTGGCAAAAGGCATTATCAAGTCGGGCGGCTGGATTAGCTATTTCTTTTATTTCAATGGTCTTGCCTACCGTTCTGTGCAAAAATCAGTACCGGCATTTGTAACAAGGTTAATCACAAAATAAACCAGGCGCGAGCCTGGTTAGTTATATTTTTTCAATCGCAATAATAAATGCTGGATGATTTTGTTGATTAATAAATTGGTATTGGAGCACATGTGCCGTTTTCTGGTCCATTTGCTGGCAATAGGCAAGCAAAGAATCACGCTCCTCGGCACCGCCTTTGTGACCATGATAAATAACAAGCACGATGATTCCTTCAGGTGCCATGATCTCCAATAGTTGTTGAATGGCAGCAATCGTTGTTTTAGGACGGGTTACAATTGCTTTATCACTGCCAGGAAGATAACCTAAGTTAAAAATTGCACCTGAAATCTTACCGTGATGGATGTCGGGAATCAATTGGGATAGATGTTCATGACCTGAATGAAAAATCGTGACTCGCTCTAACATGCACTTCTGTTTCAGACGTTCCTTGCTGGCAACAATGGCTTCATTCTGAATATCAAATCCAAATACTTGCCCTGATTCACCAACAAGCTCTGCTAAGAAAACAGTATCATAGCCATTTCCTACTGTCGCATCAATAACGACATCCCCAGGTTTAACCGCTTTAATGAGTAGACTTTTCGCAAATGGAAGAATCTTATCTATGTTCATTGTTACTACACCAAGTTCCCCTGATAAAATTTACCCTGCCAACTGTTCCTTTCTTTCATTTTAGCATCAATCGCATTTAAGACTTCCCACTTGTTTACACTCCACATGGGTCCAACCATTAAGTCAATTGGTCCGTCTCCTGTGATTCGGTGAACAATCATTTCTGGTGGTAAAATTTCTAATTGGTCACATACTAAGTTTACATAGTCTTCTTGGGACAGAAACTCAAGTATTCCTTTTTCATATTGCTTGACCATGGGCGTTCCTTTTAACAAATGAAGCAAATGAATCTTTATTCCTTGCACGTCTAACTTGGCAACTTCATGCGCTGTTTCCATCATCATGTCATATGATTCAAGCGGCAGACCATTAATGATGTGAGAGCAGATGCGAATGCCATGTTTCCTAAGCTTAGTAACGCCGTCTTTATAGCACTGAAAGTCATGGGCACGATTAATAAGTGAGGCAGTCCGCTCATGAACCGTTTGAAGCCCTAATTCAACCCATAAATAGGTGCGTTGGTTTAATTCCGCTAAATACTCGACCACATCATCGGGCAGACAATCAGGACGAGTGGCGATTGATAAACCCACTACGCCTTCCTGATTTAGAACTGATTCGTATTTTTCGCGGAGAACATCTACAGGTGCATGGGTATTTGTAAATGCCTGAAAGTAGGCCATATATTTGCCATCTTTCCATTTCGTGTGCATTTTTTCTTTTATTTCGTTAAATTGTGTTTCCAAGGTTTCCACGCGATTACCAGCAAAATCACCTGATCCGGAAGCACTACAAAATGTGCATCCCCCGTGTGCCACAGTGCCGTCACGGTTCGGGCAGTCAAAACCCCCGTCGAGTGCAACCTTAAACACCTTATGACCAAATTGCCCACGAAGGTGGTAATTCCATGTATGGTAACGTTTATCATCAGAAGCATATGGAAAAGGTCTAGTCTGAATCAATCAGAAAACCTCCTTTATAAAAAGTAAAAGACATAACATCAATTTTATCACGATATGACAAGCTTATCCAAATGTAATTATTAACGGACAGGGTTGGTAAAATTTATCCAACTGTTTATGTTATAGGAAAAAGAATGGAGAACACAATAAGAAATGAAGCATTATGCTTCTATAGATTCAAGGGGATTGAGTTATTACAGAAGGGGGTTCTAAAGATGGCTACTCGCGACTCAATGGACAACTTAATGCAGCAGGTTGAGGATGCAATTCGCTATGCCGAGGAACAGTACAAACAAAGCAGCCTTCAAGAGCATTATAATGATGATGATTACACAAAGGCACTGCAACAGCTTGAAGATACTTATCTGGACATTGCTAAAATGGCCCAAAGTGCTAATTCGCAGCAAAGGGACCAACTCCATAGAATGAGACTCCAGCTTCAGCAGCTTCAGAACACAATGATTCTAGAGGGGGAAAATCTTTGAAAAAGCGTTCCAAGCAACAAAACCCTGAACAGAAAACGCGGAATGGAATTAATAATCAAGATCTGGAACTCGGACAAGATTTCGATCTTGTAAAACAAGCAAAGAAGAACTATGAAAAAACAGGCGGGCAGCCCGTGAAATCCAAATTTCACCAAGAAAAAGACCAGTCCTCCTAAAAATACAGAAGGAACCCTCATTTTTTTTCATTGAGGGCTCCTTTTTTTTCGCGAATAATATACCGGAAAATTACTAAAAAGTGTTAAAAATCACTTGAAATACTAATTTTTCAACAAAAGCACCTTGAAAATAGAAGGAAAACCTCGTTCATAATTTGGTAACAAGTGTTGTTTAATTTGTGATGTGCCGTCACAGTTTCCCCTTTTATATCATGGTTTAAATAAGGTATGGATTAACAAAATTTATCTCAAAATCTTACTTTTTGTTCGATAAATACGGCATAAGAATGGTTCGCCTAAAACCTCCCTTTTTTGAACTTTATGTGATCGAATTCACATTTTTTACCTTGTGGTGAAAGGAAGTAATTATATGAATAAATACATATTGATTGTCAGTATAATCCTTGCCTTTCTATTTCCCGCTAAGAGCTTTGCTGAAAATAGAAGCATTTTAAGTGTGGGAGGAATTATCGATTCAAGTAATGTCGGAATTGAATTATAGGGTTTGGCGGAATAAACGTGGATTTGGCGGAATAAATGGAACGGATGGCGGAATCAAAACGGAGTTTGGCGGAATAAGTTCGAGATTTGGCGGAATCCCGGCTCAGTTTGGCGGAATCCCAAAGAAGTGAGCTGATCCTAAAACAGAGAGAGTCTTGGTCGATAATATTCATAAAAAAGGTAACTTAAAAAGGGTTTGGCGGAATAAACGTGGATTTGGCGGAATAAATGGAACGGATGGCGGAATCAAAACGGAGTTTGGCTGAATAAGTTCGAGATTTGGCGGAATCCCGGCCCAGTTTGGCGGAATCCCAAAGAAGTGAGCTGATCCTAAAACATATAGAGTCCTGGTCGATAATATTCATAAAAAAGGTAACTTAAAAAGGGTTTGGCGGAATAAACGTGGATTTGGCGGAATAAATGGCAAGCTTGGCGAAATCGAATCGTAGTTTGGCGGAATAATTTCAAAAGTTGGCGGCATCCCGGCCCAGTTTGGCGGAATCAGCTTTAGAATCTACAGAGTTATTCCAGATTTCACGAATTTTCTATCTTATACGCCGTATCATAGCCTCCTTAATATGGAAAAGAAAAAGAATTGCACCCCACTTGAAAAAGCATTAGAATAAATCTTTGGAAATTGAAAAGTGAAATGTGAAGGGGCGTTTTTTATGCCACGTGCCTTATGGCTCTTAATAATTGGAATGATCGTTAATGTAACAGGCTCTTCATTTTTATGGCCTTTAAATACAATCTATATTCACGACCATTTAGGGAAGTCCTTATCCGTAGCTGGAATTGTTTTAATGTTAAATTCCGCCGCTAGTGTGATCGGAAACCTTTATGGCGGAAGCCTATTCGATAAAATTGGTGGTTACAAATCTATTATTTTAGGAATTAGTATTACGCTTGCAGCCCTTATTGGCTTAACATTCTGGCACGGCTGGCTAGCATATATTGTCTTCCAAATCATTATTGGATTTGGTACGGGAATTATTTTTCCATCGATGTATGCCATGGCAGGGTCAGTTTGGAAAGAAGGCGGGCGTAAAGCCTTTAACGCCATTTATGTTGCCCAAAACCTTGGAGTAGCCTTGGGTGCATCTCTTGGAGGGATTGTTGCAGCTCATTCCTTTCAACTAATTTTCCTTGCAAATACAGTCATGTACGTCCTCTTTTTACTCATAGCGGTATTTGGCTATAAGGGAATCTTAGTGGATTCAGGAAAACAAGGAACGATCGATATAAATGTTCCAACCGTTACGAACAGAAAAAATCTGTATGCCTTATTGATACTGTGCACAGGTTATTTGCTGTGCTGGGTTGCCTATGTACAATGGCCAACGACGATTGCGTCGTATACACAGGAAATCCATATCTCTTTAACGCAATATAGTTTATTATGGTCGATAAACGGAGCCCTCATTGTCGTTGGTCAACCGCTTTTAAATAGTGTGTTGAAACATCTAACCGCCTCACTCAAACTACAAATGATTATTGGCATTGGTATTTTTATTGTTTCATTTTTAGTCGCAGGGAAGGCAACGGTATTCTCAGGATTTCTTGTCGGGATGATCATCCTAACAATCGGTGAAATGTTCATCTGGCCGGCTGTGCCTACAGTTGCTTTCGACTTAGCCCCAAAGGGCCGTGAAGGCTTCTACCAAGGAATCGTCAACAGTACAGCAACAGGTGGAAGAATGGTTGGACCCTTAATGGGAGGAATGATCGTCGACATGTATAACATGTCAGCACTATTCATAGTTTTGATTGTGTTATTCCTAATCGCAATCATAACAACATTACTATATGATCGAAGTTTAAAAACGAAAATGGTGTCAGGCACCATCCATGGACAAATATAGGATTTGTCCGTGTGGGGAGGACGGTGGGGGTTCATATGCTCCCACTGTTTTTTTGTTTAAAAGGTGGATATTTTGTCTATCATGAATCTAGGCGATTGTTTGGGTTGCATACTTAATGAAAATTTAATACAATAACCGTAATACTTTATATTAATATTGAAAAGACAGTGATCAGGAGTAGTAATGATTCATACCCGCAAATAGAGAGTTGACGGCTGGTGGAAGTCAACCGGGTACATCATGAACTCGCCTTTGAGTTGCAAGCGTGAAGGAATAGTAAGGCTTGCCGTTTTCCGCGTTAAGGATGAATGAAGCGAGTGCAGTCAGCACTAATGTGGGTGGTACCGCGGGAAGATACATACAATCCTCTCGTCCCTTTTTGGGATGAGGGGTTTTTTATTTTTTTTTAGGAGGAAGAGCATTATGAGTTTCGACCATAATCAAATCGAACAAAAGTGGCAAAAGAAATGGGAAGAAGAAAAAACATTTAAAACAAGCGAAGAATTTGATAAAAGAAAATTTTACGCTTTAGATATGTTTCCATATCCGTCAGGGGCAGGACTGCACGTTGGACACCCTGAAGGCTACACAGCAACCGACATTCTTTCCCGCTTAAAGCGGATGCAGGGATACAATGTTCTTCATCCAATGGGCTGGGATGCGTTCGGCCTACCAGCGGAACAATACGCATTGGATACGGGTAACGATCCAGCGGAATTTACAAAACAGAATATCAATACATTCCGCCGGCAAATTAAATCATTAGGATTCTCGTATGATTGGGATCGTGAAGTCAATACGACTGACCCTGAATACTACAAATGGACCCAATGGATTTTCTTAAAACTATTTGAAAAAGGTCTAGCTTACATTGATGAAGTAGCGGTAAACTGGTGCCCTGCACTTGGAACGGTACTAGCAAATGAAGAGGTCATTGATGGCAAAAGTGAACGCGGCGGGCACCCAGTTGAACGTCGTCCGATGAAGCAGTGGATGTTAAGAATCACCGCATACGGTGACCGTTTACTGGAAGACCTTGAAGAACTTGATTGGCCTGAAAGCTTGAAGGAAATGCAGCGCAACTGGATCGGCCGTTCAGAAGGTGCGGAAGTTACCTTCTCAATCGAAGGACATGAGGAGACATTCACTGTCTTCACTACTCGCCCTGATACTTTATTTGGTGCTACGTATGCCGTGCTTGCACCTGAACATTCCTTTGTTGAAAAAATAACAACAGCTGAACAGCGTGCTGCGGTTGACGCCTATTTAGACAAAGTTAAAACGAAGAGCGATTTAGAACGTACGGATCTTGCCAAAGAGAAAACAGGCGTATTTACTGGCGCCTATGCCATCAATCCTGCCAATGGAGAGAAAATGCCAATTTGGATTGCTGATTATGTGTTAGTAAGCTATGGAACTGGTGCGATTATGGCGGTTCCTGCACACGACGAGCGTGACTATGAATTCGCAAAAGAATTTAACCTTCCTATTAAAGCAGTTGTCGCTGGTGGTGATATTGACAAAGAAGCCTACACAGGCGATGGTGAACATATTAACTCTGAATTTTTAAATGGCTTGGATAAAACGGAAGGCATTCAAAAAATGATTGCTTGGTTAGAAGAAAAAGGGATAGGAACGAAGAAAGTAACCTTCCGCCTAAGAGATTGGTTGTTCAGCCGTCAACGTTATTGGGGTGAACCAATTCCGATTATCCATTGGGAAGATGGTTCAATGACAGCAGTTCCGGAAGACCAGCTTCCACTGATGTTACCAAAAACCACTGAAATTCGTCCTTCAGGGACAGGAGAATCACCACTTGCAGTTATTTCTGATTTCGTGAATGTTGTGGATCCGGAAACAGGTAAAAAGGGACGCCGCGAAACGAACACAATGCCGCAATGGGCAGGCAGCTGCTGGTATTATTTACGTTATATTGATCCGAAAAATGATCAAGCACTTGCTTCACAGGAAAAGTTAAATCATTGGCTTCCTGTTGATATCTACATTGGCGGTGCCGAACATGCGGTATTACATTTACTTTATGCGCGTTTCTGGCACAAATTCTTGTATGATATCGGTGTGGTTCCTACCAAAGAACCATTCCAAAAGCTATTTAACCAAGGAATGATTTTAGGCGAAGGAAATGAAAAAATGAGTAAATCAAAAGGGAATGTAGTAAACCCTGATGATATCGTTGGCAGCCACGGTGCTGATACCCTTCGCTTGTATGAAATGTTCATGGGACCGCTTGATGCATCGATTGCTTGGTCGACCAATGGGTTGGATGGTTCCCGCCGCTTCTTAGATCGGATCTGGCGTTTATTGGTTGAGGAAAATGGAGAATTAAATCCAAGGATTCAAGCAAATGAAGAAACCTCTAGTTTGGAAAAAGTGTATCATCAAACCGTGAAAAAAGTGACTGAGGATTATGAAGGTTTGAGGTTTAACACGGCCATTTCACAAATGATGGTATTCATTAATGAAGCCTATAAGGCAACTGTACTTCCAAAAGAGTATATTGAAGGATTCGTTAAATTGCTTGCACCTGTTTGCCCGCATATCGCTGAGGAGCTTTGGGAGAAGTTGGGACACAGTGAAACGATAACTTACGAAGCATGGCCTGCATATGATGAGGCAAAACTAGTGGATGAAGAAGTTGAAATTGTCATCCAGGTAAATGGTAAAGTAAAGACAAAACTTATGGTACCAACAGATGCAAGCAAAGAGTCACTTGAAGGCATTGCGATGGAAGATGCGCATATAAAGGAACAAATTGAAGGAAAAACAATTCGCAAGGTAATTACAGTTCCAGGAAAGCTTGTTAATATTGTAGCAAATTAAAAGAACGGCCCCTTTCTTGGGGCTGTTTTCCTGAAGGGGATGGACTAGATGGAAGAAATTCAAACGATTACACCAGAAGAATTAGAAAAGAAGCTTGAGGCAGGGGAAAAACTTGAGCTTGTAGACGTAAGGGAAAATGAAGAAGTAGTATTCGGGATGGTACCAGGGGCTAAGCATATTCGCATGGGCGACATTCCTGCTAATCTCGACTATTTTGACAAGGATAAGGAATATATTTTTATTTGCCGCTCAAGTGCCCGCAGTGGGAATGTTTGCTATTATCTACAGGAACAGGGCTATAAGGTAAGAAATATGGTTGGCGGCATGCTCGCATGGACTGGAGAAACAGAATATACAGAATAACCGATTCCACGATGGAATCGGTTTTTTTTTTTATGAAAATAAGCCCTTTTCTTTGTTAGTGAGTAATCCCAACCTTAGGTTTTTCTTTCATCAACATACCTCCTAAAAGGATAATCGGCAGGATATTGACTGCAGCAAGTACGGCTCCTTGAATATCTGTACCAATCAATAAACCATGTATCGTAACGAATATATATAGAATCGGATTCAATGCATGTAATTTCCGCCATTTTTGATAGCCTATTTTTTTTCGTGCTTTAGAGGTAACGATCGTCATAATTAAGAAATAAAGGGATAGTGCGCCAAGCGCCATTGGCAAGGGCTTATAGTCCGTATTAAACGGAATGAGTATCTCTACCCATTGTAACGAGATATATGAATCGATTAGTAAAAATCCAACGTGGCCACCCACAAGATAAAGGGCCCAATTAGACAGTGATTCATGCAAAAATAGGGAAGAAGTGACCTTTTGTTTTCGCTTTTTCTGAACTTGAGAGTATAGTCCAATGATGACAGACAAGTAAAGTAAAAGGTAAGCTACCAAACCTGTAGCGCGGATCATATACCATTCAAACATTTCCAAGTTACTCTCCTCCTCCCCAAATATCTCCGTCTTTAGTAATTAACACAGCCTGGACACCTTTTCTATTTATCCACTCTTGACCAGCCTGTTTACCAAGTAAAAGAACCGTTTTTGCCCAAACGTCAGCTTCCAAAGCAGTAGGGGCTGTCACTGTTGCCGATACAATCTTACTTTTACTAGGTTTTCCTGTTCGAGTATCAATCAAATGATGCGTCCACTCTCCATTGATCCGCCATGTTCTTTTCATGGTTGTGGACGTCGCAAGCGCCCCATTTTGAACCTGAATCGAAGAAATCATCGTTGGTTCGGCAAATGGACTCTCGATCCCGATATTTAATGGCCGTGGCAACGTGCCGAAAATGCGGATATCACCACCCACGTTGATAAAGCCATAGCTCAACCTATCTAAAAGCAGTGCGGCACGATCAATCACCCAGCCTTTGGCCATTCCCCCAAGATCGATTTTTGATAATAGGGTTACGGACCGCTTACTTTCATTTAGTATAAAAGGTTGCGAACTTATCGCAGCCATTGATGAAGGGGGAGTTACTGCTAACTCTTTCCCCTTTATCATTTCAATCGATTTTGAATAGCCGTGGTTTTCAAGCGTCGATAGAATGCTAGGATTAAAAATACCTTCCGTTTCTTCAAAAAATCGAAGAGCGTCTGATAAGATTGAAAACATCTCATTGCTAACGATGACTTCTTTTTCAACTTGTTGATTTAATCCTGATAGTTCACTATCGGAGCGGAAACGGCTGCACGTATCCTCTATCAATTCAAATAGCTTGTAGATGGGCATCATATCGTTGGCAAATAACTCATGATTAATAGAGATTTTCACAATAGTACTCATGGAGGGGAACTGGTAGGTAAACATCAGGTTCCACCTGTAGTCGTGTCAAAGCCGCCTTGATGTCCCATTTCAGGTCCGCCGCCATTTGAAAATTGATCCTGTTGATTACTGTTTCCATTGAATTGATCATTATTATTCGAGTACTGATTACTAGAATTATCATTTTGATTGTATTGCGATGAGTTACTGTCATCAAAGGATTGATCAAAACCGCTGCCATGGTCAGTACGTTGTTGTGTATTAAAGCTATCCTGTGATTGCTGATTAGAATTATTATTTGAGGATTGCCCTTGAGTAAGTGAGACTTGATTGCCCGCTTGATCGCCATTTGATAGACCAAGATAGGATACCATTCCAGCTACTAATGCCAAACTCCCAAAACTAACGCCCCAAGAGATTTTTTGTTTTTTATCCATTTTTAATGCTCCTTTCTATAGGTGAAACTGTCTTTCTCAAAAGGAGTTTACAAGTTGAATCTTAAAATAACCTTAATTTTTCAGTCTGCTTATTTTTAAAATTCAGATAAGTTGTTAATAATGATAGTAAAAAAGAGAGGGAGAGAGAAAAGTGATACAGGTTAAATTGTTTGATCGGGAGCATGAGAAGGATTTAGAAAAGGAAATGAATCGGTTTTTAAGAGGGATAGATGAAACAAGCCTGCTCGATATTAAATATAATGTGGCAGCAATGCCGGAGGAAGAAGAAGAGGAGCAGATTTATTGTTTTTCCGCGATGATAATTTACAAGGCCTGACAAATAGTCAGACCTTTTTGTTTTTTGCAGACAGGGCTGCATTGGTACCAGCTAATCTTCCAGTTACAAGGGCAGAGGTAATATTATACCCGCCTGTATAACCATGTACATCAAGGATTTCACCGCAAAAATATAAACCGTTCATTAATTTTGAACCCATCGTTTGTGGCTCGATTTCTTTAACAGACACACCGCCGCCAGTGACAAAAGCTTTTTCAAGAGGCAAGGTGCCATTTACTTTTATCAGGAATTGCTTGCAGCTCTTTGAAAAACTACGAATTTTTTCATTGGAAATCGTGCCGCCTTGCTCAGATGGGTCAATCCCATTATGTTCTAATAGAAAAAGAAGATATCGTTCAGGGACTAGCCCTTTTAGTGTATTTTTAATGCTTTTCTTAGGCTCACTTTTAACAAGTGCAAGAATTTCTTGAAAAACTTCTTCCTCTTTTTTGTCTGGTAAGGCATCAAGGCTTATGGTTACTTCTTTTAAATTCCACTTTTTCATAGCTTTGACTACGAACTGACTGCAGCGCAGCACGGCAGGTCCGCTGATTCCAAAATGGGTAAAAATCATATCCATGCGGTGCGAGATAATCGGCTTACCTTTCGGATTCAAAACACTTAAGTCAATGTCTCTTAGTGATAAACCTTGTAGGGCTTTATTTTTAATAAATGGTTCGCTCGAGGTGACAGGGACTTCAGTTGGAAATAAATCCGTAATCGTATGACCGGCTTTCTTCGCCCAGGCATACCCATCACCAGTTGAACCGGTATGTGGAACTGATTTTCCCCCAACGGCAATCACGATCGATTTAGCTGATAATTTTTGCCCATCTTTCAACAAGACGGCAGAAACGGTTCCATTTTCATAGAAAAGGTCCTCTACAGGGCTATTTTTGAAAATCCTGACACGAAGCTTTTCTAACTGATTTAGTAGGGCGTCAACGACAGATTGAGCCTTATTGGAAACGGGGAACATCCGCCCGTGATCCTCTTCCTTTAATTCGATACCTAATTTTTCAAAGAACTTTATAATATCTTCATTACTAAAGATTGAAAAGGCACTATATAAAAACTTACCGTTCCCCGGCAGGTGCTTGATGATTTCCTCGATTGGCAGGCGATTGGTCACATTACAGCGACCACCTCCAGAAATAGCCAACTTTCTGCCGAGTTTGTCTCCTTTATCAATTAATAGTACTTTTGCGCCTTTTTCACCAGCTGCAATGGCCGCCATTAACCCAGAAGGTCCGCCGCCGATGACAATTACATCATAATCCATATTTCCACCAACTTTACTTTAATCCGTCACTCCATTATAAACATTTATCATCAAAATAAAACGAATGTGCCCTTTTTTCATAAATTTAACTTGGAAGTTAGTAGCGTCTGAGAGAAAGAAGTTGTAAACTACTAATAGTGTGCAAAAAAAGTCGAATTATTTGTGAAGAAGCGCACGTATTTCTTCGGGTAGGAAGGGATTCTATGCAGTCAAAGCTTTTAAGAGGAACATTTATTTTAACGTTTGGAACAATACTATCTAAGGTTATCGGATTAATTTATGTTATTCCGTTTTATCAAATTGTTGGGAAACACGGGACGCAGCTTTATTCATTTTCATATGTCCCATATACCATTTTTATTAGTATTGCAACGGCGGGTGTACCGCTGGCTGTTTCAAAATTCATTGCAAAATATAATGCACTTGAAGAGTATGCCGTTGGCCGAAAGCTGTTTAAATCGGGACTAGTGGTTATGTTGTTGACTGGGGTTGTGGCATTCTTAGTGATGTATTCCGCTGCACCTATGTTAGCTGAATTAAGTCATCCTGGTAAAGGACAACTGGCCAATGTTACGACGGTTATTCGGGCTGTTAGTTTTGCATTGATCGTTGTGCCAATTATGAGCTTAATCAGAGGTTACTTTCAGGGACATCAATCAATGGGACCTTCGGCTGTTTCACAGGTTGTTGAACAAATCGTACGAATTATTTTTACACTTGCAGGAGCCTATGTTGTTCTGAAATTTTTACATGGCACTATTGTTTCGGCAGTTAGCGTTGCCACCTTTGCAGCATTTGTCGGTGCTATCGGAGGATTAGTTGTTTTATTTTGGTATTGGTATAAAAGAAAACCCTATTTGGACGAGCTACTTGAACATGATAAAGGGACCAGCCAAATTTCTTTAAAGGAAATCTATAAAGAAATTCTTTTATACGCAGCGCCCTTCGTTTTTGTCGGGATTGCCAATCCGTTATTTCAATTTATCGATCAAATTACCTTTAACCGGGCGATGTCCGCAATGGGCAATGCAAAGCAGGTGGCTGATGCGGCCTTTGGTATATTAAATTTCGAGTCACATAAAATTGTCATCATTCCTGTATCACTTGCAACGGCATTTTCTTTAACACTCATACCGAGTATTACAAAGGCATTTGTAGAGAATGATCAGAAAAACATGGACCGGCAATTAAACCAAACCTTTCAAGTTTTGCTCTATTTAACATTACCGGCTGCTATCGGTCTTTCGTTATTGGCCGAACCGGTTTACACAGCTTTTTATGAGCATGATAATCTTGGGACACAAGTATTAGGCGCCTATGCACCTGTTGCGATTCTTTTTTCACTCTATTCTGTCACAGCAGCCATATTGCAGGGAATTAACGAACAGCGCTTTACCATCTTAAGCTTGCTTGTGGGTTTATTAATAAAATTTGCGCTAAACATTCCATTAATTAAAATGTTTGAAACAAGAGGGGCCGTTCTCGCCACCGCGCTTGGTTATACGGCAGCGATTGTCATTAATTTAATTGTGATTAAGACATTCTCCGGCTATCGTTTCCGGCTGGTATGGCGGAGGAGTTTATTAATTATCATCTTCGCAGGATTGATGTGGGCAGGAACAGAAATTGTTTATAAATTACTATTACTATTCCTTTCTCCTGCATCAAAGGGTCAATCCGTCTTGCTTATCGTGATAAGTGCCGGAGTGGGCGCCGTCATCTATTTTTACTTCGGCCTGAAATCAGGACTAGTGAACCGTTTATTTGGTGACAGGGTCGATCGAATCAAGCAAAAACTAAGGTTAAGATTTTAAAAATCTTCTTAAAAAGGAGATGGGACAGTTGAGAATTGATAAAATGCTAGCTAATCTTGGCTATGGCAGCCGGAAAGAAGTGAAGCAGCTTTTAAAAAGTAGTGCGGTCAAGGTTGATGATGTGGTAGTCAAGGATGCAAAACAGCATGTGGATACGACCAAACAAACCGTGACTTTAAATGGTGAGGTTATTGAATATAAAGAATTTATCTATCTAATTATGAACAAGCCTCAAGGGGTCTTATCAGCGACAGAAGATAGCTCTACTGAAACGGTTATCGATTTATTAGAACTTGAGGATCAGGTCTATGAACCGTTTCCTGTTGGCAGATTGGATAAGGACACAGAAGGTTTACTACTGATCACCAATGACGGTCAGTTGGCACATCGATTACTTTCACCGAAAAAGCATGTTCCGAAAACGTATTTTGCTGTCATCGATGGTGAAGTGACGGAAGAAGATGTGGTGGCGTTTGCTAATGGAGTTACCTTAGATGATGGCTACGAAACAAAGCCAGGTGAGTTGAAAATAATAAAATCCGGTATCCGTTCTGACATTGAGCTAACCATCACGGAAGGTAAATTTCATCAAGTGAAAAGAATGTTTGAAGCTGTTGGTAAAAGAGTGGTTTATCTCCAACGGATTTCAATGGGCCCCTTGCCGTTGGATGAGACACTGGAGTTAGGTGAATATCGGGAACTGACAGACGAAGAAGTAGAATTATTGCGAGAATATCAAGTGAAATAATCTTAAAAAGGAAAAAGCAGCTAAAAAAATAGCTGCTTTTTCCTTTTAATAAAAATTTCGCTATGAAATAACGTTATTAAAGCGTGAATATGAAATTTTCTTGCCTTTAATAAGTTCAATCAGCGAATCCATATTCTCATTTATTGGTTGATTATTGATAGGCCTTCACATTCAACATTGTTTCTAAATCGACAATTTCAACATTTCTTTTTTGCAATTCTTCTATCAGGAGTGGTAAGGCTTTTTTGGTCTCACTCTTATCGGAATCGGAGTGCATTAAGATAATGTCACCGTTTCGAAGATTATCGATCACATTGCGAATGATATTTTTTGAATCCATTTGGGACCAATCCAGGGTATCAATGGACCAGAGGACAATGGAATAGCCCTCTTGTTTTGCAACCTCTGCCACCTGTACATTTGTATCTCCATATGGTGTACGAAGAATAGCCGGCTCCTTGCCAATAACTGATTTAATTGCTTTCCCAGCTTGATCAATTTCGAGTCTAGTAGCGCTTTTGCCTAATTTGGTTAATTCCACATGATTAAAGCTATGGCTTAAGACTAGGTTTCCATTTTTAAAGGCATCCTTTACAACATCAGGATGCTTATTAACCTTACTGCCAATAAAAAAGAAGTTTCCTTTTACATGGTGGTTTGCCAAAATCTCAATGATTGCCGGTGTGATTACTTCATCAGGTCCATCATCAAACGTTAGGGCCACCTGTTTTTTATCAGGGCCATTAATATAAACACCCTCTTGGTTTTTAGCAAAGAGGACGATATCTTTCCGCCATTTTTGCATCGAAGCCCAAGCTGATTCTGATAACTGATTGGAGTTTCCTTTTATATCAAGGATGTATTCGTTATTTGATGCTGTGATGGTAGATCTTTTTGGGTTAAAAACAGAAATATGATCAATCACATTACTACTTTTCGGAAAAATCAACTTAAGCTGAATTTCCTGATTCAATTCATAAACATAAATATTTTCATTATTATTGTCTCGTATTTCCGTAGGCTGCCCGAATGATCTGATCACCATCTTGTCTGTAATTTCTTTGAGGTCAGCATCATAGGAACGAACGTCGAAAATTTCTCCTGCCTTGTTATAGCCTAAAACGATATTTTTATTGTCATAGGTGGCATAGGTGCCAGAACCTGCCTGATCAACCTTGTCGGGTTCACCCCATTCAGAGTTAACTTGTTCGATTGTGCGATCAAGCGCATTAAATGGACAATCCTTCACCATTCCTTTTTGAGCCAAATCCTTAATATTATCGAGCTTTTTTAAATAGGATTGGTTTATTTCCTTAGGCTGTAGGCCATTTTGCTTTTGCTGTACATTATTACTTGGATGAATCTGTTCCGAATCACAAGCAGTTAATAGTGTAGAAAAAGAGAAAATGACTGTCAAGATAGGTGTTAACAACTTCATTAGGGGTTTCACTTCCCATAATTTATTTAATCTATACTTGATTTAATAATAGCAAAGACCTTCCATTTTGGAAAAATTAAACTCAATCGCATGAAAAAAAGGACAAGCAATCAGCTTGTCCTAGATATAACGTTTATTTTCAATTAAGCCTGTAGGAAAGATTGTAACATCCAGTTATGTTTATTGAGTTTACCGAGTAAGCCTAAAAACATATCACTGGTTACCTCGTCATTGTTTTGTTCAGCAACTTCCATCCCAGCTTTTAATTCATCAATAATTAAGGAAAAGTCATGGACAATTGTCTGAACCATTTCTTCAGCAGTTAATGTTTCACTGGTTTCTTCAATGGTTGCAAGTTGAAGATATTCTTTAAGGGTAGAAATGGGACTGCCGCCAATAGTTAATAATTGCTCAGCAAACTCATCAATTGTCGCTGCTGCTTCCTCATATAATTCTTCAAATTTGGCATGTAAGGTAAAGAAGTGAGGACCTTTCACATACCAGTGAAAACGATGTAATTTAGTATATAGTATATTCCAGTTTGCAATTTATTGGTTGATTACTTGTTCAACGGTCATTTTAGCATTCCTCCTAATTTCTTATCTGAATTAATTATATCACATATTATTTAAAAGTAAATATTAAATGATAATAATTATAATTAAGAAAGGGAAACTTTTTTTAAAAATTAGTAACTAGGTAGAACTCTGGGTATCTTAATAATATTTACTTGCAAAGGATACCTTAATTTTAAGGGGGAACTGTCATGAGACTTACACACGAGCAGGCTATTGAGTTACACGGCTTTAATAACTTGACGAAATCGTTAAGCTTTAATATGTATGATATTTGTTTTACAAAAACGAGGGAAGAACGTGAAGCCTATCTGAAGTATATAGATGAACAATACAGTGCAGACAGGCTGCAAAAAATTTTAACCCATGTATCAGATATAATCGGTGCCCATGTGTTAAATGTGGCGAGTCAGGACTTTGAACCAGCCGGGGCGAGCGTGACTCTATTGGTATCAGAGGGCCCAGTTGCGAATGCCCCGTCTGAATCCTTTGAGGAATCTCCGGGACCGCTGCCGGAATCGGTGGTGATTCAGTTAGATAAGAGTCATATCACGGTTCATACATATCCGGAATTCCACCCTGATGAAGGAATAAGCACATTTCGGGCAGATATTGATGTTTCGACATGCGGGGAAATTTCGCCCCTTAAGGCCCTTCATTATTTAATTCGATCATTTGAAACAGATGTGATGACAATTGATTATCGGGTCCGCGGCTTTACAAGGGATAAGATAGGGCATAAGCTCTTTATTGATCATGAAATAAATTCGATTCAGAATTACATCCCTGAAGATGTCGGCGAATTATTCGATATGATTGACGTTAATGTCTATCAGGAACATATTTTTCACACAAAATGCAAGCTGCGTGAATTCGATTTAAATAACTATTTGTTTGGATATACAAAAGATAAGCTTTCACCTGATGAACATATTGAAATCACGGAGCGATTAAAGATTGAGATGGATGAAATCTTTTATGGGAAAAATATTATCCAATAGTAATGGAGCCGAAGGAAAAGTCATTAATTAAGGATCTATCTTACTGGAACAGAGTCCATAATGGGTCACGTAGGAGTGTCTACGTGACCGAACCAGGTGTCTAACTAAGGATAGGGTCACGTAGGAGGTGTCTACGTGACCGAAACAGTGGTTGAAGCAAGAATAGGGTCACATAGAAGGCGTCTACGTGACCGAACCAGGGGTCTAATCAAGGATAGGGTAACGTAGGAGGTGTCTACGTGACCGAACCAGGTGTCTAACTAAGGATAGGGTCACATAGAAGGCGTCTACGTGACCAAACCAGGGGTCTAACCAAGGATAGGGTAACGTAGAAGGTGTCTACGTGACCGAAACGAATGGTGATTGAGAAACCAGCCTTTCAAAGTCAAATTTTTAATCATCTAACAGATGATGCAGCATTCTATTTTTATCATCAAAAAATTGTTTCATGATCCGATAATGATTCGTTTCCTCAAGTGTATTTTCAATAATTCCTTCTTCTGTAAATTCAAAGATTTTTGCATTAGGATAAGCCATGATGATTGGCGAATGGGTAGCAATAATAAATTGGGAGTTCTCTTTCACCAAATCATGAATCCTTGTCAGCATCGACATCTGCCGCAGTGGGGAGAGGGCTGCTTCTGGTTCATCTAAAATGTATATCCCATTACCGCCAAACCGATGAAGAAACGTGGCAAAGAAGGCCTCACCATGCGACTGTTCATGCAGGGAAACACCTCCGAATGATTCAATGACCCTTCTCCCGCCGCCTCCTTTATCCAGATCCTCAATATTAGAAGCAACATTATAAAAACTTTCTGCCCGCAGGAAAAATCCATCCTTAGGTTTTTCGATACCCTTTATTACTTTGAGATAGTCTGCAAGAGGAGAATGTGAATCATAAGTTGAAAAATTGAAATTAAAAGAGCCGCCTTCTGGATTAAAACCAAGAGCAACCGCAATCGCTTCAAGCAGGGTGGATTTACCCATGCCGTTCTCCCCAATCAGGAAAGTAACATTCGGATGAAAAGCTAGTTCGTCTAAGCCTCGTAAACTGGGCAGGTTAAAGGGATATTTATTAAAAGAAGGAATTTCATCTCTTTTCAGATTAATTCTTCGTAAATATTGAGTATTTATCATATTTATTACCCCAATTTTTATGATAATAATGAAAGTTAGCAGATTGATTAATATTAAAAGTAGCATATTTTTACTGCTTATCCTATATATTGATTTGTAATAATTATGGGATGAAAGTATATTGAATGAAAATTACGGTGACTTTACTTAATGTGAAGTCACCGTTTTTCTTTTAAAAAAGAAATGCTTGACGTGCAACCAAATGGTGTTATATAGTCTTGATGTGAAACCAAATGGTTTCGTAATGAAGTAATAATCGCAGCACAATTCGAGGAGGCAATTAACATGGGAAATGAGTCACAGGCAACATTAGAAGATATAAAGTATACAGTCGTTTACAATGCTCCAATTGCTAAAGTATGGGATGCAGTAGCTACAGCAGAAGGTCTGGGTGCGTGGTTCATGCCTAATGACCTTCAACCAGTTGAAGGTCATGAATTTCACTTAAATGCAGCGCAATTTGGTATGTCGCCATGTAAGGTAACACATGTCGATCCGCCTAACAAACTTTCATATAATTGGGGAAAAGATTGGACACTAACTTTTGAATTAAAAGAACTGGATGATAAAACAGAGTTAACTCTTATCCATGGTGGCTGGGACGCTAACAAAGTTACAGAATTCGGTGCTCCGCATACTCCGATCCGCGATAACATGAATCAGGGCTGGGCAGGTCTTGTGAAAAAATTGCAAGCATATGTTGAGGCATAAATGGCGGCTTCATCGGCAAAGCATGATGTTTTTCAAGCCATCGCTGATCCAACAAGGCGAAAGCTGTTAAAACTTCTTAGCAAGGAAGAGATGCCTGTCACGGCGATAAGTGAACACTTTCCGATAAGCCGAACCGCTGTGTCCAAGCATTTACGTGTATTAGCTGATGCCGGGCTGGTTAAGGAACGGAAAGCCGGCAGGGAAACAAGGTACAAGCTGGAGCCGGAGCCCTTAAACGAACTAAAGGATTGGCTCCAATATTTTGAGTTATTCTGGGAAAATAAGCTCTCAGCACTTAGACTATTTGTTGAGTCGGATGTGAAGGAAATCAAACATCTCCATCCGGCAATTGAAAAGTCAGATGACAAAAATGATTAAAAAAGTGATACCCATGTAAATATTGGGTATCACTTTTTTAGTTTTTAATGAGAGGTCTCCACGGCAATCTTGGAATGTTGCAGATGACTTGTCACCCATCCAATCCCCCCCGCAATTACTAGGTAGAAAAGTAAGATTAGTATTTGCTGTTGTAGTTGGGCCCAATCCCCTAGGGAGATAACATCTTGAAAGCTCCGTAATGAATGGGCCATTGGTAAAACATTACCGATCTTGCTTAGGATAGGATTACTTAATTCACCCGGGAATGTTCCACCACATGTAGCTAATTGTAAAACCAATAGTGTGACAGCCATAAATTTCCCTGCAACACCAAACAATGTCACTAACATAAGGATGACCGTCATGAAGGTTAAGGAGACAATGACACTGGATACAATAAACAAGGGAACACTTACCACATGTACTTTGAATCCGAAAAGGACTACCAAATCGACAAATAACACTTGTATTAATGCGATTAAGTACTTAAGTCCGAGTTTATTAATAAAATGCTCTGTTCCATTAACCTTAAGATCTTGTCTGCGTCCTAATGGAAGGATGTTAGCTGCCATTATTCCACCTACATAAAATGCTAAAGATAGAAAATAGGGGGTAATTCCAGTCCCATAATTCGGAACCTCGGATAAATCCGATTCTACTAATTTGACTGGTTCTGAGAACATCGAGGTTAATTGGTTATTATTATGGATACTAGACGTTTGCATAGCAGCATCATTTAATTTTGTGGCTAACTCGTCTGAACCAACGCTCAATTGATCCAAACCATCTACTAACTGATTGGTGCCGTTATTTAATTTACTTCCACCGTTTGCTAAATCAACTATTCCATTATTTAAAGAGGAAAAACCATTTTTCCATTGAACGAAACCATTGGAAAATTGTACGGTTCCCTCAGATAATTTGTTTGCCCCGGTGGCAGCATCATCCATTTTATCGCCAAGCTTTGTCATACCATCTTGGACTTTTGTTTGTCCTTGAACTAATTTGTTTGCCCCTTGAGCAAGTTGGACTTGACCACTTCTCAATGAATCAGCTGCTTTTGATAGGCCGGTTGACATGGCAGCAATTTGTTGGAAGGTAGGATCATTTTTCATATCAGGGTGATTTTGTAAAAATAGTTCTACTGTTTTCGATAATTCATCTGTCGTGTGTTTCACCCCTGCTTGACCTTGAGATAACCTTTCACTATTCAAAGCCAAAGATTGCATGCCTTCCGTTAATTGTTCAATCCCAACTTCTACACTTGCATGACCTTCAGAAAGCTTTTCCATGCCATTAGAAAGTGCTAGTGAGCCCTCTTTTAAACCGGCAAGCCCATGAGTCAATTTTTGTTGACCGTTTGAAAGCCGCTGACTCCCATCCTCTAACTTTTTTGCACCATCATTTAAGCGGTCGACACCATCTGACAGCTGGATCATTCCATTCTTAGCATCGATTGTTCCTTGATTAATTTTTGACGCACCATCGCCGGCATCACGTAAGCCGTCTGCTAATTCAACAAACTTTGAAAATACGCCATCTGCGTAGGATTTCGTGATGCTAGCTGCTATTTTTGTCTTCATTTCTTCCGTTGCGGTCGTACTAATTTGTGAGGCAACAAAGTTTTTTCCTGGATTTATTTTAAAATTTAGTTTTGCCTGCTCGGGATGTTCATCCATTAATGTACTAACTTTTTGTGAAAAATCTTTTGGAATCGTCAAAACCATATAATATTTCCCGTCTTTCAATCCTTGGTTTGCGTTCTTTGCAGAGAGGAAATAGAATTTGAGATCCTTGTTTTCTTTTAAGTTTTTGACAAATTCCTGACCTGCCTCAATCGACTTGTTATCCATCATCGATCCATGATCTAGATTGACGACAGCGACAGGAAGTTGATCTAACCGTCCATAGGGATTCCAGTAACCAGCAAGAAAGAAACCAGAATAAATTAACGGAACGATTAATAGGAACACTAAGGCGATCCTTCCGTGCTTATGATGCCACATCATCTTTAAATCCCTAAATACTAAGTGAATTCCTTTCATAATGACCCCTTTACATTTAAGTTTTTTACATAACCACAATGATAAATACTTTTACGTATATTGTATAATATATAATTAGTTATCATTTAGTAGCTTTCAAGCTATTGATAAGGGGGCTTAATTGATGGAGTTTTTACAATTACAGTATTTTCAAACAGTTGCCAGACTTGAGCATATGACCAAAGCCGCAGAAGAACTTCAAATTGCCCAACCCTCTTTAAGTAAGACCATAGCACGATTAGAGGAAGATTTGGGTGTTCCATTATTTGATCGGAAAAATCGACAGCTCCGGTTAAACGACTACGGAAAACTGTTTTTAGATCGAGTGAATCGGATATTTTTAGAATTAAATGAAGGGAAAAGAGAAATTGCTGAAAGAGCTCATCAAAGGCAAACGCAAATTACTTTAGCGGTCAGTATTCCAAGGGTCCTTCCTGAGTTATTGAGTTCTTTTTTAAAGCTTTTTCCCGAAATTAAATTTCAACAAGTCCTAGAGTCAACCTCCTCAATGAAAAGCCGGCTGGAAAAGGCGGAGATTGATTTTGGTATTTCATCCGTGCCTATTGAGGGGACGGATATCGTCTGGGAACCGCTAATGACTGAAGAAATCTACTTAATTGTTCCCCCAGAACATCGTTTATCAAGGAGAAAAGAAATTTTTCTTAATGAAGTAAAGGACGAGCCTATTATCGGTATGAATGCTGGTTTCGGATTTAGAAACTTAACAGATGAATTTTGTCGTAAGGCAGGATTTGTTCCAAACATTGCTTTTGAAGGAGATGAGCCGGGGGTGATAGGGGATTTAGTTAAACAAGGTTTAGGGATTGCTTTTATTCCAGAAATTTCGTGGCTCCATCATACGAATCCCTTTCCAAACAAACTGAGAATCATTGAACCAAAATGCCAAAGGACCATTGGGTTAGGCTGGTCAAAGAGGCGTTATTTATCTGAGGCGGGACAAGAATTTCGTCAGTATGTGATCGAGTACTTTTCAAAGCTTTCTCTTTGAAAAAGCAAAAAAGGCCAACAAGTAAATTGAGAGCCTTTTCTGTATCTATTAAGCGGTAATTTCATTCAAACCATTTTTTCTAACAAGAAATGAGAGGATGATTAACAAGCCAATGGTTACCAAGCTAACGGTTGTACCAATTAGATTATTTGGATTAAACACAAATCCAATAAAGATAATACTTAAAGATACAATGGCGAAGATGGTCGTATATGGAAACCATTTTACGTTAAATGCCGGTTGATTTTTGTAAAGTGGTCTTAATTTTAACTGTGCTGCACAAATACTAATCCAGATTAGCATGACTGTAAACCCTGGAATGGTCATGAGATAGCCGATTACCTCACTAGGTGTTAGATAGGCTAGGTAAACACCTGCTAGTATACATATACTTGTAACCATTATTCCTGTTAATGGAATTCCCTTTGCAGAGAGTTTTGCTAACCCCCTAGGCGCAACGCCACTTTGTGCCATAGAAAACAGCGTTCTGGATGTCGCATAAATACCTGAATTTGCAGCGGACAGTACGGCTGTCAGCAGGACAAAATTCATAATATGTGCTGCTCCAGGCAACCCTGTTGTACTGAGGACTTGAACGAAGGGACTGTCTGCACCCGTAACCTTGTCCCAAGGCATGAGTCCACAAATGATTAGAATTGGTAATATATAAAAAATAATAACACGCCAAACTGCTCCTTTAATAATCTTTGGCAATACTCGCTCAGCATCCTTTGTCTCGGTAACAGCGACCCCAATTAACTCCGCACCACCATACGAAAACATGACAACTAAAAAGGCGCTGAAAGTTCCACCCATTCCGTGCGGGAAAAATCCGCCGTGTGCTGTGTAGTTAGCGAGCGGATCCTGTATCGAGCTTGGAATAATTCCTAATAGGAGTGAAAAGCCTAAAATGATAAACGCTATCAGCGCTATGATTTTAATTCCAGCAAACCAAAATTCAAGTTCCCCATAATTTTTTACTTGAGTTAAATTAATTCCTACGATTATAACTGCGCAAAGGAAACTTAACACCCATAATGGTATTGTAGGAAACCAAAATTGTAGGAAACTTCCCGCTGCTAATAATTCAACAACCGTAACAAGAATCCAGTTGATCCAGTAAAGCCATCCCACGATATACGAAACTTGGAATCCAAATGCTTTGTTTACTAAATGCTGTACATTTAAATTTGGAAAAGCAAGCGCCATTTCCCCTAAGGCAGCCATTATGATAAATAGTAAAAGGCCGCCAATTAAATAGGCAATTACAACACTCGGTCCTGCAATCGCCAAAGTGTCGGAGCTCCCTTTAAAAATCCCCGTACCAATCATACCAGCTAAGGCTATAAACTGGACATGCCTCGGTAATAATCCTTTTTGTAAGTTCTGATGATTATTTTTCATGTTATTCCTACCCACTTATCTTTTTTGCTTAGACGCTTTTAAGCGCTAAAGTATTTTTTGATATTAATATACTACCATACTATTGAAAACTGTCAATTAGTGTTGAAGATTTTAGATCAACCCATATTACTGTTTCTACACAAGTATAGTGGCTCAGCTCCCTCCCAGCGTGTTCTTGCTATGGGGTTAAAATATTATCCATAAGAATTTTTTTTGGTTGAAGGAAACATTGTTTGAAATGGCGAATATAATTAATTAAGGCAGGAGATGATTAATATGTTCGTAACCCCTCGATTGCAACGGAGGATTTTCATTTATTCCTATGTTTTTAGAAAACTAGGGATCCTAAGTGAACAGGAATATCAAAAAATCACGAACCAAGTACATGAGCACCATTGATTTTAGACAAACAAAAAGCACGCGAGATGGGCTCGCGTGCTTTTTTATGAAATTATGCTAATTTATTTTTTTATTAAGAAGACATTTTTACTCTCTTTTTTGTTGTCGTCCATTTTCCACGGCTTGGGCTAATTACCAAGTCATTATAGGCTAAGACATTTAAATCTCGTTGTATGGTGCGAGGAGTGATACCAAATTCCTCTACAAGTTCTTGCGTAGAAACAGTGCCGTTATTGCGGATAAACATGTAGATACATTTGATGCGGTTTAACATCCGGTTAGTTGAAGGTTTCAAAGAACCACTCCCTATCCTTTTTTCAAACCCATGGCAATACCCTGCTACCGACAGCCTATTTGAAGATTCCTCTTCAAGAATATGTAGTTTTCTTTTCCGCGCAGACATCTCCTTTTCGTGGATGATTAATGTGGATACTTAGATGTCTTACATCTAACTTTATTGTAACCACAAAATCAAAAAATTTCCACCAATATACTTAAATTTACAAAATAAACATCTAAAATTTACAAAAATTGTTCGGATTATCGCCCTCCCTTACCATACTCTTACTATAGGTTATGGGCGATAATGTATGGATTATGACTAATTATTTGAATTTTTAGTTAAATTGGTTGATTTATTTTTTGTATAATAAAAAAACAACGTTTATTGAAGCAAAATTGATAAAATATTTACAATAATGATATTGTTATGGTGGAAGTGAATTCATCAACGATAGGGGGATTTACATCTGACGAAGATTGATTGGATGAGTGAAGTTGAAAAAAGAAAAAAGAAAACAGTCCCTGATTACGGACACACAGGATTTATTTTGAATTGGCCATGAATGAATAACAAATAAAAAGGGGATATAGGAGAATGAAATTTGCAATCTTGAATGGGGAAATTATTGAGCGTTCAGAAGCAAAGGTTGATGTGGAAGATCGCGGTTATCAATTTGGTGATGGTGTATACGAAGTTATCCGTGTCTACAACGGAAAAATGTTCACAGGAACTGAACACATGAATCGTTTTGTGAAAAGCTTGGATAGTATTGGGATTGTACTTCCTTATACTATGGAGCAATTAACGAAATTGCTAGAAGAACTTGTTGCAAAAAATAATCTTCAGTTAGGGACCATATATATGCAAATTACGAGAGGAGTCGCACCCCGTAATCATGCGTTTCCGGCGGAAAATATAACTCCCAGCCTTGTAGCTTATACAAAGGAAGCGCTCAGACCTTTGGAAAGTTTAAAGAAGGGAGTAAAAACAATCGTAACAGAAGATATTCGTTGGCTGCGTTGTGACATAAAAAGTTTGAATTTGCTTGGCAATCTATTAGCAAAACAAAAAGCGGCTGTTGAAGGTTGCTTTGAGGCGGTCCAACATCGCAACGGCAATGTTACGGAAGGAAGTTCGTCGAATATCTATATTGTCAAAAATGGTGTTGTTATTACGCATCCGTCGGATAATCTAATTTTAAAAGGGATTACAAAGGATGTAATATTGCAGATTTGTACTAGTAATAATATTGTGGTGAAGGAACGAACATTTACACTTGATGAATTGGCCAATGCTGATGAAGTATTCCTATCAAGTACTACTTCAGAGGTGATGCCGATTATTGAAGTGGATGGTAAGAGAGTTGCGGATGGTTTACCAGGCACTGTTACACGAAGGCTGCAAGAAGCATTTGAGCAAGAAATTGAAAAACAATGCGGAGCACTTAAAGATAAAACCCTTAATTAGAAAAAAGACGTGAACACAGGAGTGTCCACGTCTCAGGCTGTCGAGAAACTTTCGACAGCCTCTTATTTTCTACAATAACTTTAACCATTCACCGCGTTAATTTATTATAATATTATTAATATATAGGCTTTGCAACATGTCTGTTGATTTGAGCTCCAGGCACTTCGCTTTCCGCGGGCGTGCCGGGGAGCCTCCTCGGCGCTGAAGCACCTGCGGGGTCTCCCCTGCCCCGTACTCCCGCAGGAGTCTGCGTGCCTTCCGCGCAAATCAACAGGCCCATTAGCAGGTACAATGAATAATTAAATGCTGAGAATAAAAAATTGCCGAGAAAAATACCCTATCTCGACAATCTGAGACGTGAACACAGGAGTGTCCACGTCTTTTCTAATTAATATTGAAACAAATCACTGGATAAGTATCGTTCCCCCGTATCACATGCAATACAAACGACCACATCATCTGGAGTTAAACGTTTGGCAACTTCTAATGCGGCGAAGCAAGCACCGCCAGAGGATGGTCCTACTAGAATTCCTTCTTCGACAGCCAACCGACGTGCGATATCATAGGCATCTTCATCATTGATTTGATGGATTTCATCATAGACATTTTGATTAAGAATAACTGGGATAAAACCTGGGCTTGTCCCAACCAGCTTGTGTTTACCTGGTTTTCCGCCTGATAAAACAGGAGAGCCTTTCGGTTCGACAACATGGACCGTTAAATTTTCATAATGCTCTTTTAATGTTTCCCCTGTGCCAGTGATGGTTCCTCCAGTTCCAGCTGTTGCGACAAAAGCTGCCAGCGGTTTACCGATTTCCTTCATCGCTTTGATAATTTCAACAGCAGTAGTGAATCGGTGCGCATCTGAATTTGCGTGATTTTCAAATTGCATGGGGACAAAACTATTTGGAATCTCACTTGCTAATTCAAGTGCTTTTTGGATGGCTCCTGGCATTTTTTCAGCCCCAGGTGTAAGGACAACCTCAGCCCCGTATGCCCTTAGGATGCTGATTCGTTCTTGTGTCATCGTATCGGGCATCACGATAATCGATTTATAGCCGCGAGCAGCAGCATTCATGGCAAGGCCAATCCCTGTATTTCCACTGGTCGGCTCAATAATCGTTGAACCTGCTGTTAATTTTCCAGCCTTTTCTGCTTCGATAATCATATTAAAAGCTGCCCGGTCTTTAACGCTCTTGCTGGGATTAAAGTACTCCAGTTTTAAATAAACCGAGGCCCCGTCCTTTGGTGCTAATCGATTTAGTTTCACTAATGGTGTATCCCCAATTAATTCAGCGATATTGTTGACTACTTTCATAGGGACCTTCCTTTCAATACCTTGAAGTAAGTTCTAAAATTATAGTTTCCTATCTAATAATAAATAAATTTATGCTCTATGTAAAAAATATCGGGTAATTGCCTGTTTGCTAATAGATACATTTAGGACAAAATAGACTAAAATTAACTAAAGAAAGGAAGATAACAATGGAACATCGATCTCATTTTTTCTTTGCCGTAAGAATACCAGAACAATCAAAATTAACGATGCAAGAACATATGGAAAAAATAAAGGAACGAATCCCATTTAGCCGCTGGGTTCATTATCAAGATTTGCATATAACCCTAGCATTTCTAGGCAGTGCTCCACCTGATAAACTTGCACTTGCAGAAAATAATGTTAAGGATGCCCTTAAAGATGAGAAAGCTTTCACCCTGAAAATCAACAAACTTGGATTTTTCGGAAGTGCTGATTCTCCTCGTGTTTTTTGGGCCGATACCGATGAAAGCAAACAATTACAAGCCATCAGAAAAAAGGTGTTTTTTGCTTGTGAGAATGCAGGGTTTCAACTTGAAACCAGACCCTTTCGACCTCATATAACACTTGCTAGAAAGTGGGGCGGGGTCCATCCTTTCCAAAAGGAAATGCTTGATTTATGGGAAGATCTTCAGCCTAACCCTCTCTCATTTGAAGCAAGTGAAGTAGTATTATATCGGACAAACCTTAACAAAACACCCAAGTATGAAGCCCTAAAAGTATTTCCTTTAAATTACACAAAAACATAAAATTAAAATAAGGGTTGGTAATATGAAACAAATTTACTTTATTATTAATCCAAAAGCTGGAAATGGCCACTGCTTTAAGATTTGGGAACGGATGGAACAGCAACTCAAAGTTGAACAGGTTTCCTACCTTGCATTCTTTACCGAATATCCAGGCCATGCCAATATCCTTGCCAGCCAAATTACGTTAAAGAACCCTGAGCAAAAGATGATCATCGCTGTTGGCGGAGATGGAACGATGCATGAAGTGGTGAATGGAGCAGTGAAGGATAATAATATTACATTGGGATTTATCCCTGGTGGGTCTGGAAATGATTTTTCCAGAGGATTTCAAATTCCTGTCGACCCCGTGGAAGCATTAGCAGTGATTCTCCGCCTCGCGAAACATAAGGGTCTGCCTATTGATATAGGGAAAATTACCATGGATGATTCGAATCAGCACTATTTTATTAACAATATGGGTGCTGGGTTTGATGCACTTATTTCTTATGAAGTTAATCAATCCCGGATGAAGGCATTACTCAATAAACTTTCGTTGGGCAGGCTGGTTTATGTTTATTTTTTATTAAAAAAATTATTTACTTATAAAACCTCAACAATTGATTTATCAATTGACGGAGAAAAGCATATATTTGAACAAACATGGTTTGTAACGGTTTCCAATCAACCATATTATGGCGGTGGTATGAAAATTGCCCCTGTGGCCGAGCCTGATGATGGACTTTTTGATATAACCGTTGTTCAACGATTATCAAGGTGGAAGCTGTTACTCGTTTTTATCAGTGTGTTTTGGGGGAAGCACATCTATTTTAAAGAAGTGAAAACTTATACAGGAAAGGATGTTTCTATCCAATCCCGTTCAGCCCTTTTTGTTCACGCAGATGGGGAGCATATTGGATTTACTCCTTTGAATATACATCTTCAAGCAAGAGCTTTGGAAGTGATGTCGAGAATAAAACGTCCGGAAGAAGTGGAGTTGAAAGAGAGGGACTCGAATGATTGCTACTAACCGAAATTTCTTTGCCTATCTAGATGAGATGAAGATCATTACGATTCTTCTTCCACTTTCCTATCATCACGGTTTGTCATCCGCTTTCTTGATTTCTAGTGATTTTCAAGAACATCCCTTGAAAATCATCGAGAAGAGACAAATAGATAATAATATGAAATATATTTGTGAATTTTCAAAGGATTATTCCTTTGAAAAACAATATGTGATTATTGATGAACATGGCGGGAAAACAGACCTGCATATTGGTGCAGTGATTCGAACAGACGCCTTTGACGAGAAATTCTATTATGACGGTAATGACCTTGGTGTGACCTTTCATGCTGGCCAAACCTGTTTTAAGCTATGGGCCCCCACCGCCACCCAAGTTAAATTAAAGTTACGTCCTGCTAATAGCAGCTTTTCAGAAATTGTAAAAATGAAACGAGAGGATCGCGGCATATGGTCTGTTACTGTCAACCGTGAATTAGAATTCTATCAATATAGTTTCCTCATCCTAGTAAATCAAGAATGGCGAGAGGCTACAGATCCTTATGCTAAGGCGGTGTCGGTCAATGGCGAGCTTGGAGTGATTGTGAGGCTTGAGAAAACACATAGGCTGCGTCCAAACTTACCCGCTATTGAAAATGCCGTAGATGCAATCATTTATGAAACACATATTAGAGACTTAACGATTCACCCTAAAAGTGGTGTAAAGAATAAAGGACTTTATCTAGGTGCGGGCGAGCTAAATACAAAAGGGATCGACGATGAACCTACAGGATTATCTTATATAAAAGACCTTGGTATTACCCATATAGAATTCCTCCCCTTCCATGATTTTGCTGGTGTCGATGAACTGCAACCAAATAGTGAATATAATTGGGGATATAATCCTCTCCATTTCAATGCTCCTGAAGGAAGCTATTCAACGAATCCTGCCGATCCTTATTCAAGAATCATGGAGTTAAAACAGTTAATTGATCACGTTCATAGTCTTGGACTTCGAGTGATTATGGATGTGGTTTATAATCATGTTTACATCCGTGAGAATTCCTCCTTTGAAAAGGTGGTCCCGGGTTATTATTTCCGTCATAACGAAATTGGACTCCCTTCCAATGGTACTGGGGTTGGGAATGACATTGCATCAGAACGAAAAATGGTCAGAAAATATATTGTTGATTCGATTCGTTATTGGCTGGAGGAATATCATATCGATGGTTTTCGCTTTGATTTGATGGGGATATTGGATGTAGAGACCATGAACGAAGTAAGGAAAGTGTGCGACAGCCTGTCAAAAGGAACAATCATCATCGGTGAAGGCTGGAGTCTCAACACACCTCTTCCAGTTGAGCAGAAAGCAACAATAGCAAATCAGGCAAAAATGCCACAAATAGCTCAATTCAATGATAAATATCGTGATTGTATAAAAGGTAGTTCATTTAACTTGTTTGATAAAGGTTTTGCCTTAGGAAATGAGCACTACTTTGAGGCCGCTAATGAGGTTATAACGGGCAGTATCGGTTTTACGAAACAGGGGGTGGCCCTTTTTAATGAACCCTTCCAATCAGTGAACTATGTTGAGTGCCATGATAATCATACAATGTGGGATAAACTTATTGCTTGTCTCCCTGATGCAGAGGATTCTTTACGAATAAAATATCATCGTCTCGCAACGAGTATTGTCTTATTATCACAAGGAATTCCATTTCTCCACAGCGGCCAAGAGTTTTTGCGAACAAAAAAGGGTGATGGAAATAGTTATCGTTCTCCTGATCCAATCAATCAACTTGATTGGGATAGAAAGATAATATATAAAGAAAACGTAAAATATATTAAAGGACTTATTCAAATCCGTAAATCTCTTTCTTCTTTCCGAATGAGAACTTCTGCTGAAATCCGTGCAAATATACGACAATTACCATTAGCTGCACCGGTGTTGGGGTATTTGTTTAAAAGGGAAGATGATGTAATCTTATTAATTAATCCTTCGTCAAAGAAGCGAGCGATTTCGATACCAGAAGGGGACTGGGCTGTTTTAGCTGACCATGAACAAGCTGAAATTTCCTCCAAAAAGATTTTGCATGGTGGCAAAGTTTTGATGGAGCCAGTTTCCATAAATGTTTTGCTAAAAAAATAGTTTCTTCAGATTTACTTGACGAAAAAAGGTAATCCGAGATAAAATTTATTAAGATGGCTATTGTGTGCAATGGTTTCAATAGCTTTTTTTTATTTCTAAAAAAATAAAAAGCTGTTAATGAAACTGTGGTAATATAGGACCTTCCGGCAGCGCAGGTTTTACCTCTTAGAAATAAGGGGAATAAGCCCATTAGAACGGCATAAATTGAAGGTGAGCAATTTTGGATCATATACTAGGACAAGAATGGGAAATTACCCCTGCTGGAGGCAAAACAGGTGAAGCCTTTTATGCGAAATATAAAGACCAAAGGCTTTTTTTAAAGCGGAATTCTTCTCCGTTCCTTGCTGTACTCTCAGCAGAAGGCATCGTCCCAAAGCTTGTTTGGACAAAACGGTTGGAAAGTGGAGACGTCATAACTGCACAGCAGTGGCTTCCCGGCAGAGAGTTAAAGCCGTCTGAAATGAACCAAGAACTCGTGGCGAGACTGCTTAAGAAAATTCATTGCTCCGAGCCAATGCTAGGAATGTTAAGTCGATTGGAGAGCTCTCCAATGCATCCTGAGCCGTTATTGCAAAGAGTTGCAAACGAGTTAGATGAAGAGGTACTCCTAATGCCTGAATCGCAAAAAGCAATGAACTTTTTAAAAAAAGAAGCTTTAAATGTTTATTGCGATGAAAAGGTGGTTTGTCATGGTGATGTCAACCATAACAACTGGCTGCTTGCAGAAGACAACCAGTTGTACTTGATTGATTGGGACGGGGCAATGATTGCCGACCCCGCCATTGACCTAGGGCTGCTCCTTTATTGGTATATTCCAGAAGAAAATTGGCAGGATTGGCTTAAGCTTTACGGAAAAAAGCTTACAGACAACCTAAAACTGCGCATGAAATGGTATGTGACCATTCAAACTCTTTCTTCTATCCAATGGTATAAAAATAAAAATCGCTTAGAAGAAATGAACAAATGGATAAAGTTCTTAGATGGAATTCTCTAGTTAAGAAAACTGACCAATATCGCTAACCCAATTGGATAAATTTTCTTGGTTTGATAAGATATGTTGATCTAAATCTGCTGTGCCAACCCCATGTTGGCTGTACTGATATACTTCCTGTAAGATGTTTTTAACATTTTGATCAACCTGTGTATTAACCATTAGGGATTTCACTAAGCGTTCCAGTTGTTCACATTCTGAAACGGACCCGCAGCAATCTGTTTGATGATTGTTTAATATATCTTTTAATAATGTAACTTGGTCATCATGACTTAATGGCATGAATGTACACCCTCTCAAGTGTTATTTAAAAACAAGAATTCACACTGTTAGGTTGTGAATTCTTTTTTTGTTTATGCATCATCTTATTTCCACATAGTTAAACTTGTAAGGACAAATGGTGCATGATATGTAGTAAACAATATTATTTTTAGGAGTGTCATAAATGAGAGTCAGACATAAACCTTGGGCAAAGGAAAAAATAGAACAGCATCCACAATATATAGTTGCCAATCCAGAACAATATAAAGGAAAATGGCATGAAGTATTTGAAAACGATCATCCACTTCATATTGAAGTGGGCACAGGAAAAGGTCAATTTATTACGGAAATGGCGAAAGCAAATCCGGGGATTAATTATATTGGGATTGAAATATACGACAGTGTCATCATTACAGCATTGGACCGCTTAATTGAAGCCGATTTACCGAACCTCAGGCTTCTTAACGTAGATGCAAATGATTTAGCAAAATACTTTACAAAGAATGATGTGGATCAGGTCTATTTAAACTTTTCTGACCCATGGCCAAAATATCGTCATAGAAAAAGAAGATTAACATATAAGGATTTCTTGAAGCTTTATGAGGATATTATGGTTGATGGTGGAGAAATCCATTTCAAAACCGACAACCAAGGGTTATTTGAAAATTCTTTAATGAGCTTTTCGGAGTACGGTTTATTATTAAAGTACATTAGTCTAGATCTTCATAAAAGTGATTATGAAGGTAACATCATGACAGAGTATGAAGAGAAATTTTCAGAAAAAGGAAGTCGCATTTATCGTTGTGAAGTAAAGTATCAAAACTAAATTTTAGGGACAGTTCAATTTTGAACTGTCCTTTTTCGTTTCTCTAAATAGTTAGTCAATGTTAATATATAGAAAAAGGTACAAAGGGGGATGGAAAGTTGGAAACATTAAAAATAGGCGGCGTATCATTGACGTGGTTATCTGGAGGGGTAACCAATTTAGACGGTGGTGCCATGTTTGGGGTTGTGCCAAAAGGGTTATGGTCCAAGAAATATCCACCCAATGAGAAAAATCAAATTGAATTGCCAACAGATCCCATGTTACTTCAAATGGATGGAAAGAATTTCTTAGTAGAAACCGGTATTGGAAAAGGAAAGTTATCGGAAAAGCAATTAAGAAATTTTGGAGTCACCAAGGAATCGGAGCTTGATGAATCATTAATAAAATTAGGGTTAAAAGCAGAGGAGATCGATTACATCCTGATGACCCATATGCACTTTGACCATGCCGGCGGCCTAACCAAGTTTGAAAATGATCAATATGTTTCCGCATTTCCCAATGCACAAATTATTACCTCACAAGTAGAATGGGACGAAATGCGTAACCCCAATATTCGTTCGAAAAATACATACTGGAAAGAAAACTGGGAAGCCATTGAATCACAGGTGGTTCCTTTCAAGGAAAACTGGAATTTAGGGGCGATTACAATGGTCCATACGGGGGGCCATAGTGATGGACATTCTATCCTTGTCGTAGAGGACGAGGGGGAAATGTTAATTCATATGGCAGATCTGATGGCAACACATGCCCACCAACCGGTATTATGGGTAATGGCCTATGATGATTACCCAATGACCTCAATAGCGGCAAAGGAAAAATGGCTGCCATACGGCTTTGAAAAAAATGCATGGTTTAGCTTTTATCATGATGCCTATTACCGGGCAGTGAAGTGGGACGCTGACGGAAAGCAAATAGTGGAGAGCATAAAAAGGGAAAGATAAAGAAAAATAGCCGTATCCTTTTAAGGAACGGCTATTTTGACTAAGAAACACTAGATAAATTACGCACGTCCAAAAGTGTTCCCGTTCGGGCATCTGCAATGAATTCAAATTGTTCGTTTGTGCCATTGTTGTTTTTAGAAATACCACCTTTGTAAACACGATAATTAATCTGCTGCTTTTCATACGGCTCTGCTTCCATATGTATCCATGACCCGCTAATCGGCCCATTCTGATTAAATTGTTTTTTGACTTGCTCTAATACTTTTTCAGGTGAAACAGGGGTCTTACAGTTAACCATTTCTTTAGCAGCAAATCCACCGATAATACCAACTGCTGCACCGAGGAAAAACGACTTCCAATTCATAACAAGACCTCCAAAAAAATAAATTTGGAAAAGATTACTATCAGGAATTCTCTTCTTTAGTATATCGTATTTGCCATGAGGAACATAATATGACAAATATTAAATTCAATTGTTGGAAAGAGAAATCGAAGTTCTGTAATATAAAAATATCTACATAAACTACCAAAGAAATCCAAAGGAGCCTCAAAAAAATGAATGAACAAACCTTAAAGCTTTTTCAAACGTTAACAGAGCTTCCAGGTGCCTCTGGAAATGAACACTTAGTAAGAAAATTCATGAGAGAACAACTGTCACAATACTCAGATGAAATTGTTCAAGACAATCTTGGCAGCATCTTTGGGGTGAAAAGAGGTACGGTGACTGGTCCAACTGTTATGGTGGCCGGTCATATGGATGAAGTGGGCTTCATGGTTACTTCTATAACGGATAATGGAATGCTTCGTTTTCAACCGCTTGGCGGATGGTGGAGTCAGGTTATTCTTGCCCAGCGGGTTCAAGTAATGACAAATAATGGTCCGGTGATTGGTGTCGTTGGTTCCATTCCACCACATCTATTGGACGATGCAAAACGCAACAAACCAATGGAAATTAAAAATATGCTGATCGATATCGGCGCAGATGACCGTGAAGATGCAAAACGAATTGGGATTAGGCCAGGACAGGCGATTTTGCCTATTTGTCCATTTACTCCAATGGCTAATCCGAAAAAAATATTAGCTAAAGCATGGGATAATCGCTACGGCTGTGGTTTAGCGATTGAATTGCTTCAAGAACTTAAAGACGAAACCTTGCCAAATACCCTCTATTCAGGTGCAACGGTGCAAGAAGAAGTAGGCTTACGTGGTGCCCAAACTGCCGCCAATATGATTAAACCTGACCTCTTTTTTGCACTGGATGCAAGTCCTGCCAATGATATGACAGGAGATAAACAAGAGTTTGGCCAATTAGGCAAAGGGGCCTTGCTCAGGATCCTTGACCGGTCTATGGTCACCCATCGCGGGATGAGAGAGTTTGTACTAGATACAGCGGAAACACATAATATCCGTTACCAATATTTTGTTTCACAGGGTGGAACAGATGCCGGTCGTGTCCATCAATCAAATGAGGGCGTTCCAAGTGCTGTCGTTGGTATTTGTTCTCGGTATATTCATACGCATGCCTCCATTGTTCATGTTGATGATTATGCAGCGGCTAAAGAGTTAATTGTTAAACTAGTCAAGGCTTGTGACCAAACAACGGTCGATTCCATTAAAGCCAACAGCTGAATTTAATGGGGGGCATTTTACAATATGCCTCCTTTTACTATGTCTAAAGGAGTTACTAGAATGAAAATTATCATTGGTTCAAAGAACCCAGCTAAAATTACTGCAGTAAAAAACAGTTTTTCTCATGAAGATGAGTTTGTTTCCTTAGATATCCCATCGGGTGTCAGCGAGCAGCCTTTTTCCGACGAAGAAACGATTAGAGGAGCCATTAATCGAGCGGCAACTGCCTTAAAGCAGGGAAATGGGGATATTGGGATTGGACTTGAGGGAGGCGTCCAGGAAACGAGTTACGGTTTGCTTATTTGTAACTGGGGGGCTCTTGTATCAATTGGGAGGGAGCCGATTATTGCAGGTGGAGCAAGACTCCCTCTGCCTGAAGAAATAGCCATTCGATTAAGGGCAGGTGAAGAACTCGGACCGGTTATGGAAGATTATGCGAAAAAGGAAAATGTAAGGAAACAAGAAGGTGCAGTCGGGATTTTTACAAATGGAATAGTGAATCGTTCTGAAATGTTTACTCATGTTATGAACCTTTTAGTGGGACAATATCAAAGGAGCAAATAATTGGACTGAAATGCTGCAGGACTGATATGATTTGTGAAGATGTTACGAAAAAGGTCATATATTCAAATGGAGGCGTTGAATTTGAAGAATTTAGAATCAGTTGAACAATTTGAACAGCTGCGCGATCATGGGAAAACGATCTTCATGTTTTCTGCAGGCTGGTGCCCCGATTGTCGCGTGATTGAGCCGGTTCTACCGGAAGTAGAATCCAAATTTAATGAGTATACATTCATTCATGTAGACCGTGATCAGTTTATTGATATATGTCAGCAATTGGACGTCTTTGGGATCCCGAGCTTTATTGCCTTTGAAAATGGGAAAGAGCTGGGTCGATTCGTAAGTAAGGACCGAAAAACGCAAGAAGAAATTGAAGGTTTTATTTCGGGTTTGAAATAAAAAAGTCCGAAACCCTCCATCACCTTTTGAGATGGAGGGTTTTTATTGTAAAATAAGCTGTGCAGCTCCTAAAATGGAGGGATTAAAAGATGAAAATGGATAGCAGAAAAATGAAAAGTGAATTAGAACAGCGCTTGGCTAGAAAAGATCGTTTAATAACTTATGACCGTGAGAAGGACCAACTTCGATTTGAAAGTAAAGTGTCCGGTAAAGGTATAACAGTAGCATTACCTGGGATTATTGCCAAATGGCATAGTGAAAAGGAAAAAGCCATTGATGAAGTCGTTTATTATATCGAAGAAGGGCTCCGTGCGATGGAGGACGACATTCAATTAACCAATCATGAGAAAAAAATCTTTCCCGTTATCCGCTCCACTTCTTTCCCATCAGAAGCAGAAGAGAGTGTGCCATTCTTAGTTGACGACCACACAGCGGAAACAAAAATTTATTATGCGTATGATCAAGGCAGTACGTATCGGCTAATTGACTCACGTATCATGGCTAAAGAGGGCTGGGAAGCTAAAAGGATTAAGGAAATTGCCTTATTTAATGTAAGATCCCTTTCGACTCCTTTAAAAGAAGACCAAGTGGCTGGCAATAGTTTTTACTTCCTCAATACAAATGATGGATACGATGCAAGCAGGATCCTAAATAAGGGATTCTTAAATGAAATGGAGAAGCAAATTACTGGTACGATGGTACTTGCTGTTCCACATCAGGATGTATTAATTATCGCTGATATTCGAAATGACAGAGGCTACGATGTTCTAGCGCAAATGGCAATGAGCTTTTTCGCAAACGGTCATGTACCAATCACTGCCCTTTCATTTTTATATGAAAATGGTGAATTAGAACCTATTTTTATTTTAGGAAAAAATAAATAATTAAAATAGAAGAAGGATCACATCAAGAAAGGTGATCTTTTTTCATTGCACGATATTTAGTCTTTATGTATTTTGACTCATTTCAAAGAAATATGTCGAAAAAATATGAAAAACTGATAAAATAGAGTGATATTGAAAGTTGAAAGTAGAAAGAGTGATAGTTTTGAGCTGGTTCCAAAACTTTTTTCAAAGATTAAAAAAAGAGGAAGATGATGAAGAATTTGACAGTTATATTATACATAAACATGAAGGTCCGCCGTTACTAAACAAATATGAAAATCTAAAGGATTTGGATACAAAAATATCCTATCAATACCCAAAGGGAAGCAATCGTCCTTCTTATACACCCATTCCTAAGGTAACTCAGAAAGTGAAGGAAGAAACATTGCGTCAAAAACGAACAGAGCGGCTTCCGGAAAAAAGAAAAATGACGGAAAAGTCTGTGGTTCAAACAGTCAAAAAGGAAGTGCCTAAAAGCAAACAAGAGCCGCTGTCTAAAAAGAGGGGTCCCTTCCAGCCAACAGAAATTCCTTCGCCTGTTTTTGGATTTAATCAGCGGCCTAAGAATACGGATATCATAGTCGAGCATGAATTAAGCCATTTTTTAAACGATGATGTTGAAAATCGGTTTGATAGTTTAGTTGTTTCAAAAGAAACGACGACCAAAACGGAGAAAACTGTACCATTTGTAAACGATGAAGAGCTAGAGGTGGAAACAACTTGGTTAGAAATTAATCAAGTAGAACAAGTGGGCCTTAACGAAGAAAAGCCTTCATCTGAACTGCTGGAACACACGATCGAAGAGATTGTTCCAATTCCAATGGCAGAAATTCAGATAGAATTGGTTGAAGTTGAAGAGGAAGTAACACAGGAAGAAGATTCAATAGAGGAAGTAAAAGAATTAATTGCAGTTTCAACAGAATCCATCGAGGAAGCGGAAGTAGTTGAGGCTTTATCTGAACCGCCCGCACCGAAGCGATCTAATTTGCCATTTAATGTGATGATGTTAAAACAAGATAAACAGAAATGGGAAGAGCGAAAACGAAAAAGAGGGCTCGAACAGCCGTCTGAGGTCCCCACTGAGAATAAGCAGGCAGAGAAGGTTAGTCAAGTAATTGACCTCTTCCCAATCAAGGAAAAAGAAAGTCTGACACCTACGGATGATGGCTATTATGTATTCCCAACAGATAGTTTACTTAACCCTCCTGTTACGGTGGTGAATGATACCAAATGGTTACTAGAGCAAGAGGAGATTTTAAACGAAACCTTACAAAACTTTAATGTAGGTGCAAGTGTTGTAAATGTGACACAAGGTCCTTCCGTCACCCGCTTTGAAGTTCAGCCGGAGCCGGGTGTAAAGGTAAATAAAATAACTAACTTAAGTGATGATATCAAGTTAAGCCTTGCCGCAAGAGATATTCGGATTGAAGCACCTATTCCCGGAAAACATACCATTGGGATCGAAGTTCCAAACCAAAAGTCGCGACCTGTATTCATTAACGAAATTATTCAAAGCAGCATCTTTAAAGAATCTACGTCACCATTAACAGCGGTACTTGGCCTTGATATTGCCGGAAAACCGATTGTAACTGACTTAAAGAAGATGCCCCACGGATTGATCGCAGGAGCGACCGGGTCAGGAAAGAGCGTTTGTATTAACACGATTTTGGTTAGCTTGCTATTTAAGGCGAGCCCAGAAGATGTAAAGCTTTTGCTGATTGATCCAAAAATGGTGGAACTTGCTCCATATAACCGTATTCCACATCTTGTTAGTCCAGTTATAACAGATGTAAAGGCGGCAACAGCTGCATTAAAATGGGCTGTAGATGAAATGGAAAGACGCTACGAACTATTCGCCCATACAGGCGTTCGTGACATTAACCGCTTTAATGAATTGGCTATAAAACATAAACAGTATTCAGATAAACTTCCATTCATTGTTATTGTCATTGATGAGTTAGCCGATTTAATGATGATGTCCCCAGCAGATGTGGAAGAAGCAATTTGCAGGATTGCTCAAAAGGCTAGAGCCTGCGGTATACATCTCATCGTGGCAACACAAAGACCTTCGGTGGATGTGATAACTGGATTAATTAAAGCCAATATTCCGACACGAGTCGCCTTCTCTGTTTCTTCTCAGGTCGATTCGCGGACGATTATTGATATTAGCGGTGCTGAAAAGTTGCTAGGACGCGGCGATATGTTATTTTTAGAAAACGGCTCCTCTAAACCCGTCCGTCTGCAAGGAACGTTTGTATCGGATGAAGAGATTGATCTAGTGGTGGGTCATGTGAGAGAGCAGCGGGAGCCAGAGTACTTGTTCGAGCAAGAAGAACTATTAAAAAAGGCACAAGTAACCGAAAATGAAGATGAACTTTTTTATGAAGCCTGTGAATTTATTATTGACCAAGGCGGTGCTTCCACTTCAAGCCTGCAAAGGCGGTTTAAAATAGGATACAACCGAGCGGCAAGGTTAATGGATATGCTTGAGACCCATGGGTATATTACCAGCGCAAATGGAAGCAAGGCACGTGAGGTTTTAATTACCTTAGCCGATTTAGAGTCAATTCAAGATGCTAGTGTAAATAATTAATCTATAGTATTCTTTAATGACAGGAACAAATAATATATAGTGGACTGACTAGTGCGGCCGTAAAGATTTTAGGTCCGCAAATAGTTTTTCAGGATGAACAATGTTATAATTATTAAATATGTTTTTACAAGTAACTGAATTTTTTAGGGTGCAATAGCACTCAGTTTTTCTTATTAGCAAATACAGACAGATGTCATATACTGTTATACAGATAGACGTTGTTGGAGGTTCTTCTATGACTATTTACCATTTTGTAGGTATAAAGGGGTCTGGAATGAGTGCACTCGCACAAGTTCTACATGATATGAAATTTAAAGTGCAAGGCTCCGATGTCGAAAAGCGCTTTTTTACACAACTGGCCCTTGAACAATCAGGGATAACGATCCTTCCCTTTCAAAAGGAGAATATCAAGCCAGGAATGACGATTATTGCAGGAAATGCTTTTCCAGATACCCATGAGGAAATTCAAGAGGCGATGAAGCTAGGTCTCCCTATTGTGCGATATCATCGGTTTTTGGGTGACTTTATGCAGAACTTTACTAGTGTTGCGGTCACCGGTGCGCATGGTAAGACGTCTACAACAGGTTTACTCGCCCATGTGATTGAAGGGGCTAAACCTACCTCGTTTTTAATTGGTGACGGAACAGGTAAAGGTAAAGAGGGCTCGGAATACTTTGTATTTGAAGCCTGTGAATACAGAAGGCACTTCTTGTCTTATTTTCCTGACTATGCGATTATGACAAATATCGATTTTGATCATCCCGATTACTTTGCTAATATTGATGATGTCTTTTCGGCATTTCAAGAGATGGCCATTCAGGTGAAAAAAGGAATATTCGCTTATGGCGATGATGAACAGCTTCAAAAAATCCAAGCAAAGGTCCCTGTCTTGTTTTATGGTTTTGGCGAGGAGAATGACTATCAAGCCAAAAATATTGTTAAAACAACAAGTGGAACGAGCTTTGATGTATTTATTCGCAATACATTCTATGATAATTTTTCCATCCCAACCTTTGGTGATCATAGTGTGTTAAACGCACTTGCTGTTATTGGATTGTGCCATTATGAAGAAACAAATGTAGAGATAGTCAAGGACCAATTAACTACCTTCCAAGGTGTAAAAAGAAGATTTTCCGAAAAAAGAATTGGGACACAGATTTTAATTGATGATTACGCCCATCATCCAACTGAAATTAAAGCAACTATCGATGCAGCAAAGCAAAAATATCCGGATCGGAAAATTGTGGCGGTCTTCCAGCCACATACTTTTTCACGCACTCAAGCGTTCTTAGAAGACTTTGCGAAAAGTTTACGTGAGGCGGACAAAGCCTATTTGTGTGAGATCTTCGGCTCTGCTCGTGAAAATCATGGAAAACTATCAATCAAGGATCTCCAGGACCGAATTGAAGGTTCCGAAATAATTACCGAAGAAAATACATCCGTACTAAATGAACATGAAAACAGTGTAATTATTTTCATGGGCGCTGGAGATATTCAAAAATTCCAAGAATCTTACGAAAAACAATTAACTAAATAAAAAGAAGGATGCCAGCAAATGTTGGCATCCTTTCTTTTATTTAAGGTTTTCAGGATTTAACACTTCTAATTCAGGAATAACGAACAGACCATCTTTGCGGATTAATACCTCATCAAAATACATCTCCCCACCGCCATACTCAGGACGTTGGATATTAACCATATCCCAGTGGATATTTGAATGGTTTCCATTAAAGGCATCATCATAGCATTGTCCAGGTGTAAAATGGAAGCTGCCAGCAATCTTTTCATCAAACAAGATATCTTGCATTGGATTGAGGATAAAAGGATTTACCCCAATGGCAAATTCCCCAATATAGCGGGCCCCTTCATCCGTATCAAATATTTTATTGATACGGCTAGAATCGTTAGACTCAGCTTCTACAATTTTCCCATCTTTAAAAGTCAGCTTCACATTTTCAAATGTAAAACCTTGATACGGAGATGGAGTGTTATAAGTGATAACCCCATTAACGGAGTCCTTAACAGGCGCAGTATAAACTTCACCATCAGGAATGTTTAACCGTCCTGCACATTTAATGGCTGGGATATCCTTAATGGAAAAGCTTAGATCCGTTCCTGGACCAGTAATTCGTACTTTGTCAGTACGATCCATAAGCTCCTTAAGACTATCCATTGCTTTATCCATTTTTCCATAATCAAGGTTACAAACATCAAAGTAAAAGTTTTCAAATGCTTCCGTACTCATCTTTGCTAATTGGGCCATGGACGAAGTAGGATATCTAAGAACAACCCATTTGGTTTTAGGAACACGGATGTCACGATGAACCTTTTTACCAATGGTATTTCCATGGACTTTCATTTTATCATCAGGAACATCTGATTGTTCACTGATGTTATCACCCGAACGAAGACCTATGTATGCATCCATTTTGCTCATCACATTTGCTTCAAATTCTGCCATCATGTTAAATTGCTCTTCCTGTGCACCTAATAAAAGAGAGCGATCCACTTGGTGGTCCTTTAAGAGCACAAAAGGGTATCCCCCTGCTAGATAGGCTTCCTTCACGAGGGCAGTCACAAGTTCACGCTGAAGTCCAAAGTTTTCAATTAAAACTTTTTCTCCCTTCTGAAGCTGTACCGAGTAATTAATTAGATTTTTTGCCAGTTTCTCAATACGTGGATCTTTCATATTTTTACGCCTCCAACAGAATTAAGTAAGTACACACATATTGTAACCGAATAAAGGCCGAAAGTTGAAAAATAAAATTCTGCTCCCAATCCGAGATTAAATTTTTATTAGAAGCGGCAGGAAATGAAGACAATTTTATGGAAGTAGTATAAGATAATTAGCGAGGTTTATATCTATACTTGATGGGTAATACATATTGATAGGATTAAGGCGGAGGTGCACGATGCAAATTATTTTATACTTAAGCGTAGCCTTGATAGCGATTGCGTTTTTTGTACTTGTCATATTTTTATCGACAACACTCAAATCATTTCAGGTTACACTTACAAACGTTTCGAAGACATTATCTGGATTAGAAAAACAGTTGGAGGGTGTTACAGCAGAAACCACGATTCTTTTACAAAAAACAAACGCTCTAGCTGACGATATTAAGGAGAAATCCGATAGTTTAAATAGTGTGGTTGGAGCCGTAAAAGACGTAGGTACAACCGTCACTAAATTCAATGGGACTTTACAAAACATTACTCAATCTGTAGATAAACAAGTAGAGGAAAGTAAAGAAAAGGTCTCGCAAATTGTTCAATGGAGTCATATCATTCTTGAATTAAAGGATAAGTGGCAAGCTAGGAAGCAACAAAAAAACAGGGTAAGCTTAGACGAGGGCAAGAAGGTTAGATCCCATTAGAATAAAGAGGAGGAAATTAAATGCCTAATAGAGAATATGATTCACGGGATACGAATCAAACTCGAAATGAGGAGTCTTCCAATAGCTTTTTGCTGGGAGCAATTATCGGAGGAGTGGTTGGTGCAGCTGCGGCACTGCTTTTGGCTCCCAAGTCCGGAAAAGATCTCCGCAATAAGTTTAATAACCAAGCTGGAACGATCTTCGATAAAACAGCTGCCATGCGTGAAAATGTAATGACAAAAAGCAATGAATTAGCGTCCAAAGGATCCAGCCTTTCCCAAGGAATTGTCCTACAATCCCAAGAACTATTGAACAAGGTAAAAGGAAAAATAACGAGCCAAGACGAGTTGAAAGAAGAAGGAGAATTAAACTATATTCCTCTTCATACTCCAAAAGAAAAGATAGAATCGAAGAAGTCAATCGAAATTGGACCCCTTGATAGCTCAGAAATAAGAAAAAAGCTGGAAGAAGCAGAAAAAGCCTTTGATGAGGAAGAAAATAAGGTTAAATTATAAAAATTAGTCGCAAGCTAAATCTGTTTATTTGTTATAAAAACGGTGGAGTGATAAAATTACTTCACCGTTTATTTATTTTCTGGAGGTATGTACACATGTTAGAGAAAATTGATTCAATTGAACAATTTGATGAAGTATTAAAAAAGGAGAGTACGTTTTTTCTCTTAAAGCATAGCCTAACGTGTCCGATTAGCCATGCTGCATATAAAGAATATGAAAAATTTGCAAATGAAAATCAAGCTGTACCCACTTATTTCTTAGCTGTTCAGGATTCTCGCCCCTTGTCCAATGAAGTAGCAGAGAAATTCCAAATCAAACATGAATCGCCACAAACCATCTTGTTTTCAAACGGAGAGCCTTTATGGAATGCTTCACACTGGAAAATAACAAGTCGTTCTTTGACAGGCGCTTTTGGTGAAAATCAATCATAATATATTACAAACGCTTTAGCGCTTAAAAGCGTTTAATCATTAAAGAAAAAACAAGTGACAAACAAATATTTATCCGCTATAATAAGTCCTAATTATTAAATTGTTATAATATTTAAATTCTTAAACTTGAGCCGATATTATAATGACAGAAGAAAAAAAGGCATTCAGAGCTTCATTTTAAAGAGTTCTGATTAGCAAAGGAAGGACGGGGACGAAGGATGGGCAAAAAAATTGAATTAGAACAATTGAGGTCGCGTGTCGATGAACTAAACTTAGAATTGTTGAGGTTAATTAATGAAAGAGCACAGCTCGTTCAGGATATAGGGCGGGTTAAAGAAAACCAAGGGGTTTACCGTTACGATCCAGTCCGTGAAAGAAAAATGCTTGATATTATCAAAGAGAATAATGATGGCCCTTTTGAAAATTCGACCATTGATCATATTTTTAAAGAGATTTTTAAAGCTGGTCTTGACCTGCAACAGGATGACCATAGTAAAGCCTTACTCGTCTCAAGAAAAAAGCAGCCTGAAGACACCATTGTTACCTTAAAGGGTGAAAATATTGGCGATGGTAAACCACACTTCGTTTTTGGTCCATGTGCAGTCGAGTCATATGAGCAAGTGGCAACTGTAGCAAAAGCAATGAAAGAAAAAGGATTAAACCTATTACGTGGCGGAGCTTACAAACCTAGAACATCTCCTTACGATTTTCAAGGGCTAGGTGTTGAGGGATTAAAAATCTTGAAACGTGTTGCAACGGAATTTGATATGGCTGTTATTAGTGAAATTGTTAACCCAGCTGATCTTGAAATGGCTTGTGACTATATCGATGTCATTCAAATTGGGGCACGTAATATGCAGAACTTTGAACTGTTAAAAGCAGCAGGTTCCGTCAAAAAACCTGTTCTGTTAAAAAGAGGGATTGCGGCTACAATCGAAGAATTTATCAATGCTGCTGAGTACATTGCGGCACAAGGGAATGGGCAAATCATCCTTTGTGAGCGTGGCATAAGGACTTACGAACGTGCTACAAGAAACACTCTAGATATTTCAGCAGTACCTATTTTAAAGCAAGAAACACATTTACCTGTAATGGTTGACGTAACGCATTCTACAGGTAGAAGAGACTTATTATTGCCATGTGCGAAAGCCGCGATAGCAATTGGTGCAGATGGTGTTATGGCAGAGGTTCATCCAGATCCAGCAGTGGCACTTTCGGATCAAAAGCAGCAAATGGATCTTAATCAGTTTGATAAATTCTATAATGAACTGCTTGCATCCAATTATGTTCGACTCTAATTTCAAGTAGATAGTTTTATGAAAAACCTTCTGCAACTCCTTTGCAGGAGGTTTTTTTGATAATATTTAGCTATTTAGCAAAAATGTTGACAAATGCAATTGCGGCTTTAATCTTCTTGTCGTATCATTAAATACATATTAAAGATTGTTTACGTTCTCACAAACAAAAACAAAAACTAAATGTTTAAGTTTATACAAGCTGATGTAAAATAAAGAAAACGATGTTCGTTTTAGGAGAGTGTGTTAAGTGAATATTACTATTTATGATGTAGCAAGAGAAGCCAGTGTTTCAATGGCAACCGTTTCCCGTGTGGTTAACGGAAATCCGAATGTAAAGCCGGTGACCCGCAAAAAGGTGTTAGAAGTAATTGACAGATTAGGCTACCGTCCAAATGCTGTCGCTAGAGGATTGGCAAGCAAAAAAACTACTACAGTTGGAGTTATTATTCCAGATATTTCAAATATCTTTTTTGCCGAATTAGCCCGTGGGATTGAAGATATTGCAACGATGTATAAGTACAATATCATTTTAAGTAATTCCGACCAAAACAAAGATAAAGAATTACATTTGCTTAATACGATGCTCGGTAAACAAGTGGATGGATTAGTCTTCATGGGTGGTAATATTACAGCCGAACATGTGGAGGAATTTGAAAAATCACCGGTACCGATTGTGTTGGCAGGATCGATTGAAGAATCAAACAAGATACCTTCAGTAAATATTGATTATGAAGAAGCGGTATATGACTCAATCAAGGAATTTATAGAAAAAGGTCATAAGAATATTGCCTTTGTAGTTGGACCACTTCATGAACCTAAAAATACGTTCAAGAAGTTGAGAGGGTATCAAAGGGCATTACAAGATTCCGGCATTCCTTATAATGAAGAACTTGTGGTTGAAGGTGATTATACGTACGATTCTGGGATTGAAGCAATAGAAAAACTACTTGAAGTGGCAGACCGACCTACAGCCATCTTAGTGGGTTCTGATGAAATGGCACTAGGCGTTGTCCATGGTGCAGAGGACAAAGGCTATAAGGTCCCTGAAGATTTTGAGGTTATCACATCTGACAATACAAGGCTATCACTAATGGTGCGCCCGCAGCTTACAACCATTGTTCAGCCATTATATGATATTGGCGCGGTTGCAATGCGGCTCTTAACCAAATTAATGAACAAAGAAAAGGTGTCAGAACAAATTGTGGTTCTCCCACATCGGATTGAACACCGACAATCTACAAAATAAAATAATGGGGTGGCCACATGTTGGCCACCCCACTTTTTTATACGGATTCGCTCTTTTGCTGACTTCGAATCGGATAAAGTGCTTTTTCGAGGGTTAATAAATTCTTTTCGGTAATTTCTGCTTTTCTAGGGATGGGAGTATATAAATTGTCTGGATCGTCCCATTCCTTTGGTAACGAAACAGGAGCTTCCTTTCGCCAGGAAGCTAACCACTCCTTAGGTAAACTGCCATAACAGTTTGAGTTTTCTGTCATCTCCAGCCAAATAAGGGCCCATGCTCTTGGAACTACCCTCCAGATATCATAACCGCCGCCGCCGACTGCAATCCACTTCCCTTTACAATACTGATGGGCAATTTCATGAGCAAGCCTTGGTATCTCTCGATAGATTTTCATTGTTGAAGAAAGGTGTGTTAAAGGGTCCAAATAATGGGAGTCTGCACCATTTTGGGTTAGAATCACATCCGGTTTAAAAAACTCAGCCACTTCTCTAAACGCATGTGTGTAGACCTGCAGCCACGATTCATCTTCGGTAAAGGCATCCACGGGGATGTTAAAGGAATAGCCATAGCCTAACCCTTGACCGCGCTCATTTACATTGCCTGTACCTGGAAATAAATATCTTCCTGTCTCATGGATCGAAAGGGTGCATACATTTGGATCATCATAGAAGGACCATTGAACGCCGTCTCCATGATGTGCATCGGTGTCCACATATAAGACACGAGCATTATATTTTTCTTGAAGATATTTGATGGCGACCGAGCTATCATTATAAACACAAAATCCAGATGCTTTTCCTCTGAATCCGTGATGCAATCCTCCGCCAAGATGAAGAGCGTGAAGTGCCTTTCCAGTCATAACCTGATCGACGGCCGTTAATGTCCCCCCAACAATTGAGGCGCTCGCTTCATGCATGCTAGGGAATATAGGAGTGTCTTCCGTCCCAAGGCCATAGTTTTCTGCTATCTCTTGTGGCAATTGGCCATTCCCCGCCTTTTTTACTGCTTCTATGTAACTTAGGTCGTGTATTAAGGCTAACTCTTCCGTAGATGCCATTCTTGGCGGGATGACATCGTCTGGATTAAGAGCATTAATCTTCTCTAGTAGGTCTACTGTTAACTTAAGCCGGAATTGGTCAAAAGGATGCTGATTGCTAAATTTATATTTCAGCAGCTCGTCTGAAAAAATAAAGGAACACTTATCGCTCATATTGAAATCCCCGGAAGGTTTGGCCATAATACATGAAAGCCTGCCTGTTTAAGGTCTTGAATTAATACAGTGGGATTCATAGTTTGCAATCTTATCACAAGTATTTTATATTGCTCATCTGTTTTATCAGGGTAAACTAATACACTCAATATATTTGCTTTCCGGTTCTTAATAACAGCAGTGATTTCACTGAGTTTACCTGCAAGATTAGGAATCTTAATTTCAATTTGTGATCCTGGCTGATGGGCCCCTGTTAATTCAACTAATGTCCGCAGCAAATCTGTTTCGGTCAAAATTCCAACCAATTCCCGGTTATTTATGATCGGCAGACAACTGATTTTATGCTCATAGAAGAGACCTGCCACTTCCTCGACGAAATCAAGAGGATGGCCTGTAATGACATTTCGTTCCATAATCGCCTCAAGTGGCTTTTTCATATCCTCTGGATGCTCATTGGCATGAAAAATAGATGGAGTTGCTTCATGTATTTTCGAAACAGTGACAAGACCAACTAAATGTTTCTCCTCATTAATTATAGGAATATGGCGGATTTTTCTTGACTCCATTAATTGGATTGCATCTGCAATGGTATCTGTTGGCAGAAGTACTGCAACATCTATTTTCATGATTTGTTCTACTATCATAAGAATATCCCCCTTACCTAACCAAATATCAGGAAAATGATTAATACATAAACCGGTTCATAAATCTTAGACGGTCAAATTTTTGGATGGTTTCCATATCGATTCTTTTTCCCATCCTAGCCATGAGACAATTAGCAGGGTGTGAACAAATTTCAGGATCATCGGTTGCATACCACTCAAGGCCGCCCGCATTCATCATTTTTTCCATGATCTTCCGATACTCCCACACATTTAGTTTGGTACCTTTTAAATCCCAGTGCCAATAGTACTCAGTTGTGATGGTAAGATAATCTTCCATCGCATCATCCATCATGGAGACAATTAATAGGCTTTTCCCGACTGCACATCCCCTAAATTGAGGAATCACCTCGATGGCACCTAATTCGATTAAATTATCCATTTTGCCTTCTGACCATCGTTCAAGCGGGTCAGGATATAGAAAAGTAACATATCCGACAATGGTGTTTCTGTTCCTTGCAATAATAATTCTACCTTCTGGAAGCTCAGCAATACCAATTAAAGCCTGATGCTGCTGTGCAGAAGGGCGGAAGGCAGTGAGGTCTTCGTGAAATTCATAGCCAGCAAGTTTATCTGAAGTAATAGGCCCTTCAACAATTATAGACCCGTGAGGTGTTTTTAATTGTTTGGCATTGTATGTCATTTTGTGTTCCATACGGTCACCTACCCTGGAAAAATCTTTCTAATATAATTCTATTATACATAAAATCTATTACAGAAAAGTAACTTTACAAAATTTTCTGTCTTATAGTAAAAAAATATTGACATTTTATGTATAAATATAAAAAATAATAATATAGTACTTTTTTTAAAATTGTGAATAGTTATTATTTGTACTATAATAATTTAAAATAAGGTCAAAGGGGGAGATTGAATGAAAGTGGAAGCGTTGCCAGTTGTGCAAGGGGATCATAATCTAGGTAATTATCAAGAAATGTACAAGCATTTCGACTGGAAGGAAACAGAAAAGGAATTTACATGGAGTGAAACGGGGCTTGTCAATATGGCGTATGAGGCCATTGACCGTCACGCCAAAACCTTCCGGAAAAATAAAGTTGCACTATACTATCGTGATGGTTCAAGAAATGAGAAGTACACCTTTAAAGAAATGAAAGATCTATCAAACAAAGCGGGCAATGTGTTAAAAACTTACGGGGATGTAGAAAAAGGTGACCGTGTATTTATTTTTATGCCGCGCTCTCCAGAACTTTACTTTACCGTTTTGGGTGCAATCAAGCTTGGGGCAATTGTTGGTCCTTTATTTGAAGCATTCATGGAAGGGGCTGTCAGGGACCGTCTGCAAGATAGTGAAGCGAAAGTTTTAGTCACAACACCTGAACTGTTGGACCGGGTACCTGTTCAAGACCTGCCTGCACTGAAGCATATTTTCCTTATCGGTAATAAAGTTGATGAACAAGGCCGATATATTGACTTTTTGAAAAAATTTGATGCCGCTAGCAAGGATCTTCGAATTGAATGGGTTGACAGAACGGACGGCTTGATCCTGCACTACACATCAGGCTCAACAGGAAAACCAAAAGGCGTATTGCATGTACATAATGCCATGCTTCAGCATTACCAAACAGCTAAATGGGTGCTCGATCTAAAAGAGGATGATGTTTATTGGTGTACTGCTGACCCAGGCTGGGTAACTGGTACTTCTTACGGTATCTTTGGGCCGTGGTTAACAGGGACATCGAACGTAATTGTAGGCGGTCGATTTAGTCCAGAGTCCTGGTATCAAATGATTGAGGACTTTGGTGTAACCGTTTGGTACAGTGCTCCTACAGCATTCCGAATGTTAATGGGTGCAGGTGATGAATTGGTTAAGAAATTTGACCTAAGCAGTCTCCGTCATGTTCTAAGCGTCGGGGAACCATTAAACCCTGAAGTTGTTAAATGGGGGGTAAAAGTATTCAATAAGCGAATTCATGATAACTGGTGGATGACAGAAACTGGTGCGCAATTGATTAGTAACTATCCTTGTATGGAAATTAAACCAGGTTCAATGGGGAAACCGATTCCAGGTGTAGAAGCAGCGATTGTTGATAATCAAGGGAATGAACTTCCGCCGTATCGGATGGGGAACCTCGCGATTAAAAAAGGCTGGCCTTCCATGATGAATACAATTTGGAATAATCCAGAGAAATATGAATCTTACTTTATGCCAGGCGATTGGTACGTTTCAGGCGATTCTGCTTACATGGATGAAGAGGGCTATTTCTGGTTCCAGGGCCGTGTCGATGACGTTATTATGACCTCAGGGGAGCGCGTAGGACCGTTTGAAGTAGAAAGCAAGCTTGTCGAGCATCCTGCCGTTGCTGAAGCCGGTGTCATCGGTAAACCAGACCCAGTTCGTGGTGAAATTATTAAAGCCTTCATTGCACTCAGAGACGGCTATGCTCCAACGGACGAACTAAAAGAAGAAATTAGGCAATTTGTGAAAAGAGGTCTTGCCGCTCATGCAGCACCAAGGGAAATTGATTTCCGTGATAAGCTGCCGAAAACAAGAAGCGGGAAAATCATGAGACGTGTGTTAAAGGCATGGGAACTAAACCTGCCAACAGGTGACCTTTCTACAATGGAAGATTAAAGACCCGTTTTTCATAGGGAAAAAACAATGACTAGAGCCAGGCAGATGCCTGGCTTTTTAGTGTTCAAGAACAGAAAAAACCGCACCAACTATCGGTGCGGTTTTAAATATTTACGGTGTTGTTGTTGGATCAGTCGGTTTAGTTGGAACATTAGGGCCATTCGGTACACCAGGTTTAGCAGGGCTATTCGGTACACCAGGTTTAGCAGGGCTATTCGGTACACCAGGTTTAGCAGGATCTTTCGGTACCGCAGGTTTAGTAGGATCTACAGGTGGTGGTGTTACTATTACTCCAGCCTCAACCAGATTCGATGGGGCAGACTCTCTACCAGCAATATCGACCGCCGTTACATAATAGGTACCAGTACCAGCTTGAAATGATCGTTTTGAGCCATTGATCACACTGTCTACCTTTGCTGAAACTAATCCACCTTGATAGACTCGGTAACCGACAACATCATTATCACCAGATGCTGACCATGTTAATGTATTTCCTTCTACTTTTAAGCTGACACTGTCGGGGTTCTTCCCGTTATCGGACATTTTTGCACTTGATACGAGAATTTTCCCCCAGCGCTCTTTCTGTGGAATTAGTTGTCTATAATTATGGAAGTTACTTCCAACAATGCGTTTGATAAAATCAGGATTTAAAATGAGACCAAATTGGGCAAACTCTTTTGGTGTAGAATCCAAGGCCAAATATTTTTTGTCGCCAACCATAACATATTTTCCTTCAATTAAGCTATCATCAACTCTTGTTGGTACATTATTGACATTAAAGTAATCTGATTCGATTAACCCTGCTTTTGAACATGCCTCAGAAGGCAGCATTCCGGAAACTGCACAATAAGAACGTTGCACGATTCCTTTTGGCATTTTAAATGTCTTCTTTGGAGCAATTAGATCAGGTTTAATTTTATAGGCAGCGTTCATTAACTGAGCCCATAAATTATTGGTCCGTGAACTATAAGACATACCGGATGTCTGGAGCGATTTTGGTGTATCATACCCTCTCCAAAGACCAAAGGTGACATTAGGGTTTGAAGCAACGAACCAAGAGTCAATATATTGATTTCCTGTCCCCGTTTTCCCAGCCCAGTCCGCACTGAAATTTAGTTTGCTTCTAACTCCTGCTGCCGTTCCCATCTTTACCACGTCACGCATCATATCAATCGTTAAATAGGCTGTTTGCGGCTTAAAGACATTAACAGGTTTCACTTCGTGCTGATAGATAACCTTGCCATTTTTATCGACAATTTTATCAATCATATAGGCATCAATAAATTTCCCATCATTAGCAAAGGTACTAAATGCGTTCGTATTTTCTTCGATGGTTACCCCATTTGTCATCGATCCAATCGAAGTAGCTAGATTGGTATAATCATCTTTTCTTAAAGAGGTAAATCCCATTTTTTCAAGATACGTGGCGGGACGTTGATCAACGATACTCTTGTAAAGCTTAACCGCTGGTACGTTATAGGATTTCGCTAATGCATATCTTGCTGAAACTAGTCCGCTGTACCGATAGTCATAGTTTTGCGGCCAAGGATCACTTCTGCCGGGAGCAAGACTCAACGCTACATTCGGCAGCGGTGTTCCCGGAGCTGCTTTTCCTAACTCAATCGCTGGTGCATAGACAAGAAGTGGTTTCATGGTAGAACCGTTTTGTCTGATGGCACTGGTTGCGTGATTAAGCTGTTGGTCGTCATAATTCCTTCCAGCGACAAAACTGATAATTTTTCCAGTCTTGTTTTCGATCAGTTCCGCCCCAACCTCAGCAGGTTCCATAACTGTTTTTATTTCTCCAGTTTCAGGATCCTTTTTTTCTTGTGGCTTATCGGGTCCGTAATATTGATAATTGTCCTTAACTTTTTGCATCGCATCGTATATTTTTTTGTCTATTGTCGAATGAATTTGGTATCCATTTTGACGCAAAGCATTTCTAGCTAATATTTGATATTTATATGCAAGGTTGTCATCGTTTTTTAACTCTTTTTCTGAAATCCCATCATTTTTTGCTAAGACAGTGGTCAGGACTTCAATCGACCGCTTTTCAATTTCGACTGTTAGCCATGGGTATTTTTCCAGTGGATTTGCAACCGGTTTGATAAAATCCTTTTTAATATCGTAGGCAGAGGCTTGCGCATATTCATGCTCGTTAATATAGCCGCCGTCAAACATTCTCTTTAGGACGGTTTTCATCCGTGTGAGACCAGGTTCCAGATATTGCGGTTCTTTTATCGTCCCTTCCCGTGTAAACGGGGTATATCCAAACGGGCTTTGAGGCAATCCTGCAATGAAGGCAGCTTGCGGGAGTGTTAAATCACTCGCCTTTTTACCAAAAATCCCTTTTGCAGCTGCTTGGACACCCGCAATGTTTCGTCCAGACGAATTTCTTCCTAAGGTAGACACATTAAGATAAGCTTCAAGAATGTCTTTTTTATCAAAAAATTTCTCTAAACGAAGAGCAAGTAAAATTTCATTGGCTTTCCTTTGAAACGAGACCTCATTTGTTAAGATTTGATTTTTTATTAATTGCTGTGTTAACGTACTGCCGCCGGATTGAACAGCAGAATTTGTCACTTCCTGAAAGACGGCCCGAAATACTGCTTTTGGGACAACACCTTTATGCTTGTAAAAGTATTCGTCTTCGGTTGCAACTACCGCATTGACTAAATCATTTGATACATCGTCCAATTTTACTTCTTCCCGTTCCAAGTCGGTGTGAAGTTTACCAAGATAAACATTATCCGAAAAATATAACTCAGAAGTTTCCGTATAGTTATAAATATCTTTTTTCATGCTGTCATACGAGCGAACAGGTTCATCTTTTACAAGTGAAGCAAAATAACCCGCACCAACACCTGTCGCAAATGATCCGCCAAGAATGACGACTGTTAATACAAGGAGTAACAGATTCCAAACTACTTGATATGTGATTCGTGCACTTTTAACCGTTCTTTTATGGGTAAATATGTTCAACACGGATTTTACTTTTTCTATCAATGCTTGTAATTTTTCAACCATCTATAGTATCACCTCATCTAAAATCAAGTACATTATAGCATACCAAAGGTATAAAAACTGACAAAGTTCTACATTTATCTGAAATTTCCAGTTAAGTTTGACAGGGAACTTGAAATATGGTAAAAAAAGCTATACATTAATTTAATAAAAAAGCTGTGAAGGGAACCAACTGTAGTTCTTCTATCCCTGTTTCAAGAGAGTCAGCGGTGGTGAAAGCTGATACATATAGAAGAATGAATTACTCCCCTGAGCTTTCTCTGTGAAAATGATTTTTTTGTAGCGGAGAACGGTCTAAACCGTTAATTTTTTGAGTTGGAGGAATTTTCCTCAAGCTGGGTGGTACCGCGTAAATTTACGTCCCTGCATTTTTGCAGGGGCGTTTTTATTTTTTTACCAAATTGGAGGGAATAGGATGGATTTATTACAGGATTTGGCATGGAGAGGAATCATCTACCAGCAAACGGATGAAGAAGGTCTGAAGGATTCATTAAACAAGGGGCAAATTTCTTTATATTGTGGTGTTGACCCAACTGCTGATAGTATGCATATCGGCCATTTGCTGCCATTTTTAACACTTAGAAGATTTCAGCAGCATGGACATCGTCCGATTGTGTTAGTCGGAGGAGCAACAGGCTTGATTGGTGATCCGAGTGGTAAAAGTGAAGAACGAAAGTTGTTAACACTAGAAACAGTGCAGGATAATGTAGCAGGTATCAAAAAGCAACTTGAATCTATTTTCGAATTTGAAGGTGAAAACGGAGCAATCATGGTTAATAACTATGATTGGGCAGGCTCAATGGATGTCGTTACCTTCTTGCGTGATATCGGCAAACATATCGGTGTCAATTACATGCTGGCGAAGGATACCATTGCATCAAGGCTTGAGACGGGTATTTCGTTTACAGAATTCACCTATACCATTTTACAAGCGATGGATTTTCTTCATTTATATGAGCATCACAACTGTAAATTACAAATTGGCGGAAGTGACCAGTGGGGGAACATAACTTCAGGATTGGAATTAATCCGCAAAGTTCAGCCAGAAGGCTCGAAGGCATTTGGGTTAACCATTCCGCTTGTGACAAAAGCAGATGGTACAAAGTTTGGGAAAACGGAAAGTGGTGCAGTTTGGTTAGATCCTGAAAAAACTACCCCGTATGAGTTCTACCAGTTCTGGATTAATACAGCTGATGCAGATGTGGTGAAATACTTAAAGATTTTTACATTCCTTTCGCATGAGGAAATTGAACAATTAGAAAAAGCTGTTCAGGAAGAGCCGCATCTTCGTAAGGCACAAAAGGTATTAGCTGAAGAACTGACTCGTTTGATACACGGTGAAGATTCCTTGCAACAGGCAATCAAAATTTCCCTGGCGTTATTTAGCGGGGATGTAAGAAGTCTTTCAGGTGCGGAAATCGAGCAGGGCTTTAAAGATGTACCAGCTTATACTTCACAAAACGAGGAGAATTTGGTCGATCTTTTGGTTGCAGCGAAAATTTCTCCATCCAAGCGTCAAGCACGTGAAGACATCTCAAATGGTGCTGTTACTGTTAATGGTGAAAAAATTACGGACAACGCTTATATCTTAGCAGAATCCGATCGAATTGAAGGAAAGTTTACGATTATTAGAAGAGGTAAAAAGAAGTATACGTTAATTAAATACTAATAAAAGAAGGGCTTTGGAAATCAAAGCCCTTTTTTGCTATAAGGATATCGGTGTAACAACGGGTTAATTTATTTCGTCTAATATAAAAGGAACGAAAATGGGGGTGAATATATTGAAATTTTTATTACACGCCGTATTTATTATTCTCATCGCACTTGTTACATTTTTCGGACTTGGTCCTGTTTTATATGCAGACGGGATATTACAAGAAAGATTATCGACTGCGGCTATCGTAGTTGTCATTTATATAATACTTGCCTTTTTATATAGGAAATCTATCAAATGGGTCAATCGAAGATAGAAAAAGCCCTCATACCAATGGGTATGAGGGCTTTAACCTTATTAACGTGACTCATGTCCTCGTGACTTATGTTCTTCGGATTCAGCTTTTCAATTTTTACTCCTATAACTAACATTATTAATGTGGAAGATGGGAATGCGAACGAGTTCCTCTTTAGCGACCAAATGAACAAAATCATCTTTTACCTCACAAAGTACCCCCTTAACCATTTCAGAACTTCCACGATTAATTTTTACCCAATGATATTTCAATGATTTAAGTAGGTCTTTGAATTTCTCAGCATTTTTAAAATTCTCAGGAATTTCAACGTCGAATTCCCACTTCCCTTTCGTATTTTCTGTAAAACTTTTAATGTGTTGAGTTTTGTAATAAACGACTCCATCCTCTTCTGTAAGAACGACGATATAATCGTCTCTTTCATCCAATAACTTCCCAATTTTGGATTCCGATCCGTCTCGATTAACCTTGATTACTGTATCTTTAAAATATTTCATTAGGTTTTCACTCATATAAAAAATCTCCCCTTAAAGTTATTTAAGTACACTGCATCATATGTATAACGGGAGGAACTTGTCCTAAGCAAATGGCCTGTCTTTAAATTGTTTGTCTTTTTCATTTTTTACCATGAAAATAAGTATCTTCAAGATTAGAAAAATGACAATACTTAAGAAGACCCTGCTCAATCCTTAAAAAAAGAGGAGAGCGATAATGTCTCTTTATGTCTTAATAGTCAAAAAGAAGAAGAAAAAAGAAGCGTTAGACGCTTCAATCAGAGGAAAGTGTGAAAATTGACACTCGCACTAAATATTATTAAAACTAAAACGGCTTGGGCAAAAACAAAATTTCATGAAGAAATAACTTATTTAATGAGTGGATACTATCAAGCGTTTTTGTTGACAGTGTCCCTTTATTTTCAACTACTCTGCGAACCACTATGAGTGAGAAACTTTAAAAATTTAATCTTCGTAAAATCTTTTCCAATGAGATTAATGAGGATAAAAGAACTGACACATCAAGTTCATTTTCAAAAGATGTTTTTTGCGAAGTTCCCTGAAGGCTATTATTGGTGTTATTGATGTTATTTTCACTCGCAACGTTTGATTCTTGATGTAATATTTGGGAAGTTCCCTGAAGGCTATTATTGGTGTTATTGTTGTAATTTTCACTCGCAGCGTTTGATTCTTGATGTAATATTTGGGAAGTTCCCTGAGGGCTATTATTGGTGTTATTGTTGTAATTTTCACTCCCATCGTTTGATTCTTGACGTAATATTTGGGAAGTTCCCTGAGGGCTATTATTGGTGTTATTGATGTTATTTTCACTCGCAACGTTTGATTCCTGACGTAATATTTGCGAAGTTCCCTGAGGGTTATTATTGGTGTTATTGTTGTAATTTTCACTCGCAGCGTTTGATTCTTGACATAATATTTGGGAAGTTACCTGAGGGCTACAATAGGTGTTATTGTAGTTATTTTCACTCTTATCGTTTGATTTTTGATGTAATTTTTGTGAAGTTCTCTTAGGGCTATTATTGGTGTTATTTTTGTTATTTCCACTCTTATCGTTTGATTTTTGACGTGACTCATGTTTTTCCGATTTCGCCTTTTTAATTTTTACTCCATAACTAACATTTTTAATGTGGGACATGGCAATGCGAACGATTTCCCCATTATTGACCAAATGAACTAAATCATTTTTTACCTCACAGAGTACCCCCTCTACCGTCTCAGTACTGCCACGATTGATAATTACCCAACGATATTCCAATGATTTAAGCAGGTCTTTGAAATTTTTAGCTTTTTTAAATTCGAAATCCTTCGGAACATCAACGTCGAATTTAAACTGCTCTTTCAGATTATCTGTAAAATTTTTAATATGTTTAGTGTTGTGGTAGACGATCCCATCTTCTTCCGTGAGAAGGCAGAGGTAATCTTCACTTGCATGCATAAACATCCCAACTCTGGATTCTGGTCCGCCTCGATCAACCTTGATTACTCTATCTTGAAAATATTTCGTGAGGTCTTTACCCATATAAAAAATTCTCCCCCTTAAATTAAGTTATTAACTACACTGCATCGTATGTATAACGGGAGGAAGTTGTCCTAAGCAAATAGCCTGTCTTTTGCTCACCGGTTCGCTCCCTTCATAGAACATCGTTATTAAGATCCTGATATTATCATGGCCTTTTTTTAATTTTGTTGCTAAAAACTCCTGCGATGACTATTGTTAGTAGGATTTTTACAAAATAGTATGCGTCTGTCCACTTGAATAATTTTGTTAAAACTTCCTCCAAAATTGCCCCCATCTCTTTGGGGGAGAATACAAAATTCTACTAAACATAGTAAAAACAAAAAACCCTAGAAGCGCTGATATAACGCTGTTTCTAGGGTTTTTGTGATTGCTATTTAATAAGTAAATCAATTAACGTGAGTAGAACTCGACGATAAGAGTTTCGTTGATTTCAGCAGGTAATTCAGAACGCTCTGGTAAGCGAGTGAAAGTACCTTCTAATTTGTCCGCATCAAATGTTAAGAAATCAGGAACGAAGTTATTAACTTCGACAGCTTCTTTTACAACATCAAGATTGCGAGATTTTTCGCGTAGGCTGATTGTTTGACCAGCTTTTAAGCGGTATGATGGGATATCTACACGAGCGCCATCAACTAAGATGTGGCCATGGTTTACTAATTGACGAGCTGCACGACGAGTGCGAGCAAGACCTAAACGGTAAACAACGTTGTCAAGACGTGATTCAAGAAGAATCATGAAGTTTTCACCGTGTACGCCGCTTAATTTGCCAGCTCTATCAAAAAGATTACGGAATTGACGCTCAGTTACGCCATACATATGACGAAGCTTTTGCTTCTCTTGTAATTGTAATCCGTATTCAGAAAGCTTTTTGCGTTGGTTTGGACCATGTTGTCCTGGAGCGTACGGACGCTTTTCTAATTCTTTACCTGTGCCGCTTAGAGAGATTCCAAGACGACGGGAAATTTTCCAGCTAGAGCCAGTATAACGAGCCATGAATGACTCCTCCTTAGTGTTTTTATTTTGGTAAAATAAAAACCGTTATGAGACGCTTTAAAGCCATTTTATTTTCATGCACCTTCGCCCTAGCAGCTAAGGGTTACAAGATACACCATCATTTAAAGGTAATCTACCTTTAAGAGGAATAAAATGAGACGAATAAAGTTTTCACATAGGCTGCAATATTTTACACAAGGAGTATTATATAATTTTTATTCCTGTAAAGTCAAGAATATTTTTTGGGGCGGATGATACAGGAGAAAATTATCGGAAAGATTATTTTAATAAAGTTAATAAATTATACAAATAAATGTCGCCAAAGTGTCTGAAAATTAACTATAATTAGGGTACTATGTATATATCTGGAATTAGATCGGGTGAAACCCATATGGATATTCTCGAATGTGATTTACACATGCAAGTTAATAGATATAAACAATTAATACAAATTACAGAAAAACTTCATTCGTTCCTTGATGTGAATTTCATCTTGGGAGAATTATGCGTAGCGCTTAAGGAAGTGTACCCTGACTACTCATTTTCCTTATTGCTTTCACAGGATACTCAAAGCCACAGCGACCTTCCGATTATTGAGCTTGAATATGATAGTGAAAATATTGCTGCTACCAATGCTTATGCAACCGGGGAGATTCAATTTGAATATTCCCCCCCTGATAAACATGCACTTATTTATGCCCCATTAAAAGGGAAGCAGGTAACCTATGGAGTCTTGCAGTTAATTGCAGCAGATACGACTGAATTTATGGCATATGAGGTGGAGTTTCTTACATTATTAGCAGGTTCTGCGGGATGTTCTATGGAGAATGCCCACCTCTATCAACAGTCAAAGAGGGAAATCTCCAACTTACAATTAATCAACGAAACTTCCCATTGTTTAAATTCTAACCTACGCATGGTTGATACGATGACATATATGTCAGAACAAATCATCACTTCCATTGATGCACAAGAAGTTGGCTTTTTCTTATTCTCAAATGAACAAGCAAATGTAAAAATACTCCCAGGTTCCACTTCATACTTTTACACTAAACAGGCCCGACTCTACATTGATTATATAAAGGAAAAGATCGAAAAGGAAAAAAATCCTTTATTTATAGGAGATATCAATCTCCAAAACATAAAAAGTATGACAAGCTTTCATTCGATTCTTGCGATTCCGATGATTCAGAGCGAAAAATTAAAAGGTTTCTCCATTGTGATGCATCAAAAGCCTTATTTCTTTTCCTTTGACACATTTAAGCTCCTGCAGTCACTAGTTCATCATTCATCGCTAGCGCTTACCAATTCAATGCTCAGAGAAGAGTTAGAGCATATGGTAATTACAGACCACCTTACCAAGCTCCATTCCCGCAAATTTTTGGATGAAAAAATCCAGTGGTCAATGAAAGAGATTGAAGAAGGTACCTTTATTCTCCTCGATATTGATAATTTTAAAGAGTTAAATGATACATACGGCCATCAGGTTGGAGATAAAGTTCTGGTTCAGGTTGCAAACCTTATTAAACGAAATATTCGCGGGCAAGATATAGGCGCCCGCTGGGGTGGGGAAGAACTGGCCCTTTATCTTCCTGGTGTCCCTTTAGAAAGAGGAGCAGCCATCGCTGAAAGATTAGTTAAAAAGGTATCCGAATGCTCCGACCCGCATATTACAGTGTCCTGTGGTGTTTCTTATTGGCATAAGGAACGGATCGATGCCTATAATTTCTTATTTAAACGAGCAGATGAAGCTTTGTATATTGCTAAAGGAACTGGGAAGAACAAAGTGGTCATTCAAGGAAACAATATAATGGTTAGTTAGGGCATTCATTTATGAATTCTCTAACGATATTCCCCCAATCTACATAATATATTATAAGCATGAAAACGTTTTCAAACAGGAGGAATCCAAAATGGGGAAAAAGAAATCACGGTTTGAAACGGAAGTTATTCATTCAGGCTACCGGCCAGACGAACATCAAGACAGTTTAGTTCCCCCGTTATATCAAACATCTACATTTACATTTACCAGTGCGGAACAAGGGGAAAGAAGGTTTGCTGGGCAAGAAGAGGGATTTATTTATTCACGCTTGGGAAATCCAACGGTGAAAATACTGGAAGAACGGATGGCAGTCCTTGAACAAGGTGAGGCAGGCTTGGCTTTTTCGTCAGGAATGGCGGCTGTGAGTGCAGTGCTAGTGGCCTTAACAAAAACAGGTGACCATATCCTTTGTTCACAAGGAGTATACGGCTGTACCTTCGGATTGTTGGAACTATTAAAAGGGAAATATGGGATTGAACACGACTTTTCATTAATGGAATCGGCAGAAGCATTAGATCAAGAAATCCTCCCTAATACGGCTTGTATCTATATTGAAACGCCAATAAACCCTACAATGAAGCTGGTAGATTTGGAATTGGTGGCGAGGGTGGCAAATAAAAAAGGGATTCCCGTTGTTGTGGATAACACATTTTGTTCCCCATATATACAAACCCCTCTTACCCTCGGATGCAATGTTGTCATTCATAGTGCAACAAAATATATCTGTGGACATGGCGATGTTATAGCGGGTCTTGTCATTGGGGAGAAGGAGTTTATTAGGCAGGTGTCACGGACGACCCAAAAAGATATTGGCGGGATTATCTCGCCTTTTGATGCATGGCTGTTGTTAAGGGGGATTAAAACACTTCCAGTGCGCATGGACCGCCATTGTGAAAATGCCCAGAGGTTATTTGAATTTATGAAAAGTCATCCGAAAATTGAATCAGTGTATTTCCCTGGCGATCCAGAACACCAAGATTATTCGATCGCGAAAAAACAAATGAAACAATCAGGCGGGCTCATATCATTCACGATAAAGGGATCCAAGGAATCGGCACAACAGTTTATGAATCAATTACAATTAATAAAAATTGCGGTAAGTCTTGGAGACGCAGAAACATTGATTCAGCATCCTGCAACGATGACCCATGCCGTGGTTCCAGAGGAGGAACGAAAAAAAATGGGGATTGAAGATAACTTGCTGCGTCTATCTGTTGGTTTAGAAGCATGGGAGGACATTCAAGAAGACCTGGATCAGGCACTGGAAAGGATTTAAAGAGAAAAAGCACAGAGAGAATTTCTCTGTGCTATTTTCTATATATGTTCAACTAGAATTGCAACAAATTCTTCCAACATTTGTTGATCAAGTGCATCAAAACGATTTTTTTCAGGTGAATCAATATCCAAAACTCCAATTAGCTGCTCATTTTTAATGAGAGGGATAACAATCTCGGATTGGGAGGCTGCATCACAAGCAATGTGGCCGGGAAACTGATGAACATCTGCTACAAGAACGGTTTCTTTTTTCAAAGCAGATGTCCCGCATACACCCTTACCCAAAGGAATACGTACACATGCAGGAAGACCTTGGAATGGTCCTAATACTAGTTGTTGATTCGTATCCATTAAATAAAATCCGACCCAATTAATTCGGTCAAGAAATTGATTCAAAAGGGCACTGGCATTGCTGAGATTTGCAATCTGATTGTTCTCATCGTGAATAAGAGCATGCAGTTGTTTTTTAACAAGATTATAATTTTCCTCGCGGCTCGCAGTATACATTTCGACGTTAAACATGGTATTTCCCCTTTGTTTCAACAATTTTATTTATTATTTTATCAAATTTACAAGAAAATGAGCAGACTTTGTCGATTTTTTCATAAAGGAATCTGTGTTATAACAAAGAATTATAATGTAAGGGGATTTTTGGGTATACCAGAAGGGGGGACAATTTATGAAGAAAAATGCTAAAGAAGCAATTGTTAAGGCCGCTATAACATTGTTTAAGTCCAATGGATACTCTGGAACATCAATTCGGGATATCGCCCGACTGGCAAAAGTAAATACGGCAACGATTGCCTACCATTTCGAAAATAAACCAGGTCTGCTAGAATATTGCTTTACGCATTTTTTTGAACAGTATATTAGTAAAATGGAAGAAGCCTACGCATCGATAGACAAGGGAGCAAAGGAGTGTTTAAAGCGAATTGTCACTGATTTACTTCATTATCAATGTGAAAATAGTAAATTAGCCAGTCTTGTCTATCGGGAAATGTCCATGGATTCGCAAGTGGTTCGCGAAATCATGTCAACCTATTTACTTAAGGAAAAATACTATTTTCAATTAGTATTTGAGCGTGGTTTTGAATGGAATGAATTCCGCCCCCACTCGATTCCTTATTTAATTATTCAACTTAAAGGATTATTGATGATGCCATTTATGAATACACATTATATGAGGGAAGTCTTGTATGTCTTTCCAAATGAACCATTTTTTGAGCAGAAATATTTAAAGGATATTAATTTGTGGATTGATAAAACACTATGCTCGGATGTACCAATGAAAATGAGTGCAGTCATAAAATAGCGGCAATCGCTATTTTTTTTTAGTTAATAGGAAAGCATAAATTCAACTGCGCCTCATGAACCGTCCTATCAGACTCGCCAATTGGTGAGTTTTCATTTATTTTACAAAAAAATTGAAAATAATAGTCAAAAAATGTCGTTAACATGGTATCATAATAGCATTGAATCGAACATTAAGAGATTTTTTTATAATAGATGCATGAAAACTGGAATTTGAAAGAATGTTTTGGGAAATAGGGGGCTTACTTGTGAAATATTTCATTGGATTTTTTATCCTTTTACTAGCCTTATTTGTAATTGGGTATTTAATAAAGAAAAAGTACTTTAAGGAAATGGATCGATTGGAAGGATGGAAAATCGATTTAATGAATCGTCCAGTACTGGATGAAATGTCAAAAGTGAAGCTGCTTAATATGACAGGGCAAACTGAAGAACTATTCGAACGTTGGCGAAATCAATGGGACGATGTGGTAACGGTACAGCTGCCTGATTTAGAGGAAATGCTTTTTGATGCCGAAGAGTACATAGATAAGTACCGATTTAGCAAAGCGAAAGGTGTCCAGCAAGCTATTGGAGCAAAGTTACAAGAAACTGAGGATCAAATAAAAAGTATATTAGAAGAGTTACATGAATTGGTTGGCAGCGAGGAAAAGAACCGAGTTGAAATTGAAGAGCTTAAAGAGCAGTATCGGGAATCAAAAAAAATGCTGCTTGCCCATCGTCACAGCTTTGGCAGTTCAGAAAAGTGCTTAGAGGAACAACTCAACGGCGTTTCACTAAAATTTCAGGAATTTGATGAGAAAACTGAACATGGTAATTATCTTGAAGCCCGTGAAGTAGTTTTAATGATTCATAGTCAGCTTGGAATGATTAAAAAAGATATGGACTTGATTCCGCAGCTGTTAATTGAATGTCAATCACTTCTGCCAAATCAGCTTTCAGATATGCTTGACGGATACCGTGAAATGTCTGATCAAGAATACTATTTAGGACATATTAATTTGGAAAAAGAAATCAAACGCTTAGAAGAGAAACTGGCTGAGAATCTAGAGCTTATCGAAGCAACGAAGATTGATGAGGCAGTAGAATGTATAAAAGAAATAAAGGAAAGAATTGATGTCCTTTTCGATTTATTGGAAAAAGAAGTACACGCCAAGCATTTTGTCCAAAAAAATGAAAAAATAGCAAGTGAACTTCTCATTTCTGCCTATGAGGAAAATAGTCATCTTTCAAGTGAAGTCATTCATGTTCAAGAAAGTTACCAGCTATCTGAAGGTGACTTTGAAACGCAGCGACAGCTCGAAAAAGAACTTTCCACTGTTTATAAACATTTTGAGATTCTGATTGAAAAACTAAAGTTAAACGAAACAGCACAATCGGTGATTAGTGAAGAGTTAGCTCAAGTAAAAGAACAGTTGGATATCATTCGAGAAGGGCAGCAAGATTTTGCTTTAAAACTTCAAGCCCTTAGGAAAGATGAATTTGAAGCAAGAGAAAAGCTTAAAGAACTTACCAAGAAAGTTGGAGAGACGGTTCGTCTCGTTACTAAGAGTAATGTCCCTGGCTTACCAGAAGATTATAGGTATTTATTTGAGGATACAAATGAAAGTATTCAAAATGTGAGATACCAGCTTGAAGAAAAGCCACTTAACATTTCTGCTCTCAATCAATATTTAGAAATTGCTGTATTAACGGTGGAGAAACTTACCAATTCAACGATAGAACTGCTAGAAAATGTGATGTTAGCGGAAAAAGCCATTCAATATGGAAATCGTTATAAAAGCCAATATCCAAATGTAGCCAAAGGATTATTGGAAGCAGAAATGGCATTTAGACACTATGAATATCAAGAGGCTTTAGAACAAGCGGCTGCAACACTTGATGTTATTGACCCAGATGCATTGAAAAAAATAAAAGCCACATTTGTAACAGAATAAATAACAAAAAACCGATCAGTTAGACTAACCTAATAAAATGAGACACGATAAAACACCTTCGAAATGGTACACTGAAATTAAGTACTAAAATCGGAGGTGTTTTTGCATGGGCAAAAACGTATATTCTAGTGAAACAAAATGGGCAGTGGTGAGGGATAAGATGTCAGGGGAGTTAACTAATCAAGAGATTATGGAGAAGTACGGAATTAAAAATGTTTCTCAGATAAAGACATGGATGAAATGGTACCGAGAGAATGAGATACATCGTTTTGATCAGCCGATTGGCAAACAATATTCGTACGGGCTTGGACCAGATAATGTGAGTGAAGAGGAAAAGAAAGATCGGCAATTTACTCACTTGAAACAGGAGAATGAAATCTTAAAAAAGTATTTGGAGATGGTAAAGGAGTTGAAAAACAAGTAGTCCTGCAGATAGTTGAAAAGTTCCGTAAGAAGTACACGGTTACGGCGATTTTATCTGCCCTATCCTTGCCGCGAGCTACCTACTATCGGTGGGCAAAAGCGGGAAAGGACGTATTAACTAAAGAGGAAGAAATCATCATTACTATATGCCAGGAAACAAAATATCGATACGGGCACCGTAAAATAAAGGCTATGTTATATCGTGACTATAAGATTAAATTGAATCGTAATACTGTTCAACGTATTATGCAAAAACATTATTTGCAATGTCGTGTAAAGCCGAAACGAAAGTGGAAATCGCAGGGAGAATCCGTTGTTATTGCACCCAATATTTTAGAACGAGATTTCACAGCCAGTGCTCCAAATCAAAAGTGGGTCACCGATATTACTTACCTACAATATGGTCCATCTACGTTGTATTTGTCGACTATTGTGGACTTGTATAACAATCAAATTGTGGCATATAAGATATATGATCATCAACAGACTCCACTTGTGTTGGATACACTTAAAGCAGCATTAAGTGCACGTAGAAACCCATCCGGAGTCATCCTTCATTCTGATCAAGGAAGTGTATATACATCATATGCCTTTCAAAAGTTTGTGAAAGAGAGTAACCTGATTAGTAGTATGTCAAGACGTGGAAATTGTTGGGATAATGCAGTTATTGAGTCGTTTCACTCCAACTTGAAATCAGAGGAGTTCCAATATATTAAGTTCAACTCAATAAGCTTAAAGGACGTACGAAATCATGTAAATGATTACGTTAAACATTATAATGAAGAACGCATTCAAGAAAAATTAGGCTACCGAACCCCCATTGAATTTGGGAGTATGGCAGCCTAATAAGGGTGTTTTATCTCTGTCTCAAATGACTAGGACAGTCTAAGTGCCATTTTCGCTGAATCGGTTTTTTGTTATTCTTTTTTTTGTCTTTATGATAAGATTTATTTTTGTAAGAGTTCGGAGGAGAAAAAATGATTTATTTTGATAATAGTGCAACGACAAAACCGTTTAAAGACGTTATAGATTCGTTTGTTACGGTGTCTAGTGAATATTATGGGAACCCATCCTCACTACACAGTATGGGGGGACTGGCAGAGAAGCTGCTATCCCAGGCGCGGGAACAAGTAAGCAAGCTCTTAACAGTAAAGCCATCTGAAATTTATTTTACTTCCGGGGGAACGGAAGGTAATAATATAGCGATAAAAGGATCTGCTTTATTACATAAAAATAAAGGTCGGCACCTGATTACATCAAGTGTTGAACATCCATCAGTAAGAGCCGCAATGGAACAGCTTGAACAGGAGGGTTTTGAGATAACTTACTTGCCTGTTGACAGGTTTGGAAGAATTAATGTTTCGGATCTTGAAAAAGCGATAAGAAAAGATACCATTTTAATATCCATTATGCAGGTGAATAATGAAGTGGGGACGGTTCAGCCAATTAAAGAAATTGGAGACCTATTAAAAAAACATCCAACAATTTTATTTCATGTTGATGCAGTTCAAGGAATAGGAAAGATTCCCCTTTCTCTCTATAAAAACAGAGTGAATCTTTGTTCGATATCCGGTCATAAATTTCATGGTTTAAAAGGCACCGGTGCCCTTTTTATCCGTGAGGGTGTGAGACTTGCTCCATTATTTTCTGGCGGCAATCAGGAACGGAAGATTCGAAGCGGTACAGAAAATGTGGCAGGCGCCGTTGCGATGGCAAAGGCACTTAGGATGACATTAATGAAAGGCGAAGCAGAGATGGAACGAATGAAGAATATCCACAGCCTGCTCAGGAAGGGGTTAGCAGAAATAGAAGGTGTTCAAATTCATACACCTACTGAACATGCAGCACCCCATATTTTAAATTTCTCATTAAAGGGAATAAAATCAGAAGTATTCATTCATTCACTTGAGCGGAAAGGTATCTTTGTATCCACCACAAGTGCATGTTCCTCAAAAAAGAAATCACCAAGTAAAACGCTTCTCGCAATGGGCGTTCATGAAACGCAAGCTGAAAGTGCCATCCGGATTAGTCTCTCATTTGAGAATACCAGAGAAGAGGCAGTGACAGCTCTAGTTACATTTAAAGAATCCGCAAACCAATTACGAAAGGTTATGAAATAAATGGAATATGATCGTATACTCATTCGCTACGGTGAAATATCGACAAAAGGAAGAAATCGCAATCAATTTGTAGAAAAATTAAGAAAAAGTGTTAGAATTGCTCTTGCTCCCTTTCCAAAAATTAAAGTAGAAGCAAGCCGTGATCGGATGTATGTCTTATTAAATGGTGAAAGCAGCGAAGCAATTATTGGAAAATTGAAGAATATATTTGGTATCCAATCCTTTAGTCCGGCCATCAAGCTGGAAAGAGATATTGAGGTATTAAAACAGACTTCACTAGATATGATGCGCTCCCTATACAAGAAGGGTCAAACCTTCAAAATTACTCCGAAAAGATCTGATAAAACATTTGAGTTGGATACGGACGGAATTAACCACACCCTTGGCGGTCATTTGTTGCAACAAATCTCTGGACTCAAAGTGGATGTGAAAAATCCGGATATTAATTTACGGATTGAAGTCAGAAAGGAAGCCATTTACCTATCATGCGAAACCATACAGGGTGCCGGTGGACTACCGATTGGATCAAGTGGAAAAGCCATGCTCATGCTTTCAGGTGGAATTGACAGCCCTGTTGCCGGCTATATGGCAATGAAGAGGGGTCTAGAAATCGAAGCGGTTCATTTTTTCAGCCCCCCATTTACAAGTGAAAGATCGAAGGAAAAGGTCATTGACCTTTCAAAAAAACTGGCTGAAATATATGGATCGATGACCTTGCATATTGTCCCGTTTACTGATATTCAGCAAACAATTCGCGAACAAGTACCTGAAAATTATTCGATGACATCTACGAGAAGGATGATGCTTCGAATCACGGATGAGATTAGGAAAAAACATGAAGGTCTTGCTATAATTACCGGTGAAAGCCTCGGGCAGGTTGCGAGCCAGACGCTTGAGAGTATGTACGCAATCAATGATGTAACAAATACGCCTCTTTTGAGGCCATTGATTACGATGGATAAAACGGATATCATTAAAATCGCACAGGAAATTGATACACTAGAAATTTCGAATAGGCCGTTTGAGGATTGCTGTACCATCTTTGTCCCAGCTTCTCCAAAAACAAAGCCAAAAAGGGAAAAGGTTCAGCATTATGAAAGCTTCTTTGATTTCGAGCCACTCATTCATGAAGCGGTGCAAGAGACAGAGACACTTGTAATTAAACCTGATGACAAGCAGCACTCAGAATTTAGTGAATTATTTTAAAAAGGTAAAATTAGAATATTTTGTGAACAATTACCAATTGTAAAATAGAATGAAGCTTTTAAGTTCTACACATTCTATACTCACAAGGAGGTGATATCACATGGCAAACAACAACAACTCAAATCAATTATTGGTTCCTGGTGTTGAACAAGCTCTAAGCCAAATGAAATATGAAATTGCTTCTGAATTTGGTGTAAATCTTGGAGCTGACACTACTTCACGTGCCAACGGATCTGTTGGTGGTGAAATCACAAAGCGTCTAGTAGCAATGGCTGAATCTCAATTAGGCGGCGGATTCTCTCGTTAATAAAAAATAAATACGATGGCTACAGAGAGCGTGGGGCTTCCCCCGCTCTCTTTTTTATGCTCAAGATAGTGAAAAATGTTTTTAAAATAAAAACAATTTAAAATTTTTAAATAATTTTGTATAATTAATTTGGTGGGATTAATACGAAAAAGTTAAGGGGGAGAAGTATGAAGCGGGAAGATTTAATTGCGCCAGAAAAGTATAATCTTGTTTCTGAAATGGAGCGTTTTGCCAAAGAACCGAACAGAGTCGCATTGAAGTGGGAGAATGAGACTGGAAAGACAAAACAAGTTACATATCAGCAATTAATGAAGAAGATTAACCAAGCGGGGAATGTTTTCGCCAAGAATGGTTTAAATAGGGGCGACGTGGTCCTTGTTATCGTGCCCCGTCTGATTGAAGCATATGTTGTTTATTTAGCGGCATTAAAAGCTGGAATGGTTGTCATTCCAAGCTCTGAAATGTTAAAGGAAAAAGACTTGAAGTATCGTATTACACACGGTGATGTTAAGGGAATCATTAGTTATTATCCATTCGTTGATCAATTTAAAAATATAACTGCACCACAAGCTTTGGTTAAATTTACTATCGGAGGGTCTGAAGATGGCTGGATTCATTTGGACGAAGAGATGAAAGCTGCATCAGAAGAATTGGTGCCAGCAGATACGTTTAGAGACGATATGGCATTTTTGTCCTATACCTCCGGCACAACAGGGAATCCTAAAGGGGTTGTTCATACGCACGGCTGGGCCTATGCTCATTTAAAAACAGCTGCACCAAAGTGGCTTTGCATTGAAGATGGTGATACGGTTTGGGCAACTGCAGGTCCAGGATGGCAAAAATGGATTTGGAGTCCCTTCCTATCGGTACTTGGCTCAGGAGGAACAGGATTAGTCTACAACGGACAATTTGATCCGAAAAAGTATTTGAGCCTCCTTCAAAAATATGATGTCAATGTCCTTTGTTGTACACCTACCGAATATCGATTAATGGCGAAGGTAGATAATTTAGCTGGTTATCAATTGCCAAATCTTCATAGTGCGGTTTCAGCAGGTGAACCTTTAAATAGAGAGGTTATTGATACGTTTAGAAAGCATTTTAATATTGATGTCCGTGACGGTTATGGACAAACTGAAAATACCTTGCTAGTAGGGGTTACAAAAGGGATGGAATTGAAGTCTGGATCCATGGGCAAGCCGACACCTGGAAATAGAGTTGAAATCATTAACGAAGAAGGCCAAGTTTGTGCTGTCGGAGAAGTGGGCGATATTGCCGTCCATGTAGAAACTCCAGCTCTTTTCAAAAATTATTATAAAGATCCAGAAAGAACGGCAATGCAGTTCCGAGGTGACTATTATGTAACAGGCGATAAAGCCAAAATGGATCAAGATGGCTATTTCTGGTTTGAAGGCCGCGGTGATGATATTATCATTAGCTCGGGCTATACAATTGGACCATTTGAAGTGGAGGATGCGCTCGTTAAACATCCATTTGTTAAGGAATGTGCCGTCGTGGCAAGCCCGGATGAAATTCGTGGATTTATTGTCAAAGCATTTGTGGTCTTACAAGAGGATATTGATTCAACGGATCCAGAATTAACAAAGAACTTGCAGGAGCATGTCAAAACACTTACAGCTCCATATAAGTACCCTAGAAAAATAGAATATTTGAGTGAACTTCCAAAAACAACCTCAGGGAAAATCCGTCGAATTGAACTCCGCAAAAAGGAACTCGAGGCGGCTAAACAAGTTTAGTTTAATATTTCATGGAAGCAGGCGGAATTCCGTCTGCTTTTTATTGGAAGCAAAAAATTCCCCATTTCACGATGTTTCGAGTTATAATAGAAATTATTTCGAAACTAGAAAGAATAGGGGCTCGAAAACAGATGAAAAAGACTGAAACGCAAAAAGGAGTCATGTATGCCGGCTTTTCTTACTTGCTGTGGGGATTATTGCCGATTTATTGGAAGCTTTTAGACAATGTTAATGCAAAGGAAATTTTAGCGAGCCGTGTTTTATGGTCGTTTATTTTTATGATCATCATTCTCTTCCTAACGAAAAAATTAGGACTATTTCTCCAAACCATTAAAGGGTTTACTAAGAATAAAAAACAAATGTATGCCCTGACGATTGCCTCCTTATTAATAAGTGTGAATTGGTTCATTTATATTTGGGCGGTTAATAGTGGTCATATGATTGAAGCTAGCCTTGGATATTATATCAATCCATTAATTAGTATTTTATTAGGAATGATTGTTCTTAAGGAAAAATTAACTATTTATCAATACGTCTCTTTCATTTTAGCTGCAATAGGGGTATTGATTATTTCTATTTCGCATGGGCAGTTTCCGTGGATTGCCATTTCTTTGGCCCTATCCTTTGGCGTGTATGGTTTAGCGAAAAAGTTAATAAACGTTGATTCTGCAGTCGGATTAACATTAGAAACACTTGTTGTTACACCTGTTGCCGCCATTTATATTGGTTACTTATTTATGAATGGATCCAATTCCTTTATAACATCAGGGATCCAAACCGATCTGCTTTTAATCGGTGCAGGAGTTGCAACAGCAGTGCCGCTTCTATATTTTGCAAAAGGAGCACAAAAAATTCCCTTATCTTTATTAGGATTTCTCCAATATATTGCACCTACATTAACCTTATTATTAGGGGTATTTATCTATCATGAACATTTTTCAAAAATACAACTTCTATCCTTTATGTTCATCTGGTCTGCGTTAACAATTTATTCCCTTTCAAAAACAAAACTATTGTCTCCACAATGGTTACATTTGCGAAAAGAAAAGAGCACGAGCATATAAGCAAAAACCTTATCCCTTTAATAGGAAAAGGTCAGGCTGTCGAGAAACTTTCGACAGCCTCTTATTTTCTACAATAAACTTTAACCATTCACCGCGTTAATTTATTATAATATTATTAATATATAGGCTTTGCAACATGTTTGTTGATTTCCGCTCCAGGCACTTCGCTTTCCGCGGGCGTGCCGGGGAGCCTCCTCGGCGCTGAAGCGCCTGCGGGGTCTCCCCTGCCCCGTACTCCCGCAGGAGTCTGCGTGCCTTCCGCGCAAATCAACAGAGCTGTAAAATCAATAATACACTGCTCTTAACACAACCAAACAATAAAAAATTAAGTGGTGAAATCTATGTTTAAACCAAGAGTATCTACCCAAAGTGAATATGAATTTGTTTCTATTGATGAATTGGTTCCTGACAATCACCTTCTTCGTTTAATCGATAAATATATTGATCTTTCATTCCTTCTTGAAAAGGTACGTCCTTATTATAGTGATGATAACGGACGCCCTTCCGATCCCACTATTCTATTTAAAATGATGTTTATTGGTTATATATATGGCATCCGATCCGAGCGACAATTACAAAGAGAAATTGAAATGAATGTTGCCTACCGCTGGTTTTTAGGCCTGAAATTTAAGGATCCTGTTCCACACCACTCAACGATTAGTTGGAATCGCCAACATCGTTTTAAAGGTACCGATATCTTTCAGGAAATATTTGATGAGATGGTTCTCCAGGCAATGAATCACAAAATGGTAGGTGGTCGTGTCTTATTTTCGGATTCTACTCATTTAAAGGCTAACGCTAATAAACGAGATCTATACGTTTGTCCTAATAATCAAGAATTACCCTACAGTACAACAAACCGTGAGGGTTATAAAGAATATAAGTCTGATTCGAAGAAATATGAAAACTGCCCACTTCTTTCCCAATGTACACGCTCCAAAAATAAGGTAAAAGTAGTGACACGTCATGTTTGGGAAGAGCACAAGGAAAAGTTAAGGGAAAATCGCTTATCTAAATCTGGAAAAATGCTTTATAAATTTAGAAAGGAAAAAATTGAGCGAAGCTTCGCAGACTCAAAAGAGCTGCACGGGCTTCGCTATTGCCGGTTACGGGGATTGAAGAAGCAAGCGAGGCTCTCCTTACGGCAGCCTGCCAAAATATGAAAAAGATTGCAACACAATTAGCAAGGCTAGAAAAAGTGTGTTGCAATTCTTTAAGTTGATTACCTCCCTGTTGATTTCTGCGGAAGGCACGCAGACTCCTGCGGGAGTACGGGGCTGGGGAGACCCCGCAGGCGCTAGCGCCGAGGAGGCTCCCCGGACCGCCCGCGGAAAGCGAAGTGCCTAGAGCGGAAATCAACAGGCCCATTAGCAGGTACAATGAATAATTAAATGCTGAGAATAAAAAATTGCCGAGAAAAATACCCTTTCTCGACAATCTGACCTTATCCCTTTAATAGGATAAGGTTTTTCTATTCTTAAGAAAAACTTATTACTTCGCTAAACGGGCGCTTCCGCTTTTCTTATAAAAAAGTCCGTTTCACTTTTTCCCAGAAGGAGTTGTCCTTAAGCTTTAGTGTTTTTAACTTTTTATCACTTATTCTTATGCTGATTTTCTCAACGTGACGAATACTTAATGCTTCATTATCCATCCCCATGGTAGGATAATCATTGCCTTCGGATATTACATTGAATGTCAGTGTTCGTTCACTTCCAACAATAAAGGAGGAATCTAGTGTTCGGTAAAGATTTGTATTTAGGGATGCTACTTCACTCACCTGCATGCAGGGGATAAGAGGGTCAACAATCGAACCCTTCACCGATTTATTATAAGCAGTACTTCCGGTTGGTGTCGCAACAATCAACCCATCCCCGCGAAAGGTTTCTAAATGGAGCTTATTAATAAAGACATCTACCACTAGTGTTTTTATGATCGAAGAACGTATGCTGAATTCGTTTAAACAAGTAAAAGTACCCTGACCATCAACGGATACGTCAATTAATGGATAACGACGAACTTTTAAATTTTCATTTGTAATAATAGCGTCAATCATTTTTGAAATATCATTAATTCGGAAATCACAATACATATTCAAGCTATCTTTAGTTGAAATCCCCATGTAAAGGCAATCATCACGGAAGCCGGTTTTCCTGACGGCTTGTAGAAATGTTCCGTCATCTCCAACACTGGCAATGATATTAGCATTTCGGTAATCAGTGACAATCGTAAAACCATAACGGTCGGCCACATCAAAAAGAGGAGCCATTTTTGATAGCATATCCTCATCCCGTTTATGATAAAAGTAAATATTGCGCCTGTTTGCCATTTTATGTACCCCCTGGAAAAAGATGAGATAATTGTAACATGATTACCCACCCCAAAAATAATCTTTGCTAAAATAATGTTAGTCTGAAATTAGTTTAGCATTTTATTGAAACAATATAAAAGCAGGACATAAATTTTAGACTAAAAGAAAAAGGGGGACTTACTTATCTATGAATGGAAAACGGTGGGCTGCTTTAGGGATTGCGGCAGCGTTATTTTTTGTTTCTGTGGTAATTAATTTTTTATCAGCTACTACTTTTAAAGGGATTCAAACTGATTTTACCGACTTTATGGCATCAGCTGAGCAACCTTTTACAGAAGAGGTTGTCAATGAAGGCAACGAATTAAAGAAAATTGTGATTCTCGATGTCAATGGTGTCATACAGGATACTGGTGAAACTGGTTCCTTCCTACAAAGTGCAGGCTACAATCATCAGGATTTTATGAAAAAGTTAAACTATATAAAAAAAGATGATTCTGTAAAAGGGATAATAATAAAGGTCAACTCACCAGGCGGTGGTGTCGTTGAAAGTGCAGAAATTCACGATAGACTCGTTGAAATTCAAAAAAACAGTAAAAAACCAGTCTATATCTCGATGGGTTCAATGGCAGCATCAGGAGGATATTATATTTCAACTGCAGCAAAAAAGATTTATGCAAGTCCTGAGACGATGACGGGCAGCCTTGGGGTTATTATGGAAGGCATCAATTATGAAGGTCTTGCCGATAAGTATGGGGTAGATTTTGTCACCATAAAAAGTGGCAAGCATAAGGACATTATGAGCCCAACAAGAAAAATGACAGATGAAGAACGGCAAATATTACAGTCGATGATCAATAATTCCTATGAAGGATTTGTCAAAGTGATTTCAGAAGGGCGTAACTTGCCCGTCGCCCAGGTGAAAAAAATTGCTGACGGCCGTGTTTACGATGGACGACAAGCGAAGGATTTACACCTAATCGATGGGTTCGGCTACTTAGACGATGTAGTGAATCTTATGAAAAAACAAGAAAAGCTCAAAGGGGCGCAGGTGGTTCGTTATTCAGATTCTCTTGGTTTGGGTTCCTTATTTACTATGCAGGCAAAGAAATTAATGGGTGAAAACGTTGAAATGGCTGGATTAATGCAAATACTTTCGAAGCCGAATTCTCCACGTCTCATGTATCTGTATGCAGAATAGGGGGGCTAATTAATGGATATAAATGAATATCAAGAAACCACGCCTGACAGAAAGGAAAATTATACCGTTCGTTATGCGGGCTTCTGGATGCGCTTTTGGGCGTATCTGCTTGATTTAGTGGTCGTGGGAAGCATTGTTCGGCTGCTAATTAAACCTATTTTTCGATTATTGGATATTCCTTTATCAGAAACCAATATGTTTGCGCCAGTCTCCATTTCATCGGCGGTCATCTTTTATTTATATTTCGTCTTGATGACAAAATATCTTAATCAAACCCTTGGGAAAATGGTGTTTGGATTGAAGGTAGTCGATTTAAAGAATGATCAATTGACCTGGGGAACCATACTCTTTCGTGAATGGATCGGCCGATTTATATCAGCAACGATTATCTTCGGATATATCATTGTCGCTTTTTTACCAAAAAAACAGGGCTTGCATGATCTCTTCACTGACACAACAGTTATCCATGTGGAACGGTGAAAATAAACCTATCAACAATTGTTGGTAGGTTTATTTTTTTATATAAAAGCAAATACTACCCGCTGAAAGGTTGTGATTGAAATTGTTTTGGGTGCTCCTGATTTTGTCCATTCTATTGCTCTTTTTCATTCTCATTCTTTTTACTAAATTAACAATCCTTATTAATTATTATCATCATAATGACAATGACGATCTAAAGATAAAATTAAAGATTTGGTTCGGGTTAATAAAATATACAATAAATGTTCCGTTAATAAAAGTGGATGATAATTCTCCTAGCATAGTTGTAGAAAGTAATACTAAAATGGGAGATTCCGCACGAGAATCAACTAAACAAGACACGAATCATATTACAACAGATGAGGTGGAGACTAATGCATCAAATGCCAAAAAATTACTCAATCATGTGTTCGGATTACATCGTATTGTCAGGAAGTTTTTTCGGAAGGTCACAATGAAAGGCTTAGAATGGAATACGCTGATTGGTCTCGGAGATGCGGCGCACACTGGGACAATAACCGGAGCAATATGGGCCTTTAAGGGGAGCATCATAGGGCTTCTCAGTCATTATTTCAAACTTAAAGAAATGCCCAAAATATCGGTTACCCCACACTTTCAAGCTGCCGTAATTCAAACAAGATTTACATGTATTATTCAGTTTCGTATCGGGTATGCTATTCTAGCAGGATTAAAACTGTTTAGATTCTGGAAGGGCGGACTTCCGCACTTTAAAAAGAAAACTAATTTTGCAAATGATAAAACAAAATCCGTTTGAAAAAGGAGGAAACAGCCATGTCTGACCACCCAATTCAAGGTTTGATGACAACTGCAATGGAAAGTTTGAAAGAAATGATTGACGTTAATACGATTATAGGGGACCCAGTTGAGACCCCAGACGGCAGTGTTATTTTGACAGTATCGAAAGTAGGCTTTGGATTTGCTGCAGGTGGTAGTGAATTTAAGCTCCAAGGGTCTCAAAGTCAAAGTCAAGGTCAAGGACAAGGAAAAGAACAAGGTCAAGGACAAAGTCAAGGTTCATCCCATCCATTTGGGGGAGGGAGCGGGGGCGGTGTTTCTATTACCCCAATTGCTTTTTTAATTGTCAACTCTCATGGAGTAAAAATGCTGCATTTAGATGAAAGCACCCATTTGTATGAGAAAATACTTGAACTTGCTCCTTCCGCGATTGATAAAGTTCAGCAAATGTTCTCAAAAAAGGACCAAGGGCAACAGCAAAATAGTTCGCAAGGATCTAAAAACGAGCATAAACCAAAAGAAGAGCTTGAATTATAGTAGGAAAGGTTAATCTTCCAAAAGACTAGGAAGATTAACTTTTTTCATGTCGCTAAACGGGGCGCTAGCAATTTTCAATAAGTCTAAATAATTGCAAAATAGATATTGAAAAGATATATTTACACTGTACATATTTGAAGTGAAGTGGTTTACAACAATCGCTTGAACTTGGATACGACAAAGGAGGATGTATTATGGCAAATGTAACATTTAAAGGAAACCCAATTACTCTATTAGGCAATGAAGTAAAGGTAGGGGACAAAGCACCTAACTTCACAGTCCTAGCGAATGACTTATCAGCAGTAACATTAGAGAATACAAAGGGTCAAGTGCGTTTAATTACTTCCGTCCCATCTTTGGATACGGGTGTGTGTGATGCAGAAACACGCCGGTTTAATGAAGAAGCAAATAGCTTAGGCAACGTGAAAATTTTAACTGTAAGCATGGACTTACCTTTTGCACAAAAGCGCTGGTGTGCTGCAAGCGGAATAGAAAACGTTCAAACGTTATCTGATCACCGTGACCTTTCTTTTGGAGAAGCATATGGGGTTGCTATCCAAGAATTAAGACTATTGGCTCGTGCTGTATTTGTTGTTGATTCAAGTGATACAGTGACATATGTTGAGTATGTTAGTGAAGCAACAAACCACCCTAACTACGAAGCAGCAATTGAAGCTGCAAAGGCTGCAAAATAGTAAAGCAGAAGGCCTCGGTATTACGAGGCCTTTTTGTTTGGTTAAAACTTGTATAAAATAGCTATACTCGATTAAAATGGATAAGGAATTTAAAGAGGGAGGGGAAAAGATGAACGTTTCTCCAGTAGAACAACTTTTTACGTTATTTAATGAAACAGCACTTCTTTTACAGGAAGAACTTAATTGTACATATTTAGAGGCACTTGCAGAAACTGGCGAGAATTTATTTCATGGCTCTATCCTTCAGGCTGAGGTCAGCGAACTAACAGAAAAAAGGATTAAGAAACAATATGAACAGATCAATTTAAACAAATTTTCAAACGAGGAACTTCGAAAGGCATATCAGCTTGTCATTTTAAAAGGGATGAAAGAAAGTGTTCAGCCTAACCATCAAATGACACCTGATACAGTGGGGATGCTTGTCGGTTATTTAGTAAATAGATTTATGAAACAGTCAACATTCCGCTTGCTTGACCCAGCAGTAGGAACCGGTAATTTGTTAACAACTGTATTAAATCACCTGCAAAAAAAAGTAGATTCTGTCGGTGTGGAGATTGATGACCTGTTAATTAAGCTTGCCTATGTTAATGCAAATTTACAAGAGCACCCTATTCAACTCTTCAATCAAGACAGCCTTGAGCCACTGCTTATCGACCCCGTAGATGCGGTCATCGGTGATTTACCTGTTGGATATTATCCGAATGATGTCAGAGCAGCGGAGTATCAAGTAAAGGCAGATGAGGGACATACCTATTCCCATCATTTATTCATTGAGCAAAGTGTCATGTATACAGCACCTGGTGGGTATTTATTCTTTATTATTCCTAATGGTTTATTTGAAAGTGAACAAGCCTCTCAACTAAGTGAATTCTTTAAAGAGCATGTCATTGTGCAAGGATTGTTACAATTACCCACGAGCATGTTTAATAATAAAAATACAGCTAAGAGTATCATCATCCTCCAAAAAAAGGGTTTAGGCGTGCAACCGCCAAAGCAGGCATTACTTGTCGATTTGCCTAGCCTTTCGAATGCAGTAGAAATGGATAAAATACTATCTAAAATGGAAAAATGGTTCCAAGAGAACAAAGGATGAACAGGGTTTAAACCCTGCTCATCCTTTTTTTCTGAGTGTTATAAATCTTATAAAATTACCGAAATATGTGAATATATTAACATTCGTAATGTAAACGCTGCCATGTGAATTATACCTTGAAATATAATATACACAATGATTAAATGAGGAAGGAAATAATCAAGAGCGGTTTGAGCAAAATAATGTTGTACTAACAAAAATTACTCCAAACCAGTGTTGTTATATAAAAGGAGCGGTAACAAAAATGGCAAAAATTATTGCAATTAATGCAGGAAGCTCTTCCTTGAAGTTTCAATTGTTTGAAATGCCAAGCGAAGATGTTATTACAAAAGGATTAATTGAAAGAATCGGATTGAATGATTCGATTTTTAATATTACAGTAAATGGAGAGAAAATCCAAGAAATCAGTGATATTCCTGATCATGAAGTCGCGGTTAAAATGCTTTTGGATAAACTAACCACTTTAGGGATTATCAAATCACTTGATGAGATTGTTGGAATGGGACACCGAGTAGTCCATGGTGGTGAAACATTTAATGACTCAGTGCTTATCACAGATGAAGTATTAAAGAAAATTGATGAATTATCAGAACTTGCACCTTTGCATAACCCAGCAAATCTTACAGGAATTAAAGCTTTCATGAGTGTGCTCCCAAATGTTCCTGCGGTAGCTGTTTTTGATACGGCTTTCCACCAAACGATGCCAGAAAGTTCTTACCTGTATAGCCTGCCAATGGAGTATTACGAAAAGTATGGCATTCGTAAGTATGGCTTTCATGGAACATCACATAAATATGTTTCACAACGTGCTGCAGAGTTACTAGGTCGACCCGTTGAACAACTTCGCCTTATTTCGTGTCATTTAGGGAATGGAGCAAGTATTGCTGCGATTGAAAGCGGTATGTCGATTGATACATCTATGGGCTTCACACCACTTGCAGGGGTAACGATGGGAACTCGCTCAGGTAATATTGACCCTGCACTCATTCCTTATATTATGGAGAAAACAAATAAAACAGCGGATGAAGTCCTTGATGTTTTGAATAAAAAGAGTGGTATGCTCGCTATGTCAGGCTTCTCTAGTGATTTAAGGGATATTGAAATTGAAGCAAAAAAGGGTAATGACCGCGCTCAACTTGCTCTAGATGTATTTGCAAACCGTATCCATAAATACATTGGTTCCTATGCTTCAAGAATGAATGGTGTAGATGCAATTATTTTCACAGCTGGTATCGGTGAAAATAGTGATACGATTAGGGAGAAAATCTTAAGAGGCCTTGAATTTATGGGTGTTTATTGGGACCCTGCTTTGAACAAAGTGAGAGGCGAAGAAACATTCATCAACTATCCACACTCACCAGTTAAAGTATTAATTATACCGACTAATGAAGAAGTAATGATTGCTAGAGACGTCGTTCGCTTAGCAAATACTCTTTAATAAACAGAAGGCAAAAGCTAATTTAATGGCTTTTGCCTTTTTATCCTTTTATTTCATTGTGATATACTGGAAATAGAAAGCCTTGCTGTGGAGGGGAATCGATCATGCCATTAACAGACCGTGAAGCAAAGGTCTTGAATGAAATACAGGATTGGGAAAGAAATTTACGTGAATTTGAGCCCAATGATTTCCAATTAACTTATGAAAAATATCTGCAACAATCATTCTTATTATTACCCGAAAGGGTTCAACGGCAATTCTTTACTGTTATTGATAGTTGGCTGTTTCATTTACATAGTATGATACAAGGCTCGCAGCTACAGATGGATGCAAAGGAGAGAATTCTTTCTGCGGGGCGGATATTTCATAAAGACTTAGAAAAAGTAGAAGACTTACGCCAATTAAAAATTGAGCAATTACAATACATTGCAGAGCAGCAAATTGCGAGGCATCGTCTATACTCTTTTGCTCAAGGTGGTTTAGCTGGGACTGGTGGTCCACTTCTTCTAAGCACAGACATACCAGCAATAGCCGTTATTAATTTAAGGGCCGTCCAATTAATTGCAATGACCTATGGGATTGAGGTTAATACCCCGTTTGAAATGATGACCTCTCTGAAGGTGTTTCATACGGCAACATTGCCGCCAAGGCTTCAACTAGAGGGATGGAGCTTGTTGATGGATGAATTGGAGAATCGGGATGACTATTATTTTTATAAAGGAAATGAGGAAATTATTGATATTACATGGATTGAACAGCCAGTACAGCAACTATTGAAAGCGTTGGTTATTACATTGTTCCGAAAAAAGGTGATACAAGGTATCCCGCTTGTCAGTATGGCGATTGGTGCAGGCGCCAATTATCAGTTAACGAGAAAGGTAACTGATTTAGCGCATAAATATTATCAACTTCGTTACCTAAAAGAAAAAGAGGAGTATATTGGATGAGTACTCAAGAACATAAAAAGGAAGCCCCAAAAACGGTAAATTGTAAAGTAATCACAGTTAGTGATACAAGAAATAGCGAAACAGACAAAAGTGGTAAACTGATGATGGAACTGCTTGAACAAGCAGGTCACAAAATTATAGATTACGTGATAGTAAAAGATGAGGCCGCACCAATTCATGATGAATTAGTAAAGGGCTGTTCAAGAGAAGAAATTGATGTCATTTTAACAAATGGCGGCACAGGGATTGCAAAGCGAGACGTAACGATAGAAACTGTACAAAATTTACTAGATAAAGAAATTGTTGGATTTGGAGAATTGTTCAGGATGTTGAGCTATCAAGACGATATTGGCAGCGCTGCAATTCTTTCAAGGGCCATTGCGGGGGTGATAAAAAATAAAGCTGTATTCTCCACCCCAGGCTCAACTGGTGCTGTGAAACTAGCGATGAATAAATTAATTTTACCTGAACTTGGCCATGTAGTGAGAGAAATACAAAAAGACCTTTAATAGAGAAAACTCCCTTTTTCGATGGAAAGGGAGTTTTTTATTGATGGACTTTTGTTGAAAGAACTTCGTTTGCTCGGTACCATAGCCATAAATCATTAATAATCGAAGCTAGTTCCGCAATTTCGGTGTTCAGTTGACAGGAGCGAGGGAAATTACTTTCATTCGAAAGAAGTGCTTGTTTCTGATTAATTTGATTTTCTAGTTCTCCAATCCGGTCCGGGATAGAGCCTCGAACTTGTTCCCAATATAAGAGAATCTCTTCCTGTGTTTCTATGCTGTAATCAGCCAATTCCATTGTTAAATCGGGGAGCTGGATACCAAGACGATCATCAAATGAAAAATATTCTTTCATATAGTTGCCTCCAATCTATTTATTAGTATTTTATTATACTATACATGTATAAACCATTCTCTACAAACCTATTTTTAAGGTCAATTTAGTGTATAAAAAAGCACGAAGCATCATGGCTGCGTGCTTTTGAAAATTTCATATTTATTCGGAATCTTTGTCTGTGCGTACGACGAGAACGTCACAAGCTGCATATCGGGTGATATGTTCAGAAACACTGCCGATAAAGAACCTTTCCACTACATTTAATCCAGTAGCACCGCAGAGAATTAAATCAATATTGTGTTTTTTAGCCAAATCTCTAGGAATTCTTATTTTAGGAGAGCCGTAGTCTATTTCATATTGCACTTTTGTTAAGCCTGCATCCTCCGCTTGTTTTAGATAATTTTCAAGCATATCTTTTGCAAGCTTTTCTGCCCGATCACCAATAACTGTATCGTAAGCTTCAATTAAAGCAAACGTCCTAGTGTCAATAACATGGACTAATAATAGGGTGGCGTCATTTCTTTTGGCAATTTCAATGCCCTTTTTAAAAGCCCAATCTGCTTCTTTTGAACCATCAATAGCGACTAAAATATTCTGATATTTAAGTCCCATGATTTATCATCTCCTTACTTAAATTATACATTATTTAACAAGGAATAACTGTTGCAATTTTTCGAACAATAAAGAGGTAGTTTACAAAGGAAAGGAGATTGTCGGATGGTAAACCATGACCAGAATAAAAAGTTTTTGTTTGAGTTTGACGAACAGGGTACGATTGAAGTAAGCCAACAAATTATGAATTCGTATACTAGTGGTTTTATTGGCGAAGGAACAGCGATTGCTGATAGTGAGGATTTTTCTGGTACAGAGAGCTAAGTAAAAAATGTATAGATACTGAGGGACTGTCCAATATTGGGCAGTCTTTTTTTCTAGACATGTGTCTTGGGAATTTTTAAGGTTACAGGCAAATACCCAAGAATATGCATACACACTTGCATATTCTTTAATGTGTCAATAAATTAGAATTGAGGAGGAGAATTATGAGTACAGAAATGTATGGAATGCCTAGTAACATTGATGTGCAATATGATGTGATGAACCCAGCAGATGAAAGAATTCATGGGGGATTCGGCCACGGAGGATTCGGACACTTTGGTGGATTCGGCCATGGAGGATTCGGACACTTTGGTGGATTTGGCCGTCCAGGATTTGGATTTGGTGGCTTCGGCAGACCATTTGGATTTGGGTTTGGAAGACCATTTGGATTCGGCTTTGGAAGACCATTTGGTTTTGGCTTCGGAAGACCATTTGGTTTTGGATTTGGGTTCCCATTCTTAACTGGGTTAGCAGCAGGTGCCTTATTAGCTCCAGGTTTCGGATACGGTTACGGATATCCGTACTATCCACCGTACCCATACCCTTATTATCCTTGGTATTAATGACTCATTAAAACATAGGCTTTGCCATAATCGGCAAAGCTTTTGCTATATTTTTTATGGAATTAAAATGTGTATTTGTTATCATCAATGAGAATACATCTAACTTATGAAAAAGGTTATAATAAAATTGGCTTGGTCTATTTTTCTATGAATAATAATACTTGGAGGAAAACACATGCGGATCGGAGTACCTACGGAAATCAAAAATAATGAAAACCGTGTAGCCATGACACCTGCTGGAGTGGTCAACCTAGTGAAATTTGGTCATGAGGTTTTTATTGAAAAAGGAGCAGGGCTAGGCTCTGGTTTTTTAAATGAGGATTATGAAACTGCTGGTGCAAAATTAGTAGATACAGCAGAAGAAGCATGGTCCATGGAAATGGTAATGAAGGTTAAAGAGCCGCTTCCTAGTGAATATAAATACTTCCGAGAAGGCTTAATATTATTTACATACTTACATCTTGCACCTGAACCAGAATTAACCAAAGCATTGATTGATAAAAAAGTAGTGGGTATAGCCTATGAAACGGTTCAGTTATCTAATAGAAGTTTACCATTATTAACACCGATGAGTGAGGTCGCTGGAAGAATGGCTGCTCAAATTGGTGCTCAATTCCTTGAGAAGGTTCATGGAGGGATGGGTATTCTTCTTTCCGGTGTCCCAGGAGTCCAAAGAGGAACGGTAACTATTATTGGCGGAGGTGTGGCTGGAACGAATGCGGCTAAAATGGCGATTGGTTTAGGGGCAAAAGTGACCATTATTGATTTAAATCCAGATCGGCTTCGTCAATTAGATGATATTTTTGGATCCGATGTGACAACCTTAATGTCCAATCCTTATAATATTGCCGAAGCAGTAAGGGAGTCGGATTTGGTCATTGGTGCTGTTCTTATTCCGGGGGCCAAAGCACCGAAACTTGTAACGGAAGCGATGATTCAATCAATGAAACCTGGCAGTGTCGTTGTCGATATTGCAATCGACCAAGGCGGTATTTTTGATACGACTGATCGGATTACTACTCATGATAATCCAACCTATGTGAAGCATGATGTTGTCCATTATGCTGTTGCCAATATGCCAGGTGCGGTACCAAGAACATCAACCATTGCGTTAACAAACGTAACCGTACCGTATGCGGTTCAAATTGCAAATAAAGGATACAAACAAGCATGTCTTAGCAATGAAGCATTATTGAAGGGTATCAACACACTAGGCGGGTATGTAACTTACGAAGCAGTCGCAGACGCACATGGACTTGAATTTTTAGCTACCAAAACATTGCTGGAAAAATAATGATTAACTAGGAAGGAGGAGGGACGGATATGTCCCTCCTCCTTTTTCTAAAAGGTGATTCTACGTGACCGAAAGAGCCAGGACCAGAGAAAAAGGTCACGTAGAGGGGTTCAACGTGACCGAAAAGAGCCAGGACCAGAGAAAAGGGTAACGTAGAGGGGTTCTACGTGTCCGAAACGAGCCAGAAACTTTGAAACAGGGCACATTTGGCGTATAAAGTCTAAAATTATTAACCAAGCATTTAATAAAAAAAACCAGCTCCTAAAAAGGAACTGGTTTAATAAAACTAAATATGTAGCCGCATTTGCCGTATTAATATAAGAAAGTTTTAAACCACCACTCCTCAAAGTGGGTGTTCTCAGAAACTTTTCTGCATGTCCTCCAGGTCTTATAGACAGAGGCTTGTCATTCGAGCTCCAATGGTTAAACTCCCTTTTACAGCTTAAAGGTTAAAACTTTATTATGACTACGAACAACGCAGCTTGTATTTATATAATATACCAACTCTTCACAGATTTCAATGTAAAAAAAGTCCAAAAGAAATTATTTAATGATCTGTAACTCTTTTGGGAATTTTGTGAGGACTTTTGCCCCGTCTGAGGTAATAAACACATCGTCTTCAATGCGAACACCAGCCACATTTGGTACATAGATACCTGGTTCAATCGTGTATACCATACCTTCTTCAATAATAAGGTCATTTGTCTCAGTTAATGATGGGTATTCATGCACGCTTATCCCGAGACCATGCCCAAGGCGGTGTGGAAAATACTCTCCGAATCCGGCTTCAGCAATGATTCGACGGGCAGTTAAGTCCACTTCGGCTGCACGAACCCCTGGAATGCTTGCTTCAATGGCAGCAAGCTGGGCTTTTAATACGGTGTCATAGATTTCCTTTTGCTTGTCATTAATGTCCCCATAAGCAACCGTTCTAGTGATATCAGAACAATACCTGTCAACGACCACACCCAAATCAAATAAAACAAGATCGCCTTTTTGAATTTTTGTTTCTCCGGGGTTTCCATGTGGAGAAGCTGCATTTGCTCCGGTAAGCACCATTGTCGAAAACGACATTTCGGTCACACCCTTTTGTTTTAGGGCGTATTCTAAGGCATTAAGTATTTCCAACTCCGTTTTGCCTTCCTTGATTTCATTAGCACCGAATTCAACTGCGTAATCGGCAAGGGCACAGGCCTCTTCAATAGTTTTTAACTCCTTGGCATCCTTAATCATTCGAAGCATTCGTAATTTTTCTTCAGCAGAAACAAATGATGCCTGAGGGAATAACTTTGAGAGTTGTTCATAACGTTCCACATTCATATGTTCTTTTTCAATAGCTGCTTTTGACACGCCATTTATTCTTTTATTGATGGAATTTAGAATCATTTCCCACGGATTGTCAATGTCGCTATAGCCGAGAATTTCATTGGCCCAGCCAAAACGTTTGGCATCGTGGACTTCCATCCCTGGGCAAACAAGGAAGGGCTCGTCTGTTTGAAAGACTGCTAGTGCGAGCAAGCGTTCATGTGGATTGGTGTAATATCCGCTTAAATAAAATACATTCTCTGATGAGGTTAGGAAGCTAACTTCAATATCGTTTTCTCTCATCCATGTTTGAAGCTTAGTTAATCGCTGATTCATTTTTACTCCCCCTATGTAATTCATGTCCTATGATGAGATTATCAATTAAAACTTGAAATGTAAACTAACTGACCACCTTATACTTCTCCTTGCTTAAAATCAATATATTAGGATTAAACTAGAGATATGGAAGGAATTCCAGTTATCGTATGGAAGTATATACTATATGAAAACCGAGAGGAGCAAGTCGAATGAAAATTTCGTATCATGGACATTCTGTTGTACAAATTCAAACAAACGGGAAAACCATCTTAATTGACCCCTTCATAAATGGCAATCAATTGACGGACTTGAAGGTGGAGGAACTAAGACCAGATGTCATTATTTTATCGCATGGTCACAATGACCATGTCGGGGATACGGTTGAGCTGGCAAAGAAAAATAACTCCCTTGTCGTTGCTAACCACGAAATTTCTACTTACTTAAGCTGGCAGGGAGTTCATACCCATGGTATGCACATCGGTGGTGCCCATCAATTTGAGTTTGGCAAAGTTAAACTAACGCAAGCCTTCCATGGATCAAGCTTTACAACAGAAAATAATGAACTCATCTATTGCGGCATGCCTGCTGGAATCTTATTTATGAATGAAGGAAAGACGATTTATCATGCTGGTGATACGGGGTTATTTTCAGATATGAAGTTGATTGGTGAGCGCCATCCGATTGAAGTAGCCTTCCTGCCCATAGGTGATAATTTTACAATGGGGCCTGAAGATGCAGCATACGCAGCAAAGCTGTTAAAAGCTAATACAGTTGTGCCGATCCACTACAATACCTTCCCGCCAATCAAACAAGACCCGTTTAAGTTTATTGAGATGCTGGAAGATAAAAACGGTAAAGTACTCCAACCAGGCGAAGCCATCGAAATTTAATTGTTCTTAGGCGATTTACATACTTTTTTCCTTCCACTATGCATAAATATGGAACAAGCAGTCTTTTAGGGGGAGGAAATAAAATTGAAAAAGAACAGATATTTACTTTGCCTGTTACTCTGTGGCATCTTGCTTTATTATGGAGCACCAAGATTATCTATTTATGCTGATGGGGCTCAAGGGATATTTTCATTAGCCTGGCTCTCATTTGCCTTAATCGTTATCGCTGGAAATCTTACTGGCCTTCTTTATAGCCCCAAAAAGCAAGGACATAAACTTCAATCGGAGCGACGATCTAGGAAGAAATCTAGGTTCTATCATTGAGAATTAAGAGTAATGTGAGAATCCGCATTGAATCAAGGCTTTCAACACTCTATAATAAAAATTATATGTAATCCGGGTTATTCTAAATAGAATAATTGGAATTTGACTATAAAGGGTGAAGGTCTTGGCCACTAAGCATGAACAAATTTTACAATATATTGATGGTCTCCCTATTGGGGAAAAGATATCTGTCAGACAAATTGCCAAGGCGATGTCCGTTAGTGAAGGTACAGCCTACCGTGCGATTAAAGAAGCGGAAAATAAAGGATATGTAAGTACCATCGAACGGGTTGGAACGATTAGAATAGAACGGAAAAAGAAAGAGAATATTGAAAAACTCACTTTTGCTGAGGTAGTAAATATTGTTGATGGTCAGGTGTTGGGCGGAAGAACGGGCTTGCATAAAACCCTAAATAAATTTGTTATTGGTGCCATGAAATTAGAAGCCATGATGCGCTACACTGAGGCTGGTAACCTATTAATAGTCGGGAACCGGACTCAGGCGCATGAACTTGCTTTAAAAGCTGGAGCCGCTGTGCTCATAACCGGTGGATTTGATGCTGACGATCATATCAAAAAGCTAGCAGATAAACTAGAAATACCGGTCATCTCAACGAGCTATGATACGTTTACGGTCGCAACCATGATTAACCGGGCGATTTATGACCAATTAATCAAAAAAGAAATTATTTTAGTCGAAGATATTTTAACCCCTCTTGCTGATACTTTTTATCTAAAAACGACGGATAGGGTGTCAAAATGGCATGAATTTAACCAACAAACTGCACACAGCCGCTACCCAGTAGTTGACCAAAACATGAAGATTCAAGGGATGGTGACAAGTAAGGACATTTTAGGTCAGGATTTAGAAGCATCCATCGATAAAATTATGACCAAGCACCCCATGTCGGTAAATGGGAAGACAAGTGTGGCTTCAACTGCACATACCATGGTCTGGGAAGGAATTGAAGTACTTCCTGTTACAAATGACTCAAACCGTTTGGAAGGTATTATTAGCAGGCAGGATGTTTTAAAAGCATTACAAATGAACCAGCGGCAGCCACAGGTCGGGGAAACTCTCGACGATATCGTTACAAATCAAATAGTATTAATGCAGGGAAAAGCAAAAGGAGAAGAGGTTTACTCTTGCGAAGTAACCCCGCAAATGACCAACCAACTTGGAACAATCTCTTACGGTGTGTTTACAACGATTGTCTCTGATGCAGCAAACCGTGTATTACGGAGCTATAAAAAAGGCGATCTTGTCGTTGAAAATATGACTATTTACTTTATTAAACCTGTTCAAATGGAGAGTATATTAGAAATTTATCCGAAAGTACTTGAAGTCGGACGTAAATTTGGAAAAGTGGATGTAGAAGTTTTCAATGAAGGAATATTAGTTGGAAAAGCAATGATGATGTGTCAATTGCTTGATAGAAATTAGACAGCTATCAAATTTATATCAATAAAAAAAGCCGCTTCACTAATGGAGAAGCGGCTTCAATAATTATTTTTGCAGTTCAAAATTTTTTGCTTCCTCGATTGCGAATGGAAGGTAATGTTTATATTTTTTGAAACCGATCCAGCTGAATAATGCTCCATAAACAATAAATACAGCGGCAACTATATACATAACCGTTGTTTCGGAAATAAATAACAAGTGATTAACTCCAAATAAAAAGACAAAAAGCCCTAGGGCAATATTTGATTTAGCAGCAAGCCATTTCTTTTCTACTAAACGGTTGCTTCTGATGTATTTTGTTTTATAAAATAGATAGAAAGCAAATAGTATAGCAATTAATACAACAAGTACAAACATATTATTTCCTCCAAGCATAGAAAATCTTCTATTATTGTAACTGTAAAAACAAAAAAATACCACATTTGGTTTATTAGTTGGTAAAGGAGCATTGCACATGATTGAGCAGATTTTAGCAGAGATTGAACAATTTGAAACCATCATTATTCATCGTCACGTCCGTCCAGACCCCGATGCCTACGGTTCACAAGGTGGATTGGCAGCGATTCTTCAAGAATCCTACCCAAATAAAAAGATTTATGCCGTTGGTCTAGAGGAACCAACCCTTCATTACATGCGCAGGCTTGATGTGATTGAAGATGAAGTATATAAGGGTGCATTAGTGATCGTTTGTGATACCGCAAATGCTGAAAGGATTTGTGACAAGCGTTATTCTCTGGGTGAAAAGTTAATAAAAATTGATCATCATCCAAATGAGGACCCGTATGGTGATTTATTATGGGTGGATACAAGCGCTAGCTCTTGCAGCGAAATGATTTATGAATTTTATTTAAACGGAAAAGACAAAGGGCTAAAAATGAATGATGCAGCAGCGAGATTGTTATACGCTGGCATTGTCGGTGATACTGGAAGATTTCTTTTCCCGAGTACGACGGAAAAAACACTGGGGTATGCTGGGGAATTAATTCATTATAATTTTTCACGGACTGAGCTATTTGACAAGATGTATGAATTGGATACCAATATCATTAAGTTAAACGGTTTTATACTCCAAAATTTTGAGTTACAGAATAACGGTGTTGCCTCCGTTAAGCTAACAAAAGAACTATTACAAGAATACAATGCAAAACCCGCAGAGGCATCCCTCTTAGTTGGAACATTAGGAAATGTAAAAGGAATAAAGGCATGGGTATTCTTCATCGAGGAAGCAGAACAGATAAGGGTACGTCTGCGTTCAAAGGGTCCTGTAATCAATGGAGTTGCAAGGCAGTTTAAAGGTGGGGGACATCCACTGGCATCAGGAGCATCCATCTATTCTTGGAACGAAGTGGACGATGTATTAAAAGCACTTGACGAAGTATGTGAAAATTATTCTTTTAATAAATAGAAAAATCGGCCCTTGTGAGAGTGAGGGTCGATTTTTATTATTCAAAATGAATCTCTAATTGGATCGATAGGTTTGTATAAAAAACCATTTCTTTAACCTTTAGTTTATACCTTTTATCATTTATTTTAATCGGTTTATTTTCAATAATTTTTTTCAGAAGGTCCTTACTTTTGTAGACGGTTTCGATATCTTTTGCAATCATCATGCTAATATCATCTCTAACCGAGTCTTCTGTCTCTAATACACTTAAAGAATCAAGTTTATATTTTTCCCAGTTTGCAATTCTAATGTTGATTTTCTGGACTGTAAGCTGTTCAATATTTCGCTTATTAATTTCTTTATATTCTTCCTGCCAAATTTTTTTCTCTCCGTTTAGGTCAATAATTTCCTTCGCTTGTGTCCGAATTAATTCGGTGTTCTTTTCCTGCCAAACCCCATAAATATATAAAAAAATACACCAGCTAATCACACCGCCTACGGCCATTCCTCCAAAAAAACGCTGCCAGGAAGGTCTTCGATATAATGGCGGGATTCTCATGATGAGATATGCTCCTGGGTTAACCAATTAATCAGGAGGGCACCAGTCTGGGCCCCGCCTAAGGCAGAGAGTATTAATAAAAATTGTTTAAAAAGATCCTTTGTATTCGCATCAAATAAGCCTCTTTCAAACGTATAAACCGCGTCAAATGTCCCGCCAATCGCCGAAACAATCGCCCAAATTCGAAGCGCTGATGATAAGCGGTAAACGGTCGTTAGCGGTGGCTGTCCGGTTAGAAATGAGGCTATCCCACCAATAAGCGAACCACCAAGCACCACACCTAAGGCAATAAAGTAACTTTCTATAAAAGCAGGAAAAAAACCAATTTCTTTCATCTCGTCAACCGCCCTTACCCATAATCAATCCCAATACTCATTTATATGGACAAACATTTACAAATATGTTTTTTAAAAATGAGAACATATTTTCTTTTTTATCAATAACGTTCTATAATAAAGGGAGAGATTATGGAATTAAGGGTGTGACAATATGTCTTTTATTCACCTACATGTATATAGTGCATATAGTTTATTAACAAGTACGGCATCTGTCCCGGATTTAATTGAAAATGCACAAAAAAAAGGCTTTTCTGCGATCGCCTTAACCGACAGAAACGTCATGTACGGAACGATTGAATTTTATAAGTTGTGTAAGAAAAATAATCTTAAACCCATCATCGGGTTAACTGTGGATGTAGAAAGTGAAAACAACAATAACGAGTCTTATCCATTGGTCTTACTCGCAGAAAATGATCATGGCTATAAAAATCTATTAAAGATATCTAGTACGGTTCAAACAAAAACGGATCAGGGGATTCCGCTCAGATGGTTGAAACATTATTCGGAAGGGCTTATAGCAATCACACCTGGACTAGAAGGTGAAATTGAGCAGTCCATCTTAAATGGTGAAGAAGAAATTGCCAGAAATATAATAAGAAAACTAGATACCATCTTCGGCAGAGACTGCTTTTTTCTAGCGATTCAAAATCATCAACTCGAACAAGAAACAACCATCAGAAATCAGTTTAACTTGATTTCAAAAGAAATGAATATCCCGCTGGCAGCGACAAATCAGGTCTATTATCTAGAAAAAGAAGATATGTTTGCCCAAGAGTGTTTGTTAGCCATAAAAAATGGCGATAAATTGCAGGACGATCACAGAGAAAAGTTGGAAAACGATCAGTTCTATTTAAAAACTGCAAGTGAAATGGTGGATCGCTTTTCTGATGTCCCGGATGCATTAGAAAATACACTCAGGATTGCAAACAGATGCGACTTTAACATTGAACTGAATAAGACTTATCTGCCAGCATTCCCAACGGAGAATGGAATGCAAGCTTCGGAGTATTTGGAATTGTTATGCAAACAGGGATTAAGCGAACGTTTTTCTGCCCCATCTCAGGAATATTTTGATCGTTTGTCCTATGAACTATCAGTTATTAAGCGAATGGAATTTAGCAACTACTTTTTAATTGTTTGGGATTTTATGAGATATGCCCGCGCGCAGGGAATTCTAACAGGTCCAGGAAGGGGCTCGGCAGCAGGATCGCTTGTTGCTTATGTTTTATACATAACTGATGTGGACCCATTAAAGCATAATCTATTGTTTGAACGATTTCTAAATCCTGAGCGAATTTCGATGCCAGATATTGATATTGATTTTCCAGATCATCGGCGCGATGAGGTGATTAATTACGTTGCGGCGAAATACGGTGAACTACATGTCGCGCAAATCGTAACATTTGGAACCCTCGCAGCAAAAGCTGCATTAAGGGATGTCGGTAAGGTATTCGGGTTAAATTCAAAGGAACTAGAACATTTATCAAGGACGATTCCGTCGCGATTAGGAATAAACCTGCAAGGAGCCTATAAGGAATCGGAACCACTTAGAAGATTTATTAAGGAAAGCCCGATGAATCAACGGCTTTTTGAAACGGCTTTAAAACTAGAAGGTCTACCGCGCCACACTTCCACCCATGCAGCTGGTGTGGTCATAAGTGAGAAGCAGCTAATTGATTTAATCCCCATTCAACGCGGGTCTAACCAGGTATATTTAACGCAATTTTCAATGGAACATCTCGAAGAAATCGGCCTTTTGAAAATGGACTTTCTAGGCTTACGGAACCTTACATTAATCGATTCAATTTTATCTTCTATCTATCGGAAAACTGGTAAGAAAGTAAACATCAACTCGATTCCATTAGAGGACACTGTGACCTTCAACCTGTTAGCAGACGGAGAAACGACAGGTATATTTCAGCTGGAATCTGAAGGGATGCGCAAAGTTCTAACCCGCTTAAAACCTTCCCGATTTGAAGATATTGTGGCAGTCAATGCCTTGTACCGTCCAGGACCAATGGAAAATATCCCACTCTTTATTGATAGAAAACACGGCGTAAAGAAAGTAGAATATCCACACCCTGATTTGGAGCCTATCCTTGAGAATACATATGGCGTCATTGTTTACCAAGAGCAAATCATGCAAATTGCTTCGAAAATGGCTGGTTTTTCACTTGGAGAAGCCGACCTTTTAAGAAGAGCGGTCGGGAAAAAGAAAAAGGAGATTCTTGATAAAGAGCGGAGTCATTTTGTCCAGGGAGCGCTAAGAAAAGGGTATGAACAAACACTAGCCAATGACATTTACGATTTAATTGTTCGTTTTGCTAATTATGGCTTTAACCGAAGCCACGCTGTTGCCTATAGTATGATTGCATACCAGTTAGCTTTTTTAAAAGCAAATTATCCGGTTTATTTTATGGCCGGCCTGCTTACATCGGCAATCGGAAATGATACGAAAATAGCTCAATACATCATGGAAACAAAACAAAAGGACATCAAGGTCCTGCCTCCATCCATCAATAATAGTGGTTACTCCTTTCAAGTAGAACAGGAAGGAATACGTTACAGCTTAGCAGCCATTAAAAGCGTAGGGGCTGCCGCCTTAAAAGAGATCTTTCAGGCAAGGAAAAAGAAAAGATTTGTAGACTTATTTGATTTTTGCATTCGGGTTTCCTCAAAAGCCATCAATCGAAAAACACTTGAGTTCCTGGTCCATTCTGGCTGCTTTGATGAATTTGGTGAGGATCGTGCCGTTCTGCTCGCTAGTTTAGATGTTGCGATGGAGCATGCACAAATATTTAAACCATCTGAAAATAACCAATTTGATTTATTTGAAGAAGAATTCATACCAAAGCCTAACTATATGCAAGTCGATCCCATAAGTCTGGAGAATAAGCTGACATTTGAAAAAGAAGCACTTGGCTTTTATTTATCGGACCATCCGGTCTCTATTTATGAAGAGCAACTCAAACATGCAGGGGCACACGCCCTTTTTGGGATCAAAAATCAAACCCAAAGGATTTCATCAGGCGTTTATATCACCTCTATGAAATCCATTCGTACCAGGAAAGGCGATTCAATGGCCTTTTTAACGGTAAGTGATGCAAGCGGCGAAATGGAAGCAGTGGCATTCCCGAATGTTTACAAAAAATATTCGCATCTATTAGGGCACGGGAAATTTTTATTGATTGAAGGGAAAATAGAAGAACGTGAAGGGAAGCAGCAATTTATCATTCAACAAGTTTCAAACTTAGAAGAGTGGTTACAAACTAAAACTGTTAAACAGTCAGTCTTATATTTGAAAATAGTTGAGGATAAACAGGATGAATCTTCCCTTCAGCAATTAAATCAGCTGCTAAAAGAACATCAAGGAACAGCAGCGGTGATCTTACACTATGAAAAAAACCGGAAAACAATTAGACTGGGGTCAGAAAATAATATCAATCCTACCCCAAAATTACTGCAATTATTAAGAAATGTGTTAGGTCCAAAAAATGTTGTTTTGAAGGAATAATTCTTTACAACTTTCGAAGATATGTTATAGTGATAATGAGACAAGTGTGGTCTGACCACCAAAAAAATAGGACTACATATAGCGGGATGTTAAATAATCTTTTGTAAAAATTTGAGGGGTGAACTATCTTGACTTTACGGGAAGAAGCATTACATATGCATCGAATTAATAAGGGGAAGTTAGAGTCGAAATCAAAAGTTTTAGTCCGAAATGCACATGATTTAAGTTTAGCTTATTCACCAGGTGTTGCAGAGCCATGCAAAGATATTTATGAGAAACCAGAATTGGTTTACGAATATACCATGAAAGGGAACATGGTTGCAGTTGTATCCGATGGCACCGCTGTTCTTGGACTTGGTAATATTGGACCTGAGGCAGCTCTCCCTGTTATGGAAGGTAAAGCAGTACTATTTAAAAGCTTTGCTGGTGTTGATGCTTTTCCCATCTGTTTGAACACAACTGATGTTGACAAAATTGTTGAAACTGTAAAATTACTTGAACCTACTTTTGGAGGCGTAAATCTTGAAGATATTGCTGCTCCAAATTGTTTCGTGATTGAGGAAAGATTAAAAAAGGAAGCAAATATTCCAATCTTTCATGATGATCAGCATGGGACAGCAATTGTTACGGTTGCAGGTCTTGTCAACGCACTTAAGCTTATCGGCAAAAAAATGACAGAAATTAAAGTGGTAGCAAACGGTGCTGGTGCAGCGGGAATTGCCATTATTAAATTGTTATATAGTTACGGTGTTAGGGACATAATTATGTGTGATACAAAAGGCGCCATCTACGAAGGGCGTCCACAGGGTATGAATACAGTTAAAGCTGAAGTAGCGAAATATACAAACCGAGATAACCTAACAGGCAGCCTTGCAGATGTAATTAAAGGTGCGGATGTTTTTATCGGAGTTTCAGTTGCAGGTGCACTTACAAAAGAAATGGTAGCATCAATGAATCCAGATTCTATTATTTTTGCTATGGCCAATCCGGACCCTGAAATTATGCCTGATGAGGCAAAAGCAGCAGGAGCAAAAGTGGTCGGAACAGGCCGTTCAGATTTTCCAAACCAAGTGAACAATGTTCTCGCATTCCCAGGAATTTTCCGTGGGGCACTCGATGTCCGTGCCACCCATATAAATGAAAAAATGAAGGTCGCGGCTGTAGAAGCTATTGCCAACTTAATCAGTCCAGATGAGCTGAATGCCGACTATGTCATTCCCGGACCTTTTGACCCGAGAGTTGCTCCAGATGTTGCAGCAGCAGTCGCAAAAGCAGCAATGGAAACCGGGGTTGCCCGCATTAAGGTTGATCCTGAAGAAATAAAGGAAAAAACAAAGAGGCTCGCTATTATTGGCAAAAGTGAGTGATACGTTAGTGGGAAACAATACTAAGGTATATTTAGAGATTGTTAAGCAGTTACGAGAAATGATTACAATCGATGGATTACAATCCGGAGATAAGATCCCATCTGAACGAGAGTTGTCGGAGCGCCTGAATTTCGGGCGCTCTTCCGTTAGAGAGGCACTTAGGGCATTAGAATTGCTTGGGTTAATTGAAACACGGAGGGGCGAAGGGACGTTTATTCGCGACTTTCGGGGCAATCATCTCGTCCAGCTTCTTAGTACATTTATTTTACAGGATGAAAAAGCGAAACGTGATGTATTTGAGACAAAGTGTTATATTGAGATGGACTGCCTAAGATTAGCCTTGCAAAAAATAGATAACAAAAATATAGTGAATTTGAACGAATGGGCAAATCAAGATAACAGCGTAAATGATGATGAGTTTTTTTATCAAATTATTGAGATCGCTGATAACCATCTTTTCTCTAGAATTTGGTCTATTTTAAAAGAGTATTACCATTCGCTTGAATCAAAAAAAATCGTCAATCCTCGTCAAGACTATCTATTACTAATTGAGGCCCTGTCTGAAAAGAATGAAGTCAAAACACTATCTGCATATTACAATCTACGGAATTTGTCTGTTTTTTAACGACAAATACTAACAGATTTTGAACCCATTTTAATTTATAGTGTAGGTTACCAAGCCCTAAGATGGGGTATTTTTATTTCAATGGTGGTCTGACCACTATGGATGTATGAAGTTTAGTATGAATAGAAAAACTTTTAAATAGTATTAATTGGAGAAACTTGCCAGAGTTATCGTAACACAAGGGAGGTTTAATTTTTGGCGCTAAAAGATCTTTTTTCAAAAAATCCTACAAAAAAGAAGAAATATGCTCAAATACCGACTGAAACTGCAAAAAATGATGTTCCTGAAGGAATTATGTCAAAGTGCCCTTCATGTAAGAAGATTATGTATACAAAAGAATTAATGAAAAATTTAAAAATATGTTTGAATTGCGGTCATCATTTTCCAATGAACTCAAAAGAACGGATTGACACTTTCATAGATGAAGGAAGTTTCGTGGAAATGAATGATAATATGATTTCAAAAAATCCATTAAACTTTCCTGACTACCTTGAAAAGCTTGAAAAAGACCGACAAAAGAGTAAATTGAACGAGGCTGTTGTCACTGGAATTGGAACAGTTAACGGTCATAAAATTGTTCTCGCCATTATGGATGCATCGTTCCGAATGGGAAGCATGGGCTCAGTTGTTGGCGAAAAAATTACGCTAGCTATTGAAAAAGCAGATGAGTTAAATGTTCCGTTTATTATTTTTACCGCATCAGGTGGAGCGAGGATGCAAGAGGGTGCCTTAAGTTTAATGCAAATGGCAAAAACAAGTGTTGCCTTAAAAAGGTTTAGTAATAATGGTGGATTAATCATTTCGATTATGACGCATCCGACAACTGGTGGTGTATCTGCGAGCTTCGCATCATTGGGAGATTTCAACCTAGCTGAACCAGGTGCGCTCATTGCATTTGCTGGACGGAGAGTTATTGAACAATCCATCCGCGAAGAATTGCCTGAGGATTTTCAAACGTCAGAGTTTCTGTTAAAACACGGTCAGTTGGATGCAATTATCGTTCGAAATGACTTAGTTGAGAAAGTCACAAACATTCTAGAAATCCATCAACCTGGAGGTGTGCTCAGATGGTAGGAGAATTAGAATTTGAACGCCCGGTCATCGAGCTGAGAAAGAAAATCACTGATTTAAAAGAGTTCACCAAAACCGCTGATGTTGACTTAAGTTCAGAAATTAGCAAATTAGAGACTAGGCTTGAAAAGCTTGAGCAGAGTATCTATGAAAACATTAAGCCTTGGGATCGGGTACAAATTGCTCGTCTTCCGAACAGGCCGACAACGCTAGATTATATTCCCTATCTGTTTGAGAATTTCTTTGAATGTCATGGCGACCGAACCTTTGCTGATGATGAGGCAATAGTGGGCGGAATTGCTAAATATAAAGGATTACCTGTAACAGTGATTGGCCATCAGCGCGGAAGAGACACGAAAGAGAATATTCGCAGAAACTTTGGAATGCCACATCCAGAAGGCTACAGAAAAGCACTTCGATTAATGAAACAAGCAGATAAATTTAATCGACCGATTATCTGTTTCATTGATACAAAGGGTGCCTATCCTGGAAAGGCAGCAGAAGAACGCGGGCAAAGTGAAGCAATTGCTCGCAATTTGTTTGAAATGGCTGGTCTTAGGGTTCCAGTGGTTTGTATAGTGATTGGTGAAGGCGGGAGTGGCGGCGCTCTTGCACTTGGAGTTGGTAATCGTATCTATATGCTGGAGAATTCAACCTACTCGGTTATTTCACCGGAGGGTGCTGCGGCAATATTATGGAAAGATGCAGCTCTGGCTAAAAATGCAGCCGAAACAATGAAAATAACCGCACCGGACTTAAAAGTACTAGGCGTCATTGACGGGATTATTCCCGAAATTAAGGGCGGTGCCCAAAGAGACGCAATCAAGCAAGCAGAAGAAATTGATAATGTACTTAAGACAGCGTTGCAGCAGCTGCTTAAGCTTTCAGAAGATGAATTAATTGCTGATCGTTACAACCGTTTCAGGACTATTGGTGAATTTGCAATTGTCAATGAATACATCGGGGTTAATTAATTTAACGTGCTCATAACGATGGGCACGTTTTTTTGTTTAATTCACAAAATGTTCACCAGAAATCCATAAAAAGTTTGTTGATGACGCTTACAAGAGTGAATAAAGCGTTTCCAGTTAATAGACTATTCTGCCTATTATAATTACTAATACCAGAAGGTTGTTATAGTTATTTCTTCATGTTATTTTATAAATATTCGAGGGTTTTAAGTAAATAATAAAAGAAGTAATTTTTAATAAGATCGTAACTTTATTTTCTCTTTCAAATGAGGATATACATATTTTTTTAAATTAAAAATTGAGGTGGTAACCATGAAAAAAATAGGAGTACTTACAAGTGGTGGAGATTCCCCAGGGATGAATCCAGCCATTCGTGCTGTGGTTCGGAAAGCAATTTATCACAATCTTGAGGTTTATGGTATTTATGGTGGTTATACGGGATTAATTTCTGGAAATATTAAAAAGCTTGAACTTGGTTCTGTTGGAGATATTATTCAGCGCGGCGGGACAATGCTCCAATCGGCACGCTGCCCAGAATTTAAAACAAAAGAAGGACAGCAAAAGGGGATCGAGCAGCTAAAAGCACATGGAATTGAAGGCCTAGTGGTTATCGGTGGAGATGGTTCTTACCGTGGGGCAAAAGCGTTAACAGAACATGGCTATCCGTGCGTTGGGGTTCCGGGTACGATTGATAATGATATTCCTGGGACAGAACTTACGATTGGGTTTGACACAGCTTTAAATACAGTTATAGATTCATTAGATAAAATTCGTGACACTGCGACTTCTCATGAAAGAACTTTTATTATTGAAGTAATGGGGCGAAACGCTGGGGACATTGCTCTTTGGGCAGGGCTTGCTGGCGGCGCAGAAACGATATTAATACCTGAAGAAGGCTATGACATGAATGATATCGTTGAAAAACTTCGAAAAGGGCAGGAACGCGGTAAAAAGCATAGTATTATTGTTGTTGCTGAAGGTGTGTGCAGTGGTGTTGAGCTTGGGAAGCAAGTTCAGGAGGCAACAAACTTTGATACGAGAGTTTCTGTCTTAGGTCATATTCAACGCGGCGGCTCACCAACTGCAGCTGACAGAGTTCTTGCAAGCAGATTAGGAGCAAGAGCAGTTGAGCTTCTTATTGAAGGGAAAGGCGGCCGAGCAGTAGGGATTGAAAAGAATCAGCTTGTAGATTATGACATTATTGAAGCGCTTGGCCGACACCATACTTTAGATCATGATCTTTACAAACTTTCTATGGAATTATCGATTTAAGGAATTATGAATTTAAGAAATGGCAAAATTGCTTTTCTAATACGGGGAGGAAAAATAAGAATGTTACGAAAAACAAAAATCGTTTGTACGATTGGTCCAGCTAGTGAGAGCGTTGAAAAATTAACACAATTAATCAATTCGGGTATGAACGTAGCTCGATTAAATTTTTCACATGGAGATTTTGCAGAACATGGTGCACGAATCCAAAATATTCGCGAAGCATCCAGACAAACTGGCAAAATCGTTGCCATCCTATTAGATACAAAAGGTCCTGAAATTCGGACAAACAACATGGAAAACGGTGCACTTGAGCTAACGGCTGGAGAAAATATTATCGTTTCCATGACCGAAGTAGAAGGAACGCTTCAAAAGTTTTCAGTTACATATCCAGGGCTAATTGAAGATGTCCATGTAGGCTCAAAGATTCTTTTAGATGATGGCTTAATTGGCTTAGAAGTAACGAATGTGGATAAATCGGCAAATGAAATCCATACCAAAATTTTAAATAGCGGTACATTGAAAAATAAAAAAGGCGTTAACGTTCCAGGTGTATCAGTGAACCTGCCTGGAATTACAGAAAAAGATACTCAAGATATTCTTTTCGGAATTGAACAAGGTGTTGATTTTATTGCTGCCTCTTTCGTTCGACGTGCAAAGGATGTTTTAGAAATCCGTCAGTTATTAGAAGAAAATAATGCTACACATATCCACATTATTCCTAAGATTGAAAACCAGGAAGGCGTCGATAACATTGACGAAATCTTAGAAATTTCTGATGGCTTAATGGTTGCTCGTGGAGATCTTGGCGTAGAAATCCCTGCTGAAGAAGTTCCACTTGTCCAAAAGATGTTAATTAAGAAATGTAATGCGCAGGGCAAACCAGTTATTACTGCGACTCAAATGCTTGATTCCATGCAGAGAAATCCTAGACCAACTCGTGCAGAAGCTAGTGATGTAGCGAATGCGATTTTTGATGGAACTGACGCAATTATGCTTTCTGGTGAAACTGCTGCTGGACAATATCCTGTTGAAGCAGTCCAAACGATGCACAATATTGCTTCCAGAGCAGAATCAGCTTTAGATCATAAAGAAATACTCTCAAGCCGCAGTAAAGATACAGAACATAATCTTACAGATGCGATTGGACAATCTGTTGCACATACTGCTTTAAATCTTGAAGTAAAATCAATTATTACCCCTACTGAAAGCGGCCATACTGCTAGAATGATTTCTAAATATCGTCCAAAAGCTTCGATCGTTGCGGTAACTTCCGTTGAACATGTATGCCGCCGTTTATCCCTTGTTTGGGGTGTTTACCCGCAATTTGGGAGAGTCGCTACCACAATAGACGAAATGTTAGATATTGCCGTTGAAGAAAGCTTAAATAGCGGTATCGTTAACCGTGGTGATTTAGTTGTCATTACAGCTGGTGTACCAGTGGGTGAAGCCGGTACAACAAACCTAATGAAAATCCATGTTGTCGGCGATATTATTACAAAAGCGCAAGGAATTGGCCGTAGGTCAGCCTTTGGGAAAGTGGTAGTTGCCCATGATGCGAAAGAAGCTTTAGAAAAAGTAAAGCAAGGTTCGATTCTTGTGACAATTGGTACGGACCGTGATATGGTGCCAGCACTTGAAAAATGTGCGGCAGTTATTACCCAAGAGGGTGGATTAACGAGCCATGCAGCAGTGGTTGGACTAAACCTAAGCATCCCAGTGGTTGTTGGGGTAGATAATGCCTTAGAATTGTTTAAAGATGGCCAAGAAATAACCGTAGATGCTACTAGTGGAGTTATCTACAACGGGCATGCTAGTGTCCTATAAAAGATAAGGAAAAAAGAAGGGGAGACCCCTTCTTTTTTTAATAACCACAAAATCATCCCCATTGATAATATAATAAGAATAAGCCGTTTGAAAGGGGACAATCAATGCGTTATTTATTTTTATTGATCATTGTAATTCCTGCTATGGATATTGGTGTTTTACTTTTTTCAGGTAAAGCTATCGGTGTTTGGCCAACCATTGCCCTAATTTTATTAACAGGAATCATTGGGGCTTATTTAGCTAAAAGAGAGGGACTCCAGACAATCAGAAGGGTGCAGGAACAACTAAGCTACGGTCAGATTCCAGGCGAAGCTCTTTTAGATGGAATTTGTATCCTAATTGGCGGAACACTTTTATTAACGCCAGGATTTATCACTGATGTTACTGGGTTCCTATTTCTTTTCCCGCCAACCAGAAAGCCCATAAAATTTCTAATCCTCAAAGCGTGGCGAAGACGGATTAATAAAGGAAATATTAAAATCATAAAATAAGAAAAGTCAGCATCCAATTGGGGCTGACTTTTCTTATTAAGAAGTCTCAAACCTCTTTTCCTTTAATAAAAACCCATAAATCATGAAAAACATTCGCACGATACAAGGTGCTAATAATGACAAGGGTGACGGGGCCAACAATTAATCCTAAAAGACCAATCAATTTAAAACCGACAAATAACGCAATCAGTGTGGCTAATGGATCAAGTCCAATATTAGAAGAAAGGATTTTGGGCTCCATGACTTGCCGTTGAACGATGACAACAATATAAAGAACCCCTAAGCCAATGGCAAGACCTGTATTGCCTCCAATCGCCACATAAATAATCCATGGGACAAAAACAGCACCCGTACCCAGGTAAGGAATAACATCCACTATTCCTGTTACTAAAGCGATAGTTATCGCGTAATCAACACGAAGAATAAGTAGGCCAATTAGAATAATAACCGTGGTAATCGATACCAGTGTTAATTGGGCTTTAATAAAACCAAACAGCGCCTTTTTTAAATCAACAAAAACTGACCGGCTGCTTGTTTTTGCTTTCTCAGGTAAGAGTCTCCCGCCCAATGTCGATAAACGGTACCAATCCTTACTGATAAAAAAAGTAGCCAATAAGGAAAAGATTAATACGGTTGCAGCATTTGGAAGCCAAGCGATGATATTTGGAATTATACCAAAAAGATTCTGAATAAAATTGCCAACGGTTGAGCCAATTCTCGTCCCAACATTCTGTATATTACCAATAATCGTATCCTGCTGCCCTGATTCAAGTTTATTAAACACACTTGTTAATTGATCATATATCGGAAGAATTTGAGCAGTAAAATATTTCTCTATATATTCAATTAACGTATCTAGATGATCGGGGACTACCGTAGACAAATAATTTGCACCAGAGACAATCTCGGCTATTAGTAGTGTAATTAAACCTGCAAATAAGGCAAAAATAATAATAAGTGCAATAAAAACAGCTAATACACGAGGCATTCTAGCCTTTTTTTCAAAAATATCTACAAGTGGATTAATCATAAACGCAATAATTAGTCCAATTAAAAATGGATAGGTAACTTTTGACAGAAAGTAAAAAGAGTAAAGCGCCAAAACAATAGCACCTATTACAATTAAGAATCGTATTGTCCGGTATAAGTACTTTAGATTCAAAGACAAACCTCCTTTATATGTATGTTTGGTAGTTCTAGTTTAACATTTTATGAAATAAACTGCATAACTTTTCCAGATAAATATAATAGTCTTAAAAATATTACGAACATTTTATTTGAAGGATTCGCAAGGAGATTGAACAGAAACTTATTGTAATCATTAATTTCATGCTTTAGCAGGTATTATGTTACGATAATTTGGATATGGGATGGTGAGAACATGCTAAATGAGTCATTTTTATTTTTACTGTTATTGCTCGTTATTGGTTTTATTGCGAAAAACAGTTCCTTACTGGTTGCCATTGCAGTGCTCATTACCTTAAAGGTAGTAGGATTGGATACAAAGGCATTCTCATTTATACAGTCCAAAGGTATTAATTGGGGTGTCACAATTATTACAATTGCGGTATTAGTCCCGATTGCAAGTGGAGAAATTGGTTTTAAAGACTTAACAGGGGCATTTAAATCATCATATGCTTGGATTGCCCTGATCTCGGGCATGATTGTCGCTATGCTGGCAAAAGGAGGGGTTAAGTTACTAGCAGATGATCCACAGATTACAACAGCACTAGTTCTTGGCACTATTTTATCTGTGTCAATTTTTAAAGGGGTCGCAGTTGGCCCTCTAATTGGAGCTGGAATTGCCTATACAGCAATGAGAATTTTTAGTTTTTTTACCTAGATTTTTTGTAAAATAATATTTTTTTGCATTTTTCGGTTCCTTTTCATTCACAAAAATCTGATAATTGTTTATAATAGGCTTGTAAGCGTATCCTTTTTTTACATAAACCACATAGATATGCTGAATTGTTTATAAATCAATTTGTGCCTCTAAAAGGAATCTCATTTTAACTATTTGCTTTTTACCCGAGCAATCGCTCAGTCAATTTAAAGGATGAAATAAGGGGAATAATTTTTAAAAAGGTATGGGGAAAATTAGAATGTGAAGGAGAGATATACTATGACAGTAACACGCGGTTTAGAAGGGGTTGTGGCAACAACTTCCTCAATCAGTTCAATTATTGATGACACGCTAACATATGTTGGCTATGACATTGATGATCTAGCTGTGAATGCTAGTTTTGAAGAGGTAATTTATTTATTATGGCACTTAAAGCTGCCAAATGCAGAGCAGTTAACAGAATTGAAAAAACAACTTTCTGAGAATGCAGCACTTCCACAGGAAGTAATTGAGCATTTTAAAATGTACCCAATCCAAAAGGTCCACCCAATGGCAGCCCTTCGTTCAGCCGTTTCCCTTTTAGGTCTATATGATGAAGAAGCTGATTTAATGGACACAGAATCAAATTACCGAAAAGCAATTCGCCTTCAAGCAAAAATGCCAGCCATTGTTGCAACATTTGCACGTGTTAGAAAAGGACTTGAGCCAATTCCTCCTAAAAAGGAATTAAGCTTTGCAGCGAATTTCTTATACATGTTAACTGGCAAGGAACCAGAACCAATTGCTGAAGAAGCAATAAATAAAGCGCTCGTATTACATGCGGACCATGAATTGAATGCATCTACATTCACAGCACGTGTTTGTGTAGCTACGTTATCAGATGTTTATTCTGGAGTAACTGCCGCAATTGGAGCCCTAAAAGGACCACTTCACGGTGGGGCAAATGAAGCTGTAATGAAAATGCTAAAAGAAATTGGCACGCTTGAAAATGTAGAGCCATTCGTCCGTGGTAAACTTGAGAAGAAAGAAAAAATCATGGGCTTTGGCCACCGTGTATATCGACAAGGTGACCCACGTGCCAAGCACTTAAGAGCAATGTCTAAAAAGTTAACTGAACTAACGGGCGAACCACACTGGTATGATATGTCTGAAAAAATTGAAAGCATTGTCACAGGTGAAAAGAATTTGCCACCTAACGTGGATTTCTATTCAGCCTCTGTTTATCACAGTTTAGGGATTGATCATGACTTAATGACACCAATCTTTGCTGTCAGCAGGGTATCAGGATGGCTTGCACATATTCTTGAACAATATGAGAACAACCGGTTAATTCGACCGCGTGCAGATTATATTGGTCCTGGAATGCAAAAATATGTTCCAATCGAGCAACGAGGCTAATATTTTACTTTTGTTAGAATAATTGGTCTAATAGATATGTATGAAAAGGTTAGAGACTAACCTCTCTAACCTTTGATAAGACAAAGGGTGTAAGTTTTTTAGTTTTCTTTTACATAATAGGAGGGAGAATCAACTATGTCAGGCGAAAAAATCACGGTTACAAACGGAGTATTAAATGTACCAAATAATCCAATCATCCCATTTATTGAAGGTGACGGTATCGGTCCAGATATTTGGGCAGCTTCCGAGCGAGTTTTAAATGCAGCAGTTGAAAAAGCCTATAAAGGCGAGCGTAAATTGATTTGGAAAGAAGTTTTAGCTGGAGAAAAGGCATTTAACAAAACAGGTGAATGGCTTCCAAGTGAAACGCTTGACGTGATCAGAGAGTATTTAATTGCCATTAAAGGTCCATTAACTACTCCTGTTGGCGGAGGAATTCGTTCATTAAATGTTGCTCTTAGACAAGAATTAGATTTGTTTGTCTGCTTACGTCCAGTTAGATGGTTCGAAGGTGTTCCTTCCCCTGTTAAGCGCCCACAAGATACGGATATGGTTATTTTCCGTGAAAACACTGAAGATATTTATGCGGGTATTGAATATGAAAAAGGTACTGAAGCAGTTAAAAAGGTTATTGACTTCCTACAAAACGAAATGGGTGTTAAGAAAATCAGATTCCCTGAAACTTCAGGTATCGGTATTAAACCAGTTTCGGAAGAAGGAACAAGCCGTCTAGTACGTGCAGCGATCAATTATGCTATTAAAGAAGGCCGTAAATCCGTTACACTCGTGCATAAAGGAAATATCATGAAATTCACTGAAGGCGCGTTTAAAAACTGGGGTTATGAACTTGCTGAGAAGGAATTCGGCGACAAAGTATTTACATGGTTACAGTATGACCGCATTAAAGCGGAACAAGGTTCTGAAGCTGCTAATAAGGCTCAGACTGATGCAGAAGCTTCAGGCAAAATCATCGTAAAAGATGCTATTGCTGATATCTTCTTACAGCAAATCCTTACACGTCCACGTGAGTTTGATGTGGTTGCAACAATGAACTTGAACGGAGATTTCATTTCTGATGCACTTGCAGCGCAAGTAGGCGGTATTGGTATTGCACCAGGCGCCAACATCAACTATGAAACAGGACATGCAATTTTTGAAGCAACACATGGTACTGCACCTAAGTATGCGGGTCTTGATAAAGTAAACCCTTCTTCTGTCATTTTATCAGGTGTGTTATTACTTGAGCACTTAGGCTGGAATGAAGCGGCTACAATGGTTATTAAATCTGTTGAAAAAACAATTGCTTCTAAAGTTGTAACTTATGATTTTGCTCGTTTAATGGACGGAGCAACTGAAGTAAAAACTTCTGAATTCGGTGACGAGCTAATTAAGAACATGGAATAAGAAGGGAAAGTAAAGAGCAGATGCGGGCTGTTAATAAAAATAGCCCCTTCTGCCTTTTCTAGATTCAAGTGAAACATTAAAAAGTTCAAGGGGGAGAATTAAAATGTCATTAAAACGTAAAAAGGTATCTGTTATCGGCGGCGGATTTACAGGAGCAACCACTGCATTTTTACTGGCACAAAAGGAACTTGGCGATGTAGTTCTAGTTGATATCCCACAAATGGAAAACCCAACAAAAGGTAAAGCGTTAGATATGCTTGAAGCGAGTCCAGTACAAGGCTTTGATTCTAATATTACAGGTACTTCAAATTATGAAGATACTCGTGATTCTGATATTGTCGTTATCACTGCTGGTATTGCCCGCAAACCTGGAATGAGCCGCGATGATTTAGTCCAGACAAACCAAAAGGTAATGAGAAGTGTTACACAGGAGATTGTAAAGTATTCTCCAAACTGTACGATTCTTGTTCTAACCAACCCAGTAGATGCAATGACATATACTGTATTTAAAGAATCAGGATTCCCTAAAAACCGTGTAATTGGTCAATCTGGGGTTCTAGATAGTGCTCGTTTCCGCACATTTGTTGCTCAAGAATTAAATCTTTCTGTTAAAGACATTACAGGATTTGTATTGGGTGGACATGGAGATGACATGGTTCCTCTTGTACGCTACTCCTATGCTGGTGGTATTCCATTAGAAACATTAATTCCTAAAGACCGTCTAGAAGCAATTGTAGAACGCACAAGAAAAGGCGGCGGTGAAATTGTAAACCTTCTAGGTAATGGAAGTGCTTATTATGCGCCTGCAGCTTCTTTAGTAGAAATGTGTGAAGCAATCCTTAAAGATCAACGTCGAGTGATTCCTTCCATTGCTTATCTTGAAGGCGAATTTGGTTACGATGGCATTTACCTCGGAGTACCAACGATCCTTGGTGCAAATGGTATTGAAAAAATAATTGAGCTTGAGTTAACTGCTGACGAAAAAGCTGCATTAGATAAATCAGCGGAATCCGTTCGCAATGTAATGCAAGTGTTAGCATAAAAAATTATAATAGAGAAATTCGGGGCTGCAAGGGTTTCCCCGAATTTCTTTGCATTCAAATGAAATCGCTTACAACAGAGGTGGAGTTATATGCTTTTAGGTAAAAAAAGAAAGTTAGGCAGAAGGATTGAAGAAATTACTGTCGGTGAAAAATTGTCTATGTCTGAAAAGATAGAAGACAAGGATATCCTTCTTTATTTAGGATTAACAGACGATGCCAACCCTCTCTATATTCAACATGATTATGCTTCACAGACTCCTTTTGAAAAACCAATCGTTCCTAGCATTATGCTTACGGGAATGATAACCTCTGCCATCTCAAAATATTTACCCGGTCCTGGGAGCCATATCTTAAGCCAAGAAATTGAGTTTCCTAAGCCGGTATATCATTATGGAACCGTCGAGTTTTTGTTTGAAGTGATTGAGGTTGTAAGAGATGAGCATACCATTGTGATCAGTGTCATTGGAATGAATGAAAAAAATGAAACTGTCATACTGGGAAGGGTTAAAGTTTGTCCTCCACATCGTTTGGAGGAAATACATGGTAAGACGCTGGATAATTTTTAATAAAGATGTAAAAAAGGAATGTGTAGACGTTCCTTTTTGCGTTAAAAAGAAAACGTACGGTTCATAAAGCCTAAAAAGGTTGAGGCGCCCACGTGCACATTCCTTTAATGTTAAAGTTTTGTAAAACTAGATAATATGTAATTTTTATTATTATAATGGAGGTAACTTATTTTAGTGGGGGATATTATGAAAAATAAAATACTTGTTGTCGATGATGAACAGTCAATTGTTACTTTGCTTCAATATAATTTGGAGCAGGCCGGGTATGAAGTGATCACTGCAATGGATGGTGAGGAGGGGAAACATCTTGCAGAGACACAAGGCCCTGATATCATTGTATTAGACCTCATGTTACCGAAGTTGGATGGAATGGAAGTATGTAAGCAGCTCCGTCAAAAGAGTATAATGACCCCAATTTTAATGTTAACTGCAAAAGATGATGAGCTCGATAAAATATTAGGTTTAGAGCTTGGTGCAGATGATTATATGGTTAAGCCTTTCAGTCCTAGAGAAGTGATCGCCCGCGTGAAAGCAATTCTTAGGAGGACACAAGTCCAAACGGAGGCAATTGACGTAGGTGAAAAAGAGACGGGTCAACTAGTGATCGCTAATTTAAGAATCGATCCTGAAAAATATGAGGCTTATTTTAACGACCAACTTTTGGAGTTAACCTTAAAGGAATTTGAATTACTTCTTTATCTCGCGCAAAATAAAGGCCGCGTCTTGACGCGTGATCAATTACTAAGTGCTGTTTGGAATTATGACTTTGCTGGAGATACTAGAATTGTGGATGTACATATATCACATTTAAGAGAGAAAGTTGAAGTGGATACGAAAAAGCCGGCCTATATTAAAACGTTACGAGGCTTGGGCTATAAATTGGAGGAGCCGAAAGGAGAATGACCAAATACCGAAAAGGTCTGCTAATTACACTAATCTTATTAATTATGGCTGTTTTAGTTGGATTAGGAATATTGCTGGGCCAATTTTTTAAAAGCTATTACTTAGAGTCTCTAAATGAACATTTTAAAGTTGAAATCTTGTGGGTCCTTTCCATCTGTCTAGGGATTGCAATAATAATAATTATTTTTCTATCCATTAGAATTACCTCAAAGTATACAAAACCAATTGAAGCTGCCACAAATGTAGCGATTGAACTGGCAAACGGAAACTACCGGGCACGAACAAAAGTAGATCGATTGGATGAAACCGGCATGCTTGGGTCATCGATCAATATGCTGGCCGAAAACCTCCAAGAACTTGTTAAAGCACAAGAAATGCAACAGGACCGGTTAAGTGCTTTAATTGAAAATATGGGAGCAGGATTAGTCTTAATAGACAGTCGGGGTTACATTAATCTCATTAATAAAGGGTTTATTGATATTTTTCAGGTGAATCCAAGTGATTATTTAAATAAACTCTACTATGAAGTGATTGAATATGAAGGAATTTGTCATTTAGTAGCAGAGGTTTTTCGGACTGAAAAGAAGGTAAGTGAACAATTACTTGTGCCCTTTTTGATCGAACGAAGGTATTTTGTTGTGTATGGTGTCCCGATAATTGGAACAAATAATGTTTGGAAAGGGGTACTGCTTGTTTTTCATGATATAACCGAAATAAAAAAACTCGAGCAAATGCGGAAGGATTTTGTTGCCAATGTTTCGCATGAATTAAAAACCCCAGTAACTTCTATTAAAGGATTTACTGAAACATTGTTGGACGGTGCCATGAACAATAAAGAAACATTAGGAGCGTTTCTTTCGATCATTTTAAAAGAGAGTGATCGCCTGCAAACACTTATACAAGACCTGTTAGAGCTTTCAAAAATAGAGCAGCAAGGCTTCAGATTAAACATTCAAGAAATAGATTTGAATATGTTATTAAAAGAAGTAATCACGATTCTTACAGGAAAAGCAGAAGCAAAGGATATCAAGCTTGAATTTTACAGCAAGCAAAATCAAGTGTTAATCAATGGCGATTCGGACCGTTTAAAACAAGTATTTATCAATTTAATCGGCAACGCAATTAACTATACCCCGCCAGAAGGGGACGTAAAAATTATCCTTCTCGAACATGGTGAGAACGTTCGGATCCATGTGAAAGACTCAGGGGTAGGAATTAGTAAAGAAGAGATTCCACGTATTTTTGAACGATTTTACAGAGTGGACCGTGCCAGAAGTCGTAACTCAGGTGGGACAGGCCTTGGATTAGCAATCGTAAAACACTTAATAGAAGCGCATCATGGTAACATAAGTGTCAGAAGTAATTTGGGTGAAGGAAGCGACTTTATTATTGAACTACATAAATATTTGATATGATTTTTGGAAGGTGGATATAAATGGAAAAAAAGAAACTTGTCCTGATTGACGGTAATAGTATTGCTTACCGAGCATTTTTTGCATTACCCCTGCTTAATAACGATAAAGGAATCCACACGAATGCGGTATATGGCTTTACGATGATGTTGATGAAAATTCTTGAAGATGAAAAGCCAACACATTTACTTGTCGCATTTGATGCTGGAAAAACTACTTTTCGCCATAAAACCTTTAGTGAGTATAAAGGTGGAAGGCAAAAAACCCCACCCGAACTATCCGAACAATTTCCGTTTATCCGTGACCTTCTTGATGCTTATGGAATTTCCAGATATGAGCTTGAAAATTATGAGGCCGATGATATCATAGGTACCCTTTCATTAACTGCAGAAAAGGATGGGTACGAAGTAAAAGTGATTTCAGGAGACAAAGATTTAACCCAACTCTCTTCCGCCACTACAACCGTCGGAATTACTCGAAAAGGGATTACGGATATTGAAGAATATACCCCTGAACATGTGGCTGAAAAATATGGACTAACACCAGAACAAATCATTGATATGAAAGGGCTAATGGGGGACCCTTCCGATAATATTCCTGGTGTTCCTGGGGTAGGTGAAAAGACAGCGATCAAATTGTTGAAGGAGTTTTCAACCCTCGAAAATTTATTAAACTCCGTTGAACAAGTAACTGGAAACAAGCTGAAAGAGAAGCTAGAAGAATTTAAGAACCAAGCATTAATGAGTAAAGAACTTGCTACGATTGAAAGACAAGCACCTGTCGAAGTGGATTTAGAAAACGTCGCATACGAGGGCTTTACGCGGGAAAAATTAGTAGCCTTATTTAAAGAATTAGGCTTTCATTCATTATTGGGCAAGCTTGGAGAAGGTCCAGACACTATTGAAGAGCAGGAACTTGAAGATATTGATTTTCAAATTCCAACTGAAATAACAGAAGAACTGTTTGCAGACACTAATTATTTTTACGTTGAAATGCTGGATGATAATTATCATTATGCAGAGATTATCGGTTTCTCTCTTGTCAATGAAATAGGACATTTCTACTTGCCAACTGACTTGGCATTACAGTCAGAAGCTTTTAAAAAATGGGCGGAAGATGAGAGTAAAAAGAAAATAGTTTATGATGCCAAGCGATCTGAAGTTTCATTAAGAAGACATGATATTCATCTAAAAGGGGCCAATTTTGATATTCTAATGGCTTCCTATATCATAAATCCTTCAGAAAACATTGAAGACCTCGCTGCAATAACGAAAAGATTCGATCTACATAATATTCAATCTGATGAATCGTTTTATGGGAAAGGGGCGAAACGAAAAGTCCCTGAAGTGTCTAAGCTCGCTGAACATCTAGTTCGGAAAAGCCTTGCAATGTCTGATATTAAAGAAAAACTAGAAGATGAATTAAGAAAAAATGAACAATATGAATTATTTACTGAGCTTGAAATGCCTTTATCGCTGATTTTGGCTGATATGGAATCGTGCGGGATCAAGGTGGAACAGGAACGTCTTCAGGCAATGGGTAAGGAGCTAAATGATAGACTCGTCGAGATTGAAGAGAAGATTTGTGAATTAGCAGGGGAAAAGTTTAATATCAACTCACCGAAGCAACTAGGTGTAATTTTATTTGAAAAATTAAACCTTACTTCGTTTAAGAAAACGAAAACAGGTCATTCAACTTCAGCAGATGTATTGGAAAAATTAGCAGAAGATCATGAAATCATCGAGCATATTCTTCTATACAGACAATTAGGTAAGCTTCAATCCACCTATATAGAAGGATTACTGAAGGTTATTAATCCTAAAACGGGAAAAGTCCATACCAGGTATCAACAAACTTTAACTGCGACTGGCAGATTAAGTTCAATTGATCCTAATTTGCAAAATATACCGATTCGCCTTGAAGAGGGACGTAAAATCCGCCAAGCCTTTGTTCCATCAGAGGAAGGCTGGATCATTTTTGCAGCCGACTATTCACAGATCGAACTGCGTGTCCTTGCGGATATTGCTGGTGATGAAAAGCTGATTCAGGCCTTCAAAGAAGATATGGATATTCATACAAAAACAGCAATGGAAGTTTTTCATGTCAATAAAGATGAGGTAACTTCCAATATGAGGCGTCAGGCCAAGGCTGTTAACTTTGGAATTGTTTATGGAATCAGTGATTATGGTCTGTCCCAATCCTTAGGAATTACAAGGAAGGAAGCTGGTCAATTCATTAATCGTTATCTAGATACCTATCCAGGTGTCAAAGAATACATGGATGATATTATTCACTCGGCAAAACAAAAGGGCTATGTCTCCACTTTGATGCAGCGAAGAAGATACCTTCCTGAAATTACAGCTCGTAATTTTAACATCAGAAGCTTTGCAGAAAGGACAGCCATGAATACACCAATTCAGGGCAGTGCCGCTGATATCATAAAAAAAGCAATGATTGATATGGACGATGCTTTAAAGGACAAGGGTTTAAAGACGCGCCTCTTACTTCAAGTGCACGATGAATTGATATTTGAAGCACCTGAGGACGAATTGGAAATTTTAAAGAAGTTAGTCCCAGACGTGATGGAAAATGCCCTCGAATTGAAGGTGCCGTTGAAAGTGGACTATGCCTATGGACCAACATGGTTTGACGCCAAATAAAAGGGGGACCCCTCAGCAATGCCGGAGCTTCCAGAAGTAGAAACCATAAGGAAAACGTTAAAAAGATTAGTTGTCAATAAAACCATCAAAGATATAACCGTCTTTTGGCCAAAAATCATTAAAAGCCCACTTGAAGTGGAACAATTTGTTGATGCTTTAGCAGGGGAGACCATTGTTGATGTAGGCAGAAGAGGGAAATTTTTAATCATTTATACGGATCATTTCGCGTTAGTATCGCATTTGAGAATGGAAGGAAAGTACGGGCTTTATCCTAAGGAAGAACCCTTTGATAAACATACACATGTACTCTTTCACTTTACAGATGGAACAGAATTAAGGTATAGGGACGTTCGGAAATTTGGAACGATGCACTTATACAAAAAAGGGGACGAATTCTTAACGGAACCGCTCATAGGGCTTGGTCCTGAACCTTTTTCAGAGGAATTTACGGTAGAGTACTTGACTAAGAAGGTTGAAAAAACGAATCGAAAAATTAAAACAGCTCTATTGGACCAAAAACTTTTTGTGGGGCTCGGTAATATCTATGTGGATGAGGCACTTTTTCGGGCAGGTATACACCCAGAACGTATTGCTAATACATTAAATAAAAATGAACTTGCCCTTCTTCACCGTGAAATTGTTGCGACCTTAAGCGAAGCCGTCAAAAAGGGCGGAAGTACGATCCGCTCATATGTTAACTCCCAAGGGGAAATAGGTATGTTTCAGCTTGAATTATACGCTTATGGTCGTAAAGGGGAAGAGTGTAAACGATGTGGAACACCATTAGAAAAAACGACCGTAGGGGGCAGAGGGACCCATTACTGCCCGCAGTGCCAAAAGATTTAAGTGGGAAAAAAAGTAGAAAAAGTGAGAATTGAATAATATTAACCTTTGATAGGCTCCTGCCATATACTATCGTAATGATTTTGGAGGAAGGAGCCCTAGACATCATGGTTCAGTTGTTCTCGCTTCTCATACTTGCTTTTGCTCTCAGCCTTGATAGCTTTAGCGTGGGTTTTACCTATGGACTAAGGAAAATGGTCATGCCGATCCGATCAGTGATTATTATTGCAAGTTGCTCGGCTATTTCTTTAATGATTGCCGTGTCAATTGGGCATGGACTTGAAAAAGTTCTATCTCCAAGTATTACGGCAAGCCTAGGGGGAATCATTCTAATTGCTCTTGGTGCATGGGTTTTGTTTCAATTTTTCAAACCAGAAAAGGAAAAAGACGTACTAGAACATGAAAAAACAATCGTAAATTTTGAAATTAAATCCCTAGGATTAGCCATCAACATCTTGAAAAAGCCGATGTCGGCTGACTTTGACCAATCGGGTACGATTACGGGGATCGAAGCTTTAATGTTAGGCTTTGCTTTGTCGCTGGATGCCTTTGGAGCCGGGATTGGTGCAGCGATGCTTGGTTTCTCTCCTTTTTATTTAGCATTTACTGTCGCGATTATGAGCTCGTTATTTGTTCTATTAGGGATAAAAAGCGGAACTTTTTTTCATAAGTTTGATTGGATCCAAAAGTTCACGTTTTTGCCAGGGATTTTATTAATCATAATTGGAATATGGAAGTTATGAATCTAGAAAGGAAAAGATCATGTCATTAGTTATCGGTTTAACAGGCGGAATCGCCAGTGGAAAAAGCACAGTCTCAAACTTTTTCAAAGAAATGGATATCACTGTAGTCGATGCTGATATAGAATCACGCCTAGCGGTAATGCAAGGTGAATCCGCTTATTTTAAGATTATTGAAGAGTTTGGCCGTGATATTTTATTGGAAGATGGTGAAATTGACAGGCAAAAGCTTGGCGCAATTATTTTCCATCACGCTGAAAAGCGGCAAATTTTAAACGAAATCGTCCACCCTGAGGTTAGAAAAAGAATGAGGGACCAAGTCGATCAGGCAATAAAAAACAGTGAAGAAGTGGTTGTTCTTGATATCCCTTTATTATTTGAAAGTAAACTTACGTATATGGTGGATAAAACGTTACTTGTTTATGTTGACGATGAAACACAATTAAAAAGATTAATCGAGAGAAATAATCTATCAGTAGAGGATGCCGAAGCAAGGATTCGTTCTCAGATGCCCCTGTCTGAAAAAATAAAGCTCGCGGATGCTGTAATTGATAATAATGGTTCGATCGCAGATACAAAAAAACAACTTCTTGAAATTTTAGCCCAGTTTGGCATCGATATAAATAATCATAAGTAATGGGAGAGAAGGGCAACCTTCTCTTTTTTTCTGTTTCTAAGTTGCCTGAATTATAAAACATTTTAAAAATCCGCAGTTTATTCATCACAATTAAACCTAAATATGTTATACTAATTACAACAATACAAGTATTAAGTATGACACTAATACAAAAAGGGGATGTAAAATGAAGACGAGAGTTGCAATAAACGGATTTGGGAGAATTGGCAGGATGGTTTTTAGAAAAGCGATCCTTGAAAATAAGCTTGAGGTTGTTGCCATAAATGCAAGCTATCCAGCGGAAACATTAGCACATTTACTTAAATATGATACAAATCATGGACCATTTCAGGGAGAAGTTATCCCTTTAGATGATGAGTTAATCGTCAATGGCAAAAGAATTAAACTATTAAGCAGTCGTAATCCAGAGGAGCTTCCCTGGAGAGAGTTTGGTATTGATATTGTTATAGAGGCGACAGGAAAGTTTAATGCTCGTGAAGCGGCTGCACTGCACTTAGAAGCAGGAGCCAGGAAAGTGATCTTAACTGCACCAGGGAAAAATGAGGATGTCACAATTGTAATGGGTGTTAATGAAGAAATGCTTGATATCAATCATCATGACATTATCTCAAATGCATCATGTACCACCAACTGCCTTGCACCTGTTGCAAAGGTGTTAGATAAAAAATTTGGCATTGAAAGCGGATTAATGACAACGATTCATGCCTATACAAATGATCAAAAAAATATCGATAACCCTCATAAAGATTTACGAAGGGCTCGTGCATGTGGACAATCTATCATTCCAACAACAACAGGAGCGGCCAAGGCAATTTCACTTGTATTACCGCACTTAAAAGGTAAATTACATGGGATGTCACTTCGTGTGCCAACACCAAACGTTTCACTTGTTGACTTAGTAGTTGATCTTAATCAAGATGTGACCCTTGATGATGTCAATAACGCATTTATTGAAGCGGCAAATGGCCCATTAAAAGGCATTTTGGATTTGACGATGGAACCATTAGTATCCGTTGACTTTAATACTAATGAACATTCTGCCATCATTGATGGTCTTTCCACAATGGTGATGGGAACAAGAAAAGTAAAGGTTTTAGCATGGTATGATAATGAGTGGGGGTATTCTTCACGTGTCGTGGATCTCACCATGTATGTTGCAGAGGAAATAGCAAAATCATCACATATAAAGGTTGGATAAAATGCTGTCGATAGACAGCATTTTTTTTGCCTTGCTTGAGCCATTTGGGTGTTTTTTGCATAAAATAGCTTTGATTTAGTGTTTTTTTATCGAATGAAAAATGGAACATGCCCATTAACCTTGTTACAAAATTAACATATAAAGTTTTTTATATTGATAGGTTGCAAAAAAAATATAAACAAAGTATACTAGTCATCGTGAACTTCTTGAAATCAGGTAGCTATTAATTACTTAAAGGGTTAGGACCTCTCTGGACTAACTTTCCCCCGTGGTAGTTACTCGGATACCGTCAATAACAGGATTTCAAGAAAGAACATAAAAGGTTAGAGGGGGAAAAATGAATATGGAAACAATGGGACGTCACGTAATCTCTGAGCTTTGGGGATGCGACTTTGAAAAATTAAATGATATGAATTTTATTGAAACAACTTTTGTTGAAGCAGCTCTTAGATCAGGTGCGGAAATCCGTGAAGTAGCATTTCATAAATTTGCCCCACAAGGTGTAAGTGGTGTAGTTATTATCTCTGAATCACATCTTACCATTCACAGCTTCCCTGAACATGGATATGCTAGCATAGATGTATACACTTGCGGCGATTTGAATCCTAATGTTGCGGCCGATTATATTGCTGAGGCATTAAATGCACAAACACGTGAAAATATTGAAATTCCACGTGGCATGGGTCCTGTTCATGTAAAACAGGCAAAGGTTTTATAATCACTATAAAAATAATTAACGTAGAGGTGTATTTATACATACACCTCTTTTTATATTTTCTAGACTAATGTTGTACAATAAGAACAAAGCTACATCATGGGAGGAATAGTATGGCTATGTTAGGTAACCTATTTGTTCGTTTTAAAAAGCAAATTGAGACTTCAGATCAGATTAAGGATGATTCCTTAAAAACGCATTATTATAAGGCGATGTTTAATCAATTATTTGCATCTGTTGAAAAGTTATTCCATGAAGATGCTGATTGCCGGGTCACCACGGTTTCTAAAGAACATGGAGAAATTGCTGTTGAAATCAGTAAACCCATCCCCTGCTTTCTAATTGTTACAATTGTGGGAGTAAAGCCAATGGAAACAGCGGTAGACTTTAATATTTCATCTGAAAAATTTTCCTTACTCGGCACCTATCCCGATTTAAAAAAGCGGATTAATTCTTATTACGAGCGAATTAATCAATTACATACCTTTATAGGAATAAAAAACTCCTAGTACTACTACTTGTATAAAGATAGTCTTTTTTATAAGATGAAAGTAAGCGTTTTTGTTCGGGAGTAAAGTGTAGATTTGGAGTTGATTACAATGAAATGCCCATCTTGTCAAAATTATGGTACACGCGTCCTCGACTCTCGCCCAGTTGATGAAGGTCGAGCAACACGGAGGAGACGCGAATGTGAAGAATGTGGGTATCGTTTTACTACGTTTGAGAAGATTGAAGAGATCCCGCTGATTGTAGTCAAGAAAGAAGGGACCCGAGAAGAGTTTAGCCGTGATAAAATATTACGTGGCTTGATTAAGGCATGTGAGAAGCGGCCGGTAGCCTTAAAGGAATTAGAAGATATAACGCATGGTGTTGAAAAGGATCTGCGGAGTCAGGGGATTTCTGAAATAAAAAGTGAAGCAGTCGGTGAAATGGTCATGGACAGGCTGGCACACGTGGACGAAGTCGCCTATGTACGGTTTGCATCCGTTTACCGTCAGTTTAAAGATATTAATGTTTTTATTGATGAATTAAAAGAATTAATCAAAAAAGAAAAATCTTAAGAGCTAAAGAGTTTTTGGCTCTTTTTGATTTTATAACAAGAAAGGTTGGAGTGATATGGCGCAGCATTGGCAGGAAATTCTCCCTATCGACCGTTATATAGTTGCGGCTGATGGGCTGCTGCATGAGTATGACCGTAAAGTGCTGACGTTTTTATATCAGCCCTTGATTGGGTCAACTTGCTTTAGTTTGTATATGACGCTTTGGGCGGAGTTAGAGGAAAATCGGCTCTGGTCTGAGTCTTCCACTCATCATTTATTGATGAATCTCTTAGAGATGAACTTAAAGGATATTTACGAAGCCAGATTGAAGCTAGAAGGCATTGGTTTATTAAAGACTCGTGTCAAAACAGATGAAGGGGGACGGTCCTTCATCTATGAACTGCATCCACCTTTAAGTCCTGAGCAATTCTTTTTAGATGGGATGTTAAATATTTATCTTTATCGAAAAATTGGAAAAAACCATTTCTCTCGTCTGAAGCGCTTTTTTAGTGATCAACAAAAGCCAAGGGAAGACGAGTATGTAGATGTTACGAGAGCCTTTCAGGACGTGTTTGCATCAGCAGCCCCTGGCAGTATGCAATATATTCAAGCCCTTTCCGAAGAATTACAAGAGGAAGAAAATCAACAGTTTATCGGTCGAAATGAGCCGAGTCCGATCCAAATTGGTGTGGACACGTTTGATTTTGATTTGTTAACTGCAGGGCTGAATGAATCACTTGTTCCCAAAAAAGCGCTAACGCCAAAAGTAAAAAGTGTAATTAGTAATCTTGCATTTCTGTACCAAATTGATGCAATCGAAATGAAAAATTTCATCTTAGGTGCTATTAATGAGCATGAAGAAATTGATATAGAGGACTTGAGAAAGGGGGCTCGTGATTGGTATCAATTTGTCAATTACGACCAACTTCCGAGTCTTATTAACCGAACACAACCAATTGTTCATCAAACTCAAATCACCGAACCTAAAACACAGGAAGAAAAATTAATTCGCTCGTATGAGACGACCCCGCCACTCATCGTTTTTAAAGAAATCTCGGGCGGTGTTGAACCTTCGAATGCCAATTTGAAAACCTTAGAAGAGATCATGATTAAATATAAACTTCCCCCAGGTGTGGTAAATGTCCTAATTGAAGTGGTTATGAGAAAAACGGACATGAAATTTACAAAGGGTTTTGTCGAGTCAATCGCAAGTCATTGGGCAAGGAAACAAGTGAAAACGGTGAAAGAAGCGATGGAGCTCGCGAAGAATGAGGAACACAAGGTAACAGAAAGCAAAAAAACTACAAGATCGTCTAATAAAAAGCCAATTCGGACAGAGTTAATTCCTGACTGGTTTGATGAAAGTACAAAAGATGCGGGCAAAGATCCCGCGCAAGGAAACAACAGTGAAGTTGAAGCGAAAAAGCGTGCGATTGAAGAAAAGTTAAAAGCGTTTCGCAAATAGGGGGTGACCAAAATTGGAAAAAATCAATCGAACATTGAAAAGATTAGCTTCTAATGAAAGCTTTCAAAAACGATATGAGCAACAACGCAGGCAAGTCCTTGAAAATCCGGATATTCAGGCCTTTTTAGCAAAACATCAAAATGAGATTGATCAATCTATGATTGATAAAAGTATGAGTAAACTGTACGAGTATACGAACCAAAGCAAAGAATGCCACAAATGTGAAAGTCTGGATAGCTGTATCAATTTCATGAAGGGATATCACCCAGAATTGGTATTATCCCGAAACTCCATTGATGTTGTTTATAAACGCTGTCCTCGAAAAATCATGGCAGATGAAAAAAAGAAAAATGAAAAACTAATCAAAAGTCTATATGTGCCAAGAGACATACTTGAGGCCACCTTTGAAGACTTTGAAGGAGACTCAGGCAGGCTGGATGCTGGAGATAAGGCTGCAACTTTTTTAATGAATTATGAGGCAGGTAAAAAACCAAAGGGCCTCTTTCTTTACGGGAAATTCGGTGTCGGAAAGTCCTATCTATTAGGGGCAATCGCCAATGAATTGGCAAAAAAACAGATTTCTTCGATGATTGTCTATGTCCCTGAACTATTAAGGGAAATGAAAAGTTCGATTGCTGATTCGACTTTGAATGAAAAAATTGAAGCATTAAAAAGAGAACCGATCCTAATGCTTGATGATATTGGTGCAGAAGCTGTCTCAAGTTGGACAAGGGATGAAGTTTTAGGGCCAATTTTACAGTTCCGTATGCTTGAAAGCCTGCCGACATTTTTTACCTCAAACTTTAATTTTGGGGAGCTAGAGCATCATTTAACCTACAGCCAGCGGGGCGAAGAAGAGAAAATGAAAGCCCGACGAATCATGGAGAGAATCCGCTCCCTGAGTGTGCCAGTGATGGTCGATGGTCCAAACAGACGGGAATAAAACGTGTTTTCCGGATTGCTGAAACAGGTCAGCAGTCTTTTTTTTGTATTTTTTTCTGTAAATAACAAAAGCAACTGTCAGCTAACTTCTATTTTAGCCAAGTCCCCCATATATATTAACAAAGATTGGCTTAAAGGGGGGATTTGGTTGGCGGAAATCATCTTCCAAAGCAAGCTGGATGCTCAAAAGTTTTATTACCACTTGCTGGAGTACTTACCAAATAATTATGATAAAGAAACTATTCTTCTAATAGAAGATCAACATATAGTAAAATTTTTAGGTAGCTTCTTATCCATTGAAATTTCTACTATGGTTAAAAATGCATTTTACGAATTTATTACGAACATAAAACGTGACGATTGGTTCAGGGAAATATTAAAAAACCGTTATTTTTATGAGGATCTAGAAGTACAGCAACAAATAATGGAAATTATCTATTCCATTCTTGAAGGTCAAAGAGAAGATCTGATTGTCTTTTTGAAGGATTCAAATGAAGAGCCTAATATTAAAGCAGCCATCGAGTATATCTTTCAGGATGATATTTCTTTTTCGTTTGACTCCTTTCATAAATTTCGTTTGCGGCCATACCTCCAGTTACTGGAAGGTTATGTTGAGATTGCCATTGATGAATATAAAATGGAGCAGGAGTATCAAATGTTTGTGCAAATGCTCAGGGACTTTTTACTGAACAGGGAACCAAAAATGGACGTTCTTCATTTATTGTTTGACGAGGAAATTACTTTTTATAACGACCAGTTTGAAGAGATGAAAAGAGCTGAATTAATTAGATTGATTGACCGAAAGTTACTTGTTAATCATCCTGTTTATGTCGATTCTGCTTCGATTGCACCACTTTTATCGCTTGCGCCTACAACTATTTTTCTGTATACAAAAGACCCAGAAGAACCCTTAGTTCGAACAATCAAAAACATCTTTGAAGAAAGAGTAACTGTGAAATCGTTTGCGTCCCTCCGTGAAGTTAAAAAATGGGCAGCAGATAATAATTCTTCGGAAAACCATGCTTGAGATACAGGAATTTTTGTAATAATTTGTTTTTGTAGGTTGAAGTCCCTTGATTTTTAGGGAATTAGTCATTATAATAACGTACATAGAATATTCATAGCAAAAGTAATGATAAGGATAACAGTATTTTTTACGGTTTCTAGAGAGGGAGGACAGGGCTGAAAGCCTCCTAACACGAAAATAATACTTACCACCTTTAAACTTCAGCAGTGAACACTTCATGTTTCCATGAAGTCAGTAATTGTTGACGGTCACAGCCGTTAACTGACCAAAGTCATTTTCAATGTGTGTCATTCGAAAATGAAAAATTGGGTGGAACCACGTGTTTATCAAAACTCGTCCCTATTCCAGGGACGGGTTTTTTTATTTTTTGGCTGTGTTAAAGGTCATTGTTGATTTATAAAGCCTACGTTGATTGGAGCGGAAGGTGCGAAGACTCCTGCGGGAGGACGGGGCAGGGGAGACCCCACAGGCGCTTTGCGCCGAGGAGGCTCCCCGGACCGCCCGCGGAAAGCGAAGCACCTGAAGCGGAAATCAACAGCCAAGTTTAACATAGCTTTTTTAACAGCGAATCTTCTGGGCCAAAATGACCCGAAGACGCTTCATTACAAAGGAGGAATTACCATGTCAGACGTTGTTAAGATTTCGTTTCCAGATGGGGCAGTAAAGGAGTTCCCACGTGGAACAACAACGGAAGATATCGCCGCTTCCATCAGCCCTGGCCTAAAGAAAAAAGCGATTGCCGGTAAATGGAACGGTCAACTTTATGATCTTCGCCGTCCAATTAATGAAGACGGTTCAATAGAAATCGTCGTCCCTGATTCCAATGATGCTTTAGAGATTTTACGGCACAGTACAGCACACTTAATGGCACAGGCTATTAAAAGGCTTTATCCTGGTGTGAATTTAGGAGTTGGTCCTGTTATTGAGGGTGGTTTTTATTATGATATGGACCTTGAGGAATCATTAACTCCAGAAGATCTGCCAAGGATTGAAAAGGAAATGGCGAAAATCGTCAATGAAAATATTGAAATTGTTCGCAAGGAAGTAAGCCGTGCGGACGCTGTTCAGCTATTTAAAGAAGCGGGTGACCCTTACAAGCTGGAACTAATCGAGGCCATTCCTGATGAGGAAACAGTGACAATCTATGAGCAAGGTGACTTTTTTGACCTTTGCCGTGGTGTCCATGTTCCATCGACAGGAAAAATTAAAGAATTTAAATTGTTAAGCATTGCGGGTGCATACTGGCGCGGTGACAGCAAAAATAAAATGTTACAACGTATTTACGGAACAGCCTTTTTTAAGAAAGAAGATTTAGCTGAGCATCTTCGCTTGCTTGAAGAAGCGAAAGAACGTGACCACCGTAAAATTGGTAAAGAGTTAAACCTTTTCACTAGTAACCAATTGGTAGGACAGGGATTACCGTTATGGCTTCCGAAAGGCGCAACAATTCGTCGTGTGGTTGAACGTTATATTGTTGATAAAGAACAGCGTCTAGGTTATGACCATGTGTACACTCCGGTCATGGGCAGTGTTGATTTATATAAGACTTCAGGTCACTGGGATCATTACCAGGAAGATATGTTCCCGATCATGGAAATGGACAATGAACAATTAGTTCTTCGTCCAATGAACTGTCCACATCATATGATGGTGTACAAGAACAGCATTCACAGCTATCGTGAACTTCCAATCCGAATTGCCGAACTTGGAACAATGCATCGCTATGAAATGTCTGGTGCCCTTTCAGGACTACAGCGTGTTCGTGGAATGACTTTAAATGATGCACATATTTTTGTTCGTCCTGACCAAATTAAAGATGAATTCAAACGGGTTGTTAACCTAATCTTAGCGGTCTATAATGACTTTGATATTAATGACTATTCCTTCCGTTTATCTTACCGTGACCCGCAAGATACTGAAAAGTATTTTGACGATGACGCGATGTGGGAAAAAGCACAATCGATGCTGAAGGATGCCATGGATGATCTTGGTCTTAACTACTATGAGGCAGAAGGAGAAGCAGCATTCTACGGTCCTAAGCTTGACGTTCAAGTTAAGACAGCTCTAGGGAAAGAAGAAACACTTTCCACTGTTCAATTAGACTTCTTATTACCGGAACGTTTTGATTTAACATATGTTGGTGAGGACGGCAAGCAGCATCGTCCAGTTGTTATCCACCGTGGCGTTGTGTCAACAATGGAACGATTTGTTGCCTTCTTAATTGAAGAATACAAAGGCGCTTTCCCTACTTGGCTGGCTCCAGTACAGGTACAGGTTATTCCAGTATCTCCTGGTGCACATTATGATTATGCTAAGCAAGTACAGGAGCAACTTCAAAATGAAGGATTACGTGTCGAATTGGATGGCCGTGATGAAAAAATCGGCTATAAAATTCGCGAAGCTCAAATGCAAAAAATACCATATATGCTGGTTGTTGGTGATAAAGAAGTCGAAGACCAAGCTGTCAATGTCCGTAAATATGGTGAACAAAACTCAGAAACAAAGCCATTTTCAGAGTTTTTAGCAGCAATCGTTGCTGAAGTGAAAAGAGGATAATTTTTATTCGGAAGAGGGAGCAATCTCTCTTTCTTTTTTTTTAATAAAAAAATATATTGAATAATTTTCAGTTTCTTGCTAAAATAAATTTCGTTGTCAAAGGAAATAGTTTGTTTGACAATACGTCTTTGCTTATGTTATATTAACTAAGGTGAAAAATTGAATACTTGTTTTTGGGAAAAGAAGAAGCACCCGCTTCTCACCTGATTGACGCAATTGGCAGTTGGCAGGTTTACGTGAACTTTTTGGTTTTATTACTTATGTTCTGTAAAGTGTGGGTGCATTCATCCGCACTTTTTTGTTTGTTCACTTAATAGCACTGCTAAAAAGCTTTACTACCTGTTGATTCAATAGGGTGTCAGACGTTTAGGTTGAAAAGGGTTCCTTATGATTTTCTTGACCAAAACGTTGTATTCGTGATAAAACCTTGGAGGTGGCTAATTATTAGCAAAGACATGTTGTTAAATGAGGGCATTCGCGCTCGCGAAATCCGCCTAATTGATCAAAATGGCGAACAGTTAGGGATTAAAACCAAAACTGAAGCCTTAGAGATTGCTGGAAGAGTGAATCTTGATTTGGTACTAGTAGCACCAAATGCAAAGCCTCCAGTCGGCAGAATTATGGACTATGGCAAGTTTAAATTCGAGCAACAAAAGAAAGAAAAAGAAGCTCGGAAGAATCAAAAAATCATTACTACTAAAGAAGTTCGTCTCAGCCCAACGATTGATGAGCATGACTTTAATACAAAGTTACGTAATGCGATTAAGTTCTTGGAAAAAGGCGACAAGGTAAAAGCTTCAATCCGTTTCAAGGGCCGGGCGATTACCCATAAAGAAATTGGTCAACGTGTGTTAGACCGTTTTTCAGAAGCGTGCAAGGAAGTTGCAACGATCGAATCCCATCCTAAAATGGATGGCCGGAGCATGTTCCTGGTTTTAGCACCTAAAATCGACAAGTAATAAGGAGGATATCCCAAATGCCAAAAATGAAAACTCACCGTGGCGCTGCAAAGCGTTTCAAGAAAACTGGTTCAGGTCAACTTAAACGTGACCACGCTTATACAAGCCACTTATTTGCTAACAAATCTACAAAAGCAAAGCGTAAGCTTCGCAAAGCATCCCTTGTTTCTAAAGGTGATTTCAAACGCATTCGTCAAATGTTAACTTACATGAAGTAAAAATTTAGTGATCGATTTATATATTGGAGGGAAATTACATGCCACGTGTAAAAGGCGGTACAGTTACGCGCAAGCGTCGTAAAAAAGTTCTTAAATTAGCAAAAGGTTATTACGGTTCAAAACATACATTATACAAAGTTGCTAACCAACAGGTTATGAAATCATTAATGTATGCTTTCCGCGATCGTCGTCAGAAAAAACGCGACTTCCGTAAATTATGGATTACTCGTATCAATGCAGCAGCTCGTATCAACGGTCTTTCATACAGCCGTTTAATGCATGGCTTAAAGCTTGCTGGTATCGAAGTAAACCGCAAGATGCTTGCTGAATTAGCAGTAAGCGATGCAAACGCATTTGCTGAATTAGCAAACGTTGCAAAACAAAATATTAACAAGTAATTAGAAAAGCTAAAAGCGCCCTTAGGCGCTGGAGCTAGACATATGTAAAGGCCATTCTCATAGATGAGGATGGCTTTTTCTATAAGGGGGTATTGGATATGAAAATATGGTTATTGGCCTATCTAATCATGAATATCGCAGGACTCGTGATTATGTGGGAGGATAAGAAGCGGGCAAAAAAACATGAGTACCGAATCCGAGAGAGGACCTTGTGGCTGGTGGCATTATTTGGGGGCGCTGTCGGTACGACGGCAGGGATGCAGCTTTACCGCCATAAAACGAAGCATACATCGTTTAAAATTGGTTTTCCTGTCCTAGCAGTAATCGAACTCGTTCTTCTCATAAAGTTTCTGATCTAAAAAGAGCATGAATGGCGGCTAATCCTGCAAAAATTCCTTCACCGGACTTTTCCAATGGATTTCAGCATTCGGATAACACTCAAGGATTTTTTTATCCATATAAAAAAAGTCATCCTTAACTAGCCCTTTTAGCGAGACTGCATTTTCAGGCGAGATGATGATTGAGACGACGTCAAAGGTGTTGTCAGCAGGACCCATGTATTTCTCACCAGCAAATATAGCACCTTTATAAGTAAGTAAGAAATTTTTTCTGACATCCTGATCATCAATTAATAAAAAACGTTTATGTTTACGGGCAGCTTCTAGTTTTCGTTTCGATGTAAAAAGGGATTTTAACACATAGCTAAATAAGAAGAATAGGAAAAACAACAATACGAAGCGCAGCAACCATATCATGGCTAAGCCTCCTACACCTTTTTTCCTTCTAATACGATTCATCAGGAAAAAAGTTTCACTTTTATCATTTATGGAAATTGGCAGGCTTGATTATTAAAAAATAGTAAAAACAAGTCAATATATTAATCAATAATTAAGCTACATAAAAATTTCTTGAAACGAGGTTCGAAATGGAATATAAATTGAAAGTTAAATTAATAAACGATGATGCTTTATTACCCTATCGAGCGCATGAAGGTGATGCTGGATTAGATTTATTTTCTATAGAGGAAAAAATAATCAAAGCAGGGGAAGCTGGTTTAATAAGAACGGGGTTACAAATTGAATTACCTAAAGGAACCGAGGCGCAGATTAGGCCTAGAAGCGGTCTAGCCTTAAATCACTCCATAACTGTGCTTAATAGTCCTGGGACTATTGATGAAGGGTACCGAGGGGAAATAAAAATTATCCTTATTAATCATGGGAAAGAGGATTTTACAATTGAAAAACAAATGAGAATTGCCCAAATGGTTATTGCCCCAGTATTAAAAGTTAACCTTATAGAAACAGAAATATTATCGGATACGGGTAGATCAGAAGGTGGATTCGGTTCTTCCGGTAAATAAAAGTATTATTGGACATTCGTTCCTTAATTAGAATTTGGGCTTTGCAGCATCAAATTTCTTTAATAAGGTGAGAATGTCCCTTTTCATACTATTTTAATCGATAATCTTCTGAGAATAAAAATAGGTATGGTTCCCCTTTTATACCAAAAAGGATTAGAACATTTTTTATTTTTTTTTATGAAGTATTTCTTCACTTACTTAAGCCGATTCTTCTTATAAAAACTTTTGAATGGATGGTTACGTCTACTTGTGAAAACTCCTGGTTCCAATTCTTCTTATAAAACGTATTCCATGCTTTTGGATATTCTCTGTAAACGGCTTGGCCAAATCCAAATATGTCTGATTGAAAGTCTTTTTGAGCCCCATTCACTACCAATTGAATTCGAGCTTTAATCTCCTTTTCAATATTTTTTTGAGTCTCTTCGATTACTTTTGGATTAAATAATACTAGCTTTGAAGAATTTTCAATTGCACTCAGTTCTGAGGTAACATTTACAGTAAGTTTCATTTGTCCATGTTCAAGATGGGGAAGAATTTTGGTTTTTGATCTAATAATATCAAAACTAATATTTCCCCCGCCTTTTTCCTTTGGGACTTCAATGGAAATGACTCCTCCTTCTATTTCATTACGAAGCCATAAAATTCCACGGGTTTCAGTTTCATCCATCCAACCTATTAGCTTGTCTTTTTTAAATACAGCAGCCCCATTGATAGCCTGTGTTTTTCCTGATTCATTTTTTGTATCTACTTCTAATGAAGTTAATTTATACTGAGGGGCATATGGTTCTAATCCATCTGTAAGAAGCATGTTCAAAAAGTCTCTGACATAAACCTTTAAACCTACACTTAGCTTTGCAAGTTCCTTTGTTTCTTCTGCCGAAATACTTTCTAAATTTGGTATGTTTTTAATAACTTCGGAAGCCTCTCCTTTTGTAAACATGATAAAACTGTTCATTCGAGATTGGTGGAACCTTTTATAAAAATCAATAATATTAGATACTCCCTTCCTAGCTAAAGCCTCACCGATCAATAAGATCCTGCTTTGAGAAAAGAATACACGTCTTGATAGCTTCAGTTGTAAATTTCGGTAAGCTTCAGAAACGGTCACACCTTTCTCTGAAATGACAAATGTACTGCGTTCTTTTCCTCCTCCATTACTTCCTCCAGAGGGTCCTAACTTAGTTGGTATGGCTACTTGAAGGGTTAAGCGAATCATATCGTCTTCAACAAGGTCTAATCCAATCGCGGTAACTATGGCAATATCATTCACTTCAATCCGGTTCCAACAACCTGTAAGCAAAAAAACGTTTATGCCGACTATTAGCAGCTTTCTAATCGCTTTCATAATCCCATCCCGTCCTTTTAAAACGAACTAGTATTTACGGTTTCGGGAACCTAATCTCTTCAAATTCCTTTTTCCTGTTTGTTCTGGGCGTTCATTCATCTTCCACCAAGGAACACGAATAAAAACGTCTTTAAGGTTGTTAAAATTAAGTGGGGCGACAGGGGCCAAATAAGGAACACCAAAGGAACGAAGTTGAACAAGGTGAACTAAAATAAAGAAAACTCCTAACAAGATCCCATAAAACCCTAACGTTGCGGATAAAAAAATCATTAAAAACCGAAGGATCCGAATAGCTCCTGTTAAGGTATAACTAGGAAACATAAATGATGCAATGCCTGTAGTGGATACAACGATGACTAATGGAGCAGAAACAATTCCTGCCTCAACAGCTGCTTGGCCGATTACTAATGCCCCAACAATACTAACGGTTGATCCAATTGGACGCGGCAATCGTAACCCTGCTTCACGCAATACTTCAAAGGTTATTTCCATTAATAGGGCTTCGATAACCGCTGGAAAGGGCACCGTTTCCCGTGAAGCCGCAACACTAAACAAAAGATTGGTTGGCAGTAATTCCTGATGGAAGGTAGTCACAGCAATATAAATGGAGGGAAATAATAGTGCAACCAATAAAAATAGATAGCGGATGAATCGAATAAATGTTGCCACGATAAACTTTCCATAATAGTCTTCAGGAGAACTCATCATTTGAAAAAAAGTCACAGGAACAACAAGAGCAAAAGGGCTATTTTCAACGATAATCCCAATCCTGCCTTCAAGAAGGTTACCGACCACTCGATCTGGTCGTTCAGTTTGCAATATTCGCGGAAACACTGAGAAAGGATGATCCTCAATAAGCTCCACAATGTAGCAGCTGTCCTCAATCGCATCGATATTAATCTGGTTTAATCTACTGCGAACTTCTTCCACGATTGAATGCTGTGCAATCCCATCAAGATAAGTAATGACTACTTCGGTTTGGGAAAGGTTCCCGATTTTTATACTTTCGAATTTAAGTTTAGTTGTTTTTAAGCGTCTTCGAATCATGCTTGTATTGGTTCGGATATTTTCAGTAAAGCCTTCTCTTGGTCCTAAAACGACTGCTTCGGATAGAGGTTCTTCAATTGAGCGCTTTTCCCATGCTTGTTCACTAATAAAAAGGAATTGTTTAAATCCATTAATCAGTAAAACGGTGTCACCTAACAAAATATGATTAATCACTTCCTGGATTGTTTCTCCTTGTTTTACTTGAGCTGAACTTAGTTCTTCTACTATGGTGCCAATTGTCGGTTTAGGGTTATTTAGGAATGCATCATTGTTTTTGACTAAAGGAGTTATGACATTTAATTCAATTCTTTCTATACCCACTAGTCCATCGAGATAAAAAATCATAGCCGAGTATGTAGAGCATATTTCAAGCTCACGATATCTAAAATCTGAAGCCCCTTCAAAATACTTCCTTACCTGTAATCTTCCTGAAGAAACCCTGATAATTGATCGTTTCCTTTTTCCTCCTGAATTTTGTCTCGGTTTTGATTTTGGATAGTCGAATTTAATTTTTTAATTCGTCTTAAATTTCTCAATGAACGTACCACCCTTATTGATTAAGTGAGACTATAGATGGCCCAATTTTTTACGAATCATTGCGATGAAAAGTAATAAAATTGGCACCATGATTTGTAATAGAGTCATAAAATATGGAACATAAAACTTAAATCCAAAAACTAAATGTTCAACATAATTAGGTGAGCTTATGAGCGATAAGGGGGTAATAATTAACCCTAGTGCAATCAATACGGAACGAGTTTGTTTTAACTTGAATAATTGAGAAATAGCAATGGAAGCACCGAATGTAAATCCTCCCACCTTAAAAAATACTCCTGCTACCATCATTAAAATAACTAGGGCATCAAACCGCTCAAGAAAGTCTGCAACAGAAACCATTTGAGTTGCAGCAAGCAGTGTAAAAAGGTCCTGGCTGTAAATTTCCGGTCCTAATGTAGAAATCATCATAATAGAATTAACTGTTAACAGGATTCCTCCGATAACTAGACTGGACAATCCTATCTTTCTTATATTTTGTTTATTACTTAGAAAAGGAAAAAACATCATAATGACAACGGTTTCGCCAAATGGGAAGTTTATGGCTTTTGGAACTGCTTTTTTCAATAGGGGCGTTACACCATTACCTAATAGGAGTTAGATTTTTTACATCAAATGGATCAACACTTAGTAATAGAAGCCAAATCAGGATAAGAGCAAAAATATATATAGGAAAGACGATTTCCGCCATTCGCCCCAAAGTCTCTACTCCGCCCAGCAAGCAATATATCATTAACACCATAAAACTTCCTATTACCACTAAGATTGGGGTTTCAGTTAGGATGGTTGAGACAATCAGATCCCCCAATTCTCTGCACGCTCTTGCAGCAGAATAGGTAAAATGCGCAATATAAAGCAGGATAATGGGATAGGAAAGAAACCTTCCGATTATCTTTGGAAGCATCTGAACGAGTGTATCCCCTGAATAATAGGTTGATAATTGCGTATAAACAACCATTAATAATAGACTGGATACCATTCCGATTAAGATATAGATCCATGCATCCTGCTTCGTGTCTGCCCCTAATCCCAAAATCATCGCGGTGCCTAATACATAGCCTGCCATTAAATAAAAAAGCTGGATTGCACTGATTTTTTCCTTAATCATTAATTTATCTCCCTTTTGCAGTAAAAAAGGCTTATGACATACAAAAGCAAACCCGTCCTTAACAAAGTATTCCTTTTTACTTAATATTCTCCATAAAGATACATGTTATCCATGAAGACTAGATTCCGTGAACCTCTTAAAGAATCAAAGGATGCTGAGTTATTTAAACCAATCAGAGCGAAATTTGTAACTTTACAATTTACTTCTGTATAATAAAATTGTACCTATACAAAGGGGGCGAAATAATGGAAAAACTAGATGAAACCTTGACGATGTTAAAAGAGTTAACTGATGCCAGGGGGATTCCCGGCAATGAGCGTGAAGTTCGCGAGGTCATGGAAAAATACATAGCTCCATTCGCTGATGAAATCACAACCGATGGACTTGGCAGTTTGATTGCTCAAAAGGTAGGTAAAGAGGGCGGCCCGAAAATCATGGTGGCTGGTCACTTAGATGAAGTCGGGTTTATGATTACTCAAATCGATGACAAAGGTTTCCTTCGTTTTCAAACGGTTGGCGGCTGGTGGGGGCAGGTAATGCTTGCACAGCGTGTGACGATTGTTACAAGAAAAGGAGATGTAACCGGGATTATCGGTTCTAAGCCTCCGCATATTTTATCACCGGAAGCTCGTAAGAAACCGGTTGAAATTAAAGACATGTTTATTGATATTGGTGCATCTAGCCGTGAGGAAGCCACTGAATGGGGCGTTCGTCCAGGCGATATGGTTGTGCCATATTTTGAATTTACAGTGATGAACAATGAAAAAATGCTATTAGCCAAGGCTTGGGATAACCGGATTGGCTGTGCAATTGCCATTGATGTCCTGAAACAATTAAAGGGTGTAGATCATCCGAACGTTGTTTATGGGGTAGGTAATGTTCAAGAAGAGGTAGGGTTGCGCGGTGCTAAGACAGCCACTGCAAAAATCAAACCGGATATCGGCTTTGCTGTTGATGTCGGTATTGCCGGAGATACACCTGGAATTTCGGAAAGAGAAGCAATGAGTAAGATGGGGAAGGGACCACAAGTTGTTATCTATGATGCCTCACTAGTAGCGCATAAAGGTTTACGTGATTTAGTGACCGATACAGCCGATGAATTGAACATCCCTTATCAATTCGAGTCCATTCCTGGCGGTGGTACAGATGCAGGGTCAATCCACTTGACACATCATGGGGTTCCGGCGCTTCCGATTACGATTGCGACGCGCTATATTCATTCACATGCGGCTATGCTCCATCGTGATGATTATGAAAACGCAGTGAAGTTGATTGTCGAAGTTATTAAGCGCTTAGACCGAGAGACTGTTGATAAAATTACGTTTGAATAACTTTTTGTGGGGTCCCCGGATGAACTTTGCCGGGGATTTTTTTAAATAAAAAACTGCCGATGGGTAATCGGCAGCTTCAACAAATGATTACTTTAACCCGCTTTCAAGGGTTGTAAGCATTTCTTTTTTCTCATCTTCGGATGAATTTTTCCAAATGATTTCAAATAAAACACCAAGACCTGGGAGCATTTTTTCTTCCCCATTTTGAATGGCATCAACAATGGTATCTTCTAATTGATCTTGTGTATTTCCCGAAACATTGTGAACAATGGCATTACGTAAATTTAAATTCATGTATATGCACTCCTTTTTATCCTGTATTTCTTAAATAGTTTTTCTACTTTTGGTTTTATTATGTATTTTTATTAGGCTATAATTAAAAAATCATCGTAATTGTAAAAGGAGAGCGGGTTTTGAAATATATTGAATCGATAAATAACCCTAAAGTAAAACAGTGGAAAAAGCTTTTAACCAAAAAAGAACGGGATAAGTCAGGAACATTTTTAGTTGAAGGCTTTCATTTAGTGGAGGAAGCGCTAAAACAAGGAGAGCAAATTGTAGAAATCATAGTTTCTGAAAAAGTAGATTTACCTTCCCGCTTCGATACTGGTTCGACGCCAGTAATACAAGTCACGGAAGAGATATCGAATGCATTAACAGATACAGAGGCACCACAAGGAGTTTATGGGGTTTGCCAAATAGCAAATGCTGAAGTGGTAGATGCCAAGACCTTCCTATTTATTGATGCCGTTCAGGACCCAGGAAATCTCGGAACAATGATTCGCACAGCAGATGCAGCAGGGATCGACGCCGTTGTGGTAGGACGGGGAAGTGTGGATATTTACAACTCAAAGGTCCTTAGGTCGGCACAAGGAAGCCATTTTCACCTTCCGATAATAAGAGGCGACCTTCATGAATGGATGGACAAACTCCAGGAAAAAAATATTCCTGTATACGGTACAGCACTTGAAGGGGCATCTGCATATACTGACATTTCCACAGGTGATTCGTTTGCCCTGATCGTTGGAAACGAAGGGAATGGCGTCGGGAAAGACATACTCTCAAGCACCACAGCCAACCTGTATATCCCGATTTACGGCAAAAGTGAATCCTTGAATGTTGCCGTTGCAACAGGGATTCTGCTCTATTATTTGAAAAAATAGGCGGAAACTAGTTTGACCTTTACAGGGAAATTATTATATAATAATGAACAATATTGAATATTAAAGAACGATGACGGAGAAAAGTACCTTATTTAGTGACCATTTAGGGAGAAAGTGCCGCGACTGAAAGCACTTTTATGGAAAGGATAAGCGAAGTTCACCTCCTGAGTTGGCATCGGGACCATTTTCGCGAACGAAAATGTAAAGATGCACCGGCAGATGCCGTTATCCGAATGAAGCGAACACAATGTTTCTTTACATAACGTGTTTACAAGGGTGGTACCGCGAACTATAAACCTCGTCCCTTTCCAGGGATGGGGTTTTTTTGTTTTTTCATTGGTGCCTGACACCGATCAACTGATTAATATTAAGGAGGAATTGACATGCAAGAACGTTTAAAGGAATTGCAGGAAGAGGCTATTCAAAAAATTGAACAGTCGGTAAGCTTAAAAGAATTAAATGACATTCGTGTTGCCTACCTAGGTAAAAAGGGCCCAATCACGGAAGTACTACGCGGAATGGGAAAGCTTTCTGCTGAGGAGCGTCCAGTTATGGGGGCATTAGCAAACGAAGTCCGTGAAGCGATTGCCGTTAAAATTGAAGCCAAACATACGGGGTTAGAAGAGGCGGCTGTTTTAGAAAAATTAGCTTCTGAAAGCATCGATGTTACCCTCCCAGGACGACCAGTTAAGGTTGGAAACCACCATCCACTGACAAGAATCATCGAAGAAATTGAGGATTTATTCATTGGTATGGGGTATCAGGTAGCGGAAGGTCCTGAAGTAGAGCAGGATTATTATAACTTCGAAGCGCTTAATTTACCGAAGGGGCACCCGGCCCGCGACATGCAGGACTCTTTCTATATCACAGAAGATATCCTGCTCCGTACCCATACATCACCTGTTCAAGCTCGTACGATGGAAAAGCACCAAGGCAAGGGTCCTATCAAAATTATCTGCCCAGGAAAGGTGTACCGTCGTGATAATGATGATGCGACACACTCCCATCAATTTATGCAAATCGAAGGTCTTGTGGTCGGTGAGAACATCCGCATGAGTGACCTAAAAGGAACATTAGAAGTTTTTGCGAAAAAAATGTTCGGCGAAGATCGTGAAATCCGCCTGCGTCCAAGCTTTTTCCCATTTACTGAACCTTCAGTAGAAATGGATATTTCTTGTAAAATCTGCGGCGGTCATGGCTGCAGCGTTTGTAAGCGAACAGGCTGGATCGAAATTCTCGGTGCCGGTATGGTCCATCCTAACGTTCTTGAGATGGCTGGATATGACTCTAAAAAATACACTGGCTTTGCTTTCGGTATGGGACCAGAGCGGATTGCGATGTTAAAGTACGGTGTGGATGATATCAGACATTTCTATACAAATGATGTTCGTTTCTTAAAACAATTTTCAAAACACGAGTGAAACTGAATGCTTCAACCCAAGCCGTTGAAGCTTGATAAAAATAAAGGAGGATGACGACATGTTCGTTTCATATAAATGGCTCCAGGATTATATTGATTTAACTGGAGTAACTGCATCTGAATTAGCTGAAAAAATTACAAAAAGCGGTATTGAGGTCGAAGGAGTAGAAATCCTTAACGACGGCATCCAAGGTGTAGTCGTTGGTCATGTCCTTGAACGCGAGCAGCACCCAAATGCTGATAAATTAAGTAAGTGTCTTGTTGATGTAGGCGGGGAACAACCGGTCCAAATTATTTGCGGTGCTCCGAATGTGGCCCAAGGTCAAAAGGTTGCAGTGGCCACAGTTGGTGCAGTTCTTCCAGGTAATTTTAAAATTAAACGGGCGAAACTACGCGGCGAAGAATCGAACGGAATGATTTGTTCGCTTACTGAGTTAGGGATGGAAGGAAAAGTTGTACCGAAAGAATATTCTGAGGGAATCTTTGTTTTTCCAGCGGATGCTGAAGTGGGTGTTGATGCACTTGCCATGTTAAATCGTGACGATGAGATCCTTGAGTTGAGCTTGACTCCAAATCGTGCGGATTGCTTAAGTATGCTAGGAGTTGCCTATGAAGTGGCGGCGATCCTTGGGAGAGAGGTTAAACTTCCGGAAACGAATCTTCAGTCTGCAACTGAAAAAGCATCTGATTATGTGAAAATTGTCGTTGAGGCAAAAGAAGATAACCCATTATATGTGGCAAAAATCATTAAAAATGTAAAAATCGGTCCATCACCTTTATGGATGCAAACGCGCTTGATGTCAGCAGGAATTCGTCCGCACAATAACGTGGTTGATATTACTAACTATATTCTTCTTGAATACGGTCAGCCGCTCCATGCGTTTGATTATGACCGCTTAGGTTCAAAAGAAATCCTTGTCCGCCGTGCAGCAGATGGGGAGAAATTTGTCACGCTCGATGATGCAGAACGCACACTTACAGCTGATCATTTAGTCATTACAAATGGAACTGAACCTGTTGCCCTAGCTGGTGTTATGGGGGGAGCAAATTCAGAAGTAATTTCAGACACAACGACTGTTTTACTTGAATCAGCTTACTTTAACGGGGCTACGATCAGAAAAGCTTCGAAAGAGCATGGTTTAAGAAGTGAAGCGAGCGCTCGATTTGAAAAAGGTGTCGACCCGAATCGTGTTCGTGCTGCCGGAGAGCGTGCCGCCTATCTAATGGCAAAATACGCAGGCGGTGAAGTATTAGAAGGTGCTGCTGAAGCAGACACAATGACGGTTGAGCCGGCAGTTGTTTCGATTACTTTAGAAAAAATCAATCGTGTCCTTGGCACAGACCTTGTGATGAAGGACGTGAAGGAAATCTTTGATCGTCTTCAATTCGGTGTAAGTATCGAAGAAGATACCATCACCGTAACGGCACCGACACGCCGCGGAGATATTAAGATAGAAGAAGATTTACTGGAAGAAGTAGCCCGCCTTTTTGGTTATGATAATATTCCAAAAACGTTGCCGATTGGATCAACTACACCAGGTGGTTTGTCTGAGTATCAGAAAAAGCGCCGTGTGGTTCGTCAATATCTTGAGGGAGCAGGCTTATACCAAGCTGTTACGTATTCACTGACAAGTGAGGAAAAGGCAGCCCAATTTGCACTTGAGAAACGTGATACAATCCGTCTCGCGATGCCAATGAGTGAAGAGCGCAGCATCCTTCGTTTGAGCATCATGCCACAACTTTTGGAAGTATTAAAATATAACAGTGCTCGCCAAAACGATAGTTTGGGTGTATATGAAACAGGTGCGGTGTTCTTAGCAAATGGCATAGACACTCTTCCAACTGAAAAAGAACATTTAGCAGCAGCCGTTACCGGGCTTTGGTCCAGTCATTCTTGGCAAGGGGAGAAGAAGGCTGTTGACTTCTTCGTTGTTAAAGGCATTTTAGAAGGAATGTTTGCTAAGCTTGGCTTACTTGAACAAGTTCAATTTGTTCAAGCACAGATAGATGGTATGCACCCTGGCCGTACAGCGGAAATTCACCTAAACGGTGAGAAAATCGGCTTTATCGGGCAAGTCCACCCAACGGTTCAAAAAGAGCTGGATTTGAAAGATACCTACGTATTTGAACTTTCATTAAAAGCAGTACTTGAAGCAGAAACACCAGCATTACAGTACGAAGCCATCCCGCGCTTCCCGTCGATCACAAGAGACATTGCCCTTGTGGTAAACAGAGAAACGGTGTCAGGCACCCTAAAGGAAATTATTTTAACAAATGGTGCACCGCTCTTGAAAGAGGTTAACGTGTTTGATTTATATGAGGGAGACAAGATGGAAGAGGGCATGAAATCGATCGCGTTCTCTTTGAAATATGTTGATCCAGTGCGTACGTTGACTGATGAAGAGGTAACGAAGGTTCATGAGAAAGTGCTTAATACCTTGAAAGAAAAGGCAGGAGCCGTTCTAAGAGGTTAAATTAATAGAAGCCAGCCCGAATGTGTAGATTTTCGGGCTGGCTTTTTTGTATGTCTGAGGGATTAAAAAAAATCGCTAAAAATCACAAAAAGAGGTTGCACCAAAGGACAACCTCCTTCAAATTCCGCATTAAATTATATTTTCTCAAAAATGGAGTCATAGTTTTTCGCTAAGACCATGTCTAAATCGGTCAATCCGCCTGCATTCCAGGAGGTTAGTCTTAGTGTCACTAATTTATAATCGATCGCAATAAATGGGTGATGATTTTTTTCTTCCGAGAGCTGGGCAATGACATTCACGAACGCCACGCCTTGTAAAAACTCACGGAAGCGGTACTTTTTCACGATGAATTTTCCGTCCAGTTTCCAGCCTGATAATCCCGCAACAGCGGAAGTAATCTCCGCCTCACTTAGTCGATTTGCCACCACTATCCCTCCAAAAACCGATTCTATATATCTATTCTATTCGTAACAACTCCAAAAAACATGTCATTTTCGTTTTTTATTAACAAGTGCCGTCGCTTTGTCGGTATTAGCGAAGTGGAGCTTAACAAAAGATGGGAGGATGTCGCGGCCTTTGCTCATAATCAGCTTGGCTGCAGCTACATCCACCTGTGCCCCGGCACCTTTTGGGATCTTAAAGCCGGCCGCCTCGCTAAGTTTATCGATATATTGGATAAAGGCATAGCGGGCGAGAATACTTGCAGCAGCGACTGCCAAATGGATACCTTCAGCTTTCGTACTAAAATAAACATTCTCTTTGGCAATTGCTTTTTGGCTTTTTAAATGCTGAAAATAGGTACTAGCTTGAACAAATTGGTCGATGAGAATCGCCTCAGGTTTCTCAGGTGAAATTTTGTCTAACACATTTAAGATCGCTTGATTATGTAAAATTGCCTTCATTTTCCCTTGCGACATGCCTGACTGCTGAACCTGATTATATTTTTCGTTTTTTAACGTCATCAAACTAAATGGAATAATATCTTTAATGACCTTTGCGATCGCAATGATTTTTTCATCGTTTAAATCCTTCGAGTCGCGGACACCTAATTCTTTTAATAAAGGGATATTTTCCTTTTTCACGTAGGCTGCCACCACTGTAATCGGCCCGAAGAAGTCTCCCGTACCGACTTCATCTGAACCAATAGCAGACATTTGTCCGATACCAGTTGGAAGGTCACCCTTCGCAACAGATTTCGAATGGGAAGAGCTCGGCTTCTTTGAGGAGGCGCTTGCACTGCCCCATCGACCTGCCTCTTTTTCACTATCATTTCCCTGAAATAAAACTTTACCTGATTTATAAGCTGTGATCATACAAGCAGACGTTTTCGCTGCAAACACACTTCCAGGGATGTTTTTATCTAATAAATTTTTTCCGTAAAAGTTTCTCATTTCCATTATCTTATTCATTTCTAAATTCAATACAACATTACCCATACTACAAACACCACATTTCTAAATAATATAAAATATGCTTTAACTTTTCCACAGATAACGGTTCATGTTATGATATAGAGTAGGATTCTCTGAATGGAGGCAGGACGTTGTCGAATAATCAAAAAAATAGAACAACCGTAGATATATACGGTCAAGCTTACGTTATTATGGGCACGGAAAGTCCAAGCCACATCCGGCATGTGGCTTCATTAGTTGACAATAAAATGCGCGAAATCAGTTCTAAGAATCCAAATTTAGACGCAAGTAAACTCGCCGTTTTAACAGCCGTAAACGCAGTCAATGATTATCTCAAAATGAAAGACCAATTGGATCGGCTTCAATCAGAACTACTAAAAGAAAAGGACTAAAAAATATGTTGGATTTAGCAATTATCATCTTTTTAATTATTGGATTCTTTGTAGGCCTAAAAAGAGGCTTAATACTGCAGCTTGTTCATTTAATAGGTTTTATTATTGCATATGTAGTGGCAAATTCATACTACGAACAGTTAGCCCCCAAGTTAACATTATGGATTCCTTATCCAAACTTTGGAAATATTGCTACATTAAAACTTCTAACTGATAGCAGTAATATGGAAGCAGCTTTTTACCGAGCGATCGCCTTTGTTATTATCTTTGTTGCTGTAAAAGTGTTATTGCAAATTATTGGTTCAATGCTTGACTTTATTGCCCATTTGCCAGTACTTAGGCAGTTAAATGTTTGGGCAGGAGGCCTTTTTGGTTTCATTGAAGTATATTTAGTTATTTTTATTTTATTATATATTTCAGCCCTGGTACCAATTGAATTTTTACAAAATGCTTTGGATCATTCGATTATGGCAAAAGCAATTGTGAATCACACTCCTATCCTTTCACAGCAAATTAAGAGCATGTGGATTGAATATACAGCTGCTTTAACTTCTCTGTAGCAGAGAAGTTTTTCTATTCATGCCTTAAAGTAGGATAAAATGAAAATGCTAAATAATAGGTAGGTGGATAATTAAATGGAAGTTAATAAAAAAGAAATCATTCGTTTGCTAGAAACGATTGCGGTCTATATGGAGTTAAAGGGGGAAAACCCTTTCAAGGTTTCAGCCTTTCGGAAAGCGGCTAACGCTTTGGAAGCCGATGAACGCGACGTAACAGAGATTGAAGACTTTACCGCTATTTCTGGAATCGGTAAAGGCACGGCCGCTGTCATTGATGAATACATAAAGGATGGTACTTCTTCGGTATTAAAGGAGTTGAAGGAGGAAGTCCCAACAGGTCTAATCCCGTTATTGCAGCTTCCGGGGCTTGGCGGAAAGAAAATTGCTAAACTATACAAAGAATTAAAGGTCGTTGATGTTTCCAGTTTAAAAGAAGCATGTGAAGCAGGGCAAGTACAAGCGCTCGCTGGTTTTGGTAAAAAAACAGAAGAAAAAATCCTAAGTGCGATTGCCAATGTCGGCTCAAGACCGGATCGATTGCCGTTAGCTTACATGCTTCCGATTGCAGAGCAAATTGAAGCAACCTTAACCGAATTACCAGATATTCATCGGTTTTCACGTGCCGGAAGTTTGCGCCGGATGAGAGAGACGATCAAAGACCTTGATTTTATTATCGCTACTAATGAACCGGAACGAGTGCGCGGGCATCTATTGGAATTGCCAAATATAAAAGAAGTGATTGGTGCGGGCGATACCAAGGTTTCGGTAGTTTTTGGATATGATTATGATATTTCCGTCGATTTCCGTCTGGTTAAGCCGGAAGAATTTACAACTACCTTGCATCACTTTACCGGATCAAAAGAACATAATGTCCGGATGCGACAATTAGCGAAGGAACGCGGTGAAAAAATCAGTGAGTATGGCGTGGAAAACGTGGAGACGGGGGAAATTCGCACGTTTTCTTCTGAAGAAGAATTTTTCAAGCATTTTGATCTTCCATTCATTCCTCCGGAAATTAGAGAGGACGGTAGGGAAGTAGAAACGTTCTCTGCTACTGAGGAAATAATTGAGCTCGAAGATATCAAGGGTGACCTTCATATGCATTCCACCTGGAGTGACGGTGCCCATTCGATCGAACAAATGGCTCAAGTCTGCCGGGCTAGAGGTTATCAATATATGGCGATTACTGACCATTCACAGTATTTAAAGGTGGCGAATGGTCTAACTCGTGAAAGACTTTTAAAACAAAGAGAAGAAATTAAAAAATTAAATGAAAAGTACGACGATTTTCTTATTCTAGCCGGTGTGGAAATGGATATTCTTCCTGATGGCACGCTTGATTATGACGACGAATTCCTAGCTGATATGGATTTCGTTATTGCCTCCATACATTCTGCTTTTTCCCAATCCAAGGAAAAAATTATGGAGCGGCTTAAAAACGCGTTGACGAATGCTCATGTGGATTTAATTGCCCATCCTACCGGCAGAAAAATCGGCCGCCGCGAAGGGTACGATGTCGATATTGATTTACTTATCCAACTCGCCAAAGAAACCAATACGGCGCTAGAATTAAACGCCAATCCCAACCGGCTTGACCTTGCAGCTGAATATTTACGAAGAGCACAGGATGCAGGGGTGAAAATTCTCATCAATACCGATGCACATAAAATGGATACATTAAAGCATATGGAAATCGGTGTTTCTGCAGCCAAAAAGGGCTGGATCAAAAAATCATCCGTAATAAATGCACTAGATAAAAATGACCTGCTAGAATTTTTGCATAATCGAGGATAAGGAGGTTATCTCCATGCAAGAAAAAGCTTTAAAGGTATTAGAATTTACTAAAGTAAAAGAGCAGCTTTTAGAACATGCTGCATCGTCACTTGGTAGAAAAAAAATAAAGGACTTAGTCCCCTCCACTGATTTTGATGAAGTGGTCAAACTTCAAGCAGAAACAGATGAGGCGGCAACCGTGTTTCGTGTAAAAGGAAATGTTCCACTCTCAGGTGTCCATGATATTCTTGCACACATCAAACGTTCCGTAATTGGCGGTGTGTTAAGTCCGCATGAACTGGTCCAAATTGCTAGCACGATCCATGCCAGCCGGCAAATGAAACGATTTATTGAGGAATTCGCTGACGAAAAAACAGAAATTCCGATTTTATCTGAACAAGCAGAGCGGATTATTCCGCTCACCAATCTCGAGCAATCGATCAAACAAGCGATTGATGAAAGCGGCGAGGTGTTAGACAGCGCAAGTGACCTGCTTCGTTCATTAAGGCATCAACTCAGGTCCAATGAGTCACGGGTTCGGGAAAAACTTGAAAGTATGATTCGGTCATCAAATGCAAGCAAGATGCTTTCCGATGCCATAGTCACTATTCGTAATGACCGCTTTGTTATTCCTGTTAAACAGGAGTATCGCGGTCACTACGGCGGAATTATTCATGACCAGAGTGCATCCGGACAAACACTTTTTATTGAACCCCAAGTAATTGTCCAGTTAAATAATCAGCTGCAGGATATTCGTGTCAAGGAACAGCTGGAAATCGATCGAATTCTAACAGCACTATCAGCTGAAGCAGCCGAGCATGAGAGCGAACTCAAAGTTATCGTGGAAGTCCTGGCTAATTTGGACTTTATTTTTGCAAAAGCAAGATATGGGAAACGAATAAAAGCATCAATGCCGATTATGAATAATGAGGGGAGAATTGCTTTATATAAGGCAAGACACCCGCTCATTCCGATCGATGAAGTGGTTGCTAACGATATCATGCTTGGGAAAGACTTCACTACTATTGTGATTACTGGCCCGAATACGGGTGGTAAAACAGTTACCTTAAAAACACTGGGCTTATGTACATTAATGGCTCAAGCGGGATTGCAGGTTCCAGCCTATGACGGATCTGAACTTGCTGTCTTTGATGCTGTGTATGCTGATATTGGCGATGAACAGTCGATAGAACAAAGTTTAAGTACATTTTCCTCCCATATGGTTAATATCGTCGAAATCTTAAATAGAGTGGATTTTAATAGCCTTGTGTTATTTGACGAGCTAGGTGCGGGAACGGATCCACAGGAAGGCGCTGCCTTAGCTATTTCGATATTAGATGAGGTCCACAAACGCGGGGCAAGGGTGATTGCTACGACCCACTATCCGGAGTTAAAGGCATATGGTTATAATCGTGAGGGTGTGTTAAATGCGAGTGTTGAGTTTAATGTTGAAACATTAAGCCCTACATATAAACTACTGCTAGGAGTCCCAGGCCGGAGTAATGCCTTTGAAATCTCGAAACGGCTGGGCTTAAATGAACGGGTCATTCTGGCTGCACGTTCCCATGTGAGTGAAGATACGAACCAAATCGATAAGATGATCGCATCCTTGGAAGACAGCAAACGGCTGGCAGAAAAAGAGCAGGAGGAAGCCCGCGATTATTTAAAATCTGCTGAAAAGCTTCATCAAGACCTGCAAAACCAACTGATGGAGTTTTACGAGAAAAAAGACTCTATGCTCGAAAAGGCAGCAGAAAAAGCTGGAGAAATCGTGGAAGAGGCGAAAAGTGAGGCCGACAAGGTAATCCGCGACCTGCGTAAAATGAGAACAGAAAAGCACGCAGAAATTAAGGAGCATGAATTAATTGATGCAAAGCGGCGTCTAGAAGGAGCAGCACCGGAAGTCCCAAAATCAGCCAAGCTCGCAAATAAGAAAGTGAAAAAACATACGTATATGCCTGGTGATGAGGTGAAAGTGCTTACCTTTGGTCAAAAAGGCACGCTGGTTGACAGAGTTTCTTCGAATGAATGGCAGGTTCAAATCGGAATTCTCAAAATGAAAGTAAAAGAAAAAGACATCGAATATATGAGTACCCCGAAACAAGTAGAAACCAAGCCGATGGCGATTGTAAAAGGTCGGGATTCATTTGTTAAACTGGAGTTAGATCTACGCGGGGAAAGGTATGAAGATGCGATCCTTAAGGTGGAAAAATATATTGATGATGCCCTGCTATCCAGTTATCCGCGTGTATCGATTATCCATGGGAAAGGTACTGGTGCATTAAGACAGGGAGTTCAGGAATACTTAAGAAACCATCGTCAAGTTAAAAAAATTCGCTTTGGAGAAGCCGGGGAAGGCGGGTCTGGCGTAACCATCGTGGAGTTTAAATAATGTCCGGGGAGTTTTGGCAATGGACCAGTTTTGGGAGAATGAATATATCCAAATAGCTGCTTATTATAGCGTCGTGATTTTATGCTTGGTTGTTTTTTTAGCGATTTTTGAGATGGTAACCAAATATAAAAATTGGGAAGAAATTAAAAAAGGTAATGTGGCTGTGGCGATGGCAACCGGAGGGAAAATTTTGGGCGTTGCCAATATCTTTCGCTATACGATTGAGCAGAATAATTCGCTGCTTGCGATGGTTGGTTGGGGGATCTATGGCTTTATACTTTTAGTAGTCGGTTATTTTATCTTTGAATTTTTAACGCCAAAATTCAAAATTGACGAAGAAATCCAAAAGGATAACCGCGCAGTTGGTTTTATTTCGATGGTTATTTCAATTGGCTTATCGATTGTAATCGGTGCAGGAATTACGTAAAGGGAGAATAAAAAAGTGGAGACCTTAGCTAAAGTACTTCTTGGATTATGCGGCTTGTTTTTGCTAATCGGCTTGATCTATATGTTGTTTTTTGCTTAACTTAAAAATCATCGCTGAGATATATCAGCGGTGATTTTTTTGTCGTTTAGGAAATTATAAATTTCTAGACCTGTGGATAATGTTCGGTAAAATGTTCGTATTAACATTGGGAGAAACGGTATGAGTAAACAAAAGAGTGGAATCATCAAACAAATATTAAAGGACCACTTTGATGGTTATTGGAAAATACATTCAGATCGTTTTCCAGAGTAATCTTGACCAAAAACAAAAGCATTTGACAGGTATTAATTCGCTGATTGCGGTCTATAGTAATTTCGCTGGTAGCACCACATATATTGTAAAATACTTTACGGATCGCAGCAGCAACCCTGTCACTAGGCCTAAAACGCAGTATTTGTTTTGTATGAATCTTTGAGATGGCATGCTAATTGTATTTGTAAGTTATCTTCTGGGTTGTTAAAACTTATCGATAATAGTTCCTCAATCCTTTTTAACCGTTTGTATAGGGTATTAATATGAATATGAAGCTGTTTTGCCGTTTCAGCAGCTGACCTGTTCAATTGAATAAATGTAAGGAGTGTATGTTCGAGTTCACGAGTGTTCTTATCTGACAAGAGCGGTGCGAATGTTTCCTGTAAAAATTGATCGATTTCCTGTGGTTGTTGGTGGATAAATAAACGGTTTACTCCAATGTTTTCATAATGAATAATATTCGGGCTGTTTCGATTCCTTAAATAGGAGAGCGCTTTTTCCGCTTCATCATAGCTCTTTGAAATATTTTCAATCCCTTTATAAGTTAAACCAATGCCAGCCGTTAAGTCCGGGCCTCCATTATTTTTCCACAATGTGATTAAATGTCCGAGTTTTTCTGTTATTTTAGTTTGTGTAATTGGATTATCAGAAGAGATGAGAAGATTGACTTTATTATGAAAGCCATAGATTAATAAGTTTGTCGCTGAAAAGCTTTTTCTAATAAACGATACTAGGCGATGAATGTTTGCCTCTAACTGCTGCAAGTCATGATATGTTTTTATTTCAAATACCCCAGCACATATATAGGACGTTGGAATTAACCCAAGAACTGATCCTTGTTGATAAAGCGATTGTGGATTCGTATTTTTAATGAGTGCAGAAAAATACTCATGCGTTTTCTTATAATAAATATCTGTGAGTGTATGTTTTTTTACTAATTCTAATGCAAGGACAGCCCCTCCTTGTTCAATCGTAACAATATCCATTTTATTAAGCGGATTTGTAGCAGCAATTAAGCAACCGAAATAAGCTGTTCCATTCTTGATTGGATAAAGATAATAATGGGTATTCTTATCTTTATGTAATTCAACGTACTGTGGGGACTGATACGTACTAATTCTTTTCCTCACTTCTTCAGTATTGAAAATATGATACTGGTTTTGGTGGCTGCAGAAAAACTCATCTTGGATACAATCGTAAAAAGAAATGGGGATTTCAATCATTTTGCTTAATTCTGAAATAATTGTTTTTGCCCCTTTATTTTTTAGTGAAATTTGCGTTAACGTTTCATGAACTTGATTACGCATTTGTAACACAGCATTCTTTTCTTTCAATTGCTTACTTAGATCTGTCAACTCAGCTACATTTTTCTTTACTTCTGAAAAAAGAGCCGCATTTTGAATGGCAATCGCTGCCTGTGCTGCAAACCCTTGTAGTAAAATGATATCTCGCTTCGTTAACCTACCTTTTGCGGAAAATTGGTGTACCATCATGACGCCAATTCGTTTCTCTCCAATTGAAACAGCTACGCAAATACCTCCTCTAAGAAAATGGTCATCAATAGAAGAAATAATATAACGGTAATTTTCCTCCGTAATCTTTTGTTCGCTCATCGCATCCAATATTTCTTTTCTAGAATAGTAAATTCTCGTTTTTTCATCAAGAAAAGTCATTCCGGTAATGGACTCGCCGCATTTTGGCTGAAAGTAGTTAATGTTTTCATTGAAACCAACAGAGGCCTTTAGAACAAGTCGTTCCCGATTCTCGTCATATAGCTGTAAATACCCTGCATCTGCAGCAGGGATCACCTTTATAGCATTTCGGACGATATTCGTTAACAACTCGTCGGTATTAATTGATGAATTAATGGATCTTGTTGTTTCCATCACTATTTTCCACTCATGATCTCTTTTTTGAAGTATTTCCTGACTATATAATGGATAGAAAAAAAAGTGCAGCTGATCAAGTGATTCATCGGTAATTAGCAAATTTTCTTTGAAAATACATACACAAATATGAAAATCTTCCGGATAGTAAAAAAAGAGGAAGGTCATCCCATTTTGCCTATGAATCTTATAAGTTTTAAGTGGTTTTAAAAGTGAAAAACTAGGTGGTGATAATGGTGCATTTACGCCTCTACTATAAATATGTTTTTGCTCATGCTGCTGACCTGCCCAAATTTGAAAAGAAGAATCAATGAAATTGTTTTCTAAAAAAAACAAGACCGATTCTATCATGTCCCATCACAACCCCTAAGTGTAAAAACATACATTATTTCGGCAATATATTGTAAAAGCCTACATTGTAATAATTGTATAGTGAATTTATAATTTTTACAAGTATTAGAAAAGTTAGAAAATTTGTATTTTGTTATCAATAAAAGGAGGTTATCTAATGCAACAACAACTTTTTGATGATTTGGAAAAACTGTACTCAGAAATGGTTGCAATTCGGAGAGATCTGCATATGCATCCTGAACTATCTTTTCATGAGGTGAATACACCGAAGAAAGTAGCAGAGTTTTTAACTAACTTAGGTTTGGAAGTGAAAACAGGAATTGGCGGCAGAGGCGTTACGGGATTGATTCGGGGAGGAAAGCCAGGGAAAACTGTTGCTTTGCGGGCTGATTTTGACGCATTGCCGATTCAAGACGAAAAAGATGTTGAATACAAATCTAAGGTTCCAGGTGTAATGCATGCATGTGGACATGATATCCACACTGCCTCCTTACTTGGTGTTGCAAAAGTACTAAGTAAAGTAAGAGACGAAATAGAAGGAAATGTTGTGTTTATTCATCAGTTTGCCGAGGAGGTGATACCTGGCGGGGCGAAATCGATGATTGAGGATGGCTGTTTAGATGGAGTAGATGTGATTTTCGGAGCACACGTATCTTCTATGCATCCGTACGGATCAATTGGTATTAAAGAAGGGTACATCTGCGCTTGTGGAGATACATTTGAAATTGAAATTCAAGGTAGAGGCGGTCATGGAGCGACTCCTCATTTAACGATTGATCCGATTGTAACTGGCAGCCAGATCGTCATGAATTTGCAGCAAATTGTAAGCAGGCGAGTTGATCCTATTAAAACAGCAGTTGTTACAGTTGGAGCATTTAATAGCGGCAGCGGTTTTAATGTGATCCCGGATAAAGCGAGAATTATTGGGACAGTTCGGACATTTGATGAAGATGTTAGGGATATGATTGAGGAACAAATGGGACAAGTTGTCGAAAATGCATGCAAAGGGGTTGGAGCAGCTGCCGACTTTAAATATACTCGAGGCTACCCAGCTGTATGGAACCATCCTGAGGAAACGAAACGAATTGAAAAATTAGCCACAGCATTGTTTGGAGAAAACAATGTTCAGCATATAGAAGCGATGATGGGAATGGAGGATTTCGCTTACTATGTAAAAGAAGTACCTGGAACTTTTATTTGGGTTGGCGGAGCAAACCCCGAAATCAATGCGACATACCCACATCACCATCCAAGATTTGATGTAGATGAACGGGCTATGATTAATATTGGAAAACTATTTATAAGTGCTGTTTTTGATTATTTATCTGAACATTCAAATGTAAATCAAGGTAAATCCTATGTAAATTAAATTAACAAAAAAGTTATAAGTCTCCCTCTTAGGTTAAAACATACTGGGGAGGGAGCGGCGTTCAACTTTATACGAGGGGGAATATTAATGAAGCCTGTAATTGCGCTGCTTTCATTGCTTCCGTTTATTGGTATGTTAGGGGTTCTGCCATTTGTAAACAAGGTAGAACCATATATTTTAGGATTACCATTTATATTTTTTTGGGTTATGGTCTGGGTTATTTTGACATCGATCATATTAGCAATCGTTTATAAACTTGACCCTGCGAATAAGGAAGGTGATATAGGATGAATTCTGCCCTTTTAGTTATCTTTGGTTTTTTAATTTTTGCACTTTATTTAGGAATAAAGGCAAAGAAAGGAAAAGAAATGAACCTTGAACAGTGGACTGTGGGTGGACGAGGTTTTGGTGCAATCTTTGTATTCCTTTTAATGGCGGGTGAATCATTCACGACTTTTACGTTCCTTGGTGCAAGTTCTTGGGCCTACGGAAAAGGTGGGCCTGCTCTATACATTCTCGCTTATTTAAGTCTTTTATATGTCTTAATCTACTGGGTATTTCCTACCGTTTGGAAATATGCAAAAGACCATAATTTAGTTTCGCAATCTGACTACTTTGTTAGTAAGTACAAAAGTAAATATCTTGGAGTACTTGTAACCTTTATCGGTGTGATATCGATGATCCCTTATATCGTCCTTCAGTTAAAAGGGCTTGGGATTATTGTTTCAGAAGCTTCATATGGAACGATTTCTCCAACTATTGCGATTTGGATTGCAGCAATTTCCGTGACCATTTATGTAATGATTTCTGGTATTCACGGCTCGGCTTGGACAGCTGTTATAAAGGATATTATGATTTTTGGAATCGTTATTTTTATCGGATTATATATTCCTTTTCACTATTATGGAGGAATACAGCCAATGTTTGAGCAAATTAATGAGGCTAATCCAGGATTTTTAACGATACCTGATAAAGGATTAAGCATGTCTTGGTTGATCTCTACCGTTATTATGACTGTATTTGGTGCGATAATGTGGCCTCATATATTCGTTTCCGCGTATTCGGCAAAGAGCGCAAAAGCCATTAGAAAGAATGCTATATTCACACCGCTTTATGTTGTGATGCTGCTTTTCGTTTTCTTAGTCGGTTTTGCCGCAATCGGTCAAGTTCCTGGTTTAGAGGGAGCTGCAATCGATCTTGCTCTGCTCCGCGTTTCTATTCAAACATTTGATCCATGGTTTGTCGGTGTAATCGGGGCAGCGGGTTTATTAACAGCATTAGTCCCTGGATCGATGATGTTAATGACTGCCTCTAGTGCACTAGCAAAAAATGTTTATAAAGTGATGATTCCATCAGCAACGGATAAGCAAGTATTAACTCTTTCAAAATCGTTAGTCCCTGTGATCGCACTAATTTCAGTATATTTTACGTTAAATGGCGGAGAGGGAATTGTTACTTTACTCTTGATGGCCTATAGTTTTGTTACACAAATATTCCCGGCGCTACTCGCTTGTTTAGTGAAGAAAACCTTTGTAACGAAACAAGGAGCCGCTGCCGGTATGATTGTCGGAATGTTCGTAGTAGGATATATAACACTTACCAAAGCATCAATTGGCACGTTGTTCCCGTCTTTGCCTCAAGGGGTACAAGAATTAAACACAGGAATTATTGCCCTCATTTTAAACTTGTTTGTTACGATTGTTGTAAGTCTATTAACACGAAGCTTTGGAGAACAATTATCTGAAAAAGATAAAGTTCAATCAGCATAGTTAACAATTATTATTTTAATCCAAAAGCAAGAGAATAACTCAAAAAGGCTTAATCCCCAATTTCGTAGTTGTAATGATTACAACTGCGAAATTGGGGATTTTTCTATAAGGAGTCCTCTGGTATACTCCTGTCACATCTAAAACATTTATCCACTGAATAGGTATGCATATCAGAAAATGGAACATAAAGATTAAACAATTGCGTTAAGTCCGCAGATGTCTTTAGATGGGAGGACAAACTAGGGTTTACAAATAAGTCCTCCGCTTTTCTTACAACTTCAATTGTTAATTGTAAAATACTGTACTATAATAAAAGAAAAGTGTGAATTTTTAAAATTATCCATAAAGAAAAGGGGGATCTTATGTATGAATCAAAACCGTGGCTGGCCCTGTACCCTAAAGAAATTCCTGCCACACTCGAGTACTCCTCAGAGCCAGTACAGCAATACTTAGTGAATTCTGCTCGAAAATTCCCAGAAAAAGTGGCCATTCATTTTATGGGGAAAGAAATTACCTATAAGAAACTTTATAATGAAGTAATGAATTTTGCTGGTTATTTACAGGGAAACCTAGGCATTTCAAAAGGTGACCGCGTTGCTATTATGCTTCCAAACACACCTCAGGCTGTAATTAGTTATTTTGCCATATTAATGGCAGGCGGAATTGTCGTTCAAACAAACCCATTATATACGGAACGTGAACTTGAATACCAGATGAAAGATTCGGGAGCAAAGGCCATCATCACACTCGACATCCTCTACCCACGCGTATCTCAAGTGATGCCGCAAACAGAATTACAGCATGTAATTGTAACCGCTATCAAAAGCTACTTACCATTCCCTAAAAATCTAATTTATCCCTACATCCAGAAAAAACAATATGGAATTGTCGTTAATGTTCAACACAAAGGAAGCACGCATTTACTTTCGGAAATATTAAAAATGGAGCCTCAAAATGTAAGAAATTATGATTTCAACCCTGAGGAAGACGTAGCACTCCTCCAATATACAGGAGGGACAACAGGATTTCCAAAAGGCGTGATGTTAACACATAAAAATTTAATAGCCAATACAAAGATGTGCCAGGCATGGCTTTACAAATCCAAGCCAGGAGAGGAATCAGTTCTCGGGATTATCCCGTTTTTTCACGTCTATGGAATGACAACCGTTCTTATTTTATCTGTGATGCAGGCAAATAAAATGATATTATTACCTAAATTTGATGTTGAGACCACATTAAAAACCATTCAAAAACAGCGCCCGACTCTGTTTCCTGGTGCACCGACGATTTATATTGGAATATTGAATTATCCTGATCTAAGAAAATATGATTTATCATCCATTCATTCTTGTATAAGTGGTTCAGCTGCGTTGCCAATTGAAGTACAAGAGCAGTTTGAGGCCGTAACAGGAGGGAAATTAGTTGAAGGTTATGGTTTAACGGAAGCATCTCCTGTAACACATTCGAACTTTTTATGGGACGTACCAAGGGTGAAGGGAAGTATTGGTGTGCCTTGGCCTGATACTGAGGTAAAGATCGTATCGATTGAAACAGGTGAACCCGTCCCAGTAAAGGAAATAGGCGAATTTGCCATAAAAGGTCCGCAAATCATGAAAGGCTATTGGAATCGTCCAGAAGATACTAAGGAAGTCTTACATGATGGATGGCTGTATACAGGGGACCTTGGTTATATGGATGAACAAGGATACTTTTATGTGGTGGACCGCAAAAAGGATATGATTATTGCAGGAGGTTACAATATTTATCCTAGAGAGATAGAGGAAGTATTATATGAACATCCAGATGTTCTTGAAGCGGTCGCAGCAGGTATTCCTGACCAGTACCGCGGAGAAACGGTAAAAGCATATATTGTCTTAAAAGAAGGTTCATCGGTTACCGCAGATGAAATGAACCAATTTTCAAGAAAATATCTTGCTGCATATAAAGCCCCGAGATTATATGAATTTAGAAAAGAATTGCCTAAAACAGCTGTAGGGAAAATTTTAAGAAGGATGCTTGTGGAAGAAGAAAAACAAAAAATAGAAGCAGAAAACCAAAAACACGCATAATTGCTTCCTCTTTTTTTTGACAGATTAAGCCTGTCCCTATGTTGGAAATATGAAAAAGGTATAGAGTATATCTTGACAGATAAACGAATAATAATTATTATGAAAATATGAATGATTATTCATTCATATTTTTCTTTTATTTAGTCAAGATCAACAGTATAAACTGTAACATAATTTTCTTCAAAGGAGGGATATAGTTGAAAAAAAATAAACCAAAATACATGCAAATTATTGATGCTGCGGTGATTGTAATCGCAGAAAATGGCTATCACCAAGCCCAGGTTTCAAAAATTGCCAAACAGGCAGGAGTGGCTGATGGAACCATTTATCTATACTTTAAAAACAAGGAAGACATCCTTATCTCTCTCTTTGAAGAAAAAATGGGAAGTTTCATTGAAAAAATAGATACAATGATAGCAGGAAAAGGGACGGCGGCAGAGAAATTATTAATGATGATAGAAGCTCACTTTAGTATGCTTTCTGACGACCATCACATGGCGATCGTAACGCAATTGGAGTTACGGCAATCCAATATAGAATTGCGACTCCGAATTAATGATGTTCTAAAAGGTTACCTAAAGGTAATCGAAAAGATTGTTATTGAAGGTAAAGAAACAGGAGAGTTTTCAATCGACCTCGATATTCGTCTGGCCCGGCAAATGATATTCGGTACAATTGATGAAACCGTTACATCGTGGGTGATGAATGAGGAAAAGTATGATTTGCTTGCACTGGCGTCTCCAGTCCAACGCCTCTTGATCAATGGCTGCGGAAGCCGGTAGAATTTAAAATAGGGGGGAGTTATTTTGGAATATTTAAAATGGTCCTATCAAGACAGTATTGCCACGATCACGATTGATCGTCCACCGGCAAATGCACTTTCTTCAGGTCTTTTAAGGGAATTGTCGACAGTGCTTGATGAAATCGAACCAAACCGTGAAATTAGAGTCCTTGTCATTCATGGGGAAGGGCGGTTCTTCTCGGCTGGGGCAGATATTAAAGAATTTACAACGGTTTCTTCAGCTGAAGGTTTTTCTAATCTTGGTAAGTTTGGACAGGATTTATTTGACCGGATGGAAAAATTTCCAAAACCGATCATTGCGGCAATCCATGGCGCGGCGCTTGGCGGTGGTCTCGAACTTGCTATGGCTTGTCACATTCGCCTTATCAGTGAAACCGCAAAACTCGGTCTTCCGGAGCTGCAACTGGGCTTAATTCCTGGATTTGCCGGTTCGCAGCGTCTGCCGAAATATGTAGGTGTGGCAAGAGCTGCTGAAATGCTGTTCACATCCGAGCCAATTACAGGTATTGAGGCGGTAAAATATGGCTTAGCGAATCATGCCTATGTAGAGGCAGAAGTATTAGAGCAGGCGTATAAGCTCGCTGGAAAAATTGCTAAGAAAAGTCCAGGCTCTATTAAAGCAGCCATCGAATTATTAAATTATGCAAAAACAGAAGAGTTCTATGAAGGTTCGAAAAGAGAATCTGAGTTATTTGGTCAAGTTTTTGTCTCTAGCGATGGTAAAGAAGGCATTCAAGCTTTTATTGAAAAAAGGGATCCACAATTTAAAGGTGAATAAACGTATCTTTGTAGTATAATTGTTAAGGAAGCCCTTTTTTTTCTAGGAAATTTTCTTAATCTTTCAAACTGAGCGAATGCTCGAAATTTTATTAGGAGGGAAACCATGAATATTTATGTATTACTGAAAAGAACCTTTGATACTGAAGAAAAAATTACGATTAGCGGCGGAAAAATCAATGAGGACGGTGCTGAATTTATTATCAATCCTTATGACGAATATGCGATTGAAGAAGCCATCCAAGTTCGCGATGCTAAGGGCGGAGAAGTAACTGTCATTACTGTTGGTACGGAAGAGTCTGAAAAGCAATTACGTACAGCACTTGCGATGGGCGCTGACAAAGCCGTCCTTATTAATACAGAAGATGATGTGGAAAATGGGGATCAATTTACTACAGCAAAAATCCTTGCTGAATATTTAAAGGATAAAGATGCTGATTTAATCATTGGCGGAAATGTGGCGATTGACGGTGGTACAGGTCAGGTCGGACCACGTGTCGCGGAACTACTTAACATCCCTTACGTAACAACAATCACAAAGTTAGAAATCGACGGTACAAATGTAACCGTTACCAGAGATGTTGAAGGCGATTCCGAAGTTATAGAAACGAGCCTTCCTCTATTAGTAACTGCACAACAAGGTCTAAATGAGCCGCGCTATCCTTCATTACCTGGGATCATGAAGGCAAAGAAAAAGCCGCTTGAGGAATTAGAATTAGACGACCTTGATCTTGAAGAAGACGATGTGGAAGCAAAAACAAAAACAATCGAAATTTATTTGCCGCCTAAAAAAGAAGCAGGCAGAGTATTAGCCGGCGATTTGAATGATCAAGTAAAAGAACTTGTTCAGCTACTTCATACCGAAGCAAAAGTAATTTAATCGACTTTTTACAAATATGTTTTCAGGAGGTATATGGAATGTCAAGAAAAGTTTTAGTATTAGGAGAAGTTCGTGACGGTTCATTACGTAATGTTTCTTTCGAAGCGATTGCAGCAGCAAAAACGGTTGCTGAGGGCGGAGAAGTGGTTGGTGTTTTAGTAGGTGCTTCTGTAAGCGCTTTAGGTACGGAGTTGATCCACAACGGAGCCGACCGCGTAGTAGTTGTTGAAGATGAAAAATTAAATCTATATACTTCAGATGGATACGCTCAGGCGCTGTTAGCAGTGCTTGACCAGGAAAAACCAGAAGGGTTAGTGTTAGGTCATACCTCACTAGGCAAAGACCTATCTCCAAGAATTGCTGGAAAATTAGCATCAGGTTTAATATCAGATGCGACTGCTGTTGAGGTTGCAGGTGGAAATGTCGTGTTCACAAGACCCATCTATTCTGGGAAAGCATTTGAAAAGAAAATTGTAACGGATGGCTTAATTTTTGCAACGGTCCGTCCAAATAATATTGCGCCTTTGGAAAAAGATGAAAGTAGAAGCGGCGAGGTTTCTACTCTTTCTGTAGACATCAAAGACTTACGTGCCATTATTAAAGAAGTGGTTAGAAAAGCAAGCGAAGGTGTGGACCTAAGTGAAGCAAAAGTGGTTATCTCAGGAGGACGCGGGGTTAAAAGTGCAGATGGTTTTGAACCGCTTAAAGAACTTGCGAATGTCCTTGGCGGAGCGGTAGGAGCTTCACGTGGTGCCTGTGATGCCGACTATTGCGATTACTCTTTACAAATTGGTCAAACTGGCAAGGTAGTCACACCAGACCTTTACATTGCTTGTGGTATTTCTGGAGCAATTCAGCACTTAGCCGGCATGTCTAACTCAAAAGTAATTGTGGCCATTAACAAAGATCCAGAGGCTAATATCTTCAAAGTAGCTGATTACGGAATCGTAGGCGACTTGTTTGAAGTGGTGCCATTACTAACTGAAGAGTTTAAAAAACTGAAAGTGCACTCATAATAAGAAAAGCGGAAGCGCCTTGTCCAGGGGCGACAGGCATAAGACGAGCCGGCGAGAAGGTTGCTCTTTAACCTTCTAGACGGATTGGCTTATGACCCAGAGCCCCTAGGCGCTGTAGCTAGACAATATAAAGGCGAGCGGAAGGGTTCCGCTCGCTTTATTTAAGGATAAATTGAAGTAAATCGGGGGAAAATGATCGATGAAGCAATTTATTAGCTTGATTTTCCAAACGATGTTATACTTTCGGTAAGAAATTCAGTAATCATTAGGAGGGCAATATAAATGGCAATTTCACACTTAACAGATCAAAACTTTTCTGCAGAAACAGGTTCAGGCCTTGTTCTCGTAGATTTTTGGGCACCATGGTGCGGACCTTGTAAAATGATAGCTCCAGTTCTTGAAGAACTTGACTTAGAAATGGGCGAAAAAGTTAAAATCACTAAACTTGATGTGGATGATAACCCGCAAACTGCAGCAAATTTCGGTGTTATGAGCATTCCAACATTATTAGTAATGAAAAATGGCGAAGTGGTAGACAAAGTAGTCGGCTTCCAACCAAAAGATGCATTAGCAAGTGTTTTAGAAAAACACGTGTAAGTATAGAAAGACAAAACCTTAGCTGGAGCCAATCCAGCTAAGGTTTTTCTTTTTTGCAAATGACTACCACTTTCATTTATGAGCCTTTTCCTTTAAAATTTTAACAGACACTATATATATAGACGGGAGTGGAGTGGCCGGAATGAATGAAATAATCAAGCAAAAACTGACGCTGCTGCCGGATCAACCTGGCTGCTACTTAATGAAAGACCGTCAGGGTACGATTATTTATGTGGGGAAGGCAAAAGTATTAAAGAATCGCGTACGTTCTTATTTCACTGGGTCACACGATGGAAAGACGCTTAGACTAGTCAATGAGATTGAGGACTTTGAATATATTGTAACCTCTTCAAATATTGAAGCACTTCTACTTGAACTCAACCTAATAAAAAAATACGATCCAAAATACAATATCATGCTGAAGGATGATAAAACCTATCCATTTATTAAGCTGACAGCTGAAAAGCATCCGAAACTCATCATTACAAGAAAAGTAAAAAAGGACAAAGGTAAATACTTTGGTCCGTACCCAAATGCGACTGCTGCCAATGAAACCAAAAAGCTTCTTGACCGAATTTATCCGCTGCGGAAATGCTCAACCCTGCCTGATCGGGTCTGCTTATACTACCATTTAGGGCAGTGCCTGGCACCATGTGTCAATGAAATTCAGGAACAACAGTATAAACAAATGACGGATGAAATTACCCGCTTTTTGAATGGCGGTTATAAGGAAATAAAAAAAGAGCTTCAGGCAAAAATGTCAGCTGCTGCTGAAGAGTTAGACTTCGAACGAGCGAAGGAGTTCCGTGATAAAATCATTCATATCGAAACCATCATGGAAAAACAGAAAATTACCATGAACGATTTTACGGATCGTGATGTTTTTGGTTATGCAGTCGATAAAGGCTGGATGTGTGTGCAAGTCTTTTTTGTCCGCCAAGGGAAACTAATTGAGAGGGACGTCTCCATGTTCCCCTTCTATAATGAGCCTGAGGAAGAAATACTAACTTTCCTTGGACAATTTTATTCGAAAGCTAATCACTTCAAGCCGAAGGAAATCCTGATTCAAGATGAAGTCGATTTGAGTCTGGCGGAACAACTGCTTGAAGTAAAAGTGCTCCAGCCACAACGGGGGCAGAAAAAGGATATTGTCCAACTGGCAATCAAAAATGCAAAAATTGCCTTAAATGAAAAGTTTTCCTTGATCGAAAAGGATGAAGACCGCACCATTAAGGCGGTCGAGAACTTGGGGGAATTACTCGGAATTTATACTCCGCACCGGATTGAAGCATTTGATAACTCCAACATTCAAGGGACAGACCCAGTATCAGCCATGGTCGTTTTCATTGATGGGAAGGCAAATCATCGGGAGTACCGGAAATATAAAATTAAAACCGTACAAGGACCTGATGATTATGAATCCATGCGTGAAGTGACAATAAGAAGGTATTCACGCGCCTTAAAAGAAGAACTTCCCCTCCCTGATTTAATCATCATCGATGGTGGTAAAGGTCATGTTGAAGCCGTAAGAGATGTGTTGGAAAATGAGCTAGGACTGGATATTCCACTCTCGGGACTCGTCAAAGATGATAAACACAAAACTTCCCAATTGCTGTACGGCAATCCTTTGGGAATTGTTCCATTAGGCCGCAACAGCCAGGAGTTTTATTTACTGCAAAGAATTCAAGATGAGGTCCATCGCTTTGCCATTACGTTTCATCGTCAGCTTCGTGGAAAAAGTGCCTTTCAATCCTTGCTCGACGATATTCCTGGAATCGGTGAGAAACGAAAAAAGCTATTGCTAAAACAATTTGGCTCTGTGAAAAAAATGAAAGAGGCTAGTATGGAGGAATTTACAAATATCGGAATTCCTATGAATGTAGCCGAAGAATTAATTAAAAAACTTCAATCCTAGTGATTGTAAGAAAAAATAGAACATGCTATAATAAGTGAAAATTTAATTTACTATCACTTTTACGTATTAAAGTGAAGGTAGAGGTGCGAGCTTCAAGAGTAATGGTTCTGAGAAGGATGAGCTTCTAAGACGGATCATGAAAGGGAATGTTCGCCGAAGTAAAGAAAGTCTCATTTCTTTCTTTGCTGGTCCTGTATTGAATAAATGCCGGATTGTCAGGACGAATGTCTTGGAGAGCTATCTTACATTGTAGGTGCGAGAATATTTTTTCGTGTTCTAAAGCAATGAGATGCCCTTCTCATTGCTTTTTTGTTTTTTGGGGGATAAATAAGGTATTCACTTAAAAGAAGGAGAAACAAACATGGGGATTATTGTACAAAAATTCGGAGGCACCTCCGTTGCGAATGTAGAAAGAATACTAAATGTTGCATCCTGTGTAAAAGAGGAGACAGACCGTGGCAATAATGTAGTCGTTGTTGTTTCTGCGATGGGAAAATCAACGGATACACTGGTCGGATTAGCAAAAGAAATTTCCGCACAGCCAAATAAGCGGGAAATGGACATGCTGTTATCAACAGGAGAACAGGTAACCATTGCGTTATTGTCAATGGCTTTAAATCAGCAAGGGCTTGACGCCGTCTCTTTTACAGGCTGGCAGGCAGGAATCATCACAGAACCTGTCCATGGAAATGCCCGCATTTCGAATATTAAAACGTCTGCAATTGAAACGGAGCTCGCAACGGGTAAGGTTGTCATTGTGGCAGGATTCCAAGGAATCACGGAAGAAGGCGCAATTACGACGCTCGGTCGTGGTGGTTCTGATACGACAGCTGTGGCATTAGCGGCAGCCTTAAAGGCAGATAAATGCGATATTTATACCGATGTTACTGGGGTTTTCACCACGGATCCAAGATATATCAAGAATGCTCGCAAATTATTATCAGTATCGTACGATGAAATGCTAGAGTTAGCTAATTTAGGTGCTGGTGTGCTCCATCCAAGAGCAGTAGAATTTGCTAAAAACTATCAGGTGCGGCTTGAGGTTCGCTCGAGCATGGAGAGAGTAGAAGGAACAGTTATTGAGGAGGAAGCAGCAATGGAACAAAACTTAGTAGTCCGCGGTGTCGCATTTGAAGACGAAATAACAAAAGTAACAGTATTAGGATTGGGGAATTCATTAACAAGTCTATCTACCATCTTTTCAACACTAGCGGAAAATCACCTGAATGTTGACATTATTATTCAAAGTACTACAGAGGGCGATACGGCTAATTTGTCTTTCTCTATCCATACTAATGATTTATTAGAAACATTAAAGGTATTAGAAGACAATAAAGCAGTGCTAGCTTATGAGCAGATTGATGCAGAAAATAAATTAGCGAAGGTGTCAATTGTTGGCTCAGGAATGATTTCTAATCCTGGTGTAGCAGCAAAAATGTTTGAGGTACTCGCTGCTAACAACATCCAAATTAAAATGGTCAGCACATCCGAAATCAAAGTATCAGCAGTAGTAGAAGAAAGAAATATGTTAAAAGCAGTAGAAGCCTTGCACGAAGCCTTCGAACTGGCAAACAAATAAAAAAGGGTGTCAGGCACCAAGCGGTGCCTGACACCCTATTCCCACGTTTAGTTCTTTTCCCATTTAACAGTGAAAAGGACTTTATTTGATTTCTTTACAGGATGTTCAAAGGTTTCTGCATTGGCTTCTTTTTGAAGTTCAATTTGTTGGGCAAGGAAGCCGGCTTCGAGTTGGAAAAAGTGCTCAGCTTTTGATTTCACACGCGGGACAATAACTGGACTCATTAGTTCAAATTGGATTTCAGTTTTATTTTCTTTTTTAATTTCAAGTTGGCCCCAAGAGGCTTTGGTGAAAAAATCCATAATCTGAGCAATATCAGTTAGTGGAAATTTACGTGCGAGGCGTTTTCCGGCCCAATATAATATTTCAGGTGTATCTTTTCCTAAAATCTCAGGTAAAAGAATTTCTCTGATTAATTCATACCCGAAAATAGATATGGTTTTTGGTTCATCGGTATCTATAGTCTCAACAACAACTGTACTATCGTTCACAAGCTTCCCCTCTTTCTATCATTCTATTATATACGCTTTTTGTTAGGTGTCAGTACAGTTTTTCTAGATAAAACGAATTAATTTACAGTAGTTTTTTTGTTATTTTGCAATATCTTGCCTTGTTTTCCATGATAATTATAATTCCCGATATGGTAAAAATAACAACCGTTATATCTTGGTAATTAATTGTAATTATCTATTAATTTTTAATATAATCCAAATTATTGATGAAAATAACCAATCTATTATAATTTCAATATATTTTAAAAATTTTATTATTTATGATAGAATTGTGTATCCGTTTTCTTGACGCTCTAAGATGATGGGAGTAAAATGGACATGTCACATTATTGTCACACTGATGCTAGGTTTCATATAAGGAAACTTAAATGCTAGAAACTGAACATCATTTTTTTAAACATTATAGGGGGGTAAATTTATGGCAGGTAATCGAGAGTTTGTTTATCGGAGATTGCATTCGTTGCTAGGGGTTATTCCAATCGGGATCTTTGTCATCCAGCATCTGATTGTGAACCACTATGCGACAGTTGGGGTAGAATCTTTCAACAAAGCTGCGAATTTTATGGGAAATCTTCCTTTTCGCTACGTGTTAGAAACTGTAATTATTTATTTACCAATTTTATTCCATGCAATCTACGGGCTGTATATTGCTTTTACAGCCAAAAACAATGCAAGCCAATATGGATTCTTTAGAAATTGGATGTTTATGCTTCAACGTGTGTCTGGTGTGATTACACTTATTTTTATCACATGGCATGTATGGGAAACACGGGTAGCAGCGGCGTTTGGAAATGAAGTTAACTTTCAAATGATGCAAGATATTCTTTCCTCACCGTTTATGTTTGCGTTTTATGTCATTGGGATTATTTCAGCAATTTTCCACTTTGCAAACGGATTGTGGTCATTCTTTGTTAGCTGGGGCATCACAGTATCTCCACGTTCTCAAGTTATTTCTACATACGTGACAATCGTTATTTTCTTAGCTCTATCCTATGTTGGAGTAACGACTTTATTAGCTTTTGTATAACAAATTAATGATTGATCGGAAAAATATTGGATTTTGGATTAAGGGAGTGAGTCACGAATGAGTAAAGGTAAGGTAATTATTGTCGGCGGTGGTTTAGCTGGCTTAATGGCAACGATTAAGGTTGCAGAAACAGGAACACCTGTAGAGTTGTTTTCTCTTGTTCCCGTTAAACGTTCTCACTCTGTTTGTGCCCAGGGTGGTATTAATGGAGCTGTAAATACAAAAGGTGAAGGCGATTCAACATATATTCACTTTGATGACACCGTTTATGGCGGAGACTTCTTAGCAAACCAGCCTCCAGTAAAAGCAATGTGTGACGCAGCGCCTGGTATTATTCACTTAATGGACCGTATGGGAGTTATGTTTAACCGTACTCCAGAAGGACTATTGGACTTCCGTCGTTTCGGGGGAACACAGTTTCACCGGACAGCATTTGCAGGTGCGACTACTGGTCAACAGTTACTCTATGCTTTGGATGAACAAGTTCGTCGTGAGGAAGTTGCCGGTCTTGTAACCAAATACGAAGGCTGGGAATTCCTAGGTGCAGTCGTTGATGACGATGGTGTGTGCCGCGGTATCGTTGCTCAAAATTTAAAAACCATGGAAATTAAATCGTTCTCAGGGGATGCTGTAATCATGGCTACCGGCGGCCCTGGTATTATCTTTGGAAAATCTACAAACTCAGTTATTAATACAGGTTCAGCAGCATCGATTGTGTATCAGCAAGGTGCTTATTACGCTAACGGTGAAATGATCCAAATCCATCCAACGGCCATTCCTGGTGACGATAAGCTTCGCCTCATGAGTGAATCGGCTCGTGGTGAAGGCGGCCGTATCTGGACATATAAAGATGGGAAACCATGGTATTTCTTAGAGGAGAAATATCCTGCTTACGGAAACCTGGTACCACGTGATATCGCCACTCGCGAAATTTTTGACGTTTGTGTTAATCAAAAACTCGGAGTCAATGGCGAAAACATGGTATACCTCGATCTTTCTCATAAGGATCCACATGAATTAGATATTAAACTTGGCGGGATTATTGAAATTTATGAAAAATTTATGGGTGATGATCCTCGTAAAGTTCCAATGAAAATCTTCCCTGCTGTTCACTATTCAATGGGTGGACTTTGGGTTGATTATGACCAAATGACAAGCATCCCTGGTCTATTTGCAGCGGGTGAATGTGATTATTCTCAGCATGGTGCGAACCGTTTAGGTGCCAATTCCTTGCTTTCAGCCATTTATGGCGGAATGGTTGTAGGACCAAACGTAGTTAAATATATCAAAGGCTTGGAGAAGAGTTCCGATGCAGTTTCTTCTACCGTATTTGACCGACATGTGAAAGAACAAGAAGATAAGTGGAATTCAATTATGTCCCTAAATGGAAATGAAAATGCTTACGTTCTTCATAAAGAGCTTGGGGAATGGATGACAGATAATGTAACGGTTGTTCGTCATAACGACAGGCTATTAAAGACAGATGAGAAAATTCAGGAACTTCTAGAACGTTACCAAAACATCAATATTAATGATACATCCAAATGGAGCAACCAAGGGGCAGCCTTTACTCGTCAACTTCAAAACATGCTGCAATTGGCTCGTGTTATTACAATTGGTGCATACAACCGGAATGAGAGCCGTGGTGCTCATTATAAGCCTGACTTCCCTACACGTAATGATGAGGAATTCTTAAAAACAACAATGGCGAAATTTGTTGACAGTTCATCAGCACCGGCTTTCCATTATGAAGATGTTGATGTTTCATTGATCAAGCCACGCGAACGCAATTACGCAAAAAGTTAAGGGGGAGTAGGAAGAATGTCTGAAACTAAAATGGTTAAATTTATTATTTCACGTCAAGATAACGAAAATACTACTCCTTATCAGGAGGAATTTGAGGTTCCTTACCGTCCGAATATGAATGTCATCTCGGCGTTAATGGAAATCCGTAAGAACCCATTAAACGCAACAGGACAAGATTCTAGTCCTGTTGCCTGGGATATGAACTGTCTTGAAGAAGTTTGCGGTGCATGTTCCATGGTGATCAACGGGAAGCCTCGTCAAGCCTGTTCAGCACTTGTCGACCAATTGGAGCAGCCGATTCGATTAGCTCCGATGAAAACTTTCCCAGTGGTTCGTGACTTGCAGGTTGACCGGAGTAGAATGTTTGATGCCTTAAAGAAAGTGAAAGCATGGATCCCAATCGATGGTACCTATGATTTGGGCCCAGGACCACGTATGCCTGAGACAAAGCGTCAATGGGCTTATGAGCTTTCTAAATGTATGACATGTGGGGTTTGCCTTGAGGCATGCCCGAACGTAAACAGCAAATCAAACTTTATTGGGGCACAGCCGCTTTCTCAAGTTCGTCTTTTCAATGCCCATCCAACTGGTGCAATGAATAAGGCAGAAAGACTTGAAGCGATAATGGGCGACGGCGGACTTGCAAACTGTGGTAACTCACAGAACTGTGTTCAATCTTGTCCGAAAGGTATTCCGTTGACTACCTCAATTGCTGCATTAAATCGTGATACAACCATTCAAGCCTTCAGAAGCTTCTTTGGAAGCGACCACGCATAGAATGGCGGAAGACTTTTCGTTTAATTAAAATGTGATTCAAAAAACCTTCTTTTCTATCATTGAAAAGAAGGTTTTTTGTCGTCTATGGGCTATAATTGCAATGGTTCTTTCAGTAGTGATTTGTTATACTCTTATTAATAACGTTAGTTCGTTGAAAAAGGAAGGTACATACAGGTGAAATCTAAATTTCCGCTGTTATTTATTCTTACAGGATTAATATTAGTAGGTATTGGGCTTTGGCAATTTATAGATGTGAAAACGCAAACACATGCTTCACTCAAGCAAGCTAAGGAACTAATTGCAGACCAGCCTGAAGATGCCCCTAAAAAGAGGGAAGTAAACAGCAAGCCGCCAAAAATGGGGGAGACAGTTGGTCTTTTAGCCATTCCGAAAATCAAAGCAGAGTTAGGAATCATCGAAGGAACGGACCCCGATGATCTCGAAAAAGGTGTCGGCCATTATAAAGGAGCCTATTATCCTGGTGATCAAGGACAAATTGTTCTTTCAGGACATCGAGACACCGTTTTTCGTAAATTAGGGGAACTTGAGATTGGCGATTCACTGAAGATGGAAATGCCGTATGGATCCTATACTTATGAAATAATTGATACCAAAATTGTTAAGTCTGATGATACGAGCATTATTACGCTCCAACATAATAAAGAGGAATTAATCTTAACAACCTGTTACCCGTTTAGTTATATAGGAAATGCCCCAAAACGATACATTATTTATGCAAAGCCCAAAAACTCCTAATCGCTAGGAGTTTTTTTTTTAAAAACCAATCATCTGTTTGTAAATATAGTCACTACATTAGAACTGTTCACATAAGATATGTTGACTAAATATATACCCACCCCGTGTTCATACTGGCGAAGGCAAGGAGGGTTACAGTACTTGAAGGAGAATGTTTATAATCACAAGCCGTTACTCACCAAACGAGAAAGAGAAGTATTCGAGTTATTAGTACAAGACAAAACAACGAAAGAAATCGCTGGTGAATTATTTATAAGCGAAAAAACGGTTCGGAATCACATTTCAAATGCCATGCAAAAGCTTGGTGTAAAGGGGCGTTCACAAGCAGTTGTAGAGCTCCTTCGAATGGGAGAGCTAGAACTTTAATTATGACCGGCATCCTCTTGGGGAGGCCGGTTTAATTTTGAATAGATAGCCATAAAAAAGGTAAGCAAACGAAATGCTTACCCTTTTGTCTACAATGCAGATCAGCGATACTTGAAAAATACTTTTATGCTTACTTGAAAGCAGGCATTCTAAACCACAATTTTAGCCGAGAAGTGGTATGACTAAATAAGAAGGCTGCTCTAACCCCCATAATAATTAAGGTTGAGAATAAGCTAAAGAGAATATTCAAAGCATATCCCTCCACATTGAAGATTCGTGTTAAAAAGTAACACTAAGGTTATTGTTAATCTAGGAAATAATTTTATTCAGGTTGTGTGTGATAACAGCCACGAATTCAGTGCGAAATTGTCAACGAAAAGTAAATTTGTTACAAAAATTGCGAATAAATCTTCATAAATAAATTGATAATCTAGTTATAGACATTTAAAATAAACCTAGGATAAAAGAAATAATGCTTTTATCTCATCAAAGGATGTTTTTCTTGGAATACAAACAAGTGCAAACAGAACTGGCGGGTTATATTGGGAGAACACTCCGTGAAAACTTCGGCAAAGGTCCCGAATCTGTTTATGTTTCCTATAATCACACGATACTGACTGTTTATTTACGAAACTTTATTTCGCCTTCTGAAAGTGTTTTGTTAGGGCAGCAACAAGAAGCGATGATCCAAACAACAAGAGATTTGTTGATGCAAAAATTAATCCCTGAGTTTAAAGCCTATATTAAAATTTTGACAAGTATGGAAGTTAATGAGTTTTATTATGATTGGGATTTACATAATAAAAGTGGATTATTTGTTTGTATTGGCTCTACCTCGACCGAAATCGAAATTAATAATGAAAAAACCTGTAATTATCATGGTCAAGAATCTCTTCACCAAGAAATTAATAGAATAAGCCTTCAAGCGGAAAAAACGCCTGAAGAGGTCGTTTCCTATTTATTAAATGAAAGAACGCTAGTAGTTATTCGAAATGGAATTCTTGTGCCAATTGAGAAGGAGTTAATTCGTTTAGGGAACTTTGAGATATTAAGGATTGCGAAACGGAATCTAGAGAAGCGATTATTACATAATAGCGGTAATTTTGAATCGATTCTACAAACGAAAGTGAATGATATATTTGTGGATTGGGATTTTTATCGCGATAAAAGTGTAATCGTACTAATATTATCACCAACAGCATAAAGGCGGAAGTGAACTAGACAATTTCAATTGAGCTAGACATAAGCCAGGATGGGATGACTCCTATCTTGGCTTTTATTTTATGGGGGAAGGAATAGATAAATAGAGATGGGCAGTTCAATAAAAGCAACTTATAATGGATCAATTCAAACGAATATAGAAGAAGAATTAGAAAAACGTGAAGAATCCTATCGGGATTTAGTTGACAATTCACCTGACGCCGTAATCATTGCCTGTGAATATGACATTCTTTTTATAAATGAAACGGGTGCAAGATTATTTGGAGCATCAAACAAAGAAGAAATTCAACAAAAGAAAATAGTCGATCTCATCCATCCTGATTATCATGGGCGTATTAAAGAACGGGTGGAAATAGTAACGCGTGGGGATGCAACAGACTTTTTTGAATATAAATTGATCAGGTTGGATGGCACTGTGTTTGAGGCGGAAGTAAAAGGAATTCCCACGATATTTCAAAATAAACCAGCAAGGCATGTTATTATCAGGGATATAACTGATCGAAAAAAAACACTAGAACTATTACTAAATGCTGAGAAATTAAATGTAGCTGGCCAATTGGCAGCAGGGATTGCACATGAAGTACGAAATCCACTCACTGCGATTAAAGGGTTTCTTCAATTAATAGAAACAAAGCTAAATGACCATAAATCTTACTTTGATATTATCCAATCGGAAATTGATAGAATAGAACTTATTCTCAGTGAGTTATTGATACTCGCAAAACCACAAGATCTAAAGTTTGAGCCTGTGCTTTTACAAGCATTGATTGAAGATGTGAAAACTCTGATTGATACCCAGGCAATTATGAATAATGTGCAGATTGAATTTGTTAATGATTGTGGAAATTTAATCATCAACGGCGATAAAAATCAACTAAAACAAGTGGTTATAAATTTTTTAAAAAATGCGATTGAAGCGATGCCGAATGGCGGGGTGATCACTATTGAGCTGAAAAAGCACGGTTTTAATCAAGTAAAGATGCTAATTAAGGATACAGGAAGTGGAATGCCGCATCATGTATTAAAACGAGTAGGGGAACCATTTTTTACTACAAAAGAGAGCGGCACTGGATTAGGAATTATGAATTCCAAACAAATTGTTGAAAATCACCATGGGACCGTTCATTTTTGGAGCGATGAAAAAGGAACGCTAATCGAAGTGATACTGCCAATTAATGGAGATAAGATGGAAAGGTCTAAACAGAGGGGGAGAGGTTTTTTGAAAAAATGGTAAATAAAATAGGCAGGAGTTTTAATAAAGACTAAAATAGGAGGGCTGAGAACAACCTTCCTATTTTTGTTGAGTATTCTATTATTCCGGTGACTTGGTATAACTATATTCTAATTCATCTGTTTTTTCATTGAAATTTACCTGTAAATCATGTCCATTAAAAAACCACAAGTCCCTTTCTTCAACATAAAACCACATGCCCTCTGATTCGAATTTAGTTATCATATCGATTGGCTCGTTATCTACTGTGAAACCGAGCGAAAAACCTTCTTGCACAGGGCTGTTTCCATAAACCTTTGGATAAAACTTCACCTTATCTCCTGTTTTTAACTCTACTTCGTCTTTAAACCACTTTACTGCTGTCTTGCTGATTACAATTTCCATTCTTATCTCACCTTTGGTCGATTATTCTAATTTCTATTTTATTATACTCCAAAGAGTCTTAAACTAATATTTCTAATAGTTTCAACTTGAATTTTTAGCGAAAAAAGTAGAAAATAAGGTAAGTATTTAGATATTTAATTTTTAAACAATATGTTTAAATAGATATGGTCTTGAGGAGAAGAGAAGCTTTTTATAGGAGTGTTATGAGATGAAACACGAAAATTCACAAGAAGCAAATGGTGAGATTGTTGCCAATATTGAGAAGGATTTACGCTACATCTCTGGGATCATCAAGCAAAAAGGAAGAGAAATGCTAAGTAATTATACGATTACTCCACCGCAATTCATTGCATTGCAATGGCTCTTTGAAGATGGTGATATGACAATCGGGGAGCTCTCTAATAAGATGTATTTGGCATGCAGTACGACGACAGATCTTGTTGATCGAATGGAGAAAAATTTACTCGTAGAGCGGGTAAAAAATCCAAACGATCGTCGTGTTGTCAGAATTCATCTACTTGAAGAGGGCAAGCGAATCATTGATGAAGTGATTAAAAAGCGTCAAGTCTATTTAGAAGAAGTGTTGGTCGATTTCTCATCTGAAGAAATTCAACTTCTTCAAAAAAGTTTAACGAAATTGCATCAGGAAATGCGTTAAAAGAGGCGATAAGTTTGAAACAAGCAATTGGTGTTATTGATTCCGGCGTTGGCGGATTAACTGTTGCCAAAGAGGTAATCAGACAGCTTCCAAATGAGAAAATCATCTATTTGGGCGATACCGCACGTTGCCCATATGGTCCGAGAACAACAAAGGAAGTAAAGAGGTTCACTTGGGAAATGACCTCTTTTTTATTAGAAAAGAAGATTAAGATGCTCGTAATTGCCTGCAATACGGCAACAGCAGCGGCACTAGACGAGATTCGTAAGGAATTGTCCATCCCAGTCTTAGGGGTAATTAATCCTGGAGCACGGGCGGCAATCAAAAAGACAAAAAACTACCGTGTCGGAATTATCGGCACAGTGGGTACAGTAAAAAGTGGTGCTTATGAAAGAGCCTTGAAATCATTAAATAGCCGGCTTTTTGTCAAAGCACATGCTTGTCCAAAATTTGTCCCTCTTGTAGAGAGTGATGAATTTGGTGGACCGATTGCGGAAAGAATTGTCGACGAGGCTTTAAAGCCGATGCAGAATCAGAACCTGGATACCCTTATTTTAGGCTGCACCCATTACCCATTGCTTGAGCCCGTCATAAAAAATGTCATGGGTGAGTCTGTAAGCGTAATTAGCTCTGGTGATGAGACCGCTCGAGAAATAAGTGCAATCCTCCAATTTAATGGGTTACTTGATTCGTGTGAAGAAGAACCAGAGCATGAATTTTACACAACCGGTTCAAGGCGGATATTTTCAAAAATCGCCTCACAATGGCTGGGGAATCCAATTAACAATGTGCAAAAGATCAAGCTATAAGTCGAGCCTTCTTTAAATAAGAGGCTCGTTTTTATTTTGCTGAAAAAACGATAATGTCCACCGCCCATGGACATTTGTGCACGAGTGGTACCTGACACCATTTTTACCATTGTTACTATTGTTACTATTTATGTTATTTTTTTAAATATTGTTCTATTTTTCTTGTGTAAGTCGGTCTAATTTCTCTCTAGGCTCGTATACATGTTAGTACAAACTGTCTTAGGGGGAAATAGTTATGTCTAAAAATAAAGCAAAGATCCTTATGTCGACTGTGCTTACTTCAACAGTTCTACTGTCAGGTTGTGGATTATTAGGGTCGGAAACACAAAAGAAAATTGATCCACCAAAGAGTACGACGATTGCGGAAAAAACAACGAGTAAGGAACCGACGGCTAAAGAAACGGCTAAGCAAGAAGACACAGTCAAAACGGAGCTTTATCTGGTTGATAAAGATGGCTATGTTGTACCGCAAACATTGGACCTACCGAAAACAACATCAGTTGCTAAACAAGCCCTTGAATATTTAGTGGCGAATGGACCTGTTACAGATCAACTACCAAATGATTTTCGAGCAGTCCTCCCAGAGGACACGGATCTGTCTGTGAATATTGATAAAGATGGCGTCGCCACGGTTAATTTTTCAAAAGAGTTTAAGAATTACCAAGCTGAAGATGAGATGAAGATCCTCCAATCGGTCACTTGGACGCTGACTCAGTTTGATAATGTTAAAACCGTTAAGCTAAAAATGAACGGTCATGATTTAACGGAAATGCCTGTTAATGGAACACCAATAAGTGAAAACCTTTCAAGAGCCACCGGTATCAACTATGATACAGCGGATGTAACTGATATCACCAATACCAAACCAGTAACTGTCTATTATATTGGCGGTGAAGAAGGCTCCTACTATTATGTACCTGTGACGCGCCGGGTTAGCAACACTGAGAAAGATCCCTATGTTGCAGTCGTCAATGAATTAATAAAAGGACCTAGTGGGAAATCACCACTCGTATCTGAATTTATGTCAGATGTTAAACTCCTAGAGGCGCCAAAGTACGAGGACGGACAAGTAACCTTGAACTTTAATGAGAATATTTTTGGCAGCTTTGAAGAAAAGGAAATTTCACAGCATTTACTAGATGCACTCGTGCTTTCCTTAACGGAACAAGAGGGTGTTGAAAAAGTGGCTGTTCAAGTAAATGGCAAGGCAGACATCAAAGATGACAATGGCAAAAAATTAACTGAACCAGTAACTCGACCAGAAAAAGTCAATACAGGTAGTTTTTAAAAAAAATTATTTGTTATACTATATAGTGACCAAGAAAGAGGTTGGCTTTAAGCCCGCCTCTTCTTTATTTGGTATAAGTAAAATTCATGTACCAATTTAAAAATGCTTTACAAAGTTGAAGGAGGTAGTATTTGTGCGTGTTGATGGAAGAGAGCCGCTCCAACTAAGGCCCATACATATTGAACCAAATTATTTAATGCACCCTGAAGGTTCTGTCCTTATTTCTGTTGGTGATACGAAAGTAATTTGTGCTGCAAGTATTGAAGAGAGAGTTCCTCATTTTATGAGAGGGGAAGGCAAAGGCTGGATTACTGCCGAGTATTCGATGCTGCCAAGGGCGACAGAAACAAGAAACATTCGCGAATCGTCAAAAGGGAAGGTCTCTGGCCGGACAATGGAAATTCAACGGTTAATCGGGCGTGCCCTTAGAGCAGTTGTCGATTTAGGGGCGTTGGGTGAAAAAACCGTTTGGATCGATTGCGATGTGATCCAAGCGGATGGCGGGACACGAACAGCCTCGATCACCGGTGCATTTGTGGCGATGACCCTCGCTTTAAATTCTTTAGCAGAGAAAAAGTCGTTTGCAAGGTTTCCGATTACGGATTATTTAGCGGCAACAAGTGTGGGGATTTTACAAAATGACCAAACTGTTCTTGACTTAAATTATGCAGAGGATTCTAAGGCACAGGTCGATATGAATGTAGTCATGACTGGAAATGGCGAATTTGTTGAACTGCAGGGAACGGGCGAGGAATCAACATTCTCCTACGAGCAGCTTCAAGGTCTGCTTAGTGCTGCTCAAACTGGGCTTATGGACCTATTTGAACGACAAAAAGAGGCTCTAGGTGAAGAGATTACCCGAAAAATAGAATCACGAAGACAAAAATAAGGGGCGGTTATGAGTGAAAGAAGTTATTATTGCGACGAAAAATCCTGGAAAGGCGCGGGAATTTGAGCATATCTTTGCATCAAGAGGGATCGAAGTCCGAACCTTGCTTGATTTTCCTGAAATCCCGGACGTAGACGAAACGGGTACGACCTTTGAAGAAAATGCGATCTTGAAGGCGGAGGCTGTCTCCCAAGAACTTGGGAAAATGGTGATTGGCGACGATTCTGGCCTGATGGTGGACGCGCTTGAAGGAAGACCAGGAATCTATTCAGCACGCTATGCTGGGGAACCAAAAAATGACCAGAACAATACAAAAAAAGTCCTGTCAGAATTAAAAGGACTTCCAGATGAAAAGCGATCCGCACGATTCTACTGTGCTTTAGCTGTCGCCGTTCCAGGTCAAGAAACCATAACAGTGTCAGGCACCTGTGAAGGTCGTATTCTTGAAGAACAAAGAGGTACCAATGGATTTGGTTATGATCCTGTTTTTTATGTGCCTGAGAAAGGTCTAGCCATGGCCGAATTATCATCAGAAGAAAAAAATAAAATCAGCCACCGTGCGAATGCGTTGAAGAAGCTCGATGTGGTCTTGGATTCTATTTTAGAAAGAGCGGAGAAGTAATGAGCAAGATTTTAGTGGTTAGTGATAGCCATGGGTTGACGAAGGAACTCCAATTGTTAAGAGAAAGGCATTCTGAAGATGTTGATTTAATGATTCATTGTGGCGATTCGGAATTGATGCCTGATGATCAAGCGATATCTGGATATATAACGGTAAGGGGTAATTGTGATTTCGGCAGCGGATATCCGTTGGAGACGATAGCCGAGGCGGCGGGGAAGAAATTCTTCATTACCCATGGGCATCTTTATTCAGTAAAATCTTCTTTGATGAATATTAAATATAAAGCACAGGAAGTAAACGCCGATATCGTCTGTTTTGGCCACTCGCATGTCCTTGGTGCGGAAGTGATCGATGGTACCTTATTTTTAAATCCAGGCAGCATTCGTTTGCCAAGGGAACGCTTAGAAAAAACCTATGTTATTCTTGATTTGCAGGATGAGAAAGTTAAAATGTCAGTGTTTGAAGCGGATGGACGGGAAATTTTTGAGCTTGCTCGTGAATTTACCCTTCAATAAATGAGAGGGAGATTTCCTCTCCCTTTTATTTTTTAAAAAAAATAATCGAAAGTCTGTTGACTTTTTGATATTACGGTAATATAATAAATCTTGTCTTAAACAACTTATATGTCCCAGTAGCTCAGCTGGATAGAGCAACGCCCTTCTAAGGCGTGGGTCGGGAGTTCGAATCTCTCCTGGGACGCTATACTACATGGTAGAAAAAAACTCACTTTTATAAGTGAGTTTTTTTTGCCTTCTATTTATGCTAAACTATGTTCCAAGACTATCATAAGGGCGGATTTTATGAAAAAACGGGAACCTGTGAAAAGAATAGATAATGTGATCTTTTTTCCCGGACTTGAAAAAAGATTAACTGACAAAGGTCTGGAAAACCTTGAAAAGAAAAAATTTAACGAAGCGATAAACCTTTTGGAAGAAGCCAGAGAACATGATCCTGACAATGACGAAATATTGATTGGTTTGGTTCTGGCTTATTTTGAAGCATCTTCTTTTCAAAAAGCAAAAGCACTTGCCAAAGAAATGCTTCATAAAGGAATTGGGGACTATTTGCAAATGGTTGATCTCTATTTGACTGTCCTGATCCAGCTTCATGAATACCAGGAAATTGTAGCAACAATTGAAGTCTTATTAGAAGAAAAAGAGATTCCGCCTGAAAAACATGACCACTTTTTAACCATCCTGCAATTCAGCCGTAGAATGGCAGAAAACCGTCAACCAGACCCAGACACAGAAACAGAATCAATTACATATGACATCACCCCAGAGGAAACAAACGTTCATGAACTAAACCTTTTTTCGATTGATAATCTAAACGAACAAATGCTCCTCGTTTCGAGCTTGGCTGAGAAAAACATTCGCCCCTACCTCCCTGAGATTGCCGAATATTTGGCAGCAGAAGCAGGACATCCATTCCTTAAAACAATCCTGTTATCTCTTTTAAAAGAACAGGAAATTGATAGAGAATTATCTGTCATGAAATTTGAGATGGAGAAAAAAGTTATTCCAACACATCTTCCAGAAGTTAGGGAAGAACCAAGATTGAAAGAGGTAAAGGCTTTATTAGAGGCTCAATTGGAAAGTGAAGACCCCGTTCTTTTTGAAAACAGCTTCAGAATGGCAGAGCGAAATTTTTTTATAAGCTATCCTTTCGAATTGCAGCCGAAAAGCACTGCTGCTTGGGCTGCAGCCTTTCACCACTTGGCCGAATATTACCTAGGTATGGACATAAAGATACATCACTTGTCCGGAGAATATGAAGTTCCGGTGGAGGAAATAGAAGAAGCTATCGCGATGATTGAGGTAATTGAGAAAATTTCTTATCCTAATATATAGGCTTCGCTGTTGAAAGAAAACAAACCTATGTTATAATGTAGTGGTTGCATTGTGTAAAAAACACATTTAAAAGAAGGATAATAGCTTGATGGACAAGTTATTTCCAAACTCAAATTCGTTACGAATGATATGAGAATAGATTGTTGGAGGGAAAATGTATGTCAGCAAAATGGGAAAAACTAGAAGGTAACCGCGGCGTTCTTACGGTTGAAGTAAGTGCGGAAAAAGTAAATGAAGGACTAACTGCGGCTTTTAACAAAGTTGTTAAGCAAGTAAATGTTCCAGGCTTCCGTAAAGGAAAAATGCCTCGTCCAATGTTTGAAAAGCGTTTTGGTGTAGAATCACTTTATCAAGATGCATTAGATATTCTTCTTCCAGAAGCATACGGAAGTGCAATTGACGAAACAGGCATCGAGCCAATCGACCGTCCAGATATCGACATCGAGCAAATGGAAAAAGGCAAAGAACTTATCTTCAAAGCTACTGTTCAAGTAAAACCTGAAGTAACATTAGGCGAATACAAAGGCTTAGAAGTAGAAGCACTCGATACAAACGTTACTGACGAAGACGTTGCTAACGAACTAAAAACTCTTCAAGAGCGTCAAGCTGAGCTTGTAGTTAAAGAAGAAGGCACAATTGAAAATGGTGATACTGTTGTTCTAGATTTCGAAGGGTTCGTTGATGGCGAAGCGTTCGAAGGTGGAAAAGCTGAAAACCATTCACTTGAAATTGGTTCAGGATCATTCATCCCTGGCTTTGAAGAGCAATTAGTAGGTTTAGCTACTGGCGAATCCAAAGACGTGGAAGTTACATTCCCTGAAGAATATCATGCAGCTGAGCTTGCTGGTAAACCTGCAGTATTCAAAGTAACGATTCATGAGATTAAAGGTAAAGAACTTCCTGCATTAGATGACGAGTTTGCTAAAGATGTGGATGATGAAGTTGAAACATTAGACGCACTTAAAGAGAAAATCAAAACTCGTTTAGAAAACAGCAAAAAGCACGAAGCGGAGCATCATTTACGTGATACAGTTGTTGAAAAAGCTGCTGCAAATGCAGAAGTGGAAATTCCAGATGTAATGATCAACAGCGAAGTAAATCGTATGCTTCAAGAATTCGAACAACGCTTACAAATGCAAGGTATGAACCTTGAACTTTACTTCCAATTCTCAGGTCAAGACGAAAATGCTTTACGTGAGCAAATGAAAGAAGAAGCTGTAATTCGCGTTCGTACGAACTTAACATTAGAAGCGATTGCTAAGGCTGAAAACCTTGAAGTAACTGAAGAAGAAGTTGATGCAGAACTTGAGAACATGGCTGGAATGTACAACATGACCGTTGATAGCATTAAACAAGCATTAGGCGGACTTGAAGGTATCAAATCAGACCTTAAACTTAAAAAAGCAGTTGACTTTATTGTTGAAAACAAGAAGTAATGTTTAAAATATTGCAAGGCACGATTTGAATCGTGCCTTGTTTTATACATTTTTTCAATTACATATTATAATAAGAAGTGGGAACATTTTTAACAATGGGCAGGAAAACAAGTTAGACATAGCGAATAAACAATAAATAATTTCCAGACAGGTTTGAGATTTATTTTCCTCATAATGGTTAAGATTAATGAGTACATAAGTTTTTAAAATGAATCACACCTAACAAAATGAGAGTTCTGAAAAACATATTTACCCTAAGCTTTTTATTTCCAGTCCATTGGCTTTATGTGTTACAATGCAACATACATACTATTCAATTATTAGAAAAAGACTCGAATTTTGGTTGTGTGATTCGCAAGTTACAATAGGGTTTTAACACGTTTTAAGGGGTGAAAGGATTGTTTAAATTTAATGATGAAAAAGGACAATTAAAGTGTTCCTTCTGTGGTAAAACGCAGGACCAAGTTCGTAAACTGGTTGCCGGGCCAGGAGTTTACATATGTGACGAATGTATTGAACTTTGCACCGAAATCGTTGAGGAAGAACTTGGAACGGAAGAAGAAGTAGAATTTAAAGATGTACCAAAGCCAAAAGAAATTTGTGAAATTCTTGATGAATATGTTATTGGTCAAGATCAAGCAAAGAAGTCTCTTTCTGTTGCAGTTTACAATCACTATAAGCGCATCAATTCTAATAGCAAAATAGATGATGTTGAGCTTGCAAAGAGTAATATTTGTATGATTGGACCAACAGGAAGCGGTAAAACTTTACTAGCCCAAACACTGGCACGTATTCTGAATGTACCTTTTGCGATTGCAGATGCAACTTCCCTTACCGAAGCTGGATATGTTGGGGAAGATGTTGAGAACATTTTATTAAAATTAATTCAATCTGCTGATTATGATGTTGAAAAGGCAGAAAAAGGAATTATTTATATTGATGAAATTGATAAAATCGCACGAAAATCCGAAAATCCTTCGATTACAAGGGATGTTTCTGGTGAAGGTGTTCAACAAGCATTATTAAAAATTCTTGAAGGTACGGTTGCAAGTGTTCCACCACAAGGGGGAAGAAAACACCCGCATCAAGAATTTATCCAAATCGATACAACGAATATTTTATTTATCTGCGGCGGAGCATTTGACGGGATTGAACCGATTATTAAGCGTCGTTTAGGCCAAAAAGTTATTGGTTTTGGTTCAGATATTAAGCAGCAGGAAGTGGGACAGAAAGAACTTCTTTCCAAAGTATTACCTGAAGACTTATTACGCTTTGGATTAATTCCTGAATTTATCGGACGTCTTCCTGTAATCGCAAGTCTTGAGCAATTGGACGAAGCAGCATTGATTGAAATTTTAACAAAGCCAAAAAATGCACTTGTTAAACAATATCAAAAAATGCTTGAAATCGATGAGGTTGAACTTCAATTTGAAGAAGGCGCATTGACTGAAATTGCCAAAAAGGCAATTGAACGCAAAACCGGCGCCCGTGGTTTACGTTCGATTATCGAAGGAATTATGCTCGATGTTATGTTTGACCTTCCTTCACGTGATGACATTACAAAGTGTGTCATTACTAAAGAAACGGTTATTAACAATAGTGTTCCAAAACTTCTTTTGGAAGATGGAACTGTTGTTGCTGAAGAAAAATCTGCATAATAATTGACGAAGACTCGGCTTAGGCCGGGTCTTTTCTAGTTGTATCGTCCCTCCGAACAGTTTCTTACAATTTGTGGTTTATTCCACCCCACTGCAGGAAATACTTATTAATATATATTTAGTAATAAGTTGAAATGCAGGAGGGAAATGTATGAGTTGGACGGGGATTGCCTTATTTATACAGCTATTTTTCGGAATCATCATTGGGCTGTATTTTTGGAATTTGCTGAGGAATCAGCGGACACAAAAAGTATCCATTGATCGGGAATCCCGAAAGGAAATGGATCAGCTTCGCAAAATGAGATCCATTTCACTTACAGAACCATTAGCTGAAAAAGTTCGGCCTACAAGCTTTCAAGACATTGTCGGCCAAGAAGATGGAATCAAATCATTAAAAGCAGCACTATGTGGACCAAATCCGCAGCATGTGATCATTTATGGACCTCCAGGAATTGGAAAAACAGCAGCTGCACGGCTTGTGTTAGAAGAGGCGAAAAAAAACCGTAAATCACCATTTAAACCTGAATCCGTGTTTATTGAACTAGACGCAACAACGGCACGATTTGATGAAAGAGGTATTGCCGATCCCTTAATTGGTTCCGTTCATGACCCAATCTATCAAGGTGCCGGAGCGATGGGACAAGCAGGAATTCCACAGCCGAAACAAGGGGCAGTTACCAACGCCCATGGCGGTGTCTTGTTTATCGATGAAATCGGCGAATTGCATCCGATTCAAATGAATAAGCTGTTAAAAGTATTAGAGGATCGCAAGGTCTTCCTGGAAAGTGCGTATTACCACGAGGAAAATAACCAAATCCCGACGCATATCCATGATATTTTTAAAAATGGACTTCCGGCTGATTTTCGTTTAATCGGCGCGACAACAAGAACGCCGAGTGAAATCCCGCCTGCGATTCGATCGCGCTGTATGGAGGTTTTCTTCAGGGATTTAAATCAGGAAGAAATTGTGGAAATTGCCAATAATGCCGCGAAAAAAGTTAACCTTCAAATAAGCGAACTTGGTGTGAATACCATCGCAAACTATGCAAGAAATGGCCGTGAAACAGTCAATTTGATTCAGATCGCAGCAGGACTTGCGATTACGGAAGACCGTAATTTTATCAAGGATGAAGATATTGAATGGGTCATTCATGCTAGTCAAATGTCACCAAGAATGGAAAGAAAGATTAATGATATTTCTCATGTCGGACTTATCAATGGACTGGCAGTCTATGGTCCGAATTCAGGTGCATTACTAGAAATCGAAGTGACTGTGATCCCAGCAAAAGATAAAGGATCGATCAATATTACTGGAATCGTAGATGAAGAAAGTATTGGCGGACAAGGGAAATCGATTCGTCGGAAGAGTATGGCGCGCGGTTCGATTGAAAACGTTATCACAGTTTTGCGATCAATGGGTGTACCAGCAAATGACTATGATATCCATGTGAATTTCCCAGGTGGTGTTCCCATTGACGGACCATCGGCCGGAATCGCAATGGCGACGGGAATTTATTCCGCTATTTATAAAATTCCAATCGATAACACCGTGGCAATGACAGGAGAAATAAGCATCCATGGAAATGTAAAGCCGATTGGCGGTGTCTATCCAAAGGTGAAGGCAGCGAAAAAAGCAGGAGTAAAAACGGTGATCATCCCAGAAGAAAATATGCAAACAATTCTTAAAGAAATTGACGGAATCAATATTATTCCCGTTACCCATCTACACGAGGTATTTGAGATTGCCCTAGTAAATGACTATCAGAAAATGGATGCGATCCCTGCATCGATTGAACTATCAAAAAAAGAGAGTATCTAACGAAAAACTTCGGTTTGTGGTTCAATAGGCAAACCGAAGTTTTTTATTGCATAATTATTAATGTGAGAAATCTAACAGAAACATAGAAAGAATTCTTTATGTTTGGGGAAAATAAATTCATGCTGAAAATGAGGTTTCATACACCATCTCTAAAAATAGACACTTAAAAATAAATAGGATAGAATTGTACAAAGACCATTCTGATTTTGCAGTTAAAAAATGATTTGCATGTGGAGGTGCAGTATTTTGACGAAAAAGAGCGAATTGATCGTCCCCCTCCTGCCGCTTCGAGGATTGCTCGTCTATCCGACTATGGTCCTTCATTTAGATGTAGGACGTGAAAGATCAGTACAAGCACTTGAAAAAGCAATGGTAGATGACCATTTAATATTCTTAACCACTCAAAAGGAAGTTTCTATTGATGACCCTTCTGAAGAGGATTTATACACGATTGGAACCTTAACGAAAGTTAAACAAATGCTTAAACTGCCAAACGGGACGATAAGAGTATTGGTTGAAGGATTAAATCGCGGGGAAATCGTTTCATTTCATGATGAAGAAGACCACTATGCTGTTACGATTATTACCCACGAAGACCCGGATACGAAAGATGTCGAAGACCAAGCCTTAATGAGAACGATGCTTGATTATTTCGAGCAATACATAAAATTATCGAAAAAGATCTCTGCAGAAACCTATGCTTCAGTTGCAGATATTGAAGAACCTGGCAGAATGGCGGATATCATCTCTTCCCATTTACCAATCAAATTGAAGGAAAAGCAAGAAATCCTTGAAATGACAGATATTAAAGAAAGAGTAAACAAAGTAATTGATACCATTCATAACGAAAAAGAAGTCCTGAATTTAGAAAAAAAGATTGGTCAGCGTGTTAAGCGTTCCATGGAAAGGACGCAAAAAGAGTATTATTTGCGTGAGCAAATGAAGGCGATCCAAAAGGAATTAGGCGATAAGGAAGGCAAAACTGGCGAAATTGCTGAACTTACCAAAAAAATTGAGCAAGCAGGTATGCCTGAACATGTTCTTCAAGCCGCACAAAAAGAACTTGAACGTTATGAAAAGGTGCCAGCAAGCTCAGCTGAAAGTGCCGTAATTCGCAATTATATCGACTGGCTCATTTCCATCCCTTGGTCGAAAAAAACAGAGGATGACATTGATATTCTCCGTGCTGAAAAGATATTAAATCAGGACCATTACGGACTTGAAAAAGTAAAGGAGCGCGTCCTCGAATATTTAGCTGTTCAGAAGCTGACGAATTCGTTAAAAGGACCAATCCTTTGTCTTGCAGGACCTCCAGGGGTTGGGAAAACAAGCCTTGCCCGCTCGATTGCGACATCACTCAATCGAAATTTTGTCCGCATCTCACTTGGCGGTGTTCGTGATGAATCTGAAATTCGTGGACATCGCAGAACCTATGTGGGTGCAATGCCAGGACGAATCATCCAAGGAATGAAAAAGGCGGGTACGATTAACCCGGTCTTTTTACTTGATGAAATCGATAAAATGTCAAGCGATTTCCGCGGGGATCCATCAAGCGCCATGCTTGAAGTACTTGATCCTGAACAAAATAGTAATTTTAGTGACCATTATATAGAAGAAACCTATGATCTTTCCAAGGTCATGTTTATAGCGACAGCCAATAACTTATCAACAATTCCTGGTCCGCTTTTGGACCGAATGGAAATTATCACGATTGCCGGTTACACGGAACTTGAAAAAGTCCATATTTGCCGAGATCATTTACTTCCAAAACAGATTAAAGAAAATGGTCTTTCCAAAGGAATTCTTAAGGTCCGCGATGATGCGATTCTAAAAGTGGTTCGTTACTACACACGTGAAGCAGGCGTTCGAAGTTTAGAGCGTCAGATGGCAACACTTTGCCGGAAAACGGCAAAAATCATTGTTTCCGGTCAAAAGAAGCGTGTCATCATTACCGAAAAGAATATTGAAGAGTTTTTAGGAAAAACAAGATTCCACTATGGGATGGCCGAGTCAGAAGATCAAGTTGGAGTAGCAACTGGGTTAGCCTATACAACGGTGGGTGGAGACACTCTTCAGATTGAGGTTTCTTTAGCACCAGGGAAAGGGAAACTTGTGTTAACTGGAAAGCTTGGCGACGTAATGAAGGAATCAGCACAAGCGGCGTTTAGTTATATCCGATCCAAAGCTAAGGAACTTGGGATTGATGAGGATTTCCATGAAAAATATGATATCCACATTCACGTTCCAGAAGGTGCAGTTCCTAAGGATGGACCATCGGCCGGTATTACCATAGCAACGGCGCTTGTATCAGCCTTGTCGGGCAGAGCCATTCGCCGAGAAGTAGGAATGACCGGAGAGATTACTTTAAGAGGCAGAGTTCTTCCAATTGGCGGCTTAAAAGAAAAAACACTTAGTGCTCATCGAGCGGGCTTAACAAAAATTATTCTTCCAAAGGATAATGAAAAAGATATTGATGATATTCCTGAAAGCGTTAGGAATGAACTGGATTTTGTCCTTGTTTCCCATGTGGACGAAGTCTTGAAGCATGCCCTGTTGGAAGGTGAAGTGAAATGAAGGTAGTCAGCTCAGAGATAGTCATCAGTGCAGTAAAGCCAGAACAATACCCGGAAACAGACTTACCTGAATTTGCGCTTGCAGGTCGTTCCAATGTCGGTAAATCTTCTTTTATCAATAAAATGCTAAACCGAAAAGGTTTGGCGAGAATATCTTCCAAGCCAGGAAAAACACAAACGCTTAATTTCTATTTAATTAACGAAATGCTGCATTTTGTCGATGTTCCTGGCTATGGATACGCAAAGGTTTCAAAATCTGAGCGGGCCGCTTGGGGAAGAATGATTGAAACGTATTTTACATCGCGGGAGCAATTAAAAGCGGCGGTTCAAATTGTTGATCTTAGACATCCACCCTCAAAGGATGATGTCATGATGTATGATTTCTTAAAGCATCACGAAATTCCTTGTGTCATCATTGCCACCAAGGCAGATAAAATCCCTAAAGGGAAATGGCAAAAGCATTTAAAAATAGTAAGAGAAACCTTAGATCTTGATAAAAATGACCAAATGGTTCTTTTCTCATCGGAAACTGGTTTAGGAAAAGACGAAGCATGGTCTGTTCTACAGAGTTTTATGTAAAAAATAAACGCCTGGGCATGAGCGCCAGGCGTTATTTTTTCTTCTTTAGGAGAAAATAAATACCAACCACAATGAGAAGAGCGGGCCAAAATTTCCACACAAAACTCATCCCATTTTGAAGTAAATCAAAATAGGCAGTAATTTTATCATAAAATAAAAGAAGGATTGCTAAAATAAGAAAGAGGAATGCTTGGAACAATCCTGAATTCGTCTTTTGAAATCGCAGAAAAAATCCGATTGAAATGATTAAAATTAACATACCAATATTGTTACTAGGCCAAAAGGACACCTTACCGACAAGATGGAAGTGAAGTCCAAATCCAGCCATAATGACGCCAGGAAGTATTGCCTCAGACTCTTTAGCAGAATAACCTTGACCTAAAAAGGCAATTCCAACAATCATAAGTAAGGTCGGCCATGTGAAAAATTGTTGGAAAATAGTGATCCCAGTTTGCTGCAATAGGAAGTAAGCTCCAAAGCCTATAAGAATGATCCCAGGAAAAATTCGTTGATTCTTCATTAAAAACACCGCTTCCAGTAAGGTTCACTTGAATCTCGTCCATTTTTTTGGTACTGTACATAAGGAAGTATTTAAAAAAATAGTTATGGGTATTAAGAAAGTCTAAAGGAAACTTTGTTAATGTGTCCCTATCGGGATCAGCATTACTCGACTTACTTAAATATATTACCATATAGTTTCGTTTTCTGTTCACATTTTTCGAGCAAAAGTCGAAATTGCTCATGATATAATCATACTAGTTAAGTTGCAATATCTATTGGGGGTGTCCTTTCAAATGCATACATTAGTGATCGGTATTAACTATAAAACTGCCCCTGTGGAAATTCGTGAGCGGTTGTCATTTAATGAAGCTGATCTTGCGGAGGCCATAAAAAAATTAAATACCAAAAAAAGCATCCTAGAAAATATCATCTTGTCTACATGTAATCGTACGGAAATTTATGCGGTTGTGGATCAATTACATACAGGCCGCTATTATATTAAAGAATTTCTGTCAGAATGGTTCGGGATAGAACAAAAAGAATTTTCTCCGTTTTTATTTGTGTATGAAGACGATGGCGCAGTTGATCATTTATTTAACGTAACTTGTGGACTTAATTCCATGGTTTTAGGAGAAACACAAATCCTTGGCCAGGTTCGTACGAGCTTTATGCTAGCGCAGGAAGTTGGAACTACGGGGACCGTATTTAACCACTTATTTAAACAAGCGGTTACCGTTGCCAAACGCGCGCATTCAGAAACTGATATTGGTGCGAATGCTGTATCTGTCAGCTATGCCGCAGTGGAATTGGCGAAGAAGATTTTTGGTTCACTTGCTAATAAACATGTGTTAATTTTTGGCGCAGGAAAAATGGGTGAATTGGCTGCCCAAAACCTGCATGGTAATGGTGTGAAGAAAGTTACAGTTATCAATCGGACCTATGAAAAAGCACAAGACTTAGCTCATCGTTTCAGCGGCAAAGCAAGATCCTTAGCTGAATTAGAGAAATCATTGGCGGAAGCAGATATCCTGATCAGTTCAACCGGTGCAAAAGACTTTGTTATTTCAAAAGAAATGATGGTCAAGGTCGAGAAAAAGCGCAAGGGTAAGCCGTTATTTATGGTGGACATTGCTGTACCGCGCGACTTGGATCCAAGAATAGCTGAACTTGAAAATGTCTTTTTATACGATATCGACGATCTAGAGGGGATTGTTGAGGCCAACCTGCAAGAACGTAAGAAGGCGGCTGAAAAAATCATGCTCATGATTGAAAAAGAAATCGTTGAGTTCAAGCAATGGCTAGGTATGCTTGGAGTGGTCCCGGTTATCTCGGCGCTTAGAGAAAAAGCACATGTAATCCAATCGGAAACCATGGTTAGTTTGGAGAGAAAGCTGCCAAATTTATCAGAGCGTGATCTAAAAGTGTTAAATAAACATACAAAAAGTATCATCAACCAGCTCTTAAAAGACCCTATATTACAAGCGAAAGAATTGGCTGCGCGACCTGATGCAAATCAAGCAATGGATCTTTTCATGAAGATCTTTAATATTGAAGAGCTTGTTGAGGAACAACATTCGAAAGCAGCCGAAACCAATCAAATACCGGTTACAACACCGCAGGCTTCCTTTCAGTCATAAGGGGTATGTTCTATGTTTAATGTCTTTATGACAAGGCTTCATGAATTAACCGTTGTTCTATATGCCTTCAGTGTGTTGTTATATTTTTTCGATTTTCTACATCATAACCGGAAGGCAAACCGTATTGCTTTCTGGTTACTTGCATTTGTATGGGTTTTGCAAACCGTCTTTCTCGGAATCTATATGTATAAAACAGGCAGATTCCCTGTGTTAACTATCTTTGAGGGACTCTATTTTTATGCTTGGATATTAGTCACATTGTCAATTGGTATAAATCATTTATTACGAGTCGATTTTATCGTCTTTTTCACGAATATACTTGGCTTTACGGTCATGGCGATTCATACATTTGCCCCGATGCAATATGGTTCGCATATCATGGCGAAGCAGCTTGTTTCTGAACTGCTTTTGATTCATATTACGATGGCGATCCTCTCCTACGGGGCCTTTTCATTATCATTCGTTTTTTCGACATTATATCTGCTTCAATATGATTTATTAAAAAGGAAAAAATGGGGAACTAGACTCTTACGACTGGCCGACTTAGATAAGCTTGAAAAATCATCCTACATATTGGCCGTAATCGGTGTTCCGATGCTTCTGCTCAGTCTCATCTTAGGATTGCAGTGGGCCTTTCTTAAGGTACCCGGGATGCCATGGTACGATATGAAAATCATCGGTTCATTTCTGTTATTAACCGTCTATAGTATTCTTTTATATCTTCGAATTGTGAAAAATCTATCAGGAAGAAAATTAGCAATTTGGAATACAGCTGCCTTTTTAATTGTTTTAATTAACTTTTTCTTATTTGGTCAATTATCATCTTTTCATTTATGGTATGCGTAGCGCATAACTTCAGGAGGTCGCAATCATGAGAAAAATAATTGTAGGTTCTAGGCGAAGCAAATTGGCATTAACACAAACTAATTGGGTGATGGATCAGCTAAAAAAGTTGGACCCTCGCTTTGATTTTGAAGTAAAAGAAATCGTCACAAAAGGGGACCAAATTCTTGACGTTACCCTTTCGAAAGTTGGCGGCAAAGGACTTTTTGTAAAAGAAATTGAGCAAGCAATGCTTGATAAAGAGATTGATATGGCCGTTCATAGTATGAAAGATATGCCAGCTGTCTTACCAGAAGGACTTACAATTGGCTGCATTCCTTTTCGTGAGGACCACCGTGATGCGCTAATTTCAAGAGGTCATGTGAAGTTAAAAGATTTAAAACCAGGTGCAATTATCGGGACAAGCAGTCTTCGCCGCAGTGCACAGCTATTAGCAGCGCGTCCAGATTTAGAGATTAAATGGATCCGAGGGAATGTGGATACAAGATTAGCAAAATTAGAAACAGAAGAATACGATGCGATTATTTTAGCCGCAGCTGGCCTTTACCGTCTTGGCTGGGCTTCTGACGTAGTCACCGAATTCCTCGATGCCGACCTATGTATTCCTGCTGTCGGTCAAGGGGCATTGTCGATCGAATGCCGTGAGGATGATAAAGAACTTCTCGAACTTTTTGAAAAATTCACTTGCCAGAAAACGGAAAGAGCGGTTCGTGCAGAACGTGCCTTCCTTCAAAAAATGGAAGGCGGGTGTCAGGTACCAATTGCCGGCTTCGCCTATGTAGCTGAAAATGATGAAATTGTCCTAAATGTTTTAGTGGCTTCACCAGAAGGACATGAAATCATTAAAGAAGAAGTTAGAGGACAAAATCCAGAAGAGCTTGGTGTTCAGGCGGCGGACTTATTAATTCAAAAAGGCGGGAAAGACCTAATTGATAAGGTAAAGCGGGAGCTCGAAGGTCAATGATCCAATCGTTACCTTTGCTTGATAAAACCGTTCTTATTCCAAGAGGAGAAAATCAAGCAAAATCCTTTTCACAACTTGTAGAAAGGTATGGAGGGATTCCAATCGAAATCCCTCTTATTGCCTTTCGTCCGATAGAAAAAAATCAGCGCCTTCACGAAGCTTTGCTGGTTCTTGATACATATGACTGGATTATTTTTACGAGTAACGTAACCGTTGAAACCTTCTTTTCTTTTTTAAAAGAGGAAGGGGTTAGCGAAGCGTTTCCGAAAATCGCTGTTATTGGCAAAAAGACAGCAGAGGTTTTGATGGGAAGAGGGCTATCTCCAGCGTTCGTCCCGTCAGCTTATGTTGCGGAAACGTTTGTAGAGGAATTTATCCCATTGATTGATAAGGGTTCACGGGTGCTCGTTCCAAAAGGAAATCTTGCCCGAGAATATATCGCCAGATCCTTAATAGGGGCCGGTGCCGTGGTCGATGAGGTTGTAATCTACGAAACCTATATGCCCGACGAAAGTCGCCTGAGGCTGGCTAATATGCTAGCAGATAACCAACTGGATATCCTCACGTTTACGAGCCCATCAACGGTGGACCATCTAATGGATGTCGTGAAGGAGTATCGATTGGATGAGCAGCTGAAAAATTGCATCATTGGCTGTATCGGTCCGGTTACCGAGAAAAAATTACGTGCTTATGGATTAATGGTCCATGCCTCACCAAAAGAGTACACCGTAAAAGAAATGATTAACAGTACGATTGCCTATTTAGATATGGAGGAATAATAAATGGAACTTCAATTTAAACGTCATCGCCGCTTACGCTCAAGTGCGAGCATGCGCTCACTTGTTAGAGAAAATCACTTAAAAGCGGAGGACTTTATTTATCCGTTATTTATTTATGAAGGTGAGAATATTCGCAAGGAAGTCTCATCCATGCCTGGAGTATACCAAGTATCGATGGATCATTTGGAAGCTGAAATGGAAGATATTGTTGCCCATGGAATTAAATCCGTTCTCCTATTTGGGATTCCAAAAACGAAAGATGCATGTGGTGAGCAAGCCTTTCATGACCATGGGATTGTCCAGGTGGCGACCCGTTTTATCAAAGAAAAATTCCCAGAGATCATTGTCGTTGCGGATACATGTCTTTGTGAGTATACAAGCCATGGGCACTGTGGAGTAGTTGAAGGGGAGAAGGTTCTAAACGATCAGTCACTTGAATTGCTTGTAAAAACTGCGGTGGCTCAAGCGAAAGCAGGTGCAGACATTATTGCTCCATCTAACATGATGGACGGCTTTGTTGCGGCGATCCGTGCGGGATTGGATGAAGCAGGCTTTACAGAGATTCCGATCATGTCTTATGCCGTAAAATATGCATCGGCATTCTACGGACCTTTCCGTGAAGCTGCGGAAGGTGCGCCGCAATTTGGCGATCGTAAGACCTATCAAATGGACCCTGCTAACCGGATGGAAGCCTTTAGAGAAGCAGAATCCGATGTGGAGGAAGGTGCCGATTTCTTAATCGTGAAACCGGGTATGCCATACCTTGACATTGTTCGTGATATGAAGAATACCTTTAATTTACCGATTGTTATTTACAATGTAAGCGGAGAATATGCAATGGTTAAAGCCGCTGCCCAAAACGGCTGGATTGATGAGAAAAACACGGTTCTTGAAATGTTAATGGGTATGAAACGTGCAGGTGCTGACCTTATTATAACTTATGCTGCCAAAGATGCAGTTCGCTGGTTAAAAGAAGACCAATAATTTGAAAAGAGGGAACAGAATGCGTTCTTATACGAAGTCGATTGAAGCATTTAAAGAAGCCCAAACCATCATGCCAGGCGGAGTGAATAGCCCAGTTCGTGCTTTTAAATCCGTGAATATGGACCCGATTTTTATGGAAAGAGGAAAGGGTTCTAAAATCTATGATATAGATGGCAATGAATACATTGACTATGTTCTTTCATGGGGGCCGCTCATCCTCGGCCATACGAACGACCGTGTGGTAGAAGGCTTAAAAAAGGTTGCAGAACTTGGGACAAGTTTCGGTGCACCTACTTTAATGGAAAATAAACTAGCTAATCTTGTCATTGAACGTGTACCATCGATCGAAGTCATTCGGATGGTATCTTCAGGAACAGAAGCAACGATGAGTGCGCTTCGTTTAGCCAGAGGCTATACGGGCCGGAATAAGATTTTGAAATTTGAAGGCTGTTACCATGGTCATGGGGACTCCCTTTTGATTAAGGCGGGCTCAGGCGTGGCAACACTTGGTTTACCTGACAGCCCTGGTGTTCCAGAAGGTGTAGCGAAAAATACGATCACAGTTCCTTACAATGACCTTGAGAGCGTAAAGTTTGCTTTCGAACAATTTGGCGACGATATCGCGTGTATTATCGTTGAACCTGTGGCCGGTAATATGGGACTAGTTCCACCACTGCCAGGATTCTTAGAAGGTCTACGTGAAATTACTTCCGATCACGGCGCATTGCTTATTTTTGATGAAGTAATGACTGGCTTCCGTGTAGGCTACAATTGTGCACAAGGCTATTTCAATATCACTCCGGATATTACATGTCTTGGAAAAGTAATCGGCGGCGGTCTTCCTGTTGGTGCTTATGGCGGTAAAGCGGAAATCATGCAGCAAATTGCTCCAAGCGGTCCGATTTATCAAGCAGGTACCCTGTCTGGTAACCCACTTGCAATGACAGCTGGCTATGAAACGTTAAGCCAATTAACACCAGCGCATTATGAAGAGTTTATCCGTAAGGGTGACTTACTGGAAAAAGGCTTTAAGGCTGCAGCTGAAAAATATAATATTCCAATAACATTTAACCGTGCAGGTTCGATGATTGGCTTCTTCTTTACCAATGAAGCTGTCATTAATTATGAGGTAGCAAGATCATCCAATTTGGAATTCTTCGCAGCCTATTATCGCGAGATGGCTCTTCAAGGGATCTTCTTGCCGCCTTCACAATTTGAAGGTTTGTTCTTATCTACGGAGCATTCCGATGAGGATATTGAAAAGACAATCCGTGCAGCAGAGATTGCTTTTTCGAAGCTTAAATAAGATGGTTCCCGGCACCCACTTTTTTGGTGGGTGTTTTTTGTGTGGTTAGAAACTTAATTAGTTGAGGCAGTTCGGGGACCGGCTTTTATAGCATTCAAGAGTAGCTCAAAATGGGGTTTGGCGGAAATCATCCGAGTTTTGGCGGAAAAAATGTAGGGGTTGGCGGAATTAGTCCGAGTTTGGCGGAATCATTCAGAAATTCGGCGGAATCCGAACGCAACTTGGCGGAAGCCGCCCTCACTATAAGAAGAGCGATCCCCTGGAAATCAAAGAAATCAAGGTCTGAGTACTCTAAAAATAGGTAACTAAAAAGCAGTTTGGCGGAAATCATCCGAGTTTTGGCGGAATAAAGTCCAAGTTTGGCGGAATCATTCAGAAATTCAGCGGAATCCGAAGCAACTTGGCGGAATCCACCCAATACATCCCCCCCACCATCCGAAACCCAAACCCCAAACCTGCTCCCACCCCTCAAAAAAACTCCAATCCACCCCCCATTCCTAAATACTTCGATTCTTTTCCAGACGAAACTCTCTTTTTTATCATAAATAAAAGCCTTGGTTCATAGAGTGTAAGTGACATAGTGATTTTGAGTGAAGGAAACGAAAGGAGGAGTCGCTTTGTCTCAGGAGAATCAATCGTGCCTACGATTTTCTTTGGAGGAGTCATTGTGGTTTAGAAAAGGACAGGAAGTCGAAGAGCTTGTTTCCATTTCTCTAGACCCAGACATTACCATCCAAGAAAACGATCAGTACGTAACCATAAGAGGTTCGCTAGAACTCACAGGCGAATATAAAAGTTACGAACCTACCAATGAAAACGAAGATGAAAATGTAACATCGCAAAAGTTTGTAGAGAGGGTCGATGCACGAGAGGGAGGAAACTGTGAGTTTTCACATCGATTCCCTGTCGATATCACGATCCCCAATAATCGAATCCAAAGTATCTATGATATCGATGTCCTCGTCGAATCCTTTGATTATTCGATTCCTGAGCGCAGCTGCCTCAAGCTAGCAGCTGAACTGACCATTAGCGGCTTATACGGAATTGAGCAACAACAGAAGCAACAACAACAACCGCAGGAAGAAGTAGTTGAACTTGAGCTTATCCCTCGCTCTGAAATTGAGTTCTTTGAGGAAGATGACGAGGAAATTGAAGACGAACTTGAATCAGTTCATAGCAGTTACCAAGATAACTTCTTGTTTGAAGCTGAGGCAAGAAAACCACAAGAAAAAGACGAGAGTGTGGAAATTTTACCGAAGTTTCCGACCTTCAATTATCAACCACAGGAAGACGTTGAGGAAGAAGCTAACCAACCATCCTTGGATTTCGTAGAGGCAAGGAGTGAAGCCAGCAAACCATCCTTGGATTTCGTAGAAGCAAGGAGTGAAGCCAGCAAACCATCCTTGGATTTCGTAGAGGCAAGGAGTGAAGCCAGCAAACCAGCCTGGGAATTCGAAGAAACAAGAAGTGAAGCCAGCAAACCTACATGGAATTTCCAAGAAGCAAGAAGTGAAGCTAGCCAGCCAGCTGAGAGCATCCAGCCAGAAGTGGTTGAAGTAGAGCCAGCGCCACCTCCAACTGTCCAGTTTGAGGAAGAAGTGAATCCAGCAGAGGAAAGCTCTTCCGCACATGAAGAAGCACCACCAAAGAATATTAAAAAGAAAAAAGCACCAAAAAAGAAAAGCATGACATTAACAGAATTTTTTGCTAGGAAGGATGAAAGTTCTGCCCAGGCGAAAGTAAAAGTTTGTATCGTCCAAAAGGGTGATACCGTTAACAGCGTGGCAGATCGATACGATGTTTCGGTACAAAACCTCATGCGCATCAACAATCTTGAACTCAGCCAAGATATATTTGAAGGTCAAGTATTATATATTCCCGGCAGCCTTACAAAAAAATAATTATTAAAAGATGAGCGGGTTACTTTGACCTGCTCACCTTCTTTTCATACACAGTCAAAGTGCTCCAGTCCATACGCCGCTAAACGGGCGCTTACGCTTTTATATTTGAAAGTGAGTTGAGTACTCATGAGTAACCCGAATCAACTAAACACATTTGCTACCATCTTAAGAAATTACCTTGTTGAGCCTCATTTTGTAGAGGATTTTGGCAGCGTTCAGAAGATTTATTCAAATAAAGGGACGTTTGCCTTAAAAAAAATCGACCCTGCGACCGGGACCGACTTCATTCGCCATGTTCATCTCCTCTACCAAAAAGGGTATAATCGCATCGTTCCCATCTACCCTACGATGGACGGCAGGTATGCGGTCTTACACGAGAACAATCTTTATTACTTAATGCCATGGATGTCGAATGAACACAAGGAAGACCGGCAGCAAAAAGATCATCAGCTTTTTCGTGAGCTCGCTCGTCTTCATACCCTTTCCGCCAAAGAAATTACCTTGAACAAAGAAGAGCGGACTGAGCACTATGAAAAGACGATTCAACAGCATGAAAAACAACAGGCATTTCTCGATGGCTTCATCGACGAATGTGAAAAAAAGACCTATATGTCGCCGTTTGAATTGTTATATTGCCTTTATTACAATGAAATCAGCCAGGCGCTCCGATTTTCGAAAACGAAATTTGAAGAATGGTATGAAAAAACGAAAGACGATGAAAAGGCCCGTATGGTTATTACGCACGGAAAATTGTCACCCGAGCATTTCTTGTATGATGATAAAGGGTACGGTTATTTTATTAATTTTGAGAATGCTCACTACGGCTCACCGATTCACGATCTCCTTCCCTATTTATCACGTGCCTTAAATACCAACCCGAAGCGCAGCGACACAGCCATTGACTGGGTATACCATTACTTTAAATACTTTCCATTTAAAGCAGATGAAAAGCTATTATTCTACAGCTATTTAGCGCTTCCGATTCCAATCATTCAAGTGGCAGAAAGCTACTATCGAAAGTCGCGTCCAAAGAATGAATTAAAATATGTCCGTCAGCTGCAGCACCGCTACTGGCATTTGAAAAATTCCGAATATGTCGTCATGAGAATGACCGAAATGGATGCGCAGGCAGCCGCCGCCGCAGCAGCAAAAGAAGGAGCCCAGCCGCAGTAATCATCTGCAAAATGGGCTCCTTAAACGATTTCAAAATATAGTGACACGGCTATGGCAACAAAAACTGTTAATAATAAGATATCAAAAAACGTTGGAATGATGAGTGTTCGAATAAATTGGAAGATCACAAACGGAATAATTAACTGTGCGCAAACTCTCCGACAGGTTCTAAACCAGGGTTGGTATTTAAATTTATTGAAATTTCTTTTCATCGACAACCCCCCTTTACAAATCTGGCATATATTTTTCTTTATGTATATTCCACAAGTGCGGAGAACTCTCCAAAAAAACGGCATATAGTATAAAAAATAAAAAAAGTGGTTATCATTATTGACGTCAAACCCTTTTTTTCGGTAGTATAACTATATAATTTAATTATATAAGCAATGACAGGGAAGAGTACGATACAAACCTGCTTCAAGAGAGGGAAATCACTAGCTGGAAGTTTTCCTAAGCAGAAAGTCGGAAGGTCGCCCACGAGCTTCTTCTGCGAACGGATTTTTAAAATCCTATTAGTTGAAGACGGACTAAATCCGTTATCTACATAAGTGCCAATCCGTTTTTTGGATTGGAAAAAAGGTGGTACCGCGAAGCAAACTCCATTCGTCCTTTTATGACGAATGGGGTTTTTTATGTGGAAAAGGAATCAAAGGAGGAATTTTACAATGGAAACAAAGGAACTAACAATGCCTACCAAATACGATCCGCAAACGATTGAAAAAGGCCGTTATGAATGGTGGTTAAAGGGTAAATTTTTCGAAGCACAAAACGATGAGGCCAAAGAGCCGTACACAGTTGTTATCCCGCCGCCAAACGTTACCGGGAAACTTCATTTAGGTCATGCTTGGGATACAACGCTTCAAGATATCGTGACCCGGATGAAGCGGATGCAAGGGTATGACGTTCTTTGGTTGCCAGGGATGGACCATGCTGGGATTGCTACCCAAGCTAAAGTAGAAGAAAAACTTCGCAATGAAGGAAAAAGCCGCTACGATCTAGGAAGAGAGAAGTTCGTTGAGGAAACATGGAAGTGGAAGGAAGAATATGCTTCCCATATCCGTCAGCAGTGGTCGAAACTGGGCTTAGGCTTAGATTACAGCCGCGAGCGTTTCACGCTGGATGCAGGCTTATCTGATGCCGTTAAAGAGGTGTTTGTTACCCTTTATAAAAAAGGTCTCATTTACCGCGGTGAATATATTATTAACTGGGATCCGTCCACTAAAACAGCTCTATCCGACATTGAAGTCATTTATAAAGATGTTCAAGGTGCTTTTTATCATATGAGTTATCCGCTTGCCGATGGTTCTGGCCAAATTGAAGTGGCTACGACCCGTCCTGAGACGATGCTGGGTGATACCGCGGTTGCCGTTCATCCAGAAGACGACCGCTACAAGCACCTGATTGGCAAAACTGTTATCCTCCCAATTGTTGGCCGTGAAATTCCAATCGTTGGTGATGACTATGTGGATATGGAATTCGGATCTGGTGCGGTTAAAATTACGCCAGCCCATGACCCGAACGATTTTGAAGTAGGTAATCGTCATAATCTAGAGCGAGTTCTCGTAATGAACGAAGACGGTTCGATGAATGATAGAGCTGGCAAGTATAAAGGACTCGACCGTTTTGAATGCCGTAAGCAAATCGTTAAGGACTTGCAGGAACAAGGTGTTCTTTTCAAAATTGAAGAGCATCCGCATTCCGTAGGGCATTCGGAACGAAGCGGTGCTGTTGTTGAACCGTATCTTTCCACCCAGTGGTTTGTTAAAATGCAGCCGCTCGCGGATGAAGCAATTGCCCTGCAAAGCAAAGATGAAAAAGTAAACTTTGTCCCGGATCGGTTTGAAAAGACCTACTTACGTTGGATGGAGAATATCCGCGACTGGTGTATTTCGAGACAGCTTTGGTGGGGTCACCGAATTCCAGCTTGGTACCACAAGCAAACAGGTGAAGTATATGTTGGTACAGAAGCACCGGCAGACGCTGAGAACTGGGAGCAGGATAAAGACGTACTCGATACATGGTTCAGCTCCGCGCTTTGGCCTTTTTCAACCATGGGCTGGCCTGATACAGAAGCGTCTGATTTCAAGCGCTACTTCCCAACCGATGTTTTAGTAACAGGCTATGATATTATCTTCTTCTGGGTATCCAGAATGATTTTCCAAAGCATCGAGTTTACAGGGGAACGACCATTTAAAGATGTTCTCATCCACGGTCTCGTTCGTGACGAACAGGGACGCAAAATGAGTAAGTCACTTGGAAACGGCGTCGATCCAATGGATGTCATCGAAAAATACGGTGCCGATGCATTGCGTTACTTCCTGTCAACAGGAAGTTCACCAGGTCAAGATTTACGCTTCAGCTTTGAAAAAGTAGAGTCAACTTGGAACTTTGCCAATAAAATTTGGAATGCCTCCCGTTTCGCGTTAATGAATATGGACGGAATGACCTACGAAGAGATTGATTTTAGCGGGGAAAAATCGGTTGCAGACAAGTGGATTTTAACACGTTTAAATGAAACGGTTGAACATGTGACAAGACTTTCTGACCGTTATGAATTTGGTGAAGTGGGCCGTGCATTATACAACTTTATCTGGGATGACTTCTGTGATTGGTATATTGAAATGGCGAAATTGCCGCTATATGGTGAAGATGAAGCAGCGAAGAAAACAACTCGTTCGATTCTGGCGCATGTATTAGATCAAACAATGCGTTTATTGCATCCATTCATGCCATTTATCACCGAGGAAATTTGGCAGAACCTTCCTCACCAAGGTGAATCAATTACGACAGCAGCTTGGCCTGAAGTAAATCCAGCTCATTCTGATGACCAAGCAGCTCAAGAAATGAAACTGCTCGTCGAGATGATTCGCGCGGTTCGGAATATTCGTGCTGAAGTAAATACACCAATGAGTAAGAAAATCAAAATGCTTGTTAAAGCGAAGGATGAAACGGTTCTCAAAGCTATCGAGAATAACCGCGGCTATATTGAACGCTTCTGTAATCCAGAAGAACTACAAATGGGCGTTGACCTTGAAACGCCGGAAAAAGCAATGACAGCCGTGATTACTGGTTTAGAAATCATCCTGCCGCTTGAAGGCTTGATTAATATTGACGAAGAAATTGCACGTCTCGAAAAAGAATTTGAACGCTTAAATAAAGAAGTCGACAGAGTTCAGAAGAAACTAAGCAATGAAGGCTTCATGAAAAAGGCACCTGAAAGTGTTGTAGCCGAAGAGCGTGCCAAGGAAGATGATTATCGCGAAAAAAGAGCGATTGTCGAAGCACGCATTAAAGAGTTAAGAGGGTAATAATTAGTTTGGCGAGGCGAATTCTCTGAGGATTCGTCTCGCCTTATTACTAAGACATTGAAAAAACAAACAAAATCAACATGTTTGATGCAAATATGCCAGAGATTACAATTTATCAGCGGTTTTCAGGAATATATCAGCGGAAACGTCTAATATATCAGCGAAAATTGGATTTTATCAGCGAATCAAAAAATAGATTACACTTTAGAAGTAAATATTAATCAAACATTAAAATATAGATGGGGTGTCACGAATGTTTGCTACATATAAAGAAGCCCTAGAATGGATTCATGCACGGTTAAGGCTGGGAATCAAGCCAGGGTTAAAACGGATGGAATGGATGATGGACAAGCTTGGTAATCCAGAAACGAAAATGAAGACGGTTCATATTGGCGGTACAAATGGCAAAGGCTCCACCGTTACTTTTCTCCGTTCAATTCTTGAAGCAGGAGGGTATTCAGTGGGTACCTTTACCTCGCCTTATATTGAACAGTTCAATGAGCGGATCAGTGTGAATGGGAAAGCCATATCAGATGCGGAGCTGCTCCAACTAGCCAATATCATTCGCCCATTGGCGGACGAATTAGAAGAAACAGAGCTTGGCGGGCCTTCTGAGTTTGAAGTCATCACCGCAATGGCGTTCCATTATTTCGCAACCATGAACAAGGTTGACGTTGTTATTTTTGAAGTCGGTTTAGGCGGTCGATTTGATTCAACAAATATCATCCAGCCATTAGCCTCGATCATTACCAATATCGGTCTTGATCACACAAACATCCTCGGAAACACCTATGAGGAAATTGCTTTTGAAAAAGCAGGGATAATTAAAGAGAACACCGCCATTTTTACAGCTGTCAAGCATCCAGGGGCGATCAAGGTAATTGATGACCAAGCAGATAAGAAAAAAGCACCTCTTTACCGCTTAAATCAGGAATTTTCGATTAGTGCTCATAAATCCCTTTCTAATGGTGAAGTGTTTGATGTCATCACTCAACTTCAAACCATCGCCCAATTAGAAATCAGGATGATCGGTCAGCATCAAACAGAAAATGCCGCACTTGCTGTCATGGCCGCCCAATTTTTAAATCAAAAAGGTTCATTCCTGATTACAGAGAAATCTATTCGTACGGGCTTAAAAAAGGCGTACTGGCCGGGGAGATTTGAGATCGTTTCTGAAAGTCCACTTGTGATTATTGATGGGGCCCATAATGATGAGGGAATAACTGCTCTTACCCATGAATTAAGTACTAGATATCAAGATCGCAGTATTCAGATCGTGTTTGCCGCGCTATCGGATAAAAAGCTTGATCAAATGATTGCCAAGCTGGACCAAATGGCTTCCCAAATTGCCTTTGTCAGCTTTGATTTTCCACGTGCAGCAAAAGCGGAAGAATTACTCAAAATTAGCCAATCACACAACAAATTGGCAGTCGATGACTGGGGTCCTTTTCTTATAGAAGAGATCCAAACCATAGAGAACAACAGCATGTTAGTCATAACGGGTTCACTCTACTTTATTTCAGAGGTAAAACCATTTTTGACTAACTGTTTGAAGAATAAGATAATTTCTTTATGATAAGTTTATTTTTATCATGGTAAAATAATTATATTTAAATAAGACTGAGAGGAGGATAAGCATGAACGTAAAACCGCGCATCAAGAATGCTATTTTTCTTGCCTGGCTCTTGTTTGTCCCTGCAGGAACCTGGTACATCTATAAGGCTTATCCTCCTAATTTTATTGGGCATTGGTTAGATATTTAATCGAAAACGTGCTTTTGAAAACTTCCAGCTGATGATTATCGATATCCTTTGTTCCCACTTCGCTGTTGCGATTGAAAATGCTAAACATTATGAACTAACCAAAATGCAAAGCGAACACTGCTCGTTAACCAAACTTCATAATTACCGCTATTTTGAAAATATGTTGACCGAGGAATTTGAAAAACTGATGCGATTCGAGCGCCGAACGCTCTCGTTAATCCTTCTCGATATCGATCACTTCAAAGTAGTAAACGATACCTACGGTCACCAGAGCGGAAATGAAATCCTGTTTGAGCTTGCCAGCAGGCTAAAAAAGTTGGTAGGTGGTCGTGGCACGGTGGCACGTTATGGCGGGGAAGAATTTGTCGTTCTTTTACCTGATGCACCAAAAGAAGAGGCCTACCAAATGGCTGAACAAATAAGGCAAATGATTTCCAATTGGCCATTTACACTAAAACAGTCCTTAGAAATAGATAATACCCAACAAAAGGTAATGATTACTGCATCGATTGGGGTCGCAACTGCGACTGAGGATGCGGAAGATGCCTTGGCGTTGATTCGACATGCGGATAGAGCGCTTTATGTTGGGGCGAAGCGGGCTGGTAGGAATCGGGTAGCGGAGTATTCTTCTTGTTAAAAAGGTGTGGTCGAGCTGTTTATTTCAACTACGGTCACACCTTATATTTGGGTTTAATTATATTCAACTGAATTTATTATTGTATTAACATTGTCACCCCATTTAATTTTGAATTCTGGCGGTATTAGTGATCCACACTCTCTAGTAAATGTGTCTATATCAACTGTATAATTAGTTTTTAACGTACCGTCTTCCCACACTTTTCCTAATACATATAACTTACTTGGCGGATTACTTGACGATGCAACATCAATCATTTTAGCTGATAAATTTCCTTTTACACACATCTTTGAGGAAGAGAAAATATTTAAGTTATTATCAATGGTTGCGATCTTATAATTAATATCAGTTGTCGGAGCATCTGTACCTCCAACATACACAAAAGAATTATTCGCTAGCTCCAAATTTTGGTCAACATCCAATGTTTTATTTACTAGTATTTTTGATGTTCCACTTATTTTTACATTTTGCATGAATTTAGCATCACCTTTTGTTTCGATAATAACATTGGCAGCGCTATTCATGTTTTTGTTATTAGTAAATGCACCATCAGAATGGATTTTAACATTCGTTATATTATTTTCGTTACCATTTCCATCAAAAGTTAGTGTACCTGTAGTGAAAATTGTTTGGTTATCGTTTATATTATTATTACCTGAAAAGTCTCCATTACCGTTTATATATACCTCATTACAAGCTAACGTGGTACATCCTGACGTGAGTTTAACCGTCTCGAATGTTGGCAACGCGTAATTGTTATTGGTATCCAGTGTTGCTAGATTAATGATAGAAGCAAAGTCGATGGTCATTTTTGTAATAAGGGTGGATTCTTTACCGTTATCGCTGCCTACAACATTGAAACTAATAATTACTTTACTCGAGCTCTGAACAGGGTCTGCAGTTACAACATAATTGCTCATACGATATGGTGCATTTGTAGGAGTGGTAATGGGTGTTCCTTGAAGTACTTCTGCCATTTTTTTAGCAGCTTCCTTTTTAAAGTCCTGAATTAGTGCTGGTCGATCCTTGATGTAATCACTTACCAATTGCTGTTTAGATTCAAAAGTTTTTTGAACCTCAACCTGGTAATACGAAATCCCCGCTTCAGCTGCGGCAACAGAACGAGATTTCTTCTCTACAACCTGATTTTGTTTCACACTGCTAAAAGCTTGCCCCATGAAGGAGAGGAAAACAACCATAAAAACGGTTATGATTAATAATACCGTTACAAGTGCATATCCTCGTTCATTCTTCATTAAATTCTTCATTGATAATCAGCACCCTTCATTCGATAAAGAAAAGTATCTTGAGTTATGCTGTTTTGTGGATTGTTCTTATCACTTGCACTAATTTTTAAAGACACATCATTTGCGGTTTTATTTGGTTCTACTGTTTTTGGTCCCTGACCTAGCACTGCATTAATTTCAAGTATTTTAAAGCATATATTTGAATGATTAAATATTTGAGTTTGTTGAGGAGTAGAATTTAGATTTGTAACTTTGATTTCACAATTTTCACTTTTAAATTCGTACTTAATCATCGTTTGGTGAATCTTATTTAAGTTGGAGATTAAGAGATTGGTTTCTTGAATCATTGAGTTTTTTGAGATTGCTTTTTGCGAAAAATTAAAGCCTTGAAAAAAAACACTCCAAGTAATTACACTTAAAAAGGAAAGAATAGTTAGAGTTACTAATACTTCAATTAGTGTTAAACCACTTTGCGCTCGGTTCACAAATATCATTTCCTATCTTTTAACATATCCGAATGTTTCACTAACGACATGTCTATTATTTTTATCTAATAGTTGAATAACAATAGAATTTATGCTGGATAATCTTGAACTTATTTCAGGAAATTTTTTAATCCTAATATGCACGTTATATTTATCTTTAGTTGTTTCGAAATAATAATAGTTAACATCATAGGAGAACCTGCTATAAGCCACTTTCGGTTCTGTTGGTGTAAAACCAGTGACTTGATCCGTTTTAACCAGAAACCATTTCACATCACTCGATTCTTGCCAATTAACAAGAACTTCTTTAGCAATATTAATGGCTTTCGCTTTATCTTGATTTTGATTATTCATTAGGCCCATTTGTGGGAAAAAACTCATAACAGATAAAAAGATTATTGAAAGAAGAACAATGGATATAAGAACCTCTATAAGAGTAACGCCTTTTTCATTTTGAATAAATTTCATTTCGATCAGTTCCTTAATGATAGCAAATTTGTACAAATAGAATTAAAAATATTTAGTAATTTCTACCCATAAATATTTTTCATCTTCTATTAAATGACTTAAAAGTATTATACAATATTTAGTAGGCGAATTTTGTCTGATTTTTATGGAAATCAATAAAAAACTTACTTTCTTGATGAAAAATGTAGTTTAATAGTATAAATAGACTATATAAAGAGGAGTGCATAAATGCAAATGATTTTATGGGCCATTAGTTCTATGATTGTTTTGATGTTAATAATATCCTTTTTACCTTTAGGTTACTCCTTTAAGGGGAAGTTCCTTTTAGTCTTAACTAGTTTTATCTTGTCACTTGGTGGACTTGCAGCTATTTCGATTTTACCGTTGTGGGAGATAGCATTAATGCTTTTTGCTCTCATCTTTTTTGCAGCTTACTTTATGAATAAACGTATCGGGACATTAATTTTCAATGAAAATTCTGTCGTTGGTGAAGCTTTTGATGAGGAATTTGAGAGTTACAAACCCGTTTACAAAATAGAAAGTCTAAAAGATGTTAATTTGGTGAAAATTGACGAAGAGTTAGCGTTACCTATTTCATCAAATATTAATATAGAAAAAGATGCAGTGAGCGAATTAATTCCTTCTCCAGTAATGTCTGGTATTGAAGAAAAAACAGCTAATGAATCGGAAACAATCGGTGAGGATCTTTCATTTTTCTTAGAAAGAAATACAGAAGTAGAAGAATACGAGCAAAATAAAGATAAAAACAAGGAAAACGACTATGTATTAGATATTGAGAGTTTACTAGAGATTGAAGAAAAAATGGTGCAAGAGGATTTGCTTGAAGAAATTCATGAACTTTCGCCTATCAAGGTAGAAAAGAAATTCCCTGTACAACTTGATGAGGAAGAAGAGCCTATAGATGACTCTCTTTTCGATTTTCTTCTCGCGCAAAAAGAAATAGCTTCAGAACGAGATGATATCCTAGATGAAATTGAACCGAAGGAAAAGGTTAGTTTACAAAAGTAACTAACAATAATTGTTATATATAATAGATTTCATGTTGAAGTATAATGTGTGTGTTTGAAGGGAGGCAGATATTTTGGGCAAGAATCAGCAAATGATCAAATTGTTTGTTGTTTTACTTTTTTGTACGGCATTTATATTTAGTTTCTCCCATTATGGCGCTAAAGCATTTGAGAAAATAATAAATGCAGACGGGAAATTCTCTGATGGTACTACGATCGGTGCATTAGATGTTTCAGGTAAGACTGAAGATGAAGCAAAAAGTCTGTTAGAGGAAAAGTACGTCTCTTGGCTTAAAGATACATCCATTGAACTGCAGTATGGGGAAAAAACAGTTCCCTTTGATTTAAACCAATCCCATCTTGATTCCGAGAAAACAGTCCATTCAATCAAGGATGGAGAAAAAAATTCTGCTGTTATTACTGTAGATAAATTACAAGTGAAAGAACAACTAGAGATTTTATTTCCTCAATTAAATACAAGTGATGTTGATATAGACAAGCTTACGACTAGCTTAAATTCAACAGCTGCACTATTCCAATCAGGTTCACAAAACTTAGACCTTTATAATGATTTCTTACTTGCAGATCATATCAAAAAGGATGCTGTCTTAAATACAGCAGTAATCACAATGAATGAAGTTCCGTTTGCTTTGCAAACTGTAATTGATAAAAACCCTAAAATTGAAATTTCAGAAGGATCGACTTTTTCACTTTTAGATTTTGCTGGAAAACAAAAAATTGAAGATCCGGATTCACTAAATGTGATTGCCACTGGAATTTATCAAGCGATCTTACCTTCAAATTTTAAAATTGTGGAAAGAAACATTGGCAGCTCTTTGCCGAATTATTCGAGTTTGGGATTCGAAGCTAAAGTTAATTTAACTAAAAAGGCCGATTTAGTGATAGCAAATCCAAATAAGGCGAAGTATATTCTTAAACTTACCTTAGTAAACAAACAATTGAAGGTTACTTTGACCGGAGAAAAGTTAATTTATAAATATCAAATAACCACAAAAGACGAACAAAAGTTAGTACCTAAAACAATCATTCAATATAGCCCTTTGCTTCTACCTGGAAAAACAAAGGTGAAAACAAAAGGTGAACAGGGTCAAATTATTAAGGTTTATCGGGAAGTCTATCAAGGAGGCCAATCCCTAAAGACCGAATTAGTATCTGAGGATTATTATCCCCCAACCTATCGGATTGAAATTCATGGTCTTGCTGGAAGCGTACAAACAACTACCCAAACTACTGATACATCTGGTAATCAGGTTGATAACAGTAACCAGATTGTCGATACAACCAGTCCTGATGCAAATCAAACGACGACAACTTCAGATATTACCCAGCAGGAATCTACAGATAATGACCTATGGGGAAAACCAAATGAACAACCAAAATAAAAGCAGGGATGTAAAATGAGGCAAGCACGAAAAAAACTTGGTGATTTGTTAATTGAAGAAGGACTGATTACTCCTGAGCAACTCCAGACCACTTTAGATGAAAAAGATGCTGCTCAAAAACTTGGAGATGCTCTTTTACAAAGAGGATATTTAACAGAACAGCAATTAGTTGAAGTCCTTGAGTATCAACTTGGAATTCCACATGTCGGCCTGTTTCACTATCCATTTGATACCAATCTTTTTTCACTTATCACAAAAGAAACAGCAAAAAGGAATCTAATCATTCCGTTAAAAAGGGATGGAAATAAACTTTTTGTAGCGATGGCAAATCCAATGGATTTTATTGTGATTGACGATTTACGTTTGTCGACAGGTTTTCATATTGAGCCCGCCATTGCTACGAAGGATGATATTCTCCGTACCATTAATAAATATTATGATGTTGATGATGGACTCGATGAATTACTAGACGAACTTCCACTTAATGATCGGGACAGAAATGAGGATGTAACTGATCAAAATTCACCGATTGTTCGTTTGGTTAATCAAATTTTGATCAATGCTGTCATTCAGAGAGCTAGTGATATTCATATCGATCCACAAGAGACAAAGGTAGTGGTCCGTTACCGAATTGATGGAGTTTTAAGGAATGAACGTGTTCTCCCTCGAAATATGCAAAGTGTATTAACAGCTAGAATAAAAATCATGTCTAATCTTGATATCACTGAGCATAGGGTACCTCAGGATGGACGAATAAAGCTGAATCTCGACTTTCATCCTGTTGATCTCCGTGTTTCAACGCTACCAACTGTTTACGGTGAGAAGATCGTTATGCGTCTCTTAGACATGGGATCGACTTTAAATGATTTAAGCAAACTTGGTTTCAATTCCTTAAATATGAAGAGATTCTCTGGGATGATTGAAAAGCCAACAGGTATTGTCCTCATTACGGGTCCAACAGGGTCAGGAAAATCTTCGACCTTATATGCAGCGCTAAATAGGCTTAACAGTGAAGCAGTTAACATAATTACGGTTGAGGATCCAGTTGAATATCAATTGGAAGGGATCAATCAAATTCAGGTAAACCCGAATGTTGGCATGACCTTTGCAGCCGGACTTAGATCGATTCTTCGTCAAGATCCGAACATTATCATGGTTGGAGAAATCCGTGATAAAGAAACAGCTGAGGTCGCGATACGTGCTTCGTTAACGGGTCACTTAGTTTTAAGTACCCTTCATACAAATGATTCAATCGGGACAGTTACCCGGCTGATTGATATGGGGGTAGAACCATTTTTACTAGCTTCATCTTTAAGCGGTATTGTTGCTCAGCGCCTTGTCCGAAAAGTATGTCGAGATTGTGCGGAGACTCAAGAACCATCAAAGCGTGAGATTGAGATTTTTGCCAAGCGTGGGATGAAGATTGAAAAAATCACACGAGGAAAAGGGTGTTCATCCTGCAGTATGACAGGCTATAAGGGCAGGCTTGCTCTTCATGAAGTGTTGGTCATAAATGACGAGATGAGCCGAGCAATGATGAACGGCGAATCGTTTCAAAAGATGAAGGAATTGGCTAATAAAAATAAAACCATCTTTTTACTTGATGATGGCTTACTAAAAGTAAAACAAGGTTTAACTACAACCGAGGAAGTATTAAAAGTAGCAATTCTGGAGTAGGAGAGCATTAAAATGAAAGAAAAAATTGACGCAATACTACGAGCTTCAATTGAATATAAAGCATCTGATGTTCATTTAACCGTCGGTGTTCCTCCTGTCATGAGGATCAATGGTGACTTAAGAAGGTATGGAACCGAGAAATTATTCCCTGTTGATACAGAAGGTATGGCAAAAGCAATTATTCCAGAGCATATGTGGGATTTATTTATCGAAAAAGGTGAACTTGATTTCTCCTATGGTGTACCAGGCAGTTCTCGTTTCCGTGTCAACGCCTACCATCAGCGGAAAAGCGTGTCAATTGCGCTAAGGGTAGTTGCTTCAAAGGTTCCATCGATTGAGGAATTAAACTTGCCAGATATTGTTTCAAAATTGGTCGAAAAACCCCAAGGTCTTATACTTGTTACAGGACCAACAGGAAGCGGGAAATCAACTACCTTAGCTTCGATGATTGATTACATGAACAGAACGATGAGGAAACATATTATTACCTTAGAAGATCCAATTGAATATCTTCATCGACATGGAAATTCAATTATTGATCAGCGTGAAGTCGGCTTTGACACAAATAACTACGCAAGTGGTTTAAAGGCTGCCCTTCGTCAAGACCCTGATGTCATTCTTGTAGGGGAAATGCGGGACTTAGAAACCATGTCGATCGCAATTACAGCAGCAGAAACGGGGCACCTTGTCTTAGGAACACTTCATACGTCTAGTGCACCAACAACAATAAATCGGATTATCGATGTGTTCCCGTCAGAACAACAGTCTCAAATCCGAATTCAATTAGCGTCTGTCTTAGTAGGGGTAATTTCGCAACGGTTATTCCCTACTATTGATAAAAAGGGTAGAAAAGCTGCCACTGAAATATTGGTCAACAATGCTGCAATTGCCAACCTGATTAGAAATGAAAAGGTACACCAAATTCAAAGTACGATGCAAACCTCCCGAGCCCAAGGGATGCATACACTTGAAATGAGTATTAAGGACCTTCTTGAGCGTAACCTAATTCAAAAAGAAGCGGCATCACAGTACTTACATGAAAAGATGATGATGAATGGCTAGATTTAAATACGCTGGACGTGATCGAAAAGGAAAACGGCAGGGCACCGTGAACGCAGCTTCCAAGCGAGAAGCGATGGAAAAGCTGAAAGAAGAGGGAATTAGGGTAATTGAAATGACCCAAGTGCCAGAGACTCTAATGACAAAGGATCTAACAATTGGAACTCCAGTGAAACTTCAGGATTTTGTTATTTACTTAAGACAATTTTCGACTTTAATTAAGGCTGGCGTAACTGTTGTCGATGCAACAGCCATCTTAGCTTTACAAACCGAGAGCAAAGCCTTAAAGAAAGCTTTACTAGATGTGGAACAGGAGATGCGGGAAGGTAATCCACTTTCAGAAGCTGTGGCTAAACACAAGAAAATTTTTAATCAAATGTTTATCAATCTGGTTAAAGCTGGGGAAATCAGTGGTAATTTAGATGAGACACTTGATCGTTTGGCTGAGCATTTTGAAAAACAACACTACACACGGCAAAAGATCGTTTCTGCGCTTTCCTATCCGATTGCGGTAGGAATTATTGCTATTATTGTAGTTATTTTCTTACTTGTTGCCGTTGTACCAACATTTGTTTCGATGTTTGACGATATGGGCGGGGAACTGCCCGCAATTACAAAATTCGTCCTATCAGCAAGTGACTTTATGCAGTCGTTTTGGTGGATTGTAATACTTATGATTTTTGCCATTGTCTTTTTAATTACGTATCTTAAAAAAAATAACCAAACAAAATATTATTTTGATTTTTTTATATTGAAGATGCCGATATTTGGTAATTTACTACAAAAAGCAGCGCTTGCTCGGATGATGAGAACACTCAGCTCATTGTTCTCAAGCTCCGTTCCAATTCTACAAGCAATGTCAATTGTAGAGAAAGTAGTCGAAAATGAAGTATTAGCCAAGGTAATTCGAGAGTCACGGGATTCACTAGAAAAAGGACGTTCCATGACGGATCCGATGCAAAGACACTGGGCCTTTCCGCCTTTAGTTACTCAAATGATTGCTATCGGGGAGGAAACGGGAGCACTTGACGCGATGCTATCAAAAATCGCTGAATTCTATGAAAAAGAAGTAGAAAATGGAACAGATAGGTTAAAATCGTTAATAGAGCCTATAATGATAGTCTTTTTGGCAGGTTTAGTTGGGACTATAGTCACATCTATCATGGTTCCAATGTTTAGCATGTTCGACCAATTTCAACAGATGAATCAATAGTATGACAAGAAAACAAAAATATTGAGGATATTGGACAAAATACCAAAAAATTCTTTTCTTTCCTTTGTCAATTAATGTATACTACAAGGGACAATATTACTAGGTTCATAGAACCATATAGGGAGATGAAATTAATGCGTCAAATGTTAAAAAATAAGCTTAAAGATCAAAAAGGATTTACATTAATTGAATTACTTGCAGTTATTGTGATTTTAGGGATTATTGCAGCTATTGCTATACCATCAGTATTAGGTATTATTAATAATTCTAAAAAAGACGCACATATTGCAAACGCAAAACAAATGGTAAGCTCTGCTCAAATGGCAATTGCCTCAGATAGTGATTTACAGAGTACAGGTGCTAAATATTTATATTTAGGATACTTGGTTAAAGAAGGTTATCTTGAAAAATTTGAGTCACCCGATGGTAATGATTATGGACCAGGTTCAGAAACTAGTTATACAACTTCACCGACATCAAATGATTCTTATGTTACAGTTGTAGCTGGTAAAGTAACTGGTGTAATCCTGAAAAATTCAGTAATGCATATCGATGAACATGGAACTGCAGAAGAAAAGACCAATAATGTAGTTACTAAGGCAGCAGAACCATTTAAATTAAGTGATATTAAAAGAACTAGCATTCGAACACCATAATATATAAATGATTATTCTATTTGTTTATTTTTTATTAGTTGGGTTAATACTTGGCTCTTTCTATAATGTGGTGGGGCTTCGTGTGCCATTGGGTAAATCTATTGTAACTCCACGTTCTTCATGTCCTTATTGCGGGCATAAGTTAAAATTATACGAACTTATACCTGTATTATCTTATTTGATTCAAAAGGGAAAATGCCGCGGCTGTAAGTCGCGGATTTCTCCTATCTATCCGTTTTTTGAATTATTGACTGGAATCTTGTTTATGACAGCACCATTAGTTATCGGATGGTCTGGTGAATTAGTGGTTGCACTATCACTAATCTCAATGTTTATGATTATCATTGTTTCAGATATTCACTATATGCTTATCCCTGATAAAATTCTGATCTGGTTTGCAGGGATTTTTTTATTGGAGCGGATAATTTGGCCGCTAAACCCATGGTGGGACAGCCTCCTTGGAGCAGTGTCTGGTTTCATTTTCCTTTTACTCATTGCTGTCGCTAGCAAAGGTGGAATTGGAGGCGGCGATGTTAAACTGTATGCCTTACTTGGATTGGTATTAGGGTTTAAACTAGTACTTTTGTCCTTCTTTCTTTCAACATTGTTCGGAGCTGTTATTGGCGGATTGGCATTACTTTTTAGAATTGTCAAAAGACGACAGCCCATTCCATTTGGACCATTTATTGCGGCCGGAACATTAACAGCGTATTATTGGGGATCGGATTTAATTAATTTGTATATGCATTTCCTTAATCAAGGATTTTAACTAAGGGGTTTTTCATATGGCTTTTTCCCTGTTTACATCTAAAAACCGAATAATTAATCTCGTTTTAAATGATCATTCGATTCGTCTGCTTGAATTAAAGCAGGCGAATCCACCTGTTGCTCAAAGATGGTGCGAACGCTTCCTCCCACCAGGTATTATTAGTGATGGGAAAATTACCGATATCGATTCTTTAGCAAATATTTTGGAAGAGTGTATCGGTGAATGGAAGATTCAAAGACGTCAAGTTCGCTTTCTAGTGCCAGATCCGCTGGTCATCATCCGGAAAGTTTCGATTCCTGCTGAAATTCAGGAGGATGAAATTCAAGGATACCTGTATTTAGAACTTGGTTCGAGTATCCATTTACCGTTTGAAGAACCTGTCTTTGATTTTTATTCATTAGAAAGTAATGGCAAAACAAGGGATTTACTTTTATTTGTAGCACCGGAGCAGCAGGTAATGGAGTATGCAAATTTACTTTCTAAACTAAAGCTTAACCCGATTGCGGCAGATATTTCTCCGCTTGCACTGTACCGCTTGTATCATCAACTTGATCAAACTAGTGCAAATGAAGTCCTTTTCTCTGTTCAATTTGATTTGACGAGTGTCAATTTATCTATATTTGAACAAAATGTTCCCCTTGTTATGCGTCAATTTGCTATCCCATTTAATGTTGATCTATGGGATGTAAAGGTTGACAGGGCTGGCAAATTGGCATTTAAGTATACAGGTAATACAGAAGAGTTAGTGATTCAATTTGAGGATATTTTTAGAGAAATTAATAAGCTAAGCGACTTTTACCGCTATACACTTAACAATGAAAAAAGTGATATCACCAAGTTTTTATTGAACGGTGACCATCCAATGCTGACAGCGATCTATGATGAAATGAAAGAGCGATTTGACGTCCCTGTCGATATGATTTCTCTCGAACCCGGAAAGAAAGATAGTATGCCTCCTAGTCTATTACTACCTTTAGGTCTCGCGTTAAAAGGGGTGCAATAATGTTAGTAGAAATTAACCTGCTTCCCCAAAAGGAACCGAAAAAAATCGGCTTTATTATAACTTTATCGTGTTTAGTTGCCTTATTGTTACTTACTGGCGCCTATTACCTTTGGCAAACCAATACCGCTAAGAGTAATATTGCTTCTTTAGATAGACAAATCTCGATGACAAAAAAGATTGCTGAAAAAGAAAATAAAAGTACAGATACAGCTGAAGTTACTAGCTCTGTTAGTCAATTAAAGAGTGCAATTGACTGGGCCAACGATTATCCCATTCAGACCATTCCTGTCATGCGCTATCTGACATCATTGTTACCTGAACGTGGTTTTATCCAGAGTTTCGCTTACACTGAAGCAGGGACAATTTCGTTATCGGTGCAATTTGATAGTGCAAGAGAAGCTGCGTACTTTTTAGATAATCTTAATGAATCAAAATGGATTGAAGAAGCAAGTTTGAGCTCATTAGCAGCAGCCTCAACTACAGAATCGGCAGTTAATAATGCTAGTGCAACAACGTCGACTAGCCAAACAAATGCAACCAATTCAACGACTCAAACAACGAACCAAACCAACACAGCTAATTCGGACCAAACGATTACTAACCAAAGTTCAACTTCAAATACGAATAGTCAAACGAATTCAGCTGCAGGAACAACTGGAACCGGTGTTCAAACCAATACGTCGAACACGACAGCAACTACAGGTTCTGTCAACAATACAACAACTTCAAATGGTACCGAAAGTAAGACAGTAAGCGATGATATCCTTCCTCGCTATACAGGTCAATTTGAAATAAAACTCGATAAAGAAGTGGTTAAAAAGAATATTAAAAAGAGCAACAAAGATGAGGAAGGAGTGACTGCTTCATGAAGCTCCGTTTTTCCAAAAAACAAAGCCTAATAATTGGGGTCGTTACCCTTTTAGTGGTCTTATTCCTTGTTTATGCTCAGTTCTTTAAACTCTCACCTTTAAAATCAGATTTAACGAACAAGCAGCAGTCACTTGAATCCGAACAAAAGCTATTGGAAATCGTCAGTCAAAAAAAGGCTGAAGATACGAAAAAAACGACTGTAGATACGCGGGAATTACAGAAGAAATTACCTGTCAAGCCGTTACAGGAACAATTGATCTTAGACTTAGAAAAGGCAGAAAACCTTTCAAAAAGTAAAATTAGTTCGATGGGTTTTTCAAAAGACGCGGATGTAAATACTACCGCTGACCAAGCAACCGCCGAAAATGCAAATGGTCAACAAGCTACTACGAACCAAACTGACACGAATCAAGCCACAGCGTCACAACAAACCGCTTCTGCCCAAATTGCGGGTTTGAAGAAGCTGACCGTTTCGATGAGTGTGGAATCACCAAGCTATGAAGATTTAGAGAAGTTTATTGATACATTAGAATCTTTAAATCGCATTGTCGTGGTTGAATCGATAAGTTATTCAGGCGGGCAAGAGATCACCAGTTTAGACCAAGAAGATGAGCCATTATCCTATAGTCTGACAATTTCTGCCTTCTACATGCCGAATTTAACAGACTTAGCCGCAGAGCTTCCAAAAATCGATGCACCAGCACCAGCTGGTAAAGACAATCCACTAAGTCAGTTTTCTGCCACGACCGGGGCGCAGCCATAATTAACACCATCGCAAACTAGTAAATAATTTGGCGAAAGTCTACGATAACAAGACGACAAAAGTCTTGTTATTTTTTTTTGCCTTTATGATAGGATGGAACAAATTACCCGTGGTAGAGAGAGGAGTACGGTTTAGTGGACAAGCCTAATAAAGGCAATACAATCAAGATCAAATTAAATGGAGAAAACCCGCCCCATCTGGATGTTTCTCCAAAAGAAGTCGAAGCCAGCATCGACCCCATTCCTAAAGTGATAAAAATAAATTCGAATCTCTCAGAATCGGATAACTTAATGGAGACAGCGGCAGCACAAGAGTCTGTCGACGAAAGTTTTGATTGGATTATTCCTGAATCCTCCGAAAATGACATAGAGGAGTTTAAAATTGTACCAAGTCAAAGTGGAAAAAAATCTGCCCTTCCCAAAATAACAACCTTTTCATCCAGTTCATCTAATTCAAAAAAGAAAAATGGCCGGCCGTTAGGAACCATTTTAATTTCAGCCGTCTTCGCTATCCTTATTGGAACAACGATCGGGGTTGTGATGCTAAAGTTAGTGATAACTACACCAACCGACAAGACTGTTGTAACCGAACCTACAGTAGTCACTGAAAAGCCTGCTAGCACCACCGAAACCAAAACTACGGAGGGCAAGAACACGTCAGCAGCTATATCCCAAGTAACTGCTTACGTTATTCAGGGCGGAGTTTTTTCATCGGAAGCTGGTGCCAAGGAGACATCTTCCAGTTTAGACTCGAAAGGCATACCATCCCAATCCGTTGAAATGGATGGCAAGTACTTTTTATTCCTTGGTGTTGCGGATTCCATCGAAGCCGCTAAAGCACTTGGGGCTCAATATAAAGAAAATGGAATTGAAGATGTGTTTGCCAAGCCGCTGTTATTAGATGAAAAGAAGTTTACCGGTGTTACTGAAAAAGAAAAAAACTTTTTAAAAGCTGTACCGACCATGTATCAAACGTTATCTCTTACATCTTCGACTGCTCTCCTGACCAAGTCGCTTTCTGAGGATTCCAGCAAAGCCCTCATAGAGATTGAAGAACAATTAAAGAGTAGTGTTAAAAACAAAAAATTAAAAGATCTAAAAGCAGAATTAGTTAGTGCGAACAAGAAACTAAAAGCATTTCAAGAATCAAAATCCGAAAAGAATCTTAGTGATGCCCAACAGCACTTGCTAAACTTCATGTCGTTGTATTTTTCAAAGTAATCAATATGTGACAAAGCTCGATATTTTCCGGGAAATAAGGCCTATCGAATCTGGATAGGCCTTTTTATATGTCATAAAAAGAATTATTCCGCATAATTTTACAAATTCCATCAAAATTTTTTTCGTATAAAAATTGTTTGCTACTACAATTTCTGATACGATTGAATTGTATCTCCCTAATACGTACCAAAAGGTAAGGTGATCGAATGCAGAACCTCATTTTAGCCTCTTCTTCTCCACGGCGAAAAGAACTTCTAGAAACTCTCCGTTTAACATTCGCGATTTCAAGTAGTGAAGTTGATGAAAGTTTTGACCCAGCTCTCTCTCCTAAAGAAGTAGTGATGGAGTTAGCCGATCGAAAGGCCCAGGCGGTTTTTAAAGAAAACCAGAACGCCTTTGTGATTGGCTCGGACACAATAGTTGTGGCGGATAATCAAATTTTAGGAAAGCCTGCAGATGAAGCAGAAGCATTTACGATGTTAAAAAGCTTGTCAGGAAAGCAGCATGATGTCTTTACTGGAGTCTCGATTGTGTCTCCAACAGGTACAACAACGTTTTATGAAAGAACAGAAGTTTGGTTTTGGGAGTTAACTGACGACTCAATACGGGCGTATGTAAAAAGTGGTGAACCGCTTGATAAAGCAGGTGCATATGGCATTCAGCAGCTCGGAAGTATGCTTGTCAAAAAAATAAATGGAGACTATTTTGCGGTTGTCGGTCTGCCTGTTTCAAGAACGATTAGAGAATTGAAAAAGGCTGGCTACCAGTTGCCGTATTAAACTTTTTTAGTTCATTAACTCCCTTAAAAAAGGGAGGAAAAAAAGTGTCCACCAATACATTAATGATCCGTGATTTCCCTCAAGATGAAAGGCCTAGAGAACGCTTTATTCAGCATGGACCACAAAGCTTATCCAATCATGAATTGATTGCCATCTTACTTCGAACCGGAACAAAGGACGAATCGGTTCTGCAACTGTCGAATCGACTGCTGACCCATTTTGAAGGGTTACGACTATTAAAAGCGGCTACGTTAGAAGAAATGACTGAGATAAAAGGAATTGGTTCGGCGAAGGCCGTTCAAATTCTTGCTGCTGTCGAAATTGGCAGAAGGATTACCAACCTGGATTACAAGGACCGATATGTCATCCGCTCGCCGGAAGACGGTGCGAAGTATTTGATGAATGATATGCGCTTTTTATCACAAGAGCATTTTGTTTGTATGTATTTAAACACTAAGAATCAAGTAATCCATAAACAAACGATTTTTATTGGCAGCTTAAACGCCTCGATTGTTCATCCAAGGGAGGTGTTCCGCGAGGCGTTAAAGCGGTCAGCTGCTTCCGTTATTGCAGCGCATAATCACCCGAGTGGCGACCCGGCACCAAGCCGCGAGGATATTGAGGTGACCAAGCGACTGGTCGAATGCGGAAAAATAATTGGCATCGATTTACTCGATCATTTAATCATCGGAGAGAACAAGTTTGTGAGTCTCAAGGAAAAAGGGTATTTATAACTATGATTTTATTTGACGTTAAGTTATAATATTGCTTATGGTTTTTTAGGACTGCTTAAGACTTAACTAGATAAATATTGAGAAAAAAGACATGATATAAAAGTAATTACCAACCTATTGGAGTTTTTGTATTACGTATCAGAAAGGGAGCTACAAAATTATGTTTGGAATAAGAGCTAGAGATCTTGGGATTGACTTGGGGACAGCAAATACCCTTGTATATGTAAAAGGAAAAGGAATTGTCTTACGCGAGCCATCCGTTGTGGCAATGCAGACAGATACGAAGAATATTGTCGCAGTTGGTAACGACGCGAAAAATATGATTGGACGGACACCGGGGAATATCGTCGCTTTAAGACCGATGAAGGATGGAGTCATCGCTGATTTTGAAACCACAGCGGCAATGATGAAGTACCATATTCGTCAAGCACAGAAAGGGAAGAACGTATTTACGGGAAATCCATACGTGATGGTTTGTGTGCCTTCTGGGATTACAGCGGTCGAGGAAAGAGCGGTGATCGATGCCACTAGACAAGCAGGGGCAAAGGATGCCTATACCATTGAAGAGCCATTTGCTGCGGCGATAGGCGCCAATTTGCCTGTTTGGGAACCAACTGGCAGCATGGTCGTCGATATTGGCGGGGGAACGACCGAAGTGGCGATTATTTCGTTAGGTGGAATTGTTACAAGCATTTCAATCCGTGTTGCTGGCGATGAAATGGACGAGTCGATTGTTTCTTATATTCGAAAAAATTATAACTTGATGATCGGGGACCGGACTTCTGAAGCGATTAAAATGGAAATTGGCTCTGCAGGGGATCCTGAAGGTGTCGACAATATGGAGATTCGCGGCCGGGATTTATTAACGGGTCTGCCAAAGACAATCGAAATCTCCGCAAAAGAAATTGCTGGAGCATTACGCGATACGGTTTCTGCGATTGTAGAAGCGGTCAAGAATACGTTAGAAAAAACACCGCCGGAACTCGCTGCCGATATTATGGATCGCGGGATTGTCCTAACAGGTGGGGGGGCACTGCTCCGCAATTTAGACAAAGTGATTAGTGAAGAAACGAAAATGCCTGTTCTGATTGCCGAGAATCCACTCGATTGCGTAGCGATTGGGACAGGAAAAGCTCTCGATCATATTCATTTATTTAAAAACAAAACGAGAGATTCACGCTAAGAATAGCGGCAGCGCCCGTTAGCCGCTGGAGCAAGATAACTATCAAAGCTTAAAACTATACTTTTTATCTAGGAAAATAGAGGTGTATAATCATGCCACAGTTCTTTCTGAATAAACGTCTGATTATTTTGCTTGTCAGCATCATTGTTCTCGTGGCATTGATTGGGTTTTCTTTAAGGGAGAGAAGTAAACTATCCTGGCCGGAGCAATTTGTCAAAGATACAACCGGCTGGGTTCAATCCCTGGTTTCAAAGCCTACCCATTTTGTTGCAGGCTTTTTTGAAAATCTCCAGGATTTGCAAAATACATACGATGAGAATAAAGAATTAAAATCGCGGATCGAAAATCTTGTCAATCTTGAAGCACAAGTCCAAGAGTTGAAAAATGACAATGAAGAATTGCGTGACATTCTCGGTGAAAAAAAGACCCTGAGAGACTTTAAACCATTACCAGCTACCGTCATTGGCAGAAACCCTGATCGTTGGCATGAAATGATTATTATCGACAAAGGCAAACTAAACGGCATCGAAAAAAATATGGCTGTCGTTACGGCAACCGGTCTCATTGGAAAAGTAAAAAATGTGACACAATTCAGTTCTACTGTACAACTTTTAAGTGCAATGGATCCTAAGAATCGAATTTCTGCTGTCGTTCAAGGCAAAAAAGATGTTTATGGATTTGTACAGGGTTTTGATGACAAACAAAAATTACTATTAATTAAGGCGATTCCATCTGGCTCAAAAATTGAAAAAGGCCAAACCGTGATTACTTCCGGTTTAGGTGGTGTTTTTCCAAAAGGGCTGATGATTGGAAAAGTGGTTGATGTTAAACCCGATCAGTATGGCTTAAATCAAACGGCCTTAGTGAAACCAGGAGCGAACTTTTACGATATTGAAAATGTGATTGTCATAAAAAGATTAATGACTCAGCCAGTTAAAAGTGATTTATCAGATGGGAAGGTGAGGGAGTTTTGAGAAAATTCCTTCTACCTCTTTTATTTCTGTTTCTTTTTATCGTAGAAAGCCTTTTTGTCGAGTTTTTACCGGCAAAGATTTTTGGCTTTGAGCGAATATTTGTCCCTCACTTTCTGTTTACAGCCATTTTGTTTTTAACGATTTTTGTCGGAAAAAAACACGGAATTATTTATGCGGCCATTTTTGGGCTTTTATTTGACATTGTTTATGTCGAAATTATCGGTATTTATTTTTTTCTATATCCATTTATCTCCTATCTTATTTATAAATTATTGCAGGTTTTGCAATCAAATATTATCACTGCTTTTCTTGCTGCCCTTCTCGGTATCTCGTTATTAGAGATGGGTGTTTATGAAATGAATTATTTAATCCATGTAACAGACCTTGATTTTATTAGCTTTATTAACTTGCGTTTTTACCCTACCCTTTTATTAAATGCAGCTATTACTCTAATTATCGCCTATCCATTAAAGTGGCTATTTGAAAAACATTCGGAAGCATTAAGGGATGAATGATTTTTTTATAAAAAGAGGAGAATGGACGCATCGTGTCGAATTTTTATTAAGATAGTATGTACTTTTGATTCGGAATAAGCATAAGGGCTTGCAAATCCCATTGAAACAACGAATTTTGCTTGTTTCGAAATTGCTTTCTTATTATGAGGTGAAAATTTCTCCATGAAAAAACGGCAAAATGTTACAATAAAAGGAACGAAGGAAGGTCTCGTCCTTCATCTTGATGATACCTGTTCCTATGAAGAACTAAAAAGGGAACTCGATCATAAGCTTTCAGCGAACTCCAGGACTCAGGATGAGCGTCAGTTAACCTCTGTCAAAGTGGCAATCGGCAACCGCTATATTACGGAATCGCAACGGGAAGAGCTAAAAAACTTAATTCTCAAAAAGAAGAATTTTGTGGTTGATGAGATTGTATCAAACGTAATCACGAAGGAAGAAGCTGAGCGTCTAATAGCCGAAACAGAGGTCATGACGGTTTCTAGAATCATTCGTTCTGGACAAGTCCTCGAAGTGCCTGGGGACCTGCTATTAATTGGCGATGTCAATCCAGGTGGAACGGTGATGGCCGGCGGTAACATTTTTATCATGGGGACATTAAAAGGTATGGCCCACGCCGGCTGCTATGGCAATGAGCAAGCAGTCATTGCTGCGTCAAATATGAAACCATCCCAGCTTAGAATTAGTGATTGTTTAAATAGAGCACCAGACAGTGTCCAAAGCAATGAAAAACGGGAAATGGAATGTGCATATATAGATGATGAGCGTCAAATCATTGTTGATAGATTGCAAGTTTTAATCCAATTAAGACCTAATTTAACAAGATTAGAAGGGGGACATTAAAGTGGGAGAAGCAATAGTAATTACATCCGGTAAGGGTGGAGTAGGAAAAACAACAACTTCTGCTAATATCGGCACATCATTAGCCCTTCAAGGAAAAAAAGTATGTTTAGTAGATACAGACATCGGTCTTCGGAATTTGGACGTCGTAATGGGACTTGAAAACAGAATCATTTATGATCTGGTCGATGTCGTTGAAAAAAGATGCAAAATCCATCAAGCCCTTGTGAAGGACAAACGATTTGACGGGTTATTATACTTACTGCCAGCTGCGCAAACGGTGGATAAATCCGCTGTGAAGCCAGAACAGATGAAAGATTTGATTTTAGAATTAAAGCAAGACTACGATTATATCATTATTGATTGTCCTGCTGGAATTGAGCAGGGTTTTCATAATGCCATTGCTGGAGCAGATAAAGCGATTGTTGTTACAACGCCAGAGGCATCTGCTGTACGCGATGCAGACCGAATTATTGGCTTGCTCGAAAAACAACCCGATATGGAGTCGCCCAAATTAGTGATCAACCGGATTCGAAATCATATGGTGAAGACTGGTGATATGCTTGAGATTGATGAAGTTACCCAGCATCTTTCCATCGAGCTCATTGGAATTGTAGCGGATGATGACGAGGTAATTAAAGCTTCTAACCATGGTGAACCGATTGCCCTGAATCCGAATAACAAAGCATCGATTGCTTATCGAAATATTGCCCGACGGATTCTCGGTGAATCCATCCCGCTCCAGTCACTCGAGGATGCAGATAAAGGTGTCTTCAAAAAAATTAAAAAATTCTTCGGCGTTCGTTAATTAGAAATGCGGAAGCGCCTACTTTTTCAAACAGCCTGCCCACTAACTTGTGGACAGGCTGTTTTTATTTTTAAGACATACTCTTCCCTTTTCCCTCATAGACTTGTACAAATTAGTGGGAAAAGGGGTGATGGGGATGGCGCGGTCTACACCGGAAGAAATTAGGCGGCGAATCGCAAAGCGAAAAAATGATACTGGGGCAACATCTGTAAAAAGTCCCGACCGCCAAATTGCTTGGCCTAGTGACGATGAAAAATATGGATTCAATCAGTTTACTTCATCAGGAAGCAGTAATGGCGATGATGGGCATCCATTGTTTAAGAAGGAAGTATTTTTTTTCAAAATATTGTCCTCTGTCCTCCTGTTTTTAGTGATAGCGATACTATTTAGGAACCATTCCGCTACTTTTGAGCCAGCTAGAGACGTGGTCATGAAAACAATGGACAAGGATTTTAAATTTGCGACCGTCTCAAACTGGTACGAAAGCAAGTTTGGGAAACCATTGGCCCTACTGCCATTTTCTGAAAAAGATCAAACTGGGAAAAAAGAAGTAGTCGAAAAGGAATTTTCCGTACCAGCAATGGGAAAAATTCTTGAAAACTTTGAAAAAAATGGCCAAGGTATCATGATTGAAACAGGAAAAGGGGCGTCCGTCCAAACCATTAATGATGGCATCGTTACCTTCGCAGGGGTGAAGGAAGGATTGGGGAAAACAGTCATTATTCAGCATTCCGATGCGACCGAAACCTGGTACGGGAATTTGGACCAAATCAAGGTTAACTTATATGAATATATCGATAAAAGAAAAGTAGTTGGCACGGTCTCAGTGTCGGCAGGAGAAGATAAAACCAAAGGAAAATATTACTTTGCCATAAAAAAAGGCGATGATTTCATCGACCCAATTCAGGTGATACGCTTTGAATAGAGCCATGAATTTATTCCAACTTATCTCTATCCATCCCTTATTGTGGATTGTGATTGGACTTTCAATTGTGACCGCTCATTTCCTTGAGGTTTGCTTGTTGCTTGGGATCATTTTTATTCATGAAATGGGGCATGCTGCTGCAGCTTCTTTTTTTTCATGGAGAATCAAGAAAATTACCCTGCTGCCGTTTGGCGGGGTTGCTGAAATGGATGAGCATGGCAATCGGCCGTTAAAGGAAGAGACGATAGTCGTCCTTGCAGGGCCGCTGCAGCATGTGTGGATGGTAGCCCTAGCCTATGGGTTGGTTACCGTCAACTTAATGCCTGAAGACCTTTTTCAGCTCTTCTTAAGCTATAATCTCATGATTTTTGTTTTTAACTTTTTTCCGGTTTGGCCGCTGGATGGCGGGAAACTGGTATTCTTACTGCTCTCATTAAAAAGTTCCTTCCCGATCGCCCATCGCCTAACGCTCATCCTTTCGTTGGTCAGCCTATCGATCTTTTCACTGGTGATCGTGATCGCAGCCCCGACACATATCAATGTCTGGATCATCATTGCCTTCCTTTATTTCTCGCTTTACCACGAATGGAAGCAGAGGCGCTATATTTTTATGAGATTCTTGCTGGAGCGTTACTATGGGAAAAAATCCAGTCTTCGGACCTTGAAACCGATTGAGGCCAATGAACAGGAGCTGCTTATACACGTCCTAGAAAAATTCCAACGTGGCTGTAAACATCCAATTATCGTCGAAGCAGACGGCAAAGAAAAAGGGATGTTAGATGAAAATGAACTATTGCACGCCTATTTTACCGAGAAACGTCTAACCGATAAAATCAGCGACCTTCTTTTTTCTTATTAAACCCTATGTTGATTGGAGCGGAAGGCGCGAGACTCCTGCGGGAGGACGGGGCAGGGGAGACCCCGCAGGCGCGTAGAGCGCCTAGGAGGCTCCCCGGACCGCCCGCGGAAAGCGAAGCGCCTTGGAGCGGAAATCAACATGCATGTTTCACATAGCCTAACTAAAAAGGTATAATGAAAAGAAAAAAGTGAGGTCGCTTGATTGGAAACACTTATTATTAATTACAATTCACGCGAAAAGCGATTTGCTTATCTGAAAGACAACCGCGTGGAAAATATCGTTTTTGACCGACCAGAACATCGATCACTGGTCGGTAATATTTATTTTGGGACTGTGACAAAAGTATTGCCGGGGATGAATGCCGTATTCATTGATATTGGCGAAGAGAAAAATGCGTATTTACACCGTGATGTACTTCCTTCCTATCTCTTATCTGCCGAAAAACAAAAGTCTGTCACCTCGTTTGCCCACCAAGGTGAAAAAATGCTGGTTCAGGTCGATAAGGATGCAACGGGGACGAAAGGTGCTCGCGTGACGGGAATTATTGAAATACAAGGGCCCAATCTCATCTACATGCCAAAAGGCCGCTATGTGGCGGTGTCTAAAAAAATCGCCGACGAAGGTCAAAAAGCAAAACTTCGCCGGATCGGCAGTCGTTTGAAAACAGAGGAAGAGGGGATCATTTTCCGTACCTCATCGATAACGAGTACAGAAGATGAAATCCTTTCAGAACTAATGAACCTGCGCGAGAACCATCAAGAGCTGTTGCAGAATGTGGCCACGATGAAAAAACCAGGGATCATTTTTCAAAAAGATACCTTTATCGAATTGATTATGGACCAAGTAGCTAGAATGACTAGTGGGGAAGTAATCGTTGATGATTTAGCGCTAAAAAAGCTAGCTGAGGAAAAAAATGATCAACTCAAATCCATTTACTACAATGGAAAAGAGAATATTTTTTCTGTACATAAAGTGGAACATGAAATTGATAAAGCCCTCAAGCGTATTGTCTGGCTTGATAATGGTGCTTACCTTATCTTTGACGAAACTGAAGCGTTAACGATTATTGATGTGAATACCGGGAAATTTTCCGGAAAGACAAATTATCAAGACACGGTATTAAAAACAAACCAGTTGGCCGCAAAAGAAGTGGTAAGACAACTGCGTCTGCGCGATATTGGCGGGATTGTCCTTATTGATTTCATTGACATGACACGCGCTGAGGACAAGCAATCGATTCTCACGCTGATTGAAACAGAATTAACCAAGGATCAGAAAAGAACAAAAATGATTGGCTTTACACCGTTAGGCATTCTCCAACTGACTAGGAAGAAGACAAAGGTTACTCTTTCTGAGGCACTTGAGGTGAAGTGTCCTGTTTGTGATGGGACTGGCCGAATCCTTAGTCCTGAAACGGTTGGTTTTAGGCTTGAACGGGAGCTGTTAGAGCACCGCTATTCGGAATTTGAGGCAGTCTTGGTCGAAACAACTCAAGCGGTGAAAGAGGAATTGGTAGGACCGAATGAAGCCCACCGGGAAGCATTAGAGGAGCTAATGCATATCAAACTATATTTTTCAGTTCAGCCTTCAGCCCGCCATTATTATATATTAAAGCAGTTCGGCAATGTGAGTGAGATCTCACAAAAAGCATTTGATTCCTAATCATATTCCTAAATTTCTATTGACACTTTTGCTTATTTTATGTTAGGATTTTGATGTTATGTTTGTAGCACCCGTGCTACAACCGCACAGAACAGGTAGTAAGATTTGTGTGAAAGCATAAGCGCCTGTATATGGCGAGTCTGAGTTTATAAGGAGGTGCAGTTCATGTACGCAATTATTGAAACTGGTGGTAAACAAGTGAAAGTCGAAGAAGGCCAAGCTATCTACATTGAAAAACTTAATGCAGAAGCTGGTGAAACAGTTACTTTTGATAAAGTTCTTTTCGTTGGCGGTGAAAACGTAAAAGTAGGAAGCCCTGTTGTTGCAGGCGCTACGGTTACAGCTAAAATTGAAAAGCAAGGTCGTCAAAAGAAAATTACTGTTTTCAAGTACAAAGCGAAGAAAAACTACCACAAGAAGCAAGGTCATCGTCAACCTTACACTAAAGTAGTCATCGAAAAAATCAACGCGTAAGGTGTTGAATCATAGATGATTCAAATTACGATTAATCGTACAGAGTCCGGATTTATTCAATCATTCGAAATAAGTGGTCATGCATTTTTCGCCAATCGAGGCAAGGATATCGTCTGTGCAGGCGTATCTGCAGTATCCATTGGAGCAATCAACGCTGTGCACGCCCTAACAGGTGTCACGCCCGAGATTGAGCATGAGGGCGGCTTTCTCCGCTGTGTTGTACCGGAACATCTTTCGGGAGACATTTATGAGAAAGTACAACTTCTTCTAGAAGGTATGACTGTTTCATTGCGTACGATTGAAGAAGAATACGGAAAGCACATAAAGATTACCTTCAAAAAGTAGGAGGTGGAATGAATGTTATTAAAATTAGATCTTCAGTTGTTTGCATCTAAAAAAGGTGTAGGTTCTACAAGGAACGGTCGTGACTCACACGCTAAGCGTCTTGGTGCTAAGCGTGCAGACGGACAATTTGTATCTGGTGGTTCAATCCTATACCGTCAACGCGGTACAAAGATTTACCCAGGTGAAAACGTTGGCCGTGGAGGAGACGATACTCTTTTTGCAAAAGTTGACGGCGTTGTGAAATTTGAACGTTTCGGTCGTGATCGCAAAAAAGTGAGCGTTTATCCAGTAGCTCAAGAAGCTTAAGGTAACTAGCGAAAACTCTAACCTGTTTGGTTAGAGTTTTCTTTTTGCTAACGAATTTTTCCTTCCATATATTCTTCAGGAAAACTACTTCGTAGATGCTTCTTTTTGCCTCTAATGATCTTTCATCACATAAAATTGCTTACTCAGGGTTATTTTTTTGATATACTATCAGCAAAATAGTGTTGTGACACTTAATGTGGGAGTGTACGTATGGAGAAAGAATGGGATATTGTTGAGGTGCTCCGGCACTCTCGACATGATTGGTTAAATAGGCTTCAGTTAATTAAGGGGAACTTGGATTTAAATCGAATCGACCGGGCAAAAGCGGTTATTGACGAAATTATTATTGAAGCACAGCATGAGTCAAAACTAACAAATTTAAAAATGCCTTTATTTGCCTCACTGCTGTTTAAGTCTAATTGGGAGAATTCCTCTTTTAAGCTTGAATATGAAGTTCTTCAAGATTCGGAATCCTTTCAAATTAATGAAGAACAGATCACAAAGTGGACTTGCCTTTTTTTTGAGTGTTTAAATGAGGCAATTGAAGCATTCCAAGAAAATCATTTATCAATATCAATTGATCCGCAATCAGAAGGAGTTCGTTTCTTTTTTGATTTTAGCGGGATAATAATAAAAAGTGAATTAATTGAAGCATTCCTTTCAGACCCCAATATTCTACTGGATGTAGTGGTCAAGGAATTCTCAGAAAGCGAACTCACAGTAGAAGTTTTTATCCCTATTCAAAAAAAGTAGGCTAAAAAACTGAGGTTTTTTTCGTGACAAAAGTTAATTCGATATGCAGACTGGAGGAATAAGATGTTTGTTGATCAAACGAAGATTTATGTAAAAGCCGGAGATGGCGGAAATGGTATGGTTGCGTTTCGTAAGGAAAAATATATACCAAAAGGCGGTCCAGCCGGTGGTGATGGCGGTAAAGGTGCCAATGTTGTTTTTGAAGTAAATGAAGGCTTGCGCACCTTGATGGATTTCCGTTATCAGCGTCACTTTAAAGCACCGCGCGGCGAGCATGGCATGTCCAAGAACCAGCACGGTGCCGGTGCAAAGGATATGATTGTTAAGGTACCGCCTGGAACAGTGGTCATTGATGAAAAAACGAAGGAAGTTATTGCTGATTTAGTCGAGAATGGACAGCAGGCAATTATTGCAAGAGGCGGCCGTGGCGGACGTGGAAATTCTCGATTTGCAACTCCGGCCAATCCAGCACCAGAGTTATCTGAAAATGGAGAACCAGGCCAAGAACGTGAAGTCATTCTTGAATTGAAGCTGCTTGCTGATGTCGGATTAGTTGGTTTTCCAAGTGTTGGTAAGTCGACATTATTATCGGTTGTATCATCGGCAAGACCGAAAATCGCCGAGTACCATTTTACCACAATTGTTCCGAATCTTGGTATGGTAGAAACGGAAGACGGCAGAAGCTTTGTTATGGCAGACCTTCCAGGTTTGATTGAAGGGGCAAGTGAAGGGGTTGGCCTCGGCCATCAATTCTTACGTCATATAGAACGGACAAGGGTTATTGTCCATGTCATTGATATGGCAGCGATGGAAGGCAGAGACCCATATGAGGACTACCTTACAATCAACAAGGAATTAAAAGAGTACAACCTGCGCTTGACAGAACGGCCACAAGTTATCGTTGCAAATAAGATGGATATGCCTGAAGCTGAGGAAAACTTGAAAAAGTTTAAGGAGCAGCTGGAAGAGGATTATCCAATCTTCCCTATTTCAGCCGTAACAAGAAAAGGACTGCGTGAGCTATTGTTTGCTGTAGCTGATAAGATCGAGGAAACACCAGAATTTCCACTTGAACATGAAGAAGAGGAAATAACGGGTGTCCATCGTGTTCTTTATAAGCACGAAGCAGAGCCGGAAGCATTTAGAATTACGAGAGAACCTGATGGGTCATTTGTTGTCTCTGGTGAAAAAACAGATAAGCTCTTTAAGATGACAGACTTCTCAAGAGAAGAATCCGTCCGCCGTTTTGCACGTCAACTTCGTGGTCTTGGTGTTGATGAAGCGTTAAGGGAAAGAGGAGCAAAAGACGGGGATATTGTGAAATTAATGGAGTTTGAATTCGAGTTTATTGAGTAGAAGGAAAGGCCCTGAAGAGATCAAGGTAGGGTGATAAAAATGGAAAACGCTGATAAAAAATTTTACTTAGTGCGTGAAGATGTGTTGCCAGAAGCGATGAAAAAAACGCTTGATGTCAAGGAAATGCTTGAGAGAGGTAAAGCAGAATCAATTGCAGATGCAGTTCATAAAGCGGATTTAAGCAGAAGTGCCTTTTATAAATATAGAGATACTGTTTTTCCTTTCTCGTCCATTAAAAAGGAAAAGATTATCTCGCTTTTCTTTCACCTAGAAGATCGTTCAGGCACGCTATCAAAATTGCTTAGTGTTGTGGCCAATTCAGGCTGCAATATTGTTACCCTTCACCAAACGATTCCGTTGCAAAGCAGGGCGAATGTGACTCTCTCATTAAACACTTCAAACATTACGATGGAAATAGATGAGTTACTTAAAGAACTAAGGAAACTCGAATTTGTAGAAAAGGTAGAAGTGCTGGGAACAGGTGTGTAGGTGAAAAACTACTACCGGCTCTCAGCTTTCTTTTTAAAAAAATAAGGAGTGGGGAAATAGTGAAGGTTGGATATTTAGGACCAAAGGCTACATTCACAGAGTTAGCAGTGAAAAAGGTTTTTCAAGGATTTGAACTTGTGCCCTATCAGACGATTCCTGCAAGTGTCGATGCCATCGTAGATAAAGAAGTGGATCTTGCAGTCGTTCCAATTGAGAACGCTTTGGAAGGCTCAGTCAATATTACACTTGATTATTTAACACATGTTGTTCAGATTCCGATTATTGGTGAAATTACGTTACCTATTAAGCAGCATTTGATGGTTCATCCTGATAATATGGACAATTGGCGTGATGTAAGTAAGGTATACAGCCACTCTCATGCGATTGCTCAGTGCCATAAATTTTTACATAATCAATTAAAAGGAGTGCCGTTTGAGAGTGTGTCTTCCACTGCAGCAGCGGCGCAAATGGTAATGGAGCAACCTGCCTTAAAAGCGGCCGCGATTGCGAATGAATTAGCGGCAAAAGAATATGGGTTGGCGATTGTCCAAAGGAACATCCATGATTTTGACTATAATCACACGCGGTTTGTGGTTCTAACAAAAGAGAATTTTGATTTCCAGGCCATGAGTGGTTCATCCCATTACAAAACGACACTGATGGTTACATTGCCTGAGGACGACCAAGCTGGAGCCCTTCATCAGGTGTTATCAGCGTTCGCCTGGAGAAAGTTAAACTTATCAAAAATTGAATCTCGGCCGATGAAAACTGGAATTGGCAATTATTTTTTCATTATTGATATCGAAATGGAATTTGATGAGGTATTGATACCTGGAGCAATGGCAGAGCTAGAGGCATTAGGCTGTAGTGTTAAATTATTAGGAAGCTATCCATCCGTTATGGTGAAATTGGATTAATAACGAAAGGACCCGAGTATTTCGGGTCCTTTTATTGTTCTGTCTATCAAGGCGCTATTCAATCATAAAACCTTCTGCCTTAAGGGCTGCTTCGGCTTTATCTAAGACTTGGGTGCTTGAGGCTGAAATGGTATGAAGGTGGATTCCTTCCGTTAACTCAGATAATAAGGAAGCTTTGGTTTTTTGCATGTTTTCCAAGAATTGTTTAACTTCTTGGCGATTTGAAACCATAATCGATGCGGTCAAATCTCCGTAAACCGTGTGTTCAATTCTTACATCTTTCACTAACACACCATGGTCAACTAGCAGATTTAGCTCCCTTTCTGTTTCTTCCGGTAAATGTCTGCATGCGATTGTTCTTTCAAAGGAATAAGTGCTGGAGTTTTGCTTTAAATAAATATAACCTTGGCTGGTTGCAATAATGGGTTCATTTTTAGCCTTAAGAAGAGTGATATCCCCAACGATCACCTGTCTGCTTACATTGGTTCGATTGGCAAGTTCACTTCCTGTCAGCGGGACAGGGCTATCTTTTAACTGTTGTAGAATTAAAGACCTCCTTTCCTCTCCCAATATTTTTTTTTGCTCGACCATATAATTCCTCCTATTTCTATTGCTGTTTACCTATTTTAGCACAGTTTAAATTTTTTTATATAACGGAAGCGGACTTGAAGGCATTCACGATTTTAACGATGCTTTCCCCAAGTTGAATAACATCCTCCAAGCTAGTGGAATGGCCAAAAGAGATGCGGATAAACTCTTTTGCTTCTTCCGTCGATAATCCTAGTGCCTGCGTGACTTTGGCCGGAGACTGCATGCCAATCTGACAGGCGCTGCCCGTTGAAATCGCGAACCCTAATCGATTGCATTCCAGCATCATCCATTGGCCTTCAATTCCGGAAATCCGAAGCCCGATAATACTAGCGAGCTGCGAACCTTCGTCACCTTGATAAATCCTCACTTGTTCCTTAATGGGCTCAAGCGTATCCATAAAAGCCTTCCGCAACAATCGATATTTATTATGATCCGCTTGCAAGCTTCCAGTTATTTTCTGTGCGGCAACTGTCATTGCGGCAATTGCAGGGACATTGACCGTGCCTGGACGGAATCCTTTTTCATGAGAGGTTCCTGGAAAAAACGACTGCCATTTAATACGGGGATCAACATAGACGCCTCCAATCCCTTTGGGTCCATAGATTTTATGTCCTGAAAAAGAAAAACTGCTGACATGCGGAGCAATTGATTTTAGATCCATTTTTCCAAAAGATTGAACAAAATCGCTGTGCAGATGAATATTGTGATCCTGGCAAATTTTAGCGATTTCAGCGATTGGCTGGATCGTCCCAATCTCAGAATTAACATGCTGCAGGGTCATTAGTATGGTTTCTGGTGTAATCGACTTTACTAGTTGTTCAAGATTGATCAAACCATTTGAATTTAACGGAAGCAATGTGATGTCATAGCCAGCTTCCTTTAGTCTGTTAAGGGTCCCATGGACGGATGAATGTTCCGCCACACCTGCGATAATATGATTCCCTTTCTTTTTAGGGGAGGATAACAAGGCTTCTATAGCTAAAAAAGTCCCTTCTGATCCTCCACTAGTGAAGAATATTCCATTTTTATCAACCCCAACTAGATTAGCCAGTTCTTCACGGCAATTTTCAAGTAAGGCAGCTGATTGTCCTCCGATATCATGGAGGCTGCTGGAATTGCCAAAGTATTCAGTGGCAACTTTCAAATACACTTCGGCTGCTTCAGGATCTAATGGAGTTGTTGCTGCAAAATCAAAATATTTCATCATACATCTCCAATACTCGAATTTTTTTGGTGGTGGTAAAGGTCATTGTTGATTTTAAAGCATACGTTGATCGAAGCGCCTGGAGCGGAAATCAACAGCCATGTTTAACACTGTGATTTCTACTTTTCTATAAAAATACTTGTTTTTAGTTTAAATCTATGTAAATATATATGTCAAGACACCTGTTAGGTCAGGAGGATTATTAGATGACAAATGACGATATATTAATTATAGGAAGTGGAATAGCCGCTTTACAGCTGGCTGTACAATTAAATAATGAATTGAATGTGAGAATTCTCACAAAGGGGAAATTACGAACGGCGAATTCGTATCTGGCCCAAGGTGGGATTGCGGCAGCGTTGGGTGCAAATGACCATCCTTCTAAACATATTGTCGATACGCTGGAAGCGGGAAGATTTCACAACAATCAAGATGCTGTTCAGCAAGTCATTAATGCCGCACCAGATCTGATCAAGAACATTGCTTGCAAAGGGGATATATTTGATAAAGATCAAACGGGGGAATTGTTTCTTGGGATGGAAGGGGCTCACAGCGAAAAGAGAATTGTACATGGCGGTGGCGATGCCACTGGCAAAAACGTCATGGAGTTTCTGATTAGTCAGCTTAAGCGTAAGAAAAATATCACGGTCGAAGAGAATGTCTTTGCCTATGAATTACTGCTAAATTCCGAACAGAAACGTTGTGTAGGTGTTAAAGCCAAAACATCAACAGGTGCGATTCAAAGGTTTTACGGCAATCATGTCATTATCGCGACAGGCGGCTGCGGACAATTATATACCTACACTTCCAACGCTAAAACAGTCAGCGGCGATGGAATTGCGATGGCTTATTTAGCCGGTGCTGATATCGTTGATATGGAATTTATTCAATTTCACCCTACGCTTTTATCTATAAACGGTGAAACAAAGGGGTTAATTTCTGAAGCCGTTAGGGGAGAAGGGGCGACCCTAGTTACCGAGGATGGTACTCCTATTATGGAGGGTGTCCACCCCTTAAAAGATCTTGGCCCGAGGCATGTAGTCTCGCAAAGGATCTATGAATTTATAAAAAAAGGCAAACAAATTTATTTGGATATAAGCAAAATTGAAGAATTTAGTAAAAGATTTCCTTCGATTACCTCTATTTGTGAGGACAATGGAATCCGTATCTCGGATGGGAAAATCCCTGTCGCACCCGGAAGTCATTTTCTAATGGGAGGAATTAAAACCGATTTAATTGGACGATCTTCGATTGATGGGCTTTATGCGATCGGGGAAGCCTCCTGCACTGGATTGCACGGTGCAAATCGTTTAGCTAGTAATTCCTTATTAGAGGGATTATTTCAAGGGGAACAGTTGTCGAAATGGATCAATGAAGCGGGTAAAGAAACACAAGTTTTCGTGCAGGATTATTTTTATTATCCAACGAAGGAAGAAAAAATGAATTTGCCAACCATTGAAAAAATTAAAGCATTAATGATGGAACGGGTTGGAATTGTCCGAAATAAAGCAAATCTGAAAAAGCAGCAAGCTTGGGTTTCTCAATATAAGGCCGAAAAGATCCATTTAGATACTTGTTCAACACAAGACATGACCAAGGTTTTTATGCTGATCATCGCCAATCTAATCACAGAATCTGCATTGAAGCGGACAGAGAGTCGGGGCGGTCACTTCAGAAGTGATTATCCGAAAGAAGAAAATCACAGTTGGTTAAGGAAATCAATTATTCATAACTATAATCAGGGAATGGAGAAGTCCAATGAACACATTGAAACTGCGCTCGCAACTTGAGAAATTTTTTATGGAAGATATCGGGGAACAGGATATTACGACCGATCTAATCTTTGGTGATAGCACAAATGGGGAAATTGTTTTTCTTTCAAAAGATGATGGTGTTTTTTGTGGAGAAGAAATTATCAAAACTGGATTTCAGCTGTTAAATAACGAAATTTCAACTCAAGTGTTTGTGAAGGATGGTCAGTCAATCAAATACGGCGACAAGTTAGCACATGTCTCTGGAAAAATAGCTGATTTATTAAAAGGGGAAAGAGTCATCCTTAATCTTATTCAAAGGATGAGCGGGATTGCTACCTTAACGCGTCAAACAGTTCACACCCTTGATAGTGGACATACAAAAGTTTGTGATACACGGAAAACTACGCCAGGACTCCGGATGCTTGAAAAATACGCTGTTCGCACTGGGGGCGGTTTTAATCACCGTTTTGGATTATACGATGGGGTCATGATTAAAGACAACCACATTTCGTTTGCCGGCTCGATTACCAAGGCGGTAGAAGCGATTCGCAAAAATGCCGGTCATATGGTGAAGGTTGAAGTGGAAACGGAGACGGAAGCACAAGTAATTGAAGCCGTAAATGCAGGGGCGGATGTCATCATGTTTGATAATCGGACCCCTGATGAAATTAAGGAATTGATAAAATTAGTCCCGGCTAACATCATTACCGAAGCCTCAGGCGGAATCCAATTAGCCAATATTGCTGATTTTCGGGATACAGGTGTAGATTATATCTCACTTGGATACTTAACTCATTCATATAAAGCACTCGACATCAGTGTAAAAGTACTTTGGAATAAGGGAGATGAGTAAAATGAATATTTTGGCTACATTACAAAAAAATATCATGATTCCTGAAAAATACAAGCAAATGACGAGAGAAGAACTTGAAAACCGTGTGATGGAGGTAAAGAAACAGCTCGGTTCACGTCTGTTTATTCCAGGTCATCATTATCAAAAAGACGAAGTCGTTCAGTTTGCTGATGCGACAGGTGATTCCCTGCAACTTGCGCAATTATCAGCTGAAAATACAGAAGCTGAATTTATTGTTTTCTGTGGTGTACATTTCATGGCAGAAACGGCAGATATTTTAACAAGTGAAAAGCAAAAGGTGATCTTGCCTGATATGCGCGCAGGTTGTTCGATGGCTGATATGGCGGATATCCAGCAAACAGAAAGAGCATGGGAAACGCTCCAGGAAATATTCGGAGACACGATTCTTCCATTAACATATGTCAATTCAACCGCAGCAATTAAATCATTTGTCGGTGCACATGGCGGGGCTACGGTCACTTCATCCAATGCCGAGACGATGGTTAAGTGGGCATTTGAAATGAAGGAAAGAATATTATTTTTACCAGATCAGCATTTAGGCAGAAATACTGCCGCTGATTTAGGCGTAGGTTTAGACGAAATGGCGATTTGGAATCCAATTAATCATGTCCTGGAATACGAAGGTGATTTTTCAAAAATTAAAGTAATCCTTTGGAAAGGGCATTGCTCGGTTCATGAGAATTTCACTGTCCAAAATGTTAGCGATACACGCAGTCAATATCCTGATATGAAAATTATCGTTCATCCGGAATGCCGCCGTGAGGTAGTGGAGCTAGCGGATATGGCCGGATCAACTAGTTATATTATCAAAGCGATTGAAAGTGCTGAGCCCGGAACAGCTTGGGCGATTGGAACGGAGATGAATCTTGTCAATCGGTTAATAAAAAATCACCCGGATAAAAAGATCATTTCGTTAAATCCGCATATGTGTCCGTGTCTAACCATGAACCGAATCGATCTGCCGCATTTAGTTTGGAGCCTAGATACACTAGAAGAGACAAATAATATCATTAAAGTAAGTCCTGAGATTGCTGAAAATGCAAAACTTGCGCTTGAACGGATGTTATTAAATTCATAATTAATATTAAAAAAGATGCAATTTACCAGATTGCATCTTTTTTATATTTTAGGGGGGATTCATATTCTTTTGAAAAATAGCATAAGTTTTTGTGAAGAAGGATAGCACTTTGCCCATTTTCACATAGACTATATGGACTTATGCCATAGGAGGGGAAATCAGAGTGAAGATCCATATCGTACAGAAAGGGGATACTCTTTGGAAGATTGCCAAGAAGTACGGCGTGAATTTTGAAGAGCTGAAAAAGATGAATTCACAGCTCAGCAACCCTGATATGATTATGCCCGGTATGAAAATAAAGGTCCCAACTTCAGGTGGAACGATAAAAAAAGAAGCACCGATGGGGACCAAACCTGGTACTACAATCAACTTAGGAGTAAAAAAAGAAATGCCGCTTGCTGAGCAACCGTTAGTCAAAGAGAAACCCGTTAAAGAAGTACCGATTAAGGAAGCGCCAATTGCGAAAGAAGCACCGATTAAAGAGGCTCCAATCAAAGAGGCACCAATCAAGGAAGCACCAATCAAGGAGGCACCGATCAAGGAAGCTCCAATTAAGGAAGCACCAAAAGCACCTTATACTCCAAAAATGCCTCTACAAATAGTCCCAGAAATAGATATCAACAATTATTACATGATGAACATGCAAAATATGACTGTTCAACAGCCGCCTAAACCTGCCAATATACTTCCTGAGATAAAAGAAGTACCAAAAAAAGAAGTCCCAATTAAAGAAGTACCAATCAAAGAAGTACCAATAAAAGAGACTCCAATAAAAGAGAATATTGTTTATGCTCCACCACCAGTCATGGAAGCACCTGTAGAAGTGGCACCGCAACAAGATTTTTGTGTACCTGTTACGCCAGTTATGCCTGGCCCTGGATTCTGTCCACCATTTGGAGTTGGTTTCCCGATGGAAATGAACCCGAACCCATTCATGCCTTACCCGCAAATGCAAGGTGGGGGTATGCCGATGCCAATACCTTACCCGCAAATGCAAGATGGTGGTATGTCGATGCCAATGCCTTATCAACAAATGCAAGATGGTGGTATGCCGATGCCAATGCCTTATCAACAAATGCAAGATGGTGGTATGTCGATGCCAATGCAGCCAAGTGGGTATCCTGGTAATGCTCCGTCAGTTGCAGGTGCATCGTTTGTAGCGCCGCATTTCGATGATGAATCATCATCCTTTATGCCGCAGCTACCTGTTATGAACCCAGCGTATAATCCGAGTGCTGTAATGGGTGCGCAATCACCACAGCAGCCAATCGGTTCCCCAGCAGCTTTTGGTCAAATGCCACAAGGTTATGGCCAACAAATGCCAGCAGGATATGGTCAAGTGCCAGGAGGATATGGTCAAATGCCAGCGGGCTATGAGCAGCAAATGCCAGCAGGGTATGGCCAACAAGTGCCAGGAGGATATGGTCAAATGCCAGCGGGCTATGAGCAGCAAATGCCAGGAGGATATGGTCAAATGCCAGCGGGCACTGGTCAGCAAATGCCAGGAGGATATGGTCAAATGCCAGCGGGCTATGACCAGCAAATGCCAGGAGGATATGGTCAAATGCCAGCGGGCACTGGTCAGCAAATGCCAGGAGGATATGGTCAAATGCCAGCGGGCACTGGTCAGCAAATGCCAGGAGGATATGGTCAAATGCCAACGGGCATTGGTCAGCAAATGCCAGGAGGATATGGTCAAATGCCAGCGGGCTATCCAATGGAAAGCCCTTCAGGATTCGAGACACTACACAACCCAACTGACTTTGCTCCACATCCAGTAATGCCTGGAAACCCGTTCGGAAATCCAGCAATGGCTAATCCGTATGGAATGGGTGCACCATATGGCCAAATGCCATACGGATACCCGCATATGGGTGGTCCAATGAGTGCACCTGCAGGCTTTGGAACACCAGAAATGGAGGGACCAGGTCCATTCATGCAGCAGCCAAATCCAACACAGGGGTTACCAGTAGGAACCGGAGCGATGGGGGATTGCGGCTGTGGAGCTGCACCAGCTGGAATGCCTGGACCGGAAACCACACCGCAGCCAGCAGCCATGCCACCAAACTTTGTACCGCCAACGCCGCCAATCTATAGCGCACCATATACAGGACCTGTTAATGCTGCACAGCCTCCTTATATGAACCCATATGGTATGGGTCCGGTTGGAACAAGTCCTTACGGTATGCCGGGTTACCAAGATGAGAGCCTTTAATACAGCAAATAATAAAAAGGGAGACGATGATTATTTTGATCGTCTCCTCTCTTATTTTCAATCAAAGTTCTATGATAGAATCCTTCAGATGATTCCGATTCGAAAATCCGTTATTTTTTTAAGAACGAATAAAAATGATTATGTCATAAAAGGGTATCATACCAACAGTAGACTTAGGCTCCAAGAAGCCTTTACAGCAACATTGAAAAAAGAAGGATTTAAAAAGACATATTTGTTTTTAACATCCCCAGTGAGAGACCAGCTTTTTTTTGAGGGAACTTACTTCGGATGTATGGAGTACATTCCGCCGAATAAAAACGTATTTTCTTTTCATACTCATAAAAATCGCCAAGAAGGAATGGAGTTATTAGAGCAATTTCACCAAACCACAGCTTCGTTTGAATCACGCTATCGAACCTTACTGCCAAAAGGGCACCTTATTGAAAAATGGACAGAAAGGTTAAATGTTTTCTCCAATAATCTTCCCTATCTTGGGTATTTTATCAATGAGCTCTTCATCTCGGAAATGTTGTCTTGGGCAAAATGGTCACTTGAAGGTATGGAAAATAATCGTGTCTTTTTTCAAAAAGAACCAACCGTAATATTGCATGGGGATGTAGCCCATCATAACTTTTTAAGGGATACAGAGGGGCAGTTACATCTCATTGATTTTGATTTAATTAGTATCGGACCCGCATCATTTGATTATTTACAATATGCAAACCGAATTTTGCCTTTTACCGATTGGTCATTTGACAGACTGTCGAGCCTTAAACAAATTAAAAAATACTTACACGAAGAGGCTTTTTTATTTGCCTTAGCCTATCCCGCCGATATTTTTCGGGAATGGAATCGAATGATCCGTGAAAAATCGTACACAGATCATACAAAATATAAACAGGTAATGGATTTAACCATTAGTCAGTTTTATGCAAGAAAAAAGTTTATTGACCACCTAAGGGAGTTATTGGACTGAGCAGCTTTGGAATTTTCCGTCTGAATGAAATCCCCCCGAAAATAACACCCTATTAATGAGCATGTTAAGCTCATGCTCAGGATGTTAATGGAGGGGGTTTTTCGCTTGAACAAGAAGCAGTGGATGATTCCTCTTTCAGCCGCATTAATGTTGGGGCTGGCTGGATGCGCAAATGATAATAATCGTGCGGGTGTTAATAAAAACAATAACAACTCGTTAAGCCCGGTTGGATATTATTCCAATGAAAACCACCCAACTTCAGATAACGATTTATTTAGGGATGATGACGGGGCAATAACGGAAATGATGGACCATTCTCTTGGGGATGAGGATCAAGTTACAAATGAAAACAGAAGAAGGCAGCTTCAATCACGAGACGAAAATGGAAATCCAAAAAATCCATCATCACCTTTAGCTTCCAAAGACCGTAATTTTTTCCAACGCGATAATCGTTTTAGTACAAGCGATATGAACTATCATGGTCATCTGAATGTAAAAAATGGAAATGCCGGGGTTGTTACGGATCCTGACTTCCAGGATAATTTTACTAATAAAGTCAGAAACAAAGTAGAAGCGATTCCGAATGTACAGACCGTAAGATCCGTCGCTTATGGAAATACTGTCATTGTTTCAGTAGTGTTAAATGATCAAGGTAAAGCCGCTGCTACAAAAAGTGCAATTAAGAGAGCCGTGAGGCCCTACGCAAACGGAAGAACGGTAAAGGTCATAACCGATGAAGGAACCCTTGGCCGCGACCGCAATTTCAACAAAGATAATCAGCACGAAAAGGGCGGAAGGTAATTCCTTCCGCGGTAGAGGGCAAAGCTTACGAGCTTTGCCCTTTTAATATTGCATGAAGGATAAAAAGGCAAAATAAGGCTAAACTAGTACTGGATAGATTGTTCAATTTTTAACAATAAGAGGTGAGTAGCATGAGGTATAAGTGGATGGCATGGTATCGGTATAGTCTCGCCGGATTCGCTGTTCTTCTCTTCATGTTTATTTTTAATGCCAAAGGAATGACCATTATCGCCGCTGCTTCACAAATGGATACCCATAAAAAGACTGAACCTTTACATGTAACCGTTATTTTGGAAAGGGTCTATTTAGATGGGGAAATAAGTCAAGAAGTAGTCCACGAGACTTGCTGGTCTGCCGAGAATTTCTGGGCAAAATATGACCAATGGCAGCTGGCTGATATCGATGATTCGACCATGGTATTTCGGAGACAGGTCAATGACATATCACCATTGCTTAAAGCGAATGGCTTTTTTGGGATAACAGAAGATGGTGTTTTGAGCATTTTTAATGGAAGACCGGACCAATTGAGAATTATCCAATCATTTTTTCAAATAGATATTAAGAAGTTGGAAAGTACGAAGCAAGAAGAACTTCTTCAAGGTATACCAATCAAAACAAAAGATCGATTTGTTGAAGTTTTAGAGACATTTAAGCCTTATTCTTTAAAAAAAGAATAGTAACATCACCGAATCAGACTGATGCCGCCACTTCAGCCTGGTTTTTTTTTGAATTCTCCTTGTTCGAGTCGTACTTTTGTGAATCTTAATGATTTATTAGCGGAAAATAGAGTTTAATGGGCGAATTTTGAGGTTTAATGGGCGAATTCCGCAGTCCATTGTGCGAATTTTGAGGTTTAATGAGCGAATTCCGTCATTCATTGAGCGAATCCAACTCTATCAGCGAATCCCAAACTCCAATCAGCGAATTTCTCAGTTCTATCAGCGAATCCCGAATTCCGAATAGTTTGATGTTTCGTCTACCAGCCTATTTTCTACAACTAACCTAAAATTGTATGATAGAATGAAATACAGTGAAAAACTAGGGGAGAGAATGTAGTGTACGAATTTATAAAAGGGACCGTCGATTTTGTCGGACCAGAATATATAGTTGTTGAGAACAGCGGCATTGGCTACCAAATATCTACACCCAATCCGTTTATTTATGCTAGTAAAATGGAAACAATGGTAACAGTCTATACCTACCACTACGTTCGTGAGGATGTAATGGCCCTGTACGGCTTCGAAACAAGAGAAGAGAAAAAGCTTTTTACAAAATTACTAAATGTATCTGGAATCGGTCCAAAAGGGGCGTTGGCAATCCTTGCTTCCGGTGAAGTACAACAGGTGGTTACTGCCGTTGAAAATGAAGATGAAAGCTTCCTAGTCAAATTCCCCGGGGTCGGCAAAAAAACAGCCCGGCAAATGATATTGGACTTAAAAGGAAAATTGCAGGATATCGTTCCCGACTATTTCCCCAATTTATTTAATACCGACCAACTTCACTTACATACACAAGCAACCAACTCGAACTTGGAAGAAGCAATTCTTGCTCTGAAAGCATTGGGTTATTCCGAAAAGGAAATCAAAAAGATTTCACCTGAGTTAAGAAAAGAACAAATGTCAACGGACCAATACATTAAGAAAGCCCTTCAGCGGCTTTTAAAATAGGTGATGATTCATGGATGACCGAATTATTTCGAGTGAAGTCAATGAAAGTGAAATCAGCATAGAACAAAGCCTTAGGCCGCAAACCTTAAGACAATACATCGGACAGGATCAAGTAAAGGAAAATCTTGATATTTATATTAAGGCAGCAAAAATGCGTAAGGAAACGTTAGACCATGTGCTCCTTTATGGTCCGCCCGGATTAGGGAAAACAACACTCGCTGTGATTATCGCCAATGAAATGGGTGTGAACATCCGCACCACATCAGGACCTGCGATTGAAAGGCCTGGTGATTTAGCTGCGATTCTTACTGCACTCGAACCTGGGGACGTTTTATTTATTGATGAAATTCATCGCCTGCAAAGGACGATTGAAGAGGTACTTTACCCAGCGATGGAAGATTTTTGTCTTGATATTGTCATTGGTAAAGGCCCAAGTGCGAGGTCAGTCCGCCTCGACCTCCCACCCTTTACGCTTGTTGGAGCGACTACGAGGGCAGGCTCCCTATCAGCTCCTTTAAGAGACCGGTTTGGAGTTTTAAGCCGACTCGAGTATTATAAGGAAGATCAATTAAAAAATATTGTCCTGCGAACAGCGGAAGTGTTCGGTACCGAAATCGATGACCTTTCAGCGCGAGAAATAGCCAGGAGATCAAGAGGGACCCCGAGAATTGCGAATCGTCTTCTTCGCCGGGTTAGAGATTTTGCCCAAGTAAGAGGGAATGGGACGATTGAGCTGGCCCTAGCACGAGAAGCACTCGAACTCCTACAAGTAGATCGACTTGGTTTAGACCATATCGACCATAAACTGCTGAAGGGTATTATCGAAAGATTCCGCGGCGGCCCTGTCGGCCTTGATACGATTGCCGCATCGATTGGGGAAGAAGCCGAAACGATTGAAGATGTGTATGAACCATATTTATTACAAATTGGCTTTTTGCAAAGAACTCCACGGGGCAGGGTGGTAACCTCATTGGTCTATCACCATTTTGGGATGGATTCGCCAGCCACTGATTGATTATTAAATTTAGATTAGGGTGTCATAATATGAAGGTAGATTTGTTTGATTTTCATTTGCCTGAGGAATTAATTGCACAGGTTCCGCTTCAAAATCGGACAGATAGCAGATTAATGGTTCTAGATAAGGAATCAGGCGAAATAAAGCATGAAGTGTTTAAAAATGTTATCGACTATTTGCGTGAAGGAGATTGCCTTGTTTTAAATGATACCAAGGTACTTCCTGCACGTCTTTTTGGCGTCAAAAAAGATACAGGTGCAAAAATCGAAGTCTTACTCTTGAAGCAGCTGGAAGGCGATCAATGGGAGACCCTTATCAAGCCTGCAAAAAGAGTAAAAGAAGGAACGGAAATAGATTTCGGTGATGGTCTGCTTACGGCCGTTTGCACTGGGACCTCGGACCATGGCGGGAGAATATTAGATTTTAAATATGAGGGTATTTTTTATGAGGTCCTTGACCAATTAGGTGAAATGCCGCTTCCTCCCTACATAAAAGAGCAGCTCGAGGACCGGGATAGGTATCAGACCGTGTTTGCCCGTGAACCTGGTTCAGCCGCGGCACCAACGGCAGGGCTTCATTTTACAGACAGCTTATTAGAAGCGATTAAAGAAAAAGGTGTTCATATCGCGTTTATTACCCTTCATGTAGGGCTCGGAACCTTCCGTCCTGTAAGTGTAGATGATGTATTGGAACACGATATGCACTCTGAATTTTATATCGTCACAGAGGGGACAGCACATCTGCTTAACGAGGTACGCAACAATGGAGGCAGAATTATTACCGTTGGGACTACCTCAACACGAACCCTTGAAACGATTGCCTCCGCAAATGATGGACTTTTTATCGAGGGCAGCGGCTGGACCAATATTTTTATTTACCCAGGGTACGAATTTAAAGCCATTGATGGCATGATAACGAACTTTCATTTGCCAAAATCAACCTTGATTATGCTCGTCAGTGCGTTAGCAGGCAGAGAACATGTTTTACATGCTTATCAAACTGCCGTTACAGAGCGGTATCGTTTTTTTAGCTTTGGCGATGCAATGTTCATCATCTAAGAGGTACATAAGGAAGGAGAAAAAAATTTGACTGCGATTCGTTATGAATTAATCAAGACATGTAAACAAACAGGGGCCAGGCTTGGCAGAGTCCATACTCCTCACGGTTCGTTTGATACCCCTGCATTTATGCCGGTAGGAACGCTGGCAACTGTGAAAACAATGTCTCCCGAAGATTTAAAAGAAATGGGAGCGGGGATCATTTTAAGTAATACCTATCACCTCTGGCTTAGGCCGGGACACGAAATCATCAGAGAAGCAGGCGGACTACATAAATTTATGAACTGGGACCGAGCCATCCTAACAGATTCGGGCGGATTCCAAGTTTTTAGTTTAAGTGAATTCCGTAAAATTGAGGAAGAAGGAGTCCATTTCCGTAACCATATGAGCGGTGAAAAATTATTTTTATCACCAGAAAAGGCAATGGAAATTCAAAATGCCCTTGGTTCCGATATTATGATGGCCTTTGATGAATGCCCTCCATACCCTGCAACATATGAGTATATGCAGAAGTCTGTCGAGAGAACATCACGATGGGCGGAGCGCTGTTTAAATGCACATAGCCGCCCCAATGACCAAGGCTTATTTGGAATCGTCCAAGGGGGAGAATATGAGGAGCTTCGCAAGCAGAGTGCGAAAGATCTTGTTTCGTTAGATTTCCCTGGCTATGCAGTTGGCGGTTTGTCAGTGGGTGAACCAAAGGACATTATGAATCGCATGCTTGAACACACGACACCACTTTTACCTACAAATAAACCAAGGTATTTAATGGGTGTAGGATCACCTGATTCATTAATTGATGGCTCGATTCGCGGAATTGATATGTTCGACTGTGTGCTGCCTACACGAATTGCCAGAAATGGTACATTGATGACAAGCACTGGTCGACTTGTTGTAAAAAATGCACAATTTACGAGAGATTTTGGCCCGCTGGATGAAAATTGCGATTGCTATACCTGCCGAAATTATAGCCGTGCATACATTCGTCACTTAATTAAATGTGACGAAACATTTGGAATTCGTTTAACGTCTTACCATAATCTCTATTTTCTGTTAAGATTAATGGAGAAAGTCAGACAAGCCATCATGGAAGACCGGCTTGGTGATTTTAGAGAAGAATTTTTTGAGCAATATGGTTTTAACAAACCGAATGCGAAAAATTTCTAATAGATAATTTTTGAAAGGAGGGAAACAAGATGTCAGGAGGAATTGGTACCATTGTTCCATTAATATTAATGTTTGTGTTATTTTATTTCCTATTAATTCGCCCGCAGCAAAAACGCCAGAAAGCGGTTCAGAGAATGCAAAGTGATTTAAAAAAGGGTGATAAAGTAGTCACGATTGGTGGATTACATGGTTTTATAGATTCAATTGATGAGAATAAAGCCGTAATTAAATGTGGTGACGGAAGCCGTCTTACATTTGACCGTAATTCCATTCGTGAAGTCACAGCGGATGCAAGTGAAGGAAGCGTCAATCTAACAAAATAGGAACAAACGAAAAGGAAGCCGTCCTGTATGGCTTCCTTTAATTTATTAATTGTCTAGCTCCAGCGCCCAGCAGCCCCAGCCCTTCCTCTTTTCGATGTCATGCGGATCTCCGTGAATTGTTGGTAGAAATGTTTACCCCTAAAATTCCACCCATCATCGCAATTAAGGTATAGCAAGTATGATAAATTACTTGTTCGGCGTTAAACAGGCGATCATATCCTAAGTATTGGAATAAAAAGACAACGAACGAGTAGATAAGTCCAGTTAGTCCGCCAATAAGCCAACCCTTTTCTTTTCTTTTCCCGCCAGATAGAAAACCGCCTCCGAATAGCCCGATGAATGATAATGCCGTGACGACATATTGTAGTGATACTTCACGAGCAGACGTAAACTTGAGAATAAACGCAAAAATAAGACTGCATATCACGGCAAAAACAAGAATAAAAATTAATCCGTACAGAATTGAAGTACCAAAGCTTTTCGATTCGATTTTAACTCTCCCCCTTCAGTCGCCTTCAGGCTGGCAAATGATCCTAAATGTAAAGTACTGCCAGACCCTAGATACATGTTTCACTCCTAGTACAAGCGTATTCGTTGAAGGCGGAAAGTAGAATAGTTTTCCGTGAATTTTTCTATTGAAGAGAAGGTTGGTATTTTATTCCGGTAATTTTTTATCCTCTAATGCAAATAATACCGTTGAACGTAAAAAAAGGGGCGACGGTTGTGGAGGATTATTTAACGATTGTATTTCGAACGCTTTTATTTTATGCAGTTATCCTAGTCATTTTTCGAGTCATGGGGAAAAGGGAAATTGGGGAATTAAGCATTTTAGATCTAGTTGTTTTTATTATGATTGGTGAGATGGCAGTTGTGGCCATCGAAAGAATTCATACACCTTTGTTCCATACGGTGGTTCCAATGGTGTTGCTCATGTTGATTCAAATAACCTTAGCCATCTTTTCGTTGAAAAGTAAAAAATTTCGTAATCTGATTGATGGGCAGCCAAGCATTATTATTAATAGGGGGAAAATAGATGAGAACGCAATGCGGAAGCAGCGGTACAATTTTGATGATTTAATGACCCAGCTCCGAGAAAAGAACATTCGCAGTATTGCAGACGTGGAGTTTGCAATATTAGAATCCTCCGGAAGTTTGTCTGTCATTGAAAAATTAAAGAATAATAATAATGAATCTGAACTAGGCGATATTACCATCCCTTTAATCCTAGATGGAAACATTGAAGAAGAAAGTTTAAAAAGAATTAACAAAACAAATCTCTGGCTTCGGCAGGAATTGAAAAAACAGGGCTATCGCGATGTGAAGAAGATTTCTTTTTGCAGTTATGAAAATGGGAAATTCTTTATTGATCTACAAGATGAATGAACAAAAGACACGCTAAGAATGCGTGTCTTATTTATTTAGAAAGTAATTAGGCAAACAAGTTTCGAAGCCAGGGAATACGTTTTAGCTCTTCCTTTTTAATAAGACCTAACAAAATAATCATGATCAAATAGGAAATGGACATGGCCATTAACGAAAATATTACCTTAATGGTTAACGGTTCAGTTAGGAAGGTGTTCTCAAATAACCAATAGCCTAACCAACCTGTAGCTCCCATGACTAGAAGTCCCTTCAGATAATCGCGAACGTAAAATGAGAAGGAAATCTTTTTTAATACCGTTGCAAAATGAAGAACAGTGACTAATACAAAGCCAACGATAATTCCTAATGCCACCCCGTTAATTCCAAATGAGGCTTGCGAAGCCAGTAAAAAAATCACAGCTGTCTTAACGATGGCACCAATAAGACTATTAATCATCGCTGCTCGTGCAAGATTTAATGCTTGTAACACAGCTTGTAACGGTCCTTGATAGTAATAGAATAAAAAGAAGGGAGCCATCAATCTAATAAAATAAGAGCCCTTTGCTGAGCCATACATGAGTTCCATCAATGGGTTAGCTAGCACATATAGAACGACAACGGCCAGTCCACCCGATAAAAAGGCAAAGCGCAATGCTTGCTGTAATCGGTATTCAATCAATTTTTTGTTGTTCTGCGTATTGGCTTCGCTAATCGCTGGCACAAGTGATGTAGCTAAAGAAAAGGTGATAAAAGACGGTAACATTAACAGTGGCATCGCAAAACCCGTTAAGGCACCGTATTGTTTGGTAGCTTCTACAGTGATGACACCAGCAAGGGCTAAGCTATGGACAACAACTATGGGTTCAAAGAACCATGCCACAGATCCAATCATTCTGCTCCCCATTGTCGGTAAAGCGATATCCATGAGTTCTTTGAAGGTTTGTTTCCCGCTGTGGACAAATTGAAAGAAATTTTTCCTAAGCCTAAAACGTTTTTTTAATTTAAAGGCAGTCATTAAGTAGATGAGTGAGACAAGTTCGCCGATTACAGAAGAAACCATTGCTGCTGCAGCGGCATATTCAATTCCATAAGGAAGGAATGCTTTTGTCATCACAGCAATCAAAGTAATTCTCACAAATTGTTCTAAAATTTGTGAGATTGCCGAGGGACGCATGTTTTGTCTGCCTTGAAAGTAGCCCCGAAGCACAGATGAAATCGCAATTACTGGAACCACTGGAGCTATTGCAATTAAAGGATAAAAGGTTCTTGGGTCAGTAAACAATGTTTTTGATAGAATCGGTGCAAGTAAGATTAGCGCTGGCGTAAATATAAGTGATAAAGAAATAGTCGTCGCTAGGGATACAACAAGAATTTTTTTAATCTCTGCAAAATTTCCTTTTGCTTCTGCCTCCGCGACATTTTTTGAAATAGCAACAGGGAGCCCTAACTGAGTAAGCGTCACTACAAGGATGAATGTAGGAAACGCCATCATGTATAAGCCAACACCTTCTTCCCCAATACTCCTTGCTATTACAATCCGATTAATAAAACCAAGGACTCTTGTAACAAGACCTGCGATTAATAGGATAAAAGTCCCCTTTAAAAACTTCGACATGCGGATTCCCACCTTCTCAAATAAGAAGAATTCATATACAATTATCTATATGCCTAATGGTGGACAAAGCATGACAAGTAGTAAAAGCTTTTTGAAAAGTTCAATTCAGTTGGGAGAGCTCCCAAGGAGGCAGTCATAATGGATAATAGTCACAGATTCGAACATTTTCGCACCCAGGTCCAACCAGCAGTAGCAAGTAAACTCACGGAGTTTCAATTGCTAGGGATTGATTCTGTAACGGAGAAGGAACTTTGGGATTTTTTAATTAAGAAAAAGTGGAAAAAGGTAAAGGAAGAAATGAAACTGTACGAAATTATCCAAGAAATCCTGTCTGTTAAGGCGAGCGATTATCTCAGCTTCGCGACGATTGAGGCATATAAAACGACCGAATTCTCATTTGATGATGAAGATGAATTGAAAGAGCTTTTAAAATAAAAATGCCTTATGAATTCATATTATTGTAAATTGACAGCCAATCTAACTTCTTTCATAATGAAGGAAGTGACTTTTTGGTAATTTATATAAGGATTATACGGAACAGTGCTAATGCACAAGCACTAAGGAGGAACAATACATAATGGTAAAGCGCAGTAGAATTGTTGCTTTTTTTCTTGTCGTCCTAATTATAGGAAGCACAATGGGAGCAACAACAAAGAACATCTTAAACAATATGAAACTTGGACTAGACCTTCAAGGTGGCTTTGAGGTTTTGTACGATGTTAAGCCAGCGAAAAAAGGTCAAAAGATTGACAAAAAGGTTTTGGCAAGTACCGCTGAGGCACTCGACAAGCGGATCAATGTCCTTGGGGTGAGTGAACCTAGTATTCAAATTGAAGGAAAGAACCGGATTCGTGTGCAGCTTGCTGGGGTAACTGACCAGAATAAAGCTCGCGAAATCTTATCTACTCAAGCAAATCTAACCTTCCGTGATGCTAATGACCGTCTGATGATGGATGGTTCTGACCTAAAACAAGGCGGAGCTAAGCAAACTTTTGATGAAAATGGTGCACCAAGCGTTTCTTTAACATTAAAAAGTGCCGATAAATTCCGCAAGGTGTCCGAAGAAATTATGAATATGGCACCAAACAATGTTCTTGTTATTTGGCTGGATTTTGAAGAAGGAAAAGACTCTTTTAAAGAGGAAGTAACAAAAGCGAACCCTAAATTTTTATCGGCCCCAACAGTAAAGCAAATATTTAATCAAAATACAGTTTCGATTGTTGGCAGTTTTACTGCAAAAGAATCTCAAACCTTGGCTTCTCTTTTAAATGCAGGCTCCTTACCGGTTAAGTTAAAAGAGGTGTACTCAACTTCCGTCGGAGCTAAGTTCGGGGAACAGGCATTACATGATACGGTCTTAGCTGGAATCATTGGTGTTGTAATCATATATCTTTTCATGCTTTTCTATTACCGTTTTCCAGGTTTCATTGCTACTGTTACGTTATCAATTTATATATTTCTCGTCTTATTAATTTTCGATTGGATGAATGGGGTTCTGACCTTGCCGGGAATTGCCGCGATTATTCTCGGAATCGGTATGGCTGTCGACGCCAACATTATTACTTATGAACGGATTAGAGAAGAACTAAAGGTAGGCAGAAGCATTAAATCAGCGTTCCAAGCTGGTGAGCAGCATGCTTTTACAGCTATTCTTGACGCAAACTTAACAACAATCTTAACAGCTTGTGTATTATTCTTTTACGGGACAAGCTCTGTAAAAGGGTTTGCGACAATGTTAATAGTGAGTGTCCTGATGAGCTTCCTTACAAATGTTTACGGTGCAAGGTTATTGCTGGGGCTATGGGTCCAAAGCGGTTTATTAAATAATAAACCTGGTTGGTTTTCAGTACGCAAGTCGCAAATTAAATCTATTAACGATAATGTAGATACAATCGATCTTCCGACTCGATTTGATAAAATTGATTTTGTTAGACTTAGGAATAAAATATTCATCCTATCCGGGGTTCTTCTTGTTGCCGGTGTAATCATTCTCGCTATATTCCGTATGAATTTAGGAATTGATTTTTCAAGCGGAACACGTGTAGAGGTTCAATCAAGAACACCTTTAACCACTACCCAGGTGGAAAATGCTTTTAACAAACTTCATTTAACTCCAGATGATGTCGTCATTTCTGGTGATAAAAAACAAATTGGTGCCGTCCGAATGATTGGGGTACTGTCAAAAGATGAAATTTCAACTTTAAAAGCAGATTTTAAAAAGCAATTTGGCTATGAGCCGAATGTTAGCACCGTTTCTCCAACGATTGGAAAAGAACTAGCGAAAAATGCCTTTTTTGCCGTCTTGATTGCCTCAATTGGTATCATTCTCTACGTTTCGATTCGGTTTGAAGCTTATATGGCAATCGCCGCGATTGCTGCCATCCTTCATGATGCATTTTTCATGATTGCTATTTTTAGTATTACAAGACTTGAAGTAGATTTAAACTTTATCGCCGCAATTTTGACCATTATTGGTTACTCAAACCATGATACGATTGTTACTTTCGATAGGGTTCGCGAGAATATGCAAAAGAAAAAACGGCTTAAAACGGTTCAGGATATTGCAGATGTGGTAAATGTTAGTATTCGCCAAACTTTGACACGGTCGTTCAACACCGTTTTAACAGTCCTCATTACGACAGTATGCTTAATGATTTTTGGAAGCCCGGCAATTCGTAATTTCTCTATCGCTTTATTCGTTGGATTAATTATTGGGGTATATTCCTCCGTCTTTGTCGCAGGTTCTTTATGGTATGTGTTGAAATGTAAAGAGTTGAAGAAGAAGGGCGTTATTAAAACGGTAAAAGAGAAAAGAAAGTACTCTGATCAACCACAAGTATAAATTTAGTTGAAACCGCAGATATCCTGCGGTTTTTCTTTTGATTGAAAGCTGTATCCTACTCCTGTATAATAAGAAGGTCTGAGGGGTGAACATACACATGTTAAGTTCGAAAACAAGATGGATTGTTCGGAAATCCGATGAACAACTGATCAAAAAGCTAGAAACTGAATTGAAAATAACGCCTCTTGTCGCTTCACTGCTTGTCAACCGTGGCTTTAATACCGTTGAGTCTGCACGGTATTTTTTATTTGGAAAGGAAGAATTCCACGATCCCTTTCTCCTAACAGGAATGGATATTGCAGTTACTAGAATTCATGAAGCCATCGAAAACCAAGAGCCAATCCTCATATTCGGCGATTATGACGCTGATGGAGTAAGCAGCACATCAGTATTAATGATCACGCTTCGTGACCTTGGTGCAAATGTTCAATTTCACATCCCTAATCGTTTCTCTGAAGGATATGGCCCGAATGAGGCCGCATTCCGGAGTGCAGCAGAAAATGGAATAAATTTAATTATTACTGTGGATACTGGAATATCAGCTACCTATGAGGCATCCGTTGCAAAAGAGCTAGGCATGGATCTCATCATTACCGATCACCATGAGCCTGGGCCGGTATTACCTGAGGCGCTTGCGATCATTCATCCCAAGCTTCCTGATAGTACCTATCCGTTTCGTGAACTGGCAGGAGTGGGTGTAGCCTTTAAACTTGCCCATGCCCTTTACGGGGAGGTTCCAGAGCATTTGTTAGAAATAGCTGTGATTGGGACGATTGCGGATTTAGTCTCGTTAAAGGATGAGAATCGCCTGATCGCTAAAAAAGGACTTGAAAAACTAAAAACAACGAATAATATTGGCCTTAGAGCCATTTTAAAGCTGGCAGGGGTCGATCCCATGTCGATAAATGAAGAAACAATTGGCTTTACCCTCGCGCCAAGGATTAATGCCGTGGGGCGTTTAGAAGATGCTGACTTAGCCGTTCAGCTGATCTTAACCGATGATCCACTTGAAGCAGAAAGCCTAGCATCAGAAATGGATGCTCTCAATAAGTCAAGACAGTCGATTGTTAATTCGATTACGACTGAGGCGATGGAAGAGGTTGAAAAGAATTTCCCGATCGAGTCTAATAAAGTTCTAGTCATCGGTAAGGAAGGCTGGAATGCCGGAGTCATCGGAATTGTTGCCTCAAGACTCGTTGAAAAGTATTACCGGCCAACGATTGTACTGAATTTTGACCCGGATAAGGGAGTGGCAAAGGGTTCGGCCCGCAGTATTGCAGGTTTTGACCTATTTAAAAATTTATCAACCTGCCGTGATATTTTGCCGCATTTTGGCGGTCACCCCATGGCAGCAGGGATGACCTTAAACCTAGAGAATGTTGCGGAACTCCGCACAAGGTTAAATTTACTGGCAGAAGAACAACTGACTCCTGAGGATTTAATTCCAGTAACATTTCTCGATGAGGAAATTAAACTTCAACATGTAAATCTATCATCATTAGATGAAATGAGTCTACTTGCTCCTTTTGGAATGGACAATCCCAAACCAAAGGTTTTAATAAACAATGTCGACATTACAAATATCAGAAAAATTGGCAGTGAGCAAAACCACTTAAAGGTATTAGTGAATGATAGTGGTGCTAATCTGGATGGGGTAGGCTTTGGTTTAGGACCCTTAGTGGATCATATTTCACCTGCATCAAAAATTTCGTTAATTGGAGAATTATCTGTTAACGAATGGAACAATATACGTAAACCACAAATTTTCATCCACGATATTGCCGTGGAGTCATGGCAATTATTTGATTATCGCGGACAAAAGCGGATCAACAGCCTTTCAAATGCTGTCCCTGCTGATAACAGGAAATTTATTATTTTTAATCAAGAACACCTTGAAAAAATAAATCCTAATATAATCGATGAGACCATTTTTATTAAAGATGTGGAAGATGCAAAATCGTTCGATGGGAACAAGGCAAATATTGTTCTGGTTGACTTTCCATCATCAAAAGAAATCCTAAAGGTTTTATTTAAAGGGAAACAACCAGCTAGGATTTATGCTTATTTTTATAAAGAATCCAGTGATTTCTTTAGTACTGTCCCGACCCGTGACCATTTTAAATGGTTTTATGCTTTTCTGTTAAAAAAGGGTCCGATCGATCTTAAACGACATGGGGGTGACCTCGCAAAGCATCGCGGTTGGTCGCAGGAAACGATAAACTTTATGTCAAAGGTGTTTTCTGACCTGGATTTTGTTACAATAAACAATGGATTTATAACTTTAAACACCGGAGCGCAAAAGCGTGACCTAACTGACTCTCGAACCTACCAAATAAAACAAGCACAATATGAACTTGAAAGAGAACTATTGTTTTCATCCTTCCAGGATTTAAAAGCCTGGTTCGATCAAGTTATTAAAGAGTCGGTTGAAACTGAGGAGGTAATTGAAGAATGGACTTAAAAGAATTTATTACAATCGTACCTGACTGGCCAAAAGAAGGAATTAAATTTAAAGATATCACCCCTTTAATGAATGATGGTGATGCCTATAAATATGCAACAGACCAAATCGTTGCTTATGCAAAAGAAAGACAAATTGATCTGATTGTTGGACCTGAAGCCCGAGGATTTATTATTGGCTGTCCGGTTGCATATGCCTTAGGCGTAGGCTTTGCCCCAGTCCGTAAAGAAGGTAAACTTCCACGGGAAACGATTAAAGTTGGTTACGGGCTTGAATATGGTAAAGATGTTCTAACCATCCATAAAGATGCCATCCAACCAGGCCAACGTGTCTTAATCACGGATGATTTGTTGGCTACAGGCGGAACAATCGATGCGACGATTCAATTAGTGGAGCAACTTGGTGGTGTAGTTGCAGGAATTGCTTTCTTAGTTGAGTTAAGTTATTTAGAAGGTAGAAAAAAACTTGATGGTTATGATGTTTTAACATTGATGCATTATTAAACCATTAAAGAGGGCACTCAGGGCGAGTGCTCTCTTTATATAAAAAAGCGGAAGCGCCCGTTTAGCACAATTTTTCCTGAATAGTGTGGAAAAAGACTCTCAATCTCTTTACATCTTGGCTTTTTTTTTCGATAATAATAACAATCATTCCTATTTAGAACAAATTTTTAGAGAATGACATTTATATAAATAAAATGAGACGAAAATAAAGGTGATTTCATGGCGAATGATCTAGTGTTAACAGCCGACCAAGTCATCGACAAGACTCGGAATTATTTAAATGATGAACATGTTAAATTTTTGGAAAAAGCATACGAATTTGCAAAACATGCTCATCGTGAACAATATAGAAAATCGGGCGAACCGTACATTATTCATCCGATCCAGGTTGCTGGCATTCTAGCTGACTTGGAGATGGATCCTGCCACGGTTGCAGCTGGTTTTCTTCATGACGTCGTTGAAGATACGAGTATATCTTTAAAAGATATTGAGTCTTCTTTTAATGACGAAGTGGCCATGCTTGTCGACGGCGTAACCAAATTAGGGAAAATTAAATATAAATCTCACGAGGAACAGCAGGCAGAGAACCACAGAAAAATGTTTGTGGCAATGGCCCAGGATATCCGGGTCATCCTAATTAAGCTTGCCGACCGTTTGCATAATATGCGGACACTTAAACATCTTCCTTTAGAAAAGCAGCGTCGGATTTCAAATGAAACACTTGAAATTTTTGCGCCTTTGGCACATCGTCTTGGTATTTCTAAGATTAAATGGGAACTGGAAGATACAGCCTTAAGGTATTTAAATCCGCAGCAATATTATCGAATTGTTAACTTAATGAAAAAGAAGCGCGCTGAACGTGAGCAATATTTAGTGGATGTCATTGAAGAAGTAAAGAACCGAATGGGTGAAGTGTCGATTAAAGCAGAGCTTTCTGGCCGTCCGAAGCATATTTATAGCATTTATCGGAAAATGGCTTTGCAAAACAAGCAGTTCAGTGAAATTTATGATTTGCTAGCTGTTCGAATCGTCGTAAACAGTATTAAAGATTGCTATGCTGTTTTAGGGATTATTCACACTTGCTGGAAACCAATGCCCGGCCGTTTCAAGGATTATATCGCGATGCCGAAGCCTAATATGTATCAATCCTTGCATACTACCGTAATCGGCCCAAAAGGAGATCCGCTTGAGGTTCAAATTAGAACGTATGAGATGCATCGGATTGCTGAATTCGGGGTGGCAGCACACTGGGCTTATAAAGAGGGCAAAGAAGCACTTAACGAGAGCACTTCGTTTGAACAGAAATTAACCTGGTTCAGAGAAATACTGGAGTTCCAAAATGATACCGCCAATGCGGAAGAGTTTATGGAGTCATTGAAAATTGACTTATTTTCAGATATGGTTTTTGTGTTTACACCAAAAGGTGATGTCATGGAGTTGCCGTCTGGTTCTGTTCCTATTGATTTTGCTTATCGAATTCACTCCGAAATTGGCAATAAGACGATAGGCGCAAAAGTGAATGGCAAAATGGTGACGCTGGACTACCGGCTTAAGACTGGTGATATCATCGAAATCCTTACATCGAAACATTCATACGGTCCAAGTCAGGATTGGTTGAAGCTGGCGCAAACATCGCAAGCGAAAAATAAGATCCGGGCCTTCTTTAAGAAGCAGCGCCGCGATGAAAATGTCGATAAAGGCAAAGAGATGGTTGAAAAAGAAATTCGTAATATGGAGTTCGATATCAAAGAAATATTGACCTCTGACAATCTGAAAAAGGTTGCTGAAAAGTTTAATTTCTCCAGTGAAGAAGATATGTATGCAGCGGTTGGTTATAATGGTGTAACGGCTTTACAGGTCGCCAACCGATTAACCGAGAAATGGCGCAAAAAGAGGGATCAGGAGCAGAGTTCGAATATTACCAATGCCATAACGGACCTAAAAACCTTCCCATCTTCCAAAAAACGTGAATCCGGTGTCCGAGTTTCCGGGATTGATAATTTACTGATTCGGTTATCAAGATGCTGTAATCCGGTTCCAGGCGATGAAATTGTTGGTTTTATTACAAAAGGCCGCGGGGTCTCTGTACATCGTTCGGACTGTACGAACATTGATTCTAATGATGCTCAGTCAAGGTTAATCCCGGTAGAGTGGGAATCATCCTTAAATGATCGGAAAGAATATAATGTTGATATTGAAATTAACGGTTATGACCGTAGAGGGCTTCTGAATGAAGTACTTCAAGCTGTAAATGAAACGAAAACAAATATCTCTGCCGTTTCAGGCAAATCGGATCGGAATAAAATGGCGACGATTAGCATGTCGATTGCCATACACAATGTGAACCATTTGCAAAAGGTGGTTGAACGAATTAAACAGATCCACGATATTTATTCCGTCCGTCGAATGATGAATTAAGGAGTTTCAAAAAATGCGTGTAGTTGTTCAACGAAGTAAAGGTGCCAACGTAACTGTTGGCGGGGAAGTAACTGGTCAAATAACAAAGGGGCTTGTCTTACTTGTCGGTATCACCCATGCTGACAAGGAAGAGGATGCCATCTACCTAGCCGATAAAATTGCCAACCTCCGTATTTTTGAGGATGCCGATGAAAAGATGAATCTATCTTTATTAGATGTTGGCGGTGAAATTCTTTCTGTTTCGCAATTTACTCTTTACGGTGATTGTCGAAAGGGGAGAAGGCCAAACTTCATGGATGCGGCCCGGCCAGACCAAGCTGTTCAACTTTATGAGTTACTTAACAGCTTGCTGCGAGAAAAAGGGATTCGTGTAGAAACCGGCATATTCGGTGCGATGATGGATGTTGAACTCATCAATGACGGTCCCGTGACGTTGATACTTGAAAGTAAATCATAAAAAAGGCTTGGCACTTTCGATTAGGTGCTAAGTCTTTTTTGTTTTTGTATAGGAAAAGCCCTTTCAATTGAAGGCAGGGAAATCATTATTTCAAATTACAACACTCAAGTAGAAAAAAATGAAGAAACAATATGAGACCATTTGAATCACAAATCGTTCGTCTTTAATTTGAGTACCATTAATTTCGGTTTTACTTATTACTTTCATTGTAAAAAATAACCGGACGAATCGATTGATTTGTCCGGTTAATAAATGCTTTATTTATCCTGTTTAACAAAATAATGGCTCTTTCTGTAAACCATCGCTTCCATGGTTGCGATTAGTTCATTTTCACTTTGGACATCGATTTTGTACCAAGCGAGTTTGTGATTTTTCTTTATTTCTCTTGCATTTGCAGTTAAAGTTCTGCCACGTTTGCCAGCTGATATAAAGTTAACATTGGTGGTGACACCCACAGCTGTTTTGCCATATGAGTTGCTCGCTGCGGCAAATACGTAATCTGCAAGTGAAAAGATAATGGCACCGTGAACTGTTCCATGTGCATTAAGCATCCGGTCGTCAGGAATTAATTCCGCTTCCGCTGTGCCAGGTCCGAGATTTGTCAGCTTCATGCCAAGAAAAGATGCAAATGGTTCGTCTTTTAGAACTTGCTTAATTTCATCGTAATGTAAATCGTGAATTGCCTGATCATCTAATTGAATTGTCATGGAATTTTCCTCTCCTTAATGATCTTTTGCTGAGCTAATGCCATACCCAGTGTTTGATTTAAACAATACTTCTGCGAATTTATTTTCGTCTTCTTTTGCTTTAGACAACATTGTACCTATATAGGCACCTATAAAGCCAAGAGGCACGGTGAAAATGGTCGGGTTGCTCATTGTAAAAATAGGGTCTCCTGTGAAAATACCCATTCCAGGTTGGGGATTCCATACATTCGGACTAAGCAAAACTAAAACTAGAGAGCTGATTAACCCAAACAGCATGCCGGTGATCGCTCCGATTGCATTAAATCGTTTCCAGTAAATTGTGCAAAGAATAACCGGCAAGTTGGCGCTTGCTGCAATACCTAATGCAAGTACCGAAAGGAAAGCAACATTCAGTGACTGTGCGAACAAGGCTAGCTCGATTGAAATAGACGCAACACTAATAGCCGAGATACGTGCTACAAGAACTTGCTGCTTTTCAGTCATTTTTCCGTCTTTAATAATTTCTCCATAAATGTCATGTGCAAAGGCGGATGCTGACGTTAAAACAAGGCCGGATACTACCGCTAAAATAGTGGCAAATGCGACAGCTGAGACGAATGCAAACAAGAATTCACCGCCTACGGTTAATGCGAGAAGCGGCGCGGCCATGTTTCCAGCAGGGTTAGCCTCAACAATGCGGTCAAAACCGACGAATGAAGCAGCACCGAACCCTAGGAAAATCGTCATAATAAAAAATACGCCAATAAACCATGTTGAATATACAACAGATTTTCGTGCCGTCGCCGCATCCTTTACAGTAAAGAAGCGGACAAGTAAATGCGGAAGTCCTGCTGCGCCGAGGACAAGTGACATATTAAATGAAATCATATCAAGTCCATTCGTGTATTTATTACCTGGATTTAAAAAGTCATTACCAAGGGGTGTTGCTGTCTTAACATGGTGGAACATTTCTGAGATGTTAAAGTTATATCGGGAAAATACAATAAACGTCAAAACGGAAGAACCGCCCAGCAAAAGCGCGGCTTTTGTTATTTGTACCCAGCTTGTCGCCCGCATCCCACCGAAAATAACATAAATTGTCATTAATACACCGACGAGAAGAACGGAAAGACCGTAATCGATCCCAAGAAGAAGTTTAATCAATCCACCCGCACCAACAAGTTGAGCAATCATATAAAAAATAGAAATGACAAGAGTGTTCGCTGCAGCGATCCCACGTACCTTTTTGGACTTAAACCGAGCAGAAATCATATCGGCTAACGTGTATTTTCCAAGATTACGAAGCGGCTCCGAAACAAAGTATAATAAGACAAGGAACGCGACAAGATTGCCAATGCTCATATAAAATCCATCGAAACCAATCAGAGCGATAGCCCCTGTAATACCGAGAAAAGAAGCAGCAGACATAAAGTCACCAGCTACAGCCAATCCATTTTGCCATGCAGTCAACCCGCCGCCAGCTGTATAAAAATCGCTCGCGTTTTTCGTTTTCTTAGAAGAATAATAGGTTATTGTAAGCGTTAACAAGATAATGCCTAAAAAAAGTATAAGAGATAATGTACTCATCAGCCAAGCTCCTTCCGGTATTTAGTTAAAATATTTTGGGCCATTTTGTCATACTTCTCTGATTTCTTAAGGTAGACAATTCCACCGATCCAAACCACAACGAACTGAAGAAGTGCATAAACCCATGCCCATGTTATACCGAGAAAAGCTTCTCCTTTTAATAGATATGTATAAGCAGCTAACACAGGTAGAACAAAATAGAACGTAAGGAAGAAAGTGGTGACAGGGATAATAAATGCTTTTTTCTTTTGAAGTAAATCCTTAAAATCTTCGGTTTCAACCAATTGATAATAGGGCTTCTTTTCGACATGTTCTTCGGTTAAGTAGCTTTTTTTTACTGGTGATTCCATAATAACCCCTCCTTGAATAAAACGATTTTAAAACGGTAATGATAAAAAGTGATATATGTCACTCTCGTTTTAAAGCTATCATAATTAGAATATTAAGTAAATTAAAATATTTAATAAAATTTTATATTTTCTATTAAAATTCAAAGTTAACACTATTGACAACGTGGAAATGTCGTATTAATCTGAAAAAGTATATTACTAGATTTTTTATTTTCGTTTTAATTCCGTTATGTAATTTCAGGAACAATGAAAAGCAAATGAGGGGGACTGACAAAATGTACAATCCAGAAATTGAAACTGCTACCCGTGTTGAAATGGAAAGTATGCAGCTGGCACGACTTCAAAAAACGGTTAGAAATGTATTTAAGAATGTACCATTTTACAAAGAGAAATTTGATGAACTGGGTATTACGCCAGAAGATATTCAGCAGTTAAGCGATGTGACAAAGCTTCCATTTACCAAAAAACAGAATTTTCGTGAGCAATACCCATTCGGTCTATTTGCAGTTCCCATGGATGAGGTTGTCCGCGTTCATGGATCATCTGGAACGAGCGGAAAGCCGACAATTGTAGGATATACAAAAAATGATATTGAAAACTGGTCAGTAATGGTTGCCCGTGCAATTGTCACTGCAGGCGGTCGGAAATCTGATATTTTTCATAATGCCTATGGCTATGGATTGTTTACAGGCGGGCTTGGTCTTCATTACGGAGCAGAAAAGCTAGGCGCTGCAACATTACCAATTTCGGGGGGAAACACAGATCGGCAAATTACACTTATTAATGATTTGAAACCGAGAGGTATTTGCGGAACGCCATCTTATATTCTAAATATGGCTGAAAAGATGGAAGAAATGGGGATAGACCCTGCTGATAATGGAATTGAATATGGTATTTTTGGCGCTGAGCCTTGGTCGGAAGAAATGAGAGCGACACTTGAAAAGAAACTAAAATTGAAAGCGGTTGATATTTACGGCCTAAGTGAAGTTATGGGACCGGGTGTTGCGATAGAATGTCATGAAGCACAGGATGGACTTCATATCGCAGATGATCACTTCCTGATTGAAGTGATTAATCCAGATACACTCGAACCGGTAGCAGATGGAGAAGTTGGAGAACTTGTTTTTACTAGCTTAACGAAGGAAGCCCTACCAATTATTCGTTATCGAACTGGGGATCTTGCCGCTATTACCCGAGAAAAATGTAAATGTGGACGTACGACAACGAGAATGTCCAGGGTAAAAGGCAGAACAGATGACATGCTCATTGTCAGAGGTGTAAACGTTTTCCCTTCTGAAATTGAACGGGCATTGTTGCAAGTGAAGGGACTCGTTCCTCATTATCAGATTCACCTTGTTAAGAAAGGTGCAATGGACAGTGTTGAATTACATGTTGAAATTGAAAGCGATTTCTATACTAGGATTGATGGAGACTTAACACATGCCAATGTTCAGAAATTGAAGAAGACGGTCCAGCACCATATGAAAAACACATGTCTAGTGACGATGGATATCGTTGTCAACATTCCAAAAGGCATCCCGCGTTCTGAAGGAAAGGCCATTCGTATTGTTGATAAGCGAAACAGTGCTATGATCAGCGTATAATGAATCTGTCATTATCCCAGCAGGGAATTGTGCATGCTGTTCCTTCATTTTCGTCAAGAAGAACAAATGCCATTCCCTTGTCATTGTACAAAAATTTCTGGTGCCCGTGCACCGTATCCACGATTTAGCGAAGATAAAGTAGGTCGTCACGGTTCAAAGTATCGTTGAAATAAAGGAGAGTATCGCCCATTCTTTTATTTTAAAAAAATGACGCAATATTCTTGCTTTTTATATAACAATAAAATATAATTACGTTAAATAAACGTTATATTGCTTTTGAGAAAAGGGGGATTTGAAATGAGCGTTCTTTTAAATGAAATAACAGAACAGGAAAAGCTGGAGCAATTTATAGCTAGGATCGAAGCTGGAGATAAAATTGAAGCAGATGATTGGATGCCAGATGAATATCGGAATACATTAATCAAATTAATTTCCATGCATGGTATGAGCGAAATAATGGGAGCACTTCCTGAAAAGGAATGGGTACCAAAAGCTCCTACTTTGCATAGAAAACTTGGGATTATGGCGAAGGTACAAGACGAAATGGGACACGGACAATTATTGCTTCGTGTGGCGGAAGATTTATTGAAACCATATGGAAAAAAGCGGGACGATCTGATGCAGGATCTTTTTACTGGAGATTTAAAGTTCCATAATGTTTTCCATATGGAAGCTAAATCATGGGGAGATGCAGGGCTGATTGGCTGGTTAGTTGATGGAGCGGCCATTATCACCCAAACGGATATGCTTGGTGCATCTTACGGTCCATATGCCCGTGCCTTACACAGAATTTGTGCAGAAGAGGTTTTCCACGCTCAACACGGAGAAGCCATTATTATGGCTTTAGCTGAAGGGACAGAAGAACAGAGACAAATGGTGCAAGATGCCCTTAATTATTGGTGGGAATCTTTGCTGCTTTTCTTCGGACCGCCAAGCAAGAATGAAATGGGTGCTTCAAAACAAGATGTTACCTTAAAGTATAGAATCAGAACGGGCACGAATGAAGGACTTCGTCAATCTTTCTTTAGCAAGTATATTAAGCGGATTCATTCACTTGGTTTTACCATTCCGGATGAAACGCTGCGATTTGATGAAGAAACAGGAAAATGGATTTATAAACAGCCTGACTGGAATAAATTGAAGAAGATTGCTAGAAATGAAGGACCTCGTTCACAAGAGCGCTTGAATCTTAGAAGAATTTCTTACAAAAATAACCAATGGGTACGTGAAGCATTGTCACCAAAGACTGTCTAAGGGAGGGGAAGGAACATGGAAACTAGGCAAGAATCATATTTTGAAGAGTTTGAAGTATTTAGCCGCAAGACCCCAACTGCACCAGTACAATATCATTTTAGCTTGCTCGCACCAAATGAGGATATTGCGATCCTGATGGCACAGGAAAACTTTATGCGACGTGAAGCAGTGGATGATATCTGGGTTGTGAAACGTCAGAATATACGTAAAATGACTTCGGAAGAAAAGAAAACGCTTCAACGTTTAGATAATAAAGAATACCGCACAACAAAAGGGTATGGCTATTTAAAGAAAAAATGGCGGAAATATGAACAAGAAATGCTTGATGAGAAGGAAATTTTGTCTTGGGCAGGAGGCGTAAAAAATGGCAAATAATTCATCAGTAGAGAATACGGCAATTAAAGAGTTGCTATTTCAACTAGCAGACGATGATTTTATCCATTCCTATCGTGGATCTGAATGGCTGGGTCTCGCTCCTCACATTGAAGAAGACGTAGCAACTTCCTCCATCACCCAAGATACAATGGGTCATGCGGCCATATTCTATCAATTGTTAGAAGAACTCGGTGAAGGGAATGCAAATCAGCTGGCCCATGACCGTCCAGCGAATGCAAGGCGTAATGCGATTATCTTGGAACTCGTTAATGGACCTGGCTATTATATGGAAGAACCGGATTATGATTGGGCTTTTGCAGTTGTACGAAATTATTTTTATACCCAAGCTAAAATGATTAAGATTCAATCACTACATTCAAGTTCATATGAGCCGCTGGCTGAAGTTGCCGCAAAGGTGCAAATGGAACTTTACTATCATTTAATGCACTGGAAAACATGGTTCGTTCAACTTTTAGGTTCAGGTCATGAAGAAGCTGTTTCCCGAATGAAAGCAGCTATTGAAAAAACGTTGCAAGATTTTCAAGGTGTTCTCTCTCTTGGAGAACATCGAAATAAAATCGTGCAACAAGGTTTAATTGAAAGCGAAGCGGTTTTACTGAATAAATGGAATCAGGCTGTTGCACCTGTATTGAAAAGTGTTGGGCTCCAAGGACCCATTGAAGTAGGAATGGCTCAAGGAGATGGACGAAATGGGAAGCACACAGAGGATTTAGAGAAGGCACTCGAAACTTTAAGTGAAGTATACGCTAGTAATAAAGCAGCTTCCTGGTAATACAAGAGGAAAAGGGGGAGGGGGACTATGTCTACCGTGTTATTAACATCAGAAGAAATATATAAACTACTGGAAAACGTAAAAGATCCTGAAATTAATACAGTCAGCATTCTAGATTTAGGAATGGTGGAGAATGTGGAGATATCAGGATCAGATGTTTCAGTAAAAATACTGCCTACCTTTCTAGGGTGTCCAGCTTTGTCTATCATTCAAAAAAATGTTGAAACAGCCGTTAAACAGCTGCCAAGCGTTGAAGGAGTGAGCGTAGAATTCCTACGTTCCCCATCCTGGACATCTGACAGGATTACGGAAAAGGGGAAAGCGGGACTAAAGGTATTCGGAATCTCCCCTCCCCCTCGACAAATGAAAGAAGATGGATCGTGGCATATAGATTGTCCGTATTGTGAATCCACGTATGTCACGATGGAAAACATATTCGGACCAACCGCGTGCCGCAGCATTTTATATTGCAAATCATGTAAAAACCCATTTGAAGCAATGAAACCAATGATTAAATTTATGTAAAATACGGAGGGAATAAAATGGTAAAGTTAATTGCTCTATATAAGCAGCCGGAAAATAAAGAAGAATTTGATGAACATTATTTCAGTGTTCATGGTCCTATCACAGAAAAAATCCCAGGTCTTCAAAAAATGGTCGTTACAAAAATAGTCGGAACACCAATGGGGAAAGACTCTGAATATCACATTCTATGCGAAATGTATTATGAAAATCATGAAGCACTTCAACAAGGTATGCGTTCCCCTGAAGGAAAAGCATCAGGAAAAGACTTGATGGGTTTTGCTGGGAAACTCGTAACCATGATGATCGGTGAGGAAGTATAAAATGAACGAGTTTCAATTTATTGAGACATCAATTGGGGATGGGATAGGCTTTATCACTTTGAACCGACCGAAACAATTGAATGCGCTGAACCGGACGATGGTCGGTGAAATTGTTTCTGCAGCAGAAGAATTCGACCGTGATACCCAAGTGAAAGTAATCTTATTATCCGGTCATGGAAAAGCATTTTCTGCTGGAGCGGATATTGATGAGATGGCCAATGACAATCCTGTTAGATTGGAATTGTTGAATCAATTTGCTGATTGGGACCGGTTAAGTTTCGTTAAAAAGCCTATCATTGGTGCAGTCAAAAGCTTTGTATTCGGCGGTGGCTTTGAGCTTGCCTTATCATGTGACTTACTTATAGCTGCTGGAGATACACTGTTTTCCTTTCCAGAAGTAACACTTGGAGTTATGCCTGGAGCAGGAGGGACACAAAGACTGACGAAGCTAGTGGGTAAAACAAAGGCACTTGAATGGATCTTGACCGCCGAAAGAATCAATGCAGAAACAGCCTTAAAATATGGCATTATTAATAAAATTGTCGCACCTGAATTATTGATGGAGGAAGCGATTGGCTTCGCAAGAAAGATTGCGGCACAGCCGCCTTTAGCAGTCAGAATAATCAAAGACTCTGTTAATAAGGCAGTGGATTACTCCTTATATGAAGGAATGCAATATGAAAGAAAGAATTTCTACTTGCTCTTTGCTTCTGAAGATCAAAAGGAAGGCATGGAAGCGTTTGTAGAAAAAAGAAAGCCTAATTTTACAGGCAGATAAGGAGTTATGCTATGTACGAAACAATTACTTTTCGGATTGAAAACGGGGTAGCTTGGCTCAGTCTAAACCGACCTGATAAACTGAATGCTTTTACATCACAAATGAATAAAGAAATCCAAAAGGCAATTAAACACTCGTCAAAGTCTCATGAGGTGCGTGCGATTGTCATTACCGGAGAAGGAAGGGCCTTTTGTTCCGGTCAAGACTTAGCAGATGTGGATGACAGCATGAATTTAGGGCAAATGCTCCGTGACGATTACGGTCCGATGATGAAGGAAATCGTCAGTTGTGAAAAACCAATTATTGCAGCAGTAAACGGTGTGGCTGCAGGGGCAGGCTTTAGTCTGGCATTAGCCTGCGATTTCCGTCTTATCTCTGAGAAAGCAAGCTTTCTAAATGCCTTTGTCAATATTGGGTTAATTCCTGATTCGGGTAATCTGTATTTCCTTTCACGAATTGTGGGTCATGCAAAGGCATTAGAGCTATCTGTATTGGGAGAAAAAGTACCTGCTGCTGAGGCAGAAAAAATGGGTCTTGCTACAAAAGTAATCGGAGTAGAGGACTGGAACGAACAAGTGACAGCCTTTGCAGAAAATATTGCCAGCAGACCAACGAAAGCAATCGGCTTAATCAAAAGATATTTAGAAGCCTCCTACCATATTTCTTTTGAAGAATATTTGAAAGAAGAAGCGGAAGGACAACGAATTGCCGGCTTAACGAAAGATTATGTTGAAGGGGTAACGGCATTTACAGAGAAACGCAAAGCTCAATTTATTGGTGAGTAACATAAAAAAGGGAGTGGGATGAAATGGTAAAAGTACAAGAAGCAGAAACTTTTGAAAAAGTAGAAATGAAGCGTGATTATTACCATCTAGTTATTAATGGTGAAAGAGTGGAAAGTTCTAATGGAGCCACTATTGATGCTTACAATCCTGCCACTGGTGAAATCATTGCCAGGGTTGCAAAAGCTACACAAGAAGATGCTGAAAGAGCAGTACAAGCAGCTCTTGGAGCTTTCGAAAAGGGGAAATGGAAAAAATCACCTGTTAATAAACGCTCTCGTATTTTAAATAAAATTGCGGCAATTATGCGTTCCCGTTTTAATGAATTAGTCGAATTAGAAGTCTTAAATAGTGGTAAATCCATTTCAACGGCACAAGGTCAAGTTATGCAAGCTGTTGAAGTTTTTGAATTTTATGCAGGTGCCATTGTAGGACATAGTGGCTCCGTAAATAATATGGCAGGTCAATTCCATAACTATACAGAGAAAGAACCTGTAGGTGTATGTGCACAAATTATTCCTTGGAACTACCCATTGATGATGGCGGCGTGGAAGATTGCACCTGCAATCGCGGTTGGATGTTCTGTCATTGTGAAACCAGCTTCATTAACTCCGTTAACTGCCATTGTTTTAGGGGAAATTTGTATTGAAGCAGGAGTTCCTGCGGGAGTTGTTAATATTATTCCTGGTTCTGGTTCTGACGTTGGAAATTATCTTGTTGAACATCCGAATGTAAATAAAGTCGCTTTCACAGGTTCTACACCAATTGGTAGAGATATCATGGGCAAGGCTTCTAAAACATTAAAGCGTGTAACATTGGAGCTTGGCGGGAAATCTCCGAATATCGTGTTCGAGGATGCTGATATTGAAGCGGCTATAGATGGATCACTATTCGGTATTTTCTATAATACAGGACAATCTTGTGAGGCGAGATCTCGCTTATACGTGCACGAGGATATCTATGATGAATTTGTTACTAGATTCGTAGAAAAAACGAAAAAGCTTAAATTAGGAAATCCATTAGATAAAGAAACACATGTTGGATCAGTTATCGATCAAGGTCAATTAGATGTTGTTGATAGTTATGTTCAATCAGCTATTGCAGATGGAGCTGAAATCTTAGTGGGTGGAAAGCCGGCAGTAGTTGAAGGATTCGAAGGCGGTTATTGGTATGAGCCGACGGTCATTGGTAATGTAAATCACAATATGAAAGTAGTGAAAGAAGAAATCTTTGGACCAGTTGTTGTAATCATGAAATTCAAAGATGAAAAAGAGGCAATTAGACTAGCAAATGACACAGAGTTCGGCCTTGGTTCAGCCCTTTGGACGAAAGATGGTGCCCGTGCAACTCGTGTGGGTAACCAAATCCAAGCAGGGATTGTCATGGTAAACTGCCCATTCTCAGCTTTCCCAGGAACACCTTTCGGCGGTTATAAACAATCAGGCTTCGGACGGGAGCTTTGTATTGAGACATTAGATCTTTATACTGAAACGAAAAGTTTTATTTCCTATTATGGAAGTCGCCCATTAAATCCTTTCGGCATTTAATAAGTTGAGACTTCTATCAGGGGCTGCCGTTGATGGATATTAAACCGAGATACAAAATAGTGAATAAAGGCTGGCTGAAACATATTTCAGAAAAATCATTCGGGTATAGCTGGATGCAAATCTGATTCTATCGCAGTCAGCCTCTATTATGTGGAAGGAGAAAGTTAGATGATTACAAACATAGTAGTCGTAGGCTCTGGAGTAATGGGCAGAGGGATCGCCTATGTAGGAGCAACTGGAGGATTTGACATAACATTAGTAGATGTGAATCCATCTGCATTAGATAGCGCGAAAAAAGAGATTGATATTATTTTTGAAAAAGGTGTACGTTACGGAAAAATCACTTCTGAAGAAGCGGATGCAGGAAAAAGCCGATTGTTATATTCTTCCAATTTAAAAGAAGCTGCTATTAAAGCTGATTTAATTATAGAGGCCGTTCCAGAGCGTGCAGAAGTTAAAAAAGCTGTTTTCGAAACAATAGAAGAACATGCACAGGATCACTGCTATTTTGCTACTAATACTTCCACTATGAGCCCGACAGAAATTGGTTCTTATGGAAAGCGTCCTGAAAAAACGATTGCGATGCATTTCTTCAATCCTGTACAGAAAATGCCGCTAGTCGAAATTGTACGCGGCCTCGAAACGAGTGATGAAACAGCAGCAGTCATAAAACAGGTTGCTGAGAAGATGGGGAAAGAGACAGTGGTCATTAACGAATTTCCTGGTTTTGTAACAAGCCGGATCAGCTGCCTGGTTGGGAATGAAGCATTCTATATGCTTCAAGAAGGGTTAGGAACACCTGAAGAAATTGATAAAGCAATCAAGCTAGGATTGAATTATCCGATGGGCCCATTTGAGCTGGGGGATTTAGTAGGACTAGATGCCCGTTTAAATAATTTAAAATATTTACATGAAAAACTTGGTGAAAAATACCGTCCAGCACCACTGCTTGAACAGTATGTAAAAGCGGGAAGGCTGGGCCGTAAGTCTGGTAAAGGTGTGTACGACTATACAAAAATTGAAGAGCTGGTGGGAAAATGAGGGACGTTGTCATTGTTGATGCGGTAAGAACACCTATCGGGAAGTATAAAGGAGCATTAAAAAGTGTACGTCCAGATGATCTCGGAGCAATTGTCATTAAAGCGCTGACAGAGCGGAATCCAGGGCTGCCGCCGGAACAAATTGAAGATGTCATCTTCGGAAATGCGAATCAGGCAGGAGAGGATAACCGAGATGTAGCGAGAATGTCCGCACTTTTAGCTGGTCTTCCAGTGAACGTTGGTGGAACTACTATTAATCGTTTGTGCGGATCAGGACTTGATGCGGTTATGTATGCTGCACGATCTATAGCTGTAGGGGAAGGCGATATTTACATCGCAGGGGGAACGGAAAGTATGACAAGAGCACCATATGTCATGGCAAAACCTGAGAGTGACTTCCCTCGGGGATCGATGGAGCTTCAGGATACAACGATTGGATGGCGATTTACGAATAAAAAGCTAGAAGAGATGTATGGAGCAGATTCCATGCCTCAGACAGCTGAAAATGTGGCGCAACGCTGCTCAATTTCACGGGAAGATCAGGATCAGTTTGCACTTCAAAGCCAGCAGCGGGCAAAAAAAGCAATGGAATCCAATCGTTTTGCGGAAGAAATTGTACCCGTTCGTTTTCATGATCGGAAAGGAAACGAGGTTGTCTTCGATCAAGACGAGCATCCACGTCCAGATACAACGATTGAAAAACTTGCTAAACTGCGTCCGATTTTTGGAGGCGGCACAGTAACAGCTGGTAATGCATCCGGAGTAAATGACGGAGCATCCGCTTTGTTATTAATGAGTGCGGATAAAGCAAAAGAACTTGGTTTGAAGCCCCTTGCAAAATATGTGGTTGGAGCGGTTGCCGGTCTTGAGCCTGCGGTTATGGGCCTTGGTCCAATTTATGCAACGAGAAAAGCGCTTGATCGGGCAAACTTATCGGTAAACGATATCGGTCTTGTAGAACTAAATGAAGCCTTTGCCTCACAGTCGCTAGAATGCATACGCCAGCTTGAGTTTGATCAGGAAAAGGTCAATGTAAACGGCGGTGCTATTGCGTTTGGACATCCACTTGGTGCAAGTGGAGCCCGTATTTTGACGACGCTTTTATATGAAATGAAAAAACAAAATGTTCAATATGGACTGGCGACAATGTGTGTAGGAGTCGGTCAGGGGATAGCGGCGATTATTGAAAATATAGACTAGAACTAAAGAGGCTGTCTCGAATATGTGAGATGGCCTTTATTTAAAAAAAAGAGAGGGAATGGCCATGGGAAACGTATTATATGAAGTGAAAGGTCATATCGGATATGTAACAGTAAACCGACCGGACGTATTGAATTGTTTTAACTATGATACACTTCGTGAACTGCAGGAGGCTGTTGATTCCATTCATGTAAATCCTGAGGTACGCGTTGTTATTTTTACAGGAGCCGGCCCAAAAGCATTCAGTGCCGGTGCTGATTTGAAAGAAAGAAAAACCTTAAATGAGTCAGAGGTAAGAAGAAATGTGAAAGCGATTCGTGATTTGTTTAATAGTATTGCCAGCTTGCCGCAGCCGACAATCGCAGCGGTTAATGGTTACGCGCTGGGCGGAGGATTTGAGTGGCTACTGTCGTGTGACTTTGCGATTGCGGCACAAGGTGTATCCATGGGGTTGACCGAAACGAGCTGGGCAATCATTCCGGGTGCAGGCGGAACACAGCGCCTTCCACGACTGATTGGTGAAATGAAGGCCAAAGAATTAATTTTAACGGCGAAAAAAATCTCAGCTGAGGAGGCGCTCGACCTTGGTATTGTATTAAAAGTGGTGCCGCGTGATGTGCTTTCTGAAGAGTGTAAACAATTTGCGGCAAATATGATGAAAAATGGGCCTGTTGCATTAAAACAGGCGAAATATGCGATTACTCAGGGAATGAACACAGACTTACAGACGGGGCTTGCAATTGAAGCGAAAGCGTATGAACTGACGATTCCAACAGAAGACCGAATCGAGGCGCTCGATGCATTTAGTGAGCGGAGAATACCTCAATTTTCAGGGAGATGATATTGACGTTTATGATATAATAGAAAAAAACGTCTCGTTCAAAATTAGTAATGGACAGGGAAAAAGAAAGAGTGAAGAGGTTATGGGTGCAAACACACAATCGATGATTTTCACCATTTATGGAGATTATTTACGTCACTATGGAAATAAAATTTGGATTGGCAGCTTGGTTCGTTTATTGAAAGAGTTTGGGCATAATGAACAGGGCGTTCGTGTCGCTGTTTCGCGAATGGTGAAGCAAGGGTGGATTCAGTCAGAAAAGCAGGGAAACAAAAGTTTTTACTTTTTGACTGAACGAGGTGTTTCCCGGATGGATGAGGCCGCCAACCGAATTTTTAAACTGAACCCGCATGAATGGGACAGAAAATGGCGTATTTTAATGTATTCAATTCCAGAAGAAAAACGGCAGATTCGTGATGAGCTTCGACAGGAACTATTGTGGAGTGGATTTGGAAGTTTCTCTAATGCCTGCTGGATTTCACCGAATAACCTTGAAAAAGAAGTGAATCTTTTAATCGAAAAGTATGATATTAGTGAATACGTTGATTTCTTCGTCTCGGACTATAAAGGGCCAAAAGATAGTCAATCCCTTGTGGAAAAAAGCTGGCCGCTTGAGGAAATCGAGAATAAGTATGAGGAGTTTATCTCAAAGTACAGTAAGCAATTCATTGTACATCAAAGTGTGCTAAGCAAAGGAGAAATGTCCGACTCAGAGTGCTTTGTGGAGAGAACAAATCTTGTTCATGAATACAGAAAATTTCTGTTCATTGATCCAGGTCTGCCAAAGGAACTTTTACCGCCAATGTGGAGTGGTAATCATGCGGCGCTGCTGTTTAGTCAGTATTATCAACTTTTAGCGGAACCAGCTAGCAGGTTTTTTGAAAATGTCTTTGAAGCGGATAATGATTTGCGCAGAAAGGATCATTCCTATGACGCGAAAAATCATCCTTTAATTATTCATTCAAAAAAATAAAAGCTGCCCCAAAAGTCTTTAATGGAGGACTTTCGAGGCAGCTTTTTTTGTTCCGCAGCTCCGTGTTGTCTAGCTTCAGCGCCAAGGGGCTTCCGTCTTTTGCTCTTAAAATCTTAAATTATCTATTTAAGGATCTCTTTAAATTCCCGTCCTTTTTGTACATATGAATCAGTAGAGAGGCGAATAAGTTCTAGGTCTTTATGGGTTAATTCCCTGACGACTTTTCCCGGTGATCCAACGACAAGTGAGCGAGGCGGTATCTTTTTGCCCGCGGCAATCAGTGTATTCGCACCAATAATGCATTCTTCGCCGATTTCTACGTTGTCTAATATGGTAGAGCCCATACCTATAATTGAACGTTTACCCACTTTGCAGCCGTGCAGAATAACGTTGTGCCCGACTGTAACCTCGTCTTCAATGATAACAGGACATCCTTCGAATAAATGAATGGTAGAGTTATCTTGAATACTGCACCTTGCGCCAATAATAATCGAATCCTCATCCCCTCGTAACACAGCATTAAACCAGATGGAAGATTCTTCTTTAATCGTAATATCGCCAATTAAGTGAGCACCAGGTGCCACGAAAACTGTTTTATGAATGGAAGGGGTTATGCCATTGAATGGGATGATCATTTCTTTCGCTCCTTTAAAAAAATCAGAATTGTTTTTCTATTGATTATAGTATAACATGAAATTAATAGGGGGTTGAAAAAATGAAATATATTTGCGAACTTTTTTCTATTCAATATCCAATCATTCAGGGGGGAATGGGGAATATAAGCAATGCTCAACTTACGGCTGCTGTATCTGAAGCTGGAGGTCTTGGTACGATAGGATGTGGAACGATGTCCCTTGAGCAGGTCGAAGCCATTATTCTTGAAACGAAAGATAAAACGAATAACAGTTTTGCATTGAATATACCAATTAATGTTAGTCCTTATACAAAAGAAATGATTCAACTTGTGTTTAAGCATGAAATACCAATTGTTTCATTATCGGCTGGCAATCCTGCTCCTTTTATTCCACTCCTGCATGAAAAAGGAATAAAAGTAATTGCGGTTGTCGCGTCGGTCAAACAAGCTCAAAAGGCAGAGGCTGCAGGGGCAGATGTATTGGTGGCAGAAGGGTTTGAAGCAGCCGGTATTAATTCAAGTATGGAATTAACCACATTTACGCTCATTCCACAAATAAGCCGCCATGTCACAATCCCGGTTGTGGCAGCGGGTGGAATTGGAAATGGTCAAGGTCTGGCAGCGGCTTTGATGCTCGGAGCAGCTGGTGTACAGTTAGGTACCCGCTTGATAGCAACGAAAGAAGCACCATTTCATTCAACCTATAAACAAAGGCTTCTTGATGCTGGGGATAACGAAACCGTTATTTTAGGCCGGTCAGTCGGACAAGTAAGACGCGTTTTAAAAGCACCATATGCTGATAGCATTATCGAATCGGAACGAAGTGGAGTGGCTTCAGAGCAATACCTCGAAATGACATCAGAGGACCATCACATTGCTGGTGCGATCCAGGGAGATGCTGAGAATGGTTTCATGAATAGCGGGCAGGTGGCCGGACTCATTGAACATATTCCAACCGTGAAAGAACTGCTCGACGGCATGATGAATGATGCTAAAAAACAAATGGAAGATCGATTAAGCAGCTTTACTGTGATGTTATAATTACATTTTAATTGTTTTACAAACCTGGATAATGGAGCCTATAGGCGATCCAAATTATGGGTGGAGAGCAGCCGCGGTAGCCCACAACAAAACAAGCACACGTTATTGTCGTGTGCTTGTTTGTATTTCTTATACTATTTTTTTGCAGTTTAAAGTAACGGCTAGCAAAGGGTGCCTTACATTGATTTGGAAATACTTATCTTTTTGCTCCTAGGAGTACCTATAATTTTGGCGTTTGCTAGTTCGAGGAATTTGTAGAAACCTGCCAGGGTCCTTATTCATTCTCTTTAAAATATCTGGCTAATCCAATAAACAAACCAGAAGCGGCATTTTCTTGGAACCCACTGGATTTTATCGTCATTTCTTCTTCCGGGTTACTTAAATAGCCAAGTTCTATTAAAACGGCTTTTTGACTATTCTCACGGATCACATGGAAATCGCCAAAACGCACCCCACGGTTTATCAATTTTGTTTGTCCAATGGTTGATGTAAAAATGGATTCAGCCAGGGCTTTTTGATAGGAATGATAATAAAAGCCAGTCATTCCTCGAACACTGCGATCTAAATTACTATCGTAATGAAGGCTGATAAAAGCATCCGCCTTGTAATTACTTGCCATATTCACTCGAGCAGCGAGTTGTAAGTAAGAATCATTTTTTCTCGTTACGTAGACATTGGCTCCTGCGGCTTTTAATTTATTAGATAAAAGCTGGGAAGTCCTAAGTGTAAGCTCTTTTTCATATGTTCCGCTCGCTCCAGTAGCCCCTTTATCCACTCCTCCATGTCCTGGGTCCAGAACAATGGTTTTATTTTTAAGATATAATTCGGCTCCGGGCTTTTCAATCTGTTGTTTCGTTCCGTTAATGGAAACAAGCCAGCCAGCAACATACCCTGCATTTCCGTTCTTCAGCTTAATCTCATACCAGTCATTAATTACCCTTTTAACGGGATAATTACTGCCCTTGTTTGCACGCTCGAGGACACCTGACTGCACGTTTGGTTCTTTTCGGATATTTGTCCCGTTATGTATTATCGTAATGATACTTTCCTTCACAGCTTGTCCAGATTGGGATTTCACTGTTTTTTTATCAAGATACCATCCGGCAACCCATCCGAAACTACCAGTCTTGTATTCTATTTTTGCCCAGTTATTCTTCTCTTCTACTATCTTATAACTTAAACCATAGGTTACAGTTCCAATGAGGTTTGAATTTAATGAGGCCGCTGAGCGAACACTAAGACTATTCGCTGTTACGGTTCCGGTGACGGTACTGGCAGTCTTTTCGTTTTGAGTCGTGCCATTTTGAGCACTTGATGATTGGCTGTCAATAAACTCAGAAATGACCCATCCCCTTAAATTAGAAAAGCCAACCTCTAACCAATTATTTTGTTTAGAATAAATGGTTACGCTTGTCCCACCTGTTAATTTCCCAATAACGGGACTCGATGTGGAGGGTTCACGTCTTATGTTTAATGTATCACCATTGACGATCCCTGTATTATTTTTCGTAGCAGTACTTTCTGGTTTACTTTCTTGTTGGAAATCGTTATCTTTTGTGACTAGCCAATTAACTAACCAGCCAGTTTTACCAAATGATAATTGAATTTGAATCCAATCACCTTGCTCCTTTACAATTTGATACTTCTCGCCCCGATTGGCTATTTTTACAAGGGGATAACTCAAGCCTGGGCCGCCGCGGACATTGACTAAATCGGTGGAAATAGTAATGGAACCTGAAGCTGCTACACTTTTCCCTTGAGGCAGGAAGGCTCCAAAAATAAGAATAAAAGATAATAGCAATAAACTATGCTTCTTGACCATAACACCCTCCTTTTCTATTAATTCAATTTTAACGTATTAAAAGCTGAAAATCATTCCTAAATTGCTAATATAATCCAATAAATTGAGAAATACTTATTGATTATGCAAGTTTTTCACGAATGGTGGAAATAATATCAGTATTGAAGAAAGGGCAGAGGTGATTAAGAATGAGAGCAAGTGAAAAAGGAATGAACATCCAGTCAATGGATGGACGACTTTTCGGCGTTGATTTTCATGATTTTATTCAAAAGGAACAGAATACTACCTCGTTTGAACTGGCATCTGAATTTGGATTAACGATCGGTGATGTCAGAAAGTTAAAAAAACATTTAGAAAGATCTTAAAACACTATTGACATTACCTTCGATGCTCCGTAATATAAATAAAATAAAATGACATATTGCGACATAACCAATGATGGAGCATAGTAATTAAGCACAGTCATGAAAAGAGAGGAAATGCCCTAGGCTGAAAGCATTTCTACATGGAACTTAATGAAGGAACACTCCGTAGGCTTCTCTCTGAAAAAGGATCAACTCTAGTAGGAGAAGAACGTAGCAGGCGTTAACTGTTAAAGAGGAAGTGCATGAAGTCTATGCCTTCAACTAGGGTGGCACCGCGGGATTATTATAACTCTCGTCCCTTGTATTCATACAAGGGATGGGAGTTTTTTGTTGTTTAAAAGAAAAGCGGAAGCGTCCGTTTAGCGAAGTTCATTAGACGCTGGACGATCTTCAGAAAAGCTAACGGTTTTCTTTCGTGCGAGGTATCGATTTCGAAGATTACTCTAATGGAGCTAAACACAATACTTACATAACTGATTAAATGAGGAGGTTTTCCACTATGTCAATAAGCATTCCACGGGGAACGCAAGACATTTTACCCGGAGAGGTTGAAAAGTGGCAGCTGATTGAAGAAAAAGCGAGAGAACTTTGTGAGAAATATCAATACAAGGAGATTCGCACCCCAATTTTTGAACATACCGATCTTTTTTCAAGAGGCGTTGGCGATAGCACCGATATTGTTCAAAAGGAAATGTACACATTTGAAGACAGGGGCAAAAGGAGTCTCACACTTAGACCAGAAGGAACTGCAGCGGTAGTTCGCTCCTATGTTGAGAAAAAAATGTTTGGGCTGCCTAATCAGCCTGTAAAGCTTTATTATATGGGGCCCATGTTTAGATATGAACGCCCACAAGCAGGACGGTTTCGCCAGTTTGTCCAGTTTGGAATTGAAGCCTTAGGCAGTAATGACCCTGCCATCGATGCAGAAGTTATTTCGCTCGCGATGAACTTGTATAAAGAAATGGGCTTAAAAAAGCTGAAGCTGATTATTAATAGTTTGGGTGATAAGGAAAGTCGGAACGCCCACCGCGATGCGTTAGTCAATCACTTTAAACCAAGAATTGGCGAGTTTTGTCATGATTGTCAAAATCGTCTCGAAAAAAATCCGCTCCGTATTCTGGATTGTAAAGTGGACCGTGAGCATGAATTAATGGAAACAGCGCCATCGATTCTTGAGTTTCTGAATGATTTTTCAAAGAATTATTTTGAAAAATTACAGCGCTACTTAACCCAACTTGATATTCCCTTTGAAGTGGATGCCAACTTAGTACGCGGGTTGGATTATTATAACCACACCGCATTCGAAATTATGAGTAATGCGGAAGGCTTTGGTGCAATTACCACGCTTTGTGGAGGCGGCCGTTATAACGGGTTAGCAGAAGAAATTGGCGGTCCTGAAACGCCTGGAATAGGCTTTGCCTTAAGTATCGAACGTTTTATTGCTGCTCTTAATGCAGAAGGAATCGAGCTGGAGATTAACGAAAGCATTGATTGCTATCTCGCTGCACTAGGGGAAGAAGCTAAGGATTACACGGTCGGACTTTTGCAGCAGCTGCGCAGGGCGGGCTTTTCAGCAGAAAGAGATTATTTAAATCGAAAAATTAAAGCTCAATTTAAAGCAGCCGATCGTCTAAAAGCAAAATATGTGGCGGTTCTTGGCGATGAGGAGCTTAAAAATAATAAGATTAATGTGAAAAATATGGCGACTGGTGAGCAAGTAGAAATCGATTTAGCAGCTTTTATTAAACAATTCCAAGAGTTGCAGGAATAAGGGGAGGATATTTTATGTTTGGCAGATCATATTTTTGTGGGGAAATACCTGAATCAGCAGTTGGTGAAAAAGTAACCTTGAAAGGCTGGGTCCAAAAAAGACGCGACCTAGGCGGATTAATTTTTATCGACCTTCGCGACCGTTCAGGAGTTGTTCAAGTAGTGTTTAACCCTGATTTATCTAAAGAAGCGTTGCAAATTGCTGAAAAGATCCGTAACGAATTTGTTTTAGATATTGTGGGTACTGTGGTAGCCCGCGATGAGGCAACCTTCAATGAGAATTTGAAAACAGGTAAAATTGAAGTGCAAGCGGAAAAAGTAACGATCATAAATGAAGCGAAAACACCGCCATTCATGATTTCTGACAAAACCGATGCCTCAGAGGATGTTCGGTTAAAATACCGTTACCTAGACTTCCGCCGTCCGGTGATTTTTGAAACCTTAAAAATGCGTCACAAAGTAACAAAGCAGATCAGGGATTTCCTGGACGGTGAAGGCTTTTTAGATATTGAGACACCCATTTTGACAAAAAGTACGCCTGAGGGTGCACGTGATTATTTAGTGCCAAGCCGTGTTCATCCGGGAGAATTCTATGCGTTACCACAATCACCCCAACTTTTTAAACAGTTACTTATGGTGGGGGGAATTGAACGCTATTATCAAATTGCGCGCTGTTTCCGTGATGAGGACTTACGTGCCGACCGTCAGCCGGAATTCACACAAATCGATATTGAAACCAGCTTTTTAAGCCAAGAAGATATCATGGGTATGATGGAAAAAATGATGACGAAGTTAATGAAAGAAGTAAAAGGAGTAGACGTACCTGCTGCCTTCCCACGCATGACTTACGACGAAGCAATGAGCCGGTTTGGATCGGATAAACCTGATACTCGTTTTGGACTAGAGCTTGTCGATCTTTCAGAAATCGTCAAGGACTCAGGCTTTAAAGTATTCGCTTCGGCAGTGGCAAATGGCGGTCAAGTAAAAGCGATCAATGTAAAAGGTGCAGCTGAGAAATACTCTCGTAAAGACATTGATGCCTTAACAGACTTCGTTGCTGTGTATGGCGCAAAAGGGCTTGCTTGGCTTAAAGTGGACGCAGATGGACTTAAGGGTCCGATTGCAAAATTCTTCTCTGAAGAAGACACAAAGGCACTTACGAGTACGCTTGAAGCTTCGGCAGGGGATTTGCTTCTGTTTGTTGCTGATAAGAAGAAGGTTGTCGCCGATGCTTTAGGTGCACTTCGACAAAAGCTAGCAAGAGATTTAGATTTAATTGATCCAAGTTTGTTCAATTTCTTATGGGTAACGGACTGGCCGCTTCTTGAGTATGATGAAGAGGATGGCCGTTATTACGCTGCCCATCATCCGTTTACGATGCCGTTTAGAGAAGATCTAGAGTATTTAGATTCAGATCCTTCAAAAGTACGTGCCCAAGCGTATGATATTGTCTTAAACGGGTATGAACTAGGCGGTGGGTCACTTCGGATTTTTGAACGTGATATCCAAGAAAAGATGTTCAGCTTACTTGGGTTTACACCTGAAGAAGCAAAGGAACAATTTGGTTTCTTGTTAAATGCGTTTGAATATGGGACACCTCCACACGGCGGTATCGCGCTCGGTCTTGATAGATTAGTCATGCTTCTTGCTGGCAGTACGAATTTAAGGGACACGATTGCTTTTCCAAAAACCGCAAGTGCAAGCTGCTTGTTAACGAACGCTCCTGGTGAAGTTTCTGAGGCGCAATTAAAGGAATTAAATTTGTCACTAAATGTCAAAAAATAGCAGGAAATCGCTTTTATGAAACCTTGAATACCGATTTTTAATATGCTATTATAAAACCATCAAAGAAGAGTCCTGAAATGTACGTTGCGTTGCCTGAAGTTTTGACCGAACATTATTTATACGGGAGTCTAGAGTTTCCTGATTGCGTAAATGCCTCACCCTTATACGGGTAAGGGGACTTACAATTTCGGGAACAGGACACCCACCTGCTGAGGGCGGGATCAAAACTAAGGAATTAAGAGTGACGGCATAATTGGGACTCTTTTCTATTTGCTTAAAATCAACCTCCTGAACGTTGCGGGAGGTTTTATTTTGCTTTCCAACTTTATTATTCCTATCAAGATACTTGTTTTTAATGGAGTGTATGATATATTTTTAATCGGGAAAAAGAAACTTAACGAATTTAATATATTGGAGTGAACATAATGCTGCATCAATTTTCACGTAATGAACTTGCCATCGGCAAAGAAGGCCTTGATATTATGAAAAATAGCACGGTTGCTGTTTTAGGTATCGGCGGGGTAGGCTCCTTTGCTGCTGAAGCTCTGGCCCGTTCTGGCGTTGGCCGGTTAATTTTAATAGATAAAGACGATGTTGATATTACCAACATAAACCGACAGCTGATTGCTTTGCTTTCAACTGTTGGTCGACCTAAAGTAGAGATTATGGAAGAGCGGATCAAAGATATCAATCCAGATTGTGAAGTCATTTCATTAAAAATGTTTTATACAGAAGAGACATATGAACAGATTTTTAGCCATAATTTGGATTTTGTCGTCGATGCTTCTGACACGATTGTCTATAAAATTCATTTAATGAAGGAATGCTTGAAGAGAAATATCCCAATTATTTCAAGTATGGGAGCAGCCAATAAAATGGACCCAACCCGTTTTAAGATTGCTGATATTTCGAAAACTCATACGGATCCGATCGCAAAAGTCATCCGCACGAAGCTGCGCAAGGAAAGAATCCATAAAGGGATTCCGGTTGTTTTTTCCGATGAAAGTCCGATAGTTATTCGTGAGGATATTAAAAAGGAAGTCGGCAATGAAAATGCACCTATCCGCAAAGCACAGATGCCTCCAGCGTCCAATGCCTTTGTTCCATCTGCTGCAGGTCTGATCATGGCAAGCTATGTGGTAGGACAATTATTAAGCAGCATAAAAATCCAACGAGTATCTGATGAGAAATAAGAATTGTATTGGGGCCCTAAACTTTTATTGGTTTAGGGTTATTTTACGAAGTAAGGTACTAGGCTTACTTAAACTCGGGCTAAATGGAAAAAGCAACGTAGGAAGCTTAAAAAAGTACTTCTTTTCTGTTGGAGATAAATTACTTCGTATGTTTAAAGATCTCATAATTTTTAATTCCTTCCACTCACAACGAGACTTTAATGCCATGCCATAGTCCAATTCCTCTCATTTTAATAGAACCTAATCTTATTTTACAAAATAGAGGGTACGTTTAGTGGAAAGTATATGAATATTTTGTTAAAATTTGCCGAAATCATTTTTGGTAATAACCTTATTATGAGGTAAATACTTCTGCAATAAGATAAACTAGGTGAGGATACATTGAGAGGAGTGAGAGGTTGGAAAAAATCGTTGAGTTAAAAAATGTTACAAAAGTAATTAAAGGAAGAACAATAATAGATAATATTAGCTTTCAAGTAAATAAAGGAGAGGTATTTGGTTTTTTAGGGCCAAATGGAGCAGGGAAAACTACAACTATTCGAATGATAGTTGGTTTAATGGGTATTACATCAGGGGATATCAGTGTTGGCGGTTCAAGTATTAAAAGTGATTTTGAAGACGCGGTGCGGCATATTGGTGCGATTGTTGAAAATCCGGAAATGTATAAATTTCTAACTGGCTATCAAAATCTTGTCCACTATGCAAGAATGTCAAAAGGAATTTCCAAGGAGAAGATTGCCGAAACAGTGGAGCTTGTGGGATTAACTGACCGCATAAATGACAAGGTAAAAACCTACTCCCTGGGTATGAGACAAAGATTAGGGTTAGCGCAGTGTCTATTGCATGATCCACAGGTGTTAATCCTTGATGAACCAACCAACGGTTTAGACCCTGCTGGAATAAGGGAAATTCGTGACTATGTCCGCCTCCTAGCACGTGAAAAAAACCTGGCCGTGATCGTTTCAAGTCATTTGCTTTCAGAGATGGAAATGATGTGTGACCGGATTGGGATTATTCAAAATGGGCGCTTGATCGATGTGCAGCTTGTTCATGAGCTAGTTCACGGTGAAACTGAAATGACCTATGAACTCGAAGTGGCCCCTAGTGATAAGGCTTTGGCTCTTTTGGAGACCCACTATCCCAATGTTCGAGCAAACCGTTCAAGGAATGGTATAAATGTGGAGCTTCCAAAAGAAGAAATTCCGCATCTAGTGAAAACATTTGTTTCAGAGGATATTCAAGTTTTTGCGATCAAAGAAGTAGCCAAGACTTTAGAAGATCGCTTCCTTGAACTGACAACCGAAAAGGGGGCGCCAAGTCGTGGTTAATTTAATTAAAAATGAATGGATGAAAATTTTTAGACGCCCTGGAACGTATGTAATGATTTCAATCCTGGTTGTTATCATTTCTATTTTTGGTATTTTTCACAAATACCAGGAACAGGATTTCAACCTCGATAAAAACTGGGAACAAACATTACAGCAGGAAAATGATGCACTAAAGAAGCAGTTGGAGCAAAGCAATTCGAAGCTGGAGAAGCAGTTTTATAAGGAAGAAATTGCTATTAATGACTACCGAATAAAGCATCATATACCCTATAATGAAAAATATAATGTCTGGACGTTCGTGAAAGACGCTTCACAACTGATTATCCTAGCAGGATTATTTACGATAATTATTTCGGCAGGGATTGTTGCGAGTGAATTCAACTGGGGTACCATCAAGCTATTATTAATCCGGCCGATAAATCGCAGCAAAATCTTAGCATCCAAATATCTTACCGTTATGTTGTTTGCGTTGCTGATGTTGGCCATCCTATTTGCATTCTCTACTTTACTTGGTTCCATCCTGTTTGGAACGCCTGACCATCCTGTGCCATATTTGAATTATTCCAATGGGCAGGTAACGGAGCAAAATATCATTGTTTATCTAATGAATTATTATGGGTTTAGATCCATTGACACGATAATGCTTGCGACGATGGCGTTTATGATTTCATCAGTTTTCCGGAACAGTTCTCTAGCAATTGGCTTATCATTATTTTTGTTATTCACAGGGGCTCAATTTACAGTATTGCTTTCGATAAAATTTAGCTGGGCTAAATACATCTTGTTTGCCAACACCGACTTAATGCAATATGTGGACGGTACACCCATGATGGAAGGAATGTCGATGTCATTTTCAGTCATCATGCTCCTCATCTACTTTGTAATATTCCAATTATTAGCCTTTCTTGTCTTTAAAAAACGAGACGTGGCTGCCTAGATAAAGAAAAGGGTGTCAGGCACCATGTGAATTTTTCACATGGTGCCTGACACCCTTATTATTATTTCTTCCTTGATAGTTTCTCATAGACAATCGCAAGTGCCTGCTCGAATTTTCCGGTTTTCTTTGGTTGGTAGTATTGTTTGTGTTTTAATTTGTTGGGCAAATATTGTTGCGGTACCCAGCCGTTTTCATAGTCATGTGGGTATTTGTAGTCAATTCCTCTGCCAAGCTCTTTTGCCCCTTTATAATGGGCATCCTTTAGATGGTCAGGTACTTCGCCGACGATGCCTTTTTGAATATCTTCGAGCGCGGCCTGAATGGCTAAGACAGCCGAGTTAGATTTTGGTGACAAGCATAGTTCAATCACGGCATTTGCAAGTGGAATTCTTGCCTCTGGAAAACCAATTCTTTCGGCGGTTTCAATCGCCGCTAACGTGCGCGCGCCGGCTTGTGGGTTGGCTAGTCCGATATCTTCATAGGCAATGACAATCAATCTGCGGCTGATACTCGGCAGGTCACCGGCCTCAATTAATCGGCCCAGATAATGAAGAGCAGCATTGACGTCGCTGCCCCGAATCGACTTTTGAAAGGCTGACAAGACATCATAGTGGCCATCCCCGTCTTTATCGGCAACAAGGCTTTTCTTTTGCAAACATTCTTCAGCGGTTTCGACATTGATATGGATGATATCAGATTCATCCTTATCTGTTGAAAGGATTGCTAATTCTAGTGCGTTCAAAGAACTCCTTACATCACCATTCGAACCTTGTGCAAAATGCATTAACGCGGCATCCTCAATTTCAACCTTTAATTTACCAAAACCGCGTTCGTCATCCTCAAGAGCACGAATCAAGGCCTGCTTGACTTCATCCGGAGTTAGCGGCTTTAATTCAAAAATCTGACAGCGGCTCCGGATCGCAGGATTAATGGCATGGTAGGGATTACTAGTCGTCGCACCGATTAATACAATCATTCCATTTTCTAAATAAGGTAATAAAAAGTCTTGCTTTGCTTTATCTAAACGATGGACTTCGTCGAGGAGCAGAATAACTTTTCCTGACATTTTTGCTTCAGCAGCAACAATTTCCATATCTTTTTTATTATTCGTCACCGCGTTTAGCGTTCGAAAGGCGTACTTTGTGCTGCCGGCAATCGCACTGGCAATCGAAGTTTTGCCAATACCAGGAGGTCCATACAAAATCATCGAGGTCAGCTGTTTGGCCTTCACCATTCTTGAAATTATTTTTCCTGCTCCTACCAGATGCTCCTGTCCGACAACTTCATCAATCGTTCGAGGCCGCATCCGAAAGGCTAAAGGCTTTTGCTGCATGTTACATCTCTCCAAAAAAAGGTTTTTCTATTGTCATTTAGATTATGTATAGCTTTACATTATCATTTTTCCTTGAAAAAGCATATTAAAGAAGAATATGATATAATTTTAATGCCTATCAAATTACTAAGGATTTTTATTTTTAATATAGATATGAATAGAGGTGCGGTATGAAAATCTCAACAAAGGGTCGCTATGGTCTGACGATCATGATTGAACTTGCTAAAAAACATGGTGAGGGCCCGACTTCATTAAAAACGATTGCGCAAGCAAATGATTTATCGGAACATTATTTGGAACAATTAATTGCCCCATTGCGTAATGCAGGTTTAGTAAAAAGCATTAGGGGTGCATACGGTGGCTATATCTTAACAGACATTCCATCTAAAATTACAGCAGGGGATGTCATTCGTGTCCTAGAAGGACCGATCACTCCTGTTGAAGGTATTGAAGATGAAGAACCGGCCAAACGGGAGCTGTGGATTCGGATTCGGGATGCTATTAAGGATGTTTTGGAAAACACTACGTTAGAAGATTTAGCAAATCATAGTAATGATGAAGAGCCGGATGGTTATATGTTTTATATTTAGGGTAAAAAGTAACATTGGAGAATTATTTTGATAGAAGGTGTAAATGTGGAACGAATCTATCTCGACCATGCTGCCACATCTCCCATGCATCCAAGGGTTATTGAAAAAATGCTCGAGGTGATGAAATCAACTTTCGGAAATCCCTCAAGCATCCATTCTTTTGGCAGGGAAGCACGGCACTCGATTGACTTAGCGCGCGCGGTGCTAGCGGACAGCATTGGTGCAAAGGAAAACGAGATTATTTTTACAAGTGGAGGAACCGAAGCAGATAATATGGCGTTATTTGGGGTTGCGGAAACCTATCAGCAAAATGGCAGGCATATTATTACCTCCGCAGCGGAGCATCATGCGGTTCTTCATGCGTGCAAAAAGTTAGAAAAAATGGACTTTGAAGTCACGTATTTACCTGTGGATGAAACAGGGCGAATATCAATGACTGAACTTCGTGCTGCCTTAAGGGAAGATACCATTTTGGTGTCGATTATGTATGGTAATAATGAAGTAGGCACACTCCAACCAATTACCGAGATTGGACAGTTATTAAAAGATCATCAAGCGATATTCCATACCGATGCCGTTCAGGCTTACGGTGTCGAAAACATTGATGTCAATGAAAGCCAGATTGATTTGTTATCTGTCTCTGCCCATAAAATAAACGGGCCTAAAGGAGCAGGATTTCTTTATGCCAGTTCCAATGTGAAGCTGTCTCCTCGTTCCTTCGGCGGTGAGCAAGAAAGAAAAAGACGTGCTGGGACGGAAAATATTGCGGCGATTGTTGGATTTCATGAAGCTGTGTTGATTGCAAATGAAGATCGTACAGCTAAGCGTAATAGATTCTTTGATTTGAAAAAGACCTTGATGGAAAGGCTCCGTCAGTTAGATGTAGAATTTGACAGAAACGGATCGCTTGAATATTCATTACCACATGTATTAAACTTAAGCTTTCCTGGAACAAGTGTGGAAGCGATGCTAGTGAATCTCGACTTAGCGGGAATTGCTGTTTCGAGCGGTTCGGCATGCACTGCGGGTTCAATTGAACCTTCCCACGTGCTTGTTGCCATGTTTGGGAAACAATCAGAACGATTAACTAATTCGATTCGTTTCAGCTTTGGCTTTAATACGACTACCGAGGAAGTAATCAAGGCGGCTGAGGAAACAGCTAAAGTTGTTACTCGTCTGAAAAAATAAATCTTCGACGACTTTGCAGCATAAGAGAGGTGAAAATCAATGGAAAGAAAAGATCCAAAAAACACAAGGGTTGTTGTTGGAATGTCAGGGGGAGTAGATTCTTCTGTGGCAGCACTTTTGTTGAAGCAGCAAGGCTACGATGTCATCGGAATTTTTATGAAAAACTGGGATGACACGGATGATACCGGTTTTTGTACGGCAACCGAAGACTATGAGGATGTCATTCGCGTTTGTAATCAAATCGGGATCCCTTATTATGCAGTGAATTTTGAAAAACAATATTGGGACAAGGTATTTACCTATTTCCTTGAAGAATATAAAGCAGGCAGGACACCTAATCCGGATGTAATGTGTAACAAGGAAATTAAATTTAAAGCCTTTTTAGAGCATGCATTGAAATTAGGTGCGGACTATCTGGCTACTGGTCATTATGCACAAGTTGAATATCGTGATGGAGAATATAAGATGCTCCGCGGTCTTGACGAAAATAAGGACCAAACCTATTTCTTGAACCAGTTGACGCAGGAGCAGCTTAGTAAAGTTATGTTCCCGATAGGTAATCTTGAAAAACCAAAAGTTCGTGAAATTGCCAAAGAAGCGAATCTTGCCACTGCTACAAAAAAAGATAGCACAGGGATTTGTTTCATCGGGGAACGAAATTTTAAAGATTTCCTAGGTCAATATCTGCCGGCTCAGCCAGGAAACATGGAGACGTTCGATGGTGAGGTCAAAGGCAAGCACGAGGGGTTAATGTATCATACGATCGGTCAAAGACATGGCTTAGGAATTGGTGGAGCGGGTGAACCGTGGTTTGCCATCGGTAAGGACTTAGAAAGAAATGTTCTTTATGTGGGCCAAGGTTTTCATCATGAAAAACTATATTCAGATTCCATTACTGCTGTCGGCGTAAGCTGGGTATCGGACCGAGAAAAGCCAGCTGAATTTACATGCACGGCAAAATTCCGCTATCGTCAGGAAGACCATAAAGTAACCGTGCGTCTTTTAGAAGATGCTCAAGTTGAGGTCGTTTTTGATGAGCCGATTCGTGCCATCACTCCAGGACAAGCCGTTGTTTTTTACAATGGCGATGAATGTCTAGGCGGAGGGACAATTGACCACGTCTTTAAAAATCGTGAACGATTAACATATGTTGGCTAATAAAGACCCTGATTCCTTTTCTAGGAGTCAGGCTTTTTTTTTAATAAAATATGATATACTTTCACTTAGGATTGGAGCTGATTTAAATGGATAAAAACCAATTAGGTGTGCAATACATGCAGGATGGCAATCTGGAAGAGGCGGCAAAGGCCTTTAATGAAGCCATTCAAGAAAACCCAAACGACCCAGTTGCCTATATTAATTTCGGAAATGTACTTTCCGCTGTTGGGGACGACGAAAAGGCACTTAATTTTTATCAAAAAGCAATTGAAATAGATGAAAACGCTGCGGCGGCTTATTATAGTATTGGAACCTTGTTATTTAGTAACGACCTCTTCAACGAAGCCAAGAATATGTTTGAGACAGCTATGAAAAAAGGTCTGCAGTCAAGTGATAATTACTTCATGTTGGGGCTGACACTTGTTCAGTTGGATCAAGGGAAATTTGCGCTTCCATATTTACAAAGAAGCGTCGAGTTAAATGAAAATGATGCGGAAGCACGTTTTCAATATGGGTTATGTCTAGCGCAGCTTGAGTTAATTTCTGAAGCGCTGATTCAATTTGAAAAATGTATCGAACTAGATCCGGAACATTCCGATGCCTATTATAATTTAGGTGTCACTTGCGCTTTTCAAGAAAATCCTGTGAAAGCAGTTGAAATGTTTAATAAAGCACTTGAAATTCAACCAGACCATTTACTTGCTGGTCACGCGAAAAAGTTAATCGAAGGTAACCAGTAATTTTTCTTATTTTTTCAGAAAGGAGGGAGCCAAATGGAAAAGCAAGATACACTTGATTTATTTACTGAACAAGGAAAATTCGTAAAAGGAAGACCGATTGTGACCATTTTTCACAATGATCAAAACCTTTACACCGTGCTAAGGATTCGCGTCGATGAAACAAATCATCCTTATGAGGACAAAGAAGCAGTGGTCACCGGTTATTTTCCGAAAATTCATGAACAAGAAACCTATATCTTTTTCGGAGAATTTAAGGATCATCCAAAGTTTGGGATGCAATTTCATACCAATCATTTTCGCAAGGACATGCCCCAAACGAAACAAGGGGTTATCAACTATTTATCTGGAGAAATGTTCAAAGGGATCGGAAAAAAGACCGCTGAAAACATTGTAGAAACCTTAGGAGAAGACGCCATATCCAAAATTCTTAATCAGCCGTCATTGCTAGACTCCATACCAAAACTCCCTCCTGAAAAAGCAAAATTACTTTACGATACGTTGATGGAGCATCAAGGACTCGAGCAAGTGATGGTTGCTTTAAATCAATATGGATTTGGACCGCAGATTTCGATGCGGATTTATCAAGCCTATAAAGATGAAACACTTGACATTATGCAGAAAAATCCATATCAACTGGTTGAGGATATTGAAGGAATCGGGTTTGGCCGGGCCGATGAGCTTGGCTACCAGCTGGGTATTTCCGGAAACCATCCTGACCGGATCAAAGCAGCCTGTCTCTACATCCTTGAAAATGAAAGCATGCAAACAGGGCATGTATACATAAATGCTGAAGACTTATTGGAGCAAGTAAAAGTATTATTAGAAGATAACAAGCGTGATCAAATCGACTACATAGATATATCCAATGAAGTCATTAAGCTGCAAGAAGAGGGTAAATTAATGGGGGAAGAGAAACGAGTTTACTTGCCTTCTTTATATTTTGCAGAAAAAGGGCTTGTGACGAATATCCACCGGATCCTTGAACAAACCGAATATAAAGATCAATTTCCCGAATCTGAGTTTCTGCTATCGTTAGGAAGTTTAGAGGAACGGCTTGGGGTCCAATATGCACCGACGCAGCGAGAAGCCATCCAAACGGCGTTAATGTCGCCGATGTTGATTTTAACAGGTGGACCTGGAACAGGGAAAACGACTGTTATTAAAGGGATTGTTGAGCTTTATGCCGAATTGCATGGCTGTACCTTAGAGCCTAAGGATTACCATAAAAAGGGGGAGCCATTCCCATTTTTGCTTGCAGCACCGACTGGTAGAGCGGCAAAAAGAATGAGTGAATCGACGGGACTTCCAGCGGTAACCATACATCGTCTCCTCGGATTTAATGGGCAGGAAGGATTTGACCGTGATGACGCGAGCTCGCTTGAAGGGAAAATTATCATTGTCGATGAAACGTCGATGCTTGATATTTGGCTTGCTAATCAACTGTTTAAGGCACTCCCTGAAAATATTCAAGTCATTCTAGTCGGGGATGAAGATCAATTGCCCTCCGTAGGACCAGGCCAGGTTTTAAAGGATATGCTGGAATCTGAACGGATTCCCACGGTCCGCCTAACCGATATTTATCGCCAGGCAGAAGGTTCGTCAATAATCGAGCTTGCCCATGAAATCAAAAAGGGTTATTTACCTGCCGATATTACGGTGAAGCAAGCAGACCGTTCATTTATCAAATGTTCAACAGCGCAGGTATCTCAGGTTGTAGAAAAAGTAGCTCAAAATGCCAAGAATAAAGGATATTCGGCAAAGGATATTCAAGTATTAGCCCCTATGTATAGAGGTCCTGCTGGAATCGACCGTTTAAATGTATTGCTGCAAGAAATATTTAATCCAAACCCTGACGGCAAGCGGAAGGAAATTGCTTTTGGTGAGGTAAAGTATCGGATCGGTGATAAGGTTCTACAGCTTGTAAATCAACCAGAAAGTAATGTTTTTAACGGGGATATTGGGGAAATCATCTCGATTATTTATGCGAAGGAAAATACCGAAAAGCAGGATATGATTTATATTTCCTATGAAGGCAATGAAGTCGAGTATACAAAGCAGGACTTAAATCAAATCACGCATGCATATTGCTGTTCTGTTCATAAATCGCAGGGCAGTGAATTTCCGATTGTCATCTTACCAGTGACGAGAAGTTATTATAGGATGTTACGTAGAAATTTGATCTACACAGCGATTACCAGAAGTAAACAATCCTTGATCCTTTGCGGAGAAGTAGATGCACTCAAACTGGGCGTTGAAAGAGCGGATGAACTCTCTAGACAAACAACCCTATGCCAAAAGCTCCAGGAATCAATTACAGCTAGACCAAATGCTGGAGAAAATCATGAACCAATCGTTCCTAAAACAGCAGAAGGTGAAAATTCTACCGATGGCTTGTCCTACGAGGATCTTTTCATACAGGAAGATCCAATGATTGGCATGGAAAACGTTTCACCTTATGATTTTATGTTAAATGACTAACACTATAAATGTTCACAGGAGGTGGGACACTCTTTGCGGACATTTTCGTTACTGAAAGGACAGCCTGTTTTTAATACAAAAAGCGGCCAGAAAATTGGTGAGGTTTGTGATTTATGTATCTCAAGTAACGGTAAGGTAAATGGCTTACTGATTAAAAAAGGCGTTTTTTTCAAACAATCCTTTTTTCTGGACATCGAGAAAGTGGCTTCCTTCGGCTTAGATGGAATAATGATTGATGACGACGGCTATTTGATAAAACTGAAAGATGACCTAGAATATACACTTACTCATCAACATTCTCTAGATGGAATGATGATGCTATCTAAGAGCGGGGAATCGCTTGGATTGTTAAAAGATGTATATTTTCAGGAAGAATTGGGCACAATCATAGGGTACGAAATCACGGATGGCTTCTTTTCGGATCTTACGGAAGGCAAACAAGTCATTCAATCCGGGAAGCCCTTAGCTATCGGAAAGGATGCCATTATCGTAGATGTAAATAATACGTGAGGTGTCTTTCCATGTTTAAGTGTCCCAATTGTCAAAGCAAGGATATCGGTAAAATTGGTATCAACCAATATTATTGCTGGAATTGCTTTATTGAACTTACAGTAAACAAAGGCCTAATCAGTACCCATCAAGTCGAAGAAGACGGGTCACTTAGTTCCTTAGATGATTTGTTTGAAGAAGAAGAGCGTCGTTACACCCTTTAAGATAAAAAAGCGGAAGCGCTTGTGTTAGACCGTTATCAAAGTTAACCATGTAAACTTATTTAACGTCTATTAAAGAGGTGAAACGTATGAATAAAATGATGACGACGACGATGATTGCTATTGGTGCTGGGATGGCTGCCTATTCTGTGGCCTCAAGAAATAATATGATGTCAGCCCGAAATATGAAAAGAATGACAAAGAAAGTAAGGCGCGCGATATTTTAGAACTGAATCCCCCTCAAATTCGAGGGGGATTTTTGCGTTTCGGTTCATACCTGTTAACATGCGCTACCGCTTTTCTGATGCATAATTCCACCAAGTGTCTCTAAAACTAACATGAAAAGGAGGCATAAAACGTGGAGATTCAAATGAAATGGTATTACCGCATCGGGTTTTTACTCCTTTTATTAATTGCCATCTATGTGTTTCTAAAAATCCGCTTTGTTTGGATGCCTGTCTTTAGGGCAGCAACAATTATTATCCTCCCTTTTGTGATTGGAGGATTTATCACCTATTTGCTGCATCCAATTGTCGAAAAATTACACCAAAAAGGCATGCATCGAGGACTCGCTATTTTTCTTATCTATATTTTATTTTTTGGTGGTCTGGGTATTTGCGTATATAAGGGAGTTCCTGCGATGATCGACCAAATAAAAGACCTCTCCGAGAGCGCGCCAGTTTTAGCAGAGCAATACAGAGGATGGATTGATAAGCTTCAATCGCACACAAGAGAATGGCCCGACGGCTTGCAAACTAGAATTAATGATGGAATTGATGCGTTTGAAAAAAAGCTCGATTCTCTTTTGTCAGTCATTGTAAATATTTTAATTAGTTTTTTTAATTCTGCTTTAATAATGATGATCATTCCGTTCATTGCCTTTTATATGCTAAAGGATTTTCAATTGATTAAACGATCTCTATGGTATATTACCCCTAAACAGTGGCGGAAGAAGGGGACACTATTCCTAAAAGACGTTGATGAATCGCTGGGCAGTTACATAAGAGGGCAACTTCTGGTATGTGTAATCATTGGCAGTGTCTCAGCCCTTTTGTTTTGGATATTTCAACTAAAATACTCTTTAATTTTAGGCTTGATTGTTGGAGTGACCAATGTCATTCCCTATTTTGGACCCATCATCGGAGCTGTACCAGCAGTCATCATCGCTGCCACATCGTCCGTAAAATTAGTTGTGATTACAATGGTGATTGTTTTTGGGCTTCAATTTCTAGAAGGAAACATCCTATCTCCATTGATTGTAGGTAAAAGTCTTCATATGCACCCCTTAATAATCATGATGGCGTTAACAGCTGGGGGAGAAGTCGGTGGAATACTTGGACTTATCTTGGCTGTTCCTGTTTTAGTGGTAATAAAAGTGGCTATTATTCACGCGAAAAATCATTTTATTCGCAGGAAAGCAAAAGAACCTTCCACATAAGCGGGTGATAGATTGACAAACTTTTTTCGGGTAGCTATAATTCGTGATATAGAATGATTATTTGTATGAAAATGTTGAAGGATTGAGTATGTTGTAGAGACCATCTGTAACGCATTTGCGTAGAAGAGAGGAGCTTCCCTGGCTGAAAGAAGCTCTAGATGAAGGACGACAGAAAGCTAATCTGGAGTGCAGCTAACCACTGCCGTATTCCTGCGTTAAGGGATTATTGAGAGATGGATACGTGTTTTGTATCCGTAATCAGGGTGGTACCGCGAGACAAGCTCTCGTCCCTGTTTTTGGGATGAGGGCTTTTTTGTATGCTTTTTTATAAAAAAGGAGGGTCTACTAATGAAAAATTTAACAGGTTCACAAATTCGTTCGATGTTTTTAGAGTTTTTTAGTAAAGAAAAAGGTCACACCATTGAACCGAGTGCATCACTTGTGCCGCATGATGATCCATCACTATTATGGATTAATAGTGGGGTCGCAACTTTAAAGAAGTATTTTGATGGACGTGTCGTTCCTGAAAATCCTAGAATTACAAATGCGCAGAAATCTATCAGAACCAATGACATTGAAAATGTCGGAAAAACAGCTCGCCACCATACATTCTTTGAAATGCTTGGTAACTTTTCAATCGGTGAATATTTTAAAGTAGAAGCTATTGAATGGGCATGGGAGTTCTTAACGTCTGAGAAATGGATTGGCTGGGATCCAGAACTTCTCTCAGTTACGATCCATCCTGAAGATCACGAGGCCTATGAAATTTGGCATAACACCATTGGTCTGCCAGAGGAGCGGATTATTCGTCTTGAAGGGAACTTCTGGGATATTGGTGAAGGTCCAAGCGGTCCGAATACAGAAATTTTCTATGACCGCGGTCCAGAGTATGGAAATGATCCTACGGATCCTGAACTCTACCCAGGTGGAGAAAATGACCGTTATCTAGAAGTCTGGAACCTAGTATTTTCTCAATTTAACCATAACCCGGATGGTACTTATACACCGCTGCCAAAGAAAAATATTGATACGGGGATGGGCTTAGAACGAATGGCTTCTGTTGTTCAAAACGTCCCTACCAATTTTGATACAGATTTATTTATCCCTATTATTCGGGCAACAGAAGAGATTTCCGGCGAAAAATACGGACAGAACAAAGAGACCGATGTTGCGTTCAAAGTAATTGCAGATCATATTCGTACGGTTGCCTTTGCGGTCGGCGATGGGGCATTGCCTTCAAATGAAGGTCGTGGCTATGTACTGCGCCGCTTGCTTCGGAGGGCTGTCCGGTATGCTAAACAAATTAATATTAATCGTCCGTTTATGTTCGAACTTGTTCCTGTCGTAGGTGAAATCATGGATGATTTCTATCCGGAAGTGAAAGACAAGACCGATTTTATTCAAAAAGTTATCAAAAGTGAGGAAGAACGCTTCCATGAAACACTTCATGAAGGCTTAGCGATTTTAGCAACTGTGATTAAGAAGGAAAAAGAGAAAGGCAGTGAAACCATCACTGGTGCTGATATTTTCCGACTTTATGACACATATGGGTTCCCGGTTGAATTAACAGAGGAATATGCTGAAGAAGAGGGCATGAAGGTTGATCATGAAGGCTTTGAAGTAGAAATGGAGCAACAGCGTGAGCGTGCCCGGGCAGCAAGACAAGATGTCGACTCGATGCAGGTCCAAGGCGGTGTCCTTAGAGATGTTAAGGTTGAAAGTAAGTTTGTCGGCTATGAAGAACTTAAAACGAATTCTACTGTGGCAGCAATCATTAAAAATGGTGAACTTGTCGACAAAGCATCTAGTGGCGAGGAAGTACAATTAATTCTAGATGTGACACCGTTTTATGCAGAGAGCGGCGGGCAAATTGCTGACCGCGGTTTGATAACAGGTGTAGATTCTAGCATAACGGTTAAGGATGTTCAAAAAGCACCAAATGGTCAAAATCTTCACCAAGTAGTAGTTAAATCAGGAACCTTAACAACGAACGACAAGGTGACTGCTGAGGTTGATGCTGAAAACCGCGTGAAAATTATTAAAAACCATACAGCAACCCATTTGTTACACCAAGCCTTAAAAGACGTTCTAGGCGAACATGTGAACCAAGCTGGTTCCCTTGTAGAACCAGATCGTCTCCGCTTTGACTTTTCGCATTTTGGTCAAATTAAACCAGAAGAACTTGAAAAAGTCGAGAAAATCGTCAATGAAAAAATCTGGAGAAACATCGAGCTTGACATCAGCTTAAAGCCAATTGCTGAAGCGAAAGAAATGGGGGCAATGGCTCTTTTTGGAGAAAAATATGGTGATATTGTCCGTGTAGTAAGGGTTGGCGATTATAGCCTAGAGCTTTGCGGCGGCTGCCATGTTCCAAATACATCTGTGATTGGGTTGTTTAAAATTATTTCTGAAGGCGGAATTGGTGCTGGAACGAGAAGGATTGAAGCGGTAACCGGTGAATCAGCTTACAAATCATTAAATGAGCAAGTGAGCTTGTTAAAGGATGCAGCTGAGAAACTAAAAACCAATCCGAAAGAAATTGTTAATAGAATTGATAGTTTAATGCTAGAAATCAAACAACTTCACAGAGAAAACGAATCTCTTTCAACAAAACTTGGGAATATTGAAGCCGGAAATCTCGTATCAAAGGCGAAAGAAATTGATGGGGTAACAGTGTTAGCTGCAAATGTTCAAGGTGCTGATATGAATAATTTAAGAAATATGGCTGATGATTTGAAGCAAAAACTGGGCTCGGTCGTAATTGTTCTGGGTAGTGCCCATGAAGGAAAGGTTAACTTAATTGCAGCAGTTACCAAGGATTTAATTGAAAAAGGTTATCATGCTGGAAAGTTAATCAAAGAAGTTGCTTCTCGCTGCGGCGGCGGCGGCGGCGGTCGTCCTGACATGGCTCAAGCAGGTGGTAAGGATCCGGAAAAATTGGATGCTGCACTTCAATTCGTTGATGAATGGGTAAAATCCATTTGATAATAGGACAAAGTAGTGTAAAATGTAGGTAACTAAGCTAAAAAGCGGAAGTGCCCAGGCGCTTCCGCTAGACAATACAATTCTCTCCTCAAATAAAAAGCGAGGTGTATGCAATGAGCTCATTTGACAAAACGATGCGATTTAATTTTCCTGAAGAACCGTTTGAGCATGATATAAATGACGTTCTTCTTCAAGTTTATGAAGCTTTGCAGGAAAAAGGCTACAATCCGATCAACCAAATTGTTGGTTATCTTTTATCAGGAGATCCTGCCTATATTCCGCGTCATCGCGATGCCCGCAATATTATTCGCAAACTTGAACGAGATGAAATTATTGAAGAATTAGTGAAATCCTATCTAAAACAACAGCGAGAGGGTTAATGAATGCGCGTATTGGGTTTAGATGTAGGCACTAAAACAGTCGGTGTCGCTTTAAGCGATGAATTTGGCTGGACTGCCCAGGGCCTTACAACTCTCAAAATCAATGAAGAAAAAAATGTGTTTGGTTTTGAGGAAATTGGTCAATTAATAAAAGAGTATCAAGTAGATACTGTTGTCATCGGTCTGCCTAAGAACATGAACGGGACGATTGGACCGCGCGCAGAAGCGAGTATGCAATTTGCAAAAGAAATTGAAAGTAAATTTGCAGTGCCAACTGTTCTTTGGGATGAGCGTCTAACAACAATGGCAGCTGAGCGCGTATTACTTGAAGCCGATGTGAGTCGGAAAAAACGTAAGAAAGTAATTGATAAGATGGCTGCAGTGATGATCCTGCAAGGCTATCTGGATAGTAAAAATTAATGAGGTGAAGAAATGGCACACGATCACGAACAAGAACATGATGAAGAACAATTTATTACACTGGTAGACGAAAATGGTAACGAACAATTACATGAAGTGCTTTTTACTTTTGATTCTGATGAGTTCGAAAAATCTTATGTATTCTTTTATCCTGTAGGATCTTTTGATGATGATGAAGAAGATGTTGATATTCATGTTTACGCTTATATTCCTACGGAGGATGGCGGATATGGTCCGTTATTGCAAATTGAAACGGACGAGGAATGGGACATGGTTGAAGAAGTGTTCAATACCTTCAATGAAGACCAAGAAGCGGAAGAAGAATAGAATATGGATAAACCGGCTGATTTAATAGCCGGTTTTTTTTGTCTTTACTGTATTAAAAACTGACAAATTTATTGTTAAATTGACATTTTTCGTACTATGTGCTGAAATAATTAAGATGTCTATTTTTTTAATGTTACACATTAATAGTTTACAAAACCTATATATGCGTTGGTATAAAGGGAAGGGGGAGTCAAATGACAACAGACAAAAAAGATGTTATCCGTAAAAAAATGCTTGAACATCAAAAAGAAGCAAAAGTTGTCAGAAAAATTGTTTTGATTATTTCAATTTTTTTGCTATTATTAATAGTCTTAATTAGTGGTGGAGGATATTTGTACATAGAATCAGCACTTAATCCTGTTGACGCAGGTAGTAAGAAACTGAAAACAGTGGATATTCCGATTGGCTCATCAGTCACAGGTATCGGCGAAAAGTTAGAATCAAGTGGGATCATAAAAAGTGCAAAAGTATTTAAATATTATGTAAAGCTTAAGAATGAAGGCGGGTTTATGGCAGGGGAGTATCAACTAAGTCCTTCCATGGATGTCCCCGAAATCGTTAGCCGTCTAAAAACCGGTAAGGTACTGGCTAAGGCTAGTTTCAAAATTACCATTCCTGAAGGAAAACAACTGAAAGAAATTGCGGCCATGATGGCGAAAGCAACAAAACAGAAGGAAGATGTTGTTTTTAATAAATTAAATGACAAAGAATTTATTAAAACGCTAATGGCAAAATATCCGGATATTTTAACCGAGGAAATCTTAAATTCTTCAGTAAAATATCCACTGGAAGGTTATTTATACCCGGCGACCTATCCGTTCTACAAACATAATCCCTCTGTTGAAGAAATGGTCACTGCTATGCTTGATAAAACCCGGACGATTGTATCTGCCTATTCAGAGCAAAGTAAGAAAAAAAAGCTATCTGTTCATCAACTATTAACCATGGCCTCATTGGTTGAAGAGGAAGCGACCGAAAAAGCGGACCGTAAAACGATTGCGAGTGTTTTTTATAATCGGATCGAAAAGGGTATGATGCTGCAAACCGATCCAACCGTTCTCTATGCTCAAGGGAAACACAAGGAAAGGGTGTTATATGAAGATCTTGAAGTGGATTCACCATATAACACATACCAAAATACGGGTCTGCCTCCAGGTCCAATTGCCAATGCCGGAAAATCTTCGATTGAAGCATCACTTGAGCCTGAGAAGACTGACTATTATTATTTCTTGGCAACGGCAGATGGTGATGTTATTTTTACTAAAACACTGGAAGAGCATAATAAGGAAAAAGCAAAGCATATTACAAGTAAAAATTAATTGCATTACGGAGGAAATGTTATCATTCCTCCGTTTTTCTATTGAAATATTATACTGATCTATGTTAAAATGGTTCAAGTGTTTTAATAAATGATCCATAGCGTAACTCACAGTAAGGTACCTGGCCATAGCTGCCTGGAACGCATTATGTCGGAATTCTACCCGTTAATGCTGAAGATTACTGTGAACGCTATTTTTTCATGTCTAAATAGTTTTATCTATAGAGATAATAAAAGTATTTGACTTAGAGAATTGCTAGCCCAAGCGCAATTCTTATTAGGGATAGAGGTGAGGGCAGCTTGTTAAATGAGAAGCTGCATTCTTATATTGAAGGTCTTATTTCTGAACGAAATCTATTGTTTACAGAAATGGAAAACTATGCGAGTGTTCATAATGTTCCTATTATGGAACTGTCAGGTATAGAAACGATGCTGCAATTATTACGAATTCACGATTCAAAGAAAATACTTGAGGTGGGAACAGCGATAGGTTATTCGGCTTTACGAATGGCAGAGGCGCTCCCAAATGCCCAAATTGTTACAATCGAGCGCGATGTGGACCGTATACACTTGGCTGAACAGTTTATCAGTCGTTCGGAACATAGTCATCAAATCACTTTAATCAAGGGTGATGCACTAGAGGTTGAGGATGCCGTAAGTGGACATGCCTCTTTTGACGCGATTTTTATTGATGCAGCGAAAGGTCAATATAAAAAGTTTTTTGAAATCTATTCTAAATATCTAACGAATAATGGAATGATTATTACCGATAATGTTTTGTTTAAAGGCTTGGTTGCTGAACCTGTTATTGAAACAAAAAGAATACGTAATCTCGTCAAAAAGATTAATGAATTTAATCACTGGTTAATGAATCATCCGGATTTTGATTCTGTTATATTACCCGTCGGGGACGGGGTTGCGATAAGCAAAAGGAGAGGTGATAGGATATGAAAAAATCAGAATTACTGGTAACTCCTTTGACTGTCAATGATATCTTGCCATTATGTGAAGCTGGTGCAGACGCGTTTGTGGTCGGTGAACAACGGTATGGCTTACGACTTGCAGGGGAATTTAACCGAGAAGATGTCCAAAAAGCGATCGAACTAGCCCACTCAAAAGGGAAAAAAGTATATGTAGCCATGAATGCGATTTTTCATAATGAAAAAATTGAAGAGCTCGGCGATTATATTCAATTTGTATCAGCGGCAAAGGCTGATGCGATAATTTTTGGTGATCCGGCCGTTTTAATGACGGCAAGAGAAGTTGCCCCAGATATGAAACTGCACTGGAGCACCGAAACAACAGGAACAAACTGGTACACTTGCAATTATTGGGGTAGAAAAGGTGCGAAACGGGCAGTGTTAGCACGAGAAATTAATATGGATGCGATCGTTGAAATGAAAGAAAATGCGGAAGTGGAAATCGAAGTACAGGTTCACGGCATGAGCTGTATGTTCCAATCCAAACGTTCGCTGCTAGGAAATTATTATGAGTATCAAGGAAAAGTAATGGAAATTGAAAATCGAAATATGCAAGAAAACATGTTTTTACATGATAAGGAACGAGAAAATAAATATCCAATCTTTGAAGACGAAAACGGTACACATATTATGAGTCCAAATGATATTTGTATCATTGATGAACTTCAAGAGATGCTTGAAGCGGGTGTCGACTCGTTTAAAATCGACGGAATCCTAAAAAGCTCTGAATATATTCTTGCAGTAACAAAGGCTTACCGTGAAGCAATTGATTTGTTTAGCGAAGATCCGGATGCTTATGAAGATAAAAAGGACGAGTTGTTAGCGGCAATTGAAGAAATTCAGCCGGCCAATCGTTCATTAGATACAGGATTTTATTTCAAAGAGACGGTTTATTAAGGAGGGGTTCAGCTGTGAATACAGTTAAAGATAAGATTTCTGAAATTATTGATGGAAAACGTGTCATTGTAAAGAAGCCGGAACTCCTTGCTCCAGCAGGTAATCTTGAAAAATTAAAAATTGCTGTACATTATGGTGCAGATGCCGTATTTATCGGTGGCCAAGAATATGGACTTCGTTCAAATGCCGATAACTTTACCTTCGAAGAAATGAAGGAAGGCGTGGAGTTTGCGAGAGAATACGGAGCAAGAATTTACGTGACCACCAACATTTTCGCTCATAATGAAAATTTGGACGGTTTAGATGAATATATACTTGGGTTGAAGGAAACTGGGATTGCGGGAATAATTGTCGCTGACCCGTTAATTATTGAAACTTGCCGCCGTCTTGCTCCGGAAATTGAAATCCATATAAGCACACAGCAATCACTCTCCAACTGGAAAGCTGCCCAGTTTTGGAAAGAGGCAGGGGCAGAACGTGTTGTCTTGGCACGGGAAGTAAGTGCAGAAGAAATTAGAGAAATGAAAGAAAAGGTCGATGTTGAGATTGAAACCTTTATTCATGGGGCGATGTGTATTGCCTATTCTGGACGTTGTACATTGAGCAACCATATGACTGCAAGGGATTCGAACCGCGGTGGCTGCTGTCAATCATGCCGCTGGGATTATGACCTTTACAAGTTAGAAGGCAGCAACCAGGAAGTTGCCCTTTATGAAGAAGGTGACGCACCGTTTGCAATGAGCCCGAAGGATCTTAATCTAATTCAAGCCATTCCACAAATGATCGAACTAGGTATCGATAGTTTGAAAATCGAAGGCCGAATGAAATCGATTCATTATATCGCAACAGTTGTCAGTGTTTATCGTAAAGTGATCGATGCCTATTGCGCGGATCCTGAGAATTTTGTCATTCAGAAAGACTGGCTATTGGAACTCGACAAATGTGCAAACCGGGAAACGGCTCCTGCATTTTTTGAAGGTGTGCCAGGGTATAAAGAGCAAATGTTTGGTAATCATAGCAAGAAGACAAATTTTGAATTTGTAGGCCTTGTACTGGATTATGACGAAGAAACAAAAATGGTTACACTTCAACAACGTAATCATTTTAAACCAGGGGAAGAAGTAGAGTTTTTCGGACCTGAAATTCAAAACTTTACCCATGTCATTGATAAAATCTGGGATGAAAAAGGTATTGAATTGGACGCAGCAAGACATCCACTTCAAATTGTACAATTTAAAGTGGACAAACCGGTCTACCCTAACAACATGATGCGAAAGGAGAACTAGCATGATGCGCAAACCCGTTGTTATTGGTGTAACCGGCGGCTCCGGCTCCGGAAAAACCAGTGTAACAAAAGCAATTTATGAAAGTTTGAAAGATCATTCCATTTTGGTGCTAGAACAGGATTATTATTATAAGGACCAGAGTGATTTACCATTTGAAGCACGTTTGAAAACAAATTACGATCATCCACTTGCCTTTGATAACGACTTATTGATCGAACATATCGAAAAGCTTTTACGCTATGAGACGATTCAAAAACCGGTTTATGATTATTCAATTCACACCCGTTCTGACAAAGTGATTCCAGTTCAACCCCAAGATGTTATTATTTTAGAGGGAATCTTAGTACTTGAGGACGAGCGGCTCCGGAATTTAATGGACATCAAGTTGTACGTTGATACAGATGCTGATTTAAGAATAATCCGCCGTTTGACTCGTGATATTAGAGATCGCGGTCGGACGTTTGATTCTGTCATTGACCAATACTTAAATGTTGTTCGTCCGATGCATAACCAATTTATTGAGCCTACGAAACGATATGCAGATATTATTATCCCTGAAGGCGGCCATAACCATGTGGCGATTGATTTAATGGTCACAAAAATTCAAACAATTCTTGAACAAAAGTCAATTTTATGAAACAATAGCAAAAGAAAAGTCTAATTAGAAAAATTCAGACTGGAAAAATTATTTTTGTTGCGCGCCCTTTTATTAAAGGACGCGCTACTATCTATTATGCCGGTTGGCATAATATTACATATTTTACATACACAATTCTTAATGACTAGAAGGAGTGAGGGTTTTGGCAACAGAGAAAGTATTTCCAATGACACAAGCAGGTAAAGAAAAGCTTGTCCAAGAACTTGAATACTTAAAATCAGTGAAACGTAAAGAAGTGGTTGAAAGAATTAAAATCGCGAGAAGTTTCGGGGATTTATCTGAAAACTCTGAGTATGATTCTGCGAAAGAAGAACAGGCTTTTGTTGAAGGGCGTATAACAACTTTAGAAAATATGGTTCGCAATGCGAAGATTATTGCAGAGGCCGCTATGGCGAGTGACTCTGTAACATTAGGAAGTTCCGTTACATTTGTTGAGCTCCCAGATGGGGATGAAGAAACGTATTCCATTGTTGGAAGCGCTGAAGCTGATCCATTTGAAGGGAAGATATCAAACGATTCACCAATCGCCAAAAGCCTTTTAGGTAAAAAAGTAGGCGACCAAGTTTCGGTTCAAACTCCCGGCGGTGAAATGAGCGTCCGTATCGTCAGCATTAAATAATCGAAATTATAACTATTCTTTTGAATATTGTTTGAAATAAGAAAACCTCGTCAAAACTTTTGACGAGGTGTTTTTTATGTGGCGAAGACGAGCCATTGGGTGGCTTATTATTTCTATTACAGGTTTGTTGTTGCTTTTAGTACGTTTAATGCAAATTCAGTTAATTGAGACAGAAACCTTTTCTAAACATAACGTAAATTTACTCGAAGAAAGTGTCAAACAAAGAACTCAAGAACTGGTAATTGATAATGGCAGAGGTAACTTTCTTGACCAAAATGGTGCAATGCTCACACATAAAAAGGTGGCAGTTCTCGTCCTTTTTCCCTTTTTAAAAAAAATGGATTGGGAGGCCGACAAGGTTTCAAGTATTTCTGGAATACCAATAACTGTCCTTAAGATGGCTGTGGAAGGGGCAAAAAAGCCTTTTGCCTATGGTGACCCTGAACCATATGAACTTACTAGTTCACAAATGGAAAGAATCAATAGCTTAAAAATACCTGGTGTATTTGCGATAGAAAAAAAGTTTGAACGTGCCCAAGTACCAGCGGAACAGTTGCTTGGGATGACAGGTGAAAATTCTAAAGAGTTAAAGAAGCGATATCCGAGTAAGGAATTGTCGGAGAAAACCTTAATTGGCGTGTCAGGGCTGGAAGAAAGTTTTGGTGAATTCCTGCTCCCTGAAGGTAAATCAAAGCTGGTTTATCATGTAGACGGCGGTGGTGCACCGCTTTTTGGAATCAATGTAAGATATGTGGATCCGGCAAATCCGTTTTATCCTGTCAATATTCGGACAACCCTGGATAGGACACTTCAGCAAAAAGCGGAGAATTTAGTTGACCACTATCAGATAAAAAAAGGGGGCTTGGTTCTCCTTAATATTCAGGATAATAGCGTGTTGTCACTTGTTTCGCGGCCAACGATTAATAAAAATGACCCCTACAATGGTGCTGGAATGACAAATATGATGTTGAAACAACAGATAATGGGCTCAGTTTTCAAAACGGTTGTAGCGGCTGCGGCCATAGACCATAATCTTGATGACCCGAAGCGTCTATTTGATTGCAGTAAGAAAATCAATGGTAAACCAGAGTTAAAATACAATTATGGAATGTTGGATTTCACGAATAGCTTTGCAAGGAGTTGTAATCGTACCTTTGGAGAGCTAGCTAGTGAATTACAAAAAATGAATCCCAACCTTTTAGAAGATTATGCAGAAAAATTGTCGCTTACCGGTTCGGTTGGCTGGCAGGGGGATATCTATCATACGAATGATTTTAAACAGCTCGCGGATGAGGACAAAGGAAGAGTGTTTCTTTCTGAGGACGCAAGGAAGGACGCTAATTTCGCCGCGATGTCCGGGATTGGACAACATGAAGTACGGGCTACCCCTTTAGCCGTCGCTAATATGATGGCGACGATCGCAAGGGGTGGTGAAAAAGAGATGGTTAGGGCCGTATCAAAAATTGAATACAAAAACGGTACGACAATGGTCAATTTTCCGGAGCAAAGCTTAAAGGGAGATACCATTTCTCCCTATACCGCGATGAAGCTGCAAAAGTTATTGCGGGAAGTTATCTTGAACCCGAACGGCACAGGAAGATGGTTTAAGGACTTGCCATATGAGGTAGCAGGAAAATCAGGCACAGCGGAAACAGGAAAATATGAAGCAGGCAGGCAGTTGCATAATAAATGGTTCGCTGGTTATTTTCCTTACGAGAATCCCAAATATGTACTTGTAGCAGTGAATTTGGATGTACTAGATTCAGAGGGCGGGGTAAATTTGTTGTTTGCTGATATGGTTAAAATGCTGTATGAAAAAGATAATGGGATGCAATAGGTAATGTTTTTTCCTTCAAGTTCTCATAAAATCATGTTAGAATATTGAGAGTCTATAAATGTCTGGCTCCTTGTACCAAGGGGAGCTTCCGTATTTTATTTTAGGAGGGAATTAATTTGACTAATGATTTGAATTCTAATTCGCGTTCAGGTTACCGCTCAAAAAGAAAAAAGACCAATATCGTCTTAAATAGTTTAATCATCGTTGTGCTCTTACTAATTATTTTTGTCGCATATAATATCTTTGCTACTGGAAATGACAATGCATCACCAAAAAAGGAAAGTACAAAAACAGAGCAAAAGGAAAATAAAGATGAACAAAAAGAGTCTGAAACTGTCACTACAAATGACGATGGCAGTGTAACTGATCCTGCTGCCGAAGAAGAAGAACTAAGTGAAGATGCTGCGACATCAGAGGATTCTTCCACATCTGAGGAAACTACGACACCAGAGGAAGCAGATGAATCACAGGCTGTCGTGACAGAGGGAGACGGCAATTCGAATGTGATAAAAGCAACTGAAAATCCTGCTTGGCAGCCTGTTGGTACATCGCAATCAGGCGAGCATACTCCAGTTTATGACGAGTCTTCGGCTGACTGGCAAGAAATGTTGAATGCCATTTCTTATGCAACTGGTTTAGACAAAGGTAATATGACCGTTTATTGGCTGGGAAGAGATAGGTCTACCACAAATGGCTCGTTTGGAACCGTCGCTTCAAAAGATAAACAGCAAAAGTTTAATGTATATCTCCAATGGGTTGATGGTCAAGGTTGGAAACCTACCAAGGTGGAAGAACTGGCTGAATTAAATCAGTAATCGATATTGAAAAAACCTCTCGAAATCTCGAGAGGTTTTTTGCGCATTTTAGACATTTCGAGGCAATCTCACAACGAAAATATTGACGAATTTGCAAAATATGATAAGTTGGGAACAGGTTTTTCACGAACCCATAGTATACTCATAGGATTGATGTATTCAATTAGGAGTGAATAGGTAAGAAGGTGCAGCACATTGTAGCATGCTCATTACAAAAGCGGTAGAATAGTGTTTGCGGATACAATGTATGGTTCCGAGGAAGATTATAAGCAGTAAATCTGATAATAATTATGAATACAAGAAAGAGGTCACAGTATGAAAATCGCAATCATTGGAGCAATGGAAGAAGAAGTAACTTTACTTAGAGACAATATCGACAATCAAACACAGGAAACTATAGCAGGCTGTGAATTTACCTTTGGAAAAATGCATGGAGTGGATGTCATTCTGCTTCGTTCTGGAATTGGTAAGGTCAACGCTGCCATGTCATCTACTATTCTGCTTGAAAAATATAAGCCTGATTGCATCATCAATACAGGGTCTGCTGGTGGCTTTAATCCTGCACTAAATGTAGGTGATGCCGTTATTTCAACGGAGGTTCGCCATCATGATGTAGATGTAACTGCTTTTGGTTATGAATATGGCCAGGTTCCGCAGTTGCCAGCTGCCTTTATAGCGGACGCTAAATTAATTACAGTCGCAGAAGCAGCAGCATCAGAACTTGAAAACTTCCAAATTGTCAAAGGCCTAATAGTCACTGGAGATTCTTTTATGGAGGACCCTGTACGTGTCGATTTTGTCCGGTCAAAATTTCATGACCTGCAAGCCGTCGAAATGGAAGCAGCAGCAATCGCACAAGTGGCTCATCGTTTTGGCGTACCTTTTGTTATTATTCGCTCACTTTCTGATATTGCTGGAAAAGAATCTGAAGTTTCTTTTGACCAATTTATCGATAAAGCGGCAACTAATTCTGCGACATTGGTTATGAAAATGGTGGCAGCTTTACGATAGTTAGAAGAGGTGAAAAAATGAAGGTTTACAAAAATGTACATGAACTAATTGGGCATACACCTATTGTTGAAATTACACAATTTCCTTTGTCTGAGGGAGTTCGTATTTTTGCAAAACTAGAATTTATGAACCCTGGAGGCAGTGTAAAAGACCGCCTTGGGATCGAACTATTAAACGAAGCTTTTTCAAGTGGGAAATTGCAGGCGGGCGGAACAGTTATTGAGCCAACGGCAGGGAATACCGGGATTGGCCTAGCGCTAGCGGCTATAAATAAAGGAATTCAAGTAATATTATGTGTTCCGGAAAAATTTAGTATCGAAAAGCAAGAGCTGATGAAAGCACTAGGGGCCACAATCGTTCACACGCCAACAGAAATGGGGATGAAGGGCGCGATTGCAAAGGCTGAGGAGCTTCTAAAAGAAATTCCAGGGTCTTATTGCCCGCAGCAATTTGCCAACCCTGCTAACCCCGCTACGTATTATAAAACGCTTGGCCCTGAACTCTGGGATCAAATGGACGGTCAAATTGATATTTTTGTTGCTGGTGCAGGTACAGGCGGAACATTTATGGGGACTGCTCGGTATTTAAAGGACCATAAAAAAGCAGTTAAAACGGTTATCGTTGAACCGGAAGGATCGATCCTAAATGGCGGGGAATCTGGTCCGCATCGGACCGAAGGCATCGGAATGGAATTCTTGCCAGGGTATATGGACCCGGACTACTTTGATGCAATCCATACTGTTCCGGATGCGACAGCCTTTAACCATGTAAAGGAATTAGTTGTAAAGGAAGGACTTCTAGTCGGCAGTTCTTCTGGCGCCGCTTTTTATGCTGCACTTAAAGAGGCAGAAAAGGCAATGCCTGGAACAAATATTGTGGTTATTTTTCCAGACGGAAGTGAGCGTTACTTAAGTAAGAAGATTTTTGAAGGAGGGATTTAGATGAAAAGAAAAACGCAATTAATTCATGGAGGAATTAGTAACGATCCAGCTACTGGTGCAGTTACCTTTCCCATTTATCAAGTGAGTACATTTAAGCAAGAAGGTGTCGGCGGGCATAAAGGCTTCGAATATTCACGAACAGGAAATCCGACCAGACATGCGCTTGAGGAATTGATTAAAGAGCTTGAAGGAGGCAAAGCTGGATTTGCCTTTGGCTCTGGAATGGCAGCCATGACAGCTGTGATGATGCTGTTTAACAGTGGGGATCATGTGATCTTAACTGATGATGTTTACGGCGGCTCATTTCGGGTAATGACGAAAGTATTGAATCGATTGGGAATTGACTCTACCTTTGTGGATACAAGTAAATCTGAAACGATATTAAGCGCGATTCGACCAAATACAAGAGCCATTCATTTAGAAACACCTACAAACCCGCTTCTAAAGATTACTGATATTGAAGCTGTCGCAAAGCTTGCAAAAGAACATAATCTTTTAACTATTGTTGATAACACATTTTCGACGCCATATTGGCAAAACCCTATCGAACTTGGGGCGGATATTGTTTTGCATAGTGCCACAAAATACCTTGGCGGGCACAGTGATGTAGTCGCAGGTTTAGCTGTGGTAAATAGTGAAAAGCTTGCTGAGGAGCTCCATTTTGTTCAAAATTCTACCGGTGGGATCTTGGGACCGCAGGATTCATGGCTGTTAATTCGCGGAATTAGAACACTCGGAATACGCTTGGAAGAGATGGAAGCAAATACGAAAGCAATTGTGGAATTCCTCCAAGGGCACACAAATGTAAAAAAAGTTTACTACCCTGGAATTGAAACACATCCGAATCATCAGATCGCTAAAAAACAAACGAGAGGATTTGGCGGTATGGTTTCGTTTGATGTCGGGAGTGCCGAAAATGCAGACAAATTACTTAGTAAAGTGAAATATTTTACCTTGGCAGAAAGCCTTGGAGCAGTTGAAAGCTTAATCTCAGTACCAGCAAGGATGACCCATGCGTCAATTCCAGCAGAGCGCCGAGCTGAACTAGGGATTACCGATGGTCTAGTAAGAATCTCAGTCGGCCTAGAAGACGTAGAAGACCTCATTGAAGATCTCGAGAAAGCATTAAATTCATAAAAGGATGGGTGTCAGGCACCATGTGAAAAATTCACATGGTGCCTGACACCTTTTTGGGCATTTGAATTAATTTAAAAAAGTTTCCATAAAAAGGTTTACAAAGTATTTGTGTGTGGATATAATTACCGTAGTAAGTAAAAAATTCCAAAAAAGGAGGTCGAGGAAAATGATGTTTACATTAACTGGAGCGATTGCGTTAAACGGTATGGTATCAGCAACTGGAATGATCGTAACAATTGAATATGAATATCAAACATTCGACCAGTCTGGAATGGATTGCTTAATTTTAAATTAAGTTACAATACATATCCATGCCGCAGGGAGAATGACGCCTTGCGGTATTTTTGTGCCTAAAAAACCAGAGCCGCAGGGATACTCTTCTGCGGCCTTTTTGTGCCCTTTTTACGAGCATTTTGGATATGTAAAGCATAAATTGAATCTGTTGCGATTTCACTACAAATGATTACTTAAAGGAGGTGGTTTGTCATGACCCTAAATATATTCTTTTTTTCAATTACGATTAAGAAAAGAAAAGTAAGCACGGAAGAAGCTATTCATCAAGAAATGGTTGAGAAGCTGTACGAACAAAACAAAGACCGTCAAGCATCTATGTACCGTGGGATGTAATTAGAAAAAAATTTGCTGATAAGAAAGGTGGTTTTAAATATGTTGTTTTTACTAATGCAAGGTCGTGGCGCTAGTCTCTGGGTTTCGAAGGATACCACCTAGCTAGTCATAAAAATTAGGAGGTAACAATCATGCCGCTGCATATCTTATTATTGTCTCTATTCTTTATACCAAAGAAAAAAGGGTCAAAATGATATCATATTGAAATCGAATTGCTAATAGCCGTAAGTGTTTGTTAACAAAATCTCCACAATTCCTTAAGCTAGTTACTGTGAAAATATGATAAATTCAAATTAGAAAGAACAGGATCTATCTAAGGGGTGGAGAGTATGTTCATGGTTGTGATGGCTATCGTCATTACTGCGGCAATCAGCTGCGTTATTTCAGCTGAACTTAGTGTGGAATAATTAAGAAGCATCGACCAAAATAATCGGTCGATGCTTTTTTTTTCATCTTATTTAACTTCAGTCAAAGCCAAGAATTCATTAATATCATCAAGACAAATACGGACTGCCTTCTCCCAAAATTCCGGTTGCGTCAAATCTACTTGTAAATGTTTCTGCGCTAGGTCCTCGACCGACATTGAGGCTGTATCCTTTAACAAGGCAATGTACTTATCTTCATAGCCCCTGCCTTCCTCAAGAGCCTGTGCATAGATACCAAGTGAAAAAAGATAACCAAATGTATATGGGAAGTTATAGAATGGAACACCGGTTATAAAGAAGTGGAGCTTCGAAGCCCAGAATAACGGATGATATTCTTCCAAAGCATTGCTATATGCCTCTTTTTGTGCGGCAAGCATCAATTCATTTAACCGTTCCACTGCAACAGGACCTTGCTTTCTTTCTTCATAAAAACGCGTTTCAAACAAGAAACGGGCATGTATATTCATTAATAGTGCAACCGTTCTTTGAATTTTATCATCTAATAAAACGAGCTTTTCTTCTTCGTCCTTCGCATTCTTCACTGCCGCGTCAGCTACAATCATTTCCGCAAAGGTTGAGGCGGTTTCAGCAACGTTCATCGCATAATTGCGATTGAGATGATGAACACCCTTCATTGCGAATGTATGGAATCCGTGTCCCAGTTCATGTGCAAGGGTTGAGACGTTAGATGGAGTGCCTGAATAAGTCATGAAAATACGGGATTGATTACTTTCAGGGAAGAAAGTACAAAAGCCGCCAGGTGCTTTTCCAGGGCGATCTTCTCCTTCAATCCATTGTTCTTTAAACGCCTTCTGGGCAAATGAAGCCATTTTCTCACCAAAGATAGCAAAGTTCTGTTCGATAAATTCAGCACCTTCTTGATAAGAAACCTTTGAGGCTGTTTTTCCATATGGAGCATCTAAATCATACCAACTTAATTTTTCAAGTCCTAACAGCGTAGCTTTACGCTCTAGGTATTTAACCAGCATTTGTTTATTTTCCGAAATAACTGTCCACATTGTTTCCAGCGTTCTCTTTTCCATGCGGTTAATACTAAGCGGTTCCTTCAAAACATCCTCCCAGCCACGCTTTTTGTAGACACTTAAACGGAAACCAGAAAGATGATTAAGTGTTTTAGCCAAGATGTCTGCTTGATCTCCCCAAGCTTTTTCCCAATTTTCAAAAATAGCTGTTCGAATTTCCCTGTCTGGGCTGGAAAATTTGTTGAAAGCCTGCCCGACAGAGAGTAGTTTCTCTTTGCCATTTTCGTTAAACGGGATTTTAATTTTTCCTACGATTAAATCATACAGTTGACCCCAGCTATGGTAACCGTCCACACCAAGGGCGCTGATAATAGCTTCTTCTTCTTTAGAGAGCTTATCTTTTGCACGATCTCGTCGTTCATTTAATATGTAAGAGAGCACTTTGAGTTTTTCATCTGCTAACAACTGTACCCAAACGTCATCGTTGATTGTTGTTAATAAGCTATCAAATCTACTAAGAGCAGTTTGGAAAGCAGCACTTAGACTGGTCACTCTTGCTTCCAGGTTATATGCTTTCTTGTCTTCGGTATTTTGTGCCTGCAAACATCCAACAAAGGCACCGGCTTGACGAAGCTTTTTGGCGGCATGCTCAAAGTCTTCAAGTAACTCTTGTAGGAATTTTGAATCCTCGGTTGTATTGAGTGGAGTCCAACTGCTAGCTTTTGCTTGGAAAAGATCAATTAACTCTGAAGTAAGGGTTAAGTGGTCTGCAAATTCTTTGGAATCACTGCCGCCTTTAAAAATTATTTCTAGGTCCCACACATCCGAATATGGAGTGGCTGTCATTCTATGTACCTCCTTTATTTTTGTACTTTCATTATTATATAGTTATTTTTCTAAAAATTCTATACATTACGCTTTCCGAAGGATGGGATGCAAAAGGGAATAAAAAAGTAATTCACCTAATCTTCAAATTTGTTTTTCAACCGTATGTAGTATAATTTAATCCTAGATCTAATATACGGGAGAGGAAACTAGTGAAAAAAATACTACTCGTTGATGATGAAACAAGAATGTTAGATTTACTTTCTCTTTATTTAACTCCTAGAGGGTATAACTGCATTAAAATATCTTCCGCTCTCAAGGCAATTTGTTACTTGGAAAAGGAGAAAGCAGATATAATCTTGTTAGATGTTATGATGCCCGAAATGGACGGGTGGGAAGCATGTAAGGAGATTCGAAAAAACTGGGACATCCCGATCATTATGCTAACCGCACGCAGTGAAAAAAATGATATTGTTAAAGGCCTAAAAATGGGTGCTGATGATTATATTTCTAAACCATTCGACGAAGAGGAGTTAACTGCTCGTATAGACGCTGTCTTAAGAAGACAAGCAGGTCATCCAGCATTCATTGACTTTAATGGTCTTTCATTAAACGAGGATTCTTTTGATGTTTCATACAAGAATCAGCATATACCTGTCACACCAAAGGAATTTTCTTTATTAGCGCTTTTACTGAAGAATCATAACAAAGTGTTTACCCGGGAACATCTTTTGACGACGATATGGGGTTATGCCGCTCCAACAGAAGACCGGACGATTGATTCCCATGTTCGGAATTTACGGGATAAATTACGGAAAACAGGATTTCCTGTTGACGATTATTTGACAACCGTATGGGGACTGGGGTATAAGTGGATGGATAAGGATTCATAAATGAATACCTCATAGTTTAATATGGAGGGAAAAAAGTGAAGATTACAATGAAAGTCTATCTTGCTATTTTGACAGGAATCATGCTGATTTTGGCCTCAGGCTGCACAAATAAAAGCCAAGAACAGAAACCTGAAAAGGAAAAGATAGCAAAAGTAAACTTTGATATTATCCAGGCGAAATCATTAAAAGTAGGTCAGATTCTTGGTATTGGCTATCCAGGAAATGATTTTGCTTTGTACGTAGCTACAGATGACGGCCTAAAAATGTATAATGGTTCTGAATGGTATGAAACAACAACGAACCAACATGATTACTTTGGCTTTCAAGCGATAAGTGCTGGTTTTATCGCAAGCGGTCAACCTCAAAAAGGATCGGGTCTTAAGGACCCACTCGGTGTAATTCAGAGTGTTGATAAAGGACTAACCCTCAAGAAATTATCCTTTTATAATCAGTCGCTGTTCCATTTCGTGGGTGCGAGTTTTTCAGGAAAGGGTCTTTATGTAATTAACGAAGAACCTAATGGAAAACTGGGTCAAGGCGTGAATTATTCTCTGGATAATGGAGCGACGTGGAAAAAAAGTGCATTAAAGGATTTTAACGCTGATTCATTTGGGATGATTGCGGTTCATCCGAAAAATGGCAATATCATCGCGATGTCGACAAGGTCTGGTATTTTTTATTCGACCGACCATGGGAACACCATGAAGCAGATTACAGATCCATTTATGGTTACGGCACTTACATTTAGTGGAGACTCGATTTTATTTTCAAGTGTGGAAGACGAAAAAGTACTATTAAAAACAATCAATCCTGCAACTGGAGAAGAAAAGAATATCGCTTTCCCATTCCTTGATTATGATAATCCAATTACTTATTTAGCGATTAATCCAAGAGATCCGAACCAAATCGCCTTCACTACTTATAAGAATGATGTATATGAATCTATTGATGGTGGAATGAAGTGGAATAATCCTTTACAAAATGGAAAAACAGAGCTGAAATAATCTTTAGCTCTGTTTTTTTTGCTTAAAATTAAAAATATAAAATTTTGAACTTAGATAACTGTCTAGCTCCAGCGCCCAGCGGCTAGTGGACTTCGCTCTCCTCCCTACGATAAGTCAACATCGGATCGCTACGCTCTCCGTGTTTCCTTTATCTCAGTCGAAGCGCTCCAGTCCATACGCCGCTAAACGGGCGCTTCCGCTTTTCTACTTTTTCTTCTTCTCTTTTTCGGCTCGATAGAATTCATGGAACATTTTCATTAAGGCGCGTTTTTCAATCCTTGAAACATAACTTCGTGATATTCCTAATTCTTTGGCAATCTCCCGTTGTGTTTTTTCTTTTTGTAGGTCAAGACCAAATCGCCCGATGATTACTTCCTTTTCTCGGTCATCCAGCACTTCAATATATTGTTTCACTTTCTCCAGCTCCATGTTCAGCTGAATCGTATCAATCACATCTTCTGATTCTGATTTAAGCACATCGATTAATGATATTTCGTTTCCTTCCTTATCTTGACCAATTGGATCATGCAAGGAAACATCTTTTTTTGTTTTCTTAAGAGCTCGTAAATGCATTAAAATTTCATTCTCAATACAACGTGCGGCATAGGTGGCGAGCTTTGTTCCTTTCCCCTCGGAGTAACTCTCAATCGCTTTAATTAACCCAATGGTTCCGATTGATATTAAATCTTCCGAATCCTCCCCAGTGTTTTCGAATTTTTTTACTATATGCGCGACCAATCTTAGGTTGTGTTCAATTAACATATTGCGCGCATGGGAATCTCCCTCTGCCATCAATCGAAGATATTTTCTTTCTTCTGCGGCAGATAGGGGTTGAGGAAAGGCATTATTTTTTACATAGGAAACAAGAAATAAGAATTCCTTCATTAAATATCCGAGAGCTGTTAAGATTCCAGACATCCACATCTACCCCCGTCTTTTTTGGCTTATTCGCCTATTATTAATTCCTATGAAGGAAAAGGGAAATTGTGTCTGTCCATAAACTTTTTTATTTAAGTAGGAATTTTTTAGAAAAAAAAGCATCAACCATGGACTGATTGATGCTTTCTTGCTGTTTCTATACTTTTTTCAGTTTAAATGGACTAACCATTAGGAATGATAGAATGATGATGATAAATAAGAATGTTTGGGAAGGGATATAGGGAATGGCTAAAAAGCTTAAGGTTGCCAAGCATCCTGCTGCTGTAATTGGTAGACCAGTAAAATAGCCATTGCTTTCCGTTATATTGAAACGTGCTAATCTGAAGGCTCCACAACCGATATAGAAAACCGTAAAAAATGAACCCGGTCCGCCAAATTCATGTAAAATTCCTTGATATAGTAATAGTGCAGGTGCCACGCCAAATGATATAATATCACTCATGGAATCCAATTGTTTTCCTAACTCGGATTCAATATTAAATTTTCGTGCAATCATGCCGTCAAAACGATCGGCCAATGCGGCAATAAAAATTAACAGCAGGCTTAATCTCAAATTCCCATGAAGTCCGAATACAATGGCAAAACCGCCCAATGATAAGTTTGTTAAAGTGATAACATTAGCTGTTTGTGATTTAAGTTTTTTTATTGTTTGATCTAGTACGTCTAATAAAAACATGCTCCACACCACTCCTTTCTTACAAGCCGGAAGGTAAATAATTTCTTACATTCATTCTATATTATTTAATTTTAAGCGTTTTATGTCTTTTCGTAAAGAGTATTTTTACACTATTTGGGGGTAGTTAGATGATCCAAGGCTTTTATCGTCTATTGATTGAGTTAACAAATGGAAGGTGGACATCAGGAATTTTAAGAAGGTTTGCTCGTTCAAATGTCAGTCGTTTCGTGGTACCATCCTTTGCAAAGATTTATCATTTAAATCAAGAAGAAATGGAGAAGGGCTTATCAGAATATCCTACTCTTCATGATTTATTTGTCAGGACATTGAAAAAGGATGCAAGAGAAATTGATAAAGGTGAGAATTCGGTTGTCAGTCCGGTGGATGCGGTTATCGAAGATGTGGGTCCGATTAAAGAGACGAGTGATATTCATGTCAAAGGAAAGACGTATTCAATTGAAGAAATGCTGGGAAATCCACAACTGTTAGCCAAGTATTTGAATGGTACATACATGATTCTTTATTTAAGCCCAAGTCATTATCATCGTATTCACAGCCCTGTCAATGGGATCGTCACCGAACAATGGACGCTTGGTTCAAAATCATATCCAGTCAATAAGCTGGGGCTAAAATATGGGGTTAGAACACTCGCCAAGAATTATCGAGTTATAACTGAAGTGAAAACGGATTATGGGCATGTTGCAATTGTGAAGGTTGGGGCTATGTTTGTTAATTCAATTGAAACCACACACAAGGGATCAGAATTAGTGAAGGGCGGCGAAATGGCTTATTTTAGTTTTGGTTCGACCGTAGTCCTGTTATTCGAAAAAGATATTTTTCAAATGGATTCAAACGTTCAGACACCTAAGGACATTAAGGTTGGAGAAAAACTTGGGGTTTTGAGAAATCAGTAACGAAAAACAGCCTCAGCGACTTGGGCTTGAGGCTAGACAAAAAGAAAAGCCCTAATAGGGCTATTGTTAATTTTATGACGACATTTTTATTTTATGGTATAAGGAGCGTCTGAGCATTTCTGACTCAATAAGTCCAATAAAATCAGGGCTTAAGTTTAATTCTCTTGCTTTAAAATATGACTCAATTAATAATTCATCTGACAGTTTCCGCACGGCAGAATCCACCTCCGATTTGAAAATAAATAGTTCTAATATATGAATCATAAGCATAAAATGGTATGTTCAATTGGTGTACCCTAAATCTACCAAATTTATTCCTATAGAACAATCGTTCTAACTATCCACAGGTTCTGGTGGATAACTTGTGATTACTTTGTTTATAAAATGATGAAATGTGTATGATTCAATGGGTATAATGTTAATAACTTTATCCACAACGGTGTGAAATGAAGATATTTGTCGAAAAATATTTTTTTAATTTTTTAATTTCATCCTATTTTAGAAAGATTTAGGAGCTCTTATAAAAAGCAATAATATTTTAAAATCATGTATTATCAGTTTTTGATGAATAATAAGACTATAAACAAATTACATTTAATCTTTGAAACAAAGGTTAAAATTGGTTATGATTGTACAAGAAAAAAATATTGAACGATTATATTTAGAATTCAATGAGGTGTAAGCTTAGTGCTAAAACAATTTTTACCGAATGAACATGTTAAAAGCATTCTTGATATATCCGCTGAACAGTTGAATGCAAAAGGGATTAAGGGGATCATTACTGATTTGGATAATACGTTAGTGGAATGGGATCGCCCCAATGCCACTCCTCAATTAATCAAATGGTTTGATGAAATTCGAAAACATAATATCCTCGTGACAATTGTTTCTAATAATAATGAAGAACGTGTCAAAGCCTTTTCTGATCCTTTAAAAATCCCCTTTATTTTTAGGGCTAGGAAGCCGTTTGCCATTGCCTTTCACAAGGCCATTTCACAAATGGGAATTAAAAAAGAAGAGGCAGTGGTAATTGGAGATCAGTTACTGACAGATGTACTTGGCGGGAACCGGGGTGGTTTTCATACGATCCTGGTTGTCCCTGTTGCACAGACTGACGGATTTTTTACAAAATTTAACCGCTTTGCCGAGAGAAGAATTTTAAATTGGTTTCGAAAAAAAGGTATGCTTCAATGGGAGGATTAATGTGTGAGTGAACATCAACATATTTGTATGGGTTGTGGAGTAAAGGTCCAAACAGAAAACCCAGAGGAACTAGGATACGCCCCAACATCGGCCTTGGAAAAAGAAATGATTATTTGCCAGCGATGTTTTCGTCTTAAGCACTATAATGAGGTCCAGGATGTTAGCTTAACCGACGATGATTTTTTAAAAATATTAAATGAAATGGGAAAGTCAGATGCCTTAATCGTGATGATTGTTGACATTTTTGATTTTAATGGCAGCTGGCTTCCAGGTTTACACCGTTTTGTAGGAAGCAATAAAGTGCTTCTTGTTGGAAATAAGGTGGATTTATTGCCTAAATCTGTGAAGCATAGTAAGCTAATTCACTGGATGAAGCATGAGGCCAAAGAACTGGGGTTAAAGCCAGAAGATGTATTCCTTGTAAGTGCTGCGAAAGGCTTATTTGTTAAGGAAACGGCGGCGGCCATTGATGAACACCGAAATGGTAAAGACGTCTATGTGGTTGGGTGTACTAATGTTGGGAAATCTACGTTTATCAATCGAATCATTAAAGAAGTAACAGGAGAATCCGATGTTATTACCACCTCCCATTTTCCGGGGACGACGTTGGATATTATCAAAATTCCACTTGATGATGAAAAATCATTAATTGATTCGCCAGGTATTATCAACCATCATCAAATGGCGCATTATGTTGATAAGAGGGATTTAAAAATTATCACCCCAAAAAAAGAAATCAAGCCAAAAGTGTTTCAATTGAATGAAGGACAAACCTTATTCTTTGGCGGACTGGCCCGCTTTGATTATATTAGTGGCGGCCGAAGATCCTTTGTTTGTTATGTTTCCAATGAATTGAATATTCACAGGACCAAAATCGAGAATGCGGACGAACTCTATGAAAAGCATGTGGGGGAAATGTTGACACCGCCTCGTATGGAACAATTAGAATCTTTTCCTGAGCTTGTGAAACAGGAATTTATTGTGAAAGAAGCAAAAACGGATATCGTTTTCTCAGGACTTGGCTGGATTACCGTAAATGAGGCGGGTGCAAAAGTAGCAGCCTATGTACCAAAAGGTGTACAAGCATTAATTCGAAAATCCTTAATATAAATAGATATCTTTAAGGTCAGGTTTTCACATGCTGACATGGGTGGGGGGAATTCAGATGAAGAAATTATTTGCTGTTTTGGGGAATCCAATCGGACATAGTATGTCTCCGGTTATGATCAATGATTTATTTTCATTTTATAACATCGATGCAGCCTATCTGCCATTTCAAGTTAAGGAAGTGGATTTACAGGATGCTGTCAAGGGATTAAAAGCGCTGGGCGTCAGTGGATTTAATGTAACTGTACCGCATAAAAGTAAAATTATTCCCTTTCTGGATGGCATAGATGAATTGGCCGCGAACATCGGGGCGGTGAATACCGTTGTAAATGAAAACGGTCAACTAATTGGCTATAACACAGATGGCCCTGGTTTTCTAAAAGGCTTAAATGCTTTTCTGCCTAAAATAACAGACCAAAAGGTTCTGATTATTGGAGCAGGCGGGGCTGCGAGAGCCATCTATTTAACTTTGGCAAAGGAAAATCCGCTCGTCTTGAACATTGCCAATCGCACGATAGAGAAAGCCTGGGAACTAATCAAAGAATGTCCTTATTCAGTTTTTTCTAGTTCTTGTTCGTTTGAAGAGGCAAGTGAATCATTAGGGGAATATGATCTAGTTATTCAAACGACACTGATTGGCATGTCCCCAAAAATTAATGAGCAGCCATTCCCGCTAAATAAAATAAGGAATCAAACCGTCTTTTGTGATATCATATACAATCCGCTTGAAACGCAATTTTTACAAGAAGCGCGTCTTAATGGAGCAAGCATCCAAAACGGGATAGATATGTTTGTATATCAGGGAGCACTTGCTTTTGAAAAATGGACGGGAATTTTCCCTGATGTGGAAAGAATGAGAGATAATGTGTTAAAACAATTAGGAGGAAGAACATGTTAACAGGTAAGCAAAAAAGTTTTTTACGTTCAAAGGCGCACCACCTAGATCCGATATTTCAAGTAGGTAAAGGTGGAGTAAACGAAAATATGATTAAACAAGTTGCTGATGCACTCGAAGCAAGAGAGCTATTTAAAGTCAGCATTTTGCAAAATTGTGAAGAAGATAAAGCGGCCGTTGCTGAGCAGTTAGCTGAAGGTACGGGTGCAGAAATTGTTCAACTTATCGGAAATACCATTGTCCTTTATAAAGAGTCTGTGGAAAAGAAAACAATTAAACTTCCATAATTGAAAGTATAAGGAGGCGATCGCATGTTGAAGGTGGGAATATTGGGAGGAACCTTTGATCCTCCGCATTATGGACATCTTTTAATTGCAAATGAGGTTCTTTCCACTCTTCAGCTTGATGAAATTTGGTTTATGCCAAACCAAGAGCCTCCCCATAAGAGAAAATCAGAATCGATTAAAAATGAAGATCGCCTGCAAATGCTGGAATTAGCAATCGGTGGAAATGCTGCTTTTCGAGTGGAAACGATTGAACTTCATAGGCAAGGCCCTTCTTATACAGTTGATACCATGAAAATGATTAATGACCAGTATCCTGACCATCAGTTTTTCTTTATTATTGGGGCGGATATGATTGAATACCTGCCGAAATGGCATAAAATTGATGAACTTATTAAACTTGTCCAATTTGTTGGAGTTGAAAGACCGACGTATAGCAGTGAGACAGACTACCCTGTCCTTTATGTAGATGTTCCGGCACTGGATGTGTCATCTAGTATGATTAGGGATAGGGTGAAAAACGGAAAGACAGTTCGTTATCTACTTCCTGATCCGGTCGTTCAATATATCGAGGAGAAGCATTTATATGGAACGTGAAGAGGCGTTAAAGCTTGTAAAGGAACAATTAACCGATCATCGCTATCAGCATACTTTGGGAGTAATGGAGACAGCGATAGCACTTGCAAAACAATATGGCGGAAATGAACAAAAAGCGGAATTAGCTGCGATTTTTCATGATTATGCAAAATTTCGTCCAAAAGACGAAATGAAGGAAATCATTACTGGTCAAGGATTTCCGCAGGATTTGCTTGAATTTAATTCGGAATTGTGGCATGCACCTGCAGGGGCCTACTTGGTGGAAAAAGAAGCGGGCATCAGCGATCGTGAAGTTTTGGAAGCAATCCGTTATCATACATCAGGAAGACCAGGAATGACTTTACTGGATAAAATTATTTATTTAGCCGATTACATTGAACCAGGCCGTCATTTTCCAGGTGTGGAAGAGGTACGAGATATGGCTAAAGAAAATTTAGATAAAGCACTAATTAAGGCCATTCAAAATACGATCATGTTTTTATTAAAAAAGAATCAAACAATATACCCTGATACATTCTATACGTACAATGATCTAATCAAAAAACTGGAGGATTGATTAATGGATAATCAAGAACTACTAAAAATTGCTGTTAAAGCAGCGGATGACAAACGTGCTGAAGACATTTTAGCCCTAAATATGAAGGGGATTTCTTTAATTGCTGATTACTTTATCATATGTCACGGAAACTCAGATAAACAAGTACAGGCGATTGCAAAGGAAATGAAAGAAAAAGCCCAAGAACATGGATATGACGTAAAAAGAATAGAGGGTTATGATGAAGCAAGATGGGTGTTGATTGATCTTGGCGATGTTGTTGCCCACGTATTCCATCGTGACGAAAGAAGCTATTACAAATTGGAGCGTCTATGGGGCGATGCGCCGTTGGAAGACATCCACAGTGCGCTAAATACATGAGCTATCAGCAATTTGCCTATCTCTATGATGAGCTGATGAAGGACGCACCATATGATGAGTGGGTCCAGTTTGTCAAAGATAAATGCGTGAACTATAACGTTACTGGCACTCGCTTGCTGGACCTAGCATGTGGGACAGGTGAACTCTCCGTCCGGTTAGCGAAAGACGGCTTTCAAGTAACGGGAGTGGATTTATCTGAGGATATGCTAGCTGTGGCACAGGCGAAGGCCGAGGATGATGGGGTTAGAATTCCGTTTTTTCAGCAGAATATGGCTGACTTAGAGGGCCAGGGGGAATTTGATGTCATCGGTATTTTTTGTGATTCGTTAAATTATCTTCAGAGCGAGCAAGAAGTTATGGCGACCTTTTCAAACGCCTTCCAGCATTTGAGCGATGAAGGCATATTGATTTTTGATGTTCATTCAATTTATAAAATTTCTCATTTATTCATTAATCAAACCTTTGCTTCCAGTGAGGATCATGTATCATTTATCTGGAATAGCTTCTCTGGAGAAAGTTCGAATAGTGTAGAACATGAGTTAAGCTTTTTTGTTTTGGATGAACGAACAGGAAAGTATGACCGATTTGATGAGATTCATTTTCAACGAACATATCCAGTCCAGCAATATTCAGACTGGTTAGTCGAGACTGGTTTTGAATTGTTGGAGGTTTGTGCTGATTTTAAAGATGCTAAGCCCGCAACACAATCAGAGCGAATCTTTTTTGTAGCGAAAAAAATAAAGAAAGCCATCTAAAAAATAAGATGGCTTTTTATTATGAGAAAAGAAGGAATTTGTCAGTAAATGGCGAAATTAATAATTAGAGAATTGCGTCTCTACTTTATCTAGATCCTCTTTAAATTTTGCCTGCGTAGCCTGAAATAGGTGACCAAATACGTCTCCGAGCTCGTTATCCAGTACTTTTATACCTTCACCGGTTATCCCGCCCTTTACACATACCTTTTCCTGCAGTGATGAAAGTGTATAATGCCCTTGCTTTAATAATTCACCCAGTCCAACAATCATTTCACTTGCCATAATTGTAGCGGCATCTTCGTCAATTTCTGTCTCTTTTACTGCCGCTTGGATGAAACTTTGGAGAAGATAGCTGAAGAAAGCTGGCCCGCAGCTAACAATATCAGAGGCAGGCCTCGTTATTTTTTCATCAATATGAAACGGCACCCCAATCTTCGTAATTAATTTCTCTACTTTCCTTTTCCAATGGTCTCTGCAATTTTCCCCATAGGTAATCAATGACACCCCAGATAATGCGCGATTTGTAATACTTGGGATTACTCTAACGGCTGAACAGGAAACCTTCTTTTCAATTTGGCTTGTACTGATAGGGCTCGTTATAGAAATGAGACATTTTTCAGGGCTTAAATGTGGTTTAATTTCATCTAGAACTTGAAATACATCTAATGGTTTTACACAAATAAATACCAAGTCGGACTCCGCGGCAACTTCTCTTGGATTCGCTCCAACCCTTAGTTCCCTATATTTATCTTTAAGCACCATAGCTTTTGATTTTGTCCTGTTTGTAATCATGATAGAGGAAGGGGAAATGGCTTTTCCGTCAATCAAGGCCTCCACCAATATTCTCCCCATATTACCGGTACCGATAATGCCTATTTTCATTGTTCCGACCCTCCTTCGCATGCAAGTTTCTTTTATAACCATATGAAAACTGTAAGTGAAATATACCTTTAGAAAGGAAGGATTCAAGTGAAAGACTGGTTGATTGAACACAAGATCATTGTTGTAGTTGTTGCGATTATTGCACTCGGTGGATTTTATTTTTTTTATGTCAATGATACCCCTGAGCCTCTTCCCACTAATTCCCTAAGTAGTGAAGAGAAACTTCAAGGGGAAGAGAAGGAAACAGAAAAGACGAAACCTGCAAATCTTCCGGAATTGCCAGAGAAAATAATGGTAGATGTCAAGGGCCAAATCAAACTTCCAGGAGTATACCAAGCAAATACAAGTGAGAGGGTTATTGATGTTATCAGTCGAGCGGGTGGTTTAACGGACAAGGCCGACCAAGGTCAGGTGAATTTTGCCGAGCATGTCCAAGATGAAATGATCATTTACATCCCTGCTAAGGGAGAGGAAGGACTTCCTTCTGCACCCATAGGCGGCAGCCAAATTACTACCAGCGGTAATCAAAAAGAATCAAAAATTAATATAAATAAGGCCGATGAAACTGAATTGCAAAATCTCCCTGGCATTGGTCCAGCCAAAGCGGCTGCCATTATTGAATATAGGAATACAAATGGCCCTTTCAAAGCGATTGAAGACTTGAAAAATATAAGCGGTATTGGGGACAAAACATTCGAAAAATTTAAAGATTTACTTGCTATATAGTAAATCTCTAATTGACCTATAGGGACAATCACTATTAAACTTAAGTGGAAGAACATAAAAGGGAGTGGGAGAAGTGGAACGAATCTCATGGGATCAATATTTTATGGCACAAAGCCATTTGCTCGCACTAAGAAGCACATGTACTAGGCTGACAGTGGGAGCTACAATTGTAAGGGATAAACGAATTATTGCTGGTGGCTATAATGGATCAATAGCTGGTGGAGACCATTGTATTGATGAAGGTTGCTTCGTGATTGACAATCACTGTGTCAGAACCATACACGCTGAAATGAATGCGCTGCTTCAATGTGCTAAATTTGGTGTCCCGACAGCAGAAGCTGAAATTTATGTCACCCATTTCCCCTGCTTACAATGCTGTAAAGCGATTATCCAAGCGGGTATTAAAACCGTTTATTACGCGGAGGATTATAAAAATCACCCGTATGCAATTGAACTTTTTCAGCAGGCAAATGTTACCATTGAGAAGGTAGAGCTGCATGAGTCAGTAATTGATTTACGGAAGGTTAGTCAATAATTCTACGGATTGATGCCGGTTATTTCCGGCTCTTCCGTATTTTGTAATGAAAATACCTAAATGGAGAAGTCAAATGAATGGAAAATATATTTATTTTACAATTGCAGCTTTATTTGGTTTGTTATGTGTTCAATTAATATTTCTTCCTTTTTTCTTATTACAAACCCTGTATCTTTATCTTCTTTATAAATACAAACGATTTATGAAATTTCAACTTGGGCTGGTAGCTGTGTGTTTTTTGACCTTCTTGTTGATCGGTCAACACGCAGTCTCAACCAATAAAACAGTCATCCCCCCATCCACTACCACCTTTAATCTTCAATATACCGAGGACCCAAAAATTGATGGTGACTTATTACAAGTGCAGGCTGCTGATGCACGGTACAAGGAAAAACTCCTCATCCGCTACAAAATCCAATCAGAACAAGAAAAAGATCTATTAAAGACGAAAACCTTTTATCATTGTTTATGCAGGGTGTCAGGCACTCTGGAAAAACCGGCGATTGCCAAAAACCCCAATGCTTTTAATTACCGAATGTATTTATCTAGGAAGAACATTTATTGGATCATCGAGATACAAGAAAACCCATTGCAAACTTGCTCTCCGATGAAACCTTCTCCATTGGAATTGATAAAACAACTTCGATATTCTGGTATTAATTATCTTGAGTCACATTTTCCGATAGAAATCGCTTCGCTTTCCGCCGCCTTACTATTTGGTGACAGAAATTTGTTTGACCCGGAAGTTTTAACTGCGTACCAAAAAACCGGTATTGTTCATTTGCTCGCCATTTCTGGACTCCATGTTTCGTTATTAATTGCGATGGTTTTTTATATCGGCATTCGATTCGGACTAACGAGACAGTTTATGATCAATTTTCTTCTCCTCATCCTGCCGATTTATGTCATTCTGACAGGCGGTTCACCATCTGTTATTCGCTCAGCGATGATGATTTTCCTCGTGTTACTTACTGTAAAGTTAAGAGCTCGCGTGAGGCTTTTTCCCCTGGATGCTATAAGCATGGCATTTATTTTCTATTTATTTTTTAACCCAATGGTGATTTTTGATGCTGGCTTTCAACTCTCATTCTCAGTGAGTCTGGTGATCATTTTGTCTGCTCCATATATTTTGCAAGGCTATGAAAAGACCATAACGCGTATGCTTGCGACTTCGTTAGTTGCTCAATTAGCTGCACTCCCGTTCTTACTGTATCATTACTTTGAGGTTTCAATGATAGGTATCATCGCCAATATGGTCTATATTCCTCTTTTTTCATTTGTATACCTCCCAGGATTGTACCTTTTGTTTATCATTCAGTTTATGTTCGGAAAAACTCCGCTTATACTTATTAGTATTTTCAGAACAATCATTAGCCTCTCCAATTATCTTATAGAATATCTTGCTGATTTTACCTTCTTCCGCTTTATCCCTGGAAGACCAAATTGGTTTTTACTCATTATGTATATTTTAATCCTGCTTTTGATTTTTTTTATTTGGGAAACTAAAGCGTATCCGAAAAGGAAGGTCCATCTAATCGTATTGAGTGCTGTGCTGATTATTTTTCAACAAGGCTGGAACTGGTTATATCCATATGGTGAAGTGACCATGATTGATGTTGGCCAAGGGGATAGTATTTTGATTCACCTTGCACATGGTGAAGGAACCTATCTCATTGATACAGGCGGGACAATGAATTATACAGAAGAAAAGTGGAGGGAACGAGCCAGTGCCTTTGAGGTAGGAAGGGATGTAGTGGTTCCCTTTTTAAAAGGACAAGGTATTACCAAGATTGACAAACTAATCTTAACACATGGGGATATGGACCATATTGGGGGGGCATTCTCGATATTAAAAGAGCTTGAAGTAAATCAAATCTTAATGCCTTCTGTAGTCGAGCCATCAACTACTGAACTTGCCATTTTGGAGGAGGCGAAAAAGAAAAACATTGCTGTCATAAAAGTGTCAGAAGGAGACAAGTGGATTAGCGGGGAAAATGAATTTTATATCCTTTCACCTGAAAAGAATTTTGCTGGTGAAAGAAACAGCGGCTCCATTGCCTTTATTGCTCAATTAGGGGGAGTTAGTTGGTTTTTTGGCGGAGATCTTGATCAAGAAGGGGAAGAGAAAATCATAAAAAAATATCCTAATTTAAAGGTTGATGTTTTAAAAGCTGGTCATCATGGGAGTAAAACATCAAGTGCAGAATCTTTTATTAATCAAATTAACCCAAGAATAGCATTAATTTCGGTCGGTGAAAAAAATCGTTTTGGCCACCCACATTCAGAAGTGCTTAACCGATTAAGAAAAACAAATACAGTTATTTTTCGAACCGATCAGCAAGGAGCAATAACCTATAAATTTTATCAAGGAAAAGGAACCATTTCTCCCTATTTACCATAGGATAAAGCATCTCAAGAAAAATTAAAAAAGACTGCACGAATGCAGTCTCCTATATTACCCATATGTAGCCATTCATTATGAACCGATTACTTTAATGACTGTAGCAACAATAAACATTATGGCAAAAAAACCAAAGGAAACCCCAAATCCTACCCCAGAATCAATCGCGTCGTTTCGTTTACTTTGCACATCTTTTTCAAATTCATTCACAGTCTACCCCTCCTATTTCACATATAGTATAAGTCATTCTCAAGAAAAAATCCAGCGTACATCAAAATGCTTTCCTTAACTGACAAGAGTTGTCAAAATAGTGAGACTGATAAAAGGCTACACTAAACTTACACAAGGAACTCCGCCAGACAATAGAATATCCTAGGGCTTCTATTGCAGGCGTTCATTATAGATTGGGAATTAGCACTTATTGATAAGTGCTAATTCCCTTTAAATGCTTGTCAAATTGTCCAAGCTTCTTTACCATATATATGAGTGGGAGAAGGGGAGCGCTGACAAATGGTAGTGGATATTTGGAGAAAAATTAAACAAAAGGAAATTGCTCCTATTTATTTATTATTTGGAACAGAGACATTCTTAATAAATGAAACAAAGCAATTATTACTTAACCATATTTTAAACGAAGAAGAAAAGGATTTTAATTTTGCAAGCTATGATTTAGAGGAAACGCCAATTGAGGTTGCAATCGAAGATGCTGAAACCTTTCCTTTTTTAGGAGAAAGAAAAGTTATCTTTTTACATAATCCTGTTTTTTTAACGGCTGAAAAATCAAAAGAAAAGATTGATCATAATTTATCTAGGTTCGAAATGTATTTAAAAGAGCCGGCACCCTACTCAGTATTAGTTATTTCGGCACCATATGAAAAATTGGATGAACGGAAAAAAATAACGAAAGAATTAAAAAGAAATGCTGAAATAGTCGAAGCCAAAAAGTTAAATGAACATGATTTACGAAACTGGGTAAAGAGCAGGGCGAAAAGAAGTGGGATTGAATTTGAACCTGATGCTATTGAACAATTGCTCGCATTGGTTGGAACAAATATGTTTATGATTACAAGTGAAGTGGACAAATTAGCATTATACGCTGCAGATGAAAAAAGAATTGATGTCAGCCTAGTGGAAAAATTAGTTGCTCGTTCACTTGAGCAAAATATTTTTACGCTCATTGAAAAAGTGGTTCAGCGAAAACTCGATGAAGCCTTAAGAATTTATTATGATTTGTTAAAACAAAATGAAGAGCCGATTAAGATTCTGGCATTGTTGGCAGGACAATTTAGGTTAATTTATCAAGTGAAGGAGCTCTCGAGAAAAGGATATGGACAGCAGCAAATAGCAGGTTTCTTGAAAACACACCCATTCCGAGTCAAACTTGCTCTCGGTCAAGCTCCTAGATTTACAGATGAAGAATTGGCTAATATAATTGACCTCCTTGCTGAAGCGGACTACCAAATGAAAACAGGAGGCATGAATAAATCTTTATTGATTGAGATGTTTCTATTTCATTTAAAGAAATAAAAAAACGATTCCTGTTAAAGGGAATCGTTTTTTTACGCTCAATTATAGAGCGTTAGTTTTTTTCATTAGACGGGATTTTTTACGAGCAGCAGCATTTTTGTGGATAAGACCTTTTGCAGCAGCCTTGTCTAATTTACTAGCAGCAGTTGCAAATACTTCTTTAGCAGCAGCACCGTCGTTAGTAGAAATAGCAGCTTCTACTTTCTTAACAGCAGTACGCATTGCAGATTTCGCAGTTGTATTTTGAGCATTACGAGCTTCGCTTGTTTTTACACGCTTAATAGCAGATTTAATATTAGGCATTACTTTCACCTCCTACAAAGAATCGAGACACTATATGAACTCGACTTAACATTCATAAAAAATAATTCAGAACATGAAATATTTTATCAAATGGAAGCCTATAATGCAATACTTGTTTCTACGAAGAAGAATATCATTTGCATGTTTTATGCCGGAAAGGGCAAAAATAGGGAATAGTTTCTAGATTTTAGGAAAATTTTGATGGGAGTGAATAATAATGGGTGAGTCGATTGACTTAAGTCAGTACTCTGTTCGAACGGATTTGGCAATTGAAGCAAGGGAAATGGTCCTTACACAGCAGAAAGGAACTGTTGGGCAAGAGAAGGATCTTTCACAGATTGAAGGCGTGATTATTAAGGAAAAAGATGTTGATGACATAAAGATTTCATTAGTTGAAGTGACCAAACAGGGTGAACAACAGCTGGGCAAAAAAGCTGGTAGATATTTAACGGTGGAAGTACAAGGGATTCGTCAGCAAAATACAGAGGTACAGCAAAAGGTGGAAGAAATTTTCGCTAGAGAGTTTGCTTACTTTTTGGAGGGAACTGGGATTAAAAAGACGGATTCATGTCTTGTTGTTGGGCTCGGAAATTGGAATGTAACCCCCGACGCACTTGGACCCATGGTATGTGAAAACTTGTTGGTTACGCGTCATCTTTTTCAGCTTCAGCCGGAAAATGTCGAAGAAGGCTATCGATCCGTAAGTGCACTATCACCTGGTGTTATGGGTTTAACCGGGATTGAGACGAGTGATATCATATTTGGAGTTGTTGAAAAAACAAAACCTGATTTTGTGATTGCCATTGATGCACTAGCATCACGATCGATTGAAAGAGTGAATTCGACGATCCAAATCTCTGATACAGGCATTCATCCTGGTTCAGGTGTCGGTAATAAAAGAAAAGAACTGAGTAAGGAAACCTTGGGTATTCCTGTCATTGCGATTGGAGTTCCGACCGTGGTCGATGCCGTCTCCATTACAAGTGATACGATTGATTTTATTCTCAAGCATTTTGGGAAAGAACTTCGTGAAGGAAATCGGCCTTCGAGGGCACTTGCACCAGCAGGAATGAGTTTCGGAGAAAAGCGAAAATTGACCGAAGAGGATTTACCTGAGGAAAAGCACCGTAAGACGTTTCTTGGGATGATTGGTACACTAGAGGATGATGAAAAAAGAAAATTAATTTATGAGGTTTTATCTCCGATCGGACATAATTTAATGGTCACTCCAAAGGAAGTAGACGTTTTTATCGAAGATATGGCAAATTTGATTGCGAACGGATTGAATTCCTCGCTTCATAGTGCAGTGGACCAAGAGAACGCTGGATTTTATACAAAATAGAAGAATTTTCAGAGGTACTTTCGAAATCTATGTTTTACAGGAAGTGCCTCGAAAATATAACTAGTGGTTCTATCGATTCTAGTATCTTCATAAGATTTACTAGAATCCGATTTGCGAGGTGGAACCATGAAAGCTAGAAATTCAGGAACGTTTGTTATGGTACAAGGATCAAGTTTACTAAAAGCCGCTGGATTACTGTTAATATTTATGATAATGATTTTCTCTATTAGTGGATTATTAACCTCGTTAAAGCCACAATATCGGCCTATGTCATCTTCAGTAAATCAGGCTGCAACCAACGTGAATGGAGAGCTGCTTTATCAATTAATGGGCTGGGAAAACCATCATTTTTTATCAGTTGGACAAGATTGGACGTCAACTCCTAAATTAACCAACTTGGTATTTAAGCTATCAAGCAATATAAATTTAAATGATCCTCGAAGCTTGCTTGGCAGAGAGCTTCCCGGATTCTTTCAATTTGATGGGAAAATTCTTGTGGCTGGTGAGGGTACTAATTACACCAATATGCCAATTGAATCTGCACCTCCTATCGAAATTATGAAAGCAGAGGGGGAGGCTGCTTTGCAAAATTTAGAAGGTATCGAGAAGCCATCAGGTGAAAAGCCCCCTTCAACACCGGGACAAACAACAGGGAATCACAAGGTTGTATATGTTTATTTTACACATACGCGGGAATCTTATTTACCCTATCTCAAAGGTGTGACAGATCCTGATAAAGCTTACCATTCACAAATTAACGTCACCAAAATTGGCGATCAATTAAAAACGAGCTTAGAGGATCGAGGAATCGGTACTTTTATTGATAAAACTGATATCCAGGCGAACTTAAATAAAAAAGGTTTAGGTTACCCAAAATCGTACCAGGAATCTCGCCCGGTTGTTCAAGCAGCCATGGCATCAAACCGTGATTTAGATTATTTTATTGATATTCATAGAGATTCACGCCGCAAGAACCAAACAACAGTTAGCATTAATGGAAAGTCCTTTGCAAAGCTTGCGTTTGTAATCGGTGGCAAAAACCCAAATTATGAAAAGAATGCAAAACTAGCAACAGAACTCCACAATCAACTGCAAAAAAAATATAAGGGTTTAAGTAGGGGAGTAATCATTAAAAATGAAGCTGGGTCTAATAGTATCTACAACCAAAACCTTTCCAATAATGCAATCTTAATTGAATTTGGCGGAGTGGATAATACGTTTGAAGAATTAAATCGGTCAGCTGACGCTCTTGCGGATGTATTTAGTGAATTTTACTGGCAGGCTGAAAAAGTTAACAAGGATGTTGAGCAATCAACCAATAAACAATAGATGTAAGGGAGCATTTTTTATGAAGATGTTCATGTTAAAAAGCTTATGCTTAAGCGCTCTCATGTTAATCTCTGTTTTAGTAGGAATGCAATTAGCTAATGATGGTATTCATAAAATGAAAGGCTATGATGATCCCAATTTTCAAAATGCTGTCAGTTTAAATGAAACGGACAATGACCTAAGAGCTACCTTTCTGGGGAATGATATTTCAAGCCATGATCTTGAGGCAAAGAAGAAGAAACTCGAAGAAATAAGTGCTTATAATTTTTTCTCTTCGATGGGAAAGAAGATGTCTGAAGGGATATCAGGTGCCTCCGAAAAAATAGTTGATCTCATAGCTGATTAAAACGTGTAAGTGGCACCTTTTGGGTGCCGCTATTTTATTTCAGGAAATAATCTTATTAGAGTTTCCATTGAATCTTGTTAATCCTATTGATATAATTCAAAATAGTGTATATGTGCGAGTATAGTAGGAGTGAAATACCGTGAACAATAATGAAAGACTTAAACGACAATCAAAAATTAGAAATTTCTCGATTATTGCCCATATCGATCATGGGAAATCAACATTGGCTGACCGTATTTTGGAAAAAACCAATGCCTTAACCTCTCGGGAAATGAAAGACCAGCTATTAGATTCAATGGACCTTGAAAGAGAACGCGGGATTACCATTAAGTTAAATGCCGTCCAGTTAAAATACAAAGCTAAAGATGGAGAAGAATATATTTTCCATTTAATTGATACACCGGGACATGTCGATTTTACGTATGAGGTATCAAGGAGTCTTGCAGCCTGTGAAGGGGCTGTTTTAGTCGTTGACGCTGCACAAGGAATTGAAGCACAGACACTAGCGAACGTTTACCTTGCCCTTGATAACGACCTTGAAATATTACCAGTCATCAATAAAATCGACTTACCTAGTGCTGACCCAGAACGGGTCCGCGGTGAAATTGAGGAAGTCATCGGCTTGGATGCTTCAGAAGCTGTATTAGCTTCAGCAAAAGCTGGTATCGGGATCGAAGAAATCCTAGAACAGGTTGTGCAAAAAGTTCCTGCACCAACCGGAGATCCGGAAGCACCATTAAAAGCGCTGATTTTCGATTCCCTCTATGATGCCTATCGTGGTGTTGTTGCCTACATCCGTGTTGTCGAAGGAACTGTTAAAGTTGGCGACAAAGTAAGAATGATGGCTACTGGGAAAGAATTTGAAGTGAATGAGGTAGGTGTATTTACACCAAAAGCGACGTTGCTTGATGAGTTAACTGTCGGAGATGTTGGCTTTTTATCTGCATCGATTAAAAATGTCGGCGATACTCGTGTCGGTGATACGATTACAAATGCGAAAAATGGGGCAACAGAAGCCCTTCCTGGTTACCGCAAACTCAACCCAATGGTTTATTGCGGGTTATATCCAATTGATACAGCGAAATTTAATGACCTGCGTGAAGCGCTTGAAAAGCTGCAGTTAAATGATTCATCACTTCAATTTGAACCTGAAACATCGCAGGCACTTGGATTCGGTTTCCGTTGTGGATTTTTAGGACTTCTTCATATGGAAATCATTCAAGAACGGATTGAGCGTGAATTCAAAATCGACCTAATTACGACTGCACCAAGTGTTATCTATCACGTTCACATGACAGATGGTTCTGAAATAAAGGTGGATAATCCATCGGATTTACCAGATCCACAAAAAATAGACCGTGTGGAAGAGCCATATGTAAAAGCAACAATGATGGCTCCGAATGATTATGTAGGAACTATTATGGAACTTTGCCAACTTAAACGCGGGATTTTTGTTACGATGGAATACCTGGCTGAAAATAGGGTGAGTATCATCTACGAGATGCCATTAGCGGAAATTGTTTACGATTTCTTTGATCAATTAAAATCAAGCACAAGAGGATATGCATCTTTTGATTACGAACTAATTGGTTATAAGCCTTCGAGTCTGGTTAAAATGGACATATTGTTAAATGCTGAAAAGGTCGATGCACTCAGCTTTATTGTCCATAAAGATTTTGCGTATGAACGCGGAAAAATCATCGTCGAAAAGCTGAAAGAACTTATTCCACGACAACAGTTTGAGGTTCCTATTCAGGCTGCAATTGGTCAAAAAATTGTTGCTCGTTCCACAATTAAAGCCATGCGTAAAAACGTATTAGCAAAATGTTATGGTGGAGATATCTCTCGTAAACGTAAATTGTTAGAAAAGCAAAAAGAAGGTAAGAAGCGGATGAAACAAGTTGGATCCGTTGAAGTACCACAAGAAGCATTCATGGCTGTCTTAAAAATGGATGATAACAACACAAAAAAATAAACTAGCGGGAGGTTAGGACAAGCCATTTTTTCGGGCGAATTCTAGCCTCTTTTTGTTACAAGAACAGAGGAAGTGAAAGAAATGATTAAATCTGCTTATCTCCATATCCCCTTCTGCGAACATATTTGCCATTATTGTGATTTTAATAAAGTATTTCTTAAGGGACAGCCGGTAGATGACTATTTAAATGCACTTGATCAAGAAATGAAAATGACGGTTAACCATTTTCCTACAAGTGATCTGCAAACGATATTTGTCGGTGGAGGTACGCCGACATCGTTAAATGAGCAGCAACTGGATCGTTTTTGCGAGAGTATTAACAGGAATTTACCCAAGAGCAAGCAGTTGGAATTTACCTTTGAAGCGAACCCAGGTGATTTAACGAAAGAAAAATTACAAATATTAAAAGATGCAGGTGTAAATCGCCTATCCCTTGGTGTGCAAACCTTTAATGAGGAATTACTAAAAAAAATCGGTCGCGTTCATAAAGCGAAAGATGTTTATCAAACAATTGATAACGCAAAATCTTTAGGTTTTGACAATATCAGCATCGATCTGATCTTCAGTTTACCGTCACAAACGATAACTGATTTTAAAGAGTCGTTAACAGAAGCTTTTTCCCTTGATATCTCACATTACTCAGCCTATTCCTTAATCATTGAACCGAAAACGGTCTTTTATAACTTACTGAAAAAAGGAAAGCTGCCTACTCCTGGTGAGGATGTGGAAGCAGCCATGTATGAATTACTAATGGAAGAAATGGAAAAGCATGGATTTAACCAATATGAAATTAGTAATTTCTCCAAACCTGGTTTTGAAAGCAGGCATAACTTAACCTATTGGAACAACGAACCCTATTATGGGTTTGGAGCAGGGGCACATAGTTATTTAAATGGGATAAGACGTTCAAATACAGGTCCGTTAAAAAGATATATGGACCAAATTAATAGTGGTATACTCCCTGTTATTGAGGAACATCAGACCACAAAAGTAGAACAAATGGAAGAAGAAATGTTCTTAGGTTTACGCAAAACAGCTGGTGTATCGGTCCGTCACTTTATTGAAAAGTTTGCTGTTGATCCACTTCAGTTATTCGAAAAAGAGATTGCGGAATTAACTGCTAAACAGTGGTTAGAAGTGGGGAAAGATCATATATTTTTAACAAAAAAGGGCCGATTGTTAGGAAATGAAGTTTTTCAGGCATTTTTAAGATAACCATTGGATTTTATTAACAGTCTTACTTCAGCTCGTCTATGTTTCTTTTTGATTGACACCATCCCCCCTTTTTTGATAATTTATTAATATAATTAGCACTCGGTAACTAGGAGTGCTAACAGAGGTGATAAATGTTGTTAACAGATCGTCAATTGTTAATTCTTCAGGTTATTGTTGATGACTTTATTCGATCTGCCCAACCAGTCGGCTCAAGAAGCTTGTCGAAAAAAGAGGAAATTTCCTTTAGTTCGGCAACTATTCGCAATGAAATGTCCGACCTTGAAGAGTTGGGATTTATTGAAAAGACACATACCTCTTCAGGGCGTGTCCCATCGGAAAAAGGTTATCGGTATTATGTTGATCATCTCCTGTCTCCACAGGTGTTAAATCAGCATGATGTATCCATTATTCAGTCGATTTTTGCTGAGAAAATTTTCGAGTTCGAAAAAATTATTCAAAGGTCAGCAAAAATATTATCGGAACTAACCAATTACACATCGATTGTCCTTGGTCCTGCAGTAAGTATTAATAAGTTGAAAAGAATTCAAATCATCCCATTAAATAAAGAAACCGCGGTGGCTATTTTTGTAACAGATACGGGACATGTTGAAAACAGGACCTTTTCTTTACCGCCCTCCGTGGATGCAAGTGATTTAGAAAAAACAGTAAATATCTTGAATGATCGTTTAGCAGGAGTTCCTCTTGAAGACTTAAATGATAAAATTTATAAGGAAGTTGCCATGCTCTTAAGGCAGCATATCCATAATTATGATTTAATGCTGCATACGATCGCTGATTCATTAAAAATGCCTAGCAATGAAAAACTTTTCTTTGGTGGAAAAACAAATATGTTAAGCCAGCCGGAGTTTCATGATGTAGCAAAACTTCGCAGCCTGCTAACAATGATTGACCAAGAAGAGTGGATCTATAACTTAATCAGAAATGATTCAGCGGGTATTCACGTCAAAATTGGCAGAGAAAATAATAATAGTGTCATGGATAATTGCAGCCTAATCACAGCTACCTATTCAGCAGGGGCTGAAAATTTAGGAACGATTGCCATCCTTGGTCCTACAAGAATGGAATATTCTCGAGTCATTAGCTTATTACAATTTTTTAGTAAGGATTTAACGGCTGTTTTAACAAAGTTGTATCAAAATAAATAGCACTGGAAATATTGAGTAAGGGTGAAAAACCGTTTATTTTACCTAGGTGAAATGCCGTATTTTTCATGCCCTTACTTGTGAATATGAATTTTAATATAAATGGGTGCAAATGCTTTAAGGGAGGTGAGTAAGTTGACAAATGAGAATAATAACACGATAAATGAAGAAGTTGAGATTGAAAATACTGATAATGTTGAACTTACCGATGATAAAACGGTTGAGACTATTTTTGAAGAGGATGGCACAACAGAAAAAGTTGATGTCCTTCCAGTTGATGAAAAGGAACAAGAAATTCAATTGCTGAAGGCAAAGTTAGAGGAAGCAGATAATCGATATCTACGACTACAAGCAGATTTTGATAATTTCCGGAGGCGTACTAGATTAGATCTAGAAGCGAGCCAAAAATATAGAGCACAAAAATTAATTACAGATTTACTGCCTGCAATAGACAACTTTGAAAGAGCAATGAAAGTTGAAGCAGATAATGAACAAACAAAGACACTTCTGCAAGGGATGGACATGGTTTACCGTAGTTTGCTGGATGCCTTGAAAATTGAAGGTGTTGAACCTATTGAATCGGTAGGCAAAGAGTTTGATCCGCATCAGCATCAGGCTGTAATGCAGGGTGAGGACGAGAACTATGGCTCTAACATTGTGACGGATGAATTTCAAAAAGGTTATATGTTAAAGGATCGTGTCATTCGCCCAGCAATGGTGAAAGTAAATCAATAAACTACATATTTTTTTTAGGAGGAAAAGGAAATGAGTAAAATTATCGGTATTGACCTTGGTACAACCAACTCTTGTGTGGCTGTCCTTGAAGGTGGCGAACCTAAGGTTATTCCAAATCCAGAAGGCAATCGTACGGCTCCTTCAGTTATTGCTTTTAAAAATGGGGAACGCCAAGTTGGGGAAGTAGCAAAACGCCAAGCAATTACAAACCCAAATACAATTATGTCGATTAAACGCCATATGGGCACAAATTATAAAGTGGAGATTGAAGGCAAAGAGTACACACCACAAGAACTGTCTGCCATTATTCTTCAATATTTAAAATCTTATGCAGAAGATTATCTAGGCGAACCAGTTACAAAGGCCGTTATTACAGTTCCTGCGTACTTTAATGATGCAGAACGCCAAGCAACAAAGGATGCTGGGAAAATTGCTGGTCTTGAAGTAGAGCGTATTATCAACGAGCCAACTGCAGCAGCTCTTGCCTATGGATTAGACAAAACGGATCAAGATCAAACAATCCTTGTTTATGACCTTGGCGGTGGAACATTTGACGTTTCAATCCTTGAATTAGGCGATGGTGTATTCCAAGTTAAGTCAACTGCCGGTGATAATCGACTTGGAGGGGACGACTTTGACCAAGTCGTTATTGATTACCTCGTTGATCAATTCAAGAAAGAAAATGGGATTGACCTAGCTCAAGATAAAATGGCGTTACAGCGCCTAAAAGATGCAGCTGAAAAGGCGAAAAAAGATTTATCTGGTGTGACTTCTACTCAAATTTCACTACCATTTATCACTGCTGGTCCAGCTGGCCCGCTTCACCTAGAAGTAACGATGACTAGAGCAAAATTTGACGAATTATCTGCGCATCTTGTAGAGCGGACAATGGGTCCAACACGTCAAGCATTAAGCGATGCTGGTTTAACTCCTTCAGAAATTGATAAAGTGATCCTAGTTGGTGGTTCAACACGTATTCCGGCTGTTCAAGAAGCAATTAAACAAGCAACTGGACAAGAGCCTCATCGTGGTGTTAACCCAGATGAAGTTGTAGCAATGGGTGCTGCTATTCAAGGCGGTGTAATTACTGGTGATGTAAAAGACGTTGTATTGCTTGACGTTACACCATTATCCCTTGGTATTGAAACAATGGGCGGCGTTTTTACGAAGTTAATTGATCGTAATACAACAATCCCTACATCTAAATCGCAGGTTTTCTCAACTGCTGCAGATAACCAAACAGCTGTTGACATCCATGTTCTACAAGGGGAACGTCCAATGGCGGCCAATAACAAGACTCTAGGACGATTCCAATTATCAGATATTCCACCAGCACCACGTGGAATTCCACAAATTGAAGTAAACTTTGATATTGATAAGAATGGTATTGTAAATGTTCGTGCGAAAGATCTTGGTACAAATAAAGAACAACAAATTACCATTAAGTCTTCAACAGGACTGTCAGACGAAGAAATCCAAAAAATGGTCCGTGAAGCAGAAGAAAACGCAGATGCAGATAAGCTTCGCAAAGAAGAAGTGGAACTTCGTAATGAAGCAGACCAACTTGTCTTTACAACAGAAAAAACCTTAAAAGACCTTGAAGGTAAGGTAGATGCAGGTGAAGTTGCGAAAGCAAATGAAGCGAAGGATGCATTAAAAGAAGCAATTGAGAAAAACGATCTTACTGAAATCCGTGCGAAAAAGGATGCATTACAAGAAATCGTTCAAGCTTTGACAGTTAAGCTTTATGAGCAAGCAGCAGCTGCGCAGCAAGCACAACAAGGCGGCCCTGAGGCTGGAAATACTGCCGGTAAAGATGATGTTGTCGATGCAGAATTTGAAGAAGTAAAAGAGGACAAATAAGAGTTTTTTACAGCTCAGAAAAAAGTCAAAGTCAGAACTATGGGCTTTGGCTTTTTTATTGCAATACCATTGGTATAAATGATAGAATAATCTTTATGTGACAGATTCGGGAGTGGGTAATCATGAGTAAACGGGATTACTATGAAGTACTTGGGATTAGTAAAAGTGCTTCAAAGGATGAAATAAAAAAGGCCTATCGAAAGCTTTCAAAAAAATATCATCCAGATATTAATAAAGAAGCAGATGCGGCGGATAAATTCAAGGAAATAACTGAAGCTTATGAAATATTAAGCGATGATCAGAAAAAAGCACATTATGATCAATTTGGTCATACGGATCCAAACCAAGGCTTTGGCGGCGGTGGAGATTTCGGCGGAGGCTTTGGCGGGTTTGAAGATATCTTTAATACCTTTTTTGGCGGTGGTGGAGGCGGAAGAAGACGTGATCCGAACGCACCAAGACAAGGTGCTGACCTTCAGTACACGATGACCGTCACTTTTGAAGAAGCGGCCTTTGGAAAAGAAACAGATATTGAAATTCCACGTGAAGAAACTTGTGGTACATGCAGTGGGTCTGGGGCAAAGCCTGGAACCAAACCAGAAACTTGCCAGCACTGTCATGGAACCGGGCAGTTAAATGTGGAGCAAAACACTCCATTCGGCAGAATTGTAAATCGTCGTACATGTAATCACTGTAATGGTACCGGGAAAGAAATTAAACATAAGTGCTCTACATGCGGTGGTAAAGGAAAAGTACAAAAGCGCAAGAAAATTCATGTTAAAATACCTGCGGGTATTGATGATGGACAGCAGCTTCGCATGTCAGGTCAAGGAGAAGCCGGGATTAACGGTGGGCCAGCTGGAGATCTTTATGTTGTTTTCCATGTGAGACAGCATGAGTTTTTTGAAAGAGATGGCGATGATATATATTGTGAAATGCCAATCACTTTTGTTCAAGCATCCTTGGGTGATGAGATTGAAGTACCTACATTGCACGGGAAAGTAAAGTTGAAAATTCCTGCTGGGACGCAAACGGGAAAAAAATTCCGATTAAAAGGAAAAGGTGTTCCTAACGTCCGCGGATACGGTGTTGGAGATCAATATATTCTAGTTCGAATCATTACTCCAACAAAACTAACAGATAAACAAAAGCAACTTTTAAAAGAATTCGCAGATCTTAGTGGCTCTTCTCCCATTGGTGAACACGAAGAAAGTTTTTTCTCAAAAGTAAAACGAGCCTTTAAAAGCGAGTAAGGATTGGAGTTGGTAGATGTGAAATGGTCCGAAATCAGTATTCACACAACAAATGAGGCGATTGAACCTATTTCTCATATTTTGCATGAAGCTGGGGCGAGCGGTGTAGTCATTGAAGATCCATTTGAACTGACGAAAGAAAGAGAAGATCAATTTGGTGAAATCTATCAACTCAATCCCGATGATTATCCAGAAGAAGGCGTAATATTAAAGGCTTATCTTCCGGTTAACAGCTTTTTAGGCGAAACGGTGGATGCGATTAAAGAATCAATTAATAATTTAATTATTCACAATATCGATATCGGTAAAAATAAAGTAACCATAAGTGAAGTAAATGAAGAAGAATGGGCAACAGCATGGAAAAAATATTATCATCCTGTGAAAATTTCTGAAAAGTTTACAATTGTTCCGACTTGGGAGATTTATACTCCGGTCAGCAGTGATGAATTAATTATTGAATTAGATCCAGGAATGGCATTTGGAACAGGTACACATCCGACAACTGTCTTGTGTATTCAAGCACTTGAAAGAACGGTTCGTCCTGGTGACCGGGTTATTGATGTGGGAACAGGTTCGGGCGTATTAAGTATTGCAGCAGCAATGCTTGGTGCCGAAGATGTCCGTGCCTTTGACCTTGATGAGGTAGCGGTAACAACTGCGAGAGTGAACATTAAACTCAATAAAGTGAGTGATCGTGCAACAACAGCACAAAATAATCTGCTCGATGGCGTGGAAGAAAATTCTGCTGATGTAGTGGTGGCTAATATACTAGCTGAAGTAATTCTGCGGTTTACTGAGGATGCTGCGAAGGTTGTCAAACCTGGCGGATCTTTTATTACCTCGGGAATTATCAATCAGAAAAAAGATCAGGTTAAAGATTCATTGGTAGCGGCTGGTTTTGAAATTATCGAAACGATTTTGATGGAAGATTGGGTTGCAATCATTGCCAAAAGGTTATAATGGTTGAAAAAAGGGGTGATACTTACCCCTTTTTTTCATGCTATACTTTTAAATCAAGATTTTCTTTAGTAAAATAAATTGTAAATGTTTAGAGAGGGTGCAGGAAGTTTGCAACGATACTTTGTTAAACAACGAGCAAATGGTGATCGTTTTTTGATTGATAAAGAGGACCGCCATCATATCGTCAAGGTTATGCGCATGCAGCTCGGTGATCAGATTATTTGTGTTGACCCAGAGGGGAAGCAAGCTGTATGTGCCCTTGCAGAAATTACCGATACAAGTGTTGTTGCAGACGTTGTACAATGGAAGGATATCGGCTCCGAGCTTCCGATTTCAATAACGATTGCTAGCGGACTACCCAAGGGAGACAAGCTGGAATGGATCATTCAAAAAGGAACAGAACTGGGTGCACATCAGTTTCTCCCATTCTCAGCGGCTCGTTCAGTTGTAAAATGGGACGAAAAAAAAGCAGCGAAAAAAATAGATAGATGGAAAAAAATAGCAAAAGAAGCTGCGGAGCAATCCCACCGTGCCTTTTTACCGGAAGTTAGTAGTGCGATTAGCTTTAAAGAATTGCTTTCAAAAAGCAAAGACTTTGATTATAAATTGGTTGCTTTTGAAGAAGAGAGTAGAAATGGCGAAACATCCGTTTTTGCGTCTACCCTCAATAAAATGAGCAAAGGTAATTCTCTTCTTTTGGTTTTTGGACCAGAAGGCGGCTTATCTGATACAGAAGTACAGCAATTAAAGAATAACGATTTTGCAGTTTGTGGGTTAGGCCCAAGAATACTACGAACGGAAACCGCTCCATTATATGCATTAGCGGCTATTTCCTATCATTTTGAATTAATGAGGTGAAAATAATGGCAACAGTTGCGTTTCATACATTAGGATGCAAAGTTAATCACTATGAAACTGAAGCTATTTGGCAATTATTTAAACAAGAAGGCTACGAGCGAGTTGATTTTGAATCAATTTCGGACGTTTATATTATTAATACATGTACCGTCACAAATACCGGCGACAAAAAAAGCCGACAGGTCATTCGTCGCGCAGTCAGGAAAAACCCGGATGCGGTAATTTGTGTAACAGGTTGTTATGCGCAAACATCACCTGCAGAAATTATGGCAATTCCTGGTGTGGATGTTGTGGTCGGAACGCAGGACCGGATTAAAATGCTGGATTATATTGAGCAATATAAGCTTGAACGCCAGCCGATTAATGGTGTAGGCAATATCATGAAAAGTCGTATCTATGAAGAACTTGATGTCCCGTCCTTTACCGACCGGACACGTGCCTCTTTAAAAATCCAAGAAGGTTGTAACAATTTCTGTACCTTCTGTATTATTCCATGGGCACGCGGCTTAATGAGATCTCGTGATCCCAAGGAAGTTATCCGTCAAGCCCAACAATTAGTTGATGCTGGTTACCAAGAGATTGTTCTGACTGGTATTCACACTGGCGGTTATGGAGAAGACATGAAGGATTACAATCTGGCACAATTACTTCGTGACTTGGAAACAGTCATAGGGCTAAAACGATTACGTATTTCATCCATTGAAGCAAGTCAGATTACGGATGAAGTGATTGAAGTAATTAAACATTCAACTATTGTTGTCAGTCATTTGCATATTCCGTTGCAATCTGGTTCCAATTCTGTTCTAAAAAGAATGCGACGCAAATATACGATGGAGTTCTTTGGAGAAAGATTGGATCGGCTTAAGGAAGTTCTTCCTAGATTAGCAGTAACCTCCGATGTAATTGTAGGTTTCCCAGGTGAAACAGAAGAAGAGTTTATGGAAACTTTTAATTTTATTAATGACCATAAATTTTCTGAACTTCACGTATTCCCGTACTCTAAACGTACAGGAACACCAGCAGCCCGCATGGAAGATCAAGTCGATGAAGAAGTAAAAAATGAACGAGTTCACCGCTTAATTTCCCTTTCAGATCAGCTGGCAAAGGAATATGCCTCACAATTTGAGGATGAAGTGGTAGAAGTGATCCCTGAAGAGGTATCTAAGGATGAAGCTAATTCTGGTTTCCTAATCGGATATACTGATAATTACATGAAAGTTGTTTTCTCAGGGACAGAAGATATGATTGGTAAAATTGTTAAAGTAAAGATTACCAAAGCAGGCTACCCATACAATCAGGGACAATTTGTGAAAGTTATTGAGGATTCCGTTTCAAAAACAGATTTGTTAATAGAAGAAGAAGCTGCCATATAAGGACCATTTAGGTCCTTTTTTTTTGTGGTATTTAGGTTAAACTATTTTCAGCCGCAAATTTCATTCTAATCTACTTTGGAGCGTTTTATTTATTCGAATGGACATCGAAGGGAGCATGGTAATGGCTACTACAAATATTGCTGCAATGATTGACCACACCCTACTGAAGCCGGAAGCAACGAGACAGCAAATTGTATCTTTATGCCAAGAGGCGAAGGAATATAAATTTGCTTCGGTGTGTGTAAATCCAACATGGGTAGGCACAGCTAAAGAACTGCTACAAGGCAGTGGTGTAATGGTTTGTACCGTAATTGGATTCCCGTTAGGAGCGACTACTTCTGAAACTAAAGCGTTTGAAACAAAAAACGCTATAGAAAATGGTGCAGAAGAAGTGGATATGGTCATAAATATAGGGGCATTAAAGGATCATAACGATGAGTTGGTGGAAAAAGATATTCGGGCGGTGGTTGAGGCTGCGAAGGGCAAAGCACATACAAAGGTTATTATAGAAACAAGTCTGTTAACAAATGAAGAAAAGATTCGCGCCTGTGAACTTGCTGTTAAAGCAGGAGCAGATTTTGTGAAAACTTCCACCGGATTTTCAACTGGAGGAGCGACAGCGGAAGACATCGCCTTAATGAGGAAAACTGTCGGTCCAGATTTGGGTGTTAAAGCCTCAGGTGGAGTTAGAAGTACGGAAGATGTCCAAAAAATGATTGAGGCTGGAGCGACAAGGATTGGAGCCAGTTCAAGTATCGCCATTGTCAACGGAAAAACTGCTACTTCAGATTATTAAGATGATGTAAATTCCAATAAATATCCAGTAAATCCAGTATGAGACGGCTAAAAAGCCGTCTTATTTTCATGTACTTGGATTTTTAGGTGTTTTATCATGTAAAAATAAAATCATTTTCCCAAACCTCGTTGCAAAAGGTAAGACCAATAAAGAAGTGGCAACATTAAAGATGACACTTATATGGGCTAATTGGACATTTTTTGTATCTGCAAGAAGTGGGGCATTGTCAGTAAGTGATGGGATGAGCGGGATAAAAAGCAATACCCCAAATACATTGAGCCAAACGTGGGCAAATGCAGCTAATCTCGATTCCTTTCCCCCGCCAATCGAAGCAACAAGGGCGGTAATACATGTCCCAATATTCGCCCCGAGGACAATAGCAATACCTGCATCAAGCTGCAAGAGCCCAGCTGTTAGGAAGCTCATTGCAATTCCAGTCATCGCCGTACTCGATTGAATAATAGCTGTCATTATGGTACCGGTTAACAGGCTTAAAAGGATCTGATCATTAATGGAAAGGATGAAATTATTGATCATATTCATCGATGTTAATGGGACAGCTAGCATTTCGAAGCCTTTCATAGCTGCAAAAACAGAGGATATTCCAAATAGCAGCATCCCGATACTTCTCGCTTTTTTATTTTTAAATAATATAAGAAGGGCTCCACAAATAGCGAGTGGAACGAGGACTTTATCAATATTAAATGTAATTAATTCTGTTTTAAAGGTAGTTCCAATATTTGTTCCTAGAATAATCCCAATCGACTGAGGGAACGTCATGATCCTTGCTGAAATTAATCCAATTGTAATCACCATTACGGCAGTGCTGCTTTGTAATAGTGCCGTAATAAATGTCCCTGTTAGCATCCCTTTTAAGGGAGTACTAGTAAGTTTAATCAGCCAGCCCTTTAATTTATTTGCTGATAAATTAAACAGCGCAAATCTAATAATGGTCATTCCAAAGACAAATAATAAAATGCAAAGAACAAATAATAATATGTATAACATTTGTATGGCCCCCCTCGCTTCATTGTATGGTGGGGGAAGGAGGGACATGCCACTTTTTAAGGGAAATTAAGACAAGTCTTTATTTAATTGAATAAAAAATAAAAAGCATGTATTATCACTGTGAATTTCAGTTGACCTTGTATCAAGGTTATATTATAATTGCAAGGTACATGGATTGAATGTTAGTGTGTTGTGTTTCGGAGGGAGGGAAAGAGAATGTCTAAAACCGTCGTTCGTAAAAACGAATCGCTTGAAGATGCTCTTCGTCGCTTCAAACGTACAGTATCAAAAACTGGTACTTTGCAAGAGGCAAGAAAGCGCGAATTCTATGAAAAGCCAAGTGTAAAACGCAAGAAAAAGTCTGAAGCAGCTAGAAAACGTAAGTTTTAAGAGAGGGTGTAATACATGAGTCTTCTCGAGCGTTTGAATAATGATATGAAACAAGCGATGAGAAACAAGGAAAAAGACAAACTCTCAGTAATTCGGATGGTAAAAGCTTCATTGCAAAATGAAGCTATCAAGCTCGGCACAAAAGAGCTTGCAGAAGATGTAGAGTTAACAGTCCTTTCTCGCGAAGTAAAACAACGCAAAGACTCCCTCCATGAATTTGGTAAAGCTGGTCGTGATGACCTAGTTGATAAGTTGCGTACAGAGTTGGCTATCGTTGAATTGTATATGCCAAAACAGCTTTCTGAAGAGGAACTGGTGGAAATTGTTAAAGAAACAATTTCTGAAGTCGGCGCAAAATCAAAAGCAGAAATGGGAAAAGTGATGTCTGCGATTATGCCTAAAGTAAAGGGTAAAGCAGATGGGGCACTTGTAAATAAACTTGTACAACAACACCTTTCATAGTATTCTGACAGGAAGACTGTAGGCTTTTAGCCTGCGGTCTTTTATTATTTTTAATGAAACTTAATTGACTTTCAAACGTAATATTAATTGTCGAAGCTAAAGAAAGAAAGGGGGCCTTCGAATGATTGAATTTCTTACTGACCCGATTGTTGTAACCGTTCTATTATCGATTGCGGGAATCGGAATTGTATTAGAGCTTTTTTCATCCAAGTTTGGTGTGGCAGGATTTATTGGTGTGTTTGCGCTCATTTTATTCTTTTATGGGCATTTTCAAGCAGGACTTGCAGGTTATGGTACTTTACTATTATTTGTGGCAGGATTATTGCTGATTTTCTTGGAGTTCTTTTTACCTGGAGCTATTTCTGGCACACTTGGTGTTGCCGCTTTAATTTTAAGTCTTTTTTTAGCAGGAGCGGACACCATTCAAATCGGGGTATCCATCTTAATTGCGATTTTCTTATCTGTCCTAGTTTTCTTTATGATGATTAAGATTTTTGATAAAAAGCTTGTTTTATTTAATAAAATGGTTCTTTTTGATTCAGCCAGAAAAGAAGATGGATATGTTTCTAATATTAATCGTACCGATCTGTTGGGAATGGAAGGGATTGCATTAACCATATTACGCCCAGCAGGAACCGTTATTATTAACAACGAAAGAATTGATGCGGTAACCGAAGGCGGCTTTATCGAGCAGAATGCAATCGTTAAAGTCATTAAGGTTGAAGGAGCGCGTATTGTTGTAAGAGAATTAGAATAAAAGAAGGGGGTTAAAAAATGATTGTAGGCAGTGGAACGATTTTTATCATTGCAGTTGTCGTTGTTGCTTTAATCTTATTTGGGATCTTATTATCCTTTGTACCAGTCATGCTCTGGATCTCTGCGCTTGCGGCAGGAGTCCGTATTAGTATCTTTACGTTAGTTGGGATGAGGCTTAGAAGGGTAACGCCAAGCAGAGTGGTTAATCCACTCATAAAGGCCCATAAAGCTGGTTTAAACGTTACCACCAATCAACTGGAAAGCCATTATCTTGCCGGCGGGAATGTTGACAGGGTAGTCAATGCTCTAATTGCTGCACATCGGGCAAATATTGAATTATCGTTTGAACGCTGCGCTGCCATTGACCTAGCAGGGCGTGATGTTTTAGAGGCGGTTCAAATGAGTGTTAATCCGAAAGTAATTGAAACTCCATTTATTGCCGGGGTTGCTATGAATGGTATCGAAGTAAAGGCTAAAGCGAGAATTACCGTTCGAGCTAACATTGAGCGTCTTGTCGGTGGTGCTGGGGAAGAAACCGTGGTTGCTCGTGTCGGTGAAGGGGTTGTTTCCACTATCGGTTCATCGGATAGTCATAGCAAGGTGCTCGAGAATCCAGATTTAATCTCGCAAACGGTTCTTTCAAAGGGACTAGATGCCGGAACAGCTTTTGAAATCCTATCGATTGATATCGCTGATGTGGATATCGGTAAAAACATTGGGGCTGAATTACAAACCGAACAAGCTGAAGCGGATAAGAAAATTGCCCAAGCGAAAGCTGAAGAGCGCAGGGCAATGGCTGTGGCGTTAGAACAAGAAATGAAAGCTAAGGTCCAGGAAATGAGGGCAAAGGTCGTGGAAGCGGAAGCGGAGGTTCCTCTTGCAATGGCTCAAGCGCTCAAATCAGGAAATATTGGTGTAATGGACTATATGAACTTTAAAAAATATTTCAGCAGATACTGAAATGAGAGGTTCAATCGGTAAGATAACGGGAGACAAAAAAGACGGACAATAAAGCCCGCGTTGGGATAATAAAGGGGTGGTGATTTTTGGAAACCTTAGTATTTTTGATTGTCATGGGTATTGTCTCTGTTGTTTTCCGTAAGGCAAAAGGTAAGACAGGTCAATCTCGCAATAGAACATTTTCAAGGGATACTTTTGAAGAAATTCGGTCACTAGTTAAAAAGCAACTCAATTATGATGAAATTCCAACAACCAGCACTTTAAAATCAAAGAATATACAATCGGAAATTCCACTGGATCAACTCGAAAAGCTCGAAAATAAATACCAGCAGTTGAAACAAGAGTCTGAGGTTAAACGGATTGGAATGTCAGTAGCCCAGCCAAAGGTCGAGAAAGTAGAAGTTAAATCCGGGCAAGAGGAAGGTAGCATCATTTCTCTTTATCCAGATGAAAAAACGCTCATTAATGGTATGGTTTGGTCAGAAATTCTTGGTGAGCCGCGTTCCAAAAAGCCCTTTTTCCCAAGAAAAGGTTAGTTGTAAATCAACATAGCTAAATAGAAAAAGGTGTGCTAGAACCTCCTTTCATTTCATAAATATGAGATGAAAGGGGGTTCTTTTTTTATGGCGAAAAAATGGGGCCAACGGGTCCGTAACTGGATGGCTGAAAAAATGGATCTTCCTCAAGATGTCATGATGGATTTACCCCGCATTACGATGGTTGGGCAAATTCATATATATATTGAGAACCATCGCGGCTTGCTTGTGTTTACTGATAAAGAACTCCGTCTGCTATTAAAGCAAGGGCAGTTGTTAATAAAAGGTAAATATTTTGTAATTAAAACGATTTTACCTGAAGAAATTTTGCTCGAAGGGAAAATTGAACAGGTCATTTATATAACTGATAATCCGGGAGGAACAAAATGAATAACCAGTGGGTCGAATTTTTATATGGCAGGGTTACTGTTAAAGTATCAGGAAAGGGTATTGAACGCTTTTTAAATGTCCTTACCAGGAATGGACTTCATATTTGGCATGTCAAACGGCATGGAACAGAAACAATTACTTTTAAGATGAGACTTAGAGATGCCAAGAACATCAGACACTATGCAAGGAAAAGTGAATGCTCCATTTCCTTCCTGCGAAGGAGCGGAGTGCCTTTTTTAATTAAGAGAGTGCTTAAAAATAGTGGCTTTTTAGCGGGGGCAGGAATTTTCTTGCTTATCTTAATGGTTTTATCCAATGTTATTTGGGGGATTGAAATAAAAGGGGCAAAACCAGCGACAGAATATCAAATTCGTAAAGAATTGGACAAGATGGGTGTTAAGATTGGAAAGTTGCAATTATTTGTAGATAATGTGGAAGGTATTCAAAGGCAACTGACAAATAATGTTGGGGATCTAACATGGGTAGGAGTGGAATTAAAAGGGACAACCTTCCACCTTCAAGTTGTCGAGAAAAATGAGCCAAAAAAGCCAGAGCAATTATCACCGAGGAACCTTATCGCAAAAAAGAAAGCGATAATCGTAAATATGTATATTGAAAATGGCCAAAAAATGGTAGAAATTAATGATCATGTGGTGCCGGGGCAATTACTCGTTTCAGGTGAATTTGGGCAAGAAGGTACTCCGGAATTGGTTGCGGCCAAAGGAGAGGTTTGGGGAGAAACTTGGTATAAAAGTCATGTGGAGCTCCCGTTAGTAACCAACTTTAAAGTATATAATGGCAAAGAAAAGGAAAAACATTTTATTTTACTGGGGGATTTCGAACTCCCTGTTTGGGGCTTTGGTAAGCCTGAATTCTTGAAATATGAAACCGAAATGAATGTTCATAAAATTCATTTCCTAAAGTGGGAATTGCCAATTTCTTATCTCAACAAAACCCTTCGCGAGCGGGAAGAAGTTCAGCGTACCTATTCAAATAAAGAGGCCCAACAAATTGCAATTGAGCTGGCAAAAAAACAAATAAAAGGTCGGTTAGATGAAGATGCTATGATAAAAGATGAAAAAATTTTACACAAAGCAATTAAAAATGGTAAAGTTATACTGGATATTCATTTTAAGGTAATTGAAAATATTGCAGTCGGACAACCGATTTCCAAGGAGACTAGTGAATGACAGAAAAGTTAACTACCATAAATGTACAACTTGAAAATCCTGCAGAAGCAATTAGTTTGCTAGGGAATTCTGATACCAATTTAAAAATTATTGAACAAGAGCTTGATGTTACCATCATTACTCGGGGTGAAGGTGTCAGTTTATCCGGTGATGAGGAAAATGTAAATCTGGCCGGACAAATATTAAATAAATTAATGATTGTGATTCGAAAGGGAATTAATATTAGTCAAAGAGACGTCCTATACGCGGTTCAAATGGCGAACGCAGGGACACTTGAATATTTTGTGAATTTATATGAAGAAGAAATTGGCAAAAATGTTAAAGGTAAAACCATTCGGATCAAGACGCTTGGACAAAGAGAATATGTAACAGCAATTAAAAAAACAGATCTAGTATTTGGGATTGGCCCTGCCGGAACCGGGAAAACATATCTTGCTGTTGTCATGGCCGTGGGCGCACTCAAAAATGGGCAAGTGAATAAAATACTTTTAACAAGGCCTGCTGTTGAGGCAGGCGAAAGTCTTGGGTTTCTTCCAGGTGATTTAAAAGAAAAGGTAGACCCATATCTGCGACCTCTATATGATGCTCTCCATGATGTGCTTGGGGCTGAACATACGCAAAGGTTAATTGAACGAGGAACCATTGAAATTGCTCCGCTCGCCTATATGAGAGGTCGAACATTAGATGATGCTTTTGTTATACTGGATGAGGCCCAAAACACAACCCATGCACAAATGAAAATGTTTTTGACAAGACTTGGCTTTGGGTCAAAAATGGTCATTACGGGTGATCAAACACAGATCGATTTGCCAAAAGGTGCAAAATCAGGCTTAATTGCAGCCGAAGGAATTTTAAAAAATGTAAAGGGCATTTCCTTTGTCTTTTTAGAAACAACTGACGTGGTTCGTCATCCGCTTGTTGGCAGAATTATTGAGGCATACGAGAACAAAGCGAATCAAGAGGGGTAAACCTATTTGTGGTTTACCTCTTTTTGGTATGGAAAAGTGAACTTCAAACCAATCTTCTTCCAAAGAAGGTGAAACTTCTTCGAAAAACTGTTATCATTTTACATAAAGCAGGAACAGTGAAAATATGACAATTTTTGAGAAATGATTTTTTTAATATAAAATCATTTTCATGGGCCGTGGTTGGAGGGATTTAGTTGGGTAAACTACAGCAATACTTCATACGGATACGCAAACTGCTAGATATCACTTTTTTTCTAGTTCTCTTTTTTATCATGTTAGGTACCGTATTATTTGCAGCGATGTATAGTAATGTAAAACCTGAAAAGTTGGATTTAAGCCTGTTTTCAGTAGCAGAAAAAACTATCCGTTCCCCTGGAACAGTGGAGGATAAGAAAAGTACTGAAAATAAGCGTAGGGATGCTCTTGACCAAGTACAGGATGTGTATGCCTTGAAAAAAGAGTATACGCAAAATCGGGTCGATTTAATTAGCTCCATTTTTCAAGCAGTTACAGAAGTGAATGATGAAATAAATGCAGAAATCAAGAAGTTTGAAGAACTGGCCCCAGAAGAAAAACCAGCAAAAACGGAACCTAGTGATTCTGAAAAAGTGATCAGGTTAAAGGCAAAATTAACATCGAATGTGTCAAAGGGGCTTTCTGACCAGGTTTTTACGGCCTTAGTCCAAGCTAGTAATGATGAATTATCGATCGCGAAGGATTTAACTGTTACTGCGATTAACAATGTTATGGCCCAACGGATTTCTGCTGATGAAGTAGAGAATGCCAAAAAAAGAGTGGAGGAAGAATTAAAATATACAACTCTAAATGATAATTTAAGAAATGGTGTCATTGAACTCGGCAGGTATGCTGTTATTCAAAATGAATTTTATGATCCCAATGCAACAGAAGAGCTGCGACAGCAAGCGGTAGAAAGTGTGGAGCCTGCCAAAATTCTTCAGGGTCAAATTATTGTTGAAGAAGGAGAATTAATCAACCAGGATATTTATAGACAGTTAAAATTAGTCGGCCTTCTTGATAATGAGAGATCCTTTAAGCCTTTTATTGGATTAATGGTTTTGATTACCATTATTCTGTCTTCAATCTATTTTTATTTTTACCAAATAAAATCAATTCCAGGAAAGAGACAGACAGACTTGTTGTTGTATGGGATTGTTTTCATACTTTCAATCTTTATTATGAAAATAATCAGCATGCTGCAAATTTTTAATTTTGCCGGAATTGGCTATCTTTTCCCTGCAGCTTTAGGGGGAATGTTAATTAAGATCTTGATTGATGAAAAGCTTGCCATTCTTATGTCGATTATTATGGCGGTATGCGGAAGTATTTTATTTAACGAGGGAATTACAGGAACACTAAATTTTTCAGAGGGGATTTACATCCTATTCAGTGCCTTAGCAGGAATTTTGTTTCTTAGTAACCAAAACCAGCGTTCAAAAATCTTGCAGGCTGGCTCGTTTGCGGCAATCGTAAATATTTTGTCTATTTTGGCGTTAATGTTTCTTCCAAATGGCCAATTTTCTGGTATGGAGTATGGATATTATATAACCACTGCTCTTGTTTCAGGTATAGGTTCTGCTGTGCTAACGATTGGATTACTGCCTTTTTTTGAGGCGAGTTTTGGCATTCTGTCGACGATGAGGCTGATTGAACTATCCAATCCAAACCATCCACTATTAAGAAAAATATTGATGGAAGCACCTGGTACATATCACCATAGTGTGATGGTTGCTAATTTAGCGGAATCTGCATGTGAAGCAATCGGTGCAAATGGACTTTTAGCAAGAGTGGGCAGCTATTACCATGATATTGGTAAAACACGACGTCCGAATTTTTATATCGAGAATCAGATGCATCTAGAAAATCCTCATGATCGTCTGCCGCCAGATAAAAGTGCAAACATTATTATTGCCCATGTAACAGATGGCTCTAATATTTTAAAGAAGTACCATATGCCAAAAGAAATTATCGATATCGCTGAACAGCATCACGGGACAACCTTGCTAAAATTCTTTTATCATAAGGCAACCCAAGGTGAAACTGAAGTAAAGGAAGAGGATTATCGTTATCCTGGTCCAAAGGCAAAAACAAAAGAGTCTGCGGTGGTTGGTATAGCAGATAGTGTCGAGGCGGCAGTCCGCTCATTATCCCAGCCTACGCCAGAATTAATAGAATCACTGGTTAAAAAAATCGTTGCTGATCGTCTTCAAGATGGACAATTAAATGAATGTGATATCACAATGAGAGAAATTGAAACCGTATCTGAAGCTTTATGTGAGACTTTAAAGGGGATTTTTCACTCCAGAATTGAATATCCAGAAATGATAAAGAAGGTGAAGCAAGCATGACATTACTAATTGATTGTATCGACGAAACGGAAAAACTGACAGAAGAACAAATGCTTGAAATCGAAAGGATCCTTACCTTTGCGGCTAGAAAACAGGATGTTGAAGAGCATAGCGAAGTTTCAGTAACATTTGTTTCAAATGATAGAATACAGGAGATCAACAGGGAATACCGCGATAAAGACAAGCCTACGGATGTTATTTCGTTTGCAATGGAAGAGCTTGGGGAAGGTGAGGTGGAGCTGGTAGGGGTTGATATGCCTCGTGTCTTGGGGGATATTATTATCTCTATACCAAAAGCAATCGAGCAAGCAGAAGAATATGGACATTCTTTTATACGTGAGCTTGGATTTCTAGCTGTACATGGTTTCCTTCATCTCCTTGGTTATGATCATATGACCGATGAAGAGGAAAAAGAAATGTTCACATTGCAAAAGGAAATATTAGACGAGTATGGACTCAAACGATAAACGATCACAGCAGTCATGGTTGGGTACATTTTCAAATGCAATCGCCGGGATTTTAGTGGCCCTGAAGTCAGAGAAAAATATGCGGTTCCATTTCTTTTGCTCCATTCTTGTTGTACTCGTCTCTTATTATATTTCCATTACAAAGACTGAATGGATAATCATCCTGTTTGCTATTGCGGGAATGTTTGCATTGGAATTAGTCAATACCGCAATCGAACGAGTTGTCGATCTAGTTACACAAGAGTATCATCCATTAGCAAAACAAGCGAAGGATATGGCAGCAGGAGCGGTGTTAGTTTATACCGTTCTATCGGTTGTAATTGGCCTATTAATATTTTTACCCTACATACAAAAGCTTTAAAAAATTAAGCTGAATAGAGTTTATTTACCATCATTTGAAATGGGATACTGGATTAGGTAAAATAACTTATCAGCAAAATAATTAAGACTTGCTGATTTGTGAGAAAATTCTAATTTTTATAAATTTTTTGCTTCAACCTAATGATTTTCAATCAATTTTGAGGTAAAATAAAGAAACAGCAGATTCCTGCTGGAAGGGAAGAACACTAGTGAACATCGATCAACTAATTAAAGAAACAAAAAAGGCAAGTTCCTTCATAACAGGAGGATCTATATGCTGAATAATGACAACGGAAGCAAAGGATACAAGTCAGGTTTTATTTCGATTATTGGCCGGCCAAATGTAGGTAAATCCACGTTTCTTAATCGCGTGATTGGCCAAAAAATTGCCATAATGAGTGATAAAGCACAAACAACTCGTAACAAAATCCAAGGTGTGTTAACAGTAAATGATGCCCAGATGATTTTTATAGATACACCAGGTATCCATAAACCCAAGCACAAATTAGGCGATTTTATGATGAAGGTTGCTGTAAATACGCTAAAAGAAGTTGATTTGATTTTATTTATGGTAAATGCTGAAGAAGGATTTGGACGTGGTGAAGAATTTATTCTTGAAAAATTCCAAACAGTTAATACGCCAATCTTTCTTGTAATTAATAAAATTGATCAAGTTCATCCTGATAAATTATTGCCGATTATTGAATCCTATAAAGAAAAATACCCTTTTAAAGAAATTGTCCCAATATCTGCGCTTGAAGGAAACAATGTGGAGCCATTGTTAGGACAGATTAAGTCCTTCTTGCCGGAGGGACCACAATACTATCCAGCAGACCAGGTCACAGATCACCCAGAACGGTTTATTATTACCGAGTTAATAAGGGAAAAAGCACTCCACTTAACACGGGAGGAAATTCCCCACTCTTTAGCTGTGGTTCTTGACAAAATGGAGCGGAGAGAGGGTAAAGAAATTATTGATGTCATGGCAACCGTCATTGTCGAACGTGATTCACAAAAAGGAATTATTATTGGTAAGCAAGGCAGCATGTTAAAAGAAATAGGCAAACGTGCACGAGTTGATATTGAAAATCTACTAGGGTCAAAAGTATATTTAGAGCTATGGGTAAAAGTTCAAAAAGATTGGCGCAATAAGATGTCCCAGCTGCGAGATTATGGCTTCAATGAGGATGAATATTGATTAATAATGGCCGACCAAGGCGTTTCAGCTTTTCTAATAACCCTAACTAAAATATTACCGATTATTTCAAATTATGCATGGACAACATTAACAAATATTTCGTCTTATGATTTTTGCGCTGGCAGGCTATGATAATTGTAAGGTTTGGGACCGAATGAAAGCTAGTCTAAATATGAAAGGTGGGGTTTTCGATGATGGATTTTACGTGGAAAGTATTCCTCCAAACAGGTAATATTGACACATATCTTCTCATTAAAGAACTTGAGAAGGAAAACCAAGAAATACCCGGAAATCTGAATGATGAGCTAGCACAAATCGATTTTCCCGTTTCATAAGTTTGTCTTCGTGCTACTTTAGAAGGTGACAATAATGCTTCAGAAGTGTGAAGGCATCGTTATTAGAACAACAGATTATGGTGAAACAAATAAAATAGTGACAATATATACAAGGGAATGGGGAAAGATTGGTGTGATGGCGCGTGGTGCAAAAAAGCCAAACAGCCGCCTTTCCTCCATTACACAACTTTTTACACATGGTTATTTTCTAATTACTAGAGGATCTGGTTTAGGAAGCATGCAACAGGGTGAAACGGCTACATCCTTAAGATCGATTGGTGAAGACATTTTTTTAACTGCCTATGCTAGTTATATTGTCGAGTTAACCGATAAATGCACGGAAGAAAAAAAACCAAACCCTTTTCATTTTGAATTGCTCTATCAAACATTGAATTATTTGAATGAGGGCTATGACCCGGATATTCTCATGAATATTTATGAGATGAAAATGTTAAATGTATTGGGATTAAACCCAATCTTAAATCAATGTTCCGTTTGCGGCAGTACAGACGGACATTTTTCTTTTTCCATTCGTGAAGGTGGGCTTATCTGTCATCGTTGTCTGGATAAAGATCCGTACCATTTCAAATTAACACCGAGTACGATTAAATTATTAAGGCTATTTTATTATTTTGATCTTTCAAGGTTAGGAAATATTTCTGTTAAAGAAGAGACTAAGGCTGAACTTAAGAATGTTATTACTTCTTACTATGAAGAGTATTCGGGACTTCATCTCAAAACAAAAAAGTTTCTTAATTCCATGGATAAATTCAGAAATCTCTTATAAGCACACTGTTGACAATGTTTGGAGTTTTCGTTATTATTTTCATTAATAAAATATTTGCATTGACGGAGAAGAGTACTTAGTCATCTCTATAAAAGCGAACCTAGGGTGGTGGAAGCTAGGGTATAGGGCACTAAGGAAGGCGTTCCTGAGCAAACTTTGTGTTTATTAACACGATTAAAGAGGCTGTTTTTTGCAGCAAATAGGGTGGAACCGCGGGTAACTCTCGTCCCTATGCTTAACAAGCATAGGAACGAGAGTTTTTTTGTTTGAATAAAATTTATTAAAAGGAGCAATTTCAATGAATGTAACAATGGAACAAATCGTCTCACATGCAAAACACAGAGGATTTATTTTTCCAGGTTCAGAGATTTACGGAGGACTTGCAAATACTTGGGATTACGGCCCGCTAGGCGTTGAATTTAAAAACAATATTAAACAGGCATGGTGGAAAAAGTTTGTTCAAGAGTCGCCTTATAATGTTGGCTTAGATGCAAGTATTCTGATGAATCCTCGTACTTGGGAAGCATCAGGGCATATTGGGAACTTTAATGACCCAATGATTGATTGTAAAAATTGTAAAGCACGCCATCGCGCGGATAAATTAATTGAAAATGCACTAGATGAAAAAGGCATTGAAATGATTGTCGACGGCTTACCATTTGAAAAAATGGAAGAACTGGTTAAAGAACACAATATCGCATGCCCGGACTGTGGCAGTCATGATTTTACTGGTATCCGTCAGTTCAACTTAATGTTTAAAACCTTCCAAGGGGTAACAGAATCAAGTACGAATGAAATTTTCCTTCGTCCTGAAACGGCCCAAGGTATTTTTGTTAACTTTAAAAATGTTCAGCGTACGATGAGAAAGAAAATGCCGTTTGGAATTGCTCAAATAGGAAAGAGTTTCCGAAATGAAATTACTCCGGGGAATTTTACATTCAGGACAAGAGAGTTTGAACAAATGGAACTTGAATTTTTCTGTAAGCCTGGTGAAGAACTTAAATGGTTTGATTATTGGAAACAATTTGCTGAAGACTGGTTAATGTCCTTAGGTCTTACCAAAGAAAATCTAAGGCTACGAGATCACTCTGAAGATGAACTATCCCATTATAGTAATGCGACTACTGATTTTGAATTTAAGTTCCCGTTTGGTTGGGGGGAACTTTGGGGTGTCGCTTCAAGAACAGATTATGACTTGAAGCAGCATATGGAGTATTCCGGTGAAGATTTCCATTATCTTGACCCTGAAACAAATGAAAAGTATGTCCCATTCTGTATTGAACCTTCCTTAGGAGCGGATCGGGTTACGTTAGCATTCTTGATTGATGCCTATGATGAAGAACAGCTTGAAGATGGTACATCTAGAACGGTCATGCATTTCCACCCTGCTCTAGCCCCATTTAAGGCGGCAGTCCTTCCATTATCGAAGAAGCTGTCTGAAGAAGCACGAGAAGTTTTTGCTGCTTTAGCGAAGCACTTTTCAGTGGATTATGACGAATCAGGTTCCATTGGGAAACGCTATCGTCGTCATGATGAAATTGGTACACCTTTTTGTATCACTTATGATTTTGACTCTAAAGAAGACAATATGGTTACTGTTCGAGACCGGGATACAATGGAACAAAAACGGATCCCAGTAAGTGAACTTGTTAGCTTTTTGCAAGAAAAGATGACGTTTTAATGGAAAACTCGCCAATTGGCGAGTTTTCTTAATACATTCCATAGTATATAATATTCCTAATAAAGTATGACTTTTAGAAGGTTGTGGGTAACCCTTCATGATGTCATACAAAGGTGGTGTGTACAATCGAACTGACCAAACGGCAAGAACATATTTTACAAATTGTAAAAGAAAATGGGCCGATTACCGGAGAGCATATTGCCGATCAATTAAGTTTGACTAGAGCAACATTAAGGCCAGATCTGGCAATTTTAACAATGGCTGGCTTTTTAGATGCAAGACCGCGTGTGGGTTATTTTTATACGGGTAAATCTGGGACACAGCTGTTAACTGAAAATTTACAAAAAATATATGTGAAAGATTATCAATCCATCCCTATTGTGGTGAATGAAAATATTTCTGTATATGATGCGATCTGTACCATGTTCCTTGAAGATGTGGGAACATTATTTGTAGTGGATCAAAATACCATCCTTGTTGGGGTGTTGTCCAGAAAAGATTTGCTCAGAGCAAGTATAGGCAAACAAGAGCTTTCCACCATTCCTGTCAATATTATTATGACTAGAATGCCGAATATAACTATGTGTGAACGGGACGATTTATTAATCGATATCGCCAAAAAATTAATTGAAAAACAAATTGATGCCCTGCCAGTGGTTCGAAAATCAGAAAATGGATATGAGGTTATCGGTAGATTAACGAAAACAAACATTACAAAAGCGTTTGTTGGACTGGGTGATGAGTAAGTCACAAGTTAACTTGTAGAGGGGTTGTGTAGGGAGAATGGGTGTACCAATTATTTATGTTGTATCTGATTCAGTGGGGGAAACGGCTGAATTAGTTACCAAAGCAGCAATAAGCCAGTTTAATGGCTCTGGAATGAATTTAAAAAGATTTCCCTATGTAGAGGACCAGGAACATATTGATGAAGTTCTTTCACTTGTTTTACTGGATAAAGCTATGATTGCATTTACGCTTGTCAAACCTGAAATGCGTACCTATATCAAGGAAAGAGCGGAACAAGAAGGGATTCTGGCAGTCGATTTAATTGGTCCAATAATGGACAAGATTCAAGCTTTCAGTGGGAAGACACCTTTATGTGAACCAGGACTTGTTCGAAAACTTGATGAGGATTATTTTAAAAAAGTAGAAGCGATTGAATTTGCCGTAAAATATGATGATGGCCGTGACCCAAGAGGAATCCTAAAAGCAGATATTGTCCTAATTGGCGTTTCAAGAACTTCAAAGACACCACTTTCCCAGTACTTAGCCCATAAACGTTTAAAGGTTGCTAATGTCCCGCTGGTACCTGAAGTGGATCCGCCAGAAGAACTATATAGGGTTCCGATCGAGAAATGCTTCGGTTTAAAAATAAGTCCTGAAAAGTTAAACAATATCAGACGAGAACGATTAATTTCCTTAGGATTAAATGATAAGGCAAGTTATGCCAATATTGAACGGATTAAAGCGGAGTTAATCTTTTTTGAAAAAGTAGTGGAGAAAATAAGTTGTCCCGTTATTGATGTAACCAATAAAGCAGTTGAAGAAACAGCAAATGTTATCCTAAATTATATTCATAAAGGGAGACCTTAACACATAATCATTTGATTATGTGTTTTCTTCTGATAGAAAGTGGAATAATAATGATAAAAAGTTATGGTAAAATGATAATAAATGTACTATAATAAAAAATTGTGATAAAAATATATCTTTTTAGGTTTAGACTTGCTTGTGAACGAATAAACTATTTATTGTTAGATGTCAAGGGGACCCCCTAAAAAGAATTCGACATAAATCCTTTTACAAAAGTTATTTGTTAAAGAAGGAATATGCGGAGAGATGTAGAATTAATACTAATGTAGAAGGCAATCCGACTATTTATGTCGATGCAGATTCATGCCCACTGGGCAGAGATTGTCGAAATAGGATCCAAGTTTAGCGTCCGTGATCTTTTTGATGCTTCCTCCGTCTCCATATGAATGAAGAAAAATCTACATAGGAAGAGGAAATAAGTTGACGCTGGGAAGGGAGAGGCCCTAAATCCTTCCAAACTGAAGATCGTTCAAAATTTATGACAAAATTAACAAAAATTTTGTCGAAATTTGCAGGAATTTAAAGATTGCCTGCCGAATACCTGATAGTACAAATGGAGTTGTTTTCATGGCAGAGCGTATTGCCGAAGAAAAGATTAATCAAATTCGTCAGGCTGTTGATATTGTCGAAGTAATCAGCGATTATGTTCAACTGAAAAAACAGGGGCGAAATTACTTCGGATTATGTCCATTCCATGGAGAAAGTACCCCATCATTTTCAGTATCAATTGATAAACAAATTTTCCATTGTTTTGGCTGTGGCGCTGGCGGTAATGTTTTTTCTTTTTTAATGGAACTTGAAGGGATTTCATTTCAGGAAGCTGCCATTAAACTAGCTTCGAAGGTAAATATCGACCTTGAAATTAATTTATCTGGGGGACAAGGCGAGAAAAAGGTTTCTCAAGAGCACCAAGCTTTTTTAGGGGCTCATGAGCTGTTACAGAAATTTTACCATCACTTGCTTGTAAATACAAAAGAAGGCGGGCAGGCTTTAGAGTATCTGCTGAGCAGGGGATTTACTCGCGAATCGATTGATAAGTTTCAAATTGGGTATTCCCTAAATTCATGGGATTTTGTTTATAAATTTCTATCTAAAAGAGATTTCCTACCTGAATGGATGGAGAAAGCCGGATTAATTATCAAACGTGAAAGGGATGGGACTTATTTCGATCGATTTAGGGATCGAATAATGTTTCCGATTTTTGACCGAAATGGTAATACGATTGCTTTTTCAGGCAGATCACTCGGGGCCGAAGAGCCCAAATATCTAAATAGTCCTGAAACGCCAATCTTTAATAAAAGTAAAATTTTATATAATTATCATAATGCGAAGCCAAGTTTAAAAAAATTGCAATATGCTGTTTTATTTGAGGGATTTGCCGATGTAATTTCCGCAGATCGCTCGGGTGTGGAAAATGGCATTGCCACAATGGGGACATCCTTGACAGATGAACATATAGCCCTTTTAAGGCAAAGTGTCCAATCCGTAACCATCTGTTACGATTCAGATAAGGCAGGAATTGAAGCTGCTTTTCGAGCGGGGAACCATCTTAACAATGCTGGCTTTCAAATAAAGGTAGCGATGATGCCAGACGGCATGGACCCCGATGAATACATTAAAAAGAACGGTCCTGAGAAATTCCGAAATGAGGTTATCGCAGCCGGCTTAACATGGATGGCGTTTAAATTTCTTTACTTTCGCAGAGGTAAAAATCTTCAGCTAGAAGGAGATAGGCTTGCATATATCGAAGTGATAATTAAAGAAATCAGCAATTTGAATAAAGCGGTTGAAAGAGATCATTATTTGCGGCAACTTGCAGCAGAATTTTCACTCTCATTAGATGCATTGAAACAGCAGCAAAAGCAAATTTTCTTCGCTGATAAAAGAAAAACAACCGGAAAAAACCAACCTGTTGATAAACCTATTTTAATTCCTAAGAAAGTAAGTGAACTCAAGCCAGCGCATTACACAGCAGAAAGGCGATTAATCGCACACATGCTAAAAGATCGAGATGTTGCTTATAAAGTTCAGGATTTATTACAAGGAAACACGTTTAATATTGATGAACATCAGGCAATAATAACCTATCTGTTAGGATTTTATGAGGATCATTTCCAACCTGATTCAAGTGCATTTTTATCCTATATTCATGATGACAATCTTAGAAGAATGGTTGCTAATATTGAAATGATGTCCATAAATGACGAATTAAGCAATCAAGAATTAACTGATTATATCAAACAGGTGTTGAATTATCAAAAATTGTTAAAGATAAAAGAAAAAGAAGTGGAACAAAAAGAAGCAGAGCGACAAAGTGATCTTGGTAAAGCTGCTGCAATTGCAATGGAAATTATTCAATTGCGTAAATCTCTATAGATTCCATTTTACTGTCTTTGATTCTGGAAGGAGGGGGACATATGGCTGCTGAAAAATCAGCCCGTTCAAAAGAAGTTGAGAATGAATTCACTTTTGAACAAGTGAAAGACCAGTTAACGGTGCTGGGTAAAAAAACCGGCGTCCTTGCCTATGATGATATTGCTGAGAAATTGGCTAATTTTGAACTAGATTCACACCAAATGGACGAATTTTACGAGTTCCTCGGTGATCAAGGTATTGAATTAGTTGGTGAAAGTGAGGAAGATCCAAATCCTAAGCAATTAGCTAAAGGTGATGATGATGAATTTGATCTAAATGATCTTAGCGTCCCTCCAGGGGTTAAGATTAATGATCCAGTTCGTATGTACTTAAAAGAAATCGGCCGTGTTGATTTGCTTTCTGCTGAAGAGGAAATTAAGCTGGCTAACCGAATTGAAGCAGGCGACGAAGAAGCAAAACGACGTCTAGCTGAAGCAAACCTCCGTCTTGTAGTAAGTATTGCAAAACGCTACGTCGGTCGTGGAATGCTCTTTCTTGATCTTATTCAGGAAGGTAATATGGGTCTAATCAAAGCTGTTGAAAAGTTTGATTATCGAAAAGGCTTTAAATTTAGTACCTATGCAACTTGGTGGATTCGTCAAGCCATTACACGCGCGATTGCAGACCAAGCAAGGACCATTCGGATACCTGTGCATATGGTTGAAACCATTAATAAATTAATTCGTGTTCAGCGTCAATTACTTCAGGATCTTGGCCGTGAACCAACACCAGAAGAAATTGGTGAAGATATGGATCTAACACCTGATAAGGTTAGGGAAATTTTGAAAATTGCCCAAGAGCCTGTATCACTGGAAACACCTATTGGTGAAGAAGATGATTCCCACCTTGGTGATTTTATTGAAGACCAGGATGCAACCTCACCTTCAGAGCATGCTGCCTATGAATTATTAAAAGAGCAACTTGAAGATGTCTTAGATACTTTAACAGACAGGGAAGAAAATGTCCTTCGCCTGCGTTTTGGACTGGATGATGGACGTACTCGTACACTCGAAGAGGTAGGAAAGGTCTTCGGTGTTACCCGTGAGCGTATCCGTCAAATTGAAGCAAAGGCATTGCGGAAATTACGCCATCCTAGTCGCAGCAAACGATTAAAAGATTTCTTAGAATAAAATATTTCTAATGAATAGTCTACTTCATAACTGAAGTAGGCTTTTTTCTTATGCATCAATTAATGAATACACAGATGAAACACTTAAGTAAATGTAAGCACTTTCTCTATTTGAATCCATTTTACTGAATTGTCTCTCATTTTGCAAATAGACTTAAGAAAATTCATGGTCCGCTTTTTATTCTTTTATTTTAGGAGATGGGCTTGAATTTATCAAATACAACCGAACGTTTGTTAGAAGATGCCTGAGTACCTGTTAAGAACCTTTTAGGTAAGCTTAGAGAGGCCTTAAACAGTTTTTAATTATGGGTCGATGGCCGGACACGTATAGGGATTGCTGCAATGGCCGTAGGGATTGCTCAGGGAGCCTATGATTATTAAAATAAAATAGCAAATTTATAAACAGGCTAAACTAGATATTTTCACTAATTTGGCTTGTTTTCTTTTTTTTATTAAGATTATAGTGATAAAATAAGTTTAGGGCTTTTCCTTCTGTTCATTTTCAAGTAAAATAGTAGTTGTTTGTAGACTTTATTCAATATTTAACAGACGTTCGTACATAAGGGAGGTTATATCATGAAGCGAAATCCGGTTATTCCTTTCGTTCTCATCATGGCATTTGGAATTGTGTTAATTCTAATTTTGTCTTTCAAAGGCCTTGGTGATATGAAAGAAGTTGCTAAGGAAAATGGGGAAGGTAATGAGAAAACAGAGGTTGCCGCATCAAAGCCAGAAGACATTTACAAGCAATCTTGTATTGGCTGTCATGGCGATCAGTATCAAGGGGTAGTAGGACCTACATTAAAAGGTGTGGGCAGCAAGTATTCTAAGGAAGAACTTATGACTTTTGTTACAAAAGGTAAGGGTACAGGCATGCCAGCAGGTCTTGTTAAACCAGAACAGGCTGCTGCAATGGCAGATTGGTTAGCAAACATTAAATAACTAGAAAAGGTCCTTTGCATCTGTAAAGGACTTTTTTTATACTATATAAATTACATATAAAAAGTGGTGGTATGATTGAATACAGATAAATTGTCAGCAAGATTGGCTTCGGTTTCTAACTATGTTCCAAAAGGAGCGAGGCTCGCAGATATTGGCTCAGACCATGCTTATTTACCTTGCTACTTAGCAAAAAATGAAGGATTACCATTTGCCATTGCTGGTGAGGTTGCTAAGGGACCCTTCCAGTTGGCTGAGAGGAATGTATTAGCAGAAGGGTTAGCGGGGGTTATTTCCGTGCGATTAGGTGATGGTCTGGAAGTTATTCAACCGGGTGAAGTGGATTGTATTACAATTGCTGGAATGGGGGGTGCCCTAATTGCAAACATTCTAGAAAATGGTAAAGATAAGCTGACTTCTGTCAAGCGCCTGGTGTTACAACCAAATATTAGCGCGATTTCTATCAGAAAATGGTTTATTGAAAATAACTGGGAACTAATTGACGAAGAAATACTTGAGGAAGATGGGAAAATATACGAGATTTTAATAGGTGAAAAGGGCGATCCGAATAAGCCTTATAAAAAAAATCTTGATATGGGGCTTTTAGTTGGTCCATTCCTTCTACAAAAACAAGATAAAACCTTTAAGAAAAAATGGACAGCAGAAATAAACAATTGGCAGCGTATTTATGAAGCACTTGAGGGTGCCAGCCAATCTCCTGAAACGAATGAAAAAAAACTAGAGATGATCGCCAAAATTAAGCTGGTAGAGGAGGCTTTAAAGAATGAAAATTCCTAACGGTCACGAAGTCATACAACTATTTGAACAGTTTTCCCCGAAAGGGTTAGCGATGGAAGGGGATAAGATTGGCTTACAAATAGGACGCTTAAATAAAAAAGTTGAACGAATAATGATTGCCCTTGATGTACTGGAAAATGTAATCGATGAGGCAATTGAAAAAAATGTTCAGCTCATTATTGCCCACCATCCGATTATTTATCGACCGCTTAAGAATTTGCTAACTGACACGGTTCAAGGGAAAATGATCGAAAAAATATTAAAACATGATATTGCTGTTTACGCAGCCCATACGAACCTTGATGTCGCAAAAGGCGGGGTAAATGACCTGCTTGCAACTGCTTTAGAGTTGGAAGATGCAGAGGTACTCGTGCCGACTTTTGATACAAAGCTAAAGAAATTAGTTGTTTTTGTTCCAGTAAGCCATGCAGAAGTAATTAGGAAAGTCCTTGGAAATGCAGGCGCAGGATTTATTGGAAATTACAGCCATTGTTCATTTTCCGCAAATGGGACGGGAAGATTTGTACCTGGTGAAAATACCAATCCATTTGTTGGTGAGGCAGGCAGGTTAGAAGAAGTGGAGGAAGTAAGAATCGAGACCATTATTCCTGAACCACTTCTAAAGAAAACGATTACTGCTATGATCAAAGCGCATCCATATGAAGAGGTGGCCTATGATGTCTACCCGCTGGAGAACAAAGGAGAAGTACTCGGTCTTGGCCGAATCGGGAAAGTCCGTGAAATGACATTAGGAGAATTTGCGGAAAAAGTGAAATTAGCACTTGAAGTTTCAACTGTCCGTGTGGTTGGCGATTTAAGCACTAAAATTAAAAAGGCAGCTGTTTTAGGCGGGGATGGAAATAAATACTTCATGAATGCCAAATTTCAAGGGGCAGATGTGTATGTTACAGGGGATATTTATTATCACACGGCCCATGATGCAGCAATGCAGGGCTTGAATATGATTGATCCAGGCCATAATGTGGAAAAGGTGATGAAAAAAGGCCTGACTGCAACATTACAAAAGATGTGTCAAGAAACGGGTTATACCGTGGAGATTTTTCCTTCTGAAGTAAATACAGATCCATTCCAATTTGTATAAAAGCAAAGAACCGGTCCACAGACTCGGTTCTTTTTATTTACTACACTTCAGTTTTTTTTACCTTTGGTAATATTCTGCTTAATTGGACCTTTTTTCGTCGTTCCCATGTAGCTTCATTATTTGGGTTAAATTGTTCAAGGAATGTGATTACTTCCTTTGTTATCGGTGTTGGAGTAGAGGCTCCGGATGTTACCGCGACATTTTTGGCATCCTTAATCCACTCAATTTCTAACTCAGTTATATCAGCAATGCGATACGCTTTTGTTCCAGCAATTTCCTCAGAGACCTGTGCAAGGCGATTGGAATTATTACTTTTTGGATCACCAACTACAATCGTCACATCAGCTTCTGTTGCTTGTTCTGCAACTGCTTCTTGGCGAATTTGCGTTGCATGGCAAATTTCATTAAAGACTTCCACATTTGGATATTTTTCCTGAACTTTTTTCATTGTATCAGCCACATCCCATTGACTCATCGTTGTTTGATTTGTGACAAGTAACTTGTCACAGTCAATCGTTAATGCTTCTACATCATTTGGAGTTTCAACCAGATGGACCATATCAGGGGCCACACCAACTGCACCCTCCGGTTCTGGATGTCCTTTTTTTCCAATATAAATTACTTGGTAGCCTTCTTTTGTTTTTTCTTCAATCAAATCATGGGTTCTCGTTACATCAGGACATGTCGCATCTATCGTTACTAGCCCTTTCTGTTTTGCGAGTTCTCTAACTTCTGGCGATATTCCATGAGCAGTAAAGATAACAGTACCTGTTTCCACTTTATCGAGAATATCTTTACGGTTTTTTCCGTCTAGGGTAATAATCCCTTCTTCTTCGAAAGCATCTGTAACATGTTTATTATGAACAATCATCCCTAAAATGTAGATTGGGCGTGGTAATGTTTTATCTAAAGCAGCGTTTCGTGCAATAACCATGGCATCGACGACACCATAGCAGTAACCGCGTGGTGAAATTTTGATAATTTGCATATAAAAAGTCCTCCTAAAAAAGACAGTGTTTAATAGTTTTACGTGTTTATTATATAAAACTAATAGAAATAATACAAAGATACAATTTTCCTTAGCAGTTTTAGGAAGAAAAGAAAGAATGCCGTCTCCAGCATTCTTCATTTATATATACATTTTCGGAACAGAACTTCCTTTTTGATATGGACTTTTCTTTGAAGGCATTTGCTGTTGCTTATTTTTACGTTGCCCTTTTTTATTGGACGTACTATTTACAGGCTCTTCATGATTTGATGATTCATCGACGGCGGTATCAGTTGATTGGTTATTTTCTACTGTTGCTTCATCCGTAGATTTTGAAGCATTTTTGAATCCTTTATAAATTTTCCACATTGCAGGAAGATTTTTTATCATTGGGCTATATTGTTGAATCATCGGTCCAATCGACTGGGCTGTCTTTAGCACCTGCTGCGTATTGTTCAACATGCTAGTTAGTCCGCCAGGGTTACTTAAAGATTGGAGCAGTCCTCCGCCTCCTGATGCTGCTTTTCCTGCTCCTTGCATTCCCATAAAGCCGCCAGTTTGGCTTCTTCCTCCGAGAATTTTCGAAAGTAATCCCCCTCCGCCTTTGTTCATAGGATTAGACCTTCCCATCATTTGCCCCATCATGGGGTTATTTCTTCCTCCAAACGGATTGGAAGGGGCTCCCATCATTGGATTCCTGCCGCCAAAAGGGTTAAAACCAGGGTTCATCATCTGATTATGTGGTCCAAAAGGTCCTGGCCCCATTCGCCCCTGCATAGGCATTCTTGGTCTTGGTTGCATCTCGTTGCCTCCTTTCAATTGCCTCATGCTTTAAATTATGCATTTACCCTAATTTGGTTTAGGTATTATACACAGGACAAAGACCAAATTTAATTGTTTAAAAGTCAGTAAAAAGTAGAAAATGATATTAAAACGAAAGATAACTGGAGTTTTGATGAAATATTGACTATAATTGCATGATGGAATAGAAAGTGTTGCACTTGCTAAAGTAAGAAAACTACTCCAAAATCATGAGATTTTAACTATAAGGAGCAAATATATGAAAGAAAATCGTTTTGATCGTTTTACGTTTCAACCATTTATTATAGAAACAGTTAAGGAGTTCGGTTTTACTGAGCCGACTGAAATTCAGGAACGGATGATTCCTGTCGTTTTAAAGGGAGAGAGTGCTATTGGTCAGTCACAAACAGGGACGGGTAAAACGCTTGCCTATGTTCTTCCAATCCTCGAAAAAATTGACCCGTCACGACAGGAAGTTCAAGCTGTCATTACTGCACCTACAAGAGAGCTTGCCTCTCAAATTTATCACCAAATATTAAAAATAACGTCACATTGCAGCCCAGAGCAATCCATTATGACTAGATGCTATATTGGGGGGACGGATAAGCAGCGGTCGATTGAAAAATTAAAGGTTCAGCCACATATAGTTGTTGGAACTCCGGGTAGAATCAAGGACCTGATGAGTGAAAAAGCTTTATTTGTTCATACTGCGGGAATCCTGGTCGTGGATGAAGCTGATATGATGTTAGATATGGGATTTATTGAGGATTTGGATCGGGTAGCAGCTAAAATGCCGGAAAACTTGCAAATGCTCGTTTTTTCAGCAACGATCCCGGAAAAATTAAAACCCTTTCTTAAAAAATATATGGAAAATCCAAAAACTGTTCAGATAGAACCGAAAAGAAGGGCAGCAGAAAATTTAGAGCATTATCTTTTGCCATCAAGACACCGGAGTAAAAAGCAGCTCGTTCATGATGCCCTTCTTGCCTACAATCCTTATCTAGCGATTGTATTTACGAATACAAAAAAAATGGCTGAAGAAGTGGCTTACTTTTTAAATGAAAAAGGTTTAAAAGTTGGCCGAGTTCATGGTGATTTAAGTCCTCGTGAACGGAAACAAATGATGAAGCAAATTCAGGATTTGGATTATCAATATATTGTCGCAACAGACCTTGCTTCTAGAGGAATTGATATAGAAGGGGTCAGCCATATCATCAACTATGAACTCCCATCAGACTTAGATTTTTATATCCATAGAGTCGGGAGAACAGCACGTGCCGGAAATTCGGGCATTGCCCTCACAATTTATGAGTCATCGGATGAAGATGCGTTAAACCGGTTAGAAAAAATGGGGATTCAATTTAAGAATGTCGATCTTAAAAATAACGAATTTGTTATCGTCGATGAACGAAATAAAAGGAAGACGCGGGTAAGGCAAGAGGATAAGGCCGATCAAAAAGCTAAATCGTTGGTTAAGAAGCCAAACAAAGTAAAACCGGGTTATAAAAAGAAAATGCAATGGGAAATGGATAAAATTAAAAAGCGTGAACGAAGGATTGAGCAAAGAAAAAAATAATCAAACCAGGGAGAAAAAGGTATGCTTAAATTAGGATCACATGTTTCGATGAGTGGGAAAGATATGCTGCTTGCCGCAAGTGAAGAAGCAGTTTCCTATGGTGCAAACACGTTTATGGTCTATACAGGGGCACCGCAAAATACAAGAAGAAAAAAAATCGAAGATCTCAATATTGAAGCAGGGCGGAGGCATATGGAACAGAACGGTATCTCCGAAATTGTCGTTCATGCTCCTTATATTATCAATATTGGAAATACAACCAATCCAGATACTTTTGAATTGGGTGTTAGATTTCTTCGAACAGAAATTGAAAGAACAGAGGCAATTGGAGCAAAGCAAATCGTCCTGCATCCTGGAGCACATGTAAGTGCTGGTACCGAGGCTGGAATTAAAAAAATTATCGAAGGATTAAATGAAGTACTGACTGGCAAAGAGCAAGTACAAATTGCCTTGGAAACGATGGCTGGAAAAGGCTCCGAGTGTGGAAAATCCTTCGAAGAAATAGCGATGATAATGGATGGAGTTAACTATAGTGATAAGTTATCCGTTTGCTTTGATACCTGCCATACTCATGATGCAGGCTATAATATTGTTGAGGATTTTGATGGTGTATTAAATGAGTTTGACAAAATCGTTGGCTTGAACAAATTGAAAGTACTGCATATTAATGATAGTAAAAATGCGGTCGGGATGCGAAAGGATAGACACGAAAATATCGGGTTTGGCCATATCGGTTTTAAGGCCCTAAATTATATTGTCCACCATCCACAGCTTACCGATGTTCCAAAGATTTTAGAAACTCCATATGTGGGTGAGGATAAGAATAATAAAAAAGCCCCATATAAATTTGAGATTCATATGCTTCGGGAACAAAAGTTCAATGAGAACTTGCTTGACCTTATCATGCAATCATAAAAAAGAGCTGTGCAAAGTGCACAGCTCAGATTGTCGAGAAAGTGTATTTTTCTCGGCAATTTTTTATTCTCACCATTTAATTATTCATTGTACCTGCTAATGGGCCTGTTGATTTCCGCTCTAGGCACTTCGCTTTCCGCGGGCGGTCCGGGGAGCCTCCTCGGCGCTAGCGCCTGCGGGGTCTCCCCAGCCCCGTCCTCCCGCAGGAGTCTGCGTGCCTTCCGCGGAAATCAACAGGGAGGTAATCAACCTAAAGAATTGCAACACACTTTTTCTAGCCTTGCTAATTGTGTTGCAATCTTTTTCATATTTTGGCAGGCTGCCGTAAGGAGAGCCTGTTCGCTTGCTTTCTTCAATCCCCGTAACCGGCAATAGCGAAGCCCGTGCAGCGCTTTTGAGTCTGCGAAGCTTCGCTCAATTTTTTCCTTTCTAAATTTATAAAGCATTTTTCCAGATTTAGATAAGCGATTTTCCCTTACCTTTTCCTTGTGCTCTTCCCAAACATGACGTGTCACTACTTTTACCTTATTTTTGGAGCGTGTACATTAGTTTCCTTCACTTCTTCCCTTTCCTTTAACTGCTTTTTTCCGTAAGCTAATCTGTCCTCTTCTACGGCTTTATTCAATTCATCAAAATATTCACGAGTCTCTACTTCAATTTCTTGTTTTGTGAATTTATGTTCATTAGCGTTAGCCTTTAAATGAGTAGAATCCGAAAATAAGACACGACCACCTACCATTTTGTGATTCATTGCCTGGAGAACGATCTCATCAAATATTTCCTGAAAGATATCGGTACCTTTAAAACGATGTTGGCGATTCCAACTAATCGTTGAGTGGTGTGGAACAGGATCCTTAAATTTCAGGCCTAAAAACCAGCGGTAGGCAACATTCATTTCAATTTCTCTTTGTAATTGTCGCTCGGATCGGATGCCATAAATATAACCAATAAACATCATTTTAAATAGAATAGTGGGATCGGAAGGGCGTCCGTTATCATCACTATAATAAGGACGTACCTTTTCAAGAAGGAATGAAAGATCAATATATTTATCGATTAAACGAAGAAGGTGATTGTCAGGAACCAATTCATCAATAGAAACAAATTCATATTCACTTTGGGTAGATACTCTTGGTTTAAACATAGATTTCACCACTTAATTTTTTATTGTTTGGTTGTGTTAAGAGCAGTGTATTATTGATTTTACAGCTCTGTTGATTTGCGCGGAAGGCACGCAGACTCCTGCGGGAGTACGGGGCAGGGGAGACCCCGCAGGCGCTTCAGCGCCGAGGAGGCTCCCCGGCACGCCCGTGGAAAGCGAAGTGCCTGGAGCGAAAATCAACAGACATGTTGCAAAGCCTATATATTAATAATATTATAATAAATTAACGCGGTGAATGGTTAAAGTTATTGTAGAAAATAAGAGGCTGTCGAAAGTTTCTCGACAGCCTGAGCTGTGCAAAGTGCACAGGTTTTTACTTTTTAGTTAACTGTATAAATAATTTATTTACTTCTCGGGCCGTTGCTGGACCCGCAGTTTTAGCAATTTCTTTCACTAATTGAGCCCGCTGTGAATCATCAAATATATTCACATTTTTCCCTCTTAAGTATTCGGCAATTTTCACTGCCTGCTGCCTAGTCACTGATATATTAAATTGATCCGCATATTTTACCAGTTCTTCAGCTGTTATCGTGTTAATTTTATGATTAATGATGCTCTGAAAAATTGTCACCCTCACCACTCCTCACCTTAATGTATGAAGAAGTTCCGGGAGTGTGATTAGAGATTTTTGTGAATCAAATTGACGAATGCCGGAGTGGCAGACTTTACATTCAAGAATACCTATTGTATACTACTTTAGGTTAAATCGGAATGATTCTTATAATTAAAGGTGATGCGCTGACTATGCAATCAATTATAGAAGTAAAAAAACTTTCGTATCGTTATGAAAAAGATGTTGTTCTAGAGGACATTAACATTACTATTCCAAGTGGTTCTTTTTTAGCGATTGTCGGTCCTAATGGGTCCGGAAAATCAACACTATTGAAGTTGATATTAGGGTTATTAAAGCCGCAAAAAGGGGACATCTTTTTATTCGGTAAGGAAATTAATAAGTTTAAAGATTGGCAAAAAATTGGCTATGTTTCTCAAAAGGCTAATTCCTTCAACACAGGTTTTCCTGCTACTGTATTTGAAGTTGTCGAGAGTGGTCTAACCAAAAAGCTTGGGATGTTTAAGTTTTTTAAAAAAGAACATGCGCAAAAAGTAATCGAAGCCTTGGAGGCAGTCGGTATGGAAGGGTTTAGCAACAGAAATATTGGTGAGCTCTCAGGAGGCCAGCAACAAAGAGTTTTCATTGCACGAGCCCTCGTTAGTGAACCAAGTCTCCTCATTCTGGATGAACCTACCGTAGGCGTTGATGCCGAGAATGTTAATAATTTTTATCAAATGCTGGGTGATTTAAATAAAAGTCATGATATTACCCTTTTATTGGTTACTCATGATATTGGGACGATTTCGGATAAAGTCTCACATGTTGCGTGCTTGAATAAACATTTGCATTTTCATGGGGAAACAATGGAATTTGAACAGCTCCGGGCTGATGGTATTTCTAAAATTTATGGCCATGATGTTCACATGCTAGACCATCATCATGAGCACGGAGGCGTTGTAAAATGATTCAAGGAATTTTTCACTATGAATTTTTACAAAATGCTTTTTTAACGGGGCTTATGATTGGAATTATTGCCCCGTTACTAGGAGTGTTTGTTGTTGTAAGAAGACTATCGTTAATTGCGGATGCACTCAGTCATGTTACTCTTGCGGGCATAGCAGCGAGCCTGCTTCTTGAAAGAAATGTTGCGATGATGGCAGGAGTAAATCCACTATACTTAGGAATGGTTTTTTCTGTTGGGGGATCACTGTTCATCGAAAAACTTAGAGGCGTTTATAAGCACTACCAAGAACTTGCGATTCCAATTATTCTCTCTAGTGGTATTGGCTTAGGGGTTATATTTATTTCGCTTGCCAATGGTTTTAATACTGATTTGTTTAGTTATTTATTTGGCAGTGTTTCGGCAGTTAGCAGAACCGATTTATGGGTCGTATTTATTATCGGTATCTTGGTAATTTTAGTGATTATTTTATTGTATAAAGAGCTTTTTTTATTATCCTTTGATGAAGAACACGCAAAAGCCTCAGGGATAGCGGCCAAAAGTATTCATTTTATTTTTATTGTCATGGTGGCCTTGGTAATTGCAGCTTCTATGAGAATTGTCGGAATTTTGTTGGTTTCATCTTTAATGACGTTACCTGTAGCAGCCAGTATAAGGCTAGCCAAAGGATTTAAGCAAACTATTTTTTTATCTGTCCTATTTGGTGAAGTGTCAGTACTTGGCGGCTTGTTTACTGCGTATTACTTAGATTTAGCTCCCGGTGGAACAATCGTGATGATTGCTGTTCTTATCTTAATTTTTTCTATTTTTTATAAAAAATTCTTAATTCGTAAGGGGGTGCCGTCAGGTGAACGTTAATGAGGCAATCCAATACTTAAAAGAAAAAGGGTTTAAACAAACTGGTAAAAGAGAAGATATGCTTCAATTGTTTGCTGACAGTGATAAATATTTAACGGCTAAGGACGTCTTGGATCAGCTTAAAGATTATTATCCAGGTCTGAGCTTTGATACTATCTATCGTAATCTTTCCTTGTTTGTGAATATGGGGATTCTTGAGATGACAGAATTATCAGGAGAGAAACATTTCCGTTTTACATGTTCAAGACATCACCATCATCATCATTTTATCTGTATGACCTGCGGAAAAACGAAAGAAATTGAAACTTGCCCAATGAACGACTTAAGTGAAAATTTAAAAGGATACGATATTTCAGGTCATAAGTTTGAGATTTACGGTCTTTGTCCTGAATGTCATTAAAAAACAGCTTGTCTGCATACAAGCTGTTTTTTTTGTATCTAAAATTAAATGCTGGAACTAGCCATTTCCCTGTGGACCTGCTGCTGCTTTTCCCAGTTTTCTACCCAAATATAAGCTTCTTTCCAGTTATTAACCCGGATGACACCTTTTGGAAGAGGATCCTGATTATATGGTGTATCAAATAATATGACAGGAATCTGACACTCTTCATGGATCATCACAGCATTATCGTGTTTATCCTCAAAAAAGATATCAACCGAATGCTTTTTCACTGTGGCTACTTTGTCATGTGATCCAATTAATTCAATGTGGTCAAAGGTTAAGCCTTTATCAAGGAACCATTGGATGGTTACATCGAGTAAATGGGAGCCGCGTGCACTAATGAAAAACAACTCATGCTCTTTTTCCCATTTATTTAATACTTTTCCCGCTCCTTCTGCGAGAGGAGAGCCTTTATAAATCATGGGTTCATTTTCAGAAAACCATGTGGCGAACTCTTTTTCTGAAACATTTACGAATGGAGTTAATTCATATTGATTAACGTCCTCATATAAAATATTCAAGTCAAATGCTTTATTAATAAAAGGGATGATGGATTTGGGGCATGTAACCGTTCCATCAATATCGATTCCAAACCTTTTTCTCATTTTTGCTCTCACCTTCATATAGCTTTTAGGATTCTCCTTTTAGTTTACCAAAATTGAGTGGTCAACGGGGGAAAAGAAACAAAAAACTAATTTAGGCAAACATTAACATACTAAAAAGCAGACAGAGGCAAACAATAATTAATGCTCCTATTACTGAAAGTGAGGGATTAGGATGGCAGATGAAAGAGACACGAAAGTGCAGGAAGCTCTTCAAAGTGCAAATATTGGCCAAGATATTCCCAATTCTCCTACATCATATCGGGAGGAAACAGCATCAGAAATTGCCGCACCTATTAAGGCCCATTACACATTGAAAAAAGATGACAATACCCCTAACATTGGTGCTTCTGTTCCGATACGATCTTCAGAATATAGGGAAGAAACAGCAGCGGAAATAGCTGCTCCTGTTCCACTTATTCGAAGAAAGGAACAGACCGGGCAAAAGGAAAATGCTGCAGGTGGTACAGGTCTAGGAACGCTTGCTTTAGTGCTTTCGATTTTATCACTGTTTGTATTACCTATTCTTTTTGGAGCTGCAGGTATTGTGTTAGGTTTTGTTGCCAGAAGAAGAGGGGCCACAGGACTTGGTGCCTGGGCCATTGGTATCGGTGCAATATCGATTGTTATTGGTATCTTTATTCTTCCGTTCTTTTAACAAAACCTGCATAGGAGCAAAAAGAAACCCGGTGAAAATACCGGGTTTCTTGATGTTAATTCGTAATTTTATCTTCGACTGCTTTTTTCTGAAAATATTCTTCGGCAATTTGGTCGATTTCTTTTTTCAATTCTTCAACTAATTGCGCTTCAGGAACCTTGCGGACGATCTCACCCTTCCTGAATAATAACCCTTCACCTCGAGCACCGGCAATGCCAATATCGGCTTCACGGGCCTCTCCAGGTCCGTTAACGGCACAGCCTAAAACAGCTACTTTAATCGGAGCTTTAATTTTTTCAATGTATTCTTCGACTTCATTTGCAATACTAATAAGGTCAATTTCAATCCGGCCGCATGTTGGGCAAGAGATCAATGTGGCCGCGTTAGAAGAGAGACCGAATACCTTTAAAAGTTCTCTAGCAACCTTTACTTCCTGAACTGGGTCTGCACTTAAGGAAACACGTAGTGTGTTACCGATTCCCATGTGTAAAATAGTGCCTAAACCTGCCGCACTTTTTATGCTGCCTGCAAAAAGGGTTCCAGACTCAGTGATCCCAAGATGAAGGGGATAATCGAATGCTCTCGATGCCTTTTCATAAGCTTCAATGGCAAGATTTACATCAGAGGCCTTCATGGAAACGATAATATCATGGAAATCTAAATCCTCAAGAATTTTAATATGGTGCAGCGCGCTTTCGACCATACCATCTGCTGTTGGATATCCGTATTTCTCTAAAATTCTCTTTTCGAGCGAGCCAGCATTTACACCGATTCTAATGGGAATACCTTTCTCCTTCGCGGCTTTTACGACAGCCTCGACTTTTTCTCGTTTTCCGATATTACCGGGATTGATTCTGATTTTATCTGCTCCGCCTTCAATTGCTTTAAGAGCCAATTTATAATCGAAATGAATATCGACAACAAGTGGAATGTTGATTCTTTTTTTGATTTCAGGAATGGCATTCGCAGCCCGTTCATCCGGACAAGCCACCCGAACAATCTGACAGCCAGCTTCCTCAAGACGCTTTATTTCAGCAACGGTTGCTTCAACATCATGTGTTTTTGTTGTGGTCATACTTTGTATAAATAATTCGTTACTCCCGCCAATCGTTAAGTTACCAACTTTAATTGGTCGAGTTTTTGTGCGGTGTAATATTTCACTCACGAGTAATTCGCTCCTTCAAAATGGGATTCGAATAAGGTATATAAAAACAATCCGACTCTATTCTATCAGCCTTTCACTATTTTTGACAAGAATAAGCACTATCCTCTTTATTTTGAGTAATCAGGGAAATGATATGTAGACCCGATTTGAATTTTTTCTGGAGTCTCCCCAGGATTTAATTTTCGAAAGTCCTCGATTAAGTCAGAAATCGATACGGGAAGTGATTTATCCAGTTGATGTTCCACGATAGATAGCACTGTTTCACCTGGTTCAACTTGTGCTTCGAAAGAAGGTATATTTGTTTCTGTTTTCAACTCCGTATTTTGTGTTTCGATTTTAGCATCCACCTGCTGTGTGAATGAGGAAGGCAGGGTGCCAACAGTTAAATCAATATAAATTACATATATGATTAAAACGGCTAATAAGAAACCAAATAACTTTTTCATCGGACAAGCCTCCAAATAGACAGTTTGTACATTGGTATGCTTGTCCGAATGTAAAAAGAACGAGTTAATAAAAAAAACGCCCGCTTTGGGCGCCTCTTAGTTCACTTTTTTGGGTTTTGGAATTTCAATTATGGCTAGGTATAAAACGATGATCACAACAAACCAATTAATCAAGAAGCTGTTAGGAACGGTTGTTTTAATTGCCGCCATAATGGTAAAAAACAATGTTGGTAATGTTTCGCTGTATGCAGCCATTCGCCACAACTGCCTGTAAATTAGTTTCCTACCTAAAAGGTTCTTTAATAATAAACCAATTAGAGCCAAAACCGATACCTCGATAAAACTGCCAGCACATGCAAACAAGTAGATAAACACAGAAACCACAGGGATTATTATCCATTTTATTCCGCCAATTGTGTTAATAAAATCCACAATGTCTCCCTTTGCAATGTTTAGCCCTTCTAACATGGAATAGGGATATGTATCAAATCGGCCGCCTGCAGCTAAAACAAACTGATCTTCTAACATGGCAAAAGAATTTCCCTCATCTTGGATATCATCTGCAGAAATAGCTCCAGTTGGGTCTAAAATAATAGAAAAATTATCCTTATTTAATGTAATGGGCACTTTAGTATCAGCTGTTAGATGCCCGTCTTGAATTGAAAAATCAGGTAATTCGTCAGTAATAATGGTTCTAGCCGTATCGACACCCGTGGTAAGTGCCGTACTTAAGTAAATTACTGACGGCAGAATCGAAATTAATGTTAAAAAGAAAACATATAATATTGTTTTTCCTATCCCTTGGAATCGAAATAAGGCAATATCTTTAGGAGAGTAGATACTTTTATACAATTGCTTGAAAATATTCATAATGACCACCTTTATACATTAAATCACAAATGATTGCTCCAGCATCTATTGTATCTTTAGTAAAGGTTATATACAAGAATGACAGCAACTCAATTTTATTTTTGAAACCTATTCCAAGTTTTAATCGTATGAAGGAAAGTGTACACTGTATAAAATATCTAGAAAAAGTTTTATGAGGGATGGATAAAATGGAATTGGTCTATTGGAGTATCATCATTTTGTTATTTATTGTTGCATTTGTTGGTTTGGTGTATCCGATTGTTCCAAGTGTGTTATTTATACTGGCAGGCTTTTTATTGTATGGAGTCTTTTTTAATTTTCAACCCTTTCGATGGTACTTTTGGTTGATTCAAGGTTTGTTTATTGTACTTTTATTTGTTGCCGACTATATTGCTAATATGATTGGAATTAAAAAATATGGAGGTTCCAAGGCCGGAATCTGGGGAAGTACGATAGGGATTATCGTTGGACCATTTGTTATCCCTTTTTTAGGAATCCTTATTGGTCCATTTATCGGGGCAATAGGAGCTGAATTAATCTTCAACAAAAGAAATTTCACTGATAGTATTAAAATTGGTTTTGGCTCGGTCATTGGATTTATAAGCAGTGTTATTACAAAAACAATTATTCAAATTCTTATGATAGTTTATTTTTTTATTTTAGTCTTGTAAAAAGCCACCTTTCCGGGTGGCTTTTGTTTGATTAATTTAAGCCGCAAATTTCAAAGGAACAATTTTGACAGTCAACTTCTTCTTTTAAATAGTTGAGCTTTTTTATGGTAAGCTTTTGATAATCATAGGTAATGATCTCTTTCTCGCGAAGATCTTTTAAGGCTCGTTGAATAACTTCACGCGTCCCATAGGTTAAATTAGCTAATTCCTGATGTGTTAGGGGCAGATCAATAAGAATTCCATCCTCTGTCTTAATTCCATAAGAATTAGATAAGCGGATGAGGATAGAATATAAACCGCCTTTTTTACCATTCATAATTAGGTCTTGGCATTTCATTTGTGCCTTTAAATAACCTGTACTTAGCCATGCAACAAGAGCGCTCATTGCTTCTGGATCATTTTTAATAAATTCTTCAAATTGTTCCTTCTTGATAAAGATCATTTCACAATCTGTCATCGTTTTTGCGTAAAATTGATAATGAGAAGATGGTTTGAAAAGTTGATACTCTACAATTAATTCCTGGTCATTTAAGATTTTTAAGATAAAATCCTTGCCGCGTAAATGAACTCTTCCAAGTGAAATACTTCCTTTAAGCAATAAGAAAACATACTGGGCAGGGTCCTTCTCTTGAAAAAGAACGGAACCGGCTTTAATCTTTTGAATTGGTTCTTTTTTTTCGTAAAAGTAAACTAGTAAATTATATATGGAATAACTACTTTTCTGCATGGAAAATCACTCCTTAGCACCCTTCTCTTTGATTAAAATAAATTATTAACAAGGTGTCAATAGAGCCTTTACATGAATTGGTAGTGACAAAAGTCGGATATGACAAAAATCGTTGACAGATTGCCCCTTGGATGAAAGGTGACAAATTATCGAATAATTATTAGGAGCGGTAGTGGATTACGTTTTAGTAAAATTTAGAATAAAATCCTTCATTACGGGCATGGTATTTATGTTAAGAGCCTAAGCATTATATTTGAAACTGAGCACTGACTTTGGTATCTTAAAAAGGAAAGCTTTAGAAATATTCTAAATTCTAAGGCTGAAAAATCACCATATACATAGGAGGAATAATCATGGCATTTGAATTACCACAATTACCGTATGCAGAAAACGCACTTGAACCACATATTGACAAAGAAACAATGAACATTCACCACACTAGACATCACAACACATATGTAACCAATTTAAATAACGCTTTAGCTGGTAATGAAGAATTACTTTCTAAATCAGTTGAAGAAGTTATTGCTAATTTGGATGCGGTTCCAGAAGCTGCACGTACTGCAGTTCGTAACAACGGCGGCGGTCATGCTAACCATTCTTTATTCTGGCAAATCCTTTCTCCAAATGGCGGCGGCGCACCTACTGGTGAATTAGCTGACGCAATCAGCAGCAAATTTGGCAGTTTCGAAAGCTTTAAAGAAGAGTTTGCTAAAGCAGCAACTACTCGTTTCGGTTCTGGTTGGGCATGGCTATCTGTGTCTGGCGGAGAATTAGAAGTATCAAGTACACCTAACCAAGACTCTCCATTAATGGAAGGTAAAACTCCAATTCTTGGTCTTGATGTATGGGAGCATGCTTACTACTTGAAATATCAAAACAAACGCCCAGATTATATTTCCTCTTTCTGGAATGTAGTAAATTGGGATGAAGTTTCAAAACGTTACAGCCAAGCAAAATAATAGCAATAGTAAGAAGGCAGCTTTGGCTGTCTTCTTTTTTTTGGATTTGAATAAGTGAATAAGAAAAACTTGCTTGTTAAAGACTACCCATAAGATAAAGGGGAGTTTTTTATGGCAAAAAAATTTAAGATTCTAGGTGATGTTAAACTAACAAAAGATTTATTACTTTTGCTTATTATTGGTGGGTTATATTCATTAAGTGTTGCTTTATCCAATACGTTTGTAAATATTTATCTTTGGAAACAAACGGGTAAGTATTCAGATATCGCCCTTTTTAATTTATCGATTGTTGTTTTACAACTGCTCACCTTCATTTTAGCTGGCCGATGGGCCAAGAAAATTGACAGAGTAATCGTGCTTAGAATCGGTGTGATTTTTTTAGCGCTATTTTATGTCATGGTTTTAATCGCTGGCACAAAGGCTTCTACTTATTTACTTTTATTGGGAAGTCTGTTAGGAGTAGGATATGGTTTTTATTGGCTTGCATATAATGTGCTAACATTTGAAATCACCGAACCAGATACGAGAGATTTTTTTAATGGTTTTTTAGGGATATTATCGTCTGCGGGTGGAATGATTGGACCAATCGCTGCTGGAATCATCATAACTAGATTTGACAAATTCACTGGATATACCATTGTTTTTGGGATGTCGCTGGCTTTATTTGCACTTGCGGTTTTTATGAGTTTTTCCTTGAAACCACGACCATCGGCAGGAAGCTATTGTTTTAAACAGATTCTTAATGAAAGAAAACAAAATGAAAATTGGCGTTTGATTACAAACGCTAACTTTTTCCAGGGACTAAGGGAAGGGACCTTTGCATTTGTCATATCAGTGCTTGTTTATATTTCGACGGGAAGTGAATTGTCTTTAGGTACATTTGGTCTCCTTAATTCAGGAATATCATTTATAGCGTATTATCTTGCGTCTAGGTTAATTAAACAAAAGTTTCGAAAAAAAGCGATTCTTATTGGTGGACTTATCCTATATGCGTCTGTCCTGCTAATTGTATGGGACGTGAATTTTGTCAAATTGTTAATCTATGGCGGGATGATTGCAATTGCCTATCCGCTTTTGCTCGTCCCATATATGTCCACTACATATGATGTGATTGGAACAGGTTGGAAAGCGGCAGAAATGAGGATTGAGTACATTGTAGTTCGGGAAATATTCTTGAATTTGGGAAGGATTGTTTCCATATTATCCTTTTTAGCTGCTATCACTTGGTTTAATGCAGAAATCAGTATACCAATCCTACTTCTTGCTTTGGGTGCAGGGCACACATGCATCTATCTTTTTATTAAAAGAGTACATTTACCAGCATCGTAATGCGATGAGTATTTTATTTACTCACCGCATTTTTCATTTTTCACTGAGGCTTTTATGCTGAAAATGGTAAGGGTTTTTCATAGATAAAAGCGGAATTATCCTTTAAAATAGAGAAAGTGACTTTAAGCCGTGAAAAAAGGAAGTGTTTATATACCTTGAATAATAAAAAGAAAAAAAAGAAGCAACATGTGCCCTTTCGTTTAAACATGTTATTCTTTGTCGTGTTTTTGCTATTTTCTATCCTTATACTTAGACTTGGTGAATTGCAAATCGTATTTGGTGATGATTTTAAACGTGAAATTGAACGTACGGAAGCTATTACTGTTAATAATCCTGTACCGAGGGGGAAAATGTTTGACCGCAATGGGAAAATCATTATGGATAATAAACCATTGAACGCGATTACTTATACAAAATATCAACAAACGGATCAAAAGGAAATGTTGCAAACTGCAGAACGATTAGCAAAAATAATCAATATTGATACGAAAAAAGTTCAGATTCGCGATAAAAAGGATTTTTGGATATTAAAACATCCTAAAGAAGCCGAAGCAAAAGTTACCGAAAAAGAATGGGCATTATATGAACAAAAAAAATTGGACGATAAGCAAATATATAAACTTCAATTAGATAGAATTACTGAAAAAGAAATTAACAGCATTAAAGGTGAAACACTGAGAACTCTTGCCATCTACAGGCAATTTAATAGTGGTTATGCTTTAACCCCACAAATTGTTAAAGTTAATGTTACTGACAAAGAGTTCGCCATTGTTAGTGAAAATTTAGAAAGTTTACCTGGTGTTGATACAACTACAGATTGGGAACGAAAGAGAATTTATGGTGACACATTAAAATCAATATTAGGTGGAGTAACTTCTTCCGAAGCGGGGATCCCGAAGGATCAATTAGAAAAGTATATGGCCCGTGATTACAGCCGAAATGATCGTGTTGGAAAAAGTTATCTTGAATTGCAATACGAAGATGTACTCCATGGTCAAAAGGCAAAAGTCAAAAATGTAACAGATAAGTCGGGAAAAATTCTTTCTACAGAAGTGGTTTCGGAGGGAAAAAGGGGCAAGGACCTCGTTTTAACCATTGATATGGACCTTCAGAAGAAAGTAGAAAATATCATCGAAGAAGAAATGTGGAGTGCAAAGCAAAAACCAAATACCTCCCTTCTAGATCGAGCCTTCGTCGTTTTGATGGATCCTCACACTGGTGAAGTCTTATCCCTAGCTGGAAAACAAATTGGTAAAGATAAACAAGGAAAGACAGTTATGAATGACTTTGCTGGAGGAAATATTACCACTTCGTATAACGTTGGGTCAGCGGTAAAAGGGGCAACAATTTTAACTGGTTATAAAACAGGGGCAATTCAACCAGGTTCTACACAACTCGATGAGCCTTTGAGAATTGCTAGCTCACCAGTAATGTCTTCATGGAGGACATTTGGCCGGATAAATGATTTAAGAGCACTACAGGTTTCCTCAAACGTATATATGTGGAAAACCGTTATAGCAATGGCTGGTGGACAGTATAGACCAAATCAACCGCTGCCATTAGATTATTCTGCCTTTGATACTATGCGGCAGTCATTTAGTCAGTTTGGTTTAGGTACGCGTACAGGGATTGACTTACCTAATGAAATGAGCGGCTTTCCAGGTCCTGAAAGGACTCCTGGTTTACTTCTTTTCCTTTCGATTGGTCAGTATGATACGTATACACCAATCCAACTCGCGCAGTACGTCTCCACAATCGCAAATGGTGGGAATCGTATCCAGCCACATCTGGTTAAGGAAATTCGCGAACCAGAAATGGAAAATAATGAATTGGGTCCTATTGTCGAGGAAATTCAGCCGAAAGTATTAAATCGTTTAGATATGAAGCAATCTTGGATTAAGCGGGTTCAAGAAGGTTTTCGGATGGTCATGCAGGTGGGTGACGGTACAGCTGTAAGTTCCTTTAAGGGTGCAGATTATTCCCCTGCAGGAAAAACAGGAACAGCACAGTCGTTTTATGATGGATCTGATAAATCAAAGCGTGGCACAGAAGTAATGAACCTAAGTCTCGTGAGCTATGCGCCATCTTATGATCCCGAGGTAGCCATGGCTGTTGTCGTACCGTGGGCATATCAAGGAAATAGCGGACCAAGTGTTAATAACAAAATCGGCAAAAGAGTATTGGATGCTTATTTTGAATTAAAGAAAGAACGTCAAAATACAGATAAAAATGCCACCTCTGATCAACAGGAAGTAAATAACGAATAAACCAAAAACAGTAGTCAAGCTGATCATTAATATTACTGAAACACCTGTCTCAATTTGAGGCGGGTGTTTTTTATTATTTAAAGATCATCTACTCTGCATCTATTAAATTTTTTTATGGACAATATATATCTAGAGAATGTTATCGATTTACACAAACTCAACATATCTTTACAAAACCTTTACATTCAATTAAAACTCGGTTAATAGTTTAGTTTTATTCTTAGACATGTAAGGCAGAACAAATAACAAACAAACCAAAATACACAGGGGGAATTAAACAAATGAAAAGCTTTAAAAAATTTGGCCTATTACTTACTCTAGCAGCATTAATGGTATTTGTTGCTGCTTGTGGAGGAGCCTCTACTGATAAAAAAGATGAAGCTGCTAATAAAGATAATAAAACTACAGAACTTTCTGGCTCGTTAACCGTTTCAGGTTCCTCTGCAATGCAACCTTTAGTTGCCGCTGCTGCTGAAGAGTTTATGGCAGAAAATCCAAATGTTGATGTTCAAGTAAACGCTGGTGGATCTGGTACAGGCTTATCACAAGTTGCCGAAGGATCTGTGCAGATTGGTAACTCAGACGTATTCGCTGAAGAAAAAGAAGGTATTCCAGCTGATCAGCTTGTTGACCATAAAGTAGCTGTTGTAGGTATGACAGCAGCAGTTAACCCTAAAATTGGTATTAAAGATATTAAAAAAGAAGATTTAATTAAAGTTTTCACAGGAAAAATTACGAACTGGAAAGAACTTGGCGGAGCAGATCAAAAGATTGTTCTTGTAAACCGTCCGGACTCTTCAGGTACACGTGCAGTATTCAATAAGTTCGCCCTTGATGGAGCAACACCTGCTGAAGGGATTACGGAAGATTCTTCAAACACCGTTAAAAAGATTATCAATGAAACTGATGGTGCAGTAGGTTACCTTGCATTCTCATACTTCACTGACAAATCTGTGACTCCACTTGCAATCGATGGAGTAGAACCAACTGAAGAAAATGTGCAATCTGGTAAATTCCCAGTTTGGGCATACCAACACTCTTATACAAAAGGTGAAGCAACAGATCTTGCTAAAGCGTTCCTTGACTATTTAATGTCTGACGATATCCAAAACACACTATTAAAAGAACAAGGATATCTACCAGTAACAAAAATGAAAGTTGAACGCGATGCTAAAGGAAATCAAAAAAACCTATAAAAACAGGTTGAATAATGAAAGGGTAAATGCATGTTTGCATTTACCCTATTATGACGTATTTTAGGGGTGTTTGGTGCATTATGGAAAAATTAGTTCCTGCAAAAGATAGATTGTTAAAATCTAAGAAAAATTGGCTCGATGGGGAATTGCGCGGGAAAATTCTCGTGATCTTGTGTGCTGTCATCATGATCTCAGCAACCATCTCGATAACTATTTTCCTTGGTTCAAAGGGTTTACAATCTTTTATAAAAAATGGTGTAAGTCTTATTGAGTTCATAACCAGTACCCACTGGAATCCTACAAATCAAGCGAAACCTGAATATGGGGCTTTACCGTTTATTTTTGGTTCCTTTGCGGTAACCTTTCTTGCAGCAATAGTGGCAGCACCATTAGGTATTGGCGGAGCGATTTTTATGACCGAAATTGCACCCTCATGGGGAAGGAAAATTTTACAGCCAGTGATAGAGCTTTTGGTCGGAATTCCATCTGTAGTTTATGGCTTCATCGGGCTTACAGTGTTAGTTCCATTTATCAGGGAATATGTGGGCGGACTTGGTTTTAGCTTACTCTCAGGTACTATTGTATTATCCATCATGATTTTGCCGACAGTAACTACAATTGCAACCGATGCGATGAGTTCACTGCCTAAAAATCTTCGTGAAGGTTCGTATGCTTTAGGTGCTACTCGCTGGCAAACTATAAGAAAAGTTTTAATACCTGCTGCATTACCTACCCTCTTGACTGCTATCGTTCTTGGGATGGCAAGAGCATTTGGAGAAGCTCTTGCGGTACAGATGGTGATCGGTAACGTAAGAGACTTACCAACAAGCTTATTAGACGCATCAGCAACCTTAACGACAATTATTACTCTTAACATGGGCCATACAACTTACGGTAGTGTAGAAAATAATACTCTTTGGTCAATGGGCTTAATTTTATTAATCATGTCGTTTGCGTTTATTCTCCTCATTCGCTACCTTTCGTCAAGGAGGAAAATGTGATGAACAGTAAAACTGCAGATCGGATTGCCACAGGAGTATTTATAGCCATTGCAATCATAATCATTTCTATATTAGTTGGTTTATTTTCATATATTTTGATTAATGGATTTAAACATATTTCGCTTGACTTTTTAACCTCTCCGTCAAGCAATGTACGTGCGGGCGGGGGAATTCGTGACCAATTGTTCAATTCATTTTATATATTATTTATTACGATGTTAATTGCTCTTCCGTTAGGTATTGGCGGGGGAATATATATGGCTGAGTATGCTAAGCCGGGGAAAATTACAGACATTGTCCGTTCTTGTATAGAAGTTCTAGCCTCTTTACCATCCATAGTCATTGGGATGTTTGGTTTATTAATGTTCGTTAATTTAACAGGCTGGGGCTACACCATTTTAGGAGGAGCCTTAGCCTTAACGGTTTTTAACCTGCCTGTAATTGTAAGGGTGAGTGAAGATGCGATCCGTGCTGTCCCAAGTGATTTGAAAGAGGCTAGTCTTGCCTTAGGGATTACCAAATGGCATACGATAAAAACCATTTTATTACCAAGTGCGTTTCCGACGATATTAACTGGTGCGATTCTTGCTGCAGGTCGTGTATTTGGTGAAGCTGCTGCATTATTATTTACAGCCGGTCTTTCAACACCAAGACTCGATTACGCAAACTGGAATCCATTTTCACCTCAATCACCGTTGAATATATTTCGTCCAGCAGAAACGCTTGCAGTTCACATTTGGTCTGTAAATACACAAGGGTTAATTCCAGATGTGGAAGAGGTTTCTAATGGTTCAGCTGCTGTTTTAGTAATATCGGTATTAATATTTAACTTATTAGCTAGGTGGATAGGAAGCATGATTCATAAAAAGGTAACAGCATCAAAATAAGGGGCGGGGAGATAGGATGGTTACAGCATTTAAAGAAGAATCGACCGAAAATCAAGCTGTTCAGTCTAACAGCCAGTTCCAAAAGGAACATATCTTAAAGGTAAATAATCTAGAAATATTTTATGGAGAAAAACGAGCTGTCAATGGGATTTCACTTGATATTGAAAAACATTCCGTTACAGCACTCATAGGCCCTTCTGGCTGTGGTAAATCCACTTTTTTAAGAAGTATTAATCGAATGAATGACCTGATCCCTGGAGCAAGGGCAGAGGGAGAAATCATATATGAAGATCTCAATATTCTGTCGGAACAAATAAATGTCGTTGCTCTCCGTAAGGAAATCGGCATGGTTTTTCAAAAGCCCAACCCATTTCCAAAATCAATTTATGAGAATATTACACACGCCCTTAAATTTGCTGGAATCAAAAAGAAAAGCAAACTTGATGAAATGGTGGAAGTGAGTCTGAAAAAAGCAGCATTATGGGAGGAAGTAAAGGACAGGCTTCATAAATCGGCTTTGTCACTTTCTGGCGGGCAGCAGCAACGACTTTGTATTGCAAGGACGATTGCGATGAAACCGACAGTCATGCTCCTTGATGAACCATCCTCGGCACTAGACCCAATATCCAATGCTAAAGTTGAGGATTTAATTGTTGAGTTAAAAAAAGAGTATTCCATTATTATTGTCACCCATAATATGCAGCAGGCATCACGTATTTCTGATAAAACAGCCTTCTTCTTGAGCGGTGATATAATTGAATATGATCATACGGAAAAAATCTTTACCAATCCATCTGTTAAAAAGACAGAGGAATATATCTCTGGAAGGTTTGGATAAGGGGGAAAAGTTGTGGCAATACCAACATTAACCAGACAAGTATTTGATGTCAAAGACCTGAATTTATGGTATGGAGAGCATCATGCGTTAAAAAACATCAACTTTCCAATTGACAAAAAAGAGGTTACCGCTATCATCGGTCCCTCGGGCTGTGGAAAATCTACATTTATCAAAACTTTAAACTTAATGATTAATATGGTCCCAAATGTAAAAATGACGGGCGAAATTAATCTAAATGGGCAAAATATATTAGACAAGAAAATGGATCTCGTCGAACTGCGAAAACATGTTGGAATGGTTTTTCAGAAGGGAAATCCTTTTCCACAATCTATCTTTGATAATGTTGCCTATGGCCCAAGAGTCCATGGTATCACTAAAAAGAAGCATCTAGATGAGATTGTCATTAAATCACTGATGGATGTAGCATTATGGGAGGAAGTAAAGGATCGTTTAAATGCTCCTGCTTTAGGCCTTTCTGGGGGACAACAGCAAAGGCTATGTATTGCAAGAGCACTTGCAACGAAACCTGAAGTGTTGTTAATGGATGAACCTACTTCAGCATTAGACCCAATTTCTACGTTAAAAATTGAGGAAATGATCTTAGAATTAAAAGAAAAATATACGATTGTAATTGTTACCCATAATATGCAGCAGGCATCAAGGGTTTCAGACAAAACAGCTTTCTTTTTAATGGGTGAATTAATCGAGCTAGATTCAACTTCGACAATTTTTTCTAATCCAAAAGACTCACGGACTGAAGGATATATTACAGGAAGATTCGGATGATGAGGTGTCTACTATGAGTACGAGGACAAATTTTGATAATAATTTAAAAGAATTAAAAGATCTTCTATTAAAAATGGCTGAAAAATCGGAGCACGCAATCCAAGAATCGATGGTTGCCCTAATAAATCAGGATATGGAAAAGGCGAAACAGGTCATTGATGGTGATAATGAAATCGATGAGTTAGAATATGAAATTAATGATAAAGCATTATTATTAATTGCAAGACAATCACCTGTAGCCACCGATCTTAGGAAAATTAATGTGGCATTAAAGGTTTCATCTGAGGTTGAACGTTTTGCAGATATAGCAGTAAATATAGCAAAATCTACCATCCATATTGGCAAGGAAGAGCATTTTAAAGAAATAATAGATATACCAAAAATGATGGAGATGGCCTTAGAGATGGTTTCTGATTCCATAAAAGCCTATTATTCAGAAGATGTTACGTTGGCAAAAAATTGCGCGGAAAAAGATGATGCTGTAGACAAAATGTTTGGAAGCTTAATCCAAGAGTTATTGAGCTATATCCCACAAAATCCAAACTCTACGAATCAAATTATTCAATTAGCGTTTGTATGTAGATTTATTGAAAGAATCGCAGACCATTCAACCAATATCGCAGAGCATGTTATTTACCTTGTGACAGGTAACCGTGTTAATTTAAATGCCTAATGATAAATAGTGTTTATTAAAGATGAGGATTTTTTATGCCTTATCTTTTTTTATTTTAGGCTCTGTTAATCTTAGATGTTGATTTACGCTCCAGGCGCTTCGCTTTCCGCGGGCGGTCCGGGGAGCCTCCTCGGCGCTAAGCGCGCCTGCGGGGTCTCCCCTGCCCCGTCCTCCCGCAGGAGTCTTCGCGCCTTCCGCTCCAATTAACTTGGCTGTAATATCAACAATGACCTTTATCACAGCCTTATTTTACAAGGGAAGGGGATTGGCATTTAATACTAAAGTCTTTCAAGAAACGACAATTTGCGTTTATTGTGCGCGGTTGAATCTGGTGGTACGATTAAATTATCATGTATTAAGCATAATTTGGAATTTGGTGCATATATTGATTGTTTGCAGAAATGGAGGAAGACATGATTAATGAGATTAGTAACCTAAAAGGAGATGGAAGAAATAAAACTAACAATCCATCTACAGATTTTATTCCAATTAAAGGTGAGTTGGCCGCAAAGCTTGTTACCCCCCGCAAATTGCTTCTCTACTGGGAAGTTTCCGATATACCCAAAAAAATGATAGAACTATTTTTTAATCTTAGCTTTGAGAGTCTTATCCCTGTTGTTCGGATCTATGATGTCACTGATTTGGTTTTTACCGGAAAAAATGCTCACCATTTTTTTGAGATCGCAGTTCCTTATCAGAAAGGACATTGGTTCATAAAAGGATTGGTTGCAAATCGCAGCTATATATCAGAATTAGGGATTACTATTTCCAATCAGGAATTTTTCCCCCTATTCCGTTCCAATTCCATTCAAACTCCGATGATGGAAATACCGAATGGAAATGAGATGAATCATGATCTAATCCAACTTAAGCAACATGAAGAGCAGCCGCCAAAGTGGATTGATCATGTTAGTACGTATAGTTATTACGTGGAATCAAAAAACATGGAGAATATGAATGGATAATATATTCTCCCAACACGATGATTTGCATAAAACCCCATCCAATTATCGGACATTAAAAATACTGATGCTTTGCTGGGAATATCCTCCTAATATTGTTGGCGGTCTTTCAAGGCATGTATTTGGATTATCCGATCATTTGGCAGAAAAAGGACATGAAGTTCATGTTTTAACGGCGTTAAATGGTAATCTTCCATCATTTGAAAATATGGATGGCGTAAATGTTCATCGCGTCAAACCAATAAACCAATACGATGATAATTTTCTTTCGTGGATAGGTGGACTTAATTTAGCTATGGCTTTCAAGGCAGAAAAATTAGCTGAGGAAATCCATTTTGATATCATCCATGCACATGATTGGCTTGTTGGTTCAGCCTCGATTGTATTGAAAGAATCACTGAAAATTCCACTACTAGCGACCATTCATGCGACAGAGTATGGAAGGAACAACGGTATTCATACTCAAATGCAACAGTTTATTCATAAAAAGGAACAGCAATTAATTGGCGAATCCGATCAAATTATTGTTTGCAGCGATTACATGAAAGATGTTCTCAACTCCGTCTTTAAGGCGAAAAATGAAAAGATAGCCATTATTCCAAATGGTATTGAACCTGTCTTGAATGAACTAGATACAGAGGAAATATTTCCGGAACTTAAGGATCAGAAATACATTTTTTCAATTGGTAGAATCGTAAAAGAAAAAGGATTTGAAACCATAATAGAGGCAGCTTCGATCGCAAAAGAGAGGGAAATAGACTGCTTTTTTGTGATAGCGGGAAAAGGACCGATGCTCGAAACGTATCGAAGACAAATTAACGTGCGGAATTTAGAAAGCCATATTACATTTGTGGGATATGTTACTGATGAGCAAAGGAATTCACTCATTGCTGGAAGTGAACTAGCAGTCATTCCTAGTTTATATGAACCTTTCGGAATAGTGGTACTTGAAACGATGATCTTAGGTAAACCAACGATTGTATCCAATACAGGTGGGATGAAGGGTATTGTGAAGCATCTACATACAGGATTACTAATGACCCCTGGGGATGCAGAGAGCATGCTCGAACAAATCGACTTTCTAATAAATAATCCACTTAAAGCAGAAGAAATTGGCAAAAAAGGAAGACAAATTGTAATAAGCCTGTATGGATGGAAACGTATTGCATCCGAAACAAGCAGGGTAATGGAAGATACTGTATTGAACAAACGCGTTCATACTGATGCACAAAAAGAAACACCAAATAATTTATAAAATGAAGTGGGTATGAAAGAATATACTGCCATGCCGCAGTGGAAGGTTTTTACAGATCAAATTTGGAGTTCACTTCAAAAGGGGAACTTGAATTATCTTTCGATAGCCAAAGGTCCAGCGGGCAGTATTTTTGCAATGAAAATGACGATAGAGTCGCATGGAATTGCTAAAATGAACACATGGACCATGACAGGTTCCAACAAAAGTGAATTGATTTCAATGGAGGAAGCACTTTTAAAGAAAATTTACTGAAATGAATGAAAGTTTATTAACAAAAAAACATACTAGCATTTCCTTTTAAAAAATGATATTATGGAAAAGTCGTATGAAAGAAATGCTTAATTGTTTGGAGGGAAATAAACATGCGTGTGAATATTACATTGGCTTGCACTGAGTGTGGAGATCGTAACTATATTTCAACAAAAAATAAACGTAATAATCCAGATCGTCTTGAGCTTAAGAAATATTGCCCAAGAGAAAAACGTTCAACAGCACATCGCGAAACAAAATAAACAGTGGGGGCTTCCTGCTGTTTTTTTTGTTGTCTAAAAGTTAGGAGCTTACTAAAATGAATAATAAAAACTCTATTCGTAAGCAAATGAGAGAGACACTTTCAAAGCTTACAAAACCTCAATACGAAGATTATTCGTATAAAATTGCTTGTACACTTTATGAGGATGAAGCATGGAAACAAGCAAAAGTTATTGGATTAACGGTTTCAAAACAACCAGAAGTGGATACATATCAATTGATTCGGAAAGCCTGGGAATCAGGAAAACAAGTTGTTGTGCCAAAATGTGATCCAAATGAAAGACGGCTATCATTTAGAACTTTAAATGAATTTTCTCAGCTGGAATCAGTATTTTATGGTCTATTTGAGCCGATTGAGGAAGTAACTAAGGAAGTTGATGCAGATAGGATTGACCTAATGATTGTTCCAGGTTTAGCCTATACAAAAGAAGGGTACCGTTTGGGTTTTGGTGGAGGCTATTATGATCGTTATTTACAAAATTACCACGGTATGACGATTTCACTTGCCTTTACTGATCAATTGGTCCCACAGTTTCTTGTTGAGGAGCATGATGTACCGGTATCCCAAATTATTACAAACCATGGAGTTATCAAAATAAAATGATCATAGCGATTTTGATTTTCGTTGGAATTCTATTGACAGGTGCGGCAGGTTATAAATCCAAATCCTTGACTAGATCAGGGGCCTTTGCTGCCATTTTAGTTGGACTTGCAGTGTATTTAGGCTTCGGTGTAAATGGTCTTTTCCTGCTTGGGGTATTTTTTGCCTCTTCAAGTTTTTGGTCAAAATACAAAAGTAGTGATAAGAGCATAATAGAAGAAAAGCTTGCAAAAGGGGCTACAAGAGATTGGCGTCAGGTCGCTGCGAATGGAGGAGCGGCCGGGCTTTTCAGTATCATTCAGTATTTCAACAATGATATGATCTGGTTAGTTGGCTTTATAGTATGTCTGGCTAGTGCAAATTCTGATACCTGGGCCTCGGAAATCGGTAGTTTAAGCAAAAAAGAACCATTATACATACGTTCCTTTAAACGGGTTGAAAAGGGGACATCGGGAGCAATCAGTTTATTGGGAAGCTTGGCATCCCTTGCAGGTTCCTTCTTAATTTCAATCATAGGATTTTGGCTTTTTGATTTAAGTTATTTCTTAACAGCTCTTGTTTTCCTTTTTGGTTTTTTCGGAAATGTTATTGATACGTTGATTGGTGCCTTTTACCAACAGGTATATGTTTGTGTGAAATGCGGGATAGAGACTGAAAAAAAGAGGCATTGTGATTTGCCGGCAAATAGAATAAAAGGGTCTGTCTTTGTAGATAATGATATGGTGAATTTCCTTTCAGGTTGTGTTGCTGCTATGTCAGCGATAGGAGTCATTTATTTGAATAACTAATTTTTTTTGGGATGAATGATATTGATATAGCAATATCTTTTACATGGAGGAATGGTCATGTTTAATCGCGTGAATAGAGTGGCTCTCATTGGAACGGGATTTGTGGGTTCAAGCTATGCTTTTGCCCTATTAAATCAAGGGATAACAGAGGAGCTTATCTTGTTTGATTTAAATAAGGAAAAGGCAGAAGGAGACGCAATGGATTTGAATCACGGCCTACCATTTTCTCCATCCCGGACGAAAATCTGGTACGGAAGTTATCAGGATTGTGGTGAAGCAGACCTAATTGTTATCACAGCGGGTGCAAACCAAAAGCCAGGGGAAACACGACTTGACTTAGTTGAAAAAAATACAAGGATCTTTAAGGGAATTGTCGAAGAAATTATGGCAAGTGGGTTTGATGGTATTTTCCTCGTTGCTACAAATCCGGTCGATATATTAACGTATGCCGTTTGGAAGTTTTCAGGGCTGCCAAAAGAGCGGGTAATTGGTTCTGGTACAATTTTAGATACAGCACGTTTCCGCTTTTTGCTTGGCGATTATTTTGATGTAGATACGCGTAATGTTCATGCCTATATTATTGGAGAGCATGGTGATACAGAGCTCCCCGTATGGAGTCATGCGGATATTGCTGGTACATCTATTAGTGAGTGGTCAAAAAACAAAACAGGGTTTAATCAAACGGACCTTGATCGAATTTTTTTAAATGTTCGTGATGCTGCTTACCATATCATTGAAAGAAAAGGTGCAACGTATTATGGAATTGCTATGGGTCTCGTAAGATTGACAAAAGCGATTCTTCAAAATGAAAATTCTGTGTTAACTGTTTCTGCCTATCTAGATGGGGAATATGGACAGAATGATATCTATATAGGTGTACCAGCTGTAGTTAATCGAGATGGAGTTAGGCAAGTTGTGGAGCTTAAATTGAATGACGAAGAGCAGGGGAAATTCGTTAATTCTGTGAATGTATTAAAGCAAACGATGGAACCGGTCTTTAAGAACTATTAATCAAAAGGATTGAATTCTTATACTGTGAATTCAGTCCTTTTTTTATGGATAAAATGATGGTCATAATCGCAAAATACTAGTAGGAGGGATGAGAATGTCTCGTATGTTAACATCCATATTGATGATTGGTTCTATTGGTTATTTTGGTTTCCGATACAGGTACCGTCTTATCAATGTGCTACTAGGGTCTAGTTGGATGCGCAGGCTTGCTGTAGGCTCAGTTATGAGCTTCCCAGGTGTAAAACAAAAAATGATGCAATCGGTTTTTGGAAGACCATCTGAATGGTGAAAACCACAGATGGTTTTTTTTTTATGGAGAAGACGTATCTTAATAAAAATAAAAAGCTTGATTGATTATTGTTACTCGAGAATCGTTTATAATGAAAGATATAAGAAAAAGAGTTATCGCAGCTTGATATGGCCGTTTATTTTTACATAGGAAGCAGGGGGGAAATGAATAATAGAGAACGTTACATATTTTGGAAATTAGCGTATTCATTTATTTCAGATCATGGTTACCGTATTATTCAATTATTTGAAAATCAAAAAGAATTATGGCTAGAAAAAATAGAAAATAAAAAAGCACCGATCATTCGTCTGCTGCTCCACAATTTGGATTGGAGTAATGCTATGCAGCGTGATATTGAGTTTACTGCAGCAAATGGAGAGAGAGTCCGCAAGCAAATTGGTCGACATGAGTTAAATGTGGTCAATATTTATGTTAGTCAATTCCCACCAGTTGATGAATATGAATTTCGTCTCGCGAAACCTTTTGTACATTCTGAAGGAAATAAAACGATGGTAAGCTCGATTCTTTTTGCACAAGGGGTATACGAAGCAGGTTTTCATCGTATTTCAGAGAGGCTTGGGGCTGAACTTCATTTTTCAATCAATGATGATCACTTAGAAGAGGATGTTGAGTCCGTTAAGAAAGCGGCATTGGATTATGCGATTAAGAAAGTTAAGACGGAAAGAGCAATTCTGTTGAACGGCAAACCAATATTTACGTATGTTTTCATTGCCATTCAGGTTGCTGTTTTTTTCTGGCTTCAGCTTCATGGTGGAAGCACCAATACTTCTACCTTGATTAAATACGGGGCCAAGGTCAACCAATTAATCGTTGAAGGAGAATGGTGGAGATTTATTACACCCGTTTTTCTTCATATTGGTTTTATCCATCTGGCAATGAACACTCTGGCATTGTACTTTCTCGGAACTGAAGTGGAAAGAATTTTTGGCAATCTTCGTTTTCTTTGGATTTACTTGTTTGCTGGAGTTACAGGTTTTATTGCCAGTTTCATCTTCAGTGCTAACTTGTCAGCAGGGGCAAGCGGTGCTATTTTTGGCTGTTTTGGTGCATTACTTTATTTTGGAGTTATTTATCCGAAGTTATTTTTCCGAACAATGGGATTGAATTTGCTTGTCGTTCTTGGAATCAACCTTATGGTTGGGTTCTCTGCATCGGGAATTGATAATGCAGGTCATCTAGGCGGGTTGGCAGGGGGATTCCTAGCAGCAGGCACTGTCCACTTTCCAAAGAAGAACAAACTATGGCTGCAAATGTTGTTTTTTATTGCGTCTGTCGCACTGCTATATGGTTCGTTATCTTATGGTTTTAGCTCTTTAGGAAAATCACATGATGAAAATTCTAATTTGTTGATGGCCCAGGAATATATAAAGCAAAACAACTACGATAAGGCCTACAACGTTTTAAAGGAATCGGAAGAAAATGCCGTCAATCTATCAGAGAAAACCTACTTTCTTCTATCTTTCGTAGAAATTAAGAAGGAGATGCTTCCTGAAGCCAAAACACACCTACAAAAAGCAATAAAACTAGACCCTAGTTTTGATGAGGCTTTCTTTAATTTAGCTCTTATTAATCTTGAGCAAAAAGATCTAGAAGAGGCTAAAGGAAATATAGAACAGGCAATTAAGCTTAAACCGAATCAACAGGAGTATTCTGAATTACTACACGAAATTAATCGCCAGCTTCAATCCTCTGACGAAGGAGAATAGAATAACCAAATTATATTTCTGAAAAAAATATTGCTTGTACTAATATGTTTCTCTCAATTAAAATACAAGGAGATATAAATGAAAACTATTTATGATATTCAGCAATTTTTAAAGCGCTTTGGAACCATTATTTATATTGGTGAAAGAGTCGCGGACCTTGAATTAATGGAAATGGAGCTAAAGGAACTATATCAATCACAGCTGATAGAGCCAATGGAGTTCCAAACAGCTCTGTTAATTTTGAGGCATGAGATACAATTTCAAAAAGAAAAAGTCAAAAAAGATAGGTGATTCTATTGTCAAGAAAATGGATTGTGGGTGTTGACCTCGGTGGGACAACTACTAAATTAGCCTTCGTAACAACTGAAGGTGAAATCGTTCACAAATGGGAAATACCAACGGATAACACAAATGAAGGACAAAACATTACAGGTAATATTGCTAAGGCAATTGATGAAAAACTTGCTGAACATGATCAATTAAAAAGTAATTTACTAGGAATTGGTATGGGGGCACCTGGACCAGTTAACTATGAAAAGGGAATTGTTTTAAATGTCGTAAATTTAGGCTGGCCAGATAACTATCCCCTAAAGGACCATCTTGAAGCAGCGACCTCCCTACCAGCAGCGATTGAAAATGACGCAAACTCTGCGGCATTGGGTGAGATGTGGATGGGAGCGGGCGCTGGAGCGAAGGACCTTGTTTGTGTCACACTCGGAACAGGTGTCGGTGGCGGCGTAATTGTTGGCGGCAAAGTTGTTCAAGGCATTAATGGTGCTGCGGGAGAAATAGGTCATATTACAGCCATCACATCGGGTGGTGCACCATGCAATTGCGGGAAGACCGGCTGTTTGGAAACGGTCGCTTCTGCAACAGGCATTGTTCGATTAGCTAAGATTGAACTAGCTAAGGGGTTAAAAGGTGAATTATCTGAAAAGCTTGCTGAGAATGGCAGCATTACAGCAAAAGATGTCTTTGATGCAGCCCGTAATAGTGATGAATTGGCCCAATCAGTATTGGATGATGTTTCCTTTCATTTAGGATTCGTATTAGCTAGTATTGCCAACACCCTAAATCCGGAAAAAATTGTTCTTGGCGGCGGTGTTTCAAAAGCAGGCGATATATTAGTTGATCCAGTAAAAAATAATTTTGAAAAGTTTGCTTTTTCATCCGTAAAAGATTCCACGAAACTTGCTTTGGCTACATTAGGAAATGATGCAGGTGTCCTTGGTGCAGCATGGCTAATAAAGAATAAATTAAATCAATAATCTCCAAAGGGAAAATCCGCAGTCATGCGGCTTTTTTCCTATTTAGTAATATTTTCTAAAAAGTTGAAACATTTTTGTCAAAAAAACGTACTAACCTATGAGAGCGAAAATGAGAGGAGGAAATATTGATAAATTGAGCCGGCAAAAAAGAAATTATCCTATTTTTCTGATCCTCCGTTTAATTTTTTTAATTCTCATTTTAACTGCATGTGCTCAAAAAGAGCAGTTGAAACAAAAAGTTACCGCTAAAAGTGAAAAGCCTAAATCACCTGCTACTGTTCTAGGAAACGAATGGAAATTACCTATTTCCATCCCTGAAGGTGAATTTTATAAATTTGTCGGCTGGCTTTCTGGAACCCAAGTCCTCTACATTACAAATCTAGAACAAACTTCAAGTGTCTATCAGTACAATCTTTTAACAGGTAAAAGTGAACTAATTTATAAAAGTGAATATCCCATAGTCAACGTCCAAATTAGCCCTTCAAAAAAGAGAATGTTAATTCATACCTCGCCGTCATCATACGAAGGAGTAGTTACAATTATAGATATAAAAGGGAAGGAACAATTGAAAAAATCTTTTGCTTCCTATGAATTAGCTTTTGAGTGGAATCCTTATAAGGAATCAGAGATTCTGGTCACGAAATTTAATGAGGATTGGAGCTTTCAAGTATTATTACTAGATCTAAATAAGTCAAACATTACCGAACTTACCTTGCCCCAACCGTTTATAAAATGGAAGGGTGAGAATGAGGTTGCCTTCATTAATTGGGATGAAAATAATCCTTCCCTATTTGCACCACTTATGGATAGAAGTTTAGAAAATGGGATGGAAAAGACACTGTTTTCTTCAGTGATCGATTTTTCTGAATTTCGCGATTTGCTCGTGACTGTCTCTGTTAATGAACAAGATCAATCGATGGCCAATTATTCATTTTTTGACAAAGAAATGGAAAAGCTATTCACGTTTTCTATTCCACAACTTACAAATTATTCAGATTGGTTAGTTCCTTTCTATGACTATAATGAGCAGAAGGGACAATTTTTTACCTTAAGTCCTGTCACAAGTGGTGAAGCGGATTCCTATACAGAGGGCTTCCAACTCCTAGCTTACAATCCTAAGAACGGAAGTAGCAGCTTAATCATGGATGGGTTAGAAAATGAGCCCATTCATTTATCTCCTTCTGGTGATGCACTCTTGTATGGGAATCAGTTTGAAAAAATTATCGATATTAAGGCAAAGAAAATATATGAACTGATAAAAGAATGACAATATGGTTGTCATCAGGCTGTCGAGAAACTTTCGACAGCCTCTTATTTTCTACAATAACTTTAACCATTCACCGCGTTAATTTATTATAATATTATAGGCTTTGCAACATGTCTGTTGATTTGCGCTCCAGGCACTTCGCTTTCCCCGGACCGCCCGCGGAAATCAACAGGCCCATTAGCAGGTACAATGAATACTTAAATGCTGAGAATAAAAAATTGCCGAGAAAATTACCCTTTCTCGACAATCTGATGACAATATGGTTATCATTTTTTTATTTGATCTCCCAATATGATAAAATCACGTTGTGATGAAAATATAGTAAAGGAAGGTAATATTGCATGGCCATTGTAGATGTAGCAGTCATTCCAATTGGTACGGAAACACCAAGTGTCAGTAAATATGTGGCAAGTGTTCAAAAAGTTTTGAGGAAATATCAAGAAGAAGGGAAGATTCGTTTCCAATTAACACCGATGAATACCATAATTGAAGGTGAATTACCTATCCTTTTTGAAGTAATTCAAGAAATGCATGAGGTACCCTTCTCTGAAGGAATCCAGCGGGTCGCTACAACGATTCGTATTGATGACCGAAGGGATGTTAAGCGTAGTATGGAATATAAAGTAGAGCGGGTAACCACACTGTTAAACGAGGGATAGAAAAAAGACTGCCTGATGGCAGTCTTTTTAAGATTATTAGTGATGTCCTGTTGGAAATCCAGAATGAACAATGGTCATAACTGTAAACCAACCAAAAGTCACAAATGACGCTACACCCCAAAATGCACCTAAGAAATTTTTATTCTTTAGTGATGAAAATCCACCGAAAGCTGCAAGGATGGTTACGATAGCAAAAATAATTACTAAACCCATGGTAAATCCCCCTTTTTCATCATAAGCAGGCAATGCCTCAAACATTCCAAAGAAAATTATGTACCTATATTATATTCATTCGACTCTTATTTTATATTTTTTTCTTTCATTTGTCGAGTGCAAATAAGAGATCATTGAATTAGTATTCTTTCTCTCAACTGTTTACTTAGTGTAAAATAATGATATCGCAATTTCAATTGGAGGTACTAAATTTATGAAATGGCAACAAATCCCATTAGGGGCACTTCAAACTAACTGTTATATTGTAGAAAATTCAGATCGTTCGTGTTTAATTATTGACCCAGGCAGTGAAGGGAAAAAACTCATTCATTTGTTGAACAATAGGAAATTAAAACCTATCGCAATTTTTCTAACCCATGCGCACTTCGATCATATTGGGGGTGTTGATGAAGTAAGGGATTTTTATAAAATTCCAGTTTATCTTCACAAACAAGAGGAAAAATGGCTGGGTGACTCTTCATTAAATGGTTCACAATTTTTTATGATTCAGGATTCAATAACAGTAAAGCCAGCTGATTTTATTTTAAAAAATGAAGGAGAAATGAAAATAGGTGGTTTTGAGTTTGACATTTTTCATACACCAGGACATTCACCTGGAAGTGTCTCATTTTACTTCAAAAAGAATGGGTTTGTTCTTTCAGGTGATGCCCTGTTTCAAGGCAGCATTGGCCGTACAGACCTCCCAGGAGGAAACGAGGCACAGCTATTAAAAAGCATTCATGATAAGCTGCTTGTTTTGCCTGAGGAAACGTATGTCTTATCAGGCCACGGCCCTGTAACAACCATCGCTGATGAAATGGATAGTAATCCGTTCTTGAATGGATTTTAGAGGATAGAGAGAAGACAAAAATAGAAAAACCCTTCTCCAATTTGAGAAGGGTTTTTCTGGGGGATATTATATTCTAATATGGGAGGGGATAAAAGTTAAGCTACTATCCTTACAATATTATAAAGTTTACACTGTGTCAATAGTGTTTATTTAAAAAGGAGCATATATGAATATATTTTTAAAGAGTTTAATTTCAAATTCACCCAATGAGTTAATTACCTATGCGGATTTCATGGGGGCAGCCTTATATCATCCTGATTTCGGTTATTATATGAAAGATAAACAGAAAATTGGCCGACAAGGAGATTTCATAACAACAAGCAATATATCTGATATATACGGAAGAATGATGGCAAAATGGTTTTCTCACTTATGTGAATGGACACAATTAGCTCCAGTATTTTGTGAAATTGGAGCTGGGAATGGACGTTTTGCGGAGGCATTTTTACAGGAATGGCATGAAACGATTAAAACCCCATTAAAATATATAATTGTAGAAAGCAGTCCCTATCATCAGAAACTGCAAAGGCAATTGCTAACTAATTTTTCGGTTGTCCAAGTGGAAAGTATCAGTAATGTTGAGGCTTTTGAGGGAATGGTTTATTCCAATGAACTATTCGATGCCCTGCCAGTTCGTGTGATCGAAAAAGTCGATGGGCAGCTTTTTGAGGTTATGATAGGGATTCGAAGGAACGAACTGTATGAGCAAAAAGTATTGTTAACGGATTCAGATATCCTGTTTTTTTTACAGGAAAGCAAGCTTAAACTAAAGGAAAAACAGCGGATAGAGATCCCGTTAGCAATGGAAAAGATGATGCGGGAAATTGCTCAGTCCCTCAGAAAAGGAATGGTTGTGACAGCTGATTATGGCTATACACTTGAGGAGTGGATGGACCCAAGGAGGGCAAAGGGGAGTCTAAGAGGGTATTATCAGCATCAGATGATTGATGATGTTTTGCAGCACCCAGGTGAAATGGATATTACCACGCATATTCATTTTGATTATCTCATTCAAAAGGGTGAGCAGGTAGAATTAGAATTAATTACCAAACTCAGACAGGATGAATTTTTATTAAAGTCCGGAATTCTAAAAGAATTAGCGAACCATTATGACCCCAATCCATTTTCAGAAGTCAGCAAACGGAATCGAGCGATTCGTAGTTTGATCATGCCATCCGGGATAAGCACCTATTTTCATGTGGTTATCCAGCAAAAAGGGTTTAAGTTAAATGAAAATGACGTTTTCGTAGAATAAAGAAAAAACGCCGGAGTATTCCGACGTTTTTTCTAAATGTTTCTCAATGACCTGCACCAGGCACCATCATGAACGTAGACCAATAAGTGAAACCTGCGAAGAAAACTGTTAAATATGCTCCGAATACCCACAAATACATGCGCTCGGATAATTTAAGATAGCTAAGCAGAACGAAAAAACCTGTTTGGGCTAAGAATAGCATTGCCGTTTTATCCATATCACCTAGATAAAACATAACTGTAAAAATGCCCGTCCAGAAACCACAAACTCTGAACATGCGATCCATATGTATCCCCCTCCTTTTTCCCTACGATACCATCATTACAATATTATAAGGAAAAGGAGGCATAATGTAAATAATGGTTTCGAATTAGTTTGTAACCAGCGCTTGATATGAACAAGTTTCGCAGCCAGAAATAATATTATCTTTTTCAATCAACTCAACGGATTCAAATAGTGCACCAAACATTCCCTTTAGAAATTCATGGTGCATACTGCAAACTGTTTCCGAATGTTCTTCTGCCACTTCTTTAAATGGACAATTGAAAATTTGGAAATAGATTTTTGTTTTCTCACCGTTTACTTCAAATTCTGGATAAAAACCTGCAAGTGTTGCTGCGCTTTTTAATATTATTAGCTTTTGCTCAAATTCTAATTCCTCACCAAATGCCCTTTTTGCCTTTTCTTGTTCAATCACTTCTGTACCAAAACGTTTTCCGGTTAGATAAAGGGCTTCCTTTCCTGCTTCTCCTAGCGAAATCATTGTTTGGAGTGCGACTTTGGATAAAAGCATGTAGTCGCGAAACGGGAAATGCAGCTGGATTACATCGTTAGATAAACGATATAATCTACTTGGTCTGCCGCCCTTACCTGTTTTTTTGGTTTCGGATGCTAACATATTTACATCTTCAAGCTTTGATAAATGCAATCTTGCTACATTCGGATGAATATTAAAATTTTCCGCCACCTCTTGAACGGTTACTTCTTGATGACGTTTTGTAATGTATTGATAAATATAGTACCGTGTTGGATCTGACAAAACGTTTGTTATTTTTAATGTTTGTTCCATCACTGTTCACCTCGAACCCCCATAATTTATTCCATTATAATACAGCTATAAAAACAAAGGAATGAGGTTAACAATGTTAACACTATAAGTTTAGAAAATGTTCACAATTTGCGACTTTATATTGTAACAATATAATAAAAAATAGCCTAAATTCATTTATAATCTCTTGTCAATAGCAGGAATATAGTTATTTTGGAAAAATAACGAAGCAGACCCAGCATCCGCTCGTTACAATTTTCGTCTTTTTTTGACTTCAAAATAAACGATGTAGGGTAGAATTCCGAACCAGCGATACCAAAATGAAGCTTTTGTTTCTTTTCGAGCTGTACGAATTCGTTTTCGTTCATCCTTCGGTTGGTCTGCGTATTTCACGATGGTTTGGGTCATATATTTTACATAGTCGTTTGTTTTCATGGACACACCTGCCTTTAATTTTCATAAACAAGTATGTCCATATTTCTTCATTTTAATTCGACCCATTTACTTAATCTTTTTGTCCTTGTATCAAAATATCCCCGTCCAATGACTGTTTTGTCAACAGCATGAAGGTGAAGAGTAAAATTGACTTTTTGGACATATCCAGTAGGAGTTTCAGCTTGGTAATCCATGGTGCCGTTAACAAAACTAATTGTTCCCTTGACAGGTAAGATCGCACTCTTTTGAAATATTACTTCAACTTTTTTTACCGACGATAGAAAATAGTACTCCTCTTGGAGGATGATAGCCGTTTCATGTGCCATTTTTCTTTCGGATAACAATTGTTCAATACGTACCGAGAAAAATAATAAAAAAAGGATGATCAGGCACAAGGTAAGTGGGTAAGTGAAGCCTTTTTCATTATTTTTCATGGGACTGGCCCCGAATTTACTAATGGAAAAGCTGTAACTGAGTATTCTTTTCCCCATAGATCCGTTACGATGGTTTTGACTGCATTGTTTAAAATGGTGAACGAATATTGTGAAACATTTTGGAGGATTATTTCATGTCCAGTTGAATTCACACGTCTCCTAAGATTAGTACCGTACTTTTCATATTGAATGGTTTCAGTATCCTTAGTTAGAACTAACCTTCCGGAAATCACTTCGGCACGAGTGGACAGCCTTATTTCTTTTTTGATTTGGCTCGAAAAAACTTCCCATTCCATTGCCTGTAACGATGCCTCAGTGTCCTTATTAGTCAGGATAATTTGAAAAACAGGTGTCATAAAGAAAATAATCGTCGTAAAAATTGAAAAAGCAATTAGTACCTCGATGAGCGTAAATGCTTTTTCATTCAAGGGGCCTACAAATTTCGGTTTCAGGCTGTAATGAGTTTTTTTCAATTCTTACACACACCTCCTTTTGGTCAGCTGCACCGGTGTCTTTCCATGTGATTTGGTATTCAACTCCATTCAAAATGGTAGTGTAATTTGAAAATGTTTTATTACTGATTAATTTGGTCTGTAGTTCCTCATACATTAGCTGTCTCGCCTTGCTCTCCCATTCTAATTGTCGTGATTGTTCTCTTAGTTCAATCAATAAAGGCAGTAAAAATAAACTAAGCATTAACCAGGCAGATAAAGAAAGAAGCAGTTCAAGCAAAAAATATCCTCTAGTACTCCTTAACATAGAACCGACCCTTTCCAATTAAAAAGGTAATAACATATGTTTTATTTTTTGTTTGGATAAAAAAGTTTCCAAACTGATTTACATTTCCGTCGCTTAGGAATTTCAAATATAAGGGGAGAGAACCTTCTTTGAGATAAATATTTGTACTGTAATTTCGATTGACGATCGGCGTTGGTTCCGGCCACAAGCATAGATAATACCTATATTGATCTGGAACAAAAACAATGGATACTTCATCCTGATGGGAGATAGCATATTGTTGAGCATAATATAGGTCCGCTTTTAATTGGATTAAAAAGGCCTCATCCTCCATTACTGAGTGCTGTGGTTTTAAGGAGAAAACTGTAATTGAGGAGATAATCATGAAGATGGAGAGAACTAACAAGGACTCAATTAAAGTAAAGCCTTTTTGATGCGTATTCATTATGGAGTGGTTACTGATGCAACAGCTGTTACAGTACCTTCAGAGTCTATTTCAACTGTCTTTCCGTTTGGACAACCTTTAGCGTCCCCCTTTATATATCCTTCTGCTTTTAGTTCCGCGATAGTTGGTACTTTATTCTTATCCATTTCATAAGCCTGAACTTGTGCCTGAACCATTTTAACATAGGCATCACAGCCTTTATTGTTGATGTTAGAATTATGTTTGGCAACGTTTGGAATTGTGATAATTAACAAGACCGAAATTACGAGCATGACGATCATCATTTCAATTAAAGTAAAGCCTTTTTCATTTTTCATCATTTTTAATAACCTCCATTTTTTTAAATGCCGTCCAGTAGATGAAACATAGGTAACAGAATTGCTAAATACATCGAAACCACCATGAATCCAATGAAAATGTAAAGAACTGGCTGAATGGTTGTTAACCGTTTTTCTATCATTTCCTCCATGTTAGTGACACAATGCTTACTGAAAAATAATAACTCCTGCTCCAATTTTCCATTTTCTTGGCCGTGTTTTACAATCATCGGAAATTCTTTTTCGAAAAACGACAGAGACGCTAAAATTGTCTCCAACTTTTCTCCGGTAATTAGCTTAGTTTTAATTGTTTTAGCTAAGTGACTGTAAAAAGGATGCCTGAGATTCTGTTCAAATAGTTGTAAGGCTTCGGAAACTGATAATCCACCGGATAAGAGAAAGCTAAGTTGAATGGAAAAGTAGTGGGTAAACAGCAATTTGAGGATCCTGCCAACAAAAGGTATTCGAACAAGTTGTGACCTTTGTTTGAGGACGGAGAGTTTTCTAAAAAAGAGAAGATAATAAGCGGCTCCCATAATTAGGATCAGAAGCAGGGTACCGATAACAGTTGGGAAGTATTGATCAAAAGCATAAATGACATTTGTGAAAAAATTTGCTTCCAGACCAAGCGATGAAAAAAGAGTGGTGAACCTTGGCAGCAATGTATTTTCTATAAATATAAATAGAAATCCTGTAATAACTAAAAGCACCATTGGATACTGAAGCAACTTGAGCAACTTGTGTACGTCTTTATCTTTTAATAGGGCAAGATCACTTCCTTCTAACAGAGCATCAGCAAAGCTGCCATGCTGCTCCGCGAAATAGACATAACCGACTAAGTCTTTGTTGAAACCAAGATTATTTAATGCATCATGAAACGGTAAACCCTTTTTCAACTCTTCTAAGCATCCATTTAAATCCTCCTTTCGTTTTGACGGTAATTGTAATGATATGGATTCAATTGCTAGAGCAATTGGATACCCCCTTGCCAATAATTCACCGGTTCTTCTCAGGAAATTTGCTTGTTCATTCACTGACCATTTAGACCGTTTCATCGTTATATACCAATCGTTCATATTCAGATTCTTGAATATATCCAAGTGCAATGCCCTTATTAATTACATCTTTTATCATTCGGTAACGAATTTCTATTTTTTCTCCTTGAGCAGCTTTCATTACTGCGTGTAAATTTCGTCCGGATAAAAGTTCAAATACACTGGCGCGTTTCCATCTGCCATAGGAATAACAAATAGGTGAACACTCTCCTTCGCAAAAAGGGCAGGTAAGTTCAACCAACCTTTGGGCAGTAATGGCAATAAGTGTCTGCTCGACCTCTAACCAATTCACTCCAAACTCACGCAGGCGATAAACCGCTCCCTTCGCATCACGGGTATGCATCGTGGAAAGCACTAGATGGCCTGTTAATGCAGCCCTTACCGCAATCTTTGCGGTCTCAGCATCTCTAATTTCACCGACCATTATTATGTCAGGATCATGACGAAGAATTGCCTTTAGTCCGGCTGCATAGGTGACGCCTGCTTTTTCATTGACTTGGATCTGCAGGACTGAGTCATAGTTTTTTTCAATGGGATCTTCGAGTGTAATGACATTACGATGAAATAAGTGGGCGGTTTCATTTAAAAGGGAATAGAGAGTAGTCGTTTTTCCGCTGCCCGTCGGCCCGGTAAAAATTATTAATCCATGAGCGTGTTTGAGAAGGGCAAGAAGTTTTCGGGTCATTGCTGGGAAGAGTGAAAGTTGGTGAAAAGGAATTTGTTCTTGCTGTGGTAATAGCCGGATGACAAGGCTCTCTCTGTTATTAGACGGGAGTGTGGAAAGCCTGAGCCCCATTAAATTTCCGTCAACTTCACAAAAAATGGAACCACTTTGTGGTCGTCTTCTTTCTCCGATATCCATATTGGCTGTGAATTTAAAATGTGAGATTAATCTGTCGCATTCATCTTTTGGAAGGGATAGTCGAGGAATTAACTTGTTGGTTAATCGGATTTGGACGAGTGTGTCCCTCTTCCTTGGGATAATGTGAATATCTGTTGCCTGGTTTCGTGCAGCATCTGTAATGATTCGATTTGCTAAAATTTCTATCTCGCTAACAATAAGTACCACCGCCTTTTTATTTTTCTTTGGATAATATTCGACAAGGTTCCTCCTTATCCTTCTTTATTTTCAAAAAATATTTTTAGGGTGTCAGGCACCATGTGAAAATTTCACATGGTGCCTGACACCCTGTCCCTTATATTGCTTTTTCAGTGAGATAAAAGAGGCCGCCATTGATGAAGGATATTGAGATTTTTGGTTCGTACTGTTCCTTTAGAGCCATTTTTTCGGTTTCAAAGTTTTCATTTTCATCTTCAACATCTTCGTAAAAATGATTCAAGAGACGTAAATCTTTATCCCAACGTTCTCGCGCATCTATTGCCCAAGAGTGGTCATCCTTCTCAATGATGGATGTAAGATAGGTTTCAACTCTCATCATCCCGCTTTGAGGTTTCACTAAAGGTGACAAAGTAAAGGAGTAATCAGGTATTTTTGGTGTTAACGATATTTCAAGCAGCCTGTCATGGAAATCTTCAACCATTTTTCCATTAATGAGTTGTAAGCCGATTGATTTGAAAATATCCCGCTTACGGTCACATTGATAGGAGATTTTAACATTCATACAAAGCCATGGTAATAAAGGAGTTTGCTTGTTTTGATTCCGATGATTTTCATAAAGTCGGATATAGCTGGCTAAATTTTTCGTCGAAGTAAAAATTTGATGAAGCCGAGGTGAACCAAAATGAATGATTTCCCCCTTTATATTTTCAGGAGCGGCATCTTGGTTCGTAATAAATGTTAACTTCATCGGGTTTGGAATTCCGCCCGTCTTTTCTAAATAGTGCCAGTAAAAAGGCCGATTCATTAATTCCTTATCAAGTTCAACTGTTAACTGAACAGTCAAATAGCCTGGGCTATTCGCCACAATTGCACAATCATTAGCCTGAAAATAGTTCAATAAAAAGTTATGAATTTCCTGCTGCTGCATGGGAATCTCCCTTCTTCATGTCCTGAGCAAATTCAATCATTGATGATAAATTTTCCATTTTAATTCGCATTTCGCCTTCGGAGGAGGATTGTCCAAAAATATCGATTAAATGGTCTTCTATATTGCCAAATTCCAACTTTGTTAATATATCGTCAAGTTCACCAATTACTTTTTCAAATAAATGTATTTTCTCATAAAGAAGCTTCAAAATATGTTCTTCGACAGTATTTTTTATCGCAAAATTATAAATCATGACATCCTTTTCCTGGCCCAGACGATGGATACGACCAATTCGTTGTTCGAGCCTCATTGGATTCCATGGCAAATCAAAGTTAATTATATGATTACAAAACTGAAGGTTAATTCCTTCACCGCCTGCTTCAGTTGCAATAAGGACTTGAGCGTGCTTTTGGAATAATTCTCTCATCCAGTCCTTTTTTCCACGCTTAAAGCCGCCCCGAAAAGGGACAGATGAAATTCCATGCTGTTTTAAATACCATTGGAGGTACATTTGTGTTGCTCGGTATTCTGTAAAAATAATCACTTTATCATTTACTTTTTGAATTAATTCTAACGCTTTTTCTGCTTTTGAATTCTTCTGGACAGCTTCGACTTTTGTTATTAAATACTGAATTTGTTCTTCGAAAGCTGGGGTTGGATTTTCCTTTTTTTGCAGCATATTTTTTAATGTATAAAAAACTGCTTCTCTACTGCTGCATGCCTCACGCTGTAATGTCATTACAGAGAATGAACTTGCCTGTGCCCAATTCCCCTCATTTTTTAATTCAGTAATTGACTCATAAAGATCTTTCTCCTCTTGAGTGCATTCAATCGGAATGGTTTCCACATGCCTTTTCGTCCACTCAATGCCTGTATCTGCCCGCCGGTTCCGAATCATAACCTTGTTTACTAATTCTTTTAAATGCTCATCATCATTTAATGAACGTGCATCTCGTTTGTATTTTTCAAAGAATGTCGTTTCGCTGCCTAAATGTCCTGGTTTTAATAATGAAACCAGATTAAAAATTTCCTCGATACGGTTTTGAATGGGCGTTGCCGTCAATAGTAAACAAAATTTCTTTTTCAGATTTTGGACAAATTCGTAATTTTTTGTTTTGTTATTTTTAAGTTTATGGGCTTCATCAATGATAATAAGGTCATAGTCCTGCTTGAAAATGATGTCTCGATGAGGATTTCGTTTGGCCGTATCAATTGACGAAACGACAACATCACACTGTTCCCACACATAGCTTTTCCTTTGTGAAATGGCTGGAATGAAAAATTTGCTATTCAACTCCATCGACCATTGAGTAACTAAGGATGCAGGGACAAGAATCAATACCTTTTTCACCAATCCACGAATCATATATTCTTTTAGAATGAGCCCGGCCTCAATCGTTTTTCCGAGTCCTACTTCATCGGCAAGGATGGCTTTCCCATTCATGTTTTCAATTACTTGTTTTGCTGTTTCAAGCTGGTGAGGAAGTGGGGTTAGATTGGGTAAATGGCTAGGTGCTAATAAACCCATGAAATCTGGAATGACGAGATGTTTTTCAACTCCAATTGCTAGTTTAAAAAGTTCCCAATTCCCCCATGGACCATCGTTTTCAATTCTATGTAAAAAATCATCCTTCCAGGAGGAATCAAATTCAATTTCGATCGACATGGTTCCAACTCCTTTTTGTTCAATTTCCAGCTTTTTGCTTTTCTAATAAAGTTATTGCTCAATGTATTATTTTAATGGTAGGATGATAATAGCTTTGAATGTTTTAAATATTTTAATAAGGTAATTTATTTTATAAGTATAATTAGTATGACCAGTTTAGATAATATTATAATGCGAATGATAACAAGGGGAGAGACTACTTATGTAGCGCCGAAGGAGCAAGCAGAAATGTGAATCTCTCAGGCAAAAGAACTCTTGTAGGACGCAGCTCTGGAGAGCGCTGCTAGCTTTAAGCAGCCACCAAAGGGGAAAGCCTTTTTAGGTAAACTTTCAGGTGCAAGGACAGAGACCTTCTTACGTTTCATAGGAGGTCTCTGTCCTTTTTTATATTATCTAATGAATAATTTGCGCCAAAGATTGAAGGGGGATTAAGATGTCTGAATTAAAACGAACTCCACTTTTTGATGTGTATAAAGAATGGGGTGGAAAAACTATTGATTTTGGAGGCTGGGCACTGCCGGTCCAATTCTCTAGCATTAAAGAAGAGCATGAAGCTGTTCGCTCTAATGCAGGATTATTTGATGTTTCCCATATGGGTGAAGTAGAAGTAAAAGGCACTAATAGCTTAGCATTTTTACAAAAAATGATGACTAATGACATTTCAAAAGTAAAGAATGGAGGTGCCCAGTACACCGCCATGTGTTATGAAAATGGCGGTACTGTTGATGACCTGCTTGTATATAAGATTGAAGACAATCATTACCTTTTAGTAGTAAACGCATCAAATATTGAAAAAGATTACAAATGGCTTGAAGACCATTTATCTGGTGATGTCTCTTTAGAAAATTTATCGGAAAAAACAGCACAGCTGGCTGTCCAGGGACCACTTGCGGAAAAAGTATTGCAAAAGCTTGCGGGAGATAATGATTTAAGCCAAATTGGCTTTTTCAAATTCCAACAAGATGTAATCCTAAATGGGAAAAAGGCACTTGTATCAAGAACTGGTTATACTGGTGAAGATGGCTTTGAAGTATATTGCGATGCAGAAGATGTTGTTGACCTTTGGAGAGACATTTTAACTGCAGGTAAAGAAGATGGAGTAATCCCCTGTGGATTAGGTTCACGCGACACACTTCGCTTTGAAGCAGTTTTAGCGCTTTATGGTCAAGAACTATCTCCAGAAATTTCACCACTTGAAGCTGGAATTGGCTTCGCTGTGAAATTAAACAAAGAAGATGACTTTATCGGGAAACAAGCGTTGATCCAACAAAAAGAAAAGGGCTTAACAAGAAAATTGGTTGGAATCGAAATGATTGATCGTGGGATTCCACGTCATGGCTACCCTGTTTATAAAGGTGATCAGTTAATTGGTGAGGTTACAACTGGAACGCAATCACCCACGTTAAAGAGAAATATTGGTCTTGCCCTAATCAATACAGAATTTGCGGGTCTTGAATCCGAAGTTGAGGTTGAAATTCGCGGCAAACGTTTAAAAGCTACTGTAGTTCCAACACCTTTTTATAAAAAAGAAAAGAAATAAGAGAAGGGAGTTAGGTTTATGAAACATCGCTATTTACCTATGACTGAACAAGATAAGAAGACTATGCTTGAGGCAATTGGTGTTTCCTCTATTGATGAACTGTTTAGCGATATCCCTGAGAAAGTAAGATTTAAGGGTGAGTACAATATAAAAGCGGCAAAGTCTGAAACGGACTTAATGAAAGAACTTTTTAAGATGGCTAGTCGGAACGCTGACCTGAAAAGAAACGTATCTTTTATAGGTGCAGGTGTTTATGACCATTACATGCCTGTAATTGTCGACCATGTTATTTCTAGATCAGAATTTTACACAGCTTATACACCTTATCAGCCAGAAATTTCACAAGGTGAACTTCAAGCTATCTTTGAATTCCAAACAATGATTTGTGAGTTAACTGGAATGGATGTTGCCAACTCATCGATGTATGATGGCGGAACTGCACTTGCTGAAGCAGCGATGCTTAGTGCAGGCCATACCAAACGAAAAACAATAGTTGTATCCAGTGCTGTACATCCAGAATCACGTGATGTTCTTAAAACTTATGCAAAGGGTCAGTACCTTAATGTGATTGAAGTACCAGTCAAAGATGGTGTAACAGATCTAGACGCATTAAAAGGACTTGTTAATGAAGATGTTGCAGCCGTTATCGTCCAATATCCAAACTTCTTTGGGCGAGTCGAGCCGTTAAAAGAGCTTGAGGAAATCATTCATGCAAATAAGTCCATGTTTGTTGTTTCAAGTAACCCACTGTCCCTTGGGGTATTAACACCTCCAGGTAAATTTGGTGCTGACATCGTTATTGGTGATGCGCAGCCGTTTGGGATCCCAACTGCCTTTGGCGGACCGCACTGCGGATATTTTGCTGTCACTACTAAGTTAATGCGGAAAGTTCCAGGCCGTCTTGTTGGACAGACAACGGATGACCAAGGGCGCCGTGGTTTTGTCTTAACACTGCAAGCACGTGAACAGCATATCCGACGTGATAAGGCTACATCAAATATTTGCTCCAATCAGGCATTAAATGCCCTCGCTGCATCTGTAGCGATGACCGCACTTGGTAAAAAGGGTGTCAGGGAAATGGCTGCGGCCAACTTGCAAAAAGCTCATTATGCGAAAAATGCTTTCAAGGAAGCTGGCTTTGAAGTTGGTTATGATGGCCATTCCTTCAATGAATTCGTTGTGAAATTAACTAAGCCTGTAAAAGAAATCAATCAAAACCTTTTACAAAAAGGAATAATCGGGGGCTATGATCTAGGGCGTGATTATTCAGAACTGGCTAACCATATGCTGATTGCTGTAACAGAACAAAGATCGAAGGAAGAAATTGATACTCTAGTGAAAGAATTGGGGGATTTCCATGCATAATCAAGACCAGGCACTCATTTTTGAACTTAGCACACCAGGACGCATCGGCTACAGCCTGCCGGAAATGGATGTACCGGAACTAGATCTCAGCGGTCTCCTTCCTGATGGTTACCTTCGTACAGAAGAGCCTGAACTTCCTGAAGTTTCGGAGCTTGATATTATGCGCCACTACACTGCCCTTTCGAGGAGAAATCATGGCGTCGATTCAGGATTCTATCCACTAGGATCGTGTACGATGAAATATAATCCGAAAATCAACGAAAATGTAGCGCGTTTTAACGGATTTGCACATGTACATCCGCTGCAAGGTGAAAGCTCTGTTCAAGGTGCTCTTGAACTTTTATACGATTTGCAGGAGCATTTAATTGAAATAACAGGTATGGATGAAGTGACCTTGCAACCTGCGGCAGGGGCTCATGGGGAATGGACAGGTTTAATGATGATCCGTGCTTATCATGAGGCTAACGGTGATATGAACCGTACAAAAGTAATCGTCCCTGATTCTGCTCATGGTACGAACCCAGCTTCCGCTACGATTGCTGGTCTAGAAACAATTACCGTTAAATCAAATAAACATGGTCTTGTCGACCTTGAAGATTTAAGAAGGGTTGTTGGTGAAGATACTGCTGCATTAATGTTAACCAACCCGAATACGCTTGGACTATTTGAAGAAAACATTCTTGAATTGGCTGAAATTGTCCATGAAGCCGGTGGTAAGCTTTATTATGATGGAGCAAACTTAAATGCAGTTCTTTCAAAAGCAAGACCTGGAGATATGGGATTTGATGTTGTTCACTTAAATCTTCATAAAACATTCACTGGCCCACATGGCGGCGGTGGCCCTGGTTCCGGTCCTGTCGGGGTGAAGGCAGACCTTATCCCGTTCTTACCGAAACCGATTATCACAAAGCAAGGCGAAGAATATGTCCTTGATTATGACCGCCCGCAATCAATTGGCCGTGTGAAGCCATATTACGGAAACTTCGGTATCAATGTTCGTGCTTACACATATATCCGCTCGATGGGACCAGATGGCTTAAAAGCGGTAACAGAGTACGCTGTATTAAATGCGAACTACATGATGAGAAGGCTTGCTGAATATTATGATCTACCATTTGATAGACATTGTAAGCATGAATTTGTACTCAGTGGAAGACGTCAGAAAAAATTAGGCGTTCGTACATTGGATATTGCGAAACGTCTGCTTGATTTTGGCTACCACCCACCAACCATTTACTTCCCATTAAATGTGGAAGAGTGTATTATGATCGAACCGACAGAGACCGAATCAAAAGAGACACTGGATTCGTTCATCGATATTATGATCCAAATTGCTAAAGAAGTGGAAGAAAATCCAGAAATCGTTCAAGAAGCACCACATACAACAGTGGTAGGCCGGATGGACGAAACAAAAGCAGCACGTAAACCAATTTTGAAATACCAAGAAGCTTAATAAAAGGAAAGGTCAGATTCGAAAAATAATCTGACCTTTTATCTTGTGTAGCAGTTTTTGAAATTTAAAAAGGCTCCGAATCCGGAACCTTTAATGATATCTTATTTCTTAGTTTTTACTTTACCTGACCATTTTTTAAACCCGCCTTGTAGCTGAGTAAGGTCTCGATAGCCTTTTCGGTGTAAGAATTGGGCTGCACGTGCACTGCGCATTCCACTCTGGCAATACAAATATACTGGCATATCAGAACGGATTTCTTTCATACGCATTTTCATTTGCGACATTGGGATATTACGTGCTCCTAAAATATGGCCGCCTTCGAATTCGTTTGCTTCACGAACATCTATTAGTTGTGCCTTTCTGTACCCCGCACGGAAGTCTTCTTCTGTTACCGTTTTAACAATTCTTTTCTGATAGAAAAATGTAAAAACGGAATAAATGATAACTGCTACAATGATGATTAATAATGGATAAAGTGAACTCAATTTCTTTTTGCTCCTTTCAAGCTTTCCTGCACTAGTATTTATTATATAAGTCAATCCGATAAAGATAAAGATGAATGCAAAAAAATCTTTTGATATTGCCTAAATAATTATAGCAGAAACATCTTATTTTGAATCTATATCAGATTTTGGTAGACTTAATTACGATATAATTATAAAAAAATGAGGTTTTAGAATGAAAAAAGAAGTTTGGCGTTTTATTGATACTGGAAATAGTTCACCATCTTTTAATATGGCTTTAGATGAAGCGTTACTCGATTGGCATAGTGAAGGGAAATTTCCTCCAGTGATTCGTTTCTATGGCTGGGATCCGGCAACGCTATCAGTAGGATATTTTCAAAAGGTAGAGAAAGAAATTGATATGGAAGCAGTTAATGCTCACCAATTAGGTTTCGTAAGAAGACCTACAGGAGGACGTGGCGTTCTGCACGAGCATGAACTTACCTATAGTGTCATCGTTTCTGAAGAACATCCAGAAATGCCTAATTCTGTTACAGAGGCATACCGAGTAATTTCTGAAGGAATTTTAAAAGGTTTTCACCATTTAGGACTTGAGGCATATTTTGCTGTCCCAAAAACAGCAGAAGAACGGGATGCATTGAAAAACCCTCGCTCTGCAGTATGCTTTGATGCTCCAAGCTGGTATGAGCTTGTGGTGGAAGGCAGGAAGGTTGCCGGCAGTGCACAAACGAGACAAAAGGGTGTAATTCTACAGCACGGCTCCATTCTGTTAGATTTAGATGAAGATAAGCTATTTAGTTTATTTAAATATCCAAGTGAGAGAGTTAAGGAACGTATGAGAAAGGCATTTAAGGATAAAGCGGTTGCTATCAACAACATTAGTCCAAGAAGGATTTCACTTGAGGAAGCAAAGGAAGCTTTTTATAAAGGCTTTGCTGAGGGTCTAAATATTGAGCTTGAAACTTATCAATTAACCGAGGAAGAACTAGCTTATGTTGAAAAGATTGCAAAAGATCGCTATGAAAGTGATGAATGGAATTATAAAAGATAATTAGAAACGGCGAATTCGCCGTCTTTTTTTGTTGCCTTAACGATTAATGTAAAGAAGCAAACTGCGAAATTTGTTGAATTTTCCTGTTTTCTGACGAAAATCTATTAAAAGCTATTGATTACTTTTAATTCTATTATTTTTTAAGTTTGACAAAATAATTATAGTTTGCTTGACATACAATATATAGTGGTGTCGAAAATATTTTCGGTACTATATATTGATATTTAGTTGATTTATTCAGGTGGGCTATGATAACCTAAAAATACAAACCAACTAGATATAGCGTAAACCTGCTAGATTTAGCACAATAGGTGGATTTTTATTTAAGAAGGAGTTGTTCTAATGTCTGTAGTTTTTAGACAAACAATGAATATCGATTTTGAAAGGTTGAATGAGGATATTCAATTATTCCCCCAGGTGCATCCAGTTACCCCAGATATGAAAATAACTCACAAGGGTGTTTCTCGTTTGGTCATGTTGGACCGCTATACCTTTAAAGATACTGCAAAAATTACTCTTACAAACGGCGACTTTGTTGTTTTAACTATTAAAGAAGATCCGAAATTTCCAGCTCGTGGTCTTGGTTACATTATGGAAATAGACTGGGAAAAGAAAAAAGCGAAAGTTTTAGTCGAAGAGGAATTCAGGGGAGTACTCGATGATCCTGAGGAAGCTAGTACGGGTGTGATAGTCAGATCCTTAGATGTAATTGAGAAGCCTTTGGAGCTCTTCTATGAGCAAATTGCGAAGCGTAATGCTACTGGTCTTGCTTCTGTAGAAAAGACGGAAGAGAAGCGAAGAGAATGGACTGAGAGGTTTTATCAAGAGCTTGTTAACATGAACTTCATTCCTGCAGGACGTGTTCTTTACGGAGCTGGGGCAGATACTGATGTAACATACTTTAATTGCTATGTAATGCCGTTTGTTCCTGACTCTCGTGAAGGTATCTCTGATCATCGTAAGCAGGTAATGGAGATTATGAGCCGAGGCGGCGGTGTTGGAACAAATGGCTCGACGCTGAGACCGAGAAATACACTGGCTAGAGGCGTAAATGGTAAATCATCTGGATCGGTTTCATGGCTGGATGATATTGCGAAATTGACTCATTTGGTTGAGCAAGGCGGATCAAGACGCGGAGCTCAGATGATCATGTTGGCCGACTGGCATCCAGACATTATTGAATTTATTATTTCTAAGATGCAAAATCCTAGAATTTTACGATTCTTGATTGAAAATACAAATGATGAAACGATTAAAAAACTTGCTAAAGACAAGCTAAAGTTCACCCCTCTAACTTTAAGGGAAACTGCAATGTACCAGGGAATTGTAAATTATAAAAACATTCCTGGGTTCGGTGGATTTGATGAAAACATCATCGCAGATGCAGAAGAGAAATTATTAACTGGCGGTAATTACACTGTCCACAATTCAGAATTCCTTACAGGTGCGAACATCTCTGTCTGTTTAACAAAGGAATTTATGGATGCTGTAGAAACCGATAGTGACTATGAACTCCGCTTCCCGTACGTTGAACAATATGATCAAGAGGAAATGGAGATTTACAACCAAGAATGGCATAAAGTTGGTGACGTTCGCGAGTGGGAAAAACAAGGTCATAAAGTACGAGTGTACAAAAGGTTCAAAGCAAAAGAACTTTGGAACCTAATCAATATTTGCGCGACCTACTCAGCTGAACCGGGAATATTTTTTATCGATAACGCAAACGACATGACTAATGCAAAAGCATATGGACAACAAGTCGTTGCAACAAATCCGTGTGGAGAGCAGCCTCTCGCACCATTTTCCGTCTGTAATCTTGCAGCTGTCAATCTCGCTGAGATGGCTGATAAGGACACAAAAACTGTTGATTTTGAAAAGCTTAAGAAAACAGTAGCTGTGGGCGTACGGATGCAGGATAATGTCATCAACGCAACCCCGTACTTCCTGGAAGAAAATAAAAAACAGGCGCTTGGTGAACGACGTGTAGGGCTTGGAGTCATGGGCTTACATGACATGCTGATTTATTGTGAAACGAAGTATGGATCACCAGAAGGAAACGAACTCGTTGATCAAGTATTTGAAATAATTGCAACTACTGCATACAGAACATCAATTGAATTGGCAAAAGAGAAGGGAAGTTTCCCATTCTTAACTGGTGAAACAACATCAGAAACCAATCGATTAAGACAGGCCTTCATAAATACAGGGTTTATGAAAAAAATGCCTGAAGATGTCCGCCAATCTATTTTAGAAAACGGAATTAGAAATTCCCATTTACTAACTGTGGCACCTACTGGATCCACAGGGACCATGGTTGGAGTTTCCACCGGACTTGAGCCTTATTTCTCATTCTCTTATTTCCGTAGCGGACGCCTCGGTAAATTTATCGAAGTAAAAGCGGATATTGTGAAAGAATACTTGGATCAGCACCCAGAAGCAGATGAAAACAATCTTCCGCACTGGTTTGTTACATCAATGGAGCTTTCAACTGAAGCCCATGCGGATGTTCAATGTGTCATCCAGCGCTGGATAGATAGTTCTATCAGTAAAACTGTCAACGCACCAAAAGGTTATAGTGTAGAGCAGGTCGAAAAAGTTTATCAGCGTTTGTACCGCGGCGGGGCAAAAGGTGGAACTGTTTATGTTGATGGTTCCCGCGATTCTCAGGTACTAACACTAAAAGCTGAAGAAAACACCAATGAACAATTATCAATTTTTAATGAAAAACCGAAGCAGCATGTTGTCCTTGTTGATACAATCAGTGAACTCCGCTCAACAAGTGTAACGATCGGCTCTGAAGTCGGTAACACTTGCCCAGTCTGCCGGACTGGAAAAGTAAAAGAAATGGGTGGTTGCAATACCTGTGCAAACTGCGGCGCTCAATTAAAATGTGGTTTATAATACGTATTTTTAGAGGGGGAGAAAATCCCCCTTTTTTTGTGTTATCAAGGTCAATATCCGTCCCTGAAAGTTACATTATACTGCATCATATATAGCATATTTTGCTAATTGAAGTAGAACGAAGTCGGAATTTGTAATATAACTGTAATCTACCTGTTACGACCATGTTACTCTTTTTTTGTATATTATGAGTAACGAGCACACAGGGGGATTAAACAATATGTTGAAAAAAATCATTGCAACCATGGCTATGACAATTATTCTAAGTTCATTGTTTACCGCTATGGGTGATAAAGCGGAAGCGGCCTATTACCATACAAAAGCAATCTCAGTAGCAAAATCAAATCTTGGCGTTCCATATAGATGGGGTGGATTAACACCTAAAGGTTTCGACTGCTCTGGTTTGGTTAAGTATTCTTACGGTAAGGCTGGAAAAGTATTGCCACGGACGGCAGCTGATATGTACTACAAGCAAGGATATCGTGTTAGTTCTTTACAAACAGGAGACTTGATGTTCTTTGCACCAAATAAGGCAAGCAGACCTACTCACGTTGCGATTTACATTGGTGGCGGAAAAATGATTCAGGCTGCATCTTCAAAAGGAGTTTCAATCGCTTATACAAGCAATAGTTATTGGAAACCAAGATACATTGGAGCAAAACGATTTTAATGGAAAGTTAGGCGGTTTCAATATAGTTTAGTGACCAAGAACATCGAGCAAGGGCGATGTTCTTTTTTATATATAATAAATTTTCTACTTGTCCTTGGTACTATTTATTAAAATAACCGCTTAAAGATGTAAAAACGAGTACATCTTTGGGAGTGGCTGCCATGTATATAGACGGCGTTTTTTCTGGAGGAGGAATAAAAGGGTTTGCACTTATTGGAGCCTGCGAAGAAATAGAAAGTAAAGGTTTGCGATTTGTCAGAGTGGCGGGAACGAGTGCAGGATCGATTGTTGCAGCATTGATTGCCGCTGGCTACACAAGTAAAGAAATCTTCCAATTGGTCGACGAGTTGGATCTCTCAAAAATAATGGATGCCCGCAAATCAATTATCCCTTTCCCTTTTGCAAAATGGCTGTTTGTCTATTGGAAGCTAGGACTTTATAAAGGCAATGAACTTGAAAAATGGATTTGTAAGAAACTTGAAGCCAAAGGGTTAAGAACATTCGCTGATTTGCCCCCGAAGGCACTTCGAGTAATTGCATCAGACCTATCAAATGGGCAAATGATTGTTTTACCTGATGACTTACAAAGATACGGCATTTCACCTGGTTCATTTCCAATCGCAAAAGCGATTAGAATCAGCTGCAGTATCCCATATTTCTTTGAACCTGTTAAAATGCGTACAATGGATGGAATGAACATTTTAGTTGATGGCGGGGTCCTAAGCAATTTTCCTATGTGGCTTTTTGATAAGGAAAATGCACAAAAGGTAAGACCTGTCCTCGGTATTAAATTAAGCCCAAGTGAATATGAAACTGAAAAACATAAAATAAAAAATGCGATTCAACTATTTGGAGCCCTATTTGAGACGATGAAGGATGCACACGATTCTAGGTACATTTCTAAAAAACATGTAAAGAACATTATCTTTATACCGACTGAGGGTGTGTTATCAACAGAATTTCATTTAACAGAGGAAAAGAAACATGAGTTGTTCGATCTAGGAAAAGAGAGAGCAAAACAATTTTTGAAGACATGGGGTTATTAATAGGGATTAGACTAGGGTAAAAAGAAAATCGAGCGCCTATAGAGACGCTCGATTTTTCTTTTTACCCTTTTTACCGTCGATAACAGTTAAGTGAGCAGGAGATTTCTTTTTTGTCTTGTTGCTCTTCTTTAATGATGCTAGCGTCCCAAGAGAGGAGGTTTTTACAGCCCCGTCTCCACCCTTTTGCAGTAATCGTTTTTTTGATTTTTTGGCGGCTTTAAGAAATGCACGCTGCTCTTTTTTCTGAGGGTTTGATTTGGAAAACTTCCGTACTAGGAAATAAACGGCTAAAACAATCAATGCGATGACAACTATTCTCTGAATGAAACCGGCCGGATTAGCTGTAAATGAACCAACAAGGCCAAGTAAAGCAAGAATGATAAGTCCCCCAACAACAACATTAACAAATGTCCGATTTTTCAAGAAAGCCACCTCCCTAAGAGCATCTTAAGCATTTTTTTATTCTTTTAAACACGATAAAACAAGAATTTAGACAATTTCTTCGCTTTTAACCAAGTACTCAGATTCCTTTTCTCTTCTTAATAATTCGTTAAAAGAAAGTATTGCCACTTCGACTTGATCATTTTGTGGTTCCTTCGTTGTTATTAGTTGCAGCCAAAGACCAGGATAACCTAGATACTTTAAAACTGGAATATCTTTAAGTTTATTAGTTAATTGAAGGATTTCAAAAGCAATACCCAAAACCACAGGAATTAAGAGGAGACGGTCGGCCACCCGTAACCAAAGCGGAGTTGAAGGTACCAGCATATAGACAAAAACACCAACAAAGACTGTAAACAGGATGAAACTACTGCCACAGCGGTAATGCAGACGGGAATGAGCCTGAACATTTTCAACGGTTAACTCAACCCCAGCTTCATAGGTATTTATTACTTTATGCTCGGCGCCATGATATTGAAACACCCTTTTTATCAATGGAGTAAGTGAAACAAAATAAATATAGGAAATTAATAAAATTAGTTTAAAAAAACCTTCCACTAACACTTGAGCAAAATGCGATGGAAAAATTGGTTTTGTCAAAACTGCAAGGAACACAGGGATCAGCGTAAAAGCAAATTTACCAAATAAAAATGAAATCACACCAATTGCAGCAACACCAAGGTACATGGTCAATTTAGAGACTTCTTTTTCTTTTATAATTTCATCTTCTTTTGGATCCACATCAAATCTTTCCGTCGAGAAGTTTAAATGTTTCGATCCATTTGCACTTGACTCAATAATTGCGATAATCCCTCGCAGAAATGGGATTTTCTTTAGGATTGTAAAATAAGGATTTGCTTTACGAGGCAAATGAAAATATTCAACAGATTGATCCTTCCTGCGTACCGCGGTAACATAATGATGTTTTCCGCCAAACATAACACCTTCGACAACCGCTTGGCCGCCATAAACGGGTTTTTGAGAATTGGACATATACTTTACACCAACCTAATCTATAGTTGCACAACAGCTGAAAGATAAAATCTGTATGTACTTAATTCTATTCTACTAGAAAAACAAAAAAACCTCTAGGAATGACATAATATTTCCAATTAAAAAGTTTTTTTATATGTAAGGGATTGAATACCAAAGGACATAATAAGAAATGGAATTTATTATGGCCTTTCGTTGTCCCAATTATAGGACAGCATATCAAGTATATATAACAGCAAAAAGGGCACTTCCCGAATAAACAGAAAGTAAACGGAGGTTGTTACAATGGCGATTGAGAAGAAACTAGGAAATTATCCTAAGCCCATGTCCTTTTCGGTAATGGTATTTTGGACGGGTTTATTTGGAGGTCTGTTTTGGGGATTGATTGGCTGTATTGCGTCCTACTTAAGTTTTACAGAAATTCGTCCCAATGTCATTCTAGAGCCATGGGCACTAGGGCATTGGAAATACGAATGGCTGGGGACCGTCATTTCCATTATTTTAATTGGAATATGTTCCGTGATAGCAGCATTTATTTACTATGCAGTGCTGAGGAAATTCACAGGGTTTTGGTTTGGACTTGGCTATGGAATTGTATTGTTTTTGGTGGTGTTCTTTATTCTAAATCCACTATTTCCAGGTATTAAACCATTTTTTGATCTAAAAAGAGATACGATCATTACATCCGTTTGTATTTATATCGTATATGGAATCTTTATTGGATATTCCATAAATTATGAGTATCAAAATACTAACGAGCAAGTGAACGAGGAGTCCTCCTAAGTTACGATTAGTCGGATGAAGTAGGGTGTGATAAAATATTTTTGTCCTCATATGGATTTGAAAAGGAGAGTGGAGAGCAATGGAAAAAATAGAAAAACTAAGATCTAATTTTTCAACACTTGGAATTGATGGAATTTTGATCACTAGCCCATATAATCGTCGCTATATTTCAAACTTTACTGGCTCTGCCGGTGTAGTTTTAATTAGTGCGGAAAAAACTTTGTTTCTTACGGATTTCCGCTATATTGAACAAGCGACTAAACAATGCCAAGGTTTCGAGATTATAAAAATAACCGAAACGATTCCTGAAGAAGTTGCACAACAAGTGAAGAACCTTGGAATTCAAAAGCTGGGATTTGAAGAGGATTTTCTAAGCTACTCCTCCTTTAGATTATATGATAAAGAAGTTGACGCTGAACTTGTTCCGTTTTCTGGTGTAATCGAAAAGTTACGCTTGATAAAGACTGATGCAGAGATTAAGATATTAAAGGTAGCAGCTGATATTGCTGATGCTGCATTTAAACATATTTTAGACTTCATTGGTCCAGGAAAAACTGAATTAGAAGTATCTAATGAGTTAGAGTTCTTTATGAGGAGAGCTGGTGCCACTTCCTCTTCATTTGATACAATCGTTGCTTCTGGTCATCGCTCAGCACTTCCACATGGTGTTGCTAGCGATAAGGTAATTGAAGCAGGGGATATTGTAACAATGGACTACGGCTGTTACTACAATGGATATGTTTCTGATATTACGCGGACTATTGCGATTGGAGAGCCAGACGCACAGCTTAAAGAAATTTATGAAGTGGTACTTGAAGCTCAATTACTTGGAATGGCGGGAATCAAACCAGGTTTGACAGGGAAGCAAGCAGATGCAATAACACGAGACTACATAAAAGAAAAAGGTTATGGTGAATACTTTGGTCATTCAACAGGGCACGGTATCGGACTTGAGATCCATGAAGGCCCTGGTCTATCGATGAAGTCTGATGTAAAATTAGAACCTGGAATGGTAGTAACATGTGAGCCGGGTATCTATATCCCAGGTCTCGGCGGCGTTCGGATTGAAGATGATACATTGATTACAAAGGACCATAACGAAGCACTCACACATTCTACAAAAGAACTAATTATACTGTAATGATTTTTAGGAGGATCTTAATATGATATCTGTAAATGATTTTAAAACAGGATTAACAATTGAAGTGGATGGCGGCCTATGGCGTGTCCTTGATTTCCAACACGTAAAGCCAGGTAAAGGAGCAGCCTTTGTTCGTTCCAAGCTTCGTAACCTTCGTAATGGAGCAATTCAAGAAAAAACATTCCGTGCAGGTGAGAAAGTAGAGAAAGCTCAAATCGATAACCGTAAAATGCAATATCTTTATGCAAGCGGTGATAATCATGTATTTATGGATATGGAATCTTACGAGCAGGTAGAACTTCCTGCTTCAAGCATTGAGTATGAATTAAAGTTTTTGAAAGAAAATATGGAAGTACAAATTATGATGTTTAATTATGAAACTCTTGGAGTAGAATTACCAAACAATGTAATTTTAGAGGTTGCTGAAACAGAACCGGGTATTAAAGGGGATACGTCTTCTGGCGGTACCAAATCAGCTACCCTTGAAACAGGTCTTTCTGTTCAGGTTCCTTTCTTCATCAATCAAGGGGATAAGTTAATTATCAATACGACTGATGGATCATACGTGTCACGTGCATAATCAGTTCAAAGCCTTAGTCCGAAAATTGTCGGATTAAGGCTTTTTTTTAACAATTCTTAATGAAAACTGCTTATATCCCCCTAACGGTATGATTAAAAACTTCACTAAATAGTAAGAATTAGTTACTTATTGACTAATTTATTTTTGCTAAACTGAAATAGTAAAAAAATAAAAAGGAAGGGGTGCTACAGAAAATGAAACGAATTACATCTCTCTTGTTCCTTGGGATTTTGTTTGCAATTATAGCCGCTGGCTGCAGTTCTAAACTTAATGATCAAAGTTGGAAACTTGATAAAAAACATTCGCCATTACCTGATTTTGTTCTAAATACATCAGAAAAAATTCAAGAAACGTATGTTATGGCAGCAACTTATCCAGAGGTAGTTGCGCAGGTTCCATGCTATTGTGGTTGTGTTAATGACGGTCATAAAAGTAACCTTGATTGTTTTATCAAAGGAATGGGACCAGAAAATGCAGTTGAAGAATGGGATTCACATGGTATAGCCTGAGATACATGTGTCAATATCGCCCGGGAGGCGGTAGAAATGCATCTTGACGGAAAAAGCCCAGCGAAAATTTATGATTTATTAACAAGAAAATATGAAGATATTGGGGAGCCAACCCCAACACCTGAACCTAAGTAAGGGGAAACCCATGAAGAAAATACTAATCGGATTTTACATTTTGATTATTATTGGAATTATTGTCTGTTTAAGTAATAGCCATATTTTTGATAGCAAGAAATCAGAAGCAATTGCTGCTGGTGAAAAGATATATAACAAAAATTGTATATTTTGTCACGGCGAAACAGGAAAAGGAGAAGGCTCAAAAACGGGGACGGCTTTAAATAGCCAGAATTTTTTAAGCTCCGTATCCGATAAAGACTTGTATAATTATGTGAAATATGGAAGAGAAGGCACAGTCATGCCTGCTTACGGTCCTCGAATGTCAGATAAGGATTTAAAAAACCTTGTTGCTTATATAAGAGACTGGCGGACAGAAGAAATCGAGTTTGATGTGCCAAAAACGATTTCAGGTAATCCTGAAAATGGAAAAGCACAATATAATTTATATTGTCTCAATTGTCATGGTGAAGCAGGGACAGGTAAGGATAAAATGGGAACCGCTCTCTCTAATCCACAATACCTGAAATATACAACTGATAAGCAAATATGGATTAATGCAGCCTACGGTCGTGAAGAAACTAGAATGGGTCCTTCATTAAAGGGGCTTGAAGGCGCACGCCAGCTCAAGAAAAAAGATATTACCGATATTGTTACCTATATCCGATCTTTGGAGAAAAAATAAACTGAATACAGCATAAAAGACCTGAATCCATTACAAAAGGATACAGGTTTTTTTTGCCCATTTTTAATTTGTGAACATTTTGTGGTGGTTTATTGTCGAAACCGCAACGATTTTTATCCTTTAACAAAATGTTCAAGAGTGAATCAACAAATAAGGATTGATAAAGATTATATTTATTTCAAAGAGGACTATAGTGAAAAATAGTACTTTCTAGTGATAAGTTTTTTAAGTCAAGGAGGATTAAGATGCTTAAAAATAAGTTGTTGGCATTATTCGTAATCTCATCATTTTTAACGAATTTCATCATCCCGAAGGCTAGTGCTGAAACAGCCTTTCAGGCAGAAAAATTTCCTTTTAAGGAAATGCAGATTCAGGTAATGCCAGAGTTTGATTATCCCGAAGGTTGGTCGCGAGATATTCCATCTTTACTAGTGGGACAGTACGGAACAATTACCAATAAAAGTGGTCAAGATTTCGATGGGAAGATTGAGATTCCCGTTCCAGCAATGGAAAAAGGCTTTGAAGCCTTCTTGGTAGCAGAATTCCCAGAAAAAAATAAGCCTGAAGAACAGCGTCCCTATGATGTCGATAAAGAAAATGGGATCATTACTTGGAAACCAGCTAAAGCAATTAAGACTAACGAAACCTATGAATTTGTCATTGAGTACTATACAAAGTCAATTGACGTGAAGGACAACAAGAGCTTTACATATGAACTTAAAAATAAAGCTGATATCGAGCTGTTAGATGTTATCTTTTATGCTCCAATGGATGCAAAGGAAATAAACATTGAGCCAAAAGCAGCAAACAATTCGAAAAATGAATATGGAGAAGAGCTCTATTACTATCAATACAAAAATGTAAAGGCAGATGCTGGCTTGAAATACTCTTTCTCATATAAGAAAGATGGTACCGAATCAACAATGGAGGCGATTAATAAAAAGCAGCCACCAAATGATGAAAACCATAGTGGTGTAACTGCAACAGACCAAGTTGTTAAAAACGGGGGAACCACTAATTCATCAAAACGTCCAATTATCGGGCTGGGTGGTGCATCGATCATCGGTATTGCAATCATCATTGCCGGACTCTTTGTTTTCATTGGCTTAAAAGGAAATAAACAATCAGCATCTAATGCAGCCAGTCAAAATAAAAAACAACCGAAGAAGCCGTCTCCAACGGTTAAAAAAGACAACAAAACAGCGAATTCTGAAGAAAAGAAGGTACTGCGCAAAAAACTTTTAACTGGAAAGATAGACCAAGAAATGTACGAAGAAGAAATGAAAAAATTAATCTAATGAGGTGAGAAGAATGAAAAAAAATACGATTATCATGCTTGGTGGGTTTATTATTGCAGGAGCTATTGTATTCCTTCTGATGGCAGCAACTCCTGGTTCAAGTGGTGTTGAGTTAACGATGAAAGAGCTCTTGGCAACTCAAGATCAACATAAAGATGATTTTGTAACTGTAGAAGGATTACTTATTGAAGATTCAATTAAATGGAATCCAGACAAAATTGAGTTGAAGTTTGATGTTAAAGATAACGACGGAAATGTTATGCATGTTATTCATAATGGTACCAAACCAGATAACTTTGCAGAAGGTGTCATTACTATTCTCCAAGGGGCTCCGACCAAAAAGAATACATTTGTAGCAGAGACAGTTAAAACTAGATGTCCTTCTAAGTATGAAGGAAAAGATATCAAAAATTATAATCCAGAGACACATAAAGATAAGTTAAATAAAACACCGAATGAAAAATAACAGGCTAACTTAAGAAGGTGACAAAATGTATTTATTTGCCAACGCAACGATTTATATAGGCTTAGCCATCGCAATTTATTCACTCCTCATTATCACGTTGGGGATTAGCACGAAAAATCAAAAGTTTATTAACAGTGGTAAAGGTGGATTGATTGCATTATTAGTATGTTCATCACTTGCAATGCTTTCATTGTTCTACCTATTAGCAACCTCTCAATTTCAATACGAATATGTTCATGATTACACAAGCAGTGAACTACCGATTATCTATAAACTTACCGCACTATGGGCGGGTAATGCAGGCTCGTTGTTATTGTGGACATTCTTCTTGACTCTTTATACTTGTATGATTGCTTTCTCACGGAAGTTAAAAGGAAACCCGATGATTCCATACATATCGTCCATCTTACTTGCAAATGCGGTTTTCTTCTTTTTTATTTTAGGTTTTGTTGCAAAACCCTTCCTTCTATTAAATGAGATTCCTATAGAAGGAAAAGGATTAAATCCAATGCTTCAAAATCCAGGAATGATCATTCATCCTGTCACACTTTACCTTGGCTATGTAGGTCTTGCCATTCCATTTGCTTTTGCGATGGCGGCATTGATCTTGAAAAATGTCGATGATTTCTGGATTAAAATGACTAGACGTTGGACAATTATTGCCTGGTTATTTTTAAGTCTTGGAAATATCTTTGGTGGTCAATGGGCATATGTTGAACTTGGCTGGGGCGGTTACTGGGCATGGGATCCAGTTGAAAATGCCTCCTTTATGCCATGGTTAACAGCAACTGCCTTCTTACATTCCGTTATGATTCAAGAACGGAAAAACATGTTAAAAATTTGGAATATCAGCTTAATCATTGTCTCCTATGCACTTACCCTATTTGGTACATTCTTAGTGCGAAGCGGCGTACTGACATCTGTCCATGCCTTTGCTAATTCAAACCTGGGATTATACTTCTTAATCTTCATGGGTGTGGCAGTCATCGGAGCACTATATGTGTTAATGAGCCGTTATAACCTGCTGAAACGCAGTGCAGGGGAATTTAATTCCTTTGTTTCTAAAGAGAGCAGCTTCTTAGTAAATAATTTATTACTTGTCGGAGCAGCCTTTGCCGTATTCTGGGGGACGATTTTCCCGTTAGTATCGGAAGCAGTACGTGGTACAAAAGTAACGGTTGGTCTGCCATTTTTTAATAAAGTTGAAGCACCAATCCTATTATCAATGATGTTTGTCATGGCAGTTTGTCCAATGCTTGCTTGGCAAAAATCTACCGTGAAAAATCTTAAGAAAAACTTCATGATTCCAGCCATCCTCGCTGTTCTTGGCATGATTTTGATGGTAGTGTTAGGAATTCAAAAAGCATGGGCAGTCATTGGTTATGGAGTAATCACTCTATTATTAATCACCCACTTCTTAGAGTTTTATAGAGGTGTAAAAGCTAGAAGAAAAATGACTAAAGAAACACCACTATTGGCGCTGTACCGCTTGATGATTCGAAATCGCCGCAGGTATGGTGGATACATCGTTCACCTTGGTATTGCCTTCATCACGATGGGGATTATTGGTTCACAGAATTATGATTTACAAACAATGAAAACAGTCGATTTAGGGCAGTCAATTGAATTAAAGGATTATCGTATCAACTACGACCGACTTGATCAGAAGAAAGAAGGCATTAATGATATCGTCTATGCCGATGTAACCGTTTTTAGAAATGGTAAAAAGCTAGGCACTTACCAGCCAGAAAAAGTATTTTACGGTAACTGGGAACAGCCTTCTTCCGAAGTGGCGATTATATCTTCGCTTAAGGAAGACTTATACATCGTGTTAAGTGCCTGGGAAGATGATGGAAAAGCTACATTTGTTGTAAAGATTAATCCAATGATGAACTGGTTATGGATTGGTTCATTCATGATTGTTATTGGCGCTCTGTTCGCCGTTTGGAATGGAAAATATGGAAATGTCACTCCGAGGTACACAGGAGTACGCAGAGAGGTGTCTTAATATGAAAAACAAAATTTTTATTGGCCTTCTCATAATAGCGTTCATTTTTCAAGGATCATTCCTGCGCGTTGAAGCAGCAAAACAGATTGACTATAAATCAGCTGAATTCAAAGCCGTTGCTCAGCAATTCGCCTGCACATGTGGCTGTGGTCAGGATCATTATGAATGTGATCCGAATACGTGCAATCTTACCACAGAATTTAAAGCAGACCTGGTTGACATGATGAACAAGGGGTGGGATAAGGATAAAATTCGTGCCTATTATGTCAATATCTATGGTGAAGAAATATTGACTTCACCTGAAAAAAGCGGTTTTAGTTTAACAGCGTGGGTTCTCCCGTTTGTAGTATTGGCCGCAGCGGGAATATCATTGTATTTCGTTATTCGTAAATGGGTTAAGAAAAAAGCCTCAGATGAACCTGTTGCTGAGTACCAGAACACCGAGGATGAAGTAGAAGGAGAAATACTATCTTCCATGATTGATGAAGAACGCAAAAAGTATCTTTAGGATGTGAACAAAATGCAAGATATCACAGTCATATCAATTATTTTTACCACCATATTTGCGCTAGCTTGTCTGTTTCTAATATTATCACCGTTATTTAAGTGGGATGCTTATTTACATGTTAGTTCAACGGGTCAGGATATCGGCGCCACGAAAGAAGCACTATTAACAACACTTAATGAAATAGAATTTGAGTACAAGATGGATAAAATCTCAAACGCTGATTATAAAGTTTTAAAGAAGCAATACGAAACAGAAGTTGCCAGCCTTATGAAGGAAGAAGAACAATTGATGGATACAAACATTGATAAAGATTTAATGGATGAAGTTGAAAAAGAAATTGAAGCTCGAATGAAAACTTATAAGAATAAAAAGGGGGAAGGAAAGTGATCAAAAAAATCACGGTTTTCTTCCTCGGACTGATGCTATTCATTCCATTTCATGGATTAGCAGCTTCTGATTCAAAGGTTTCGATTGATATGCATTATATCGTTGTCAGCCCTGCAGAAGATGGCTCAACGAATATGATGAATATGGTTAATTATACTAATACCTCAGCTGAAGAATATAAAGGTGACGGTAAAAGTGAAGCGGTCTTAAATGTAACCCTTTCCGAAGGCGCAGAGGATCTCAACTTTTTAGACAATAAAATTGCCTTTAAAGAGGTTGACAAAGGATTCATTACAACCACGGCAATTCCAGGAAATCAAACGATGGTGTTGCCTTACAGTTATCGGATAGCGAAGGGAAAAGAAATTAATTTAAAAGCTGACTACAACGTACAAATGATGCAAATTCTCGTTCCAGAAGGAAGAGGGAGTATTGAAGTTAAGGGGGCTGTTGCAACCAGTCAAGGCAGTTTTAAATTCGATGACGAAAATTATTTTGGATACAGTATCGAAGGGATTAAAGCTAACCAATCGTTTACACTTGTTTATAAGCCAGATGTACAGCCTGTAGCGAATGAGACAAAAAAGTCAGAAACAACTAATAAAAGTAATAGTTCGGTTACACACACGGCGCCTGCCTTTCATAATCCAGGCCATCTAAGAATATGGGCACAGTCCCCGCTACACCGCTTTGATCCACACGTCTTTTTAATCATTATAGGAGCTATTGTATTTGCTGGAATCTCCTATTATATCTATTTCAGAAGGAAAGCAAAGCTGGAAGAGGAAAGACTTGGAGCAGATAAAGAAGAGAAGGCATTTAAACTTTTAATGGCAAAGCAAAAAGCCATAATGGATAAGATCATTGAATTGGAAGAATCCTTCGGAGATGGAAAGCTTTCAGAGGATGAATATCATGCAAAGCTAGAAGCTTATAAACAGCATCTTGTCCAAGTAAAATTAAACTTACGTAATTTTGTAGAGTAGTAGCTGGGATGGGAGAGACTGCAAATGATAGAAATAAAAAAGCTAACAAAGCAAGCGGATAATAAGCTTATCCTTCGTGGTGTAGACCTCTCAATCAAAAAAGGAGAAACGGTTGCCATCCTTGGACCAAATGGTGCCGGAAAAAGTACGCTTCTAAAAGTACTCGCAACCTTAATAAAACCTACATATGGGTCTATATTGGTTAATAATATGGATTTGAAAAAAAATCATATCGAAATAAAAAAAATAATGGGTTATTTACCCCATTCCAGTTTGCTTTATGATCATTACTCTCCATTAGAAAATATTGTGTTCTTTGGGAATATCTATGGTGTTAAAAATGTTGAACAACGAGCGATTGCACTTGTCAAAGAAGTAGGTTTGTCATTCTTTTTAAATGAACCGGTAAAGAATTTCTCCCGTGGAATGATTCAACGGATTGCGATTGCACGAGCGATTGTTCATGAACCGGAAATTCTCCTTTTGGACGAACCGCACACAGGATTAGACCAAGGAGCAATTACCATACTTAATAACGTTATTCTTTCCATGAAAGCAAAAGGCACGACTACTTTAATGGTTACACATGATTTCAAACAAGCAGCTGAAATCTGTGACAGAATTATCATTGTGAAAAATGGCAAGATCGTCGATGATTTTAGGATTGAAAATCAAAACTTAGGTTTTGTTTCTGAAAAATATGAGCAATTAGTGGAGGGAGTATCATGAACCTTTTTCGAACAGCCCTCTTACTAGCAAAAAAGGATTTATATTCCGAATTAAAAACAAAACAAATTATGGTGACCCAAATTATTTTCGCTGGTCTGGTGATTGTTGTTTTCAGCTTCGCCTTTGACCCTGCCAATAATACAACAAAAGCAGTTATACCTGGAGTCATTTGGGTCATTATCGTCTTTGCTGGAATTTTAGGGCTTAACAGATCATTTATATCCGAGCAGAGAAATGATACGATGCAAGGATTATTGGTTGCACCAATGGAGGCAGCGAGCATTTATTTAGGAAAGTTCTTAGCCAATTTTTCGATGATGCTGATCGTAGAACTGGTTTCCATCCCGTTTTTATTTTTGTTATTTGATTTCAAATTTTTTGGCAGCATTCCTTATTTTATCTTAGTTGTATTCTTAGGCAGTTTTGGATTTATCGCCATTGGAACATTCTTGGCGGCATTGGCAGCCAATTCCAAAAGCAGTGAGATGCTGCTTCCACTATTGCTGTTTCCAATTACAACGCCAATCCTAATCGGTGTTGTTCAAGCCACTCGAATCATCTTAACGAATATGGAGAAATTTTCAAGTGCAGTCGCTTGGATTCAGTTAGTCACTGCGTATGATGTTATCTTCTTTGTTGTTTGTTTCTTATTAATTGATTATGTGCTGGAGGTTTAAGTGATGAGTATGAATCTCGAACGAGAGAAAGCGGTACTTACTGGATCTCAATTAACTGTTAAGAAGAGCCCAGATCTATCAAAGATTTTGTTTGGTGCTACAGTTATTTCCATGTTGGTCGCCCTTTATTTTATCTTTATCTTTTCTGCTGAAGAAGTAACGATGGGAGCAGCCCAAAAAATCTTTTATTTTCATGTTAGCTCAGCATGGCTGGCGTTCATGGCATTTTTTGTGACATTTGTCTTCAGTATTTTATTCTTAGTCAAACGGAAAAGAATATTTGACACCTATGCTTATATTTCTGCAGAAATTGGTGTGGTCTTTACGATTATTGTCTTAACAACTGGCCCAATTTGGGCAAAATCATCATGGAATACTTGGTGGGTTTGGGAGCCGCGGTTAATTACAACGTTAATTCTTTTCTTTATCTATATAGCCTACATTATGATTCGTCAAATGGATGGAGTATGGGATAAAAAAGCCAGGCTTGCTGCTGTATTTGGAATCATCGGGTTTGCTGATGTTCCAATCGTATTTTTCGCGATTCGCTGGTGGCAAACAAAGTTTCACCCAATCGTGTTTGGTGAGGGACCTTCCCAAAAAGGTGGAGGTATTGAGAGTTCTATGCTAGTGGCGTTGTTTGTTTCACTTGCAGCATTTACCATTCTTTATTCATACCTTCTTCATAAAGGTGTTTCATTTGAAAATATGAAAATTAAAGTAGAGCACTATAAAGAAAAATTAAGAGAAGAATTGGAAAAATAGGAGGAATTTATCATGGGTTTTGAATTTATGTATGGTGCCTATTCTGTTGCATGGGTTGTTATTTTTGGATATATGTTAATACTCGGTAAAAGACACTCAAAGCTTAAGAAAGAAATTGAATTCTTAAAACAACTAGAAAAATAACTAGTAGTAATAATTAGGCCTGTGAAGCATAAACAGGCCTTTTGCATAGAACCTTACTGGTGTCAGGAGGAAATACGATGAACAAGCGGGTCATCAAATTACTCGTATTGATTCTTATTGTTGGTATGTTTGGTTTCTTTGGTTATAGTTTAGTTACAAAAGGTGAACATACAGATGTTGGTGATAAGGCATATAATTTTTCGTTGCCAAATTTGGATGGAAGTACAACCAAGCTCTCCGATTTTAAGGGGGAAGTGGTTATTCTGAACTATTTTGCCAGTTGGTGTGCTCCATGTAAAGAGGAGCTGCCAGAGCTAGAATCCTTCCAAAAAGAATATGGTGATCAGTATCATTTTCTTATGATTAATCGCGGCGAGACAATGGATAAGATTAATAAAGTAACGGAGAAAAATAAAGCCGGAATGAACTATTTATTTGATTATAATGCAAAGGTTTCTAAAATGTATAATGTGACAGGGCAGCCTGAAACCTTTGTGATTGATAAACAAGGAATAATTAGAGAACATTTTAACGGTCCAGTTACAGAAATGCAGTTATATAATTGGTCAAAGAAATATGACAATTAAATTCACAAAAAAAGGATTGAACCGATAAATTGGGTTCAATCCTTTTTTCTAGGCTTTGTTTAACTTGGCTGTTGATTTCCGCTCCAATCAACGTAGGCTTTAAATCAACAATGTCCTTTAACACAGCTTTTTTTCTAAAATGGTTTAAAGTGAAATTCTGCGATCACATCAGCCTTGACTGTTATTTGTCCTGGTTCAATTTGTGTGGAGGCAGCTCCTTTCACGAAAGCCCCAGTCTGATTAAAAACAGGCTGGACCGTTCTGCCTCCTTCGATAATTAACCTCGGTGTGGGGATTAACGATACATTTAATGTCCCTGCAATGGTTTTAGCCCTTTCAATTGCATTATTTACTGCCATAACTAAGACCTGTTTATAAAAAGACTCTTTGTCTTTCACTGTAAATTGGACGTTAGAAACATAGTTCACACCATTTTGAACAGCGGTATCCACGACCTTGCCAACGATTGATAAGTCCTCTATTTTTACCTGAAGGATATGGGTTATTTTATAACCACGAAATATTTGTTTCCCTTGGTCATAATCGTAATCGGATTCAATTCGATAATCGAAGGTCTGTATATTATTTTTGGTAATTCCCAGTGAAATAAGAGAGTCAATTACCTTTGTTACTTCATGAGAATTCTGCTGCTGGGCGGTTATTACCTGCTTGCTTTCCGTTATAATTCCTAGGTTTACCGAAGCGGAGTCAGGTTGGATTGCCATTTCTCCTTCACCAGACACTTTAATTAAATAGTCCTTGGGAGGTAATCCATTTCGATTTAACGGATGGTAATTGTACACTTCCCTCTCCCCCTTTATGTTTATTCTTTCTTTAAAATACGACTGACTTCCAAAAATGTTCCGATATTAAAATTATCCCTTTCTACTTTTCTTATTTTTGTTCTAGCATTCATCTCAGAAAATAGAAAAGAAATGACAGTTTTGAAAGTCATAATGTGACCAAGCAGGCATACATTTTAAATAATGAGAAAGGCAAATATGAGGAGGTTGCACACGTGGAAACGATCCTAAACTTTTTACCAAAAAATATAGCCGACCTAATCAGCAAAATCCCTCCTAACCAAAAAGAAGAACTGGAAGAAATCCGCATACGAATTAACCGACCGATTGAAATGACAATGAAAGGCGCACCCAGGTTTTTACCGTATATTGTCCAGCCTGATGATGCTTTTCACCTAATGAATAAAATAAGTCATTTCTCCATCTATACCCTCGAAGAGGAACTTAAGCAAGGATTTATAACTGTTTCCGGGGGCCATCGGATTGGGCTGGCTGGTAAGGTGATCCTTGAGGGTGGAAAGGTCAAAGCGATCAGGGACATTTCCTCTTTTAATATTCGGATAGCTAGGGAAAAGGTAGGGATAGCTGAACCAATTATCCCTTATATCTATCAAGGAAATTGGATGCATACGATGGTGATTGGTCCGCCCCAAACTGGAAAAACAACATTACTGCGTGATATTGCAAGAATTGCATCCTCAGGTTACTTAGCAAGGGGTATACAGGCAAATAAGGTAGGAATTGTCGATGAACGAAGTGAAATTGCTGGATGTGTTAATGGGATACCGCAATTGACCTTTGGTGACCGTTTGGATGTGCTAGATGCCTGTCCGAAAGCTGAAGGAATGATGATGATGATTCGCTCGATGAGTCCAGATATTCTAGTTGTTGATGAAATAGGCCGGAAAGAAGATGCTGAAGCCATCCAAGAGGCTGTTCATGCGGGAATAAAGTTAATGATGACCACTCATGGGACGAGCATTGAAGAAGTTAGAAATAGACCATCTTTACGGACGATTCTTGATCAAAAAATTTTTCAACGTTTTGTTGTCCTTAGTAGGACATCAGGACCGGGAACTATTACTCATATTTTAGATGGAAATGGTAAAGAAATGAATCAAAAAGTGAGAGTGACATAAATGATTAAGCTTATAGGTGCTGTTTTCATAATTGTCGCAACAACATGGATCGGATTTGAGATTTCCAGACGTTTTAGTGAACGACCAAGGCAGCTCAGGGCATTAAGGACTGCACTACAATCACTTGAAGCAGAAATAATGTACGGTCATACGCCATTACATGAAGCTGCCAGAAGGTTAGCAGAACAGCTTTCAAAGCCGCTTTCAACCTTTTTTGAGTCCTTTTCCAAGAAATTAACGGACACCGAAACAACGGTAAGAGACGCTTGGGAAACAAGTTTAAGAGAAATATGGAATGCTACAGCATTAAAGCAGGGAGAATTTGAAATTATGAAGCAATTTGGGGAAACCCTGGGTCGACATGATCGTATGTCCCAGCAAAAACATATCATGCTGACACTAACACATCTTGAAAGAGAAGAGGCGGATGCAATTCAAGCCCAAGCAACATACGAAAAAATGATCAAGAGTCTCGGATTCTTATCAGGATTATTACTGATTATTTTATTATTTTAGGGGGAAATGCAATGGGGTTAGAAGTGGATATTATTTTTAAAATTGCTGGTGTGGGAATAGTTGTTGCCTTTTTGCATACCGTTCTTGACCAGGTGGGGAAAAAAGAATACGCACAGTGGGTAACGTTGTTTGGGTTTATCTATATATTATTTCAGGTAGCATCCATTGTGGATGATCTCTTCCAAAAAATTAAATCTGTATTTTTATATCAATAGAAGGGGGGTCCCTAAGATTGAAATCATAAAAATAGTTGGCATAGCTCTTGTAGCAACCTTTCTAGCTTTAATTGTGAAAGAACAAAAGCCAAATTTTGCATTCCTCTTAGTAGTCTTTGTAGGCTGTGTCATTTTCCTTTTTTTGGTGGATAAAATTTATGAAATCATTCATATGCTTGAGAAACTTGCAGTGAATGCAAAAGTGAATATGGTTTATATCGAAACGATTTTAAAAATCATTGGAATTGCTTATATTGCTGAATTTGCCGCCCAGATTACAAAGGATGCTGGTCAGGGAGCACTCTCTTCTAAAATTGAATTAGCTGGAAAAATTATTATCCTTGCTATGGCGATCCCGATTTTAACTGTTTTGATTGAAACGATAATCAAACTTATTCCTAGTTGATGACAAACCTGAAAAAGAGGTGTAGATAGAATTGAAGCAGCGATTGCAGTTTATTCCTATTATAGTTCTTGTATTCTTTTTTTTATCCTTTACAGGTGTACAAGCTGCCGAAGAGACTAAAGACCCCAACCCTCTTTCTCCGCAGGAGTTAGTTGATGCCCAGCTTAAATCCCTTGATATTACAGAACTCAAACAATTTTGGGAGGACATTACCTATAAATACGGGGGATTTCTTCCAGAAAGTCAAAAGGGGAGCTTGTATGACTTCGTAAGCGGCGAGAAGAAATTCTCATTTAAACAATGGGGGTTGGGAATAGTAAAGTTTGCCTTTCAAGAGTTTGTTTCTAACGGGAAATTACTGGGGTCATTGATCATGCTAACCATCTTTAGTATGTTCCTTCAATCGATGCAGAATGCCTTCGAGAAAAGCGCGATTAGCAAGGTTGCATATTCAATCGTTTATATGGTCTTAGTCATAATTGCCCTGAATAGTTTCCATATCGCCATAAGTTATACAAATGAAGCAATCGGATCGATGATCTCTTTTGTGCTAGCACTTGTTCCACTGTTACTTGCATTAATTGCAGCCTCTGGCGGTCTTATATCAGCAGCTTTCTTTCATCCGGTGATCTTGTTTTTAATGAATATAAGCGGTTTATTCATGCAGTATATTATCCTGCCTCTCCTGTTTCTAGCCACCTTGTTGAGTATTGTAAGCACGATGTCAGAACAGTATAAAGTGTCACAATTAGCTGCCCTGCTAAGAAACTGGAGCATTGGGTTAATGGGAATCTTCTTGACGGTGTTTCTAGGTGTTATATCAGTACAAGGAGCATCAGCAGCTGTAACAGATGGTGTTACGATTAGGACAGCGAAATTTGTAACGGGGAACTTTATACCTGTTATCGGCCGGATGTTTACAGATGCTACAGATACGGTGGTTAGTGCATCTGTCCTATTAAAAAATACAGTAGGCATTGCTGGTGTTGGTATCCTGCTTATCATTGTAGCCTTCCCAGCTATTAAAATCTTAATGATTGCCTTTATCTATAAATTCGCTGCCGCAATCTTGCAGCCATTAGGCGGCGGGCCAATCATTACCTGCTTGGATATTATTAGCAAGAGTGTCATTTATGTGTTTGCAGCTTTAGGAATCGTTTCACTGATGTTCTTTTTATGTATAACAGTTATAGTTGCGGCAGGAAACCTGACGATGATGATGAGATAGGGGGGATTCATATGGAATTTTTAATAGAGTGGGTAACGAATATTATTCTCTTTATCTTGTTAGCCACGGTAATTGATATGCTCCTCCCCAATTCAAGTATGCAAAAGTACACAAAAATGGTTACAGGACTCCTTTTAATTGCCATTATTCTTACCCCAATTTTTAAATTGATTTCCAAGGATTTTGAATCAGCAATGGGTTCGATCCCTTCATATCAAGCCCCTGGAGAAAAAAATATGAAAAATTCAATAGATTTAAAGAAAAAAGAAATACAAGCCCAACAACATGCATATATTTTAGAAGAAATGGCTGTCCAACTGAAAAAGGACGTGAAAGAGGAGTTGATGGAACAATACGGATTGGAGATTGCAAAAATTGATCTAGCTACAAATGAAGAAAGCGACCAAGCATTCCCAGACAACCTCCAAAAGGTTATGGTTCTTCTGAAGCAACCAGAAAATGAAGTGAAGACAGTCGAAGCGATCAAACAAGTCGAAATTAACACAGAAACACCTCTTCCATCTAAAAGCTCAACAGAAGAAGCTGAAAAAATTGCCGCTTTTCTTTCGCAAAAATGGAATGTGACCGAAAAAACAGTTGAAGTTTCGATTGAAGGGGGGATTAATAACCAAAATGAATAACAACCAAGGACCATTTTCATGGCTTAAAAAGGTGCTCAAAATAGAAGGTAAATCTGACAAGAAACCAGGGAAATACCAGTATATGCTTGTTGTTCTATGTATCGGTGCAGCCTTTATGCTTGTTGGCAATATTGTATTTAAAACAGATTCGAACTCAGCGGATACACCTGTTGCGACGAGTGAAAAAGTAAATTCCGAAGATGTACCGGCATTTGGTCTAAATAAGGGCTCAAGCAATAAGGCATTGGATAAATATGAAGAAAAATATGAAAATCAGCTTAAGAAAGCCCTTCAGGAAATGCTAGGGGTTAACGATGTTACAGTTGTTGTCAATATTGATTCCACTGATAAGAAAGTGCTTGAAAAAAATAGGGTTTCCAAATCACAAACGACTGAAGAAACAGATCGAGAAGGTGGGGAACGGAAAGTTGAGGAAGCCTCAATTGATGAACAACTAGTGATTATCCGTGAGGGTGAAAAAGAGGTTCCGATTGTAGTAGAAACGAAAAAACCTGTAATTCGCGGTGTCTTAGTGGTTGCAAAAGGCGCAGAGAATATACAAGTGAAAAAGTGGATTGTAGAGGCAGTTACACGCGCTTTAGATGTACCAAGTCACCGAGTTGCTGTCATGCCTAAAAAATAAAAGGGGTGTTTTCCTATGCTATTGAAAAAACAAACAGTTTGGTTATTAACGATGTTAAGTTTAGTAGTTGTATTATCTGTTTATTACATTACCTCTCCGGAACAGAAGAGTAATGATCTAGCTGCTGTTTCGCAAAAAGCGAAAGATCAAAATCAGGGTAAAACAAAAACGGAAGCTAAGGATGATAAAACAATTGTATCAACTGTTGCGGGTGATGAAGCGTTTGAAGAATTACGTATGAAGCTCGATGACCTAAGGAGCGAACAGCGAGAGGATCTAACGACGGAGCTTGCCTCCACAGATATTCCTGCGGTTGAGCGAAGTAAAGTTAAAGATCAAATGGACAAATTGAATCAAACGGCCAAAAAAGAAGAAATTCTTGAAACGTTAATTAAAACAATGGGCTATGAAGATGCATTAGTAAGAGCAGATGGTGAAAAAGTAAGAGTCACAGTTAAATCTAAGAAGAAACCTTCAGCAACTGAGGCCAACAAAATCATCTTACAGGTGAAAAAAGAAATTGGAGAAACCAATTATGTAGCAGTAGAATTCCAACCAATGAAATAAATGAATGTAAAAAAGGAAAGTCAACGACTTTCCTTCAGATTGTCGAGAAAGGGTCATTTTCTCGGCAATTTTTTATTTTGTCTGAATCTAAAATCCCGATTTTTATTAATTGATTGCCCCTGCTAAATGGCCTGTTGATTTCCGCTCCAGGCACTCGCTTTCCGCGGGGAGGTCCTGGAGCCTCCTCGGCGCTTTAGCGCCTGCGGGGTCTCCAGTGACCTCTCTATCCCGCAGGAGTCGAGTGCCCTCCGCTCCAATCACCAGGGAGGCAAATGAACTTAAAGCATTGCAACATACTTTTTCTATGCCCTACTAAGTGTGTTGAAATCTTTTTTATATTTTGGCAGGCTACGGTAAGGAGGGCTTGTTCATTTCCATTTTAATAGACACAAATCCTTAATTCATTTTGGCTAAACTCTTTTGCCTTAAACATTGACTTCACCACTTATTCTTAATATTTTTTAAATGATTTGAGGGTCTTAATTGATTATTACACCGTTGATTGGAGCGGAAGGCGCGAAGACTCCTGCGGGAGTACGGGGCAGGGGAGACCCCGCAGGAGCGAAGCGACGAGGAGGCTCCCCGGCACGCCCGCGGAAAGCGAAGCGCCTGGAGCGCAAATCAACAAACTAGTTAAAAACCCTATATTAGACTTTCCTTTTTTGTTTTAATAACCATGAAATAGGTTAAAATAATATGTTGAATGACAGCCAACTGTAAAAGTTCCCTTTTGTTAATAAAAATATTATGATAAGAGAGGAAGTATGTGAGGGTGAATTTTAATGGTGACAATTTCCATCATTGAACTTTCACTAGGTATTATCGTATAGTTATAGTAGTTAGTCATAATTTTGTAGTACGAGGAGTGTAACTCAATGTTAAAAGTACAAGAAATTCGCGAATTGATTAAATTAGTGGACCAATCAAGTATTGATGAATTTGTATATGAAAACGATGGTTCAAAAATTAAAATGAAAAAAAATGGTGCAGTTACATATGTTTCACAAGTAAGTCCGGCTCCACAAGAAACTCAATTTGTATCACCAGCACAACCAGTCTTATCTACAGCAACACCTTCCGTTCCTGTTCAGGAAGTAAACCAGGAAGTTCAAAAAGAGGAGACTGTAAAGGAAGCTGATACATCCAATCTTCATAAAATTGTTTCTCCAATGGTAGGGACTTTTTATGCGTCACCGACTCCAGACACTGACGCATATGTTAAACTGGGTTCTAATGTAACAACAGATTCGATTGTATGTATTGTGGAAGCTATGAAATTATTTAATGAAATTGAAGCTGAAATTAACGGCGAAATTGTTGAAATACTTGCTAAAAATGGACAATTAGTAGAATACGGACAGCCTTTATTTTTAGTAAAGCCTGAATAAGGAGCGATAACAGGATGATTAAAAAACTGTTAATTGCAAACAGAGGAGAAATTGCAGTTAGAATTATTCGAGCGTGCAGGGAAATGGGAATTGAATCTGTTGCCGTTTACTCGGAAGCGGATCGTGAAGCATTACATGTACAGCTCGCAGATGAAGCCTATTGCATTGGCCCTACTTCATCAAAAGACAGTTATTTAAATGTAACAAATCTAATTAGTGTGGCTAAGCTTACAGCTTGTGATGCCATTCACCCGGGGTATGGCTTTTTAGCCGAAAACGCAGATTTCGCAGAGCTTTGCCGCGAATGCAATATAACATTTGTGGGTCCAAGCCCAGAGGCCATTACAAGAATGGGTACTAAGGATATCGCAAGGGAGACTATGCGTGAAGCCGGGGTCCCAATTGTCCCAGGTTCAACTGGGATTATAAATGATATCGATGAGGCACTTGAACTTGTAAAAAAAATCCAATATCCAGTTATCATAAAAGCAACTGCTGGTGGAGGTGGCAAAGGGATTCGTGTTGCCAAGAACGAGCAGGAATTAATTAAAGGCATTAATATTACACAGCAGGAAGCCATGACAGCCTTTGGAAATCCTGGTGTTTACATTGAAAAATATATTGAGGATTTCCGTCATGTTGAAATTCAGGTCCTTGCTGACTCCTTTGGTAACACAATTCATTTAGGAGAAAGAGATTGTACAATCCAGCGCAGGCTGCAAAAGCTTCTTGAAGAATCTCCATCACCAGCATTAGATGGGGAAATCCGAGCAGAAATGGGTAATGCAGCCGTAAAAGCTGCAAAAGCAGTTGATTATTCAGGTGCGGGAACGGTAGAATTTATATATGACTACCGCAATCGAAAGTTTTATTTTATGGAAATGAACACCAGAATTCAGGTGGAGCATCCTGTTACAGAAATGGTCACTGGAATCGATTTAATTAAAGAACAAATCCGGGTGGCTTCTGGAGAAAAGTTAAAGTTAAAACAACAGGATGTCACATTTACAGGATGGGCAATCGAATGTCGGATTAATGCCGAAAACCCAGAAAAGAATTTTCTTCCATCTGCAGGGAAAATCAACATGTACCTTCCACCTGGCGGGTTTGGCATACGTATTGATTCAGCAGCTTATCCAGGGTATACGATTCCGCCTTATTATGATTCTATGATTGCGAAGGTTATCGCATATGGGAACAGCAGGGAAGAGGCCATTTCAAGAATGAAACGTGCATTGAGTGAATTCGTTGTTGAAGGAATCCATACAACGATTCCGTTCCATTTAAAACTGCTAGATCATGAAAAGTTCGTCGAAGGCGGATTTAATACCAAATTCTTGGAATTACATGATGTGATGAAGTCTATTTAATATCTGGAGGTGTTATTAATGAGCGAGTTTAGTGTCTTGGAAATGGAACAAGGCAATAACGGACATGGGAAAATTGAAATTGCTCCTGAAGTGATTGAGGTTATTGCAGGCATTGCTGCTTCTGAGGTGGAAGGTGTAGCCTCGATGCGTGGTAATTTTGCAACAGGTGTGGTTGAGCGTTTAGGGAAGAAAAACCATGGTAAGGGCGTAAAAGTCGAATTAACAGAGTCAGGAATAAAAGTAGATGTCTATTGTATGATGAAGTTTGGAGTATCCATTCCTTCCGTTGCAGGAAAAGTGCAGGATAATATTCGTCAAGCATTGTTGAATATGACTGCCTTAGATGCTGAAGAAGTAAATATTCATGTGGTTGGGATACAATTTGAAAACCATAAGAATGAACCAGAGAGCATTGACACAGAGATCTAAAACTTGGAAACCAAAGGAGAAAATTCCTTTGGTTTTTCTTTATTTGCAATTAAGTCCTAAATAAAAGTGCTTACATATTGGAAAAATAACAACCTTAGAGTGCGAATCATTTTTAGTTATGCTATTATCGTTTATGTGCAACCTATTCGAATACTTATTTACTATTTATGTATGAAAAATAGACAAAAATTAATTAATATCTCTAAAGGAGTTAATTGTATAATGAAAAGAAGAACAGCAAGGGAAAAGGCATTACAGGCACTTTTTCAAATCGATATAAGCAACACTGAGCCATCAGCAGCGATTGAGCATGTATTGGAAGGAGAGGCGGGTGACGAGTACCTATCTAAACTTGTTCTAGGGGTAGTCGAACAAAAAACCTTAATTGACAATTTAATCAGTGAAAATCTAGAAAAATGGTCCATAGAACGATTGGCAACGGTCGATCGAAATTTATTAAGAATAGCTACATATGAAATGAAGTTTTTCCGAAATGAAGTTCCGGAAAATGTTATTTTAGATGAAGCCATCGAAATAGCAAAAATATACGGAGATGACCAATCAAGTAAGTTTATTAATGGTGTTCTATCAAAGGTGAAACAAAAACTTCTTAACGATTAATTGATTGGACGCACTTAAGAAAAAAAGGAGAAGAGAAAATGACAGCTACTATTATTGATGGAAAAGAAATTGCAGCAAAAAAAAGAATGGAAATCGCAGAAGAGGTTAGCAGAATAAAAAACCTTGGGGTAACTCCTGGATTAGCAGTTATTCTTGTCGGAAATAACCATGCTTCTCGGACATATGTAACAAATAAAGAAAAAGCCTGCCAAGAACTTGGGATGAACTCAGTTTTAATTGAAATGCCAGAGGAAGTTTCCGAAGAGGAATTACTCTCAAAAATTGAAGAATTAAATCAGGACGATCATATTCATGGCATTTTGGTTCAGCTGCCAATCCCCAAACACATTGACGAAAAAAAAGTAATTGAATCGATCTCTCCTAATAAGGATGTTGATGGGTTTCATCCGATTAATATCGGCAGGATGATGACAGGGCAAAATGCCTTCTTACCATGTACGCCGTACGGAATTATGGTGTTACTTGAAGAAACAGGTATCTCAATAGCAGGGAAGCATGTTGTCGTGGTTGGGAGAAGTAATATTGTCGGAAAGCCGGTCGGTCAATTATTTTTAAATCAACATGCAACTGTAACCTATTGTCATTCTAAAACTAATGACCTAAAGTTCCATACAAACCAAGCGGATATCCTTATTGCTGCTGTTGGAATTCCGAATTTTATTACAGCGGAGCATGTAAAAGACGGTGCTGTCGTCATTGATGTTGGAATTAACCGTAATGAAGCCGGAAAGCTTTGCGGTGATGTAGCTTTTGCTGAGGTAAGCGAAAAAGCTGGATATATCACGCCTGTTCCAAAGGGAGTAGGACCGATGACCATTACCATGCTTATGTATAATACCTTAAAATCAGCTGCAGAAAGCCTAGACCGCAATTAAGTAGGAAATTGTCCTTATCTTTTATAAATATATATAAGATAAGGACAGTTTTTCGCTAATCGAAGAGTTTTCATTTGACTATTGGTCGAATAAAAAGGAGTTACCTATGCAGGAACAAAGATATTTATCTGTGAATGCTTTAACCAAATACATAAAAAGAAAATTTGATGCGGATCCACATTTACGGGATGTTCATGTTAGAGGTGAAATTTCAAATTTCAAACAGCATTCGAGCGGTCATATGTATTTTACCTTAAAGGATGAAAAAGCCCGCATTCTTGCGGTTATGTTTTCGAGTCAGTCAAGATCAATGAAATTCACACCAGAAAATGGCATGAAAGTAATTGTCAGAGGCGAAATTTCCGTTTATGAACCAAGTGGTCAATATCAAATATATATAAAAGAAATGCGGCCAGATGGTATAGGAGAATTGTTTTTAGCCTATGAACAGCTTAAACAAAGACTAGAATTAGAAGGATTATTTGCGATAGAAAATAAAAAGGCGATTCCTTTATATCCTAGAACCGTTGGGGTGATTACCTCACCCACTGGAGCGGCGATAAGGGATGTTATTACTACAATTAAAAGACGGTATCCCATCGCTAATATTCTTGTTTTTCCTGCCCTTGTACAGGGGGATCAAGCGGCTCCCTCTATTGCTAAGGCTATTGCTAAAGCAAATAGCATGAATGAAATTGATGTGCTAATCGTTGGACGCGGCGGGGGGTCAATAGAGGAATTGTGGGCTTTTAATGAGGAACTCGTTGCCCGAGCGATATTTTCTTCAGACATCCCGATCATATCAGCCGTCGGACATGAAACCGACTTTACCATTGCTGATTTTGTAGCGGATTTACGCGCTCCGACCCCAACTGGTGCTGCAGAACTTGCTGTCCCACATATAGATGAGTTATTGGACAGGGTTTTACAGCGGCAAACTCGCCTTCTTCGGACGATGAAGGGAAAATTCCAGTTTGAAAAAGAACGATTAGCTCGTGTTCAGAAATCCTATGCCTTTCGCTATCCCCATCGATTATATGAACAAAAGCTTGAGCAGGTTGATAAACTAACGGAAATGCTGGTCCGCGGGACATCCAGGTTGTCCTTAATAAAAAAAGGGCAGCACGAAATTCTTTATAAACGCTTGCAGAGGAATCATCCAAGCGAGGCATTACGAGAAGCACAAAAACGTTTAGAACTAACCAATAAAGAGATGAAACGTGCCATGCAGCAAGTACTTTCAAAAAAGCAAACAGAATTTGAAAGGATCCTTTCGACCTTAGGTGCGTTGAGCCCCTTGAAAATCATGGAACGTGGATATAGTTTAGCTTATTCAGAAGAAAACAGACTAATTAAAAGCATTAATCAAGTTAAAATGAATGAGCGAGTTCAGATTCAATTAACGGATGGCAGTCTTTTCTGTAGAGTTGAGAATAGGAAGGAGAGCGAAAAACGTGACGAATGAAAAGAAAATTTCCTTTGAAGAGGCAATGACTAACTTGGAACGAATTGTGGATAAGCTTGAAGAAGGAGATGTACCGTTAGAAGAAGCAATCATTTTCTATAAAGAAGGTATGGAGCTGTCCAAACTTTGCCATGATAAATTAAAAAGTGTCGAAGAACAATTAACACAAATTATTACGGAGGACGGTCGGACGGAGAGTTTTACGATTGATGAGGAGGAATAAGACTTGGGAACCGGGTTACTAGATGTATTTGCACGAGAATATAAACTTCAGCTTGATTCGGAGCTTCGGACTCTGGTTAATAAGCTTGACGCCCCTCCTATTATTAAGGAATCAATGATCTATTCACTTGAAGCAGGAGGTAAACGAATTCGCCCCCTTTTATTATTCGCTACTCTAGAAGCATTTGGGGTAGACCCAAAAAATGGGCTTCTTGCTGCTTCGGCCATTGAGATGGTTCATACATATTCCCTAATTCACGACGATTTGCCAAGCATGGATAATGATGACCTTAGAAGAGGAAAACCCACAAATCATAAAGTTTTTGGTGATGCTATTGCGATTTTAGCAGGAGATGCTTTATTAACATATAGCTTTGAGGTAATTGGGAATATTCCATCTGAATTCGCTTCAGCAGATACAAAACTAAAATTAGTGATTGAGTTGGCAAAGGCATCTGGAACGGAAGGAATGGTTGGCGGCCAAGTTGCCGATATGGAAGGAGAAGGGAAATCCTTAACTCTAGAAGAACTTGAGTATATACACATCCATAAAACCGGTAAGCTGCTCGGATTTAGTGTTCTGGCAGGAGCGATAATGGCGGGTGCAAATCAGGAACAATTAAAAAATCTTTCCTCTTTCGCCCATCATCTAGGTCTCGCTTTTCAAATCCAAGATGATATTCTTGATTTGGTGGGGAATCAGCAATTAATCGGGAAACCAGTTGGTAGTGATACCTCCAATCATAAAAGTACGTATCCGCAGTTGTTATCATTAGAAGGGGCAATTGCAGCCTTGAATCAACAAATAAATCTATCGAAGCAATATCTCGGTATGACAGGCTTGGATACGACCCTTCTGATGGAAATAACGGAATTAGTTGCTTCAAGAGACCATTAGAAAACGGTATTTGAGGCATTGAAATAAGTGTGTTATAATTGTTTTCATTGTAGAAAACGTTGTCAATGCCGTTATCACTCTCGTGTTAGCGGCTATTTTTTAATCAAAACTTAATTATTTAAATGTGTAATATAACACAATGACAAAAAGAAGAATGCATAAAAGTATGAAAGTGAGTGGTCCAAACATGGATCTGTTATCAATAAAAGACCCAGCCTTTTTAAAAGGCATGTCAAATATCGAATTAGAGGCTTTAAGTCAAGAAATTCGCACATTTTTGATTGAAAAGCTGTCTGTAACTGGAGGCCATATTGGACCGAATTTAGGAGTAGTCGAATTAACCATAGCCTTACATAAATGTTTTAACAGTCCCAAAGATAAGATTATCTGGGATGTGGGACATCAATCTTATGTTCATAAAATTTTAACGGGCAGAGCAAGTGAGTTTGATACATTACGGCAATATAAAGGATTATGCGGCTTTCCTAAACGGATTGAAAGCGAGCATGATGTTTGGGAAACAGGTCACAGTTCTACATCTCTTTCTGCTGCTATGGGAATGGCAATCGCTAGAGATTTAAAAAAGGAAAAATCATTTGTTATTCCAGTTATAGGTGACGGGGCTCTAACAGGTGGAATGGCGTTAGAAGCCTTAAATCATATTGGTCATGAGAAAAAAGATATGATTGTCATTTTAAATGACAATGAAATGTCAATCGCTCCTAATGTTGGTGCACTTCATAATATTCTTGGTCAATTGCGGACGGCTGGAAAATATCAATGGGTGAAAGATGAGCTTGAAGTACTGTTGAAAAAAGTACCTGCAGTGGGCGGGAAATTAGCTGCAACCGCTGAAAGAGTGAAAGACAGCCTTAAATATTTATTTGTTTCCGGTATGTTTTTTGAAGAACTAGGATTTACTTATCTCGGCCCAATTGATGGTCATAATTTTGAAGCATTATTTGAGAACTTCAGCTATGCTAAAAAGACAGAAGGTCCGATTCTTCTCCATGTCATCACTAAAAAGGGAAAAGGCTACCAGCCTGCAGAAAGTGATAAAACAGGTACATGGCATGGAACTGGACCATATAAAATGGACACTGGTGCATTCGTAAAGCCGGTAAAAACACCGCCCCCTGCATGGAGCAGCCTTGTCAGTGAAACGGTTCGAAAGCTTGCCAGGACGGATGAAAGGATTGTGGCGATTACACCAGCTATGCCTGTTGGTTCTAAACTCGAAGGCTTTGCAGGTGAGTTCCCTGAGCGAATGTATGATGTAGGGATTGCAGAGCAACATGCAGCAACAGTCGCTGCGGGATTAGCTACACAAAATATGAAGCCTTTTCTGGCGATTTACTCAACCTTTTTACAGCGGGCTTATGATCAGGTGGTTCATGATATTTGCCGTCAAAACTTAAATGTCTTTATTGGAATCGACCGGGCTGGATTGGTGGGTGCCGATGGTGAAACCCATCAAGGAGTTTTTGATATTGCTTTTTTAAGGCATATCCCTAATATGGTGTTAATGATGCCAAAGGATGAAAATGAGGGTCAGCATATGGTTTACACCGCACTGAATTATGATGACGGTCCTATTGCCATGAGATTCCCGCGTGGGAATGGACTTGGTGTCCCATTGGATAAGGATTTTCAAGCCATTCCAATTGGGACGTGGGAGGTTCTAAAAGAGGGTGATGATGCGGCTATCCTAACCTTTGGAACCACCATTCAAATGGCCTTAGAAGCAGCTGAGGTGCTTGAAAAGAAGGGGATCTCCGTCAAAGTTGTCAATGCCCGGTTTATCAAGCCTTTGGATGGAAAAATGCTGACTCATCTACTTGTGAAAAATATGCCGATTCTTACCATTGAGGAAGCAGTTTTACAAGGGGGGGTTGGGAGTGCAGTTCTGGAGTACGCACAAACCCAAGGATTTTATCACGCGCACATCGACAGAATCGGAATCCCGGACCAATTTATTGAACATGGAGATGTTGACTCACTTCTTAAAGAAATTGGTTTAACAACGGAAGAAGTAATCAAACGGGTTTCTATACTAGCTAGAAAAAAACAACAAAGGGCTTAAGATATGAAAAATAAAGAACGGTTAGACGTTTTACTTGTAGAAAGAGGTTTAATTGAAACCAGAGAAAAGGCAAAACGAACGATTATGGCAGGGCTAGTTTATTCAAACGAAGAGCGATTGGATAAACCAGGAGAAAAGGTGAAAACGGATATTCCACTTAGTATCAAAGGGAAGATCCTTCCGTATGTAAGCCGTGGTGGATTAAAGCTTGAAAAGGCTTTGAAGGTATTTGATGTGAGTGTTACGAACAAAGTATTGCTCGACATTGGATCTTCTACTGGCGGCTTTACCGATTGTGCATTACAGAACGGTGCAAAAATGTCCTATGCTTTGGATGTAGGCTATAATCAGCTTGCTTGGAAACTTAGACAGGATGAACGTGTCGTAGTAATGGAGAGGACAAATTTCCGCTATGTTACACCTGTCGATTTAATTGGAGAGATGCCAAATTTCGCCACAATCGATGTATCGTTTATCTCCTTAACGTTGATATTACCTGTCTTAAAAACACTCTTAGTCCCTGAAAGTGACGTCATAGCACTAGTAAAACCGCAATTTGAGGCTGGACGTGAACAGGTTGGTAAAAAAGGGATCATTCGTGATGAAAAAGTACATTTACAAGTAATTGATAAAATCATTAATTTTGCCTTTCAGCAAGGATACACAATAAAAAACTTATCCTTTTCACCCATCACTGGCGGGGATGGAAACATTGAGTACCTGCTCCATCTCAAATGGGAAGGGGAACGGGAAATTGGAGTTAATCAATTACTTGTCACCCCTATTGAAATTGTAAAGGAATCACACGTGGAACTTAAAACAAAACAAAATTCAGAAGGGTAGGCTGATGCTTATCCTTTTCTTCTTTTGGAATGAAAATTCCCCCCTTTTCACAAGAAAAAATGTACAAGCTTGTAAAAATCGGCTAACATGTGTATAAGAGCGTGTTAGTACATATTACTTAGATGTTTTAACTATTATGGGGTGAAACAATGAACAAAGGCCAACGCCATATAAAAATAAGAGAAATCATTGCAACTAATGATATCGAAACACAGGACGAGTTAGTGGATGAACTAAAAAGTGCTGGCTATAATGTAACACAAGCAACCGTTTCTAGGGATATTAAAGAATTACATCTTGTTAAGGTTCCATTAAGCGATGGACGATATAAGTACAGCTTACCTGCTGACCAAAGATTTAATCCATTACAAAAGTTGAAAAGATCATTAATCGATGCGTTTGTACGGATTGATGCGGCAGGTCATTTGCTTGTCATGAAGTGCCTGCCAGGTAATGCAATGGCAATTGGCGCACTAATCGATAATCTCGATTGGGATGAAATATTAGGGACCATCTGTGGGGATGACACAATGTTAATCATTTGTCGAACTCCGGAAGATACTGAAGTTATCACAAACCGGTTCCTAGATATGCTTTAATTGGGGGAATGTTCCTTGTTAGCAGAATTATCAATTAAAAATTTCGCTATTATCGAAGCCTTATCTGTAACATTTACAAAGGGATTAACGGTTTTAACAGGTGAAACGGGTGCAGGTAAATCAATCATCATTGATGCTATTCATTTATTAGTTGGTGGCAGAGGGTCTGCAGAATTTGTTCGTCATGGTGAGGATAAGGCGGAAATCGAAGGGCTTTTTCAGATTGATGATAACAAACATCCGGTAATTGCTAAAGCTTTAGAATTTGGGATTGACATTGACGAAGGAACGGTAATCTTACGACGAGATATTGCCCAAACCGGTAAAAGTGTTTGCCGAGTGAATGGAAAGCTTGTGACAATCTCCATTCTCAGGGAAATCGGAGGAACACTCGTTGATATCCATGGTCAGCATGAGCATCAAGAGTTAATGGATGACTCAAGACACCTAACACTGCTAGATCAATTTGGAGCAGATGATATACTACCTTCACAAGGTGAATACCAGCAAGTATTTCGTCGTTATGAGCAAACCTTCCAAAAGTTAAAAGCATTAAGTGAAAATGATCAACAAACTGCCCATCGGCTAGATTTAATACAGTTTCAATTGGATGAAATTCAAAAGGCAAATTTAAAGCTTAATGAAGATGAAGATCTTTTTGAGGAAAAAAGAAAACTAACTAATTTCGAAAGAGTATTTGGAGCCATTCAGTCCAGCCATACAGCCTTGCAGGGAGAACAAAAAGGGCTGGATTGGATTAGTATGGTTATGGGGCACCTAGAAGACGCTGCGGCACTTGATACGGCGTATAAAGACATCTACGAATCTGTCTCGAATAGCTACTACCAATTAGAAGATGCGGCGCGTGCACTAAGAAATGAGTTAGATATATTAGAGTTCGACCCGCAACGGTTACATGAAATCGAAGACCGGTTGAATGAAATTAATCAGCTCAAACGCAAATACGGAAAAACAATTCATGAAATATTAGAGTATGCTGCAAATATTGAAGAAGAAATTGAAACATTGCAAAATAAAGAAACACATATAAGCGAATTAGAAAAAGAATTAACTTCTGTAAAAAAAGACTTAATCCTTGAAGCGAAGCAGTTAACTGAAATTCGTCTTAAATGGGCAGATAAACTGACAAGGTTAATACATAAAGAATTAAAAGAATTGTATATGGCGAAAACTGTTTTTGAAATTCGTTTTGAAACAAATACCATTCAATTTACAAAAAACGGTGTGGACCATATAGAATTTTTTATCTCAACTAACCCCGGAGAACCATTGAAGCCCTTATCAAAGGTTGCTTCTGGAGGGGAATTATCTAGAATTATGTTGGCATTAAAAAGTATTTTTTCCAAGCATCAAGGAGTAACATCCATAATTTTCGATGAGGTTGATACTGGTGTAAGCGGCAGGGTTGCCCAATCAATTGCGGAGAAAATCTATAAGGTGGCTGCCGAATCACAGGTTTTGTGTATTTCGCATCTGCCTCAGGTAGCAGCCATGGCTGATACTCACTTGTTCATTTCAAAGATCATAAAAGGGGGTAGAACGAAAACTTCTGTTACCCCGTTAGAGATTAATGAAAAAATTAATGAAATTGGCCGGATGATATCTGGAACAGAAATAACTGACCTCACTAAAAAACATGCAGAAGAATTATTATATTTAGCTGCAGAAAACAAAAAAAGTGGTAGTGCTTTGACAAGTCACTAAACTGAAACATTTGCCGTAAAAAGGCTAAAATTTCTATATTTTTAATAAAAATTGTAATGCTATCCATTTCGGGTAGCTTTTTTATGTAGAACCAAGTTATAAATGATTGTCAAGGAGGCAAAATTAAAGATGTAGCCATTTCAATGTAATGAAAAGAAGCGAGGAGAGTGAAGAATTTGAAGTTAGAAATAATTAGAAAGATTATTGGTGGAATTCTCCTTGTTTCATTAATTAGCCTTATTTTTTTTCAGCCTATACAGCAATACCTTGCGATACCTAAAACAATTACAGTTTTTGAAGGACAAGACTATAATTTTCAGAAGGCTGCCCCGGTATCAGCCGCTTTGGTTTCTCGCAATTCGAATATTACACTTGATCAAGGAAAACATACGGTTTCAATGAAGGCAACTGAAAATGGAAAAAATGAAATGCTGTTAGAGTTTGCAGGGATTCCTATAAAAAAGGTTGACGTACGCGTCTTAAAGGATTTTAGAGTCATTCCAGGCGGGCAGTCAATCGGCGTAAAATTAAACACAGTCGGCGTTTTGGTTGTGGGCCACCATTTAATCAATACTATATCTGGAAAAAAGTCTCCAGGTGAAATTGCAGGTATAAAAATTGGGGATATCATTACTGAAATTAACGGTAATAAAATTGAAAAAATGTCAGATGTAGCACCATTTGTACAAACCGCAGGACAAGAAGGAAAACCTCTCGATATGGTTATTAGTCGGGAAAGTGGAAAATTTACTACACAATTAACCCCATTAAAAGACAAAGGGGAAAATATTTATAAGCTTGGTTTATATATTAGAGATTCCGCTGCAGGAATTGGAACAATGACCTTTGTTCATCCACAATCTAAGAAATATGGTGCCCTTGGTCATGTAATATCAGACATGGATACAAAACAGCCAATTGTTGTTGAAGATGGACAAATTGTCCGGTCTACTGTAACTTCCATTGAAAAGGGAAGTAACGGAGACCCTGGTGAAAAACTTGCCCGCTTTTCTTCGGACCGAGAAATCGTTGGTAATATCCAAAAGAACAGCCCATTTGGTATTTTTGGTGAAATGGTAAAAGAATTAAAAAATGGTGTTATGGATAAACCACTGCCTATCGCATTATCACATCAAGTAAAAGAAGGACCCGCAAAGATATTAACGGTCGTTAATGATGACCAAGTAGAAGAATTTGATATCGAAATTGTCAGCACAATCCCGCAAAAGTTTCCAGCAACCAAAGGCATGGTAATAAAAGTAACCGACCCTAAGCTCCTTAAAAAAACAGGAGGTATTGTTCAAGGGATGAGCGGCAGCCCGATTATTCAAGATGGAAAACTAATTGGAGCAGTTACACATGTTTTTGTTAATGATCCAACCTCAGGATACGGGGTACACATTGAATGGATGTTAAATGAAGCTGGAATTAACATATATGAAATGCCAAAAAATAAAGCGAGTTAGGACATTGGAGCAAAATAGGAAAATCCCCCTATTTTGCTTTTTACATAAACATTTTTCGACAAAAAACATCCATATTTTGGAAATAACGCGGTTTACGTCGAAAAGGCGAGAAAAACAAAGAAAAGATTAGATTTTATCACTATTTTAAGAAATATTAAAAAAATGAGAGGAATTTTTGTTGCATTGTCGAATTTCTAATTTAGAATAGAATTAGGAGAATACAACTGATTAGAAATGTTAGATGAAATAGATCTTATGATTTAAACCCGAGGAGGAACTAGAAGTGAAGAAAATTAAAGTTTGTGTCGTTGATGACAATAGGGAGCTAGTTGGACTATTAGAGGACTTTATTTCGTCCCAAGATGATATGGAAGTTGTAGGAATTGCTCATAATGGACAAGAGTGTCTAGAAATGTTATCGACAACGGATCCTGACGTTCTAGTTTTGGATATTATTATGCCGCATCTTGATGGTTTGGCTGTACTTGAGCGCCTCCGTGATCTTAAAAAGGGAGTACTTCCCAACGTTATTATGCTCACTGCCTTTGGTCAGGAAGATGTGACAAAAAAAGCAGTTGAACTTGGTGCTTCCTACTTTATTTTGAAACCATTTGATATGGAGAATTTAGGAAGCCATATTCGACAAGTTAGCGGAAATAACAATTCATTTACACGAAAATCAACATCAACAACTTATCGTTCTCAAACTGAGCAAAAACCTAAAAATTTGGATGCTAGTATTACAAGCATCATTCATGAAATTGGTGTCCCAGCACATATTAAAGGATATCTGTACTTACGCGAGGCCATTTCAATGGTATATAACGATATCGAACTTTTAGGGTCAATTACGAAAGTGTTGTATCCAGATATCGCCAAAAAATATAACACAACAGCGAGCCGTGTGGAACGAGCAATCCGTCATGCCATTGAAGTGGCTTGGAGCCGGGGAAACATTGATTCCATTTCTTCGCTATTCGGATACACTGTCAGCATGTCTAAGGCAAAACCGACGAATTCTGAATTTATTGCCATGGTTGCGGATAAATTGAGGCTGGAACACAAGGCATCTTGAAATAATAATTAATTGTAAGCCTTCATCGAAAGAAATGAAGGCTTTTTTTTAACACTTAAAGTTGGTGTTTTTATTTATGTTATTTTTTCTCCTCTTTCTCCAATTCCATTAATTTTTGGATGAGAATATGTTGGGGCATATGCATAATCTGTTCTATAGGCACATTTAACTTTTGGGATAGCTTGATTGCTGTTTCTGGTGATAACTGTAAAGGTTTCATTTGAAATTCCTCCAATTAGAAAGTTGGGAAGTGAAAATATGACTCAGATTTTTGCGCACCGTGGCTATTCGGCTTCTTTTGCAGAAAATACATTAGGAGCCTTTCGTGAAGCAGAAAAAGCAGGTGCAGATGGGTTGGAATTGGATGTTCAGTTAACAAAAGACGGCGAATTAGTTGTCATTCATGATGAAAAAGTAGACCGAACAACGAACGGGAACGGGTTTGTAAAAGATTTCTTATTTAAAGATCTTCGGAAATTGAACGCCAATCTAAAAAGCAAAAAAGAACCTATACCTGCATTAACTGAAGTTCTTGAGTGGCTCACATCCAATAGATTATTATGTAATATTGAATTAAAGAACGGGCTATTTCCCTATAAGGGGATGGAAGAAAAAGTCATTCAACTTGTTCGAAAATTTAATTTAATCGATCGGATTATTATTTCCTCTTTCAATCACTATAGTATTGTCTATAGTTACAGCCTAGCACCTGAAATTGAAATAGCCCCTCTTTTTCTTGAAGGCATCTACATGCCATGGATTTATTCCCAAGCGATCCGAGCTAAGGGGATCCATCCAAAATACTCAGTCATGTCTGATGATGTTATCATAAATACAATAAATAACGGGATTGCCGTACGGCCATATACTGTTAATAAAGAGATAGATATGCATCGCCTTTTTAAGATTAATTGCACGGCGTTTATTACGGATGATCCAGTAAAAGCGTTAAAAATACGAAAACAATATGAAAAGAGACCGTAGAGGCCTCTTTTTATTTTGTATTTTTAAACCTTTTTTGAACCTTGCTTCTTTTTCGGTCTCGATGAAAGATAAATCCTGCCACAAACCCTAGACCGCCGACAAAAAAGATAAACCCAGCTAGAAATTGCAACAATAAATTAGGGAATGGAGCTTGTAAAATCCCGAATAACATATCACGCATTAATTTAATACCAACAGCAGCCAAAATTCCAGGAATCAATACTATGATGAGGGCAATTATTCGCTTCATAAATAAATCCTTCCAGTTTCAAATTTTACTGTAATATCATGTCATATTAAGATTATATCTCATCAAAATATTATTATATAGATAAAATTTGTCAAGGATTGTGTTTGGTTATAAAATAGATATGAAAAAAGTTGCATATTTTTCTTAAGATGATATGAAAAAAATTTCTTAAAGGGGTAGAAAAAATGCAAAATGTCATGATTGTTGGTGCTGGTAAAGGTGGTACGGCAATCTTAAAAATTTTAAAAGAATCTGAAGTATTAAAAGTCAGTGTGGTAATTGATCGGAACTTGGATGCACCGGGAATTTTATTCGCACAAGAAGAGGGAATAAAAACAGGGGAAGACTGGCGCCCATTTTTAGCAGGTTCTATTGATATTATCATTGAAGTAACAGGAAACGATACTGTTTTCCAAGAACTTAGAAAAGCTAAAAGTCAAAATACCATTCTGATTCCAGGAAGCGTTGCATTTCTGGTCGCAAAAATTATGCAAGAAAAAGAGGAGCTAATTGAAAAGCATAAAAATGAATCCTACCAGCAGGAACTAATCTTTAATGCTGCAAATGATGGAATGATTGTTATTGATAAGTACGGAAAGGTCATTTTATTCAACAAACGGGCACAAGAAATCATGGGTGTAAAGAGTGTACAGGCAATTGGGAAATTTGTTGTTGATGTTATTCCAACAACAAGGCTGCCTCAAATTGTAGAAACAAGAAGAATTGAAGCAAACCAAGAAATGGTTCTGAGTAATGATAGAAAAATCATTACGACCCGTATTCCAATTATCGAGGAAAATGGGACCTTAATAGGTGCGTTTGCTGTTTTTAAAGATATTACTGAGGTTGTTAATCTTGCTGAAGAACTTACGGATTTAAAGGAAATTCAAACCATGTTGCAAGCCATTATCCATTCTAGTGATGATGCAATTTCTGTTGTGGATGAAAATGGCAGAGGCATTCTTATTAATCCAGCATACTCCCGTATTACTGGACTGACCCATGATCAGATTATTGGTCAACCAGCTACAGCGGATATTTCTGAAGGGGAGAGTATGCACATGAAGGTGTTGCAAACCAGAAGAGCTGTACGCGGCGTTCCGATGAGAGTGGGGCCAAACAAACGAGAAGTAATAGTAAATGTGGCCCCGATTATCGTAAAAGGGAAATTAAAAGGCAGTGTTGGCGTTATTCATGATATGTCCGAAATAAAATCACTGAATAGAGAATTGAACCGCGCACGACAACTGATCCGCAAGCTTGAAGCGAAATACACCTTTGAGGATATAATTGCTCAATCTGATGAAATGATGCTTGCGATTGAACAAGCTAAACTAGGAGCGAAAACACCTGCAACCGTTCTCCTTAGGGGTGAATCAGGAACCGGGAAAGAATTGTTTGCCCATGCTATACATAATGCAAGCGACCGTAAATATAACAAATTTATCAGGGTCAATTGCGCTGCAATTTCGGAAACATTGTTAGAAAGTGAACTATTCGGCTATGAGGAAGGTGCTTTTTCTGGTGCCATGAGAGGAGGAAAAAGAGGCTTTTTCGAAGAAGCTAATAATGGGAGTATTTTTCTCGATGAAATTGGTGAACTTCCAGTGAATACACAAGCAAAATTACTGAGAGTACTTCAAGAAAAAGAAATTATCCGAGTCGGTGGGACAAAGCCAATTTCCATTAATGTAAGAGTTATTGCGGCAACTAATGTCAATTTAGAAAAGGGTATTGCTAAAGGCTCCTTTCGGGAAGACTTATATTATCGTTTAAATCGAATGCCAATCCATATCCCTCCATTAAGGAAGCGAAAAGAGGAAATTCCTCTTTTAAATGAGCGGCTTATTCAAAAAATAAGCCAGGACTATGGACGAAACGTTGAAGGAATCACACCGGCAGCGTTACACCAGTTAATGGATTATGAATGGCCAGGAAATGTTCGAGAATTAGAAAATATTCTTGGCAGAGCGATTATTTTTATGAATTATTATGAGCTCCTTATTGATGTTCATCACCTACCAGAGTTAAAAAATAAAAAAAGCACAAATGAACCCTCTTTAAGCTACAGTAACGATTCCTTTGTGATAGACCGTTCCTTATCAGATATGATGGATGAATATGAGACGAAAATTATTAAGCAGACACTTCTTCGCTTAAATGGAAATAAGACATTGACAGCGAAAACGCTGGGATTGTCTGTGAGGAATTTATATTATAAGCTTGAAAAATACAACATTGAAAAGAATAGCATGCAATAAATTTCGTATTATGAAAAATGTTTCATACTTTAGGATGAATAATAAAGCGTTTTCATGGGGATTTGTTTGGCACGGAAATTGCATATTACATTATGGGAGTTGTAGTAAGAGGAGAAAGGGTTGATGACAACTTGTTGCTGGATTCACTAATTAACAAAGCAGCCCAAGTAAGTTCAAACACTGTTGCAGTTGCTGCTGCAGAAGATCTAGAAGTCATTGAAGCGGTTATAGCTGCATTAGACCGGAATCTTGCCAATTTTATTCTATTTGGTGATGAAGAAAAAATAAATTCAATTATTGAATTAAAAAAACAGAAAAACATTAGAAATAATTATCTAAAAGTTATCAATGCAAATTCTAATGCTGCTGCTGCAGAATTAGCTGTAAAGGCCGTTTTTAACAAAGAAGCAAATGTCTTAATGAAAGGTAATATTCCAACCAATATTTTCTTAAAAGCAGTCTTGAATAAGGAACACGGACTTAGGACTGGAAATGTTTTATCACATATAGCTGCATTTGAGGTTCCAGGTTTCAATCGTTTTACGATTGTAACAGATGCTGCAATGAATATTGCTCCCGATTTAGAAGAGAAAGCACAAATTATTAAGAATGCTGTTTCCCTTGCGAGGTCGATTGGAATAGAAATACCTAAAGTGGCCCCTATTGCTGCCGTGGAAGTAGTTAATCCGGCAATGCAGGCTACATTAGATGCAGCATTATTAACTGTGATGAATAAACGAGGACAAATATCTGATTGTATAGTAGATGGCCCGTTAGCTTTAGATAATGCCGTGTCAACACTGGCTGCCGAACACAAAGGAATTCATAGTGAAGTGGCGGGAAATGCAGATATTTTATTAGTACCCACTATCGAAGTAGGTAATGTATTATATAAATCATTAATATATTTCGCAAATGCAAAAGTCGGTGCGGTAATAGCCGGGGCAAAGGCACCAATTGTGTTAACGTCCAGAGCTGATTCTGCTGAAAGTAAGCTTTATTCTCTTGCACTGGCATTATGCTGTGCAACAACAAATAGATAGTCAATAATCGAGGAGGAATTTTACATGGAAATTTTCAAGTACTTAGAACAATACGATTATGAGCAAGTAGTATTCTGCCAGGATAAACAATCAGGATTAAAAGCAATTATTGCTATTCATGATACAACTTTAGGGCCAGCATTGGGTGGAACACGTATGTGGACTTATGCATCTGAAGAAGCTGCAATTGAAGATGCCCTACGCTTAGCAAAAGGAATGACTTATAAGAATGCTGCCGCAGGATTAAATCTTGGTGGAGGTAAAACGGTTATCATTGGCGATCCAAGAAAAGATAAGAATGAGGCCATGTTTCGTGCATTTGGCCGTTACATCCAAGGACTAAACGGCAGATATATTACAGCAGAAGATGTTGGTACAACAGTCGCTGATATGGATTTAATTCATGAAGAGACAGATTTTGTAACTGGAATTTCACCGGCATTTGGCTCATCAGGTAATCCTTCCCCAGTAACTGCTTTCGGTGTTTACCGCGGTATGAAAGCAGCGGCAAAAGAGGCGTTTGGAACAGATTCACTTGAAGGAAAAGTAGTTGCTGTTCAGGGTGTTGGAAATGTAGCCTATACACTTTGTGAATATTTGCATGAAGAAGGGGCTCAACTTATTGTAACGGACATTAATAAAGAGGCGGTTAACCGTGCTGTTGAAGCATTTGGTGCACTAGCGGTCGACCCTGATGAAATTTATGGTGTAGAATGTGATATCTATGCTCCGTGTGCTTTAGGGGCAACAATTAATGATGAAACGATTCCACAGCTAAAAGCAAAAGTTATTGCTGGTTCAGCTAACAATCAATTAAAAGATACCCGTCACGGTGATATCATCCACGAAATGGGAATTGTCTATGCTCCCGATTATGTTATTAATGCTGGCGGGGTAATCAATGTTGCTGATGAACTCTATGGCTACAACCAAGAACGGGCAATGAAAAAGGTTGAACAGCTTTATGCAACGATTGAAAAAGTAATTGAAATTTCAAAACGTGATGGTATTCCAACATATGTAGCAGCGGACCGGATGGCAGAAGAAAGAATTGCAAGGATTCGTAATTCAAGAAGCCAATTCCTGCAAAATGGCCACCATATCTTAAGTCATAGAATATCTAGATAGGCACTACTTTTTTAAAAAATATATTCGCAGAGCGCTGAATGGGAATTCAGCGTCTTTGCCTTTCATAGGGCACTTATAGTTATATTAAATTACCATACGACTTCAACCATAAGAAATCCAAAATGGAGGTCAAATACGTTGCAAGATAATGAATATCGGATTCTCGTCATCAACCCAGGCTCGACATCCACGAAAATTGGGGTTTTCGATAATGATATTTCCATTTTAGAAAAAACAATTCGTCATGATTCAGAGGATATAAACTCTTTTGCAAATATAATTGATCAATACGAATTTAGAAAAACAACAATTTTGGAAATACTGGATAATGAAGGTATAAATATTTCCAAACTGTCTGCTGTATGTGGCCGTGGAGGTTTGCTTAGACCAATTGAAGGTGGAACTTATGCCGTTAATGATGTGATGTTAGCTGATCTTCGGTCTGGTTATGCCGGACAGCATGCATCAAATCTTGGCGGAATCATTGCATACGAAATTGCTTCTGGACGAAATATTCCCTCCTTCATCGTTGATCCTGTTGTTGTTGATGAGCTTGAACCACTAGCGAGAATTTCTGGATTTTCCTTAATTGAACGGAAAAGTATCTTTCATGCCTTGAATCAAAAAGCAGTCGCAAGAAGGGTAGCAAAGGAATTAGGGGAAAAATACAATGACTTGAATTTAATTGTTACCCATATGGGTGGTGGGATTACCGTTGGTATCCATAAACATGGTAAGGTAATTGATGTTAATAATGGTCTTCATGGAGATGGGCCATTTAGCCCCGAACGTGCTGGAACCGTTCCAGTTGGGGATTTAGTAGCACTTTGTTATTCGGGGGAATATTACCGTGATGAAATAATGAAGATGCTTGTGGGCCAAGGTGGCCTTGTTGGCTACCTAGGAACTAATGATGCTGTAAAGGTAGAACAAAGAATAGCAGCTGGTGATGATGAGGCAAAGCTTGTATATGATGCAATGGCCTATCAAGTAGCAAAGGAAATTGGGGCTGCCAGTGCTGTATTATCAGGAAAAGTGGATGCAATTATATTGACTGGCGGTCTTGCTTACGGAAAAGGATTTGTGAAATCTATCACCGACCGAATTAATTGGATTGCTGATGTTATTGTTCAGCCAGGGGAAAACGAACTTCAAGCTCTAGCTGAAGGAGCACTACGAGTCTTACGCGGTGAAGAAGTGGAAAAAGTTTATCCGGGTAAATTTAAAACAGCTAAAATTTAAGGTACTTGGGGAGGAAAGAAAATGGCACAAGAATATGATTTGGTCGTTCTTGGCGGGGGAACTGGTGGCTATGTAGCTGCCATTAGGGCCTCTCAGCTTGGATTGAAAACAGCTATTGTAGAAAAAGGAAAACTTGGCGGGACATGTTTACATAAAGGATGTATTCCAAGTAAAGCGCTTCTTAGAAGTGCGGAAGTTTATGCAACAACCAAACATAGTAAAGATTTTGGAGTTATCACTAGTGATGTAACGGTTGATTTTAGTTTAGTACAGGACCGGAAAAATAAAATAATTGATCAACTTCACAAAGGAGTTCAGCATTTAATGAAGCAAGGCAAAATCGATGTCTATGAAGGATTAGGCAGAATCCTGGGGCCATCCATCTTTTCACCGATGCCGGGAACCATTTCTGTTGAAATGAATAACGGGAAAGAAAACGAAATGCTGCTTCCGAAAAATGTAATTGTCGCAACAGGTTCTAGACCGAGGACACTTCCGGGTCTTGATTTTGATGGCGAATATATAATGTCCTCTGATGAAGCATTGCAGTTAGAAACACTTCCAAGTTCCATCATAATTGTTGGTGGGGGTGTAATTGGAATTGAATGGGCGTCTATGTTATCGGATTTTGGTGTGTCAGTAACGGTTATTGAGTATGCTGACCGCATTATTCCGACAGAAGACAAGGAAATATCAAAAGAAATGCAGCGCTTAATGAAGAAAAAGGGAATTAAACTTGTCACAAGTGCAAAAGTGCTCCCAGAAACGTTGGTTAAGGATAATGGCGTGGCGATTTCTGCAGAAGTTAAAGGTGCATTGAAAGAGTTTAAAGCAGAAAAAATTCTAGTTTCGGTTGGACGTCAAGCAAATACAGAAGGAATTGGGCTTGATAATACAGAAATACAAGTGGAGAAGGGTTTTATTTTAACAAATGAATTTTTTCAAACAAAAGAATCACATATTTATGCGATTGGTGATGTGATTGGTGGATTACAACTGGCCCATGTTGCTTCACATGAAGGGATTGTAGCTGTTGAACATATCGCTGGGAAAGATCCTTCTCGATTTGACTATAATTTGGTCTCTAGATGTATTTATAGTAATCCGGAAGTTTCAAGCGTCGGGATAACAGAAGATCAAGCAATAGAAAAAGGTCATAAAGTGAAAATTGGAAAGTTTTCTTTCCGTGCTATTGGGAAGGCACTTGTTTTTGGAGAATCTGATGGCTTTGTAAAAATTGTTGCTGATGAGGAGTCCAATGATATTCTTGGGGTGCATATGATTGGTCCACATGTAACGGATATGATTACCGAGGCAGGACTTGCGATGGTATTAGATGCGACACCTTGGGAAATTGCACATACAATTCATCCACACCCAACTTTGTCAGAGGCAATTGGTGAGGCTGCACTCGCAGTTGATGGGAAAGCAATCCATTCTTAAATGTATGTAACGAACAATAGGGAGGTATGAAATAAATGACAGAAAAGCGTCATGATGCTTTAGGTTTAAGCGACGGAAAAGTATTGGAAATGTATGAAACTATGCTTTTAGCCCGCCGAATTGATGAACGGATGTGGTTATTGAACCGTGCTGGTAAAATACCATTTGTTATTTCTTGTCAAGGTCAAGAAGCAGCACAGGTGGGAGCAGCATTTGCACTAGATCGTGAAAAAGATTATGTTCTTCCGTATTATCGTGATATGGGGGTAGTATTGGCTTTTGGTATGACCCCAAGGGAACTGATGCTATCCGGTTTTGCAAAAGCAGAAGACCCTAACTCTGGTAGTCGGCAAATGCCTGGCCATTTTGGCCAAAAGAAAAATCGGATTGTCACAGGTTCTTCGCCAGTTACAACTCAAGTTCCACATGCAGTTGGAATTGCCCTTGCCGGGAAGATGGAAAGGAAAGACTTGGTAACGTTTGTAACATTTGGAGAGGGTTCCTCTAACCAAGGGGATTTCCATGAGGGGGCAAACTTTGCAGGTGTACATAAACTTCCAGTTATCTTTATGTGTGAAAATAACAAGTACGCGATCTCTGTCCCAATCGAAAAACAATTAGCATGTGAAAAGGTTTCAGATCGTGCAATTGGATATGGTATGCCTGGCTTTACTGTTAATGGGAACGACCCATTAGAAGTTTATAAAGTCGTAAAGGAAGCAGCGGAGCGTGGCCGTCGTGGGGAAGGCCCTTCATTGATTGAAACCATATCGTATCGTCTAACTCCACACTCTTCTGATGATGACGACCGTTCCTACCGTGCTCCAGATGAGGTTGCAAAAGCCAAAACACAAGACCCAATTATAACTTTTGGGGCCTATTTAAAGGAAACTGGTGTCATGGATGATGAGATGGAAAAGGAAATAAATGACCGCGTGATGAAGCAAGTGAATGAAGCGACTGACTATGCAGAAAATGCTCCTTATTCTGCACCTGAAGAAGCACTGAAATATGTTTATGCGGACTTGTAAGGGGGATGTAACATGGCGATAATTTCATATATAGATTCAATCACAATGGCAATGCGAGAAGAAATGGAACGAGATCCAAGGGTATTTGTCCTTGGTGAAGATGTTGGCGTAAAAGGCGGTGTGTTTAAGGCGACGCAAGGATTGTATGAGCAATTTGGGGAAGAGCGTGTCATTGATACACCACTTGCCGAATCAGCAATTGCTGGGGTAGGAATCGGTGCAGCGATGTACGGCATGCGGCCGATTGCCGAAATGCAATTTGCCGACTTTATTATGCCAGCAGTTAATCAAATTATCTCGGAAGCAGCAAAAATCCGCTATCGCTCCAATAACGACTGGAACTGTCCGATGGTTATTCGTGCGCCATACGGCGGGGGTGTTCATGGTGCACTTTATCATTCCCAGTCAGTTGAAGCTGTTTTTGCTAATCAGCCTGGATTGAAAATTGTGATGCCCTCCACACCTTACGATGCGAAGGGACTATTAAAAGCTGCCGTCCGTGACAATGATCCGGTATTATTCTTCGAACATAAACGGGCCTATCGATTAATTAAAGGTGAGGTCCCGACTGATGATTACACTCTTCCAATCGGAAAAGCGGATGTAAAGCGCCAGGGAGAAGATATTACTGTTATTACTTATGGTCTATGTGTTCATTTTGCCCTTCAAGCCGCTGAAAAATTAGCGAAGGATGGAATCTCAACACATATTCTTGATTTGAGGACCGTGTATCCACTTGATAAAGAAGCAATCATTGAAGCTGCATCGAAAACGGGTAAGGTCCTTCTTGTTACAGAGGATAACAAAGAAGGCAGCATCATTAGCGAAGTCTCTGCGATCATAGCTGAAAATTGCTTATTTGAATTAGATGCACCAATTATGCGCTTAGCTGGACCGGATGTACCGGCAATGCCGTATTCTCCAACAATGGAAAAATTCTTTATGGTAAATCCGGATAAAGTCGAAAAAGCCATGCGCGAGCTTGCTGAGTATTAAACGAAAAGCGGAGGCGACTTGTTCAGCCCCGACAAGCGATGGAGGTCCTGACGGTGAAGTCGTTTTTGACTTCATTGGCAGGACCGAAGCGACTCGAGGGGCTAGGCGCCGGAGCTGGACAATAGGAGGTTGTAAAAAGTGGTAATTGAACAAATCAAAATGCCTCAGTTAGGGGAAAGTGTAACCGAAGGTACGATTAGTAAATGGCTCGTATCCGTTGGCGATAAAGTAAATAAATACGACCCCCTAGCAGAGGTTATGACAGATAAGGTAAATGCAGAAGTTCCATCCTCCTTTACAGGTGTGGTTAAGGAGTTAATCGCTGAAGAAGGTGAAACATTAGCAGTTGGTGAAATGATTTGCACAATTGAAATGGAAGGTGGAACTCCCCAGGAAACTGCTGCTTTAGTAACAAGCGATGCCACTGCACAAAGCGCTGCAGTAAGTGTAGAACCAGTGGACCAAGGAAACAAGGCCCGTTATTCACCTGCAGTTCTAAAAATTTCTCAAGAGCATGGGATCGATTTAACAAAGGTGTCAGGCACCGGTGCTGGCGGGCGAATTACTAGAAAAGATCTATTAAAATTAATTGAATCAGGAAAAATTCCAGTTGCAGAACAAAATGTTGAAGCTAACCAAGAGACAGCAGTTGTGGAAGCACCAACACAAGCAGCATCTCAGTCAGTTTCTACGCCTACAGCATCTGCACAATCTGTCAATATTCCGGTTGCAGTTGGTGATATTGAAATCCCTGTGACAGGCATCCGCAAAGCGATTGCCGCTAATATGCTGCGCAGTAAACACGAAGCACCGCATGCCTGGACAATGATTGAAGTGGATGCAACTAATTTGGTGGAGTACCGCAACTCCCTCAAAGATGAATTTAAGAAAAAAGAAGGCTTCAATTTAACTTTCTTCGCTTTCTTTGTCAAAGCCGTTGCGCAAGCACTGAAAGAATTCCCGCAAATCAATTCTATGTGGGCGGGAGATAAAATCATCCAAAAGAAAGATATCAATATTTCGATAGCAGTGGCAACGGATGATGCTCTCTATGTTCCCGTCATTAAACAGGCAGATGAAAAAACAGTTAAGGGGATTGCGCGTGAAATCTCTGAACTTGCAGTCAAAGTGAGAACAGGCAAGCTAAGATCAGAAGATATGCAAGGCGGAACCTTCACAGTAAACAACACCGGTTCATTCGGCTCTGTTCAATCAATGGGTATCATCAATTATCCGCAAGCAGCCATTTTGCAAGTGGAGTCCATCGTCAAGCGTCCAGTTGTCATGAATAATGGAATGATTGCTGTCCGTGACATGGTGAATTTATGTATGTCACTTGATCATAGAGTGTTGGACGGACTTGTTTGCGGCCGATTCCTACAACGCGTAAAAGAAATACTTGAAAATACATCAAAATCAACAACTTCGATTTATTAAACAAAACAACCGCTACCATGCTTGGCAGCGGTTATCTTGTTTTTAATTGCTTGAATAGTGTTTGTACCATAAAATAGTACTTAGTAGAATTAATTGAATTTTAATTCAATTATGTATAATGGGGGGGATGAAAAGTTTGGAAAAAATAAAGAATCAGTCTTTTCCTTCAGGGTCCACACATGAATGGAAAACTAAAGCAGAGCAATCTTTAAAAGGAAAAACGGTTGAATCCTTACAAACTACTACATATGAAAACATTATTTTGAAACCGCTTTATACCCATCAAGATGAGCGACCAGTACCTGATTTTCCAGGAGGTTCAGATTTTAGAAGAGGGACCTATCCGTTAGGTTACTTGACGAATGACTGGGTGGTCGCCCAACAACTATCCTATCAAACCGCAGAAGAGTTGGAGCAGAAACTCAGACAATCATTTAATAAAGGCCAAACGGCTATTTCATTTAAAGTCTCAAAAGCTTTACTAGATGTCGAAACAAACCTAGCAAAATTATTAGGAGAATTCTATTGTCAATATCCATTCTCAATTAACGCAAAAAGTTTACAAATTACTTTTCTTTCGGAATTAGAAAGAATGGCGGATCAAGAAGGGGCTATCGACAATCTCCGAGGATATATTGGGGCTGATCCCGTCGCCATTTTCGCTGAAGAGGGGTGTATTTCTGAGGAATTTTTCAATGATTGGGTAAAAAACATTGTCCACTCAAATGAGAAATTACCTAATGTGCGTACAATTCTAATAGATACTGCTCCATATCATAATGGTGGGGCGAGCGCTGTTCAAGAACTAGGGATCGCAATGGCTGAAGGGATATTTTATCTTGAAAACTTTCAGAATGAAGGCATGGAACTGGATGAAATCTTTACAAAAATGATCTTCCAATTTTCGATTGGCAGCAATTTTTTTATGGAAATCGCAAAACTTCGCGCCGCTCGAGTACTGTGGAATCGAATAAGTAATGTTTACGGATCTTCTGATGATATGGGCAGGATGCATATAGCTGCTGAAACTTCTTCTTTCACAAAAACAGTAAATGACCCGTATGTTAACCTTCTGCGCGCTGGAAATGAAGCATTTGCGGCCGTGGTTGGTGGCATTCAATACTTGCATGTGCGACCCTTCGATGATCTCACAGGTGCGACTTCGTTTTCGGAAAGAATTGCTAGAAATACTCAACTTCTTTTGAAGGAAGAAGCACATCTAACAAAAGTGATAGATCCTGCTGGAGGTTCTTGGTATATAGAAGAACTAACCAATGATTTAGCTGAAAAAGCTTGGGGATTTTTTCAACAAATTGAAGCAAATGGTGGCATTCTAGAAACTTTAAAATCAAATTGGCTGCAGCAGGAGATTGCTGTTGTCTATGAAAAAAAGAATCAAGATGTTCAAACAAGAAAGAAAAGCATTGTTGGAACAAATGTCTACGCTAATCTGGATGAAATTGTTACGCATAAAAAAACTCAAACGAGAAATTCATATTTTACTACTATGGAAAAATCGTTAATAAAAATGGAGGCCATTCCGGATCTGAGATTGGCAGAACCATTTGAAGAATTGCGAAAAAAGGCAAAGGATCTCGAAGAAAAATTAGGCTCAAAGCCGACTGTAGGGATGATTTGTCTTGGTGGATTAAAGCAGCATAAAGCAAGACTTGATTTTATGAAGGGCTTTCTTGCAGCAGGCGGTTTGAGAGCAGCCGAAAGTAAGCCGATATTATCTTTAGAGGAAGCTAGACAATTTATTTTAGAAACTCCTGCCAAGTATTATTGCTTATGCGGTACGAATGAACAATATGAAATAATCGGTTATGAAATCCTGCCTGCTCTAAAAACTGAATTCCCTGAGTTGATTTTTTACTTAGCAGGCCTTCCAGAAAAAGAGGAACTGGACCAATGGAAGGATGCTGGTATTAAGCAGTTTATCCATATGAAAAGCAATTGCTACGAAACGCTAACGTCAATCCTTAACGACCTGGAGGTGAGCAAGGTTGAAGAAACAAAAGCCTGATTTTCAAAATATTTCTTTATTTGACGATCAAAGTTTTATGACCAAAGAAGAGTGGCAGCAAAAAGTACACCAAGAGATAAATACCTCGATTGATGATTTACTGTTCGAGACAAATGAACAAATCAGTTTAAAACCGCTCTATACAAAAGAAGATCGTGAAGACCTTGAGCATATAGACAATCTGCCGGGACTCCCTCCTTATACAAGAGGGCCTTATCCAACGATGTATGTTAATCGGCCGTGGACAGTGAGACAATATGCAGGCTTTTCAACTGCAGAGGAAAGCAATGCCTTTTATCGCAGAAATTTAGCGATGGGGCAAAAGGGATTATCGGTTGCCTTTGATTTAGCCACTCACCGCGGCTATGACTCTGATCATCCACGTGTTGTCGGAGATGTCGGTAAAGCAGGGGTGGCCATTGATTCTATCCTTGATATGAAGACGTTATTTGAGGGGATACCTTTAGACCAAATGTCCGTTTCAATGACCATGAACGGGGCCGTTCTGCCCATTCTTGCTTTTTTCATCGTGACGGCTGAAGAACAAGGTGTAAGTCAGGAGAAGCTGGCTGGAACCATCCAAAATGACATTTTAAAGGAATATATGGTTCGTAATACTTATATTTACCCTCCGGAAATGTCAATGAAAATAATAGCTGATATTTTTGAATATACGTCAAAATACATGCCAAAGTTTAATAGTATTAGTATTTCGGGCTATCATATGCAGGAGGCTGGTGCACCAGCTGATTTAGAACTAGCTTATACACTAGCGGATGGTCTGGAATATGTACGTACGGGTCTCAAGGCAGGAATTGAAATAGATTCATTTGCACCAAGATTATCCTTTTTTTGGGCAATTGGGATGAATTATTTCATGGAAGTAGCTAAAATGCGTGCCGCTCGATTGATTTGGGCAAAAATGATGAAATCTTTTCATCCGAAAAATGAAAAATCATTAGCGTTACGCACCCATTCGCAAACATCTGGCTGGAGTTTGACAGAGCAAGATCCTTTTAATAATGTTACACGTACATTAATCGAAGCACATGCTGCGGCAATGGGGCATACCCAATCCCTGCATACAAACGCCTTGGATGAAGCGATTGCACTGCCAACTGATTTTTCTGCTCGGATTGCTCGTAACACGCAATTGTTTTTGCAAGAAGAAACGGGGATTACAAATGTTATTGATCCGTGGGCAGGATCCTATTACGTTGAAAAATTGACAGATGAATTGGTTAATAGAGCATGGACACATATTGAGGAGATTGAAGGTCTAGGTGGCATGGCTAAAGCCATTGAGACTGGGCTTCCAAAAATGAGAATTGAAGAGGCAGCCGCTAGAAGGCAAGCGCAAATTGATTCTGGAAAAGAAGTCATCATTGGTGTCAACCGTTATCGCCTTGAGAAGGAAGAAGCAATTGATATTTTAGATATCGATAATACAGCAGTTCGATTGAAACAAATTGAAAAATTAAATGTATTAAAAGCTAATCGTGATGACAAAAAAGTGGAAGAAACGATAACCGCTTTAACGAAAGCAGCGGAAACAGGTAAGTACAACCTCTTGGAGCTTGCTGTCAAGGCGGCAAGAGCGAGGGCAACTCTTGGGGAGATTTCCGATGCCATCGAAAAAGTAGCAAATCGACATAAAGCGGTCATCCATGCAATTAGCGGAGTATATAGTAAAGCTTTTAGTAATGAAGAAGAAATTTTGATAGTAAAAGAAATGTCCGACGAATTCCTGAAGAATGAAGGTAGAAGACCCAGAATTCTGATTGCAAAAATGGGTCAGGACGGACATGACCGCGGGGCAAAGGTCATCGCCACTGCATTTGCTGATTTGGGGTTTGATGTTGATATTGGTCCATTATTCCAAACACCAGAAGAAACGGCCTTGCAGGCAATTGAGAACGATGTCCATGTTATAGGTATGAGCTCGCTTGCTGCTGGGCACAAGACGCTATTGCCACAATTAGTGGCTGAACTGAAAAAACTAGGACGTGAAGATATCTTAGTTGTTATTGGTGGTGTTATTCCAGCACAGGATTACCAATTTTTATACGATAACGGAGCAGTGGCTATTTTTGGACCTGGGACAGTGATTCCGATAGCAGCGCAAAAAGTAATCAAGGCAATTTACCTTCAACTCGGTTATGAGGAAGTGGCAGAGTAATGGCTGCAGATCAAAAACCCGAATGGAGCGATCCAAGAAAGCACGAACTTTGCTCAAGTGTGGTAAGAAAAGGGGAGGAACTTGAAGGTCAAGCAACTTCTTTGCAAAAAAATATTCGATTTAAAAAACGTAACTCTTCAGAACTAGAAGTTGAAGAATTATTTGACGGGGTGCTAAAAGGAAACAGAGGCTTGCTTGCTCGTGCTATTACTCTTGTAGAAAGTAATGCAGAGCATCATTTCCAAAAATCACAAGAGTTACTGCAAAGATTGCTGCCTTACAGCGGAAACTCGATAAGGGTTGGAATTACTGGGGTGCCTGGTGCTGGGAAAAGTACTTTTATCGAAGAGTTTGGAATGTATCTCTGCAGTTTGGGTCTAAAGGTGGCTGTATTAGCAATTGATCCAACTTCGAGTATCTCGGGTGGTAGTATTTTGGGAGATAAAACGCGTATGGAACAGTTAGCAAGGAATCCACGTGCGTTTATCCGTCCGTCACCATCGGCAGGAAAGCTCGGTGGTGTTCATCGAAAAACAAGAGAATCGATGCTGCTATGTGAGGCAGCGGGATTTAATGTGATATTAATAGAAACGGTCGGCGTCGGACAAAGTGAATTTATCATCAGGGATATGGTCGACTTTTTTATGCTTCTGGTGCTGACTGGGGCAGGTGATGAACTGCAAGGCATGAAGAAAGGGATCCTGGAGCTTGCTGATGCGATAATTGTCCATAAAGCAGACGGGGATAATAAACAAAAGGCAGAATTGACAAGGAAAGATTATAATCGAATCCTTCACTTTCTGCAGCCATCGACAAAAGGTTGGATTTCAAAAGCCCATACCTGTTCATCTTTGACTCAAGAAGGAATTGATAAGATATGGGAAGTTATTCAAGCTTTTGAATCGAGAGGAAAGTTCACTGGAGTATTGGAAGATAGAAGGAATGCCCAATCAAGAGAATGGCTCCATGCAATGATTACGGATCAGTTGCACTATCATTTTTATCACCATCCTGAGATCATGAACCAGCTGCCAAAATTAGAGAATGAAGTAATTACCGGTGGAAAGACAGTCGCTTCTGCTGTGGAAAGTCTTTTTAAGACTTTTTTTCAAAAAAAAGAATAAGCTGCCACAAGTATTGATATTTGATAATCAAACATTTTTACTGTTAATATGTAGATATAGTCATAAATCTAAGGAGTGAATCTAATGAGCATGGATTTTAATTTTTTTATGAATGATGTTGTTAGCCAGGCACGTCAAGAAATCGTGTCTGCCGGATATAAAGAGTTGAAAACACCTGCAGATGTAGAGGAAGCACTTGAACAAAAAGGGACCACTTTAGTAATGATTAATTCAGTATGTGGTTGTGCGGGTGGTGTTGCACGTCCTGCAGCAGCACATGCCTTACATTATGATAAGCGCCCGGATCACTTTGTCACTGTTTTTGCTGGACAGGATAAAGAAGCAACCGAAAAAGCAAGAAGTTATTTCACTGGCTATCCGCCATCCTCCCCATCATTTGCCCTTTTAAAGGACGGCAAGATTATTACAATGGTTGAAAGACATCAAATCGAAGGTTTTGATCCAGCAACAGTCGTGTCAAAACTCCAAAAAGAATTTGATGAATATTGCGAAGAAGTTTAATATAAGAATCCGAATGAAGGAAAGGCCAAATCATCAATTGATTTGGCCTTTTGTTCTTGTCAAAATGATATTTTTAATGTATATTTATTAATTATTTTGCAATTTTAATCATACTAAAGGGGAGATTTTAGCATGAAGGATTTATTAAAAAATTATTTAGAAATTATTAAACATAGATTATGGGAGATAAGTGATTCTTTGTATCATCATCCTGAATTAGGGGATCAAGAATTTGAATCTAGCAAACAGTTAATAGAATTCCTTGAGGAACATAAATTTGTAGTTGAAAAAGGAATTGTTGGCCGAGCTACTGCTTTTAAAGCGGTATACAACTCTAAGAAGGAGGGACCAACCATTGCCTATTTATCGGAATATGATGCATTGCCTGAGGTTGGACATGGGTGCGGTCATAATCTGATTGGAACGATGAGTGCCGGGGCTGGAGCTCTCTTAAGTAAAGTGGTAGATGAAATTGGCGGACGTGTAGTTGTATTAGGAACACCTGCTGAAGAAACAAACGGTGCAAAAGTTCCAATGGCTGAACAAGGTATTTTTGATGGTATCGATGCAGCTATGATTTTACACCCGGCTGATGAATCTTATGAGAGTGGTGATTCATTAGCGATGGATGCGATTCAATTTGACTTCCGTGGCAGAACAAGTCATGCAGCAGCTTCTCCAGAGATGGGAATTAATGCACTGGATGCTGTTATACAATTATTTAATGGCATCAATGCACTTCGTCAACATGTGACTTCTGATGTTAGAATCCATGGGATTATTAAAGAAGGCGGAGTAGCAGCCAATATTGTCCCAGATAAAGCAGTAGCTCAGTTTTATGTTCGAGCAAAGGATCGTACCTATTTAAACGAGGTTGTTCAAAAGGTAATTAATATAGCAAAAGGTGCATCTCTAATGACAGGCGCAGAGGTTCATATTGAAAACTACGAATTGAGCTATGATAATATGGTTACCAATCAAGCATTATCCCAATTATTCACAGACAATCTCTTAGCGGCAGGTGTAAAGCAAGTTAAGAAAGCGAAGGATTCATATGGTTCCATTGATATGGGAAATGTAAGTCATGTTGTTCCTGCGATACATCCTTATATTGGTCTTGATTCGCCTGGACTAATTGCACATACAAGGGAATTTGCCGACTTAACCATCACTGACAATTCCCATCAAATTCTTTCTAGAGGTGCCTTGGCCCTTGCCTTAACAGGATTTGATTTAATAATCAATAAGGAAGCATTGGAAAAAATGAAAAATGAATTTAGGCAAACAGTAGTAGGCAATCATTAACATAATCTCAAAAAGGCATCTCTTCTCAAGGAGGTGCTTTTTATTTGCTTTTAATATTAGTTCAATATATCAAAGTGCAGAATTTTTGGAATATTTTTATATTAGGATAATATCTTTTCAAAACAAATCTCATGTGTTAATATTCGTTTTGTTGAATAAAAATTCAAATTCAAATTAGAATAAGCAGATATTATTAATCATAGGAGGAGACATCATGAAAAAAACATTTTTATTTTTTACCATGATTTTAACATTAGTAGTGTTGGCTGCTTGCGGACAAGGTAATAAGGACGGAGCAGATGGAGAAAAAACAGGAGATAACAAAGTTTTAACAATGGCTACATCAGCTGATTTTGCTCCATTTGAATCAAGAGATCCATCAGGTAAGGTCGAGGGATTTGATATTGACTTAGCCAATGCTATTGCAAAAGAATTAGGTTATAAACTAGAGATTAAAGACATGAAGTTTGATGGTTTAATCGGTGCAATACAGGCTAAACGTGTGGATATGGTACTTGCTGGTATGTCAGCAACAGAAAAACGCAAACAAAATGTTGATTTTTCAACGGCTTATAATCATTCAGGTGAAATGTTTATCACGCTTAAAGATTCTAAAATTAAAACTATCGATGATCTTAAAGGAAAAACGGTTGGAGTACAGTTAGGAACCATTCAAGAAGAGGGTGCCAAAACACTTCAAAAAAAGGTTGATTTTACGATTAAGCCGCTAGACAATGCAACAACTTTAATTCAAGAACTATTATCAAATCGTATCCAGGTTGCTTATATGGATAAATCAGTTGCAATAGGATATGTAAAGGAACAAGGTTTAGCTGGATTTGATGATCCAACAACAAGTTCTCCTGGAATGGCAGTTGCATTTCCAAAAGGCAGTGACTTAACTGATGATGTAAATAAGGTCCTTAAAGACATGGAGGAGAACGGAAAACTCCAAGAATTAAAGGACAAGTGGTTAAAAGACCAGCAATAAGCATAAAATGAATGGCAACTAGACTAATGGCGCAAAGAAAATTATAAAGTGAGGTGTAAGGCATGAATTTGGACTTTAGCCAAATTGTGCCTTATATTCCTTTTATTTTAGAGGGAATATGGGTTACATTAAAATTTGTTATTATTTCGATTATTTTAGGTTTTATCCTCGGCACAATTTTAGCTTTGTGTAAAATTTCACGAATCAAAGCATTAAATTGGTTTGGAGATGCATATACATCTATTTTTCGTGGTACACCATTAATTTTACAATTAATGCTAATCTATTTTGCGATCCCGCAATTAACGGGTTATGACATCTCACCATTTTTATCATCAATCTTAGCTTTTGGCTTAAATTCTTCCGCCTATGTTTCGGAGATCATCAGAGCCGGAATTCAAGCGGTTGATAAAGGTCAAACCGAAGCAGCTCAAGCACTAGGTGTTCCTTATCGTCTCATGATGAAGGACCTAATCTTACCTCAAGCACTAAAAAATATCTTACCTGCATTGATGAATGAATTTATTACCTTAACAAAAGAGTCAGCCATCGTTTCTACGATTGGTTATCTAGATTTGATGCGTCGTGCGCAAGTTGTCGGAGCGGATACTTATCGTAATTTTGAACCATTAATCTTTGTTGGATTAATCTATTGGATCTTAGTAATGGTGCTGACTTTGGCAGGGAAACGGTTTGAACGGAGGCTGAAGTACAGTGATTAAAGTAGAAAACCTCTATAAACAATTTGGCAATAACGAAGTGTTAAAAAATATCTCAACCAATATTGATAGTGGGGAAGTAGTTTCGATTATTGGACCATCTGGATCTGGTAAATCCACCTTTTTACGCTGTTTAAATTTATTAGAGACACCAACGCAAGGGAAAGTTTGGATTAATAATCAAGAGATTACTGATAGCAAAACGAATATAATGAAAGTTCGTGAACAAATTGGTATGGTTTTTCAACACTTTTATTTATTTCCACATCTGTCGGTTTTGGAAAACTTAACCTATGCTCCGATGAAAGTAAAAGGCGAATCGCGAGAACTTGCTGAAAAAAAAGCACGCGAATTGTTAGCTCGTGTGGGGCTTACCGAAAAAGAAAAAGCCTATCCGAATAATTTATCAGGTGGACAGAAGCAGCGTGTTGCCATAGCTCGTGCACTTGCCATGGAACCGAAGTTAATGTTATTTGATGAGCCAACATCAGCGCTAGATCCAGAAATGGTCAAGGAAGTACTTAATGTTATGAAGGATCTTGCTCAATCCGGTATGACTATGGCTATTGTTACACATGAAATGGGATTTGCTCGTGAGGTTTCTGACCGTATTATCTTCCTTGATGAAGGGGTATTACTAGAAGAAGGCTCTCCTGATGAATTTTTTAATAACCCTCGTACAAGCAGAGCAAAGGACTTTTTAGAGAAAGTATTGTAGTAGAATCAATCTTTACTATCAGGATTTCTTGCAAAAAATACTTTAATAGGGATATGCTAAAGATGGTCTAATCGATCATCTTTTTTATTTTTTCTATTTTGGGGAGATTACTATGAAATTTCGCATTGGCTACCGAACAATTAAAACAGCTGTTGGTACTGCTATTTCGATTTTAATTGCGCAGCAGCTTGGACTGGATAATTTTGCTTCCGCTGGCATATTAACCATTTTATGTATTCAGGTGACGAAGCGGAGATCGCTCCGAACAGCAGGCGATCGATTTTTAGCTTGTGTATTAGCGATGCCATTTTCGGCTATATTTTTTGAGGGAATCTCCTATCACCCAATTGTTATTGGGATCATGTTATTTTTCTTTATACCGACGATTGTGATGCTGAAGGCACCTGATGGTATTGTGACCAGCAGTGTCATTATTTTACATATTTATATGGCAGAGAAAATCTCCCTGGCAATTTTTTTTAATGAACTTGGTGTGATCACGATTGGAATTGGCGTGGCACTACTGATTAATCTTTATATGCCGAGCGTTGATAAAAAATTAAAGGACTATCAAAACGAAATTGAGGAGAATTTTAAAATCATTTTCGGTGAAATGGTATGTTATTTACGGACGGGAGATAGTAATTGGGATGGAAAAGAGATTACGGTTAGTGCTCGTTTACTAGATGAAGCTATAACGCTAGCTCTTCAGGATGTTGAAAACCATTTTTTACGAGATGACAATTTATATTTTCATTATTTTAAAATGCGAGGGAAGCAATTTGAAATTATCGAACGTATCTTACCGATTGTCACCTCCATTACACGTACAGTAAAGCAAGGGCATATGGTAGCTGAGTTTCTGGAAGAACTTTCTGAGAATGTTCATCCTGGAAATACAGCTCATATTTATATTGAAAAATTAAGAGAAATGAAAAAGGAATTTGAGGAAATGGAGCTCCCGAAGACAAGAGAAGAATTTGAAACCAGAGCAGCCTTACTTCAACTAGTAAATGAAATGAATGACTATCTGATTATAAAAAGTTCGTTTAAAGGAATAAAAACTTCTTCAAAAGTGAATGAACAGAAAAAGATTGAAGCAAACTAGGAAAAAAAGGCAGGTGGCTGCTTTGATAAAAATCTTATCGCCAATCCTGATTACTTTTTTCATTTCACCATTTTGGCCGTTGGGGCCAAACCCTATGCCAGGCGATCCATTTGTTATTGTTAACAAAAGTAACAATGAAATGGCGTTTATTGATGAAAACAAAGTCCAAACTGTTGTAAGTGTCGGGACGGGTAAAACCCAAGAATTAACTCCGGAAGGTCTTTTCACTATTACGGTAAAGGCAAAAGAGCCTTATTTTCGGAAAGGGAATATTTCTGGAGGGGATCCAAAGAATCCACTAGGGGCCAGATGGATTGGCTTTGATGCAAAAGGAACAGATGGCAGAACCTATGGCATTCATGGGACGAATCAGCCGGCTTCTATCGGTAAATATGTCTCTCAGGGCTGTATCCGCACACAGAATGAGGTTGTTACTTCGCTTTTTCCGTTAATTCCATTAGGAACAAAGGTATTAGTTATCTCTTCCAAAAAATCATTTGAGGCACTTGCCAAAGATAATGGGGCAATACAATAGGGAAAGGGACTGTTCAATTTGAACAGTCCCTTCCTTTTGTATATTTATGATAGAAATGTACCAATTCCGATTAGGAGAGTTGAGGCAAGCATAGCGAATAACATTAAATAAACAATGATTTTTCTCGTTTTCTTACTTTTCATTATGGGTACCTCCTTAACATTTTGGCGCTTTATATCTATTGTACAAGGAAAATCAAAAATGAACAACGGAACAACTAAGTAATTTAGGAAGGATTTATGAACTTTTTCACGAATAAGATAATTGTCGAATTAAATTTAATTTTTAGAACAGAGGGGTAATAATGATTAAAAAGGTCGACCATATTGGGATTGCCGTTAGATCACTTGAACATACGCTTCCTTTCTATACCGATGTATTGAATTTACCATTGCTAGGAATTGAAGAGGTTGAAACTCAACTAGTAAGAGTGGCTTTTTTAGAGGCAGGAGGTACAAAACTCGAACTGCTTGAGCCTACTTCGGAAGAAAGTACCATTGCTAAATTTATCGAAAAACGCGGTGAGGGCATCCACCATGTTGCACTTGGTGTTGTATCGATTAAAGAAAGAATTAGCGAAATGAAAGAAAAAGGGATTCGAATGATAGACGATCAGCCAAGACCTGGTGCTGGAGGAGCAAACATTGCTTTTCTGCATCCAAAATCCACATCTGGGGTTTTATTTGAACTCTGTGAGAAGAAGGGGATGAAGGGGTAAATGATAGACATCTATGAAAAAATAAATGAGTTGTATGATAAACGTCGCGAGGTTGAACTTGGAGGCGGTGACGAGCGAATTGAGAAGCAGCATGAAAAAGGAAAATTGACGGCGAGAGAAAGAATCGATCTGTTGGTAGACAAAGGGACGTTTTTTGAATTAAATCCCTTTATTGAACACCGTACCAATGATTTTGGTCTCGATGAACAAAAGGGCCCAGGGGACGGGGTAGTGACTGGTTACGGGAAAGTTAATGGTCGGCCCATTTATCTTTTTTCGCAGGATTTTACGGTCTTTGGCGGTGCATTAGGGGAAATGCATGCCAAGAAAATTGCGAATGTGATGGATTTAGCAGCGAAAAATGGGGCACCCTTTATCGGCCTAAATGATTCTGGCGGGGCGCGCATTCAAGAAGGTGTTGTTTCCTTAGATGGATACGGACATATTTTTTACCGAAATGCCATTTATTCCGGTGTGATTCCGCAAATCTCAGTAATCTTGGGCCCGTGTGCAGGTGGTGCCGTCTATTCACCGGCAATTACTGATTTTGTGTTTATGGTCGAAAAAACGAGTCAAATGTTTATTACGGGACCTAAAGTCATCGAAACAGTGACAGGGGAGAAAATATCAGCTGAAGAACTGGGCGGTGCCAATGTACATAGCTCCATTAGCGGGAATGCCCATTTTCATTCCGATTCGGAAGTAGAGGTGTTACAGAACGTCCGCAGGCTTTTGAGTTATCTGCCGCAAAATAATCAAGAGAAGCCTCCAAGATTTGAGGTTCAGGTGGAAGAAGACTACCGTCCTGAATTAATGGATGTTATTCCTTTCGATGCCGTTCGTCCATACGATGTCCGAAAAGTCATTGAGCAAGTTGTTGACGAGGACTCGTTCATGGAAATTCATAAGGATTTTGCTAGAAATATTGTCGTTGGCTTTGCACGTATCAAAGGTGAATCAGTAGGGCTTGTCTGTAATCAGCCTAGGGTCATGGCTGGCGGCTTGGATATTGATTCCTCTGATAAGGCGGCTCGGTTTATCCGGACCTGTGATTCTTTTAATATCCCTATCATAACGTTTGAAGATGTTACAGGCTTCTTCCCGGGAGTTAAACAAGAACACGGGGGAATCATTCGCCATGGAGCCAAAATATTATTTGCCTATTCCGAGGCGACAGTTCCGAAATTGACGGTTATTTTAAGAAAAGCCTATGGCGGTGCCTATGTGGCGTTAAATAGTAAGTCAATTGGTGCTGACTTGGTATTTGCTTGGCCCAATGCGGAAATTGCTGTTATGGGTCCACAAGGGGCAGCCAATATCATTTTTGCCAAGGAAATTAATAATAGCGAAGATCCTGAACAGACCAGGCAGCAAAAAATCGATGAATACCGTGAAAAGTTTGCCAATCCTTATGTGGCGGCGAGCAGAGGCATGGTCGATGATGTCATTGATCCAAGAGAAACAAGATTGAAAATAGTGCAGGGACTAGAAATGCTTAGAAATAAAAAAGAGTCAAGACCTTACAAAAAACATGGGAATATTCCACTATAGTATAATTTGAAATTGACTTCCTCCTCTTTCATTTGATGATATGAATAAGAAAGAGGTATACTGAAATAGTGATTACATAACATGGAGGGTCAATATAATGGTTAATCAGGAACGTCTGTTGAATGAATTTTTAGAACTTGTGCAAATTGACTCAGAAACAAAATTCGAGGCTGAAATTGCAAAGGTATTAAAACAAAAATTTACTGAGTTAGGACTCGATGTATTTGAAGATGATACCACCGCTGTAACAGGCCATGGTGCAGGGAATCTAGTTTGCACGCTTGCGGCAACTAAAGAGGGTGTTGACCCGATTTATTTTACCTGTCATATGGATACTGTTACACCGGCTAAAGGTGTGAAACCATCGATTAAAGAGGGTTATGTGGTTACAGATGGCACCACGATCTTAGGGGCAGATGATAAAACAGGTATTTCTGTCATGCTTGAAACCATTCGTCAATTAAAAGAACAAAATCTACCTCATGGTTTGATTCAATTTGTCATCACTGTCGGAGAAGAATCAGGTCTTGTAGGTGCAAAAGCACTTGATTCTTCATTGATGAAAGCAAAATTTGGCTACGCACTGGATAGTGATGGCTTAGTTGGTAACATAGTTGTTGCTGCTCCGACACAAGCAAAGGTAAAAACAGTTATTTACGGTAAAACGGCTCATGCCGGTGTGGCACCTGAAAAAGGAGTTTCAGCGATTACAATTGCCGCAAAATCGATTGCGAAGATGCCATTAGGAAGAATAGATCACGAAACCACAGCAAACATTGGCCGGTTTGAAGGCGGTCAGGCAACTAACATCGTTTGTGACCGTGTTGATATTTTAGCAGAGGCACGTTCGCTTATCCCTGAAAAAATGCAGGCTCAGGTAAGCAAAATGAAGGATGCATTTGAAACAGTTGCAGCACAAATGGGTGGCAGAGCAGAGGTAGATGTGGAAATCATGTATCCAGGCTTTAAATTTGGCGAAGGCGATCATGTTGTAGAAGTTGCACGCAAGGCAGCGGCAAAAATTGGCCGCAGTTGTGAACTGCAGCATAGCGGCGGAGGCAGTGATGCCAACGTTTTTGCTGGGTTTAATATTCCAACGGTCAATCTTGCAGTCGGCTATGAAGAAATCCATACAACAAACGAACGCATGCCGGTTGAAGAATTGTATAAGCTTGCAGAAATGACACTTGCGATTATCGATGAAGTGGCAAATCAATAATGTAGTTGTAAGGAGAACCTAACTGATGGTTCTCCTTTTTGATATAATTAGGGAAGAAAATGTGGTAAGGAAGTGCCAGCATGAAGGAAATGTATCCGAAAAACGGAAAAGTCATTTTACATGTTGATATGAATAGCTTTTATGCGTCGGTTGAAATGGCCTATGATCCCAAACTGAAGGGTAAACCGCTCGCAATTGCTGGAAATGTCGAGGAGCGCAGAGGGATCATTGTAACCTGCAATTACGATGCAAGAAAATTTGGTGTGAAAACGACGATGCCGCTTTGGGAAGCGAGAAAACTTTGTCCGCAGTTAATCGTCATGAAACCTAATTTTGAGCGTTATCGGGCCGTTTCCATCGGTATGTTTGAAATTCTCAGGCACTATACAGAGCTTGTAGAGCCCGTTTCGATTGACGAGGGATACTTAGATATAACGGAAAGCTTTGAATACGGCAGCCCGATAGAAATCGCTGAAAGCATTCAAAAAAGGATTCTGGAACAACTAGATATACCTTGCAGCATAGGTATAGCTCCAAATAAATTTTTAGCAAAAACGGCTTCAGATATGAAAAAGCCAATGGGAATTACGATTCTTCGTAAGCGTGATATACCAAACGTTCTTTGGCCCTTGAACACGAACGAAATGCATGGTGTCGGGAAGAAGACAGCGGAAAAGTTACAGACAATTGGGATTCACACCATTGGTGAATTAGCAAAAGGCAATGAGATTCAACTTAAAACGCTTCTAGGCATTAATGGCCTTCGATTAAAAGAAAGAGCCAATGGGATTGATCATCGCCTTGTTGACCCGGAATCGATTGAAGAATTTAAGAGTATCGGCAATTCAACAACACTGCCTAAGGATGTTAGTAATCAGCATGAACTTTTTCGTGTGTTAACATCATTAGCGGAAACGGTCTCTATCAGGCTGAAGAGAAAGAATGTCCTTGCCGGAACTCTTGGAATTACAATTCGCTATAAGGATCGGAAGACAATTACCAGAAGTAAAAAGCTTCCCAACCCCATCAGTCATAAAGATGACATTTCTTCCTTTGCGCAGCAGATTTTTCTAAAAGCTTGGAATGGAGATGCTATTCGATTGTTAGGGATCACAGGCAATGATTTAGTGGATCATGATCATGCCTATAAACAGTTAGATTTATTTTCCTATGAAAAGGATGCGAAAAAAGAGCCGTTACTTAATACCTTATCTAGTCTTCGTGAAAAGTACGGGAAAAGTATCATTGAAAATGCGGGGTCGCACCAAATGGATGGTTCTCACAATATCGGGACTGGAACAAGCTTTAATAAAGATTTTCTGCGGACCTTTCCTAATAAAAATAATGATCTAGACTAAAAAGCACCACTTTGCTGTTATAACAAAGTGGTGCTTTTGATTATTTACTTACAAATATCGACGTCTAGACCTGTTACAGGCCACCAGAAGTAGCCATCTTTTTCTAAGAGTTCATCCACCTCTTTGGGCCCCATTGTCCCTGACTGATAATTGGGGAAGTAATCAGCCTTCGTGTTTTCCCAAACCGCCGAAATTTTATCAACAAAGCTCCAGGAATAAGCGACTTCATCCCAATGCGTGAAATTTGTAGCATCCCCTCGCATACAATCCAAAAGAAGTTTTTCATAGCCTTCAGGAGTGTTCATCGCATGGATTCCAGTATTGGCAAAGCTAAGTTTTACTTCTTGCGCATCCAAATGTCCGCCCGCTTTCTTGGCGTTTAGGTGCAGGGTAATTCCCTCCTCTGGTTGAATATGAATCACAAGGAGGTTCGGATTTAACATTTTGTCAGTTTGGTAATATAAATTCATTGGAATATCTTTAAATTGAACGACAATTTTTGTTGATTTTGTCGACATTCTTTTCCCAGTACGGATGTAAAAAGGAACACCAGCCCAGCGGAAATTATCGATCATAATTTTCCCTGCGACAAAGGTTTCTGTATTCGATTCTTTGTCCACCATTGGTTCATCACGATAGGCAGGAACCTGGACATCCTCAACCGTGCCCTCACCGTATTGTCCGCGAACAAAATAATTATTTACTTGTTCGCCCTCAACGGTTCGAAGTGCTCGAAATACACGAACCTTTTCGGAACGGATTTCGTCGGTTGTAAGGTTAATAGGTGGTTCCATCGCAAGCAAGGCTACCATTTGCATCATATGGTTTTGAAGCATATCTCTAAGGGCCCCGCTTGTTTCATAATAACGGCCGCGCTCTTCGACACCGAGTATTTCACTTGAGGTGATTTGAATATTTGAGATATAGCGGTTATTCCAAAGCGGTTCAAAAATAGCATTGGCGAAACGTATTACTTCGATGTTCCGGACCATTTCTTTGCCTAAATAGTGGTCGATACGATAAACTTCTTTTTCCTTAAACGCACTTCTGATTTGTTTATTAAGCTCGATTGCAGAGGCTAAGTCATGTCCGAATGGCTTCTCAATCACAAGTCGTTTGTAGCCTTTTACGTCCGTCAGTTTATCTGATTTTAAATGCAAGGCGATGGTTCCGAAAAATTCTGGAGCCATGGCGAGATAAAAAATGCGATTCCCTTCTAAATGATAATTTCCATCAATCTCATCTGCTAAATTTTTTAATATTGCATATGAATTGGAATCAGCGACATCATGTGATTGATAGTAAAAATGGGAGATAAATTCATCAATCTTGTCTTTGTTTCCTAATGCAGATAATACGGAGTCTTTAACGGAATGTTGAAACTCATCGTTAGAAAGGGACCTTCTGGCCACCCCAATAACCGCAAATTTATTTAATTTGCCTTTCTCAAATAACCGGTAAAGGGAAGGAAACAACTTCCGTTTTGCTAAATCACCAGTCGCACCAAAAATCATAATTAATGAAGTCACGTTTCCAGTTTGCGTCAAAATAAAAACCTCTTTTCTATTTATGTAAATTGTAAAATCAACAAATATCACATTTCTTGATTTTATAGCATTCCGTTAGACTTCGCAAAAATAAAACATTCAAGTCTCAATTATTTTTCACATAATAGTCCGTGCTATTCACTTATTAATTAAAGGTCCCCTAGGGAGAAATTGATTTCTTTTTGTGCTATATTAACAATATTGGATAAAAGGAACGGATTGAGAGGAGCTATTATTAGTGGATATATTTTTCTTAGGAACAGGGGCGGGGATGCCGGCAAAACTCCGCAATGTGACGTCAATTGCACTGAAATTGTTAGAAGAGCGGGGGGCCGTTTGGTTATTTGATGCCGGTGAGGCGACCCAGCATCAAATTTTACATACATCGTTAAAACCTCGTAGAATTGAAAAAATCTTTATTACTCACCTTCATGGTGATCATATCTATGGTCTGCCTGGATTATTATCAAGCCGCTCTTTTCAAGGCGGAGAATCCGAGGTAACGGTTTATGGACCAAAAGGGATTAAGGACTATATTCATGTCAGCCTTTCATTAAGCCAGACCTATTTGAAATACCCGCTAACTGTTATTGAAATTGACGAGGGGATTCTTTTTGAAGATGAGCAGTTTACAGTGGAAGCCCTCAGGTTAGATCATGGCATCCCTTCATATGGGTATCGAATTGTCGAAAAGAATCGGCCTAGAACATTACTTGCTGATAAGCTAAAGGAAGCGGGAGTACAGCCAGGGCCCATTTTTAGACAAATTAAAAATGGTGAAACAGTTACCCTTGAAGACGGCAGGACAATTGATCCGAGTAAGTTTCTAGGCCCTGAACAGAAGGGGAGAATTGTCACGGTTCTAGGGGACACACGGTACTGCGAAAATGCGATTTCATTGGCTGAAAATGCAGATCTTTTGGTGCATGAAGCGACTTTTTCAGCGGATGAAGAAAAACTTGCCCACGACTATTTTCATTCAACCACACATCAGGCAGCAGAAGTTGCTAAGAAGGCCGGTTGTAAGCAACTGTGTCTAACCCATATAAGCTCCCGTTATGATCGAAATGCTTGGCGGGAATTGGTGGATGAGGCAAAGGAAGTTTTTCCGAATACAGATATAGCTGAGGATTTTAAAGAAATAAATATTCCCCTTCGAAATTAAATAGGGACATTCGCTAATTTTTTTGATTCGCAAATAAAACCGGGTTTTTCGCAAATAAAATAAATTGCCTGCTGATGATAGACATAAGAAGAGGATGTCCATTTAGAAGACACCCTCTTTTTGATTTATAACCAGCCGCGCTCGTATTGTTTAGGTCCCTCAATTGGAACCCCTAATTCTTTTGCTGCTGTCCGGGCCCAATATGGGTCGCGAAGTAATTCACGAGCTAGGAAGACTAAATCAGCTCTGTCATTTTGTAAAATTTCCTCGCCCTGGATCCCAGAAGTGATTAATCCCACCGCACCTGTTGAGATATCGGCGCCAGTCTTTATGGTCTCTGAGAATTTCACTTGATATCCAGGATAAACGTGAATATGGGCAGGTACAACGGCACCTGAGCTAACATCAATTAAATCAATACCTTGTTCTTTCATCCATTGGGCGAACGTTATGTAATCTTCAGCGGTTAATCCTTCTGCGTGGTAATCATGAGCAGATACTCTCACAAATAATGGACCTTCCCAAACGGTTTTCACTGCATCAATCACTTCTCGGAGGATTCGGTAGCGGTTTTCAGCCGAACCGCCGTATTCATCGGTTCTTTTATTGGAAAGTGGTGAAAGGAATTCATTGATAAGATACCCATGAGCACCATGGATTTCAATCACATCGAAACCGGCTTTTGCTGCACGCTCCGCGCCTTTTTTAAATGCTTCTACTGTTTCTTCAATATCCGTTTTGGACATTTCCTTTGGTGTTTTCATGTTTTCTTTAAAAGCAAGTGCAGAAGGGGCAAGAATTTCACCTTCTAATACGGCTTTTCTGCCGGCATGAGCGAGTTGAATCCCAGTCTTGGCACCATGCTCCTTCATAAGACCAACAAGCTCAGAAAAGCCCTCTATATGCTCATCGCTCCAGATTCCTAAATCTCTAGGGGATATCCTGCCTTGAGGTGTTACTGATGTTGCTTCAACAATAATTAGACCAACCTGACCGACCGCCCTGCTTGTGTAGTGGGTTCGATGCCAGTTTTGAACATGGCCATCTTCATGACTGGAATACATGCACATCGGTGACATCACTATTCGATTTTTAAGTGTAACACCCTTTATTGTATAGGGTGAAAATAGTTTTACTGCCATTTCAGAAGCCTCCTGAATTCAATCTGAATTATCCTTTTCTAGTATAGCAAAAGGATCTTTTTAATGAAAAAATCAAGCTTCTAATCTTTTTCTCGCAGTTCACTTAACCGATAGGTGGTTCCTCTCCAAACAATACCGCCGCGCTTAAAGGTAAGAAGGCTCGCCCGAATAATCGAATAAATAAACAGTAAGGCAGTGATTGGAAAGACCAAAAACATCATAGGGGAGAATAAGGTTAATTTTTTTATGACAACCACATAAAGAATTCCGCAAAGAACAATATTTCCAAAGCTTAATAGAGCAACTGTTGTATTCCCTGAAAAAATCATCACAAAAGGCAGAACGTTGGTGATAAAAACTCCGAGGATTGCAAAGATCACCATGCTGATACGATAGTGCAATCCGGCAAATGTATTTTTCTCTAGTCCAACTAATGCTTCTTTTAAACTTCCATACCATTCCACTTCGATTAGATGAAGTGCAGTCACAATTCTTTGTCGGTAGCCTGCTTTTTTCATTTTCATCCCAAGTTGCAGGTCATCGTCCGGCCGCATTTTTATCTTCTCATGTGTTCCAAACGATTCATAAGATTTTTTTAAAACAAGAATAAACGCACCAATCCCTGTTCCGATTTTTGATTTTGGGTTATTTGCCAACCAAGGACGTTTAAAATAAGAAAAACCAAACAGGAAAAAGGCAACAAATGATTTTAACCAAAATCGGTTAGCGCTTAAGTTTGGAGCAGCGGTTAGATGGTCAAGCTTGTGTCTTTCAAAATAGTGGAGCGCTTTTGCGAAGGCTTGTTTTTCAAATTTTACGTCAGCATCGGTAAACAATAGCCATTTCCCTGAAGCTTGAAGTGCGCCCGTGTACAAAGCGTTATTCTTCCCAAGCCAGCCCTCAGGCAATTGATCAACATGGATGACTTTTAGGCGCGGGTCTATTTTTGTTAATTCTTCCATAATGGTTCCAGTCATGTCAGTTGACCGATCATTGACAAGTATCCATTCCACATTTTTGTAGGTTTGCTCCAGCTGACTAAGGATACTTGCTTCGATTTGTTTTTCCTCATTACGAGCGGCAACTACTACAGATAATAGCGGTCCAAGCTCCATGCCTGCTTCTTTTTCCAGCGGATCTATTTTTCGTAAACCAATCAGTCCGTCTAAAAGAAAAATAGTCCAGACTAGCATACCTAAAGAAAATAAGATCGTTAGCATCCACGACACTTCCCTAGCCTTTTTTCACTAGTGTAATGTAAACTAGGCAAAAGTCCAATTTAGGAAGTTTGGTCTGCAGTCTGAAGCCTAGAACTTAATTCTTCCCCCATTTTTTTGGATTGCGCAGTTGCTGCTTTAATACATGAAATAAATGCTTGCTGGACGCCGTGTTCTTCAAGAACTCTAATGCCAGCTTCTGTTGTTCCGCCAGGGCTTGTTACTTCCATACGCAGTTGAGTAGATGATTTGCTTGATTTTTTCACCATCTCTGCTGCCCCAAGTAGTGTTTGAACAATCAGTTCACTGGCCATTTCTTTGTCTAGTCCTACTTCTACTGCACTTTTTTCCATGGCTTCGATAAGATAATAAATATAGGCTGGCCCACTTCCTGATAGCCCCGTAACGGCATCTAACTGCTCTTCTTCTACTAAAGAAGCCAAGCCAACTGTTCCAAACAAGTTCTTGGTTGTTTCTAACTGCTGCTCGGTAACACGTTGATTCACGGCAACAGCGGTGGCCGATTTTCCAACAGCAGCCGAAGTGTTTGGCATCGACCTTACAATCGCAAGTGGTAATTTTGCCAATGTTTCAATTGTCATCATGGAAACACCAGCTAAGACTGAGACGACGAGCATTTGTTCCGTTAAGTGTTCCCGAATGGATTGGACGGCTGTCGCGACATCCTTTGGTTTCATTGCTAACATCACAATGTCCGCTTGATCAAACAGTTCATTCAAATTATAAGTCGTTCGAATTCCATAACGAGTTTCTAAATTAGTTAATCTTTCTTGATTGGAATTGTTTGTAATCCAGATATTTTTTTTATTAATTAGCCCATTTTCAAGAATTCCTGAAATGAATGCCTCAGCCATCGAACCTGCACCAATAATTGCTATTTTTTCCATTAATATTCCTCCATTTCGATTCTTAAGAAAACAAAAAGACCCCTCATCCGTAAAGGACGAAAGGTCTAGCTTCCGTGGTACCACCTTCATTTACCCTTGCTTAAATTGCAAGAAGGGTTCACTCGACTCCGATAACGCCGGAAATGCGTTAGGTTTTCCTAAGTGCTCCTAAGGTAGGTTCAATGATTAAGAGGGCGGTGAAGTCTTTCAGCCGTCGAACTTCACTCTCTTTCGCCATTTCTCATTTACTGGCCTTATTCATCGCTTTAACGAATTAAATTTTACTAGATTATGCAAGATAAACAACCCATCTGTCAATAGATAAGTTTATTGAATTTTTTATTTTTTCTAAAAAATTATGCAGAAATAATGACAATTGGTTAAAAAGTCGCTACACTTTAGTATATACAATAAATGTCACATAATGTTCATATCTATATCGTTGGGTTCTTTATTCGACAATAATGTTAAGGGGATTTAGTAATGACAAAATGGAAAGACGGAATAGCGAAAATTACGGTGCCGACTCCTTTTGCGGTCGGAGATGTCAATGTCTATTTGATTAAAGGCGAGCGATTAACGCTTGTAGACGCGGGCGTAAAAACGGAACAGTCCTGGATGTCACTTAAGGAGCAAATGGGGGATTTAGGCTTAAGTCCTGCTGATATTGAGCAGGTGATTCTAACACATCATCACCCCGATCATGTTGGAATGCTAGATTTTTTTCCGGATTCGTTAGAAGTATATGGTCATTATTTGAATGAACGATGGATTCACCAAACAGAAGCCTTTTTTCAAGAACAAGAGGAATTCTTCCGTGTGCATTTTCTAGAATTCGGGCTGCCCGAGGAATATTTTTCGTTACTTTCTAAGTTAAGAAAAACATTGAAATATTCATGTAACCGATCACTAACTGGACATCTTGCTGAGGGAATGAGACCTCCTGGGCTAAGTGAGTGGCAGGTCATTGAAACACCGGGTCATGCCCAAAGTCAAATTGCGCTTTTCCGGGAAAAGGATGGAATTTTGATTGGTGGAGATTTAATCTTAGCGCACATTTCGCCAAATCCATTGCTCGAGCCGCCTGCCCCAGGTGAAACAAAAAGAGCGAAGCCACTGCTGCAACATAATGACTCCATGAAGAAGCTGCTATTGTATCCGGTTCAATGTGTCTACACTGGTCACGGCGAGGAAGTCTACCAGTTAGCAGAGTTGATTGAAAAACGATTGATACGCCAACACGAGCGGGCAATGACGGTTCATAGCTGGTTAAAAGAAGAACAGCTCACCGTTTTTGAAATCTGTAAACGCCTGTTTCCATCTGTTTATCAGCGCGAACTGATGCTGACCCTTTCGGAAACCGTCGCACAACTTGACTATTTATCATCTATCGGGGAGATTATTAGTAAGAATACTAAGCCCGTGCTTTATCAAGCTAAGTAATATGCATTGGGTCAACTCAGATGAGGTGTAGAAATGGTTAGGGAACATTTAAAAGGTAAAAATATCGTGATTACGGGTGCCTCCGGAGGAATCGGAGCGGAAATCGCCAAGCTATGTGCGGCAAGCGGTGCCAATCTTGTTCTGCTTGCAAGAAGCATTGGTAAACTCGAGCAGCTGCAAACGGAACTACAGCAAAAGTATCAAGTAAAAGTGGATGTTTTCAAGCTGGATGTCTCGGATACAGCTCAGGTGCAGGAGGTTTTTCAACGGATTTTCGATAAAATCGGAGAGATTGATATCCTTGTCAATAATGCCGGCTTTGGAATTTTCCGTGAAGCTCATTTGGCGACATTGGACGAAATCAAGGGAATGTTTGATGTCAATGTCGTCGGGCTTATGGCCTGCACAAGCATGGTGCTGCCGAAAATGCGGGAACGGCGTTTTGGTCATATTATCAATATTGCTTCGCAGGCTGGTAAGATTGCCACGCCCAAATCAAGTGTCTATTCTGCTTCAAAGCATGCCGTACTTGGATACACAAACTCACTGCGGATGGAGCTTTCCGATTATAATGTACAAGTGACTTCAGTGAACCCTGGGCCAATTGCCACTAATTTTTTTAATATAGCCGATGAAAAAGGCACGTATGTTAAAAATGTGCAGAGATTTATGCTCAAGCCCGAGTACGTCGCTCAGAAGGTCGTTGACAGCATGCTGTCGAAAACAAGGGAGATTAATTTACCGCGCTGGATGAACATGGGGAGCGTTGTGTACGTGCTCTTCCCACGGCTGTTTGAGCGGATTGGCAGACGTGCTTTTAATCGGAAATAGTTTATAAGTAAATTAGGCCTCATTTTTAGAGGCTTTTTGTTTTGCTGTCATCCTGTTTCGACTTTGAAAATTGTCCAGCTCCAGCACCCTAGCGGCTAGTGTCCTTCGCTCTCCGCCCTACGATAAGTCAAGCACGAATGCGCCTTCGGCTCTTCGTGTTTCCTTTATCTCAGTTGGAGCGCTCCAGGCCATACGCCTCTGAACAGGGCGCTTACGCTTTTCTTTTCACTCTGCTAAATACTCATATACCGTATCATTCACAATCTCGTATAAATCTGCAGTTGGTTCCTCTGCTTTCGTTTGAAGGATCTGTTTGCTTAGCTTCTCCAAATCGTTGTCTCCAATAGGCATTGTCCCCGTTTCATAATACTGTTTAAAACAATTTTTGATCATCTTTGCCACCAATTTTTTATCCATAAACATGCACCTCACTATCCATTATACTATGTTTTCCTCGACTTCCATAAAAGAACGGTGTTCAAAAATTTCCATTGAATACGAACGCATATTCGCTTATGATAATGAATATAATAAAAAGGAACGAATGTTCGATATTCTGATTGTGAGGGAATGCCATGGTGGACTACAGCGCACTGCCGCAAAATAAAATTTTATGTGTGGACATGAAGAGCTTTTATGCCAGCTGTTCAGCTGTTATGTGGGGCCTTGACCCTATGGAGTGTTATTTAGCGGTGGTTGGTCAAAAAGAGCGGCAGGGAAGTATTGTCCTTGCTGCTTCGCCGCGTATGAAAAAAGAATTTGGCATCAAAACGGGTTCCCGGATGTTTGAGATTCCACAAGACCCCAGGATTCAAATTGTTGAGCCAAAAATGGCAACGTATTTGCGGATTGCTACCGAAATTTCTCGTGTCTTTAACCGCTATGTTCCAAAAGAAGCGATTCATGTCTATAGCGTCGATGAAAGTTTTATTAAAGTGGATGGTGCCATTCATTTGTGGGGGGATGCCCACACGATTGCCAAAAAAATAAAGGATGATATTGAGCGGGAGTTTCAATTGCCGTGTGCCGTTGGAATTGGCCCTAACATGTTACTGGCAAAGCTATGTCTTGATCTTGATGCCAAGAAAAGCGGAGTGGCCGAGTGGACATATGAAGATGTTCAGACAAAGCTTTGGAATGTGTCACCGCTCAGGGAAATGTGGGGGATCGGCAGACGTGTCGAAAAAACATTAAATGGGATGGGGATTTTCACTGTCGGTCAGCTAGCCCGTTATGATTTAGAAAAGCTAGAAAAGAAATTTGGTATCATGGGAAACCAGCTTTATCATCATGCCTGGGGAGTTGACCTTTCTGATTTGGGTGCACCGCTTATCCAAGGACAAATCAGCTTTGGAAAAAGTCAAATTCTGTTAAGGGACTATAAAGAGGAAGCGGAAATTAAGACGGTCATTTTAGAAATGTGTGAGGAAGTAGCAAGGCGGGCAAGGACGCATCGAAAAGCAGGGAGAACGATAAGTCTCGGAGTCGGCTACAGCCAGGATGAATTTGGCGGCGGTTTTCATCGCTCTAGAAGCATCGGCCAGCCAACGAATGTGACGATGGAACTGTACCGTGTGTGTCTGGAATTATTTCATGAGCATTACACTGGAAAGACGGTACGGCAGATCTCGATTGCCATCAGCAATATTGTTGATGACCGTGAGCTGCAGCTTGATCTGTTCGACATGGGTGCCTATAAGAGGCGAGAGCTCGGCTATGTGGTGGATACGGTTCGCAGACGCTTTGGTTCAGGTTCCTTGTTGCGTGCGGTTTCCTATACAGCTGCTGGAACGGCTAAGCATCGGGCTACACTTGTTGGTGGACATAAAAGATAAATGTAGAAGCGCCCGTTTAGCGGCGTTAAAGCTAGACAGTAGTCAAATAATTAAGACTGAATACTGAGAAAGAAGGAGAGGCGGATGATTCGCGACCGTGGAAGGATCAAATGGACGTCGATGATGCTTCCTGAGCATGTGAAATTGCTCAGGGATTGGGTGAAAGAAGATCGGTACGAACAGAAACGAGAAATGGATGAACAGCATCTGGAGCTCATGAACGGGATCTTGTCCGAAGCGATTGAATATGATCAGTACGTGACGATTACCCATTACCGGAATCGGAACTATGAAATCGTGATTGGCAAAATCCATTACTGGGATGAACTGACGCAAAGGCTTCATGTGATAGATTGCTTTGATGAGGTGCACCGGATTCCGATGGATGCTATTGCTGACATTCGGATGACGGAGATCTAAATCTATGAGCAAAGATGAATCAACCTCTCGTAACATGTGGTACAATCACCATATGCTAAATGAGAGGGGCAATAAACTTGGAGATAACTATTACTGCAGAGGCAGCTAACAAAATAAATGAGCGAATTGACGGTCGAGAAGGCTACTTAAAGCTAAAATACGATACAGACGGCTGTGGCTGTGCCGTAAACGGGGTAGTGGCTTTGTGGTTTATACCAGAATTAGATAATGATGACATGGCTATTGAAACAAATGACCGGACGGTTTATGCAGAAAAATCAAAAATGGTCTTTTTCGATGAGCAAATGAAAATTGACTTTTCTAAAGCGTGCAATTGCTTTCAACTAAAGAGTCCGCAACAAATCCTAAATGGCCGTATGAGCCTTATAATTAAAGAAAAAACAGACTGATCCATAATGGATAGTCTGTTTTTAGCTTGGCAATGGATGATCAACATATTTTTGTAAAAATTCATCAATCACCCGTTCGTAATCAGCCCGGTTTTCATTAAAGGACTGGGCATGGCGGCCGTTAGCGGCTAAAAAAAGCATTTTAGGACCCTTTTTATGCTCAAATAAATCCTTTGTCATGGTAGGAAGGATAAAATCATCCTTTTGGCTGTGAATAAACAAAATCGGATGTTTGATATTTTCAATAACCGAAATCGGGGAAACATTTCGGATCGAATATTTGTCCCGAAGGCGTAAAAGGGCATCCCCAAGCGGTAGCAAAAGACCAGGGATGAGCTTGAAATCCTTTTTAATCAAATAAGCCAACTGCTCCTTAAAATCAGAAAATGGGCAATCGGCAATATAAAAATCTGCCCCATCCTCAAGGAGTCCAGCATATAACAGCATGGTAGCTGCGCCCATCGATTCGCCGTGAATCCCTAGTTCAAGTTGAGGTCCTTTTTCTTTTTTGAGCCAATCGACGACTGTCTTCAAATCAAATTTTTCATAATGACCAAAACTAGTTGTTTTACCGCCAGATTCCCCGTGACGACGATGGTCATAAATTAACGTATTAAACCCACGCTCTAAGAACATATTTGCATATTTAATGGAATTAATTTTCGTTTCGGTCACACCATGAGAAATAATGATATAACGATTGGTCTGGTGCGGTTCCACGAGCTGGGCTTTAATTGTGTATCCAAAAGGCGAAGAAATATCAACCTCCCGTTTTGGGAGAGAATCAAATTCATCGGGATTATACCGGCCAGCTTCTTTTTCACGCCTTAAAATTAATTCCTCATCCTTCTTTTTCATATACATGAGACGGTTTGTAAAATACAAACCAAGAGATAACCAGAAAAACAACAAAACAAACAAAGTTCGAAATGCCTTCCTCACCATTGGCACCTCCTGTAGGAATTAATATAACATATGTAAAATAAGTACCAAGCGCCCATAAATTAGCCGTTTTAATTTTAACACAAAGAAAACCGCTGACACCAATAAGCGGTTTCCGAGTTTACAGAATGATTTACTGCTCTGCGTTTTGTCGTTTGGTAGGATGGATGGCTTTTTCGATTTCTTCAGCGGCAATCACCCGCTTGCCTCCACCTGCTGTGTCAGCATAGTTTTTTCCTTTTTGACTGGAACCTTTATCACGTTTTTGGCTCAAAATAATCTGTCCCCCTTCAAGCTAGTCTCAATTAATAAGATGCATTAGTCGAAGACTGATTATTCATGAAAAACTTAATTTAGACAGTTTGGCATTCATTTTCCCCCTCTGATAATCATACTTTCATTGTAGTGGTGTAATTTCAAAAAAGCGGGAATAATAGAAATTTTGACAAAATAAGAGGATTTTCTGTATTTTTACTAGAAATAGTAAAGGGAAAATGGGGATTAGGGGGAGAAATCAGGATGAAAAAAATATGTACATCCTTCCAGGATGCAGTTGCCGGAATTCATGATGGGGCTACATTAATGGTTGGTGGGTTTGGTTTGTGCGGCATACCGGAAAACCTGATACTTGCATTGGCAAAAAAAGGCGTAAAGGATTTAACAGTTATTTCAAATAACTGCGGGATTGATGAGTGGGGTTTAGGACTTCTATTAAATAATAAACAAATCAAAAAAATGATTGGATCCTATGTTGGTGAAAATAAAGAGTTTGAGAGACAGGTTTTAACTGGAGAACTCGAAGTAGAATTAACGCCACAAGGTACATTGGCTGAAAAAATCAGGGCAGGCGGGGCCGGAATCCCAGCATTTTATACACCAGCCGGAGTTGGAACACCGATTGCTGAAGGGAAGGAAACGAAGGTTTTTAACGGGAGAGAATACCTTTTGGAAGAGGCGCTAACTGCCGACTTTAGTCTTGTTAGGGCATGGAAGGGCGACAAAATGGGAAATCTCGTTTACCACAAAACAGCGCGAAACTTCAATCCGATGATTGCAGCTGCTGGAAAAGTAACGATTGCTGAAGTGGAAGCACTTTGTGAAATTGGCGAATTAGATGCTAATTTTATTCATACCCCTAGTATCTATGTACAAACAATTATCGAAGGAACACAGGAAAAACGAATTGAGAGATTGACAGTGAGAAAATAGTGTTGGGAGAAGGGAGAGAGCGTAATGGTGAATGAAATTGTCTCCGTTAGAGAGAGAATTGCGATAAGGGCTGAGAAGGAAATAGAAAACGGATTTTATGTAAATCTAGGCATAGGTATGCCAACCCTTGTTGCTAATTTTATGTCAGCAAATAAACAGGTTGTCTTGCAGTCTGAAAATGGTCTTCTTGGCATCGGACCCTACCCAGATGCGGATGATGTGGACCCCGATTTAATCAATGCCGGTAAAGAGACCGTTACGGCAATTAGTGGTGCAGCCTATTTCGATAGCGCCGAATCGTTTGCGATGATTCGCGGCGGGCATGTCAACTTAGCGATACTCGGTGGAATGGAAGTATCTGAAACCGGTGACTTAGCTAACTGGATGATCCCTGGAAAGATGATAAAAGGAATGGGTGGCGCAATGGATCTCGTTCATGGTGCCCAAAAAATAATTGTTATTATGGAGCATGTGAATAAAAAGGGTGAATCCAAAATATTGAAACAGTGCACGCTTCCTTTAACGGGTAAAGGGGTAGTCAACCGAATTATCACTGAGCGCGCTGTTATGGATGTAAAAGATTCAGGGCTGAGGCTTGTAGAAGTTGCTAAAGGGTATACGATTGAGGATGTTGTCAATTCTACTGAAGCCACATTGTTTGTGGACGAAAACGTGGTACTTGAAGCTTATTAAAAATAACAAGTAAGAGCAGGCTGACTATGATTAAGCATAGCCTGCTTTTTTATATGGGCGATGCTTGGTGACATGGTATAATATAAATGAAATTTTGATGATGGAGGCGTTCTGAATGAAAAAGCAATCTAAACAAAAAAATCAATCGAAACCCAAAAAAGATGATTCAGCGGTAACGCTTGGCGATATGATCAACCCTAATTTATTCAAGCAACTAAAAGAACAACAAGAACAGCTTAAAGCAGCAGAAGAAAAAAGAAAAGAAGACGAAGAGCTAAGAAAGAGAGAAGAAAGACGATTAAAAGAAAAAAACAAATCTTTTGCAGAACTATTAAATGAGAGCGGCATGAACTGGAAGGAGTTTAAATAAAAATAATATAAAAAGGAGGGCGTACGAACGCTCTCCTTTTAACGATGTTCTTTATAAATGCCAGCCTTCGTTAACTCTCTAATTACTGAAACTTCCTCCTCAGAAAGCGGCTGACTTCTGACTGCTTTCGCATTACTCCTAATTTGTTCAGGACTACTGGCCCCGGCAACAACAGAGGCTACAACAGGATGGGCCAGATTATACTGAAGGGCTATCTCTGTAAAAGAGCGTGTGGCTGCTACCTTTTCCTTTAACAACGGCAAGACGTCATTCAACTCGGTTAAGCTGTAGTCTTGATACCCCTTCTCAGTTACCTTCTCAATCATTTTATCACTTAAAAGACCTTTTGCGAGCGGTCCGCGGGTCACAACGCTAAGCCCATGTTCCTGAAGAAGTGGCAAGGCTTCTTCCTCAGGGCGGCGGTCTAAGATACTGTATTGCATCATCACAGATACGATACTAGACTTGTTAACATATTCCCGTATTACATTTGGGCGAATAGAGGAAATGCCATAGTAGCGAATATAGCCTTCTGCTTTTAATTCTTCGAACGCTTCTATTGTTTCCTCAATTGGATCATTGATGGTCCCGCCGTGCAGCTGATAAAGATCGATATAGTCGGTACCCAGTCGGTTAAGACTTTGTTTGACTTCTTCCTTTATATAGGACTTCGAGGGATCCCATGACCATCCCTTCTGATCTTGACTCCAGCGATTCCCAACCTTTGTTGCAATAATGACATTTTCACGGACTTCCTTCAATGCTGTCCCAACTATTTTTTCATTTTCACCAAAATCATATAAATCAGCCGTATCAAAATAATTGATCCCTTCCTCAAGTGAGGCTTCAATAATCTTTCTAGCGGTTTTCTCCTCGGTTCCAATCGACATACAACCAAGTCCTAGTTCCGATACATACAAATCCGAATTTCCTAGTCTTCTCTTTTTCAAAAACTCACCCCGTCCTTTTTTCTACAATTTTATAAAAGAAAAGGACAGACTACAATCGAAAGACTTTATTTTTGATTCACCTTTTCAATCCATTCGGAAACGGTGAAATAATCTTTGTTGTATTCTTTTAGTTTCTGAAGTATTTCCCATCCTTTTCCAACAAGAATGATTCCTTTATCATGAACGTACACCTTCATTCCATCCCCCTCCAAATAAAGTATGGTAAGATGTATGAGCAGATTAAAGGAATAGAACAGGAGTGACCCATATGAGCAATCTCGAAGAAAAAACACTTCATAGTGAAGAAATTTTCTCAGGAAAAGTAATCAGTCTTCATTTACAGGATGTAGAGCTTCCGAACGGGAAACAATCGAAACGGGAGATCATTAAACATCCCGGGGCTGTCGCTATTTTAGCCATTACCGACAACAAGAAAGTAGTAATGGTTGAACAATATCGGAAAGCACTGGAACGAACCATTGTTGAAATTCCCGCCGGAAAGCTGGAAAAAGGGGAAGAGCCTGAGCTTTGTGCTCGCCGTGAACTGGAGGAAGAGACAGGCTATGAGTGCGAGAGCCTTGAATGGCTTACTTCTTTTTACACCTCGCCAGGATTTGCCGATGAAATCGTTCATGTCTATGTTGCGACAGGACTAAGCAAAAAAGAAAATGCAGCAGCACTTGATGAGGATGAGTTTGTTAATCTAGAGGAATTAACTCTGGAAGAAGCAGCTCAATATGTAAAAGAACAAAAAATATATGATGCCAAAACGATTTTTGCTGTTCAATACTTACAATTGCAAGAGGCGTTGAAAAATAAATGAATCGCTACTATGTAGATTTACATATACACATTGGACGTACCTGGACAGGGAAGCCGGTAAAAATCACCGGTGCCAAGTCTCTAACGTTTACGAATATCATTGAGCATGCACGACACGAAAAGGGACTTAATATGGTTGGGATCATCGATAGCCATTCGCCTGAAGTCATCCTTGAAATGGAAAGTCTTATCCAAAGTGGAGATGTAGTGGAACATCCGGACGGTGGGTTAGTGTTTGGTGATTTAACGGTTATTCCCGGTTCTGAATTGGAGATTTATGACGAACAATCTAACGGCCCAATCCACCTGCTTATGTTTTTTTCAAGTCTTTCCATCATGAGAGAGTTCTCCTCGTGGCTGTCAGGTCACTTGAAAAATATTCAACTGAGCTCACAACGGATCTATGCAACGGGTCTTGTTTTACAAAAGAAGGTAAAAGAGTTAGGTGGAATCTTCATTCCTGCTCATGTTTTCACGCCTTTTAAAAGTTTGTATGGAAAAGGAGTCAATCAGTCACTTACTGAGGTATTGGACCCGGAATTGATTGACGCAATTGAGCTTGGATTAAGTTCTGATACGACTATGGCGGATCAAATAAAGGAATTACATGACTATACATTTGTTACGAATTCTGATGCCCATTCGCTTGCAAAAATAGCCCGTGAATACCAAGTCATTGCCATGAAGGAACCAACATTTTTAGAGTTGCAGAAAGCATTAAAGAAGGAAGATGGACGTAAAATTATCGCAAATTATGGTCTTGATCCATTGCTCGGTAAATACCATAAAACAGTTTGTGCAGAATGCCATCATCCTGCTGCTGAAGAGGATCAAATATGTACACAATGTGGAAATAAGAAAATTGTTAAAGGTGTAGCTGACAGAATCCTTGAACTGAAAACGGCTGAACAAGGTCCAGAAGACCGTCCGCCCTATATCCATCAAGTCCCGCTGGAATTTATCCCTGGCTTAGGACCTCGCTTACTTGAGAAGCTGGTTGATCATTTTGGGAGTGAAATGGCGATTTTGCATGATGTACCCTATGAAGGATTGAAAGAGGTTGTCCCGGAAAGGATCGCTGACCTTATCCTAAAAGCAAGAGCGGGTAAAGTAAATCTAGCAGCCGGCGGCGGTGGGAAATACGGAAAAATTTCAGACTAAAAAAAGATGAACCCCGGTAGCATAAAGCTATCGGGTTTTATTATGTAATCTATTAAAATGTGGGAATAGATATACTAGACTGGCATACAATGTATTAACTGAACTGAGAATAGTAGGAGGATACGCAAATGAAAAAACGATTGTACCAGTCCGATGCCGCTAGTTATTTCCGTGAGCATTCCTCAATTTTTTTGTTTATTGTTGTCTTATTTTTAATGGGAGTAATCTTTGGGGCAATTGTTGTAAACAGTATGAGCATTACTCAGAAGGAAGATTTATTCTATTATTTATCACAATTTTTTGGTCAAGTCTCGAGCGGAAAAGAAGCAGAAGATAATGATTTATTCCTGCAAAGCCTTTTCCATAATAGTAAGTTTATTGGGCTCATGTGGATACTAGGAATTTCAATCATCGGTCTTCCAGTGATACTTATTCTATTATTTATTAAAGGAATGGTAGTTGGGTTTACCGTGGGTTTTCTAGTCAGTCAAATGGGCTGGCAGGGCTTTATGCTCGCCTTTGTTTCGATTTTGCCTCAGAATCTGATTATTATTCCTGTATTCATAATGATGGCAGCATTATCAGTGATTTTCTCACTTCGAATGATCAAAAAGCAGTTTATGAAAAAATATGCCCAGCCAATCCTTCCTTTTTTTAAAAGTTATATTTTAACCTTGATTGTAGCGGTAATATTTATAGCTGCAGCATCTGGGATAGAGGCCTATCTTTCGCCTTGGTTAATGAAAACCATCATTAGTTCAACCATTTTAAAGTAATTATTATATAATACTTAATATAGAATATTGTTTATTGTAGTTTATAATAATTTTATTTTGATTCTCAATTGTCATCTGTTATAATGAGAATTAACAGTGGCGAGGGAGGGACTGCAGGATGGAAACTAGAATTGAAAGAATTAAGAAACAGTTGCATTCAGCAAGCTATAAACTAACACCTCAGCGTGAGGCAACCGTTCGAGTTTTATTGGAAAATGAAGAGGATCATTTAAGTGCGGAAGATGTATACCTCCTCGTGAAAGAAAAATCGCCTGAAATTGGTTTAGCAACTGTTTATCGGACGTTGGAATTATTAACGGAATTAAAAATTGTTGATAAAATAAATTTTGGGGATGGGGTTTCTCGCTATGACCTTCGCCAGGAAGGTGCAGCCCATTTTCATCATCATCTTGTTTGTATTGAATGTGGTGCCGTTGATGAAATTCAAGAGGATTTACTTGAAGATGTAGAAGCAATTGTGGAACGCAAATGGAATTTTAAAATAAAAGATCATCGCCTCACTTTTCATGGGATCTGTTACCGATGCCAGGATAAAGATAAAGAGGAAGAAAAAGCTGATTAACCAATGAAAGCTCCTTGAAAAGGGCTTTTTTCTTTTTAGTAAAAGGCTATGTTAAAGGTCATTGTTGATTTTAGAGCCATGTTGATTGGAGCGGAAATCAACATCCAAGTTTAACAGATTAAAAAAGAACTTCCCCTATATTACCAATGACTAGGTATAAAATTTATCTATTTTGGCATACATTTTACTAGATGATTGGAAATTGGGGGGAAGCGGGATGATCTTATTTTTAAAAGCAGCATTAAAAACCTTAAAGGTCTTTATCATATTCACAGGGTGCACGATTCTTTTCTATTATGGTATCATGTTGGTGAATGAAGAATATCAAAATTATCATCGCTATGATGAACCGGAAGGAGCTGCGCTAAAAGTTTCGAACGCAGTGTATGAGGAGGATTCTTCCTTGTTAGATCGGCTGATGTTGTTTTATTTAAATGGGGAGTAAATACGATGGACGAGCAATTAAAGGATTTTATGGATTATTTAATCGTTGAAAAAGGTTCAGCCCAAAACACAATTATGGCGTATGAGCGAGATTTAAAAAGCTATCTTCATTATTTGATAAATGTCGAATCCGTCCATTCTTTAAATGATGTACAACGTGTACATATTGTCCACTTTTTAAGATTTCTAAAAGAACAGGGGAAATCCTCGAAAACCTTGGCACGGCACATCGCCTCTGTCCGTGCATTTCATCAATTTTTATTAAGGGCCAAGGCAACAGATCAAGACCCATCTGTTCAAATAGAAACACCTAGACTGGAAAGATCACTGCCCAATGTATTGAGTTTACAAGAAGTAGAAATCCTGCTGGACACACCTAATACACAAGATCATTTTGGAATAAGGGACAAGGCGATGCTTGAACTGCTATATGCTACAGGTATCCGTGTTAGTGAACTAATAGGTCTTGAGATTGATAATATTCAGTTAACGATGGGGTTTGTTCGTTGTAACGGGAATAAAGAACGAATTATTCCCATTGGACGTGCTGCAGCTGATGCCATAAAACATTACCTGGAAGATGGAAGACCTCGGTTTACATCAGCAAAGCAACAAGATCATGCTTTGTTTTTAAACCATCAAGGGAAGCAGCTAACACGCCAAGGGTTTTGGAAAATATTGAAAAAGCTTGCTAGAGAAGCCGGAATAGATAAAGAACTAACACCACATACCCTTCGCCATTCTTTTGCAACGCATTTGTTAGAAAATGGTGCTGATTTACGAGCAGTCCAAGAAATGTTAGGTCATGCAGATATCTCAACCACACAAATATATACACATGTTTCAAAAACAAAGTTAAAAGACGTCTATAGTAAATTTCATCCTCGAGCTTAATAGAATGAGAGTTCTATAAAAATCATATAATTGTCAAAAAGCTGCCTGAAATTCGGTGGCTTTTTCCTTGTAATTTTTAAAACATTTAGTACAATAGAGATGTCAGACTTCTGACGAATAGATTTAGATTAGATTTAATAATACTAAACTAAAGAGGGCAACTTATTCTTGTGTAATGTTAATATTTGCAAACGTTTTCTACGGAAAAAGGAGGAAGAATTGAATGGCTGCAAATACATATAAACGTATTTTTATTATCGTAATGGACTCGGTTGGTATTGGCGAAGCCCCGGATGCGGAAAAGTTTGGTGATAAGGGTGCAGATACTTTTGGTCATATAGCGGAAAGAATGAATGGTCTGAACATGCCAAATATGGGCAAGTTGGGTTTAAGCAATATCCGTGAAATTAAAGGAATTGAAAAAGCAGAAAAACCATTAGCATATTATACAAAAATGATGGAGGCCTCTAACGGAAAAGATACCATGACAGGTCACTGGGAAATTATGGGCCTGAATATTCAAACCCCTTTTCGTGTATTCCCAGAGGGTTTTCCGGATGAGCTTCTTTCAGAGTTAGAAAAACGCACAGGCAGAAAAATTATTGGCAATAAGCCCGCTAGCGGAACTGAAATCCTCGTTGAGTTGGGCGAAGAGCATTTGAAAACAGGAGCATTGATCGTCTATACTTCTGCAGATTCTGTCCTTCAGATTGCTGCCCATGAAGAAATTATCCCAATTGAAGAGCAATATAAAATCTGTAAAATCGCTCGTGAATTGACTCTTGATGAGAAGTATATGGTTGGCCGTGTCATTGCTAGACCTTTCTTGGGGGAACCTGGAAATTTTAAACGTACTTCTAACCGTCATGACTATGCATTAAAACCTTTTGACCGTACAGTAATGAGTGAATTAAAAGATGCTGGTCTTGATGTTATTGCGATCGGAAAAATTTCCGATATATATGATGGAGAAGGCGTAACTCAATCACTTAGAACAGTCTCTAATATGGATGGAATGGATAAACTAGTAGAAACATTGGATATGGATTTTACAGGTATTAGTTTCTTAAATTTAGTTGACTTTGATGCATTATACGGACACCGCCGTGACCCAGAAGGCTATGGAAAAGCACTGGAAGAATATGATGCACGCCTGCCAGAAGTGTTTGCAAAAATGAAAGAAGACGACCTATTAATGATTACTGCAGACCATGGAAATGACCCTGTTGCACCAGGAACTGACCATACTCGTGAATACGTACCTTTACTTGTTTATTCAAAGCGTATGAACGAAGGGAAAGAGCTCCCAATCAGAGAGACCTTTGCGGACCTTGGGGCAACTGTTGCTGAAAACTTCAATGTGAAACTACCTAACTTCGGAAAAAGTTTTTTAAACGAATTAAATTCAAAAGGGGTATAAAAATGAATGCTGATAAAATTCAAAATGCTGCAGGATTTTTAAAACAAAAATATGAGAATACGCCCAGAATTGGTCTTATTTTAGGATCTGGCCTCGGTGTCCTAGCGGATGAAATTGAGAACCCTGTAAAAATTCCATATAATCAGATACCTGACTTCCCAATTTCTACTGTTGAAGGTCACGCTGGACAATTAGTGTTTGGTTTATTAAGTGGAGTAGAGGTTGTTGCCATGCAAGGAAGATTCCATTTCTATGAAGGATATAGTATGGAAAAAGTAACCTTTCCCGTGCGCGTCATGAAAGAACTTGGAGTTGAAATGTTAATCGTAACCAATGCAGCGGGCGGAGTGAATGAAACCTTCTCTGCAGGGGATTTAATGATAATATCCGATCACATTAATTATATGGGAACAAATCCATTAATCGGACCGAATGATTCCAAGTTTGGTGTCCGCTTCCCTGATATGTCTGAGGCATATACGAAAGAATTACGTGCTGTAGCAAGGGAAATTGCCGACCGCTTAAATATCAAGGTAAAAGAGGGCGTCTATTTCGGAAACCCTGGGCCTGTTTATGAAACGCCTGCTGAAATACGAATGGTGCGCACTTTGGGCGGAGATGCAGTCGGAATGTCGACTGTACCAGAAGTAATCGTTGCCCGTCACAGTGGTATGAAGGTTCTTGGAATTTCTTGTATTTCGAACATGGCAGCAGGAATTCTTGATCAACCACTTACCCATGATGAAGTTATTGAAACAACAGAAAGAGTGAAAGCTGACTTTCTTCAATATATAAAAGAAATTGTAAAAACGATCGCTTAATAACAAAGCGGAAGCGCCCGGTTAGCGGTGTGAGATAAATTCTGTTATAGGAAAATTTCGTAAAGTGGTGATTATAATGAGAATGGTTGACTTAATAGAGAAGAAAAGAGATGGACAGGAACTATCAACTGAAGAAATAAATTTTATTATTAAAGGATATACCGATGGTTCGATTCCAGATTACCAAGTTAGCGCCTTAACGATGGCTATCTTTTTCAAAGGGATGACGGAACAGGAAAGAGCCGATTTGACCATGGCCATGGTTGAATCAGGAGATCAAATTGATTTATCACAAATTGAGGGAATTAAAGTTGATAAACATTCTACTGGCGGTGTAGGCGACACAACTACCCTAGTTCTTGGACCTCTGGTTGCTGCACTTGGGGTACCTGTGGCAAAAATGTCGGGGCGGGGCTTAGGCCATACCGGAGGAACAATTGATAAATTAGAAGCAGTAAAAGGCTTCCATGTTGAAATTGAAAATGAAGAATTTATCGACCTTGTTAATAAAAATAAAATTGCTGTCATTGGTCAAAGTGGAAATTTAACTCCTGCAGATAAGAAACTTTATGCTTTACGTGATGTTACAGCAACTGTTGATAGCATTCCACTAATCGCAAGTTCTATCATGAGTAAAAAGATAGCAGCGGGTGCAGATGCCATAGTTCTTGATGTCAAAACCGGCGCGGGTGCATTTATGAAGACACTTGATGATTCTCGGGAATTGGCAAAAGCAATGGTGCGAATTGGGAACAATGTTGGAAGAAGAACAATGGCTGTTATTTCTGACATGAGTCAACCACTTGGTTTTGCGATTGGTAACGCCCTTGAAGTAAAAGAAGCGATTGATACTTTAAAGGGGGAAGGTCCTGAAGACTTAACAGAGCTTTGTTTAACCCTAGGCAGTCACATGGTTTACTTAGCAGAAAAGGCTGGCTCATTAGCAGAAGCACGCACCCTGCTTGAAGGTGTCATAAAGGACGGATCAGCACTTGAAAAATTAAAAGTATTTTTAAGCTCACAAGGTGGGGATGCATCAATTGTTGATGACCCTTCAAAAATGCCTCAAGCAAAGTATACCTTTGAACTTGAAGCCAAAGAAGAGGGCAATGTATCCGAAATTGTTGCAGATGAAGTTGGTACAGCGGCGATGATCCTTGGAGCTGGACGAGCAACGAAGGAATCTGTTATTGATTTAGCAGTGGGCCTTGTCTTAAGAAAGAAAATTGGTGACCAAGTCAAAAAAGGCGAGTCATTAGTAACGATTTACAGCAACTTCGAAAATGTAGAAGAAGTAAAAACTAGGCTATATCATAATATTAAAATTTCAGCAACAAAAATAAACGCACCAATCCTTGTCCATGAAGAAATAACAGAATAAAACAGGTTAAAGGGTGTCAGGCACCATGTGAAAAATTCACATGGTGCCTGACACCCTATTTTTATTTTCTTCAGTAGGGAATAATTGTATAAAGTTATTAATTTTGGAAAAAATGGATGCTATAAAGAATGGAGGGTTATGCGAATGAAACGATTTGTCTCTGCGATAGTGACATTTTTTTTACTTACAAGTTTAATGAGTACATCTGCTTTTGCAGCTGAAGAAAAAAAGAATGCTGAAGAAAAGAAGAATGCTGATATCGTCAACAATGTAAAATCCGCTATTTTAATTGAACGTGATACAGGTAAAGTGCTTTATGAGAAAAACAGTAATGAAGAGCTTCCACCTGCAAGTATGACCAAAATTATGACGATGCTTTTAATTATGGAGTCAATCGATCAAGGAAAACTTACTTGGAATGAAAAAGTCAGAGCAAGTGAGTATGCTGCCTCGATGGGCGGTTCACAAATTTTTCTTGAAGCTGGCGAAGAAATGACCACCAAGGAAATGTTAAGAGGAATTGCTATTGGTTCTGGAAATGATGCTTCTGTTGCTATGGCTGAGAGAATTGCAGGGTCAGAAGAAGCATTTGTTGATATGATGAATGATAAGGCCAAAGAACTTGGCTTAAAACATACTTACTTTAAAAATACGACGGGACTACCGGTCAGTGGTCATTTCAGCACTGCAAGTGATATGGCTATTATGGCGAAGGAACTATTAAAATATGAAGACATTACGAAATTCACCGGGATGTATGAAGCATATCTTCGTGAAAATACAGACAAAAAATTCTGGCTTGTTAATACCAATAAATTGGTGCGCTTTTATCCTGGTGTGGATGGACTCAAAACCGGCTTTACTGCAGAAGCGAAGTACTGCTTAACGGCAACAGCTCAAAAGAACGGCATGCGCGTAATTGCAGTGGTGTTTGGCGCGCCCACATCCAAGGAAAGAAATGCCCAAGTAACTAAAATGCTTAACTATGCTTTCAACCAATATCAAACACATCCTATGTATAAACGTAACCAGACAATTGCCCAAGTGAGAATAAGCAAAGGACAGGAAAAGTCTGTGGAGGCTGTAACAAGTGAGCCAATTTCCTTGCTGACTAAAAAGGGCGAAAAAACAGCGGATGTAAAACGTAAGGTGATTATCAATAAAAATCTTAATGCCCCAATTCATAAAGGTGATAAAGTAGGGACCATAAAGTTGATTAAGGACGGAGAAGTGTTTCTAGAAAGTCCTTTATTAGCAAATAAAAATGTAAAAGAAGCTGGATGGTGGACCCCTATATAAACGTTCCTTCGGTATGTTTACAAAGGCGGGTAAATAAAGACACTTCCGGGTTTTCGATGTCGAAATAACTAGATATGTCACTTCTTTTAGCGAAAAACAACTTGTTTTGTATTTGGAGAAGGATATTAACACCCGTAAAGAGAATTGACTCACTATACCAGATTAAGGAGGACGTGGATAGTGAGTCTTAATATTAATATGGAAACAAAACATGACGTTCTATGTATTCGTTTAAGCGGTGAATTAGATCACCACACCGCGGATGAACTTCGCGAAAAAGCGATAGCAGTTATTGAAAAAAATGATATTCGTCATATTGTCTTAAATCTGGAACATCTTGCATTTATGGACAGTTCAGGCTTAGGAGTTATATTAGGCAGATACAAACAAATTAAACAGGTGCACGGTGAAATGGTGGTTTGTGCAATTTCCCCTGCAATACAAAGATTATTCGATATGTCTGGTTTATTCAAAATCATAAAAATGGAACCGACAGAAGAATTTGCATTGCAAAGATTGGGGGTGGCCTGAGTGAAGAATGAAATGAATCTTCAATTCAGTGCATTAAGTCAAAATGAGTCCTTTGCCCGTGTAACTGTTGCAGCTTTTATAGCACAACTAGATCCTAATATGGATGAGTTGACAGAAATTAAAACAGTCGTTTCAGAAGCCGTGACTAATGCAATTATACATGGTTATGAAAATGATCCAAATGGAATTGTCTATATTCAAGTAATCATTGAAGATAGTTTAATTGATCTGACAATAAAAGATGTTGGAATGGGAATTGTAGATGTGGAAGAAGCTCGTCAGCCATTATTTACAACAAAGCCGGACTTAGAACGTTCCGGTATGGGTTTTACTATCATGGAGAATTTCATGGATGAGGTAGAGGTTCATTCACAGCCAGGTCGAGGAACCGAGGTTAGATTACGAAAGCATTTACAAAACCGCAAAATGCTTTGCAATTAAGGAGACTTGCCAATGGATGTGGAGGTTAAGAACAATAAAGGTCAAACATATTTAAAGGACCATGAAGTAAAAGAGCTCATCAAAAAGAGCCAAGACGGAGACCAAGTATCAAGGGATTTAATTGTTGAAAAGAATATGCGTCTGGTCTGGTCTGTTGTCCAACGGTTTCTTAATCGGGGCTATGACCCTGATGACCTATTCCAGATTGGTTGTATCGGATTATTAAAATCAGTTGATAAATTTGACCTTTCATATGATGTAAAGTTTTCGACATATGCAGTTCCAATGATTATTGGTGAAATCCAGCGATTTATCCGTGACGATGGAACCGTTAAGGTTAGCCGCTCACTGAAAGAAATGGGAAACAAAATCAGAAAAGCGAAGGATGATTTATCGAAAACGCTGGGAAGAATTCCGACCGTTAACGAGATATCAGCCCATCTTGAGCTGACACCGGAGGATGTAATCCTTGCTCAAGAAGCAAGCAGGACACCTTCTTCCATTCATGAAACCGTTTATGAAAATGACGGGGACCCGATTACATTACTTGACCAAATTGATGACGGTAATGATGGAAAATGGTTTGATAAAATTGCCTTAAAGGAAGCTATCCGTGAATTGGATGAACGGGAAAGACTTATTGTCTATTTAAGATATTATAAGGATCAAACACAATCTGAAGTTGCCATTCGGCTCGGGATTTCTCAGGTACAAGTATCGCGACTTGAAAAAAAAATATTGCAGCAAATGAAAGGCCGTATGGATCTCTGATTCATACGGTTTTTATTTGTTGAATAACTTTGGAAGTTTTTGGATTTCATGAAAAAAATGCTTTTTACTCATACTATTTATACGAGGAAATCATTGTGTGGGAAGTGAATGTTTTGGAAGAAACAATATACATCCGCATGCGGAATCGTGTCCAAACACCGCCTGAAGAAAAAGTATTGTTAAAGGATATTGCCCAAGTCATTGCCTCGGATGAAGTTCTTTCACATTTACAAACTATGATGATCCATCAATTAACAGATGCAGACCAGAATATAGTCATCATAGATGTCATGAAAGTAATCCACCTATTAAAAAGAGAATTTGGAGAAGTGGAAGTTCAAACCATTGGTCCTGCGCAAACCATCATTGAAGTCACGTATAAGAAAAAGGGAGTTTCCATTCCCTATTTTCTTTTAATATGGTTTCTCTTATTTTTTGGTTCAGCCATGGCGATCATGAATTTTCATGATGATGTAAGTATGAAGAGTGTCCAAGAAAAAATATATACCATCATTACTGGAAAAAAAGAAACAAAACCATTACTGTTTCAAATCCCCTATTCTATTGGTTTAGGCTTAGGAATGATACTATTTTTTAACCATTTTTTTAAGAAACGTATTAATGAAGAACCCAGTCCTCTAGAAGTAGAAATGTTTAATTACCAAATGGATTTAGATAATTACGTAATTATCCATGAAAATAAAGAAAGTATAAAAAAAATTAATGATGATTAGTATTTTAGCGATTATCTTTTTAGGTGTAGCAAGCGGACTGGCGGTAGGTTCTGGTTTTGTAGCTTTTCTTACGGTGCTCGGAGTTATCCCGAGACTAACACAACTTAGTAAAACAATTAAAATGATTCAACACTATGAATGGGCAGTATTCTTAGGAGCACTCACGGGGGTAGGAGCGAGCCTAAGGGACCCCGTTTTAAACATTCCTTCCTTCCCATTAATTTTTCTAGGATTGACCGGTGGGACTTTTTATGGAATGTTGGCTGCCGCTCTTACAGAGGTATTAAATGTCTTCCCCATTCTCGCCAAAAGAATCCGATTAGATGGAGAAATTACCATATTAATTATGGCCATCGTATTAGGAAAGATTTTTGGATCTATCTTCCAATGGGTTTATTTTGTTCATCATTAAAACTTTTGAAAACAGTCTAGCACTAGTGCTTAACAGGCGCTTACGCTTTTCTGATGAAAGGACATCACAGAATGAGCATTCGGAGGCGTGTTATTTTAATAACTGATGGTGATGAATATGCTAAGAGGGCTGTAGAACATGTTGCTAGAGAAATTGGCGGCAGGTGTATATCCAGTTCCCAAGGAAATCCGTCAACATTAACTGGACTTGAAATAGTCAAGTTAATAAAAAAAACTCCTCACGATCCTGTATTAGTGATGTTTGATGATAGTGGCATAGTTGGAGAAGGCGCAGGTGAAAATGCATTGAAATTTGTTGCTCAACATAAAGAAATTGAAGTTCTGGGCATCATTGCTGTCGCAGCAAAATCAAGACATGAAGAATGGGCCAGGGTGGACATTAGTATCGATCGAGATGGGAATTTAACACCATATGGGGTAGATAAATTTGGTATACCAGAGTTTGAAATAGGGAGAATAAATGGTGACACTGTTTACTGCCTCGATGAATTGAAGGTACCTATCATCGTAGGCGTTGGGGATATTGGCAAAATGGCAAGACGTGACTCCTACAAGCAGGGTTCCCCGATAACGAAAAAAGCAGTGGAGCTTATACTTGAAAGGAGTGGCTTTCATGTCAAGAAGTAACGAACAAAAATGGCCAATCCCGGAATCGGTAAATGAAATAGAAAATTATATGAAACAGCGGGTGGGCCTTGGGATAAGCTTTGATTTTGGAGTAAGGAAATTAAAAGTCCTTAAAAAAGACGTCCATATTTACTATGTTAATGGGTTATGTGATACCATTTACATTATTCAATTGATTAAAGAATTAGTAGAAATCAATTATCATGAAAAATTATCGACAGACCTCTTTAAGATTGTTGAAAATAGACTAGTTAATCAATCTGTTGAACAGATTAACCAGCTGGATATCATTGTCGACAAGGTTTTATCTGGATTGATTGTTGTTGTAATGGAAGGGGAAAATACTGCTTTTGCCATTGATGTTAGAAGCTATCCAGGCAGGCAGCCTCAAGAGCCCGATACAGAAAAGGTAGTTAGAGGATCACGTGATGGATTTGTTGAAAACATTATTTTGAATACAGCTTTAACAAGACGAAGAATTCGAGATGAACGACTGCGCTTCGAAATGCTAAAGGTAGGCGAACGGTCAAAGTCAGATGTGGCTTTAGGTTACTTAGAAGATGTTGCAGATCCAGATTTGTTAAATATTATTCGTAAAGAAATAAAAGCAATTGAAACAGATGGAATTCCAATGGCTGATAAAACGATAGAAGAATTTATCTTGAAACAGGGATGGAATCCATATCCGCTCGTAAGATATACGGAGCGTGCTGATATTGCTGCTACACATATTCTCGAAGGGCATGTTGTTATTTATGTCGACACTTCCCCTAGTGTTATTATTGCACCTGCTACATTTTTCCATCATGTGCAGCATGCAGAGGAATTCCGTGAATCACCTGCAATGGGAACTTTCCTGCGTTGGACGCGTTTTTTAGGGATATTGACATCTATTTTACTACTTCCATTATGGATGTTGTTTGTATTGGAACCTTCATTATTACCTGAAAAGTTCTCGTTTATTGGACCAAATGAACAAACCAATATTCCAATTATCGTTCAAATATTTTTAGCGGATTTTGGGATTGAATTTTTACGATTGGCGGCCATTCATACACCTACTCCACTTTCAACTGCAATGGGTTTAATTGCTGCAGTATTAATTGGCCAGATTGCGATTAGTGTTGGTTTATTTGTTCCTGAGGTAATCTTGTATGTCGCCGTTGCAGGGATAGGCTCTTTTACAACTCCAAGTTATGAATTAAGCGTCGCAAACAAAATCGGTCGATTAACACTGTTGATTCTTGTGTCAATCTTTCATCTGCCTGGATTTGTCATTGGGACGACAGTATTCTTTCTCTTTCTTGTTAAAATACGTGCCCTTAATACACCTTATTTATGGCCGTTCCTTCCTTTTGAACCGAAAGGATTTTTGCAAATAATTGTGCGCCGAGCAATACCAGGGTCCGTTCTCAGACCTAGTATTGTTCATCCTAGAAACCGATACAGGCAGCCGCCTAAAGCGAACGAGAAATAATTGCACTTTTCTAGCAGTTATGCTAAAGTATTTTTAATTAAATAAAGGGATAAAGTATGAAAATAGGCAGTATCTTTTGCAGATTCTGTCTATTTATTATTATCTTTTATGATTGTCCGCATAAACTATAGTGAGTGATTGAGAGAGAGGGAAGGGAATGTATTTTTACGGGACAACAGGGGTAAATAAAAATGGAAATTTAGAAATTGGCGGAGTTGATTCTGTTGAGTTGACTAAAGAATTTGGAACTCCCCTTTATGTATATGACGTCGCATTAATGCGCGAGAGGGCACGGTCCTTTAAGCGGGCATTTGAAGAACAAAATATTAAGGCACAAGTGGCCTATGCCAGTAAAGCTTTTTCAACCATTGCCATGATTCAGCTCGCCGAGGAAGAAGGTTTATCACTTGATGTAGTGTCTGGTGGTGAATTGTATACTGCTTTGGCTGCAGGATTCCCAGTCGAGAGAATTCATTTTCATGGAAATAATAAAAGCAGAGAAGAATTAGAAATGGCATTGGATCAGGAAATCGGCTGTATTGTTGTGGATAATTTTTCGGAACTTGCGCTATTGAAAGCAATTTCGATCGAAAAAAATGCCCATGTAAATATCCTGCTAAGGGTAACTCCGGGAATTGAAGCCCATACCCATGATTACATTTTAACTGGGCAGGAAGATTCGAAGTTTGGGTTTGATCTTCAAAATGGACAAGCGGAAGACGCATTAAAAATGGCGCTTGAAATTGAAAACTTTGAGGTACTTGGACTCCATTGCCATATTGGATCACAAATTTTTGAAACAACTGGCTTTTTATTAGCTGCAAAAAAGATTGTCCAAAAAATGGAAGCGTGGAAAAAGGAACTTTCCTTTGAAGCAAAGGTTTTAAATTTGGGCGGGGGCTTCGGGATCCGCTATACAAAAGAAGATGAACCATTACAACCATTCCAATATGTGAGTGAAATTATACGGGAAGTAAAAAAGTTAACGGAGGGCTACTCTTTAAAAATGCCAGAAATTTGGATAGAGCCAGGTCGTTCACTTGTTGGCGATGCAGGAATTACCCTTTATAAAGTGGGTTCGTCCAAAGAAGTACCTGGTGTTAGAAAGTATTTAGCGGTTGATGGCGGAATGAGTGACAATATTCGACCTGCACTCTATCAGGCCAAATATGAAGCTGTTCTTGCAAATAAGCCATTAAAGAAAGCGAATAAAACTGTTTCAATCGCTGGGAAATGCTGTGAATCTGGAGATATGTTGATTTGGGATTTGCCGCTTCCAGAAACTGGAGAAGAGGATATACTCGCAGTTTTTTGCACGGGTGCCTACGGCTATTCAATGTCAAATAACTATAATCGAATCCCACGTCCGGCTGTCGTTTTTGTAGAAAATGGTACAGCAACACTTGTAGTAAAAAGAGAGACCTACGAAGATTTACTACGCCATGATTTGCCGCTGAAATAAAAAAAGCTGCCACTTCGTTTGAAGTGGCAGCTTTTTCTGATTCAGTTAGGAGAATATGGATTTAATGGCATCAATGAGCCAAATGAAAAATTGTTTAATTTTTTCTAAGAAACCTTGTCCTTCTTCTGATTGAAGAAATTTAGAAATACGATCTTTAGCTTTATTAAGTTGGTCGCTAACTTGGTTCCAATCAATGTTTAAATCTTTGAGCTTATTAAAAAAGTCCATTAATCGTTTCATTTCTTCATCAGTAAGTTTAACATTTAATTCATTTGCAGCTTGTTCAATAATATTTTGTAATTCTTCATCATTTTTTGGTTTATTCTTAGCAATTTCTTCTTTCACTTTCGCAATTAATGCAGCAGCGTTCTTATTACCAATGGATTCTCCTAGTTTAGCGGTTTCGACCATTTCCTGGTTTGCCGCTTGTTTTACTTCTTCAGGAATCGTTTTATCAGCTGATATTTCATAGGCTTTTATAATACCAGTAAGCGCGGCTGTTCCAGAAACCGTAACCGGGGATGTTATATAAATTTTTGCATCCTTAACACCCGCAGTGATAAGGGCATTGACATACATCTCGTCCGTAACCCAGTTAATATTTTTGGTTTCAACGGTAATCCCAGACCCCTTAGGTTGAATGGTTATAGCAGATGATGATATGGCCTTTGTGCCGATGAATGATTTTGATACGTATTTCCCTAAATATTGATGTTCCTCCTGATTCGATACAGTTACAATTTGTACATCATTTGGAGCACCCATTTCCGTTAAAAGAATATTTTTTTGCTCATTTGTTAAATCTTCACCTAATGTAACAATCATGTCCCCTGCAGCTATATCAGCAAAAGTGCGGACTGGATTGATAAGTAGCAAACTTAACAATAAGTAAATAAGAATTTTCTTCATAGTTTCCTCCTCGTAACTCTAAAAGGTAGTAAAGAATTGGTGAGACTCATTTATTAATTAATATAACCGAATCCAATAATAATAACGTAAATATCCACGCGGAAGTTTCATAGATAGTTAATCTTAATAAAAAATGCAAATTTGTAAGCAGATATAAGCAGATTAGATTATTTTTGTAATTTAGTGTAGAATGGAAGTCATGTACAACATCTTCAAAACTTATTTTGGAGGAAGCTTTTTCATGAAGAGAACTAACTGGGTTTTATTTAGTATTCTTATTGGCTTGTCCGTTCTATGGGGAATTATTTATTGGATTTTTATTGGACCTAGACACTAAGAATAATTTTATTGATGATTGACCATTTATTATGTATCATGGTGATTAATGAAACATAATATCTGCGACTACATATAATGAATAATGTTTAATATTGATTTTCTTGGTAAAAATATACTATTGTTAAACCAAATATTTTATCGGTTTATTTGATATAATGAGGGATCTAAATGTTAATTCGTTATAAAAGAACATTCGAAAAGATTGCAATGGGTTTATTATCCTTTATGCCCAGCGAAAAAGACTTAAAAAAGCTCCAACAAACCATGAAGGAATATGAAACAGAAGAGCATTTGCAGCTTTTTCTTTGGAAAGAAGAAGATATAATAGGGCTTTTGGGTGTCTTGAACCACGATGATACCAATTCTATAGAAATCCTTCATATCTCCGTGAATCCTTCGCATCGTTTTCAGGGAATCGGTAAAAAAATGGTTAAAGCACTGAAAGAAATGTATGCAGAAAAAGAAATTACTGCAAATGAAAATACAGCAGCTTTTATCGAAAAATGTGATTTTTGCTAGATTACATTCAAAAAAGCAGCGAATAATAAATTTATTCGCTGCTTTTCCGCGTCTTTAATGACCGATTTCTTTCATCTATTATACTGGATCTGTCACGTAATTTATGACGGTGGACAAGGGAGTTATTGGTAAGATCACTTTCATTTCCCCAAATAAACCCCTTTTGTTCACATGCTTTTTTCGCAATTTCTAATAAGTTGGGGTCACAAATGGGTAAGGAAATGCTTCTATATGATTCTCCTTTTTGCAATGCGGAAATCTGTCTATTTAACAAGTGGTAAAAATCCACTTTATTTATTCCGAGTTTTGTCAACGAATCCGATTGTAATTTAAGTATCATTATTGCTTTTCTTAATGTTCGTTCAGCACCGCTAAAATTACTTCGACGATGATGATAAGCAGATACTGACAATAAAATAAAACCGACCCAGACGGAATCCTTGTTTCTCGGATCGGTCTTTTTCCAGTAATCTTCAAGTAGTTCATGGCACTCGAAATAATCACGATCGCCATGAAAATGGGCTAAAAAAAGTATATACTCGCTCGGGTACAAGCAATTCTCCCCCTTACAAAATGTTTAGTATAGTTTATCACAGTTAAATGGTTCCTTTAAAATATTAGAATTTTACTTTTCAATAAAAAAAGCCCGTCAATATTGACGGGCAAGTAGTTCTAACTAATATTGGTAGCCAGCCGGAGTGCACAGTAATATGTTTAATCCTGTACACTTCCAAATGTTTAATTAATAGACCCAGGAAGCACCAACGATAATTAACAAGATAAATAGAACTACAATTAACGCAAATCCGGATCCGAATCCGTCAGCCATATTCATTACCTCCTAAAAAATGTTTTGTTCTTTTCCTTGTCATCATATGTAGGATATTTGTCCATTGTTATGGGCAATCATCATGTTTTGATAATATTCCCTCGCCAAGTTGATTTTTCTATTGGATAACCTTATTTAATCCTCTATACTATTAATAGTCGAAGTGAATGATCAACGAACTTATTTTAAAGAATTTTGGTGAGTTATAATGCCATACCAGGTGAAAATTGATGCATTTGAAGGACCATTAGATTTGCTGCTCCATTTAATTAATGGTTTAGAAATTGATATATATGATATTCCGGTTGCCGAAATAACCGAGCAATACTTAATGTATATAAAGACAATGAATGAGCTCAAGCTCGATGTTGCAAGCGAGTTTTTAGTTATGGCAGCGACGTTGCTCGTAATTAAGAGTAAAATGCTTTTACCAAAGCATGAGGAAGTTCTCGATGTAGAGGATCCTGACTTGTTATTCGAAGAAGATCCAAGAGACGAACTTGTTGAGCGTCTAATAGAGTATCGAAAATATAAAGAAGCAGCCCATGACTTAAAATCCATGGAAGTGGAACGAGGGCTCATGTATACAAAGCCGCCAAGTGATCTTTCTGAGTTTGCGAAAGAGAAACAGCCGGAAAAAGAAGAGTTAAATGTTTCTCTGTATGATATGCTGGCTGCACTTCAAAAATTAATGCGCCGAAAGAAACTTCAGCGCCCAATGGCAACGAAGATTACTCGTCAGGAAATATCTATTGAAACCAGAATGACAGAAATTATGGTGGAACTTAAGCAGCTTAAAGGACAAAAAAACTTTAATGAATTATTTCCCTATCCGGCTAAGGATCATATCGTCGTAACCTTTTTGGCCGTCTTGGAACTTATTAAACGAAAAGAGATTGACGCCCAGCAACAAGAGAACTTTGGAGATATTTATGTTAAAGCCGTAAAGGAAGGGGCAGAAATGATTGGAAATCATTAACTGGAACAGTATCCTAGAAAGCCTTTTGTTTGCTGCAGGGGATGAAGGGCTTTCACTGAAACAGCTAGCAGAGGTTCTAGAAGTGAATGAACTTAAGGCAAGTGAAATCATTGAGGATCTGAAAAAAGAATATGAGCGGGACAACAAAAGGGGAATTATGATGGTCCAGCTTGCTGGTACCTATCAACTTGCAACAAAGAAAGAAAATGCAACTTATCTAAAGAAACTTGTTGATTCCCCCCATACTTCCACATTGTCACAGGCAGCGCTAGAAACATTGGCCATCATTGCCTATAAACAGCCAATCACTCGAGCTGAAATTGAGGAAATTCGTGGTGTGAAAACAGAAAGACCGTTGCATACACTAATGGCAAAAGCGTTAATAAAAGAAGTTGGCCGTGCAGAAGGTACTGGAAGAGCCTACTTATATGGAACAACGAAAGAGTTTCTGGACTACTTTGGTCTGAAAAGTATTGAAGAACTACCCCAGCTTCCCGAAAAGGCAGAAGATGAATTTATTCAGGAAGAGGCAGATCTATTTTTTGAAAAATTTCAGGAGACGATTAATTCTTAATTTTCCAATACTTACTTAATTTTATGATAAAATAAATGTAGGTTAATTATTCAATTCTTTCACGACATGTTAAAAAGATTTTTACATGTGATATTGTCATTGGCCAAGGAGTGGGATTAATTTGTTAATTAAAGAGTGTAAAGGCTTTGAATTGGAAAAGGAACAATCAAATACTTCTGAGGACTTTTTTAACAGAAGCATCGTTACTTTTTCTGAAGATGGTGAGGAAAAAACGCTGCACGTTTTATATGTTAGGTATTTCGATGAATTCATCCATGAATTCACTCCGTACAAGCAAGACCCGATTATGGTTCAGGATAACAATGAGGTTTCGTTTAAAGATATCGTAGCGCTTGTATGTCTCTTGAAAAATCCTGGCCTGCGCAGCCGAAAACGACTTTATATTAATTCAAAACAGGAATTTGCTTCTTATTTTCAAGATATCAATTATAATAAATTACCTGAAATTTTTCTTTCTCTTAACCAAAAGAAAGAATATGAACTTCGTTCTCCGCTAGAGTTCATTATGCAGCCAAAATAAGCAATGTTTACGAAGTAAAAATTTAGGGGGTTAACAATGGGTAATACATTGGTAAAAACACAATTAAATGATGTAAAGAATTTTTTAGGGAAGTCAATTTTAACATTAGAGGATTTTTTAAATGAAGCAACGATTTCGCAATTAAACTTGGAAAATGAAGAAGATCGTAATTATAATAAATTGATCTTTGCAAATTTACGGAAATTAATTGTTTATAGTGAAGAAGGTTTAGATGCGTGCTCCGTAATTTTGCAAGGCAGTCCTTTTCAAAAAGCAGCAGCAGAAAAAACTCTTTATAAAATTTATCATCAATGTATTGAAGAGTTTTTCTCACCGAAGAATGATGCCTGGTTCGAAGACAGCAGGTCAGCTTACACGGGAAGAAACTCTATCAAGTTTTATCGAAACATTTCTGACAGTATTGTACAGTTGGTCAAAAGTTTAGAAGGTGAGTTTCAAAGGATTAGGGAAGAACTTGAGTATTATGAAACAGATTATCGAACAAAAATGATCCAATCAAAATAAGATTATCATTGAAAGGGCGGTCCTATTATTAGGGCGGCCTTTTATCATGTTCTTTTTTTGCTCTCACCCTCATACCATCTAGGTAGGCTACTTATAAAGCATCCTATTGTCAGGAAGAAGGGATAGAATGGATCGTTTTAGTCGTTATGTAAATGAACTGTTTGAGTGGAATGAGCAAATGAAACAGTTTCTTCAATCAGAAAAGGAGGGAGGAAATTCTGATTTATGGGAACATCTTGATAATTTCACTGAATTAATTGAAAACACAGGCAGACAATTATCAAATGAAGAGCTACTAACCCTTCAAGCGAAGGCTGAGCATATCCATGAGCAAATGGAAAATTATTTTAAAAGAAAACAAGAAGGCGGAGTCATTTGGGTTGCAGAAAAAGTTGTACCCGCTGGGGGCCATACACTCCCTGACCTTCCCTACCCATATAATGCACTGGAACCATATATTTCAGAGGAAATCATGAAGCTTCATCACGATAAGCATCACCGAGCATATGTTGATGGATTAAATAAAGCAGAAATTAATCTTAAAAAAGCAAGGGAAACTAACGATTTTTCATTAATTAAACATTGGTCACGAGAGCTTGCCTTTCATGGGTCTGGACATTATCTTCATACAATTTTTTGGAAAAACATGAGCCCCAATGGCGGGGATCATCCAAAAGGACTGTTAAAAGGTGAAATTGAGAAATACTTTGGAAGTTTTGCTGCGTTTAAAAAGCAATTTTCTGAAGCGGCTAAGCAAGTAGAAGGAGTAGGCTGGGCCATATTAGTTTGGTCCCCACGAGCAAGGCATTTAGAGATACTGCAATCTGAACGACATATGCTATTGACCCAGTGGGATACCATACCACTCTTAGTATTAGATGTTTGGGAGCATGCTTATTATCTTCAGTATAAAAACAAAAGGCCGGATTATGTCGACAATTGGTGGAACTTAGTCAATTGGCATGATGTAGAAATGCGGTTTGAAAAAGCAGCGGACATCAAATGGCCAGCATTTTAGGGTATCAAAAAATCAATAAGCAGACGGCAAATTGTCGTCTGCTTGTGTTTTTCTTCTGCAAATTGTCATAATAAGCCTCGTCCTGCATAAACTTGTACAAGAAAAATGAAATGCTTCAGTGCCTTCCTTGGCACTGAAGCTAGATAACTTTACAAGGGGACGAGGTTAATCTAATGAGAATGATTTGGAAGCTAGTTATGTTTTCCCTCATAGTCTCAATATTCATTGCTAACATTCCTCAAAAGGTGGATGCTTCAGTTTCCGTAAGTGCAGCAAGTGCGGTTTTGATAGAGCAGAAATCAGGTCGTATCCTTTATGAGAAAGACGCCTACACAAAAAGAAGAATCGCAAGTATAACGAAGATAATGACTGCGAAACTAGCAATCGAATCGGGGAAAATGAATCAATATGTAAAAGTTAGCGAACAAGCGACTCGTGCAGAAGGATCGTCAGTCTATTTAAAGCCAGGCGAAAAAATTAAACTTAAGGACCTAGTATATGGGTTGATGCTAAGGTCCGGAAATGACACGGCTGTAGCAATCGCCGAGTATGTTGGGGGAAGTGTAGAGGGATTTTCCTATTTAATGAATCTAAAGGCAAAGGAAATCGGGATGTTAAATACCCATTTTGCCAATCCACATGGACTTGATGACCGTGAGGACCATTACTCAACAGCCTATGACATGGCCGTGTTAATGCGCTATGCCATGCAGGATAAAACTTTTAAGAAAATCTCTGGTACAAAGGTATATAGAGCACCAAACCCCACAGAAGATTGGGACCGTGTCTGGAAAAATAAAAACCGCTTGCTAACAAAGTATAAATATACAACAGGTGGGAAAACAGGTTATACCAAACGAGCCAAAAGGACATTGGTAACATCTGCAACAAAAGGAGATATGAGCCTAATTGCAGTAACCTTGAACGGACCAGACGATTGGAATGATCATATTTCCATGTATGAGAGTGGATTTAAAGGGTTTGATATGGCTGAAGTATTACCTGAGGGTAAAATTGAGGATGTAAAAAATAAGTATTATAAGAATCATTTATACGTAAAGAAAACAATTGTTTATCCTGTAACGAAGGAGGAAATGGACTTATTTTCTATTAAATATAAGTTGAATAAGCCTGTCAAAAAATTTGAAAATGACAAGAAGAATGAAGAAATTGTTGGAAAGGCAGCAGTTTACTTAGATGGTAGAGTTGTTCAAGAAACTCCGATTTACTATCAGAATGTGCCCGAGCAGAAAAAAGGGTTGTTAGATTTTGTAAAGGAAATTTTTCTGATCTTTATTGGTGTAAAGTCCAATGGTTAATTATATCTGGGTGTTTATGACTGTTGTTGGGTTTATTTTCGCGCTAATCAATGGGACGATGGCTGAAGTGAATAAAGCAATATTTGATGGGGCGAAAGAAGCGGTGACCCTTTGTATTGGACTTATCAGCGTTCTCGTCTTTTGGCTTGGAATGATGCGGATCGCGGAGGAGTCCGGCCTTTTAGAACGTCTATCTAAACTGTTTCGACCGCTTGTCAAACGATTATTTCCTGACGTACCTGTAAGCCATCCAGCAATGGGCTATATTTTATCAAATATGATTTCTAATATGTTCGGTTTGGGAAATGCAGCCACTCCTCTTGGTATTAAAGCGATGGAAGAACTAAAAAAGTTAAATGGGGGAAAGGATTCAGCGAGCAGATCCATGGTTACCTTTTTAGCAATTAATACTGCAAGTATTACCATTATTCCAACAACTGTCATTGCGATTAGAATGAATTATCATTCTGCATCTCCTACTGAGATAGTCGTTCCAACGATTATAGCAACCATTATCTCTGCGTTAGGTGCAATCTTAATTGACCGTTATTTCTATTATCGCAGAAGCAGAAAAGGATGAAAAAACATGGAGATGATATCGATTATTTCGTTAACATTTATCCCCTTACTAATTGGGTTTATTCTATTATATGGTACCTTCAAACGCGTCCCAACCTATGAAAGTTTTGTTGAAGGTGGAAAAGAGGGCATTAAGATTGCCTTTTCAATTATCCCCTTCCTTGTTGGTATGCTTGTGGCCATTTCAATTTTTCGAGCGTCCGGTGCATTAGACGCTTTAATGAATTGGATTCGACCGATGATGAAATCAATTGGAGTACCCGCGGAAATAGTGCCATTATTGATTATCAGGCCTATTTCTGGAAATGCTGCACTGGGAATGACAAGTGATTTAATTGGCGTTTATGGGCCAGACTCATTTATTGGCCGCCTGGCTTCTGTTTTGCAAGGGAGTACAGACACAACCTTTTATGTTTTAACTGTCTATTTCGGCGCAGTTGGTATAAAAAAAATGGGGGATGCCCTAAAAGTGGGTCTACTTGCCGACGTAGTCGGAATTATCGCTGCAATTGTAGTAGTATCGATGTTTTTTGGAACAAAATAATATAAAATGAATGAGCATGTTCAATTTGAACATGCTATTTTAATATTTTTCTGTAATAATACCCGTGACTTTGAAAAGTGAAGAAATTATGTCATAATTCATTAGGATAGGTTTCTGTGTTCGTTACCCTAGTAATAAGGAAATTACTATTTCTGAAAAGGAAACCAATGGCTCTATGGAGCCATCTTATTTTTTATACAGATAAATTCGAGGTGGAATGAATGGAAAGATTGCAAAAGGTAATTGCTCGAGCGGGCATTGCTTCAAGAAGGAAATCTGAGGATTTAATTAAAGAAGGGCGTGTAAAGGTTAACGGAAAGGTTGTTACAGAGCTTGGTCTGAAGGTATCTTCATCTGATAAGGTAGAGGTAAATGAAATACAGATTGAGAAAGAAGAACCTGTTTATTTCCTTTTATATAAACCAAGAGGAGTTATTTCAAGTGTGAACGACGAGAAGGGTAGAAAGGTAGTGACGGATTTCTTTCCGCATTTAAAAGAAAGGATTTATCCCGTTGGCCGCCTTGATTATGATACATCAGGATTATTAGTTTTAACGAATGATGGAGAATTTGCTAATTTACTCATGCATCCGAAAAGTGAAATAGACAAAGTTTATGTTGCAAAAATAAAAGGCATTCCCTCAAAGGAAAATCTAAGGAAGCTTGAAAAAGGAATCCGTCTAGAAGATGGAAAAACAGCTCCAGCTAGAGTGAAATTGCTTTCAGCAGATAATAAAAAACAATCGGCCATTGTTGAAATAACCATCCATGAAGGTAGAAATCGTCAAGTTAGAAGGATGTTTGAAGCAATTGGTCATGATGTATTGAAATTAAAGCGTGAACGATATGCCTTCTTAACACTAAATGGTTTAAAAACGGGCGATGCAAGAGAGCTAACCCCACATGAAGTAAAGCAGCTAAGGGCACTGGGGTTAGGCTCAACCAAAAAAAATTCATAAAACCGTCACAAATGCTATTCTTCATTTACACGGTATTTGTGTTGTAAAATGCTATAATTAGACAAACTGTTCATGTGATTTACTGGAGGGGAATTAATTGAAAAAGCGGCGATTAGTTGTAAGAACTATCATACTACTTTTACTAGGGGCTGCCGTTGTTTATACGCTATATGCTAATTTTACACAAGATAATAAACAAAAAGTGGCGGTTGATAGCTTAGCTCCTGATTTTGCATTAGTTGATATGCAAGGAAATAAACATCGGCTTTCAGATTATCGCGGCCAAGGGGTTTTCTTAAATTTCTGGGGAACATGGTGCCCGCCTTGTAAAAAGGAAATGCCGTATATTAATAATCAGTATCATCAGTATAAGGACAAAGGGGTACAAGTTTTAACAGTAGATATTCAAGAATCTAAACTTGCAGTTAATCAATTTGCTGACCGTCTTAAGCTGGATTTTCCGATTATGATTGATACAGATAAGGAAGTAATGAATACTTATGGAATTGATCCGCTGCCAGCTACATTTTTGATTGATAAGAATGGCAAGGTCGTTAAATATTACACGGGTGAGTTAACAGAAGAGAAAATTAGGGAATTTATGGAGAAAATAAAACCTTAGGTTGTTGGGAGTTTTTTCAATGAAAGATGTTAAATGTGAATGCGGGCATGTAAATCCACATGGAACTGTTTTATGTGAAGCATGCGGAAAAGTGCTGGATGAGAAAATTAACCCTGCAGAACTTCTCGATATGCGCTATGAAGGAAGTGCAAGACGTTCACAAACATATAATAAAACATTTATTGATAAAATATGGAACTTTTTTTCATCAGTAAAGGTTGGCGTTTGGCTGATTATTATTACCTTAATAGCTTCATCACTTGGTACGATTTTGCCGCAGGAAATGTATATAGACTTGCCTGCAGATGTTTATTACGAGCAAGAATATGGTTGGGTTGGTAAATTATATTACCAATTAGGTTTTAATAATTTATATGGTTCCTGGTGGTATTTATTATTAATTGCGATGATCGGTATATCCTTGGTCATTTGTAGTCTCGATCGGGTGGTGCCATTATATAAGGCCCTTAAGGCCCAAAGGGTTACAAGACACGAAGGTTTTTTAAAACGTCAGCGCATTTTTGGTGTGAATGAAAGTGCAGATGAAAATGATCTTACGATAATTAAGAAGCATTTAAAGGCAAGACGTTACCATGTCCGCGAAGAAAATGGAGATATCTTAGCTGAAAAAGGGCGTTTTTCTCGCTGGGGTCCGTATGTAAACCATGTTGGATTAATAATTTTCTTACTCGGCGGGATGCTGCGCTTTATTCCTGGAATGTATGTAAATGAGAACCTTTGGGTCAGGGAGGGAGAAACAGCTCTTGTTCCTGAGACAGAAGGACAGTTCTATCTCCAAAATAACAAATTCATTTTAGAACACTATGATAAAAATAAAGACAAAACATTTGAAAAGGCTATTAATATGGCTGGAGATGTTGTGAAAAATTATCAATCGAATGTTGTTCTTTATAAGCGTGTTGGAAATAATCTACCTGGCGAGAAACCAAAGCTCAAGAAAGTAACAGAATATAAGGTAAGAGTAAATCTCCCTCTCACCTTTGAAGGTTATTCTGTCTTCCAAGCTTCATTCCGAAATGAACTCAATACGATGTCATTTTCGTTAACAAATAAAAATACAAAAAAAGCCATTAACGATCTTAAAATTGATCTTACAGATCCGAAGATGAAGTATGATCTTGGTAATGGGTATTCTGTTGAAATTCTAAACTACTTTCCAGATTTCGAATTTGCGGAAAATGGGGAGCCAACAACAAAATCACGAGTTCCAAACAACCCTGCCTTTGTCTTCCGGATGGTATCCCCTGAAAAGCCAAAAGGGGAAACAAGTTTCGTTGCCATCAAGCAAACCATCGAGCCATTTGGGGCTAATCAATATAAAATGGCATTTAAAGGAATCGAAACAAAGAATGTTTCAGGATTTATTGTTCGGAAAGATTCAACATTATGGGCGATTATATTAGGTGGAATCATATTTATGATTGGCGTCATACAAGGAGCTTATTGGAACCACCGTCGAATTTGGATTCAAAACAAAAATGGACAAATTTGGATTGCAGCGCATACAAACAAAAATTGGTATGGACTAAAAAAAGAAATTGAAACAGTTTTAACAGATACGAAACTTGAAATGCCAGATGATCAAGTTCAAAGGGAAGATACTGATAAACCTAAGGATAAGGAGAGTGTCTAGTTGGCTACAATAAGTAGTAATTTATTATTTATTTCTTTTATACTATATTTAATTGCTACCCTGTTCTTCGGAGGGTCTATTAAATCAAAGAAACAATCGAATGAAAAGGAAGGAACCAACAGATGGGGGAAGATTGCTGTACTATTAACAATTGTTGGTTTTGTTTCGCAACTTGGTTACTTTATCACTAGATGGATTGCTGCGGGTCACGCTCCAGTTAGTAACATGTTTGAGTTCACGACATTCTTCGGAATGGCGCTTGTAGGTGCATTTATTGTCATTTATTTTATTTATCGAACGACCTTACTAGGATTATTTACAATGCCTGTCGCCATATTGGTAATCGCTTATGCAAGTATGTTTCCAAAGGATATTACGCCATTAATACCCGCATTACAAAGTTATTGGCTGCATATTCACGTAACTACTGCGGCGATGGGAGAAGCTATTCTATCGATTAGCTTTGCGGCAGGGCTTATTTATCTCGTAAAGGCAATTGATCAAACAAAATCCAACAAACAAACCTTTTGGCTTGAAATGGTCATGTTTTCATTAGTTACGGTACTTGGTTTCGTAGCCGTATCTTCAGTATTTTCAGGGTTGGGTTACCATGAGAAATTTAATTGGGTTGATAAACATGATAACCAGGCTATTGTTGAATATACGATGCCTGCCATTTCCGGTCCTTATGAAGGAGACATATTAACAAAAGACGGATTTAAGCCTTTGTTCGAGGTACCAGCTTTTATTAATGCCAAAAAATTAAATACAGTCATTTGGTCATTAATGGCGGGACTCGTTATTTATGGCTTAATTAGATTAATATTACGAAAACGAATTGCTGCAGCACTAAAACCGCTTGTTAAAAATATTAAACTAGACTTTGTTGATGAAATTAGCTATCGCTCTGTATTAATCGGTTTCCCAGTGTTTACACTAGGTGCACTCATTTTTGCAATGATATGGGCACAAATGGCTTGGTCACGATTTTGGGGATGGGATCCAAAAGAAGTTTGGGCATTAATAACATTTCTATTCTATGCAGCATTTTTACATCTTCGTCTCTCCAAAGGGTGGCATGGCGAAAAATCTGCATGGTTAGCAGTAATCGGCTTTGTAATAATTATGTTTAACCTTGTTGCAGTCAATCTCGTTATTGCTGGCTTACATTCCTATGCGGGTTGAGCATTCACAATTAGGACTTGGGTAAAATATTATAGCCTTCACTTATAAAAAGTGAAGGCTTTTTATAAAATTTTTAAGTGTAGTTAGCGTTGTCAAATTATTGACACTTTTTATAGGAGTAATTAGCACGAAAATATGGCATAAAACAATAGCGTTTTGTAAAATAAACTCCATGGGGGGATTAATAATGGAAAAAGACGTGAAAATTTTAGTTGTAGATGATGAGGAAAGGATTCGCCGTTTATTAAAAATGTATTTAGAGCGTGAAGACTATACAATTGATGAAGCAGAAGATGGAACCGAGGCATTAGAAAAAGCGTTTGCTAATGACTATGATGTCATTCTTCTTGACCTAATGATGCCAGGGAAAGACGGAATTGAAGTTTGTCGTGAATTAAGAGAAAAGAAGGCAACACCGGTAATCATGCTTACTGCAAAAGGGGAAGAAATTAATCGCGTCCAAGGCTTTGAAGTGGGCACTGATGACTATATAGTCAAACCATTTAGTCCAAGGGAAGTAGTCCTGCGTGTCAAGGCCTTGTTAAGAAGGTCTTCACAAACAAGTTACCTGCAAACGGAAACGACAACGAAAGACGTCATTGTATTCCCACACTTAACCATTGATAATGATGCACATAGGGTAGCAGCAGATGGTAAAGAAGTAAGTTTAACGCCAAAAGAATATGAATTGCTCTATTTCTTAGCGAAGGCACCAGATAAGGTTTTTGACCGTGAGCAGTTACTAAAAGAAGTTTGGCATTATGAATTTTTTGGCGATCTACGTACAGTTGATACGCACGTAAAGCGTCTCCGTGAAAAATTAAACAAGGTTTCTGAACAAGCTGCAAGAATGATTGTTACAGTTTGGGGCGTAGGCTATAAATTTGAGGTTATTAATGAATGACATTATTAAGAAGTGTTGTAGGAAAGCTATGGTTAACGATCCTTTTATTAGTATCTTTTGTGCTATTCATCTTAACAATCATGCTTCTCGAATTTTTCCAAAACTACAATACTCTTGAGATGAAAAAGGATTTGACCAATACAGCTGAGAAAATTGCGAATGTTTTAGAAAAACATCCTAATGAAAAATTACCACTTGGATTAGAGATATCTTGGGAAATTATTGATAATGTCAACAATGTAGTAATTGTTAAAAATGAGAGTGAAGTCTATTACTCTCCAAACACGAATCTTTCAAATAGGTTATCCTTTACTGATATTAAAAATGACCCGAAATTATCACAAGTATTAAAAAAAGATAGGACTGTTGAAAAGATTTCCACGCTTTCCTTTAAGGAAGATAAAAAGGATGCTAAGTATTCAATTATTGGTGTACCTTTGCATTTGCCCGGGGAAGAAAAAAGTGCCGTTTTTATTTATCAATCATTAGAAGTAATGCAAGAAACAACCCATGAAACAACTAAATTTATTTTACTTGTTGCGGGTGTAGCTATTATCCTTACAACTATTTTTGCCTTCTTTTTGTCCACAAGAATTGCAGCTCCCTTAAGAAAGATGAGAGAAGCAGCCTTTGAAGTGGCCAGAGGGAAATTCGATACAAAAGTACCCATCCTTACACATGATGAAATTGGGGAACTAGCAACTGCATTTAATCAAATGGGAAGACAATTAAAATTCAATATGAGTGCACTTAGCCAAGAAAAAGAGCAATTATCGAGTATCCTAAGCAGTATGGCAGATGGTGTTATTACCTTTAATCGGGATGGGGCGATTCTAATCACCAATCCTCCAGCAGACCGCTTTCTTCAATATTGGTATTATGAAATGGGTGGAATTAGTACGGATTCCGAGGCCATTCCACCAGAGGTAATGGATCTATTTCAGAAAGCGGTCGATACTGAAACAGAACAAATGGGTGAAATTTCATTCCAAGGCAGACATTGGGTCATCCTAGTTAGTCCATTATATAGTAACCGTTTTATTCGCGGTGCAGTAGCCGTTCTGAGGGATATGACTGAGGAAAGACAGTTAGATAAAATGAGACAAGACTTTATTGCAAACGTTTCTCATGAGCTTAGAACGCCAATATCGATGTTGCAGGGCTATAGTGAGGCAATCGTTGATGATATTGCTGAATCCCAAGAAGAGAAAAAGGAAATGGCAAAGGTCATTTATGATGAATCCTTGCGTATGGGCCGGCTTGTCAATGAATTGCTAGATTTAGCCCGAATGGAAGCCGGACATCTTCAATTAACAATGGAGGAAACTAATATCTCTTCATTTATCAATCGAATTATCCACAAGTTCCAGGGATTAGCTAAAGAAAATGAAATTCAATTATTTGCAGAGATAGATAATGAAATCACCTCCATTTCTTTTGATCCTGATCGAATCGAACAGGTTCTCACAAATTTAATTGGTAATGCCATAAGACATACACCTAAAGGCGGTTCTGTTAAATTAAGTGTGACTTCAGAAGATAAGGGCGTAATGATTAGAGTTAAAGATTCTGGGTCGGGTATTCCTGAAGAAGATTTACCTTTTGTGTTTGAACGGTTTTATAAGGCTGATAAAGCTCGAACGAGAGGAAGAGCAGGAACAGGACTTGGACTAGCCATAGCTAAAAATATTATGGATGCACATCGAGGTCATATTTCTGTTCAGAGTAAACTCGGTCAAGGAACGACATTTTCCTTTTTAGTGCCTCGAAAATAGTAAAATGAACAAGTATTTTGCCGATTGTTCTTGATTCACGAGGAACAATAAAAATTGAAAGCTATGTGCTCATCCTTTAATAGGATGAGTTTTTTGTATCAATTTTTTAGGAAATGAATTCCAATTTATACCTTCCTTTTTGTCACAAAAAAGTCTATATTTATAAGATGAAACTTTTTATACATATAATTCGACTAATATTATGAACGGGGAGGGGAATTGATGGACTCCGTTTTCGATGAACTTTACCAAAAATATCATCATGACGTTTTTCAATTTCTATTTTATATGGTCAGGAACAAAGAACATGCCGAGGATCTTGTCCAAGAAGTCTATATAAGAGTCTTTAAATCTTATCGCCGTTTTGAAGGGAAAAGCAGTGAGAAAACCTGGTTGTTTTCGATTGCAAGAAATGTAGCCATTGACTTCTTCCGAAAACAAAAGGGATGGAAAGTACGTTTACTCGAAAAATTTGATTGGTCCACCGATCAGCTGAAAGATGGATATCCTATACCAGAAGAAATCATGGTACTAAAGGAAGAAATCAGGTGGGTTTACAATTGTCTAGAATATTGCACAATGGATCAAAGAGCTGTTATTATTCTGCGATATATTCAAGATTTATCGATTGTTGAAACAGCCCAAGCATTAGGCTGGACAGAAAGCAAGGTGAAAACGACACAGCACCGTTCGTTAAAGGTATTGAAGAAACATATGGAAATGTCTTATCAGAAGGAGGGAGCGGCTAGTGAAAAAGTCAGAGTGGAGCGATAAGCAGCTCGAAGAACTATTAAGGCAAATGCCCAAAATACAAGATGATCGCAATCCTCGTGACATTTATCAGAATCTTTCTATAAAAAAGACAAAAATAAAACAATGGCTCCTGCCTGGACTCGCTACTGCATGTGCATTGCTCATTTTTTTCATCTTAGTTCCTAAATTAATGGTCGGAACCCAATACTCAGAGGATAAATCAAGTCAAAAAAATGCTTCATCTGGGCAGGAAATGCAAACAGCGGATGAAGATTCCACCAGTGCTTTGAAAAAAGAAGATGACAATTTAAAAGCAAAGACCTTTTCAGCAGCTGAGAATAATGAACTTTTGAAAACAGCAGTCTATGATGATGAAGTAGACAATGGAAGGGTCTTAACATATTGGATTCCAGATCCACAAGCGCAAATACTTGTTCCAGTTTCCACTATAGTAAATGATTCAAATGATAAATCATGGCTAACTATATTTAATGAAAACATGGTGAGTTTAAAGGAAGAAGAATGGGGTTTAAGCGAATTTTATCCACTTAATGCTACGCTGAGGCTTGATAATAAAGATAAAACTGTTTTGGTTGATGTGCCGTCAACCCATCAGTACGGCCAAGGATCAACAACAGAAACAAATTTTATGAATGTATTACAAAAAGATATTTCTTCGAACAGTAACATAAAAAAAATCCGATTTTCAACAAATGGTGAGCCTGGAATTGAACTAGGGAATCTTGGCAGGAAAGAGGAAATTGAAGTCGTCCAAAAGAAGAATCATGCCTTCTTTTTTTATTTTTCCAAAGATAGTGAAATCCCCTACTTAGTTCCATCAATAGAGACGTATACTGATATTAATAGGGCTTTGGAGGCAATGAAGAATGATCAGCCCCTATTAGGGTTAAAAAGTTCACTTTTTCCAGCTCTGCCGATTAAGGATGTATCCATTAAAGAAAAAACTTTACTTGTTACAATAGATGAAAATTCGAGTCTACGAGAAGACCAAGTTACGATTAACGCTTATGAGTCCTTGTTATTAACAGCTAAAGAATTTGGTTTAGAAAAGGTCATTATAAAAAATTCGCCTATAAAAAAAATCGGAACATTTGACCTATCAAAGGAAAACAAAGTCCCTCGTGCTCCAAACCTACAGACGCTTCAATAATTATTTTTCAATCAACCCCTAGTGGTTGATTTTTTTTATCATGAATAAAATAACTATAATCTCCAAATTATAACAAGTATGTCTAATCGCCCCTCCACCAAGGTATATGTTCTAAAGGTGAAACAACTAACATATGGTGTGGAGGAGGAAAAGAACTAAGGAGGTTGAATGAAGAAAATGCGAGACTACATAAAAAGGGTTCTTATTGCCCTAATTATGGCGCTATGTGTCAGTTTGTTATTTTTAGGTGGAATACATTCCGAAGCAAGTATGAAGGATGAGAAAGAGATAAAGGATGGGTGGATATGGCCTGCAGACGGTATTATTTCTGATACATATGGAACGAGAATGGGTAAACATAAGGGAATTGATATTGCTGGAAAATTGAACACCCCTGTTCTTGCCGTCGATGATGGTCAAGTAGTTAAATCCTATTATTCGAATACATACGGAAATGTAGTATTTATAAAACATCCAAGTCATTTTGTTACGGTCTATGCCCATTTAAACAAGCGAACTGTATTAGAAGGTCAAAGTATTAAGCAGGGAACCGTAATAGGGAAAATGGGGAGAACGGGACAAGCTACTGGGACCCATCTTCATTTTGAAACCCACCAGCATGAGTGGAGATATGATAAGAAATATGCATTGGATCCAGAAAAGTTCTTAGGAAAAGCGGACACAGGAGAGAATGTACAGGGTGGAATAGCTGGAATCAATGACGATGTATTAGAAGCAAGCTCCCATGTAAAACTTCAAAAGGAAGACAAAACAGAGAAAGGAAAAAAGCAATATATCGTCAAACAAGGCGACACATTGTACTCCATTTCGAGGAAAAGAAATATGACGGTAACACGTATTAAACAGCTTAACCATCTGTCCTCGGATCTTATTAAACCTAAGCAAGTATTAAATGTGAATTGAGATAATAAACAACCCGTGGACTCAAGTGTCTGCGGCTTTTTTTGTAGAATCAACTTTAAAAGTTACAAATGCGTTAAAACGTAAACCATTTACTTAACAAAAAATGCAGAAAGCAGTATAATTATAATTGTAATTAAATATCGATCTATCTTCGGGGCAGGGTGAAATTCCCGATCGGCGGTATTTGAGTGAAACTCATAAGCCCGCGAGCCGTTTTGGCAGGATTTGGTGTGATTCCAAAGCCGACAGTATAGTCTGGATGGGAGAAGATGGAGGTTCTGCAGACGTTCAAAAAATTAATGTTTAATGAACGTTTATTAAGCGTGCCTTTGTAAACTCCCTCAAGTATATTTTCTTGAGGGAGTTTTTATTTACTTAGGTCTCGACTGTTTGCTGAACCTCTCTTCCTAAACGCGATGGATCAAAAAAGGAGAGAGGAAGATGAAGAAGATGAAGAAACAGAGGAAAATGAATGTAAGGGCTTATGTGTCAATTGGAATGTTGAGCAGTATTGCATTTCTGTTAATGCTAATACAATTTCCATTGCCTTTATTCCCAAATTTCTTGTTTGTCGATTTCAGCGACATCCCAGCATTAATTGCCACATTGATTTTTGGACCAATTGCAGGAATATTAGTTGAGTTTTTTAAAAATGTCCTTAATTATATTCAGACAGGAAGTTTTACAGGAATTCCTGTTGGCCATATAGCCAATTTTGCTGCTGGCATAGTGTTTATCCTGCCAACATATTTCGTATATAATAGACTCAAAACTAGAAAAGGTATGACATTAGCGTTAATCGCCGGGACAGCTATAATGGCGGTAATGATGAGTTTGTTAAATTACTTCTTCATTTTACCGGCTTATACTGCTCTTATGGGATTCCCTGATATGCGTAATCTGGTAGTCCCTGCTATCTTACCTTTTAACTTAATAAAAGGTGTTATGATGTCATCCATCTTTATGCTTCTGTTCATTCGGATGCAGGCATGGATTAATAAGAACACAACAATTAAAAGCGTCTAATAAATAAAAACAACAGGATGGACTCATTCCTCCTGTTGTTTTTTTGTAAAAAATTAAAACCTCTCACCTTAAAAAGGAGAGAGGTAGTAGCTTAACATTTGTTTTACCTAAATATTATTCAAATTTAGTTGGATTACCATCAAAAGCTTCATCAGCTACCTTAATGGAATCAGTAGGACAGCCTTCAAAAGCATCCATCATATCATCGATTAATACATCTGGAATTTCAACAATTCCTTCATTATCATCAAGAGTTACAAATGCAATGCCTTCATCATCATAATCATAAATATCTGGTGCTGCTGCGCCGCAAGCCCCACATGCAATGCAAGTTTCCTTATCCACAATTGTGTACTTTGCCATGAAAAAAACCTCCCAGTAATATAAACAAAATTATTCTTACACATTTTCCATTATCAAATTGAAAACGGATAACTCATATCTATTGTAAAACTGTATCGATAACTTTTCAATAGAAAAATACCCATATACCTGTAGATTATATAGTTGAATTTCTAATTCTTCCACATTTTTGGGCAACAATCTACATTATTTCATGGTAGAATAAAGAAGAAAAATGGATATTTTGTCGATAATGTACGAAAAACGGCGGGGGACTTAGTATGATGCAACTTGAATCCATTATTCTTTATAGTGTCAAACAATTAAACAGGGAACGGACGATTTACTCCGTCTATCACCTGTTGAATGGAAAAAAATCATCACAAACTATCCAAGACGCCCACCTATTTTCATTAAAAAAATTTTTTGGGATTTATGAGCAATTAACAAGGGACTCCTTTGATGAAATACATCAATCAATGGTAGAAAAAAATTGGTTAATAAATATAGGGGAACAACGATACGATGTAACGACCTCTGGAATGACACTTCTAGAAAACAAACCATTGCCCAAATATATAAATGGCTGGACCTTTCATCAATTATCCTCTCTATTTTGGGAAAGATTGTCCCTACTAATTCAGGTAGTATCCAATCTTGCTTTTAGGGAATCAAGATATATACCCATTCAAAAAAACAAAGACGTCCATATCTGGTTAAAAGCTGCTCTAAAGGATATCACCGTACCTAGGATGGAGATGGGGACTGCTGTCTATTCAGAGTTAAATGAATGTTTTAATACAGTGAAAGACATGGACCCATCACTTTTAGTGTTTCGGTTAACTGGTTTTCAGCAGATTGGATTAACCCCTCTTCAAGTAGCAAAAAAGCTGAAGTTAGATTTTCATGATTATCAGATTGGTTTTACTAATACCCTTCATTACTTGATTCAAAAAATAATGGAAGACGGTAATCAGTTTAAAATTTTACCTTATCTTATCCATGATCTAATGCAAGATGATGAATTAACCCTTTCCTCAAGGAAAACACAGGCATTATTATTACAAGGATATAGCCTTGATATGATTGCAAATCTTAGACACTTAAAGTTAAGTACAATAGAAGATCATCTTGTTGAATTAGCCTTAAATGTAAAGGATTTTTCCATTGATACATACGTCGATAGTGAGTTACAAAATATGATTTTGGAAGTTTCGCGGCAAAAAGTAACCAAACAGCTAAAAGTGATAAAAGAAAAAGTAGGTGCTGCTACTTATTTTCAAATAAGGTTAGTTTTAGCGAAATATGGTGATAGATAATGGAATTAGAAAAGGTTTTAAAAAAACATTTTGGTTATCAAACGTTTAAGACTGGACAAAAAGAGGTAATCACCTCCATTCTTGCTGGGCAGCATACACTGGCAATGCTCCCAACTGGAACTGGAAAATCCCTGTGTTACCAACTTCCTGGGATTATTTTAGATGGGCACATTTTAATTATTTCTCCTCTTCTATCATTAATGCAGGATCAAGTGGAACAATTTAAAAGATTTGGTGAAAAAAGAGTCATTGCTTTAAACTCTTTTCTTTCGGGAGAGGAAAGAAATAGGGCCCTTCATCATTTAAGTCAATATAAATTTATCTTCATATCACCTGAAATGTTGAGAGTTCCCTATATCCTTCGTAAACTTCAAGAGCTTACGATTGCATTGTTTGTTGTAGATGAAGCCCATTGTATTTCCCAATGGGGCTTTGATTTTCGCCCGGATTATTCAAAACTAGGTGAGATTCGAAAGAAATTCGGTAATCCACTAACGCTTGCACTGACAGCGACAGCTACAATAAAGGTACGACAGGACATTGTTGCTTCACTTGATTTAGAGGAAATAGTAAAAATAGAATCGACCATCGACCGACCCAATATCGGCTTTTATGTAAAAGAACTATTTGATTACCGCGATAAACAAGCCAGTGTCCTCGAGTTTGTTGCCAAATTGAAAAAACCGGGAATTATTTATTTTTCAAGTAAAAAAGCAGCTGAACAGATGGCGACATTACTAACAGAAAAAGGTATCTGTCAGTCAATGGCCTATCATGGCGGATTGGATCAAAATACAAGAATACTGATTCAACAACAGTTTATCTATGGGCAATTAGATGTAATATGTGCTACGAGTGCTTTTGGCATGGGTATTAATAAAGAAAATATCCGTTTTATTATTCACTATCACATGCCAATGCAAATAGAATCTTTTCTACAGGAAATCGGAAGGGCAGGTCGTGATGGCGAACCGAGTATTGCCATCCTTTTATATTCGCCAGGGGATGAACAGCTTCCAATCCAGCTTGCAGAGAATGAATTGCCATCTGAACAGCAAATAGACTGGTTGTTTAAAAAGGTAGAACATGACCATCTTCTGAAGGATGGAAAGATCAATCTAAATACGAAACTAATGGAGCTTGGCGGTTTTACCGAGATTCAATGGAGGATTGTTGAGGACTTTGTAAATAATTCATTTCTAGAAATGGCTAGCCTTGAAAAATTACAATGCACTATTAATGATTTTGTTAAGGAAAGATTATCCATTAAGAAAAATAATATTTATTGCATGAAAAAATGGATTGAAACCAATTCTTGCAGACGTGAATATATTTTACATTATTTTGATGAAATATTTTCTAACAAGCTAAATCCATGCTGCGACATTTGCGGGCTTCAAATAAATGATTATCAAAATATTAATTCTAATCATTTTCCTTCAGTAAAAACAAATGAAAAAAACTGGAACGACTATCTTGCTAAAATTCTAATCAATTGTGAGTTGAGGGAATGAAAAAAAAGTATTTTGAATTAATTAATGAATTAACGGATAAAGATTTGCTTTTTCACCTGTACATGACACAGGGAATTCTCTGTGTGATCTCATTGATATTAGGTTTTATATTTTTTGACCATTTCTCCTATTTAAATAATATTTCTTTGAATGACTTTCATATTATATCAATCGGACTCCCTGCTGGTATTACAGTGGTAATGGTCGATATACTTTTAATGAAATCGCTGCCCTCGTCCTTTTATGATGATGGCGGTTTGAATGAAAGAATATTTAAAAATAGAAATTTGTTTCACATCCTTATCATTGCCCTTTTAGTAGCTTTTAGTGAAGAATTATTGTTTAGAGGGATCATTCAAACAAAAGTAGGCCTCATTTTAGCAAGTATTATTTTTGCAATCATCCACTATCGATACCTTTTTAATTGGTTTTTGTTTGTAAATATTGTTATATTAAGCTTTTTTATTGGTTTAATATTTCAGTGGACAGACAATTTAGCAGTCACAATTGTTATGCATTTTGTCATTGATTGTTTATTAGGAGTATATATAAAATTTAAACGACCAATCAGAGAAGATGAACAGGGAGGAGTAGCTCCATGAATAATGAAGAACCATTCAGGGACCAAGCGGAAAGATTAAAACAGCGAATAGAAAAAATTAATGAAAAAGTCGAAGACATGGAAGTTTTGCCGCCACGGGAGCAGATACATCGCCCAAAGAAGAAAAAAACAAAATGGAAGCTAAAATATCCACTTATTCGTCTATTAGTTTTGTTCTTTATCCTCCTGCCTATAATCATATTTAGTGTAATCTCTTACAGTAACGGTGCTAAAAAAATAAATGGTGTTGAAAAACTATCAGTTGAATCAGTAGGGTATGAAACGATTAATTTGGAAAATTCTAAAGATGACGAGGAAACACTAGAAAATCCTGATGAATCGAAGGAAGCAATTTCTGAAGCTAATGATTCAGAAGAAACTAGCCAAGAACCTAACGCCGGAGTAGAACAAACTGAAACGGCTGTGGATACATCTGTTCAACCCGAGAGTACAAATGAAAACAAAACGGATTCTCAGGTATCAGATATTAATAGTGAAAAAGAAAAAGAATCAGAAACTAGCGTAGTATCGACGGAACCAGAAGCTAGTAAAATCATTTCTCATACGGTTAAACCAAATGAAAACCTTTATAGGATAGCAATGACGTATTATCAGTCCCCAAAGGGAATGGAAATTATTATGGAGGCAAACCATCTAACGAGTAACCAACTAAATGCAGGTCAGGTTTTGAAAATACCAATAAACCATTAACCGATCCAAAAGTGAACGGTTCAGATTGTCGAGAAAGGGTATTTTTCTCGGCAATTTTTTATTCTCAGCATTTAATTATTCATTGTACCTGCTAATGGGCCTGTTGATTTCCGCTCTAGGCACTTCGCTTTCCGCGGGCGGTCCGGGGAGCCTCCTCGGCGCTAGCGCCTGCGGGGTCTCCCCAGCCCCGTCCTCCCGCAGGAGTCTGCGTGCCTTCCGCGGAAATCAACAGGGAGGTAATCAACCTAAAGAATTGCAACACACTTTTTCTAGCCTTGCTAATTGTGTTGCAATCTTTTTCATATTTTGGCAGGCTGCCGTAAGGAGAGCCTGTTCCCTTGCTTTCTTCAATCCCCTTAACCGGGAATAGCGAAGCCCGTGCAGCTCTTTTGAGTCTGCGAAGCTTCGCTCAATTTTTTCCTTTCTAAATTTATAAAGCATTGTTCCAGATTTAGATAAGCGATTTTCCCTTACCTTTTCCTTGTGCTCTTCCCAAACATGACGTGTCACTACTTTTCCCTTATTTTTGGAGCGTGTACATTGGGAAAGAAGTGGGCAGTTTTCACATTTCTTCGAATCAGACTTATATTCTTTATACCCTCACGGTTTGTTGTACTGTAGGGTAATTCTTGATTATTAGGACAAACGTATAGATCTCGTTTATTAGCGTTAGCCTTTAAATGAGTAGAATCCGAAAATAAGACACGACCACCTTCCATTTTGTGATTCATTGCCTGGAGAACAATCTCATCAAATATTTCCTGAAAGATATCGGTACCTTTAAAACGATGTTGGCGATTCCAACTAATCGTTGAGTCGTGTGGAACAGGATCCTTAAATTTCAGGCCTAAAAACCAGCGGTAGGCAACATTCATTTCAATTTCTCTTTGTAATTGTCGCTCGGATCGGATGCCATAAATATAACCAATAAACATCATTTTAAATAGAATAGTGGGATCGGAAGGGCGTCCGTTATCATCACTATAATAAGGACGTACCTTTTCAAGAAGGAATGAAAGATCAATATATTTATCGATTAAACGAAGAAGGTGATTGTCAGGAACCAATTCATCAATAGAAACAAATTCATATTCACTTTGGGTAGATACTCTTGGTTTAAAAAAGATTTCACCACTTAATTTTTTATTGTTTGGTTGTGTTAAGAGCAGTGTATTATTGATTTTACAGCTCTGTTGATTTGCGCGGAAGGCACGCAGACTCCTGCGGGAGTACGGGGCAGGAGAGACCCCGCAGGCGCTTCAGCGCCGAGGAGGCTCCCCGGCACGCCCGCGGAAAGCGAAGTGCCTGGAGCGCAAATCAACAGACATGTTGCAAAGCCTATATATTAATAATATTATAATAAATTAACGCGGTGAATGGTTAAAGTTATTGTAGAAAATAAGAGGCTGTCGAAAGTTTCTCGACAGCCTGAACCGATCCAAAAGTGATCGGTTTTTTTTTATAGAAAAACATAATAGAAGGGACAAGTTCATATGTATATACAGAGAAATGGAGGGTGATAAAAATGGATTCTCCAATCCAATTACTTGAAAATACTGATCAGGCAACCAAGCAGGCTCTTGAAAATGTAAGAAAACGAAAAGAAAAATTTGACCGTTTTAAAAAGCGGCATATTCTTTCAATTTGGGCCACAATTATTTTAGCAGCTAGTTTCTTAATCTATTTGTATATCACAGTTGCCAGTATTTATTCCTACTCCTTTGCTGCAATGTTTTCTGCGTTTGTAAATGACTCCAATAATTTAACATTGTTGGTTTTTTGTGTCGGAATGTACGGTACAATGAATTTACTGAAAGAAAAAAAAGACAAAGCAGAAAAGGAATATCATGAATTAAGATGTGAAATTGTCGACCGCAGTAAGGATTATTGGAAAAAAGAAGAAGAATGGAAATCACGTCACATTGTTTTTGAAATGATGAAAACAAAATATGACATAAACTTATATCATGAAAAAAAATAAGAAGCAGACTAACTGCTTCTTATTTGATTAGAAAATCGTCTTTTTACCCTGTTGGTCTTTTAAAATTTCTACTGCTTCCCGGAAACGTTGCGAATGAATGATTTCCCGTTCACGTAAGAAGCGCAGACTATCATTGATATCAGGATCATCACTTATGTTAATCAACCACTGGTAGGTAGCCCTTGCCTTTTCTTCTGCTGCAATATCTTCATATAAATCTGCAATTGGGTCACCCTTAGCGGTTATATAAGTTGCTGTAAATGGAACTCCTGCGGCATTATGGTAGTATAATGCACTATCATGGTCAGCATAATGTGCTCCCAATCCAGCTGCTTTCATTTGCTCAGGCGTGGCGTCTTTCGTTAATTTGTAGACCATTGTAGCAATCATTTCGAGGTGAGCGAACTCTTCTGTACCGATATCTGTTAGAAGGCCAATTACCTTATCCGGAATCGTGTATCGTTGGTTTAAGTATCGGAGTGCAGCAGCAAGTTCGCCGTCGGCACCCCCATATTGCTCAATTAAATATTTTGCTAAGGTTGGATTACAAGTACTGACTCGAACAGGGTATTGTAATTTTTTCTCATAAACCCACATTGAGCTCTTCCCTCCCTTTAATTAAACTTGCCACGGCCATGGGGTATCTTTCCAGTTCCATGGATATCCGGAGTAGCTATTTCCAAATTGAAGCAATGGACCAAATTGGCTTTCAAATGCCTTTTTGATACGTTTTCGTTCTTTTGCGTAATGATTGAATTGATTGATTGCCTCTAGGTCATCAGGATGGGTATCTAAATATAATGTGAGTTCTACTAAAACAAAGTCAACCGTTTGAAGCTGCTCCATTATTTGATAATATTCGGCAGGGACCTGTTTCATGTTGGCAGGCCCCCTTTTGCTTTCTCCAAGGAATTGTACCAAGGATCATAGAAGTCCTTCCAGAGCGTGCCAGCTCTCAATGCTTCTTGCGGTGAAAATTGTGGAAGATTAGGTGGTTGAAAGCCCATATATAAATGTGGCGGGATAGAGTAAGTTTTTTCAGGAATTGGCTTGCAAGGGTCAAACGGACTCGCATAAGGATGATAGGTTTTAAAGTGTGTATTCATTTTAGCCCTCCCTTTATTCAACATCATTTAATAATATGAATTTTTCGTTTTACTATGACATTTATCTTAATAAATGGGATTTATCTAAGGATTATCGAAGTATAATAGATAATGCAGACAATCAATTTTGAGGTGAACTTTTGATGAAACTGATAAACTTGTCCGAAGAATTGTTATGAAGGTTGAAAAGAAGAACAATATGGACAAATTTACAAAGAGGCTGGAAGAACATGGGTTCAGAATTTTAAGTATCGAAGAGGACCAATAACTGAATTAGGTAATATTTTCAATCCTTCTCATACATTGTATGGGAGGGATTTTTATGTATAAAAAAGTATTGACGGATTTGGTTATTTTTCTAAGTGGATATCTGCTCATTAAATGGATTACGATTCCTCATCCATTTGTCCTTTCTGAGTTCTTTATAGGGCTTGTAATAAATCCATTAAAATTTTTTATAGCTTCAGTGGTTTTTTTTATTGGATTTCTCGTTACCGGAAAAGTTATTCGTGAGCTGTTACATAGGACAAGAAAAATGGGGCAGAAACGAGAAAAATTAGGTATGAATCTTTTCTTGGAATATCTCTTCCTTTTTTTTATTTTTTTCCTTCTTTTTAAAATGGGATGGGAGCAAACCCTTGTCTTTTTTAGTTTAAGTCTTTTTTATGGTATGATTTCCATTGAACTTTAAGTTAAGAAATGGGGAAAAGGAAATATGGTTATTAGTTTAGTTGTCCTGTTTATCGGTGGTGTATGTCTTCTTATATATATGTTACGTGAAGCATTTTTAAATAAAGTAATAGAACATGAATTATCTTTTTCTGACTTTCCTAAATCTCTTGGCAGTGTTTCGATCTTTTTTATATCGGATATTCATAGGAGAAAGATATCTGATAAAATTATTAACCCTGTTAAGGGGAAGGCAAATATAGTTGTAATCGGGGGAGATTTAACAGAAAAAGGGGTTCCTTTTGAGAAAGTTAAAGCAAACTTGTTGAAACTAAAGCAAATTGGTCCTGTCTACTTTGTATGGGGAAACAATGATTATGAAGTAGATTATCATAAATTAGATGCCATCCTCCTGGAGTTAGGTATTAAAATATTAGATAACACCGCTGTGACTTTTGAATCAGCAGAGGGTGAAAAATTTTGTTTACTTGGTGTAGATGATTTAAAGCAAGACCGAGATCGTCTGGATTTAGCCTTACTAGATGCAGAAGAGAAAAGTTTTAAAATTCTAGCAAGCCATTATCCTGATATTACAAATAAGATTCTTACTGAACATGAAATTCGCTTAGTGTTATGTGGTCATACCCACGGGGGGCAAATTCATATTTTAGGATATAGTCCACATGAAAGAGGGAAAATAAAAAGATTAGATAATACCATTCTTCTTATTAGTAATGGTTATGGTACCACTACCATCCCTTTAAGGTTGGGGGCACCTGCTGAATGTCACTTGATTACACTAAAGTGGAATTCTGATATGGAAGGATAAATATAGACAATTCACCAACAGGACCCCAGGGCATACACTGAAAACAAGAGTTATGTCACGGCAGGGGGCAAAATCATGCGCTTAGAACGCTTAACGGCCAATAAAATAAAAATTTTTCTAACCTCTGATGATTTATTTGACAGGGGACTCTCCAAAGAAGATATTTGGAAAGACTCCATAAAATGGAATCAGCTTTTTCATGATTTGGTGGAAGAGGCAAGTGAGGAATTTGACGTTGATATCCAAGGTTCTGTGGCGGTAGAGGTGTTCTCCCTCCAGGCTCAAGGGATGATATTGATCATTACCGTTGATGAAGCAATTGAAGATGAGGAAATTCTATATGATGGATTTATTGAAATGCAAGTAAGGATGGAAGGTTTTGAGGACCTATTGTATGAGTTTGATGATTTTGAGGATATAATTGGTCTTTCAAAAAGACTGTCCACTGTCAATATTTTTGGTGGAAGCCTATATGCAATGCATAACCGCTATTATTTAGTAATGAATAATTTAGAAACTGAAAATAATATTAAGGCAGCTTGTGTTTTATCTGAATTTGGTAATGCTTCTATTCTAAGTCCGTACGTTTTAGCTGAGTATGGGAAACGAATAATCGAAAATAATGCGGTGGAAACTATTCTTCAATATTTCAAGTAATTTAGCTTCTTTTTAAGAAAGTAAGTTAGAAGAGGGCAACCACCGCCCTTTCAATCATTAAAAGCTTTTAAGATATAATTTGTAGCCATTGCAATTTTTAGAAATCCTTTAAAAATGCAATTGGCAACGTTTACATAATGGTTCAGGTAGTTGTTTTTTCCTCTTGCATAAATCAATTAAAGGTGTATACTTGTGTCTGAAAGCTGACAACATTCGTAGCATTTTTTTAGGGAGGATTACAAATGGTAGCCGATAAAGATAATGAAAAGACTAATCAAGAGGAAAGGCATGATGTGTTGAAATCGACACAAACCGTTATACATAAAGCCCTTGAAAAGTTAGGTTATCCTGAAGAGGTATACGAGCTCTTAAAAGAGCCATTACGTTTAATGACAGTTAAAATTCCAATTAGAATGGATGACGGTTCCATAAAAATATTTACTGGTTACCGTGCCCAGCATAATGATGCTGTGGGGCCAACAAAGGGTGGGATTCGTTTCCATCCAGGTGTGACAGAAACGGAAGTGAAAGCCCTTTCAATTTGGATGAGCTTAAAATGTGGAATTGTCGATCTTCCGTATGGCGGTGGTAAAGGCGGTATTGTCTGCGACCCTCGTGATATGTCCTTTAGAGAGCTTGAAAGATTAAGCCGGGGATACGTAAGAGCAATCAGTCAAATTGTTGGACCAACTAAAGACATTCCAGCTCCTGATGTGTTTACCAATTCGCAAATCATGGCTTGGATGATGGATGAATATAGCCGAATTGATGAATTTAATTCACCAGGTTTTATTACAGGTAAACCACTGGTTCTTGGAGGGTCACATGGACGTGAGTCTGCAACGGCAAAAGGAGTAACAATCTGTATCCAAGAGGCTGCTAAAAAGAAAGGTATTCAAATTGAGGGAGCAAGGGTTGTTATTCAAGGTTTTGGTAATGCTGGAAGCTTTTTATCTAAATTCATGCACGATGCAGGTGCAAAAGTAATTGGAATTTCTGATGCATACGGAGCTTTGCATGATCCAAATGGTTTGGATATTGATTATCTATTGGATAGACGAGATAGCTTTGGAACGGTTACAAAATTATTTAATAACACGATAACAAATAAGGAATTGCTAGAACTTGAATGCGATATTCTTGTTCCTGCTGCAATAGAAAATCAAATTACTGAAGAAAACGCTCATAATATTCGTGCAAGCATTGTGGTAGAGGCGGCAAATGGTCCTACTACACTAGAGGCGACAGAGATTTTAACAGAACGAGGAATTCTCCTTGTCCCGGATGTATTAGCATCTGCCGGTGGTGTAACCGTTTCTTATTTCGAATGGGTTCAAAATAACCAAGGTTACTATTGGTCTGAGGAAGAAGTAGAAGAAAAACTGGAAAAGGTAATGATAAAATCCTTTAACAATATTTATGACACTGCCCAAACACGCCGTGTCGATATGCGACTTGCTGCATATATGGTTGGAGTTAGAAAAATGGCAGAGGCAAGCCGTTTTAGAGGCTGGATTTAAAACTTATCCATTGAAACATAGTGAAAAAACTCCTATCATAGACGATAGGAGTTTTTTGTTATTCTGTATGATTGTTTTAAGGGGTGTACTTATTATGCAAATAGAAGATATCATTATTGTTGGCGGTGGCCCATGTGGTTTAGCAGCGGCGATTGCAGTTCAGGATATAGGGAAAAAACCACTTATTATTGAAAAAGGAAATGTGGTGAATTCAATTTATCACTACCCTACACATCAAACATTTTTTAGTACAGCAGAAAAATTAGAAATTGGCGAAGTACCCTTTATTACAGAACATTATAAGCCTAAAAGAAATCAGGCGCTTGTTTATTATCGAGAAGTTGCCAAACGGAAACAGTTACGAATAAATGCGTTTGAAAAAGTTACCAGTGTATCAAAACAAGGTGAGCTGTTTCATGTTTTTACCAATAAAAATACTTATTGTGCCCGCTATGTAATCATCGCAACCGGTTATTATGATCATCCCAATTATATGGAGGTACCTGGTGAAAATTTATCAAAGGTATTTCACTATTTTAAAGAAGCCCATCCCTTTTATGATAAAGATGTTTGTGTGATTGGTGGGAAAAATTCTAGTGTTGACGCTGCAATAGAACTTGTGAAGGCTGGAGCGAGAGTGACCGTTTTATATCGTGGTGAAAAATACTCTCCAAGTATAAAGCCATGGATTCTTCCTGAATTTGAAGCGTTGGTCCGGGCGGGAACCATTTTGATGGAATTTAACGCTACCCTAAAAGAAATAACGGAAAATCAAGTTGTATATATAAAAGACCATAACGAAAATGTGATAAGCAATGATTTTGTTTTTGCAATGACAGGCTACCATCCAGATCATCAATTTTTACGGAACATGGGTGTAAAAATAGATGGGGAATCAGGGCGCCCCTTCTTTAATGCAGATACAATGGAGACAAATATTGAGGGGATATATATAGCAGGTGTAATTGCGGCAGGAAATAACGCAAATGAAATATTCATTGAAAATGGCAGGTTCCACGGTGGGGAAATTGCTTGCTCAATCCTAGAAAAAGATGCAAAAAGGGTGACAAAATGATGAAAAAAGTTGTCTTATTAACAACAGGTGGAACAATAGCAAGCAAGCCAAATAAAGATTCAGGAAAATTAGCCTCAGGTGCGTTAACTGGTGAAGAGCTCGCTAGTATGTGTAATTTGCCAAAGGACATTGAAGTCGTTATTGAATCTGTTTTTCAAAAAGCTAGTATTCATATCACATTTGATGATTTAATTTTATTAAAAAACAAAATTGAGGACTATTTTAAGGATGAAGATGTTTCAGGCGTGGTTGTCACACATGGAACGGATACAATGGAAGAAACATCCTATTTTCTTGATTTAACAATTAAAGACCCAAGAACTGTTGTCGTTACAGGTTCCCAGCGCTCGCCAGAGGATTTAGGCAGCGATGTGTATATTAATTTGCGTCATGCCATTTATTGTGCTTGTTCTCATGATTTAAGGGATGCTGGCACCGTTGTCGTTTTTAATGAACGAATATTTGCTGCAAGATATGTAAAAAAAGAACATGCATCCAATATCCAGGGTTTCAATGCATTTGGATTTGGCTATCTTGGCATTATTGATAACGATCAAGTTCATGTTTTTCAAAAACCAATTAAAAGAGAGTATTTTCAAATAGAATCATCTATTCCTCAAGTCGAAATCATTAAATGCTATATTGGAGCTGATGGGAAATTTATTAAGGCAGCTCGAGAGGCGGGGATTGCTGGAATTGTCCTAGAAGGAGTGGGACGTGGTCAGGTTGCCCCTAAAATGATGGAAGAAATTGAAAAAGCTATTGCAGCGGGAATTAAACTGGTTGTCACTACTAGCGCAGAAGAGGGTTCAGTATACACAACCTATGATTATGAAGGAAGTGCCTTTGATCTTTTTAATAAGGGAGTTATTCTAGGGAGTGACAACGACTCTAAAAAAGCAAGAATTAAATTGGCTGTTGCCCTTGCTAGCAATTTGAAGGAAATTAAATTTTAAGCTAACCAAAGGTCAAACGGTTGAAGTCAGCTTAATAAATGGAATGAATCTTTCATTTTCTTTATAGAGAATACATGATACGATTAAGAAAATGGATTGGAAAAGAGGTTCATCATGCTGGGAATATTATCCGCCGGAATTGCCCCCGGACTGGCCTTACTTAGTTATTTTTATTTAAAAGATGAATATGACTCAGAGCCAATTTCCTTCGTTCTAAGGACATTTATGTACGGAGCTCTTCTTGTGTTTCCAATCATGTTTATCCAGCATGTACTTGAAACAGAACATATAATTAAATCTGATCTTTTCAATGCGTTTCTTAGCTCAGGTCTATTTGAAGAGTTTTTCAAATGGTTTATCCTCTTTTATGTTGTCTATCAGCATGTAGAGTTTGATGAACCCTTTGATGGAATTGTCTATGGAGTAGCTGTTTCACTTGGTTTTGCTACAATAGAGAATGTCTTCTATTTAATAGCTAATGGAATCGAACATGCGGTAACACGTGCATTATTACCTGTTTCAAGTCACGCTCTATTTGGTGTAATTATGGGCTTTTATATTGGAAAAGCAAAGTTTACAGAAGGGAATAAAGCTAAATGGGTTATATTTTCCCTTCTCTTACCATTTCTTCTGCACGGTGCATACGATTTTATCTTAATTTCCCAAGAAAATTGGCTCTTTATTATTTTTCCTTTTATGATTTTTCTTTGGTGGTTTGGACTTAGGAAAGTGAAAAAAGCTAAAATATTAAGTGCCAATCATATGAAAAAACAATATGCTGTCCAAAAAACCCTTCACTTGTAAAGGGTTTTTTTATTTATTCTCATTAAAATGGAATAAAAACACCATTTAAACAAAAAATAGGGTTACTGATAAAAGATTTACAATGGGGGTTAATATTCCATGATAAAGAAAAAAATCCTGCTAAAATTTTTCATACTAATCTTTCTTATGTTTGGGACATCTTCTTTTATTGAGAGCAAGGAGGTCAGAGCTTTCTCTAATCAGATTATCCAAAAAGGTGCAGTTGGTGATGATGTCATTGAACTGCAATCCAGGCTCCAGTATATTGGATTTTACCATGGGGAGATTGATGGGGTATTCGGATGGAGTACGTATTGGGCGTTAAGAAATTTTCAATATGAATTTGGGCTGCCAATTGATGGATTGGCGGGGTGGCCAACAAAATTAAAACTAGCCAATGCAAGCAAATACAATGAACAGTTTGTAAAAAAACAAATAAACTCAGGTAACAAATTTACACATTACGGTGGGGTAGATGAAAGTAAACAAAGTGCCCCTAATCCAACAAACAAAGCACCAGCAAAACAAACACCCAAAAAAACAGCTCCACCAGAAAATACAGCTCAAAAAAACACAGCACCAAAAAATGGGACACCCAAAAAGCCAACAGCTGCTAACATACCAAATGGTTATTCACAAAATGATATCCAATTGATGGCTAATGCCGTTTATGGAGAATCAAGGGGCGAACCTTATACAGGTCAAGTTGCTGTTGCAGCTGTTATTCTCAATAGGGTAAATAGTTCAACATTTCCTAATACAGTTGCAGGAGTAATTTTTGAGCCTGGTGCTTTCACGGCTGTTGCTGATGGGCAAATTTGGCTAACACCAAATGAAAATGCTAAGAAAGCCGTAATAGATGCAATCAATGGTTGGGATCCAACTGGAGAGGCATTATACTATTTTAACCCAGATACTGCTACTAGCGGCTGGATATGGGGACGACCTCAAATAAAACAAATCGGGAAACATATTTTTTGCAAGTAGAGAGGTGAATAGAATTGATTAGAGGAATATTAATAGGTGTTCTCGCTGTAGGTGTCGCGGGAACAGCCTATTGGGGCTACCAAGAACATCAGGAAAAAAATGCAATATTAATAAATGCAGAAAATACTTATCAACGAGCATTCCATGATCTTTCCTATCAAGTGGATTTATTACACGATAAGATTGGAACAACCCTTGCAATGAATTCAAGGCAATCCTTGTCTCCATCGTTAATTGAGGTATGGAGGATTACTTCAGAAGCACATAGTGATGTAGGGCAACTGCCGTTAACATTACTACCTTTTAACAAGACGGAGGAATTCTTGGCCAAAATTGGAAACTTCAGCTATCGAACCGCTGTTAGAGATTTAGACAAGGAACCATTGTCAAAGGATGAATACAACACTTTAAAGGTACTTTATAAGCAGTCTGGTGATATTCAGGATGACCTTCGAAAAGTACAGCATATGGTACTCAAAAATAACCTTCGCTGGATGGATGTTGAACTTGCCCTGGCTTCTGGCAAGGAATCTACGGATAATACAATAATTGACGGCTTTAAATCTGTAGAAAAGACAGTGACAGGCTATGAAGGATCGGACTTGGGCCCAACTTTTGTAAATATGCAAAAAAAGGATGAAAATTTTAAAAAAATAAAAGGAAAAACGATTTCCAAGCAAGAAGCCATTAAGATCGCTAAAAAGTATATGAAAATTGATGGGAATTCCGAAGTGAAAGTTACTGAAAATGGAAAAGGTTCCGATTATGGTTTTTATAGTGTTTCCATAAAAAATAAGAAAACCGGTGATGAAGGCAGTATGGACATTACCAAAAAAGCGGGACACCCAATTTGGTTTATTAACCATCGAGATGTAAAAAAACAAGTTCTCAGTTTAAATGATGCTGATAATAAGGCGGCGACTTTTCTAAAAGAAACAGGTTTTAAAGATTTAGAGATATTTGAAAGCACACAATATGACAATATCGGTGTTTTCAATTTTGTTTCAAAAATAAATGGTATTAGAATTTACCCTGAATCGATTAAAGTTAAAGTTGCTTTGGACAATGGCGATATTATTGGTGTATCCGCTGAGGAGTATTTAAAATCTTTTCAGACAAGGAAAATAGAAAAGCCTGCTATTTCTTTAGAACAAGCCCGAGCAAAGGTGAATCCTAACTTTAAAGTAATGGAAGACCGGCAGGCAATTATAATAAATGACCTTAACAAAGAGGTGCTTTGTTATGAGTTCCTTGGGACCATCGATGATGATACCTATCGTATTTTTATTAATGCAAAAAGCGGTGTAGAAGAAGATGTTGAAAAAATGAAGAATGCTGAGACGGTATATGAAGACGTGATATAAGGAAGAGCAATTGCTTTTCCTTATATTTTTTTCAAATAACTCCAATAATAAATATATATTGATTGGTGGAGTGGATGTTATGAAAAAGGTAGAAAGTGTTTTAATTAAAGTTGTCATCATACAGTTTATTTTTCTATTTTTTGCACAGTTATTTTTTCATCAGTTGAATGTCTTTCCTCAAGTAAAACAATTGACAAAATACGAAGGGGTAAATGAAAATACATATACTGATATTCTTGAAACCTTCCAAGGAAAATGAGAAAGCAGGCCTGCCTGCTTTCTTTTGATTGAACATAATTATAATTGTCATTAAATTTCATTTTTATAGTCGTAAATAAAAGAGGCATTGACATATCTTGTGGTAAAATAAATAGTAGACAACATCTGAGATAATCATGATGGCAAATAGGAGGATTTATGGAAAAAAAAATATCAATCGCAATAGACGGCCCTGCTGCAGCCGGTAAGAGTACAGTTGCAAAAATTGTAGCAGAAAAACTTTCTTATATATATATCGATACTGGTGCTATGTACCGGGCATTAACATATAAGGCAATAGTTAATCAGCTAAATATAGAAGATGAAGATTCATTATTAGAGACATTATTATCTACGGATATTAAATTGCAGCCTTCTGAGAGTGGACAATTAGTATATCTAGACGATCGGGATGTGACAGATGAGATTCGTTTTGCTGAAGTAACTAATTCTACTTCATATGTTGCTAAACATCAGAAGGTCCGTGAAGAAATGGTCAGAAGACAACAAGCTTTTGCCTCTGAAGGCGGAGTTGTAATGGATGGTAGGGACATCGGGACACATGTATTGCCAGGTGCAGAGGTAAAGGTATTCTTACTTGCTAGTGTCGAGGAAAGAGCTGAGAGGCGTCATATTGAAAATGTCCAAAAAGGATTTCCATCCGACTTAGAAAAGTTGAAAGAAGAAATTGCTCGTAGAGATAAAATCGACTCAGAGAGAGAAATAGCACCACTGAAAAAAGCCGATGATGCAATTGAAATTGATACAACCTCTTTGACAATTCCTGATGTTGTTGAAAAAATAATGACGTTGGTGCACGAAAGGATTGGATAAGTGTGACGTTTTATGCGTTTGCAAGGTCAGTTATATATGGAGTTTTTAAGCCATGGTACAGGATTGAAGCCATCGGACGTGAAGATTTCCCGAAAGAGGGTGGGGTTCTTCTTTGTTCTAATCATATCCATAATTTCGATCCTATGGTTGTAGGAATCATGGCACCACGCCCTATTCACTATATGGCAAAAGAAGAGATTTTTTCCGTTCCTGTTTTAGGTAATATTGTTAGGAAATGCAATGCATTTCCGGTTAAAAGGGGATTTAACGATCGTGAAGCACTTAGAACAGGTTTAAAGATTTTAAAGGATGGTCATGTTTTCGGTCTTTTTCCAGAGGGAACAAGGAGTAAGAATGGGGAACTAGGAAAAGGACTTTCCGGGGCGGGATTTTTTGCTCTAAGATCAACAGCAGCAGTTGTACCTTGTGCTATTATTGGACCGTATAGAAGTTTCCGAAAATTAAAGGTCGTCTATGGACAACCCATTGACCTGGAAGAAATGAGAAAAGAGAAAGCTTCAGCAGAACAAGTTACTGAATTAATTATGTCAAAGATTGAAAAACTTAAAAAAGAACATCAATAGGTTCTGCTTGACAAAAAAGACTATTTGTAAGAAGTTAATGGAAAGAGTTTTTTTTTGAAAATTCACTGCTTTTAGGTTTGTTTTATATATGTTGTATGCTGCGTGGCATTCACCAGTTCATATATAGAATTTTTAGGAGTAAATGGATTAAGGAGGAATACATATGTCGGAAGAATTAAATCAAGTAGAAGTGAGAAACTTTGAAATCGGGGATAAAGTGACAGGACAAGTTACTAAAGTAGAAGAAAAGCAGGTGCTCGTGGATATCCAAGGCAGCAAACTTGATGGAATCATCCCAATCAGTGAACTTTCAAGCCTGCATATTGAAAAAGCATCAGATGCAGTCGCAGATGGTGATGAATTAGAATTAGAAGTTTTAAAAGTAGAGGAAGAAGCGATCATCCTATCCAAAAGGAAAGTAGATGCAGAAAAAGCATGGGAGAGTTTAGAAAAACAATTCCAAAGTGGAGAAGTTTTTGAAGCCGAGGTTAAAGACGTCGTAAAAGGCGGCCTTGTTGTTGATCTCGGAGTTCGTGGTTTTGTACCAGCATCCCTCGTTGAAGCTCATTTTGTAGAAGATTTCAGCGATTATAAAGGCCGTATCCTAACCTTTAAAATTGTAGAACTTGATAAGGAAAAGAATCGATTAATTCTTTCTCATCGAGCTGTTGTAGAACAAGAAAAAGGCAAACAAAAACAAAATCGCCTAAGTGCTGTTCAAGTTGGCCAAATTATCGATGGTACAGTTCAAAGAATCACTGATTTTGGGGCATTTGTAGACATTGGCGGCATTGATGGTCTTGTTCATATTTCCCAATTATCTTATGAGCACATCGATAAGCCATCTGATGTAGTTCAAGAAGGGCAACAAGTACAGGTTAAGGTATTGAGTGTTGATCGTGATAATGAAAGGATTTCTTTATCGATTAAAGAAACACTTCCTGGACCTTGGTCAAATATTTCCGAAAAAGCACCAAAAGGTACCGTTTTAAAAGGAAAAGTGAAAAGATTGGTTTCATATGGTGCATTTGTCGAAGTATTTCCAGGTGTTGAAGGGCTGGTTCATATCTCTCAAATTGCCCATAAACACATCGGTACACCACATGAAGTATTAAAAGAAGGACAGGAAGTAGATGTCAAAGTTCTTGAGGCAAATGAGTCAGATCAACGTTTATCCTTAAGCATTAAAGAACTTCTTGAAAAAGAGTATGAGGAAAACCATGACTATGAACTTCCTGAAGAGTCAAAAGGCTTTCAGCTTGGAGAAGTTATTGGAGATAAATTAAAGAATCTAGGAAAATAATGGTGATTTAAGTGTCTAGATCTGAACGAAAATGGGACCACATTCGTTATGCCCTTGATAATAGGAAACATCATGCTTCAGCTTTCGATGATATAAAATTTATTCACCAGGGATTACCGAATATCGGTGTGTTCGATGTTGGATTAGACCATGAAATTGGCGGACTTTATTTAAGTTCGCCAATTTTTATCAATGCCATGACCGGTGGTGGTGGTGAAAAAACTTATCGTATCAATAAAGAGCTGGCAATAGTAGCTAAAAATACCGGTTTAACAATGGCTGTTGGGTCACAAATGGCTGCATTAAAAGATAAAACTCAAAAATACACCTATGAAATTGTCCGTAAAGAGAATCCCAAAGGTGTTATTATTGCAAATTTAGGGAGTGAAGCCTCACCAGACGACGCAAAAGCTGCTATCGAGATGGTTGAAGCAAATGCCCTGCAAATACACTTAAATGTAATTCAAGAATTAACTATGCCAGAGGGAGATCGGAATTTTTCTGGTGCACTTAAAAGAATTGAATCCATTGTTAAAGAGCTAACAGTCCCTGTTATTGTGAAAGAAGTTGGTTTCGGTATGGCAAAGGAAACTGTTCATTCACTTTCGTCAATTGGTGTTAAAGTGGTTGATGTGGGCGGCTCTGGGGGAACAAATTTTGCTGAAATTGAAAATAAGCGCAGGGAAAAATCTCTGTCTTTTTTTAATCAATGGGGAATCCCGACGGGTGTATCTATTCTTGAAGCAACGTCAGTTTCTAATCATCTATCCATCATTGGCTCGGGGGGATTTATGTCAGCGCATGATATTGCAAAAGGAATAGCGATTGGAGCAGATGCGGTTGGCATGGCAGGTTATTTCTTGAAAATTCTTGTTAAAGATGGGATAGAAACGTTACAGAAAGAAATCGAAATCCTTCATGAGGAATTAAAAATGATTATGACTGCTTTAGGTACAAAGACAGTTTCAGATTTAAAAAATGCACCACTAATAATATCTGGCGAAACCTATCATTGGTTAAATCAAAGAGGCATAGATACAAAACAATTTGCCCAGCGCACCAATAAATAAAAGCTCCCGCTTTCGCGAGAGCTCTTTTTTATTTATCATATTTTCCATCATTTAAATCTCTTGCTTCCTCAGGACTTGATAATTTTGTCGAGCCAGGATAATGTAATGCCTGATCACGATCTGACTCCACTCTTCTACTTTCGCGTAACTTTTGTTCTTGTCGGTCTTTTCCCATTCCTACACACCTCCTCTTAATAAGATGATTCACACAGGAAATATTATTCAAGGAAGTATGAAACTACATAAAGATTACCAATAATGAAAATAATAGGAGGTGTATGAGTTGGAAGGGTTACTCTTTTATTGGAGCTGTTGGGCCTTTTGGATTTACTTAACATTTATTTTAGAAAAACAAAACCCATTTCGAGTTAAACTTGCTGCTATCGTTTTAATTGCACTAATATTATCAAATATTCAATTTATGGTAGGTGAATTTGAAATACAAGCAAGTGGATTATTTATTTTAGGTATCTGTTATTTATTCATTAGCCAGGAAAAACGAGGAGGAATAATTTACTTTTTTATTTGTTCATTCATAATAACAATCGCATATGTAACCTTCCATTTATTTGAGATATTTGATCCAATTTGGATCGTTTTTAAGAAGGAATGGATGATGGGTATAGCATTGTGGTATTTAGCCATACTATTGCAAAAAACTTTAAAAGGGAGATTGATCATAATTTTTGCAGGTGGAATGCAGGGAGAGATTTTATATGCATATATATTAAATAAATTCCAATTTCCCTATTTGATTGGGGAATTTGCCTATTTAGATGTTTGTTCGTTAACGGCACTTTTGCTTGCAGGATGGAGTACATTGGAAAACGCTGGTACAATATTGCAAAATCATTTTCATTTCTTTGAAAAAGGAAAGCAAAAATCCTCGTAATTTAGAATCTTGTCAAGCTTCCCCATTGCGGGAAAGGAGTTTCATTGATAATATAATATAGTTAGGCCCTTCTAGATGACAGAAGGGTTTCTTTACTTAATAAGAACTATAGGGAATTATCCCGCATTAACGGGAAGTAAGACCCCCACTGAAGGAAGTTTCACTCTATGCTAACATACTAAATTGTATTTGATTATAGAAAAGAAAGGATGGCGATTGTAATTGGTTAAACCTGTTATTGCCATTGTAGGACGGCCCAACGTAGGAAAATCAACTATTTTTAATCGAATTGTCGGTGAACGTATTTCCATTGTTGAGGACATTCCAGGAGTTACAAGAGATCGTATTTATAGTTCAGGTGAGTGGTTAACACATGACTTTAACGTGATTGATACTGGTGGTATAGATATTGGTGACGAACCTTTTTTAGAGCAAATCCGCCAACAAGCGGAAGTTGCGATTGATGAGGCTGATGTTATTATCTTCTTAACAAATGGACGAGAAGGGGTAACAGCAGCCGATGAAGAAGTGGCAAAAATATTATATAAGTCTAAAAAACCGGTTGTATTAGCTGTAAATAAAATAGATAATCCTGAAATGCGTGAAGATATCTATGATTTTTATTCATTAGGGTTTGGTGAGCCTATTCCAATTTCAGGGGCACATGGACTAGGGTTAGGTGACTTATTGGATGAAGCAGCAAGACATTTTCCAAAAAACAAACCTATTGAATATGGTGAAGATGTAGTCAAATTTTCCTTAATTGGGCGGCCAAATGTAGGGAAATCCTCATTGGTAAATGCTATATTAGGCGAAGAACGTGTAATCGTAAGTGATATTGCCGGTACAACTCGTGATGCAGTCGATTCTCCATATACATTTAATGGGGGAAAATATGTCATAATTGATACAGCAGGAATTAGGAAAAAAGGTAAGGTATATGAGAGTACGGAAAAATATAGTGTCCTCCGTGCACTAAGGGCAATTGAACGTTCTGACGTTGTTCTTGTTGTAATTAACGCCGAAGAAGGAATCATTGAACAGGACAAAAAGATAGCTGGGTATGCACATGAAGCCGGCAGGGCTATCGTTATTGTTGTAAATAAGTGGGACGCTATTGAAAAAGATGAGAAGACCATGAAGGAACTTGAACACAAGATCAGGGAACATTTCTTATTTCTTAGTTATGCTCCAATTGTGTTTTTATCCGCAAAAACAAAAAAACGAATCCATACACTTCTGCCAATGATCAACACTGCTAGTGAAAACCACTCGATGAGGGTTGAAACAAGTGTCCTTAATGATGTCATCATGGACGCAGTAGCAATGAATCCGACCCCAACAGACAATGGCAGACGCTTAAAATTATATTATACAACCCAAGTGGCTGTTAAACCGCCGACCTTTGTTGTGTTTGTAAACGAACCTGAATTATTGCACTTTTCCTATGAACGCTTCCTAGAGAACAGAATTAGAGATGCTTTTGGATTTGAAGGAACTCCTATCAAAATTTTTGCAAGAGAAAGAAAATAAAAGATAAGGTGGGTGTGATTTAAATTGAATGCTACTAAAACTGCAATAGCTGTTATCGGAGCTGGAAGCTGGGGAACCGCATTGGCAATGGTCCTTGCGGACAATGGACATGAAGTCCGTCTTTGGAGCCATAACGAGGTTCAGGTGAAAGAAATTAATGAAGAGCACACAAATAAGAAATATTTGCCTGAGATCGTTCTTTCAGAATTAATTGTGGGGTATGCTTCATTAAGTGATACATTAGCGGGAGTGGATACAATTATATTAGCTGTTCCCACGAAAGCAATCCGTGAGGTAATTGGAAAAATCCGTACCGTGCAAGCTGGTCCGGTTTTGATCGCACACGTAAGTAAAGGAATCGAACCTGATTCATTAATGCGTATATCAGAAATAATAAGAGAAGAAATGCCCAAAGAATTGCTAAAAGGTGTCGTTGTTCTGTCTGGTCCTAGTCATGCTGAAGAAGTAAGCCTTCGTCACCCAACAACGGTAACCGTTACTTCAGAAAATATGGCTGCCGCAGAAAAAGTACAGGATTTATTCATCAACAACAATTTTCGAGTGTACACGAATTCAGATATCATCGGTGTTGAAATAGGTGGTGCATTAAAAAATATTATTGCACTTGCAGCGGGTATTACAGATGGACTTGGTTATGGTGATAATGCAAAAGCAGCCTTAATGACACGAGGATTAGCTGAAATTGCTCGTCTAGGTACCAAAATGGGAGCCAATCCATTAACTTTTTCAGGCCTAGCAGGAATAGGTGATTTAATTGTTACATGTACAAGCGTCCATTCAAGGAACTGGAGAGCGGGAAACCTATTAGGTAAAGGGAAAACCCTTAATGAGGTTTTGGATAACATGGGGATGGTTGTAGAGGGTGTGAGAACCACCAAAGCGGCTTATCAGTTAGCGAAAAAGTATGATGTAAATATGCCAATAACCTTTGCGCTATATGATGTCTTATTTAACGGGAAGAACGCAATAGACGCTGTAGATGTATTAATGGCACGTGGAAAGACCCACGAAATGGAAGATTTGGTTAATGTTTTAGATGAAAGGAATATTGAAGACTAAAAAATGTCCCAAATGTCATTAAATGGGGGCGGGCAGTGTTACTGCTCATGAATATTTTTATTAATAAATAGGCGTTCTAAAGAGGCGCTTTGTGTCTAGATTGCATACAATGCAACGAAGCAACCTGGTAGTTTGACGCTGGAGTATGGGTTATTTAGTCTTTAAAGCTGAAGTAAAGAATTCGCCCCTCTTTACTTCGGTTTTTTTTTGGTGAGGAAGAGAACATGAAAGGTTTTAGTTTAAAATTTTTCTAGAAAAGTTATAGCTTGTGATATAATTAATTTTCGAAAAAGGGGGAGTTTAGTGTGTCACCAGCAATGTTTAAAATGTGGGTGTCAATTGCTGGAATGGGGTTTATGTTCCTTGCGATTATGACAATTTATTTCAGCAGATATAAGTTAAAAGGAGTATTTCGAATTATTACTGCAATTATCGCTTACTTATTAATGATTGTTTCTGGCCTAACGCTTCTTATAGTTTTCTTAACATAATCAGGGTTAAATACATAAATAAAGTGGTGATCAAATGAAATGGAATGTGCTCGGTTGTTTTCTAGCTTTAACCGCTTTTTTACTGGCAGGATGCATGTATCCTCAAGAGGAATTAGCGAAGAATCAAATCCCTTATCGAGATCAAATTCAAGCTGTTCAAACCGCTGTGGATGCCTTTAGAGAGGAAAATAGCGGAATCCTTCCAATAAAAACAAAAGAAGCGGAAACGCCGATTTATCAGAAGTATCCAATTGAATTTAAAAAAATCACTCCAAAATATATCGCGGAGCCGCCAGGAAATGCTTATGAAAATGGGGGGGTCTTCCAATATGTACTCGTAGATGTGGAGACCAAGCCGACTGTAAAATTATTTGATTTAAGAATAACAGATGTGATACGAGATATTAAATTACGAATTAAAACAAAAGGGTATCCACCATATAAAAAGCAAATTGCTAAAAATGTTTTTTCCCTTGATTTTAAACAGCTAGGATATAAAAAGGATCCTTTCATTGTCAGTCCGTTTACTAATCAAAATTTATCTTTTGTCATAACTGGTAGTGCAGAAGTATATGTAGATTATCGCCCGGATTTATACCAAGCAATGAAAAAAACGGACGAGAAGGTAAAATCAGGGGAGGATATTCGCTCAATTTTAGTGAATGATTCAATGTTTGTGCCTGCCTATTCCTTGCCATATACATGGGATTCTAAGACGAAAGAACCAGTATTTTTAGAAGAATAATGTGCTTATTCTTATATTTAGTCATAACCCTTTTCCTATGAAATATATTGTAGGAGAAGGGTTTTTTTTGCTAATGCCAAAGAAAAAAATATATTGAAACCCTCCATTAAATCAAATGTTCAGACACTACAGATACAAGAGAACTTAGTGAATTTTTAATAAGGGGGTAAAAAAGTTTTCGAAAAGTGTCATAACATTATAGGACAACGTCATAAACATATACTGTCCAAAAATACCTAAAATGGATGTTTAATCCCACTTTACTCTATGATCGGGAGGGGATCACTTGGAAAAGGTTGATATTTTTAAAGATATTGCCGAAAGAACAGGCGGTGATATTTATTTAGGGGTAGTAGGAGCAGTACGGACTGGAAAATCTACATTTATTAAAAAATTTATGGAGCTGGTCGTGTTACCGAATATAAACAGTGAAGCTGAGAGGTCACGGGCACTGGATGAACTGCCTCAAAGCGCTGCAGGAAAAACAATTATGACAACTGAACCGAAATTCGTGCCTAATCAAGCAGCAACTGTTCATGTTGATGATGGATTAAATGTCAATATTAGGCTAGTTGATTGTGTTGGTTATACAGTGCCAGGTGCTAAAGGCTATGAGGATGAAAATGGACCAAGAATGATTACTACCCCATGGTATGAGGAACCAATTCCTTTCCATGAAGCTGCTGAAATTGGCACTAGGAAAGTCATTCAGGAGCATTCCACTATTGGTGTGGTTGTTACAACGGATGGGACAATAGGTGAGATTCCAAGAAGTAACTATATTGAGGCAGAAGAAAGAGTTATTAACGAACTGAAGGAAGTTGGCAAACCGTTCATCATGGTTGTTAACAGTGCTCAGCCCTACCATCCAAGCACTGAAACGCTAAGATCGAGTTTAGCAGAAAAATATGATATCCCGGTAATTGCCATGAGTGTTGAAAGTATGCGCGACAGTGATGTTCTGAATGTCCTCCGTGAAGCACTTTACGAGTTCCCTGTCCTTGAAGTCAATGTGAATTTGCCAAGCTGGGTTATGGTTCTAAGAGAAAATCATTGGCTTCGTGAAAGCTATCAAGATGCTGTCAAGGAAACTGTAAAAGATATCAAGAGATTAAGAGATGTTGATCGAGTTGTCCAACATTTTAGTGAGTTTGAATTTATTGAAAGAGCTGGATTAGCAGGAATTGAAATGGGCTCAGGGGTTGCTGAAATTGATTTAATTGCCCCAGATGAATTGTATGATGATATATTAAAAGAAATCGTTGGGGTAGAAATCCGCGGGAAAGATCATCTGCTCGAATTAATGCAGGATTTTGCCCATGCTAAAGCAGAGTATGATCACATTGCTGATGCCTTAAAAATGGTGAAACAAACGGGTTACGGAATTGCCTCACCAACACTTTCTGATATGAGTCTTGAAGAGCCGGAAATTATTCGTCAAGGTGCCCGGTTTGGCGTAAGGCTTCGTGCTGTAGCACCATCGATTCATATGATCAAAGTGGATGTGGAATCTGAATTCGCCCCAATTATTGGTACGGAAAAACAAAGTGAGGAGCTTGTAAGATACTTAATGCAGGATTTCGAAGATGACCCGTTATCCATTTGGAATTCAGACATCTTTGGCCGCAGCTTAAGCTCCATTGTTCGTGAGGGTATCCAAGCAAAGCTGAGCTTAATGCCAGAAAATGCAAGATATAAACTTAAAGAAACGTTAGAGAGAATTATCAACGAAGGCTCAGGCGGCTTAATTGCCATTATTCTATAGGCTCTGACTCCTAATCGGGGTCTTTTTTTTGTGGAAATGAGGGTGTCGTATTTTTGTTTTCACGGACAATAGTTGGAAAAATCTACCAAAATGGGCAAAATAAGTAGAATTTTGTTGAACAAAAGAAAAGATTACCATTATTTAATGAAATCTTCTTGATATGCTGAATTGATTATGATAATCTTTAAACTGAATTACGTTATAGTGTTTGAACCCTTATTTCATAAGGGTTTTCCTTGAAAAAATAGATTTGAGTTACCAATTTAGTTATTTAAGGTTACTTTGGTAATAAAACCGAGCTATGACGTATAGAAATCAGAAAAATTGTTTAGAAATGTAGATAAGTAATCTTATTTACGAATCTTGATAATTTCTTTGGGAGGAGGTGAATGGCATGAACAAGACAGAACTTATTAATGCAGTTGCTGAAGCAAGCGAGCTTTCAAAAAAGGACGCTACTAAAGCAGTTGATGCTGTTTTTGATGCGATTTTAGATGCTTTAAAAAATGGTGATAAAGTACAATTAATCGGTTTTGGAAACTTTGAAGTACGTGAGCGTGCAGCTCGTAAAGGTCGTAACCCTCAAACAGGTGAGGAAATCGAAATCGCTGCTAGCAAAGTTCCAGCTTTTAAACCAGGTAAAGCGCTTAAAGACGCAGTAAAATAATTACATAAATTTATTGCAAGAGGCGAATGCTTAAGTAAAAAGGTCATGGTAAAGTCCATGGCCTTTTTTCTACTTTTTTGCTTGAACTAAAAAGATTGTGCTAATATGTATTTGTCATATATACTTGACTGAACAATAGGGGGAATTTTAATATGTCACAAGTGAATCGTGCCCAAATTGAAGAAGCGGTACGTTTAATATTAGAAGCAATCGGTGAAGACCCAAACCGCGAAGGACTGCTTGATACACCTAAACGTGTAGCAAAAATGTATGAAGAAGTTTTTAGTGGATTAAATGAGGATCCGAAGAAGCATTTTGAAACCATCTTTAGTGAAGATCACGAAGAATTGGTATTGGTTAAAGATATCCCTTTTTATTCTATGTGTGAACACCATCTCGTTCCTTTCTTTGGTAAAGCACATGTAGCCTACATCCCGAAAAATGGTCATGTTACTGGATTGAGTAAATTGGCAAGAGCTGTAGAAGCCGTAGCAAAAAGACCTCAACTCCAAGAACGGATTACTTCCACGATTGCTGATAGCATGATGGAAAAATTAGAACCGCACGGAGTGATGGTGGTTGTCGAAGCGGAACATATGTGTATGACCATGCGCGGTGTAAAAAAGCCAGGGTCTAAAACAGTAACCACTGCAGTCCGCGGTGTTCTTGCTGACGATGCGATTGCTCGGGCTGAAGTGCTATCTTTAATAAAATATTAGTCTAATTTACCTAAAGTATTTGAGGTGATCAAATGGAGAAACGCTATCCACAAAATGGTGAGTATGTAGTTATTAAAGCGATTGATGATGGTGTCAGTGTTATCGGCTTAACAAGGGGCACAGATACAAAATTTCATCATTCTGAGAAGCTGGATAAAGGAGAAGTGCTTATAGCTCAATTTACTGAGCATACTTCTGCTATAAAAATCAGGGGAAATGCGAAAATTCTTACTCATCTGGGTGAAGTAGAAAGTGAATTGAAAAAATAAGATAATCAGTTCGAATCACATTGTTTTCATCTTATTTCATATGAGCGTAAATGATTATTTTGTGAATTTCTGCCTAAAGAAAACCTTTTATGATATAATGGTGTCTGCCTTGTTTTTAGAGAATGGTTAGGCTTTTCTTTATTAAACGGCATGAATTTTACTATGCAAATAGGAAATAAGAATACATAAAGACATTACTTCGGGGAAGCAAGGGTGATTAAATTGCTGGACATTCGACAAAAATTCACAAATATTAGAGAGCAGGTCGAAAAAAGAGTTTGTGACACATACTTGCTTAATTATATTGAAATTCCGATTATTGACGAAGATAAACTGCTTCTTCTAGTCTCAATAATGGATCGCCTCGAATTGTCATACAGTGATATGCAGAACTACGCCTTGTCAACAATGTTAATTCAAATTGCCCTTGATACCCATGAACATATTACAGATGCATCTGTAGAAGAAAAAAATCGTCAATTAACCGTTCTAGCAGGCGATTATTTTAGTGGTTTATATTATAAGCTTCTAGCAGATTCGGAAGATATAATGATGATCAAGGCACTTTCTAGAGGAATTAAAGAAGTCAATGAAAATAAAATTTCTGTATATCAAAATGAAATTTTAGACATAGAAGAGCTAATGACAAGTATTGGGCTGATTGAAAGTTCCTTACTTGCCCATCTTTCCGAGTATTTTAAAGTGGATTTATGGAATGATTTTCTAAAAAACCTGCTTTTATTTAAACGTTTACTTCATGAAAAACGTCAATTTTTACAAACAGGAAGTTCGGTATTGTTCGAAGCCTTAAAATCAATTGTTTTCCCAATCAATAATAATAAGGCGAAAGAGTTGTCTAGGGAACAGCAAAATCACTTATTTCTGTGTTGCGACCATCATCTTGCAAGGTCAAAAGAAGTTATTGAAAAGGGATTAGAACAGTTGCCATACTTAAATGAATTACTTGAGAAAAGGGTTGTATCAATCTTAAGCCAATACCAGCCAAATGCAAAAACTTTTGTGGAAGAAGGGTAATAAAATCATGCAGGAATCGAAAGAACAGCGAGTTCACAATGTGTTTGAAAAGATATCTGATAACTACGATAAAATGAATTCTGTTATCAGTTTTCAACAGCACATCAAGTGGCGGAAAGACACGATGAAAAAAATGAATGTACAGCCTGGTTCAAAAGCTCTCGATGTTTGCTGTGGTACTGCTGATTGGACAATAGCCTTAGCAGAAGCGGTTGGTCCAACAGGTGGAGTTACAGGATTGGATTTTAGCCAAAATATGCTTAATGTGGGTATTGAAAAGGTTAAAGAGCTTGGGTTAAAACAGGTTGAGTTAGTACATGGAAACGCAATGGAGCTCCCTTTTCCTGATAATAGTTTTGATTATGTAACGATTGGCTTTGGTTTAAGGAATGTCCCTGATTACCTGCAAGTTTTAAAAGAAATGCACCGTGTAGTAAAGCCAGGTGGAATCGCTGTCTGTCTAGAAACATCACAACCTACACTAATTGGCTATAAACAGCTCTATTATTTTTATTTTCGCTTTATTATGCCGATGTTTGGTAAATTGCTTGCAAAAAGCTATCGAGAATATGCTTGGCTTCATGAGTCAGCACGTAATTTTCCAGGGATGAGGGAGCTAGCTAAAATGTTTGAGCAAGCTGGCTTCAAAGAAGTGAAATACAAACCATATAGCGGCGGTGCTGCAGCTGTACATATTGGTAAAAAAAATTAATTTATTGAACTCGAAGACAGGATGAAAAGCTGGTGAATTCAAATGAAATTAAAAATGATGTATTCATTTTTGAATTCGGATATTAACTTGATTGAAAAAAAGTTAGAAGAGACTATAAAGGCAGATTCCCTTCTGCTTAGACAGGCTTCTATGCATACATTACAAGCCGGCGGGAAAAGAATTCGTCCTGTTTTTGTTTTGCTTGCAGGAAAATTTGGTAAATATGATATCCATGTGATGAAGAATGTTGCTGTTGCGCTTGAATTAATTCATATGGCTTCACTTGTCCATGATGATGTGATAGACGATGCTGATCTTCGCCGTGGCCAGCCTACGGTGAAATCCAAATGGGATAACAAAATTGCTATGTATACCGGTGACTTTGTTTTTGCTCTTGCGATTGAATTGATGACTAATATCGAAAATCCCGAAGCCCATAAAATTTTAGCCAATACGATTGTTGAAGTGTCATTAGGGTGAAATTCAACAAATTAAAGATAAATATCGCTTTAATCAAAATCTGCGAGATTATCTCCGCAGAATTAAGAGGAAAACTGCCCTGTTAATTGCAGTTAGCTGCCAATTAGGAGCTATAGCTGCAGAGGTGGAAGAAACCATCCATAAAAAACTTTATCGGTTCGGGTATTACGTCGGAATGTCTTATCAAATAATTGATGATATTTTAGACTTTACCTCAACTGAGAAGGAACTTGGGAAGCCTGCTGGAGGAGACCTAGTGCAGGGGAATGTTACTGCCCCAGCTCTTTACGCAATGGAAAATGACGAAATCCGTAATGAAATAGAAAAGGTCAATGAGGAAATGGATGCTCATGAAATAACAAAGATTATTTCGTTAATTAAGCAATCAGGAGCAATCGAAAAATCATTCGCACTAAGCGATCTTTACTTACAAAAAGCTTTAGCAGAATTAGAGGGGATACCTGCGAATAAAGCAAAAAAAACCCTAAACGATATTGCAAAGGTTATTGGGAAACGAAAATTCTAAATAACTTGTTAAATTTTCGAAAAAATGATAATATTTTTCATGGATTGTTTCTTAAATACAATCAATATACATAATAATTAATTTTTAGGAGTGGAATTCATGGAAAAAACATTTTTAATGGTAAAGCCCGATGGTGTACAGCGTAACTTAATTGGAGAAATCGTCGCACGTTTTGAAAGAAAGGGCTTTCAATTGGTTGGAGCAAAGTTAATGAGCATTCCCAATGAACTAGCTGAAGAACATTATGGTGAGCACAAGGAGCGTCCTTTCTTCGGTGAATTAGTAGATTTCATTACTTCTGGTCCTGTTTTTGCAATGGTCTGGCAAGGTGAAAATGTCATCGCTACTGCCCGCCAAATGATGGGTGCTACCAATCCAAAAGATGCTGCACCAGGTACTATTCGCGGTGATTTTGGTTTAACTGTTGGTAAAAATGTTATTCATGGCTCAGATTCACCTGTGAGTGCAGAGCGTGAAATTGGCTTGTTTTTTAAAGATTCTGGTGTTGTAGAATACAATAAACTAGTTAACGAATGGATATACTAATTAAATAAATTGAGACACTTGTATAGCTATTATACAAGTGTCTTTTTATTTCTCTATATTAATTTAATCCTTATTTTCTGAATTGTTATACTATGTTTATTGGGCGCTATATGGTATATTGATAAAAAAATTCTTTAATGAGTTGAAGGGGGAAAGAGTATGGGACTGAGATACTTAACAGCAGGAGAATCCCATGGGCCGCAATTAACAACAATATTAGAAGGCCTCCCTGCTGGAATGCCATTATTATTAGAAGATATAAATGAGGAATTATCCAGGCGCCAAAAAGGATATGGCCGTGGAAGAAGAATGCAAATTGAAAAGGATACAGCCCAAATCGTTTCGGGAGTCCGTCACGGCTACACTCTTGGCTCTCCAATAGCATTAGTAGTTCAAAACAATGACTGGAAGCATTGGACGAAGATTATGGGAGCGGAGCCCCTAGATGAAGGCCAGGAGGATGAAGTTAAACGTAAAGTAACTCGTGCCCGTCCTGGTCATGCGGATTTAAATGGTGCGATTAAATATGGACATAGGGATATGAGAAATGTCCTTGAACGCTCTTCTGCCCGTGAGACAACTGTTAGAGTCGCTGCAGGTGCTGTTGCCAAGAAACTTTTATCATTGGTAGGAGTTGAACTAGTTTCACATGTCGTTGAAATAGGTGGAATAAAAGCTAATGCTGATAATTCTCTTTCTTTTGAGGCATTAAAGGACAAGACAGAAAATTCTCCTGTTCGATGTGCTGACTCTAATGTGGAAAAGGATATGATGGCTGCTATTGATGAAGCGAAGAAAAATGGTGATTCAATCGGCGGAGTCGTGGAAGTGATTGCTAAGGGTATGCCAGCTGGAGTTGGGAGCTACGTTCACTATGATCGTAAATTGGATGGGAAATTAGCCGCTGCCATTATGAGTATAAATGCGTTTAAGGGTGTAGAAATTGGCATTGGTTTTGAGGCCGCTAGCAAACCAGGAAGCGAAGTCCATGATGAGATAGCTTGGGATCAAGAAAAAGGGTATTACCGCAAGACCAACAGACTGGGTGGCTTTGAAGGTGGAATGACGACTGGCATGCCAATTGTTGTCAGAGGAGTGATGAAACCAATCCCCACATTATATAAACCACTGATGAGCGTAGATATTGATACTAAGGAGCCATTTGCTGCGAGCGTTGAACGTTCAGACAGTTGTGCTGTACCTGCTGCTGCAGTGGTTGCAGAGAATGCTGTTGCATGGGAACTTGCAAACGCCCTGATTGAACAATTTTACAGCGACCGCTTTGATGCTTTTGCTACTGAAATAAAAAGGCAGAGAGAATATGCGAGGGAGTTTTAATGGAAACCATTCAAATCCAAACAGCGTCAAAAAACTATAATGTCTTTGTGGGGGAAGGTGTAAGTAAGGAGCTTGGCCCTTTTTTAGAGAATCATTTTGAGGGTCTAACCAGAATATTAATTATTACAGATGAAACAGTTGCTAAGATGCACCTAGAAAAATTATTGTTTGAGCTTAAATCGTTTGATCCTGTAATTTTTACTGCCCCTAGTGGCGAAAAGGCAAAAACCTTTGAAGTTTATTATTCTGCGCTTTCAACTGCTCTTGAAAACCGACTTGACCGCAAATCTGTTATACTTTCATTTGGCGGTGGTGCAGTAGGAGATTTGTCAGGATTTGTTGCCGCCTCTTTTATGAGAGGTATACCTTTTATTCAAGTCCCAACAACCATATTAGCTCACGATAGTGCTGTTGGCGGAAAGGTAGCGATCAATCATCCACTCGGGAAAAATATGATAGGAGCCTTTCATCAGCCAGAAGCCGTCTTTTATGATTTAGAATTTTTAAAAACACTTCCTGCTCATGAAATTCGTTCGGGATTTGCAGAGGTTATTAAACATGCACTTATTGATGATTCCGATTTTTTTGATTGGCTGAAAGAAAATGTGGAAGACCTTCAAACCTTACCTATGGAGTTGTTATCGGAATCCCTCATAAAAGGGATAAAGGTAAAAGGTAAAATCGTTAGTCAGGATGAAAAAGAAACTGGAATTCGGGCTTACTTGAATTTAGGTCATACGTTAGGTCATGCTATTGAATCAGAAATGGGTTATGGGAATTTTACTCATGGGGAAGCAGTAATGGTAGGGATGATTTTTGCATTAAAGGTAAGTAAAAAATTACTAGGGCTTTCATTCGATTTAGAAGAATTCACCAACTGGATTGAAAGACTTGGGTATGCATCGAAAATACCTGAAAATCTATCTCATGAAAATTTAATTAATAAAATGAAGCAGGATAAAAAATCTGTTTTGCATTCGATTCGTTTTGTATTACTCGAACAATTGGGTCAGCCAGTCCTAAAGGAAATATCAGAAACAGTTTTATTTGAAGAGTTAAAAAGTTCTTAAAGGGGGGTCTTGTCTTGATAAGAGGGATGAGGGGAGCAATCACAGTTAATCAGAACACAGAGGAAGCAATTATTACTGCCACAGAAGAACTGCTGGAGAAGATAATTGAGAAAAACCATATCCAACCTGAATTAGTTGCATCTGTTTTCATTTCAACAACAGAGGATATTAATGCGGTATTCCCGGCAAAGGCATTGCGTAAATTTGAGGGGTGGACTTACGTTCCTGTCATGTGCATGCAGGAAATGCCTGTTCCAAATTCCTTGAAAATGTGTGTTAGAATCATGATGCATGTAAATACAACACAATCTCAAGAAGAAATTAACCATGTATACTTAAAAGGGGCTAAAGTCCTTAGACCCGACCTAAGCAATAGTTTAGCGTAATGGGAGGATCTTTTTGAAAGATAGAATACGTCTACAAGAATGGAGTGTATAAATATGAGATGGAAAGAGCAGTTATTAACACTGACTCCCTATCAACCAGGTAAATCAATAGAGGCAGTAAAGAAGCAATATAAACTCGACCAAATTGTTAAGCTAGCATCAAATGAAAATCCTTTTGGATGTTCAGAACAGGTGTTGACCGCTCTTCAATCGAATCAAACAAGTTTAGCGATTTACCCTGATGGGTACACTACAAATTTAAGAGAGACACTTGCTTCATTTTTACAGGTTGACGAAGATGAATTAATATTTGGTAATGGTTCAGATAATCTTATCCAAATAATTTCAAGGGCACTTTTACATCCGAACGCCAATTCAATTATGGCGACACCTACCTTTTCACAATATAAGCATAATGCTGTTATTGAAGGGGCAGTTAGTAAGGAAATACCGCTGCTAAACGGAGAACATGATTTAGAGGCAATGCTTGCAGCTATTGATGAACAGACCAATGTTATTTGGCTATGCAGCCCTAATAACCCTACCGGTACATATATACCAGAAAATAAATTAATCGCTTTTCTAGAAAAAGTTCCATCAGATATTCTGGTTGTATTGGATGAAGCCTATTTTGAATATGTTGTTGCTGATGATTACTATGATTCCGTTAACCTAGCTCGTAAGTATGAAAATTTAATTGTCCTAAGAACTTTTTCTAAAATATATGGACTTGCTGCCTTGAGAATTGGATATGGGGTTGCCAATCGCTCGATTATAAAAGCGCTTGAACCTGCAAGGGAGCCGTTTAATGTTAATTCTTTAGGTCAATTAGCAGCATCTGCAGCAATCAAGGACCAGGAATTTATAAAAGTCTGTAAAGAAAAAAATAGGCAGGGGCTTGAACAGTTTTATCAATTCTGTGGTGAGAATGAACTTGATTTTTATCCATCACAAACTAACTTTATTTTAATCGATTGTAAAATGGATGGGGATCAGGTTTTCCAACATTTATTGGAGAGAGGATATATCGTCCGTTCCGGAAAAGCTCTTGGTTTTCCAACCGGTGTTAGAATTACAGTAGGCTCCTATGAACAAAATGTCGGTGTCCTAAAAGCACTTGGAGAATCCTTAGCTATTAGTAAAACAGAGTAGTGCTTTGTTGTTTAGGGGGAGTTATCATTGAAAGGCCGTGTATTTGTAATTGGCTTAGGATTAATTGGCGGTTCTCTAGCCCTTTGTATAAAAAAGGAGCATAAGGATGTAACTATTGTAGGATTTGATATTAATAGTGAACAAGCAAGGCTTGCAAAAATGCTTGGAGTCATTGATGAAATAGCTGAAGATATCTACAGTGGTGCAATTAACGCTAATTTAATTATTATTTCTGCACCTGTAAATGAAACAGAGGAAATTATTCAGTTCCTTGCGGGCCTCCCTCTCCATCCAGAGGTAATCGTGACAGATACAGGAAGTACAAAAAGTAAGATTGTCGGAAGTGCCAAAAGCCTAAAGGACCGTGGAATCACCTTTATTGGCGGGCATCCAATGGCCGGTTCCCATAAAAGTGGTGTATCTGCTGCCAAAGAAATATTATTTGAAAATGCCTTTTACCTGTTAACACCGCAAGAACATGTAGAAAATAAAAAGGTAGAATTATTAAAAGCATGGTTATATGGCACCAATGCTAAGTTTTTAACTATTACACCAGAAAACCATGATTATCTCACTGGAATTGTCAGTCATTTCCCTCATATCATCGCTGCCTCTATTGTTCGCCAAACTGAAAAACTAGCAGAAGCAGAAAGTCTTATTCCACGACTAGCAGCTGGCGGATTTAGGGATATAACTAGGATTGCTTCGAGCAGCCCAAAGATGTGGAAGGATATTCTCCTGCACAACCGTGAAATCTTAATTGAATTACTCGATCAATGGCAAGAAGAAATGAATGGGGTTAAAGCATTACTTGAAAATGAAAATAGTTCTGAAATTTACGACTATTTTCAGCAAGCAAAGCAATTTCGTGATGGCTTGCCACTGAAAGAAAAAGGTGCGATTCCGGCATTTTATGATTTATTTGTCGATATTCCAGATTACCCGGGTGTGATTTCGGAAATTACTGGCTATTTAGCAAAGGAAGAAATTAGCATTACAAATATTCGGATTCTAGAAACACGAGAAGATATTAATGGAGTCTTAGTGATTAGTTTTCAAACCGAAGAGGATCGGCAAAATGCTGAACGCTGTATTGGCAGTTATTCCAACTATGCAACATCTATTGGTTCCTAAAATGATATGAATAAAAGGTGATTTTTCATGACGTCATTAAAACTTAAAACTAACATAAATGGTTTAAATGGTAAGATAACAATTCCAGGGGATAAATCGATTTCGCATAGATCTGTTATGTTTGGTTCGATCGCATATGGTGAAACCAAGGTAACTAATTTCTTGCCTGGAGAAGATTGCTTAAGTACAATTTCATGCTTTCGAAAACTCGGAGTTATTATTGAGGAATCTGATAATCAACTTCGCATTATTGGAAAAGGTTTTGAGGGATTAACTGAACCGACTGAAGTACTGGATGTTGGTAATTCAGGAACAACGATCCGTTTATTAATGGGTATTTTGGCAGGAAGACCATTTTTCTCATCTCTTGTGGGCGATGAGTCGATTGGAAAAAGGCCAATGACCAGGGTTACGAACCCATTATCAGAAATAGGTGCAAGAATAGATGGGCGAAAAGATGGTTCCTTCACTCCGATTTCCATCCGTGGTGGTGGGCTAAAACCTGTAAACTACCACCTTCCAGTTGCTAGTGCACAGGTGAAATCTGCTCTTATCCTTGCGGGACTGCAAGCAGAAGGACAAAGTATTATTATTGAGCCAGAGGAAACTCGCGACCATACTGAAAGAATGATCAAAAAATTTGGTGGAGAAATCCATAAGGATAACCAAAATATTATGGTTAAGGGTGGTCAAAAGCTGACAGCAACGTCGATTCATGTACCTGGGGATATATCGTCTGCAGCGTTCTTTCTTGTCGCTGGTGCTGTTATTCCTGACAGTGAAATTGTTCTGAAAAATGTTGGCCTAAACCCTACCAGAACGGGCATTATCGAGGTTATGAAAAAGATGGGCGCAGACTTAGAGATTGTTCAAAATGAGGAAACCTCTTTTGAACCATTTGGTGACCTCATTATAAAGACATCCAGTCTCAAAGGTACAGTCATTGAAGGTGATTTAATTCCAAAATTAATTGATGAAATACCAATTATTGCCCTTTTAGCAACACAAGCTGAAGGGACGACCATTATTAAAGATGCTGAGGAATTAAAAGTTAAGGAAACAAATCGAATAGATACAGTGGTTAACGAGTTGAAAAAATTAGGTGCTAAAATCGAAGCGACTGAAGATGGAATGATTATATACGGGAAATCCGTATTAAGCGGTGGAACGGTTTCAAGTCATGGCGATCATCGGATTGGGATGATGCTGGCAATAGCAGCACTCCTATGTGAGAATGAAGCAGAACTAGTGAATCCCGAAGCAATTTCAGTTTCTTATCCTAACTTCTTTGCTCATTTAAACAGTCTCATAAAGTAAAGCTGCATTTTAATGCAGCTTTTTTTTATTTTTGGTTCTGTTAAACTTGGCTGTTGATTTCCACTCCAGGCGCTTCGCTTTCCGCGGGCGGTCCGGGGAGCCTCCTCGGCGCTAAGCGCGCCTGCGGGGTCTCCCCTGCCCCGTCCTCCCGCAGGAGTCTTCGCGCCTTCCGCTCCAATCAACTTGGCTATAAAATCAACAGTAACCTTTAACCAACATTATTTTTAAATGATTTGATTTTGTTAGTATGTCATAGTTTATTAATTTTGCGCATAGCTTGTCATAAGGAAATAAAGTAAAAGGTAGCAAAGAAATGAATAGGGTGGTGGACGATGTATATCATTGAAAATGCCAATCTCCTTAAAGACAAGCAGTTGAAAACATGTTCGCTATTAATTAAAAAAAATCGCATAGCTAAAATTGATTCGCATTTTAGTCATTATAGACTGATAAAAATGAATGCTGGTCCATTTATCATGACCCCGTCATATGTTCTTTTTAATTCAAGTATCCCACAAATTAAACCCTTTCAAGAATTAAAAAGGTGTCTGATTAAGGAATTTATGTTGAAAGGATGCACCACCTTATTTACCTATGTAAATGTTTCCTATGAAAATGAATTAACCACTAAAATTACCGAACTAAAAACGGCTCTATTAAGTAGTCCTATTGACTATTTAATAGGGGTAAGAGTACCGATTCGATTGATAACACAATCGTTCATTAGGAAATGTAAGAAGGAAAAAATACCAGCTATTTTTGTTGACCTGCAAAACTTTGATGAATTAGAAAAAATACCTTGGGGCTGGATTAAAGAAGCCATGTTTCCATTCAACAGTCCTTTAATTCCAATAATTTCTTCCGTCCAGAAGAAGGAAGTTAAGACAGTTTTGTCGAAATGGAAAGGTATCATGAAAAGAGAAAATATCCCTGCACTATACGAAGAAATAGAAGAAAATTACCCATTGACTATTACTGTATTAAATAAAATCGGTTTATACCCTCAAAAAGCTAGTTTAATGAGTGGTACTGAGGTAAGTTATAATCTATACACAAAAATAAATGAGATCAAGAATATTGATGAAGTGAATTTATTTCATTATCATGGTGATAGACTCGTAGTGACTGTTCACAAGGGAACGGTTCAACGTGCAGGTGATAACGTGATATTTAAACCTGGTAATGGAGAACATGTTAGGGTGCAAACCCCATCTTATTTTTCTCTGTCAATCTAGGAGAACGAGAGGTAAGTGTCAATGGAAAGAGTAAATAAAATTATTAACATGTTAGAAAACGGCCAACATAATGATGCTTTAAATGAATATAATGTTGTATTAAAAAGTGGAATGCCAGATGAGAAATTTCTTCTAGGAGAAGAAATGTATCAATATGGTTTCCTTGATGAGGCAAAGGCATTAGTTGAAAATTTGTTAGAGATATTCCCCGAGGAAGGTGAGCTCCTTGTTCTGCTAGGTGAAATATTAGTCGAGGCTGGGGAAGATGAAGAAGCGATACTTGTCCTTGAAAAGATATCAGAACATGATGGAAATTTTGGACAATCATTACTCTTGTTAGCCGATCTTTATCAAGTTCAGGGTTTATATGAAGTTTGTGAACGAAAGCTTCTAAAGGCAAAGGCGATATTGCCTGATGAAGTAATCATAGATTTTGCATTAGGTGAACTTTACAGTGAACAAGGTGAAATATCAAAGGCAATGGATGCGTATGAAAAGGTTTTAAAAGAGGTAAATGAAATAGCTGGAGTGAATATTGACCAACGGATTGCAGATCTTTTAAGTGCATCTGGAATGTTTGAGGAATCCTTGGTTTATTACGAGAAGGCAATTAATGAAAAATTAGAGATTAACACGTTATTCGGATACGCTTTTACAGCTCTTCAGGCTGGATATAATCGAACTGCTATAGAAAAATTCATTGAATTAAAAGCGCTAGATTCTGAATATCATTCACTTTATTTACATCTTGCGTTAGCTTATGAACGGGAGGAAGAGCTTGAGAATAGTTTACTCACGATTCAAGAAGGCATAAAACAAGATGAATTTAATAAAGAGTTATTTTTCTTTGGTGGGAAAATTGCCATCAAGTTAGGAAAAGTGGAGGAAGGAGAAAAATATTTTCGTGATGCACTTGCCCTTGATCCAGGATTTACAGAAGCTGCACTAACATTAAATAAGCTCTTTTTCCTCCAAGAAAGATATGAGGATGTCATTGAGTTAATTGCTCAACTTGACATTAAGGAAGATGAAGAACCCCAGCTTTTATGGGATTCTGCACTTAGCTTTCATAAGTTGGAAAAATTTTCTTACGCATTAGACAAATATGAAAGTGCATATACTTTTTTTAAGAGAAATGAAACATTTTTACATGATTACGGTTATTTTTTAATTGAAGAAGGAAAAACCGACCGCGCTGCCGAAATTTTTAAACAACTGCTTAATGAAGATCCAACAAACGTCGAGTATTTGGATTTACTTGAACGTCTTACAGGGTTGAAAGATTAAAATAGCTGATTCTGCAGAGGAGGGAAACTATCATGGCAACCCCTGTTTCTGTCAACGAGAAGAAGGACTTTATTCGCTGGTTTCTAAATCATTATCAATTAAAAAGAAGAGAATGTGTATGGATCCTCAACTATCTTATGAGCCACGATCAACTGATGGAAAAGGTTCATTTCGTTGAGCAAGCACAGTATTGTCCGAGAGGTTTGATTATGTCTACACATTGTGTGGATAAAGTTCCGTTTCGATTCTATAAAGAAAATGTGATGACGACGGACGCAGAAAAATCCTTTCACGATATTCGTTTAAATCGAGACGAGGATATTTTTATCCAATTAAACTTTCATGCTGCCAATCAGGCACACCAGTATGCTGCTGTTCTAGAAGAAAATTTATACGTTCCTAAACATTTGCAAGTAAATGAAAAGGATGGAATCGTTGCAGAACAATTATTGCAGCACAGCATCGAACACTTTCAACGTGAGAAAATTCTTCAATTGATTGACGAGGCACTAGATAAACACGATCGCAAAGCATTCCAAAGCTTAACACAAAAATTAAATAATTTGACAATGACTGAACAAAAAGGAAGTTTGCGATGAGCAGCTTCCTTTTGTTTGTTTTTTTCTAACATAAGAATTTTACTAAATATTCCTCTTTATCTTTTATTGTTAATGTGGAAAATGATATTATATTAATAGTGAAATTAAAGGTTGGTGCAAAGATATGAAGTGGATACCTCAAGATATTGAGACGTATTTGAATGCCAAAGAGTATGTGGACACAGCTGTTGTTCCGTTAATTTCAGTTTCCATAGGGGGGGAGATAAAGCAGTCAGCGGCAGCAGCAGAGTTTATCACTTTATTAACAGGGTATTTAGAAAGGCAATTTACGGGAAGATTAATATTAATCCCGCCATTTACATATCTAAATTCCAAAAATGGTGAAAGTACCTTAAGTGATTTGAAGGATTGGGAGGCTAGCCTAGCAAAGGGGGAGTTTAAACATATTTTTTACATAACATCAGAAATAGAGTGGAGAGCACGGGAAAAAGAACTACATGGCACGGTAATTTGGCTTCCATCAATCCCGCTTGAGCATTTGAATGATTCGCAAAAAATAGGAGTTATTGATAGTCAAGTTAAGCAGCTCTTAGTGCTCTTTACTCAAAAATGGCATGAAAATCAGTAAAACCAACGATAATATATGTTTTTAAAATAGTATGATATTGACCTAACATGAAGATTGATATATCATTGTTATGTCCTAGTTTTATATGTGTTAAATTATTGTCCGATGGACTTAACTTCGTGAATAGAGGGGGGGATATAAGCATGAGTAAGCAACGCGTTTCAAGACGTCAATTTTTAAGTTACACCCTAACAGGGGTAGGCGGCTTCATGGCGGCTGGTATGCTAATGCCAATGGTAAGATTTGCAGTTGATCCTGTTTTAAAGGCTGAAGAAGGCGGCGATTTTGTTGCTACAAAGCAAAAGGTATCTGATTTAACAAAAGATCCAGTTAAAGTTGACTTTACCTTTAAACAAAAGGATGCCTGGTATGAGTCAGAAGTAACGAATATCGCCTGGGTTTATAAGGATGATGCGGGGAAAATTGTAGCCCTTTCGCCTACTTGTAAACATTTGGGTTGTACTGTTAACTGGAATACTGACAAGGAACATCCAGGTCAATTCTTCTGTCCGTGCCATTATGGCCGCTACGAGAAAAACGGTCAAAACATTCCAGGAACACCGCCATTAGCACCACTTGATGTATATCCATTCAAGGAAAAAGATGGTTATCTTTATCTCGGTAAAGCTCAACCACGGAAGGAGGCGTAACTATGTTAAACAAAATTTACGACTGGGTAGATGAACGTTTAGATATTACGCCTTTGTGGCGCGATATCGCAGACCATGAAGTACCTGAGCATGTTAACCCAGCGCACCACTTTTCAGCGTTTGTATATTGCTTTGGAGGTCTTACTTTCTTCGTAACCGTAATTCAAATTCTTTCTGGTATGTTTCTAACCATGTACTATGTACCAGATATTAAAAACGCATGGGAATCTGTTTATTATCTTCAAAATGAAGTTGCTTTTGGACAAATTGTACGTGGAATGCATCACTGGGGTGCAAGTTTAGTACTTGTAATGATGTTTTTACATACTCTACGCGTCTTTTTCCAAGGCGCCTATAAAAAACCTCGTGAATTGAACTGGGTTGTCGGGGTACTTATTTTCTTTGTCATGCTTGGCTTAGGTTTTACAGGGTACCTATTACCTTGGGATATGAAAGCGTTATTCGCTACTAAAGTAGGTCTGCAGATTGCCGAAGCGACACCATTCATCGGTACTCAAGTTAAGGTTTTACTTGCTGGTCATGAACACATTGTTGGTGCTCAAACATTAACCCGCTTCTTTGCAATTCATGTATTCTTCCTGCCTGGTGTATTGCTTGGACTAATGGGAGCTCACTTCTTAATGATTCGTAAACAAGGTATTTCCGGACCACTATAAAACGGTTTTATTCTAATCGCAGTTTATTTCTATTAACTACGGAAAAAGGAGGGGGATTGCTCGATGCATCGCGGTAAAGGTTTAAAGTTCGTTGGTGATTCACGTGTTTTAGCACCATCTGAACGAAAAAAGATGATTCCGAAAGATTACTCTGAATACCCTGGTAAAACAGAGGCGTTTTGGCCTAACTTCCTTTTGAAAGAATGGATGGTAGGAGCAGTATTTCTTATCGGCTTTTTATGTTTAACAGTAGCCCATCCGGCTCCGCTTGAAAGGATAGCGGACCCAACTGATACTGGGTACATTCCATTACCTGACTGGTATTTCTTGTTCTTGTATCAATTATTGAAATATACATTTGCATCTGGTCCATACACTGTAATCGGAGCAATGATTATACCAGGACTTGCTTTTGGAGGGTTATTATTAGCTCCGTTCCTCGATTCTGGTCCGGAACGACGTCCAATGAAGCGTCCGATTGCAACTGCAGCTATGCTATTGGCACTAGCTGCCACCGTATATTTAACTTGGCAATCTGTTGCGACACATGATTGGGCAGCTGCTGAACGCCAAGGTAAAATTGTTGCAAAAGTAGATATTGATAAATCAAGTGCCGGCTATAAAATAGCTAGTGCCAATACATGTATTACTTGTCATGGTGAAAACCTTTCAGGCGGTGCTGGTGCACCCGCACTAGTCGGTACAGGCTTAAAACCAGAAGATATTGCAAAGATTGCCAAAGAAGGTAAAGGCGGTAAAATGCCACCTGGTATCTTTAAAGGTACAGATGAGGAACTCAAAACACTTTCCGAATTCATAGCAAACCTTGGTAAGTAATAATCGAATGATAAAAAGCTGACGAAAGATCGTCAGCTTTTTTCTTCATGATAAAAAAACAAACATAAAAGGAGAGTTTTTGTGCGTTGGATTTATCCTCTCTTGGCAAATCGATCGATAATGAAGCTGTTATTGATTGTTAATATTGCCGGAACAATTTATGGGTACTACTGGTATGGGTGGCAACTAAAGGAGACACCTGCTATTTTTCTGTTGTTTGTTCCTGACAGCCCGACGGCTAGTTTATTTTTTGTTTTTGTTCTAGTTGCCTTTCTATTACGGAGAAACTGGCCCTTAATAGAGGCGCTAGCAATTGTTACTCTCTTTAAATATGGAATCTGGGCAGTAGTCATGAATATCCTTGTCTATTTTGTTCAAGGAGAATTAGATGCGGTTGGCTATATGTTAATCTTGTCCCATTTCGCAATGGCTGTTCAAGGTATTTTATATGCTCCATTTTACAGATTTAAGTGGCGGCATTTAATTCTAACAGCTATTTGGACACTACATAATGATGTTATTGATTATGTTTTTTTCATGTTGCCAAGCTATCATATGCTTGATCGCTATACACCACAAATTGGCTATTTTACTTTCTGGCTTTCGATTCTTTCGATTGGACTTGCCTATTATTTTTCAATTCGTCCCAAAAGTTACAAACTTGAAATAAAATAATCCCAGATGGTCTAACCTTGTCCACCCCTACATACATTTTATTAGTAATGAAAGGGGGGACAAGGATTGAGAAACAAATGGTTTTTTTTCTTTGCAATTATCATGATGCTTACTCCCATAACTGTAAATGCAGAACAACAATCTCCTATGGAGAAGCTTGATGATATATCAGATGAAGCTCTCCAAATGGTGAAGTTTCATAGATATGAAGATGCTAAAAGACTGCTTGATTATTTTTCGGATCAATTCACAAGCATTACTGGTAATAAACCGTCGCTAACAATGGATGAAGTAAGAATAATTAATACCTCCCATGATGAAGCAGTGGAAGCAGCAGTTAGTTCCAACATGAAATATGAGGAACGAATAAATAAATTAGTCAAATTTCGTCTTGTCATTGATGCCATTGCAACAAGTCACCAACCATTATGGATTGAAATGGAAGATCAAATAATGACAGCTTTTCATCAAGCAAAAGATGCGGCAATTAAAGGTGATTCAGGGCACTTTCATTCAAACTTTAATTCCTTTTTATCCTTGTATAACGTGATCTATCCGAGTATGAAAATTGATGTGTCTGTAGAAAATGTTCAAAGACTAGACGCACGGATAGATTTTATTAATGAATACCGTTCCCAAGTTGTAAATGATTCTAAAAGCCAACAGGAGTTGGAAAAACTTGATACGGACTTAGTTAATCTCTTTTCTAACATGGAAGAGGATGAGGCAGATCCAAACATTTGGTGGGTTATTATTTCGACAGGAAGCATTATTATCATGACATTATCCTATGTTGGCTGGAGAAAGTATCAAGGTGACAAGAATATGAAAAAAGACCGTTCGAGAGATTTAAAGGATTGATTTAAAAGTTAAGAAAAAGCAATGTCCAAACGCGGACATTGCTTTTTTAGTCTACTAAAGGCATTTTATTTTCATCGAGTGTGAAACCTTCTCCATGGACATCATGAACAATTGTGATGGAGACAAATGCATGGGGATCAACGGAAGTTATTACATTTTTTAAACTGACTATTTCATTTTTTGCGACAACACAATATAAGACTTCACGCTCACTTTTAGTGTAAGAGCCGTATCCCTTTAGGACTGTTACTCCTCGGTCCATTTCTTCCATAATCTTAGAGGCAATTTGCTCGTTCTTTTCCGAAATAATCATAGCTCCTCGCGCTGAATAAGCACCTTCTAACATGAAATCAATTACTCTAGCGCCGATAAACACAGCTACGAGTGTGTACATTGCTTGTTTATAATTTAAGTATGTTACCAAAGATAAAGCGATAACACATGCATCAAACAAGAACATTGTTTTTCCCATATTCCAGCCTGCATATTTTTGGACAAGCCTAGCAATAATGTCTACTCCTCCTGTAGTTCCTCCATAACGGAAGATCACGCCTAAACCAATGCCTGTAAAAACCCCTGCAAATAATGCAGCTAATGTTAAATCACTTTGAAGTGGCATATCAATGGAATAGCGTTGAAATATCCATAAAAAAATGGACACCCCGACTGTCCCAAATATCGTATATAAAAATGTATTACGTCCTAACAATTTCCACCCAATAAAAAAAAGTGGTATATTTAAGAATAGATTTGAATAGGATGGATCCCATTTAAACAAGAAATAAAATAGAAGTGCGATGCCTGTGAAGCCGCCTTCTGCCAGTTTGTTTTGCATATTAAAATTGACAAGGCCAAACGACATTATCGCTGCTCCCAATAGGATAAATAATATGTTTTTTACTTTAAGACCATGTAACATTAATAACCCCCCTCTACCATAAATTCTCTTATATGGCGGTTTTTATTATATCGAATAAAAAATGTTAGGGCAATGAGTACAGTAAAAGAGGGTAATATAAATGAAAACATTTGTAAATCGGCGTTAATTTAGCTAACATAAACAATAGAATAAGGATATGGACATAATAATCAGTCTTATTGATGAGGTGAAATACATGGCCAAAGAAAAGACGATGAAAGACCTTCAGCAAGAAGTAGATTTGTACATTAGTCAATTTAAAGAGGGGTATTTCAGTCCGCTTGCGATGCTAGCAAGACTTACAGAAGAACTAGGTGAATTTGCGAGAGAAGTAAACCATTATTATGGTGAGAAACCCAAAAAAACAAGTGAAACTGAAAAGGCCATCGAAGAAGAACTTGGTGATCTTTTATTTGTATTAATTTGTTTTGCTAACTCTTTAAATATCAGCTTAGAAGATGCACATAATTATGTAATGGAAAAATTTAAGACAAGAGACAAAAATCGGTGGACAAGAATTAATGAAGAAAAAATGGAGTGAACTTAATGGAACAAATTAAAATTATCATCGCTGGTCCCCGCGGCCGAATGGGCAGTGAAGCAGTGAAGTTAGTAACGAATATTGATCATTTTGAACTTTTAGCTGTTGTGGATCATAAATATGATGGAATGATGCTTAGCGACTTGGAAGGCTTTCATTCAATACATAACGTACCCGTTTATAAAAATATCGAAACATGCCTGCAAAATGTCCATGCGGATGTCTTGATTGATCTAACCACACCTGAGGTGGGCATGCATCACGCAAAAACTGCACTTACAAACAATGTTCGACCGGTGGTTGGAACAACAGGTTTTACTGCAAAAGATTTAGAGGAATTAGAACATATTTGTCATGAGAAAAAACTGGGATGTATTATTGCTCCGAATTTTGCCATTGGTGCTGTGTTAATGATGAAATTCTCACAAATGGCTGCGAAATATTTTAACGATATAGAAATTATTGAATTGCATCACGATCAAAAACTGGATGCTCCTTCAGGAACAGCTGTAAAAACAGCAGAAATGATTTCTGCAGTTCGTGAGGAAAAAAATCAGGGGCACCCAAATGAGAAAGAAACGATCCAAGGTGCGCGGGGTGCAACGTTCGATGGAATGCATATTCACTCGGTACGCTTGCCTGGACTTGTTGCCCACCAACAGGTGTTATTTGGATCTGATGGTCAGACTCTAACAATAAGGCATGATTCATACCATCGCGGCTCTTTTATGTCGGGTGTAAAAGTGGCAGTAGAATCTGTAATGACACATAATACTTTTGTTTATGGACTAGAAAATATTTTAGAATAGGGAGTAAATATATGAATATCGCCTTAATAGCTCATGATAAAAAGAAAAATGATTTGGTTCAGTTCGCGACTGCTTATCAAAATATATTTTCGAAGCATACATTATTTGCGACTGGGACAACTGGACAGCGAATTAGTGAGGCAACGGGTCTAAGTATAACTCGTTTTCAATCTGGACCCCTTGGCGGTGACCAGCAAATCGGAGCAATGATTGCCCAAAATAAAATGGATGCTGTTTTCTTCTTCCGTGACCCATTAACATCACAGCCACATGAACCAGATGTAACAGCATTGGTTAGACTATGTGATGTATACTCGATTCCACTTGCTACTAATATGGGAACTGCAGAATTATTAATAAGAGGCCTAGAACTGGGGCTTATTGAGTGGAGAAATCTAAATAAAGAGAATGGTGCAATCAATGATTAATCAGCACCTTCATGTCCTTGCATTTGGTGCACATGCGGACGATGTCGAGATTGGCATGGCTGGAACGATTGCTAAATTGACCTCCCAAGGGAAACAAGTTGGTATCTGTGACTTAACAGATGCCGACCTTTCTTCAAATGGGAATGTACCCCTAAGAAAAGAGGAGGCGGCAAAGGCTGCAGGGATACTAAACGTCTCTATGCGTACATCACTGGGTTTTCCAGATAGAGGATTATTTCTTAAAGACGAATACATAAGAGAGATTGCAAGGATTATTAGAACATACAAGCCTCAGAGTGTGTTTGCACCTTATTTTGAAGACCGCCATCCTGACCATGGTCATTGTGCTAGTTTAGTGGAGGAAGCTGTTTTTTCATCTGCCATAAGAAAATATGTAACAGAAGGTAATGAACCTGCACATCGGGTGGAAAGAGTTTATTTTTATATGATTAATGGTTTTCATAAACCAGATTTCACCATTGATATTACTCAATATATGGATAAAAAACTCCAAGCATTGAGGGAGTACAAAAGCCAATTCGAGCAAACAGAAAAAACCTATAGTACTCCGCTTGTAAATGGGTATATTGAAACTGTTGAGTCAAGGGAAAGAATGTTTGGTAAGTTGGTTGGTGTTACATTTGCTGAAGGGTTCAAAACGAAAGTTCCAATCCTTTTGAATCGTGATTTGATAGGAGAATAAACATGAGGAAACTTAAAATTGGTATTACTTGCTATCCGACAGTAGGTGGTTCAGGTGTAGTAGCGACGGAATTAGGGAAAATGCTCGCTGAAAAGGGACATGAAATTCATTTCATCTCATCAAGTATCCCATTTAGATTAAATAAAATGTACCATAATATCTATTATCATCAGGTTGAAGTGAATCAATATTCCGTGTTTCAGTACCCACCTTACGATATTGCCTTAGCAAGTAAAATGGCGGAAGTGGCTAATCGGGAAAAATTAGATCTGCTACACGTCCACTATGCTATTCCTCACGCTGTATGTGCAATACTAGCAAAGCAAATGAGTCATCGAGATATTAAAATTGTCACGACATTACATGGTACCGATATAACGGTTTTGGGGTATGATCCTTCTTTGACAGATGCGATTAAATTTGGAATTGAAAAATCGGATGTGGTAACAGCAGTTTCCAAGGCTTTAGTGGACCAGACCTATGAGTTGATCAATCCAGATAAACAAATTGAAACAGTGTATAACTTTATTGATGACCGCATTTATAAAAAAAGTGATGCACGTGCTTTAAAGTCAGAATTTGGGATAAAAGAAGATGAAAAGGTAATTATTCACGTTTCCAATTTCCGTCCAGTGAAACGGGTACAAGATGTAGTAAAGTCCTTTGCAAAGATTGCATCTGTAATGCCAGCCAAGCTACTATTGGTCGGTGATGGCCCTGAAATGACCATCATCTGTAAACTTGTCAGAGAGTTTGGACTAGAAGATCAAGTCATTTTCTTAGGTAAACAAGAGAGCCTAGAGGAATTGTACTCCATCAGTGATTTAATGCTGTTATTATCGGAAAAGGAAAGCTTTGGACTTGTTGCATTAGAGGCGATGGCATGTGGAGTTCCTTGTGTCGGTACGAATGTTGGTGGTGTACCAGAAGTTATTAATCATGGAATGAATGGATTTATTTGTGAAGTAGGCGACATCGACGATATCTCTAATAAGTCATTAGCCATTTTAGTTGATCAGGACCTTCATCAGCAATTTTCCAAACAATCTGTGGAGACAGCAAAAACTAAATTTAAGGCTGACCAAATTGTTGAACAATATGAACAAATATATTTTAATTTACTGAATTAAGGTGAAGTAAATGATTGACCCATTTTTAGCAGCAAGTCCTGTATTAAAAAAGCTAGAGGATGCTGGCTTTGAAGCCTATTTTGTTGGTGGCTCCGTTAGAGATTTTCTGTTAAAACGAGAGATTAATGACGTTGATATTGCAACAAGCGCAACCCCCGATGAAGTGAAAAGGATTTTTCCAAAAACAGTGGATATTGGAATCGAACATGGAACAGTTCTTGTTCTTGTAAATAATGGAGGATATGAAATTACCACCTTTAGGACCGAATCAGACTATCAAGATTATCGAAGACCCAAAGAGGTTACCTTTATCCGCAACTTAAAAGAGGATTTACAGCGCAGAGATTTTACAATGAATGCTATTGCAATGGACAGAAATAGAAAATTAATTGACCCATTTAATGGATTTATAGCCATTCAAGAAAGAATAATTCAAACAGTTGGAAGTCCGAATGACCGCTTCCAAGAAGACGCCTTAAGAATGATGAGAGCAGTTAGGTTTGTAAGCCAACTCTCTTTTCAGATCGAAAGAGGTACGGTTCAAGCATTAGCAAAGCTTGTTCACTTGCTTGATAACATTGCTGTAGAGAGAAAAAGGGCGGAGTTTGAGAAACTCTTAATTGGTAAAAATAAGACTAAAGCGTTGAATATTCTCCTTGAAGCAAATATTTATTCTTATTTACCAGGTTTGAAGGGAAAGAGGCAGCAATTAGAGGAGTTCCGTAGTTTTAAAAGTGTGAATCTTAATAAAAATGAAATGTGGTCACTCTTAATTTTCTGTATAAATTTAAAAGAAAAAGAGATAGAGTTATTTTTAAAAGAGTGGCGGCTTGCACTTAAAGAAATAAGAGAGATTCAACAAGTTGTTCATTTCCTTACAAAAAGACTTGAACAAGATTGGACCATATATCACCTATATTCTGCTGGTCGTGAACATATCCTATCAACGGAAAAGCTCTACCATGTTATTAATGGGACCAACGAAGTTCAATCGATTGAACATTTGATTAAGCTGTATGAAACCCTGCCGATAAAAGACCGTTCAGAAATGAATGTGACTGGAAATGACGTAATGGATTGGTTCAATAAAAGAGGTGGACCATGGCTTAAGGAGACGCTTTTAACCATCGAAGAAAATATTCTAGCCGGAAATCTAGATAACGACAAAGAAAAGATCAAGGAGTGGCTAATGAAGTGCAATCAGAAATAAGAAAAGAATTAATTGATGCCTTTACAACTGCAGGTGAAACCTTTTTATCAGGGCAGCATCTAGCAGAACTCATTGGCTGCTCAAGGACGGCAGTATGGAAGCATATTGAGGAATTAAGGAAGGAAGGATTTGAATTAGAAGCCGTTAGAAACAAAGGTTACCGGATTCTAAAAACTCCCGAGAAAGTGACTGCAGATGAGGTAAGGCTTGGCTTAACCACAAACTTTATAGGGAGAAATATCCATTATGTAGAAAGTGTGGAGTCTACCCAAAAGCTTGCCCATCACTTTGCTTCAGAAGATGCCCCGGAAGGCACGGTCATCATCGCAGAAGAGCAGTTGTCAGGCAGGGGTAGAATGGCCCGAAAATGGCATTCTCCAAAATATACAGGTATATGGATGAGTATGATTATACGTCCAAATATACCCCTAAGCAATGCGCCACAATTGACATTGCTCGCAGCAGTTGCGATTGTTCAAGCCATTGAAGAAATGACAGACCTTACTCCGGAAATAAAATGGCCGAATGATATTCTTATTAACGGAAAGAAAGTAACGGGAATATTAACGGAATTACAAGCGGAGGCCGACCTTATTCATTCAATTATCATAGGAATTGGTATAAATGTGAATCAGAAGAAAGAAGATTTCCCGTTAGAACTTCAAGAAATAGCTACTTCCCTATTTATCGAGGATGGAGAAACTGTTTCGAGAGCAGAGTTAATTAGATCTATTTTCAAACACTTTGAAAAATTATATACGCTGTATCTAGAACAAGGATTTATTCCAATAAAGCTTTTATGGGAGGGTTATGCCGGCAGTATCGGAAAATACATAAAAGCTAGAACCCTTACGAATACCATTGAAGGAAAAGCACTAGGAATAACCAATGATGGAGTGCTGCAGTTAGAGGATTTGACCGGTACGATTCATCATATCTATTCTGCGGATATTGAGTTTTAAAAGCTTGAACTTTTCGTAGAATTTGTTATAATTCTATCCAATGGGCAGTATCCAATGAGAACTGCACCTTTACGAAACTAACAATTAATAAGGTTTCTGCCTAGATCCGTATAGCGGACCGGGACAGAGGGATGAAGCATGTTAAAAGTGTAACTGGGATCCTCTGCCTTCAGAAGGATCTTTTTATTTGCTCTTTTAAAATCTTTTTATCCCCTCTCCCATATAAAAGGAGGGAAAATTGATGAAGCAAACAACAGATTTCTTGAAAATGAAGGAAAATAATGAAAAAATCGTTATGTTAACCGCGTATGATTACCCTTCGGCTAAGCAAGCTGAAGAGGGCGGAGTTGACGTTATATTGGTGGGAGACTCTCTTGGGATGGTAGTCCTTGGTTATGACTCAACCATACCAGTAACGCTTGACGACATGATCCATCATACAAAAGCTGTAAAACGTGGAGCAAAAGATACCTTTATTCTCGCTGATATGCCGTTTCTAACTTATCATTTATCTGTTCGAGATACATTATTAAATGCTGCCAGACTAATACAAGAAACGGGTGCACATGCGGTTAAACTAGAAGGTGCAGATGATGTTATTGAAAAAATTACTGCTTTAACTAGAGCCGGTATTCCTGTCTGTGCCCATTTGGGGTTAACCCCTCAATCTGTAGGTGTATTAGGTGGATATAGAGTACAAGGGAAAGATGCCCAAGCAGCAAGGAAATTGCTCCAAGACGCAAAGAAATGTGAAGAAGCCGGTGCCTTTGCTATCGTTCTTGAATGTGTACCAAAACAACTGGCCGAGGAAGTTGCCCAAATGATTTCTATTCCAGTTATTGGTATTGGGGCCGGAGTTGCGGTCGATGGTCAAGTTCTCGTTTATCATGATATTCTGGGCTATGGCGTTAATCGCGTACCGAAGTTCGTCAAACAATATCATGCTGTCAATCCATTTATGATTGAATCAATTCAAGCCTATGCAGCTGACGTTAAAAATGAACGGTTTCCTGAAGAAAAACATTCTTTCACAATGAAGGAACAGGAACTGAAAGAGCTTTATGGAGGTACGAAATGAAGGTTATCTCAACCATTATGGAAATGCAGGCAATAATAAATAAACATAAGCTCCAAGAAAAATCGATTGGCTTTGTACCAACAATGGGATTTTTGCATGAAGGTCATTTAACACTTTTAAATAAAGCAAGACAAGATAATGATATCGTTGTTCTAAGCATTTTTGTTAACCCATTACAATTTGGACCAAAAGAGGATTATGCTGAATACCCGCGTGATCTTGATCGTGATTGCGCCTTGGCTGAAAGTGAAATGGTCGATTTTCTTTTCCATCCATCCGTTGAGGAAATGTATCCAAACGAGCCTTCGGTTAAAGTTAACGTCCGTGATCGCACGGATGTTTTATGTGGGAAATCACGCCCAGGCCATTTTGATGGCGTCGCTACAGTAATAACAAAACTCTTTAACATTATCATGCCAACAAGAGCTTATTTTGGGAAAAAAGATGCCCAGCAGGTGGCAGTTCTTGAAGGGTTAGTTTCTGATTTTAATATTCCTGTGGAACTTATTGCAGTCGATATCGTTCGTGAAAATGATGGACTTGCTAAGAGTTCTCGGAATGTTAATCTTCTGCCCAAGGAAAGACAAGAAGCTCCTGTACTGTATCACAGCCTTCAAGCTGCAGTGGCAGCAATTAATGAAGGTGAGCGAAATCCAGCGAAATTAATTAGTATGATTAGTGAAATGATTACCAATGAATCAACGGGTACAATTGATTATGTCCAAATCTACTCCTATCCACAATTAAAGCAACTGGAAAAATTAGAGGGTACAATTATTATTGCACTGGCTGTAAAATTTACGAAGGTACGATTAATAGACAATTACATTACGAATTTAGATTGATAGAAAAAAGAGAACGGGGGAGGAATATAATGTTTCGCAACATGATGAACGGAAAAATCCATCGAGCAACTGTTACAGAGGCTAATCTAAATTATGTAGGCAGTATCACGATTGATGAGGACTTATTAGATGCAGTTGGAATGATTGCAAATGAAAAGGTGCAAATTGTTAACAATAACAATGGTGCGCGTCTAGAGACCTATATTATTCCTGGCGAGAGAGGTAGTGGTATCATTTGTTTAAATGGTGCAGCTGCCCGCTTGGTTCAAAAAGGTGATATCGTTATTATCATTTCCTACGCCCTTATTGCTGAAGAAAAGGTAGCAGCACATAAACCTAAAGTAGCGATCATGGATGAAGACAATCGGATTAAAGAACTAATCAATGCAGAACCAGCTCTAACCATCATGTAATCCCCAATTTCGGGGATTTTTCTTTTTTTACGACTGTTTTATATAATAAATATAAAAAAGATCGTAAAGATAATGGTAGAATGGGAAGCATCCTAGTATTGTTTACTTTTTCTTTTGAAGATAATGTGATACCGTTCTAATGAACGAAGGTTTGGGGTGTTAATGAAATGATAAATAAATTCGTCGTAATTGATTTGGAAACAACGGGAAACATTCCAAAAAAGGGTGACAAAATCATCCAATTTGCTGCTGTGGTCATTGAAAATGGAAAAATCACAGAAACATTTTCGTCATTAATAAATCCGAAAAGATCCATTCCAATATTTATTGAAGAATTGACCGGCTTAAATGATGACATGGTGAAGGATGCTCCCCTATTTTCGGAAATAGCAGAAAAGGTCACGGCTTTACTGGATGGGGCTTATTTTGTTGCACATAATGTGTTATTTGACTTGTCTTTTCTTCAGGAAGAATTAATCCAATCGGGTCAGGAAGGGTTCTTTGGCCCTGTTCTTGATACGGTGGAAATGGCAAGAATACTTTATCCGACAGCTGATGGTTATAAGTTATCGGATTTAGCAGAGAAAGAAAATCTTAATCATGATCGCCCCCACCAAGCTGATAGTGATGCACAGGTAACTGCTGAGCTTTTCTTAATTCTTTTAGAGCGTTTGACATCCTTACCTAGAGTAACGCTAAAACAGCTTGCACATCTTTCTGGCGGTCTCAAAAGTGATCTACAGCAGTTTCTTGATGAAATACTCGTAAACAAAGATGACACGATTGAACAATTTTCGGAGTCGTTCGAGATTTTTAAGGGGATAGCCTTAAAAAGGCTTTCTGAGCAGTCAGGAACGAAGGATGAAGGTAAAGAATATCAATATCCTGCAAGTGAGGATGAAAAAACCGAGCTAGTAAAACAAGCCTTTGCAGCCTTTGAGAAGAGGACAGGCCAATTTACCATGATGGATACTGTGTATCAATCCTTTCAAAATGAAAACCATACATTGATTGAAGCTGGAACCGGTGTCGGAAAATCACTTGGGTACCTGCTGCCGATTGCCTACTTTTCAAGGCAAAAGGAGCTTCCTATAGTTGTAAGCACGCATACCATTCAGTTACAAGAACAAATTCTAAAAAATGAAATCCCGATCTTAGATAAAATTTTGCCCTTTAAGCTTAACTCTGTTCTCCTAAAGGGAAGGAATCATTATATTAGTTTAGAAAAGTTTAATCAGACACTTGCAGATGATAGTGATAATTACGATACAGGGTTAACCAAAATGCAAATTCTTGTTTGGCTGATTGAAACTGAAACAGGTGATCGGGATGAGTTAAACCTATCAAGCGGCGGGCAAATATTCTGGAATAAAATTAAGAACGAACCCGCTATGTTTATGCAGAACCAAGCTTGGCAAGAAAGAGATTTTTATTTGAAGGCCAAAAGAAATGCGCAAACTGCCGATATTATTATTACCAATCACTCTTTGCTATTAAGTGATATTAAAGGAGAAGGCACAATTTTGCCCGATTTTTCTTTCGCTATCATTGATGAAGGACATCATTTTGAAAAAGTAGCAAGTCAGTTTTTTGGTCATACATTAGATTACTTATCCACTCGGCTCTTATTGGGTCAATTTGGTGTTTTAGAACAAAAACAGCTCTTTTATGAATTGGAGAAGCTAATTGCTTCTGTACCAAAGAAACCTGAGATGATGGCACCTGCAACTAAGTTAAATCAAATAAATGTTGACCTTGCTTTTGAAACAGACGAATTTTTTCAATTGATTGCAATTTTTGCAAAAGCCAAGCTTACAAATAAAAGAGGAATTAACCGTGCCAAGGTGCGCTTTTCTCTTCAAGACGAGGTAAAAGAAAAAAAGGCACTTGTACATAGTGCAGAAAGGTTTGCCTTTTTACTTAAGGATTTTCATTCAGTCATTATTGAACGACTCGAATGGATCAAAAGGGAAAGTAATTCGTTAACACGTTCCCAAGAAAATAAAATGGAAGAAATCCAAACCTTTCTAAATGATCTATCAGAATTAAGAGACACGGTTATTCATTCCTTTATTAAAAAAACGAACGATGTAAAATGGATTGAAATAGATATTCGTTCACCGCAAAATGTTACAACCTTTTTAGCTCAGCCAGCATCTGTGGCCGACCAACTAAAGGCACAATTTTTTCAACTTAAAAAAGCGGTAGTGATCACTTCTGCTACTTTGACTGTGAATAAATCATTTGACTATATCATGAAGGAAATTGGACTTGATCCGGTTTCAACGATACAGTTGAACATTCCGTCGCCATTTGAATATAATCAACAGGTACAACTCTTAATACCTGAAGACTTACCAGAAATAAACACGGTATCGTTAGAAGATTATGTCATTTCAATTACTGAGCATATCATCACAATTGCAGAGGCAACAAAAGGAAGAATGCTGATTCTATTTACCGCCTATGACATGCTAAAGAAAACCTATGAACTAATTAAAGAAAGTGGTTTTTTGCATGACTATGCAATGATTGCCCAAGGGATAACCAGTGGCAGCCGAACTAGGCTAACTAGAAATTTCCAGAGATATGATAAGGCATTATTGCTAGGGACAAGCAGTTTCTGGGAAGGGGTAGATATACCTGGTGAGGACTTATCGTGCCTTGTAATTGTTAGGCTGCCATTTAGTCCCCCTGATGAACCTTTAACAGAGGCAAAATGTCAGTTAATCGAAAAACGCGGGGGTAATGCTTTTTCTGAATACTCACTACCAGAAGCGGTCCTAAGATTTAAACAAGGATTTGGTCGGTTAATTCGTACGGAAAATGACCGTGGAATTATTGTGGTTTTTGATAAAAGAATTGTAACGACCAAGTATGGTAAGGCCTTTTTGAAATCAATTCCCAATGTTCCTATAAAAAAGGGTAAGATGGATGAGTTAGCTGAAATTATTGACTCTTGGTTATAATAAATCAGTCGGACCAATTGTCTAATATACTGGATAATATTTGGTAAAAAACACATCCTATATTATGGGAGGTGTGTCATGAGAACCTTACTATTATTACTGTCCATATTCATTCAATCGACACTCATGGTAGAGGCATCAAAGACGACTACTGTAAATAATATTGAAAACATTGACTTAAATATTAAGGATCATGAAGTTGCTGTTACTTTTTTAGGCCTGTCTGAAGGTGATTCAACCCTTATTCAAGGCTCAAATGGTGAAAATATCTTGGTAAATGCCGGCGGGAAAGAGACGGATGCAGAATTGGAAGGATGGCTTTATCTTTATGATGTGAAGAAAATTTCGAAGCTAATTCTTACAAAGAACAATCTGGAGCTTTCAGAAAAACAAATCAATAGGCTAATAACGAAGTATAGTATTAAAGAAATTATCACAACACCGGAGTTATCTGCCCAAATAACAAACAAACTAAGCTTACCAAATAAACCTGCAGTCGTCACCTGGGGTGAGGACACAAAAAAAACCATTCTTCCGGAATTGACTGCAGTGGTCCAATTTGTTGGAAATGAACCCAATGAGGGCATGGATTTGACACTGGATTTTTTTAATCACCGCATTTTCCTGATGACTTCATTTACACCACATGCGGAGGAAACCTTGATGAAGAAGAATTTGGAAAATATTAATGTTTTTAAGATTCCTAATTGTGCAATGGAGGACTCTTTATCTGAAAAATTAATCCAGTATTTAAATCCGCAAATTTCGATTCTATTTGCACCGGAAGAAGAGGGGCATGACCCAGATATTCTTGTCGATCTCCATGAAACTTGGTCAGAAATCTATACTACCAAAAAACATGGTACCGTCACGATAAAATTCACCGATTCAAACTATGAAGTAATAACGATCCCTGTTGAAGAGGATAACTAAGAAAAAATTAGAAAAATTCATATAATCACAGACCCGCTTTTTGCTTCCACCTGTTATAATAATGGTTGAGATTTATCAATTATTGTAGAGAAATAGGCAAATATTGGAGGAAAACGGATGGAAAGTAAAATTGAAGTGTTATCAACAGTAAAAATCCAGCACAGTCCGGATTTGTATAAAATTGTTGATGCCCTTAATCGAACCTTGAAGCAAAAAGATCTTATGTTTGGATTGGCACTTGATCAAGAAGATAAAAATACAGCGATTTTTACCATTTATCGTACATAAAGAAGTGAGTGCTTATGAAAAAGTGGATTATATTTATAGTAATATTTATAGTAGTGATTTTTGGCTTATTAATAAAAGTGTACTTCACATCTGTGTATCCTGTTAAAGCTGCAGAGAAAAAAGCGGTCGCACTAGCCAACAAGGAAATATCTATAAAAGAAGTTGAGGATTTTCATATATATAATGGCATAGAAACTGTTAATGTCATTGAGGGAAAAAGTAATAATGGTGAAAAAATTATCGTTTGGATTCCTGAAAAAAGTAAAAAAGTTTACGTGAAAAAAGCAAAGGATGGTTTATCAAAAGAAGAAGCCATTCAGAAACTTATACAAGAAAAAAGTCCTAAAAAGGTTATTTCAGTGAGACTTGGCATGGAAAAAAATATCCCATTGTGGGAAATATATTATCGTTCTAATAATAATTTAATAAATTATTACTATGTTCACTTTGAGACAGGTGAATGGCTAAAGAAAATCGAAAACCTATAGATGTAATGGAGAATGGAGGAAATATTTATGGTAGTGGAATTAGCAAATCGAGTGAAGGCACTTACACCTTCAACAACATTAGCAATTACTGCAAAAGCAAAGGAATTAAAGGAACAAGGTGAAGACGTTATCGGTTTGGGAGCAGGTGAACCTGACTTTAATACTCCACAATATATTTTAGATGCTGCGTCACAATCCATGAATGAAGGGCATACGAAGTATACCCCATCAGCAGGCTTACCTGCATTAAAAAAAGCAATTATTAAGAAATTTGAAGCAGACCAAGGGTTAACATATAAACTGAATGAAATCATTGTAGGAAATGGAGCTAAACACGTTCTTTATACATTATTTCAAGTCCTATTAAATGATGGTGATGAGGTAATAATCCCTACTCCATATTGGGTCAGCTATCCAGAGCAAGTCAAATTAGCAGGCGGCGTTCCTGTGTATATCGAAGGATTAGAGCAAAATCAATTTAAAGTAACCCCAGAGCAATTAAAGAGCGCCATTACGAAAAATACGAAAGCTGTTATAATTAATTCACCTAGCAATCCAACGGGTGTGTTGTATACAGCAGAAGAACTTTATGAGTTAGGCAAAGTTTGTCTTGAGGAAAATATTCTCATTGTTTCAGATGAAATTTATGAAAAGCTAGTTTATGGGGAAAATAAACATGTTTCGATCGCACAACTTTCTCCAGAATTTAAAAACCAAACCATTGTAATTAATGGCGTTTCTAAATCACATTCGATGACAGGTTGGAGAATCGGGTACGCGGCTGGAAATAAAGTAATTATTGAGGCGATGACAAACCTCGCAAGTCATAGTACATCTAATCCGACAACAACAGCCCAGTATGCAGCAATCGCTGCTTACAATGGCTCACAACAGCCAGTAGAAGATATGCGCCAGGCATTTGAAAAAAGATTATCAATTATTTTTGATAAACTAGTAGCGATTCCCGGTGTAACATGTGTGAAACCGCAAGGAGCATTTTACCTTTATCCAAATGTAAGAAAAGCTGCTGAATTGACAGGATATCAAAATGTTGATGCTTTTGTTGAAGCCTTGCTGGTCGATGCCAAAGTCGCTGTTATCCCAGGTTCAGGCTTTGGAACTCCTGACAATATTCGACTCTCCTATGCAACTTCTTTAGAATTATTGGAAAAAGCAGTGGAGAGAATTCACCAATTTGTTACATCCAAATCAAGCATTGTCAATAATTAAAAACGTAAAAAGTCTGCTAAGGTCTGCAGGCTTTTTGCTTTTAGTTACCAAAGATGGATGCCTAAAACTCTTACTCGGATAATTTGTTCGTGGTATACTTAACTGGAGGTGTCCTAATGATGAAAACAAACTTTTTAGCATGGATTCAAGAAGGTAATATCACCGTTCCAACATTATTATTTTCTGAATACCGTAATCTAAATTTAAATGAATTTGAACTTGTTCTTTTATTAAATATACTAACCTTTTTAGAAAAGGGGCATGAATTCCCTACACCAGATGAGTTATCGGCACGAATGACGATTTCCATTTCGGAATGTAATGAAATGCTTAGAAAGTTGATTCAAAGAGGTTTTATCGAAATTACCGATGAATATACGAATGAAGGTATCCGATATGAAAAGTATTCTGTCATCCCTTTATGGGAAAGACTTGTTGAGCATTTCTTGAAAAATAATAAAAGTAATAAGGAAACAGATAAGAAAGCAGACGAAACCGACCTTTATACTTGCTTTGAGAAGGAATTTGGCCGACCGTTATCTCCATTTGAATGTGAATCCCTAGCCATGTGGATGGATGATGATCATCACGATCCAATTATTATCAAAGCAGCTTTACGGGAAGCTGTAATGTCTGGAAAATTAAACTTCCGGTATATTGATAGAATTCTTTTTGAGTGGAAGAAAAATGGGATAAAAACGATAGAGCAAGCGAAAACCCATGGACTTAAATTTCGTCAAAAGCAAACACCTAAAGGAACTGTGAAGGGTGAAACACATCAACCAACTGTGCCCTTTTACAATTGGTTAGAACAATAATCTTGATTAACGAGGGAGTTATCTCTCGTTTTATTCATTTTAATAGTAGTAGGTGATAGATATGTTGAATAATACCCAAATCCGTTATTGCCTTGATCAAATGGGTGCGATGTTTCCAGAAGCCCACTGTGAATTAAATCATTCAAATCCATTCGAACTAGTCATTGCTGTGGCCTTATCGGCACAATGTACCGATGTGCTCGTAAATAAAGTGACTAAATCGTTATTTGAAAAATACAAAACACCTGAGGATTATCTTGAGGTTTCACTAGAAGAATTACAAAACGACATACGTTCGATTGGCCTTTACCGAAATAAAGCTAAAAACATTCAAAGCCTTTCCCGAATGGTATTAGAAGAGTATAAAGGTGAAATCCCAATGGATCGTGATGAGTTAACAAAGCTGCCTGGTGTGGGCAGGAAAACAGCAAATGTAGTTGTGTCCGTTGCTTTTAATGTACCTGCTATAGCAGTAGATACTCACGTTGAAAGAGTGAGTAAGCGTTTAGGGATTTGCCGTTGGAAGGATTCTGTACTCGAAGTGGAAAAAACATTAATGAGGAAGATTCCAAAAGACGAATGGTCAGTTACACATCATCGTTTGATATTTTTCGGCCGCTATCATTGTAAAGCCCAAAATCCACAATGTCCAAGCTGCCCACTAGTAGGGCTATGCAGGGAGGGTAAAAAGCGGATGAAAGGTCAGGTATCTATCAATGGATAAAAAGGTTGAGAACATTTCCAGCCTATTGAAGGAATGGGAAAATAGTAAGGTCCAGCTCGAAGCATTATTTCGTGAACGAGATTATCAAAACGCAAAAGTGTTGATGGAAAAGGGAATTTTAATGTTTATTCAGTTCTTGTCTTGGTCAAATGAATTGCCTGCAACTCTGGATGAACCTTTTAACTCTAATAAATTTGAGTTTAAACCTGTCAATGTGGAAGAACGGTTAGGTTTTATCATGTCTAGACCAAATCTATATCATTCATATCGGCAGTTATCAGAGTTAATGGTTGAGCAAGAAAAGCTGTATTCGAAAAGAAGTATACTAAAAAAAGCGTCTAAACCTAAAGGTTAGACGCTTTTTTACTATTCTTTTTAGTTAGGGTAATGTTGTAGGTGTACCTGAATTTGCTCCATTTACTGTCCCATTGTCGACCGGGGTATCTGGTGGAGTAGTAACGCCGTCATCTTGGTTGTCAGTACCTGTGCCATTACCAGTACCATCACCATTACCAGTATCGTTGCCATTCCCAGTACCGTTGCCATTCCCAGTACCGTTGCCATTACCAGTACCGTTGCCATTACCAGTACCATTGCCGTTCCCGTTTCCATTTCCTGGATTTGCACCATTGCCAGGATTGGTATTACCTGGGTTTTCTTCTTGAATAGGTAGTGGTATGTCAATTGCAGCAGTTGCTGGATTACTAGTTCGATCACCACTGATTGCCACAATCGTGAAAGAATATTTAGTACCAGGTACTGCAGGGATGCTTAAAGATGTTTCTGCTTGATTATATTGCTTTTGACCAGTCCCGCTATTTACCGTTACAGAGAAAGTAACATTTGCCTCTTTTAAATTATTGTAATCCCATGTTAAGGTAATATTTTTATTTACTTCATCATATTTGGCATTTAGTTTTTTCGGAGCATTCAGTTTGTCATACCTTTGGGAGACACGTTTAGGTGCATGACCTTTCACAGCATACTCAGTAATAACTTGACTTCCAGGGGTATATTTACTTGCCAATACCGGCGGCATCGAGCCTCTTTCAATACTTACTCTTTGAACGCTGTTTGGCATAGTAAAGTCAGGTGTATCGATATCCTTTGATACATGTTCCATTAAGTTTTTAAAAATTAATTGGGCTAAACGTTGATTATTTCCGACCGCGTTGATAGGTGTACTTCGGTTTTTGTATCCTGTCCAAATAGACGCAGTGTAATTAGTTGTATATCCAGTAAACCAGGCATCAGGAACGGACCTGCTGCTCGGAATACCCCATTTTTGTATTTCCTCATCTGTATAATTCGTTGTACCGGTCTTACCGGCGATTGGAAGTCCTGGAACTTTTGCCCTTGTTCCTGTCCCAGGAGATACGAGGACACTTTTTAACATATCGGTAATCATAAAAGCGGTCGAATCTTTCATTACCACTTTTGGTTCAGGTTCTGTGCTAATAAAGGTTCCATCACGCAACTTGATTTTTCTAATAGCATGTGGTTTTGTATAAATGCCATTATTGCCAAAGGCGCTATAGGCACCAGCCATTTCAAGTGGGGAAACCCCCGTTTTAAAACCGCCAATTGCGTAGGATTCAAAAATTTCTTTTAAAGGAATACCTAAACCAACTGCAAAGTCTTTCGCTTTATCAAGACCAACCTGCTGTAGAGTCTGAACGGCTGGTGAGTTTCGTGATAATTGCAGTGCAGTTCTAATCGTCATCGGTCCTTTATAGCTTTGGTCCCAGTTCCCAAACTTTTTCCCAGATGAATAGGTTATTGGTTTATCCTCAATCATTTCAAAGGTTCCCCAATTTAAATATTCAATCGCGGGAGCATAATCAAGCACAGGCTTGATTGTTGAACCTGGTTGACGTTGTGTATCGATGGCATAGTTAAACCCACGTTTTACTTTCTGGTTCCTCCCGCCTCCAATTGCCCGAATTTCTCCAGTTTTTGTATCAAGGAGAGCAACCCCAGCTTGGAATTCATCATCAGGATAATCAACAATGTCTGATTTATTAAGAATGTCTTCAACATATGATTGCGCATCTGGATCTAGAGTCGTATGGATTGTTAAACCATCTGTAAAGATATCAAAATCAGATGTTTCTTTCACTTCATCAATAACTGCATCCACAAATGAATCAAAGGGTTTTTCATTAACTTTACGTTGTTGTTCATTTAGAACGGTCGACTTAACTGAAACCTTTTTCGCATTTTCCATCTCTTGCTTAGAAATAAAACCATGCTGGTGCATTAACGTCAAGACAATATTTCGTCTCTTCTCAGCTAAACCAGGATGATCGAATGGGTTATAATTATTGGGACTTTGCGGCATCCCAGCAATTTGGGCAGCCTCTGATAATGTTAAATCTTTTAATTCTTTTCCATAATAAATTTTTGCGGCAGTTGCAATACCATGGCTATTTTCAGAAACATAAACCTTATTTACATACATCTCGAAAATCTGGTGTTTAGTATATTGCTGTTCAAGCTGATAAGATAGCCAGGCTTCTTCGACTTTCCGCTTTAAGGTTTTTTCGGGAGTTAAAAATGAGTTTTTAACCACTTGTTGTGTGATTGTGCTGGCACCTTCAGATCCAAATCCATGTTGGAAATTAGCTAACACAGCACCGCCTAATCTAATCGGGTCAATACCATGGTGTTTGTAGAAACGGTAATCCTCGGTTGCCAAGATGGCATTTTCAACTACTTGTGGTATGTCGTTGTAATTTACATATTCCCGATTAACTGCACCTACTTCAGTAATCAACTTGTCATCTTTATCTAAAATCTTCGAAGGGATTGGATCTTTTAATAATTTTGGGTCAAGTACGGGAGCATCCTTTACTAAGTAGGCGAAAGTCCCCACTCCCGAAAGTATTCCAATAATACCAAGGGCCACTAGGGTTAGAAAAATTTTCTTTATTAATCCACCCGATTTTTTCTTGGTTTTTGGTTTACCTTTGGTTTGGAGTTTCTTTCGGCGCTCCTCTCTTGATTGGTACTGTTCTGACATGGTAATATTCCTTCCTTTCAAGCCTTTTCTCAATTATGAAGCTTATCTATAATTTTAATATAGTCAATTCGCGGTTGAAAACCAAGTGGGATCTGATGTCCTTGTTTTTCCACTTCCTCTTTGGTTATTGATTTTCTGCCGCCATTATTCATTCGTTTCCAAAATGTTAACAAGTGTTTTGCTTCGAGTAAAAAAACCTGCTCATATCTTGTAAAACGAAGGATAACAAAACAAATACCTCCTTGATCCAGGACTTCTTCCATATGCTGTATCTGGTGTTGATGGAAATTCTTTAATGGAAAAGAGGTAGGGTTCTGTGTTTCTTTAGCTTCGAAATCAATATACTTTCCTTTATAAACACCATTATAATCCGTGGTGGAGGCAAGTTTGAAATATGCCTCTTTAATTACAGCAGCACTGCGGTTTGGATAATCAACTTGGACAATTTGAACCGGCGTTGGTTTCTTATGAATAACAGCTACTTTTCTCGCACGGTAATATTCATTTGTCTCATTTAAATCTTCCTCAAGTGTCATTCCTCTGTTACTATAAGAGCCATTTTTCTTTTTTTTATTATTGATATTTTCTGTGTTCTGTTCTCTTGGTAAGTATCTTTTTCCATTTGGATAGTTAAAGTTCACGTTTTACACCTCTCAAACTCTTCCTTATCATATCAAATCTTGAAGAGAATGGGGTGTATAAAATACATTTGCATACACACTCTAATAACAATTGTACTGTGACTGCTAAATTTATACATGATGCATTTCTCATAAAAGAATTTAAACTCAATCATAGTACTAATAATCTATTAAAAAAACTTAAGGGAAGATGAATATGAATCATCTTACAATACAGGAACGAACAATCATTCGTCAAATTCAAGAGGAAACCAATAAAAAAAATGTCGATAATATCTCAAGGACTGAAGCATACTTTTCTTTTTTTAAGAAACATCCAGATATCATTTGGTCTTTCTTAGCAAGCATGGTATCTAGGAATGGGGGGTGGAATATGTGTGACCTCCAAGGTTCAATATTTCCTCAATTACTAACGGACATGACGAGAAAGCAGCTTTTCCTTACCTATGAGCGGGCAAATTGGTTGATTTTCCATGATGTCTATCCCCAGTTATTGGTCTACCAATATTCGACGAAATTAAATCGAAAAATGTTTCATTTACTCCCTTATTTTCATGTTTCTTCGTTTATCCAAAAAGAATGGTTTCGATATTGGAAAGAAAATGATAAGAACAGACTAACCACTTCATTAATCATAAATGAACAAAATGTCATTCAAACACCGGTTATTGATCACCCTCTATATAAGAAAAAGGTTTTCCAATCGAAGCTTTTTTCTTTTCAAGATTGGTTTCATTTCAGTTGTGTACTATTTCCAACCTGCGGGGGAGAAGTATATGGGGCAAGTGCAAATGGTTTCAAATCACTTTCAAAAAGAATCAACTTGGGTAAAAGACTAGCCAGCATACTTTTTCATCCACGGCTATTTCCTTATTTTTATGAATTCGCTGAAAAAACGCCGCATACTGGTTCAAGAAATGATTATGAACAATATTTTAAAATAAAAACTGGCCTGAAAACCCCGATTTTGCGAGTGAGTTTCCCAGTTATAAAGCATAATCAACATAAATATGAGGATTGGAGTACGCAACGCAGGGTATCCCCCTTCTTGTTGTATCTTCCCGCACGACATCGTCACCCCATTCACCTTACTGATTGGTACTTTGCTAAATCAAACCAACTTCAATTAATGTTGGCCCTCCAAAAGACCTTGCATCTAAAAAAATGGAAATAAAAAAGCAGGGGAAGTGTCCCTTGCTTTTTGGTTAGTTTTTATTCGGCAGGTCGGTTTTCTCCCACCAGCTTTTTATCACCGTAGCCTGTTTTTGTTGCTGCATCTGATTGAACTGTTTGCTGCTTTTTGTTTTGTTTATTATTTTTTGACATTAAAAAACACCTCCAACAATAGCTTGTGCGCTTTTTTATTTTTTCATGCAGGATTTAATTGATGTCGAATTACATGGGGGAAAATGCCATTTTACCACTACCTTTGACGAATAGCTTCTAGTTTTGTCAGGGTAGAAGGAAGCCGAAAAAAGAAAGAGAATAATTATACTTAATAGAAAATGCTGGGAGGGTTTAATAGATGAATAAGCCATTGTCCGATAAGGAAAAGTTGATTTCAATGTTGTCAGAAATATACGATCAATTAGAAGAATTGGAAGTGGTGCTTGAAGCATCCTTCTCAGACCTGCGCAAAAGTTTAGACAAGAAAGAGCAGGCTAAGTTAATCGTATCAAAACAAAAACTAATGGGACTTGAACGGAGTATTGATAAAGTTAACTCCATTTCTAATTTAGAGATTGCCTGTGCCAATCCAAATCATGTGTCTAGAGCCCTACAACTTGAATTGGGCTATTAATTGCCTATAAAATAATAGTAACGATTAAAGTAGCATAAAGATCTTTGCTACTTTTTATTTTTTAGGCTATGTTAAAGCTTATTGTTGATTTTGGCACAAGTTGATTGGAGCGCGCCTGGAGCGGAAATCAACAGCCAAGTATAACAGAGCCATTTTTTAAAGAAAGGGTTTATTAAAAAGATGTCTGAAGAAATTATCCAATTAACGGAAAAACTTTTAGCTTATAATAGTGTATTCATGAAGTACTATCTAGAGGGAAGGGAGTCAGGGCTCAAGCATGATTTTCATGAAGTGATTAAGCCATTTGCAAATGAAGTTAAGGAAATAAATGATCAATGGAAACATGCCATGAAGAAATGGCTGTCTGAAACGGACCATAAACATCTTCATTTAAAGCAAATCGACACGACATCTGAACATATTGACCAGTTGTCAATTCAATCCTTTTTCCCGGAAACTAGCAAAACGAGATTTTTAAATGCAAATCGTACGGTTGAATTTTTCCTCTTGGAAATATTAAAAGAGGTTAAAAAATAGAAAAGAGATGCAGCTGCATCTCTTTAATTATTATTAAGAATGTTCGATGAGGGAGTTTTCATTATCCGTTTCAGGTATAACCGCGCCTTGTTTTTCAAGTTCACGGACAAGAAGACGATATTCTTTAATGTTAATATCGTTTTGAATATACGCTTTCTTAGCAAAATCCATTAATGTATTAACATCATCTGGTGTATAATCCCGACTTTGAATAAATTTGCTTTTTAATTCGCGAATGTCCATATCTATTAGCTCCTCCTTCATCCTTTTTTCTATCGTATCACGAAAATAAAGGATTCCTAGTTTTTAAAATATTTAAACTTCAGACAAAATTCTCGTCATTTTGACATAATTATTGTTTTTCAAAAGAATCACCTTTCCTCTCTCTCCTTCATAATGTGTAGTAGATAAAAAAGCGGAGGAGATGTTTGCCCATGTTTGGCAAAAAAAGGCCAGCTAATTACCTCAATTATGAATATTCGGGGCAAATGATGCAGCAAGGTCCAGTTGGTCAGATCAGGAATCAGCAGCTTTTTAATAGTAATCAACCCTTCCATTACCAAGCTCAGCCCCAAAACTATGATTGGACCGCTTATCAACAACCCAATCAACAAATTCCTTATTACCCGCCAGTATACCAGCAATATGGTCAAAACTATCAACCTGGCTACGTTTCTCAAAATACGCCATACAATAGCCAGCCATTTTCGCAAAAAGATTCGCAATTCCTATTCCAGAACCCTTTACAGCCACAGGAAGAAATAGTTCAAAAACCACAGTATATGCCCATGAATGGTTATCCAGTGATGAACCCTTATCCTAAGCAAAGTGCAACCCCAAAACAGCAAGGAGGGGTCCAATCGTTTATGAATTCCTTCAAGTCCCAAGATGGATCAGTGGATATAAATAAAATGGTGAATACAGCAGGTCAAATGATGAATGCGGTTAACCAAGTATCATCACTTGTAAAGGGATTTGGTGGAATATTTAAGGCTTAATAAAAAGCCCAGTTGATTGGGGAGCGGAAGGCACGAAGACTCCTGCGGGAGGACAGGGCAGGGGAGACCCCCCAGGCGCTTAGCGCCAAAGGAGGCTCCCCGGACCGCCCGCGATCCGCACGCGCCTGGAGTGGAAATCAACAGCTAAGTTTTAACAGCAAAAAGACGGCTTTTTTACTAGCCGTCTTTTCATATGGAAGGGAAATGGAATTTAGTCTTCGATATCAATAATTTTCCCCTTTTCCTGTGGAATACGGATTTTTAATAAACCATCACGATAGGATGCTTTCACTTTCTCTTCATTAATCGTATGCGGCAGTGAAACCGTTCTTGATGATTTTTGGCGTAAGTATTTACGTCGATATAAATGATTGATTTCGTCTTCCTCGGTTTCAAGTTCGTTATTTTCCACAGAAATAGTTAAATAGTTTCCAGAAATGTTTAAATGAATTTGCTCTCTTTTTATCCCTGGCAGTTCTGCAGAGATGATGTATTCCCCACCTGTTTCAATCGTGTCAACATGAAAGCTCGATCCAGATGGAAATGGACTTTTAAAAAAATCATCGATTGATTGTAGGAAGCCTTTGATTGGTTTTTCATTGAAAAAGTCGTTCATCGATTTCATTAACTCGCCAAAAGCTTCTGTTTTCGGCTTTTTAGGGTCATTCTTATCACTCGGTACCTTAGATGACATTAAGTTCCCCTCGCTTTCCAATATTTCACTCACTATTATATGCTGGCTAAACTGGGTAGGTGCCGTCATCAAATGGCAATAATTTTATGAACGATTTATTACAGTTGCTTTAAATGTGATGTAAATCACATTAAATATTTTGGTCGATTAGTATAGTAAAGCAGAAATAAAATTGAAAGTGAGGAACTAAAATGTTCTGTTATCAATGTGAACAAACTCCATCTGGCGGCTGTAATGTAATCGGTGTGTGTGGTAAAGATGAAACCATTGCTAGCTTACAAGACACGATTATTTTTGCATTAAAAGGAATTGCAGCCTATCGAACCCATGCTAATCAATTAGGATATACAGATCCTTTTGTCGATGCCACCACCCATGAATCCCTTTATTTGACTTTAACGAATTCAAATTTTAATGTTCAAGAACATATCGACATGGCGATGAAAGTTGGCCAATCAGCAGTCCGCGTAATGGAAATGCTAGATGAAGCTCATACAAAGCGTTTAGGCATCCCTGAGCCAATCCGGGTCAGCCAAAACAAAATTGAAGGAAAATGTATTATTATTACAGGTCACAACTTATTTGCTTTAGAGGAACTATTAAAGCAAACAGAGGGAAAGGGTATCAATATCTATACGCACTCTGAAATGCTACCTGCGCACGGCTATCCAGCATTGAAGAAATATACTCATCTAAAAGGGAATATCGGAAAAGCTTGGTACGACCAGCGACGACTTTTTGAAAATTTCCCTGGAGCGATTCTAGCAACGACCAACTGTGTAATGCCAATTAAAGGGTCATATGCAGACAGGATGTATACATATGAAGTAGCAGGTCTTGAAAATGTAGAGAAAATTATTAATGATGATTTTACACCATTAATTAACCGAGCTTTAGAGCTTCCTGAAGCAGCAATTGATTCCGAAGAAACATTGTTAACAGGGTACCATCATGAAACGGTTCTAGGCTTAGCACCTGAAGTAATTGATGCAGTCAAAGCTGGTAAAATCAAACGTTTCTTTGTTATCGCAGGCTGTGATGCACCGGGACCTGGCGGAAATTATTATCGTGAACTTGCCACTTCACTACCGCCAGAGACTGTTATATTAACAACCTCTTGTGGAAAATTCCGCTTTAATGACGTGGATTATGGTGTGGTGCCGGGAACCAATATTCCACGGTATATAGATTTAGGTCAATGCAATAACTCTGGATCAACTGTTAAGATTGCTTTAGCACTTGCAGATGCATTTGGATGTGAAGTGAATGAACTGCCGGTCAGCATCGTGTTATCTTGGTTTGAACAAAAAGCAGGTGCTATTTTGCTTGGTTTATTTAGCTTAGGAATCCAGGATATCCGCATTGGCCCGAAGCCGCCTGAATTTATCTCTGAAGGGGTATTACAGGTCCTTCAGGACACCTTTAATCTAAAATTGATTGGAACAGCTATAGAAGACATGGAAGACATGCTACAGCTCTCAATTAAATAAATATAATAAACCGCAGCATAGATTTGCTGCGGTTTTAGATTAGATTAATTTCTTCCATTAAAATTTCAACATCTACGATCATGTTGCCTTCTTCATCTACTTCTATTAATTCATCTTTTTTCATTTTTGTTAGCGTCCTGCTTATGGTTTCTCTTGTCGTGCCGATCATATTGGCAAGATCCTTATTCGTGAATTCGGACTTTAAAAGGATCGTACCATCTTCTTGTTCTTTACCATGCTTCTGGGCGAGCCGAATCAGTAGTTTAATAATTTGTTCGTATGTGTTATTGAGAATCTGTTCTTCTAAACGATTTTGCAAATCAACGATTTTTTCTCCTAATACTTTAAAAACTTTAATACATAGTTCAGGGTTTTCAATCAGTACAGTTTCAAATTTTGAAATTGGAACAGCAATAAGAGTTGAGGACTCAAGTACTTCTGCATAGGCTGGGTATTCGCCTTTTCTGAAAAAACCTACATGGGGAAACATCTCACCTTTTTTAGCAATGGCGACGATTTGTTCTTTGCCATTAATGTCACTTTTATAAATTTTAATTTTTCCTTCATAAATAAAATAGACATTTTCAAGCGGGTCACCTTGGAGAAACACATGACTATGTTTTTTCCATTCCCTAGCAATAGCGATGTCAGAGATTTTTGTTATTTCAAAATCATTCAATTCACGAAAAAGGGTAAAATCAGCGAGCACCCTTTTAATTTCTTCAATTTTCATCCAATCACCTTCAAATATAGATTCCGTACTATCTATTGTAACAAAAATTCTAGCAATAGTTTAATGTTATTGATATTTATTGGTTAAGTAGAATTTAAAGTTATTCTTACGCTTGGAAAAAAGTACTAGGCATATAAGAAATAAAAAAGTCGTTTTTTCTTTTGTTGCGAACGTTCATTCGTTAAAATAGAAGTAATGAGGTGAGGAAGCATGAAGTTAAGAAAAAGCCTGCAAGAAATTTTGTCAGACTTAAAAATAAATGATCAATTTAAGGAAAATATCGTTACATGGCACACCATCGAGGAAAAGCCGGCCCAAACAGTCCCGATGCCAAGAGACCTTCATCCGGTTTTAAAGTCTGCTCTTAAGAGCAAGGGAATTGAACAACTTTATACACATCAAAAATCAGCCTATGAAAAAATTATTAAGGGAAAAAGTATCGTTGCTGTTACCCCTACAGCTTCAGGAAAAACCCTTTGCTATAACCTTCCAGTTTTACAATCGATTCTAGCAAATCCAAGTACACGAGCTCTTTATATGTTTCCTACAAAAGCACTTGCTCAGGATCAAAAGAGTGAAATCAATGAAATTATTCAAGCGGCTGGCGTAGAGATTAACAGCTATACGTACGACGGGGATACACCAGCTAATATTCGTCAACGAGTAAGACAGGCAGGGCATGTGGTTATTACTAACCCAGATATGCTCCACTCAGCCATACTGCCACATCATACAAAATGGGTTTCTTTGTTTGAGAACCTTAAATTTGTTGTCATCGATGAACTTCATACCTATCGAGGTGTTTTTGGCAGTCATGTGGCCAATGTGATCAGAAGGTTGAAGCGTATTTGTAAGTATTATGGGAGTAACCCTGTATTTATTTGCACGTCAGCAACAATTGCTAATCCACTTGAACTCGCAGAAACCCTAACAGAAGAAAAGATGAACCTGATTGATAATAATGGGGCCCCTAGTGGTACAAAGCATTTTCTATTCTATAATCCACCTATTGTAAACAAACCATTAAACATTAGAAGAAGTGCCACACTTGAGGTTCGGAAAATTGCGGGTGAACTTTTAAAAAATAAAATTCAAACCATCGTTTTTGCGAGAAGCAGAGTTAGAGTCGAAATCATTTTGACCTATTTGCAGGAATTAGTAAAGAATCAGTTGGGAGCAAAATCCATAATGGGCTATCGGGGCGGGTATCTCCCCACCGAACGAAGGAAGATTGAAAAAGGGCTTCGTTCAGGTGATATATACGGTGTGGTCAGTACGAATGCACTTGAACTAGGAGTGGATATTGGGCAGTTGCAAGTGTGTATCATGACAGGCTACCCTGGTACGATATCCAGCGCATGGCAGCAGGCTGGAAGAGCGGGAAGAAGGCATGGAGAAGCCCTAGTCATTATGGTTGCAAGTTCCAGTCCCCTAGATCAATACATCATCCAGAATCAGGATTACTTTTTTAACAAAAGCCCTGAAACAGCAAGGATTAATCCTGATAATTTAATTATTTTAATCGATCATATGAAATGTGCTGCCTATGAACTCCCTTTTAAAGCGGGTGAGCATTTTGGAAGTGTAGAAACAGAGGAACTACTAGAATATTTAACAGAAGAACGTGTCCTTTATCATAATGGCGGGAAATGGTATTGGATGAATGATTCTTTTCCAGCACATAACATTAGTTTAAGGTCTGCATCACAAGAGAACGTGATTATCGTTGATCAGTCAGATGTTGCGAATGTAAAAGTAATTGGAGAAATGGATCGTTTTTCAGCGATGACACTTCTCCATGATGAAGCAATTTATTTACATCAAGGGACTCAATTCCAGGTAGAAAAGCTTGATTGGGAAGAGAAAAAGGCGTTCGTTAGGGAAGTCGATGTAGACTATTTTACTGATGCCAATTTAGCGGTTCAATTAAAAGTACTGGAAGTAGACAAACTTGAATCAAAAGATGATGCTGAATTCGGTTATGGGGATGTTAGTGTAAGGGCGATGGCCACAATTTTTAAGAAAATTAAATTCGAAACCCATGAAAATATAGGGTCTGGACCGATCCATTTACCGGAAGAGGAGCTTCATACAAATGCGGCCTGGATTTCCTTAAACCATCCGATATCAGAAATGGGCCATGAGCGACTCGAACAGGGACTTGTCGGGACTGCGCATGCACTAAACCATATAGCTCCCTTATTCGTAATGGCCGACCCTCAGGATATTCATGTCATTCCGCAAGTAAAGGCAGACCATAACGAAAAGCCAACCATTTTCTTTTATGATCGCTACCCAGGTGGGATAGGATTAAGCGAGAAAATACACACAGGTATGTCGGAAGTATTTGAGGAAACAAAGAAAATGATTACTCGCTGTCAATGCGGATCCGGCTGCCCGTCATGTATTGGTACAGACACCGTTAGTGATACAGCAAAAAATGATACCTTAAAAATTATTGAAGCCTTTTTAAAACCCTCAATATAGGAGAAGAAGATTAGCGATGTCGTTAAAAAATAAATTAAATCGTTTAAAACCACATCTTTCTGTTGGCGTTCAATCTGAAAAAATTAGTACTCCTCCTTTAGCGGTTAACATTGAGTTTCCTTTCAAGGAACAATGGGAGCAAGAAAACGTTTTTCCGTATTTTATGGATCAAAATTACTGTTTAATCAGAGAAGTGAAATATCCACTCTCATATCAGCATGGTCATTACTGTTTTCGTGATTTTCTAACCGCAGTAGAAATATGGAACAAACAGCCCGTAAATCATCCTTTATCAGCAGAAGGGCATCAAGCGGAAGAATTATTCTTTTTTGATACTGAAACGACTGGACTTAGCGGTGGGGTCGGAAACACGATTTTTTTACTCGGCTATGCGAGCATTTCTGGTGATTCCCTTATCTTAAGACAACATATTTTACCGAATCCGGGGGCAGAGGTCCCTTTATATCAAAGCTTTCTAGAAAAAGTGAATTATAAAACGCTAGTTACCTATAATGGGAAGTCATTTGATTGGCCGCAGGTAAAAACAAGGCATACGCTCGTAAGAGAACATGTGCCAAAGCTGCCGCAGTTTGGGCATTTCGATTTATTTCATGCGGCTAGAAGGCTATGGAAGCATAAATTAGACCGTTTAAAGTTAGCTGTTGTGGAGAAAGAGGTTCTTGGGGTAGAAAGGGTAGATGATATTCCTGGCTTTTTGGCCCCGATGATTTACTTTGAGTTTATTGATAGTAAACAGCCTGATGGAATGCTTGGTATTCTAAAACATAATGAAATTGATATTTTATCGCTTGTTACCTTGTATACACATATAACCTTTCAACTATGTGGAACAGATACTTCTCAAACCAGACCCGAGTCCTTTGAGGTAGGGCGCTGGTTTGCTTCATTAGGAGAACAAAATGAAGCAGAAAAAGTTTTGACCAAGCTTGCAAATGGAAGTGATTTTACTTCCTATAAAGCAAAGCATGCTTTAGCTATACAACACAAAAAAGAACGCGACTGGGAAAGAGCACGGAAATTGTTTTCGGATGTTGTTGATTCGGGTGATAAATCAATGATGTTAGATGCATGCCTGGAGCTAACCAAGATCCATGAACATAGGCTAAAAGATTATCAACTTGCGTTGGATTACTGTCAAAAAGCGATTATGATCGTATCCCAATTTGAAAAACCACCTAAAATTACAAATCAAAATAGCTTAGAACAACTCAAATTCCGTCTTAGCCGGTTAGAGCGAAAAAATGCAAAATAACCTGTCTGACTATTGTTTTTTGTAAAGTTCATCTAATTGCCGCAAAATCAGTGAAAATTAATTTACAAAACCAGCATTTCCATATTGTTTATCATAGTTGAAAGAGGTAAAATTTGAAATTGGATTGAGAAAAAAACGACTAACAAAACATTTGGAGCTGGTAACATGTATAAAGCGATTTTATTCTTATTTTTTATTGTCGTTTGTTTGACTGCAGTTATTTTTACGAGTTTAAAAGATAGCTTTTATTCTTTTTTATAGATGAAACATATGTCTAGGGTGGCAGCCCTTTTTTGAGCAAAACTAGGCATATCTGAACATATATAAATATTGAAAACATAGCAATGAACGTATTAAACCTAAAAAATAGGTATTTTCATTAGTACAAGAGTAATCCCTTCAACATAGGCTGTAATGTAAACAAATAATTGAAGGGAGACTTTTATATGTATCTTGGAACTAATTTTATGCCGCCAGTCATTCATCCGACTCAACAAATTGTGAACCATACGTTTTCAACGACAGTGGTTCCCCATATTCACCCTGTCCACACAACCACTGTGAATCACCATCTGTATCAACATAAACATTACTGTCCGCAAACTGCTTCTTGCGCTGAAGAGGTATGCAATCAACAAATTAACTGCTGTAACCCGTGTGCACCAAGCGCAGTACCATTGCCAGCAGCTAATGCTTTACCAAATGCTATGCCAGGAATGGGTGGTCCAGGCTTTGGACCAGGAGGCCCAGGTTTTGGACCAGGAGGCCCAGGCTTTGGACCAGGAGGCCCAGGTTTTGGACCAGGGGGCCCAGGTTTTGGACCAGGGGGCCCAGGTTTTGGACCAGGAGGCCCAGGCTTTGCACCAGGACCATTCATGGGTCCTAGACGTTAATTGAAGTAATGTCTTTTGCAGGGGCTTTTTAGCCCTTGTTTTTTAATTTTTATTTACTAATATGATATGCTTGTTTCATTCAAATGTTTGTCCATTTAAAAAAAATTTCTTGGTGAGGAGAACATTCTTTATGAAAGTTCTGGCCATTTCAGGTTATAAACCCTATGAATTAGGAATTTTTAAAAATGACCATCCATCGGTATTATTTCTCAAGGCTGCTATTAAAAAATCACTTATTCCAATGATAGACGAAGGATTAGAGTGGGTGCTGATTAGTGGACAATTAGGTGTGGAACTGTGGGCTGCTGAGGTTGTATTTGAACTACAATTGGAATTTCCAGATCTAAAACTAGCAGTAATAACGCCTTTTTTAGATCAGCAAGCGTCTTGGAAGGAAAATAATCAGGAATGGTATGAGTCAGTCCTTGCACAAGCTGATTTCATTGATTCTGTTACAAAAAAGGGATATGAAAAGCCATGGCAATTTAGGCTGAAAAATCAATTTTTTGTAGAAAAAAGTGAGGGACTCCTCCTACTTTACGATCAGGAAAGGGATGGAAGCCCAAAATATCTATATGAAATGGCTCTTGAGTACCAAAAAAAACATCTATATCCGATTGAGCTAATTACATTTTATGATTTGCAGATGATTGTCGAGGAAGAACAAATGAAACTCGCTGACTTTTAACCTTATTAGTCATTTTTTTAAGTACAAATTCATATATTGAAATGATTTATCAAATCAAAAATTTAGCAAAACAAATGAAAATTGACAAAACTACATATTTTTGAAAAAATAATAGGTAGTGATTGGCGAATACTGAGGTGAATAGAATGCTGTCAGATAAAGTGAAATTAACAGCTAAGGATATTTTAGAAAAAGAGTTTAAGACTGGTGTACGCGGCTATAAACAAGAAGATGTTGATAAGTTTTTGGATTTAATCATTAAAGATTATGGAACATTTCATCAGGAGGTTGAAGATCTACAACAGGAAAATCTTCGGCTTCGGAAACAGCTTGAAGAAACTTCAAAAAGGCAGCCGGCAGCACAACCTGCGGGTACCACAAATTTTGATATCTTGAAACGATTATCCAATCTTGAAAAACATGTTTTTGGTAACAAGCTCTACGATTAACAGGATGTATTAAAATTTCCTAATAATAACCATTGAATTACCAGCGTGAAATACATATAATAAATTGTATTCATTAATAACGTTCGGGTAATCGCTGTAAGAAGCATTTGCATTCTTGCAGAGGAAAGTCCATGCTCGCACGAGCTGAGATGCTCGTAGTGTTCGTGCCTAGCGAATTCATAAGCTAGGGCAGCTGGGGCTAGCATCCAGTTGACGGCCGGGAAAATACCTAAGTCCTTTTGGGGATATGGTATGAATACCTATAAAAGTGCCACAGTGACGTAGCCTTTCCAGAAATGGAAAGGGTGGAACGGGTAAACCCCACGAGCGAGAAACCCAAATAATGGTAGGGGCACTTTCTCTGAGGAATTGAACAAGGAGAAGGACAGGTTCAAATCTGAGCCTGTAGATAGATGATTACCACCTAAGTACGAGACACACCCGTGTCGTTTGTAGTACACTGGTACAGAACATGGCTTACAGAACGTTATTAATGGGAAAGTATGCTGGATATTAAATGGCTCTCCTGATAAGGAGAGCTTTTTATTATTACGGGACATATTGCATTCGTTGTCGACTTTTTGTCAATAATGAAAGCGAATTAAGATTATTTTTATTAAACATAAACATACATACAAATGAATTAAGGGTGAAAAAATGGGAAATTATCAATTAATAGCTACGGCGGCAATGGGACTTGAAGCTTTAGTTGCCAAAGAAGTACGATCATTAGGATATGACTGTGAAGTTGAAAATGGCAAAGTCACCTACACTGGTGATGAATATGCGATAGCCCGCAGTAATTTATGGCTCCGAACAGCGGACAGAATTAAGATCAAGGTCGGAGAATTTAAGGCATATACCTTTGATGAATTATTCGAGAAAACCAAGGCACTCCCGTGGGAAAAATTCTTACCTGAAGACGCGGAATTTCCTGTGGTTGGTAAATCTGTAAAGTCAAAGCTCTTTAGTGTTTCTGATTGCCAGGCAATTGTTAAAAAAGCAGTGGTAGAACGAATGAAACAACATTATAAACGAAGTACCTGGTTTGAGGAAACCGGTGCTTATTTTCGCATCGAAGTCGCACTATTAAAAGATGTTGCTACGATCACCATTGACACTAGTGGTCAAGGGCTTCATAAACGCGGCTATCGTCTCGATCAGGGGGAGGCACCCCTAAAGGAAACACTTGCTGCTGCACTTGTCCTACTCACCAATTGGAAGGCAGACCGTCCTTTTATGGATCCTTTCTGCGGCTCGGGGACTATTCCCATTGAAGCGGCAATGATAGGGCAAAATATCGCTCCAGGTTTTAACAGAGAATTTGTTTCTGAGCGTTGGAATTGGTTTTCTGCAAAGGTTTGGGAGGACGCTAGAAATGAAGCAGAGGACCTTGCAAATTATGATCAACCATTAGACATATTAGGCACTGATATCGACCATAGAATGGTGAAGATTGCCCAAGAAAACGCCTTTGAAGCTGGATTCGCTGACTTAATTCATTTCAAGCAAATGCAGGTTAAAGATATTTCTACCAATAAACAGTACGGTGTCATAGTCGGAAATCCACCTTATGGTGAAAGACTAGGGGATAAAAAAGCGGTCGAACACATGTATAAAGAAATGGGTGAAGCATTCAATGCGCTTGATACATGGTCAATTTATATCCTGACTTCTAATGAACAGTTCGAACAATTTTATGGAAAGCCAGCGACTAGGAAGAGAAAGCTATTTAATGGCTTTATTCGTACTGACCTTTATCAATATTGGGGAAAGAAACCTCCTCGTCAAAATGAACTGAATCTAGAATAATCAATCGATTAATATACTTATGTTTGTGGTAACACATGAAAGTTTTTTGGGGAGGGTACTATGCAAAAACGCATGCCATTTGAGATTGCAAAAACTGAATCCTTTTATGATAAATTAGGTGAATGGATTGGTGACTTATTTTATGATATTTTGCCTGAAGCTGGATTCGAACTGAGAGATGAACAGATATTTATGGCTTTTCAACTTGAAAATGCCTACAAGGATAAAAAAGTAATGTTTGCAGAAGCAGGGGTTGGAACAGGGAAAACCATTGTATATTTGCTTTATGCGATTATGTATGCACGTTATACCAATCGTCCGGCTGTTATTGCTTGTGCGGATGAGACTTTAATTGAGCAGTTGGTTAAAAAAGAGGGAGATATCGCAAAGCTGGAGAAGATTCTTGGACTAGATATCGATGTCCGCTTGGCAAAATCGCGAGATCAATACCTGTGTTTAAAAAAGCTAGATCTGACCAGGAATACTGATTTTTCAGATGAAATTTCAGATATTTATGAAAAACTGCCTGATTTTGTTCATTCTGTTGGCTCCATGCAAACATTTGAAAGATATGGTGACAGAAGAGATTATCCAGCTTTATCAGATGAAAAATGGAGTGAACTTAATTGGGATGCTGTCCAAGATTGTTTTTCTTGTGAAAAGCGTCATCGCTGTGGGCTGACATTGCACCGTGATTATTATCGACATTCAGAGGATTTAATTATCTGTTCCCATGATTTTTATATGGAGCATATCTGGACAAAGGAATCAAGAAAGCGAGAAGGGCAGCTTCCGCTTTTACCTGAGCATTCTTCCGTTGTTTTTGATGAAGGGCATCTGCTTGAATATGCAGCGCAAAAAGCATTGAGCTATCGGTTTACTGATTATACATTAGAAACCCTGCTTACGAGGTTAATGGAAAATGAAGTACGTGAGAAGACCTTGTATACGATTGATGAGGCTTTATTAGATAACGAGGCATTTTTTGATGCGATTTCACAATTCTCCTCTCTTTCACAAGGTTCTGAAAAACAAATGATTACGAAGCATCCATTAGTATTAAAAACATGCAGAAAGTTACTTTCAACCCTTCAAGGATTAGAGGAGGAATTAGTGTTTGAAAGTGAGTTATATGTCATTAATGAGTACGATCTGAAAATTGTCGAGGAATATTTAGAGCAAATCACCTATTCGTTATCACTTTTTCTTCAGGAATTAAACGGAATCACTTGGTTCGAGGAAAAAGGGGGAGAACGCACACTGGTTATTATGCCTAAAATGGTCGAGGAAGTAATGCGGGAAGAAGTTTTCACTCAGAAAAAGCCGTTTATTTTCTCATCTGCGACGCTAGCAAATCAAAAGTCGTTCGACTATATTGCTTCTAGTATTGGCGTTGATGACTACTTATCTTTTTCAGTGACATCTCCTTTTGATTATGATGATAGGATGGAGCTTTACCTTCCAAAATTTAAAGATGCTGATATTGAAGGGAAATTAGAATATATTTTAGAGGAAATTCGCAAATCAGAGGGACGCGCATTAGTTCTATTAAATAATAAAGAGGAATTGGCACAACTAAAGAAAAAGCTATTAGGAGCAGTCCCGTATCCAGTTTATTTTGAAGGCGATGAAGAAATAAGCACACTTGTTTCTAAATTTCAGAATGAAGAACATGCGATACTTTGTTCACTTCATCTATGGGAAGGTCTTGATATTCCGGGTAGATCACTTGAAAATGTCTTGATATTTTCACTTCCTTTTCCACCTAATGATCCTGTCTTTACCGCAAAAAAGGCCGGTGTAGATAACCCATTTACGGAAGTTGACTTGCCGTATATGCTTCTCCGCTTACGTCAAGGCGTTGGCCGCTTGATCAGGAGTGAAAAGGATCAAGGAACGGTTCATATTTTAATTGATGAAGATATCGACACAATTGTCTTACAGAAAATTAAAGAAGTATTGCCAACAGAGGCTAAAGATTGATAAGCATGAAGAATAAACAAAAGCGGAAGGACCCATTGAGGGTTCTTCCGCTTTGTATTTTATCTACCTAATAATCGTAGGCCTTCAGGTGTCATTTTTTCTGGTGACCAGGCCGGCTCCCAGACAAGATTTACTTCAACTTTTTTAGTTTCTTCCATTCCTTCCACACAATAACGTACCCCGCTGGTTATGCTGTCATGGAGTGGGCAGCCGGGTGTTGTTAACGTCATGGTAATAGTAACATCAGCGGTTTCTGTTACTTCTACATTATAAATTAAGCCTAGGTCAACGACATTTATATTTAATTCAGGATCGTAAACACTCTTTAACCCAGTTAGGATCTTTTCTTTTATATTCATCATAAACACCTCACTATTTTTTTAAAACGCTTAGGATATTAATTGCAATGATAATAAAAACAATCGAAAGTACGGACTGTCCAACATTAAAGAGAATAGCAATATGAAAAGCTAGAGCGCAAAAAACTATCAGTATAGCGACGATAAATAAAGAAAATAACGGCATAACCATTTTTTCATTCATCATCTCTTTTAATGAAGGGACCTTATTTTTCCCGATTTCCTTACTGTATTTGTAAGTCCACCAAAGGAATGGAACTATTTTATATAAATAACTAACAATACTTAGGACAATCCAAAGTAATAAATAGGCGTAGATAAGCGGACCAGTAAAAGTGTTAACATCATGATTCCAAAGCATAATAAAAGCTGCAAAATGAATTACATTTCCAAATCCAATAGCCACTAGTGTAAACGTAAAAGGTTTATCTAATGTTTTCTTCAATCTTTTTTTGATGATTATTCTGATATGCAAGCTGAAAATGGAAAATCCTATTAAAAGCAGCAAGCAACCAATTTTCAAAAGGGTATTGTTATTAGTAAAGAAGGAAACCAGCGATACGACAAGACCAGAAAGGTAAGAAACATAAACATACTTAGCTTGAATCATCGGAAAACCATGAGATAGAGAAAACATTGGCACCATCTTATATGAAAATCCAAAAATTAACAATGTAAACCAACCAGTAACTCCCATTAATAAATGGGCTTTAAAGATCGATTGATAATATTCACCGGCAAATCCTGTTTTTAAGCAATAAATCAATGTAATCCCTAAAGAAATCGTAATAAATAAACAAACAAGGGACGAACCTACGAAAGCGGTAAGAATAGTTGGTTTTGCTTGTTTTTTTAGTGTCATAAACATTTGGAATAAAAACATTAAGATGCCGAGTAAAGTAAGGACACCAGGAATCATTGCATTTTGTGGTGACCAATATAACATTGCTGAAAATGATGTTATACCAATCGCAGTAAGAAAAAATTGTATAAAACCAAATCTTTCATTCCATATTTTAGTTAGGAATGCAACAGGTACAAGCTGATACATCGCTCCCATTGCTGCCATTAATGCCCACCCTATAATTAATAAATGGGCTGAAGACCAAATTACTGGGATTCTAAAGCTCCCATCCGCCATCAATTGACCATTTACTAAAAGAAGAATTTGCGAAAACACCAAGGCAATTAAACTAAACAAGATAAATGAAAATGGAAGCTTAATATTCGTTTCACTTCCCATATTTTGAGGAAGCATGACATTTCACCCTCTTACCGGAAGATTTCAATTTTAAAACTTCCGTCATTTTGTTGTTCTGTACGCTGCTGATAGCCTAATTCTTCTAATTGCTCATAAAGGAACATCGGCCTGCGGTCATTAATTATTGTCAAAACCTCATTTTCCCCAAGGGTTTCCAAGGCGGCCAAGGTTCTCATCATTGGCTGTGGGGGTTCTAAACCTCGATTATCCAAAATCATGAATATTCCCCCCTTCTTCCATTACGCTTTCTTTGTGAAAGTTACTTTCCAATGTTTACTCTCAATTTCTTCTTCTTCATGAGTAAAGCCTTTTGCTTTTAAAACCGCGAATAGTGGTACTGGTTTAAAGGGGGCATGAAGGATAAATATATCATTATCCTTTACTTCCTTAATAGCCTCCATTATTTTTTGAAAGGGTTCAATTTTATAATTTAAATCCTCGCGTACATCAAGTTCGATAATTCGTTGTTCCATCGTAGTTACAACTCCTCTTATATTTTATAAATCAAAGCCTGCTAAATTAATAGAATAATTCCCGCTGAAGTGCTTCCCTGTTAATTAGATAAAAACCATCCTCATTCAAGGCAACATAGTCTTTCTTTTTCACATGATTGATCGTCCTACTGACAGTTTCTCTTGAAGTGCCAATCATATTGGCTAATTCGCGATTGGTGAACTGCGTTGTTAGCTTATAGCGCTCGCCAACCATCTCGCCATTTGATTTACAGAGCCTAATTAGTAGTAAAATTATTTGTTCAAAAGTATTATGGAGAACTTGTGCTTCTAATCTTCCCTGTAAATCTACTATTTTTTCTCCTAATACTTTGAATAACTTGATGCAAAGCTCTGGATAGGATATAAGTATTTCTTCAAACTTATCTATTGGAATAACAATCAGATTTGTATCTTCCATCACTTCCGCATGAGCTGGGAAATTTCCTTTTCTGAAAAATCCTGCATGGGGAAACATTTCACCAGGTTCAAGCACGGAAATTAGTTGTTCTTTCCCTGATTGGTCTGTTTTACAGATCTTTATTTTTCCACTATGAATAAAGAAAACTCGGTCAAGTGGATCGTCCTGCATAAAAATATACATCTTATGTTTATAAAAACGAGTTTGTGCAATCTTCACGATGGGCTCTAATTCTTCTGTCGATAATTCTTTGAAGATTGGGACCTCAGATAATCTTTTTACTATGTCCTCTTGCTTCATTAACATCACCTTCGTATTAGTAATTCTGTTTGACTAAATTGTAGCAGTGTTTTCACTGTAATTATGTGACCTCCGTCATAGATAACTCGTTTTTATGAAAATAATTCTCAGTCGGAACTGTAGTGTGGGAAATATCACAGGAGTACGATGAGTTGCTTCACTGTGTGACGGTCTTGTGAAAGTTACAATACGATTTGTGACAAACTATGAAAGGGTGAATTTGGAATGGAAATACAACGGGGAACACCAACAAAAAAAGTGGTGAAGACAAATAAAAATGCAATGCTTAAATCAATATTAGTTATAACCATTTTACTGAACTTCACGGTATTACTAGTAGGTGGCTATTGGATCTTTAAAGAGCAGGCACCAAGACCTGTAGAAGTTACCAATGAAAAGGGTGACGTTTTATTTACAAAAGATACAATTATGGGCGGACAGGCCGTTTTTCAAAAGTACGGTTTAATGGATTATGGTACCGTTTTAGGTCACGGTTCTTATATGGGTCCCGATTATACAGCGGAAGCTTTAAAGCTCTATACTGAAGGAATGCAAGATTTTAAAGCAAATGCTGAATTCGGTAAAAATTATGCTTCATTAAATGAAGATCAAAAATCTGTTATAAAAAATAAAGTAATAAAAGAAATGCGTAAAAATCGTTATGATAGCAATAGCGATACAATGAAACTAACAAATGCTCAAGCGTATGGACTTGAAAAAGTAAGAGAGTACTATAAAAAGATATTTACTAAAGGCGACGGTTGGGGGTTAAAGGCAAACCTTATTAAAGAAGGGGATATGCCTAAAGACGATCGAGCTTATGTTGCAAAAGGGGATCAAATCACCCAAATATCTGATTTCTTTTTCTGGACTGCATGGCTTTCAAGTACAGTCCGTGAAGGTGATAAAATCACGTATACTAATAATTGGCCTTACTATGAAGACGCAGGAAACCAATTATCCTTTTCTGCTATTTGGTGGAGCGGTGCTAGCATAACATTATTTGTATTAATGGTTGGAGTTATCCTATTTGTTTTCTACCGTTATCAATTTGGTATGCAGGAAGCCTATAAAGAAGGTAATTTCCCACGAATTGATTTACGGAAAGTACCGGTGACGAGCTCTCAGGTGAAAACAGGAAAATACTTCGTCATTGTGGCAGCATTATTCTTTGTCCAGTGTATGTTTGGGGCGTTACTAGCTCACTATTATATTGAACCTGATAGTTTCTTTGGTATGAAGTGGATTCACGATATTCTTCCATTTAATATTACAAAAGGTTACCACCTACAGCTTGCTATCTTCTGGATCGCTACGGCATGGCTTGGAATGGGAATATATGTAGCGCCGCTAGTTGGAGGTTATGAGCCTAAGAAACAAGGGTTATTAGTAGATATTTTATTCTGGGCACTGGTTGTCCTTGTTGTCGGAAGTATGATCGGAGAATGGCTAGGTGCAAATGGCTACTTAGGAAACAACTGGTTCTTATTTGGTCATACTGGCTGGGAGTACATTGAGCTTGGACGTATCTGGCAGCTTATTTTGATTGTCGGTATGCTAATTTGGCTGTTTATTGTTTATAGAGGTGTCAGGGCTGGTCTGAAGAGAGAGAATGATAAAGGCGGACTTATTCACCTATTATTCTACTCAGCAATCGCGGTACCAGCATTCTATATCTTTGCCTTGTTTATCAACCCAGGTACAAGCTTCACATTTGCAGATTACTGGCGCTGGTGGATTATTCACTTATGGGTAGAAGGTATTTTTGAGGTTTTTGCGGTTGTTGTTATTGGTTTCTTATTGGTTCAACTCGGTCTTGTAACGAAAAAATCTACAGTAAGACAACTTTATTTCCAATTGATCCTGCTCTTAGGCAGTGGGGTAATTGGAATCGGTCACCACTACTACTATAATGGTTCAGCAGAAGTTTGGCTGGCTCTTGGAGCTGTATTCTCAGCATTAGAAGTAATTCCGTTAACATTGTTAATCCTTGAAGCATATGAGCAATATAAGATGATGCGAGAGGGTGGAGTAGATTTTCCTTACAAAGGAACGTTCTGGTTCTTAATCTCTGTTGCTATTTGGAACTTAGTTGGCGCAGGTGTGCTTGGATTTTTAATTAACTTACCAGCAGTCAGCTATTTTGAACACGGACAATTCTTAACACCTGCTCACGGTCATGGATCCATGATGGGTGTGTACGGAATGTTTGCATGTGCAGTATTACTTTACTCATTGAGAAACATTGTAAAACCAGAGGCATGGAATGATAAGTGGATTAAATTTAGCTGTATCATGTTAAACGTTGGACTTGCAGGAATGGTTTTCCTATCCTTGCTTCCTGTTGGTTTCATCCAAATCAAAGAAGCCTTTAATCATGGTTATGCTGCTTCTCGTTCAGCATCATTCCTACAAAAGGATATTGTTGAAACATTATTAACATGGCGTGCGGTGCCTGACACCATTTTCTTAATCGGAGTGGTAGTATTATTGTTATTCTGTACTAAAGCAATCTTTAATTTACGGAAGCCAACCCACAAAGAAGGAGAAAAACTTCCTGTTATAGATCTTTCAATTGACGAAGATTAATAGAAAATCCGCAAAGGTCAGCTTTGCGGATTTTCTTTGTTCAAAATCAATGTTTCGTGGCATTCAAAACAATAAATCTCTTTCTCCTCGGTATGGATACCGTTAAAGAAGCCATCTAAGCAATAAATTTCTTTACTGCAGGAGTTACACTTTCCAATTAGTTCCTTCATAGGTCATACCCCCTGTATTAACAAAATCATCTTATTGGTGTGATACCACTCACTAAGTTTTAGACCAAGTTTCCTTATAATAAAAAAGAAGTTAACAAACTAATGGGAGTGATAATAATGCAAACTTACGCAAAAGTCATTAATGTACCAGATTTTCCACCACGTGAAAAACATCCAACAATCTTTGGCGGATTTGACGGTTTAGCATCAGGTGAGACAATGATGATTGTAAATGACCATGACCCTAGACCACTATTATATCAATTCATGATGGAAAGACCTGAGCAATTCTCTTGGGAGTACCTTGAGGAAGGTCCAGAAACATGGAGAGTAGCCATTGCTAAGAAGTAATCGGTGAAAAAAGTGACTTCTTAACAATCCCAGTTTTTTAACCATTTCGTAGTGCTTTATTTAGTTCTTTTCCATCTAACATCCTCTTTTCCTTATAAATTTATTTTACAACAGAAATTCATTCTGTTGTCAGGCTGTCGAGAAACTTTCGACAGCCTTTTATTTTCTACAATAACTTTAACCATTCACCGCGTTAATTTATTATAATATTATTAATATATAGGCTTTGCAACATGTCTGTTGATTTTCGCTCCAGGCACTTCGCTTTCCGCGGGCGTGCCGGGGAGCCTCCTCGGCGCTAGCGCCTGCGGGGTCTCCCCAGCCCCGTCCTCCCGCAGGAGTCTGCGTACCTTCCGCGGAAATCAACAGGCCCATTAGCAGGTACAATGAATAATTAAATGCTGAGAATAAAAAATTGCCGAGAAAAATACCCTTTCTCGACAATCTGACAACAGAAATTCATTCTGTTGTTTTTTTTATTCACTTGTGAACAGTATTTTGCATACTTTTCAGAATAATGTGTTAAAATTTTAATGGGAATTAAAAGGGGGGGATTGCTTTGAAATATGAACTATTAGAAAAAGAATTTCTAGATTATGTGAAAAAGATGTCTGCCTACAACGAAGCACTTGGATTAGTTTATTGGGATCTAAGAACTGGGGCCCCGAAGCAAGGGGTGGAACAACGGTCCGAGGTAATTGGGATGTTATCGTCCGAAGTATTTAAAATGTCTACTTCTGAAGAGATGGCAGCATACATAGCTAATTTATCAAAACAATCACTGTCAGAAAAGACACGCAAAATCCTCGAAGAATGTAAAAAAGAATATGAAAGAAATAAAAAAATCCCAGCTGAAGAATACAAGGAATTTGTGATTCTCCAGTCAAAGGCAGAGAGTGTGTGGGAGGAGGCGAAGGGAAATTCGGATTTTGCCTTATTTAGTCCTTACATAGAAAAGCTTGTCGCGATGACAAAAAAGTTTATCACTTATTGGGGTCATGAAGATAATAAATATGATGTGTTATTAGATATGTACGAACCTGGCATCACAATGAAAGTTTTAGATCAAGTATTTGGTGAATTAAGAGATAAAATAGTTCCTTTGGTTAAACAAATTTCAAAATCTTCACATAAACCAAAAACGGATTTTCTATTTGAAAAATTTCCAAAGGAAAAACAACGTGAATTTAGTTTGAAGATCCTTGACAAAATAGGTTATAACTTTCAAGCAGGAAGACTGGATGAAACCGTTCATCCTTTTGCAATTGGGTTAAATCCTGGCGATGTCCGCGTTACCACCAAATATGACGAATACGACTTTCGGACAGCAGTTTTTGGTACGATTCATGAAGGCGGTCATGCTTTATATGAACAGAATGTTTCAAAAGACTTGATTGGGACTCCTCTTTGTTCAGGAACATCAACTGGAATTCACGAATCTCAGTCTCTTTTTTATGAGAACATCCTTGGACGAAGTTTACCATTTTGGAAAAATAACTACGATCTTTTAAAAGAGTATGCAAATGGTCAATTTGACCAAGTGGAAATTGAAGATTTCTACCGCGCTATAAACGAATCTAAACCCTCATTTATTAGAATTGAAGCAGATGAATTAACATACCCGCTTCATGTTATTATCCGCTATGAAATTGAAAAAGGCTTATTCAATGATGAGATCGATGTGAAGGATTTACCGACTATTTGGAATGACAAGTACGAAGAATACTTAGGAATTCGTCCTGAAAATGATGCACAGGGAGTTCTTCAAGATGTCCATTGGGCAGGAGGCAGCTTTGGTTATTTTCCATCTTATGCCTTAGGCTACATGTATGCAGCACAATTTAAGCATAAAATGATGGATAATCTTCCAAATTTTGATCAATTAGTCGAAGACGGTACCATTCTGCCGATAAAAGAATGGCTGACCGAAAATATCCACCAATATGGAAAAATGAAAAAACCGTTTGAAATCTTACAGGATGTTACAGGAGAAGGCCTAAATCCTAAATATTTAATTGATTATCTTTATGAGAAATATAGAAAGATTTATTTGTTAAATAAAAAAGGCTCATTGTGATTAAAGCAATGTAACAATGATACAAAAAGGCTTCAATCGATGAGATTGAAGCCTTTTCCTACAAGATAAGAAAATATAAGTTTTTGAACTTAGATAACTGTCTAGCTCCAGCGCCCAGCGGCGTATGGACTTCGCCCTTTTCCCTACGATAAGTCAAGCACGAATGCGCTAGCGCTCTCCGTGTTTCCTTTATCTCAGTCAAAGTGCTCCAGTCCATACGCCGCTAATCGGGCGCTTGCGCTTTTCTTATTACTATTTACTCCAAGTCTGAAATCCTTTTGAACCTGGAGGGGCATTTTGAATAATATCGATAAACGGAATCGTGTAAGCAAAAAGAATAAGGGCTGCTGCAATTCCAAGCCACAATTTCCAGTTTTCAAATACCATTGGTGCTTTTTCTTCAAGATTTTCTGCAACAGCAACAGGGAATTCTTCTTCCCCTTTTGGAGCAAAGAAGGCAAGATTGATAAATATGATAATTACCAGAATAATTCCTAGGAATAAAATAGTCCCGCCGACTGCTTGAGCGATTTGATAAGGAATCCATTCTGCTGCTTGCTTTGCCCCGCCGTATGTAGAGAAAGCGGAACGTCTTGGACCGCCAAGGAGACCTTGGAAGTGCATTGCACCTGACATGAATGCCATTCCAATAAACCAAACCCATGCTTGGATTATTCCTAATTTATTCATTGCCTTTGTCAATTTACGTCCAGTTAAATGTGGTACCAACCAATAGGAGATTCCAAAGAACGTTAATACAACCGATGTTGCAGCAGTTAAATGGAAGTGACCTGTCACCCAAATAGTATTATGAACTACCTGGTCCATTTGGTTGGATGCATTGATAATACCGCCAGCTCCAGCAGGAATAAATGATGCCATACCAATAAATGGAACTGTGAAACGAGCATCTCCCCATGGCAGAACCTTAAACCAGCCAAACAGTCCTTTTGCTCCTTTTGAGCGACCATATCTCTCGAAGGTTGCGAAAAGAGAGAAGGCAGTCATTAACGATGGAATAATAACCATGAATGTTAAGATAACCTGTAAGAACTTCCAGGCAGGGTCAATACCTGGCTCTGTTAATTGATGGTGAAAACCAACCGGAATCGAGAATAGCAGGAACAAAATAAATGACAAACGTGCTAATGAATCAGAGAAAATTTTCCCACCAATAATTTTCGGGATAATTGCATACCAACACATATATGCAGGCAATAACCAGAAATAAACAAGTGGATGCCCAAAATACCAGAATAAAGTCCGACTTACTAACACATCAACAGTATCAACTAATCCAAGCGACCAAGGAAGTAATTGGAATAATACGGTTGCTGCAACTCCAAGAGTAGCGATAATCCACATGACTGTATTTATAATAGCCATAAAGCTTAATAACGGACTTGGCTGTCCAGGATTATTCTTCCTCCATTTTGCATAGGTCATGATTTGTGAGGCACCATCAATCCAGCTTCCTATAACGACGAAGGTTAAGCCTAAGTAAAATATCCAATGGGCTTTAAGTGGTGCATAAAAAGTGTAAAGTACGGATGCTTCCTTAAGTAAAACCATGGTAGCCGCCATTAAGGTACCGACTAACATGATCCAAAAACCGATCCAGCCAGTGCGGCGAGCAGCATTTGAATGCCCGCCAGTTGTTCTGCTTACAGCAGCATACTGAAATCCCATAATAAAAAATGTCGTTAAAACCAATCCCATTAAAACACCATGGACGGTTAAGATTTGGTAGTAATCAATTCCCCATGGAAGTTCCCATTTACCAGAACGGACAAGGGTTTGTAATAGCCCCATTAAACCACCAAGTGCAAGTGCAGAGAAGGCAACAAAAAAGTGGGCCATTGAAAGCTTTGCATCACGAGGATCAACTTTTACTTTTGCTGCTGTCGAGTTAGCCATTATTTTACCACCTCAATCATCGAACTCATTAAATGGTGCCCAGCACCACAATATTCATTACAAACAATTAAATATTCACCAGCTTTATCAAACGTGGTTGTATATTCGCTGACATAACCAGGTTCAAGCATCATGTTAATATTTGTTCCAGCTACTTCAAACCCGTGGACAACATCTTTGGTTGTAGCAATAACTTTTACCTTTGCCCCAACTGGTACTTCCACTTTCACTGGATTATAGGAGAACGCTGCAGCTACATATACTAATTCATAGTCCCAATCTTTACCTTCAACCTTATGTAATCCTGGTTTATCAAATGGTTTTGTTTGATCGACCTTATCCACATTAATTGTAGTTAAACAACTTGGCGGCTTGTTACCAAGATAGAATGCGCTTACACCCACAACTGTCAAAAATACTACCAGTGCACTAATTCCGAAAGTTAGCCAAATCTTCTCGAACTTATGCATATGCATAATTCTTTCCCCCTTCAATTATTAAAAGCGTTCAACAAATAGGTAATAGACACTTACCCAAGTGACAACAATAAAAGCTCCCAAAAAGAAAACGGACGCTAATGTCCCTTTAAGAGAAGAGCTGTCTTCGATTTCTGTTTTTTGGTTTGTTTTAAGTTCCGCCTTCGCCATCCCCCTGCACTCCCTTCAGAGTAGTTAAAATAAATGATTAGTTCTCTTTCATAATACAAAACAATTGTGAAGAAAAAATATCAAAATTAGCAGTTCACAAAATGTTCATTCCTAAGATATCTACTATGTTAATATTATAAAATTGATGTAACAGTGATTTATATCACAATTGCCAGGGGGTATTTGTGACTAAAATGTGAACTATCACACTTTACCTGTGATAAAAGTAATTGAATAATCATTCACACACGAAATTAACCACCCTTTTTGAAATAAATGTCACACTTTGGAATCCTATAAATATGATATTAAGAAATTCATATTTTCCTTCAGAAAAGAGTGTGTTTTTGTGGAAAAATATTATTGTGATAATTGCCGCCTTTTGTATGACCAGGTAGAAATCTGTAAAATCTGCGGAACATTAGTAAAAAATAAAATTAAAATTGAAGTTCAAAAACAACCCGATAAAAAATAAGTTAAAAAAACATTTATAAGCATTTTTCTTGCTGTTTATTAAGAACTTCTGAACTGGAAATCATTAGTTAATGAATGAAATCAGTATCCATTATATAATTTAAGAGCACAGCAACAACCTTCAAAACGTTTGCTTCCCAGAGTGGAAACTTTTGGTTTCCTCTTCATATAGGGAAGCTTTTTTTGCTTTCTGAAACTCTTGAATAAAAACCTTTAAACTGGAAAAAATACCCTTACATAGATTGAAGGAGAAAAAACATGCCTACAATTATTTCAGTTTCAGAGGTTATTCCCCCTTTTGAAGTTAACCAAAATCAAGCTTTGGAGTTTGCACGAGAGCTTTTCTCAGATTCCTTTAAGGATATTGAAAGACTTTTACGAGCTTTTCAAAATGGACAAATTGAAAAAAGACATTTTGTTAAAAATCTCGATTGGTTTAAAGAAGACCATACTTTTGAAGAAAAAAATTCTGCATATATTGAATCTGCGGTGACACTTGGAAAAGAAGCAATCGAGAAGTGTTTAAATAATAAGGATTACTTAAAGCGAAATATTAATTATCAAGAAATTGACATCATTTTTTATATTTCAACCACGGGGATGGCCACACCTAGTATCGAAGCTAGAATCATGAATCTCCTCCCGTTTAATTCACACACTAAGAGGGTACCTATTTGGGGACTTGGCTGTGCAGGCGGTGCTGCTGGTCTATCGAGAGCCTATGAATATTGTCTTGCCTTTCCAAAAGCAAAGGCCCTAGTACTCTCAGTTGAGCTTTGCAGCCTAACGTTTCAGCGCAACGATCTTTCGAAAAGTAATTTAATCGGAACTTCTTTGTTTGCCGATGGTGTAGCCTGTGCCTTGGTTTGTGGTGATGATTCATACTCTTCAGATTTCAGGAAGAAGCCGACTTCCCCCTCCATCATTGCTACACAGTCCACTCTTATGCCGAACTCTTTAGATGTGATGGGCTGGGCTATTAGGAGCACGGGGCTGTTTGTTGTATTTTCTCGAGATATCCCCCAGATCATAGAGGATTGGTTAAAGCCGAATGTAAGTGGATTTTTAGGTGAACATCAAATCAATCTTGAACAAATTGACTATTTTATTGCTCATCCGGGTGGGAAAAAAGTGATAGATGCCTATGTAAAATCATTAGAGTTACCTCCATCCATGACTGACGTTTCACTTGAAGTGTTAAAACAATTTGGGAATATGTCTTCAACAACGATATTTTATGTGCTGAAACGTTACATGGAGATGAATATTCCTCAGGATGCTTTAGGACTTGGTACCGCGCTTGGACCTGGTTTCAGTTCCGAACTGCTTTTATTTAGGTGGGAGTAAAATGAAAGACATTATCTCATTTCTGATATTAGTTGGATTCATCGGCCTTCAGCGGATTGTTGAGCTAAGAATAGCAAACAGAAATGAAAAGTGGATGAAGAAACGTGGGGCCATTGAATTTGGCGAAAAGCATTATCGATATATGGTAACGATGCATTCGCTGTTTTTTATTTTCTTAAGTTGTGAAAAAATTTTCATGAATTTGGGTCTATCTCCTTTATGGGGCATCCTAATAATTGTTTTTCTTATAGCCCAGCTATTAAGAATATGGGCGATTGCATCACTAGGAAGGTTTTGGAATACAAAAATTATTGTCTTAAGAAATGCGAATGTGATTAGAAAGGGACCATACCGTTTTATCAGACATCCCAATTATTTTGTTGTTGCGGTTGAACTGGCTGTTGTTCCATTGTTGTTCAACGCTTATTTTACAGCTAGTTTATTTACGATATTAAATATCATCGTGCTTAGGATTCGTATACCTGAGGAGGAACAGGCGCTTAGGGAGCTGACGGAATATGAAGGGACATTTCAGGATTGTAATCGTTTTCTACCTAAAGTTGTTAAATAATTGTGACAGTTAGAAATGGGCTATTGAAAATGATTATCACCTATGTTAAACTTTGGTTATCGATGAAAATCATTCTCAATGAAGTCTGATAAGGAAGGTGTTACAATTGACTTTTGCTTTAGTTGGTGGAACGGTTATTATTTATGCATTTGTCATGAAGCACGTCTTAAAAAACGTTACACAATAAATTAATAGTGTATTTTGAGAGCCAGGGTCTTGCACCTTGGCTTTTTGTCGTTTTTGGAAGAAATTTGTTTTAAGTAAAAGAAGTGTCAAGATAGGAAAAGTTTGAATTATCGTATAAAATAAAAAATATTACAAAGTTGCTAAGGGGATTAAGTAAATGGTGAAAATAGCCAATCAAGAAGAAACCATTCAAACACTAAAAACTAAAATCGTTTCAGTATTTGAATATATAAACGAACAAGAAGATTATGAAAATGCGGAAAAAATAAAACAACTAGCAAAGAAGCTGAAGAACAAAGAGTTTATGATTGCATTTTGTGGCCATTTCTCTGCAGGGAAATCGACAATGATCAATCAACTCGTTGGAGAGAATTTACTTCCATCTAGTCCAATTCCGACAAGTGCAAACTTAGTGAAAGTAAAAGCTGGAGAAGAATATGCAAAGGTCTTTTTCAAAAATGAAAAGCCTCGCATCTATTTAGCTCCATATGATTATGAATTAGTCAAAAATTATTGCAAAGACGGCGATCAAATTGAAGAAATTGAAATTAGTCACAGTGAAACAGGGTTGCCCGATCATACGGTAATCATGGATACACCTGGTATTGATTCTGCTGATGATGCCCACCGGATTGCAACCGAATCAGCAATTCATCTTGCCGATATCGTTCTATATGTCATGGATTTTAACCACGTCCAAGCAGAGTTGAATTTTTTATTTACAAAGGAATTAACCCAAGCTGGAAAAGAAGTTTATTTAGTAATTAACCAAATTGATAAACACAATGATGAAGAACTGAGCTTCGATGAGTTTCAAAACAGTGTGGTTGATTCGTTTGCATCTTGGGGAGTGAAACCAGCAAGAATTTTTTATACTTCTTTGAAAAATAAAAACCATGCCTTCAATGAATTCAATGATCTTCAGGAATTTATTACAGACAAATTGGCCTCAAAAGACCAATTATTAATACCATCGGTTTTTCATTCCTTAAAAAAAATTACCCAAGATCATATGGCTCAATTAAGTAAATTAGATGAGCGTGAGCTAAGACCTATCGTTGAGGTATTGAATGAATTAACTGAGGAAGAAAAAAGTGAATTATCCAATAGTTCTCGAGAAATGGAAGGAAACCTCCAGACTTTAAAAGAGGGGGTAATCGGAACAGAGAAGGAATTTGATCATCAAATTGCCCAAATACTTAAAAACGCATACCTCATGCCATTTCAAACCAGAGAGTTAGCGGAGAGTTATTTGGAGTCATGTCAACCGGAATTCAAAGTTGGATTCATATTTTCCAAGCAAAAGACGTTGGATGAGAAGAATGTGAGGCTTGAACGCTTTCATCATGATATTCATGATAAAACAAAATCTCAGCTCGAGTGGCACGTACGCGAATATTTACTGCGCACCTTAAAGGAAACGGGTCTTGACGGAGGAGATTTACAGGGCTTGGCGCAGTCTTATTCAATCGATGTGCAGGCAAACCTCTTATCCGATACTGTTAAAACTGGTGCACGAGTATCAGGTGAATATGTCTTACATTACACAGAAGACGTGGCTAATGAAATTAAAAAAATCGCACGACAAAAACTGGCTATTTTTAAGGAAGAGTTCCTAAAAGCATTAAAGCAACAAACAGCTAAATTAATTGGACAGTATGAACAGGAACTGAGCAAAAACGATCGATACCTAAATGCCTTGTCAGAACTAGAAAAGGTTAAGCAGAATGCTAAGTTGAAGGAAACAAAGATCGAAGAGTTATTAACACAAGATGATATTTTACAAGAAGATATTTATCATCTTTTTAGTCAGGACGAAGAAGAATATGAAGTGGTCAAAACACAGCTAAAGTCTGAAAACGGAAGTAGCAACATGAAAAACGATTTGAAAGGCAAAGTGATTGAGAGCGCGAAAAATGATCCAAAGGTACTTCCATCAGGCAATCATTTAGAGAGAACCGTCGAACGTCTAGTAAAGACTTCATCCTTAATTAGAGACCTCCCTGGTTTTTATAAGCTTTCTAAAGAATTATCCGAAAAAGCGGAAAGACTTGAAAACAAGGGATTTACCGTAGCATTATTTGGAGCATTCAGTGCAGGCAAATCTTCTTTTGCCAATGCACTTATGGGTGCTAAGATCCTGCCTGTTTCACCCAATCCAACGACTGCAGCCATTAACAAAATTAAACCTGTTACGGAAAGACATCCGCATGGCACCGTGCTTGTTAAGTTTAAGGAAGCGTCAGCCATGCTTGAAGATGTAAATCGCTCATTAAGGGTTTTTGAACTCCAAGCAGATGATTTTGATGGTGCGGTCAAAAAAATTGACCAGGTTATGTTTCAAAAACAGCAAGAAGGCGGTGTCTTGGAGAAGACACATATTGCTTTCTTACAGGCATTTACTAGAGGTTATCAAACATTTGGTAATTCTTTGGGAATCGTTTTTGAAACAGACTTAAGTGAATTTACCGATTTCGTTGCTAATGAAGAAAAATCCTGCTTCGTAGAATGGATTGAGCTCTACTACGAATGCGAGTTAACTAATAAAGGAATTACTCTGGTTGATACACCAGGAGCGGATTCTATCAATGCCCGCCATACAGGTGTCGCTTTTGATTACATTAAAAATTCGGATGCATGTTTTTTTGTTACCTATTACAATCATGCATTTTCGAAAGCAGATCGTGAATTTTTAATCCAGCTTGGACGTGTAAAGGAATCCTTTCAAATGGATAAAATGTTCTTTATTATTAATGCCATTGACCTTGCTGAGAATGAAGAAGAAAAAGAAACCGTTATTGAATATGTCGAGGAGCAGCTTAGCAAATATGGAATAAGAAATCCTCATCTTTATCCTGTATCAAGCTTGCTGGCGTTAAAAGAAAAGGAGACACCAAATCCTATTTCGGAATCTGGAATGGCTAACTTTGAGCAGGCCTTTTATCATTTTATTACTAATGAACTAACGGAAATGGCTATTTCCTCTGCAGAAAAAGAAATAACCCGGGTTCATGATTTAATTGATAAACTTATCAAAAGTTCACAGGAAGACCAAACTGTAAAAGAGAGAAAACGCGGGACTATTGAAAAACAAAAAGCAGTTATCTTAGTGTCATTGAAAAACCAAACGATTGAAATCTTGCAAAATCGTTTGTACCAGGAAGCAGAAGAGTTAGTTTATTACATTAAACAAAGAGTCTTCCTCCGCTTTGGGGATTTCTTTAGGGAGTCATTTAATCCCGCCATACTAAAGGATGATGGTCGTCATTTGAAAAAAGTATTACTAGCTGCACTGGATGAATTTCTCGAAAGTCTAGGCTTTGATTTTGCTCAGGAATTGCGGGCAACGACAGTTCGCCTGGAAAGATTTGCCGAAAAGCAATTGGCTGATTACCAATCAGGTCTCATCCGAAATTTACAAGAAATCAATCAAGACCTTTCCTTTTCAGCATTTGAAGTGAAGCATCAACAAGCAATCGAATTTCCTATCGCTTTTAAAGATATGAATAAACAATTATTTGCTAAAGCCTTGTCGTACTTTAAAAATCCAAAATCATTTTTTGAAAAAAATGAAAAAAAATTCATGAGTGATGAACTGTATCAAGTGCTGAATTTGCCTGCGGATGAATATCTATCGAATGGAGCTCACCGTTTAAAAACACATTATTCAGATGACATAACAAAGGAATTCAATCGGCTAATAGAACAAATGAACGAACAAGTAAATGATTTTTATTTGAGTTATCTTTCAGCCTTAGATGGCGGAATTTCTATTGAATATTTAAGGGAAATACAAAAAAACTTATAAAGTATTAATCAATGACGAGGAGGAAGCTGCGTGAAATTTGTTAAAGACAAAGAATGGTTATTGAAAAGCTTAACCGAGAGCAATGTCAGGGTTGTCGATTGCCGGTTTTCATTAGGTGAACCAGAAAAAGGGAGACAGGAATATTTAAAAGGTCATTTACCTAGCGCAGTTTTCTTTGATTTAGAAAAAGATTTATCAAGTCCAGTTCAAGTCCATGGCGGACGGCATCCTTTGCCTAGACTTGAGGAATTTATCATGAAACTTGAGAAAGAGGGAATTAATGAAAACACAGTCGTTGTAGCCTATGATACTGGTGAAGGGGCGTATGCAGCCCGCTTTTGGTGGCTGCTTCAATACCTTGGTCATGAAAATGTTTATGTACTTGATGAGGGATTTAATGGATGGGCAGCAGCAAATTATCCAGTAACAAAAGATATTCCTTCATTTGAAAAGGTAAAATTCCATTGCAACTTAAAGCCGGAATTACTAGCAACTACAGAAGAAGTAAAAGAAGTAGTCGAAAAACAGCTGGAAAACAAGATATTAATAGATTCAAGGGAATCAAAAAGATATCTAGGGCTAGAAGAACCGATTGATAAAAAAGCCGGTCACATTCCTGGCGCCATAAATAAGCCGTGGATGGAGGGGATTCGTGACGGGCGATATAAGCAAGCTGAGGAACAGAGACAAAGGTTTTCAGATATCGAACCTAATATGGATATTATTGTTTACTGTGGATCTGGGGTCACGGCCACACCTAATTACTTGGCATTAAAGGAGGCTGGATTTAATAAAGTAAAGCTTTATGTCGGAAGCTTTAGTGATTGGATTTCTTATGCGGATCATAAAATAGAATAATCTTTCAGGCAAACTTATGTTATAATGGAAAGCGTGTTGTTTTTAAACGACACCAATAAGGAGGTCCAATATGACTAATCAAAAGCCTTCACTTATGCTTGTTGATGGAATGGCGTTGCTATTCCGAGCTTTTTACGCTACGGCAGTTACAGGACAATTTATGATAAATTCAAATGGAACACCGACCAATGGAATTCATGGCTTTGTTAAGCATTTATTCACGGCAGTTTCATCATTTAAACCTTCCCATCTCGCAGTTTGTTGGGATATGGGCAGTAAGACCTTTCGTACTGAATTATTCTCAGATTATAAAGGTAATCGCGGTGATGCTCCGATAGAGCTTATCCCACAATTTGATTTAGTAAAAGAAGTGGTTGCTTCCTTTGATATCCCCAATATTGGATTAGCAGGCTATGAAGCAGATGACTGCATTGGAACAATCGCTAAGCAATCAAAGGACTTTGCCGATGTGTCCATCCTAACCGGTGACCAGGATATGCTGCAACTGCTTGATGATAGTATTTCTGTTATTTTGTTGAAAAAAGGTTATGGAAATTACCTGGTTCATACACCAGATTCCTTCTTTGAAGAAAAAGGAATTACTCCTCGGCAGATGATTGATTTAAAAGCCCTCATGGGGGACCCTAGCGATAATTATCCTGGCGTAAAAGGGATAGGAGAGAAGACAGCCCTTAAGCTCTTACAGGAGTTTGAACATATTGAGGGCATTATCTCTAATTTAGATCGATTATCAAAGTCAAATAAGACTAAAATTGAGCAGGATTTAGACATGCTCCATTTGTCGAGACTGCTTGCTGAAATAAAATGCGATGTTCCAGTGAGCTGTTCATTGGATGATGCAGGACTTCGTATTGAAAAAGAAAAAGCATTGAATAAGTTAATGGAATTAGAACTTCGTGGATTGCAACGGCTCTTGCCAATAGACGAAGCGTATGTATCCTGAAAAAATAAGGTTGTCCATTAGAGACAACCTTATTTTTTTATGGATAAACATACAGGAATTCTTGTCTTACTAATAATAAGATATAAAAAACAGGGGTCACAAAGGGGGGGGGGAGCTACATTCGAAAAGTACACACTGGATCATCAAACTTTAGGTAAGGGTGCGACAAGCCTTGTCTTTTTTGGTCTGAATCAACGAAATGAGAGGGTAGTAATAAAAAAGGTTGATAGCAGAAGAGAAGCAGAACAAGAGAGCGATATACTAAAAAGCTTACCGGTCCATAAACATATCATCACCTGGCTAGATTTTTTTGTGGATGAACATAAAGGGTATATTGTTTTAGAATATCACGAAGGGGGAAGGCTGGGGCATTTTAAAAAAGGGATTATCCATGATCAAAAATTAGCCGTTCAAATAACAATTAACATCCTTAAAGGGTTAAAGGAGATCCACCAACATGGCATTCTCCATTGCGATATTACTCCACATAACATTTTAATTTGTAATGATGACCCCCAAACAGTAAAAATCATCGATTTCGGCTCTGCTGTCCGCACAAATGACTCTGGTGAATATATTGGAAATCATCTAGGGGCAACGAGATGGTATCGACCACCAGAGCTTAAGAAACAAAATCATATTTTTACTGCTAATTTAAACTACTGCTCAGATTTATATAGTGTTGCATGTGTATGTTTGTACCTGTTAACTGGTTTTGCACCGTATCGAAAAAAACAGGCGTGCAAACAGATTCTCAATCAGAAATTACAAAAGGTTCTGAGGAAATCAACAAGAAAGCATAAACTCAAACGGTATCAATCGGCACAAGAATTTATTGATGCACTTCTACCATTTTCATAAAAAGTAGTCTCTGGATATGCTTTAACAGGAAGCACAAAACAATAATAATTTCCATTAAAGGAGATAATGCAAGTTGAATGATTTTACCCAAATTGTTGTTACGCCGGGAAAACCAGTTCAGGTTCAAACCAATCCAACCGACTATCCACTCATTGGAAAAGGATTACAAGGTGCAGTGTTTAAACTATCCGAAGACCGATGTGTGAAAATTTATTCAAAACAAATATATTGCCTTCGAGAAAAGAAAGTACTGCAACAAATCGGTGAAAAAACTGCCATTTTACCAGAGGTTTATGAAGCGGGAGAAAATTTTATTATAATGGAATACCTTGCTGGACCTTCCTTACAAGAATATCTTGAAAAATCAAAGACAATTTCCGTGGATTTAACAATTGAAATTATCAATTTAATAAAAGAACTTAGAAGTTTACAGTTTATGAGAATTGATTTCTCCTTACGACACACCATCTATGATAAGAATGGAAAGTTGAAAATCATAGATCATGTTAATTCTTTTAAAATTCAAAGGTCGTTTCCAAAACGACTTTTCAAAGACTTAAAACAATTGGGTTTATTGGCAACGTTTTTAGAGCATGTAAATAATCAAGAGCCTGACCTCTATGAACAATGGAAGAAATCGTTGATAATAAAAGACTAATATCAACGGGTTACTCCCATATGCCTATACAGTTTCATAGAATCATGAATAGAAATATTTTAAATGACCTGAAATGATTGAAGGTGAATGAGTAATGGATGAAAAGTCTATTGGCATTATTTTATCAAAACGGCAATGGAATAGGCTGGCCCAAGAGGAATTAAACGATGATGATTCCTATGTTTTACAATATGCAAAAGCGGGCGAAGAGTTAAATTTTGACGTACTATTTATTAATATCGAAGGATTGCTGGTAAACGAGCGTAAGGGAAATGCAATTATGATAAAGGATGAGGAGATCGTTTTACTAGGTTTCGTTGATATACCGTCAATTATCTATAATCCCACAAATTATCATCGTAAGAAAAACAATCGGACAATCTTTGAACTCGCACAGCAAACAGGTGTAACTCTCATAAATGAAAAGAATAATATTAAGAATAAGCATTTCCTAGAATTGATAGCAACACACCCTGCACTAAAGGATTTTAATTTAATAGCGGAAAATCAAATTCCGACTTCATTTAGTTTTTACGTTTTAGGACAAAAAGATTGCCATCATCAATGGACGACTCCGATTATTTATGCCAAGAATAATGACCAAGTGTTAACCTTTAAGGAAGCCTATCTGCTACTTACCGGTGATCACCAAATGCAAGAAGAGACACAAGAATACCTTTATGAAGTAAGCCACCGTATTTTAGAAACTCTTCACTATTATTATCCAAGAATTTATGAAATTGGTCTTCAATTTGTGGGGATGGAAACTGGTGAAATTCGAATTCATTCCACTTGTCCTATCGTTACCATTGTGAAAGATATAAGTTATAGCAACAAAAAAGTAGCGGGTATGATTATTAAGTGGCCGATTGATCTAGCAAATGAAATCAGGGAATTGAAAAACGATGATAAGACAATGCATACGTATAGTGGGGAAACTGAGGCAACCGTTCAGGTAAGCAATGGAGAATTACACGACGATAATATTACGCCGTTTATCAGGAAATCAAGTCAGCTTTTTGAGAATGTTTGGGTGAAATTTAAAGTTTTTCAAGACCATGAAATGATAATGAAATTACCTAACCGAATTACAGAATGCTGGAGGGAACAACCTGAAATTGTAAAATTTGGGGTAAATGAGCAGCCATGTCACTTTGTAAATTACGAAGATGCAATTCCGCTAAGACAAAATTCCTATCAAAATCCCTTAGAGCTGTTTGTTTCCGACACTCTAGTAGAATCCATGCATCTTCCTGTTGACCTAGTTTATCAAATCCAATTTTCAGAGGGAAAGGCAATTATCGGTCCAACAATTGGCTTACTATTAGGTGAAAAAAATCACGTTTATAGTTTGGATTACATGGAGAAATTCAATGACCGTTTTGGTGAATACCATCGCTATGGCGGAGTAACGATCGCCTTTTCAGCAAGGTCAGTCGACTGGGAAAAGAGAATTGCATATGGGATGATCTATGACCCAGTAAAAAAACATTGGCGCTATGGTTCTACTCCGATTCCCTCTACTATATACCGTAGAAATTTCCATCAAAAGAAAGATAATATTAGACAACTAGTGGAAATAACCAATAATAATTTATTTAACTCCTACCACTTTAAAAAATCAGATCTTTATTTATTAAAAAATACCCCAGAAATTAAACAACACTTACCTGCAACTTTCCTTTTAAATAACATGGAAGAATTAATTGACTTTTTAATAGAAAATAAGAAGATTATTTTAAAGCCTGTTAGCTTATCAAGAGGACGCGGAATTTTCATACTAGAATTAAATGACGAAACAGAAGGTTTTAGTTTATACGATTATCGGAGTATGACAAAGGTACAACACAGATTGAAGGATAAAGAAGGTTTACAAGTATTATTAAAGGAGTTTGGAATTTTTAAACAGGAGTATTTATATCAAATCTACATTCCGCTTTTAAAGGTAAATAATCGAGCCCTTGATGTCAGGGTTGTGATGCAGAAATATAACAAAGGTAAGTGGCAATGCACTGGAATTGAATGCAGGGTTGCTCGAGAAGATGAGGATCTAACTAATATTGCTCGGGGTGGAGAGGCGATGACATTAGAAACAGTTATAAAGAAGTCTTCTCAAGACCTCAGCTATTCACTTGTTTATCGGAATATATTAAACCTTTGTCAAAGGTTTTGCCGCATCATGGATCAAAGAAATGATCATTTCGCTGAATTTGGTATAGATATTGCTTTAGATGAAGTGGGCTTCCCGTGGATTCTTGAAGCAAATATATATCCTAGCTTCAAAGGCTTTAAGAAATTGGATTATGATACGTATTTAAAAATTCGTAATCAACCAATGTTTTATGCAGTTCAAATTCAAGGGTTTCAAATTCTTGATGAAGATGCATTTAAAAATACTTTTCACTTCCAAAAAGAGTATATTTTTTATAGTCATTCACGTCCCTTTTCATAAAGGGACGTTCTTTTATTTTTCAGTTACATTTTGGTTATATAATTGGAGGATACGGTTAGCACTTTTTTCCCATGTGAAACTTTCCTTCACTCGATCTATACTGTTAAGACCTAACCTTTTAATTCTTTTGGGATTATTTAAGAGCTGAATAACACAATTGGATAGTTCCACTTCAATGTTTTGAGTATTGATCAAATACCCCGTCCTGCCATGTTCAATAACCTCTGGCATTCCCCCAATATTCGTTGCGATCACGGGGACACCACATGCCATTGCCTCCACATTCACTAATCCAAATGCTTCATGTCCAATTGAGGGTACTAATACAATCTCTGCCGCCTCAAACCAAATGTGGATTTCCGCATGTGGAATAAACGACATAAACTTGACATGTTCTGGGAAATCCTTTGCTAACGCATGCAATTTATCAACATAGCTTGTTCTTCTTTCTGAACCATAAAAGGCGCTTCCAGCAATAATTAATATGGTGTCAGGCACCGCTTGAATAATGGAAGGCATCGCTTGAAGTATTTTATGAATGCCCTTTATTTTTCTTAAACGTCCGACAAATAGGATGATTTTCCTTCCTTCGAGGTTTAATTGTTTAATAAAATTCTCTATTTTACTTTTTTGATCGATGGACCATTTCGAATGAAATTGTGTTATATCCACACCTAAATAATTAACAATGACTTTATTTTCCTCACAACCAGTTTGAACAATTAAATAGTTTTTAAGAAAATGGCTGTTAACAATGATCTTATCAGCTTGATGAAGACAACTAATTAACTCTTCCTTTTCAATATGTGGACTTGAAATAAACATGGTCGAGTGCAGTGACAACCAAATTTGAGCTTTTTGAAACTTGTTCCGAATGATGGGAATATATTTAGGGCGATTTTCAATTTGGATGATATCAGGATTGATTCTTGATAACTTAGGAATGACCTTTGTGAGGTACCTTGTCCAATTTTGATAAGGAAACCGGATAAAAGAAATATTTCCTTGGTTTTCAGTAGAGGCCATTCCTTTAGCCTTTTTCCCAAATATCGTGAAATCAACATCGTTTTGAAGAATGTTTGTTTGCATTTCTACCACTGTTTCAACTGAACTTGCACGAGAGGATGGAATAGGGAAGGAACCAGGGGTAATAATGGCTACCTTTGGTTTAGTTCTCATAAAGCAAAACACCTCTTAGATTAATGTAAGTTAGTGTATTCACGTATTTAATGAATGTTTCAAAATAATTCGGGTTTTTATCTCTCCAAATATACAACTTTTGCATTTAATAGTACGAAAGAAGTTTATTTATTTAACCTGAAAGTAAACCCTATTAATAAGGCGGGGAAAATAGCTTGGAACAGCAATTTATTGGAATTATAATCAGCTCGCAATTATATAGAGAACTTGACCGCGGTAATCAACCAGAAGTCTTGGCTTTCTATGAGGAAGGGGGCAAAATAAATAATCTGATTCCTGTTTATCTTCGTTTGGAGGATTTACAGCCTGGTGAACCAGAGACAACGGGTTTTGTGATGAATATCAACGGTGAGTATCAGAAGTACACTATACCTAAACCATTCATGATTCATAACAGAGGGTATCATTGGACGAAGGATGCAAAGAAACAGATTAAAATGTTACTAGCTGAAGGCTTAGTCATTTTTAATGAATGGAACCAATATGGGAAATACAAAACTCATAAGTTATTAATGGAAAGTGAAGATATTACACCACATCTCCCAGAAACCGTTCGCTTCAATCTTGGTAATATGGTCGAAATGATGGGAAAACATAGAGAGTTAATCATAAAACCAAGCAATGGTACATTTGGAAAACGAAACATGAGAGCTGCACGCATTAACGATACAGAATGGTTATTATCCTATCCCCAAAAAGACACATGGCTGGATGAAATGTATCTTGCGGAACAATTACCTTTGAAAATAGAATCTTTGGTAACAAGAGGGGTGTATATAATCCAAGAGAGGATTCAACTTGGAGAATATCATAATAATCCATTTGACCTTCGGGTATCCGTCCAACGAAATGGGGATGGAGAATGGCAAGTGACAGGGATGGTGGGGAAAGTAGCAAAAACAGGCAGCATTGTTACAAATGTGGCTAGAGGAGGTATCTGCATTTCTCTTGAAGATATCCTTAGAAACCTTCCATACCTTGATGAAAAACAGGTCGTAGCTGACGTGGAAAAGTTATCACTAATGGTTGCCAAACAGATGGGCAATCAAATTGATAACCTAGCAGATCTTGGGCTTGATGTCGGGATTACAGCAGATGGTTTTCCAATGTTTATTGAATGTAATGCCCGAGATCTAAGGTTAACGTTTCGTCATGCTTTAATGTTCGAAACATGGCGGAAAACCTACATCACCCCAATATGCTATGGGAAATATTTGTTGACTAAAAGAAATGGCCAATAAAAAACAAAGAGGAAGTAGGTTGGTATGCAAACAATTGTCTTTATTGGAAGTAACAAATCAGGAACGAGCCGAGAAGCTCTGAGTATTTCAACAACTATGGGTTATTATACTGTTTTGTTAACGAACAGAAGAGAATTTATAAAGCAAGAGAAAGAATTCCCTGAAGTTCATCAGATGGTATATGTCGAAAATTTAATGGATAAGGAGATGATTTTTTCAATAATTAATAACCTTGAAGAAGATAGAAAACAAATCTGTGCTGTTATTAGTTTCATTGATCCATTTGTCTCTTTTGCGGCGCGAATCTCGAAAAAATTAGGACTTTTTCAAATGTCCACGGATGCTTTGGCAATCATGGAGGAGAAAACTCGTTTTCGTGAACACCTTAAAACACTGCCTGTTACACCAAGGTTTACAATTTTTCAAAGAGAACAGTCTATTCAAAAATTTGTTGAGGAAAATCAATGTCATTTACCACTAATATTAAAGTCTCCTGTATCAAATGGGTCAAAGGATGTATTATTGGTTGAAACCTGCTCAGAGTTAAAAGAAGGATTGGAGTACTTAAATAAAAAATTCCCTTCTATTCCGGTACTAATTGAAGAATATTTGATTGGAACGCAATATCTAATCGAAGTCATCGTTAAGGAGGGGCTGATTGCTATGGTGGCAGTAATTGAACAAGAGGTCTTAAATGGTGATCGCTTTATTATTACAGGGTATTGTTATCCGGCCGTACTAGAAAATGAGACATTAGAGGAATTAGAAGTTGCAGTTGCAAGTATTATTCAAGCACTTGAATTAGAAAATGGAACTTGTCATTTAGAAATGAGGCTTATTGAAGGGAAGTGGAAGTTAATAGAAATAAATCCAAGAATGTCGGGCGGAGCAATGAATAAAATTATTGAAGAGGCTACTGGAATCAATTTAATTAAAGAAACACTTAAACTCTTCTTAGGGCTAGATCCCGTCTTAAAAGCAACGAAAAAGACGCATGTTTATGCAAAATTTCTTACTGTTAATTCACGGGGCCGACTCATAAAAGTAACAGGAAAAACTAAAGCCTTAAATTATGATGGTGTAAAGGAAGTTTATGTGAAACCAAGAAAAGGGGCGATCTTAACAAAGCCGTATTCACTCGGTGATCGCTATGCCTATGTGATTGCCAGCGCTGATACACCTGAACAGGCCAAGGAGATTGCGTTAATAGCTTCGAAAGAAATCAAGTTTTACTTAGAGCCATTTTAAGGATGTGATGATTTTGAAGTCGATTGGGATGCTTCACTATCGAAAAAATCCGCTAGAAGTTAAAAAAGCTTATCCCTTTGCTGCTGTCGCAAAAATGGAGGGAATCCCCTTTTTTTATTTTTCTTACAACAATGTTGATTTTAATCATTTGAAAATTAATGGCTGGGTGTATCAACATGGTGAATGGACACAAAAAGTTATCGACTTTCCAACAGTCATCATTAACAGCTGCAACCCTAAAACGAAAAGACAATCCGCCATTTTGAAAAAATTAAAGCAATATGCTATTTTTACAAGTTATCCTGTTGGAAATAAGTTCAAAGTGTACAAAAAAATCTTTAATGCGAAAGAATTCTCCAGTTATTTGATTCCTTCCACAAAATTAAATCATTCACAAAAATTTATCTCTTTTTTCCAGGAACATTCTCGAGTTGTAATTAAACCAGTAACCGGTAATCAAGGTAAAAAAATATTATTTATCGAAAAACTTAATGAAAAGCAACTGTTCAAATTAACCGAGGGTCAGAAAGTTAGCGTACTTAACCAAAAAGAATTGGAGGTTCTAATTGAAGGGCTGGTCCTTGAGCAAAAATATTTGCTTCAGCCTTTTATTGAATGTAAAACAAAAGCCGGATTAACCTATGATTATCGCTTGCATGTTCAAAAAAATGGACGTGGTTTTTGGGAAATTACCTTAATTTATCCACGGATCAGCGGTAACGCCCAATTGATTAGCAATATTAGCAGCGGAGGGTACCGCGGTGACTTAGAAACTTTTCTTTTAGATGAATTTGGGGAAGAGTCAGATCGAATAAAAACAGTTCTAGAGCAATTTGCATTAACATTTTCTGCTCATTTCGACACATTATACGCACATTCCTTTGATGAACTGGGTATTGATGTTGGAATGGATCAACTCCAAAGGCTATGGTTATTTGAAGTCAATTGGAGGCCAGGTTGTAAGCATAGGGAATTTGAAGTGGCCAGGCGGCTTATTCCTTATTGCATCTATCTTGCGAATAGGCAAAAGCTTTAAATAGAAACTAGCTGTCTCGACAAGGGACAGCCAGTTTTTATGTTTGCGTCTATTTAGTGTTTTTTTTCTTTGCTGCATTTTCTAGTTTACTTTTTGGTTCTTCAGCGAACTCCGCATCTTGACCATATCCTTGAGGATTAACCCCTGGAGCTTTGACACCTCGATTAGTTTGACCATTTTTACCCATCTACGTTCACCTCCCACTTTTTTAGTATTTCCATGTGGAATAATAAAACACGGGCTTTCGAACAATATTAGCAGGGGTGATATGATGAACAAGGGTGTTTATTTAGCACTTTTCAGCATGGGACTAGCACAAGGGATGAAAATTCCTATTCATTATTATAAAAAGAAAGAATGGCGCCCAGAGCTGTTTTTTGGTACCGGTGGGATGCCTAGCTCACATTCAGCAGGGGTTTCTACATTAACAACATACATTGCAATGCAGCGTGGACTGCCAACCTTTGATTTTGCCCTTTCCCTCATCTACGGATTAATTGTCATGTATGATGCGCAAGGGGTAAGAAGGCAAACAGGGGAGCTAACATTAAAGGTGAACTCAATGAATGAATTAATTGAAAAAATTCATAAAGAGGAAAGTGTTGAATTTAAACAGGACTCTCCAAAAAAGCTAAAAGAAATGTTAGGCCATGAGCCCGAAGAAGTTGTTGGAGGGGCAATTCTAGGTGTTTTGGTGGGAGTCATAGGTCACTTATGTACAAAAAAGAATAGAAAATTATCAAAATTTAAGTTAAGATTCTAAGGGATGTTCACAGTTTGTTGGGAGAGGGATGGCAAAGTTATTGGGAACAGTCGAAGATTATTTGCACCACTTGGAAGGAAAAGGATTTCAATTCCAAGAGGATGCAATTGGCTTTATATTTTTTGGGAAACACTACACAAATGCTTCTGATGAGATGAGTATTACAGCCATTGAACTGACATTAAAAGCGCAAAAAAGTTTTGATGGCAGTTTTTATGTATCGTTACTGGAAACATTAATTTCGAACAGGATCAACTCAAGGAAAGATGCCATTAGGTTCGTTAAAGAAAAGGAACTGTTAGCGATATAATTAGGAAAAAACTCCCTTCTCTGAAAGGGAGTTTTTTATGAGACCCTATCCTCAAAGGGCTTGTTTTTTCTAAGTAAAGGGATTTTGTTTGTTGGCATCTCAGCAAAAATCATTCCTGCAAAAATGAGGCAGCACCCAACTAAGGCACTATAGGAAAGTCGTTCATTTGCCCAATAAAAACCTGTAATCGCGGCAAATACCGGCTCCATTGCAAAAATTAACGCAACTCGTGTTGCAGAAGTGTATTTTTGAAAATTTGTTTGAATCAAAAATGCCAGTGCTGTTGCAAATATGCTTGTGATTACAAGGGCAACTAGAACATCTTGCTTGAGTAATATATGTAGATTAAATGACTTTTTCCAATCTTCAAAAAAGAAAGAGGATAAAATCGATAAAAGGGCAACTGTTGAAATTTGAATGACTGTTAACAGCAAGGTTGGATATTTATTACTAAACTTACCTGTATAGATGATCTGTAGTGCGAAACTGATGGCGCAAATGAAAACGAAACCATCACCTCTATTTAATGAAGTAACATCCGTCATCGTCAGTAGGAATAAGCCAATGGTCGCAGTTAACACGCCCAAGACAGCATTCCTGTTCGGAAACTGCTTTAATAACATCATTGAAAATATTGGAACAAGGACAACATTTAACCCTGTAATAAAGCCAGCTTTGGAAGAAGTTGTATATAAAAGGCCGATTGTTTGGGTAGCATACCCAAGGAAAAGCCAAAATCCGATAAATACACCTGATAAAAGCAGCTTTAAATTCAATTGTTTTAACTGTTTTTTTTCAAATATTACAAGGCAGAAAATCAATAAAATCGCTGCCGCAAGAAAGCGAATGCTATTAAAGGAAAACGGTTCAAGAAAATCAATCGCATTTTGGACTAACACAAAAGTGCTGCCCCAGATGATCGTTACAAGGAGCAAACTTAAATCTGCAAATATAGGTTTTTTCATGATGTATCATTGCTCCTCGGGAATATTTTTTCTTATTGCCTGCCTTGCTAGTTCATCCGCCGCTTTATTTTCAGCACTTGGGATCCATTTCATAAAAAATAATTGAAACTTCTTTGATAAGTGTAATGCCTGTTCAAATAATGGTAAGTATAGTTTGTTTTTTACAAATTCTTTTTCAATCGCATTGTTAACTAATTGAGAGTCGGTCCGAAATGACACGACTGAATTTTCAAATCCCTTTTCTAAACATATTTCCAATGCCTTAATAAATGCATGATATTCTGCTTCATGATTCGTCATTTTTCCTAATGGAATCGAATATTTTTCTGTAATACCGTTTCCTTTAATAAATATCCCGGCCCCACTTGGTCCAGGATTTCCGGCACTAGCCCCGTCAATATAAACCTCAATCAATTCTGTTTCCTCCATAAACGTAATATTGAAAGTTTATCATATTTCTTTTAAGTCAGAAAATATTTATTCTTATAACTACTATGAAGAAGTGGGTATGATAAGAATATATATCAGAATAGGTTAGAATGATGTAGTCGATATAGTGTCATGGAATATGTTATTTAAAAAGCCCTTGAATTCTTTTTAGAAAGGTTGAGGACATTGAACTATAGGTTAGAGTGGATGTATAAAATTAAAAATAATGAAAAGGTACAGTTTTCCTCTGAAATGGTATCAGGTGAAACGGCTATACAAATTGGTGAAGAGCTTGAAATGACTGGGAAAGTATCTGATTTGTTTTTTTATGATGAAAAGGGAACATCATGGATCTTAAAGGAAATGAAAAAGTTGATGACCGAAATTGAAGATGATCCTCATGAAATAACTGTTTACTTTGATGGAGGGTTTCAAAAGGAAACAAATCAAGCAGGTCTTGGGGCTGTAATCTTTTTTAAGCAGGGGAAGAAGAAATACCGTATCCGAGCCAATGAACGGATTGATGAATTGGAAACAAATAATGAAGCAGAGTATGCTGCTTTTTATTATGCACTAAATATTTTAGAGGATTTAGGAGTTCATCATTTATCTTGTGAATTTAAAGGTGACTCCCAAGTGGTTTTAAAACAGCTGGAAGGGGATTGGCCTTGTTATGAGGATACGCTTAATAGCTGGCTTGACAGAATAGAGGAAAAAATTAGAACGCTTGGTTTAGTCCCTAAATATACGTCCATTGCTAGAAAAGATAACAAAGAAGCTGATAAATTGGCGACACAAGCATTAGAAGGAAAAGAAATTTTTGCAAAAACATTGATTCTTTAGGAAATGGGTGTGAAACTCTTGTGAAGGACTTAAACAAAAGGCAATTATTGGTTCATGTAGAATCCTTAATGGTTCAATACTGTGAAGGCTGCTTTTTACACCAGCATTTGAAAAAAGAAGGTGGGCGGAGAGCAGCACACCGGTTTTGCATTTCAAAGTGTACAGTGGGAGAACAACTTCAGGAGTATGGGAAGAAACTGAGTTGAAAATTCACCTAAGTCCTGTTAGCGCCTATAAAAAAGGCTGACGAAAACGTCAGCCCTTGATCGATTATTTTAGATTATAGTTTTACAACGTTAGCTGCTTGTGGTCCGCGGTTTCCTTCAACGATTTCAAAAGAAACTTCTTGGCCTTCTTCTAAAGATTTGAAGCCTTCGCCAGTGATAGCGCTGAAGTGTACGAATACATCGTCGCCGCCTTCTACTTCAATAAAACCAAAACCTTTTTCATTGTTGAACCATTTTACTTTACCGTTTTGCATTTACTTCTTCCTCCTAAGCCTTTCAAGCCACCCTTATTGGTGCCAAAGATAAATATTATCACGCAGCCACTTGCTATGCATATATAGTTACATGATGCTTTAAATATACAATAATGAAAATTTACAGTCAAGGAATGACTTGTCTCTTTTATTGAAATTATGGTAGTTTCTATGAAAATATTTAAGTGTCTGATTTTGTCCGTACCCCTAACATGAAAAATACCTCTGCATCATATCTTAAATTAATCAATTTATTTACAGAGGCGGGGATAGGATGTACCGATTTTCCATTGAAGGCGATGAATGGATATTAAGATTTTCACCCCAAGTTTATATTGATTCTGATGAAAAGCAGACCATTTTATTTGCACTGCTCCATATGGGATTAGACCTAGATAATTATTCACATGGAAATGCCTTTATCATATTTACAAAGAAAATTGGTGCAATTGTGTTCAATGTGGAGAGAATTCCATCCTTAATTTTAACAGTTTCGAATATTATCCCCGAGGATAATTGGTTTAGTCAGGATCTTCCTTCAATAAAGCCGTTGAGTTAACAATAGCAAGCATTATGGGTGATCATTTGATCACTCAGATTGTCGAGAAAGGGTATTTTTCTCGGCAATTTTTTATTCTCAGCATTTAATTATTCATTGTACCTGCTAATGAGCCTGTTGATTTCCGCGGAAGGCACGCAGACTCCTGCGGGAGTACGGGGCCGAGGAGGCTCCCCGGCACGCCCGCGGAAAGCGAAGTGCCTGGAGCGCAAATCAACAGACATGTTGCAAAGCCTATATATTAATAATATTATAATAAATTAACGCGGTGAATGGTTAAAGTTATTGTAGAAAATAAGAGGCTGTCGAAAGTTTCTCGACAGCCTGGGTGATCATTTGATCACTCTTTTTTATTATTTAGTCTATTTGTCAAATAACAGACAAAATACTAAGGAGATTTCGTGACGTAGTCTGCTATTTTAATAGTAAGAACTTTGAGAGGAATTCTAAAAATAATTATTATCATTATTACCACTGTACTTAGAAATTGAATGAATCTACAATTACTGAAAAGTGAAGAATGATACAGTCGATTATATATTCTTGATCATCCTCTATCATAAAATTGGAAAGGAAATTAGTTGATGTGGTGATTATTTATTCTTTACGAACAATGGATTTAATGGGTAAAATGGATTTCGGGATGCTTTGTAAAAAGGGAGCAATCATAATGAAATTAATTATTGCCGAAAAGCCGGATCAAGGGTCAACCTTAGCATCAATCTTTAAACATAAAAAACAAAATGGTTTTATCGAAATTTATCCAAATGATATTTTTCCTAAGGGAGCCTATGTGACTTGGGCAATTGGTCATGTATGCCAATTAGTCTCTCCCGAAAAATATCAGCAAGGCTGGAAAAAATGGTCGTTAGATAATTTACCAATTATCCCTGAACAGTTTGAATACGAAGTAACGAAAGATAAGGCAAAACAATTTGCAGTCATAAAAAAGTTAGTGTCTGATTCTAATGTAACTGAAATTATTCATGCGGGTGACGCGGGGCGCGAAGGTGAACTAATTATCCGCAATATCCTCAGGTTAACAAAATGTCACAAACCCATGAAAAGGCTGTGGATCTCGTCGTTAACAGCTAATAGCATTAGAGAGGGTTTTAAAAAGCTGTTGGACGAGCAAGAAACACGGAGCTTATTTTTTGAAGCCTACACAAGGGCTTGTGCTGACTGGGTGGTTGGAATGAATGCTTCACGTTTGTATAGCTTACTTTTACAAAAACAAGGATTTTCCGATGTCTTTTCAGTTGGTAGAGTACAAACACCAACCTTAGCACTTATTGTTAAAAGAGAAATAGAAATAGAGAACTTTAAGTCTGAACCCTTTTGGGAAGTTCTCGCACATTTTTTAATGAATGGAAAAAAATATACTGGAAAATGGCAGAACAATGGGGAAACCCGAGTGAATACAAAAGAGTTAGCCGAAAAAGTTGCGGCTTTTTGCAGGGATAAACCTGCCGAAGTCAGCGAGGTTCTTTCAGAAAGGAAAGAGTTCTTTCCTCCACTCTTGTATAATCTTTCCGCCCTCCAAGCCGAGGCAAATAAACGCTTTAAATTCTCACCGAAGAAAACTCTCGATGTTATGCAAAAGCTCTATCAAAAGGGAAATGTCTCATACCCTCGTTCAGATTCACGGTACGTTACAAATGAAGAAGCGAATACTTTCCCGGAAGTCTTAAATAAATTAAGTCATATTAAAGATTACGAAAGCTTCTTCCCGTTACCTTTTGCTTCGATTTCAGAAAACAAACGCTATGTGAATGAAAAGAAGGTCACAGACCACTATGCGATTATTCCGACGGAACAAATCCCTAATGTTGAGCGGCTCACTCCAGATGAGAAAAAAATCTACGATTTAGTTGTTACAAGTTTGATCGCCGCACACTACAATAAGGCTATTGCTGAATATACTACTGTGACAACATTGGTGGATGGAAGAGCAGCGTTTATCTCGAAAGGAAAGGTTCAAATTGAAGAAGGCTGGCGTAAAGTACTGAATCCAAAAGATACCGATGATGAACCAGCACTACCAAAGTTAGCAGAAGGTGAGCAGGGTCGGACGGATAAAGTGGAAGTCAAAGAAAGCAAAACTCAGCCGCCAAAACGCTATACTGAAGGTCAATTGATTACGTTAATGAAAACGGCCGGTAAGCATATAGATGATAAAGAACTCGAAAAAATTCTGACAAAGACCGAGGGCCTTGGAACAGAAGCAACCAGAGCAGGCATCATTACAATGCTAAAGGACCGTCTATATATTGAGGTTACTAAGAATTTAGTTTATGCTACAGCTAAAGCCAAAATCCTAATTGAGGCTATTGGCAAAGAAATTTTAGCTTCACCAGAAATGACCGCAAAGTGGGAGCAGAAACTAAAGGAAATATCAGAGGGGTCTGCTGCACCAAAGCAATTTATGGAGCAAACAAAAAAGATGGTCATTCACTTAATTTCGTCAAGTATTGGTCAAGCTACTAACTGGTCTTTCTCGGAGGAGATTCGCGAAAATTTTGCACCTGGAAAGCAAAAGGGAAGGAAGCAGTCTTATGCCAAGCTGGGTCCTTGTAAAAAATGTGATGGTTCAGTCGTAGATAAGGGCAGCTTTTACGGTTGTTCAAATTACCAAAAAAATCATTGTGATTTCACCATTTCAAAGAAGATATTAGGTAAAAATATTACCCAGAAGAACATTAAACTGCTTTTGTCAGAAGGGAAAACCGAGCTGATTGAAGGTTTCACAAATAAAGAAAAGGCCTTTAATGCCCGGCTGTTTTTAGACCCAACTGAAAAAAAAGTAAAATTTTTATTCGAAGAAACGGCATCAAAATAAAGAAATGATATTTTAGGTAAATGATAAAGTGACTTGTCACTATTTTTTTTCTATAGTAAACTTTAAGTTGAGTAATTTTTTTGGAGGGTATGGGATGCCAACACCAAGTATGGAAGACTATATTGAACAAATATATATATTGATTGAAGAAAAAGGATACGCTCGTGTCTCAGATATTGCCGAAGCGCTGTCAGTACATCCCTCCTCAGTAACAAAAATGGTGCAAAAACTTGATAAAGATGAATATTTAGTCTACGAAAAATATAGAGGACTTGTGTTAACAGCCAAGGGGAAAAAGATTGGCAAGCGCCTGGTCTTCAGACATGATTTACTTGAACAGTTCCTCAAAATCATCGGTGTAAAAAATGAAAATATATATAACGATGTCGAAGGGATTGAACACCATTTAAGCTGGGATTCAATTGATCGAATTGGTGACCTGGTTCAGTTTTTTGAAGAAGACCAAAAGCGTATAGAGGCATTAAATGAAATACAAAAACAGAATGAAAGTGATTAATAAAGAAGCACCTAGCAGTAATTGCTAGGTGCTTTTAATACAAATCTGGGAATTGATCAAAAGATTGGTCGCTCTCTGGGATTAAAGACATTCTGCCATGCTCTTCCTCAATAGCCTGAACCCCTTGAATTAGGCCATTTTCTGCCTCTAATATTGCCTTTCGGTAAGAAATGATTCGTCCCTCGGAAGTGACAAAATTGATAATTTCCCCAAAGTAATTACGGTGAAGTGCCACAATTGATTCCATGAAAAGTCTCCTCTAAAATTATTATTAAAAGCAATACCTTGCTTTTTTCTATATTCTTTCTATTTTTTCAAATAATAAACGAACAATCATATAAAAAAAGCATCGGAATTTACCCGATACTTTGTGTTAACCCCAAAAAAAAGGGGTTTCCTGGTATACATAATAATTAAGCCAGTTTGAAAAGAATAAATGACCATGAGAACGCCAGCGATTAATTGGCGGCTGGGTTGGATCATTATTTGGAAAATAGTTCTCCGGTATATGGATTTCAAGGCCTTTGTTCAAGTCTCTTTCATACTCTTGGGCCAGTGAATCTGATTCATATTCCAAATGTCCGGTAATCATGACATGCTTTCTATCCCGAGAGGCAATTAATAAGGCACCTGCATCTTCAGAGGCGGCTAATAATTTTAATTCTGGATTCTTTTTAATTGCTTCAATCGATACATCAGTATAGCGAGAATGGGGAGCATAAAACTGGTCGTCAAACCCACGCAGCAAAGTGTCATTTGGTTCGAAAATCCGGTGAGGATAAATACCTGAGCATTTTCGCTGTAACTCAAATTTACCAATCCGATAATGATAGTTAAGAGCAGCCTGCGCACCCCAGCAAATATGTAACGTCGAAGTGACATTTTGATTGGCCCAGTCCATAATCTCAGTTAATTCCGACCAATATTTAACTTGATCAAATTCTAATAGCTCTACAGGGGCACCAGTAATAATCATCCCATCAAATTTTAGGTTTTTCACTTGGGAAAAGGTGGTGTAAAACTGTTCGAGATGCTGTTTACTCGTATGGGTGGATTCATAAGAGTTGGTTTTTAGAAAATTGACATTTACTTGTAAAGGCGAGTTTCCTAATAGTCTTAAAAGCTGTGTTTCTGCTTTTTCTTTTTCAGGCATTAAATTCAGAATGAGGATATTTAATGGTCTGATGTCCTGAGCAATAGCACGTTCATTATCCATAATGAAAATATTTTCGTGTTCGAGAATTTCCCTCGCTGGAAGGAGTTTTGGAATGTTAATTGGCAAGTGATCAGCCCCTTTCTTCAGGTTAATTAGGCGTATTTCTAAATACTACATCCATTTATATAACTACCTACGATAAGGAGTCAATGAATATTTGAAATATTTGATATTTATATTATAAACATTATTGTAAATTCAGAAAAGTATTAATTAATTTGTCATAATTAATAATCGGATTGAAAGCGCTTATTTGATACAATGAAACCGTAAGTCCAATTCTAAATGCTGAATGCGAGGGATAAAGGTGGTATTAAAGACAGAAGTGAAATCAGACATTGATATTGCACAAGAATCAAAGATGAAGCCAATTGTTGAAATCGCCGAAAAAATTGGTTTGGAAGAGGATGATCTAGAACTTTTTGGTAAATTCAAAGCTAAAATCTCAAATGAAGCTCTTGCTAAACTCAAAACGAAGAATAGCGGAAAAATTATCCTTGTCACTTCCATTAATCCAACACCAGCAGGAGAAGGTAAATCGACTGTGACAGTTGGACTGGCAGATGCTTTTAATCGGATAGGTAAAAAGACAATGATCGCAATTAGAGAGCCTTCACTAGGCCCAACTATGGGTATTAAGGGTGGGGCGACTGGCGGTGGATACTCGCAAGTCCTGCCAATGGAAGACATCAACTTACATTTTACTGGAGATTTACATGCGATTACGACTGCAAATAATGCCCTCGCCGCATTAATCGATAATCATCTTCAACAAGGAAATGAACTTAGCATAGATCAACGGAGAATAGTCTGGAAACGGTCCCTTGATTTAAATGACCGTGCACTAAGAAAAGTTATTATCGGTCTTGGTGGACCCCTTCAAGGTGTTCCAAGGGAAGATGGCTTTGACATTACGGTCGCATCGGAAATTATGGCGGTTTTATGTTTAGCAACAGATCTAAAGGATTTAAAACTACGATTATCACGGATGGTTGTTGCCTATAATTATCATAAGGAGCCGGTAACGGTCGGTGACTTAGGTGTGGAAGGCGCATTAACGTTATTGTTAAAAGATGCGGTCAAACCAAATCTTGTTCAGACAATTGAACATACGCCTGCTCTTATTCACGGCGGTCCGTTTGCAAATATTGCCCATGGGTGTAATAGCGTCATAGCAACTAAAGCTGCGGCTCAGTTAGCGGATTATGTTATCACTGAAGCTGGCTTTGGAGCAGATTTAGGTGCAGAAAAGTTTTTACATATTAAATCAAGAAGTGCAAGGATTCAACCAGAAGCAGTTGTTATTGTTGCGACTATTCGTGCCTTAAAAATGCATGGGGGAGTAGCAAAAAGTGAGTTAGCTAAAGAGAATATTCCATCACTAACACTTGGTTTTGCAAATCTAAAAAAACACATTGAGACAATCAATAGCTTTGGATTACCAGTAGTTGTTGCTGTTAACAAATTCATCACTGATACAGAACTTGAAGTAAAAACATTACTTGGATGGTGTGAAAGAGAGAATGTTCCTGTTGCCTTAACCGAAGTGTGGGAAAAAGGCGGAGCAGGAGGCATCGAGCTAGCTGAAACACTTTTGGCTGTCATTGACAAGAATGAAACCAATTTTAAGCCTTTATACGATCTATCTGATCCGATTGAACAAAAAGTTAGAACAATTGTCCAAAAGGTTTACGGTGGAAAAGATGTAGAATTTTCTTCAAAGGCTAAAAAACAATTGATTGATTTTGAAAAATTCGGCTGGTCTAATTTAGCTGTTTGTATGGCGAAATCTCAATATTCCTTGTCTGATGATCCTGTAAAGTTAGGTAGACCAACGGATTTCAGCGTGACGGTCAGGGAGTTTAAACCTTCGATTGGGGCTGGATTTATCGTTGCGTTAACTGGAGATGTTATGACCATGCCAGGGCTGCCGAAAAAACCTGCTGCCTTAAATATGGATGTGGATGAAAACGGGAATGCCGTTGGGCTTTTCTAAATCAAAAAGAGTAGCAAAATTTGAACCTAGATAACTGTCTAGCGCAAGCGGCCGAGCGGGCGCTTGCGCTTTTCTTAAGAGGAGAGTAGATGGGATATGTTTGATCCGACAGCCTTTGATAACATGAAAGTGGTGATTGAAGGTGCACTTTATGATTTAGATATTATCGGTGAGATTGTTATTACGGACCGAAACGATCTAATCAACATAGCTAAGATGTCTCGGAAATTTGATGTATCTTTCCGTTTACCTAAAAGCAGTATAATAGCGAATATTGAAATGACATCAAACCTGGTTAATCTAGCAGCAGAGCTTTTATCGGCCTTACAATCAGAACAGAAGGCAGGGTGTCATTTAAGGCTTCAATTTTTAATTGAACATAAAGACATGGAAATAGACTTTCATGCGGTTGAAAACATCCTACTAAACGTATGGGGGTCCACGAGAAAGATAACTCAAATTGTTCAGTATCGACCACTTGAAATTGTACGAAAGCAGACTCATGTGATTAATGTTGATTTTGATCGATTGATTCGGGAAGACCAAGTGGATGATTTGGTTGAAATGACTGAGTTTATCATGACAACTCTTAAGCAACTGAACAGGGAATTTTAGTAATATGAAGCGAAACCAGCTTTTTATCCAAAGCTGGTTTTAATTAGGTCTTTAAAATATTTACAATATTCGAATTTTTATGTACGATTAATTTACATATCTGTTCATTTTTTTATAAAAAAGGGGAGATGACGTTGGTCAAAACGGCTTGGGTCACAGATAGTACAGCCTATTTAGACGAAGAATTAAAAAATCATCCAGATTTATATACCATTCCACTAACGATTTTACTTGATGGTGAGGAATTTTCTGATGGGATTGACTTAACCCCTGCTCAGCTATTCGAGAGATTAAAGCAACTTAAAAATCCACCTAAAACATCACAACCTTCCATTGGAGCTTTTCAAACATTATACGAACAACTGTCTAAGGATTACGACCAAGTTGTCGCCGTTCTTTTATCAGGAAAATTAAGTGGCACGGTATCCTCGAGTGAGCAAGCTGCAATGCTTGTTGAGATTCCGGTAACCACCTTTGATTCCAATATCCTAACCTATCCAATGACGGCTTTACTTAAAGAAGGAATAAGGCTGCTTGAAGCAGGCGCTAGTCTTGAATCAGTAATCAGTCAACTCGAAAGAATTAAGAAAACCAACGAGACCTATGTTTCTTGTTGGCAGTTTAGAACAGCTCCACCGAAGCGGCAGAATGTCAGGCTTGAAATTCTTTCTCGGCAGCATGCTTAACGTTAAACCAATTATTTCGATCGAAGATGGTGCGCTGAGTGTGAAAGAAAAAGCAAGAAGTGAGAAAAAGGCAAAGGAAAAAATATTGGATTACTTAAGGTCATCCTACGAGCAGCATCATTTTAAAGAGGTATATATTTTATATGGATTGCACGAGGGTCACGCAGCTAATTGGAAGGATGAATTAAGAAAGGAATTTCCTCAACTAGAAATCAACTGTTGTCCATTAGGCGCGGTAATCGGCGTGCATGCAGGTGAAAATACCCTTGGCATCAGCTGGCATAATGAGTTGAAATAACTTACTCCCAAACTGAGCATACTAAAATTGCATTAAATCTTAGATGAGAGGGAGATGCGCCATTAGTAAGCAAGGGAGACAAAATCCGAACCAAACAAGAGAACAAATTGAAAAGCAAGACAAACGAAATGATATTGAACTTGGAAGCGAGTTTCAAATTGGTAATAGCAAGTCGCAAAGTCAGAAAAAAAGCGGACGCCAAGCTAACAAAAAATAATCCCGAACATTCGGGGTTATTTTTTGTTTGTTTTTCATGTTAAAATAGCAAGGATAAAGGTAGGTGCTTTCAAGCAATGAAGAATCCGAAAATTGTGCTAACAGAAGAATTTGTCCGTAATGAATTTGCTGAAGATGCGACAGGCCATGATTGGTTCCATGTCGACCGCGTTCGACGGAATGCGTTACATATTTGCAGGGAAGAAAAGACTGGAGAGGCGTTCATTATTGAAATGGCTGCATTACTCCATGACATCCCTGATGAAAAGTTGAATGAAAGTATCGAAAAAGGTGAAGAAAAACTGGAAACCTTTTTGCAAACAATTCCGCTAACAGATAATGAAAAAAAACATATAAAACAAATTATCGCAACGATTTCCTATAAAGGCGGCATAAACAGTGAGCTCTCAACGATTGAAGCCAAAATCGTCCAGGATGCAGACCGATTAGATGCGATTGGAGCCATCGGGATTGCGAGGGCGTTTGCCTATGGCGGTAAAAAAGGACAACCAATTTATAACCCCGGCATTAAGGTTCGAAACGAAATGAGCTTAGAAGAGTATCGAAAAGGTAAATCAACAAGTATTCACCACTTTTATGAAAAGTTGCTTAAATTAAAAGATTTACTAAATACAGAGTCTGCCCGACAAATGGCAGAAAGCCGTCAACAAATGATGGAAACCTTTTTAGAACAATTTTACCAAGAATGGGATGGACAAGAATGAAAATGCTCACAGGAGAAAATGTTTCGAAAACGTATGGGGAAAAACAGCTCTTTAACAATATCTCGTTCACGATTAAAGAAAAAGAGCGTGTGGGATTAATCGGGATCAACGGGACCGGTAAATCATCACTATTAAAAATTATTGCAGGACTGGATACTCCTGACGAAGGAAAAATCATCACAAGTAAAGACTATTCCATTACATTTTTAGACCAACAGCCGGAGTTAGACGGTGACAAAACGGTCCTTGAACAAGTCTTCCATGGCGATGCTCCCATCCTAAAACTAATGCGTGCTTATGAAAAAACTTTATTAGAACTGAATCTTTCTCCAAATGACACGAAAGTCCAAGAAGACCTTTTTGAATTACAAAAGCAAATGGATGCTTTAAATGCTTGGGATGCTAGTACCAATGCAAAGTCGATTTTAATGAAATTAGGGATTGAGGAATTTACAAAAAGAATCAGTGAACTTTCGGGCGGACAGAAAAAGCGCGTCGCATTAGCTCAAGTATTAATCGCCGAGCCGGATTTACTTATTTTAGACGAACCTACGAACCATCTTGATTTTGATTCGGTAAAATGGTTAGAGGATTATTTAAGTAGATACAATGGCTCGATCTTGCTTGTCACACATGATCGCTACTTTTTAGATCGGGTTGCGAATCGGATGTTTGAGCTCGATAGTGGTCAATTATACAGTTATAAAGGGAACTATGCCGCCTTTTTAGAAGCAAAAGCGATTCGTGAAGAAAATGAGGCAGCTACCTTTGAAAAAAGTAAGAATCTGTTCCGCAGGGAGCTCGAATGGATTAGGCGTGGTGCAAAAGCCAGGTCTACAAAACAAAAGGCGAGGATTCAACGTTTTGATGAGCTCGATGAAAAGGTTTCGAGTGGGAAGTCATCTTCTGAAAAGATGGATATCTCGTTAAATGGCAGTCGGCTTGGCAAGCAGGTATTTGAACTGAAGGATGCTTCCAAGCGATACGGAGCAAAAACGATTTTATATCATTTTGATTTACTTGTGAAGCCGGGGGATCGGATTGGCATTATCGGGAAAAACGGAACCGGGAAATCAACCTTATTAAATATCCTCGCAAAACATATCCCCCTTGATGAGGGTGAGTTTATCATGGGGCAAACGGTAAAAACCGCTTATTATACACAGGAAAGTGAAGATATGGATGAAAATAAGCGGATGATTGAATACATTAAAGAGACGGCCGAGATTGTCGAAACATCGGATGGGAAAACGATCTCTGCTGCTCAAATGCTTGAACGCTTTCTATTTCCTCCATTTTCGCACGGTACCCCAATTCGAAAGCTATCGGGCGGGGAAAAACGACGTTTATATTTGTTAAAAATATTGATGACTGCACCAAATGTGTTATTGTTGGACGAACCAACCAATGATCTCGATACCCAGACACTGACGGTACTTGAAGATTATTTGGAAGATTTCCCGGGAGTGGTAATCACTGTTTCTCATGACCGCTATTTCTTAGATAAGGTGGCTGAACAGCTTCTCGTCCTACAAGGGGAAGGTACAATAGATTCATTCTTTGGGAATTATACAGAGTATCTTGAGAAGGAATCAGCGCTTGAAGCACAAAAAACAGTCACAGTTTCGGCCAAGCCAACTAAACCGGTTGAGAAAGAAAAAAAGAAAAAAATGACTTATCTAGAGAAAAAAGAATGGGAATCAATTGACGAGGATATTGCGAAAACAGAGACCCGCATTGAAGAAATAGGTGTTGAAATGGCGAAAACAGGCAGTGATTTTACGAAAGCACAGGATTTGATGAAGCAGGAAACCGAATTAAACGAAAAGCTTGAGTATTTAATCGAACGCTGGTCATATCTGGCAGAGCTGGCTGAAAAGGAATAAGAGTGCGTCCATGGGCGTACTCTTTTTCTTCAAGCATATCCGGTGATTGAAACTTATCCAATATGATAAACTGGATAAAGAAATCATAAGAATTAGGTGATCTTTTTGAAAATTAAGGCGATTGAACCAACGCCAAGTCCGAATACAATGAAAATTAATTTAGATGAAGAACTTCCTATGGGGAAAAGCCATAATTATAAAAAAGAAACAGCAACAGATGCGCCAGCCGTTATCCAATCCATCCTTCAAATCGAAGGCATCAAAGGCGTGTACCATGTCGCAGACTTTCTTGCTGTCGAGCGGAATGCAAGATATGATTGGAAGGAATTATTACCTCAAGTTCGCCAGGCATTTGGAGAAAAAGCGAATGAAACTGCAAACACAGCAAAAATAGATGAACATTTTGGTGAAATTAAGGTTGAAATCCAAATGTTTAAGGATATTCCACTCCAAGTAAAGCTTACCGATGGCGCTACTGAAAGACGGTTTGGATTGGCGGAACACTTTTTAAAGGCAAGAGAAAGGGCACAGCTTCCTGAAGATAACTATATCTTATTGCGAAAGTGGCAAAATCAGGGCGTTCGCTATGGAGATTTTGACCAAATTGGCAAGGAGGTAGTCGATGAACTCATTGCCGCGTATCCACTGGAACGATTAGAAGAATTAGTTACAAATGCTCAATCAGCAGAATCTACTTCAGAACCAAAAATTAATCTTTCTCGCAAAAAGGTAACATTGGAGGATTTGCAGAATCCCGATTGGCAGATTCGCTATCAACTCCTCGAGCAAATGGATGATCCGGAACTAGAGGATTTACCCGTACTTGAAAAAGCATTATCTGATGAAAAGGCTTCGATTCGAAGGCTTGCAACAGTGTACCTAGGCATGATCAAAGAGAAAGAGGTACTTCCGCTTTTATATCAGGCATTGAAAGATAAAACTGTGACCGTTCGAAGAACCGCGGGAGATTGTCTATCAGATTTAGGGTTTCCAGAAGCAGCCGACGAGATGATGGAAGCATTGCAGGATAAGAGCAAGTTAGTTCGCTGGCGGGCAGCTATGTTTTTATATGAAGCAGGCGATGAAAAGGCCCTTCCAGCGTTAAAAGCTGCCGAAAATGATTCGGAATTTGAAGTCAGTTTGCAAATAAAAATGGCGATTGAAAGAATCGAAGGCGGTAAAGAAGCTAAAGGTTCTGTTTGGAAGCAAATGACTGAATCAAGGAAAGCGACCGAATAAAATTGCAAATAGCTAATAGATTAGGTATTCTAAAGTGGATGAACCGAAACGGAGTGATTTAAAATGTCAAATGCTTATGATGAATATATGAAACAAATGGTTTTACCGATGCGCGAAGAATTAACAAGAGCTGGCTTCGAAGAGCTACCTACTGCACAAGATGTAGAACAATTTTTGGAAAATGTCAGCGGAACAACGCTGGTTGTCGTAAATTCTGTGTGCGGATGTGCTGCTGGATTGGCTCGTCCTGCTGCAACGCAAGCGGTGCTAAATAGCGAAAAAAAGCCAAACCACCTAGTAACAGTTTTTGCTGGACAGGATAAAGAAGCCACAGCGAAAATGCGTGAGTATTTCGAAGGTATTGAACCCTCATCACCATCTATGGCATTATTAAAAGATAAAAAAGTCGTTCATTTCATTCCTAGACATGATATTGAAGGAATGCCGATGGAAACAGTTATGCATAATTTACTTGGGGCATTTGAAGCCCACTGCTAATTAGGATGTCAACCGACATCCTTTTTCTATGATTAAATTGTGATTTTTAAACTGTTTTTTTCCATTTATAAGAAAAAAGAAGTATAATATTTTGTATAATAACTAATTTTAGAAAAAAATAGATTATACATAATCTTGCTAAGAATAAGGTGAAATGAAAAATGAACAATTGGCTTCGTAAAACGTTATTTGTATTAGTATCTGTTTTAACTTTTGGACTTGTTACCCCCACACAATTAATCAATACGGTAAATGGAGAGAATCTTGCCGATCGTGATGCCTTTGAAGCGCCATCGACCGAAAGTCACTATGGACAAACAAACACGTTTATTGAAGAATCAGATTTTGACAAAGAAAAGTTTATTGAAGAATTAATAAAACAAGCAGAATTCCAGTCATATCAAAAATTTGGTCCAAGGATTAAACCAGTCATCGAAAATGAATTTCGGGAAATTATTTTACCAAATATCGAAACTGCACTTGAAGAAATTGCTGTCCAATTTCCTAAAGAAGATTTGAAAAATCTCACCATAACCGAACATCCTGGTGCCGGCCTTTCTGAAAAAATCTTTAATATTAACAATCGCGCTATCGGTAAAGATATACTTCGTTTTCATGTAAGACGAGATAATCCACCGCAAGCAGGTTACTGGTTTAATTTTCATTACCACACCTACCATGATAATTTCCAGAGCCATCATGAGTTAGGGTCTATTTTTTGGGCTAAAAATACACCACCTAAATGGATGAGTTAATGTGAATTTGCTTATTGGCAGGAAAAAAATTTATTATAATAAATGAAACCTTTTTATGACAAACTCGTAAATAGACTATTACCTAAATTGGAGGAATGAAAAATGGCAGTAAGTTTATCAAAAGGTCAAAAAGTTGATTTAACAAAAACCAATCCTGGTTTAACAAATGTTGTGGTTGGATTAGGATGGGACACAAACAAATATGATGGTGGAAATGACTTTGATTTAGATTCATCAGTTTTCCTATTGGGGGAAAATGGAAAAGTCACGAATGAAAGTGACTTTATTTTCTATAATAATCCACAAGGAGCAAATGGAGCTGTGGTACATACTGGAGATAATCGCACAGGTGCTGGTGATGGTGATGATGAAGGCATTAAAGTAAGCCTTACAACTATTCCAGCCAATATTCAGCGGATTGCGTTTACAATTACAATTCATGATGCAGAAAGCAGAAATCAAAACTTTGGACAGGTTTCAAATGCCTATGCCCGCATTTACAATGAGGCAAACGGTGAAGAATTGATTCGCTATGATTTAGGTGAGGACTTCTCGATTGAAACAGCAATTGTTGTTGGTGAATTGTATCGCCACAATGGTGAATGGAAATTTAGTGCCATTGGCAGTGGGTATCAAGGCGGATTAGCTGCACTTGCAACTGACTTTGGACTATCTATAGGTTAATATTTCAAAATGAAGAGACCCAATCAATAATGGGTCTTTTTACAAAAGCTTTGTTAACAATATGTCTAGCTGCTGCGCCTAGGGGCTCTATGGTCTACAGTCAATCCGTCATGAAGGTTAAAGTACAACCTTCATGACGGAGTCTTATGCTTGGCCTGAACAAGGCGCTTCCGCTTTTCTATTCTAGGAGGAATTACTTTAATGTCAGTTTTGAATCATATCTTGGACACCTATGCGCAATTTTTTGATTTGAATATGTGGGGTAAAATATTAGCCGATCCAGTCAGCTGGGGACTTATTGGGACACTTATTATTTTAGAAGGATTACTTTCTGCTGATAATGCGCTTGTTTTAGCCGTTATGGTTAAACATTTGGAACCTAAAAAGCGTAAGAGAGCCTTGTTCTATGGTTTATTAGGAGCATATATATTCCGATTTATTGCGATTGGAATCGGAGTATACTTAATCAAGTTTTGGGTCATTAAAGCCCTTGGTGCCGCGTATCTTGCTTGGTTAGCGATTAAGTATTTCATCGATAAGCGTAAAGGTGATACTGGTCACGATGATGAGGAAGCAGCAGGAATTAACCAAGGCGGCTTGCTAATACGCTTATTTGGTACCTTTTGGGGAACGGTAGCTGCCGTTGAATTAATGGATATTGCATTCTCAGTAGACAGCGTTCTTGCGGCATTTGGGGTCAGCAATCAGGTATGGATTTTATTTGTAGGTGGGATCCTTGGTGTGTTAATGATGCGTGGCGTTGCCGGAGTTTTTCTTACACTAATCGACAGGATTCCTGAACTTGAAACCACCGCTTATATCTTAATCCTAATCATTTCTATTAAGATGGCACTAACCTTACCGTTATTCAACATCCATATTGAATCATTACATTTCTTTATTATTCTAGCCGTAACATTTGGAGCTACCTTTATTGTTCACTTCATGAATAAGAAAAAGGAAACTAGCAAAGAAAACTAAAAATTGTTGACTAAAAAGGGGAGCTGACGAGAGTCCGTCTCCTCTATTTTTTACCTTTAAAGAGGAGAAAGTGGTTATGGAATTTTTTACATACTTTTACGAAAATGAAATTAAAGGATTCTTCTTTCAAAAACCGCAGGCTTTTACTAAATATTCTCACCGTGAACTACTGTCCTATGGTTTAGGCGCCACGCTTTATATGCCTGCCACACGCCCTAATATTCATCAAGAAATCCTCTCTAAGAAGCATGAAGGTTTAACCTCCCTTGTCATCGACTTAGAAGATGCTGTTGGTGATAACGAGGTAACTGATGCTGAAGCAATGCTTATCAGTCAATTATTAAAGTTATTTTTTGAATTAAATAAAGGCTTTTTGAGCTATACAGATCTACCGCTTATGTTTATCCGAATCCGAAACCTAGAGCAGTTAAATCGGGTTACCGAACAATTAGGGGATGCAATAAGTCTGCTTACTGGGGTCGTGCTTCCAAAATTCAGTGCTGAAATTGGAGAAGAATTATTAATGGAAGTACACCGATTACATACAAAGGAGCACCCATTTTATGCTATGCCGATCTTGGAGACAGCAAAGGTCATTCAAAAAGAAACGAGAATGGAAGAATTAATGAGTATAAAGAATCTTCTTGATCGCTACAAGGACATTATTCTTAATGTTCGGATTGGGGCTACTGATTTTTGTGGATTATATGGAATTCGCCGTAGTGCGGATACTACCGTTTATGATATCGCTGTCTTAAGAGATTGCATTTCAGATATTATCAATGTCTTTCAACGCTTTGATAGTTCCTACGTTGTATCGGGTCCAGTTTGGGAGTATTTTTCTGCGAAAAAGAGAATGTTAAAGCCACAGCTTAGGCAAACACCGTTCCGAGAACGGTACGGGGATGAAGGGTTGAAATGGAGAGCAAAATTAATCAATGAACATATGGATGGTTTAATCCAGGAAATCTTAATGGATATTGCAAACGGAATAACAGGAAAAACGATTATTCATCCTTCACATATCAAAGTAGTGCAAGCCCTAAATGTTGTTTCCTACGAGGAATTCATTGATGCTAGCAATATCATAAATGCGGCAAATGGGGATATTGGCGTTCTGAAAAGTAATTTTGCTAATAAAATGAATGAAATAAAACCTCATTATTATTGGGCAAAGAAAACCATCTTAAAATCACAGCTGTACGGGGTGTTACATGAAGAATTCACAACCATTGACCTTATCAAAAAAGAAGTATATGTATAATATCCTAGACTCTATTGAAACAGAGATAGAAGTTTCTGAAAATCCGTATGATTTGACACTAGAAGAATTATTTACAATGGCAGCAAGAATAAATAAGAAACGGTCGTTTTTGTTTGTAAGTAAAGTGCTTGGTAAACACTTACCAATTGATCCCAATAAAGGACTCCAAACTGGAGCACTTCTTGGTGCGAGATTCCTTGAAACGGTAAAGGAGATAAAATGTTTAGAAACTGAGAGTCTATTAACCTCCTTTAAAAATGGAGAATTATATCAGAGTAAGGCCTTTATCCCTGACAATATTCGTCCTGTAGTGATAGGATTTGCTGAAACCGCCACATCACTTGGGCATGCTTTTTTTGATTGCTTTAACTCGGCTGAATACTTTCATACCACTCGAGAAGAACTCGAACAGGTGAAACCAAAAATTACCTTTGAAGAAGAGCATTCCCATGCGACATCACATCGTTGTTTTATTCCGTTAGAAATGATACAAAATGAACGAGAGATCATCCTCGTTGATGATGAACTAACAACGGGTAAAACCGCTTTAAATATTATCCAATCGATCCATGCTAAATTCCCAAGACATGTTTATACCGTTGTTTCCATTTTGGATTGGCGTTCAGAAGAAAATCGAAATGGTTTTATCCGTCTTGAACAGGACCTGGGGATAAAAATCAATGTGGTAAGCCTTTTGGCTGGTACAGTACAGGTTAAACATCATAATGAAATGAATAATAATTGGTCAATAAAAGAGGAATCGAACAAGCGTGTGGAGTCCTCTTTCGAACAAATAGACCTATCACCTTTTTTTACCATGACCCTCTATTCAGCCAATAACCCGATGAATAAGGCGGCATTTATTAAAGAGACAGGTCGATTCGGCCTAAGCAGTACGGAAAATAGGAGTCTTCAACAGAAAACCTCTGCAGCTGCGGCCGTTTTAAACAAAAAAAGGATTGGAAAAAGGACGCTTTGCCTAGGCACTGGAGAGTTTATGTATCTTCCGATGAAACTAGCTGCCGAAATGGGTAAAGGTGTTTATTATCAATCAACAACTCGAAGCCCGATTTTTATCGAAGACAAAGTAGGATACGGAGCGAGGTATGGTGCGTCTTTTCCTAATCCTGAAGACCAAGATATTACTCACTTTTTTTACAATATTCCACCAGGATTTTACGATGAAATATTTATCTTTTTTGAAAGAACAGTAAAGTTAGAGAATCTTCAACCATTACTGAGAGAACTAAATAAATTACAAATAAAGATGATAAGACTTGTCTTTTTTTCTGAATATCGAGGTGAACAAGTTGAAAACCACAATCAATAAACCGGCAAAGATCGGAAGCTATAATGCGGAGGATGTTCAATTTCTATTAAAGGATTTAAGTGATATAAAGCTAGAGGATTCGACTGAAAATCGGGAATTGATGGTTCAATCAGGTGTTCACTACAGCGAATCACTGCCAATTGAGTACCAGCCGCCAAAGGCGTATGTGGATTTATTTTGGGAAACCTTACAGGAATACAAACAAAAAGTTGCCCTATGTATTGGTGTTGTGGCTGAACAAATCTATCAATCTAAGGGTGATAGGGCCATACTTGTTTCTCTGGCTCGTGCAGGAACGCCTGTGGGGATATTAATAAAAAGGTATATACACATGCATTACCTTGTATTATTGCCGCATTACAGTGTTTCAATTATCCGCGACAGAGGGATTGACGAAAATGCACTTCAATATATACTTAGCCAACATCCGGAGGCTGATATTCAATTTGTTGATGGGTGGACAGGTAAAGGGGCAATTTCGCTTGAATTGACTAAAGCCTGTCATGATTATCAACAAAAATATGGGATAAACCTTGACGACACATTAGCAGTCATCGCAGATCCAGGTTATTGTACCACTTTGTTCGGAACCCGTGAGGATTTTTTAATTCCTAGTGCATGTCTAAACTCAACTGTATCTGGGTTGGTGAGTAGGACGGTTTTAAATGATCAATATATCGGGAAGGATGAATTCCATGGAGCTAAGTATTACGAGGAATTGATTCCTGTTGATGTTTCCAATGAATATATTGATTTGATTAGCAATGAATTTGTAAACATTGCAAGCGAAGCGGCGGAGATGGCTACACATAAGGAAAATGAGAAAATAGAAACTGGATTCTTGGGGATGGAGGACGTCAAGCGAATTCAATCTGAGTTTGAAATGGAAAGTACCCATTATATCAAACCAGGAGTCGGAGAAACAACAAGAGTTCTGCTTCGCAGGGTTCCATGGAAGATACTAATGCGCGATCCGTCAAGTCCATTTGTCAAACATATTCTCATGCTTGCCGAAGAAAAGGGTGTAGAGGTTGTACCATATCCAAATTTAAAGTATTTATGCTGCGGCTTAATTAAGTCGGTTAAGGGGATTAAAAAATGATCTTTGCATCTGACCTTGATCGTACATTGGTTTATTCGAAACGGGCTATTGAAGAACTAGGAGAACTAGATAAAACAGTCTTAAAACCCGTTGAAAAAAAAGATAATAATTGGGTTGCCTATATGACAGAACGATCCTTTTTTGCTTTAAAAGAGCTATCACTAACTAGTCTTTTTGTTCCGGTTACAACGAGGACAACAGAGCAATTTAACCGTTTCTACATTTTTAAGGAGGAGATACAGCTAAAATATGCAATTACTTCAAATGGGGCCAATATTCTTAATAAAGGTGAAATAATGAAAGATTGGTCGACCTATATTTTTCAGCGTATGAACGCGGAATCGGTTCACCAAAATGAGTTGCTTGCGATTTTAAAAAGAGAAGGCTTTCATTTTGATGGACAAATAAAGCAGGCGGAGAATTTATTTTTCTATTTCATTTTAAACAGTCTTCCACCTGCTTCAGATCGAAAAGCGATTAATGATTTGGCTGTATCATATGGTTGGAGGATCTCCATACAGGGGAGAAAGCTCTACTTTATCCCTCTTGCGATCAGCAAAGGGGATGCACTTGAATTTATCTCTAAGCGAGAAGGTATGGAAGTCATTGCGGGTGCGGGGGACTCCGTACTAGATTGGGACTTTCTGGAAAACTGCCAATATCGATTTGTCCCAGCCCATGGTGAGCTTGCTAGGGTGTCAGGCACTAGTAATTTTACACTTACAAAAAATTATGGTGTTTGTGCAGGAGAGGAGATTACCCAACAATTTTTACAGCTGCAACAACTTATAGTTTAATCTATTTCACTTTTCGGTTAAAAACAAATAAGTATACGCAAGAAAATAAACTATAGCACCCAATAAAGAATAGAATCGACATGGCTAGTGAATGCAATGTTGAAGAAAGCAGCATCGTAAAGATTAAGCTAAACACAAATAAATCTAGGTAAATAAAAACATCGGAAACCATCACTTCCATCACGGTATTTAATTCTTCCTGAATGTGTTCTATCCTAGGCCGCTTATATAAAAATCTCATTCGAGTCACCTACTTTAACGTCAGTACTCAAATAGTATGTAAGGACAAGGAAAAAGGTGAAAAATGAGGAAATGGTGAAAAAGACGAAACATTTTTTTATGACATTCGTATAAACAAATGAACCAATTAAATAACTATGATATGATGTTATGGAAACCTTACATAATTTTCTAGCGCTAGAAAAATAGCTTTCTTTTTTGAGGAAGGGATTATGAATGCATCCATCATTAAATCAGCTAATCGCCCATCCAGTATCCCTTTCATATGAAAATTGGCACGCCTTGCTGAAAAAACCGCTACCTGAACGGCCAAATTATTCATTAGAAAATGGAAAAATTCACATTGGGCAAGTACTTGGAAAGTTCCTTGGGATACCAATCGATACGGATACCTATTATAACCAGCTTTTTGATTATGTTAATAATGAGGAATGGAGACTTCATTTGCTAAGTGAGGAATCACTAGATAAAACAATTAACAACACTCACTTTCAATCCATTCAAAAAGTCATAAATATTAATCGTGAACAAAAGCTGTCCATCAACCGATTTACGGCTTTTCTAGATGGGGAACAGTTATTGTTGAAATCAAAGGTACCGGTAATCCATAGGAAGATAAGAGAAGCGATGATCGCAACACTGGAGTTGTACGCAAAACTTGAAGGGGACGGGCTAAAGAACCACGAGCTTAGGCGGGTGCTTGTTGACATTGTTAAATGGTCCATCAATCATTTACAGCCCGTTTTGGAGATGGCTGATCCACAAATCGAAATGCCTAGATTTTTGTGGTACGGCGACTTTAAGAAAAGCCACCAATATTTTTTATATTATTTAAGCAGGCTTGCCTGTGATATTGTTATTTTCCATCCAGAAGGTAAGGATATTTTAGAAGGTATGATGGAGGACCCAATCTTCTCGCATCAATTTCAAAATAAGCTGCCTGCGGAACCGTTCCCGAAGGAAAAGCGCAGTCGTAAGGCAACGGTTGCATATAGAGCCTCAAAAGAAATTGAAACGATTTTAAACCAAGAGGGTTCAGGTCTTTATAAACCATGGCAATTAAGAGATTATACTCCGTCCTCGATTACATTAAAAACGACCTATGATGAACTATTTATTCTTGGGAAAGAAATGGCGATGGTCAGACCAGATTTTGAGGTGGGGAACGGACAAGTCAAAATACCTTCTATCTTTGCTAAAGTACAGGGTGTTAGTAAAAATCGCAAAGAGTACTGGGACCGTCTGCAATCACTCAGTGAATTAGAGCATAGTTTACTGATTCGCCGATTGCCAATCACGATGACAAGCACAAGTGATTTTCGCTTTCATTATCGAAATGCCCTTGATAAGGATGGCTTAATTAATCCGGCTACTATGATGCAAGCACATTACTGGCCATATTCCTTTTTATCTTCAGGATTACAAAAAGGAATCGCTAATGCCGTTAGGAGAATCTGTGAAAAACCAGGTTTAAAGCCCTTCCCTAAGGAAAGTATAGAAGACGTAAAAATGTATTTATTTACACAGGCCTTGTTTATGCCAAAACCCATCATTCAGTTAATCGAAAGATTTGACTACTCGCAACATATACCTAAATTAATCATTTACAATAATGAATTAGCAGGTATACTCTCAAGGTCAGATGCAGCACTTATCTTGCTATTAAATCAATTTGGTATTGATATCATCCTGTATAATCCTCCTGGTCATAATGATATTGAAAATTTCTTGGACGAACGTTTATTTGATAAGCATTGGCTTGAAGACGTTGTTTTTGATTTAGAATTTAAAGAACCGTCTATTTTTAAAAAAGGGCTTTTTCAAGGAATCTTAAAAAATTTAAGGGGAGATTAATAAGTGACTCTTACGCCGAATCCATCAAGCGGTTTAAAGCCAGCAGGTACGGATGACATCCTAACAGAAACAAAAGTCTCTGACATTAAACTTGCACTTCGGAAAGAACCAGAAATTCAAAATTTAGCCCGCACGATTGATGAGCGTGACCAAATCCAAGTTTTAGAGTTTGGGAAGGAACCAGCCGTCCAAATTTCCCGTTTTTCGGATCAGATATTAAACAATATGAAGACTTCAAAAGTGGAGGATTCTGGTGAACTGCTTAAACAACTGGGCCGGATTATGGATAAGTTTGATGCTAAGGACTTTCAAAAAACTTCAGGTGGATTTTTTGGTAAGCTCTTTAAAAAGGGTGAAAAAGTGGTTGAAAAGCTGTTCGGCAAATACCAAACCATGGGCTCCGAGATTGACAAGGTATACATAGAAATATCGAAATATCAGCATGAAATGGTTGATGCAACAAATATGCTCGAGCAAATGTATGAGCAAAACTATCAATACTATTTAACGCTTGAAAAGTATATTGTTGCGGGTGAGATAAAAGTTGAGGAACTAAAAAATAATCAACTTCCCCAGCTTGAATCCCGAGCTGGAGCAGGTGATCAACTTGCCTCCATGCAATTGGACTCGCTGAAAAATGTCATTGAGTTATTAGAACAACGCATCTATGATCTAGAAATGGCCAAAATGGTCTCACTGCAGACTGCTCCGCAGATTCGTCTTTTGCAAAGAGGAAATACGAAACTGATTGGAAAAATCAATTCGGCATTTGTGACGACCATCCCGATTTTTAAAAATGGTCTGATTCAAGCGATGGCGGCGAAAAGACAAAAGCTGGTTGCTGATTCAATGAGTGAACTTGACCGCAGGACAAATGAAATGCTTCTGAAAAATGCGCAAAACATTTCCCAGCAAAGCACGGATATTGCTAGGCTTGCCGGAGGTCCAAGTATAAAAATCGAGACGATTGAAGAATCTTGGAATATTATCATCAAAGGCATGCAGGAAACAAGGGCTATCGAAGATGAAAATAAACGGATGCGGATTGAAGGCACCAAACGTTTAGAACAACTGCAAAATAACTTTAAACAGTTGAAACAATCTTAGTTAATAAATAGTTTTTGATTTACTAAATTTCTTATTGGGGTGATTGAATTGGCTATTAATTTACAAAAAGGGCAACGTGTTGATTTAACGAAGAGTAATCCAGGATTATCTAAAATCATGGTAGGTTTGGGCTGGGATCCAGTACAAAGCAGCGGTGGCGGCGGCTTATTCGGCGGTTTATTCAGTGGCGGTGGTTCTGCTAATATTGACTGTGATGCTTCCGTTATTATGCTTGGTGCAAACGACAAGCTGCAAAACAATAAGGACGTTGTTTATTTTGGAAACTTAAAGAGCAATGACGGCAGTGTACAACACTCAGGAGATAATTTAACAGGCGACGGAGACGGTGATGACGAGCAGGTAATGATCGATTTAAGCAGAGTACCGTCCAATATTCAGAAACTTGTTTTCGTTGTAAATATCTATGACTGTGTAAAGAGAAAGCAGCACTTTGGGATGATGAAAAATGCTTTTATCCGAGTCGTGAATCCTGGAAACAATCAAGAGCTCATTCATTATAATTTATCAGATAATTATAGCGGGCTAACATGCCTTGTGACAGGAGAAATTTATCGTCACGGCAATGACTGGAAGTTTGCGGCAATCGGCAGTGGTACAAATGCTGCCAGCCTTAGTGAAGTTGTTCGTTCCTTTAGTTAGGTAATTAAATAAAGTTCAAATAGAGGTGATACGTTTGGGAATAAACTTAGCAAAGGGACAAAGAATTGATTTAACAAAAACGAACCCTGGGCTAACCAAGGTAATTGTTGGACTCGGCTGGGATACGAATCGTTATCATGGTGGAAATGACTTTGACTTGGATGCATCCGCGTTTTTAACAGATGCGAATGGCAGAGTTATCCAGGATTCCGACTTTATTTTTTACAATAATTTGATTCACTCTTCAGGCTCTGTTGAACATACGGGTGATAATCGAACCGGAGAAGGCGACGGCGACGACGAGCAAATCAAGATTGACTTTAGTAAAGTTCCCACGCATGTGCATCGAATTGCGATTACTGTGACCATTCATGATGCGGACGCAAGATTCCAGAATTTCGGCCAAGTTTCTAATGCCTTTGTTCGCTTGGTTGACGAAGATACTAATAATGAGGTCTTAAGATTTGACCTTGGCGAGGATTTTTCGGTCGAAACAGCGGTTGTTATTTGTGAACTTTACCGCCATAACGGTGATTGGAAATTTAACGCGATCGGCAGTGGTTTTGCAGGTGGATTAGCCTCCCTTTGCCGAAATTATGGATTAGAAGTTTAAATTTATTAAAATTTTGAAGCTGCCGTATTCGGCAGCTTTTTGCCTTTATTCCCCATTTTTGGCTTGTAAATTCAAATTAACTGACTAAGTCCTATGTTATAATTCAATTAATATATTGAATTATTAGGGGATGATAATTTGCGTAAATCGGTAATTACTCTACTAATCGCTGGTTTGTTTCTATCATCCATAACTACATCACAAGCTTCTTATGATGGTATTTTGCTTGGAGATTATCCTAGAAATTCGCTAATCTACCAATCTCTTAAAGATGATCGGTCAGTAGCACTTTTAGATCAAATAATTGTATTACCAAAGGAGCACTTTGATCAACAAGAAGCGGCTGCTATGATTTCCAGAATCAATTCTTTACCTTTCTCCCTTTTGAAAAAAATAAACAATCAGGGAATTAACCTGAAACTTTTTAATGGAAAGCTGACGGATAATCCCACTGCAAGACAATTAACTGGGCAGGTTCCGCGGGGTTATACATCTAACGTAACCTGGGATGATGTCCCAGGGATTGGAGGATCGAAGGTGGTCCTTGTTAAGATTGGTTCCAGTGAATCAGGAAAGGGTCATAGTTCTGTAAATCTAGAATTACATGAGTTGGCCCATTCGATCGATCGCTATGTGTATGGGGAGATTAGTGGTTCCAAGGACTTTATGAGCGTATGGGAAAAGGAACATGAACAATTATTTCCGGGAAACAGCTATTTTTTATATCCGGAAGAATATTTTGCAGAGACCTTCGCAATGTACTATTTAAATGATGATACAAAAGAACTATTACGGAAGAAAGCACCAAAAACATTTGAATTTTTGAAACAGCTATCGCTTCACTAATTTGCCCTTGATTGTTAAAATAGATAAATATGTGCAGATAAGGGAGTGTCCACGGTGAAGCAATATTTAGAATTATGTAAGCATGTACTTGAAAATGGAAACATAAAGGGCGACCGAACTGGTACGGGTACAATTAGCACCTTCGGTTATCAAATGAGATTTAATTTGGCAGAAGGATTTCCACTCGTGACGACCAAAAAATTACATTTAAAATCGATTATCTATGAACTGCTTTGGTTTTTAAATGGGGATACGAATGTTCGGTATCTACAGGAAAACGGGGTCCGCATTTGGAATGAATGGGCAGATGAAAATGGGGAATTAGGTCCTGTCTATGGTCACCAATGGCGTTCTTGGACAGGTGCGGATGGAAAAACCGTTGACCAAATTACGGAGCTTATCAACCAGATTAAAACGAATCCCAACTCAAGAAGACTACTTGTCAATGCCTGGAATGTTGCTGAGGTAGATAATATGGCGTTACCGCCGTGCCACTGTATGTTCCAATTTTATGTGGCAGATGGGAAGCTGTCTTGCCAGCTTTATCAACGCTCAGCCGATGTATTTCTTGGCGTCCCATTTAATATCGCATCCTATGCACTGCTAACAATGATGATTGCCCAAGTGTGCGGCTTGGAGCCAGGTGAATTTATCCATACCTTTGGTGATGTTCATATTTATCAAAACCATCTCGAACAAGTAAAGTTGCAAATGGCGAGAGAGCTGAGAGCGTTGCCAACTCTAAAAATTAATCCACAAGTCAAGGATATCTACTCTTTTGAGTATGAAGACTTTACACTAGAGGGATATGATCCACACCCTCACATTAAAGGAGTAGTGAGTGTATGATTTCTTTTATTGTTGCGATGGACGAAAACAGAGTAATAGGGAAAGATAATCAATTACCATGGCGATTGCCGGAGGATTTGAAATTTTTTAAAAGGGTGACGATGGGCCACCCAATTGCGATGGGAAGAAAAACGCATGAATCCATTGGTCGTGTCCTTCCTGGCAGAGAAAATATTGTGATCACCCGCCAGGTTAATTATCAGAGTGAAGATTGTACGGTTTTTTATTCCATTGAGGATTTTGTAAAGAACAGCAAAAAGCAAAGCGAAGAAATTTTCGTCATTGGTGGAGCGGAAATATTTAACGAGACATTTGAGTTTGCGGATCGTCTATACATCACGCTTATTCATGAAGAATTTGCAGGGGATACGTTTTTTCCTGAATTTGATCGTAGCAAATGGGAACTAGTGTCTAGTGAAAAGGGCTTAATGGATGAGAAGAATCCGTACGATTATGAATTCAAAATATATGAAAGAAAATCGTAGCGCGGATTGATCAGGTTTGGACTTATAAAAATAAGCATCAGCGCATCGCTGGTGCTTTCTTTTGTTTGATATTAGAAATAGGATCCATTTAATTCGTAATCTGCTAATTTAGCAAGCATACCCCTAAATTCATGTGGATGGCAAAATTCTCTTTCGTTGAAATGTGTTTTAACCCAGCTTATTAGTTCCAGTGGGCTATTAAAATATTCCCCACTACGATCGCTTTTACGAATGGTGTATCTTCCATTATCATCATCAAGTGTTACCTCCACAGGAAGAGCCCCATCATAACTGCAAAGTGAAAATTCCATCCTCATCACATCCTATCCTTATTATTTGTCATTCTGAAAAATATATGTTCCTAATGATCCAATTATATTCAAATAAAAGAAAGTTATCAAAATATTTTAATAATTCCTTAAACGCATTTAATCATTGACTTCGTTAGTTGTAATTGTTAAATTGTCATTAGTAATTAATAATATGATACGAAAATGCTATAAATCACTATTGTTTTACTTTTTCTAGATATTGTGAATTTACTATGAATTATTGCATATAACTAACTCAAAACGAATTTTCGGTACTATAATCATAGTAGATATAATACAACAATTAAAGGGGATGAAAATCCATGTTTTCTAATATCGGTATACCAGGATTGATTTTGATTTTAACACTTGCATTGATTATTTTTGGACCTAAGAAACTTCCGGAAATTGGCCGCGCCTTCGGACAAACATTAAAAGAATTTAAAAAGTCAACCCGTGAACTAACAGACGATGTTATGAAAGATATTGATGAAGAAAAGAAAAATTTGATTAAATAAGGTGTGAGATTTTAAGTCTTACACCTTTTTCTTCTCTAGGTTTAACCTATAAAAATGCATGAAAACTTGTTCATCTTATTAAAACAATGGCACTATTTCGTTTAGAGTCAACTCTATGAGCGATATATACGTGCACATCTTTAACCTTTTGAAATTGGCAGGGGAAGTACATGGATGATAAAGAATTAAATTTAGTTGATCATTTAGAAGAACTACGCAAAAGAATTATTGTATCTGCACTTGCATTTGTAGTCTTTTTTATCGCCGGTTTTATTTATGTAGACGATATCTATAAATGGTTTGTTGGAAATACAAAACTGATGGTTCTCGGACCAAGTGATATAATGTGGATTTATTTCATGCTGGCAACTGTTGTAGCTGTGGCGGGTACTATTCCAGTTCTGGCTTTGCAAATTTGGCTATTTGTTAGACCAGCATTAAGACCGATAGAAAGAAGAATAACGATTTCTTATGTTCCGGCTTTATTTTTCTTGTTTATCATTGGTCTTGCCTTCGGTTATTTTATTATCTTTCCGATGGTTCTAGACTTTTTGGTGAATATGGGAAAAGATATGTTTGTCACAAACTTCACTGCCGAAAGATATTTTAGCTTTATCATGAATATGACCTTGCCATTCGGGGTACTGTTTGAGCTTCCAGTCGTAGTTATGTTTTTGACTTCACTTGGCATCATTAATCCGTTTGTTTTAGCAAAAATTCGTAAATATGCGTATTTCGTTCTGATTATTATTGCAATCGTTATTACACCACCAGACTTTATGTCTGATTTTGTGGTAACCTTGCCACTCTTGCTCCTTTATGAAATCAGTATTAATTTATCGAAGTTTGTCTACCGCAAACGCTTGAAAAAGCTGCAGGAAGAAGACAAAGAAGATGAGGTAGTCGAAGCATAAATGGAATACAAAAGACCTTAAGAGATAAAACTCCCTTAGGGTCTTTTTTGTTGAAATACGATTGTTTTTAACTTCTAGCTGAAAGATCCTGTTTTTTATGTTTTTTAAGTACCGACATATTAATAATTCATAAATATTTTTTAATCTATTCATAATTAGACACAATTCGTCGTCCAAAGAGTGTATAATATACTCAAACGGGTGAAAAAGAGGATTGATATTTTGTTATTCAAAAGCCTAGAGTTCAAAAATGTTGTTGGACAGAAGGTTAAAGTCATGGACATTCCTGTATTGGAGGAAGATAGCACTTATAAATTTATGATCCAAGTCCGTTTACAGAAGTTTGTTACGTCGCTTTACGACGAAATAAACTTAAAAAAATGCTACTCCTTTAAAGATTATTTGAAAAAGGTCATGAAGTGGCCAGATTATGAACAATTGTTTAAAGTTGGAGAATTAAAGAATAACGCATAATGCTTAATGCCATTCGAGCACCGCAGGGTATCCCCCAGCGGTGCTCTTTTATTTTGGCTATGTCATTGTTGATTTTGGCACTATGTTGATTGGAACGTAAGGCGCGAAGACTCCTGAGGGAGACCCCGCTGGCGCAAGCGCCGAGGAGGCGGGTTAGTTACCCGCGAACCGCACGCACCTGGAGCGGAAATCAACAGCCAAGTTTAACAGACCTTTTTTTAAAAACATGAAAAGTGATGGATGTTATTCCTTTCAATAGTAGTTAACTGTATAATACATAGCAGTACTGTTAGGGAAGTGATAGTTATGAGCAAAATTAAAATTGTAACCGATTCAACAATGGACATGCCGCTAGAAATGGCCGAAAAACTTGGTATTGTGGTTGTGCCCTTGTCCGTAACAATAAATGGTGAATCTTACTTAGACAGAGTAGAAATTGATGCAGCTGAATACATAACAGTAATGAAAAAATCTGAGGAATTACCGAAAAGTTCCCAACCTTCTGCGGGTACTTTTCTTGAAGTTTACGATCGGCTTGGAGAAGAAGGCTATGAGGTATTATCAATCCATATGACAGGCAAAATGAGCGGGACAGTTCGATCTGCTGAGAGTGCAGCCCAAATGACGAAAACGAAAGTTACAGTCATTGATTCGATGTTTATCTCGATAGCCCTCCAGTTCCAGGTAAAGGAAGCAGCGGAAATGGCCTTGCAGGGTAAGAGTATGGACGAAATCCTTAACCGGCTTGATAGGGTGCGCGAACATACAAAATTGTATATTATGATAGATACCCTTGAGAACATGGTGAAGGGTGGACGGATTGGTAAGGGAAAAGCCTTTATAGGTTCATTATTAAATATCAAGCCGATTGCCTCGCTTGAAGGCGCGGAATACAATCCCGTCGCCAAGGTTCGCAGCCATACACAGGTGGTTAAATATATGGCCAAGCAATTTGCGGAGGATGTCCAAGGAAAAACGATATATGGTGCTGGCATTGTTCATGCGGAAGCATACGAATTATCCTCTAAACTAAAAAAGGCAATTACTGAATTAACCGGGTATAAAGATATTTCGATTGATTACACGGGTCCTACGATAAGCACTCACACTGGACCGGGGACAATTGCCCTCATGTATTATTTTGAATAAATTTATCAGACGAAGGGTGTCAGGCACCATGTGAAGTTTTCACATGGTGCCTGACACCCTTTATTTTCTTTTGGTTAATATTAGAGTTTTTGGTAAAGATAAAAAAAATTGAATGGTTAAGGTGTTGCCAATGTTTAAGCGAAAATCAGAAAATAAACAGTCTGAAGATAAGAAACCGCATAGTTTAAATGTGGACGATCTTAAATCAGAATTACAAACTGAGATAGGTGATTGTTCAGACCTGAATTTTCGGACCTTAAAAAAGAACGGGAAAAAGATAGTATTTTGCTTTTTAAGCAGCCTTATTGATAAAACAAGCTTTGATGAATTTGCATTAATACCCGTTCAACAAAATACACAAGTTGAATGGACCACCGAGAGTCTTGCCCAAATATTGCCGATTGCAGAAATCTCTGCAGCCAATCAATTAAAAGAAATCGTGTCTTCATTAATAGAAGGGAAAGCGTACATTTATGTGGATGGTGAACCGTACGGGATCCTTGCAAATGTCGGGAAAACTGTTGAAAGATCCCTTGAAAAGGCAGAAACCGAGTCGCTTGTGTACGGTCCAAAGATTTCCTTTACAGAATCCCTAATAGGAAATTTAAATATTATCAGGAGTAATTTGAAAGACCCACAATTGTGCATGGAGGATATCACGATCGGAAAAAGGGTGAAAACACCTGGAAAGCTTGTATACATTAAAGATATCGCTGATGAAAATAATGTAAATACGTTTAGGCAAAGAATATCGGAGTTAGAGTACGACTATATTCCGGATACAACGGTACTTGGCCAGTTAATAGAGGATAATAGTTGGACGATATTCCCGCAAATCATGTCAACTGAACTACCAGATCGAGTCACCCTATCCTTAATGAGGGGGAGGGTTGCGGTAATGATGGATCGTTCTCCGTCTGCTATTTATGGACCAACACCCTTCCTTAGTTTCTTTGAATCAACCGAAGATGTTTACATGCGTTGGAATATGGGTTTTTTCTTAAGAATGCTTCGAATTATTTCTATTTTTTTATCGATATTATTGACCCCGGCCTATGTGGCTGTATTGACTTATCATTATGAAGTCATTCCATCAGCGCTGCTAATTTCGCTTGGTCAATCTAGGGCAAATGTTCCGTTCCCACCAGTACTAGAAGCCCTTCTTTTAGAATTTGTTATCGAACTTTTAAGAGAAGCCGGGGCAAGGCTGCCAACCAAAGTAGGTCAAACAATGGGTATTGTTGGTGGTATTGTCATTGGTCAGGCAGCGGTACAAGCAGGGTTTACAAGTAATATTTTAATAATCATCATCGCACTTAGTGCGCTAGGTTCCTTTACTTCACCAAGCTATATAATGGGTACCGCCGTTCGGATGATTCGTTTTCCAATTATCGTTTTAGCAGGTATATGGGGGGGAATTGGAATTATGCTATCATTTTGTTTTGTTCTCATTCACCTTTTAAGATTAACTACAATTGGGAGACCCTATCTCATGCCAGTCTATCCCTTTAGGTGGAGGGACTTAGGATACAGTATTATTAAATTTCCTGCTCAATTCTTATCTCACAGGCCAGTAACGAACCGTCCCGTTGACAATGACCTTTTTCCAAAACAAAAAGGTGTTGAAAAAAAGGATGTAGATGAATAGGAGCGGTCAGGATGAAAGTGAATTTGCAGCCAAAGGATGGATTATTGGTTAATGCATTTCTTGTCGTGTTTTTTATACATGCAACGCAAACGGGCGTAGGAATTGTTGGATTACCGAGGATAGTGTACTTAGCGGCCAAACATGATGCATGGATATCTGTATTTCTCGGTGGAATCTTATCTGCCGTTGTCTTAGCAATGATGGTTTTAATGCTAAAAAAATATGATAGCGCTGATTTATATGGAATCCAAGTAGATATTTTTGGCAAGTGGCTTGGGAATGCGATGAACATTTTTTATATGATCTACATGAGCTTAAGTTTTTTTGTCATCCACATGAATTATATTGAAATTGTTCAAGTATGGATTTTTCCTGACTTACCTACATGGCAACTCTCTCTTGCGCTAATCCTTTTAACAATTTATGCCGTTAATGGCGGCATTCGTATCATTGTCGGAGTGGCTTTTATTTCAGTATTAGGGACTGTTTGGATGATCTTTATCCTTATCGTGCCGATGCAGTATTCAGACCCTAAGAATCTGCTTCCTCTTTTAAATACAGATTTGAAACATATTATAAATGGTGTATTTAAAACATCCTTTTCACTAATGGGCTTTGAACTGCTTATGTTTTTATATCCATATGTTAAGGATAAAAAAAAGGTTTTTCTGTATTCGCAAATAGGAAATATATACACTACTATTCTGTTTACTTCGATTACAATGGTGTGTATTACATTCTTTGCGGAAAATGGGTTGGCTCGGACCATTTGGCCTGTTTTATCGATGTTTAAAATCGTTCGGTTACCAAACTTAGAACGGTTTGAATTTATTGCCGTTTCATTTTGGATGTTAGTCATATTGCCAAACATGTGCAGTTATTTATGGGCTGCATCGAAGGGATTTAATCGGATCATAAATTGGAAACAAAAGAAGGGGATTTGGATCATTGGTATCCTTGTTTGGGGGGGGTCATTTTTTATTAAAGCAAGGTATCAAATGAGTGAACTGACTGATTTTGTAGCTCATCTCGGCTTTTTATGTGCCTTCTGTTATCCAATACTCCTTTCATTGTTGGTTTTGGTGAAAAAATGGTTCTTAAGGAGGAAGAAAACAAGTGCGGAAGCATCATAAAAGCAGAACAATCCTTCTTTTGGTTTGTTCCATGACGATGGTCATCAGCGCAGGTTGTGTTCAGCAAAAGCCTCTTGAAAAATTAGGTCTTATTACAACAGCGGGATTCGATATGGAAGGGAAAAATCAAATAAGAGGAACCGTAGTCGTACAAAAATTTGATCCAATGACCACCCAATCTGCTACAAAAGTAATTACTTCTGTGGCAAAAACAAGCAAAGGATTAAGACAACAAGAAAATCTTCAATCCAATCAGAAACTCGTTTCTGGTCAGCTTCGTTCGGTTGTCTACAGTAGAGATCTTGCTAAAAAAGGGATTATTCAGCTCGTAGATACATTAAATCGAGATGCTGCAATCGGTAATATGGTTTATTTGACCATTGCAGACCAATCAGCAGCTGAAATATTGCAAATTGAAAATAGTAAAGAAAATCTAAATCTTGGGACATATATGTATAATTTAATTAAACAAAATGTGGAGGGGGAGCAAATTATTTCCCCGACCCTGCATGAGTTTAATCATAATTATTATGATATTGGAAGAGACCCTGTTCTTCCTATTCTAAAAGTAAAGGATCAAGATGTTATTATTACTGGGGTTGGACTTTTTAAGGATGACCGCTTAGTTGATGAATTAGTCAAAGGGGACCTTTTTTATTTAAAAATTTTAATTGATAAATATAAAGCAGGTACAAAAGAAATTGGATTTAAGACCAGTCAATTGAAAAAAATCATTTTGAACAATGAAAATTATTCCAATAAACCAATATTCAGTAAGATATATCTCACCATTGAAAACATTCGGAGCAATACTAAGATTAAATTAGTGGATCAAAAAAACCTCCGTTTTAGAGTGGATGTAAAATTAGATTCAAGGTTATTAGAAATGACCCAAGCCTTAGAATTAGGTAAACCGGCTTCGGTAAAGTTTCTTGAAAAAAAGTTTGATAAGTCGATGGAAAAGAAAATAGAAGATTTACTTTTTCATTTTAAGAAATTAGAAATAGACCCAATCGGTTTTGGAAATGAATACGAAGCCCATTTAAGAGGAAAAACGATTACGAAGGAGGAGTGGGACAAGAAATATAAGGACGTTACCTTCGATGTCCATGTAAAGAATACGATTGAACGAACAGGTGTAATCGATTAACAAACCAATTCCTTTCTTCTTTTTCAAATCTTTGTTAAACTATTCACGATATGGAATAGAAAAAAGGTTGCAGGTGATGGTATGAAGGCTCGGTTTTTAGTAGTGGTCTTAGTTCTTACAACACTCATTATGTCGGCGTGTGGACAAAAAGAAATAGAAAATGCCGTCGACTGGCCAATTAAGGACTTTACGGCTACAAATCAAGACAATAAATCCTTTGGATTAAAGGATTTAAAGGGTAAGGTATGGATTTCAGATTTTATTTTTACAAGCTGTGCAGATGTTTGTCCGCCGATGACTTCTAACTTGACAAAATTACAAAAAATGGTCAAGGATGAAGGCTTGAAGAATGTTGAATTGGTCTCCTTCAGTGTCGATCCAGTTGTCGATACCCCTGAAGTATTAACCCGTTATGGGGAACAATTCCATGTGGATTTTAAAAATTGGACCTTTGTGACTGGATACTCGCAGGAATTTATTGAAAACTTCGCCCTGAAAAATTATAAAGCACTTGTCAAAAAACCTGTCGAGGGTAATCAAGTGATTCATGGGACCTCTCTATATTTGGTAGACCAAGAAGGACATATTAAAAAATCCTATGATGGTTACAAGGATGTTCCCTTTGATGAAATAATTCATGATATGAAAGCATTGCAATAGACCTTCGGACAGGTCTATTTTTTTTGGCAGGAATAGGACATAGTACATATTGTTTTGAATGATTCAAGCCGTGTTATAATAATTATAATTTAGAAGGCAGGTGAATTTAAGATGAAAAAGCTCTTCCCCCTTCTAATTCTCACGGTATTATTCCTATGTTCATGTAATCAAGTTGACCAATGGGCGTTACATTCTGAAAAGAAAACAGCAGCACAGGCATTTGCACAAGTTCCCGCTGACTTCGTCCCCCGCAAAATAACAGTTTTATCAGCAGGCGATTCACTTACTCAAGGGGTAGGTGATAGTACAAACAAAGGCGGCTACTTGCCATATTTAGAAACAATGCTTGAAAAAGAAAAAGGTATAAAAGAAGTTGATTTCTATAATTATGGCGTAAAAGGTAATCGGACAACTCAACTTTTAAAACGATTGAAAACGACAAAAATGAAAGCTGTGATACAAAAGGCAGATCTTGTTATTCTAACGATAGGTGGAAACGACATAATGAAAGTCGTCAAGGACAATATTGATAACCTTCAACTTTCCACGTTTACCACCGAAAAAGAATCCTATCGAACTCATTTAACGCAAATTATCGAGGTTATCATTGAGGAAAATCCCCATACCCAAGTTGTATTAGTGGGGTTATATAATCCATTTTCTAAATGGTTTTCAGAAATTAAAGAGTTGGATGAGATTGTTGCTGATTGGAATAAGGCTGGTCAAAGGGTGGTTGCTAATTACCCCAATGCCTATTTTGTCTCGATAGAAGACATGTTTTTAAATTCTAACGAAAATTTATTATTTACAGATAATTTTCATCCAAATGACAAAGGCTATGAGTTGATTGCGCAAAGGTTGAACAAGACATTAGAAGAACAAGTATTACCTGAATTGGACAAAACGCCATATATGGTCAATACAGAGGAGAATTAGATGAAAAACAAATGGAAAATTGGATTCCTGCTGTTAATAGGAATCAACCTTTTGTTCGCTATTGTTATGTTGTCGCTGGTCATGTTCCCGTCGGATGGCCGGCAAACGAGCAAATGGAATGTGCCAATGGGTGAATATGTTTCCTTCCAAGTTAATTCAAATAAGAAGGATTTAAATAAACTCATCAATCATTATTTAAAGGAAGAGGCCGCTGATTCACCGATTGATTATCGAATCATATTGGGAGATGAGGTTGAATTATATGGTACCTTGCCCTTCTTTAGTGAGGAATTGAATATGAGGTTAACCTTCGAGCCTAAGGCACTTGAAAATGGTGATTTGGTTTTAAGTCAGAAATCAATGACAATCGGCAGTTTACATCTCCCCATTTCGTACGTCCTAAATTTTATTAGCAAAAATTATAAGATTCCAAAGGGAGTCGACATAAGACCTAAAGATAAACTTATTTATGTTAATATGCAACAGTTAAAACAAAAAAGTGATATAAGAATAAAGGCAGATAAATTTGATTTAAAGAAGGATGATATTTCCTTTACGATTTTAGTACCAGTGAAATAGGCGCCTCATCACTGGGAGGCACCTGTTTTTTATTCCTTGATAGTGATGAATTGGAATTCTGGTTGACCATTGGCTAAGCCAATAAAAACAATTGTGTAACTTTCATTTGCCATAAATTGAACCCTCGGCAGGGGTAGAAGTACGGTCTTACTGCCAGTTGCCCTTGCTTCCAAATCGACTGTCATCGGTGTTAACCCTAAATATTGGGTTGCTTGCTTATAAGAAACATTTGGGAAAATCACATCTCGGTCTTTGACTGCAATATCTAGTGGAGAAGTATCTGGTGATAAGTGGATAAAGCGAACCTTCGATTCATTTCTTGGTACTGATGGTTGATTCTGAAACACGAGCAGGCGCAATTTCTTAACAGAGTCAATTGCAGCAAGTGAATAGGATTTTCCAGGTTCAACAGTAATCGTTTTATTTAAAACGCTGTCCACCATGTTTCCTGTTGGGTAAATGTCTATATGATGTTTTCCAGCAGGTAATGACAGAATCATACTTACCTTTTTAAATGGTAAGTCCCTTATCACTCGTTTCCCGTCTATATAAATATCAATGTTCGGGGAATCTGGGGAGGTGTGAAGGAAACGCACCTTCGCTTCTGATTGTATTGGTTGGGAATTGGTACGCATGAAGTTCATCGCTTTATTCATGTATTTTATGTGTTTTAAATAATACTGCATGTGTAAGTTTGGAAATGAGTATTTATAAAATTGAGCTAACAATTCATACATCGCCGCTTTTTGAAGATAATCGGAATGAGTTCTTTTCTCGGACATTTTATCAACTCCTATCTAATGGATTACACCATAATTTATTCAAGCTTAAATAGGTAGGTGTCTAACTTATATTGCAGTAATTTGGAAATTTTTCATTTTTTATTTACAATTGGGAATATTACACATATAATGATAACAAATATGTTTGAAAGTGGGTGAAGTGCAATGGCAATTGAATCGATGAGTCCAAACCGTAATTTGAATATTGTTGTTTGCACAGCCCAAAGATTTTCCTGTTAGGGACCCTTTGTACCCTTTATTCCATAATGCGAATAAAACCATGGGCTGTGTGTGCCTATGGTTTTTTATTATGAAAAATAATGATTCGCTGGGGGAATAAAGATGAATTTAGCAGCAATGGGTTTAACTGAAACTGTAAAAAGTGATTTTCATAAATTAAATACAAATGATGAGATGATTCTTGGCCGTGTGGCACTCGAGCACAAACGAATGTATAGGGTGTGGACAGAACAGGGTGAATTATTATGTGAGGTATCGGGCAGGTTTAGCTACAATGCCCTTAACAGAGAGGACTTCCCAGCTGTAGGTGATTGGGTTGCTCTAATGCCGAGGAGTAACGAAGGAAAAGGCACCATTTTGGCCATCATGCCGCGAAAAAGTAAGTTCTCGAGAAAATCAGCTGGTCTTACCGCACAAGAGCAAATCATTGCGACCAATATCGACACTGTCTTTCTCGTAAATTCACTGAATGAAGATTTGAATCTAAGAAGAATCGAACGCTACCTTTTGCTTGCTTGGGAAAGTGGGGCAAACCCAGTTATAGTTTTAAGTAAGGCAGACCTTTGTCAAAATCTCGATAATATGCTGGCTGAGGTTGAAGCGATTAGCCTTGGTGGAGTTCCAGTTATTGCAGTTAGTGCCGAAACGATGACTGGCTTTGAGGAACTAGAACCTTTCTTGAAGCCAGGAAAAACAATTGCCTTGCTTGGTTCTTCAGGGGTTGGGAAATCGACTATAACGAATCGTCTCTTAGGAGAGGAGAAACAGCTAGTTCAGGATATTCGAATGGCAGATGATAAAGGGCGTCATACAACTACCCACCGTGAACTAATCCTTCTCCCGAATGGCAGTGTTTTGATTGATACCCCAGGAATGAGGGAACTGCAACTTTGGGAAAGCTCAGACGGTTTAACAGAGACCTTTTCAGAAATTGAAGACTTAGCTACCCAGTGTCGCTACCGAGATTGTCAGCATAAGAATGAGCCCGGCTGTGCTGTGGTGAAGGCAATTGAAGAAGGATTGATTGCGGCTGAGCGGCTGACAAGCTACAACAAGTTGCAAAAGGAGTTGGCGTTTATCGAAAGGAAAGCTGATAAACGTGCACAAGCAGAAGTTAAAAAACAATGGAAAAATATAAACAAACAGATGAAGCAGCGAAAGAGCTATTAAAATAGGAAAGGCTGAACAAGGTAGGTCGATGTCGACCGTGACTTGATTAGCCTTTTATTATTGTCTAGCTCCAGGCCCAGCGTTTAGAGGACTCCGCCCTTCTTTCAGTCAGGAGATTTTATTTTTCCTAAAACATTCTGTATACTCATACTCAAAGTGAAATAAAGTTAAAGGGGTGTGGGAACTTGGAAAAAACAAATCAAGTTGCAACGTTTGCCGGCGGCTGTTTTTGGTGTATGGTGAAACCATTTGATGAACAGCCCGGAATTAAAAGTGTTATTTCAGGCTATACAGGGGGAAGCGTAGAAAACCCGACATATCAACAAGTTTGTACGGATACTACCGGCCATTTTGAAGCCGTCCAAATCACCTATGATCCAGAGATTTTTCCCTATGAAAAACTCTTGGAGTTATTTTGGCAGCAAATTGACCCAACCGACCCGGGCGGCCAATTCTATGATCGAGGGCAATCGTATCAAACGGCAATTTTCTATCATGATGACACACAAAAAAGGCTTGCCGAACAATCCAAGCAAGAACTACAAGAAAGCGGCCGCTTCAGCAAACCGATTGTCACACCAATCTTGCCAGCACAGACCTTTTATCCGGCTGAAGAATATCATCAACAGTACTATAAGAAAAATCGGGCCCATTATGAATCCTATCAAGTAGGCTCGGGCCGCGCCGGCTTTATTCAAAGTCATTGGGGGGAGAAAAATGAAAAATAAGGATGTAGAACAGCTAAAAAAGGAATTAACACCGATCCAGTATGAAGTCACACAAAATAATGGCACAGAACCTCCGTTTCGAAATGAATATTGGAATGAAACGAGAGAGGGGATTTATGTAGATCTTGTTTCTGGGAAGCCGCTGTTTAGTTCGTTGGATAAATTTGATGCCGGCTGCGGCTGGCCGAGCTTTACCAAACCGATTCAAGATGAAGAAGTGATTGAAAAAGCTGATTTAAGTCATTTTATGAATCGGACAGAAGTAAGAAGTAAATCAGCCGATTCCCATTTAGGTCATGTCTTTAATGACGGACCAGACCCAACTGGATTGCGTTATTGTATCAACTCTGCTGCGTTACGATTTATTCCTATAGATAAACTTGAAGAAGATGGATATGGGGAATACACGAAACTTTTCGGAGCAAAATAAAAAGCCGCGATTGCGGCTTTTTTATTTTACCTTTTGTTTTGAGCTTGAAGTCATTCCGCCCGATAAGACAAATTTCATTGCTTCCTCGGGTTTGACGTCGATAATTTCTACTTGTTCCTTTGGTATTAGAAAGGTAAACCCGGCCACTTGGAATGTTTGCGGGATATAGACAGCCACATGGTCCTTTAGAGGAGAATAAAATTCCTCTAATTGTTCAGAAGTAATAAACCCCAGGCTGCGCATTTTTGTTCCTGGGATAACAACCAGGGCGACCTTAGAGAAAGATTTTTTCTCGCCAAGAAAGGATTGGACGGTGTCTTTAATAACAGAATAGATGGTTTTGACAACTGGAATCTTGTCTAGAAGAATATCGATCAAGCGGATGATTTTCCCCGATATATATTTCGTAGATAGCCAGCCTAAAACAGTAATTAAAATGATGGTTGTTAGTAAGCCAATCCCAGGGATGTAATCTTCCTTTAAATAAGGCTTCAGTGTGTTTCCGAGTAAACCGTCTAAGAATAGAAACGTTTTGTAAATGACATAGATCACAAGGATGATTGGAACAATTGTTAAAATACCGTTAATAAAGTTTTTCAAAATGGATTTCATCGTTTCACCTACAATTTTTATCATTGTATTTCATAATATAGGCGAATGCACATACGGGTCAAGTACCTACTACATAAAGTAACAGTGTTAAGAAACAATTTCGTGAGGAGTGAAGTGTATGTATTACGGACATGGTGGTTGTGGTTACCCTGCATACCCTGTAGGAGGTTGCGGTTACCCTGTAGGAGGTTGCGGAATCGGCAGTGGATTTGCGTTAATTGTCGTCCTGTTTATTTTATTAATCATTATCGGGGCAAGCTGGGGCTATTAAATTATGAAATAAAGGCTGACTCAAAACGAGTCAGCCATTTCCTTTTTATATAATTTTCTGACAAACGAGCGAAATCCGAACGATATAATATTTTTTTAGAAAATAGTTCGTATTTATTGTTGACGGAACAAAATTAGTCTGATATATTTACAAATGTTGAGTAAAATGACTTTGGAGGTAATTGGACAATGGATACGAGATATGATGTGATAGTAGTGGGTGCTGGCCCTGCAGGGATATTTGCCTGCTATGAACTGACACTAAAAATGCCGAACGCAAAGGTTCTATTAGTGGATAAAGGACATGATATTTATCGGAGAAATTGCCCGATTTTACAAAAGAAAATTGAGAAATGTCCTCCGGCATCTGGGAGAAAAGAATTTGCTGGGTGTCTTCCGGCATGTTCGATTACTAATGGTTTTGGTGGAGCAGGTGCTTATTCGGACGGAAAGTTTAATATCACAAGTGAATTTGGCGGCTGGATGACAGATTATCTTCCGGATTCTCAGGTAGTTGAGTTAATTCGTTATGTTGATGAAATCAACTTACAGCATGGTGCAACCACGAGCATTACTGACCCATTAACAGATGAAGTAAAAAACATCGAACGCCGCGGTTATGCTGCTGGATTAAAGTTGTTACGTGCACAGGTACGCCATCTAGGGACTGAACAAAATCTTGAAATCATGAAAAGTATCTACGAATACTTAAAGACAAAGATTGAAATGTCTTATAAAACAGAAGTTGTGGATTTAATAACTGAAAAAACAACAGATGGGCTTGTGGTGAAAGGAATTAATCTAAAAGGGGACCAAAATATTTATGCGGATAAGGTGGTCATTACACCAGGCCGAGATGGCTCTAAATGGCTTTCTGGTATCTTAAAATCGCGCAGATTACACATGATAAGTAACCAAGTAGATATTGGTGTTCGTGTTGAAACATCCAATATTGTCATGCAGGAAATCAATGAGCATTTGTATGAAGGGAAATTTATTTTTAATACATCTGTTGGGACAACTGTTCGAACATTTTGCAGTAACCCATCTGGGCATGTGGTGGTTGAAAATCATTCCGGGATTATGCTTGCCAACGGACATGCCTACAAAGATCCGAAACTTGGCAGTTCAAACACAAACTTTGCCTTACTTGTTTCCCATACGTTTTCAGATCCATTTGATAAGCCGAATGAATATGCACATGAAATTTCCCGCTTAGCAAACAGCCTTTCAAATGGCGGACTAATCGTCCAAAAATACGGAGATATTTTAAAGGGCAGAAGATCTACTGCAAAAAGGATTAAGGAAGGTTTCCTTGAGCCGACATTAAAAGAGGCTGTCCCCGGTGATCTTGGGTTAGTTCTTCCGTATAATACGTTAAAAAGCTTAATAGAAATGACCGAGGCGTTGAATCAGGTGACACCAGGACTTGCTTCAGAGCATACCTTGTTCTACGGTGTTGAGGCTAAGTTCTATTCGGCGCGACCACGCTTAAACGACCGTTTTGAATCGGAAATCAGCGGACTTTATGTCGGTGGCGATGGAGCGGGGATTACCCGTGGTCTTGCACAAGCAAGTGCATGCGGCGTCTGGATTGCTCGGGACATTATAAAAAAAGCAAAAACTGAACGAACACAGGAAACCATTCTTGTCTAACCCGCAAATTTTTGCGGGTTATTTTTTTGGGAGTGGGCGAAATTTGCAAATACTTTTTAAATTTGTCCGCATGAAGGCCCCATGAGGACAAGAAAGGCCCAATTCTTCAGAAAGCATCCGCATGAACTGCATCATGAGGGGAATTTTTACTCCTCCACTTAATGCCTTACCCAATCGTTACTTTTTCTTTCGGATAGTTGAACTTTTCCTTGCTGCCTTTGCCTCTTAAGATAAGTAAACAGGTAACAATGCCCACTCTTCCAATAAACATCAGGATAATGATGAGTATTTGTCCAAAGGTAGTAAGTCTTGGTGTTAAACCCAACGATAATCCATTGGTGCCAAAAGCAGAAGATACTTCGAAAATAACCTCTATCACAGTGCCATGTTCTGTAATCGATAGGATTAAAATGGAGAACAAACATAAAAATGCTCCGGTCGCGATCACGATAAATGATTTAAGGACATCCTCACTTAGCAGTTCACGTCTAAAGATTTTGATTGAGCTTTTTCCTTGTGCGTAAAATATGATCGCTAAAATAACAATGGCAAACGTGGTGGTTCGTATGCCCCCGCTCGCACTACTCGGTGAACCGCCGATAAACATTAATATCGACAGGAAAAGTTGGTTACTCGGAGTAAAATCATTGATATCCATTGTTGCTAATCCAGCACTTTTAGTTGTTACGGAATTAAATAAAGAGTAGAAAAAGGATTCATGCCAATTTTTATCAGAAAAAAAGTGTTGACTATCAAAACAGTAAATCAAAAATGCACCTGCTATGGTAAGGAGGACAAACGTTATAGTGGTTAACTTAGTATATAAGGTGAAATGAAATTTCTTCCTTCTATTTAGGTTTAAAAAGAATTCAAAAACCTCAACCATCACGGGAAAGCCAATTGCCCCAACAATCATCAACAAAATTATTATCGTCTGAACAAAATAATCCTCACTATAGGGACTGAGTGACGCATCCGTCAGATCGAATCCCGCATTGGTAGTGGCGCTGATGGATGAAAAAAATCCATGTTTAAAAGCAGACAATGGGCTTTCGAAATAGTTTAAAAAGCGGATCCCTAAGATAATTCCCCCCACAAATTCAAACGAAATAAAGATAATCAGGATCCGTTTTGCCAGCTGGACCAAACCAGCTAGGTTGGATTGATTTTGATCAATCATAATCAGTTGTCTTTCTTTTAAGCCTACTTTTTTACCCAGCATAATCCATAGGAATGTACTTAAGGACATAACGCCTAAGCCTCCCAATTGCAGAATTAAGCATAAGAGAAAGATTCCAAAGTTACTAAAGGTATCCTTAATTGAAATGACACTTAAACCGGTTACACTGATCGCACTAGCGGAGGTAAACATCGCATCAATAAAACTTAGCGAAACATTTGGACGGTGAGCCATTGGGATTTTTAATAAAAGAGTAGAAACGATTAATGCGGATAAATAAAAAATAACGATTAATTGAATGGTTGAAATATCTTTCGTTTTTAACTTTATTTTTTTTATTGTGCTCATAGGATCCTTTCCTTCTATAATTCTAAAAGTAATTTTATATTAATCATCTTGAAAAGTAAAAGTTCATACAATTTCTATAAGGCCTGCCTAATTTAATAAGGAAGTGTTTCCCTATGGATCATTCGTTTCTAATAAAACCAATACTCGATGACACTTACCCTGTGATTGACTACGGCATAGGAATTTATTTATTTGATATGGATGGAAAAAGGTATTTAGATGCTGCTTCCGGCGCTGTAACTGCCAATATTGGTCATGGTGTAACAGAGATTATTGAAGCAATGAATGAACAAGCAAAAAAAGTTTCGTTTGTGTATCGATCACAATTTACGAGTGAAGCAGCTGAAAATTTAGCGAAAAAAATTGCAAACATGCTTTCAGGAGATCTCAATTGGTGTTTTTTCGTAAACAGCGGTTCTGAAGCAACTGAAACGGCCATGAAAATGGCGATTCAATATTGGCAGGAAAAGGGTGTTCAAACGAAAACCAAGGTTTTATCAAGATGGGTAAGCTACCACGGGATTACCCTAGGTGCTCTTTCGATGTCAGGTCATACAGGGAGGAGAGCAAGATTTGTTCCACTTTTAGAGGATTTCCCTGTCATTAATCCCCCGTATTGCTACCGTTGCCCTTATAACCTCGAGGCACCTAACTGTGGCTATTTATGTGCCCATGAGTTAGAAACAGCTGTTAAGCGGATTGGCGCCGAACAAATCGCCGCTTTTATCGCAGAACCCGTCATCGGAGCTGCAGGCGGAGCAATTGCCCCGCCAAAAGATTACTACAAGGTCATAAAGAAAATCTGTGAGGATTATGACATTCTTTTTATCGCTGATGAAGTTATGACTGGCTGTGGCAGGACTGGCACAATGCTTGCGAGTGAACAGTGGGGAATCAATCCTGATATTGTCGCATTAGGAAAAGGGATGGGTGCAGGCTACGCACCGATTGCAGCTGCTGTTGCAACCGAAAAAGTCATCGAGCCGATAATGGCAGGAACAAAGGTGGTCATGAGCGGCCATACCTTAAGTGCCAATCCACAGGCTTGTGCAACTGCCTTAGCTGTTCTCGAATATTTAGAACAAAACAATATTATTCAAGAGGTTGAAAGTAAGGGTGCCTATTTAAGAGCACAACTTGAAGGATTAAAACCACTTTTCACGTTTATTGGTGATATCCGAGGCAAAGGGCTATTACTGGGAATAGAGTTTGTCCAACAAGTGGAATCCAAAACACCCTACCCTAGAAACGCCCAGATCACACAAAGGATTGTAGCTCTTGCAAAGGAAAAAGGACTGCTTGTATATCCAGCTGGTGCTGGCATTGATGGGATAAACGGAGACTCTATTATTATTTCTCCTCCACTTACTATCACTCAAAAAGAAATGGAGGAATTGGTCCACTTATTAAAAGAAACATTTGAAGATTTTTCTAACCAACTGAATGTAGGGGAAGGGGTGATGTAAATGGAAAATCCATTCAGAAAAATTACAACCTTAGCAGCTGTTATGGAATATTTTCATGACGGAATGACATTGATGTTTGGCGGGTTTGGCGGGGTCGGCTCTCCGCCGGCATTAATCGATGGTATTCTTGAAAAAGGAGTTCGTAATATTACTTTAATTGGGAACGACACGGGATTCCCGCAAATTGGCATAGGGAAATTAGTCAGTCAACAAAGGGCAGCGAAAGTAATTGCTTCTCATATTGGCTCCAATCCCTTTGCTGGCCAGTTCATGCATGAGGGAAAGCTGGAGGTAGAGTTTTCACCGCAGGGAATATTAGCAGAAAGAATACGCGCGGGCGGTGTTGGCCTGCCTGCGATATTGTCAGATATCGGTACGGACAATGAAATGGTTACGAAAAACAAACCATTTTTTACTCTAGGAGATAAGAAGTTTCTTGTTGAAACAGCTTTAACGGCTGAGGTGTCGATTGTTTATGCGAAAAAGGCAGATGAGTATGGGAATTTAATTTATGACAAAAGTGCCCGCAATACAAATCCGCTCGTTGCTATGGCAGGGGATATCACGATAGCAGAAGTAGAGGAAATTGTCCCGCTTGGTAGTCTTGACCCCGATGCCATCATTACACCAGGAGTGTTTGTAGATTATGTCATTCCATCTAAGGGGGTGAATTGGAAATGGGCATGGCAGTAGATATGAGAAATCAAATGGCTAAAAGGGCTGCAGAGGAAATTCAAACGGGAATGGTTGTCAACCTTGGAATTGGGATTCCATCGCTCGTTCCGAACCATCTATCAACCGAGACAAATGTGATGTTTCACGCTGAAAACGGCATTACCGGCATGGGACCTACCCCAGTAAAGGGAGAAGAAGATGAAAACTTATGTAATGCAGGAGGTTTCCCAGTCACGCTAAACAAGGGCGGATCTTATTGTGATAGTGGAATTTCTTTTGGAATGATTCGCCGGGGCAGAGTGGATATAACGATTTTAGGATCGCTAGAGGTCAGTAAAAAGGGCGACCTTGCTAACTGGATTGTCCCAGGAAAGAAGGTTCCAGGGATGGGCGGAGCGATGGAACTTGCTCAAAAAGCTAAGAAAGTCATTGTTGTCATGAATCATTGTGATAAACAAGGTAGACCCAAAATTGTCACATCATGCACGTTACCATTAACATCCTCAGCCTGTGTCGATTTAATTATCACTGATCTAGCTGTTTTCAGAGTATCTGAAGAGGGTTTACTATTAACAGAATTGTTTGCGCCCTACAGTTTAGAAACTGTTGTCAACAAAACCGGGTGCGAATTTAAGATACAAGAAACTGTTCGTATGATTCCGTATTAAGCTGAATCATTTCTAAAAGGAGTGAATCGTTTGGACAATAATGAAATGCGCATAAAACAATGGATAAAAGAGAATCGAGCACGAGGGGCAAGACTTTTACAAATCCTTGTCCGAGAAAACAGCACTCGGGGGAACGAAAGTAGTACCCAGGCGATTATTATTGAAAAATGCCGACAGTTAGGATTAACACTCGATATTTGGGAAATCGGTGGTGATGAATTAAATTCCCACCCTGCTTATTGTTGTGACCGTCAGAACTTCGGCGGGAATCCTAACCTAGTAGCTGTGTTAAAAGGTACAGGCGGCGGCAAATCGATGATTTTAAATGGTCATATTGACGTGGTCCCAGTCGGGGATGAATTAAGCTGGAAACATGACCCATTTAGCGGGACTATTGAGTGTGGCAAGCTTTATGGAAGAGGCGCGACGGATATGAAGGGTGGGAATGCTGCCCTGATAATGGCGATTGAGTCCTTAATTGCAAATGATATTAAACTAAAAGGGGATGTTATTTTTCAAAGTGTCATTGAAGAAGAAAGCGGCGGAGCTGGTACCCTAGCAGCCGTTCTTAGAGGTTACCATGCGGATGGGGCCATTATTCCAGAACCGACCAATTTGAAGATATTCCCGAAGCAGCAGGGCTCAATGTGGTTCAGAATTACCGTGAAAGGCAGAGCAGCCCATGGAGGAACCAGGTATAAAGGTGTAAGCGCAATTGAAAAAGCACTAGTAGTCATTCAAAGATTACAACAGTTAGAGAACGATAGAAATGCTAGGATTACTGATCCTCTCTTTGAAAGAATCCCCATTCCTATTCCAATTAATATTGGAAAGCTTTCAAGCGGCGAATGGCCTTCTTCGGTGCCTGACACCGCAATTATTGAGGGGAGAATGGGAGTTTCTCCGGAAGAAACGATTCAATCAGCACAACTTGAAATGGAAGCTTGCTTGAGAGAAATAAGTGAAAATGATGAGTGGCTCAGGGAAAATCCTCTTAAGATAGAATGGTTTGGCGGCAGGTGGCTGCCAGGAAGTCTTGAAAATGACCATCCATTAATGAATGAATTGACAAAGAGTTTTATAGAAGTAAAGGGTAGTAGTCCTATCATCGAGGCAAGCCCTTGGGGAACAGACGGCGGTATCCTTTCTAATATTGGTAATACTCCCGTGGTCATTTTCGGACCTGGGATAACAGAAACAGCACATGACGCCAATGAGCATATTGTTCTCGAAGATATGTTTATCGCAAGTGAGATTATTGCTCTTACTTTATTAAAATGGTGTGAGGTGGCAGAGTAAACAGATTTTTCCATTTATTGATCAAAAGATTGCTATAATTGATTTATACCGACCTAGTGGGAATGTCTGGCTAATCTAGGCCAGACATTTTTTCGAGAATGCTAGTGAAATTATTATTTACCGATGGGGTGAACTCGATGAATCAAACGGCATCCACTATTTTTCTAGAGGAAAAAAGCTATTTTCTTGAAATATATCTTGATCCATTTAATAAACGTATTCGTGTGGATGATTATCGTGGAAATACAAAATTGCTAATTGAGCGAGCGGAAGAGCTCGCAGCAAAGCACAAGGCTGAAAAGTTAATTGTCAAAGTCAGAAGTGAAGACTTTCTTAGTTTCTTGGAAAAGGGTCTTCAGCCAGAAGCTGTTGTTGATCGCTATTTTCTTGGCTCAGATGCCCATTTTTTTTCAAAGTATTATACGCCAGACCGGAAGAAAAATGATCATTGGGTGACCGAAGACGAGATGGTCAACAGTATATATCAATTAGACACGTCCATTCAGAAAGGATATCCACCAAAGGAATATGAATTACGAAAGGTCGACGAGAGCAGTGCTGTGGAACTTGCGGTACTGTACGGGCAAGTGTTTCAAATTTACCCAACCCCTTTGCATAAACCGGAATATATAAAAAAGACCATCAAGGATGGGACCATCTATTACGCTTTTTTCCTTCAAGGAAAAATAGTCAGTGCAGCTTCAGCCGAAGTGAATTCTTTTTATAAAAATGCAGAGTTAACGGATTGTGCAACATTATCTGAACATCGGAAATATGGGCTTATGAAAATTATTCTTCAGGAACTTGAAGCTGAGTTGAAAAGGAAGGGAATCTTTTGTGCCTATTCGATTGCTAGATCGTTATCCTTTGGGATGAATGCAGTTTTATTTCAGCTGGGATTTTCGTATCGGGGCAGGCTGATGAATAATTGCTTTATCTATGACAAGCTTGAAAATATGAATATGTGGGTAAAGAATCTGGCAAACTGCTAAAATTTCGGCTTACCGTGCCAATTTTTCGGCACCTTGTTAAATTGGAAGGATGGGCAGGTGAATCAAATGGTTCAGTTAACCGCTTTAACGCAAGAAGTTCTGACAGCCATTCTAAAAGGGATTGATGAAGGAATTCATGTGGTCAATACTGAGGGAAAGACAATTTTTTATAATGCAGTGGCAGCAAAGCACGATGGGATGGAAGTAAAGGAAGTGCAGGGAAAGCATTTAATTGACTCATTTCCTTCCCTAACGGAAGAGTCCAGTACCTTGCTAAAAGTAATAAAAACTGGACATCCGATCTACAACCAAACACAGGTTTATATGAATTTGCATGGGACAAGAATTGATACCATCAATACAACCCTGCCAATCTTTCTCGGGGAAGAAATAATTGGCGCGGTTGAAATAGCGAAAGATTATTCCCGAATGAAACTACTTGCGGAACGACTATTAGATTTACAAAAGGGTTTAAAGAAAAACAGTAAAAAGAAGGTAAACAGGCAAGTAAACTATACATTAAACGATCTATTGACGGTTAATCCACCCTTTCAGAGCATCAAAAATGAGGCTAAGAAACTGGCGAAATCGGATTCCCCTATTCTCGTCTACGGCGAGTCTGGAACAGGGAAAGAATTATTTGTTCAAGGAGTGCATCATGAATCCCTTCGCTCATCTGAACCGTTTATTGCTCAAAATTGTGCCGCCATTCCTGAAACACTGTTAGAAAGTATCCTGTTTGGTACGGCTAAAGGAAGCTATACGGGGGCAGTAGACCGTAAAGGGTTATTTGAATTTGCAGATGGCGGAACGCTATTCCTTGATGAATTACATACGATGCCGATAGAACTTCAAGCGAAATTATTACGGGTTTTGGAGGATGGAATGGTAAGAAGAGTGGGAAGTTCGCATAGTGTTTCTGTGGATGTGCGCGTAATTGCAGCCATGAATGTCATTCCAAGCAAGGCCCTTCAAGATCATACGCTTCGTGCGGACCTTTACTATCGATTAAATGTATTTACCTTTTCACTCATCCCTTTAAGAGAAAGAAAAGAAGATATTCTTTTTTTAGCAGATCATTTTATCAAGGGATTTAATCAAAAACTCTATAAAAATATTAGCGGATATGAGAAGAAACTTGAGCTATTTTTTATGAATTATCCATGGCCTGGTAACGTAAGGGAACTGAAACATACGATTGAATACATGATGAATGTGTGTGAAGAAAAGCAGTTGAAGTATAACGATTTACCAAGCATGTTAAGACATCTTCCAAGCACGACCACAAACACAACTAATAATGTCGGAATGGAAAGTCTATCATTAAGGAAAAATATTGAAACATTAGAGAAGGATCTAATTTTGAATGCCCTTGAATTATCTGAAGGGAACATTAACCAAGCAGCGAAGCTTTTAGAGATTCCTAGGCAAACCTTACAATATAAACTGAAAAAAATAATAGACTAAGCTGCCGAGTTTTCGGCGTTTTTTTTTTGCAAAAAACTAAAAGGGTAAGTTCTAAGCCTTCTTATGACATTGGCACATTTCTTGCATATTATTTTAGTGAAGGAAGATGGGAGGAACTTACAGTGAAACAATTTTTATATAAACCACTAAGGTATTGGAAAGATATAGAACTTTGGAAAGATGTTACTTCAGTGCAGTGGAACGATTGGCTTTGGCAGCTAACGAATACGATCCGTACGTTAGATGATTTAAAAAAGGTGATCCATTTAACTCCAGATGAAGAGGAGGGTGTAAGAATTTCTACAAAAACCATCCCCTTAAATATTACTCCATATTATGCTTCCTTAATGAATCCTGATGATCCACGTTGTCCGATCAGAATGCAGTCTGTGCCTATTTCGAAGGAGATTTATAAAACTAAATATGATCTGGAGGACCCATTATATGAGGATGAAGATTCACCTGTCCCTGGATTAACGCACCGCTATCCGGACCGAGTTCTCTTTCTTGTTACCAATCAGTGTTCGATGTATTGCCGCTACTGTACAAGGCGACGTTTCTCAGGGCAAATTGGCATGGGTGTTCCGAAGAAGCAGCTGGATGCAGCTATTTCATATATCAGGCAAACCCCTCAGGTAAGAGATGTATTAATTTCTGGCGGGGACGGCCTGCTGATTAATGATAATATTTTGGAATATATCCTTAAAAACCTGAGGGAAATTGATCATGTTGAAATTATCCGGATAGGGACAAGAGCACCTGTTGTGTTCCCGCAGCGAATTACCGAAAACCTTTGTAATATCTTGAAAAAATATCATCCAATTTGGTTGAACACTCATTTTAATACTTCGATCGAAATTACCGAGGACTCAAAAAGGGCTTGCGAAATGCTTGCCAATGCCGGGGTTCCAGTTGGTAACCAGTCTGTAATCCTTGCAGGAATCAATGACAGTGTGCCAATCATGAAAAAACTAATGCATGATCTTGTCAAAATTCGCGTCCGGCCTTATTACATTTATCAATGTGATTTATCTGAAGGGATCGGTCATTTCAGGGCACCTGTATCAAAAGGACTTGAAATTATCGAGGGGCTTCGCGGACATACCTCTGGCTATGCCGTACCGACCTTTGTCGTAGATGCACCAGGTGGAGGGGGTAAAATTGCCCTTCAGCCGAATTACTTGATCTCGCAAAGTCCAGAGAAAGTGGTCATTCGGAATTTTGAAGGCGTAATCACCTCATACCCAGAGCCAGAAAATTATGTGCCTGGAAGGGCAGAGGGTTATTTTCAAGAGGTTTACCATGATATGGAAGCGAAAAGGTCTCTTACAGGAATCTCAGGTATTATGAATGATCAACACTTTAACCTTGTTCCAGAGGGATTAACAAGGTTAAATCGCCGTAAGGATTATTACCAAGACCCGGCACACACGACGTTAAAGGATAAGCGCAGCAAACGGAATGAATTAAAGGATAAGAAATTTAAAGCATTGTCTCAAAAAGAAGCAGGTAGTCAGGAAACAAAAACGGATGGAACATCAGCCTAGATGTTGAAGGAATAGGAGGAGTATAATTGGAAACCGTATGTGAATGGTGTTCAAGCACAAATGTAGAAAGAGTAACCACTTCAGTTTTTTGGGAGCTGCCAGATGGGACGCGAGCGATTGAAATCTCGGAAACCCCCACCTTTTCCTGCCCTGATTGTGCAATGATTTATCAAAGCGAACCAATTGTAAAAGAAATAGAGAATCAGTTGTATTTAATTGATTGTAAACTGATTGGAAAAGTGGTCAGCTTCGAAGAGTTAATGGCGGTTCCAAGATTATTAAAGAAAAATTACTTTGACTTTTCATCATAATGAAAGCAGCCTCAATTGTAGGCTGCTTTTATGCTTTATGGTATTTCTAAACGCTGGACGCTTACCATAGTATCCGTTATAGTATTTCATAAGAAATACATATAGAGTGAATCTGGATGAGGAAGGCGTTTATATATGATTAAATCATTTTATCATTTTTTAATGAAATATAGGCATCCTGCTCCAAAGGATGCTATTAGTGACTTTGCCAATCATGCCTATTTAGATCATAGTTTTCCGAAAACTTCCGAGGACTATCATGAGTTAAGTTCTTATCTAGAACTGAATGGTCAATACTTAGAATCAATGTCCGTTTTTGATGAGGCATGGCAGCAATATTTGATTACTGAAAGCAAAATATAGAACAATGTGATCGTCTCAGAAATGAGGCGATTTTTTCATTTTACAATTCACATGCGCTTTTATTTAAACGGCGCATATACTATTGTAATCAAAATTCACGACTTATTATTGAGAGGATGGGAGGAAATGGGAAATAGAAAAAAACCGAAGTATAAGATCGGTGATACGGTCGTGATTACAATCTATGGAACAGTTGGCAAGGTAACAGATGTAAAGTGGCTAGATGGGAAGTACGTATATGAAGTAAACAAAAGTGACGGATTATTCATTGAATCCGCCTTACAATTACTATCAGAATTCGATGGCGTTGTAATGGAACAAGAACAAATTGACATCGAATATAATTTTTTCTTCGGCGATTTAGTTCAAGTAAGCGGTTATGGTGCAGACTTGTTTAAAGTTGTAGGCTTCCGTACAGAAATTTGGCGCTATAAAGAAGATGCCTGGGAAGATGTCATTTATGAGCTATCAAGGGTAAGTGATGGTGAATGGCTTGAAGCTGGTGAAGAAGAATTGACACTTGTTGCAGATGCTGAAAATGCTGATACATTTATTCAAAAACTGGGTCTCCTATACTTAGTGAATAAGCAGGAAAAGGCAGTCGATAATCCAAAAGTCCAGAACATTATTAGAAAAGCAGAATTCGAAGAAATTGAACGCAAAAAGGAAAAAAAGGAATTAATTGACAACTTATTGGACATATTTAATGATTACCGGATTTTATATGAAATGTTTCAGGATCAGGAATATTATCAAGTAATGCGTGTGATTCTTCGGAAATTGGAAAGTCTTGTCAGTAACGATGGCAAGAGTCACGTCTAAGAAAGAAGCTACCACCTCGAAATTTCAAATAGTAAATAAACAACAAACGGGATACCAGCCCATTTAATAAGAAAAAACATCACATCTAGAATCTTCTCAAATGTTTGGAGGGTGAGACCATCCTCCCGATTAACATCATTTATCCATGCCTCTAATTTTAATTGTAAATTTAACATCATATCACCTCAGGGAAAGTTCTTTTCATTCATCCTATGCTTGTCCAATCCAAAAAAGACTTCATCTCTTATTGAAATTTAAGGGGTTAATAAATCCTCGTTCACTTTGGAAATGGATATTCAATTAAGTCCTTAAAGTAAATAGCATGAAAAAGCCATGTACATCATACATTCTCTAAAAAGGGGGCGATGCTATGAGAGAAATTGAAGTATTTATTGATACTGAAGAGATTGCCGAATTTTTCTTTCATGAGCTTGTAAAAAGGGGATACGTTCCTAGTGAAGAAGAATTAGAGGAAATTGCAGACATAACTTTCGAATATTTAATTGAGAAGAGTATTATCGACGAAGAAGAAGAGGATGAATAAAAAATTAATTAATCAAATAGAAGGAAATAGTCTTTTCCTTTTAATATAGATTAATACAGAAGACGAGCATTCGGTGCTCGCTTTTTGTTGTGCTCGTTAAAAAAACCTTTAGCCAAAGAGCATTGGTCATCATATTTAGTAAATTTCGCTAATCATGAAACCTTTATTTTTTCTAAACGTATGAATGTTTACGAAGCTAAGGAGGGGAAAGAATTGTTAAAAAAAATCCTTAAATTAATTTTCAAAAGTAAGCTTCACCATCACCATCAATATAGCTCTTCAAGTGATGCCTGGAAGAGAAGAAATCATTATAAGCACAACAACCTAGGACATCATCATTATAAAAAGAAGTATAAAAGTAGAAGTTTTTTTAGCAGCTAGCAAGGTGCCCTTCTCATGATAAAAAGAATTGCATTCCTATTTTCCAATTTATTTGAACAACTGTTCCCAAATGATAAGCTCATCGCTGATCGATACAAGGTCATTGGACATCTCGGAGCAGGTGGTTACGGTCATAGTTACTTGGTTTATGATCTGGAATCAAAGCAAAAAAAGGTTCTAAAAGCCTTGCGACTCCATAAAAGATTAACGCAATCGGGTCGAATTGACTTTGATTATGAGAAAGAACTGTTAAGTTCGATTGAACATCCTGGTTTTCCAAGGTATTTTGAGGGTGGTACCGTTAACAACATTCCTTTTTACACAATGGAATTTATTGAGGGGATGAACTTTGAACAGCTTATTTTTGCTGAAGGAAAGAAAGTCTCTGAAAAAGAAGCTTTTCAAATCGTCTATGAATTACTAAATCCGATTGAATATCTGCACAATCATAAAATAATCCACAGAGATATCCGAATCCCGAATGTCATTTCGGATGGTGCTAAGATTAGGCTAATTGATTTAGGGCTAGGAAGACATCTTAATCTTATAACAGCAGTTCAGACAACAAAGGAAAACAATATCCGTAAAGAGGTTAACTGCCAAGCGGATTTTTATGGATTGGGACATTTCCTATTGTTTTTGCTGTATTCAAATTTTACTTTTCCACAACACAAACAGGAAAAAAGCTGGGAAGAGGAATTGGAAATTTCGAACCAGGCCAAACACATAATTAGAAAGCTCTTACAGATTGAACCAGCATATGAAAACTGTGCCCAAATAAGAGCTGAAATAATAAATTTATACTTAATCTAGGGGGAGAAAAAAATGTCTTTTTTTAACAAAGTATTTGCCAGCGTAGGAATTGGGTCAGCAGCAGTGGACACAAAGCTTGAAAAAGATACTTATATGCCGGGGGAGACTGTTAACGGAGTAGTTGAAATTAAAGGAGGCAAGATCGATCAGCAGGTTGATGAGATTTATCTCACCTTAAATACCACCTATTTAAGAGAGTCAGATGACAAAAAGTATACCGTCACTGCTGCGATCGAAAAGTTTCGATTAACTACTCCTTTTGTCATTCGTGCAAATGAGAAAAAAGACATTCCATTTTCCTTTCAACTTCCTTTGGATACGCCGCTTTCCATTGGCAGGTCAAAGATTTGGGTAACTACCGGTCTAGATATTAAAGGCGGTGTGGACCCAAGCGATAAAGATTATCTAAAAGTTGTCCCTAACTCACTTATGTCTGCTGTGTTTAATGCTATTGATAATTTAGGATTTAGGATTCGAGAAGCCGATTGTGAAGAAGCACCGCGGCGATTACGGGGACGTTTACCGTTTGTTCAAGAATTTGAGTTTGTACCTATTGCAGGATTATTTCGTGGCAGATTAGATGAACTAGAAGTAGTTTTCTTCCCGTCTGGAAATGGCATGCTTGATATCATGTTCCAAGTGGACCGTCGGGCAAGAGGGCTATCAGGATTGTTTTCAGAGGCAATGGGTGCAGATGAGACCAATGTACGCTTGTCAGTTTCAAATGCAGATATCCCGAATTTACAACAAAAAATTCAAAGTGCAATTCAACGATATTCATAAAATCCTGACAATAGGGCCATTTTGGTCCTATTGTTTTTATGTATATTGAAACAACTTGATTCGACAAAAATCATCTTTGCTGGATAAAAAAAGTGCAATTCGACAAAAATAATGGGATTTTCAAGAAGGAATCGACAATGTCCATCGCTAATTATTAGAATAAGCAATTAATTCTAATAATTGGAGGTATATGATGATCAAAGTGTTAACAAAAAGAGCAAGTATACAATATGATGTGACGATCTTTCAAACTCCAAAATACCGTGAAAATAAAGGGCATAAAGAGGTTTTTCGAGCCACTATTCCAGCAAATAGCCGAGTGCAATGCTTAGAGGAAACTTTCAGCCGCTTTAATGTTACTGACAGAATCCCTGCAGATTATCAAGGCAGATTTCTCTCAACCGGGGATATTGTGTTAATAGACGAAGGCAGGGGAGGACAGCATTATTATCAATTAAAACCTGGTGGTTGGTTTCCTATTAACAGAATAGTTCTTCTGTAAGTTAAAAACCTAAGGAAAGTATTCCTTAGCAGGCTGTCGAGAAACTTTCGACAGCCTCTTATTTTCTACAATAACTTTAACCATTCACCGCGTTAATTTATTATAATATTATTAATATATAGGCTTTGCAACATGTCTGTTGATTTGCGCTCCAGGCACTTCGCTTTCCGCGGGCGTGCCGGGGAGCCTCCTCGGCGCTGAAGCGCCTGCGGGGTCTCCCCTGCCCCGTACTCCCGCAGGAGTCTGTGTGCCTTCCGCGCAAATCAGCAGAGCTGTAAAATCAATAATACACTGCTCTTAACACAACCAAACAATAAAAAATTAAGTGGTGAAATCTATGTTTAAACCAAGAGTATCTACCCAAAGTGAATATGAATTTGTTTCTATTGATGAATTGGTTCCTGACAATCACCTTCTTCGATTAATCGATAAATATATTGATCTTTCATTCCTTCTTGAAAAGGTACGTCCTTATTATAGTGATGATAACGGACGCCCTTCCGATCCCACTATTCTATTTAAAATGATGTTTATTGGTTATATTTATGGCATCCGATCCGAGCGACAATTACAAAGAGAAATTGAAATGAATGTTGCCTACCGCTGGTTTTTAGGCCTGAAATTTAAGGATCCTGTTCCACACAAATAAGGTAAAAGTAGTGACACGTCATGTTTGGGAAGAGCACAAGGAAAAGGTAAGGGAAAATCGCATATCTAAATCTGGAAAAATGCTTTATAAATTTAGAAAGGAAAAAATTGAGCGAAGCTTCGCAGACTCAAAAGAGCTGCACGGGCTTCGCTATTGCCGGTTACGGGGATTGAAGAAAGCAAGCGAACAGGCTCTCCTTACGGCAGCCTGCCAAAATATGAAAAAGATTGCAACACAATTAGCAAGGCTAGAAAAAGTGTGTTGCAATTCTTTAGGTTGATTACCTCCCTGTTGATTTCCGCGGAAGGCACGCAGACTCCTGCGGGAGGCCCCCCGGACCGCCCGCGGAAAGCGAAGTGCCTAGAGCGGAAATCAACAGGCCCATTAGCAGGTACAATGAATAATTAAATGCTGAGAATAAAAAATTGCCGAGAAAAATACCCTTTCTCGACAATCTGCTAAGGAAAGTATTCCTTAGGTTTTTTAGCTTAGTGCTTTCTTCCACCAGTTGCATTGTGCTCTTTTGCATGTGCTTCATGTTCAGCCACAATGGCCTCAGCAGGGATGTGATTATTTTTCTTCGGTGAATTAGTGCGGCTTCGATGTTTTTTACCCATGAATGATCTCCCTCCAATCTTAAAAATAGCTTCCCACAAAATAATAAATTCATGTCTGTTTCATTGCAGAGTTTCTCATTAGAAATTGTTTATGATATATTGTCAATGAAAACAGTTTTAATACGGCTGTAGTTATTGATTGGAGGAATATAGATGAGTGTACATATTGGTGCGAAGGAAAACGAAATTGCTGAAACAGTATTACTGCCAGGAGACCCGCTTCGGGCTAAATATATTGCAGAAACATTTCTAGATGATGCAAAATGTTACAACGAAGTTCGTAATATGTTCGGATTTACTGGGACGTATAAAGGAAAAAGAATTTCTGTACAAGGAACTGGAATGGGTGTTCCTTCCATTTCTATTTATATTAATGAACTTATGCAAAGCTATAATGTCCAAAATCTAATTCGTGTTGGAACATGTGGAGCCATTCAAAAAGATGTAAAGGTTCGTGATGTCATTTTGGCAATGACAAGCTCAACCGACTCAAATATGAATCGTTTAACGTTTGGTCATGTCGATTTTGCCCCTACAGCAAACTTTGATTTACTTCGTAAGGCATATGATGCAGGGGTGGCAAAGGGACTTAACTTGAAAGTAGGAAATATTTTTACAGCAGATTCATTCTATAATGATAACGCTGAACTTGAAAAATGGGCTAAATATCAAATCCTGGCGATCGAAATGGAGACCACTGCCCTTTATACATTAGCCGCTAAATTTGATCGGAAAGCACTTTCCGTTCTAACAGTTAGTGATCACATCTTAACAGGTGAAGAAACAACAGCCGAAGAAAGACAATTAACCTTTAACGATATGATAGAAGTAGCTTTAGAAGCAGCGATAAAAGAATAATCAACATGAGCCTTTTCCAAATAGGATGAGGCTTTTTATTTTAGTAATTAACAGGAACTCACTACCAAAATGGAGAATAAATAAAAAACAAAACTCCTCTGTGACAAAAATCATCGAAAGACGTCAAAATTAGGCTTAAATTAATTATAGTATTATTTTCGGTATAAATCCTATGACCAAATATACGGGGGTATAGTATATAAAAGAGGTGATCCAAATGAAAGAGCAGCTCAAATTAGACATTTCTGGAATGACCTGTGCAGCCTGTTCAACGAGAATCGAGAAAGTCCTCAATAAAATGGACAGTGTTGAGGCAAATGTCAATTTGGCAATGGAAAGTGCAGCTATTTCTTTCGATACAGAACTGGTTTCAAGTAATGATATTATTACTAAAATAGAAAATCTTGGTTATGAAGCAACAGAAAAGGTTCACAGGGATACCAAACAGCAGCATAAAGATGCGGAAATTAAACAGAAAAAACGTATATTTCTTCTGTCGGTAATTCTGTCAATACCGCTTCTATATACGATGCTTTCCCATTTGCCTGTTGATTTTGGTTTACCAATGCCACATTTTTTGATGAATCCATGGTTTCAATTACTTTTGGCAACTCCTGTGCAATTTTATATAGGTGGTCAGTTTTATATGGGTGCTTTTAAGGCCCTGAAAAATAAAAGTGCTAATATGGATGTCCTTGTCTCGTTAGGAACATCAGCAGCATATTTTTATAGCTTAGCTGAAGGAATGAAAACAATTGGTAACACTAACTATATGCCACATCTATATTTTGAAACAAGTGCTGTACTGATTACATTAATTCTATTAGGGAAATTATTTGAAACGATGGCCAAAGGGAAAACAACGCTTGCCATATCGAAGTTGTTAAGTCTCCAAGCAAAAGAAGCCACTGTACTAAGAGAAGGTAAGGAGCTTCAAATTCCAATTGAGGAAGTGAAAGTTTCTGACAACTTATTAGTTAAGCCAGGGGAAAAAATTCCTGTCGATGGAATAGTAACTTTAGGGCAATCTTCTGTTGATGAAGCAATGATAACCGGTGAGTCAATCCCAGTGGAAAAATCTGTTGGGGACAAAGTCATTGGTTCAACGATCAATAAGAATGGCACCCTGACCATAAAAGCATTGAAGATTGGCAAAGATACAGCACTTGCTGGAATAATTAAAATTGTCGAAGAAGCCCAAGGCAGCAAAGCCCCAATCCAACGGGTAGCAGATACAATTTCAGGTTATTTTGTGCCTGTTGTGCTTGCAATCTCAATGTTTACTTTTTTAATTTGGTACTTCTTTGTGAATCCTGGAGATTTCCCTTCCGCATTAGAAACAGCGATTGCTGTTCTTGTTATAGCTTGTCCATGCGCGTTAGGACTAGCCACTCCAACATCTATCATGGTTGGTACAGGTAAAGGAGCTGAAATGGGGATTCTTTTTAAAGGTGGAGAGCATTTAGAAGCAGCCCATAAAATTAATGCAATCGTCCTTGATAAAACCGGCACGATCACAAAAGGACATCCTACAGTAACAGATTTTATAGCCTATCAGGACGAGAAAAAAGTACTCCAATACCTCGTTTCAGCAGAAAAGTCATCTGAACATCCACTTGCCGAAGCGATCGTAAAATATGGGATTGAAAAAAGATCAAGTACCCTGCCTGTCAAACGGTTTAAGGCAGTACCTGGTTATGGAATTGAAGCAAAAATAGGCGATGATGAAATATTTGTAGGCACCAGTAAACTTATGGCTCTAAAAAATATTCCCAGCATTACGGGAGACCAAGACCTAACCCGATTGGAGAACGAAGGGAAAACAGCTATGTTTATTGCCATAAATTCCACTATTATGGGTGTAGTTGCGGTTGCCGATACAGTAAAAGAGACAGCTAAAATGGCGGTTCAGCAATTAAACCAATTAGGAATTAAAGTGTTTATGTTAACTGGTGATAATGAACGTACGGCTAAAGCGATTGCGAATCAAGTCGGCATTACTAATGTAATTGCAGAAGTCCTTCCCGAGGAAAAGGCCAATCATGTCAAAGAACTACAGCTGCAAGGTCTAAAAGTGGCCATGGTTGGCGATGGAATAAATGATGCACCAGCCCTTGTCGTAGCTGATATAGGAATTGCAATCGGTACGGGTACTGATGTAGCGATTGAAGCTGCTGATATAACAATTCTTGGCGGGGAATTAACCTTGATTCCAAAGGCAATGGGTTTAAGTAAATTAACGATGCAAAATATTCGCCAAAACCTCTTTTGGGCGCTTGTTTATAATTCAGGGGGGATTCCAATTGCGGCACTTGGCTTGTTAGCCCCTTGGGTTGCTGGTGCAGCCATGGCGTTTAGTTCAGTATCAGTAGTGTCCAACGCCCTTCGTTTGAAGCGAGTGAAAATATAAATATAAAGTGAGGTAATTTTCATGGAGAAAACAACATTACAGGTTACAGGAATGACATGCGGACATTGTGAAAAGGCAGTGAAAACAGCACTTCTCAATTTAGAAGGTGTAACAGAAGTTAATGTTTCATTAAAAGATGGCAAGGTTATGGTTGGTCATGATCTAAGCAAAGCCTCAGTTGGGAAGCTTAAAGAAGCCGTCGAAGATCAAGGTTATGATGTAGGATAAAAATAAACGGCACCTACCATTTGGTAGGTGCCGTTTATTGTGAAAATTTATTTGTGATCTTATTATAATTTCATTAACTTTTCTTTGTTAATTTTATACGAAAGATGTTATTCTAATCACTAAGGGTTATTTTTTAAAAGTATCTGATAATAGCTTTTGAAAATTTGGAAATCCATCTAGCACCTAATAAGAAAATTTTCGCTGGATCATTTCTTATTTTTATGGATAATGAAAGTGGTGAAGGATTTGGAAGACGAGAAAATTGAACAGATAAAAGCGCAAGAATCAAACGTTGAACAAGAGCAAGGATCAGCAAACAAATCAGGACACATACGTTTAAAAAAATTCCATTTTATCATGCTGTTGTTTATGGTTGTGTTTCTATCTGCGGGAATTACAACGTTTGCACTAGCATTTGGAGAAGAAAAGGTCGTTACAGTTGGAACAGAAAGACCAGAATTTGATAAACTCTATGAAGCATATGATACATTGAAAAGTGGTTATTTTAAGGATATTGATCAAAAAAAGGTCATTAATGGTGCAATAAATGGGATGGTGGAGTCGCTGGATGATCCCTATTCAGACTATATGAGTAATGAAGAAGCAGAAAGCTTTCATGGCAGCATTTCTTCATCTTTTGAAGGGATTGGCGCTGAAATTCAGGAAAAGGATGGGCACATCGTGATTGTGTCTCCCATAAAAGGATCTCCTGCGGAAAAAGCTGGCTTAAAGCCAAATGACATGATTATGTCCGTTAATGGAAAAAGCCTCCAAGGGATGAATTCTACTCAAGCAGTAACACTGATTCGTGGGAAAAAGGGTACAAAGGTAGAGTTGTCTGTCCAACGCCCTGGTACAGCAGCTCCAATGACTGTGCCAATTATCCGTGATGAGATACCAATTGAAACTGTTTATGGTGAAATGGTGGGAGACGGAATTGCTAAAGTTCAAATTACGAGCTTTTCTAGTAATACGTCGAAGGAACTAGTTGAGACCTTGAATGACTTGAATAGGAAAGGAATGAAGGGTCTAGTCTTAGACTTGCGTCAAAATCCAGGAGGTTTATTGGACCAAGCCATCTCGATTTCGAGCATGTTCGTTCCAAAAGGGAAACTTATTTTAAAAGTAGAAGACCGAAATGGAAAGATTAAGGAATATCCTTCTCAAAATGAAGGGAACCCAAATCTTCCTTTGGTTGTTTTAATTGATAAAGGGAGTGCCAGTGCATCAGAAATACTTGCTGCAGCTGTAAAAGAATCTGCTGGTGTTAAGCTAGTCGGAGAGAAGTCTTTTGGTAAGGGAACAGTCCAGACTGCTTCTGACTTCAAGGATGGCTCAAATCTTAAATTCACCACGGCGAAATGGTTGACACCGAACGGGAATTGGATTCATAAAAAGGGGATAAATCCTGATGTAGCAGTAGCCCTGCCTGAATATGCAACTCTAACAATTATTAATCCCGATAAGGAACTGAAACTATCTGCATCATCTACGGAAGTTCAAACTGCCCAAAAAATGCTCAAAGCGATTGGTTATGATCCAGGTCGGACAGATGGATTTTTCGATCAAAAGACAAAAGATGCCGTTACTGCCTTCCAAAAAGCTCAAAAACTCCCAGTCAATGGTGTTTTAAAAGGTGATTCCACCATGAAACTAATGGAGTTATTAAGGGACAAAATAAAAACAAGTGATACACAAATGCAAGAAGCGATTAAAGTATTAAAGGGAACGATGAAATAAAAAAAGTAACCCGACTCCCCGGAGTTGGGTCATTTTTTTAGAGTACAATTAATGACCATTGGAAGGGAATTGAGGATGAAAAAAGCTGAGGTTTATATTTTATCAGGATTTTTGGGAAGCGGGAAAACCACCCTTTTAAAACGATTGTTAGAAGATGAACAAAGGTTAGGAAGAAAAACAGCTGTCATGATGAACGAACTAGGTAAGGTTTCCATAGACTCTGATGCAGTTGAGGGGGATGATGTTTCCTTAAAAGAATTGTTAGGAGGATGTATTTGCTGCTCCATCCAAGACAAACTTGAAGCTCAGTTGCAAGGATTATTATTTGATGAAAAACCAGAAGTGATATATATCGAAACAACCGGTGCTGCCCATCCTGTGGAGGTTTTGGATGCGATCCTTTCCCCATTGTTTGCAGATAAATTATTGATTAAAGGCATCCTAACAACAGTCGATGGCAAGAGATGGATGGAAAGAAAATCCTTAAGTCCCCAGCTCCAGCAATTGATCCTTGAGCAAGTAAGGCATGCTGACTTCATTATTATCAACAAAATGAATGAATTAAAAGAGAATGAGAAAGCAAAGATAATATTCGAGATTCAATCCATTAATTCTAATGCAAGATGCCTTCTTACTAATTATTCACAGGTGTCAATTGAACAGCTGAGAAAACTTTCTGTATCCTTTGAAAAGGAAAAGAAAGAGTCACAACGAGTAACTATAAATTTAACGACATTTGTTTATCAATTTAAAACTGCCATTAGCCATGCTGAATTTGAGAATTTCTTAAAACGTTTACCAGATACAATTTACCGAATAAAGGGCTATGTTAAGTTTGATCATTCGGACCTGCCTTTTTTATTTCAGTTTTCTTATGGCATGCCGATTTATCTAAAAGAAGACATGAATATGCGATTAAACCTTGTGTTTATTGGTGAAGGTATAAATTGGAATGGGATTGAAACACAATTAGAAAATCTTGAAAAGTAAGAAAAATACCATGATTGAATGAATGATAATTTCCTCTTCAGGTAACTCTTTTAATGTAGCAAAGATTTTTGTAAAAGGAGGATACGATGAAGAGGGTAGTCATTTTTTTAATGTTAATTCATATCCTCCTAAATGGCCAAGGGGTAAAAGCAGCATCAACAATCAGCTATAAAATTGAGATGTTAAATTGGAAAGAAGTTAATCAAATCCTGCCAAAGTACACAAAATTTACGGTAATGGACGTGGAAACGGGAAGAAAGTTCAAGGTGCAACGACGTGCGGGAAGCCACCATGCGGATGTACAGCCATTAACCACAAAAGACACGAAGGTAATGAAAAGAATATACGGGGGTAAATGGAGTTGGAAACGCCGAGCTATTATTGTTATTCATAAGGATCAATGGATAGCGGGCTCGATGCATGGAATGCCGCATGGTGCTGGAGCATTAGCGAATAGCTTTCCAGGTCACTTTTGTATTCATTTTTATGGGAGTACCACTCATCGCACCAACTCAATGGACTTATCACATATGCTCATGGTTTTGAAGGCTTCTGGCAAATTAAATCAGTATTTAGGAAAAGCGAATCCCTATGAGGTCATAAATGCCTATGTTGCAGGATTGAAGCAGCAGGATGTCCAGATTACTTCCCAAGCTTCTTTACAAAAAATAAACTGGAAGCCGATTTTAGGGAATGTAGAAAGTGTTAGAATTTCTCGAATGGAGCTTTTGCCAGCAGAGGATTTAACCGAGGAAATTAGTTTAGATGTCCCCATCGAAATTGATTGGTTTATAAAAAACAGAGGCGGGCAATCCTTTAGAGGGGATATTCATCTGGTAAGATTTTCACCAATTGATGCTTGGAAAGTGGATTCAAAGGATTTTCTAAAAGAAAATAATCTTCACTAAACAAAAAAACATCCTAGTTACTGGACAACCCAATAATTAGGATGTTTTTTTGTGAAGAAGAAGATTATATCGGCTGTTCGCCAAATTTGATAAACGTACGTTCATCCTCAATTAAACCACAGGCACCGCATTGGACTCGAAATTCTGGTCCATTATAAGGGAGGTGGAAGGGTTCTAAATCATTTTCACCATACTCTCGGATTACTGCTCCCGATTGAGGGTCAAGTTTAACAGATTGGGAAACTTGTTGAATAACATTAAAGCGGCTCCGATTCGTTTTGCAATTTGGACATTTATAAGGGGTAGACATAAGGTTTCTCCTTTCTTTGACTTGTTAAATTATATTTTTTGCAATAGTGTTAGTAAATATGTAACAATGCAAGTGAAGACATAAAAGGGGAGGGATTGTTTGTCGAAAGAAAGAGTGTCCTTCGATGAATTACTAGAGGAATATCGGCAGATTTGGAATAATCGTATACTAGAAACAGAAGGAAAAGGTAGTGAAGTGACCCTATTCGAAGCGATAAAAAGGGAGCTTCAAGATGAAAACTCACACCCGAGGATCCGGAAAAACAAGTATGAGAAATACTATTCTGCAATCAAAAGAGTGATTAATTCTACGATTTCTCTAGAAGCCAAGCTATTGTTAATTGAAATTCATAATGAAGTAATGGAAGAATTAAGTTAGGAGAGAGGAACCTTGAAAAAGCTTTTCGTTTTTTTGGTGACTGTTCTATGTTTAAGTATGGTTATTTCGTGCAGTAATAAAAAAGAACAAGCCGATAATCTACCGCAAATGGTAGAAGTAGAGTTATCCATTAACCCGGACCCAGGCAAAATGAATCAACCGATTACATTTGAAGCGAAGGTTACTCAGGGGAATGATCAAGTGAAGGATGCTGAGGTTATTTTTGAGATCTGGCGTGCAAAGGATGACAAGCATGAAAAGGTAGAAATTAAGCATGCTGAAAAAGGAATATATCGCTTAGAAAGATCCTTCTCACAAGAAGGTACTTATTATATCATTTCTCACGTTACAGCAAGAGATATGCATAATATGCCTAAAAAAGAATTTACCATTGGGACCCCAAGTGCACCTGAGGATCCCAACACCAAAAACTCCATGGATGGTATGAAGATGGAAGATGAAGATCAGTAAACTAAAGGACAGAAAAATTGGCTGTCCTTTACACTAATGACGTTCATGAAATTTCAGTAACATCGATTTGAGAAAACTGCATATCAACATTTTTGGGGATTTTCACTTCAAGCATATAATCCTTGAAGGTAGCAGTTGCCCCCTTCTTTTTTACAATTGCAGGAAGGATGATCGTGTGTTTATCTTCATGTTGTGGAATATGCTCAACAATTAGTTGATTAGATGTATGAAAAATACGGAGCTGTTTAATCCATTCCTCTTTTTTGATTGGAATTCTAACATACACAAAATCATGGGTCTCAAAGGCCGTTGAATTCAATATACTCCTCGTTGGCTCCTGCGGGGATACCGACGATTGAAAACCCTTAAACATCTCTTGAGGGTTCATCACACCTTTCATGTTAGCGGGCATGATTTTCCCCATAAGATCCTGAACATAGTTATTGATTTCTTCAGGCTTCATTTTTGTTATCTTATCCTTCAAATCGTTATCAAAAGGAAACTTATCCCAAGGGAACAATGATCTCATCCTTTCCACCTTTTGTAGCTATCTTATCCTATGCCAATATTTGCCCATTCGTTATTAAAACTTACATCCTTTGCAGAGGAACAAGTTTTCACTATAGAGATGGAACTAAAATTTGCATAAATAATTGTTTCTTTTTAACATATAGTTAAGAGAGAAATTCTAAACATTGAGAGGTAATGATTTGTGAAAAAGAAAACGGCTTTGATTACGGGGGGAGCTTCTGGTATTGGCAAAAAAACTGCTTTATATCTCGCGGAAAATGGGTATCAGCTAGTCATTAACTATCGTAATAGTAAAGCAGAAGCTATTTCTTTAGCAAACCAATTGACTAAATATTATGGAACGCATAACATTACGATTCAAGGTGATGTCTCGAACATGGAGGATTGTATCCGAATTGTTGATGAAGCCCTTGCTGTATTTTCCACCGTGGATGTTTTAGTTCATAATGCAGGTCCATACATACATGAAAGAAAGAAGCTGACAGACTATTCCTTCGATGAATGGAATTATATATTACAAGGGAACTTAAGTGCTGTATTTTATTTGTCAAAACTTATTATTCCTTCGATGCGAAACCAAAAATGGGGAAGAATTATTACAATCGGATATGACCGAGTCGAAACCGCACCAGGTTGGATATTTCGTTCTGCGTTTGCTGCAGCGAAGACAGGAGTAGCGTCACTTACAAGGACAATTGCAATTGAAGAAGCAGAACATGGGATAACCGCTAATATGGTTTGTCCGGGTGATATAATAAATGAATGGAAAGATAGTAATATCGGGGATGCTATAGCAGCAATGGGTGATAGCCCCATTGGAAGGCAAGGAACAGGAGAAGATATAGCCAGAGTAATTGCCTTCCTTACGGATGAAAAATCCGATTTAATTACTGGAAGTATAATACCTGTCACAGGTGGACTTGACGTATTAGGTAAAGTACTTAAGAATTAGTATAATTTTGAACTATTTGATTTTCAGGAATGAAAACAGCTTCTTTTGTGGACAATAGAAAATAATCATCTATGAAAGGAGCAAAGAAAATGAGTTTTAACATGAACAGAATTAACCCTAATCAAACCCAAGTATTTTTTCATGATGGCCGCTTTGAAACATTGACGAATGAGGAATTAGATGAATTTTTGCTCCAAATGGGTCTTAATGACGTAAACGAAAGCATGGAGCAAAATTTAACGGAATAATATGAAGATTTCTTTCCTTGAAAACTAAATAAAAACAATCGGCGAGGGCCGATTGTTTTTTTATGCCTCCAGCAATTGTGAATCGTCTGATTGAACTGCTCCGTTTCGCATAAGGTAAAAGGTGTATTGATCCTTTGGAATCTCATATAAATCATATACTTCACCATTTGCGTTTAATTGCTCATAAATAGATTTTCTACTTTCATTTGCTTTTATAACATAAGGTAGTTTTTCAGCAGCTTTTATTGAGCGAATATTAACCTTGCGGATGCGCATAAAAACTGTCTCAATTCCCGTTTCATAAAAAAGTTCTTGAAAAAAGGCATCCTTAGCCGGGCTATTATAACCCTTGCCATGGTAGGGCTTGCCAAGCCATGTTCCTAAAAAACCTGCATTGTCCTCAATATCAAATAGATTAATTGTTCCGATAGGAGCTCCCCATTCATCGAGAATGGTCCGTGAAATTAATTCACCGCGTTCTTCGGATTCTATGGTTTGTTTTGTCATAAATAAAAATTCTTCATAAGAATCAGCTTTTTGGCGTACAAAAGGGAAGACATCAGGGTGCGTCATTAATTCGTACAATGCGTGGCTGTCATGAAGATCACGTTTTTTAAGCATGAAAATCCCTCCATTAGGGCATTCCGATCCCATGTCAAAAGAAGCGGTCCACCCTCGAAATTTTTTATAAAGTTACTAAAAAATTTCGGGGTGGGAATCGAACCCACTAGAACCAGTAAAACTGGTGGCGCACCATTTGCCTTCCCTATATCATTTTTTTGTTAACAAATTGTGTTCGTAAACCCCCAAAGTATTCAGGTCTAAAACATTTTACTTAGAGTATAATACAAGAAAAAAACCAAAAAATAAATAGGTTTTTTGTGTATTTTTCGATAATATTTTTTGCCAATTTTCAACATTAATCTATCTTTCTTGATAGATCATTTCACCGCCAATCATCGTCCACTTTGGCTTTGCTAAATAATGGAATGGGTGATGGCTCCAAAGCACTAAATCTGCGTCCTTACCCTCTTCGATACTTCCGACGGTATTGTCTATTTTTAAATTTTTGGCTGGTAATATGGTGATTCCTTCTAGTGCTTTTTTCTCGGATAATCCTTCTCGAACAGCAAGGCTCGCGCAAATATTTAAGTATTGAATTGGTGTATAAGGGTGGTCGGTAACAATTGATACTTCAACACCATGATTGGTCAGTTCTTGATAGGTTTTCCATGTTTTATTTTTTAATTCTACCTTGGATCTTCGTGTCAATGTAGGTCCTACAGAAACCTTTAAACCCATTCCAGATAATTCACTGGCTATTAAATGCCCTTCAGTACAGTGCTCAATACGTAAATCTAGATTAAACTCTTCTGCAAAACGAAGCGCTGAAATAATATCGTCCGCACGATGAGCATGAATTCTTACGGGAATTTCTCTTTTTAAGGCCTTCACGATAGGAGTAATTCTAGGCTCCTCGGGATTATCCGCATGGCTGGCTTTGTAGAAGGCTTCTCTTAGCATCCCCATAATCCCCATCCGTGTAATGGAATCATTATTCCCATGGCTATGAATTCTTTTTGGATTTTCCCCTAAGGCTATTTTTAAGCCTGAAACTTCTTGGATAATCATTTTTTTTATATTTTTACCAGTAGTTTTAATGACTGAAGTTGTTCCGCCAATGACGTTGGCGCTTCCCGGCATGACATGGACAGTTGTAATGCCGCTTTTGACGGCATCAGAGAACGCTGGGTCCAATGGATAAACACCATCAATTGCCCGAATATGGGGCGTGAGGGCTTCGACTGTTTCATTTGCATCATTCCCAGCCCAGCCAGTTCCTTCATCATAAAGACCTAAGTGAGTATGAACATCAATAAAGCCCGGTAAAAGAAATAAATCCTCACAATCGATTATTTTTACTTTTAAGTCTGTCGTTAAATTTTTGCCTAATTTTTTAATTTTCCCTGCTTCAATTAGGACATCACAGTGATGGATTGGTTCTGATGAAATTGGATATACCGTTGCGTTTTTTAAAAGTATTTTTGTCATAATAAAACCTTTCTACACGTTGATAATAGTTATTTTATTAATTTTACCAATTTACGTGCCTAGGGAGAAGTTTGATCCCATAAATTTTTTCAAGGATAACGAAACCTTTTAAAACCATTGGCGTAAATATTAATGAATTTAAAAAATATATTCCAATGGGGGAATAGAAAATGGTTAATCAAGATGAAAGGTTGTTTGCTGCTGGTATTTATGTGTTAAGTATATTTTTCCCAGTTATCGCACCGCTAGTTATCTGGTTAATAAAAAAGGATGAGTCATCATTCATTGATTATCACGGCAGGGAATACTTTAACTTTTTGATTTCCTATACAGTTTACTTTTTTGTTAGCGGATTATTAACACTCATCTTAATTGGTTTTGTAGCACTAGCGATATTAGGCGTAATGCTCTTTGTATTCACCATTATTGCAGCAATCAAAGCCTTTGAAGGAAATGAATATCGATTTCCGTTAATTTTTAGGCTAATTAAATAATCTTGAGAAATATACCCGGCAAAAAATTTGACGGGTTTTAGGGATTTTGTTGGAATAAATGTTAAATACAGTATATTGCGGCTCTTTCTTTGCATTCACATGCATCATAGTCCTCCTTGGGTTTAGTGTATTTATTTTTAGAAAAAAAGAGCTAGCCTCTTAACAAAGTCATATCATCCCTTTTTTTTGTTCTTTAATCGAAATCTCCTATCATTTTTTAGTCGAATAGTAAATAAACTAAAACTAGAGGAATTGATAAGGAGTTTTCTAGATGAAAATAAATGAATATTACCGGGATACGGCTCATTTGAACTTAAATGGTAGTATTGCTGCTCTGATTCCAGCTGTTATGATTGTTGCTGGCAATCTTTCTATTATTAAAAACAAAGAAATAATGATATTAACTATACCTTTCCTGATTTATAGCTTGATTTGTTTTCAAATCTATCTTTTTAGAATAAGGCAGTCGATATCCATTGACAGAAATATGGCAAATTCAAAGCGCATTAGGGAGTCTTTATTTGAAACACGACATTTACTTGTCTTATTTCTGAACACAAACTCTCCACGCCTTCTACTCTATTTTCCTGACGGGCATCTAGCAGGGATGATTAAAAGGTTTCATAACCAGGGCTTAAAGAAGCTTAGGATTTCGAAAATTTATGCTCTCTATAATTTGGATAACGATGCCATCGGATATTTTAAGGTTACTGGCAAAAAGATTGAGGTATTTGACCATAAAAGGCATTATTTAGGCTGCTTTGAAAAAAGGAAACTAGATTGGAGAACAAATAAGAAGGAATTACTAGATTCGAAAGGCAGGTTTATTGGTGCTGTAGAAGGGTCATCTACTTTTATGGATGAGCAAGTAATAAACAAAAATGACCTTCCGGACGGACGGCTTCGAAGGGGATGGATGCCGGTTGAATGGAGTCCACTGTTTCCAGAACCTAATACACCAGTCCTCTCACTTAGGGAGACTTTATCAGAGGAGGACAAGCTTCTCCGAATGTCATTTATTGTTAACGAATATTTTATCGAAAGATAGAAGTATCGACAGTTTCCCTCATGAACATTGAATGATATGATAAATAAAACATGTTTATCAATTTTGTGGGGGTTTTACGATGCAAATCAATTTAATTAAAGGCCATGGTTCGGGAAATGACTTTCTAATAATCGACGAAAAATCGAATGGATATGCTTTTACGGAAAGTGAACGAGCGGACCTCGCCAAGTTATTATGTAACCGTCAATCCGATTTGGGCGCTGACGGGATTCTTTTCGTTATGCAAAGCGAAAACGCAGATGGAAGAATGCGTGTATTTAACTCTGACGGGTCGGAAGCTTCAATGTGTGGAAATGGACTGCGTCTTGTGGCTAGATATGTTTGCGAACATCTAGGGCAAAATAGCGCTGTGATTGAAACGATGAAAGCCAATCTGAAGGTAAGCAAACAAAACGACCTTTTACAAGATATCCACACCTACCAAGTGGAAATTTCGCCGGTGCTGTTTGAATTAAAAGCCCTCCCATTAAATTTAAATAAACCAACTCTTTACAATGAAAGAATTGAAAAACTTTCAGGGGATTTAAGGTTCACAGCTCTTGCAGTACCGAATCCGCATTTAATCGCCATTGTTGAAGCGGAACAGCTCAAAGGTGACCTCCAAAAACAACTTAGTGAAAAGGTGAATGGTCCCAATGATTTGTTTCCTGACGGCGTCAATGTAAGTTTTGTTAAACACTTGCAACCTGGTTCAATTTATGTAAGAACCTTTGAACGTGGTGTTGGTTTTACGAATGCCTGTGGTACTGCAATGTCTGCCTCCACGCTAGTCACTTGTTTACAAGAATTAAATGAGTTCGAAAAAGTTGTTAATGTTTATAATAATGGTGGAAGAGTCCAGTGTGTAGTTCACGAAAGCGAGGGGAAATACACAATTGACTTGATCGGAAATGCTACCTATCTTTATAATGCGACAGTCAATGTTGATCTCGAGCAAGGAGCGTTTACTGTCACTTCGAAAACGGAATTGATGGAACAGACTTCTTATGAGAAGTTACAATCAGAAGCAACAAGGTATCTCGAAGACGGAATAAAAGGATAGGGCTCTCCTATCCTTTTTTGGTGCCTTTTTTTAGGATCTCTAAGACAGGTGCAAACGCCTGGGTTGATTTTGTTTGAAAGTAATTTGAAAAGGGATCACCTTGTTGGCGTATTCGCTTGATCGCATTTTCCATGTTAAACGATACTAGCTCGAGCTTTTCATTTACTTCCTCCCAATAAAGGGGGGTGGCAACACCTGCATATTCGTTTCCTCGCATCGAATAGGGTGCAACAATCGTTTTTCCTTCGCTATGTTGCACATAGTCAACGTATAGCCTGTTCCCCCGCTTTTTTTTCATCCTCTCAATCGTGAAGGAGTCAGGATCCTTGGAAATTAAATACTCAGCGACAAAGCTTGTAAATAACCTGGTATCATCGTAAGAATATTCATTTTCGGGTAGTGGGATGTAGATTTGCAGCCCCTTGTTCCCAGAGGTTTTAATGAAACCTATTAAATTCAATTGATCGAGGACTTCTTTGATTAGAAGTGCTGCTTTTATCGCCAATTGAAAGTGATCGATGGAAGGCGGGTCTAAATCAAAGACAATTTCACTGGGACCCTTGCTATGAATGGTTTGAAATGGCACGTGGAACTCAATCGCTAATTGGTTACCAAGCCAAACGAGTGTTTTAAGATTATTGCAAAGAATATAGTCAATCCCCTCGGCTGAATGTGTCTGCACAAATTCAGGAGCATAATCTGGACAGTTTTTTTGATAAAATGCCTCTCCGAACATCCCGTGTGGAAAGCGGATGACTGTTAATAAGCGGTCTTTTAATAAAGGCAGCATATACGGTGATATTTCTCGTAAGTACAGGATATAATCGGCTTTGCGTATGGAAAGTTTTTCCCAAAGAGGTTTATCAGGATGGGTAATATCTAAGTCTTCTGGCAGGTTCTTTTGTGCGAAAATAAAACGATCGTATGTACATAAGGATGGTTCTAAATCAAAGCGAAATCGATCAAAATGGGGCTCACGCAGCTGATTTTCATAGAGTTCTAAATATTTTACTTCTATACAAATGGCAGGTTCAACAATAATCATTTGTGCATCTTCACGGAGCATATTTTGTTTAATTGTTTGTTGCAAAGCTTGTTTTTCCTCCGGTTTAAAGCCGAAAAGTACCTGGCCGATAGGATGGATCTTATTTTCCTTATAGACACTTACGTAAAAGTAACCATTTGTTTTATCATAAGCATTAATAAAACAGCTTACATATTTCCAATTTTTATATTTCAACCATTGTAAGGAACGTTTTCCTTCTTCCCACAGACTATTCTTGTGTTTAGCAATAATTCCTTCCCCATCATTTAAAACAACCTTTTCCCATAACAAATCAAAATCATCATGAGCCTGGACAAGCTGAAGTAATTGTTCATCATAGGGGTCAGCCTCCAATTCCAATCCGATTTTTTGAAACAGTTTGATGAGTTCCTTCTTCCGTTTATGGAAAACAAGGGAATGTAATGCTTTTCCGGTCATCACAAGCACATCAAATACCATCAAGCGGCATGGAGACTTGCTAGCTTGTTCGTTAATTTTTCGTTCCGATTTTAATCGGCCTCGTATTTGAATCATTGAGAAATTAGCTTTATGCATGTTTTCTAATGAAACGAGCTCCCCATCTAATTGAAGAGGTATGTAGGGTTTGAATTGTTTTTCATGTTTTAACAAAAATTCCTTTATTTCTGGAAATTGGGGGAGAAGTGACTTTCCGTTCCTGCTGGTCAGTTTAATTCCTTGTGAATCCCATTCCAAAATAGCGCGAAATCCATCATATTTAACTTCATAGAACCAATCAGGATGAACTGGTAGATCAAATGTAAGACTTGGCAGCATCGGTTTCATCGTAAAAAAGTCCCTTCTTTTTTAGTTTATTTTGTTTAATTATCGTCGAATTCATCCTTTTCCAATTGTTTTTAGGAATGTGATTGTTTTGGTGACGTACAATAATAACAAAAAGATTGGAGAATTAACCATGCATACGATGTGGAAGGGCAGTATTAGCTTTGGACTTGTAAACATTCCCATCAAGCTCCATACGGCGACAGAAGATAAAGATATAAAGCTCCGGACCCTGCATAACAAATGTCATGCCCCGATTAAATATGAAAAAGTTTGTTCTGTTTGTGAGGAAGAAGTGAAGCCAGAGGATATCGTTAAGGCATATGAATATACAAAAGGGAAATTTGTTGTCCTTGATAATGAAGAACTCGAAAAGTTAAGAAAAGAAAACGAAGAGAAAGCGGTCGAAATTATTGATTTTGTAAAAATGGAACAAATTGATCCGATCTATTATGATAGAAGCTACTATATGTCTCCCAGTGAGGGGGGCGGAAAAGCCTATTCCTTGCTTCGAAAGGCCTTGTTGGAGTCTCAAAAAGTTGGACTTGCCAAAATCATCATTCGATCAAAGGAGCAATTAGCCGTTATACGGGTATATGAAAATGTCTTAGTCATGGAAACAATTCATTATCCTGATGAAGTTCGTAAAGCCGGTGATGTACCTAGTGTACCTTCAGAAGACAAAGTGACGAAAAGAGAATTAGACACTGCTATCTTACTGATTGATCAATTAACAACAGATTTTGAGCCGGAAAAATACACTGATGAATACCGGACTGCATTGTTGGAATTGATTGAGTCTAAAAGAAGTGGACAAGAAACCGTATCAGCTGCAACGAAGGAAGTAGCGTCAAATGTCACTGATTTAATGGCAGCATTACAGGCATCCATTGATCGCACAAAACCCAAAAAAGCGGCAGCTCCTAGAAAGAAAGCAGCAACAAGAGTCAAAAAGGAAGCATAATCTAAGAAATTTGCTAACGACCGATTCGAATTCTCTCGGGTCGGTTTTTCATGTTCTTTCAACCATTTTCTTTGCATAATTTTAATAAATATAGAAAATTGGAGGAGAGGCTATGGCTTATAATGTGCTTATGATTGCTGATCCTGGTATCGATGATTCGTTTGCCATCATGTATGCCTTACTTAATCCGAAAATAAACCTAGTTGGTATTGTCAGTGGTTATGGAAATACACCGAAAGAAAAATCGGTTAAGAATACAGCTTACCTGTTAACTTTAGGTGGGAGAGCAGATATTCCGATCATAGCAGGTGCAGCAGGACCAATATCAGGTGAATCAATAGTGTTTTACCCTGAAATACATGGCAAAGAGGGATTAGGACCAATTAAGCCTCCAGATACGATCCAGAATGTAAAAGTTTATGATATTAACAAAATTCTTGAAATTGTTACACAATATAAAGGAAACCTTGTGATTGTTTCTGTCGGAAGATTGACTGAGTTAGCATTGATGTTTATCTTATATGGGAATGACGCATTAAAGGGAGTAAACTCATTTTATATTATGGGAGGGGCTTTTTTGGTCCCTGGAAATATTTCTGCTGAAGCTGAGGCGAATTTTTATGTGGATCCAATTGCGGCAGATACCGTTATGGAAAAAGCTCATAATATTCATCTTTTTCCTTTAAACATAACAAACAAAGCAATTATAACTCCTGATATTATTGACTTCCTTAGCAAAAACAGCCCGACACCCTTTAAACCATTATTAAAACCAGCCTTTGATTATTACTATAAAGCCTATCAGAAGAATGTGCCGGGAATTAAAGGTGCACCACTACATGATGTGGTCCCGTTAATGGCATTAACGGAACCGGATTTCGTAAAATATATCCCGAGAAGAGTAAGAGTAGAGGAATTTGGTAATGCCAAAGGCAAAAGCATCGCTGATTTTCGACCAAAACCTGATAAAGAACCGGTTAATACTCTTGATTACATTGGCATGGAAGCGGATTTACAGAAATTTGTCGTCAATTTCATGGAAATATTTTTACAAGGTAATTTCAATAAAGAGTTATGAACTCAATTTGGGATTCATTGACTTGGAATACAATTCACCCCAACGTAAAAAATCTGATTGCTGGTGAGTGATAGGAAACTATTATATTTTTAACTGATATATATTCACTGAATTTCCTAGTTTTTGAAATTTTGTTGACTGAATAGCCGAAATGAGTTAAAATAAAGGTACGCTTTTAAGTTAGTTAAATATTTATTGCTTTAAGTAGTCGTAACTGCACGAAAATGTGGGTGATGTCTATTGCCCAAACGTGTTAGTGCGTCTTTTTTATTTTTTTAAATGTAGGATAAATTAAAAGTGAACTATATTTTGGGGGTTTTTCCATGAACAACGGTAAAGTTAAATGGTTTAATGCAGAAAAAGGATTTGGATTTATTGAAGCTGAAGGCGGTCAAGACGTATTCGTACACTTCTCAGCTATCCAATCAGAAGGCTTCAAAACTTTAGAAGAGGGCCAATCAGTTTCTTTTGAAATCGTTGAAGGCGCTCGCGGACCACAAGCTTCTAACGTTAAAACAGTTTAATTCTTTTAAAAAAAGGTGATGCACCATGATTAAGCATCACCTTTTATATATATGATTTATACACAAATAGAATAGTTTAAAAGTCAATAGGATACTGCTAAATGATGTATTTGATATTTTCCATATTATTTAGCTAGCAAACTAAGTATTTAAAAACAGTCATGCACTAATTACAAGGGGTGATCGTTTTGGCGTTTGGTAGAAAAAATGATGAGGAAATCAAATTAGAAGAAACTAAAATTTGGGTATGTAGTTCAGAGACTTGTAAATGCTGGATTCGCGACAATTTTAAAAGCACTGATGTGCCACTATGTCCGATCTGCAAAAGTGAAATGACAGAAAGTACTAAAGAATTGCAGGTAATTCACAATCATAGTAAGAATTTTATGTGATCAAATTGTTAGCAGGGAGGTTTCATTTCTCCCTGCCTTTTTATTATTCTTTTGCGTTTTCTTTACAATAGGCAAGGACCAGTTCTTCTTCATCCTCTTCCAGATCAAAGTCAAGGACCTTTTCGCTCCCTTGTTCATAAAGATAAAAGTTGGTTATTTTGTCACCATTTTCGTCGCTGACGAAAATGGCCCTTAGGCCAATTCCTTTATCCGAATAAAGCTCATCCTCTTCATCTACATCAAGATCTAAGAAAAACTCATATCGGTCACCTGATAATAAACCGAATGGATCTTCCAATTTTTCAACTGAGTGTCCAGTAATGTTCAAGTGTATCATCCTCTTCAAATTATTCATCCTAATTATTATACACATATCTAAATCAACAAGAAAAACTAGAAGTAGCATTGTTATAATTATTTTTCTCGAATAGTGTTAATTTTACATAATAATTTCAAATAAAAATGGGATTATTCTATTGCAGGTGTGACCGTCTAGTTAAATGACACAGTTTTTGCTCATTTAAGTGACACACTTAAATGGAAGTTAGATTAAAATAAATGTCCTTTGACACGGAGCCTCTACGAATATGATTCTCTTATAAAACGAAGTCAAACTGTTTTTGGTAAATAAAAAGGTATTATGTTTTATGAATATAAAAAGAGCCTAAATATACAAGTAGTGAATAAAAACTTGCATAATTTAGGCTCTTTTTAGTTTATTCCTTGTTTCAGTAAAGCACCCGTTAGCCATCCATGAAGCGCGCGCAAAAATCGGCTCTTCACCACAGGAGAATGAAAATGGTTAGGAAGTGTCTATACTGATACTGACCTTAATCCAGTCAACCCTAATCCATAGACTTATTAATTATCGCTCTCCTCTTTTTTTTAACGATTGAGCAGGGTCTTCTTAAGTATTGTCATTTTTCTAATCTTGAAGAAACTTATTTTCATGGTAGTTGAAGAACAGGTCTAGCATGAGTGTAGTGGCTGCATGAGCTGCCTTAAGTAAGGCTTGATGATAATAACCATCTATTTCAATTATCACTTCTGCTAGATTTTGTTAAGGCGTCTTTTCCATACATACGTTAAGGTAATAAAGATGTAGATGCAAAGTGTAATGATCGTTACCATGATGGATGTCGTGAAAATGATTCCGATCAGGATCGTAATTAAAGCGATGATCGCAGCCCAAGTCGTATACGGGAACCATTTAACTGAATAGGCACTTGTTTTTCCGGGCTGTTGTTTACGTGATTTCAAATGGGCGAAGGCAATGATCAACCAGATGAATAATACGGTATATCCCAGCGATCCCATCAGAAAATCGAAGGTCTTACTTCCAGCAAATAAGGAAATCAGTACACCGCCAAATAAAGTGGAAGTACAAATTAATATTGCGTAAACAGGAACTTTCTTCTTGGATAAACTTGAAAAGATTTTCGGAATGCGACCGTCCACGGCTTGTGTATACAGAACGCGGGATGAACCATACAATCCAGAGTTCATCGATGAAATAATCGCTATTAGAACAACGGCGTTCATAATATGGTCAGCACCTGGAATCCCTATCATTTGAAAGACCATCACAAACGGACTTTCAGGCACCCCGTTTACTTCGTTCCAAGGAATTAAACTAACGATGATGAAAAATGGAATGATATAGAAAGAAATGATCCTGACCAATGTACTGCGAACGGCTTTTGGAACCACTTTTTCGGGATTTTTCGTTTCTGCCAATGTGACCCCGATAATTTCTGTACCGCCATATGAATAAATTACCACCAGCATCGCCGTGATTAAACCAGTGGATCCATTCGGAAAGAAACCGCCATGGTCAGTCAAGTTAGAGAAACCGACTGCTGTATGATCACCAAAAGTCACGAGCAGCAACAATAATCCAGCCATGATGAACACAATGATGACGGTAATTTTAATTAAAGCAAGCCAGTACTCCGTTTCAGCAAAAACCTTTACTGATAGCAAGTTGATTGCTGTAACTAACACCGAAACAGCTAATGCCAGTATCCAGATTGGATATTCAGGCAGCCAATATTGAATGAAAATAGCCGCAACGACTGATTCGGCCGTGATGTTCAATACCCACATTTTCCAATAGATCCAATCAAGGAAATAGGCAGGATACTTTCCTAAAATAGATTGGACAAGATCCCTGAATGTTCTTGCACCGCTATTACGGACCGCCATTTCAGCTAAACCTTGCATGATGAATAATAGGATGATGCCCCCTATCAAGTAAGCAATTATTATGGATGGGCCTGCCATATCAATTGCTGAACTGCTTCCTTTAAATAAACCTGCCCCAATGGCACCGCCTAATGCCATCATCGTAATATGCCTTGAAGTCATTGTCCTCTGTAAATTCCGTTTGTCCGTTTCCATATCCTAACCTCCCAAAAAATCATAAAAGGCATATCGTCTCTTTCTTCATAATCAAATGAAGAAAGAGACGATATGCCTTAAGCTTACCGCGGTACCACTCTTATTGGCTCTTTTCGAACCCTGCTTTAAAAACCTTGTAACGAAGGTCAATCGTTAAAACCAGAGAATAGATTAACTCTAATCTTTCGCTTTACCACTCCCAGGCAAGTTCAAAGTTTCATTGGACTGCGTTGCTCCAACCCGCAGCTCTCTTTACCGAATAATGAGCTTTTACTACTCCTGATCTTTGCGTTTTGAAAATTATATCTGAATATTTTTTATAATATCCAATACTATACGGATGAGAAGTAAATTTGTCGATAGTTTTTTCAGGATAATAATTTTAAAGAAACAAATCATAGGAATATGTGGTGAAATAGCTATATAAATCAGTAAAATACTATTTAAAATATAATATGATGCCTAATCCCCGGGAAAACTTGCGAGTGGCAACAAGTAAAGCTACCCGTTAGCCATCCATGAAGCGCAAAAATCAGCGCTTCACCACAGAGAATGAAAATGGGCTAGAACCGTCAATACTGATTCTACGGCTGGGAGAGGAAGGTCCTGAACTATGGTGCGTTAGAGCCCATCCGTTAGTCTGACTCCACCGACCACGGTGCACCACTGACTGTCGCTCCCTTACGGGAAGCACACATGGTAGATTAATCCTATTCTGGTTGTTGCACCAGCCTCTAATTATAATGATTGCCGTAGAAAGGATGTTTTCAATGGATGTAGTCATTGAAAGAGCATGCGGTATGGATGTCCATAAGGACAATATTACTGCCTGTATTTTGACACCTAAAGGAAAGGAGATTCAAACGTTCTCTACTAAAACTGTATTTCTTTTACAGTTGGTTGACCGGATTAAACAACATAATTGTACCCATGTCGCCATGGAAAGCACGAGTGTTTATTGGAAGCCTATTGTGAATTTACTGGAAGCTGAGGATATCGAGTTTTTAGTGGTGAATGCCCAACATATGAAGGCTGTTCCAGGACGAAAGACAGATGTGAAGGATGCAGAATGGATTGCCAAACTTCTTCGCCATGGATTACTTAAAGCCAGTTATATCCCTGACCGAAATCAACGTGAATTGCGTGAACTCGTTCGATATCGTCGAAGTATTATCGAGGAGCGTGCCAGACAACATAATCGAATCCAAAAAGTGTTAGAAGGCGCGAACATTAAGTTGGGATCTGTGGTCTCAGATGTGTTAGGTGTTTCAGCACGAGAAATGCTTGATGCCATTGCCGATGGTGAAGAGGACCCTGAAAAACTAGCAAACTTCGCCCGACGCAGCATGAAAAAAAAGAAAGAAGAACTGGAACTCGCCCTAAAAGGCTATATTAATTCACATCAACGCCTCATGTTAAAAACCATTTTAGGTCATATTGATTTTCTTACTGAGCAAATCGAGATGCTTGTTAAGGAAGTTGCGGACAGAGTCAGTTCCCATCAGGAAGATGTATCACGATTGGATTCGATTCCTGGAATAGCGACCAGAATGGCTGAGCAAATTCTATCCGAAATTGGGACTGATGTAAAAAAACAATTCCCCACTGCAGCTCATATGTGTTCTTGGGCAGGATTAGTTCCTGGGCAAAATGAAAGTACTGGAAAAAGAAAATCAGCCAAAACTAAAAAAGGAAATAAGTTTTTAAGATCGGCGTTAACAGAAGCAGCTCATTCAGTAAGAGGATCCAAAAACTATCTCGGAGCACTGTATAGACGTACAGCATCCCGAAAAGGTAAGAAACGTGCTGGTATTGTAGTCGCTCACGCAATGTTACGTATCTCTTATTATCTCTTAACCCGAAAAGAAATGTATGTAGACTTAGGCGAAGACTACTTTGATAAGCAGAGACAACAATCTATCGTTCGGCATGCACTGAGACGACTCGAAAGTTTAGGATACACCGTTACGTTAGAAGAACCTAAAGCCTCTTAATCCAGTTACTTTCTAAACCATGGATCAATGAATCTGGCGCTCTCCCCTTTTTTAAAAAATGATTGAGCTGCGACCTCTTTAGTATTGCCTTTTTCTCTGTGTTACAGAAGTTTATTTTCATGGTAGCTTAAGTACAATATTTCACAATCTTGCTTTCTTGGATAAAAACTATTACTAAAAGTTTTATTTTATTTTGCGTAAATATTCTAAATATATAAAAATCTTACTCATAGAGTAAGCTTAACCGCTATAAACACTATCACATGTTCCAGCTTTTGGTTCATAAAAACAATGTTGTTTAAATTGACCGGATTGAGGTTGATCGTACCATGTTGGAGGGCATGGAGCATGTGGATTAAAATACCAAAGGGCATATTTCGCTGGGTGGTCTCTCCAATAATTCAAATTCTGTTTTGCTAATCTTCTTTCAGCAGTTCTTGATCTTTGATAAAATACATTCCCTTTTTGAACGGCTTCAAAGGAAAAATTTCCTCCTTGTACTTGAAAAACAACTTGGGGAACTGTTCTTAAACCTTTAAAATCTAAACAATTTGCTGCAAGACGATTCACAATTACATTTCCAACATATAACATTCCCTGTTTTCCTTCACCTTCGGCTTCTGCTCTCATCATCCTTGCCATTACGTCAACGTCTGAGCTTCGGTAATTTACTCTTGGCATTTTTCCACCCCCAAAATATAGTATGAAAAAAAGTCTACATTCATGTTATTGTTTATTTAATAAGAATGCTTAATTTTTAAAGCTTACAGTTTTTAAGTAAAATGAAAACTATTGCATTCTTTTTATCCCCTTATTCAACTATACTGCCCGTTAGCCATCCATGAAGCGAAAAATCAGCGCTTCACCACAGAGAATGAAAATTAATCTTGTAGTCTATACTGTTTTAATGCTGGCGAAGAAGGTCTTTGAACTATGGTGCCTTTGAGCCCATCCGTTAGTCTGACTCCAACTACCACGGTGTACCACCGACTGTCGCGCCCTTTAGGGGTAGCACTCATGGGAGATTAATCCTTTTTCTGGTTGTTGCGCCAGCTTTGTCTGATCAAATGTTAAGTAGAAAGATGTTACTAAATCACTTTACAGCACACCCTAATATTATCTTTCAAGAGGCTCAGCCTTTTTTTAAAAACTGGTTTTTCTGGGTCTATTTTTCTATGCCCTTTTTCAGTTTTTATTTTCATGGGAGCTTAATAAGAGAAATAGAAGTATTGTTATTTAGTTACCACTACATACTGTCTCTCTCTAAATGAAAACCGTTCACTTAATTCGTCAAATAAGCGTTTTTCGTTTAACCTAAAATTTCCTATATCATTAATGAAATGCTTTGTTTTTAAGTTAACAACAACATTTAGTATATCGTTCTTTTCTTTCAGTTCATCTCCATCCAAGCAAGTATATAATTCTATACTTTCCCCGTCGGAAAGATTTTCATTTATTTTTCTAGTGTTACAACAATCAAGATGATACACAAAAGGGTTGGAAAATTTACCCTTTATTTCATCATAACCGTCTAAGTCCCATACTGATATAATATGTATAAATATTAGCTTATATACATTTTTTCTTGAGTATCGATTCATAAATTTACTGCCAAAACATACATTAATTAATTTCCAGAAACAGCCAAACAAGGGTCTCCCTGATTAACCAAGGCAATCATGTATGCCTCTCCATGTAATAATGTACGTTTCAAACTGGAAAAAAGTGTCCCAATTTATCAAGCAAAAACTGTGTCATCTCTTTCAAGCGGTCACAGCAGGATTAAGGTAAGATAAAAATGTAAAAAAACACATAGATTGTATGCAGTCCTTTTCTACCTTTCAGTTTGCAAGGGAAAAATGTCCTCTATGTATTAATAGGGACCCTGAATGGTTAAGTCCTTATCAATAAGGAACATGCAAAAACCGCCAGAAATTATTTCTGGCGGTTTTTATATTAATATAAACACGATAAAACATCGTGTTTTTTGAAAGAATATGTATGGAGGAGAAGATGAGATTCGAACTCACGCAACGGTTACCCGTCCTAACGCATTTCGAGTGCGCCCCCTTATAACCACTTGGGTACTTCTCCATTTTGTCCTATGGAGCGGGTGAGGGGAATCGAACCCCCGCCGTCAGCTTGGGAAGCTGAAATTCTACCATTAAACCACACCCGCAATATTTCAAAATGATACATAAATATTATACCATAATCATTCGACATGGAGCAGAAAAGTTTTGTTTTTAAAAGTTGATATATTATGTATTGTAGAAAAATTCAAATAACGTTCAAAATCATTCAATTTATGAATGATTTTGAAAGAAAATGATTGATTTTTGCAATCGTTTTCAGTATTATGTACTTAAGAAGAATAAAAAAATAGGTGGTGATGACTTGTTAACACCAGAACGTCATCGAATCATACTTCAATTGTTAAAAGATAAGAATGTTATTAAAATTAATGAAATTATGGAGTTAACCGAGTCTTCGGAGTCAACAATTCGCAGAGACCTCTCTTTGCTAGAAGACCAAAAATTTCTAAAGAGGATCCATGGAGGTGCCTCAAGATTACAGGGGAAACTTCAAGAGCTAAGTATGATTGAGAAATCCTCCAAAAACCTTCAAGAAAAACGATTGATTGCTCAATATGCAGCGAATTTAGTGGAGGAAGGAGATTGCATTTATCTTGATGCTGGGTCCACTGTGATTGAAATGATTGAATTCCTGCCATTAAAGGAGATCGTTGTTGTCACGAATGGATTAATGCATTTAAAGCCATTATTAGATAAGGGCATATCGACCTATTTAATTGGCGGTTTGGCGAAGCCGAATACAAATGCTTTCATCGGAAGGGGAGCCTTAGCTGGTTTAGACCTTTACCGTTTTGATAAATGTTTCATAGGTGTTAATGGCATCCATCCACAATTTGGATTTACAACTCCAGACCAGGAGGAAGCAATGGTGAAGCAAAAGGCAATTTCACTTTCAAGAGAGACCTATGTTTTAGCAGATAATACAAAGTTTGCTGAAATCTCGTTTGCCAAAATTGCTGATATCCATGAAGCAACTATTATCACTAATGATGTAGATGACGAAACGCAGAAGCAATATGTAAATAGAACAACTATAAAGGTAGTGACATCATGATATATACATTAACTTTAAACCCTTCAGTCGACTATATAGTCAAATTAGAGAGCTTTCAGCTAGGAGAATTAAATCGAACTATAAATGAGGCGAAGTTTCCTGGTGGAAAAGGGATAAATGTCTCAACGGTATTAAACCAATTTGGTACCAAAAGTAAGGCACTTGGATTTATTGGTGGTTTTACTGGGGCTTATATTGAACAATATCTTCATAATGAAAAAATTGATACAGACTTTGTTGAGGTTGATGAAGATACTCGAATCAATGTAAAGATTAAGACCAGTCAAGAGTCAGAAATTAATGCCATTGGTCCAAATATTTCAGAACAAAACTTCATACGCCTAAAACAAAAAATTCACCACTTAGGGGCAGATGATCTATTAGTACTAGCTGGAAGTATCCCCGCTAGCTTACCTAAAACAACCTATGAGGAACTAGTGAAAATTTGCAGTGAAAGTGGAGCAGACTTTGTTGTTGATGCTGAAGGTGATTTATTAAAAAAGGTTCTTCCTTATCGGCCATTTTTAATCAAACCGAATCATCATGAACTGGGGGAATTATTTGACACCACCATTGCAAACCCAGCTGAAGTCATCCCATATGGCAAAAGACTCGTGGATATGGGAGCGAAAAATGTAATTGTTTCTCTTGCAGGCGCAGGAGCGGCACTGATAAATAGCGGAATGACACTTTTTGCGGAGGTTCCAAAAGGGGAAGTGAAAAATTCAGTTGGGGCAGGGGACTCTATGGTCGCAGGTTTCTTGGCTGCCTACGAGCGGACCAGAAATATTGAAGAAGCTTTTCGTTATAGTGTAGCGTCAGGAAGTGCAACAGCCTTTTCACTAGGTTTATGTACCAAGGAAAAAGTAGAAGAACTCCTTCCACAAGTTCATATTAAAGAGATCCGTTAAGGGAGAGAAAACCATGAAAATTACTGAATTATTATCAAAAAATACGATTCTTTTAAATATTGAAGGCAATCAAAAAGAAGCAACGATTAATCAGCTGGTTGATGTTCTTTTTAATGCAGGGAAAATATCGGATCGCACTGAATTTAAAGCAGCGATCCTAAAGCGTGAAGAGCAAAGTACAACTGGAATTGGGGATGGGATCGCTATCCCGCATGCTAAAACACAAGTAGTGAAAGAAGCCGCTATTGTCTTTGGTAAATCAGCTGCAGGTGTTAATTATGAATCATTGGACGGTAAACCGGCACATCTATTTTTTATGATTGCTGCTCCAGATGGTGCGAATAATACACATTTAGAAGCGTTAGCCCGACTCTCTGGTTTGTTAATGAAAGCGGAAGTCCGATACGATCTTCTAAAGGCAACCACTCCTGAAGAAATCATTGACACCATTAACCGAAATGATAAAGAAGAAAAACAAGAAACAGTAACAATAAGTAAAAAGAATTTAATAGTTGCTGTTACAGGATGTCCAACTGGTATTGCACATACCTATATGGCCGCCGACTCCTTAAAAGCAAAAGCATCTGAAATGGGTGTAGATATTAAGGTTGAAACCAATGGTTCTGGCGGCGCAAAAAATATTCTGACCAAGGAAGAAATTGAAAATGCAACAGCAGTCATTATTGCTGCAGATATCAATGTGGAAATGGAACGATTCAACGGCAAGCATGTCATTCAAGCAGCAGTAGCAGAAGGAATTCGTCGCCCAGAACAATTAATTGATAAAGCGCTAAAGCAGGATGCACCTATATTTCGAGGAAATGGCGGACAAAGTGAAAAGGGATCCGATCAAAAAGGGTCACGTACAGGCTTTTATAAGCACCTAATGAATGGTGTTTCTAATATGCTTCCATTTGTTGTCGGCGGTGGAATTCTTATTGCGATTTGCTTTATGTTTGGTTATAACTCATTTAAGCCTGACGATCCATCCTACAACCAGATCTCAGAAGCATTAATGACGATTGGCGGCGGTAACGCATTTGGACTCATTGTTCCTGTTTTAGCAGGGTTTATTGCTCTAAGTATTGCAGATCGTCCAGGTTTTGCTCCAGGTATGGTTGGCGGTATGATGGCGGCAAGTGGCGGAGCAGGCTTCCTTGGCGGTTTAGTTGCTGGTTTTCTCGCAGGTTATGTTGTCCTTCTTCTGAAAAAAGTATTTGCCGGGCTGCCTAGATCTTTAGAAGGTATTAAGAGTATCTTACTGTACCCTCTTTTTGGAATTGCCATCACAGGATTCATCATGCTTTATGTAGTGAATAAACCAGTTGCATGGTTAAATGGAACAATTGCTGATTGGTTGACAGGTCTTGGGACAGGTAATGCAGTTTTATTAGGTATTGTGCTAGGTCTTATGATGTCGTTTGATATGGGGGGGCCAGTTAACAAGGCTGCCTATGTATTTGGAACAGGTTTATTAGCGAGTGGTGTTTATGAACCAATGGCAGCGATTATGGCTGCAGGTATGGTACCGCCGTTAGCAATTGCTCTTGCAACGACATTCTTCAAAAATAAATTTAATGACCAAGACAGAGATGCTGGTAAAGCATGTTATGTAATGGGATTATCCTTCATTACCGAAGGGGCGATCCCTTTTGCTGCAGCTGACCCATTGCGTGTCATTCCTTCCGTTATGGCTGGTTCAGCTATCGCAGGTGCACTTTCAATGGCGTTCGGAATTGGTCTCCGCGCACCACACGGTGGAATATTTGTAGTCCCATTGGTTGAAAATGGAGCCCTTCTTTACGCACTAGCTATTTTAGTTGGATCAGTTGTATCAGCACTATTAATCGGTTTCTTAAAAAAACCAGTGAAATAATTACAAAATGAAAGAGCTGAGGGATTCCTCAGCTCTTTTCTCCTTGGGCATTGGGTTTTATGGCCATTAATGCGACAAGTGCCGCAATGATACTTAGACTGCCTAAGAGGATAAAAATCCAATGGATCGCATGCTTTAATAACAATGCAATAATCGGAGGTCCAGCAGCAACTCCAATAAACCTCATGGAACTATAAATTGATGAAATGGTTCCTCTTTCTTTTTTTTCAACGCCTTCGGTAATTAAAGCGTCTAGACATGGAAGGCCTGCACCGATTCCAATTCCGCTAATAAGAAACATGGTAATCATGTACCAAAGCTTAATCGAAAACCATAATGCACCAATGGATAAGGCTGTTGCGACAATTCCGGCAAACGTGATCCATTTCATCAATATTTTATTTTTCTTAATCACCTTACCGCTTATAAACGATGATAGGCAAAGTGCTCCTAGTGGTAATGCAAGAAAAAATCCCTTTTTAATATCCTTAATGTTGTATTCTTTTTCAAAAATTTCCGAAAGATAAAATAAAATCCCAAAAAGGACTAGCATGAGTATTCCACCAATAAAAAAGATACCGTATAGCCAACGGCCCTTTTCAGTAAAGGTTTTTTTCACGTTGATGAAAAACTCTTTGAAAGGAATTGGTTTCTCGGTTGTTTTTGGACTTTTGACCAGAAATATGATCATCACAACGGAAATGGCACAAAATACAGGGAATGAAAAAAACGGCAAAAACCATATGAATCCTGCTAGAAAAGCCCCTAAAATAGGACTTAATACTTTCCCAAACGTATTGGATGTTTCAATTAGACCCAAACAACAACTAACATCATCTTCGTTATTAAACATATCACCAACCAATGGCATGACAATAGGAGCCGCCCCTGCTGCTCCGACCCCTTGCAGTGCTCTACCAGCTAAAATAATCCAATAGGCATCATCAAGTTTCCATGAGGCAAATCCTGAAATTAGACCGCCAATACCGGCAATGATGAGACTAGGGATAATGACCTTTTTTCGACCAATATGGTCTGATAGGTATCCTGCGACAGGTATTAAAAAAATGGCGACAATCGAATAGACAGTAATTATCATACTCGTTTGAAAAGATGAAATTGATAATTTTTTTTCCATTGAAGGTAGAACTGGTATTAACATTGAATTTCCCAATGTCATGACTAAAGGAATGGATGACAGTGAGATGATTGCCCACTTTTGATTAGATATCTCATTGGACCGCTTTTGTCCGGCTGCAGATTGTTTCTTTTTCACAGCTTTTGGATTTTGGCTTAAATGTTCAATATGTTCCATTAATCTTCAATCCCGCCTTCATGATTTGCTATTATTACTATTCGCTTAATCACCTCAAAAAACCCCAGTTAAGGCATCCTTTAAATGGAAAAGAATTAATTTGAAATTTTCTAAATCTTTCACTTGACTTTCACTTGAAATTTGCGTAGGATAAAAGTCAACAACATCAAAGTTAAATAATTAACTCGTTGAGCAAGAGGAGTACACTAATTTATTTCTTCCAAGAGAGTCGGGGTAGGTGGGAGCCCGATAAGAAAGGATTTGTGGAATGGACTTGTGAGAGGCATCTTGAACCTGAGTAGGGATGCACGGAACTCCACCGTTAAAAGGATAGGATATCGAACGATTGTTCCGTATCTGAAGAGGAAGCAGGTTTTATCCACTGCTTCAAATGGAGGTGGCACCACGACCATAGAATCGTCCTCTATATGCGTAATTAATTGCGCATATAGAGGACGATTTTTTTTTATTTTAGAAAGGAGTCGAAACATGAAAATTAAAAGTGGTTATTTCATAAACGAAATCGAAGGAGACACGCTTACACCAATCTCCATATTACAAAAAATTAGCGGGAAAAAGAAGTTCCTATTGGAAAGTTCTCATAAGTACAATGACTCTGGGCGATATTCCTTTATTGGTGCAGACCCAGCTTTCGAACTTATTTCGAGGGGAGATAATAATGAGATTATTCAGCGGAATGGAGACAAGAAAGTTTTAAAAGGCAACCCTCTCGAAGTATTAAAAAAACTTATACCACCCATGGGTTTTGAAGAGTTTCCCTTTCCGTTTATTGGAGGCGCGGTCGGGTACGTGGGGTATGACATTATCAGGCAATATGAAGTAATTGGAGATGAATATTCAAACGGAATGGAAATGCCGGATGTACACTTAATGTTTTATGAAGAAGTTATTGTCTTTGATCATCTTGAAGACAAGGTCTTGATTTGTGGGTGTCCTTTAGTCAAGGAGAGCGATACCGCTTTAATTGAAAAAAGAATCAATCAAAGGATAGTAGAGCTAAAGCAGCCTACCTTCTACCCAGCAGAGGAGCCATTTTATTTCTCAGGGTTTGAATCCGAAACAAACAAAGAAGCCTTTATCAAAAATGTAGAAATGGCGAAGGAGCATATTTTAGCAGGTGATATATTTCAAGTAGTCCTTTCGAGACGAATGAAATCAACATTTAACGGAGAACCATTATCGCTTTATCGTAAACATCGTGCGAATAATCCTACTCCTTATATGTTTTATATTGATTTTGATGCTTATACCGTTATTGGTTCATCCCCTGAAAGTTTAATTAAAACAAGAGCCAACACAGTTATTTCAAACCCAATTGCAGGGACCAAAAGACGGGGAAAAACAAACGATGAAGATTTGTTGATTGAAAAAGAATTAAAAAATGATGAAAAAGAACTTGCTGAGCATAAGATGCTTGTTGACCTTGGCAGAAATGATCTCGGCAAGATCTGCAATTTTGGTTCCGTTCAAGTAGATAAGTATATGGCGGTAGAAAAATACCGGCATGTGATGCATCTTGTCTCTGAAGTAAGCGGGCATTTAAATGCTGATAAAACAGCAATAGATGCCCTCGCGGCCTGTCTGCCCGCTGGGACTGTTTCAGGAGCCCCGAAGGTTCGGGCTATGGAGATTATTAACTCCTTGGAAAAATCAAAACGAGGGTTATATTCAGGGGCTGTTGGTTATTTATCAGCAGACGGAAATATGGATTTTGCCCTTGCGATCCGAACGATGATTTTAAAAGAGGGTTCAGCATATATTCAGGCAGGGGCTGGTATCGTTTATGACTCAAATCCAGAGTCCGAATATCAAGAGACAATAAATAAACTTAATTCTTTCTTGGAGGGTGAGAAATGATTTTACTGATTGATAATTTTGACTCGTTCACATTCAACCTTTATCAGTATCTAGGGGAATTAGGTGAACAAATTACGGTTTTACGAAATAACCAATTAAGCATGGACCAAATCAGAGATTTAAATCCTAAAGCCATTATTCTCTCCCCAGGGCCAGGGAAGCCAGAGGATGCAGGAATTTGTATCGAATTGATTCAAACATTTTATAATAAAATCCCTATTTTAGGAATCTGTCTCGGCCATCAAGCCATTGGTGCAGCTTTCGGTGGGGAGATTCAAAGAGCAGCCCTTATCAAACATGGTAAAACATCATTGATTTCACATCGGAGTGATGGATTATTTAACGGTCTTCCCAACCCATTAGAAGTGATGCGCTATCATTCATTAATTATTGAGAAGAGTAGTATTCCGGAGGAACTTGAGTGTATTGCTCATTCTGATGATGACCAGGAAATCATGGCCATAAAACATCGTGAATATCCCGTTTTCGGTCTTCAGTTTCATCCGGAGTCGATTGGTACTCCATCAGGTAAACAAATCCTAAAAAACTTTTTAAATGAGATAGGGAGGATGAATAAAAGTGAAGAATTATTTACTCCAATTAGCTGAACGTGAATCATTTTCTGAAAACCAAATGAAAGAAGCCGTGCATTTCATTTTGGGTGAGGAGGTTTCTGAATCTGAAATTGCTGCCTTTTTAATGGGATTGAAATCTAAAGGAGAAACAGTTGAAGAAATTACGGGAATTGTAAAAGCGATGAAGGCAAATACGCTGAAATTTAATGAGAAAATTTCAGGCGTTCTTGATAATTGTGGAACAGGAGGGGACGGATCCTCCAGTTTTAATGTGAGTACTACGTCTGCTTTTGTTATTGCTGGTGCTGGAATTCCTGTTGCCAAGCATGGCAATCGAAGTGTTTCGAGCAAAACGGGCAGTGCGGATGTGCTGGAATACTTAGGAATCCATTTAAATCTTTCCGCAGAAAGAACAGAAGAAATTCTTCAGGAAATAGGATTATCCTTCTTATTCGCCCCAAACGTTCATCCAAAGTTAAAGAAAGTCATGACAGTTCGAAAACAATTGAAGATACCAACCATTTTTAACTTTATCGGACCACTTACCAATCCGATTGAGTTGGACTATCAATTGTTGGGTGTGTATCGGAGAGATTTATTGAATGTGTTTGCTGAAGTTCTTTTGAAGTTAGGACGCAAGCGGGCTATTGTTATTAATGGTGCAGGTTTCATGGATGAAGCTTCACTTCAGGGGGAAAATTATTTAACTATTTTAGAGGCTGGGAAAATTGCTAATCAATCATTTCTCCCAGAAGAAGTCAATCTCCCACAATATGATAACAGCTGTATTAAGGGTGGAGACTCTAAGGAAAATGCTGAGATATTAATCAATGTGTTAAAAGGGGAAAAGGGTGCTTACCGTGATACGGTTTTACTTAATTCTGGACTAGGAATTTATACAGCAGGTAAAGCAAACTCCATTCAGGATGGGATCAATGTTGCGAAAGAAATCATTGACTCTGGTGCTGCTTATGAAAAATTAACTACTTTAATTGAAAAATCTCAAGCAGCGGGTCAGAAAGAGGCGATATAAGTGGCAACAATCTTAGATAAAATCATTGACCAAAAGAAAAAAGAAGTTCTCTTCCTTCGAGAGGGAAACCAACTATTCGAAGGTACAAATCAGCCGAAAAGATCTTTAATTCAAAAACTGAAGACAGCAGAACAAATATCGATCATATCTGAATTTAAGCGAGCATCTCCTTCAAAAGGAATCATTAATAACATGATTGAGCCTTCCTATCAGGCGGGGTTATATGAAGAATATGGCGCTTCTGCTATTTCTGTACTAACAGATCAAACCTTTTTTAAGGGCTCTTTCTCCGATTTAAGAGCTGTTCGGAGCAAGGTAAATCTGCCGATTCTCTGTAAAGACTTTATCATTGATGAATTGCAAATAAATCTTGCTTCTTCCAATGGGGCGGATATCATTTTACTGATTGTAGCTGCATTAGACGATCAGAGATTGGTTGAACTCCTTCAATATGCTAAGAACTTAGGCTTGGAGGTACTGGTGGAGGTTCATAATCAGAAGGAATTGGAGAGTGCACTTAAGACAGGAGCAAAGCTGATTGGAGTAAATAATCGCGACTTAAAAACCTTTCATGTTTCGCTTGAGGTGACAGAGACATTAGCTTCCATTGTAAAAAGCACTGGTGCGTATCTCATTAGTGAAAGCGGGATCCATCACCAAGAGGATGTAGCACGTGTTAGAAATGCAGGAGCGAATGGGATTTTAGTGGGAGAAGCATTAATGAAAAGTGCAAATGTGAAACAATCCTTTATAGACTTTCGCTTGCCGCTTAATGAAGGTGTAAATAGATGAAAGTAAAAATTTGTGGAATTACTGATGTCGAAACAGGGGTTGCGGCGGCTCAATATGGTGCTGATGCTATTGGGTTTGTCTTTGCAGAAAGTAAGCGCAGGATCTCGATTGAGAAAGCACGTGAGATAATTGCTAAGATACCTAAAGAGGTGTTTAAGATCGGTGTTTTTGTTAATGAAACAAAAGCAAATATCGAAAGAATCGCTTCCGCTGTGGGCCTGACACATATCCAGTTACACGGAGATGAAACAGCATCATTCAGTGAATCGCTTTCCTTGCCTGTCATTAAGTCAATCAGTTTTCAAGGAAATGAAAGCTTAGAGGCATCGGGTGATTTTCCAAGTGACTTTATTTTACTCGACAGTCCCAAAGGAAAATACAGAGGCGGAAATGGAACGGTGTTTAATTGGAATGAGGTCAATCCTCACTTGATTAATAGCCAAAAAGTCATCCTAGCTGGCGGGTTGCATGCAGACAATGTTGAAGAAGCGATAAAAATTATTAGGCCATATATGGTGGATGTTAGCTCAGGGGTAGAAACCGCTGGGAAAAAGGATTTAAGAAAGATTCAAACATTTATAGAAAAAGCCAAAAGCACACCTGTAGGGAGGTAAAGGGAATGAACACATATACATTGCCAAATGAGAAAGGCCACTTCGGCATTTTCGGGGGGAGATTTGTCCCGGAAACATTAATGAAAGCAGTAATTGAACTTGGTGAAGCCTATGAAAGCGCCAAAAAGGATTCTTCCTTTCAAGCGGAAATTCGAAAATTGTTAAAAGACTATGTGGGGAGAGAAACCCCATTGTATTATGCAGATAACCTGACGAAACACGCGGGCGGGGCTAAGATTTTTCTGAAAAGAGAAGATTTAAACCATACTGGCGCCCATAAAATTAACAATGCGATTGGGCAGGCACTACTAGCGGTACGTATGGGAAAGAAAAAAATTGTAGCTGAAACTGGTGCAGGTCAGCATGGTGTAGCAACGGCAACCGTTTGTGCCTTATTAAATCTTGATTGTATCGTGTTTATGGGTGAGGAGGACATCAAAAGACAGGCATTAAATGTTTTTCGAATGGAATTGCTGGGTGCAAAGGTCGTCAGTGTCACATCTGGTAGTGCAACATTAAAAGATGCCGTAAACGAAGCCTTAAGATACTGGGTTGAAAATGTAGATGATACCCACTATCTATTAGGATCTGTAATGGGACCACATCCATTTCCGCAAATGGTTAGAGATTTTCAAAGTGTTATTGGCAAAGAAACAAAACAACAATTCCAACTTAGCGAAGGGGCGCTACCGGATGCAGTGGTTGCCTGTATTGGCGGCGGGAGCAATGCGATGGGGATATTCCATCCATTTATCGAGGATGAGATGGTTAGTCTTTATGGCGTGGAAGCTGCTGGACAGGGTGTTGATACAGAGTATCATGCGGCTTCCTTAACAAAGGGAAGTCCAGGTGTACTACATGGCGCACTAATGTATCTATTACAAGATCAAGATGGTCAAGTTCAAGAAGCCCATTCCATCTCGGCAGGTCTTGATTATCCAGGCGTAGGACCGGAACACAGCTATTTGCATGACATTGGTCGAGCATCATATCAATCGATTACCGATAAAGAAGCGCTAGACGCATTTCAGCTCTTATCGAAGCTTGAAGGAATCATCCCCGCATTAGAGAGTGCCCATGCAATTGCCTTTGCAGTAAAACTAGCTGCAAAAATGGATGAAACAAAAAAGATTGTTGTTTGCCTATCAGGACGCGGAGATAAAGATGTGGATACCGTGAAAACACGGCTGAGAGAGGAGAGATAAGAATGAACCGTTTTGAAAAAACTTTTACGGCTTTAAAAGAAAATAATACAAAAGCTTTTGTTCCCTACATAATGGCCGGGGATGGTGGGCTGGAATGTTTGGTTGAACGTCTAACACTGTTGGAGAAATTTGGTGCAACTGCGATTGAAGTTGGGGTTCCGTTTTCAGACCCTGTGGCAGATGGACCAACCATTCAACGAGCTGGAATTAGGGCACTTGAAAATGGAACAACCTTAAAGGGGATTATTGCAGAACTAGGAAAAGCGCGAAAGGATGTGTCAGTTCCAATCCTCCTCATGACCTACTTAAATCCCATTTATTCCTATGGGGTAGAGGAATTTGTCCGAGATATTCGTATGGCTGGTGTGGATGGGTGTATTATTCCCGATTTGCCAATAGAAGAAGAGGAAATCATTACGCCACATCTTGAGAAAGCAGAAATTGAGTTGATTCGACTCGTAACGCTGACAACACCAATGGAGCGAATCAAAACGATTTCAAGCAAGGGCAAGGGATTTTTATACACGGTTACAATTAAGGGGATTACAGGGGCAAGAAATGAATATGATTCGGAATTGAATCAATTTTTAAAATCTGTAAAAGATGTAAGTCCGATTCCCGTCTTGGCTGGCTTCGGCATTTCAAATAAAGAACAAATAACGGACCTAACAAAATACTGTGATGGAGTTATTGTCGGCAGTAAAATTGTCGATTTATTTAACAGTCAAAATTTGTCCGAAATGGAAAAGTTGATGTCAGTCTTCAAACCAAAATCAAAGATCGTATAGGTAAAAGGTCTACTCTCGACTGCGTGAGTAGACTTTTTATATTTTAGTGTCATTTATTACTGCACAGGAGTCCTCTATAATTAATATAATTTAATTTGCGGAATTGTTTTTTTGAAACAACTGTCCTCCATTCCGCTAATACAAATTAAATTTGCATAAAAGCAGTAATTCCCAGCTTCTTGAAAGCTAGTGATATATCCTGTATAATGGTGTTTATACTTTATTTAGAAAATAAATTCCCATGATATTTACTTTTCTGAAACTTCCCGTTGTGGAAGTTTTGTTTGTTTTCATTAGATATGTTATTTTTCAGATAATATTACTTTTACAAGGAGCGTAGATGATATGAAGGAAATGACGGTTGAAGAACTTTTTACGACAAAGAACCCAGTAATCATTGATATACGCTCACCGATCGAGTTTAAAGATGGCGCAATTCCGGGAGCAATTAATGTTCCCTTATTTACAAATGAGGAACGACAAATAATCGGAACCATTTACAAACAAGAAGGGGCGGCGATTGCGAAATGGAAGGCAATGGAAATTGTCTCGCCTAAAATTCCTGAAATCCTTCAAACAATAAAAAAATGCGTTTCAGACGATATGGAACTTATTATCCATTGCTGGCGTGGTGGAATGCGAAGTAAGGCAGTGGTTACATTTTTAGAGTTTGCCGGAATTTATTCTTGGCGACTCGTAGGCGGTTATAAAGCATACCGCCACTATATTCTTGAACAATTGCCTACAATGCTTCCTAACAAAGCAGTCGTCCTCCACGGACTGACCGGTGTTGGTAAAACAGAGGTCTTAAAGATATTGAAAAAGAAGGGATATCCAATCTTAGACCTTGAAGAGATGGCGGGCCATCGCGGTTCGATATTTGGAACGATTGGTCTTGGTGACGGTCATAACCAAAAAACATTTGACTCCCTTCTATTTAAAGGTCTTCAAGAAATAAAAGATGCTGATTATTTTCTGGTTGAAGCGGAAAGCAAAAGAATTGGAAAAGCTGTCCAAACTGAAGAATTAATGGATAAAAGAATGCAAGGTATTAACATCAATCTCAACACCCCCATTAATCAACGGGTAAAGCATCTTGTCGCCGAGTATGTGCAGCCATACAAGGAAGAACCCTGGTATTTCGAAAAGATTTCTGATGGTATTGAAAAGGTGTTAAGACGTGTTAAAGATCCAGACATTAAAAAATCGCTCATCCAAACGTTAACAGATCGTAATTATCCTGATATGATTCGAATTTTACTTGAACATTATTATGATCCACGCTACGTCCATGCAAAACAAGAGTATGAAGGGGAATTCTTTGAAATATCTGCAGAACACCCTGTTGATGCAGCAGACAAAATTGCTTCAAAACTTAATGGGTTAGGCTTTCGGCCTATTAGACAGTTAAATAACCAACTTTAATTTAGATTATTTCCAATCGAGATCTTGAATAAATACATGCTGAAAGCTAAATGAAGATCATTTAGTTATTGAAAAACCGCTGAATCCTTTCAGCGGTTTTTTCATTGGGTTTATGCTAACGATTTTTAAATGGTTTTAAACCACGCCGTTTGATTTCATCCTTTAAGATCTTAATCCATTCTTTTTCCTTGTCTGACTTTAATGCATCCCGATACGAAAAAACCAATTGCTCATTACTCATAATTTTCATTTTTTATGAATGCCTCCTTGGTAATGGATTGAATATTCAGTTTTTATAATTGTAATGGTTTACATTCCTTTTGAGAACCCAAAATTAATAAAATTTGAAAAAAGTTCAAATTTCTTAAATTAATAACAGATATTTTAAATAAAAAACTAATACTTTTGTAATTGACTCATGATATGGTTGCACAGAACCGGCCCGATTGATTATACTAGAAATTGGACATTGATCGAAAGGAACGGTGGCAACAATGATTCATCTATCATGGCGTGATCGTGAAACAGTAAAAAAAATAAAATGCGTTCACACGGATGCAAAAAAATACCTTGTCAATAACGCCTTAACGGCTGGGAAAGTCTATGATGTGAAAAATGAGACTGAAGAATTTTATTACATTATTGACAATACTGGAAAAGTAGGCGGCTTCTACAAGGAATATTTCCAAAATGTATAGATAAACAGGACTGTGGAGCATAGCCCGCAGTCTTTTTATATGGAAAAAGTGGTAAAGATACGGCAAATTAAAGGGGAGATATTAAATAATGGATAAATTGTGGAACAACCTTTTTTCGTTACAAGGGGAAAATGTAAATTTGATTCCAATCAGTATGGACCATTTAGAGGGCTTATGGGAAGCGGCCAAACCAGATGAAATATGGACGTATATGGCGACCAAAGTTCGATCGAAAAATGAAATGGAACAATTGATTAAAGCAGCATTGAAAGCTAGAGAAAATGGATCAGAATACACTTTCACCGTTGTAAATAAAGAAAATCAAGTGATTGGCAGCACCCGATTCTTAGACATATCCCCGCGACATAAAAGTGCTGAAATTGGTTCGACATGGTATCATCCAGATGTATGGCGGACAAAGGTAAATACAGAATGTAAATTCCTGTTATTAAGGCATGCCTTTGAAAATTGGAACCTCACGCGTGTTCAACTAAAAACAGACTCTCGAAATGAAAGGTCCCAGCAAGCTATTGCTAGAATTGGAGCTGTAAAGGAAGGGATATTACGAAAAGATCGGATTATTTCCGATGGATACACTAGGGACACGGTCTTTTTTAGTATTCTTTGTCATGAATGGGACAATGTAAGAACTGAGCTTAAATTGAAACTGCAGTGAAGAGTAAGATGCCTGGTCAATTTGCCAGGCAATTTACTTCCCGTCCCACTTTATATTACTTCGCATTAGGAAACACTCTGCGGATGGTATCGGAAAACTCATCGATAAAACCTGAAACCGGTCTTCCATTCCGAATATCTCTTGAATAAGTATTCATTCGATCATAAAAATCAGGATTAACAGAAATATAAACATTGTCAATGTCTCGATCAACAGATTTAACTGCTCGAGCAATCTTTTCTTTAATAGCTGAAGTCAATTCATTACGAGCTGAAACGTCCAATTTAGCCGCAACATAAGCATTATTATCGTTTACAATGACAGTTGCGTTGTCTACTTCAGTTAAGTTGATCACTTTATCAGCAGCTTTGTCCGCTACTCTAGTATTGGTTTGATTGCTTCCAACATTGTTATTATTGCGTCTATTGGTAATAGTGTTATAATTTCTGTTGCGATCTAATTCCGGATCACTAGTATCTGCACTTGAAATAGCTGGTCCGACCTGATTAGGGTTATTAAAATTCACTCTTGTTATTTCATTTGTATTTCGTTGCCGGGTTGTTACATCACCATCGATATTATTCTTTGCACAACCTGTTAAATAAAGACTCGAAATGAGGGTGGCAATGACGAATAAGCTGTTTCTCATGTTGTATTAACACTCCTTTGTCAAACTACTACAATTAGGTTGCCATTTTTGTAAAAAACTATCCTAACCGGTCTAAGTTGATAATTATAAAAAGGAAAATGTTTAGGAGTGTGTGCTTTGATTTATTTCTTAGTTGGATTGGGCGGAGTCGTTGGAAGTTTGCTCCGCTATTTATTATCAGTTTTTGCTGTAGTGGTATGGGGGAAAGAATTTCCAATAGGAACCCTTTTAATAAATTTAACAGGTTCCTTTCTATTGGGTTTTATGACAAATCATGTTGTTAGTTCCAATAAGCTTCATCCGTATTTGTTTACCGCACTTACCACTGGTGTCATTGGTTCGTATACAACCTTTTCAACTTTTTGCTTTGAAACGGTTCATTTACTCGAAACAGGAAAATACATATTTGGCTTCCTTTATTTAATTGTTAGTTTATTTGGAGGTCTATTTTTGGCTAAGGCAGGAATGTTACTTAGTGAACAAGCAAATAAATCGAGGAGAGTAATATGATTGAGATTATATTTGTTTCAATTGGTGGTTTTTTTGGAGCGATTTGCCGCTTTGCGATTAGCAGAAACCAAACTAAAACAGGGTTTCCTTCAGCTACCCTAACAGTCAATTTCATTGGTGCTTTTTTATTGGGGTTACTCCTCGGACTGAATGTAAAAGGGTCATTATATTCCTTAATAGGTATTGGATTTATGGGGTCATTTACGACTTTTTCGACATTAATGCTTGAATCGGTAAAACTTAAAAGGGAAAAAAAGAAAAAGCTTTATTACAGCTATTTGCTAAGCAGTTTCACGATAGGAATCATTCTTGCCTTTTGTGGGCTATTGTTAGGAAGCAGGATCTAAAAAAGAAGCATCAAAGGATGCTTCTCAGGCTGTCGAGAAACTTTCGACAGCCTCTTATTTTCTACAATAACTTTAATCATTCACCGCGTTAATTTATTATAATATTATTAATAAATAGGCTTTGCAACATGTCTGTTGATTTGCGCTCCAGGCACTTCGCTTTCCGCGGGCGTGCCCGGGGAGCCTCCTCGTCGCTGAAGCGCCTGCGGGGTCTCCCCTGCCCCGTACTCCCGCAGGAGTCTACGTGCCTTCCGCGGAAATCAACAGGCCCATTAGCAGGTACAATGAATAATTAAATGCTGAGAATAAAAAATTGCCGAGAAAAATACCCTTTCTCGACAACCTGAGAAGCATCAAAGGATGCTTCTTTTTTCAATTTGATTATTTTTGTTTGACTTGGACTTTTGGTGTTTTATTTATCTGATAAAGACTTTTGCTAATCATAGTTTGTACAATAAGGAATGTACCGCCTACCACCCAATAAAGAGGCAGGGCTGCCGGTGCATTAAAAGAAAACATGACAATCATTAATGGAGATAGCAATCCCATGTATTTCATTTGGTCTTGCTGTGTTGTTGGCATATTGGACTGGGAAACTTTAAACTGGAAGTAGTAAATAACCCCAGCAATGATTGTAATAATAATGTCTGGATTTCCGAGACTAAACCATAAAAACTCGTGGGTTTTAATTTCTTCTGAACCGCGAATCGCATAATAGAAGCCAGTTAGAATAGGCATTTGAATGAGTAATGGCAAACAGCCCATATTTAATGGATTTACCCCGTGCTTTTTATAAAGGCCCATCATTTCCGCTTGTAGTTCTTGCTTTTTCTTAGGATCCTTTTCAGTTTTCATCTTTGCTTGAATAACGTCCATTTCGGGTTTTAATACATCCATCTTTTCCTTCATACCCATTTGATTTTTATACTGTCTGAGCATTAACGGCATTAACGCTAGTCTGATAACTATTGTAACAATAATTATGGCCAAACCATAGTTTCCGTTAAAGAATTCAGCAACGGAATGGATAGATACAGAAAAAGGATTGACAACATAATGTTGAAAAAATCCAGTATTGTTAGTTCCTTTTTGTGTTTGAGATGAACAAGCCGATAGCAATAATGTTATTAAGCCAAGCAGTGAGAATAATAGTAGTGAAGATCGTTTTGTTTTCATATTTCCTCCTAGAATGTTGTAAATAAATTGTTAAGTATAGAGGAAGGAAATAGGCTCTTCAGTATCATCCTGAGAATATTCTTTTCTACGAAAATATATAACAATTCTTTTCAGAATATAGCTTCCATTTAAACAACTTTTCTTACGGTAAAAAGCCAATGGGTGAATAATTTCTGTTCTTGCTTGATTAGATAAGGAGCCAAGAAAAGAATATTCCACACTCCAAGCCCATAAGAATTTTAAAGTAATTCCTAAATAAATACTGACGTAAAGGGCGTTTAGGGCATTGATATCTGAAATATCTATAAGCAATTGAAACAAAAATTATCACCTCACTTAATTGTCAATGATATGAGTATATAGTAGAAATGGTAAAGAATCAATTTTATAATTGCGATTATACCATATTTTGAAGACATTACTAATTGGACTAATAAGTTCTTAAAAAACACTGATTCAGAAGTGAATCAGTGTTCAATCGGTGCCTTCCAGTGTGCTGTAATCAATTTATAAGCAAACTCGACTTTTTCCTCTGTAGGTGGTTCGACAGAGTTAAGTTGATATTCAAGTCCAAGTGCTTCCCACTTATATACACCGAGCTTGTGATACGGCAGGATTTCAATCTTTTGGACATTTTTAAGCGTTCCGATAAATTCACCGAGTTTTTCCAGATCTTCAGGATCATCCGTAACCGTAGGGACAAGCACATGACGTACCCAAACCGGAACTTGATGGTCTGATAAAAATGTTGCAAATTCAAGAATATGATCATTGGACATACCAGTTAACTGGATATGTTTTTTTCGGTTAATATGCTTCAAATCGAGAAGGATTAAGTCAGTATACTGTAAGAGTTCTTCAAGCTGTTCAATAAAAAGCTTGGAATGGGAGAAACAGCCACCAGAAGAATCGATGGTAGTATGAATCCCTTTCTTTTTGCATTCCTTAAACAATTCTATTAAAAAAGGAATTTGCAACAGTGGTTCTCCACCGCTTACTGTAATACCGCCACCCGACGATTGAATAAAAGGGTGGTATGAGATTAGATCAACCATGATATCGGAAACAGCCATTTCTTTGCCGCTGCCGATTTCCCAAGTATCAGCATTATGGCAAAACTGGCACCTTAATAGACAGCCTTGTGTGAAAATTACATATCGGATCCCTGGTCCGTCGACTGTCCCTAATGTTTCGATTGAATGAATATTTCCGTTCATGATGATGATCCCCCTTTAATTTAATAGGAGCCCGATAAAAAGGGCTCCTGGTATGGAACTAGTTCTCTGATTCCAGCGCCTATCGGCGATTCCGCTTTATAATGATTCGTGGAAAGTACGATTAATAACGTCTAATTGCTGTTCTTTTGTTAATTTAATAAAGTTAACTGCATAACCAGATACACGGATTGTTAATTGTGGATAAAGTTCTGGGTGTTCCATTGCATCAATTAATGTTTCTCTATTAAAGACGTTAACATTTAAGTGATGACCTGATTTGATAGCATATCCATCTAGGATGGATACTAGGTTACGCACTTGGCTTTCTTCTTCTTTACCTAAAGCTTTAGGCACGATTGAGAAGGTATTTGAAATTCCATCCATTGCATAGTTGTAAGGAAGTTTTGCCACAGAAGAAAGGGAAGCTAATGTTCCTTTTGTGTCACGTCCATGCATTGGGTTAGCACCTGGTGCAAATGGTTCTCCCATACGACGGCCATCAGGTGTGTTACCAGTTTTCTTACCATATACCACATTTGATGTAATCGTTAAGATTGAAAGTGTATGAACTGAGTCACGGTAAGTCTGGTGCTTGCGAAGCTTTTTCATAAAGGTTTTAAGAACTTCAACAGCAATCGCATCCACACGGTCATCGTTGTTTCCATATTTAGGGAAGTCTCCATTCGTTTCAAAATCAACCGCAAGACCATTTTCATCACGGATTACCTTAACTTCACCATATTTAATGGCACTAAGTGAATCTGCAACAACGGAAAGACCAGCAATACCAGTTGCCATCGTACGAAGGATCTTGCTGTCATGCAACGCCATTTCAATTCTTTCATAGCTGTACTTATCATGCATATAGTGAATTACATTTAACGTGTTAATATAAAGACCAGCAAGCCATTCCATCATAAGATCAAATTTTTGCATGACTTCTTCATAATTTAATACTTCAGAAGTAATTGGCTGATATTGTGGTCCAACTTGGATTTTTAATTTTTCATCAACACCGCCGTTAATGGAGTAAAGAAGTGCTTTTGCTAGGTTTGCACGAGCTCCGAAGAATTGCATTTGCTTACCAATTTCCATAGCGGATACACAGCAGGCAATTCCATAGTCATCGCCATATTCTGGACGCATAATATCATCGTTTTCATATTGAATGGAGCTAGTCTTGATTGACATTTTTGCACAATACTTTTTAAAGTTCTCAGGTAACTGCGGTGACCATAAAACCGTTAAGTTTGGTTCTGGTGCAGCACCTAAATTATCTAATGTATGAAGGAAACGGAAAGAGTTTTTCGTTACAAGAGAACGACCATCATTTGCCATACCGCCAATTGACTCAGTTACCCATGTAGGGTCACCGCTGAATAATTCATTATAATCTGGTGTCCGTGCAAATTTAACGAGACGAAGTTTCATAATAAAATGGTCAACAATTTCTTGTGCGGCTTCTTCAGTTAATGTACCGTTTTGTAAGTCTCTTTCTACGTAAATATCTAAGAACGTTGATACACGACCAAGGCTCATCGCAGCACCATTTTGTTCCTTGATCGCTGCTAAGTAACCAAAATACACAAACTGGAATGCTTCAGCAGCATTTTTAGCAGGCAGGCTGATATCAAATCCATAGCTGTTTGCCATTTCCTTCAGTTCTTTTAACGCACGAATTTGTTCAGCGAGTTCCTCGCGAAGACGCATGTTATCTTCAGTCATTACTTTGCTTGTGTTCTTTTGATCCTTTTGCTTTTCTTGGATTAAGAAATCAACACCATAAAGGGCAACCCTACGGTAATCACCGATAATACGACCGCGGCCATATGCATCAGGAAGTCCAGTTATGATTGCAGCTTTACGTGCAAGCATCATTTCATCGGTATAGGCATCGAAGACACCTTGGTTGTGAGTTTTACGGAACTCAGTAAAGATTTTTTCAATTTCAGGGTTTAATTCGTAACCATAAGCCTCACAAGCTGCTTTCGCCATGCGAATGCCGCCAAATGGCTGCATAGAACGATTAAAAGGTTTATCAGTTTGTACACCAACTATTTTTTCAAGATCTTCATTAAGATATCCAGGACCATGAGAAGTAATAGTAGAAACGGTTTCTGTGTCCATATCCAATACTCCGCCATTTTCACGCTCTTGCTTTGTTAATTCCATTACTTGATCCCAAAGTTTAGTGGTTGCTTCAGTTGGACCAGCTAAGAACGAGTCATCTCCTTCAAAAGGAGTAAAGTTTTTTAGGATAAAATCGCGAACGTTAACTTCATTTGACCATGCACCTTTGGTAAATCCATTCCATTGTTCCATCATATTTCACCTCATATTTTTTATAAAATCTATATAACAGTTTTTGTATTTACTTTATGAATTGAGTATAACAGATATATTGTGAAAAAAGGTACGCATATTAGTAACTAATTGTTAAGGTTTTGTGAAGTCTTATTTAAAGGGATATTTTTCATTATCCTAGGCTGATTAGTTCTGACATTTAGATTGTAAAATATAAACTGTACTATAATTATTAATGATAACAGACAAACTGTTATATAGAAAAAATCCAATAATAACAAGTTGTTAATGGTATTAATTAATAAAACAGAACTACAATTGGAATAAAAAAAGCAGGAGAAAGATCTCCTGCGTTAATCTACCACAATATAAGCAATCATTGGGCCATTTCGGGAACGGTCTGAATGAACCTCACAAATCAAACGATAGGTTCCCTCTTTTTCAAACTGGAGCGGAACAATGGTTTCTTCTCCTTTTTTCACTATCCCTTTTATTTTTGTTCCTTCTATATAAAAAGGATGCTCTTCACCGTTAATTCCATTAATAAATAACCTTACTTTTTCATTTTTTTCTAAGAAAACTGTACCAGGATCCCAGCGGTAAGCCTCCATTTCTTTTCCGTTTTTCATTTTTGTACTGAATTCCGCAGTGACCATGTGAATTTCACGGATATTTGCTTTTCCTTGCTGATTAAAGACAGTTGTATCTCCAGCTTTTAACATGAACCATGCCGATAGCGAAACAAGTACAACACCAATAGCTACAAAAAATAGTAGTGTTTCTTTTTTAAATACTACAAATTTCATTTGCTGCCCCCTCGTATATTTGTCCTACTTTATTCATATGCCTATTAGGTGAGTAAACTTGTCTCTTTTTTATTATTTTTGTACTCCTTTTGATAAATAAATCTCTTTACTCTTCTTCCTCTATCGATGGTTGAACATTTAAAAAAATGTCTACAATGAGTATTAATATCCAGCAATGTGACGAAATATTTCTTTGTTTTTCCTATAGAAAAGTTTATAGTAAAATCAGGAATTAAAGAACACTTGCGGAGACTAGGTTGAATTAGCTGAAAAATTAGGTGGTTAGCTTGTTGGGGATTCGAAAAGAAAAGATTTTAAAAATCGCTAAATTTATTTTCCCGTTGTTACTGTTAATCTTTGCAATTATTGAAATAAAAAAATTCACCCAAAACTTAAATATGCAGTTATTGAAGGATGAACTAAATCATCTTAATATCGGACTTCTTCTATTAATAATAGCAATCACCTTTGTCGCTGTTTTACCAATGTTGCTATATGATGTGATATTAGTCAGGATATTAAAATTGAAAGTCCCAATTCGGGATCTTTTGGAACAATCATTCATTGCGAATTCCTTTTCAAATTTAATCGGCTTCGGTGGATTAATAGGGGGAATGTTAAGGACGTACTTCTTTCATAAGCTTGAACAGGACAAGCGAAGGCTTTTGGGGGTTATTGCTTCTGTATCCTTATTTTATTTAACTGGGGTATCAGTTTTATCATGGATCGTTATTATAAAACATCGAAATTTTCCACTATTTGTTGATACAAGATGGCTCTATTTTGCAGTTCTTGGGGTCGGTTTATACTTACCGCTTTTTATAATCATCCATATGATTAAGTCAAATAAGGGCAGTCAGTCACTATTAAGTAAAAATATTACTTTGAAGCTTATCTTGGTTTCAATTATCGAATGGCTCGCGGTATTTTTTGCAATTTTGATCTTATGCAGGATTTTAGGGATTTCAATTACTGCAGACAGTCTATTTCCTGTCTATATTGTAGCAGCTTGTGCAGGCATCATTAGTATGATTCCAGGTGGGCTAGGGTCCTTTGATTTAGTGTTTATTTGGGGGATGCAAGAGTTATTTATTCCCGAAGAAAAAGTGCTTGTTTTGCTTTTATTTTACCGGATTGGGTATTATTTTTTACCATTCCTTTTAAGCCTTGTATTCTTTGTTAAGCTTTATTGGGAAAAATGGAACCAAACCTGGAATGATCTTCCTAAAGCTGTTATCCAAGGATTTAGTCATGTCTTGTTAACGATGCTTGTTTTTTTATCAGGTTTAATCTTGCTTTTATCTGCAAGTATCCCTGGAATTATGTCCAGACTAAAGGTAGCCCAGGAGCTTTTATCGTTTCCAATCATTAACGTATCACACCAATTATCGGTGGCTGCAGGGTTTTTGTTACTAGGATTATCTCGAGGAATTGAATATAGTGTGAAGAGAGCGTATGAGTTAACAATGTTCGCTCTAATTCTAGCGGCATTATTCTCTATTTTTAAAGGGATTGATTATGAGGAAGCGATATTTTTAATTATCGTCGCCCTTTTACTTAGGATGTCAAAAGGTCAATTTTATCGTGAGAGTTATGTACTGACTTGGGGAAAAACGATCTTTGATATTACGATTATTCTAATGATTACTGCAATGTATCTCTTAATAGGGTATGCAAACCTGCCGATCTCAAAAATAGAAATCCCTTCCAAGCTTTTGCCTTATGTTATTGTCGATTATCGGGATTTATTTACGAGTGCTGTTATAGGACTTGTCATTGCTTTATTAATACTTATGTTTGGCTATTTAATCAGCTTGCCTAAAAAGTGGTCATTGGAGAGGTCCAATGGTCGAGATAAAGAAATTATTGCACATTTAACCAGGTATCATGGAAAGGTACTTTCCCATTTGATTTTTTTACATGACAAATTAATCTTTTGGAACAGTAAAAAGAATGTTTTATTATCCTATCAACAATATGCAGACAAGTTAGTTATTCTCGGCGACCCGATTGGGGAAAAAAACGAATTATCAAATGCAATTGAGGAATTTCAAGAAATAGCCGATTTACATGGTTTTACTCCTGTTTTTTATCAGGTAAGTGACGATATGCTTCCGTATCTCCACGGCCATGGCTTTGCTTTTTTTAAATTGGGTGAAGAGGCGTTTGTTGATCTGAAGAATTTTTCCCTTTCAGGAAACAAAATGAAGGGCTTACGGACATTAAGAAATAAATTTGCTCGAGCAAACTATTCTTTTGAAGTAGTTGGCCCTCCATTTTCACCAGGGCTGGTGGAAGAACTTAGAGAAATTTCTAATGAGTGGCTTCTAGGGCGAACTGAGAAGGGTTTTTCTTTGGGGTTCTTTGATGAAGAATATTTAAATAAGGCGCCGATTGCCATTTTAAAAGATGAAAATATGCAAACACTTGGCTTTATGAGCATTATGTATGTTTACGATGACTATCAGACGATATCTGTTGATTTAATGAGATTTAGACCCAAAGTATCATCCGGTACTGTTGATTATCTCTTCCTCTGTTTATTTGATTGGGCAAAGGAACAAGGGTACGGCCGCTTTAATATGGGGATGGCCCCACTTGCGAATGTAGGATTATCAAGGTTTTCTTTTCTAGGCGAGAAAATTGCTGCGCAAATTTTCCTGCACGGACACTTTATTTATCATTTCCAAGGTCTGAGAAAATTCAAGCAGAAATATACAAACATTTGGGAGCCTAAATACTTGGCTTATCGCAGAAAATCATCATTACCATTAATAATGGCTCAAATAACTTTATTGATATCAAAAAAAAGAAATTAGAACTATTACCGGCGGGAGTTACCTGCCGGATTTTCTTTTTCCTATAATTGAACTTTAATTTATAATTTCTATTTTGAAACTATTATTTTGCAAAACTATCTGGTAATATTAATTAGGAAATAATGTAAAAGTTGGGTGTTATCTATTGAAAAAGTTTATATCGGTAATTATTTTTATACTACTTATTTGTTCTAACCATTTAAACACCTTTGCAGCAATAAATGGTCCGATAGAACTGAAAAGTAAGGGGGCTGTTCTGTTAGATTCAGATACAGGTGCTATTCTCTTTGCGAAAAATGCCAATCAAAGAATGTACCCTGCAAGTCTAACGAAAATAGCAACTGCAATCTATGCAATTGAAAAGGGAAACTTGGACAGTATCGTAACTGTTAGTGGTAATGCAGTTAGACAAGATGGAACAAGGGTATATTTAGATGAAGGGGAAAAGATCCCTTTAAAGAAATTGATCCAAGGCATGCTAATTAATTCCGGAAATGATGCAGCTGTAGCAATTGCGGAACATTTAGATGGAAGTGTCGAACAGTTTGCTGTTCATTTGAATGGGTATTTAAAATCAACGATTGGTGTCAAGAACACCCATTTTATCAATCCCAACGGTTTGTTTGATAAAAACCACTATACGACAGCAATGGATTTAGCAATAATAACTAATTATGCAATTAAGAATCCTATTTTTGCTGACATCTTTGGAACAAAAGTCCTCAAATGGGAGGGGCAATCTTGGAAAACGAATATCCTAACCCACCACCGCATGCTTAAAGGAGAGTTAGCTTATCCAGGAATAACTGGCGGCAAAACAGGGTATACAAGTGAGGCAAAACAAACTCTAGCTACTACAGCTAGAAATGCCAAATTAGGGTTGACAGCAGTCGTTTTAAATTCTGAACTACAAAGAGAGAAATATGATGATACAGCTCGCTTGTTTGATTATGGTTTTAAGAACTTTCAGCATTCAATATTAAAGCAAGGTGAGATTTTTAAAAAGGATAATAAAGAATTTTGTCCTGAAATGGATACCTTAGTAACAGAGGCTATTAATGGAGCTACTAAAGAGGTAAATAGTGAGGGAAAACTTTCGATAAAAAATAATAACGGACAAGTTGTCCAGTTAGTAACACTAAAATATATGGAGCCAATTCCTGAGAAGGTTTCCGCTAAAAGTGAAAAAATTAGTGTGAAGAAACAACAGGTTTCCCATTTTAATGCGATATATGGGATAGTAATTATCGCATTTGCCGGAATTTTTATTGGTGTTAGGAAGAAATTTATTAAAAAGTACTAGTTCTACTATTAAAGCCATGAAAAGGATGAAACCTTTTCATGGCTATTTTTGTGTTACATTGGTAGCAAGTAACATTAAGGATGAGATAATAATCATCGATATGACAAGGAGCCAGGCTAATTTCATGTTCCCAGATTCCATGGCTATATAAATGGCGGTGGGAGCAGTTTGTGTTTTTCCGGGAATATTTCCGGCGAACATGAAGGTTGCTCCGAATTCACCTAGTGCTCTTGCAAAACTAAGAATAAGGCCCGTAATAATTGATCTTGTAGATAATGGCAGGGTTACAAGTAAAAATACATTCAGTTCGTTTGCACCATCAACTCTTGCTGCTTCTTCTATTCCCTTATCAACAGATTGAAAACCAATCTTTACCGTTTGGTACATTAAGGGAAAAGCAACAATGGTTGAAGCAATCACTGCAGCAAAAGGTGTAAACATAATGGAACTATCAAATAGTTTATATATTATTGATCCAACCGGACTATTCCCACCAAAAAAGAATATCAGTAAAAATCCGATCACTGTAGGGGGCAATACGATAGGAAGCAAAAGAAAAATTTCAATGAGCATTTTTCCCCTAAAGAGTCTTTTTGATAGTAATCTAGCAAATAAGATTCCAAACACAAACACCAAGGTAACAGAAATAGACGCAACCTTTAGCGATAAAATAATGGGGGACCAGAATTCACTTTGCATCAAAAAGATCAATCCAATACTTTAAAACCATATTTTTTAAATATCGCTCGTGCCGTTGGAGTTTGTAAATAATCATAAAATAGGGAAACCTCTTTCTTTTTAACAGATGACTTTATTATACCTGCAGAATAAATAATTGGTTCGTGAGATTGTTCATCAGCGACAGTAACAACCTTTACTTTATCAGAACCTTTTAGATCTGTCATATAGACGATACCAGCATCAACACTATTTGTCTCTACATAGGTAAGTACTTGGCGAACATCTTTTGTTTGAATTATTTTTGATTGTAATCTGTCCCAAATATCGAGTTTCTGCAGTGTTTGTTTTGCATACATTCCTGCTGGTACAGTTGCAGGAGTCCCTATGGCCACTTTCTTTATACCGCTTTTATTCAAATCTTTAAAATTGGTTAACGGTGCTGGTTTGCTTTTATTTGTAATTAATACGATTTGGTTGCTCAATAAATCCGTTTGATTCTGTTCATCAATTAAGCCCTTTATTGCTAGTTCTTCAAAATGATCTTTAGAGGCAGAGATGAAAATATCTGCTGGGGCCCCTTGAATAATTTGTTGTTTTAAAGCACCGGATCCTCCAAGGTTATATAGTATAGCAATTTGTTTATTTGTTTTTTCAAATTGCGTCTTAATTTCCATTAAAGCACTGTCAAGGCTTACCGCTGCAGAAATTGTAATTTCAATTTTCTTAGCCTGCTTGATATCTTTTTCTGGAAGTTTAGTTGAACATGCGGGCAGAAACACTAAAATTACGATAAAAAACCATATCAAACCTTTTTTTTTCATGTAATTCGTCCTTTCAAACATCTTCATTCATAAATCATTATAGCAAATTGATTTAATCATTAAAGAATAGAAACAAAAAAAAGACTAAAGTAAATCCTTTAGTCTTTGAAAAATAACCTGATTATTGTAGTCTACTTTCGACTTGTTGACATACTTCATCAGCAGACAGGCCGTTTGCGTCTATAACTGATCCTTTTGTAAAGGTATCCTGCATACCCATTACATTAGAATCTAGTCCTGTAACCACACAGCAATCACAATTCTGAGCATCCGACTCTTGCTTTAATTCGATCACATCATGTCCTTTTTCACGTAAAGCCTGTTGAACTTGTGCAAGAGATTGTTCCACACCAATTTTTGCCATACAAAACACCTCCTCCTCTAAATTATCTTGCCTAACTTTACCGTAATTATTCGGAATAAGTAGCTATAATCATTCAAAAACTAATAGGGGAGGTGTACAAAAATGGGAAAACGTAAAAAGGATCCATCGACAATCGGGTTGGCTTCCCCGCAAGTAGAAGGTCAGGGAACAACTACAACCGAAACAGGTTCACGGACTGAACCATCATCAAGAAGAAAACAGAAAAAAAGCTAATAAAACAGGCACCCACGTTACAAACCGTGGGTGCCGTCTAATTATTTATTGGTACATCTGTGCAACTTGCTTCTGAATATCATCATTTTCAAGGTATTCATCATAGCTCATTTGCTTATCTACTAAGCCTTTTGGCGTTAATTCGAAAATTCGATTGGCGATTGTTTGGATAAATTGATGGTCATGGGACGCAAAAAGCAACGAGCCCTTAAAGTTAATTAGACCATTATTAAGAGCAGTAATCGATTCTAAGTCTAGATGGTTAGTTGGTTCATCAAGAAGGAGGACATTCGCACCATTTAACATCATTTTAGAAAGCATACAGCGAACTTTTTCTCCCCCGGAAAGAACACTTGCTTTTTTCAGTACTTCTTCACCAGAGAAAAGCATTCTACCTAAAAATCCTCTTAAAAAGCTTTCGCTGTCATCTTTAGGTGAGAACTGACGAAGCCAATCGACAAGGTTTAATTCACTGTTCTCAAAATACTCGGAGTTATCCTTAGGGAAATAAGCCTGTGAAGTGGTAATACCCCATTTAAAGGTACCACTATCAGCTTCCATTTCACCCATTAGAATTTTAAACAGTACTGTCTTAGCTGCCTCATTTGTTCCGACAAGAGCGATTTTATCACCTTTATTGACGATAAAGCTAATGTTATCAAGAACTTTTACACCATCAATAGTTTTTGTTAAACCTTCGACTCGTAACAAATCATTCCCGATTTCACGATCTGGTGTAAATCCAACAAAAGGATACCGGCGAGATGAAGGTCTAATGTCATCAAGCGTAATCTTATCAAGTAGCTTCTTACGAGAAGTAGCCTGTTTTGATTTCGAGGCATTGGCACTAAAGCGTGCAATAAAGGCTTGTAATTCCTTGATTTTTTCTTCCTTCTTTTTATTAGCATCCGAAGTTAATCTTGAAGCTAACTGGCTTGATTCATACCAAAAATCATAGTTACCAACATAAACTTGAATTTTCCCGAAATCTAAATCGGCAATATGTGTACAAACCTTATTTAGGAAGTGACGGTCATGGGATACAACAATGACAGTATTTTCAAAGTTAATTAAGAAATCCTCGAGCCATTGAATTGCTTTGATATCTAAGTGGTTTGTAGGCTCATCGAGAAGTAAAACGTCTGGTCTGCCGAATAAAGCTTGTGCAAGCAGCACTTTTACTTTTTCTGACCCCGTGATCTCTGACATTTTCTTATAATGAAGATCTTCACCTATGCCTAGGCCTTTTAGAAGAATAGCAGCTTCTGGTTCCGCTTCCCATCCATTCAATTCAGCAAATTCACCCTCAAGCTCGGCAGCTTTCATACCATCTTCATCTGTGAAGTTTTCCTTCATATAGATTGCATCTTTTTCCTGCATCACTTGATAAAGTCTTGTATGTCCCATAATAACTGTCTTTAATACTTCGTATTCTTCATATTCAAAATGGTTTTGTTTTAACACAGCCATCCGCTCATTTGGTCCGAGCTGGACAGTTCCCGTTTGTGCTTCAATTTCACCAGATAGAATTTTTAAAAAGGTTGATTTTCCAGCACCATTTGCACCAATTAATCCGTAGCAATTACCAGGTGTAAATTTAATGTTTACATCCTCGAATAACTTCCGGTCTCCATACCTTAAGCCTACGTTACTTACAGTAATCATATTTAAAACATCCTCCAAGAACAAAATATCTACTGATTATACCATTAAAATAGTAGAAGAGCGAATTCTTTCAGACGAAGTTCATTTTAAAAGAAAAATTTTCTAAAAAAATTTCTCCGATTTCACACTTTATTCATATTTTTGATGTAGAATTGGGATATGAAGCAAGTAAAAGAAGGTGTGAGAAATATGGCGAAGAATCAACTGTCTGAACTCGTTAACAAGTTAAAAAAGGCCGGTATAAAAGCGAGTTTAACAAAACCAAAGTCTAATTACCTTTTGTCTTTACAGCAAATAAAAAAATACCCTTCATCCGTGAATTAAAGAAAAAAAGTAATAAAAAGCGATTAATCCCAAGTGGACTAATCGCTTTTTTGTTTAGTCTAATTTATCCATTACTGTGTCATAAACTTCTTTTTTATTAAAGTCTTTTCCCATTGGAAACTTGTCGATGAATTTATTGTTTTCATCAACCAGGAAGGTAAAGGTTGAATGGATGAATTGACCATTGCCAGGATCTTTAAATTGAAATTGCATCGCATCTGCAACCTTTTTCATTTCTTGGCGGTCCCTTTTTATGTTTTGCTTGTCTCCTGTTAAGAATAACCATTGTTTGTTATTCTCTATCTCAAACCCCTGCATATAACTAGTTAATATCTCGGGAGTATCTCGATATGGATCGATGGTAATTGTTAAAAATTCAATATCCTTACCAAAAACGCCAATCTTTTCAAAATCTTTTTTCAAGTCAATCATTTTTTCGGTGGTTGTTGGACAAATATCAGGACAATGAGTGTAGATGAATTCAACAAGTTTTAATTTGGTATGATCCATACCAAAATTATATGAATCCCCGTTTTGGTCTATCAAGGTAACTTCTGCAGGTATTTTCGCATTTGCATCGCGAATGAGAAAGAAAGAAATTCCTGCTGCAATCCCAATAAACACAGTAAGACTGCATATTAAATAGATCTTTTTCATATGTATCCCTCCTACCATTAAGATAAAGAAGTTATTCGAAAAAAGATATGGATATTTTGTGAACAAAAGTTAGTGCAAATTTAAAGTGATTCCTTTATACTGTAGTATTATTGATTATATTTTTAAAAAATTTAGAATATTGCCGATTGTACTTTTTTATTCCAGAGAAAAGGAGGGGGATTTAGTGAAAAAAGTACTGGCATTTTCTAGTCAAATATTGATATTAATTGTGATTTATCAGATTGGAAATCAAATTGTACGAATTCTTCATTTGCAAATACCAGGAAATGTTATAGGTATACTACTCCTTTTAGTTTTACTCTGGACAGGTGTAATAAAAGTCGAACAAATAGACGTAGCGTCCACATGGTTATTAAAACATTTAAGCTTTTTTTTCATTCCTATTGCCGTAGGATTAATGACATTGGGGCCAATCTTCATACATAAGGGCGTCATTATCTTATTTGTCCTTGTAACAAGTACTTTTATTGGACTTTTATCGGCAGGTAAGGCCACCCAATCAGTGATAATGAAAAAAGAAAAGGTGAAAGTGAATTATCATGATCACAGTTTATAGTATTTTCCTAACAATTGTTGTCTATAAACTATCTCGTGGGTTTGGCCAAAAGTATTCCTCCCCTTTAACGAGCCCAGTATTCTTAAGTACATTCATCATTATTATCCTGCTAGTAGGATCACATATTACTTATCGTGAATATATTCCTGCTAAAAAAATTATGACTTACCTGCTCGGTCCAGCAACAGTAGCCTTAGCAGTGCCAATCTATAAAAATCGGAATTTGATTGCAAAGTATAGAGTTGCTGCTTGTGTTGGACTTTTAATTGGGTCATTTACAACGATTACCACTGCCCTAGTTATTGCTAAATGCTTCTATTTCTCTAAAATGCTACTTCTTTCGTTAACGATAAAGTCAGTTACGGTCCCAGTTGCAACAGAAATAGGGAAAATAATAAAAGCTAACGTATCACTCATCGTTGCTTTTGTTATTCTTACTGGAATGATTGGAGCTATGTTTGGTCCAAAGCTTCTGACTATGTTTAAAATTCATCATCCTTTTGCTCGAGGCTTATCAATCGGGACGATAGCACATGGAATTGGCACAGCTGAAGCAGTCAAGGAGGGAGAAATCCAAGGAGCTGTTGCTGGAGCAGCAATGGGAATTGCCGCCTTATTAATTTCGTTTATCGTACCATATCTAATTCCTTATTTTATATAGAAAAACTAAAGCCTTCCATTTATCAGGAAGGCCTTAGTTTTTTCATAATTCAAATACAAAAAATCTCTACTTTTCTTTTTTATTATCAAGGTACATTTCTGCAAGTAGCTTCTTAACTTCATTATAACTTAAGCCTGATTGGCTATTTAACCTCTTAACTTCTTCGATATCCGTTCCAACAATTGTGTATTGGTTTTTATTTGTAAACATTATTTTTCCAACTCCTATGGAATTTATGGAAATGAAAAGCCACTTTTTTGTGCATACTAATAAAAAAGGAGGCGGTTCCCATTTTTTACGGTAAAAGAGCTAAAGAAGAAGAAATTGAAACAATCTTGGTTGATACTGAAATCTATTCTTGTATAGATGAAGCGTGTATAGGTTGGATGAGGAAAGATTTTGTGGCAGATGACTTACTCTGCCCAATGTGTGGCAATGAAATGTTACAGGAAATGAGAGAACTTCCGCAAATTTAAGAATTTATATATTTGTAAAGACTGTCATAGATAAATGACAGTCTTTTCTTATTCACCAAAATCAAAAAAATGTGTATCATATGCCTTTTTTGCTGCATCAGAGCTGCTAAAAAGTGCATCATCATCTTCAAGGTCAAGGAATTTCTCATTAAGATATAACGCTAAGTTATCAGGGTTATTTGGATGTTGGACAATTTCGGCGGCTTTAATTTTTGCGGCAGTTAGAAAAGTAGGATTCCGATAAATAATATAAACTTCATCACCCAGTTTAGCATTAGCTATATCAATCATTCCCATATAATTTAACCGCCTTTCTAAAGATTTTCATTTTGCTGTTGAATCTCATCTCCGCTAATTAACGTGTTGGCTTCTTCAAGATTTCTAAGTTTATCCACTGAATCGCCTGAAACAGTTTTCGTACGACCAGCAAAAGTTTCTTTTAGAGGGTCTCTGGTTTGTTCTGTTCGAGAATCATCCTTTTTAAACATTCATTTCAACTCCTTATCTAAAGGGTTTGCTTCTCTAAAAAGGTTTATGCCTTCCTAATTCTCTCCAAAACGGAAATAAATTGAATACAGTAGATATCATTAATGAGTTAATATCAAAAAACTCTCCAAAAATGGAGAGTTTTTTTGAACTATTCCTCTTTTTTAGCTAAACAGCGGTCACATTCCATAAAGTAACTTTCTGCTTGTTCCTCCATGTGCTGACCACACTCTGAACATTCCTTTTTTTGCAAAGTACGAAAAAACTCAACTGGACTCATTAACATAATAAAAATCCCCCTTTATTAATACAGTTTATTTGAATCACTCTTGTTATAGTACAGTATAGCCGAAATAAATAAAAATGTGTAGACTTTTTTTAAAAAAAATCTGCCATTTTAAAAAAATAAGTCTTTTATCACAAGAATTAATTTATTCCTTTTTTCTTGTTTTAATATGACGGATATTTTTCGGTTAAAGTAAAGGGAAATTGACAATCTTCGATATTTGGTGCTTCCATAACATTACGATTTACATTACAATCATAGTAGAAAAGCAATATAGAAAGTGGGGAGATGCTGGTAAATGAATGCAATGATCGGGACTTTTCAACCTTATTACATTATTATTGCCATTGGTTTAACCATCATGGCATCATATACAGCATTAGATATGTTTACCTTAATTAAGTCGTCTGAAAAAAATAAGAGGCTCCTGTTTTTGGGTGGAACATTATCTATGGGAATCGGGATTTGGATCATGAACTTTATCGGACTCATTTCAGCAGATACAAATCGGTTCGCAAGTTATCAAATTCCACTTACGATTCTTTCAATGGCTATTGGGATTGCTTTTACAGGAATGGCTTTCCTTTCATTTTATGGAAAACAAATTAAATATTATCATTTAATCGTGGGCAGTGTATTTCTAACCTTTGCAGTAATTGCAATACAGGTAATCGGATTATATGCAATGAATGTAAATATTAAATTTAATTTCCTCTTGCTTGTTTTTTCAGGACTTTTAATCTTTGGTTCCTTTTTATTTTCTTTATGGATTCTTTTTTCTTCAAAAAGTTATACCCAAAGTAATCAGGTTTGGGTAAAACCAATTAGTGCAATCATTATGTCATTAGCAATTATCGAAGGTCATTTTCTTTTAAGGAGAGCCTCATTTACGACACCAAAAGTTCTTGGGGGATCAAGCGCTGATAGTCCATTTATTATTTATTTGGTACTTTTCGTATCAGTATTAATAATCGGGGGACTTATTTTATCTAGTACATTAATTAGTAAACAATTAATGACGACGGATACAAACTTAAAAGACATCAAAGCTGCACTGGATGCTTCAACCATTGTTGCGATTACAAACCCAGTAGGAACAATCATTTTTGTTAATGATAAATTTGAAGAAATTTCTAAATATAAAAAGGAAGAGATTATCGGTCAGAACCATAGAATATTAAATTCTGGCTATCATTCTAAAGAGTTTTTCAAAGACCTATGGCGTACGATACAAGCTGGACAAATATGGCGCGGGGAAATTCGTATTAAAGCAAAGGATGGGACGTTTTATTGGGTCGATACTACAATTGTTCCTTTTTTGAATAAAAAAGGTAAACCTGTCCAATATATTGCAATACGATCAGATATTTCTGACCGCAAAAAGGCGGAAGAGCATCTTAAGGATACAATTAAAGAGAATATTGATATAAAATTTGCACTTGATCAATCCTCAATTGTCGCATTTACAGATGCGAAAGGAATCATCACCAGTGTAAATCACAAGTTCTGTGAGATATCTAAATATAATCGAGAAGAAATCCTGGGGAAAGACCACAATATTCTAAATTCTGGTTACCACTCAAAGGACTTTTTCAAAAATCTTTGGAAAACTATCGGCTCTGGAAATGTCTGGAAGGGAGAAATTAGAAATAAAGCTAAGGATGGAACTTATTATTGGGTGGACACAACCATTGTTCCATTTATTAATGGTCAAGGAAAGCCATACCAATACCTTGCAATTCGCAATGATATAACAGAGCGGAAGAAAACAGAAGAGGTCCTCCATCGCCAGGATAAGCTCGCGGCTGTAGGACAATTGGCTGCAGGTGTTGCTCATGAAATCCGTAATCCACTAACATCGATGAAAGGGTACGCGGAATTCTTGCAGTTAGACGAAAAAGATCCGGAGCGAATGGAGTTTTTGAGTATCATTCTAGATGAAATTGAACGGGTTAATACGATTGTTGAGGACTTTATGGTATTGGCAAAACCAAAGGCAGTGGAGTTGGAAGAAAAAAATGTTGTTCCTGTTATTAAGAATGTCGTCTCTTTGCTAGAATTCGAAGCGAGAAAGAAAAATGTTCGTTTGACCTTTGATTGTAATCATGAAATTATTCAAATTGAATGTGATGAGAATCGCTTAAAGCAGGTATTTCTGAATTTCATTAAAAACGGAATTGAAGCTATGCCTAATGGTGGCGAATTACATGTTAAAACAATCATACATGATAATAATGTCCAAATATCTATTCAAGACACAGGAGTAGGAATATCCAAAGAAAAATTAAAGAAACTAGGAGAACCTTTTTACACAACCAAGAAGAATGGTAACGGCTTAGGCTTAATGGTTAGTTTCAAAATTATTGAAAGCCATAATGGTAAGGTGTTTGTGGAAAGTGAACTTAATAAAGGAACAACCTTTAATATCTTATTACCGGCAAAAATTGCCTGAAAGCGGGGGATCTGATCTCTCGTTTTTTTATTTCCAAAATTTTCATTCAAGAAAAAGACAAATATTCTTTGAAAAAGAAATCCACATTCTTATTAAATAGATTAATATGGTAATAGAGGTATTAATGTTTTTATAGAGGAGTGAAAATGGTGGGAGAAGCAAATTTTGTAAAAACGATCTGCGGTTACTGTGGTACTGGATGTGGCTTAGTCCTTGAAGTAAAAGACAACAAAATCATGAAAATTCGCGGTGACAAGGAAGCTCCAGTGAACAAAGGGCAAACATGTGTAAAAGGCGCATTTGCCTATGAATACGTACATGCAAAAAATAGATTAACATCTCCACTAATCCGAAAAGCAGGAAAGCTAGTTGAAACCACTTGGGATGAAGCATATCAATTCATTGCTAGTCAATTATCCAACATAAAAACTATGTGGGGTCCAGACTCGATATCCATGTTCGCTTGCGCGAGAAATACAAACGAATCCAATTTTGTAACTCAAAAATTTATGAGGGCGGTCATTAATAGTAACAATATTGATGGCTGTAACCGTACTTGACACGCCTCTAGCGTTGCCGGTCTGGCAACTGTTTTTGGAAGCGGTTCACCGACTAATACACTAGATGATATTGATCGAGCAGAAGTGTTACTTTTGATGGGTTCAAATACAACAGAGGCACACCCCATTATTGCAAATCGTATGAAAAAAGCTGCAAAATCTGGTTTGAAAATAATTGTCATAGATCCAAGGAAAATAGAAATGGTAAAATCCTCCCATCGCCATTTGCAATTAAATGTGGGCTCAGATATTGCTCTTATCAATGCTTTCATTAGAGTCATCTTAAAAGAAGGTTTATACAGTCCGGAGTTTGTCCAACAGGTTACGCTTGATTTCGAGAAGTTAGAAAAGCAAGTCGAGCCTTTTACGCTGGAATACGCTGCATCGATTACCGGTTTAAATGCAGAAGACATTGCTGCAACTGCAAGAGAGTACGCCACCTCAAACGGTTCAATGATTGCGTACACGCTCGGGATTACGGAGCATCACTGTGGTGTAAATAATGTATTTGATATAGCAAACCTTGCGTTATTAACTGGGAATATCGGTAAACCAGGCTCTGGTGTCATGCCGCTTCGAGGTCAGAATAATGTTCAAGGTGCGGGTGATATGGGCTGTTTGCCAAACCAATTAACAGGTGGAATGAGCATAGCAAATAGTGATTCCCGGGCGCGGTTTGAAAAGGAATGGAATGTTGACCTAAACCCAAGAGTGGGTGACACACAAACGAGAACTTTTGATCGGATCGAGACGGGTGAATTAAAGGCACTTTATGTCATTGGTGAAAACCCGCTCCTTGCTGATGTTCATATGAATCATACACAAACATTGTTTGAAAAGCTTGATTTATTAATTGTTCAAGATATTTTCTTAACGGAAACAGCAAAAATGGCTGATGTTGTATTACCAGCACGTTCATGGGGTGAGGTGGATGGAACATATACCAACACCGACCGGAGAGTTCAAAGGGTTCGCAAAGCGGTAGAACCACACCCTAATGTGAAAGAAGACTGGGAAATCCTATGTGATCTTTCTACGATTATGGGCTATCTTATTCACTATAACAACAGCGAAGAAATCTGGGATGAAGTTAGAAAACTAGCTTGGGAGATGTACGGGGGCATATCGTATGAAAGACTTGAAAAAGAGTATGGTATTCATTATCCTTGCCCAGATGAAAACCATCCAGGAACACTTATTTTACACGAGAGGTTCCACCAAATGGAGTCGACATCAACAAAGTCAGCATTTGTACCGGTAGATTATACTGCACCATTGGAACTCCCTGATGCTGAATATCCATTTACACTAACAACAGGAAGACGTTATGAATCTTACAATACACATTCTCAGACGCGTCATTATGCTGCTGGAGTTAAATTAAAACAAACAGAAGAGACAGTTGATATTCATCCAAACGATGCTGCAGCTTTAGGTATAACAGATGGTGAAGTGGTACAGGTTCGCTCGAGAAGAGGAGAACTACTAGTAAAGGCGAAGATTACCGAACAAGTAGTCCCAGGGCTCGTTTTTATGAGCTTCCACTGGAGTGAAACACCGACCAATGTCTTAACCTTAAATGAATTTGATCCTATTTCAGGAACAGCCGAATATAAGGCTTGTGCGGTTGCGATATCTAGGATATAGAGAATTTTTAAATCAACGCAGTTTAATGACTGCGTTTTTTTAATTGGCTAAGTTAAAGCTCATTGTTAATTTTGGCACATGTTGATTGGAGCGGAAAGCTGCGCGCCTGGAGCGCAAATCAACAGCCAAGTTTAATATCGCCTTATTAAAAAAACAAGTCGGAATTATCCGACTTGTTGTGTAAATGATTTAGCTGCTGTAGCTTTTCTTTGATAGAAATACCAGTTGAGTCCAAATGCCACTACATAAAAAGCAATAAAGAAGTAAAAAGCTGTAACAGGAGTGCCCGTCGCCTTAACTGACCACCCGAAAAGTTTAGGAATAAAGAATGAACCATAGGCTGCAAATGCCGCTGAAAACCCAATTACTGGTGCTGCTTCTTTAGGAATAAAAAGGTTCGGAATCATTTGGAAAGTCGAGCCTGAACCAATACCAGATGCAACGAACAGAATTAAGAAGGATAATAAGAATCCAGCAAATTGTTTTCCATTTAGGAAATAAATAACCCCTGCAGCGCCAATTCCCATGATGACTAAAACATAGGAAGTTACCTTTGCACCCCCAAGTTTGTCTCCCATCCAACCACCAACAGGTCTTGAAGCTGCGGCCACTAATGCACCAAGAAAGGCAAGTGATATATGCTCAGGGAATTGTGATCTTAATAAAAGCGGAAATGCCGCTGAATAACCAATGAATGAACCAAAAGTCGCTACATATAGGGTTGTCATAATCCAAGTATGTTTCCGTTTTACAATCACAAATTGTACCGAAACTGATTGCTTTGCACCTGGTACATTATCCATTTTAAACATTGCTAAAACTGTCAAGATGACAATAGGAATCACCCAAATAAATGCGGCGTTTTGTAACCAAACTTCCTGACCATTTGCCAAAACTTGTTTACCGCCTACTAATGCAAAAGTTCCTGAGGTAACTATTAATGGTGTAACGAATTGAACGACAGATACACCCATGTTTCCTAAACCGCCATTAATACCAAGTGCTGTCCCTTTTTCCTTTTTTGGAAAGAAGAAGCTAATATTTGCTGACGAAGATGAGAAGTTACCGCCGCCAAGTCCGCAAAGGGCTGCAAGCAATAACATGATAGAAAATGGTGTTTCCGGATTTTGAACCGCAAAGCCAATACCAATCGCTGGAATTGCTAAGATTGCTGTTGAAATTACCGTCCAGTTTTTTCCGCCAATGGAGCCGACAGCAAATGTGTAAACAAAACGAAGTGTCGCACCAACAAGGCCAGGAACTGCTGCAAGTGTAAATAATTGTTCTTCGGTGAAATGGAAACCGATGTCGTTAAGTCTAACGGCAACGACTGACCATATCTGCCAAACGATAAAAGCGATCATCAATGATGGTACTGATATCCACAGATTTCGTCGTGCATGTTTTTTTCCTTCTGCGTTCCAGAATTTTTCGTCCTCTGGATTCCAATAATTAATCCTGGTCATAATATTTCCTCCTAATTGTGATCAAATTTTAATTTTTATAAAGTGAGAGTTGTTTGTGTAATTACTATAAAACAGATGGTAACATGAATTTTGTGACGTACGTCACAAAAACAGTGAACGAACTGTGAACTCAAGGAAGTTGACAAAAAGTTGTAATAAATTGCCCAAGATTATAAAACAAAAGAGACCTTCCACGGGGAAGATCTCCTTTTGTTCTGCCTTTTTTAGGATTTTTCGTTATCTTCATAGAACATACCTACAAAGTTTTTTGTTTCACCTGCGTCATCTTTAATGGCTGTAATAGTTAGCCATTCTCTGTAAATTTCATTGTTTTTGCGTTTGTTCCAAATATAACCTTCCCAAACCCCGTCTGTTTTTAAACTAAACCACATTTTTTTGTAAAACTCGTTGTCATGTTCACCGGATTGAAGAACACTTGGGGTTTTACCGATTACCTCTGCTTGACTATAGCCAGTGATTTTTGTGAATGCGGGATTAACGCTTTGAATAATGCCATTAACATCGGTTACACAAATACCATCTAAGGCATGGTTTACAATCTTTGCAGAAATATCCAACTTATCTTGATAATATAGCCATACTACGATAACCAGACTTGCTAAGGAAAATTCAGATAGGGACATAAACCCAATCGCATAATGACCAGTCCAATCAAAGAGAATCGTGAGAATGATTGGCGGGAAAAAACCACCCAGTCCTCCCATGGCAGAAACAATTCCATTCACAATACCCGCTTGATTGGAAAAATATAAAGGGACTAGTTTAAAGATAGCGCCATTTCCAATTCCCGCAAAGAAAGCAACTAATAAGCAACCAAAGGAATATATCGGCAGTGATGGAGTAAATGACAAAAGAAATCCTGCAAAAGTTAGGCTAAAGAAAACAGCCATTAAAATAAGAAAAGGATTAACTTTATCGCCTAACCATCCACCTATGGGTCTAAAAAAGGTTGCCAAAGCAATAAAACCTGCTGTCCGGAGTCCTGCATCGACTTTATCTAATTCAAAGTGATTAACTAAAAACGATGGTAAATAAATGGTGAAAGCAACGAAGGAACCAAACGTGATAAAATAAAATAAACTTAGAAACCAAAGTTTTGGATTTTTATATACCCCTTTGATTTGTTCGAGTAAGGAAATGTTAACTTTTCGTTCCTTTTTGTCCCCAAATATAAAGTTTAAAATAGCAAAGATTAATACAACTATCAGGAAGATTTTAATGGTGTTTCTCCATCCATAGGTGGTAGCAAGTACGGGTGCGGAAAAGGAAGTGATTGCCGTACCAATATTTCCTGCCCCGTAAATTCCGTTAATAAACCCATGCTTTGTTTTTTCATAATACTTGGGAAGAGAGGTAACACCGATGGAAAAGACAGCGCCGCCAATCCCTAGTAAAAATCCTCCTAAGATTAATGTTAATAAGGAATTAGCATAGCTTAGCAACGCAATTGGAATGAGCAGTATAATAAAGCTGATTGTAAATAAAATTCGAGCGCCATAGCGATTGGTCCAGTAGCCAATCGGAACTCGAAGAAGTGAACCGAAGATAACAGGGACCGCCGTAGTCCAAGCAATTTGAGATGAAGTAAGTTGGATATCTACTTTAATAAACGGCATTAGTGATGATATCAGTACCCAAACCATAAAACCTGCTACCAGACTTCCAGTTTGTATAATTAGTTGTTTTGACCCTTGTTTCATAACAATCCCCCTTCAATTCCCATGCTATTTTATTATTTCCTCCAAAAAGTCGTTATATATTTAGAAAGAGTATTTATGAACATGGAAAATTTTACTTCTTGTATTATAGAACAACATATAGTCAATCAACAGTGAGTTATGACACACATTTGACACACTCATGGTAAAAAATTTTTTAAGGTGTACCAATTCCCATCTTTAATTTACATGTTTTGTTCGTAATTGTATATTTTTCCTGTATTATAGATTTACAATATTTAAAAATAGAGGCATGAACAAGGAGAAAAAAATTAAGATCATAGATAACACATGATTATTATTTGTTTGTTAAAAATAACATTAAAGTAGTAAGGGAGAAAACTATGCTGCGCAAAAAAATATATCTAGATCCTCCAAAAATTCTTGTTCTAGGTTTTGGTTTGATCATATTACTAGGAACATTTCTACTAACCATGCCTGTTTCGACTACAAATGGGCAAGGTTTGTCATTTTTAAACGCCCTGTTCACTGCAACCTCTGCAACATGCGTAACAGGTTTAGTTGTCGTAGATACCGGGACCACATTTTCGATATTCGGTCAAGTGGTTATTTTATGTATGATTCAAGTCGGTGGACTTGGATTTATGACGTTTGCAACGTTTTTTGCCTTCCTATTAGGGAAGAAAATATCTTTAAAAGAAAGGCTTCTACTTCAAGAATCATTAAATAATTTATCAATGGAGGGGATTGTACGGCTAGTAAGACGAATTTTAATCTTTACAGCGGTGATTGAGATACTTGGTGCTGTGCTTTTATCTATCCGTTTTTCCTTTGACATGCCGATAGGAAAAGCGATTTATTATGGGATTTTCCATTCGATTTCCAACTTTAACAATGCGGGATTTGACTTAATGGGGGAGTTTCATAGTTTAACGAGTTATGTTGACGATCCAACCGTTACGTTGACCGTTAGTGTATTAATTATCTTAGGTGGAATTGGCTTTATGGTTATGAACGAACTATTTGAATATCGTGTTTCAAAACGGCTATCATTACATACAAAGATTGTCTTAATGACGAGCAGCGTTTTAATAGTAGTAGGTACAGCTGGTATATTCCTGCTTGAATATTCCAATGGATTAACGCTAAAACCATTGTCGTTTTCAGGGAAAATCCTTGGGTCATTATTCCAATCTGTTACGGCAAGAACAGCAGGGGCTAACACATTAAGTATTGGTGATCTAACGCAATCATCATTATTATTAATTGTGTTACTCATGTTTGTTGGTGCATCGCCTGGGTCGACAGGCGGGGGGATCAAAACCACCACTTTTACAACGCTCATTGGAGCTGTTTGGTCACAAATTCGCGGGAAAGAGGATGTTATTTTTTACCGTCAGCGGATTGAATATGAAACGATTTATAAAGCATTAACCGTCACATTTAGCGGGTTATTTCTCGTCATGCTAATGACGCTCATTCTAACCATTTCTGAACACGGACAAGATTTTTTAACAATAGTATTTGAGGTAACTTCTGCCTTTGCAACAGTCGGGCTATCGATGGGATTGACACCTGAATTATCACCACTTGGCAAGGCATTGATAATTTTTACTATGTTTGCTGGCAGGGTAGGACCATTAACTATTGCTTATGCGGTGACAATACGCAGAAAACCTGATGCATTCCGGTATCCGAAGGGAAAAATCACGATTGGGTAGTTTTTTACACCAAGGAGGTACAAGGAGACAATGGCTAATCAATATGCAGTGATTGGATTAGGTAGGTTTGGACTAAGTATTGCCAATAAGTTATATGAATCTGGGCAGGAAGTGCTTGGAGTCGATGTGAATGAGGAACGAGTTGAAGAATCCCATCCATTCGTTACTCATTCCGTGATTGCCGATTCAACAGAAGCTGAGGCATTAAAATCGATTGGGATCCGTAATTTTGATACAGTTATTGTAGCAATCGGAAACGATATTCAGGCAAGTATCCTATCTGTTTTATTATTGAAGGAACTTGGTGTAAAAAAGGTGATTGCCAAAGCATTAAATAAACTACATGGTCAAGTATTAAAAAAGGTTGGGGCAGACTGGGTCGTCTTTCCTGAGCGAGATATGGGAATTCGAGTCGCCCATCAGCTGTTATCACCTAATGTCTTAAATTTTATTGAGATTTCGAAGGATTATAGTGTAGAGGAAGTAAAAATCCCCGATAGGATGATGGAGAAAACCTTAAGGGAACTAGATTTAAGGGCAAAGTTTAATTTGAGCGTCATCGCGATTCGGCATGAAGATGAAATTAACATTTCACCATCTCCTGATGAAAAAATTAATTACGGTGATGTACTAGTAGTAATCGGTGAAAACCGCGATTTGGAAAAATTCGCTAATTTAGAATAAGAAACAAACCCCTGGTTAATAAGACTAGGGGTTTGAATGATTTTTTGTTAATGGGATAGGAGAGATGAGAGATGAACTTTCAAGAAAAAGATACATTAGATGAACGAATAGAGTTTATGAGAATACTTTCAAAACAATTCCTATTACGAGCACATCAGGTAGATATAGAAGGTAGTTTCCCGTATGCAAATATTCAGGATCTGAAAAATACAGGTTACACGGCATTAACTGTTCCTTCAAGGCATGGTGGAGAGGATATCTCGCTTTATGAACTAATTCGACTCCAAGAAACGATTGCACAAGGTGACGGGGCAACAGCACTTTCGATTGGATGGCATATGGGAATTATTATGAATCTAAATGAAAAAAGCTCTTGGGATGAGTCGATCTTTAAGTATCTTTGTAAACAAGTGAAAAATGGAGCATTAATAAATAGTGCTCAAAGTGAACCGAAGACTGGAAGTCCTACACGAGGCGGCAGACCGGAAACCACAGCAGAAAAAAGTCAGAATGGCTGGGTTATTAAAGGGAGAAAAACATTTACTACCATGTCCCCCGTCCTAGATTACTTTATAGTTAGTGCAACAATCAAAGAAACCAATGATGTGGCCAATTTTCTACTTCCTCGATCCACAAAAGGATTGGTTATTGAGGAAACTTGGGACAGTATCGCGTTAAGAGGAACAGGGAGTCATGACTTAATTTTGGATAATTGTTTGGTAGATGATGAATATCTTGTGGAAAAGTTTAGTTCGAACGGAAAAAGAGCGAATGGATGGCTACTTCATATTCCAGCATGTTATCTGGGCATAGCAAAAGCGGCCCAAAGATATGCTATTCAATTTGCTAAAGAATATTCTCCGAATAGTATTGTCGGACCAATTATCGATTTACCAAATGTTCAGCAAAAACTTGGAGAGATTGAGTTGAAATTAATGCAGTCCGAGTATTTCTTATATGGGATTGCAAAACAGTGGGATCATTCAAACGATCAAGCTAGGGAAAAAATGGGGGCTGCTTTAGGTGCAGCAAAATTAACAGTTACCAATAACGCAATCGAAGTTGTTGATTTAGCAATGAGAATCGTAGGTGCAAAAAGTCTTTCATTGAAAAATCCGTTACAGCGGTATTATCGAGATGTAAGGGCAGGCCTTCATAATCCACCAATGGATGACATGACGATACAATTACTCGCCAGGGATAGTATTTTAAATCACTAACAAAATTTAGAACTTATTTTTTTATGTTATTTTTCCGCCATATTGGAAACCTTAACATAAAGGAGTGAGGAATAATGCCTAGAGGTAAAGAATTAGAACAACTTCCAATGTCGAATATCGCACCAGGTGCAGGAAAAGATGCAAGTCTGAGCAATAGAGAAAGTCTTGGGGGTATTGTCCAAGGAGAACAGCCAGAACCAAGTGATATAGAAAAAGAGAATGAAGATATGGTGTAAGGCAGGAATTCAATCCTGCCTTTTAAGTTGTAAAAAAAAGACGATCTTTTCAATGAAAAGATCGTCTGAAAAAATTATTCCTCGATAAGTTCTCCAATTTCAACAACTGAACGTTCTTCCAAAGGGCCTCGTAAATGTACTGTTGCTGTATGTCCATCTTCATTTAATTGGTCAATCCAAACCGATGTACCATTATATTTTACTTCTATATCAGCAGATGATGACAAAATTTGTTTTACACGGTTAATATTCATTATATTCACTCCTATAAAAATAGTCATTTAATGATCTTCATTTCATTCCAATAAAATACATTCGCAACCGTTTTCTTCTATTATATAATTGGCATTAAAAATTCTTAAGGGTAGTTGATATGTATACCATTGGTAGTTCCTGGCTCGTCATCATCACCCAAGCTATTAAGATAATTTTTAAGCTCGACTTGGAGATCTTTTGGAGCACCAGGCTTTAAATGCCAATTTCCTGGTTCATCAACAAAATATGGGCTTTTTGTAAATTCAGGCCTAATTCTGGGCATCGTATTCTCCTTTTAAATTTTTTCTACATTCCTCTGTGTATATGCTATCCAATCTTTAAGGAGTTCATTCAAGTAATCTTTCTCCTTACCGTCTGTTAAAGATAAGTCAATATTCATATTGCTCCTTCATACGTTCAGGTTTATGATATGTAGAAATGATGTCTCGAGGATTGTTCTGACTAAGATATAATTTATGGAAGAATAGAAAATCTAACAAAAAAAAATTTGAAACTAATTAAAACTTATTTCGTCTTATATTATTGAAGATTGAAAACAGTCATGTCCCAAAGAGAACGGACATAAAAATAAAAGGTATATCTCAATTTTTAAGAACTGACCAAGCTGTTGAAGGCAATGATTTTGCTTGCCCGAGATGGCGGGGAAAAGTGTAGAAAGTTGTAGAAAAGTATAGATAATAATAGCAAGATTTATGTTTTTATTTTTTAAAGAAATGTGATATAGTGAGTGAGGTTCGTTTACCGAAGCTTAATTGGTAAGTGAGAGGAGAATTTAAAGATGAATAAAATTAGACTACCAAAAACATTAACCAATAGTCATATTACATTCTTTATAGCAGCTGTTTTATTATTTTGGATCAAAACCTATGCTGCATATCAAATTGAATTTAACTTAGGTATTGAAAATAGCCTACAGAAGTTTTTGCTTTTAATAAATCCATTAAGTTCAGCACTTTTCTTCTTTGGATTTGCCATGCTTTTTAAAAAGCATTCAAAATTGATAATGATATTAACCAATTTTTTATTATCATTCTTATTGTATGCAAATATTGCCTATTATCGCTTTTTTAATGATTTCATTACGGTTCCGGTTCTAATGCAAACCAAAACAAACGCTGGTCAACTTGGTGACAGTGCACTTTCATTAATGTCTCCGTTTGACATTTTTTATTTTACAGATATGTTTATTTTAATCGCGTTAGCATTAACCGTGTTCAAGAAAGTTACGGTAACGAATAGAAAGACCTTTAAGATTGTTCTATTATTTTCAATTACTACTTTTCTATTTAATTTAGGTTTAGCAGAAAAGGATCGTCCGCAGTTACTTTCACGGTCATTTGACCGAAATTATTTAGTAAAATACCTTGGAGCGTATAACTTTACCATTTATGACGTCATCCAAAATATAAAATCATCGAGTCAGCGGGCTTTAGCGGATAGCAGTGATATTACAGATGTTGAGAACTATCGTAAAGCAAACTATGCTGCACCAAATCCAAAATATTTTGGTAAAGCAAAAGGTATGAACGTAGTTTATATTTCGATGGAATCCTTTCAAAGCTTTATGATTGATTATAAAATGCCTAACGGACAAGAAGTAACACCATTTTTGAATTCATTAGCACATGACAATAACACCTTCTATTTTGATAATTTCTATCATCAAACAGGACAAGGGAAAACATCGGATGCCGAATTTCTAATGGAAAATTCATTATATCCAATGGCACAAGGTGCTGTTTTTGTTAACAAAGCCCAAAACACATATCAAGCTATGCCTTCTATTCTAAAAGGACAGGGATATAGTTCTGCTGTGTTACACGGGAACTATAAGACGTTCTGGAATCGAAATGTTATCTATAAAGCTTTTGGATACGATCAATTCTTTGATGCAGAATACTACAGCATGTCAGATGAAAATACAAAAAACTATGGAATGAAAGATAAACCTTTCTTTAAAGAATCTATTCCATTACTTGAAAGCTTAAAGCAGCCGTTCTATACAAAGTTCATTTCACTATCTAATCATTTCCCATTTGAAATGGATCCAGAAGATACTGATTTTCCTGCTGGGGATTATGGTGATACAGTTGTAAACCAATATTTCCAATCAGCAAACTATATGGATCAGGCATTTGAGCAATTCTTTAATGATTTAAAAGCTAATGGTATGTATGACAATACAATAATTGTAATGTATGGTGACCATTACGGAATTTCTGAAAACCATAATGATGCAATGGCGAAGGTTATGGGTGTGGAAGAAATTACACCTGCAATCAATGCAAAATTACAGCGTGTACCATTATTTATTCACGTACCTGGTGTAAAGGGTGGAATTCAACACCAAGTTGGCGGGGAAGTCGATGTCCGTCCAACAGTTCTCCATTTATTAGGTATTGATACGAAAGATTATATGGAATTTGGTTCAGATCTACTTTCTAAACAACACCGTAATTGGGCATTATTCAGAAACGGTGACTTTGTAACATCTGAGGCTATCCAAATAAATGAAAAATGTTACTCCTCTTTAACAGGTGAGTTATTAGAAGATAGTACTGTATGTAAGGATGTAGATAGCAAAGTTAATACAGAGCTAAATATGTCCGACGAAATAGTTTACAAAGATCTGCTGCGGTTCTATAAGCCAGAAGGATATACACCGATCAATCCTAACGATTATGAATATCTAGGACCAAAAGTTGACAAAGTAACAGAAGAAAAGTAACAAGGTCAAAGAGAGAGGAGCATTAACTTCTCTCTTTTTATTTTGTTACAATAGATAAAGTAAATAATTTAAAGGGGCACTATCTATGAACAACAGAATTCTCCAATTGATAATATCGTTTATCGTAATTATTCCTTTCATTCTCTCAGGGTGTTCTAGTAGCGAACCGTCTAAGCAGAAAAGTGACTCTAAAACTTCCTCTGTTGTAAAAAACAATGAAGTTCATACGAATGAAACGAGCGATTCAAAGACACCTTCACTCTCTCAAACAGAAGTACCTCAATCGAAAACCGGTAATAAGAAATTACTTCCCGCAACTATCGTCAAGAATGTCGATGGTGATACTATTAATGTTAACCTTAATGGGAAGATAGAAAAGGTAAGAATGCTCTGTGTGGATACACCTGAGACACATCATCCCCGCTTAGGGGTACAGCCATTTGGACCAGAAGCCTCCGAGTATACAAAGGAAATTCTCTCCGTTGGTACTAAAGTTGAAATTGAACCTGGAATTGGAGACGGACGTGATAAATATGGGCGCCTACTTGCCTATATTTATGTTAATGGAAAAATGTTTAATGAAATGCTGTTGGAAAAAGGCCTTGCTCGTGTGGCCTATATTTATGCTCCGAACACCCAATATGTTGATGAATTTTATGCGATTCAAAAGAAAGCACAAGAAAAAGGTGTAGGAATCTGGTCGATTGAAAATTATGCTCAAGAGGATGGGTATAATACTGAAAATGTCAAAGAAACGGAAGAAAAAGGTACAAATTCAAAAGCATCTTCAGGGAACAACTATCAAAATAACCCAAGTGATGATCAAGAAACAAACTTAGATTGCAAAGGGAAGATCAAAGGGAATGCAAATTCTCATATCTATCATGTACCCGGCGGTAGTTTTTACGACTCCACCACCGACAACATTGTTTGGTTTTGTTCAGAAAAAGAAGCGCAGGATGAAGGGTACAGAAAGTCAAAACGCTAATATCATTTGTTTAAAAGAAGCGGCGGGCCTTCAAATGCCTTCTGTTTTTTTTTATAAAAAAATAGCCATGTACCATTTGTTATCATATAATAAATGAAAAATATTATTATGAAAAAGTTAGGAGAGATCGCATGAGAGACGTTACCTTATTGAATATATTTGAACATCATATTGCCCAAAAATATTTGAACCGTTCTGGTCTTGCCCATGCGATTGCTGTAGCCTACCATGCCTTTCATTTAGGGAAGGAGCATCAACTGGATGTTGACATTGCTGCAAAAGCAGGGCTCCTCCATGACATGGGGCATTATACATGGTATAAAAATGGAAAATGGGATTATGACTTATACAAGCAAAATGACATTCACCCAATTAAAGGGGCTGAGCGGGCTCACAAGCTCCTGATTCGTCTTGGTGAAAATCCAATCAAAGCTAAGACGATTGCACTCGCCATTTTATTTCATACTGACTCCTTTCTACCATCAAACGATATTGACCGGACACCATTACAACAAATTGTTAAATGGGCCGATGAAAAGGATGAGGAAGAAGGCGGCATGCACCATTACCGAACTATTGAATATGAACGTGCAAAACAAAGCATAATCCGCCTAGACGAATGGATCGACAAAAAAGGTGAATAAAGATAAGGCGGTGCAAATGCACCGCCAGGCTGTCGAGAAACCTTCGACAGCCTCTTATTTTCTACAATAACTTTAACCATTCACCGCGTTAATTTATTATAATATTATTAATATATAGGCTTTGCAACATGTCTGTTGATTTGCGCTCCAGGCACTTCGCTTTCCGCGGGCGTGCCGGGGAGCCTCCTCGGCCCCGTACTCCCGCAGGAGTCTGCGTGCCTTCCGCGGAAATCAACAGGCCCATTAGCAGGTACAATGAATAATTAAATGCTGAGAATAAAAAATTGCCGAGAAAAATACCCTTTCTCGACAATCTGGCGGTGCAAATGCACCGCCTTTGTTTAATTAAATTACTTCCTAGTAAAGCCTTCTTCTTGCAAAAACGCCTCTGCTTCCTCATAGGTATCAAAGGTAGCATCAAGATTTAACCCAAAATAAATATTCCAGGATTCATTTTCTTCAACTAGAATCAGGACATTATTTTCACTATCCACCCAACGCTCCTCTTTTGAATTTCCAATAATAGCTTCTTCAGCAGCCGTTTTTTCGACTGATGATAGGGATTGAATCGATTGTTTTAACAATTTACGGAGTTGGTCTTCGGAGAAATCACGGATATTGACCATTCCTTTTTCATCCGTATCATAATTGTCCAGCTGTCCAGCATAAACAAATCCATTCCCATTTGGGTGTAAGTGATAAACAATGTTTTTCTTATCAGAGATACTGCCTTCGAACTGAAAATTGACTCGTCCAAGTGAAACATTCTTTCGTTCCAACTCTGAAAATGATTCGATAATCGCTAATTTTTCATTATATGTAAGCATAGTTTCCTCCGTCTATTTAGTAAATCCTCTTACATCATACAGATATTTTACCCAAACGTAAAATCTTTAAAAAAAGTGTTGCAGAGTTCATGTTTTTTTGAGAATATATTGAAAATATTGTGTAATGGTGTAAAATTACACTATAGAGGAAAATTTGGTATGATTGCCATTTTGGTATGATTGTGGGGAGATTTCATGGATTCGAATATGAGAGAAGAACAGAGGAAAATTTTTAGAAAAGAGTTATTCACTTTACGTGAAGAAGGGTACCTTTCTGAGGCAATTGTCGACACCGTAGCAAGGGCACATTATCAATATCATATGGATTTATTAGAAATGGAGGCAAAACCCCCATCCACTGAAAATAATACGCCAATTAAAAAAGCTGCACCGCCAAAACCGCAAAAAGTGAAAAAAACGTTAACACCAGAAGAAATCCGTGAAAGGAATATTACCTGGTTATTAAACATTGGGGTAATCTTTTTATTAATAGGTGGATTGTTTGTTGCGACGAGTAATTGGGAATCAATGACAAGTTTCATGAAAAGTGGATCAATAGCAATTGTTGCCCTATTATTTTACGGTATTGCTTTTTTAACGAAGAAAATATTAAAAATTGAAAAGACGGCCTTTGCCTTCATTGTTCTTGGAAGTTTGTTTTTGCCAATTTTTATTCTATCGCTTGGATGGTTTGGGTTATTAGGACCATATTTATCAATATCAGGGGAGGGACGTTATCTACTCGGAACGCTCGGGAGTTTGCTGCCAATTATTGTTTACTATTTATTTGCAAAGAACTTAGTTTCTAGATTATTTGTTTGGTTTACCTATGTCTCAATAAGCATAGGATCTGCCTTTCTCTTAGCTAGCTTCCATCTAAAAAATGATTTCTTTTACCTAGGTTTAATGGTTTTTAATGCTATCTTAATTTTTGTATATCATCAGTTAAAACACAAGGATTCATTCAAATTATTTACGAATGAATTTATTCCGTACGTCCAAGTAAATCTTGTTCTTTGTACCTTATTTATGCTTTTTTTATACGATAATGAGGTCTTATACAGCTTCAACCTGCTGTTAACAGCGATTATTTATTTATCAATGATGTATGTGAGCGGTAGAAAAGAATATCATTTCATTTTTAGCGTCATGATCGTTTATGGTGCCTATCAGTTAATTGAGCATAGCTTCCTCGATAGTTTTGGGGAGATTGTATATGCTTTAATCGGATTTGGGATTGTATTCGTTCCAAAGGCTTTGGATGATAAATTCACATTAAATAAAGCCTTCCAATATACAAGTGCTGTTATCTCAGGTTTAGCGTTTATTTACATTAGCCTGGAGGGAATTCTCCTTCGTGCAGGCAATCCATCGATTGTGCTTATGCTTGCTTATTTTATCATTGCAGTTAACTTTATTTATTTATCCTCTCAGGGTTCTAGACGATTATTTCCGTATTTAAGCGCAGTTTTTGCAGCTTCTGGCATTTATGAAATGATTGCATTAGTAAGCCAGCCTTTCGATATGGTCAATTTTTCTCTTCAGTTGTCTTTAGCAGGTTTTATCCTATATTTTGGGTTAGGCATTGCGCTACTTTCAAAGTACGTAAAGGTCATTCAGACTGCCTCCAGAGATGTCGGCTTATCGATAATGGTGCTGGCAATTTTGTCTGCAATTTCTTGGTTATTATGGTGGGAACTAGGCGTTATGTTATTACTATTGGTGGTTGCTGCCTTTCTACTGTATAAGAAGGAAACACGGATTTATCTTCAGGGGGCCGCTTTATGGAGTATTCCTGGTTTACTTGGTCTTTCCATCGTAGCTTTTGGAGAAGAAATTAATACAAATTTTTCTGTTTATCTTAATGAATATGGTTATGCAATAAATTTTGCGGCTGGGGCAATCATGGTTTTATTATTTAGTTTTGTATGGAAAAAAGTTGGGGAAAAGGAATCAGGTATTATATCGTTATATACCTCACAGGTACTCTATACATTTGCCATTTTCCATGCTTTGCTAAGTCCGATTAACCATTTATGGGTTCAGCCGCTTGTTTTGTTGGTTGGAATCGGTATGTATTTTTATTTATATAAAAAAGTTGGTACAAAGTGGGTCCCTTTTATTGTAAGTATCTCAGTACTGCTTACGTATTTTTCGGTTATCCAAGCTACTACGCTTAAATTTTCATTAAGTCATACAATTAATTCACTAATTGCTTCAACAAGTGCAGTGGTCATGCTTCTAATCGCTTATCTCAGTCAGAAAAATGACTTGAATCTTTCCATTGCCTTTGCCTGGGTTGGACACAGCATTTATCCACTAGAGCTATTCTTCACATGGTTTGCATATCAGTCAGACTCGATTTATAGCTTTATCTTGGCAGTGTTTGTATATGCTTTTAGTACAAAGTTTACTAAGGTAGAATGGAAGATAAAAGTTTTTCTTTATGGGAGCTTTACGTCCTTCTACTTTATTGTTTCAACTGGGTTAGATCAATTAATCAATCGATATTTTGGAAACTATGAATTCCCAATCACTAGCGGTTTCATTCTTCTATTTGCATTTTTCGCTAATGATGAATTTAAGAAACGGACAGCTTTTTATTTCGTCCCATTTTCAACAATCGGAATTGTGTTTACATTAATTACCTATCCGTTTGATTTGCTGCCGTATCTTGTTACGCTTGCCTATATTGTTGGGACACTGTTTTATATGCATAAAATCAAATTGGATCTTCTAGGGGTCATCCCATTATTCTTAGCATTTATTGCAACGATTGAATACTCTTATCTTAGTGAATTAGATGACCTCGATAAAATGCTTCTGTCTGGTGGCTTAGGGATTGTTCTGTTGATTATTGGCCAATTAGTTTATAAAAAGCTAGTTGAATATGGACCGAATATTCAGCAAACAAAATTCGATGGATTTACGCTAGTTTCATTCATGTTTTTCGTTCTTATGTACAGTTTCGAGAATCAATACATCTGGTGTCAGGCACTGCAAGGATTGCTTATTTCAGCTTCCTTTTTGTTGCAAAGGAAAAGGGTGCCTGCAAGGTTCTCTGTCCTTTTGACAATACTTGGTGGAGCCTATTTGTTACAACCATACTATTCCATAATGGCTATGCTTCATATTCCGTCATTATGGGAACGTGAAGTGATTGTCCTTCCGTTTATAATTCTAATCATTTTCATTCGACGTTGTTTAAAGGGAAGATATTCTGATATAACGAAGGCTGTTCAATGGGGAGTCCTAATAATCGTATCCCTATTATTAATCCAAGATGGCTTAGCAAGCAACACGATTTATGATGCAATTATTTTAGGAACACTCTCATTGTTAGCGATGATGGCAGGTATGTTCCTGCAAATTAAATCCTATTTCTTTGTTGGGGCAGGTGTATTATTATTAAATGTCTTCCTGCAAACTAGACCATACTGGGGGAATATGCCATGGTGGTTCTATTTATTAATTGCTGGTCTTATCTTGATTACCGTAGCAAGCTTTAATGAATGGAATAAGCAAAAAGTAAATAAAGGTGAATCGACCTTTATCACCAGTTTCAAGGAAAAAGTAATTGATAAAATGAAAAAGTGGGATTAACCGTGGAAAGACCGCCTGCAATTAATTCTAATTGAATAAAAACATAAAGTTTGTTATAATAGTAATAATTAAATAAATCATTTATTGTTTTTGGAGGAGCCTGTCACCAAGGGATATCTATGTCCCGTGGTTGACAGGCTTTTTTTGTTTTCTACCAAAAAGGGTCTGATTTTTATAAAGCAGACCCTTTAATTTTTTACGAAGGAAAGGTGATTGGATGGAATTAATTTTTGAATTAGCGATTATTTTATTTGCATCTAAAATTGCTGGGGATATTTGCGTTAAATTGGGTCAGCCCTCGGTTCTAGGGAAGTTGTTAATAGGGGTTATTTTAGGTCCAGCTGTGTTAGGCCTCGTTTCAGATACGAAAACATTGGCGGACCTAAGCCAAATTGGTGTCATCTTGTTAATGTTTATAGCAGGTATGGAGACTGATTTAAATGAATTTAAACGAACGTGGAAGGCATCAACCTTTGTTGGAATCAGTGGAATCATTGTTCCTTTAGTTTCAGGTTACTTAGCAGGAATTTTGATGAATATGACAACATTTGAAGCCTTATTTTTAGGATTATTACTTTCTGCAACAAGTGTAAGTATTTCCGTTCAAGCACTTAAAGAGTTAAATAAGATGAAATCTAAAGAAGGGACCGCGATTTTAGGGGCTGCCGTCATTGATGATGTTCTTGTGATTATCGCCCTGGCCTTTTTAATGAGTATGGCCGGTGGAGAAGTTAATTTAAGCATGATGATTATTAAAAAGGTCCTCTTTTTCATGAGTGCTATTTTAGTAGCTTGGAAGGTGGTTCCATGGGTTTTAAAGAAATTTGCCCCATTAAAAGTCACAGAGCCGCTCGTCACGGGTGCATTAATCATTTGCTTCATGTTTGCCTATGTAGCCGAAATAACAGGTGTTGCGGCGATTATAGGGGCGTACATCGCTGGGGTAGCTATCAGTCAAACAGAATATAAATTTAAAATATTTGAGAAAGTGGAAACAATCAGCTATTCCATTTTTGTACCTATATTTTTTACCTCGATAGGGGTAGCAGTTAGCTTTGACGGAATATCGAAAAATTTCGGGCTAATTATCGGTTTTAGCATCCTAGCCATTTTAACCAAGTTAATCGGTGCTGCAATGGGAGCAAAAATAGCTCATTTTTCCTGGAAGAGTTCACTTGGAATTGGAGCTGCTATGGTTTCACGTGGAGAGGTTGCCTTAATTATTGCCTCGATTGGTATGGAGACAAAATTAATCAGTCAGGAATTATTTGCTGTTTTAGTGGTAGTAGTACTAGTTACTACCATCGTTACACCCCCAATGATGAAATATTTTTTCAGTGAAGGTAATAAACAAACAGAAATCAAAAAAACAGTATTTAGTAAAGTGGAAATTTAGTTAATAAAATCCAGCCAAATCATATTGGCTGGATTTTTGGGGTATTATGAAACTGATTTTAATGTTTTTTCATTCGATTGCTTCCCAACATTTTTTAAGCCAATGATTCCTTTTTATGAAATATTAGTGAAATATATCATACTTTCACAATTTATCAACAAATAAGTACTAGTACTTTTCATATTTTTTTGATTGATTGAGAAAGTACCCCCATTATTTTGGTGGAATAGTCGAATTATCTTTCAAACAAAAAACTTACTAAATTCAGGAGGTTAGAAATGGGAACCGTGATCATTGATATCGACAAATTACTAGAAGCAACGTCAAATCTAACATCTGAGAAAATCAACAATAAAATGAAAAAGGTTGAAATTGACCTCTTACTTGAAAATACCCGTGATTGGTAAAAATAATATTATCAAGATAGTTTTCTAGAATGCCTTCCATTTAAAAGAAGGCATTTTTTGTTGTTTAAAAAGAAAATGAAGGTTTTTAATAATGTCAAGATTTCCTATTAAATTATGCTGCTTTAAAGCGAAAAAATATTTTACGCATTTCTATTGCTTTTCATGCAAAAAAATACTAGAATAATTTTTAATATATTAAATTTTATGAAAATTAGTATTTTATTATTTAAGGGGGATTTAGCTAGATGAAAAAAAAAGTTAAAGTATTGTCGATTGCCTTAGCAGGGATGATGTTGCTTGCAGGCTGCGGAAGTAAAGACAAAGCAGGGGGGTCTGAAAAAGAAGGAGCGGATAAGGAGTTCAAAGTTGGAATTACCCAGTTTGCCCCACACCCATCTCTAGACGCTGCGACAGAAGGCTTTAAAAAAGCCTTAAAGGATAAAGGGATTAAGGTAAGCTATGATGAACAAAATGCTCAGGCAGATATGAACAACACTCAAACAATTGCCAATAATTTTGTCGGTGACAAAGTGGATTTAATTTTTGCTAATGCCACTCCAAGTGCAACGGCAGCATTGAATGCAACAAAGGATATTCCGATTATCTTTACATCGGTGACAGATCCTGTGGGAGCAGGTTTGGTAGAGGCTTTTGATAAACCAGGGAAAAACATTACTGGTACAACCGATAACCATCCAGAAGCAACGAAAAAAACAATTAGCTTTATTACAGACGAAGTGAAAGCAAAAAATATTGGTGTGATCTATAACTCTGGTGAACAAAATTCAGTGGTTCAGGTGAAAGAAGTTAAGAAAATTGCTGAAGAGAAGGGTGCTAAACTTGTTGAAGTATCTGTTTCAACTACAGCAGAAGTGAAGCAGGCAGCTGAATCATTAGTTGGCCGTGTTGACGCGATTTATGTTCCAACTGACAATACCGTAGTTACTGCTCTTGATACGGTTATTGCCGTTGCAAACAGCAAAAAAATTCCACTTTTCGTTGGTGAACTTGATTCCATGAAAAAAGGAGCCGTTGCTGCCAGCGGGTTCAGCTATTTCGATCTTGGCTATCAATCTGGTTTAATGGCTGCTGATATTTTAAGCGGGAAGAAGAAGGTATCTGAAATTCCAGTAGAACTTCCAAACAGCTTAAAGCTTGTCATTAATACGAAGGCTGCTGAAGCTCAAGGCTTAACAGTAAATGATGCTTGGAAAAGTTTAGGCGAGTTTTTCGAAGGTAAATAAAATTATATTTTTCATGAATGGAGCCTTCATTTGAAGGCTCCATCCATGAACCAAACATTAGCTTGAAATAGGTTATTGCATCTTAGAGCAGGCTTAATGATTTAAAGAAAGGATGATCTCAATGTTTACAGCCATATTTGGATCATTTGAAGCAGGTATTATCTATGCGATTATGGCACTGGGCGTCTATCTTTCCTTTCGTATTCTGGATTTTCCAGATTTAACGGTGGATGGGAGTTTTGTGACGGGGGCAGCAATTTCTGCTGTAATGATTGCGAATGGAACCGATCCATTTTTAGCAACAATCATGGCGTTATTCGCCGGTTTTGCAGCTGGATGTATGACAGGTCTTCTCCATACATTTGGAAAGATTAATAACTTGCTTTCCGGAATTTTAATGATGATTGCACTTTATTCAATAAATCTTCGAATCATGGGACGCTCAAATATCCCATTATTAAATACAGATACAGCTTTTACGAAAATTAGTGGATTTTTTGAAAAGACAGGAATTGATTCATTTTTCAATAACATTCTCTCCATGGTGGGGCTTGGCGACAGCTTGCCGGAAACATGGGGAATTCTTATTTTTATGATTATCGTAACATTTGTGATTAAATTCTTTACCGATCTGTTTTTGAAAACCGAAATTGGGCTTGCCGTCAGGGCTACGGGAGATAATAAACGGATGATTCGCAGCCTTTCTGCTAATACCAACCTCCTTGTTGTGCTTGGCTTAGGTCTTTCAAATGCTCTTGTAGCTTTCTCAGGTGCTCTGATTGCCCAGCAAGGTGGATTTGCAGATGTGGGTATGGGGATCGGGATGATTGTGATTGGTCTAGCCTCCGTTATTATTGGTGAAGCCTTATTTGGTACAAAAACGATTGCTAGGACCACTCTCGCTGTTATTGGCGGATCGATTATTTATCGAATTGTTGTTACTTTAGCATTACGGGTAGATTTCTTGGACCCTGGTGATATGAAGCTGATTACTGCTCTCATTGTTATTCTTGCTCTTACTACTCCAAAGATTATTGAAAGTTCCAAAGAGAGAAAGCGGAAAGCCCGCAGAAGATCTGAAAGATCAAACATCATGCAGACTTCTGGCCATGCGAAGGGGGACAATCATGTTACAATTAAATCAGATTCATAAAATATTTAATGAAGGGACACCTGATGAAAAAATCGCCATTGATCATGTGAACCTAACCCTTCAGCCTGGTGATTTCGTAACGGTAATTGGCAGTAACGGGGCGGGGAAATCAACCTTAATGAATATCATTTCAGGTGTGTTAATCCCGGATATAGGGGAAGTTCAGATAGGCGGAAAAAATGTCACAAATATGTCAGAGTTTAAACGGTCAAAAATGATCGGACGTGTTTTTCAGGATCCAATGGCCGGTACGGCTCCAAGTATGACGATTGAGGAAAATCTTGCCATGGCTTATTCTCGGAATAAAATGAGAACACTTCGACAAGGAGTTACAAAAAAGCGACGTGATTATTTTCGTGAAGTATTGGAATCCCTGCATCTAGGCCTCGAGAACCGCCTAAGTGCAAAGGTAGGATTGTTATCCGGGGGAGAACGACAAGCACTATCCCTGTTAATGGCTACCTTCACAGAGCCTTCCATCCTCCTTCTTGATGAACATACGGCAGCACTTGATCCATCAAGAGCGGAATTAATTACGAACTTAACGAGAGAAATTGTAGACAAATATAAACTGACCACATTAATGGTTACTCATAACATGCAGCAAGCCATTGACTTAGGCAATCGATTAATCATGATGGATAAGGGCCAAATTATTTTAGAGGTCAATGAGGAAAATAAGAAGCAATTAACAATTGAAGGTTTACTGATGGAGTTTAAAAGGATACGTGGGGTACAAATGTCAAGTGACCGTGCCATTCTTTCCTAATAGGAAAAAATTTTTTTTGAGTGTCTATTTTGGATTTGCTTTTATAAAAAGTATTTCCAATATCATTAAAGGAGAAACTGCCTGTTTTGGGTAAGTTTCTTTTTGTATTTTGGGAAATAATTCGAGGATATCTAAATTACTTTAGTACAAAAAAGCGTTATTGCTTTACTTCCAATCCTTGAAAGGACTAGATTCTTTCATTTAGAATTAATTCAGAATATTATTACTTTTAAACTAATGGGGGTTTCTAAATGAAAGAAAATAGAGTAAGGGCAGACCAATTAGTTGATGATTTTTTCCCCGTTCGAGATGTTGATTATATTGAAATTTACACAGGGAATGCCAAGCAAGCATGTCACTTTTTTTGCACTGCCTTTGGTTTTCACCCAGTAGCTTACGCTGGTCTTGAAACTGGTAATCGTGAAACCGCTTCCTATTGTTTAAAGCAACGGAATATTCGCCTCGTCCTAACAGGCTCCTATACCGAAGACAGTGAAGTTTCCCAATTTGTAAAAAAACACGGTGACGGTGTGAAGGACATAGCCCTGTTAGTCGATAATGTCGAGAAAGCTTTTGATGAGGCAGTGAAAAGAGGAGCCATTGTGATTGCTGCCCCATCTGAAATCAAGGATGAAACAGGTGTGATTAAAAAAGCCGTTCTTGGTACATATGGGGATACCATCCATACGTTAATTGAACGGAAAAATTATCAAGGGGCATTTTTACCCGGGTATGTCGCATACTCGGCGCCACTTCCTATTAAAGATGCCGGGTTAATTGGGATCGATCATGTAGTGGGTAACGTGGAGAGGATGGAGGAGTGGGTCGAATATTACGCTAAGGTAATGGGCTTTAAGGAAATGAAACATTTCTCTGATAAGGACATCACGACGGAATACTCAGCTCTAATGTCAAAGGTTATGCATAACGGAGGGCGGATTAAATTCCCAATCAATGAACCGGCAGTCGGAAAACGTAAATCACAAATACAGGAATATCTAGAATTCTACAATGGTCCGGGTGTCCAGCATTTGGCGATATTAACGGAAGATATTGTATCAACTGTCGCTATTTTAAAGGAGAATGGGGTAGAATTCCTGAATACTCCACCAGCATATTATGAATCCTTAGGTGAACGCATCGGTAAAATTGATGAAGAAATTGAAAAGCTTCGCGAACTAAATATTTTAGTAGATCGTGATGATGAGGGGTATTTACTGCAAATTTTTACAAAACCAATCGTAGACCGTCCGACTTTATTTGTTGAAATTATTCAACGAAAAGGGGCACGTGGTTTTGGTGAAGGAAACTTTAAAGCTTTATTTGAGTCAATTGAACGGGAGCAGGAAAGACGAGGAAATCTCTAATATAAAGAGCAAGGGTTTAAAGGACAAAAGTATAGAGCGGAGTAGGAAAAGGGAGAGGTAATTACTCCCTTTTTTTAAAAATTAACCTGTAAGGGGTGAATATGTTATGGAGATCTCGCCGAAAACACTGGAATGGAGAGAGGCATATAAACTATTAGTTGGTTCGATCCTTCCCCGTCCAATTGCTTTTGTTTCGACCATAGATGGAAATGGGGTAGCTAATGCAGCACCATTTAGTTTTTTTACTGCGATTTGTGCGGACCCCATGCTTATCTGTTTTTCACCGATGAGAAGAGGAACGGATGGGGCTAAGAAAGATACACTTGTAAATATTGAAAGCACAGGTCAATTTGTCATTAATATTGTAAGTAATAGCATGGCTGAGCAAATGAATGACTGTGCGATCGAATTCAACCCGGATATCGACGAAATAGCAGAGGTGGGTTTAACGAAGGAACCAAGTTTAAAGGTGGGTGTACCGCGTATTAAGGAATCACTCGTTCATTTAGAATGTGAATTAGAGCAGGTATTACATTTTGGTAATAAGCCCGGTGCAGGGAGCCTTGTAATAGGAAAAGTAGTTCATGTCCATGTGACCGATGAACTATTTGATAAAGGGAGAATTGATACGGCCAAGCTGAACCCAATTGGACGGATGGCTGGGAACATCTTTACTGACCCGTTAGCTAAAATGTTTGAAATGGATCGAAAAAAGTAGAAAAGGTGAGTGTCGTGAAATTTGTAACTTTTGAAAAAAAGGATGGGACAATCCGAGCAGGCTGGTTACTTGACCAACACTATGCCGTTGATATGTATGAGGCATCAGGCGGGGTGCTGCCAAGTAATCTATTAGCTTTTCTTGAAAATAGTGACGCCCATCTGGAAACAGTGGCTAGTTTAATCCCATTTACAAAGGGACAAAAAGGCGTTTATCCATTGAGTCAACTTGGTTTAAAGGCACCACTACCTATTCCTAGGAGTTTTCGTGATTTTTATGCATTTGAGCAGCATGTGAAAACAGCGAGGGAGAATAGGGGCCTCGAGATGGTTCCAGAATGGTACGATATCCCTGTCTTTTACTTTTCCAATCATCTTGCAATTAAGGGACCAGGAGAGGAAATAATCCAGCCTGTAAATTGTAACTGGCTTGATTATGAGCTGGAGATCGCATGCATTATTGGCAAAGAAGGCAGAAATATTTCCGCAGATGAGGCAGATGAGTATATTTTTGGCTATTGTATTTTAAATGATTGGAGCGCAAGAGACCTACAAAGGAAGGAAATGAAGGTTGGACTGGGGCCCGCAAAAGGGAAGGATTTCTCGACATCGATTGGACCGTGGATTGTCACAAAAGACGAGTTAGAACCATTTAAATTAGGGAAGGGCTTCAATCTTTCGATGAAAGCCCGTGTTAATGGGGCTCTCCTTTCCAAGGGGAATATGAAAGACTTATATTATTCATTTGCTGAAATGATTGAGAGGGCTTCTGCTGGCGTGACTTTATACCCTGGAGAGATGATTGGTTCAGGTACAGTTGGTTCTGGATGTATTCTTGAGCTTGGAGAGAAGGTTCATCGCTGGCTAATACCAGGTGATCAAGTCGAACTAGAGATTGATTATCTTGGAGTGTTACAGAATGGGATAATCGCTGAAGAGAGGTGAGAAGATGTATTACCGTCAAATGGGTAAGATTCCGCACAAACGGCATACGATGTTTAAAAAGGAAGATGGGAGTCTTTATAGGGAGCAAGTTATGGGCACTCGTGGTTTCTCAGGAACACAATCGATTTTATATCATCAATATATGCCGACAGAAGTGGTGAAGGCAGAAGTGGTAGGAAATTACTTGCCCGTATATGAAGACCAACAGGAGCTCAAACATCGTCATTTTTTTACAAGTAAAGTACCAACCAAAGGAGATGCCCTGAAATCGCGGGAATATATCTTGGGAAATCAGGATTTACTAATTGGAACAGCCAATGTGACAATGCCGATGCCAAGTTTTTATCGGAATGGTGATGGCGATGAAATGCTTTTTATCCACTACGGCTCAGGAAAATTAGAAACGATGTTCGGGACTCTGTCATATCGGCCAGGCGATTATGTGATTATTCCGATTGGTACCATATACCGTGTCATACCGAATATAAATGAGGAGACAAAAATGCTTTTTGTTGAATCCTTCAGCCAAATAACAACTCCTAGACGGTACCGAAATGAATATGGTCAACTTTTAGAGCATAGCCCATTTTGTGAAAGAGACCTTCGTGGACCGGAAGAATTGACGACATTTGATGAAAAGGGTGAATTTGAGGTTTTAACTAAATCAAGAGGGAAGTTATCCTCACATATCATTGGACATCATCCACTTGATGTAGTTGGCTGGGATGGGTATTTATATCCATGGGCCTTTAACATCGAGGATTTTGAACCAATCACAGGAAGAGTTCATCAGCCGCCTCCCGTCCATCAAACCTTTGAAGGTAATAATTTTGTCGTTTGCTCATTCGTCCCGAGGCTGTATGATTATCATCCAGAATCGATTCCTGCTCCCTATTATCATAGTAACGTTAACAGTGACGAACTCCTTTATTATGTGGAAGGAAATTTTATGAGTCGTAAAGGAGTACAGGAGGGCTCTATCACGCTTCATCCAGGCGGGATCCCACATGGACCTCATCCTGGGAAAACGGAAGCGAGTATTGGAAAAAAGGAAACTCTTGAACTGGCCGTTATGATCGACACCTTTCATCCACTAAAAATCGTAAAAACCGCACAAAAAATAGAAGATGCTAACTATATGTATTCTTGGTATGAAAAGAAGGATTAATGATTTTTCCAGAACAATCCAACGTATTTCTAGTTGGATTGTTTTTTCAATCTAAGGTAAAAAGTGGTATGGTAGTAATAAGAAAAAACTGTAAATGAATAGAGGTGAAATCATGGAACTGGAATCAATAGTAACTAAATTAAAAAGTCATACTCCTAAAATTCTTGGAAGTGAGAAATTTTCAAAATATGCTGTCATGGTACCACTCATAGAAAAAGAGGATGGGATTCACGTGTTGTTAGAGGTTCGTTCCCTAGAACTAAGGAGGCAGCCTGGAGAAATATGTTTTCCAGGGGGGAGAATTGACGCACAGGATATCGATGAAAAAGATGCAGCTATCCGAGAAACGGTTGAGGAATTAGGAATTAACAAAGAGCAAATTGCAGACATTAACCCACTAGATTATATGATTTCACCATTTGGAATGATTATCTATCCTTTTGTTGGATACATTAAACATCCGAATAGGATCGTTCCAAATCCATCGGAAGTCGGGGAGATTTTTACTGTACCACTATCTTTTTTTATAAATAATGAGCCAGAGATATATTATATTGAATTTAGGCCAGAACCTGAAGAGAATTTTCCCTTTGACCTAATTGCCGGCGGGGAGAATTATAATTGGCGGACTCGAGGGGTCGAGGAATATTTCTACCGGTATCAAGGAAAAGTAATTTGGGGATTAACCGCTAAGATTCTTTCCCATTTTATTGAACTTATTCGTTAGTATCTATAAGAGCATATCCTTGGTTATTTTAAGAAACAATGATTATAGTTATATTGCAGCTTGAAATTCAAGGATAAGGAGTTTTTTTTATGAAAATCGTAGCAATCGTTGGCAGTAATAGAAAGCAATCAATTAATAGAAAGCTGGTAGTATTACTGAAGGAACGTTATCTCGAAAAAGTTGAAATTGAGATATTACCGATCGAAGACCTTCCAATGTACAACCAGGATGATGAGTTAACACCAGCAGAAGTTGTGATCCAAATCAAAAAAATAGTGGCAGCAAGTGATGGTGTATTAATTGCCACTCCAGAATATAATCATGCCATTCCTGCATTTTTGAAAAATGCACTTGATTGGTTTTCGCGAGTGGATAAAGTAATGATTGAAAAAACCAGTAATGATTGTTGGCGCCACACCAGGTGTTCTTGGAACGGTAAGAGCACAGGTTAATCTTAGACAAATATTAGCTGCTATGGGAGCATTAACGCTTCCTGGAAATGAAGTATTTATCAATGCTGTCCATGAAAAAGTGGATGAAGCCGGGAAATTAACACATGAACCTACACTTGGATTCCTAGATACTGTGATGAATAACTTTATCGATTGGGTAGAAAAAACAAAACATTTGTAAACGAACATCTAAAACAGTGGATTTCAAGCCGAAATTCACTGTTTTTTATCTTTTTGTCCACATGTAGAGGACAAATGTATTTCTCTAAAAGAAAAAACTTGATTATTTTCTGAATATCGTTAAAATTAAAATTATATTTTTAGATATTAGGGAGATGTAGGGATGAAGGTCGTAAAGTTTGGCGGGTCCTCGTTAGCATCCGGAAAACAAATTGAGAAGGTATTTAAGATAGTTGTTTCAGATTCCGAGCGGAAGGTAGTTGTAGTATCTGCGCCAGGAAAAAGGTTTTCGGAAGATAACAAGGTAACTGATTTATTAATTGAATGTGGAGAGTTATGTTTGCAAAATAAAAATCCAAGGGAAAAGTTTGATGCAGTCATCGATAGATATTCCACTATCGCCGAAGAATTATCCCTACCTTTAGAAATTATTAACGAAATTCATGACGATTTAACAAAGAGGTTGAGTAGCGACAAAACAAAACCGGATCGTTTTCTGGATTTATTAAAAGCGAGCGGTGAGGATAATCACGCCAAATTGGTAGCAGCTTATTTCCAGGAGCAGGGGGTTGAGGCCTCTTATGTTGACCCTAAAGAAGCCGGTCTCCTCGTCAGTGATGAGCCTGGCAATGCTCAAGCACTACCAGAAGCCTATAGTCAGTTATATTCGCTGCACGAGCGTTCTGGGATTTTAATTTTCCCTGGATTCTTTGGATATAGCAAACAAGGAGAGGTTTTTACCTTTTCGCGAAGTGGATCCGATATTACTGGATCAATCCTTGCAAATGCTCTGAAAGCCGACTTATATGAGAACTTTACGGATGTAGATGCTGTTTATTCCGTGAACCCTTCTATTGTAAAGGAGCCGAAGGAAATAAAGGAATTAACCTACCGGGAAATGCGCGAGCTTTCATATGCAGGATTTACTGTGTTACATGATGAAGCACTTGTTCCAGCATTCAGAGCGGGAATACCTGTTCAAATCAAAAATACCAACAATCCAAGTGCACCAGGAACGAGGATTGTTTATGAGCGCGACAATACGAATGGGCCTGTTATTGGAATTGCAAGTGATCAAGGTTTTTGTAGTATTTATGTAAGCAAATACTTAATGAATAGAGAGATAGGTTTTGGCCGCAAGCTTTTAAGTATCTTAGAGGACTTCGGACTATCCTATGAACATACGCCTTCTGGAATTGATGATGTTTCTGTTATCCTCCGTGAAAATCAAATGGATGCAGAAACGGAAAAGGCGATTAAGGAACGGATTGAAACTGAACTACATGCTGATCAAGTAAAATTTGAACATAGCCTAGCTCTCATTATGGTTGTCGGCGAGGGCATGCGCCACAATGTAGGAACAATGGCAAGAGCCTCCAAAGCTTTGGCGAAAGCTCGTATTAATATCGAGATGATTAACCAAGGTTCGTCTGAGGTCAGCATGATGTTTGGGGTTAAAGTAGTAGATGAAAAAAGAGCGGTTCAAGCTCTTTATGAGGAATTTTTTGTGGCAGTAACGGTTTAATTTTAAGTGTAGAATAAGGTACGTCAAAAACGACGTACCTTTTTTAACTTAATCCTTGTTCGAATCCCAGCCCACATTGCAATAACCAGTCCGCCAATTGTATCAGCAATTAAATCCGTCATCGTATCTTTATTTCCGCCGCCTTGTAAGGTCATATCAAAAATTTGGTCAGAGCTAAATTCATAAATTTCCCATAATACTCCACCGAGTGCTGCGAAGGATAACGTAAATAAAAACACAAACCATGGCGATATTTTATCCCCCGCATTTCTATGGATCAATCGTTCATATAAAGCAATTCCAGAAAAAGCGAGAATGGCTCCACTGACCACATGCATAAAGGTGTCCCACCAACCGAGTCCATACCAGCCTAATATGGAACCGAGATATTGTGAACCGACTAAGAAAATTAAATAAGAAATGACAATGGGCAAATTGAATTGGAGCTTAGTAAATAAGGCCAATAATAACGGGACTGCTCCACAAACAATTCCTCCAATGGCAACTGTTCCTTTAAAGGTTACATCGTTTGAAAAGTAGTAGACGGCTAATGCTGCCATAAAAATGACATAGATTAAACTGAAAATGATGACAAGCTTTCGATGCATAAATTTCCTCCTCTCATACTTTAGGCTTTCGCACAAAGGCGTAAAAGGAGACTAGGAGTCCCCCCGCAAATCCACAGAGCAAGTCATACATTGTATCTTTATTTCCTCCTCTTTGCATGGTGTGAGTAAACGTTTGATCCCCCACAAACTCATAGATCTCCCAAAGTGCACTTGCTAGGACTGAGAGTGAAAGAACAAAAAGAAATAAAATCCATCTTGAAGCATCATTCCTCACATCTTTCGGAATGAATAATTTAAATAAAGTTATACCAACAAAAGCTACATACATACCCTTTAAAATATGAATGGTAGAGTCCCACCATTTATAATGAAGGTAAAAACTCGCGATCGATCCTAAAAATAATGTACAGAAAATTAACATATAATAACCTATTATAATTGGGAGGTTAAATGGATTCTTTTTCTTAAATATTAGTAGGAGTGGCAATCCACTCACAAGAATGCCACCAAGTGCTACTTGCCATCTCGAGGAATCCCCTTTAATAAGGTAATAAACAAATAAGGCAGACATTAATAGAATAAAAACAACACTTAAAAGGATAATTACTTTCCGTTTCAAATACTTCACCCCATTAAACAAGATTCCTTACAATTATGTCCAATAAATACAAATGAAATCATGAAAGTTAAACTGAGTGGAAATGAAATATTTGTTCTCGCATATACAAATGGAAAAGAGTATATTTGATAAGTAGCAATTACTATAATTATGTACAGACTCAGGTAAAGATATAGATGGCGGAGGAAGCTATGCAAAAGGCACAAATACCAACTTACGAGCGAATTGCGATAGATTTAGCAAATAGGATCTACGATGGGAAATTTAAGGTAGGGGAAAAGATTCATGGCAGATCGACGTTAGCAAGTGAGTACAAGGTTTCTCCTGAAACTGTTAGAAGAGCGATTAAGATTCTAGAGGATGTTGAGATTGTCCAATCCACTAAAGGTAGTGGAATCGTTATATCTTCTCGGGAAAATGCCTATAAATATATTCAACGGTTTTCCAACATCGCAAGTATTAAAGATCTTGAAAAGCAAATGAACTCACTGATTTCTGAAAGAGACAAGCTCGATGAGCAGCTGTTTGACACGCTTAGAAAAATCATGGACTACTCTGGAAAGCTTCGTCACACGAACCCATTGGCGCCAATCGAGGTAGAAGTTATTCCAGGCTGTATTCATATAGGACAAACTATTTCGGAATTGAAGTTTTGGCAAAATACCGGGGGAACCGTGATCGGCATGAAACGGAAAGGTGAATTAATTATCTCACCGGGACCTTATGCGGTAATTCTTGAGAGGGATGTCCTGCTTATCATAGGTGCTGAAGAAACTCATGACCGGGTGCTTCACTTTATGGAAGAGTAAAAACGGGTTGGAATATGCGAAAAAGCCGGATGTTGAGGTCCGGCTTTTTCCTTTTTCCACTATTATTCTAATAATCCTTCTGTTTCCAAAAATTCTTTTGCGACTTTGTCAGGTGACTGTTTGAGACTGTCGACCTTATAGTTGAGTTCGCGCATTTTTTCATCCGTCAACTTACCAGATAAAGAATTAATAACTTTTCTTAATTCTGGATGTTCCTTTAATGTTTCTTCTTTTAACATTGGTACGGCATAGTAAGGAGGGAAGAAGTTTTTATCATCCTCTAATACCTTCAATTTAAACTCTTCAAGTAACCCGTCCGTCGAAAAGGCATCGATCACATCACTTTTATGGTTGTTTAATGCAGTATAGCGTAACCCGCCATCAATGGCTTTTACGTCTTTAAATTTCAAATTATACTTTTTGGAAAGTCCGATTAATCCGTCCTCGCGATTTGGAAATTCGATAGTCGGACCCATGGTTAATTCCGAGCTTACCTTTGCTAAATCAGAGATCGTCTTTAAACCATATTCTTTTGCGGTGTCTTGACGAATTGCTAAGGCATAGGTGTTATTAAATCCAAGCGGTTTTAACAATTCAAAACCATATTTTTGCTTGAATTCCTTCTGGACAATATCGTAGACGATGTCCGGATCACTCTGTGGCTTCTTCTTTAAGATATTAATTAATCCTGTCCCCGTATATTCAACATACATATCAATGTCCCCATTTTTAAGGGCACTGAAGGCAACCTGACTACCACCAAGATTTAGTTTTCTTTCTACTTGAATATCAGTCTTATTTTCTATTAAATCAGCGAGCATATTACCTAATATCATTTGTTCGCTGAAATTTTTTGAACCTATTACAATTTTATCCTTTGCGTTTACCTTTGAATAAGCAGTAAAAGTCCCGGCAATGATTAACAAAATACAAGCCAAACTAATCATTATTTTTTTAGTGGTTTTACCAGTCTTTTTTGCTGATCTTTGCTTGCTTGTATAAGAAAGTGAGGATTCGAGTTTTCCGACAATATAATCAATGAGAAGAGCAAGAATACAGGCTGGAATAGCTCCGGCCAAAATCATATAATTGTCAACTGTTTGCACACCAGAAAATACGAGATACCCAAGTCCGCCTGCACCGATGAAGGCTGAAATGGTCATTAATCCAACAGCGGTAACCGCTGAAATTCTGATACCCGCCATAATCATCGGGAAGGCTAGTGGTAACTGAACCTTTCTCATCGTTTGACTCTTGGTCAGACCGATACCTCTGGCGGCTTCCAGAATGTCCCCATCAATATTCGTTAAACCTGTGTATGTGTTTTTAACAATGGGAAGCAGTGAATATAGAACGACCATGATTATCGCTGGGGTACTGCCGATTCCAACGAATGGGATGAGAAATCCAAGTAATGCCAAACTCGGTACAGCTTGGATCACATTCGTAGTTCCAATAATAGGTTTTGCGAGCTTTGGTTCTCTTGAAATTAATATACCAAGTGGGATCCCAATTATAATTGCTACTAAAACAGAAATCACACTTAAGTAAAGATGCTGGCCAAGTAAACTTAAAACCTGCTCATAGTTTGTGGTTAAATAGTTCCAAAATCCACTCATTAAAAGGCCACCTCCAAATCAATTAGTTGGCTGCTTAATGCAGATAGAATACTGCTTCTCGTAATGAGACCAATTAATTGGTTATGACCATTCACAACAGGTACATAACCGATTTTATGTTCATTCATTGTAGCTAACACAGAAATTAAATTGGCATCCTGTGAAACGGAAAGAACATTTTGTTCCATAATCATTTCAATCGACGTCGTTCGATTTAACAACTGGATGCTTTTTAATGTCACTAAACCCTTAAGGACATTATGTTTGTCAGTAACTATTAGGCTGTCTACCTTATGGTCCTTCATAATCTCAATGGCCTGAAGTACGGTCCGCCTTGCGGTAATTTTTACCGGATTAGGTATCATAATATCCTCAGCCATTAATAATTCAGGATTATTCCAAACTCTTCTTTTTCCAATAAATTCTTCAACAAAGTCATTAGCAGGATTTTTAAGAATGTTTTCAGGCGTATCATATTGGAGAATATCACCGTCTTTTAGAATGCAAATCTTATCTGCTATTTTAATAGCTTCGTCCATATCGTGGGTGACGAAAATAATCGTCTTGTTTAATTCCTTTTGCATTTGGAAGAGTTCATCTTGAAGGGAGCTTCTTGTGACTGGATCTAAGGCGCTAAATGGTTCATCCATTAAAATGATATCGGAGTTGGTTGAGAAGGCTCTTGCTACGCCAATTCTTTGCTGTTGTCCCCCGCTCAATTCCTTCGGAAAACGATGTAAGAACTCCTTAGGATCTAAGCCGACCAACTCTAGCAATTCACCTGTTTTTTGGGTAATCGAAGCGGGATCTTCACCCTTTAGCTTTGGAATCAATTCTAAATTTTCTTTAATGGACATATGTGGAAATAAACCAGTATTTTGAATGACATAGCCAATGTTTCTGCGGAGCTCAATCGGATTTATGGTTGAGATATCCGTCCCATTCACATAAATTTTTCCAGAAGTTGGCTGAATCAATTTATTAATCATTTTCAGTAAAGTGGTTTTCCCACAGCCACTCGGTCCAATAAAAACAACTAACTGTCCAGCCTCAATATCTAATGAAAAAGGATTAATAATTGTTTTTGTCCGATACTTCTTAACAATGTTTTTAAATTCTATCAATTCCATTCCTCCCTAAATTAATATGTCTTGCGTTAATGCAACAACTTTATGGTAACACATAAGTTGTTTCTTTGTCTAATCAAGATGATTTTATACGCTAAGTTGAAATTTACAAAAGTAATAACAAAAAATGTTAAAATGGTGTTAGTTACTAAAGAGGAGAATCTATTTTGAGCTTTGTTCGAGACAAAGCATTAAAGGGAGTCAAAACTTTAGAGATAACCTATTACTTTTAATTGCATCAATTTTATTGGTTGATTCAGTACAAAGTGCTTATGAAATATTATTCATTAGTATATTTCAGCCCCAATCAGCAGGGGATGCAGCAAATCTTGCGCGGATCACAGGTTTTATTCCAGCTCCTATTTGGGGGATTTTCTTCTTTGTCCAATCACTATGGTTTTGCTATTATGGCTTAAAACGGGGATATTATAAACTGGCGAATTAAAACTTTTACGTACAAAATATAGGGAGAGACATAAGATATTACGATGGGTTTCGAAATGAATATAAAAGGGGAGTCATTGATTGAAAATTATTGATTTAATTAAAACTCGGCGCAACTTAAAAAAATTCAAACCTGATGAAATTGACAAAAATTTACTTCACTCATGGCTAGAGGCTGCTGCAATGGCACCCAATCACCGCATGACAGAACCATGGGAAATTTATTTTATTGGAGCAGAGACAAGAGAAAAGTTAAATCATAAAACAAATTTTGGAAACGCACCGATAGTAATGATGATTTTATCCAAGCACGGGGCGACATCCATAGAAACAGTGGAAAATGCGCTGGCAACTGCATGCTTTATCCAAAATTTTAATTTAGCTGCATGGGCAGAAGGAGTTGGGACCTTTTGGTCATCGATTGGCATTACGCCCAAAAACAGGGGAATTCTTGGTGTTCCGGATGGCTATGATATTATTGGCGTTCTGGGAGTAGGCTATCCTGATGTAATCCCAGAGCCAAAACCGCGTACACCAATTAAGAACAAATTCAGAAATTTACCATAACAGAAACAGGAAAGAGCCAACCGTATGATTAATTTACGGTTGGCTCTTTTAAATAAACTAGATAGCCTGATTGTATTCTAATGTAAGATTATCAATGATTGTTTGAACGGGAAGAATATCTTTGATTTCTCCAACTCTAGCCCCTGCAAAAACAAGGCCATTTTCCGCATCGCCATTCATGGATACCAAAAGAGAATCCATGGTGCAAAAGCGGTAAGAACAATTCTTTAAACAATCAATGCATTTAGCGATTTTTAGCTTATCTGTTCCACTAATTAATTTTGCAAAATTATTATTAATGGCTCTTCCCTGAAGACCAACGGTTGTTTTTACCAAAACCAAATCTTCATTACCTGAATCAACATATTTTTGTTTAAAAGCTAATGGGGCATCACATTCCTCGCTGGCTACAAAGCGTGTTCCCATTTGTACACCAGAGGCACCCATTGAAAGAGCTTTTGCAATATCGCCGCCAGTCATGATTCCTCCTGCCGCAATAACGGGGATGGAAACCGCTTCAACGATTTCTGGGAGGATATCAAACATTGGGCGGTCTGTTCCAAGATGTCCTCCTGCTTCAAAGCCTTCAACGACAACTGCTGCTGCTCCCAGTCGTTCGGAAATCCTGGCTAATTTAGCAGATGAGACTATAGAGATAACAGGAATTCCTGCTTCTCTTCCCCATGCGTACATATCTCGTGAGATTCCAGCGCCAGAAATAATAAAGTCAACTTTTTCTTCTAGAGCTGCTTTCATTTTTTCAGCAAAGTCATTCACCGCGAATAGAACATTTACACCAATGTATCCTGCATCTTTGATCAGACTTTTAGCTTTCCTTATATGTGTTCTCATTTCGTCAGTTGAAATCCCTGTTCCAGATATAATCCCAATCCCTCCTGCATTTGCGACAGCTGAAGCCAATTTGCTTAGAGAAATACCGACACCCATTCCGCCTTGAATGATTGGAACTTGAGGTCTCATATGGCCTATTTTAAGTTGTGGAAAGTTCAAATTATAACCCCGTTTCATTATTTGTATTAGAAACTTCCCATGCATCATACCATGTCATTTTTAATATGTCTGTGATTACTATCACCAGGTCATAGTGGTAGGTGGTATTATTTTCTATATGATAAAATAAAGATTAATGTTAAATCATAACTAGGTTAACCTGCATAAAAAATTTGCTGAAACCAAACGATACGTTATGAAGCAAAAAATGGATGGTGGTAGATAGGATGATTATTTTTACGGATATTGATCTTGATGGTCTTGGTTGTGGACTTATTGCGAAACTGGCATTTGCAGACAAGGCCAATATATTTTACTGTTCTTATCGAAATTTAAATCAAAGAGTGGAAGCAGTTATTAAAAACCCTGAGAATAATAATGTGGAAATCTACATTACTGATTTAGCTGTAAATGAGCAGGTCGAGAAAAAACTCGAGGAGCGGTTCCAAAAGGGAAAACCAGTTCAAATGATCGATCATCATGTGACTGCTTTGCATTTTAATCAATACAAATGGGGGAGTGTAATTCCTGAGTATGAGACGGGAAAAAAGACTTGTGCAACTTCTTTATTTTATGATTACGTAATTGAACACAAAATGATGGAACGAAATAAAGCACTTGAAGAATTTATCGAATTAGTACGTCAATATGACACATGGGAGTGGGATGAAAATAATAATTTAACAGCCAAACGATTAAATGATTTGTTCTATATTATGAGTCGTGAACTGTTTGAGGAGGAAATGTTAAAGAGGTTGACTGAAAATAATGAATCATTTGCATTGACCGACACGGAACATATGCTGCTTGATATCGAGGAACAAAAAATTCATCGTTACATCCATTCGAAAAGTAGACAACTGCTTCAAACTTTTATTGATGATTACTGTGTTGGAATTGTTCATGCCGAACAATATTTATCAGAGCTAGGTAATGAATTAAATAATTTATATCCGCATTTGGATATGATTGTCCTTCTAAATATGGGTGGAAAGAAGATGGGATTTCGAACCATTCATGATGAAATAAATGTAGCCGAATATGCAAAAAGGTACGGAGGAGGAGGGCATCCGAAAGCCTCTGGATCAGAAATGACAAGGGAAGCGTTTGAAAAGTTTGTAATAAATGTTTTTGAAACGATTCCACTTAAACCAGATGCAGATCGGAATGAATTTAATGTTAAGGATTCACAGGTTGGAACATCTTATCAGAACCCGTTAGGAGAAAGTTCATATATCATTCCATGTGGAGATGGCTCTTTTTCTATAATACATAATAAGAAGAAATTGGAGCAGTCTTTCTCTGAATTCGCGGATGCAGAACGGTATTTAAAAAGAAATTATTCTTCTTGGCTTCGAAGCGACCATGAATATCTTTATCACGTTTCAAAAGCGCTTCGGATCTCACAAGATGAATTAAGAGGGAATTATCAGGAAATCATCAGGAACCATCTTGTAGATATTACTTTATGAATTAGTAAAAGCCATTCCTTATCGAAAAAAGGAGTGGCCTTTTTTTGTTTTTTTAACATTTAATTTTAAGGGTTTATTAAGAGTGAAGTGGTAATATAATCGTAGGTATATGAGATTATTATTTCAAAATCGTAATAACCATGCAACAGAAAGTTAATTTATATACATATTCCTGTAATGTTCTTTTGTTATGATTGGTTAACGACTATGAGAATTGGTCGTGGGAATTAAATGGTGAGGGTTTGAAAAAAATATTAATATACCTTTTTGATTGAATTAACCTATGGGGTGATATGATGGCTTCAGCTTCAAAAAGGAGTAAATATTTTGATAATGCAAAATTCATTTTGATTTTTCTCGTCGTTTTTGGGCATCTCATAAGTCCATTAAAGGAACATGATGGGATCCTTTTCACTTTATATACAGTTATTTTTCTATTCCATATGCCCGCTTTTATCCTAATCTCTGGATACTTTGCGAAAGGGTATAAAAAGAAAGGCTACTTTATAAAGTCTATCAAGAAGATATTACTTCCTTATTTTATTTTTCAGATGATCTATTCCATTTATTATTATTTAAATGGGCAGGAAAAAAATATAGAATTTGATTTTTTACATCCTCATTGGTCGCTTTGGTTTTTGATGAGTTTGTTTTTTTGGAATTTACTGCTATATCTCTTTGCAAGGTTAAGATGGAGGGGCTTTTTTATTGCCATTGTCTTGGGAATCGCGATTGGTTTTGTTGATCACGCGGGTAGTTTTTTAAGCCTATCAAGAACATTTGTATTTTTCCCCTATTTCCTCTTGGGGTTTTTACTAAATGGTGATCAGTTAAAGAAAGTAATTCGGGCCAGATATTCACTTCCAGTTGGTATAATAATCATTATCGGGACTTATATTTTCTTTGGGTTCAGTTTCCCTCAAGATGCGGTGCCATGGCTTCTGGGCGATACATCATATGCAAATATGGGGGAAAAAGAGTTGGCCGATGGGCTGTTGCGAGGACTTCAATATGGGCTGACATTAATAGTTGTATTTGGGTTTTTAGCATTAATACCTTCCAATCAATTTAAAGTAACGAAAATTGGTGAAAGAACTTTATATGTCTATTTGCTTCATGGATTTATTATTAAATCGCTCCAAGAGATTCTACCAAATAAAAGTATCATCTCCGTTTCAGGGAATTATCTTTTACTTTTCGTTCTTTCCTTTATGATCTGTATCGTTCTAGGAAGTTATTTAATTAAAAAATATACTCAACCGCTTGTCGAATTTAAAGTTTAAATGAATACAGTGAGTAGTAATGAAAGCCGAACTAGTATGGACCAGTTCGGCTATTTTTTGTGTATTTAAATTAGAAAATTGTAACGAACTAAAACCCAAATAATGAGCTGACAATATTTTTTTTCTTTCTTTTTACTTTACTGTGATCAAATACAAGTGGTTCTTCCATTTGCGAGGTCATTTTTAGTTGGTTCATTTGTTTTTGAAGTTGTTCTACCTGCTGCGATAAATCTTTTACAAGATGTTGCAAATCCTCTAGTTCACGGCGATGCTGAAGGAGTTGATAGGAAGCAACCGAATCTGCTTTTGAATTTAGATTACTTTCCAATTCACTGACTTTTGAATATAACTTTTCTAGTGCTTGATTGTCATTTACCGCTTTAACAGCACCTTTTCGAGGATTTTTTTTCTCTTTTAATGGGACTATTTCTTGGATTAGTGTTCCGTTTTGGAGCTGTTCGTGTATTTTTTTTAATAGTTCTATATCCTCGCTGCTAAAATGGTAATGACCACGCTCATTTCTTTCCATTGGAAGTTCAAGCTGTTTTACCCAGCGCTGAATAGTACTTGTAGATACTCCTAATAATTTTGCTACTTCACTTGTATTCATTTCGAATCCCTCCATTGATAAAATAAACCGCAATCTACGAGTGACGAAATTATTGTTTTTTGTCTTTAAAAGGGAGTCGTTCTAATCGAAGAAAACTTTCGTATTAAGTCCAGAATTTCCACCATTTCTTTTCTTTTGTTGCTGCGACATGTCTATAACTGTTAAGCATTTGTTGAAAGGCTAATTCTCTTTGCGAAATTTCATGTCGGTACTGATTACGCTCTTCAAGGAAAAATTCACGTTCTTTTGACATTGCCTCAGTTAGACTTGAGATTTCGTTATTGGTAACATCCACATAGTGGGATAGTTCTTCGGAAGTTTCTGACAACTGCTTGGAAAGTGTATAAATTTCTTGCGAAGTCTCTACAGAGGCGTTAACAATGTTGTTGGATAGGTACTGTAATGAGTCAGCTGATAGTTCAGAGGCTTTTTCAAGAGTCTCTGATAACTCCTGAATCTCAGCTCTTGTGTTAGCAGATGATTTATATATCGAGTCAGATAATGATTTAACTGTGGTATAAGTTCCATTCCTTATTTCCTTTTTTACTTCATCTAGTACTTCTCTTCGAACAACCGTCCGGATTTCATCTTTTACGTCGCTTAAGAAATTTTGCTTGTACGTATCCATTGCCTCGAAAAACTGATGTGCATCTATAGCGTCTTGGATGGTTATCGGTTTGGCTGTGTCCGAAATGACCTCTAATGAGACTATAGGTGGTGCTTTCATATCTAGATTTTCAATGGCCTTGAGTGATACCGCGAGTGATTCTGAGACATCCTGATTTTCAGTGACCTCTTGGGAAACTGCGAATGATTCTGAGACATTCTGATTTTCAATGACCTTTTGGGAAACTGCGAATGATTCTGAGACATTCTGATTTTCAATGACCTTTTGGGAAACTGCGAATGATTCTGAGACATTCTGATTACCAATGAACGCTTGTGAAACTTCGGGGAATTGGGGAACATCCTCACTTTCAGGGTGAAGTTTTTTTTGCATCCATTTCCTGATTGTTTCCTTACTTAACTTTTTTTCATATAGTTGTTTAATTTCTATTAGCTGTTCAATCTCCCTTTCTGTACATATTCTGGCCCCTTGTTTTGAACGTGGAATTTCTAGTAAATCAACTAAATCTTTTTCCCATTGACGTATGGTGCCTGGTGTTGTATTTATTTTTTTGGCTACTTCTTTTAAGGTATAGGACTTCATATAAAAATCATTCCTTTCTATTTATCTCGGAAATAATTCATCGTTGTGTTAGTAATTCACCATTCGGTAGCACATTTTCCTGCTAGATGACAAAAGCTATCAAAACAAGACGGAAAGCATGAAATAACAACAATATTTTGCAAATTGAGCATCTATTACGAAAAAACGATTGAGCAGAATAGAAATGAGGTTTATTATATGGAGTGGAAATGATGTAGAAAGAAGGAACTCAACATGTGGATTGCAGCGGCCTTTGTAACTATGGTTTGTTTTGGGACAAATAATACTATTTTCAAGTGGAGCACGGAGAAGAAAGTGTCGAAAGTACATATTCAGTTCTTCTTCTATTTTGTAGCATTCCTATTAACTTTGGGATTTGCTTTTGTAAACGGGACAGTCCATTTGAATCTTATCACCATATTACTAGGAGCTTTTATTGGAATATTAAATGCAAACGGAAATATCCAAATGTCAAAGGCCTTTGAAAAGGGCCCTGCTAGTTTGACATCGCCATTAGTAGGAACAAATACAATATTTCCAATCGTATGTGCTGGCGTTCTTTTTCATGAACAAATCACAGTGATTCAGTGGGTAGGAATCATAATTATGCTTGGCTCAGCCATGGCCATACAGTATTCATCTGGTAATAATAGAGGAATAAATTATTTCCCTTGGATGATTCGCGTTGGGCTTGCAATATTTTCTTTTGGTTTACTAGGGGTTTTAATGACAACTACATCCTATTTGCAAATAAATTCATTAGATATCCTCATTGCCATGTATGGCGGGGGGAGTTTCTATTTAGCTATTTGCAGTATCTTGAAAAAAGAAAAGTGGAAGAGGTCAGAAGCTAATGTGGGATCCATTGTGGGACTAATTAGCATTTTAGGATATAGCAGTTATTTCTATGCCCTTAATACTGGAACGGCAAGTATCGTGTTTCCAATTGTAAGTTTAAATTGTCTAGTAGTGGTTCTAGCTGGGTTTTTACTTTTTAAAGAAAAATTAAAAAGATATCAAGTGATCGGTGTATGTACTGCTCTACTTGGGATAATTTTCACAAAGATCTAAAGCGCAAAAAAGTGCAGATTGTTTCAAGTTAAATTGAAATTCTCTGCACTTTTTATATGGCATCATGATTTATTACCTATCTCAATTCATCAACCCAAGCTTTTTCAACCCATTATAAATTCCAGAATCAGTAACCTTGGTAGTTTTATGCTTTGCGTATTTAAAAAGGTCTGGATGGCCGTTACCCATGACAAAGCTTTCGCCCGCGTTTTGAAGCATTTCCTTATCATTCATTCCATCTCCAAATGCAATCGAACTTTCCTTATTGATGCCTAGCCGCTTCAAAACTACGTGAACTCCATAGCCTTTGTTCACTTTGTCCCTGATTACATCATAGCAATGATGCATTCCCTCGACATTGACTTGGGATAAATGGATTCCCTCTTCTTTATTGTAAAGGATAGGGGCATCTTTTTTTAGATTGATTAGTGTCATCCCTAAGATCGAACTATTAACTAAAGGAGAATAAGGTTCATTTTTATGTAAGTGGAATTTGTGCATAAACTCCGTTGTGATCTCAGAATCTACATTGGTAAAAACGTTTTTATTATTCGTATACAGGACCACTTCATGCTGGTTATCCTTAGCAATCTCTAAGAAATTCATAACTGTAGAGCTCTTCATAGGCTCCTGGAATATATCTTCACCTTTATAAATGGCATATGCACCGTTATAACCAATGAATGAGTGAATATTTAACTCTTTTGCGAGTTCATCTAATTCATGTAGTGGCCTTCCTGTAGCTAAGAAAACTTCCAAGCCCTGAGCCTGAACCTTTGAAATGGCCTTTTTTGTTGAATCTTCAATCGTACCATCTGGTCTCAGTAATGTTCCATCGATATCTAAAAATAAAACTTTATAATTGGTCATGAATAGCTCCTTTTGAAGAATGTTGTTTTTAGTCTACCACTTTTTGTTAAAGGAAGTCACATTAAATAGAATCGTTCAATCAATTAATAGCGACAGTAATTCCTTTAGGGGATATTAGTTTCATGGCGTTTTTGTAATTCGATTGGATTTTCAACAAACGGAAAATGCTGCGTCCGCAGTTTTTTTAATGAAATGATATTTTGGAGGAATAATAGGTGGTGATAAATATAAAACGCAAAAAGTGAGGAATTTTATGAAAAAGATTTTATTACTATTCTTATCTCTTCTCATTTTAGGACTTCCCAAAAGCGTCTATGCTAAGCAAAAGATTCCTATATTAATTTATCATTCCATCGCTCAATTTAACGGTATTGGATCCAAGGAGTTATATGTAACTCCAGAAAATTTTGAGAAACAAATGGCATATTTAAGAGAACATGGTTATACCTTATTAACTTTCGAGCGTTGGAAGGATATTAAAACTGTTCAAAAGCCAATCTTTATCACCTTTGATGATGGTTACAAAAATAATCTTAATGCCTATTCGATTTTTCAAAAACTCACAACAGAAAGTTTTCATCCAGCCGGTACCTTTTTTGTGATTTCTGATTTCGTAGGAAGGGCAAACCGCTTATCTAAAGCAGATCTAAAATTGTTAGCGAATTCAGGATTAATATCTATTCAGTCACATACAGCTACACATCCAGATTTAACCAAAGAGGAAAACTTAAAATATGAACTAAAAGATTCTAAAGAAAAAATTCAGCAAATAACTGGGAAACCCGTTATTGCACTAGCTTATCCATATGGTAATACAAATGAACATGTGGTGGCGGAAGCGAAAAAGTATTATCGGTATGGACTGACTACAACGCCAGGCCCATTTTCAATGACAGGCTTTAAGAACGAGCTTTACTATTTACCTCGAACGTATATAAAATATTCAACTACACTCGATGATTTCGAAAAAGCAGTGAAGATAGACTAATTTAAAAACTATTACTTTTAAGAGGCAAACGTTTGCACAGTTTTTTATTGATTTTATACGAGTTTTTATCCCAATAAATCTGCCACGTATTAATAACCTAGAAAGTATTACCAGTGTGGATCCAATTACTCAGGTGATTAAGGAGAAAGACTCAAAAAAATAGCTATTGAAAAGACAATGTAAACTAGCCGAAACCTCTATGTAATCAAACCACGTTATAATAGTGTAAACATAATTCGAGACTGTATTAGGGCGGGTGTTTATATGGAAGAGACAATGGTAAAATCCTACTTGCAAAAATCACTAGATGAGTGGAAAGATGATATTTCACTTGTCTTAACTGAAATTGCAAATGAATATGATGAAGTGGCACAGGAATTAAAGGTTTATTCTTACAAATATGGGATTACCAAGCAAGTAATTCAATCGACAGTAAATGAGGAAATTATTGATAAAATTCGTGACATGTACCATAAACCATTTGAAGAAAGCTATAACCAACTGAAAGAATACATAAAAGACCTAGAGGAGAAAAGGCGAGTTTTTCAAATGTTTATTCAAAAAATTGAAGAAGTAACAAGGAAAGAATCTGCGAAAATTACTACATATTAGTAAGTAATTTCATCCCCCTATAACTTAAAAGCAGCCTTATCAATTGATGAGGCTGCTTTTTTATTTGAAAAAAAGCATATTCGTAAGAATTATGTAAGATTTTTGTCTGATGATGTAAACATGAAACAATTTAATTAAGTTGGAGAAATACCAGAGGAGCAGCCCTTATAGGAGGCTGCTCTTTTTAGATTTCGTTAAAGAAACCGTGCTATAGATTCCTGCATATATTAATAACAGATTTATATTGTGAGGTGTGAAACAAATGATCACCGCTAATATTGGAAGTAAAACCTATCGGATCCCGGATAACTTTGAAGAATATTTTCAACCGTTTCGCTCACAAGTGATTGGGACGAACCAAGTGTTTGATTCCCCCTATGGGAAAAAGAAAATCATCTATGCGGACTGGACGGCAAGCGGACGACTTTATCGACCCATCGAACAGAAAATTTCTGAGGTATTCGGACCCTTTATGGCAAATACACATACAGAATCGAATATAACTAGTTTAATGATGACAGGGATATATAATCAATCCAGAAAAATTATTAAGGAACATGTTAACGCCGACGAGCATGATGCCCTAATCCTGGATGGATTTGGAATGACCTCTGTGATGAATAAGTTTCAGAGATTATTAGGAATTAGAGTTCATGAACAGTGGAAAGGGCGGCTGCAGATTTCCGAAAATGAGCGACCAGTAATTTTTATTACGCATATGGAACATCACTCAAACCAGACATCCTGGCTCGAGACACTGGGGGATGTGGTTGTATTAAGTCCAGACGAGGATGGAGGTGTGGACAAAAACCGGCTTGTTCACCTGCTGCATCAATATAAGAATAGAAAAATGAAGATTGGTTCGTTTACAGCATGCTCCAATGTAACAGGGGTTCAAACCCCATACCATCAATTAGCAAAAATTATGCATCAACATGGTGGCATTTGTATAGTCGATTTTGCGGCTTCGGCTCCGTATGTGACCATTAATATGCATCCAATGGATCCTTTGGAAAAAATTGATGCCGTCTTTTTCTCTCCTCATAAGTTTTTAGGGGGACCGGGAACTAGTGGTGTTTTGGTCTTTGATACTAGATTATATGCTAATCATGTTCCAGACCATCCCGGGGGAGGGACTGTGACCTGGACAAATCCATGGGGCGAGCATCAATATCATACTAGCATCGAGCTGCGTGAAGATGGTGGGACACCAGGAATATTACAAGCCATTCGGACCGCCCTATGTTTGAATTTGAAGAATCAAATGGGTGTGGACAATATATTAACAAGAGAGAAGGAACAGTTAAGTATTTTATTACCTAGATTAGTAGAGATTCCCGGCCTTCATTTATTAGATGGTCATAAAAAAGATCGTTTGGGTATTGTTTCGTTTTATATTGAGAATATCCACTATAATTTAATCGTCCGCCTGCTTAATGACCGGTATGGGATTCAAGTAAGAGGTGGATGCTCCTGTGCTGGGACCTACGGGCATTATCTTCTTCACATTGATAAACCTTCCTCTAAGCATATTTCTGAACAGATTAATCAGGGAGATCTGTCGGAGAAACCAGGGTGGGTTCGTTTCTCATTACATCCGATTATGACTAACGAAGAAATCCTATTGTTTGTAAATGCCATAAGAGATATCACCTTAAACATAAATGAATGGAGAAACGATTATCGATATGATAAGGCAAGTAATGATTACTTTTTTGTGAACCACGTAAGAGAGGATATGGCCCCACTATTTCGGTTTGAATAATGCTGATCCAGCTAGAAATGCAGGATATCAGTACCTATTCTAAATAAGGCAACCATAAACTTGTATGGGCATATGCTATCAGAAGAAAGGTGGGATCGTATGATTCATATAGTTAAGCCTGGCGAAACGCTGGGGATTATCTCTGCTAATTATCGCGTAAGTCTCCGTAGACTTCACGCAGCAAATCCTGGGGTCGGGCAATTACATGTAGGCCAAAAAATCCAAATTCCAGGTCTGCCAGAACCCACTACTATACCCTTTTCCATTCATATCTCTGTCGGAAAACGAAGACTTACATTATATAACAATGGAAGGTTAGTAAAAATTTTTCCAATCGCGGTAGGGAGGATGTTGACGAATACTCCAACAGGTGATTTTGTGATTGTAAATCGGCAGTATAATCCAGGGGGACCATTTGGAGTGTTGTGGCTTTCACTTTCCAAACAAGGTTACGGGATTCACGGCACAAACGACCCAAGTTCGATTGGAAAAGCCGTTTCCCATGGCTGTGTGAGAATGTATAATCGAGATGTTTTGCAGCTGGCGGATATGGTACCAAATGGGACTAGAGTGATTATTCGTCCCTAGAGGAAAAAAAGGCCGGTTTTCGAATCAGCCTGTTTCTAATGAAGCCAGTAGAAATGCAAAAAATCTATCTTGATGTGACATTCATGAAGACAGAAATCAGAGGGAAAGATCAAAATCTGTCCTCATGAAGTGTCCATGAAGACAGAAATCAGAGGGAAAGTATAAAATTTGTCCTCATGAGGTGTTCATGAAGACAGAAATCAGAGGGAAAGTATAAAATTTGTCCTCATGAAGTGTTCGTGAAGACAGAAATAAGAGGGAAAATGTAAAACCTGTCCTCATAAAGCAAAAAACTCAATTTTCAAATCAGCCATCTATATTCTATAAAACAGTAACTAGTTTATTTTACCGTTAATTGTATAAGTACCACCTGATTGTTGCTCATCGTATTGCTTTTGAGAAATGAAGTTTTCACCATTTGGACCAGTTACTCCGTTAGCACCAAAAATCATTTCTTCAAAGTGCTTAATCGTATAATCCTGGTAATAGTTATCTGTTTGATTTGGTTGAATTTGATTGTGTTCAAAATCGGAGTATTCTACTACAAGCGTTAATAGTTTGGTTATATCATATATGAAAATAGCCGATTGGACTAATCTATTAATTTAAAATGTGTGTATTCTATAAAAAAAAAAGGCGTGAATTCGATGTGAATTCACGCCTGAAATGACTTAATGTGTTTGATTTATCTTAATTACTCAGCTTTGGCTGCTTGAATTTGTAAGTTGATTTTTACTTTGTCAGCAACAAGAACGCCGCCAGTTTCAAGTGCCGCATTCCAAACTAGGCCATACTCAGAACGATTGATCGTACCTTCTGCACTAAATCCAACCTTTTCATTTCCCCATGGATCTTTTCCTTGACCTTCGAAAGTAACTGCAAATGTTTCAGGTTTTGATACACCACGTAATGTTAAATCACCAGTAACATTGTATTCGCCGTTATCTGTTTTTTCAATTTTAGTAGAGCGGAAAGTCATAGTTGGGTGATTAGCTGCATCAAAGAAATCTGCAGAAACCAAGTGTCCATCACGGTCTTGATTTCGGGTGTCTACACTTGCAGTATCAACTGAAAATTCAATGCTTGCAGTTGTTAAATCGGTTGGATCTGCATCAATCGTTGCGTCAAACTTGTTGAAAGTACCTTTCACGTTTGCGATCATCATGTGACGAACAGAAAAATCTACACTGCTGTGTGATGCATCAAGAGCCCATTTAGTTTTTGTCATTTTATTTCTCCTCCAGTATGTTTGTTTAATTGGTTTATCTCGAAATAAAAATAACTTAATTCAAGACAAATTATATGTTGTGGGCAAACATATTGTCAATTAGATTTTATAAATTTTTTTTGAATTTTTTCCAATACTATCTATATAAGTATTTAGGATTGGACGAATTAAATAATTCAAAGAGAATATATTTAAGTTTACGGATCACAGGAAGAAGGATAGGAAGAAAATTGAGGAATACATAAACTTAGATAGGTCAATAAAAAAACGCCCCTGAAGGCGTTTGTTAATGGCATAGAAAAATCTCCTTGAAAATGTAGGAGGAGAATGATATGATGATATTTGGCATAAATATTTATTGATGTAATTACTTAAAAACTATCTATTATAACATTAACACAATTTTATTCGATTGTCAATAAATGACCAAAACAATTATCTGGGGAGTGGTTTGATGAGCGATTTACAGAGCAAAGGCCTAAAAATGGAACAAAGAAGAGTGACCACGGTTGTAAATGAAATCGAAAAAAAGATAAATAAATTAAAGCTAAATGCTGGAAAGGTAAGTTCTGATGTTCTCGAGATACGTAAAGAATTTTGGGAAGATGTAACCGTCAATATGGATGAACCTGATGATATGATAGAAACAGCAGCGAGTATCAAACAACAGGCCGAACTGCTCTCAGAACGTGAGCGGACCCATAGACATTTGGATAAACATCTCAATACACTATCAAGGTTAAAGTATTCCCCATACTTTGGACGGATTGATTTTTTAGAAAACGGGGAAGAAGCAGAGGACCGGGTATACCTAGGAATTGCATCGTTAATGGATGAACAGGATGAAAATTTTTTGATTTATGACTGGCGTGCCCCTATATCTAGCCTTTATTATGACTATTCACCTGGTCCTGCCAGATATAGTACCCCTGAAGGGATGATTGAAGGGGAAATGAACTTAAAGCGTCAATTTATTATTAGGGCTTCAGAAATTAAAGGGATGTTTGATACAGGGGTAACCATCGGAGATGAAATGCTTCAGGAGGTTCTTGGAAACAACGCGAGTACGCAAATGAAAAGCATTGTTGCTACTATTCAACGAGAGCAAAATGAAATTATTCGCAATGAGCGGGCGAAAATTATGATCGTCCAAGGTGTAGCAGGAAGTGGAAAAACTTCTGCTGCCCTGCAACGGGTTGCTTACTTGCTCTACCGTTATCGAGGGACATTGAATTCAGAAAATATTATGCTTTTTTCACCTAACCCTTTGTTTAATAGCTATGTAGCAACGGTTTTACCAGAGTTAGGTGAAGAAAATATGCAGCAATCCACCTTTCAGGAATATTTACATTCTCGATTAGGTAAAGAATTTAATGTGGAAGACGCCTTTACGCAAATGGAATATTTGTTAAGTGAAAATGATGATGAAAAGGAATATAAACTAAGAGTTGAAGGAATTCGTTTTAAAGCAAGTCTTGAATATAAAAATATCATTGATCGATATGCGCATGGATTAACGAAAAGGGGTCTAATTTTTAGGGATTTAATATTTAGAGGAGATGTATTGATTTCTAAAAAGGAGATCCATGATTATTTTTATTCACTAGAAGAAAGCATTAGCATACCCAACCGCATGCAGCTTGTAAAGGAATGGCTTTTAAGAGATTTAAAGCGGAAGGTTAGACAAGAGCGTTCGAGAAGCTGGGTGGAGGAAGAAGTCCAATTTCTCGATAAAGAAGCCTTTATGGAGGCCTTCAAAAAACTTCAGGAAAAAAATCAATTTTCGGAAAATACATTTGATGATTTTGAGCAGGAGCAAAAACTCCTTGCTGAAATGGTCGTAAAAGAAAAATTCAGGCCATTATTTGCGAGAGTAAAAAGTTTGCGGTTTATTGATTCTCCAAAAATTTATCAGCAACTTTTTAAGCAAGCTGAAAATATGGATGAACGCTTACCTGTTGATTGGGACCAAATTTGCAGGAAGACAGTGAAGAAATTAAAGGATATGGATATTCCTTATGAAGATGCCACACCATATGTTTATCTCCAGGATTTAATTGAAGGTCGTAAGTCCAAATCTACTATTCGTCATATTTTTATTGATGAAGCACAGGATTACTCACCCTTCCAGTTTGCTTTTATACAAAAGCTATTTCCTTTTAGCAAAATGACTTTACTCGGTGATTTTAATCAAGCGATATTTTCTGGTGCCACTGGTGCGGAAACGGTTTTATCTGACCTAAATATCTCGGGTGAGACAATCGAATCGTTTGTCCTTACAAAAACCTATCGATCGACAAAAGAGATTGTTAACTTTACCAGTGCGTTGATTGAGGGTGGAGAAAATATTGAACCCTTTAACCGCACGGGCAGGAAGCCGTTAGTTACTGAAATAGAACCCGATGAAATTACGCGATCAATAATCAAAACAATTAAAGATTTTCAAAATGATGGCCATCGAACCATTGCTGTAATCTGCAGGACAGCCGATGAGAGCAAAAGGGCCTTTGAAGCGCTCAAGAACGAGGTATCGCTCCATCTAATAGAAAAAGGAACGATTTCGTATGAGAAAGGAATTCTCGTTATTCCCTCCTATCTTGCGAAAGGAATTGAATTTGATGCCGTTATTTTGTACGATTGTTCTCAATATAAAAAAGAAAGTGAACGCAAATTATTTTATACCGTCTGTACAAGGGCCATGCATGAACTTCACATGATCGCAACATCTGGGATTAGCCCGCTAATGGAGGTTGCTCCTAAAGATACCTACACACTTGTAAAACCAAGTAAATGCTAATGAAAAAGAAGCTGTATGTCTTGATGACCTGAGCACACAGCTTCTTTAAGTTTAGGCTATGTTAGAAGTACTATGCTTTTGCGCGAAATTCATTAACTAACTAGAAAAAATAAAAAAACAGCTGAATCTATTTCCGCTGTTTTTTGCTATATTATTTTTTCCATTGTTTTTGAACTTGTTCTAAAGCAAGTTGGAATATTTCATCATCGGATGTTTCCCGATTAGCAATGACATTTGTTAAATAGCTTTTTCCTTCGAAAGTTACTGTTACTTCTACTTGTACCATAATTGAATCTCCTTTTCTATGTTTAAATTATTAGTAAAAAGTGTAGTCATAAATTACACAACGATTCAGTGTATTAAGTTATTTAAATAATTATGACGATATTTTTTCGACAAATGTTACTAAAACTTTCAGTTTTGATATAATTGTTTTATAAAAACAATAGGGAGGTAAACAAATTCAATGCATTTTGAAGAGGTAACAAAAGCAACATTGTTTATTGCACTCGAAATGATAAACTCGAATCCAGAATATAATATTTTTGAAAATGGCAAAGAGGCAAGAACACTTGCTGACATGGAAGAAGAATTCTTAAATCCTAATACTAACAGTGCATTTATAAAGCTTGATGACACCTATATTGGAATAATTGACTACTTATTAGAAAATCCGAAGGACCATTACCCCTGGCTTGGTCTTTTACTGCTTCATAGTGATTATCAAGGTTATGGTTTCGGTGCACAAGCTTTTGCAGTATATGAACATGAGATGCTTAAACGAGGAAAGAAGTGTGTTAGAATTGGTGTCTTAAAAGAAAATAAAACGGCTCAACGCTTTTGGGAATCATTAGGATTTATCTATTATAGTACTTCAACAACACAAAATGGAACTGGTATTTTTTGTTATGAAAAACAAATTGGATAATAATCCAAAATGGATACCTTAAATTTCTTGATACATAAATTGCTCAGCAAATTGCTGAACTTGATCTTTATCGATTTTATTCTTTTTCAGGAACGATTCAGCGATGACCAGATTGGCTTGAATAGATATATTTCTTTTTAAATCACGAATGGATACATCTCCATTCAATAATTGGATAGCTTTTTCTCTAATGTCTTGATTCTTAGATGACTTGTATAAAAGGTAGGCAATACATGTGATCTTGTCCACATCAAACACTCCTCTTAAATCAAGTATAAACATTTTTTTACTATTTCGACGATAAGCAACGTTTTTCCTGCTATTATTCTGAAAATTTTAAAAAACTTAAGGGACATTGTACGGATAAGAGATTTATGGATTTATTCGTTCTATTAATCTGAAAATTCAAATAAGTTAGTAAAAAAGAATCTTCGCGGGGGCGGTAAAGAATGTTTGATTACGATGTAGAAACACGAGCAGGATTTGAGGTGATTTCATCTATTTCAAAAGAAGGTTATTCTATTTATGATGTTAATTATGAAAGCCTTTTCAATAGAAGGATGCCTGCCCTTCTTTTTATTCCTAATAAGGGAGGACCATTTCCTGCTGTCATTTATATGCACCCTAGTCAAGGAAATAGAAAAACATTTTATCATGAAGCAAAATTGCTTGCAACAAAAGGTTATATTTCCCTCCTAATTGAAGCGCCGTTTTTCGGTAGGAATAGTCAAACGGATGATCTTGATAAAAAAAAATTCACAAAAAAAATTGAAGCCTTAGCGGATATTCAAGAATACATTCATACTGTAATGGATATTAGGATGGGAGTCACACTACTTAGTAAGCTTACGATTGTGGATGAAGCCCGGATTGCTTTTGTTGGCCACGGTTTTGGAGCGGCTTGTGGCGGGGTAATTTCAGGAATTGATTCGCTCATTAAAACGTTTGTCTTAATATCAGGGTATGGGGAGGCTTCAGAGTGGCAACTGACTAGTGAACATCCAATCGCAGCCATCATTCGCAGCTTTTTACCGCCAGAAAGATTTGAATATTTTATTTCAAGTCTTAGAAAATTAGATGCCATCCACTATGTAAAAAATGCTGCGCCGGCATCAATACTCTTCCAATTCGCCAAAAATGACGAATTTATCGAACGTGGCCATGCCGCCACTTTTTATTCTGCTGCAAGCTCTCCCAAAAAAATCATCTGGTATGATACCGATCATTTATTTACCAATTGCAAAGCAGCCTTACTTGACCGTCAAGAATGGCTCTCTGACCATATTTGTGCTCAAAATAACACGTTTTCAAAAGAATCTACAAAAAACTAAAATAAATCTCTTTCATACCGGAAATTTTGTTGAAAATTGCTTATTTGATATGGTATTTTATATAATATTGAAGGGATAAAAGAAATACGATGATCGTACGGTGGAATTTTACCTTTCGTCCCAAAAGGGATGGAAGGTTTTTTACTTTTTTACATAAGATTTAGGAGGAAAACCAATGAAACAGGCCTTAATCAAGGATTTGTACAGAAATACGGAAAGCTATATTGAACAAAAAGTCCAGTTATCTGGATGGATTCGCACGATTCGCGACTCTAAAACTTTTGGGTTCATTGAATTAAATGATGGCAGCTTTTTTAAAGGGGTGCAGATTGTATTTGATGAGCAATTAGAGAACTTTAAGGATATTGCAAAGTTACCAATAAGTTCATCCATTAGGATTGAAGGAGACTTTATTTATACTCCTCAAGCGAAGCAGCCCTTTGAAATTAAAGCAACTAATATCGTGATTGAAGGTTCGTCAAATGTAGATTATCCCTTACAAAAGAAAAAGCATTCGTTTGAATATTTGAGAACTATTTCCCATTTAAGACCAAGAACCAATACGTTTTCAGCTGTTTTTCGTGTGAGATCGCTTGCTTCCTATGCATTGCATAAATTCTTCCAAGATAAAGGTTTTGTCTATGTTCACTCACCAATTATTACCGGCAGTGATACAGAAGGTGCAGGAGAAATGTTCCGAGTGACAACACTAGATATGGACAATCCTCCAAAAAATGAAGAAGGCAAAACAGATTTAACCAAGGATTTCTTTAACAAGGAAACTAATTTGACTGTTAGCGGACAGCTTTCGGCTGAGGCGTTTGCCTTGGCTTTCCGCAATGTCTATACCTTCGGCCCAACGTTTAGAGCAGAGAACTCTAACACTGCACGACATGCAGCGGAATTTTGGATGGTAGAACCGGAACTTGCCTTTGCTGAGCTTCCAGATATCATGGACTTGGCTGAAGAAATGGTGAAATTTGTGATAGACTATGTCCTTGAACAAGCCCCTGAGGAAATGAATTTCTTTAACAGCTTTATCGAAAAGGGGTTATTGGATCGTCTAAATAATGCCTACACAGCAGACTTTGGCCGTGTGACATATACCGAAGCCATTGATATATTAAGGGAGTCCGGAGAAACTTTTGCCTATCCGGTAGAGTGGGGGCTTGACCTGCAAACGGAGCATGAACGTTATTTAAGTGAAACAGTATTCAAACGCCCAGTATTTGTAACAGACTATCCAAAAGAAATTAAAGCCTTCTATATGAGATTAAATGAAGACAACAAAACAGTAGCGGCAACTGATTTACTTGTCCCAGGAATTGGTGAATTGATTGGCGGCAGCCAGCGTGAAGAACGCGAAGAAATTTTGGCTGGGAAAATTAATGAGCTTGGTATGAATGAAGGAGATTATTGGTGGTACCTTGAATTAAGAAAATATGGCGGTACGAAACATTCTGGTTATGGTATTGGTTTTGAGCGTTTAATTATGTACTTAACTGGAATGACTAATATTAGAGATGTCATTCCATTTCCGAGAACAACTGGAAATGCTGAGTTTTAAAACAAATTTAAAAAGGAGAAAGCTGATTGATTCACAGAATCGGCCTTCTCCTTTTTATTTATTAAAGAACCTTTAATTCCTCTTCAAAAAAGAATGTTTCTGGATGTTCCTTAACGATATAAGAATATCTTTTCATGTTTTTAACATATTGTGATTTTAAAATTGTGACGACCTCGCCAGTTTCTTTAATGTTAACTGACTGTCCGTTTTTGTACAGATTGTTTGAGCTTTTCATGTTTCACACTCCTTTACCTATTCCTAATTAAGTATAACATAAGCCAAGATGGAAAGGGGGAAACCCTTCTTCCTTTCAATTACGAACTTAATGTGTTATGCTTTTAAAAAAGTGAGGTGTCATTTTGACAAATTATAAAGCGAAAAAAAGTAACCTCAAAGATTTATTATCAAAAAACGGCATGGACCTGGAAAGTTTGGAACGGAATACAAGTATTCCTCAAACTCAGCTCAACGACTACTTGTCCAAAAAAGTGATGAACCTAAATACTGCGATGACAATTTCAAGAGAATTAAATTGCTCTATTGAAGACTTATACATTTGGTCATCTGAGGAAAAGAAAGCGTAATACTTAAAAACAGGCTCTTCAATTGAGTCTGTTTTTTTATTGGATTAAAAAAAGCACGCGGAAATTTTCGCGTGCTTTTTTCTAAACAAACTAATTTCTTAAATCACACTTTTCTAAAGGTATAACCTTAGTTTTCTTTGTGAATTTATATCCTAGCCATACAATAAGGAATAATGGCAGTCCGATATATGAAACAAAAACACCATTCCAATCGATTTGGTCACCCGTGAATGCTGAATAATTTTGTCCTAAGACAACAAACCCACAAACGGCAAACGCGAAGAGCGGACCAAAAGGGAAGAATTTTGATTTATATGGTAACAAGCTAAGGTCCTTACCTTGGGCGACAAATGCTTTACGGAATCGATAATGACATACTGCAATCCCGAGCCATGCGATAAAGCCGGACATACCAGAAGCGTTTAACAACCATACATAAACCGTTCCATCCCCAAAGAAGGAAGCAAGAAATGCGAGTGTTCCCACTAAGGTTGTTGCAATTAAGGCATTGACTGGAACACCTTTTTTGTTTAATTTACCAAGGAATTTCGGTGCTTTGCCTTGACGGGCCAAATCCCAAAGCATCCGAGTGGATGCATACATTCCTGAATTTCCTGCCGATAATACAGCAGTAAGAATAACAGCATTCATGATTGAAGCGGCGAAAGCGATGCCTGCCTTTTGAAAAACCAGCGTAAATGGACTAACGGTTATATCCCCATTTGCTAAATTCCCGTTTGTATATGGAATAAGCAGTCCGATTACTAGTATAGCCAATACATAGAATAATAAAATACGCCAGAAAACTTGTTTCACTGCACGAGGAATAGCTTTCTTTGGATCCTCCGTTTCACCAGCAGCAACACCTAAAAGCTCTGTTCCTTGGAAGGAGAAGCCTGCAGCCATAAAGATTCCCAGCATGGACATAAAGCCGCCGTGGAATGGAGCATCACCAACAGTGAAGTTTTTGAAGCCGATTGCTTCATTACCCATGATGCCGAAGATCATTAAAGTACCAGTAACGACAAAAATAATAACTGTAACCACTTTAATTAAGGAAAACCAATATTCTGCTTCTCCGAATCCTTTAACAGAAAGATAGTTTAATAGAAACATGATGACTAAAAAGATGCCGCTCCAAATGAATGAAGGCGTATGTGGAAACCAGAATTTCATAATCATTGTTACAGCAGCTAATTCGGCAGCAATCGTAATCGCCCAGTTATACCAATAGTTCCAGCCTAGAGCAAAACCAAGGGAAGGATCGACAAATTTGGTTGCATACGTACTAAAGCTTCCGGCAACTGGCATATAGGCACCCATTTCTGCTAAGCCCTGCATCAAAAAGTAAACCATAATACCAATTACAAGGTAGGAAAGAATTGCCCCGCCGGGTCCCGCACTATGGATAGCGGCGCCGCTAGCTAGAAAAAGTCCAGTGCCAATCGTCCCGCCAAGGGAAATCATTGTGAGGTGACGGGATTTTAAACTTCGTTTTAATTCCGTTGGATCCTGTTGTATTGTTAAGTCACTAGTATATTCACTCTCTTTTAATACTCTTGCTGTTTGCATTGTCTTGACTCCTCTTTTTCTAATTTTTTCGAGAAGGAGTTTGGAATAAAAAAATGCCATCGAAGAAGTATCGATGGCATTGTAAATACCCCGCATCATACCTTCCGAAAGATAGCTCAACACGCTTAGCTGGTAGGTTTAAGCGTGACAGTTCTGTTCCTATTTGGAGACAGCCCCAGCATGCTTTTTCAGAGATGAAAGCACACTTCGGCAGCTTTTCCTTTCAAACGGAGTCAGGGATGTCTCTCTCATCTCGTCCGCTTTACTGATAAAAACCGCGACCTCTACCTCATCGGTTTTGATGAGGATTTATCATATATAGTTAATATATTACTAAAGTATAAATATTATTTTAGAATTGTCAATAATATATTATTCCAGAAATAAGAAGTCTTTATTCAATCAATTAGAATAGACAGATAATTGAGTTTCTTTTTAATAAATTATTTAATTTACTTTAAAAGAGAGAATAGGTATTATTTTTAAATAGAATTAATTTCCTGTTTTTCATAGGAGGATTTTTACCATGCAGATTGTTGGAATGATTTCGGGATCTCTAATTGTTGTGGTTGCCTTTAACCTTTTCTTAATCCCTCATGAAGTGTTAAGCAGTGGATTGAGCGGAATTTCTATGATTTTAGGGATGATCTCGCCTGTTAATACAGGGGTGGCAAATTTCCTGCTGAATTTTCCGTTATTGATTATTGGTTATAAAATGTTAGGTAAAAGATTTATCGTGAATTCCATCTTTTCTGTAATAATTATCTCAATCGGCCTTTATTTAATTCCCGTTCATGCCATTGCCGATGATAGGATTCTCTCTTCTATTTTCGGAGGTGCTTTAACCGGGTTAGGTGTCGGAATAGTTTTTCGCTGTTCTGGATCGACCGGGGGATTTGATATTATTGGCATGATTGTGGCGAGAAAAAGGGATTTTCCGATTGGTGTTTTACTTTCAGGCATGAATGCAGTCGTCATCTTGATCAGTGGATTTTTATTTGATTGGGATTCTGCTCTTTATACCTTGGTTTCCATTTTTGTTACAGGTAAAGTGGTGGATGCAATTTATACAGATCATGCTAAATTAACTTTAATGATCATTACAGATAAGGGCGAAGAAATGAGAGATCATTTGCTAACAAACTTGTACCGAGGCCTGACGATTATGGATGGTGTTGGCGGCTACTCAAATCATCAAAGAAACGTAATGATAACGGTAATTTCTAGGTACGAACTTAATGAAGTTAAAAACTTAATTTCAGAAGTTGATCCATCAGCATTTGTCAATATTACCGAAACAATTGAAGTCATGGGGCTGTTTCATCGGCCAAGTCCATAAAAACAAAAAAGGTTTGCTTCTATACAATAGAGCAAGCCTTTTTTGTGTAAGATAGTTATCGAGCATCACAGGGATTTCCCGCGTTTTTTTACCCATTTCATTAGCACATGAATAACCTCATCTAGTTCTTTACCAGTTGGAGTCAATTCATATTCCACTTTTTTTGGTGAGGTAGTAATGACGTTTTTGACAATCAATCCCTCATTTTCTAAATCACGTAAGCGTTCGGTTAAGAGACGATCAGATATTCCTGGAATAGATGATATTATTTCATGGTACCGCTTCGGTCCTTCCATAAGCGTATAAATAACAGAACCCATCCAACGTTTGCCAATAAATTCGATTGCCTTATGAAAGTTAGTACATATATGTTTAATTTCCTCTGCAGAATGAGTCATACAATCTTGGTGGTTAGGTTCACTCATATAAAATCCCTCTTTTTTACTATTCTAACTGTATAATAACATATTTGAATTACTTGACGATATGTACTTACTAATAGTAAGATGAATCAGAACTTACTTTTAGTAAGTTAAAAATTCACAGGGGGAAATCTCTCATGCAAACCACGTTAATAAAAAGTTTATCTGAAGTGATAAAAGAACGTCACTCTGTCAGAAAATATGATTCAACATACAATATTTCTCAAGAAGAAATTAAAGATATGCTAAAAGAAGCGACACAAGCACCATCCTCTAGTAATCTTCAACCATGGCGTTTTATTGTAATTCAAGATCAGGAGGCGAAAAAGGAACTAAGAGCAATCGCCAACAATCAAGAGCAAGTAGAAACAGCGTCTGCCGTTATTGCAGTATTAGGCGATAAGGAAATGTATAAAAGTGTGGAAACAGTCTATCGAAGTGCATACGAGGCTGGTTTGATGGACGAAGCTAATATGAATCGATTAATAGAAGGTACAAATAAAACATACCCATTTGCTCCAGAAGAAGTCTTGAAAAATATTGCCTCATTTGATGCTGGTTTAGTGTCGATGCAGTTGATGTTAATTGCAAAAGACAGAGGGTATGACACCGTTCCAATGGGTGGCTTTGATAAAGATAAATTCGTAAAAATGTTCAATGTCTCCGATCGTCTTTTCCCAATTGTGTTGATTTCAGTAGGGAAGGCGGCAGCACCTGCTTTCAATACAACACGTTTACCATTGCAGGATGTATTAATAGATTATAGATAAAAGTAGGCGCATGATAATTTTTCATGCGCCCACTTAATTTTTTAGTTATTAATATACTTTTCAAACACATAGCCGAAATCTTTTACTATATATTGTTTTTTGCTGTCTTCTAACCATTGAAAGGCTGCTTGATTAAGCATTTTGAATTGAACAACCAAGTTGCTGTCCGCACTTGTCACACGACCGAGAGTAGTGGAAGCGACATCAAGGCTTTGTTTAGCAAACTGAAGCGAAATTTCATTTTCATGTGAGATTTCTGAAATTTTGATTAAGGCTTTATATAAATCCTTAACTTCTTCAATATGTTTCTTATGAACGTCGATGGAGAAAGGAACTGAGCCGATTTTAAATTTTATTTCTACATCAAGGTCAACGGTTCCGGCCGTTTCGAGTTTTACCTCTGAAATTCTATTCGTTGCATAACTATAGCGATGGAGCATTCGCTTTTTGCTGGTTGCACTTGTCCCATCTAAATGGATAAGGGCGTTGTTTGTAAAACAGTATTCATCAGACTTTGATTTGATGAGAAAATAAATTTTCTCATTGTCTTCATGCATGACATAATCATCTGCGTCCACCTTATCGTAATTTTCCGGCTTAATGACAGAACCCACATCACTTAATCCCAAAATATCCGCTGCTACTTTTCCAAACATTGGTATCAACCTCACTTTTATAAAATCATTCCATCCATTTTTACGAATGGGGGACAATAAAGTTTCATCCTTATCCCAAAAACTTTATGCTTTAAAAAATGGTAGTATGCACCTGATTTCTAAAAACAAATAATGAAAAGAGGGAAACTACTTGATGGTTTCCCTCTCAGATTGTCGAGAAAGGGTATTTTTCTCAGCAATTTTTTATTCTCAGCATTTAATTATTCATTGTACCTGCTAATGGGCCTGTTGATTTCCGCTCTAGGCACTTCGCTTTCCGCGGGCGGTCCGGGGAGCCTCCTCGGCGCTAGCGCCTGCGGGGTCTCCCCAGCCCCGTCCTCCCGCAGGAGTCTTCGTGCCTTCCGCGGAAATCAACAGGGAGGTAATCAACCTAAAGAATTGCAACACACTTTTTCTAGCCTTGCTAATTGTGTTGCAATCTTTTTCATATTTTGGCAGGCTGCTGTAAGGAGAGCCTGTTCGCTTGCTTTCTTCAATCCCCGTAACCGGCAATAGCGAAGCCCGTGCAGCTCTTTTGAGTCTGCGAAGCTTCGCTCAATTTTTTCCTTTCTAAATTTATAAAGCATTTTTCCAGATTTAGATAAGCGATTTTCCCTTACCTTTTCCTTGTGCTCTTCCCAAACATGACGTGTCACTACTTTTACCTTATTTTTGGAGCGTGTACATTGGGAAAGAAGTGGGCAGTTTTCACATTTCTTCGAATCAGACTTATATTCTTTATAACCCTCACGGTTTGTTGTTCTGTAGGGTAATTCTTAATTATTAGGACAAACGTATAGATCTCGTTCTTTATCATATGTAAATTTCCATTTTGGGAATAAACCAGTAGTAGGATGAAATCTTCTTTGGGCAATTACTCCAAAGATATTTCGGTCAGATAATCCCTTACAAATCGGGTTCGTGAGATAACCGGAATCAAGTGCCACAGTTTCTACCTTAAATCCAAATCGTTGAGTGGTGTGGAACAGGATCCTTAAATTTCAGGCCTAAAAACCAGCGGTAGGCAACATTCATTTCAATTTCTCTTTGTAATTGTCGCTCGGATCGGATGCCATAAATATAACCAATAAACATCATTTTAAATAGACTAGTGGGATTGGAAGGGCGTCCGTTATCATCACTATAATAAGGACGTACCTTTTCAAAAAGGAATGAAAGATCGATATATTTATCGATTAAACGAAGAAGGTGATTGTCAGGAACCAATTCATCAATAGAAACAAATTCATATTCACTTTGGGTAGATACCTTGGTTTAAACATAGATTTCACCACTTAATTTTTTATTGTTTGGTTGTGTTAAGACCAGTGTATTATTGATTTTACAGCTCTGTTGATTTGCGCGGAAGGCACGCAGACTCCTGCGGGAGTACGGGGCAGGGGAGACCAAGCAGGCGCTTCAGCGCCGAGGAGGCTCCCCGGCACGCCCGCGGAAAGCGAAGTGCCTGGAGCGCAAATCAACAGACATGTTGCAAAGCCTATATATTAATAATATTATAATAAATTAACGCGGTGAATGGTTAAAGTTATTGTAGAAAATAAGAGGCTGTCGAAAGTTTCTCGACAGCCTGAGAGGGAAACTACTTGATGATTTCCCTCCTTTCATGGAAAATACACTATGTACATATTAAATATAGATACAGAAGGGATAGAGGAACCATGCGGCCCTTAATTTTAGGCATCCTTGCGGCTTTCTTTTTTGCATTTACATTTATCCTTAACCGATCGATGGACCAGGCTGGGGGTAGTTGGATTTGGAGTGCATCATTAAGGTATTTCTTTATGGTTCCATTTCTTTTCACAATTGTGATGGGAAGAAAAAATCTTAAACCATTACTTGTGGAAATGAAAAAACGACCTGGCGGTTGGTTTATATGGAGCACGGTGGGATTTGGCTTATTTTACGGTCCGATTTGTTTTTCGGCTGCCTATGCCCCAGGCTGGCTCATTGCAGCCACATGGCAGGTCACAATCATCTCAGGTTCCTTGCTGGCCCCACTTTTTTACGAAATGGTTATGACTGAAAAAGGACCAATCCAGAAAAAGGGGAGAATTCCTTTTAAAGGTTTAGGGATGTCATTAATCATCCTCCTAGGAATTATTCTGATGCAATTGGAACAGGCAAATCACATATCGATTGCTGCAATCGCCTTAGGCGTCCTTCCGGTACTAATCGCTTCATTTGCCTATCCGCTTGGAAACAGAAAAATGATGGATATTTGCGGAGGGCGTCTTGATGTCTTTCAACGGGTATTAGGGATGACATTAGCGAGTCTGCCATTGTGGGTTGTTTTATCTGTTTATGGTTTATTTACTGTTGGTCCACCAAGTAAAGGACAAATAGTCCAATCTGGCCTTGTTGCGGTAACCTCAGGAGTAATTGCAACCATTCTATTTTTTAAAGCAACGGATCTTGTTAGAGGAAATATGCAAAAGCTTGCTGCTGTGGAGGCCACGCAATCAATAGAGGTCTTATTTGCAGTAATAGGAGAATTGTTAATTTTGAATACTGTTTTCCCGACTGAATTATCCTGGTTTGGTATGGTATTGGTTATGGTCGGAATGATCCTGCACAGCTTTTTTTCGCATAAAAGTAACCCGAAAAATCATCGCAGTGAGAGTCATAAAAAAACTGTGCCTAGAAATGTTTGATCCTTATCAATTTAGATTGATAAGGATTTTTTTTCGTAGTTCATGACCTTTTTTAACCGTTTAAATAGGGACTAAGCTTGTCAATTGTTTCTTGTACCTTTACTGAATTTCTCTTGTACATTGCTTTTGATTTATCACAATCTGTCTCAAGAGAAAAGATCTCTAAATCAGCCTGAACTTTTTTTAGTGTAGCCAGGAGTAATGGACGTTGTGCGGGTGCTGGCACTTGAATTTTATCATCATATAGATCGACCGTTAGCTCTCCATAGGAATCGACTTGGCCTATGAAGACATTATCAAGAGTCACATCTAGTTTTTCTAACTCTGTATAAAGCCAGCCTCTGCCTTTTCCGGAACATCTTAATGATTCATCGATGATATTCCCGTCCATAATGACTGTTTGTGGTTCTTTTTCTTTCGCCATTTTCATTTGTAAATCTTTAGGTGTCAAAGGACGGTTTTCTGTTTTTAATAGTGTGCTTAAATTTCCACGCGGTTCCAACACAGCAAATTCTACGTCTGCAATCCTAAAAATATCCTTTTGTCGAAGTAACGCAGAAAGTTCGTCAATCGAATATTTTTCTTTTTTTAGATTATTTTCTAGGACCTTCCCATCTTTAATGACCACGGTTCCTTTACCTTCAGCAAAATCACGAAAAGCTTTACTCTTTAGAGAGACAAAGTCAACGAGGAAAGTTACCAAGAAGAAAATGAGGACGGCTAACATTCCATGCCATACATTTGCTTCTAGTCCAGTAACTACTTCACCGGCAATACTTCCAATGGTAATTCCTGCAACATATTCAAAGAAAGAGAGCTCAGAGATTTGTTTCTTTCCAAGTACTTTTGTTGTAATAAATAAAAGTCCCAAAAAAATTAATGAACGAGTTATGATAAAAATCCAATCTGGCATTAGTTTCTCTCCTCAAAATTTTATGAACCCATATATTGGGGTTCATGTCGTTCAAGTTCCAAAACACGGTATTGTAGATCCTTCTTTACCTCTTCAATCGTTAGTGTAGCTTCATGAAAAATAGCTTGAGCGTCTTTATCGAGTGAATTTAAGGCGAAGGAAGACAATTGTGCTTCGATCCCCTTAATGGTAGAGAGACATTGCTTGACATTAGAAGCGATTGTCACAAATTTAACTTCCTTTCATAAGAAAATTAAAAAATGAAAAAGGGGTTGGCAGAATCGCCAACCTAAAACTGCTTTTATTGATTGTATTGTGGTTCTTCGTTCAAAATTTCTTGAAGACGTGGTTCTAAGCTATCTAGAACCGATTGAGTTTGTTGGGCTGCTTGTTGATAAAGCTGCTTTGCATTTTGGTTATCAGTTGCTAATGCGAATCCTTCAAAACTTGCCTGTGCACTTTTTAGTCCAGCTAATGCTTGTTTTACCTGAGTTCCTACTGTCATTACATAATCCTTCTTTCCTGATATAAAATGAAATTACAAAAATAGTATGTGGATTATTCGGGTGGATATGTATTTAATGTTTTTTTGCCTAGTCTAAATTTCCCTGAAACATTATCTGGAAAATCCCATTAGACAAGAATATTTTCTAGAACTAGCGGGTGCAACGCATTTGTTTTATCAATAAAAATAAATCCATCATATCGCAGCCCCATTTTCGATGGGACGTAATTACCATATTGTTCGTATTCCGGCCGGTAAACCACACCAATTGCTCTATGCCCAATCGTTGTTGTAAATTCATGACGGTTCTGTTCATTAAATATCAAATATTTATTTACAGCCCCTGTCTTATGCATAAGTGATTCCCAGCTTCCGGGTTGGGCGGGAGGTACCTCCGTTTTTTGAAAGTCAACTCCCCATTCGGTGGAGGCAATTACCGTACCGCTATACGTACCAAACCCTACAATAAAAACATTTTCGGCCCCGTTTTCTTCTCTAATTAGTTGTCCGACATTCACCATTCCTTCATCCTTCATATCAGTTGCTCGGGCATCACCTACATGTGTATTATGCTCCCATATGATTACCTTTGCATCATCACCATAAAATCTTCGTACTGAGTTGAGTGCTTCGACCATATGCTTGTCTCGAACATTCCATGACTTAGAATCACTAGTGACCATTGTCCGATAATATTCCTCTGCATTTGCAGTAACAATGGCATTTACCTCCATATTCAAGCTGTTTTCCTGGTCGTCATCGAATTTCCATTTGTTTTTCCGGATGGATGCTAGAAGTTCAAGTGCTTCCTTTGTACAATTCTCAGAGAGGTATCCGGCTGAAACAGCATAGGATTCATGATTGCGATTAAAGGGCTCAAAGCAAGAAAATGCTTTTTTGGCCTCCTTAAGGCTGGGAGAATTGGTCCTTTCTAAATAATGAATAATTTCATCCATACTTTCCCAAAGACTATACACATCCAAGCCATAAAAACCGACTTTTTGGGCTCTGTTGTTATGGTGATTATACTCTTTTAACCATTCAATGAGCCCAATGATTTCATGGTTTGCCCACATCCAGGTTGGCCATCTATTAAAATCCTCGAGCACATCTCTAATGTCTTGTGATGATTGGTTAAATCCTTTAATGTAACGATTGATGCTTTGGCAGGACGGCCAATCGCCTTCAACAGCAATAAATGAAAACCCTTTTTCCTTGATTAGTCTTTTTGTTAACTCTGCACGAAGTGTATAAAACTCTGAAGTGCCATGAGAGGATTCACCCAGTAGGACAAATCTTTTATCACCAATAGCGGCTATTAATGGGTCAAGATCATCAATTGTTTCAAAAGGTTTTGCGTAGGTATTAATGGCTTTAATCATAGGTTAGAGCATTCCTTTCCATTAGGCCTCAATTTTCTATAATATCCCCTTTATCTCATTAACCTAAATACCCAATAATTAACATTTTTGACACAAATAGTCCGTAAATTCAAAAAATTACGTGTTATAATTTTGAATTAATTCCTTCTACGGAACAAACACACATCGGGGATAGGTAAAGGTTTCCATTTAGATTGATAAGATTGCTAAAAGGGAATTTCATTTAATTATCTATCAGCTGATATCATGGTTGGGTTCCCTAAGGTGTTAATAAAATTAAGGAGTTACTTCACTAGTTGAGGTAGCTTCTTTTTTCATTCGAGGAGTATAGAAATAAAGAAGCATTTTATTATAAATAGTACTGATTATTCGTTATAATAAAGGTAGGAAATTATTTTTGAAAGGGGCCAGATAATGTCAGGAATACAAGAATTAAATTTAATTCAACAACAGGAAGAGATTATGGCGAAAATTCAGCACCGGAGATTAACAAAGAGAAAGATCCTGCAACGCATTTTATTAATCACTCTTGGTGCCGCCCTGATGGCAGTGGGCTTAGAAATTTTCCTCGTTCCCAACAATGTAATTGACGGTGGAATCACTGGGATTTCTATTATGCTTTCGTATGTTACAGGTTGGAAATTAGGGATATTCCTCTTTATTCTTAATATACCTTTTTTCTTTATTGGTTATAAACAAATAGGAAAAACCTTCGCATTATCAACACTTTATGGGATTCTCATCCTTTCTATTGGAACTACTCTACTCCATCCAGTCCCAGCTTTTACACAGGATATTCTCCTTGCGACAGTTTTTGGAGGAATTGTGCTAGGTATAGGCGTAGGCATAGTGATTCGCTATGGAGGGTCATTGGACGGTACCGAAATTTTAGCGATTCTTTTTAATAAAAAGCTTCCTTTTTCCGTCGGAGAAATTATTATGTTCTTTAATCTTTTTATCCTCGGGTGTGCCGGTTTTGTGTTTACGTGGGACCGTGCAATGTATTCACTAATTGCCTATTTTGTTGCTTACAAAACGATTGATATTACCATTACTGGCCTTGATGAATCTAAATCTGTTTGGATCATTAGTGACAATGCTAAGCAAATTGGTGATGCTATCATGAATCGTCTGGGTCGAGGTGTCACATATATCAATGGTGAGGGCGCATATTCAGGTGATGATAAAAAAGTCATCTTTTGCGTTATCAATCGTCTTGAAGAAGCAAAATTGAAGGAAATTGTTACTGAAAATGATGACAGTGCCTTTCTAGCTGTTGCGGATATCGCTGAGGTACGTGGTGGCAGATTTAAGAAAAAAGACATCCATTAGAAGCTGGGAAACATCGGCTTCTTTTTTGCGGAACTTTGACTTTATAGTAGAAATTAGACGTAAATTGGCAATTTGTCGTTATGGGGCTAAAATGCGGTAAAATCACGATTAGTTTGGTGTGTTTCTTGTATTTTCATGTCAGATAATGCTGAAATTCCCGAGTTGATGAATGGTACTTTTGTCGTACCTTGCGCTTACCTCGGAAATAATTTTGCGAAAAATGAATTATTTCCAAAAAAGATGGCAGGATATTTCCCTTTTCCTGCCATCTTTTTTATAAAGTAAATCTCAGAATAAAAGCTCAAACACTTCATTTAGCTCGTGAGCCCTTTTTTCATCTTGCTCTTCTTTTGCATAGTTAATTTCTTTCGGCAGCATTCTATTTAAAAATGCAATTTCTTTTTGGTTCAAATCTCGAACAAAGGATCCTTCGGAGGCATAGCGACCTTCCGATAGTTTGCGGTAAATATGCCTGCCTTCGGAATGGTCATCAGTGTAATTTGACAAAGTTTCTCTTAAGTAGCCCAAAGTTTTATCCAAGGTTTTCACCTATCCTTTCACCACATATTTTTTAACGAGATTCCTTTAATATACATGCGAAAGTTAGGAAATAGCTGGCCAGTAAAAAAGCCTCTGATAAACACACTTAAGAGAGAGGCTTGTAATAAACAATTAAGATTTCGAACAAGTGATGATTCGATAGCTTAAAATATCCTGGTATTTTAAGACAATATTTCCATGTTCATTTAATATTTGGAAAAGTTCAGGTTCAAAATTTTTGGAAAAATTGAACTCTGCTGTATTGTTCCCATGACTGATAGCGGTGTTTTCGATTTTTAGGACAATATCTTGAAAGCCTGTTTTCTCTAATAACTTTCTCCAATCATCCTCCATTAATAATGAATCTAAAGCATAAAATTTCATGATTTCAGCTTCTTCATCCTGACTTAGCTTTGTGTTTATCGTCATTTCGTTTGCAATAAAACGTCCACCTTTTTTTAAGACTCGATAAAATTCTCTTAGTGCGGTCGGTTTATTAACAAAAGCTAAAACGGATTCAGATAAAATAAAGTCAAAGTTATTGTCTTTAAAGGGAATTTTCTCAACAGACCCTGGGATTAACTGAATGGGTAAATTTAATGATTGAAAGCGCCTTCTTGCTTTATCTATCATGATTGGATTGATTTCAAGTCCTACTACCATTGCCTTATATTGCTGATATAAATATGCCGCGGTTTGTCCAGTGCCGCAGCCTGCATCTAAAATGCTGGATTTGTTTGTAATGTTTTCACCAGACAGTATGTTTTTTGTTAATGGGATACCACCTGGATGGGCCCCACCCACGCCAAATTTGGCCAAGAAGTCAATATAGGTTAAACCTCCCATAAATAAAGACACCACCTCAATGATCTTTTAGCATTTTATGATAACTAGTGGAGAGAGGTTCTTTCTAAATAGTGATCCGGAATAACAAGTAACAATAGAAATATTATGTAAACAAATAATTGACCATTAAAACATTTATCACTCAAAAACTTACCAGCAAATAACAAATTATGTTCAGTTTCCTTCTAATATTTTAAGCGATTACGCGCAAATTAATGAAATGGAAGGGGTGGATTCCTTTCCATTTCAATATGAAGGAGTGCTTTGGATGAAAAAAGTAAAAGTTCAGCCGTTTTTCAATATGTTTGGAAGAAAACGAAAAAGTAGAGGAGCTATGTGGGCATCTCTATTAGGCATTGGTATAAGTGCTGCTGTTTTTGGAGTGACAAAGGGAAAACGAAAGGACCTTGCACTTCCTTTTCAGAATATGGTAAAGAACTTTACGCCAAAAACAAATCTTAATTTAATGGATAATCAAGCGATAACAGAATTTTCGGAAGAACTATTGATGAGTGCATTAAATAAAGATAATAAACGTTAAAAAAAAGTCCGCATTGCGGACTTTTTTAATATTGGGGATTAGGAATTTTCTTTGGTGAGTAGCTAATATTCTCGGAAGAATAAATTTTTATGATTAATAAATTTCCTAATGTCCGTGCTCTGATTAATATGGGCTGGTTATAGTTATTCTTAAATTCAAAATCGGGACCATACCAACTTACTGTTGCGTCTCGTCCAGGAGGAATATAGGGAACTTTTCTGGTATGAGAAAAACGCTCCAGAATCTTGATCCCAGCATTGTCAATCGCATTATAGAGAGTAGAAGAGACCTGGCAAATACCTCCGCCAATGTCTTCTGAGAACTCCCCCTTCACAATAACAGGAGCCCGTTGGTAACCTTTGGCAGCTGTTCGTTTACCTACCACTTGATTAAAAGAAAATCTTTCACCAGGAAAAACAACATAATTATTTATGGCCTTTGTTGCTAACTGAATATTGTTAGACCTTTTTTTGTTGCGAGAATTAAAAGAAGTGACATAGCGCCCAATTCGCATGCTGCGAATTTCACCAAGTAATTCACTATCCACCTTTGGATAAACAGTAAGAATAGGTAATTCTAAATTTTCCCTTTTAGAACCAAAAAAATAGGCATAGAATTGTTCAGTAAAGGCCTGGCGATGGATTCGAGAACCTGTTCGTTCGGGTATAATTACCCCAAACTGATCTAAGCTGGCGTTTTCAGGTGCAGCAGAAAATTGTTTATCCAGTTGGTCTAAAAACTGATTTAATTTTTGAGAATTTAATAATGGCAAACCAGTATGAGATAGAGCAAAGTCTTCTCGATTCATATTGGCCACGATTTGACCATTCTTTGTAATAGTTAAACTATCGGACGAATTTCCCTGTTGGACCATTAGGAAAAGCCCCAAAATCAAAGTCTTAAACATAACCAGCAACCCTCCTTATAATAATATTAGTCGAACTATGCAAATTCATGTACCCACAAAGAAAGAGTTATCCAAATTTTTTATTTCTACTGAAAAGAATGTAGAAATATAGTATATTTGTAGATGATAACAATGGAATAGAAAAGTGCTAGCAAATTGTTAGCGAATAAATAGGAGTGTTTATCTTGGCTGAAAACGAAAGAATTCAATTAAACGTAAGAATTACGAAGGAAACTTCCTTGCTGCTGGACGAAATTGTTGAGTATTACCAGCAAGGATTGAAGCTGGGTAGAATTTATAAAGGAGATGTACTAACAGATATTATCGAAAAATCGCATGAAGTAATGAATAAACAGAAAAGATCATTTACTAAAAGGTTTTAATAAACCAAGGTCAGGAAATGTCTATTGCAGGATGATGGTATTGGTTTGACTTTTCTTGGCCCACTCTTTTACTTTACTAGCTCAGATAATTTTTAAAATTTGTTCTATTAGACTCCCCTGTATACTAAATGTTATAGAATATTTAGAAATTAATTTGAATATTTAATATTTACAGGTATAATTAAAAGTACAACATACCAACTGGTTAGTATGAGGGAGGGAGTGGAAATATTGGATTTTTCATATTCTCAACGAGTGAAAGAGTTACAGGAAAAATTAACGGCCTTTATGGAAGCGAATGTTTATCCCAATGAGCGTATTTACGAGCAGCAACTAAATGAACAAGAAAGCCGTTGGAGTGCGGTGCCGCCGATTATGGAGGAACTGAAGGGAAAAGCAAAGGCGGAAGGGCTCTGGAACTTATTTTTACCAGAAAGTGAATTGGGTGCCGGATTAACTAATCAGGAATATGCTCCTTTATGTGAAATTATGGGAAGGTCTCTTATAGGTCCAGAGGTATTTAACTGTAGTGCGCCTGACACGGGAAACATGGAAGTTATCGTACGCTATGGGACAGAGAAGCATAAGGAACAATGGTTAAGGCCGTTGTTAGCAGGTGAAATTCGTTCTTGCTTTTCGATGACAGAGCCAGCTGTGGCTTCAGCGGATGCGACTAACATCGAAGCTAGGATCGAAAGAGATCGCGATGAGTACGTTATTAATGGTCGGAAATGGTGGTCATCTGGTGCAGGTGATCCTCGTTGCAAGATTGCGATTGTTATGGGGAAAACAGATCCGTCTGCCAACCGTCATGAACAACAGTCGATGATTCTCGTTCCACTTGATTCCCCAGGTGTGAAAATTGAACGGATGCTCCCTGTATTCGGCTATGACCATGCCCCGCATGGACACGGAGAAATCACCTATGAAAATGTGCGCGTACCGCTCGAAAATATCCTTTGGGGAGAAGGGAGAGGGTTCGCAATTGCGCAAGGGAGATTAGGGCCTGGAAGAATACATCATTGTATGAGATTAATTGGTGCAGCTGAACGAGCGCTTGAGGAATTATGTAAGCGTGTTCAGGAACGGACTGCTTTTGGAAAACTATTAGCACAGCAAGGGGTAATTGGTGAATGGATTGCAGATTCTAGGATCGAAATTGAACAGGCAAGACTCCTTACCTTAAAAGCTGCCTTTATGATGGATACTGTTGGTAATAAAGAAGCAAAAGCAGAGATTGCTATGATTAAAGTAGTCGCCCCGTCAATGGCATTACGTGTCCTTGATCGTGCCATTCAGGCACTGGGTGCTGCAGGAGTTTCAAACGATTTTACACTTGCTGCCCAATGGGCAAACGCAAGAACATTAAGATTAGCAGATGGACCTGATGAAGTCCATCGTGCACAGGTTGCCAAGCTAGAATTGAGAAAATATCAATAGAATTTAGACTTGAAGAAGGGCTGAGAACTATGAGATTACTAGGGAAACAGCAATCAAGGGTTGCCGTCGTAGATTTCGATTCCGCAAATACGGTGTTATTAGCTTCAGATGAAGCGTCTTTTATTACAGGTACAACCCGACTGTTGACGGTGGCGGCTTAGCATTTTAGATGCTCTATAGCAAATGGTAAAAAACCATTAGTGAGTTTATAAGACATTTTGGGAGGAAAATCGATGAGTGGTAAGAAAGCCTGGTTAGCCCATTATCCGGAAACTATCGAAACAAATGTGACGATTCCAAATAAGCCTTTAGGACAAATTCTTCAGGAGACAACGGAAAAATATCCTGATAATAATGCTCTATCCTTTTATGGAAGGAAATTTTCTTATCAGCAATTAAACTCGCTAGTTCATAACTTTACATCTGCTTTGCAGCAAAATCAGGTTCAAAAAGGCGACCGAGTTGCCATTATGCTCCCGAACTGTCCGCAATATGTCCTAACCTATTACGGAATTCTTACGGCTGGGGCGATTGTTACCCAAGTGAATCCAATGTCAGTCGAACGAGAGCTTAAATATATACTGAGGGACTCCGGAGCGGAAACCATTGTAGTTCTCGATGCCCTCTATCCAAGGGTGAAAAGTGTTCAAGCACTTACCAACCTAAAGAATATCATTGTTGTCAGCCTCCAGCCTCCAGGACATGAATTTGCCCCGGACAGAAGCTTTGAAAGCTTCTTATCGGAAAGTAACGGAAGCATCCTCCCGATTGAAATGGACCCTCTGCATGATGTAGCCGTCCTTCAATATACTGGTGGCACAACAGGAAGATCGAAAGGTGCGATGCTGACGCACCGAAATGTTCTAGCAAATGTGATTCAGTGTTACGAGTTCTTTAAAGAAGAAATGGAAATCGGGAACGAGCGTTTTCTAACGGTCATTCCACTCTCCCATGTTTTCGGGATGAGTTCTTGTATGAACTTTTCGATTTTTACAGCCTCTGAATCGATCATGCTTCCTCGATTTGAATTAGAGGAAGTATTAAACACGATCAAGAATGAACAACCTACTGTTTTTCCAGGTGTCCCAACCATGTATGTAGCGATAACAAGCCATCCTCGTGCCGAAGAATACGGGATTAACAGTATTAAAACGTGTAACAGTGGAAGCGCGCCAATGCCAATTGAACTGCTCCGCAGCTTTGAAAAGAAAACAAGTTCTAAAATCTTAGAAGGTTATGGATTATCAGAAGCCTCACCGACCACCCATTGCAACCCGCCATTTTCAGTACGCAAACCTGGCAGCGTTGGGATTGGCGTCCCATCCACTGAATACAAAATAGTGGATTTAGCAACAGGGACTGAAGCAGTGCCTGTTGGTGAACTAGGGGAAGTCATCATTAAGGGACCACAGATTATGAAGGGGTATTGGAATATGCCGGAAGAAACAGCAAATACCCTCCGTGACGGCTGGTTATACACGGGTGATATTGCCAAGGTAGACGAGGATGGTTATCTATACATCGTTGATCGCAAAAAAGATTTAATCATTGCCAGTGGCTTCAATGTCTATCCACGTGATATTGAAGAAGTCCTTTACGAACATCCAGCTGTACAAGAGGCGGTCTGTATTGGAGTTCCCGATCCGTACCGAGGAGAAGATGTGAAAGCCGTCATAGTAATAAAGGCTGACAAAACCGTAACAGAAGAAGAAATAATCCAATATTGTAAGCAAAACTTGGCAGCCTATAAAGTACCGCGCAATGTCGAATTCCGCAATCAACTTCCAAAAACAAATGTTGGAAAAATTCTCCGTCGTGCTTTAAGGGACGAAGTGATAAATATATAAAAGCTTATAGATAGTTGAAAATGTTTCCGAAAATAGTATAGATAGTAGAAATCCTCGTTTGTGCTTATAGGGGTCTTATAGATTATGATATAATTCTCAATAGACATTTTTACAGAATGCGAGGACATAATGTGAAGGAAAAAATTACAGCTCAAAGCATCCGGCTTTTTGAAAAAAAAGGATTCACCGAGACGTCAATTCAAGACGTTGTGGATTCTCTTGGTGTGACAAAGGGTACATTCTACTATTACTTTTCGAGTAAGGAAGAATTGCTGATGGATATCCACCTCGGATATATAGATGGATTACTTTTTTACCAGGAGCAGATATTAAAAGATGCTTCGAAGTCTTGTAAGGAAAAATTATTTGAGATTGTTAATATGCTTATTACAAGTATTTCCAGTCAAGGAGCGGCTGCAAAAATTTTCTTTAGAGAAATAAATAATTTAAGTTCAGATCATATTGAATTAATTGTTCAAAAAAGAGATCAATTCCGTCTCAATATAGAAGTCCTGATTCGGACAGGAGTAGAAAAAGGTGAGTTCCGGCCCGAGTTAGATGTGCAGATTATTACAATGGGAATTCTTGGCATAACCAATTGGAGCTACCAATGGTTTAACCCAAACGGAAGGGTCTCTGACCGGGAAGTTGCAGAGATTTTTGTCGAAATGATTTTAAAGGGAATCCAAGTTAATTGAAGAAAAAATTGGGAAGAGGGTTTTTGTAGAAATTACCCTTTTTTTCAAGGCGAATACCAACTGGTCAGTATCGTTTGAATTTTCCAAATTGAAAGGTGGAATCTGATGCCACACCAAATGAGTAAAGATACAATCCCTGTCCGAAAAGGGGAGGAATTGAACCTTCCTGTCCTTGAAAAGTTTTTACAAGAAAACATTGAAAAATTGCCAAGTGGTCCGCTTGAAATCTTACAATTTTCAGCAGGGCATTCTAATTTAACCTATCAAATAAAAAAGGGGAGTTGGGAAGCTGTACTAAGACGCCCTCCTCTAGGACCTGTAGCACCGAAGGCTCATGATATGGAAAGGGAATTTAAAATTCTTTCAGAGTTGCATCCATTATTTTCAGTTGCTCCAAAGCCAATCCTTTTTTCTAATAATGAGTCGATCGTTGGCAGTCCCTTTTTCCTAATGGAAAGAAAGAATGGTCTTGTAATTGACACGTTTTTCCCTGATAGAGTTCCAGTAACTGAAGATCACTGTCGGCACCTTTCGGAGGTAATGGTCAATAAACTTGTAGAATTGCATGCAATCGACTACAGACAGACGGGTCTTGCTGAAATCAGCAAGCCGGACGGGTTTATGGAAAGGCAGGTACATGGCTGGATTGGACGATATGAACGGGCGAAAACGGAGGAAATTGCTGTCGTTGAACAATTAAAACGATGGCTTGTAGAACAGACACCCAAAAAACACGAAGCGACGATCATACATTATGACTATAAATTCAATAATGCCATGTTTACTGAGGATCTAACCGATATGGTTGGCCTGTTTGATTGGGAGATGACCACGGTAGGCGACCCGCTGGCAGACCTTGGGGTGGCCATGGGTTATTGGAATCAACGCGATGACTCTGAACTTTTGATTAAGGGGTTAGGTAAGGCGCCGATCACGGCTGTCCATGATGGATTTTTAACAAGGAATGAATGTATCGATCTTTATTCGAAAAAAAGTGGCAGGGATGTTTCTAACTTTAACTTTTATTTAACGTTTGCTTATTTTAAACTTGCTGTCATTGGTCAACAAATTTACTACCGCTATAAAAAAGGGCAAACCACTGATACACGATTTGCCAATTTTAATTATTTTGTAAAAAATTTAATTCTGCATGCAGCGAATGTTGCGGATGAAAGGGTTTAAAAGGGAGCTGGGTGGAAATGACTAAGATTCATCTTCTTATGAAGAAAGAAGAGATCCGAGAAGAGAAAATTGCAGATGGAAATAAAATCGCGGTCGTCTTAGATATACTACTGGCAACAACCACAATTGTTTCAGCCTTAAAGGATGGCGCAAAGGAAGTCATTCCAGTTTTGCATAGCAAGGAAGCAATCGAACTTGCAAATCAGTACCAACAGGATGAATGTATTCTGGCTGGAGAACTAGATGCCAAACCGATTGACGGGTTTGTTTATCCTAGTCCAACGTTAATCAGGGAATCCATTAAAGGAAAAACGTTAATTTTATCCACCACAAACGGCACTGTGGCGTTAAGAAAATCATCTTCGGCGAATAAAGTATACATTGCATCTATGCTCAATAATCCCGCTGTTGCTAGTTCTCTTCAGAAAGTTAGTGAGGATCAAACCATTCTAATTATTTGTTCCGGAAATTCTGGGGAAATGAGTTTAGAAGATTTTTATGGTGCCGGCCACTTATTATATTGTTTATTGAAAAATAGTGAATATGAATTAACAGATGCAGCGAAAACGGCTTTATATTTCTACCGGGGTCAAGAGGACGCCTACGAGATTCTGCTAGATTCTTATGTTGGAAAAATTCTAGATAAATATAAACAGCATCCTGACTTAATGGTGGCTTCGGCAAAAGGGATAACTTCGATTGTACCTATATTAAAAGATGGAAAAGTCGTAGTCGAACAATCTACTCTATATAATGGGATGCAGAGATCGATGACCTAAACTGAAAGGAAGATGAATATGAGCCAAGGACATTTATTAATTGAAAAACTAGGTCCGGTGTTGTCTTTGACATTAAACCGTCCTGAAAGCCTAAATGCGTTTAGCCCCGAGATGATTTTAGGACTAAAGGATGCGCTTACTAACGCCCAAATGGATGAAGATATACAGGTGATTGTTATATCTGGAGCCGGTCGTTCCTTTAGTGCAGGAGGCGACGTCAAAACAATGGGGCAGGCAGACTCTAATCAAGTTTACGAGCATATCGGCAAGCTCAATGAGCTCATTTTATTGATGAAAGAAACCGAAAAGCCGATTATCGCCACTGTTCACGGTTTTGCCGCTGGGGCAGGGTTTAATTTGGCTCTGGCCTGTGATCTTATAGTAGCAGCGGAAGACAGTAAGTACGCCCTAAGCTTTTCACAGGTTGGGTTAATATCTGACGGGGGCGGCTCCTATTTACTTCCAAGATTAATAGGTCCGCATTTAGCGAAACAATTCTTTTTTACAGCAGAACCAATCCCTGCAGAGCGTCTTTTTCAACTAGGGGTGATTAATTATTTAGTTCCATTAGAGAAGCTTCAAGAAGAAACTACGAAATTCGCCTTAAAATTGGCGCATGGTCCTGGCAAAGCGTTTGGAAAACAAAAGAAATTAATTGATCAATCGTTTACATCCACACTTGAGGAAATCCTCGAGCAGGAGCGTTTGATACAGACGTTAATGGTGCAAACAGCTGACCACAAAGAAGGAATTACCGCTTTTTTGGAAAAAAGAAAACCAGCATTTAAAGGGAAATAGGAGATGAAAGTGATGAAAGCAGTTCGATTAACAGAATTTGGTGAACCAGAAGTATTGAATCTAGTGGATATTGAAAAACCGGTTCCAACCGGTCATGAAGTTCTAATTGAAATAAAAGCGATAGGTGTTAATTACGCGGATACTGCACGGAGGGAAGGACAATATGTCGTAAAAACGCCGCTGCCTTTCATTCCTGGTGCTGAAATTGCGGGAGTGGTCGCTGCAGTTGGAGATCAAGTCACAAAAGTTAAGCCAGGTACAAGAATTGTCACCTTAATCGAATCAGGGGGCTACGCTGAATATGCGCTAGCAGATGAGCGTTCACTGATTCCGATTCCTGAACAATTAGATTTCCAAAATGCCGTTGCCCTGCCGTTGCAAGGCTTAAGTGCTTATCATATTTTAAAAACAATGGGTCGTTTAGAAAAGGGCGAAAGCGTCCTTGTGCATGCAGCTGCAGGCGGGGTAGGAACAATTGCTGTTCAGCTAGCGAAATTGTTTGGGGCAGGAAAGGTAATTGCTACAGCAAGCTCAGCTGAAAAATTGGCGTTAGCACAGGAAATGGGCGCAGACGTACTAATTAACTATACAGAGCCGGACTGGGAACAGCAGGTTCTTGAAGCCACAGGCGGCAAAGGGGTAAATGTTGCACTTGAAATGGTGGGCGGGGATGTTTTTAATAAAACCGTCAAATGTCTCGCCACATTTGGCCGCCTTGTTGTGTTTGGTGCTGCAAGCGGTGAACAAAGCCGCTTCTATCCGTCATCACTGATGGCTAGAAATCAATCAGTTATCGGCTTTTTCTTACCGCAGATTATGAGGAAACCAGAATTACTGCAGCCAAGCTTAGTTGAGTTACTTACATACCTCGGTGCAGGAAAATTAAAGCTGATCATTGGCGGGGTATTCCCATTAGAGGATGCAGCAAAGGTCCATACTCTGCTGCAATCGCGAAAAACACAAGGGAAATTAATTTTAGTGCCGTAATGTTAAATAAATGTATGAAAGAGGTCTTGAAGTGATTCAAGCCTCTTTTTTTGTGGGGATATTAATAAACTATGAACAAACTATTAATTAGTAGAGAACAATTGTTTTTATGGTTGATATGCTTAAAATTTGAGATAAACTAAATAAATAGTACAATTTAGGTTGCATGAGGAGCTGATCTAATTTTGAGAATATTAGTGATTGAAGATAATAAAAGTGTTTGCTCAATGATCGAAATGTTTTTTGCCAAAGAAGGCATTGATGGAGAGTTTGTCAATGATGGCCTTGAGGGATATAACCGCATTAAGGAAGGGACATGGGATGCTCTCATTATTGATTGGATGCTGCCGGGAATGGATGGGGTAACGATCTGCCGTAAAATCCGGCAAGAAAATTTTACTGTTCCAATCATTATGTTAACAGCAAAGGATAGTGAGTCAGATCAAGTGCTCGGACTTGAGATGGGAGCTGATGATTATGTAACCAAGCCATTCAGTCCGCTGACATTGATGGCGAGAATTAAGGCAGTTACACGCCGCTTCCAAACACAGGTGCCAAAAGAAAGTGACGATTTCCTACAAACCGAACACTTTAAGGTAAGTAAAAATACGAGAGAAGTGATTGTGGACGAAACACCGGTGACAAACTTAACACCGAAGGAGTTTGATTTACTTTACTATTTGGTTGAACATCCCCGTCAAGTGTTTTCAAGAGAGCAGCTACTTGAACGGGTTTGGGGTTATCAGTACTACGGTGATGAACGGACAGTCGATGTCCATATCAAACGGCTGAGGAAAAAAGTCGAAACAAGCTCGCAGCCATTCTTCCATACGGTATGGGGGGTAGGGTATAAGTTTGATGAGTCAATCAAAGCGGATGAAGTTTAGATATATTTACCAACAGTTTTTTAGTCATATCAGTATCATTATTGTTGCTTTTTTGGTGTTAAGTCTTTTATTTGCCCATTATGTTGAAAATCTGGTTTATGAGAATAAAGCAAACGAGCTCATTTCTTACGGAAAGTCTATCATGTCAGAGATTGAACAAAGGCCACAAGCGACGGAGTCCATCATTAATCGATATAGCTCCGTATTAGCGACCAGAAAAATGAGCTTTAGTATGTTCGATCAATATGGAAAATTATACGCCGTTGGAAAACAGGGTCCAGCCATTGGGGGGTTATCTGACAAGGATTGGGATAAGATTTCAAAAGGACGTACCCTTGTGGTTAATAGCGATTTTAAAAGGTTCGGTCAAGAAGGTGTTACCTTTGTTGTATTACCGTATCTTGATAACGGGAACTTTATTGGCGGCATTCTATTAACCTCACCGATTAGCGGCTCAAGTGCGATGATTCAACGTGTTAATCAGTTTATTTTGTATACCATTCTTATTGCTCTTATTGTGTCCTTTCTACTGAGTTGGTTTTTATCGAGGATTCATGTTAACCGGATTAAGCGTCTACGTGAAGCAACCTCCCTTGTCTCTGCTGGGAATTATCAAGTACACGTTTCTTCCTCCAATTTTGATGAAATTGGTGAATTAGCAAACGATTTTAATCATATGGTCGATAAAATTAATACATCGATGGAGGAAATTGAAAGTCTGGAAAATAGACGAAGGCAATTTTTGTCTGATGTTTCCCATGAAATGCGGACGCCTCTTACGACAATTAGTGGTGTAATCGAAGGTTTGAAAAATGACATGATTCCGGAAGAAGATAAAGAGCGTGGAATAAACTTAGTTAGCCAAGAAGCGAAAAGACTCATTCGCCTTGTCAATGAAAACTTGGATTATGACAAAATTCGCTCCAACCAGATTCAGTTATTTAGGGAAGACATTCAGCTCGTAGAGTTACTGGAAATTATTCAGGAACAATTAATGCCCCAAGCAGAGGATAAAAATAATCGGATAGTTATTGACGCGGCACCTGAAGTCATGGTTAATGCAGATTATGACCGTCTGATACAAATATTAATTAATATTACAAAAAATAGCATTCAATTTACCAAGAACGGGACTATTTGGCTGCGTGGAAGAACTGAGGAGAACTCAACTATTATCGAAGTGGAAGACACGGGAATTGGCATTGATCCCAATGATATCGAAAACATCTGGCGTCGTTTCTATAAAGCTGATATTTCCAGAACCAGTAACCCCTATGGTGAATTTGGGTTAGGTCTTTCAATCGTAAAGCAATTGGTTCTACTGCATAATGGAGAAATTAATGTTTTCAGTGAAGAAGGACAAGGAACAAAATTTGTGATTCGACTTCAAAAATAAGAGGGAGTATTAAGAAGCTGCGGGCCGATGCCTGCAGCTTTTTTGCGCAGTTGCGATTATATTTCTTGGATATTTCCAAAAGCCGTTATAGTTTGTTAATAATTTCTTAAGATTTGTCAGTTAAAGTAAAGACAAGTTAGAAAATCCTTAAAGGAGATTGAGTGAGATGGAATTAATAAATGAAAATGAATTCGAAAAAAATCAACCTAATTCATCTGAGATGACTGAAAATACAAAAGCTGAGGAACAATCAACGGATACAATCAATTTCAGCCATACCGAAGAAAATTCGCATGCTGTCGATGCGACCGTAACAGTGGAGACGAAGGATTTTGTCGATCATGAGGAACAAGGAGAACCAACCAAAGTCGACCCTACCACAGAAGCGACATTACCTCTAGAAATGGATCAAACGCGTACGACTAGCCATGTGGATCAAAAGTATAAGGAAAAACGGAATGTAAGAGGATTTGCCTCCACACTTGCCGCTGGGGTAATTGGGTCTGTATTGACATTAGCGATTCTGCCACATACAGACTACATAAAAAATCATTTTCCGAAGGTGGAGAGTCAAGGGGCAATAAGTTCTCAACAAGGAACATCTGTCAAACCAGTGGTTGCTCAGCCAACAGCCGCATCTTCTAATTCGATTGCGGATACGGTTGAAAATGTATCAAAAGCCATTGTAGGGATCGTTAATTATCAGCAACAAGAGAATAATTTTTATGGAAACCCTAATTCATCACAAAGTGTGGAAAGCGGATCTGGCTCGGGAGTTATTTTTCAAAAAAATAGTGACATGGCGTATATTGTCACCAATAACCACGTGGTTGAAGGGGCTTCGAAACTTGAAGTATCCTTGTTTGACGGTGAAAAGGCGACCGCTGAAGTTGTTGGCACAGATGCCTTAACGGATCTTGCGGTCTTAAAAATTGACGCTAAATACGTGACGGCAACTGCTGATTTTGGTAATTCATCCACACTCCGCCCTGGCGACCAGGTTTATGCGATTGGAAACCCGCTCGGACTCGATCTCTCAAGGACAGTCACGCAAGGTATTGTCAGTGCAACGAACCGAAGCATTGCTATCACAACATCAGCAGGAAATTGGGACACCAATGTCATTCAAACAGATGCTGCGATCAATCCAGGGAACAGTGGTGGTGCGTTAATTAACCCACAAGGGAAAGTGATTGGGATCAATAGTTTGAAAATTTCTGAGAGTGGTGTCGAAGGATTAGGCTTTGCGATTCCTAGTAATGACCTCATTCCAATTGTGAATCAATTAATTAAAAGCGGTAAAATTGACCGTCCATATCTTGGGGTAGGACTTGCAGATCTTGATCAAGTGCCACAAATGTACTGGCAAAACATGCCGAATAACACAACAAAAGGTGTTATGCTGACAAACATTGAGCCTAATTCAGCAGCTGCAAAAGCTGGGCTGCAAGTAAAGGATATTATTGTCTCTATGAATGGAACGGAGATTACCAGTTCTTCAGATTTAAGAAAATATTTATATACAAAAGTTAGCAAAGGCGCTGAAATAAAATTTGGTGTTTACCGCGACGGAAAACAAATGACGATAATTGTAAAACTGTCGGAATAAGGGGAGGGAGTAGCTAGAAAAATGTCCTTATTAAGGCAAAATAAAAGAACTGTGACTGTTCTAATCATACTAGTGTTATTAATTACGATGGGTATCTCGCTAAGTTTCGCCCTAAGGAAGGATGAGACGGTCGCAAAGTTTAATGGTGAAGCAATTAGCAAAGACGAGCTATATAGTGAAATGGTCGAACAGTATGGGGCTGCCACAGTTGATAAAATAATTGGCGATAAAATTGTCGCTGCTGAGGCTAAAAAACAAAAAGTAAATATTACTGACAGTATCCTGAATAAAGAGGTAGAAAAACTGAAAGCCTCTTATGGGGGCGAAGAAGCATTTAAACAGGCGCTTAAAAGCAACAATACTACCTTGGCTTTTCTAAAACAAGATCTAAAAAATTATTTGACCATCAAACAATTGTTGGAGCCGCAAATAGAAATTACCGATGAGGAAATGAAAACCTATTTTGATGAAAATAAGGATTCGTTTGCCGAAGCAGAGCAAATTAAAGCAAGTCATATTCTGGTTGCCGATGAAAAAACGGCTAATGAGGTCAAACAAAAGCTCAACGATGGCGGGGATTTTGCGGAGTTAGCCAAAGATTATTCCACCGATGAGAGCACGAAGGATTCAGGCGGTGACCTTGGATATTTTTCCAAAGGAACAATGGTCTCTGAATTTGAAGATGTGGCTTTTGGACTGGCAGTGGACCAAGTAAGTAAGCCAGTAAAGACTAAATATGGGTATCATATTATTAAAGTGGAGGCTAAAAAGAAGGCAAAAGAAGCAAATTATAATGATAGTAAGGAAGAAATTAAAGAAACTTTAGTTGATCAGAAAATCGATTCTGAGTACACAACCTGGCTAGAGAACAAGAAGAAGAGCTATGATATTGAAAATACACTAGAAGAAGTTTAACCCTACGATCAAGAGGTGAATAGCTAGATGAATCGAGTCGGGAAATATGCAGCAAACGATACAGTGGATGATCTTGAGTTGATGAATATGGTCTTTGAACTCCCTGAAAAGGATAAAATGATTATGTGGTCTGAAGGCTATATTGATCTTGTGATTGAGAAATTACCTGAATATGCCCGAGATGTTTTGGAGAATCGCAAGGAAAAGTGGGAAGATACTAAAGCATATTACCAAAAGAAGATTGAAGAAATTATTAACCAGGAAGAGTTTAAATTGAAACAAAAGGGCGAACGGAAGGAGTTCGCCCTTTTCGTCATGGAGCGATATCCAGAATATCAATCGTTACTTTTTTTAGTTTATGATGGGAATCTAAAGGAGGATGATTTTAGAAAGTTTGTCTACCGAAAAAGGCTCGGTTCACGTAAAAAGTACCTTCATTAAGCGGGTTGGCGAGATAAAGTGACAAGTTTGCGGAATGATCGTCAGGTTGTTTGACTAAGTAATAAAACAACCCTGTGGTTTCCGCTAATTCTTGTTATTCGTAAAATCTATATCACAAACCCACTTTTAGGAATATGATATTAAGCAACAAAATTTGGGGTGACGTGATGGCAGTTGTGAAGGCAAGTTCATCGGATATTGATCTTATGGCGCGATTACTTAGAGCCGAAGCTGAAGGTGAAGGCACTCAAGGTATGCTCCTTGTTGGAAACGTAGGAATTAATAGACTTCGTGCAAACTGTTCTGATTTTAAAGGACTTCGAACAATACCACAAATGGTTTATCAACCACATGCATTTGAAGCAACGACAAAAGGATATTTTTATCAACGAGCTAGGACTGCAGAAAAGCGTTTGGCACAAAAAGTCATTAATGGTGAAAGGTATTGGCCGGCAAAATTCAGCCTATGGTATTTTAAGCCACCCGGAGATTGTCCGCAAACTTGGTATAATCAACCTTTTGTAGCTAGGTTTAAACTGCATTGTTTTTATCAACCGACTGCGGCAGAGTGTGAAAGTGTTTATAATACCTTTGCGTAACAATGGAGCCGTCTATTTGCGGCTTATTTTTATATTGGTGGCAAGCTATTGCTTTTCGGAAGGGTCATTTTTCCTTATAATAAGAGATGTTTCTTAATTAAAGGGTGGGTTCGTATGGATATTAATTTTTCATTAAAGCAAGTGTTGCTCCTTCTAATCGTTACTTTGACAGGGGTGGTTTGGTCAGTTATCTTTCATCACCCACTTGTGGCAGGTTTTTTTCCAGGCTACCTCATGCTTGTTTGGTTAGCAAAGAAAAAAGAGATATCGATAAAACAAATTCTACATATTAGTATTTTGGGTGTTAATAAAACGAAAATTGTCATCTTAATTCTTTTCTTGGTTAGTTTCTTGCTGCCATCTTGGTACTTATCTGGAACCATTCAGCAAATGGTGAAAATCGCCTTGCATTTTATCATACCAAATCATTTCTTTGTCTTATCCTTTCTAAGCGCCATGGTATTCTCGATGCTACTTGGAACGACTGTTGGGACATTGAGTGCGATTGGCATACCTATTATTGGGACGGCAATCGTTCTTCACCTTCCTGTTGAAATGGTGGCTGGCGCATTGGTTTCAGGAGCGTTTGTAGGCGATCGGACCTCGCCGTTTTCAAGTGCCCATCAACTTTTGTCACATACGGTTGAATTGCCGGTGAAAAGACAATGGAATGCGATGCTTGTCACCACGCTTTTGGCTATTATTTTATGCTTTTGCTTTTATGGAATGGCTGACTATCTGATCTCTGAAACAACTGCTTCAAATTCCCAACCACTAAGTTTGCATGAAATTTCAGTGATTAAATTAATCCCGCCAATCATCTTAATCGTATTTGTCCTTTTACAGTTTAGTATCATTTATGCTTTCTTAACTAGTATTCTATCAGCTTCGGTGATTGCATTATTCGGTGGAATTTCATATACAAAACTCGTTTTTTCTTTGTGGGGTGGCATTGATGGGTTTGGGGGAGGATTCCTTCATATGTACGAATTGCTCCTGTTTTTAGCCTTGGCAGGGGCATATAATGGCCTTTTAGAAGAAATGAATGTCATTCAGCCTTATTTAGATAAATGGTTACAATCATCTCGATCTCTGACTGGTGACACCCTTAAAACGCTTTTGGCGACATTTTTGATCACTTTAATAGCAGCAAATCAAACCCTGCCCATTATTCTAACAGGGAGATCCTTCCTTCCTCATTGGTCTAGTAACTATGGAAAAGAAGAGCTAGCTAGAGTGATGGGGGATTCGACGATGCTGTTTCCGGGGATAGTCCCGTGGAGTGTTCTCGCCATCATGTGCAGCACGATCGTTGGTATACCGATCATGGATTATCTGCCATTTGCGCTATTTTTATGGATTTTACCCATTTTAACGATATTAGTTTCCTTAGTAAAACAAGCCCGAAACTCCAAACCAAATCGAACAGCGATTGCTTAAAAAACGGAGTCCTTTGCGTCTCCGTTTTTTCGGTTTTTTGGGGTTAAAAGAAAATCCCTTTGAATGAAGTACCACTATCTTTCATATTAGTGGTAGTAAAGAACTTGGACAAGGGATGATCACATGCTGAAAAAATTGGCTATAATCGGATTTGGGAGCACCATGATTGGGATTGGCATTAACGGGTTTATTCTTCCTTTGCATTTAATTAATGGAGGATTTTTAGGTATTAGCCTGTTGTTAAAATATATTTGGGGTTTTAAAACCGGAATCACGTTTATCTTTCTAAATATCCCCGTTTATATGTTCGCCTTTAAATCTGACACCATTTATTTTATCAATGGTGTAATAGGAGCGCTCTGTACCGGTCTTATGATTGAATTATTCATGCCTTTAAATGGAATATTTCATCTACCCATCCTTAGCAGTGTTATTGTAGGAGCTGTGATTATTGGGAGTGGGGTTGGGGTAATGCTTAGAAATCATATTAGTCCAGGCGGTATGGACCTGCTAGCACTAATCATTGCCAAATGGTCAAAAGTGAATGTTGGCGTCATTATGTTTGCGATGGATGCCGTAATTATTATTACCGGTCTCTTTCTCCTTCAGGATGTGAAACTTTTTTATTCACTGATTATAGTTGCGATTGTTGGACTACTAGCAAGTCTGATGACCACTAATTACATTAAGCAGAACTAAATAAAGTAAATATTACATAACGATGGAACAATTGGTAAATCTAAAAAGGCTAGGTAAATAAGGAGATTTTTTATGAAACCCATCAGTGATCATCTCAAGGAAAATTTAAAGGTTTTATTTGTTGGCTTTAATCCGAGCATTCGATCTAGTGAACTCGGGCATCATTATGCTAATCCCAACAATCGTTTTTGGAGGATCTTGTATGAAGCGGGGTTAACGCCGAGGAAATATGACGCAACGGAAGATGCGAAACTTTTAGATTTAGGATATGGCTTTACAAATATCGTTCAAAGGCCGACAAAGGCAGCGGATGAAATTACGAAAGAGGAGTACGTGGAGGGAAGAGAAATCTTAAAGAAAAAGGTCGAACAGTTAATGCCGCAGGTAGTTTGCTTTGTTGGAAAGGGAGTTTACCAGCAATACAGTGGTTTAAAAGTGATTCAGTGGGGGAAGCAACCCAACGGATTTGTACCTGGAGTGGTTGATTTCGTTGCTCCTTCTTCAAGTGGTCTGGTTCGAATGAAAATGGAGGAAATTGTTGATATCTATAAAGGGCTTGGCCCGATTCTAACACAATAAAACATCGACGGAAATTAAACTAATGCCGTCGATGTTTTGTTCTTTTTACGACTCGAATTTTTTATGATAATGTGACATAGCCATGAGAGGGAAAATGTAGCGATAACTGTGATAGTGAATGTAAAAACCACCGGCCATCCCTTGACCTTTTGGATAATCAGTGGTCCAATCTTGTTTTTCAAGTGACGTTAATAAATAGGAAATCCCCTTTCGAATCTGTGTGGTTGGTTTTTCTGAAGTGGTTAGCAGGGTATCGAGTGCCCAAGCTGTGTGCGTTAAGGTACTTGCTCGTAATGGCACATATGCTTTTTCGCTATCACTATGGCATGACTCTCCCCAGCCACCATCCTCATTTTGAATCCCTTGAATCCAATTCACAGCCTTTTGGATTGCTGTATGACTAGTAGGGACCCCTGCGGATAACAAACCAGTTACTGCTCCCCAAGTTCCGTATAAATAACAAATCCCCCATCTTCCATACCAAGAACCATCCTTCAGTTGATTTTTCAAAAGCCAGTTAACTCCTTTATTGATCGCTTTGTGGTCTCTTGATAAATTCGTGTAATTCCCCAAAAATTCTAAGGTTCGCCCTGTGATGTCTGCACAGGAAGGATCTGTTAGTAAAAATTCGCCTTTTTCAATTGGGAGGAACTCGAATAACTTTGTATGGATGTTCTTTTCAAACGCTGCCCAGCCACCATCGTCATTTTGCATGGATAAAAGCCAACCCAGACCTCGGTCCCAGGCATGTCTTTCATGCGGAACAATTCTTGAAATAGAACGGAGCGAGGCAGTTGTATCATCGACATCCGGATTCATCGTATTTACATCGGAAAACCCCCAGCCGCCGGGCATTGTCTTTGGATTATGAATCACCCAATCCCCGAATTTATGATGCTGATGGTCTAACAGGTAACGATTGGCCTTCATGACCATTGGATCGTCTGCTAAAACACCAGCTGACTGGAGGGCATAACCAATCAAAGAGGTATTCCAGACATTCGCTGTGGTGTACTGCATATGGGGGCTTCCGTTGATTTCACATTTCATCGCAATCAATCCTTTCACGGCCTTTGATATCACCGGATCCGTTTTCTTATATCCTAGGGAGAGTAGGGCAAAAATCATTAAAAAGGTACTACTGAAGTAACTGTAAAAGGTGCCATCTGGTTCAAGGTGGTCCAACATATACTTTTTGGCCCGTTCTATCGCTAGCTGATGGAGCTGCTCGGGTAGACCCATTAATCTTTTAACTCCATCCTCGATAAATGACAACAAGGAACGATATTCTTTGGATCGAAACCAAGGTTTTTCCTGATTGCGGTGTAGATGTAGTTCTGAAAGATTAGGGCTTTTCATTGTCTTTATAAAAAACTTTTTGTCGGCGAGAAGAATAATCGGAGTAAGATTGGCTCTGCCAAAGACAGAAAAGGAATAGAAATTAATCGGAAAGTAGTGTGGCAAGAGTATGAATTCAACCGGAAGAGGAGAAAAATCTGGCCATATATATTGACCGGTTAAAGAAAGCATCACTTTAGTAAAGATACTAACTTCCTCTAAGCCGTCTTTGGAGATAATAAATCTTTTCGCAGCACGCAATCGTTTGTCATCCTTCTTAACATACCCCGAATATAATAAGGCGTAATAAGCTTCCACGGTCGCGCTGAGGTTCCCTTCGCCTTCATCATAATAAAGCTTCCATGCTCCATTTTCACCCTGTTTACTAAAGATCCTCGAAACCAAGCCTTGAATTAATTCTTCATCATTTAATTCCAATGTCCGCAATAAAATGATCATATAGGCATCTGTTGACTGTCCTGTTTCAAAGGGGTAATTCCAAGATCCATCGGGAGATTGGTCTTTCCGAAGCCTCTTAATAATCCAATCGATGCCTTTTTTTGTATTACTCATAAGTAAGTACTCATTCCTCTCCCAGAAAATTATTCTCATTCATACATATTCCATAGGTGGAAGGAGAATACGCAAAGGAGGTAATGTGCCATATTTTTTAAGAGGAATCGCGAGAAGTCACCACTGGAATATATAAGGGAAGAATTAAAAATGAAGGGCAAACAATCAAGTTTGCCGCCAAAAATAACGAGAGGGGAAGCGAGCCTTTTAGAACAAATAAAGACTGAGACAAAGGAGCATAACTTAAATAATGTCACTAGAACGAAGGCATACCTTGACTTTTATCTTCACTTCCCTGAAATCCATTGGGCTTTTCTCGGGCATATGGTCTCCCGGAACGGTGGCTGGAATATGACCGACCTGAAAGGAGAATTTCTCACCCGTTTACTCTCGAAAAAAGAAAGAGAAACTTTTTTTGCTTTTTTAGAGCGTGGGAATTGGCTCATTTTCCAAGACGTCTATCCACAATTTTTGTTATATAGGGAAAGCTTAAAGCGACATAAACCGTTATTTCATTTAAGTTCTTATCTAAATATTTCTACTTTTATGGAAACGATTTGGAATCGCTTTTGGCTTCATCAAGAAACCTATATTCTTGCCATTGCATTGATAATAAATGAACAGAGTTATTTGGAAAAAAGAGTGATTCAGAATCCACTTTATCAAAAAGGAGTGTTAAATAAATTTGAATTTATTCTCCAGGACTTGCTTTCTTTTAACCATATCCTCTTTCCTTATGGAAAAAGAAACCTTGCTGGGCAAACACTTCATCAGTTTGAGTCATTAAATGAACGAATTTTACTTGGAAAAAGATTATATGATGTCCTTTTTAAAAACCAGGAGCGTTTAAAACTAGTCTTGGAATGGGCTAAAACCCATCCTCATACAGGCTCCAGAAAGGATTACTGGCCGCAAATTTTTAATAACATCAACGAGGGAATACCCGGCTTTGCCTATCAAACCCGCTTAAAGGCCTGTCAGCTCCGGCCGCGAGCAAGGAAAATTTATAGTCCAGCCCTTGAATATGCTTGGAAGAATGTAAGTCAAACGGAGGCTGAAAAAGGGGACTGGTTTGAAGATGATCGTGTTGTGGATTATTTAATGGATGACAATGAAAAAATTGACGGGGAGATTAAAAATGAATACTGTAAAACACTTGAACGACTCGAGCTCGCTGCCATCGCCAAAAAAGCCATATCGATTTTGGACTAACCCATCCCTCGCAGCCGTATTTTTGGCTTCCTTGTTCGCTACGTATTTAGATCTTTTTTTCGTTGGAAAACACATATATAGATTCCCCGTGAGGCCGTTGCCCACTATTTTCTCCATCAATATTGTATTTACACTCGTGGTGCTGCCAGTGTTTGTATTCGTCTTTCTGCGAATGATGAACCAGGTGAACAAATGGGGGAAAGTGGGCCTTATCTTATTTATTAGTCTTTTGATGCCCATTCTAGAAAAATTAACGGAAGTGTTCGGCTGGTTTGACCACACTGAGAACTGGTCACATCTCTACACGTTCTTTGGTTACCTGTTATTTTTAACGATTCTTTATTCTTTCTACACTTGGATGGCTATACGAAAAGGCTAACATACAAAAAGCCGAGACTTTCGTCTCGGCTTTCGTGATGCAACAATTGAATTGTTACACCTTGCCCCTTCCGTCCGTACAGTGGTTAAGTGTCCCGCAACAAGCGAATGTTCGGAAGGGGTACTATTATATTACCACAACCATAGGAAAAATATTACTGAAAGGAAGAAATTTGGTGTTTCAAACTTTCATTTCTTTTTTGAAAAGTGTATGATAAAAATGATTTTTACATAAAGGAGTGTTTTCAATGGCGAAAAAAGGTCATTTTTTGATGGAAAACGGAGAAAAAATTGAATTTGATTTATATCCAGAAGCAGCACCAGGGACAGTTGAGAATTTTGAATCATTGGTTAACAAAGGATTTTACAATGGATTAACATTCCACCGAGTTATTCCTGGATTTGTAAGTCAAGGAGGCTGTCCTGAAGGTCGTGGAACTGGTGGACCTGGTTACACAATTAAATGTGAAACAGAAGGGAATCCTCACAAACATGTACCTGGTGCATTATCCATGGCGCATGCAGGCAAAAACACTGGAGGAAGCCAATTCTTTATCGTTCATGAATCACAGCCGCATCTAAACGGTGTTCATACCGTGTTTGGACAAGTGACTTCTGGGCTTGAAACTGCAAAATCCATGCGCAATGGTGATAAAATGGTAGAAGTAAAGGTATATGATCAAGAATAGATAACTTAGGAGGGCTCTTGCAGCTCTCTTTTTTTTGTCTAATTTATAATCACTTAGGGCAAATTAACCTCTAAAATCAAAGTTGGGGGTCATTTATGAAAAAATTTATTTATATGCTTATTCCATTCATGGTATTTACATTTCAACAACCGACATCGGCCGAAAAAAATGAACCCAAAGAACTAAGGGCTGCGATTATCATTGATGATTTCGGCGGTGGAACAGGTGGAGTGCGTGACTTCCTTGAAGGAGAAATTCCGATTACTGCTGCAGTCATGCCGTTTGCAGAACACTCGACAGAACATGCGGAATGGGCCCATAAATATGGCATCGAAGTAATGATTCATTTATCCATGGAACCGAAAAGAGGAAAAAGATCTTGGCTTGGGCCAAGGCCAATTACGAATGACCTTTCACCAGCCGAAGTAAGACAAATTGTAGAGGACGCGATAAAAGATGTTCCATATGCTGTAGGCATCAATAACCATATGGGCTCACTTGCGGTTGAAAATAAAGAAATAGTTCGTGCAATTGTTGAGGTTGCTAAGGAAAGAAGATTATTTATTATCGATAGTGCCACTAGTCCAAATACGAAATTTCCCGAAATAGCCAAAGAGCTGGGTGTACCCATCCTTAAAAGAGATGTATTTCTAGACGACATATCCTCCTCAGCGCATGTTCGAAAACAAATGATTAGACTAGCGAAGGTTACTGAAATAAAAGGTACAGGTATTGCTATTGGGCATGTAGGTATAACCGGAAAAGTATGTTCGATTGGTGTCTTTCAGGCGATGGACGAATTTAATAAACGAAATATAAAAATAGTCCCTGTTTCCAAGCTGTTTTCCGGCAAATTACCTGAAAAGTATTTTATACCATATAAAAAAGGCAGCTGAGTGAAGTGACCCCTCATAAGTTGGACTAATAATCCATCTTATGGGGGGTCATATTTCTTTCCCAAATCCTCCTTAACTGATAAAATGTCTCCTATCAAACATTAATAAATAACCAGTTAGCAAGGGAGAAGGAAAAGTTAACATGAAACTAGTATCTTGGAATGTTAATGGCCTTAGGGCGTGCGTTAAAAAAGGTTTTTTGGATTATTTTGATGAAGTGGATGCAGACATTTTTTGTGTGCAGGAAACCAAACTGCAAGAAGGGCAAATTAGTCTTGAGTTGGCTGGATATCACCAATACTGGAATTATGCAATCAAGAAAGGCTACTCCGGTACAGCAGTGTTTACTAAGAAGAAACCGCATTCTGTTCGATATGGGGTAGGAACGGATGAGACTGAAGGGGAAGGACGAATTCTTACATTAGAGTTTGACGACTTTTTCTTAGTTAATGTCTATACCCCTAATTCACAAAGAGATTTAGCGAGAATCAACTATCGTTTGGACTGGGAGGATCGGATCCTACTGCATTTGAAGGAATTAGATAAACTGAAACCCGTCGTCTTATGCGGGGATTTGAATGTCGCCCATCAGGAAATTGACTTGCGAAATCCAAAATCCAATAATGGGAATTCCGGGTTTACGGAAGAAGAACGTGGGAAAATGACCTCTTTACTTGCTGAAGGCTTTGTTGACAGCTATCGTCATTTTAATCCGGAGCAGGAAGGTGCTTATACCTGGTGGTCCTACATGGCAAAAGTCAGGGAAAAAAATATTGGCTGGCGGATTGATTACTTTATTGTTTCCGAAAGATTGAGGGAACGACTCAAGAATGTGGATATTCATTGCAATGTGATGGGGAGTGACCACTGCCCGGTAATTCTTGAAATGGTTTGATAAATTCAATTAGTTTTTCTTATTGTAAAACATAAAAAACCTGTCATTTTCTTTATGAAGTAACTGCTTTATAGTTATTAAATAAAAGTCACGGAGGGAGAAATGACATGGATATCAAAAAGGATGTACAACAACAGTTTGGAAAAAGTGCAGATTCCTATGTTAGTAGTGCTATCCACAAAGATGGCAATGATTTACAAAAGCTTTTGGAAATGGCGACAGTAACCGGAGAAGAAGAGTTATTAGATGTTGCCACAGGCGGCGGTCATACTGCAAATGCATTTGCATCTTGTGTAAAAAAAGTAACGGCTTTAGATTTGACACCTGAAATGTTAGTTGCAGCTCAAAAATATATCTTAGGTAATGGGCATCAAAATGTCGAGTTTAAAGTTGGGGATGCAGAAATTCTTCCATTTCCAGATGGAGTATTTGATATTGTAACTTGCCGGATTGCTCCACATCATTTCCCGGATGTAAATAAGTTTGTGGAAGAAGTCCACCGCGTCCTCAAGCCATCAGGTCAGTTTTTACTTGATGATAATGTCGTTCCAGAGGAAGAGGACTATGATCTATTTTATAATACCATCGAAAAATGGCGGGATTACAGTCATTTCCGGGCTTGGAAGAAAAGTGAATGGCTCCGGATGCTTGAAATTTCCGGTTTTGAAATTTTTGAATGGCACCGCTTTGAAAAAACCTTTCATTACGAACCTTGGTGTAATCGCATGAATTTACCTGAAGATGAAAAAGATAAATTAACTCAATTCATCCTTAGTGCATCCCCGAAAGTAAAAGAGAAATTTAAAATTACCATAAGGGATAATCAAATTATCTCCTTCGTCGGGGAAGCCGTCATATTAAGGGCAATTAAAAGGTGAAAAAACCCTTTGCATTCAAAGAGGATTTCTCTTTTTGCAAAGGGTTTTCGAATTAAACATCGTTAAGTGCGGTTCCAATCACATCAAATTCAGGCAATTTCTCATCCAAAACCGATTGATTTTGCTCTTGTTCCACAGGAGTAATCAATCCACTTTCATCGTCTTTTTTCATACTCAATTTATAGTCATCTCCTTTATTATAAGAACGGAATACTAAAGTATATTTTTTCCTATTAATTCTTATCTAAACCTATTTAATAATCTTTTCTGGCTTTCCCATTACAAAGTGCTATATAATTTATGGCTATGTTAAAGCTCATTGTTGATTTTGGCACATGTTGATTGGAGTGAAGCGCCTGAAGCGGAAATCAACAGCCAAGTTTAACACAGCCAATTTATAAAAAATCGAAAAGAAATGGTTGACGAATTAGTGATGGGGTAGTATGATATTCATTGTCGCTGCTACGGAATAACTAGTTTAAGAGATGTAAGAAATTATTTCGAATGAAGTTGACATTAAAAAAGTGTTATGCTAGAATAATAAGAGTCGCTAATCGCTTGATTGGTTGACAAACAAGAATAATAGATTTGTTCTTTGAAAACTAAACAAACAAAATCGTGCAAACAAACAAAAACTTTTAGTTTCAATTAAGAAACTAAGCCAACGTAACAAAATGAGCTAATCAACTTTCTTGGAGAGTTTGATCCTGGCTCAGGACGAACGCTGGCGGCGTGCCTAATACATGCAAGTCGAGCGGATCAATTGGAGCTTGCTCCTGTTGGTTAGCGGCGGACGGGTGAGTAACACGTGGGCAACCTGCCTGTAAGACTGGGATAACACCGGGAAACCGGTGCTAATACCGGATAATCCTTTTCCTCTCATGAGGAAAAGCTGAAAGTCGGTTTCGGCTGACACTTACAGATGGGCCCGCGGCGCATTAGCTAGTTGGTGAGGTAACGGCTCACCAAGGCGACGATGCGTAGCCGACCTGAGAGGGTGATCGGCCACACTGGGACTGAGACACGGCCCAGACTCCTACGGGAGGCAGCAGTAGGGAATCTTCCACAATGGACGAAAGTCTGATGGAGCAACGCCGCGTGAGCGATGAAGGCCTTCGGGTCGTAAAGCTCTGTTGTTAGGGAAGAACAAGTACCGGAGTAACTGCCGGTACCTTGACGGTACCTAACCAGAAAGCCACGGCTAACTACGTGCCAGCAGCCGCGGTAATACGTAGGTGGCAAGCGTTGTCCGGAATTATTGGGCGTAAAGCGCGCGCAGGCGGTCCTTTAAGTCTGATGTGAAAGCCCACGGCTCAACCGTGGAGGGTCATTGGAAACTGGGGGACTTGAGTGCAGAAGAGGAAAGCGGAATTCCACGTGTAGCGGTGAAATGCGTAGAGATGTGGAGGAACACCAGTGGCGAAGGCGGCTTTCTGGTCTGTAACTGACGCTGAGGCGCGAAAGCGTGGGGAGCAAACAGGATTAGATACCCTGGTAGTCCACGCCGTAAACGATGAGTGCTAAGTGTTAGGGGGTTTCCGCCCCTTAGTGCTGCAGCTAACGCATTAAGCACTCCGCCTGGGGAGTACGGCCGCAAGGCTGAAACTCAAAGGAATTGACGGGGGCCCGCACAAGCGGTGGAGCATGTGGTTTAATTCGAAGCAACGCGAAGAACCTTACCAGGTCTTGACATCCTCTGACACTCCTAGAGATAGGATTTTCCCCTTCGGGGGACAGAGTGACAGGTGGTGCATGGTTGTCGTCAGCTCGTGTCGTGAGATGTTGGGTTAAGTCCCGCAACGAGCGCAACCCTTGATCTTAGTTGCCAGCATTCAGTTGGGCACTCTAAGGTGACTGCCGGTGACAAACCGGAGGAAGGTGGGGATGACGTCAAATCATCATGCCCCTTATGACCTGGGCTACACACGTGCTACAATGGATGGTACAAAGGGCTGCAAGACCGCGAGGTTTAGCCAATCCCATAAAACCATTCTCAGTTCGGATTGCAGGCTGCAACTCGCCTGCATGAAGCCGGAATCGCTAGTAATCGCGGATCAGCATGCCGCGGTGAATACGTTCCCGGGCCTTGTACACACCGCCCGTCACACCACGAGAGTTTGTAACACCCGAAGTCGGTGGGGTAACCGCAAGGAGCCAGCCGCCTAAGGTGGGACAGATGATTGGGGTGAAGTCGTAACAAGGTAGCCGTATCGGAAGGTGCGGCTGGATCACCTCCTTTCTAAGGATAAAGCTGGACCTGTGAGCCAGACAAACAGTTTGTGACACGATCTTTGTTTGTTTAGTTTTGAGAGTACAATTCTCTCAAAGCTTTTTTTAATCGTTCTTTGAAAACTAGATAATCGTAATGAAGAAGTCAATGTAAGAACCGAGTCAATGCCAATTTCTTATTTAATAAGAAGAAACAAACCTTTTAGGTTAAGTTAGAAAGGGCGCACGGTGAATGCCTTGGCACTAGGAGCCGATGAAGGACGGGACTAACACCGATATGCTTCGGGGAGCTGTAAGTAAGCTTTGATCCGGAGATTTCCGAATGGGGGAACCCACTGTTCGTAATGGAACAGTATCTTTACCTGAATACATAGGGTATGGAAGGCATACCCGGGGAACTGAAACATCTAAGTACCCGGAGGAAGAGAAAGCAAACGCGATTCCCTGAGTAGCGGCGAGCGAAACGGGACATAGCCCAAACCAAGAGGCTTGCCTCTTGGGGTTGTAGGACACTCAACATGGAGTTACAAAGGAACGGGGTAGATGAAGCGATCTGGAAAGATCCGTCATAGAAGGTAAAAACCCTGTAGTCGAAACTTCGTTCCCTCCTGAGTGGATCCTGAGTACGGCCGGACACGAGAAATCCGGTCGGAAGCAGGGAGGACCATCTCCCAAGGCTAAATACTCCCTAGTGACCGATAGTGAACCAGTACCGTGAGGGAAAGGTGAAAAGCACCCCGGAAGGGGAGTGAAATAGTTCCTGAAACCGTGTGCCTACAAGTAGTTAGAGCCCGTTAATGGGTGATAGCGTGCCTTTTGTAGAATGAACCGGCGAGTTACGATCCCATGCAAGGTTAAGTTGAAGAGACGGAGCCGCAGCGAAAGCGAGTCTGAATAGGGCGTATGAGTATGTGGTCGTAGACCCGAAACCAGGTGATCTACCCATGTCCAGGGTGAAGTCCAGGTAACACTGGATGGAGGCCCGAACCCACGCACGTTGAAAAGTGCGGGGATGAGGTGTGGGTAGCGGAGAAATTCCAATCGAACTTGGAGATAGCTGGTTCTCTCCGAAATAGCTTTAGGGCTAGCCTCACGTAGTAAGAGTCTTGGAGGTAGAGCACTGTTTGGACTAGGGGCCCTCATCGGGTTACCGAATTCAGACAAACTCCGAATGCCAAAGACTTATCCGTGGGAGTCAGACTGCGAGTGATAAGATCCGTAGTCAAAAGGGAAACAGCCCAGACCACCAGCTAAGGTCCCAAAGTATACGTTAAGTGGAAAAGGATGTGGAGTTGTTTAGACAACCAGGATGTTGGCTTAGAAGCAGCCACCATTTAAAGAGTGCGTAATAGCTCACTGGTCGAATGACTCTGCGCCGAAAATGTACCGGGGCTAAACGTATCACCGAAGCTGTGGATTGACATCTTAGATGTCAGTGGTAGGAGAGCGTTCTAAGGGCGTCGAAGCTAGACCGTAAGGACTGGTGGAGCGCTTAGAAGTGAGAATGCCGGTATGAGTAGCGAAAGATGAGTGAGAATCTCATCCACCGAATGCCTAAGGTTTCCTGAGGAAGGCTCGTCCGCTCAGGGTTAGTCGGGACCTAAGCCGAGGCCGAAAGGCGTAGGCGATGGACAACAGGTTGATATTCCTGTACCACCTCTTTATCGTTTGAGCAATGGGGGGACGCAGGAGGATAGGGTAAGCGCGCTGTTGGATATGCGCGTCTAAGCAGTTAGGCTGAGAAGTAGGCAAATCCGCTTCTCGCATAAGGCTGAGCTGTGATAGCGAGGGAAATTTAGTACCGAAGTTCCTGATTCCACACTGCCAAGAAAAGCCTCTAGCGAGATAAAAGGTGCCCGTACCGCAAACCGACACAGGTAGGCGAGGAGAGAATCCTAAGGTGAGCGAGAGAACTCTCGTTAAGGAACTCGGCAAAATGACCCCGTAACTTCGGGAGAAGGGGTGCTTTTTGAGGTGAATAGCCTCGAAGAGCCGCAGTGAATAGGCCCAGGCGACTGTTTAGCAAAAACACAGGTCTCTGCGAAGCCGCAAGGCGAAGTATAGGGGCTGACGCCTGCCCGGTGCTGGAAGGTTAAGAGGAGGGGTTAGCTCACGCGAAGCTCTGAATCGAAGCCCCAGTAAACGGCGGCCGTAACTATAACGGTCCTAAGGTAGCGAAATTCCTTGTCGGGTAAGTTCCGACCCGCACGAAAGGCGTAACGATCTGGGCACTGTCTCAACGAGAGACTCGGTGAAATTATAGTACCTGTGAAGATGCAGGTTACCCGCGACAGGACGGAAAGACCCCGTGGAGCTTTACTGTAGCCTGATATTGAATTTTGGTACAGCTTGTACAGGATAGGTAGGAGCCTGAGATACGTGAGCGCTAGCTTGCGTGGAGGCGTCGGTGGGATACTACCCTGGCTGTATTGAAATTCTAACCCGCACCCCTGATCGGGGTGGGAGACAGTGTCAGGTGGGCAGTTTGACTGGGGCGGTCGCCTCCTAAAGAGTAACGGAGGCGCCCAAAGGTTCCCTCAGAATGGTTGGAAATCATTCGCAGAGTGTAAAGGCACAAGGGAGCTTGACTGCGAGACCTACAAGTCGAGCAGGGACGAAAGTCGGGCTTAGTGATCCGGTGGTTCCGCATGGAAGGGCCATCGCTCAACGGATAAAAGCTACCCCGGGGATAACAGGCTTATCTCCCCCAAGAGTCCACATCGACGGGGAGGTTTGGCACCTCGATGTCGGCTCATCGCATCCTGGGGCTGTAGTCGGTCCCAAGGGTTGGGCTGTTCGCCCATTAAAGCGGTACGCGAGCTGGGTTCAGAACGTCGTGAGACAGTTCGGTCCCTATCCGTCGTGGGCGCAGGAAATTTGAGAGGAGCTGTCCTTAGTACGAGAGGACCGGGATGGACGCACCGCTGGTGTACCAGTTGTTCTGCCAAGGGCATCGCTGGGTAGCTATGTGCGGACGGGATAAGTGCTGAAAGCATCTAAGCATGAAGCCCCCCTCAAGATGAGATTTCCCATAGCGCAAGCTAGTAAGAACCCTGAAAGATGATCAGGTTGATAGGTCAGAGGTGGAAGCGTGGTAACATGTGGAGCTGACTGATACTAATCGTTCGAGGACTTAACCAATTTATAAGGCACACTCAGTTTTACAAACTTCTTCTGCATTATCTAGTTTTGAGGGAATGATACCTCAAAAAACAAGTCTGGCAGCAATGGCGAGAAGGTCACACCCGTTCCCATACCGAACACGGAAGTTAAGCTTCTCAGCGCCGATGGTAGTTGGGACACGCGTCCCTGTGAGAGTAGGACGTTGCCAGGCGGTATTATATGGAGGATTAGCTCAGCTGGGAGAGCATCTGCCTTACAAGCAGAGGGTCGGCGGTTCGAGCCCGTCATCCTCCACCATTTTTCTTTTACTATGCGGGTGTGGCGGAATTGGCAGACGCACCAGACTTAGGATCTGGCGCCGCAAGGCGTGGGGGTTCGACTCCCTTCACCCGCACCAAAGTTTTTTGCGTTAGAAAAAAACATCCATATAAGCGGAAGTAGTTCAGTGGTAGAACATCACCTTGCCAAGGTGGGGGTCGCGGGTTCGAATCCCGTCTTCCGCTCCAAACAGTGCCGGGGTGGCGGAACTGGCAGACGCACAGGACTTAAAATCCTGCGGTAGGTGACTACCGTACCGGTTCGATTCCGGTCCTCGGCACCATGTTTTATCGAAGGTAATTTAAAACATCAAATATAGCGCCCAGTGCGTCATATTATCGGGAAGTAGCTCAGCTTGGTAGAGCACTTGGTTTGGGACCAAGGGGTCGCAGGTTCGAATCCTGTCTTCCCGACCATTCTTTATTGCAGAATATTTTGGGGTCTTAGCTCAGCTGGGAGAGCGCCTGCTTTGCACGCAGGAGGTCAGGGGTTCGATCCCCCTAGACTCCACCTTAATAATATAATTTTTTTGGCGGTGTAGCTCAGCTGGCTAGAGCGCTCGGTTCATACCCGAAAGGTCGGGGGTTCGACTCCCTTCGCCGCTACCAAAATACTATTATATGATTTTCTTTTTCCATGGAGGAATACCCAAGTTTGGCTGAAGGGATCGGTCTTGAAAACCGACAGGCGGGTAACACCGCGCGGGGGTTCGAATCCCTCTTCCTCCTCCAGTTTTATTATTTTTTATATGTGGAGGGGTAGCGAAGTGGCTAAACGCGGCGGACTGTAAATCCGCTCCCTCCGGGTTCGGCGGTTCGAATCCGTCCCCCTCCACCATGTTTAGGGGCATAGTTTAAAGGTAGAACTAAGGTCTCCAAAACCTTCAGTGTGGGTTCAATTCCTACTGCCCCTGTCAAAAAGGCAAAAAAAATTCCAAGTATATGCTTGGAATTTTTTTTGCCTTTTTTTATTTTGCCTCTTTCGTCGCATGCGGCGGGATTAACTTGTTTGGGCTCCTTATTAAAAAAATAGTTTAATATTTTGTAAAAAAATAAAACTTATTGTTTCGGTTTATAACATAATGTAATATACTATATACAAATAAGTATAACACATTTATAATGAATCTATTGAATATAACATATTTAATGTAGATAAGGGGGGGGTAATTATTAAATTATCTAAACGTCAGGATGAAATCCTCCAGATTGTTAAACAAAACGGGCCCATTACAGGAAAAGACATCGCAGAGAAGCTTTCATTAACAAGAGCTGCACTAAGACCCGATCTTGCCATTTTAACGATGTCAGGTAACTTAGATGCAAGGCCGCGAGTAGGTTATTTTTTTAATGAAAGCTTTGAAGCAAAGCAACAGGCTAAAAGGTTTATCCACCAAAAGGTAACGGATTATAAAGCCCATCCAATTGTCGTTGAGAAATCAACCTCCGTGTATGATGCGATCGTGCAGCTCTTTTTAGAGGATGTGGGCACACTTTATGCGGTTGATACAAAAGGACATCTAGCAGGGGTTGTTTCCCGTAAGGATTTGCTCAGAGCATCACTAGGAAATCAAAATCTAAATGAATTGCCTGTCAGTGTCATCATGACTAGAATGCCAAATATTATTACAATAAATCCTGAAGAGACCTTGCTCGAAGCAGCCAAAAAGATGATCCATAATCGCATTGACTCTTTACCAGTTGTTAAGGAAATAGAGGAGCAAAGAAGTACATATTTGCTGGTAGGAAGAATCACCAAAACCACTATAACGCGGGCATATTTAGAAATCATGGAAAACAATTCAAACTAAGGAGAGTGGCTGCCATTTTGGTACAGAAAGAAGTTGTCTATGTTGTATCTGACTCAGTAGGTGAAACAGCTGAGTTTGTAGTAAAGGCAGTGGCAACACAATTTAATGGCGGGCAGGTAGAAATTCGCCGTAATTCCTATGTGGATGATTTTGAAGATATTGAAGATATCATTTTACTAGCAAAAAAGGGACGGACGATTATTGCCTATACGATCGTTATTCCATCATTAAAAGAGTATTTAGATCGACGTGCAAAAGAAGAGAGCATTTTTGCTGTAGATTTACTAAGTCCATTGATGAATGCGTTTGAAATAAGCTTCAATAAACAGCCGCACCATCGACCTGGATTGATGAGAAAATTGGACGAAGAATACTTCCGGAAAATTGAAGCAATTGAATTTGCAGTTAAGTATGATGATGGGCGTGACCCAAGAGGGATCAAAAAGGCGGATATTGTTCTAGTCGGTATCTCACGTACATCTAAGACCCCTTTGTCTATGTACTTAGCACATAAACGATTTAAAGTGGCCAATGTTCCTTTGGTTCCAGAGGTGCCACCGCCAGATGAATTATTCGAAATACCCCGTAAGAATTGTATTGGATTAATAATATCACCAGATAAATTAAACGAAATTCGCAAGGAACGTCTAAAGGCTTTAGGGTTAGCCTCACAGGCTAACTATGCAAGCTTTGGGCGAATTCTTGAGGAACTTGATCATGCTGAAAAAGTAATGAAGCGATTAGGCTGTCCTGTTATTGATGTATCAAATAAAGCTGTTGAAGAAACAGCTGGCTTAATTTTAGACGTGTTAAAAAAAGAGAGGAGCTACTAATAATGGAAAAATTCGTTTATTTATTTCATGAAGGAAATGGCAATATGAAGGGGTTACTTGGGGGAAAAGGGGCAAACCTAGCGGAAATGACGCGTATTGGTCTTCCGGTTCCGTATGGTTTTACAATCACTACACAGGCTTGCAATGCATTCTATGAAGCTAGCAAAACCATTCCAACCTTTGTTGAAGTCCAGACTTTAGAGGCTCTAACCCGTCTTGAAGAAAAAATGGGCAAAAAGCTTGGCGACCCAAAAAATCCTTTGCTCGTTTCCGTACGTTCTGGTTCTGTTTTCTCCATGCCTGGCATGATGGATACCATCTTGAATCTTGGAATGAATGATGAAACCGTTATCGGTGTAGCAGAATTAACCAATAATCCACGGTTTGCTTATGATTCCTACCGTCGTTTCATACAAATGTTTAGTAATGTTGTACTAGATATCGATACCTACTACTTTGAACAATTATTAGAAGAAATACGCGAGGAAAAAGGCTATTCCTCTGACCCAGAAATGAGTGCTGATGACTGGAAAGAAGTGATTATTGGCTATAAAGGTATAGTCAAAAAGCATAAACGAAAGGATTTCCCGCAAGATCCAAAAGAGCAGCTATTCCTTGCGATTCATGCAGTCTTTAACTCTTGGAATAATCAGCGTGCGATAGTCTACCGTCGCCTTAACAAAATTGCTGACCATTTAGGAACAGCTGTAAATATTCAAAGTATGGTGTTTGGCAACATGGGGAATGATTCAGGCACAGGCGTAGCATTCACAAGAAATCCATCGACTGGTGAGCATGTCCTTTACGGTGAATACTTAATCAATGCCCAAGGGGAAGATGTAGTGGCAGGGATTCGTACTCCACAGCCAATCGCTACTTTAAAAGATGAAATGCCAGGAGTATATAAGCAATTCACTGATACTTGCAAGCGCTTGGAACAGCATTACGAAGAAATGCAAGATATCGAATTTACGGTTGAAGGTGGTAAGCTATTTATCCTGCAAACCCGTAATGGAAAAAGAACAGCGCAGGCAGCGATTCGAATCGCCGTGGAAATGGTCGAAGAAGGAATCATTGATAAAAAGACGGCCTTGCTACGTGTTGACCCGGAACAATTAGATCAACTGCTGCATCGCAGGATTGACGACAAATTTGAGAAGAGAGTTTTAGCTAAAGGCTTGCCAGCATCACCAGGTGCAGCGACAGGTCAAGTCGTTTTTGATGCCGATGAAGCAGAGCAATTAAATAATGATGGAAAAAAAGTAATTCTTGTTCGTCCTGAAACCACTCCAGATGATATCCATGGTATCGTTGCATCGCAAGCAATACTGACAAGCCGAGGCGGCATGACAAGCCACGCTGCAGTTGTCGCGCGTGGTATGGGGAAAGCGTGTATTTGCGGATGTGAAGCATTAAAGATAGATCTGAAAGCTAAACAATTTACAATTGGTGAGACAGTTATTAATTATGGAGATATCATAACGATTGATGGCTCTACGGGTGAAATTATGCTTGGGGAGATTCCAATGATTGACCCAGAACTTTCGGATGAGTTTCAAATGTTGCTTGCATGGGCAGACCAAGAGCGTAAATTAGGGGTCCGTGCCAATGCAGATAACCCAGAAGATGCAAAAAAGGCATTTGAATTTGGTGCAGGCGGAATTGGCTTATGCCGTACTGAACATATGTTTATGGATTTAAAACGGATTCCAATCGTGCAAAAAATGATTCTTGCTGAAACTTATAATGAGAGAATGGAAGCTTTGAACCTGTTATTGCCCATGCAGCAAGGGGACTTTGAAGGAATCTTCGAAGCTATGCAAGGATTACCTGTCACTATCCGTTTACTAGATCCACCCTTACATGAATTCTTACCGGATAAAGAGGAACTGTTAGTGGAAGTAACGAAGCTTCAGATTTTAGATCCACAATCACCAGAATTGAAGAAAAAAGAGCAATTGCTGAAAAAAGTCCGCCAATTAGATGAGTTTAACCCTATGCTTGGCCACCGTGGCTGCCGCCTTGGGATGATTTACCCGGAAATTTATGAAATGCAAGCAAAAGCCATTTTCTATGCAGCCGCTAAGCTCGCTGATAAAGGCATCGAAGTACAACCAGAAATCATGATTCCTTTGGTCGGTCATGTGAATGAATTAAAGGATATGCGTAAATTGGTGATCGATGCGGCATTACTTGTCCAGGAGGAAACTGGAAAAAGCTTCAAGTACACGATTGGAACCATGATTGAAATTCCGCGTGCTGCTTTAACTGCAGATAAAATTGCCGAGGAAGCTGATTTCTTTTCGTTTGGGACCAATGATTTAACACAAACAACATTTGGTTACAGCCGTGATGATGCGGAAGGCAAGTTCCTGCAAGCTTACATTGAAAATAAAGTGCTTCCGGATAATCCGTTTGCTGTCCTTGATCAAGAAGGCGTAGGTAAGCTTGTTGAAACAGGGGTGAAGCTTGGCCGTGGAACAAAACCGTCCTTAAAAACAGGTATTTGCGGCGAGCATGGCGGAGAAAAGAGCTCGATTGAATTCTGCTACAAAACCGGCCTAGATTATGTTAGTTGTTCACCATACCGCGTACCACTAGCACGTTTGGCTGCAGCACAAGCAACCATTCGACATGAACAAAATAAACAAGAAGTTTTTACAACAGCATAAAGGAAGAACAAGGGATGTTGCAGTATGCACCATCCCTTTTTTATTGTGATGTAATTGGATAGACGCCCATTTTATGCAAATACTATAAAAAATTATTTTAAAGGGGACTTACAATGGGGGCTATTGAACGCAGCGGTTATCGATTTGTACCAGAATTTAGTGTCATTCAACAAAATGGGGCCATTCATGTATATAATCAGGATAACTTCATCGAGGAAATTAAATTCCACTTCTCAGGGAAGTTTCCTGAACTGGATCAGATCGAAGACCTGGTTGATCAATATTGCAGCCAGCATCAACTTTGAAACCGAATGCTTGTTCGGTTTTTTATTTTGTGATAGAATGGATATAATAAACCATTTTATAGAAATGGAGGGAAATCCATGAATAAATTAACCACTATATACCCTCAAGCGATAGAACATACAAAATTGAAAGTGTATGAAGATATTAACCATTATTTCGAAACGATGGAAACACTGCCAACCATTGAACAATACCTAACTGACAGAAGCCATTATGTTGAGCAAATTTGGACCAATGTTTGGCTGAATAAGTCGACCAATGATGTTCCAAGGAATGAAAAAAAGCAATATTTAACTGATAAAGGCTTCGAGGTACAGGGAATCGACAAAAAACTAATCAACAAGTTATTTAGGGATGAAATGCGAACCTATCATGTCTTTGATACGATGGGGTGGGTTCATGAAACATTTTTAGGTAAAGAACAAGAGTGGGAGAAACAGTATCAGGAGGCGAAGGTTAATTTTATAAAACGAGAAGAACAAAAACAGCACGAAGAACAGAAGCAATTGATTAGAAGTGAGATTGAAGATACCGCTGTTGGAATCCTGGAAGAACAATATGAGCTGTTTTATTTATATGTTCGTTACTTCGTTGCCATACAACTAGTTGCTGACCTACAAAATAATGTAAAGTTTCAATCGGTTGATACCTTTGCATTAGAGGAAAAATTAGTGGATGAAGGCCATTTTAACCCCTCAGTCTATACAACTGTTGCCACCTTTTTTGAAGAACTGACAGGGGATATCCATAAAACTTTGAATTGGGGCAGGAGTTTTTATGAATATCAAACCTATTTTTTCGTTTATGAAAGCTTAATTGCTGACTATTTGTCTGAGCTTATTCCGGAAAAAATATTAGAGCAGCTTTCTGAAAAAGTTAAGGATGATTTTCATGAAACCTTTCTTGAGAAACTATCGGCATCCTTCGTTAAGGGCAGCATTGCTCAGGTTCTTTATGATGTCGAGGGTTATTTTATTGAGGATATCCAAGCTGAATACCTATCAGACTTAATACGTTTGGCAGAAATACCTTTTGATGCAAAGGTTCATAAAGAAATTTTTGAAAAAGACTTCCAAGCGCGCGAGCAAAAACAAAAAGAAGCGCAAGAAGAACTCGAGCGAAAAAAAGCAGAAGAAGAGCGGATGATGAAGGAAATCTTTGCAACGGAATACGACCCTTCGTTACACCGTCAGGTCCGTTATGTCTTGCACATTGGCGAAACCAATACAGGGAAAACCCATCATGCGCTAGAAAGAATGAAAGATGCTTATAGCGGGTTATATTTAGCGCCGCTTCGATTATTAGCACTTGAGGTATTTGATAAATTAAACGCTGAGGGGACGCCGTGTTCCTTAAAAACTGGGGAGGAGGAAAAAATCACCCCGGGTGCAAATCATACTTCCTGCACCGTGGAAATGTTTCACGAAAAAGAGTTTTATGAAATAATCGTCATTGATGAAGCACAAATGATTACCGATAAAGACCGTGGTTTTTCCTGGTATAAGGCAATCACAAAAGCTAATGCAGAGGAAGTCCATATCATAGGCAGCAGGAATTCAAAAACCATGCTGCTCCAGCTTTTAGGTAATTCCATTATCGAAGTTCATGAATACAGTCGTGATACTCCTCTTGAGGTTGAAACGAAGGAGTTTCATATTAAACACATTAAAAAAGGCGATGCGCTGATTTGTTTTTCACGAAGGCGAGTTCTTGAAACCGCCTCACGACTGCAAAATGACGGACATACTGTCAGCATGATCTACGGCAGCATGCCGCCAGAAACAAGAAAAAAGCAAATTCAGCAATTCAACACTGGAAAAACAAAAGTCATCGTTGCTACAGATGCGATTGGAATGGGCTTAAATCTACCAATTCGACGGATTGTTTTTTTAGAAAATGATAAGTTTGATGGAACTAGACGACGACTGCTGACATCACAAGAAGTGAAGCAAATTGCTGGACGTGCGGGTCGAAAAGGTATTTACAATATTGGCAAAGTGGCCTTTACTAGTGATATCAGAAAAATGAGAAACTTGCTTTTGCAGGAGGATGAGCCTGTTCATACCTTTGCAATTGCACCAACCAATTCAGTTTTTGAACGCTTTCAACGCTATTATCACGACTTAGGTACATTTTTTGAATTATGGGGGAAATTTGAAAGTCCAAACGGAACGAAAAAAGCTTCCCTTGCCGAGGAAAAGTCGTTGTATCAAATGGTAGCAGGTACTGAAATTGAAGCACGTTTATCCTTAATGGACCTTTATGGATTTTTACATCTGCCTTTTTCAAAAAATGAACCAGTATTAACGAAGCAATGGGAAGAAAAAATGTATGCCATTATCCATGGGAGAGAACTCCCAGAACCGATTGTAAAGGAACGAAGCTTGGAGGAATTAGAACTCAGTTACAAAGCAATTGGACTTCATTTGTTATTTTTATATCGACTAGGAGAGCGAACGACAGCAATCTATTGGGAGCGGCTAAGAGAAGAGGTTAGCGATAAAGTGCAGGACCGCTTAAAGACGGATATAAATAAATTCGTTAAAAAATGCAAAACCTGTGGAAAGAAGCTGCCATGGGATCATTCTTTTCCTACTTGTGAGGCCTGTTATGCAGCGAAGACTAGAAGATATCGATATGATGAATATTAAGAATAACCCGGTGTTCTAACCTTAGGAACCCGGGTTATTCTTCAATTAAAACCAAATTAATGTAAATATGTTAAAATAAAACTCTGATAATTCGTTCCATGAAAGTGAAGTGAAAAAGATGCAACTATCATTAACAGTAAGAGGCCCTGGTGTTGAAGCGGTTTCTTACCTTATAGCTAAAAATCCGAATAATCTATATGAGCGTGGAGAGAAAGGGTTGACTGTCCGTCTGGTCTACCCGACTTTTTCAAGCGAGGAAGTACAGTTTTTGATCTATGTTAAAACGGATCCAATTGAACTAGTGAAAAACTCACCTGATTCTTTTGATATTACCCATTACATAAATGACCGCGAGTTTGCGGCAAGCAGTATTTTTGTTTCCTCGATTCGTAAAGCGCTGGGGACTGCACTGAATGGGAAACCAGCAGAGGAATATGCTTCATGGGTCGAGCATTCCTTTGAAATGGAATTAACCTTTGGACCGATTGCTACTGATTTAAGCATTAGGGAACTTGAAGCGTTATTTGCTCCAATGGGTTACACCATCAAGATGGAATACGGGGAAAGTTTTATTCGCGAAAAAAGCTCTGCCCGATTTATTACCCTGTTAGGGAAACAAACGCTCCAGAATGCACTTAAACATATTTCGATTTTAATTCCCGTTATTGATAACTATAAGCATTATTTTATTGACGAAAGAGAATTGGAAAAGTTGGACCGCTACGGGGAAGGATGGTTAGAGGAACATCCACAAAAGGCGCTGATTTTAAGACGTTCGTTACGGTTTCAAAAGGTGATTTCTCAGTCAAGATTCTATGAAAAAGAGACGAAAATCAATGAGAAGCATGAACCTCCGAGAATCCGTTTAAATGACCTTCGTTACGAAGCGATTATTAAATATATTGAGGCCCTGCAAAAAAAAGCCACTATTGTTGACTTTGGTGCTGGTGAAGGGAAGTTATCTGTTCAGCTGGGATTTATTAAAGGGGTGCAAGAGATACTTTCTGTTGAACCATCGAATAAAGCTCGGTTAAAGGCATTGGAACGATTCGACTATACAAAGGCGAAACGTGGATTTGTAGAACCCAAGTCCTTGGCAGGATCGTTATTTTATTATGATGAACGGTTGAGTAACAAGGATGTCATGGTTTTATGTGAAGTGATTGAACATATTGATGAATACCGGTTAACAAGGGTATTCGAGACGATTTTTAAAGACTATCGACCAGAAGTGTTGATCGTGACCACGCCTAACCAAGAATACAATGTTGTCTATGATATGAATGAGGAAATGAGACACCACGATCATCGCTTTGAATGGACAAGGGCACAGCTTCACCAAAAGATGGAAGCTTTGACAAAAATCTATCCATACCAAGTAAGTTATAAAGGCATTGGTGAAGAAAACCAACTATACGGGCATCCTACTCAAATGGTTATTTTCAGAAGGGAGGAGGGATGATGGCGAAAATTAATTTGCCTCATGCGGGTATCGTCTTACTTGTAGGACCGTCCAATTCGGGTAAAACGACTTTAATAAATCAATTAATGCAAGAACAACAGATTTATGCATCGGAAGTAGTAAGTTCCGATCAGTTCCGTGTTTTAGTTAGCGATGTTGAATTTATTGATTGGAATCGGCGACCTAAATATGAAGCAGATGCTCTTTTTAATGAATACCAAAAAATTTCAAAAGAAGCTTTTGAAGCGATGGATTATATCATTGCCAAACGTTGCCGCCTCAATAAATTAACATTTATCGATGCTACTCATTTACGTGATTACGAACGTGAAAAATACCTGCATATGGCTAAGAGGTATCATGTTCCGGCCATTGCAATTGTGCTGAATTTGGCAGAAACTGAATTACTCAGACGTGACTTAGAGAGGGATTTCCCAAGAGGTAAAAACCGTATCAAGCAGCAATACCAACATTTCAAGAAGACGCTTCGCTCCATTAAAAAGGAGGGCTTTCGGCGATGCTACATATTCGGTGATGAAGAATTGCAAGTCTTAAATGTGAACCGACTTGGTAATCCATTACTAATGGATGTTGGCAATGGCATTGATTTTATTGGGGATATTCACGGTTGCTTTGAAGAGTTTAGCGAAATCCTGTCAAAGCTTGGTTATATAGAAAATGAAGAGGGTTATTTTATCCATCCAGAAGGACGGAAAATCCTTTCCCTTGGGGATGTGATGAGTAGGGGACCTCGTTCGATCGAGACGCTGCAATTTTTTCAAAAGCATGTAGCAGCAGGACTTGCCTATATGATTGACAGTAATCATGGTTGGAAAATCGCCCGCTGGCTTGACGGTAAGAATGTTAAGCTTGCTCATGGTGATGAAAATGTAAAGGCTGAATTTGATGAGTATGAAGGTAAATTTGGTAAAGATGAGACCGATCGTTTAAAGGAACAAATAAGAGACATGCTGTTAGAGGCTAAATCACATTACATTATCCAGAAAAATGGAGTCAACGTCGCTGTTGCAGTCCATGCAGGAATCAAAGACCATTATATCGGCAAACAATCGCCGCGCATTTCCGATTTCTGTCGGTACGGAGACTCGGATGGCCTTGACGAAAACGGCAAACCCGTCCGAAAAGATTGGTCAATTGCTCATCAGTCCAACGAACTTATTCTCTGGGGGCATGATCCTAGGACGCAGCCATTATTGGTTAATAACACCCTCAATATTGACCAAGGAGTCGTTTTTGGTGGCAACCTAACGGCATATTGTTTTCCGGAAAGGAAATTTGTTTCTGTCAAAGCGAAAGCCGATTATGCAAATGTGTCGGACAATCCATTAAAGGTATTGGAAAGTAAAAGGCTGGCTCCGCCCAAAATCGCAAAATTTTTAGAAGGATTTTCGGTATTAACGGAACTATATGGGGAGATTGCAATTTATGCGGATAGTACGAAATCAGCACTGGATGACCTTTCCCATTACACATTGCCGCTTGAGGAGATTGTCTATCTTCCGCCTACGATGAGCCCGACATCGAAACCATCGAGTTTAGCAGGATACTTAGAGCATCCGATTGAAGCATTTGAATACTATCAGGCGAATGGGGTTGACACGATGGTTGTCGAGAAAAAGCATATGGGCAGCCGCGGCATTTTGTTTCTTTTTAAAAATAAAGAAACCGCTAAAGAGTATATTGGCAGGGAAACATTAGGATTGATATACACGCGGACTGGCCGGGCCTTTTTCAAAAAAGAACTGGAAGAACAAATATTACAAGTATTAAATGCTAACTTGAGTGGTTATTTTGAAAAATACAACACTGATTTTGTCCTGATGGACGCTGAGATCCTTCCGTGGAATCTAAAAGCAAAAGAATTAATTATGAATCAATATGCTCATGTTGGTGAGATGGCATTGCTTGATCGCAGTAAATTACAGGAACAGTTGAAAAAAGCTTTGGATAACGGTAAGGATGTTTCAAATTGGCTCGAGGAAACGGATGAAAAGATACGCAATGCCCAAGTGTTTAACGAAGTGTATCAAAAGTATTGCTGGGAAACGGAAGGTTTAGCAGGCATTCAAATTGCCCCTTTTCATACACTTGCTCACAGTAATGAAACCTTTTTCGATAAACCGCACACGTGGCATATGGAGAAAAACAAAGAATTCAGCGTCCTATCAAATTTGTTCGTGGAAACGGAATATCGAATTGTTAACGATGAAGACTCCATGAAATCGGCCATCGAATGGTGGGAAGAAATGACGGAGGATGGGCATGAAGGCTTTGTTGTGAAACCGGAGTCTTATGTGGCACGACATAAAGGTAAGCTTCTCCAGCCGGCCATTAAAGTGAGAGGCCGAAAGTATCTGCATATTATCTACGGCATCGACTATTTACAACCAGAAAATCTTTCCCGTCTTAAGCGGCGAAATGCAGGTAAGAAACAACGAAATGCCCTAAAAGAATTTGCTTTAGGTGTGGAAGCGGTAAATCGTTTTGTTAGAAAAGAGTCACTGGAGCGCTACCATGAATGTGTGTTAGGTGTTCTGGCGCTTGAATCGGATCCGATTGACCCGCGACTATAGGAATAGGGAAACGAACTTGTCAGCCGGCAAGTTCGTTTTTCTATGTGTAATAATTTATCATCATTCGCCCATATGATAGTAATGAAGGAGTGTGAGAAAATGGCTGTTCATGTTGTAATCGCAGGTGAAAATTTGTGGGCGATATCCACGAGGTATGGGGTTTCAATTCAAACGATTGTAGAGCTAAATGGGTTACCTTCAGCAAGTTCCATCGTCCCGGGTCTTGCACTTTATCTTCCGGATATCTTGCCTCCACTCCGCTACTATCAAATTAAAGCAGGCGATCACATCTGGCAGCTGGCTCAACAATTTAGGGTCAATCCTTCGGTTATTCTCGCTGCAAATCCAGGGATTAATCCCAACCTACTCGTAATTGGCCAAATCATAAATGTTCCCACTCCAATAAGATTATCTCTCGTAACACTAGGGTTTTTAGTGCCATCATCTGAGAGTGCAAACCTTGCCACAATTAATAGTTTAGCTAACCAATTAACCTATTTAGCGATTGTCGCTTATTCGTTCACAGAGGAAGGCTATGCGTTTAATGTGAGCGAGGATGCAGCCCTGGTTGCGAGAAGTAATCAATTGAAGATCATCCCATTATTGATGGTCCGAAATCTTGCCGGAAATGATTTCAGCGCGGAGTTGGCAGGGCGTGTCCTGGAAAATCCAACCTATCGGAGAAATTTGGTAGCGAGCTTGGTCAACTTAACCAGGCAAAGAGGGTTCGGTGGCGTCAGTATCGATTTTGAATTTATTCCACCGGCAAGACGAAATGATTTCAATTTATTTTTAACAGAATTAAAGCGCAGCTTAGACGGGCTTATTTTACAAGTAAATGTTCACGCCAAAACAGCTGATATTCCAACGAATCGAATCATTGGTGCTTATGATTATGCGTCGATTGGCAATGTGGCTGATATCGTGGCGGTGATGACCATGGATTATGGCTACCCGGGGGGTCCACCCGATCCGATTGCCCCGATTCCGTGGCTGGAGCAAGTGACTCAATACTCGGTGACACAAATTAATTCTCGTAAACTGCAAATCGCCGTGGCGTTATATGGGTATGACAAGGTTGTTGGTACGAATGCAACCCAAGCCTTTTCGGTACTTGCTGCTCAAAATAAAGCGATATCACTGCCTGAGAACATCGAGTTTGATATCACGGCTAGGGCACCTTGGTTTCGCTACTGGCAGGGTAGTGAGGAGCATGTGGTATGGTTTGAAGATATTAGGAGTTTTATAGAAAAGTATAGGTTAATTGATAGGTATCAATTAGCTGGGACGACTTTTTGGCAAATTAGCTTGCTGGCACCCCAAAATTGGGCTTATCTTAGTAAAAATATCCATGTGGTGAAGAGAATCGTATAAAATTACACGGTGGTTGCAGGGGGTTTTTGCTTTTGTGCCATTTTAGGGAGGTTTTGTGCAATTTCAAGATAGTTTTGTGTAATTTTTAATAGCTTTTGTGCAATTTTTTAGATGTTTTGTACGATTTTCATAGGGTTTTGTACATTTAGACAAAAATTGTAAAATTTGTGGTTGTCAAATAAAAAAACCATCGATGATATTATTTGTTATTTTCGGACAAACTCTTAGAAAAAAGGAAAGGCTGGAACCAAAGCTTGATTAACAGACTTAAATATTACACCCTCATCTTCATTACGGTGCTCGCAGCATTCGTTCCTTCTATAAAAGCATCCGCCATGGAAAATATGGCTCAGCAGATAAATCACCTAATAAATAACGAACCTGAGTTAAAAGGAGCAATTGCCGGCATAAGCATTCGTACCGCTGAGGATGGAAAAATCATCTATGCCCACCAAGGCGACGTCCGCTTAAGACCTGCTTCCAATATGAAACTATTAACAGCTGCAGCCGCCCTTACTATCCTCGGAGAAGACCACACCTTCACGACGGAGATCCATACGGATGGCTTAGTGAAAAAGAAAACACTCCATGGGAATCTGTATTTAAAGGGGAAGGGTGACCCAACCCTATTGAAATCTGATTTTGATAAAATGGCTGAGGACATTCAAAAGCGAGGCATCAAAAAGATAAAAGGGAATCTTGTTGGAGACGATTCCTGGTATGATAATGTCCGCTATTCGCTCGACCTGCCTTGGAGCGACGAAACAACCCATTACGGCGCACAGATTTCCGCACTCACCGCCTCACCGACCAGAGACTTTGATGCCGGATCGGTCAAGGTACTCGTGCAGCCCGGAATAAAAAAAGGTGACAAGCCGATCGTGAAAATAACTCCGAAGACAAATTATCTAAAAATAAACAACCACGCGGTAACCGTTCCGGAGGATGGTAAAAAGGATATCACCATCGAACGGGAACATTCGAGGAACATCATAACAATCGAAGGAACCATCCCAACAAAGGCAAAAACAGAAAAGGAATGGATTGGTGTCTGGGAACCCACTCGATATGCCGTGTCCCTTTTGCACCAATCCTTAACAGAACACGGGATACAGGTGACAGGAAAACTAAAAACAGGATTGGTGCCTGACACCGCAAGAATTTTAACGACACATCAATCGATGCCGTTATCTGAGCTGCTGGTTCCGTTTATGAAACTGAGCAATAACGTCCATGCTGAAATATTAATTAAGGAAATGGGCCGGGTCGTAAAAGGGGAAGGAAGCTGGGAAAAGGGACTAAGCGTTTTAAAAAATGAGATTACAAAATACGGGGTTAACCCCAACACATTGGTGCTAAGAGATGGTTCGGGCGTTTCCCATGTCGACCTGATACCAGCCAACCAGCTGACGCAGCTGTTATTTGCCGTCCGAAAGGAAAAGTGGTTTCCTAGTTATCTTCACTCATTACCTGTCGCCGGTGAAAGTGAAAAGATGGTCGGCGGAACTTTAAGAAATCGGATGAAGGATTCTTTGGTTCGAGGAAAAGTTTACGCAAAAACAGGGACCATTACAACGGTGAGTTCAATATCAGGCTACGTGAAAACAAAAAGTGGACAAACCTTAATTTTTTCAATCCTTCTAAATAACTTAATGGAAGATTCAAAAGGAAAAAAGGTGGAGGATAAGCTGATTACTATTTTAGCCAATCAATAGGAACAACCCACAAAGAGGAAATTGTACTGCTCAAACACAAATGGGGAAATTAATTTCTTGAAAATTTCAAGTACTGATTTTACTATTATTATAATGAATAAATAATAAAAAAGAGCTTTACCATGGGATTCAAATCGATTACACGGTTGAGTAATCATAAAGTTCTCCTACCTTGGAGAACTTTTATTTTTGGGAAAAAAACAAGCATACCGCTCAGGCATGCTCGTTGTATTCGGCTAATTTTGCTTAAAATTCAAACTCGCTTAATTGGTCCATATGAGAGGCAATCATCGCAATTATGGTGGTTGCTTCTTCTTTACTAAAAATGAAATGGGACTCATCCTTGATTAATTCATCGTCCGTCGTCCAAATCCGATTAACGCGCTTGAGAACACCGTCTCCAGTAGCTTGCACCAATCCAAATTGATAGGTTACTTCGACTTCGTCTTCATGTTTGAAGGCCGTTACTTCAGGGGTGGACCAATCAACATCAATTTCCTCAAAGATGTCGTCACTGTTGACTTGTTCGGCTTCGTAATACTCATCATCCTCATCATCTTCCACATAAACAGTTTCGACCTCATCATCATCATCAAAGACCTCGCTGGTCTGAAGATAGACCCCATCATCTGTATAGTGATCATCGCCGTTCATGTAATCATGAAGACTGGCGTGAACTTCCTCGATAAGGTCTTCTATGTCTGAAAGGATGACCTTCGCCGTATGTCCGCTGTCAACATCGAATGTATCGATGTAAAATTCTTCGTTTTGCGGATCAAAGAAAAGTGAGCAAAAATAATCACGCTCCAGTTCTTCGGTATCAACATCTGCGGTATCGACATAAAACTCAATCCTTGGATGTTTGGCAGCTCTTTCAACTGTCATTTGGCCAACCTGATCGTATTCTTCACAAATAGATTCCAGGTGTTCTTGCAGTTCTCCACAAACTCTGTCAAACCATTCTAACGACATCAAACATCCCATCCTTTCAAAGTTAATCGAGGTTATTATTACCAACTTTGAAAAAAATATGTTTTTTCAATTATATTGAAGGAATAACAAATATGAAACTAGAACAGAGTGTATAGGTAGATAATTATTATTTTTCTTTTAGAAAGTTGGAGGTTCCCATGCAAGCCTTAATAAGCGAACTTAACCAAATCTGCAGTAAATTTCGTTATAAAGAAAAAGTCGTGATCGTTGATTCTCATTCAATTGAGGAACAAATCAATGAGGCATTTGTTAAGGAAGGACATCAAGCAATTAATCTTAAGTATAAAACAGTTATCGACCTTGCCCAAACTCTTGTTGACTTGAATTCAGAGCAACCGCAAAATAGCTTAGATCATACAGTTGGTGTTCATTTTACCTACAATCTCCTTAAAGAGTTGAAGAACCAAGATAAGCTCCAATACTTTGCAGGAATGGAAATTACGCCAGCCTTTAGTCATGCCATTTTTACAACCATCCAAACATTACATTTAGCTGGCTATACAAAGGACACGTTGAAAAAGAATGCATTTATCAATCCAGACAAAGCGGAGGATTTTTATGAGATCCTTGTTGAATATGAAAATAAGTTAATTTCTGAGCAATTTACCGACAAGGCCGGATTGTTAAATAAGGCACTTGAAACGGCTCAAATAAATGAAAAGGTAGTATTTATTTTACAATCAGGTCTAACCCTATCGCTTTTAGAAGACCAATTCCTGAGAAAGATTATCCCTGAGACAGTCTATAAACTGCCGCTTGCACCCGTTTTGGGGGTCAATACTCCTGAGCGGTCAAGCCTTAGTTCCATTCATGGGGGCCCCCCGACTCCGCTTAGCTATCTCTATCAACAGGAAGAAACTAGGGGTGAGCCAAACTTAGTAGTCTTTACTGCTAAAACAGAAGAAATGGAAGTGAAACAAATCCTAGAGAAGATTAAGGTCGCAAAATCTCCTCTAGATAAGAATGTTGTTTATTATACAGATGCTGATGCATACATAACTCAATTTTATCACTTGTCACAAAAGATGGACCTCCCGATGACCTTTGGCGAAGGACTTCCGGTTTCTTTCAGCCGCCCTGGACGGTTAGTTTCAGGGCTTGTAGGGTGGATTCAGTCGAATTATAGTGTCCCAGCTTTTCTGGACATGTTCAATGAGGGCTTGCTTGAACTGGGTAAAAAAGTTCCTTTCATTGAGAGTGGATTTGTTGGACTTGATGAAGTGGTGGTTTCAAAATCAAAAATTTCCAGAGTGCTCAGGGATCTTCAAATTGGCTGGTCTCAAGAACGGTATTTAAAACTTCTTTCTAGGGAATTTGGTCGATTAAGTTTGAAGTGCGTCGATCATGAAGATGACCCTTATTATGAAAATCCTGCAAAAGAGATGTTATGGATTTGGTTGAGTTTTGAAGCAATTTTTAAGAAGCTTCCACCATTAGAGCCAACTATGAACTATAAAAAATGTTTAACCGGAATCGCCTATGTACTCAAAAATAATTGTAAAACAAATTCAGCTTTTGATGAGATCGCAAAATCCACCTTATTGGAAGAAATCCAAAAACTGCTCCCTTATGCGGATGAAAAGTTACCTAGTTATGATGTCTTTGAAAAGATAAAGGACCTACTGCTTTCTGGCCGTATAAATCAATCGCGGCCAAAACCAGGTCACCTCCATGTTTCAACTTTTAAGAGTGGAATATACAATAGTCGACCAAATGTATTTTTCGTTGGACTTGATAACAAGAAGTTTCCTGGTAACGTAAGTGAAGATCCGCTCTTGCTCGATGCAGAGAGGATTCAGTTAGGGAACGGCCTGCGATTACTTCGTGAAAAGGGTCAAGAGAACTTGTATACGCTGCTACAAGTTTTGGCAAATTCAAATGGTCATGTCACGGTCAGTTACTGCCATTTCGATATGAACGAAAACCGTGTCGTTAACCCGGCATTTGTTGTCTTGCAATGCTACCGCTTAATCACAGGCAATATAGATGCCGAATTTAAATCGTTAAAGTCACTGCCGTCATCAATCATCGCTACTGATATTTTTGAAGATAAAGACTACTGGAATGAAAAATTAACAAATGATAGTTCACATCAGCTAAATGAAGGGATTCTAACCCATTTTAATAATGTTAAACAGGGAATCGCTGCCGAAACCGCACGAAATACCGGGAATTTCTCTGAATATGATGGACTGGTTCAAATTGATGACGCGCAATATGACCCACGTCACAATCAGGATAAAACGCTCAGTGCGGGCAAGCTCGAAACACTTGCAAAATGTCCGTATTCTTATTTTTTAAGAGAAGTGCTTAAAGTTAGGTCCGTAGAGGACTTTTCCTTTGATGCAAACAAATGGATGGATGCGGCTACCCGTGGAAGCTTGCTGCATAGTATTTTTGAAAACTTTTATAAAAAATTACAGCAAGATCATGCCAAGCCTTCTTACGAGAAACATTTGGAGCTGATTATATCAATTGCTCAAAACTTAATGGAACAGCAAAAGGAAGTTCTCCCGCCTCCAAATGAAAGAGTCTATCAACGTGAGAGGAGTGACATCTTAGCTTGCTGTGAGATATTTCTAAAAGAGGAAGTGCTTCATAGCGAAAATTACGAACCGCTTTATTTCGAATATTCCTTTGGGATTGGTGAAAAGGAACCAGCGATTATTACTCTTCCATCAGGAGAAGTAAAAATTTCAGGGATTATTGACCGTGTGGACCAATCCAAGGACGGTAAATATCACATTATCGATTATAAAACGGGGAGCACGTACAGTTATGCGAAAAATGCAGCCTTCAAAGGCGGTCGACAGCTTCAGCACATGATTTATGCTTTGGCCATCGAACAGCATTTAAACCTTGGTGAGGGTGCAGTCGAGGAGAGCTCCTATTATTTTCCGACCCCAAAGGGATTGGCACAAAGGTTTACGAGGAAGCAGGACCGTACACTCAGAACAAATGGTATAGATATTTTGGAAAAACTGATTGATACGGTCAAGCATGGTCATTTTGAAATGACTGATGATGTGAATGATTGCAAATTCTGTGATTATAAGCTTGTTTGCCGCCGCCATTTTTATAATAAAGAAAGCCTTGAAATGAAGCAGTCGAATCAAAAGTTAAAGGGGGTTAGAGCATATGACTAAGGAAATTCTCGATCAAGCGGCCCGGGATAAAATTAAATCACAACTTAAGAGGAATTTTTTAGTTGAAGCAGGTGCTGGTTCTGGTAAAACGACGAGCTTAGTCGATCGTATGGTCAACCTCATTTATACAGGGACAGCAGAAATTCAGGAAATTGTTGCGATCACTTTTACACGAAAGGCCGCTGATGAGTTAAAGGTCCGTTTTCAAGCAAAATTAGAGGAAGCGTGGAAAAAAGAAATGGACCTTGATATCGAGTTTCGTTTAGGTGAGGCATTGCAAAATATTGAGCGCTGCTTTTTAGGAACGGTCCATGCCTATTGTGCCAAACTGCTCCGAGAGCGTCCGATTGAAGCAAATTTAGATTTAACCTTTAAAGAGCTTGAAGAGTCGGATGATTTAGATATTTTAGAAGAAGCGTGGCAACTTCATTTACAAAATTTAATCAATGAAGAACCGCATCACTTTGAACTCATTGGAGAATTAGGGATATCCGTTGACAACCTGTTTCCCTGGTTAAAGAGGCTAAAGGAATATTCCGATGTGGAATGGGTGACGGCAAGTGTCCCGAAACCAGTATTGCAGCCAGAATACCAATCATTTATGCTCCTAATAAAAGAAGCAAAACGATGCGTTCCTGAGGAGGAAGCACCGAAGGGGTATGATAGTTTACAAAAAGCGATTTTAACGGCTGTCCAAAAGGAAAAATTCATCAATCCTTCGAAGGAAAAGGACATCATTAGTATTTTTGAATTATTTGATAAGAACTTAAAGCCAACCTATAATCGCTGGACAGCCAAGGAAGATGCAAAATTTTATGAAGAGAAAATTACAGCAGTGTTTGAAGTATCCATCAAACCGCTTATACAAGCTTGGAAAGAATATTGTCATCCCATTATTATCGATTTTTTACAAGATGCTGTCCGAACCTACGAGCAAATGAAGAAAGAGAGATCACTACTAAATTTTCAAGATTTAATGATCCATACATCAAAATTGCTTAAAAGAAATCCAGAAGTTCGCGCCTATTTCCAAGCGAAATATCGCTATTTACTCGTCGATGAGTTTCAGGATACCGACCCGATTCAGGCGGAGATCATGTTTTATTTAACGAGTGATGACATTAATGAAAAAATCTGGACAAAATGCAAACCGAAAGCAGGCTCACTCTTCGTTGTTGGTGATCCCAAACAAGCTATTTACCGTTTTCGACGCGCCGATATTGATACATACAATCGTGTCAAACAGTTAATCGAGGAGCATGGAGGAGAAGTGCTGCAGATGACGACAAATTTTCGGACATTTGACACTGTTACTAAGAAATTAAATAAAGTGTTTGAAAAGCATTTACCTGAAGTGGAATCCGATTACCAAGCTGCCTACCACCCGTTAATAGCCTTTCATGAGGACAAAGGCGAGGGTTTTACAGGTGTGAAGCGTTTATCCGTTCCTGCCGATTATAAAAAGAAGGAAGAAGTCATATTAATCGATGCTGAGAACATCGCACTGACCATTCAAAATCTCATCGAGCAAGGCCATAATGCCAAGGATTTCATGGTACTGACCAGGTATACCGATGGCGTTGCTTCCTATGCGAAAACGATTGAGGACATGGGGATTCCTGTTAGTATCAGTGGTGAAGTTATCCTTGGTGAAACAAGAGAGTTCCAAGATTTATGGATCCTGTTAAAATCATTCTTGGACCCAACCGATGAAGTTGGCTTCGTTGCTGTGTTACGGGGGATTTTCTTCGGTATCAGTGATCAAGAACTATATAAATGGAAACAAGCTGGTGGAAGATTTTCCATTTACGCCCAAATACCGGCTGAAATTCCGATAGTACTAAAAGATAAATTTGAAATAACATGGGATAAATTACAGCGATGTCAAAAGCTAATTCGGACGCTGTCGCCAACAGCTGCAATTGAAAAAATCATCGAAGAGGTCGGTTTCTATCCATTACTTTTGAAAAATGGCCGGAATAAACGAACGTATAAGAGTCTGCTCCAAATGCTAGAAGCTCTCCGTAAACAGGAGACGACTGGTAATACAACATATAAACAAGTAATCGAAGTACTGACCGAGCTGATTTTTGAAAAAACAGTGGTTGCAAACCTTGAAGAAGACGCAGATGCGGTTCGGATTATGAATATTCATAAAGCAAAAGGACTAGAGGCACCAATTGTCTTTTTGGCACATCCAGTCAAGTCAGTCAGTCCTCAATCCTTTTTATCACAGCATATTAAACGTGAGGACTATACCTCTAAAGGGTACTTTACGTTTACAGTGAAGAATGGCTTTGCGGAAAAAGAAATTGCGATTCCACTTGAATGGGAGACACATAAGACAGAAGAGTTAATGTACCTTACCGAAGAAGAGCAGCGGATTATTTATGTCGCGGCAACTCGTGCCGAAAAAGCACTAATCATCAGTTCTCACACTGGTAATAAGAAAAACCCTTGGAATATCCTTTTTGAAATGGAAAACATCGAGGAAATGGAAGTACCTGAAATAGAAGTGTTTGAAATTAACTTAGAGCCAAAGGAGCTTACCTTATCCGAATTTAAGGCGAAAACCGTGAGTAAAAACGCCTGGCTTGACCAAAGTAAAATGAAAACTTTTGAACATTGGTCGCCAACAAAAGACAAAGATTATTCAGAGTTAATCACGATTGAACGAGAATCGGGTGGTGGAAAAGATTGGGGAACGCTGATTCATGATGTCTTTGAAAAAGCTGTTCAGGGCCATGAACTTTCTAATTATATAAAGGTTGCCTTAAACAAATTTAAGCTTCCTATCGAAAGAGAGGAAGAAGTAAAGTCTTATCTGCAAAACTTGCGAAAATCACTCCTTTGGGATGAGTTAGTGACAGCGGAAGAAGTGCTGACAGAAGTTCCCTTTACGATAAAAGTTGAAAAGGGCCATACTCTTTATTCGTTAATCACTAAAAATCCTGAAGATATCCATCCCTTCTACGTCAAAGGAACGATTGATCTTATCTACAAAAAGAATGGCTCATGGAACATCGTTGATTATAAAACAGACCGAGCAAAACAGGTCGAAGACTACGAAAAGCTCCAAGCATTCTATAGCAGCCAATTATCTTTTTATAAACAGGCTTGGGAGGAATTAACCAAAGAATCCGTGAACAAAGAATTACTTTACTTCCTTGAACCAAACCAATTAAGGGCTCTAGAGAAATAAAAAGAAAATTCCACAGGGTCCAAGCTTGTGGAATTTTCTTTAAAAAGGTAAAATCAACCAATTTATCATGAGCAACTATGAATAGATTTCTCTGACCTTGTGTTACTATAAAATTTAACCGAAGAAAACGAGGTGTCTATATGAAAATTGAAGTTTGGTCAGATTATGTATGTCCGTTTTGTTATATTGGGAAACGCCGATTAGAAGTGGCGTTAGATCAATTTCCACATAGGGATCAGGTAGAAGTTGAATTCAAAAGCTTTGAACTTGACCCAAATTCTCCAAAAAATATTGGTCAGAACATCCATGAAGTATTAGCAAAAAAATATGGAATGAGTGTTGAAAAAGCGAAGGAAGCAAATCAAGGGGTGGGGCAGCAGGCAGCCACTGTTGGGTTGAAATTTAATTTTGATGAGATGAAGCCAACAAATACGTTTGATGCTCATCGCTTGGTTAAATTTGCAAAAACACAAGGGAAGGAAGCCGCCGTCTCAGAAATGCTTCTGCATGCCTACTTTACAGAGTCGAAGCATATTGGAGATATTGAAACATTGACAGACCTAGCTGAAGCGGCAGGATTAAATCGCCAGGAAGTATTGCAAGTCCTTAATGATAAGGAAGCCTATGCAACTGATGTTCGTCAAGATGAATCCCTTGCACAGCAGTATGGTGTTCGCGGTGTTCCATACTTTGTCATTAATCAAAAATATGCCATTTCTGGTGCACAACCGACGGAAACATTCATGGGGGCACTACAAAAAGTTTGGGAGGAAGAGTCTCCAACACCAGTGCTGAAGGATCTTTCCACCGAAGACGATGTTAGCTGTGCAGATGGCAGCTGTGCCATCCCTGAAAAAAAGTAGATGTTGACCATAACAAAAGATGGGGAAGGAAACTAAGTTTCCATCCCCTCTTGTTTTTAAACCTATTAGCGTCTGCGGACTCGTAAATTCCACATATTTCCGTCTTTCCAACATCTATTTATTCGAGTATTGCTACGTGAGTTGTACCGCCACCCTGACCATTTACAGCATCTTGAAGTTCTTCTCCTTGAAGTATTTCTTCTGGATGTATTTCTCCTTGAAGTATTTCTTCTTGAAGTATTTCTTCTGGATGTATTGCGGTTTCCGGATGTATTACGTCTAGAGGTGTTCCGGCGTGATGTCATCCGACGCCCGGATGTTCCTCGTCTGGATGTTCTTCTGCGTGTGGTACCACGATTTTGACCTGGGTCACGGAACATAAAGTCTCCGAAACCACCGCGTCTTACTTCATCTGCAGCTCTTTGAATATCTTCAGCTGAAAAATCACTCATATTATTTTTGCACCTCCTTTAAGCTTGAAAAGGGAGTACGAAACTATTTGTCCAATAAACTCACTCTTCTCTTATCAAAATACGTATCGTCAGAAACAATGGAATGAGCCAAAAGCCTAAAATAAGAAAAAATGCTAATCAAACGTGACCAGCATCCATTTTCCTTCATACCAATAAAGGAAGGAGGAATTAAAAAATGGACGAGGCTGCAAAAATACCGGAATACAAGCTTTTTATTAGGCCGAATGACCTTCGGGAACTCAGAAGAGACATTTGGATTGATGAACCGATTCCTGCTCAGTTAACGATTGAAGGGAAAAGACTCGAGATTGATGTGGCCTATCGAGGATCACATATCCGCGATTTTCCGAAAAAATCATATCAGGTTTCCTTCTATAAACCCAAAAAATTCAGAGGTTCAAATCATATTCATTTAAACGCAGAATATAAGGATCCTTCATTGATCCGAAATAAGCTGTCGTTTGATTTCTTTGCGGAGCTTGGGGTCTTATCACCACTATCGCGCCATCTCTTTTTAATCCAAAATGGAAAAGCAGAAGGGGTCTATTTGGAAATCGAATCAGTAGATGAGAATTTTTTGAAAAGAAGAAACCTTTCAAACGGAAGCATTTTTTATGCGGTCGATGGTGATGCAAACTTTTCGCTGATGAGCGATTTAGATAAGGAGACCAAAAAATCACTGGAGTTAGGGTATGAAAGAAAGGTAGGGAGACCTGAAGATGACTATTTCTTAAAGGAATTAATATTTAATATCAATACGATTGCGAATAATGAATTCGAGAAGGAAATTCAAAAATTTGTAGATATTGATAAATATCTCCGCTGGATGACTGGAATTATTTTTACTTCAAATTATGATGGTTTCGTTCATAACTATGCGCTTTACAGGAATGGTGAAACGCGCCTTTTTGAAATCATTCCTTGGGATTATGATGCGACATGGGGCAGGGATGTTAATGGAAAGATTATGGAGCCCGATTATGTACCGATTGATGGGTTTAATACATTAACCGCCCGTATATTAAATGTAGATACCTTTCGAAAACAATATCGAATGCTACTTGAAGAAACGATGAAACAGCAATTTACAGTAGAAAATATGATTCCGAAGGTGGAAAAAATGACACAATCGATTCGTCCATTTGTCAAACAGGATCCATATAAAAAACACGATATAAATATATTTGACCAGGAATTATCGGTAATAACGAAGTATATTGAGGAAAGAAGAAAGTACTTATATAGGAAGTTAGCAATACTAGATTAAAAAAACCACCCGAATTCGGATGGTCTAAAGGCTTAGATAATAGTTCATGAATTAAATTTCTATGACTGATCTCAGTTAGTAATAAATGAATAAAGTCAGTGCAAAGTTCTAGACGGATGGCTTCGTGGTAGGCATCAATGAAAACTAATCGCTATGGGAAGATAAGGAGTGTGGGAAGGAATGCTACGGAAGGTAATTATGGTTACAGATAATGAAGAAAGTGTGAAAAATGCGGTAAGAGAAATCTTAAAAGCCAAAAATAAAGGTCATGAATATGCGCTTGATTTAACAAGAATTAAAGATAGGGAACGAAAAACAGCGATTATGAAAAGGTTGACGAGGTTTTAATCAACTAATTTAGTAGAAACATAAAATTGTAAACCGGTACCTGTTGAAGAGTTTTTAAAAAAATTAATCAAGCAAATTTGAACATATGCGAAATGCATATGTTTTTTTGCTTTTTTTGAAAGCGATAGAATCAGGTGTCCAAGTCGAAACAAACGAATATCACTTAAAATCAGCCCATTTTTTCATTTTATTCAGATTGTCCATATCCACTTTGACTAAATTCCATATAATTACAAGAAAACTATTTTTATCTGGAATTGAGGTGCTTAAGTGAGTAAAAATGTGCTTGTGATTGCCGCTCACCCTGATGATGAAATTCTTGGGAGCGGCGGAACGATAAAGAAGTTAATTAATCTTGGCTATAAGGTAATTTCAGTTATTGCTGCAAAAGGACGGAAGGAAGAGGAAGATCGCATTCGGCCATTAATGCTGGAGGCAAACAGACACTTAGGAGTGGAAGAGGTGTTATTTTTGGAATTCCCCAATTTATTATTGGAAACCATACCTCTTCATGAAATCAACAAATCTATCGAAGGACTTTTGGATAAGTATGCGCCTACAAAGATTTTCACGCATCATTATGGTGACACCAACAGAGACCATCAAATTTTGTTTCAGGCAGTGTTAACAGCAGCTCGGCCGTTGCCTGGAAAAGAGCCGGTTGAAATTATTTGTTTCGAAACTGTTTCTTCCAGTGAGTGGAGCCAGCACACGAATGATAAAGAATTTAAACCTAATTATTTTGTGGATATTACAGATACCATCGACGATAAGCTCAAATCTCTTCACCATTATGATGTAGAAATGAGACCATTCCCACATCCTCGTTCCTATGATGGAGTAAAATATTTAGCTAGGGTAAGGGGAATGACCGTGGGGGTAGAATATGCTGAAGCATTTGAAATCATAAGGAGGGTGTGGAAGTGAAAGATGAACTACAAAATGACCAACCATTTCTGCCGACCCTTTTTCCTTACTTAATCTTTGCTATGGACCAATATTATGGGGTAAATGAGACTTATGAAGTTGAAAATGTATTAGAATGGGAGCAATTCGAATGGGAGCAATTCGAATCAGCAGAAATTCAAAACAAAAAAATGAAGATATTAATCACAACGTTTTGGGAATATCCATTTATCGGTGGTCTACAGAACTATATCACTGCACTTAAAACCGGCTTGGAAAATTTAGGACATAGTGTCCATGTTATTGCACCAAACCATTTTCCGGCCGATGAAATGAAGGCATTACGCGATAGTTGTTCAGAGAAATTCTCACAATTTTTTATCAATCGGTATGGCAGCTGTAATCCAAAAATACTACACAATATCAGCAAACTATACAGTTATTATTTGATGCTAGAAGATATTGATCTGTCGCAATACGATATTATTCACGCACAAGATCGCTATACTGCTAATGTAATAGGATTACTTAACCAATCCCATCAAAAACCTCTTCTATTCACACCGCATGGATTTATGACCCAAAACAGATTAAAGTTTAACTTGATGGAAAAAGGTTCGGTTGAGGAAATCTATTTTTCAGCCATTGATAAACAAGCAATTAAAAATGCCAACCAATTAATCATCCTTTGTGATGTCTTTCGCCCGTTCCTAATAAATATAGGCGCTGAAGAAGATAAAATGACCACTGTATATACTGGGATTGATTTAGAGGAATGGAATATTCAGAAGAAAGTTAAGAATAGCCAAAGCAAAACTGTAATTACCTGTATCTCACGTCTTCGGCCCCGCAAAGGACATAAGTATTTATTTAAAGCTCTTGCCCTGATTAAAGACAAGTTGAAAAATGTAGAAGTACGGATTGTAGGCGATGGTGAGATGAGAAAGAAGCTCGAAAAGAAGGTTAGTGAGTTGAAATTAAAAAACGTATCCTTTTTAGGAAGCAGAGAAGACGTACCTAAATTATTAAGCGAATCAGACATTTTTGTTCTTCCAACTACAAGTGATACGCTGCCCATCTCAATAATCGAGGCAATGTTTACCAATCAAGCAATTCTAACGACCAATTGTGGCGGCATTCCGGAAATCATTAAGGATAACTATTCAGGATTTATAGTTGAACCAGCTAACCCACAACAACTTGCCGAAAAGTTATTGCTCCTTTTGCAAAAAAAATCTCTAAGGAAAGAATTAGCGGGCAATGCTCAGGCATTTGCGCAACAACATTTAACCGTTAGTACCATGGTTCAAAAGATTGAAGGCATCTATAGATCATTATTATGAAAGGAGGAAAAAAGTATGCAACATGATGTTCCTGCCGTTGTCCTTGATCTAAGTGCAACTGGAATAGGTATTGTGAGGAGTTTAGCGAAAAAAGGGATAAAGGTATATGCGTTTGATACTAAAGGAAAATATGAAATTGGTAAAACGCGGTTTGCCACCTGTGGAATTTGCCCAAATCCAGTTAGTGAAGGAGCTGCATTAATTCTATTTCTTACCAGAATGGCCCAAAAGTTTGGACAAAAGGCTGTCCTGTATGCGGGGTCTGATGACTTTGTACAGTTTATTTCAAAAAACAGATTTGTTCTTTCACACTATTATCGCTTTCTATTACCTAAACACACACTAGTTGAAGCCGTATTAGATAAAAGATTAACGTATGAATTGGCCCTTAAATCAAATGTGCCATGCCCCAAAACCTTCGCAATAAATAACGAAGAGCAGTTTGAGCAAATCATCCATCAAATTACCTTTCCTTGTATTTTAAAACCAGTTCATTCTTCTCATTTCCGCTCAAATATTGATCATCGTCTTTATAAGAAAGCCATTGTAGTAGAACAGGCTTCCCAATTGAGAGAAGAGTACCTTTTTTATCGGCCATTCGGTGAACTAATGATCCAGGAGGTCATCCCTGGTGAGGAGAATTGTATTTATTCCGTCAAGACATTTTTTGACGATCAGATGAATTTAATTGGCTTGTGGATGAACCAAAAATTACATCAATTTCCCCCTCATTTTGGATCTACTGCACTTGCCCTAAGTATTAGGGACGAAGAAGTCATTCAACTCGCTACTACCTTTCTAAAAGATATTCAGTTCAAAGGCTTGGCGATTGCTGAGTTTAAACGGGATCCAAGAGATGGGAAACTGAAATTTATCGAAATCAATTCAAGAATAGGTTTAACTCAAGCGTTATCAATGGCTTGTGGGGTAAATTTGGCCTACTTGTATTATTTATCCCTTACCGGGCAAAATCCAGCACCAGTGACAGTGCAGAAAGAAGGGGTCAAATGGGTTTACTTTGTCCGTGATTTTCTTTCCTTTCGCCAAAAACAAAAAAGTGGGGAAATGAAGTTCTTGGAATGGGTGAAAAGTTTATCTGGAAAAAAGGTGGAGGCTCTTTTTGCTTGGAGTGACCCTCTTCCGTTTGTTCGAAGTTTTGTTTCCCATTTACGAAACTTATGGGGGAGAAAATAAGTGATGGCAGAGGAAGGAGGGAACTTAGGTTTTGAATAGTATAGAAGAAATTATTAGCTGTTGGAAGCAATTTGATTGGGAAGAAAAGCTAAAAAATGTCCTTGGTAAAAAAGTAAAGTTAGTGGAAGAAAGAATAGAATGCCTCAAAAATACACGGGAAAAGACAAGTATTTGGAAGTTGGTTCTAACTGATGGTCGGGAGTTCATTCCCATAGTCCTTAAAATATACAAGCAACCACTGAAAGAAAATCATAGATTAGAAATCAGTATGTATCAAAAAGCCTATAACATTTATCATGAGTTTATGCCGCGATTATATTGGCTTGAACCGAATGTAAATGGTAATGAAACATGGATGTTCACCGAATGTTTGAAGCCGTTACGAGGACAATTAAAATTAGCTCCAAAACATTTGGAACGAATTATCCCAACTGTGGCAAAATTTCATGCCATAACCTTTGATCATCGATTTTTGCAGCATGCGGATCTTTTTGACGCCTCTCTTCCTCATTTTGATTCTGAAGAGAAGGTAAAGGAGAGAACTAAGAGTATCAAAAAAGCAAAAGAGAATCTGGATCTGGCAATGAAAGATCCTAACTTAAGAGAATTGGTGGCACCAAGGTATAAAATGATCAAAAAAATATTAAAAAAAGGGCCTGTGTACTTTCCTGAAATTACGGAATCTGGACAATGTCTCATCCACGGTGACCTCCATGTCCACAATATTTGCTGTGAAAATGCCAATGATGAGGAGGAGAATTGGAAAGTCTCTTTGATTGATTGGGAGTCTGCGAAACAGTATCCATGCTGGTATGATTTGGTCGTCCTAGTCGAATTATTAATTGATTTTCGCTCAGATTGGCAACAGAGGGAAGAAGAGATTCGAAGTCAATGTGTGCAGCTGTATTGCGAAGAAATGCAGAAATATGGAATAACCTTCAGTGATGATCCATTGAAACTTCTAAAAAAGGCATATTTACAGAGAACTCTAGAAAAAAAGCTTTCTAGTCATTTGCAAAAGGTGTTGAATGGAGGAAAGAGCACACTTTTAAAAAGATATCTAGAGAAAATAGAAGTATGGGGAAAAGAACTCGGATTATATTAGAGCAGTTCCCAAGATTTAAATACAACAAAGGGATTTGAAATCGAAATAGAAGGAGATTAGAAATGAAAGATTTTGAAAAAATAGTAGCCAAGAATAAAGGCACTGTAACCATTCAAGATCTGAGCGGTTACACAATGATAGGGAAGGGGGCTGATGGATCCGTCTTTCAATTGACACCTGAGAAGTGCGTCAAAGTTTTTGTTAATGAAGACACACAAAAAAAGGAATTAAATGCCCTGCAAATTGGACAATCCTCTCCTATTATTCCTAAATTATATGAATATGGTTCTAACTATATTGTGATGGAGTTTGTAAAAGGATACAATCTTAAGCATTTATTAAAAAAAGAGAAAAAACTCTCAGAGGCAATCGTGGGGAAAATTTTATCGATGCTGGATGAAATGAAAGCTGTGGGTTTTACAAGACTTGATATTGAAGTTCGCCACATTTTTTTCAATGAACTAGGGGAAATAAAAGTAATCGACCTCAAGAGGGCATTTTATACTGACAGGGCTGTTCCTACCAAATTGTTATCTGGATTAAAAAAACTTGGTTATTCAGAAGAGTTTTTGCAACATGTGAACAAGCTTAACCCATCCAAATATAAGGAATGGAAAAACCTAGGGATTGAATAAAGTGGCACTTGAAAAGGTTTGGAGAGGTCCCAAGAAGGCGGTGGTTAAATGATCCATTGCCTTTTTATTTTGATTATCTATTGATGGATCAACTAAGGAACTAAAATCAATTCCTTCTATTATTTCAGCTAGAATAATATTTAATTATTTTTGGTAAAATGGAAAACATTACACATTGAACCCTATTGTCTACCATGATAAGATAGTAGTCGTTGACAGCAAAAACGAGTGGTTAATAAATACTACTTGCGGTGCTGTTAATTGAAGTTGAATTGGAAAAAACTTTACATTGAACTTATAGTAACTTACATGTTATTATAGGAAAGCTCTCTTCGGACGAGTTAAACATTGAGTGTTAAAAATTAGTGTTGACTTAAATAGAGAAATAATAGTATAATAGTTTTTGTCGCTTCATTGGAAAGTGAATTTGTTCTTTGAAAACTAAACAAACAAAATCGTGCAAACAAATAAAAACTTTTAGTTTCAATTAAGAAACTAAGCCAACGTAACAAAATGAGCTAATCAACTTTCTTGGAGAGTTTGATCCTGGCTCAGGACGAACGCTGGCGGCGTGCCTAATACATGCAAGTCGAGCGGATCAATTGGAGCTTGCTCCTGTTGGTTAGCGGCGGACGGGTGAGTAACACGTGGGCAACCTGCCTGTAAGACTGGGATAACACCGGGAAACCGGTGCTAATACCGGATAATCCTTTTCCTCTCATGAGGAAAAGCTGAAAGTCGGTTTCGGCTGACACTTACAGATGGGCCCGCGGCGCATTAGCTAGTTGGTGAGGTAACGGCTCACCAAGGCGACGATGCGTAGCCGACCTGAGAGGGTGATCGGCCACACTGGGACTGAGACACGGCCCAGACTCCTACGGGAGGCAGCAGTAGGGAATCTTCCACAATGGACGAAAGTCTGATGGAGCAACGCCGCGTGAGCGATGAAGGCCTTCGGGTCGTAAAGCTCTGTTGTTAGGGAAGAACAAGTACCGGAGTAACTGCCGGTACCTTGACGGTACCTAACCAGAAAGCCACGGCTAACTACGTGCCAGCAGCCGCGGTAATACGTAGGTGGCAAGCGTTGTCCGGAATTATTGGGCGTAAAGCGCGCGCAGGCGGTCCTTTAAGTCTGATGTGAAAGCCCACGGCTCAACCGTGGAGGGTCATTGGAAACTGGGGGACTTGAGTGCAGAAGAGGAAAGCGGAATTCCACGTGTAGCGGTGAAATGCGTAGAGATGTGGAGGAACACCAGTGGCGAAGGCGGCTTTCTGGTCTGTAACTGACGCTGAGGCGCGAAAGCGTGGGGAGCAAACAGGATTAGATACCCTGGTAGTCCACGCCGTAAACGATGAGTGCTAAGTGTTAGGGGGTTTCCGCCCCTTAGTGCTGCAGCTAACGCATTAAGCACTCCGCCTGGGGAGTACGGCCGCAAGGCTGAAACTCAAAGGAATTGACGGGGGCCCGCACAAGCGGTGGAGCATGTGGTTTAATTCGAAGCAACGCGAAGAACCTTACCAGGTCTTGACATCCTCTGACACTCCTAGAGATAGGATTTTCCCCTTCGGGGGACAGAGTGACAGGTGGTGCATGGTTGTCGTCAGCTCGTGTCGTGAGATGTTGGGTTAAGTCCCGCAACGAGCGCAACCCTTGATCTTAGTTGCCAGCATTCAGTTGGGCACTCTAAGGTGACTGCCGGTGACAAACCGGAGGAAGGTGGGGATGACGTCAAATCATCATGCCCCTTATGACCTGGGCTACACACGTGCTACAATGGATGGTACAAAGGGCTGCAAGACCGCGAGGTTTAGCCAATCCCATAAAACCATTCTCAGTTCGGATTGCAGGCTGCAACTCGCCTGCATGAAGCCGGAATCGCTAGTAATCGCGGATCAGCATGCCGCGGTGAATACGTTCCCGGGCCTTGTACACACCGCCCGTCACACCACGAGAGTTTGTAACACCCGAAGTCGGTGGGGTAACCGCAAGGAGCCAGCCGCCTAAGGTGGGACAGATGATTGGGGTGAAGTCGTAACAAGGTAGCCGTATCGGAAGGTGCGGCTGGATCACCTCCTTTCTAAGGATAAAGCTGGACCTGTGAGCCAGACAAACAGTTTGTGACACGATCTTTGTTTGTTTAGTTTTGAGAGTACAATTCTCTCAAAGCTTTTTTTAATCGTTCTTTGAAAACTAGATAATCGTAATGAAGAAGTCAATGTAAGAACCGAGTCAATGCCAATTTCTTATTTAATAAGAAGAAACAAACCTTTTAGGTTAAGTTAGAAAGGGCGCACGGTGAATGCCTTGGCACTAGGAGCCGATGAAGGACGGGACTAACACCGATATGCTTCGGGGAGCTGTAAGTAAGCTTTGATCCGGAGATTTCCGAATGGGGGAACCCACTGTTCGTAATGGAACAGTATCTTTACCTGAATACATAGGGTATGGAAGGCATACCCGGGGAACTGAAACATCTAAGTACCCGGAGGAAGAGAAAGCAAACGCGATTCCCTGAGTAGCGGCGAGCGAAACGGGACATAGCCCAAACCAAGAGGCTTGCCTCTTGGGGTTGTAGGACACTCAACATGGAGTTACAAAGGAACGGGGTAGATGAAGCGACCTGGAAAGGTCCGTCATAGAAGGTAAAAACCCTGTAGTCGAAACTTCGTTCCCTCCTGAGTGGATCCTGAGTACGGCCGGACACGAGAAATCCGGTCGGAAGCAGGGAGGACCATCTCCCAAGGCTAAATACTCCCTAGTGACCGATAGTGAACCAGTACCGTGAGGGAAAGGTGAAAAGCACCCCGGAAGGGGAGTGAAATAGTTCCTGAAACCGTGTGCCTACAAGTAGTTAGAGCCCGTTAATGGGTGATAGCGTGCCTTTTGTAGAATGAACCGGCGAGTTACGATCCCATGCAAGGTTAAGTTGAAGAGACGGAGCCGCAGCGAAAGCGAGTCTGAATAGGGCGTATGAGTATGTGGTCGTAGACCCGAAACCAGGTGATCTACCCATGTCCAGGGTGAAGTCCAGGTAACACTGGATGGAGGCCCGAACCCACGCACGTTGAAAAGTGCGGGGATGAGGTGTGGGTAGCGGAGAAATTCCAATCGAACTTGGAGATAGCTGGTTCTCTCCGAAATAGCTTTAGGGCTAGCCTCACGTAGTAAGAGTCTTGGAGGTAGAGCACTGTTTGGACTAGGGGCCCTCATCGGGTTACCGAATTCAGACAAACTCCGAATGCCAAAGACTTATCCGTGGGAGTCAGACTGCGAGTGATAAGATCCGTAGTCAAAAGGGAAACAGCCCAGACCACCAGCTAAGGTCCCAAAGTATACGTTAAGTGGAAAAGGATGTGGAGTTGTTTAGACAACCAGGATGTTGGCTTAGAAGCAGCCACCATTTAAAGAGTGCGTAATAGCTCACTGGTCGAATGACTCTGCGCCGAAAATGTACCGGGGCTAAACGTATCACCGAAGCTGTGGATTGACATCTCTGATGTCAGTGGTAGGAGAGCGTTCTAAGGGCGTTGAAGCTAGACCGTAAGGACTGGTGGAGCGCTTAGAAGTGAGAATGCCGGTATGAGTAGCGAAAGATGAGTGAGAATCTCATCCACCGAATGCCTAAGGTTTCCTGAGGAAGGCTCGTCCGCTCAGGGTTAGTCGGGACCTAAGCCGAGGCCGAAAGGCGTAGGCGATGGACAACAGGTTGATATTCCTGTACCACCTCTTTATCGTTTGAGCAATGGGGGGACGCAGGAGGATAGGGTAAGCGCGCTGTTGGATATGCGCGTCTAAGCAGTTAGGCTGAGAAGTAGGCAAATCCGCTTCTCGCATAAGGCTGAGCTGTGATAGCGAGGGAAATTTAGTACCGAAGTTCCTGATTCCACACTGCCAAGAAAAGCCTCTAGCGAGATAAAAGGTGCCCGTACCGCAAACCGACACAGGTAGGCGAGGAGAGAATCCTAAGGTGAGCGAGAGAACTCTCGTTAAGGAACTCGGCAAAATGACCCCGTAACTTCGGGAGAAGGGGTGCTTTTTGAGGTGAATAGCCTCGAAGAGCCGCAGTGAATAGGCCCAGGCGACTGTTTAGCAAAAACACAGGTCTCTGCGAAGCCGCAAGGCGAAGTATAGGGGCTGACGCCTGCCCGGTGCTGGAAGGTTAAGAGGAGGGGTTAGCGCAAGCGAAGCTCTGAATCGAAGCCCCAGTAAACGGCGGCCGTAACTATAACGGTCCTAAGGTAGCGAAATTCCTTGTCGGGTAAGTTCCGACCCGCACGAAAGGCGTAACGATCTGGGCACTGTCTCAACGAGAGACTCGGTGAAATTATAGTACCTGTGAAGATGCAGGTTACCCGCGACAGGACGGAAAGACCCCGTGGAGCTTTACTGTAGCCTGATATTGAATTTTGGTACAGCTTGTACAGGATAGGTAGGAGCCTGAGATACGTGAGCGCTAGCTTGCGTGGAGGCGTCGGTGGGATACTACCCTGGCTGTATTGAAATTCTAACCCGCACCCCTGATCGGGGTGGGAGACAGTGTCAGGTGGGCAGTTTGACTGGGGCGGTCGCCTCCTAAAGAGTAACGGAGGCGCCCAAAGGTTCCCTCAGAATGGTTGGAAATCATTCGCAGAGTGTAAAGGCACAAGGGAGCTTGACTGCGAGACCTACAAGTCGAGCAGGGACGAAAGTCGGGCTTAGTGATCCGGTGGTTCCGCATGGAAGGGCCATCGCTCAACGGATAAAAGCTACCCCGGGGATAACAGGCTTATCTCCCCCAAGAGTCCACATCGACGGGGAGGTTTGGCACCTCGATGTCGGCTCATCGCATCCTGGGGCTGTAGTCGGTCCCAAGGGTTGGGCTGTTCGCCCATTAAAGCGGTACGCGAGCTGGGTTCAGAACGTCGTGAGACAGTTCGGTCCCTATCCGTCGTGGGCGCAGGAAATTTGAGAGGAGCTGTCCTTAGTACGAGAGGACCGGGATGGACGCACCGCTGGTGTACCAGTTGTTCTGCCAAGGGCATCGCTGGGTAGCTATGTGCGGACGGGATAAGTGCTGAAAGCATCTAAGCATGAAGCCCCCCTCAAGATGAGATTTCCCATAGCGCAAGCTAGTAAGAACCCTGAAAGATGATCAGGTTGATAGGTCAGAGGTGGAAGCGTGGTAACATGTGGAGCTGACTGATACTAATCGTTCGAGGACTTAACCAATTTATAAGGCATACTCGTTTTACAAACTTCTTCTGCATTATCTAGTTTTGAGGGAATGATATCTCAAAAAACAAGTCTGGCAGCAATGGCGAGAAGGTCACACCCGTTCCCATACCGAACACGGAAGTTAAGCTTCTCAGCGCTGATTGTAGTTGGGACACGCGTCCCTGTGAGAGTAGGACGTTGCCAGGCAAACGAAGTATAACCATTTAAGGTTGTCCTTTTTTATTGGTTTTTAATAAACAAAAAAGGGCAATGATCTCAAAAATCATTGCCCTTTTCCATGTCTGAAATATCGAAGGCTACCGTTTCAATCTTCTTAATACCTTATCTTCAAAATCTGCCTTATTTATATCCAATCCCATAACTTCATTTCTAAAAGTCTTGAAACGTCCATTTTCCACTTCCAGTGTGAAATATCCTCTTTCACTTAAAAGGTTAATGTCCCCAATAATATTTTTCCTGAGTACAGGATCAAATAAATTCACTAAGTTAGGGTTGCTTGGATGAGGTTTGAACACGCATCCTTGTTCCACACATGTTCTTATTATATTTTGCACCTTTGGATGGGCAATACTTTCAATTTTTTTGTTTACTTCGGTACTATACATATTCAATCGTCTCCTTTCCCGTCTTAAAACGATATGCAAATGAATAAACTAATATGCTTACCTAAAAAAGCAACATATTAGTCTATGTAAATATAACAAAAATATAAATGTGTAAATGGAATTTATTTTTATAAAAATGGTTTATAGGCTACTTACTCTAAAGTAATGAATTATTTATAGGTGGGGAAAATGAGACGTAAATTCGATAGGAACTTTCTATGATAAAATAGGTTTATCACTTGAAAATAAATGATTAAGGTGAAGGTAAATGAGCCTAATGACAATTAAATGCCCCGGTTGCGGATTGGTTTCAACGATGGATGCTTGATGTGTGGGGGTGCTGGGAACATCAGCACAAATGGATTAGAAAAGTTACTAATACGTTACTAAGCTAATAAGTGGGGTGTCAGGCACCAGCGACCGTTTTGTTGAAGCGTGACAAGAAATGAGGTATTGGTATGATTCACATCGTAAATGGGGATGTAGTGGGGAACAAGCTAGGAAATCTTCCCGGAGATGTTCTAGTTTGGCGGGAGATGTATGATTTTGGTCCATTATCCGAAGATATTAGGGAGGAAAATTGGATCCATCGCAGGGCACGTTTTTTTGAAGAAAAATTAGCTATTCCTGCTGAGTTATTTAGTCGGAATTGTAAAGACCAAAATCGATATCTTGATGAAATCCCTAGAGATAAAGAGATTGTACTATGGTTTGAGCACGATCGGTATGATCAAACGATGTTAATGTATTTGCTAAACGAATTATCAAAAAAAGAGTATAGAAACCTATGGTTGGTGACTATTGATGAGTATGAGGGGGTAGAACCTTTTTATGGCCTTGGTCAATTATCATCTCAGCAATTGGAAGGACTTTATTATCAAAAGAAACAACTAATAACAGATGAACAAATAATAGAAGCTATTACTGGCTGGAGAGCTTATACATCTAAGAATCCGATAGATATTGAAAAATGGATGGCTTCATCAAATGAAAAATTACCTTCTTTAAAACAGGCATTTCAATCACACTTAAGCTACTTTCCCTCAGTGCATACTGGTCTAAATGTAGTAGAAACCTTAGTTTTAAACTATCTTGATAAAAATACATGCTCGTTTGGAGAATTATTTCAATCGATAAGTATGCAAAGAATTAATGATGGGATAAGTGATCTTTATTTTACGGCCATGCTAAACGAGCTGATGCAGGGACCCTATCCATTGTTGGAATGTGATTCCCCATTACCCAACTATCAAAATCCGGAACCCAGTTCAAAGCTAAGGTTAACTTCCAATGGTTTAGATGTTTTAACTGGACAAAAAGATCATTGTGAATTTGTGGAACGTGATTGGTGGATTGGGGGGGTATTCCAAAAAGAGAATAAATGGTTTTGGGAAGGGAACAAACTTATTAAAAAGGGTGATTAAAAGTAGTGGGGGACTGACCCTTTTAAGTTAATAACAAAGAGCGGGCCCACGGCCACGCTCTTTGTGTGTTATTTTTAAAAGGATTATTCTTTGACGAATTCTTTTGTACTTCTTATGGTATCAATCGGACGAACCAATTTCTCGATTTGTTCCCGTTTTGGTTCTAAGAATGGTGGTAAAGATAATTTTTCACCTAGTGTTTCATAAGGCTCATCTCCCATAAATCCTGGGCCGTCTGTGGCAAACTCAAATAGAATCTGCGGTGCAACTCTTGTATAAAGTGATCCGAAAAAGTAGCGATCGACGAATCCAGATGTTTGGAATCCAAAGCTCTCCATATGTCCAATCCATTCTTCTAGAACGGAACGATCATCGACACGGAATGCCGCATGGTGTACCGTCCCAAATCCTTGGCGTGCTTGAGGAAGAACCGCATTATATTCGACTACTACCTGAGCGCCATTGCCGCCTTTACCTACTTCAAATAAATGAAACGCTCCTTCTTGTGCAATCTCTTTAAATCGAAGAACTTTTTCCATCATTTCTTTAAAGTAATCAAAATTAGCGACACGAACAAAGATCGGGCCTAATCCAGTAATCGCATAGTCTAAAGGAATCGGTCCTTTTTGCCATGGGGTACCAGCTGCAACACCATTATTATTTTCATCTGAAATCAATTGGTATTGCTGGTCATCAAAATCAACAAACGACAGTGTTTTTTTACCAAATTGCTCTTTAATTCCTGTATGTTTTACCTCTAAACGGTCAAAGCGTTTCACCCAAAATTCGATCGCCGCATCAGTTGGGACACGGAAGGAAGTCTTTGAAATTTCGTTGGTACCATGGACCCCTTTAGGAATGCCAGGAAAGTCGAAAAAGGTCATATCGGTTCCGGCACTGCCAATATCATCGGCAAAGAATAAGTGATAGGTTTGAATATCATCTTGGTTAACGGTTTTCTTAACTAAGCGCATCCCTAATACATTCGTAAAAAACTCATAGTTTTTTTCTGCGCTGCTCGTAATGGCTGTTACGTGGTGCATACCTTTTAAATTATTCATTTTGAATCCTCCAATTTATCCTCTATTTTGATTATTTATATTCAATAGACTTATTTAATAAGTATCTTCTTAACCAATTTGAAATATTATCTTTAAACTGATTATCTTCAATTCGAGATAAATATAACATGAAATTAATAGGCTGTCAAAAAGTTCGTCCTTAAAGTTTTCACAATTACCTTGTTACTAATGATGTTAATCACAAACAATCAGTTTAGGAAGTGTTAAGTTATTAATGAGAACAAATATCAAAAGTATTTTGAAATAGTAAAGGAGAATCCTGATATGAGTGAAATCATTAATAACCGTGAACAATTAACTAGTGAAAATACAGAACGCATAGATATACTAAAGCAACTTTTTATGGATCTTCATAATGGACGAAATCTTGATGAGGTTAAAGCTCATTTTGATGCGTTTATCGGGAAAATAACCGTCGATGAAATAACCCAGGTACAACATGATTTTGTCGAAGAGGGAAGTATTTCTGCTGCTGAACTTAAGCATATCTACAAGCAGCATTCAGCCATTTTTCAAGGAACGATCAAAGAAGAAAACCATCAAATTGGAAGAACTGAAGACCAGGCAGGTCATCCAGTTCATACCTTTAAACTCGAAAATCAAGAGGTTGATAAGTTGTTAACCACCAAGCTTCAATTACATTTAGAGGAGTTTGTCAATGATGATTCAGCTGAAAATATCTATAAGCTAATCGAGGATATTAATCTATTGCTTGATATTGATAAGCACTATAGCCGTAAAGAGAATTTCATTTTTCCCTATTTAGAAAAGTACGGGATCTACGGCCCCACAACAAATATGTGGAGAATCGATGATTTCATCAGAGACGCAATTAAGGACAGCAGACAAAAACTTGCCCATTATCACGGCGATAAGCAGGCTGTTATCGGGGTTTTAAATTATGCATTCAAGAAGTAGCGGGAATGATTTATAAAGAGGAAAACATTCTCTTTCCTATGGCTTTGAAGAATTTAACAGAAGATGAATGGGTCAAAATTGCCCATGAAAGTGATGAAATTGGCTTTTGTCTGATCGCTCCTGCAGTAGAATGGAAGCCTGAAAGAAATGCACTAGATGAAAAGGCAATCTCTGAAGGCTATATTAAGATGGAAACCGGTATTCTTTCCTTAAAACAGCTGGAGCTCTTATTAAACCATTTACCCGTTGACATCACCTTCATTGACCAAGATGATGTGGTTCGGTATTTTTCACACTGAAAAGAAAGAATTTTTGCGCGGACGAAAGCAATTATTGGTCGTACCGTTCAAAACTGCCACCCGCCTAGAAGTGTCCATGTCGTAGAGGAACTGTTGGCTGATTTTAAGTCCGGCAAAAAAGAGTCTGAGGATTTTTGGATTAAGTTTAAGGATAAGTATGTCTATATCCGTTATTTTGCTGTTCGTGATGAGAAAGGGAAGTACATTGGCACCCTTGAATTCACGCAAAATATTGACCCAATCAAAGCAATTGAAGGGGAAAAACGATTTTTAGAATAATATATAAAAACTGCCATCCCCCGATGAGATCATGAATCGTCGAGAAATGGCAGTTTTTTTTATAGATTGGTCATATTTTCATTGTTTGAATTTACGACAATTCGAGACAAATACAGAGTTTGCGTCACTTTTAGTGTCGATAAAAAGGCAGGGCATTTTCACAAAGCTGTAACAGGTTAAACGGAAAAGTGGAAGAAAACGGAGATAATAAAAGTATAAGAAGTAAGGGACGTCACATGCTGTCTTTCAAAATATCGAATTTATTGAGCAGCATAAACCTGCCCCCGTTATTTGTGGATGAGTCGGCTAAGGTTCAGCAATGTTTACTGAGTGAAGGCTGTGAAATTTACGGTACGATCGAAAAGTCCGTTGTGTATAGCGGTGTGAAGATCGGAAAGGGGGCGCGAATTAAAAACACAGTCATCTTGCCAAATACCATTATTGAAGAGAACGCCTGGATTGAAAATGCGGTCATCGGCAGCCAAAGGTAGTCAAGAATGGGGTCATCATTGTCTCGAAGGATCCCAATGCGCATTTAATGGTTGTGGGAAATAATGTAACAGTCGACCCGGCGCTTCATGATATTGGATCCAAAAACAATGTGTTAACCGTATCTTCCTAAGAAAATATCTTGATGCTTGTAACACTCGATTATCGGTTCCCTTCCCTAATAAATGAATAAAAAATTAACAATTATATATTTTCAATTATTAAAATGGTAAACTAGTAAAAATATCTTTTATACAAGGGGAAGGTTACGATGATTAAAGCGATTTTTTTTGATTTAGATGATACACTGCTTTGGGATCAAAAAAGTGTGAAGGAGGCTTTTGCTGCTACGTGTAAAGTAGCTGAGGAACGGTATGGGGTCGATGCGGACCAACTAGAAGAAGCCGTTCGAGAGGCAGCAAGAAACATATATGCTTCCTATGAATTTTACCCTTTTACGCAAATGATTGGGATTAATCCGTTTGAAGGGTTATGGGGTAATTTTTTAGATGATCAGGATGATTTTAAAAAGATGAAGGAAATGGTTCCTACCTATCGAAAGGACGCTTGGACAGCTGGTTTGAAATCATTGGGCGTGGATGACACGGATTTTGGATTCGAGTTAGCGGAACGGTTCCCACAAGAGCGTAGAAACCTGCCGTTTGTCTATGAGGAATCATTTAAAATTCTTGATACGTTAAAAGAGAATTACCAGTTGCTGCTGTTAACAAATGGTTCACCCGATCTTCAAAAAACAAAACTAACGATAACACCTGAACTGGTTCCATATTTTGATCAAATTGTTATTTCAGGGGATTTCGGCAGAGGGAAGCCTGATCCGACCATTTTTGAACACGCACTCTCGCTTATGTCGGTTCAAAAGGATGAGGTCCTTATGGTGGGGGATAATTTAATGACAGATATTCTAGGAGCCAATAGGGCAGGAATCAAAACGGTTTGGATTAACCGTCATGAAAAAGCCAGAAATGAAGTTATCCCTACTTATGAGATTACCCATTTGGAAGAACTTTTTCCATTATTAGAGGAATTGAAGAAAAAATAGAAAAAACAAGCTAGTTGAAAGATTGCCGTATAAATAGGGAGTTTCCTATATATACGGCAATTTTTTGTATGGATGAAAATAGTGTGCAACAATTTATTTAGTAATCATGTAACTTTGTTCCTCTTTTCGGCGACTATATGGCTGAGACCAATAAATTGCCTTTTTGGAAAAGGGGAGAAAAGAATTGAGAAACAATAAATTGTTTTTTATTATAAGTTCAGCATTAATGATTGTCCTTTTAGCAGGATGTGGAACAGGTGCTACTACAAAGGGGAGCGCCGAAGGTACTAAGATAGAGCTTCCAAAACAGAATGAGATTGTAGCTAAATTTCACGCAACGATTGAAACAAAAGCAGTGAATGATAAGATGATTATCAAATACAAGGTTAAAAATCTATCAGGCAAACCACAGAAACTTACATTTACTAGTGGCTTAGAAGCTGATTACATTGTTTACGACTTAAAAGGGAAAAAAGTCAAACAATACTCCAAGGAAGTCATGTCAACGCAAGCCATAAAGGAAGTAGAGTTAGCAAATAATCAAGAAATCACAAAAGAATTTACCATTTCAGATCTTCCCAATGGCCAATATAGAATCGAAGTGTTCTTAACAGCAAAAGAAGAGGAAGCTAAAGTAGTGACAGACCTAATCATAAAAAATTCGTTTAGCAAAGGAACCGGTGTGCTGGTTGGCCAAATGGATCCCCATACGATTGAAATCGATATAGAGGGCAAGAAGGTAGCCTTCCAGTTAACAGAGGATGCCATAAAGCAATTATCATCTCTAAAGGAAGGTGAACAGGTTTCATTTTTTTACAAGGAAAATGAAACTGGGCAAAAGCTGATCCAAAAGTTTATCTTGGAAAAGGAATAAATTAATTAAAAAAGCTAAAAGGCCTTTGCTGACTGAAACCAGACAAAGGCCTTTTATTTGACGGGAATTTTATGGTAATTATTTTTCTAGAAAAGTATTGATGAGAAAAATGAAAAATATATAATTTTCACAACTATTTACCAAAATCTTATAAAATAGGTAGAAAAATAAACATCTCTTCTTTCGAAATTATCTAACTAATCTCAAAAATAGGTTGAATTTTTCTCAAGAGGATAGTAATATTATTCTCGGAATATATCATTATATAAATTTTTTAGAATCAATTATTTAGGAAGAGGACATCTAGGTGGGAGTAGCTAATATGCAAAATAAATTACCATTTTCAAGGTATTTCGTTATAGGAGTAATGTTATTTGCCTTGTTTTTCGGGGCAGGGAATTTAATTTTTCCAGCAGCACTTGGTCAAAATGCAGGGTCAAATGTGTGGATGGCGGTGACAGGCTTTTTAATTACCGGAATAGGGCTTCCGTTTCTTGGAATCCTTGCAATGGGGTTCTCGGGGAGCAAGAACTTAGAGGAGCTGGCAAGCAGGGTCCACCCGCTCTATGGGGTTATTTTCACATCGCTTCTTTATTTGACGATTGGGCCATTTTTTGCTGCACCTAGGACGGGCGCAGTAGCCTATGATATTGGGATTGCACCGTTTGTAAGTGAAAGTTTTGGTCAAATTGGATTATTTGTATTCACTGGTTTGTTTTTTATTGTGACCTTGTGGTTTTCATTAAACCCAGCAAAGCTTGTGGACCGTGTGGGGAAAATCTTATCTCCTGCTATTATCATTCTAATTTTTATCTTATTAGTAATGGTTATTGTCAAGCCAATCGGTTCAATTGAGGCACCACAAGCAACATATGCAAGCGGGGCGTTCATGAAAGGATTTATGGAAGGTTATAACACAATGGATGCACTTGCATCGCTTGTATTTGGGATCATCGTTATCAATTCAATTCGTTCGATGGGTGTAACGTCTACACGAGGTATCCTTATAGCATCAGCTAAGTCTGGACTGATTGCGACCATTTTTCTTGGAATCATCTACGTGGGCGTTGCTTATTTAGGGGCGTCAAGCACAAGTGCGTTCGGACTTTTTGATACTGGAGGTCCTGTTCTGGGAAAGGCAGCTTCCTATTATTTTGGAACATTTGGCACGGTTATGTTGTCGGTTATTATCTTACTCGCTTGTCTAACAACGAGCATTGGCTTGATGACAGCTTGCGGCGAATACTTCCATACACTGGTACCGAAAATCAGTTACAAAATGTGGGTGCTTTTCTTTTCGCTCGTTTCGTTTGTTATCGCAAACTTCGGTTTAGCGAATATCATTAATTTTTCCATACCTGTATTAATGTTTTTATATCCATTGTCGATTGCCTTAATGCTGTTGACTTTTTTGTCCAAGCTGTTTAACCATTCACGGATTGTTTATGTAACAGCCATTTCAGTCACCTTTATGATTAGTATTATCGATGGGCTTAAAACATTCTGTGATCTGGTTGGAATCGAATATTTTGGGTGGCTAGCGCAGATTGTTGCGTTTTATGATCGAGTATTGCCTTTTTATAACAAGGGGCTCGGCTGGCTGCTGCCTGTTTTGGTTACAATCTTAATAACAGGGATTTTTGTCAGAGGGCAGAATTTCTCCGCACACCGCGTAAAGAATAAGACTGAAAGTGCCTTATAGCATTGTAAAAACATCAAAAAATAAAATTAATCCTAAATACCTATTTGCATTCCTTACTAATCTCTGTTATAGTAAGGAAGAATTATTTTTGTTAGTCGGTAGGATAATAAGTGCTAAACTTTCTGTCTTGAAGATCTGAGCAAGGATAGTAACACAATGTGTGCACAGCACACGAGGAGGAAACAACAAATGGAACAAGGTAAAGTGAAATGGTTTAATGCAGAAAAAGGATTCGGATTCATCGAACGCGAAGCAGGGGACGATGTATTCGTACACTTCTCAGCTATCCAAAGCGAAGGCTTCAAATCTTTAGACGAAGGTCAAGCTGTAACATTTGAAGTAGAACAAGGTCAACGTGGACCCCAAGCTACTAACGTTCGTAAAGCATAATAAGAACCAAAATATAAAAAGACTCTCTTTATGGGAGTCTTTTTTTGTTGGTAAAAATCGAAGCAAATAAAAAACCCTACTCTGCAGTTGAGTAGGGCGGTCTTATGAAAACGTAAAGTAAATGGTAAACAAAGTATAGCATACATTCCTTCCAATCCCTAATTTTTTTAAATTGATAGAAAATTACTAACTATAATTCCTTTATAAGCTCATATAGGATGAATATTTAAGGTGAAGGTTCAATAAGTTAAGAAGTAACTCGGGTTTGTTTTTGATAACGTGTTTTTAAGATTCCTGTTGGCTTTTCCCAAAAGTAAGGCAAGTGGACAGTATTTTGATTGAATATTTCTATTAATTCATGAAAATTCTTCATTTCATATACATTAAAGGCGACACCATTTTCGGTTTTTACCTGAAAATAACGTGTTGTTGTGTTATTTTCACCTGCAGATTCTCTTTCGTAATAGAGGGTTTCGGTAACTTGCTCCCAGGCGTAGTCGTTTACAAAGATTCCTTTTCGCTTATTAATGATTGTGACAGTGAACCCTTTTTCACGACAGGAAACGGTGGTGTCGTTGCCAAAATATCGCATCCACAAAAAAATAACAACTCCAATCACAAAGATAAACGAACCAATCCAAATATTGAGAAACATGAATCCTATCCCGATAACACCAAAAATGATTCCAAAAACAACGGAAGATTTGGAAGACGTTTTATTCGAAAATTCTCTGTTAATGAAAATCCCCCCTTTAGTAAGAAGGGTATGCAGTCCTTGGTATTAAATGACTGGACGTGCCTTACAGACTATATAAAAATTAAACGACAAAAAACTGCGTCCCCCATTTTGAGGTGACGCAGTTGTTCAAGCAGGAAAATTTAGTATTTAATTATAGGTCGTTGCTCTTCTGTGTTCAATAATTGTAAAAGCTCTCGAACAGCATAGGCAAAACCATCTTCGTCATTAGTCTTTGTGATGATATCGGCTTTTTGCTGAACATGGACAGGGGCATTTCCCATGGCAACTGAAGTGGTAGCTACTTCAAACTGGGCAAGGTCATTGCCTCCATCCCCAAAAGCGATTATTTCATCAAAAGAAAGATTCAACATTTTTTGGTAACGTAATAGAGCTTTTCCTTTATGTGCTTCGTTTGAAGTGATTTCCACATTATTTGGAAAGGAGGAAGCGATCGAAATATCAAATTTCCCTGCTAATGCCGCTTTAACCTCTGCTATCATTTCTATTTGATCCGGGTGTACTAAGGCAATAAGTTTATAGATTTTTAGATTGTCTTTTTCAAGAATTTCATCATAATTGAATTCTTGAAAAAGGGTATCGAGCTCTTGATTACTTTTCCCATGCAATGGAGGCAATGTCGAAGGGAAACCGCCATAATTGGTGTAAACCAAAATACCAACGCCGAGTTCTTTTAATATCGTAAAAATAGTTTTATAGGTTGAAACTGTTAATGTAGCCTCGTACAGCATTTCTCTCGTTTCTGAATATAAAACAGAACCATTGATACAAAAAATCGGAATCTCCATATTTTGAACGGCTTTTAATTTAATGACATCAGCATAAGCACGACCTGTGTTCAAAATAAGGCAGTGGCCTGAGTCCTTCAATTCGTTTAAAGCCTTCACATTCTCCAAGCTTATTTCATGCTGAGAGTTTAATAAGGTACCATCTAAATCGATTGAAATACATTTCATATTTGTCATATTTCCTTTCCATTCCATCATAAAACTACTATAGCAGATTTTAACCAGAAAATGTGTTTCCAAATTTATGTTGGTGCCTGACACCATTTTACACGAAAGGATGTTTGGATAGTTGCCATAATCGTTGAATTAACTTTTTTTTCTTCTATAATGAAAACAATAAGTTAATGGAGGATGTATTTTTTTGAAAATCCTCACGTTCCTTTTTCACGAATCGTTTTTACCGATTAAAAGTTAAGGGGTGACTGGTGATGATTTTGAGAAGTAGCGAAATTACTGGATTTCTAAATCATTTTGATAGGTATGCTAATTGGGATGGGACGAAATATTTTCTTACTTTAAATACAGTCAGTCCGAATGGAACGCTTACGATTATGAAGTATCCTGATGGAAAGTTTACCTACCACCGAAAAAACGAACATTATTGGGACATTAGAGAAATAGATATTGAATTAGAAATGTTATCGGACATTATTTGGGGATTTAGGAAAACTATTAATGAACTTATTTTAGAAAGTACAATCGTACTTTAATTGTTCCGATAAAGCGAAGCCTTTGACCCGTCAAGGGCTTTTTTTTCTGATCATTTTCCTTATAGATGGAAAGTATTTTTTCGGGAATTATTGGTTAATATAAAGTCGAGGTGATGGAATGGCTACGGCAAATATTGGCGATGTTATTTCCTTTAGTCGTGAAGGAAAAAATCATGAAGGTGTCGTTTCTGGTATTAGGGAAAATTCTGTTATGGTCCAATATGGTTATTCGAAAGATAAGGATGAACCACTTACTACCATTGTAAACCATAAAAATTACAAAATTAAGAAGTCGAAAAGTTGACCCTCTTGCTTTACATAATAGTTTGATATAAACCCCTATATGTAAAATAAGCCAGAAAAAACTCAAGTGTAAAGAAAAAAAATAAGTACAAAATTCGAGTGAGGGACTAAGTCTCTACTCGATTTTTTTTGTGATAAAGGTAGTTAAATGCTAAATTCAGAAAAATTAAATTATTAATTGACAAATCCCTATTTTTGGGACAAGAATAGAATTGTGATGTATACATCAAAGGGACCAATACGCGAAAAAATTACCCATCACTCTCATTTAATAAAAGAGGAGTTGGTTATATGATTTCCCCGTTAACCCCATTAGATTGGAAACGCCGGGCGGTGAAGTATTATCCGAATAAAACAGCCGTCATCGATGGAGAAAAGGAATTTACATATCAAGAATTTGGCAAGCGAATCGATCAGCTTTCTGCTGCTCTCCTTCAAGCAGGAATCATCCAAGGTGATCATGTAGCGGTCATGTTGCCTAACACGCATTATATGCTGGAGTGCTTTTATGGAATCTGCCAGCTTGGCGCGGTCATGGTACCGCTAAATTACAGGCTTACTGCGGATGACCTAGAGTATATCATTCGTCACAGTGATGCGAAAATGTTAATTGTCGATGAAGAATTTTGCGGCCCGATTGAGAAAATAATCGATAATCTTTCCCTCGAACAAATTATTATTGTATCTGTACAGGGACAGGATACTTCTTTAATGGGCATCGATTATGAGGATTTTTTGCAACATACTTTGGAAACGGTTACAATTCCAGAGATGGATATTGATGAAAATCAACTGCTAACTTTAAATTATACGAGCGGGACGACTTCAAGACCCAAGGGAGTCATGCTTACACATCGAGGGAATTATTTAAATGCTGCTAATTTCATGTATCATTTAGGTGTCAACCATGATGATGTCTATCTCCATACACTTCCGATGTTTCATGCAAATGGCTGGGGCGGTGTTTGGGCGATTACGGCTACAGGCGGTACCCATGTATGTCTCAGAAAAGTTGAGCCGCCCCTTATACTTGAATTATTTGAAAAGAAGAAAATCACGCTTTTATGCGGTGCGCCAACGGTCGTGAATATGCTGGTCAATGAGCCAAAGGCAAAGGAAATTAAGATTACTACCACCCCACGGATGGCGACAGCCGGTGCACCTCCTGCAGCAGCACTGATTCATAAAGCACAAGAAATTCTGGGTTTAAATATGATACATGTCTATGGTCTAACGGAAACCTCTCCTTTCATCCTTTACTGTGAGTGGAAAAAAGAATTTGATGCAATGACAGCTGATGAACAAGCAGCGATCAAGGCAAGACAAGGGATTGAACTTGCTTTCAATGGCGAAACAAAGGTTGTACATCAAGATGGGGAGGAAGTGGCCTGGAACGGAGAAGAATTAGGAGAAATCATCACGCGTGGTAACGTCGTCATGGCAGGTTATTACAAGGATCCAATCACCACTGCAGCGGCAATCAGGGGCGGCTGGTTCCATACGGGAGATTTGGCTGTCACTCACCCAGATGGGTTCATCGAAATACGAGATCGTGCCAAGGATTTGATTATTTCTGGTGGAGAGAATATCTCTTCTACAGAGGTTGAAGGAGTTCTCTATAAGCACCCGGCTGTCTTGGAAACTGCAGTGATTGCGATCCCGGATGAAAAGTGGGGCGAGGTTCCAAAGGCAATTATCGTGTTAAAACCTGAGGCGAATGTAACTGAAGATGAAATCGTCCAGTTCTGCCGGTCAGAGTTAGCACATTTTAAAGCACCGAAGGCAGTTGAATTCGTAGAAGCTTTACCAAAAACAGCAACCGGTAAATTGCAAAAATTTCGTTTAAGAGAAATGTACTGGACCGGTCCGAAGAGAGTCAATTAATTAGATTGAATTTGGAGTTCTTTTCCCTTAGTGAGGGGAAGGACTCCTTTTTTCGTTTGTCGGCATGCAAACGGATTAGAAGGGATTATCTAAAACGAAGCTTTTTCCGTAATGTAAAAAATAACAAACGAATGAACCCACTAATAAGGTTCATAATAAGTAACAAAAAGGAGGGAGAAGTATGGACCAGAAGTATAATACGGATGATGATGCCAATATTGAATTAAAGAAGGCGTTAAGCAAAAGTCAACCCAGAAGTAATCCAAACATGAGTGAGGCAGAGCAGAAATTAAAATTTCAAAACAAGAAGAGCTAACGGACGATCATAGTGCATCGCTCCTTTAACTTGGAGGTGAGACAATGCCAAAGAATAATCCAATTGAATATACTGGGAAAGTTCTTGACCAGAGAAATGACCTTACAGGTCCAGATGAAGGGAAGGCTTCCTATCCAAAAAGACCAAAGCATGTTCCAATTCAGGACCCAGCTAGCAATAAAGGTAAATAATTTATGAGGGTAATGAACGGAATTTCTTAGTTAGACAGAAAGGAGGAATAGATCTTGGAAGCGTCATTGAATATTGGCGAGATGGCCCCAGACTTTTCATTAACGGCGACGACAAAAGAAAAGATTGCCTTAACTGATTATCGAGGGAAGAAAAACATAGTTGTTGCCTTTTATGGAATGGATTTTACACCCGGCTGAATTAAGGAAATATCCTCTTGGAAAGAGGATTACAAACGATTCGAGCAATTAGATGCTGAAGTACTAGCTATTAGTGTGGATCATATCCACTCCCATAGAGTTTTTGCAGCGAGTATGGGAACTCTGCCATATCCTTTATTATCAGATTGGTTTAAACAAACGGTAAAAAGTTACTATGTACTTAACGAAAAAGGCGGAACGGCGATTCGTTCAGTCTTTGTGGTGGATAAAACTGGCATGATAACCTACATAAACACCTCATTTAAAGCTGATAAAAAAGAAGATTATGAAGCGGTGTTTAATGAACTTGAAAAGTTAACAAACCAGTAAATTTACACAAAGTGTCAGGCACCCATTCGGTGCCTGACACTTTTTTTTCTAATTAATAATCGGTAACAATGAAACCTCTTTCAAGGAAGCCTTCAATGACTTCACTGATTTGATAGGAAACTTGAGGCAAATCATAATTTTCAAAGGCATGTTCACAGTTGTTTTTATAGTTCATTGTTTCATCATAATGGGCCATATGGCGGGCTATATCTTGATCATTATCTTTGCGTTCCTTTTGTCTCTCAATCACCGTATCACGGTCGGCATAGATGAAAAAGCGCATGACACGTTCCCCATACATCTGTTTTAATTTTTCGGTACCTTCAGGATTTAACGTTAGGTAGACAAGGTTATGGGACTCGAATGCCTTAACAATATCCTCTTCGCGAATGCCATAGTGAATTCCATCGATTTCGACACATTCAAGAAATTCCTGTTTCTCTTTCATTTTTTTGAATGTTTCATCGGTAATAAAATGGTAGTCTTCCCCATTTTGTTCGTAATGACGAGGGGAACGAGTCGTGTAAGAGAGAACAGTTTCCATATCAAACGCGGTCGCAACCATTTTGGCAACCGTTTTTCTCCCTGAACCATCTGGTCCTGTGTAAATGAATAGCTTTTCTTTATTTTTGATTTTATACATAGATAACCTCCTGAAAATGGATTATATAAAAAAGAATCTACCTGAAGGCAAATGCTTTTTAGTATTACACCATAAAATGGTTGAATTGGGATAATTTAATTATAACAGATAGATAGCAAATAGAAAGTTTGACCTTTCTGATTTTTATTAGTGAAAAGCGTTGTTCCTTAAATATATTCAATACTAAGCAGTCCGATAGCATCTACGTCTTAAGTCTGAGAGAAAAATCAAGCTCAAGCGCAATTATGAAACAGTTTGAAAAAAGGTAAGATGAAAACAAGATAAAGAAACCTACCAACTGGCGAGCAACAGGTGTCGACAGAGGGGAGAATCACTGGGAAATTTCAGATGAGTGAAACAAAGGAGGATATTAACATGAAAAAATTTGGTTTACTTTTAGCAGGTGGCCTTGCAGCTTTTATATTACTCAAAACAATTGGTCCGATGGTAGCGTTACTTGTAAGTCTAGCGATTCTTTACTTCATCTATAAACAATTTTTGAAGGCGGAATCCACAGGTTGGAAAATTGGGTTAGTCATCATCGGCTTAATTGTCCTTTCAGCAACCATCCACCATATTCCAGCACTCATCGGAGTCGGAGCAGCTTATGTACTGTTCCTTGTTTATAAACTGTGGAATAAAAACAATAAGCCGCCTGTGAACAAGGAATCCGATCCATTTGTAAATTTTGATAAACAATGGAATGAATTAAAAAAATATTAATTTAAAAGGGGAAAAGTGAACAATGGCAAACTTATTAACGAAAATTAAAGATCTCATTATTGCTGATTTGAATGAAACTCGTCAACACAAAGAAAAACAAAATCCGATTGATTTGCTCAATCAATACCTTCGCCAATGTGAGCAGGAGACGGAGAAGGTTGGCAAGCTTATCGAACGTCAATCTAGCTTAAAGGCAGAATTTACAAGAGAATATCATCAAGCTACAGAGCGGGCAGAAAAAAGAAAGTACCAAGCCGAGATTGCTTTAAAAGCTGGAGAAACAGAGCTATATCAATTTGCTTCAGCTGAGCATCAACAGTATTCAGAACGGGCCCAACGTCTAAATGCATCTCTTGCACAAGTAATTGAGCAGTTACGTGAATTAGAAAGAAAGCATGAAGAAATGAAGCAAAAGTTAAAGGATATGCATCTTCGCCGGATGGAATTAATGGGTCGGGAAAATGTAACACGGGCTAATATTAAAATAAATCAGGTATCAGAGTCAAATTCATATTCGGACCAATTTTCATCAAAGTTTAAGGATATTGAAAACTATCTGGAACGATTAGAACACAAGGTGAACCATTCCTACTTCCAAAGTACAATTGATGCACGGATAGAGCAGTTAGAAAAAGAAAAAAGTGAACAGGATGATAATCCTGTAAACCTAACAAAAGAATAATGCTAAAAGGGCAGTGATTTAGGAATCACTGTCTTTTATTTGGACCATGAAAAAAGGTATTTATTCAGGAAACCTACGTATATGTAGTATGAATAATTAAAAATCCCGTTATTTGAAAGGGGAATTTATTTTGTGGCATAATCCCAATAATTTAAATGGTCCTTTTAATATTTATAGTTACTTTGTAGGTTCGAATCCGGTAACTTCCGTAAATCCCACACCAATTTTTCCAAAAATAAATAAAACGGCATTTTTAAGCCCGTTCACCTATATTGTCGGCGACGTTACGATTCGGAATAATACGTATGTCGGTCCCTTCGTCAGTATTCGCGCAGATGAAGGAACGCCTTTCTTTATCGGAAGCAACAGTAATTTGCAGGACGGAGTAATCCTTCATGGTTTAAAAAACAAACATGTAGAGGTTAATAATAGGAAATATTCAGTCTATATCGGCGATGAGGTATCCTGTGCACATGGTTCATTGATTCATGGTCCCTGTCAGATTGATAAAAAGGTATTTATCGGTTTTAAGTCAATTGTTTATCATGCCCAGGTCGGAGAAGGAAGTTTCATCGCCTCAGGGGCAGTTGTTACTGGTGGAGTAACGCTAAGGCCTGGAAGCTTTGTTCCACCAGGCGCTCATATTGATAATCAGAAAAAAGCCGATTCCTTATCAAATGTTCCTAAAAATGAACAGGAGTTTGCCCTTGAGGTCCAGCGGGTGAATCAAGAATTTCCATCTGCTTATTCGTTTGTTTTTGGAAAAAATCGCTGTACTTGCGGTTTAACGTGCTAATCAATGAATTTAATAAGGGGAAAATTAACTTTTTGAAGGTTTTAGATCATATTTTGTTGAAATAAGTACCTAAAGAAAGAATTTTTGGGTGAGGTGGGAGAATGAAGGATATCCAATTTGCGTTTATTGATGAATCTGGTGATTATAGTTTTGATTTTGAAAATAAAGATGTCTCGACCCACTTTATTATCGTTTCTATTCTAGCAAAAGAGTCTAATAAAGAATTGTTAGAACAGGAAGTTGAAAAGGTGAGACAAAAATACTTTCAAACCGACGAAATGCATACTGATAAAATGGATAACCCTCATCTAAGAATTCAACTATTAAATGAACTGAAAGATTTACCGTTCAATATATATGCATATGTCGTCGATAAGAGAAAAATTAGAGAAGATAGCGGTATCACATTTGAAAAGACGTTTATTAAATTTATGAATCGGTTAATCTATGATGACCTAAATCGAACGTTTGACCAACTGGATCTTGTGTTGGTGGAACAAGGAACGAAAGAATTCATGTCTGAATTTAAAACCTATATTAAAGAAAAAAGTGTTCCAGATTTATTTAATTATTCCATCTTCGGATTTAATCACAGTAAATCTGAATTACTTCTTCAACTGGCTAATTTTATCGCTGGGACGATTGCAAAAGGTTATGATCAAACCCAGTACTCGGAACATTATCCGCTTTTTCATAAAATCATCAAAAAGAAAATCATCGCCATTAATTTATGGCCGCAAAACTATAAAAACTATTTACATGATTACATATCAAGGAATCAGGACTCTCAATTTGATGAGGTTATTTTTAAACAATCAGTTAATTTAACCCTTCAATATCTTGAGAAGAATAAAAAGAGTGAAGATGCGGATGAAAAAATTAGGATAGATTTACTCAAGTTCCTGTTATTTAATCTAAGAGAAAATCCTAATGAATATGTCTATACTCAAGAAATTTTAGATAATCTAAATGCCATCCGAGTGAACAAAATAAATCACCATTACTTTAGATCGAACATCGTTTCCAAGCTTCGTGATAGCGGGTTGTTAATTGCCAGCAGCAATAAGGGATACAAACTGCCAGTTTGTTTAACAGACTTATATGATTTTGTTAATTTATCGAGCCTAACCATACACCCGATGATTCAAAGAATATCTAAGTGTCGAAATCAAGTTCTACTTGCCACCAATAATGAAATTGATATTCTCGAAAACAACGAATATGAATATCTTAAAAAAATTATTGATTTGGAAAAATTAGCGGTTACTGAATAAAGGGTCAGTCCCCCACAACATCCATAGTTGGCGGGACTGACCTTTTTTAGATTGACTGAATACGACAAATTTGTTATTCTATAATTAACTTTTATTCTTATAAGAAAACTTTTGAAAATAATTTTTTTCAATAATAAATATAACCAGAAGGTGGATAAAATGAAGCTACAGGCAGATGTTTGTATTGTGGGTGGCGGACCAGCAGGGACATTACTAGGGTTTCTTTTAGCCAAAACCGGTGTATCAACTATTATCTTAGAACGAGCTTCTGGAGTTAACAGGAAATTTAGAGGAGAACATATAAATTCTGAAACAGAAGCCATTTTGAAAGCACATCAATTGTTTGAAAAGATAGAAGAGCTAGGCATACTTAAAATGAAAAAAGTTGAATTCTTTGCTGGCAAACATATCGTTCAAACAATTATCCCTTCAACCGATGAGGATCACGTAGGAATTCATGTTCCTCAAGTTCATTTACTGAGTGCAATCAACCAAGAATCAGAACAATATAAAAACTACCTTCTTCTTTATAACACAAAAGTAACGGAGTTAATGCAGGATGAGCATGGAGTTTATACTGGTGTAAAAGCGATAAGGGACGGTCAAGAAATAATGATCACAAGCTCGGTTGTCGTTGGTGCAGATGGCCGCTATTCGACAGTCAGAAAGCTGGCAAAGATACCAACGATCGAGATGACGCATGGATATGACGTATTGTGGGCCAAAATTCCCGCTCCTGCAGGATGGGAGCCAACAACAAGAATGGTGCATGTCAATGGACATCAGCTTGCCTTGTTCACACAGACGGGAGGATTCATTCAAATTGGCTGGAATATTGAAGAAGGATCTTTTCCTTCATTAAGAAAGCAACCGTTACAGCCATTTCTTGAACCATTGATCGAAAGTTTTCCAGAATTGAAAGAGCTGGTATTAGAGCATCTTCATACATGGAATAACTTTGTTCCCTTAAAGGTGCAAAGCTCTCGTTCTGAAACATGGGTAAAGGACGGATTAATTATTATTGGGGATGCCGCTCATACGATGACTCCAACTGGTGCAATCGGGATTAATTGTGGAATGAAGGACGCGCATGTGTTAGCGCCGATCTTAACCGAAGCCCTTATGGATAAAAACATTACAGCACAGAGATTAAAAACATTTGAAGTGAGTAGAAAAACTGAAATCAAAGTACAACAAGAAATGCAAATACAACAAGAAGCGTCATTTTCGGAAAAATTTGCTCAGTTTGCTCTAAATTAAATAATAGACCTTCACCTACATCTTTAATGGAGTGGGAGAAGGTCCTTTTTTATTTGTGAGAGCCTGACCTCAAAGTTGAAAAGAAGGAATGGATTGTTTTACGATAATATCAAAGCCATGAGAGGAGTTATTAAATTATCATGAATTCTGATTCTAAAGAAGTACAAGCAGTTTATAAAAAGCTTTTGGATGCGTGGAATGAACGCAGTGCAGAGGGGATGGCAAAATTATTTACGGATGATGGCGAGAGTATCGGATTTGATGGAAGTCAATCCATTGGCAGACAAGAAATATTTTCACACCTACAGCCAATTTTTGAACACCATCCTACGGCACGATTTGTAAGTAAAGTGAAGGATGTACGTTTTCTAGGTTCAGAGATCGCTATTTTGCGCGCAATAGCTGGAATGGTTCCGCCAAAGCAATCAGATCTTAACCCTAATGTAAACACACATCATACGCTTGTAGTTGTAAAAAGAAACGGGGATTGGCGTATTCAGTTGTTTCAAAATACTCCGGCCCAGTTTCATGGCAGACCAGAGTTAGTGGAAAAAATGACTGCAGAGCTGAGAGAGTTAATAAAATAAAGCTGCTTGTTCTGATACTTAGTTCATAAATGTCATTTTTTATAATTACTAAAATAAAGTTTCGGAAAGAAAAGGGTGTCAGGCACCATGTGAATTTTTCACATGGTGCCTGACACCCTTTTCCTGTTAAGCATTAATTTTTGATTTCTGCCTTCCTATTGTTACTATAGTAGTAATCTATATAGGGAAAGGAATTATAAAAATGGCAACAATTAATTTACCTGTATCTCTTTTGAATTTAGCTCCGATCCGGAAGGGGCAGAGTCCCAGCCAAGCGATTGAGGCAATGGTCGAACTTGCGCAAGCGGTCGAGAAAATGGGCTATCAACGCTATTGGATCGCAGAACATCATAATACAGCTACCCTTGTCAGTTCAGCGACATCAATTTTAATTAAACATGTTTTGGAACATACAAATACGATTAAAGTAGGGTCTGGAGGGATCATGCTGCCGAATCACTCCCCGCTAGTAGTGGCTGAACAATTCGGTACTATGGCCACGATTTACCCAAATCGTGTGGACCTCGGTCTAGGCCGTGCACCTGGAACAGATATGATGACGGCAAGCGCGCTAAGACGATCGAAAAATGATCCAGTTTATACTTTCCCAAATGATGTCCAAGCCTTACTTACTTATTTTGGCCCAGCAGAGCAGCAAAGCTATGTGAAAGCCTATCCTGGCGTTGACACGAATATTCCGATTTATATACTCGGTTCTTCCACTGATTCAGCGTATTTAGCGGCAAGCTTGGGTCTTCCTTATGTATTTGCGTCCCACTTTGCACCAAGATATATGGAAGAAGCAATCTCAATCTATCGGAGTCGTTTCCAGCCTTCTGAATATTTGGATAAACCCTATATGATGGTTTGTTTAAATGTTATTGCGGCCGAAACGGATGAGGAGGCACAATTTTTATCGACAACGATGCAGCAGTTTTTCCTAAATGTTGTACGTGGTACACAAAATCCACTACAACCACCTGTTGAAAACTTGGATGAGCTATGGAACCCAATGGAAAAAGAAATGGCGGCATCGAAGCAAAGTGTGACGTTGATAGGCAGCAAGGAAACAGTCCGCCAACAGTTGACTAAGTTCCAGGACTATTATAATGTCGATGAACTCATGGCCGTATCGTATATTTATGACACTGAGAAACAAAAACGTTCGTATGAAATATTAAAAGAAGTAGTCGACGGCCACTAACCAAACGAAAAGGACCAGAAGAGACAATGGATCTCTCTCTGGTCTTTTTCGTTGCCACGAATTCGTGGGAGTTTTTGTTACAGCTTTATTGAATTCGTTTGCTCCCCTTTCTATAATCAATAAAAATAACGCGATGGAGAATTCCAAAATGAATCAGAACAGGTTAGTGCCCTCGATTAATGGCTTTGTCCTTTTTGAGAAAATTCACCAATTAGTCAAAATTGAGATAAAGGTTTAAATAGATGAGTACAGAAATATATTTATGGAGAAACAGTTTGCTAATTAGGGGGATGGGAAAATGCGTAATCAAGAGATGCTGCTTATACCCGGGCCAACGCCGGTAGTTGATTCAATTTATGATGCTATTGCACAGGACACTAGGGGACACACAGACACGAGATTTGTCGCTATCTACAAAAATGCGATCGAGAAAACAAGGGAAATGCTGAAAGCAGATGGTGAAGTGTTTGTTATTTCCGGCTCTGGAACCATAGCTATGGAAATGGCGCTTGTCAATACAGTTGCCGCTGGGGAAAAACTTTTAGTGATCAGTCACGGTTATTTCGGTGATCGTTTCATTAAATTAGGAAAAGCATTTGGTATTGAAGTAGAAGTACTCCAGGCAGAATGGGGTACTCAGGTATCTCCAAGTGTTGTCGAAGCGAAATTAGTGAATGGCAATTTTAAGGCGGTTACAATTACCCACGCAGATACGTCGACAGGAGTAGCTGCCAATTTAGACGCACTTGTGCCGATTATTAAAAAACATGGAGCACTCGTCATTCTCGATGGTGTTTGTGCGACTGCCGCAATGGAAGAAGATATGAGTAGGCAATATCATGGGTCTGATGGAAAAATCGATGTCATTTTAACAGGTTCACAAAAAGCAATTGGAGTGCCGCCTGGTCTAGCCATCGTTGCCTTTAACCAAACAGCTCTAGCTGCACGTGCCAAAATTGAACGTGTTCCTGCTTATTATTGTGATATCTATAATTGGATTCCGATTATGAACGATCCAGGAAAGTACTTCGCCACACCTCCAGTAAATCTTATCTATGCCTATGACGAAGGGATGAGATTGGTATTGGAAGAGGGGATGATACGAAGATACCAGCGCCATACTGCATTCGGAAAAGCGGTTAGATCGGCCCTTGCCGTATACGGGATGAAGGCGTTAGCAAATGAAGAAGTCGCTGCTGCCACACTTAGTTGTATTCTTTATCCTGATGGAATGGAGGATGCTGCTTTCCGTTCTTCACTTGCAAAAAAAGGAGTGATTGTAGCTGGAGCACTAGCCCATTTGGCAGGAAAGGCGTTCCGGATTGGACATATGGGAAATACGACGGAACAAATGCTCGAAGATGCGGTCGTTTTGATCGGAGAAACGATGAATGAGCTGGGATATCCGGTTGATTCAGAGAAAGCTGTCGATTGCTTTAAAAAGCAAGTGGCTATTCGCATTTAGTGTTCGTTTATAAAGCCTGTTTGACTGGGAAAATCACGACCAAGGTAAGTAAGAGCGTTTATAAAGCCCGATTAACTAAAAAAATCACCCTCTAATAAATAAAGAGGGTGATTTTTTCATTAGCTATTTTCTGCTTGGAATTGAATCATAAACTCTTTGAATGCCTTACATGCCTCAACTGGAACAGCATTATAAGCTGATACACGACATCCGCCGATCGAGCGATGACCGTTTACGCCAACAAAGCCTTCTTGTTTCGCTTGCTCGAGGAATTTCTTTTCTAGGTCTTTCGATGCTAAGTTAAAAGTAAGGTTCATGAGAGAACGACTGTCCGGTTCAGCATGGCCAATGTAAAAACCATTACTTGTATCAATTGTTTCGTAAATCAGATTCGCTTTTTTATCATTAAGCTCAGCAATCGCAGATAAACCACCTAACTCACGAGCCCAGTTTAAGACCTCACCCAGCATATAAATGCCGAAGGTTGGCGGTGTGTTATACAATGAATTATTTTTAGAATGCGTGCTGTACTTTAACATTGTTGGGATATTTGTGTTTGCTTGTTCAAGCAAATCCTTGCGAATAATCACAACCGTTACGCCTGAAGGACCAAGGTTTTTCTGGGCACCAGCATAAATTAACGCAAACTTGCTGACATCAATCGGCTTAGACAGAATATCACTCGACATGTCTGCGATTAAAGGAACATCGCCAGTGTCTGGGAAGTTCTTCCATTGGGTACCATAAATGGTATTGTTGGAAGTTAGATGTAAATAAGCGTCCGCTGGATCGTACTGTAATTGATCAAGCGTTGGGATGCTGCGGTAGTTGCCTTCTTTCGTGGAAGCCGCATGATAAACATCACCAAATAGTTTTGCCTCCGTGAATGCTTTCTCTGACCAAGAGCCTGTCATTACATATCCGGCTTTTTTTCCAGATTGTAAAAAACTCATCGGAATCATTGAAAACTGAAGACTTGCTCCGCCTTGCAAGAAGAGTACTTCATAAGTATCAGGAATAGACAGCAGTTCCTTCAAGCTGTCAATCGCTTGATTATGTACTTCTTCATAAGCTTTGCTTCGATGGCTAAGCTCCATGACTGACATACCTGTACCTCGAAAATCAATCAGTTCTGCTTGAGCTTTTTCTAAGACGGAAATAGGTAACGCGGAAGGGCCTGCATTAAAATTATAAGCGCGTTGGACTTGCAGTTTCATTTTTATCACTCCATTTTTCTTTTCTATGACTATAACATACTTATAAAATTCCGAAAATAAATTTAATTGCGAAACCGTAAAAATTTTGCTTTTTTTATTAAAAGAAATCAAAAAGGGAAAAGGATGGCCACTGACGACCCAAGAGACAGGTTTCCTTTTCCCTATACTTTTTGTCAAAAACTCTAGATTTATTCAGTCATTCTCTGATTACTACGAGACCAGATCACGACTGGGATCAGCAGTAAGGAAAGGATCCCTCCAGCAAATGAGAGTCCAGCATAACTCGTTTGTGCAACCACCATCCCGGAAAGCGCTCCCCCGGATGCCCCAGCCAAAGCAATTAAAACATCTACCGTTCCCTGTGTTTTGGCCCGGTTAGAGGGGGATGTTGAATCGACAATCAGTGCCGTGCCGCTAATTAACCCAAAGTTCCAGCCAAGCCCAAGCAAAACGAGTGCAATAATAAGAACCAGCATGGAATCAGCAGGTGCACTGCCAGCAAGAATACCAGCTGCAAGGAGCGTGGCACCGGAAGCGATGGCCATTGTAGTTCGGCCTATCTTATCCACGAGAATCCCTGTTACTAGTGAGGGAAGGTACATGGCACCTATATGGAAGCCGATTACCATTCCGACTTCTCCCAGACCATGTCCATGATGTTTCATGTATACGGGTGTCATTGTCATGATGGATGTCATGACAATTTGAGTTAAAACCATGATGGTCGCAGCAACTACGATTCCTCGTTTATTGATAGCTAGATTACTAGATTGCTTCTCTAAGGGATTACTTCTATGCATTTGTTGATCAACTGCAATCGCTTCTGCAACCATCAGAGGATCTGGGCGCAGGAAAGCTAATAGGACTAAACCAGCAAGGATAAAGGCAACCGCGCCAAGAATGAATGGACCGGCTAGAGCAGGGACACCAATTGACGTGGCAAATCGGCCCATTACATCGACCAAATTCGGTCCCGCAACAGCGCCGAATGTGGTTGATACCATGGCAATGCTGATGGATGTTGCTCGCTGTGTAGGTTTTGCTAAGTCGGTTCCGGCATAGCGGGCTTGTAAGTTTGAAGCTGAGCCTGCACCATAGACCAGAAGCGAGGCAAAAAGAAGAAAGATATTACTTGTGAGGGCGGAAACGATCACTCCAATCGCACCGATCCCACCAGTCAAGAATCCTCCCGCAAGTCCTATACGGCGGCCGAAACGTTGTGAGACTCGACCGATAAGCAACGCTGCCCCAGCAGAACCCAACGTTAACAACGCTGCTGGAATCCCTGCATAACTATCCGTCCCTAACATATCTTGGGCAAGAAGTGCGCCAACCGTAATTCCAGCAGCAAGTCCAGCCCCACCGAAAATCTGTGACATGACAACGATCAGTAATGTCCGTCGATATAACTTTTCCTGCTTTTCTGGTGAATTTATGTAACTCTTCAACCAATCTGGTTTTGAATCGACCGGGTTATGTGCCACACGAAACCTCTTTCTGAAGGACAAACCCTTCTTCATTTGATTTTTATTTTATCAAAGAAAAATAGCAGTTTATATTGAAAAATGTCGAAAATTTCAATATTTGTTCATATGAAGTAGGCGGTGATGGAGTTTATTTATGATAGGATAATAGTGGTTGTATAACTATATGTTTACAGCTAATAAATTAGAAAAAGGAGTTAGAACATGGGACTTGATATGTATTTAGTTTCTTTACCTAAGATCACTGGAATGGACTATGATGAAATCGTTTTAGCAAGTGCACAAATGAGTAAGCATAAAGCAGATCAGGATGAAATCTATGAAAAGCTAAAGCCGCATATTAAGCATTTTAAGGAATATGATTCCTCATGGTCGAGTATTTATGAAGAAGTTGCGTATTGGCGAAAGGCCAACCAAATCCACAATTGGTTTGTCGAAACACTCCATAATGGGGAAGATGACCCTCTTTTCACACAAGAAGTCACAAAGGAAAATTTGCTGGACCTAAATAACTTATGTCTTCAAGTTCTAAAGGAAAAGGACTCTCCTTGTAATATTTTACCAACAAGACCTGGTTGTTTTTTTGGTAACCTCTCTTATGATTCTTATTATTACAGGGAAATTGCAGAGACCCAAGCCTTATTAGCCGCCCTCATTAAACACTTCAATTTTGAAACCCACTATTTGTTGTACCAGTGTTCTTGGTAAACGCACTTACACCCATTTCACCTTTCAAAAAAATTCAATGATAATACAAACAAACCATTAAGATTATGTGAAAAGAGAAAGAAGTCTAAGCGACCGAACACAGGAAGAAAGAGAGAGAAGGATCGCCAATAGGGCGTCTAAGCGACCGAACACATGAAAAAAGAGAGAGTGGGTTCGCCAATATGTTTTTTACCTAGTCCTTATTTCCTTTTTTATCAAAGTCAAAGTATTACTGTTTATACTCTGCATCATAGGAATTTTCACCGGCATGAACCGACAGCAGAGTATCCGCGTACCCAACGAGTTTATTTACCACCTCGTCTGCGACCGCATAGACAAGAGGGTGGACATCTGGTTGAAATAGAGCAGGATCGTCAATTATCACCGTGGTATTAATAAAAATGTCTCGATTACCGTAAAGATCATAATGGACAATAGCTTTCCCAGCGGCTCCTCCTGTTCGAGGATCTTGATATCCAGGCAAAAAAAGATACCACTCTTCAGCCGTGGCCGAACGAAAATTTTTCGTAAAAGTCATGCCATTAACCATTCGATCGATTTCTTGTTGCATCTGCGGTGAGACTGCCTCAATAATTTTGTCTGTCATAATAGTCCCCTTATAAAAGCTTGTTATATTACTTTTCCCAATTTCCAATCGAGTATTTAATGGTATTAACAATATTTTTCCACTGAACTTTTTTGTGGGTAAGGGAACAATATTTCTGATTACTTTTGTTGAGGTGAGGGACGATGAATCATGATGAACCACGTGATTATATAACGATTGAAGATGACCAGGGGAATCTTAAAGAATTTGCTGTTGAAGCCTTGTTTGATATGAAGGATGAATCCTATGCTCTACTAAATGCAGAGGATGAAACCATCGTAATGAAAATTGAGGGTGAGGAAGGTAACCAAGACTTAGTGGGTATTAATAACCCTTCCGAGAGTGAAGCGATATTGGCTGCATACCAAATCGCCGTGGAACATGCTCCGGCAGAATAAAACATAACGCAACGAAAGGTACCCCAGATAATAGGGGGTCCTTTCGCTGCGTTTTTTTTATCAATAGTAATTAAAGCCAAGATAGATGATATAAATAATGATAGCTGCAATTGCGATAATCCAAACAAGAAACACTGGATTCAGTAAATAAGGATGTCTTTGAGTTTTTTCATTGATTTGCGTATCAAATTCACTTGATCTAGTACTGACCATTCTTCCAGTCCCTAACGTAAAAATTAAACCGCCAATCAACACTAACAATGCAATACCAGACAAAATGAGATGCCAATTACTCATTTATATAACCACCTTTTTTTCATATAATTTGAAAAAAAGTAGAGAAATATGCATTTATCTTTTTGATGCGCAGGTTTAAATTTCATCAGGAAAGAAAGCTGCGGTGATTAGCTAAATCACTGCCGTTTTGACCTTTAAGCTATGCCGCTTGTAATTTTCTTTTAAATAGTTTCGTATTTGTTCCAATATATACTCCAGTTAAAACAAAGGCTGCACCTATTCCTTGAGCCAATGTAAAGGTCTCACCTAAAAAAAAGGTAGCCATCAAGACAGCTGATAACGGCATCACATTAATAAAGATAGAAGCCTTTGCAGCACCAACCTCTTTTATGCCGTAATAGTACATGATAAATGAAACAACTGTTACAAATATGCTCATATGCGAAATGGCGATCCAGGTTGAAACACTAGCGTTTTGTACATCGTGCCAGGATGTTTCCGCATATGCGAACGGAAATAAAAATATGGTACCAAAAGCAACAGCATAAGTAGTGGATTCCACTGCGCTGAATTTTTTTAAAACGACTTTACCAACCACACTGTACAATGCCCAGCTTATTACCGCACCTAGTAAAACAAAGTCGATCGTCTCAAAACCGTATTGGAACAGTGAGAGTAGGTGACCATCGGTAATAATGAAGGTAACCCCAGTTAGGGCAATCACCATTCCAATCACATGGTTTTTGGTGATTGTTTCTTTTAAAAATAATCCTGATAAAAGGACAATCAGTACTGGGTTTGAGGCAATAAATAAGGAACTCTTAATAACCGGTGCATGTTTGGTAGCCATAAAAAAACAAATATTATAAATTGCAATGCCTGTTAATCCAAGTACGGCAAATAATCCATAATCTTTGAGAGTTGGCCTCTTTCGATTTTTTTCCATCAACCACATAAGCGGAAACAATAGAATAGCAGCCCCCAAAAAACGTAAAAAAGCAACGGTTGCTGGTTCAAAGTCTTTTACGGCGACTTTACCAGCAAGAAACGCACTTCCCCATGTAGCCGTGGCAAAAAATAACATCCCATAAATCAGCCATAGCTTCTTATTCTTGTTCATCCAATCCCCTACAATCTATTTCAATTTAATAAATAGATTTTAACATCTTTTTCGGATTTCGAAATAAATTTTAATAAAATATTTTAATTATTTAATCAATTAAAAAAATCATACACACTTTTTAAGCATGAAAAAAGTTGGTTAAGGAGTTTTTCCTTTTCCAACTTTATCTTTTAAGTTAGATTTTTTAATTCTGATAAATGAACCAATTGTACATTATGAACACTTTCTATTTCTTTAATCTCGCAGTATCCAGAATCGTAAGTATAAAGGATAATATATTTCTTTCCATTGTAAAGAACATGCTCCATAGTATCTCCATCCTTTGATCATGTTAATATTATTGTATATTTGCAATACAGATTAATATATGAAGTTCATTTTAAGATTATGTAAATTTTTTCAGTGCTGTATTGAAAAATTATTGTGTTAAGATATCAATATTAGTGTCAAAGTCATAGGGGGAAGAAAGATGAACAGAAAACCAATTATCGGCATAACGGGTGCCTATGTTAAACATAACGACTATATGGAAGGTGTTTATGTGCACCATGATTACCATAAAAGTGTTGCCGCCAATGGTGGGATTCCTATTATCCTTCCATATATTAATCCCGAAATTTCTTTAGAAACGCTTGGTTTATGTGATGGAATTATCCTAAGCGGGGGAGAGGACGTCGATCCTAAACTTTTCAATCAGGATCCACATCACCACTTAGGTCCAACTACACCAGAGCGGGACTTGGCAGAGATCGCGATTGTGAAATATGCGCTCGAGAACGATATTCCCCTTCTTGCGATTTGCAGAGGTGTGCAAATTTTGAATGTCGCTCTGGGAGGAACCTTAATTCAGGATATCCCGAGTCAAGTCATTGAACCAATCCAACACTCTCAGAAGATTGATAGGAGTCAAGATACACATTGGGTGACCATCTCCAAAAATAGTAGATTGTTTGAAATAGTAGGATCTGGATCTGATCGAGTCCGGGTCAATAGTCTTCACCATCAAGCAATCGGTGAGGTAGCCAAGGATCTTCGTATCGTTGCACAATCATCCGATGGAATCGTGGAAGCAGTAGAGTATCGCCATCCAACCACATTTACGGTGGGGGTTCAGTGGCATCCTGAATCCATGGCAAGTACAAACGCTGAGATGAATAATTTGTTCTTAGAATTTATTAAAAACAGTGCAAAGGTCATGGTTTAATCATCGGTTTAGAAGTGGAAGGGAAGGAATCAATCGATGGAAAAAATTTATCTTGATTACAATGCCAGTACACCTATGGCTCCTGAAGTAGTAGAGGCCATGAAACCGTTGCTAGATGATTTTTATGGGAATCCATCCGCCTTACATTGGGCGGGGAGACCTGTAAAAGAATTATTACATAGTGCCCGAAAACAGGTTGCTGAGTTAATTGGATGTTCCCCTAGAGAAATTATTTTCACAAGTGGGGGCAGCGAAGCCAATAACCTTGCATTAAAAGGTTTTTATTTTAAAAATCGGCATAAAGGAAACCATATCATTACTTCTAAAATTGAACATCCTGCGATTATAAATCCATGCAAATTCCTCGAACAAATTGGGGCAAAGGTCACATATGTAGACGTGGATCGGACTGGGAAAGTTACACTAGAAGAAATAGAAAAGGCAATTACCAAGGGGACGATCCTGATTTCGATTATGCATTCCAATAATGAAACAGGTACCTTACAACCAATCCAAGCGATCGGGGATATAGCTAAAGAGCATGGGATAGCTTTTCATACGGATGCTTCTCAATCGGTTGGAAAAGTCCTGGTAAATGTGGATGATTTGAAGGTAGATATGCTCACGATTGCCGGCCATAAGCTCTATGCTCCGAAAGGAATTGGAGCGCTCTTTATGCGAGAGGGAATCCAACTGGAACCACTTATACACGGGGCTGGGCATGAGTTTGGACTGCGTGCCGGCACGGAAAATACTTTACTTGCAGTGGGATTAGGAATGGCTTGTCAAATTGCTAAACAAGAAGTAGGAACTCTTGGCTTAAAAGAATTGACCGACTATTTTTGGCAGCAATTACAGGATGCATTTGGAGACCAGGTAGTATTGAATGGGCACCCAGAGGAACGTCTGCCCAAGGAATGAACGTATAAAACACAATTCAATGGTTACATTCTAAATGGGATAATCTATTAATCTATCAAGCAAAAATTAGTATTGTGTTATTAATTTCTATACAAACAAAAAAATATGATAATAAGAATATTCTGCCAAACGTATATTCGGTTTTGTGTGTAAAATTTATTTTTATCCCTTCGTGAAAATTAAATTTTTAAATTTCAATCATAAAGTCTTTTTCGAAATATTTAACTATTTAAATATAGTTGAGGATGAATATTCTTTTAAAATAATAAAGTGTTGGAGAATAAAAAGCATATATTAAGGGGTTTTGTTATATCAAAATTATGCCAACATCTAAATAAGAAGTTTTAAAAAAGGACCTATCTTAGGTCTTAAATCTTAATTAAATATTGAAAAATGAGTGTTCTGAAGAGTTCAAATAAGAAGGATACCAAACATCGATGCAGATTTTTGTTCTTTAATGTTTCATAAAGCTGTAAAAAAGAGAGAGGGTTGGTTATCAGCCCTCTCTCTTTAAGGTTATAGATGTTGTTGACAAAAAAGTTGGGCATTTTCCTGATCAACACACTTAGTTCAATTAACGTGAGAATTCTTATGTTATTTTAGTTTAGGTTTCATCTGTTAATTGTAAATTTGTACTCCTAAACTGAAGCCGAATAAATGTATGATATTTTTATATGTTTATATAAGTATAAATCTTTTATACTATAATATGGAACAAGTAGAAAAATATGTTGAAATTACGCGTAATTATGAAGGAGGTTATTTAGTGACAAGGAGTGCAGACTATACGATCCAGGGATTCATATATCAATTTAATAAAACCCTTCTTGCTATATTGGAGGATAAAGAGGAATCAGAAATATCAATTGAAGGCGTTATTTAAGTTCGACTATGTTTGGTTTTCTTCATGTATCCTGATCTAACCAGTTTATGAAGTTCATCTTTACCCCTGCTAGTTATTACATCCACTACTTTTTCATAATTTACATTTAACCTTCTCGAAACTTCGCTAATACTAATTGGTTTGGCATATTCTTTGATGATTTCTTGTTCTAAGTTAATTGGTTCGTACCTTCAACTAAATTGACAAAGTATTACAGTCTCTTTATTTCGGTTTTAGCTTTTTCAAAAGTAATAAACTTATTAGCCACAATGCCCCCCCAATAATCAGTTACAAAACAAGCATATCTTATTTGAAAACGCTTTTATCATAAAGGCAGTATGGTTCCAATCGCAACAATCTAGAGAGACATAAATCTTTTCTCTAGGGTTTTTTAATAGTTACTTAATCTAATATAGATTGAATTTCTTTCTCCCATTTTTTTGCTGTTCTCAGAACCGATAAGATTATTTATTTTACATACAAATAAAGTAAAGGTTGCAATGCTTTGCAATGCAAAGCATTGCATTTTAATGCATAATAGTGAATGGAGAAAAATAATAAATTTAATAAAAAACCTTGATTTACTTGATAGTTTTGTTGTATTTTTTATATAAGTATCGAAAAAGTCTTGGAAAGTATGAATAGAAAATGAATATGCAATCTCGAGAATAGAAGGGAAATAACGAGGTAGATTTATGGATTGGAGTAAAGTGTTAACGCAATTTATAAATTTCTTTAATAATTTTACTGATTTATCGATCCTCATTAGATGATGATCAAATTTTCGATTATCTGGTATCACCATAAAAAAATTCAACATATTTCTTGCTTAATAACAGGAATGCTGGAGGAGAAATTGGATTTGCCGAAAAAAGTAGTGGATTTCCCTAAAGAAAACATAGAAGCAACTGCTAGAACGCTAAAGCAATTTAGGTTTGGTCTTAGAACTCATAAAATAATGTATGAAGGCGGATTTATAAAGGAACATATATTTATTTATTTAAAACATTGTTCGGGTGCCTTTGTTGAACCAACACCTTATAGTAGGTACCTCCGTTTCTTAAAAGGCAAAAATATCGATACAAGAAAAGCGTCTACATTAAGAAAAAGAGGTTCCCTTATATGTATGTTCTTAAATTATGTGCTTATTGATATGTATCCCACATTTGGTATTACCGATATCAAGGACATCAAATTAGACTATGGGAATTGGTTTTTACAAGCTTACGCAGATGGAGATATAGGTAATGGGAAAACAAAAGGTGGTGATTCTGTAGAAAGAGCAGTTATTGAAATAGCCAAATTCTATCAGTGGATACAAGACACCCGTAAAAAGGAAGCACATCATATCTACAAAGTGAAAATGCTTGAGCAAATACAGCGTACAACTCCTGACGGGATATATTATGTAACGGTTAATACAGCATTTGAACCTATCAGTATAAGCTCTTATATTGAAAAGAAACCTCTTCTTAGAGATATTCCAAACAAAGTCTTCCAAATACTTCTAAGAATGTGTGCTGAACACCCAAAATATCAAGACATCGCTTTGGCTATTTGTTTTGGAGCTTTTTGTGGTTTAAGAGCTTCGGAAATATGTAATGTTAGACAACATTTAGATGGCGGTGTTTCCTATAGTAAAAATGGTTATGGTGAATTTAGGTACTTTTCAATTGATCTTGAAAATCCAAAAAACATGAGATCGGACTGGGTCTACGTAGGTGGAATTAAGAAGTTACGTAATCAAAAAGTTTATCCTAATTTTATGCGAACATTCAAACAATATTATGATCGACATTTAGAACGTTTAAAGAAAAAAAAGATTGAGAAAGGTTTCTACCCAATGTTCGTTAATGAACAAGGAAAAGCCATGACCAGTAAAGACTTTCGAGATAAGTTCAAAAAACTTGTACATGTCCATTTAGTGGAAGAGCTTCGAGATTCTCCTGATAGTGAATTAAGAAGTTATGCTCAACTTCTTGAAACATTCGAACTATCAACCCACTCGTTGAGGCACTATTTTTCAGTTCAATTAGTTCTGAATGGTGAAGGGTTATTTGAACTAATGGAATGGCGTGGAGATAGTTCTGAGGAGTCCTCCTGGACTTATTTACGTGATAAATCAGAGTTAAAGAAGATTTATGCAGAAGCGAATAAGTGTCTGATTGATGATATATTAAATCGGGTCCATATGAAACAGGAACATGAGTTAGAAGAGGGGAGTAACTTTTGGTGACAAATCTTCCTTATACAGTAGAAGATGTAAAAAACTTGTACAATAAATACATACCTCCTAAAAAGAGGACAACTATGGGAGGTAAAGCCTTACATCAAAGGTTTATGAATTATATTGTAAGTGTGTGTAAGGCACTTGATTTTCCTTTTGAAACAAAAGGAGAGGATGTCCTGTTTGATGCTAAATCATATAAAATTATGGAGTTCTTTCATATAAATCAAGCCAAGCATATAAAAGGCGAAATAGAGTTGATTTCTTCTCGAGAATTGTATCAAATGCTCGGTGTCTCAGTGGCTAATTTCAATGTTTCGAATCAAAATTACACAAGAAACGAAAAGACAAGGGAAAATTGGTTGAATTTAATAAAGATGATAAGGCCTAAAGTGTATATGAAGTCCGTTTTTTGGTTTTCTAAAGAAGAAGTGGCAGAATTCAAGAATAGTCTTGGGAATGTCTATCTGACCAATAAGGATATACAACGCGAACTATTAGATAAACATAATGTTGATTGGACAATTCGCAAGGTGAAAAATCATATACCCGAAATAAAAGGAAAAAAGGTAATTGACTTTATCGGTAATACTTTATATTACCATTTGGACATTGTGGAGGAGCTTGTTGAAAAACAAAAACATGAATCCGAATTATATCTAAACTGTGAGGATGCTGGTAAACTATTAGGTTTTGAAGGAAACACAATGAGAAAATATGCAAAAGAAAAAAATCTATTTCCTGGTACACACATTAAATATGGAGAAATAAATAAATTCACAACTTACATTTTAAAAGAAGATGTTGAAAAATGGCAAGAATTTCGAGCAAAAACAGTACCGTTAATAGAGATTGTTGCTAATGTTATGGAGGAACTAGGTCTTGACATTGTAAAAGAAAAAGTATCATCCAATTACGTAGCTATAAAAAGGTTTGTAGATATCGAAGAAACAGATTTCGAGCCCATTGATACTGAAACAACACCTTTTAGGACATACGGTTGGCTAGTTAAACTACATAAAATACAAGAAGCCAAAGAATATATAAAACTAAAATTAAATTATTTAGTAGATTTCCATCAAGGTAAACAAGGTAGTGGTGCAAAATACAAGTTTATTTCCTATGTGGAAAAAAATAAAGGTCATGTAGTTCCAAATACAATTAATAATTTTTATGATTACACTTTAAAACGATTTAATATAAAGAGACGACCTTCATTCCAAGTGGTTAAAACAATTTATGACTTATTTTTAACGCTTGAAAAAGAATTAATGAAACATAACGATGAAGAAATAAATGTGCTTATTGATATTCTTTACTCTAATAAGACTAGCAAAAGGACTATTGAGGAGTTTTGCCGTTTTCTTAATGATATTAAAAAAAAATATAAAACAACATATAAAAAGGACTATTTATTCAACGCCAATATAAACAACAATAAACATAACAATAAGGATAAATTTGTGAAATACTACACAGAAGAGCAATTTTTCAACTTTGGATTATTATTACTAAATGATACACACGAGTGGTATGAGGACTATTTAGAAAAGGCTTGTACTAGAAGAGCTTCTGCTTCTGTTTGGCTATACTGTTTAATTCATTTTATTTGTGGATGGAGAAGCAAAGATGTTTTAAATAATGTACCTTTCCCGTTATTGCCAATTGATGAATCAACAAATAAAGAAATGGCCCCGGATATATATATATCATTGGCGAGGGAGGGAAAAATCACTGAGAACATGGCTTCACAAATAGTAAAAGATGTGAAAATGAAGGTTGACTTTCTTTATCCGAAACCGACTAAAACGGAAAAGCATAATCCGCCTGGATTGGTTTGGGAGGTACCTACTAGCATTGTACCCAGGCTAGGCATGCTGCTGGGTCTATGCGAATCGCATAGAAGAAAAAATAAAAAAGCTAATAGTCGCTTAATTACAACATCAGCAAGAACCGTACTTGAACAGGAAAAGTTCTTTGGTAGCGTGTTATCACAAATAGGTGAAAGTGGCGTATTTTCATCCTCAGCGGCTAATATTACTTATTTAAGTTTAATTGCTAAAAAAGGGGATCAAATAAAAATGGGTAGTGGTTATATTATTGCAAGTATTGCCAGAAGCCACAAATTTGCTAGAGGCAAAGTGTCCAATATTACTTCTGTATATCTTCAATATTTTGGGAAACTAACAGAGTCAGATATTTTGTTTAGAGAGTTATTTGAACGTGGGGTTCTAAGTTTTGTGCCTTATCTTCTCTTGAAAACAATAATTGGAGAAGACAATGTAAAACATCTCCCTCCCACAAACCAAACTAGCCTTATGGAAGAAATTATACCTTACTCAGACTCTCCATATGATTTAGATAATTGGGTTCAAACGTATGATGATACATTTACAAAAGCAAGAAAGGATGTAGAGGGAATCATCAATTATTACACAGTAAACGGTGAACGGGATATAAGAGCCATTCATTTTTTTATTGATAGAATTGCTTGTGGTACTGCTCCAGCAAAGGAAAAGAATCTTAACTGTATAGCAGTAGCAAAAGGCATTGGATGTATTCACCTTCAAAGAAAGACATGTATTGGATGTGGACAAGAAATTTACTTAAAACATACCATGTACTTGTTAGGTCAGAAATTGAGAGAACGTATAAAGAGAGTAGAAGATAGCAAAACTCTTGCAGAACAAATGAAACACGAAAAGATTTATGAACAAGTGTATGAACCCATTTTGGATGATATTAAACAAACTCTATTAGAAGTTTATGGATTTAAATCATGGGAGGTTAATAAATATCTCGATTTCACAGACGAACCAGAAAACCCTCATTGTAAAAGATGACAAATTAAGGCGGTGGATTATGCTACTTGTACAAAGAAAAACCAATACGGAAGGTATTTATACAACTGAGTTTATAGAATACGATTCCGACTGGATAGATAAAGCAAAAAAGGAGTTTAATGATTTCAAGGATAAAGGGGTTATTTTAAATAACTCTTTCGATGATTTGATTTGGGAACTAACAAATCAAGTAGATAGCCCAACTCTGAATTTTAATTTTTCAGAGGTTTTGTATCAAAAACAAATAAGCAAATATAAAAGAGATATGGTTGATTTTGAGCAATTAATCAATTGTGTAAAGGCTTTTTTTGTCTTTAAACTTATTAGCACAAGTATAATGCATTTGCAAAGAATACTAAACGTATTGAAGAGTGTAATTGTAAGCACAGAATATTTCAATCCAAAAAAAACTGATAAAATATCCGAGATGATTAACGCTAAAAAACCTGCATCTACATTTGTACCCTTGTTGGAATTATTTGAATTCCTTCCAATAAATGATATAGATGATTTTAAAGAGGAATGGGAATTCCATTATGAACACTATTTGGAAGACCATTCAATGACAAAAGAAAAAAAATTACAACGAAGGACATTGGCAGAATTTCAATCTTATTTCTATTTCGATAGATTATTCAAAGATTTTTGGAAACATAGTGCAACAAACGAAGAAAAGTTGTACTTCTACCCTTTGTATTTATGGTGGAAAATAACGAACGTCCTACCACAAAGACCTAGAGAATTCTGCTTAATACCATATGACTGTATAAATGAAGATGACAGGGGCGAATATATTTTAAGTATTCGGCGGAGCAACTTGAAGGGGCAAAAGGGTCAGAAAAAAATCAAAACACATACAATAGATGGAGATTACAGCTTATTTGAGTATCCTGTATCGAATGAAATTGCATTGTTAATTAAAGATTATCAACAATTGGTGGAAAAGTATGGGGAATCGAAATTCCTTCTTTCTTACGAGGCGTTTCTTTCTACGCTTCCTGTATCGAATCGGGGTGCTGCTAAAGCAAACCATGGGGATCATGGGGATACACCAATTATATTCACTAGAACTACGTTATCATCCATATTAATAAATTTTTATGCTAAAGTCCTGCAAAAAAAAATGGGGTTACAAATTATTTATAATAACCGTCCTAATTTGTCAAAAGAAAAGGTGATTTTAGGGGAAAAGGAAGCCCTCTTAAAACCTTCTGAAATAATGAAAATAAACCTTGGAGACACTCGCCATATGGCAATAATTAACATGGTTATGAGCGATGTCAGTCCAATTTTGGTTCGGGACTTTACGGGTCATGAAGACATGAATACCACGTTCCATTACTTTGGCCATTTAGACCAACTTGTTAAGTGTATAACATACTACAAGTATCAAGAACTAAGAAGCATTAACGTTGATGAGGCTCAACTTTGGTTTGATACACCTAGTAGGGAAGATGAAAAAATTAGAACAATATATAAAATGAAAAAGGAAGGAAGATTTAAAGAAGTTGATGGGGGCCACTGTTACTCAGACAAATTTTTTAAAGACGATATAACTCATTGTATAGAAGCTAACAATGGAGAGTGTGAAAGTTGTGATTTTTTTGAGGGCGATCCAACAAAATATAGAGAAAAACTTGATAGAATGAAAGAAGAATTAGAAACCGGCCTTCAAGAGGATGGATTCTACTTTGGAAATCTTTTAAAAAGCTACAAAAACACATTAAATGAGGATTCCGAATTAATACGAACACATATTAACATTCAACAAAAGGTCCATGAGTATTTGTCAATCGAAAAAAAGCTAATATTGGAGCAGATAAATGAGTAGACCTTTAGCTTATGAAACAACAACATTAATGGGATGCATTGAAGCATACAAAGCTAAGTACAAAAATCAATTTACAACTCTAAGCCCTAGTAAAATAGCAAAATATATGACAGTTGAAATGAAAATGCCTGCCAATTATCAGCATTTTACCAGAAACGCAGATATAAAGGCTTACCTTGAGGATTATAATAAGGAGGCCTTAAATAGAGCCAAAAAGCAAGTGCACAGACATGCTGTTGATAGTGATATGCCTTTTTACACGCCATTAAATGTAAAACAGTTTATGAAAAAGAATAATACCCCAAAGAAGCTAGAAGAAGCTTTAATTACTCTTGATTCAATTCGCGAAAAGGATCACGAATCTTATCAAAAAATTGTTGGCAAGCTTGTTGAAGTCGGTGAAAAATACGCAATTTTGAATCAGGAAAATATAGAATTAAAAAGAAAAAAAGAAACAATTAAAGATAGTTTTGAGGAACAATTGAAAATCGTTAAAAAGGAGTTAATTAAGACAAAGAAAAAAAGCCTACAACACAGTGCAAGAGCTCAGGTTTATGAGCAGTTTATGCGTAAACACCACTTTCAAAAAATAGAGGAAATGGCTCTTTACTTAGAAAACATAATTGTATCCGACATTGAATTCGACAACACTGCTGCTATGATGGATATTGAGTCTTACAAGAAAAATAAATACGATATGTTGGGTGTATTAAAAGCTTATAACTCGATTATTACCACCATTAATGCTGATGACGATCACGAAACAATTTTTGAAGAAACTGATGTTGTATATGAAAATGATGGTAATGAAAATGAACAAGGACTATGGAATGGTATCCTTGATGCTATTGATGTTGTTAAACAAAATGAAATTCCAGAAATTGAAGATAGTAATGCTAAAGGGAAAAAGTTAAGAGATAGAATGCGAAGTTTGCCTTCCAAAATATTGGAGGACTGAATAAAATCAGGTTAAGTTTTTGTTGTAATAAAAATATAAGAACCAAATATACGATTTCGCAAACATTCAGGGTTCGTGACCGTTTATGAAAATAATTACGCTGCCGCCTATCCTCGCTTAAATGCTTCGGTATTAAACCGTCAATGCTAAAAACATTAACGGTTCTTTTTGTTACTTTAACAGAATGATGTCGTATGCAAGTCATTTATAATCGAAATGGAGAAATAAAGCCTTTTCGAGATTATCCGTATGCCTTTTATTTATTCTTGATTGATTCTCTAGTAATTTGCCATAACAGTATATTTTGTCAACCACTTTTTTCTGTTCAGTATTTAACTTGTTTGCACTGTTTAATAAAAGATGGAATTCCCCATTATCAACCTCTACCTGAAGGTAAAGTCTAAATCCATAAACTTCCTCGAAAAAATCTTCTACATAAGCCCTTACTTGTTCTGGATTTCCTATAAAAAAATTTTCTTCGCCAGTTCTATTAATAACTATAATTTTCATGTTAAGTCTATTAATCATGAATTTGTAACACAACCTTTCATAGGAAGATTCAGTAGGAGCCCAGTATTCTTTTTATTTATTAGGAGGACTGAATTTTTTGATTTATTTAGTAGAAGAGGGTTATATCATGAAGACATTTGGTGGTATAACCTTGGTCCGTGAAGTACCAGGAGTTATTCAAAATGTTAACGAATGTGTCCTCTGTAATTGTCAAATTATTTCTCGTTTTGTTTATAAGCTAATTTTACCAAACAACATAATTGAGAATGCTTGCTGTGCCCATTGTGGAATAATCCGTCAGTACCAACTCGGAGATAATGTAATACAGGCATTATGCAATGACTTCCTCACAGATAGAACCGTAAGTGCTAGTTTAGCATGGTTTGTGATGAATTCTAGTCTTAGAGTAGGATGTTGTAGGCCGCAAATCCTTTCCTTTGAAAACAAAGAGCATGCTGATAAATTTGTTCAAGCTTTTGGTGGGAAGGTTTTTAGCTTTCAGGAAACATTGGAATCGATACATATAAAACAAGTGAGGGAAAAAAGATGTTAATTTATTCGAGTATTATCTTAATCGTTCTCTTAACAACCTACGTTATTTATTTCACTTATCAAAGGAGGGAACGTCTCACCTGTATGACAGGTATGATGATTGCAATGACCAACTCCATGATGGTGAGTATTTCTTTAGGGGCTATTTTAGGTACATTCATAGAAAATAAGGATCTTACCATCCCAACTATCGCCTCCGTTTTAATTGGAATGGTTACTGGATATGCAACAGGAAGACCAGTTTCACCTATGGCAGCATTAGACGGATTGACAGCAGGAATAATGGGTGGAATGATGGGTTCTATGTTAGGAGTGATGTTACAATCATCTTCTATCAATTTAATGATTTACTTTATTGATATTATCTTTGCATTAGTTATGGTTTTTTTATTGCGATTAATTGATGAAGAATCAAAGGCAGCGGACCGCGAGAAAGCTCAATATAGAAAACCCCTGATAGCCAATCCCATTTTATTAGTAGTTATTTTAGCCTTCATGGGAACATTGGTTTTTGGAAAGGGTCTCTTTATTCCCGGTCAGAGTGAAGTTACTGGGCAAACGAAAGATAAAAAAATCACCCCTGCAAGTAACGAAATACACGAGATTCAGGTAAAGCCTACTGAATATGCTCCAAATAATATTGTTTTAAAAGCTGGGACATCAGCGGTTCTTAACTTTAAAACAGAAAAGGTTGGTTGCACTGGAATAATTGTGTCAGATGAACTTGGGTTTAACGTTTCATTAAAGGAAAATACGGACAACTATGTTAATGTTAAATCCTTAAAGCCTGGGACTTATCATTATTCATGTGGGATGGGTATGTATAAAGGTACCGTAACAGTAAATTAAGTGGATTAAAGAAGCTGGTATTCTTCTTTTTAATCTCCATAATTTCTGCACTGTTTTATGTTAACCTATTTCTATTAAAATAGTGATGTAAGGTGATGTAATGTACAGTTTATTAAGCGAAATAAGTGCAGTAATAAGTAAACCATTTTTTAATTTGGCAAATAACTTAGAATCCTGGCCAATAGTCTTCGCATTAATATTGGGATTAATAGGAGCACTCGCACCTTGTCAGTTGACAGGAAATATCAGTGCAGTAACACTTTACGGCAACCGTTCTATTCAAAAGAAGATTGCATGGAAGGATGTTACTTATTTCACTCTAGGAAAAGTAGTAGCCTTTTCTTTATTAGGTGTTTTGGTTTGGCTGCTAGGAAGGGGATTTGAACAAAATCTACCTTTATATTTTCCGTGGCTTCGGAAGATTATGGGGCCTTTATTAATATTAGTTGGGATTTATATGTTGGGGTTTATTAAATTAAAGGGAACATTTAAAGTATTAAAGCTGTCAAAAGAATACAAGCATGAAAGTCCATTTGCTTCTTTTATGTTAGGACTTAGTTTTTCACTTGCATTCTGTCCAACTATGTTTGTCCTATTTTTTGTGACCTTAATGCCAATAGTTCTTTCTAGTCCATACGGTTTTATTTTGCCACCTACTTTTGCACTTGGAACTGCCATTCCGCTATTAATCGTGATTTTCATCATCTGGTACCTTGGTGGTAGTGGAATGGTAATGAAAAAAGGAAGAAAATTTGGTATGTTCATTCAACGAATAGCTGGTGTCCTGATGTTACTGTTAGGAATTTTTGATACGTTTACTTATTGGTCCTTATAAATGATCTTAAAAGAGGTTGAATGAATAATCACCTATATAAGAAGTAAAGGAAAAAGAAGGATTCATATTGAAATCCTTCTTTTTTATAATATAAATTTGGTTTACCTATGGTCATTTACTGTTTTAGATTAATTATAAAGCATGTTCCATGTCCAACTTGGCTCTCAACAGAAATTTCTCCTCCATGGGCTTCAACTATTTGTTTTACAATAGCAAGGCCTAATCCAAATCCACCAGTAGCCCTTGAACGGGATTTTTCAACTCTGTACAAGCGATCAAAAATATACGGAAGGTCTTCTTGTGGAATTCCAATTCCTTGATCCTTTATGGTTATTTCAATTTCATCTTTTTCTTTATTAACCCTTACTAAGGTAGTAGTCATTTCTTTTGAATATTTAAGGCTGTTATCTAAAAGGTTTATAATAACTTGCTCAAATCTAACAGGATCTAGATTAATCCATAAATTTTTCGGACAGTCAATCATTAATTTCATCTTTTTATTTTGAAAAGCCGGTAAAACTTTTTCATAGATTGTTTGTAAAAAAACATATAAATCAATTTTTTCTTTAAAAATTGAAAATGTATTTTGATCTAATTTTGCCAAGTCAAACAATTCTTAAAGTAATCCGCTAACACGCTGGGATTCTTCTTGGATAATATCGAGGTACTTAATCCTATCGGTTTCGTCAAGTTCCTTTCTTTTAGCTACATTAGCATATCCGTTAATATAGGTTAATGGCGTTCGTAGTTCATGAGAAATACTAGCTAAAAATTCATTTCTCTCCTGTTTTAAATAATTTAAGTCATTAGCAAGAGTCTGAATGGATTGTGATAATTCACCTAGTTCATCTCGAGAAGGAGAAGGAAGTGTGACTGAAAAATCCCCTTTACTTAATTTTTTAGTTGCCTCTTTCATGGAGATAAGGGGTTTTGTTAATGCCTTAGATAAAAAGAAAACCGTTATTAGCACAAAGAAAAGGATTAATATTGATGCCAAAATAAAATGTTTATTCAATTGAGAGATTAATTTCTGAACCTCATCCGTTTTTTTGAACATATACACATATCCAGCTTTTTTGCCATTTTTATTGAAAGAGGTAAATTCCTCCTTACTATTATAGGGATTGCAGCGGCGATCCCTTCTTCAGCTAACGGGGCAGGTTAATTAAACAAGAAATATACTAATTTATAAATATATACCTTGTATTATAGAGTAACCTGTATTATATTTTTTATAGGGAGGTGCAAATTTTGGAAATTAATAAAGAGGTTTTAAAAGGGCATATAGATACTCTGATTTTATCTCTCTTACATAAAAAAGATATGTACGGATATGAGCTGGCTAAATTTGTTAGGGATAAAAGTGAAGAACAGTTTGAAATAAAGGAAGGTACACTCTATCTTTCTTTGAAAAGATTGGAAAAAAACGAATGGGTCGAATCATATTGGGGGGCTGAACAAGGACCAGGGGGGAGAAGAAAATATTATAAACTTACCTCACTTGGAGAAACGTGTTTTGAAGAAAAACGTTCGGAATGGCGTTTTGTAAAAAAAATAATGGATTCATTTTTGGAAGGGGGAGCTGAAATTGAGACAAATTGATGTATTTATAGATACAGTTTATCAAAACTTTGATGGAAATAAAAAGGAGATAAAAGAATTAAAAATAGAAATGAAGAACCATTTATTAGAGGCTGTACACGAATTAAAATTAGAAGGTAAAACAGAAACAGACGCAGTGAGGATTGCAATTGAACGTTTCGGTGGAGAAAAAGAAATTCGAACAGTTATTGGTCAATTATTTGATGTACAAAAACGATTTGCAAGGTGGCTACTCTATTGTGCATCATTTTTTCTTGTTTTGAGCCTCCTTATATTTGGTATCATTATGTTTATTGAAAATAACAATCAGAATGAACGGCATAAAATAAATAATGATATTTCTATTATTTTAAGCGATGTTAACAGTACCATTTCAAAGGAAAAGCAAGGTAAAATTAAGTCTTTGATTCAAGGAACAGACCAAGTTTCGAAAGTTGAAATTTATAATATAAAGAATAAAACGGATGTATTTAATTATCTGGATACATCAAAACCTGAGTTTCAATACGAAAGGAAAATATGGGCACCAAAAACCCGTTTCATTGACCTATATCGAGAAGGTAATGGGGATGATAAATGGTTTATCTTTATTACTTATAGGAGTATTGATGATTTAGCTTTTTTATCCCTATTGGGTATTGCTTTCTCTCTTCCTTTATTTTTAATATGGGGAATTATAAATGCTTATCACAGAAGGAGCGTCATATTTAAATCTATGAAGTCGTTGTTGAACTAACGGGTGCGATGCTTAAACAAGGCATCGCCTTTTTTGGTTCGACCAACAAAGCAGATTGTGAAGTATTGTACTTAAATTATCGGAGTGCATTAATACAATAAATTCGGATCGCCTTAAGGCGGTCTATTTCTTTTTACGTATATAGAGGGTAACCTTTTGTTGTTCAATAATTAACAGGGGTGTTATTTCAAATAAGGTATCGCATCTTAATTAACGAAATAAAAAAATATAATGTAGGGTTGGTTTTTAATTGTTTCTTAAAATATAATATTTAAGTTACTTTTACTTGGAAGTGACCAATACATAAAAAAGGTGATATAAAAATGACTCATCCGTTATTGTTAGAAAACATAGTCTATATGCCAGATCCTGTATGTTATATCCTTAAACGAAATATTTATCCTATTAAAGTAAAAGACCTTCATTTGGGAGATAGTTTTGAAACTTATGATGACATAACAGATGATGGTTATCCTGTTATCGATTCACCATTAAAAGTTGATACTTGTATTCTCTACCAAAAAGTTAGGACAGGTCTTCGTATAGAATATCAGAGAAGTTTTTGTTTATCTTATGGTATTGAAAAATGGAATGAAGATTATGGATTAAACATTAGAGAATATATGGCAAAAGAGGCTAAGATAGTTTCCGAAAAGGCTTATTTAACATTAGAGGAATACGAAAACAATGATGAATCACTGAGTATCCAATTCTCATTCGTAAGAGAAAATAGCTTCGGTGTATTAAAGGACGTAATAGAACTAGCAGAATCAATGATACAAAAATTAGAGCAAGAGGTATTGGAATCATTATAAGGAATTCTTTGAACCCACATCGTTTATTCTAACGAATTAGTCACTTCAAGAACTAGCTGCCATTTTAGGCAGCTTTTCTTATTGAACTAATGGAGCAGGTTAGTTGAAGAGAGAATAGTAAAATTATTAGAGTATTCGTCTCTTCTAAATAATTCTAAAACAAAAAAATTAGTTTATAATACAGCTATAAATACTTTTTAAGGGGCTTATTATGGAACTAATTACAAGTAAGGTCATAAGTATATCTCTATTTTTATTGATAATTACAATGATTGAGACATTAGCTTATTCAACAAGGATTTCAGGAGCAAGAGTAAAATTAATTGCAACTGCATTATCTTTGTTTAGTACACTGGTGATTGTTTCAAGGTTTTCTACAATGATTCAACAACCTCTAACAGCAAAACTTATTGCAGAAGCACCTCATTTAAACAAATTACACTACATAGAAGAACAATATAGAATTTTAATTGGTGTAACATCTTTTGGAGTGTTGTTTGGAATACTTCTTTTTCCGACATTTATCAATATCTTCTCACGAGCTATTGTTCAACTTTCAAATTAACGTGGTTCAATAATTGCACTATTTATTAATCAATTTAATCGAAATGGTATTAAAAAGGTATTTATGTGTTTTAGACTCCCAAGATTTACATACCTAAAAGGAATTACACTAAAGACAATTCCAAAACGTCTCTTTGTGATTAATGTTATTATTTCTGCTGTATTTACAATTGGGGTACTATCCTCCATATACGCATCAATGTTAGTTCCTAAAGATTATGCTCAGGCGGCATTAATGTCATCTGGGATTATAAATGGTATAGCAACTATTTTATTGACATTGTTTATTGACCCTAAAGCTTCCGTATTAGCTGATATAGTAATGAAAAAACAAAGTGATTATATTTACTTAAAAAGTTACTCTTTGACGATGATTAGTTCTAAATTTTTGGGTACAATTGTGGCTCAACTTCTGTTTATCCCTGCGGCATATTATGTAGCTTGGTTCGCGAAGTGGATTTAATGAGTTCTTGTTCAACTAACGGGTGCAAGAGTTGAAATCCAGCTGCCATTTTTGGCGGCTTATTTCTTATTAACGGGCAGTTTAGTTCAATAAAACAAGGTGGAGTTTATCGTATAATTTGGTATAGAGGGGAGATGGAATGAAATGGATAACAGGGTTATGAAAATTAGAAAAGCAGTTTTAACCGATGCAAAAGGAATAGCTAAAGTACACGTCGAAAGTTGGAAAACAACATATGCCAATATTGTTCCTGACGAATACTTAAATAATTTAACATATGAAAGTCGGGAACAAATATGGATAAATAACATTTCCGATGGCGGTGTATATGTATCAGAAAACAATGAAGGGGAAATTGTAGGCTTTTCTTCAGGTGGTATAGAAAGAAGTGGTAAATATAATGGGTTTAATGGGGAGTTATATGCAATATATATTTTAAAAAATTATCAGGGACAAGGTATCGGTACAGCACTTGTTAAACCAATCATAGATGAAATTAAAGCAATGGGATTATATTCTATGCTTGTTCTTGTCTTGGAAGATAATATTTCTCGTCTATTTTATGAAGCACTTGGTGGTAAAAAAATAGATACTGTTGAAGTTCAGATTACAGGGAGGAAACTTTCCGAACTTGTTTATGGGTGGGAAGATATTAGGAATATATTTTAGTTTCTCTTCTTCAGCTAACGAGTGCAAGAGTTGAGGATCCAGCTGCCATTTGGTGGCTTTTTTCTTATTGTGCTAACGAGCAGGTTAGTTGAATAAAGCATTCGAATAAATTGGTGATTTCCAAAAGGAGTGAAAGTTTTTGGGTCTTGATGTTTTGTTTTATGACAAGAACGATAAAGAAATAGGGACATACGAAATAACTGAAGCCTTACACAATGAAATATTTAACTCGAAGAAATTATGGCGAAGCTATCTAGAGTTGAGGAAAATAAGCGATTATTATCTCTCAGATGAAGAGTATGAAGGACAGGCACTTTTAGAGTTAATCACCGATTTGAAAAGATACAAAATGTTTATAAACGAAAATAAGCAAGGAGAGTATCAAAATCTTATTAACGATATCTCCCATCCAGCTATTAAAAAAATAATAGTCGTAGGTGATTGAAAACAAAAAGTTTTTATTGAACTAACGGGTGCGATGCTTAAACAAGGCATCGCCTTTTTTGGTTCGACCAACAAAGCAGATTGTAAAGTATTGCACTTAAATTATCGGAGTGCATTAATACAATAAATTTGGATCGCCTTAAGGCGGTCTATTTCTTTTTACATATAACGAGAGTAACCTTTTGTTGTTCAAAAATTTACAGGGGTGTTACTTCAAATAAGGTATCGCATTTTAATTGACGAAATAAAAAAATACAATGTAGGGTGGGTTTTTAATTGTTTCTTAAAATATAATATTTAAGTTACTTTTCCTTGGAAGTGGCCAATACATAAAAAAGGTGATATTAAAATGACACATCCGTTATTGTTAAAAAACATAGTCTATATGCCAGATCCTGTATGTTATATCCTTAAACGGGATATCTATCCTATTAAAGTAAAAGACCTTCATTTGGGAGATAGTTTTGAAACTTATGATGACATAACAGATGATGGTTATCCTGTTATCGATTCACGATTAATAGTTGATACCTATATTATTTATCAAAGAGTCAAAAAGGGTATCCGTATCGAATTCGGAAGAAAATTATCATCCTTATTGATCGATATAGAGGGAAATGAGGAGTTTGGTTTGAATATTAGAGAATATATGGAAAAAGAGGCTAAGATAGTTTCCGAAAAGGATTATTTAACACTAGAAGAATACGAAAACAATGATGAAACTCTAAATATCCAATATTCATTCGAAATAAGAGAAACTCACTTCGTTATTATCAAGGACATAATAGAACAAGCAGAATCATTAATACAAGCAATAGAGGAAGAAGTATTGAAAACATTATAAAGAATTGTATATCGGCTTTATACTAAAGGGTACAAGAATTTAACAAAGCAACGCATTCAATGCGTTGCTTTGTTCGTGTACTTGATATATAAACTAAAAATATTTTCTATATAATTCTTGTCTAAGACTTCCACTTAATTGAGCATAAATCTTCGTGGTTTCACTCTTTTCGTGACCAAGTAGGCTTTGAATAACATCAAGGGGTGCTCCGTTATTCAACAAATGGGTCGCATAGCTGTGCCTAAGCTGATGTGGATGAATGACTTTGTTGATCCCTGAACGATTTGAAATTCGCTTAATAATGTATCTCATCTGAGCAATGCTCATTCGATGTCGATACCGTTCTGTAACAAAAATGGCTGGGTCATTATCTTGGCGATTATCTAAGTATCTTTTAAGCCAAATTTCACAACGAATATTAAAATAAACTTCCCTTTCTTTATCACCTTTTCCACAAACAATAGCTGAACGGTTTGACCAATTTATCCTATTTTTTTCTAGCGAAACAATCTCACCTATCCGACATCCAGTAGAAAACATAAATTCGAATAGAGCCTTTTCCATTTGGGTGTTGCAAGCTTCCCTTAAGTGTTCAATTTCACTTTCAGTTAAAAACTTTGGGATTCGTTTCCCTACTTTAGGTTCTTTTATTTTTGCTGCCGGATTTTTTAAAATATGCCCTTCTTCGTGTGACCAACGAAAAAGTGATTTCATAAATCGTATACGATGAGCCAGACTTGAAGGTTTTAAGTTTTCACTTGACTTTGCTAAATATTCTTTTAATTGAATTGTGGTTATTGTTTCGAGTTTTACGTCCTCAAAATATCGAATAAGTAACAACGCTTGAAGTCGATAAGCTTTCAATGTTTGTTGTGAGAACCCTTCAATTCGTTTATCAGATTCGTATGTTTCCCAGGCTTTTGACAATAGCAAAATACATCTCTCCCTAAAAATTCTATTTTAGAGGAATTATTGACTTGATTATCGAAATTGAAACGGGGAGGTTTATTCAAATTTCGTAAGCAGTTTAGTTGAATAAGATGGTAAAAAAATTAACCGTAAAGAATTTCTTATGGGGAGGGTAATATGGAACAAGTTAATTTTTTTGAAAACAGTCTTTTTTATGAAAAGGCAGAGAAAACTTTCTTAGTACACAAAAAGTTAATTAAAGAACGTATGCCCGAAGCTGATGTGCAGCACGTTGGAAGTACGGCTGTCCCTAATAGCCTTACAAAGGGTGATTTAGATATACAAGTGCGTGTTAATTCTGAACAATTCCCAAAGGCAGTTCAGACACTCTCAGCATTATATGAACTTAATGAAGGTAGTGTAAAAACGGACTGGTTCAGGGCTTTTAAAGACGATTCAACAGTTCCTCCTTTAGGAGTTCAATTAACTGTCAAAGATTCTGAATATGATTTCTTTTGGAAATTTCGAGATGTTTTATTACTAAATGATACTTACAGGATGGAATATGATGAGTTAAAAAGAGAGTTTGAAGGGAAAGAAATGGATGAGTATAGGGAAGCTAAAAATGAGTTTTTCCAAAAATTAATGAACACTTCTGAATTTAATAAACTGTGACTACTATGATATTTTTAATAAAGATTGTTGATTCTTATTCAGCTAATGGGTGCATTAGTAAAAAATATCAAAGGGTGATCTCATAATGAGTATACAAGTCAAACTGAAAGATATAATTGAGGAAATGGAAATACAGTTTGAAGAGTCACGTTCATTACTAAATATTACTACTGGTGAAATAGTGTTAGTAACATCGGAGGACTTGAAATCTGCTGAAAATGAAGAACCATTCAATCATTTACCTGAGTGGCAACAAGAAAATTTAAAGGTTGCAAATGATGTTGTTGAAAATTTTGAGAATTACATAGAGTTACCAACAAAATATGAAGTCAATGAATATGAAATTATGGAAGACTTTTGCCTAACTATCAGTGACCAGAGAAAGCAGGATATATTATTAAGATCAATTAAGGGAAAAGGTGCCTTTAGAAGATTTAAAGACCAAATAATAGATTTTGAAATCGAGGATCAATGGTATTCCTATCGTGACGAGTGTTTTAAAGAAATTGCGATTAAATGGTGCCAAGATAATAACGTAAACTATATTGAATGAATTAATAAACAATCTAATTTGTTTAGATGATTTTCCCTAACAATAAGTATTGCTTCGAATCAAGAAATAATACTTTTCATATTCCACTAACGGAGCAGGATAGTTCAATAAGAACTACTCTATAAATGATAAATGCGACAAAAAAGGATACTGTAATAACAGTACCCTTATAGATTAAAATAATCTAAAATGAAAATTAAAGCGAACATAAAAAAGGCTATAAAATTTAAAATAAAAATTACTTTTTTTTCCTTTAATAAATAACTCTCAATTCCAATTAGCAAAAAGCTTAACGAAAGAAATATATAACCAAATGAACGATTGATGTCTAAGAAAAACAGTGAAAAATATCCAATAATTAAAACAAGCTGTAAATAAAAAATGGGTTTTATCCTTTTCTGCTTTTTCTCGAAGAATTTATCTAAAAGTCCCAATTTCAAATCAATCCTACCCTTAAGTGTTATTGTAATTATACTACAAGTTAGGGCACTTTAGGACAGCACTAAATTATTAAATATATAAAAAGTCCCCTTTTTTCTTGTTCCAAAAACAGATTGTGAAAAATTATACTTAAACTAACGGGTGCTTTCCTTAAAGAAGGAGAGGTGCTCTTTTTTGTTGAAGTATATAAGCAGGATAGTGGAAAATGTTTTGGTAAGGGCTTATGAAATGTGAAAGTTTAGGATTATATATATTGTTAAATATTACCTCTTCAAAAGTTGTGAACCAATTCCAAAGGAGATTGATTATGTCCGATTTTGAGGAATACATAAAAAAGAAACTAGAAGAGAATAAAGAGATGATTGGGCAATTGCCTTACTCAAGCGACCAATTAAGGGAAATTTATCGACAAGAGTACGAATACAAAAAGAATCCTCCAGCACTAGAGTTGAATCCAGAAGGGCAGGCAATAAATCGTGAACAAGTTGAATTTTACTTACCTGAAAAATGGGAAATGCCTCGGGAAGGTAAGCTTCTTTATGACGATGAAGAACTGCTAAATGCATTGAAATTAATTATCTTTAACATAGGTGTAAAAAAAACTTTGGATGTAATCCCACAGGATTTTATTAAGCAATATCTTAATGGGATTAATACCAATTCCTTCGGAGACAACCAGAAAATTTGATATCCACGGGCCACTTGATGACCTAATTAAAGCCGAAGAAGTTATTGAAGCAAAAGGTTGGGATACAAAGGAGAGTATAAATGCCGATTAGAAATTCAACTGACGGGTGCTTAATTGAATAAGAAAACTAAAAGACTGCTGAAGAGTGGTCTTTCTCTTTTTACTTACATAAAGAACGTTTGTTCGCGTATAATAATACTGAGGTGATTAATATGGCGATACGTGACCGAGGTAAAATTAAATGGGCTGCGGCTTATCTCCAACCCGAACAAGCAAAGATGCAGCGAGATTTTTGGCTCGACACTGAACGAATAAGGAAGCCTATTATTGACGAGCATTAAGCGGAGGAATTCGACCTGCGTATAATTTACTCGATGGAATATAACCATTCGGTAAAACTGACGGTATGGGATGACGGATTTATTCACGACATTAATGGTCGAATTCATTACGTGGATCCTATTACACATAAGCTGCATATTGAGGTGAAGCCTGGAGAATTTGAGCGGGTGGCATTCGATAGTGTTGTCGGAGTCAAGGTAGTAGATTAAGATGACATTAAGCATTGCGTCAGCCTTATATGGGTTGGCGTTCTTTTATTAAACTAACGGTGCTGGATAGTTGAAGAGTACAAGGGATAAGATAATAAAAAAAGGTGCCGTCATTATGAGAATTTTCTGGTGTTTTTTATACATTTTTGCTTTAAATGGATTAATAATGGGTTCAATGGTAAGCGATTTTTTTATTGAGATTTTCGGGAAGATAAGTAAAGTTATCCCACCTATTTTTGGAGTTGCTTTAATGATGTTAATAAGAGAATATTACAAAGAGATAAAAGGTTTAATTTTTGGAGTATTGTTTGTTGTAAGTTTATTAGCCTATATGGTCCTAACAGGTATCTTTGTAAAATAAAGATACGATATAACTTTTTTTGTTTAACTAACGAAGCAGGATAGTTAAACAAGAATTTATCAATAAATACCTAACTAACCTAATTAAAAAACAGTACCCTTTCAGGTACTGTTCTTGATTTATTTAGTAATACTTTTGAAACAACAAAAAACTATTGTTTGTTGAATGTTACTCTTGTGATAGTTGGAACTACTTTATTTTCTTTCACTAATTCACTAACAATTCTCGAAATATTTTCAATCGTTTCAACCTTACTTTCGTAAGGTTTTCGATCAACCTTTATGTCCACTATTTGATAATTAATATTAAATTCTCCTGTATAAGTGTATCTCTTATAACCATTTTCTTTTAGTTTTTGATCAACTTTATTATTGAAATCAGTCTTAACTAGTTGTTCCCATACCTTATCCTGTCTTTTTTGTAGTTCTGGATCAGCTACATTGAGAGTCTCACCCTCTTTGAACTTAACAATTTTATCTTTTGGATTTTCTTCTTTAGCTTGGACAATTGCATTATTAAAGGAGCACAGTAAGCCAGTAATTAAGAATAAAATTAGCCATTTTCTTAACGTTAAATAACTTGCCATTTCGCCATCTCCTAAACAAAAATCTTCTTATTGAGTCAAGATTTATTTCTCCTTATTATTCATCAGAAAATAAAAAGAAATTCTGGTAAATAGTGTTTTTTTTCAACTAACGGGTGCAAGAGTTGAACAGTGGAGTTGTTTCGGCAGCTCCTTTTCTTGTTGAGCTAACGGGGCAGTTTAGTTAAACTAGATGTTCCAAAAAGCATTCGAATAATTTATAGTGAATAAGCAGTAAAAACACAAAACGCTTGGACAAATGACCAAGCGTTTCTACTTATAGTGGATTTAAATTCCTGATTGCATCTTATAATTTCTTTTAAGCATTCCGTTCGACTTCAGCATTCCATATTTTTCATAGAAAGGGACTAAATTATCATCGCAGCATATATCTATCATATAAATACCTTCAAGTTGTTTTAGCATCCGATTTACTAATTCCTTGCCGACACCTTTATTTTGATACTGAGGTAAAACTTCAAGGAAAGGAATGTAGGCAGATAGAACACCATCGCTAATAGCAGTAATGAATCCAACCACTTGGTTGGTTTTTTCTTCGAATGCAATGACTACTTTACTGCTGTTCTTCAATAGTTTTAAATGAGTTTGTTGATTCGGAGGATTAAGCCAACCAACAAAAAAACCGTTTAACATATCAGAAGTGATGTCATCAATACAATTTTTATATATCATTTTATATCAACTCCTAATCAGTTTTAATAACATATTAGGTTGATGATATATCAAAAGTAAAATAACAAAACAGGAACCTCCAAACATTTTGGGATTAACATATGTTATTCAATAGTAAAAGATAAGAGTCCTTCTATTTGGATTAATTTGTATTGAAGACAAAACTTTGTGAAAAAATGTACTTAAAGTATCGGGTGCGATTCTTCAATAGCGATGGATCGCTTTTTCCTTCTTCAAGTAACGGGTCAGGTTAATGCAATAACGATGTCGAATTATTTTTATTAATTTATAAAGTTATAGAAAAGTAAGGGGGAGAAGTTTGAGCTTATTCTTTGGGATTTTATGCGTTTTATGGGGGATTTTTATTTTATTTAACTCAATTTTCAAACTAAAAAAAGAAAACTATAAAGAGAAGTATTTTATAGCTGGTGGTGACGGCTCATATGGTTCACTACTGTTGGAGATTCTTTTCTTTTTTTTGTTAAGATTCTTACCGTGGTGGTTTGTAAAAGGGTTTGTCATTATGACTGGTATAACGTTTGTGTTTTTAGGAATTAAGCTTGTCTGAAATTATTTCATCTCACTTAGCTACGATGCTTAAAAAACAAAGAGATGATTTTCCCTCTATAGTGAAAACTTGTGAAATATTGTACTTACACTAACGGGTGCAAGAGTTTAAGAACAGAGCTGTCATTTTGGCAGCTTTTCTTGTCCCATTAACTGGGCAGGTTAGTGGAAGAGGGATTTCACTATATCTTGGCGAATTTTTTTCATATATCCGATTTGTGGGGAAGTGAAAGGTATATGAAATATCAACAAATATTGGTGAAGTATTACAAGATGTAAATTAACGTGCTTCTGCGGTTAAGAATATGCTATTGATAGATCAAGAACAATTGGATGATATGGTGCTGGATTTAGATTTATGAGTGACGGGGGCAATATAGTGAAAGAAGGAATTAGTCCTTTAGGCAAAGAAATATTATACCAAGCCATTTTCTGAATCCCCTGGAGGAATTTATTAGATGAAACAATGGAAAGTTTATAACTATTCAAAACAGAAAGCTAGAGGATTAAGAAGGAGATGCCGTAACTTTTCGAGATATATTCTTGAACATACAGAATCTTTCACTACCATAGGTGGTTCTCATCTTTGGTTTAACTTCTATAAATTTTTTGGTGATACTCCAAAGATACCCAATTCGGTAAGAAAATTCTTTGTACAGACGATTATTAACAGAGCTCAGCATTTAATTTCATTAAAGACAGATGCAGAAAAAGAGTATCGTGTCATTTGTGTTTTTAGGCTTCCCGAATTAGAGCAGACTTTAATTCTTATACCTCCTACCCAAAGTGCATATGAACGCTTTTTTGATGGTTTCTTTAGTGCAGAGAAATATGGAAGGAAAGCTATCCCAATACATCAAGATTACTTCGAATCTGAATGGGGATTCATTATACCACAAGGATTAGATGTCCAAGGATATAGAATTGAAATTAATGAGGATGAAGATGACCATTGGACTCAAGAAGAGGTATGGTTCATAGGAGAATTAAAGTAAACCGAATTAAACTTATGGGATACGGTAAGAGCGTTTTTCTTATTAACAAGTTTGTGAAACTTTGTACTTAAACTAACAGGTGCATTACTGGAACAACGGTAATGCTTTTTTCTTGTTCCACTAACGGGGCAGATTAGTTGAATAAGAAGGTCTTCCCTTGACTGAAGTTGAACTTATATTATTGTGGTTTTTCTTTTTAGATTTATCGATAGATTATTTCTATCGTTAATTTTTTTTATCGGTGATAGGATTTTGAATCTCATTACGTATTTATATATGAATACCAAAAAATGAACAACAAGGGGGGGTTATGTTGAGTGTTGGAGAACATAATCTGGTTGAGCAAATAAAGTTAAAAGATGAAAAAGGCATTTCTAATATACTTGATAAGTATGGCGGATTGCTAAATGCAATAATACAAAAATATCTTCAGGGAAATTATCAAGACAGAGAGGAATGTATGGCAGACGTTTTGGTTTCGATTTGGTACCATATCGATTCATTTGACCCTTTAAGAAACGAATTTAAGAATTGGATTGCAGCTATTGCTAAGTACAAGGCTATTGATTATGTAAGGAAATTAGAAAAGGAAGATAATTATTTAAGCAAAGCTGAATTCACGGAGAAAAGTTTGGGGCAATTCGTTTCCAATAGAAACAAGGTTGATCTGGAGTGTTTGTTAGATGAACTGCCTGATGTAGAACGGGCAATATTAGAAAAATTCTATTTGAGCGGGATCACTTCAAGGGAAATTGCAACCGAATTTAATGCAAGGGAATCCTGGGTTCATAATAAGCTCTCCAGGGGGAGGAAAAAGTTGAGAAAAATATTAATGAGAAATGAGGTGCAATAATATGACTATCTATAACGAGATAAATGATATAAAGATTGATTTAAATGAATTTGAAGAAATTGAACTTTCAAAATTAGAAAAGAAAAGGATTATGAAGAGAGTAGAAAAAGATATTTCTTCTAAGAGCCTAAGAAGTAAATGGATGACGATAAGTGTTGGTGTAGCTGCTATTATGCTTAGTGTGGTGTTGACACTTGATAAAGATACTGGTGCAGATATGCCATTTATAGCGGAAAAAATAGAAAAACATATTAATCTTAATGAGAATCTTAATTATTCTTCATATAAAACAGAAATAGGCCACTCGGCAGAAAATGAGCTTGGCAAATTGACATTAAATGAAGTGATGGTAGACGATCAGCGTATTTATGTAAGTTCTACCTTCCAGCCAACTAAAAATGTAGATGTTGATTACCAAACCGCTATTACACCCAAGGTGAAAATAAACGGGCAAGATACTGCGGTTACAACTGGGGGAGAAACGATTGAATTAAATAATAGAATGTTCACCATTTTTAATGATATAGAGTTAAGCCAGGAAATCAAATCCGAGAAAGTAGAAATAGAAATTAGTTACGATAGATGGGATCGTAAAGTTATTAACCAACCTTGGGTCTTTAAAGTTGAAGTAAACCAATCGCAGTTAATGAAAGAGAAAAGAGTGTTTGAAATGAATAAGCAAATTACGCTTAATTCTGGTGAATTCATTACTATCCAAAAAGTAGTTACAACACCAATGTCAACAACCGTATATTATGATTTATCCCAAAGCAGTAGTGAATTTATTCGCTTTAAGATCCAATCACAAGAGGGTATTAAGGGGGAGTTTAGCTCGGCATATAATTCAAATAAGCCAGGGGATTTGTCCTATTCACGTTTTAATGGAATTACTTTAGAAAGTGGGGAAAGTGGGGATTACTTCCTGATGGTTTATGATTCTAATGACAACGAGCTAATTAAAGAAGCAATTCCAATAAAATAATTATAATGAAGATTTATATTCTGCTGCCATAAAAGGCAGCTTTTTGTTTATTCACTGTGCAGATTTCTGTAGAGAAACTGACATTAAAAGCTAAGATTGTAAATAAATGCACTTAAACTATAGGGTGCAAGACTTGAAGAGACCGCTGCCGTTTTTTGCGGCATTTCTTGTTTAAATAATGGACAGTTTACTTTAATAAGGATTAATATTAATTAACGATTCCAAAGGGAGTGAAATATTTGGGTCTCGATGTGTTGCTTTATGACAAGAACGATAAACGAATAGGAACGTACGAAATAACGGAATCCTTGCACAACGAAATATTTAACACTAAGAAACTTTGGCGGAGCTATCAGGAGTTAAGGAAAATAAGCGAATATTACCGCTCAGATGAAGAATATGAAGGGCAGACACTTATAGAATTAATCAACGATTTGAAAAGATACAAGATGTTTATAAGTGAAAATAAACAAGAAGAGTATCAAGAATTTATAAATGAAATCTCCCATCCATTCATTCACAAAATAAATATCGTAGGCGATTAAAATAAAGGGGATTTTTTCAACTAAAGGGACAGGTTAGTTTAATAAGGGTTGAAACCTATTCGGTGGGGAAACGTATAAAAAAATCAAGCACCATCCTTAATCATAGAAAGGATAGTTTATGACGGATTCAAGAAATAAAGATGAAAATCAAAAAATTGCTTTACCAAAACGCATTTGGAATTTTATGTGGGGGGATTCCCCACTTCCAGAACTATTCAACATAAATACCAAACTGAGTCCATTCGATAAAATTCTAATTGTTACTTGGTTCGTTTTGTTAATAATTTCAATTGGAACCTCTTTGTTATCAATACGTATACCTATGTACCTTATCATTACGCTTCCAATTCTAATGCTTGCATTGTGTTGTATTATCATCTTGTTTCGTAAAGAGTTTGGAAAACAGCGTTTTATCCAGCTGTTTATAACGATTTTTATGATGTTACTATCACAAGAATGGGTTGATTTGCCTTCCTATTTTAAAAATGATTATAAAACTGTTGAGGGAATTCCGACTAAATTTGAGTTTCATATGCCTCGAACTGGTCCAAGACTGTGGGAGGTCGTTGTGGATGACGTTAAGTTCTCTATGCCAGAAAAAATTAAGGATGAATCTTCCGAGCGATGGTTTGTAATACATTATCTCCCTCATTCTAAGTTTATTATCGATTATAAAATCCTAACAAAAGCAGAGACACGAACAGAACTACAAACACTTAAATAACTTGCTCTTCGTCAGCTAACGGGTGCTAGAGTTAAAGCTGGAGTTCGCTGCGGCGATCTTTTTGCTTGTTGTACTAACGAGCAGGATTGTTTAAGAAGGGTATCAAAGGATATTAAGTGTGCAAAGTGGAATATTATTTATACTTAATATTGTATAGAAAGGTTAATTGGGATGAAAAATAAAGAATTAAAGATAGTGGAAATACCAAAGTGGGGACACTATTTACGTCAAAAATGGCGTGAAAGTTTTGCAAGTCATCTATCAAAAGAGGAACAAAAAACGATAGATATGGACTCATTTTTATGGCACCTTTGTAGTTGGGAAAAGGTAATATGTCTTGAAAAAGAAAAAGCCATAAAAGCATTTGAACACCAAATAAAAAATAAATGTACAATTTTTTATCAATTCACAGATGAAGCTTACTTAGTTCAAAATACCAAAACTATCACAGTTAAAGATTTACCATATGAAGAAGACTATATGGATTATAGCTACATTTATATTATGGATTGGGATAATAAATGGACCTTTATCATAACTCACGAAACTGACTTAGGACTCGGACCGTATTTTATTCAGAAATCCTAAAAACAATCCTTTTTGTGAGATACTTCACTTAAAGTAACGGGTGCAAGAGTTAAAGATGAAGATCGCTGCGGCGGTCTTATTTTTCTTGTTCCACTAACGAAGCAGGTTAGTTTAAGAAAAAATCCAACTAACGAATTGCTAATTATGGTATAATTTAGGAAAAAATCAGGGGGTGGATTACTGTGTTTATGGTGATTATATTCTCTATTATTTTTGTAATTATAATTTTTTTAGCAATGATAAAAACAATAAAGGATAGTCAGAAAAAATAGACCTTGTTCAACTAACGGGTGCTTGAGCTGAAGGTCCGGCTACTTGTGCAGGATTTTTTTCTTTTTAAACTAACAGGGGGCAAGAGTTAAAGTGGGGATCGATGAGGTGGTTCTTTTTTGTTCCTGTGCTCAAGTAGTTAGATAAGAAAACGAGAATAAATGGGAAAAATTCCAAATTGAATAGGGGACATAATTAGGTTAAATTTTAGTTGTATTATTAAAGTATTTCTGGAGGAGAATTTTGTATGGATAAAGTAATTAATACTGGAAGCAAAATTAACTGGTTTGATGTAGGTTATCAAATTGTTATATTTGTAGTCTTGATTTCATTGATTGTGTTTTTAATTAAAATTATCAAGAAAGTGAAAAAGTGAATACGGTGCGATTCTTCAATAACGGAGATCGCTTTTTCCTTCTTTAAGTAACAACAGTTTTGTTAGAGGGATTAATTTCCAATATTTATGGTTGAAAAAATCGATTATTATAGAGGTATTCTTTACAAATAAGGCGGTTTTTTGAATTGAAAAAATGGGAAAATGTAGCTAGAGGTATTTTGTTTATGTTTATAGCTATTTTTGTTCGTCATCTTGATACAATTGGTAATTCATTCTGGCTTAATTCGTTGTATGCTATTATATTATTTTTTGGAGTTTCGTTTATGTTGTCTAAAATCAAATTCCTTCAAAAGTCAGTTACAAATAAAATGGCTTGGCTAACTTTGATAGCAACATTCATCATAATTGAAGTTTTCCGTTTTTTAATGATCTAATTTTTAACTCACAACTTATGGACTGTTTAGGCAGTCTTTTTTATTACCGTTATTAAACTAATGAAGCAGAATAGTTCAAGAATGAATACGGAACAATTGTTTGATTAAGGTTAAAGTTAAATACATATTACAAGGGTGTTGAAGAATTGTTTGATTTTTACTATATGTTACTTATATCAGTTGTAATGCTAATGGGTTCCATTGCTTACATTCGGTATTCTTTTAAAAAGAAAGCTATGTTAAATTCTAATGTTGATTTTTAGCCAAAATAGAAAAGACGTAGGTTTTCCTAGTCTTTTCTACACAAATAAAGGTACTAACTTGCTAAATACAGGGCTTTCAATATTTATTCCATCATCATTTACACCTTCAGTCCAATCATAAATATCGACGAACCCGACTATTGACCATTTGCTTATTAAATCATCAATATTTTGAGCTAATACAATACCGTGAAGATTAGGACCTCCATCCATTACATCGTGTTCAAGAAAAACAATGTTTCCCGTTCTAGTATCAATACAAAAAGCGTCACCGTTATGAAATAATACAATAGGTATCCAAAAACTCCAGTCATCTACCAATGCTTGTTTTCCTTCGTCGTATTCTTCGCTTAATTCTGCTTTAGTTTCTTCAACCATTTCTCTCATATCTTCAAACAGGTTCTTTATTTGAATCGGAGATATTAGATTCAATCCTCCGTATCGACAATCTTCACCGAAAAAACGCTTGCCATCATCATCCCAAGAAAAGCGTAGAGATGATGAGTGATTTATGAATAAATGTCGCAACGAATCAGGGAATTTAAAAGAGATGTGTGATTCAATTTCCGATAATTCATCCTGGCTTATTGGTTTATCATTTAATATTTCAGATACTTGTAGAGCATCATATTGAGATAATTTTTGACGAACGGCGTTTACTATATGAAAGATTTCCATTATCTTGTCACCTCCTATGAATTAAGCTAGCGCTAAAAAGTTGTCTTTCCATACATAACGCAAGTGAATCATCAAGTACTTCGACAGAACTTACATCAATACACTTTTTTATGATACTCAACTGATCACGGAGATATCTTGGATATCTTTTTCGTAACTCCTGAAAATACATCTGGGCCATCTCACCGTTTGTAAAGTGGCTACCCACAGCCTCCATTAATTCATTAAGTCCTCTAGAGCGGTCACGCTGATGGGATGAAAAGTTGATTTACGCAAGGCTTTATTGGTCTCTTGAACAGGAAATAAACACGATGTAATTAGCATACCTTTGATATTTTTGACGGACTGAGAAAAGCCTAATGTTTCAAGAAACCGGAACCACGCCAAATAATGCTCCAAATATTTTGAGGCTACACCATTGAAACGATTCATCCAACGCTTCAAACGACTGTGATAGTTGTTTACATTTTGGATGTGGTAAATGCCTTTTATTACTCGAATTTTCCCATCAGATTTAAACCGATAATGTTCAACTTTCTTTTCTTTTGCGTAGCTGCTAAAAGCTCTCCAAGAGTCCGTACAAAGGATATTATCTTTTGATAGGAGCGTTCCAATCTTCTTATCTAACCTTTTCTTAACAATCCTACCTTTCCCCAATACAGATGAAAGGGTGATTTTTTGGCGGTCACGAGCTACTAAAACACAAACTTGGTCATAGCTAATTCCTCTTTTATCAGAGGTGCCACCACGTTCTCTTGGTTCCCTGTCCGTAATGTTTCGTTTCCCTTTTTCGGAGTATAAAAAATATGTTTCATCCATCTCCACAATCCCACTAAATCCCTCTGTAGGAATCTGTTCCAGAGAAGATAAAATCTTGTGCCTCCAATAAAACAATGTCACCCAGGTTATTTCTCCAATAAGTTCTGCTGATTTTCTAAGCGAATATCCTTCTATCATACATTCAATAAATTTTAACCATTTATCTAATTTTCGTGTTCGGTTTAAAGGAGTGTTCGTTAGGTCAGTAAAGGTCTTCGAGCAATCTTTGCACTTATATCTTTGACGAATAACTGTTTTCGTTCCTACTGTTGTTTGGTACTTACCAAATCTCACTGCGTTCGCATTATGACAATGAGGGCAGGAAAAACCTCTCTCGCTTTTCCTTTCAGCTATTTCTGTCAATAACGGTTCTTTACCGTTTATTGTATGTTCAAGTGCATTTTGGAGGTAAGACAATAATCTTTGTTGAGACATATCATCTAATTTTTGAACTTCACGTATTATATCAACAAGATTCATCGTATTACCTCCGAACATTTATTCTAAATGAATTTTAGAACATTGGTTCGGAAAATGCAAATATCAACAATGAAATTTAACATAGCTAAAAAGAAAAAGAAACAAGGAAGTTCTTATAAAAAGCCGATGAAAGAAAGATTTATAATTATAACTTTTACACTGTTATCAGCTATTATGTTTTTATATTCTATACGATTTTTACCAACTGTAATACTTAATCAAATTGAGGAATATAAAGGGGTCTGTGAAGTTTTTATTTACGATAATGTTAGAGGTGGGGGAGGTTTACAAGTTTATTTTGGGGGAAAGAATATTTCTTTTTCTCGACAAGGATATAATGTAGACCAGGAAGGAAATTACTATTGTGAAGTGGAGTATTATCGTAATTCTGAAATAGGAAAATCATTAAAAATTTATGATTTAAATGACCGTAAATTAGTGAATCAGAAATAATGGTTCCTATTACCTTTTTGTTCAACTAACGGAGTGCAATAGTTTAAGATCAACATCTGTTTCGGCGGCTTTTTTTACTTGTTCCACTAACGGGGCAGGATAGTTGAAGAAGGATTTGATATAATTTCTTTAAGATTATTTTTAGAGGTGACAACTAGATATGGATTGGTTAGACATAGTAGCTCTAAGTGTATTTTTTGGATTGAAAAATTGGTTTAAGAATAAAAATTTTATTTCAGCTTTAAAGGAATTCCTTATTACATTATTATTTATTGTTCTTTTTAAAATAATTTTTTCTTATATAGAAATCCCTGATTTACCCGAAAGTCTTAATGCGTTAATATTTGCAGGACCTATTGTATTAATAACCATTGTTTTATTGTTTAGAGCGTATAAAAAGAATAAAAAATAATTTGAATTTGTTTCGAAGATACCTTCATAATAGAGCCTTGTTCAATTAACGGGTGCAAGAGTTGAAGAGCCAGCTGCCATTTTGGTGGTTTTTTCTTTTTAAAGTAACAGGGCAGGTTAGTGAAAGAAGGACTATCTATATTTAGACCAAAATGAGGGTAGATTAAACCAAAAGAATTGTAAGAGGTGTTATATGAAACAATTTGTTTTGGGTATCTTTATTATCTCAATTTTTGTTGCTTGTCCTACATTTTCAAAGAACCGAGTATTTGCAGAAACTAATACTAATGTCGAAGAAAAACATACTGATTTTTATGATGCTTTATTAGTTTTGTTAGACCCTTATGCGAGGAAAGCTATAAACAATAAGTATCCAACTCGCAGTTATGGGTTATGGAATGCAGAAATATTAGAAGTTAATCGAAAATCAGGTGGATTTTCTCAATATGATTTTACGATAAAGATTAAATATGATACTTATACAGGTTCACATAATCCACCAGAAGGTCCTGTCACACTGACTTTTGATGTAAAGTTAGAAGGGGTTACTGTAACTGATGTTCGAGAGTGATTTTTAAGAATATTTCTTCTTCAGCTAACGGGTGCGTTAGCAATAAAAAATCCCTGTATCGATTAGTTCACAGTTTAACCTCGATAAGGGATTTCTATTTTTATTAATGTATTCCTATTCTCCAGCGTCGTCACCACCATCACCTATATCTCCATCCCCATCATCTATAATCTCATCATCTTTATCATTGAAGTAATCATTAATTGTCTCTATTAGAGATTTCTTTTGTTCTATTGGTTCTTTATCAAATAGATTATAAGAACTGTTTCCTAAAAAAGTTTGTATTGAGAAGGTCTGAATAGTGTGTCTCCTATTCACTATCTGTATAATGAAGAGAATCATAATTGTTATAAATACTATGAAGGCAATAAAAAGAATTTTAAACAAAATGAATTCCCTCCTATCTTGTCCTTAATTAAACGTATGTATTTAATACCTTTTTATACCAATTAATTGACTGATGTAACTGATTCTATTAACCATTTCCTTATTCTTCTTCAACTAAAAGGTGCTTGAGTTCAACAATATTTGGCTGCTATGGTAGCCTTTTTTTGTTTTTCCGCTAACGGTGTAGGTTTGTTTAGGAGGATTTTACCAATAATGTATAGAATAAGAAATCAAATATAGCGTGAGGAGGAGTTACATTGTCTATTTGGAACGAAAGAAGTACGATTGAAAAAATTGCCTTTGTTTTGGGACTAATTGGGGCAATTCTTGGTGGTATAGTTTGGGGTGGTTATCATTGGGGTGGAGGGATTTTATGGGGACTTATACAATTGGATGATTTTAATAAGCCAGATTCACAATTGGACACCTTAATATATTATATTTTCTTGTTTATACCCGCTTGTTTATCACTTACGTCGGTATTGTTTAATAAAAAGTATCTTATGTATTTAGCAATATTTTTACATTTACCAATTGGAGATTTTATCGGTGGAATGCCAAAAGGATTAGGTTCATTTACTACTATTCAAATAGTTTGGTTTCTTTATGTAATATCGGCTGTTTTAATGACTGTAAAAATCAAAACTAGAGACAACCGAAATATTGGTTTTAATATTGAAAATTCGAAGTAATACGTCAATATTATTTGACTAACAAGGTGCGATGCTTTAAAAAGGCATCGCCGTTTTTATTTAATTACCTAACTCATTGTGAAGTATTGTACTTAAACTAATGGGTGCTTTAGCTCAAGAACGATTTTGCTGCTACGGCAGCCTTTTTTCTTGTTCCACTAACGGGCAGGTGTGCGGCCGAGCCTAGGTCGTATCATATAGCGGGTGGGATTCCCGTCGAGTAAGAACTAGCCATTCGCTCGTAGCGAGTCTTGGAGGGCTAAAGGTAACTTTAGTCTTTAAGCGTAGACAGTTAGGTGGCGGGCCGAAAGCCAAATGGTTGAAGGGATTGAGCTCCATAATGTTAGTAAATCGAGAGGGCTGATGCTTTACCTGCAGCGGAAAGCTACATTTTATCCTTCGTTAGGGGCCAGATGGATAAAACCTCTTTGGAGTCAGAGACCTTGGCACGTTAAACATCGATATGATACGGCAACTCGGGATACCCTACCGGTCTTTTCTCGTTAGAAGAGTATGGTGTACAAGCGATAAAAAGCAAGGAGACTAAATGCTGTGTAGGGAGTCGGATAGCAGCGTAGTACCAATGAAGTTGGGTAATGCCGATGGAGGAAAGGCTAGCTACCAGTTATCGCCCTTACTAGGGAAACATTTACTACACTTATAGGTAGAGATAAATGGAAACAAAACTACTAAGGATAGCAGAAGTAGCAAAATCTCAATCTATGAGACTAGCTACATTTTGTGAATGGTAACTAGGAGGAGCCGTGTGCATTAATAGTGCAAGCACGGTTCTGTGAGGGGGGGGAGTACAATCTACCGAAAGGTAGAAAGGCTCCCTTCTACTCGACTAGTTGAATAAGGGTTATAATTACAATGAAGTATTTTTATTGCTTTCAGAATTTATTAGGAGGTTTTTCCTTTGAAAAAAACAAATATTTCTTTCGTTATATTCGCCATATTTATAACAGTTTTAAATCAGTTTATTTCTCCGATTTTCTTCGATGTGGGTCCCAATAGTGGGTACACTGGCTTAGCTATAATTTTTTTGGCTACGGCACTATTAAATCATCTTAGGGAAAATTAAATTAGATGATTCTTTCCTTGTTGCACTAAAGAAGCAGGTTAGTACAATAAGGTTATTAATCTGGTTCAAGGGAGATAAATATTAATGGTGGTGATAAAGTGGAAACAAATATTTTATTTTATAAAATTCAAAAGGATACAGTTTCAACTGAGGATTATGTAAATTGGTCTCACAATTTATTAGAAAAAGATGTATCGTCACCATCCTTAAATATTCTCTCTTCATTTTCATTCGATGATAATATATTTGAAGTCGAATTGTATTTTAAAAGAGCATTAGATGAATTGGCAATAAAGGAGCCAACCTTTGAGATATGTGCAAGAGCCTATATAGTTTTTTTAGCAAATAGAATAATAAAAGCTAATGACCATAAAGAAATTTTCAATTTAGCTAATATGATTTTTCAAGTTGTTGCTATTGAGTTAGATAATTCAGATGGTCTGTATGCTTGGTTTGAAATTAGTGAATTGATTGATAGACTTGATTATGATGATAAATCTTTTGTGTTAAATGAAGAGGATGTAATATCAAGGATAAAGAATGAAGCTGAAATCTTAATAAGATTAAATATTAACATTCCTTATGGTGCTAACGGGGGCAAGACTTGAAGAATGGTGGTTGCTCCGGCGATCCTTTTTTCTTCTTCAACAAACGAAGCAGGTTAATTAAAGAGGGGATTAAGTAATGAAGTTCGACTTGACTATAAATTCTAAAAGACGATATGAAAACTTTATAAAAAGTGTTTCGGAAAGTAAGACAGTTTGGGGATTAAAGAGTGAAGATGGATGGTGTGTTTACGAATCGAACGATAATAAAGATACAGGAGTTATGCTTTTTTGGTCGGAAGAAGTATATGCACGACAATGTGCAGTTGAAGAATGGATGCATTATAAGCCGACATCCATACCGTTAGATAAATTTATTAATTGGCTTTACAAAATGAATGCAGATGATTTATTAGTTGGTGTTAATTGGAATACGAATTTAATTGGGTTAGAAGTAGACCCCTTTGACTTATATAAAGAGTTAGGAGAAGTAGTATTGTTAGAAATTTACGAAGTAAGGGAAAAAATTAAACAGTTAGATGAATCATCTGCTAAAAGTCTTTTAATGATAATTTATGCAAGACTTGATACTGCATTAAATGGTACGGGTGGTGATGAAGTCATCAAACAAACTGTTAAGGATTTATTTGATATGTATTCGAAACTTCCAGACAGTAAAAAATTCAAAAAGTAATAAATTCTTATTGCACTAACGGGTGCAAGAGTTCAAGGTCTACATAAAATACAAACTTTTTTACGAAAGGTAAAGGGAAATCTCGTTTTGAGAAATCCCTTACTGTTCTTTTATATTATATTTCTTCATCAGCTCTTTAGCTTGTTCGATTCCTTTCTCTGTTAGATATACTGATTTTGATCGCTTGCTGTCACGAATGAAATCATTTTCTGATAGGTCATTTAGTGACTCAAAAGGATAACCTTTCCAACTTCTTTGAGCTTCACCTAAACCATAATCTTCTTTAAAAGACGTTAAATGCAACAATAATAGAGTTAATTCATCAATCTGATCTGTCATTTGAGTGAAGTCCTTTCCTTTTTATTCATATTGTAACTAAAATAATGTTATTATTTCAAAGTTGAAAAATAAATAATTCGATAAAATCGAACGGCAAATCAATTGTTAGATAAATTTTCTTTTATGGTTACAGAAGGACCAGTTTAAGAGTTAAAGGAGTGTTGGTTATTGAAAAATCATATTAAAGTAAATGGAAAGCTTCTTCAAACAAACAAACCTTTTTCACAATTAAAAAATAGTCAAAAGGAATGGATTGCAACAGAACTTCGTAAACTCTATCACAATCAGATGAAAGAAATAGGTACAACAAAGAAATTAACCCCAGATCACCGAAAAACCGTTATTTCGTCTCTATATGAAAAGATTCAGAATAGAGAAATATGGATTCCTTATGGAGAAGTAGAAAAATATGCAAACAGTAAAATAACAAAGATAGTAAAAGCTTTAAAAAAAGAAATCCCTAAGTTGAACGAGGACATTGAAGCTGAGTATGCAAAAAAATAAAATAAAAAAGAAGCCTATGTAGTTCCGTGAAGGTCCCTTTTTTAAAGAGTTAATCTCTTTTCTTATTGAAGTAAAAGGGCAGAATAGTTTAAGAAGATTACGACTCAATTGAATTAGGGAAATGACTATATAGAGGTGAAATTTGATGAATTTTAAACAAATGACAGAAGAAGAAAAACGTAAATTGCTTATTGCAATGTACTTTCTACGAAAAGGTTCACATCAATTAAATCGTTTACACGATGAATTTAGCCGTAGAGATAATGATGATGAAATAAAGGAAGCAATGGAAAAGGAAAACAACCTTTTTCGAGCAATAGCACGTTTTGATAATATGTACCTTTATTCAGAAGATGAAACTGAAAATGAGGAAATAGGAAAATTAGAGGATAAAATTTTTGAATGGATTGAGGATTACGGATTTACCGAGGACATTAAGAAATATTTTGATAAGAATAGTATTATGTTCAGCTAACGGGTGCAAGAGATTAAGTCTGAAAGCTGCTTCGGCAGCTTTTTGCTTGTTCCACTAACGTGGCAGTTTAGTGGAAGAAGGAAAATAAATCTAAACCATAGAATAAGGTAATATATAATGCCTTAAGTAGGTTAATAAAGAGATGAGTGAAGAGTATTATTTGGAGGGGGAAAAATGCTAATTAAGATTAAGGAAAGATATTCAAAAAGTAATAAACCAATATATTTTATGCATTTGTTACTCTTTGTTTTAGGCATTATGCTGTTCATAAAAGGATATATTGAGGGATTTTCATCTGTTTATATAAGGTCTGCTTGTATTGTAGGTTCACTTATGAGTTTGCTTGGTGTTGTTGAAGATATATTAATAAAATCAAATAATAAGTGGAATTACCTTTCCAATATTGCTTCGGTTGGCATTTTCATAATGGTCTTCTTTTATTACTAATGGTTGCAGTTTAGTTTAATAAGCAGGGAAATGCCAGGTGCATCTTCCTTACCTGGGTTATATAGATTTTGTTCAACTAACGGGTGCAAGAGTTAAAGAACTGCGGCTGCTGCGGCAGCCTTTTTTGTTTATTCCACTATCGGGCAAGGTTAGTTGAAGAAAGAATGGTAAAATAAAATATGTAAAATTATTTTCACTTGGTGGTGTTTAGGATAGATAAATTCAAAATATATGAAGAATTGAAAACTTTAAAGGAAAGTCTATATAACCCTTTTCCATACAGAGATACTGATAATATACAAGAGGATTTCAATAAGGAACTTTCCGAGGAGGATTGTCTGACAGGCGATTTAAACACATATTGGATGAATATTGCAGGAAGCCTAAGTTATGTCTTGAAAGGAAATTCAAAAAGTATTCCCCAAGGTCAAATAGAATGGCTTCATTTATCTTTCTTTGATATATTTCATCAATATCGCTTTTTAGAAGATAAAATGGCTGATTATCCAACATTTTATGAAGAGTATATGAATAATGAAAAAGCACGAAAATTATTATTAAATTATTTATCATTTAACTAATCCATATTCAGCTAACGGGTGCGATGCTTAAACAAGGCATCGCCTTTTTTGGTTCGACCAACAAAGCAGATTGTGAAGTATTGTACTTAAATTATCGGAGTGCATTAATACAATAAATTCGGATCGCCTTAAGGCGGTCTATTTCTTTTTACGTATATAGAGGGTAACCTTTTGTTGTTCAATAATTAACAGGGGTGTTATTTCAAATAAGGTATCGCATCTTAATTAACGAAATAAAAAAATATAATGTAGGGTTGGTTTTTAATTGTTTCTTAAAATATAATATTTAAGTTACTTTTACTTGGAAGTGACCAATACATAAAAAAGGTGATATAAAAATGACTCATCCGTTATTGTTAGAAAACATAGTCTATATGCCAGATTTTGTATGTTATATCCTTAAACGAAATATTTATCCTATTAAAGTAAAAGACCTTCATTTGGGAGATAGTTTTGAAACTTATGATGACATAACAGATGATGGTTATCCTGTTATCGATTCACCATTAAAAGTTGATACTTGTATTCTCTACCAAAAAGTTAGGACAGGTCTTCGTATAGAATATCAGAGAAGTTTTTGTTTATCTTATGGTATTGAAAAATGGAATGAAGATTATGGATTAAACATTAGAGAATATATGGCAAAAGAGGCTAAGATAGTTTCCGAAAAGGCTTATTTAACATTAGAGGAATACGAAAACAATGATGAATCACTGAGTATCCAATTCTCATTCGTAAGAGAAAATAGCTTCGGTGTATTAAAGGACGTAATAGAACTAGCAGAATCAATGATACAAAAATTAGAGCAAGAGGTATTGGAATCATTATAAGGAATTCTTTGAACCCACATCGTTTATTCTAACGAATTAGTCACTTCAAGAACTAGCTGCCATTTTAGGCAGCTTTTCTTATTGAACTAATGAAGCAGGTTACTTGAATAAGGATAATTGTAAATGCTTCGGGTAAAATACCCCTAAATATTATATTAGGGAGAAGTAAAAATGAACCAAAGGTTTTCTCTTTTATTACTTATGTTCAGTATCATAATTTTTGGAATAAACAACGTAACTGTATTTGCCAATTCAAATGGAGAAGTAAAGCCTTTTAAAAGCGTATGTATACAAGAATTTGAAAAGAAAAGTAAAGAGTTTGATAAAAAAGTGTTAAAGGATATTGTTAAGAGCTATAACCTAGATATATCAGATTATCAAGAATTTACCCACGATGACTTAAATTTAAAAGTAGGGGATAACCTTGATGAGCATTCTGACAAAATATCATTACAGCATCTATTTGTAGGCTCCAGTATAGGTTCAAGGAGATTATTCTTAGAAAGTGGTCTGGAAGGCACAAAGGGATATTTCGTTTATAAAAGAATAGATGGAAACAATGTATTAAAGGAATTACATAAAATGGGTAAAGTTTGGGTTGTAATGTCGGAAAATGAAAAGCAATCAGTTAGGTATCGACTAAAGCCATTTAATTGGGATAAATGTAAGGGAAATTAACAAATTATTATATCTTTATTTCTTCTTCAACGGGTGCGATTCTTCAATAAAGAAGGATCGTTTTTTGCTTATTCAAGTAACGGTGCAGAATAGTTAAAGAAGAAGGATGGAAAAGATAAGGATTGGCAGTTACAGTATATTAGGAGGTATGGAGTGTATGGAAGGTCAAATAAAAGTGGAATTTGAAATAAATGCTGTCGGCGAAGAGACAATAAATGGTTACGATAGTTCATATAAAAATTATGAAATTGCAAGAACAAAAGTTCTGCCAAAGACAGTAACATTGGGGAATCTCGAAGAGATTATTAACGAACTTTTTGCTGAGATTCAGTCAACGTATGACCAACCAGAACATTTAACAGCCAAGATAGTTATTAGAGCGAAAAAAGAGAAAAAGAAAATTATGTATCTTGGGTAAAAGGGGCAACCTTCTTAAGCTAACGGGTGCGATGCTTCAATAACGAAGGATCGCTTTTTGCTTATTGAAGTAACGGGGCAGGTTACTTCAATAAGCTGTTAAGCAGGGATTAAATAAAATTAAGTGGAATATTAACTGTTGTGACAATTTTTCGGGGGTGGGAAATTGAAGATTGGCTTTTTTCGGAATCTCAATAAATTAGAGACTTACGCCACAAATAGACGGCAAATTAAGCAGCTTTATTTTTACAGCGAAGAAGAGATTTATGTTTCTTTCGGTCTAAATAGAAAATTTGAATTTGATAGTCGTTGCCCACGACCTCCACAACTAAACGGTATTGTTGTTGCTTCAGTTTCCTTTAACAGAGACAAGAAAATAAACATTAATTTTTACCCTATATCCCAAGACCTCTATAACCAAAGTGCGACCAATGAATTTCATAATGAGGTGCTACCATCGATTAAGGAATGGGTTCATAACCAAACCTCGAAACCAGAAACAGCAGTTTTAGGTGTGGAGCAATTTTTAATCGAGTGGGATGGAAAAACTCACTTATCCCATCAGCTCAAATTCCTGTAATTTAAAAATTAATATTTCCTTATTGTGTTAGATGAGGTATTTGTTGAAGACTAAATTAATTAGGCATTTCAAATTGGAGGTTAACATATGGAAATTAATAAAATTCAGCCATCTACTATATTAGATGCTGACCAAGTTGATGAAATCATACATTTTTATGCTGGAACCTATATTCAAAACTTGGTTTTCTATAACAAAACTCGCTACTTGAAAAGCGATTTTAACGGAAACATATTACCTGATGAGGATAACTATATAAGAACTAGGTCTCTTTGGTATGCAGATTTAATTAATGGAATGACTAAGGAAATTGTTCCTTTTGGCAAATATGATATTAACGATTTCCATATTGCTCAAAATTATGTTTATTTTATCAAAATAACGGACAAAGATGGGGATGGTCATCTAGATGATGATTATTCAAATGGAGGGGAAATCTGGCGAGTAAATCGATTCAATAATATTGTTGAATTCTGTTTCGATTGTAAGGATAAATTTGACCACTTTAGTTTTGAAACTGCCAATGATGACATAGTTGTGTACAGAACAGAGGATGAGGTAACTGAATTGATATTTATAGATTTAATGAATAATCGGATTGCCTATCTATTAAGTTCTTACGACAATGATGATAATTTTTTCGACTTTAGGTTTGTAGAAGATGAGAACAAGAATCCAACACATTTTCTTACAAAAAAGTGGGTTTCTGAAGCTGAACCAAGTTCTCCTTCACATACACTAAACTGTATTACTTGGTCTGATTTGATGAATCAATTGGATTGGAAAACGATTTAAATTCACTTTAAACTTTGTGAAAAATGGCACTTAAAGTAACGGGTGCAAGAGTTTAAGTAGGATCGTAAAAGCTGCGGTACTTTTTTTCTTTTTCCACAAACGTGGCAATATTATTGAAAAGTAAGAGGGAATTTTTTGGGGGATGATAGCTTATAACCGAAAAAAAGTTTCTTTTGGGAGTGGAAAATAAATGAGAAGATATATTGAATTTACTTTAGATGTAAAGCCTTTTCAAGCGGTTCAACTTATTATGGATGACAAGGATTTAAAGTCAGCTTTAATATTTGAGGATTATAAAGTAGCTGGTGAAGACGAAAAAGAGATTTCAATATTAGTATTCGAAAAATTTTTTCTCCGAACTGGTAATACTGCTACGTTAACTGTCACTGTCGATAATTTTAACGGAGTGACAATTGTAAAGTGTATTTCAGCAGGAAATGGAGACGGAATTTTGGATATTGACTGGGGGGCAGGGAAAAACTTTTTTAAACCAGTAAGAAAAAAACTGGAATCACACATTATTGAAATAACGGAGGAGACATAATAGCTTTGATTTTAAAGTATGTGAAAAGATGTACTTAAAGTAACGGGTGCATTACTGGAACAACGGTAATGCTTTTTTCTTCTTCAAGTAACGGGCAAGTTATTTGAAGAAGGGATTAATGTTCATCGTACAGAATTATTTGATTTATTAACGAGTAAAGGAGATTAATAATGGAGTTCGATTTGACTATAAATTCTAAAAGACGATATGAAAACTTTATAAAAAGTGTTTCGGAAAGTAAGACAGTTTGGGGATTAAAGAGTGAAGATGGATGGTGTGTTTACGAATCGAACGATCATAAAGATACAGGAGTTATGCTTTTTTGGTCGGATGAAGCATATGCACGACAATTTGCAGTTGAAGAATGGATGCATTATATGCCGACATCCATACCGTTAGATAAATTTATTAATTGGCTTTACAAAATGAATGCAGACGATTTATTAGTTGGTGTTAATTGGAATACGAATTTAATTGGGTTAGAAGTAGACCCCTTTGACTTATATAAAGAGTTAGGAGAAGTAGTATTGTTAGAAATTGAAGAATTAAGGGAAAAAATTAAACAGTTAGATGAATCATATGCTAAAAGTCTTTTATTAATAATTTATACAAGACTTGATACTGCAATAAATGGAACGGGTGGGGATGAAGTCATCAAACAAACTGTTAAGGATTTATTTGATATGTATTCGAAACTTCCAGACAGTAAAAAATTCAAAAAGTAATAAATTCTTATTGCACTAACTGGGTGCTTTTGTTGAATAAGAACACCAGTAAAAGTACTCCTTTAGTGGGGGATCCATAAATTGATTACACTTCTTATCAAGTCATAAAACCTTATATCTTATATATAGGTGTATTAATTGACATCCCAGAGGCATGCTTTTGGCATCCAACTTAAAATAACCAACGATAATTTTTGATTATTAGAAAATACAATAGGTAGCAAACCTCTTGATAAATAAGCATTTATAGAAACTGTCGGTAACAATAAATAACTATAAAGAATACAAGAATCGTCCTTGACAAGGTTGTGTTCTGCTGAATCATGCGGGATTCCTTTGGCCGGTTTTTTTGGTACCATGCTTGGTCTAAATCGTCTTTCTAGACCTCCATACGTGATCCTCGGTGCGAAACACCTGCCCAAATAATAGAGGTTGTCTTTGACAAAGCCCTTCCCATAGGGAAGGGCTAACTCTTTATTTTAAATTTTTTCGTCCTTGTTCATATTTCTCTTCATGCATATGATCTACATAATCATCTGAAATTTCACCTAAATGAAGCATGTTTTCACCGTTGTCCACAACCTCCAGCGAATCAAAAAATTCTTTAGGTATATTAAAGTCCATCAAAAGTTCCCCTGAAGTACTGTAGATACTACCAGATAAATTACCTTTTGGAGGTTCCTCCATTTTTAACAAATCCTTTAACGTTACAGGTTGGCCGTTAACCTTAAAGTTCATTTTAATTTCATACAAATTAATTGTTTGCTCCAATATTTGAACCATTTCATCAAGGCCTTGGTCGCTTAATTGACTAGGATCTTCTACATTCACGAATTTTTCCCATAGGGTATCATTTGTTGCGATTTGGTCAAGTTGATCCTTATTTTTTTCTTCTACTGCTGCTAAATAGTTAAAGAATTTTTCTGATTCTTCTTCAGTAATGCCAAATTCCCCTAGTGCATTTTCGATTTCGGCCATATACTCATCATTGTTTACATAAAATTCAACTGATGTATCCAAATCCTCTATAAATTTATAGTCATTCAAGTTATCACCAAAATGGTCCATTAAATCATTAAATTCTTTCTCGGTCAAACCATATTTAGTTAATAACTCCTGAAAATTTTGCGAGTTAATTGGGGTACCCATGACATCTTTAAGTTCTTCCACAGTGCTAAAATCATCTAATGGAATTTCATAGTAGGAAAGATAGTCAAGTAACTCTTGTTTAGTCCATCCTATTTCAGCTAAATATTGATTCAATTCATTTTCTGGTGGAGCTGCATTCGCTGAAGGAACATTCAATAGGAGTGGCAACGTGAGCATGAGCACGATCATAACCTTAATACGGACCATTGGGACCCTCCTTTAATTTTGGTGCATCTTTAATTTACCCTGTTGAGGGATACTTAGAAATATAAACATACCTAATTCTTCTGGAAGTCACACCAAGATTACACAAAAATGAGGCAGATGAATAGACAGTTATACTTACCGTATGGACGGCCTCGCTTTTTTGTAAACAAAAATAATTTTATCCTATAAAAGATGTTAAGGTCTTTCGTAGGGAACATGGTGTCATACAAGAAAAGGATACCCGCCTATAGAATAAACTCTAAAACCATTTAAAAGTTTCTGAAATGTAAAGGATAAGAAAGATTTAATCGCTATTCTTCCCGATAGTTCATTTTCATAAAAACGTGTGTTATGTGAAATCCTATTCTTACTGGAACAAAATGGAGGAAGTTATAAATGAGAGAGATTCAAGAAAAAGGTCTATTTTGGCATTGGGGAATAAGGATGTACAGATTACGCTGGGCAGTAACAATTTTTTGGATATTGTTATTTATAGTTTCTGCATATTTTGTCCAAAAACTACCTGATAGGCTTAAGGAAAGTGGATTAATTTCGAAGGGAAGCGAATCGGACCTCGGATTTTCATTAATGAAAAAGGAACTTGGGACGTCACCATCTACAGTCACTATTGTTTATACAAGTCATGAAACAGACTTAACAAGTGAACAAGCGAAGAAGGACATACTTCAATCATTAGATAAATTAAAAAAACAAAACTATGTTGAAAAGATTCAGATCAATTCTACACCTCGTTTAAAAAAGGATAAGGGAATACAGTCTATTGTTGTGGAACTTAAACTAAAGAATCAAGAGGCTCTTAACCATTTTTCAGAGATGAAAAGGCTGATGGGGAAGCCAAAGGGTATGGATACATATGTTGATGGAGAAATTGCTACAATTCATGAAGTACAGCAGGCGACAAAACAAGATATGGCACATTCAGAAAAGATTGGCCTTCCGATTGCCTTACTTGTTCTATTATTTATTTTTGGAACTGTATGGGCAGCAATTATACCTCTGTTAGTTGGTATGATGAGTGTATCACTGACACTCGCAATTACTTATTATCTTACTGAATTTTACTCGCTTTCAAATTTTCTTCCAAATATCGTTATGATGTTAGGTCTTGCGATCGGGGTTGATTATGCTCTTTTTCTTGTCAGTCGTTTTCGAGAGGAATTAAAAAGACAGCAATCAGTAGAAGAAGCTGTAGCAATGGCTACACAAACAGCAGGGCAATCTGTTTTCTTTTCTGGATTTGCTGTACTAATAGGTATGTTTGGTATGCTTTTTATAAAACTCCCCATTATTTACTCTTTATGCCTGGGTGGTGTGCTAGTGGTCTTTTCAGCAATGATCCTATCTTGCACGCTTCTACCCTCGTTACTAGGTATTTTGGGCCATCGTATCAATTCTCTTAAAGTATTCGCACGTACTCAAAAGAGAATGGAAAACACCATCATGTGGGAGCGAATCGCCCTTTCTGTAATGAAACGGCCAGCCGTATTAGCCATCGTAATAAGTACTCTGTTATTATCACTCATGCTCCCTATTGTTCGTATGAAAGTAGGAGTTCCTACTGCAGAAGTATTGCCCCCATCATATGAATCAAGGAAAGGGGCGGAATTGTTAAAAGAAAATTATGACGTACGGAAATCAAGCCCGATTTTTATAATTGTTAAGGCAAAAGAAAATGTAACAGAAGTATCATCCATTAGGAGAATTAAGAAATATGAGGAAAAGATTCACCGATTGCCTGGTGTGCTATCGGTTCAAAGTTTTATCGATGTTCTTGGTAATCGTACACCAGAAGAAACCTTTCAACTACTTAAGTTAAAAGGCACACGTGACCGAATGAAAAATGAAAGTTTATTGAGAGGTAATTATGCTTTGCTTACAGTTGTACCACGGTCAAAGCCAAATTCGACCGAAGCCTCCAATCTTGTTCACAAGATACGGAAGGTATCAGTGAATGACTTGGAATCGCATGTAACTGGGCAAACCGCTTTGCTTGTGGATATGTTGGATCGAATAAATTCAGGTTTACCGTTGATGATATTATTTATTATATCTGTGACTTACTTGATATTGTTGTATGCTTTTAAGTCGGTTCTAATTCCGCTTAAAGCGATCATGATGAACGTCTTAAGCCTTGGATCAAGTCTAGGAATAGTGGTAATTATTTTTCAGTATGGATGGCTCACTGATTTACTAAATATTACATCTATTGGCTATGTTAGTATCATTATGCCTGTAACAATCTTTTGTATTGTGTTTGGTATTTCAATGGATTATGAAGTCTTTTTAATATCAAGGATTAAGGAAGAATACGATAGGTCAGGTGATAATGAAAAAAGCACAGCCGCAGGACTCCAGAAAACGGGTCGTCTTATCAGTAGTGCTGCATTAATTTTACTAGTAGTTGTGGGTTCATTCATTTTTACCAATATTGAGATTACAAAAGCACTCGGTGTTGGTTTATTTTGTGCTATTTTCATTGATGCTACCCTAATCCGAATTATCGTGGTTCCTGCTTTAATGAAACTGCTCGGTCCTGCAAACTGGTGGGCTCCCAGATGGATTGTAGGTAAATAATTGGAATGGTTAAAAAGTTGAATTATTATATGGCTGAGCATTGGTAACCAGCGATACGATGGCTTGGCTCTGTATCGCTGGTTGCTCCTAACATAAATAAGCAACTTACTTTTTTTTTATTATCAATTATTTATCTCTAAGTCACTTTACAAGTATTTTTTTCTAAAAATCTAGTCCATTTAATTATTTCCAATTTTTTTAATTGAGAGTATAGTAGAGTATTTATATTAGTAGCTTTTTAGTCCTTATATTTAATAAAAGGTCGCTTCGGCGACTTTTTTGTTCCATTAAACGAGCAGTCAAATTGAAGAAGGATTCTTGTAATTGAGCAAACGGTGGCAAGAGTTCGGAGAACGGGGATTACCGCAGCTACCCCTTTTCTTATTCAGTTAACGGGGCAGTTTAGTTGAACAAGGATTGATATTAAAATGGGCTGTTAAATTTAAAGGAAATTTCGATTAAAGTGTAGAAGTCTACTGGGGAAAAATGTTTAAAAAGTGGAGGGTAAAATGATTTTTTTTGATATAGACGGTACTTTACTTGACTATGATTATGCAGAACGGGAAGGAATTTTAGATTTTTTCCGAACTAACCCTTATCTTTTTTCTTTTACGGAACAACAGGCTATTGAAGTTTGGAAGCAACTTTCTAGTGAATACTTTGAGAAATTTTTAGATAATGAGTTGTCATTTCAAGAACAAAAAAGGGCACGAATGATTGAACTTTTTAAAAAGGTTGAAATTAACCTAACAAATGAAGAGGCTGATAAGAAGTTTGAGAGTTATTTGTCTTTTTATAAGAAAAATTGGAAGGCTTATGCAGATGTCATAGAGGTTTTAGACAAATTGAAGGAACTGGGTTATCCATTAGGTGTTATTAGTAACGGGGATTATCGACAACAAGTGGAAAAGCTACAACGTATGGGTGTAGAACAATACTTTGACTGTGTTATTACCTCAAGTGAAGTAGGTGCAGCAAAACCAGACAAAACTATCTTTATGGAAGCCTGTAGACATACAAATAGTCCTATTGAAAACTGTTACTATGTTGGGGATAGGTTAGATACTGATGCATTAGGTAGTAAAATGGCTGGAATGAGAGGAATATGGTTAAATCGAACAGATAAACAACGTCATCCAGAAATTATTGTAATAAGTTCTCTCCAAGAATTATTAAAAGTTATTGCATAAATCAATTCTTTTTTTTCGATGAATTTTAATAATTTTCTTCTTCTTGAATGAGGTGGAAGCGTGAAATATACTTGTCGTTGTTGTGGTTATAAAACATTAAATGAAGAACCACCAGACACCTATGAAATTTGTGAAATCTGTTTTTGGTTACCAATATAAATATCCAGATGAAACTGGTGCCAATTATGTTTCCTAAAAGAAGCACAACAAAATTTTATAAAATTTGTGGCTCGCGATAAAGACAGTATTAAGTTTGTAAGAAAACCAAATAAGTCCGATATAAAGGACCCTAATTGGAAACCGTTATAAGTGGATATTGAATGGTTGTTCTTTCACTAACGAGGTGCAATAGTTGAACAAGGAGTTGCGGCAGGAGCTCCATTTCTAATTAATTTGTCAGGTTAGATGCCTTTAATTTTTGAATCAGTGCCATGTTTTCTATGATTTGATATACTTTTCAAGGGTGATTAGAATGTTTCTGAAAAGAATTACACTTTTACATGAAGATATTCCCTCTTTTGACCGTTATCCGTTTTCAATTCCTTCTATAAGAAACCTCCAAGAGGTTGATTTAGAAAGCCATGTAACATTTTTTGTTGGCGAAAATGGCTCTGGAAAATCTACATTGTTAGAAGCTATTGCAGACAGATGTGATTTCAATACTGCGGGAGGTGGACGTAACAATACATATAATGTTTATGCATCAGAATCAATGCTTGGCAAATATATTAGGCTTTCATGGTTACCTAAAATAACGAATGGATTTTTCCTACGAGCAGAATCCTTTTACAACTTTGCAACTCATATTGATAAAGTGGATGATACAGGGTTTAGGGATTACGGAGGTAAATCTCTTCACAGACAATCTCACGGAGAATCGTTTTTATCATTATTTTTACATCGTTTTAAGGGGAAAGCTATATACCTTTTAGATGAACCAGAGGCGGCGTTATCGCCAACTAGACAGTTGACCTTTTTAAAAGTTATTCATGACTTGGCTTCTAAAGGTAATGCACAATTTATCATTGCAACACATTCACCAATCCTATTGGGGTATCCAAATGCAAATATTCTAAGTTTTGATAATGGTCATATTTCAAAGATTGAATATGAAATGACCGACCATTACCAGATAACAAAATACTTTTTACAGCATAGAGAAAAGTTTCTATCCGAAATATTCAGCGAAGATTAATAATATAAATTCTTGAACTAACTAGTGCTTTCATATAAGAACAGGCTGCCATTTCGGTGGCTTTTTCTTATTAAACTAAAGTAGCAGTTTAGTTGAAGAAGGAGTTTTAATGTCTTATGTAGAAAAAGTAGTTAAAGAGCTAATATTTATATAGCAGGGGGTATAATGGAGTCCTTAATTAAAGAGTTAATAGAACAATATGGGTACGGAGCAATATTTTTATTAATCGCACTTGAAAATGTATTCCCCCCTATTCCGTCAGAAGTCATTCTTACTTTTGGTGGATATATGACATATGGAACAAACTTAAGTATTACAGGTGTTATTCTTTCATCAACGTTTGGTTCAATAACAGGAGCCATTTTTTTATATGGGCTCGGTTTATTATTAGATGTAAAGAGATTAGAAACAATTATCGAGAAATATGGAAGGGTTTTACGGTTAACAAAAGAGGATATATATCGTGCGGACACCTGGTTTGATAAATATGGTATATGGACAGTTTTATTTTGTAGATTAATTCCTCTAATTCGAAGTTTAATTTCTATTCCAGCTGGTATGTCAAATATGAATTTCTGGCTATTTTTAATTTTTTCAACAACAGGGACTCTTGTTTGGAATACAATTTTGGTTCATTTAGGAGCTCGATTAGGAGCTGATTGGGAACATATCACTAACTTAATGGATAGGTTTTCGAACATAGTTTACATACTTATTATTATTTTAATTTTGATAGTAATAGGTTGGTACATTAAGAAAAGAAGAGAGAGAAAAGATATGTAAAATTTCTTTCTTTCTTATTTCACTAACGGGGTGCAATAGTTTAAGATCATCAGCTGCTTCGGCGGCTTTTTTACTTGTTAAACTAACGGGCAGGATAGTTCAAGAAGGATTCTGAAGTTAAAATGTAGAAAAGGTACCTAGTAGAGAACGAAAGGTTGAAATCTTTGAAACTTAGACAAATGGCAGTTGCTTTCCTTTTAAGTGGTTGGCAAAAATTAGAGTAAAGGAGAAGTTAAAATGAATATAGACCTTATTGCAAGGCTAAAGAAAATAGATGAATTTTTCAATTCTTTTATAGAAGGAGACCAGTTTAAAAGGTATCAAGGAAGAAGTCTAGTTTTCTTTTCACTGGGTAATTCAGATTTAGATTCTAGGTATGACATTAGTAACTTCTTGGTTGATAAAGGCGTGGATGTCCGATGCTTGAACGATGAAAACGAAAGTGTTTTGCATGTGTTATTAGGGCAAACAAAACATGATTTAGATAGAACAATTGAATTGTGTAGTAAATTTTTAAGTTTAGGTGTTGACATTAATGCCCTAGATAACAAAAAAAGAGTTGCATTTCAATCTATTTTAAATATGAAATATACTGACGAACAATTAAGGACCCTTTACGATTTGTGGTTTTCACAACCATATCTTGAATTAAAAGTTCCCAACGCATGGGGATTAACTCCAATAGACTTGGCACAAAAAGTTCCTTATAGAAAAGAAGTATTGGAAAGAATGCAGAAATATGTTGAGAAATTTTAAAACTGTTCTTCAACTAACGGGGGCAAGAGTTGAACATTGGAGTTTTTTCGGCGGCTCCTTTTCTTGTTGAGCTAACGGGGCAGGTTAGTTAAATAAAGATATATTATTATTATCAAATGTAAAAATCCATTATAAGGGGCTAAATAAGATATGAACAAAGAAGAATTTATCAAAACTTTATATCAGTCAATAATTAAGGAAAATCGAAATATCTACCGTGATTTATTTATCAATACTGATATTAATGAAGTTACGGATTCTTATTGGAAAGAAGCATTGAAGTTATATACAGAACTTACATACGAAAATAAAGAGATACTATACAAAATAATTGAACAAGTAGAAGTGGATGCCGTGTCTAATATTTTAGGAGTGTTAGATGGGGTAGTATCAATATCAGAAGAGGATATTGAAATTGAGGTAATGATTAAGGGTAATAATGAAAAAATTAATGGAGATTTACAAGATTTATTCTTGGAGTATGATGAAGAAAATAGGTAATTTGTTGAACTAACGGGGTGCTTTAGTGTACATAATATATAAGGTGAAATGAATGCTGTGGGGAACACTGGTTGGTTTAGTCGGTCTACTATCTCTTATGTTAGGGATAAGGCATAATAAAATGATACACAAAGAAGAAGGCATCGGTACTGGAGTTATAGGGGATTCAATAATATTAGAAATAATATTTGAAGGCTTACGATGGCTATTGGATAAGCTTCCATATTGGGTTACCCGAATATTATTTCTTTCACTTGCATTTTATTGTTTTTATTGGAGTTATAGATTGTTCACAGATTAAAAACTACTTTACTTCAATAAGGAGTAAGGCTTTTTTACTGCACTAACGTAGCAGTTTAGTTGAATAAAGATGTTATAATTTAATCAAATAATAAAGCATTACTAAAGGTGATGGATAATGAAAAAGGTTCAGAAGGAAGTAACTTTAACACTTGAATACTTTCAAAATAAAGCAGATAAAACCAGTGGAATTTATGAGGGTGGAGTTGTTGATCCAAATATAGAGGGTTTAATCATAGATGTAACTAATGGTGAATCATTTGATTTTGAAGCTAATGAATTTGTTAGTAACGGCAAGTATGAAATACATTTAAGCGGAAATCGTGAAGCAATAAAGGAATTAGGCAAATATTTAATTGCTTTAGCTGACTACGAAACTGAAGACCCAAATTATCACGACCACTTTGATAATGTTCGTAATTCAAGCGGCAAGGAAATTGTAGATTTTGTTATTTATAAACCTAAAGAATGAGGTTCTTGTTCAACTAACGGGTAGCAATAGTTAAAGTTGAGATCGCTGCGGCGGTCATTTTGCTTGTTCAGTTAACGGGGCAGGTTTATGTAAGTTGGTATGTTATACTTAATTTACCAATTTCAATTTTGGAGGATAATTATTAATGGCGGACATTTCTATTTTACTTGCATTCGGTGGAGGTGCATTAACTTTTATATCGCCTTGTGTATTTCCTCTTTATCCTGCATTTTTATCGTATATTACGGGAATGAGTGTAACAGAGATACAAAGTGGTGAATTAAAAGGACAACGTAAGGCAATTTTTCATACACTTTTCTTTTTGTTTGGATTTTCAATAATTTATTTAGTGCTTGGATTCGGAACAACAGGAAGTGCGAGTTTATTAGAGACTTGGTATTTTCAATATGGAGATTTAATTCGACAAATTGGTGCTATTTTAATGATGGCCTTTGGATTGATTACTATTGGGTTACTCCAACCAAAGTTTTTGATGAAGGAGCATAAACTACACATTCGAAATAAACCAGCTGGCTATTTAGGATCAGTGGTAATTGGATTAGCTTTTGCAGTAGGTTGGACACCTTGTATGGGTCCAATTTTAGCAGCTACATTAGCACTTGTAGGTGCAAATCCATCACAGGGTCTATGGTATATGACAGCTTATGTTTTAGGTTTTAGTATTCCGTTTCTTTTAATGGCATTTTTCATTACTAAATTTTCGTGGTTAAAGAAATACAGTAGCACTGTAATGAAAATTGGCGGGGTAATAATGATAGTTATGGGAATTATTTTGTACTTTGATAAATTGACACTTATCAATTCATTATTACAACCCATATTCGGAGGTTTCCAAGGATTTTAGATGTATTCATATTGAACTAACGGGTGCAAGAGGTGAAGATGGAGCTGTCATTTTGACAGCTTTTCTTGTTCCACTAACGGGGCAGGTTAGTGGAATAACAATATGGAAAACATTCTTTATCTGTACAACGACTAGGAATTGTAACCAAAAAGTTTAATATAAATGAATGATGTACTATATTTTTGATAATAGTGGGTGAATTGGATGAGTCAAGATTTGGCGGATTTTTCAAATGAAATATCTTGGTTTTTTAGTGATAACGAAAAAATAGAAGTAATTGATGAAAAATCATTTATTTGTTCTAAAGAATTTGCAGAAAAGTTCCCTTCCTTAACAAAACTACTTAAAAAAGCAAGAATTACAAAAATCAAATATGAAAATCAAAATTATCAATTGTTTGGTTGGACAAACCAATCTTCCAAATCATTTGGTTGGCTTTGTTTAGAACCCAGAACAGAAGTTGAGATTGATAAGACACTTCATCCTGACCATATCCTCTTACTAAAAAATTTCGGTGGGATAACTGAAAGATGGAATGAACCTGAAGATACTTGGCTAATTAATTTAAATAACGTATTAACCTTTGAGGATACACAAATTGGATTTATTGGGTTTGAAGACTATTTTAATGAAATGTGTCAAGAAGAAGCGATAGAAGTAAAAGTAAAACCTGAAGAATTTATATCATTCGCTTTCGAAGCGAATGGAAATATTACAATGTACCACAAACAAACAGGCGAAGTTCTTATGTTTGCTGCTGACCACTTTTTTGATTTCATTACTCCATATGAAAACTATCCAGAATATACACTTTACAAAATCGACAATTGCAATACTTTTAGGGACTGGGTTGAAATAATTTCAGACCAATGGTTAAATCATATAAAAAATTAGATGGATAAAAATAAACAAAAAACAGTTTGACTATTGGTTGCCAAACTGTTTTTTTAGTTAATTTGGATGGTGTTTTTTAATAATTAAACCAAATACTTAAAAAGATTATTGTGAAGAAATGTACTTAAACTAAAGGGTGCAAGAGTTAAACAATGAGCGGCAGCGGTTGCTCTTTTATGGATCTCCTTCTTGTACTAACGGTGCAGGACTTGAAGAAGGATTTTAGCAAGGTGTAACAGAATATAACTAAAACAATTGCTAAAAAGGAGTAGAATTTTATGGATTTGGAGTATTTTCAATTTAGGTCAAGACACTATTAAGCTAACAGGTGCTTGAGTACAAGAAGCTAAGGCTGTTTCGACAGTCTTTTTCTTATTGCACTAACGATGCAGGTTAATTCAACAAGATAACTGGAAATATTATGGCATAATAAAGATAACATAGATATTAATGGGGGATTAGTTGTGGAATTTTTGGTTTTAATAATTGTTCTTATAATTTTGGGGTTCTTATTAGAAAAAATAATAAATAAATTACTTGGTGTAGAAATGAAAAAGATTTCGGAAACGTCTGGTAAAAATGTTGACCGATGGGGAAGAGGCATTATTTTAGTAATCTTTTTATGCACTCTTCCGTTTGTTATTACAAAGGACACAAATGTTATGAAGTGGGATTGGATTCTCTATTTAATTTTATTATTGGGTTTTCAGTCTATTCTTGAGTGGAAGTACCTGAAGAACTCAAAACAATATGTTACTACACTTATTCTTCTAATGTTAAGTGTAATTATTATGTATAATATAGAGTATTTTCTTCAATTATTTGGTTGGAGTAGTTTGCTAAACAGATAAGATATTGTGAAGGATTGTACTTAAAGTAACTGGTAGCCAAAGTTCAAAAAGGAGTTGCTGCGGCAGCTCCTTTTTATTATTGAGCTAACGGGGCAGGTGTGCGGCCGAGCCTAGGTCGTATCATATAGCGGGTGGGATTCCCGTCGAGTAAGAACTAGCCATTCGCTCGTAGCGAGTCTTGGAGGGCTAAAGGTAACTTTAGTCTTTAAGCGTAGACAGTTAGGTGGCGGGCCGAAAGCCAAATGGTTGAAGGGATTGAGCTCCATAATGTTAGTAAATCGAGAGGGCTGATGCTTTACCTGCAGCAGAAAGCTACATTTTATCCTTCGTTAGGGCAAGATGGATAAAACCTCTCTGGAGTCAGAGACCTTGGCACGTTACACATCGATATGATACGGCAACTCGGGAGACCCTACCGGTCTTTTCTTGTTAGAAGAGTATGGTATACAAGCGATAAAAAGCAAGGAGACCAAATGCTGTGTAGGGAGTCGGATAGCAGCGTAGTACCAATGAAGTTGGGTAATGCCGATGGAGGAAAGGCTAGCTACCAGTTATCGCCCTTACTAGGGAAACATTTACTACACTCAGAGGTAGGGATAAATGGAATCAAAACTACTAAGGATAGCAGAAGTAGCAAAATCTCAATCTAAGAGATTAGCTACATTTTGTGAATGGTAACTAGGAGGAGCCGTGTGCATTAATAGTGCAAGCACGGTTCTGTGAGGGGGGTGGAGTACAATCTACCGCAAGGTAGAAAGGCTCCCTTCTACTCGACTAGTTGAAGAAGAAATTATTCGTAAAATGGATATAATACAAATGAGATTTATTATATATAGGAGAGATAAAATTGATTTCATTTTTTAGAAAACAGTTTCTTGAAGATAGAATTAAACCTATACTGTTTTTACAGTTAATATTAGTAATCTGTGTAATCATTGTTTATTTACACACTTTTAATAGGATTGATTATTTCTATTCTGGGATTTTGAACATAATAGTAGGAGTAATTTTTTTATTAAATGGTATTGAGATTTACATTCTCAAAAAAGGTGGTTATTTTCTCTGGCTAATCTTATCTTTACTTTTTTTTGTGATGGCATCCGAGAAGCTGTTCTTTAACTAACGGGTGCAAGAGTTGAAGATTGGGTTGCTGCGGCAATCCCTTTTCTTATTCCACTAACGGGGCAGGTTAGTTGAAGAAAGATATTTATACCTTTTCCGATGTTAATGGAATAATAAATATCATTTGGCATATCTTTCAATTATGAGGGGGTGTCCAAAATTAGTAAAAAGTTTTTAGTAGGGATTGTCGTTTTTATTAGTTTAATTACGGTTTGTCTAATAGTAGTCAATATTACAAAAGATATACCTCAAGCAGGAGAAATATCCAATGGTACAAAGGAAAGCAAGAATTTAACCCAACTAATTAATGTAATGAAGGATGAGTTAAAGGATTACAAGGAAATTAGAGAAATAAAATCCCAGAAGGATAAAGTTTTGATAGCAACAACAATAGATAGTTCAAATGTGGATAATGCAGCAAAATTAGCTGACCAGATATGGGAGAAACTTATTCAATTACATAAACAAGATGTGGTTAGTTTCTCTTATTTTGTAGAGATTAATGATAAAGCAGGACAAGTTATATCAGGTATGCAATTTGAAAATTAGTAATAAGGTAATTCTTATGTTAGTGCGATTCTTTATTTTCCAAGAATCGCCTTTTTTATTTTCAAATAACAGTCAAGTGATTGGAACAACATCTGTATTTTGTTGATATAAATATACTATTAACAACATATTTATAATTACCGAACTATTCTATTAGCAATTGCAGAGTTTAACACCCTGAAACAATGATTGGGGTTGATTTTTTGTATAGGAATAAAAATGTAAATATAATAATTTTATTACTCCTTTGCTTACTAATAATAGTCATAATAAATGTTGTTCTTCACGTTAGAATTTACATAGTTTATACTTCGGGTGTCGGTCCTATTTTTTTAATTTTTCTTATCATTTCTCTAATTGTATTACTTTATTTTAAAGGATAAACAGGCAGTATACATATTGTGAAGCATTACACTTAAACTAACGGGTGCTTGAATTGAACAACAAATCTACTGTTTCGGCAGTCCTTTTTCCTTAACCGATTGACATTAAAGACGGCTTTTCTTATTGCACTAAAGAGGCATTTTAGTGCAATATTAAACAAATAATAAATTAATAATATTCCATTTGGGATTTGTGACTATTTTTAGTAATATTAAATCATTACCTTTGATTAAGAAAAAACAAAAATCGGAATATGGTGATATATTTTGGCAGGTAAGTTAATTAGCCTGTTCATTTCAATAACAGGTAAAGTTGGTATATCTTTATTAAACAAAATAAACAGTTTTAAAGGAAGACGGCAAACTGGTTGGACATTGTATGCCTCAGTGGAGGAAGTTTATCAAGGAGAAGAAAAGGAATATCCTTTTGAATGGATTGAGGAAATTGCTAAGGGGGACTTTGACAGTCTATTTGAGGATGAAGACGATGAAGAAGATTTTTATAATAGGATGAGAAACCAAAGTGTCAGATTAATTAAATCCGAAAAAAGTTTAAATGAAATTAGTGTGATTTGTTTCTTTTATGCAGCTCCTGAAGTGATACTAGAAGATCACCAATCTGTTCTGGTGTTCCAGGATATGAACCCGTGGTTGCAGGAAGTTATTATGAAAGAGTTGGTTCCCCACTATAAAGTTGTAAAGGAATTTTTTGTTCAGGGGAAATTTAAGGAAATACAGTTATCAGAGCTAAAAAAAGAATCAAAAGAATTGGTTAAGAGTTTGCTTTCCAAAGGATATTATCCTGTGGTATCAGATTTATATAGGGGTACCCAATCAGTGCAATCGACAGGACCAAGGAATCTTAAGTATTTTTTAATCAAAAAGGAATCAGTTAATCCATTAGAACTGAAAGAGAACAAGCGTATTCAGCAGTTTTTGTTGAATGAAAGTTTTCAAAAAAATAGACCATTTTTTTTAAAGCCAGTAGGCTGGAAGCTACAAGAAGATTTAAGGGATTCCATTACAATTCGTTCTTTTTACAACTTTGCCGAAAAAATCGTATTACTGGTAAATACAGTAGATGACAGTATCATAGGAATTTATATTTTTGGAGCAAAAGCGGATAGCTAACTAAAAGGGTGCGTTTATGTAATAAGCAGGAACGCTTTTTAACGGGCAGAATAGTTCAAGAAGAATGATATATTAAAATAAAAGCCTGTATCGTTATTACTTGGTAACGTAGATACAGGCTTTTACGTAGTAGTTACTGATGTGATAATAGCAATATCTGTACTTGGTATTTTTATCTATAGAGAACAGAAAAGAGACATAAAAGATAAGGAATAAAATATCAACTAACGGGTGTATATCTGAAATATTGGTACGGGAGCATCTTTTTTGTTTATTGCACTAACGTAAGCAGGTTAATGGAAGAAGGTTATTTCGTGAATTTGTAGAATATTACCATAATCAAATGAATTGGTGGTTGATTCTAATGGACATTAGATTAGACAAAGCAACAAATACTGATGCAAAAATTATTTATGATATTCAGGTAAATGCTTTTGTGCCACTGTTGGACAAATATAAGGATTACAATACAAATCCAGCAAATGAACCCATAGAAAGAGTAATTACGAGAATAAATAACCCTAACGGTGGGTTTTATAAAATTTTAGTCGATAACATCCTTGTAGGTGCAATCTGTGTATTTTGGAAAGAAGAAGTACAATTTTGGATAAGTCCAATGTTTATTCTTCCTGAATATCAAGGGAAAGGGATTGCTCAGAAGGCTATAGCTTTAATTGAAGAAATGTTTCCAAAAGCAATTAGTTGGGAATTAGCTACAATTTTAGAGGAAGAACTTAATTGTTATTTATACGAAAAAATGGGATACGAAAAAACGAGTGTTAGTAAGAAATTAAATGAAAATGCAACCCTAATTTTTTATAAAAAGATTTGTTGAAAATTTACTACCTAATTCATCTAACGGGTGCAAGAGTTGAAGATCAGGGCTGTCATTCAGGCAGCTTTTTATTATTGTACTAAAGAAGCAGTTTAGTTGAAGAAGCATTGTGAGAGATAGAAATTGATACTAAAGGGGGAAGACAGTATGGAAAATGAACAATTAAAAATTTTTGATGAATACAGAAATCAAATAGGTGTTGCTACTCGTGCAGATGTACATAGACTTGGATATTGGCAAGAAGCTTTTCACTGTTGGTTTATTAGTAAAGAAAAGGGGGCTGATTATCTTTATTTACAACTCCGTAGTGATACAAAAAAGGACTATCCAAATCTTTTGGATATTACGGCTGCTGGGCATTTACTGGATAATGAGACTGTTCAAGAAGGTGTAAGAGAGATTAAGGAAGAAGTTGGGATTGATATTTCCTTTCAGGAATTAATACCGTTAGGAATAATAGCTTACTGTGTAATAGAAGAAAATTTTATAGATAAGGAATTAGCAAACGTATTTTTGTATAAAAGTGAGAAATCTTTTGATGACTTTACTCTTCAAGAAGAAGAAGTTGCAGGGATTGTGAAAGTTGAATTTAACCATTTTGTTGAACTTTGGTTCGGTGAACGAGAAACAATCAGGATAAGAGGATTTAAAATAAAACAAGATGGCAATAAAACTTTAATTGATGAGAATGTAGGAAGGGATAAATTTGTACCTCATCAATTAAAGTTTTATAAGACTGTTATTCAAAGAATTAAAGAAAAAATTTAATTGCCAAACCTTCTTCAGCTAACGGGTGCGATTGTTCAACAAGAACACTCGCTTCTTGTGCTAACGGGCAGGTTAATTCAATAATACATCCTTTTAATGAGTTAACATATTTCATATAATAATACTATTATATACATATTTATTCATTTGATAGGGGGAAGGTCTGTGAATTTGGTTTGTGAGTCTGAAAAATTAGATGATTATTTACTCGAATTAAATGAAGTTAATTATACTAATCCAATTATAAAAAAGAAAGCAGATGAACTTTTCAATCCATTTCAAACGGAAATTGAAAAAGCTAAAGTGGCTTTTGAATTTGTTCGTGATGAAATTTCTCATTCTTGGGATATTCAATCGAACCGAGTTACTTGTAATGCTTCGGATGTATTAGACTCTAAAGAGGGAATTTGCTATGCAAAATCACACCTATTAGCGTCTTTATTGCGTTCGCAGGGAATACCAACAGGTTTTTGTTATCAAAGGTTAATGTTGTTTGATACTCCAGAAAAAGGGTATTGTATTCACGCTTTAAATGCTATCTTCTTTAAATCACTTAATAAATGGATTAGGGTAGATTCTCGTGGAAATAAAAAGGGAATTGATGCCCAGTTTTCAATCGAAGAGGAAAATTTAGCTTTTCCAATTAACGAAGAATTTGATGAAGAGGATTATCCAGTTATCTATGTTAAGCCTCATCCCAAAACAGTGGCTGTTTTAGAAGAATATACGAATGCATTAGAAATGTATAAACATCACTTACCAGAAAGTTTGTAGTTATTTCGCTAACGAGTACATTACTTGCATTACTTAATGATCCGGTTGCCATTAAAGGCGGCTTTTTTTATTGTACCAACGGTGCAGTATTATTGAATTGAAATTTTTAGTATAAAATTCACCTGACCAACCATTATTTGGATTATAATTACTATGGAAATTCAAATGAAACGAGGGATATGATTGGAACTTCTATCAATTGAAAAACAATTTGCAGATGCTTTAAAATCCGTTGCTCGAAATTTAGAAATAAAGGAGTATATTCAGCAATCTTCTGAACTTTATCCATTATTTCAAAGTGCTGCTAAAAGGTTTGTGACAGGTGAATCAAGAGAAGATGGATTATCTAATGGTGATTTACTTATCAATAAGGGTTACCGCATTTCGCTGGAATCTATCGGTGAGAATACTACAAACAAAGAGGAGTGCGTTCGAGCTAAAGATGAGTTTATAGCGTTGATGAAGGAATGTGGAAATCGTGGAATAAGTTCTCGTATTTCTTTTGATTTATCTCATATAGGTTTATCTGTTGATCCTGAACTTGCCTATCAAAACTTACTAGAGATGGCAAAAGAAGCACAATTTAATAATCTTTCTCTTATGATTAGTATGGAGGAATCGGCTAAAACGGATCAGATACTTTATTTATACAAAAGAGTTGTTGTCGAATATCCTAACGTTGGGATTACACTTCAAGCTCAACTGCATCGAACAATTGATGACCTTAATGAATTGCTTAATTATCCTGGGGCAATTCGTATTGTTAAAGGAGCATATCAAGAACCATCAGATATTTGTATCCCTCGTTCAGATGAGTTGGACCAACGTTATTTAGATTTAGTAGATTTATGTGTTAAAGCCGGCCACCAGGTTTCAGTTGCTTCTCACGATGAAGCTATATATAAACAGATTGTGGAGTGTGGTTATTTACAAAATACGTATGTGGAAGCAGAAATGTTATACGGAATTCGTCCTGAACTCTGTAAACAACTTAAAGACAAGGGGTTACCTGTTCGGGTTTATTTAACATATGGTGTGGAGTGGTATCTATACCTTACTCATAGAATAGCAGAATATCCACCAAACATTTATGTAGCAATTACGGATATGATTCGTGGAGAAGGAAACTCTTCTCAATTTTACTAAATTAGAATGTGAAAAAATCTAATTGAACTAAAGTGTACGATTCTTCAATAAAGAAGGATCGTTTTTCTTCTTCAGCTAACGGGGCAGTTTAGTTTAACAGCAAGTGGTAAAATTGAATATGAAAAACTCAGAAGGAGTGATTAAAAGAAATGGACCTTAAATTACTAAAAAAGTTATTAGAAACTGATGATTTAAAAGAAGTGGAACATTTGTTAGATGTAGTTGGAACTGAACAGGTCAAAGAAGCTATTCCACTCCTTGTAGAATTTTTTAAAAGTACGAATAACCATCAACTAAGAAATCAAATTGCATTGTGCCTTAGTGATATTGGCAACAATGAAGTAGTAAAACCAATAATAGATATAATTAACAATCCTAAGACTTTAGGCAATAGAGGTACACTTCTTTACTCTCTTAAACCGTTCGATTGTTCCGAACATCTTGATTCTTTGGTTCATCATTTGATAACGGGAATTTTTGAAGTCCAAGCTGAGGTATTTCAACTTATCGAAGCAATGAATGGTAGATTCCCAAAGAAAATGTTATTAAAAAGTATCGAAACGCTTAAAGATGAACTATCTGAATTAGAACGTAAACAGAATGTACTTTCAGATACTTTAGAACGCCTCTACTCATTCAAAAAGAATTAATTTGCTATATATCCTATTCAGCTAACGGGTGCGATACTTCAATAACGGAGGTCGCTTTTTTCTTGTTCAGCTAACGGGCAGGTTAGTTCAACAAGGAAATCAGCTATAATGGAACTAATAATACAGTTGAAGTTTATGTGAAATCAGGTGAAAAAATGGATATTTTAATTAATTCTAGCGATGTCGATTTTTCGACTTTCTATGGTCAAAAGGTTACTGAGGTAACTCTAGTTGGGGCAGAGCTAATAAACGTTGAATTTGAGAATGGCAATTTAAATGTGAAATGTCCTTGGAGATTAAGAACTAGGGACGGCATTTTAGTAGGTTCTACGGAACAACGAGGAATCGGTTTTCTATCCACTTTAAAAAAGCATTTATTAGAGATTCCAATTACGAATATTTATCACTTTGAACCAACGGAAGATTTGGTAATTGAATTTAATAAAGAATTGTATTTAGACTTATTTGCTGAGTCAACATCTTTTGAACAGTATCAATTGTATGAAGGGAAAAGACTGTTTTTGATTGGTAAATGAACGATGTTCATCAACTAACGGGTGCAATAGTTGAATAAGAGATTGTAAAAAAACAAAAAAGCGAAACCACCTTTTGAACAAAAAGGATTCGCTTTTTTGCTTCTTCCTAAAGAAAGGAGTATAAATTGGGTTTATATTTCCTTATTAGTACCTAACACTAGTTTTTGTCTGTAACAGCCCCAAGAGTAGTTGCTTTTATAAATTTCTGACCTTTTAAAGATTTTACGTTTTCAGATGTTCCAGTTACGACAACACCAATGATCTTTACATCTCTTTTCATTGGTTTCTTTTTATCCTTTCTCAAATTATCGTAGATTCTTTTATATTCGTTATAGTATTTGCCTTTAACATTTAAGCCAGTTTCAATTGAAGATAAAAATTCCTGTTCACTCACTTTTCTGTTTTCAATACCAGGTCCAAAACCATAAACCATATCAGTTGATTCCGGTATTTTATCTCCATCAAATAAATTTTCTGTTTTATGCAATTCCTTCTCAGAATAAGTGTCTACCCAAAACCAAACCGGTTGAACATTTGATGGCAACATTTTCTTAATTTCTTCAAGTGAGTATTTTTGATCAAAAGAAATTCCCATTTCAACTAGACTTTGATTGTCCATCCCCTCAAGCAGTGGTAGATCATTTATATATTTTCCATAATCAATTGCTGGATGATAAAATAGCATCTCTCTTTGACCAGTTTGAGAGTTGTAGGGTATATAATAACTTAACTTTTCTTTCTGTGTTAAAGGATGATTAATTTGAATTGGTGAGTAATTCCCAGGGAATTGTGAAAAATTACCCAAAATATTAAACTTAAAAGTATTATTATTCCATATTACTGGTTTACCTTCAATAACCTTATAGGTATGATAAACAAGTGAACCATTGAATAATCCGAAGTTTTGTTGGTATCCCGATTCATATATATTTGGACCAGTAATCTCCTTAAACAATGAAATATCGCGTAAGGCATCATTTCCACTTTTGTAGAGCAGCTGTAAGTTTCCTATATATCCAACTATGAGAATTAGTAATGAAACAATTAAAGAGATTATGGTGTTTCTAAGGATTGTTTTCCGTCTAGCTTTTTTTACTAGTGTTGTTAGATCTCCAACTTCGTTGGTACTAAATTTTTCATCATTCATATTTTTTTTCCCTCCGATATATTTTTTGGAACTGTTTTCTCGCCCTGAATAAATAAGTCTTTACTAATCCCTCTTTGACATCGAGCAAACTAGATATTTCTTTATAAGATAAATCCAATTCATATTTCAAAATGAGAAGTTGCTTATGTATTGGGGTTAATTGTTCTAATACGTGTTCAATTTCCTCTCGAATTTCTTTCTGGATTAATAAGTCTTCCGGAATTCCAGAGTCTTCAATAATTACCGATTCAATTGGAACCTCAATCCTCTTTTTCTTTCTGCATAGGTCGTAATATCGATTCAAAGCCACTTTAAAAAGCCAAGCAGAAAACTTCTCAGGATCAATTGAGTCAATGTATAAAATCCCTTTATAGATGGTTTCTTGAACTATATCTTCTGCGTCATTTCGGTCTGCTCCAAGGCGAATTAAATATCTGTTTAGTTGTTTCATTTTTTCCTGAATTAGTTGATACATCATTTCATTAAGCACCTTAAACCTCCTTTCACTTGTATAACGATTGAAAAACTGAAATGTTAACAAATAAACACAAGATTTATATTTTATGGGTTTAAGTCCTTAGCTACATACAATAAGAATAGCAAAAAAGCTATCGGTACAAAGGGTTTTCATAGCCTAAAGTTATGGGTTATTTTTAAGCAAATACATTTTCATCCAAGGGGCTTTTATTAACAAGGAGTTTGTGCAGTAATGTACTTAAACTAATGAAGCAGTTTAGTTTAACAGCAAGTGGTAAAATTGAATATGAAAAACTCAGAAGGAGTGATTAAAAGGAATGGACCTTAAATTACTAAAAAAGTTATTAGAAACTGATGATTTAAAAGAAGTGGAACATTTGTTAGATGTAATTGGAACTGAACAGGTCAAAGAAGCCATTCCACTCCTTGTAGAATTTTTTAAAAGGACAAATAACCATCAACTAAGAAATCAAATTGCATTGTGCCTTAGTGATATTGGCAACAAACAAGTAGTAAAACCAATAATAGATATGATTAACAATCCTAAGACTTTAGGCAATAGAGGTACACTTCTTTACTCTCTTAAACCGTTCGATTGTTCCGAACATCTTGATTCTTTGGTTCATCATTTGATAACGGGAAATTTTGAAGTCCAAGCTGAGGTATTTCAACTTATCGAAGCAATGAATGGTAGATTCCCAAAGAAAATGTTATTAAAAAGTATCGAAACGCTTAAAGATGAACTATCTGAATTAGAACGTAAACAGAATGTACTTTCAGATACTTTAGAACGCCTCTACTCATTCAAAAAGAATTAATTTGCTATATATCCTATTCAGCTAACGGGTGCATTACTGGAACAACGGTAACGCTTTTTTCTTGTTCCACAAACGGAGCAGTATACTTGAATAGGAATGGTAAAATGAAAGAAATACAGATCTATTAATAGGAGAGTAAAATGAATATTAGGAAACTCAACAAAGATGAAAAACCTCCAATGAAATTGTTGTTATTAGCTGACCCTTCGAAAGTGATTGTTGAGGAATATGTAAATAGGGGTGAATGTTTTGTAGCTGAAAATCAACAGCAAATTATTGGGGTTTATGTATTACTTCCCACAAGACCTGAAACGGTAGAGTTAATAAATATTGCAGTTGCTGATACTCAACAGGGTAAAGGGATAGGAAAGCAGTTATTGAAAGATGCTATTCGAACAGCTAAGTTAAGTGGTTACAAAACGATTGAAATTGGTACTGGAAATTCAAGTATAGGACAGCTTTTTCTTTATCAAAAATGTGGTTTTAGGATTATTGGTGTAGACATTGACTTTTTTGTTAGGCACTATCCAGAAGAGATTTTTGAAAACGGGATACATTGTAGGGATATGGTTCGATTATCTCAAGATTTATTAGTTTAAATAAAATTCTTCTTCAACGACCGGGTAACACTTTACTTCAACTAAGGAGTAGAGCCTTTTCTTATTCCATTAACCTGACCTTATATACAGTATCAAACTAAATAGATTGCTAGAATGCACCCTTTCTTTGTTAATATAAAATCATAGATAAGTGGTTAAGGACTTGACTTGGACCCTCTGTGGGTACTATTCGTCTTGAAAGGCTGAAGCAGTTGTTTCATCAGGCAACCAAGCCCATCATACCCACCCCTACAAGTAAAGTCCTATGTTTGTTAACGTTGAAAACTATAAATACTTACTGTAGATAATGCTTCTACAAAGATAGAATACTTGCATTTTTGCTTACGTTGAATACGGTGGAAAATCATACTGAATATAAGGGGAATTTAGTTGAAGAAGTTGAACCTAAGCAACGTGTTAATTGGTAACAAATGAATAAAAAAATCTTTGGTTAGGGAAACGTATAAAGGAGGATTGAATTATTTATTGAGGAGTGTTAATGATCGGGGCACTATCCTTAGTTGCAGGTGTTGTATGTATCGTAATTTCAATAATGCTTTTTATACCGAATTTAAAGAAAGCAAAATCTGTTAAGGAAAAATGGGAAGTATTTTTTGAATTTCTTATAGACCCCTTTGGATTAACATCTTTGTTTTATTTAGGTCTCCTCCTGATATTATATGGATTATTAAAGCTATCAAATTTACTTTGAGTATTTTCCAACTGGTATGTTTTGGATTATTATTCAATCATTAACAGGAAGGAATGCCTTTTTCTAACGGGACAGTTTGGAGATATTGCGAAGGATTGTACATAAAGTAATGTTTGCAAGAGCTCGATAATTGGAGGTTGCTGAGGCAATCCTTTTGTTGAACTATCGGACAGGTTTGTGAAGGAAGGAAATTACATATGTAAAGTTGTTAAAGCTATAAAATAATGTGCCTACTTTCGATTAAAAATTAAACATTTGGGGAACTTTGCTAGTATTGAAAATAATAAAAATATTGAGGTATCTTATGAGGAATATACTGAAAACATTATTGATTGTATTAACAGGGGGGGGAGGTTTTTATATTTTGCGTAAGTATAAAAGGAGACGACAAAATGGCTGGGCATTATACGCTCCAATTGAACCGGACTTTGTTACCGAACCAAAGGAATACCCTTTTGAATGGATAGAAGAACTTAATGAGGAACAATTTGACAGTCTTTTTGAAGACTGTGACGATGATGGTGAGCTTCATATCAACAGACTTACATATAAAACTATAAATTCAGAAAATCGCCTAAATGAAATGAGTGAAATATGTTTCCTTTACGCTGCACCTGATGCTATTTTCGAGGATCACCATTTTGCTCTTGTTTTTCAAGATGTAACCCCGTGGGTTTTAGAAATAATAATGAAGGAAATGGTACCGCACTATAAGGTTGTTAAAGAACTTTATATTGAGGAAAAATTCAAGGAAATTCATTTGTCAGAGCTGAAAGACGAGTCAAAAGAGCTGGCAAAGGGATTGATTTCTCAAAGATTTTATCCTGTTGTAACAGATTTATATAGGAATAATCAATCGGAGGACTCCATAGGCGGTTGTATTCAATATTTTTTAATCAAAAAGGAAGATGTTACTCCATTGTTTTTTAAAGAGACCGAGCGTATTCATCAATTTATGAAGAATAATAATTTTCAAAACAATAAACCTTTTGTAATAACACCCTATGGATGGAAATTAGATGAGAATTTAAAAGATTCCATCGCAATCCGTTCTTTTTATTCTTTCGCGAAAAAAATTGTTTTGGTGGTTAATACGTTTGATGACAGTGTAAGAGCAATTTTTATTTTCGGGGAAAATGAGGATTAAATGCTTCTCGTTTGAAACATTTGAATTCACCAGTGGGCTGTCAATGGATATTTTAAAAACAAATAATGAAAAACCGATAAAACAGGGTTCTGATATTGTATATATATATATCAGAACCTTTTAGTATTTCTTATCTTAGGTAATTGGTTTAAATCAGGAGAACTTATTTGTTAAAATGCATTCGTATTTTTAATATAAAGTTCATTTGTAGATAAGATTGTGAAGGGTTGTTCTTTAACTAACGGGGCAGGTTACTTGAAGAAGGATTTATTATGAGTGTTGCAGAATATGAGACCTAAAGCACACATATGGGGAAATAATATTTCGGAGTCAAAGAGGTGGGAGAATAATGGAGTTTGTGCCAATTGATATTAGCAAACACAAGGATTATGTTATTCCTTTTCGTAGAGATTCTTTCATTGTTAGTTTTGGAACAGATAAAGATTTTGGGGATGAAAACCAATATCTCATTTGGTTGCAACAACAGTCCTCTCAAAACCCTAATGGTTTTGTATTAGTTGTAGAAAACGATATTCCAATCGGTCAACTCGAACTAACTGTAAAGGAATATGAAGGGAAAGTAATTGGTTATGTCAATCTTTATTATCTTATCCCCGAAAAACGAGGAGAGGGTTTAGGTTCCCTTTTACACGCCTATGCAATTAACTTCTTTGAAAACAATAATGTTAGCGAATACCATCTTCGTGTTTCTCCAACGAATAAACAAGCCATTGCATTCTATAAGAAAAATGGAATGAAGCAGATAAAAACTGAGATGGATGGGAAAGTTGTTAGAATGGCAGGAAATATTTAAAGATTACATCCTTAGTTATTAAAGATTGTGAAGAATTATACTTAAGCTAACGGGTGCTTGAGTTAAACAAGGTGTTGCAGCGGCAGCATCTTTTTTCTTTTAAGCTAGCGGGACAGCTTAGTTGAAGAAAAACTAAGCTATAATAAATAATAAATATATAAAATAGGATGGGATTTATTAATGTTTGATTTTTTATCCGATTTCTTATCAAGTATGATCGGTGTAAGCACAGGTAGTTTGGATACAAAAAAAATTGACAATAATATTGAACTTTTAAAACAACAAGGTTGGTTTAAAAAGATATACGATGACGAGAAATATCACAGATTATTTATTACAAATAGACACGTTAGAGCTTATTTACAAAATACCACTCGTGTAAAAAAATTTATTCGTAGTGAGGAAGCTCAAAGAAAACTATTACTTTTACTGGATAAACAATTAAAATCATAGTTTTTTAAGCTAACGGGTGATTCTTCAATAAGGAGGAAAGCCTTTTTTCTTATTCAAGACGGGTAGGTTAGTTTAAATTAAATTTTTTTAAATTGTAATTTCTATTTAAAGGAGAAACTATAAAATGAAAATTCCTTGGTACATTAATTTTTTAGGTATTGTCCTCATTGTATTTTTATTATGGATTATAGAAATAAAATACTTTCGCATACTTTTTTTCTGGTGTTTGATAATCCAGATTGTGTCTTTGATAATAGATTGTTTTGTTAAGTTTTCAAAAAGAAAGAGGAAGTCCCTTAAAAGGCTCAGTCGCAATTAAATTTTGCAAAACTAACGGGTGCTTATGTTCAAGAAAGCAAGGCTGTTTCGGCAGCCTTTTTCTTATTGTACTAAAGGGCAGGTTACTTGAAGAAAGAAATTTTTTTCTTAAAAGCGAATTTTAATATACAATCAGTCAAAATAGGGAGATAAAATTATGATAGATTTAATGAAAATAAGAGAAAAAATCATCGCTATGGATGAGTCATCTGCTAAAACAGTTTTAATGACGACTGTTAGTTATTTAGACATCGTGAAGAATGGCAATGGTGGCTTTACAAGTGATATGTGTGTAGATGAACTAATAAAGATGTTCAATAAGATTCCTGAACCAGATGTACTAGTAAGGCTAAAAAGGGAAAAGGAAGATAAGGACTAAACAAAAGTCTTATTCAAGTAACGGGTGCGTTAGTTTAATAAAAAATAAAGTAAGGCACTAGATATGTCTAATATCTTCGTGCCTTTTTTTATATTTATCTTACTCAATCAAAGAACCATTGGTATGCCGGTACTTACTGTACCGTTGGTCAAAAAAACACGAAAATAGGAAATTTTAACAAAAGGGTTATACCACCAATTTTGCAATTGAAATACACATTCAAAATTGGGGGTATTTTTATTGAGACTTATTAATGGTGACGTTTTTACTGAGATTAAAAAGATTGCTAATAATTCAATTCATCTGATATGTACGGATCCACCATACTTCATATCTAGGAAGACAAATTTTCAAAATGGTGGCGGCGACCAGAAAAAATACGGTTCAATTACAATGGAATTTGGAGATTGGGATTTACAGGAGAATAGTTTAGATTGGCTTTCCTTATTAAATGAATTTAAAAGGGTCCTGGTTCCGGGTGGAACAATGGTTATTTTTTATGATATTTTCAAAATGAGTAATATATCTGTTATTGCTGAGAAAATCAATTTGAAGCAGCCGAGAATTGGCTTTTGGGAAAAAACTAATCCGGTCCCAATTAATGCAAAAATAAATTATTTATCAAATTCAAGAGAGTATTTTATATCCTATACAAAAGGAACAAAAAGAACATTTAATTCCTATTATGATAGAGCTTCTTACGAAGCACCGATAGTGAGTGGCAAAATAAGATCACACCCTTGTCAAAAGCCAGTTACTGTTCTCGAACAAATCATTGCAACTCATTCGAACGAAGGTGAAATAGTATTAGATTGTTTTATGGGCTCAGGATCAACTGGACAGGCTGCTATAAACCTAAACCGGGACTTTATTGGTTTCGAATTAGATAATGCATATTTTGATAAAGCATCCATTGTCTTAAAAAAAGCTTCTAATAAATAGGCAACTCTTTACAACAAACTGAGTGATAATATGATATAAAATAGAAAAACTCCATTACCTTCTCCTAATAAAAACGAAGGTTAAGAGCAACCTTCGTGGTAAATCTACTTTTCTATTCCTTCCAATTTAGTTATTAAAACATTTCTTACTTGGTTCATATTAATATAGTGTGTTGTTAGCTTATCTTCCTCGAACCATATAAATCCTATTTGAAAATGATGAAAAATATTTAGTTCATATTTGGATATATGTTCTATACATCCAGTGTCGGTAAAAAATTGATATTTATATCTCACTCTAATTCCTCCGTTATAATTCGTGACAAAATTCTTTCGTATATAACTTCTCCTTTTGGTCAGGTAGAAGCATGTGGGAAAATTATATTCTTTTTAATCTTTGAAAACCAATAGTTCTTAAATAATTAAAAAAATATGAGAATTCGTTCAACTATAGACATTTTTAATTCTATTTATCTCGGTTATGGAACAGATGATTTTTTTCCACATTTGTTTTAGTTTGAATTATAATTTTTTACTGAAGGTATATTACGCCTTTCAGATAAAATAATGTAACATTTAGAGGAGACTAAAAAATGAAAAGTTCACATTTAATTAATAAAATTAATAACAATGATTCTAGCGATTATAAAGTTGAAAAAGAATTAGTTTGGGTAATGGATAAGAAATCTGATGTTATTATGATCTACCTAAGAAACGATAATCGGGACAATACAATCCGGAACCCATATAAGGTTGCATTGGATCTAATTAGGTATGGTAGCAGTGTTTTAGAGGTTACTATTGTTGAGTGGGAAGAATACAACGCTATTAGTTATTTTCGCAATAAAAATGATGGTAAAATCGACGTTGAAGAGTTAGATTTTGATAAATTTGTAAAAAGACATAATGGGAAGATGGGAATGCCTATCACAGAGATATATTTTACGGTGTTACCTTTAGATATAAAGCAACTGGCAGATTTGAATAAGATGAATAGCTTTAAGGAGGTTGTTGAATACATTAAATCCCTTCCATACGACAATCCTTTAAAAATAAAAAGTTTACCCTGGGAAATACGTGATTTCATAGAGCAGGAAGATAACGATGAAGAGGAAGATTATAATATGGAAGAACCGAGTAATTCAGTAACACTTCAAAGTATATTCAGCCCGTATGAAGACGACTTGCCTTTCTAGTTTTAATAAACTGTAGATTTATTTACTTGAATATGTTTAGCAATTGTAAAAGGACCACTAAAAATGATAGTGGCCCTTTGTATTAGTACTTTTTATAATAATATTGAATTTAACACTTCTTTCACTTTAATGATCTCTTCTTCTCTTAACTTACAGATTTCTTCTGATAAATAATCGGACTTAATTGTCGATATTCGCTCCAATTTAATAACACCATTTTTGATTGGATAGGTCTCATTACTAATTGGAATATGAGTAGCCAATAAACCATTTACCGAAAATAGCGGAGCTACAATAACACTAGAGTGATTCATTTGATCTACTGATAAAACTAAAAATGGCCTTTTACCTGTTATAATAGTATTATCCGAAACATTTCCCCAATATAAATAACCTTGTTTCTTCAATTATGTACACCTCTAGGTTGCAAATTAACTTTCCTTTAGTTATCAAGTTTCTAGTTTATTTCTTCAATATGTTGTAATCTTAATTACTTTTTTCTAAAAAAGAACCTATCATCTCAGTAATCTTTTGGCGTTGATTAGGTGATAACTGTTTAGCTGTTTCAATTAAGTTGATCATATCTGGTGCAAAATCTTTAAATAAAAGGCTAACTGGTATCTCTAATGCATCACAAATTTTATTTAAGGTTTCAATAGATGGAGACTGGATATTATTTTCTATTTTACTAATAGTTGCTTGACTAACACCACAGATCTTTTCTAGTTCGCTACTAGAAATTCCTTTTAAAATCCTAAACGAATTTAATTTTTCCCCAATATTTACCATTTACCAAAACCCCTCAATTTTATTTAGTATATTTTGAATAATCATAGCAAAAAAACTTTTAAAAATGGCGTATTATTCGTATTCGAATATTTTTAGTTAAAATATGTTTAAAAATATTCGTATTCGAATATAATGGTGAATGTTATTAGCTGTTTTATCCTATTGAGGTGAAAAATTATGTCTATTGATACAAAGAGACTAAGCATTGGTAAAATGCTCGGAAGTGTTAATGAAGTTTACCGGATACCCCTTTATCAAAGGACCTATAATTGGGGAAAGGATCAATGGAATGATTTATGGGAGGATTTAATTAAGCTTGAAGGGGAAGAAACACATTTTCTAGGGTCTGTTATTACAATTGGGTCGGAACGCAAAAAAGGATTTAGTTACTTTGAAGTAGTTGATGGTCAGCAACGAATTACTACTGCTTTAATTGTACTAACGGCCATTAGAGATCTTGCAGAGGAAATTGATAAGGATCGAGCTGGATATATAAATAACAATTTTTTAAAGAGTTCTACAATAGATGAACAAGACGCTAAACTAATTCTGGGTAGAAAAGACAATAAAGTTTTCAAAAGATTAGTGGAGAAAAGGGTAACAAAGGAAGAGGCTAAAACAGAAAAAATAATCCAGGGATATTACTTTTTTAAAGAAAAACTTCAGGAAAAAGGTATACAGTGGCAGAATGTGTATACGAGATTATTGGAGTCATTTGATCTTGTTTTAATGGTAACGGATACCTACTACGATGCATTTAGACTTTTTGAAACACTAAATAATAGAGGATTATCTCTTTCTTCAGTTGATTTAATCAAAAACTATCTTCTAAGTAAAATCGCTTCTAATGAATCAATGTTAGAAGAATGCATAGAGATATGGGACAGAATTATTGAGAATGTAGAAGAAATAGAATCTGTCCGTCATGATAAAGTCCGATTTTTTAGGCACTATTTATTTTCAATTGAATACGGTATAGTCCCAATTCCAAAGTTGTATTCGAGATTTCAAAAACTCATAGATAATACTGAGAATATTTTAAATCTTGTTGAGGATATATGGCTTAAATCGGAATTATATGTAAAGTTGTATAATGGAATATTGGGGGTAAAAGAAGTTGATGAAAGGTTAAATACCTTAGTTCGAATAGAAGCTACAACTTGCTATCCTTTGCTTATTAAATGTTTAACAATGGATCTTAAAAGTGTCCAACTAATAAAGATTCTAAAAGCAATTGAAGTGTTCACTTTAAGAAGAAGCATTTGTAATATTTCCACAAGGGATATCGACCGGATTTACAATCACTTGGCCTTGGAATCATTTGATAAAGAAGATCCGGTTACTTATATAATTGATTACTTAAAAAAGAGAACCCCAAGTGATACTGAGTTCTATTTAAGTTTCCAAAGTAGGGACTTCACCAGGTCACCACAGACAAAGTATATATTCGAAATGATTGAAAATGCTTTGACCAATAATACAAAAGAGAAAATGATTAGTAATAGAACCGATGTTCATATAGAACATATAATGCCACGCGAGTTGAGAAAGAAATCAAAAGGAAGTTTTAGTATTTGGGAAAAAGAGTTAGGATCAAGAGTTTCTGAGCATCAACTATTTGTGAATCGTATTGGAAACCTTACTCTTTTAGGAAGTGAATTGAATATCGGTGCTTCTAATAACCCATTTGCGGAAAAAAAACAGAGATATGCTCAGTCCAATATTTTATTGACCAAAGAGATATGTAAGAATAAAAAGTGGACCTTTGAAGAAATTGAAAACAGGAGTAAATATCTTTCGGGAATTGCAAAACAAATATGGAATTTCAAAAACCTAATTTAAGATAGAATTTGTCTTTACTCGCTAAAGAAGTGAGTTTTGATAATAAAAAGGTAGGCAGTCCTAATATTATCCCCTTTAAGTAAGGGGATTTTTCTATGACTATAAAGAGACATGCTCTTTAAAATTTTACTTAATAGTTTAAATTAAGATAAGTTGAAATTGTACCATATTAGGGAGGGAATTATGATTCTCTTTCTAAGAGCTCCGTTTCACAGTTCAACTAGTTAAAGGATTGGGTCATAAATATACAAATGGCAAAAAAACTTCTGGTTCAAAGGAGCATTCTATACTGCCCTTTTAAAGGCCGACCAAAAATAAGATCTTAATGAGAAATTATATCTATATATTTTATATTTCTTACATAATAACTGAGGTAGTTCCTCCAAATCCTTATTTATAAAAAACCTACAATTTTTATAAAAGAGAAAATATTATCATCACACAAAACAGAAAAAATAGTACGTTCAAGACCCCGGATACTTTAAATGTAAGTTTTGTAAGAAAAATTGGTCAAGACTTGTTGTCAGCCATCCCATATTTAGCGGCTTCAACTGGATCAGCCTGTCATGCCGGCAGCATTGAATTATCTCCGGTATTAAAAGAGATGGATGTTCCTAAAGAGGTGGGCATGGGTGCGATCCGCTTTAGCTTAGGCCGATATACAACGAAAGATGAGATAGATCAAGTGATGGAATCGTTAAAAGGAATCTATTAATTTCTTCGGTCAGGGACTAACTATTGGCAGTTAGTCTTTTTTCTCTGGGATTAAAGGTTCCTATCTTTGCATAAGCTTTTAGAATCGCTCTATACTACTGATGTCAGATAATTTATTGGGTTAGGGTAAGAAAGAGGTGCTTTATCTTACCGAAGTTAGATAATTTATCGGGATAGAGTAAGAAAGAGCCAGTTTATCTTACCGAAGTCAGTTAGTTTATCGGGTATAGGTAAAATAGAGCCACTTTTCTATATTCACTAGTATCTTTAACTCATTTACTCAATGTAATTGGCGTATTATAATGTTCTTAATACGGAACGACATGAAGGAAGGTGTGTTGGAATGCAAAAAAGAATATTAGGTAAAACTGGGCTGGAAGTATCGGCGCTTGGACTAGGCTGTATGGGGATGTCGGATTTTTACAGTGGGAGAGATGACGACGAGTCTATTAAAACAATCCATTGTGCCATTGAAATGGGGATTACGCTTCTCGACACAGCTGATATGTATGGCGTAGGTAAAAATGAAGAATTACTCGGACGGGCAATTAAAGGTCGTCGGAATCAAGTGGTTGTTGCCACTAAATTTGGAAATGTAAGATCTGAAGATGGAGCTTTTCTGGGAATAAATGGCCGCCCTGAATATGTCAAAGAAGCCTGTGAAGCTAGCCTTCGCCGCTTAGGTGTGGATCATATCGATCTATTCTACCAACATCGAGTCGACCCAAACACACCAATTGAAGAAACAATCGGTGCCATGGCGGATTTAGTTAGGGAAGGGAAAGTGCGCTTTCTAGGTATGTCAGAAGCAGCCGCCCAAACTATTAGACGTGCATTTGCTATTCATCCGATTACCGCTGTTCAGACCGAGTATTCCCTTTGGAGCCGTGACGTCGAAGATGATATTCTGCCCACTTGCCGGGAACAGGGAATCGGTTTTGTCCCTTACAGTCCATTAGGAAGAGGATTTCTAACAGGGCAGATTCAGAAATTTGAAGACTTAGCAGCCGATGATTATCGCCGCTTTTCTCCTCGATTCCAAGGAGAAAACTTCCAGAAAAATTTGGAACTGGTCAATAAAATTAACGAAATAGCACGGGAAAAAGCCAGCCAGCCTTCCCAGCTTGCCCTTGCCTGGCTGCTAGCTCAAGGAAATGACATTGTTCCAATCCCAGGCACGAAGAGAGTCCAATACTTAGAGGAAAATGTTGGTGCACTTGATGTATCATTAACAGAAACTGACTTAGCACGTATAAACGAAGTTGCTCCTCGGGGTGTTGCAGCCGGAGAACGTTACCATGAAGCTGGCATGAAAGGCGTTAATTTGTAATAAGAAAAAGGTAGATATTTGGAAGCAGCATAGGTGAAAAGAAAGGTGTAAATCCATAACAGGTTCAGTTAACTCTCGCAAAACATTAAAAATGTAATGTAAAATGACCATCAAATTGTAAGTTAATTTGATGGTTATTTTTTATTAATAGATTGTGAAACTTAAGCCTTGTTCCGTTAGTTTAAGAAGGAACATTAACTTTCACAGAGAATATATGAATTAAAAGAGAGGAGAAAAATGTAAACCGAGGATTCTTAATCAATACGATGTAACACCTGAGTGGATTATCTACCATCTCATTGAACACGAATCACATCATAGAGGACAGATTTTCAAGATTCTTGCGAATTTAAAGGAATAAATAAAAGCCAACTTATAAGGAAAAATTGGGTGGTATCAATAGTAAAGCAAATTAAATTTTATATGGATGACCAAACTGAAGAAATTATCATCCATAAGCTTCGGACTTCTGGTAGTGTTTTTGCAGAAGAAGAGGCACTGCTACTTATATCTGAAGCACCGACATTGGATGACCTTATGAAAATGGTCGAAATGCGAACCGAGGGGATACCTCTTGAACACGTCATTGGATACACAGAGTTCTGTGGTCTGAGGATAAAGATAGACTCTGAGGTCTTCGTGCCTCGCAAACGAACAGAGTTTCTTGTCCGTCAGGCAGAAACCCTAACTTGTTTAGGGGATATCGTTGTTGATATGTGCTGCGGGTCAGGAGCTGTAGGTGCAGCTCTTGCAGCAACTTTAGGACGGGTAGCCTTGTACTCTGTTGACCTCGACCCCGCTGCAGTAAGCTGTGCTGGCGGCAACATAACAGCTTTTGGTGGCCACGTTTTTCAAGGGGACTTGTTTACAGCCCTACCCCACTCCCTTCAAGGCCGTGTGAACATCGTAGTTGCTAATGCTCCTTACGTACCTACCGAGGCGATCAAGCTGCTTCCCCGGGAGGCTCGCCTGTATGAACCAAAACTGGCCCTTGACGGAGGAAAGGACGGACTTGACCTACAGCGTATTGTAGCGAAAGAGGCACCTCTCTGGTTAGCTCCAGGAGGGCACCTTTTGTTAGAAACGAGCGAACAGCAGGCATACCAAGCCTTTGAAATTTTTTCTAGTATGGGGCTTATCCCTAAAGTAGCCAGAAATGATGAATTGGACGCCACGGTGATCATCGGTACTAAACCTAGCCTCTAAAGTAAATAGACAACTAGACTTAACCTAATATGATCATTACTTGGTACGATACACAATGAAAAATCCTTCTTCAACATAAGAGTGCAAGAGCTTTAGTTCATTAAGCTTTAAAAGATTAAAATAAGGAATGGCTCAGAACAGTGAACTGAGCCATTTTTTAAAAACACGACGATTAAATTAAACCGAGGCGCTTTAATCCGTAGCGAACTCCGTCTTCTTCGGCGGAGAGTGTGACCATATCGGCTACTTGTTTCAATTCATCACGAGCATTTCCCATGGCTACTCCCATTCCGACCAATGACAGCATTTCCATATCATTTAAACCATCGCCAAAGGCAACAGCTTCATCAGGTGCAATGCCGAATCTTTCCAACAATTTAGTCAAACCAACTGCTTTATTGGAATTGGACAAATTCACGTCACAGGTTCTTGCTCCTGAACTCCATCTTCTGAAATCTAATTCCGGAATCTTTGTTTGATAAGAAGCCTCTTCCTCCACGTCACAATGAAGGAACATTTGATAAATATCCTGTTCTGTCCAAAATTGAGGTGGGGCAAGTTCGGGCTTCCACGGATCATGTTGGTACGCTTCCACGACGAATGGATGGCTTAGATCGGTAGCTTTAAAGCTCGTAACTCCCAAAAAAGTCAGTGGATGTTGATAATCATTGGACAAAAGATGTACTCTCTCTAAAACATGTTTTTCAATCGCATTCTTGTATATTTCTTTTCCTTCATGATAGGCATACGATCCATTAAAAAAGACCATCGAGTCTACCCCAGTTTCCGAAAGGATGGACTCTGAAAAATAGGGAGCTCTCCCCGTTGCTATAACCACGTTTATTTTTTTCTCTCGTAACCGCTGAATCGCATCCTTTGTGGCAGGACTTAGCGTTTTTCCATGCGGGACGATCGTTCCGTCAATATCTAAGATGACAACCTTGTAATTCATATAACACACTCCTACAATGCAATCTTGCTTTGTTACGCAGGTATACTGCACAGTATAACATATTGAATGAAAAACCTATAAAAGCAACACTTATACATTTTAAAATGCAATAGGTAATATTTTCAGATGGGTATATATGAAAATTGTGTTGGCTAAAAATATTCAATTTATGATTACTGTAATAATATTATGTAAACTAACTCTTTTTAGGCTTAGAAAAAAATCATTTATTGTTTTGGGGTGGCAGACCTAAAAAAAGACTGACTAAAAATAGTCAATCTAAGGTGACGAAAGGTGCTTCCTTTCGTCTTAGTATATAGTATGCAAGAGATAGGACAAGCGATACTATAAGCTTGATTAAAATTTACTAGGACTATCCACAACATCAATTATCTTATTAGTCCTCATCATTCCGCATACCTGTAAACATTAGAACAAAACGAAGTAATTCAGCTACAGCTACTACAGTCGCAGCCACATATGTTAATGCCGCAGCATTTAGTACTTTCCTCGCCCGATACTCTTCTTCATTTCTAATCAAACCAGAACCAATCATTACATTCAGTGCTCTTGAACTTGCATTGAATTCCACCGGTAATGTAATAACCTGAAATAGCACGGCCGCAGCCATTGCGATGATTCCTAGTAATAAAAGGTTGGCTGAAGAAAGAAGTAACCCTATTAAAATTAAGATAAATGAAAAATTAGAGCCGATATTAGCCACAGGCACTAATGCATGTCTCACGCGTAGAGGTACATATCGGTCCCTTTGCTGTAAACAGTGACCCACCTCGTGAATCGCAACTGAAATCGATGCAATCGAAGTACCATTGTAATTAGTGGAGGAAAGTCTAACACTTCTACTTTTTGGATCATAGTGATCTGATAAATGACCAGACACTTGTTCGACTGACACATCATACAAACCATTTTGATCCAAGATTCTTCTAGCCGCTTGGGCTCCAGTTAAACCCGAGGAAGCTCCTACTTTTAAAAATTTAGAATAGGTATTTCTCAAGTACATTTGCACTAATAGTGGAATGATCATAATTAGAACAAAATAAACAATAAAACCCATGAAAGATGCTCCTTCTTTAGATGTCTAATTTACATACATTATTATACTTTATAGTGCACTTTTTTAGTATTAATGTGCTTGTTTCATTAAGGCCTAAAGATGTCATGAGATATGGAGAAAGATAATAATTGAAGTGGGAGAAGCCTAAAGTGCTTTTTTAATGGTGAGATAAGCGATTTATACTATTTCCTTTGTTTATTTCTGAAAGCAATAATATTTGTTTTTAATGAAGCATATGTTCCAATCGCTGCATATCCATAAAACCAACCCATAAATATTCCGCCAAGGGTGTTGTGCTTGTGACTAATAAAAATTGAGATTCCCAGGCCAAAAATAAGTGCAATCGTGGGTACAAACCATTTCGGTATTTTGAAAAAAACCTTAATTAGTTGAGTTAACAGTATAATGATTGGAATTGCAAATATTGCATCCCAAAAATTCGTTTTAATAGTGGGAAAATCCATCGGCAATCACACCTTTTTTTGGTTAATATGTGCAAATGCCATAGATTTATTAATCATTATTAAAGGAAAAGTTATCAAAAAGCAGCATAAAAACCCTAGCTTCAGCTATGGGGATACTCATAAATGTTTAGTTCATCGCAATATACCAAGCCAATCCTCCGATTGCACCTAAGATGACAATCACATAAATAGCCGTCAACCGTACTGTGTTTTGTTTTGTTGAACCTTTATAGTCCTCATCAGGTTTTCCTGTTAGCACAAGTGTACCAATCAGGGCAGCTACTAAAATGATAATAATAAGAGCCATACCAAACTTCATATGTTTCATCCTCACTAAGATTAATAATCAAAAGAAACTGAATTATTTAATAATAAATAATTTTTTGCCAAAATTATGGACTTTTCATTAAAGTTTCAATGTATGATTCTTATATTAAGGTTTATGATATAAAAAATAACCATCCAATTAACAAAAAATTTGACCATCCACTTTTGACTTATTGATCACTGCTAACTCGAATTATTAACAGTCACAGTTAAGGAGTTCCAAATGAATCCGAAAAATAAATGGAATAGCAAATATAAAGAACGTATAAATCAAATGGAAGCACCAATGCCGAATGAGAGATTAGCAATCCTGTCACCTTATTTAACCGGCGGGTCTGCGCTCGATCTTGCATGTGGGCTTGGTGGAAACAGTCTGTTTCTGGCACGATTAAATTTTCAAGTACAAGCGATTGATATATCAGATGTAGCTGTCAACTATCTCGAGGAAATAGCAGGAAAGCAAAAGCTCGCTATTTTTCCTCGTTTGTGCGATCTGACGGATATGACCCACCTTAATTTGAATAATAGTTCTTTTAGTTTGATTGTCATCACGTATTATCTTGATCGATCACTATTTCCGCTGGTTAAATCAATCGTTAAAGACAATGGATATTTCTTTATGGAAACCTTTTATAAGTCTCCAAAAAAAGAGAGTCAGGGAGTATCCGACCAATATAAACTGCTACCTGGAGAATTATTGGCTGAGTTTAGTGATTGGAAAGTTCTTTTTTATGAGGAAAATGAACATGAGGGAAGACAGACGATTTTTTGTCAGAAACAAAAAAGTGTCTGAAACCATAAGAGCATTCTTTAAGTGTCAGGCACCATTGATAATAGGAATGAAAGCGGTTGTTTTTAATCTCTTAAAAGTTTACTATATTGTGTGGGAGGGATAAACATGATAGATTTTGTTTTTCAAAACAGTACAAAGTTAATATTTGGTAAAGATCAGGAGCAATTAGTAGGTCAAGAGGCCGTTGTTTATGGAAAAAAACTTCTCTTGCATTATGGCGGCGGTAGTATCAAGACTAACGGACTATATGATAGGATTCTGCAGTCATTGCTTGAACAGGGCATCGAAATAATTGAATTGGGCGGAGTAAAGCCGAACCCTCGAGTCAGCCTTGTTAGAGAAGGAGTTGCCCTTTGTAAGGAACATAACATTGACCTTATTCTTGCTGTAGGTGGAGGAAGTGTAATTGATTCGGCCAAAGCGATCGCTGCAGGTGCGAAATATGATGGGGATGTATGGGATTTCTTTGAAGGGAAATCTACAGTTCAAGACTGTCTGCCAATCGGAGTAGTGTTAACCATACCTGCAGCGGGAAGTGAATCTAGCTCGGGCACGGTTATAACGAACGAAGATGGATGGTATAAGCGGTCGACGGGTCATTCGACCATGCGTCCTAAGTTTTCCATTCTAAACCCTGTTCTTACATACACCTTACCATCTTATCAAACAGCATGTGGGATTACAGATATGATGGCGCATATCTTGGAAAGATATTTCACTAATGAAAAGAATGTAGAATTAACAGATCGATTGTGTGAAGGGGCATTACGAGCCATTATAAATAATGCACATACAGTCATCGAGGACCCAACCAATTACGATGCAAGAGCTGAGATTATGTGGTCAGGCACAATTGCACATAATGATTTGTTAGGGACAGGAAGAGTTGGTGATTGGGGAAGCCACGATATTGAACATGAGATCAGCGGCATTTATGATATTGCACATGGAGCAGGTTTGGCGATTATATTCCCAGCCTGGATGAAGCATGTGTATAAACATGATGTAAATAGATTTGTTCAATTTGCTAATCGAGTCTGGGATGTAGAAATTGACTTAAACAATTTAGAAAAAACCGCTTTAGCAGGAATCAAGAAAATAGAACAATTCTTTAGCTCCATCGGTATGCCAGTAACATTGAAAGAAGCTGGTATTGGTGAAGAGCACTTGGAGGAAATGGCTAAAAAGGGAACAGAAAGAGGACCACTAGGCAATTTTGTAAAGTTACATGAAGCTGATGTTGTACAGATTTTACATATGGCTAAATAAGAAAAAAACCTCGCTCACAACATTGTAGCGAGGTTTCGTTTTGTTAATTTTATTTGTAGAAAAATTTAACTGATGAAATAAATATCATTAATTCAAGATATTTTACTTGACGATTTTTGTCGGATAGATATATTCTTGTTACATACTTAAGAAGTATAGTTTAACAAAATCTAACAAAATATCGGGGCTATTTGAGGGGAAAATAATAAAGGTCTTTTGATTTAATTGCTACGCCAGTTATTGCCAAGTCTTTATTCATGTGATATCGTTCCTTTGAGAAGGTCACCTTTACAGGTAAAGTTGTAGCAGCATTAAGAAATGTGTTTGGTGGACATGCTGACGAAAAGAATTAAAAAAAGCATTTATTTTATTAAAATTGGAGGAAAAAGATTATGAAATTTTTTATCGATACTGCAAACCTAGAGGAAATCAAAAAAGCCTATAAAATTGGTGTGTTATCAGGAGTAACAACCAACCCTTCTTTAGTGGCAAAAGAGGGAGTAAAATTCGAAGACCGTATTGCTGAAATCCTTAATGCTGTACCTGAGGTTGAGTCTGTATCTGCAGAGGTAACGCCTAATGCTTTGACTGCTGATCAAATGATTGCAGAAGCAAACGAACTTATTAAAATTAACGGTGGCGATAAAAACATCACCATTAAACTTCCAATGACGTTAGATGGATTAGAGGCTTGCCGTTATCTAACGAAAAAAGGTGTAAAAACCAACGTTACCTTGATTTTTAGTGTGAACCAAGCATTGCTCGCTGCACGAGCAGGTGCAACTTATGTTTCACCATTCTTAGGCCGGTTGGATGATATTAACGAAGATGGTGTAGAATTAGTCGCAAAAATTGCTAAGATGTTCCAGATTCAAAACTTGGATTCACAAATCATTGCTGCATCTGTTCGTCATCCAGATCATGTAACCCGTGTAGCGATGGCTGGAGCTCATATTGCAACGATTCCATTCAAGGTAATTGAGCAATTATCAAAACATCCATTAACAGATCAAGGGATTGAAAAATTTGCTGCAGACTGGAAAACGACTGTTTAAAAACAGATTCTTAATACGTATTTCTATATAGAGTTATTTAAGCACCTTTATCTTAGTCAAATGATAAAGGTGTTTTTTTTTTTTATAATAAAACAAAAAGAAAATCCTCTGAAATCAAGATATTTTCGCGGTTTCCGGAGAGATAGTTAGTCCAAGAAATGAATTTATAGTATTAAAATTTTGCTGGATTTTCAGTGGATTACATTCTTTCTTTGATTTTATTACATAGATTTAAAGGATTCTGAAGGGTGATATTAGTGGATGAACTGATAAGTAAATGTTGGCTAATTAAAAATGCTTTTAATATTGATGTACAAGCGGTCGATCATCAATTTCAAACGATTCTGCACATATCTGATGATAGTGAACCCCTAATTTTTGCAGAAGCTCGAAAAAAAATCTATTTGGATCTTAAAAAAGCTTTAGAAAAGGCAAATAAAAACAGTTTTTGTATTCATACAGATTCATTCCAACTATCGTATATGGCGATGCCTATAAACGAGGAAGAACTGTTTCAAGGAATGGTTTTGGTTGGGCCTTTCTTGAATGAGCGGGTCACTGACCATTTTATCTGGAATGCGATGAGGGAAAATCATCTTGAAAATAATTGGGTAAAACCATTGGAGAATTTTTATAAAACCTTACCCTATTTGGGACAATCATACATAGCAATTGGCGATTTGTTAGTGAATCTATTAGCGAATCCGCGAGTTGACTCCCATTTTATTACGACAAAAAAGCATAGTGAGCAATATCAACCGGATGTACAGCCGCAGGATTATGGCCAAGATGGTTTGGAAGTTAAGCTAAGGTATGAGGCAGAAAAGAAATTTTTACATTTTATCGAAACTGGGGATAAGGAAAATGCAATGAAAGCTTTGATTGAATTCACAGGTGATTTTTCATATAGAGTTCCAGGGAATCCTTTGCGAGCGAAAAAAAATCTTAGCTTTTCAAGTAATACTATGAATAGGATGGCTGCTGCTAAGGGAGGGGTTGAACCTCAATATTTACATGTTATTTCGGAAAAATTCGCACTTAAGATTGAGGCAGCGGTAGCGATGTCCGATTTAGATGCGATAAATTTCAGTATGATTGAAGAATATTGTGATGCGGTTAAGAATTTTGCTGTTAATGGATATAGTTCTGTTGTAAGGAAAGCATTAATGTATATAAATATCCACTTTAAGGAAACTATAAATGTGCAATCTGTAGCAGCTGAAATTGGATTTAATCGAGCATATCTTGCGAAGAAATTTAAAAAAGAATTGAATATAAGTGTCATTGATTATATTCATAAAAAGCGGATTGAAGAGGCAATTTTTCTTATGGAACAGGGTCATTTATCTATTACAGATATTGGTATTCAAGTGGGTTTTAGCAGCTATAATTATTTTTGTAAAGTATTTAAAGAAATAAAAGGAATGACAGCTACAGAGTATAAAGGGAGTAAACCATTAGAAAAAAAGGAGTATGATTAAAATCATTGACTCTTCAACGTTAACTTTGTATTTTTATAAATTTGATTCAATTTCACTCTAAATAAATTTTATTTATAAAAAATAATTTAAAATAGTGTTCAATTTTATATAAAAGTTAACAATAATGGATGTGAAAACGAACTCAAATTGCTAACATGAATCTATCACTTGTCCCAACTTTTCCCGAAAGATGGGGATGAACAAGTTAAGGAGGCATTCAAATGGAAGTTAACCATAAACAACCGAATTTAGAAGTAAGAGTCAAGAACATTATTGAAGTTGATGGATTAAAATTTAAAGATCTGAATAACAGTGGGAAATTAGAACCATATAAGGATTGGCGTTTAAGTCCGAGAGAACGTGCGGAGAACCTAGTCTCATTGATGAATACCGATGAAAAGGTCGGAATGATGCTTATTAATTCTCGTCAGATGGGTCTTTCTCAAAAAGATAAGAGTAAGACAAGCCATGATGGTGTGTTAGATGAAGGAATTGTTGAAAAGGGCGAAACTATTTTTGCACTGGCAAAAGTATATGGAACCACGCATACGATTGAAAACATGCATTTGCGCCACTTTATTCTAAGAGACAATTGGAGTCCATCCGAAATGGCAGAATGGGTGAATACCATGAATGAAGTATGTGAGGGAACACGCCTTGGTATTCCTTGTTTAATCGCATCGAATTCAAGAAACGAAAATACTGAATTCATTTTTGGTATGAATGATGCAGCTGGGATTTTTTCCACTTGGCCTGGAACGTTAGGACTTGCTGCAGCGGCAAAAGGAGATATGAAAAATGGCGGTGATGCCTCTCTTATTAGCCAATTCGCCCAAATCGCACATGATGAGTGGGATGCGGTTGGATTAAGAAAAGGATATATGTATATGGCGGATACTGTTACGGACCCGAGATGGCAGCGGATATATGGTACATTCGGTGAAGACCCAGAATTTATTTCTGATGTTATCGGCCGCATCATTGACGGCTTTCAAGGGAAGACCCTCGGAAATCATAGTATTGCTATGACGACCAAGCATTTTCCTGGCGGTGGACCAAGGGAAAATGGATTTGATCCACATTATGAAGAGGGGAAATGGAACCTATACCCAACGCCAGGAAGTCTAGAAAAGTATCACCTGCCTCCGTTTCGGGCAGCGGTAGAACATGGGACTTCATCCATGATGCCATATTATTCGATTCCTAGTATCAAGAAAAGTGTGGTTCAAGAATTCGAAGGGGAAGACATTCCTTTCGAAGAGGTTGGTTTTACATTTAATCATTATTTCTTAAATACGATCCTTAGAGAAAAACTAGGGTTCAAGGGTTATATAAATAGCGACAGCGGCGTTACAAGTAAAATGAGCTGGGGCGTTGAAACCTTAAGCGAGGCGGAACGTTTTGCTAAAGCGATTAATGCGGGGACAGATCTTATTTCTGACACTAATGATATTGAAAACCTAAAAAAAGCGATCGAAAAGGGATGGATCAGTGAGAAGCGGATTAATGAGGCCAATGTACGACTGCTTACAGAAATGTTTGCATTAGGACTATTTGATGACCGTACGTACGTTTCACCCGACCATGCTGCTGAAGCGGTGAAAAATCCAGCAAACTGGGAAGCTGCTTATGAAGCGCATAAAAAATCGGTAACTGTGCTTAAGAACCAGAAGCAGACCTTACCTTTAACAGCTGAAAAGCTTGAGGGTAAGAAGGTTTATGTGGAAGTTTTCCACAAGGAGACCGAACGAGCAACTTCATATACTGAAAAAGCTAGACAGGAATGTCAAGAGCTTGGTCAATTTACTTTGACCGATAATTATGAAGAAGCTGATGTAGCTATATTATTTTTAAGTCCAAAATCTGGAGCTTATTTCAATGCGACACCAGGACTATTAGAACTTGAAATATGCGAAGATAAAACGGTAGCTGCTTTGGATGGTACTTCCTACCAAGAAACGACTTTGAGTGGGATGAACCATTTAAAAGAAGTGGCCGACAGTATCCATATTCGTGGCGGCAAAGTAATCATGAGTGTTAATGTCATTCTGCCATGGATCCTTGGAAATGTTGAACCATTGGCAGATGCATTGATCGCTGGATATGATACCTACTATAAGGCACAGTATGAGGTTATGGCGGGCAATAGCTCACCAGTAGGTGTGTTACCGTTGACATTGCCAGCGAGTGAAGCGGTCATTGCGGTTGATGAAAATGGTGAGTGCGTGTCGAGAAATGATGTACCGGGTTATGTCAAGGACGAATATATGCCTGAAGGACTTAACTATGCTTATAAAGATAGCGATGGGAATATCTATAAACTTGGTCATGGATTAACCTATTAATTTAGCTAAGAGTCATAATGTAAAAACTCGCCAATATTATCGTGGCGAGTTTTTACATTATTATAGCTTTCTACAATTTATCATCAACCACTACTTTTACATCCCCAATTGTAGCTATTTGGACTTTTTCTTCTTTCACATTTTCGTTAATCTGAATAATCTCTTCAAACTGATTCCTAAAAATTTCTACATCATTAAGGATAGTTGGGTTTAATATGACCTCAATACGATCTTCGCAGAGTGGAATTTGAGTGGTCTCAATTTGTGTAGTTGTTCCACTTTCTGGATTTAATATCTTTTTCTCAATAATTAGCTCTTCACGGATTATAGGGACGACAATTTGTTTCTCCAGGGTATACGTTTTCTTATATACTCTAACATCTGCCGTCTCAACCCACTTCTTGTTAACCTGCAATTCTTCCTTATGTAGTTGGAGCGTTTTATCTTCTTGATGCTCGTTCTTCTTTTCAGGCAACTTAATCTCTCCCTCCATTGGAAAGTAGTGCAAACACCTTTCCATTGCCCAGCAATGAAAAGGTGTTTTTGTTTTTAGCTATTATTTATATCGTTAAAGCTTGACCCGTCGGAAACGATATCGACACTTCCGGTTGTATCAACATGAGCCTCTTCGTGTCTGAGTGTCTCTTGTACTTTCTGAGTATCCTCAATTTGACGTTTCGAAGCTGAAATCTCCTCGGTCGCAACCGTATACTTGTTTACCTCAACTTGCTCCTGGGTAACAGGAATCGTAATGGTTTCCTGAGATATAGTAGATCCATCGCTACGTTCGTTATTTAACGGTGTTCTTTTTATGACAACTTCCTCGTGCATTACAGGAACGTCGACAGTTCTTTGTTCTTCCACCACATCTTTAGAAATAACTACTTGTCCAGCATCGACATTATTCTTTACAATGTCTAACTCTTCTTTATGAAGCTGGAGAGAGCCGTCAGTTTTAGTATCCTGGGTACTTGTACTGGGATCGTTCCCTTGATTGCTCATAGTGGTTTGGCTATTTTCACTTTCAGTGTTTTGTGATTTATCATCACCGAATAATCCTAAAAAGTCGCTCATAAAAATCCCCCTTGTATGTTGTTTATGGTTAAGCCTTTTTTATAATGTACTCATGTGGGTTCTTTATACTTAAAAATCATTAGAATAAAAGGTATGAAAAGATGATATTCGAGCTGATGTAAGATTCACTTTGTATGAAATATTTTCATGGCATAATTTTTGTTTAATTAAGAAACAATCATGTTTGGAGCTGGTGACTAAAAAGAATATAATTAAATTGAGTTTGAGCAATTGTATTGTGGAGGGGATTACATTTTGACATTTTTTGAAAAAATTAAACCACACTTGATTAGTCATGATATATTAATTCAAGAAACGGTGCTTCATGCATTACACGATTATCCAAACGTCCCAGAAGAATGGACAATCGAATTATTGACGGAAGCCTTTAAAAACCAGGACAAGCAGTCCTCTATTTTAATCTACATAGAAAACATGAAAATCAATGAGGACGCTATCAAAGTTCTACTAGAAAATATACCTAAGATGGATAAGACCAAGATCCACTTAGCGGTGAATTTGTTAGAGCGTATTGATCCAAAGCTCTCTTTAAAATATAGAGAGCAACTGCAAAGATACATTGGTGAGGATCGTTGGTCATTATATGAGCTAATCGTAAACGGGACGGAAGAAGAAGTTTGGAATAAATATGCAAAAACTATAGATACTCTTGACCAAGCCGATTCTTATCAACATCCACTTTACATACAAGCTAAAAAACTGGCTGCATGCATCGTTCAAAATGGCTGGATTACTAAAGATGAAGTAGAAGTGATTCTTCAAGAGGAATTAAAGGAACAATGGTTTTCATTTAATGGAATCTTGACGGTGTATATGATAGGATTACTGAAACTTGACAAGCAGATCCCATTTCTAGCCAGTTTGTTAAACCGTGATGAAGATATCTTGTTAGAAGAAGTTGCATCGGCGTTAATTCGGTTTCAATCCGATGAGGTAGTCGAAGCGGTTAGTCCTTATTTAAAGCAATCGGATTCGATTATTTTTGCTAGTTCCGTTATTGAAAATATTAAATCAGACCTCGCTGTTCAGGTTTTGAAAGAGGCCTATCAATATTCAGATGAACTCGAAGATCAGGATATTCTGATCGAAGCACTCTGTCATCAGCTTTCTAGAGAAGCATTACCCGAAATTAGTGACCATATGAAAAAGGAATACTTCTCGGGCCTCGTAGATGTTGAACAAACTGTTTATAGTTATTATTCCATTTTAGGCGAGCCACATCCGGAACTAATGGATTGGAAGCTAGCAGCACTTGGAAGAGAAATAGAATTTAGAAATAAAAGCAAGCAGGGTGGAATTTCCCAAAACGGTCCAATTTTAACGGAAAATAAAATAGGACGAAATGATCCGTGCCCGTGTGGAAGCGGCAAAAAATATAAAAAGTGCTGTGGCAAATAAGGAGATAAGTGCGATGAAGTTTGATAAAGTTCGTTGGGGGATCATTGGATGCGGTGATGTGACAGAAGTGAAAAGCGGTCCAGCCTTCCAAAAAATTAATAATTCTGAGTTGGTTGCCGTTATGAGAAGAACGGGGGAACTTGCCAAAGATTATGCAGACCGGCACAATGTTAGAAAATGGTACGATAATGCGGATGAACTCATAAACGATCCAGATGTAGATGCTATCTATATTGCAACACCGCCTGGTTCGCATAAGGAATATACAATCAAGGCAGCAAAGGCAGGGAAACCTGTTTATGTAGAAAAGCCAATGGCACGCAATTTCGATGAATGCCAAGAGATGATTGTAGAATGTGAAGAGGCAGGAGTCCCATTATATGTGGCTTACTACCGGAGGACACAACAGCGATTTTTAAAAATAAAAGAGCTGTTGGAGAATGGGGAAGTTGGTGAGGTACGGTTTGTATCATCAACACAATATCAAAAAGCTACGGAAGATGTGTTGGACCCACAACATCTTCCGTGGCGAGTTCAACCGGAATTAGCAGGCGGGGGACTATTTTTTGATCTAGCCAGCCATACGCTTGATCTATTAGATTTTTTACTTGGACCGATTACGTCTGTGCAAGGATTTGCTTCCAATCAAGCAGGCTATTATCGTTCCGAAGATATCGTAACAGGTACATATCGGTTTGAATCTGGCGTCCATGGTGTCGGAAATTGGTGTTTTACTGCTTTTGAAGATGTCGATGTGAATGAAATCGTGGGGAGCCTTGGGAAAATCACCTTTTCCACTTTCGGAAACGAGCCCATTGTTTTAACGACAGCGAGCGGAACGGAGCAATGGAGTTTCGAGCGACCAGAGCACGTCCATCAACCACTCGTCGAAACGATTGTGGCTGACTTAACAAGTGGCAGCGGTCATTGCCCTAGCAGTGGAGTGACAGGAGCCAGAACGAACTGGGTCATGGGAGAAATGGTGAAGAATTATTATCAGTAGTAATGGGACTAGGATCAACCTAACACGGTTGGTCCTAATTTTTTAGGTCGGTTATTTTATGCCAGCAAAAGTGTTTGGCCCTTTCAGAAAATGATTGGTGCCTGACACTTTTTTTTATTTATTTTCAGTGTTTTTAGTGCATGTAAGCGCATACATTTATAGGGAGCGCTGGAGGTGATGTTGTTGATCTATCCTTATGGGAATGATTATATTAAGTACTTAAACGATAAAGGTTCACATGGCATCACGTATGAACAATGGAAATTTAAAAATGGGAAACAATACTCAGACAAGTGCAGACAATGCGGACATGGAAAAAATCGGTTTCAACCATGTCCAAAGTGTAATTATTAAACGCCTTTAGGCGTTTTTTTTACATTTGTATTTCCTCTAGCATCGTGCTCGGGTCCAGTGCCAATTGCTATCCAAGAACTAATAAACGCTACGGTCCACAGCCAAAAACCTTTCTTCGGTGAAAATCTACGCTTTGTTACCATCCAAAATAAATCATAACATGTAGCGATAATGATTAGAGCAATCGGAAAATGCACCATAATGGGGTGAATATGTGACATTAATGTATGGTAAAAATGTTGTGGAAGGATGATCGAATGTTTTTTCATAGTTGTTATTGGATATGAAAATAATATGTTTGAGTTAAGGATCAGATAAAACAGACGAGCTGCATTTTTAGAAAGAAAGGAAGTACTTATAATGGAAAACTCAATTGAGAAATTACAAAAGTTGCACGAATCGGTACAAAGATTGGAGTCGGTGTTACAAGAGGTATGGAGTTTGGTTGACGAAATTGGTGAGGATGATCAGTTCACTGACCTTTTAAATAAAGCCAAAAAATATCAATCAAAGAAACAAAGCACAGATGAAAGTATGGAGGAACTAATAGTCAGGCTGGATGAATACGATAATAGCATGGAGCAAATTCCAGAAGACGGGACGGCGGCTGTCGATTTTGAGGATGCGATCGCAGAACTTATCGATTGGATGAGGAATAATCAATAATAATGGGTTGTAAAACCGGGGACTAACTAATTGGGTTAGCCCCTTTTTCTTGGGATTCTACATTGGTACTTATAATCTATTTCGCTGATAGAAATGGCAAACTTTGATAGATTTCGCGATTCGCCCATTGAATGCGAAAATCCGCTCATAAAGTAGAAAAATTCGCCCATTAACTATAAAAATTCGCTCATAAAATCTAAAACTGCAAAAATGGCTGAATTTTATTAGGAAAATAATAAAAATTTCACTGCAAATTGACGGGTTGAACAAATTATTTTCTGTTATTGTCAAAAATGTGGGAACTTTTCATTATATAGTTTTCTTATACCATCTAGGAAATACTATTGAGGTTAGTAAATTGAAACAAGGAGATCACATAGTGAAAGATAAAATCCCCTCGTTATCGTCCAACTCATTTTATTTGGGTATTTTGTTAGCGGTCGTTGGAGGTTTTCTAGATGCCTATACTTTTATCAGCAGAGAAGGCGTATTTGCCAATGCCCAAACAGGAAATATGGTCCTGCTCGCTGTAAAAGCAGCGAACAGGGATTGGCATGGCTCGCTGCATTATATCCCACCCATTTTAGCATTTATCTTAGGTGTTTTGGTATCAGAAATGGCTAAAATTCCTCGTGTTAGACAAGTTCTACACAGCTATAGAAGGTCAATTCTTATCTTAGAATGCCTTGTATTAATTATTGTAGGTCTATTACCACGAAGTGTGCCGAACATCGTAGTAACTGTATGTATCGCATTTGTATCCTCTTTACAAATTTCTACTTTTAATAAAATCGACAAATGGGCTTACAATTCAACCATGACAACAGGAAATCTTCGGACGGCAACCCAAGCAGCCTATTTGGCCTTAAAAGAAGATAATGATGAAGCCAGAAAACAATTCAAAGAATTTTTTGTGATCATTCTTTCCTTTTTATTTGGAGCATTAACCGGGACATTTTCCACCACCTACTTAGGGAACACCTCTATTTGGATTGCTTCTGGGATCTTAGTGATTGCAATTATTTTGTATCACCGGGATCGAGGGTATATAAGCAAGTCATTAACGTTAAGATAGTATGTTAGGTGCCTGGTACTTGTGTAGAAGAGGCTGGAACAAAGGAGAACCAGCCTCTTCCTGTCTTCCTATTGAAATCTTCCTACTCAACCATTTCCAACGTATGAATTACCTCTCTTAGTGCTTCTATTTCATCGTCCCCGGAAACTTCTAATATAATTTCTGCCTGTTTAGGGATCGCTAACGATAAAACACCGAGTACCGATTTTACGCTAACCTTCCGTCCTTTATAAGTAAGAAAGATATCAGCATTAAATCGAGAAGCGTTTTGAACTAATTGATTGACCGGCTGAGCATATAAACCTGCATTCCTGTTGATTGTCACTGTTTGTTGTATCATGATTATCCTCCTAGGCTGCGATGTTGTAGCATCTGTAAATAATGCACTTTTCTTATGTATGAAACTACGTCACTAAAAATGCACCATTGACTCAATATGGGCCATTTTGTGTGGTAGTCCTTCTAACAACAGGGAGAAAATAGGAGGATTCTAATATTTTTCTAGATAACTTATTAGTCGAACTCATTTTGAATGTCCAATAAAAATAGGCTTTTGAATCAGTAGCAATACCCAGCCAAAGTTCATATTTTGATGGAGAGAGTACTTGATGCATCGGTGAATTCACCTGTTATACACCTATTTTTCAGATTATGTTTGTTCTGTTTCCCCTTTCATGTGCTAGCACAAATTGTTGATTTAAAATAGACGGAGGTATGAAAATGAATCCTTTCCATAATGAACTCCAAATGTTGAATGTTGGCGATTTCCAAGCGAGTCAGGCAGTTCCTTTTGACCAAAACCAATACTACATTGATGATCAGTCTCGACAATTCGGTGTTACTGGTGGTTTTGGTGGTATGGGTGGTTTTGGTGGTATGAGTGGTTTTGGCCGTTGTTTTAGCTGCTTTAGCTGCTTTAGCTGTTTTAATTGCTTTAACTGCTTTAATTGCTTTAGTTGTTTCCGCTGCTCTAGTTGCTTTAGGTGTTCACATTGCTCTAATTGCGGCGGCGGCCATCGTTGCGGTGGAGGACATCGCTGCGGAGGTTAATCGTTCTATTTTTCTATTGTAAAACTGGTTGGTTAAGGAGAAGAGGCCGTCACTGTGTGAGTTTTTGCAGAGCCTCTTCTCTTTTTGCTTAGACATAAGGGACAAATTGCGGTACATAGAATTATAGTGAAGTGATGTTACAGAATGGAGTAAAGCTACGGCTAAGGAGGAGCGAAATGACAAGTTTGAACCCTTCTATGCGTCTGAAAGTGAAAAGGGACACGTTTTTTCTCCCAGATTCAAACAACGGTGTGTATTTTCGGAACAACATTAGCTCGTTCCGTATGGAAGGCAGTACGATCGATCAGTGGGTTGAAAAGCTGATACCGATGTTCAACGGGGAGTATACTTTGGGGAATTTAACAGAGGGATTGCCGGGCCCATACCGAGATCGAGTGTATGAAATTGCAGAAGTGCTGTACCGAAATGGGTTTGTCCGTGATGTAAGTCAAGATCATCCGCATCAATTGGAGGATCAGTTTCTTAAAAGGCATGCTTTTCAAATTGAATTTGTCGACAGTTTTGTCGATTCGGGAGCGTACCGTTTTCAAACCTATCGTCAGGCCAAAGTGTTGGCAGTTGGCTCAGGTCCTTTTTTTGTTTCGTTAGTTTCTTCGTTAATTGAATCCGGATTGCCCAAGTTCAAATTGTTAATCACTGACACGGTACCGACTAATAGACGGCGGTTAACGGAACTTGTGGCACATGCCCGTAAGACAGACCCTGAGGTGGAGGTAGAGGAGGTTAGCCTGAAGGACGATGGGGTAAGTTTTTGGCGGGAGTGTGTGCAGCCGTTTGATTCGATTTTGTATGTGTCACAGGAAGGCAATTTAGAGGAGTTGCGGCTTCTTCATACGGTTTGTGGGGAAGAGAAAAAGGCATTACTCCCTGCTATTTGCTTACAGCAGGTGGGAATAGCGGGTCCGTTAGTGAATCCAGAATCTGAGGCGAGCTGGGAGTCTGCTTGGCGCCGCTTGCACCAATCTGTGCTATTCAAAGACCAGCACCAGCAAATTACTGCTTTCTCTTCCACTGCCGGCGCAATGTTGGCCAATGTAATCGTATTTGAATTGTTTAAAGAGGTTACAGGAGTAACCGAACTGGAACAAAAGAATCAATTCTTTTTGCTTGATCTTGGTACGTTGGAAGGACACTGGCACTCGTTTATTCCCCATCCACTGGTGACCGGACGAATATCGACTAAATGGGTAGAAGATTTCGATAGGCGGATTGGACAGGGATTAAACAGTGGTGAGCCGGGTGAATTGCTACTTTTTTTCCACCAATTGACATCAAAAGAGTCAGGGATTTTCCATATTTGGGAGGAGGGAAATTTAAAGCAACTTCCGTTAGCTCAGTGTCGTGTGCAGGCAGTCGACCCTTTATCTGACGGACCGGCTAAGCTGTTAGGAGAAATTGTCTGTTCAGGACTGACACATGAGGAGGCTCGAAGGGAAGCCGGTCTTGCTGGGATTGAAGCCTATGCGTCACGAATGGTCGATTTGCTCGCTACGAGGCTACTTCCACATCAGGAAGTAGAGGGTAGAATGCTAGAATTGCAGGAATTTGTTGGGGTTGGGACTGGGGAAACGTTTGCGGAAGGAGTTTGCCGCGGGTTGCAAAAGTGTTTGGCCGAAGAGCTGAACATTCAACAGCGTAATCAGAAGATATCTGTCTCTCGGGTGCAGTTGAGTACTGTAGAAGATGAACGTTGCCGGTTTTATCTGCAGGCACTGACGACGATGGAGGGAGCACCTGTTATCGGCTTAGGAGAGGAAGTGTCCGGTTTCCCTGTGGTATGGGTCGGTACGAGTGACGGCTGGTATCGCAGTGTAGATTTGAATATAACATTGGCGTTACGGAAGGCGTTACAACAAGCTCTAATCAAAGTTCAAAACCCAAATACTTGCCTCACCGAGCAAGCGTTTGATGTTTCATCCTTGCTTCTGGAAGAAATGGTGCCGCTAAGCCTAGTAATCCCTGCATGTGAAGAGAGGATAAAATCCGAGAACTTGCAGTCCGCTATAGAAGTCTTGGAACGAGATCATAAGCGGCTGTCGGTGTTCGAACAAGAAATAGAACCATTTTTGAAAGAAGGATTGGCAGGGGTGTTTGGTGTGTTGCTTCGAAAGGAGGAATCTAGGTGAGCGCTGTCGTGTTGGTTGTTGGAGAAGGGGTGGTGGCTGACAGTGTATGCGAAGAACTGTTCGCTCATTACCATGTAGTTCGCCAGACCGAATTCGAGGCGGTTGTACCGAAAAAGACTGATTTGGCTCTGGTGCTGCATGATGCCTGGAATCCTTCTGTTCATCAAAAGGCAGAAGAGATATTTCGGCTAACAGGTACACCCTGGCTGCGAGGCTTCGTTTCATTTGGAGAGGGTGTAGTGGGGCCACTAATTCGACCAGGGACGCCGGGGTGTTCTCAGTGTGCGGATATGAGACGTCTCATGGCTGGACGCGACCGTAAAGAGATGTGGGAGATGAAGCAGAGGCTGAAGGAATACAGTGGTATGCAGCCTGAAGGCTGGGCATCCTTCACAGGACTCTTGCAGCTGTCATACCAGATCAGAGCAGAGGTACAGCGAATTTTGCAGGGTGATCAAGCACTTTCGGAAGAACAGGTATGTTTAATTAATTTGAAAACATTAAAGAGTTCATGGCATTCCTTTCTCCCTGACCCGCTGTGTCCGGTTTGCAGCCATTTACCAGACGATTCGGTGGACGCTGCTCAAATCTCATTGCAGCCAAGTCCAAAGATCAGCCTAGACAGTTACCGCTGCCGTTCGTTGGATGATCTGAATAAAGTTTTAGTTAAAGACTACCTAGATCATCGAACGGGCCTTTTGAATGGTAAAATGGTTGACCTCGTGCCGCCATTTGCCGATGTCAGTGTGAATCTGCCTTTGTTCGAGGGGGATGAGGGAACAGCAGGAAGGACAAATTCATATGAGGTAAGTGAGTTGACTGCCATTTTAGAAGGACTCGAGCGGTACTGCGGTCTGGAGCCACGCGGGAAACGTACAGTCGTCTTTGATAGTTTCAGCAATTTGAAAAATAATGCACTTAATCCTATGAAAGTAGGTGTGCATGCAAAGGAACAGTATGAGCAGCCTGGTTTTCCTTTTCAACCGTTTAATCCTGAACGACCAATGAATTGGGTATGGGGTTATTCGTTTTTGGAAGAGCGTCCGATTCTTGTGCCAGAGTTGCTTGCCTATTACAGCTTGGGCTGCGGCCAGCGTGGATTTGTCTATGAAACTTCCAACGGATGTGCATTAGGCGGAAGTTTGGAGGAGTCTATTTTTTACGGAATTATGGAAGTGGTGGAGCGTGATTCATTTCTAATGACTTGGTACGCGCAACTGAACCTGCCGCATCTTGACCCTTCCTCAGCTGATGACCAAGAATTGCAGTTAATGATCGAACGTATGCGGTCGGTCGCGGGATATGATCTTTATTTGTATAATTCGACGATGGAGCATGGAATACCAAGTATTTGTGCGATTGCTAAAAACAGGAAGAAAAAGGGGTTAAATCTCATCTGTGCGGCTGGAGCACATCTGGACCCGGTAAGAGCGGTTAAGAGCGCTGTCCATGAGTTGGCTGGCATGATGCTGACGCTTGACGAAAAATTAGAGTCTAACCAGGAAGAGTATATCCGAATGCTACAAGATTCATCACTGGTCCAACAGATGGATGATCATGGTATGCTGTACGGTTTGCCGCAAGCGGAAGATCGCCTGGATTTTTTACTTGAAGATAATCGTCCGTTGCGAACATTTGCCGAGGAATTCAAGTGGAAACCGAGGCATACGGACCTTACAGATGATCTGCTGGACATACTTCAAGTTTTTCGCCCATTAAATCTTGATGTGATTGTGGTGGACCAGACGGCACCAGAATTGAAACGAAACGGATTATATTGCGTGAAAGTGCTGATTCCGGGGATGCTGCCGATGACATTCGGACAACATCTTACCCGTGTAACTGGGCTGGAGCGTGTGCTCAGGGTACCGATGGAACTCGGTTATTCAAAACAATCGCTGACACTTGAACAATTAAACCCACATCCGCATCCGTTTCCATAAGAGGCGAACTAGGAGGCAAGGAGGATGAGACTAGAGGAGTTTTTACACAATCTGCATTTTGACATTGATAAGGCAAGTGTGCCTAACTGGGAAGTGGATTGGGAAGATGCGCCACTTTCTTATAAGCTCTACAGTGGCTTACCTGTGGTACCATTTTCTCTAGAAGTACCGCTGACACTTGAAGGACAAGAACAGCCCGCAAAGCCTGATCTTCGTAAAGTCGGTCATTTCCTCTGGTATGTATACGGCCTTACTCAAGTTAGCCAGTCAGTCTTTCCCATGGGTTCCAAGGATAAAACGGCGAATCTAGTACAGTCGTTTCGGCGGTTTGCTCCTTCCGGCGGGGCACTGTATCCAAACGAATTATACATTTATCTTAAGGTAGAGGATTCGCCTGTTGGGATGTACCATTATGATGTGGCCCATCACCGCTTGGTATTGTTGCGAGAAGGAAATTTCGATTCATATATCGCCCGTGCTCTTGGTAACCGCTGTGATATATCTGCCTGCTTTGGAACTGTATTTGTGTCAACCATGTTTTGGAAAAATTTCTTTAAATACAATAACTTTTCTTACCGTCTGCAAGGGTTGGATGCCGGAGTGGTAATTGGGCAGCTACTGGAAGTAGCAAAACGTTTTGGCTTTGCATCAGGGGTTTACTTTCAGTTTCTAGATCGGGCCATGAACCATCTTGTTGGGCTTTCCGAACAGGACGAGAGTGTTTATGCGGTTATCCCGCTTTCAGTAGAACCTACCATTTGGTCTACTAACGGGAGTGAAAAAGAAGGTTTTGTCTCTGCCGCCGAATTGTGCCGAGAGTTAACAGCGATTCAGCCCCATCATTACATCCGGTCACGGAGGGTTAAAGAGTATCCAATGTTAACAATGTTGAATGAAGCGTCCATGCTTGATTCAACACAAGCGTTTCGGCTGATCGAGACGAAAGAGAGTTTGAATGGTAACGGTCATTCGGAAGAGCTGCCTCACGTGAACCGGTTGTCATATGATCTAGCGTCGGTCTGTCGTAAGCGATTCTCGCCAGATATGGATTTTGTTTTGGGAAAGGTAAGTCAACCTCAACTGGCAACACTAATGCAGGAGGCGACCGCATCCTTCTCGTATCGGAATGATTTGGATGGACCACATCGGAAGAACGTGCCTCGTGTTTCACTGTATGGCTGTTTATATAATGTTGAAGGTATTTCAAATGGTGCCTATCATTATGACAGTGCTGCTCATTCGTTACGATTGGTGGATCTCGGTGATTATCGACTTCAATTGCAATCCGGAATGTCTCTAGATAATGTGAATTTGCTCCAAATACCTCTCTGCTTACATGTGGCAGGAGACAGGGAATCATTCAGAACGGCACTGGGTTACAGAGGATACCGGATCCAACAAATGGAAGCAGGCATGCTAGTACAACGATTATTGTTAGCGGCGTCAGTCCTCGGAATGGGGGGGCACCCACTCCTCGGTTTTGATGCAAACTTGAGTGATCAGATTTACAAGATGGAACCACTTGGAAAAACTAGTCTAATCCAAATTCCAATTGGTCCCTATCGACATCGTCCTTGGTTGAAGGGAAGTTTGCATAGTTAGGATTAATAGGTTTACTTTAGTTCTAAGGTTATTGCAGGAAGAACTTCATGATGTTCCAGTTAATCCTATGGTTTCAAAAAACGAGTTTAGTCCAGAAGCGAAATAGGCAAGTATTCATGAGGATTAATAATAAAATGCCTTCACTTCCAATGAATGGGTGAAGGCTTTCCCAATTGCTACGAGTGGATTTGAACATTTCTATCAGGAAGGATAAAACTCTGTCTTATCTTTATGATTCTGATAAAAGATGTTCATGAATCCTTCTTAATGACACCTTTTCATATTCTCCAGAATGATTCAAAAAATTCCTTAATTGGATGGGGGGATGTTTATGGCTGCCATTGGTATAGAACCGTATTTGCATGTTCGTTTTGCCAAAAATCCAGTATACGATCCAATTGGCCACAAGTTAAGCTTTATCGCAGATTATACTGGTTTGCCACAGGTTTGGGAACTTAATCTAGGGGAAGGGTGTGAAGGATGGCCTATCCAAACTTCCTTTACAAAAGAAAGAATCACCTTTATTAGCTATCTAAATGGTAAATCTAATTTGATTATTGGTATGGATGTTGGCGGAAATGAAAATCAGCAATTGTACTTACTTAAGCAAGAAGGAAAACTAATTGAGTTGACAAACTCACCGGACCATATACACCGTTATGGCGGGAGCTCGCCAGATGGAAAATGGATAGCCTGGTCGAGCAATCGCCGTAATCCAGCCTTTTTTGATATCTATATTCAAAATCTGGAATCGTTGGATATTCGTCTTTTGAATACTGGTGATGGAATATTTTCAGCGGTTAAATGGGCTCCTGACGGTAAATCCATTTTGGTCCAGAAAATAAATTCCCCTCTAGATAATGATTTGGGCATAATCGACCTTTCAACAGGGGCTATGATCTGGTTAACAGAACATACAGGGGAAGCAAGTTTTAAAGATGCCCATTTTAATAAGGATGCGGACCATATATATTTATTATCGAATAAAGACAAAGAATTCTTTGGGCTTGCTCTAATAAATTTAAAAACCAAACATCTCGAGTGGCTAGAGCTGGGTAAGTGGGATTTTGAGGATTTGGCAATGAATAGCGATAAAAATTTGTTAGCTTATTCGATAAATGAGGGGGGAATTTCCAAGGGAGTACTTTTAGACATAAATCGAAGTTACCTTTATACGTGGAAAACTCCAATCGGAGTCATATCAAATCTGAAATTTTCCCCTGATAGCCAAAAATTAGCGTATGTGTTTAAGGGACCGACATATCCCTCTGATATATGGGAACTTGACCTAAACACCATTCAGGCAGAAAGGCTTACTTATGTTTCCCGTTCACCAGTCCTGGAACATAAATTAGTTGAGCCGGAGCTTATATCCTATCGCTCTTTTGATACCCTCGAAATTCCTGCCTTTTATGCGAAGCCGAGAGATTCCACTGAAAAACATCCTGTTGTTATATACATTCATGGCGGGCCTGAGAGTCAAGCCCGTGTGGTATACAACCCAATTCAGCAGTATTTACTAAACCAGGGTTATGCCGTGTGTACACCAAACATTCGAGGAAGTACAGGTTACGGAAAAACATTTACACATTTGGATGATGTCCGAAAAAGAATGGACGCTTTAAAGGATCTCATTTTTTTAGTGGAATGGCTAAAGGCAAATGGGAACGTAGATCCTAAAAAAATCGGGATCATGGGCGGGAGTTATGGCGGGTTTATGGTTCTTGCTGCCATCAGTCACTACCCACAGCTTTGGTCTGCTGCTATTGATATTGTGGGAATGTCCAGCCTTAGAACATTCCTTCAAACAACAAGTCCATGGCGTAAGAAGCACAGGGAGAGTGAGTATGGAACAATAGAAAGAGACGGAGAATTTTTTGATAGAATTGATCCATTGAATTATTCAGATCGAATAACCACCCCATTATTAGTAATTCACGGGAAGGGCGATCCGCGTGTCCACATAAGTGAATCTGAGCAAATGGTCAACAAACTAAAAGAACGGGAACACGCAGTTGACTTTATTCGCTTTGAAGATGAAGGCCATTCCATTGACAAACAAAAAAATAAAATTACTGCCTATAAGGCAATGGTAAATTTTTTCGATCGATATATCGGTAATGGATCCTAACTCGGGTGGGGGATATGGAGATAAGCCCAAGAGTAGCTGCACGACAGTTGTTGATTTTGAGGTTGCCATCGCAGAACTTATTGAATGGATGAGAATTAACCAGTTAAACACGCAGCAATGGGATTAATTTACTTAAGGAAATTGAGAGGATTTAATTACCTTATCACAGAAAATAGGAAAGAGTCTCCTAAACACAGGAGACTCTTATTTATCTATGAAAAATGTAATCTATATTACTTAGAAAACTGTAGTTCTTCAGACACAGATTCAGGTTTGTCACAGGTACTTTCCATGATATAGTGTTTTCCATTTTCTGATGATTCATGGAGTCCGTGCATTGCTTCTAGAACATGATATGCTAATTCACCATTGGCTCGATAGTTACCGCCATCAAGGATCGCCTTGGCCATATCTGCGACACCCAGTCCTCTGCAGTTTTGAACGTACCCAGAAGTCAGCGGGACCTCCACAAATTCTTTTTCGTCACGTTTTCTTACCCGAACAGGACCGCCAAATGTATTTGGATCTGGAACGAGTATTGTACCTTGACTTCCATAGATTTCAATAGGTGGCAGCGATGTTCCGCCAAAGGCGTCAAAGCTGGTTGTAATGGTCCCGATGACACCTGAGTTAAAATCAATCACACCGGAAAGATGGGTAGGGGTAGAGACTTGAATCTCTGTTCCTGCCTTAGGTTTACTAAGTTTGGTTCGTTTTGGATAACTAATACGAGCGGATCCAGTAATTCGGTTAATAGGTCCTAACAGTGCTATTAATGCTGTTAAATAATAAGGACCCATATCAAACATTGGTCCGCCGCCGGTCTCATAATAAAAGGCAGGGTCTGGGTGCCAATGCTCATGTCCACGGCAAATCATGAAGGCCGAAGCACCCACAGGGACACCAATTTCTCCTTGTTCAATTAATTGGATTGCTGTTTGAATACCAGCACCCAAGAAGGTGTCAGGTGCACTCCCAACTAAAAGATGATGCTTCTGGGCTGTCTCTAGAATTTGTTTACCTTCCTTGCGTGTAACAGCAAGCGGTTTTTCCGTATAAACATGTTTTCCTGATTCGAGTGCTTGAATACAAACAAGGGCATGAGCTTTTGGAATCGTTAAATTAATGACTAGTTCAATTTCAGGGTCTGAAAGCAGTTCCACGACAGAACAAGCTTTTGGAATCCCAAATTTCTCAGCCTGAGCCTGTGCACGCGGTAAATCTAAATCCGCACAGGCAACAAGCTCAAGGTGGGAGAATTTCTGACAATTTTCCATATAAATAGAACTAATATTTCCGCATCCAATGATACCGATTTTAAGTCTTCTCATTATTGGTTCCTCCGGTTTAATATTCTTGGTCATTGTATAAATCTAATTATTATTGACTGTCTCCCATACCTGTATAATCACGGCCATTTCCATAAAGAGCGGCTACATCCACACCTTCGGCCCGTTTCTTTCCTTCCGCAGCCCATAAAAATCCGCGGCGCATAATAAGTGTTACTTCTGGCATTGTAATGACATTAGCTTGGTGTCCTAATGAACTATAAAAAACATTTCCAAGACCCCAGCGTTTTGTCCAAACAACAGGCATATCAACGGCTTTATTGGCAGCATGAGGACCGTGAACAACTGGGAAGCGAGTGGTCGCTAACACTTCAACGGCTGGATCAAAATGAAGGTAATACTGCTCACTGACAACTTTAAAATCGGAGATGCCCTCTAATAACGGACTTGTAGAATGCTTGATGTTTACCATATATTCCACACCATCATTTCCAGGATGTGCTACCCAGTTCCCGCCTGTCATGAATTGCCAATCGACATTATTGCGGAAGGAGTCACACATTCCGCCGTGGCATCCTGCTAAACCAACACCAGCCATAACCGCTTCGGAAATATTTAAGGCATATTTATTTTCAATCTTACCCATTGTCCAGTGGGGAATAATTAGATCTAAGGATTTCAGCTTTTCCGTGTCTGTATAAGCGTCAAGTGTATTGGAAACCTCAACTTGAAAGTTTTCTTCCTCAAGTATCCCTCTAAAAATTTCTGCTACCTGATCTGGTTGATGGCCATCCCATCCGCCCCAGACGATTAATGCCTTTTTTTTCATAATTAGAACACTCCTTTAATTTTTATTTTTTTATACTTCAGATATACGAATCCATTGACGTTTTTCTATCGATAAATCAACCGCCTCCAAAACTTCTTGGCACTTTACGCCATCACGGAAGTTTGGAACGGGCTGGCGATCTTCACGGAATGACTCCATAAGTTCAACTACTTCGTGAATAAACGTATGTTCATATCCAATCGTATGTCCTGGCGGCCACCATGCTTCCGCAAAAGCGTGGGAAGGGTCAGTCGCTAAGACGCGGCGGAAGCCTTGGACATCATTTCTATCATCAGCAAAATAAACCTGAAGTTCATTCATGCGTTCAAAGTCAAAGATGACGCTTCCTTTACTGCCGTTGATTTCAAAAGAATTCTTACAGCGATGCCCTGTAGCAAATCGTGTAGCCTCAAAGCTTCCTAAAGCCCCGTTAGCAAAACGGGCTAAAAATAGGGTAGCATCATCAACCGTTACTTCGCCTTTTTCATCACTATCGCTGCCTTTAGCAGATAAACCAGACATTTGAGAAGGAATTGGTCTTTCTTTAATAAAGGTTTCATTCATTCCAATAACCTCAGTAATATCACCGATTAGATAATGAGCCAAATCGACAAGATGGGCCCCCAGATCTCCATGAGACCCTGAACCAGCAATTTCTTTTTGCAGTCTCCAGGCTAGAGGGAAGTTCGGATCTACGAGCCAATCCTGTAAAAACCAGGCGCGGAAATGATAGATTTCTCCTAGCTTACCTTCGTCGAGAAGCTTTTTAGCCAGCATCACAGCAGGGGCAAAGCGATAGTTAAAGCCGACCATATGTTTAACCCCAGCAGATTCAACGACTTCAAGCATTTCTCTAGAATCCTCAAGTGTAAGCGCTAACGGTTTTTCGCAAAAAACATGCTTGCCTGCTTTTGCTGCTGCAATTGTTATTTCTTTATGTACATCACTCGGTGCATTGATATCGATAAGGTCAATATCTTCTCTTTGTAAAAGAGTTTTCCAGTCGGTTGTGTGTTCCTCCCAACCGAATTGCTTAGCTGCAGCAGCGACAGCGTTATGGTCACGACCACAAATCACCTTCATTTCAGGATGAATGATCTTAGGGAAAAATAGGGGGAGATCTCGATAGGCATGACTGTGAGCTTTGCCCATAAATTTGTAGCCAATCATTCCAATTTTTACGGTTTCCATAACGAATCTCCTTTTCTTATTTAAGAATTAAAAAAAAAGAATAAAATATTAATAGATTTTTATTAAGATTGTTTCGTGTAAGTTGTCTTAAGTTGTGAAGATGCCCGTTCTATAAAGGTAACTGGCAATCGTTCATTAATTTCTGACATGGTACCTTGAGTGATCAATTGGAGAACTTTTTCAGCTGCCATTTGCCCCATATCAAAAAGCGGTACATGAACGGTGCTAAGTGGCGGGGAAGTCATCCTTGAAATTTCAGAGTTATCATACCCAATGAGAGCATAATCACGACCTGCCTGGTAGCCTTGTTCACATAAACCCTGCATAAGACCAATAGCCATTCGATCATTCCCGGCAAAAATAGCATGGATTTCTGGCAGTAAAGAAGCTATACCGGCAGCCGCTTGAAAACCACTTTTACGGCTATAATTCCCTTGAAAAACGAACTGAGGATTATAGGGAATACCCACATTCAAAAGGGCAGTTTCATAACCGTGTAACCGATCGATACTATTTGAAAATTCATTTGGTCCATTTAAAAAGATAATTTGTTCATTCCCATTCATTAGCAGAGAGGATACGGCTTGTAAACTACCATCAAAATGTTCTGCGTCAATGGAATGAAAGGGATAGCCCGAAAAAGTTTGATTCACAAGACAATAGGGGAGTTGCAATTGGTGTAAATTTTCAAGTGCTTCCACTTCACCAGGAACATCCTTGGAACCTAGGATGATGCATCCATCTACCTTCTGAGTATGAAAAAGCTTCACATAATCTTTCGGCTCATCAGGGGATTGAAATAAAAGTAGCAAACCATATCCAAACTCACCAAGCTTTGCTCCAATTCCACTTAAAAGTTCCGAAAAATAATGGGTAGTCATCAAGTTTACTCTTTGAAAATAAGGAACAATGACCCCAATGTTGTTACTTTTCCCTCGTGCAAAGCTTTGGGCAATAGCATTAGGGTGGTAGTTCAGTTGTTGGGCGGCTTGCAAAACCTTTTGTTTTGTTTCTTCACGTAAGGGACCGATATTATTAAATACTCGTGAAACGGTGGCTTCAGAAACGCCGGCTAATTTTGCAACATCTTTCCGGTTAGCCATGAGATCACCTCTAAACTTATAATGTACACGCGTTCATTCTCGCGTATTCTCTGATAATTGTCAATATTAAAATTTGTTATTATTTATTTTTAAAGTTGATAATTTCCAGAAGATATACAATATTAATCATCTCTATTGTGGGTATACCATTATGGTAATAGTAAATTGGTTAATTATTCTTTATCCATATTTTGGAGGAGGCATAACAATGAAATGGAAGGGAAGACGGCAAAGCGCAAACGTTGAAGACCGAAGAGGAATGGGCATGGGTGGCAAAACAGTGATTGGAGGCGGTATAGGCAGTACGTTTTTTTTAAGTAAAAAGAGCCGTCATCTACGGCTCTTGATTCATTATTTTGCAAATACATGATCACCAATCGTCTTTACTACTTCACGCGTACGAATCCAATCATCCGTTGCAATTTCCGGGTTATAAAAATAAATGCAATTATTTAAACGATCATCCCTCGTTAATGCTTCTTCGACTGCTCGTTTCGACTCATCTGATGCTGGCTTTTTAATTTCACCATTTTGAACCGGAGAAAAGGCATAGCTATTGCCTACTACTTGTTTAATTACAGCGGTCACTGTATTTGGGAAATGAGGAGAATCAACTCGATTCAATACAACAGTCGCAACTGCAACTTTTCCTTCATAAGATTCACCTTTTGCTTCAGCCTCTACTAATCTGGCAAATAAATCTTTCTCTTTATTTGATATTGACACTGCTGGTTCCTCTTGTTTTTTTTCTGGCGTTTCTATTTCAGGTTTTGATGATTTTATTGCTTTTACTTTCGGTTGATCAGGATTTTGCAACATTTCTTCAATATAAACCCAATCGTTCGGTTGATTATTAACTTGTTCTATATTATTAGTGTCTAATCCATATTGTTGTCCTAGTTCCCAAGGGCTATCTCCTTTTACAACTGGAGATTGGGTAATAGCCTCGGCCGTATTAATTTGTAAACCTATAAGTGCAAATGTAGCTACACAAGCTACAACTAATTTTTTCATGTAATTGTTTTTCATGTGGCTACCTCCTGTAAATTCGTATGGTACTACTTTATCATGTGCTAGTACACGATTTACAGAACGCTACTGTTACATTTCTTTTTAATTTGATGAACAACATTACAGGTAGAATGGATTTATGACAATTTTCCTATATAAATGACATATTCCATCCAATATAACGAAATAGAGGAATATTTTACTTGGAATTTCTTGTAATGTAATGGAAGTATTCGGTGAAGAGTGAATTTATTGAATTTTCTTTCATGTGGAAAGGAATATCATTCTTAGTTATTGTAAAAGAATAATTATGAAGGGTGGAATATTAGTGTGGGCAAAAATCACGAAAGTGAGCAACTACAACGAGGTCTAAACAACAGGCACATCCAGCTAATTGCACTTGGAGGTGCGATTGGAGTAGGTCTGTTCTATGGTTCAAGTGCAACGATTCAAATGGCTGGTCCGTCAATTTTGCTCTCTTACTTAGTCGGAGGCTTAGTTATTTTTACCATTATGAGAGCATTAGGGGAAATGGCTGTAGATGAGCCGGTTTCCGGCTCATTTAGTTCATACGCAAATCGTTATTTAGGGCCGTTTGCGGGTTACTTAACCGGTTGGACCTATTGGTTTATGTGGGTTGTCGTTGGGATGGCGGAAATTACAGTTGTTGGTGTCTATGTAAACTACTGGTTTCCAGAAATACCACAATGGCTGACAGCTCTTGCAACACTTGTTGTAATCACAATGGTAAACCTTACAAGTGTTAAAGCATTTGGAGAGTTTGAATTCTGGTTCGCGATGATTAAAGTGGTTGCGATTATTGGAATGATTGTTGTTGGATTAGGAATGATCCTCTTAGGTATCGGCAACGAAGGCCAGCCCATAGGTTTTAACAATCTTTGGACTCATGGAGGATTTATGCCAAATGGGATAAAAGGTATTTTCATGTCATTGGTTCTAGTGATGTTTTCATTTGGCGGGGTAGAACTGGTCGGGATTACCGCAGGGGAGGCTAAAAATCCTCGAAAATCAATTCCATCTGCAATCAACAATGTGGTCTGGAGGATTTTAATTTTTTATATTGCTGCACTAGGCATCATGATGAGTTTATATCCTTGGAATGAAGTAGGGACGAATGGCAGCCCGTTTGTGTTAATTTTTGATAAAATCGGAATTCCTGGGGCTGCCCATATAATTAACTTTGTCGTGTTAACAGCAGCTTTGTCTGCTTTTAATAGTGGTTTATTCAGTACTGGAAGAATGCTATACAATTTATCTCTTCAAAATAATGGGCCGAAATATTTTGGAAAGCTCAACAAGCATTCTACACCCCGACGTGGAATCCTATTTTCGTCATCATTTTTATTAGTGGCAGTATTTTTAAATTATATTGTTCCTGAAAAAGTATTTATCTATATTTCTTCTGTTGCAACGGTTGCGGTTATTACTAGCTGGACCATAATACTGATTACACAAATAAAGTTCAGACAATCAAAAACGACAGAAGAAGTAAAAAAACTAGCATTTAAAATGCCGCTATATCCAGTTTCAAGCTACTTAGCCCTTGCTTTTTTAGCACTTGTCGTGGTCTTAATGGCCTTTATTGAGGGTATGCGAGGAGCATTAATTGTAGCACCTATATGGTTTATGGTCCTTTATATAGGATATAAATTGAAAAAGAAGGAATAATCAGAGAGCTTGACTTACAAAGAAAAAGTAAGATAAATGTAAGCCGACAATCCTACATTAAAAGGTGTCAGGCACCATCCAATTTTATGGATGGTGCCTGACACCTTTTTGCTATAGACATCTTTAATCCAAGAAAGTGTTAAATATCGGGAAATTATAGGCAATTTGTCATGATTTGACAATTCGACAAAATATAAATATAATTTAAGTTATTCTGAATATTACTAATAATGGAATTTTTACATGTAATAGGTTTTAAAACAGGAGGTCAAGAATGATTGTATTTAATCAGGTACATAAGTTTTATGGGGATTTTCATGTCTTAAAAGATATTAATCTTACAATCAATCAAGGTGAAGTAGTTGTAGTGATCGGTCCATCTGGATCAGGGAAAAGTACCTTGTTGCGCTGTATCAATCATCTGGAAACCATCTCTGACGGGACACTCACCGTAAATGGGATCTCAGTAGGTGATAAAAAAACAGATATCAATAAGCTGAGGCGCAATATTGGTATGGTTTTTCAGCACTTCTATTTATATCCGCACAAAACAGTGCTGGAAAATATCACTCTTGCGCCGATGAAAGTCTTGGGCCAATCCGAAAAAGAAGCTAAGGAAACAGCCCGTCATTATCTTACCAAGGTAGGCATATTAGATAAGGCTGAATCTTATCCTTCCCAGCTTTCCGGAGGTCAGCAGCAGCGTGTAGCCATCGCCCGTGGCCTTGCAATGAACCCGGAGATCATGCTTTTCGATGAACCAACCTCAGCACTTGATCCTGAAATGATCGGCGAGGTACTGGATGTAATGAAAGCCTTGGCCAAAGAAGGTATGACGATGGTGGTCGTAACCCACGAAATGGGCTTTGCCAAGGAGGTTGCTGACCGAATCGTTTTTATGGATGAGGGGCGAATATTAGAAGAAGCAGTTCCGGCTGAATTTTATGAGAATCCGCGTGAAGAACGGGCTCGCTTATTTCTCAGCCGTATATTAAATCATTAATAGGGAGGAAAAGGAATGTTTAAAACAAAAAATTTCGTAAAAATGGTGGTAGTGTCAACTATGGCCGCTATACTACTTGCGGGTTGCGGCGGGGACAAGGCTTCAAAAGAAAGCAGCAAAGATGTACTTGCTCAGATTAAAGAAGAGAAAAAAATCGTATTTGGTGTAAAACATGATACTCGTTTGTTTGGATTGAAAAATCCTTCGACAGGTGAGGTGGAAGGATTTGACATTGATCTTTCTAAAGCACTGGCCGAAGAAATGTTTGGCAAAGAGGTTAAGCCTGAGTATGTAGAGGTTACTTCGAAAACGAGGGTAGGACTTTTAAATAATGGTAAGGTTGATGCGGTTGTCGCCACTATGACCATCAATGAAGAACGTAAAAAAGAAGTCGATTTTACGGATGTATATTTTGATGCCGGGCAATCATTGCTAGTGAAAAAAGGAAGCAAGGTTAAGGGCATTGAAGACTTGAAAAAAGGAACAAAGGTGCTTGCTGTTAAAGGCTCAACCTCATCCGTAAATATTCGTGAGAAAGCTCCTGAAACAACCGTACTTGAATTTGAAAACTACGCTGAAGCATTTACAGCCTTAAAGTCAGGTAAGGGTGATGCCCTGACCACAGATGATGCAATCCTTTATGGTATGGCAGAAGAAGATCCGTCCTTTGAGTTGGTTGGAGGTACGTTCACAGAAGAGCCTTATGGGATAGCTGTTAAAAAAGGCAATAAAGAGCTTGTCGATGAGTTAAATAAAGCATTAAAAAGCCTGAAGGATTCAGGTAAGTACGATGAAATTAAGGATAAATGGATTAAACATTAATTATTTATATCGGGTTTCTCGTCAGGTTGGGCAGCAGTCCGCAGGCAAGTTTGCGGACTTGCTCATTCTGATCAATTAGGAGGAGATCGTTTGCTGGATTTCTCGATACTAACAAATAATATCGATTCATTTTTGGAAGGATTAAAAATAACGATTATAGCTAGTTTAATAGCATTAATATGCAGTTTTATTTTGGGAACACTTATTGCAGTCATGCGAATTGCCCCATTTAAACCTCTTAACTTGCTTGGTTCGGCATATGTTGAATTTATCCGTAATATACCTGTACTGGTTATCGTGTTTTTCACTTACTTAGCTGGAAATTTTGGCGGGATGACTGCAGGAACCATCGGATTGACCATCTATACAGCCGCTTTCATTGCCGAAGCAATCCGTGCAGGAATTATGTCTGTTCCAAAAGGGCAAATGGAAGCTGCCCGCTCGACAGGATTGAGTTACGGCCAGGCAATGAGAATGGTTATACTCCCTCAGGCTATTAAGATCGTCATCCCTCCTCTTGGCAACCAATTTATCAATTTAGTTAAAAATTCATCATTGTTAGCCGTAGTCGCAGGTGGGGATTTAATGTATCAGGGGGATTTAATTTCGGCAAAGACATACATAACTTTTGATACCTATATTTTTGTGGCCTTATTTTATTTAATTTTAACAATACCTTTAAGTCTTGGCGTAGGATTTTTAGAAAAACGCATGGCTAGAAGTAATTAAGGAGCTGTGTAGATGGATTTTCTAGCACCGTTCATTGAAGTGTATACACTGGACAATATTAAATTTTTACTGGAAGGGTTTGGGGTCACTCTTAAGGTCGCTGCCATTTCAATTGTGCTTAGCTTCATTATTGGCGGTCTCACAGGAACGCTCAGATATGCGAGGATTCCCGTTGTTTCTAAATTACTTGCCGTGATTGTTGAGACAATTCGAAACCTTCCTTTGCTGCTGATCATTTTCTTCACTTATTTTGCATTGCCCGAAATCGGAATTGAAATGGAAATAACTTCAGCGGCTATTGCAGCATTGACGGTTTTTGAATCGGCGATGATATCGGAAATTATCCGAAGCGGTTTAAACTCCATCGAAAAAGGACAGGTGGAAGCAGGACGTGCATCTGGCCTGACCTACATCCAGACATTACGCTATATCATTATGCCCCAAGCGCTGAGAAGAATGGTTCCTCCGATTGTGAGTCAATTTATTTCTCTGCTTAAAGATACATCGTTAGCTGTCGTCATCGCCTTACCGGATTTATTGCACAACGGACAAATTGTTTATGCGCAAAAGGGATCGTATGTGATACCTGTTTTTGTCATAGTTGCGTTGATGTACTTTATTGTTAATTATGCTTTGTCACTAGTTGCACGAAAGTTAGAATTAAAGCAGACTTAAGAAATCCGGCTCATGAAAGGGCCCGGATTTTTTTACTTAAAAATACAAATGCTTTATTTGATAAAAAATTGAAGATCATTACACGATTAGCCGTTTTAATGGAAAATACTTTTATTGAGTCCTGTTATATGTCTGGATTAAGACACAATAAAGCGAAAAGGCCTATTTGTCACGATTGAAATGAGTGAACATGACGAAACATCCCATCTTTATTAGTATTTAAAAATGGAGAAAAGCTTTGCACATTTGCATAGTGCAAATGCCAAAACTCCAGATGCATAAGAGAATTCTTATAAACAATATAAAAAGAGTTGGTGTTCCAAAAATTTGGGGCACCCTTTTTTGCTGTGGAAGCACATTGCACTATATTTTTATAATAAAAGTAATTGACCTAAAGACAGCGGAATGGGGATCCGTCCCCATAGACCCTGAAGAAGAAAATCTGCGAGTGTCAGGCACACCTATTTAACATTCCTAATAAAAGCCACTTTGGGCACAATAATTCCGACCATAAAATTGAGGTGATACCATGTCAGTTGATCGTATATGTACCATTGGACCGGCAAGTAATGATAAAAAAGTTCTCACTGAGTTGATTAATCATGGGATGACGATTGCACGATTGAATTTTTCTCATGGGACTCACGACAGCCACAGGAATGTCATTCGATTATTAAAAACACTTAGCGGAGAGAAAGGACATCCAATTAAAGTATTGGGTGATCTCCAAGGTCCAAAAATACGACTGGGCGAAGTGGAAGGTGAAAAAATCACCCTTAACACAGGACAGTCCTTTTCCCTTCACATCGATCAAGTAGTAGGTAACGATAAACAAGCTAGTGTCGATTATGAAGGTTTAATTAAAGATGTAAAATCAGGAAATCGAATTTTAATTAATGATGGCGCCGTGGAGTTGGAAGTTACGAAGGTAGAGCAAACGAAAGTTGTTACCACAGTTAAATCAGGAGGGGAAATATCTTCCCATAAAGGAGTAAATCTTCCAGGTGTTGTTACCAGTTTACCTGCCCTTACAGAAAAAGATAAACAAGATATTCAATTCCTTTTACAAGAAGAAGTTGATTTCATAGCTTGCTCATTTGTCCGCAGGGCAACGCATATTAAAGAAGTTCGCAGCTTTATGGAAAGTGTGGAGGGACATACGCCTAAGCTGGTGGCCAAAATTGAAACGGTTGAGGCCATTCAAAATTTCCAGAAAATTTGTTCGGAAACTGATGCCGTGATGATTGCCCGGGGCGACCTTGGTGTAGAGCTGCCCTATCAATGGATTCCATTGTTACAAAAAGCGATGATTAGCGAATGCAACCGGCTGGATACGTATGTCATAACAGCAACCCAAATGCTGCAATCGATGGTAGAGAATCCTCTGCCAACAAGAGCGGAAGTCACAGATATTTTCCAATCCGTAATGGATGGGACAAACGCTGTGATGTTGTCTGCTGAAAGTGCTGCAGGAAATTATCCTGTACAGAGCATTGAAACATTGAAACTTGTGTCCCAATTTGCAGACTGCGTGAGGAAAGAAGCACCTTTTGATTTTGCAGATATGCTAAAACTGTTGAATAATACAATTAGTAGTTAAAAAAGAATAGCCGTTTTCGTAAAATTTGTTGTTTTTATAGACATCCAATATCCTTAAAACGTAATTCCTAGGAAAAAAACAACATCCATTCCCTAACAGCAAAAAGGAAGGAAGGTGAATTTCACCTTCCTAATATTTTTTCTAATTAAATTTTAAGCTCGCTGAATCGTAGTGGTTGAGAAGTTTTTAACCATCTTTTGTAAGTTTCTATGGCCTTCTCTTAATTTTATTGTTTCTTCGATAATTTTTTGGAATCCTTCCAAATCTCTATCAGATGCATTTAATAACGACTTCGGTAGACCTTCGACGATTTGTTGTAGGGATAAATCCATACTCAAGGAAAATGACCACCTTTCAACTTATTCGTTAGACATCTGTTACGTCTTCTTTACTATTTTTGTAACGAGATGATTTTTTCCTGCTATCACGTTTTAAAACTTATCTACATTAATCTCCATATTTTATAAGGAATAGTTAAATTACTTCTTAATCGGACAAATTAAGACGGTAAATCATATGGTACCTCTACTGTTTGTAGAAAAATATTAAATTTAAATGGTCTTTTTGTAATGTTCATAAAACACTTTGAAAAGTCTCTCGTCACCAGCTCGATCGGGATGAAGGGCTTTAAGTAGTTTCTTAAACTCTTTCTTCAACATTGCTTTGTCAGTCCCCGCATCTAAACCAAATAATGAGTTAAAGGTAAGTGGGGGATGATCGGAAAGAGCATATTCTGCTTTTAACATTTTTTTTAAGCCACTAACTTTTGCTTGTTCGATCCGAATAGTAGTTTTTACCTCTTCGATTTCCTCTTTTAATTTCTGGTTCTCTTGAAACGTCTTTTCCCAGTGCAGATAATCCATACCAAATTGTTTAATCTTGTCCTCAATTTTCTTTTCTAGTATGAATGCAACTAGATCTTTTGGTTGGATCAAGAAGTCAATATTAAGATGTTTGGTCCTTTTCGCTTTTATTTTCCCTTCGAGGATCCAACGTATGACGATTTGTTCACTAGCTGTTATCCCTTCATCCCTTAGCAGTTCAGTTACCTCTTTTACATTTAACATGTGATCCACTCATTCTTGTTTCTAATTTTTTTCACATTTCTATGTACTTTTTGTTTTTAAAGTTAAATTCAATGTATCATACATAAAAACTTTTCAGGTTTACGATAATATTAAGTTTTATTAAGAATTATTTTCAAAATTAACTTTTAGATTAAATTTTTAGAAAGACATTTTCTTTTGTTAAAGAAGGTTAACAATTCCTTTAAAAGTCATTAAATACCCGTTCAATCGACAAATTCTTAAAAAATCTCATTTATAATTGCCCTTATGAAAGGAGTGGAACCCTTCTTAATGAAAAATAACCAACGAAAAGCTGTCCACCTAAAAAGGCAATTTTTAATAAATGAACTTATTAGATCCGGAATATTTAAAAAAAATAATAAACATTTGTATGAATGGACTTTGGGTGAACTAGAAACTGAGTACCAATATGTTGAAACAAATGGTTTGGATTCAAGTACAAAAACAATAAGATAAAAAAGCATTCTTCAACTGAAATAATCTTAGAATTTAATGATAATCGGGGCGGAGAACTATATTGTCATTTAATATGAAGTATGAAGTAGGAAAGTGATAATCGTAGGTTTACGAATTTGATTTCTTTAAAATTGTTTACATAGGTACCAATTATTAAATTAAAGGGAAGTAACAGTTGAAAATCTAGCTGCTTTGGCGGCTTTTTTGTTTTTTCCAATAAAGGATGCATCATAAAAGCTAGGTGTCAGGAACCACCCATTTACTGGATGGTGCCTGACACTTTTTTGTTTATAAGTGGATTTTAAAGAAACAAGAAATTTTTTATAAAAAAAGATTTCTAAATATTCAACGAATAGGGTATAATAAAAAACAATAAAGAAGTTACTGCAACATTTATAAATTATGAAGCATTTCCTGCACGAATTGGAGGACATATGAAAAGCTTTGAAACGATTATTAAGGAAAAATATGAAACGTTGTCTCCTGGACAAAAAAAAGTAGCCAAACATCTGATTGAAAAACTAGATGAATCAGCTTTTGACACGGCAACTATGATTGGACGAAAGGTAGATGTTAGTGAAACCACCGTCATCCGACTCTCCTATGCGTTGGGATTCAATGGATTTAGCGAAATGCTCCATTACATTCAACAGCAGATTGTAAACAAAAGTTTGCATCCATTCAATACAAATTCCAAAATCGAAAATAAAGAAGAAGAGCACACTTCTCTTTTTACGGAAATCTTGGAAAAGGAAATTCTTTCCCAGCGACAAACCAATCACCAGCTCAATGAAACCGAGCTTTGGAAGGTCGTTGATGTTTTAATCAAAGCAGATCGGATTTTCATTTTGGGAATGGGTGCATCCTATGCACCGGCTCACTGGTTTTCTTTTCAGCTTCATACACTGCGGGATCAAGTCACACTTTGTCCGTCAACAGGAGAAATCTATGAGCGGTTAACCGATTTAAGTGATCGCTCTGTTCTATTTATTATCTCGTTTCCTCGTTATTCGAAGGAAACCCTGCATATTGCAGAATGTGCCAAAAAACAAGGGGTTCCAATCATTTGCGTTACCGATCGTTTATTGTCTCCGATTGGTCGAATCGCCGATTATACGCTGACAACAGAAGAAGATTCCGAATCGGCCGCCCATTCCATCACACCCGCGATCATTTTGTTGGATTTTATCATTGCTGGGATGAAGGTGAAAAATTCGGATGCAATCCAAGTTCGACAGCAAAAATTAGAAGAACTTTACTCAAACTATGGTGTGTTTGTTGAATGACAAATTAGGATGGGAGTTCCATTATGAGCCAGCTTATCAATTTTATGAACGAGCAGGAACAAGCGATTCTAAAGACTTATGCTGATCTGCACCAATTGGCGGAGCCAAGCTGGCAGGAACAGAAAACTTCACAATATATTCAGGAAGAATTAGCGAAAGCAGGGATCTCATTTAAAACATACGAAGGGCATTTTGGTATTGTTGCGGATATTCCAGGAGAAGGCAACGAGATCGTTGCTTTACGTGCGGATATGGATGCCCTATTACAAGAAGTGAAAGGGAAGGTTCAACCCAATCATTCCTGCGGGCATGATGCCCACAGCACCATGGTATTACATACTGCCTTAGCCATAGCTGCTAATAAATCTTATCACACTAAACCGATCCGGTTTATTTTTCAACCAGCAGAGGAGAAGGGGGAGGGGGCGCTGCGAATGATGCAAGAGGGTGCTTTGAAAGGCGTTCAATACTTATTTGGTGTTCATCTTCGTCCATGGATGGAAGTTCCAATGGGGAAAGTGGCTCCTGCCATTGTTCATAGTTCCTGTGCTACCATTTACGGGGTCATCAAGGGCAAGCAAGCACATGCATCGCGGCCTCAGGATGGAAATAACCCAATCGAAGCCGCTTCCTACTTAATTCAGGCATTGCAAAACATTCGCTTAAAAAGCCCGGACTCCTTTTCAATTAAAATGACAGGTTTACATGCTGGAGGAGATTCCTCCAATGTCATTCCGGAAACTGCAAATTTTATTTTGGATTTACGTGCAAGTACAAATGGAGCAATGGATGAACTGCAGTCGAGAGCAGTGGATTTGCTAGATAAGGTCGGTACTTTGACTGGGACAAGTATAAACGGAACCGTGAAAGAATTTGTTCCTGCTGCAAGATTAAATACGGAAGCTATAAAACTAGCAAAGGCTGCCGCTGCCTCTGTCTTGGGAGAAGAAAATGTAGTAGACAATTGTATTTCACAAGGAGGAGAAGATTTTCATTTTTATACCCTGCAAAATCCGGATGTAAAGGCGACCATGATTGGATTAGGCTGTGACTTGCGTCCTGGACTTCACCACCCGGACATGCAATTCAATCAGAAGGCACTACTATATGGAACGAAAATATTAACAAGTCTACTTTATAATGCCGCTTCAAAAAATAATGAAAATAAACATTAATGGGGGATCATTATGAAAAAGTATATGGTTGGTTTGTGTTTAGCATGTCTAATCCTGATCATGGCAGCCTGCGGTGGCAGCAAAGAAACTAGCGGTTTAGCAAAAAGTGATACGCTTAAATCCATTAAGGATAAGGGAAAAATTGAGATTGCAATGGAAGGGGCATATCCTCCCTATAACTACATCAATAAAAGTAATGAATTAGAAGGATTTGACGTGGACATTGCTCAAGAAGTGGCCAAAAGACTGGGTGTGAAAGCAGTTCTAGTCTCTAACCCATGGGATAGTATGATCCCTGCATTAACAGGCAAAAAGTTTGATATTATCATTTCCGATATGGCCATTACAGACGAAAGAAAGAAGAAAGTCTCTTTTAGTGACCCTTATTTTACAACAGGCAATCAGTTGTTTGTTCCAAAAGATTCTTCCATCAAAGCACTAAAAGACATGAAGGGGAAAAAAATTGGTGTAACGATCTCAACCACTGCTGCAGAAGCGGTAACAAAGCTTGGGGCCGATGTGAAACTGTATAAGAATGATTTTCTTGCCTTTGAGGATTTAGTAAATGGCCGATTAGAAGGTGTATCAACAGACCAAGGTGTCGGTGCAAAAATTATTCTCGATCAAAATTATAGTTTAGTAGCAATTGATGGTCTATTGAACACAGAGCTAGCAGGAATGACCATTCGAAAAGAAGATAATGATCTCCGTAAAGAGATCAATAAGATTATAGCTGAAATGCAAAAAGACGGAAAATATGAGGAAATTAGTAAAAAATGGTTTGGAAAAGACATCCGATAAGGAGCTAAAGATATGTTAGATTTTTCTCTTGTTACTCAGTACATTCCATTTCTACTCGAGGCATCTCTAATGACAATTGAAATCTCCATTGTTTCCTTAGTGCTAGGGTTAATTATGGGAATCATTATCGTGATCATGAAGATTTCAAAGTTTAAGATTTTGTCTTTGTTCGCAGACTTTTATATTTGGGTCCTTAGAGGGACCCCACTTTTGGTTCAACTATTTCTTGTCTACTTTGGTCTTCCGCAAATAGGGATTGAGTTGAATCCCTTTACCGCCTCTGTTATAGCTTTAGGAATAAATGCTGGAGCCTATATTGCCGAAATTTTAAGAGGGGGGATCTTGTCAATCCCTAAAGGACAGATGGAAGCAGCACAATCACTAGGTCTGAGTTATCCAACAGTCATGCGGAGAATTATTCTCCCGCAGGCGTTAAGAGTAAGCATCCCTGCGATTGGCAATGAGTCTATTACACTACTAAAAGATTCATCGCTCGCTTCTCTTGTTACCGTTTCAGAATTAATGATGACTTCACAAAGATTTGCATCAACCAACTATGCGTTTATCGAGTTCTATATTACTGCAGCCGTTCTTTATTTAGTGATGACAACGATCTTCTCGTTTTTCTTAAGAAAGGTCGAATTTAAGTTGTCGGTTAGCGAACGTTAGTAAGGGAGGACCTAACTTGTCAAATAAAGTGAAAGATCATCTTTATCCTATTATTGAAATTGAAAATGTCCATAAAAGTTTTAATCAGCTGGAGGTCTTAAAAGGGATTAATTTACAAGTGTACCCTGGCGAAGTGGTTGCCCTGATTGGTTCCAGCGGATCGGGGAAAAGTACACTCCTTCGCTGTCTGAACGGGCTCGAGACTCTTTCATCTGGCCGAATTTCAATTGATAGCACGGTATTGAACTATTCGCCGCGGAGCATTCAACAAATTAGACGGGAAGTAGGGATGGTGTTTCAACAATTCAACTTATTTCCGCACCTGACCGTTTTACAAAACATTATTGAAGCGCCGATTCAGGCGTTAAAGAAGTCGAAGGAAGAAGCCGTCGAAAAGGCATTAGTTTTACTAGAAAGGGTCGGGCTTAAAGATAAAAAAGATGTATACCCAAGGAAACTTTCTGGAGGTCAGCAGCAGCGGGTCGCGATTGCACGGGCGATGGCGATGAATCCAAAAATTATGCTGTTTGATGAACCGACCTCCGCCTTAGACCCAGAACTTGTTAGTGAAGTTCTTAATGTTATGAAGGGATTGGCCGAAGAAGGAATGACGATGCTGATTGTGACTCACGAAATGAAGTTTGCTAGAGAAGTGGCCGATCGCGTCATTTATATGTGTGACGGGGTCATTGAAGAACAAGGAGCTCCAGCACAACTGTTCACCAATCCTACTAGTGATCGTTTAAAAAGCTTTCTTAAAAATGTCATCTAATCAATTGGCAGGAGGATAGTTACTCAATATGGACTTACAAAAACTGATTACAATACGCATGTTACATACGACAGAAGAATTGACTGCTGTGAGAGATTTAGAAAGTCTTGTTTGGGCTGATGAGGATCCGGTCCCCGTTAACCATAGCATTGCCGTCGTTAAAAATGGCGGTATGGTGATTGGCGCTTTTTCTGGAACTCGATTAATTGGCTTTCAGTATAGCTTTCCAGGATTTGATGGGACAAAAGTCTATCTTTGTTCGCATAGTATGGGGATTCACCCAGATTTTCGGAAAATGGGAATTGGGGAAAAATTAAAATTAAAGCAGCGTGAAGAAGCACGAAAGATGGGCTATCAACTCATCACATGGACGTATGACCCACTGGAAACGGTCAATGGATACCTTAATTTAAGCAAACTAGGCGGAGTGTGTACGCAGTATATTGAGAATTGTTATGGTGAAATGCCTGATATTCTTAATGCAGGGTTGCCTTCTGACCGCTTCTTAGTGGAATGGAACATAGCTGAGGAAACGTCTAAGAGGATGGAAGATTTCGTTGATAACCATGAAGTGCCCCTCTTGATTCAAGTGGACGAGGATGCAGAGGGCTTGCCGGTACCGAAGGATATTTTTCTAGATAGCGAGAGGGATGCCTGGGCCAATCTCCTCTATGTTCCGGTTCCAAATCAATTCCAAATGATTAAATCGAATAATTTAAATGCTGCATTGGAATGGAGAATGAAAACGCGCAAGATTTTTACCCATTATATGAGCAAAGGGTGGACGGTTACGGCATTACGGAAAAGTGATCAGCCTTACCTTCATCATTATGTATTAACCAAGAAACATACTTAACGGAGAGAGGTATAAATAGGATGGAAATACAACGAATTGTGTTAAGACATATGAAAATGGATCTATTACACCCCTTCACGACCGCTGTAGGGACCGAATATGATAAAGACTTTATTTTGGTCGAAGTCAAAACGAAGGATGGCATTACGGGTTGGGCTGAATCCGTTGCTGCGATTGATGCCACATATAAAGAAGAAACTGTCAAAACCAATTGGCATATGATGGAGGATTTTCTGATTCCACTTCTTCTGAAGGAGCCAATTTCTCATCCAGATGAGGTCTCCGAACGCTTTCATCATATCCGAGGGAATTACATGGCAAAGGCTGCCCTTGAAGGGGCCATTTGGGATGCTTATGCTAAACAGCAAGGAGTTAGTCTATCGAGTGCCCTTGGAGGAACATTTGAAAAGATTGAGGTCGGCGTCAGTATTGGGATCCAGGATACGGTCGAAGAATTATTAGCATTGATTGAGGGTCATCTAGAAGAAGGATATAAACGTATCAAGGTGAAAATTCAACCGGGATGGGATGTAAACATTTTAGCAGAGATTCGAAAACACTACCCAGATATTCCATTAATGGCGGATGCAAATACCGCTTATACTTTAGAGGATATCGAAACGCTTAAGGCGATGGATCAATTTAATTTAATGATGATTGAGCAGCCGTTGGGCTTTGATGATATCATCGATCATGCGCAGCTTCAAGCCCAAATCGAGACACCGATTTGTCTGGATGAAAGTATCCATAGTGTGGATGACGTGCGAAAGGCTATTCAACTTGGCAGTTGTAAAATTATTAATATTAAAATTGGGCGTGTCGGAGGCTTAACAGAATCTAAAAAAATCCATGATTTATGTGAGGCAAATGGGATTCCCGTCTGGTGTGGCGGCATGCTTGAGGCTGGAGTTGGCAGGGCGCATAATATTGCAATAACAAGCCTGTCTAATTTTACTCTCCCAGGTGATACAGCTGCTTCTGCCCGGTATTGGAAGGAAGATATTATTGATCCCGAGGTAACAGTGGAAGACGGGATGATTACGATTCCAAAACAACCCGGTATCGGGTATGAACCGAACCGGGAGCGTATTGACAAGTACATGCTGTATAGCCGTACTTTTCATTCCTAACTAATGTATATTTATAAAATATAGACCTAACCTTCCTGGATTCGCTGATAGAACTTAAAGATTCGCTGATAGAACATGCAAATTCGCTGATAGAAGCTAATAATTCGCTGATAGAATCTATTCCCACCTATTGGAATCGAAAATCCGCCCATAAAATGTAAAAATTCACTCATTTTTACACTTCTGGACGATTCCTTCCTAAAAAAAACGCCAAACCTTTGAATTCCACAATGGTTTGGCGTTTTTTTATCGAGATAGTATGGTTTGATGGTTGTTATGGTTAGGGGGCACCATCGGATAGACGTTTTCTTCTTCCATTATATTAAACTCCATGAGAACTGGCCCGGTACACTGAAATGCTTCCGTAATAATCTGCTTTGCTTCTTCTTCGGTCTGGGCCCGAAATCCTGCTACACCATATGCCTGAGCCAATTGGGCGAAATTCGGTGAAGTCATTTTGACCTGGGAATACCGCCCCTAATAAAACAGTTCCTGCCATTGGCGCACCATGCCAAGATAGCCATTATTCAAGATAGCGATTTTTAGTGGAAGCTGATACTTCACAGCTGTGATCAATTCCTGAAGATTCATCTGAAAGCTGCCATCACCTGAGACACAAATGACAGACCTTCCCGGACAAGCAGCAGATACTCCAATTGCTGCAGGCTGTCCGTAGCCCATGGTCCCCAAGCCCCCGGATGTAATCAGTGTCCGCGGCCTGGTAACGAACATTTGTATCTATCAAAAGCATTAACTCTTGTTCGTCACATCCAAAGAAGCAGTCCACATCTAACGAACTTAATGAATTTAAAAACATTTCTACATTTGAAAATTCTTTTAACAATGTCATACCTTCACCAGATTTCTATTTTTAAAGAATATTATAAAATATTTGGATTCATTTGTATGTGAAATAAATCATGTTTCCTATTTTTTTTGATTGTCTCCATTCCAATAGGAGAAAAAAAACGGGAACTGTAGTAGTATTATAATGAAGGTGATTGTTTGAAGCAGGGGTTAATCGTCTAGTACGGTAAACTCGTTAGTTTGTTATATTGAAATAATAAAACAATAAAGAGTGAATCCTTCACATTTACTATAATTCTTCAAAACCCTCTAGAATTGGACATTTTTAACAGGCTTTTGATGTAATATCTACTAATTATGGGTGGAAGTATGTGCATCCTTTTTATTAGCCACTTTCCTTTATTTATATAAAATATTATGTAGACGATAATATTGACTTAAAGTAAAATATAAAAATATGAAAGATAATTGATAAACGGGATGTTTTGTTATTTTGAATATTCTATTTTTTGTGACAATTACGATTTTAGTTTAATAGATTAACCTGTTAATAAACGATAGGAAATATGGAGGTCTTATGAAATTTAAAACAAAGCTCTATACGAGCATCGGTTCATTACTGCTATTGTTTTTTATTATCGCAATCATTTTAATGAACATGCTCGAACAATCGACAGTGAATATGAACGTTGTTGTTAATGATCTAAATGAGAGAATCGAAATGGCTTCCGATATTAAATATGAGACTTCTAGAATAGGTCTAGAGCTAACTTCGATGTTAACTAACCGTGGAAATGATATCCATTTAAATGCGGCGAATTCTTGGGAAGATTCCCATACCAATTTGCAAGCGGCGATTGAATCACTAGAAAAAATGGACAAGCAAGAGAAATCTAAAGAACTAATTGCAAAGTTTAAAATATTGCAAGAATCATATAAAAATATGGGGCAGCAAGCTTTGACAGCAAAAAAGCTAAATGGGGAAATGGAAATTCCTGCAGTCTTTTGGACAGATTCTGAACTTATAAGACAAAGAATGATTCAAATTGCCGATCTTCTTTATGGATTGCAAGAACAAAAGATGAAAAATGAACTTTTAAGGTCTAAAGATACTTACAATATGGCTGTCACCATTATTTACATTTATCTTGCCATTGCCTTATGTATTGGCATTGGTTTCACGTTTTGGATTATTAGAGGTATGACAAATAACCTGAACAAAATAACAGCTGTTATGAAAAGTGCTACAACTAGTGATTTTAGTTCATTGCCCCGAATTGAGCTTTCCACTAAGGGTGAGTTGGGTGAAATCGCAGTTTCCTTTAATAAAATGGCACATGCATTAGAGGAACAAAGTATGCTAGAAAAACAATTAAAAGAAGTAGCAGAAGAGCAAAGTTGGCTGAATAGGAAAATTGCCGAAATTGCTACCATTTATCCTGAGGTTGAAAATGTTTCTATGTTAGCAGAATTGTTAATTACAAAACTTGTACCGATGGTAGGAGCAAGTTACGGAGTTTTTTATGTTAAGGAAGTAGAAGAGCGAGAGAAGTATCTAAAAAAGATTTCAGCCTATGCCTCTTTGAATGATAATAAAGATTATATGCGTTTTCGTTTTGGAGAAGGTCTGATCGGCCAATGTGCACTTGAAAAACGATCCATCTTACTAACCAATGTCCCAGATCACTACGTAAAAATTAGATCAGGACTAGGAGTAGGTTCACCGAAAAATATTATGATTTTACCGATACAATTTGAAAATGATGTACTAGCTGTTATTGAAATTGCATCATTTGAGGCCTTAAGTCCCCTTCAGGTTAAGCTATTGGAAGCCGTAACTAATAATATTGGTATCAAGATAAACAGTATTGTCAGCCATATGAAAGCAGAAAGATTATTGCAAGAATCACAAGCCTTGACAGAAGAACTCCAAGCTCAATCAGAAGAACTGCAGTTACAACAAGAGGAGTTAAGGACGACGAATGAAAAACTTGAGGAGCAGTATATAGCTTCTGAACAAAAGAAAGAGGAAATCGAAAAGGTTAGGGAGGCGCTTGAAGAGAAAGCTCAACAATTGGCACTAAGCTCACAATATAAATCGGAATTTCTAGCGAATATGTCCCATGAGTTAAGAACACCTCTAAATAGTTTACTAATATTAGCGCAAATACTCGCTGAAAACGGGGATGGAAATCTTACGGCTGATCAGGAGGAGTATGTTCGGACGATTTACTCATCGGGGAATGATTTACTTCATTTAATAAACGATGTTTTAGACTTAGCGAAAGTGGAGTCAGGTAAATTAGATGTAAACCCTACAGAGGTGGACCTACAGGATGTGCAAGATTTTATTGAACGGCAATTTTCTCCTCTTGCGATTCAAAAAAATGTACAGTTTACTATTAAAATGGATGCAAATTTATCAGGGACCTTCAATACGGATGAACAACGTTTACAGCAAATTTTAAAAAATCTACTTTCCAATGCTTTTAAGTTTACTGAACGTGGCAGTGTATCATTAGTTGTCCGGAAGGAAGTTAAAGACGTCAGCAGGAATCTATCTGAGGGAGTTCAAGCGAATTCAATGCTTGCTTTCTCCGTTATCGATACGGGAATTGGCATTGATAAAGACAAACAAGATACGATATTTGATGCCTTTAAACAAGCAGATGGAACGACAAGTCGTCAATATGGGGGCACTGGATTAGGACTTTCCATTAGTCGAGAAATGGCACAGTTATTAGGTGGATTTATTGAGGTAATGAGTATGAAAGGGAAAGGTAGCATCTTCACTTTATATTTGCCATACTATCAAACGATCAACAAAATAGTTGGGAATACCGCTTTGGAAGAAGTTGCGATAAGTCTTTATGAGGATGACCCACTTAAAGATATAGAAGATCGGGAAAATCAAAATGGGATTTCTTCTTTGAAAAACAAGAAAATACTCATTGTAGATGATGATATTCGGAATGTTTATGCCTTAACAATTGCTCTTGAAAAATATGAAATGAATATTATTGTAGCAGAGAATGGTCGTGAAGGGATTGAGGTATTAAAGGACAACCCAGATACAGACTTAATATTAATGGACATTATGATGCCTGAGATGGATGGGTTTGAAGCCATGCGACAAATTCGCCAAATAACAGAATTTCAAGCATTACCAATCATCGCCCTTACAGCCAAGGCAATGAAACGCAGTAGAGAAGAATGTTTAGATGCTGGAGCAACGGATTATATAAGTAAGCCAATTAACTTAGACCAGTTATTTTCTTTAATTCAAGTATGGTTGTATAGTAAGGAGGGCCAGAAAATTTGATAAAAGCACCTGATATTCTCAAGTCAGAAGAGATAGAAAGAATTGAAATAGAATTACTCCTAGAGGCCGTTTTTCGTTATTATGGTTATGATTTTCGAAATTATGCCTTTCCTTTCATCCAAAGGAGAATTAGCCATCGTGTTTGTAAGGAGAATCTTGCAAGTATATCGGCTCTTCAGGAAAAGGTACTACGCGATTCAGAAGTCATGGGGGAATTGCTTTCTGATTTCTCGATTAATGTGACAGAGATGTTCCGGGATCCTTCATTTTTTAAGTCATTCCGAACAAAAATCATTCCGTTAGTAAAAGATTATCCTGAAATTCGAATTTGGCATGTTGGCTGCTCATCAGGGGAAGAGGTCTATTCCATGGCTATTCTCTTACATGAAGAAGGGATTTACGAAAAAACGAGAATGTTTGCTACCGATTTAAACAAAATTGTCCTAGAAAAGGCGAAGAAAGGTACTTTTCCATTAGATAGGATGCAGCTCTATACAAAAAACTATATCGAGGCAGGCGGGAAAAGGGCCTTTTCTGAATACTATAAGGCAGTGGATGATAAGGTTTTTTTTCATACCTTTTTGCAAAAAAATGTGGTGTTTGCCCAGCATAATTTAGTAACGGATCAATCATTTAACGAGTTTGATATAATTATATGCCGAAATGTCTTTATCTATTTTGATAAGGTTCTTCAAAATCATGTCCATACGTTATTATATAATAGCCTATGTCCATCAGGTTTTCTTGGATTGGGTAAAAGAGAGGGGATAAAATTTACTAGTTATGAAAACTGTTACGGAGAATTTGACGCATCAGAAAAACTCTATCGAAAAATTAATTAGTCCCCATTTTAAAAAGGTAAATATCTTAATGGTGGATGATCATCCTGAAAATCTATTAGCACTGAAAGCTGTACTTACTTCTCCCAATTACCACTTGGTAAGCGCAAATTCAGGAAAAGAAGCGTTAAAATGTATGCTAAAACAAGACTTTGCTGTTATTTTACTGGACGTACAGATGCCGGGGCTAAATGGATTTGAAACGGCGAAGCTCATTAAGGCTAGAGAAAAAACAAGACATATTCCGATCATTTTTATCACTGCGATTAGTCAAAATATAGAACATGTGCATCAAGGGTATGCAGTAGGGGCCATTGATTATATTTTTAAACCCTTTAATCCCAAAACATTGAAACAGAAAATCGAACAATTTGTTAAAATTTATCAAAATCACAAAGAAAATATCATTCAGACCGATCGAGAACGTAAAGTTCAACTGAATGAAGTGAATAAAAAGTTAGATAGAGCAACGTTAAATTTACGGCGGACAGAGGCATTATCCAAAGTTATTGGTGAAACCATCGTCGACACGATCCTTACGTTTGACGATCAATGTTCCATTCTATCAGTGAATCCAGCTATAAAAAGCATGTTTGGTTACAAGGCTGAGGAATTAATCGGTAAACATGTGGTAATGCTTTTTCTAAAATGGATGGGTAACGAAGTCCAGGATTCTTCGTTTTCATTCTTTTCCTCAATCAAGCAATCTGTTGGAAAGGTGATCGAATCGGTGGCTATTCGGAAAGATGAAAGTCACTTTTATGCGGACATTCTTATCGGGGAAACCACCGTTGACAATCAACTGCTTTTTGTTTGTTCGATTCGAGATGTCACAGAAAGAAAGCAGATAGAGGAAATTAAAAAACTCCAATTCACTACAATGGAACAAAAAGTAGAAGAACGAACGCTAGAACTGATAAGGGCTAACGAAAAACTACAAATAGAGATAGAGGAACGAGAAAGAATCGCCAACCATCTTTACCGTTCCCAAGAAAGATTTCGGAAAATTTTTGAATCTAGCCCCTGTTTAATGGCGATTTTTTCGCAGAAGAATTTAACTTTTATTGAAGTAAATACTAGTTGGATAAAATTTACTGGTTATAGCCACGCTGAGTTGGAAAAACACAAAATAAATGTGAATAATTTTGTGGATGAATCAACGGGTAAACCGATTAATCTTGATCGGAAAATTCGTAATAAGAAAATTAGCTATAAAACAAAAAACGGGGATATTCGCGATGGATTATTATCGACTGAAATGATTGATATCCATACTGAACCATGTACGTTAATTGTTTTAACAGATGTTACCGATACCGTTCACTTAGAGAAAGAGATGTCCCGATTAGATCGGTTGAATTTAATCGGTGAAATGGCAGCAGGAATTGCCCATGAAATTAGAAATCCGATGACCACAGTTCAAGGATTTTTACAATTATCAAGGAATAACAGCGCTAATTTATCAGCAGAGATCATTGATTTGATGTTAGATGAATTACATAGGGCGAACGCGATTATTACTGAATTTCTTAATTTAGCCAAAAACAAGGTTAGTGTGAAGAAAAAGCAAAACTTAAATACGATACTAGAAGCATTATCTCCACTCATTCAAGCGGAGGCTTTTCGGTCAAATAAACAAGTTAAGCTTGATTTAAATAAGTGTCCGGATATTTATATCGATCAAAAAGAAATCCGTCAGCTAATCTTAAATATCGCCCTTAATGGACTCGATGCCATGTCGTCGAATGGAAAACTTACGATAAAAACATATACAAAAAACCAAGCCGTCATTTTAGAAATAAAAGATCAGGGTCACGGCATCAGCCCGGACGTTCTACAAAAATTAGGAACACCTTTCTTTACAACGAAGGAAACGGGAACAGGATTAGGTTTGGCTATTTGCTACAGTGTAGCAAAACGACACCACGCTGAAATTAATATAACAACGGGGGATGAGGGGACCATTTTCTCGGTTCGCTTTCAATTAAATCCTATTCTTAATAACTGATCGTTACTATTCTTAAAATAAGGGAGAGGGGAGGATGTATTGTTAAAAAATAGAAAGCTAGTTTATCTTGTAGGAGCGGTTATTTCTGTCATCATTATAAGTTTTATTTCTAATTCATTTGTAGATGAAAGACCGAAAGTGGTCATTGTTTTAAAAAGTTTAGACATACAATATTGGCAAATTATTAAAGCAGGCGCTGAAAAAGGGTTCAGAGATTTTGGCATTGATGGGAAGGTTATCGCACCACGTAATGAATCTGCTGAAGCACAAAGTAGATTATTAGAGAAGACCTATCAAGAAAATCCAGATGTATTAATTGTTGCACCGACGAATTCAACGGTTATTCCTATACTGGAAAAGTTTACGGAAACCAAAAAAACCCCTGTATTATTAGTAGATAATGATTTTCCATTGGAAAATAAAACTTCTTATATCGGTACCGATAACGTAGATTTAGGAAAAAAAGCAGGTTCACTTTTAGCCTCGCAGCTTCAACCTGGAAATAAAGTGGCCATTATCGGTGGCGATTTGTCCCTTTCAGTATTTAGAGAACGGATAAACGGCGCTAAAATGGCTTTAAAAGATGCAGGGATCACATTAGCGGCAGAAACAGTAGGGATATCGGATGATCCCAAGACAGTAAAAAAAGAAATGACAAAGATATTACATGATCATCCGGATATTAAGGGAGTCTTTGCTACACATGACACTTCTGCTGTACAAGTAATAAAGGTATTGGAGGAACAAGGTGTTACGATACCAGTCATCGGAGCAGACGGAATCCCTGATATGCTGAAGTTAATCAAGGATGGAACGATATCTAGTACAGTAGCACAAAATCCTTATGATATGGGATATTTAAGCGTTGAAACAGCATTGAAAGTAACAAGAGGAGAAAATGTTGAAAAAGTTGTTGATACAGGCGTAGATATCATAATCAAAGAGAATGCGAAGCAGAGACTAGACTTCCTGAATAAATTGTTAAATGAATACCAGGTAATGAATAAATGAGTGTCAGGCACCTTCCAGATCATTGGAGAGTGCCTGGCACTTTTTTTAGATATAGTAAACTCAATTTTTCCGGTTTTTATGTCTCTTTTCATGTTATAGGAGGTGTTAATATTGGTGCAGTTAAGTTGAATTGGAAATATTTAATAACATTCTGATTTCTGTATAAATATAGGTTGTTTTTTTAGTCCTTATTAATCATTATAAAAAAGAAGCCCGTAGGCATCTTCAGTTTCATTATTCTTTAAAGCGATAAGGGACTGTTGAGACAATTACATTCTTTTGATAAAGGAGATACAATCTCAACATTATACTTGACTGATTGTGTAAAAAATCATGCCACCTTTTTTTCGTGATAAATTGCGGAATTAATACGGTCATGGCTCGATTATTATCCTCAATTTTATCATCCGCTAAGTCAATAAAACGGGAGATGGGGTTAATCAAACTTCTATATGGAGTAAATAGAGTAACAAGCCGAACATTTGGTTTCCATTCTTTCCACTTCTCCTCCATTTGTTTTTCGCTCTCTCTGTCAAATGCAACATAAACTGCAATGATTGTATCTCCAATGACCTGAGCATAATTCAAGGATTGTTCCACAACTTTATTAATACTTCCAACAGGAACAATCACTACATTTCCATCAAATTTTATATCTTCATTACCTAGACTAATTTCTAACTCATTTGCCACGACATTATAATGACGTTTAATTCGGTGAAACAAGAAGACTATTATAGGTAAGAAAATTAAAACTGACCAAACTTGAAAAAACTTCGTGGTGAAGAAAATGATTAATACAGTTAAAGTAATAAGAGCACCCACTAAATTTATTATTAACTTATAGAGCCATCCCTGTGGTTTCTCACGTAACCATTTCACGATCATTCCAGATTGTGAAAGAGTGAATGGAATAAATACTCCAACTGCATAGAGCGGTATAAGTTGTTCGGTTTCTCCCCTAAAAGCTATAATTAGTAAAATGGATGCAATGCTGAGAATGATAATTCCGTTTGAATAGCCTAGTCGATCCCCACGGAGCAAGAACATCCTTGGTACATATTTGTCTGTTGCTAAATTTACAGCCAGTAAAGGGAAAGCAGTAAAACCAGTATTTGCTGCTAATATTAAAATAAGAGCAGTAGTCCCCTGAATAAAATAGTATAAAAAGTTTCTTCCGAATACTTCGGTGGAAATTTGAGAAACTACTGTTTCTTCCGCTTTAGGAGCAATTCCATACCAATACGCCAATAACGTAACACCTGAGAACAATATTGCCAGGATGAAACCCATCAAGACCAAAGTATTAGCTGCATTTTTCGCAGCTGGTTCTTTAAAGTGGGGTATGGCGTTAGATATTGCCTCCACACCAGTAAGAGCGGAACATCCAGATGAAAAAGCTCTCAGTAATAAAAACAAAGTAATGCCCCCAGGAACTACAGTCCCTATAGGTGTATGTAAATCAGCTGGTGCTTGCCCGCTTACCATATGCCATAGTCCAACCCCTATGAGAATAACTAAAGCCAATACAAATAAATACACTGGATAAGCCAGAACCGACGCCGATTCGGTCACCCCTCTCAAATTTAAAATAGTTATAAAAACCACCAATATACAAGCAATTAGTACCTTATATTGGTGTAATTGCGGAAATGCAGAAGTGAGGGCATCTGTTCCAGCTGAAATACTCACGGCAACAGTTAATATATAGTCAACTAGCAGAGATCCCCCCGCTATTAATCCAGGATTTTCTCCTAAATTGCTTCTTGAAACAATATAAGCCCCGCCGCCATGAGGATAAGCATAAATAATTTGACGATATGAAAGAATTAAAGCAATCAGCAAAACTAAAACACCGATTGCAATCGGAATCGAGTACCAAAAGGCCACCGTACTAACAGTAGCCAATACTAGTAAAATTTGTTCTGTACCGTAAGCAACTGAAGAAAGTGCATCTGAAGATAAAATGGCCAGAGCCTTCAATATACCTAGTTTTTGTTCTCCTAACTCTGTTGATTTGAGTGGTCTGCCAATTAACGTCCTTTTAAGATTTGAATAACGCATTACTTTCCCCCCTATAATTTAATACAACTTGCATAATAGCTTTTCTATTTGTTCATGAACTTTGTTTTGACATTATAATTCCCTCTATAATATTTCCAACACATATATCATCCGAAAAAATAAAATTTATCTAAAAAAGAGTTTATATCCCTCCTGAAAAATTCTAATTTTTTGTGGAATTATTGCTGATAATGTTGTTAAGAAAACTTAGGATCTACATTTTCACTAGTAGGGAGGGGTATGATGGATTTAAAAATTCATAGTGATTTTTCAAAGGTAAATCTTGATGAAATGAAAGAAATATATTCTTCTGTAGGTTGGACAAAGCATACAAAGGAGATTATTAAGCAAGTATTTGAAGCAAGTAATGTCTTTCTGTTTGTCACAGTAAATGATCAAATTGTTGGATTTGGAAGAGCTATTACGGATGGAGTTTTGTGTCAGATACCATCCAGATTATTGAAAGGTGCCTGACACTTTTTTGATGTTCACACAATAGTAACAATTTTCCTTCTCCTGACCATGAGTTACAAAATCCTGCAAATAAGAGGAGACGGGAGTTATAAACCATTCTTATTGACCGCGCCAGTGATTTATAAGAGGAGATGGGAGTTATAAACCGTTCTTATCGACCGCACCAGTGATTTATTTCGTAACTCGATTAAAGTTCAATGAATTAAAGAGACCCTCCGGAATGGAGGAGGGAAAAAGTGCTGGCAGCACTTCTATTTAAATACCTAATAAAAGCTACTTTGGGCACAATAACTCCGACCATAAAATGAGGTGATACCATGTCAGTTGATCGTATATGTACAATTGGACCGGCAAGTAATGATAGTAAAGTTCTTACTGAGTTGATCAATCATGGGATGACGATTGCACGCTTGAATTTTTCTCATGGGACTCACGAGAGCCACAGAAATGTGATTCAATTATTACAAACACTTAGCAGTGAGACTGGACATCCAATTAAAGTATTGGGTGATCTCCAAGGTCCAAAAATACGTCTGGGTGAATTGGAAGGTGAAAAATTCATTCTTAACACAGGGCGGTCCTTTTCCCTTCACATTGACCAAGTAGTAGGTAACAATGAACAAGCAAGTGTCGATTATGAAGGTTTGGTAAAATATGTAAAATCAGGAAATCGAATTTTAATTAATGATGGCGCGGTTGAGTTGGTAGTTACTAGAGTAGAGCAAACTAAAGTTGTTACTACAGTTAAATCAGGTGGGGAAATATCTTCTCATAAAGGAGTAAATCTTCCAGGTGTTGTCACCAGCTTACCTGCCATTACTGAAAAAGATAAACAGGATATTCAATTCCTATTACAAGAAGAAGTTGATTTCATAGCTTGCTCCTTTGTCCGCAGGGCATCGCATATTAAAGAAGTGCACAGCTTTATGGAAAGTGTGGGGGGACATACGCCTAAGCTAGTGGCTAAAATTGAAACGATTGAGGCCATTCAAAATTTCCAGGAAATTTGTTCGGAGACTGATGCAGTGATGATTGCCCGGGGCGACCTTGGTGTAGAGCTGGCATATCAATGGATTCCATTGTTACAAAAAGCGATGATTAGCGAATGCAACCGGCTGGATACGTATGTTATCACAGCTACCCAAATGCTTCAATCAATGATTGAAAATCCACTGCCAACAAGAGCGGAAGTCACAGATATCTTCCAGTCCGTAATGGATGGGACAAACGCAGTGATGTTGTCTGCTGAAAGTGCTGCAGGAAATTATCCTGTACAGAGTATTGAAACACTAAAGCTTGTGTCCCAATTTGCAGACTGTGTGAGGAAAGAAGCACCTTTTGATTTTGCTGATATGCTAAAACTGTTGAATAATACCATTAGTTGTTAAAAAAGAAAAGAAGGTGAATTTCACCTTCCTAATATTTTTTCTAATAAATATTAGGTTCGCTGAATCGCAGAGGTTGAGAAGTTTTTAACCATCTTTTGCAAGTTTCTATGACCTTCTATTAAATTTATTGTTTCTTCGATAATTTTTGAAATCCTTCCAAATCTCTATCATTTAGCTAGTTTGATATTATCGTAAACTTTAGCTATCAAATTTCCCTATCAAGAAACGTATCTTTTATTCTCCATTATAGCCTCAGAGTTAGGGATTTTATATGAAAAATTAGCACCATCCAAAAAATTGGATGGTGCTAATTTTAATTAATTCTATTCATTTTACCTTTATAAAAAGAAAGGATACCTATCTTATCCTAAATAATTTAATCTCCTACTAATTTATTAATAAGTGGTCATGTGGAACAAAGTGTGTGAAACAAGAAAATGCGGGGTGTGTCACCGGAATTTAACTATAGAGATAAAAAATAAAAATATCACAAAAAAACCTAAAATTAATACAACGGTTAATTGTCTCAATTTTCGTATAATTTAATTGTCCCATTTTGTATCCGGTTACAAATATTGAACGTCTAGTTTTTGGGCACAAAGGAGGGAAAATATAGATATTTTTCTGCAAACGCTTTTATGATTCACTCTCAACAAAATTTCAAGGGGGTAGAAAAATTGGCAAAAAAATCGAAACGGTTAAGAAAAATGGTTATGTCTTCTCTGATCACAAGTGTGGCTGCTGCCACGATTGCCGGCGGGGCATTTGCCTCACCACCGGACCACTCAAATGCTGGTGGGAAAAAGGCGCCATCGGTTGAAGCTCATGTTAAGCCCACTATTAAGATTGGTCAACGACTATTCAAAGATCTCAATGCCAATGGCAAGATTGATCCTTACGAGGACTGGCGCTTGTCCACCGAAAAGCGTGTAGCCGATCTCCTGCCGCGAATGAGCATGGAGGAGAAGGCAGGCATCATGCAAATCACATCACTTAGCACTACCGCCATCAACGATTACATCAATAATCGCCATATTCGCTACCTTATTATCCGAGACAATCTTTCAGCTAAAGCTCTAGCGGAGCGAGCAAACCAATATCAGGAGATTGCAGAGGCCTCACCGCTAGGTATCCCGATCGTTTTCACCTCCAACCCGAGGAATAACATTAATGAACAGAACGAGTTCGGCATCAGCGAGGCTTCCGGTCAATTCTCCACCTGGCCTGGAACCCTGGGTCTAGCGGCAACGCGTGACCTCAGCCTCATTCGCGACTTTGCCGAGATTGCCCGCGACGAATGGCGCGAAGCCGGCATCCAGAAGGACTACGGCTACCAGATTGAAACTGCGACTGAACCGCGCTGGCGCCGCATTTCCGGCACGTTCGGGGAAGACCCAACGTTGAATGCAAAAATTGCCAAAGAACTCGTCCTTGGTTTCCAAGGTGAGGAGCTTAGCAGCAAGTCTGTCGCCCAGACCGTTAAGCATTTCCCAGGTGACGGAGCGGTCGTCCGAGGCCTCGACCCGCACAATGAGGCCGGTCAGTTTGCGACCTATCCAACGCCTGGCAGCCTTTACAAATACCAGCTGCCGCCGTTTCAAGCTGCCATTGATGCTGGAGTGAGCTCGGTCATGTCCTACTACAATGTCCCTAAAAATGAGGGCAGCGCTGCACAGCTTCCACGTGAGCTTTGGCAATCGGAGACACAGCAGTTTGAAGAGGTAGCCGGTGCTTACAACAAGACCCTCCTCATTGACCTGCTCCGTGACCGGATGGGCTTTAAAGGATACGTCAACAGCGACAGCGGCGTGCTGACCAACCGCGATTGGGGTGTGCATGACCTAACAATCGAACAGAAGTTTGCCAAGGCAATCGATGCAGGAACTAACATTTTCTCTGACAACAACGACCCAAGCGGCCTTATCTCTGCTGTAAATAAAGGCTTAATTAAAGAGAAAGACCTTGATCCTTCCGTGTCCCAGCTGCTTACTGAAATATTCAACCTCGGACTTTTCGAGGACCCATATACGGATCCGACAGAAGCTCAGGCCATTGCCAGCTCAGAAAAATCACAGGCCAGAGCAGACGAAGCACATCTTAAGTCCGTAACGCTTCTACGCAACAATCAAGGAATGCTGCCGCTGACTGATGAAAAAATCGCACATGCAAAGCTATACGTAGAAGTGTTTAGCGGTTCCAACAGTGCCAGTCGCACAGAGGCAATGAAGAAGATGATTGCGAAGGAAGACCCAACTGTAACGATCGTTGACAAGCTTGATGATGCAACTGCCGCAGTTGTTTGGCTGCGTCCAAGTCCATTCGAGTTGCCTGACAACTCTACTGTAGACATTAAATTAGGCAAAAACACCGGAATTAACGTTGAAAAAGTAAAAGAAATCGAAGCAGCCGTCCCAACTACCCTTGTGATCAACATGACCAATCCATGGGTTATCGATGAGGTAGAGCCTGCCGCTTCGTCAGTCGTAGCTACCTACAGCGTCAAGGCTGAAGCACTACTCGATGTCCTTCGCGGACGCTTTAACCCAACAGGTAAGCTGCCTATCACCATCCCAGCCAATCAAGAGGCTGTAGAAAAGAACGCGTCTGATGTCCCAGGATATGCCGAAGAGTTTGACTATACTTACACAAATGCAGCGGGTGACGACTACACCTTTGGCTTTGGTCTCAGCTATAAAAAGTAAGAGCATCTTGCCGGTCATACTACCTTACCACTAAGGGTTTTCATCTAGGTTATATCTGAAAACTATTATCTTTAGTTAAAAATCAGTTTTATGCAAATTGAGAGCCGAGGAGTACGGTATCCTCGGCTTTCTCTATTTTATTTTTACATTCTATTAAATTTCTCTTTTTTAGTAATATCCCTGACTACATCCTCAATGGTTACATTTCCGAGAGCTTTCTCCAAAGCCGCCTCGGCAATTGAAAACAGTGGACCAATTGTATTTTGAATATTTCTCCCTACGGGACAATTAGGATTGGGATTTTCATGTATGCTAAACAATTCTTTCTCCTGGACAACATTAACTGCTTTATAAACATCCAACAAGGTAATAGTAGATAGATCCTTTGCTAGTTCAGCCCCAGCAATACCAGGTCGTACATTTACTAATCCTGCTTTTTTTAACATGCCCATAATTTTTCTTATCACGGCTGGATTTGTATTGACACTTCCCGCAATAAACTCTGATGAGTTTACCTCGCCTTTATTAACCTCAAGAAGTGTTAATATATGAATTCCAACTGAAAAACGGCTGCTAACCGACATCTTTGCTCACCTTCTCTATTGTCTCTACACTTTAATATCTCCATATTATTATAATGTAATCAATTTGATTACAAGTGTATTATACCAAAATTACGAACAATATATATAGATGGTTTTTACGTTGACAAAAGACCAACATGTTATTAAAATGATTACAGGTAATTGAATTGATTACAGGTTAGTGGCAATAATAAAAATAATTTTAACAATAAAACAATTGGAGGAATATCAAATGAAAATATTAGTAACAGGTGCAACAGGAAAATTAGGATCAAAAGTAGTGGATACCTTATTAAAAACTGTACCAGCGAATCAATTGGCTGTCAGTGTACGCAATCCTGAGAAAGCAGAAGGATTACGAGCTCGTGGAGTAGAAGTTCGCCAAGGAGATTTTGACCTTCCGGAAACATTAGATACTGCTTTTGCAGGGATTGATCGTTTATTAATTATTTCTGCGGATGGTGACAATGAAACAAGAATTCGTCAGCATACAGATGCAGTCGCTGCAGCTGAACGGGCTGGAGTGAAATATATCGCTTATACAAGTTTGGCTAATGCAACAGAAAGCACAAATTTAATGGCACCGCCTCATGTTGCGACAGAAGCAGCAATCATTAAAACAGGGATTCCATATACTTTCTTGCGAAACAATTGGTATTTGGAGAACGAAATTGGGAGCATTCAAGGTGCGTTGGCAGGTGCTCCATGGGTAACTTCAGCTGGAACAGGCAAAGTAGGCTGGGCACTACAACAAGATTATGCAGATGCAGCAGCAGCCGTGCTTGTCGGAAACGGTCACGAAAATAAGGTATATGAACTTTCTGCTCCTCTATTAACTCAAGAAGAATTAGTATCTGCTCTTGGCGTTGTATTGGGTAAAGAAATACCTGTACAACAAGTCACTGATGAGACTTATGCAGAAATCATGAAAGGTCTAGGTTTACCGGATTTTGTCATTCCGATTGTTGTTGGAATTCAAGAGAGTATTCGAAATGGTTCATTAGCAGTTGAAAGTAATGATTTTGAAAAGGTTCTCGGTCGTCCAATTACGCCGATTAATGAGGCATTAACCCAAATAGTTAACCAAATTTCTCAAACAAAATAAAATAAATTCCTTTAAAACCCGACCTTTTTGAATAAATCAGAGGTCGGTTTACTTTTAACAAAAAGTTTATTGTATTAAAGCACGTTAAATGGTAAAATATAGCTCCATTGTAAAGAAAAGCATCTACAAAAAAATTGTAGATGTTTCTTTTTGTGCCAGTTCCCGTTGTAAAACTCATATTGAGAGGTGACGGATAAGAGAATGAGCTCGAAAAAACAAATATCAGTTCATGAACATAAAGATTATCAAACAGAAGTGGAGCGCCTAGAGTTTACTAAGGAATATATTAAAAGCGTTCTGGAAATATCGAAGGGAAATAAAGAACAGTTTGTCGAGAATTTGAAAGAAGCCTTTGCTGAACTGGATACGTCAGACAGTAGTTTAAGCTACATGAACCTTTTAACGAATGCTCAATATTTAGAATTGGCCGAAAGTGAATTGGAACGGTTAGCAAGCGTCATCGGGAAACCATATTTTTCGAGAATCAATTTTACAAGCAGTGGTGACACCAAAGAAGAGATTTTATATATTGGGAAAGCCTCACTGTTTGACCGTGTGAATCAGATTCCAATTATTGTCGATTGGCGATCACCGATTGCAAATGTTTACTATGATGGCCGGTTAGGAAATGTTACTTATGACGCCTATGGAGAAACGCAAAGTGGCTATTTATCTTTAAAGCGGCAGTATGAAATCGAAAATGGACTATTAAAAGAGATTAGAGATATCGATTTAACCACACATGATGAACTATTACAGAAATCCTTATCAGGAAAAGCAGATAATCGCTTAACAGAAATTGTCGCGACCATCCAAAATGAGCAAAATGAAGTTATTCGAGCTTCACTTAAACACCCCATTATCGTTCAAGGAGCGGCTGGAAGTGGAAAAACAACCATTGCGCTCCATCGAATTTCCTACTTTCTCTACTCTTCTGGATATCGATTTCCTCCAGAAAAATTAATGATCCTTGCACCTAATAAATTGTTTATCGATTATATTTCCGCCGTTCTGCCTGATCTAGGGGTAAACAAAATTAAACAAACCACCTATATTGAATTTATGAGAAATTGTTTAGGGAAGAAATTAACATTAATATCTCCTAATTCAAAATTAATGGCGCTCATTAACGGAAACGAAAAATCAAAAAGGATTCAATGGGTGTCTAGTTATAAAGGATCGCTGGATTTTAAGGAGTTAATTGACCACTATTTAAAAGAAATTGAGTTTAATTTGGCACCTTCCGAGGATTTTATGATTGAAAAATCACGACTAATGAGAGGGGGGAAACTCAAAAAACTATTTATCAATGAATTTCACTACTTACCTATCTATAAGAGATTGGATAAAATCAAAAATCTATTAGCAAATGATTTAAGAATAAAAAAATCGATGATTCTTTCAAAAATTAATAGCAAATATGACGATGCATTAGAAAAGCTCCTTTTTAGCAGCAGGCTGGATTCAGAAAAAAGAACGGAAAAAGTAGTCAGCTTCATGGATTCGAAAGAAAAAAGAATAAGTAGGGTGGAACAAGAATCGAAGGTAGCGATAAAAAATTATATGGCACCTTTTGTTAAAAAAGATATTTTTACCTTATATAAGGAATTGATGACGTCCCCTGAACTGTTACAAAAATATTCTCGAACGCTTTCCGAGTTAGAATGCAAGAGGTTAAGTAACTATTGTCAAAGGATTTTTGCTAAAAAGGCGCTAGAGCTTGAGGATTTAGCTCCAATATTTTACATGAAGTCAAAATTAGAAGGTATTGAAGAACCATATAAAATGAAAAGTGTTTTCATTGATGAGGCACAGGACTATAGCTATTTCCAATTTGCCGCACTAAAAGAAGGTTTTGAAACAGATTTGTTTACGATTGTGGGAGATTTAGCCCAAGGGATTCATTCCTATCGAGGGTTAAACAGCTGGGAACCATTAGTAAACGACATTTTCCCAAATGCTAATTATCAAGCTTTACAAAAGAGTTATCGAACGACAGTCGAAATTATGCATTTAGCCAATGACATTCTTTCTATCATGGATAAAGACTTACCAAAAGTAGAACCAGTCATTCGACATGGGGACAAACCATGTTTTACGAAAATAGACCCTGGCAATTTGGAACAGGTAAAAAAGATACTTGAACATGATATTGATTTACTCAAAGAGGAAGAACTTAACTCGATTGCGATTATTGGAAGAACAGACAAAGAGTGCTTACGAATACATAAAATGCTGGAGAATAGCAGTCTTCCAATACAGCTATTAGAAGAAAAAGAAGATATGAAAAAGGGATGCGTTGTGATCCTACCTTCCTACCTTTCCAAAGGATTGGAATTTGATGCCGTATTGATTCTTTCCATGGAAGAATCGTACAGAGAAGAAGAGTTAGACATCAAATTATTGTATGTAGCCATGACCAGGCCGATGCATAGGTTGTATTTATATGCGAGTGCGCCATCGGAATTATTATTAAATAGAGCTGCATCCGTCCATTTTGATACGACATGAAATAATAAAGTGCCAGATACCATTTGAAGAGGTGCCTGGCACTTTATTTAAAAAGGTGGATTTATTTCTTGACACGGTTCTACATGAAAAAAGATACAAATTGTTCTGACTCTCTTATCTTTCTTGAAATAACACAACAGGATTATTGAATTAATTGGAGAATACATTAACAAGACTTAAAGTTTTCCACCGTAAATCATCATTGGAAAATTGGTAGTCAGGCGTTTTCCCTCAGAAACCAAATTAATAGAGTCAATGTAGATCATGTAATAAATGTAAATCATTTTTTTAAAAGCGAGGTGGATTCAGATGATGAATGGAAAAACTCTGTTTATTGCCGGGCATGCAAAGTTACCTCAAGGGATGGCAGCGAAAAGTGTATTTGAAACATTGACGATTACAGCAGAAGTCGATAGAAAATATGGAGTCATTCTCGAGGCCTCCTGTACATTGGCTACTGAACATGCCCGTGGGTTTGTTGGCCAGGTGTTAAGGGGGATGAGTTTAAACGACGGAATCGATGACGCAATTGCTGCACTTCAAATGTATTATCGAGGTAAGGCTGCCAATGCATTGGTGGCGGCGTTAAAAGATCTAGATCTCCATTACCAGCAAATAAAATCTACAGAAAAGTAATTGTTGAAAAATTCAAATTATTGGTATATAGTTAGAATAACAACTGGGTGACAGCAAAAACCTTGCTGCATGACCAGATGGATCGTAATAAAAATGATGATATTAAATTGACTATATTCACTTGATCTTCCTTCGCCGGAAGACGAGCTATGAGTAGGAGTCAGTAAAGCAATCAATGGAATTTTTCATTGTTTGCTTTGCTGGCTCCTTTTTGTTTTATAAGTAGTCGGAAAGAGGTGATTTTGTGAAAGGGGCACTTGATGGAATCCGAATTTTGGATGTTTCTCGGGTACTGGCAGGACCATTTTGTTCTATGATTCTCGGTGACCTTGGAGCAGAAGTGATCAAGATTGAACACTATGCATCAGGTGACGAAACGAGGGGCTGGGGGCCGCCTTTTGTCAATGGAGAAAGTGCGTACTATTTATGTGCCAATCGGAATAAACAAAGTATGACACTTAACCTTAAATCAGAAGAAGGGAAAAAGATCTTTTCCAAACTGGCTTTTACTAGCGATGTCGTGATTCAAAACTTTAAATCTGGAACACTTGAAAAAATGGGATTAAGCTATTCGCAGTTAAAAACAATAAACCCTGGACTGATTTTGGCTTCCATCACAGGTTTTGGGTCAACGGGTCCCTATAAGGATTTGCCAGGCTATGATTATATCATTCAAGCAATGAGTGGGCTGATGAGCATCACTGGCGAACCTGAAGGGAATCCGGTAAAAGTTGGTGTGGCGATCGCAGATGTGTTAACAGGACTGTATACCTGTATCGGCATATTGGGAGCTTTACAGCATCGGAACCAGACCGGGGAAGGGCAGGAAATTGATATTTCACTGATGGATTGCCAGATTTCTTCATTAATTAATGTGGCAAGTAATTATTTATGCAGCGGAGTGATTCCAAAACGACTGGGCAATCGACACCCAAATATTTCCCCGTATCAGGTGTTTAATACCATGGACGGTGAACTTGTCATTGCCGTAGGAAACGATGAGCAGTTTAAGCGATTTGCTGCTGTCCTGGGTAGACCGGAATTAGCGGAAAAGGAAGAATTTATTCATAATGAACAGCGTTTAAAGAATAACGATAAACTAGTGGCTATTTGTGAAGAACTGCTTTCAAAAAAGCCGAAAAAAGAGTGGAAAAAACGATTAGATGCTGCTGGGGTTCCGAATGGCCCAATCAACACCATCGCTGAAATGTTTGAAGATCCACAGATAAAGGCTAGAGAGATGATTGTCGAAATGGAACATCCATTAATTGATCATCTTCAATTAACTGGCTCACCGTTGAAGTTATCGGCAACACCGGTAACTATGAGGCGCCATCCTCCACTGTTTGGCGAACACACAGAATCACTATTAGAGAGCATTGGATACAATTCTGAAGAAATTTCGAGATTAAAACAAAATAATATTATTTAGGGAGGAAATATATATGATGAACTTTGAATTAACAGATGAGCAGCAAAGTGTAAAGGAAATGGTTAGAAAATTTGTTGATAAGGAAATCATTCCAAATATTCAGGAGTGGGATCGCCAAGGTTATTTTGAACCGGCTATTTTGAAAAAATTGGCGGATTTGCAAGTAATGGGTGTCTGTATCCCCGAAGAGTATGGCGGAGCTGGCATGGATTATAATGCACTGGCGATTGTATGTGAGGAATTGGAACGAGGAGATACTGCCTATCGTACAGCCGTTTCTGTTCATACGGGACTAAATTGCATGACGATCATGCAATGGGGAACAGAGGAACAAAAACAAAAGTATTTAGTCCCCCAAGCACAAGGTCGTAAAATTGGTGCTTTCGGATTGACAGAACCGAATGCGGGATCTGACGTTGCAGCGATGAATACATCAGCTACTAGGCACGGAGATTACTATATTTTGAATGGGTCTAAAACATGGATTTCTCTTTGTGATGTTGCTGATCATTTCTTGATTTTTGCCAAGACAGATCATGATTTAGGGCATAAAGGAATTACTGCATTTATAGTCGAACGTAGTTTTGAAGGGGTAGAAACGAAGGCGATCAAGGGTAAGTTGGGTATTCGTGCTGGAAATACTGGAGAAGTATTTTTAACAGATGTAAAAGTTCCTGTTGTGAACAGATTAGGTGAAGAAGGGGAAGGGTTTAAAATTGCCATGTCTGCACTAGATAACGGCCGATTTACAGTGGCTGCAGGAGCAGTAGGTTTAATAGAAGCAAGTCTTGAAGCAAGCCTTAAGTATTGCCATGAACGGAAAGCATTTGGGAAAGAGATTGGAAAGCACCAGCTTGTACAGCAAATGATTGCAAAGATGAGCGCAAATCTTGAGATTTCCAGATTGCTGGTTTTTAAAGCAGGGTGGTTAAAGAATGAGGGTAAACGAAATACAAAGGAGACGTCTCTTGCTAAGTGGATTTCATGTAATGCTGCTTTTGATGCTGCAAATGATGCCGTTCAAATCCATGGGGCTTATGGTTATTCCGATGAATATCCAGTTGAGCGCTTTTTGCGAAATTCCAAAGCTCCTGTGATCTATGAAGGCACAAGGGAAATCCATACGATTATGCAAGGTGAGTACGCTTTAGGTTACAGGGAAGATAAGACTCTTCGTAAACAATTGCCTTCATGGCCTTTTGAACAAGTGAGCGTTACTAAATAGTTGGCCATGAGTGCATTGAAGCTCATGGGAACGGTTCTTGACAGGTTGGACGTTTTCCAAGTTAGTAAATCCGGATCAAGTAATCGGAAAATATAATTGAATGGTGCCTGACACTTTTTAAATGGTATAATAAGGAATAATGGGTGCGCATTTACGAAGTAAAGGCTATTCATATATTTTATGAATGTTTGATGGGGGTGTTTGTATGCTAGTTGTTACAACAGAAAATATCCAAGGCTACAAGGTGGTCGAAGTAAAAGGACCTGTTTTTGGTTTAATTGTTAGAAGCCGCGGCTTGGGTGCGGATATTATGGCGAGCTTAAAAGGTTTGGTAGGCGGAGAAATTAAACAATATACCGTGATGCTGGAGGATTCGAGAAAAGAAGCCATGGACCGGATGATCAAGAATGCAAATGCGATGGGTGCCAATGCAGTAGTTATGACTCGTTTCGACTCAGGGGAAGCTGGAAAAAATATGAGTGAAATCTTTGCATATGGAACGGCAGTCGTAGTCGAGAAAATGTAATGAACGGACTTTGGATAATTATCACCTATTACGGTTTGCAAATCATCGCTGTTGTTGTTTTTATTTTATTAGGTGTGCTTATTTATGACAAACGTTTCAAGGGTCGGCAGGGTGAAAAAGTGCCCGCCGGATTTGAAAAAACAGATGAAATAAACATTGACCCAGTGACCAATGAGAAAACAAGAGTGTACTACAACCCCCTAACAGGGGAGCGTTTTTATAAAAAGGAAAGATAATGGCCTAAAAAAATGACTCAAATTGTAAAACAATCTGTAGTTATTTTTTTTACCTTTTTAATTTATGGAAATCTCTAATCCGTCCTGAATCATGTACTAATGATAAAATTCATTATCCTGGCTTTTATTCATTTCAATACCATAAATTTCTAGGGATTTATCATAGGTTTCGACGTTAATTATTATATTTTCGCTTAAAGGGAATTTTAGAAAATAAAGCAATAAAAGGGCTTGGAGGGTAGAAATGCAAAAACTGACGTCTTTATTTCATAAAAGAATAGGCATTAAGAATAACGAAACAATTACCTTTGAAAATTTAGCCGAGGTTCTTGAAAAAACAGCACAAAACATTCCGTTTGAAAATTTAACTATCATTGAAAACAAATCTCGTAAGATTACAAAGGGAAACTTAATGAACAAAATAGTGGAAAGAAACGAAGGCGGCCTTTGTTTCGAATTGAATCCACTTTTCTATTTCTACCTATTAGAAAATGGGTTTAATGCAGTCTTAACAGACGGTGTTGTTTATAATCATGCTGCCGAAGAGTATCATCAACTTGGAAGGACGCATGTCACGGTTCTTATAAACCACGAGGGACAAACCTATTTAGTTGACACGGGTTTTGGTGGGAATTTACCTTTAAAACCCGTTCCAATATCCGGTGAGACCATTTCTTCGTATAATGGGGAGTTTCGAATCAAAAAAGTAAATCAACAATATGGGTACTATTGTTTAGAAATGAAATTAAAGCATAAAGATTCAGATTGGAAAATTGGCTATGCATTTGATACCAAGAAACCTATTGAAGATTTATCGAAGTTAAATGAAATCCAAACAATTATTACCGAACACCCGAAATCTTCATTTAACAAACATCCATTAATAACTCGACTTACAAATAACGGCAATATAACCTTAACGGATACCACATTTACCCAATGGGCTGACGGGATTCTCACGAAAGAGAATATTGATAAGGTAAAATTCAAAGAGCTGGCAAAACAACATTTTGGGCTGTAAAAACATAATGTCATTTTGGGGGGACGAACTTAACAAACATTTCTGGCGAACAGTAATAGTATGTTTATATATTAAAAAAGTGCCTTTCACTTTTTTATTCACTATGAAACCTTCATGATTACGTTTGCATTTGCAAGCTTGATCGTAGCCTTACTGTCATTTAACCAAAAAAATAATCCACCTTTGACTTTAGCAAAGACAGTAAAAGAGCATTTTCACATTTGCATTTCTAGAGAATCTAGTGCTTATTTTTCAACCAGCTAACGACTCCATAAATAATAAGCAGTAACCCCCCGATCTCGATAGCATGATCGGCCAAGTTAAGAATTCCACCAGAGCGAATAATAAAATCTGTCACCTGCCCAAACAAAAGTCGATCAATGCCATTTCCAATTGCTCCGCCGACTAGGAATCCAAAACTACTATCGATGAGAGCACCTTTCATATCTCCGGTTTTGCGAAAATATAAAACACCTATCACGAACAACACAGCCACAACACCGAAGAGCCGCGCATAGCCTTGAAATAAACCTCCTGCCATCCCGCTATTTTCGATATGTGTGAATTGTATTCCCCACAATGTAAATGTTTCATTGATGTCAATGTAGGCCCGAATTAGATATTTAGAAAGCTGGTCCATCACAATAACGAGGATAGCAATTACGTAAAATAGCATATATAGTCCTTCTTTCTGGCAGAATCTTTTGCATCCTAATCATCAGTATAATTGAAAGCATATTTCTATTCTATTATGAAGCTCTAATACGTTTATTCAATATTGTTAAGTAGAATAATTGCGAAGTAGCAACAATCGGGATTGAGAACGGATCATTTAATTGATAGATAGATTCCATACCATTTTTATTTGAGCACGGTATTAGTTTGTTCATTAAATATTCACATGCTTCTGAAAAAGTACATGTCCGTTTTCTTTATAAAACCCTATATCTTCTATGTAGGTCAAATAACAGCAGGTAATTTATTAAATGTTGTAGAAATTAAAGCTAGGTGAATTGATCTTCACCTACGAGGGATTGTATATTCTTCGCTAATCAAATGCTACAAGGATGGGAGTAAATATGTTAATAAAGCCAAAGAAATTGCTGCCGGGAGATCGTGTTGCTACAGTAAGTCCTTCTTGGGGAGGAGCTGGTGATCCAGAATTTAGATGGCGGTATGAACAAGGTGTGAAGAGATTAGAAGAAGTTTTTGGACTGAAAGTGATCCCCATGCCGAATAGTTTAAAAGGGAGCGACTATCTTTATAAAAATCCACAAGCTCGTGCTGAAGATTTGATGACAGCATTTAAAGATGAAAGCATTAAAGGAATATTTGCAAATATTGGTGGAGAAGATAGTATTCGTTTACTTCCTTATATTGATTTTGATGTTATACGTGAAAACCCGAAAATTTTTATGGGCTACTCAGATGTAACTGTTTCACATTTATTTTGTCATAAAGCAGGAATTTCTTCTTTTTATGGTCCGGCGATATTAACCGATTTTGCTGAAAACGTTGAGATGGATCCATATACGATTAACATGGTGAATCGAACGCTCGTTTCAAATGAGATGATTGGCGAAATTCAACCAGCCAAAGAATGGACGAGTGAACGTTTAGAATGGATAGAAGAGAATAAGAACCGGCGACGGGCAATGCGACAAAATGTAGGTTATCAGATACTTCAAGGCTCAGGTGTAGCACAAGGACATCTGATTGGAGGTTGTATTGAGGTACTAGAGTTTGCGAAAGGAACAGTGCTTTGGCCTGAAAAGAAGTATTGGAATGATAGTATTCTTTTCTTTGAAACATCTGAAGAAAAGCCGGAACCAAATAATATTAAGTATTGGTTGCGAAATTATGCCATACAAGGAATTCTACATAAAGCCAATGGAATCATTTTTGGTAAACCGCAAGACGAGAAATATTACGAGGAATATAAAGTTGAAATTCAAAAAGTCATGAAGGAATTTAATTTGGAGGATTTGCCGATCCTATATAACTTGAATTTTGGTCATACCGAACCGAAATTTATATTGCCCTATGGAGCAAGGGCGGAAATTAATTGTGATAAAAAGACTTTCACGATTTTAGAAAGTGGCGTGGAATAATTAATTGCTAGATAATAATTAGCATGCAGTGGGAATGATCACAAAGAAGGAAGTGGTAAACGATTCATGATTCTCCTGATCGAACGAAATCCGCGATGAATAATTTTATCTACACAGTCGTGATTTCATATTTACCGCTCCATGATAAGGCGTTGGAACGAGAACAAATGGTATTTAAAATTTTATCTATTGTGTTGATTTCACTGCCATGTTATGATTAAGTTGTCAAATGTGAACAATTTGTGAAACTTACGATTTTATTATAAAATAGGAGTCCCTTTTAATACGAAGCAGCGAACCTGTTGATCGGTTAAGAGGTTTTTAACTCATATGACAAGGGTAAAATATTATAACAGTTGGTGCGTAACAGCGAACCTGTTTGAGGCGAACCGTTGTAATGATTCAAATGGGATTCCGCCTAGTTTAAGGAATCTAAAAAGAATCTATTACAATGGTTTTTATTTTTATTCCGTTATATAGTATACTTATAGAATAAACACCATTAACATAGTGATAACATTGAGTAAAAACAAGTGAGTTGAATCATGTGAATAAATATGAAGCAGAATTTAGTAACATTGTTCGCGCGTATCGAAAACGTCATATGGGTAAAGGCCCTAGTCAAGTTCGAACAACGTTTTGTAAGAACTGGGCAATTTGTGAATTAGAAGGTAATTTATCTCCTATTGAAAAATTTATTGCTTCAGCGGAAGATGGGAGACAAATGTTACGATCTGCTCGTACTGAAATGGTCAAGGAGATTTATAAAAAAAACTATCCACAGGAAATGGAAGAACTACTTGGTGCAAGATTCATGCGTGTCTTTGTGGATATTGATATTGAAGACGACATGGGGATGTCAATCTTCGTGTTTGATCAAGATATTGAGGAAAAGTTTAACTTAAAAAGTTAACCCCAATGAAAACATCATTCAACTACATATTGTTGGCACTTGACAGCGACCCTGTTAAAGACTAACCACCTAGAGCTATTTGTCCGTTTTATCGGATGAATATAATCTTAGGTGGTTTTTTATTGGAAAAATTGCAATTGACATGATTGAGGAGGAAATGAAAATGGGAAAAACTCAACATCCAGGACCACAAAAAAAGGCAATGTTACCTGCCCCTAAATACTGGGTTAGTCCAATTCCTTTTGGATTAGGAAAGATTAAGCCGCAGCATATCCGCGATACGATGAAAATTGCTTGGGATAATAAAGACAATATAGGCTATGCCACACGTATTATTACAAAAGGGGTTTGTGACGGTTGTGCACTCGGTGTATCAGGGTTGTATGACCAAACATTAGAGGGACCACATGTTTGCACCACACGTTTGAATGTGCTTCGGCTAAATACTATGCCTGCGATTCCGCCTGAAATTCTACATGCAGATATCGATGAACTAAGGAAGTATGATAGCAGTGAACTTCGTAAGCTAGGTCGGATTCCATATCCAATGATCCGTCGGAAAGGGGAACGTAAATTTTCACGGATTACATGGGATGGCGCAATGGATTTAATTGCAGATAAAATGAAAAAGTTGGATCCGAAACAATATTCATTTTATTTAACCGCTCGAGGGATTACAAACGAAAGCTATTATGTTGCAGCAAAGGTAGCTCGTTTTCTTGGGACCAATCACATTGATAACGCTTCCCGTATTTGCCATGCTCCAAGTAAAACAGCTTTAAAACGTTCCATTGGAGTGGGAGCTTCGACATCCAATTATTTAGATTGGATTGGAACAGATGTTTTATTGTTTTGGGGAAGTGTCGCTTCGAACTCATCACCTGTATCTTCGAAATATATGCTTGAAGCAAAGAAAAAAGGAACCAAAATCATTGTTGTTAACCCATACCGTGAACCAGCGATGGATAAGTATTGGATTCCTTCAAACCCTGAGTCTGCATTATTCGGTACAAAAATTGCCGATGACTTCTATCAAGTCAACATTGGCGGGGATATTGCCTTTATGCATGGAATCATGAAGCATTGGTTTGATATGGAGGAAAAAGCATATGGGTCAGCGATTAACCATAAGTTCGTAGAGGAACATGTAAACGGTTACGAGGGATTAAAGAAAAAAGTCCAAGAACAACCTTGGGAAGACATCATCGAGTCTTCAGGTGTTTCTAAAGAACGAATCATTGAATTAGCTGAGCTTTTAGCAAACAGCAAAAATGCGGTGTATGCATGGGCGCTGGGTCTGACCATGCACTCCTTTGCAACTGACAATATCTCTCAAGTAGCAAACCTGGCACTGCTTCGTGGACACTTAGGACGAAAGCACGCTGGTCTCATGCCGTTCCGTGGACACTCTAGCGTTCAAGGCAGCGGAGAAATGGGGGCAGACCCGTTTGTTTTACCTGGCGGAGGCTGGGATGAGAAAAATGTAGAGCGAATTGAAAAACTTTGGGGATTTGACCTGCCAAAGTGGCAGGGTGATATAGTTGGTGTCACACTAGAAAACGTTGTTCTTCCAGAAGATCATGAGCGGAAAGTGAAATTATATTACCTATCTGGTGGTAATTTCTTAGAAACGATGCCTGACCCAGATTTTATTGAACAAGCCTTATCTGAACTGGAGATTCGCGTTCATCAAGATATTATTTTAAACACATCGACTTTAGTTGATGCGAAAGAAGCAGTCATCGTGTTACCGGCAAAAACGCGTTATGAGCAAGAAGGAGGCGGCACGAGTACATCAACAGAACGGATGGTTTACTTCTCTCCTGAAATTACTGGTAACAAAAACATGATTGAAGAAGCACGTGCAGAATGGAAGATTTATCTGGACCTTGCCAAGCGTGTAAAACCAGAAACGTTTCATTTGGTCGATTTTGCTGACGGGCAGACAATTCGTGAGGAAATTGCCATAGCAAACCCTGATTACGACGGCATCCAGTATTTGAAAAAGCAAGGAGACGTTTTCCAGTGGGGCGGTGCTTGGTTATGTGAAGATGGAATTTGTCCAACTCAAGATGGGAGAGGTACCTTAATTCCGGTTGATATTCCGGATTTAAATAAAAAGCCAGAACAATTTATTATTACATCTCGCCGTGGTAAGCAGTTTAACTCGATGGTGTATAAAGAAGTAGATCCGTTAAACGGTGCTGGTCGTTATGATGTATTAATGAGTCCTGTTGATGGGCAAAAATTAAGCATTGCTGAAGGCGAAGGGATTGTTGTTTATAACGGATTTGGCGTCTTCCAAGGTACGGCCAAATTTGTTGATATTGCGAAAGGAAATTTAGAAGTTCATTTCCCGGAGGGTAACTACTTACTGCCGCGCGGTCGGTATGAGAAATTTGCCGGCATTCCGGATTACAACATCACGGTTACTGTTGAAAAAGCAGAACGATATCATGCGCGTAAAGATACCCAATATCTAGAAAAGCCGATTGCTGAGCTTGAAACAGAAGTTGGTTAAGGGCAAGAATATATATGGAAAGGGGCACCGCATTTGTTAAAGGAAATCACTACTTCTCAAAACATTGTAAAGTATAATGGACATAACTTCATAGAGGAAAAGGATGACATTGCAGTCGAATCTGCCTTAACGATTATGTTAGATGGAACTGAGTTTGCCACCATGGTATGTACCCCTTCTGAACTGAAAGAATTGGTGGTCGGCTTCCTAGCTTCTGAGGGTGTGATTCGAGTCTACCAAGATATTCAATCGATCCATATTGATGAAGAAACGGGATTTGCTTATGTTGATCTTGTGTGTAAACATTCGCTTCAAAAAGATTTCCATTCGAAGAGATTCATTGGTTCTTGTTGTGGAAAAGGGCGGCAATTTTACTTTCATAACGATGTAAAGACAGCGAAAACGGTTATGACCAAATTGACGGTTACACCGGAACAATGCCGTGAGTTAATGAAGCAAATGCAAGAAAACTCTACACATTTTCAACAAACCGGCGGGGTTCATAATGCCGCACTATGTACGAAGGATGGAATTGTGGCATCACGAACGGATATCGGTCGACATAATGCCCTGGATAAACTTTTTGGCTATTGCATGATTAACCGAATACCACTTAAGGACAAAATCATTGCTTTCAGTGGCCGAATTTCATCCGAGGTGTTACTTAAAGCAGCCAAGATTGGAGTAGGAATTATTCTATCAAAATCTGCACCTACCAATCTTGCCCTTGATTTAGCAGAAGAACTCGGAATTACGGCGGTTGGCTTTATCCGAGCTAACGGATTTAATGTTTACACCCATCAGGAGCGCATTCAAGGTATCGAATATAATCGATCATCGTCATCTGTTTTATAAGGATTCAATCATTTTTAAAAAAGATAAAACACTCACAAATATGAAAAGCCTAATTTCTATGTATTGTAAGTTAGAAATTAGGCTTTCATAAAAGGGCCGATTATTGGAGAAGGGAAATGATACATATCTAGATTTTGAATGTGGAGCGCATGACGATGCGTTCACGAGTCGTTATACGGAAGGGGGACAAAAAGAAAAAGAAAATAAAAATCAAAATAAAAAAGAAAAACAACAACAAGAAGCTTTTAATCCAAAAATAGACAAAAATCCTGACACAGATAATAATCAAAAAGTAGAAGATGTAAAGGAAATTATTGAGTTTTGGGACGACAATGGATTTGGTTTTTTAAACATGAATGCGAAAGAGCAGCTGTTAGTTTGGTTAGATGATTCTAGCTTTTTACAGCCGAAAGATATGATTTTAAAAGCGATACGGCAGGTGAAGAGTGATGTGTTTCGCGAAGTTCTGCGATTGCAGCCATCAAATTTCCTTCTTTTGCAAATAAAGACAATAAAATATTTGTATTATTATATCAAATATATACTATTTATACTTTATAATAGCATTAATGAATGATGTTAATAAGAGAAACGCAGTCAATTCTGAAAGGGGATACATATTTTTTGAATGCAAAATATCTAGATTTACTCGCCCAAAAATATGATAGTGCAGAAAAAGTAGCAACAGAAATTATTAATCTCGAATCCATCCTAAATCTACCAAAGGGGACTGAACATTTTGTTAGTGATTTACATGGTGAATATCAAGCCTTTCAACATGTATTAAGAAATGGTTCAGGGAAGGTAAAAGAGAAAATCAATGACTTGTTTCAATATATCTTAACGGAAAACCAAAGGAATGAATTTGCAACATTAATTTATTATCCAGAAGAAAAACTTCAGTTAATAAAAAATCATTTTTATAATGAATTAGAATTAAATCAATGGTATACAGAAATGATTGAGCGGATGATTATGCTCATCTCTTTTGCCTCCTCTAAATACACACGCTCTAAGTTACGGAAAGCTTTGCCGAATCAGTTTGTCTATATCATTGAAGAACTGCTTTACAAAAAAAATGATTCCACCAATAAGGATGATTATTATTCAAAAATTGTCCAACAGATTATCTCTTTAGGACAGGCCGATAAGCTGATCATAGGTCTTGCCTATACGACACAGCGATTAGTTGTCGACCATCTTCATGTAGTTGGGGATATTTACGACCGTGGACCCGAGCCAGATAAAATTATGGAAACACTGATCGGTTACCATTCAGTAGATATTCAGTGGGGAAACCACGATGTCCTATGGCTGGGTGCCTTTGCTGGATCAAAGGTATGTCTGGCAAATATTATTCGTATTTGTGCGAGATACGACAATTTGGATATTATTGAAGACGTATATGGAATTAATCTAAGACCATTACTTAATCTATCGGAAAAGTACTATGAAGACAATCCAGCTTTTAGACCTAAGGTCCATTCCGATAAAAGTCCATCTGATCATGAACAACTGCAAATTACGAAAATTCATCAAGCAATCGCGATGATTCAATTCAAACTGGAAATCCCGATCATCAAGAGACGCCCGTATTTTAATATGTCAGAAAGGCGATTGCTTGAGAAAATTGATTATGAAAAGAACGAAATAACCATATATGGGAAAACCTACCCTCTAGTAAATAGTTGCTTTGCAACGGTTAATCCAGAGCAGCCCGATCAATTATTAGAAGAGGAAAAACAGGTGATAGAAAAATTGTTATTTTCCGTGCAGCATTCCGAGAAGCTGGCTAGGCATATGAAATTTCTAATGAAAAAAGGCAGCCTTTATTTGAAATATAACGGTAACTTATTAATTCATGGCTGCATTCCTTTAGATGAAGAAGGAAATATGGAAAAAATGACGATTGAGAATAAAACGTATGCAGGCCGTGAATTACTTGATACGTTTGAATATAATTTACGATATTCTTTTGAACACCCGGAAATGACTGATGACCTTGCAACAGATATGGTTTGGTATTTATGGACCGGAGAATACTCATCCCTCTTTGGAAAACGAGCGATGACCACCTTTGAAAGGTACTTTATTAAGGATAAGGAAACGCATAAGGAGAAAAAGAACCCTTATTATTACTTACGAGAGAATGAAGAACTTTGCAAAAAACTCCTTGCTGAATTTGATCTCGACCCTGAGCAGGGTCATATTATCAACGGCCATACACCAGTGAAAGAAATTGAGGGAGAGAATCCCATCAAAGCGAATGGAAGAATGATTGTTATCGATGGTGGGTTCTCAAAACCCTATCAATCTGTAACAGGTATAGCAGGATACACCTTACTATATAATTCCTACGGTATGCAATTGGTGGCTCATAAACATTTTCATTCAAAAGAAGATGTATTAAGTGACGGTACGGATGTATTATCGGTAAAAAGAGTAGTGGATAAAGAACTTGTGAGAAAAAAAGTAAGAGAAACGAATATTGGTAAAGAACTATTACAGGAAATTTCAATTTTGAATAGTTTGAGGGAATATCGGTATATGAATTAGATCGGATTGTGGGTTTTCTCCATTCTTTTTGTATAAAATAAGAATAGAAAATAAACTTGAAAAGGTGAGAACATGAGTCAATTATCCGAGTTGTTATCCAATCAACATAATCAAAATGTCGAGGAATTAAAAGAATTGCTCCGGATTCCAAGCATCAGTTCCTTATCCGAGCATAAAGAGGACATTCAAAAAGCGGCTTCATGGATTGCCAATAAATTAGAAAATATTGGAATGGAACATGTTGAAATCGTCCAGACGAAAGGTCATCCGATTGTTTATGCGGACTGGCTTCACCAGGAAAACGCCCCAACAGTCTTAGTGTACGGCCATTATGACGTACAGCCCGTTGACCCTGTTCATTTATGGGAAACGCCCCCTTTTGAACCAACGATCCGTGATGAAAAGATCTTTGCCAGAGGGGCAACCGACGACAAAGGGCAGACGTTCTTACATATCAAAGCAGTGGAAACACTATTGAAATTAGAAGGTAAATTACCGGTAAACGTAAAATTTTGCATCGAAGGAGAAGAAGAAATCGGAAGTCCTCATCTTCCGCCATACTTATCCGAAAATAAAGAAAAATTATCCTGTGATGTGGTCGTTATTTCCGATTCTGATATGTGGGACAGAGGCGTCCCTGCCATTACTTATTCATTAAGAGGTCTGTGTGCATTAGAAGTTTCCCTTAAAACCGCTAATTCTGATTTGCACTCGGGTATGTTCGGCGGGGGAGTTCAAAACGCCAACCATCTATTGGTACAGCTGCTTACTACTCTTCATGATTCAAATGGTAAAGTAAATGTTGATCATTTTTATGATGATGTAGTGGAATTAACCGCATTTGAAAAGGAACAAATTAAAGCACTGGGCTTCGATGAAGAAAAGTTAAAAAAATCGTTAGCATTAACTGAGTTAACAGGAGGGGAAAACAATTATCCTTATCCTGAGAGAATCAGCTCCAGGCCAACATTAGAAATCAACGGATTATGGGGCGGATTTCAGGGGGAAGGAACTAAAACGGTCATCCCGAACGAGGCTCATGCCAAAATCACCTGCCGACTAGTCCACAATCAAAACCCTGAAAAGATTCAAGGATTGATTAAAAAGCATCTGGAAGAACATGCACCAATAGGATGCACGGTGAAAGTGTCGCTACAAGATACGGGGAATCCATTTTTAACGCCGATTGACAGTCCGATGATTCAAAAAGCGGCCGAAGCGTATGAAATTGTTTATGGGAAATCGCCTGTTTACAAAAGAGAAGGTGGCTCCATTCCTATTGTATCGGATTTCAACCAATCCCTACATGCACCTGTTGTTTTAATGGGATTCGGTCTACCAGATGAAAATCTTCATGCTCCAAACGAACACTTTAACTTAGAAAACTTTGATAAAGGAATCTTAACGATTTGTTCCTTTTTAGAACTTCTAAATAAGTAAAATGGTGCCTGACACCACCTTCAGTGGTGTCAGGCACTTTTATTAGATTCAGGTGTTTGAATTTAAAGCTGAGTGTGTAGTATCGTATACACGAGGAGTGATTGTATGAACGAAACCATTCAATTATTAAGAAATCATCGCTCAGTTAGGGACTTCGACGCAAAAAAAGAGGTAAGCGAAACACAGATCGAAGTGATTATTGAGGCGGCTTTGGCTGGTCCCAATTGGATTAATGGACAGCAAGTGAGCGTGATCGAAGTTAGGGAGCCTGAAAGGAAAGCCGCATTGGCGAAAGCGGCAGGCAACCAAAGGTGGATTGAGGAAGCTCCAGTTTTTCTAGTGTTTTGCATGGATTTTTATCGGGCGAAGCTGGCTGCTGAAAAAAATGGTACGGAGTTTAAAATTATCGAGGACTTAGAAGCCATTTTGATCGGTTCAACAGATGTAGGGATTGCTCTGGGTAGCGCGGTGATAGCGGCTGAATCGATGGGACTCGGGATCGTTCCAATCGGAGGATTACGGAGAAAGCCCCAAACCTTTGTTGATCTATTGAATCTTCCGGAATATGTTTTCCCAATCTCAGGTCTGGTGGTCGGATATCCACGATCCGTCCCTGGTCAAAAACCAAGGCTGCCAATTAAGGCAACCCTTCAGAAAGAACAGTATGATACGAAAATTCAAAAGGAAATCATTGATAAATATGATCAAACAATATCATCCTATATGTCTGAACGGACCAGCGGACAAGATACCAGCGACTGGTCAAGTAAGATCGCTCAATTTTATGATACGGGTTTTGACCAATACGCAAAAAATTCCAGTCCTACGGTAAAAAATCAGAGGTTCCGATATAAGTAAAAAATTCATATATCTGACTCAAAATAAGAGCAACGGACAAGTTGCTCTTTTTATTTATAAATTTTAGGATGTAATAGTAAACGTGTTTGGAACTCAGCGTCGTTACAGGTACATCGGGCAGTCGAATCAATTTCGATGATATTGTGATCTGCAATTAGTTCAGATGTCAACCATCACAACTATGGTGTAATTGCCTAAGAGAAAAAGGGGTATCTTTAAATCTAAATTGAAGTGACCCCGTAAAGTTAGACAGGTTATTCATTAGGCAGCTTGTTGGATATTAAATTATTTCCCAAATGAAAGATTTTTATATTTGTCCATAAAATATAGTCGAATGGGAAATTAGGGATAAATGAATGAATAAATACAATCAAAAAAAGCCGTTGAAAATTGGAGGATTATGGTGAAAATCAAAATTACTGATTTAAAAAAACAGTTAAAGGAATATGAAAAAAAAGAATTGATTGAGCTGGTTGTAAAAATTTTTAAGGCAAACAAAGATGTTCAAAACTTCTTATCTAGCAAGTTGCTAGGGAACGAAGCGATTGAAGTTCTATTTCAACAGGCTAGAAAGAAAATACAGAATGAATTTTTTCCTGAGAAAGGACATGGGGAGCTTCGATTAGCAGAAGCTAAGAAAGAGATTACTGCTTTTAAAAAGGCGACAAATGATGAGAAACGAACCGTTGACCTGATGCTTTTCTATGTGGAACAAGGTGTTGATTTTACCTGTTCCTATGGTGATATTGATGCAAATTTTTATTCTAGTATGGTAAAAATGTTTGACCAGGTAGCAATGGAATGTGATCAGTATGAAGAATTTTACCGAGAATTTTCTACCAGACTAAGTAAAGTTGTATCAATGGCAGATGGTACTGGATGGGGGTTTTATGAAGCGTTAGTGGAATGCTACTATACGATTGAATGGGTTCATGAAGAAGATGAATAGGGTATAATCTATGATTACATAATAAAAAAAGATTAAAATCTTAAAAAAGATATGAACTTAAAGAAGTTCGTTGTTCATGAAAAGGATAAAAGTGGAATATGGGTGTATCGATTTAAGGGAGAATATAAAATTGATATTATCTTTAGGATTAATAAAAGGAAAGTGAAATATCGTTTAAACAGAGGAGGAAATTTAAATTAATAACTACGAACAATTAATAGAAAAACTTCAGCAGTTTGGGGTTGTTGACGAGTATCTGCCAACAATCGATCAACCAAAAGTAACCTTAGAAAGGGATGTTAAAGTTTTTAATAATGATTTTAACATTTTACAGTTAAGTTTACTGTACTCGATGATTTCAGTTGAAGAATGGAAGGATCAGCAGAATTTTTACATCATTTGGAAAAATTCTGACATGAAATCGAATCTGAAGCGGTTTGTCCTTTATTATAATCAGAAAAAAGGAATCCTTCGAAGAAAGTATGTGTATAGAAACGGTATTGAGTCAAGAAAAGAGGAAAAACGCCCGGTCCCTAAGGAGCAACTTGTTTATGAAGCAAGTAAGGGATTGCTTTCTATCATATTAGATGGCTTCAAACAAATCGAGTAAAGGGATTTTTATTTTTTATGTTGGGGGATACCCCAAAAATGTCTTTTACAGAATCTATTTTTAGGATAATCGATGCGAAATGACTTCATCGATTACTTTCGTGAAGACAGGCTCAAAAACCTGGTGCGGCAGCTTCTGAAAGGCCTCATTCGTTCAACGAGAAAATGAATGATCCATACCTATACATTTTTATAAATTAAGTCGGGGAGCTTGATAAGCAGGAGGACCAAGAAAAAGTAAATTAGTTTCTGAAGTAGAGTATATATTCAGGGAATTCCCGAACGGTACGATGTGGTTGTTAGTTTTTTCAGCTTCTATCGCCTTTAATATGGAAGGTTGGTTTGTAGGTATCCCAAATTTACTAATGTTGGTTTTATTATTTATATTATTTACTATGAAAAAAAATAAGAAGCTGTCCCAAACGGTCGTTGAATGACGCCTTTTTTTTGGTCAGCTTCTTGTTTTAGGTAAAGGAAAGCATTAAACTATTTATTTGTTTCGGCCATTTTTTTAATGGACGAACGCATATAATGATTAACCTGCTACTTTATTCGCTTTCTGCTCTCTAACCATATTCTTGCTCTTTTTCACAGAGATTTTATTTATGGAAAGCGTTATGAGAAATGAACATATTAAACTTCCAGCCATTGCGATGATAAAGCCTGTCATATTATTGGATAAAAGTGGTGCCATAAATGATGGAACATAGGCCGTTCCACGAACATCAAAAAGTCCAACAAGTAATCCGCCTAATCCGGATGAGAGGATTGCTCCAGCAAAGATATATTTGTTGGAAAACATAAACGGATAAGCGGCTTCTACAAAGGTACCAAAGCCCATATTAATAGCAAAACCAGGTGCAGCCACTGCTGCTTCACCTTTATCTCGAGGTGAAACAATATTGGCAAGGGTAATCCCCGCTGATACCAGTACCAATCCTACCATATCAACGGCACCTAAGAAGCTGTTTCCTGTCTTTTCCATTTCTAACAGTACAATCGGAAGGATAGCCGCGTGATAGACGCCGCCAATAATAGCTGGCCAAATTAACAGCCCAGCAATGAGTCCAGCAAGTGTCCCATTAGTAGAAACAAGCAGGTCTAATAAAGAGCGGATTCCTTCACCGAGCTTTAAGGCGACTGGCGCGATGAGGAAAAAGACTGCCAATCCAGAAATCAACCCGGCAATTCCACCTGCTGCAATATTGACGGTTGTAGCGGGGAACTTCCACTCAACACACTTTCTAAATATGTATTGGACCAACAGTCCTGCTAAAATACCCCCGATAATACCTCCAATAATTCCGCCTTTCACTGATAAGACTCCGGCGACAATCCCTGCCACAATCGATACATCATCAAGGTCCGCTACTTGTTTAGCTGCGACGACGGCAAGTATAACAGGGAGGGCGTTAATCATAAGATCAAATACTTCTCCTAGCATCGTTAATCCCGGAATCTTGCTGAAAGCTAAAACAAGGGCCATGGCAATAAAACCTGGAAGAGAAGACAGCATCATTCCCCGAAGATTGATTCGTTGAAATGGCTGAACAGAGGAAGCTTCTAGTTGATTGTTGTTAACTGCTTTACCGATGATAGGCCGGTAAGGAACACCAAAATGCTTACTTAAGGATGTAAGAAAGGTAACCGCCCGTGTTCGATTGGTTGTTCCCGTCGTTCCTGAAGTAGAAATGACAATTACACCCTTTGAAGCGATTGCCGCCATGGAGGTGCCGCCCGTTCCTGTTGCAGGCAAGTTCATTTCTGTAATGGCTTCAACCGCACGTTTATTCGTGCCATTTGGATCCGCACTCATAAAAACAACTGCATCAATTTCACCGTCAGTAATCTGTGCAGCAATTTCGGAATCAAGTTGGGAAGCTGCTGTGTTTACTTCAGCTATTGTTCCTTTTGCAATAACAGTTGGCTTATGAGTACTTTCATCCCAACTATACAGTTCAGCCGGAGTATCTTCCTTTACGGTGTCCATAGAGGCTTTTGCTGCAATGAACTGTAACGCCCCACACACCATTCCAGCAGCTTCAATTTGCAAAAGAAGCTCCTCTAATAGTTTTTCAGGTTCTTTTCCTCCCAAATAAAACAGGTTTCCACCGCTGCTCCCGAGAATCGCAACTTTCTTTTTCGCGGATAATTCATTCATAACACATTCCCCCTTTCTGAAACAGTTCAACTAACTTAACTTGTTTGATAAGTGTTTAATAGTTTTAGTTTAATAATACAGTAAAATTTTAACTAATTAAAGTGTCCAATCAGGTGGAGGTAAAAAAGACCGTACAGTAGAGTACGGTCGAAAGGAAAAAACGTTTCTATTTTAATAATTCAACAGCAGAAGAGGCTGATTTTTTTACGGGTAAGAGTTTATCGGAAACATGTAGGAGTGTCGTTCCAAACAAGAGGAAAATAGTGCCTCCAGAAAAAATTCCTTGCATGAAAGGGATCAATCCAAAGAAAACTCCCATCAGTAGCAGGCTGATAGACATAAAATGTTTCCTACCAAACCAAGTAACTATAGTGGTTAAAGTAATTCCTCCAAGAATAGCTCCCCAGGCAAAAAAGGAATCTAGTAATCCTAATATCTCTGGTCCCATTTTCATATCATTTCGAATGAAGGGGACACTTAGAATATTATAAATTTGAATGGTGAATTCTGTTAGAGCAACCAAAACAGCAATTTTCATTCTTTTTATCATCGCCTCCGCTAAAAACACCTGCGGTGACTAATGATTATTATAATTTTTTACAAAGCAGTATACGTCTGTCCACTTGAATTATTTTGTTAAAACTTCCCCCAAAAGCTCCCCCATTTCTTTGGAGGAGAATACAAAATTCTACTAAGCAGAGTAAAAATAAAAAACCCTAGAAGCGTTGATATAACGCAGTTTCTAGGGTTTTTGTGATTGCTATTTAATAAGCAAATCAATTAACGAGAGTAATGCTCAACCAAAGACTAAAGTAATTTATGGTTGTTGAGAAGAAGAGGTAAGAATCACGAACAAATACTCCTAACTTGACGCCTAAATAAAGTGAAAAATTTGATAATTTTTTGAGGGGAGATTGCTTGAATATAAGCAGTTTTTTTCAGAGTTCGGTGCCCACCCCTTTCTGAAAAAGTGAAGTGGTCATTTTTGGTAACTCAAAACTGCTTGAGACCTGCGTGCCAGGTCTGGTGGGTTCGATTCCCACGCAGTCCCGCCAAAATAAGATTCTTAATGAGTTATCAAATTCTCACCGACACTGTCTTTTGTTCATTTTGAACGACACTGTGTGCGACCGAGAAGCTAAAAATGTGGTGTGTTCAGAGCCTTCAAATTTTTGTGTGCGTAAAAGTGTGAGAAAACATGGAAGAGTATTAGCCCCACCTACGCTTTATACCTTGACGGGCACACTTGCTATCCACCTATTTTTCATTATAAAAAATCTCTTCATTTTTAAAGTTTTCCATAATACAAGTTTTTACAATTACTTTAAGTATAGAGCATCAATTTGAATTTCTCCCCATTAGCCTTTTGACTTTTCGGCAAACCATTTGATAATAAAGGTGCCAGGTGCCATCCAATATCTGGATTGCATCTGGCACCTTGTTCATGAAGTATAAATAGGAAGTGTTATTCTTACCGTTGTTCCTTTATTTAAAACACTATTTATCTTAATTTTCCCATTCATTGTCTCTATTGTTTTTACAACAACCATTGAACCTAATCCAGTCCCCTTTTCTTTAGTGCTATAATAAGGTTCGCCAAAACGGTTTATTTGTTCTTTGCTCATTCCAACACCGTTATCGCTTATCTCGATAATGATATCGAGTTTACTTACGAGTGTAACTAAACTAAGCTCCCCACCGTTTGGCATAGCCTCTATACTATTTTTAATCAGGTTTAAAAAACATTGCTTGAAATGTTGAATATTTCCGCGTGTAATTCCTGGCACTAACTCTTCTGATATCTTCACCGAATTCATATTGGCCAATGGTTTCGTCATTTCAATAATACTTCTTATTTCACGATCTATTAAAATAATACCTATATCTTCGGTTGCAGGTTTAGCATATGCTAAGTAATCACTAATAATTGTCTCTGCAGATTTAAGCTCTCTAACCACATGTTGAAAGTACTGTTCTCTAACTTCTTGAGAAAGGTTGGGGGCTTTTAGGAGATCAATAAACCCCTTTACAACTGTTAATGGATTTCTAACTTCGTGGGAAATACTCGCTGCTAACTGGCTAACAACTTCCATCTTTTCTAGCTTTGCTATTTTTGACTTTATACTAATTGCGTCACTTAATATTTCTATTAAATATACAACGAAAAACATGACTACTGGAGGAAGGAAAATAAAATAAAACATATAAGCTTCAGTCACCCTAAATGAATCAGATATGATAACAGCTATAGAAGTTGTTAGTATTCCAAGACACAAAGATAACAGAACTGAGAAAATAAGCTTATTTTTTCTATTGAACATGCTGAACTTTTTTGAAAGAAGTGCCGTTATAATAAAGATCACGATATAAACAATAAGAGTTAGAGAATTGAATCCATAAATAAAAAATCTAATCGCCAACGAAATTATCAACAAGGCAGCCCCGACAGGCCATCCGCCATAAAGTATACCAATTAAAAAAGGAATTTGCCTTAAATCATGTACACAATATTCATCAATATAAATAGGGAATTTCATACATAAAATACTTGGTAAACTCATGCATGCTGTAATAAGGATTTTTTGATAATTTTTAAGCGTTTTAAAATTATCAATTAAAACGAAGAAAACAAAAATACTTACTAAAATGTAAAACAAGTTATCTAAAACATTTTGATTAATATAAATAAAGTCCATAGTAAATATCCCTTATAATTAAATTTATTAACAAATTTAATTATAAGGGATAAGTCCAATAAAAGAGAGCTTTTTTTATTTAAGTGAAAAACTCCCAAATATGGATATTAACCTACTAGTTAAGCTTCAATGTTATGACCAAAAAAAATATATTACTAGAACAAAGTTCACTGTGACGCCCTGAAAAGTCTTGTTTCATACGATTGTTCCACACACAGATAATTGAGAAAAAAGATTATGCTCCTTCAAATTATACAAAAAATACATTTGCAGTAGTTTTCACATATTTGATTGCTGTTTGTAGAAAAAAATCCATCCAGCCATAGACTTACTCACCTTTTATCGCTCTAATATCTGTAAATCTGACGTGGATGCGCGGTCTTACGGTACTCGTACTAACCGTCTCAGACATCGGTATCCCTCACTCTACCGAAAACACACAAAAAGAGTTGTAACAACGAGAACGGTTACTGAAAACTTTACAATGTGTGAGATGTTTGAGCGGTTTATGGGGTTTAAACAGTCTGAGAATTTAGCACCTCGTACAATTTGAGGAATACGGGATACACTTTAAATGGCTACTGGATTATCAAGGACAAGACTTATCAAGAAGAATAAAAGACAAAAGGCATTCGAATGAGCCCTGATATGCTCCCGATAAAGTAGACAGATGAAATAATAAAAATCTGTTTACTTTATTGGGGGCTTTTTCTATGGGGAAATATTCAGCACAAGAAAAGTTTGAGATAATAACGGCTTATGAAAACAGAAAAATCTCAGTTTCAGACTTTTGTAAACAACACCACATATCTCCTAGAACTCTGAATGATTGGATTTATCAATTTCAGACATATGGAACGGAGGGGCTTCAGGGTTCGGGGGAATGGAAGCGGTATTCGAAGAAAGTAAAAACAGCTGCGGTTAATGACTTTCTTTCGGGTCAATACTCTCAAGTTGAGATAGTACGTAAGTATGAAATCTCCAGTCGTTCAGTGTTACAAAGATGGATTAGGATTTATAATGATCATAGAGAATTAGAAGAGACGAAAAGGGAGAAGAACTCTATGATTAAAGGCCGATCCACGACATTAGAAGAACGATTTGAAATTGTTATGTATTGCTTACAGAACGGGAAAAACTATCAACAGACATCTGATCACTTTAATGTTTCCTATCAACAGGTGTATCAATGGGTAAAGAAGTTTGAGAAAGAAGGAGCGGACGGTCTAGAAGATAAGAGGGGGAAGCGTAAAACGGAATCAGAGTTAACCGTCTTACGAGACCAAACAACTACAGGAATAATCAACAGTGACAGAATTGCTCCAGAAAGTGATAGTATCGCATAACTATAATGAGCGACTACCAATCCGGATAACGCACCGCCGGTGGCACCTGATAATGCAAGCAAGACATCAGCAGATCCCTGTATTTTTGCACGAATAGATGGATGTGTTGCATCTACAATGAGAGCCGTTCCACTTATTAAGCCAAAGTTCCAGCCAACACCAAGTAGTACTAACGCACAGATAAGTAGTACCATTGAATCTGCAGGGGCAAAAGCTGCCAGCATACCAGAGGCCAGAAGCGTGGCACCAGAAGAAACAGCCGTTGAAGTACGACCAACTTTATCCACAAGCATCCCTGTAAGAGGCGAAGGCAAGTACATGGCGCCTATATGAAAACCTATGACCAACCCCACTTCTCCCAAACGATGACCATAATGTCCCATATGGACCGGTGTCATGGTCATAATGGCCGCCATGACAAATTGAGTCAAAACCATTACTGTAACGCCCACGACAATTCCTCTCTTGTTTATTGTAGAGCTTTCGGAATTTTGTTCTGCCTGCACAGTCCGGTTTTCCACCTGGGCATTCGCAATGGCTGTAGATACAATCAAAGGGTCTGGACGAAGAAAAATTAAGAGAACCAATCCGGCAAGGATAAAAGCAGCAGCCGCTAAGATAAAGGGGCCAGCCAAAGTTGGAACACCAATAGAATGCGCAAATTTTCCCATCACATCGACCAAGTTAGGACCCGCTACAGCACCAAAGGTAGTAGAAACCATGGCCATGCTCACAGCAGTTGCCCGCTGTTTAGCTGTCGCCAGATCAGTACCGGCATATCGCGCTTGCATATTTGCGGCGGTACCAGCTCCGTAAATAAGCAGGGAAGTGAATAAAAGCACGACGCTGTTGATTAAGGCTGCAATTATAACGCCGACCGCACCCATTCCACCAGCAAGAAAACCGGCTGCAAGTCCTGGTCCGCGGCCAAAACGCTGTGAAAGTCGGCCTACAAGCAGTGCGGCACCTGCAGAACCTAAAGTGAGTAAGGCAACTGGAATCCCTGCTGCACTTTCCGTCCCTAGCATATCTTGTGCGAGAAGTGCGCCTACCGTTATACCAGCTGCAAGTCCTGTCCCTCCAAAGATTTGTGAAAGGATCAAAATTTTTAATGTTTTTTTATAGAGCTGTTTTTGTTTGTCTGTTGAATCAATATAACCTTGCAACCAAACAGGATGCTGTTTTGACCTATTTGTATCCCATGTTTTAGGTACCATAAAACTACACTTCCTAACAAAATAATTTTTTTGCACTTTCTTATCTATCCTCTTTTAGAAGATTTCGTTCAATAAATTATTAAGGAGCTCATGATTATCAACTACATAATCATGAGCTCCTTGTATCACTACAGAACAAATAAAAGCTTAGAAACTGCACAAAATAAAATTAACATTCACAATTAACCTGAGTTTCTATTCAAGATCAAGAACTTTATCCAACATGCTTTACAACAAATCTGATGCAACAAATCTTCACTGACAATGCCAGTGGATACAAATCACCAAGAACCGGACTAGACGATGCTTTTGATTTTTTAAGAGAGGAAGACACATTGGTTGTTTAGAAAAGTGCTTCATAAAAATGACGAACTAACTCTTAATTGGTTTCAACTGACATGATTGTCTTTCCGCTCATATAAAATTAAAACTACAATTTCTAGTCTGCTCTGATTCTTTATAATGAATATGATTCTCCGTCATCTGGTACTAAAACATTCGAAGAGATTCCTTTTTCATTAATAAAGCTTTTTAATTCTTCTTTTGATAATGTCCAATGATTGACAGCTTCCATATGGACAGAAATGATTTTTGCATCTGAAGCAGCTTTATAAACTTCATAAATGTCATCTTTCCCCATAATTAGAGAACCACCTTCAGAGAGTTGAACATCCCCGCCGTTGACAACAATGATTTCTGGTTTGTGTGTTTCAATCACTTCCTGAACAGCTTCATACCAAACAGTATCTCCAGCTACATATAAAGTTTTCTCATTTGAGTGTTTGAAGACAACGCCGCACACTAGACCAGTGGCCTTTAGGACTTCGCCTCTTCCATGCTCGCCTTTTGTTTTAATTAATTGTATTCCTTCAAAGACTGTATTCTCTTGTAAAACCTCTACATTTTGGAAGCCTGCATTTCGAATTTCAGTCGCATCTTCTTCATTTTGGGAAAATATTTTAATCTCTTTGGGTAACGCTTCTTTAGCAGCATCATCCCAGTGGTCATAATGTAGATGAGTGACAATAACAGCATCAACATTATGAATGATATCGTCAATGGAAATTGGTAAACTAACTAAAGGATTATTTGAGTTGTTTTGTCTTAATGAAGGGAAAGGTGGGTAAGTCCCTTTTTCTGATAACATTGGATCGATTAAAAACTTCTTTCCCGCATATTCAACGACAATTGTTGCATTACGAATTTGATGTATATTCATATTTATTAACTCCTTTATCTTTTGAAATTTCCTCTGAACAATGTATAGTCTAAACTATGACACATGACGGATACATAGATTAAGTAAAGTCTTTTGGCGGTTTGACTTTATTTTTGAAAGGAGTTAAATAAATGTTAGATAACACAGATATGCATATCTTGAAGGAACTAACTAAGAACAGTCGGATTACAATGAAAGAATTGGGAGAAAAAGTCCATTTGACTGGACCGGCTACTTCAGCTAGAGTGGCGAAATTAGAGGACAATGGGGTTATTGAGGGGTACACCATTAAAGTGAATCAGGTAAAAATGGGGTATCTTGTTCACGCAATTATACATATTTTTACGAAAAGCACGAATCATCAACCTTATCTGTCGTTTATAAAAGAACAAGATCAATTCGTCATAAACAACTACAAAGTCAGTGGAGAAAGTTGTTATCTTCTTGAATGCAAATTCCCAGGCAATGAAAAATTAAATGAATTCTTGACAGGTTTGAGCAATTTGGTGAACTACAAATTATCCATTGTTATTAACAAATAATACATCAATAAACATGCGATATTGTGAAGGAATACACTTAAATGTAGTGTAGTGCTTTATTAAGTGAATAAGTCATTTTGAAGTTATTTTCAAATATTGTCGAAAACCATCTGCTGGAAGTATGTACAGGCAATTTGTCACTTTACTTGGAGCCTCTGCGGGCATGAATATGAGCCATGAAGCCAGGTGTATCAAAGATTCTGGCTCAGCCAAAAAAGGCTATCACGCCCGCCTCTCCAAATAAAGTGCACGTCTCTACTAGGACGAATTATTAGGCTGTAAATTTAATTCTTATACATGAAAAACTTTATTTTAACCATATTTCTTTGGAAAGGGCTACAGAAACAAACGGATGCTTTTGTTGAATAACTAAACAACTAATTTATTGACTAGTCAAAAATATAAAATAAATTAAGGTTATAAAATTAGGTAACCAAGACGGCGAGACAAGCTAGCGGCAGCTTGCTAAAAGTCCCTAACCACCTTTTCGAAGGTGATTTGTATTTTAAATTAAACTTTCTACTAAGTGTATCCTGTTAGAGGGTACACTTTTTACTTATGGAATTGTTATGCTCCATTCCCTAAATAGATGTGTAAAATGAGATAAATACTGTTAGGTTATGGGAAGAGGGGATCAAATGATGACATTCTACGGTTATGCAAGAGTCTCGACGAAAGATCGAAACCTTGATACACAAAGCTCTCAATAAGGGAGGTCAAATGATGGAGATTTTCGTATAAATACAAGCCTAATTTCACTTAATTCACTTCGATACTGCATCCTTTTATTAGGCCATTGTCTAATAACTTTCCTAATCTTGACACGGTTGCTGGTGCAGTGAGATGTACTTTTTTCCTAATTTCTTCATTGTCAGGTGACTATTTTTAGACAGCTCGTCAAGTATTTTTTTATCTATTTCATCCATCATTTTCTTGTATCCTTTCCGAAAAAATAAGATGATTTTACATGGTTTGTTCACTGTACACTTTTTTATGTTTGCTTAAAAACTTTAAAAATAAAGTGAAAACGTAGAATAACTTTATTTTCCCTATGTATTGATCGGTTGAGAAAGTATATATTTATATGCATGCAATTCGGGACTTTTCAATGTAGATATGTTTATGGATATGCTCGATTCTTACGGTAATGATGAAAAACGGCTGAAGGATAAATTAGAAGCCTCTTGGACAGTATTGCGGAGAGATATTTCACATCAATGATTATACAGAAAAAGGTGTTTAAACATGAAGAAAACAATTAAAGAACAAAAATTGGTATTAATTATTCTTCTAAGTAATTTATTCATTGCATATCTAGGTATTGGTCTTATCGTCCCCGTTATGCCGTCTTTTATGAATATCATGCATTTATCGGGAAAAACGATGGGCTATCTTGTCGCCGTACATGCTGTGGCACAACTACTTATATCACCTCTCGCAGGACGATGGGTTGACCATTATGGCAGAAAGAAAATCATCATATTCGGCTTGTTTCTTTATGGTGTCTCAGAATTTATCTTTGGTTTAGGCATGAATGTATCAGTGCTATATATATCAAGGATTCTAGGGGGAATGAGTGCCGCCTTTATTATGCCGGGTGTTACTGCATATGTTGCAGATATTACATCTGTTAAGGAACGGTCAAAAGCGATAGGCTATATTTCTGCCGCCATTAGTACTGGCTTTATTATCGGACCTGCCATCGGTGGCTTTATTGCAGAATACGGTATACGTATGCCCTTCTTCTTTGCGGCAGGCATTGCCTTTTTAGTATGCATTTCATCCATATTTATTTTAAAAGAGCCGCTAACAAAGGAACAGCTTGCAGAAATTTCTGCTAATACAAAGCAAACAAACTATATAGGCGATTTCAAAAGATCACTTAATCCACGTTACTTTACTGCCTTTATCATTGTATTTGTACTTGCTTTCGGTTTATCAGCATATGAAACAGTTTTCAGCCTATTTTCTGATCATAAATTTGACTTCACGCCAAAGGAGATTGCAACTATTATTACAATCAGCTCAATCTTCGGAGTTGTTATTCAAGTATTTATGTTTGGAAAAATGGTAGACATACTTGGTGAAAAGAAACTAATCCAATTATTGTTAATTATAGGTGCAATATTGGCGGTGGTGTCTACAGTAATCTCTAGCTTTTTGGCAGTGCTGGCGGTAACTTGCTTCATCTTCCTCTCATTTGACTTACTTCGCCCGGCATTGACGACTTTTTTATCAAAAGCTGCCGAGAAAGAGCAAGGATTTGTTGCTGGAATGAACTCAACCTATACGAGCTTAGGTAATATCGGTGGGCCAGCGATGGGTGGAATATTATTTGACGTAAACATCCACTATCCTTATCTTTTCGCTGCTGTCATTATGGTCATTGGCTTCGGGATTACAATTATGTGGAAAGAAAACCAATTGGGAGAAAGCTTAGCGAAAAAATTAGAAAAGTACTAGGCACCTTTGGGTATAATTCTCTCAGATGTTGAGATATTATACCTTTTTTTGCTTAAGTAGACATTTTCAGTGCCCTATTTAATTCCTCTTATTTTTTCATCGCATAAAAATTCGAATGTCTTTTGATGATTCCACACATTTCTATACTGACCAACGTTTTTTACTAGTTTTTGATTAGTCAAAATATTGGCCTCCTCGGATACCTTGGATTTTTAAACGGTATTTTATCGAGTGAGTTCGATAAAAATCCTAGGTGCAAATTCATCCAAGCGAATTTGGTATAAGACGAAGTATATAATCCTTCATAATCAACTCATCAATTCAGCATATCTGCTTTTTTCTCTTTTATTTTTCTTTATTATTCTCCCCCCACTGGCACATTTCTTGGATAATAGGCCAAAGACTTTGCCCTTTTTCAGTAAGGCTGTATTCGACCTTTGGAGGAATTTGTGGATATTCCTTACGATGAACTAAACCATCGTTCTGCATTTCCTTTAATGTAGAACTGAGTGTTTTATAGGTTATCTTCCCTAGCATACGCTGAAGTTCATTATAGCGGACTGTACCGTTCCTTGATAAATGGTAAATAATTAGCAGTTTCCATTTACCGTTGAAAATGGAGAGTGTATAGCCAAAAAAAGGCTCTTGGCTTTCAGAAATTTTCTCGTTTCTATCAGACATATTAACATTGGATCTTTTTATCATTACACTATCCTCCTAGATAGTATGCGTCATAAAAGTGCATACTTGTTTGCAAATGTATATTGACTATATAATACATTTGAATCCAAGTAAAGGAGGATTCAAATATTTGTTTTTGAGAAAGTGCTATATAAATCAATATTTTTCAACTATGAAAAAAATCATTAGGAGGACAAATTAAGTATGTTATCACAACAATATCAAGACAACATAGACACATTACTAAAGAAAATCCAAGAAGCTGAGGCGATTGTGGTTGGTGGCGCTGCTGGGATGTCTGAGGCTATTGGACACAGTTTTTATCATACTGATGAAAATTTTCTGAAGCATTTTGGAAAATTTGCAGATAAATATGGTATTAAAAACCTTTTTGAGGGCTTTTATTACCGTTTTTCTACAAGAGAAGAACGGTGGGCTTATCTTGCAACTGAAATCAAATTTATATATGACGCCGAAGCCGGTCGCCCATACCTTGATTTATTGCAACTACTTCAAGGCAAAAATTATTTCATTGTTACAACGAATCAAGACTCACAGTTTTCCAAGACTTTCCCTGAAGAAAAAGTATCCCCAATTCAAGGTGATTTGCGTTATTTTCAATGCGGCTCCCGTTGCCATGATCAGGTTTATTTTAATAAAGAGCAAGTTGAGAACATGTATGCAAACATAGATGGAACCAGAATTCCAACAGAATTAATTCCATTATGTCCAAAGTGCGGGCAGGAAATGGAACCATGGGTGCGCTCTTATGTATTTCTGGAAGGTAGCTCTTACAGAAATGAATTAAGAAAATACAATGAGTTTCTTATAAAAAACAAAGATAAAAAGGTTCTCTTTCTGGAGTTAGGTGTTGGCACAATGACACCGATGTTCATCAAAGAACCCTTCTGGAACATGACTTACAGTTGGCCGGATGCATACTACATTACCATCAATCCAAAGGATGCATTGTTGCCAAGGGAACTGAAGGATAAGGGACTCGCCATTCATGAAGATATTGCCGTGGTATTACAAGATGCTTTGAACAAGAAAGAAAAAAGAGATGTGGATATTGGATAAGTACTGAGCAATACGGCTTCGCATTACACGAATTCAATAAGCAAAATAGATTCATCAAAATTTTGGACAAAAATGGGGGTTCATATGGAAGAGAAGTATCAAGAAGTTTTAAGCAAAATCAAGAAGGCTGACAGCATTGTAATCGGCGCAAGTAACGGCCTCGCCATTTCGGAAGGTTATAATATCTTTGCAGAGGATTCGTCCTTTCTGGAACATTTTGGTGATTTTCGTAAAAAGTATGGTTTTCGTAGTATCCTACAGGGATCTTTTTATCCATATCCTTCCCAGGAAGAAAAGTGGGCATTTTTCAGCCGTATGTACGCCTACTTTTTAAACAACAAGGAAGCTAGTCCTGTTATGAAGAACCTTTATGAACTGGTGAAGGATAAAAATTATTTTGTGGTTACCTCTAATACAGATTCTCATTTTACACTGGCAGGATTTCAAAAGGAACGCCTTTTCGAAATAGAGGGCAATAGTCGGTATTTGCAATGTTCTCATGGTTGCCATAATCGAATTTATCCAGGTGACGAAATATTGAGTAAAATGGCCCAACACCAAGAGAATGGAAAAGTCCCTCTGGATCTTATTCCTAAGTGTCCAGAGTGCGACGGCCCAATGCAAGTCCATGTCGAAGTCGATCGGAATTTTCTAAGAGGCCAGTCTTGGCAAACAAGCTATCAGGCTTATCAGGATTTTATCCATAATGCTCATGGTAGAAAATTAGTCCTGCTGGAATTAGGCGTAGGTGCAAGAAACCAATTGATTAAAGCCCCATTTATGAATTTAACTAGCTTAGAGGAAAATGCAACCTATATTACTTTTAATAGAGGATCCGAGCTTTTTATTCCAGATGTAATTGCTTCTAAATCCATTGGGATCGACGGTAATATTGCGGAAGTGTTACAGCATTTGGTGCAGATGAAATAAGCTGTTTATTAGAAAACAGAGGAGGGAATGAATGATGTTTCTAGCGAATGTTCTGAATGATCCTGTCTGTCAACCAATCAAAAAGCCTTATGAACGATGGTATACATTCATGGAAGAAACGATAGAGTTTTGGCTTCCGGATAGTGTATGGCATACTAAAACCCATTGCGCTCGCGTGCTGTTACTGGCACTCCTCATCGGACATCAAAAAGGTCTGAGTGAGGAGGAAAAGGACGCACTGGGGATGGCGGCTGTTTTCCATGATTCCCGACGCCTTGATGATGGGATTGATAAAGGACATGGTAGTCGTGCAGCAGAGTATTACAAAGATTATTGCCGTGAGCACGATTTGCCATATGATGAGCAAACCTATTACATCACCTATTACCATGACCAGGATGATTCGCTTGGTTTGTCAGAGATTAAAAAGTCGTCTAGTTTAAGTGAACGGGCCGTGCTGCTGTATCAGATTTTCAAGGATGCTGACGCATTGGATCGATTCCGTCTAGGCCCCGATGCTTTGGATGTGAATTTTCTTCGGACCGAAGAAGCACATCGGCTTGTTGATTTTGCTAAAGATCTCTTACGTAAAAGTAGTGAAACGAATGCATAAAAAAATCTATTTATCGTGAGCAAGTCCGGCCTTACTTTGTTAGTTTAGGAGGAAAGTAGTATGAACAAATATATGGATGATAGCTTTGCCTTACACACGGACTTGTACCAAATCAATATGGCGGAATCCTATTGGGAAGATAACATTCATACCAAAAAAGCTGTATTCGAATTGTATTTTCGGAAGTTGCCATTTGGAAACGGGTATGCGATCTTTGCTGGATTGGAACGAATCATTGAATATCTTCAAACATTTCATTTTTCTGAAAGTGATTTGGATTATTTAAAAGAGCTTGGCTATCAAGAAGACTATGTTGACTTTTTGCGCTCGGTACGTTTTACAGGAACTGTTCGTGCCATGAAAGAAGGGGAAGTTGTATTTGGGAATGAACCAATTCTTCGTATCGATGCACCGTTAATCGAAGCGCAACTCATCGAAACGGCCTTGTTAAATATCGTAAACTATCAAACACTCATCGCAACCAAAGCTTCTCGAATCAAACAAGCCGCAGGTGATCAAACCGTCTTAGAGTTTGGAACAAGACGCGCACATGAATTCGATGCCGCGTTATGGGGTACAAGAGCTGCTTATATCGGTGGGTTCTCTGGCACAAGTAATGTTCGAGCAGGAAAACGATTTGGTCTTCCTGTTTCAGGAACACATGCTCATTCCTTTGTTCAAGCGTATCGAGATGAATACATCGCTTTCCATAAATACGCAAAACGTCACAATGATTGTGTTTTCTTAGTTGATACCTATGACACGCTAAAATCAGGTGTTCCTACAGCAATCAAAGTTGCCAAAGAACTGGGCAATAACATAAATTTTGTAGGTATTCGGTTAGATAGTGGAGATTTGGCCTACCTTTCCAAAGAAGCAAGAAAATTATTAGATCAAGCAGGATTTGTTGATACCAAAATTTATGCTTCAAATGATCTCGATGAATATACCATTATGAGCTTAAACGCACAAGGAGCAAAAATCGATGCATGGGGAGTTGGAACCAAAGCCATAACCGCCTATGATCAACCGGCTTTAGGTGCTGTGTACAAACTGGTTTCCATTGAAGATGACAACGGGAAGATGACTGATACAATCAAAATTTCTGCGAGTCCTGAAAAAGTCACGACACCAGGATTAAAAAAGGTTTACCGCATTATCAACAACCATACGAAAAAGTCAGAAGGAGATTATATCGCCTTAGACAACGAACAACCAGAAAAACAAGCCAAACTTCACATGTTTCATCCTGTGCATACGTACATTGGAAATTTCGTCAGCAATTTTACGGCCAAAGACTTGCATGAAGATATTTTCGAACATGGGACACTTGTGTATGAATGTCCGGAGGTACAAGAGATTCAATCCTATGCCGGGCAACAACTAAACCTTTTATGGGAAGAGTACAAACGTTCATTAAATCCTGCGGAATACCCTGTGGTTTTAAGTCAGGCTTGTTGGGACAACAAAATGAAAAACATAGAGGAAGCAAAAAAACACAACCGATTATCTCTACAAAACAGCTGAAATTAGGATATTTCACTCTCATCTTTCGATTTGGTCGTTTGGGCGAGGGTGAACATTTCAACTTGAAAAAGGTTGATTAGTATGAAGATTAGCATTAATGGTTCTTCGTTTTTGTTTTTCGCCCACCCCCACGGAGAGTAGGAAAAAAGTCAATGACTAGGAGGTATACCTGTTCGTGAATGTAATGGATAAAATTCAAATTTTACGGGAGTTAATGTATGGATATAGAATGAGGTTTGGTTTTTCTGCACCAGAAACTGTAGCAGTATCTCAAACTTTAGATAAATTAATCAATCAATCAATCAATGAATATTAAAAAAAGGGCGAAATAATTTACAAATTGTCAAATGTATCTGAACAAATAAAGATATAGAAGGATTGAAATATTAAAATAATTAATTTTGGGGTTGGATTAAAATGTCAAAAGAAGCCTTATTAATTGTGGATATGAGTAATGATTTTGTAGCTGATTATGGAACCTTAACTGTTGGTAAGCCAGCACAAGAAATAGTGCCTTATATTAAGGATTTGGCAACAAGATTTTTAGCAGAGGGAAATGTAGTTGTAGTAACAATGGATGCACACCAACCAAATGACCCACACTTTGAATTATGGACACCACATAATATTGTAGGAACAGAAGGGCAACAATTGTATGGAGTATTATATGATTGGTTTCAAAAAAATAAAGATAATGAGAATGTAATTTATACACCCAAAACGAACTATAATGCATTCTTTAAAACAGATTTGGCTGAAAATTTAAGAAATTTCGGAGTAGATAAGGTTCATACTGTTGGGGTATGTACGGATATTTGTGACTTTTTAACAGTTGCAGGAGCAGACGCAGAAGGATTCAAAACGGCCATTCATAAACGAGGTGTAGCAACATTTACGGACCTTGGAGAAACAATGGTAAACCATATGAAACTTTGCTTCCATACTGAAATTATTGAATAAACGAAACCAATTAGGTCGGTGAAATACATGATTGATTTTTTACAACGAATTAATGAACTAGCGAAAAAGCAGCGTGAAGAAGGTTTAACCAATGCTGAAAAAGTTGAGCAACAGGTGCTACGAGAAGATTATTTACGTGCAATACGTGGACAAGTGCTCAATACTTTTTCAAAGATGAAGGTGCTGGATCCACTTGGAAATGATGTAACGCCCGAAAAAGTCCAAAATTTAAATACAAAAGAATAAAAGCATATATAAAGAATGGAGATTAAAGTGAAAGATTATTTAGTAAAAGCCATTTCTCACAATAAACAAGTGCGTGCATATGCCGCTATTACAACAGAAACAATCGAGGAAGCAAGACGCCGCCATGATATGTTAGCGGTCGCTTCTGTGGTTCTGGGACGTTCAATGACAGCAGGAGTCATTCTTGGTGCCATGCTAAAAGGTGAAGAAAAACTAACTATTAAAATGAATGGCGGCGGACCAATTGGAACCATCCTTGTTGATGCAAATGCCAAGGGTGAAGTGAGAGGGTATGTTTCAAATCCACATGCCTACTTAGTGGAGAATCAGCATGGTTTACTTGATATTAAGACAGCGGTCGGCACAAATGGAATCCTTTCCGTTACCAAAGACATTGGCTTGTATCACCCGTTCATTGGCCAAGTTCCCATTGCGTCGGGTGAAATCGGTGAGGATTTTGCCTCTTATTTACTGCATTCAGAACAAGTCACTTCCTCTGTTGGCGTAGGTGTCCTTGTGAACCCGGACTTTACCATTCAAGCAGCTGGAGGTTTTATTATTCAGCTGATGCCAAATACAGGAGAAGAAACCATTCATTTCATTAAAAAACGTTTACAAACGATGCCTTCCATTTCTTCGATGATTGGGCAAGGTAAAACACCAGAACAAATACTTCAACAAATACTTGGTGAAGAAAATGTCAACATTCTTGAAACAATGCCAGTTGAATTTCAATGTGAATGCTCTAGAGATAGAATCTCGAACGGTATATTAATTCTAGGAAACGAAGAAATTCAAGATATGATAGATAAGGATGGACAGGCTGAAGCACAATGTCATTTTTGTAAGGAAAACTACTATTATAGTAAAGAGGATTTAGAAACGTTATTAAAAGTTGGCTTTTCATAGAGTAAAAAGGAAGTGTAAAGTGCATTATAATCTTTTCCTTCCTCCTTCCCCTAACAGTAGGGATTACTATTTATGATAGAAATTATTATAGAAAGACAGGAGAAAACAAATGGAGAAAGCACCAAAAGACACACGTGTAGTTGTAGGAATGTCAGGCGGGGTCGATTCTTCCGTTGCTGCACTGCTCTTAAAAGAGCAAGGCTATGACGTAATTGGAATATTCATGAAGAACTGGGACGATACGGATGAATTTGGTGTTTGTACGGCTACAGAAGACTACGAGGACGTTATCCGAGTCTGCAATCAACTGAATATTCCCTATTATTCCGTGAATTTTGAAAAGCAGTATTGGGACAAGGTATTCACCTACTTCTTAGAGGAATATAAATCAGGAAGAACGCCGAATCCTGATGTAATATGCAATAAGGAAATCAAATTCAAGGCATTTTTAGATTATGCCATGAGCCTTGGAGCCGATTATGTGGCTACAGGACATTATGCACGAGTGGTCAGAGAAAACGGAAAAGTTCACATGTTAAGAGGGAAAGATGAAAATAAGGATCAAACTTATTTTCTAAATCAATTAACGCAGGAGCAGTTAAGTAAGGTGTTATTCCCGATAGGCGAAATGGAAAAACCAAAAGTAAGAAAAATAGCTGCCGAAGCTAATTTGGCGACAGCATCCAAAAAAGACAGCACAGGAATCTGCTTCATTGGTGAACGAAATTTTAAGGAGTTCTTAAGTGGTTATTTGCCTGCACAAAAGGGGAATATGGAAACATTCGACGGCAAAGTTGTCGGACATCATGATGGATTAATGTACTATACAATTGGACAGAGGCATGGATTGGGGATTGGAGGCAATGGTGATCCTTGGTTTGTAATAGGAAAGGATATTGAAAGGAATGTACTATATGTTGGACAGGGTTTCCACCATGAAATGCTATATTCAGACAGCATCATTGCCGATGATGTAAGCTGGATTTCAAAGGGCGCTATACCTGATACATTTGTATGTACTGCAAAATTCCGCTATCGCCAACAGGACAATAAAGTAACGGTAGAACGGTTGGATGATTCCAATGTTAAAGTCACTTTCCACGAACCCATTCGTGCCATAACGCCTGGACAAGCAGTCGTCTTCTATCAAGGAGAAGAATGCCTCGGTGGAGGAATTATTAACCAAGTGTATCGTGACGACAAGAAATTAACTTATGTTGGGTAATGAAGAAGGGAAACTAAATACTGTCTCCTGTTAGGAGTGTCCCCCTTTTTTAAGTTGGAAGATAATAATATAATCCGCTATAAATGATGAAATATTAGTAGATTTGTTTAAAGCATTATCAAATGATACTAGATTGACAAACAACTCTGTAAGGTGCAAATTAAAGATGGTTTTAGTAAAACAAAAATTTAAAAATATAAAAGTAAACGTAAAATTAAGTGAACCTGGGCCATCACTAAAAAAGGGAAGAGTGGCAAAAATTCTTCTAGATGGACATTTAAAAACTTGTGTATTGGAACGAATAAACGAGGGTGATACAGAAGTTTTAGATGAAGTTCTTTTAGCAATAGAAAAATTAATGAAAAAATAAAGGTAAGTGATTATCAATGGAAAAGATTACTTTAAAGGTTAATAGAATGTCTTGTGGTCGTTGCCTAAACCCTATTGAAGGAAGCGTCGGAGAGTTACAAGGTATTAAATTGGTAAAAGTTCATTTGGAAACAGGAAATGTTGATGTAGAATTTGATCCTGCTGAAGTTACCTTAAGCAGTAAAAGAAACAATTGATGACCAGGGCTATGATGTTGAATAGGGTGTTAAAGAAAACGTGCGCTTAAAAGCACGTTTTCTTTAACAATAAATTATACCCCCTACCTGTATGAAAGAGGTGAAAGGATATTTTATTATTACCGATACGGCAAACCCTACGAGATTCACCATGTAACCTGCAGTTTTGTGAGTTCTAATAATTTTAAAATAAAAGTAATCGATAAAAACAACAAAAATGGAGAGTACTATTGGTTTGAACAATGGAAATCGTCTTCAGCTAAAAATGAAACGCCATGTAAAGCTTTATTGGCAGCCAAAAATAAATATTAAAAATTAAAAAGCTCCCCAATTAAAATGGAGAGCTTACTTCGTTTTCTTTACCAATTTGTCTGGATGAATGTTTATTAGCTTTTATGAGATCACTAAAACAAAGCATTAGTTCAAACATTAGAAGAATTATGACTCCCCATACGCCTTCGTTTAAGATCGTGTCAATCACAAAAGATCCAATAAATAAATGGGTATGGATAAGGGATGTTAAAGTATAAAACATTGCAAAAGTAAAAACTCTACTCCACTGCGTAACATCATAAATAAAGATAGCTTTTTTAAAGCCATAGTGTTTAATCCGTTTAAAAAGCCTGTAGATTTCAATAGACTCAACCGTAATGAAGATAATAAGGGCTGCTCTCCATATCAATCTTATGGTATCAATACTAATGATGCCTGTGACTAAACAGGCAATCCCGGAAATAGATAAAGCCCCATGTAAAATGCAGTTCGTATTGTTCCAATCCATTTCAATTGACCAAGAATTTTTTATGTATCTATATAAAATAAAGAAAACACAAACAAGATAAAAACAAAACCCTATGATTAGTAAGGATAGGTTAAAGATGTCCGGAAATTCTTTGAAAACAGTGTTAAGTAAAAGGACTATCGATTGTGTGCTAACAGTAGTAAGAAGAAGAATTCCATGGACATTCCGATATGATTTTGTCCGAGAAATTTCTAAAAAAGTTTTTACACTTATCCCAATATAAATAATCCACAGGACAATATTAATAATAGCAATAATGACCGAAATAAATCCCCATTGGAAAAATTGTTTATAAAATAAAATGCCATTAATAGATGTACCAGCAATCCATGTACCAATCCCAAAACGATTGATTAGATTGGAATAATGGATGTCTTTAAATTTTCCATCTAGACTAGCAATTATAAAAGAAAGAATAAAGGCAAACCAAAGGGATAGGTTAATAATGCTTAGAATTTTTCCAAAAATGTGTTGGAAAAACTGGATTCCAAAATAGTTTAATAGAACACCTTGCGTCACAATCCCAAATGCCATAACCATGGCCATGGTTGAAGTTCTAATATAAAGTTTTTTAAAAGTGAAAAATAAAATAATACAAACCATAATGAAAATCAATATCAATAAATAAATCAAATTTAAGTATTTAACAAGTATACCATCAATATATCCGGAGGTCTGCACATTTGTTCAGAATTGATTTTGAATCGATAGGTTGGAGAAAGCAGAAAAAAACCACAAAACATTAGATAATCAAGGAGTAATCTCTTTTTCTGCAAATAAAAAATGGCTTTCGATGCCTGTAGAAATTCGTAGAAAATTAGAACAAAATGTTTGGTGCGGTTCTTGTAGTGATGTTGTTAAGATTGAAAGCTATACAGTCAAAGAATTTTCTAATGTAATTGTATTGGAAGGGATATGTCATAAGTGTGGTAATGAGGTGGCAAGAGTTATTGACTAGAAGGAGAAATGATCAATAATGCAAATCACATTTGAAAATATTTTTACGCTTGATAATGACGGACTTGAAAATAATCAATACAAACATATCCATTATCCAGAACCGTTAACTAGGTTGCAGAAATTTGGTTATGAATTTATGTAATTTAGGAGATCGCTCAGTTAAATTGACTGAGCGATTTTTTTATAATGCAAAACTAGACTTACTTTACTTCAGTTTGTATAAAAGGAACTAAAATACTCGATGGTAGTAGACGAATATTACATCTTCCCAAAATTTCGTTCGCTGCTTCAATGCCCCGCCGAATTCACATGGTCTTTGCTGACAAGAATGGGACATGGGATCGTACCATGTCCCTGGCTTTTGTCATCTAACTCGACAAGATCTTTATATTTTTTTGAAGAGCTTGCTATTAGGTCTGCCCTAATTAAAAGCAGAAAGCAATTGCACCGATAATGATTAATAAAATAAACAACACGATGATAATGATAAAACTTCCCCACCCACGAACATTAGCACAATGTCCTTGAAAAGGAGTCGCATAGCCGTAAGACATTGGAGCCTGGGGAATAGCATTAGAGTAATCACTAAGATAAGGGATTGCGTTATTATACATTGAAACACTACCTTTCGATTGTATGGAGGGTAATTAGGCTAACACCCTTTATAATATACTTAGAGATGAAATTGGAGCCCGTATATATAAAATTTTAGAGGGAGAGCCAGTCATTGTCCGAGTTTCGTAGATTTTTGTAGAAATAATAAGTGCAGCCACCCTTCAATGAGTGTATGGAGACTACACTTTTCTTGAAAATTTTACAAAGGTAATTAATTGTGCCTAGTTATTTATGAATTTGAGTCCTATCTATAAAAAGAAAGTTTTTTCATAAAAATGATGATCAGTTTGTTCAATAGGAATTAGTCCAGAGTTTCTTGAATATATGTAGGTAAAAAGTGTAAATGGAGAGATAATTATGGCTTTTGTTGCAATCTATACTGTCGGTAGACTAAAACATCCGTATGAGCATCATGCCTCTCGTGAGTTTTTTGAGGTGGGATACGAAGTGATTCGCCAGGCTGCTAAATCAGGGCATCTTATAGAGGAGTTTTCACCTAATGGAGTGCCATTCCCTGAGGAAGTTATCCAAGGGGAGGGTGTTCCTATTCTTACACTAACGGTATGGAAAAGCCTTCAATCTTTATATCGTTTTACGTATTCAGGTCAACACAAGCAAGCCATACGAGACAGGAACAAGTGGATTGAAACTCATCAAGAGAAACAACCTACATATGTGGTGTGGTGGGTGGAAAAGGTGAAGGATGTATCCTGGGAGGAGGCATTCAAGAGATACAACTATTATATTCAGCAAGGACCCACTCCTTTTGCGTTTGACTATAAGCACGCATTTGATGAAGTAGGAGAGACGTTCTTGGTTAAATAGAATGTACTGATTATAAAAACAGATCACCTTCAAATGGGTGTTAATTATTTACTAGTATCTGTTTTTTAATCTTTTGTATCCAGTGTATGAAAAAATTGTTTTTACAAAAAATAATAAAGCAACAGGTCATTAACTAGGAGGTAAGACAATGCCTAAAGTTGAAGTATCTTGTGCGATTGCCAACTGTTCGTTTTATGGACAAGGAAATGTTTGTACAGCGGAAAAAATTATGGTTGAACTAGATAACCATGCAAGGTATGATACAGAAATGTCTGCCGAATTAGGTGAAAAGAATCATATCGATACGGCAGGTCATTCAGCCGAAACCTGTTGTAAAACCTTTAAACCTAAACGCAGATCTTAGATAAACGATTTACCTGTGGATTGCATTTTTTCGGAAAATGCTATCCACAGGTTTTCACCTAATTAAACGCTATCTTCCTTATAGTAACAGGGGTATCCTTGTATGCCTGTAAGATGCCATGTTCCTCTATTTGGTCTTTTCTTACATCCCTATAAGGCAGTTTTACTTCTAATTCACCTTTCAGAGGGGAGAAGGAGAGCGAAACCGTTTCTTGGATTTTCCAATGAGCATCGATGGGATTGTCCGTAACAAAAGGAAATAACTGTGGAAATCCATTTCGAAAAAAGGGATGTATCCTTTTATTATCTCCAGGTTCATTTAAACAAATAAACAGGGAAAGATAATCACAAAATTTTAACAGATCTAAGTGGTACATTAAAGTTTCATTCTTATTCTCGTTTCCCACTATTTGCAATCCCTTTAAAAGTTGCTCCTGTCTTTGCTTTTCTTCATTCCAAAATTCCCTGACTGCGGGCTCAGTAGCATCCTGGATGAATGATGAATAGTGTAAACTGCATAAAAGTCCAGCATACTTGCTCATTTTTTCAACTTCATTCAATCCCTTTTTATAAAAAGAAATTTTAAGCACTATCGGGTAGTCGATAAAAGAGTACGGCATCTCCGTTTTATCATTCCATACAGGAGACGTATCCAGTTCTATCCAGCCTCTGTCATGTTCTTGGATCGCCAGTTGCACTTCTTGGGTTCGTGTATGATCAAAAAAATAATCATCTTTACAGTTTCGGGCGATTTCCCCTGCAATTTTGGCGTGATCATTCTGAGTTACCATAAAATAGCTTTGTTCTCTTTCCATTATAATCATTTTCGTTAATCCTTTCTTTGCAAAACTACACCAGTTTGTATTTCTCTTGTTTTTATATTTACCACTTATCCAGCAAAATATCTGAATGTAAAATATAAATCCCCCTTTGTATATCTTTATGCAGAGGGACAGACCATTACAAAAAAACTAACATACAGAAAAAACTGATAACAACTCCACAGGGAAGGTTTTCACGGTAATTCGAAAGAACCGTCCCCCCATTCACCGTCCACTAACCCCATTTTTTCAACCTCAGTTATTCCTGCTAATTAAAAATTCTAATCATTTTGGAAATTGCCTTAAATGAAATAAAAAAAATTTAAAATAGTTTGAATTATTAGTCATTTTTGATTATGATTAAATCAAAAATGACTAGGTGATGAAAATGAATAAAAGCTGGGATGATTCGATACTTTTAAACCATATTTTAGAACATTCTTTTGATGAAATCTTTATTGCGGATGCAACGGGAATGGTTTTATATGCAAGTCAATCTACTGAAACAGTCTTTGGTATTCCGTGTGAGCAAATCGTTAATCATAATATTTTCGAACTTGAAAAACAAGGACTTTTTTCTCCCTCTGTCATTGCAAGCGTGTTAAGAACTAACAAGGAAGTAACGCTAATTCAAGAAACAAATCATAATAGAGAACTAATCATTTCCGGATATCCGGTTTATGATCAATCAGGAATATTAATAGGCGCTACGAGTTTTTCAAGAGATATAACCGAATTTGAGTCTTTAAGAAAAGAAAATGAGCAAGTAGCAAAGGCATTACTAAAATTTCAAGAAGAAAATGAAAAATTACGAAAACAGGCGACTCAACAATTCTTTATAAGTAATGGAAAAATGGAAAAAGTATTTGAAGTTGTGTCAAAGGTAGCAGATATAAACGTTACTGTATTACTCGAGGGTGAGTCGGGGGTTGGTAAAAACCATATTGCTTATAAAATTCATCAAATGTCATCAAGAAAGGCTGAACCCTTCATTGATGTAAACTGTGGTGCAATACCTGAATCTTTATTTGAATCAGAGCTTTTCGGTTACGAGGAGGGAGCTTTTACCGGGTCTAAAAAAGGGGGTAAGAAGGGGTACTTTGAAATAGCAGGAAAGGGAACTCTTTTTCTAGATGAAATTGGTGAACTGCCATTGAATCTTCAGGTAAAATTATTGTCGGTTTTGCAAAACCAAACCCTAATGAGAATTGGAGGAACAAAAAAAATTGAGGTAAATTGCAGAATTATTTGTGCTACAAATCAAAACTTAGAAAAGATGATTATGGAAAGGAAATTTAGAGAAGATCTTTATTACCGAATCAATGTCGTAAAAGTAGAGATTCCACCGCTAAGGGAACGAAAGGAAGAAATCATTCCATTAATTTACGAGATTACTGAACAATTGAATCGTAAATATCAATTGAATACATATTTTACCCCAACAATGGCTGCTTGGCTAAGCCAGCAAAATTGGCCGGGAAATGTCAGGGAATTACGAAACTATATTGAAAAGAAAATGATCACATCTAGTGGGAACGAAATAGACCTTGATTTGGGAGAAGAGGAAACAAAAAAGGATTCCTTCACCCCGTCAACGAAAGAAATTCCCTTAAACGATTATTTAGAAACACTTGAAAAGGAGTATATTGTGCGAATGTATCATAAATATCCTAGTAGCATTAAACTTGCAGAAATATTGGGAATCAGCCAATCTACTGCCAATCGGAAAATACTAAAATATGTTGAGCAAAGGTAGTCGTTTTTGACTACAACGTTCTCTTAAACGCTGTCTTTATTAGTTGGCATGAAAATTGCAATCTTTAAGAATAGAAACTTAAAGGAGGCTATTTTATGTCAAATCAAGATGAAAAGCAATTTTTGAATTTACCTTTTACTGGTATCTGCACTTTTGGAAAATATCCTGTTTGTTCAGATATTAATCAACTAGATGCGGATGTTGCCGTTATTGGAGTTCCAAATGATATGGGTACTCAATGGAAATCTGGAGCAAGAATGGGTCCAAGGGGGATTCGTGAAGGATCTACACTTTACAGTTTTGGATTAAATGGTGCTTACGATATTGAAAAAGATATTACGTATTTGGGGCCAAGATGGAAAGTAGTAGATTGCGGCGATGTGGACATGGTTCATGGAGATATGATGCAATGCCATGAAAACACAGAAGAAGCCATTAGAAAGATTGTTTCAAAAGGAGCGATGCCGGTTGTATTAGGCGGAGATCACTCCATTACCATTCCAGTTGGTAAAGGTTTAGAAGAGTTAGGGCCTTTTCATGTTATTCAAATCGATGCACATTTGGATTGGGCGGATCATCGTTCCGGGCAAAGGTATGGGCATGGAAGCTGTATCCGTCGTTTATCTGAAATGGACCATGTTCAGAAAATTTTCCAATTTGGAATTCGAGGAATTTCTAGCAGTTTGAAGGAAGATGTGGATGCAGCACGAGAATATGGAAGTGTTATTTTATCACCACGCCAAATTAGGAAAATGGGAATTGAAAGTGTTTTAGAACTACTTCCAGAAGGAGAAAAATACTATATTACCCTAGATATTGATGGTTTGGATCCTTCAGTAGCACCCGGAACAGGTACCCCTTCACCAGGAGGATTTATTTACGATGAAGTAAATGAATTGCTTGAAGGAATAGCTAAAAGAGGAAAAGTGATTGGCTTTGATTTGGTCGAAGTAGCACCGCCATATGACCCAGCTGGAATGACCGGTCAAGTAGGTGCACGGCTTGCATTGGATTTACTCAGCTTTGTTTTAAAGGAAAAAGAAAACATAGATGAACGCAAGTTGAATAAGGAAGAAGTTCACTCCTAAGATAAGTCACCAAAATAATATTTTTCAGGGGGCAGATCTATGAAAATTGAGACAAGAAGTATTGAGTATATTCCGGCCAATGAACGTCATGGAAAACCAAGAGGATTGTTTGCAGTTTGGTTTGCTGCAAATATGCATATTACCACACTTGTGACAGGAGCATTATGTGTCACTTTTGGCTTAAATCTTTTTTGGAGTGTTGTAGCTATTATTGTTGGTAATTTAATAGGGGCCATTTTTATGGCTTCACATTCTGCTCAAGGACCTAAACTCGGTATCCCCCAAATGATTCAAAGCCGTGCACAATTTGGTGTTATTGGAGCCGTGATTCCCTTAATTCTAGTTATTTTCATGTACTTGGGTTTTTTTGCAAGCAGTGGTTTGTTAGGTGCACAAGTATTGAGCAGTGCCTTAGACCTTAATTTAACTTTGAGTATCATTGTTCTTAATATCATCACTTTTATCGTGACAATGATTGGCCATGATCTTATTCATAAGATGCAAAAGTATTTGACTTGGGTGTTCTTTCTTGTTTTCATAGCTGCTACGTTTATTGTCTTCCAATTACCCGTTCCGTCTGGAAGCTGGTCTCCAGCTGAGTTCAATCTACCAATCTTTATGTTAAGTGTTAGTGTGGTAGCAACCTGGCAGATCTCATTTGCACCCAATGTCGCTGACTACTCAAGGTATTTACCAATTGAAACCAATTACTCAAAAACGTTTTGGTATACGTATGCAGGGACTGTTTTGGGCACTGTTTGGATGATGGTTTTAGGAGTCTTACTGACTACGGCCATTCCGAATTTCCTAAGTAACTCTGGCACGAATCTCGCTAATCAGTTTGGAAGTTTTTCGTTTCTTTTAATTGCTGTGATCATCCTAGGTCAGTTCTCCATCAATGTTTTTAATTTATATGGCGCCTTTATGTCAACCATATCTACAGTTGAGCCTTTTTCAAAAATAAAAGTAACCCCAAAAGTAAGGATGTTCTTTATCTTTGGAATAGGAACAGTTGGAACTTTACTGGCTATTTGGGGTCAGGGAAATTTCTTGTCCAATTTTATCAACTTTATCTTATTTATTAGTTACTTTTTAATTCCATGGACAGCTATTAACCTGATTGATTTTTATGTCCTGCGTCACGGGGAGTATAGTATTAAAGATATTTTTGATTTAAATGGAAAGTATGGAAAAGTAAACAAAATTACTGCTCTATCGTTCCTCGTTTCAATTATCGCCGAAGTTCCATTTATGAACACATCGTTCTTTGTAGGACCTGGTGCGAAAGCAATGGGGGGAGCCGATATAGCCTGGATATTAGGATTGGTGGTTCCATCAGTACTCTATTATGTAATGATGAAAAGAAAATTGAAGGAACCGTCCCAGGTACCAATCCCGTATGACGAGAGTAAAACTTCTTAAAATTAGTTAAGTAATGAAGTAGAAAATGGAATTATTTATAAAGGGGTAGGGAACGGGAATATGTGATTCCTTTTCTATCCTTTTTTTGTTCACTAGACTTCAGAAGTACCGATTAGCTAAAATAAATCCTTACAAACGTTTGGAACTGTACCCCAAAAAACAGGGAAATCTTATGTGGCCTTGTATAGATAAACTAGCAAAACTAACAGTACAATGTCTAAACGAGCACCAAAAGCGAATGGAAGGAAGCCAGTGTGCAGTAAGGGAACCTTTGTTAATAGAATGGCTGCGATCATAATACCAATTAAAGGTACCACTGCATTTTTAACAGCTTTATTAACCAATAGTAGAATTCCGCAAACCATTTCTATTAAAATGACAAGCTTTAACATCATGTGGGGATAGGGAAGTCCTAATCCAAGAAAATGATTCGCTACTTCGGTACCCATTAATTTCATAAGTGCTGAGGTAATAAAAACATAAGCAACAGTAATTCTAATAGGTTTATTTGGATATAAAATAAAAATCCCCCCTTTGTATATCTTTATGCAAGAAGAGGGACAGACCATTACAAAAAACCAACATACAGTAAAATTGATTAAAAGCTTGAGGATAATCCCTCAAGCTTCGCTTTTTTGTGTTGAATACATCATTCACTCGTTGGTTTTTGTTGATGATAGGGAAGAGTTTTCTCTACTTCTGCTACTTGTTTATAGATTCCTTCCATATCCTTCAGATCTTTCTTGTAATCATAGGTTTTAAGCTTTTTGTTTTCTACAATCAATTTCCCATTAACGATCACATCGATTACATTTTGCGGTCCTGCTGCATACGCTAACGTTGCATATGGATCAAAGGTTGGAAAGGTATTAGGCGCATGAGTGTCTACAATAATAATATCTGCATATTTCCCAACTTCTAGTGAGCCGATTTTTTTATCCAGCCCTAGAGCTTTTGCTCCACCAATTGTGGCAAGTTCGACAACCTTACTTGGCGGCATTACGCTTTGATCTTTGTTGACCAATTTGTGAATTCTTGCCGCATATCCGGCTGTTCCGAATACATCCATGGTGTTCGAGCTCATTGGCCCATCTGTACCCAATCCCATTTTAATCCCTGCTTTATCAATCTTAATAGCTGGTGCCACACCGGTTGCCCCTTTTGTATTCGCTATTGGATTATGGGCAATTGTGGCTCCTCTTTGTTTAATGATGTTAATGTCCTCATCATCAATATGGATGGCATGTGCAAGCATTGTATTTTCATCTAATATTCCTAAAGAATCCAAGTATTTTATGACGGAAGGATACTTCTGACCAAACTTGGTTTCTACTCTTTGTGCTTCATCAGCAAACTCTGCCGCATGAATCGCAAATGGTACCTGATATTTTTTAGCTAAATCTTTCGATGCCTTAATCATCTCAGGGCTAACTGTGTAGGGAGCATGGGCCACCACAGATGGCGTAATTAGTTCATGATTCTTATATTGTTTAATAAAGTCCTCTGCATATTTTAGTCCGCCATATGGTTCAGGAGCATCGACTGTTGGAAAGCTAATAACCGTTTCTCCAAGAACTCCTCTAATGCCAATCTTTTCTGTCGCTTTTGCTACTTCATCTTCGTGGTAATACATATCTGCATATGTCGTAACTCTGCCCATTGCCATTTCTATGACGCCATGAATGGATGCTTTATAAATAAGGTCCCTTGAAAGTAATTTTCCTTCTAGTGGAAAAAACACATCAAATAACCGATTGCCTACTCCTTCTTCACCAATACTTCTAAACGCAACCATTGGAACATGATTATGAGTATTTATCATTCCCGGCATCACAATATTACCATTGGCATTAATGACTTTAGAGGCTTTATATTGTTTTTCCAAATTTTCATCGCCAATTGCAATGATTTTCTTATCCTTTATTACAACTGTCCCTTTGACAAAGGCATCCTTTTTCGCATTCATCGTTAAGATGTGCCCATTCTTAATCACAAGATCTGCCTTTTGATTATTCCATGGGATTCTTGCTGCTTCCACACTCATCGCTTTCGTATTAGGATAAAAGGCTCCTATTAAAATAGATGCTGTAACCAAAACGACCATCGACAATTTATAAAGTATTCTGAGTCTCTTTATTTCCTCCTATAAATGTACCTTAATAACCTTCAGATTATAATAAATTACCCATCACCATCCAAAATATTTATCCGTGGATACGATTTAGAAAAATATAATGATTCTTTTATTTTATTATAGGCTCTGTTAAAGGTAATTGTTGTTATTGTAACCCTGTTGATTGGAGCGGAAATCAACAATCTAGTTTAAAACAGCCTAATTATAAAAAACAAAAGGACTATTCGCGTAAATAGCCCTCTTGTGTAATCTATTCATTCTTTTTAAAAATCTTAACCTCGCAATCTGTCAATGACCGTACATTCCCTTGCACCTCTGCGGATTAATCGACGTGCAGCTGCTAATGGGATTTCGACAAGAACTGCTTCGTCCGTGTCGTTTTCTACATCAAACACTGCAAATGCCTCTCCATCTACAATCAAGATACAAATAAATTCTACTTCTACATCATCAGATCTTGGAATGCGAGTTGTAATTTCACATCGATGGACTCCTGCATCCAACAATGTCCTAGCCTCTTGTCGTGATATACGAATAAACACGAATTCCTCGAATGCAACATTACCTGCTTCCACTTCGATTTCTACTAAAAGAAAAAAGCGATTTCTGATTTGTACAATACAATTTGCTCCTATTGAAATAACGTCCTCTATACTCATAAAATTTCACCTCCCTTTCTACATTAAATGTAGGAGTAAATTGGGAGGTGTGGACAACTTGTATTAATAATTTAAATTATTTGTCTCTCTTTATGTCTTACGGATGGTAACCACTGTTTATATGGAAAGAACCGTCCTAAACTTTTAAAATATATGCTTGGAAATGGGCTATCTTTATGTTTCAGTCCTAATTCTGGGAGGGGATGAATTGCGAATACCTTTTTAATGTATCTACCTACCCATTAATGACTTTTCCACCATTTATATGCAGAATTTGTCCAGAAACATAGGAGAAATCTGAATTTGATGCAAGGTAGACATACGAAGGAGCAACCTCTTCCGGTTGTCCAGGGCGTTTCATCGGTGTATCCTGTCCAAATTTACTTACTTCTTCCGCGGTAAAAGTAGTAGGGATAAGTGGTGTCCAAATAGGTACTGGCGCGACTCCATTTACCCTGATTCCTTTTTCGGCCAGCTGATGGGCAAGAGACCGTGTAAAGGTTGTAATGGCACCTTTTGTAGAAGAATAGTCAAGCAGCTTTCTATGTTCTTGATAGGCAGTAATAGACGTTGTATTAATAATCGCACTTCCTTGCTTAAGGTGAGACAACGCGGATCTTGTTAAATGGAACATAGAAAAAATATTTGTCCGGAATGTCTTTTCCAGCTGCTCTGTCCCTATATCCAAAATGCTTTTTTGAGGAGGCTGTTCAGCTGCATTATTTACAAGGATATCAAGTCCGCCCAGCTCATCTACGGTTTGCTGTACAGCTTTTTTACAGAAGGATTCATCACCGATGTCTCCAGCAATTAATAGGCATCTTCCACCTTCCTCCTCAACCAGCTGTTTGGTTACTTCGGCATCATTGCTTTCGTTTAAATAAATAATCGCAACATTTGCCCCCTCCTTTGCGAAAGCTATTGATACAGAACGTCCTATTCCACTGTCTCCACCGGTAATTATGGCATTCTTTCCTTGGAGCTTGTTACTTCCTTTGTACTTCGGATTTTCCGTATCTGGAAGTGGCTTCATATCTTCTCTATTCCAGGTTGGTTGCTGGTGTTGTTCTTGTGCGGGTAATTTGCTTGGGTACTGTTCATTGTTCATTTGATATTACCTCCTATAAATTTGGGATGACTATACAGTACCCATTAACAAAGTGAATAAACCATAACAATCTTAATCTCACAATGATTTTCATGACCTATTTGCTAGATTCAAAAAGAAAGATGGAGAAAGCGGGTGTTAATTGGCTTAGAGTATGGTTTTTACCAACTATCATTATGAACAGCTGTACTAAAAGGAAATGTAGCAGGACTGTAGATTAACATTTATGCAGCTACAGGTTAGGAATCCAAAAACCCTTTTTTTATTTAACTCTTTATTTCTGAAAATTTTGTTAATTTAACTCTTTGTCGTCTTCACCTTACATTATTACTAGCATAGTATAATGTAAGGTGGTGATGATAAATGGGCTTTACACTTTCAGACTGGATGCTCTACACAATGTGGGCTGTATATGGACTAATGATTCTTAATTTTCTTATTGCATTCTTCCAATCTTTTTGGGCAGGCAAGTTCGATCCCACATTTGTTTTAGATTATTTAAAGGATATTGTATATATTGTTTTGCCGTTGAACATTCTAATATCCATGTTTTCAATAGATCCAACAGGGTGGATTCTGATAACATTCTATTTCATAAGCGGTATAGCAGTTGTACTCAAATATTTATTGGACATTAAAAATAAATTAATTAAATAAGCAAGGTGAAGCCTTCCTACATGGAGGGCTTTTTCATTGTTTATAAGTAATATTTTGTTCATAGGAATAGATATATCTATCTATGCCTTTGAAGGGAAGAGGTGCCTAGATTTAAAGAACATTTCGAATAGGAATATGGAAATTATTAACAACACTTCAACAGAAAGAAATCTTAATGACGTTCACATAAATAAGGTATGACATGATTAAACAACGAATAAATATCAGTATGATTCTCAAGTTATTCGCCTTAAACATAATTAAAGGTGTCCGTATATGATGGACAATTGTCTTTTTTAGGTGCCTGACACCTTTCTAGGCACTTTTAGGGCTAATTCCTCATATGATATTCTGAATATTCCGAAAGGTAGTGAAGCTATGAGGAAATATCAATGGGTCAAGTGGCGTAAATCCCTTCTCTGGCTTGCGGCCATCTTCTTCTTAGGAATGATTCTCTTAAGGGGAGGGCCAGCCTATTGGCAGGTAGCGTTGACTATTGTTAGTTATTTGCTGCAGTTGCTCTTTGCAATGTTGTTTATGATTATCCAGTTTGTTGCACTTTTCTGGTTCCTGGCACGGGGACGAACTTACTGGATTCTGCCTGGCGAGACTGGTTCGACTTGGGATGATTACCGCGGAAATCCCGAAATCGTTGATAATGCCAAGCGGATTGTCGTTTTGCTAAAGGGCGTCAAGGAGTTTAAGGACATGGGTGGTGAGGCGATACGAGGGTTGATGTTATGTGGGCCCCCTGGCACTGGAAAGTCCTATTTGGCACAGGTAATTGCGAACGAAGCGCAGGTTCCCTTTGCTTACGCATCGGCTCCTAGTTTTCAAAATATGTTCTTCGGCGTCGGCAACCTGAAGGTGATGGGCCTCTATAGGAAGGCGAGGAAGCTTGCGAAAGTATACGGCGCCTGCATTATCTTTATCGATGAAATCGATGCAATCGGAATGAGTCGTTCGGCTGGAGGCGGTGGTGGTGGTATGGGTGGGATGCTCGGCATGGCGGGCATGGGTTCGGGCCTGCTAAATGAGCTGCTTCTGCAGATGGACCCGCCAAACATTGATAATTCCAAGATTGCCAAATTGCTACGTTCACTAGGGTTGCGGCGCAAAAAAGCAGAACGACCTGCAGTGCTGACAATCGGAGCAACCAATCTGCCTGATGTACTCGATCAGGCGCTGCTCCGCCCCGGCAGATTTGATCGGAAGCTTTGGGTCGATTCCCCGGATTATGATGGAAGGGTGGACGTATTCAACTACTACCTCGAGAAGGTAAAAAGGGACGCTACTCTTACACCTGAGAAGGCTGCACTTGATACGATTGGTTATAGCCCAGCACAAATCAAACACATCGTAAATGAGTCTGTTGTAATTGCACACCAACATGGTGCACAGTTAGCAAGCTACGAGGACTTCCGGGCCGCCATGGAGACTTATGAGTGGGGACTAAAGCAGCCTCTGAGCTCTATGATGGAAGATGAGAAGCGTAATGTCGCCTACCATGAGGCCGGCCATGCAGTCGCTCAGTATCTATTGAAGCCGCACGAACGGGTTTGGAAGGTAACAATTATCCGCAGGGGCAGTGCGCTAGGTCTTGCAGCCACCAAGCCGACAGAGGAGCGGTATAATAGAAGCGATAGCGAAATCCTAGCAGAAATCCAGGTGTGTCTGGCAGCACGGGCTGTTGAAGAAGAGTTCCTCTTCAAGAAATTAAACGGTGTCACCTCCGACCTGCAGCATGCTACGCTGTTAGCTGGCGCCTACCTTGGAATGGTAGGTATGGGAGATGAGCTGTTCAGCTGGCTGGCAATAGGCTCTCGAATCGATGGACTTAGAGCGCTCCGTCCAAAAATCAACGTGTTGTTAAAAGACCAAATGCTTCAAGTAAAGAAGCTAGTAAATGAAAATGCCGACTTTGTCCATTCCATTGCAGAAGAATTGCTGAAGCGGGGCGATTTGACGGGAGAGGAAATTGAAGAAATCTACGTACGTCTGTATGGTCAAAGTCGGCCAGAGCCGCCAAAGGTAAAAGTTATGGAGTATATTAATTCTCCTGCCCTGGAGGCTCCTGTTATTCCAGCAGAGGAGAGCGCCGATGAATCAAAGGAGTCCGATTAAACGGTGATACCTTACGATTCAAAACAGTAAATGAAAAAAATGTAGAAAATTCAAATAAAATGGAAAACGAAAAATGTTAAAAAGTTTGAGGGATCGGGAATGATAAAAATTGTAGAAAAAAGAATTGCATCTCAGATGAATATTGTTACAAAATAAGTTGTTTTAAAACTTCTTGAAACTGAACAATACTCTAATGGGGGAATGTAAAATGAAAATCCTTAAACCTGAATGGTTTTCATTAAGTAAAGAAATAAAAGTGAAGCTAACTCGTTTAGCTATTTTGGAAAACCAGAGCAGATACAATAGACTATAAAAATGACAAAAGGCACATCCAAAAAGTACCTATTGTGTTTTTTATGTATAAGTAATCATTATCATTTGTACAAATTTAAGCACTTATTCTGTAAAAAGCTTGATATACCAATAAAAATGACTATCAAATTAGTTTACAATTTGATAGTCATTTTTGGTTCCATTTTTAATGTTAACGATAGGGAACGGAACCCGTTACTGTTTTCGTGATTATTTAGTCACAAAATAGGTTTCACCTAGAATTTCCTTCACTTGATAACTGGTGGATGAAAGTTCTTTTTCAGCAAAAGCGTTAATTTCTGTTTTTTCAAGATCGTACATTACCTCAATCTCTTTCGAAAATAAAAGCTTTTCTTTTTCAAGCAAGCTAGAGAGTGCTGGTTGTTGTTTAACTTGGAGAGTCTCTGAATCTAGTACTTGTTTTAGCCCTGCAACATAGTATTCTAATGGGCGAGCACCAACAATCTTCACACCTTTATTTTCCTCATTTATCATTACAATTGTTGGAAACCCTCTGGCACCTAATTTGGCAGCTAGAACGAAATCTTCATTTAATAATTGCTGTCCGCTTGGCAGCTCCGCTTCTTTTACAATTGCTTCTCCATCAAGTCCAAGATTATTCACGATTTCCACTAAAATCGACTTCTCTGCAATATTTTGATTGAAAGCGAAAACGGCTTCTCTCACACGGCGTAAAAACACACGAGCCAACGCTTCATTTTGCTTTTGAATGACTTTAAATACAATAGATGGGGGATAGGATGAGTGAATCAGGTTGTCATACCAAAGTGTGCCATCAATTGGCATGCGCGTATAATCACCAACTTCTCTCCAATGTCCAGCAACATCAGACGGTTTGGCGATTCCGTTTGCTGGGTCGACAGGTCCATCGCCCCATTTTTCTAATAATCCTCCCATAACCGTATGGAAGGTAAAGTTATCCCCATACTGCTCTTCAAAACGACGGAGCACTGGCTCTTGTGCCCAACAGTGGGAGCAAATTGGGTCGGTGACATAATAAAGATTAATCGATTTTTGGGGTTGATTAAAGTCAATCATTTCCATTCCCTCGTCCCCTGCGCTTCCACAAACCCCTGTTTCCAAATCGCACATTATATTACTTTTGTTATTCATTTTGATCACTCCTGTTTTTTAATTAAACCTTATCTTTATATTCTATTGCCCATTTCTGGATAGGCTGTAAAGCAGAAACAAGTTCTTGCCCTTTTTCGGTTAATTTATATGAAATCGTTACGGTGGGTGAATCTATCACTTCTTTCTTCACTAGACCATACTCTATGAGTTCAGTTAACCTCATGGATAAGACTCTGGGCGTAATGTTAGAAATTTCTTGAACCATTTCTGTAAAACTGGTTGAGTTGTTCTCACAAAGGGACAAATAGTGAATGATTAACCCGTTCCACTTTTTACCTAGTATTTGAAATGAGTATTCTAAATATGGGCAAATCTTAATAAAAACCACCTCCAGAGAGATCAAAAAACTTGATATAAAAAGTATAGCAGATATAAAAAGTATATCAAGGGTGTGCCTGTGTAACAACCCGAATTTTGTCAAACGCACATGCTTTATTAATTAAAAGGCCATTAAAAGAGTGTCAGGCACCAACTGTTACGAATATCAAATCTTTTTTCTGATATAATGAACACTATAAAAAATGGTTTGGGGAGGGGAAAACTTATGCCATTAGAAATTGTTCGCCATGATCTTACAAAGATGAAGGTGGATGCGGTTGTGAATGCTGCGAATACATCGCTGAAAATGGGTGGTGGCGTATGCGGTGCTATATTTCATGCGGCAGGTGTCAATGAGTTGCAAGAAGCATGCGATAAAATGGGGGAATGCAAGGTTGGAGAAGCCGTTGTGACTGATGGCTTTAACATGGAGGCCAAATATATCATACATACACCAGGACCTATTTGGCAGGGTGGTTCCAAACATGAAGCAGCACTGCTAAAGGCAAGTTACTATAACTCCTTGAAGCTGGCAAAAAATCATCAATGTGAGTCCATCGCATTTCCATTAATTTCGACGGGCATATATGGTTATCCAAAAGAGGAAGCATTACAAATCGCGGTTTCGACCATCGGCTCTTTTTTATTACATCATGATATGCTTGTTTATCTGGTTGTTTTTGACAAAGGTTCTTTCGGCTTAAGCAAGAAATTATTTACATCGATTCATCAATATATTGATGAGCATTATGTAGAAGAAGTAGAAATCACATTTAATCGTAATAGAGAAGAACGATATATATTGGAACAACCGCAAGAAGTCGAATTTGTTCAGCCGGATCTGTATAAAGAAGCAGAGTATTCCTTAGTCAACCTGTTGGACCAACTCGATGAATCTTTTTCCGAACGGCTGCTTCGTTTCATTGATGAAAAAGGAATGACGGATGTAGAGACGTATAAAAGGGCGAATATTGACCGGCGATTATTCTCCAAAATCCGAAATGAAGACGATTATACCCCGAAAAAGAAAACCACGATTGCTTTTGCCGTTGCGTTAAATTTACTCAATTAACTGTGGAGGAAACGATGGAGCTGCTAGCTGCAGCCGGTTATACCTTGTCACGCAGCAATAAATTTGATGTGATAATTGAGTATTTTATTCAACATGCTAATTACAATATTCATGAAATCAATGAGGCGTTATTTGCTTTTGACCAGCCAATACTCGGTGCATGAAATGTCGCTTCCCAAGCGACCATTTCGAAATGGATTAGTGTTATCCTTTGTTTATCAAAGAACGGAGGATGATATTCATGAAAAGAAATGTAACAGAATTAGTGTTTATATTAGATAAAAGCGGCTCCATGGCAGGACTTGAGTCTGATACAATCGGTGGTTATAATGCGATGCTGAAGAAACAGCAAAAGGCTGAAGGGGAAGCCATTGTTACGACTGTATTATTTAATCACGAGTACGAATTATTCCACGACCGAATCAATGTACGGGGTATTTCTCCTATCACTGAAGAAGACTATCAAGTAGGCGGCACCACTGCATTATTAGATACCATTGGTTTTACCATACAAAAATTCGTGAATGTACAAAAGAGAACCAGTGAGGATGAACGTGCTGAAAAAGTACTCTTCGTTATAACCACGGATGGGATGGAAAATGCCAGCCGTGAATTCACAGCCGACAAAATCAAAAAAATGGTTCAACACCAAAAGGAGAAATATGGCTGGGAATTCCTATTCCTTGGAGCCAATATCGATGCCATTTCGACTGCTGCTCGATTTGGAATCGATGAGGACTTCGCCGTTGATTACCACGCGGACAATAAAGGAACGGAATTAAATTATGAAGCGGTAAATGAAGCCGTGGTCAACCTTCGAAGTGGCAAAAAGATAGATCGAAGCTGGAAAAAAGGAATTGAAAAGGATTATAATTGCCGTTCGAAGAATGAATAATTTAATTTATATTTTGGGGACACCTGCTATTTAGATTATCAAAGGTGTCTTTATTCTTCCACAAAGGGTTTTTTGTGATGTAAGTCACAATTCTGGTTTATTATTTACACTATAATAATAGTAGAAACTACTCCAATCAAGAAAAAGAGGGAATTGATGATGTCCATTGCACTAGACCAGGAAAAAGTGAATGAATTGGTTGATCGCTTTTATGATAAGCTGCTAAAGGATTCTTACTATATTAACATGTTTAATGAAAGAAACACGGATATAGAGCTGCTGAAAAATCGGCAAAGAGTATTTATAAATCGCTTAGTTTCAGAGGAATCTACTCAGGAACAAGGTGAGCAAGTATCACAGGTTAAAGAAAGACACCCATTTCAAATAGCCCCAGAAAGGGCCTCAGCATGGTTCGGCAAATTAAAAGAGACGATGGATGAAATGGACCTTGATGTTAGTGTAAAGGAACTTCTTAAAGAGAAAGTAGATTTTTTGTTAAATAAGATTATTAAATGAGTCCCATAGGATGTGGCACTTCCCGAGGTTGTAGATTCTTCTCGAAGTTAAGTGGTTCGGGAGAGAGTTGTTAAATAATTATATGAAAAGTGTCAGTTCCTTTTGAGAACTGGCACTTTTTTACATTATCGACTTAGTAAAAGGCAGATGATGATGAATTACCTTTTTAATTTACTCTAGATAGTTTTAAAGTTTTACAGTAAATACCTCATCTTGGGAAGTTAGTAGATTATGTTACTATAAAAATAAACTTAATAAAATTCGAAAGAAAGGCTGTTTTTATGAAAAAGAAACTAATTTATAGTGGAGTTGGAATTTTGTTAGTGTTCCTTTTATTACTTGGAACCTATAAGTTAATGAATTCTAGAACCTTCCAGTTATTTGGTCGATTAACCGACCAGGTGGAGACCAATCAAAAGGTAGTCGCATTGACCTTTGATGATGGACCAACAAAAAATGTAGAAAAAATTCTACCCTTGTTAAAACAATACAATGTAAAAGCGACATTTTTTTTAATCGGTAATGAAATTGAAAAAAATCCTGAAGAAGCTAAAAAAATTGTAAGTGCAGGGCATCAAATTGGAAATCATACATATTCCCATCAGCGGATGGTTTTTAAATCACCTTCATATATTAAGAAGGAAATTGAAAAAACCGACGAACTAATTCGAGAATCCGGGTATAAAGGTAAAATTGATTTCCGACCTCCGAATGGAAAAAAACTCGTAGGCTTGCCTTATTATTTATATAAGAATAATAGAGATACGATCACTTGGAGTCTTGAACCAGATACTTACTACACTTCTGCCACTGACAAAGTGAATTATGTGAAAAAGAATGTAAAACCTGGTTCTATTATCTTGACTCACCCCATGTATGATGGTACTGGCGAAGAACTAAATACTATTAAAGGAATATTGCAATCATTATCAAACGAGGGATATAAATTCATTACAGTTAATGAACTATTGAAATTGAAGAAGTAAAAGTCAGGATGTTATTTTCAAACATTCCTTGGAATAGCCCAATTACGCAATATAAAACGTTGAAGCCCAGAGTGATGAAGGGTTGTTATATATAATGTTTAAATTTCCACGTATAAGCTAAAGATAATGCTATCCAAGGAACATTAAGGAAATCACTTTATTTTACATACTTTGGTTCGTGATTTCAGCTACTAGTATTTGGGCATATAGAGGTGGTTAATATGTGGAATTCTATTGTTTCCTATCTTCCAGACTGGAAAGTTTTTATACAAGCTTTTATCGTGTTTTTCATTCCGTACATGATCTTCAGATTTTTTAATTGGATTCGCAAGGAAGAGTGATGAAAATGCGAGAACGGAAATTAAAGGTTAGAAAAAAAGAAAAACAACCTAACAAAATTGAAGATCAACAAGAATCTAAGCCTCAAGGCTCAAATCATCTGTTTACAGATGATTTCACTTTAAACGTAGAATTAGTTAGACAAGAAATCGGTCATAACTGGGATGTGCACTTTCGAGAGTTTAATATTGGGCGTACTGGCATTCGAGCATCCATTATTTTTGTGGATGGATTATCAGATAAAGATCTGATTAATAAACATATTATGACATCATTGATGGTTGATTTCACAACAGAATATAAACAGGAGTTATCCTTTGTGAAGGGAAGCAATTTAAACAAATTTGTAAAAAATCATGTGCTACCTATTAGTGAAGTAGAAGAGATTGGTTCTATTAAAGAGTTAGTATCAAAAGTATTAACAGGTTCTACCGCGCTTTTAATTGATGGATCATTAGATGCGCTAATCCTTGGTACAACAAAATTAAAAACAAGGACGATTGAAGAGCCAGTATCAGAGGCATTAGTCAGAGGTCCACGGGTCGGTTTCACTGAATCCTTAAGTGATAATACATCTTTTTTGAGAGGGAATGGTGAAATTGAAAATTTATCGTTAGTAAAATTTCAAGTAGGAAAGCGTTCAAAAAAAGACTTAGTCGTCGCTTACATAAATGAAATTGTGGATCCGGAATTAGTACAAGAGGTAGAAAAGCGAATTAAGAAAATTGATCTTGATAATGTGCCAGAATCAGGTTATGTAGAGCAGCTTATCGAAGATAATTATCTTAGTCCTTTTCCACAGGTACAGAGTACAGAGCGTCCTGATCGTGTGATTGCTGCCTTGATGGAAGGTCGGGTATCCATTTTACTAAATGGGACGCCTTTTGCTTTGATCGTTCCGGTTACCTTTAGCATGATGTTACAATCACCAGAAGACTATTATGAAAGGTGGATTCCTGGCACGTTCATCCGTTTACTTCGTTATCTAGCAGCCATTCTGGCTCTTTTTACACCGGCTTTGTATATTGCATTCATCTCATTTCATCCAGGATTGATTCCTACTAAGTTAGCCATTTCCATTATAGGGGCGAGGTCTAGTGTTCCATTTCCTGCACTTATCGAAGCGTTATTTATGGAAATATCGATCGAAGTTTTAAGGGAAGCTGGACTCCGGTTACCGAAGCCAATTGGTCCAGCAATGGGAATTGTCGGTGGGTTAATCATTGGTGAAGCAGCTGTACAGGCAGGGATTGTTAGCCCCCATTTTGGTGATAGTAGTGGCGTTAACTGCGATCTCATCTTTTGCCAATCCTCAATATAGTGTAGGGATTACATTGCGTATTCTTCGCTTCGTAGCCATGCTTTGTGCTGCCATACTTGGATTATATGGAGTCATTCTATTTTTCCTTTTCATGACAAGCCATTTAGTGAAACTAAAAAGTTTTGGCGTGTCTTATATGAGTCCAGCCGTTCCTTATCGTTTAAGTGAATGGAAAGATTTGATGGTTCGCATGCCCCTAATGATGATGAAACGTCGTCCAAAGATGATGCATACGAAAAATCCTATACGTAAAGGATAACCTATTGTGAAAGGAACATGAAAGGATGATTGTCAGTCCAAAAGATCGAATTACCACGCCACAAGCAGCTGTTATCATCAGCAACTTTATACTTGGTTCAGGAATCCTCACACTGCCCAGAACAGCTGCAGAGAAGGTGAATACACCAGATGTATGGATAAGTGTTATTTTAGGCGGGCTGATCGCGATAATCGCAGGGGTGATCATGGTCAAATTATGCCTACAGTTTCCCCAAAAAACAATTTATCAATACAGCCGTGAAATTGTAGGAAAATGGGTGGGCGGGTTACTTAGTTTACTTATAGTATGTTATTTTCTTTTAACTTCCGGGTTTCAACTCCGTTCAATGGCGGAAGTAATAAGGTATTTTTTGCTGGAAGGTACCCCTATCTGGGCAATTATGATGCCATTTATGTGGGTAGGTCTCTATCTGATCATAGGCGGTATCAACCCGATTGCCCGTCTGTTTGAAATTGTATTACCTATTACGATTTTCCTTTTTTTGCTAGTAGCCTTTTTGAGCCTAAAAATATTTGAGATCGATAATTTACGCCCGGTATTGGGGACTGGATTCATCCCTGTGCTAAAAGGAGTAAAGGCGACGACTCTCGCATTTACAGGTCCTGAAGTCCTGCTGGTCATCATGGCGTTTATGCAACAGCCAAACAAAGCAGTAAAAATGGTCCTAGTTGGAATTTCCGTTCCATTGATTTTTTATGGGATAACCGTTGTGATGGTGATCGGAGCGTTATCCGTCGATGAAGTGGTCACGAGAACATGGCCAACACTTGATTTGATACGAAGTTTTGAGGTAACCGGTCTGATCTTTGAACGGTTTGATTCTTTGTTGCTGGTGGTATGGATTATGCAAATGTTTACTACCTTTACCATCAGCTACTACGTAGGTGCTTTAGGGCTGGCTCAACTTTCGAAAAAGAACATTAGTTCATTTATGTATGGTTTACTTCCGCTTATTTACGTCATTTCCATCACCCCAAAAAATATCAATGATCTATTTAAACTTGGGGATATGATTAGCAATTTTGCATTGTTTTTATTTGGTTTACTACCACTTCTCCTTCTTATTATCGCGAGATGGAAAGGAAGAAAACAATGAAGTTAAGTCATAACAATATACGATTTCTCTTGGTTTCGCTGTCTGTCCTTTTACTCTTTTCTCTTACAGGCTGTTGGAGCAGTCATGAAATTGAAGAGCTAAGCTTAGGTGTAGGGGTGGCATTCGATATAGGGAAGAAGTCAACCATAGAGAAAAAGATAAACGAACAAGATGAAGGCTATTCCAAAAAAGATCAGATTACTACAACTTATCAACTTATTACCTCACAATTAGCAAGTTCAATGAGTAAAGAAGGGGGATCGCAACAACAATCTTATGTTAATATTTCTGAAACGGGAGACTCCATCCTTCAAGAGGTTCGTGAATTATCATTAGTAACGGATCTTCCTTTTAATGCCAGTCATATGAAAGTCATTGTAATCGGTGATAAACTTGCACGATCGTATAGTTTAGATCGATTACTTGATCAATATCTTCGGGATAATGATTTTAGACCAAGCTGCCTTATGTTTATTAGTAAAGGGAGAGCTAGAAATACCCTAGTATCAAAGAAAGCAGGAGAAGTTCCAGCATTTCGTCTGTTTGGAATGGTAGATAATGCCTATCGATCGACAAGAATTTTGCCTCCTATCTCGATTATTAAATTAGACGGTAAGCTAAAATCAGGATCCAGTTTTCTTTTGCAAAATGTGATCTCGGAAAATGGAGAAGTGAAATTTGCAGGAGCTGCCGTGATAAAAGGAAAGACAAAAAAACTGCGTGGTTTTTTAAATGAAGAGGAATTGGAGGGGATAACATGGATAACAGGCAAGGGGAAAGGCGGTTTGGTAAAAAGTTTTGATAAACAGACTAGTGGGCTAATCGTATATGAGATAGCGTCTATGAAAAGTAAAATCACCTCTCATGTTAAGGGAAACAATATCTCTTTTGTTGTAAACATCGAATCAGAAGGGCGATTATCTGAGAATTGGGTGGTTTCAGGTAACTCTTTTGATAATACATTTCTAAAAAGGGCAGAAGAATCCACCGAAAAAGAAGTAAAACGATTGGTTGATCATACAATTAAAAAAACGCAAAAGGAATATCGAGTAGACGTTGCTGGTTTTGGGAACCGTTTAAGAATTGAGCATCCGAAAGTATGGGAAAAAGTCAAAAAAGATTGGGATCAAACATTCAGTGAGGTTCCAATTTACTACAACGTAAAAATAACAATCAAAGATTATGGAGCGTCAGGTCACAAGTAAGCCTTCTTTTTTTAGGGTACGAAAAAAGAATTATACTTCTTAAAACCCAAGCAAGAAGATATCTAACCTTTCTCTCTCCACCTAAACATACTATCTAAAACGACTATTTCACTTTAAATAATATTATGTATTTCATTTTAACCGATACTCATATATAATATTGTTAATTGAATATAAATAACTAGGGGAGCCCAATAAGTTGGGCTGAGAAAGAAACACGATGAAGTTTCTTGACTCTTGGGACCTGATCTGGATCATACCAGCGTGGGGAAGTTAGAATAGACAATCTTCAATGCACCTCTACTTCTGCATACATATTAGCCGGGTCCAACCATTTATGGTCCCGGCTTTTTGATGTACTTTTATACGCTTTTCCACTTGTTATGTTCTGTATCTCGTCCTTATATTCAAAAAAAGGAGAGATTAAGTATGTCAACGACTTCATTAAACGAACAAAATATTTCCATCATGTCTAGTTTTCCAGGAAGTAAAAAAGTATATGTAACAGGTTCGAGATCCGACATTAAAGTACCAATGCGTGAAATTGAGTTAAGCCCGACAACAGGTACGTTTGGTGAAGAGGAAAACCTTCCAGTACGCGTCTATGATACAAGCGGTCCTTATACGGATCCAAATTATTCTGTTGATATTACAAAAGGTCTTCCTGCTATTCGCAGCACATGGATTCATGAACGAGCAGATGTTGAGGAATATGAAGGTAGAGAAATTAAACCTGAAGATAATGGGTATAACGATCAAAATGATCCTCGTGCCAATCATAACGTGTTTCCTGGTTTAAAGCGCAAACCATTACGTGCAAAAAAAGGGAAAAATGTCACACAGCTTCATTATGCTAAAAAGGGAATTATTACTCCTGAAATGGAATTTATCGCCATAAGGGAAAATATGAAACCTGAATTTGTGCGTGATGAAGTGGCAAAAGGTCGAGCGATTATTCCTTCTAATATCAATCATCCAGAGTCAGAACCTATGATAATAGGACGTAATTTTCATGTTAAAATTAACGCGAATATTGGCAACTCGGCTGTTTCATCCTCCATCGAACAAGAGGTTGAAAAAATGACATGGGCCTCGCGCTGGGGTGCCGATAATATTATGGATCTATCAACAGGTAAAAACATTCATACAACAAGGGAATGGATTGTTCGAAACTCAGCAGTTCCTGTCGGCACCGTCCCCATTTATCAAGCACTTGAAAAAGTAAATGGTGTTGCTGAAGATCTTACATGGGAGGTTTACCGTGATACCTTGATTGAACAAGCGGAGCAAGGTGTTGATTACTTCACCATTCATGCTGGTGTTCTTTTACGATATGTCCCATTAACGGCAAAACGGTTAACAGGTATTGTATCCCGCGGTGGATCAATCATGGCACAATGGTGTTTACACCACCATAAAGAAAGCTTTTTATATACTCACTTTGAAGAAATCTGCGAAATAATGAAGTCTTATGATGTTGCATTCTCTTTAGGGGATGGTTTACGTCCTGGGTCTATTGCAGATGCCAATGATGAAGCGCAGTTTGCAGAATTAGAGACTCTTGGAGAGCTAACAAAAATTGCTTGGGAACATGATGTACAGGTAATGGTTGAAGGACCTGGACATGTACCTATGCACCTAATTAAAGAAAATATGGATAAACAACTAGAAGTGTGTCAGGAAGCACCATTCTACACACTTGGACCTCTTACGACTGATATAGCACCTGGTTATGATCACATTACATCTGCTATTGGGGCTGCAATGATTGGTTGGTATGGCACAGCTATGCTTTGTTATGTAACGCCTAAGGAACATTTAGGTTTACCGAATAGAGAGGATGTTCGTGTAGGGGTTATTACTTATAAAATTGCCGCCCATGCTGCTGATTTGGCAAAAGGACATCCAGGAGCCCAAAAAAGAGATGATGCCTTATCAAAAGCTCGTTTTGAATTCCGTTGGAGAGATCAGTTTAATTTATCTTTAGATCCAGAACGAGCGATAGAATATCATGATGAAACTTTACCTGCGGAAGGTGCAAAAACAGCACATTTCTGTTCAATGTGTGGACCAAAATTTTGTAGCATGAGAATCTCTCAAGATATTCGTAATTATGCGAAAGAAAACAAACTTGATACGAAGGAAGCTATTGAAACAGGTATGAAGGAAAAAGCTAAGGAGTTTAAGCAATCTGGGGGCAGCATATATCAGTAACTTTCTTGGGAGGTTATACGATGAATGTTCAAAAGATTAACGAGGAAATTACGCAAATGAAAACTAGCCTTGCTTTTTTAGAGGAGCGTTTAAAGGAAATTCAGCAAAATTGTGATCATCATTTTGATGGCGATCAATATTATGAAAAATGTTTGAAGTGTAATAAGGTAAATGTATTATATTATTAAACAAAACTCGACAAAAAGATAATCTAACAAGAGGGTATTAAAAAGATAGCCATGTAACCTTACCTTGATTAATAATCAGGGTAAGGTTTTTTAGTTTTTTCTATAAATTCCCATAGTAAAAACTATAATCACTTATTATTATTACAAATGCGAAACGGAACTTGAAAACACCACTTTGAAGTGATGTTTTCTTAGGAACTATGCTTTCACTTGAAGAAGATTTAACTAATTAATGTTCTATCAGACTTGATACGGAAACACTTTGTTTACTATTTGGTTCATCGAGAGAGTGGATTGTAGTTGTTCCGTTTTGTTTGTCTACATGCTCAATATAAATACGTGTTCCGTTATACGTTACATTAGCCATAGTCGATGAATTAGAAATTTCCTGTGCTCGTTGTACGTCCATGTCACGACCTCCTTTCCTTATTGAAACATTTTAAGTATTTCCTCTGAACTACTTGTTATACGTATATGGGCCTGTTTATAAATTTTCATGAGTGCCAAAATACGAGCATTAAAGCGATCGATTCGCGAGAAAAGGGGTTCGGAATGAAACCATTCCGAACCCCTTTTGTCGACAAACTGAGAGCCTCTCCATAAGGAAAGGCTCTTTTTTTTACTAAAAGAATTGTAAAGGTTTTTGAACAGTTCTCCACCGGAAAAAAACATTGTTAATAAGTATAAACGATTACCAGTAGAAAGTTAATTAATCAAGCAAAAATTGCTTTTGTTATCAAAAATAATACTGAAGGGCCAAGCAGGCAGCCTAAGCCAGTATAAAAAGTGGCGGTTACTGCTCCGTAGGGAACCAGTTTTGGGTCTGTTGCGGCTAATCCTCCGGCGACGCCGCTTGTTGTTCCCATTAATCCTCCATATACCATTGCCGTGCGCGGGTTGTTTAATCCGATATATTTTGCTACAAATGGGGTGCCGATCATCGTAAGGATTGATTTTACAAGCCCGGCTGCAATACTTATAGTAATGACTTCAGAGCTTGCCCCTATTGCTGCACCTGTAACCGGACCCACTATGTAGGTCGCTGTCCCAGCACCTATCGTGGTTAAGCTAACTGCGTCTTTATATCCGAACGCCAATGCAATACATACTCCGACAATAAAGGAGAGTATCACACCAATAAACAGAGATAAGACTCCATTTACTCCAGCCTTTTTAATTTCACTAAAGTTGGCCCCAAAGGCAGTGGCAACAATCGCAAAGTCCCGGAGCATACCTCCTCCCATCAGGCCGATTCCTGTAAAGAGGCTTATGTCTGCAATTCCTTTCTCTCCCCCTGTAATTACTCCTCCGATATAAGCAAGCAAAAGACCGAGGGTTATGGCAATAGCTGATCCGTGAATCCGCCCTTTTGTTAACTTGTCAGAAATGAAATATGAAAGATACATAGTAAAGCCAACAATGGCAAAAGAAACAATTAAACCATTATTTTGAAATATACTACCTAATGTTTCTAACACGCTGTTCGCCTCCTGTCATTTCATTTTCTTGAGTCTCAATAATCGTACCGCCCCTGCTAAGAAGGGGGACAACAGCCCAACTTATTAGCACTACGGTCACACCTGCAGTAATCGCAAGTACTCCTCCGTCAAGAGCTGCTACAACATTTTGCTGTGCCGACATGGCAACAACAATCGGGATGTACATTCCACTCCAAAAAGCCAGTCCTTCTTGCGTCTGTTTGTTTAACTTTTCTTTCTTTTTCAGGTATTCCACAATCAGAATCAGCATCAGCATGGCAAATCCGACACCGCCGACATTTGCGTCAATCCCCAGTATGTCTCCGAGGAGATCTCCAAAAAATACCCCTCCTAAAAAGCAAATAGATAATAAAGCGACACCAAAAATGATCATAGAATTTCTCCTTTTCAATTTTTTTGCTTTAGACTAAAGAGACAAAAGCTATAACGCGGAGAAAACAAAACAGTGCTGGCCTAGACAAAGAGGGGAGATTGAAAGATCAAGAGATGAGTAAGCGTTTCCAAACTAAGAATCAACAGTCGACTGTATTCTAAAATCCATAATAAAACGAAAGAAAAGAAAGTGTCAATTCATTTTTAAAATTTTCTAAAAATATTGAATTTTCTAAAGGTGGTGGTTATAATAATAATCGACAGTCGACCAAATTTTCTTTGAGGAGGAGACAGAGTCATGGAATCTCGTAAAATTAATGAAAATGCTCTATCAAACCATATAGCTGAACATATTACCGAGCAAATAATTAAGGGGGAGTTAGTACCAGGGGAAAAACTGATCGAACATATTTATGCAGAGGAGTATGGAACAAGCCGTGCGCCAGTACGGGAGGCCATTTATTTACTGTCGATTGAAGGTCTTGTGGAGAGAATACCGCGGAAGGGAGCGGTTGTAAAGGACTATACAGAGAATGAAATCTATGACCTCCTTGAAATACGTAATATGCTTGAAAAGATGGCCATCGAACGGATTCAGAGAAACGGAACGGATCATGGATGTCTGCAAAAAATGGCTGCTATTTTGAGAGAAATGAAGGATATTACTGATGTTCATCTGTATACCCAGTTAAATCACTCCTTTCATATGAAACTTGTGGAGATGAGTAAAAGTGAAACAATTAAAACGATGTATTCCCGTTTGGGCTGGCCGCTGCTTAGGATCCAGAGTCTTTCATTCGCAAATAACGGAAACATTGAAAAATCAGTACACGAACACGAAATGTTAATTGACCTTTTAACAAAGGATAACATAGCAGAGGCTGCCAAACTCTTAACTCGCCATAATCAGGATGTTATTTCTAGTATTAATAAAAAGTTTGCTCAATAGAGTTATATTGACTGGTGCCTAAAAAGGGGTATGAAAGATGAAACTAGCATTCTTATTTCCTGGCCAAGGATCCCAAAAGCCGAATATGCTTCATCATCTACACGATCACCCTGTAATTTCAGAGGTTATGCATCAAGCTGGTGATATTCTTGGAGAAAGCGTATACAAGTTGGATTCGATGGCTGCATTAGAATCGACGACTTCGGTTCAGGTTTCATTGTTTGTTTCGTCAGTTGCTGTTTTAAAAGCATTTGCATCCGAAGGTGTACTCCCAGACATTGCGGCAGGCCATTCTGTCGGCGCTTTCAGTGCAGCGGTCGCATGCAAGGCGATTGATTTTACTGATGCTGTCAGAATGGTGAAGCGTAGAGGACAATTGATGGAGCAGGCCTTTCCATCAGGTTATGGGATGGGGGTTATTACAGGAATCGACGTACGTACGATGAAAGGAATAGTAGAAACATATTTTATCGAAAAGGATCCTGTTTACGTAGCAAATATCAATGCACCAGATCAAGTTACGATTTCCGGTTCCATTGCGGGAATCGACAGGGTTATCAATCATGCAAGGGATAGAGGGGCTAGAAAAGCGGATGTCCTAAACATTAGTGTACCTTCACATTGCCCCTTACTCCGGCCGGTTTCAGTTTCTTTGTACGAAGAACTTTCAAAAATTCATTTTCGTTCACCAATTATTCCCTATGCTTGTAACAGGACTGCAAGGCTTTTAAAATCACCGGAAAAAATCAGAGAGGATCTTGCTTTTAATCTTTCACATCCAGTCAAATGGCATGATATCTCTTCGGTTCTTTGTGAACATGGAACAAGGCTTTTTATTGAAATGCCTCCAGGGAACGTCCTGGCCAGTTTAGCAAAAAAAGCTTTGCCTGGTGGCCGTGCTGTATCTGTTGAAGAAAATGGGTTTAGAAATTGTCTGTTATTGGCAAAACGTTTTTCTTCGGACCATTCATAAGTTTTAAAAATTATAAAATGAAGGGGGATACATAAAATGCAGACAATAAAACAACGTTCTTGGAAAACTCGATTAGAAGCCAAAGAAAAAAGAATCGCGAACATGAAAGGAATCGCCCATAATCGGATTATTCCCACAAACAAAATCGTTGAGTCACTTGAAACATTGATCATGCCAGGAGACCGTGTCGTTTTGGAGGGGAACAACCAGAAACAGGCATCATTCCTTTCGGAAGCTCTTGCCCAGGCTGATCCAAGAAAATTGTACGATTTGCATATGATTATGTCGAGTATATCCCGTCCTGAGCATTTGGATTTGTTCGAATCAGGAATCGCCAAAAAAGTGGATTTCTCCTATTCAGGGCCTCAAAGCCTTCGAATCGCGCAAATGCTTGAAGATGGCAAGCTAACCATAGGTGAAATTCACACATATGTTGAGCTGTATGGAAGGCTGTTCATCGATTTGATTCCATCTGTTGCTTTAGTGGCGGCCGACAAAGCCGACGCCGAAGGTAATTTATACACGGGACCAAACACGGAAGAAACTCCGACCCTTGTGGAAGCAGCAGCTTTTCGAGACGGAATTGTGATTGCCCAGGTAAATGAATTGGTAGATAAATTGCCGAGGGTTGATATACCAGGTTCCTGGATCGACTTTGTTGTTGTTGCGGATAAACCGTATCAGCTGGAGCCTCTTTTCACCCGGGATCCCCGGCATATTACTGATATTCAGGTACTTCAGGCTATGATGATCATTAGAGGTATCTATGAAAAACATCAAGTGAAATCGCTGAATCATGGGGTTGGTTATAATACGGCTGCAGTTGAACTGCTGCTCCCCACATACGGTGAGTCGCTAGGACTGAAGGGGAAAATATGTAAACACTGGGCTTTGAACCCGCACCCGACGCTTATCCCTGCGATTGAAAGCGGCTGGGTAGAAAGTATCCATTGCTTTGGCGGTGAAGTAGGCATGGAAAAATATGTGGCAGCAAGGCGTGATGTATTTTTTACAGGGCGGGATGGAAGTATGCGATCAAACCGTACACTATGTCAGCTTGCTGGACAATATGCAGTAGATTTGTTTGTCGGTTCTAGTTTACAAATAGACGCTGCAGGTAATTCCTCAACCGTAACCCGTGGCAGGCTGGCCGGGTTTGGAGGTGCACCAAATATGGGGCATGATCCAGGGGGACGGCGCCATTCTTCCCAAGCCTGGCTCGACATGATGACAAATGACGACCCACTTGTACGCGGCCGCAAACTGGTTGTCCAGGTCGTCGAAACATTTCAGAAGGGGAACAAACCAATTTTTGTTGAAAATTTGGACGCTGTGAATGTTAAACACGATGCCGGGCTTGCTGTTGCACCCGTTATGATTTACGGCCAGGATGTTACTCATATTGTGACAGAAGAAGGGATTGCCTACTTGTATAAAGCAAGCAGCTTGGAAGAGCGGAGACAGGCGATAGCAGCGATTGCGGGTGTTACTCCGATTGGACTTGAACATGATGTGAAAAAGACCGATAAATTGAGGAGAGAAGGGTTGATTGCACTTCCTGAAGACCTCGGAATTAAAAGGACAGAAGCAAAGCGTTCTTTACTGGCTGCCAAAAATATTGAAGAGCTAGTGGAATGGTCAGATGGGTTATATGAGCCGCCTGCTAAGTTTAGAAGCTGGTAACAGGGGGACTTTGAAGAATGAATCACATCCAAACAGATATTCAGAATCTTGGGAGGCTTGCAGTGCAATCGCTCATAGAGGAAGCAGAACTAACGCCAAAACCAGGGCTCGTTGATAAAGAAAATTCCGGAGCGCATACAGACATGTCGATAGATTTAATGATCAGATCGGCAAAAGCATTGGAGCCTGCATTCAGAGAGATGGCTAAGGCAAGTTATAAAAGCGAGTCGTCACAGGAACTGCGAGAAGAGATTGCCGCTATCGGGCGCCAAGGGGAAAAGGATATGTTCGAGGCTACATGTGGCGTTAACACACATAAGGGAGCCATTTGGGCATTAGGGCTGCTTGTCTCGAGCGCAGCCATGAACCCTGGAGAAACATCTATGGACAATATTGCTTTGTCCGCAGGAAAGCTTGCCCTTTTTCCAGACCGGAACCAACCAGAAGAAAAGACCAATGGTGCATATGTAAAAGAAAGGTACGGGGTCAATGGTGCCAAAGGTGAAGCTCAGCAAGGATTCCCCCATTTAAGAAAGATAGCTTTACCTGTTCTTTATACGTCAAGAAGAAAAGGTGTAACAGAAAATCTTTGCAGGTTAAACGTCTTAATTGCGCTTATGGCTAGTCTGGATGATACCTGTATTTTGCACCGTGGAGGTTCAAAAGCACTGGTCAGTACGAAGGAATTTGCCAATGAAATCCTGAAATCAGGCGGAGTTTGGACTGCAAATGGCGGGAAGGTTTTAAAACAGCTGGATCAATCCTTGCGCTGGACTAATGCTTCCCCAGGTGGAAGCGCAGATCTGCTGGCGGCTACTTTATTTCTGGATTCTCTTCATCTGTATACCAAGAACCAGACATATCCGCAAACTACATTAGCTAATTAATAGGCTGTGTTAAAGATTATTGTTGATTTTGTAACTATGTTGATTGGAGCGGAAGGCGCTAGACTCCTGCGGGAGGACGGGGCAGGGGAGACCCCGCAGGCGCTTAAGCGCCGAGGAGGCTCCCCGGACCGCCCGCGGAAAGCGAAGCGCCTGGAGCGCAAATCAATAGGCAAGTTTAACACAGCTAATTAATAAAAAAAGGAGGACTGCCAAATGGAAAGATTAACCTATCGTTTTCCTACAACTAAAATCCTTAAGTCGCATGCACACATTGGAGTAGTTGGATCAGGTGATCTTGAAATCTTAATGGAACCGACAGATGGGGAATATGCAGAGGTTACCATACGGACTGGAACCACAGGGTATGAAGAAATATGGAAGACTGTCCTTGAGAGGTTTTTTATACAAAATGCTGTATCCGCTAGGATTATGATTAATGATTTTGGAGCAACTCCCGGTGTTGTCACATTAAGACTCGCACAAGCATTGGAGGTGGCAAATGTTGCTGAATACATTAAAAAGTAGTTTTGTAGAATGTAGTGGCCGTGAAAGGGCACATATGTTACTTGATGATTCCAGCTTTAGGGAACTGCTTGATCCATTTTCTGGGGTTGAATCACCTCACTTGGAAACTCAGGGGATTGTTCCGCAAAGCGATGATGGAGTCATCATTGCCAGAGGAGAATTGAGTGGAAACTCTTTGTTAGTAATATCAATAGAAGGAAATTTTCAGGGGGGAGGAATTGGTGAAGTTTCAGGTGCTAAAATTGCAGGGGTTTTAGAACTTGCTTTGAAGGAAAATCAATCCGGCAAATACATTTATCCTGTTTTAATATTTGATTCTGGAGGAGTCAGGCTGCAAGAAGCAAATTATGGATTGTTGTCGATTGCAGAAATCGGGGCAGCGATTGTTGCTCTTAGGGAATATGTACCTGTCATTGGTATTATCCCAGGAAAAATCGGTGCCTTTGGAGGTATGTCCATTACCGCAGGCTTATGCAGTACGTTAATCATGACACGCGAAGGACGCCTCGGCTTAAATGGTCCAGAAGTAATTGAGCAAGAAGCAGGCATCGAGGAATTCGATTCGATGGACCGCCGTCTGATTTGGAACACCATCGGAGGAAATCAAAGAAAAGCATCTGGTTTCACCGAAATCTTGGTGGAAGATGATTGCGACAGATTGAAGCAATCCATACTTTCTTCCATCACGCAGGGTAAAGAGGAAACACCAAGAAGTGCTGAGGTTGATAGATATATAACCTTTTTAGAATCCGTTAATCCGTCTGAGAAACTGACCCCGGAAAAGATTAGATCCTTATGGATTCAGTCCGACCTAACCATTAAGGGGGATTGCGCTCAACGCGGTAAAATTGACTTAGGCGAAGGTGCTAAAAGCAGGGGACAAAAATGGTTTAATCTATTGACATCGGGGTCACCGGATATCGGAGAAATCCCTTCGGTGCTTTGTGCAGACTCCTTTATCGGCAATAAAGCTGCCCGTTTCCTTGCAGTTGTCCCTGATAAAGCCAGCCGCTTTCCAAGAGCCAGGGCAGGTGAATTCGGACTAGAACAGGGATGGATGATCGCCAAGTATATCCGGGAAGCAATGGAGGAGGACCGAAATAATGAGAAGCGAGCAATTGTTGCAATTGTCGATGTACCGAGTCAGGCGTACGGATACCGTGAAGAACTTTTGGGAATCCATCAGGCATGCGCAGCAGCTGTGGATGCCTATGCATCAGCAAGATTGGCAGGCCATCCAGTGATTGCATTTATTCCAGGTAAGGCGATTTCAGGAGCTTTCCTTTCCCATGGGATGCAGGCCAATCGGCTAATCGCTTTGGATGATGAGGGTGTAAATGTGCATGTGATGTCCAAACAATCAGCTGCAAGAATTACACTTCGAACAATTGATGAACTCGAAGAAGCAACGAAAAAAGTCCCGGCGATGGCGTATGATATCAAATCCTTTGAAAAACTAGGCGCACTTCATGAACTTATTGTCGGAGTCAATGCAGATGATCCTAATGAAACTGATCTACTGATCGTATGCAGTAAATTAATGTATGCAATCGCAGACATAAAAAACAGCCCAAGGGATTTAAGCAGCCGGCTAACTTCTACTTTTGCCAGAAATGGCGGACGGTCAGCTTCCATTTTGGTCAGAGAAAAGTTGAAAGAACAATGGTGTTAGAACCACATGATCTACTGGAGATTAACCGTAGGGATTTAATTAGCCACTCTCCAATCCCTGATTGGGCTTTACTTTCCCTTGAAATTGCTCCATTTGTAGTTGTCCGCAGGGCAATTGCTCCTAATGGGCAGGTAGCTGTCGGGATTAGGGGCAGAAATAGAAATGAAAGATTTGCCGCATTTTTACCGAAAAATCGAGTGTTTCGGCAAATTAAACCAGAACATCTTACTAAAAGTTATCTGTGGGAAATTAAACAGTCACCTGTGTTTTCAGCTCTGACAAATTCTGCAGACCTATTTAACAAATACAGTCTTTCCTGGGGCCCAGGAGGCAGTGTTGGCTTTGAACTTGCCAGCAAAGTTGAAACCGTAACTTTAGAAAGTGATCTAGATATTATCATTCGTGCCGCTGAACAGCTCCCAATGGATGTGGGTGTCCAGATCATTCATGAATTGAAGAAAAGCCCGGTAAGAATAGATGTACAAGTAGAAACACCAGCTGGTTCGTTTTCTTTAAGCGAGTATGTAAGGGGCAGTGATCTTGTATTATTAAAAACAATATACGGTCCAAGGATGAGTAAAAATCCTTGGAATGATCCAAAATAATAAACAAAAAGCGGTACAATTCTTTTAAAATAGAATTGTACCGCTTTTTTTATTTAAGGAAAAACCAAGTTCATTTGAATAACCAAATAGAGTGCCAGGCACAACATTATCTGAACTACTTATCCATATAAGGATTTATGGTGAAATCATTTAATCTCTAAAATTGTTTGTTTTTTAATTGAAATTTCCTTCGAGCTTACTGATTGACTTGAATCCTTTTTGGTAAAGATTGAATAACCCATTGCCACGTAAGTTAAGCCCCAGAAGAAGGCAAACCAATTTAGCCTTCTTGCGATGTGGCCTGGCTTTTTTCGTATGAACGGTTGTAATTTTTTCTCAAGTTTCACAGCTTTTCTGCATGCTGAATAGACTAGTTTAACGGAAGTTTTTTTAAAAAGGCATGGTGGAGGGAAAGAGCTTGAAGATATACCAAGTGAAAGGGTCGCCAGATATTGTAATGGAATTGTTGGAAATCACAGCGAATGGGAAAGTGAAGGTTAGGGATATCATCAATGATGAGGTCATTGAAACAACAATGGGAGCCTTTGAAATGGCATTTGAACCATCATCCGATTATTCCTTTATTGCGAAACAACAGGCAAAGAAACTAATGATAAATCATAGTGTACCAGCGGATATCAATGAAATGATCGAAAAATCTCAGGTTAAAGTTATTAAGGCTTTTGGAAGATGCACTATGGTTGCGGTCCAGCTGCCCAATGGGTTTATCATCACCGAATCGATAACCAGTGTAGATGCGGCATCCTATAACAAAGAAACAAACACCCAGATTTGTTTGGAACGGATTAAACATAAAATTAGTGAGCTTGAAGCTTACAAAACTCAAAGTATAGCGATACAGTCTTAGAATGTGGAGCTGCGAAAAGTCCGAACCCTGAATGCAAGAATCATTGTGTTCAGGTTTTTTTTATGTTGACCCTGTTTTTCTAAATAGAAAGAGCTAAACTGTGGCCACCTGAGGTCTAGGCTCCGTTCAGTTTCCCTTAGATAGGCCCATACCATATCAATTAATCAGCGAGATCCGTTAAATTTAGAGTTGCTGAGAATATAAAGAAAGCAACGGGAAAAGTGAAACAAAGCTAATGTGAATTATATGAAACGGAGGATCGTATTAGGAAAAGAAAAGGAACGCACCTATTTTTCATTATTAAATTAGGACTATTTTATGAATTGTATTAATTTCAATAGCAAAGTACGCTACAATAGAGAAAACAAAAAGCATAGTGAGATAAGCAACCTTAAAAGTAAGATTACAAATATTATTGAAATTAATAGGTGTGTATTAATATGAACAAAAAACTGAATGAGCCCACTAAAAATAAACAACCCTTATTCGTTACAGTCTATGACCGACTGTACAAACAGATTATGGATGGAACGTTTCCGCCTGATAGCCGACTGCCCACAGAACCAGAATTAGCAAAAGTATTTGGGGTTAGTAGAATGACATTAAGGCAAGCTTTGTCCCTTTTGCAAGAAGATGGACTGGTGAAGAACATCCATGGAAAAGGTAATTTTATTACGAAAGTCCATCAAAATGAAAACAAAATTGGATTGGAGAAATTGGGGAATCCCTTATATAAATGCTTTCCGGAAAAAGTGGATGATGTCGAGCTTAGTTTAAGGATGGAATTAGTCACAGACTATTCAGTGCAGGTATTGAACCGTCCGCTGACTGCGGTTGTTGCAGTGGACCGCTGGTATATGAGCGGCAATAAGGTAGCAGCCTATGCTTTTACCATAATGTCTATTGAAGCAGTTTCGGAGTTAGAGTTGGACTTACAGAATGAGAAACAATTATTAGAAATGTTAGAAACAGAAGTATATGAACTAGCCAATTCCTCTACAATCGAAATAAAACGTTCTCATTCCATAAATACTCCATCGTTAAAATATCAAATTTTTGATGGAGGGGATTGTGATTTGATTTTAGAAAGCGTCTATATCAGCGATAAATATCCAGTTGTCTATAATAAATATTATATCCCAACAGAGTTTAGTCAAATAAGGATAAATACTAAGAAATAGTGTCAGCAGTAAATATCGGGTTTACAGATCCTACCTAGCTATTTCCTTGGTAAACAAAAAAAGGCGGTGTCATTTTTATAATGACACCGCCAGATTGTCGAGAAAGGGTATTTTTCTCGGCATTTTTTTATTCTCAGCATTTAATTATTCATTGTACCTGCTAATGGGCCTGTTGATTTCCGCTCTAGGCACTTCGCTTTCCGCGGGCGGTCCGGGGAGCCTCCTCGGCGCTTGCGCCTGCGGGGTCTCCCCAGCCCCGTCCTCCCGCAGGAGTCTACGTGCCTTCCGCGGAAATCAACAGGGAGGTAATCAACCTAAAGAATTGCAACACACTTTTTCTAGCCTTGCTAATTGTGTTGCAATCTTTTTCATATTTTGGCAGGCTGCCGTAAGGAGAGCCTGTTCGCTTGCTTTCTTCAATCCCCGTAACCGGCAATAGCGAAGCCCGTGCAGCTCTTTTGAGTCTGCGAAGCTTCGCTCAATTTTTTCCTTTCTAAATTTATAAAGCATTTTTCCAGATTTAGATAAGCGATTTTCCCTTACCTTTTCCTTGTGCTCTTCCCAAACATGACGTGTCACTTCTTTTACCTTATTTGTGTGGAACAGGATCCTTAAATTTCAGGCCTAAAAACCAGCGGTAGGCAACATTCATTTCAATTTCTCTTTGTAATTGTCGCTCGGATCGGATGCCATAAATATAACCAATAAACATCATTTTAAATAGAATAGTGGGATCGGAAGGGCGTCCGTTATCATCACTATAATAAGGACGTACCTTTTCAAGAAGGAATGAAAGATCAATCTATTTATCGATTAAACGAAGAAGGTGATTGTTAGGAACCAATTCATCAATAGAAACAAATTCATATTCACTTTGGGTAGATACTCTTGGTTTAAACATAGATTTCACCACTTAATTTTTTATTTTTTGGTTGTGTTAAGAGCAGTGTATTATTGATTTTACAGCTCTGTTGATTTGTGCGGAAGGCACGCAGACTCCTGCGGGAGTACGGGACAGGGGAGACCCCGCAGGCGCTTCAGCGCCGAGGAGGCTCCCCGGCACGCCCGCGGAAAGCGAAGTGCCTGGAGCGCAAATCAACAGACATGTTGCAAAGCCTATATATTAATAATATTATAATAAATTAACGCGGTGAATGGTTAAAGTTATTGTAGAAAATAAGAGGCTGTCGAAAGTTTCTCGACAGCCTGGCGGTGTCATTTTTATAATGACACCGCTTTTTTTGTTACAGATTGTACATATTTTTATTAAAACAAGGTTGTGGGCAAATGTTTGGTGTGATATCCTTATTATTGTTGAAGGTCATACAAGTTTTTATACAACTATACAACGTTGTAAGATTAGTGGTGGATCTAAATGAAAACGCAAACAAACATACTACTTTCTTGTTTTCAATACGAGAAGGAAACTCAAATGGAGGAGAGATATGATGAGTACTATAGAACATAAGGAAACCCCACATATAAAACCTAATGGGGTAGAAATTGCTGAAACAATCCTTTTACCAGGAGATCCCTTAAGAGCAAAGTTTATTGCAGAAACCTATTTGGATGACGTTGTTCAGTTTAATTCAGTGCGCAATATGCTTGGTTTTACCGGAACCTATAAAGGAAAGAAAGTCTCTACTATGGGAACTGGTATGGGCATGCCAAGTATGAGTCTCTACTCATGGGAATTAATAAATGTATTTGGTGTGAAAAATTTAATTCGTATTGGTACATGCGGTGCTATTCAGGACAATATGAATTTGTATGATATTGTAATGGCGATGGGTGCTTCTACAGATTCTCGTTATGTTCATCAATACAATCTGCCAGGAGAATTTTCTAATATTGCCTCGTTTACGTTATTAGAGAAGGCCAAAAAAGCAGCCGATGAAAAAAGACTACCTGTCCATGTTGGAAATGTCCTTAGTAGCGATATCTTTTATAATGCCGATGAAAGCGCAATAGAAAAGTGGCGGAAGATGGGAATTTTATGTGCTGAAATGGAGACAGCTGGTCTTTATATGAATGCAGCCTATGCTGGGGTAAACGCACTGACAATTTTAACAGTAAGTGATCATATTATTCGAGATGAACAAACGACACCAGAAGAAAGACAAAAAGCTTTTACCAATATGATGGAAATCGCCTTGGAACTAGCTTAATAAACGAAATCTTGATATATAACATGACAAATCTACTGGATATTTTCCTTCATTCATGTGACGATTTCCTGTAGCACAAAAGGAGAGAGAAAGATGGCGACAATAAGTGCAGATATAAGCGTGACTGATGCATCAGAGTATAATGTTAAAAAAGCGGTTCCTGTTATCTTACTATTATTTTTACTATGTTTGATTATAGATAATTCTTTTAAAATTATTTCTGTAGATATGGCGAAGGATTTCAATATCTCTGCAACAACAGTTAGCTGGCAAGCAACATTAGCGGGACTTGTAATTGGAATTGGAGCTGTTGTTTACGCAGCCTTGGCAGATTCCATTAGTATCAGAAAACTATTTAGCGTCGGAATTATTTTAATTTGTGTTGGTTCTGTAATGGGATATATTTTTCAACAATCGTTCATAATGGTCGTAGTATCACGAATTGTTCAAACTGCTGGCTTGGCATCTGCTGAAACATTATATGTTATATTTGTAACCAAACATCTTCCTGCAAGTGAACAAAAGAAGTTTTTAGGATTAAGTACTAGCAGCTTTGCCCTTTCACAAGTAATTGGTGCATTAACAGGCGGCTTTATATCTACTTATTTCCATTGGACAACGCTTTTTTTAGTTCCATTAGTCACCCTTTTCATTCTTCCTTTTATTCTAAAATATCTTCCTAAGGAAGAGGGGAAAGGCAATCATGTAGATGTGCTAGGATTATTTTTAGTTGGATCAATTGCTGCATTTCTTCTATTATATATTACAGATTTCAATTGGATTTATCTTCTCTTATTAATTGGAGCCATTGCGCTCTTCCTAGTTTATATTAGCAAAAATACAAAAGCATTCATTGGTATTTCTTTCTTTCAAAATAAGCAGTTTCTTTCCCTGCTTGCAGTTGCTTTTGTTGTCTATTCTGTCCAATTAGCATATATTTTCTTGTTTCCATTTTTATTAGAATCGATTTATCATTTGAAACTAGATACCATTTCGCTATTATTAATTCCAGCATATGTCCTAGCAGCTATTGTGGGGGCCCTATCTGGAAAAGTAGCTAAAATTATGGGCACCAAGCAGTGTATTACGATTGCAATTATCGGAATCACAGCTAGTCTATTGTTAGGCGGATTCTTTGTAAAAAGTTCGGTAATAATATTTGTTTTATCAATGGTTGTATTCTCTAGCTCGTTTGCATTCATGTATGCACCGATGCTTGATAATTGTATTAGGACTATTTCAAAAGAAAATTCTGGAACAGCAATCGGTTTTTATAATTTGATCCTTAATGTCGCTGCTTCCATTGGAATTGCTTATACAGCAGCAATGATGGACAATTCTGCTATGAAAGTCAAACTACTGGGATACATCAACAATTCGAATGCATCCTTATATAGTAATGTCTTATTTGTACTGGCATTTTTGGCTGTTTTCAGTTTGTTTCTATACTGGGTTTTAGTGGGCAGAAAGATGAAAATGGCAGTAAGTAACTAGAAGACACAGTGCTGATCATGCTTTTATGGAGTTTTGTTCTAGTGGATTTGTATTGGAAGGGAAATGTAAAAAGTGTGGTAATGAAGTGGCAAGAGTTATTGATTAAAGGAGAAATAATCAATAATGCAAATCACATTTGAAAATATGATTAATACTTGCTTTGAAATGGGATTGTTGGAGTCAGTAAGTGAGGTCAGGATCTCTCAGGTTTTCTTTGAAAAAGTGATTAAATTATTCATCATCAATTTATTTAATTTAGGAAATCGCTCAGTTGAATTGACTGAGCGATTTTTTATAAAGCAACCTAGACTTATGTCTTCAACCACAACAATGCGGAAAACTATTGAAGAAAACGAAACTTACCTAGCTTATAGATGGTTTCTTGGCTTTCGATTTCATGATAAAGTGCCAGTATTGAAAAATGAATGTGGCCGTGTGTAAAAAAAGTCTCTCTGGTTTTTAGGGAGGCTATTATTTTTCTTCAATGGTTATTAGTCTCTGTTCGCTGGTGTGATATAATAATACAAACATACGCTCTTGTTTATTGGTTTAAAGCCCATTTTCGAGGTGCTATATTTGTAATAGGTTGAGTTTTTTTTAAATGAGGGATGACGACGATGGTTAAAAAAGGAAAACAAGTGAGATATGAACTTAATCCAAACGGAATTAAGTCGATGCCAGACAATGAAATTAAAACTATTTTACGTGGGGCAGATGATTTGATCCTGAGTGGCGGCCGGGCAATGCTTGCCAAAATTCTTGCGGGATCAAAAGATAAAAAGTTATTAGAACTAGAATTGCACCACAGCCCTGTATACGGGGCATTCAAAGGTGTTCCACAAAAAGAGATTCTCGCAAAAATAGACTGGCTGATTCTTCATCATTATTTAGCCATCGAGTATAATGGCAGACTCCCATTGCTTGTCTATACGGATAATGGCTGGGACATTGAACGCGAGACCTATGCTGATGAATTATTGGAAAAGCTTATTGATGCTGCTGAAAATAGAACTTATGAATTTGTTGAAACATTAAAAGACCGGAACCGCAGCTTGATTCTTCTTTTATTAGATAAGATTGCAAATTCAGGCAATAAAGAGTTAATCACAATCCTGGATGCGTGGAAATCGATTGAATATAAAAAAGTCAGGACCAGGATCCAAGAAGTTATCGAACTGTTGGAGAAAGTAGAAGAAGAACCTGAAAAAATACATAATCAAGAAGTGATCTCTTTTTCCGCAAATAAACAATGGCTTTCTATTCCTGCAGAAATCCGTAGAAAATTAGAACAAAATGTTTGGTGCGTTTCTTGTTGTGATGTGGTTAAAATTGAAAGATATACAGTCAAAGAATTTCCTACTGGAATTGTATTGGAAGGGGAATGTCACAAGTGTGGTGGTAACGTGGCAAGAGTTATTGACTAAAGGAGAAATGATCAATAATGCAAATAACATTTGAAAATATTTATACACTAATTACCAATGCTGGGTATATTGACCTTGCTCAATTAACAGAAGTTACGGAATCAGACATTTTGAAGTTACATGGTGTTGGACCGAAAGCGGTGAGAATTCTAAATGAGTCCCTTTGAGAAAAAGGACTTTCTTTTGCAAAAAAATCATAAAAATGATGACCGCTAAGTGGGAAAAACTAGTCTGACAGTAACCAAAGGAAGATTACACAACGATTTAAGACTCACATACGCAGAAAAAAGCACAACTAGCTGAAAATCCACTAGTTGTGCTTTTTGTGCGCAAAACTTCCGATTGTCCCCTATAAGAAACGTCCCCATGTTCTATGCCATTTATATAATGCAATAGCATTGATGCTATTAATAATCTTTCTCCACCGTTTCGAAACTACTATCTAGTATTGATAGAGCCAATTATTATTACTAGTTGATGGAATACAGGTAACATGATAAGTTTAAATATATAATTTATTTGTTTATTAAACTTACAAAAATACTTAAATAGTTTCAAATTGAAAGAATTTCAAATTCCACCTAAAAAAATCACAAATTATCCTAAAAAAAGAACATTCAAAAACATTCAAAAGATTCATAAAATGAGAGACAGGAAAACGTTTTCAAATGGGGGGAATCAAATGAATGTAATCAAAAAAGTAGGTCTAGTCATCGATACCATTTTTGAAAAATTCACTCTACTATCGTTAATTGCTTTAATTTTTGTCGTCACCCTACAAGTTTTTACCAGGAAATTATTTAATTTTGTTTTCTTTTGGTCAGAGGAAGTTACTCTTTTGTTACTCGCTTGGTTTGCCTTTATGGCTATAGCAGTGGGATTCCGAGAGTATATCCATTTAGGCATTGATTCTTTCACGAATCTATTTCCTAAAAGTTTTAATAAAGTTTTAGATAAAATTATCAGTGCCTCTATTTTTGCTTTCGGATTATATTTGGTAATCCAGGGCTGGGACTTCACGGTATTGATGATGGATTCAACCCTGCCGGCGACAAAATGGCCAAGTAGTATCACCTATGCGGTGATGCCAGTCACTGGTGTGATGATTTGTGTTTATTCTCTTTTACAATTCTTTAACATTAACACCACTCGCCACAAAGAGATAGAGGAGGGCATGTAACTTGGACAGCAACACAATTGGGATCATTATCTTACTGTCAAGCTTTGTTATTTTAATCTTACTTCGTTTCCCCATTGCCCTTACGTTGATTGCCTCGTCATTACTGACGGTTATCTATCTAGGTATACCTCTTCCGGTAGTGGGCCAGCAAATGATTCAAGGGATGAATTCCTTTTCTTTACTTGCGATTCCGTTCTTTATTTTGACCGGACAAATTATGAGTGAAGGCGGCCTAGCGACTCGAATTGTGAATCTGGCAAGTTTAATGGTTGGTAGAATTCGCGGTGGGCTCGCCATGGTTAACAGTGTAGCTGCATTGTTCTTTGGAAATATCTCAGGTTCTGCCGTCGCCGACGTTTCTTCCGTTGGGTCTGTTATGATTCCGATGATGAAAAAGAAGGGATACGAAGCAGACTATGCAGTGGGAGTAACGATTGCATCGGCCATTCAAGGTGTAGTTGTTCCGCCGAGTCATAATCTTGTTTTGTACTCCTTAGCAGCAGGTGGTGTTTCCATCGCCAGTTTATTTATGGCTGGGATTGTTCCTGGATTTATTATGTTAATTTCCTTAATGATCACGGGTTACATTATTGCTAGAAAACGAGGCTACCAAAAAGCGGACCCTGTTCCAAAGTCAGAAATTGGCGGGATCCTTCTACATGGACTTTTATCCTTGAGCCCAGCAGTCATTATTTTGGGGGGGATTATGAGTGGCTGGTTTACTGCAACGGAATCTGGGGCATTAGCTTGTTTGTATTCTTTTATTCTAGCGTTTGTTGTCTATAGGGAAGCAAAATTTTCTAATGTATGGAAAATATTAACCCGGACGATGAGAACTGTTTCGATGGTATTTTTCTTAATAGCAGCATCAGCTTCGTTTGGATGGATATTAGCTTACCTGAAAATTCCTTCAATGGTAACGAACTTATTTTTAAGTATTTCTGATAACCCTATTATTATTCTATTGATTATTAATATTTTGTTGCTTCTCCTTGGAGCACCAATGGACATGGCGCCAATGATTTTAATTATGACACCTATTCTCCTTCCAGTTGTAACCAGCTTTGGAATGGATCCGGTGCACTTCGGAATTGTCCTGATTTTAAATGCTGGGATTGGCCTATTAACGCCGCCGGTAGGAACCGTTTTGTTCGTCGGATGTGCGATAGGAAAGGTCTCGATACAACAAGGGACAAAAGCAATGATGCCATTTTTCTACGCTTTACTAGTTGTTCTGTTGGTTATTACCTATATTCCTGAGGTAGTCCTGTGGCTTCCTAATATGTTAGTCAAGTAACCGAAGGAAAGGTGAAAATAAAATAATAAAATTTTTTAAGGGAGGGTTACAAGAATGAAGAAAAAAAAGATTACAGGAATTCTTGCAGCAACGCTTTTAATGGGTAGCATCCTAGCTGCTTGTGGGAAAGAAGCAACGACGGGTACAAAAGATGGGGGTTCGAAAGCTGAGGGACCTAAATATACGTTCCGGTTGGCAGATAATCAGCCGCCAGATTATCCAACTGTTGTTGGAGACAAAAAGTTTGCCGAATTGGTTGATGAAAGAACAAATGGCCGAATTAAAATTGAGGTATTTCCATCTGCCCAATTAGGGGATGAAAAATCCGTGTTGGAACAGGTTCAGCTTGGGGCCATTGAGTTCACAAGAATCAATTCCAGTCCGCTTGCCGAGTTCAATGATCAGTTCACTGCACTGGGACTTCCATATGTATTCGAAAGCGAAGAACACTTATGGAATTTTCTTAACGGTGAAATGGGTACAAAATTGTTAGATGGTTTAGAGCAGTCAAAAATGAAAGGGCTTGCTTATTATGATTCTGGGTCACGTAGTTTTTATTCTACTAAACCACTAAAAGGTGTAAAGGACTTAAAAGGGCAAAAAATCCGTGTGCAGCAGAGTAAAATCAATATTGATTTCATGGCAGCTCTTGGGGCAAGTGCGACACCAATGCCATATGGCGAAGTATTCAGTGCACTGCAAACAGGAATCATTGACGGCGCAGAAAATAACATTCCAAGCTTAGACTCTTCAAACCATTATCAGGAAGCGAAAAACTTTATTTTAGACCATCATCAACGGATCCCAGAAGTCCTGCTTATTAGTAAAGCAGCATGGGATAAGCTTTCAGAAAAAGACCAAAAAATTGTGAAACAAGCAGCACTTGATTCCGTTCAAGCTCAAAGAGATGAATGGGATAAGTGGGAAGAGCGTTCTACTAAGAAACTGAAAGAGGCAGGAGTTACCTTCACTGAGGTTGATGATATTACACCTTGGAAAGACGCTGTTAAATCCATGGTTGATAAATATTCAACAGATTATAAAGAGGTAATGGATGCCATTGAAAAAGCACGTCCATAATCGATAGCAGGCAGTAAACCTAGCTGGTAAATATATCCATTTACCAGCTAGGTCTTTTCTGTTTAAAAAATCACTAATAGATAGGAATGAATAACAACAATGATGAAGTGGTGGAGAAAAATCGCAGAATTCCTTGAACGATACATCCTCTTAAAAAATCAATCACTGATGATAAAGCTCTGTGTTTTCTCTAGTTTTCTGGTTATTTTTCCAGTCATTTCAGTTGGAGTTATTTCATACAATCGTTCATCGGTTGAACTTGAAAATGTACTTAGACAATCGAGTAGCCAAGTAATTGATCAAGTAGAGTCACATATCGAATATTATTTACAAGATTTTGAGATTACCAGTCTAAAAATTATCAACTCTCCTGAATTATCGAGCCTTTTGAAATTGAAAACGTCAGAAAATAGAGATCAATTTATTGAACCAACTCGTAACACCCTTAAAGAAGCAGAGTACTCAAGAGCAGATATAACTAATATCACTATACTACTTAATAACAATCAGGTAATTGATACTCTTGGAAATAGAAATTTCTATCCTGCTACGAAAATGAAAGAGGAATATTGGTATTCGTCTGTCCCACTTAATGGGATGAGTATGTTAGTTATGAGAAAGTTAAAATTAGAAAATAAGGAACAGCCTGTCATTTCACTCGTAAGGAGACTATATAATCCCCAGACTCTCTTACCCGTAGGCATGCTTATTATTGATATCAATTTCAGAAGAATTGAAGAAATCTCTAACAAGGTAACCATCAGTAAAAATGGCTATTTTTCCATTTTAGATGCGAACGGGCATTATATTTACCATCCTGACTACTCAAAGCTCGGGAAAAGGGTTGAATTCAAACAACTTTCAAACCTGAAAACAGAAGGAAACAGCACGGAAATTTTAGAAAATGAACGGAGAGATTTTGTTACCTATACTTTCTCTCGAAACCTCGGCTGGAGGTTTCTATCGGCAGTCCCATACCGAGATTTGGCGGGGGGGATCGTTCAAATTGAAAAAGCCATATCCTTAACCATTCTTGTCTCTTTGATCATTGCCTATTTGATCGGGTTCGGATTCGCCACAAGCATCATTCGGCCCATCCATCGTCTGCAACATTTTATGAAGGAAGTTGAAATTGGAAAATTAGATGGCAGAGTTCGAGTGGATTCTAATGATGAAATCGGACAATTGACTGCTGGTTTTAATAATACAGTTGAGAAACTATCCAACCTACTTGAAGAAGTATACGTCTCTAAGTTAAAGGAAGCAGAAATGTCACTTAAACAAAAAGAAGTGGAATTAAAAATGCTGCAATCACAAATGAATCCCCACTTTTTATACAATTCTCTTGAAACTATAAGGGGTATGGCATTGGAAGAAAGTCAGGAAAATATTGCAACCATGTCTTTCTCACTTGGAAAACTACTTCGGTATAATCTTAATAATCATTCATCTACCGTGAGTTTTAGAGAAGAAGTGAATTTTTGTGAAATGTATCTGCAGATTCAAAAGTTTCGCTTTGAGGACCGTTTTGAGTACATGTTTGATATTCCTCAATGGGTAATGGAACTAGAAATGGTAAAATTTTCCCTACAGCCATTGGTTGAGAATTGTTTTGTTCATGGTTATGGTCCTAATACTAGAAAATTAAAAATTGTGATATCAGCTTTCCGTCATTCTGAGTCTTCCATTGTTATTCGCATTTCCGATACTGGTGAAGGAATAAAGGATCATATTTTAGAAGAAATCAAGAAAAGAATGGACTTAAAAACGTCTACTAGTGATGGGAAAAATATAGGAATCGTAAATGTTCATCAAAGAATTCATTATTTGTTTGGACCTGAGTATGGAATAACCATTCAATGTGAACAGTGTTCAGGGACTGAGGTATTAATCCATTTACCCATACTAGATCATCATGTGGAGGAGGAGAGAGTATGAAGAAAAATATCTTGTTGGTTGATGATGAGAGATGGGTTCGAACAGCTCTAAAGTGGACGATAAACAAGTTGAAGCTTCCTTTGCAAGTAGTCCACGAATGTGAAAACGGGTTAGAAGCACTCGACTGGATTAAGCATAATGATGCAGATCTAGTGTTAACGGATATTCGAATGCCGATAATGGACGGGCTTTCGTTAGTAAAAGAATTGAGTCATTTGAAGAAGAAACAGGATGTCATTGTGATCAGTGTTCATGACGAGTTTCAATTTGTTCAACAAGCCATTCGAACCGGTGTAACCGATTACCTTCTAAAACCAGTAGAGGAAGCCGAGTTAAAAGGGTGTCTTGAAAAGTGGCTAGAAATGAAATCAAAAGAAGAGACAAAAAGGAATACTCCAAAAAATGAGGATGAAAATCTTCCTTCCTCAACGATTGACAAGGTTTTGCAGTATTTAGAAAAAACAGCATTAGACCAAATTACACTGAAAGATGCGGCAGAGTCTGTCCATATGAATCCTAGCTATCTTAGTCAATTATTCAAACAACAGCTAAACAAAAAGTTTGTCGATTATATTACCGAGCTGCGAATTGAGGAAAGCAAACGTTTGTTACTGAATACAACCTTACGATTGTCCGAGATTGCTGAGAGAGTGGGATACTCGGATTTAGCCTATTTTAGTAACAACTTTAAGAGAATTACAGGCTTTTCACCATCAGAGTTTCGAAAATCAGCGCTGTAAAGGTACCGGAAAAAACTCCATAAAGGTCGACGAGCCAAGAATCTAGTTTTTGGCTTCTTTTTTTTGATAGATTTAAGTTTGCGTTTAATTTATATCAATTTTGCTGTCGTATTTGGTCTAAAGATAGGACTTTGGCTATGGGTATATATATCTGAATATTTTAAATCTTAAAAAACACAAATTCACCTAAAAATATTCTCTATTATTGTTTACCTTCTAAATTATACAATTATTTCGATTGAAAGCGTTTTCCTTTGAAGGAGTGATAGGAATATCATGATACGGTTAAGATTTACCTAGTTTTACTCTTTATTGTATGTATTTTAAGCGTGGCTATCACTGTGAAGCATGGAGCACGTGATAATGGCTTAGATCCTCATTTTGTGGAGGGGAAATTCAATCCATATCCAACTGAAGGCAGCTTGCTTAAATATCATATTAAAACGGTTTGCTTGATGAGAAAAAAGTAGATGAATCGGTCACTTTTTTACTAACAGTGATGATGAAATTAGGCCTTTTCGAAAACCCTAATGTCGATGGTCAAAATGCGCTTGATGTGGTCAATAATCCTGAATCACAGAAAAAAGCGGATGAAGCACAACGGAAGTCATTGGTTATATTACGCAATGACAATATCCATGGTAAAAATGTATTACCATTGGGTGATAGTGAAATAAAGGATGTCAACCTATATATTGAGATGTTCCCAGGTGGAAATGATGCAGCTGCCACTAAGAAATTAAAAGAAACTGGATTTGACTTTGGATTAACATATAAATAAGAGTTAAAAGCACACGAATGCTTTAAATAGTAGTCTGTTAACAATGCCCTCTATATTTCTAAAAAATTATAATAATAATTAAATTCAGAAAATTCATTTGACATCATGCTTTCGATAGATTAGGATTAAATTATATTCATAATTGCGGATGAGTATTGTGGGAGAGACTAAACGTATTGTTTAGCACCGAAGGAGCAAGTCCCAAAAATTGGGTTCAATCTCTCAGGTAAAAGGACCACAATAGGACGCGTCTCTGGAGAGCGCCATGTGCCACCAAAGGAGTTATACTCTCAGGTAAAAGGACAGAGGAAAATGGGGAACGCCTATTTTTCTCTGTCCTTTTTTTGTGGAGAAAAATAGTAATAAACATAAAAAGGAGGAGGTAAAGACAAAACTAATAATTGGTGAGGCGCATCATGATTGACCTGTTGAATATTTATTTTTTAGAAAAATGTAAGCGCTTATTTATGCCGAATTGACTAAATAAATATTAAATTTTCATTGGGATCAATTTGCAATTATTGATTTTACATATTACTTGATTATTTAAAGTCATCAAAAATTTGCAAACATTCTCAAAAAGTAGAAAGAGGGAATTCATATGCAGGAACAAACATTGTCGAGAGGTTTAAAAAACAGGCACGTTCAACTTATCGCTATTGGCGGGGCTATCGGAACAGGATTATTTCTTGGAGCAGGTAGATCTATTCATTTAGCAGGTCCATCGATTTTATTTGCTTACTTGATTACAGGTGTCATTTGCTTTTTAATCATGCGTGCACTTGGAGAACTGCTTTTATCCAATTTGAAATATCATTCTTTTGTTGACTTTGTAAGAGATTATTTAGGTAATATGGCAGCATTTATTACTGGCTGGACCTACTGGTTTTGCTGGATTTCAATCGCTATGGCCGATTTAACAGCAGTTGGTCTCTATACTCAGTTTTGGTTTCCAAGTATACCACAATGGATGCCAGGATTAATTGCACTAGTCGTTTTGCTAATTATGAACCTTGCAACCGTAAAGCTTTTTGGCGAAATGGAATTCTGGTTCGCATTAATTAAAGTTATTGCGATTCTTGGATTAATTGTTGTCGGAATTTTCATGATTATTAAGGGATTTTCCACAAATTCAGGCGCATCCAGTTTCACGAATCTATGGAGCCACGGCGGCATGTTCCCAAATGGCATAAATGGCTTTATCCTCTCATTCCAGATGGTCGTGTTTGCGTTTGTTGGCATTGAACTTGTAGGACTTACTGCAGGTGAAACAGAAGACCCGGAAAAAGTTATCCCAAAAGCAATCAATAATATTCCTATTCGGGTATTAATTTTCTACATTGGCGCCCTTATTGTCATTATGAGTATTTATCCGTGGAACGCCATCAATCCAGCGAAAAGCCCATTCGTTCAAGTATTCGTGGCGGTTGGTATCGCTGCAGCTGCTGGTATCGTCAATTTTGTCGTTCTAACATCTGCAGCTTCGGCATGTAACAGCGCCATTTTCAGTACAAGCCGTATGGTATACTCACTTGCCAGAGATAAAAATGCACCTGTACCATTTGCAAAACTTACGTCACGTCAGGTACCTTCCAATGCATTGTTCTTTTCCACTGTTGTTATTTTAATTGCCGTTGTTTTGAACTATGTAATGCCAGAAGGAGTATTTACGTTGATTACAAGTATTTCAACAGTATGTTTCATCTTTATTTGGGGTATTACTGTCGTCAGTCATTTGAAATACCGCAAAACCAGACCAGATCTAGCGAAAGCGAACAAATTTAAATTGCCGCTTTATCCATTTTCCAATTACTTAATCCTTGCCTTCCTTGCGTTCGTGCTTGTCGTCCTTGCACTTGCGGAAGACACTCGTGTTGCCTTGTTCGTAACACCTGTCTGGTTTATCATGCTGATTGCAATTTATAAGATGTTGATAAAGAAGGCGGATTATGCGGATCAGGAGAATCAACAACAAGTAGCAGAAAATTAAGTGGCAACCCAAAAAAATAACTTTTATTAATAAATAATGTTTCCGCTTTCAAAAAAGCTTGACTTAGATTCCATTTACTATTATTCTGAAAATAATAAAAATAAATAAGCGGAAGATGGTTGTGGGAGAGTGCAAGTTTACACGCCACCGAAGGAGCAAGTTCCAAAAAGACCCTTGGAACAAATCTCTCAGGTAGATGGAACCACAATTGGACGCAACTCTGGAGAGCGCAGATAAAGTATTTGCCACCAAAGGGGAAGGTTCTTAATCGAACTTAAACTCTCAGGTAAAAGGACAGAGAAGGGTAGAAGTAAGCCATGTGCTACCCTTTTCTGTCCTTTTTTGCGTGCAAAAAAGTATGGTTTCGCTTCAGATTCTATCTTGGGAATAAACAGATAAAATCCGAGGTTAAACACTGATAGAGGTAGCTAATACAACGAATCAAGGGGGAAACGGTTTGAGTTTACAACAAAATGATTCAACTATTTTTGAAGCAATTAGGAAAGAGCAGCATCGTCAGCATCAAACATTGGAGTTGATCGCATCTGAAAACTTCGTAAGCCAAGATGTTTTAGAAGCAATGGGAAGTGTGATGACGAACAAATATGCAGAAGGCTATCCAGGGAAGCGTTACTATGGCGGATGTGAATTTGTCGATGTGGCAGAACAAATAGCGATTGACCGCCTAACACAGCTGTTTGGTGCTAAATATGCCAATGTTCAGCCTCACTCAGGTGCACAAGCAAATTTTGCTGTATTTTTCGCATTGCTTCAACCTGGTGATAAAGTGATGGGGATGAACCTCTCTCATGGCGGGCACTTAACGCACGGAAGTCCTGTTAGTGTTTCAGGAAAATGGTTTGAGGTAGTGTCCTATGGTGTGAGAGAAGATACTCAATTGATTGATTATGATGAACTGGAAGCGATCGCGAATAAAGAAAAACCGAAATTGATCATTGCAGGTACAAGTGCTTACACTAGAACGATTGATTTTGCACGGTTTAGACAAATTGCTGATCAAGTTGGCGCAAAATTCATGGTAGATATGGCGCATATTGCGGGACTTGTTGCAGCTGGTCTTCATCCATCGCCGGTTCCATACGCAGATGTTGTAACGAGCACTACGCATAAGACGCTCCGAGGACCGCGTGGCGGCATTATTTTAACAAATGATGAAGATATGATAAAAGCCATTAATAAATCGGTGTTCCCAGGGATTCAAGGCGGCCCGCTAATGCATATTATTGCAGCTAAGGCGGTTGCATTCAATGAAGCATTGCAGCCAAGCTTTAAGGAATATGCAAAACAAATCATTCTAAATGCCGACACACTAGGCAAAACATTAAAAAATGAAGGTGCAGCCCTTGTTTCTGGTGGAACGGATAATCATATCGTCCTTTTAGATTTACGTCCGTGGAATTTAACTGGAAAAGAAGCAGAAAAATTATTAGAAGAAGCGGGCATTACTGTAAATAAAAATACGATTCCATTTGATCCAGAAAAGCCGTTTGTTACGAGCGGTATTCGCATGGGAACAGCGGCTTTAACGACACGGGGTATGAAACAGGATGATATGGTGAAAATCGGGCAAGTTATCGCAGCTGTTTTGAAGAGCAAAGGGGACAAAGTCGTACTTGAGAAAGCAAAAGAAACAACCAAAGCAATTTGTGGAGTCTATCCGTTATTTCAACAGGCAGTCACAGTATAAGAAAGGGGTATGAGGATGGAATTTCAGAGTTGTTTTGACATTATTGGCCCGATTATGGTGGGACCGTCGAGTTCTCATACAGCAGGTGTCGTATCTATCGGGAAATTTATTTATGAACTGTTAGGAGATTGTCCACAAGAGGTCAATATTGTATTTTATGATTCCTTTGCTGAAACTTATCAAGGACATGGAACAGATAAAGCACTTCTTGGCGGATTGCTTGGGATGGATACCGATGATACACGCATTAAACATTCATTGGAGTGGGCAAAAGAGGTTGGCGTGCAGTACCATTTCGAATTTGAAGATATCTGTGACTACTATGACCACCCAAATACAACAATCGTGACAGTGAAACTCGAAGATCGTGTTGTAAAGGTTGGCGGTGCATCACTTGGTGGAGGCTTATCAAAAATCTTTATGATTAACGAGAAGATGGTAGATATTCGTTTAAGTGCAGGCGATGACTTTACAGTCCTTGCTAGTTCTTATCAACCAAGAGGGAAAGTACTTATGGAGGCAATTTAATGAAGATACAGTCCATGAAAGAGCTGATTGAAGCTTGTGAAAGAGAACAAAAAACCATTGGTGAAATCATGTTGATGATGGAAACAGAAAAATCAGGAAGAGACCAAGAAACCATAATAAGCATGATGGAAGAGCGATTGATCAAAATGAAAGAAGCCGTTGATAGCGGTATAAAAGATGCCTCAACCGCACCGAGTGGAATTTCTGGCGGGGATGCCGTGAAAATGTATGATTACGTACATCAAGGTAAATCTCTGTCAGGTAGTTATGTAAGCAATGCAATGAGCTTTTCATTGGCAACTTCTGAAAGCAATGCACGGATGGGGGTTATTGTAGCCACTCCAACTGCTGGGGCAGCCGGTATTTTGCCTGGTGTATTGTTTGCGCTTCATAAAAATGATGGCACACCCTACAAAGATTTAGTCATGGGGTTGTTCACAGCAAGTATGCTCGGGTTTGTCATTGCAAATCGTTCATTCATTTCGGGGGCAGCTGGAGGCTGCCAAGCAGAGGTAGGATCCGCAACAGCCATGGCCGCAGGAACAATCGTTGAGTTAAAAGGGGGCACGCCACAGCAAGCAGTGAATGCGACGGCCATTGCCATGAAGTCACTCTTGGGTTTAGTTTGTGATCCAGTCGCAGGTCTTGTTGAGGTGCCTTGCATAAAGCGAAATGTGATTGGAACCTCTATCGCATTTTCAGCGGCTGATATGTCTCTTGCTGGGATTGAAAGTCGCATTCCGTGTGATGAAGTAATTGAAGCGATGTATAGGGTTGGAAAAGATATGCCTCGGACACTTCGGGAAACAGCGCTTGGAGGTCTAGCAACGACACAAACAGGTAAACAGGTGAAGGAACGACTATTTTGTAGGAAATCATAAGTAGGGGGTCTATCAATGGGGACAGAAATAGCATTAAAGCAAACACCACTTTTTGAAATTTATGGAAAATCAGGTGCGAAGGTCATTGATTTTGGAGGCTGGGCATTGCCAGTACAATTTTCCAGCATTTTAGATGAGCATGAGGTTGTTCGAACAAAAGCAGGTCTTTTTGATGTCTCCCATATGGGTGAAGTGCTTGTTGAAGGCAAAGATGCAGAGAGTTACATTAACTACCTTGTCACTAACGATGTAACAAAGCTTAGTATCGATCAAGCACAATATACAGCAATGTGCTATCCAGACGGCGGAACAGTCGATGATTTATTAGTGTACAAATTAGCAGATGAAAAATATTTACTCGTCATTAATGCCTCAAACATTGAGAAAGATTATGAATGGATGAAGCAGCATGTAAAAGGAGATGTGACGCTCCAAAATATTTCGAATGACATTGCACAGCTTGCCATCCAAGGTCCAAAGGCTGAAGGTATTTTACAAAAGTTAACGGAAGCAGATCTATCAGAAATTGGCCCATTTAAATTTGCTCAACATGTCAACCTGGACGGGATTACAGATGTGCTCGTATCTCGGACAGGTTATACAGGAGAAGATGGTTTTGAGCTTTATTTAGATGCTGCACAAGTCGAAGCACTTTGGGTAAAGCTTTTAGAAGTAGGAAGTGATGATGGCTTAAAACCATGTGGCCTCGGTGCACGTGACACGCTTCGTTTAGAAGCACGTCTTGCACTCTATGGTCAAGAGCTATTAAGTGATATTAGTCCCCTTGAAGCTGGAATCGGCTTTGCCGTAAAAACGAAAAAAGAAAGTGATTTTATCGGTAAATCCGCACTTTCAGCACAAAAAGAAGCCGGATTAAAACGAAAATTAGTAGGAATTGAGGTAACAGGCCGGGGGATTCCACGCCACGGTTATCAAGTAGTTTCAGAAGGTGGAGAGGCAATTGGTGTTGTTACATCAGGAACCCAATCACCATCTTTAAAGAAAAGCATAGGCCTTGCACTAATATCCGCAGAACATGCAGAAGTGGGAACACCATTAAAAGTGGTCATCCGTAATAAGCAGATTGAGGCGGTTGTTGTTAAAACACCGTTCTATAAAAAGGGTTAATAGAGTGATAGAGTTCTCTGGTTAACTTGCATAAAGATGATAGGCAGGCCGACTGTACGTAAACTTACATGAAATCAAGACCTGAATGATCAAACTTGAATTTACAATCGGAAGGAAGAGAAACAATGACTAAAGCGACAGCAACTTTACTATATAGCAAAGAACATGAGTGGGTATTACAATTAGACGGAAATCGAGTACGTATTGGAATCTCTGATTTTGCACAAAAGCAATTAGGAGATATTGTCTTTGTTGAAACCTTAGAAGTGGATGATGAAGTAAAAGCGAATGAATCAATGGGGACCATCGAATCAGTAAAAGCAGTTTCTGACCTATACTCTCCTGTATCAGGTACGGTTGTTACTGTAAACGAAGAGTTAGGAGATGCTCCTGAGACGATTAATGAACATCCATTTGAAGCAGGTTGGTTAGTAGAAGTGGAAATGTCCAATCCTGAAGAATTGGAATCACTTTTAAATGAAGATGCGTACCAAGCATTTATTAATGAAGGAGAGGAATAAAATGACTTCCACTTATCGATACCTCCCTGATACGAAACAAGATCAAGAGGAAATGCTCGGTTTTTTAAATATTTCTTCGATAGATGAGTTATTTGAAGATATTCCAGCTGAAATTCAATTAAATGGTGATCTGCCTATTCCAGCGGCAGTGCCTGAGCCGCTTCTTTTGAAAAAAATGAATCAACTGGCTTCCAAAAATAAAAATGCTAATCATTACCCAACCTTTCTTGGTGCAGGAACCTATGATCACTATATTCCAAGTGTGGTCAATCATATGATTTCACGGTCCGAATTTTACACAGCCTATACACCATACCAACCGGAAATCAGCCAAGGTGAATTACAGGCAATTTTTGAATTCCAAACCATGGTTTGTGAACTGACAGGAATGGATGTGGCCAATTCTTCGATGTACGATGGCTTTACATCTCTTGCGGAAGCTGCATCACTTGCTGTTGCATCAACACGACGTTCCAAAGTACTTGTGTCAAAGGCAGTTCATCCTGAATCACGTGCCATCTTAAATACGGTAGCAGATGGCCAAGGTTATATAGTTGAAGACGTCAATCTTACTGATGATGAGACAAGCTTAGTGAAGCTGCAAGGACAAATTGATAAAAACACTGCTGCTGTTATTGTTCAATACCCAAACTTTTTCGGTTCCATTGAGGATCTAGCAGAAATTAAGAATATCGCGGATACAAAAGGAGCGCTTTTAATTGTAAGCGCCAATCCATTGGCACTGGCACTCTTGCAGGCTCCTGGTAAACTTGGAGCAGACATTGTGATTGGGGATATGCAGCCATTAGGAATCCCGATGTCCTTCGGCGGCCCACATTGTGGTTATTTTACGGTAAGTAAGAAATTTATGCGAAAAATCCCAGGACGAATTGTGGGGCAAACGAAAGATGAAAAAGGACAACGCGGATTTGTATTAACCCTGCAAGCACGCGAACAACATATTCGCCGTGATAAAGCATCATCCAATATTTGTTCAAACCAAGCATTAAATGCACTTGCTTCTGCGGTTTGCATGAGTGCACTTGGAAAGCAAGGAATTCGTCATATGGCCCAATTAAACTTTGAAAAAGCAGATTACATGGCAAAATCTCTAAATAGAAAAGGCTTTACCATTATGAATAAAGCGCCATTCTTTAATGAATTTGTTGTTAAGCTTCCTTGTCCGGTAAAGGAAGTCAATGCCAAACTTCTTGAGGCAGGTATCATCGGTGGGTTTGATTTAGGAACGGATTACGGTTTAGAAAATCAAATGCTGCTAGCAGTAACAGAGCAGAGGACAAAAGAAGAGATTGACCAATTTATCGAGGTATTGGAGGCAGTTGTAAATGGTTGAATATAATGACCTAATTTTTGAAATCAGTCGTCAAGGACGTGTTGGATCAAGCCTTCCGGAAAGTGACGTTGATACTGTTGATCTAAATGATAAACTTCCCAAGCATTTGATTCGTGACCTGCCAGCAGAACTCCCGGAAGTATCAGAGTTGCAGCTTGTTCGCCATTACACAGCGCTTTCGAATAAAAACCATGGGATCGATAATGGCTTCTATCCACTTGGTTCTTGTACGATGAAGTACAATCCGAAAATTAATGAAGATGTAGCACGTTTGGAAGGGTTTAGCCGCATTCATCCATACCAGCCAACAGAAACAGTACAAGGCGCACTAGAGGTCTTATATGAATTACAGGAAGAGTTAGCTGTCATCACAGGAATGGATGCAGTGACTTTACAGCCTTCAGCAGGAGCTCAAGGTGAATGGACAGGGTTAATGATGGTCAAAGCCTACCATAAGCAAAAAGGAGAGGTAAGAACGAAAGTCCTTGTACCAGACTCTGCACACGGAACAAACCCTGCAAGTGCATCGGTTGCCGGTTTTGAAACCATAACGATTCCATCCAATGAGCATGGGTTAGTCGACTTAGAAGAATTAAAGAAGCATGTAAATGATAATACAGCAGCACTGATGCTAACAAATCCAAATACTCTCGGCCTGTTTGAAAAAGAAATCGTAGAAATCGCCAAGGTTGTTCACGAAGCAGGCGGCTTATTATACTATGATGGAGCTAATGCGAATGCCATCTTAGGGAAATCTACTCCGGGTCAAATGGGCTTTGACATCGTGCACTTAAATCTTCATAAAACATTTACTACACCTCATGGGGGCGGCGGCCCAGGTGCAGGTCCAGTCGGTGTGAAAGAGAAACTGATTCCGTTTTTACCAGTACCGCGTGTTGAGAAAGTGAATGAGGTATATGTGCTAGATTCTAACCAACCGTTATCTATCGGTCGAGTTAAAGGATACTATGGAAACTTCGGTATTCTATTACGTGCGTACACCTATATTCGCACAATGGGACCTGAGGGGGTTACGTCAAGTGTCGGAAAGTGCAGTACTACATGCGAATTATCTGCGCAAAAAACTCGAGCCGTATTTTGAAGCACCGTATTCACAAATTTGTAAGCATGAATTTGTGTTATCTGGATCAAGACAGAAAAAACTTGGTGTAAGAACACTTGATATGGCCAAACGTCTGCTTGATTTTGGCTACCATCCACCTACCATCTACTTCCCGCTAAATGTGGAGGAATGTTTGATGATTGAACCGACAGAAACAGAGTCAAAAGAAACACTAGATGCTTTTGCGGATGTCATGATTCAAATTGCAAAAGAAGTGGAAGAAAATCCAGGTGTCGTATTAGACGCACCACATACTACGGTTATTGGCCGCTTGGATGAAGTACAGGCAGCTAGAACACCAATCTTACGTTATACAAAAGTGGAAGCAGTAAAAAGAGAAACCGTAATGTCTTAAACGTATAGGTAAACATGAACCACTGAGAATGAAGATAAAGAGAAAATAAATTTTCTCACTATGTCATTCTTGGTGGTTTAAAATAAACCGAAAACTTCATGACTGTTCATAGGAGTGGAAGAGATGTCAATTGATCATGTTCGCAAACCAGAATGGCTAAAAATAAAATTAAATACGAATGAAGAGTATACTGGCTTAAAAAAAATGATGCGTGAAAAAAAGCTACATACGGTCTGCGAAGAAGCGAAATGTCCAAACATTCATGAATGCTGGGCGGAACGCAAAACCGCAACCTTTATGATTTTAGGAAGTATATGCACCCGTGCATGCCGTTTCTGTGCGGTTCAAACAGGGCTTCCGACAGAGCTGGATTGGGATGAGCCAGAGCGTGTTGCAGAGTCAGTGGAAAAAATGAGACTAAAGCATGTAGTGATTACCGCTGTTGCTCGTGATGATTTAAAAGATGGTGGAGCTGGGGTTTTTGCAGAAACAGTACGGGCAGTAAGACGCCGCAATCCATTTTGCAGCATTGAAGTTCTCCCGTCCGATATGAAGGGTGAATATGACAACTTAAAAACATTAATGGATGCCAGGCCAGACATTTTAAATCACAATATTGAGACAGTGAAACGTTTATCACCTAGAATTCGTTCACGGGCAACTTACGAACGTTCCCTTGAGTTTTTGAGCCGAGCAAAAGAAATGAATGCTACTATTCCAACAAAATCAAGCATTATGATTGGTCTAGGAGAAACAAAAGAAGAAATTATAGAAACAATGGACGATCTTCGTGCAAACAATGTAGATATTATGACAATCGGTCAATATTTGCAGCCAACCAAACATCATCTTAAAGTCCAAAAATACTGGAGTCCACAAGAATTTGAAGATCTAAAGAACATTGCCATGTCAAAAGGCTTTAGTCATTGCGAAGCAGGTCCGCTCGTACGCTCCTCTTATCATGCAGACGAACAGGTTAATGCAGCAAAAGCGAATGCGTAATCAATTAAAATAGGCGAATAAGGGGCGGGAAGTCCTATGATGATAAAAATGACAGAAGCAGCAATGAACAAGCTTAAGGAAATGTCGGTCAATAGAGAGCAAACTCCTCGGATTGACGCCGAGGTCGCTGGCGGATGCGGGATGACTGTTAAGTTTTCAATTGTTTTTGATGAACCACGGCGAAATGATTTATGCATTGAGACGGATGGGATTCAGATTCGGTTGGATCGTTTTACAAAACGCTATTTAGATGAAGAAACACAAATTGATTATAGAGACGAACAAGGTTTTCTAGTTGGCGAAAGCTTTGCCTCTAGTGCATGTGCAATTGAATTCGATTAATTGGAAAATGGTTGATGTCTATTACTGAATGGAGCTAATAGCTATTTATGAAAATATTAAACCAAGTTTTCCTATAGATATAATTACATATTTTTATTAAAGGAGTCACGAAGATGACAAAAGAATATGATGTTGTTATTATCGGCGGTGGAACAGGCGGGTACGTTGCAGCCATTCGCGCCTCTCAATTAGGTTTAAAAGTGGCGGTCATTGAAAAAGGAAAATTAGGTGGAACATGCCTTCATGCTGGTTGTATCCCGAGTAAGGCCTTATTAAGAAGCGCAGAAGTGTACGCTCAAACAAAAAACGTAGATAAGTATGGTGTTATTGCCTCAGAAGTTGGATTTGATTTCTCAAAAGTACAGGCTCGGAAAGAAGAAATTACGGCCCAGCTATTTAAAGGTGTCCAGCATTTAATGAAAAAAGGAAAGATCGATGTTTATGATGGGAAAGGTAGTATTTTGCAGTCAAAAGATGTTCTAGTGGAATTGAATAACCAAGAAGAGGAAATCATTTTAAGCCCCCGGAATATTTTGATTGCAACAGGCTCTCGTCCAAGAACACTCCATGGTCTTGAAGTAGATAAAAGGTATGTGATGACATCGGATGAAGCCTTGAAAATGGAGACGCTTCCAAAATCGATTATCATTGTTGGCGGCGGAGTGATTGGAATCGAATGGGCATCGATGCTCGTGGACTTCGGATTACAAGTAACCGTACTTGAATATGCCGACCGTATATTACCAACAGAAGATCAAGATGTATCAAAGGAAATCCAGCGTTTAATGAAGAAAAAAGGTGTGAAAATCTTCACTAGTGCAAAGGTGCTGCCTGAGACACTTGAAAAAGGTGAGGGTGTTTCGATTAAAGCAGAGCATAAAGGAAAAGAAACGCCATTTTCTGCTGATAAGCTTTTAGTTTCCGTAGGGCGATTACCAAATACGGAAGGCATTGGGCTTGAAAAAACTACCATTGATCTGGATCGAGATTTTATTAAAACAAATGAGTTTTATCAAACGAATGAACCAAACATATACGCTATAGGTGATGTGATTGGCGGCCTTCAGCTTGCCCATGTTGCCTCACATGAAGGAATCATCGCGATTGAACATATGGCAGGAGAAAACCCTGCACCACTTGATTCGACTCTTGTTTCAAAATGTGTATACAGCAGCCCAGAAGTAGCAAGTGTTGGGCTCACAGAAGGAGAAGCAAAGGGAAAAGGGTATCAAGTAAAAACTGGTAAATTTTCATTCCGTGCCATCGGAAAGGCATTGGTTTTTGGTGAATCAGATGGTTTTGTCAAACTGGTTGTTGAAGAAGGAACGAATAAGCTGTTAGGAGCCCATATGGTAGGTCCTCATGTAACGGATATGATTACAGAAATTGGCCTCGCTCGTGTATTAAACGCAACAGCCATGGATATTGCTCATACAATCCATCCCCACCCGACATTAGCTGAAGCAATTGGTGAAGCTGCCCTTGCCGTAGATGGAAAGGCAATTCATGCATAAAATAACATCAATCATAATCCTAAGGATGGTGGAAGAGAAATGAACACAAAGGTAAAGCTGAACCGTGCAAAATTATTAATTTCTTGTCCGGAAAAGCCGGGGATCATCTCGACGGTAACGAATTTTTTATTAGAACACAAAGCGAATATTGTACATTTTGACCAACATACAACGGATCCCCAAGCAGGAATTTTCTTTATGCGGATCGAGTTTGATTTGGAAGAATTTGATTCTACATTTGAAAAACTTGAAAAAGATCTACATGTGATGGCGCAAGATTATGCTTTGGATTGGCAATTGAGCAGTAATGAAAGAAGAAAGCGAATGGCCATCTTTGTTTCCAAAGCGGACCACTGTCTAAGTGAGCTTTTATGGCGGTGGAAATCTAATGAAATTCCTGTGGATATCCCTATGGTGATCAGTAATCATACTGATTTAAAAGAATTGGTTGAGGGTTATGGCATCCCTTTTTATCATATCCCGTTGTCTCAAGAAACGAAAGGAGATGCCGAACAGAAAGCACTTGAACTATTGAAAGGGAAAGTAGATTTTATTGTTCTGGCCAGGTATATGCAAATTCTTTCTCCTAATTTCATTTCGCATTATCCTAAACAAATCATTAACATCCATCACTCATTCTTACCGGCTTTTGTTGGGGCAAATCCTTATGTAAGAGCGTTTAACCGAGGGGTGAAGTTAATAGGAGCAACTGCCCATTATGTAACAAATGATCTTGATGAAGGACCAATTATTGAACAAGATGTACAGCGTATTAATCATCGCTATACAGTAGCGGATTTAAAGACTGCGGGACGTCATGTGGAAAAAAGAGTTCTCGCCGAAGCCGTTTCCTGGCATGTTGAAGATAAAGTACTTGTTCATGGAAATAAAACGATTGTATTTGCATGAGTGGGTTTCATAAGGTGGTTGCCCCTGTTTAAATGGTCATTTGGAATCGGAAGATAGGAGCCTAAAAATGGCTCAAAAAATAAGGATGAGGGGATATCGGGGGATTTTCGGAAACACATGTAAACGAAGATCCTAGGAGATGGTGCTAATGGCAGGAGATGAACATGTACTGAACTTTATTCATATCGTTTTAGCTATTCTTTGGATATTGATTTTTCTTCAAAATAAACGAAAGCGTACGTTAACCTACACACATATCATGCTGCTGCTTTTTGCCGTGGGTATATTACTTAATTCACTAGTGAAGTGGTCATAAAGGCTAACCATCAAATTTGCAAATGAAAAAAAACGCTCAAATTGAGCGTTTTTTTAAATCATTCTATTAACGGAAGTCCGCTTTAAATTCGCCAGTCATTTTTTGGTGGCCGTTGTTTTCTTCAAACAATTGCTCTTGTTCTAAGTCGAAACGGTTCATAATTGGTAAATCGTTTACTGAAAAGAGGTAAGAGTCTTCTGATGCAGAGTGTTCATACCATGCCCAGTTTGGAACAACGAAGTAATCGCCTTTTTTCCAATCGAATCGAATGCCATTAATGACTGTGTGACCTGAGCCTTTGTGTACTTGGTAAACAGTTGAGTGTGTATGGCGTAATGCCTTTGTTTGGAACCCATGTGGTAAATGCTGCATTCGAGTGCCAAGCGTCGGGTTCGCCGATTTACCTGTAGATGGGTTAATGTAATCTACTGCATATCCATGGTGTGGATTTGGATCGAATTCCATCAAGCCTTTAATTCCTTCTACCGTTCGATCCCATTTATAATTAGCAAGTGGAGCAACTGTGAATTTTTCATCACCAACAGGACGAACCATGCCGCCACGATAACGAATCTCTGAAAAGTTATCTGGAATATCTGGTTGTTGTAAACCATCTTCATAAGGTTCAAAGAAGGTACCACCGATTGCGTAAAGAGTAGGGATATCTAAAGCATCCATCCAATACATCGGCTCTGTACCTAAATGGGCATGCCCATGCCATAAGCCCTTTGGAGTAATTAAAAAGTCGCCTTCTTCCATGAAAATACGCTGACCTTGTACGATCGTGTATGCACCTGATCCTTCAGAAATGAAGCGCAAGGCACTTTGTGAGTGACGGTGCGAGGGAGCTTGCTCACCAGGCAATAACATTTGAATAGCTGCATAAATCGTTTGAGTAGTAGACCCCCATCCCCAAGGTTCACGATAAGTTAAGCCAGGATTTTGGAAATAAATCGCACGACGTTCCCCACCGCGTTCTGGTGTGAAGATTTGAGCGGCTTCAGCCATTTTCTTTTTGAGCAATTCATCGCTCCAAAGATAAGCTTGTGCCTGAGGCTTTGGCGTTTTGTGCATAATTGCTGGAATTGCTTCCCAAAGAGGTCCTAAGTTGTATTGTTGAATATCTCTTGTGTAATTGGTTACAATCGAGCTTTTCATAAACTCCTGAACTTCTGGATTTACTTCAGCCATTTCACATTCTCCTTTATTATTCAAATCTTATAGCGAAAAGGGGTGCAGTGTATGCTGCTAGACCCCTTGCAAATCCTAATTATACAGTGGCTAAGACTTCAGTTGCCTTTACTTTATTTTCAAGGGCACCAATTTGGTCGATTTCAATACGAACGACGTCTCCATCTTTTAAGAATTGCTGAGGATCCATTGCAAATCCAACGCCTCCAGGGGTTCCTGTTAATACAACATCTCCTGGCTCTAATGTCATTAAATTTGATAAGAAAGAGACTAATTTTTGAACGGAGAATACTAGATTGGCAGTATTCGTTTTTTGACGTACTTCCCCATTTACTTTTAGGACAATATCTAAGCCAGATGGATTTTGTAATTCATCTGAAGTTACTAAATATGGTCCCATTGGTGCACTGCCATCTACTGTTTTTCCTTGTAACCATTGAATAGTGCGGCGTTGAATATCACGATAGGTTACGTCATTTGTAATTGTATAACCTGCTACATAGTCTAATGCATCTTCTTCGGAAACATTGCGGGCTTGTTTGCCAACAACAAATGTAAACTCTGCTTCATAGTCAAGTTTGTCAGAAATTGGATAGTGTGGAATATCGTCCTCAGGCCCTAAGATTGTATTAGCAAATTTTGCAAAAATAACTGGGTGGGATGGGAGTTCACGACCCATTTCTAAAATGTGCTCGCGATAGTTGTGACCCACACAAATAATTTTGCCTGGCCGCCCGACAGGTGCTTCTACCTTAACTTCCTCGCGATTGTAAATCACTTTTTTATCAAAGCTTTCAGGATTAGCTAAAATGAAATCGATTGCATTTTGCGCTAGTTGCAGCGACTCTTTACCACCTTGGTATAACTCGTCTGTATTTTCTGGCACATATGCTTTTGCGATGGCTTCGAAACGGTACTTTCCTTCTGTTTTTAACTGTGCTTGGTACGCATAGTTTAAGTCGATTACTTGGTTGTCCACGATTGCCCCTGCACGAGTATGCCCAGCGACAGTAAAATTAATAAGTTTCATTGTTGTCCTCCTTGTTTTCACTAATTGTGAAACTAGTTCACTATTTATAAAAAATATTAATAGGTTTTGATAAGATTGTCAATATTATTTGTTTTCAGAAAAAATAAAATTTCTATTATCATTTCATATCTCCTCAAATATCCAGGATTACAAAGTAAAAAGCATAAACTTCTATAGAAGAACTCCATGCTAAAACGTAGATGGAAGAGTAGGAGATTATTTTATAAAACCATAATATTCTGAAATTTCCTTTGCGGTTTTGAGAACGTATTGTCCAATCGGATGGTCCGCTGATTTTGGTACTGTCTCAGTAATACCAACGATGGTAATGGCACCGAGCAGTTCATTGTTGAAATTTAATAAAGGGACACTAAAAGAAGAGACATGATTGATTAGCGGTTCAGTTTTTGATACAAAAAACAACTCTCTTGTTTTTTCCTTTTCACCTAGATATTGCTGTAATTCACTTTCATTGAGCTTGGCTAATTCTTCTTCTTCCCACTCTTTCATGAGGACATCTTTTTCAAAAGTAGAAAAAACGACACCGGTTGAGGAGGAGAGAGGCAAGTGTGTCCCCATTTGTGCTCCGATATTTATTCCATAATCTGCACTTAAAATATATGAAATGAGTGGGCCTTTTATCGAAGGAACAGCCAGTAGTACTGTTAGGCTCGTGTGCTCGGTGATCTTTTTGAAATAGGGTATAACCACTTCAATTAAAGAAGTTTGACCTAAAGCAATATTTCCTAACTGTACTAATTTATGTCCAAGCGTATACGTGTTTGTATGAGGATTACGATTGATTAATCCAAATTGGCATAGTGTTGCTAAATATTTATATAAATTACCTTTTGTCATAGAAGTTCGGTTTTGAATATCAGTAAACTTTAGAGGCTCTTTATCCATTGCTAAGATTTCTAATATGTTTAACGCAATTTGTAATGACTGAATACCGGTAGCTTTCGTTTCAATTGTCATAATGATCCCCCTCTTTTCAATTGATATTGGATAGTGTTGTAGAAAAATTGATTAAAAGAAATTTCAGAATTTAAAAATTTTTGTATTGACGAAATAGTGAAAAATGATTTAAAGTTTACTTATCAAGAACAATGTTCACTATTTGTAGAAGATAATAACCTATTTGGGAGGAATTTTCAATGACTAATGTAAGCGATATTATTGTAGTAGGTGGAGGAATCGGTGGTTTAGCCGTAGCCCTATCAATCCAGGAATCTGGTAAATCAGTAGCAATTTTTGAGCAAGCACCTGAATTTGGAGAAGTAGGTGCAGGTATTCAGTTAGCACCAAACGCGTTAGAAGTGTTAGACCGTCTAGGAGTAAAGGAAGAAATTTTAAAGCATGCGGTAGTACCAAAACGTCTTGTTCTAAAAGATGTTTATACTGCAGAAGAGTTAGCAACTCTTGATTTAGAGGAAGATTTCCAAAAAGAATTCGGTCAGCCATATATCGTATTGCATCGCTCTGACTTACATAGAGTTCTTTATGAAGCATGTCAAAAAAGCAGCAATATCAAATTCTTTACAAACCAAACCATTCAAACCGCAGAACAAAATGGTGATACTGTAACAGTTGTCAACCAAAATGGTGAAACGTTTAGTGCAGAAGCAGTGATTGGTGCGGATGGGGTAAAATCAAACATGCGTAAGCTATTGATTGAAGATGAACCAGTAAACTCTGCGTATGTAGCTTACCGTGGAACGATTCCAATTGAAGAAGTGGCTAATAACTCAAACTTAGACTTAGATGATGTCATCATGTGGATTGGGCCAAACCTGCACTTAGTACAATATCCAGTTCGTCGTGGAGAGCTTTACAACCAAGTAGTGGTATTTAAATCATATGATGCTACTGTAGAAGACTGGGGAAATCCAGAAGAACTAACACGTCGTTTTGAAAATAGTCATCCAAAAGTTCAAAACGCTTTAACTTATATTAACCGTCAATTCCGTTGGCAAATGTATGACCGTCAACCAATCGACAATTGGACAAAAGGCAACATTACACTATTAGGGGATTCTGGTCATGCTATGCTTCAATATTTAGCTCAAGGCGGCGTTCAAGCATTTGAAGATGCATTTGTCTTAGGTGCGAAATTAAAAGAACATAATACTTACGAAGAAGCATTTAAAGCATACCAAGAAATGCGAATTCCACGTTCTGCAATGGTACAAACAACAGCACGTAAATGGGGCGAAATCATTCACGCGGAGGACCCAACGACCATTTCACTTCGCAACTTTATTTTCGAACAACACAAACCAACTGATTACAAGATTGTTGATTTCTTATATGGCTATTTCAATAAAAATTACCAACGTGTCGATTGCTAATTTACAACTTTACGCAAATCAAAATGCGTTAGAGCTAGCTCTAGCGCATTTTTTTAAATTTATGTACTATGAAATTATTAAAATAAAATTTTGAAAGTTTACAATAAGTGAATTGTAGGAGGGCTTATTACGATGTCGACAGCAGTACTGAATGAAAAATTGGAAACTTTTAAAAAGAGTATAGATGATATTGTAGCAGTAGTGAAAAATACGGAAGAGGCGACACTTTATGTTAAACCTTCTGAAAAAGAATGGTCCGCCATGCAAATTGTTTCTCATATTTTAGAAGCGGTAGATTTTTGGGTAGCCGATTTGGAAGCATTGTTAGTTGTTCCAGGTGCAAAATGGGGACGGAATCATGAACATGTACGTCGTTTAGCTGCAGTAGATGAAAACGTTGTATCTCGTATTAAGAAAGAGTATGCCATAAGTAAACTACTAAACTTAGTACCGAAGGTTGAGGCAGCACTTGCTAGAGTTAAAGAAGAGGATCTAGTAAAAACAGCTCCAAGTTATAACCCAAACTTTGACGGAAAACCGTTATCATTCTTAGTCGACCATTTAATCGTTCAGCACGTAACAGGTCATTACGGGCAAATGGTACGTCATTTAGAAAAAGTTCGATAAACAAACCTATATAATAACTTCCTTTAAAGCTCCTAACTTTGCAGGAGCTTTATTTTTGTATGATTACCAAAAAATGATTGGACTTAAACAACAGGAAGTGGAAAAAAATGCCTTTGAATAGCTCGGAAATATTACAATTTTATGAAAACTATTATTAAGTCATAGTTTAAATGAATAGGAATGATATAATTTTCATGTCCACTACCATTCCTTTTTGAATTCCTCGTTTTCATCACAATTGATTCTACAGTTTTATGATTCTATAATGATTTTTCCAATTTATCCTTTCTACATTTTGTTATCTAAAAAAGACTTCCAATCAGATGTTAATGCAGATATTGAATTGCTTTTTAGTGAAGTTACAAGCGTGAAGCGAAAAGTGAATAAACTTGAACATTCCAATAGGTATTAGGATCAGTTTCCGAATAAAAATGAAGGTTAATTCTTTGGAATTATGAACATAACTTTGGACCCGGGTTAATGAAAGGATTGATGATATGATGGGTAAACCAGAAACCGTTGAAAAGATAGTAGAGTTTGAACAGTCTGTTACCAAAACAAAAAAATTTCGGCTTGATTATCCTGTGTCTGAAGACTTAAGGCGGGTTATGGTAAGTGACGTTTTTAGGGATTTTATGATTTATGCTTTTGATCTATATTATGATAATGAAAATCTGTCATTGCTTAAGGAATTTGTGGCGGAACATAAACCTAAGACGGAAAAACAGCAAGGATTACTCGACAATTTGTTTTGGTGGCGGTTAATGTATGATTCCGGATCGCATCAAGTGAATAGCTGTTTTGATGATTATATTTCCGATAAACACTATACACTCAGAGACAAGCCTTTCATTAAATCTTGGCTAAGGGAGTGTAATAAGGCAGTACCAAAATTCTATTTTATTGGCCATAAATATAATGATCGTTCCTTTGTGGCTATTGATATTCTAACTCATGAATCTCTGGAAATCATTGTGTATGATCCAACTGCTATCCCTCCTACAGAAGGGGAATTCGCCATGGGGACATTAATCCCGTTAGGCGGCGGATTATATTTCCCAATTGTTGATTTTTATCATTTCGATTATGAGGCAAGAGAAGCAATGGCCAGTTGCCTGCATCAACATTATGAAAAACATTTAAAAACTTCATCAATGAAAGAGGCATTTTTCCACGTAGTATCCGTTATGCTGCAAATAGAAAGAATGATCTTCATAAAAACTCAGGAAACATTCTCTTCAAAATAAATTCTTCAATTCGAAAAATCCCTTACTCATCTCATCTCAGATTATGAATCCTTAATTTTAGCAAAGAAAAATAAAAGAAAAGGAATACAAAATTTAACAACTTGTTCATAAATTGGTAATATCTTATGGAAATCCTATCATCTGTAATACCCAAACCATTTTAGGAGGATATCATTTGATGAGAAAGATAAAGAGGACCTGTATTTGTGTAATGGTTTTATTGTTTGGATTTCTAGGTTCAGTGCAGGTTTTTGCAACTACAGAGGATAACGCACAAGTAAAGGCAACAGAAGCCCATGGTCGAGGTCATTTTAAACACGACCCTGAGTTTATTAAAAAGCAGGCCGAATCTCTAGGGATTGACATAGGTTCATTGGAGAAAGAAGTCCGAGATACAGTAATCAAAAATGAAGCGAAAGAGTTGGGTATTTCGATTGAAGGCAAAGAACTATATGATTTAGCCAATGAAGTTCGTGAAACCCACATAAAAAAAGTGGCCAAGGATTTAGGAATCTCGACTAATGGCAAAGAATTAAAGGATTTAGTCCATGAAATTCGTGAGATTCAGATTAAAAAAGACGCTAAAGAACTAGGCATTTCTATTGAAAATAAAAATCTTCGTAAAGTAGCCCATGAAGTTCGAGAAAAACGAATTTTCCAAGCTGCAAAAAAATTGGGGATAGAAACAAAAAATAAATCCGCGAATGAAGTTTTTAAGGAAATCATAACGAATCACGCAGATAAGGTTAAGGAGTTAAATCTTTTTCCAACTAAAGAAGGTAAGATTTTTTTCTTTGACCGGTCAAAAGAAAATTAGTTCAGGTTGGAGAGACTTAATCATAGGAATTCCCTTTTAATAAAAAATCAGGCATCATCCATTTCTCTGGATGGTGCCTGATTTTTTAAATACACTGCATATGAAAAAGCTTATTTTAAAAATAGTTTAATGATAAAGTACTGAATCAAACTTAAAAACGCTAAAAAGGAAAAATTATATAGACTAAATTTAATTAAATATTTTTTACTCTCGGTTGGATTTGCCTGAATGTATAGTTTGTAAGAAATTACACTGGCTAATGAAGCAACAATGGTCCCAAGTCCGCCAATATTCACCCCCAATAATAAAGGTTTCCAATCTGTTGTGAATTCTGACAGGAGGATAGAAGCAGGGACATTACTTATAAATTGGCTTAAAAATATCGAACTAAAATAGACGGAAGTAGTGTCTTTCAAATTTGCACTGGCAAATGCTTGTAATGTGTTTGAATTGGAAATATTTCCGATAAAGATAAAAAAACAGATAAAGGTAAACAGCAGCAGATAATCAATTTTTATCAATAATTTTACATTCAAAATGATCACGGATATGAATGTAACCACGAAGGCAACCTGGTAACTGACCATTCCAAAAATTGAAGCGATGATTATTGCTAGGATTAATCCCCAGACAGCTGGTTTTTTCCAATCGTCTAATAGAATGGGAGTAAAAACTACTTTCAAGTCTCTATATTGCATTCTTTTTATAAGGATATATATAGAACATATCCCAAGGACAGCCATGAATAGGACGGTCGAAAAAAAGGGCAATGGCTTGATTCCATAATGAGAATAAATGAACAAATTTTGAGGATTTCCCATTGGTGTTAAACTGCTTCCAATATTGGCTGCAATAGTTTGCAGGATAATCGTCTCCATCATGGGAATTTTGGTTTTTCTACTAATAACAAGAGTCAAAGGTACAAAAGTAAGCAGTGCCACATCGTTCGTTACAAACATTGAAGTAAAAAAACATAACAAAATTAATATGGCTGAAACGGACCGGCTATTATTACATTTATTAATGATAGCTATTGCGAATTTATCAAGAAATCTAAGTTCTTCCAACGCCTTTATGGTTAGCATCAGGCTAAATAAAATAAATAGCACTTGAAAATTGATATATTCCAATTTTGGAGGATAAATTAAAGAGCTTGTCACTGCTAAAATAAGTGAAATGGTAAAGACCATGTCTTTTTTTAGAAAACCAAATTTCAGTTTGAGACTTTTGTTTTCTTGAATTAATACAGATTCTTTCACAGTACACCACCGATAGTAGAAAGGATATAACAACTATATGATTCTAACATGTACAGTTATGGTTGGAAACCTATCGATGATAATACCTAAAATTAGTAATGATTTATAACAAAAATATGTTGGTATTGTCTAAAATGTAAAGGGTTCTAAATTCTATTTGATTATACATATTGTTTAAATACATGGAGGTGGTCATGTGGAAACGATTCGAAATATGTTTAAGCATTTACATTGGTCTAATCATCGAATTCTTGAAGTCTTGAAAAATATGGAAGGAGAGAACAAACAAGTTAAGAATCTATTCTCACATCTGCTTTTGGCAGAACATGTGTGGTTTACTAGGTTAAAAGGATCGGACAGTTCCAAATTAATTTGGGCAGAGGTCAGTTTAGAAGCCTGTGCAGAACTTGTTAAACAAAATCTGCAAAACTTTAAAGAATTTCTTTTTGGTTTATCCAATTCTGATCTCGAACAGATCGTTGTATACAGAAATAGTAAAGGCAGAGAGTTTCAAAATTCGATAAGGGAGATATTGACCCATGTTGCATTACATGGTCAATATCACCGAGGACAGATCAATCTACTTCTGAGAGCTAATGAAAGCGAACCTGTTAATGTAGACTTTGTTACATTTAGGAGATAATAAATGGTGAACGCCAGAAAGCCAAAAAAGTTCTTGGTACCATCAAATTTGGATGGTACCAGGAACTTTTTTTTGACCAGGCTACAGTTGCGTTTGGATCCGATATCATGGGGTTGCCAGGCGACACCCTTAAGGTGAGTGGTTTTTAATGCGCAGTAAAAGCAATCATTCCGGATCCTTCACAACGAACATTAAATAACCCGCCTGCCATCATTCCGGCAATTTTCTTCATTTTTCTCCACAGGAATTTCAAATTGAGGGGTAGACAATTACGAAAATGAATAAGACATTGAAGTGAACTTAATAATAATGATATTCAGGCAGAAAAAGTTCTATTATTACCGGCTGGGATCCAAATCTTTCTCCTGATGAAGAAAAATCTTTAATTTAGGTTTTTAATAATACCAAAGACAATTATCGTAAAGGAGTAATGAAAATGGTTAAAGAAAATCAGTATGTTGCAGCTGCGCTTTCACCTAATTTAATCAATGAAATTCAATCACTAGAAGAAAAAATAAGCGAGCAAGCACATAAAAAAGTAGTGGTAATCGCGTACGAAAATGATGAAAATTAATTAATTAGTGATTTTCAGGGGAAATAGGTCGCATATTTCTTTTTTTGCAAGGCTGGAATCAAATATTCGTATTAATAAGCTAAAACCTTCATAAATTTGAAGGTTTTTCTTTATCTTAACATCTAACTCTAACATTAATAATAATAATCGCAATTTATGAATGAAAAGATAATTTAATTTCAAAAGTTTGGGTTTATTCGGGAATAAATATAATAATTAACTAGGACTTCCATTTTAGGAGGTCCTAGTTTAATTAAGATGATCACTTCAAATACAATTTAGTTGGATATGCTCCGCTAAAACAGGCGATACAGCGACTGCTTGTTTCTGCAAGATCTACATCTACCGCCTCTAATAACCCTTCCGTACTTAAGAAGGCTAATGAATCTGCTCCAATCACCTTTCCCATTGCTCGTTCATGTTCATGTTTGTTAGCAAAAAGTTCTTCTTTTGTCGGCATATCCACTCCATAAAAACAAGGATTTCTTACCATAGGGGAACTTATTCGTACATGGACCTCCTTGGCACCTGCCTGACGGATCAATTCAACAATTCGCTTGCTTGTCGTTCCACGAACAATCGAATCATCAACAAGCACGACCCGCTTATCCTCGAGAATTTCACGGACAGCACTTAATTTTAGACGAACGGCCAAGTCCCGCAATTCTTGGGTTGGTTCAATAAATGAACGACCGGCATAGGGGTTTTTGATGATTCCCATTTCATATGGAATTCCTGCTTGTTGGGCATACCCCATTGCTGCAGGGACACTCGATTCTGGAACGGCAACGACAACATCAGCTGGTGTCGGATGTTCTTTTGCTAAAATTTGGCCTAATTCTTTCCGTATGGCCAAGACACTTCTTCCATGAATCACACTATCTGGACGAGCAAAATAAACAAATTCAAAGGAGCAAAGGGAAACGTCACCTTTTGCAGCAAATCTGCCTGTTTTTATTCCCTTCTCGTTAACAAGAAGCCATTCGCCCGGTTCAACATCCCTCCAGAATTTAGCATCAACCGCATTTAGCCCACATGTTTCTGAAGACGCGATAATGGATTCACCAATTTTTCCAAGGCTAAGGGGACGTAACCCATGACGATCCAGGGCAATCAGCATTTCTTTATCGGTCATGATGCACAAAGCAAAGGAACCGTCAATCCGCTTCAGGACATCCGGGCCAGCTTCATCAAAATATTTTTTACTGGATCGGGCTATTAGGTGAGCAATAATTTCCGTATCAGTTGTTGTCTGAAAGATGGCACCCTGTTGTTGAAGAACCTTCCGTTCAATATTGGCGTTTACTAGGTTCCCGTTATGGGCAACGGCCAAATCTCCCTCACTGTACTTAAAAACAAGAGGTTGTGCGTTTTGTAGTAAACTTGCACCAGAAGTAGAATATCGTACATGACCGATGGCCATATTTCCGCTTAGTCCATCCAGAATCTCACGTGAAAATACTTGGGTAACTAATCCCATGCCCCTGTGATATCTGAATGATTTTCCATCACTAGCTACAATTCCTGCACTCTCCTGGCCACGGTGTTGAAGGGCATGAAGTCCATAATATGTTAAATGGGCCGCTTGGGGGTGATTAAAAACACCAAATACACCGCATTTATCCTTCATTTCTGAATCCATTTTAATATTCCTCCCCTTATTTCATTTCATTATTTTTGGCGAAAGCAGAATTTTTATCCTTTTCTTTCAAAGTCTAATTGATTGTATTGGTTTTGGTTAACTATAAAAATTTTTTTGATTAAAAAAGTAAAGGAGTGTGTTTCAGGAAAACCTAAAATTATGAAGAGTTTAAAAAAGGATGAGGGAGGAAAAATACTTTGACAGTCATAAAACCCGGCTCAACGATTGGTATCTTAGGGGGAGGCCAGCTAGGAAGAATGATTTCAATGGCTGGTAGAAATATGGGATATCGCTTTATTACTTTGGATCCGACACCTAACTCACCCTGTGGACAAGTTGCAGATCTTCAAATCACTGCTCCCTATTCTGAGCTTAAAGCAGTTAAAGAACTAGCAGATTCCTCAGATGTTATTACTTATGAATTTGAAAATGTAGATTCTACTATAACCTCCATGTTAGAAACTACATCCTTTGTCCCACAAGGAAGCAAACTGCTCAAAATAACCCAAAATCGGATTCTGGAAAAATCCATGTTAAAGTCCTTCAATGTGCCAGTAGCTCCTTTCTTGGTCATACAATCGGAAAATGACTTTGAAACGGCTATTGATCGTTTTGGATTGCCTTTCATAATGAAAACAGCTACAGGGGGATACGACGGGAAAGGGCAATGGGTAATAAAAAAAAGGGATGAAATTCCAATTGCAATGGAGGCTTGGAATAAGGCAGGGATGGACATGATCATCGAACAATTTATCCCGTTTCGTAAGGAATTATCAGTGATTGTTGCCCGAAATATTAAAGGTCAAACAAAAACTTTCCCGGTAGCTGAAAATGTCCATATTAATAATATCCTGCATCAGTCTTTCGTTCCTGCTAGAATCACCGATGAGCAAAGGATTCAAGCGGAAACTACAGCATTGAAAATAGCAGACTCCCTACAAGTAGTTGGATTAATTGCGATAGAGATGTTCCTTACGAATGATGGTGAAATTATCGTGAACGAGTTAGCACCAAGACCTCATAATTCCGGGCATTATTCAATGGACGCATGTATTACTTCTCAATTTGAGCAACATATTAGGGCAATATGTGGACTGCCCTTAGGAGATACTACTCTTTTAACTCCGATTATAATGGTTAATATTTTAGGTCAGCATCTAAGGCAAGTGCTAGATAAAATAGAACAGCTTCCTCCAACAGCCAAACTACATTTATACGGCAAAAAGGAAAGCGTAGAAAATCGGAAAATGGGTCACATTAATTTTTTAGGTTCAACTCTCAAGCGAATAGACGAGCAAATTAAGGATCTTGGAATTTGGTCATAAGGATACGCGGCTATTTTAGTTGTCCGGCTAAAAACATAACCAAACAGTGAAAGTAGTGGAAAATAATGGAAAAATTGGAACAGCTTTATGAAGGTAAAGCGAAAAAAGTGTTTAAAACATCAGAACCAGGAAAGTATTGGATTGAATATAAAGATGATGCCACTGCCTTCAATGGCGAGAAAAAAGGTCAAATAGCAGGAAAAGGAACTCTAAATAATGAGATTAGTTCCATTTTCCTAAGTTTATTAAAAGAAAAAGGCGTGGATAATCATTTTATTAAAAAGATTTCATCTACAGAGCAGATTGTTCAGCAAGTAGAGATTATCCCGATTGAGGTTGTCGTTCGAAATATAGCGGCGGGCTCACTTGCTAAAAGGCTGGGATGGGAGGAAGGGAAGGAACTCCCAGAAACGATTGTGGAATTCTACTATAAGAATGATGAGCTGGGGGACCCTTTGATTAACAATGATCATATTGCCATTCTTGGGCTGGCTAGAGAGCCTGATATAGCAGCCATTCGATCAAAAGCACTAAAAATTAATGATATCTTGATTGAATATCTCTTAAACAAAGATATTATCTTAGTGGATTTTAAATTAGAGTTTGGAAAAACCCCTGCAGGCACTATTATCTTAGCAGACGAAATCTCTCCGGATACGTGTCGATTTTGGGATGCCCATACAAAGGAAAAGTTAGATAAAGATCGGTTTAGGCGGGATTTAGGGAACGTTGAGGAAGCCTATCAAGAAATATTAAGGAGAATTGGGGGTAGTGTCAATGTTTAAAGCAACGGTATATGTAACCTTAAGAGAAAGTGTATTAGATCCTCAAGGGAATGCGGTTCATGAGTCGCTGCATTCACTAGGATATGATGAGGTTGGAGATGTACGAATAGGAAAATACATGGAGCTTGAAATTAATAGCGATGATCAAAAGGCTGCAGCAGAACGAGTAAAGGATATGTGTGAGAAGCTGTTAGCCAATACGGTGATTGAAGACTTTCGGTTTGATCTTACTAAGCAGGAAGGATAGGAGGGGAATAAGTTGAACTTTGCGGTACTGGTTTTTCCTGGCTCAAACTGCGATGTGGATATGTATAAGGCTGTTTTAGATACGATTGGACAGTCGGTCGAATATGTATGGCATCTAGAAACGGACCTATCAAAATATGATGCGATTCTTGTCCCAGGGGGTTTTTCCTATGGAGATTATTTGCGACCAGGGGCTGTTGCGAGCTTGTCTCCTGTCATGGAGCAGGTGAAAATTGCGGCTGAAGAAGGGAAATTAATCCTTGGTGTCTGTAATGGATTTCAAATACTAACTGAAGCTAATCTTTTGCCAGGTGCTTTAAGAAGAAATCAACGGTTAAAATTTCATTGTGACACCATTGATTTAAAAGTAGAAAATAACCAAACTCCGTTCACATTAGACTATCAGGAAGGTGAAACGATACGTATTCCCATTGCCCATGGCGACGGAAATTATTATTGTGATCAAGAGACGTTGGATCAATTAGAAAAGAACAATCAAATCGTATTCAGGTATAGAGGGACGAATCCTAATGGGTCGATTTCTGAGATTGCAGGAGTGATCAATGAGAGAGGAAATGTTTTAGGATTAATGCCCCACCCGGAACGTGCGGTTCATAAATGGCTGGGGACAGATGACGGAAAACGTATGTTTTCATCTATTTTAAGTTACTGGAGGAAACAACATGGCACAGCATAAAGAACCAACTCCTGAGCAAATCGCCCAGCAGAAGGTTTATCAGGAAATGGGATTAACCGATGAAGAATTTGATAAAGTAATCGAAATTCTTGGACGTAAACCAAATTATACCGAAACGGGCATATTTAGTGTCATGTGGTCCGAACATTGCAGCTATAAAAATTCGAAGGTAGTGCTCAAACGTTTTCCGACTTCCGGCCCGCATGTCTTGCAAGGCCCTGGAGAAGGAGCAGGTATTGTTGATATCGGTGATAATCAAGCAGTCGTGTTTAAAATTGAAAGCCACAATCATCCCTCGGCCATTGAGCCTTATCAAGGTGCAGCAACAGGGGTTGGCGGTATTATTCGGGATGTTTTTTCCATGGGTGCCCGCCCGATCGCTTTATTGAACTCTCTTCGTTTTGGCGAACTTGATAATCCGAAAACCAAATATATCTTTGAAAATGTGGTTGCGGGTATTGCCGGATATGGTAACTGTATGGGCATTCCGACGGTTGGCGGAGAGATCTACTTTGATTCCTCCTATGAAGGGAATCCCCTTGTTAATGCCATGTGTGTAGGTTTAATCAGTCATGATGAAATTCAAAAAGGCGTGGCTAAAGGGATTGGTAACCCTGTCATTTATGTTGGGGCCGCTACCGGAAGAGACGGAATTCATGGAGCGACATTCGCTTCAGAAGAATTGAGTGAAAATTCCGAAGCGAAACGTCCAGCCGTCCAAGTGGGCGATCCTTTTATGGAAAAATTACTGCTGGAAGCCACTCTTGAATTGATCGCCTCTGGTCATGTGGTCGGGATACAAGATATGGGGGCAGCAGGTTTAACCAGCTCAAGCTCTGAAATGGCCAGTAAAGCGGGAAATGGCGTTGAATTGGATCTTGATCTCGTTCCACAGCGAGAAAGAGGAATGAATGCCTACGAAATGATGCTTTCCGAATCACAAGAAAGAATGCTGGTTGTTGCGAAAAAAGGAAAGGAAGGGGAAGTAAAAAAGATATTTGATAAATGGGGGCTCCACTCCGCTGTGATTGGCAGGGTGACTGATGATAACCAACTCCGTTTACTTCACAAGGGAGAAATAGTTGCGGAAATCCCCGCAGACAAGCTGGCAGAAGATGCCCCCGTGTATTGTAAGCCATCTAAAGAGGCGCCCTATTACGAACAATATTCTTCCTTAGACACAGCTGCAGCTATTGAAGAGCCAAAGGATTATCATTCAGTTCTGCAACAGCTGCTAGCATCACCTACGATTGCCTGCAAAGAGTGGGTATATCAACAATATGACTATATGGTTAGAACTAATACGGCCGTCATACCAGGATCGGATGCGGCTGTAGTTGCTATCCGTGGAACACGAAAAGCACTGGCGATGACAACGGATTGCAACGGAAGGTATGTTTATCTTGATCCGTTTGTTGGAGGAGCTATCGCGGTAGCAGAAGCGGCGCGTAATGTAGTTTGTTCTGGTGCGGCGCCTTTAGCTATTACCGATAACTTGAACTTTGGAAGTCCAGAAAAGCCGGAAATCTTCTGGCAGTTTGAAAAGGCAGCGGATGGGATTAGTGAAGCGTGCCGTCAACTCAATACTCCGGTAATTGGCGGAAACGTCAGCCTATATAACGAAACAAAGGGAGAAGCTATTTTTCCAACACCAACCATTGGCATGGTTGGGTTAATTAAAGATATTGACCATATTACAACTCAAGAATTTAAAAAAGACGGAGATTTAATTTTTTTAATTGGGGAAACCAAAGCCGAAATAGGCGGTTCGGAATACCAAAAAATTATGACAGGAAAGATCGAAGGGCGCCCGCCGCAGTTAAACCTTGATTTGGAAAAGAAGATACAAGCTTTTACCCTTAAGATCATTCAAGAAGGATTAGTCCAATCGGCTCATGATGCGGCAGAAGGCGGTTTAGCAGTAGCAATAGCTGAAAGCTGTATTGGTGGGAAGTTGGGAGCAGAAATTAAGTTAACCGATGAATTGCGAACGGACTTAAGCCTCTTTAGTGAAACTCAATCTCGAATCATTCTTTCCGTTTCTCCGGAACATACGGAGAGGATTAAGGAAATGGCGCAACAACAGGAGGTGCCTATTAAAGAAATCGGTAGGGTGATAGGTCAGGAACTATCAATTACACATAATGGAAAGACCGTTATTTCTCAACCGATTACTACATTGGAAGAAGCCTGGAAGAATGCAATTCCTAACATAATGCGTTCGGGATTATTAAAAAAGCTCAATATGCAGGAAATCTCTGCAAGTTTACCGTAAAGGAGAGAAACGAATGAGTGATGCGTACCGCCAAGCTGGAGTCAATATCGATGCGGGAAATGAAGCCGTTGAACGAATGAAAAAACATGTAAAAAAAACCTTCCGTCCAGAGGTTTTAACGGGATTAGGAGGGTTTGGGGCTCTATTTAAACCAGATTTAACGAAGATGGAAGAACCTGTTTTTGTTTCTGGTACGGATGGAGTAGGGACCAAATTGAAAATTGCTTTTGACATGAACAAGCATGATACGATTGGAATCGATGCGGTTGCCATGTGTGTGAATGACGTCATCGTCCAAGGGGCCGAGCCGCTTTTTTTTCTAGATTATTTAGCCTGTGGTAAGATCATCCCGGAAAAAATTGAAGCCATAGTTAAAGGGATTGCAGATGGTTGTGTGCAGGCGGGGTGTTCACTAATTGGCGGGGAAACTGCCGAAATGCCGGGAATGTATCAGGACGAGGAATATGATATTGCAGGCTTTACCGTGGGTATGGTAGATCAAAAACATGTCATTGATGGTTCGCAAGTAAAAGAAGGTCAAGTTCTAATTGGTTTAGCTTCAAGTGGAGTACATAGCAATGGTTTTTCACTTGTCCGAAAAGTTCTATTGGAGGATGCTAAGTTCTCATTAGGTGACTATGTGGATGAATTGGGGGCTGAACTGGGAAGCGTATTGCTTGAACCAACCAAAATTTATGTAAAATCCATCCTTTCAACTGTAAGAAAATATACTGTCTATGGTCTTGTTCATGTAACGGGAGGAGGTTTTTATGATAATATTCCACGAATTCTTCCAAAAGGCTTTCAAGCCGAAATTAAGGAGGGATCTTGGAAGGTCCCAGGAATTTTTTCCTTTATCCAAAAATCAGGCGATATTTCAGATTATGATATGTTCCGAACCTTTAATATGGGAATCGGAATGATATTAGTCGTAGATTCTGTAGATACCACGGCTATTATCGAGCACCTGCAAACGTTGGGTGAGGATGCCTACGTAATTGGTACAGTGCAAAAAGGTACTGAAGACGTCGTATTCAAGAAGGAGTAAGTATGAAGATTGCAGTTTTTGCTTCTGGTACGGGTTCTAATTTTTCAGCGATTCTAGAATTCATTCATTCAAAAAAAATCAATAACATTGAAGTGGTTTTACTCGTCAGTGACCGTCCTGAAGCCCTTGCAGTCCAGAAAGCAAGGGATGAACGGATCCCGGTGTTTACTTTTTTGGCTAAGGACTATCCAAACAAACAAGCTTATGAAGTAGAGATTCTTGACGAGTTAACACAAAGGAAGGTTGATTTTATCGTATTGGCTGGCTATATGAGACTGCTTGGGAATGTATTACTCCAGGCTTATGATCGGAAAATCATTAACGTCCACCCGTCTTTATTACCAGCATTCGCAGGAAAGGATGCCATTGGTCAAGCGCTCGATTATGGGGTAAAGGTGACAGGGGTCACGGTCCATTATGTCGACGAAGGAATGGATACAGGTCCCATAATTGCTCAACAAGCAGTGACTATCGATTCAGACGAGACAAAAGAAACCTTAATTATAAAAATTCAGGAACAAGAGCACAGATTATTACCAGATGTGATTCAAAGACTGGCGAACAGGGAGGCAGCAAGATGAGAAGGGCTAGATGCATTGAATTTATTGAAGGAAAAGAAAAACCTGGAGGTACAAAGAAATGAAGGTGTTAGTCATAGGGGGAGGAGGCCGTGAGCATGCGATTGTTTGGAAACTGTCTCAAAGTCCTAAAGTTACTCAAATTTATTGTGCTCCGGGCAATCCTGGGATTGCAGAGTTATCAACATGTGTTCCAATCGCGGTTTCAGATATAGAGAAATTAGCAGCTTTTGCTAAAAAGGAACAAATCAATCTTACTTTTGTAGGACCAGAAGAGCCTCTCTCATTGGGGATAGTTAATTATTTTAAAGAACAGGGATTAGCGGTATATGGCCCTTCGAAGGAAGCGGCATTGATCGAGGGAAGTAAGGCGTTCGCTAAAGAATTAATGATGAAGTATGAGATTCCGACAGCTAATTACGCTTCTTTTACTAACTATGAGGAAGCACTTGCGTATGTCCGTAGCGAAGGGGCACCAATCGTAATAAAAGCAGATGGCTTAGCAGCAGGAAAAGGTGTGGTTGTGGCAAAAACACTGATAGAAGCTGAGGAAGCACTTCAAAGTATGATGAAAGAAGTTTCCTTTGGCTCTGCGGGGGCGAGGGTGGTTATTGAGGAATTTTTGGAAGGAGAAGAATTGACCCTGCTCGCTTTTGTGAATGGAACTACTGTAAAGCCCATGGTTCCCGCTCAAGATCATAAGCCAGTATTTGACGGCGACAAAGGACCTAACACTGGTGGAATGGGAACTTATGCGCCGTTACCACATATTGATCCATCTATAGTTGTGCGGATTATTGATGAAATAGTCGGGCCAACTGCAAAAGCTATGGCAGAGGAAGGCTGCCCGTATGAGGGAATTCTCTATACCGGTTTGATGCTGACAAAATCAGGTCCAAAGGTCATTGAATATAATGCACGCTTTGGCGATCCGGAAACACAGGTTGTTCTTCCACTGCTAGAAACAGATTTACTTGATATTTTGCTGGCAAGCCTTACCGGAGAATTAGAAAATGTAGAGGTAAAATGGAAAGACAAGTCCGCAGTTTGTGTCATTATGTCTTCAGCTGGCTATCCTGGCCCATACGAAAAGGGCCAGGTAATAAAAGGATTGGATCATGTAACTGAACCGGCTATTGTATTCCATGCCGGTACCACTTTAAAGGATGGCGAAATGCTAACAAATGGAGGCCGTGTACTGGGAATCACTGCCATTGGCGACCATTTGAAGGAAGCCAGAGAGTTGGCTTACCAATCCGTAGAAAAAGTATCTTTTAAAGGTGCACATTACCGAACCGATATAGGATCTAAAGGAGTTCGTTGACTATTAATAACGTGTCATAAGCGACCCTTATGAAGGACAAATCTCTTGTTCCTTAAGCGGCTTTTGTCTTTCATACCACTTATGAAGGACAAATTTTTTGTTCCTGCAGCGGTTTTTGTCCTTCATACCGCTAATGAAGGACAAATCTCTTATTCCTCTGCAGCTACATTTGTCTTTCATACCGTTTATGAACGATAAATCTCTAGTTCCTGTGACCACAGAAAAAAGGAAATGGCTATAATGTCCACCCCATATGGACAAATGAGCTAAAGTGTCTTTTAATGGTGCCTGACACCGCACCGTGAGACCGCACCGTGACACCACACCGATAATCCCATCTATTGGAACTGCTCTAATACGCGGAAAAAATCAATCGCGAATTGGTAAAAGAGATTTTCGGAAGGTGCTAGGTCTCTAAATTTTGGTGTGATTAGGCCAACTGTTCTTTTGACTTGAGGAGAATCAATCGGTATTTTTACTGTAAACCGTGGAATGGAGTCATGAACGGTGCTTTCTGGTAAGAGGCATACCCCGATGCCTGCTGAAACTAGTCCCTTTAATGCATCTAAATCCTCTCCCTCTGAGGTGATATTTGGTACAAATCCTGCTTCTTTGCATGCCTCGACTGCAATTTTTTGGAGAATATACCCTTTTGGGAATGAAACAAAGGAATCGTTTCGTAACTCACCTAGATCTAATCTCTTTCGGTCGGCAAGTGTATGGTTTGCAGGAAGCAAAGCAGAAATGTTTTCGGTAAATAAAATCTTTGCTTCAATATCAGGATCTTTGGTTGGGACGGGGCCAATAAACGCTAGATCAATTTCTCCATTTTTAACGGCATCAATTAAGTATTGATAGGAGCCCTGACGCAAATGGAAAACAACGTTTGGTTGTTTTGTTCTAAAAGCAGAGATAACCGTTGGAAGCCAATAGCTGGCTAAACTTGTTGGATATCCAATTTTAATGGTGCCGGATTGAGGATCTAAATACTCATCAATCTTTTCTTTTGCCTCATCAATAAATTTTACCGCCTTTTTTATATGAATTAAAAAGATCATTCCAATCTGGGTTAACTTAATATTCCTTCCGGTTCGTTCAAATAGACGAACACCGAGTTCATCTTCAAGCTTGGCAATCTGAAAACTTACTGCCGATTGTGCTACATTCAGATTTTCAGCCGCTTCTGTTACATGTTCGCGTTCAGCAACCTCCATAAAATACCGTAATTGACGCAATTCCACGCTAATTCCCTCCGTTCATATTAAAATCAGATTGATTTAATCTTAATTATATATTGTTTATATGTATGTTTAAACATAAAATTACTTCATACTGATTTATCGGAAAATTAAGAACGGGGGAGATAATAATGACATTTCATCAACTACCAAAGGCACAAGGTCTCTACCGCCCTGAATATGAACATGATGCATGTGGAATTGGATTATATGCCCACATTAAAGGGCATGCATCTCATGAGATTGTAAAAAAAGGACTAAGCATGCTTTGTAAACTAGACCACCGCGGGGGACAGGGAAGTGATCCATTTACAGGAGATGGCGCCGGGCTCATGGTCCAGATTCCAGATAGCTTTTTTCGTAAAGCCCTCCAGAACGTTCAATTACCTGAAAAAGGTCGCTACGGGGTAGGGATGCTTTTTTTCTCAAATAATGATTCTGAAAGAGAAAAAATAGAATCATATATCAATAAATTGGTTGAACAAGGAGGTCAGACGGTTCTCGGATGGAGGACTGTGCCTGTCAATACAGAAACAATCGGAGAAACAGCCAAGAAAAGCCGCCCGTTCATCCGCCAAGTTTTTATCGGAGCAAACGAGGGACTATTGGATGATTTATCTTTTGAGCGTAAATTATACATCATTAGAAAACAATCAGAACTATGGGCTAAGGCATCGGATTTACGTTTTTATTTTGCCAGCCTCTCAAGCAGAACAATTGTATACAAAGGGTTATTGACACCGGAACAGGTAGACAGGTTTTACCTAGATTTACAGGATGAGAGTTTTGTATCGGCTTTTGCTTTAGTGCATTCCCGCTTTAGTACAAATACGTTTCCTAGCTGGGAAAGGGCTCATCCAAACCGGTACCTAATCCATAATGGGGAGATTAATACACTTCGCGGTAATGTCCATTGGATGAAGGCACGTGAAAAGCAATTTGTGTCGGAAGCATTTGGCGATGACCTGCAAAAGGTCCTTCCACTCTTAGATACAGATGGAAGTGACTCATCGATTTTGGATAACGCACTTGAATTCTTGGTGTTAGCTGGCCGGAAACCTGCTCATGCTGCGATGATGCTGATACCTGAACCATGGTCTGAAAACCCGCATATGACAAAAGAAAAGAGAGCTTTTTACGAATATCATAGCTGCCTGATGGAACCTTGGGATGGTCCAACAGCTATTTCCTTTACGGATGGAAAACAAATTGGGGCAATATTAGATCGTAACGGCCTTCGTCCGGCTCGTTATTACGTTACTGATGATGATTATCTTATTTTTTCATCAGAGGTTGGCGTCATCGATGTCGAACCCGAGAAAGTAATATATAAAGAACGTTTAAGCCCAGGCAAAATGCTTTTGATTGATTTAGAAGAAGGCCGAATTATTTCGGATGAAGAAGTAAAATCCGAAATGGCTGAAGCTCTTCCTTATCAACAATGGTTAGATGACCAACTAGTTCGATTAAATGACGATGGACAAAACGAAGAAGAGGTTCTATCGGATTTACTAGTTCGCCAGAAATCATTTGGCTACACATACGAAGATATTTCAAAATATCTAGTTCCTGTTGTGAGCGAAGGGAAAGATCCGATTGGAGCAATGGGAAATGATATGCCATTAGCGGTTTTATCTGACCGTGCTCAATCCTTGTTTAACTACTTCAAGCAACTATTTGCTCAAGTAACCAATCCGCCAATTGATTCACTTCGTGAAGAGATTGTCACATCGACGATGACATTATTAGGGGCGGAAGGAAATATATTGAATCCTTCAGAATTAAACTGCCGCCGAATTCAGCTGGATACACCGGTAATTACCAATAGTCAACTGGAACAGCTAAAATCATTGGATTCAGTTGATTTTAAGAGTAAGGTAATTGACATCCTGTTCACTGAAGATATCGAGGGCAGTCTTGATAGGATTTGCCAAGAGGCGGATGCTGCCATCTCTGAAGGTGTAAGTCTATTAATCTTATCTGATCGTAACATGAATCAAAAGGAAGCAGCGATTCCTTCATTATTGGCTGCAAGCGCCCTTCATCAGCATCTGATTCGTGAAGGCAGCAGAACGAAAGCAAGCATCATTATTGAATCTGGGGAAGTACGTGAAGTTCATCATTTGGCCGCTTTAATTGGCTATGGTGTTGATGCCATCAATCCGTATCTTGCGTTCGCAACCTATAAGCAGGCTATCTTAGATGGAAGCTTACCGTTCACATATGAGGAAGCAGTAAGCAAGTATGTAAAAGGAATGACTGAGGGCGTTGTAAAAGTCATGTCTAAAATGGGAATTTCAACCGTTCAAAGCTATCGCGGTGCGCAAATTTTTGAAGCAGTTGGAATTAGCGGAGATGTCATTGAACGTTACTTTACTGGTACAGTTTCTCAGCTCGGCGGTATCGGTTTAGATACGATTGCCGAAGAAGCAAAAATGCTTCATACAGTGGCTTACGCAGATTCGAATGATCAAACTTTAGATTCAGGAAGTAATTTCCAGTGGAGAAAAACAGGGGAACATCACGCGTTTAACCCTGGAACGATTCATACCCTGCAATGGGCTTGCCGTAAAGGCGATTACGAATTATTTAAAAAGTATTCCAAGCTAGCTAATGAAGAGAGAATTGGATTCTTACGGAATTTGTTCTTATTTGATGAAACTAGAAAGTCTTTACCAATAGAGGAAGTAGAAACAGTCGATTCCATTGTTCGTCGTTTTAAAACAGGAGCAATGTCATTTGGATCCATTAGTAAGGAAGCCCATGAAACCTTGGCGATTGCGATGAATCGCTTAGGCGGAAAAAGCAACTCGGGTGAAGGCGGGGAAGATTCAAGCCGCTTTATCTTGGATGAAAATGGCGATAATCGCCGAAGTGCTGTGAAGCAAATTGCTTCAGGCCGTTTCGGAGTGAAAAGTCACTATCTTGTCAATGCTGATGAGCTTCAAATTAAAATGGCACAAGGGGCAAAGCCAGGTGAAGGCGGACAGCTGCCTGGGAATAAAGTTTACCCATGGGTGGCAGATGTTCGTGGTTCTACACCAGGAGTCGGGCTGATTTCACCGCCGCCGCACCATGATATCTACTCGATTGAAGACTTGGCACAGCTGATTCACGATTTGAAAAATGCTAATCGTGATGCCCGAATCAGCGTTAAGCTCGTATCCAAGGGCGGAGTAGGAACGATTGCGGCAGGAGTTGCGAAAGGTGCAGCTGATGTTATTGTAATCAGTGGTTATGACGGCGGAACAGGAGCATCACCAAAAACCAGTATCCAACATACGGGATTACCATGGGAGCTTGGACTTGCCGAAGCACACCAAACATTAATGCTTAATGGCTTGCGTGAACGTGTCGTCCTTGAGACAGATGGTAAATTAATGACTGGGAAAGATGTCGTAATGGCTGCCTTATTTGGGGCAGAAGAGTTTGGTTTTGCGACTGCACCGCTTGTCGTGCTTGGATGTGTCATGATGCGTGTATGTCACTTAGATACTTGCCCGGTTGGAATTGCTACACAAAATCCGGAGCTTCGTAAAAAGTTCACAGGAGAAGCTGATTACATCGTTAACTATATGCGTTTTGTTGCCCAAGAAGTACGTGAACTAATGGCTGAGCTTGGCTTTAGAACCGTTGACGAAATGGTGGGTCGTACAGATGTTCTGAAAATGAGTGACCGTGCAAAAGCACACTGGAAAGCAAAGGATCTAGATTTAACTCCATTGCTGCATCAACCTGAAGGAGTTCGTACGTTCAAGACTCCACAAAATCATAAAATTGATGATTCACTTGATATTCAAAAAATCTTGCCGGCGGTTCAACAAGCATTAAAAGATCAAATTCCAGTGGATGCGAGCTTCCCGATTTCGAATGTGAATCGTGTCGTTGGAACAATCGTCGGTAGTGAAGTATCGAAGCGATACGGTGAAGAGGGGCTTCCTGAAAATACGATTACTCTAAGATTTACTGGATCTGCAGGTCAAAGCTTCGGTGCTTTTGTTCCGAAAGGCGTGACATTAGAGATTTCGGGTGACGTAAACGATTTCCTTGGAAAAGGCTTATCGGGCGGAAAGTTGATTGTGAAAGCAGACGAATCTTCTAAACTATCGGCAGGCGAAAATGTAATCGCTGGGAATGTTGCCTTATATGGTGCGACAAGCGGCGAAGCGTATATTAATGGACGTGCAGGTGAACGTTTTGCAGTCCGTAATAGTGGTGTGAACGTTGTGGTCGAAGGAATTGGTGACCATGGCTGCGAATATATGACGGGCGGACGCGTTGTTATTTTAGGTGATGTTGGCAAAAACTTTGCGGCCGGGATGTCTGGCGGAATTGCGTACGTATTAGCAGACGATCAAGATGCCTTTAAGAAGTTATGTAACCAAGAGATGATTGAGATTGAATCTTTAACGAAAAACGATGCGAATGAACTTAGGCAAATGATTCAAAATCATTTCAATTATACGAACAGTGTAAAAGCAGGCTGTGTTCTAGAGAACTGGGAAAATCATGTGAGAAAATTTAACAAGGTCATTCCAAAGGACTATAAACGCATGTTGGACCAAATTCAGCAGCAAAAGGAAAAAGGCCTAACTGAAGAAGAAGCGATTATGAGTGCGTTTTTAGCCAATTCTTCCAAACAGAAAAATACACCTAAACAGCTAGAAGCTGTACTACGCTAAGAAAGGGGAGAGGAAGATGGGAAAAGCAACAGGATTTATGGAATACAATCGAGAAAAAGGAAAAGAACGAAATCCCCTTACGCGTTTAAGCGACTGGAAAGAGTATTCAGTTCCTTTCTCAGATGAAACATTAAGCAGACAAGGAGCACGGTGCATGGATTGTGCCACTCCTTTCTGCCATATAGGAATGGAAATTCAAGGAGCAACATCAGGCTGTCCGATTCATAATCTTATTCCAGAGTGGAATGATTTGGTTTATCGCGGCCGTTGGAAGGAAGCACTCGATCGTTTGCTAAAAACGAATAATTTCCCTGAGTTCACAGGGCGAGTTTGTCCAGCTCCGTGTGAAGGTTCATGTACGTTGGCTATTACTGATCCAGCGGTAACGATTAAAAACATTGAGCAGGCAATTATCGATAAAGGTTTTGAAAATGGCTGGATCACGCCTCGTATTCCAGTTTCACGGACCGGGAAGAAAGTAGCGATTATCGGTTCCGGCCCTGCAGGATTGGCCAGTGCAGATCAACTTAACCAAGCAGGTCACTCGGTAACGGTTTTTGAACGTTCAGACCGTCCAGGTGGATTACTTATGTACGGCATTCCAAATATGAAGCTTGATAAAGAAGTGGTAGAGCGCAGAATTAGCTTGTTACGTCAAGAAGGTATTGATTTTGTCACTAATACTGAGGTTGGAAAGGATATTACTGCCGAAGATTTGCAAGCACAATTCGATACTGTAATTCTTTGCACTGGCGCTCAGAAACAGCGTGATCTTGTAATTGAAGGCCGATCTGCGAAGGGAATCCATTTTGCGATGGAGTACCTGAGCAAATCGACAAAGAGTCTTTTGGATTCTAACTTTGAAGATGGCCAGTTTATTACTACTGAAGGCAAGGACGTCATCGTCATTGGCGGTGGCGACACAGGAGCGGACTGCGTGGCAACAGCCCTGCGCCAAAACTGCCGAAGTGTGGTTCAGTTTGGTAAACACCCTCAGTTACCTGAGACTCGTAATTCTGGAAATATGTGGCCAGCCTACCCTAATGTTTTTACTATGGACTATGCCTATAAAGAGGCAGAAGCAAAGTTTGGTGAAGATCCACGTCAGTATTCTATCCAAACCAAGAAAATTGTAGCGGATGAAAACGGCAACCTTAAAGAACTTCATACCATCCAAATGGAAAAATTGAGAGACGATGAAGGTCGGTTCTATTTTAAAGAAATACCAGGTACTGAAAAAGTATGGCCCGCTCAATTTGTGTTTATTGCGATTGGATTTGAGGGAACGGAGCAGCCGCTTTTAAGCCAATTTGGTGTAAAAGCTGCCAATCAAAAGATTGAAGCAGCATACGGTGAGTACAGAACAAACGTAGAAAGTGTATTTGCTGCGGGAGATGCAAGAAGAGGGCAAAGCCTAATTGTCTGGGCTATCAACGAAGGCCGTCAGGTCGCACATGAAGTGGACCGTTATTTGATGGGAAAATCCTTATTACCTAAATAAATGTCGAGTTCGATAGTAGACCTGATTCATATCATTATTGAGTCAGGTCTCTTTTTTAGTAGTTAAAGTATAAGTTCCTGCGGAACAGATACAAAACAATTAATGAATGATTATTATTTTAAAATAAATTAATGTTCGTATTTAAATTTATTTCACTATTGAGATATCTATGATTAATACGTTATTATATTGAAAAAGCAAACAATAAGGAGTGGCTAAAATGTTTGGAACCTCAAATAGAAAAAAACTAGCCTTTTTTAAGGTTAGTTTTGCTGTTCTAAAAAAATAATTATTTGGTTAATTGATTTCTATCCTCAATCTGTGGTGGTTCTTCCATCCAGCCATTTTTGATCAAAATCTTTCCTCCATCTTGAGCAAAAGTGAAAATATTTTTTGCATTTAAAGACATTTTAGCCGGCAAGTCACTCCGTAAACAAAATCCAGTGCCTAATGCATTACTTCCGAGCCCAAATGAAGCTAACAAATTGGTATTGTACATCATCAATTTGTCAGAAAATGGCGCAGTTTTTGACGTTGTTGCTTTTCCAGCATGAGTAGCTGGGGGCTCAATATAACTTTGGCGTAAAAATTCACCTAAATCTATTTCGATTTTTTTGGACAATTCCATTCCTTTGGTAAGATATTTTCGAACCTCTTTATCAGAAGCAACTTGAGCGAATCCAATCATTAATTGCATCCCTACAAGGTTAGTTTCAATTGCATGATGGATAAGAGAAACTTCAACAGTATTCAGGGATCTATTTTCACTTAACCAATTAAACCCATCCATATAATTTTTATCCTGTACAAAATTTACCTGTTTTGGCATTGATACAAAAGGTGGACGTACCAGTACCCCTTTTTCTAAAAGGAATTGAGTTGCTTGGCTGTTCATTGATTGTGATTCAGCTGTCATTCCGATAAATAAATCTTCAATATCCTTTCGATAGGACATGCCTGTGAAAAGTGCATAAAGGCTCATTTCCACTTTAGTCATCAAATGTAAATACATAATATCGTACATAAAATCAAATAACTTTGGAACGCTTTTATATACATCGTTTTCTGTAAAACCAATTGGAATTACTGCGCCTTCTTGTTGAAAAATACTTTTAATCATCTCAATGTTTTTGGCGGTACCAGTATAATACGACTGTAACAGTTGTTTTCCTTCATGATCGGAGTGCTCGATAAAATGTTCCAATACTCTAAGCATCATGGTTTTTTCTTGATAAGCCATCCACAGATTTGCTAATTCTGATGAGGTAATAGGTGCTTGGCTCGAAGTCGTCATGCTAAACCCCCCTAGTTTTATTATTATAATGTAACCATTAGGAAATTATTTTATGAAATGCTACAGTATGCTTCTTCTAAATAATGAATAAAATTTATCCTGCATAAACTAAATTTTTTGATTGCCAAAAACAATTTTCGCGAATTTAATGGGCTATAGTGGAAATTATTAATATGGAGTTATTTTTTGTTGACTTTATAAACTGTAAATATTAAAATTACATTAATCTTCTTGAGGAGGAAGCATCAAAGTGAATAGTGATTTTACGATAGCCGTCCATAGTTTAGTCTATTTAGCTTATTTACCAGATCATATGGCTAGCAGTGAGTCAATCGCTACCAATGTTTGTACAAACGCCGCACGGATTCGGAAGATCATGAGCTGTTTGCGAAATCATGGATTTGTTAAGACAAAAGAAGGTATCGGCGGTGGCTATATTCTCGACTGTAACTCTCAAGAGGTATCATTGGCAGATATTTATCGTATAGTTTCACGCGGAAGCCTAAAACCAAACTGGTGCACAGGTGATCCGGAGCAAAAATGTGTGATATCGTCTAATACCCAGGTGGTTATGGATCAAATTTTCAATGATGCTGAATTGTATTTTGAAAAATATTTAGAGAATATAACCCTTAGTACTGTTTTAGAAAAAATTAAACATTGCACATGATTTAGTTTTTTCTTTTCTTTATACTGTATATTATTTTATTACAGTATGATGCGATAAAGATGATATACTTTTTAAAAAACCAAACTGTAACTTTTCTTATAACATTTAAGGGGTGTAGATGACGATGGCCGATAACAATCGATTTGAAAATGGGGATTGGGTACATGGAAGGTCAAAAGATGGAGAACTGATTCAAGGGTATGTTGAAACCGTAGACTCTCACAAAGAAATGCTACAAGTAAATGTGGTCGACAGTGACAATGAAAAAGCGATTGGAAAATCGATTTGGATCCAAAATAAACGGGCTGAAAAGCTGCCAGAGATAACAGGTAGAAATGAAAGTGAGCTTTTAGCTTTAATAGATTTAGCTTTACTTTTTAAAGATGAGCAGTGGTTTAAGGAATTATCGGCGAAATTATTATCTATTAAAAAAATTCAAGAAGTGCCTATCAAGAAAACTGAATATCTAATCAGTGGAAACAGAATTAGGAATTTTGATGCAAAAAGGTAATTTTCATCTATTTGTCTGAGAGAACACAATAAGTTTTTAAAAATATAAAAATTAAATTGGAGGAAAAAATAATGGCTATTTCACACGTAACAGATCAAACTTTTGCTTCAGAAATGAAAGAGGGATTGGTGTTAGTAGATTTTTGGGCTCCGTGGTGCGGCCCTTGTAAAATGATTGCACCTGTGTTGGAGGAAATCGATGCTGAAATCGGTGATAAAGTTGGGATTATCAAACTTAATGTAGATGAGAACCCAGAAACAACACGAGCATTTGGCGTCATGAGCATTCCAACGTTGATTCTTTTCAAAGACGGTGTTGAAGTAGATAAGGTTATCGGCTTCCAACCAAAAGAAGCTTTGACAGAATTAATTTTAAAGCACACTTAATATGGTACGAATTTGCTTTGAACGAAACGGTAAACTATAGGATGAAGTTGTAGATTGGTCAAAGTAATTTCCAATTTAACATTAATGAACAAGGTGGAGGAGTAAAGATGATGAATTTAAAATATGCACCATTATTTGAGTCATTTACGATAGGAAAGGGAATTCATTTAAAAAATCGAATTGTCATGGCACCCATGACCAATTTCTCATCAAATCCTGACGGGACCGTCTCAGATGCGGAAGTCAAGTATTATCAACGACGTTCCAATGGTGTCGGAATGGTCATTACAGCATGTACCTATGTGACCAGGAATGGTAAAGGATTTCATGGTGAATTTGGTGGAGACCGAGATGAGATGATCCCAAGTTTGCGTCGTGTGGCATCAGCGATTAAAGAGAAGGGGGCAAAAGCGATTTTGCAAATCTTCCATGGCGGACGCCAGGTTCCACCTGAATTAGTAGATGGTGATGTGGTAAGTGCTAGTGCAGTTCCTTCAGAAGGTGCAGGAAAACCTGTACCCCGGGCATTGACTGAAACAGAGATCGAATCCATTATTCGCGATTTTGGAGAAACCACTCGACGAGCCATTGAAGCAGGTTATGATGGTGTTGAATTACATGGTGCCAATGGGTACCTGATTCAGCAATTCTTTTCCCCTCATTCTAATCGTCGTGTAGACCGATGGGGCGGGACTCTTGAAAAACGTCTAACTTTTCCGTTAGCGGTTATTGATGAAGTAAAAAGAGTTGTTGCTGATTATGGGAAAGAGCCTTTCTTGGTTGGCTATCGTTTTTCCCCTGAGGAACCTGAAACACCTGGGATCACTATGGCTGACACACTCGCACTAATAGATACAATTGCAGAAAAAGACCTTGATTATCTTCATGTTTCATTGCAGGATTTCAGGTCAACACCTAAACGGGGAGTTGAGGATACACGTTCACGTCTTGAAATCATTCAGGAGCGTGTAGGTGACCGAGTTCCAGTGATCGGTGTCGGTTCGATTTATACAGCTGATGATGCCTTAAAAGCATTGGAAACGGGAGTCCCTTTAATTGCATTGGCACGCGAACTGATTATTGATCCTGAGTGGGTGCAGAAAGTGGAACAAGGTAGAGAATCTGAAATTGTCACCAAAATAAATAAGAATCATCAGCACGAACTGGAAGTACCAGATCCCCTTTGGCAGGCCATTATTCATTCGCCTGGATGGTTTCCGGGAGTAGAATAGATCAGTTGACTACTTGCTAAACGAATATGAGTAGCTTATCTGATTTGGATAAAATAAGTTTCCGGTCAGCTTTCTGGTTTGTCGAAAAGAAATAAGTGAATTATAATGGCAACAGTGAATGTACTAGAATTTGGAGGAAAAAGAATGAAATTTCCTAATGATGCTGATGGAGATGCTTTACGAAGTCTATACAAAGAGGGATTAGATTTTAAAAAACAACAATCAGTGGAATTTTTTGTTGCTGTACCTGATCAAACAACAGGAGAAAAATTAACACAAGTACTAAAAGAAGAAGGATTCAATTGTTTCTTAGATCAAGACGACGAAACTGACGAGTGGGCATGTTGTTGCTCTAAAAGAATGTTGTTAAATTATAATGAAATAATTAAAATCCAGAATAATTTAAATAACTTAAGCAAACCACATGGTGGTTATTCTGACGGTTGGGGTGTTTTTGTAGATTAAAGGATTGAGTGAAGTCAACTTGGGTTTAGCGACTGGTGCGACGCCATTTTGATGGAAATATTATTTAAACTGACCGGACATGTTGCTGCATGTTCGGTCAGTTTAATTTTAGGATTTATTTTTTTGTGAAATATTTCACAAAATGTTCAATAATAAGGCGGATAGGATAATGATTTATCATGTATATTATCACTATGTTCATGTAGTTTATATATGTAGGGGGGATTACTGATGAAAAAGATATTTCAGATACTATTAACACTGGGGCTTATTATGACACCTTTTTATGCACATGCTCATGTGAAGTGGTTCACTAATGTTGTGCCACATAAGGAGTCGATTGAACATATATTATCACCGATGTTTATTTTTTTAACGCTAATTGCAGCTATTGTATTAGCCGCTTTGACATTAATTATTCCAAGAATGACTGAATGGGGACCAGTGAAAAAAATGGAGGATAGACTCTCCAGTTTAAGAAAGTATTCTCGATATCTACTAAAATACGGGACCGCTATTGCACTAATCATTCAAATGGTAAATGGAACGCTTTTTGCACCTGAGTTTCATGTTAGTAGCACTTATATTATAGTATTGACATGGATTACCATTGGATTATTATTGATTCCGCATCATATCTTGACAAAAATTGGTGCTTCGATTTTATTAGGATTATTTATTTATGTTACCATCCATCATGGCATTTTTTATATGTTAGACTACGGATTTTATGTAGCTATCATTGGTGTTTTATTAGTAGGAAATACAAAGCTGGAGCAGGCAGGGTTTCCATTTCTCTATCTAGGAACAGGACTATCGCTGAGCTGGGTAGCTGTTGAAAAATGGGTTTACCCAGGTATGGCATTAGATATAATCACAAACCATCATGTACCTACATTTGGCTTTGAACCAGGATTATTTGTTGTGATGGCCGCATTTATAGAGTTTGTCGTTGGTTATTTATTGGTTGTCGGTATTTTAAATCGAGTACTTGGTTTTGTAGTAACAGGCATTTTTATCTCAACCACGATGCTCTTTGGAATGACAGAAGTCATTGGCCATTTCATGATTCACGTTGTTTTAGTCATCTTCATTATTGAGGGGGTTTCATTCTATAACCCTCCCATTAAAATGCATAAATCAAAAACAGATCAGTTTATCTTTGTATTTTTAAACTTCATTTTTGTTCTTGCGACCTTTCTATTGATTTACTATCGTTTCGCATAAAGGGCTTTGTAGATGTAAGCTATATTGAATGAGGAACGAGTGGAAATTTTATTGGACATAAATAAATGAAAAAGCCCTTGGCCACGGTTAAGGCGATTCTATAAAACGTGGAACCTTCTCATCTTATGGATTTGACTATCACGATCTAGGCTACTCTACCGGTAAAATGGCTGTGGAAATTCTCAAAGGAAAGAAACCTAACGAAATTCCAGTTGGCTTCCCGGAAAACCTTGAGCTGTATATCAACAAAAAAGCTGCTAGGGAGGAAGGAATCACCTTAACAGAGGAGATGCTGAAGAACGCGAAGATAGTAGGAGAATAAAATCTATATTTCTTTGTAACTGAGAGGTTCCTTGGAAGGGAAATATATTTCTCAAAAAGCAACTGCTTGTGTTAGTTAAAGGTTACCGTTTTGAGGTGCACGAATACAAATTGACTCACGAAATGGCATGCGAATAGACGCATGCCATTTTTTTGTTATATAACTTTAACTTATTACAGACATTAAACCCCAAATAATTCAGCGAATTTAGCTTGATCAAATCCTAGGATGAACTCTTCACTATCTTCGTCTTTGATAACAGTTACTGGTGTAGCAGAAGCACCTAGTTCAATAAGTTCTTGCAGATATTGCTCGTTTTTACGAATATCTTTTTCTTCAAACTCAATCCCATTTTCTTTTAACCATAGTTTTTCCGCATGACAAGGTGGGCACGTCTCTTGGGAATAAATAATCACTTTTTTCATTTTACGACCTCCACTTCATAATAGTCATTCTACACTGAATTCTCTTTTCGTGTGTAATTTATATTCTTTAGTTCAATATTCAACGGAAAATATATTTAATTAAACTCGAACATTTTTTAACATTTTTTTATTAACGTTCGTGTTTTATCTTAAAAAATTACTTGATTCATAGAAATTAATAAGTTAATATAGTCAAATAACAAACAATGTGAATGAGGTGAAAAAATCTTAATCTCAAGAAAAGAAGTGCGGCAGGATATTTAGTGAAAAATCACAGCAGTACAATTAAACTCATTACTATTACTCTATTTATTTTAGATAGACCAATTGAAAACCAGTTCATCAGATGTCACCCACATTTGAGAACAGTTGCTAATTTTTATTTTATACTACATTTAGTAAAAAATAATACTATTGTAATATATCTAAATATTCCTTATAAAACTATTTATTAGAAAATAGTTCTGTTGATGGAGAGTGAACTTGTACATCTTAATTTGTAATAAATGTGGCAAAATTATCTTAAACAAGTGGGGGAATATATCTTGAAAAATCTAATGAAGAAGTGGAATCAGTTTAGTCTGGTAAAACAAATAATTGTAGGTTTAATTATTGGTATTATACTTGCTGTAACGATCCCAGAAGCAGCAAAACCCGTTGTGATATTAGGTTCTTTGTTTGTAGGGGCATTAAAAGCAATAGCACCAGTTCTGGTACTTTTCTTAGTTATGTCAGCCATCGCTCAACACAAGAGTGGTCACCAAACGAATATGAAGTCCATCATTTTCTTGTACCTTCTAGGAACCTTTTTAGCTGGATTAGTTGCTGTTATTATAAGCTTTATTTTTCCTGTAGGCTTAACACTTGCAAAGGGTGCTGAGGAGTTGGCGGCTCCTGGTGGTGTGGTAGAGGTACTCAAAACATTACTGATGAACGTTGTGGATAACCCAGTGAAAGCCATTTTTAATGGGAACTATATCGGTATTCTAGCTTGGGCTATAGTCCTTGGTGTGGCTTTGAAAAATGCCCCGGATACGACTAAAACAATGATTTCTAATTTTTCAGATGCAGTATCCAAAGTAGTTACATGGGTCATAAAGTTTGCACCATTTGGAATCATGGGCTTAGTAATAGAATCTATTACGACAAATGGAATTGAATCTTTACTAAGTTATGGGAAATTACTTTTAGTTTTGATTGGCTGCATGATCTTTGTAGCACTTGTTGTTAATCCAATCATTGTGTTTGCTGCCATTCGTCAGAACCCATACCCGCTTGTTTTTAAGTGCATAAGGGAAAGTGGTATTACAGCATTCTTTACACGCAGCTCGGCTGCAAACATTCCAGTCAATATGAGATTATGTGAAAAACTAGGATTAGATAAGGATACCTATTCTGTATCAATTCCACTAGGCGCCACTGTCAATATGGCTGGTGCAGCAGTTACGATTTCTGTTTTGACACTTGCAGCAGTCCATACATTAGGAATTCAAGTGGATATACCTACAGCAATCATCCTCAGCGTACTCTCAGCTGTATGTGCTTGCGGTGCTTCTGGGGTTGCTGGTGGTTCCTTATTACTTATTCCTCTAGCATGCAGCTTATTCGGAATTCCAGCAGATGTGGCTATGCAAGTAGTTGGGGTAGGCTTTATCATCGGAGTTTTACAAGACTCTTTTGAAACGGCGCTGAACTCATCCACAGACGTCCTATTCACAGCGACTGCTGAATTTAATAAGATGCGTAAAGAAGGAAAAAACATAGATATCCAAAAAGCATCATAATAAAGTGAAAACCCTCTATCAGCGGATAGAGGGTTTTTACTTTATTATATGACTTATTTCTTAATCTAAGAAAAATGGTCAAACTGATCATTATACATTTTTTTGTATATTTATAAATTGAAAAACCCATATAAATTGAAAAAACTTCCTTCTAATGCCTAAAACATGAAAACGCTTACTAAAAAAACAGCATAAATATTCAAAAAATTTACTAAAAAGGATTGTCAAACTATGTTTTTTCAAATATAATCTATTTATTGATGTAACAAAATATAACATGAAATTGCGAGGTAATATAACATGACAAAAACATTCATTTCAAACGCACCTGCAGTTGCAACAACTTTAGAACAAATTAAAGAAACGATTAACGAAAAAAGTGTTGAACTATTACACTTGCAATTTGTCGATATAGAAGGGATCTTAAAGCACGTTACGGTAACAGTTGAACAACTAGAAGATGTCGTAGAGGGTAAAATGATGTTTGATGGTTCTTCGATTAAAGGTTTTTCACCAATTAATAAATCGGACCTTTATCTGCAACCAGATTTAACTACTTTTGCGGTTCTTCCTTGGACAGTTGAAGAGGGGTATTCAGAAGCACGTTTCTTATGTTCTGTTAAGAACCCAGACGGAACACTGTTTGAAGGAGATACAAGAAATGTGCTGAAGAAAACGGTGGATCGTGCTGCTAATCATGGTTACACCATTTCAGTTGGTCCTGAGTTAGAGTTTTTCCTTTTTAAAACGGATGAAAATGGGTATGCAACGCAAGAACTTAGTGATAAAGCAGGCTATTTCGAGCCATCTCCACATGATCTTGGCGAGCGCGTTCGTTTAGAAATTTACCGTGCCTTAAAAGCAATGGGCTTTACGATTGAAGCATCTCACCACGAAGTTGCAGAAGGACAACATGAAATTAACTTTAAGTATGCTGATGTATTAACGGCAGCTGACCTATCAACTACGTATAAATGGGTCGTCAAGACGGTTGCGAAAAAATTCGGTTTGCACGCTACATTTATGCCGAAACCAGTATTTGGAATCAACGGTTCTGGAATGCATGTCAACATGTCTTTCTTTGAAGGAAGCGAAAATGCCTTCTTCGATCCTTCAGATGAGTTACAATTGTCGGAAAAAGCCTACCAATTTATTGCTGGTGTGCTAGAAAACGTGAAGAGCTTTACGGCTGTAACAAACCCGCTAGTAAACTCTTACAAGCGTTTAGTGCCAGGCTATGAAGCACCTTGTTATATCGCTTGGTCTGCTTCTAACCGTTCAGCACTAATTCGTATTCCAGCCAAGAAAGGTTTGGCGACACGTGTGGAATTACGCTGTCCAGATCCATCCGCAAACCCTTACTTAACGTTTGCTGTTATTGCTGCAGCAGGTTTAGATGGAATCGAACAAGGATTAGAAGCGCCAGCTCCAATTAATGAGGATATCTTCCATATGACGGAAGAGGAAAGAGCCTTCCTGGGTATTGATAACCTGCCTGGTAGCTTAGCAGAGTCAATCAAAGCATTAGAATCAGGTGAGATTGCTGCTAAAACACTAGGAGAGCATGTATACAGCGAGTATGTCTCATTGAAGAAATCAGAATGGGATAGCTACCGTACAGCAGTTCACTCATGGGAAATCGATAACTATCATACAAAATTCTAATTTAAGAAGCGGGACAACAGGACTGATAAAAGCCCTAGTTGCCCGCTTTTTTTATTTGTATAAAAATAATGAAAAGAACAGCCTCTAATAAGAGACTGTCATCCAGTATTGGTTTCTTGCACAAAATTTATTATTCCAAGCTAGATTAATCCTGAATGCTATTTCACTTACAGTGATGCCATGCCTTCTTAAATAGGCATAATCCGAAGATAAGGAATGCAAGGAAGCCAATTAAAGCGATAAGGAAGTTTAGAACGGTAACAAATAATCCGGTTAGGCCGATTACTCCAAGCAAGATAGTCACCCAGCCCAATACTACAAACAATAACCAAATAACACCTGTTAAAAATCCAAGAAAAATCCCAAAAATGCCACAGGAACAATGGTTATGACCCATCTGATTTCACCTCCTGTCTATTTATGGTTGTTCGATATTAATGTATGCAGTTGCTTGACAACTTGTTTATGCAAACACGAAAAGCGGGCTCAAAAAAGGCGCTAATAAAAAGTTTCTGACACTTTTGCACTAATTGTGTTTATATAGTAGTAGAGGAAAACGTTATTGGGATTGGGCCGAAAGAATACTATCCCTTCATACATAACGAACAATAAAATGGATTGTTAGGAGAAAGGAAGATTTCTATGCATTTAAACACAAAACTATGTGACCTACTGGATATTGCCTATCCAATTATCCAAGCTGGAATGGCTGGAGGTCCTACAACCGTGGATCTTGTTGCTAGTGTATCTAACGCTGGTGGGTTAGGGACTTTGGGTGCGGCCTATATGAAACCGGAGGAAATAAGAAAAGCTATCAGGGAAATTAAGGATCGGACAACAAAGCCATTTGCCGTGAACTTGTTTTGTACAAATTTGAAAGATCAATATGAAGGAGTCGAAGAGTCACAGAAGGTACTTAATGACATTAGAGGGAAATTAGGGATCGAATTCACTGAACTACAAGTCGTAACGAACAACTTTTTTGAGGAACAGTTTGAAGTATTAATCGATGAAAACGTACCTGTCATTTCAACTGCATTCGGTGTCCTTCCCAAAGATAAAATGACAGTCGCAAAGCAACATAACATCATCATTACTACCATGGTAACCACCGTTCGTGAAGCGAAACTTGCTGAGGATAGTGGGGTAGATATCATTATTGCCCAAGGGAGTGACGCTGGTGGTCATCGAGGAACTTTTGAAATTGAAAAAAACACCCATGGTGCAGCAATCGGAACCTTTTCACTTGTTCCTCAGATCGTGGATGCTGTTACGGTGCCGGTTGTTGCTGCAGGGGGAATTATGGATAGTCGCGGCCTAGTTGCCTCCTTAGCTTTAGGTGCGCAGGGGGTGCAAATGGGGACCGCTTTCTTAACGACCCTTGAGTCGGGAGCACATCCTGTATATAAACAATCACTAATCAACAGTACAGAAGAAAGTACGGTTATCACGAAAGTATTTTCCGGCCGTCCAGCGAGGGGAATCAACAATGCTTTTATTCAAACGTACCATGACGCCAATATCTCTCCAGCTGATTTCCCAACCCAAAATACCTTGACAAATGATATTCGTAGAGAAGCAGCTTTGCAAAATAATCCCGAATATATGTCATTATGGGCAGGTCAGGCAACAAGACTATTACAAAACGAAGTATTCGCTAGTAAAATTATCCATGATTTAGTTGCAGGTGCCACACGTTTACTATCTTTCAAATAGTTTGGGACAAACCATGCTTCTAAAACTCGTTGAAAAAAGAGTATGGATATTACGAATTCCTACCATTGTAGCGTTGAATATAGTAAAATAAGTGAGGATTAAAAAATTAACTACAGAAATTGAAATAGTGTGGAGGATCTAAGGTGACATACCAACAAAACAAAAGATTTAAACTTTTTTCATTGAATTCAAATCAAAAGCTAGCAGCAGAGATGGCAGAGCTATTGGGCTGTGAGTTAGGCAAAAGTTCAGTATCTCATTTTAGTGATGGAGAGATTCAAATCCATATAGAAGAAAGTGTTCGAGGCAGTGAAGTATATATCGTTCAATCTACTTCCTACCCTGTTAATGATAATATTTTGGAACTCCTCATTATGATTGATGCCTTAAAAAGAGCATCAGTTGGAGTAATCAATGTTGTCATTCCATACTATGGGTATGGACGGCAAGACAGAAAGGCACGTTCGCGGGAGCCAATTACGGCAAAACTAGTCGCTAACCTTTTAGAAACTACTGGAGCAACTAGAATTCTTACAATGGACCTCCACACATCACAAATTCAAGGTTTCTTTGATATCCCTGTTGAACATCTATATGGTGTTCCAATCCTTGGACAGTATTTTCAGGAAAAGGGATTGGAAGATATTGTTATTGTTGCGCCTCATAACGGCAGTATCGGCAGAGCGAGGAAAGTGGCCAACCTATTACATGCTCCAATTGCTCTGATCGATAAAAGAAGATTTGAAGAAAATAGTGTCGAAACCACTAATGTAGTTGGTAATGTAGAAGGAAAAAATGTGATTATTATTGACGATTTAATTGATACAGGAGAAACTATTGCGTTAGCAGCTAAGGCACTAGCAGAAAATGGGGCTAAAGCGATCTATGCAGGATGTACTCATCCTGTTTTTACAGACAAGGCGATTGAAAAAATTGAAGCATCACCAATTAAGGAATTAGTGGTGACGAATACAATTCAGTTACCTGAAGATAAAGTCATTAGCAAAATCAAAACGATATCTGTTGCTCCATTGCTTGTAGAGGCAATCGATCGGATTCATAATGAAAAAGCAGTAAGTCCGTTATTTGAATAAGTTTATTGTTTCAAGCCAACTATATATTTTGTTGGCTTTTTTATTTGTTAGAGAATGTAGTTAGATTATGACCAGATAATAAACCCTGGTATTGGTCAGGAATTATGAATCTAAATAATTTACAATGATTTTTAAAGTGATATTATTGTAAGAGAGAATATTATTTTAATAGCTTGTTTTAATACCAGATACTAATATCTTTGGGTATTTCTTACAGGCAGAGTTCCATAGGGAACCCACTAATACTATCAAGATTGGAGTTTGATTAAAGTGGAATTGAAATCATTGATCGCACCAGAACACTTTAATTTAGCAAGTGAAATCTCAAAGCATGCCTCAGATAAAATTGCCTTGCGATGGGAAAATGAACTTGGGGAAACAAAAACGATCTCTTATGCACAGTTAATCACGAATGCAAATAAACTTGCCAATGGGTTAACTAAATTAGGATTAGAGAAAGGTGATCGGGTTGTCGTAATGACCACTCGTCTCATTGAATCTTATGTCATCTACTTAGCATGTTTAAAGGCAGGGCTTGTCATTAGTCCTACTTCAGAATTGCTTCGGGCAAAGGATTTAGTTTATCGCTTAAATCATTCTGAAGCTAAAGCCGTCATTTCATATTTTGATTTGGTAAAAGAATTTGAAAATATTAACGAGGAAACACCGTTTTTACAATTTAAAATCGCGTTCGGTCAAGAAGTACCCAATTGGCTCTCGTTAGAAGCGTTAATCGAAGAGGAATCAGAAACCTTTATCGATGTAGAAACACTGAGTGAGGATTATGCTTTTTTAGCTTATACATCTGGGACAACCGGGCAGCCAAAAGGGGTTGTCCATAGCCATGGCTGGGGATATGCTCATTTAAGAATTGCCGCTTCAAAATGGCTGAATATTAGTGAAGAGGATCTTGTTTGGGCTACAGCTTCCCCAGGGTGGCAAAAATGGGTCTGGAGTCCATTTTTATCCATATTGGGTTCAGGGGCAACAGGTTTTATCTATCATGGCAGGTTCAATCCCCATAAATATTTACGGCTTCTTCAAAATAACAAAGTAAATGTTTTATGCTGCACACCTACTGAATATCGGATGATGGCTAAATTAGATGACCTTTCAAACTTCGATCTATCGCCTTTACATACTGCTGTTTCCGCAGGAGAGGCACTTAATCGTGAAGTCATCGATGTGTTTAAAAATCAATTTAACATCCTGATTCGGGATGGGTACGGTCAGACGGAAAGTACGTTACTGATTGCCAATTTAAATGTAGATGAGAAAAAATTAGGCTCAATGGGGCAGCCGCTGTTATCAGAATTTATTGAAGTGGTGGATGAAAATGGCCAACCTGCTCCTGTAAAGGAAGTTGGGACGATTGCGATTAGAAGCGATTTCCCAGCATTATTTAAACAGTATTATAAAAATCCCGAGACAACGGCGGCTTCCTATAATAATCAATACTTTTTAACGGGTGACCGGGCATTTAAAGACGAGGATAACTATTATTGGTTCCAAGGAAGAAAAGATGATGTAATCATCAGCTCTGGCTATACGATTGGTCCTTTTGAAGTGGAAGATGCTTTAATGAAACATAAATCGGTGAAAGAGTGCGCGGTAGTCGCTTTACCGGACCCGATCAGAGGAAACATTGTCAAAGCATTTGTTGTTTTAAAAGAAGGGATTTCCGGTACAGTGGAGCTAACCAAGGAATTGCAGGGCTTTGTTAAAAATTTAACAGCACCTTATAAATATCCACGGGTGATTGAATATATTGAGGCCCTACCTAAAACAGATTCAGGAAAAATTCGTCGTGTAGAACTGCGAACTCAACGTTAACAAAAATATGGGAATTGGGGATTCTGACAGCCGTAGGGAGAGTCAATTAAAACACTGTACTCTCTCCTAAATCGTGGTATAATAATCCATATTCATTTTAGCTATTATTGTCTTGAATTTCCAAAAATCCATTAAAGAAGAGTCGTGTAATGAATAAATTAGAACTGAATATTAGGCATAGAACGGTATCTATATTAGATAAGTATTTTACTGGCGAATCGATAGATTACAAGAAAATATTTGCTGTCATCCTGCCGATTTTTGTAGACCAGGCTTTTTTAATCTTAATGAGTTTATTAAATACTGCGATGATTAGTTCAGCCGGGGTTGCAGCTGTCAGTGCTGTAAGTATGGTAGATTCATTGAATATTTTCTTGGCCAATGTATTTATTGCGGTCGCCACAGGTGGTACTGTTATGGTGGCCCAATATAAAGGCAGCGGGAACTCAGCGATGGTGTCTAAAACAGCGACCCAAGCGATATCTGCCTGTACCATATTTTCAGTCCTAATCAGCGCTCTTGTAATTATTTTTCATACACCGATCCTAAACATGTTATTTGGTAAAGCGGATGCAGACGTGTTTCAAAACGCAAGAATTTATCTCATCGGCAGCTGTCTTTCATATCCGTTAATCGCGATTTTTCAAGCGGTGATTGGATCATTGAGAGGTGTGGGAGAGACAAAACCTTGCTTGAATTTATCACTTTTAATGAATTTAACGAATACAATTCTAAATGTTTTACTTATTACGATTTTTAAAATGGGTGTGGAAGGACTCGTGATTTCTACGATTCTAGCACGAGTTTTGGGAATGGTTGCATCATTAATCTATGTCTTAAAATACAATGAGTCTATCCGTTTCAGGTTCAAAAATGCATTGCATTTAGATCTTTCTATTCTAAAAAAAGTTATGTTTATTGGCCTTCCGTTTGCTGCGGAACAGATCTTTTTCAACGGTGGAAAACTGCTCACTCAAACGTTTATTGTCCAATTAGGCACCCTGTCAATGACTGTATATGCCATCGGTAATGCGATAATGATGTTATATCAAATCGGACCTAATTCCCTGGGGATTGCCATAGTAACTATTGTTGGGCAGTGCGTTGGCCGAAGGAATATAGAGGACGCAAGGAAATTCATTTTTTCGTTGATTGGCCTCTCTTCGATCTCCTTTGTGTTTGCCGGTCTATTATTATTGCCCTTGTTTCCGTTATTGATAAAATTGTTCAACCCACCTGATGAAATTGTTCCAACTATATTTACACTTATATTGATATCTGCCATTGCCCAGCCAATCTTGTGGTCACCAAGCTTTATTATGCCATCAGCCCTACGAGCAGCTGGCGATTCGAACTTTACTTCGATTGCTTCTTTGTTGTCGATGTGGTTATTACGGGTAGTCCTCGGTTATATTTTAGGTATTACCTTAGGTTTTGGGATTATCGGTGTATGGGTAGCGATGATTGTAGAATGGGGTGCACGTGGAATCATCTTTGGATGGCGATTCAAAGGGAAAAAGTGGTACGCGCATAAACTTGTATAATAAATTCAGATAGAACCTCCTCAACATGCATTTGAGGAGGTTTTTTCATATAATCATCATAGATAATGTTTGAAGGAGGATCATCTTGGATCAACAAGGAGTCATTTCAATTGGAGAAGCATTTGTAGATTTTATTTCAATAGACCGAACCAATACCGAATATATACAACTATTAGGCGGCGCTACTGTTAACGTGGCCGTCGGTACAAGGCGACTCGGTATCCAAGCTTATTATTTATGTAAACTTGGAACCGATGAAATTAGTCAATTTGTAGAACAAGAATTTAGGAAAGAAAATATCAATACTTCATTTTCTGTCCACTCACCGAGTAAAAAGATTTGCGGTGTCTATGTTCATATTAATGCAAGCGGTGAGCGGTATTTCCACACTTACGTCAACGACACTCCCGATGAAGTATTAACTGAAGACGAATTAAGAAGGGGAGTTTTTGAACAGGCGAAGATCTTTTATTTTGGATCAGGAACTCTCTTTCATGAAAAAGCAAAAAAGACAACAGAAGCTGCGCTAAAATATGCCAAAGATTTCAGCAATATGATTGCTTTTGACGCTAATCTTCGTCTAAAGCGCTGGGTAAATGAGCAGCATTGTCGTCAAACAGTTTCTTCTTTCCTTAAATATGCACATCTAGTGAAGCTGGCGGAAGATGAGTTGAACTTTTTAACAGAAACAAATTCAATAGAGGATGGATTAGAAAAAATATCTAAATGGAAGATTCCCTATCTGTTTATAACGATGGGGAGCAAAGGCGCCTGTGCTGTGATAAATGGGAACAAAGTTTTCGTTCCTGCTCCAGCGGTAAATGCCATTGATACAACCGGTGCAGGTGATGCATTTATGTCAGCGCTATTGTATTGTTTTCACGAAAAAGGTTTGCCGGTTAAACTATCTCAAATAAAAGAGTACCTTCAATTTGCAAATAGAATAGGAGCTGCAGCGACAACAGAAGTCGGCTCCCTGACTGTTAATTTTGATAAGAAAATTTGATGTGCACCCTAGCAACACAAAAAGTCTGAGTCCAATATTCAAATGGATTCAGATTTTTTTAAATTTGGATTGTGGCAAATGTGAGTTTTGATAAGCTTTATTTGGTAGTTGGTGTGGATAAAAGTAAAGTGCTGAGTTTTTGAGGGTTTCTCTGTAAGAAAAACTTGAGAGGTAGTTTATATAGGACTTGGTGGGATTTAAACCCACAAAACACATTGCAACCTTTGTGTAAGGGCTGCAAGTTGCTCTATTCATTGAGCTACAAGTCCTATCTATAATATGTACCAAAAAGAAGTTATTATTCCTTAGTTATAACAAAATTTTTTAGTAAACTATGCTAATGTTGCGCAGTTAGCAATTTTCAAAATAATGATTAACTATTAACTCCATCTAATGTATAATATTTTCAATAATGATAGAGAGGAATTACCATGAACTCATATATAAAAGAACAAATTGAAGTGTTTCAAGAAAAAAATCAGAATCGTGGATGCCTATTAGTTAGCTGCCCAGATCAACCTGGCATAGTTGCGGCGATATCAAAGGTTTTGTTTTCCTATAATGCAAATATTATTGAATCCAGTCAGTATTCCACCAATCCAGAGGGTGGCACCTTTTTCATTCGGATTGAATTTGAATGCCCGGGACTAAAGCATAAAGCAAAGGACATGGAGACTCAGTTTGCTGAAATCGTTAAGGAGTTTTCGATGGAATGGAGCTTTACGCATGTTTATCATGTGAAAAAAGCGGCAATCTTTGTATCAAAAGAACTTCATTGTTTGCTCGAGCTTTTGTGGGAATGGCAAAGTGGAGACCTAATGGCTGATATCGCACTTGTTATTAGTAATCATGAAACAGCAAGAGAGGTTGTCGAAGGTCTAAACATCCCGTTTTATTACGTTCCAGCCAATAAAGATATTCGTGGACAAGCCGAAGCAACGCAACTTAAGCTACTAAAAGAGTATGACATTGATTTTGTGGTATTGGCCCGATATATGCAAATCTTGTCACCAAAATTTGTCGAAGAAAATCCCAACAAAATTATTAATATTCACCACTCCTTTTTACCAGCCTTTGTGGGTGCAAGACCCTATGAGCGTGCTTTTGACCGCGGTGTCAAATTAATCGGAGCTACCTCTCATTATGTGACCAATGACTTGGATGAGGGACCAATTATCGAACAGGATATCAGTCGGGTCGATCATCATGATAATGTGGACAGCCTTAAGAAAATTGGCCGTAGAATTGAAAGAAGCGTATTGGCTCGAGCGGTAAAATGGCATATTGAAGACCGTATTATCGTTCATCAAAATAAAACCATTGTTTTCTAGTAAATCCCTTTAATAGGGATTTTTTTCTGTCCAATCATTAGATTGGGCTATTTATGTGAGATTTTTAAAAATGGTTAAATCCATTTTTTTCAATTATAAACTAGGACTATTGGAAAGCATCGTGAATATATATTTATAAAACTAGGGGGATGTGGAATATGGATAATCAAATTAAGATTAACGATAATGGTCCACTAGCTGTAAGTGGGGATTTTCAAATCATGGATGCAGAAGGAAATGAATATCCGAAGAAGGCAAAAGTTTATCTTTGCCGTTGTGGACTTTCCAACAAAAAGCCGTTTTGTGATGGATCACATAAGAAAGGCGGATTTGAAAGCAGTCCAAGAGTGACTGACGGAAAGTAATGGTGTCAGGCACTACTCTTTCCAGGGTTTTGTAGCACTTTTGGATTTTGTAGGGTGCAGCCAGGATGGGCGAACACATCTTGACTGTTTTTATTTTATCAAAAAGCAGCGTAAAACCCCTAGCTTTAGATATGGAGATATAAGCTGTATTTATATTCCAAGACTGTTTATTGCGGACATGGTGAATAGCTGATAATATATTATCAGGTATGTGTCACCATGAAGTATGTACGCCAAAGGAATTCAACTTAATAACTAAGTGTATTATGAGAGGCGGTAAATAAAATGACAACAGGTAATAATGAGAAAATAACGGTAAAAGCAACAGTTCATGCACCAGTAGAAAAAGTGTGGGAATATTGGACAGAGCCAAATCATATAACGAAATGGAACAATGCTTCAGATGACTGGCACACGCCAATTGCTGAAAATGATTTAACGGTTGGCGGTAAATTTCTCACAAGAATGGAAGCAAAAGATGGCAGTTTTGGCTTTGATTTTGGTGGGATTTATGATGAAGTGGAATTAAATGAGGCTATTTCTTATACCATGGGGGATGGAAGAAAAGTTGATATTACTTTTAAAGGTCATGGAAATGAAACCCAGGTAATCGAAACTTTTGATGCAGAAACCACCAATTCAATTGAGATGCAACAAGCAGGATGGCAGGCCATTTTAGATAATTTTAAAAAATATAGCGAGCAATAATCAAATCGAAAAGATTGTTTTCAAGTGAATCGGATAGGGGTTCTAAAAGATCACAGCATTCATACGTCGAATAAAGGGAGAGAATCAGTTTAAGGCTGATTTTCTCCTTTTTTATTTTAGGCTTGTTGTTCTTATTGACATACGATATCCTTATGGAGTTTTATCTAAGGAAAATCTATTTTTTTGCGAATAAATCTAAAACTTGGTTAATACGAATGGTAAACCGTGTCCATGACCTTCTTCTAGTTGAGTTCAGACGCTTAAAAGCTTCATTAGTAATCTTATGAAGGACAAATCTCTGATTCCTGCGGCGCCTTTTGTCCATCATACGGCTTATGAAAGACGAATCTCTTGCTCCTGAGGAGAGTTTTGTCCTTCATACCACTAATAAAGGACATTTCCCTTGCTCTTTCTCTGTTCTCTATGGTACCAGCTTTTTCAACAATGTCGGGCACCACTCTCAATAAGTCGATAACTCCTAAATTCTAGTTTCTTTGTGGTTTCCAGCTGGATTAATTCTCCATGTTCCAATTGAATCCTCTTTGAAAATAATGGTCCATCATATACAAAGGTATGATATTCACCGGATTCTCCCATCGGACAAATAGTAGTCTGTTGAACATCCTGTAGGAACGATTCATCTATGATTCTACCAAGCCACGTGTCATCTAATACATCTTCCCGTACGCGGATCACGATTGCTTCATAACCAGAATGGACAAACTTATCCAATGATTGTAAAGAAGCTTCCTTTTTCATCCATAGTGGATACAGGGCATCGACATCTGCAGCGATAGCGACTTTTTCTCCCCATTCCCTGTGTTCATCTAAATATAGATCCCCGTAAGCTATTCCCGTTACATTATATTGATTTTTTAAGGAAAGCACTTCTTCGACAAATTGACTTGTATAGTTTTCGTATGTACATTCGATAAAATGAACAGGTAGGTTTAAAGCTTCACCTTGTAGTTTTATCATTTCTGTTCGCTCTCCATGGCCAAATGTTCGCCCAAGTTCTTTGGGAACAGTTGTAACTAAGCAAACAACCTCAAATCCCTGCGAAATTAGAGTATCCAAGGCCATGCAACAATCCTTTCCGCCACTCCAAGATAAAGCGATTTGTTTTTTCAAAATTCCCCATCTCCCCATTAATCACATTTTCATTGTTTGTAATAATGATATTTTATCATAAAGATAAACATACTGTTTTCGGTAATGGACATCAAAGGTAAAAGAATGTGTGACACTTGTTTGCATTATACAATTTTAAATAATTTATTCAAAAAAGTATAAAAATTGTCAATCATCTGATATAACTGAACTATCAAGAAATTTTACTGGTTTATTATTCATAAATGAATAATTTTTAATTGAATGGAATTCGAGAAGGGAGGGTTATTTGTGAATGATGAAATAAAAGTTTGGAATGAAAATGAAGCCATTCTTCATTCATTGCAAGACGATATTTTAGTGACTGATACAGATGGCATTATTTTGAAGGTGAGTGAAGCAACCGAAGGTATTTATAATATGAAGACAAATGAAATGATCGGCCGATCCGTTTATGAACTTGAAAAAGAAGGGGTTTTTACACCGATTTTGACGCCTTTGGTCATTAAAGAAAAAAAGAAAATTACCCTTGTCCAAACAACAAATAATGGCGATAAGTTACTTGTTACGGGGATTCCTGTATTCGATGCTAACAAAACGCTTGTCCGAATTGTCAGTTATTCACATGATGTAACAGAGTTACTAAACATGAAAAAATACTTAATTGACATCGAAGATGAAATGGAACGAGTAAAAAGTGAGCTTGAATTGCTGAGAAATCTTCAGTTTGATTCTGATGGGATGATAGCAACCAGTATAGAAATGAAAAAAGTCCTCCAACTCGCATTACAGGTAGCTGAAATCGATGTCAATGTGTTACTGCTGGGGGAAACAGGAGTGGGAAAATCACATATTGCTAAATTTATTCACAAGAAGAGTTCGAGAAAGAACGGACCTTTTATCGAGGTGAACTGTGGGGCCATACCCGAATCCCTTTTTGAGGCAGAGTTTTTTGGTTATGAATCGGGTGCATTCACAGGTGCAAATTCAAAAGGGAAGGTAGGGTTAGCGGAACTTGCTGAAGGTGGGACATTATTTTTAGATGAAATTGGTGAGTTGTCATTAGCAGATCAAGTGAAAATCCTCAAATTTATTCAGGAAAAGCAATTTTATCGTGTCGGTGGAACGAGGCTTCGAACCGTTGATTTCCGTATCCTAGCCGCGACAAATAAAAACTTAGAGAATGCAGTTGAAGAAAAAACCTTTAGACATGACCTCTATTTTCGCTTAAATGTGGTACCCATCACCATTCCGCCATTAAGGAAGCGGTCAACTGATATTATTCCGTTGATTGAACACTTTTTAGCGTTTTTTTCAAAAAAGTACGGCCGGGAGCGCAACCTTGATGAGGGTGTTATCCATCTGTTGTTAACACAAGAGTGGAAGGGAAATGTGCGGGAATTAATCAATTTAATTGAAAGACTGGTAGTCACCTCACCTAAACAGCTGATTGAAATTGAAAATTTACCTAAACAATTTCGAAAGCCTTTTCCTGATGTGACGTCAGTTGAAGAAACCAATCGCTCCTTGAATGAAATTCTTGAAAGCGTTGAAAAGCAAGTGCTAATAAAAGCTAGAAAACAATACAAAACAACGATTAACATGGCTAAAGCATTAGGAATCAGTCAACCATCTGTATTTAGAAAACTCAGAAAATACGAAATAGAATAAAGAGTGGCACGAAACTTGCACTATATTTTAGTATTGAGTGGACCAACCAAGGGAGATTTCTTAGCAAGGCTATTCCTTATAAGGAGGGCGATACGAAGGGAAAGCGGTTCCTTATTGCTTATATTTATACAAAAATAATAAACGTAAATATTCTTAAATAACATTGTAGGTGTATTTTTATTCCAATTTGTGTATATTCAATTGATAATAGAATATTAGGAAAATATATTGACATAAAATTAACAAGTATTTATATTTAAGGAATATTATTCATTTTTAAATAACTTTAGTGGAGAAGGGGTGGATTATGAACGTAACAGTAGGACCAGCTCAATATATTAGAAATAAGGGGTTATTAGAAGAAGCAGGACCATACATAAAAAACTTCGGAAACTCTGCAGCCCTTATTGGAGGCCATACAAGTAAAGAAATTGTAGAAGTTTCATTACGAAAAAGTTTGTCAGAGCATGGGATTTTATTGAAGAATTCCCTGTGGTATAGAGGAGAATCTTCCGAATCGAATATCGATAGATTAGTAGTCGACTTAAGAGATGAAGAGATTGATGTCCTCATCGTGGCAGGTGGAGGTAAAGCAATTGATACGGTGAAAGCCGTTGCTTACCGGCTTAACAAACCTTTAGTTGCCATCCCAACAATCGCCGCAACTTGTGCCGCTGCCACACCTATTACCATTCTTTACAGCAATGAAGGTGAATTTATCGGGATTGAACGAAAGTCAAAAGCTCCTGATTTAGTCTTGGTAGATTCGGAAATTATCATGGAGGCGCCCGTTCATTTTTTAATAGCCGGTATTGGCGATACATTGGCTAAATATTTCGAAACAAAATCCTCTGTGAAAAAAGCAACACCAACCGCCTTAAATCAGACGGCCATTGCGATAGCAGGTCAGGTGTACCAAACGTTGCTTCAAATAGGGAAAGAGTCTGTCAATGCTGTAAGAGCACAAACAGTGACAAAAGAATTCGAAAATGTGATAGATACCGTTATTTTAGTCAGTGGCAGTGTAAGTGGGTACGGCGGGGATGATTGCCGGACAGCTGGAGCGCATGCCATCTATTCCTGATTAACGATTTTCCCTGAAGTGCACCACACCTATCATGGTGAAATTGTTGCCTTTGGTATTCTTGCACAATTGTGTATGGAGAATACCAGCGATGATGAGTTGAAAACTTTAATAAGTTATTACCAGCAAGTAGGACTTCCTTTTACCTTAAAGCAAATGGGGATCACTAACTTAACAGATAGTCAGTGGAGAAGGCTTGGTGACATTACCGTTACTATTGAAGATATGGAGAATATGCCATTTGAAGTCACACCAGAAATGGTGATTGAAGCTGTCCGCCGAGCAGATGAAATAGGAAATGGGATGCTAACTACTGGTGTTGCTGCACAGTAATGGTTCTTTATTCGTAGGCAGTCCATTTAAAAAAGAGCAACATGGTTGAAAAAACTTGATTCTATGAAGCTAGCTACACGAAAGAGAGACAATTTTTTTAATCAATCAAGGGGGAATTTAGGATGAAAAAATGGTTATTAGTTGTTTGTTCGTTGATGTTGTTATTCGCGTTAGCGGCATGTGGAAAAAAAGACGCGGCAAGTACTGCAGAAAATGGGAAGTCGTCTGAACCTTTGAGAGTGACATTGCCGACATGGACAGGATATGGCCCATTATTTTTAGCAAAGGAAAAGGGCTTTTTCAAAAAGAATGGTATTGATGTGGATCTTTCCATTGTTGAAGGATTAGGTGAACGTAAACAAGCGTTAGCAAGCGGGAAAATTGACGGGATGGCAACAGCACTGGATGTGCAAGTTTCATTAGCAGCCTCTGAAATCCCAGTTCAAGTTGTTTGGTTATTGGATGATTCATACGGCGGAGATGGCATCCTTGTAAAAAAAGGAATTAATAGTGTGAAAGATTTAAAAGGGAAACAAGTAGCATTTGAAGTTGGTTCAACAAGCCATATGCTAGCACTACAAGCCTTAAAACAAGGCGGATTAACTGAAAAAGATGTGCAAGTTGTCCAAATGTCTGCAGGCGACGCTGGTGCAGCTTTTGCAGCTGGTAAAGTGGATGCAGCCGTAACATGGGAGCCTTGGTTATCAAAAGGAGCACAAGCAAACGGAAAGGTATTATTAACAACCAAAGATCTATCAGGAATTATTGTTGATACCGTCAGCTTTAAAGAAGATGTCATCAAAAATCGACCGAAAGATGTGGAAGCTTTTGTAAAAGCTATGGGCGAAGCAATGACTTACTGGAAAGAACATGAGAAAGAAGCCAACGAAATTATGGCGAAAGGTTTAAAAATTGACCTAAAAGAATTTGAAGGAACGGTAACTGGTTTGAAATTCTTTTCAAAAGAGGATAACGTAAAATTATTTGGCACGGAAAGTGCAAAAGGCTCCATTTATCAATCAACAGAAAATGCGATTTCGTTTTACAAGGATCAAAAACTACTTAAAACAGAGCCAAAAGCAGAAGATGTCATCAATCCAACTTTCCAAAAGTAAGAAATTTACTTGCTAAATTATTTTTGGATTTACTTTGATCAGCCTGACTCATGAGTTGTTTTTTACCCCTCATCAGTTAGGCTTTTTTTCAAAATAAAACGCATAAGAAAATAGGTGAGAAAAAATGATAGCAAAATTGTTTACTCCTAATAAGGAAATTCCAAAAATGTTTTATACTTGGGCTGGCTTCTTAACATTTATTATTTTTCTATTGATTTGGTCTGTACTTAGTTACGGACAGTTTGTTAATCCTTTATTCTTACCAACTCCCTCTGCTGTATTAGCAACAGCCGTCGATATGTTTATAAATGGTGAGATTCTCTCTGATATTGGAATCAGTTTTACAAGGGTTCTTTTCGGATTTCTAGCTGCTGCCATTATTGGTATACCTCTAGGGATCTTAATGGGATCGCTGCGGATTATGGAAGGAGCATTTGAACCGATCATCGGATTCATTCGCTATATGCCAGCATCGGCATTCATTCCCTTACTTATTCTTTGGATTGGACTTGGAGAGACCGAAAAAATGAGTGTCATTTTCTTAGGAACGTTTTTCCAGCTGACACTAATGATAATGGACGTAACCAAAAATGTTCAAAATGATTTAGTCGATGTTTCCTACACATTAGGCGCAAAGAAGGTACAGGTGTTCACAAAGGTAATTCTGCCTGCTTCATTACCAGGTATTGTTGATACACTTCGGATTACATTCGGATGGGCGTGGACATATTTAGTGGTCGCAGAAATTGTCGGTGCATCTAGTGGTTTAGGATATATGATCATGCAGGCATCACGTTTTCTTCAGCCAGATAAAATCATCGTGGGCATTCTAATTATTGGTTTACTGGGGCTGATTACAGATATTCTCTTTAAAGCTATATACAAGGCTTCGTTTTCTTGGATGAGAAAGGATGGTTTTTAGATGGTTACACCTAGTTTAAAAGTTAAAGAGGTCGAAAAAATAGCGGAACCAAAACGGAGAGAATCGATTGTTTCGATAACAGGGACACCAAAGTTAGAAATCAAAGAGGTAGGAAAAGTCTTTAAAACCAAAAGCGGGGAAACGACCGCATTAGAAAAAACCACATTTTCGATAGAAGAAGGGGAATTTGTCACGATTTTAGGACCTTCAGGTTGTGGTAAATCAACTGTTTTGCGGATTGTCGCAGGTTTAGAAGATGCAACGTCAGGAAAAGTTCTTCTTGATGGGCAGGAAATCAATGGACCTGGACCTGATCGAGGAATGGTGTTTCAATCGTACACTTTATTTCCATGGTTATCTGTCAAAGAGAATATTACCTTTGGACTAAAGCTAAAGGGTGTTTCTCAAAAAGAAAGAGACGATATTGCAAGACACTACTTGCAATTAATCGGCTTAGAAGGATTTGAATCGCATTTCCCGATTCAATTATCAGGTGGGATGAAACAACGTGTTGCGATTGCACGGGCGCTGGCAAACGACCCGAAAATATTATTAATGGATGAGCCATTTGGAGCATTGGATGCCCAAACTAGAAATATTATGCAAGAAGTGCTCTTGAAAGCATGGGAAGAGTCCAAAAAGACGATTTTATTTATTACGCATGATGTCGATGAATCGATCTTTTTAGCAGATTCCGTTTATGTGATGACTGCAAGACCAGGTCGTTTAAAGAAAAAGATCCCTATAACACTAGAGAGACCTAGAGATTTTAGTGTAAAAGCTACACTCGAGTTTGCCGAATACAAAGAAGAATTATTGTCGCTGATTCGAGATGAAAGTTTAAAAGCGATTAAATAACTCACGTCACTAAACTGATAATAATAGAAGAAACCCGTAATTTCGAGAGAAAAGGATTACGAATATGGAGGTCAAAGTATGGAGAACAAATGGGATCACCTTGTGAAAAATATGCCAAATCGACTTGCACCTAGCATGGCGAAGGACCATCCAAATCTACCAGTTGTTAAAGAGGAAGGCTGCTATTACTTTGGAGTGGATGGAAAGAAGTATCTTGATTTTACATCCGGGATAGCCGTAACAAATGTTGGGCACCGTCATCCAAAGGTGGTGCAAGCCATTAAAGATGCAGCAGATGGATTGATGCATGGTCCTTCTGGCGTGATTATGTATGAGTCGATTTTACGTTTAGCCGATGAACTTGCTGAAATTTTACCTGGGGACCTTGATTGCTTTTTCTTTGCCAATAGTGGAACGGAAGCAATCGAAGGCGCTCTTAAACTAGCAAAATATGTGACGAAACGACCTTATGTCATTTCCTTTACAGGTTGTTTCCATGGTCGTTCGTTAGGCGCATTAAGTGTGACTACATCTAAAAGCAAATATCGAAAATTCATGCAGCCATCCGGTCTTACCTATCAGGTTCCTTATGCAAATGTAAAAGAATGCCCAAAAGGTCAAGACCCTGAAGTATATGTTATCGAAAAATTAGAAAAAGATTTCGCCTCTTTATTTAGTCATCAAGTAACACCGGAAGAAGTAGCTTGTGTGATCTTAGAGCCTGTTCTTGGTGAAGGCGGTTATATTGTTCCACCGAAGGGCTGGTTAAAAAAGGTTCGTGAAATTTGTGATCGACATAATATTTTACTCATTTTTGATGAAGTTCAAACGGGATTTGGCCGCACAGGTCAATGGTTCGCAGCGCAAACCTTTGATGTAACCCCAGATATTATGGCAATCGCCAAAGGAATAGCAAATGGTCTTCCGCTTAGCGCGACGGTCTCTTCCAGTGAATTAATGAAACAATGGCCACTCGGAAGTCATGGGACAACGTTTGGCGGAAATCCAATTGCATGTTCCGTTGCACTAGCTACCTTGGAAGTAATGAAAGAGGAAAACCTACTTGAAAACACTCGAAACATGGGAGGCTATGCCGTTGGGCAGCTTAAACGAATTAAAGAACGTCACCCTGTTATTGGCAGCATCCGTGCGGTTGGCTTAATGATTGGGATTGAAATCATTGACCCAGTGACAGGTGGACCGAATGGAGAAGGATTGTTAAAAATTCTTGATCTAGCCCTTGAAAAAGGTGTTTTATTCTATTTATGCGGAAATCATGGAGAAGTTATTCGAATGATTCCTCCGTTAATCGTTACAAAGGAACAAATTGAGGAAGGGCTTCAAATGCTTGATGAAGCATTATCGGAGTATGAAGCGACATTGATGCAGCCAGTAAAATAATAATCAGCAAACAGAATGATAAGCGTTGAGATTTTTCTCTCATCGCTTTTTATTTTGTCTTGTGTAGGCAAAATAGTTTATTATAAATATATTATGTAAACTAATATGTTTTTAACAAAGAAATTATACAAGGATATTAGCTGAAAAATGGTATACTGTTAATTATTTAGTAGCAACCTTACCGGGCATCGTTTGTTAAAATAAATATTTCTGAGTCCTTTGTGGTTACTTGTTTGGAGTTGAAAGTTTTGAGTCGTTTATTTGCAAATTGGTATGATTTTTTTATGAATCCGTTGGAGAAAAAGAAATTTAAGAGGATTCGGAAAGAGCTTCTTTCTAGGGCAACAGGAAGTGTCCTAGAATTAGGATCTGGTACAGGAATTAATTTTCCTTTATATGAATCCTCAGAAAAAGTGACTGCGATTGAACCGAGTCAACATATGATTGAGCGGTCCTTATCGAAACATAAGCAATCACTAGTCCCAATCAAAATTGTTCAGGCAAGTGCAGAAAAGCTGCCTTTTGCTGCGGATACTTTTGATACTGTAGTGGCAACACTTGTATTTTGTACGATACCAAATCCGGAAAAAGCCATTTTAGAGTTGAAACGAGTATGTAAGCCTGAAGGGAAAATTCTTGTATTTGAGCATGTTAAGATGCAAAATCGTTTTTTAGCTTCTCTCCAGGACTGGCTAACTCCAACGTGGAAAAAAATCTGTGATGGATGCTGTTTAAATAGGAATACCTTAGACTTACTAAGGGCTCATGATATCTCAATAATAAAAGTGCAAAAATATTATCGTGATTTATTTGTTTTTGCTGAAGCCAAAAATAATAAGAAAGCATAGTTTTTTCAAGAGTCTCCATATTGGAAGGCTGGCTCTAATGTTGTCTAAAAACAACATTGTTGAGTCAGCCAGTCTCGTTTTCTTATCTTTTATTGATTTAACGCTCCTGGGTCAACCCCCAAATTTAATCCTTGATTTCAACATTCCCATTGTCATCAATTTCGATAGTTGTATAGCTTTTGAAGACGTCCATGTTGGTGATTTCATGTTGAACGACGCTGGCAAAGCTCTCCATGTAAGGCTTGTACACCTCAGGGTCTTTGACGAGATGATAAAAATTCACTCTTTTTTCATCTTTCATATCCGTCATCCTTAGTAAAAATCGGTCGCCAAATTGCCCTTTAAACCAACCTCTTGCTTCCTCATGACTATTGAATTTAGGCATTTGGTTAGGATCAATTGTAAGATCTTGATTCATTAACTCGTTCACCTCTTTCCAATATATTGCCTCTTCTAATATTCCCCTTTGGCATAAAAATTATTGTGTATTAAATGTTTAAATTAAAATTCAACTGTCACTTCATTTATATGGTAAATTTAAAGAGTGAGAATCAATATTACCGCTATAAATTAGGCATAGTTTCTATTAACTAATAGATGAAACAAATGTATGGAGGAAAGGTTTATGGTAGTTGTAAAATCAGTCACAATCGATGGTGAGAGTATTTATGTATTTAGAAACGCGGTCTACATCTTTGAATCGAGTTCGGGTATTACCTTAGAATTAAATCTGATTGTCAGTGAGGTTGTTGTTAAAAAATACAAAAACGTGGAAAACCTAATAGTTGAGATAGAATTTGAAGATGGTAGAATCATAAATTCCATTATGCATGTAAAAATTCTGAGTGGCGGCTTGCCGCAACTTAATTTATTCTGCGAGTTCGATGATATTCAAGAATATCAAGATTTTGATCGGGTAAACGAAAATGATTCTTGGTTTCCGAATATAGAGGATAGCATTACTATAGAAGAAATAAGAAAAGTGGAAATGCCAAATGAGGATGTTGGTTTAAAACTTAATTTGCCAATCGACCAGGTCGAGTGGTTAAAAAAACAAAAAAAGAAAAGCTTAAATGAAATTTTTCAAGAAATGATCTATGAATTTTGGGAAAAACAAGAATCGAAATGAATTTGGTGTAGTCGGCACACTTCCGTCTGAAAGAGGACAGACGGAAGTGTGCTGAAAGCCGTTATAAAATTACTTCATTTTGACAAGGGAAACATCAAAGACTAAACATAGAAAAATAGCAAAGATTGCTGAAAAGATAAGGGCGAGGATAGGTCTTTTAAAATGGATTCGAATGATTAAGAACATAACAATTACGAATAATAGGGACCATAATAAATTCCAATGATGGTGGTAGGTAATAGATCCCCCCTTCACCGCTACATATTCCAAAATAATATAGGCGCATGTAAAAAAGGCGATGTAAAGAGATTGAGAGAGGACGCCTTTTCTAAAAGGATATTTGGAAAGGTAAACCCATGTCGAGAGGGGCATTCCAATCAAAGTTAATAACAAAATCGGAATCATAGCAAACTGTACCCCATTTGGTTCCATTTGCCAAAGTTGATATTTATAACAAAGGAGTTCATATAATGCCTCTCCAAGGGAAGCAAAAAGCATCGTAGGATAATAGGCCTTCCAATTTCGATCTGCGAACTTAAAGGCAACAATTATCCAAATAACCGAATAAATGATGGCAATCATGAGGTACACTCCTAGAAGTTAATAAATACTATATTTCCCAAAAATAGATAGACCATCCATAGGTGAGTATAATAAAATTTTTAAATTCAGTTATAAATTCTACAAATCATATAAAGAATTAAGTTCTTTCATCGGTGAAACATCCTTTTCCAAAAAGAAAAAATGGGTTACATTTGTAAGTACGATTCTAAAGGTTTGCATTGGGTGGTGATACCGCGTGACGGAAACAAAAAAGCTGCAAGAGATAGATTTATATAAACCCATTCAGACTTATTTTTTACGTGAAGGGTATGAGGTTTACGGGGAAGTGAAGGACTGCGATATTGTTGCAGTGAAAGATGAAGAGTTAGTTGTCATTGAATTAAAACTCACCTTAAGTGTGGATTTACTAATACAGGCGGCCAAACGTCAGCGGATTACGGATAAAGTTTATGTGGCGATACCGAAACCGAAGCATCGTTTAAATTCTAAACGGTGGACAGAAAAATGCCATTTAATTCGCAGGCTGGAGCTGGGATTGATTGTTGTTTCGAGCCCAGGAAAACGGGGAAGGGCAGAAATTATTTTCGAGCCCACTCCATTTATTCGCCGCAAAAACAAACGCAAGCGAGATTCTATTATGAAGGAAATTAACGGCCGTAGTGCGGACTATAATGTGGGCGGCAGTAATCGAACCAAGATTATGACAGCTTATAAAGAAAATTGCATCCAAATTGCGTGTTACCTAGAAAATTTGGGTCCATTGTCCCCGAAAATGTTAAATCAATTGGGATCTGGAAAAAATACTTCCTCGGTCCTTACTAAAAACTATTATGGTTGGTTTGAAAGGATCAAACGAGGTATCTATGTAATAACTGAGAAGGGGAAAGAAGAAATCAAGGAATATCCAGAGTTGATAAATTATTATTTAACTAGTTTAGGCGACGACCAGGTTACTTAACTGCTACTACCTAAAAGGCTGCCCCAAAAATTACTTGGGACAGTCTTTTTTACTCTTTATGTTTAAAATATACTTGGGTCGTTCGCGGTCGTGTTTCTTTGAACCATTGATAACAAAAGATAGTGATCAGAATCAAGTCAATGGCATCTCCACCATAATACATAAGCAAAGCGCCCGTTTTGGCTTGGGCAACGGGAACTCCCATTGGCGGATGAGCATAAATATATTTTGAAAGAATGCCGTGGCATGCCAAGGCGATGATTAATACGCTCGAACGGAATAGATTACTCGTCCGGTGTGGGTGGGGATCCGTATAAATAAAGGCTGCTGTGAAAAAATAGCCCGCAAGGAATACATGCAGGTGGACTACACTGTGAAGTAGTGCGTTATGTTGCATCGTTTGATATAGGCTAGTTGTATAGAGGACCCAAAGGCCGCTGACATTTAGGAGTGAGGCTACAATAGGATTACTGATGAATCTGATTGGGTTGCTTTTTATAATACGGGATAAGAGCCGTGCTTGCTTTACGTTTAATGTTCGCAGAATTAGTGTCATTGGGGCGGCCAGGACCATAAGAAGCGGTGCCAGCATCCCGAGCAGGAGATGGCCGAGCATATGTGACGTGAAATCTTGATGGGAACGAGCGGCTATAGGTCCTGAAATAGCAGCTAAGGAACAGGACAATCCTCCGATCCACAAGACCATTCGGAAAAACCGCCATGATTTTTTCCGTCTCTTAGTTAGAATGACTGCGCAGAGATAGATCACTAATGCCATAATAATCGGCAGAGTTAAAATCAGTTGAGGAACCAATTCATGGATTTCCATTTTAGAACCATGTTGGATGTGATTATGTATGTGCATTTTCTTTGGAGACTCCCGATGGTTTATATCTCTTATTCGTGCGAACGAGGAGGACGATGCCTAGAATAATCATCAGAACAGAGGTTGTGTACCACACCATGTCGTAGGGTAGGATATTTACTTGATAGCGTATTTGGTGAAGTCTCATTAGTTTATGTTGGATGGTTCCATCATATAATTGGAATCCTCCAGCCCCAAGCAATACACCGCCCAACCACCTCGGTAGCAGCCATCCACTACGGCGGCGAAGGTCGGCAACCATAAATAATGATCCAACTGTAGCAAACCAGCTAAACGCATGAAAAAATCCATCGGAGACTAGTCCAATCGCAGTCGTAGATCTATCGTAGAAATGATGCCAATGCAGTAATTGATGAAAAATAGTTTCGTCTATAAAAGCGACCAGTCCAATGCCAAACAGAATGCCAGACCAGAGATTTCGACTTGTGTATGAAGGGAAATTCTTGTGATTAGTAATCTTATTTTTCTGTTCCATTTTCTTCTCCTTTATCCAACTAATTCTTCTGCATTTCAATTTACCCTAAATGTATTAACAATAAACAGGTTTCCAGAAGAGTGCTGGTCCTTAATGTTATCTTATTGAGTTGATAGCTAAAATGGGTGGATAAAAATTCTTATTTTTAATTTCTCCTCAATTTGTCAAGACTGTTAAGCATAGGGCGATAAAGATAGGAAGGAGACTTTTTTATGAATAAACCTTTTGAATACCAGGAAATCTTCTATAACGAAGTCATCTATTTTTTAGAAACGAAATGGAAGCGTCGACTAAGTGATCATGAGAGGCATGTACTGATTGAAGGATATCGATTTGGCAGAATGGTTGAGGCTGAAAATGAAATTAGAATCCTTTCGGCTAAGTAATTTTTAAAAGAATATGTACTTGTGGCAGCAGTTGCTGCCATTATGCCTATTTGAATCAGATTATTAAATGAACTTTGCAAATTGCAAGGTTTTTTCTCGTTTTAAGTATTGTATAATAAAGGAAGCGTTTCAAAAAAGTTTAAGCTACATAAGGAGGAAATTGAATGATGTCAAACTATGTAAAAATAGGTAATCTTCAAGTAGCAGATGTACTTTATCAGTTTATTAACGAGGACGCTTTACCTGGAACTGGCTTGGACCGCGAAAAGTTCTGGGCTGATTTCGAGACACTCTTTGCTGATTTGACACCGAAAAATAATCAGCTATTAGCTCGAAGGGATGACATTCAACATCAAATCAATGCCTGGCACCGAATAAATAAATCCTTCCACTTTGAAAATTATAAATCTTTTTTAAAGGAAATTGGCTATTTAGAGTCTGATGCAGCAGACTTTCAAATTACTACTGAAAATGTCGATGAGGAAGTAGCCCTAAAAGCAGGACCGCAGCTTGTCGTTCCTGTTGATAATGCCCGCTATGCCTTAAACGCAGCTAACGCCCGGTGGGGAAGTCTTTACGATGCATTATATGGGACGGATGCAATAAGTGAAGACGGCGGGGCTCAGCGAATAGCTGGCTACAATCCAGTTAGAGGGGAAAAAGTAATTGCTTTTGCAAGAGAGTTTCTTGATCAAGCCATACCACTTAAACAATTTTCCCATAAGGAAGCTGTTAAATATTCGGTTGTGAATGGGAGATTAGCAGTTTTATTCCGCAACGGCTCAACCAAAGGGCTTTCAGATGAATCCAAACTATTAGGGTATCAGGGGAATCCAGAAGAACCTTTCTCCATTTTGTTTAAAAATAATGGTCTCTATTTTGAAATCCAAGTCGACCGCAGCCATCCAATTGGTAAAACAGACCTGGCGGGTGTTAAAGATATTTTCATAGAGTCGGCATTAACCACGATTATGGACTGTGAAGATTCAGTTGCCGCCGTTGATGCGGACGATAAGGTATCTGTTTACTCCAATTGGCTAGGATTGATGAAGGGGGACTTGACAGCTGCTTTATCTAAGAATGGAAAGACGATCACGCGATCTCTCCAGCCTGATCGACAATATACATCCCCATCAGGTGAAGAATTTGCCTTAAAAGGGCGATCGCTTATGTTTGTCCGTATTGTCGGCCATTTAATGAAGAGTCATGCGATTCTTGATAAGGATGGGAACGAGGTACCAGAAGGGTTAATGGATACGGTCCTTACCAGTTTAATTGCCAAGCATTCTCTTTTGGAGAATGGAAAATATCAAAACTCGTCTAAGGGATCAATCTATATCGTAAAGCCGAAAATGCATGGATCCGAAGAAGCTGCGTTTGCCAACGAAACTTTTAATCGCGTGGAAGACATGCTTGGACTTGCACGGAATACGCTAAAGATTGGTGTGATGGACGAAGAGCGCCGGACGTCTTTGAATTTGAAGAATTGTATTCGTGAAGTCAAGGAACGAATCGTATTCATTAATACTGGTTTCTTGGACCGAACTGGTGATGAAATTCATACGTCTATTGAAATCGGAGCGGTTATACGCAAAAACGAAATGAAATTTTCGACTTGGCTGCAAAGCTATGAAAAATCCAATGTTTTTATCGGACTCGCCGCTGGACTCAAAGGCCGGGCCCAGATTGGTAAAGGAATGTGGGCGATGCCGGACCTGATGGCTGAAATGATCAAGCAAAAAATCGGCCACCTGCAAGCGGGCGGGACGACTGCATGGGTTCCTTCACCAACAGCTGCAACCCTGCATGCCCTTCATTATCATCAGTTAGATGTTTCTAAGGTGCAGGATGAGTTGTCGAGGGATATTCAGGATTTAAGAGATCAGATTTTAACGATCCCTGCTGCCGAAAATACCAACTGGTCAGCTGAGGAAATTCAGCAGGAGCTTGATAACAATGCCCAGGGCATTCTTGGCTATGTCGTTCGTTGGGTAGAAATGGGCGTTGGCTGTTCGAAAGTACCAGATATTAATCATGTGGGCTTGATGGAGGACCGTGCCACGCTAAGGATTTCTAGCCAGCATATCGCAAACTGGCTGCACCATGGAATTTGTACGAAGGAACAGGTTCTAGAAACATTAAAGCGGATGGCGAAAGTAGTGGACCGTCAAAATGAAGGTGACCCGGCTTATCGTCCAATGGCTATAGATTATGATCAATCTGTTGCATTTCAAGCAGCGTGCGACTTAGTATTTAAAGGCTATGATCAGCCAAACGGCTACACTGAGCCGATTTTGCATCGTCGCCGTATTGAAGCCAAAGCCAAATGGAGAGTCGAGCACCACAATTAATAGTGCCAAAATCACAAGCAACTACATGGTTACAGATGTAGTTGCTTTTTTTGATGAATGAAACTGTCAACATAAGGAAAAATACCTTTGATACATTACCTTTTAAGGAGTGAAAGGAATGAGTAATATGGAACACAAGGAAACTTTACTAATGTTGGAAAGAAGCGATTAGGATGGAAGAAAGCCACAAAGCAGGAGCCTCTAAATCTAAATTCCTAACTATTATAAAGCAATCGATGGCAGTGAATAAGAAGCCATTTCCCTGGCTAAAGGCATTTTGTGCAGGTATTGCTGCAGCACTCCCTGTTATTATTGGATTATTGTTTGGTAATTTAGAATATGGATTGTTAGCTGGGATGGGGGGCTTTACCTATCTTTATGTATTTAATATCCCCTATGCTCAGCGGGCAAAAAAGCTAGTTTTTGTCATTCTTGGCATGTGTTTGGTTTCAGTATTAGGGACACTATCTGCTCCATATCCGCTTGCTATCGCCATTTTAATGGGGATCATTGGAGCAGCTGCTATTTTTATTTTTGGTGCATTACGAATAACGGGACCCTCTGCCATCTTTTTTGTGTTGGTTTTTTCGATGACTACTGGGATGCCAATCCAACCAGAGCTTGCCCCGTTACGCGCCGCTCTTGTCTTTCTTGGTGGAACCCTATCGTGGATGATTGCCATGTTTGGCTGGTTCTTCAATCCACATGGCCCAGAAACAGGGGTCGTCCAAAGAGTTTATTTGGAATTGGCTGCGTTTCTCGATTCCGTTGGTACAAATAAATTTTCTGTTTCGAGACACCGAGTTATGTCCGTTTTGAAAGAAGCTGATGAAACATTGGCAGCAGGGTATATCCCTTGGCGAGCAACGGATCTCTTTAATCGTTTATACGTATTAAACGATCATGCCAATCAAATATTTTTGTATGTCCTTGAAAATTTTTCAGATAGTCATTCCAACTTCCCACCAGAATTGGGTCAAACTATCCGGGAAATGGCTCATTCACTGGACCATAAGAAAAAGGGAGAAAGTTTTTCAAAAAAAATTCTTCAGCCTTCAGTGATGGATGAAAGGGTGGCTCAATTATTTACAATCGTTTATGATGCGGATGCCATTATGAATGAACCAACATCTAAAATAAATCAAACGATTCGAATTTCCAAACCTTCCTTTAAGACTATTTTTTTGGGTGCCTTTGATAAACACTCGATTGTTTTTATTACGGCGATACGATTCGGCGTTATTACGACCATTGCTGCGATTATTGCCTTTCAGTTTGCATTTGTACGGTCCTATTGGGTCCCTTTATCCTGTGTAGCTGTTTTGTCAGGCTCTACCATTGTTGCGACCTATCATCGTGCCATACAAAGAGGATTGGGTACCATCCTTGGTATTTTAATTGCTAGTTTCATTCTTGCTATGCACCCAGATGGTTACATTATTGCTTTTTTCGTTTTACTATTGACGTTTATTACGGAACTTTTTATTGTAAAGAATTATGGATTGGCAGCCCTATTTTTTACACCGAATGCATTATTAATGGCAGAAAGCACGAGTCAGGGAAGTTTTAGCTTTTCCTATTTTGCCTCGGCCAGATTAATTGATGTGTTGATCGGAATTAGTATTGGTCTCATCGGTGTATGGTTAGTAGGGAGATGGTCAGCCTCTAGTGGATTGCCACATTTAATTACAAAAACCATCCGAAGTCAGGCTCAATTTTTGATCATCCTCTTTTCAGATCAAGGAGAAGGTTTTATTGCTTCGGAGAGTAGAGAATTAAGAAAAATGCGTACGAATATTATTAATTTAATTACGCTATATACTACAGCTGCAGGCGAGATTCCGGTTAATCAAAAAGCAGTGGAATACTACTGGCCGGTAATTTTTTCGATCGAGCATTTAGGATATTTACTAGAAAATTGTTCAAAAACCGAAGAACGTCCTATTCTATCAGATGAAACACTTTCCCAATTGCTTTATATTTGTGAAACGATGGCCAATGCCACCGCTCGAAAACGTTCGCCTTCTTTAAAAACTGTACCTAACATCCAAACATTTCCTAGCATTCAAAGTGAAATTATCAGCCTGCAAAAGTCGCTTCAAATGGAAGGTTGAGTTTCTGTAAAAGTAAAAGTAAAAGTAAAAGTAAAAGTAAAAGAAGGGCCAAGAGCGATGTGTGCAATAGGTGACTATAACAAAAATTTATTTCATATTTCTGTGTATTTTTATATTTTAAAAAAGTGTTATGATATTCATGTAATGTAAAAATATTCATACGATCTGTCGACTGAATCGATACTAATTAAAGGTGGTGGAAAGATGAAGAATTTAAAAATTGCATCTATACCTGGGGATGGAATTGGAAATGAAGTTGTACCTGCGGCAATTAAAGTGTTGGATACATTAGCAAATATCCATGGAGGCATTAAGTTTGAATTCACCCATTTTCCGTACGGTTGTGAATATTATTTGAAAAATGGAGCAATGATGGCCACGGATGGACTTGAAAGATTAAAAGAGTTTGATGCTATTTTACTTGGGGCCGTGGGTAACGCCAAACTCGTTCCAGATCATGTTTCACTTTGGGGACTTCTCATTAAAATAAGACGAGAATTCGAACAGGTCATTAATATTAGACCTGCGAAAGTACTTAAAGGTGTGAAATCGCCGTTGATTAACCCCAAGGACTTTGATTTAATGGTCGTCAGGGAAAATAGTGAAGGAGAATACAGTTCAGTTGGCGGAAGAATCTATCAAGGCGAAGATGAAATCACCATTCAAAATAGTATTTTTTCGAGAAAAGCAACGGAACGTGCGATGCGTTTTGCTTTTGAACTAGCATTAAAACGTAATAAGCATGTAACGAGCGCGACAAAGTCTAATGGAATTGTCTATTCGATGCCTTTCTGGGATGAAGTTTTTAAAGACGTATCAAAGGATTATCCAAATGTTGATACAGATTCGCAGCACATTGATGCCTTGGCTGCCTTTTTTGTTACCCATCCCGATAAATTCGATGTGATTGTGGCAAGTAATCTTTTTGGCGATATATTAACCGATTTAGGGGCGGCAATTATGGGAAGTATCGGGGTTGCGCCAGCCGCCAACATTAATGTAAATGGAAAATATCCTTCGATGTTTGAACCGGTTCATGGGTCTGCACCTGATATTATTGGGAAAGGCATCGCAAATCCGCTAGGTCAAATTTGGACGGCCAAAATGATGTTAGACCATTTTGGAGAAGAGGAACTTGGGATTTTATTACTAGATACTATTGAAAACGTCACCAATGAGGGCATCTTAACACCAGACCTTGGAGGAAGTCATTCAACAGAAGAAGTAACAGAAGAGATTATTAGGAAGTTAATAATAAACTAATATGTTATCGTTTCAATTTCTAATTTTAATTACGCATCGGTTCCATCACCAATAAATATTAATATATTGTATGAAAAGAAATGCAAAAACCGAGGTGGAACCGATGTATTTGTTCAAATCAATTTCGGATGATATTCATTCAGCGCAATTAGTCTTCAAACAAAATTCTAAAACAAAACGCCTTGTTCTAGCTGCACTATTTGCTAGCATTGCAGCTGTACTCCAGGCAGCAGGTGGTTCTTTACCTGTAATGGGCTATTTTATCAGCCCTTTTGCGACCGCTCCCATTCTATTCTGTTCGATCCTCTCCCTTCCACTTGGCGCAATGTCCTATTTCCTTACCAATCTATTGCTTTTAATCCTTCAACCTAGTGAATTAATTATCTTCCCCTTTACCACTGGCTTGTTAGGGCTGGGGACAGGAATTGCTTTCTATTTTCTCAAGAAAAGATTAAGCATCATTGCTTTTGGGGCTACTTTTTTAACGATTGGAATAATCAACCTTTTATATGTTTTCAAATTCCCAGTCTTGGGTCCAACCGTTTCTGGTTCTTTTTCCATTCTAACAACAGGCAGTATTTTTTTGTTTTCTTGCTTTTATAACTGGATTTGGGTTGTTATTGGGTTAACATTTTTAAAAAGGTTTAAGAAGTTTATAAACTAGTAACCCTCCATATCACACCTGTGTTAGGAGCAGCCCCTATATTTGTTCCTGGTGGTTTAAAGATTCCAAAGTTGGCAATGTACATTTCATTCCTATCTACTTATTCAGATGGGAGTAGTCCATATTCCAGGTTCGGGGTCAATTTTGCATGGCAACTTCGATTACAACGATTTCCTCTAGGGGCTGCAGCTCCTCTTTGAGGATGTTTTCAAATTCACCGAGGGTGCTGGCTCTTATTCCTTTAATACCGAAGCTAGCAGCTAAATTAACAAAATCCGGGTTCTGGAAGGTGACTCCGTAGTTTTCTCCAAACATTTTGTTCATTTGCTGAACCTCAAGTTTTAACATTGAGTCATTTAAAACAATAATGAGGAATGAGAGTCCTAGACGTTTGGCCGTCTCTAATTCTGCAAAATTCATGAGCGCGCCTCCATCACCAGTAATACAAATAACGTCGTCATCTGGACAAGCTAGTTTTGCTCCGATGGCACCTGATATGGCAATTCCCATTGAAGCTAGACCGTTTGAGATGATTAACTGGTTTGGCATTTTGGGCTGATAGGTACGGGCGATTGAAACCTTATGGGAACCGACATCAGAAATCACAATTGTGTTCTCTGAAGTAAGACTTTCAATACTATGGAGAACATTCTCAATTGTATAGGGCAGGGTGCTGGAGTCTGGCTGATCTTGGTCGATTTGATAAGCAGTCTTTATTTGTTCTTTAAGTTCCCCAGAAGGTACCCAGGATTTGGTTGGGAGCTCTGATTGATTAAGCATTTGGAGTGTCATCTTAATGTTCCCGACCAGCTCAACCCCGACAGGGTAATATTCATTTATTTCGGCAGGTAAAGTATCGATATGTAGAACCGGAAGTTTCTTTTGATTCCAGTCTTTCGGCAGTTTTTCAACAAAGTCGAAGCCGATAACAATCAGTAAATCTGCTTCCTCCATGCCTGGTAAAACTTCATCGTTTTCATTAAATCCAAACGTAAAGAAATTCAGCGGGTGTTCCTTCGGAAGCACACCTTTTGCCATAAAACTGTGGGTAGCAGGAGATTGAATGGTATTGATAAAGTTCAGCAACTCAGGGTATGCCTCCTGCCTGATTACTCCGTTTCCAATGATAATAAAGGGTTTTAGGTGTTTTTTAATAAGCTGGGTTGCTGCTACAAGTGCCTCATTTACTGGGACACTTTCAGGCAAAGATGTTACTGGCAAAGGCTTTCCAGGAATCATTTGAGTGGAAAAGTTCTCCGGTATCGTAATAGCGACCGAACCCGGTTTCTCCATTTTTGCCACTCTGAATGCTTTTCGAATAATTGCGGGGACAGTCTGGGATTCCTTGATTTGAGTGCTCCACTTTGTTGTTGGCTCAAACAATTTAGCTATATCTATATATTGATGTGATTCATTATGGTGACGTTCCACACCAGCTTGTCCAATTAATGCCACCACGGGTGAATGATCGAGCTGAGCGCTGGCAATACCAGTCAATAAATTTGTTGCTCCTGGACCCAGTGTCGATAAACAAACGCCGACTTTTTTTGATAATCTACCATATACATCGGCCATAAAAGCAGCCCCTTGCTCGTGCCTGACATTTACGTATTGAATTTGTGTTGATTTTGATAATGAATCAGCAAGATCGAGTGTCTCTGTCCCGAAGATCCCAAACACATATTCCACACCTTCGTTTTCTAAACAATGGACGATTACATCTGTTACTTTCATCTGATCCTCCAAAAAACCTTGATTTTTATCCTATGTTTTCTATGGTTACCGCTGATAGGATTTTTTAACCTCCCGCTAAAAGTAGATATTGGAAAATTGCCTAAAGAAAGAAGCAGCAGACGTTAGGTTATGGTAGTGTTACAATTAGAAGAAAATTTTGGATGTAAATAGGTGATAAATAATGAATGAAAAACAACAATATGTCTGGTATGCAAGTTATGGTTCTAATATTAATGCCGACCGATTCTTATGTTATATAAAAGGCGGTCAACCTGAGGGATCAGCCCAAATTGAGATAGGATGTAAAGATCCTTCCCTACCAGTAGACGAGTCAACCTTCACCATAGACCTGCCCCTTTACTTCGCCAAAGAAGCGGCTAGATGGGAATCTCAAGGAGTAGCTTTTATCGGATTGAACCAAGACAAAGGAAACCAAACCTATAGTAAGAAATATCTAATTACGGGCGAACAGTTTCTAGATGTCGTCAAACAAGAAAATAATGGACTAAATTTTGAAATTGATTTACATGAGGTCAAACAGAAGGGTTCAAAAGTATTCCACCACCATTCCTGGTATGGAAATATACTGTATTTGGGAGATGAAAATGGTTTTCCCATTTACACCTTTACAGCCCCATGGGATATTAATGAAATCGAGTGGAAGAAGCCTTCCACTGCCTATTTAAAAACTATTATTAAGGGATTATCAAAAAATTATTCAAATGAAGATATCTTCGCTTATTTTCAAAGCAAACCAGGCATTATAGATCAATTCACTGATCATGAATTGACTCTTCTGTTAAACGGCAGTGAAGGGTGATTTTTTCTTACCTTTTCACGGCTTATTTTTATCAAGTAAGGAATAATAAGAACATTCATTTTAAATGTCCTAACGATTAGGAGAGGAAAATTTATCCTTGGTAAATTGTGAATTCGCTTACAATTCACAATTTAGACCTTAATTATTCTATTTTTAGTGTTATGATAATGGTAATGGTACTATCGTGTTGAAACCTCGAATACTTGGAAGCTGTTTATGAAAATCTGTCGAAAAAAGGAAGTTTTCCTATGAACATAAAACCTAAAAAACATAATATCTTTCAACGAATTGGACGAGCTTTTAAGCTGAATTTTATCAAACTGTTACGCTCTCCCGGTGGAGCGAAAAAAGTTTCCTTGGGATTTGCGATTGGCTTTGGTTTAGAAATGGTCGTTCTATCGTCTGCATCCCTTATTTATATTGTGTTTTTACCGATGGTCCGGATAGCTAAAGGTTCATTGCCTGCAGCAATCATCGGAAATGTCATTGGAAAACTATCCTTTCTTCCTGTTCTTCTTTTACCTTTTGCCAAGAAAATTGGTAAACTCATCTATCCATTTAACGGGCAAATCGGTCATAAGACACCATTTTCGTTTGAACAATTATTGCAAGGGGATTTCCGAGGCGTTATCAGTCTTCTTCATGGCGGAGTCCATGTGTTAATTGGAATGACTATTTTTGGAATCGTCCTTGGTGTCATCTCGTACTTCCTTGTTCATTATTTTTACGAAAAAGAAAAAACGAAAAGACTTACGAGAATTCGTGATAAACAAGCATCTCGAAAAAATCCTCTTGTTATCGTCGATGCTGCTAATAATTAAGGTTTTAGTTTCTTTAAGATGATTGATTCTAAAAGCTTCCACGGCAAGAAATTTTTAATGGTAAGCATATTCTTTACACCAGCCCCGATTGGATACCGGAGGTCAGGTGATTTCGGCTGCGAGGCAATTTGTGCAGCCAGTTTGGCTACCTCGATTGGATTGCCATGGCCAGCTTTTCCACCTTCAATTTCATATAATAGGCTCTCCATATAGGATGCGTACGGGGACTCGGCATTGACCTCCATCCCATCCACGCTTGCCCAAATATTGGTTTGAAAGGATCCAGGCTGAATTAAGGATACATCAATCCCAAATGGTTTAAGTTCCAGTCGTAAGCTTTCGCTGTAACCCTCAAGTGCGTGCTTGGATGCGACATATGCAGATAATCCTGGGAAACCGAATCTCCCGCTGATACTGCTCATGTTAATAATCCTGCCTTGTTTCTTTGCCCGCATTAATGGAAGGACTGACTGTGTTACGGCGATCAATCCGAAAAAGTTGGTTTCAAATTGAAGCCGATAATCCTCGATTGAGAGCTCTTCACTAAAACCTCCAAGTGCAAATCCCGCATTGTTGACTAACACATCTATAGAGGGATATTTCTCCAATTTGCCTTGAAAAAGAAGAATGGATTCCGTGGAGGTAACATCAAGCGGGAGGACATGAATGAAATTTTCTACCTGGTTTTCTTTTGCAAGTTCTAGTAGGGGCTGTGCTTTGTTTACATCTCTCATCGTTGCAATCACTGTAAATCCTTTTAATGCCAGTTCAATCACGGTTAACAAACCGAAGCCGCTTGAAGATCCTGTAACGATGGCTGTTTTTTGTGTCATGATGGTCTCCCTTTCTTCCTTTTCTTCTATTTAAACTTAAAATAGAGAAGTTTGTATAGCAAAATGGAAAAAGGCTGCCCCAAAATACTTGGGACAGCCTTTTTTTGAAATCACCTGTTATTGATTTTGATGATTTTGAAGGGTTTGTTCAGCATAAGCGACAAGACGTTTCGTCATTTCGCCTCCAACTGAACCATTTGCTCTTGCGGTCGTATCAGCACCAAGTTGAACTCCAAACTCGTTGGCAATTTCTTCTTTCATTTGATCTAAAGCATTGTCTGCTCCAGGAACCAATAGTTTGTTTCTAGCCATGATACATCACTCCCGACGAAGTTTTTTTGAGCAATGAAAAATTGCTCGTATATAATTTAACCGATTTTGTTCCATTTAATTATAAGTTGGTCCTTTTGAATAATGAAAGCTAAAATTTATTAATGCCATCAGTAGTAAATTCTTCCGCCTTTTGCTAAAATACGCTATCATGGGGAACATTACACTTATGGTTTAAACATTATATTTAATAAAGCGAGTGATGTAATTATGATAGAATTCCCCAAAAATCTTTATTGTGAAAAGTGCGGTAAAGAAACAGAGCACATGATACGCGAAGATGCTTTAGAAATAGATTACATTTGTACAGAATGTAACAATGAACAAGAAATCATTAAGTCCTTTTTTTAAAAAGTGCGGAAAAGGTGTATTATGCAGAAAATCGTGGTGATTGGAGCAGGAATTCTCGGGGCGTCAACTGCGTATCACCTTGCCCAATTAGGGGCAGAGGTGACTTTAGTGGATCGTATGGATCCCGGGCAGGCCACTGATGCCGCAGCGGGGATTGTTTGTCCTTGGCTTTCACAGCGGCGAAACAAAGCATGGTATCAGTTAGCAAAGGGAGGAGCTCGTTACTATCCAGAATTAATTGCTCAATTGGAAGCAGATGGCGAGAAAGAAACTGGCTATCAACGGGTAGGGGCAATTAGTCTTCATAAAGAAATGAGTAAACTCGAACAAATGGCTGAACGAGCACTGAAACGAAGGGACGATGCACCCGAAATTGGGGAGATAACCATTCTTTCACCTGCTGAAACAAAGCGGCTTTTCCCGCCGTTATCTGAGGAGTATGGGTCTGTTCATGTTAGTGGGGGAGCACGGGTAAATGGAAGAGCATTACGTGAGTCATTAATCCGCGCCTCAATCAAGCATGGAGTTACTTTCATTAACGGGAATGCCTCCCTAGCAATGCAGGGAAACAAAGTGGTTGGCATTATACTTGATGATTCAACATTTTTAGCGGATCAGGTCATTGTTACGGCAGGTGCATGGTCTAAGGAGCTTTTACAGCCATTAGGAGTTCATTTTTTAGTCAAACCACAAAAGGCACAAATCATCCACCTTGAGTTGCCTAAAACAGATACGAGCCAATGGCCGGTTGTTATTCCACCCCAAAACCATTACATTCTTACCTTTGATAATGGCCGGGTCGTCATCGGCTCGACTCATGAAAATGAGGCTGGATTTGACAATCGTGTAACGGCAGGAGGAATCCATGAAATATTAGGCAAAGCCCTAGAAGTAGCACCTGGATTAGCTGCTGGTACGTATCTTGAAACGAGAGTCGGTTTTCGACCGTTCACCCCTGGCTTTTTGCCTGTGATTGGGGCTTTACTTGATTATGAAGGAATCTATTTAGCTAATGGATTAGGGGCTTCAGGATTAACGAGTGGACCGTATCTCGGCGTGGAACTAGCAAAGCTTGTTTTAGGAAAACAAACAGAGATTGACCTGAGTTGCTATGAAGTAGCCCTGGCACTTGATGAGTAATAAAAAGAGCACCCACTTGGGTGCTGATACTCCAGTTTATCTAATCTAATCTAAGGTAAGTTACTTCGAGAAATAAAGCGCTTTCAAAAAACTACGAAAGTATTCCTCTCCGGAAAAGCTCTCCAATTGCATGGGAACGATTTTGAACGTCAAGCTTTTTAATTGCCGTTTTCACATATTGTTTTACCGTTAATTCGCTGATTTCCATCGAATCGGCCATTTCCTTTGTGCTTTCTCCCCAGGCAATTCTCCTCATAACTTCTAGTTCCCGCTTACTTAATACTTGCGGGTCTTCCACACTATCGAATTTTTCGAGAAACTTTCCGACTTCTTTGCCATAAAGGGTTAATAAAGAAAGAAGTTTATCATCTATCACAGATTCTTTCGCGAACTCCGTTGTGCAAATATATCCAATAATGACAGACCTGAAACATATAGGTACAACAATGATCGAATTTACATTCGAAGAAGTTATGTATTTACTACTTGTTTGCTTTAGATACTCAATACCAGAACAATACTTTGCTTTCTTCTCATTAATGGCTGAGTAAATGATTGGCAGGGAACGGATATCATCCCGAATATCCCCTATATGGACCATATCAGCAGATGACAATGAGATGATTCCTTCACCAAGAAACCCTAACGGAGAAAATCTAAATAAATAGGCATTCATGACAGGATAAAGGTCCATGTATACTTCGAGAATTTTATATAATCTTTCTTCGTGGCATGTGGCTTCCTCTAAATCGTGAATTCGATGCTGTAAGGTATACTGAGATGTCATATTATCATCTCCTTTATAGGGATATAGCACGTCTAAAATTGGGAATATTCAAATTATACAAAAAATTATATCCTTAAGATACACTTTTAGGAAAATCTTTTCTTTAAAAGTTGAAAAATTCCCAATTAGGAAAGGAAGATGTTTTTTGGCCAATTTAGACCCGCAAGCAAAAGCTTATTTAGAAATGTTCAGCCAGATGCCATTAATCCAGTCATTAGATGCACAGACAGTAAGAGAAATGTTTGCACTAGCCCCTCCCGTAGAGGTAGAGCTGGCCCCGCTTGCGAAGATAGAGGACAGAATGATTCCTGTCTCCGATGACGCCGAGATTAAGGTGAGAATTTATACACCGGAAGGTCAAGGACCATTTCCTCTATTTGTCTATTACCATGGCGGTGGATGGGTAATTGGGGATCTTGAGACAGCAGACCCAAGTTGCCGAATGATTGCTAATCGAACTGGCAGAGTTGTCGTTTCTGTCGATTATAGGCTTGCACCTGAATATAAATTTCCAATCCCTGTAGAGGATTCCTATGCGGCATTAAAATGGGTTAGTGAACATGCTGTGGCAATAAATGGAAACGCTTCCAATTTAGTTGTTGGCGGTGACAGTGCAGGTGGAAATCTTTCAGCCGTCGTATCGTTAATCGCCAAAGAACAAAATGGTCCAGACATCGCTGCCCAGGTTCTTATTTATCCTGTAACTGCCCTCGGGTACGACACCAAGTCATATCAAGAGTTCCAAACTGGATTTGGTCTTGATAGAGACTTAATGATTTGGTTTGGAAATTATTATATTAACAATGATGAGGATACAAAAAATAAATATATTGCTCCATTATTGGCAGAGGATTTAAGCAATCTCCCGCCAGCCTACGTTATTACCGCAGAAAATGATGTCCTAAGGGATGAAGGTTTAGCATATGCTGAGCGTCTTAAAGAAGCAGGGGTCAAGGTTGAAACGATTATCGAATCAGGTTTAGTACATGGTTATTTTACGAATATGGCGGTGTTTCCAGAGCGAATTAAAGAATCAATTTCTAGATTTGCCAAGTTTTTAAGTGAAATTGACCAAAAAGTCGGCAGGGTTTAACGATAATATTAGATGCGGGAGGTAGGAATATTGAAATCTACTAAACAGTCAAATCAAGTTGCCAACTACGACGCTGTTGTTATTGGGGCAGGGTTTTCGGGATTGTATACGCTTCATCGCTTACGTGAGGCTGGTTTCTCTACCCGTGTTTTCGAGGCGGGTGATGGTGTTGGAGGTACATGGTATTGGAACCGGTATCCCGGAGCACGCTGTGACTCGGAAAGCATCTATTATAACTACACTTTTTCAGAAGAACTCTATAAGGAATGGACCTGGACTTCTCGATATCCTGAGCAGCCGGAAATACTAAGTTACCTAAATTTTGTAGCAACCAAGTTTGATCTCCGTCGTGATATCCAGTTTCAGACTCGTATTTTGGCTGCCCATTATAACGAAGAGAGTAATAGATGGATGATCCATTTAAACGATGGAAGTAGTGTTTCAGCGAAATACTTCATCACAGGAGTTGGCTGCCTTTCTGCTGCCAATGTACCAAACTTTAACGGGATCGATAATTTCAAGGGCAAGTGGTATCATACTGGACATTGGCCGCACGAAAAGGTAGATTTCAAGGGTAAGCGAGTCGGCATTATTGGGAACTGGTTCAACTGGCGTCCAAGCCATCCCAGTCATCGCTCAAGAGGCCGAACACCTTACCGTTTTCCAACGAACTCCACAGTATTGTGCCCCAGCGAGAAATCATGCGTACGACCCGGAGTATATCCGGCAGGCTAAAGAAAATTTCAGCGAGATAAAACGACAAATGCGTGAATCCCAGGGGGGCCAGCCAATGGTACCACCTACTAAGTCAGCGCTGGAGGTTACACCTGAAGAGCGAGAGCGTGTATACGAGGAGGCATGGGAGAAGGGTGGATTAGGCATTTTTACTGCCTATTATGACCTGCTTATTAATGATGCAGCCAACGAAACGGCTGCCGAATTTATCCGCTCCAAGATCCGTAAGATTGTCGATGACCCTGAGGTGGCCGAAAAGCTTTTACCAAGTTATTTTTATGGTACCAAACGGCCAATCATTGACACGAATTATTACGAAACGTATAACCGTGAAAACGTCACCTTGGTAGACGTGAAGAAAGCACCGATTGAGGAGATTACTCTAAAAGGGATCCGGACCACGGAAGCGGAATATGAACTGGACGCGATTATTTTTGCCACAGGATACGACGGAATGACTGGGCCTTTATTGAAGATTGATATTCGGGGTAAAAACGGGGTGTCACTGAAAGAGAAATGGGCTGGGGGAGCACAGACGAGGACCTACCTAGGGATTACAAACGTTGGTTTTCCGAACATGTTTATGATTACTGGTCCTGAAAGTCCTTCGGTGCTGAGTAATATGCCTGTCTCCATTGAACAGCATGTGGAATGGATTGCGGATTGTATTGAGTATATGAATAAGAATGGTGTGGAAACAATTGAGGCGACTATTGAGGCGGAAGAAGCTTGGAGTACCCATTGCAGAGAAGTAGCCGAATCCACGCTTTATACTAAAACTGACTCATGGTACACAGGGGCGAATATCCCAGGCAAGCCGCGTGGCTTCCTGATTTATGTAGGCGGAGTCGGCGCCTATCGCCAAAAGTGTACCGAAATCGCTGCTAAAGGGTACGAGGGATTTTCATTAAAGAGTTCAACTAAGACAGCATCACATTAGTAGATGTATGAATCCAAATTACTACAAAAAAAAGAGTCTTCGGACTCTTTTTTTAATTTTCAAAAAATGGGTTTTAAAAATAGTAAAAAGTTATTTTTTGAAAATTTGAAGACATCTGAAATATTGATTGATTAATGTGGTTTGAAAATGTATAATAAACAAAATACTAAATTATTCCTACCTGAATAGTGTGAATTGGAAGTTTTAAAATTGGTTGCGAGTCTACCAGTTTAATAGATAGGGTACATAAGGAGAGATTATACATGGTTTGGACGTCTATTGCTTTTATTATTGCTTTTTTCTTTGCGATGAATATTGGAGCAAGTGGGACGGCAGCATCAATGGGATCGGCCTATGGTGCAGATGCCATTAAGAGTAAGCGCTTGGCCATGATTTTGGTTGGGTTAGCAGCTTTTCTAGGTGCTGTACTTGGTGGTGGGGAGGTTGTGAAAACGATTGGCGAGGGAATTATTCCTTCCAATCTCCTAACGATTAAATTAGTCGTCCTTATCCTTGCAGGAGCTACGTTGACATTGTTTATTGCAAATCTGTTAGGGATCCCTTTATCGACAAGTGAGGTTACAGTTGGATCGATTGTAGGTGCTGGGATCGCTTTTAAAAGTTTATATATAAATAATCTTTTGGTGATTGTTTTCTTCTGGGTGTTAGTTCCAATCGTTTCATTTCTCATTACCTTTGGACTTGGAAAGTTGATATCCGCTGCTGAAAAGCGTTGGGTCGGTTTAACTAAGAATGGAAAATGGAAAAAATGGCTGGCGATATTTTTAGTCATAGGGGGCTGTTTAGAGGCCTTTTCAGCTGGGATGAATAATGTAGCAAATGCCGTTGGCCCGCTAGTAGGGGCTGGGATGATTTCAACGAGTAAAGGAATCTGGATCGGCGGTTTATTCGTTTCAATCGGAGCTATTTTACTAGGGAGCAAGGTGCTTGAAACGAATGGGAAGAAAATCACCAGACTTTCCTTGCTAGAAGGGAGTGCGGTTTCCTTTACAGGAGGAACCCTCGTTATTGTCGCATCACTGTTTGGGTTGCCAATTCCTCTCACCCAAGTAACGACTTGTGGAATATTAGGTGTGGGTGCCTCACAAAAGGGGTTTGGTATTTGGCAAAAATCAGTCATTCAAAGGATTCTAAAAGTCTGGCTAATCTCACCTTTAGCTTCGCTTGTTATTTCTTATATCCTGATTAATCTCTTAGTTAAGATTAATATTTATAATATTATTATCATTGTAAGTACATTGATCGCAACCGTGGGTGTGATCAGCCTTTCAGCGACCATTCGCAAGGAAAACAGTACCATCCATGATGATGGGGGCGGAATATAAGTAATAGATTTTGCTGGTTAAAAACTCTGTTGGGAATCTATTTCAACAGAGTTTTTTAATTTCATTAATAAAATACAAGTAGTAAAATAGATTTGTGAAAGCCTGTTTACATACTATTTAGTTGCAAGATCAAAATACAAAATTCGCAAAAAGCACTTTTTCAATATGGAAGGAATGAAATGCGTGATGGAGATAAAAAAGGTATCGATCATTGGTTTAGGTGCATTAGGAATACTTTTTGGACATCATTTATCAAGGAAAATGCCAAAAGCAGATTTACGAATTATTGCTGACCGGGACCGAATAACCAAATATAAAAATGAACACGTCTATTGTAACGGAGAACGCTGTGATTTCACTTATCTGACACCTGATGAAAGATGCGAGCCAGCTGATTTGCTCATTTTCACGGTGAAATATAATGGTTTAAAGGATGCGATTCAAGCAGTAAAGAATCACATTGGTGACCAGACGATCATTTTATCGGCTTTAAATGGGATTTCCAGTGAGGCTGTAATAGGCCAGGCATATGGGCATGAGAAAATTTTATATTGTGTTGCCCAAGGAATGGATGCCGTTAAAGTGGGGAATCAACTCACATACGACCATATGGGAATGCTTTGCTTTGGTGAACAAGAACCAGGATTCATTTCCGAAAATGTTAACAGTGTCGCGGCTTTTTTTGAAAAAATGGCAGTTCCCTATGAGGTCGATACCAATATGGTTAAGAGACAATGGGGGAAGTTTATGTTAAATGTGGGAGTCAATCAAACCGTAGCTGTCTTTCAGAGCAACTATGGTGAGATTCAACGAGAAGGAGAAGCAAGAGAGATGATGATTGCGGCGATGAGAGAGGTAATCACGCTATCTGAAAGAGCAGGCATCCACTTAACCGAAGCAGATTTAGCCTATTGGTTACGTGTATTAGCAACCTTAAGTCCAGATGGTAAACCATCCATGGCTCAAGATGTCGAAGCCAGACGTCCCAGTGAGGTGGAGCTGTTCTCCGGAACTGTCCTAAAAATGGCAGATAAATATGGGATCTCAACTCCAATAAATAAAGAACTTTATCATCGAATTAACTTAATTGAAAGTATATAAAGTGCCTGACTCCCACTGCATTAAAGTTGTACAATAGTGGGGGTCAGGCACTGTTTTGTTACAAAATGGTGAACTCTAGAGTTCTTTTATGTGATTTTTATTTGCAGGATTATGGCAGGTTTTACACTAGGTATCATAAAATAAAAGAAAACGTGTATAAACTACAACTTGAGAAGAGGGTTGATGTTTATGTGGCCTTTTGACGGCAAGAAAAAGACGACTGAGAAGGCAGAAAGGTCATGCTATGTTTCCGTTAAAGAGACTACAGAGGGAAACGAGCTAATTGATATTGTCACTAAACTCAAAGAAGTCCTTAGTAGCACCTCGAGGGAAGTCATAATTTTGTGTGTGGGTTCAGACCGTTCCACAGGAGACTCACTAGGCCCGATTGTCGGGACGATGTTAACAGAAGCAGACATTCCTTTTCCGGTTTATGGAACCTTAGAAAAACCAGTTCATGCCTTAAATATAAAGAAAATTCTCAAGGACATTTATCAAAAATATAATCAACCATTTATCTTGGGTATTGATGCTTGTTTGGGGGATGAACGACAAATTGGGTTTATTTTTTTAAAAGAAGGTTCTTTAGTACCAGGCATGGCGGTTAATAAATCTTTACCTAGTGTAGGTGAATACCATATGAAAGCTGTGGTTAATTACCTGGATCCATTAGCACCTGCGCAATCCTTAAATAATACGAGATTATTCACTGTCGTGAAGTTGGCCGAAGTTATGGCAAAGATTATTACGCAAGCAGTCTTAGGGGAACCCTCAACTCGCAAAAGACCTATTGAAACTATCCAAAGATGAAAAATTTAAAATTATTTCCCAATCCCTTGGTAAATTCAACCATAGTATTTGATGTTTACAATAGGAGTAAGTTATAATTGGTACAATGTATACCTAGAAAGAAGGAGAAACCGTGGGGAATAATTGGGCAGAGGAAGATCTATTGTCTTTACGCGAAAGGGTCTTTATTCACATTAAAGATCTCATTTTAGAAGGTGAATTTAAAACGGGTGATCGTTTGGTGGAACGGGAACTGGCAGAGCGATTGAATATCAGCCGAACACCTATCCGTGAAGCGTTGTTTAGATTAGAATCGCAGGGGTTTGTAAAAACCGTTCCAAGAAAAGGTGTTATAGTTGCAGATATTTCAGATAAGGAAATTATTGAAGTATTTACGATTCTTTCCTCACTTGAGGTTTTGGCAGCAAAATTAGCTGCTCAAAAATTAGACGATGAAACCAAAAGTAAGTTTGTCGAGTACTGTAAAAAAGTAGAAGTCTGCTTAAAGGATAAGAATGATAATGATTTCTCTAATTTACATGGTGAATTGAATCATCTATTATACAGTTCAGCAAAAAATTCGAAACTATATGAAATACTAAGTGGGTTGTCAGATTATATTCGGGCATTTGCCAAGACAGGTTATAAAAATCCAGGCCGACCGGTGCAGTCGATGGAAGAACATTTACGAATTATGGAAGCCATTATCAATCAAGAAATAGAAATGGCTGAGTATTTGACGAAGATTCATATTGAAAATTCTCGAAAAGCATATATTGAGGCTGTTAATCAAGGGAAAAAGAATAAATAAATAAAAAAACTCCATCCACTGGTGGAGTTAGATTGTCGAGAAAGGGTATTTTTCTCGGCAATTTTTTATTCTCAGCATTTAATTATTCATTGTACCTGCTAATGGGCCTGTTGATTTCCGCTCTAGGCACTTCGCTTTCCGCGGGCGGTCCGGGGAGCCTCCTCGGCGCTAGCGCCTGCGGGGTCTCCCCAGCCCCGTCCCCCCGCAGGAGTCTGCGTGCCTTCCGCGGAAATCAACAGACATGTTGCAAAGCCTATATATTAATAATATTATAATAAATTAACGCGGTGAATGGTTAAAGTTATTGTAGAAAATAAGAGGCTGTCGAAAGTTTCTCGACAGCCTAACTCCATCCACTGGTGGAGTTTTTCTATTTCTGTCTGCATGTTATTAAAGTCCGATTACGACTGAGGTGGTTAGATTCTGTAATACTTTTGCGACACTCATCGCCACAATAGGACTAGATTTAGGATTTTGCTTAAAAGGCTTGTTTTGAATCGTTAGTTCCATTTGACCAAAAAAGCCCTTCGCAATGATTGTGTGGGTATTCATTTGAATTGTTGGGTCCACATAAACTTGAACCTTCGTTTCTTCGAATCCAATCCCGGCAAGACTGAGTGCCGCGGAAACATTTACGTTTTCAGGGAATAATTTTGCAGCGTTTCTGGCATTACCATCAAAAACACAAAAAGGTTCAGTAATTGTTTCCAAATCTACTTTCTCCTCCGCAATCGTCCCATACCAACTTTTTGTTGGCTTCCTTGTAATTAAGGTTATTTCATCGATTTCACCCAATACCCCAGCAGCGATCCGATCCAAACCTGCGATGGCAGCAGATGGAATAATTATTCGTTGATTGTATTTAGTTGCGGCCGCCTGTAATGACTCATAAAAGTCTATGTTAGCTAAAGCACCGACTGAAAGGATGACTAAATTACTTCCTGAGGAAAGGGCTTTTTCACCGTATAGTTGGAGGGCATGATGACCGGCTGCTTCAATAATGATATCTAAATCTTGGTTAAAAAAAACATCTTCATTAGTAGTTACTGTACATTGACTAGGTGGATTGCCTAAAGGACCTAGTGGGGTTCTAACCAAAAGGGCTTGAAGGGCAACATCGCCCGCATGTCCTGACTCAATTAACTCGCTAATACTCTTTCCAAGCGTTCCATATCCTATGATACCAGCTCTAAACATATTCATTCTCCTCGGATTAAAATTTTTATACTATGAACTATAAAGTTACCAATCTATGTATTAAAAATGTTTTGTATACCATATACCATCAATTTTCTACATTTTAGACGATTCGATCCACAAAAGCAATAGTAATCATATAAATTTATATAAACTTCTAAATTTTCAAAATTGTTTGCAAAGATAAGAGAATAATGGTATATTATTTTCAACCTTATAGTAAACAAGGTGTACATAGTGAAAAGAAAGGGGTTGATCATAATCATTCCTAAAGAATCAAACTACATAAAACGCAACTTAGAGTGTTTACATTAGTTTTTCTTTGTTTGTAGATTGAATGATTTAGGAACTAGAAAATGTTCTGATGTAAAAGAGCTTTCAACTTAGTGTTTTGGTTGTCATGTAATTCCGTAAAAAATTTATAAATATTTGGTATACAATCTACAATATTCAAAATATTATCTCTTCGATTTATTCTTTTAATGGAATAGCAATTGTTTATCTTTATAGGAATAAGAAAAGCAAATCAGAAGTAGAGGATGTACACCATGATAACCATCCATTTATAACTAATATTCCTCTCCTACGGTCCTTTTCCAATAATTAAGGAAATCTTTCGCTACAATCGTTTTAAAAATTTTTTAAAACAACGGAGGGGAAATATGGAATTAACAGCAGCTCATTGGGTTTATCTAGTAGTCACTGTAGCCGTTATTATTATTATGCTTTTTAGAAAAGGTGTTGTCTTACCTCTTATTGTTGGAACCTTTTTAGTAGCGGCCGTGTATAAAGGGAGCGTGATCGGCGGTTTTCAAGCCGTCTTTAATGCAAACCTGGTTGCCGCTAAGGAACTTTTTAGTATTTTCCTAATCATTTCCATCATGATCGGTCTCCTTAATTCCTTGAAGGATCTAGGGTCAGATAAAAGGATGGTCGTGCCGATCCAAAAAATAATGGTAAACGGACATGTTTCATATTTAGTGTTAATGGTCACTACGTTTGTGATTTCACTCTTTTTCTGGCCAACCCCAGCTGTTCCGTTAATTTGTGCTTTGTTAGTGCCTGCTGCAGTAAGTGCAGGATTGCCAGTCATGACTTCAGCAATGGTTATTGTTATTGCAGGACAAGGTATGGCACTTTCATCAGACTATATTATGCAAGTAGCCCCAATGCTAAGTGCGAAAGCCGCAGGAATTGATAAATCCTTAGTATCAGATAAGGCCTTCATTCTTTCTCTCATTACTGGAATAACTTCTCTAGCGATTGTATATGCCACACATCGAAAAGCGATTACAAAAAGATCTGTTAATGAGATTAATAAAGAGGAAAAGGCATTCTTCCAAGTTACCGAAGAACTTGCTGCTACAGTAGAAGAAACTGCTGAAGTTATTAAGGTAAAAGAAAAATGGGGAAAAATCTTTGCGATTATTGTGCCTTTAGCAATGCTTGCTGTTATGATTTTTATGTTCCAGACAAAAATTGGCGGTGGAGCTGGATTTGAGGGAGGCGACGGCGCAGCTTTTATTGGAGGAGTGGCAACCATTCTCTTAGTATTGGCGACGATTGCTTTTAACCGAATTCATGCACTCGATAAAATTAGTGAACATATTACCGAAGGTTTTGTATTCGCATTTAGGGCGATGGCACCCGTTATTCCGATTGCAGGCTACTTCTTTATGGGAAGCGGAGACTTTTCAGGGTCTATCCTTTCTTTAGGTGAAGATGCAGCAAAACCAGGCTTTCTATTTGATTTGATCCAAGCAGGTCAAAATTATATTCCACATAGCCCATTTATAGCAGCATTTAGTATCTTAATCGTTGGAATCATTACAGGGTTAGATGGTTCTGGGTTTGCAGGGCTTCCGTTAACAGGTGCTTTGTCTGGAGCGATTGGACCTGGAAGTAATATCGATCCTTCCGTTCTGGCAGCTATTGGGCAGATGGGTGCAGTTTGGAGCGGCGGAGGTACGCTGATTGCATGGTCATCTCTTGTTGCAGTTGCCGGGTTCCTACAAATATCACCGTTAGAACTGGCTAGAAAGAACTTCTTCCCAGTTATAACCGGACTTACCATTGCTACAATACTGGCCGTTATCATTTGGTAAATTAACAGTTTTAATGTATTTAAGTATACCAGATACAGAAATTAGGGGTCGCTAATAAATAAAGAAGCTATTCCAAAAGTCAGCACAAAACTGATTTTTGGGATAGCTTTATTATTTTAATTTGAATGATGACAATTTGTTATCTTGTGAAGACAAAATACATAGGATGAAAAGATGAGAGGGGATAAAGGATGAAACAACAAAGGATTGGTTTAGTAGGGATAGGAAAATTAGGAACAGCGTTGATGACTCATTGGGATAAAAAATCAATCCCAATAGGTGTTTACCACCCAGTTGAAACAAAAGCCAGAAATTATCTCCACTTATTTCAAAATGGCTATCACTTAACAGAAAGTGAAATAGGTAATGTAGATATCTTAGTTCTCGCACTTCCTGCTACGGAGATTATTCCGTTTATCTCAAGCTTAAAGCTCCAGAGCAATGCTCAGCATACACCATCTATCATTAATATGGCCACGAACCTTGCTACCAATGAGCTAACGACCAAGTTTCCAAGCTTAGAGGTCCATGGTATAAAGTATATGGGGCATTCGAGAGATTTATTGGAACACGCAAATGGTTTATTTATTACTGAATCGGTATTAACCCCAAAGATTAAAGAGCTTTTTGAGGAGATTGGAAGGGTAAAGATTGATCGTGAAAGTTGTTTAACAGAGGTAAATAAATTAGCCACGTATTTTGCCTTAAAAACGGCCATTAATATCGAGACTGAGTTTGAGGATAGAGGATTATCCCCAGAATATCTTAAAAGAGCGCTAACATCGCTAGCACCTGAAGTGATACGTTCCTATAGTGAGGGGAGTCTTGGTCACTTTGCTAAGGAAATAGTCAAAGAAATTAAAGCAGAGAAATCTAGTGATGGTCCTACAAGCCATTAAATTGCTAAAGGTGTCAATCAAATGATTGACACCTTTAGTTATGAGCGGCTGCGTTAGGAAAAAAACACTTGTAAAATAAATAGATACAACATGACACAGCCAATATAAATGCTTGCGAATGGCAGGTTCCAGTTAGACACTTTATAGGAGCTTTCCTTAACGATGTTTGACATAAGACCTAATGTCGCATTATAAGGGCCCACTAGAAAAGCAGAAACAGCTCCTGCTAACATCGCCACAGTCAAGATATGCGGTGATATCCCAATCACCTCTGGGTTCAAACCCTCTGTCATTAGGGCTAATGAAACTGCGGGATGCAGTCCTAGAAAAGCAAAAGCTAGCGGTATTAAAGGCAGTAATATCAAAAAGATTTCCACACCTGAAAAATTAATAAATTTATTTACCCATGCATCCAGCCATACATTAGTATGGGAAACATTAATGGTTGAGATAAAAAAACCTGCTGATAAATAAATGAAGAATTGATCCTTCATACTTACAGAGAAGGTTTGAAAATGCTGGACCAACTGGGCTCCGAACTCATTCCCCTGTTTTAAGAATAGAGACCAAGAAAAGGAAAATGGAATGACAAGTAGGGATACTAAAATTAAAAACGGATAAGGAAACTTTGTTTCTACTAAAGAAATGACCACGTTAAAAATGATGATTGCCAGGAGAATTTGAAAGACTCTACCCGAACGATTCATCTGATCCGATGATTCTATCGTAGCAGCGGTTTCGTGGACGGATAGGTCCTTTTTGTTTTGGATCATGAAATTTGCCTTACGTGAGCCGATATACCAATCCACCCCCATACCAACGATGCTTAAGGGAATGACATACGGGAGTATCGAGACCCAGCTAACTCCTGTCATTGTGATAACTATCCCGACAATTGGTGTAACAGGTGCCCATAGTAAAGGCATGGCAAACCCGCGCGTAATCGCTCGGCTCATGAACCGTTCCTTATTCTCTACGGGAATGACATCTAATGCAGGCCTAATCGAGTAGTATGTCATTGGTAATGTGGCCAGATTCATAAAAATACTAAAAAAATAAGATATGCCAGACGTAATCATGTACAGTTGACCTGAGGTTTTTACTCTTTTTTGAATAATATTTTGTATGCCCCCGCTATAACCGCCTAGTTTTATCGGTATCCCTAAAACCGGAATCAGTGTAAACATGGTAAGCAAGTCCAGCATAGGGCCGAAAGAAAGAATATATTGATGCCAGGAAGCCCCGCTTGTCCATAATAAGACCACTCCAAGCAGCAAAAATGTACCTCCTAAAACTTGAACAAATCGCTTGGCTTGAAATAAGGTAATAATCACAATCGCAAGACATAGACAGGAGATTAGTACACCAAGATTTAGCACAGGCACCAGCACAGAGAATAGATACAATAAAATTACGATAAAAAACATATACCTCAACATATCAACCACCCTATCTTTTGTGTATTGTATACCATATATTATTATTTAGGCTAAATTTGTCACGTATTTGCCATTAATTATGAATAAACATGGTATTTGGTATACAAAAATCTTGTTTTATTGTTAATTCCATTATACAATTACATTATCAAATAACTCAATTAATAGGGGGATTTTAAATGTTCAACTTTCTATTTGGATCCAAAAGGGCTGCAGAAAAAGCTGAGAAAAAACTAGCTTCACTAAGAAAAACTCTTAAGTTCTAACGTTACTATTCCACCGCCGCCTAAAAGCCGGCGGTTTTTTGTTCTTTAAAAACAATATCAAGACAAAAAAACGGAGAGCCAAGCTACCTCTCCGGATTTTATATATAGAAAAGCTATTTTTTTTGCACAATATATATTCTAAACGGCTACCTCAGCAGATTTTACCAGTTTGGAGTTGACAGAATCCTCGCTGTTCCCGGACGCCTTGACAATCTCATTTAATTCCTCGCGAGCAGCTTCAATGGTATCAAACTTTTCAAAAAACTTTACAGCTATCTGATTAACATATTCTTTTCCTTCAAAATTTTCAAATAATCGAATTTTAATCGTTTCATCAAGGACTTCAGCAATCGTATATTTTGCTTTTAAATTGTCAAAGAAATAGAAATGGTAGGTTTCAATCGGTTTTAACCCATCGTTTTCGAGAATTGTTTGGAAGGTATCTTTATTAGTTAAGACAATATATTTCCCCATGTAGAACACTCCTTTGAGTTTTTTATAACCTTAAATTTTAAGTCAGATAAGTATTTAATTTCTGTTACTCTAAGTATAGTAACTTCCTACGTTAATTTTTTTCTTTACTCACCTCCAAGGAATATTGTATACCAAACTACTTATGTGTATTTTATATCAGGATGTTAAAATGTTCAAGTTTATATTCTAAATATTTAAATAATTACCAAAGTTGTAGATAGACTACTGATTTACATGAAAAAAATTCGTACTAACTAAAAATTCTAGTTTGCTTATCTAACAAAAAGATTGTATACTTCAGAAAAGTATCAAAATTTTTAGAATAAACAGAAAGGGGTAACAATATGCCAAAAGTGATTCTTCATGTTGATGGAACAACAATTGAACAAGAAGTGAAAGACAATGCCAATTTAGTAGTATTAGCAGGGACCCGTCAATTACCAAAATTAAAGTATGGCTGCGGAATGGGGCGATGTACAAAATGCACTTGTATCGTCGTAAACGGAGCTGAGTCTTTATCTCCACCGAATTGGAAAGAAGAAAAAATGCTTGGGGATAAGGTCAATGAGGGCTACCGCTTAACATGTCAATTAACCATTAAAGAAGATATTGAAATTTCTCAAGAAAATATCTCGATCCAAGCCCCGAAGAAACAATCTGCTATCCAATCTTGATAGGGAATTTATTTTATATTTATTTATGGTATACAAAATACAATCAACTTAAGTAGGTGAGTTAAAATGGATTGTTATGATTTAACCAGCATGACATGGAAAGAAGTAGAAGAATCGCTTAAGACTGTTGAATTTGCGATCATTCCAATTGGTGCTCACGAACAACATGGTCCCCATATGGTAGAAAGTTGCGATGCTGTCTTAGCTGAAAAGATGGCCAAGAAGTTAGGCCAACGAATGTTTCCTTTTGCATTGGTCACACCAACCATTAATATGGGTGTTTCCCAACACCATTTAAATTTTCCGGGAACGATCTCCTTGCAGCCCACGACATTAATTGCGGTTTTAAAGGATGTTATCTCATCATTGAAGCATCACGGCATTAAAAAGTTTTTGTTTTTAAATTCTCACGGAGGTAACCAGTCGACGCTTAATGTTGCCTCAATGATGTTAACCAAAGAAATGGATGTTGAAATTTACTATGCTAAGACGACTGCATCTGCTAAAAAGGCGATAAAGGAAAATATCTCTTCACCATTATATGGACATAGCTGTGAACGAGAAGTTTCCGAAGCACTATATTTAGCGCCCGAGCTTGTCCGTCTTGAAGACCTTGAAAAAGGTGATATCCAAGAAGAGGGAAGATGGAAGCAGCTTCGACCTGGAAAAGCGATTCAAGGATTTTATTATTATGAAGAAATGACGAATAACGGCTGTATCGGGGATGCCACAAAAGCAAGCTGGGAATTGGGCCAGCAGATCGTGGAGGAATCCTTAGCTAATCTTGCAAAAGAACTCTTCAAAATACTAGATCTGAAAGTGGATGTCCGTCCATAAATTTAGTAGTAGAGAGGGAAGATTATTAATCTTTAAAAAATTCTAAAAATTATATTTACAAATAAACAATATATTGGTAGTATAAACGTAAGGTATACCAAAACGATATTTTCACCGAATAAAAGAGTGCTGGAATAGGGAAGAATCCACAATCTTTTTATTTTTAATCTAATTTGGTATACAAAATATCAAATGCCAAGTTAAACTTGGGTACCTACATAAAATTAGAGGAGGAGTTTCAGTTGACAGAATTATTATCTAAAGATGAATTTCGCAAACAATTAGAAGAAGCAATTAAAGGTAACCATAGCCAGAAGGCTCCATTTACAGTTGCTTGGGCTGAGGGCAAACTTGGAAGAAAGCACTTTTCTAGATGGGCTGAAAATCACTACCATTATGTAGGACCATTCGCAGATTACTTAGCGTATATTTATCACAACACTCCATCAGACCCAAAATTTGCCGCTGCAAAAGATTTCACTTTACAGAACATGTATGAAGAAGAAATTGCAGCTGACCGTCACACTGATTTATTGATTCGTTTTGCGGAAGCATGTGGTACGACTGCAGAAAGAATTATCGATCCAAACAATATGGCTCCAACCACTTTAGGGCTTCAAAGCTGGTGTTTCGCAGTTGCAGCACGCGAGAATTTCGTCGTAGCAACAGCAGCTCTAGTTGTAGGCTTGGAATCACAAGTACCAGATATTTACCGTAAGCAAACACCTGCTTTACGTGAACAATATGGGTTTACAGATGAAGAAATTGAATTTTTTGATTTACACATCGTATCTGATGAAATCCATGGTGAGCGCGGTTATAAAATTGTTCTTGACCACGCCGATACTCCTGAGTTGCAACAACGTTGCTTAGAAGTCGTTCGTACAGGTGCAAAAATGCGTCGTATGTACATGGATGGGCTTTGGAGAGAATATTGTGAGCAGGATTTAGGAGCACTAGTAGAAACAAAGTAATAAGAAAACTTTACCGGCCGTCCTATTAATCTTGTAATTTAAAGGTTTAAGTGACGGCCATTTTTTTATAAAAGACATGGAAACAAATAAATGAAAAAAGGTGATAGTTGTGATAACTACAAAAGTAGAGACATTCAATAACTATATAAATGGAGAATGGCAGGAATCCGTGAGCCGGAAAACATTTTTTAGTGTGAACCCTGCAAATACCGAAGATCTTGTTGGGGAATTCCAGGCATCAAACGAACAGGATGTTAAAATTGCGATTGAAGCGGCTAAGAATGCTTTTCCTAGTTGGTCCCAAACGGCACCTTCCAAGCGTGCTGCCATCCTAAATCAAGCCGCCAGCATACTAGAACAAAATGTAACTGCTTTAGCTGAAGAGTTAACTAGAGAAGAAGGAAAGCATGTTGATGATGCCAAGAATGAGGTGTTACGTTCTGCGCAAACGCTCCGCTATTATGCAGTAGAAGGACAAAGCTTTACGGGGGAAACCTTTCCAAATGATGATCCGAATATGAAAGTTTCAACGGAAAGAGAACCGCTCGGAGTAGTAAGTGTCATCACTCCATGGAACTTTCCGCTTTCTATACCAGCCCGAAAAATCGCTCCAGCTCTAATCACGGGGAATACGGTTGTTTTTAAACCGTCCTCAGATACTCCACTGATCGCTTTCCGTCTAGTCGAAGCACTAGATAAAGCAGGAATTCCTAAAGGCGTGATTAACTTTGTTACGGGAAAAGCATCAGACGTCGGTGATTTATTGGTAACCCATCCTGCTGTTAGAGCCGTCACTTTCACAGGTTCAACCGCAGCAGGGGAAGACATTCATAAAAAAGCAGGATTTACAACCCGGACGCAAATGGAACTGGGCGGGAAGAATCCTTTAATTGTTATGGATGACGCCGATCTCAATCAAGCCGCCACTTTGACCGTAAACGGGGCCTTTTCTTTAACAGGGCAAGCTTGTACGGGAACGAGTCGTGTCATCGTCATGAAAAACGTAAAAGAAGAATTTGTTCAGAAACTTGTTGAAAAAACGAGGGCACTAAAAATAGGTAATGGGTTTGAAGCAGGCATGAAAATTGGTCCGCTTGCCAATGAAAAACAATTGAAGAATGTCTTGAAATACATCCAATTCGGAAAAGAAGATGGTGCTGAATTAGTATATGGCGGTGAGCCATTAGTGACTGGAGAATTCGAAAAGGGATACTATGTCCAGCCTGCTATTTTTACCAATGTAAACGCTAATTCTCGGATTGCGAAAGAAGAAATCTTTGGCCCAGTTGTGGCTGTGATTGAAGTAGATACATATGAAGAAGCCATCGCCGTTGCGAATGACGTCGAGTATGGTTTATCCGCTTCGATTGTTACCAATAATCTCAAAATCGCCAACCAATTTACAAAGGATATCCAAGCGGGAACAGTCAAGGTTAACCGCACAACGACAGGAAACTTAATGAATGCACCATTTGGAGGCCTAAAAAAATCAAGTACATCTACATTCCGTGAATCCGGAAGAGTGGGCTTAGAGTTCTTTACGCAATTAAAAACTGTATATATGGGCTATTAAAATAATACATTAGGTAAAGGAGAACAGCCATGAAATCTGTGTTGAAATTAGAACTAGAAGAAGCAAAGTTAATGATCGAGGCAGCTAAGAAAAAATCAGAAGAGATCAATGTTCTAGAAACCATCGCTATTGTAGATGATGGCGGCAACCTGCTAGCGCTTGAACGTATGAATGGAGCGCGAATCACGGGACCTGAAATCTCGATTGCTAAAGCGTATACGGCTGCTGGCCATAAACGCTCTACCCATTTATTTAACAAGGAGCCGAATGGACCTGCACTTCCTGGAAATGAAGCCTTTGGAATTCAACAGATGCTTCCAGGGAAATTCGCTATTTTTGTTGGTGGATTCCCAATTGTTGTCAATGGTGAAGTGGTAGGTGGAATTGGTGTAAGTGGCGGGAACGGCGAGCAAGACACGGCTGTGGGTACTGCCGCCCTGCAAGCATTGCAAAGTTATCTTGAAAGTGATGGGCTGGAAGTAATTACGGAAGCAGACATAAAAAAATAATAATAACAGGACCTCATTCAAAGCATTTGTTTTAGCAGAATGGGGTCTATCTTAATCTTCGGTTCTATTAAAATATGCGACAGAATGTTATATTGGTATAAAAAGGGGGAGAGTCAACTGAAAGCATATGTTGAGTTAGCTATTGGATTTGCCCGCACCGGTGTGACCGGTTATGGGGGCGGACCCTCGACGATACCGCTGATTGAATTTGAAGCTGTTAAAAAATACAAATGGATGAACGAACAGGAATTTGTCGAAATCCTGGCATTAGCTAATACATTGCCAGGACCGATTGCCACCAAAATGGCGGCGTATATTGGTTATAAAGTGAAGGGGTATTTAGGTGCGACCGTGGCTATTCTTACTCACATTTTACCATCAATTATTGCCATGATCGCTTTATTGGGTGTGCTTTATAGGTTTAAAGAATCACCAATTGTCAGTGGGATGGTTCAAGGGGTTACACCTGTGATCGGATTTATGCTCTTGGAGATGGCTTATCGTTTTTTCCAAAATGGCCGGAAAGGGTTAGGTTTTCCGATTATGCTCTCACTATCGGTCGTTTCTTTAATATTTGTCCAGTTTCTTGATTGGCATCCCGGCATCTTGATTGCGGTGTTTCTCATCACTGCCTATTTCATTGCGGATCGAAAAGAAAAAGCGGCAAAAGCTTCCGCTAAGTTGCTTCTTCAGAGAAAGGAAAAAAGTTCATGATCTATTTGCATATCTTTTGGGCGTTTTTTATTTCTAATTTATTGGGATACGGCGGCGGCCCTGCAACCATTCCATTAATACAAAATGAAGTGGTCAACAATTACCATTGGATGAGTTTATCCGAGTTTGGGGATGTATTGGCTATTGGGAATGCCTTGCCAGGACCGATTGCCACCAAAATGGGCGGTTATATTGGTTATGAAGTGGGGGGGATTCTTGGTGCAGTAATTGCTCTAATCGCGACGATCCTTCCTTCTGCTCTCGCCGTTATTTTACTTTTTAAGTTTGTAAATCTATTTAAAGGTTCTCCAAAAGTAGCACTTATGACAAAGTCAGTACAACCGATTATTGCGATTTTACTTGCTGTGATGGCCTATCAATTCTTTTTAACAGCTTATGAGAATAGTGGTGTTTTTCATTTAGTCTTTTTGGCTGTGGTTAGTTATTTTGCTTTGGTTAGAGTAAAAATACATCCATCCCTGCTAATTGTTTGCTGCTTGATCTATGGTGGAGTGTTTCTTTCGTAAAAATGAATGTTAGAAAATAATAAAAAATAAGCGGGTGGAATTTATGGACGTAAGATGGGAGGAAAACAATCTTTTATCGATTCGGGAGCATGCATATATTTATTTAAAGGAAATGATTCTGGAGGGTGAATTAAAAGCGGGCGATCGTTTAATTGAAAGAGAACTTGCCGGGAAATTAGGCATCAGCCGGACACCGATTCGGGAGGCTATGTTCCGATTGGAATCCCAAGGCTTTGTAAAAACGGTTCCCCGAAAAGGTGTCGTCGTCTCCAATATTTCCGAGAGTGAAGTCATCGAGGTATTTACAATTCTTGCCTCTTTAGAAGTTTTGGCCGTTAAATTAGCTGCGGGGCGGATGGATAGAGAAACGCAACTAGAATTGGATCAAAAGATCGAAGAACTGATGTTGTTAAGAGATCAAGCCGAAGAAAACTTTAATCTTGAACATATACAAATGAATCGTCTGATTAATAAGGCATCGAAAAGCCCTAAATTGTTTGAGATTCTCTCTGGTCTGATTGACTATATACATATGGCTGCAAATATGGGATATGAGACACCAGGCAGAAGAAAAGAATCCTTAAGGGAACATATTGATATCATGAAAGCCTTGCGCGATAAAGAAGCGGAAATGGCAGAATATTTAATGAGAATTCATATTGAAAACTCGAAAAAAGCATATATCACTTATATTGAAAATATTAAAGAAAAGCTGTATAAAAAAGAAAAATTGATGTTCACTTGAAAAATACCAATGAAAGTTCTCGTAGCGAGATATCATCTTTGTTAATGACCACACCGACTTCACGATGTGGTCTTATATTTATCTTTTTTTTAAAGGAAAAAATTTAAAATATTTGTATTGTCTGAAAATTATAAATATGGTATATTGTATACCAAGAAGATTAATTTTAGGGAGGATACGAGGCATGCCAAAAATAAATTTCATTAACAGCAATAAACAATTAGAGGTACCCGAGGATTCGAATATCTTGAGGATGTCCCTTCGTTACGATGGAGAACTCCCAAACCGATGTGGCGGGGGAATTTGCGGCAGCTGCGTTTTTAAGGCGGAAGAAGGCGCTGAATTCCTCGATAAAGTCAAGTTACAGGAAAGAAGAAAATTAGGTGAAGAGTGGTTAAGAGAAGGATATCGCCTCGGTTGTCAAACATTTGTGACAAATGGAGATATTTCGATTTCTTGGGAAGATGCATTTACAGAAGTCGTGAAGAAAAGGAAGCCTGATAAACTCCAGAAAGAAGTCTCTACCATTTAGTAAGCTTAGTTAAAGAAAAATATGAATTCGGGGTGAGATCATGTGGGCCTGTGATAAACATATGAAAGAAATATTAACCTTCTTAGAAACTCCCCATATTAGCAAAGCTTCTTATCAAATTAAATGTTCACTTTGTGATAATCATGCACTAGCAAAAATCTATTACACTCATAAACCTTTGCATTTGAAAAAAAATAAAAAATTACGTGCATTTGCATAGCATCTATTATGGCCTACCTCGAGTGCTTTAAGTTGTAAAGTAGTGAGGGACAGGCACCATTTATAAAGGCTGTCCCAATAGTTTAACTTGGGGCAGTTTTTTTATGAAATAAATCCTGATTTGTAAATACTATACTTGACATGTGACTAGGAATTGGTTTTTTCCTATAAACTAAGTAGTATTATTGTTGCCCTAACAGCGTATTTAAAGGAGAAGGAATCAATGGAAAACAAACTGATTGAAACCTGTACAAGCCTCATTAAAAATACAAAAAACATCGTTGTGCTAACTGGAGCGGGGATTAGTACAGAATCTGGCATAAAAGACTTTCGTTCAAGGTCTGGGGTTTATCAACTTGCGCCGGAATATATCCTTTCCTTGGATTATTTTTATCGAAATCCAAGGGAGTTATATCAATTTGCATTCGAAAATCTTTACCATCCGGATGCTGTGCCGAATGTAGGGCACAGGATTTTGGAGAAGTGGGAAAAAGATGGGAAGGTTTCTCATATCATTACCCAAAATATTGATGGACTTCATCAAAAGGCGGGCAGTAAGAAAGTCATAGAATTCCATGGAACCATAAAAACAGCAACTTGCTTGCATTGCGGTAAAAGCTATTCGACAGAAGAGATGGAAAATCGTCTCAATACCATCGATGAATTCTATATCTGTGACCATTGTGATACCAGCGATAAAAGAGAACGTTTTATAAAACCGGATGTCGTTTTGTTCGGTGATACAGGCAAGTGGTTTACTGTGGAGGGATTTGATGCGATTTTAAATATGATTCATGAGGCGGATTGTGTTTTGGTATTAGGGACGAGTCTAAAAGTAACGCCATTCTCCACTTTCCCCCAATACAGAAGGCAAGGCGTTCCACTAATTATTATTAATATAGGAGAAACTCCTTATGATACTGACAGTAATACATATGTTATTCAAGAGTCTATCGGGAAAACCTTGTCCTTATTGGATCAAAAACTAGGAAACTGAGACCGGACAACAGCCTTACAAGATGTTCCTCATTTTTCCATTGTTAAAAGTAAAATCCACAAAACACACGGTTCTGTGGATTTTTTTGAGTTTTGATTAAATCATCCAAGTCGTTACTACTTCGCAAAAAAGTTTTCTGTATAATAGGGCTGCGATTCGTCATTAAAAGCTACGCCAACTCCTAAAAACTCGTAACCCTCCCGCAAAATATTTTCACGATGTCCGAGGGAGTTCATTAAACCTTCATGGGCGAAGATGCTGCTAAATTGCCCATAGGCAAGGTTCTCCCCAGCCATATGAAAACTGATATCATCCTCTTTCATCCGGTCAAACGGTGATTGTCCTTTCAGATTGGTGTGATCGAAATACTGATGGACCGCCATATCGGTGCTATGTTTACGGGCTGTTCCTCTAACATGCTCATCCCATGTTAGAACTGTAAGCTGATGATTGACTCGTGCTGCATTGGTCAAATCGAATAATTGATATTCAAAGCCTTCTTTTAACGCTGAATTGGCTTTGGTGTAAAAGCCTGTTTTCTTCTGCTCAAAGTCTTTACTGATTAATTGTATCGCTGTTACCGTATTGTTTTCATGTTTATCATAAAAGATGGTTACGTAAGTTCCCTCAAGCAAGAACACATCATAGTCACTATTTTCCTGTAATTGATAAACTGTCATTCCTTTTTGGATGTTGGTGATCGGTTCACCTAGTTTTGCGCGAACATCTATCTTGGAACTTCCGAGTTTGATTCCTTTAGTGGATGCAATTAAATCTTGGTTCGTGTATAATCCTGCTGCTTTGTTGTTTTCATCATACATGACCATAAAAAAATCATGGTAATTTTCGTGATAGGCGTACCAATTCGTCCCATATTCATTAAGAGATGACCGATTTGCTTTGCCTAAATTATGATCTATATCTTCTTTTAGATTACCAAGTTCTATATTATTAACTGAAAATACTTGGTTAGTAGGGATATTTAATTCTACTTTTTCTTTTTGTGGTTGCGGCTGTTGTTTAGTGAGTGGAAGTTCACCCGCCTGAAAGCCAAGCTGCCCAACTAATTGTTGAACCTTTACATAAAAACTATTAAGTGTTTCTAATACTGTAGAGCTATCTTTTATATTCATTTCAGATTGAACAGAATCAATCTTTTTTTCTATATCGTTTTTCCCCATCTGTTTATCAATAACTGGCAATGAAAAATAAAATAAAAGTATAAATGAGATAATCGCAAGTAAACGAACCATGATATTTCCTCCATTTCTATTAGAATTGTACCCAATCTAGATAAAATGTATAAGTAATATGCTTGGGGGGAATAAAGGGAACGGTATGGCTGTAATACAAATTCTAAAATCAGTATTCCAAAGGTTATAAAGGCACTATCTCAAATTGGATAGTGCCTTTAACTTTTCGAATATTGGTAATTGTTATAAGGGTAAATGTCTCATGCTTGGTCAAGCCTACTTATTAATCATTTCAGAAGTATCGCTTACTCGATATATTTTCCGCGGCCGTCCCTTGGAGGAAGGTGCCTCATCACCAATAATTTCAGCTATTCCTTCTTCCACTAAACCTGTTAGAATACGCCGAGCATTTCTTGGTGTCATTTTCAGCCATTCTGCTATATGGGTTGCAGTAATTGAACCATTTCCCATTCTTTTTTGAACGGATAAAATTTTATTAAAGGTAGTAATGGTTATGCCGCTATTTTTAAGCTTTTCACTTAAATCCTTATTTTCTGTTCGGTATTGATAGGAGATTGCCTCTTGCTCTTTTAATGGACCTTCAATCGTTCCATTATTATCCACCAAGAAAGCGCAAAAAGAATCATAATTTTGGGCATGGTTTAATGCAAGCCGAGCATTTTCTTCTGCCGTCAATGCAGTATCTCCGTAACCAATTCCAATATTGGATGGTAAATCGGCAAGTAAAGATAATTTTTCCAAAAGAGAGGCAATGGAATTCTCTGTTTCTTCCAACGAACCCCTTGTCGAAAAAATAACAAATATTCCTGTTCCTATCGTAACAAAAGAACCAGATATCGACTCTGCAAAGTTTAATATAGCTGCCTGGATCTCTAAATTTAATCGATGAAGATCGTATGATACCATATTATGATCTTCTTTTTTCTCCATCCCTTGAACTTTCACGAGTATGGCAGCAATTTGTGAATGTTTAAAATGCATCGTTTCCCATTGCTGGAGGGCTGTCGACAAGGTTTCGCGTATGTTGCTACGTGTTGGTGAAACCCAATAGGCGGTTATGTTATGTAAACAAAGCTGATCATAAATGGAACGAAGGCTTGTTATACAAATATCTACCTTCCCATCTTGAATATGTTTTTGATGAAATGCTAGAAGATTATCAAGAGGGGTCTCATTTGTATACTCATGAACATAAACCTGGTTGCTTGGTATGCTAAGGTCGCGGTATGTTTCATAAACATCTCGTTCAGTCAGCGTGTCAATGCTAATCCGTTCTAAACTTCTTTTATCATTGTAACTGATGTCAACTAAGGTTTTGGTCAAGCTGGCACCATCTAATTGAAGTAAAAAAAATGGCTGTTTGACAGCGCTCTTTTGAAATGGGTTAAAAAGGGCAGGTCCGGCTAAAATCCAAAGATCAACTGCATGTTGATTTTTTTGCACGATGCTAGTGGCTTCTTCAGGGTTCTGGTAGATAAATGGTACTGATTGCAGCCGGTCACTATATTCAGTTGCTATTTCAGAAATAAGATGGACAGAGTCATTTGGTCCAATGATTCCGGCTCTTGGTTTCAAAAAACTTCCCTCCCAAAAAGATTAAGTTATTTAATTATAACAATAATGGAAATCCTTTTGTCATTAATTTTCTCTAGTTGAAATATTTCATATTTTTATACTAACATTTTTAAGTTAATTATAGTGAATTTTTAGAAAATTCTGTTGACATCAGTATTTTTCAACTGTATAGTTTTATTTAAGGAACATATTGAGAATAATTCCGTAAATTAAATGATTAGGAGTGTTAGTTATGAATAAACCGAAGGACCAAGATTTAGTCCCGTTGGTTGACCAACAACAATTTAAACAGGTTATAGGTCATTTTGCCAGCGGCGTATCGATCATCACCGTCAGTAATAATGGAGTTGATTTTGGGATCACTGCAAGTGCCGTTTGTTCCGTTTCAGTCGATCCGCCCATGCTGCTAGTTTGCGTCAATAAAAGCACCGGGACTTGTCATGCCATATCGGCTGCAGAATCCTTCACGGTAAACATAGTCAATGAAACTCAAAAAGAATTAGCATTAAGATTTGCCAGAGCAAATACGGATAAATTTGATGGAGTTGACTTTTCATATGGAGAGTTAGGCAATCCTGTTTTAGGTCAAACACTTGCTACGCTCGAATGCCGGGTTGTCGAAGAAATAACAGGGGGCACGCATTCCGTCTTTTTGGGCGAGGTCCAGAAGGCCGATGCAGCTGATGGAGATCCTTTAGTTTACTATCGCGGGAAATTTGGCAAATTTGAGGAAGCTTAACTATCTTCAATTAAAGTGTTAAATAGAATTGTGCGAATAATTAAATTAATAGGAGGTTGTAAAATGGCATTAATGACAGGTAAACAATATCAGGAGTCACTGAATGATGGACGCGAGGTTTATATCGATGGGGAAAAGGTTAGAAATGTGGCCGAGCACCCATCCTTTAAACCCATTGTGGATGTAAAAGCCAGGATGTATGATATGGCACATGAAACGAAGTTTGCTGATACATTAACAACCAGACTGCCAGACGGCGAAGTTGTTTCACGGGCGTATAAAATGCCTGAAACAAAAGATGATTTGACTGCGATTCGCAAACATGTTGAAACCGTTCTTGATGATCTTGGCGGGGTTGTTTATCGCGTCGGCGATGAAACAATCGGTGAAATGTGGTCCCTTTATGACGCTCAAGATAAATTAAATGAAATCGATCCGACCTATGCAAAAAATATTAGGTACCATATTGACCGAGTCGCACGAGAAGACTTGTTCCATGTTTCGGCAAACACGGATCCAAAAGGTGATCGAAGCAGATTGTTCAGCGGAAAAGATGGCGGAACCTTGCTTCACGTGGTCGAGGAGAATGACCAGGGAATCGTGGTAAAAGGGGCCAAGTTTGAGACAGCCGCTGCTTATGCGCACCAAGCATTTGTAAAACCAACAATCCTAGATTGGAATGCTGGATCCGAAAAAATGGCACCTTTCGCCTGTGGATTCATTTGCGATATGGGTGCTCCAGGATTAAAGCATATTTGCCGTACATCCTTAGGTACGGATCGAAATCCTCAAGATTATCCAATCGCTACGAAATTCGAGGAAATTGATACCTTACTTATTTTTGATAACGTCTTAATTCCGTGGGAAAATGTCCTATTTCACCGCTCCTTAGAATCAGCCGCCTATATCCGTTCCACACTTCATCGTTATTCTGCCTTTAATTACACCCTTAGAATGTTACGCAGAGCTGATTATTTAATTGGTGCAGCGCTACTGAATGTTGAACAGACTGGTTTAACCCATCTCCAAGCTGTCAAAGAAAAAATCTCTGAACTTATCAATTATCGCGAAGGAATCAATGCCCATTTAACTGCTGCCGTAGCGGATGCGAAAAGAAGTCCCGGCGGGTTAATGATGCCAAATCCATCGCTTTTGTATACAGGTCGTGTCTTTGCATTAGCCAATTTCCCGGCTATGGCCCATTTAACGAGAGAGCTCGTTGGCGGTCAATTAGCGGTCACTCCAGATTCTGCCACGATGGCAGATCCAGAAATCAAGCAATATTTTGATCAATATTATTCCGTTGGCGAGTGGACGCCTGAAGATCGAGGAAGATTACTTTATTTTGCAAGGGATTTGTTAAATTCCTCTTATGCTGGACACAGAACCACGTTTGAATTATTTGCGCAAAGTCCGCCATTTGCTCAACAGATGGCCGTGTTTAATAACTTTAATATGGAGCCGCAGCGTGAGTTAGTCCGAAAGGCAGCAGGGCTGAATCTGACTGCGCCTGTTTCTAGTAACTAATGTAAGAAAGGAGTTTTGTCATTGAAAGTTCATACATCTGGTACATTAAAGCTCCCTGAATCCGTACTAACAATCGGGGCCCTTGATGGTGTTCATCGAGGTCATCAGGCCTTACTTTTAAAAACAAAAGAACGTGCGCAGGTGCGTGGTGTCCCTTTTGTCGTCTATACCTTTGACCCGCCTCCGAAGGTTTTCTTTAAAAAATGCCAAATGATAACTTCGCTGGATGAAAAGCTAAGCAGGCTTAACATGCTAGGTGCTGACCATGTCATTGTTGGTCAATTTAATGAGGCGTATACAAAACAAAGCGTCGCTTCATTTATAGATGAGGTGATGATGATTAGACCTCTTGAAATTTGGGAAGGTCCAAACTTTCAATTTGGTAAAGATCGGAGGGGAACCATCGAGGATTTACGGACCAATTTCAATGTCGGGGTTTTAAAACCGCTTCAATGTGAAGACGGTGAATTAATCTCTTCTACAAGGATTCGCCTCCTTTTACAGCAAGGAAACTATTCTTTAGCAAAAAAATTACTTGGAGATATCCGATATATTTCCTTTTTAGCAGAAAAAAACTATGCGGTTTAATAGAATAAATGGGTTAGCAGCTTGATAGATAAGACATAATTAATATTACCTGGAGCAGCAATGCTGGATTTATTCCATATTGTTGCTTCAATTTATTTTTGCGACAAATACTGGAATCGAAATTGGCAGGATAGGAAAGCGAGGTACAGTTTTGAGGATAAATCTAGACCGATTACTGATGGATATTGAGAAATATGCGGCGTATGGGAAAAATGAACAGGGGGGTGTAACCAGGCCTAGTTTTTCTCCAGCTGATCATGAGGTTCGTCAATTATTTATTGAAGAAATAAAGGAATTGGGATTAGAAGTGACCATTGATGGAGCTGCGAATATTTGGGGTAAATATAAAGGAACGGGGAAAAACCCCGGTAGTATCGTCATAGGCTCTCATTTGGATTCTGTTCCTAATGGTGGTAAATATGATGGGCCGCTAGGTGTGTTAATGGCTAAAGAAATTGTGAAAAGATTAATAGAATTAAATATTCGCCTTGATCATGATATCGAAATTGTCTCCTTCACAGCTGAGGAATCCAATGATTTTAATTTATCCACATTCGGGAGCCGGTCATTTGTTGGCCGAATAACGGCGGAAATGCTACAGGACGCATGTGATTCAAAAGGAGCACGCCTTAGCGATGAATTGAAGAAGGTTAACGGCGGACTCGACAAATTTGCCTTGATGATGGATATGCACAGTGATAAAAAGGCTTTTATTGAACTCCATATTGAGCAGGGACAGCGGTTAGAAAGTGCTAATATTCCTATGGCGGTGATTAACAGTGTTGTCGGGACATACCGTAGTACTGTTAAAGTGATAGGACAGTCTAACCACTCGGGTACAACGATGATGGAACATCGAAAAGATGCACTTACGGCTTCCTCCGAAATGATTCTTGCTGTGGAGAGATATTGTCAAGGTCAGGGGAATGTTGTTGGTACTGTCGGAAAGTTAACGATTAGTCCGAATGCCGCCAATATTATTCCAGGTCAGGTTGATTTCATCTTAGAGGTTAGAGCCGAAAAGTCGGTGACTATTCAACGAGCGGTAGAGGCGATCCAAGAGGTTTTGCAGGAAATTGCCGCAAGAAGAGAAGTGGAAATACAACAGGAAGTGTTTCTTGATCAAAAACCAGTGGTCTTAGATCAGGATATAGTGAGTAGCCTTGTCGAGACAGCTAGGGAAATGAATGAACCTTGTTTGATTCTTCCAAGTATGGCTGTTCACGATGCAGCCCATATGGCAAGTGTCACCAAGTCGGCCATGGTATTTGTCAAAAGCATAGAAGGGAAAAGTCATTGCCCTGAGGAGTATAGTTTGCCCGAGGATATTGAAAAAGCGGGTAATTTTATTTTGCAGGGAATTATTAATTTAGATCGTACTCTTTATAGAACAGAGTATAGTCTGCCTATTAATAAGACGAAATGAGTTGTGAATGAAGTAGTTTACATTGCATTCTTTTAGTAAAAAACAATTAAGGCTGTTGTTAATAAACGAGACAGCCTATTTTTTGTCATGGAAAATAGATTAGCAGGACATTATTATACTACTAAAACTTAAACTAATTATAATCTATTAAGGTCTATTTTTGGATGATTTGGTAGTACAAGTTTTAGAACAAAATATGTTATAGAATGAAAAAAATTAAAAGTTATAAAAGTTAGAATTTTTAGAAAATTAAATTGACATTAACACTATGAATTTGTTATTTTTAATTAAAGAATAATTAAAGAATAATTAAAGAAAAAATCCGTAAATAGAAATAAGAATGATAGTCAATAAATATTGGAGGGAGGAAAACGTGTGGCATTAATAAATGGGGGCACCGGACTAAAGCATATTTGCCGGACCTCCCTTGGAACAGGTCGAAATCCTCAAGATTATCCAATCGCCACGAAATTCGAAGAAATTGATACCTTACTTATTTTTTGATAACGTCTTAATTCCGTAGGAAAATGTCCTTTTCCACCGCTCCTTAGAATCTGCAGCCTATATCCGTTCCACACTTCATCGTTATTCTGCCTTTAATTACACCCTTAGAATCTTACGCAGAGCTGATTATTTAATTGGTGTTGCTTAATAAATAGGAGATTTGAGTTTATAAAAATTAAAAAACGCAAGAAGAAAGAGGAGGAATGAAGTTGGTATTCTCTAAAAGCTTAATTGCCAAAAAAATGTTTATGTTTTTGGTGCTAGCCGTAATGTTGGTAGGGTGTTCGGCAACGAATTCTTCATCGGGAAATAGTAATTCTTCTTCCAAGAGCGGCGACACGATCAAGGTAGGTTTACAAGCACCAATGACAGGTGATAATGCCCAGTATGGACAGGATATGAAAAATGGTGTGGAACTTGCGTTTAAAAAGATTAATAGTGATGGCGGAATCAATGGGAAGAAGCTTGAGTTGATCGTCGGTGACGATAAAGCGACTCCGTCTGAAGCCGTTGCCGTCGTGAATAAAATGATTATGAATGATGGAGTTAAGGCGATTATTGGAGGATATAATTCATCTCCGACATTGGCTGCACAGGATGTTTCAGGACCTGCAAAAGTCCTTCATTTAAACATGGGGGCTAGCCCAGACCTTTCAAAAACGGGCAACAAATACCTGTTCCGCGTAATCTTAACAGGTTCCGTCTACGTTCCGGCAGTTATGAAATATATGGCGGTAGAGAAAAAGGTAAAGAAAATCGCAGCACTCTATGAAAATACGGATTACGGAATCACCATGTATGATGCAGCCAAAGCGTCTACGAAAGAACAAGGCGTAGAATTTATCGCTGCTGAAAAATATAACCCAGGTGATAAAAACTTCTCATCACAATTATCAAAGATTAAAACATTAAATGCAGATGCAGTAATGGTTGTTGGTCTTTACAATGAAGTTGCCTTAATTGAGCAACAAGCAAAGCAGGCAGGATTAAACATTCAATTCTTCTCACCAGATGATTCCATGTATTCTAAGCAACTCATCACTTTAGGCGGCGATGCGGTTGAGAATCATATTTTTGCTTCGATGATTGATTTAAATGCTGAAACTGAAGAAATGAAAGAGTTTAAAAAATTAGCCGAGGAAAATAATACACCTGCTCAAGCGAATACGGCGATTGCTTATGATGCGGCCATGGCGCTTGCAAAAGCATTAACCGAAGGCGATGGCGACGCTGATAAGTCCCGTGACGCACTAGCAAATATTGAACATCAAGGCATAACAGGGCCGATAAAGTTCGATGAAAACGGTGACCGTTCCAATACCCCAATGATTATGCAAGTGCAAAAAGGCAACTTCAAGGTTATCAAAGAATCGGAATAGGGTGATTACTAATGTTTATTGATCAACTCATAAATGGAATTGTCCTCGGAAGTATTTATGCATTAATGGCCATCGGTTACACCATGGTGTGGAATGTATTACGTTTTATTAACTTTGCACATGGCGAGGTTTATATGGGAGGGGCATTCGTGTCCCTTTATCTTCTTTTATTAGATACACCAATCTGGCTGGCATATCTTGGCGGGGTGTGTGCAGGAGCGTTACTCGGTTATTTAATGGAAAAAATGGTTTATATGAGGATGAGAAATGCGCCCAAATTAAATCTGCTGATTGCAGCAATAGGGATATCGATTGTTCTGCAAAATTTAGCTCAATATATTTGGGGGGCAACACCAGAGCGTCTAACCTCTCCATTTCTATCCAAAAATATAGCGGTGGGAGATATGCTGATTAATCAGCATTATATATTTATCATTATCCTGACCATTCTTGTCATGATCGTTTTGGAGTTATTTATTAATCGAACACTTATGGGGAAAGCGGTTCAAGCAGCCTCTCAGAATATAAAAGCAACGCAGTTAATGGGGATTAATGCCAATAAGATCATTTCAATCACGTTTGCTATTGGGTCTGCTGTTGGCGCACTCGCTGGTATTTTAGTGGGACCCGTATTCTTAGTCTATCCAACCATGGGGGTATTTGCAGGATTAAAAGGATTTACAGCTTCCGTTATGGGCGGAATGGGAAATATACCTGGCGCCATGATTGCGGGGTTATTACTTGGCGTCATTGAAAGCTTTGCCGCCGGATTCATCTCCTCTGGTTATCGTGATGCGGTCGCAATGGTGATCTTGTTATTTATTTTATTAGTTCGTCCTCAAGGAATATTCGGAAAAATTGTCCAACAAAAAGTATAAAGGGGGGAGAGGAAATGGAACTGATCAAAAAGCCGGCTTTCCGAAAAATCGTGCTTCTATTTGGAGGGATTGCATTATTTCTCCTACCGTTTGGAATCGTAAATCCGTACTTTATGTATATTATTAATCTGATCTTAATTTATGCCATTCTAGCTTTAGGTCTTGATCTCATTGTTGGTTATACGGGCCAGGTTTCTGTTGGCCATGGGGCATTCTTTGGAATAGGGGCCTATGTAGCTGCGATCCTGGCTAAAAACTTAGGTTTCTCATTATGGTTAACACTGCCATTCTCGATTATCATCACTGCGATTATCGGGTTTATCATTGGATTTATTGGGTTGAAATTAATCGAAGAATACCTGGTAATGGCCACCCTCGCGTTTGGAACCATTATCTGGCTAGTTTTTCTAAATTGGACCGATTTAACGGGAGGCCCAATGGGAATTGCAGGAATATCAGCTCCTCCAACTATTAAATTGGGAACCTTGGAATTTCCGTTTATACAATACCATGACTATTACCCATTATTATTAATCTTCGTATATCTAGGCATCTTAATTACTAGATTAATTATCAAGTCCGGATTTGGCCGTGCCTGTACGGCAATCCGTGATGATGAACTGGCCGCCCAAGCGATGGGAATCCCGGTATTTAAAACAAAAGTAACTATGTTTACCATTTCGGCGGCATTCTGTGGTGCTGCGGGTGCTTTATATGCCCATTTCCTTCATGTCGTCAGTCCGGAAACTTTTGCTTTTGGCATGTCTGTAACTATTTTAACGATGGTCATGATCGGAGGACAAGGATCAATTGCAGGAGCGATTATTGGAGCGGCGATACTCACAGTTTCCTCCGAGGCATTAAGGGAAACACCAGAATTGAGAATGTTAATTTATGGCTTCTTGATCGTCATTATGATCATGTTTTTTCCAAAGGGAATCATGGGTTTGTTCCAAATTTCCAAGCAGCGTCTTTTAAAGAGAGGTATTCAAGTTGAAAAAACCGTTATCGAGAAAGAGGGGTTGAGTTATGAACAGTAATCTTGTTGATGATTCAGCCATTTTAACAGTCAAGCATCTCTCAAAATCTTTTGGAGGCGTTAAGGCGGTCAACAATCTATCATTTTCTGTGAAAGAAAATAACATCCATGCGATCATTGGTCCCAATGGAGCTGGGAAGAGTACGCTATTCAACTTGATTACGGGTGTAATTACCCCTGATGAAGGGAAGATTCAGTTATTTAATCAAGATATTACATCGTTGAGACCTGATAAAATTGCGGAGCGTGGGGTATCACGAACCTTCCAAAATATTAGACTATTTCCGGATATGACTGTGTTTGAAACCGTATTAATTGGAACCTATCTTCTGACAGGAGGAAAGCTGCTGCCTGCGGTATTCCGTACTAAAAGCTTCAGAAAAAAGGAACGGGAAGCAAAACAACGAATTGAAGAAATTATAAAATTCGTTGGACTGTGGGATATGCGCCATGAGTATGCAGCCCGGTTATCTTATGGAAATCAAAGGCGGGTGGAAATTGCTCGTGCTTTGGCAACAAACCCTGATTTATTATTACTGGATGAGCCGACAGCAGGCATGAATCAGAAAGAGACAAAAGAGCTTATGCAGCTATTTTCCCAGGTAAATAATCAGGGCATCACCATTTTAATTATTGCCCACGACATGCATCTCGTAAATACGTTGTCCAACCAAATCACCGTGATTAATTTTGGAGAAAAGTTGGTCGAAGGTCCTCCTGAAATGATTCAGAGTCATCCAGCAGTATTGGAAGCCTATATGGGGAGGGCTGAAGCAAATGCTTAATGTTGAAAATGTAAGTACCTATTATGGGCAGATTTGTGCCTTAGACAATGTGAGTTTGATCGTAGAAGAAAAGGAAGCCGTTTCGGTAATCGGTGCCAATGGTGCAGGAAAAAGCACTCTCTTGAAAACAATTATCGGCGAGCTCCGTCCGAAAAGCGGCAATATTAAGCTTTCAGGTAAATCTATTATTAAAGAAAAAACGTTTAAGCTTGTCAACCGCGGCATGACACTTGTGCCAGAAGGCCGCCATGTATTTCCTTTACTTTCTGTGTGGGACAATTTGCTGTTAGGAGGTTATACACTTCCCGCGAAGGAACGTCAGCAAAGAGCGGAAGAGGTTACAGAGCCGTTTTCTATCCTCCGCGACAGAAGAGATCAACTAGCAGGGTTGCTTTCGGGTGGAGAGCAGCAAATGCTGGCGATAGCCCGTGCAATGATGACAAAGCCGAAGCTATTACTACTATATGAGCCATCCATGGGTTTGTCCCCAAAACTAGTTTTTGAAGTATATGACAAAATTACTGAATTACATCGACAGGGTACGACTATTTTATTAGTTGATCAAAATGCGGAAATGGCCATTGACTTTTGCAGCCGTGGGTATGTGCTGATGGCGGGGCGTTTAGCAGGTCAAGGGACAAAAAAAGATCTAAAGGAAAGCGAAATTGTCCAGCGTTCTTATCTGGGATAAAAAATACCTTTAACTATTACTGGTAATATTGACAATTTTCAGAAAAAACTATATATTTTGTTTAGGGAACAATTAAGGATTAATTCCTTAAATAATATAATCTAACTTTAGGGAGGAAAATTAAATATGTCAGTCCATGGTGAGACCAAAAAAGTAGAGATTCAGAGATTCAGAAAGTTTAAAACAGATCAGTTTTATCCAAAAAATTTAGGAAAACCGGAACACCACATTGTTAACGAATTTAGTATGGCTGTTAGAGCCGGGAATCGCATTTTTTTAAGAGGGCAAACAGGCTTTGATTTAGATGGAAATTTTCATGGCATTGGTGATGTAGAAGCACAGGCAGAAATGGCATGTACTTGTGTAAAGCAGCTAATCGAAGAGGCTGGAGGCACGATTCAAGATATTTGTAAAATTACTGTTTATTTAATGAATCGTGAAGATCGCAGTAAAGTGTATCCAGTCATCGGAAAACATTTTAAAGATGTTTATCCATGCAGTACCGGATTACTAGTCAGCGGCTTTGCAATGCCTGAAATGCTAATGGAGATCGATGTTGAGGCCGTTATTAGCGAGTAAAGTTTTTTTATTGTGATTTATTACTTTTCATAATAAAAATAGTAATAAATAAAATGAAAATTATTTCAGCAAGGGGGGATTATTTTGACATTTTCGGTAGCAGGCCGCTGTTCATCCACCGGTGCGTTCGGAGTCATTGTTACGTCCAGCAGTCCATCGGTTGGGGCAAGGTGCCCATGGGCAAAGACGGGAGTAGGTGCTATTTTAACACAAAATGTTACCGATCCTAGATTAGCAACGATTGGATTTTCTGTGTTGGAGAACGGGTTTGATGCCCAATCAGCTATACGGTCGATGAAGGAGGCTTCACCCTATCCAGAGTATCGACAAATAGCAGTGGTGGATGCGAAAGGTAATTCAGCTGCCTTCACAGGAAGCAGGGCGCTGGGTGTACATGGAGAATTTTGTGATAAAAATGTTGCCAGTATCGGTAATCTGCTCAGCGATCCCACAATCCCGGAAGCAATGGGGCGCGAATTTTTACGGACGGAAGGACACCCTTTGGCTGAAAGATTAATTTTGGCGATTGAAAAAGGCTTCCAGATGGGTGGAGAGCTTGATCAGGAGCATTCGATTGGACTTCTGGTATTCACTGATGAACCGTTTGCATATATAGATTTACGAATCGATTATAGTGAAAATCCGCTGGAAGATTTAAAGAAACTATGGGAATTATACGAACCACAGGCAAACGACTATAAGGTAAGAGCCGTAGTCCCTGAGTTGGCTCCTTCCTATGGGGTAAAAGGTGACGAGTAACTTAATTTAACAATAACACATGGGGAACATTATTCTTGATCCCTATGTGTTATTTTTTTTTGAAATACAAGATGCTCCTGATATCGATATGATCGGGATTTTTTTAAGAAAAAGCTATGTTAAAGCTCATTGTTGATTTTGGCACAAGTTGATTGGAGCGGAAGGCGCGAAGACTCCTGCGGGAGGACGGGGCAGGGGAGACCCCGCAGGCGCTAGCGCCGAGGAGGCTCCCCGGACCGCCCGCGGAAAGCGAAGCGCCTGGAGCGGAAATCAACAACCAAGTATAACAGAGCCTAAGAAAAAGAAAAGAACACACCAAGGAAACTTTTTTGTCATAGGCTGAGGAAACGAAGTATGATAATAATTATAGTACGCCCCCTCTGATTATTTCTGCTTCCTTCGATATAATTCCATTGATTTATAGCCTTCTCCAAGAACCGTCTCCATTTCTAACAAACGCTTATCTTGAGTTTCTTTTCTTTTCGCACTATAGACATAACGGGCCCAATCCTTTTGATATCCAAAAGTTAATTGACTATAAGCTCCCAATAGATCCTCATTTTTGTTTAAGTACTGTTTAATATCATCCACATGAACAATATAGTCATCCACACATTGGCTAGATTTACTGCTGTCAGCCTTTTTTGTCTTTTTTGGGGCAGACTTTAAGCCCACCACTGTAAAAACATCGTTTAGACTGACCATTCTAGAAAACTTTATATCACTGTCAAGCGTATATCCCTCATCATCCATAGCAACTACGTTTAACAAGCTGTCGCGTTCAATGTATTCTTTATATTTTGGATTATTCTTCTTTGGATAGGCAAAATACACATAACCATTTTTCTCGAGTAATTGGTTTGCAATTACCGATTGAAGTTGCCGCGAAAATTCCTCTAAACTAAAAACGAACATAAATATAAGATCATATTTATCGTTATTAATAGATGAGTCATAGTCTAATTCATTAAAGTCATCCAAATCTTCCGGTTTCTGCAGAACAAGCTTCCGTCGATATTTATTCAAATTTAGCTTTTCAACAACACTTTTCGGTGAATTCATGTGTTTAACTCCTTCGTAATATTAATTCAGTAATTCGGGATTAATCAGGTTCCTTGGGCGTTTCCCCGTTAGTCCTGCTAGTAAATTCTCGACTGCAAGCTTGGCCATTTTAAATTCCGTTTCGAAAGTGGATGACCCAATATGCGGGGTTGTCACCACATTTGGAAATTGGAGAAGCGGATGGTCCGCTTTGACTGGCTCACTTTGGAAAACGTCTAATGCCGCTCCGTGAATCTCGTTCGTTCTTAATGCTTCAATTAGTGCCTTTTCATCAACTGTTTTTCCGCGGGAACCATTCACGAAAATAGCAGACTTTTTCATCAATTTAAATTCCCGTGCACCCATTAAATTTTCTGTTTCACGTGTGAGCGGTGTCATTAAACAAACAAAATCACTTTCCATAAGTAAGCGGTCAAGCTCTGTGTAGACAGCGTGATATTTTTCCTCAGCCTCCAGATTGCGCGTGCGATTTTGGTACAGGATATTCATATCAAAGCCTAAATGCCCGCGTTTCGCAATTAATGACCCGATTTTTCCCATCCCAATAATTCCTAAGGTTTTATGATGAACATCAATGGCATATTCATTTCTAGTTAAATGCTGCTTCCAATTTCCGACCTTCACGAACTGGTCCAATTCAGGGATACGTCTAGCCGCCGCAAGAAGTAGCCCGAAAATCGCATCAGCGGTAGTATCTTCAAGTACACCGGGTGTATTTGTTCCCATAACACCGTGTTTTGTCATCTCATCAATGGAAAGGTTATTAAATCCAGTTGAGTTATTAGAAACAATTTTTAAATTTGGGGCATGATCCAGTAATTCTTTGTCGACTGGAAGGGCAAGACCGACAATACCCACAGCTTGCTTAAGAGCCTGTAAAAAAGCCGGGTCTGTTTTGGGATTTATTCTTTCAAAAATTTCAACGTCAAAACTGTCTCTTAAACGATCTAGGGTCTCAGAGAATTCAAAATTATAAGCAAGTATTTTTCTTTTCATCGTTATTGAGTTCTCCTTTTGTAGCTGTAAGTATGAATATATTTTTAAAGTGACATAGAATTTTTAAAGAGTCAACAATTCAGAAAATATTGGAATCGAAAATTGATAAAAAAACCATGGGAATCACGACAGTTAATTTTTTTGATGAATCAAGATTATAGTAGTATATCAAAAAGAATCTATTTGTGTAAGCGCTCAACAAAATCTTTAATAATCTACTCATAATTATCAAATCTAAATTTATACGATTTTACCGTGTCAAATAAGTGTAATACTGAATTCGCTTACATTTTTAGACTAAATCTTTTTTAAGATAATAGTAGCGTTAGCTTGGAATAAATATTTTTGTAAGAAAGGAATTTTTTGTTTCAGTGTATGACATCTTATGTTAGAATACATAACATAGTAATTGTTTTAAAATTCACATTTTTTCAAATAAACTAAAACAAAATAGGAGGTGGTATCTTGGAAAACGAAAATCCATCCTATCGTGATCAAAAGGTTATCACCATAGGAATTGTGACAGAATTAACAGGTCTTTCAAGCAGACAAATTCATTATTATGAAACGCGGAAGCTAATTTTTCCAGATAGGACCCCAAATGGGACCCGTAAGTATTCATTTGCGGATATTGAAAGACTGATTGAAATAGCGGAAAAAATAGAAGAAGGGGTACAAACACTCGAAATTCGCAGGGATTTAGCGAAACGGGAAAAACATAAGATGATTATAGGTCAAATCAATTCCCATTTTAATCGGAACGGACCAATAAAATAACGAGGTTTTGGAAGATTAACGCGCATTAAAGAGCGAGGTTCATATACTGGGCCTGCTCTTTTTTTTAGTGTCATCGCCGACATTTTTGAAAAATTTAGCTTTCCAAATTTTTAATCATTTCTATTAATCGTTATAATTGGAGTAATCAATAAATTTTTACATGTGAATCATTCGCAGGAATGAAAAATGAAAGGTGGATGTAAATGAAATATAACTTTGATGAAATTGTCAACCGAAGAGGAACCTATTCAATCAAATGGGATGGCGGGGATTTAATTAAACAGATTGGTCTGACGGAACGATATGACGATGAGACGATTCCGTTGTTTACAGCTGATATGGATTTACCAGTGCCTCAGCCGTTAGTAGATGCCTTACATAAGACTGTCGATCACCGGATTTTCGGATATACCATCTTTCCAAAAGAGTATTTTGAAGCCATCCAGCATTGGTTTAAAAAGAGACATGATTGGGATATTCCGCAGGAAGAAATCAGCTTTAGTCCAGGAACTGTCCATGCCTTGAATGTTGCTGTTAAATCATTATCCAATCCAGGAGATGGCATCATTATCCAACGACCGGTTTATCCTCCGTTTACTTCGGCAATTGAAGCCAACGGACGTAAAGTTCGGAATAATGCACTTAAAGCGAATAGCGAAGGCTATTATCAAATCGATTTCGAGGATTTTGAAGCGAAGGCAAAAGAAGAAACGACGAAAATGTTCATCCTATGTAACCCCCATAATCCAACCGGCAGAGTGTTTACTCAGGAAGAACTAAGGAAATTAGCCGATATTTGTGCGAAAAATGATGTCCTTATCGTTGCTGACGAAATTCATGGAGATTTAGTACGACGTAATCAAACATTTATTCCGATTGCAAAAGCTAGCGACCATAGTGATCGTATTATTACTTTTACTGCTATCAATAAAACATTCAATGTCGCTGGGCTTCATTGTACAAATGTAATCATCTCAAATCCTGAACTTAGAAAAACCTTTAATACTGTTATGGGGATGCATTTACCCTCACCTTTTACCGTTTCTGCACTGATCGCCGTATACAATGAGGGCGAAGATTGGTTAGAACAATTAAAGGAATATATCGATGGGACAATGGAATGGGCAGTCCAATTCTTAGCGGCGAAAATGCCGAAAGTTAAGGTAAGAATCCCAGAGGGAACTTATATTATGTGGCTGGATTTTAGTGAGTATGGACTAACCCCAGAAGAAGTCCACAATCGAATTTATAATAAAGCAAATGTTCTACTGGAAGATGGGAAGATGTTTGGTAAAGAAGGGTTACAATGGCAAAGAATTTGTATCCCGTCCCCTCGTCCATTAATCCAGGAAGCATTTAAAAGGATTGCAAGAGAATTCGAGGATGTCAATTAATAGGTGAAATTATAACCAAAACCACTTGGTATCTATATTCCAAGTGGTTTTGTCTTGTGGATAAAGGTGAGGAAAAGTTATAGGATATTTAATATTGAAATATAAATTAATTAAAAAAAGTAAAGTAAATTTTTCCTTTAATGAATGCATTTCTAAAGTATGGATAAAATAAAAGCATTAATAGTATTGATTTTTTTAATCCAAATCTCTATTATTTCAATAAATCATAAACATCAAAATTATTATATTATGCGTATTATTAAACTTTTTTGTATATTCATATAGTTTAATCTCTTTTTTCTATTAACTATCTGTGATATATTAAATAAGTAAATTTGCTATATTCAGCAAGTGAGAACAATCTGAAAATTAAGGGGAGAATGAAATGAAAAAGTTAGGTCTATTAAGTTTGTTATTAATCCTTTCAATCTTTATCGCGGCTTGTGGAAGCAAAGACACAACAGACGAGAAAGAAAAAGGTGGAAAAGTATATAAAGTTGGTGTTGATACAACTTATCCGCCGTTTGAATTTAAAGAAGGTAACGATTATAAGGGGATTGATATTGAGTTAATCAATGCAATTGCTAAAAACCAAGACTTTAAAATCGAACTTTCCCCAATGGATTTCGGTGGTATCATCCCAGCGATGCAAGCAAATCAGCTAGATGTGGCTATTGCCGGAATGAGTATTACGGATGAAAGAAAAAAGGTAGTAGATTTCTCAACACCATATTTTGATGCAGGGTTAACAGTCGTTGTTAAAAAAGATAATACAAGTATTAAATCAGTCGAAAACCTAAAAGGCAAAAAAATTGCTGTTAAAAAAGGTACAACTGGTGCAAAATATGCACAAGATAATGCTGCGAAATTAGGAATTACTGTTGTTCAATTTAATGATAGCCCTGCTATGTTCCAAGAGGTATCTAACGGAAATGCAGATGCACTTATTGAAGATTATCCTGTAATTTCGTATGCAATTGCCCAAAAAGACCTTGGATTAAAAATCGTCGGTGATCGCTTAAATGGAGATCAATATGGAATTGCTGTTCTAAAAGGACAAAACGCGGATCTTTTGAAAAAAATTAACAATGGTCTTGCTGAGTTAAAGAAAGATGGTACGTATGATAAAATTATTAAAACGTATCTAGGTGAATAGAGGATACGAAATGATTAAGCGCGCTTAATGCGCGCTTTCTTTTTGAAAGGGGATGAACAGGATGGATATTATTTCTGCAGCACTGCCAATGTTATTAAAAGGTCTTCAAGTGACCCTATATATATTTGTAATTGCCATTATTCTAGGTTTTTTAATTGGTTTAGTAATAGCCTTGTTTCGTTTAGCTCCGATCAAGATCTTGAATTGGATTTCTAAGTTTTATGTTGATGCCATTCGTGGAACACCATTTATTGTTCAATTATTTTTTATCTATTTTGGTGTAAATTCTCTACAAGTGGTGTCCCTAAATAGCACTACTGCTGGGATCATCACTGTTGCCATTAATGCGGGTGCATATTTTGCTGAGATTATCAGAGCGGGAATTCAATCAATTGATAAAGGACAAACAGAAGCAGCAAGATCGATCGGTTTTACAGGCGCACAAACCATGCGATATGTGGTGCTTCCACAGGCCTTTAGAAGAATGCTTCCTACGATTACAAACCAATCCATTATCAGTTTAAAGGATACGTCACTTTTATCTGTAATTGGGATTGCAGATTTAACACAGCAAGGACAAATTCAAGCTTCTGCCACCTTCGAAGCATTTAAGATTTGGCTGGCTGTAGGTATCATTTACTTTATTATTATTTATTTATTAACCATGCTTGCTAATTTCATCGAAAGGAGGATTCAGCTTAGATGAGCATGATCACAGTTAAAAACTTACGAAAATCGTTCGGTAATGTTGAGGTATTAAAAGATATCAATGCAGAAGTTAAAGAAAAAGAGGTAGTTTGTGTTATTGGTCCATCTGGCTCAGGTAAAAGTACGTTCCTTCGATGTTTAAATCGCCTTGAAGACATTTCAGGCGGAGAGGTAGTCATAAACGGACAGGATATAACAGACCCAAAAATCAATATTAACAAAGTAAGACAAGAAGTAGGAATGGTGTTTCAGCAATTTAATCTGTTCCCTCATAAAAGTGTATTAGAGAACATCACCATGGGACCTATTAAAATTCACAATATTGATAAAGCAGCTGCTGAAAAATTGGCATTTGATCTATTAGATAAAGTGGGGCTAAGGGAAAAAGCCAATAGCTTTCCAGGGGAACTATCTGGGGGGCAAAAACAGCGCGTTGCGATTGCAAGGGCACTAGCCATGAATCCAAAAATAATGCTCTTTGACGAACCGACATCTGCACTTGACCCTGAAATGGTTGGTGATGTTTTAGAAGTAATGAAACAGCTTGCTATAGAAGGTATGACAATGGTTGTGGTTACCCATGAAATGGGTTTTGCTAGGGAAGTTGGCGATCGGGTCATCTTCATGGACGGTGGCTACATTGTTGAAGAAAATGAACCGAATGAGTTATTCAGTAACCCTCAGCATGAACGAACCCAAGCGTTTTTAAGCAAGGTACTTTAAACTACAATATGGTTTTCCAACTGAATTAGGAAAACATGTTTGCAAATCACATGTAATACATTTTTTTAATTGAGGCGTAGCATATATAAGCCATTAAATACTAGAGGATGAATGAATTTAGTATTTGATGGCTTATTTTTATTTTCTATATTAGTCCTTGTTGGAGAGGATACCTGTGATGTTTGAAAAATACCTGCGGTTTATTATTCCTATTTCGTTCTACTCCTAGATAACTCCATTGATTTAAAACCCACCGCTTTTGATATTCATTTTGAACAGAAATTTAAAAAGCAATGTTGTTTAATAAATGAAAGGATGGACAACCTATAAAAGTTATTTTTAACTTTTTCACAGGAGAGCAATTTAGTTAGTTTTTAACTTTACAACTGTAATATCATTAGGAGTGAGTTGAGTGAAAAGAGATAAAAGTGCTTACTTTCATTTACTACTTATCTTGATTGTAATTGCCGTTTTTAGTTGGTCAATCTATAAGCCAGCAGGATATTTAATATGGGCGATGGAAGTACTTCCTGCCATTGTGATATGTATGATCGTAGTTATTACCTATAATAAGTTTCGTCTTACTACGCTATCCTATATCATAATTGCCATTCTTTCGATTCTTACCTTCATTGGTGGTCATTATACTTACGCAAAGGTTCCACTTTTTACTTGGATAAAAGATTATTTTGAATTAAACCGAAACCACTATGATCGCTTTGGTCATTTCTTAAAAGGATTGTTTGCCATTGTAATAAGAGAAATATTAATTCGAAAAAGAGTGACTAAAAAAGGTCCTTGGTTAATTTCTGTGATATTAAGTTTTTCACTCGCAATTGGAGCTATGTATGAAATTATCGAATGGTTATCGACTAAATTAACAAAGAACAGAAAGACTTCCACTGAGTTTTTAGGAGCACAAGGTGATATTTGGGACGCACAGTGGGATATGTTGTTAACCTTTATTGGTTCAATCTTCGCGTTACTCATCTTATCAAAAGTACATAACAGGCTATTAGAAAAAATTAAGGGAATGAAATATAAGAAAGAAAGAGGGATTAGACCGTAACCCTCTTTCAAATAATGTTACAGTCACTAACTGTTCGTTTTCAATAACCGTACATATACAATCGATAACTTCATTTATTGAATGTTATTCTGATATAATAAAATAGTTGTAACCGTTTTCAGGTAATATAGTATTACACCAAATACATACCAATATTATCATTGGTAACCATTGTTATATAAGGACATAGTCCTATTTTTAGTAAAATTAATCACAATTCACAATTTGTTCAACACTTCACAAACTGTTATTCAAAATACATGTTATGATAAATCCATAAACAAACAAGGAGTGATAAGACATGATGGTATGTGAATGGAAAACCTTCTCTACAGATTCTGAAACTTATACCCTAGAAGTATTTGAAGAAGCAGTTGGGGATGAATTTGAGGCAATGTATCTTAAAGAAAATGAAGAAATCCCCGCCTATATTTGGACCGTAAATTACGTGGTTATTGTTAAAAAGTATTCGAAGGTTCTAACTGACATTTTATTTGAAAAGATTCCACGCAATCCAGTTTGTGAATAAAAATCAAGTAGAGTGTTATTATTTTTAGTAACAAATGTGAAATTTTTTACAAACATTACGATACATGCATCCAGAGAAAATACCAGCTTGATTGTGTATTATTTTTTAAAAATACTTGTGAAAAACTTCACAAATACTTAATCAAATGGAGGTATTACGATGGCAGTAGTAGAAAAGGCAGTTAAAGAAAATCAAACGGTAACACAAATGGTTAACGTTTTGGTGGAAAACGGTCTAAAAGCATTGAAAGAATTCCGAAGATTCGACCAAGAAATGATTAATAATATTGTTAAAGAAATGGCCTTGGCCGGTCTTGATCAGCATATGCCACTTGCAAAGCTAGCCGTTGAAGAAACAGGAAGAGGCGTGTACGAAGATAAAATCATCAAGAACATGTTTGCTACTGAATATGTCTATCATAATATCAAATATGATAAAACCGTTGGTATCATTAACGAAAATGAACATGAAGGAATGATTGAAATCGCGGAACCGGTTGGGGTGATTGCAGGAGTTACACCTGTAACCAATCCAACATCGACCACCATGTTTAAAGCACTCATTTCGATAAAAACAAGAAATCCAATCATTTTTGCCTTCCATCCATCAGCACAGAAATGCAGTAGTGAAGCAGCCAGAGTGCTTAGAGATGCAGCAATCAAGGCGGGTGCGCCAGAAAATTGCATTCAATGGATTGAAACACCGTCGCTTGAAGCAACTCAAGCCTTAATGAACCACTCAAAAATATCATTAATTCTTGCCACTGGTGGTGCGGGGATGGTTAAATCTGCTTACAGTTCAGGTAAGCCAGCACTCGGAGTTGGGCCAGGAAATGTCCCTTGTTATATTGAAAAAACAGCCAATCTTCATCAGGCAGTTAATGACTTAATTTTATCAAAAACGTTTGATAATGGAATGATTTGCGCCTCCGAACAAGCAGTCATTATTGATAAAGAAATATACGACGTTGTAAAACAAGAAATGATTGCAAATAATTGTTATTTTTTAAATGAAGAAGAAAAAGCGAAGGTTGAAAAATTAGTTATTAATGAGCAATCCTGTGCTGTTAATCCAGTAATTGTTGGGATGGCTGCTTCAAAGATTGCACAGTTAGCAGGAGTAAAGGTTCCTGATGATACAAAAATCCTTATTGCAGAATTAAAAGGTGTCGGACCAGGATACCCACTTTCAAGGGAAAAATTGAGCCCAGTGCTTGCTTGTTACAAGGTAAGTGGTCTTGAGGAAGGATTAAAACGGGCCGAAGAAATGCTGGAGTTCGGCGGGCTAGGTCATTCAGCTGTTATTCATACCACTGATCAAACAGTGATTAAGAAGTTTGGACTGCGGATGAGAGCGGGACGTATTATTGTCAACGCCCCATCTTCACAAGGTGCGATCGGTGATATCTACAATGCCTATATGCCGTCCTTAACCCTCGGATGTGGAACGTATGGTGGAAATTCTGTCTCTACAAATGTAGGTACTATTCACTTAATTAATATTAAAAAAGTGGCGAAAAGGAATATTAATATGCAATGGTTTAAAGTTCCATCTAAAATTTATTTCGAGAAAAATTCAACTCAATATCTTGCCAAAATGCCGAAAATTTCGAAAGCATTTATTGTTACCGACCCTGGAATGGTAAAATTAGGATATGTGGATAAAGTCCTTTACTATTTAAGAAAGCGTCAAGATTATGTTCACTGCGAAATTTTCTCAGAGGTTGAACCAGACCCATCGATTGAAACAGTGATGAAAGGTGCAGAAATGATGGCTAACTTCCAGCCAGATGTTATCATTGCGCTTGGCGGTGGTTCTGCAATGGATGCGGCTAAAGGAATGTGGCTGTTCTATGAACATCCAGATACAGAATTCTTTGGCTTGAAACAAAAGTTCTTAGATATTCGAAAACGAATTGTTAAATATCCGAATCTCGGCCAAAGGGCACAATTTGTGGCCATTCCTACCACCTCTGGAACAGGCTCGGAGGTAACGTCATTCTCGGTTATTACGGATAAAGAGGCCAATATTAAATATCCGCTTGCTGATTATGAATTGACTCCTGACGTAGCCATTATCGATCCGCAGTTTGTGATGACGGTGCCTAAACATATTACTGCTGATACGGGATTGGACGTGTTGACACATGCGATTGAAGCATTTGTATCCTGTATGGCCAATGATTTCACGGATGGCCTTGCAATAAAAGCAATCCAGCTTGTATTTGAATACCTGCCTAGAGCCTACAAAAACGGTCAGGATGAAGAAGCGCGCGAAAAGGTCCATAATGCTTCAACCATTGCCGGCATGGCCTTTGCAAATGCATTTTTAGGCATTAATCATAGTCTTGCACATAAGCTGGGAGCGGAATTCCATATCGCCCACGGACGGGCAAATGCTGTACTTATGCCACATGTGATTCGCTATAATGCGACTAAACCGAAGAAATTCACAGCCTTTCCGAAGTACAATCATTTCAAAGCTGACAAACGGTATGCTGAAATTGCTAGAATACTAGATTTACCTGCTGGTTCTACTGAGGAAGGTGTAGAGAGCCTCGTTCAAGCCATTATTAAATTGGCAAAGGAACTTGAAGTTCCAATGAGCCTTGAAGCAAATAATATAAATAAAATCGAGTTCGAAAGCAAGGTTGACTATTTAGCAGACCGGGCCTTCGAAGACCAATGTACCACTGCAAACCCTAAGCTTCCATTAGTAACAGAATTGGCTGAAATTTACCGCCAAGCCTATAAAGGGGTATAATAATCATTGCCAATACGAAAAATCAAACTAATTGGTTTTTCGTATTGGCTTTTTTTTGGCAGTGTTAAAGGTCATAGTTGATATGGTAACCTTGTTGATTGGATCGGAAGGCGCGAGACTCCTGCGGGAGTACGGGACAGGGGAGACCCCGCAGGCGCTTTAGCGCCGAGGAGGCTCCCCGAACCCGCCCGCGGAAAGCGAAGCGCCTGGAGAGGAAATCAATAAGCTAATTTAACATAGCCTTTATATTTTAGAAAGAAGGTGTATTTTGTGGGGTACAGAATTAAAGATGTGATGATTTCCGAGACAGATATTAAAGACAGAGTGAAGGAATTAGCCGAGCAAATTGAAAGTGATTTTAATAACGAAGCAATTATCCTCATCGTTGTCCTGAAGGGGTCGTTTGTTTTTGCTGCAGATCTGATTCGTGAGATGAAGGGGGAAATAAAAATTGATTTCATCTCGGTTTCCAGCTATGGAGATGAAACCGAGTCAACAGGAAAAGTAAGGTTATTGAAGGATCTTGATTCGAATATTACCAATCAGAATGTCCTCGTGGTTGAAGATATTATCGACAGCGGCCTGACATTACATTTCTTACGGGACCATTTAAAATCACACAAGCCAAAGGAAATTAAAATTTGTACATTGTTAGACAAGCCCGAAAGAAGAAAAGTCGATTTACCGGTGGATTATGTTGGCTTTGTAATCCCAGATGAGTTCATTGTCGGCTATGGGATTGACTATGCCCAAAAGTATAGAAATTTACCTCATATCTCCACTGTTGAAGAGTGTTAGGGATTGGGTTCTAAAACTTTTTTCGTGTGGGAAATTTTGCTATCTAATTAAACAATGATATACTTTTTAGTGTAAAACTGTTGCATGATGGAGGAATGAATAATGTATACTTCTATATCTGAATTTATTGAGGATTGGAATCAAGAAGCGGCTTCTACGCAAAAGGTTTTGGATGCTCTGACAGACGGTTCACTTCAACAAGCGGTGTCCCCAGATGATCGTACGTTAGGGAGAATCGCATGGCATGTCGTAACGAGTACACCTGAAATGCTTAACGAGTTCGGAGTTACGGTTGAAAATGTTGAAAACTCAAGTACGGTTCCGTCATCAGCAAAAGGAATAGCGGACACCTTTCGCAAGGTTAGTGAAGACACTATGGACGCTGTCAAGAAGCAGTGGACAGATGCATCCTTAAAAGAAATGAAAAATGTCTTCGGGATGGATATGCAAAAAGCAGTAACACTTTCTCTTTTAATCAAACACATCATTCATCACCGCGGACAAATGACAGTCTTAATGCGCCAAGCTGGATTAAATGTCCCTGGAGTGTATGGCCCATCAAGAAACGAATGGAGTCAAATGGGGATGGAAGCTCCAGCACTATAAATGTACATACTTGACTCTCAAGCACACCTAACAAAGGTGTGCTATTTTTATGCCTAACGTGCTAGTGCGATGTATCAGAGTGCTAGCAAACTTATATATATTTGATATTGCTATCCTATTACCGGGTTTCTCTTTATATATCGTTGGTTGTATATCAAAAGAACTACTTTATCTGCATGTTTTATTAATTTTGCATTTATGTTAAATATTTCTACATTTTTCTACAAAATAATCTAAATCAAGTGTCACCTTTCTATATTAAATCCTCCATTATTTTGGTAAAATATCAATAAGCAAAAATTATACATACTCAAAAAGATTAGTTGTAAAGTTAATCATTCAACAATCTCTACTACTAGATCATTAAAATCTTCAATTAGATCATAAATCTACGATTATTTTTTTGAATAGTGAGGCAATTATATAAACGCATGATGAGGAGGAAGAATATGTGGGATTTTGACATGAATATAGATCAAGTTGCAAGAATTAAAGTAATTGGTGTTGGCGGCGGAGGGAATAATGCTGTCAATCGTATGATTGAAGGTGGAGTTCAAGGGGTCGAATTTATTGCAGTGAATACTGATGCACAAGCTCTTAACCTATCAAATGCTGAGATAAAAATGCAAATTGGTGCACAATTGACAAGAGGATTAGGGGCAGGTGCTAATCCAGAAGTAGGCAGGAAAGCAGTTGAAGAAAGCAGAAGGCAGTTGGAAGATGTATTAAAAGGAGCAGACATGGTGTTCGTTACCGCTGGAATGGGTGGTGGTACGGGAACCGGTGCTGCGCCAGCGATTGCTGAAATTTCACGCGAACTTGGTGCATTGACTATCGGTGTCGTTACTCGTCCGTTTGGATTTGAGGGACGTAAACGTGCGCAAAATGCAGCAAACGGTATTGAATTAATGAGGGAAGCTGTTGACACCTTAATTATTGTTCCTAACGATCGATTATTGCAAATTGTTGACAAAAGAACACCGATGATTGAAGCGTTCCGGGAGGCGGATAATGTCCTTCGCCAGGGGGTTCAAGGTATTTCGGATTTAATTGCTGTCCCAGGTTTAATTAATCTGGATTTTGCAGATGTTAAGACAATCATGAGTAATCAAGGGACAGCCTTAATGGGCATAGGGGTTGCAAAAGGGGATGGACGCGCGGTTGAAGCAGCAAAAAAAGCTATTTCTAGTCCATTATTAGAAACATCGATTGACGGAGCTCAAGGGATACTCATGAACATCACAGGTGGTAAAGATTTAAGTCTTTATGAGGTGCAAGAGGCAGCCGACCTTGTGGCTTCTGCAGCAGATAAGGAATTAAATATGATTTTTGGTTCAATTATTAATGAAAATTTTAAAAATGAAATTATGATCACGGTCATTGCTACTGGTTTTGTTGATAAACAGGCACGAACCAAACCATCCACCCCTTCACAAATGGAAGGTCAATCAAAATCACAAATAAATGCCCCAACCCGACGTGAGCAAGTGAGACATGAAGAACCAATTCATGTTAACGATCAATATGGGCAGGAATCAGAGGATTCGCTCGACATTCCGACGTTTTTGCGTAACCGAAACAAAAGGAATCGATAGCATTTCCTGCATCCGGCGCAATGAGTAGTGTACACAGGACAACAGCCTAAATTGGAAGATGTCCCGGTGGACTGCTACCTTGCGCCATTGTTATAAATATGGCAATATTCAATAAAAGATTTTAATAAAAATAAGAAATAATCTGATTTTAATCGTTTAAATCGTTAAAACCGACTTGACTTATAGGAATAGTAAAACTATTATTATATTAATCATTTTTTGACTGAAAAGTATGTATTGTAAGATTGTTGAAACTAGTCATGATAAATAAATGATCACTGTAAGTTAATAATTCTTTGTGAGGTGGATTTTGGTGCAACTTCAAGTATTGAACAGTCCTTTTAATCAGGAGCAGGCAGAGCTCCTCAACCGCATTCTGCCTACCTTGACAGAATCACAAAAAGTCTGGCTGAGCGGGTTTTTGGCAGCAGCCCAATTTGCTTCGGTTCCAGGTTCAGGAAGTATTCAGGTGGCAGAACTTTCTGCAGGGAACACCCCAACGATTTCCAAAGATGTGACCATCCTTTTTGGATCACAAACGGGTAATGCTCAGGGCCTTGCTAAGAAGGCAGGCAAAAAGCTTGAGGGAGAGGGCTTTCAAGTAACTATTCAGTCGATGAGCGATTTTAAACCTAATAATTTAAAAAAGGTCCAAAACCTGCTGATTGTTACAAGTACCCATGGTGAAGGCACGCCGCCTGATAACGCGCTGTCATTTCATGAGTTTCTAAACGGAAAGCGGGCTCCAAAGCTTGATAATCTTCGCTTCTCCGTTTTGGCGCTAGGAGACAGCTCATATGAGTTTTTCTGTCAAACGGGTAAAGACTTCGATGCCCGGTTGGGAGAATTAGGCGGAACAAGGCTATATCCACGCTTTGACTGTGACCTTGATTATGATGAGCCAGCAGCTGAATGGCTGGCAGGTGTCCTTATCAGCCTAAATGAAGCCGTGGGCGACATTCCAATTCCTGAACAGGAATTAGCATCACAACTAGTTGAATCAACGTATTCAAGAACCAATCCGTTTAAAGCAGAAGTACTTGAAAATATAAATCTAAACGGCCGTGGATCTAATAAAGAAACTCGTCACCTTGAGTTGTCACTCGAAGGTTCTGGACTTACATTTGAACCAGGGGATAGTCTTGGTATTTATCCGGAAAATGATCCCGCGCTAGTTCATTTACTTATAGAAGAAATGAACTGGGATCCGGAACAAATGGTGACTGTTAATAAAAAGGGAGATGTGCTTTCCCTTAAAGACGCACTTCTCTCAAACTTTGAAATAACGACCTTAACCAAACCGCTTCTTGAGAAGGCAGCATCACTTTCTGCCAATGAGAAAATACAGGAACTTCTATCAGCGGGGAATGAAGATCAATTAAAAACGTACATTGATGGACGTGATTTGCTTGATTTGGTCCGGGACTTTACACCATGGATTGGCTCAGCGCAAGAGTTTGTCTCAATCCTTCGAAAGATGCCGTCCCGTCTTTATTCAATCGCGAGCAGTTTATCTGCAAATCCTGATGAAGTCCATTTGACGATCGGTGCGGTCCGCTATGAGGCACATGGACGTGAGCGAAAGGGTGTATGTTCCATTCTAGCTGCGGAGCGTCTGCAGCCAGGCGAAACAGTGCCAGTGTATATTCAACATAACGAAAACTTTAAGCTGCCAAAGAACGCAGATGCCCCAATTATCATGGTAGGTCCGGGGACAGGTGCAGCACCGTTTCGTTCCTTTATGCAAGAACGTGAAGAAACCGGAGCAACAGGTAAATCTTGGATGTTCTTTGGAGACCAGCATTTCGTGACGGATTTTCTTTATCAAACAGAATGGCAAAAGTGGCTGGAAAACGGCGTACTTACAAAAATGGATGTTGCATTTTCACGAGACACGGATCAAAAAGTATATGTACAGCATCGCATGTTAGAACAAAGTCAAGAGGTATTTAAGTGGCTTCAAGAAGGTGCACATCTTTATATCTGTGGTGACGAAAAACACATGGCACATGATGTTCATAACACTTTACTTGAGATTATTGAAAAAGAAGGCGGCTTGGGTCGTGAAAAGGCCGAAGATTATTTAGCCGAGATGCAGCAGCAAAAACGTTATCAGCGTGATGTATACTGATTTGGGATGGAAAGGAGTTTTAACAACATGGTAAATCAAAAATTAAAGGCGCCAGATGGCCCGCCAAGTGATGTAGAAGGTATTAAAGAAAGAAGTAATTATTTGCGCGGAACTCTAAAAGAAGTAATGCTCGATCGGATTAGCGCCGGTATACCGGATGATGATAACCGTCTGATGAAACATCACGGTAGTTATTTGCAGGATGACCGGGATCTCCGAAATGAACGTCAAAAACAGAAGTTAGAACCTGCCTACCAATTCATGCTGCGTGTCCGCTTGCCTGGCGGGGTTGCCTCACCGGATCAATGGCTTGTTATGGATGAGCTTGCAGATAAATATGGGAATGGCACATTAAAACTGACTACTCGTGAAACATTCCAAATGCATGGGATTTTAAAATGGAATATGAAGAGTACCATTCAGGGGATTCATAACGCGCTGATGGATACGATTGCAGCCTGCGGAGACGTGAACAGAAATGTCATGTGTACTTCTAATCCATACCAATCGGAGCTTCATGCAGAAGTATATGAATGGTCAAAAAAATTGAGCAATGATTTATTACCGCGAACAAGAGCGTACCACGAAATATGGCTGGATGAAGAAAAAGTAGCCGGGACTCCGGAAATCGACGAAGTCGAACCAATGTACGGTCCTCTTTACTTACCGAGGAAGTTCAAAATCGGAATTGCCGTGCCGCCTGGAAATGATATTGACATCTTTTCACAGGATCTAGGCTTTATTGCGATTGTAGAAGATGAAAAACTTATCGGTTTCAACGTAGCGATTGGCGGCGGGATGGGGATGTCGCACGGAGACAAAGCAACCTATCCGCAGCTTGCTAAAGTCATTGGCTTCTGTAAACCAGATCAATTGTATGAAATAGCTGAAAAAACGATTACGATTCAACGGGACTACGGTAACCGTTCTGTCCGCAAAAACGCTCGTTTCAAGTACACTGTAGACAGACTTGGCCTTGAAACCGTTAAGGCTGAATTGGAACATCGTCTTGGCTGGACATTAGATGAAGCAAAGCCTTACCATTTTGACCATAACGGTGACCGTTATGGCTGGGTAAAGGGCGTAAAAGGTCAATGGCATTTAACACTGTTTATTGAAGGCGGCCGTGTCGCAGACTTTGATGATTACAAGTTGAAGACAGGCTTGCGTGAAATCGCCAAAATTCATACCGGTGATTTCCACTTAACAGGAAATCAAAACGTAATTATAACCAATGTATCCACGCAGAATAAGAAAAAAATTAATGATTTGATTGAACAATATGGTTTAACTGATGGCAAACATGCTTCAGCGCTGCGCCGCAGTTCAATGGTTTGCGTTGCACTTCCAACCTGTGGTTTGGCGATGGCGGAAGCAGAGCGGTATTTACCATCTTTAATCAGTAAAATCGAAACCATTGTCGAAGAAAATGGTCTGAGCGAAAAAGAGATTACCATCCGTATGACCGGTTGTCCGAATGGCTGTGCCCGTCATGCTCTTGGGGAAATTGGCTTTATTGGGAAAGCACCTGGCAAATACAATATGTATCTTGGTGCCGCCCATGACGGCAGCCGTCTAAGTAAAATGTACCGTGAGAACATAGGAGAAGAAGATATTTTAAACGAACTGCAAGTGCTGCTTCCTCGCTATGCAAAAGAAAGACAAGAAGGCGAGCACTTCGGTGATTATGTGATTCGAGCCGGTGTGATCGAAGCTACAACTGACGGTACCAATTTTCACAATTAATCAATTAACCAAAAGAGACAGGGAATGAAAATCCCTGTCTCTTTTGTCATTTAACCCATATGGAATTTTTAATCTGCATATAAAAAAGGCAAACATGACTAAAACACGTTTGCCTTTCGCTATATAATGATGTATTAAAAACGATACTGTTATCCGCGTCTTCCGCCTCTGCCGCCCCGTTTTGTTTCAGTGCTGCGTTTTAAGGTGGATAAGTTCTCTTCACTAGCCTTTAAAAATTTAGCCATTTTGTCTTCAAAATTTTCTTTAGGTTTAAAAGTGCTGCCGCCTTTTGCACGGAAATCTTTAGAACGGCTATCTACTCTTCCCTGACGTGGTGGACGTTGGGAATAAGACGAGGTTTGTCCTTCGGGCTTATCTATAGCTTTTTTGATGGACAAGGCAGTCTTTCCGTCCTTCTCACTAATTACTTTTACTTCAATTAGGTCGCCAACTTTAAGATGGTCATTTACGTCTTTAACATAGCTGTCCGCTACCTCACTGATATGGACTAACCCTGTTGTGCCACCAGGCAATTCTACGAATGCCCCAAAACTAGTGATGCCTGTTACTTTACCTTGTACCTTAGTACCTACCTCGATTGACATAAAAAAATGTTCCTCCTCAATAATGTTACAACCACCTCATTATAACAAATAGATGGGTATAATATCAATTCTTTCATCAAGTGCCGGACATCTTTTTTTATATAATCCTCAATTTCTAAAGTTTATTGATATGTTATATGGAAAAGATTATAAATATTTCCATTTTTAGTTAAAAGATATCATTCGACAATAAAGGAGTGAAGTGACTTTGTCAGGACCAAGTTTAAGAAAACCGGATACACATTCGTCAACACCTTTGCTGATTATTAACCCTTCTCTTTTAATCTTATTGACTGCATTTCTTGTTTTTCTATTTCTTTTCGCAACTAGTTACGGATTTTAACCCTTTTGGCAATACTTCATTTTATAAAGGACGTATCCAGTGAAAAGTTCAAATAAATCCGTAAATTTTTTTGGGTTTTTGTTCGTTAGGATTTCGATTTTTTGTAATCGATAGGCTAAGCTGTTCCGATGAATATGCAGTTCCTTTGAAATGGAATTCATATCACCACTATTTTCAATAAAACTAATTAAGGTCTCAATCAGCTCCATACCCTTAGGACTTGTTTCAAGGTCTCGATAAAATCCACTAATTTCTTCAAACTCGATATTTTTATTTGTTAAGTAGTCGATAAATTTTAAATTGTTGTAATAACAGTGCCATTCGGTTAGCCTAAGTTTTTCAGCAATATCAAGGGCTCGTTTTGCTTCGTTGACCGACTTGCCTATGTGAATGTGACTTGTACTGATTCCGATTTTTGTTTCACTTTTCGAGACAATAGCTTCAAATCTTTTTAAAATATCACTGTCTTCAGGAACAATATACAGTATCGTATTTTGGCTCAGACGAAAGGTGTATTCTTGATCAAGTAAAAACGGTTCTTTAAGGTTATTGCCTTTAACGATTACCGCTTTTCTTATAAGCGCCAGATTTATCCCAACCGCTTCACCGCTATTTATAAATGCTTCATCATATTCTTCGTTCCGAAAAATCCAGTGATACAAAAATTCTTCCTTCATTTGTTCCTTAATTCTACGTTCTTTGTATAAAAACTCTTGGTTGATTAATAGTTCAGCTGTTACTCGAACTAATTCAGCAAAAGGCTCAACAATATTTGGATCGCCGCTAATACCAATCACACCGATAATTTTATTTCTAAAATGGATGGGGATGTTCACTCCTGGCTTTGCTCCAGCATCTGAATTGTAAATGGAAACAATAGTGCCTTGTTCGATGGCTGCTATCGCCCCTTGATGATAGGTGCCGATTCGGTCCTGATCGCCGCTGCCAATAATTAATCCAATTTCATCCATAATATTTACATTATAGGGTAGGACCTTCATTACTTTGTTAGCAATCTCTTGAGCTAATACCTTATTAATTTTCATAGTGTTACCCCCGTAATTATAAAGCCTTGTAAAATAATAAAATAAGACTTGTCTATTTGCACAAATAAATAGTAGATTTATTATTAATTTGAATGATGATTTATTTGTAAGACAATTATACAATATAAATGTAAACGGTTACTAGAAATAAACAAGAAGAAACTTTTAGATGGAGTTCCAATGCCAAATCGGAAGAACTAGGAGGAACAAAAATGTTTAAACCAAAAGGAGTCATTCCTGCGTTAGTAACACCGTTGGACAAAAGTGGGAAATTAATGGAGGATGCACTCAGAAAATTAATTGACTACACCATTTCAGGTGGTGTCCATGGGCTGTTTATTTTAGGAAGCAGCGGTGAAATTTATGGATTAACGAATGAGCAAAAACGCCGTGTTGTTGAAGTTACTGTTGAACACACAGCAGGTAGAGTCCCTATTTATTGTGGTGCAAGTGAAATTACCACTCGAGACTGTATCCAAACAGCACAGATGGTTCAAGAAATCGGGGGCGTGTCAGCATTATCTGTCCTTACTCCTTATTTCTTGACGCCGAACCAAGGTGAATTAATGGACCATTTTAAAGCGATTGCAAAATCGACAAATCTACCAATTATCCTGTATGGAAATGAAGCACGAACCCAAGTGAAAATCGATGTCAAGACTTGCGAGGAATTAAGCAAGGTGGACAACATTATCGGAATTAAAGATAGTAGCGGGGACATGACCAAAATGGCTGAGTATCTTCGAGTTACTGATCGTGAGACCTTTTCTGTTCTAGCAGGTCGTGACACCCTCATATACTCAGGTCTCTGTCACGGGGGAACTGGTGCCATTGCAAGTACAGGGAACATTGCTCCAAAATTAGTGTCAGAGATTTACAATACTTTTGTGTCGGGTGATCATCAAAAATCACTAGAATTGCAATTAAAGCTCTCACCATTACGACTCTGTGTCGATAAAGCGACCTTCCCAGTTGTCTTAAAGGAAGGATTGAAAATGGTCGGCATTGATGTAGGTTATGCATTAGCACCAGCAGGAGAGATGAGTCCTGAAAGTAAGCGATTATTAGTAAATGTACTGAAAGATCTAGAATTATATCAAACACATTAATTCCTAGCGGAAGGAAGTAACCACTATGCCATTAGTATATGTTGCATTAGCAGTTGCCCTCATACTTATTTTGATGATTCCACTTAAAATGAATGGATTTATTGCCTTAATCATTGCTGCTTTATTTGTAGGTTTTCTCCAAGGTATGCCAATAGAAAAGTTGATGGAATCCATTTATGGAGGAATTGGTGGACAACTCGATGACCTGCTGTTAATTCTAGGTTTTGGAGCCATGTTAGGAACAGTAATGGCAGATGCCGGAGCTGCTCAACGTATTGCCAACACTTTAATTGACAAGATGGGTGTTAAAAGAGTACAAATCGCCATGTTGATTGCTGCTTATATCCTTGGAATTACAATGTTCTTTGAAGTCGCATTTGTATTATTGATTCCTCTAGTTTTCACCGTTGCTCGTCAAACAAAATTAAATTTACTTTGGGTAGCAATTCCAACAGCAGTTGGATTATCCACAACACATAGTTTTTTACCGCCGCATCCAGGACCAGCTGCAGTAGTAGGGGTTTTCGGATCAAGCATGGGCTTAACATTATTATACGGACTCATCATTGCCATTCCTGTTGGTGCTTTTATCGCATTAACTTGGCCAAGATTGCCATTCATTAATAAGATGAATCCAAGCATTCCAGAAGGACTTGGAAGTTCGAAAATTTTTAAAGATGAAGAAATGCCAAGCTTCATGGCAAGTATTACTTCTGCCCTTATCCCTGTTGTCTTAATGGGAATATCTGCAGTATGTGAAGTAGCACTTCCAGAAGGAAATAGCTTTAGGCATATCATGGAATTCTTTGGTTCTGCTACAATCGCCTTAATGATTTCACTTTTACTTTCATTCTATCTTCTTGGCACTAGAGTAGGCCGTTCATTAAAAGATGTCATGCAATCATGTGCAAATAGTGTAAAACCGATGGCAATGATCATTCTTGTAATCGGTGCAGGCGGTGCGTTTAAACAAGTACTAGTTGATAGCGGCATTGCTGATTATATCAAAGATTTAACAGGCGGATGGGATATTTCACCTATCATCCTTGCTTGGTTAATTGCAGCATTGTTACGTATTGCCCTTGGTTCAGCAACTGTAGCTGTAATGACTGCAGCTGGTGTGGTTCTGCCAATCGCACAATCTTCTGGTGTTAGTATGGAATTAATGACTCTTGCCGTTACATGTGGTAGTGTCGCATTTTCACACGTTACTGACCCTGGGTTCTGGATGTATAAAGAATATCTCAACTTATCAGTAGGTGAAGCGATTAAAACAAGAACCACCTATACAACAGCACTCGCAATCCTTGGTTTAGCAGGGGTATTAATCCTAAATATGTTTGTAGGCTAAAAAAAATAAAGACTAAGCTGGGAGTAAAAAAGACATTTTACTTCTTCTTAGATCATACTTCAGGAGGAATAAAAAATGAAAATTGGATTTATTGGACTCGGAATTATGGGTAAACCGATGAGTAAAAATTTAATCAAAGCAGGTTATCAATTAATTGTAAGTGATTTTAATAAAGAGGCTGTTAATGAATTAGAATTATTAGGTGCTGAACTCGGTTCTACTCCTAAAGAAATCGCAGAAAAATCTGATATCGTTATTACCATGCTGCCAAACTCTCCGAATGTAAAAGCAGTAGCCTTGGGAGAAAACGGATTAATAGAAGGTGCGCACGAAGGATTAGTATATATTGACATGAGTTCTATTTCACCAGGTGTTTCCCGTGAAGTGTATCAGAGATTAGCTGAAAAGGGCGTTGATATGCTAGATGCACCAGTTAGCGGAGGAGAACCAAAAGCTATTGATGGTACAATGTCTGTCATGGTTGGCGGGAAAGTAGAAGTGTTTGAAAAATGTAAAGAAGTTTTAGATGCAATGGCTGGTTCCGTTGTGCTAGTGGGCGAGATTGGTGCTGGAAATATCACAAAGCTTGCCAACCAAGTTATTGTTGCTCTAAACATCGCAGCCGTTTCCGAAGCGTTTGTTTTATCTCAAAAAGCAGGTGTGGAACCAGCTGCAGTATTTGAAGCAATCCGCGGCGGATTAGCTGGAAGTACTGTTCTTGAAGCAAAGGGTCCAATGATGCTAGATCGTAATTTTGATCCTGGTTTTAGAATTAACCTTCATATTAAAGACCTTACAAATGCGCTTGAAACTTCACATGAGTTTGGGGTACCACTTCCATTAACATCATCTGTCCTAGAAATGATGTATGCACTTAAAGTCGATGGACATGAGTTCGAGGATCACAGCAGTCTTGTGAAGTTCTATGAAAAGTTAGCTAACGTAGAAGTAAGTCGCTAGTTCTTATTTAGTGTAAGGGAAGTGTTTCAATATATACCACTTTCCTTACCAATAAAATCTACTAAAAAATTAGATTGGAGACTTCCATATGAATAAAGTTCAGACCCAAGTTAATGTTACTCCAGTTGTCACAGAAATGTCCGTTTACTCTGTTGCAGGCCGAGATAGTATGCTTTTAAACTTAAGTGGTGCTCATGGTGCTTATTTTACACGTAATATTGTCATTCTAAAGGACAGCAATGGAAATGTTGGTGTTGGAGAAGTACCTGGCGGTGAGGGGATACGCAAAACTTTAGAAGATGCCAAACCACTTGTACTAGGATCATCGATTGGAAACTATAATAATATCTTAAATAATGTAAGAAAAACGTTTGCAGGTCGTGATGCTAGCGGACGTGGATTACAAACCTTTGATTTAAGAATCACGATTCATGCAGTAACTGCTATCGAAGCAGCTTTACTAGATCTTTTAGGAAAGCATTTAAATGTACCAGTTGCAGCTCTTTTAGGAGAAGGTCAGCAGCGTGATAAAGTAAAAACACTTGGTTATCTGTTCTACATTGGAGACCGTAATAAGACTGATTTACCTTATTATAGTAATCAAGATTCTGATGTAGATTGGTATCGAATTCGTCATGAAGAAGCGTTAACACCGGAAGCAATTGTTCGTCTTGCAGAAGCATCTCAAGCGCTTTATGGCTTCAAAGACTTTAAGCTAAAAGGCGGCGTATTAGAGGGCAAGGAAGAAATGAAAGCCATCAAAGCATTAAAAGAACGTTTTCCTGATGCAAGAATCACTCTTGATCCAAATGGAGCATGGTCATTAAAAGAAGCAGTTGAGCTATGTAAAGATATGCATGGAATTCTTGCTTATGCTGAAGATCCTTGCGGTGCTGAAAATGGTTATTCTGGACGTGAAATTATGGCTGAGTTTAGAAGACAAACGGGTCTTCCAACAGCAACGAATATGATTTCAACCGATTGGCGTCAAATGGGCCATACCATTTCCTTGCAATCAGTAGATATTCCACTTGCCGATCCACATTTCTGGACAATGCAGGGTTCAGTACGTGTAGCGCAAATGTGTAATGAATGGGGACTTACATGGGGCTCCCACTCAAACAATCATTTCGATATCTCACTGGCTATGTTTACACATGTTGCCGCTGCAGCTCCTGGCGAGATTACTGCAATAGATACTCACTGGATTTGGCAGGAAGGGACAGAACGGTTAACTAAGGAGCCATTCCAAATTGTTGACGGTGACATTACAGTTCCTAACAAACCAGGTCTAGGCGTTGAAGTGGATATGGATCAAATCATGAAAGCTCATGAAATGTATAACAACATGGGACTAGGCTCTCGAGATGATGCAGTCGGAATGCAATTCTTAATTTCAGACTGGAAATTCGATAATAAACGTCCTTGTTTGGTCCGATAAAAAAATTAGGGTGGCTGAAAGGTCACCCTAAACTTTTTACTCTTACTACAAGGTTGGGACATAACTAAAAAACCATTAAACTCATACTTTGTCATAGAACGGTTGAGTAATTATTTATTAATTTTTTCTACTTTAAATGTAAAGGACAGATTACTATGAAGTTTGTGTTAGCGCCTGATTCATTTAAGGAAAGCATGACAGCGAAAAATGCTGCCCTTGCTATGGAGAAAGGAATCCAAAAGGTTTTCCCTGATGCGGAATGCGTAATCGTGCCAATGGCGGACGGTGGGGAAGGAACCGTTGAGTCTCTTGTTAGTATGACTAATGGAGAAATCATCAAAACTGAAGTTCTAGGACCTTTAGGAGAGAAAAGATTTGCGGAATTTGGTCTGTTAGGGGAAGGGCAAACAGCTGTTATTGAAATGGCTACAGCGAGTGGATTAGAATTAATCCAACCAGAGGATCGCAATCCATTAATCACAACAACATACGGTACCGGTCAGTTAATTAAATCTGCCCTAGATAAGGGTGTAACCCGTATCCTTATAGGAATTGGCGGAAGTGCAACCAATGACGGCGGCGTTGGAATGCTTCAAGCACTAGGAGTTTCATTTAAGGATAAGAACGGAGAAGAACTTGTCTTTGGCGGAGGTGCGTTGGGTCAATTACATTCCATTGATTTAAGTGGATTAGATGACCGAATTAACCAAGTCAAAATTGATGTAGCCTGTGATGTCACGAATCCACTAATTGGAGAAAACGGTGCATCCGCAATCTTTGGCCCGCAAAAGGGTGCAACACCTGAATTAGTCCAACTTCTTGATCAAAATTTAGCTCTTTATGCTGACTTAATCAAGCAAGAACTCGGAAAGGATATCGCATATACGGAAGGTGCAGGAGCCGCTGGTGGTCTAGGTGCAGGGTTAATGGCATTTCTAAATGCTCATTTAAAAAAGGGCGTCGAACTTATAATCGAGTATACTGGACTTGAGGAAAGAGTTAAGGGTGCAGACTATGTTTTTACTGGCGAGGGCAGTATTGATGGCCAAACTTTATTTGGGAAGACACCGTTTGGGGTTGCTACCATCGCACAGAAATATTCTATTCCAGTCATTGCATTTGCAGGTAGAATTGGAACTGGTATCGAGCCATTATATGATCATGGATTCACCGCAATTATTGGAATTTTAACGGGTGTTACATCTTTAAATGAAGCACTAGAATCAGGTGAAGCTAATCTTGCTTTCACAGCAGAAAATATTTGCCGGGTATTAAAAATATAATATTTATCCAAAAAAAGTAGCTGTCGAGTATTCGACAGCTATTTTTCATATAAATTGTAGCCTAATATAGGTATAATATTATTAGTCTTACAAATAAAGACAAAAAATTCAAGGAGCGAAATGATGGTTGGTTCTCCGAAAAAAATAATTGTAGAATCCGTAAATCGAAATACCTTATCAAAGCAGGTTGTTGAAAGTATTATTAACTTATTAATTAGTGGACAATTGAAACCAGGTGATAAATTGCCGACTGAAATGGAACTAATGGAAGTTCTAGATGTCAGCCGGCCAGTGTTACGTGAGGCTTTAAGTTCACTCGATACACTTGGTGTAATAACACGTAAAACCCGTGAAGGAACTTTTTTTAACAATAAAATCGGCAGTCATCCATTTTCAGTCATGTTAGCTTTGGCCCATGATAATTTGCCAGCCATCATCGAGGCACGGATGGCATTAGAACTAGGATTAGTGACACTTGCAGCAGAGAAAATAAGTGAGAAACAGCTTTCAAAATTAAAAGAGACGATTGATATTATCGCTAACAGCAAAGACAATAACTATGTCGAGGCGGATAAGGAATTTCATCAAACCATTGCCTTAAGTGCAGATAATCCAATTGTCGAAGGAATGATCGATTCATTAATTATCACTTTTAAAAAAATCGATAGCGAAATTAAATATCGTGAGCGTGAGCGAACACTCAAAGAACACATTGCTATTTACGAGGCATTGGTAAAAAGGGATCCGTTTGAAGCATTTCATCACATGTTCCTACACCTTGATTCTGTTCGACAGAAACTATTAAAATAATACCAACTTGTAAACCGGTGTTACGCATATTATGTTGGAAAATTCGCAAAATAAATTTTATTGAAAGCGTATGCTATAATGGTCGTAAAAACAACAGCAAGGAGAAATCGCTATGTTGAAAGATATTTTTATCGGCTTATCTCAAAATCAATTTTTAAATAATACAGCTAAAAAATACGGCCTAAAATTAGGTGCACAAAGTGTTGTGGCTGGAACAAATATACCTGAAATGATTAAAAGTATTAAGGAACTTAATGCTCAGGGAATCTCTTGTACTGTTGATAACTTAGGAGAATTCGTTTTTAAAGAAGAAGAGGCGACAGCTGCGAAAGAACAAATCCTCAAAGTAATCGACGCGATTCAGGAGAATAAAGTGGATGCACATATCTCCTTAAAACCGACTCAAGTAGGATTAGATATTGAATATGAATTTTGTCTAAATAATGTAAGAGAAATCGTCGATCAAGCACATCGATACGATATTTTTGTCAATATTGATATGGAGGACTTCAAACATCTGGAGCCAACATTTAATTTATTGGACGACCTGTCGCTGGAATATAATAATGTTGGAACCGTCATTCAATCTTATTTCCACAAAGCACAAGAATACCTTGAAAGATATAAAAACTTCCGTATTCGTCTAGTTAAAGGTGCCTACAAAGAGTCCGCAGAAATTGCCTATCAAGATAAGAAGGATATTGATGCAAACTTTATCAAGATTACCGAATGGCATCTATTAAATGGTAAATTCACTTCAATTGCCACACATGATCATCGAATTATTAATCATGTGAAAGAATTTGTTAAGAAGCACGATATTCCGAATGAGAAATTCGAATTTCAAATGCTTTTTGGGTTTAGGAAAGATATGCAGCTGCAATTAGCAAGTGAAGGCTACAATTTTTGTACCTATGTTCCTTTCGGCAATGACTGGTATGGTTATTTTATGAGACGACTAGCTGAAAGACCACAAAACTTAAATCTTGTCGCTAAACAAGTTTTTAATAAAAAAACGAACACAGTGATTGGTGTAGCAGCAGGGGCATTTCTATTAGGAAGAATGACTAAGGCGGATAAGAAAAAACGACGTTAATGACCCCTAAATTCCAACGATAACTAACTGCAATCCTTCAACCTCCCATTTTAAGCAGATGGGGGGGGTTTTGTGTGGGTTTAAATTCTGCTAAAAAAGTGCGTAAACAATGGAACCACTTATTTTTGATATGCAGTCGCCTTAGAACATCGGATTTTTTTAGGACTAAACCTCCTGAAACAAAAAAAGGCACCTAGCCTTTGTTAGTTATTTTATTAACAACAAAGGTATTAGGCACCAGTTTTCACTGCATTATATGAAAAATTACTGTCATCCCATTGGAAAATACCTTCTTGAAGCTTTATGGTGGCATCAAAAGGGCAAGTAATGGCTAAATCACCATCTGCAGGTGTTTCATATAGGCTGTTATTCTTTTGGTCCATCAATTCTTTTTTTAGACGAAGCATGTCCAGTTTTGAAGCGACACGAAGGATTTTATCAAGAGTTATCTTCTTTTCACTAATGCCATGACTGTTACAAATGCTTGTCTGAAAACTCTTGTTATACTGGATCATCATATGCAAATCATTGATACAGGCTACGCCAAAAACTTCTTTTATTACGTCCTCATAGCGCAGCTGGGTGCCAGTTGCAAATTTAATAATATTCTTTTCAGGATTTTCTAAGAAATAAACCGTTTCAATAAAATTTTCCATATAAACACCCTTTCTATATTTTAAATTCTGTTGCCGAGTCATTAAGTTGATTTTCCAATGAGTCAGTTTTTAAGAAACTTATGGCAATTTGAGTCGATTAGGAGCTACTATCTTTAGTGTTACTCACTGAAAAATCAGTAGGTTATTTTTATTATAACATATTTTGAATGTGTTTGCTGATTCAACTCGAGATATGTAGATATTTGTCGGAAAACTTATTTTCTCACCTAATTTGGTGAGTTTTTTATTTCCACAATTTTTTATATTTAGTAGAACGACTTACCAATAATAGCATGTTGTAAACGAATAGTTTAATAAAGTAATATCGTTATATAAGTATTTTATCCTCATAGGAACGGAGAATGATTTTGAAAAAATTAGGCGCAGGTTTTCTTGCCTTTATACTATTAATTAACGTGTTCATACCAAGTGTATCAGCCGAAAAAATAGAGCCAAAGATTAAAGTAAAACTGGTCAATTATCTTGGAAATAAAACGGAGATAACAATAAGACCTACAGGCGATTACAACGTGGAGCAATCAACTGTCCGCTTAACTACCGGAAAGACTTATCTCGTAAAATACGATAATAACAAAATAACTATTTGGGATGGAACAACACCACTTTTTACCGCAGACACATTAAGTCTTTTACCATTAAACAACACAAACTATCTTTCTATTAATAATCGTATTTATTTAGGTGCATTTCAATTTGTCCTCGAAAATTCAAAGTATGTGCGGCCAATTAATGAAATCTTCTTAGAGGATTATTTAAAAGGTGTCGTCCCTTCTGAAATGTATACTGAATGGAACCGCGAAGCCTTAAAAACACAAGCGGTTGCAGCTAGAACATATGCATTATCCTATCAAGCGATCACCATCGATGATACGATCAATTACCAAGTGTATGGGGGTTACGTTTGGCACCCAAATAGTACAGCTGCAGTAGATGAAACAAAAGGGGAAGTTTTAAAGGTAAATGGCCACTTAATCAGTGCGGTTTTTTCTGCCAGTAATGGCGGGAAAACAGAATCGAATGCAAATGCTTGGGGCTCAACACCTGTCTCTTACTTGATTATTAAAGAAGATGAATTTGATGCAAAAACTGCTTGGGATTTTTCTGTTATAAAACAACAATTCAACCCGGTCAATTTGTCATGGAGTCAAATGAAGGAAAATGATACAACGATAACAAACACGATTAAAGCATGGATGGCAAATCATGGCTATGCCGGAAAAGAAATTAAAATAACGGCAGTACCTGTATTATCTTTAAACACACCAACATCAGGAGGCCGTGTGTCTAAAGGAAATATTACGGTTGAATTTTTTACAAAAGATAAAGTGAACGCAAATGGCTCTTATATCCCGCAGAAGTTAGAATACAAAAATGTTGCTGCATCACAGATCCGTGCTATGGTTGGCAATCGAATCATGAAGAGCTATCTTGTATCGAACATAACAGAGACGGACGAAACAATCACCGTAGAAGGACTGGGTGACGGTCATGGCGTTGGTTTAAGTCAATGGGGTGCCCAGAACCGTGCGCTTGATGGTCAAAAATATAATGAGATTCTTGCCTTCTATTATAAAGGAGCAGCAATTGTAAAAGACTATAATGAGCGACCAACAACGGTTGTACAAGTACCTTCCGAACCAATAGGACAAGCATCTGAAGAACAGACAGTACAAACACCTACAAACCCTGCTGGACAAATATCTGAAGATCCTGATGAACAGGTACCTGCAGACAAAGCTGTGCAAGCACCTACTGAAACCATTGAACCAACTGTGGCAGCAACTCCGATTTCAGACAAAATTGCTCCAAACATAAGTGAAGTAAAAGTCAGTGTTGATTACACGAAAAATAAAGCTTATATCTCTTTTCATTTCAATGAGAAAGCAAAGGTAACTGTTTATATTAAAGACAGTAAAGGTAATATTATAACCTATCTTTCAAAAGAAGCTGTAATAAATGCAGGTACCCTAAAGAAGGAATATACCATTAATTCTTTACCAAACGGAAAATACTATGCAGGGATCATTACTGAAGATTTGAGTAATAACCGATCTTCGACGTTGCCATCCTTTGAAGTAAAAAAAGTTGTGGCTATAAAAGACAAGACCGCTCCCAAATTTAGCAGCGTTAAGGCAAGTGTAGATAACACAAAAAATAAAGCCGGTATTTCTTTTAAAACAAACGAAACTGCATATGTAACCGTCTATATAAAAAGTAGTACGGGTAAGACCCTTAGCTACCTGAAAAAGGACGTTTTAACAAAAGCAGGTACAATCAACCTAGGATACAGCACTGCTTCCCTTGGAAATGGGAAATACTCTGTAGTGATGGCAGCGACAGACACAAGTAAAAACCGTTCGAGCGTGACAACTACTTTCGTTGTAAAAAAAGTAATCAAACCAAAAACGGGAAAAGTAACTGCATCGCGTCTTAATGTACGTGCAACAACATCAATCAAAAGCAAGGTAATTGGTACTTTAAAGAAAAATCAATCAGTAACCATTGTCTCAACAACAGGTTCATGGAAAAAAATCAAATTTGGTAAAGCAACAGGTTATGTTTCAAGTAAATATATAAAATAAAAAAGGCAGAGACTTCTCTCTGCCTTCAGATTGTCGAGAAAGGGTATTTTTCTCGGCAATTTTTTATTCTCAGCATTTAATTATTCATTGTACCTGCTAATGGGCCTGTTTATTTCCGCTCTAGGCACTTCGCTTTCCGCGGGCGGTCCGGGGAGCCTCCTCGGCGCTAGCGCCTGCGGGGTCTCCCCAGCCCCGTCCTCCCGCAGGAGTCTGCGTGCCTTCCACGGAAATCAACAGGGAGGTAATCAACCTAAAGAATTGCAACACACTTTTTCTAGCCTTGCTAATTGTGTTGCAATCTTTTTCATATTTTGGCAGGCTGCCGTAAGGAGAGCCTGTTCGTTTGCTTTCTTCGATCCCCTTAACCGGCAATAGCGAAGCCCGTGCAGCTCTTTTGAGTCTGCGAATCTTCGCTCAATTTTTTCCTTTCTAAATTTATAAAGCATTTTTCAAGATTTAGATAATCGATTTTCCCTTATCTTTTCCTTGTGCTCTTCCCAAACATGACGTGTCACTACTTTTACCTTATTTTTGGAGCGTGTACATTGAGAAAGAAGTGGGCAGTTTTCACATTTCTTCGAATCAGATTTATATTCTTTATCACCCTCACGGTTTGTTGTACTGTAGGGTAATTCTTGATTATTAGGACTTTATCATATGTAAATTTCCATTTTGGGATTAAACCAGTAGTAGGATGAAATCTTCTATGGGCAATTACTCCAAAGATATTTCGGTCAGATAATCCCTTACAAATCGGGTTCGTGAGATAACCGGAATTAAGTGCCACAGCTTCTACCTTAAATCCAAATCGTTGGACCTGACGGTCCAACCGGCTTAGGTAAGGAACAGAATCATGAACATTTCCAGGAGTAACATATACATCGGTAATAATGTTAAATATCATATCAGTAGTCCGGTGATCGAGATAACAAAACATTTCCTGCTTGTTTTCACGAGACATAAATCCGTATTCAGGATCAGTGGTACTAACCCGAATTTCTTTAGTTTCCTTCACTTCTTCCCTTTCCTTTAACGGCTTTTTTCCGTGAGCTAATCTGTCCTCTTCTACGGCTTTATTCAATTCATCAAAATATTCACGAGTCTCTACTTCAATTTCTTGTTTTGTGAATTTATATTTATTAGCGTTAGCCTTTAAATGAGTAGAATCCGAAAATAAGACACGACCACCTACCATTTTGTGATTCATTGCCTGGAGAACAATCTCATCAAATATTTCCTGAAAGATATCGGTACCTTTAAAACGATGTTGGCGAATCCAACTAATCGTTGAGTGGTGTGGAACAGGATCCTTAAATTTCAGGCCTAAAAACCAGCGGTAGGCAACATTCATTTCAATTTCTCTTTGTAATTGTCGCTCGGATCGGATGCCATAAATATAACCAATAAACATCATTTTAAATAGAATAGTGGGATCGGAAGGGCGTCCGTTATCATCACTATAATAAGGACGTACCTTTTCAATAAGGAATGAAAGATCAATATATTTATCGATTAAACGAAGAAGGTGATTGTCAGGAACCAATTCATCAATAGAAACAAATTCATATTCACTTTGGGTAGATACTCTTGGTTTAAACATAGATTTCACCACTCAATTTTTTATTGTTTGGTTGTGTTAAGAGCAGTGTATTATTGATTTTACAGCTCTGTTGATTTGCGCGGAAGGCACGCAGACTCCTGCGGGAGTACGGGGTAGGGGAGACCCCGCAGGCGCTTCAGCGCCGAGGAGGCTCCCCGGCACGCCCGCGGAAAGCGAAGTGCCTGGAGCGCAAATCAACAGACATGTTGCAAAGCCTATATATTAATAATATTATAATAAATTAACGCGGTGAATGGTTAAAGTTATTGTAGAAAATAAGAGGCTGTCGAAAGTTTCTCGACAGCCTGAGATCGTAGAAATAGTTACTCTATATTCGAACGGGGTGGAATGGAAAAAGAGCCAATTTTTTAGACTTGAAATAACCAAATAATTGTGATTTCATAATGAAGTAAACTTATAAAATGAAGGAGCGAGAAAGATGAAGTTTCCTAAAAATATTATACTAGATTCTGTTGCCGAACGTAAAAACCATGAAAGTTACGGAATAGAATTTATTCAGGAACTTGGAAATGATGATGCTGGATATTCCGAGATGGTAGTAATTATTTTCAAATACAAAGATAAATATTATAGTGTGGATATCCAACATGTAAATGGAGAAAACAATTACGACCATTGGGATGATGAAATAGATTGTCCAGAGGTAGTTAGGAAAGAGGCTATTCAATATTATTGGGAAGAAGTGAATTGCCGTAAAAAAGCGACTATATCACTTTAAATAATATTATGTGTTTCATTTTACCCGATACTCATATATAATGTAACTTAATTGAATATAAATAACTAGGGGAGCCCAATAAGTTGGGCTGAGAAAGAAACACGATGAAGTTTCTTGACTCTTGGGACCTGATCTGGATCATACCAGCGTGGGGAAGTTAGAATAGACAATCTTCAATGCACCTCTACTTCTGCATACATATTAGCCGGGTCCAACCATTTATGGTCCCGGCTTTTTGATGTACTTTTATACGCTTTTCCACTTGTTATGTTCTGTATCTCGTCCTTATATTCAAAAAAAGGAGAGATTAAGTATGTCAACGACTTCATTAAACGAACAAAATATTTCCATCATGTCTAGTTTTCCAGGAAGTAAAAAAGTATATGTAACAGGTTCGAGATCCGACATTAAAGTACCAATGCGTGAAATTGAGTTAAGCCCGACAACAGGTACGTTTGGTGAAGAGGAAAACCTTCCAGTACGCGTGTATGATACAAGCGGTCCTTATACGGATCTAAATTATTCTGTTGACATTTCAAAAGGTCTTCCTGCTATTCGAAGCACATGGATTCATGAACGATCAGATGTTGAAGAATATGAAGGTCGAGAAATTAAGCCTGTAGATAATGGGTATAAGGATGAAAAAGATCCTCGTGCCAATCATCACGTGTTTCCGGGTTTAAAGCGCAAACCATTACGTGCAAAAAAAGGGAAAAATGTCACACAGCTTCATTATGCAAAAAAGGGAATTATTACTCCTGAAATGGAATTTATCGCAATAAGGGAAAATATGAAACCTGAATTTGTTCGTGATGAAGTTGCAAAAGGTCGAGCGATTATTCCTTCTAATATCAATCATCCAGAGTCAGAACCTATGATAATAGGACGTAATTTTCATGTTAAAATTAACGCGAATATCGGTAACTCTGCTGTTTCATCATCCATCGAACAAGAGGTTGAAAAAATGACATGGGCGACTCGCTGGGGTGCTGATAATATTATGGATCTATCAACAGGTAAAAACATTCATAAAACACGAGAATGGATTATTCGAAACTCAGCTGTTCCTGTCGGCACGGTCCCCATTTATCAAGCACTTGAAAAAGTAAATGGTGTTGCTGAAGATCTTACATGGGAAGTTTACCGTGATACCTTGATCGAACAAGCGGAGCAAGGTGTTGATTACTTCACCATTCATGCTGGTGTTCTTTTACGATATGTCCCATTAACGGCAAAACGGTTAACAGGTATTGTATCCCGCGGTGGATCAATCATGGCACAATGGTGTTTACACCACCATAAAGAAAGCTTTTTATATACTCACTTTGAAGAAATCTGCGAAATAATGAAGTCTTATGATGTTGCATTCTCTTTAGGGGATGGATTACGTCCTGGGTCAATTGCAGATGCGAATGATGAAGCGCAGTTTGCAGAATTAGAGACTCTTGGAGAGCTAACAAAAATTGCTTGGGAACATGATGTACAGGTAATGGTTGAAGGACCTGGACATGTACCTATGCACCTAATTAAAGAAAATATGGATAAACAACTAGAAGTGTGTCAGGAAGCACCATTCTACACACTTGGACCTCTTACGACTGATATAGCACCTGGTTATGATCACATTACATCTGCTATTGGGGCTGCAATGATTGGTTGGTATGGCACAGCTATGCTTTGTTATGTAACGCCTAAAGAACATTTAGGTTTACCGAATAGAGAGGATGTTCGTGTAGGGGTTATTACTTATAAAATTGCCGCCCATGCTGCTGATTTGGCAAAAGGACATCCAGGAGCCCAAAAAAGAGATGATGCCTTATCAAAAGCTCGTTTTGAATTCCGTTGGAGAGATCAGTTTAATTTATCTTTAGATCCAGAACGAGCGATAGAATATCATGATGAAACTTTACCTGCGGAAGGTGCAAAAACAGCACATTTCTGTTCAATGTGTGGACCAAAATTTTGTAGCATGAGAATCTCTCAAGATATTCGTAATTATGCGAAAGAAAACAAACTTGATACGAAGGAAGCTATTGAAACAGGTATGAAGGAAAAAGCTAAGGAGTTTAAGCAATCTGGGGGCAGCATATATCAGTAACTTTCTTGGGAGGTTATACGATGAATGTTCAAAAGATTAACGAGGAAATTACGCAAATGAAAACTAGCCTTGCTTTTTTAGAGGAGCGTTTAAAGGAAATTCAGCAAAATTGTGATCATCATTTTGATGGCGATCAATATTATGAAAAATGTTTGAAGTGTAATAAGGTAAATGTATTATATTATTAAACAAAACTCGACAAAAAGATAATCTAACAAGAGGGTATTAAAAAGATAGCCATGTAACCTTACCTTGATTAATAATCAGGGTAAGGTTTTTTAGTTTTTTCTATAAATTCCCATAGTAAAAACTATAATCACTTATTATTATTACAAATGCGAAACGGAACTTGAAAACACCACTTTGAAGTGATGTTTTCTTAGGAACTATGCTTTCACTTGAAGAAGATTTAACTAATTAATGTTCTATCAGACTTGATACGGAAACACTTTGTTTACTATTTGGTTCATCGAGAGAGTGGATTGTAGTTGTTCCGTTTTGTTTGTCTACATGCTCAATATAAATACGTGTTCCGTTATACGTTACATTAGCCATAGTCGATGAATTAGAAATTTCCTGTGCTCGTTGTACGTCCATGTCACGACCTCCTTTCCGTATAAAAGCCATTTTAAGTATTTCCTTTGAACTACTTGTTATTCGTTTATTTTAGAAATGATGTTATTTAATTACCTTTTTTTGTACATTTTGGATTAAATGCGACATAACAGAGAAAAAAGGGATAAAGATCCTTTCGTGTTACTCTCTTTTTTGAATGAATAAGCGGGCAGGAAGGAAACAGGAGTTGTTTTGTATATTTTTCAAAATAAATCAGAGAATAAAAAGATGAAAGAAAATAATGGAGGAATTGACAATGAAGGAAAGTAATCGAAATCAGAACGATTCTGAAAATAAAATGAAAAAATTTAAAAACATAAATCAGTCAGCTCTAAACTACGTGCAGCCAGCTATTGAAAATGCGGCGGAGTCGTCTCGAGATGCAACTCAAAACTTAGTTAACAATACAATCAATAACCAAGAAACGTAATGGTTTAAGTCAATTGATAATAGTTTTGAAAGGGGATATTATGGAAGAGAATAAAAAGGTACCTCAGAAATTAAGTTATGAATCAGATGGAAAAATGGGTAAAAACAACAATAAGGTAAAGGCTAACAAAAAAGATCCGTCTGAATTTTTTAATACTACACAAAGCAGTGAATGAAAAATAAAAGAGGTATACCCTAAGCGGGTAGAATAAAAAATTTCGGCAGCCTTTAACTGCCGGGATCTTATGTTATAGAAATGCGAAAGAAGAAGTGCTCAAAATTTTGAGTGCTTCTTTTTTTACAGTTCTTTCAATACCGGGCCCGTTTTCCAAAAGGGAAATACGAAATAAGCCAAGAGGTAATTCAATAGTTCTTTGGGGAGTTAGGGGCAGTGATGCCCCTTGTTTACCCGACTTAACTATTAATGAATATGTTTTAAAAAATTTATAATTCAATTACAAATTAGGGTTCTTGTTTCTTTTTCCATGACGGATCACCATAATCGTGAAATTTTTGATTCAGCTTATAGAATGCCATAGGAAGTAATACGGATACTACAGTAGAAAAGATGATAAGGTTGGAGGGCAATCGGCCGATTACTCTTTCCCACATCTAGCTCGCCTCTTTCTATTGTTTTTCACTTTCAATTATTGCTCCAGGAGTTTGGACAAGGATGTCTGCTTGAACTTTAATGGTGCTTGTGGAAAAGTAATTTTTCCCATCATCCCAGTCTTGTTTGATTCGTTTCCATGTGTCATAATCTTCCCGTTGAAGATAACCACCTAACCCAAGAGCGTCAACTCTTAAATCTTCTTGAAAAGTTTTAATTGTTTTAGATACTTTTCGTTCAATTTCTTTTTCAACGGCTGTTTCCACTTTAGATAGGATTTTAGGATTCATGTAATCAAGAGAACCAAAAGACTCTCCAATTTGTCCTTCTGCCTCAATTTTAATATGAAACAGAATGTTTTCCTTATTCTTTGCCTCGACCTTCACACTGCTTTTTTCCCTTTTTATTTCATAAACAACTAGCTTATTCTCTACTTTTGTTTTCAAAATCCCCCCTTTATAGTCACCTGTTATCAAATTTAAACCTTCAGTGATATCACCGTTAATAAAGCCGATCATTTGATTATTATGACCATGAAAGACGGCTGCCCCTGCTATGTTAATCTTTTGATTATCCCTTTTTATTTTGGGAACGACAAAGCTTGTTTTATCTATTAAACGTTCATGAATACTACCGATTCGTTTTTCAGGAAGAATCCTTGCGTTTTTAAATGAATTTTCAACAATTGAATCAATATGCATGACCGGAAGATTTTCAGGTGTTGGTTGAATACCCAATATAGGACCTGCTTCCCCTTCTGCAATCATAACTTTTATTCCTCTTCGTGTTTCACTATCTCGCAGGAAAAAATCAAGGACATTACCTAATGCTTTTGGTATTTTAGCGACATTTTCTGATATGATAATGGATTGCAAATGTTCATTGAATGGTGTTCGACTCGTTTCTTCTGCTAAATGGCGCGATTGCCCCGATATAGTTTCATCCTCGATTACCAAATTATTATACGCCTTCTGTGAAGTGCCGCCTTGGCCGCCTTGGCCTGAGGCTCCCTGGGATAATCCAGAGGGAACGACGAATTGATAGGTTCCTTTATAACGATATTCTCCTTCTGATTCATCTAGCTTCTCACCTGTTTCCTCAGCTAAATCAATGGCTATTCCAATAATAAAGCCACGATCTTCAATTTCCACGTGATCCCAACACCCGGTAAGGAAAGCAGAAAATACTCCTAGGGTTATGCATAACTTGAATCTACTCATTTCCCTTGATTCCCCTGACTTTCGCTAGTATTAGTAAAACTGTTGGAATCAAAACTCCCAGTCCGAAGATAGAGTAACTTAAGTACCTGCCTAATACAGTCACCTCTATTAGATTTATGGGAAACATGGCGATTAGGTAAATACAAGGTGTTAGCAGAAAAATAAATGTTCTTTTTTTTACTTTTTGAAAGAGGGAACAGAAGGCCATTAAACTTACATCGAGGCATAAGGATGCCGTATTAAAAATAGTCATAATCCAAATCATAAAAAATAACGATTCAATACGCCCAAAAAAGCCTCCTGGTACCTCTGCTTCTTTAGCAAGTTCAATCGTGGGATAAATGAGCGTGGCAGTTGTTTCTGCAGTGAAAACACCAATGGCCATCATATATATAAGTAGGTATAGAACTAACGGAATACCTGCACCAATCATGGCATATTTTGTCACTCCTGTCGGTCTGTTTACAAATGCAACATAAAAGAGAAGAATGTCAGAACCAAAAAGAGAAAAAAAACTTTCTTTGCTGCCTTTCCAATAGCCCTCCCAGCTTGTGGTGAACAAGGGAGATAGATTCTTAGGTTCAAAATTGGGGATATTCATTACCAATACCAATAAAGCAATGAAAAGAATAATGGGAAAGAACAACAAATTTAACCGTATGACACCAACCCGAGAACCTGAAACCGCATAAACTATGACAAGTAGAAACAGTAACGCAATGATTTCTACTGGTGTCCGGGCCAATAAGTATTGTTTAGCAGTAATTGCAACAAATCTCGTCTGATAGGCAGCACTTACCATATAATAAATAGCAAAGCATATGGTGATCAGTGCAGCTACAGGTTTTGAACAAATCGCAGAGGTATACGTAAAAAATGTCTGGTTCGGAAAACGTAAGGCGAGTTTTACGCTAACCCATGTAATGAAAACGATTAAAATACCCGTTATCACTAAAGAAATCCAGCCATCAAAGAAATTCGTTGTCCCTGCCAATGTGCGTGGAATGGAAAGTACCCCTACCGCAATCGTATACGAAGCCACCATGAAGAGAATTTCTAGTTCTCCAATTTCCTCATCTCCATATTCAAAGGGCTTCACGATGAGTGTCCTCCTTTCTTGATCCCCATTCGTTTTTCATCTTCTGTTTGCAGATAGTTAGGGCGTCTTGTCAGCATAGTGATCGGGAAACGAAGAACAAGGTCTTTCCAGTCGCGGCCAAAGCTTGGGGCAAAGGGAGTTGTATAGGGGACACCCAAACTTTTTAAATTCACCAAATGGATATTAACTACAATGTAAGCCAGAATAATACCATACAATCCAAAAAGAGCCGCCGCCCCCATAAAACCAAAACGGATAATTCGAAAAGCAAGTGCCGTACTATAACCGGGCATAGAAAAAGAAGAAACAGCTGTAACCGCGACTACTATGACCATAACCGGGCTCACAATCCCTGCAGAGACGGCAGCTTGACCAATAACCAGCCCCCCAACAATTCCAATCGTTTGTCCAATCGGTTTTGGCAAGCGGATCCCGGCTTCACGTAGTAATTCCATGGTCGTTTCCATTAATAATGCTTCAATAAAAACCGGAAAAGGAACCCCCTCCCTGGTCGCAGCAATGGAAAATGCTAATTTAGACGGGATCATTCCAGGATGATACGAAACGAGCGCAATGTATAAAGAGGGTAAAAAAACAGCAATAAAGGCTCCGAGATATCGCAATATACGAACTAAGGACCCCACAATCCATCGTTCATAATAGTCTTCCTGGGACTGGAGCGTATTTCCGAAAGTCATGGGTGCGATTAAAACGAAAGGTGTTCCATCTAACAAAATCGCCACTTTCCCTTGTAAAACAGCCGCCACAACTTTATCCGGTCTTTCTGTATGGTCTATTTGTGGAAACGGTGATAGAAAGTTATCTTCAATCCATTGCTCGATGTAGCCTGTTTCCAGGGCGTCATCCATATCAATTGATGCCAATCTTTGATTGACTTCTTTCACAATATCCGGATTTACGATTCCGTCGACATAGACGAGAACAAGGTCTTTTTTTGAACGTCTTCCTATCTTGTACGATTTGAAACGCAAATTCGGATCCCGAATAGATCTTCTAATCAGCATCGTATTGGTTCTCAGGTTCTCAATGAACCCGTTTCTCGGCCCGCGAATCACTGCCTCTGTAATTGGTTCTTCAATACTTCGGTTTTCCCAGCCTTTACTACCAATTGTTAATGCTTGGTCCGTACCATCTACGTAGAGTACGGTGTCCCCAGAAAGTATAGAATATAAGATTTCATCTGATGATGTGGTTCTTTTTCCTTCACCAACGGAGAGGACTTTGTTATATAATTGATCGACAAGATGAACGGCCTTGTCCGGTAATTCTTTTTCACTTACTACAGATTCAATTTGAATGTTTTTTATGATTTGATCGTTGATTACCATTTTGTCGGCTAAACCATCCAGATACACGATGGCACATCGATGATGGGTATTCCCTATAGTAAATTCCCTCGTAATGAGATCACTCGGTTTATCTAACATCGCTTTTATGTTATAAAGATTTTCATCAAGATTGGAAAACAATTGAAGAGAAAAATCTTCTTGTTCTTCCTGTATTGACTGAAAAGATTGTTTTCCGGTCTTGTTTAGTTTAAAAAAGGGTTTTGAATCCAAATTATTATCCTTCCTTCGTCTTCAATGGATGTTTCTGCTATAATTTTTCTTCCATTCATTTTATGAATAAGCCCTTTCTCTAAAAAATTAATGATAGGGTTTAATACTCAAAAAGATTATTCTTTAATAGAATCTTTATGTTTTATGAAATGTAGACCCTTTTCTTTAACAAAACAAAAAGGGTTTTCTTTAAATATTCATAAACTTTGGTGAACTCTCTTAATTTAAGTTAGCGAGGAAGAGTACCTTTCTATAAATAGTTAACGTTTAACTTTTACGGTCGTATTTATATACCATCTGTTATAAAAACATCTTTGCCAAAAAACATAAACTTATACCCTTGTAAAGCAGTAACTGAAGAGTCAAGAAGGAAAGAAAGAATATACTAACAATTACGTTAACTTCTAGTTAATTAAGGGTGGGAACGTACCTACATTTTAGGAGTGATGAAAATGAGACTTTAAGATAAAGTGGCGTTAGTGACAGGAGCTGGATCCTGCATAGTCTTTAATAAGTTAACTAAATAATAATTTATATCCCCATATACTTAAAAGTGGGGATTATTTGACGCTTACGAAAGAAGTGCTTTTAAGAGCAGTTTAGTTGCATTAGAGAAATAATTCCATAAAATATGTGTGGCTTTTATAACTAATATAAACTTGAAATTTTTGGTTACATTAATATTCTGGAGGTGAATATTAATGGTAGATAACAAAAAGCATAGTAGGTCAACAGATGCTGAAGTACGTGCAAATCAAGCTGAAGCGTCTCGGCACCAAGCTGGATCTTCAGGTAAATACGGAACGGAATTTGCTAGTGTAGATAACAAAGTAACCAGAAAAATTGAACCAGTAATTGAACAACAATAGAAAAAAGGCACCCTTTATGGGTGCTTGGTGTGTATTTATTTGCTTTCTGATTTGGGAATTATCAGGACAATGAAGAACAAGAAATTTCCTTCTACTTGAAATAAACTTTCTAACTTAGCTATTTTGATTTCTCATTTTTAATAGATTTCTCTAATAGCAGGGTGTTTTCTAAACCATTATCACTAAATGCATTATCGTTATTTAGACTATCCACAATGGGAACGTGATCCATATTATTTTCTGTTTTGTTTGAACCTCTTTGTAACTTGTGATTATTAACTTTTGTCATTGATTTTCCTTCTTTCCCTCATTTTATATTACTTTAACCTTTTTACAGTGGAAAATGCAGAAAAATTTAATGATCTATTTCTAAATATAGAAACGGGTGAAATTATTTTAGTAACTTCGGAAGAGTTAAGAGCTGCTGAAGAGGAAGAACCGTTCGATCATTTACCTGATTGGCAACAGGAAGATAGAAAGGTTGCTATTGATGTAATTGAAAACTTTGAGAATTACAAAGAGCTACCAACAAAAGATGAAGTTAATGAGTATGAGATTATGGAAGATTATTGCCTAACTATTAGTGATCAAGTCAAGCGAGATGCGTTATTAAAGGCAATTAAGGGAAAGGGTGCCTTTAGAAGATTTAAGGATAAAATCATCGATTTTGATATTGAAGAGCAATGGTATTCATTTCGTGATGAACGATATAAAGAGATTGCCATAGAATGGTGTCAAGAAAATAACGTAAAATATATAGAATAAAAATCTGTTTAAGAACTAGAGCGATTTCTTAAGGGTTGCTCGTTGTTCAACTAACGGTGCTTGAGTTAAAGCAGAGTTGTCTTTTCGGGAAATCTTTTTTCTTATTCAGCTAACGAAGCAGGTTATTGGAACAAGAAATTTATCATTGCCTACTGGTTAAGCAAACTAACTACGTAGAAGTGCATTAAATATGTGGCGAAATGTATAGCTGCTTTATTCCGTGGGAGCACCTTTTTCTAGAATTGAGTTTCCGCTAAACAAAGGAAAAAAGAAACTATATTCATGAAGTATATCCTTCTAAGAACGGGGGAACGGGGATATTTGTAAGTTATCATTTTCTGTTAAATAAGTATTCGAGAGTATAAAATATGATTATTTCTAAAGCTATATATATATACTCTCGAACTAAAAGTGAAAAATAATAGCTATTCGTCTTTTAATAAAATTTTCACTCTTTGAAAACTATTCTAAAAGGTTATCACTTTAAAACCATTTTTATAAAATTAATGTGCATTCATTTCTTCTACGATTTCTTTTCCACTTAAATTAGAAAAATAATAAGTTGGCCAATTGTCTAATTCACTTAAAAGAGTGACATGATCTTCATCTCCAAAATAAATATGGTAATGTTCCGCTTTTGTTGGATAAATACTATGATCACTAAATTGAACATGTTTTGGGACACCATCTGCTTCTCCAACTAAATCAAATAAATAACGAACGCCTCTATTTCCAGATTCATAAGTCAAAATTTCGTATCCATGATACTTATATTCTCCTGTTTTTCCTTCTCCATTTTTATAAAATGTCATCGTATTATCTTTTATCACGATTCGTTCAATGTCTGTTTCATACCCAACTTTATAATATTCTTTGTACTCTTCAAAGGTTTTATCTTTCTTTGTTTCTACTTTTTTCTGTAAGACTTCATCTAAAGTTCCATTTAATAAGTATGGATAGACTGATTGCCAATCTCCTTCCCAATCTGATAATTCTCTATCTTCAACTTCGTCATCTTCAAATATCCCTGAATATATTTCTTTTTGTTTTTCATCATCGCCACTATGGTTATGATCATGGCTATGATTGGTACTGTCTGCAGATTCAGTATTGGAATCAGAAGAAGCAGGTTCAGAATTAGAGGAAGCATTTTCGACGGGTGTATCTACTTTTTCTTGACAGCCTGTAAGGATTAAACCTAATAAGAAAAACACAAGTATTGATTTGATAAGTTCCTTTTGCATAAATAAAATCTCTCCTTTTCCTTTTTAAAATTCAGCGAAAATCGTAACCATTACTATTTACACCTTTATGAATATACTATGTTTTAAATTTTCCGTCAATATAAAACGTAATGATTATGATTTGTGCTATTTTGTAATTTAATAAAAATGGAAAGTATATAATTAAACAAATTGCCTATCGTCAAAGTTAGCGAGTAAGGGAGCACCTTATTTTCGTTGTCGTTTCCTGGAGTTTGTCATCGAAGAGTAAAAAGGGAGAATTAAATATAACTGAAGTAAATTCATATTATGTTTAGAAATGCCTATTTAAAGGGATTGGAATGGAAGTCTTATGAGGGAATCAAAGAGATTGACGGAACTGTCCAAATTACCAGATTCAAAAACAGAAAAATTTTATGATTGTTTCACTCTTATTTCCTCACAAATCTAATAACACGATTTATTATTTTCCAATAAAAAGCACCTGACAAATGTAACCGCTTCCATTAATATAGATAGTAAGAAATAGGAGAGGGGATACAAACAATGGAACTTTTATTAGAACAATGTGAACATAACCAGTCGGAAGAACCTTGTGAAGAGTGTACCCCAAAAAAAGAAAGAGAAGAGAATTACGATATCTCTGAATATGATTATCATAAAAGATTGTGGTTTTAATATAAAGAGAGCTTCCTTTAGAAGTTGTTTTGAAAGGGTAGTTGTTGACAGAAAAAATGACATAGATATAAGAGATGTGTTGATTTTCTTCTTCAGCTAACGGGTGCAAGAGTTAAACGAAGCAACACTCTTTAAAGGTGTTGCTTTTTTACATATTTGAGCCACTGATTAAAAATATTTTCTATACAATTCTTGTCTAAGACTACCACTTAATTGGGCATAAATTTTTGTAGTTTCACTCTTCTGGAACGTATACGGTGAGCTAAGCTGGATGGCTTTAGATTTTCACTTGACTTTGCCAAGTATTCTTTTAATTTGATAGTAGTAATGGTTTCGAGTTTTACATCCTCAAAATACCGTATCACCAACAACGCTTGAAGTTTATTAGGCCTACAGTATTAAATTACCATTAAATCTATATAATGTTATAAATGAATTATACACTCGTAAAAGAAGGAAGACTATAAATGGGAGAGCATACGTTTCATTTTGAAGGAACTTGGGATGGTGGATACAAAGGAAAAGGACAAATTACTGTAGGGAATTTATCTACGGTAATTTCTAGAGCAAAATCTATGGACGGTCTTGGGGAAGGGACGAATCCTGATGAAATGCTTATTGGAGCAGCAGGTTCCTGTTTTTTAATGTCTCTTACTTATATCTTAGATAAAGGACGGATTCCAGTTGAGAGGCTTACGGTTTCTTCAACAGGAACATTTTATGATGATAAAGATGGAGTTCACTTTGAAAGGCTTGTTCACCATCCTCATATCGTACTTTCAAAGGAAACGGGTGTTAATGCGGATAAGGTTCATAAATTTATCAAGTTAGCAGAAGACCGCTGTATGGTGTCAAACGCATTTCGCGGAAATGTAGATGTCATTGTTAAACCTACAATTGAAATAATATAATGTGAAATATTTAATAATTTAAAATAAAACTGAGGAAGAGATTGTGAATAAATGTACTTACACTAACGGGTGCAAGAGTTGAAGATCCAGCCTCCAAAAATTCTTGGCGGCTTTTTCTTATGCAGCTAACGGGGCAGAATTGTTTAAGAAAAAGGGCTGTTCGGCAGTCCTTTTTTCATTACAATTATAAGTTAAAGGTCAGATTAGTTGGAATTAAATTATTTTCCAATGGAAACCATAAGCGAAAATGAGGGAAAAGGAGATTAGTTATGACCACGGATAAAGAATTAAATCCAATGAATGTGATGAAACCACTAAATATAAATCCAAAACTATCAGATGAGACCCAACCTTTTACGTCTTTTGAAATTGGTAAACTTTGGGCTACCTATATGGGAAACAGCATGTCCATTCAAATTTTAAGTTATTTTCTTCAACATTGCGAAGAAGAAAATGTTAGGATGCTATTAGAAAATGGTTTATCCTTATCTAAGGATTTCAAGCAGAGGATAGAAGGATTTTTTAAAAGGGAAAATTTTCCTAATCCAATTGGATTTACTAAAGATGATGTCAATCTTGGTGCCCCTCGTTTATACGCAGATGAATTTTATGTTCACTATTTAAAATATGCTGCAAAGGCAGGTTTGAGCCTTTACGCAGTAGCAGTTCCATTGTTAATGAGGGAGGATGTAAGAGAGTTCTTTATTTATTGTAATCAATGTACTACTGTCCTGTTAGGGCAAATTAATAATGTTTTAATGGAAAATAAATTTATTGCAAAACCTCCTATCATTCCGACACCAGATGGAATTGATAAAATTGAAAAACAAAGTTACTTAAATGGGTTTTTTGGAGATGTCCGACCGTTACAGGCATTAGAAATCATTCATCTTTGGGATAACGTAGAGAATAACACAACAAGTATGGCATTATTAATGGGCTTTCATCAAATAATTCAAGATGAAAAGGTAAGAGCTTTGTTTAAAAGAGGTATAGACATGACTGATAAAGCTGTAAAACAGTATAAGGAAAAACTTCACCTTGAACGTATACAATCACCTGAGTACCTAGACCATTTGGTTACAACATCTACCTATCCTCCATTTTCCGATAAAATAATGCTGTTTCATAAAGTGGATATGTTTGCAATGAAGATAAGGGCATTTGGAAACTCACTGGCAGTAACTGCAAGAAGAGATATCGATATGTTGTATATAAGAACTCTTATCAACATTGGCGAATTTGTCGATGATGGTATGAATATCTTGATTCATAAAGGTTGGTTGGAATCACCGCCAAAAGCGTATGATAGGGCTTAAGAAACAATTAGAAAGCTTGAACAACATCCAAATGACAGCTGATCGAAAGAGATTTTAGAAAAGGAATAGAGCAATTTGGGAACAGTAAAGAAGCGTTGTTATGGAGTATTGCACTTCCCGGATTCGGTCAATTTCTAAATGGTAAACCTATAAAAGGTATTGTATTTGTGTTTTTAGAATTTCTAATTAATGTTCAAGGTCATTTTAACACAATCATTCTTTCAAGTTTTCAGGGAGACATAAAAAAAGCGATTGAACAAGCTGATTATCAATGGTTAATGTTTTATCCATGTTTATATTTTTTTGCAATGTGGGATGCGTTTAAAGATGCAGGTGGTGGAAAAGAAAAGCATTCTTATCTTCCGTTTGTTTTTTCGGCTTATTTTGTTACTGTTGGTTGTATATATTCATCAAAATTAACGATATTTGGAGTATTATTCGGACTAGTATGGCTTCCAATACTATTTGTGATACCTGGATTAGTTGTCGGGTTAATAATAAATAAATTGATTAAATAAAAGGTGGGCGATCTCCCTCTTATTTGCATGTGTAAAATATGATTGAATTTAAAGATGATAAAGAATATTGGAACGGAAGTAAGTGTGATGGTAATTTTGTATTTCGTACATTAGCAGATATGTACCCTCAAGATTATGAGCGATATATCATTCTGGCAGCTTTTCTTTTTTTACTAACTGGGCAGTTTAGTTGAACAAGAAATAGAAAAATATGGTTGACCAATTTAATAATACATAATAAAATTAAGAAAATTACAAAATCTTGAAACACAGTGACTGGGAGTATTAAGGAACGTTTATTGTTTAGAGAGCTGTCGGCTGGTGAAAGACAGTCAATAAAGTCCCCAACTCGCCCACGAGTGGTTAGGCTGATATGTAAGTCTTAACGGTCGACATCCGTAATCAGTTATAAAGTGGATTTGTTGTAATAACAAATCAACAAGAGTGGTACCACGAAGGTTAAGCCTATCGTCTCTTATGAGATGGTAGGCTTTTTATTTTAAATAATTAGTGAGGCGAGGAGGAATATATTATGGGAACAGTTTATTCATCAATACTTCCAAAACATGAGGAATTTATAAGAAAACAACGGATTTTTTTCGTTGGTTCAGCACCACTATCAACAGACGGACATGTTAACATTTCCCCTAAAGGTCATGATGTGCTAAGGATATTTTCACCAAATGAGGTCGCTTATTTAGATTTAACTGGTAGTGGAAATGAAACAAGTGCCCATTTAATAGATAACGGTAGAATAACATTTATGTTCTTAGCTTTTGAAGGTCCCCCGATGATTTTACGTCTATACGGAAGAGGTAAGGTAGTATTACCAGACTCACCAGAATGGGATGACATGGCTAAGCACTTTGACATCCTACCTGGTTCTCGTCAAATAATTCATGCAAAGATTGAAATGGTAAAAACGTCATGTGGTTTTAGTGTTCCATTTTATTCATACAATGGTGAACGAGATACTCTTCAACAGTGGGCTACCAATAAAAGCGAACAAGACTTAAAAGAATATCGTAAAAAGAAAAATTCTATTAGTATGGATGGAATAGTTACACCAATTGGGGAGAAGTTTATCTAGCTTTAATAACGTTTAAATAGTAATATTCCTTGTTGAGCAAACTGGGGCGATACTTCAAGAAGGAGGTCGCCTTTTTTCTTTTTCCACAAGAATGATTGTGAAATGTTGTACTTAATCTATCGGGGCAGGATAGCTAAAGAAGTGAGATAGATGTACCTCTCTCACTTTATGTAGTTATTACGAGGGAGGGAGAAACTATCAATGGGAATGACATACGAAGATTGTAAAAAAGTTATTAGAAATATGGAAGAAAGACTTAATTACCACAAGATGTTAGCCAAGTACACAAAACAAACAGTAAAGTTAAAAAAACATCATAATGACATAAAATATTGGAAAAAAGCTATACAGCAAGCAAAAGAGGATTTTGGCTCTGTATACGATAATATATGAAAAAGAAGAACAGTTCTTCAACGGGTGCTTTTCTTGAATAGAGGTGAAAGCGTGAAATATACTTGTCCTTGGTGTGGTTATAAAACTTTAGATGAAGAACCACCTGATACCTATGACATTTGTGAAATCTCTTTTTGGGAAAATGATGGCTACCAATATAAATACCCAGATGAAACTGGTGCCAATTATGTTTCCTTTAGAGTAGCACAACAAAATTTTATAAAATTTGGGGCTAAAGGTGAAAGAAGTTTGAAATATGTAAGACCTCCAAATAAGTCCGAAATAAAGGACCCTAATTGGAAACCGTTATAAGTTGATTATGAGTTAAAATCGTTTTTAACATTAAACGTTGGTGCGGGTTTACATAGCCCTGAAGTGCCAATTCAAGTTCTTCCTTTTTTCGTTTCATTGTTCGACGAGCGAAGTTTGCTAGTTTTTCAGGATCGTCTTCACCATTCGCTATCGCTGAAATCTTCCTTTCTAGGCTTGAAAATTGGAGGCTGGTGCAAACAATCAGAATTAGGATTAATCTACCATGAGTGCTTCCCGAAAGGGAGCGACAGTTGTGGTGCACCGTGGTCGTTGGAGTCAGACTAGCTGTTGGGCTCTAAGGCACCATAGTTGATCGACCTTCCTCTCCCAGCCTTAGAACAAGTATTGACCGATTCAATATATTTTCATTCTTTGTGGTGAAGCGCCGATTTTGCGCTTCATTGATGGCTAACGGGTGCAAGAGTTAAAGATGGGGACTTCTGCGGCGATCCTTTTTCTTGTTATGCAACGGGTTTTTTTATAAACGGGCAGGATTACGGCATTAGGTTCGAGAATTTATGAAGATGGAAATGCTGAAAAGAGGTAGAAAAAATATGGGATGACCTTTGTGCTTTCCTGGATCAGATACAGAACAAAGAGTCGTTCTCAGTAATGAATATTGTTTATTCGTTCAAAAACCTCAAGAAGTCTTATTAGGTTCAGGTTTAATTGTACCAAGAGTACACAGGGAAAATGTATTTGATCAAACATCTCTGGAATGGCAAGCTATTCTTGATCTTATACATCAAGTTAAAGCATGATCGTTGGATGGATGCGGCGTATTTTTATATGCTGTCTGATTTTGTGGTTGCAGTAACTTTGGCTGAAATCGATATTGCGCAAGCTGTTGCCGATAAATGGATCGCAGGTCACCTATTAGATTACCTAAAGGTTCGTTTGGACCAACACTCTTGCCTGCTGTTATAATTACATCTTCTATACGGCCTTAAAATCCAAAATAACCATCTTCATCCATATAAGCAGAGTCACTAGAAACATACTGTCGCCAGACATATGATTTATATAATTCAGTATTACCTCCACCCATACACCAAAAAATTTCTTCATTCTTTATAAACGATTCGAGATATTCCCTGTCCGTAGCAAGCTGCGAGCGATAAGCCCGAATCGCTTTCAACTTTCGAATGGATTCAGTTTCGGTCATTGGCACCCGCACTGGCGGAGGCCACTTTACAAAGCTGGGAATTTGCTTTTCTTTATACTCATGTGACTCAAACGGCAATCTGGGGGTAATCCCACGTGGCCATGGCCATTGGGAGTCTGGTCCGCTGTGGATCAAATAGGTATACACGTGCCCTTTGTAACCAGTCGCCTGCACGGCGTCACGAACAAACAAGTAAGCTGCCTGATGATCGGGGTGCCCATCCGCACCGTCGGTGACGTAGATTTCCTTTGGCTGCAGACACCTAATCAGGTCGATTGTATCGGAGAGGGCAAATTCCTTCAGATAAGGCGCAGGCATGCCATAAACAAGCGAGTGATAGTCCGGGTGTACCATGCTATACGTATTTCTCATCAGGGTAAAGCGTTGCTGGAAAGGCTCGGGGCCCTCGGACTTATAGACACGATCCAGTCCGGCATCGGGATAGCCCAGGAAGGTAATATCCGACGGCTTTAGTCCCAACTCCGCCGTAGCAGCATACACTTCGAACTGGCGCACCCGCGCCAATTCGAAGTAATCCTCGGGACGGAGCTCGTCAATGTTCTTCTTGAGCAGCTGGGAGGCAGCCCTTGGGTAACCATCTCCATTCGTAAAGATAACAACATGAACCCGCTTTCCTGCCGCCACTGAGCGCATGATCACACCCGCTGTCCCTAGCGTCTCGTCGTCGGGATGAGGGGCGAAAATCAGCAGATCAATAGGCTTGGTGTTAGTCACGTAGTTACCTGGTTGAAGACCATAAATAGTTTTGGAAAAGTTACTCCAAATAGATGGTATAGGTACGGGTTGAACAGATAAGAAGGGTGCTATTTGTATTGGAAATATTGATCCAGACAAGTGCATTGATGGTTTAGGAAACAGATAATAGTAACAGAGATAGCACGGACAAGGCTGATTTAGATAAGGCCAGTAAACAGGTAGATTCATGAATGTTTTTTCTATCAACGCTTGTTCCTCCTTTCTTAATAATAGACTCTATTATTGCCTAGTAAGATGGGACAAGGGGTTTTTGAATTCGAAATACTGGGAAACTCCCGAGTAGATAAATATCCTGGAAATAATCAAATGTTCGAAAGAGTTGATGAGGAGGAAGTTGAGAACCTTTAAGTCAGTCCTGAACTATCAATTAGCACCCACGTACTTTGTAGATACATAGATATGGTTAATTGAAAACGATCCCAATTTTACTACATTCGGAACACCAATAAAATTAATCGAAGATAATATTAACCTATGTAGGCGAATGTTGTTTTGTTAAAAGATAACGCCAAAACTTGACTTATAGCTAATGACCTTTAGCGAGGCGTAAAGCTCAATTTGGTTAAATGAGTTTAAAGTGTGTCCAGCGTCTCATGGCAAAGCAGAGATCCGCTTTAAGTGGGATGGAAAAAGTAGAAGGCGAGGAGCAAATTACACTAATATTTCTATGAGTTGAATATTATTTAACTGGAGGAAAAATGCCAAGAGTAAGTTACCGAAGTTCAGACGTTGACAAAATGGCAAGGATGATGAGAGCAGAAGCCGAAGGTGAAGGAAATCAGAGAATGTTATATGTTGGAAATGTAATTGTGAATCGTCTTGTAGCAAATTGTTTAGACTTTAAAGGTTTAAGAGCAATTAACCAAGTTATTTTTCAAGTACAAGGAGGAAATTTTTCCTTTGAAGCAGTTCAAAAAGGGAATGTATTTTATCAAAGATCAAGAACTTCTGAAAGAAGATTAGCAAAACAGAATTTGGATTATTGGAGAGACCACCCAGCGAAATTTGCTCTTTGGTATTTTAATCCACATGCTCCATGCCCTCCAACATGGTACGGTCAACCTCAATCTGGTCAATTTAAAGAACATTGTTTTTATGAACCAAAACCTGGAACATGTGATAGTGTTTATAGAGGTTAAGCTTACTCTTTGAGTTAGCTTTTTTACATATTTAGAACATTTATACAAAATAAAATAAAACTTTTAGTAAGATAGCTAAAGTATAATTATTAAAAATATTGAATAAATATTCATTTTATGTTAAAATAATAATAGTTTAAATTCTTCTGAGTTTAGACCTCCTAAAATGGACTTAGCATAGACCACTAAGTTCAACTTTGACCTTTGATTTTATAGATCAAAGGTCTTTTTTTTCTACATTAAGTGGAGACGCTTTTTTACTAACAGAGCAGTTTACTTTAAGTGTATTTTTAACAAAGTTATAGAAAAGCCATTCTATTTAACTAGCAACAAAAGTGCAGTTTGGGTTCACAAGAAATGCTTAGAACTGTATTGAAAATAAAGCATATCCGACAAGTCTCAGATATGCTTTCATTTTAAATACGATGAATAATAATGTTAATTTAATCAGTTATGTGGTTTACTTTGGCTTTTTTGTATTACGGCTTTTTTAGGCATAAAGCATGAAACTATTAACGCCACAAAAGAAAAAGCTAACATGAATACATAGGCATCACTTGAGCCGAAGATAGAAGTTAATTCCGCAAGTTGCTTAGCTGAAATGTTTTCATTTTCCATAGATAGCTGTGAAGCATGTGAAGTTGCTTGAATTGTATACACTGTGATGACAACTGCTGTTCCAATAGCACCTGCTAATTGGCGAACAGTATTATTTACCGCTGAACCATGTGAACCCAATTCTCTTGGTAAAGCATTCAACCCTGCTGTATTTAAAGGCATCGTAATGAAGCTTAATCCTATTCGTAAAATACAGGTCCGAACCATTAAATACATAAAGGTTGTGGATTCGGTTAAATCAATTACTCCCCACATGGAAATAATAATAAATAATAAACCTGTAATAAAGAGTGGTCGAGCACCGTATTTATCATACATTCTACCTGTGACAGGTGATAAGAAAGCATTTATCACAGCTCCTGGTAATAAAAGCAATCCTGCCTCAAAAGCTGAAAAACCTCTTCCATCCTGTAAGTAAATGGGTAAAAGGATTAAGTCCGCATACATAATCATCGTAATTAGGATATTGATGAACGATGTAATAGTGAAAATTCTATACTTAAATACGGATAAATTTAATAATGGATCGTTGGATTTTATTTGACGTAAACAGAATAGAGTCGTAACGATTATTCCTACGATAATTGTTGTAATAACAATGGGAGAATCCCATCCCTTGCTTCCTGCACTACTAAATCCAAATAAAATACATCCAAATCCAATCGATGATAAAATGACACTTGCGATGTCTAATTTCGCTTTTGATGTTTCTGCAACATTCATTAAATATTTAAACGCAAGAACAATGACGATTAATATAAATGGGGCTAACCCAATAAATAGCCATCTCCATGATACATATTCAATGATAAAACCAGATAATGTAGGAGCGATGGCTGGTGCAAAAATCATTGCAAAGCCTATTGTTCCCATAATACTTCCACGCTTTTCGCTAGGATACAAATATAAAATAACTGTCATCAATAAAGGTATAATAATTCCAGCACCAATGGCTTGAATCATTCTTCCCGTTAACAGCATGCCAAAATTCATCGCACATGCACAAAGTACAGACCCGATTAATAAAAAGAACATCGAGCTAATAAATAGCTGCCTTGTTGTAAATCGTTTCATTAAAAACGCCGTAATGGGTACTAAAACACCGTTTACGAGCATAAAACCTGTTGATAACCATTGTACAGTTGAAGCTGTTACATGAAATATATCCATGAAACTACTCAATGCAACATTTAACAAAGTTTGATTTAAGGTTGATAAAAAACAGCCTCATTGGTAGGCATCATCATGTGGTGGATAAAGAAGGGGCTTCATTTTAGTTCAGATTATATCGCAGATCAAATTTATTTAATGTACAGAGTGCAATGATTCTAAGATCATTCATTAATAAACAAGTATTAACTAGAGATGCATTTTCCTTTCTATATAGACGGAGTTTAGTAACACAAAAGGTAGTTCATTGTATTCGAAAGGGCTTTATGGAATAATGTCATTGAGTGTCTACTTAATAATGAAAAACAATTTTATATTGATGGAGGAGAATCTAAATGTCGCATAACTTCTCAAGCAATAATACAGAAAAAATTCACTTTATGTTAAAATCCACTCCGCCGAGAACAACGTTTCACCAGGATATGACAGAAGATGAGCGGAGCATTATGCAACAACATATTTCATATTGGATGGACAAGCAGAATCAGGGGATTGCTTTGGTGTTCGGACCGGTTCTTAATCCTTCAGCCCCACACGGACTAGCAATTATTGAAGTCGAGAATGAGGAACAAGTCCCAAAATTTATCTCAGAAGATCCAGCCGTTGTTGCAGGAATAATGACAACGGAATTTTATCCGATGAAAGCAATTATAAAGAAATAATATAATCCCTTTATAATGGGTAAGCCTCGTTTTGCTGTACTAACGGGAACTTTACTTGAATGAGTTAAATTTAGGACCTAAATTGGTCCTATTTATTTTTGTGTATTTACAGAGCGTTTGTTCGTATATAATGATTACGAGGTGAGTTATCTGGCGATACGAGAGTAGAACCCTTTTCATCGTAGGATCCCTCCAAGAAATAGTGCTGTCGTCATTTTGGTGGAAACATCGAATTTACGACCTTAATTAAATCACGTTTAGATGGTTTATAATTGGTACTGTCACCGATCAACTTTACGTTGTACTGGATTTTATCATTTAACAAGATTAATTCATATCCCTCCGGTAATTCCCCGATAAAACCTTTGTAGCCTTTGTGAAGCGTTATTGGTTTATACATGTTCCCTTTCGGCAAAATCAATTCGCCTGCCGTTGGCTCTGCGTGTATATTCACTACACAGGGCGTATTCACATTCTTATAATATAAAGTAATTTTCTTGCCAGAAATCTTTCCGCTCACATGTGTAATCTTAAAGGGAAAATAGCCAGGTCCATATATTTGTTTATTAAATTTTTCTTTGTATTCTTTTGTCAGGATGAGTTCGTTCATAAACGGATTGGCTTCATCTGATATGACTTTAATTTTAGAGATCCTGTCACTTTTCATGGATACTTCCCATATGAAGGCAATTCTTTGACATCCCCCTATACAATCATCAAAAGAATCATCTCTAAAACTCCCAATTATGACATACGTGTTTTTACGCGGGGAAGGTAAGGTTTCCAGACCTCTGATTGGGGTGTTTTCTTTGATTTCAGGGATTTTAACAGAAGGATCGATCAAAGAATTTAGTTTTGATTCGTCTCTGTCATGCAATGCCCTGGCAAAATGACGAAAAAATTCTCCGCTATTATTAATTGATTCAGCTATTATGAATTGCGGCGCAACTAATGAAAATACAACAAGTAAAGCTAAGGTTAATATCTTTAATTTCACATCTTTCATCTCCTATCTTTACTGTCCCCAATTCTGTTTTGAGTATGTTTTATTTGTTCTTAACAAGATGTTTTATATCATTTTCCCGATTGGTAACAAAGAAAATATGAATCTGCTTTTCAGTTGATTAAGCGGTGACAAGCAAAAAGATAGTGTGGTAACGATTTATGCAGGGAAGAAGAATTTTCTATAATCTAAGACTTTTGTTGTATTCAAATATCATGTTTGAAAAGTTATTATATGAGGATGTAATAATTTCAAAAGCCGGTGTTCGTGGGTCTTATTTGTCCACGTAACATCAAGTTTTCTATCAATTGTGGTGCTAAAAAATTATCGTAAAAAGAGAGAAGGTATATTAGAATGTCTTTTGGTTCATTTGTCATGGCTTTTTCAATGGCGGGGATAGACTATGACATGTTAAAAAATGTAGGAATTTCTATTGGTATTTTGGTTTTATTTATACTTTTTAGAAACTTATTTACAAAGTATGTGTTTCAGTTGATTTTAAAATTGTCTAGAAAAACACCGACTGATTTTTTCACAAAAATTTGTTTAGGGTTTGAACGTCCTTTAGGATGGTTCTTTATCATTGTAGGTTTGTATTTAGCAATGGATTATTTCCCTTTTATAGAACAACATAATACGTTATTTTTAAAATTTTTACGTTCCATGGTGATTGTTTTAATTACTTGGGGATTGTTTAATTTGTCATCTCCCACTTCGGGGATCTTAATAAGTGTTAATCAAAAGATCAATAATAAGATTGATTTAATTCTTTTACCGTTTATATCAAGAACGATTCGTGTCATCATTATTGCTATCAGTATAAGCATTATTGGCCAGGAATTTGATTATGATGTCAATGGATTGGTGGCAGGCCTTGGGTTAGGGGGACTGGCATTTGCTTTAGCTGCAAAAGAAGCGGTTGGAAATCTAATTGGTGGAATCGTGATTGTAACAGAAAAACCTTTTTCCATTGGAGATTGGATTTTAACACCTAGCGTGGAAGGTATAGTTGAAGATATTAATTTCAGAAGTACTAAAATTCGCACTTTTAGTCAAGCTCTGGTTACAGTTCCAAATGCGACACTTGCAAACGAAGCCATTACCAATTGGAGTCGTATGGGGAAAAGACGAATCTCTTTCCACTTAGGACTTAACTATCAAACCACTAAAGACCAAATTCAAAGAGTCGTTAAACGGATTGAACAGTTGTTGAGAACTCATGAAGAGATCCATCCGGATACGATTATGGTCGCATTCGATCATTATAATGAGAGTAGTCTCGATATTCTTATCTATTTTTTCACGAATTCTACTGTTTGGGCAGAACACGTTAAAATTAAACATGAAATCAATTTAGAAATCATGGGGATATTAGAGGAAGAGGGAGTGGAAGTTGCTTTTCCAAGCCGAACCATTTACGTCACTCCACAATCAAATGAATTATTACAAACAATGGGTTCTTATGATTGAAATTAGTTTAGTTGTTCCAAAGTAAAACAAAGTTTTTGCGTTTTGCCAACTCGAAACAAAAAAATATAACCAGAAAAGGAATATTCCCCCGTGAGTGGAATGATTCCTTTTTTTTAACTGATTATAAGTCAACTTTTTTATATGATTCAGATGCTAGATATTCATTTGTTTTTTCTTTAGCAAATTGAAAGGCATCAATTTCAGTCGTTCGTTCTAGATAAGGTAATTTTTTATCCCATTCAAAATGATGTCTAAAATCAGGATTGAAGTCTTGCATAACATGACGAAATTCATGAAAAAGAGTCTCAATTAATGGGATATATTCACTGAAGCGAAAAATAAAGATAATCTTTAATTCTCTCCAATAAATACCTGAAGCGAATCGTAAATATTCATCTTCTTCATCCCCTAAGTCACAAATGATTTTATTCGCTTGACGAATAGAACAAAAAATAACTGGAATATTAAAATTTGAGTCTAAGTATTTAAAAATAGTATTGTATAATGTTTTGATGTCCCAATAAAATTCATCATCCAGCACATACCAATTTTTATATTGGTGAAAAATAATGCGTTTTTGTAGAACTTGACATAAAGACATGCATAAAAACCTCCAATACATTTTTATCAATTATTCTTATACAAAAAACATTTTTACTGAGAGTAGACTAAAAACCACAATAGGCTTCAATCTATTGTGGTTTTTAAGATTTTTCGTAAACTTTAGTCTCATCATTTACAAAATTTATATAATTTAAACGCAATGCTTAATGAAATTACTATATTTATACTATTTTTAAAAATACTTTATACCTCTGATATATAGTTTTTTTAAAGTGAGCAGGTTCGTTGAATAAGGGAGGATTTATTTATTCTTGAAAATGAGTGCTGGTACATAAGCAAAACCCCTTCAGATACGGTGAGGCCACTGAAAAACTTCAGTTTTTTATGTTTGAAGTATAGCTAGGGATAAAAAAAAGCATCTAATCGTCCTAATGAAACGATTGGATGCTTTTTTCCTTTATTTAGACTCCTTCATTAGTGTAATTATTCGCTTGAGATTCACTCCGAACATTGTGATTGCACCTTGCATTTGCATACCAATCAGACCCGAGGATGATGCTACATCATACCCATGTCTATGCTTTAGTTCACTATTCTTCGCTTCAATCTTATAGCGTTCTTTGGAAATCGTTTTGAAGGCTTCGCTATTTTGGAACAATTCATGTTCTTTATGTTGCGTTGATTTGATCGTAACAGAATTATTTTGTTTCCAAGAGTATGTAGTGGAAAAAAACGTTTACTAGGTTGGGTATATACCCAACCATTACCTGTAGAAATGGTATAAGAAGTACAATATAATAGAGAAAACTTAATAAAATATTCACCGGGCCTACTAGTAGAAGTGGCTCTTTTTCATATATTTATAGTCAAAAATAGTTAAAGTCAAAAGGAGGATTGAAATATGATTTGTGAAAACTGTCAAACAACCCAAGCGAGTTATAAGCTAAAAATATCATTTAATCAGAGTCAAAGCCACATTAGTTTGTGTACAGAATGCTATGATATCGCAAAACAAAAAATAGAAAACGGTACCATTCATTTTGATGACCAATTGTTCAATCAATTGGACACAGATGGCAGCCAGTCTGAGCAAAATGTCAATGTAAACCAGCCGAAGAATCGTGAAACAAACGGCTTTCTTGATCAACACGGACGGAACTTGACGAATGAAGCAAAAGAAGGGCGAATTGATAGCGTGATCGGTAGGGATAAAGAAATTGAACGTGTCCTTCAGATACTAAACCGTCGTACAAAAAATAATCCGGTCTTAATTGGAGAAGCAGGTGTAGGGAAAACAGCGATTGTTGAAGGCCTTGCCCTTAAAATCGTCAAAGGCAAAGTACCTGCGAAACTAAAAACGAAAGAAGTGTATATGCTAGACATTAGTTCACTTGTAGCAGGTACATCTTACAGAGGACAATTTGAAGAAAAAATGAAACAACTTGTTACTGAATTACAACAACGTGAGAACGTCATTTTGTTCATTGATGAATTGCACATGATAGTTGGTGCTGGAGGTACGTCTAATGGTTCAATGGACGCAGGGAATATATTAAAACCAGCGTTAGCGCGTGGTGATATCCAAGTGGTTGGAGCAACAACGATGAAAGAGTACCGCATGATTGAAAAAGATCCAGCACTTGAGCGTCGCTTCCAATCGGTGATCGTTAAAGAGCCGTCTGTTAATGAAGCGTTTGATATTCTAAAAGGAATTCGGCCAGCATATGAAAAGTATCACGATGTGATTTATTCAGATGATGTCCTAAAAGCATGCGTCACACTATCAAAACGCTATATTCAAGATCGCTTCTTACCAGATAAGGCCATCGATTTGATGGATGAGGCCGGTGCAAAGCTAAACCTTGCTCATGGAGAGCTAGATGTTAACTATTTAAAACAGCGTTTAAAAGAAATTGCTGAGGAAAAACAACAAGTAACGAAATTAGAGCACTACGAAAAAGCGGCGATTCTTCGTGATGAAGAGAGAGAAATGAAACTAATATTATCGGAATATTCAGACAATATAACGAAAGATATTACCGTAGAAATGGTCCAAGAGATTATTGAAAAAAGTACTGGAATCCCTGTACAAAAGCTACAAAAAGCAGAGCAACAAAAAATGAAAGATTTGAAAGAGAGACTAGCAAGTAAAATTATTGGTCAGGATAAAGCTATTGAAAAAGTAGCCAATGCAATCTTAAGGGCAAGTGTAGGATTAAAACCTAAAACACGTCCAACAGCTTCATTCTTATTCTTAGGTCCAACGGGTACAGGTAAAACCGAGTTAACGAAAACTCTTGCAGCGGAATTATTCGGCAGTAAAGATGCGATGATTCGTTTAGATATGAGTGAATATATGGAAAAGCATTCAGTTTCTAAGCTCATTGGTTCACCTCCTGGCTATGTCGGACATGAGGAAGCAGGTCAGTTAACGGAACAAGTTCGTAGAAACCCCTATTCAATTATTCTGCTAGATGAATTAGAAAAAGCACACCCAGATGTCATGAATGTGTTTCTTCAAATTATGGAAGATGGCAGGTTAACTGATAGCCAAGGAAGAGTCGTGAGCTTCAGTGAAACGATTATTATCATGACTTCAAATGCTGGTGTTGGCAGCAAAAAATTAGGGTCAATTGGTTTTGGTAGCGACGAACAGGAAGGAGCAGAATCAAATATTATCGACAAAATCGGAAATTACTTTAAGCTTGAGTTCTTAAACCGTATCGATTCGATTATTGAGTTTAATCACCTACAAACAGAGAACCTTGTGGAAATTATCGATATTATGATTGTAGAGCTTAAAGAAACATTAGAAGAACAAGGGATTTCGATTGAAATCGATAAGGAAGCAAAAGAAAAGATTGCGGAACTAGGTTATAGCAACGTATTTGGTGCTCGACCACTTCGACGCGCCATCCAAGAGCAAATTGAAGATAAAATCACTTCTTTAATTATTAATAGCGAAAACGTAACTGCGATCACAGTATCAGTAGAAAATAATAAAATTAACGTAGCATAAGGATAGATGATCTTCATCTATCCTTTAAGCTTATCAAGAAACCCCACTTTTCAAATGAGTGGGGTTTCTCTTATAAATAAATCATTTGATAGCACCAATGGATTTGCTTAATCCCAGATACGGATTCTTGGAACCCCAGCGGTCCTTAAATAATCCAATAACTGCCCAGTATGAACGGATTCGTGATAGGCAACACGTAAAAGCATATCCCCTAAATCTCTTATGTACCCCGATTCAGAGCGGTCAATTTTTATATTTTCTAAATCACCTTCAGAAAATGACTTAATAGTATCTATGAATTGCTTTCGGTAGGGTTCTGCAAATTCCAATTCTGCATTTACTGAAGTGAAGGGCTGATTTTCGAAAGGGGAATCGAAAACGGATAAACTCCCTCTATTTCTAATGGCAAGGTCATAATAATGTTCGCTTTCTAGTACGTGCCTAATCATTTCTAGGCAATTCATTGCTTCATCGTCTGGCTTCCAGTGAAGCTTTTCTTCAGGAATAGATGTCCAGACCTTTATGCTTCTCCTTCTTACTTCATTAAAGTTTAGAATAATTAAATCGATTGACTTCATAAAAATTCCTCCTAGTAAGGCATATATAAATTATACACGAATGAACGGGTGCGAAATTTATTGAAAAGAATTTTTAGAATTTATTATTTCTTTAGATAAAATGGACGGTTCTGTAAGATGCCAATAGTAGTTATATCCATCGAACTGGAAGGGAAACATGAAAGCAACGGGGTCACCAATATAAAGTACCATTTGATACATATCAGGATCACCTTTTTCCAGATTCGGTTGAAAGTTTGGAGATTCTTTACCACCTCAAAAATATAGACGAATTATATTTCTTTTGGTTTCGATTTTTAAAAAGAGGGTTTTTATGAAAGGAAATACAATATAATAAGTTAAAAGAAAAATAGGTGGGATAATATGATGAAGAAAATTGCTTATTTGTTCGCGATGATAATAGCTGCAATCAGTTTAGCCGCTTGTAACCAACAACAAGATGTGGTGAAAGAAAAACCACCTGTAACTGAACCAAAGGGAGAAAATCCATCCAAACCTGAAGAGCCTGTTACACCTGAACCAGAGAAAAAAGTGTATCAAAATGAAGTGTTTAAAGATGTAGTCGTCACGGAAACTTCAGATACACTCACAATAACCGGAAAAGCCCAAGTATTTGAAGGGGTGTTTCAATATGCTCTTTACGATGGAGAGAAAGTGGTCAAAGAAAGTAATTACCAAACAGCGGGTGCACCTGCCTGGGGTGAATTTAAAATCACTTTCGAAAAAGGGTTAGTATCTTCTAATAATGCTAAATTTGAATTATTTGTTTACTCAGCAAAAGATGGATCAAAAATAAATACGTTAGAAATTCCAATTTCAAAGCCTTAACCAACTAACTTTATGTATTTTCAAAGACCTCATCATAACTGAATGCTCTTTTCTTGAATTATTTGGCATGCAAAAATTACCTAAAATGTATTTTGTTTTTTTGAAAAGAAGGAATGGCAGGGCATGGCCAAGAATAGGAATAGGTGAATATGAACAGAGGTGAATTGAATGCTAACAAAGGAAGAATTGACTGAAATCAAAGCACTTCAAGAGGTTTGTGAAAAAGAGGGAGGATTTCAGCTAAAGTTGAATTTTGATATGCTTGAAAATCGAATTGGGCATAAAAAGGAAGACTTCTTCCATTATGAAGATGGCCGGCTTGTCGGTTTTCTTGGATGTTATGGTTTTGGAGATAAAGTGGAACTTTGCGGGATGGTGCACCCGGATTATCGAAGGAAAGGGTTATTTTCTAAGTTGCTGGAAATGGGACTTGGAGAGGCGAAAAAACGTTATACTACTGTTTTGTTAAACGCTCCAACAGAATCATATTCTGCCAAGCAGTTTTTAAAGAATATTCCTTGTGTATTTTCGTTTGCAGAATTTCAAATGAAATGGCAGGAAACTGAATTGTCCATAGATCCGAAGATAACCTTAAGGAAGTCCCTTACAAATGAGGATTGGGAAGCAGAAATACGACTCGAAGTCTTGGGATTTGGATTGAATGAAAATGCAGCAAGGGAATTTAATAAGTTGATTCGGGAGAACTGCAGGGATCAACGTTTACTTATTGAAGTAGAAGGAAAAACTGCTGGAAAAATGCGCGTTTCCGAATCCAATGGAGAAGCATGGATTTATGGTTTTGCTGTTTTTCCAGAGCTTCAGGGAAAGGGGATTGGGAGAAACGCTTTATCAAGAGTGGTAAAAATGGAACATCAAAAAGGGCTGCCTATTTTTCTAGAGGTTGAGGCCAAAAATTCCCATGCCCTTAAGCTCTATGAATCATGTGGATTTAGAAGTTACCATTCCCAGGATTACTTTAAATATCTGGATTGATTTCAAGTACTGGAGAGGGAATAGCTTGGCGATTGCCAAGCTATTTTTTTTATGGTATTAAATAGAGCAAAAATCATAAAAACTCTTAGTTTATTTTAATTGGAAGTTGAATATGGAACGTTGTGCCTTTACCAACCACGCTTTGTACCGAAATATTTCCCCCGTGCTCGTGTACCGTTGTATACACTTGCGTCAATCCAAGTCCCGTTCCATCAGGTTTACTGGAATAAAAAGGTGTTCCTAAAATGACCAACTTTTCTTCAGGAATACCTTGACCAGTATCACTCACCTTAATATGAATCCAACCTTCATGATAATAATGCTCAATTTTAATTTTTCCATCGGCCATTATTGCTTCAATGGCATTCTTGATCAGATTGAAAAAAGATTTTAAGAGTAAATTTTTCTTTCCATAAAATCGCTTATCAGAATCTCTTAAGTCCATTTCAACCTCAACGGAATAAAGTTTTTCTTGGAATAAAAGCAATATAGAATTTAACTCTTTACATAAGTCAATCAATATCAGAGGTTCGTCTTGTAAGTCGGGTTTCGATACCTGCAATAAATTTTGAAGTGTTTGTAATGCTTTTTCTAATTCGCTTTCCATCGTATCTAAATAAGGATGATTTTGAGATTCTTTAATTAATTGTAAAAATCCCTTTACTGCCGTTAAGGGGTTTTTAACCTCATGAACAATCCCAGCTGCTAATTGACCAAGTGAAGCTAATTTTTCTCGATCCTTCAACCGTTTCTCTGCTATTTTCCTTTTGGTAATGTCTTGAATAATAACCTGAGCCAATACTTTATTTTCAAAATAAAACGGTATGGTCATTATTTCAACATCTGCAAATTCCCCATGATTTTTAATAATTTTTATATCCATTTCTTTAATGATTTCTTGTTTTTCGATAACCCTGGTTAATCCTTCATTGCACATATCATGAAGATCAGGAGGGAGGAATTGGCTTATTTTTTTATTTAATATTTGATCTAGTGATGTAAGATTTAATAAGCGTAAACCAGCTTTATTACAGTAGCGGATCGTTTGATCTTCACAAACAATCAATATTGAGTTAAGGGAATTCTCAACTAATTGGTGAAAGTCTAAATTATCTATTGTTAGATTCAATTAAATCCCCACTTTTTATCTCTTTTTCTCAGCAATTAGTTTATCAATAAAATTGCCAAACTTAAATACCAATTTATGTATTCAATCGTGTAGAAACCTCTTAATAACAAAATGTTCACAGAATCGACATAATTACTTAAGGGTAGTACAAAATAATAGTTAAAAGTCAGGAAAAGTTAAAGAGAATACCATGCGAGTATGCTATTTTATATCACGTTCCTTTTAAGTTTGTAAAATAAAACGGATTTACTTTGAAAGGATATGTAAAATGAAAAATAATTTTGTCATTGTCATTGGTTTGATTGTATTCATGCTTATTCATCCATTTCCTGCTCAGGCTGCTGGTAATAAACCTAGTAATATTTATTTGGTAAAATCAGGGGATACTTTACCTGGAATAGCAAATAGATATGACACCTCTGTTAATGATCTCAAGGTAACCAATGGATTGCAATCCAATTCATTATTAATGGGGCAGAAGTTGTGGGTTCCAATTATGTATGAAGTGGTTGCCGGAGATACCCTGAGGGGAATTTCATCAGCTTTCCATTCTACAGTCGACAGTATAAAAGCAAACAATCAACTTTCATCTGAACACCTTTATATCGGGCAAGTATTAAAGATTCCTCCTAAAAAAATGACCATGCAAGGTCAGCATATCCTGATGACGAGGGAGGAATTTAGGGACTGGTTATTTAACGCTAGAATTAATAGGAAGGTAACTATTATTCAACAGCATCACACATGGTTACCGTCATATAAGCATTTTAATGGATCCAATCATTTTAGAATGTTGATAGGGATGGAAAATTTCCATAAGAGAAGAATGGGCTGGAGTAATATCGCTCAAAATATTACCACCTTTCCGGATGGAAAAATAGCTGTTTCAAGGCCTTTTAACATAGCACCAGAAGGCACAATTGGGCCAAAGGCTAATAAAACAGGGATTACCATCGAAAATGTTGGCAACTTCGATAAAGGTCATGATGTCATGACTGCGGAACAGAAGGAAACTATTGTTTATATTACCGCCATGTTATCTATAAAATTCGGGTTAACTCCTTCCATTGATAGTATTACTTATCATCATTGGTGGAATTTGAGAACGAAGGAAAGAGTGCTAGATAGAGGGCCAGATTATAATGTAAAAACGTGCCCAGGGACAGGATTTTTCGGGGGAAATTCCACAACTAGCGCGATTAACAATTTTTATCCCCTCGTGTCACGCAAGATGCAAGAAATTTTAGCGAATAGGCATTAAACAAATATTTCATGTGGACAAAGTTTATCTATAATTTAGGAAATCTGTCCTCATGAACACTCCATGAGGACAAGTTTTATCTATTATTTAGGAAATCAGTCCTCATGAGCACACTCAATGAGAACTAGTTTATCTTTTTTTATTTGGATTTGAAATAGCATCTAAATTTGTGCTTTTTTTATGAACTAATAATCATAACTTTGAACTCATAAGTGCAACTACGCCGCTGTCTTCGCCCTTACAGGCTCGCCAGTGGCGTTTTTCTTTATGCGGCAAAGACTTTTTACTTATCGCTAAAATCTTTTCTTTTTTTTCTTAACCACGTTATGATCGATAAAATAATAGATAGGAAAAAGAGGAACGCATATAATACCCAAGGATAATCAATGATTACCCTTGACTGCCATGGCCAGAGAAATTTTTCCACTTTTGATTCAACTCCTATTCATCGATCATCCACTTTTTTTCATTTGTGTAATGGATAGTTGCTTACGAATGCATGCCACAATTAAAAGAAGAATTGGGAATACAATAAAAGGTAATAATCCTAAATTCCCAAGGGATTTATTAGAAGACCAATGTTCCGAGGTGCTTCTTGATATGTTCATTCCTAAATAAAGGACAATGGCTGCTGTAGGAAGAACGAGTACCCTGCTGTCACGAAGGTACAACAATTGCTGTATTCCTCGAATGGCTCCATACATTTGTATCGTCACTTTAAAAAAGGCGGTTCCCATAAAATACAATATTCCCAACGCATCAAGGTTTTCAAGAAAGTCCGCAACAGAAATAACTTTGACTAACCTGTATAAAGGATAGACACTGGTTGAAAAGGTGCCTTCACCAAAGGTAAGAACAGCCAGTGCATCAAAAATTGAAAGAAGAATTCCGTAAGAAACCGTTGCTAAAAGAGTCGATTTCATAATGCGTTTCGGATTTATCACTAATGTCCAGATCATGGCGAATTCAAGGGTTTCTCCAAATGATTGTTGGATGCCGCTCGGCCATACGGATTTCCAAATACGCCCCCATCCTGCTCCTAAAACCGGCTGCAAATTCTTGATATCGGTTATATCCGAGGCAAATATTAAAATGATCTCAAGGAAAAACAAAACTAAGATGACAGGTAAAATTAATTCTGCAAGCCGAGCTATAACCTCAATCCCACTATATAACGCATAAGTGATAGCAATCATAAATATGCCGAGTATAATCCAACTAGGCGTACCGGGCAAAATGGTGGTTGGGATAAGATCCTTTATATCACCCAGCGTCCGACCTGAGTTATATAAAAAATGAAGCATATAAAACCAAGCAATTGGAGTGCCGAGCCATTGGCCAAACTGGGCAGGAAACCATTCAACAAGAGTCAATCCCGGCTGAAGTCGCATTAAGATGAGAAACATAATGATGAGGCATGTCCCGATTCCAGTACTTATTAAGGTAGATAGCCAAGCATCACTCCCGGCTACAGAAGCAAATCCAAATATCACCGACGTACCAATCTGAAATATTAAGGTAAGCATAAATAATTGGATGATTGAGATTCTCTCCATGGTTTTTCCACCTCCTAACCCATTTTTTGTTAGCTCATTCAGTATTAACATAAACAAAACTTTTGACTATATCCTCAAAATTATTTTTATATCTGGTTAAAATATAAAAAAGTCTAGAAATTGGAGGTGGTCAGTAGAAATGGGAACAATGAGCTGGCAAGGGAAGAAGATTTCAAAATCGAATCAATGTCAAAAGCAATGGTCATATAACCAGGAGGATGATTCTAACAGCTATCAACTAAAAGGTCATTTTCAAGATGATTTAAAACAGTTGAAAATGATTTTTGAACGATCTTCCGATATTGTTTTCCGTGAATTTCAGCTAGCTGGGATACAGAAAGGAGGTCTTATTTATTTAGATGGCTTGGTGGATATACAGATGATTGATTCTGACGTGTTGAAACCATTATTGGATATTGGGAAAGGGACATCTCTTTACGCAACAATACCATTGAAAAAAATGGACACTTTTCTTCAGGATTCAGTCATCTATGTTTCGCAGGTGAGTATAGGGACGACGATAAAGGAAGTCGTGGATCATATTTTGAATGGGGACACCGTTCTATTATTGGATGGAGTATATCAAGCCCTTTTTATCAGCGCTCAAGCTTGGGAAACGAGATCCGTCGAAGAGCCAGCGACGGAAGCGGTGATTCGGGGTCCAAGGGAAGGATTCACAGAAAACCTGAGAACCAACACCAGTCTTGTTCGTAGAAGGCTAAAAACGCCTCAACTCAAAATGGAATCCATGACTGTAGGGCGGTTATCAAATACAAAAATGGTCATAACCTATCTAGAGGATATTGCGGAGACATCACTCATAGCCGAGGTCAAGGAAAGAATCAGTCAAATCGATATCGATGCCATTTTAGATAGCGGTTATATCGAAGAACTTATTCAGGACAATCCCATATCCGTTTTCCCCCAAGTAAACAATACAGAACGTCCGGATAAAGTAGCTGCTTATTTATTGGAAGGGAAAATTGGGATTCTCATTGATAATACTCCCTTTGCTCTGCTCGTCCCGGTTAGTTTTTATGAAATGCTCCAATCGAGTGAGGATTACTATCAACATTTTATGGTTGCGACGGTAATCCGATGGCTTCGCTTCTTCATGTTGGCGGGCGCCTTGCTTTTACCTTCTCTTTATATTGCGATCACATCCTTCCATCAAGAAATGCTTCCCACTACCTTATTACTGAGTGTGACTTCAAGCAGGGAAACGGTTCCTTTTCCAGCCTTAGTGGAAGCTTTAATAATGGAAATCTCATTCGAGGCTTTGCGGGAAGCTGGTGTACGATTGCCACGGCCTGTTGGACAGGCGGTTAGTATTGTTGGAGCACTTGTGATTGGACAGGCAGCAGTACAGGCGGGAATAGTTTCCGCTTCAATGGTTATTATCGTTTCCATAACAGGTATATCTTCGTTTATTTTCCCAGTCTTTAGTCAGGGAGTCGCCATTCGTTTGCTCCGTTTTCCCATGATGATGTGTGCTGGGACACTCGGGTTGTACGGTATCTTGGTGGCAAGTTTGATTCTTTTAACTCATATGGCCCGGCTTCGCTCATTCGGTGTTCCTTATTTGTCTCCAGTGGCGCCTATGAATTTCTCCAGTCTTAAGGATATTTATGTACGTGCACCTTGGTGGAAAATGATAGATCGTTCCGATCAGACGGGGAAAAAGAATCGTAAACGATTGAATAATTTTATGCGTCCACGGCCGCCTCAACGTAGGAACTAGCGGATTCGTGGTTCAGAGAGGAATATTATGAGAAAACTAGGAATTTTAGTCATAAACGGTATGATAATATTCTTGCTGACTGGCTGCTGGAGCCGGGTAGAGATCAATGATATTGCGGTAGTAACGGCTACAGCCATAGATAAGATGAGTGACGGTAAAATCCGTGTATCGATTCAAGTTGCAATCCCAAAGCAGCTTGGTCCTGTAGGAGCCGGTGGTACTGGCAGTGAAAAGGAAACGACTATTCTTATTTCAGAGGCGGGGCAAAGCGTGATGGACGCCTACCGGAGACTTCAAGAAAAATTACCGCGTCGTATATTCTTTTCTCATAACAGGATTCTGATAATTGGGGAAAAGGCAGCAAGGGATGGGGTTTATCCAATTTTGGACTTCATTTCGAGAGTAAGAGAGTCACGTATGCGCAGTTTTATTTTATTTTCAAAGGGTGAAGCCGCACCACTTTTGAAACTAACTCCCACCATTGAGCGATACACTGCAGAAACCATTCGGGAAGAGGAGAAAGAAGGGGTTGGAGTAAGGATCATGACAAAGGACTTTATCAATACGCTTACGACTGAAGGCATCTCCCCTGTCGCTGCTCAAGTCGCAATAAAACCAGAAGAAAATGGTGGGAAGTCTAAGCTGACTCCCGCTATTATTGGAACAGCTGTATTTCGTAAAGATAAATTGGCAGGATGGATCAATGATAAGGATACACGGGGAGTACTGTGGCTCCGCAATGAGATGGAGAAAGGAAATATCACGGTGACGATACCGAAGGAAAAAGGAGGGGGGAAAATCAGTGTTCAGTTAATAAGAGGAAGGACAAAGGTTAAACCAATCCTTATGCAAAGCAAGGTGAAAATGAACGTAAATATTCATTCGGATGTTGAATTGTTTGAAAATAGTTCCAAACTAGATATAGGCAACCCTAAGGTTTTGCAATATGTTCAAACATTAATGGAAAAAGATGTCGAGGAAAGGTGTCGATTAGCACTCTATAAGGCGCAAAAACAGTACCATACTGATATATTTGGGTTTGGAAATGCTGTATATCGTACCCATCCAAGAGCATGGAAAGAACAATATAAAAAAAAGTGGGCTGAGGAATTTCCCAAACTCAAGGTTAGCGTAAACCCACACGTTTCCATCCTTAGAACAGGGCTTTCCGTCAAGTCCCCAGAAATGAAAGATTGAATGAATTTAAAGTAAACCAAATTGACAACCATTACCGTATTTTGTATAGTAAGTGGCGAGGATTATGATTGGAGTGAATCATTTGATTTCAAACGCTGAATTACAAAATTTAGATCTTATCGACTTATTAAGTGAGCGTCATAGTTTGGTCCGAAGTATCTCGGAGAAAGCTTGGAACGATCAAAGTGAGATTTATATTTCAAATTCTGAATGGTATATCATGGCTAGGATTTATAAAAAACAGCCTAGCATTTCGTATGTTACAAAAAATGTAGAAATTTCACGTCAGGCGATACATAAGTTTATCCAAAAGCTTTCTGAAAGAGGATTAGTTGAAATCAACAATGTAGAAAACAACAAGAAGGAAAAGTGTATCCAGTTAACACCTTTAGGAGAAGAATGCTACGAAAAAAACGAGGCCCTTAAAGCCAAACTTGAGAATAAAATTGCAGAAAAAATAGGGACTGAACAAGTAAGTATACTTAAAGGTATATTAAAGTTAGATTGGAAGATATAAAAAATAGCAAAAAACTCTCGCTTTGTTAATCTAATTAAAAGATTGGCTCCTTTTTTTGTTGGAAATTACCGTAAAATTCTTGAAATATGGAAAACTTTATTGATATAGTAATAAAAGACCCGTCCGTATGAAGGAGTTTTTCACACTTTCAAACGGTTTCCAAATACTCAAGAAGCCACACAGGCGATGATTGATAAATTAGTTGTTGACTTTGAACGCGAAGGTACGATTGCTGGTTCTACGTTTACGAGTATTGTTAGTGAAATGGGATCTTTAAGTGAACCAGTCCGAGATTCCTGTTCGGACCTTTACTCAAAAATGCAAGAGATTTATTCGATCAAGTTAGTAGCAGATGGGTTTTCCAAAGAAACTGCTCATTCAATTGCTCTCATGATTACGGCTTCAATTGAAGGTGGAATTATGCTTTGTTTGACACAAAAAGAAAGCAGTCCACTCAAAATTATTTCGCATGTATTACCCAATCTATTAAAGAAGTTCTAATGAATCAATAAATCATTGTTTGCTAATAACCCTTGCTTTGTCAATCTATTTGACGAAGTGGGGGTTTTTTCTTTTTCTAAAATAGTCAACTCAGTTGATAATAACTTAACAAAAAAATATTGTCAACCGAGTTGACATAGAGAAAAAATTTTTGATATAGTTAACGAACCGTTTAGTGTTCGGGGGTGTACTACGGAAATGATCTTTGCTGAAATTGAAATTACGACAATTCTTTTTTAGTAAGAAGGGAAGACGAAGGGGTAAATGAAATTTTAATTAAAGGAGTTTTTATTAGTGAATCAACAAATGAATACAGTTCAGAAACAAAAAATCAAGACTGACACGATGGTGAAAAAACAATACAAAACTGCTCCGATTATGGCGGCTCTTTTTGTAGCTGGATTTGTCGGGCTTTTTAGTGAAACGGCATTAAATATTGCCTTAGGAGATTTAGCTCAAATATTTAACGTGAATGCAACGACGGTCGGATGGTTAGCAACAGGCTATTTCTTAACATTAGGTATTTTAGTACCAGTAACGGGTATTTTGATGCAAAAATTCACAACAAGACAAATGTTTTTGACTGCTATATCACTTTCCCTTATCGGGACCATTTTAGCAGCAGTAGCACCTGTATTTAGTCTTATATTGGTGGCACGTGTTATCCAAGCAGCAGGATTAGCGATTGCTTTACCTTTAACGCAAAATGTTATTTTTACCATCTTCCCACCTAATAAACGAGGCGCCGCGATGGGGATTATGGGCTTAGTAATGTTAGCTGGTCCAGCCTTAGGTCCAACCATTGCAGGACTTATTTTAGATACATTATCCTGGCATTGGATTTTCTGGGTTACATTACCTTTTTTACTGTTCTCGCTTATTTTCGGGTCCCTTTATTTACCGAATGTAAATGAGATTCGTAAGGTTTCGATTGATGTAATATCTGTTATTCTCTCGACGATTGGATTCGGTGGGGTCGTTTACGGATTCAGTGTATCTGGTGATGCCGGTTGGACGAATGCACTTGTTCTTGGATCCATCATCATTGGATTTATAGCACTTATTCTTTTTGCGATTCGTCAAACGAAAATGGAGAATCCGATGCTGAATCTAAGAGCATTTAAGTACCCACTGTTCGTACTTGGTGTCTTTATGAGTTTTATTACGTTCTTTAATATGTTGTCCATGCTTGTCATTTTACCAATGTATATGCAAATGGCTTTATTAATTGCAGCTTTTACAACAGGTCTTATCTTGCTGCCAGGCAGCTTACTAAACTGTGTATTAGCTCCAAGCATTGGTAGTCTATTCGACAAATATGGTCCGAAAGCGGTTATTATACCTGGAACCATTTTAGTAGCAATTGGTTATGCACTCTATGCACAATTTGGCACTGAAACGGCTTTATGGATGGTCGTAGTAACTCATATTTTCATGATGTTAGGTATAGGGGCGGTCCTTGCTTCTGTTCAAACAAACACATTAAATTCTCTTCCGAAACAATATTATCCAGATGGAATCGCTATCACTCAAACGATTCAACAGGTAGCGGGCGCTATTGGTATTGCGGTAATGGTATCGATTTTTTCATCCAAAGAAACTAGTTACTTAGCATCCACTGCCAATGAATTGCCACATGCAGCAGCAGCGGGAACTTCCCTAGTGTTTACCATTAGTTTAGTGTTAGCGGTTATTAATGTTGTACTGTCATTATTTATCAAAAAGCCAAATTAATCTAAAGAAAAAAACAGATTTCAAATAATTTTAGAAGGGAATTAGGAAGGATGCTAAGTCATTATAAAAGTATTTTAGTAGCTGTAGACGGTTCAAAAGAAGCGGAATACGCATTTCAAAAATCAATCGATGTTGCAAAACGTAACAAAAATTCAATTTTAACCATAGTAAACGTAATCAATTCTCGTTCATTCGAAGCATATGACCGTTCAGTTGTTGAGCGTGCACAAGGTCATCAGAGGAACTGTTAAATAGCTATAAGGCACAAGCTGAGGGCGCTGGTATTGAAAACGTAACGGTAATCATCGAATTTGGTTCTCCAAAAGTGAACATTACTGGAGATATTGCAAAGGTAGTTAAGGCAGATTTAATTATGTGTGGTGCTACAGGGTTAAATGCTGTTGAACGATTCTTGACTGGTTCTGTTTCTGAAGCAATTGTTCGATCAGCTAAATGTGATGTTTTAGTAATCCGCAGACCTAGTTTACATGCTGTTATTGATTAAATGGACTTCAAACATCAACGGGTGAATATAATTTTTATCACGTAATTAGCATCTATCCATGTTTTTTAGGATACTTTTGATCAGAATATTTAATAGCTACAAAAATGTCAGTTAGCCATTCGTAAAAGCGAGCTTTTACGGGTGGTTTATTTATTTTTAGCAAAAATTGAAAAATAGAACAGATAGGAGATGGTAAAGAGTATTCCTATTTTCCTGTCTGAACAGTATAATCATGAAGGGGAGTTGATACATATGAATAAAAAAGATATCGCTGATATCCGTAAGCAATTTAAATTCGACAATGATCTCATGAAAATTCGAGAAATCTTCAATGTTTATGTTCAGAAAGAAACAGGTGAGATTTACCATCATGTCAGTCAACCGTTTCAAATGATAGAACTAGAAGCACAAGAATTGTTTTTGGCCAACTTTAAAAAGGTTTTGACTGGTTATCTCGATGCCAAACTGTTTGAACTGAAATTTATCCGGGATGTAGAAGACAGTACACAACATATCCTCTTCGATGGATTACGAGCTGATTCAACAGAAGATTGGAAAGAAAACATGCTGCAAATTGTCGGAAAAATGTTTGCTCATACGGTTTATGAGTTTGATACGATGGTGACGTTTATTCGAGGAGAATATCGAAAGGCTACCAGGAAACGAGACCTAGAGTCCGAAGAAGGTGGGAATGATGAAGTTTATTCCAACGAGTTTATCCTCTGCAGTCTCAATAAAACGGATCAGCCGAAAAAAGCCTTGCTGTTTGATTATATTGAGAAAGAATTCAAATCGAATAACGTCTTTGATCCAATTATCAATCTAGCGTCTCCGTTGTCTGGCTTTCTGTTCCCTGCTTTTAATGACAATTCTGCAGATGTAAACCATATTCTTTACTGTGCAGGAAAAGCGAATCAACCAGATGGGACATTTATTGAAGAGGTCCTCAATTGCGAAGAGATCATTACTGCCCAGGAAGATAAGGACAGCTTCGAACAGATTTTAAAAAAAGTAATAGGAGACCAAGTGGATTCCAAGGTCATTTCGAATGTCTATGAGGAAATCGATAAAATGGTCCAGGAAAATGAAGAAAGTGAAGAAAGTGAAGCGCCTACGTTGGATTATCGGGACATCGAACGCATCTTAACAGTAAGCGGGGTTGAAAATGTCGAGACTGCCCAAGTGGAACATGCCTTCAAAGCTGTCGTTGATGACGAAAAACATGAATTCAAAGCAAGCAGTTTAGTTCCTAAATCCATAAAAATCAATACGAAAGTGGCAGATGTATCCATCAGCCCGAAAGAGCTGAAAAATGTAAAATATATTATGTACCAAGGAAAACGCTGTCTATTATTAGAGATTGATGAAGATGTGGTCGTGGAAGGATTTCGACTAGAATCGGAGACGCTCTAATCCGTTTCAGGGACAGATAACGAACTTTCCTTTGATAGTTATAACAAACATAGAGAGAACGCAAATTTTAGTTAGGTCTAAATGTGCGTTCTCTTTATAATTAAAGAGGAACCACAAAGCCTTATATTATCTAACAAATTGCCTCTTTTTTCTACTTAATTATTCTTTTAAAGATGATTCACATAGTAATGACAACTTTTCCCTGAGCATGACCTTCTTCAAAATACCTGAAAGCTTCGGGGACTTCACTCAACTTATAACGTCTATCAATAACGGGTTTTACTTTACCAGCTTCAAGAAGTTCTTTTATATAAATCAGATCTTTTTGGTTAGTCCTTTGTAAAAAAGTACCCATTTTCTTATTCCCGGTCATTGAAATCCAAGGCCCAAGGACCATTGCTTGAAACATTTGTGCTCCGGAACCCCCGACGTGAACAAAAATTCCATTGGGACTTAATGTACGCTTATAGACTGATAGTGGTTTATGTCCGTTCACCCCAAGTATAAGGTCATAACTCTGCATTTTTTGAGAAAAATCTTCCTTTGAATAATCAATGGCATGGTCTGCTCCAAGTGATTGCAAAATATCTAAATTTCTCGTACTGCACACCCCAGTTACCTCAGCCCCAAAGGATTTGGCAATCTGTACGGCGAAAGTCCCGACACCACCAGAGGCACCATTAATCAATACCTTCTGTCCCGACCGGATCTTGCCTTTATCACGGAGGCCCTGTAACGCAGTGATTCCCGCCATAGGTACAGCTGCAGCTTCCTCAAATGAAAGATTGGCTGGTTTCAAGGCTAATACATTTTCAGGAACAGAAACATATTCGGCAAAACCACCCCAACCACATCCAGATAGGTCTCCGAATACCTCATCGCCTGGTTGAAACTGCGTAACATCTTTGCCAACTGCTTCAACCATACCTGCTATGTCGCCTCCAGGTATGGGGTATTTTGGTTTCAGAAGACCGAAAGCAAACCGTGCTAAGAACGGTTTGCCCTTCAAAAGGACTAGGTTACCATAATTCACCGATGCTGCATGAATTTTAACAAGTACTTGATTGTCCTCTGGTATAGGCTTTTCCACCTCTGTTAATTCAAGCACATCAGTTGGGCCATATTTGTTAGAAACGATAGCCTTCATAATTAATCCTCCTAATTGCCTTCGAATATTTTTATTAAACTCTTTAAATTGATAAATCTCGCTATAGACCCTCAAATTAAAAGATATTCCAGTTAAAGATATTCAGAATGGAAACAGTAAAAAAATTAATAACGAAGATTTTCTTGGACTTGTCCTTGAAAGGAGGGGGTCGCTTGTCGGAGAACTGTCTAATGGCCAGAAATTATTTTAAAAAGTGAAGAACTAATATAAACGGCTGTGCCCCACATGACGATAGCTGAAATTTTATTTAGGACCGCTAGATATTTTCCTGATTTATCTATTTTTCCGAGCATTCTTCCTGTAATGCCCAATCCTGCAAACCATACCCACGAAACGAATATACATGCCACAGCAAATGCTACTTTCTCAAAGCCTATGTATTTTACGGAACTTGTTCCGATTACACCAACGGTATCTAAAATTGCATGTGGGTTTAGTAATGACACTGACATAGCAAAAGATATTTGTTTTTTGTATGAAAAAGCTAATCCTACTTCCTGTATATTTTGAGGCTTAGACCTCCATACAACAAAACCCATGTAGAGTAAAAATAAACTACCAATTATATAAAGAACTGTTTTTATCCAATAAGAACCAAGTACAACGACTGACACTCCTAAGACCGCTATTGAAATAAGCAAAGTATCACAAATAGCTGCGGTAATAATGACTGGCAGTGCCCTCACGAATTTGGGCTGACTTGCACCTTGATTAAAGACAAAAACATTTTGTACCCCTAAAGGTAGGATTAAACCGAATGCTAAGATCATGCCGTGTAAAATTGCTTCTAACATTTTTCTCCCCCTGATATGTAATAACTGCATTTTATTAGATTTGATTACATTCGTCTCCAACCAATTGGATGGAATATTACCCAACCAATCATTTATAATTAATCTAAAAATGATAGGGGAGTTCCTTTTGATAGAAAAAGATTGGATCCTAAACAAATCCTCCTTGATTCCACTCCATCAACAAATCTATGAATTTATGAAGAGAAAAATAATAAACGGTGAATGGACGGTTGGAACTAAAATTCCTACGCAACGAGATTTAGCAAAGAATTTCAATGTGAATCGGAGTACCATTGTTTATGCACTTGATGAGTTATCTGCAGATGGGTTAATCGAATCAAAAGTTGGAAGAGGGACATTTGTGGTCAATAATACGTGGAGTTTACTTGCTTCAATCCCGCCGCCTGATTGGAACAGCTACGTTAAGTCGGGATCTTACCAACCAAACAATAAAACAATTCAAGAAATTAATAGAGCAGAAATTAATCCAACAGTAATACGCCTTGGGACGGGAGAACTTTCACCAGAGTTGTTGCCTGTCAAAGAAATGGAACAAATGTTCAAGAGGCATTCCCCACATACTTTTTCGTTAGGATACTCGGAACCAAAAGGAAGTCTCTATTTAAGAGAAATGATAAGCAATTATTTAAAAACGAAGAAAATAGAAGTTTCTCCAACATCGATAATGATTGTTTCAGGAGGACTTCAAGCATTGCAATTGATTTCATTAGGATTATTGCACCGTGATTCAACCATTTTTCTGGAAACGCCTTCATATTTAAATTCAGTGCATGTATTTCAATCAGCAGGGATGAACTTACTTGGAATTCCCATGGATGAGGACGGGATTAGACCCGAGTCGATTGGGAGGTTAAAAAAGCAGCATAATGTTGCATTACTTTACACCATCCCAACTTTCCATAATCCCACGGGTATTTTAATGTCAGCTAATAGAAGAAAGGAATTGTTGGATGTTTGTAAGAATGAAAAGCTGCCAATTATTGAGGATGATGTCTACGGAGATTTATGGTTTGAGAACCCGCCACCGAATCCATTAAAATCCATTGATGGTCAAGGACTAATATTATACATAGGGAGTATGTCTAAAACTCTGAGTCCTGGTTTACGAATTGGTTGGATCGTTGGCCCAGAACCTGTGATAGATCGGTTGGCTGATATAAAAATGCAAACTGATTATGGCTCAAGTTCTTTATCTCAATTCATCGTCGCAGAGTGGCTATCAAGTGGTTTATATGATGAACATATAAAGAAGATAAGGACAGAACTAAAATTCCGTAGAGATTTTACGCTTGAAATACTAAATACACATTTTAAGCAATTAGCCACATGGAATATCCCACAGGGTGGGTTTTATATTTGGCTGCAAATCAAAAAACAAATTTCAATTAAAAAATTATTTGAAAAAGCACTAAACGAGGGGATATTACTAAACCCAGGAAATATTTACGACAGTAATAATCACTTTCATCTTCGTTTGTCCTATGCCTATGCATCACTTCACGAATTAAAAAAGGGGCTATTAAGACTTTCAGAACTGATTGAAGAAATTTCCTATTAGGTTGTACAATGATGGGGATAAATGGCTACTTTTTCAGCGGGGCGATACTTCAATAATGGAGGATCGCTTTTTTCCTTATTCGAGTAATATTCAGGTTCAATAAGATTTTACAGAAAATTTCAAGGATAGAGGAATGAATATGTTAAAATTTAGTAAAGGGGTGGGAGTATGAAAGAGGAAAATAAACCATTTAATGATGTAATTGACCACTTTAATAAGATAGAAGGAAATGGAACGAATCCTGCAAATTCTAAATTTAGTAGGTTGCCAAAACCATTAAAATATATTGGATACTTCATGATTGTATTCTTTTCCGTATCTTTTATATTAATAATTATTTTAAGTTTATTAAACTAATTTAATCTTGAATTCAAGAAATTATGGGTTGCTGCTGCGATCCTTTTTCTTATTCGAAGGTGGCAGGTTACTTGAATAAGCAAAATATCTTCGAAATGTGGAGCAAGCTAATAGCATTTTTAAATATTAAGATTATGTAAATATATGTAAATTTTTGTTCTTGTCCAATTCGATATTTAATGTTCTGACATACGATGTTCTATCTAATAATTAAGGTGGTGATATATTATGTCAGATGGTTATGGCGTTAATTTTGCTTTATTCGTGGTGCTTTTCATCCTTTTAATTATTTTCGGAATATCTTTTCGTTAAATAATAGTTTTAAATAAAACAAATTAAGCCGAACTTTTATAATTGTTCGAGCTATAGGCTCTCAAGGAGGAATGAGTAAAAACATGGAAATTGAAGTCACAATCATCATGCCTTCATATAACCGCTATCCCCTTAATCTGCTTAGCCTTTATGCATTGGAGAAACAGTGCTTTGATTTATCCAAAATGGAAGTGATATTGATTGATGACGCCTCTACCGACCAGACCCCAAAAATTAAGGAATACTGTCCTCCCTACCATTTTCAATATATTCGCAATAGTACCAATGTTGGTGTTGCTGCTTCAAGAAATATTGGACTTAGGCATGCGAGGGGAGAGATTATTATCATTTTGGATGCAGAAACCATCGTTTCCCCTAACTATGTTACCCTTAACCGCCAGCATCATCTAACTCACGAGAAATCCGTTGTTATTGCAGGAAGCAAGCGGGGGCGCATTTATACTTTTTTATCCCCGGATTTTACTAATAATCAAATCAACGCGATTTATAAGTGGAGCGAAAAAAATTCTCTATTCAACCAACGCCTTAAAGAGGTGGTATCGCAAGAACAGACACTTATCAGCTTAACGACTCATATCAGGCTTTTACAAGAGCCCCAACAAGTGGTTAAGAGAGAGGATATTGACGATATAAAAAATTTATACTCGATGGTAAAATACAGAAGTTATGCTCATCATTTATTAAAATACCTTAGGGAACATTTTTATAGCAGCCCATTGCGTTGGATGGCTTGCTTAGGTTTTCTTTCTATTAAAAGAAGTTTTATGGAGCAAGTCGGCGGCTATGAAGAGAATTTCAAAGGATGGGGACCCGAGGATGCTGAGTTTGCTTTTAGATTATATAAGGAAAATGCTAATTTTATTATCGAAGATGATTTAGAAACGTATCATCAAGAACATCCGCCGTCGAAAACGAAGGAAGATGATATGAACTTAAATCGTCTGTTGTTTCAACAAAAGCACCCGGTTCTTGATGTATCCATTAGAGCTCTGCACTCTATTCATCCGACAGATTATGGACTCATGGAAAAGATTCTATTAGAACATCATTCCCTTACTGCAAGCTTTCCCAATGAGTTTCATGAATTTAACCAAGCAATCATAACATTACTTCATCAAATTCGTATAAATATTGCAGAAAACCTTCCCCCTGTTAACCTAGTTCAAAATACCGGGTTCGGCGACGACTCGATTGCAATGGAACGTATCCTGATCGAGAGAGATCACATACAATCCTGTGGTAAATACAATCATCTTGTATGGTTGTTCGATAAACTGAGTACGATCTAAAGATGAGTGGAGCAGGTCTTCCATATAGGGGAAGAGGCAATTTTACTGAGCAATCTGGAGCCGACCAGGATAGGTTGAATGTCAGATAAATGTTGGTCTTTCTATTTCAGTCTGCTAACCTCTTCACGTATATCAAGCTTCCATTCTTGGAGGCTTTTTCTTATTGTGGGTAATTTATCTGGAAAATTGAATAAGACATATAAAGGCAGGTAAAACAATTGTTAAATGTTTTTTGCTTACTTCGTATGTGACATGCGCCCATTTCATACATATAAACTAATGGGATTTCAGTTTAATCTGTGTTTTTCATAACGATAATTGACACTAACCATAGAAAAGGCCGAAGTAGTTACCATTCATCAGTATGACGCACCTGCTGTAAGAAAACCTATGCAATTGAGGACGGGTAAATGAAAAAACAGGAGGGGCAGTGTATGAAATTCACGATACAGTATATACCACTGGATAAAATCAAACCTGATTTATCGTTGAAAATTACTGAGCATATTAAGAAACTGCAGAGATTAATGTGGGACTGCATGTTTGTTTTGGTTGTCAAAAAAAATCGGAAGGATGGCAGTTACATCATTGTTAGCGGGCAAGATCGATTTGAATCCCTTAAAAAACACACTAAAAATATATATGCGCCATGTATAGTCGATAAAAGTAACAGTTCGACCGGAATGAAATCATGGCTTCAGCGGTTACGGAACAAACAACCCCTAGATGACTTTCCATTAATGCCGACCAGTTGGTCAATCGTTCGTTCCTTTTTGAAACAAGAACCCCGTTTTAAACATCTCTCCCGATCCGAACAGATAAGAGTGCTACTTATAGCAGTTCGGTACAAAAAAACCGTGATTTATTCAATGAAAACTACAGTAAATGAAATTCTAAGAAGTAAAAAGTAATTCAACCCTCAAACTCAGTTGAAAAAAGAAATTTAAGGACAGCCCGATTTTACTTCAGGATTGAAGAGAAATCGGCTGTCCTCTCATTAATCACTTCCAAAGCATATTACCTGATTTGAATCAAAAAAATGGTGAGCTGTCATGGACTGTTTTTGATGTAATTTGGGAATGAAGAATATTACATAATGTTGAAATGCCTATCACGGAACAGATGATAGTGAAGATGGCAGGAAAAGCAGCACTCTATTCGACGCTGATTTACATATCGGATATTGACAATGAAAAAATTGAAATATAGCGAAATGAATGAAGGAAAAAGTGAGTCAATCTTATAAAGCCTAGATTGTTCATTTATTTTTTCAAAAATAAGAGGCTGCATCGCTGCCTTTTTTACAAAATTATTTTAGTAAGTCATTCACTTCGTTTGCCACTCGTATTCCTGATTCAATTGCACCTTGTATCCAACCGTGGGTAAGTGAGGTATGTTCTCCAGCAAAGTGCACTCTTCCCTCAGGTGTAGAAATATAAGGATATAGCTCCAAATCCTGTCCAGGTTCAAAAGCAGTAAATGCTCCGCAAGAATAAGGATTCGTACTCCAGCTAAAGGATGTTCCTGTAACGAACTCTGAATAAACCTGATACCCAAAAATTTCTGCCAAGTTCATTAGAGCATATTGGATCAGCTCTCTTTCAGATAAGCTTTCCAATGTTAAAGCCTCATCTGCCCATGTGTAGCTCGCGATAACTACCGCAGGTCCGGTGGTGCCAATACCATAACTTGGGTAATATGAAAATCGAATCGGCAGATCCGTTATCGATTTACCACCCAATTGACCTACTTTTTCCCAAAACCTACTTTTAAACTCGATAGCAATCTTTGAAGAGGCCATATAATTGAGTTCGCGAATCGCTGTCCTTTTATAATAGGAAAAAGACTCATAAGGTTCGACTTTCACAAATCGTAAGGTTGAAAATGGTATAGTTACAATCGTAAGATCACCAGTTATACTGAAGCTCTCATCGGTTTTTTGGTGCTTACAATGAATCGTTACACTGTTTTGAGATTGAGATATTCTTTTCAACTTTTGGTTGAACTGAATATTCTCGTGTAATTGCGGTAGGAATGCTTTTGGCAATCGGTCCATGCCACCCGTTATTTCATAAAATTTCTTTGTTTCTGTTAAGATGATGAGTTCTCGGATTACTTCAACAAAGGTCATCCCCATATATGCTTCCAAATCAATAAGCACACCTATCATATCAATGGCACCGATTGAAAAATAATAGTTTAAGAAAGAACCAAAGGCTAGATTTCTATATTGTTTTTCTATTAGAGGCCAATTCTTTTTAGGATCTTCGTTAATAAAATTGATAATTGGTTGTATGACTGAAAGCAAAAGTTTTTCCGACGATTTCCCGCTTTCATTTGGAGTAACTGGGTATTTTAAAATGCTTGGATTATTTTCATATACATTCAGACGTGTTTTGATGCCATTTGCGTAGATGTGGTCATTAGGGGTCCGGTTAATAAATAGATTTATAGGCAATTTGAATTTATTAATATATTCAAAGGTTAAATGATGTTTTTCGGGAATTCGCATGGGTCCGACATTGAAATATAAGTTATTGCTAAAGGGGGCCCTTATGGTGTAAACACGTCCTCCAACTCTATCGTTGGCTTCCAGAATAGTGACGTGATGTCCCGCTTCCTTTAATAAAGAGGCAGCGACGAGTCCAGACATACCTGCACCGATTATAAGAATATGTCTAGGAACTTGTGATGTTTTTAGACCATCTCTAATAATTTTGAGCATTTGATGATCAGATAGTTGAGAATTCATGTAATGTGGCATCCTCCCTTACTTTTCCAAAAAATGGCTTATTGCATTATATACAAATAAAAGGATGCATATGTGCTATTTTCCAGTTTGGTGATTACTCTTTCTGTCGAGAACACCAGTGGCTACGGCATAACGATAATCAATCATTATTGTTTTCTAATACTAATAGTATGTGCTATAACAAATTTAGATTAGAAAGATGTTCTTATTACAAGGGGGGAAAGTACGTAGATAAAAGTTAAACAGGAAAAAAGTTGTATATAGTCTTATAAAGCAAACTAGGTTAACCTAATAGTGATAAAAATGCTATCATAATATATAAATGGGAAATTACTAATGCTAAGGAGAACTAGATGAAAACTAATGTTCTGTTTGACACTAATACAATCGATCGTAAGGCATTGCCGTATTATTATGACTATGCAAAAATTGTTTCTACACTTCAGGAGAAACTAATAGACGAAGTTGGAATTGATTTTCATATGTACTCGGATGAAGATACCTCAAATGAGATTTGGGACATTCTTGAGGAAGACTTGAAAGAGGAGTCTCCAGAAGTACAATTGATTTGTCATATTTATAAAGAAGGCGAGACCAAAACGATCTCATCCAACCATACCGATAAAGCGATGGAGCTGATTGTTAAACCACGAATCACGAACGGTCTTTTTTACTATTCGAATTATCAGGTTGCGCTGGCCAGATTGGTTATTTTTCAAAGTGACGGAGAAATGACCCGGGATTTTATTTTTGCCAAAAATGATGCTTGCTTAGTTACCTTTTTGAAATATGTTCTTAAAAGAAAAAGAGATTATATTAAAAACTATGTGACTGTTTTTACAGATACAGAAGATGGGGTAGAAACAGAGATTGATAGTATTACTACTTTGGTAAGAAGAGAAGATGTATTTTTAGAGGATTCTTTAAAGATAGAAATTTATCGCTCGATTGACGAATTCTTTTCGGAAAGCGGTCAATTTTTCAAAACGTATGATATTCCTTACAAACGCGGGATTCTTCTCTACGGAAAACCTGGGAATGGAAAGACCACTCTTGTGAAATCTATCGCCAGCAGCATAAATGCACCGGTAGCTTATTGGCAGATCACTGAATTTACATCCAGCTATACGATTAAAGAGGTCTTTACGTCTGTATTAAAATTGACGCCATTGGTGTTAGTCATCGAAGATATCGATTCCATGCCAGCAAGTGTACGGTCCGTCTTCCTGAACATTTTAGACGGTGCCACCTCGAAAGAAGGAATTTTCATTATCGGGACAACGAATTATCCTGAAAAAATAGATCCTGCCCTTATGAACCGCTCTGGCCGGTTTGACCGTGCATATGAGATCCATGTACCGACGAAAGAGCTTCGCTATCAGTATCTAGTAAACAAGAATATTGCTCGAATTCTTTCAGAGGAAGAGATTCAGCAAGTTATTGATTCAACCAAGGATTTCTCTTATGCACAGCTCAATGAATTGTATACATCGATTGCCCTTGAATGGCATTACGAACAGCGGGTTGATGTGAAGAGACTTTGTGCGGACTTAAAATCACTGCAGCAAAAACAACAAAAACAAGAATGGGACCAAGCTCTCTCCTCTGCATCGATCGGATTTTCAGGGTATGGGGATGATTAACTTTGATGTATTAACTCTAGTAAACCCAATAGAAAGAGAAGATTGCTGATGAGAGTAATAGGGATTGATTTGTCCGGTCCAAGTAATCATAAAGATACTGTTTTGACGGTATTTGAATTACAAAATGGTCAATTAAATTTTATTAAGTTAATGAGCAATATTGGGGATCTGGACATTTTAAAAGAAATAGAGACTCAAAGTCAAATAGATGAAGTAGTTATTGGTATTGATGCCCCTTTATCTTATCAGGACGGCGGGGGAGATAGACTTGGTGATAAACAGCTGCGTCAGTTTATTGTTTCACTTGGGATGAAGCCTGGATCAATCATGCCGCCAACTTTAAATCGAATGGTTTATCTTACACTAAGAGGAATAAAGCTTAGTAGAGAAATAGGAAAACTAACTTATAGTTATCCGATTTCCATTGTGGAAGTGCACCCAGGTGCAGTGATTGGTTCAAGACTCTCTCAAGAGGAATTGAAGTATGTTTTGAGTTACAAACAAAGTCTATTAGCGAGAAGTTGGATTCGGAACTGGCTTGGTGAGCAAAAGTTAACTATGCTACCTGTTTTTATTGATGAGGAAAGTCATTTAATTGATGCCTGTGCAGCAGCATTAGGGGCCTGGCATTGGAAGGATCCATCCTTGCAGCCAAAGTGGTCAATTCCTGCGAATCCTCCACTGCATCCGTATGATTATTGTTGTTAATGGTTATTCTGCCACAGTACTAGATACTGTGGTTTTTTTCTATGAGTTACAGCAAAAGAGTTGTATGATGCCCGCTGAGTGGGAGAAATCGGATGAGTGGTAACCATAGATAATGTATGATGCCTGTTGAGTGGGAAAAATCAATTAAACGGGAACTATTGGAAGAGTCTAATGCCCGTGGGGGGGTTCAAATCAATCACTGACCGAATCTTTACTTACATACCTGAATATTATATTGGCAGGATACGAAAGGAGATAAAAATATTTTCTCTGAGTTAGTAATAAATGGGAGGGAAAAGGATGCAGCTTTTTTACACAGTCCGTCCCGGTGATAACCTGTATCAGATTGCGAAGCGATGGGAGCTTCCCCTTGATACACTTATTGCCGCAAATAATATCGGTCCGCCATATACGATTTATGTGGGCCAACAACTTTCTGTTCCACCTGGTGTTGATGTCATTCGTGTAAAGCAAGGTGATAGTGTTTATAAAATCGCTCAATTATTCGGGATCCAGCCTGCTATTATTATCGAAGCTAATCAGTTGCAGCCTCCTTATCAAATTCAGTTAGGTCAACTGTTGAAGGTTCCTCCTGGCACCCCTTACTATGTCGTTCAACCCGGGGACACATTGTTTCAAATTGCACGAAGATTTAACGTCATAACGGGTGGGCAAAACAATTATGAGCTAATCAGACAGATTAACCAGCTTTCAACCAATAATTTAAGTCCAGGAATGAAGTTGATTATTCCTTATGCACCTCCGGGGGACCGAGGAATGATTGCGTATACATCCAACCGAGGGGGAAGCTATGATTTATGGCTATCTAATCCCGGCAATGGACAGAATTTACAGCTTACCAATGGTTTAGGAGAATCCACTTCGATTCCTTTTTGGTCCCCCGACAGCAGCAGTATCGCTTTCACAGGACGTAATGGAATTCTTTACGTTGTCCAAGTAGCTAATGGCTCCATTGCTCGTATTGATCAGTTTGCAGAAGCGGAAGGTCAATATTTAAGTTGGTCCACGGACAGTCAAAAATTAGCTTATTCGAAACAGAATGAAATAATCATGTATCATGTCTTCACACATCAATTCCAGCGAATAAACCAGTCAGGTACAACGGATGTCCAATGGTTTCCGAGTGGGACGGAGCTGCTGTATCAAGCACCCGATGGAGCAGGAATCAGTCAGCTTTTTCGGATTCGAACCGATGGAACCGGAAAACGTCAAATTACTCAGAACACCGGTGGCCGATTGAATGATGTTCGTCTTTCCCCAAATGGGACATATGTATTGTATACTTCTCCCGGAGCAAGTATTTCCATAATTTATACCCTGGAACTTTCAACTGGAAGAGTAAATGAAGTGAGGGGAGGTCCGCTTGCGAAAAACTATTTTCCGGTATGGCCGCCTGATTCATCATCCATCGCCTACAGTGCTACAGCTTTTGAAAACGTGGGCTATTTTTCTCAGATTCGATTAACAGGAAGGGGGGGAGAGAACGATCGAACAATAGCGATTTCGAATTGCTTTGCCACTCCCATAACATGGTCCCCGGATGGCAGGAAATTGGCATATCTTTCAGGTTGTAAAAACCAAGGAGCTGCGAACGAATTGTGGTTAATCGACGTATTGCATCCTGTTCCCATCAGGTTAATTGAAGGGGTATTAATTAGATCTTTGCAATGGTCCCCGAGACCCATTTCTCCGCTGAGAAGGACCTATACGAATAAAGTCTATAACGTACAATTTCGATATCCGGCTCATTGGCAAAAAGTAACGGATGAAAGATATGAAGGACCAGACGGCTTCTTCCAAATTTCAGCGATTTCCTCAGAAGAACCGATTAACACTGTATGCCACAATGAAGCCTTCCACCAACTACTACCATACGGATCTCAACCTCGCATAATTCAAACACATGAGTCATGCCTGATTTTTCCATCTGAGGACCAACCGCAAGAGATGAGAGGGCAGGCTGCACTGATTATTCGATATCCAAAACCAATTCAACTCGCGGGAGCCACTTACAATTACTTAATATTGTGGGCAGATCAGAGCCACTTAAATGAGATAAGTTCAACCATTACATTTTTGGTGTAGAAAAAATTGTCCTGAATGACTAAAAAAGCCGGGAGAAATCTTCCGGCTTTAAATGATTTATCCATTTCTTTAAAAAAACTTTAATCGGCAATATTTTTAATAGGATGGATCCAATCACTCTATTAAGCCATATAAAAGTATTCACTGAATTAATAGAATATTTTATTTATTTATCTCTTGTCAATTCTCTGAAAATTGCATATAATTAATTTTACCACTACTAATAACTTGTTTTCCTCGCAGAAGTGTTTGCTACTAGATAAAATAAAAAATGAGTGCCCCACGTGTTTCGGGACACTCTTCTAATGTAAAAGAAATTCCTCATTGATTAGACTTTCACTATAATTAGTTAGATCGTTCTTCTAACCAGTCGGAAATGGTTGGATAAGTTATTTTTGTTGCTTGACTGCCATAAGTAATGGAGGTATGCCCGACAGGTAAAACTTTAAATTGTTTATCTTCACTAGAAATCTTGCTCATCAATGCTTCAACTTGATGCGGTGGGGCAATGAGGTCGTTTTTCCCAGCTAAGTTGAGCACATTTGCCTTGATATTTTCCAGTTTGACCTTTTGACCACGAATAACCATTTCACCTTTTATCAGTTTGTTTTTTTGATAAAAGTCTCTAATCCACTGACGGTAGGCTTCACCAGGGAATAAAATTCCGTCGTTTAACCATTTTCGCAGTAGTTTAAAGCTCTTTATGAAATTTTCATTGTCAGCACGCTCAACAAGACTAATAAATGGTCCAAAGTTGGTTCCAATTGGATTGATCATTTTGTTTCCAAAGTCAATCATTTCTGGTGGAATCACACCAAGGGTTTCTACCACTTTATCAATATTAAAATATCGCTCATCTAACATCGCACCATATGCGCCGCTATTTTCAAAATCAAAAGGACTAGTCATAAAGATGAGGTTGCGGATTGGCAATTCAGGGTGTAATGCTGCAAATGCAGACGTGATCGTTCCACCCATGCAATAACCAAGGATCGATACTTCCTCAACATTAGATCTTCTCATTACTTTACGAACGGCACGTGGTATATAGTCCATAATATAATCATCCAGTTTCATATGTCTATCTTCGTAACCTGGTGTACCCCAGTCAAGAAGGTAAACATCAAACCCACGTTCAACCATAAATTCTATTAAACTACCACCTTTGGTAAGGTCCAATATATAAGGCTTATTAATTAGTGCATAAACAAATAGAAGTGGGGTTCTATGTTTTTTTGGTTGATCAGATATATACCGATAGAGTTTTGCTTTATTTCTAGTCCAAACTAATTCCTTCGGTGTAGGTGCTACTTCGGGCTCGGCATCGGTCGTTAACACTTGAGATGCCCTAATTACACGTTGGTACATCTCTTGATACTTTTGAGGGGTAGCCTCTAGCATCTCATTCCATTCTTTTAGCATTTGAGCGTTAATAACTGTTCACTCCTTACATGATTTATTTACTCTTTTAATATATAAAGAAGGTTGTACATTCATGACACTTACATGTAAAGTCCACCGTTAATATTTAATTGCTGACCAGTAATATAGTCACCATCTTTACATAGGAAAACAACACCACGAGCGATTTCTTCTGGTTTGCCTAGGCGTTTTTGTGGTACTTTTTCAACGATTCCTGCAAGAACTTTTTCAGGAATGGCTTGGACCATCTCGGTTCCAATAAATCCTGGGCAAATCGCATTAACTGTTACTTTACTTCTAGCAAGTTCAAGAGCGAGAGATTTAGTGTATCCAATTAGTCCTGCTTTTGCGGCAGCATAGTTGGTTTGTCCAAACCCGCCTGCTTGACCGATAATGGACGAAATGTTGATGATGCGGCCAGCATCTGATTCAAGAAGATAAGGTAATGCTGCAGATGTATTGTTGTAAACACTGTTTAAATTAACATCAATTACTTTTCTCCAATCTTCTTCTTTCAATTTTTTGAACGTGCTGTCTCTTGTAATTCCTGCATTATTAATCAGGATATCTAATTTACCATAATGGTTGATGGTTTCTTGTACAAGGTATGCTGCTTCATTACTTTCAGAAACATCTGCTTGAACAGCGTAAGCTTCTCCGCCAATTTCATTTATTTCTGCGACTACTTTATCTGCTAGTTCTTTACGAATATTATAGTTAATGACAACTTTCGCACCATTTTTAGCCAGTTCCAATGCAATTGATGCACCGATTCCTCTGCTGCCGCCTGTTACGATTGCTACTTTATCTTTTAATTCTGTCATTCTTTTCCACTCCCAATATATAGTAGTTGTTGTTGTTGTTGTTATGCCAAAAATTTTACATTTACATTTACATTTATGTAATGCGTTTCTATTTCTTGGTTTCTACTGGTGTTTTTAACACATTAAGGATTTGGTTCAATTTTTGATCTAAATTCTTCATATCCTTTTTTAAATTCGACAATTCTGTTTTAAATGACTCTTGGTCTTGGTTATCCAAGTTCTCTTCTAATCTTTCTTCTAAATCATCTACTTTTGCATCAACATTGACAATCAGCGAAGAAATGTTAGCAATGTCATTTCGAGTTGGTACATTCATAAATTCTAAATATTTTACCGTTGACTCATCAATCATTTTTTTTAATTGAAGATTCATCTCCAATACCTGTCCCATGCCTTGAGAAGGGAAATCATTGCTTACTTTCTCATCGAATAACTTACTGGAGTGTGAATAAAGATCCTTCCACATTTCATAAAAATTAAAGTCTGTGCTCATTTTTTTCCTCCTACATTTGTTTTGTTGACCTATCCATCATACTAACTTCATCGAAATTTTAAAAGGTGAAAGATTAAAAATTATTAAAATACATTTCATCATTTTTTGACAAATTTCTCACTTTCTTGCGAATTGTAAAGTATTTTAACAAGAGTGATAATTAGCTATAATCCATCATAATATGGGTAAAAATGGATTTAATTTCGTCCAAAGCCTAGTTTCATCGCCACTTTTTTGTTTTGGATTTCTTTTCTCATTTGCCTAGGGATGCTGATGTTGTGCAGAGGTCTATTCTGAAAAGAAAAAAACGAGGTGATATATTATGGAGTTTAGTAAAAAGGTTGTGTTAATCACAGGTGGTGCACAGGGGATTGGAAAAGAAACGGCTAAACAATTTCTCCAAGAGGGTGCAAACGTCGTCATCTGTGATTATGATGAGTCGGCTGGTAAATCTGCATTAGAAGAATTGAATCATGAAAAAGTAGAATTTTATAAAGTCGATGTAACGGACAGCACCCAGATAGAAGAAATGGTTCAATCCACAATAGGTAAGCATGGCCGAATCGATATCTTAATTAACAATGCCGGAATTACACTTGATGGTTTTTTAACAAAGATGGAGGAATCGGATTGGGAAAGAGTCATTTCTGTCAATCTATCAGGTGTTTTTAAATGCACGAAGGCTGTAGCTCCTAATATGTTAAAGCAGGGGTCGGGCGTTATTCTTAACGCATCTTCCGTCGTTGGTTTATATGGGAATATTGGTCAAACAAATTATGCCGCGACAAAGGCGGGCGTCATTGGGCTGACGAAAAGCTGGGCAAAAGAATTTGGCCCTAAGGGGATCCGAGTCAATGCAGTTGCTCCAGGTTTCATTGAAACAGGTATGACTGCAGCGGTGCCAGATAAGGTGCTTCAATTTATGAAGGAAAAGACTCCGCTTAGGAAGCTTGGCAAACCAGAAGATATTGCCGCAGCATATGTATTCTTGGCTTCGGATAAGGCGAATTATATTAACGGAACCATCTTAAGTGTGGATGGCGGATTAGTTATTTAGACAATATAGCTGCAAATTGAGGGAGAAAATAATTATTTTCTCTCTTTTTGGTTTATTATGGTAACCACTATTACTAAATTGCTATATTACAATATATGGAGGTTCGGTCATATTCTTATCGTTCATTTATTTGTTCAAATGCCAAGTTAGGATAAACTTGAAAATTATTCTACAAAACATGTCAATTTACACTAAAGTTCGACAGAATTTTTTTGCCTGTTTTATTAATATTTTCAATCGATGTAATTACACCTTTTACTTAACCAATAGTGGATTTTCTAGGCCTTTTTTAAAGGGGATAAACGTTGAATATGTCAGGTTAAGATCTTAATACTTTTATAGCGATAAATAAAAAAACTCTGAATTTGTCGAATAGTTTGTCACGAAAAATACCGCGAAATGTAGTAAAATTTGTGAGGAATTATTATTTGAATACATAAATCACTTTTTGGGGGAAATCAGAATGACTGTAAATGAAGTTGTAATTGTAAGCGCAGTAAGGACAGCAATTGGTAGTTTTTTAGGGAGTTTAGAAAATGTTTCGGCTGTACAGTTAGGTTCTACTGTAATTAAAGCAGCTATTCAAAAAGCTGGAATTAATCCTAATGATGTAGATGAAGTGATTATGGGGAATGTTTTACAAGCAGGAGCTGGACAAAATCCGGCAAGACAAGCTTCTCTTGCTGCAGGTATTCCTCAAGAGGCACCAGCATTGACAATTAATAAGGTCTGTGGATCAGGATTAAAGGCTGTTCACTTGGCAACACAAGCGATTCTTGCTGGAGAGGCAGAAGTGGTTGTTGCAGGCGGTATGGAGAATATGAGTCAAGCTCCACATCTGTTAAAAGGCGGACGAAATGGATTTAAAATGGGCGATCAGAAAATTTTAGACAGTATGATTAAAGACGGATTATGGTGTGCAGAAAATGACTATCATATGGGAATTACAGCTGAAAATCTTGCTGAGAAATATGAAATCACACGTGCTGAACAAGATGAATTTGCAGCGTGGAGTCAGCAAAAGGCACAAGCAGCGATTGAATCCAATCGATTTGCTGATGAAATTGTCCCTGTTGAGGTACCTGGCCGCAAAGGACAAGTGACATTATTCAGCCAAGATGAGTTCCCACGGTTTGGAACGACTGCAGAAGGATTGGGTAAGCTTCGTCCTGCATTCAAAAAGGATGGATCTGTTACTGCTGCTAACTCTTCAGGAATTAACGATGGAGCGGCAGCATTTGTAGTGATGAGCCGTAAAAAGGCAGAGGAATTAGGCGTAACCCCTCTAGTAACAATTAAAGCAAACGCTACTGTAGGTGTGGATCCGAGTATTATGGGAATCGGTCCTGTCCCTGCAGTGAAAAAAGCTTTAAAAACAGCGTCTTTATCTTTAGAAGACATTGAATTAATTGAAGCAAACGAAGCATTTGCGGCACAATCGATTGCTGTAGATCGCGAGCTTCAATTTAATAAAGAAAAGTTAAATGTTAATGGTGGTGCGATTGCACTTGGTCACCCAATCGGTGCAAGTGGAGCAAGAATTTTGGTAACTTTAATTCATGAAATGAAGAAAAGAGAAAACCGCTATGGTTTAGCTACGTTATGTGTCGGTGGAGGACAAGGTGTAGCAACCATTATCGAAAATGTTAAGTAAGAATGAATAAAAATTGTAAAAAATGTCTTGGAGATAACTCCGAGGCATTTTTTTTCGAGGTAATTTTTACCTTAAATAAAAATAAAATGCATGGTGATGATATAGAGGTAATTTAAAACAACGGCTGTGTTAAAGGTAAAGATGATATTGTAACCTTGTTGATTGGAGCGGAGGGCGCGAGACTCCTGCGGGAGAACGGGACAGGGGGAGACCCCACAGGCGCTTTAGTGCCGAGGAGGCTCCCCGAACCCGCCCGCGGAAAGCGAAGCGCCTGGAGCGGAAATCAACAAACTAGTTTAACACAGCCGAAACAAAAGGAGAGAAACTCATGCCACAAATTGATGTAAATCAACTAAACCAAGCAAAAGCAAATGTAGCACTAACAGAAGAATTGTTAACAAAAGCAATTGAAAAAGCAAATTCCGATCCTGCTCTCGCCCAGGAAGCGATGAAACAGGCATCAAACGAAATTTCGTCTGCTTTAACGGCCGTAACACAAGTACAAAACACATCTAAAGCCCAATCGACAGAATGATAAAATAGTTTTTCCAAATATTACTGTGTAAAAAGTTGTCCCATGCAAGGCTAGATACCTGATAAATCAAAGAACACCCCATAGAAATGGGGCGTTCTTTGTCAATATGACTGAAATCATCCTTCGATTTCAGTATGTTGAAATCCGTTTTTGGTGGCATACACTTCATACCATTTGTAATTTGGGGTTTTGAACCATTCGTACTGCGGCAAATAAACCAAATATCTTACATTGCCATCGGCATCAAACATTGTTTTAAATATTTTTACCGGTCCAATTCCAAATGTTTGATCTAAATAACCTTCCATGCCATCTCTGACTATATTTTTTTTATCTTCCTTTTCTTGATTATGCAGCCTCATCAGTCCATCAATAAAAAGACTCAATAAGATTAGAGTAATAGTAATTAAAACGAATATTAGTAATTTGAACAAAAGAACAACCTCCTAAACTATTATGTATAGATTTCGATAAATAAATAGACTATGCCCCTTTTCTATTATAGATTCACTACGATTGTACATCCGATTGTTAAAAGAAGATGTGATGAAAAATACATATAAGCGACTTTCTTAAGAATTATTCGACTGTAATAAAGGAAAAAATAGATTTATGTCGAATTTTTACAAAACGGCAAAGGCAAATCTATTTAAGGGGGAATTAGATGATATTGGAAGCAGTTATGCTTAAGGTTAGACCAGGAATGGAAGAGGAATATGAGGAAGCATTTCGTCAGGCATCAGAAATCATTGCATCTATGAAAGGTTACATATCTCACGAATTACAACGTTGTATAGAAGTTAAAGGGAAATATTTATTATTGGTAAAGTGGGAAACATTAGAAGACCATACAGTTGGGTTTAGGCAATCAAACGAGTATCAAGAATGGAAAAAACAGTTACATCGTTTTTATGACCCATTTCCAACTGTTGAACATTTTGAGAATATTCGACTTTGATAGATGTTATTATTTTTATTCATTCATAATATCAATATAAACATTTCCTCTTGTTCCAACTACAGCATATGGGACATCAATAACAGAAAGATTTCTTTTTATTAACTCAGATATTAACAATCAAAATGTATAAAAGATGTGATAAAATGTTTGATTATTAAAACTACTAGGGGGGTTGAATGTTGATAAATTACAATGGACGGAAATTTGTTTCAGTCAAAAATACAGCTAACGGTGAGGTTTCATTAGAAACATTTTTTGAGTACCAACAAGAAGGAAACATACTTTCAGCAACATATTATGGAGGAGACATTGTAAAAGGAACACTTATTGGAATAGTTGAGGAAAAGGGCAGTTTACAGTTTAGGTATAACCATGTTAACTCAAGAAACGAAATAAGAGGCGGTCAATGTCAATCTACCCCAGAAACTCTGCCAGATGGAAGAATTATATTACATGAGAGATGGAAATGGACAGACACTGACCAAAGTGAGGGAGAATCCATTATTGAAGAAGTTAAATCATTATAAATAATATAAAGCAAGTGGTTTTATGAAAAATTCTATTCTCATAGATAATATGCAAAATGAAGATTGGGCTCAAGTTCGAGAAATTTACCAAGAAGGAATTGCAACTGGAATTTAGGAATGAAAGTGAGTATAAACGAAGGATGAGGATTCCGCTCTTTTTAATATTTTCTTGTGTAAAATTGCAGCTAAACTTCCAAAAGAATCCTATATCAATAAAAAAGCTTGCAGACTCATCTAGAAGCTAGATTGTGTCTGCAAGCATGAGGCTGCTGCCGGGAAAAGTTGTTTTTCAATCCTTATTTCATACCATTAAAACTTACAGCTATTTGAGCTCCCACCACTGCATTGTTTTTAACTAAAGCAATGTTTGCATCTAGGCTCTTACCATCAGTTAATTCTTTCACCTTACCTAGTAAGAATGGCGTTACATTTTTACCGGATATGTGTTTTTCTTCTGCTTCCTTTAAAGCGGCTTCAATTACATTAGTAATGGTTTTTTCATCCATAGCGAATTCTTCAGGGATTGGGTTGGCAATCACAGCTCCGCCTTTTAGGTTTAAATCCCATTTAACTTTTAGCGTCGAGGCGATTGTTTCCGCATCGTCTGCACGGAAGTTCACTGAGAATTCACTATTACGCGTATAGAAGGCAGGGAGTACATCGGTTTGATAACCAATAACAGGTACGCCTTTTGTTTCAAGATATTCCATTGTTAACCCTAAATCTAGAATCGATTTGGCACCTGCACAAATTACGGCCACGTTTGTTTGTCCGAGTTCTTCTAGGTCTGCAGAGATATCCATGGTAGTCTCTGCACCGCGGTGAGCACCGCCAATACCACCAGTTACGAAGATATTAATTCCTGCAGCCTCGGCACAAATCATCGTTGCGGCTACTGTTGTTGCCCCCAGTTTTTTTGTAGCGAGTAAATAAGCTAAATCACGTCTAGATGCTTTTGCTACATCTGAACTCTTTCCGAACATTTCTAGCTCTTCATCGGATAATCCAATTTTAATTTTTCCATCAACGATTGCAATTGTTGCCGGAACAGCGCCATTATCACGGATAATTTGTTCCACTTCACGTGCGGTTTTCACATTTTGTGGGTATGGCATACCATGTGAGATAATTGTAGACTCTAAGGCAACGATTGGTTTTCCTTGTTCCTTGGCGATACGTACTTCTTCAGATAATGTAATGTATTGTTTCATGATAATTCCTCCATGTCTTTTTGTAGTTGTTCTGCTGATAAATCCTGTCTAACTGTATAAGATGATTGCAGTGTTTTAGAAGCATTCATACTCCCAGCTTTAGCAATTTCGACCAACGATTTACCTTCTAACCAAGAGTATATAACAGCAGAGGAAAAAGCGTCTCCCGCACCCGTTACATCGACGACTTCATTAATTTCAATAGAAGGTACATGAAAAATTCCTTCTTTTTTATTACCTATCATCGAGCCTTGTTTTCCATTAGTAATAACCACATTGGCTATCCCTAGTGCCAGCCATTTTTCTAATGCATTCTTCCAATCTTCCTCATTCTTGATTTCAGTTTGAAGGTAAGTTTCAGATTCATCTCGGTTCGTAATGAGCCATGCAACACCTTCTAAATTATCTGGTAATCGATTCATCTTTGGCGATGAAACGGGTATTAACACAATCGGTAAATCATGGCTATTTGCGAAATGACATAAGAATTGAATCGTTTCTTTCGGACAGTTTAAATCGACCATAATACATTTGGCGTGACTTAATTGTACGTCATGTTTAAGCAGTAAATCAGGTGTGATGGCCTCATACACTTCCATATCCGCTAACGCAATAACTAATTCTCCGCTTGAGTCTAAAACAGCCGTGTAGGAACCTGTTGATTTTTCAGGAAATTGGGTCACGGTTTCTAAGTTCATGTAAAGAGATGATGAATCTTCAATGACCGACCAGTCCTTATCGGCTCCGCATGTAGAAATAAGTGATACGTCCATTCCAAGTCGCCCTAGATTTTCAGCGATATTCCGGGCAACCCCGCCGGCATTCTGAGTGGCGTAAATAGGATTGGAAGTACCTAACTGGGCTTTGTCCTTGATATGGAATTTACGGTCAATATTAGCCCCGCCTATACAAATAACATGTTGTGATTCACTAAGAATATAAGCTCTGCCTAGAATATTACCTTTTTTAATTAAGCCAGAAATAATATTTGCAATGGAAGGCCTGGATAAGCCTAATATTTCAGCCAGTTCTTGCTGAGAAACATAGGGGTTCTTACGTATTAAATCGATAATCAATTGTTCTTTATCATTCATTCTTTCAGGCACAAACTCACCCCATTTAATCTTCCTAATCAGTACGATTACTTTGGACTAAAAGTTTTTAATTCTTTACGAGATTCAGGAACTTTTACATCACCTGATTTAATCTTTTCAACCCATTCTTTTATGGCAGCTTCAATTTCCGCTTTGTTTGTAGCTTTTGCATTGATAGGGGCTAAGCCAACACCATCTTCTGCTAAACCAAATAGCGCAACTTCGCCGCCCGGGAAATTACCTTCTTTTGTTTTTGTTGCCAGGTCTTTAACAGCTACATCAACACGTTTTAAAGCAGATGTAAGAACCACATCTTTACCCATATCAGCTTGATCGCGGTCTACACCGATAGCCCAAATATCTTTGCCAGGGTCTTTTGCTTTTCGGTCATTTGCTTCTTTGAATAAACCAACACCAGTTCCCCCTGCGGAGTGGAAAATTACGTCCGCACCAGAAGAATACATTTTAGAAGCGATTGTTTGACCAAGTTCTGCCTTGTCAAACGCACCTGCATATTGCACGTCCACTTTTACCTCAGGTTTAGCAGCTTTAACCCCGGCTAAAAAACCAGATTCGAAACGTTCAACCACTGGAATTTCCATGCCGCCAATAAATCCAATATGGTTAGATTTTGTGGTTTTAGCCGCTGCTATTCCTGCAAGGAATCCAGCTTCTTGCTCTTTGAATAAAATACTAGCAACGTTAGGCTGCTTTACTTCAGCATCAACGATTGCAAATTTGGAATCTTTTTGCTGGGTTGCAATTTCCTCAACTGCTGCTGGCATCAAGAAGCCGATCGCATAAACTAAGTCAAATCCTTCACGAGCAAGTTTATTTAAGTTTGTTGTATAATCGGCATCCGATTTGGATTGAAGGTAATCGTAACCGCCTATACCTTTTTTCAAACCGTTTTCTTCGCCAAAACTTTTGAGACCTTCCCAAGATGATTGGTTAAATGATTTGTCATCAACACCCCCGATATCAGTCACCATTGCAGCAGTGAAAGTTTGATCATTCCCACCGCCTTTGGCTGCTTCATCGCCTTTGTTGTCATTACTTTTTCCACAAGCGCCTAACAGTGTACCTGCAGCAAGAACAAGTGATAGTGCCATTCCAACTTTTTGTTTTTTCAAAATATGTACCCCCTTATGATGTTTGTTGGTTAAGTAAAACGGCCTTATAAACTTTTGTTTAAAGCCTAAACTTATGTTTGAATTATACATCCTGCCAGAAGTTAGGTCAACCTATATGTAAAGGCATTTCATTCAATTGGTAAGAAAATAAGGAGGAATTATTAATGGAAAATTAAAAGCATCATTAAACGGCACTTATGAAGGACTAATCTCTAGCTTCAGCGGAGACTTATGTCCTTCATAAAGGATAATTGTGCTCGCCACCATAGAAAAAAGGGGTCGACGGTAACAATTAGGGGTTAATCGTGCCCGTCACCATATAAAAATAGTGTCGTCGGTAAAGATTAATGGTTATCAAAATCCGGTTCATTTAGACCTGAAACGAGTGCGTCTCGAGCGGCAACTAAACTTAGTTTAATGAAAAAGAGCTGCCCGTTAAGTCGATCATTGTCACCGCTTAACAGAATCGCTTGGTCAAGATAGTTAATGGTATCTTCCGTCTTATCTAATGCCAGTGAGATACGGTTGTCGGATAGATGAATAAGGTGTTGGTTATCTTGGCTTTGGGGAACAATAGGGGCATTTGGAAAAACAGGATCACTAGGAAAATGAGTATCGAAAGGTAAAGCTTTCATGGCAAGATAAGCCTCTGTTAGATTATCGACGACATCTTGGTAGAATTGTATTTTAATTGGATTTGGTGGTAAAGGAAATGCGGACATTTCTAAAAAAAGGATTAAGGCACTATCGGCAAATCGAATGGCCTGTACCGTGTAAGCCAAGGCTGTTCTAACATTTGTAACTAAGTTAGAATACATTTATTTCACTCCCAAACTGTTGAATTGTTTTAGTGTATGTAATTAAGACGAGCCCGTAAAGGACACTTAGGTAAATTTATTTACTCAGGCTGAAAACATTTTACTGGAATAATTTTGTAATAAAATAGGAATGTAACACCTATATTATGTAAAGGAAGAATGAATTGAAGACCACCCGTAAAAATATGTTGAGTTTCAATATTCTTTTTAAATTCACCGTAAATATAGCCATGGCACCTTGCAATTCCATGCCAATTAGACCCGAGGATTTTGCAACATCGTACCCGTGTCTGTGTTTTAATCCATATATTTAACCTCTATTTTATAGCGCTCTTTAGATTTTTCTTTAAAATACTCGCTTTCTTGAAATTTTGCTTGTCCTGTATGTTCATTTGATTTGATACTTACAGAATAAGTTTTACTTTTAGCCCCTTCCTTATAACATCCCTCTTTAAACGGGCATCCCCTTAATAATGAGGCATATACCTTTTTTAAATTTAAGCTTTAAGCCTAATATAAGAACCTGTTGATTGGAGCGGAATGCGGCGAAGACTCCTGCGGGAGTACGGGGCAAGGGAGACCCCGCAGGCGCTAAAGCGCCGAGGAGGCTCCCCGGCACGCCCGCGGAAAGCGAAGCCGCCTGGAGCGGAAATCAACAGCCAATTTAGACACACAACCTTTTAAGAGACTTTTTCAGTGCCCTCGTACAACCAAGTGTCTTTTTTTGTTCATTGTCATTTTGCTCCACAACGCAAGAATCCAGTTAGTTTGGAAGGACTCGCAGCATAGTATATAGAACACTATTTATCCAGGAAATGTTCATTTTTGGAATTAACAATCAGGAGGATATTATGTTGGAATTTAGGATTGAGAAGATAACAAACCTGGCTTCTATTGATTTAACTCTTTTAATGAAAGAAAGCAATGAGAATGGATTTCGTTTTACTGAAAGGTTGGTTAATGATTTTAGAAATGGTAAAAATACATTTAATCAAAGAGGTGAGGGTTTATATGGGGTTTTCAATGACAAGGGTGTAATAATTGCGATTGGAGGAATTAATATTGATCCTTTTGCAAATGATCCCCAAATAGGCCGCATAAGAAGAGTTTACGTATTAAAAGAGTATCGCAGAAAAGGGATTGGAAGGTTCTTAATAAACAAGATTCTTTTTGATGCAAGAAGAACTTTTAAAGAAGTAGTTCTCCATACAGAAACTGTAGACGCAGATCAGTTTTATACTTCGCTTGGATTTTCGAAAAGCACCTGTTATCAAAATTCTACACATCATATTAAGTTAAAACTGTTCATGTAAAAGCTCTACAATCCAGAATGACAAAAAAATAAATTCAAGATAAAATCTAATAATCATTAGTTGAGAGTGCCTTAAACTGTCACTCTTTTTGTAATGCTAGAAATAATACTGCCAGATATATTAACGAAAATAACTAAGGAGCTGCAGTCACAGAGCCATTTGGCATTTAGGAAGAGGGATAAATTATTATGTTAAAAATTCGAAACGTAAAAATGGAAGATTTACCTGAACTAATAGTAATTGAACATCTTTGCTTTACAAAAGAAGAGGCTGCGACGAAGGAAGCATTTGAAAAGCGCATTCATTTTATTTCAGATAGTTTTTTTGTAGCTGAAGACAAGGACATGATTGTTGGTCTAGTCAATGGTCCTGTCATTGATCATGCATACATTACAGATGATCTCTTTAGTGATATAAAGGAGAATCCTGTGTCTGGCGGGCATCAAAGTATTTTAGGATTAGCGGTGTCCCCAGATTTTCAAAAACATGGTGTGGCATCTGCGTTACTTGCACATATAGAAACAGAAGCAAGTGCAAAAAAACGTGAGACGATGACCCTCACCTGTAAAGCTGACTTAATTCGCTTCTATGAAAACCATGGATACCTCAACAATGGGGTTTCAAGCTCCCACCATGGCGGAGTGATTTGGTACAACATGAGTAAAAATTTAGTGTGAATGATTGCGGGATTTAATTAACCATATAGAAAAAAACTTACAGATAAAAGGCATGAAAAAAGACGATTCGGGACCGAATTGTCTTTTTGATTAGGATAAATTTATACATTAACCTTAGCTTTTCCATGATCAGTACCTTTGTTGCTCATTTTTCTAACAAATAGTAAAAATATATAATCGCATTCAAAGTTTGGGATGTTTTTGGTTCATTAATATCTAGGCTATACATACATATAAAGTAGGATGTGAGAAAAGGGACAACATCAATGGGGTGAATGATTTTTTATTGGGACAAGCACCGGAAGTATAGAATTTGAACGGAGAAGCTTGAAGTAAAAAAAGTGTTGGAAAGGGAGAAAAAATGGAATTTCTGCATGAAATTATCAATAGCTATAGTTCATTTTTTTCACTAGAAGCTTTTGAAAAGGTATTTTCTAATCCAGCTAATTGGGGAGTCATTGGGACTCTTGTTGTTCTTGAAGGGCTATTGTCTGCCGATAACGCCCTTGTTTTAGCTATTTTAGTGAAAAAATTACCTAAAGATCAACGAAAGAAAGCCCTATTCTACGGTATTTTTGGTGCGTATCTTTTCCGAATTTTAGCAATAGGTGTAGGAGTTACTTTAATTAATATTGGTTGGATAAAAATAGTCGGTGGTCATTACTTACTTTGGATTGTCATTCAAAACTATATCAAGAATAATGAAGGCGAAGATGAAGTCCCGAATAAAAAAATGGGATTTTGGAGAACGGTATTAACGGTTGAGTTAATGGACATTGCCTTTAGTTTGGACAGTGTAATTGCGGCATTTGGAGTTTCTAATCAAGAGTGGGTCCTCTTTCTAGGTGGTGTGATCGGGATTTTAATGATGCGAGGGGTAGCTCAACTATTCCTTACATTGATTGAAAAGGTTCCTGAAGTAGAAACTACCGCGTTTATCTTAATTGCGATAATCGCGATAAAAATGATCATTTCTGCATTTGGATACCAATTAGATGAATTTGTTTTCTTTTCCATATTAATTGCGGTATTCTCAGGTACATTCCTAGTTCATGCAGTCAGGAAAAATTCCGGAAAAGAAAAAACCCTTTAATTTAAAATATCAAGCTCAAAAGATCAGGAATCCTGGTCTTTTTTTAGTGGTAGAAAGAAAAGCTATTCTTTCATAGAATCCATGTATTTCTGTATACAAATATTTCGGAAGTGAAAATAAATGAACAGTATGTTATTATTAACCAAAATAAAATGATCATTGGTAAGGAAGAAAATGGTACTAATTTGATCAAACATTGGAGATGAAATGCATGCTAAACTGGAAGCGGAATTTATGGGTGCTTTGGATTGGGGTCTTTTTTACAGCCGCAAGCTTTTCCATGGTCATTCCCTTTTTACCAATTTTTCTTCTGCAAATTGGTGTGCACGAACATACGGAAATGTGGTCAGGGTTATTATTTAGTTCCGCCTTTTTTGCAGGAGCGATTGCATCCCCGTTTTGGGGGAGGATGGCAGATAAGTATGGAAGAAAACCGATGATTATCCGTGCCGGATTTGTCCTCTTTGTCATCTATACGTTAATGGCTTTTGTTACGAATCCCTATGAAATACTAGTTCTGCGCATTTTGCAAGGATTACTTAGTGGATTCATTCCTGGTTCAATTGCTTTGATAGGGACCAATACTCCTAATAATAAAGTAGGGTATGCCCTTTCCTTGATTTCTACCGCATCAGCATCAGGAACGATTCTTGGTCCCTTGTTAGGAGGGGGGATTTCTCATTTAGTCGGCAATCGATTGGCCTTTGCTACTGCAGGCATGATTGTTTTTATTGCCACACTCCTCATTATCTTTTGGGTAGTTGAGGAAAATTTTACACCGAGTAAGGTTCGGGGTTCTATCAAGACTGACTTTAAAGTAGCATTGTCCAATCGCCCTTTTTTACTCGTCCTTATTCTAACTGTTCTCACTAGTTGTTCCGTCATGACGATCGAGCCAGTGCTCCCTTTATATATCGTGAAACTAGGTGGGTCGTCTGAAAATGCCTCATTATTAGCGGGTGTAGTGTTCTCTTTGCCTGGAATCGCTAGTGCTCTTTTTGCTCCATTATGGGGGAAATGGGCGGACAAAGTTGGATTTCAACGTGTTTTATTTATCGGGTTATTGGGCGGCGGATTAGGAACAATTGCTCAAGTTTTATTTAGTGAGATTTGGGGATTTTCGTTCATTCGCTTTGTATTTGGGATATTTTTCTGTGCAGTCTTCCCAGCGTTAAATGGGCTGGTTGTAAAGTCGACCCCAGAGGATTTTCGTGGCAGAGCATTTAGTTTGAATCAAACTGCTAACCAACTAGGCGGGATGATTGGGCCGATTATTGGAGGATTCCTCGGTGGAATGTTCCCGGTTCAAAGTGTTTTTATCGTAACAGGTATCTTATTATTAATTGCTACAAGTATGGCTTTTTGGAATGGTAATAATTTAAACAGTAGGGCACTAAAGAGAAAAGCACTTTCCTGAATGATTCATAGATTATAAACCCTCTTATCTATTGCGGATGAGAGGGTTTTTTGTGTTAAATTAGAAGCATAGAAGATTTATAAATAACTTGGCGCAATAGCTGATTTACATAAAAGGATGTGTAGGAATGTCTAGTCAAATTGAAGAAAACAACCCTAATCTTAAAAAAATTAGTGCGGACTGTGAAAATTGTTTTGGACTATGCTGTGTGGCGCTGCCCTATGCAAAATCGGCTGATTTTGCATTTGATAAAGAAGCAGGTACTCCTTGTCCCAATTTACAAGCAGATTATCGTTGTGGTATCCATAAAAATCTCAGAAAAGAAGGATTTAGAGGCTGTGTTGGATATGAATGCTTTGGTGCAGGTCAAAAGGTATCACAAGTGACATACAATGGAAGGGATTGGCGGGATGACCCAGCCATAGCTAAAGAAATGTTTTATATATTTCCAATTATGCAACAACTTCACGAGATGCTTTGTTACTTAAATGAAGCGCTTAGCTTAGAAGATGCACAGCCTATCCATAAAGATTTGCAGTCAGTACTAGAAGAAACAGAGCATCTTACCCATCTGAATCCAAAATCTATCATAGAGCTTAATGTACAAGCGCATCGAGTGGTCGTTAATGATTTACTTCTCCGTACTAGTGAACTTGTCCGTGCTAAAGTTTCACCTAAGAATGACATAAGAAGGGGGAAAGACCTTTTTGGTGCAAAATTAAAAGGCGTTGATCTAAGGGGAGCTAATTTAAGAGGAGCGTTGCTAATTGCGGCAGATCTCCGGAAATCTGATATGAGAGAAACAGATCTGATTGGTGCAGACTTTAGAGATGCAGATATTCGTGGTGCTGATCTCACCGGAAGTATCTTTCTCACACAAGCACAAGTCAATTCGGCATTGGGAGATAGTACTACCAAATTACCATCTGCTTTAAGAATTCCAGATCATTGGATAAAAGTTGGGTAATAACATGCAGTTTGTACGCATATATAAAGACCACCTGAAATGTAAAGGGATACTGCAGGCTTCAAGGGAATAAGGAAACACGGTTAATGCTAACCGTGTCTATTTACAATAGGGGGAATTGATTTTTAAGTTTATTAGCAGTCGTGATGTTTATTAAGATGCAGTGGAGGTGGGATAAGCCAGCCTTTTTCTTTGTTCAACCGAAGGACTTTTGCTCCTAACACTGCCTTTTGGTTATGGAATTGACCATACATCATGGCAACATCTTCCCGAATGGACTTACCAATAACCTGGCTGCAAGCTACTAAGCCAGCAGCAAGATCAGCAGAAAGTGTCGCCGCAATGGCTGGATCCGGGATTCTTGCTCCAACCGGTATTTCTTCTAAGCATGCTTCAGGAGGCTCAGGAGCAGCTGGTGGTAAACCAATACCATTTTCTTTTAAAAGTTCTTCCACTTGTTTCTTTTGTTGCTGGCAGGTCTCAATGGCTTCAACTAATAACTTTTTTAGATCATCGTCCCCTGTATGGTTTAACATCGTTTGATAACCAGCAATCATACTATTTCCGACTAATTGTGAAGACCAGATATCGAAAACTTCACCATAGTGCAATGGCTCTTCTTTAGGATTTCCACTTAAAATTCCCATTGTTGCCCTCCTCAGTGTATAAGTTATTTTATTCATATCCAAGTGCCACCTTTCGTTTAAGCACAGCACATATATATATTGTCCGATTCATCGAAAATTAATGTAATTCCTTATAAGGAAGAAATAAATTCTCGTTCGAATCACCGCATCTTTTTCTGTTGATTGGATAAATTAAAAGGAACTTTAAGAGTGGTGGTGAAAACATGACTAAACGGAATATAAAAACAAAATCAGGGCTACAAAGTGCCAAAAGTCTAACTAGTTCTGAATTTGCTTCCGAAATGAAACCTCAGAACAAAAAAGCTGAAAAAACACGGCCAACCACATAGGTTCTATATAAAGATTCAGTGTTGAGTAAGCGCTAGAGATTTCCTCTAGCGCTTTACAATTGTTTGGATTATTTTAATTTTAGGACATGGAATATACGGTTCGGTTTTAGCAAAAACAGGATCTTAATTGGCCTCATTTGGAAAACATTTCTATTGAAGTGATCGTAAAGAGGATGTTATTATATGAAAGTTCCCTTTTGAGGCGGTCAAAAATATTAATTTTTTATTGACACTGATAAGGAAAAAGTGATATATTATTTTTTATCACTTTTTGAAAAATACTATTTAAAAGCTTTTTATTAGTATTAATCTTTTAAAAATGGAAGTATTTTTTAATTGATAAATTAATAGAAATGCGATACGATAGATTTTGTCGCTTCTTTAATAAGCGAATTTGTTCTTTGAAAACTAAACAAACAAAGACGTGTAAAACAAACAATAACTAATAGCTTCAATTATTGAAGCTAAGCCAACGTAACAAATGAGCGAATCAACTTTCTTGGAGAGTTTGATCCTGGCTCAGGACGAACGCTGGCGGCGTGCCTAATACATGCAAGTCGAGCGAATCTGCAGGAGCTTGCTCCTGTTGGTTAGCGGCGGACGGGTGAGTAACACGTGGGCAACCTGCCTGTAAGACTGGGATAACACCGGGAAACCGGTGCTAATACCGGATAATCCTTTTCCTTTCATGAGGAAAAGCTGAAAGTCGGTTTCGGCTGACACTTACAGATGGGCCCGCGGCGCATTAGCTAGTTGGTGAGGTAACGGCTCACCAAGGCGACGATGCGTAGCCGACCTGAGAGGGTGATCGGCCACACTGGGACTGAGACACGGCCCAGACTCCTACGGGAGGCAGCAGTAGGGAATCTTCCACAATGGACGAAAGTCTGATGGAGCAACGCCGCGTGAGCGATGAAGGCCTTCGGGTCGTAAAGCTCTGTTGTTAGGGAAGAACAAGTACCGGAGTAACTGCCGGTACCTTGACGGTACCTAACCAGAAAGCCACGGCTAACTACGTGCCAGCAGCCGCGGTAATACGTAGGTGGCAAGCGTTGTCCGGAATTATTGGGCGTAAAGCGCGCGCAGGCGGTCCTTTAAGTCTGATGTGAAAGCCCACGGCTCAACCGTGGAGGGTCATTGGAAACTGGGGGACTTGAGTGCAGAAGAGGAAAGCGGAATTCCACGTGTAGCGGTGAAATGCGTAGAGATGTGGAGGAACACCAGTGGCGAAGGCGGCTTTCTGGTCTGTAACTGACGCTGAGGCGCGAAAGCGTGGGGAGCAAACAGGATTAGATACCCTGGTAGTCCACGCCGTAAACGATGAGTGCTAAGTGTTAGGGGGTTTCCGCCCCTTAGTGCTGCAGCTAACGCATTAAGCACTCCGCCTGGGGAGTACGGCCGCAAGGCTGAAACTCAAAGGAATTGACGGGGGCCCGCACAAGCGGTGGAGCATGTGGTTTAATTCGAAGCAACGCGAAGAACCTTACCAGGTCTTGACATCCTCTGACACTCCTAGAGATAGGTTTTTCCCCTTCGGGGGACAGAGTGACAGGTGGTGCATGGTTGTCGTCAGCTCGTGTCGTGAGATGTTGGGTTAAGTCCCGCAACGAGCGCAACCCTTGATCTTAGTTGCCAGCATTCAGTTGGGCACTCTAAGGTGACTGCCGGTGACAAACCGGAGGAAGGTGGGGATGACGTCAAATCATCATGCCCCTTATGACCTGGGCTACACACGTGCTACAATGGATGGTACAAAGGGCTGCAAGACCGCGAGGTTTAGCCAATCCCATAAAACCATTCTCAGTTCGGATTGCAGGCTGCAACTCGCCTGCATGAAGCCGGAATCGCTAGTAATCGCGGATCAGCATGCCGCGGTGAATACGTTCCCGGGCCTTGTACACACCGCCCGTCACACCACGAGAGTTTGTAACACCCGAAGTCGGTGGGGTAACCGCAAGGAGCCAGCCGCCTAAGGTGGGACAGATGATTGGGGTGAAGTCGTAACAAGGTAGCCGTATCGGAAGGTGCGGCTGGATCACCTCCTTTCTAAGGATAAAGCTGGACCTGTGAGCCAGACAAAACAGTTTGTTTGATACACGTATTTTGTTTGTTTAGTTTTGAGAGTGCAAATACTCGCAAAGTTTGCTCCTGCGCCATAGCGTATTCAATGAAGTATTAGTTGAGCGCATCCGCAAGGCAACTTGAAGAAAAACTAAGCAGCATAACCATGATGTTTATTCGTGGATGTAGCCTTGTTTAGTTTTGAGAGTACAATTCTCTCAAAGCTTTTTTTTAATCGTTCTTTGAAAACTAGATAATCGTAATGAAGAAGTCAATGTAAGAACCGAGTCAATGCCATTTTAGTTTTCTCTCTTATATAAGTAAGAGAATAACCTTTTAGGTTAAGTTAGAAAGGGCGCACGGTGAATGCCTTGGCACTAGGAGCCGATGAAGGACGGGACTAACACCGATATGCTTCGGGGAGCTGTAAGTAAGCTTTGATCCGGAGATTTCCGAATGGGGGAACCCACTGTTCGTAATGGAACAGTATCTTTACCTGAATACATAGGGTATAGAAGGCATACCCGGGGAACTGAAACATCTAAGTACCCGGAGGAAGAGAAAGCAAACGCGATTCCCTGAGTAGCGGCGAGCGAAACGGGACATAGCCCAAACCAAGAGGCTTGCCTCTTGGGGTTGTAGGACACTCAACATGGAGTTACAAAGGAACGGGGTAGATGAAGCGATCTGGAAAGGTCCGTCATAGAAGGTAAAAACCCTGTAGTCGAAACTTCGTTCCCTCCTGAGTGGATCCTGAGTACGGCCGGACACGAGAAATCCGGTCGGAAGCAGGGAGGACCATCTCCCAAGGCTAAATACTCCCTAGTGACCGATAGTGAACCAGTACCGTGAGGGAAAGGTGAAAAGCACCCCGGAAGGGGAGTGAAATAGTTCCTGAAACCGTGTGCCTACAAGTAGTTAGAGCCCGTTAATGGGTGATAGCGTGCCTTTTGTAGAATGAACCGGCGAGTTACGATCCCATGCAAGGTTAAGTTGAAGAGACGGAGCCGCAGCGAAAGCGAGTCTGAATAGGGCGTATGAGTATGTGGTCGTAGACCCGAAACCAGGTGATCTACCCATGTCCAGGGTGAAGTCCAGGTAACACTGGATGGAGGCCCGAACCCACGCACGTTGAAAAGTGCGGGGATGAGGTGTGGGTAGCGGAGAAATTCCAATCGAACTTGGAGATAGCTGGTTCTCTCCGAAATAGCTTTAGGGCTAGCCTCACGTAGTAAGAGTCTTGGAGGTAGAGCACTGTTTGGACTAGGGGCCCTCATCGGGTTACCGAATTCAGACAAACTCCGAATGCCAAAGACTTATCCGTGGGAGTCAGACTGCGAGTGATAAGATCCGTAGTCAAAAGGGAAACAGCCCAGACCACCAGCTAAGGTCCCAAAGTATACGTTAAGTGGAAAAGGATGTGGAGTTGTTTAGACAACCAGGATGTTGGCTTAGAAGCAGCCACCATTTAAAGAGTGCGTAATAGCTCACTGGTCGAATGACTCTGCGCCGAAAATGTACCGGGGCTAAACGTATCACCGAAGCTGTGGATTGACATCTTAGATGTCAGTGGTAGGAGAGCGTTCTAAGGGCGTCGAAGCTAGACCGTAAGGACTGGTGGAGCGCTTAGAAGTGAGAATGCCGGTATGAGTAGCGAAAGATGAGTGAGAATCTCATCCACCGAATGCCTAAGGTTTCCTGAGGAAGGCTCGTCCGCTCAGGGTTAGTCGGGACCTAAGCCGAGGCCGAAAGGCGTAGGCGATGGACAACAGGTTGATATTCCTGTACCACCTCTTTATCGTTTGAGCAATGGGGGGACGCAGGAGGATAGGGTAAGCGCGCTGTTGGATATGCGCGTCTAAGCAGTTAGGCTGAGAAGTAGGCAAATCCGCTTCTCGCGAAGGCTGAGCTGTGATAGCGAGGGAAATTTAGTACCGAAGTTCCTGATTCCACACTGCCAAGAAAAGCCTCTAGCGAGATAAAAGGTGCCCGTACCGCAAACCGACACAGGTAGGCGAGGAGAGAATCCTAAGGTGAGCGAGAGAACTCTCGTTAAGGAACTCGGCAAAATGACCCCGTAACTTCGGGAGAAGGGGTGCTTTTTGAGGTGAATAGCCTCGAAGAGCCGCAGTGAATAGGCCCAGGCGACTGTTTAGCAAAAACACAGGTCTCTGCGAAGCCGCAAGGCGAAGTATAGGGGCTGACGCCTGCCCGGTGCTGGAAGGTTAAGAGGAGGGGTTAGCTCACGCGAAGCTCTGAATCGAAGCCCCAGTAAACGGCGGCCGTAACTATAACGGTCCTAAGGTAGCGAAATTCCTTGTCGGGTAAGTTCCGACCCGCACGAAAGGCGTAACGATCTGGGCACTGTCTCAACGAGAGACTCGGTGAAATTATAGTACCTGTGAAGATGCAGGTTACCCGCGACAGGACGGAAAGACCCCGTGGAGCTTTACTGTAGCCTGATATTGAATTTTGGTACAGCTTGTACAGGATAGGTAGGAGCCTGAGATACGTGAGCGCTAGCTTGCGTGGAGGCGTCGGTGGGATACTACCCTGGCTGTATTGAAATTCTAACCCGCACCCCTGATCGGGGTGGGAGACAGTGTCAGGTGGGCAGTTTGACTGGGGCGGTCGCCTCCTAAAGAGTAACGGAGGCGCCCAAAGGTTCCCTCAGAATGGTTGGAAATCATTCGCAGAGTGTAAAGGCACAAGGGAGCTTGACTGCGAGACCTACAAGTCGAGCAGGGACGAAAGTCGGGCTTAGTGATCCGGTGGTTCCGCATGGAAGGGCCATCGCTCAACGGATAAAAGCTACCCCGGGGATAACAGGCTTATCTCCCCCAAGAGTCCACATCGACGGGGAGGTTTGGCACCTCGATGTCGGCTCATCGCATCCTGGGGCTGTAGTCGGTCCCAAGGGTTGGGCTGTTCGCCCATTAAAGCGGTACGCGAGCTGGGTTCAGAACGTCGTGAGACAGTTCGGTCCCTATCCGTCGTGGGCGCAGGAAATTTGAGAGGAGCTGTCCTTAGTACGAGAGGACCGGGATGGACGCACCGCTGGTGTACCAGTTGTTCTGCCAAGGGCATCGCTGGGTAGCTATGTGCGGACGGGATAAGTGCTGAAAGCATCTAAGCATGAAGCCCCCCTCAAGATGAGATTTCCCATAGCGCAAGCTAGTAAGAACCCTGAAAGATCATCAGGTTGATAGGTCAGAGGTGGAAGCGTGGTAACATGTGGAGCTGACTGATACTAATCGTTCGAGGACTTAACCAATACGAAAAGTGGAGGCGACTGTTCAACTTCGACAGACGTTGGAGAGCTGGCACTGCAAATCCTGGTTTTGGATTTGGAGGGACAGATCGAAACGGCCGAGAAGTTAGGAGCCGCAGCTGGACAATTTTAAGGCATACTCAGTTTTACAAACTTCTTCTGCATTATCTAGTTTTGAGGGAATGATACCTCAAAAAACAAGTCTGGCAGCAATGGCGAGAAGGTCACACCCGTTCCCATACCGAACACGGAAGTTAAGCTTCTCAGCGCCGATGGTAGTTGGGACACGCGTCCCTGTGAGAGTAGGACGTTGCCAGGCAAATTGAAGACAACCTGAAAAGGTTGTCTTTTTTTGTGTTCGAGATAATAACTGGGGGGGTTCACATAATATACACTCGAACTCTCTATAGAGACAGAATTATTTGATAATATGAAAAGAGTATATTAACCTCAAACATGTTGCAAAATACCAATAATGAAAATTTAGGAGTTGGCATGTTTGGGAAAAAAGGGGACTCAAATTCCGGTTAAGGAAAAGTTTGGGGATAATATAGAATACTTAATAAAAGAATTACGAATCGGAAAAAGCTTTGATGTGATTCACCGGCCGTTGGAATACGGAGGACTCCGGTTCGGGATGTTTTTAATAGATGGGTTCGCTTCAGCTAATCTCTTACTTTTAATTATGAAGGAGATCGAGAAACGGAAACCAGAGGATTTTGGAAATAGTCCAATTGACAAGCTTTTTAAAACCTTTATTCCTCATGTAGAGGTGAATACATCAGATGATTTAGAGGAAGTTATAGCCCAAATTCTTGCAGGACAAACTGCAGTAGTAGTAGAAGGCGGTAAACAAGTAATCCTGATTGATTCACGTGAATATCCAATCCGTTCTCCTCAGGAACCAGATATTGAACGTGTTGTACGGGGACCCCGTGATGGCTTTGTTGAAACGATTGTATTTAACTTAGCTTTAATTCGCAGGCGTGTACGGGATCGATCCCTTGTAATGGAATACGTCCAAGTAGGAAAGCGATCTAAAACAGATATTGCATTAGTATACATAGATAGCATTGCTGACCCGGATAATGTAAAAATGTTAAGAAATGAACTTGAAAAAATATCCATAGATGGGATTCCAATGGCGGAAAAAACGATTGAAGAATTTGTATTTGGCCGAAATTATAATCCATATCCATTAGTTCGATACACAGAAAGATCAGATACAAGTGCCGTTCATTTAATGGAAGGCCATGTATTAATAGTGGTGGATGGGTCACCAAGTGTAATGATTTGTCCAGCAACCTATTGGCATCACTTGCAGCATGCTGAGGAATATCGTCAAAAGCCGGTAATTGGGATTTTTTTACGATGGGCACGATTTATCGCTGTGTTATCCTCCTTATTTCTCATACCACTTTGGTACACTTATGCGACCAATGAACAATTACTCTCAGATCGATGGAAGTTTATCGGTGTAGAAGATCAAGGGGAGATTGGTTTAATCTGGCAATTTATCATTGCTGAAGTCGGAATTGAAATTTTGCGAATGGCAGCTATACATACTCCCAATGCCCTTGCAACTGCGTTAGGTATCGTTTCTGCAATAATCATTGGAGATGTAGCTGTAGAGGTAGGGATTTTTACTCATGAGGTCGTCCTATATGTGGCAGTTGCTGCCATTGGAACGTTTGCCACACCAAGTTATGAGTTAAGCCTTGCCAATCGGCTTTTTCGGGTTTTCTTTTTAATCATGGTTGCTTTATTTAAAGTTCCAGGGTTAATCATAGGAATCACGTTATGGATCATGCTCCTTGTTGTAACAAAGAGCATGAATACACCATTTTTGTATCCGTTTATTCCATTTAATCCACGAGATTTTCGGATAATGCTCTCTCGGACGCCAATTCCGCTTAATAATACAAGGGCTGCAATCCTAAGGCCACAAGATAAAACAAGGCAATAAAAATAAAGTCTATCAAATTTGATAGACTTTTGAGCTGTTTCAGAATTAATTACTGATATTAAATTAGTTTAAACCCACTAATCAAAATCATCACTGCCATAATAGTTCTTAGAGGTTTTGCTGGTAATTTAGAGGATAAGGTGCTTCCTAATATGACACCAGGGATCGACCCCATTAAAAGGTTAAACACTAATAGATAATCAACATTGCCGATTCCTGCGTGCATAATCCCTGCAGCGGAGACTAATAAAAAGGCATGTGCGATATCGGTTCCGACCAATTCTGGAGTTCTCAATCTGTACAAGTAAATCATAGCTAAAGCAAACAATGAACCAGATCCAATCGATGTCAAGCCTACAATAAAACCTAATATAGCACCAATAAGAATGGTTAAGCCCCTTTTTTCATGGATCGGCTTCTTTTGAAAATGATTCCATTCTAATTTATTTTTCATAAATGTTTTAAACAAGGTAGTCAATGCTACCAATATTAAAACGTAACCCAAAGCATGTTTAATCACCACTTCTTGGTTATGAAAAAAAGTATCAAATAAATGGAGAATTCCTACTGCACAGATCGCACTTGGAATACTCCCAATCGCTAGATACTTTACTAACTTGAAATTTATCGTCTTCTGCCTCCAATGTTGAATTGAACCAAAAAGTTTGGTTATGGAGTTATAAACAAGATCTGTACCTACTGCAATTGAAGGGCTGATACCTAATAAAATTAAAATTGGAGTCAACAAAGCGGCCCCTCCAACACCTGTTAATCCGACCATAAAGCCGATTAAAAGACCCATTACAATAATCCCCATGCTCATTACACGCACACCCCGAATATCTAATCTAATGTTGATTTATAACATTAAAATATGAAGGAGTTAGATACCTGTGACATGAATGGTATGCCCAAAAAAAAGTGGACCCAGCTTGGAGTCCACCTGAATCATTATTCTTTTTCTTCTTCATTCAAATTTATTTTTTTACATCCGACATATAAACAAGAGAAAATATCTAATCCAGGCCGAGCCTTAGCTAATCCTTTTATATAAGGTGTGACTAAATCCTTAAAATCCGCTCCGACTTCTATCTCTTCTAAAATTCCATAAACATAAAGCTTTTTTTCATCAAATAGAAGAGCCACGTTTCCTATTGCTTTGTTATTTCCATCCACCACATTTAATACCTGAAACTGCGGTGTGATTACCTCAGGAGAAAAATAAATTTGCAATGACATCTACTCCTTTTTATCTAGCCCCATTGTCAAGTAAACTCTCCTAACCGGACCTTTTTCAATTTTATGTGAAGGATAATTTTTCAAACAATGAATCACTTTCTTCTGAAGGCTCCTTTTTAGCAACATGTATGAGAATCATGGAAAGCAATCCACATAACAATGTTAAACCTGCTGTAGATAAGAACATCCCTGAACGGGACCATTCCATTAATGCCCCAAAAATAGGTGGACCAATGGCAACACCTAAAAATCTAACGGATCCATATAGGGAGGTAACGAATCCACGCCGGTCTGCCGGTACGGAACCAGTAATAAAGCTATTAATACAAGGAAGAACGAGACCAGTTCCAATACTGCTTATGACTAAGACAGCAAAAAATGGAAGTAAATTTGTAAAGAAGACCAATGATGCAAAGGAAGCAGTCATTAATAAACAGCCGATGACAATTAATCTTTTCATTACTTTCATTTTTTTTCCGATATTACTGCCTGTAAAATAGGAGGTTGTTGTCATAAATAAAAGGGGGATCGCTAAAATTGCACCTTTTAGTAAACCATCAATCTGATGATCTTTCTCGAGAATATCGGATATATAAAACAAAATCCCAAATAGTGTAAAAAGGCAGGAGGCACCTGTGAAATATGCTGCAAATAACCAGCGTCCTTCTGTTTTAAAAACTGATACAAGACCCTTCACATATTTTCCCAAAGGAGGAGGTTCTTTTTCTGCCTTTTTTTCCTTGATAAAAAAGATGGTGAAGAGTACAGACATCGCACAAAAAATCGGGAAGGCAAAAAATGCAGCATACCAAAACAGAAGTGCTAGAAGCGAACCGATAATTGGGCTTATAACCTTTCCGAATCCATTCGATGCTTCCACTAAGCCTAAAACCTTACTTTGTTCGCCACCCTTAAATAAATCGCCTGCCAATGCCATGGCAATTGGAGCCGTACCAGCAGCACCAATCCCTTGTAAAACTCTCCCGGCAAGTATCCATGTATACGGATTGGAGAACCAGGCTGCTGCAGCACCAGCTAAAAGACCCCCGCTGCCATACACGATAAGAGCAGGGATAATAATTGCTTTTCGTGAAAAACGGTCAGATAAATATCCTAAAACAGGTATAGATATTGCCGCTGCAATCGAAAATACTGAGATAATTAAGCTAGTCTGAAATTGAGTAATATTTAGTTCTGATTTCATTTTTGGAAGAATTGGGATTAACATTGAGTTTCCTAACACCAAAATAAGTGGGATTGAACCGATTGCAGTAATCGTCAAGCCTTTATGCTTTTGCTTTGGCAATGAATGTACACCCCTAACTGTAACTGTGAAATTAAGCCCTATTATTGTTTGGAATGAGACAAGAGTTTATACAATGACAATTGCCTATTTCCTAGGGGATAAAGCCCATTATATACACATTCACCCATTTTTTGAATAATCTATCCTAGAAAAATAGAGGAGGCGCATTCCCTATGAGTTTTTTAACCATTCCCGAAAGGACTTCAGGAATTAGATCATACGGTCTAACATCTGTGATCGATACGGGAACCCCCATGGGAGAATTAAAGAATATCTTAGCTGATTATGGCAGCTTTATTGATATAGCTAAGATCGGGATTGGTTCAGCTTATGTAACGCCAAACATAAAGGAAAAGGTTCGGCTTTACAAGGAATATCATATTAGGACTTATTGTGGGGGTACATTATTTGAAAAATGCTTTTACCAAAAAAAAATTCCTGAATATTTATCCTTTTTACAGGATTTAGGGATTGAATGGCTCGAAATATCTAATGGGACACTAGATATCCCAATAAATGAACGCCTCCGTTTAATTTCACAATTAAAAAATGACTTTCATGTAATCGCAGAAGTTGGTTCCAAGGATCCTAATCAAGAAATGTCTATCTGTGGATGGAAAGAAGAGATAATGCTCTTCTTAGAAGCAGGTTGTGAATATGTGATTACAGAAGGCAGGGATTCTGGAACTTCAGGTATTTATGAAAAATGCGGTGATATTAAATCTGATTTAATTCAAGAGTTGGTCAGAGGTATTGACAGCAAAAAAATCATCTTTGAAGCACCATCGGCAAAACATCAAATGTATTTTATTAAAGAAATTGGACCGAATGTCAATTTAGGAAATGTGAAAATACGAGATGTACTAATATTAGAAGCGCAACGCTGTGGTCTAAGAAGTGAAACATTTTTTTTGGAGGGAAATGAATGCAAATAACGCTAATCAGACATCTTCCCACAGAATGGAATAAAAAAACCTGGCTGCAAGGCAGGAGAGATATAGAACTATCCCCATTAACAGATGAATTATATTTAGGAATAGCAGAGAATAAGCAGCGGCTGAAAAAATTAGCACCATTTGAACTTGTTTTGGCCAGCACCCTAAAACGAACTCATCAAACAGCTCAGCTATATGGCCACGCATGCCAAACAGAGGGTTTATTAGATGAATTAGATTTTGGTCCATTTGAAGGGCGTCCAAAGGAAGAACTTTTCGAGAAATATCGTGAGCTTTGGATTAATAACCCAAAAGATCTTGTGTTAGGAGAAAGTATTAAGAATTTAGAAGAAAGGGTTGTTTTGTTTATCGAAAAATATAAGAAGTTGTCCAATATTTTAGTGTTCGGCCATGGATCGTGGATTAGGGCAATGATTTCTTATTCGCAGTTTGGCGATGTTAATCACATGAATAAAATAATTGTCGAAAACAATGCCTGTATTACACTAGCAATGAATTCCAATCTTCGAGGATAGAAAGTCGAGGTGACCTTAATTGTCTGATCTGTTGACGTATGAAAATTGGGATGAAAAAAAGGTAGGTACCCTTTTGGACCATCCTCGCGATTTTCTAGATATTTTAAAATGGGCATACCAAAATTATGGAGAGAGAATTGTCTATTCGTGCAGCTTTGGCGCAGAGGGAATTGTCTTAATCGATTTAATTCATAAAGTAAATAAAAATGCGAAAATTATTTCCCTCGATACCGGCCTCCACTTTCCAGAAACTTATCAATTAATTGAGGAAGTCAGGAACAGGTACCCATCGCTGCAAATCGAGCTTATTAAACCTAGGATATCGTTGGATGAACAAACCAAATGGTATGGAGACGAATTGTGGCAGAGTAACCCCAATCTGTGCTGTCATTTAAGAAAGGTGGTTCCTCTAAAGGAAGCATTACAGGATGTTGAAGCATGGATCTCAGGTCTAAGGCGAGATCAATCCACCATAAGGAGTAACACTCAATATATAAATAAGGATGAAAAGTTTAAGAAAATAAAGATTTGTCCCCTTATTCACTGGTCATGGGAAGACATTATGACTTATATCCATCTAAATCATTTACCCTACAATCCCTTACACGATAAAGGGTACCCAAGTATTGGCTGTGCTCCCTGTACAAAGCCTGTCGCAGATTCAAGAGACTCTCGTTCCGGACGGTGGGCTGGTCAATCGAAAACTGAATGCGGACTCCATGAGGCATAAATAGGCCAAAAAGGCAAATTTAAGAGGTTAGGGAGGGAGTAAAATGAGTGAAAGTGTCCCCCATGGGGGTGAATTGGTAAATAGGATTAACCTAAATACTCCAATTGATTACACTCGTAACTATATAGAATTAGGTAATTTAGAATTAAGTGATTTAGAGTTAATTGCAAATGGAGCCTATAGTCCGCTAACTGGGTTTATGGGTCTATCTGACTATAATTCAGTAGTTAGTAATATGAGGCTGATCAATGGACTGCCGTGGTCGTTACCGATTACATTATCTATCAACAAAGATAAAGCGAAGGAACTTAAAACCGGTGAGATGATTAATCTAATCCATAATGGCACTGTGTATGGTGTAATGGAGGTGAAGGAATTATTTATCCCTGATAAAAAGTTTGAAGCTGAGATGGTATACAGAACAACCGATATTCATCACCCAGGGGTTAAAAGGCTGTTAGAACGACCGGAGATCTATCTCGGAGGTCCCATTACCCTGATAAAAAGACCTGAGAAAAGTAAGTTTGAAAGCTATTATTTGGACCCCATCCAAACAAGGAAGCAGTTTAGGAGATTCGGTTGGAATACGGTAGTTGGTTTCCAAACTCGAAATCCCGTGCACCGGGCCCATGAATATATACAAAAAACAGCATTAGAGACTGTCGATGGGCTTTTCTTAAATCCGTTGATGGGTGAGACCAAATCGGATGATATTCCTGGTGAAATCCGTATGAAAAGCTATCAAGTCTTAATAGAAAATTATTACCCGAAAGATCGGGTGTTCCTTTCTGTTTTTCCTGCCGCGATGAGATATGCTGGGCCTAGGGAAGCAATCTTTCATGCCATCGTCCGGAAAAATTTTGGGTGTACTCATTTTATAGTAGGGAGAGATCATGCCGGAGTCGGAAACTATTATGGAACATATGATGCCCAAAAAATATTTAGTCACTTCACTGACGAAGAACTCGGCATTAAACCGCTCTTTTTTGAACATAGCTTTTATTGTAAAAAATGTGAAAACATGGCCTCTGAAAAAACATGCCCACATGATTCAAAGCAACATGTAATTTTATCAGGTACAAAAGTTAGAGGTATGTTAAAAAACGGGGAACAGCCGCCAAAGGAATTTAGCCGGCCAGAAGTGGTTGAAATTCTAATCCAAGGAATGAAAGAAGCCTACTTAGATGAAACCCGCCGTTTGGAGACCCCTTAAAGCGAACCATTTGTAGAAAATAAAGGGGTGATGAAATGGGAAATAGTAAGAATATTATTTGGCATCAGTCAACGGTAAAAAAAACAGATCGCTACCTATTAAATGGGCATAAAAGCTGTGTATTGTGGTTTACAGGTTTATCTGGATCAGGAAAATCTACCTTGGCTAATGCTGTTGATCATGCTTTGTATCAACAAAATATTAGGAGCTATGTTTTGGACGGTGATAATATTCGCCACGGGCTAAATAGTGATTTAAGTTTTGGGATTGAGGACAGGAGAGAAAACATTCGGAGAATCGGGGAAGTGGCAAAACTGTTTGTTGACAGCGGCCTGATTGTTTCTTCTGCATTTATTTCTCCATTTCTTGATGATAGGCAGCTTGTTCGAAATATGTTTGAACCCCGCGAATTTATTGAAATATTTTTGAATTGTCCTATCAATATCTGTGAAGACCGGGACCCAAAAGGTCTATATAAAAAAGCAAGAAAAGGAGAAATCCCTGACTTTACGGGAATATCCTCTCCGTATGAGGTGCCAAATGATCCAGAAATCATGATTGAAACTGATACAATGACACTTGATCAATCAGTTGAAAAAATTATAGCCTATTTAAAGGAAGAGAAGATTCTTTAGGGATCTTCTTATCTTTTTCTCCAATTCGTCGTTAGGAATCTTATTTTTTGTAATTTTAATTCAAAAATAAAATCAATGATATTCGTTGAAAAGAATTGGCAAATAACTGCGAAAATAACAATTTTATAATCAATCACAAGGGCGGTTAATAAAAAAATCAAAAAGTTTATTCCCATCATTACTTTTCCGGGACTCCATTTCTTATAGGAAGCGATCATTAATGCAGGAATGACCATTCCACCGCTGGATGCCCCCGCTCGAATCAATAATCCTACTCCAATACCAAAGAAAACACTTCCACATAGTATATCCACCATGATATGGATATGAAGATGTGGAACTAGGGCTGTTAGAAAAGTTACTGTCGTGGAGGTAATAGCAACCGAAAGAATCGTTCGAATGGTCCAGGTGTATCCAAAATACTTTAAAGCGAAAAGTAGAAAAACAATATTAGATAGCCATAATGAGAAACCAAGAGATAAATGAAACCAGTGATTTACCAAGATCGCAAGTCCTGCTGCCCCGCCGGAAGGGATGGAGTGAGGAAATAAAAACAAGGACATCGACATGCCCTGAAGGGTAGCCCCAAATAAAATGCAGAAATAGGTTAAATAAGTTATTTTCATAGTTTAAAGAAATAAACCATATCAATTGTTTTTTTCAATTCCACATAAATACCTCCTCAGGACTATCACTCCTTGTCCATTTTATGAGAAGAAAAAAAGGAATATGTAGAATGTTTTTTCAACGTGATAATATCAAGATAAAAGATGCTAAATAGATTGGAAAATATTATCTATTGAATGCTACACACTCGGATGTTATTATAAGAAAGTTCCTTCACGAGCGAGTCAAAACGTTATTGATAAAAAATAAATTGTTGACGATGTTTGCAAGGACATGTTATAGTATATTTCCTGTCACTTTTAAAAACTAGTAATCTAGTAGTGATAATGGTAGCAGGAGAAATAGTTTTGTTCTTTGAAAACTAAACAAACAAAGACGTGTAAACAAACAATAACTATTAGCTTCATTTGTTGAAGCTAAGCCAACGTAACAAAATGAGCGAATCAACTTTCTTGGAGAGTTTGATCCTGGCTCAGGACGAACGCTGGCGGCGTGCCTAATACATGCAAGTCGAGCGGATTAATAGGAGCTTGCTCCTGTTGGTTAGCGGCGGACGGGTGAGTAACACGTGGGCAACCTGCCTGTAAGACTGGGATAACACCGGGAAACCGGTGCTAATACCGGATAATCCTTTTCCTCTCATGAGGAAAAGCTGAAAGTCGGTTTCGGCTGACACTTACAGATGGGCCCGCGGCGCATTAGCTAGTTGGTGAGGTAACGGCTCACCAAGGCGACGATGCGTAGCCGACCTGAGAGGGTGATCGGCCACACTGGGACTGAGACACGGCCCAGACTCCTACGGGAGGCAGCAGTAGGGAATCTTCCACAATGGACGAAAGTCTGATGGAGCAACGCCGCGTGAGCGATGAAGGCCTTCGGGTCGTAAAGCTCTGTTGTTAGGGAAGAACAAGTACCGGAGTAACTGCCGGTACCTTGACGGTACCTAACCAGAAAGCCACGGCTAACTACGTGCCAGCAGCCGCGGTAATACGTAGGTGGCAAGCGTTGTCCGGAATTATTGGGCGTAAAGCGCGCGCAGGCGGTCCTTTAAGTCTGATGTGAAAGCCCACGGCTCAACCGTGGAGGGTCATTGGAAACTGGGGGACTTGAGTGCAGAAGAGGAAAGCGGAATTCCACGTGTAGCGGTGAAATGCGTAGAGATGTGGAGGAACACCAGTGGCGAAGGCGGCTTTCTGGTCTGTAACTGACGCTGAGGCGCGAAAGCGTGGGGAGCAAACAGGATTAGATACCCTGGTAGTCCACGCCGTAAACGATGAGTGCTAAGTGTTAGGGGGTTTCCGCCCCTTAGTGCTGCAGCTAACGCATTAAGCACTCCGCCTGGGGAGTACGGCCGCAAGGCTGAAACTCAAAGGAATTGACGGGGGCCCGCACAAGCGGTGGAGCATGTGGTTTAATTCGAAGCAACGCGAAGAACCTTACCAGGTCTTGACATCCTCTGACACTCCTAGAGATAGGTTTTTCCCCTTCGGGGGACAGAGTGACAGGTGGTGCATGGTTGTCGTCAGCTCGTGTCGTGAGATGTTGGGTTAAGTCCCGCAACGAGCGCAACCCTTGATCTTAGTTGCCAGCATTCAGTTGGGCACTCTAAGGTGACTGCCGGTGACAAACCGGAGGAAGGTGGGGATGACGTCAAATCATCATGCCCCTTATGACCTGGGCTACACACGTGCTACAATGGATGGTACAAAGGGCTGCAAGACCGCGAGGTTTAGCCAATCCCATAAAACCATTCTCAGTTCGGATTGCAGGCTGCAACTCGCCTGCATGAAGCCGGAATCGCTAGTAATCGCGGATCAGCATGCCGCGGTGAATACGTTCCCGGGCCTTGTACACACCGCCCGTCACACCACGAGAGTTTGTAACACCCGAAGTCGGTGGGGTAACCGCAAGGAGCCAGCCGCCTAAGGTGGGACAGATGATTGGGGTGAAGTCGTAACAAGGTAGCCGTATCGGAAGGTGCGGCTGGATCACCTCCTTTCTAAGGATAAAGCTGGACCTGTGAGCCAGACAAAACAGTTTGTGACACGATCTTTGTTTGTTTAGTTTTGAGAGTACAATTCTCTCAAAGCTTTTTTTAATCGTTCTTTGAAAACTAGATAATCGTAATGAAGAAGTCAATGTAAGAACCGAGTCAATGCCATTTTAGTTTTCTCTCTTATATAAGTAAGAGAATAACCTTTTAGGTTAAGTTAGAAAGGGCGCACGGTGAATGCCTTGGCACTAGGAGCCGATGAAGGACGGGACTAACACCGATATGCTTCGGGGAGCTGTAAGTAAGCTTTGATCCGGAGATTTCCGAATGGGGGAACCCACTGTTCGTAATGGAACAGTATCTTTACCTGAATACATAGGGTATAGAAGGCATACCCGGGGAACTGAAACATCTAAGTACCCGGAGGAAGAGAAAGCAAACGCGATTCCCTGAGTAGCGGCGAGCGAAACGGGACATAGCCCAAACCAAGAGGCTTGCCTCTTGGGGTTGTAGGACACTCAACATGGAGTTACAAAGGAACGGGGTAGATGAAGCGATCTGGAAAGATCCGTCATAGAAGGTAAAAACCCTGTAGTCGAAACTTCGTTCCCTCCTGAGTGGATCCTGAGTACGGCCGGACACGAGAAATCCGGTCGGAAGCAGGGAGGACCATCTCCCAAGGCTAAATACTCCCTAGTGACCGATAGTGAACCAGTACCGTGAGGGAAAGGTGAAAAGCACCCCGGAAGGGGAGTGAAATAGTTCCTGAAACCGTGTGCCTACAAGTAGTTAGAGCCCGTTAATGGGTGATAGCGTGCCTTTTGTAGAATGAACCGGCGAGTTACGATCCCATGCAAGGTTAAGTTGAAGAGACGGAGCCGCAGCGAAAGCGAGTCTGAATAGGGCGTATGAGTATGTGGTCGTAGACCCGAAACCAGGTGATCTACCCATGTCCAGGGTGAAGTCCAGGTAACACTGGATGGAGGCCCGAACCCACGCACGTTGAAAAGTGCGGGGATGAGGTGTGGGTAGCGGAGAAATTCCAATCGAACTTGGAGATAGCTGGTTCTCTCCGAAATAGCTTTAGGGCTAGCCTCACGTAGTAAGAGTCTTGGAGGTAGAGCACTGTTTGGACTAGGGGCCCTCATCGGGTTACCGAATTCAGACAAACTCCGAATGCCAAAGACTTATCCGTGGGAGTCAGACTGCGAGTGATAAGATCCGTAGTCTAAAGGGAAACAGCCCAGACCACCAGCTAAGGTCCCAAAGTATACGTTAAGTGGAAAAGGATGTGGAGTTGTTTAGACAACCAGGATGTTGGCTTAGAAGCAGCCACCATTTAAAGAGTGCGTAATAGCTCACTGGTCGAATGACTCTGCGCCGAAAATGTACCGGGGCTAAACGTATCACCGAAGCTGTGGATTGACATCTCTGATGTCAGTGGTAGGAGAGCGTTCTAAGGGCGTTGAAGCTAGACCGTAAGGACTGGTGGAGCGCTTAGAAGTGAGAATGCCGGTATGAGTAGCGAAAGATGAGTGAGAATCTCATCCACCGAATGCCTAAGGTTTCCTGAGGAAGGCTCGTCCGCTCAGGGTTAGTCGGGACCTAAGCCGAGGCCGAAAGGCGTAGGCGATGGACAACAGGTTGATATTCCTGTACCACCTCTTTATCGTTTGAGCAATGGGGGGACGCAGGAGGATAGGGTAAGCGCGCTGTTGGATATGCGCGTCTAAGCAGTTAGGCTGAGAAGTAGGCAAATCCGCTTCTCGCGAAGGCTGAGCTGTGATAGCGAGGGAAATTTAGTACCGAAGTTCCTGATTCCACACTGCCAAGAAAAGCCTCTAGCGAGATAAAAGGTGCCCGTACCGCAAACCGACACAGGTAGGCGAGGAGAGAATCCTAAGGTGAGCGAGAGAACTCTCGTTAAGGAACTCGGCAAAATGACCCCGTAACTTCGGGAGAAGGGGTGCTTTTTGAGGTGAATAGCCTCGAAGAGCCGCAGTGAATAGGCCCAGGCGACTGTTTAGCAAAAACACAGGTCTCTGCGAAGCCGCAAGGCGAAGTATAGGGGCTGACGCCTGCCCGGTGCTGGAAGGTTAAGAGGAGGGGTTAGCTCACGCGAAGCTCTGAATCGAAGCCCCAGTAAACGGCGGCCGTAACTATAACGGTCCTAAGGTAGCGAAATTCCTTGTCGGGTAAGTTCCGACCCGCACGAAAGGCGTAACGATCTGGGCACTGTCTCAACGAGAGACTCGGTGAAATTATAGTACCTGTGAAGATGCAGGTTACCCGCGACAGGACGGAAAAGACCCCGTGGAGCTTTACTGTAGCCTGATATTGAATTTTGGTACAGCTTGTACAGGATAGGTAGGAGCCTGAGATACGTGAGCGCTAGCTTGCGTGGAGGCGTCGGTGGGATACTACCCTGGCTGTATTGAAATTCTAACCCGCACCCCTGATCGGGGTGGGAGACAGTGTCAGGTGGGCAGTTTGACTGGGGCGGTCGCCTCCTAAAGAGTAACGGAGGCGCCCAAAGGTTCCCTCAGAATGGTTGGAAATCATTCGCAGAGTGTAAAGGCACAAGGGAGCTTGACTGCGAGACCTACAAGTCGAGCAGGGACGAAAGTCGGGCTTAGTGATCCGGTGGTTCCGCATGGAAGGGCCATCGCTCAACGGATAAAAGCTACCCCGGGGATAACAGGCTTATCTCCCCCAAGAGTCCACATCGACGGGGAGGTTTGGCACCTCGATGTCGGCTCATCGCATCCTGGGGCTGTAGTCGGTCCCAAGGGTTGGGCTGTTCGCCCATTAAAGCGGTACGCGAGCTGGGTTCAGAACGTCGTGAGACAGTTCGGTCCCTATCCGTCGTGGGCGCAGGAAATTTGAGAGGAGCTGTCCTTAGTACGAGAGGACCGGGATGGACGCACCGCTGGTGTACCAGTTGTTCTGCCAAGGGCATCGCTGGGTAGCTACGTGCGGACGGGATAAGTGCTGAAAGCATCTAAGCATGAAGCCCCCCTCAAGATGAGATTTCCCATAGCGCAAGCTAGTAAGAACCCTGAAAGATGATCAGGTTGATAGGTCAGAGGTGGAAGCGTGGTAACATGTGGAGCTGACTGATACTAATCGTTCGAGGACTTAACCAATACGAAAAGCGGAGGCGACTGTTCAACTTCGACAGACGTTGGAGAGCTGGCACTGCAAATCCTGGTTTTGGATTTGGAGGGACAGATTGAAACGGCCGAGAAGTTAGGAGCCGCAGCTGGACAATTTTAAGGCACACTCAGTTTTACAAACTTCTTCTGCATTATCTAGTTTTGAGGGAATGATACCTCAAAAAACAAGTCTGGCAGCAATGGCGAGAAGGTCACACCCGTTCCCATACCGAACACGGAAGTTAAGCTTCTCAGCGCCGATGGTAGTTGGGACACGCGTCCCTGTGAGAGTAGGACGTTGCCAGGCAAATTGAAGACAACCAGTAATGGTTGTCTTTTTGCGTTTCAAAAAATTGTAGGATAGTCAGGTTTGATGTTGAAGGTCTTTAGTGCCCGAAGAGGAGGAAAAAAGCCATAAACGGTAAATAGAGTAAAAGCGTATTGGTAAGTATTACTTCAATTAAGATTGATTAGTTTTCAATAATATAAGCAAAATAAAAGAGGGTTAAAATTAAAAAGGGAGGTTTTTTAGATGTCAAAAGATAAACAGACACCTTCATCAGAAGTTGATCAAAAGAAACTCTTAAACGACAAAGTGGATGCACTTCGGAAAAACAACTTTGAGGATAATCACGTACGGAGAGTTACCCCAAATGGAGCACAAGGACAATAATTAAAGCAAAAGAAAAACGACAGTTTAAACTGTTCAGATTGTCGAGAAAGAGTATTTTTCTCGGCAATTTTTTATTCTCAGCATTTAATTATTCATTGTACCTGCTAATGGGCCTGTTGATTTCCGTTCTAGGCACTTCGCTTTCCGCGGGTGGTCCGGGGAGCCTCCTGATATGAACGAAACTGTCAAGGCCCCCACTCTAAATTAGTATTTGTATTATTTTTGGGCAATTTTAAGAAGAGAAGCTAATTTTGGCTTCTTTTCATTGTTGTCTTATTAGCCTTCTGGCTAGATTATCTCTTTCTTTAGCTTACCAACCTATTCTCATCTCTTAGAATGGCTGTCAAGTGCTCTCCTTGACTGCCATTCTAAGAGATGAGACACTATTTTAAGCTAAAGAAGAAATGATCACATGTCCGCTCCTTATTTATTTGAATAGATGTTAAGAACACGGCACGAAAGCAAAAATCTCTACTGCGGTTAGCATTCTGATATTCGTGGGTTTTCACATTTTATCTTTCCGTTTAAAGGACTTTTCCACTAACTCGGCGCGTGCGTTAACCCTTATAAGGTATAGCACAGAGGAGGCACGTGGATTTTCCTTTCCGGTATTACTCTTTGCCTTCGAGCCCTATTCTCATCTTCTATTTTTAAATCAATATAAAAGCATTTTATTTTCAATATTTACAATCAAATTTTGGAAGTATCATTTATCTCTTGCGTAATAGCCCAAATAAAACCTGCCAACTCTCTTGCTACTGCAGTGATTGCTTTACCACCTGTTTTTCCTCTGGATAGTAGTTGAAAATATCTTTTATGAAGCCTATTTTGAGCTTTCCAGGATATACCTTGAACTATTGGAGATAAGCCGTCTTGCCGTCTCTTTAATTCACCTTTAACTGAAGGTTGATATCGATAACTCCAAGCAGACTCAATTAATAGACGGCGAACATGGCGATTTCCAGTTTTAGTAATTTCTCCTTGTCTCCTTTTCTCACCACTAGAGGATTCGCTCGGTACTAAACCAACATAAGCCATAAATTGTTTCGGGGTTGGAAAACGTTTAAAAGAACCAATTTCTGCGACAAGACTAGTCGCAGTTATAAGCGCAACACCTCTTAATGCTTGTAAGGCTTGAATCATTGGAGCATGAACACCTTCGGCTGCTTGTAATTTTATTTCCTCTTCGAGTCTTAGAATTCGTTGTTCTAACTCTTTTAATTGATGATAATATTCCTGAAAAACCACTCGTAAAGATGAGTTTTCAAATTTTAATACATTTAGCCATTCACGATACTTTTTAGTCCATTTATTAACTCCAGCTGGTGGGTGAAGATTATTACGTAATAAAAATTTAGATAAACGATGCTTAGCTCTTAGTTCATCTTCTTTTGCGTCTTCACGTGCTCTTACTAAATCACGGAGAGCTTCATCTTCCGTATCAGGAACATAAATAGGTGTTAATTCACCTGCTCGATATAACTGAGCAAGTCGGATAGAATCCCTACGATCTGTCTTGATACGCTCACCTGGTCTTTTAGGTATTAAGGATGGAGCTATCACATCGCAATGAACTCCCAAAGTAAGTAATAGTCTAAATAGTGGGTACCCAGTTGGACCTGCTTCATAACACACTCGAAGAGTGTTAGGTTCTCCAAGTTTTTTTATTAATTTCCTAATTGCTTCAGGTGTATGAGGAATCATTCCAAAGTATCTAGGCTCTCCGCGGCCCTCTTCAGCAATAGCTACAGCAATTTTTTCCTTTGATACGTCTAAACCTACAAATTTTATGGCATCCTGCATAATGACTAGCTCCTTTCGTAATGTAGCTCTAATTTGGTTTTTTGTTTTTCAACATTAAACATTCTTACCAAATTAACCTACGAATTTACGAGTAAGGAGCTAGTTTCGTTCATGATAACTCGGCGCTAGCGCCTGCGGGGTCTCCCTAGCCCCGTGGTAAGGAGAGCCTGTTCGCTTGCTTTCTCAATCCCCGTAACCGGCAATAGCGAAGCTCGTGCAGCTCTTTTGAGTCTGCGAAGCTTCGCTCAATTTTTTCCTTTCTAAATTTATAAAGCATTTTTCCAGATTTAGATAAGCGATTTTCCCTTATTACAAAACATTTCCTGCTTATTTTCACGAGACATAAATCCACATTCGGGATCAGTGGTACTAACCCGAATTTCTTTAGTTTCCTTCATTTCCTTTAACTGCTTTTTTCCGTGAGCTAATCTGTCCTCTTCTACGGCTTTATTCAATTCATCAAAATATTCACGAGTCTCTACTTCAATTTCTTGTTTTGTGAATTTATGTTTATTAGCGTTAGCCTTTAAATGAGTAGAATCCGAAAATAAGACAAGACCACCTACCATTTTGTGATTCATTGCCTGGAGAACAATCTCATCAAATATCCTGAAAGATATCGGTACCTTTAAAACGATGTTGGCGATTCCAACTAATCGTCGAGTGGTGTGGAACAGGATCCTTAAATTTCAGGCCTAAAAACCAGCGGTAGGCAACATTCATTTCAATTTCTCTTTGTAATTGTCGCTCGGATCGGATGCCATAAATATAACCAATAAACATCATTTTAAATTTGCGTGGAAGGCACGCAGACTCCTGCGGGAGTACGGAGCAGGGGAGACCCCGCAGGCGCTTCAGCGCCGAGGAGGCTCCCCGGCACGCCCGCGGAAAGCGAAGTGCCTGGAGCGCAAATCAACAGACATGTTGCAAAGCCTATATATTAATAATATTATAATAAATTAACGCGGTGAATGGTTAAAGTTATTGTAGAAAATAAGAGGCTGTCGAAAGTTTCTCGACAGCCTGATGACGTGTGATTTCACACGTCTTTTCTTTTGTTATTTCTTATTTATTTTAGAAAGGGGAACCTTTTGAAACTCTTATTTGGGTATATTTATATGAATTTATTAATAAGAATAGAACGAATGAAGTATTTACTGGGGGGTTTTTGAATGAATGGGGATGAAAACTTACAACATCCTGATACAGGTGTTACATCCGGAATGTTTGTTGAGCGATCGTTAAATGAAATACGTTTTTGGTCTAGGATCATGAAAGAGCATTCTTTATTTCTTCGATTAGGTTTTAGAGCAGAGGATACTCAACTAATCCAAGAGGCTAATCAATTTTATCAATTGTTTGAACGTATCGAACAAACTGCACATTCCACTTCCAATCAAGCTGATCCTGAACAAATAAGAAGATTTAATTCGGAAGTACAACAAGCTGCAACCAATATTTTTGTATATAAACGAAAAGTACTTGGATTAATACTTACTTGTAAATTGCCGGGGGCAAATAATTTTCCACTGCTAGTTGATCATATAAGTAGAGAAGCTAATTATTTTAGAAAACGATTAATAGAATTAAATGAAGGTAAATTAAAACCCCTTCCTGATGCCATCATAAAAGAAAATGTCTTCTTCCTAAGAATTATGGCAGACCATGCTAAATTTATAGGTCATCTACTGGATCCATCTGAAAGGAAGTTAATTGATATTGCCCAAAATTTCAGCAATGACTTTGATCAATTGATGTATCAAGCAAGAGACTTAGAATCTATGAAACCACAATCTCAAACCGTTCCTCTTTTAGATCAATTCCTGGATCAGAATCGTGTGTCGGTCTCCTCTCTACGTGACTTCAAGAAAACGGCACGTGATTTAATTGAGCAATGTAAAATAAAGAGTATCATCCATCCACTATTAGCAGACCATGTTTTTCGTGAGGCTGATAGATTTCTTGAAATTATTGATATGTTTGATGCGCATCTTACAAGCGGTACCCCACAACCTAGATTTTAGAAGATTGAAGAAGGCATCCTATGCAAAAAAGCAGATAAATTGAAAAGGCTATTCTAGGATCCCCGTTAGGTTCAAGAATAGCCTTCTTCAGGTTCTGCTTCTTTTTCTTACTATTTAGTAGCTGTCCATAAAAAATTATCTCTAATTTTTAATTGAGGCTTCTTTTGGCGACCAGGTTTTTCGCCATGACATTTGTGCAATAAGCAGCACGATTAAGGCCGTGATTCCAACCCCTGTATAAACGATAAATCCAGATCCGTACGTTCCGGTAATTTCCTTAAGTGATCCAAGTATATTTGGTACAAAAAATCCGCCAACCCCGCCTGCTGCTCCGACAATCCCGGTAATCATCCCAATTTCTTCTTGAAAGCGCTGTGGAACTAATTGAAAGACCGCTCCATTACCCATTCCCAGGCAGAGCATTCCGAAAAACAATAAGGTTGTTACAATTGCCAAAGATGGAAGCTGGCTTACGCCGAACATACTGAGCGCGACCCCGATAAATAAAAAGGTCAGAAGGCGTACGCCGCCGATTTTATCGGCTATGAAACCACCAACAGGACGGAAAAAGCTTCCTGCAGCCACGCAAAGAGTGACAAAATCGCCTGCTCTTACTTTTGATAAATCGTATTGATCCACAAAAAAGATGCTTAAGAAACTGGACAAACCGACAAATCCTCCGAAGGTGACACTATAAAGCAAACAAAAAAACCATGTGTCTTTTTGTTTAAATACTTTTAAATATTCAACCACCGGTTTTGCAGCTGGTTGTGAAGGTGCATCCTTTGCAAGAAGAATATACAAGATAAATACAATCATAAGAGGAATAATAGCTAATCCCATTACATTATGCCAGCCAATATTTTCTGCAAGACGCGGGCCAAATAATGTAGCAAAAAGTGTTCCGCTGTTTCCAGCTCCTGCAATTCCCATTGCAAGTCCTTGTAAATGCGGCGGGTACCATCTGCTTGCCATAGGTATAGCTGCTGCAAAACTTGCTCCTGCTACTCCGAGTAGAATTCCTATCAAGTAAAGTTCGGTTAACGTCTGTCCGAATAACCAGCCCCAAGCAAGCGGGATGATGGTTACGAGCATTCCGCTTATTGCTGTTTTTCGCGGACCAATACGATCCGTCATAACTCCAAGGATGAGCCGGAAAAACGATCCGCTTAGGATTGGAACAGCTACGATGAAACCCTTCTGAGCGGGAGATAGTCCAAAATCCTTTGTTATATAAACCCCTAGTGCCCCCAAAATCACCCAAATCATGAAACTAACATCAAAATATAAAAATGACGCTGCTAATGATGGCGCATGCCCGCTTTTTTTTAAATCTGATAACCTCATATTGTTGTTCTCCCTTCTATTTGTATCATAGTTAACTACCAAAATACATTTTTACTTTTATTACCATTCAAAACAGCTATCTTTTGAAAACATGACCCTTACTAGTAAAACCAAGAATGAAAATAAACCGATATTGTTTTTCATCACTTTCCCTCCTTAACATTGTTGGTATTTGTGTTTCCCTTGCTTTGTTAAACAATAACGTATTGAAACAGGAGATGTCTCATAGCGTGTAAGGAACTCTAACACGAAACTTATTGTGTTAGAAAATGTTACACACTGAATTTCTTTTGATGAGTTTTATGGAATAATAGGGGATATTTATGGTTTCAGTTACCCAAATATCGAACATACGGAGGCTTTTAGAATGGATAAGCAAAAACTCGTACTGATAGGTAATGGAATGGCAGGGGTGCGGAGCATTGAGGAGATTTTAAAGCATTCACCTCATTCCTTTGAGATTACGATTTTCGGAAGCGAACCACACCCTAACTATAATCGGATCCAATTATCGGCCGTCTTGCAGGGTGGTACATCGTTTAAAGATATTACAATCAATGATCGTGATTGGTATAACCAACAGAACATCAAACTGTTTACTGGAGAAACGGTGATAAAAATTGATACGGAAGAACAACTTGTTAAGACGGATAAAAATCAGGAGGTTCCTTATGACCGACTAATAATCGCAACAGGCTCTATTCCATTTCAGCTGCCGCTGCCAGGTGTTGATAAAGAAGGAGTCATCACATTTCGAACCATGGAAGATTGTCAGAAAATGATTGAAACAGCGAAGCATTATAAAAAAGCTGTAGTGATTGGAGGTGGAGTCTTAGGTTTAGAAGCTGCCAAAGGTCTACTCAATCTTGATATGGAAGTAACCGTGGTGCATAATTGCCTAAATTTAATGGAAAGACAACTGGATGAAACCGCAGCGAAACTGTTGCAAACAGAGTTAGAAAAGCAAGGATTTCATTTTCTTTTTGAAAAAGAAACAAAGGAGATCTTGGGAAGCAAACGCGTGGAAGGAGTGTCATTTAAGGACGGTACCGAAGCAGAAGCTGATTTGGTTGTAATGGCAGTAGGGGTAAGACCCAATATACAGTTAGCAAAGGAAAGCGGAATCGAAACTAACCGAGCCATCCTCGTTAATGATTATATGGAAACGAATATACCGAATATTTACGCTGTTGGTGAATGTGTGGAGCATCGAGGAATTGTCTATGGATTGGTGAAACCTCTTTATGACCAAGGGAAGATTTTAGCCAAACGTATTTGCGGCTTGGAATCTAAAGGATACGAAGGAACTATTCTTTCCACTCAATTAAAAATATCGGGTGTGGATGTGTTTTCAGTTGGTCAGTTTGCCTCTGATGAAAGTCTTAAATTAATTGAAATTTATGATGAGTTAGATGGTACTTATAAAAAGCTTGTCTTTGAAGATTCTAAAATAGTTGGCGCCGTTTTATTTGGTGATACAAGGGATCGTACAAGATTGCTAGATATGATCACGAAAAAACAAGATGTGGCGGACGTAGAGAAAGTTACTTTGTTTCAATCTTCAAGTGGTGGCGGAGATTCCATCGCTTCTATGGCACATAGTGAAATGATCTGCAATTGTAACGGAGTGCCGAAAGGGGCCATTATTGAAGCGGTTCTAAAAAATGGTTTAACTACCGTGGAACAAGTAAAAAAGTGCACCAAGGCATCCAGCTCGTGCGGCGGCTGTAAACCGTTAGTATCTGATCTTCTTTCCTATATCCAGAGCGATGAATTTGATGAGGTCATTGAACAAAAATCGATGTGCCCTTGCACATCATTAACAGAGGATGAAGTGGTTTATGAGATGCAATTGCAAAGCTGCACTACGGTACAAGAAGTAATGGATGTGCTTGATTGGGAAAATAAGGAAGGGTGTTCTACCTGTCGTCCTGCCTTAGCCTATTATTTAGGAATGATCTATCCTGAGTATGAGAGCCGACAGGAATCACTTTTTGTATCCGAACAAATGAATGCAATTGTTCAACATGATGGTACTTACACCGTTGTCCCACAGATGTACGGCGGAAAAACGACAGCAGAGCAATTGCGAACAATTGCCGATGTTGCGGAGAAATATAACATCTCAAATGTTGCGGTAACTAGTGAACAAAGAATTCATTTGATGGGGGTAAAGAAAGAGGACCTGGCAGATGTTTGGGCTGATTTGAACATGGATGTTAGTTCCACTTATGGAAATATGGTTCAAAATATTAAAACAAGTATCGGCGAGCATATTTGCCAATGTGACAAGCAATCATCGATTCAACTGGCTGTCAGTCTTGAAAAAAAATTGGAATTTCTCACCACACCCTACCGTGTCAAAATGGGCATATCTGCTTGTATGCATAATGGTGCAGGTTCGACTACGAAAGATATCGGAGTGATTGGAACTGGCCTTGGCTGGGAAATTTATGTCGGTGGCAGCAGTGGACGTAATGTACGCGCAGGCGAGTTATTATGCCTTGAATCATTGAATCATGATGTGATCGAAATTATTTGTGCCTTTATTCAATATTACCGTGAAACGGCCAATTTCCTTGAACGTACATGGCAATGGATCGAAAGAGTTGGTTTAGTGCATGTGCGCGAAATTCTGTTTGACTTAGAACATCGCCAGCAATTATTGCTGCGGTTAGAGAAAGATCGTTTCTTACGCAAAAAGCTTTTAGTAAAAAGTTCTAGGTCATCAACCGTCCTGTAAGGAACGTTCGTTAAAGTTAACTATTATGAAAAAAGTGAGAAAAGGGTGAGCTATTTTGACAGAAGCATTTTTAAAGTATTTTCGTACAAAGGAACAAGAAGTGAAATCAGAAAAAAAATACGAGTCTCAATGTCCATACTGCAGTATGCAATGTAAAATGCAATTGATTGAACAATCGATTGTTACGAGAAAAAAGTATATAACCATCGGTAAAGAGAATCCAACCTCAGAGGGGCGTTTATGTATAAAGGGTATGAACGCACATCAACATGCTTTTCATAAGGATCGTTTGAAATATCCATTATTAAAAGTAAATGGAGAATTTGTTCGTGTTTCCTGGGAGACGGCCTTGAATAAAATTAAAGAAAACTTTACTAAAATCCAAGCAGAATCTGGACTGAATGCCTTAGCAGTTTATGGGAGCGCGTCGATCACAAATGAAGAAGCTTACTTATTGGGTAAATTTGCCCGGGTTGCATTAAAAACAAAATACATTGATTATAATGGACGTCTTTGTATGTCTGCGGCTGCTTCAGCGGCGAGTCAAACCTTTGGGTTGGACCGAGGATTCACGAACAGCTTGGCAGAAATTCCATCGGCTCGTTGCATTATATTAGCCGGGACGAATATTGCTGAATGTCAGCCAACGATTATGCCTTATTTTGAAAGAGCAAAAGAAAATGGTGCCTATATTATCGCAATCGACCCTCGTGAAACAGCAACAACGAAAATAGCAGACTTGCATTTAAAACCTAAACCGGGAACAGATGCTGTGTTAGCTAATGGGATATTGAAAGTTATCATTGAAGAAAATTATGTTGATAAGGACTTTATTCAAGAACGTGTGAACGGATTTGAAGAAGTTAGAGAGTATGTATTATCCCTTAATTTAGAAGAAATTGAAGAGATAACTGGCGTTCCAATTGAACTCATTCGCAAAGCCGCAGTAAGGTTTGGTAAAGAAGAAACAGGAATGATATTTACAGCGAGAGGGGTAGAACAGCACACAAATGGCTCGATGACTGTCCGTAATTTACTAAATATTTTGCTTTCTACAGGAAAAATTGGCAAACCGGGCTGCGGTTATGGGGCGATTACAGGACAGGGAAATGGCCAAGGGGCGCGAGAGCATGGCCAAAAAGCAGACCAGCTTCCTGGATATCGGTCGATTGAGAACGAAGAACACCGAGAATATGTGGCCAGTGTTTGGGGAATTAACAAGGACGACCTACCACATAAAGGTGTTTCTGCCTATGAAATGATCGAGAAAATCCATGAAGGTGAAATTCAAGGCTTGTTTCTGATGTGTTCCAATCCGATTGTCTCCAATCCAAATGCACACTTTGTCAAAGAGGCCATTAAAAAATTAAAATTCTTTGTAGCTGTGGATCTGTTTGTTTCAGAAACAGCAAGATTAGCCGATTTAATATTGCCAGCTTCTTCTTATCTAGAAGATGAAGGAACAATGACGAATATAGAAGGACGGGTAACATTACGGGAAGCAAGCTATCCTTGTCCAGGAGAAGTGAAGCATGATTGGCAAATTATTTGTGAAATTGCCCGTGTACTTGGAAAAGAAAAGTATTTTTCCTTTTCATCTGCAGAGGAAATTTTTTCCGAATTAAGAATGGCAAGCCGTGGCGGGAATGCTGATTATTTTGGAATGACCTACGAACGTCTGAGGAAGGAAGGCGGAATATTATGGCCCTGCCCAGCTCCTGACCATGGCGGGACGAAAAGAGTGTTTGAGACATCCTTTGCCCATTCAGATGGAAAGGCAGCGATGGTGGTTGTTCCGAATATTCCTGAGGTTCCAAAAGAACAATTATCTGAAGAGTTTCCACTCTATTTAACAACAGGAAGAGTCATGTCACATTACTTAACAGGAGTGCAAACAAGAAAAAGTCCAGCCTTAGCGGCAAGGAATGTAGAACCATTTATGGAAATTCACCCAGCAACCGCATTAAAATTTCAAATCCAAGATCAATCATTAGTGAAAATCGAATCAAGAAGAGGAAGTGTTGTGGTTAGAAGCAAATGGTCGGAAACAATTCGCCATGATACCATTTTCGTTCCCTTCCACTGGGCCGACTCACAAAATATTAATCTCCTTGTTTCAAAAGAATTGGATCCTGTCTGTAAAATGCCTGGATTTAAAGTCAGTGTTGTAAAGGTAAGTCCAGTTAAGGATTTCTTAAATTAAAATTTCTATGTTAGAAGACCTTACACATTGAGTTAGTTATTGAGTGTACTGTGCTATAGTTTAAGAAACATTCTAAGGGAGGAAACCTAACGTGAATAAGAAAAAGTTGGTTCTTGTAGGTAATGGAATGGCTGGAGTTAAAGCCATTGAAGAGATTTTAAAACTATCTAATGAGTTATTTGAGATTACCATATTCGGAAGCGAACCACATCCGAATTATAATAGAATACTGCTTTCAAAGGTTTTACAAGGTGATACAGAGGTAAAAGACATTACGCTTAATGACTGGGATTGGTACTCAGAAAACAACATTCAGTTGTTTACAAGTGAAACAGTGATCAAAGTTGATCCGATGAAGAAAGTCGTTGTAACCGACTTAGGAAGAATCGAACCGTATGATGAGTTGATCATTGCATCAGGGTCACTCCCCTTTATCCTTCCGATTCCAGGAGCTGAAAAGATAGGTGTAACAGCTTTTCGTGATATAAAGGATACCGAAGTGATGCTTGAGACCTCGAGGAAGTATAAAAAAGCGGCCGTGATTGGGGGCGGATTACTCGGGCTCGAAGCAGCCAGAGGACTTTTAAACCTAGGAATGGATGTTTCTGTTATCCATCTCGCCCCTTATTTGATGGAAAGACAATTAGATCCACAGGCAGGGAAACTATTACAGTCGGAATTAGAAAAACAAGGAATGAAGTTTTTATTAGAAAAACAAACGCAAGAAATTGTTGGAGATGACCGCGTAGAAGGTTTAAGGTTTGGCGATGGAACGGTCCTTGATGCAGACTTAGTCGTGATGGCTGTTGGTATTAAGCCAAATATCGAATTGGCCAAAGTAAGTGGTATTGCTATTAATCGCGGTATTGTCGTGAATGATTTCCTGCAAACGAGTGTTCCTAATATTTACTCTGTAGGTGAGTGTGCCGAACACAACGGATCGGTATACGGTCTTGTAGCACCATTGTTTGAACAAGGAAAAGTATTAGCTCATCACATTTGCGGAGCGAAGACCAATGGCTATCATGGCTCCGTTTTGTCTACACAATTGAAGGTTTCTGGGGTCGAGGTATTCTCTGCCGGAGATTTTATGGAAGGTGAAGGAAAGGAAGCCATTAAAGTCTTTGATGGAAATGACAGCATTTATAAGAAGATCGTGATTCAAGACAATAAAATTGTTGGCGCCGTACTGTTTGGGGATAGCAGTGATGGAAATCGCCTATTTTCGATGATTCAACAGCAAGCAGATGTTTCCTTTACCACGAAGGTATCACTTTTACAGCCTCTTAATGATGACTTTGGGGGCAGTTTAGTAGCTTCCATGAGTGAGGAGGACATTATTTGCGGATGTAATGGTGTAACCAAAGGAACGATTATCCAGGCGATACAGAATCAGGGTTGTTCATCCGTTGATGAAATCAAAGCTTGTACCAGTGCTTCTCGGTCTTGCGGGGGATGTAAGCCGCTTGTTGCAGAAGTGTTACAACATACACTTGGGTCAGCGTATGACGGCACTTTACAGAAAGAAGCGATTTGCAGCTGCACTCATTTTTCGAGAGATGAAATAGTGGAAGAGATTAAATCCAAAGGTTTGACCCATATCAAAGAAGTGATGAATGTTCTTGGGTGGAGTACTGAGGAAGGTTGTTCAAAATGCCGCCCTGCTTTGAATTACTATTTAGGGATGGTCAATCCGATTGAATATACAGACGAAAGAGAGTCTCGGTTTGTCAATGAGCGGATGCATGCCAATATACAAAAGGATGGAACATATTCTGTTGTACCTCGAATGTACGGTGGTGTAACGAATTCACAAGACCTACGACGGATTGCTGACGTGGTAGATAAATATGAAATACCTTTAGTAAAACTAACAGGTGGACAACGGATTGACTTACTCGGTGTAAAAAAGGAAGACTTGCCAAAAGTATGGACTGATTTAGATATGCCGTCAGGATCTGCCTACGGAAAATCACTACGTACAGTGAAAACATGTGTCGGTGAACAGTTCTGCCGTTTTGGAACCCAAGATTCCATGGGTCTGGGAATCGACCTTGAGAAGAAATTTGAAGGACTGCAAACACCTCATAAGGTGAAAATGGCTGTTTCTGCTTGTCCGAGAAGCTGTGCGGAGTCGGGGTTTAAAGATATTGGGTTTATTGGAATTGACGGGGGCTGGGAACTTTATGTCGGCGGGAACGGCGGAACGCATGTACGCGGGGGAGATTTACTATACACCGTGAAAACATCAGAAGAGGCGATGGAAATTACCGGTGCGTACCTTCAATATTACCGAGAAACAGCCAACTATTTAGAACGTACTTCTGCATGGATTGAACGTGTTGGTTTGACCCATGTTCGAACAGTTCTTGATGATAAGGGAAAACGTCAAGAATTAAATAAACGTTTGGATGATGCATTATCTGTTATTAAGGATCCATGGAAGGCGATAACAGAGGATGAAAAAGTAAGAAAAGAATTGTTTGAAAGTGTAGTAATGTCGTAAGAACTTACATTTAAAGGAGGACATCGTCCAATGACAAAGAAAAGCGTAGAAATGATATCAATCGGTTCTGTACGGGATCTTCCAGAACGATTAGGAAAGACTGTTTGTGTCGGGGACAAAGAAGTGGCTGTATTTAAATTATTAAATGGGAGCGTGCGTGCCGTTGAAAATCGCTGTCCACATAAAGGCGGGGTTTTGAGCGAAGGAATGGTAAGCGGTGAATTTGTTTTCTGTCCCATGCATGATTGGAAAATATGTTTGGATAATGGGAAGGTGCAAGAGCCGGATGCAGGCTGTGTGAAAACCTATAGAACCAGAATAGAAGGGGAAGAAGTATTTCTCTTAATCGATTAGTTCAGTAAAATGGAGGTCTTTTATGATTCAAACAAAGGGGAAAGTCTATATTGTTGGAGCTGGTCCTGGTGATCCTGATTTAATTACGGTTAAAGCAGCGAAATGTCTTGAACAGGCAGACGTTATTCTTTATGATCGGTTAGTCAATCCGGTGTTGCTGAAATACGGTAAGAGCGACGCTGAGTTCATCTATTGCGGAAAAGAGCCGGGAAATCATTGTATTTCCCAAGATTCCATCCATCAAATATTAGTTGATAAGGCCTTGGCTGGTAAAACGGTTGTTCGATTAAAGGGAGGAGACCCATTTATTTTTGGCCGAGGCGGTGAAGAAGCGGAAGTGCTGGTTCAAAATGGGCTCGAATTTGAAATTGTACCTGGGATTACTTCTGGTATTGCCGCCCCGGCTTATGCGGGAATTCCTGTCACTCACCGTGAATGGAGTCAATCGTTTGCTATGATTACAGGTCACTGTTTGAGTGGCAAACCTAAAAACATTCGTTGGGACCATCTAGCCCATGGTGTCGATACTCTTGCCATTTATATGGGTGTCAAACATCTTCCTTTTATATGCAGCCAACTTATTTCATGTGGAAAGGAATCTCAAACACCTATAGCTGTAATTGAACAAGGGACAACAGGAAATCAACGGACAGTTGTCGGTACACTTGAGACGATTGTTGAAGTTGTAAATGAAAATCGAATCACAAATCCAGCCATGATAGTCATCGGAGAAGTTGTCAAACTATCCGAGAAACTATCCTGGTTTCCGGAAAGTGTTAACAAAGAGATACTTATATAAAAAAATGAGATTGTAAGAGTTTATAATTAAATATTATAGACTCTTTTTTTGTGATAAAATATGATTTTACAATCAGAAAAAAATTCAAAAATCGTCGAACTAAAGAATATTGCCATTGAAATTTGATGGCTTTTTTTCTTTTTCTCTCCATAATAATAATTAATTGATTTTTATGAAGGATTAAATATAATTATGTAGAATTGCATAACTAAATATACCTAATTAAGAGGGCGGAATAATGAATAAATCGGGTCAAATTATCCTGGTGCTGATTTCGGTTTTATATAGCAGTTTCCAAAAGATTTACGATCATCATCCTTTTTTTTCGATAGACTTTTTTCTTTTTACTCTGATTTCATGGGTAGTGGGTTGGCAATATGATAAAGCACGCTATTATGAAAAAAAGGCACGTGCTAGTGAGGAGAGCTATAAGAAGTTAATAGATTCATTGCCTGCACCCGTCTATATTACAAGTAATCATAGGTTTTTATATGTAAATAAGGCTGCCATGAACATGATTGGTGCTACCAAACTAGAAGATGTAATGGGGAAATCCATTTTTGAATTTATTATTCCAGACTATAAAAGTCGTTTGCTTGAACGTTTTAATCAAATAAAGAAAGAAAAGCTGCCCGTAAACACAATCGAATACAAAGCAAAGCGTTTGGATGGAACACCATTTTTCTTTGAAGTATCTTCCTTGTTTATCGTTTTTGGGGGAAAAGATGCGGTGTTGTCCATTGGCAAGGATATTACTGTAAAAATGGAAGAAACAGAACGTCTACTTCAAAAGTCTGAAAAATTGGCATTATTAGGCCAAATGGCGGCAGGTATAGCCCATGAAATACGAAATCCACTCACATCTATAAAAGGTTTTATCCAACTCTTAAGGACCAGCACTAGGAAAGAGGAATACTTTGATATTCTATTAACAGAGCTTGACCGGATTAATGATATCGTCGGGGAGTTCCTCGTGCTTGCTAAACCGACAGCTGCCGTTTATATGACACGGGATATAAAGATGTTATTAAAGGATGTTGTCACCTTAATTAACAACCAGTCTCTTTTAAATAATGTTCAAATCTTAGTGGAATTTGACAATGATTTGCCGTTGATTAGCTGCGAAGAAAATCAACTAAAACAAGTTTTTCTAAACCTACTTAAGAATGCGATTGAAGCAATGCCTAAAGGCGGCAATATTAATGTATACGTTATGAAAAAAGAAGATGGGAAAATATCGGTACAAATCATTGATCAGGGGGTTGGGATTCCGGAGGAACGGATCTCTACTCTAGGGGAACCTTTTTATACTACGAAGGAAAAAGGAACCGGACTCGGCTTAATGACTTGCTACAAAATTATCGAAGGCCATAATGGGGCACTAAACATTTACAGTAAAATTAACGAAGGAACCACCATTGAAATAATTTTACCAACAATTACTCAGCCATTATTGAAGATGGAAGTGAGCCATTCGTTATGAATGGCTTATTCTATTTATTTGAAAAAATGATAAAATATCATAATAGAGTTAGATGAAAGAGATTAGGAGAGGAATTGTGGGTTCGTTACAATCTAAACAAATGCTTAGTGAAGTTCTTTTTTTAACTATTTTGTTATGTTCATCAAAAGTATAAGGAATTTTAATTAAACTGTGTCGGAGGAATATATGGAAAAGAATAGGTATGTGTTTTGGGGCCTTGTAATATCAACCCTAATATCAGCACTTGATGCAAATATTATGCAAACGGCAAGTCCAACTATAGTGAAACAGCTCGGAGGAATGGAGCTGTTTGCATGGATATTTGTTGTCTATATGTTGGCAAGTACGGTTACGGTCCCGCTTTACGGGAAATTATCTGATATGTATGGTCGGAAAAAGCTGTTAATTATCGCTGTTTCAATATTTACCCTAGGTTCGATTCTCTGTGGAATGGCCAATTCCATTAGTACGCTGATTATTTATAGAGGTGTCCAAGGAATAGGGGCAGGCGGGATGATCCCACTCTCTATGATCATCGTAGGTGATTTGTTTACGATAGAAAACCGCGGGAAAATTCAAGCGGTCTTTAGCAGCATATGGGCAATTTCATCCATCGTTGGACCTGTATTGGGTTCCTTCTTTGTCGAAGCACTAACATGGAGATGGATCTTCTTTATCAATATTCCCATTGGAATTGCAACGGTTCTTTGTATGATTCCTTATAAGGAAAAAATCGAATTTAAAAAGACCCATATCGACTACAAAGGTTTCTTCTTATTTGGGATTTCGATTACGCTATTATTGTTATCTACGAATGTAAAAAATTCTATTTGGTACATTATCCTTGGGATTATCGGTTTGATTGTCTTCATATTGGTGGAGAGGAAAGAAGCACATCCGTTCTTGCCAGTATCATTGTTTAAAAACAAAGGGATCCTCATGACTAACCTTTTCATGTTATTTTACTGTTTGTCCTTTTTTGGAACATCCAACTTTATTCCATTGTATCTCCAAGAAGGAAATGATATGAGTATTTATAAAAGTGGACTAATTCTTCTCAGTATTGCGGTGGGCTGGATGTTTGGCAGTACCCCGGCAGGGAAGTGGATTATACGCTATGGATATAAAAGCTTATTTATCATCGGAAGCTTGATCACAACTGCTTCAGGCTTAGCATTATACCTATTCATCACTGATTTATCTTATATTGGTCTGTTTCTAATCTTAACTATCCAGGGCGTTTCCTTTGGCTTATTATTTGCGGTTGGAACGATCGCTTCCCAAGAATTTGCTGAATCCCATATCAAAGGGATGTCTACTTCGCTGCAAATGTTTCTAAAAAACATTGGGACATCGATCGGGGTTACCATCATGGGACTTATCATCAATCAGGCAGCAAGCATCGTTATTGGAATGAAAAACGTGTTTCTTTATGCCCTTTGTTTGAGCTTAATTACGATTGTACTCAGCTTTGTCATTCCTGCTAAAACAACTGCTTTAAGTGAGAGTAAATAGTTTTAAACTTCATGGTGCCTGACACCCAGCAATTGTTGGTGTCAGGCACCACTTTTTTATTCTTAAGGTTTATTTAAGTATTTCTCTAAACTCTTTTCCCCTTTGGACATAGTGCTCGCTGGACATTTGTAACAAGTCCAGGTCCTTCTGAGTAATTTCGCGGACCACCCTTCCTGGAGAACCCAACACAAGGGAGCGAGGGGGAATTTTTATGCCTCCAGATAGCAACGTATTGGCTCCTATAATACAATCCTCGCCAACTTCTACATTGTCTAAAAGCGTTGAACCCATTCCAATAATACATCGATTGCCGACCTTACAGCCATGCAAAATAACATTATGGCCAATTGTCACATCATCAGCAATTTCGACTGGGAATCCTTCGAATAAATGAATCGTGGAATTGTCTTGAATACTGCAGCGTTCACCTATGATAATTGGCCCGTCATCACCACGTAATACCGCATTAAACCAGACAGATGAATCCTTTCCAATTCTCACATCACCAATTAAATAAGCGCCAGGTGCCACAAAAACTGATTCATCAACATATGGGGAAATTCCTTTGTAAGGGATCATCATATAAATCTCTCCTTTGAAATAACTGAATTATCTTTCTATTAATCTAAATATATCATGAAATCAAAGACAAGATGTCTAATATGTATTTATTCATTTCCAATGAACTCTTTTTGCTCCTTCGATTAAAACAATTTGTATGCACCTATTTAAGTATTGATTTTTTAAAACGCAAAATTTTTTTGCTTTTTTCAATGAATTATATATTTTGCGCAAAATATTTTGGCGCTAATTGAACAAAAAATCCTTTATTCATGCAAAATTAATGTTGGCACGGAACTTGCATAATATTTAACTGTAACAAACGACAAGGGGGAACAAACAATTGAAATCGTATACACATGAACCATTTACAAACTTTGCAGATGAAAAAAATAAACTAGCTTTTCAAGCTGCTCTTGATTACGTTCAATCGCAGTTAGGAAAGGATTATCCAGTTGTAATTGGAGGGGAATCAATTACAACAGAAGAAAAAATTATCTCTATTAATCCAGCAAATACAGGAGAAATCATTGGTAGAGTTTCCATGGCTGATCAAGAGTTAGCAGAAAAGGCTATGCATGCCGCATTAACCACATTTGAAACGTGGAAAAAATGGAAGCCTGAACATCGTGCCAACATTTTGTTCAAGGCAGCAGCAATTATGCGCCGCCGGAAACACGAATTTTCTGCCTATCTTGTCAAAGAAGCCGGAAAGCCATGGAAAGAAGCAGATGCCGATACAGCTGAAGCGATTGACTTCATCGAGTATTATGGCCGTCAAATGCTGAGATTGAAAGAGGGCTCACCAGTACAAAGCCGTGACGGAGAATACAATCAATATAATTATATTCCACTAGGTGTGGGGATTATCATTTCACCTTTTAACTTCCCATTAGCGATTATGGCAGGAACAACAATAGCAGCTATCGTCTCTGGGAATACAGTTCTTCTAAAGCCAGCCAACTCTACACCAGTGGTTGCTGCAAAATTCGTTGAGTTAATGGAGGAAGCTGGACTTCCAAAAGGCGTTTTAAACTTTGTGCCAGGAAGCGGCGCTCAAATTGGAGATTACCTTGTTGATCATCCAAAAACTCGTTTCGTATCCTTTACAGGTTCTCGCGAAGTTGGCTGCCGCATTAATGAACGTGCTGCCAAGGTTCATCCAGGCCAAAAATGGATCAAACGAGTTATTGCTGAAATGGGCGGTAAGGATACCGTAGTAGTAGATAATGATGCGGATTTAGATTTAGCAGCAGCAAGTATTGTCTATTCTGCTTTCGGATTTTCAGGTCAAAAATGTTCGGCAGGATCTCGTGCAGTTATTCATCAGGATGTCTATGATGTCGTACTTGAGAAGGTGGTTGCTTTAACAAGAACACTAACTCTTGGCAACCCTGAAGATGCAAATTCCTATATGGGACCTGTTATTGATGGCAGATCCTTCAAAAAAATCATGAATTATATTGAAATTGGCAAGCAAGAAGGCCGGCTTATGACTGGCGGAGAAGGCGATGATTCTAAGGGTTATTTCATTCAGCCGACGATTTTCGCTGATTTAGATGAAAATGCACGCCTTATGCAGGAAGAAATCTTTGGACCAGTTTTAGGTATTAGTAAAGCACGTGACTTTGATCATATGATGACCATTGCGAATAACACCGACTACGGTTTAACAGGTGCATTGATTTCGAATAATCGTGAGCATATTGAAAGAGCACGTGAAGAATTCCACGTGGGGAATCTTTATTTTAACAGAACTTGTACGGGTGCGATTGTTGGTTATCAACCGTTTGGCGGATTTAATATGTCTGGTACAGATTCCAAAGCAGGCGGTCCTGAATATTTATTGCTACACATGCAGGCTAAAACAACATCTGAAACGCTATAAAAACTACAGCTTAGATGCTTCGATAGGTGGAGGTGGGATTTACTCCACCTGTCGAGGAAATTTGAAGGAGGAACTATAATGACAATAACTGAGACAACTAAAACAAATCAAATTATAGAACAAACAGATAAATTTGGTGCAAATAACTATCATCCACTGCCAATCGTTATTGCAAAGGCAGAAGGAGTTTGGGTGGAAAGTCCAGAAGGAAAACGTTACATGGATATGCTAAGCGCCTATTCAGCGGTTAACCAAGGGCATCGCCATCCGAAAATCATCCAAGCGTTGAAAGACCAAGCCGATAAAGTAACGCTTACTTCTCGTGCTTTTCATAATGATCAACTTGGTCCATGGTATGAGAAAATTTGTAAATTAACCAATAAAAATATGGCACTTCCAATGAATACTGGAGCAGAAGCTGTTGAAACGGCACTCAAAGCAGCACGCCGCTGGGGTTATGATGTAAAAGGAATTGCTGAAAATCAAGCAGAAATTATTGCCTGCGTAGGGAATTTCCACGGCCGTACAATGGGTGCTGTCTCCCTATCATCTGACCCGGAATATAAGCGCGGCTTCGGCCCAATGCTGCCTGGAATTAACTTAATTCCTTACGGTGACCTCGAAGCATTGAAAGCAGCGATCACACCAAACACAGCAGCATTTTTAATCGAGCCAATTCAAGGTGAAGCAGGAATTATTTTACCACCAGAAGGATTTTTGAAAGCGGCATCTGATTTATGTAAAGAAAACAAAGTATTATTTATTGCTGATGAAATTCAAGTAGGCTTAGCACGTACTGGAAAAATGTTTGCATGCGATTGGGAAGATGTAAACCCTGACATGTTGATCCTAGGTAAAGCACTAGGCGGCGGTGTGTTCCCAATTTCCTGTGTAGTTGCTAATTCTGATGTATTAGGTGTGTTCAATCCAGGTTCCCACGGTTCAACGTTTGGGGGTAATCCACTTGCTTGCGCAGTATCGCTTGCGGCATTGGATGTTATTGAAGAAGAAAAACTAGCCGAACGTTCGCTTGAATTAGGTAAATACTTCTTTGAACAATTACAATCTATCGATAATCCAAAAATTAAAACAATAAGAGGCCGAGGTTTATTTATCGGAGTTGAACTTACTGAAGCGGCAAGACCTTATTGTGAGCAGTTAAAAGAAAAAGGTTTATTATGCAAAGAAACACATGATACCGTTATTCGTTTTGCACCACCACTCACCATTACGAAAGAAGAAATCGATTGGGCTTTTGAAAAAATCAATACGGTTTTAAATTAATTTTTAAATAAAGGCTATGTTAAAGCTCATTGTTGATTTTGGCACATGTTGATTGGAGCGGAAATCAACAGCCAATTATTACAGAGCCTAAATAAAAAAACTAATAATCTATTATACGACGGGGTGTCAGTCATGTCTGTTAAAGCGATAGTAACTGAAATGGAAAAGGAACAACAAAAAGAACAAGAATCATTAAATTTATTCAATTCAACCCAAACGATTATTCAACAAGCATTATCAAAATTGGGCTATAATAGCGAAATGTATGAATTATTAAAAGAACCAATCAGATTGTTAACAGTCCGTATTCCAGTAAAAATGGATGATGGTTCTGTCAAAATATTTACGGGCTATCGCTCCCAGCATAATGATGCGGTCGGCCCAACTAAAGGCGGCGTCCGTTTCCATCCTGAAGTGGATGAAGAAGAAGTAAAAGCGTTGTCCATTTGGATGAGCTTAAAGTGTGGAATCACCAATCTTCCATATGGCGGCGGTAAAGGCGGTATCATTTGTGATCCGCGAAATATGTCCTTTAGAGAGCTTGAAGGTTTAAGCCGCGGCTATGTTCGTGCAGTCAGCCAAATCGTGGGACCTTCAAAAGACATTCCAGCACCAGATGTTTATACTAATTCACAAATTATGGCATGGATGATGGATGAGTACAGCCGTTTACGGGAATTTGATTCACCAGGATTTATTACTGGGAAACCAATCGTCCTTGGAGGTTCTCAAGGCCGTGAAACAGCGACTGCCCGTGGTGTAACAATCTGTATTGAAGAAGCAGTTAAGAAAATAGGGAAACAGTTGCAAGGAGCCCGTGTAGTTATTCAAGGCTTTGGTAATGCGGGAAGTTATTTGGCCAAATTTATGCATGATGCAGGGGCTAAGGTTGTGGCTGTATCCGATGTGTATGGCGCAATATACGATCCAAACGGACTTGATATTAATTACTTGCTTGATCGAAGGGATAGCTTCGGTACATTCTCGCAACTATTTAAAAATACGATCACAAACCAAGAGCTACTTGAATTAGAGTGTGATATTCTAGTGCCGGCAGCTATCTCGAACCAAATCACAGCCAAAAATGCTGCCAATATTAAAGCAGCGATTGTTGTGGAAGCAGCGAATGGTCCGACAACACTCGAAGCAACAAAGATTCTAACCGAGCGTGGTATTATCCTTGTTCCTGATATCCTTGCAAGCGCAGGCGGGGTAACTGTATCTTATTTTGAATGGGTGCAAAATAATCAAGGTTATTATTGGACCGAGGAAGAAGTAGAAGAAAAGCTTAAGAAGGTAATGGTTAGCTCGTTTGATAATATCTATCAAACTTCTAAAACACATCAAGTTGACATGCGTTTAGCAGCTTATATGGTTGGAATAAAGAGGGTTGCTGAGGCCTCTCGTTTCAGAGGATGGGTATAAAAGGAGTAGAGTAATCTTTAAATGATTGAAATCTCCCTACAAGGATGGACGGAAAAATCTCTATCTGTTCTATGACTGTACGAAATTAAAAAAGGAGTGACGATAATTGTCAGTAGTGGTGGAAGAAGTTATTTTCAGTCCATGTTCTGGGATCGTGGAAACTGTTTTTACAGAGGAAAACGACCATGTATATGAGTGGGAAAAACTGTTTTTAATTAAAACCCAGAACGGTAGAATTGAAGAGATTTCGATCGGGATCAGCGGGTATATCACATCTTTACCTATAAAGAAGGGCCAAGAAGTTACTACTCAAACAGTCCTAGCAACCATCCAAGATGATTTGTTAATTACAGGATCTGATTAAGGAATTCGATATACTTTTAAAAAACTCTTTCCGTTTATTTGGAAAGAGTTTTTGCATTAGTGCCGCCTAGTGGTAAAATATTGTCTATCTAATGATTAAGCCTTGGGATAGGAGGTTGAATTTTGAATATAAATTTGAAGGATTTTCAACAATTAACGGATTATGACAATGTTTTAGTTGTAGATGAAAAAGGGATTATTATCTTTAATGATTTAGCGGATTTAAATGTACTAAAAGAAATCGGACTTAGACCTGAAGAATTTATGGGAAAGCATGTAACCTCCTCTTATAAAAACCTTTCTGATGAAAATAGTACCATTATGAACGTTTTAAAAAATGGAAAAGCGGTATGCAATGTAAAACAAGAACTAATCATGAAAAATGGAAATCTATTTGTTACGATAAATTCTACCTATCCAATTAAAGATAATGAAAAAATAATTGGGGCAATTGAATTCTCAAAACACTTTTATACAAAAGAAAACATCCAATCCTTGGACAAATTTGCAAGTCATAAGGTTTATCGAAGAAACAATACCATCTACACCATTGACAATATCATTAGTGTCAATCCAAAGATGGAAGCAATTAAAAATAAAATTAAAAAAATTGCTATGACCAACTCAACGGTTTTGATCAACGGTAAAACAGGCACAGGAAAAGAAATGATTGCACAGTCGATTCATAATTTGAGCGATCGATATGGAGGACCATTTATTTCACTAAACTGTGGTGCAGTTCCGCCAAACCTATTAGAAAGTACTTTGTTTGGCACGGTAAAAGGGAGCTTTACTGGTGCGATCGCTATGACAGGATTATTCGAACAAGCTGAAGGCGGCACATTGTTTTTAGATGAGATTAATTCCTTAGATTTTTATCTTCAAGTAAAACTTCTTAAAGCTATTGAAGAAAAGGTGGTTAGAAGAATAGGTGGAGATAAAAATATTAGTGTCGATATTCGAGTGATTTCAGCAACGAATGAGGACCCAGATGTTTTAGTTGCAGAAAAACGGTTAAGAGAGGATCTTTTTTATCGATTGGGAGTTGTCCAGATTGATTTACCAACCTTAGCGGAGCGAAAAGAGGATATTGAGAAGCTGCTCGAATATTATATCGATTTTTATAACAATAATATGAATATTTATATAGAAGGGTGCCAGCCTGAGGTTATTGAGTGTTTCCATCGGTATCCTTGGCCGGGGAATATAAGGGAATTAAAAAATGCGGTTGAAACGGCATATAATAATGTTTCTACCAATCATATCACGATAGAGGATATTCCAAAAAGAATGAGGGAATATCACGAATCTCCTACAAGTGATCAAATGGATAATAAGGTCGAATCCTTAAAAGAAGCGGTAGAACAATTTGAAAAAGAACTGATAATGAAAGAACTTAGCAGCAAGAATGGAAAATTAACAGAAACGGCCAAACAATTGGGTCTATCGAAACAACTATTAAAATATAAAATCGAAAAGTACCAACTAGGATAAACAGTCATGTGATATCAATGAAAAACAAAATGGGACGGCCATGGATTGTATAAAATCTGTGGCTGTTTTTTTGATTCAAATGAAAAACTAGTTACTTGTCGCTAAAAATATTTTACGAATAAGTAAAAATTTTTACACTAAAAAGAAAGATAGTTGAAAATGATAAAAGGTATTATCAGAAAATTCTAAAGCTAAAAATAATTTATGTTTTAAAATTTTAGGAGAGTTCTAAATGATTTTTAGCATTTTAGCATAGATAAGCTATTCCTAATTGACTAAATAATTTTAAAATTATAAAAATTGGCACGGGAATTGCATTAATAAATAGTAAATAGGTAAAGATCTCATGTTGATAAGGAGGTGTTTAAAAAGTTAATCAACTGCAAAACCACAGTTGATAAGAATTTACATATATAACTAATTTCCATAGTTTCGTAGAAAGGGGGAGAGCAATAAATGATTCAATTGAAAAATTTGGTAAAATCCTTTGGCTCCTTAACCGTATTAAAAGGTGTCGATTTAACCGTTAATGAGAAAGAAGTTGTTGTCTTAATAGGGGCGAGTGGCTCGGGAAAAAGCACTTTACTCCGCTGTTTAAATTTTTTAGAAGTATATGACGAGGGGGAGATTCAGATTGAAGGAGAACCAATCGTTCCTAATAAAACAAATCTGAATAAAGTCCGTGAAGAGGTTGGCATGGCTTTTCAACACTTTAACTTATTTCCTCATAAAACAGTTCTAGAAAATATTATTGAAGCACCCATCTTTGTGAAAAAGAGAAAAGTGGACGAGGCAAAGCAGCACGCCTACGAATTACTAGAAAAAGTAGGATTAAGAGATAAAGCAGATGTCTATCCAGATAGCTTGTCAGGCGGGCAAAAGCAAAGGGTAGCAATTGCGAGAGCACTTGCGATGAAGCCGAAAATCATGCTCTTTGATGAACCAACGTCAGCGCTAGATCCTGAGTTAGTTGGCGAGGTGCTGCAAGTTATGAAGCAATTAGCAAATGATGGGATGACGATGGTGGTCGTTACCCATGAGATGGGTTTTGCACGTGAGGTTGCAGATCGGGTGGCTTTCATGCATGATGGACAAATTTTGGAGCAAGAGCATCCGAACAGCTTCTTTGATCATCCGCAAAATGAGCGAACAAAACAGTTTCTAAATAGCATTTTAAAATAAATAAAAGAAACAGGGGGCAATAAAATGAAAAAGAAGACGATTGTCAGTTTAATGTCTGCTATATTAATGATTTCCATCGTTCTTGCGGGATGTGGCTCAGCGAAGGAAACAAACACTGCTGAGAAACAAGAAGAATTTGTTTATGCCATGAGCGGTTTATTTAAGCCTTTTAATTATAAGGAAGATGGGAAACTAACAGGTTTTGATGTTGAAATTGGGGAAGCTTTGGCTAAAAAAATGGCTATGAAACCAAAAGCAATCACCTTTCCATTTGAGACCATTATTCAAGGACTTAGAGATAAAAAATTTGATGCAATCCTTGGAAGTATGACAGTAACGGAAGAACGTCAGAAAGCTGTAGATTTTACGAATCCCTACTACAAATCTGGTTCAAGAATTTTTGTAAGTGCTAACAATACTGAAATTAAGTCGAAAGCAGACTTAAAGGGTAAGAAAATTGGGGTTACACCAGCAACAATCTATGAAAAGCTAGCAAAAGAGTTAACTGATCAGGAAAAAGTCATGGCTTATTCTCAAGGGGATATGACTGCTTTAATGGACTTAGCGACAGGGCGTGTTGATGCAGTTATCTGTGATGATATTTTTGGTAAAGTGGGCATTACTCAAGGTGACTTGAAAATTAAGGCAGTAGATGAATTACTACAAGTAGATAATCAAGCCATCGCAACGAACAAAGAAGAAAAAGAACTAACTAATAAAATCAACAAAGCATTGGACGAAATCATTGCAGATGGAACTTATGAAAAGATTAGTAAAAAGTGGTTTGGCTACAATCTTATGGAAACAGAGAAATAATGCAGGTTGAATCAAAAAATAATAATTAATCTGTTGACTGGATGGGATTTGACATGCTAGAAATTTTTCAATCAAACTATAGTTCATTATTTGATGCATTATTAGTAACAATGAAGGTAACCGTTAGTTCACTTATATTAGGAAGTATTATCGGCCTTGTGTTTGCCTTCTTTTCACTCTCTAATATTAAATTCCTAAACCTCATTGCGCAAGGTTATTTAATCCTCGTTCGTGGAACGCCTATGATAGTCCAAATCTGTATTCTCTATTTTGGAATTTCGTCCATCTTAACGTTACCGCAATTTTGGGCAGGGGTCATCGCCTTATCCGTTCACAATGGGGCATATATATCGGAGATCTTCCGCGGTGCCATTCAATCGATTGATAATGGTCAGATGGAAGCAGCACGCTCACTTGGGATGACGTACAAATTAGCGGTGCGAAGAATTATTTTACCGCAGGCCTTCAAGCGGGCTATACCCTCACTTGGAAACCAATTTATCCTTTTGCTGAAAGAATCAGCATTAGTGGCCTATATTGGTATGACAGATTTATGGGGTGCAACCATGTCAATTGCTGGAGCCAATTACCGGCCATTGGAAACCTACATGGTGACCGGCTTGTATTATCTTATTCTTGTTGGGATATTCACTTATATCTTTCACAAATTAGAGGCCAAATACAGCCCAGACACTAAGAAAAAGGTAAAAGCTACTCGTGCCGTAGGTTCCAAATCGACAAGTGTAATTGAACAATAGCGTTTAATTGTTAGAGAATTGGATGAAGTTGGAATGTATCCCCAATTCCTTTCTTAAAAGAATGTCCTCAATTATGAGGGCATTTTTAATTTTGTGAAACTTATGGTAAAAATATTTTTACAAAGTTAAAAATATTTTACACTTATTCATCCTTCCTAGATGTTTACTAATATAAAGAATCAAATAATTAAAATACTTTTTCACTAATTTAATCTTAGAAATAGATTTTTACAAGGATTATAAAAATTTACAAAAATTTATTTTGGCATTCAAAAAGTTGGCACAATTATTGCGAGGTTTATGAATAAGGTTGCAATTATTTTTAAATTCAAAATATTGTAAATGGTTCCATATCTGTTAAATTTCAACAACTGTAGACGATTTCAATAATTTAAGGAGTGCATCGTATGAAAACCAACAAGATTTACCTTGATAGTCTCATTTTTGGTTTTGCCTTTTTCGCCGTATTTTTCGGGGCTGGGAATTTAATTTTTCCGCCATCGATCGGGTTTGTTTCGGGGACAGATTGGCCAACCGCTCTCGCAGGTTTTGTTCTTACTGGAATTATCCTGCCCTAACTGGAACGATTTTCTTGGCTGTTTCTGTTGCCTTAGCCTGCCTTACAACGGCGATTGGGATTACAGCGTCGATTGCCGATTTTCTCAGTCAATTGACCAAAAATAAAGTAAGCTATCGTATTTGGGTGCTAGTCATTTGTATTTGTGGAGTTTCAGTAGGCCTGCTTGGGGTCGAAAAAATTATTAACTTCGCGCTTCCACTCTTCTTGGGGCTCTATCCAGTATCGATTGTAATAGTATTCCTTGGCGTCTTCCGTAAATATATCCCAAATACAGGGGCATACAAAGGGGCCGTCTTGTTAACGGTTTTAGTTAGCTTGTTTGAAATGTTAGGAGCCAATGGATTAAATATAAAGCTTGCTAATGATTTGGTATCAATGATTCCGTTAAGCAGCAAGGGGTTCGCATGGCTTCTACCAGCAATCATCGGATTTATTGGAGGAGCATTGCTTCATAGGGCAGCTGCACGAAAAGATGAAATAGAAATGGATTTAAGTGCGTAACTGAAAAATTATACAATCAAAACAACTTGCTAGAGTTTCAGAAAGGGAGTAAGAGAAATCGATGACTAACAATAAAAAGACTGAGTGTACCTATATTAATGGAAAGATTTTTACAGCTAATTCTGATAAACCGCATGCAACCGCGATGATCGTTCGTGATGGTAAGGTAGCATGGATGGGCAGTCAAGCTGATTTGGAAAAAATTGAAGGTGAATGTGTCGATCTTCAGGGCCTTAGTGTGCTGCCAGGCTTAATCGATGCTCATCTACACCCATTGTACCTTGCTAATGCATCCAAGCAAATAGCTTGTACGCCTCCGCTTATTCATTCCATTGAAGATTTAATTAAAGAGATTAGAAGTTTGCGCGGTGCTCAAGGGGAGGATAAATGGGTTGAAGGCTGGGGATATGATGAAGGAAAGTTGCTGGAAAGACGTTCACCCACACGCTGGGATTTAGACCAAGCTGCTGCAGACGTTCCTGTTATTATTACACGGACGTGTGCACATATTGTGGTTGTAAACAGCAAGGTTTTGGAATTAGCAGGAATTACAAGGGATACACCTGAAGTGCCAGGCGGTCAGATTGACAGAGATGAAGACGGTGAACCCACTGGCATTTTACGTGAGAATGCCAAGGACCTTGTCACTCGGATTATGCCTGTGAAAACACTCGAAGAGAACGCTGAAATACTTGCCGAGTTAAGTAATGTGCTGCTCTCACATGGAATTACAGCGATAACCGATGCTATGGGCAGAACGGAACCAACTGATTATTTGGAAATGTATAATGATGCAGTCAAAAAAGGACTAAAGCAACGTACAGTACTCTACTATATTTGGGAAGATTTAAAGAAAAAACCGATCTTGGAAAACGAAAAAACTAGCCTTGAAAACCAAATCCATATTGGCGGGGTTAAGTTATTCTCAGATGGAAGTGTATCCGGCCAAACCGCATGGGTAAATCCGCCTTTCTTAGGTGAGGGGGAGAATATGGGATCCAAATGACAACCGAGGAAGAATTATTGGCGGCAGCAGAGGCAGCAGAGCAAAATAATGTTCAGCTGGTTGTCCATGCCATGGGTGAGCAGGCAATTGATTTAATTGTTGACACATTTTATGGAAAAAAGGGCTGGCTTACAGATTCCCCTTCGATCAGAATTGAACATGCGGCTATGCCAACACCACAAGCATTAAAACGTGCAGCGGAAACCGGAATTGCTTTTGTTACCCAGCCAATCTTCTTATTTGCAGAAATTGAAAGCTACCATAATAACCTAGGGGCCGATCGAACAAAAAAGACCTATCCTGTACAGTCAATGTTAGAAGCAGGAATTAAAGTTGCCTTTTCATCAGATGCCCCTGCAACGGCATGGGCCGATCCGGTGAATCCATTTGTAGGTATAAAATCGTCTGTTACACGCTTGGCCTATGACGGGACGGACACGGGCCAAGAACAAAAAGTAGATTTAGAGACAGCTATCATTCTTTATACTAGGGCCGCTCAAGAAATTACCCGTATTCCGAAGGTTGGACAGCTGGCACCAGGATATCATGCCGATTTTATAATACTTGACCAAGATATCTTTGAAGTGAGCCCTGAGAAGATTGACGAAATACAGGTAGTGGAGACATTTATGGGCGGAAAATCCGTTTATCAAAAAGAGGCAGCATCTTTATATTAATAGAGTTCGATTTGGTCGTAATTCCCAGATTCTATCTCTAAAGAAGGTAGAATCTGGCTTTCCTCCATTTCTAATTCCAGAACTTAGTAGTTTTACACATTTTTTTCAATATGGTAAAACAGAAATATAATAAAGGAAAGGGAGAATATTATGACAAAGTCAATTTTTACAAATGGGACAATCTATACTTTGGACCCGAATCAACCAGTAGTGGAATCTGTTGTCGTTGAGAAAGGTAGAATCGTAGATATAGGGTCTCACCACGAAATGATCCTACAATGGGGCAGAAATGGGTCAAACATTATTGATTTACAGGGGAAAATGGTTACGCCGGGTTTGATCGATAGCCACTTGCATCTTTCAGGTGTAGCCTTCAACTTTTTAGACCTGGATCTCACAGGAGTTCAATCGAAAAGCGAAATGCTCGAAAAGATTAGGGAAAAGGCGAATACCGTTGCGCCTGGAAAGTGGCTTGTCGGAATGGGCTGGGATGAAAATCTCTTTACAGAAGGAACAATTCCTACCATAGATGAGTTAGACGTTGTTGCACCACACTGTCCTGTTTATCTAAAACGGATTTGTCACCATGCATTTTTAGTGAATAGCAAGGCACTTGAAATGAGTCAGTATCATCCAGAAATTAATATTCCAATAGGAGGAACAGTTGTACTTGATCCGATTACCAAAAAGCCGACAGGAATGCTGCTCGAATCGGCTTCCCAGCTGATAACAAAAAACATACCAGAGCGATCCTATCAAGAGTTAAAGAATGGCTTACAGCAAGCGATGCAATTTGCGGTAAAGAAGGGACTAACAAGTGTACATACCAATGATCCTGCTTATTTAGGCGGTCTGGATTCAACGTATAAAATGTATGATGAATTAATTAACCAGGAAGGCCAAGGTTTACGCTGTAATCTGCTCATTGATTACCCCTATCTTAATCTATTGAAAGAAAGAGGAATGTATGCAGGCTATGGAAATGACAAACTACAAATAGGAGCGATAAAAATTTTTGCTGATGGAGCATTTGGGAGAAGAACGGCGCTCCTATCAGAGCCCTATCACGATAACCCGAGTCAGTTTGGAGATGCCATGTATGACCAAGAAACCCTTTATCAAGTGGTTAAAGAGGTACGAGAACACCCCATGCCACTAGCTGTCCATACGATTGGAGACAAGGCTTTAGAAAATGTTCTAGATATACTGGATCAATTTCCAAAAGTGGACTACCGTGATCGGATTATTCACACATCCCTGGTTCGGAATGATTTAGTTCAGCGTTTAGTAGATATGAGCCGGATTGCTGATATTCAACCAAGGTTCGTGGTAGGTGATTATCCATGGGTGAAAGAAAGAGTAGGCGAAAAGAGGGAGCCCTATTTATATGCATGGAAAACGTTACTTGAATCGGGCGTTTTGTGTGCTGGCGGTTCCGATGCACCCGTTGAACCTATAGCCCCTCTGCTTGGAATTCATGCTGCGGTTACCCGTAGAACTCCTGGGGATCTACATGAAGGCTGGAATGCCAAAGAGAAACTCTCAATGCTTGAAGCCGTTAAGCTTTTTACAGTTGGGGGTTCATTCGCTACCAATGAAGAAAATCTTAAAGGGACGATTTCAAGAGGTAAGCTAGCGGATCTAACGGTTTATTCTAATAATTTATTTACAATAGAGAATCCTGAAGAACTACTCAAAACTGAGATTGATATGACGATCATCGGTGGCGAAATAAAATATAAAAATTAAGGGAATGAAATAGGCGAAAGAACCCTAAAAACAATGTAAGCGCTTTATAATTAACAAAATAATTAAAATAGTCAAAAAATATTGACAAGTTATTTTTTCAATGGTACCCTTATAAAAATTGAAGATGAATCAATGATGAGAAGAGTAGATTAAGCCCTTGTTCTACAGAGAGTCGACAGTTGCTGAAAGTCGATGTCAGGACGTATTCGAAGATCATCTCGGAGATGTGTAGCTGAAACTGTTAAGTAAGCTAGACCGGAAATTCCGCCGTTACAATGGAACACGTACTTAGAATGGTACGTTGATCGAGAGCCGCAGTGATTGTTTGTTGCGGAAGTAGGGTGGTATCGCGAGTTAACTCGTCCCTATACTATGGGGGCGAGTTTTTTGTGTTTAAAAAATGTATTTATTCTTATGAAAATTTCTTTATGGATGCAAAAAATTAGGAGGGAAAAGGAAGATGAATCAACAAGTTGATAAGAAAGTGTTTAATGTGGAGGATATTATTATTGCCAGCCATACTATTAAGGATGTTATTTCGCCAACTCCCCTGCAATACAATCACTTGTTGTCAGAACGATACGGCTGCCATGTCTACTTAAAACGAGAGGATTTACAAAGCGTTCGTTCCTTTAAAATCCGCGGGGCATATAATCGAATTAAGAAACTTAATGAAGATGAGTTAAAGAATGGAATTATCTGTGCAAGTGCAGGAAACCATGCGCAGGGGGTTGCTTATTCTTGTCATCTCTTAAATATTCATGGGAAAATCTTTATGCCAAGTACAACACCAAAGCAAAAGGTAAAACAAGTTAAATTTTGGGGAAAAGATGATGTTGAGATTGTTTTGGTTGGGGATACCTTTGACGATGCTTATGAAAAAGCAAGGGAATGCAGTCAAGAGGAAAATCGGACATTTATTCATCCCTTTGATGATCCCGATGTGATTGCTGGACAAGGGACGGTTGCCGTTGAACTGCTCAATGATTGCTCTGAAAAAATTGACTATCTGTTTGCCGCAATTGGCGGAGGAGGGCTTTTGTCTGGGGTCGGCACGTATTTAAGGCACTATTCTCCAGAAACTCAATTAATTGGTGTCGAGCCACAAGGTGCACCTGGTATGAAGGAATCATTTTTAAAAGGGGAAGTTACCTCATTGAAAGAAATTGACCCGTTCGTGGATGGCGCAGCTGTGAAGACGGTGGGATCAATGACCTTTAGCATTTGCAAAGAAATCGTTGATGATATTCTTGTTGTTCCGGAAGGAAAGGTTTGCACAACATTATTATCGTTATACAATGAAAATGCCATCGTTGTGGAGCCTACTGGAGCCCTTTCTGTAGCAGCCTTGGATATGTATGCAGATGAAATTAAGGGCAAAACTGTTGTCTGTATCGTAAGTGGCGGGAACAATGATATTGGTCGGATGCAGGAAATCAAAGAGCGCTCAAAAATTTATGAAGGACTGCAGCATTATTTTATTGTCCAATTCCCGCAACGCCCGGGTGCGTTACGTGAGTTTTTGGATGATGTCCTTGGACCAAACGATGATATTAGCCATTTTGAATATACGAAAAAGAATAATCGAGAAACAGGTCCAGCCTTGGTTGGAATTGAACTAAAGGATAAGGAAGACTACACACCATTGATTGAACGAATCAAAGCGAAGGGCTTTTTATATCGCGAAGTCAATAAAGATAGTACTCTGTTTCAAATGCTGGTTTAATTTTCTAATGCTATTAAAAAGGTCGAAACTCATCGGTTTCGACCTCTTTTTGTCATTTAATCTATACTAAAAGCAATTTCTTAACTGAATTTAAGTAATAGACTCTTAACAAATGATGCAATTACTGTATAATATTATTTGTCAATGATAGAAACAATCAAATAAGAAATGAACACTTAATTATTATATGGAACATGTCTTGAAGTAGATCTAGTTTCATATTAATAATTTTGTGTAGATTCAAAAGCGGAAAGAGAGTGTTCATAATGGGACGTAAGTGGAACAATATTAAAGAAAAGAAAGCTTCAAAGGATGCAAATACGAGCCGTATTTATGCGAAATTTGGGGTTGAAATCTATGTAGCTGCTAGACAGGGTGAACCAAATCCTGAATCGAATCAAGCTTTAAAATTTGTTTTAGAGCGTGCAAAAACATACAATGTACCCAAACACATTATTGACCGAGCAATTGAAAAAGCTAAGGGCGGTTCTGAGGAAAGCTATTCTGAACTTCGATATGAAGGCTTCGGTCCAAACGGGTCGATGGTTATTGTTGATGCCCTGACAAACAACGTGAACCGCACGGCTTCCGATGTACGTGCTGCATTTGGTAAAAACGGCGGAAACATGGGAGTAAGTGGATCAGTTGCTTATATGTTTGATGCAACCGCTGTTATCGGCGTCGAAGGAAAAACGGCGGACGATGTACTTGAATTGTTGATGGAAGCAGATGTTGACGTACGAGACATTATTGAAGAAGATGAGTCGGTGATTGTTTATGCTGAGCCAGAACAATTCCATGCCGTGCAGGAAGCATTCAAAAATGCGGGGATTACTGATTTTACTGTGGCTGAACTAACGATGCTTGCACAAAATGAAATCGCCCTTCCTGAAGACGCACAAGCTAAATTCGAGAAACTGATTGATGTATTAGAAGACCTAGAAGACGTTCAACAAGTCTACCATAACGTTGATTTAGGTGAGTAAATATGAAAGCAGACCTTTGTAGGTCTGCTTCTTTTATTTATTTAGTGGTGTCAGGCACCATTTTTATAGCTGTGATTACCGTTTAACAGCAGATAAAATAAAAATAGTAGAAATAATTGAAATGGACCCAATCCATTCGGCGGGGCCGAATGATACTTGGAGCCAGGCTACGGCTAAAAAGGCCGCTGATAATGGCTCAACACAAGCGAGAAGACTTGCTTCAGAAGCACGAATGTATTTCAGGCTTTCCATAAAACAAAAAAAGGCGATTAATGTACCGAAAATAATTACAAAAACTACAGCTAGAAAGGACGTTAAGCTCCAATGGCCTTGAAACTTCCATGGAGGATGAATCAAGCTAAAGCCAATCCCACCGATCATCATTCCCCAACCAACAGTAAGAAGCGACCCCCATTTATTCAACAAACTTCCAGGATAGAGTGTATAAAAAGCGAGTGCAAAAGCAGATAGAATTCCCCATGTAAAGGCAGAGGATGAAATGGAGAGTGAATGGATATTACCCTTCGTCACGAGTAGAAAGGTTCCGAAGATGGCTAATCCAATCGCAATTACTTCATGTATTTTAGGTAATTCCTTTGCACGAAAACTTAAATAACAGACAATGATCACTGGTGCCAGGTACTGCAAAACGGTTGCCGTTGCTGCATTTCCTTGTTCGATAGCAGCGAAATACGTATATTGTACGCCAAACATGCCAATTACACCAAAGATTACTAGGCGGAAGATATCCTGTTTATTTCTCCAAATGGCCCAGATATTCTGTTTCCCCACCGTATGAGAAAAAAATAACAAGCCAAAACCTGAAAAAATCAGCCTGTTAACAACTAGCCAGTTGGTACTAAATCCTTGTTGATGAAATAAGTATTGAGCGACAGTTCCTGAAACACCCCAAAATGTCGCCGCAATCAGCACTAAAAAAATGCCTTTTATCCTTGGGGAGGACATTACTGCTACTTGCGAATTCATTTGATCCCTCCATTATGAAACAATACTAATGTCTTAATTTTTTAAATATAACAATGATTATATCACTTCTTAGGAAACAGTTTAAAAAACTTAAGGAAAAATCAATTTTAATCGAAGGATTATGGGAGGGAAGTAGCGAATAAAGAAAATATATGTAAGAAGTTGAGAGGAGAAGAGAACTTATGGTCTATAAGAAAGCTGGTCATGCAGATTTGATGGATCAAATAGTAAGTGATTCCCAATTAGCTGAGGAAATCAAAAAGCACCCACGATTCGGCAAACCCATTCCATCCCTTCTATTTTCTGGGGATGTCTATTCCAATTTCCTCAACACAGCTAGCGATGTTGGTTATCTCCCGCCATTTGTAATTTTACAAAAGGAAATCAGACTTGAGATTTCTAAAGCCATAACATTAAAAGAACTAGAATCCGCTGAATTTGAAATAATGAACTTGATAGATGCCATTAATGAAAGAATCCTGAAATATAACTCGATTTGTCCTCCAAAGATGAAAAAAGGAAAAATTGATTTTGACAATATTGAAAATCTATATAAAATTTGGGAATAAAAATATAAACATTACCAAACTTACTGGTATAAGACGTCTTTTCGCTTTATCCCTTTAAAGTAAGATATTATTCTAATAATACGTTAGGGAAAGGATGTATAAGATGTCATTGGAAAGTGTGAAGGCCCATTTTAAACAATGGGATCGTGATGGAGATGTAATGGAATTTGATACCTCGAGTGCCACAGTGGAACAGGCTGCCGAGACCATTGGAGTAGCTTCAGCTCGAATTGCGAAAACTTTATCTTTTAGAGGGAGCGATGAAAAAGCTATTTTAATTGTTGCTGCAGGTGATGCAAAAATTGATAATAAGAAGTTTCGTCATCAATTCGGCTTCAAAGCAAGGATGCTCTCACCAGATGAAGTTCTCGAACAAACTGGTCATGCCATTGGCGGTGTTTGTCCGTTTGGGCTGAATAATGAGCTTGAAGTCTATTTGGATGTATCAATGCAGCGCTTCGAGACAGTTTTCCCCGCTTGTGGCAGCACGAACTCTGCAATCGAATTAACGAAAGATGAATTATATCAGTATTCATTTGCTAAAGAATGGATTGATGTTTGCAAAGGGTGGGGACAAGACGAAGAGCAAGCAAAATTAAGTCAGCAAATCGAGGCTTAACGGTAATCTTAGGAAGCGTATGATGCCCTTATAAAAAATTCAAAATAACCAAAAAAGGACCGGGCAAATTTGCCCGGTCTTCCTTATTAAACCCAATTACATTACGCTTTCGCCATTATCATAATTAAATAGCCATTCAATTCCAAACTTATCTTTTAGGGAGCCGTAGCATTTGCTCCAGAATGTTTCTTGAAGCTCCATGACTACCGTGCCGCCTTCTTGAAGTTTGTTAAAATAAGATTTAATTTTATCCAAGTCCTTATTTACAATAGCAAGGCTAATGTTGGTACCTGTTACAAAAGGCATTCCAGGAAAAACATCAGAGAACATGACGTTGCTTCCATCAATGTTCAGTCGTGTGTGCATAACCAAGTTTTTTGCTTCTTCTGGAAGTTGATATTCTGGGTTCGGAGGTACTTCCCCGAAAGTCATAATTTGAGGTTTTTCTGTACCAAAAACCTCCGCGTAAAACTCTGCTGCCTCACGACAGTTTCCATTAAAATTAAGATAAACATCAACAGACATTTGCGATAACCCCTTTGTAATAAATTTCAATGGTAATTTTACCATTAACTGGAACAATATCAAATTCTTTGAGGACTTATCTTCAATTAGGCTATTATAAATAATTTTGTAACTGCGGGAATACAATTTACAATAATCATATTTTGAATTTTTCAGTTTGAAAGAGGGTATTGGGTGATGAAATTCAAAATACATCGATGTAATTGTCGAAAGCTTTGGTCTATTCAAACCAGAAAAACAAAGTATACCGCATGCTCCGTTCTTTTAGTTGGAAGTTGGAGTACAGAATTAAAGCCCGAAAGGAAATATAACCCAAAGGGATTTGTTACCACACATGGAAAACAAGATATCATTGTGAACCCACCAATAGAAGCCGTTAAGAAATATGAAAAAATAGCAAAACTGATTTATGACAAAAAAAATGTTAATTTCAACGTGAACGAAGGGGAATCTTTATTTTTTGCCGAAGATGGAACTTGTTATATTCTTAAAAAGTTAATGAATTAAAGGAAACCTAATACTCCAAATGCTTTTGAACAAATTCCCTAATTTCGTCAATCGCCTGTTGACCTTCTGGAATAGCAAACGTTTGAAAAACATGCCACATTTCATCCCATACTTTAAAAGTAACTTCGACATCTTTATTGCTTCCTAAATTCCTCCATTAATTTACAACGATTTTATGAACAAAGACCCCTGCATCAAAAGGGTAGATGAGGGGTCTTTATCATACCTTATCTTGGTGTGATTGGTTTCACTGAAATAGCAGGGGAGCTAGTCGAAATTATGCAGCCCTCTAAATGATCGGGATTTAATAAGCCTAGGTTAAGAGCGGCTTTGATTTTTACATCATCTGGTTTTTTCACGACTTGGATAAGTTCATTCATCTGTAATTCTTCTAATCTTTTAATGGTTTCAACCTCGTCATATTTTTCTGTTTTTCGTATTTGCCGTTGAAGCTTATAGCCGCTTATGGTAATTTCACCTTTATGATTAGATCCTACTAGATTATTAAAGTAATTTTGAAAGGCATCCTTTAATTCATTCATTTCCATTTCTATTTCTTTTTTCTGTTTATTCAGTTCGTAATACTTAACCAACATTTCTCCTGTAATCAAGTTCCCCATGTCCCCGCCTCCTGTTGCGAACGTATATTCCTATTTTATGTTTTCCTCTTCAAAAAAATGACCTATTCACCTAAAGCTGTGAAGAATATCTTTTGACAGTTTTTTGATGATTGTAGTTTTATCTGTCTTGGTGTCAGGCACCAGCGAAAAATGTGTGGAAAGAAAAAACATTTGCTTTCTTCTGTAGATAATGGCAAGCTATATTATGATTAAAAACTTTAATGGAAAGTACAAATAGGTGATTAAGATGATTGAGATTAAGACTTCGAAGCTTAGTGATGGGGAATTAAATAGAGGGGTATTTGCGACTCGTGATATTGCAAAAGGTGAGCTGATCCATGAAGCACCCGTTATTCCTTATCCTAATGAGGAGCATGTTCATATAGAGAAAACACTGCTTGCTGATTATGCATTTGAATATGGGATTAACCACACCGCACTTCTTTTAGGATACGGGATGTTGTTTAACCATTCATATGAGCCCAATGCTACATATGAAATTAACTTCCCGAATCACACGTTTGATTTTTACGCGTACAAAGATATCAAAGCAGGGGAAGAAATCCTTATTAACTATAATGGTGAAGAGGATAATAATGATCCACTTTGGTTTAATAAAGATGAATCCGAAAGTGAATAAATGAAAAAAGGATAGATAAAGGCAGGTTATCTGCTTTATCTATCCTTTTTCTTTACAAAAAAACTCACTCAGTTAAAAAAGTCTTACAGTGGAATCCAAATAGAAAATTAAGTATCTTTACCATAGTATTTATGAAGGAATAATCATAGGACTTTAGAAATAATATGTCATAGGGCATGTTTATTTTTACCTGTGAGATTGCCAGTAGGCCTCTATTTCCAATATGAAGGCAATCCCGAGGAAACCAAAAAAGGGGTGGCAGGTTGAAAAAGATTTTTGGTTTGGGATTATTTATTTTAATGATTTGTTTATTGAGTGCCTGTAATGATGATGACACATCAAAAGAACCGTCTAGTAAACCAACAAGTGAAACCGCTAGCACCGTTGCAGGGGATGACATCTTTCAAAAAAGCTGTATTACCTGCCATAGTTCGGGTGACATTACTGGTGGTCAAGTAAAACTGGATTCAACGAAAATTCATGCCGATTTTCAAAAGAAAGAGGATCTTTATAGTTTTGTAGAAAAGAAGATGCCTAAGTCCGCTCCAGGTTCATTATCAAAAGAACAATATGATGCCGTTGTTAATTATTTATGGGATCAAAAGGAATAGTAAATGAAGGAAGATAGTAGTCCGGAGGAACCTCCGGGCCATTTTTTCATTCTCTCTTGAAGTGGTTCGTTTCAATTAATTGAAATATCTGGTATTATAAGAAGTGTCCCTAAATCGACCCCATCCATTACCAGCAATTATGCAAAATCGGATGGAGCGAAGGATATTTGTAATATTGCCTAACAGCTAGTGATATCCCTTTGGCAATATTTGTTGCCATAGTGAAAATTAGATGCAGATTCGTGGAAAGGAGAGAGCATTCCAATCGCGGATCATTTTCCTGTACAACCCCCATAATGCTGCAATCTCCCATCGGAGGAAGTTTTTTTCCTAATCCCGCCCCAGGCAACAATGAACCGTCACGAACAACAATAGTGTGAACGATTCTTTCAGACCCTAGAACACTATCAATGGCAATGACAAAACTATTTTGGGGCAGGGTCCGAGAAACCTGTGGGATAAGCGTTTGTGCATCTAAGGGAGATTCAAGGTTTCCGATTACTGATAAGTGTTTGGGGTATAGATTATGTAGTAAGGTACCCACAAATGGACCTAGACTGTCACCACTTATGACATTTGAACCAATCCCTATTACGTAAATATGTTCTGTGCCTTCCGGAATGAGAGAATGTAATCTGTCTCGAATGAATAGTGGTGCTAGCCTATCATTAAAAGGTATAATTCTTTCAGACAAAGCGTGCCTTACGTCTATAGAAGCGTTCATGTCTATTTACCCCCAAGCAAAATTATTCTACAGAGTTGAACAAACGACCAAATATCGTGGTTCAATAATAATGATTTAATATTCTGCATTTACTTAAGATTATCCTTCTGTAATATTGTGAATTTCACTCAATCTCGTAGATTAGTAAATTATTCTTAACTAGGAGGAATTAAAAATTGATTATCCAAAAAGCAACTATTAGTGATCTCGATTCGTTGACGGTATTGTTTGATTTATATCGGGTATTTTATGAGCAAACGTCCGACTTGGAGGGCGCACGAGAGTTTTTAAAAGCAAGAATACTGAACAACGAATCCGTTGTGTTTATGGCTGTTGATGGGGAACATCCCGTTGGTTTTGTTCAGTTATATCCATCCTTTTCTTCTGTTAGCATGGTCCGATCATGGGTATTAAATGATTTATATGTGAAGGAACAATTCCGCGGAAAAGGTGCTGGGGAAAAATTAATACATAAGGCGATTTTGTTTGCAGAGGAAACAGGAGCAAAAGGAGTTATGCTAGAGACAGGCAAGGAAAACATTACTGCCCAAAGACTCTATGAAAAAATTGGTTTTGAAAGGGAATCGAATTATTTTTATTATTTCTCTATATGAAAAATAAGGTAGGTGTTTGTTCTCTCCAAAAGTGTTACTAATATTCGTTATTTTTTCGAATTTCTTTCATATTATGAAGCATGTAATCTGCTAATCTGAGAGTAAAGTAATGTAAGGAGATGATCATTCATGAAAAATTTAGCCGAAGCAAATGATGTTTTGACCGGAAAAGTGTATATGGTTGAAATGAAAGATGGGGAAATCAGTTCCTTTCGATTAATGGGCGAATCATCCACCCACTATATTTTCTCTTATTCCACTAACGAAACGGTAGAGGTTTTTGAAAAAGCAAAAAATGAAGTCCTCGGCATTTTTGAGGTTCGGGAATGGTGGGACACGAAAGGGAGCGAATAAGATAATAGCTAACCCCAGTTCCGTATGGAAAAGGGGTTTGTTAGTTTTTTACCTATTAATGAGTTCATCTAAATGTTTCATAATAGCCTCACGATTACCAGCTATACGCTCTTCTCTAATCTGATCGTTTTTTAATTTTTCGTGGGACTTTTCCAATACAGCTTGTTCGACCATTTGTGGAATGACCACGACGCCGTCCGCGTCCCCAACAATGATATCGCCTGGATGTACTGTCATTCCGCCGCATGAAATCGGAATATTAATCTCTCCAACTCCTGCTTTACCACTTGCTGCAACGGTAGTACCCCTCGAGAAGACGGGGAAGTTCAAGTCCTTGATTCCAACAATATCACGAATGACACCATCAACTACGATTCCACCGACTCCAAGTGTTTGAGCCATGCCAACAACAAAATCACCAGCAATGGCACGATATGGATCTCCTTTAGCATCAATAACTAAAATATCCCCTGGTTTTGACGCACGGATTGCCTTTAGGACGGCAAGATTATCACCGCCAGGAATCTTCACCGTTAAAGCTCTTCCAGTAAGCTTATATTCTTCTTTTAGAGGTTTAATCGCAGGGTGGAGGTTATTTAAGCCATCCATCGCATCGGATATACAAGTTGTTGGCAGGTCATAGAATTTTTTTACCAGTTGGTCCATAGGAAATCTCCTCTCATTTTTTACTCTCCTTACCGCCATTATAGCTCGGGTAGCTACACTTTGCCCATTTTTTTCCACAAAAAAAAGAAAGTGGCCGATTACCACTTTCTAAAGAAGGAAAACTTTTATGGGTTAATACATGATATGTAGAACCTTGGACGTGCATGTAGTAAACATGTCCATATGGAAAAAATATTTTTAAAAATTTAAGCATATTTTTTTAAAAAGTACTAACAAATCTTTTGAATAAGCTCAACGTTGTTATTTCTCGGTGAGTTTACTAAGGAAGATACTTCGTAAGTCTCCATTAAGTTTTCATCAAAGGGGATAAGTAGTTTTTTTAAATCATTGGTATCAGAGACGGATGGATCCAGCCATGTTTTTTCATCTTCTGGCTTCAAAATAACGGGCATCCGATCATGAATATCTTTCATTAGTTCATTGGGTTCGGTTGTTATCACAGAACAAGTATAGAGCGTTTTTCCTTCAGGTGATTTCCAAGACTCCCAAATGCCCGCCATGGCAAACAGATCATCGGATTTTAGTTTAATTCGCATCGGGGTTTTACTTTTATCTTCATGTCGTTTCCATTCATAAAAACTATCGGCGATGACTAGGCAACGCTTCTTTTTGAAGGCTGTTCGGAAGCTTGGCTTTTCCGATAATGTTTCTGCTCGGGCATTAATCATCTTATGGCCAATGGAAGCATCCTTTGCCCATGGCGGGACTAAGCCCCATTTTAAAAATCCCATCCGATTTGACTTGCCGTCATTAATCACGGCAAGTACGGCCTGAGATGGAGCAATATTATAACTAGGAGCATAATTTTCTTCTTCAAGAAAAGATATAATATCGAAACGATCAATGATTTCCTCGAACGTAGCTGTTAACGTGAATCGGCCGCACATACTATTTTCACCTCAAGATTTTGGTTACGTCTATTGTAACAAACATCATGGACAAAATCCTTTTAATACGAAACTCTAAATATGACATGAAGAAAAAAAAGGAGACCCCCGAAATTGGATTGGAGGTCTCCTTACTGAAATCAATGGGATCTGCGAGCAAAATCTACAAACCGAAATTTATCAGGCCGATGCCTTGATTCCGTAAATTGAAAGAGGGTGGCATCATCTAAATAAACATAGTTTTTTATGACGACTACATTGTGAAAGCCTTCAAGGTCTAATAGGGAGCGATCCTCGAATGAAGGTTCTTCCACGACAATTTCTTTTTTGGCAAAACTAATGGTAAGGTTTAATTCATTTTCAATATATTGGTAAATGGAATCCGCACAAATTTCTTCTGTTAGGGAAGGAACATGCTTTTTAGATAAAAAATCTTTATCTAAAATGATTTTCTCTCCGCCCATTTCCCTTGTACGAACTACCTTCCATACCAGGTCCTTACTTCCCAGTTGTAGCTGCTGCCTGACAAAACCATCGGGCTTGATTAACGAGAGCTCGTTCACAATCGTTTTTGGTTTACTGCCCATTTTATTTGCCAGTTCTTTAAAACTAACCAGCCCCGAAACAGGAAAATCAAATTTGCTGATGTCGATCACGATCGAACCTTTTCCTCTAACTTTTTGGATATAGCCATTTTGCGAAAGCAAATTTAACGCCTTTCTAATCGTTTCTCTCGATGTATCGAATTGATCTTTTAATTCGTTCTCAGAGGGAAGAAGCGTCTGTGGCGGAATTTCTCCACTTTTTATTTGCTCGACAATAATGTTGTAGATCGTTAGGTACTTGTTCGTCATTATGACATCTCCGTTCATCTTTTCAGGTAATACACAACCGACTCATATGGCCGCAAGGAGATTTCCGGGCCAATTGGTGTCGAATCCTCATAATTAGAGAGTAACATCTCACTATCATACTCATCAAGATGTAAATCAGTAGGGAGAACGAATGCTTTCTCTTTATCGTAAAAATTGTTGATCACTAGTAATTTTTCAGAGCCACTTGTTCTAACATATGCAAATATAGCATCATCTTCATTAGAAATAGGGAGATATTTTCCATCTGTAATCACATCATACTTTTTTCGTAATTGTATAAGTTTTTGATAGTGGAAAAAGATAGAGTCTGAATCTTTAAGTGCCTGCTCCGCATTGATTTCCTGGAAATTACTTGCCGTTTGAATCCAAGGAGTCCCGCTTGTGAAGCCTGCGTTTTCATTTGCATTCCATTGGACTGGTGTTCTTGAATTGTCACGGGATTTTTGTTTTAGAATGTCAATAATCTCATGTTGGTCCATACCCTCATTTTTCTTGATGTTAAAAATATTTAAGGACTCTACATCTCGATATTCATCGATGGAGTTGAAGTTAGGATTGGTCATCCCAAATTCTTCGCCCTGATAAATATAAGGGGTTCCCTGCATCATATGAAGGGTGGTGGCCAGCATTTTAGCCGATTCTTTATGATATTTTTGATCATCGCCGAAACGGGACACGACCCGTGGCTGGTCATGATTACACCAGAAGAGGGCATTCCAGCCGCCGCCTTGATTCATTCCAACCTGCCAATTAGATAAAATCTGTTTTAAGGTATGAAAATCAAAGTCCGCTTTCGTCCATTTATCACCATTGGGATAGTCGACCTTTAAGTGATGGAAGCTAAATGTCATGTTTAATTCTTCTTGGTTTGGGTTCGTGTATTTAATGCAGTTATCAATCGATGTAGATGACATTTCACCGACCGTCATAATATCGTATTTTGAAAAAACTTGTTCGTTCATTTCATGTAAAAATTCATGGATTCTTGGTCCATCGGTATAAAATTTCCGGCCGTCGCTGTCATCCTGAGGGAAATTCTGGTCTTTGGAAATTAAATTGATAACATCGAGACGGAAGCCATCCACACCTTTTTTTAACCAAAAGTGCATCATTTCGTATAGGGCTGCACGCAGCTTTTCATTTTCCCAGTTTAAATCTGCTTGGGTCACATCGAATAAATGTAAGTAATACTGTTCGGTTGTCTCATCATATTCCCATGCCGAACCACCAAATTTAGATTCCCAGTTTGTCGGCGTCTCACCGTGCTTGCCGTCCTTCCAGATGTAGAAGTCACGGTAAGGATTATCTCGAGAGGTGCGTGCTTGTTTAAACCATTCATGTTCTGTTGATGTGTGATTAATAACAATATCCATGATGATTTTTAAGCCGCGTTTGTGTGCTTCTGCTAGTAACCTATCAAAGTCATCCATCGTTCCATAATCTTCATGAATTGCGTAGTAATCGCTGATATCATAACCATTATCTCTTTGAGGAGATTTATAAATGGGAGTAAGCCAAAGGACTTCTACACCGAGTTCTTTTAGATAGTCTAATTTTTCAATAATGCCTTGAATATCTCCAGTTCCATTTCCAGTCGTATCATGAAAGCTTTTTGGATAGATTTGATAGACGACTGCTTTTTTCCACCATTCATTTGACATTTCAAACACCTGCCTATTTTAGATTAAGTAATTTAATGGAGAAAAGGAGGGAGCATGTCTCCCTCCTAAATATGTGATTTAGCTTTTATTTTTTAAAAGAAAATTTATTCATGCGTGTTTTAGCAAAAACAATTGTTAGTAGGAATGGAACGACAATGGCTACAACCATTGAAATGGCAAACATCGTCATGTGCTGACCTTGGATGGAAAGGAATCCTGGTAGACCACCGACACCGATTGAGTTAGCCATAACGTGGCTACCAACGGAGACAACGCCTGCAATCATGGAACCAATCATCGCAGCAAGGAATGGGAAGCCATACTTTAAGTTAATCCCGAACATTGCTGGCTCTGTTACTCCAAGGTAACAAGAGATGGCTGCTGGAATCGATACTTGTTTTTCTTCTTCATTTTTACGATTGATAAAGATCATCGCAAGTACAGCTGAACCTTGGGCAATATTAGATAGTGCAATCATTGGCCATAGGTTTGTTCCGCCAAGTTCACTCATTAATTGTAAGTCAATCGCATTCGTCATGTGGTGCAACCCAGTAATAACAAGTGGTGCATATGCGAACCCGAAGATTGCCGCAAATACCCAGCCAAATGAAGAGGTTAAGCTTGAATACACTACATGAGAAATTCCAGAACCGATGCTCCAGCCGATAGGGCCTAAAACAGTATGAGCGATTAAAACAGTAGGAATTAACGCTAAGAATGGAACGACAATCATGGAAATGGAATTTGGAACAATTTTACGTAATCTAGTTTCTAAGAAAGCAAGCACTAATCCAGCTAAAATTGCAGGAATTACTTGTGCTTGGTAACCAATCATTTCGATTTTTGCAAAACCGAAATCCCAGACAGGAATATCCTTTGCACCTGCTACAGCATAGGCATTAAGCAATTGCGGAGATACTAGTGTAATACCAAGGACGATACCTAGGATTTGTGAACCTCCCATTTTTTTCGTAACCGACCAGGTAATTCCGACTGGAAGGAAGTGGAATACCGCTTCACCAATCAACCATAGGAAGGAATGAACACCTGCCCAGAACTGTGAAACCTCGATGATGGACTTTGTTCCATTATCAAGTAATTTGATATCACCAATGATGTTTCTAAAGCCGAGGATTAAACCTCCGACAACTAGTGCAGGAATTAATGGGGTAAAGATTTCGGCTAGGTGGGCCATCATTCGTTGCAGCCAGTTCATATTCTGTTTGGCTGCTTCTTTTGCTACTTCTTTAGAAGTTCCATCCACACCAGCAATTTTTACAAATTCATTATAAAAGCTAGATACTTCATTCCCAATGATGACTTGGAATTGTCCGGCTTGGGTAAATGTACCTTTTACAAGCTTAATGGACTCGATTTCTTTAATATCCGCTTTGCTTGGATCGTTTAAAACGAACCGCATTCTTGTAACACAATGGGTAACGGCTGCAATGTTTTCTTTACCGCCAATGTGTTTTAATAGATCATTTGAAGGATCTGTGTACTTCGTCATTTGTCTTTCCCCCTGTTTGAATGGGCATGTCCCCATTTTCTATCCTCTATTTTTTTATCACTCTATATACAGTCAATGTGTACGTTTTCATAAACGATCGTTGCTTGTATATACAAGTTATGATTACGATTTCATTCTAACTTGTATATACAGGTATGTCAACAAGGAAAAATTTTATTTTTATAAAATTGCAGAAACTTTTACACTTTAAAGGAATAATGATTGAAAGAAAATTTTGAAAATGGTAATATAAAGATGTTTAAATTCTTCTGAGTTTAGACCTCCTAATTAAGGACTTGGCCTAGACCACCAAGTTCTCATTTGGACCTTTGATTTTATTTCAAAGGTCCTTTTTTTTATAAAAATCTTCCTTACTGGGTATTTTGGTAATAAAAGAAAAATGTAGGAGGCAAACTGCCTTGGAATTTCAAACAATAAATCAATGGGATGAAAAACTTTGGAAACAGGTAAGTCCTATTTACCATCAAGCTTTCGATGGGAAAGGAGCGAAGCCGGAGAAGATCATTCGGAATATGTTTCAGAAACAGCTTTGTTTCCTACATATAGGAGTTGAAGAAGGTCAAATAGTGGCGATGGCATTGACCGGGAAGTTGGAAGGAACGCAGGCCCTGCTAATTGATTATTTGGCTGTCCACCACAAATGGCAGCATCGTGGGATAGGCATGAAAATGATGAAGTATATTCAAGAATGGTCAATGACCAAAGGAAATATGAAAAGTCTGTTGATTGAAGTAGAATCCGAAGAAACGCCTGAGACACTTTCAAGGAATCGTTTTTGGAAAAAGTGCGGTTTTACCTTAACTGATTACATACATGATTACAAATGGGTGCCCGAATCTTACCGAGCTATGTTTTTGAACATGGTGCCTGACACCAACTTGCCTGAAAAGGGTGAGGAACTGTTTAAGTTAATTGAGAAGTTTCATAAGGCATCTTATCAGGGATCAGAAGTCGGAGGAAATAAAAATTAATTTTTAGGAAAAGCAGGTCTTGTTGCGGTAAGTGTAGTAAATAATATTGATGTTAATCAAAAGGGAGTGTTATAAATGAAGGGTCAAGCGACACCATACTTAATGTTCGATGGAAATGCAAAAGAGGCATTAGAGTACTACCGTGAAGTATTCGGCGGTGAAATATCAAATCTTCAAACCTATGGAGAGGCAGACTATCCGACACCGCCAGAGGCGCATGATCGTGTAATCCATGCTCAATTTAAAAAGGATGATCTTTTCCTAATGGCCTCAGACGCCATTCAGGGGAATTCTGTCGTAGTAGGGAGTAATATTTCATTAACACTGGAATTCGAAAGCGAAGATGAAATCCGTGGGATATATGATACTCTTAGTCAAAAAGGAACGGTTTATATGGAGCTGCAAGATACTTTTTGGGGAGCAAAATATGCGAAGGTAAAAGATGCCTTTGGTGTGATTTGGGATCTTAATTATACAAAAGCCTAATTTTATTCAGAGGAAAAGGAGGCAGGAGTTTTTCGGCCTCCTTTTTTACATATAAAGTCCCGCCAAGAAAATTCCCAGTGATTTTTGATAGATCTCATCAAATTGTGACAATGGAAGTGGATTTATTCCTCGCCCGAGTTCAATCGTAAATCCTGGTCGTTTCCAATCTTGAATAAACCAATCCTTGCAACCGGCATAGCTCTCGATCGTTTTGATGGGCTCGTAACCACTTACTCGGCTAAATTCTTTTACAATGTCCTCTGATTCAGGAGGTTCAAGATTTTCAAACCCCCAGTAGATGACCTCACCTTGTGTATGAAAGGCTAGAACTCTTACAAAATTTCGTTTTTTTATTAGTTTCGCCATTGCCATTGCTTCAGGCTCTGATAAAGGTTTTTCACCGACAAAATCTCTTGGTCCAGGCTCAGTCTGATTCCTTGCCTTTTCTAATTCCCATCTAGCCGGGAATTGGTCATTTAGGTCAACCCCTCGAATATTAGCTTTCCAGTCCGTAAAATCTGTACTGCCCTTATTGAAATCAACCACTCTTTTATTCCAATTTTCGATTTCTGGGGGGCCATGTAGAACGAGGTCTACTCCATCTGGATTTACCATTGGGACAATAGATAAAATGCTTTGTTGGTAAAGTGGAAACATGGGTAGCCCACGGATCAGATTATGATTTGTCAGAGCTAATAAATAATCATTTAAAAAGGTCATGATGATTGATGTGGTTATCCATTCATTGGCATGAAATGATCCATTATAATGAACTCTTTTTTCACCAGTTCCGATGACGATCTCTGGAATTTTTTTCCCAAGAACTGTTTTACCAATCACAGGTATCTGCATAAACGGATAAACCTCTAATAATCTCTTGATATCATTCATCAATTTGATGTAATCATAACTTTGGCCACTATCCACTAATCTCCAAGTGATCCTAGTTGGAACCTTAATGGATTGACCTACATTTAGATTTTTTTCATCCAGGTTAGGATTAACCAAAGTAATAGCCTCTAGGGGAAGCGATCTCCGTTGACCAATACTCCATAAGGTATCGCCAGGGCGAATCTGATAATCCTGGGCAGAAAAGCCTGGTAATCGTACACGTTGGCCTTCAGAAAGATTATTATGATCGACATTTCTGTTTGAATCAATTATTAGCTGCAAATTTATATGAAACATCTGGCTGTAATGCCATAATGAATCTCCTTTTCTAACGACAACCTCCATAAATACCCTCCTACAGTAAAAAATAGTATTAATAATATCTATGCTATAGGGAATAAAATATTAGTTAGAATTAGAGTGTCTGCCACCATTTACCAGTTACCGATGTATTAAACAATTCACCCTTAGTCCAAAAATCTCTGCTTCCATTTTGGCAAAGGGAGGATACAACTTTCTTCTTTTCCAAACCATTTATAACGATTCTTTGCAACTATGTCGTAAAGGAAATCCCTGAAAAGTGGAGGGAGGAAGCGGAAGATCGAAAATATGCGCCAAGCCCCGCCTAATTGACTGCAAACACGAAGAGCAGCACTTGATTTTATATAGACCTTTTCCTTTTCAATTAGGACGAAACTATTTAGGTCATAGTTTAAGCTATGCTTTTTTAATAATCTTTGGCCAGTCTCTCCTTGAAGTGAGGCAAATTTAAAATAGCCCAAGGTGTCCCTTTTTATTATAAATTTCACACTGTTGTTACACAGATTGCAAACCCCATCAAACAAGATAATCCGATCCACCATTCCACCACCTTCACAACTAAGTTTGTGTTGTAATTTAGTTTAGCATAATTTAAAAAAAATTTGAGAGAAGTATGGAAATTTCGTTTATTTTTACAGTATTTGTGGTACCATGGAGTGTGTTCGACTATTTCTGTATAGTAAACTAGAAAATTAGGTTTTTATATATTAAGGGAGGAATATGATTGAAAAGTTTAATAAAAAAAGCTCCCTATTTACTATTTTTGCTTGTAATTCCTCTTCTAGCCAAAATTTATGAATTATTAAATTCCCGTTCACATAGAGCAATCGATATTAGTACGTCAATTGACCAAGCAATCCCGTTTTTGTCGGTCTTTATCATTCCATATATCCTTTGGTATGCTTATATTTTTTGTTATTTAATCTACTTTTGTTTTAAGGACACAAAAGTATACCTTAAAACGTTAATTTTAATTGTTGTAGCAGAACTGATTTGTTTTGTTATTTATTTCTTTTTTCAAACCACCGTCCCAAGACCAACTATTGAAGGTAATAATATCTTTAATCATCTTGTTTTGTGGATTTATGCAAATGATCGTCCGTTTAATTGTTTTCCGAGTATCCATGTACTTACCACATTTGTTATCATGCTTGCTTCACTTCATATTAAAAACAAACATCTAATTAACAATGTTTGTATCCATGTTGTCGGGACTTTGATTATCATTTCAACCCTATTTGTTAAACAGCATGTCATATTTGATATGATTGGTTCGATGTTCCTTGTTACTTTCCTATACGGAATTGCGTTTGAATTATTGTCATTTACTCGAAAAACGGAAACTGCTTATGTAAAAGAAAAATAGTTTAATAAAAAGAGTGTCTCTAGACACTCTGTTTTTTGTTTTAAAAGCTTGTTTACAAATAAGCTATAGAAAAAATAAACCAGTTAAGTCAAATGGATTGTTTTAATATGTTGAAGATTAATAAAGACTGGATCTTCTTTTGCACCGATTAATTCCACAAAATTATCCTTAATCCCTTTTACCTTTCCGATAACATTTTCATTCTCTCCGATATTAAAGACGATCAATTCTCCAGTTAGTTTTTCAATTTGAACCTCAAACGATCTGGCAAAGGTGATATTGCTCGGATTTACTGGCAGATTTGCGTTGCTTAGACCGTATGGACGTTGATTATTTGTGTATGGAATTAGCCATTTTAAATGGTTAAGAGATATAAACATGGTTTTGTATATTGGCGAGTAGAAAACAAAATAATTATTCATAATACTTATGATATAACCATGTAGTGCTTGATTGCTTGTTACATATATTTCTGTAAAAATACCTTTAGCAGCTGTCAGAGTTTTTCTTAGTGAAATTTCTTCGTTATTATTATAAATAGGTGTGGGTTCGTCATTAAGGGTAATTTCATCCAATTCTTTAATTTCATCTTGTTTTAAATACCGCCAATTTTGGCAATGAATAACAGGGATGTACAGGTAGTCATATCCATTAAAAACGACCAATAAATCGCTTCCTACATCAATCAGTAATCCACCAATGAATTTCTTTCCCGAAATCTCAAGTCTGATATATTTTCCAATATTATCTTTCAACTTCATTTTTTCACATCCTTTCCTAGGTAATCCCATTTTACAAATAGAGGAGGGCTGATATCACTAACTACTTATAACATGTATACATGATTAGAACTGCCCAACTCCTATTTGTATGGTTTTTGGGGATTTTAACAGGGGTAATATGAAGGAATGGTCTTATATATATTTTCACTATTACGCTGAGATTTCATTAATTCAATCTTGATGTTCGATTGTTTCTGTTTGGCCATCCGGAAAACGGGAATGGTATTTTGCTGTCAGTATTAACTGGTTCACCGGAAAAACGAAGAACTCTTCGCTCTTTCTCCTTTTGTTTCCATACATTCTGATTGTTGCTATTATTGTTCATATCATTTGGTTTATAATCTTCTGTTTTCTTAGTTGCTTGGTTTTGTGTAGTTGTTGATTTAACTACTTTCTCTGCTTCTTCTTTTGTTTTTGTTGATTTTGTTTCATTCTGTAGTAATTTATACGGTGGAGCAGGCTGATTGTCTGTTTTTTGTATAGAAACTACTTCTTTTACTTGTTTCATTTCCTTCGATTGTTCGCTAGATATTGATTTGGTCGACTTAGCTTCTTCACACTTTTTATCTTTAGTGCTCATATCATTTGACTTTTTCATTTCAGTGGAATTTTTGGACGATTCCTTTTCGTCTGTTTGAGATTTCTTAATCTTACAGTTATTTGAAACGAGCTCATCCCTGGTTTTAATCATTGTTGCTTCAATTTTTATTGGTTGTGACCAAACAATTGTATTATTAGGTTCAACCACTTCTTCTTTAACGGTCTCTTCTTTTTTCATAGCGGATTTTTCTTTACTATTCGAATTTTTTTGTTTCGATTCCTCTTTATCACCGGAAGAAGAAGAGTGATTCTTTGAATCCTTTTTATCACCGGAAGAGGAAGAATGATTCTTTGAGTCCTTTTTATCACCGGAAGAAGAAGAGTGTTTCTTTGAATCCTTTTTATCACCGGAAGAGGATGAATGATTCTTTGAGTCCTTTTTATCACCGGAAGAGGATGAATGATTCTTTGAGTCCTTCTTATCACCGGAGGAAGATGAATGATTCTTTGAGTCCTTCTTATCACCGGAGGAAGATGAACGATCCTTTGATTCTTTTTTATTATCAGAATCTTTATTATTATTTTCGTTTTTATTTGATGAAGACGTCTTCACAGCCTCTTCTTTAATAATACCTTTGAGGATGTTGGACACATGTGTTAATTTTATTATGATCCGTTCATCACCGTTAATTAAAGTAACAAAGTCTGTATCAATTTCGCTTAAAACACCAGTAAATCTTTGTTTGTTGATAGTCAATATCGTTACCCAAGTATGTTGAAAGGAAAGGAGTAAATCTGTTAAACTCTGTGTTTTTAGAAATTTTGCCGTTGTTTTCTCAGGTTGAAACTCTCTTGTATTTTTTGTGATTGCTTGAATTTTATCAATGTTATAATAAAAAATGTATTTATTTTCGGTTTCGAGCACTACATGGTCTGCCTCAACACCAATTAGTTTTCCTTTAAATACGTCTTCACCTACATAAAGATTTACACTAAAGCCTTTTAATAAATCCAATGCAGCTGAAAATTTATCTATCCCCATGTTTAATCCTCCTTAAAGAGATAATGAGTCGCTCCTCTAGTGGAGAAGCGACAAAATTTTTATTCGTGATCTTATTTATCATTGTCCTTACTACTGCTGCCCTTACTACTGCTGTCTTTTTTATCGTCGTTCTTACGTTCTTTGTCATTCCCTTTAGATTCATTGGAATGATCTTTTTTTGATTTCTCAACTTTTAGTCCGTAGCTTATGTTTCGAATGTGTTTCATCGAGACACGGACAACTTCTTCTTTAACAATCAATGAAGCAAAATGTTTGTTTACATCGCTTAGTACGCCTTCAAATGATTCAGGACCGCCACGATTAATTTTCACCCATTGAAATCTTATTTTTCCTAAAAGCTTTACAAAGTTTTCGGCCTTTTTAAAATCAAGTTTATTTGGGACCTTCAAACCAAACTTCATATCATCTTTAGCACTTTCTGTGATACTTCTGACATGATTTGTCTTATAATATACGACTCCATCGTGTTCAGTTAAGATGGCAAAGAAGTCTTCAAATACTGCCAGTAATTTACCATTTCTTGATTCTGGACCTCCGCGGTCAACCCTAATTGTTTTCCCTATAAATTGTTCCATCATTTCTCTCTCCATAAAAGAATTATCCTCCTTTAAATTAAATAAACATTTACACTGCATCTATATGTATCACGGGATGATGTTGTACTAATAAAGGAGCCTTTTTTTCCCGTTTACGGTAAAAATAGGCAAAAAAAAGGTATATGATTAGATTCATATACCTCTTATCTATACGAATAAAGCTAATTCTTCTTTAAGGTAAGAGCTTCTTTTTTTAATAAAATTAAAATAAACCTTTTTTTCTTGTTCTAATGTTGCTGGGTTTGAACTAATAAAGGGATCTAGACTCATATGTGGTTTTAAATAATTAAATAATTCATTAATAATTGGTTTTTGGACATCCAGAGTGAAGTCGTTTTCCAAAATACTTGAAATTATTTCTTTATATTGTTTTCTAAAGTGTTTAAAGTGGAAAAGTCTTGCTGAAAGTGTGTTAAATCCTGTTAATGGTACATAATCATAAACAAGTTTTCTGCCATGGAGGTTTCTACCCCATGTCCCATCATAATCCCAAGGAGTAATTTCATATAGTCCGGTTTTACCATTTTTATATAATGCATAATTATGGATAAACCCGTCATAATTTTGGACACAAACAGCTCCAGCGACCCATCTGAAATATTTCTCGACATCCAATACATGTGGGATTTTTTTTTCAAAATCTTGATTGTTTAGGGCATTAATCATCGCAATAAAGTTTTTTAAATCAAGGATATCTTCTTTATCACCATATTTTAATGTATATCCCTGGTCTAATCGTTTTTTTATTTCTTTTTTCTTAGTTAATAAGGAGAAATTGGCTCGATTATTGGTTGCATAAATAATCGGACCATCCGGCAATTTTCTTTTTTCAAGAAGATATTGATCAAAAGATTCAATCTCTAAATAGATGCCCTTACTGTATCCATTGATATTCAGCAGAACATGCCGGGAGTGGGGAGATATGACTCCGATTCGATCAAAAAAATCCAGCGATAATTTGTTTCTACTTAATGATACATCTGAAAATTCCGCATTAAGATGAATTTCATGTGCCCCGTTGACCTTGTACGGATTTTGAAAGACAATTCGATAAGATTTTTTTTTCTTATCCCTTATTACATTTCCACGATAGGAAATTTTTACATTAAAACGATCTTCTCCTATCTTTAATACTGCAGGGACTAATTCATCATTCCAAATGTCTTTATCCAATTTTTTCAACCACTTCGGATTAATTAAAATTTCATATTTTAACACTTGAATTCTCCTAAATAACATTTTTTTTAGATATATGCATTCTCTTGGGTGGTTGTGTATAGAAACACTAAAAAATATGGTTTAAAAATATATGATTGTCTATGTCAAATGGATAAAATCATCATAAATTGAAATAGAAAAGAAAAATTTGTTAAGAAAGTGGTGGAATAATGGTACTAAAGCTTGATATTGAACAATTACTTTCACAAGCTAAAGAAAATGGTGTAGTTGGGTTTCTAGATAATAATCCTGTTGGTAAAAAAGGAGGTAACAATAAGTCAAGTTCAGACAGTTCAGGATCTACTGGCAGTGGTAAAAGCGGTAGCAGCAAAAGCAGCAGTGGAAGCTCTGGCAAAAGCGGAAGCGGTAGCTCTGGCAAAAGCGGAAGCGGTAGCTCTGGCAAAAGTGGCAGCAGTAGCTCTGGCAAAAGTGGCAGCGGTAGCTCTGGCAAAAGCGGCAGCGGTAGCTCTGGCAAAAGTGGCAGCGGTAGCTCTGGCAGCGGTAGCAGCGGTAGCTCTGGTAGCGGTAAAAAACCAAAAGGCCCTAAAGGACATAAAGGCCCTAAAGGACATAAAGGTCCTAAAGGTAGCAGTGGAAGCGGAAGCAGCGGTAGCTCTGGCAGCTCAGGTAGCTCAGGTAGCTCAGGTAGCTCAGGCAGCTCAGGCAGCTCAGGTAGCTCTGGCAGCAAAGGCAGTGGAAGCTCTGGCAAAAGTGGAAGCGGAAGTTCAGGCAGTGGTAGCTCAGGCAGTGGTAGTAGCGGATGCGGAAGCACAGGTAGCGGAAGCACAGGCAGCTCAGGTAGCTCAGGTAGTTCAGGTAGCTCAGGCAGCTCAGGTAGTTCAGGTAGCTCAGGCAGCTCAGGTAGTTCAGGCAGCTCAGGCAGCTCAGGCAGCTCAGGCAGCTCAGGCAGTGGAAGCTCTGGTAGTGGAAGCAGCGGTAGTCACGGTAGTGGCAAAAAACCAAAAGGTCCTAAAGGTAAAAAAGGTCCAAAAGGTAAGAAGGGTAGCAGCGGAAGTGGTAGCTCAGGTAGCTCAGGTAGCTCAGGCAGTCACGGTAGCTCAGGTAGCGGAAGCAGTGGCAGTCACGGCAGCAGTGGCAGCAAAGGCAGTGGAAGCTCAGGCAGCTCAGGCAGCTTAGGCAGCTCAGGCAGCTCAAGCAGCTCAGGCAGCTCAGGCAGCTCAGGCAGCTCAGGTAGCTCAGGCAGCTCAGGTAGCTCAGGCAGTCACGGTAGTACAGGTAGCGGAAGCAGTGGGAGTCACGGTAGCAGTGGAAGCTCAGGCAGCGGAAGCTCTGGTAGCGGAAGCAGTGGCAGCAAGGGAAGCAGCGGTAGTAGCGGCAGCCACGGTAAAAAGGGCCCAAAAGGTAAAAAAGGCAAAAAACACTAACAGTAGCAACCGATACTTTCAAAAGTATCGGTTTTTTTGTTCATTTCTTGTTACATAAACCTATTAAAATGCATGTGTGTCATTCGTCTATATATAAAAATATAGGTAAAAATCTAGTAGAATTTTTGAAAATACTTCTAGTTACCTGCTGATTTATGAAAAGACGAGACATTCGTTTAGAACAAGCCTTCACATTGGGACGTACTATAAAGCAAAGGATAAGAAGGAAATAAACGGAAAATAATGAACGAAATTTTTGTGAAGGGAGTAATTTATTTATATGTATCATCAATCGACGGTAATCATTACCATCTTTGCTTTTATTCTAACAATGGTCCTGATCTTTATCCGTCCCAAAAATATGAATGAAGCAATCCCAGCGGCAATAGGCGCCATTATTGTTTTTGTAAGTGGAAGCGTTTCGACTGGGGATTTATTAGATATAAGTTCAAAAGTCACGGGGGCTGCAATTACCATCATCGCCACAATTGTTATGGCCATCGTACTTGAAAGTTTCGGTTTCTTTAGCTGGACAGCTGCGTTAATGTTGAAAATATCGAAGGGTTCGGGTATTCGATTATATTGGAATACTTTAATACTCTGCTTTTTAATGACACTATTTTTTAATAACGATGGAAGTATCTTAATTACTACACCAATCCTGATCTTAATTTTAAATAATCTAAAGTTAAAAAACAGGCAAAAGATACCGTTTCTCTTAAGTGGTGCGTTAATTGCGACTGCTTCAAGTGCTCCAATAGGTGTTAGTAACATCGTTAATCTAATAGCCTTGAAAATAATAGGAATGGATTTGTATCTCCAAACGGAAATGATGTTTGTTCCTGGGGTTCTGGGATTACTATTTTTATCCTATCTATTATTCCTAGTTTTTAAGAAAGATATTCCGAAAGAAATCCGCTTCCATTCCTACTCCATTCCACTGCATAAAAACCGTCCATATCATCCATTACAACAAGACTCGGAAACTTTATTCAATCAACAAAAGCAACTCATGATCAATATGCTCATCTTTGTATTCCTTGTACGGATTAGCCTTTTCGTCGCATCCTTTATTGGCATCTCAGTCTCGTTGGTAGCTGTGTCTGGTTCGGTTATCTTGCTTTTATGGAGATGGATTCACCTAAAGGTAAATCCAAAAGATGTGATCGGTAAAATTCCGTGGCATATTTTAATATTCGCCTTTTGTATGTATGTCATCATCTATGGTTTACACAATATTGGATTATCGAATCTTCTTATAAGCTATCTAAAACCAATCGTTAATGATAGTCTGATTCATGCTAGTTTAACCATGGGTGTCATAACAGCATTTCTTTCAAATATCTTTAACAACCATCCAGCCTTAATGATTTCAACCTTAGCCTTGACGGATATGGGACTAGAACCCCTATTAACGAAAACCGTTTACTTATCAAACATCATTGGCAGTGATATTGGGTCTCTGATCCTCCCAATCGGAACTCTTGCAACACTACTTTGGATGCATATTTTAAAGACTAATAAGATTAAAATAACTTGGATGGAATATATAAAAGTGACCATTGTTGTCATACCTATAACCCTAATTTTCACGCTAATTAGCTTGTATTTATGGCTATTACTCGTATTTGCCGCTTGATAATAAATGATAAAAAAGGACTCATCTATCGATGGGTCCTTTAGTATTCGGGATATTCACCACTTGTTGAACCAAAGGAAAGAGAACGCAGCCTAAATAAATTCCAAGTAAATTTAAAATCAAATCGTCTATGTCCAAGCTCCCGCGATGGGAAATAAATTGCAAAACCTCAATGCATGCAATCATCAATGAAGCAATAAATAATGCCTTCCATTGAGAAAACTGTTTATACCTAAGGAAAAGGCCATAGGGAAGAAACAAACCAATATTAGCAGCTAGATTATAAAAGGAAATTAACCAGTTCACTTTTCCTGACAAATAAAATGCAATGGTGGAAAAGGGGACAAGATTCATTGAGTGATGGCTTTGCTCGTTTGGGCGGAAAAATAACAAAATCACAAGTGCAACCGTGTAGAGAGTTAACCCTCCCAAAAAGAGTGGGTAGGGAAGATTGATCGTTTCTTTCCGGATAAATAAAACCAACCATAAGACCAACCAAACAATACAGAACAGGACCACTATTAAAACGATTGGGTGTAAATATGAAACTAGTCGAATAAAAACAGGTGAAAAAAGAATAAATATAAGAAAAGAAATCATCATTGAAATAAATAATGTTTTTCTCAATTATTTTGATCCTTTTTGATAATATTCTGCCATCATTTCTACAGGAACCATGCTTCCGCCAGTTGCCCAAACGATATGTGCAGCATTGCTCATTTTATCCAATAAATGATGGTTCCGTAAGTAATCAATTCCCTCTCTACATAAGGAAACCGGTCCAATCATTCCTGCGAGTGCAGAAGGCTCTAAATGAATTTCTTCAGTATCGACAAGATCCTTGAGCAATTTGTATAATTGTTCGTCGCATATTGTATAACTTCCACTTAAGAAGGGTTCAATAATTTTGCCGACAAATCCCGAGGGTCTACCGACAGCAAGTCCATCTGCATCGGTGACATTGTCAATTCCGATATCCTGAACAGAAATTTGATCATGTAATCCCGTCATTAATCCGAGTAACATACAAGGAGAATGGGTGGGTTCAGCAAAGAAACAGTGGACGTTATCTTTGAACAATTGCTTCAAACCAAAAGCTACGCCTCCTGGACCACCGCCAACCCCACATGGGAGGTAAACGAATAAAGGATGGTTTTCATCAACTGTGATTTCTAACTGTTCCAACTGCTTTTTCAACCGGGAGGCGGCCACGGCGTATCCTAGGAATAAATCACTGGAATTTTCATCATCCACGAAATAACAACTAGGATCTGCTTTTGCTTGGATTCGTCCTTGCTCGACAGCTTTGCTGTAATCGGCTTCATATTCAATTACCTGCACATTTTTGCTGCGAAGCAAGTCCTTTTTCCATTGTTTTGCGTCAGCGGACATATGAACTGTTACCTTAAACCCTAATTTAGCACTTATGATACCAATACTTAGCCCTAAATTTCCAGTAGAACCGACGGCAATAGAATAAAGGGAAAAGAAGGATCGGAATTTTTCACTTGCTAGAATCGAATAATCATCTTGGAGGGTAAGCAATTGATGTGAAAGAGCCAATTCTTCTGCATGTTTGAGTATTTCATAAATACCGCCTCGTGCTTTAATTGACCCTGAGATTGGCAGGTGACTATCACACTTTAGTAATAAATCACCTAAGATAGGCTGTCCGAAATCCTGGGCTAATTTTTTGTGCATAGATGGTATGCTCACTAATGGAGATTCAATGATCCCATTGGCTGCTTTTGTTTCCGGGAAAACCTTAGCGAGATAGGGAGCAAAACGATTCAATCTTTCTTCCGCATCTTTAATCTCCTCTACAGTCAGCGGAGAATTTTCAATCCCTTGCTGAGAATTTTCAAAGTTAGGATTCACCCAAAATACTTCATCTAATGATTTGAGTTTTTCTAATAATGGGAGTTTTTTGCTATCGAGCCATGTTTGGATTTCTTTGTCATTCATGTTCTTCATTGGGATACCTCTGCCTTTTGGGAATATAATCAAGCGTATTTTTAGAATATATATATTTTATCACAAGAATATTTTTGCTACGTTATAAATTGTAAAGTAGTCGCTTGTCTTTAACACTTGTTTTCTTCTTGCATATGATTTAAATAAAAGGCATGTGAGGGACATGTATTTAGTTGGCTTTTACTCTCCAAAAGCAAAATCAGGTGTAACTGAATTGTCTTTATCCATTTATAATTGGATTAAATTAAATACAAATATAGCTGCAGCATTCATTTCTTACGGGACTTTAGAAAAAGAAGAGACCTCAAATGAGCTCATACACGAATTTTCGAAATTAACTTTAATCGAACAAAAACGAAAAGTGAAGTTGATGAAAAACGAGTACGATATCATTATTTATGATGCATCAAGTCAACTTTCCGAAGGAGTCTTAAAGCTTTTACCGATTGTTGACCGGTTATTTGTTGTGGGTGAAGAACATACTGATTTTGCCGTTAAACTGCAAAAAATTATTCAATTTGATAAAATTTTTGATAAAAGCGTCAAAAATTTTATTACACATTTACGAGGTAGTAAAACTTTTATTATTCGTGAAAATAAGGAAGATCGTGTGATTGGATTCAACTTCTCAAAAAATGAAACAAATACTATTGGTCAGATGGTGTATACAGACTATGTAACACGGTATATAGAAGAGAAATTCATTCAAAAAAATATTAAAATATTTAAGAAGATCTTACGTATACCTAAGAAGGACTTGTATAAAGGCTTATATGAATTAGGTATTGATTTTGAAAAGGCACTGCTCTTTCATGAATATGTTTTTCTCCGGGAAGCGTTAGGTCAAGATTACCAAGAAGCACTAGAAAACCTCTTTCCACTTTTAATTAATTCCACCTACAAAGAAATTTTTGAAAAATTTCAAAATGAAATAAATTTTATTAAAAAAGTAAAATTATTATGATGGATAAAAAACAGTGTTACATTGGGTAACTCTCTTTTTTGTTGTTTTAATCTTCATGAAATTATTATGCTTGGATTTTATCTGAGGATAAATGTACAATCTAATAGGTGAACGTTTATTAAGATAAAATAAAATAGGTGGGAAAAAGCATGATTGCAAAGACGGAAGAGGATTTTAATGGATTGAAAGAAATTGGCAGAATCGTTGCCGGGATTCGCGATGAATTAGTGCAACGAGCGGTACCTGGGGTAACTACTAAAGAGCTCGACGATATAGCTGGTCAGTTATTTGAGAAAGAGGGCGCCATTTCTGCTCCAAAGGGGGAGTACGATTTTCCCGGGTTTACGTGTATTAGTGTCAACGAAGAAGTGGCTCATGGAATTCCGAGTGATCGAGTGATTCAAGAAGGAGATCTTGTTAATATAGATGTTTCTGGTTCCAAGAACGGTTATTTTGCTGACACAGGCGTCTCGATTGTCGTCGGAAAAGGTGAGGAAATCTTATCGAAAATTTGCGCTGTTGCAAAAGAGGCATTTGAAGCTGGTCTTAAAAAAGCAAAACCAGGTTCCAAAATAAACGGGATGGGGAAAGTCGTTTTCCAAACAGCTAGAAATCATGGATTAACCGTGATTAAAAATCTTACAGGACACGGTATTGGACGAACAATCCATGAAAAACCTGAATATATTTATAATTATAATGAAACTTCTGATAATGGATTGCTTAGAGAAGGAATGGTTATTGCATTTGAACCATTTATTTCAACCCATGATGAAGAAGTGTTTCAACTAGAGGACGGCTGGACCTTTGTTACAGAAAAAAGCTTTGTCGCTCAGTACGAACATACACTTATCGTAACTAAAAACGGACCAGTCATATTAACACGCTGATAACCATAGATCAAACCAGAACGTTGACTGTACGGTTTGATCTATGGTATATTTAATTTAACATTTAACTGGGAAGGGGTGAGTAATTTGGGGAGTTGTATCGAATTGGTGAAATAGCAAAATTAAAGAATATTTCCAAACGGACAATTGATTATTACACCCAAATAGGCTTACTTAACCCTATTCGGACGGATTCTAATTATCGATTGTACGGTGAGGAGTGTCTTCAAATTTTAAATATGGTTGAACATTATAAAAATTTGAATATGCCCCTTGAGGAAATAAAGTCTTCCATTGAATTGATTAAGTCAGACAATACAATTGATAAACAAAAAGTAGAAAAACATGTGGAACAGATTGCTAGTATTATGCAGCATCTGAAAGAAGAAATAAATGTTATGGAACCTATTCTTCAAAAATTAAACAACCAGCAAAAAGAATCACTTGTTAATAAATTATCATCAGAAGGCGTTACATTGGCTCAAACATTATTATTATTGTTTAGCTAAGTATTAATTTATTATTTTGATAGAAAATAAATAAACTCGTAAAAAAACAGGAGGTGTATTCCTTACTTATCTTTTAAGTAAGGAGACCATTGATAATTAGTAATCTACTAATAATAGCAATTTTAATTGCTTTTACAGCATTTTTTGTAGCTTATGAATTTGCTATTGTTAAAATCCGCGGTACACGTATTGATCAGCTCGTTAGCGAAGGGAACAAGAACGCGATCGCGGCAAAAACGATTGTTACTAATCTTGATGAATATTTATCTGCATGTCAATTAGGAATTACCGTTACAGCTTTAGGACTTGGGTGGTTAGGAGAACCAACGGTGGAACTTATCCTTCATCCGCTGTTAAGTTACTTTAACATGCCAGAATCTATATCAGGTATTACTTCATTTATCCTAGCGTTTGCATCAGTAACTTTTATTCACGTAGTTGTTGGGGAGCTTGCACCAAAGACCTTTGCCATACAAAAAGCGGAAGAGGTCACTTTGATTTTTGCAAGACCGATGATTCTCTTTTATAAAATAATGTATCCATTTATTAAAGCACTAAATGGTTCTGCTCGTTTCATCGTCGGAATTTTTGGACTGAAACCTGCATCAGAACATGAAGTAGCACACTCAGAGGAAGAACTTCAATTAATCATTTCCGAAAGCTATAAGAGCGGGGAGATTAATCAATCTGAATATAAATATGTGAACAATATTTTCGAATTTGATGATCGAAACGCCAATGAAATTATGGTACCGCGCACTGAAATTATTGCTTTTGATATCTCACAATCTTTAAATGAATGTCTTCAAATCGTGATAGAAGAAAATTATACAAGGTATCCGGTCATCGATGGTGAGAAGGATAACATCGTTGGTATGGTAAATATGAAAGAGGTTTTTACCGAATATATTAGAGGCAAGAATGTTGAAACATCGATTCAAGAGTATATTCGCCCAGTTATCCAGGTTATTGAATCGATCCCAATCCATGATTTGCTCCTGAAAATGCAAAAAGACCGTGTTCATATGGCCATTTTAATGGATGAATATGGCGGTACAGCAGGTTTAGTCACTGTCGAAGATATTTTAGAAGAAATTGTTGGCGAAATCCGTGATGAGTTTGATGCGGATGAAGTACCTGAAATTAATAAAATTAGTGAAAATAAAACCATCGTTGAGGGTAAAGTCCTAATTGATGAAATTAATGATTTATTCGGTTTAGACCTTGACGATTCAGATATGGATACAATCGGTGGATGGATCTTATCAGAAAAAATGGATGTCGTCGAAGGCGATAAAGTTAGATATGATGATTATGAATTTAAAGTGCTTGAAATCGATGGTTACCATATTAAATCATTAGAAATTTTAAAAATTGCCAAGCAAGAATCGATAGCTTAAACTAACTCCCTCTTGTCTAGATAAGAGGGAGTTTTTTTTGTAACCCTATAAGAATCTAAGAAACTGACACAAAAAGGAAAAGTCCAAATCCTTATTGTGTCAGTTTTTTTCATTTTATCGGTATATCTGCCTATATCTTGTAAAAATCTTTACAAAGTATTTAGAAACTTAATAAATATTCTAAATATTTTACAAACTCTTCACCAGTACTCAACAGCAACTTCAAGTTTTGTACCTATACTTTACGTATGGATTAGCAAAACACTTTATTAATAAATTTTATGGGGTGGTACATTTGAGTACTGAAAAAAGCTACAATATCTACCAAGATTATTTGACGGTCCCAGCCTCTAATCTCACATTATCAAAGAATGTGGAACATTACCTCTATTTAAAAAGAGGGTATGATATTTTTCTTGCAGCCACTGGGTTTCTTATCGCTCTGCCAATCGTTGTTATATTTGCTGCCCTCATCGTCCTTGAAACACCAGGTTCACCATTTTATGTTCAGGAGAGGATTGGGAAGAATGGAAAACGTTTCAAGATGGTAAAGTTACGATCCATGAGGAATGATGCTGAAAAAGAGGGGGCCAAGTGGGCAGTGGTAAATGACCCTCGTATTACAAAAGTGGGAGCATTTATCCGAAGGACTCGTATTGATGAGCTTCCACAATTAGCCTCTGTTTTAAAAGGAGACATGTCAATTGTAGGTCCGAGACCCGAAAGACCATTCTTTACAGCGAAATTTAATAAAGAGATAAAGGGATTCGAAAATCGGCTGCTTGTTAAACCAGGACTCACAGGTCTTGCTCAGGTTAGTGGAGGATATGATATTTCACCAAAAGAAAAACTTAAATTCGACCTGGAATACATACAAAATTTAACATTTTCGCTTGAAGTTAAAATTATTTTGAAGACGTTCAAGGTAATTTTCACCGGAGAGGGAGCTCGTTAATAAAGGCGGGAAGCAAATGACAGTCATAAGAAGCCAACTACATAAAGGAGTAAAGTGGACTGGGATTTCTACACTTATAATTACAGCCATCCAAGTCATCCAGTTTGCATTACTTGGAAAATTAATGAGCCTATCCGAATTCGGGCTGGTAGGAATGATTACCACGATTGTAGTGTTTGCTCAGATATTGCTTGATCTTGGTTTTGGTTCAGCTGTCATTCAAAAAGAAGAGGTTACGGCTCGTGTCTTGTCAACTCTGTTTTGGCTAAATGTAATAGTAGGAATCGGGTTGTTTCTGATCTTATTCCTCTTTAGCCCTCTGATTGCTTTGTACTTTCAGCGAAGTGAATTAGTCGAACTTATACGAATTTTGGCCGTGATGTTTTTAATCTCTCCGGTTGGGCAGCAATGCCAGTATCTGTTGCAAAAAGATTTACGTTTTAATTTACTGGGGGAGATTGAAGTAGGGACTACGTTATTTTCCTTTTTAACATTGGTGATTCTTATACTTACCATTAGTCCGATTTATGCCTTTGTTATTTCACAAGTCGTGCTGAATTCATTAAAAGGCATTCTTTATTTTATGTGTTATCAAAAGAAATGGCGGCCCTCATTAATATTTGATTTGTCGGAATGCAAGGAATACATGTCGTTTGGGGCATACCAATTAGCCTCACGGTTAGTCAATCGAATTGGCTCCAACCTTGATGTCATATTAATCGGACGATTTATGGGTGCAGAGGCACTTGGTATATATAATCTTGCCTATCAAATTGTAACGATTCCGGTCTTAAAGATTAATCCGATTATTACCAGAGTTGCTTTTCCGGTTTTTTCGAAAAGTCACCAAAATCCAGTTTTATTAACAGATGGATTCTTACATATGACCAAGCTATTGAGTCTAGTTTCCTTTCCCATCTTGATGGGTCTCACAGCGGTGTCTAATGTGTTTATTTTAACTATTTTTGGAGAGAAATGGCTGGACGCCGTTCCAGTTGTGCAAATCATGGCAGTCGTAGGCATTCTTAGGGTTTTAATGAATCCAAATGGATCAGTTATTTTAGCAAAAGGGAAAGCAAATATAGCTTTTTATTGGGATGCTGGGGTTCTCATTCTGTATGGTGCTTCTTTATGGCTAGCTGTCATGTCGAATAAATTGGAAGTTGTAGCCTGGACCTATGCAGGAGTAAGCCTGGTGAACTTCTTAATAGGAAGATGGTTATTAAACTGGTTGATTCAACTCCGTTTTCGGCAATATCTGAAAACTATTTCGATACCATTTCTATTATCTTTGCTCATAACTATAATCGCTTTTTGTCTGAAAGTGGTTTCTATTTATTATTTTTCTCAGACCAGCATTTGGCCACTTATTTTTTCAGTAGGCATAAGTGGGGTTGTCTATATTTTTCTACTGTATAAGATGTATCCCCCTTTTTTCTTAAGAATCATAAAAAAACAAATAAGAGGGCAAACATAATGAAGATTTTATGGATTACAAGTGTATATCCTAGTGACAAGAAACCTGGTCTTGGTGTTTTTCATGAAACTCAAGTTCAAGCATTAATCCGGTTAGGTGTAGAGGTTACAGTGATTTGTCCTGTGCCGCGTCATCCAACTTTGATCAAATATGTAAAAAAACAATACCGTGTTAATAACGAGATTCCAGTTAAGTATGTGCGAAAAGGAGTGACGGTCTACCGTCCGCCATATTTAGCACTTCCGGGCCAACTTAGATGGGCCCAGCCGGATAAACGTATCGCTGCCACCATCTTAAAAACAATGTCTGATTATGACATAGAGCCAGATTTAATTCACGCACATTTTGCGATGCCGTCTGGAGGGGCAGCGAGAATTGTTGCCGAACAAAAAAAGCTGCCGTGGATTTTAACGTTACATGGCAGTGATGTAAATATTTATCCAAATTTTAGTGCAGGTGCAAAAAAAGCATTTGAACATACTGTACAGGCTGCAAATCTGGTATTGGCAGTGGGTGAGAGCCTAAGGATTAGAGCAAAGGAGCTAGCAGGCAGAGATAGCATGGTACTCCCCATAGGTGTTGATTTATCACGATTTCAACCTGCAGATGAAACTAAAATGGAAATTAGAAGACGCCTTCAACTCCCTAAGGAAAAGAAGATTGTAGCTTTTATCGGAAGGTTAACACAAGAAAAAGGAGTTTTTGAACTGGCTTATTCACTTCAATGGCTTCCTAATGATGTAGCTATTGTATTTGTTGGAGATGGACCAGCTAAAGATAAATTAAGGCAGCATTCCGATTTTAATAGAAGACTGTTCTTAACAGGGCAAGTTGAAAATGAAAGAGTAAGTGATTATTTGTTTGCTAGTGATGTGTTTGCTCTCCCATCTTATACAGAAGGGATGCCAACCGTTGTCATTGAAGCATTAGCCCTGAAGATGCCTGTGATTTGTACTGAAGTGGGAAGTGTTCCGGAATTATTTGGTGAACATCGTTCGCTATTAATCGAAAGTAAATCGGTATCAAGCTTAGTAAATCGAATAAACGGTATTTTAAATAGAAATCTTTTTACCCCGCAGGTTCAGCATGAACTATATGAAAATATCAAAAAAAACTATCATGTTGATCACAATGCGGTTTTGCTTAAAGCTGTCTATAAGCGGACGATAGAATCCATTTATTCAACTATATAGTCTTTTCTGCAAGTAATTAAGAACTGGAAGGATTGATAAGGATGAAAAAAATAGCTGTTATAGGAACTGGATATGTTGGTCTCGTTTCTGGTACATGTTTTGCTGATTCAGGAAACCAAGTTACTTGTTGTGATATTGATGAATTGAAAATAAATGATCTCAAACAGGGGATCATGCCAATTTATGAGCCTGGATTAAAAGAGTTGGTCCACAAAAATGTTCGGAAAGGAACACTAAAATTTAGCGCTAATATTAGTCAGGAGATACAGGATGCTGAGGTTATATTAATTGCGGTTGGGACCCCAATGACATCATCAGGTAAAGCTGACTTAACCTATATAAAACAAGTCGCTAAATCGATTGGTGAAAATTTAAATGGTTACAAAGTAATTGTCACAAAAAGTACCGTGCCCGTTGGCACTGGAAAATTAATAGAATCTGTGATTAGAAAATATGGCAAAGGAAAACATCCTTTTGACGTTGTCTCCAATCCTGAATTTTTAAGAGAAGGTACTGCTATTAAGGATACGATGAATATGGAGCGCGCAGTAATTGGAGCCACAAGCGAAAAAGCTTATCAAATTATTGCGGAAATTCATCAGCCCTTTACAGCAAATATAGTGAAAGCCTCATTAGAAACAGCTGAAATCATTAAATATGCTGCCAATGCATTTTTGGCGACAAAGATTTCATTTATCAATGATATAGCCAACATTTGTGAACGCGTTGGTGCTGACGTTACAAAAGTGTCCCAAGGCATTGGTTTAGATAGCCGGATTGGCAATAAATTTTTACAAGCCGGTGTTGGATTTGGTGGATCCTGCTTTCCAAAAGATACGGCTGCCCTTCTGCACATTGCCGAGGATTGTGGGTACGATTTCAAATTAATCAAGGCTGTAATTGATACAAACGAAGGGCAAAGGGTACAGCTGGTGAAAAAATTGTTACGTGCATTAGGTTCTTTAAAAGGGAAAACCATTAGTGTTTTAGGATTAGCATTTAAACCAGATACCGATGATATTCGGTCTTCTCCGGCACTGGATATTATTCCTTACTTAACAGAGCAGGGGGCAATCGTTAAGGCATATGATCCGATCGCGATTGTAGAAGCAAAAAAACAGATCGGTTATCAGTGCACCTATTCAGAGGATATATATGAAACTATCAATGATTCAGATGCATGTATGATCTTAACAGACTGGATGGACGTAAAAAAATTGGATTTACCATTAGTCAAACAATTAATGAAGCAGCCTCTGATTGTTGATGGCCGGAATCTTTTTGATTTAGAGATGATGAAAGGTCTTGGATTTACGTACCTTTCGATTGGGAGACCAGCCATTCAATCGGAATCAGTCATATCAAAGGTAATATAGGAGGGTTTTTGATGAGTAAAGTGATTGTCACAGGAGGCGCAGGGTTTATTGGCTCCCATATAGTAGAGGAATTGCTTCGAAAGGATTTCAAAGTTTCGGTTATTGATAATTTTTCAACTGGTCGACGAGAAAACATCGAGCACTTACCTATTGAAGTCATTAATTACGACATTACCGATCCAAGTGTAATTGAATTAATTGTTTCCCTTTGTCCAGATTATATTATCCATCAAGCAGCCCAAGTAAGTGTGGCAGAGTCTGTCAGGGACATTCTATTTGATGAAAAAGTAAACATTAGGGGATCTCTTCATATTATTAATGCTGCGATTAAAGCAAAGGTGAAGAGAGTTGTTTTTGCTTCATCCGCGGCTGTGTATGGAAATCCTGTTGCATTGCCTGTCACCATTTCTCACCCAACACAGCCGGAATCACCATATGGACTTACAAAGTTATCTGTTGAAAAGTATTTAAAATTGGCTTGTAAACTGTATCAACTGCCATATAGTATTTTGCGATACAGCAATGTATACGGACCAAGACAAGACGCAAAGGGTGAAGGGGGAGTTGTAGCTATTTTTTCAAATCAACTAACCGAAAATAGAACACCCGTTATATATGGGGATGGAGAGCAAACAAGAGATTTTATTTTTGTTAAAGATGTGGCAGCTGCAAATGTAAAAGCACTTAATGCAAAGGAAAATATTTGTGTTCATGTGGCATCTGGATCACGCATTTCCATCAATAAACTGTTTGAAACGATGAAAAAAACTGCTGGTTCGAATCTGCAACCAATCTATAAACAAGACCGCCCAGGCGATATTCGGCATAGTATTCTTTCCAATGAAGAAACAAAAACATTACTAAATTGGGAGCCGTCTATCAACCTATACGAAGGGTTACAGGAGACACTCCAGTTCTCAAAGGATAAACAATTGCTATCTTAAATGGTTAGTTTGAAAAAGGAGAAGGAAGTTTGATGCAAAGTAATCCTCTAGTTAAACAAGCAACAGGTGTGTCAGCTTTTCTCTTAGTAGGATTTGCCATCACCTATTCACTTGTTGAAATGCAGATTGAAATGATGATTTTTCTTGGGTTATGGGCGATTCTCGTCTTAACTTTTTTAATAAAAATCAACGTTATTAGTAAACCGCAATTTCCTAGCGTTATGTACTTACTAGTCATGACAACATTTTTGAATCAATCTGTTTTAAACATTCATGTTGGATTTTTTAGTTTATTTTTGTATCGGTTGGTACTGATTGCAGCAGTTACTCTCTTTTTGGTTCATGTTATGAAAGAAAGGAATCTTCCTCAAATTTGGAATCAAGTAAATGTAAAAGGTGTTCTGCTTTTTCTACTGTTTTGGATGGCTTATGGCGCGGTTTCACTGCTTTGGGCAAAATCGGTTATAGAGGGAATTAAGTCGTTAATTCTTTTGGGTATGGGAATATCGTTTATCTTTTTGGCCGTCTTTACATTCAGGAAAATGATCAACTTGTACCTGTTTTATGGAATTTGGATGTTTATGACAGTCATTTTAATGGTGATTGGATTAATCAATCATTTAGCACATATCCAGCTGCCTACGTCGACATTGTATGGTGCCCCAGAGTATAAGCTGTCATATCCAACATCTGTTTTCTTTAATCAAAATGATTTTGCCACATTTCTTACAATATCATTCTTTTTTTATCTATCTTTTACAAAAAATAGTAAACATGTATTTTTGAAAACAACCAGCTTACTTTTTGCAATTATTTGTGTATATCTCATTTATTTGACGGATTCACGGGCTAGCTTGCTTGGAGTCATGATTGGCTTAATCGTTTATATGTTTATCCTTCTTCCGAGATATCTAAAGAGAATAGCAGCTATTATTGGTTCAGCAGTGTTTCTATTGGGTGCGATCGTATTTTTCGCCAAGTTAGACGACTTGTTTAGCGCTTCGACTTTTAGTACTAGTAATGAAATGCTTTCATCTAATGTAGCGAGATTAAATTTACTGAGGAATACCCTTCACTTCTCATTAGATACCTTCGGATTTGGGGTTGGGGCTGGCAATATCCCATTCTATTTAAAAAACGAGTCAATCTATGCAACAAATCATGTTGTAGAGGTGCATAATTGGCTTGCTGAAATAATGGGTAACTTTGGGATTTTTATTTTGCTAGGTTATATAACTATGTATGCCTATCTTTTCATAAGACTCTACAAATTTTATAAAGTTGGAAGCAACAGGAACCAAAAGGAGTTACTTGAAGCATGTATGATGGGGCTTATTGGATTCGCTGTTTCAAGTATCAGTCCGAGCTCAGTTAGTAATCTATTTTTTCATTGGGTATTTCTAGGTTTAGTGATTTCTACGGTTTCTGTGCTTAAGGACAAGAAAAATCAACATCATGAAGAAAATTCCTACTAAGGAGCAAGGTTTACATGGGACATATGATTCAAAGTTTAAAAGAAAGAATGAACAAATACTTCCTAATATTATTAGCAACTACGATTTTGCTGGGCGTAATCGGATGGCTTCTTCCCGTAGGACATGAGAAATCAAATTATACATTAGAAGCATCGTTAACCTTAGGAAACTATAATAATCCAGAGTTAAATGATCCTAAACGTGTCATCAGTTTATTAACAACCGCCCCTTTTTATGAAGAACATCTGAAATCTCTATGGGAAGAAAAGTTTGAGGAAATTAGTACGAATTTACATGTGACGGCAGGAACGAATAACATGATTAATCTTTCGTATTCAGATGAATCAGAGGAAAGCACAGCCCAGGTTCTTAACGAGATTACAAGTGCCTTTATGGCCATCGATCAAGATATGTTCCAAGAAAAACAGAAAATCATTCAAGAATCTATTGATGGAATAACGAATGAAAAAGTAGGACCTGAGGCAAAAGTAGACCAGCACCGTTTCTTATATGAACTTAAGACGGCTCAATATGACATAAAACCTGCTGCATTATTAAAACCTGCTGATATTAATGCAATAAATACTGAAAATAGAGCCTTCAACTCAAAGGAAAGAGCAGTATTAGGGATTTTATTGGGCGTAACATTAAGCTTTTTATGGATCGTTTTCCCCGTCATTTTCCGGGAACAGTCATTTTAATAGGAGGTATTTTTATGAGTCCACCGCAGCCACTGATCTCAATTATAACACCTTCATACAATGCCAGTTTGTTTATCGAACATACAATCACTTCTGTAAGAAAGCAAACCTATCAAAACTGGGAAATGGTTATTGTAGATGATTGTTCTACTGACGATACACCAAATAAATTAAAATTCTATGAAAAAATAGATGAAAGAATACATGTTATTTATTTAAATCAGAATGGTGGGGCTGCTGTTGCAAGAAACATTGCTTTGCAGCATGCAAAGGGCAGATTTGTGGCATTTCTTGATAGTGATGATTGCTGGAAACCAGAAAAATTGGAAAAACAGCTTAATTTTATGCAAACAAACGATTATGCTTTTACGTTTACTGGCTACGAAATTGTATCAAATGAAGGAGTACAATTAAACAAACGGATAGAAGCTCCCAAGCAGGTTTCGTACAATGATATGTTAAAGAATACTATAATAGGATGTTTGACAGTAATGATCGATCGAAGCATTGTCGGTCAAATACAAATGCCTAATATACGAACACGACAGGATTTAGCCACCTGGCTGGCCATTTTAAAAAAGGGCATAAATGCATACGGGTTAAATGAAAATTTGGCCGAGTACCGGATAGGAAATCCTTCCATTTCGAGAAACAAGTGGAAAGCTGCAAAAATGAATTGGTTTGTGTATCGCAAGGTAGAAAAGCTAAACCTTATAAAAGCATTTTGGTGTTTCTCTCATTATGCCTTACATGCGGTTGTTAAAAGGATCTAGAAGGGATGGGACAAATGAAGAGCATACATATCATTGTGGCAACAGGTGAGTGGGATCAAGATCAACTTCGGTATCGTAGACATCGGCTTGCAGAATATTTGCAAAATCATCCTGAAACAAAGGAAGTAATCTGGTTATGTCCAACACCAAACCAAAAAGAAAAGCACAATAAAAGATTGTCAAATGGAATAGATCAATGGACCATCCAAGATTTGTTTCCACAAAAAGTGTTTCGGTTTGGCCGCTATATCGATGCATTTCATAAAATTAAATTGCAGCCATTACTAACATATTTAAAAAAAGCTAAGGAAAGGTATACTGTTAATCTATGGTATACCTTTCCTGGATTCCCAACACTTTCTAACCTCTTTTCTTGGAATAAAGTGGTTTATGATTGCAGTGATTTATGGACCTCTCCTATCAATGGGAAAAACTCTATCCTAGCCAATTTTAGAAAAAATATCATATCAAGGGCAGAAGAGCGGATTATTAAAAGGGCAGATGTGATTTTTTGTACCTCTGAATATTTACGTACAAGAATCATAGAAAAGTTAGGTGCTGAAGAAAAGGTGTTTACCTTTGAAAATGGGGTGGAATTTGATAGGTTTGCAAACTATCCTACACAAATGGATCATATTCTACCTGATCATTTTGACGGAACGGTTTTAGGCTTTATCGGGGGAATTAAACCTAAGCTGGATTTTGATTTGATCCAGGAAGTAGCACAAAAAAAGCGTGAGTGGCTTTTTCTTTTTGTGGGTCCAGATGGTACCAATGATCATCCTAAATTTAAAAATTTATTAACTGAGAAGAATGTTTTATGGACTGGAAGTGTCGCTCCTTCCGAGGTTCCAAAATATATGAACTTAATTGATATTGGAATTATGCCCTACAAGTCATCTCAGTATAACCAAGCGGTCTTTCCATTAAAGTTATTTGAATTTCTAGCAGCGGGGAAGTCTGTAATTGGCATGCATTTGCCATCTACTCAAAAATATGCTGAGCAGTCTGTATATTCTCTTTTAGATACAAATGATTCTAGCCAATTTATCAGTGCATGTGAACATTTAGAAAGCATCAAAAATCACGAAAACTATATCCTTAGACGTAAGACACTTGCTAAAACAAAAAATTGGAACGAAGTATTTGAGGTTATGTTCCAATTAGTTTAGATTAGAACAAACCTAGTTTTTTTCATTATGGGAGACCCACAAGGGTTTCCTTATTTTATGTGTTTATTAGTCAGTTGGAAATGTAGAGAGTCTACATAGGTACAGGTGCGTAATTTTAGGGGAAGGACATGAAATGTTTAGATAACTTTGTGGATAAGTAGATGGATAATGATTGGGTGTAGCAATCAATGTTTATTCGATTTTGTTTTGAAGAAAGAGTAATAAAAAATTCTTATAAAGGCAACCGAGATATATAATAGGAACAGAAAATTTAGAAAACTATACATGCAACTTCCTCCTAGTCAGAAAATGTACTTATAAGAAGAACTATTGAATAGGTATTGCTATAGTTACATTTTATGCTGTTAATACGAAGAGATAATGGATTCCATGTTAATCTTTTGTAAAGTATTGAGAATCTTGTTTAACAGTGGGTTTAATGTGGTAAATGAAAATTTTTTCTCCTTTGAACAAAAATAATCGAAAAACCATATGCTATTAATAGGTGGTAAACCAAAAAGAAGACCGTGGCCGATGGACACGGTCTAAAATACAACTCAAGCAGTGAATGAGTAATCCAACCTCGTCGGCCAAAACAGGGTGGATTATTCTTTTTGTTTTTTTTTGCTCATGTGAAAAGCACCTTTCTTTTAATTTGGTTAAAGAGTTTTACCATTGGAATTACGGTAATTGAATGGTTTTGATATGCTCCAAGTTCCGAAAAAGCTTTTCCCCTTTAGCTGTTATCAGTATCATTTTGTTATTTTGAATCTTTTGGAGTAAGCCGATTTTTTCCTCATTGTATCCACCATCAATGATAATTAATTGATTTTCCAATTTTTTTAACTGCTCTTCAAAAGATCTAGCCAATGTAGGATATACGGGTTTTAGAGGTAGATTTTGATTTTCTAATGAATAAGGCGTTGTATTTGGTGGATACGGGATTAGCCATTTTACATGGTTCATTGAAATATACATTTTTTTGTAAGCAGGAGAGTGGAAGACAAAATAATCATTCATAATGCTAGTTAAATAGCCATGAATGGATTTATTTCCTGTTACATAAACCTCAACGAACAAACCTTTCGCACTAGTTAATATTTTACGATAGGAGATTGAATCGGAAGTAATTGGTTTTTCTGAAGGAGGATCGTAAAAAGTTTCTTCCTGAATTAATATTTCTTTCAATTGTTGAATGTGGACAAATGGGATATATAGGAATGTATTATTCCTGCCATCGTATATTACGACTATATCTAACCCGGCATCTATAAGAATTCCCCTGTGAAAACTTCCCCCGGAAATTTCAACCTCAATATATTTATCTCTTAAATCTAATAGTTCTATATTCATTTTATTTCTCCTTTTTTCAATTGTATTATCCTTGAAGTGTTCCACCAAAAAGCCATGAAACCCAATAATAAAGAACAACTAGGGTAAACAATGTCGCTGGCGGGATAACAACTATAGTGACTTTGATATATTGCCACCAACTGATCATTACTTTTCCTTTCCTTACGATATGCATCCACATTAGCGTAGCCAGCGTTCCCATTGGAAGTAGTAATGATCCCATGTCACTGCCAATAACGTTGGCAAGATAGGCAATCTTTAAGGATAATAAATCTAGGTTCATATTCGTTAACGTGAGTGTTCCAACCATTAAAGCAGGGTGATTATTAAATATGTTTGAAAGTACCGAGAGCAGGACGCCCATTAACACACTTGCATGGAGAAGGCTCCCAGAAACCATTGGACGCATAAATTGGATCAACCAGTCTGTTAGACCGATATTATTGAGGCCGTAAATAATCACATACATACTAAAAGCGAAAACAATTATATACCACGGCGTTTTTTTCAGCATATCGGTTGGCGGTATCTTTAAATAAGCCCATCTCCATCCTAAAAGGACAAGTGAACCAATAACAGCCATAAGCGAGACTGGAATGGACAAAAACGAAGCGACAAAGAGGATGACACGGACAGCAAATACAAATAGTAGGACGTTGCGCATAAACCTTGAACGTTCCTCCTCAGAACCATGTTTCATGGAACTGGGCTTAAGTGGGTGGTAAGAAGGGAGGGACAAACCCGTTACCTTAGTAGGGACAGTTTTCGGTAAGACTTTTTTGAAGCGAAGGAACAAGAGCCATGTTAGCAGTAGTAAACCAAGCGTTGCAGGAACAAACATCATCGCCGTATGCAAATACAAACTCATATGGACGATTTTTAGAGCGATTAGATTGACAATATTACTTACACCAATTGGAGCACTTGATGCTGTTGCAATTAAAGCACCAGAAAGTAAATACGGGATTTTTTGATGGTTTTTCAAGCCCATATTGTTTAATAACATGACTAAAATCGGAGTGGTGATTAAAATACTCCCGTCGTTATTAAAAAAGAGTGTCATGAGAAAACATAAGAGATTGACATACCAGAATAATCTAATGCCTGACCCATTTGCTTTTTCTGCAAGCTTTTCTGCTACCCAGTTAAAGAATCCAAAACTCTCTAAGACGATGGCCATTACAATCGTTGCTATAATAGTAATTGCAGCACCGCTTATCGTTTCCGCAATAATACCGAGGTCAGATAATGTAACACTACCGCTTAGTAGGACAACAATCGCACCAATCGTAGCAGGTATCGCTTCATTAATACCCCTGGGTCTCCAAAGAATAAATCCTAGGGTAAGCAAAAAAGATACTATAGTTAACCAAACCATTGAATAATATTTCTCCTTTCGGAAGCTAGTATTTCATGATGTAATCATGAGACGACCTTACCTCCTCCTTATGCAATCCGCACATGTCCCCCCCTTCCATCTATCCCTCTTGTGTTTTTGTACTGTATGTATATGTATAACAACTAAGACAGGCTTTAGGTTTGTACCTGTTTTTCCATAATTCCGCTGAAGTCTAAAAAATAAAACCTTGTTTTTGGCTGTCCAAAACATATTCCTACTATTAAGTAAATATCATTAGTAATAAAGCAGCAAAGGAGGTTTATCAAAAATATCAGCCTCAACTTCCTGGTCAAGTAAATATCGACCAGTTTAATCAGATGTTAATTGCTCCAGAATCATTCGCAGCAAGATCTGAATCGGAACCAAGCAACTATTTGTCTATCGTGTACAAAATCTATAAAACAACGAAATTAGACCAAAAAATGAACTGAGGTGAGGAAGTGAGTAAGGTAAGTAAAGATGATTTTGTTCAGGGGTTTGTGCCGAACCATAATCATGGTTCGGTTGATTATACTTCTGTGGATGCAGGTCATGTCCATCAGTGTTTAGATGTTACTTCGCCGCCAATCCAGACTCAGGATCAAAACCATATTCATTATACAGAGGGATAAGCCATACCCATTATTATAAGGCATATTCCGGTCAAGCTATTCCCGTAGGTAATGGCATGCATGTACATCATTATGATTTTTATACTTCAGAAAATGATGGGCATAAGCACCATATAAGAGGTGTGGACCAACCTGCACCTGGAAATAAATAAAAATCACTGGAAATTTTTTATAATTAATTATTCACAACAAAAAAAGAGACAGTGAGTCTCTTTTTTTTGTGTTTAATCAATCTTCACTCCAACAATGATACTCATCATTGGAACATAAAGCTGATCATTAATATTTATTATCTTTGACTTTAACATGTCATTGACATAAATAAAAAATCGGTATAAGATACAATTCGTAACAATTACGATTTGTTAAATCTAATAAACTAATATTATATGGAATAATCATTCGTTTTAAATCGTAATAATTCCTAATTAAAGACTATTATGGAGGGAAATAAAATCATGAAAAGACTAATATGCCCTATAATTATTTTTCTTATGGTGATAAGCGGCTGTTCCAATGCCGTTCAGACAAAAGGAGAAAAAGGTAGTGAGCGAACAAAAAAATTACAAATTGTCACCACGTTTTATCCAATGTATTATTTTACCCAAAAAGTGGCTGGCAGTTCAGCGAATGTTGAACTATTAATACCGAACGGTGCAGAACCACATGATTGGGAGCCAACAGCAAAGGATATGGCTAAAATTCAAGATGCAGATCTGTTTATCTACAATAGTCGATACTTTGAAAGCTGGACTGAAAAAGTATTAAAGAGTATTAATGATTCCAGTTTAACTGTTGTAGAAGCTTCAAAGGGGATTAAATTGATGAATGCATTAGAATCAGAGGAGGAACATCATTCTGATCATGCAGCTTCAAAAGACCCACATGTCTGGCTTTCTCCCGTGTTAGCCCAGCAGGAGGTCGACACTATTGCTAAGGCTATAGAAAAGCTAGATCCAAATAATAAAAATCAGTATGAAAAGAATGCAGAGAATTTTAAATCCCAACTTGCTGATTTAGATCACTTGTACAAGGAGACAATTGATCAGGCGAAGAAAAAAGAATTTGTAACACAACATGCCGCATTTGGATATTTAGCAAAACAATACGGGTTAACTCAAATTCCGATAGCTGGATTATCCCCAGATGTAGAACCAACCCTAGGAAAATTGAAAGAATTAGCAGAAGTAACGAAGAAGAAAAATGTAAAGGTTATTTATTTTGAGGGACTTACTTCTTCTAAAGTGGCTCAGACGTTAGCTAATGAAATAGGTGCTAAAACTGAAGTTTTAAATCCATTAGAAGGATTAACTAAAGAAGAGCAAGAAAAAGGTTTAGACTTTATAGATGTTATGAAAAACAATCTTGAGGCACTAAAACTATCATTTTAAAAATATAAATAATAAATGACCTATTCATCTGTGGAATAGGTCATTTTTCGTTAATAAATTAATATCCCCTAAAAACATACTCTTCTTTAGGAGCAGAAGTAGTCGACCAATCTTCTACCTTTAAATAGGGAATGTTGGTTTTAAAGGGCTGATAATAGATTGTTGATATTTTTCCTTTTACAGTTACCCATTCATCGTTTTTAAATTTCTTGCCATCAGGCATTTCAACTAACATTCCAAAGACACCTGAATCTGCAATACAATGGATCACACCAAAGCGGAACACAAATATCTGGTTCTTATTTATGGTTTCTGAATCATTAAAAACAAAACCTTTAAACTCGATTTCTTTTCCAAGAAAATCACCAGGGAAGTTATAAATAGTTTCCATACCTTTTAAATAATTCTTATCATTCAAAACAATCGTTTCTTTATTTACATACTTTTTCTTTTCCTTTTTCATTAACACATCATAATCATCTTTGCCATAATACACACTCGTATCTGGACGTAAAAATTGCTGTTGCATAAAGGAATCGCCTTTTCCTTCATCGTAAATGGGAAAATGAAATCCTTTTGCTTTTACAATATTTGAATCAAGTGTGGCAATTGGAAAAAATAATCCTGAAATAATTGGAAAGGCGAAAATTGGATATATGAAAACTTTTTTATACCATTTATTCTCTTTTGAATGATTATGCCCACAATGATCATGATCACAGCCAGCATCTTTTGACTCGCCTTTACTGAGCATAAAGATTTGGACAATCGTTAATACAAGTAATGCATAACCAGCAGTTGCAGAAAGATAAGAATATTTCATGTTGATATATTTATTAATATCCCCTGTAAGATGCATTTGAAAGATTAAATAAGTAAAACCAATTAATATTAAGCTTCTTATCATAGTTCCCACTCCTTAAAACAACAAAGAGTATACAAATACAACAGCGAAAACGGTAGAAACAATCATAAAAACTAGCCGCTTTTTAAACGTTGCAAGCATCATCATTAAATTTTTTATATCCACCATTGGCCCAAACACAAGAAACGCTAATAATGAACCAGTTGAAAATGTCGTTCTAAAAGATGAAGCGATAAATGCATCTGCTTCGGAGCAAAGAGAAAGAATAAAAGAGAGAGTCATCATCACGATGGAAGATGATGCTTGTCCCTGACCAATTGAAACAAGAGTCGATGTCTTAATATATGTTTGAACGGCTGCGGCAATTAGTGACCCGATAATTAAATATTTACCCATTGAGAAAAATTCTTCAACTGCATGTTCCAAGGTCTGCCAGATCTTTTTGAAAAATGGGGTCGATTTTCCATCAGAATGGTGAATATGGAAATGCTCTTTAAAAGGGCTCCCTTTATATCGAAAAGCGATCAAAATTCCTACTACAATAGCTACAATGATTGCTCCTAACGCACGGTATAACGGCATCTTCCAGTCACTGCCGAATGCAATAAAAGTTGCAAACAAGACAACAGGATTGATGATCGGTGCTGTCAGCATAAAGGCGATTCCCGCAGAGATTGGCACTCCTTTTGAGACTAGCCTACTGACGATTGGAACAATCCCACATTCACAAGAAGGAAATAAAATACCTAAGAAACTTGCAAAGATTACAGCTAATACTTTATTTTTTGGCATGATTTTTGCAATCATTTCTTCGGTAACAAATATTTGAATGATCCCTGAAATAAGTACGCCTAAAGTTACGAATGGCAGGGCTTCAATTAAGATCGAAATAAAAATGGTATTCATCTGTAAAAAAGATTGCGGTAAGGATATACCAAACATCGTAGTCCTCCTATAGTCAAGACTCATGGAAACTACTATACTCTCATCCTATTTATTAGTCCAACGAAAAATCTGGAATAAGTTATATTTATTACCCATGCGTTATTTAAGTACTAAAAAAGGTCAACCATAAATATCTGGCTGACACCATGAAAGGCAAGGGTACTTACTTCAAAATATAATCATTACTAAATAACCTGATGTACGAAAAAAAATTTATTGCTACTTTATTAAATTTCTTTCGATGAAACAGGTAAAAAAAGCTTAATCCCTCGTTTATTGAAGGGTAAGATTTTAAAATCTGCAATCAAATGACTTATGTATCCAGCAAGGCAGGTGTAGAAAACTCCGTCAATTCCTAGGGATCTTTCTAATTTGGAAGCAATAATCCCGAAGAAAACAACCCCTAATATGGAATGGGTATAGCTTCGGTGTGAAACTAGAGACGCGATTAAAATATAAATCCCAAGCAGTATTAACCAAATTTCTGTTAAGGAGAATCCGCCTGCAATTACACCGATTCCTGTGATCGTTAACATGTGCTTTTGCTTGATCAATGAGGCTGCAATCATCAACCCTATTCCGATCCCTAAACCAATCCACTTCTCTCTAGTAGTTCCTTCATAAAAACTATAAAAGACCATCAGTATTCCAATTAACAGTGCCACTATCCGAATCACCTTATGAGATAAGGTGATTTTACCCCGAAGCTTCCCGTCTATGTCGAGATCGGGGATTAAGCCTGAAATACCACCTAATCCGATTAGAAAGAGTGTGGTTGAAGGGGAGGTATGGAAAGTGTTCGCAACTATAAAACCTGTTGCTGCACCTATTGCTGCATGTGCCGTTCCGTTCACTTTTATTTCACCTCTATATGTTATTTATGGTATTTTACAAAACACCACAACATATTTAATATACTATAAAACATTTGTTCTGTTTAGAGGGAAGTTAAATTTGTTTTAAGCAAAATATATTTTGATTAGAGTTTTTTTATAAATCAGATAAAAATCGAATCATGTTGTAGTTTGTTTTGTCATTCCGTATAACATTTACATAGGGTAAAATAAAAATAAAAAGGGGGACTTGTCATGGACCTATTTTCAAGAATGGCAGAAGATAAAATAAAGAAGCAATAAAAAATAAGGAGTTTGAAAATCTACCTGGAATGGGAAAACCATTGGATTTAAGTGATGAACTGCCAGGGATGAGCGCTGAAATAAAAATGAGCTACCGCATGCTTAAGAATGCTGGGTACATTTCAGATCAAGTTGATTTAAGAAAAGAATTGATCACCTTAAATGATTTAATCTCTGTTGCAACCGATGACGAAGAAATCGCTAGGTTGCAAGAAAAATTAACGCGCAAACAGCTGCAGTTTGAAAAAGTAATGGAACATAGAAGAAAAAATACAAATGTACGATTTGGCAGTTACGCGGAAAAAATATACGGAAAGATGAAATGAAAAGATTATGACAAAGTTGATAAAAAAATAACTTCAATCTCAAATAACATACCAACTTAACTTCTGAAAAATGAACTTACCCTAATCTGCATCACTTTTATAATTTTTTACCAGTAATGATGTGATGAATCCAAAAGAAAGAATAGTTAGTATTGAATAGAAGAAACTTTGTGATCCGAGCACTTTAAACCCCGATAATAAGACTAAACCATCGACAATCAAGATAATGATTCCGATATTAAAAGAAAAGGATTTCGCTAAGAAATGAGCTAACAATTCAGTACCTCCTGTGCTTGTCTGATAGCGAAGCATTAATCCAACACCAAGTCCGCCTAGTGTTCCACCGAATATTGCACTAATAATAATAGGAAGTGGAAAATGTTTTTGTAAAGGAGCCAGTAAATCAATAAAAAATGAGGAAACCATTAGACCATGAAAGCTACTGTAAAAGTAGTCCCGTTCTCGGAACCATGCATATATACACAGAGGCAAACTAAATAATATTACACATAAGCCCGTTTGAAAATCAAAGTAATAATGGAGAATGAGTGATAAGCCGATGATCCCGCCATCTAGTAAATGATGAGGGATTAAAAATGCATTAACCCCAATACCTATTAATAGGCTCCCAATTAAAATAGCCATTAACTTTTGCAGGATACCTCACCTTGCCTTATTCCATTTGTTTGAGTATTTACTTTTACTAAACCTATATCCACGGATTTGGAAAAGCGATAAATCTTCTCAACAATAAAGACCGCTGACATTAGCGGTCTTTATTGTTGAGCATCATCCCAATATTGCAGCGTATCAATTTTTCCAGTAGGCTCACTTTTTAGTACATTTCCATCTTTGTCTTTATAAACCTCATACTCCTGGTATGTTTCTACGATATAGCCATCCACTTTTTCGATTTTCTCTAGTTTTTCCTCCAAAACGGGAACATCGCTTGAAGGCTTAACTTCTACAGGCTGTGCCATCACAGGTTGATCGGCTGAATAAGCATAATCTTTATTAATAAATGAGTAGGGTGAATCAAGATAAGCTGCAAAACCTAAGGTTACCAATAGGAGACAAATACTTATAAAGGTTTTTAATTTCATAAACTAGGCTCCTTTTTACTTACATCCTCGTAACCCATTTTATGCATGTCCTAAAAACATATTCCAATTGATTAGTTTTGAATCTTTGTTATTTTCACGGTAGCGATCTGTGGGCGAAAAAGGAGAAATAGGATAAATGCAGCAATTGAAATAATCGCACCTGAGATATAAGGGAGGCCTATTGCCATCGAAAACAGCCATCCACCGAGTGGCGGCCCAATAATCCTGCCAAGAGAATCAAAGGATGATAAAAGCCCAGTTGAACTTCCATAACCTGCCGTAGACGTCTTCGTAATTAGTGAAGAAACACTAGGACGAATTACGCCATTTCCTAGTCCAAAAATAGTTAAATAAATGGCTGCAGTTGCAAAACTATTTACTAATAAAATCAAACCAAATCCAAGCGCTGAAACAATGATTCCGCACTGAATTACAACCTTTTCACCGTATTTCTTGGTCAATCTACCGACCAGACCACCTTGGACGATCGCACTTGCAAACCCCATGATCATAAAAATGTATCCAAGTTGAGTGGAGCCCAAATCTGCCTTTTTAGCAGCAAAGTAGGCAAACGTTGCTTCCAAACCAGAAAGTGATAAGGAAATTAATAATTGCACCAAATATAATACGGTAACAGTACCACTAAACGCCTTCCCGAAAGAGGGTTTTTCTTTGCTAACCGATTCTTTTTTCTGTTTTGATTCTTTTAGCAAAATAAAAACAAGAATAAAGGTGATGAACGAAGATCCACAAGCAAGATAAAAGGGCATATTAAGGCTGAATTTCGAAAATATCCCACCTATTGCCGGACCAAAAACAAAGCCTAAGCCCGTTGCTGCACCAACAATCCCCATTCCTTTGCCGCGATTTTCTTCCGTGGTAATATCTGCAACATATGCCATGGCTGTTGGCATATTTGCAGAGGAAAGAATGCCGCCAATAATTCTTGCTGCAAATAACATCCAAAGCTCCGTAGACAATGCTTGAATTAGAAAAGAGAGACCAAGTCCTGCAATTCCAATCATCATGACTGGTTTCCGCCCAATTCGGTCGGAAACTTTCCCCCATATCGGAGCGAAAATGAGCTGCATGAGCGAATAAACTGCCATTAATAATCCTAATTCAGTTGGATTCGCCCCAATTTCTTCAGCATAGAAAGGTAAAACTGGAATGATAATTCCAAATCCCACCATCACCAAAAACATAACTATAAATAAAATCGGTAAAGCGGACTTAGATTGCAAAGAATTTTCACTCCTTGATGACTATTTAAGTCGGTGATAGTACTAACTTTCTTCCTATTGATAGGATAATGGAAACGGTGGCAAGAAAACAAGTATCTTCATCAATTATTTCCTTTGATGGGAATAGTATGCAGATATGCTTGATAATGTCTGCTAACATGGATTATATCAGATACTTAGGAGTTTGATAGCCATTAGCTAGCAGTGGATATCAAACGGATAACATAGATTAAAACTAAAAGAACACTGTTCCTTTCGAAGGAACAGTGTTCTTTTAATTATGGATACCATTGAATAGTTCTTTGCGCGAGCATCTTATTTAACTGCCTTTCTCGTGCTTTCTGATGCAAAATCAGCAATGACGACGAGAATCATATAACAAAGAAGTAACAGGGTGATTTCAGTATATTGGAAATAACTCATCGCGAGCTTAAACTTCATACCAAGGCCGCCTGCACCGACAAAACCAACAACAATCGTTGTCCTCATAATGACTTCCCAACGATATAAAATATAGGTAAGAAATCTAGGTAAGACACTTGGCAAGATCCCGTAGATGAAGATCTGGATTTTGGAGGCACCTGCAGATGCTAAATTACGGATTGGTCGAGGGTCCATATCCTCAATTACCTCAGCCCAAAGCTTACCGAGTATCCCAAAGTTATGGAGTGCAAGTGCGATTGCTCCTGGCAATAACCCTGGTTTAAAAATAAAAATAATCAACATTGCCCAAACCAACTCAGGAACGGCACGTGAAAAGATATAAGTGATCCGTACGAATCCATAAAGAATCCAATTATACCATCTCTTTGATGAAGTTAAACTTCCATTTGCTATATTTCTAGCTGCTGGAATAACAGTTAAAAAGGCAGCAACCGTCGAAAATCCAATGGCCATGATACTCATTTCCAGTGTTTCAAGAGTGAGCTTTAATGCGGCAGACCAGCTTTCACCGTTTAGGAAAGCAGGATGCCTATCATTTAAACCTATTAGGCTGCCAAAAAACTTCTTCGCATATTCGATATTTTTATCCGACAGTAATTCAAATAACTTAGTATTCTCACCTATGGTAATAAATACCCAAGAACCGATGATTAATAGCATGGTGAATAGGGTGGACCGCCATCCAGTACTGAATCCGTTCCGACGTTTTCGTTCTGTCAATCCTTTTCTAACATAATTACTCCATATATCCACGAACAACACGAGAGCAATCAGGAAAAAAACATATGCCCATACTTGATCATATTTCAAATCAGCGAGCGATAATTGAATTTGATAGCCTAAGCCGCCGAGGCCGATAAAACTCATAATGGCAGAAGAACGAATTGCACATTCAAATCGATACATGGTATAGCTGATCATATCTGCCCAAATCAATGGAAGATAGCCATAAATAAGGATTTGAAGTCTTGAGGCACCGGTAGATTTTAATGCTGTGATGGGCTCCTCCGGTACATCATTTAACATATCAGCAAAAATACGGCCAAGAATTCCTCCATATGGAATAGCAAGAGCAAATATAGCCGCATAAGGGGAAAGACCTACAGCAGCAACAAAAAGCCATGCCCATATTAACTCATGAATCGAACGAGTAAACCCTAAAACTCCCCTAAAAATTACTTTAGATGTTAAACGAGCAACCCTGCTTGAGGTTAATGTTCCAGATGCAAGAATCCCTACAATCAGAGCATAAACTACAGCAAGAGACATTCCAGCAACAGCATAAGCTAGTGTAATCCAAGCAGATTCGAGACCTTTGATCAATACTTCTGGTGATAAATCAGGTTGAATTAGGCCTTCAAATATTTGCAGTATCGTCGGAATTCCGCCTGCATGGAAAAGGTCGTCATTCCATTGAATCGAAAATAAGCTCCATACGAAAACTGCCATCAATAGTAATGTAAGTATTAGGCGATTATACCTACCCAATTCTGATTTCCGTCTCAACATCTTAACCTTGCTCCTTTAGTCGATAAAGGTTGGTTAACAGATCATCCGTCACTTTTTCAGTTGGCAAATCAAAAAGGATTTCACCATTTTTAAGAGCGATAATTCTTGTAAAATATTTACGAGCATATTCGATGGAATGCAAACTGGCAATTAACGTTTGTTTTTCCTCAGAAACGATTTTTATTAACATGGCTAATACATCCTCGGCTCTTGAAGGATCTAGAGACGCTACTGGTTCATCAGCCAAAATTACTTCAGGTTTTTGGACCATTAATCTCGCCATCGCGACACGCTGCTGTTCGCCTCCAGATAAAGTGGAGGTAATTTCGTACATCTTATCAGTAAGACCCACTCTTTCAAGTGCTTTTAAGGCGATTTCTTTTTCTTGAGGTACAAGCAAAGAGAAGAGGGATTTGAAAAGGCCCCAGTCAGCTAATCGGCCAGCCAGGACATTATGGATAACCGCGATTGAGCCAATCAAATCAAATTGTTGACGAATCACACCAACCTTTTTTGCAAATTTATGCCCATTTTTATAGGGTGATATCGGTTTGCTATCAATCAATAGCTCGCCACTTTGGATTGGAACAAGGCCGGCAATTGAATTTAATAACGTTGTTTTACCTGCACCGCTCGGTCCAATTAACGCTACCAATTCCCCTTGCTTAATAGAAAAAGAAAGGGAAGATAGGGCTATCTTCCGCATAAAGTGTTTCGATATATTTTTAGCTTCAATCATTGTTTTTGAAGACATGTCTACAACACCTACTACTTAATAATCTGTAATTCTTTTGCTACTTGTTCAATCTTTTTATAGTTAGCATTATTCGTTTCAACGAAGCTATCTGTTTGGAATAAGTCAGCAATTTCCTTTTGCTCGCTAGTAATCGATAGAAGGGCATCTTTTACTTTTTGCTTAGTACCTTTACCAAAAACATCTTCCACATTGCTATTGATTGTCCAGTTATAATCATAGTAAGCAGGAGTTGTATAGAATACTTTAACTTTTTTCGTATCAACTTTGCCTTCTTTTACAGCTGCTTCCCAAACTGCTTCGTTTAGTGCACCTGCTTTAAAGGCACCGGATTCAATTAATTTGTAGGTTGTATCATGGGAACCGGAGAAATTAGGTTTACCGTCAAAGTCTGTATTGGCATCAATTCCAGCCTCTGATAAATAGTAACGTGGCATTAAATGACCAGATGTTGAGCTTTCACTGCCAAAAGTGAATGACTTTCCTTTTAGATCTTCAAGCTTTTTGATATTTTCTGATGTTTGGGTGATAAATACGGAATGGAATTCCGCGTCACGTGGTCGTTGTACTATCGATTCTGCTTCAGGGACAAGGTTCCTAGCTTGTACACTTGTTAATCCGCCAAACCAAGCCATATGAATTTCACCGCGTTGAAAACTAGTGACTAGTGCAGCATAATCAACAGACGGTACAAATTCAACTTTCATACCAGTCTTTTCACTTAGGTATTTAGCTACGGCCGTCATACCTTTATCTAAATCGGCTGCATTCTGGTCAGGAATCGCCCCAATTTTAAATACTTCATTCGTTGTCGTTTCTTTCTTACCTTCATTTGTTTTTTCATCACTTTGCCCACAAGCTGCTAATGAAAATACAAGAATAGCAAGTATAATGACAGAAATCCATTTTTTCATTAATAATTACACCTCGATAGTATATTTTTAATAACTTAGAATTGCTTAACCTTATATATTATAAGTGAAGTATATGTAAAAATAAATTCATATTATCTATTTGATCAATGAAAATCCATCGATTATTTAGATTTAGAAATTTAGGTTATGAAAATATAGAAAAACCCCTGCTATTAGAGCAGGGGAATTTAATCAATATTTCTTTACACTGTCTGTTGTGACCATTCTTCTGCATTCCACACTTTTGTTACCCAATCTTCATAAAAGTCTGGTTCGTGGCAGACAAGAACGACAGTTCCTTTGTATTCTTTTAAAGCACGTTTTAGTTCTGCCTTTGCATCAATATCAAGGTGATTAGTCGGCTCGTCGAATAGGATCCAGTTACTTTCATTCATCATCAACTTACAAAGTCGGACCTTGGCTTGTTCTCCACCGCTTAGCTGATTCATCGGTCGAGAGATGTGATCATTTTTCAAACCACAGCGGGCAAGAGCGGCACGCACTTGATTTTGATCCATAGATGGGAAGGCATTCCAAACCTCGTCAATCGGAGTAATGCCGCCTGCTTTTACTTCCTGTTCAAAATAAGAAGGGAAGAGGAAGTCGCCACGTTCAACCTTGCCATTGATCGGATCGATTTTACCAAGCATCGTTTTTAGTAGGGTGGATTTACCAACCCCATTACAACCGATGATGGCGACCTTTTCGCCACGTTCTATGGTCATACTCATTTTCGGTAATAGTGGTTCTGAATAGCCGATTTCTAAATCCTTAGCCTCAAAAACATAACGGCTGCTGCTGCGAGACTCTTTGAATCCGAAGGTAGGCTTTAGCGCTGTTTCTGGACGGTCAATCCGTTCAATCCGGTCCAACTGCTTTTGACGGCTTTTTGCCCGGCCAGTAGTTGAATAACGAGCTTTATTTTTAGCAATAAAGTCTTCTTGTTTTTTAATGAATTCCATTTGTTTCTCATAAGCATTAATATGCTGATTCTTATTAATTTCTGCTAACTCTAAGAATTTCTCATAGCTTGCTGTGTAGCGAGTCAGCTTTGAAAATTCTAATTGAAAAATAACATTAGATACTGGATTCATGAATTCTGTATCATGAGAGATTAGGATAAACGCATATGGGTATTCTTTAAGGTAAGAAGTTAACCAGCGAATATGTTCAACATCCAGATAGTTGGTCGGCTCATCGAGCAGAAGAACCTTTGGTTGTTCCAAAAGAAGCTTGGCAAGAAGAACCTTTGTTCGCTGTCCGCCGCTAAGTGCTGCGACGTCACGGTCTAAACCAATTGCATCAAGCCCCAAACCGCGTGCTGCTTCCTCAATTTTTATATCTAATGAATAGAATCCACCAGCGTCTAGGACATCTTGGATTTCACCCATTTTTTCTAAAAGAACCAATAGCTCTTCAGGTGAAGCATCTGCCATTTGAGCGATTACATCATTTAGTTCCTTTTCTTTTTCGAAAAGAGGGAGGAAAGCATCGCGAAGAACGTCACGCATCGTTCTTCCTTTTGTCAGCACCGTATGCTGATCCAAATAACCGTAATGAACACCTGGTGTCCATTCTACACGACCGCTATCGTGAATCAATTGACCAGTAATAATATTCATTAATGTTGATTTACCGACGCCATTAGCGCCGACAAGTCCCACATGGTCTTCAGCTAATAATCGAAAGGAAACGTCTTTAAATAAAGTACGGTCTCCGAATGTATGACTTAAATTTTCTACATTTAGTAAGCTCATTTTTTGTAATCCTCGCTTCGTCAAGAATTAATACATTAGTACATCATACTAGATTTTTAAGGATTCGACTAGATTTTTGATGAGAAAAACACTGTGATTTTATTGGAAATAGTATAGGATGCCTAACAATTTGGGTATTTTAAATATAAAAAGGAAAAAGATATGATTGGATTACTAATTGCTATTATTACATTTAATTATTTTGCTTTTAAAAAGAATAAAATGCTAAGTGCTAACCAAATAGTCCATATTTGGTCATTTACAGTTTCATTTCAGGTCCTCTTCGATGTTTTTATTGAATTCAAATACCACGGTTACTGGTATTTTGACAGGGAAATCGATTGGGCAGGAATACTTCCACATATCTTCCTAGTACCAGCTGTAAATATGATTTTTTTAAATTGGTTTCCACATAAATCAAAGGTCATTAAGCAAATTTTTTTTATTGTCATTTTTGTCATTGCCATTTTGATTTACGAAGGTATCACCTTGCTGCCTCCTCCGTGGGGTTTCTTTCATTATGGATGGTGGAAGCTTTGGCATGCAGCCATACTTGATCCGTTTTTGCTTCTTATCTTATTAGGATATTATAAGTGGATTTGCAAGTTAGAAAAGGATGCATGCAAATCTCCAAAAACAAAATTATGAAAAACTAATGGGCCTCACACGTGGCTCTTTTTGAAATTAAGAAGCATTAAAAAATAAATAATGAAAATGCTTAAACAACCGAATAATCTTGTCCATATAATAGTATATAAGCGTGGAAGGGGGTGATTGGTTGGCGACCAATCAAGATTGTATTACTATTGGGACCATTTCTGGGGGGATCGTAAACTTTGGTGGAGCAAATAATATTTCTCCAATAACGGTAACTAAAACAAATTCAGGTTCTGGGAGTGATAATACAGGGACTGATATTACGACCAACACTGGTTTAAGTTCTACAACTAAAAGAAACATAACTGAACTCTTAGAAATGATTAAGGCGATGCTTTAGAATGGCATCGCCTTTTTTGAAAATTATTTAGATCCATTTCTAGCCTTTCGTAAGTAAGCGATGCCCATTAGCATAACTGGAATAATAATTTGAAAAGGCCAGTGTAAATACGGATAACCTATTTCGCCTTCTTTCATATGTTCGGAATAATTAGCAGCAACAGTAACTGATGCGAATAAAACGATTATCCCTATTGGAAAACTGAGTTTTCTCTGTTCTTTAAATTGGAAAATATATGCGGCTCCTGCAACGGCCGCATATAAATAGAGTGTTATTACACATTTCCTGAACGGGAAAAAACAAAGACGTTACCATATCAGTATCGTCTTTTTACTATTTCTTTTTCATTAAGAGGAAATTTGATTATTTACTGCCTTAATTTGTTTAGTTGGCTTTGAAACATTGAAAACAATGTTTAGAAAAATAGCAGTTAAACTTCCTGTTACAATTCCACTGCTGGTAAGGATTTTAACGCCTTCTGGCAGGTGGGAAAACATATCTGGTACGGCAGTGACGCCCATCCCCATACCGACAGAACATGCAATGATCAGAAGATTTTCTTGTGATGCAAAATCTACATTTCCTAGCATTTTTATTCCGTAAGCAATGACCATTCCGAACATTGCCACCATTGCGCCACCAAGGACAGGTGTTGGAATAACGGTCGTGAATGCCCCGATTTTAGGAATAAACCCTAAAAATACTAGCATCCCGCCCATAATCGAGTCTGACAGTGTGCTAGATAAATTGAAAAGAGATGAAAAAAAGAAGCCCTTTATGAGCCCCCTAGTAGTTAATCCAAATCAATTTTCTTAACTTCTAAGAAGTTTTTAATACCAGTTTCAACAGTGCCTAATTTTCTATCAATATATCTATGAGGTTCTGCTGTTTCTATATTCCCTTCTAACTGTTGTTCAATCACATCACACAGCATACCTGACATTCGGCATAAATGGTCAATTGTATCAAGTAATTGAAGTTCAGTAAGCCCAGCATTTGATCTAGTTTGATAATGGGTTACTTGATAGTAAATATGATTAAGTCTTTGGTCTAATGCCTTCATGTCATCAATCGTAAATTTATCTTTTAAATTTGCCATAGTAACCATACCCCCTAAGAATATTTACAGTTTAAAGGTATCAGATTGGCAAGTTAAATAGAACACAATGGCATGTTTCTTTACATGGAATTAATAATAACTCAACAATGCTTGAAAGGAGTGATGACTTCCAATAAAACACAAATTTATTAGGTGGATGGGAGGTGGATCAAAATTGAATAGGGAAAAGGACTTTGTTGTATTCAGTCAACGTATGGCAGGATTTCTAATGATGAATGGTTGCGGATTAAAGAAAATTAAAAACGACATAAACATACCAACTAAATTTGTTTATTATTTTCCGAATACGGACTATGTGAAAAATTTTGTTGAGCAATACTTAAACAAATCAAATAAACGGAGGGATAAAGTTGAGCAACGAATTTAAAATTCAAATACCACAATCTATTGTGCGTAGTAACAAAATAACAGATAAGGAGTTCGTCTTATTAGCGAAGTTGATCCAATTTTATAAATCTCAATCAGGTGATGATAAAAGTCTCACATTTACAATCATCTCGTACAAAAAACTTATGAATTATATCAATCTGACAGACCAAAGGACTTTTATGGCTTGTCTAAAGGGTTTGAATGAAAAAAATTACATAACAAATGAAATGGTTAGGTTGCCTAGGAATGGAAAATTAACAATCATGCTCTCACCAATTGTAATCCCTGATTTGAATGACGAGAAACTGTTTACACAACTTGAATCTTGGGTTATTAACATGTCGGTAATTGAAATGGTAGGACATACAGGAGTCAGGATATTGTATTACATAATGAGCTGGATAAATTATACGCAAGTAGGAAAAGACCACTGTTACGCTTCTGTAGAACGTATGGCGAAGGATATAGGTGCTTCTGAAAAGACCTTTATCAAATATACAGGAATCCTTGAGGCTGCTAAATTTATTAAGGTTGTCAGGCATGACATAAATCTAGACAATCTGGTTGATAAAAAGGGAATGACAATTTATTAATTGATAGATGGAATAATTACTATTACATAAAGCACGATAACATTAAAAAATTTATAGAAAAAAGTATCTCATCAGTGGGTTGAAATCCCAATAAAACACCTATATGTAAGAATTGCATTTAACGTAGAAAATAATGCAATTAACAAAAAAATATGCAATTAACGAAGAAAACTTTGCTACATAATTTACATACTAGTAAGAGTAACAAGAAGATACAATAACATACATTAATATATAAATAATATACAGTATTACAATTCACAAAACGAGTTTGCGAATTGAGGATAAACTTTTTTGTTTGTTGTGATAGTCGTTATAATTTACCTTGTACATAATTCACGAATATATAAGTTGCATTAATGTTTAAAACAGTTGAGATTAAAGTAATCCAAATTATATGCGAACGTGTTGATGGTGATCCAGGGAATGAATTAGAGGTTTACGGCTCGCTAGGAGCAAATGTAGGAAATTATGATGATGATTTAAATTACGTAGTTAGGCAAGGTAAGTTTTTGTGGCAGAGAGAAGATGATAATTATGTAAATATTTCTCCAGGCAATCCACAAAAAATTGAGGGAGATAATAGTTTTAAATTTGATATGTCCGAAGGTGATCATTTCCAAATTGGAGGTCAATTAGCGGAATATGATGATAGTTCAGCTAATGATGAATTAGGTCATCCAGATAAGACGTTTAACTTTAATTCTATACCTGATAATCATATCCTTACATTTGAGGGTGGAGAACCAAATGGCCAAATGGTTAAGGCTGAATTCAGCTTTAGCGTAATTACACATTGGCCATAAAATCAGCCATTTTTTATAAGATCTTTTCCGGAAGCACACACAAAGAAACTTAACAAATATCTTCGAATTGATTAAGGCGATGAATAATAATAAAAAAAGACGATACCGAGAATAAGGATCGTCTTTTGATTTTATTGTGTCTATAATGTTAAGAGGCCATTTGCTAATTTACTGCCTTAATTTGTTTAGTTGGCTTTGAAACATTGAAAACAATGTTTAGAAAAATAGCAGTTAAACTTCCTGTTACAATTCCACTGCTGGTAAGGATTTTAACGCCTTCTGGCAGGTGGGAAAACATATCTGGTACGGCAGTGACGCCCATCCCCATACCGACAGAACATGCAATGATCAGAAGATTTTCTTGTGATGCAAAATCTACATTTCCTAGCATTTTTATTCCGTAAGCAATGACCATTCCGAACATTGCCACCATTGCGCCACCAAGGACAGGTGTTGGAATAACGGTCGTGAATGCCCCGATTTTAGGAATAAACCCTAAAAATACTAGCATCCCGCCCATGGTATAAATGACGTTTTTGCTTTTAACGCCTGAAAGCTGAACAAGTCCCACATTTTGAGAGTAGGTTGTGTATGGAAAAGCATTAAATAAAGCACCGATTATACTCGCGAGACCTTCAGCACGATAACCTCTTGATAAATCCTTTTCATTTAATTTTTTTCCAGTGATATCACATAGAGCGAAATATACACCTGTTGATTCTACCATGCTCACAATTGCTACGAGAGTCATAGTAAGAATCGGGGTCCATTCAAAAGTAGGTGTACCAAAATAAAATGGCTTCACCATATGGAACCATGATGCATCAGCTACCGCTGAGAAATTGACTTTCCCCATAATAGAAGCAGCAAGAGTACCACCAATTAATCCTAATAGAATGGAAATGGAGCGAATAAAACCTTTCGTAAAACGATATAGCAAGATGATAAAAAGCAACGTTCCGAAAGCTAAACTGATATTTGAAAGGCTTCCAAAATCAGGGCTGCCTTGACCTCCAGCGATGTTATTCATTGCCACCGGGATAAGTGTAATCCCGATTATGGTTACAACTGAACCAGTCACAACAGGTGGGAAGAACTTAATTAATTTTCCAAAGAATTGAGAAATAATAATGACGATAAGTCCTGAGATAAGAATCGATCCATAAATAGCGGAAATACCATACTGTCCACCAATGGCAATCATTGGTCCAACTGCAGTAAACGTACAGCCAAGTACAATCGGTAAACCAATTCCGAAAAAGCGATTCTGCCAAACTTGTAAAATGGTTGCAATTCCGCACATTAAGATATCGATCGATACCAAGTAGGTTAATTGTTCTCCGGTAAATTTAAGTGCTCCTCCGACGATAAGTGGGACGATTACCGCTCCAGCGTACATGGCTAATACATGTTGAATTCCTAATGAGGCTATTTTAAAAGGATGTTGTTTCATTAGATTAATTCCTCCACGTTCTCATTTATAAATGACACTTTTCCATTTGAAAGCGAGGCAATCCGTGCTAAGGATTCAACCCTTAAACCAAGGTCCTTTAATTTTTGTGGACCATGTTGAAAGGACTTCTCGATGACAATGCCAATTCCAACAACTGTTGCACGGCTTTTTTGAACAATATCTACTAAACCAAGTGCAGCTTCCCCATTTGCAAGGAAGTCATCAATGATTAGGACTCTATCATTTTCATTTACATATTTCTTTGAAATGGAAATTTCGTTTGTTTCATTTTTAGTAAATGAATGGACTGAAGCTGTTAATAAATCATCGACAAGCGTCAAAGATTTTCTTTTTCTTGCGAAGATTACAGGAACATTCATATATAAACCAGCCATAACTGCAGGGGCAATTCCTGAAGATTCAATAGTTACGATCTTTGTAATACCATCACCTGCAAAAATCCTTGCAAACTCTTTTCCTATTTCAAGCATTAATTGCGGGTCTATTTGGTGGTTCAAAAATGAATCAACCTTTAAAACATTTTCCGAAAGAACCTTTCCGTCGGTGTTGATTTTCTCCTCTAGTAATCTCATGTTAGATTCTCCTTATAAAATAATAAAAAGCCCAAAGGTCATTACCTCACATCAAAAAATTGAGTGAGATAATGATCTTTGGGCTACGTGTCCGAAAGAATATGGAATTAGTGCACTCAAATAGAAGAGCGACTTTCCCATTACTCACTCATAGTCGGATTATTAATGGCAATCCGGTAGAAACTTGCGGGCCATATCCCCGCGATTATATGAGTGAAACCATATGAATTTATTCCCATTATAAAGCACAGGAGAAAAGTAAATCAATCATTTTTAGCAAAGAACGAACATTTTATCAATTTAATTAATAATCGTTCGTGGATGGTAAGCGTTTAAGAGGCAGAAATAAAAGGTTCATACAAAGATTGAATAACCATTCATTTTCAGGTACTATGAAAGTGTATCGTTTATTCTGAAAATTCTAAAATAAAGGGTGAGCAAAATGAAGAAATCAATTCCTGAATCATGGTGGAACCAATTAAAATTACCGGTTATTTCGGCCCCGATGTTTTTGGTGTCAGGCACCGAACTCGTGAAAAACTGTTGTTTGAATGGCGTGATTGGTTCTTTCCCTGCTCCAAATGCAAGACCAATTGAGGTTCTTGATCAGTGGATGGGGCAATTAAATGAAGAGTTAGAAGAGGCTCGTGCGCTCGATCCTAGCCGAAAAATTGCACCTTGGGCGATGAATATGGTCGTACATAGCTCTTACAGCCGCCTGCAGGAAGAACTTGCATTGATTAAAAAGCATCAGCCGCAATTGGTAATTACCTCCTTAGGAAGTCCGAAACAAGTCGTCGATATTGTGCATGAATATGGTGGGCTCGTATTCTCTGATGTGAGTGATTTGAAGTTTGCTCAAAAAGCAGCTGAATCTGGTGTCGATGGACTTATTTTGGTGGCAAGCGGGGCGGGTGGTCACGCGGGTCAAATCAACAGCTTTGCCTTCGTGGATATGGTCCGTAATTTCTGGGATGGTATCATTGTCCTTGCTGGTTCCATTTCAACAGGGAAGGGAATTTTAGCTGCACAGGCAGCAGGCGCTGACCTTGCCTATATGGGAACCCGCTTTATTGTTGCGACAGAAAGTATGGCCAATGATGATTACAGGGAAATGCTGGTTGAAGCCACACAAGAGGATATCATTTTAACGGATGCTTTCTCCGGCATCATGTGCAATATGCTGGTACCTAGTATCAAAAAGGCAGGTTTGGACCCAGAAAAACTTGTTAAAAAAGACAAGGTAAACTTTGATAATATGCAAAGGGAGACGAATGCGAAAGCATGGAAGGATATTTGGTCAGCAGGACATGGCGTCGGGGCAATAAATAAAATAGAATCGGCTTCTGAAATAATTAGTAGTTTAGAAAAAGAATACAAAGAGGCATTACAAAATATCAATCGAAATGTCGGAAAATTGAGTTCGGTGTCCGTCAAATAAGAAAAGCATACAAGCATACGATTGCGAAAAGAGACTCTCACATTGAAGCAAACAAATGTCCTTGACAAGGAACATTAAATAGATTAAAAAAACCGGGCATTGCCCGGTTTTTCTTTTGGAGCAAAAGAACTTATCCCCGAATTTTGCTTACTTTTTGTTTTTCTCCTTTGATACCATATTGACTACTTTATAACCTGGTTTCATCTTAATCTTCTTAATACCACTATTCATTGTGACTTGGTACATGGTAAATTTTCGAGGCTGATGTTCCAGTCTATCAATTTTTTTAATGGTTTCTTTTTGAAAATATTTATGTATTTTCTTCGTTTGCTTTTCAGGTTTTTCACCGTAAAGAAAATCGTAGGCAATAATAAATAGAAAAATAAATACCGCCCCAATAACTAGTGTGTATAAGGTTGAATACAAAAATGACAAGATTGACATCCTTTCTATGTAGCATAGAGTTGGAGATTGACTCAGTATGATTAAAAAACCATTATAACTTAAAACCATGCCATTATAAAATAATTCATTGATAGCAGTTTTGTTATCTTAAGAAATAACATTATTTTTGATTGGGTACACTAAAAGAATATAAAAATATTTTTGTTTATTTGTCCGCTAGATATGCACAACCATAAAAATTTATGATAAAGTATAGCATAGTAATCCTTTAATACCAGTGTTTAACAAAGGTATAGATGTCCGCCTGAAACGGACGATTGTTTTTCCGTAAACAACAAAGCACGTTCAAATGAATAAAGGGGGAATTGAATATGTCCAGTACTATTTTGGAGCAATTTTTAAATGAAAATCTTGATAATTTAAAGGGAAAAGGTTTGTACAATATCATCGATCCGCTCGAAAGCCCAAATGGACCAGTTATAACAATTAACGGCAGAGAGCTAGTCAATCTGTCTTCCAACAACTATTTAGGCTTAGCCACGGATGAACGTTTGAAAAAAGCCGCTAATGAGGCGCTAGAACAATACGGAGTTGGCGCAGGGGCCGTTCGAACCATCAACGGAACGCTTAAACTCCATGTTGAACTGGAAGAAAAATTAGCTGAATTCAAACATACAGAAGCAGCGATTGCTTACCAATCTGGATTTAATTGTAACATGGCGGCTATTTCCGCAGTAATGGATAAAAATGATGCGATTCTTTCGGATGAATTAAACCATGCGTCGATAATCGACGGTTGCCGGCTTTCCAAAGCAAAAATTATCCGTGTGAACCACTCCGATATGGAAGATTTACGGGCAAAAGCAAAAGCAGCAAAGGAGTCAGGCCTTTACAATAAAATTATGGTGATAACAGACGGCGTGTTCTCGATGGACGGTGATATTGCTTTACTGCCTGAAATTGTCAAGATTGCTGAGGAATTTGATCTGATTACATATGTAGACGATGCTCATGGATCAGGTGTGCTTGGAGATGGGGCAGGGACCGTTAAGCATTTTGGTCTTTCTGATAAAATTGATTTTCAAATCGGTACATTATCTAAAGCAATTGGCGTGGTTGGCGGTTATGTCGCGGGTAAGAAAAATCTCATTGACTGGTTAAAAGTTCGCAGCCGTCCATTCCTATTTTCGACCTCATTAACTCCTGCCGATGTGGCAGCAAGTAAGAAGTCAATTGAAATCTTAATGGAGAGCACGGAACTGAATAAAAAGCTCTGGGAAAATGGAAATTATCTAAAAAAAGGCTTGAAAGGGTTAGGTTTTAATATCGGCAACAGCGAAACTCCGATCACTCCTTGTATTATCGGGGACGAAGCACTTACTCAACAATTCAGTAAACGTTTGAATGATGAAGGGGTTTATGCCAAGGCGATTGTGTTCCCAACCGTTCCACAAGGGACTGGACGAGTGCGTAACATGCCAACAGCTGCACATACAAAAGAAATGCTCGATCAAGCGATTGCTATTTATGAAAAAGTCGGCAAGGAAATGGGCGTTATTTAGGTATCACCCTAACTGATTGAGTAACGTAAAAATAAAGTAAATCACTATTTTTAGTAAGAGTGAAGAGGACGGAGAAACGACGATGAAGCGTATTTTAATCACAGGTGCTTTAGGGCAGATTGGATCAGAATTAACTTTAAAGCTAAGAGACATCTATGGTGCGGATAATGTCATTGCTACAGATATTAAAAAGAATGACAGCGAAGCCGCTCAAAGTGGTCCTTTTGAGACCGTCGATGTAACGAATTTAAACCAAATGGTGGAAGTAGCTAAAAAATACAACGTTGATACTGTTATGCATTTAGCCGCTCTTTTATCAGCTACAGCAGAAGCCAAGCCCGTGTTTGCCTGGAATTTAAATATGGGCGGGCTAATGAATGGATTGGAAACTGCAAAAGAGCTAAAGGCGCAATTTTTCACACCAAGTTCGATTGGTGCTTTTGGTCCATCCACACCTAAGGACAAAACCCCCCAAGATACGATAATGCGTCCAACGACGATGTACGGTGTCAATAAAGTGGCAGGGGAATTATTGTCTGATTACTATTTCCAAAAGTTTGGTGTCGATACCCGCGGCTTGCGTTTTCCAGGGTTAATTTCCTATGTTGCACTTCCTGGCGGAGGGACTACGGATTATGCCGTTGAAATCTATTATGAAGCGCTCAAGAATGGCCAATATACTTCATACATTGATAAAGGTACCTATATGGATATGATGTATATGCCCGATGCCCTAAATGCAATTGTTGACTTAATGGAGGCAGATTCATCAAAATTAATCCACCGTAATGCTTTCAACGTGACAGCGATGAGCTTTGATCCTGAAGAAATTGCGGCTTCTATCGCTAAGTATGTACCTGGTTTTGAAATTTCTTATAATGTTGATCCAGATCGTCAAAAAATTGCGGAAAGTTGGCCAAATTCAATTGATGCTAGTGCGGCAAAAGAGGAATGGGGCTTTAAATACGCGTTTGATTTGGATAAAATGACCAAGGATATGGTGGAGAAGCTACGTCAGAAAATATAATAATAATTATAATAATCCTGGACCAAAATGGTTCAGGTCTTTTTTTTGCATAAAAGAAACAGCGAAGCAACTAAGGCTTCGCTGTTATCTTTTTACATAGATATATTTGTCTTTTTTCTCGGTAACTCTACCAATAATCGCAGCATATGCTAGACCATTAGAATGTAGCTTGTCGACATATTGAGCCGCTTCCTGTTCACTAAGTGAAACAAACAGACCCCCAGATGTAATCGCATCACATAGGACCAGCTGCTCCTCCGGAAGAATATCCTCATAAACAACATCATCAGCTATCCATTTATGATTCGACTTAGAACCACCAGGCACCACACCATTTTTCGCTAATTCAAGAGCACCTTCTAAAACAGGGACTTGTGAGAGTAAGAATTCAAAACTGACATTACTACCACGTGCCATTTCACTGCCATGTCCAAGTAATCCGAATCCAGTTACATCAGTTACAGCGTGAGGATGAAATTCGGTTAACACTTCAGCTGCCACTTTATTTAGCGTTGCCATTGTTTCTGTCACTATTCGTTCCTGCTCGGGTGTTACCACACTTCTCTTTATACCGGTTGTGATAATACCCACACCAATCGGCTTAGTTAACACGAGAACATCACCAGGCTTGGCGCCGACATTTTTCCAAACTTTATCGGGATGGACTATACCTGTGACGGAAAGTCCAAATTTAGGTTCCTGATCATCAATTGAATGGCCGCCAACGGTAATCGCACCGGCTTCTTTTACTTTATCTGCCGCACCTCGAAGAATATCAGCTAGCATTTCGGCACCCAACTTTTTAATCGGAAAGCCGACAATATTCATAACTGTTTTAGGTTCACCCCCCATGGCATAAACATCGCTTAATGCATTTGCAGCCGTGATCTGACCAAACATATATGGATCGTCGACGATTGGGGTAAAGTAGTCAACTGTCTGTATCAAAGCGATGGAGTCGGTTATTTGGTAAACTCCAGCATCATCAGAAGTATCAAGTCCCACTAATAATTCAGGAACAGGTTCTTGTTTCGGTAATTGACGCAACACTTGCGCCAGGTCCTCAGGACCAATTTTACAGCCTCAACCCGCTTTTGTTGACAAAGAAGTTAGGCGAATTTTATCTTGTTCACTCAACATGTCCACCTCCATTTATATAGTATAACTCTTTCAAAAAAAAACCGCACGAATAGACAAAAAAATTGCTGAAGGAAAAGGAATAGGTTAAAATATTAACACTATCCTGATGTAGGAAACACTTTTTTGGAGGGTATTTTTATGAAGAACTATCATGTTATTGTTGAATTTTGCATGCAATGAAATTACGCACCAAAAGCCGCGAGTTTCGCGGAAGAGCTATTTAATCATTTTTTTAGAGATATTCAAAAGTTAGAACTGATTCCAAGTTCAGGCGGCGCTTTCGAAGTGACCGTGAATGGAGAGAAGATCTATTCAAAACTCGAAACAGGTGTTTTCCCTGATACCGATGAAATGATTGAGACCATTTCTAAAAAATAAAAGACACCCCTCAAAATCCGTTTGGAAATGAGGGGTGTTTTTTTTACAGATAAAATTATTATGTTAACTTAAGCATAAAAAATGATGCCACAAGTTTTCTTAAGGCAGGGTAATGAATCTATTTTTTCCTACTCCTCTTTCTATTTTAGAAATAAATACCTCTAGAATTCCATTTGTAAATGTAGCAAATACGTTCTGATTAATGACTTGAAACGGAAAATTAATGGAACGGACTCGTTTTTGTTTATTCATGTAAGGGGGGTATTTGGATGCAGAAATAATTAATTTATTTCCTTCTATATATACCTTTATTTCCGAAGCCTCGAATTCCCTTAAAATGGCCTCAACAATCCATTCCTTTTCTGTTTCATAAAGATCGATTGGAAATTGTGTTTCATCATAATAAGTAGTAAGTGGATCAAGAAAATAGTTTTCCAGCCATTTCTCCACTAAGTCAAAATTCAAGGTTTGATTTTTAAGTTGTTTCTTTTTTGACATATCTAATCCCCCTTGCTCGTTTCATTTTATTCAATGTGACTTAAAACGTGAAACTGATGTGATATAATTGGGAAAGTTAGAGCGCCCGTTTGTAAATTCCACTCATTCAAACGGGCGGCGACTAGTCAAATGTCAGAGAAAAAGAACATGTGATAAAGGAGTTTTTATGTTGAAAGAATGGCTACGCTCAATTCCACCGGTCCATGAACTTCAAAATCATGAGAGGTTTTTAACTCTCCTTCTACAAAGTCAGCTTGATCATACGCTTCTGACCAAACAGCTTAAAGTGGTCATTGACAACATTAGGGAAGCAATCCTAAACGATAATTGGCCAGGTGGCAGGCCAGGGACCAACCATTTTATTGAAGACCTATTTTTTATTCTCGAAACAAAAATACAGAAACAGTATTCTTATACCTTAGAAAAGGTCATAAATGCGACAGGAACTATTTTACATACAAACCTAGGAAGGGCTAGATTAAGTGAAAATGCAATCAACCATGTGATTGACACTGCAAGGAACTATTCAAATCTTGAATATAAGCTAACGGAAGGTGAAAGAGGTTCAAGACATAGTCATGTTGAAGAATTAATTAAAGATATCACCGGTGCAGAGGCGGCTATGGTGGTTAATAATAATGCTTCTGCTGTCTATCTGGTTTTAAGAGTTCTAGCTGCTAACAAAGAAGTCATTGTTTCAAGGGGACAGCTTGTTGAAATCGGTGGCTCTTTTCGAATCTCATCTATAATGGAAGAAAGTGGGGCAAAGCTTGTAGAAGTTGGCACCACTAATAAAACACATCTTTATGATTACGAAAAAGCTGTCAGTTCAGAAACTTCGATCATCATGAAGGTACATACGAGCAACTTTAAGGTCATCGGATTTACCAAATCTGTTGATACCGATGATCTTGTTGGGCTTACCAAACGAATAGATAGTGTCATTTTTTATGAAGATCTTGGAAGTGGTGCTCTATATGACTTTAGAAAGCACGGAATTGGTGAAGAACCGGTAGTAAAAGAGGTCATTGAATTAGGGGCAGATGTTGTAACCTTCAGTGGTGACAAGCTTCTTGGCGGTCCACAGGCCGGTATAATTGCTGGAAAAAAAGAAATCATTGGTCGCTTAAAAAAACACCAGTTGGCACGCGTTGTCCGGGTTGATAAGATGACTTTGGCTGCGCTTGAGGGGACGTTAATCGATTATGCCCTTGGAGAAAATGGCGTAGTAAATATTCCAACCGTTCGTGATTTATTAGTTTCCTCTGAAGAATTAGACGTACGATCGCAGTCGTTTGTTACAAATCTATTACAAAATACTGGAAAATATGTTACAAAAATTACAGAAGGAAAAAGTCAAGTGGGTGGGGGGACGATGCCGGATGTTGAGCTTCCAACCATGGTCGTGTCCTTAAAACATCGTAAATTGACGGCAGAACAGTTGGGAAGAAAGCTTCGATCCGAAGTGAAACCAGCAATTGTTGGAAGGATTCAAAAAGATGAATTTATCATTGATTTACGTACCGTGACTCCAGAAGAAGAAGAGGACCTGCTTCGGGCATTAATTAAAGTATAGAAAAGCTTAGTAATCGACTGATGCCCCAGCACTTAAACAAAGTGCTGGGCATTTTTTGACTTGCGCCTATCTTATAAGTTTCTACATATCGTGATGTGTATTATGTTTGGCTCTAGTATGGTTGCGATTCTTGACTTTGTGGGAACCGCTTAATGGTTCAGGCTGCCCCGATTGTTTTGGTGCATTTTTTCGCATGTCTTTGCCATCGTTTTTGTTCATATTGCATCCCTCCTATATGTTAGGATGCAGTGATAAAGTCCTTTTATACCGTATATTTTTTGTTGTTCTGTGCAATTTAACGGTAAACAAAATGAAGGAGTGAATGAAGAAAGATGGATAAATTCCCATACAATAAAGATAAACAACAAGCGTTTCAAGCAGCACAGCAGGGGTATGAGAATGCACAAGGACTATTCGAGACAATTGTAAGTGATAGTGCAAGTTATGGTCATCAACTAAAGCATCTAAAAGACGAAGTCAATGAAGCCTACCAACAAATTGAAAATGCACTAGAAGTGGCATCGGAACATCAACGATCGCAGCTAGAGCGTTTCCAGCAGGATCTGCAAAGCATGGTGACAGAAGTAAACCAGACAGAATAGGAAAAGCAGGCGGGGGAGCCCGCCTGCTTTTTGCTATTATTGATTTTTCTTTCGTTTTTTGTTATTCATTCTTTCTTTTGCAGTTAATTCTGGTTCGCTCGCCATTTCCTCATTAAAACCTGCACCTTTACCTTGCCCCTTGGCTGCATTCATCCCTGGAATTACATGATTAGACTTTCGTTTCACCATTCCAATCACCTCCTACACTTTTACTATTTCCTCCATAGCAAAAAACATGACATTGAAAAAGTTTTTTGAGATAATAAATAATGAAAAAGGTGGTTTTCCCATGACTTAAATCACATAAGCACAAATAGTGTTTTTTGAATTTTCAGAACAAAATACATAAAAAACATAAGTGAAACTTATCAATCGCAATAACTTTCTTGTTATTTACTTATGTAATCGCTTGTATTAAGATTAGAATTGTGAGAAAAGTTAAGCAGGATGGGAAAATTCAAACTTTTCAACTTTTCGTTAATTTTCGATTTATTAATGACGAATTAGGGGGTTTTTTACATGGTAAAAAATGATGTATTTAACGCACGCACTTCCTTTGAAGTGAATGGTAAACGTTACAACTATTACCGTTTAAGTGCACTAGAAGAGGCAGGAATTGGAAAAGTTTCTAATTTGCCTTACTCTGTAAAAGTACTACTTGAATCTGTATTACGCCAATTAGATGGCCGTGCAATTTCAAAAGAGCATGTTGAAAACTTAGCAAAATGGGGCACAAATGAGCTAAAAGAAGTGGACGTACCATTTAAGCCTGCTCGTGTTATCCTTCAAGACTTTACAGGTGTTCCAGCAGTCGTTGACCTTGCTTCTTTAAGAAAAGCAATGGCAGATTTAGGCGGAGATCCTGACAAAATAAACCCTGAAAAAACGGTTGATCTTGTAATCGACCACTCCGTACAGGTTGATGCATATGGAGCAGCTGATTCCTTAAAAATTAACATGGATTATGAATTCGAACGTAATGCTGAGCGCTACCAATTCTTAAGTTGGGCGCAAAAATCATTTAATAACTATCGCGCCGTTCCACCTGCAACAGGTATCGTACACCAAGTAAACCTTGAATACTTGGCTGATGTTGTCCACGTTGCAGAAACAGATGGTGAATTAGAAGCTTATCCAGATACTTTGGTTGGTACGGACTCCCATACAACAATGATCAATGGTCTTGGTGTTCTTGGATGGGGCGTTGGCGGTATTGAAGCTGAAGCAGGAATGCTAGGTCAGCCTTCATACTTCCCTGTACCAGAAGTAGTAGGTGTTAAATTAACAGGTGAGCTTCCAAATGGTGCTACAGCAACTGACCTTGCTTTAAAAGTAACTCAAGTTCTTCGCAGTCATGGGGTTGTAGGGAAATTCGTTGAGTTCTTCGGACCAGGAGTATCAGTACTGCCACTTGCAGACCGTGCAACAATTGCAAACATGGCCCCTGAATACGGTGCTACTTGCGGATTCTTCCCAATTGATGATGAATCACTTGCATACATGCGCTTAACAGGCCGTGAAGAAGAGCATATCAATGTAGTAGAACAATACTGCAAAGCAAACGGTTTGTTCTTTGATCCAGCGATCGAGCCAGTTTATACAGATGTAGTTGAAATCGATCTTTCAGTCATTGAAGCAAATCTATCTGGTCCAAAGCGTCCTCAAGATTTGATTCCACTTTCTAAAATGAAAGAGGAATTCGTGAAAGCTGTTTCTGCTCCACAAGGAAACCAAGGCTTCGGCTTACAAGCAGATGAGCTTGACAAGTCTGCAACTGTTAATTTCCTAAACGGTGACGAAACTACTATTAAAACTGGTGCCGTCGCAATTGCTTCAATCACAAGCTGTACCAATACATCTAACCCATACGTTCTAGTGGGTGCTGGACTTGTTGCGAAGAAAGCAGTTGAATTAGGAATGGAAGTTCCTAAATTCGTAAAAACTTCCTTAGCACCAGGATCTAAAGTTGTAACTGGATATCTTCGTGATTCGGGGTTACTTCCTTACCTAGAGCAAATCGGCTTCAACCTCGTTGGTTACGGATGTACAACATGTATCGGTAACTCCGGCCCATTAAAGGAAGAAATCGAAAAAACAATCGCTGAAAACGATCTTTTAGTTACATCTGTTCTTTCCGGTAACCGAAACTTCGAAGGACGTATTCACCCGCTTGTTAAAGCAAACTACCTTGCTTCACCACCATTAGTTGTTGCTTACGCTCTTGCTGGTACTGTAAATATTGATTTTGCAAACGAAGCAATTGGTAAAGATAAAGATGGAAATGATGTATTCTTCAAGGATATCTGGCCATCAACTGCTGAAGTTAATGATGTTGTTAAACGTACAGTAACTCCTGAACTATTCCGCCGGGAATATGCAAACGTGTTCGGTGACAACGAGCGTTGGAATGATATCAAAACAAGCAATGAGCCTTTATATACTTTTGATGAGGATTCTACTTACATCGCAAATCCGCCGTTCTTTGAAGGCTTATCACCAGAACCAGGTATCGTCGAGCCATTAGCAGGACTACGTGTTGTTGGTAAATTTGGTGATTCAGTTACAACTGACCACATTTCACCTGCAGGAGCAATTGGTAAAAATACTCCAGCTGGTAAATATCTGCTAGAAAAAGGCGTTGCAATCCGCGACTTTAACTCTTACGGATCCCGTCGTGGTAACCACGAAGTAATGATGCGTGGAACGTTCGCAAACATTCGTATTCGTAACCAAATCGCACCAGGAACAGAAGGTGGCGTAACTACTTACTGGCCAACTGGCGAAGTGACATCTATTTACGATGCTTGCATGAAGTATAAAGAAAACGGCACTGGATTAATCGTTCTTGCTGGTAAAGATTACGGAATGGGTTCTTCACGTGACTGGGCTGCTAAAGGTACAAACCTTTTAGGTATTAAAACAGTTCTTGCTGAAAGCTTTGAACGTATTCACCGTTCAAACCTTGTGTTAATGGGTGTGCTTCCACTTCAATTTAAAGATGGCGAAAGCGCTGAAACACTTGGCCTGACAGGTAAAGAAACCATTGATGTTCAAGTAGACGAAAATGTAAAACCACGTGACCTTCTAAAAGTAACTGCAACGGATGAAGCTGGTAACAAGAAAGAATTTGAAGTTCTTGTTCGTTTTGACTCTGAAGTTGAAATTGATTACTACCGTCACGGCGGAATTCTTCCAATGGTTCTACGTGAAAAATTACAAGCTTAATATTGAAAAACACCATGCCAGCTGGTAGGGTGTTTTTTCGGAAGAAATGTTTGACAAATTTTATGATCGTCTAATAAAATAAAACTAACAAACGAAAAGGAATGATTAAGGTACGATGAAATTATAATCTTGTTTTTCAGACATGATTCGAATAACGAAAAATGTTGAACCTGAAGAATAGGATTCGTCTGTCCTTTTTTATGTCCTGATCGTATATGCCAATAAAACCTTAAAAAGGTTTATTTGTTGATTCATATTAACGGCAAATTGTGATCATTTCTAAGACATAATCTCTCTTCAGGTTCAATTGAAGGGAGTTTTTTTATGCAATCAAATCAAAAAACAGTCATTAAAGTAATCGGCTTAGAAAAAAGTTTTCATTTAAGAAAGGTATTCGAAAATATCCAATTTGATATAAAGAACGGGGAAAGGATTGGCCTTGTCGGGTACAATGGTACAGGAAAGACAACATTAGCCAATATCCTTTTTGGAAAAATAACACCCGATAAAGGGATCATCGAAAAATCAAGCGAGTTAACAATAGGCTATCTATCGCAGTCGATTGATTATGAGATAAGTGATTTTCATCAGTCATTATCAGGAAGCACAACGAAAGAATTATTCCAGCATGCTAGTGAGTTAGGTCTTCAAAAGGTCTATGACTGGGAGGAAGAACGATTAAATCATTTAAGCGGAGGGGAAAAATTAAAACTGGCACTCTCAACGGTTTGGGCATCAAAACCTGACTTCTTAATTTTGGATGAACCGACAAATCACTTGGATTTTCATGGGATTGAGTGGCTGGTAACCGAACTAGAAAAATTTCAAGGACCTGTCTTAATTATCTCTCATGACCGTCATTTTTTAGATGAAACAGTGCATCGTATTTTCGAAATTGAACATGGCAAACTCCACTTTTACAATGGTAACTATAGTGACTATCGTGTTGAAAAACAACATCGGGCGGAGAATCAGCGCCATCAATTTAGCGCCCAGCAACGGCAAATAGAAATGGTTGAATCACAAATGGAACAATTAAAGTCATGGTCGGAAAAAGCCCATCGTGATTCAACCAAAAAGGGATCAGGACCCAGTAAAAGACAAAATGGTATTAAGGAATATCATCGGGCTAAGGCTAAAAAAACAGACAATCAAGTGAAATCAAAAATGAAACGTCTGCAAAATGAGCTTGAAAAAAATAAAATTGATAAGCCGTTAGATGAAGTTCAAGTAAGGTTCCAGTTTGACACTCAAGGGAAGAGAGGCAAACGGATTGTCGAGGCCAAACGTCTAAATAAATCGTACGAGGATCGAACACTCTTTCATAGCTCTAACTTCTACATTAATCACGGAGAGCGAATGGGACTCTTAGGGGAAAATGGCTGCGGGAAAACGACATTAATTAAGATGATCCTAGATCAAGAGACGTATACAGATGGGAATCTATGGAAGAGCGAATCGATAAACGTTGCTTATTTAAGTCAGGATGTTGATGATTTACCAGACGATAAATCGGTGATGGAGGCTTTAGGTTTCACAAATCGGGAAGATGTGTTAAAAGCACGGACCCTACTCGCCAATTTGGGCTTACAAGACGCGTTCATTACTAAACCAATTAGGACTTTGAGTTTGGGCGAACGAACAAGAGTAAAGCTAGTCGATATGTTAATGAAAGAATACGATGTTCTTATCCTAGACGAACCGACGAATCATTTGGATTTGCCGAGCAGGGAGCAGCTGGAAAAGACATTAGCAGAGTTTAAAGGGACGATCATAACGGTTTCCCATGATTATTATTTCTTAAATAAATTATGCGACCGGCTGCTAGTATTTGAAAACCAGCAAATTAAACGGGTAGAAATGACTCCAGAGGAATATTTTAATAAAAAAATAAAGAATGAGGATAATCAAGAAGAAGCATTATTAATCATTGAAAACAAGATCGCGGTGATTTTGGGAGAATTATCATTAATCGATCAAAAAGATCCTAAATATCTTGTATTAGACCAAGAATTTAAAGAACTTCTTAAGCAAAAACGGAATTTAAGCAATTAACAACGAAAGAGAGCAGGGATATCTGCTCTCTTTTGTTGTTTTCCCCCGATAATTGATGGTTTATTTGTGAAAAAATCGGATATATTTGCGAATCCAAAAGTTGATTATTTTTTATCTAATATGGTAAGCAGTTCTTTCTCTTTTTCCGCTCGTATCCCCGATTTCCACTCATATTCCGTCAAATGGCGAGTTTTCTCCCACTCATAAATATCAGCGATACTTTCCTCAAGCTTTCTAAAAGAAAGTCCACTCTGAATCGCTTTATCCACGTTGATGGAGAAAGCACCTTTCCAAGGCTCTTTAGTCTCAGGTGATAATGGATAATTCTCTGGTACCCAGAGAGGCATCTCTGTCCAAGGGGCCACTTTTTGATCCAAAAGGAATTTCTCATCTGCCCAAACCACTTCTGCATTTGAATCAGTCACTTTGATACATGCGTCGATAAACTCTTTCATCGTTAGAGAATAATCAGGCCCTGTTGCATTAAAGGTTCCTGTGGAATCCTGCTCTTCCATATCGAGGATCCAATTCGAAAGGTCTTTATTGTCAATCACCTGCACACGTCGATGAGGGCTCCCGGGCACCATAACCTTGCCGCCTTTTGCTATTCTGTTAATCCAATAGGGAACACGGTCGGTATAATCATTCGGCCCAATTAACTGACCCGCACGAACGTTTAACACTCGTCCAGGCAAATTTTTTTCAGCAATCTGCTCACATAACGCTTTAAAATGTCCATAATATTCATAAACCGGCTCGTCTGAATCCATTGAAAGTTTATTAGCTTCCTCAAGTGACATTTCTAAAACAGAGTAGCTTTCATCTAAATTTTCTGGAACCCAGTCTTGGTAAACGGATATACTCGAGATGAATGTATAATGTTTTACGCGATCCTTCAATAAATTGGTTGTATTTTGGACCGTATATGGAATAAATCCGCTTGTATCCAAAACAACATCCCAGTGTCGGTTTTGAAGCGCTTTCAAATTACCAAACCGATTCCCAGTAAGGACTTCAACGTCTTTTATTCCTGGATTTTGAATTCCGCGATTAAAAATCGTCACTTCATGATTTCGCCTCAAAGCCTCTTCCACAAATGTTCTCCCCAAAAAGCGACTTCCACCTAAAACAAGAATCTTCAAAAGAATCCCCTCCAGTCTTGTTTTTATTTTAACAAATTTTCGCGCAATTTAGTTAATATTTAAGAATTCCATCTTATAAAAATGAAAGTATTGCATATGTCATGGATATTGTTAAAATTACATAGGTAGAAGTTGAAATTTAATACATAATAGAGGTTATTTAAGCAGAAGGGATGTTTCTCCATGGAAAACACATACTTACAATCCGTTTCTTATGAAAACGGAGTCCTTAAAATACTTGATCAAACCAAAATTCCAAATATAACAGAATTTCTTGAAACGACTAAAATTGAAGATGCCTGGGATGCAATAAAACAATTAAAAGTCCGTGGTGCCCCAGCGATTGGAATCGCGGCAGCATATGGTTTAGTGCTTGGTATAAAAGATGCACCTGAAAATTCCTTTGAAGATTTTTATGCTCATTTTAAAAAGCAATCCGATTATTTGGCCACTTCACGACCTACCGCAGTTAACCTATTTTGGGCACTAAAACGAATGAATGACAGAGCCTTAAAAGAAAAAGAATTACCGATCCATCAAATCAAAGAAGCACTAGAAAATGAAGCACATACTATTCGCAATGAAGATGAAGAAGTTTGCCGTACGATCGGGGAGAATGCATTAAACCTTTTAAAGGATGGGATGGGAGTTCTCACACACTGCAATGCGGGCGGCATCGCTACAGCAAGATATGGAACAGCCCTTTCTCCGCTTTATTTAGCAAAAGAAAAAGGCTGGGATATAAAGGTGTTTGCGGATGAAACAAGGCCGCTTTTACAAGGTGCTCGTTTGACAGCTTGGGAACTTATGCAAGCTGGCATTGATGTCACCCTAATCACAGACAATATGGCAGCAATGGTCATGCAAAAAGGCTGGGTTGACGCTGTTATCGTCGGTTGTGATCGCGTAGCGGCAAATGGTGATGTCGCCAACAAGATTGGAACATACGGCGTGGCATTATTAGCGAAGGCCCATAATATTCCGTTTTACGTAGCGGCACCGCTCTCTACCATTGATTTAGAAACTAAGACAGGTGCTTATATCCCAATCGAGGAGAGGGATGCCTCCGAAATAACTGAAGGATTTGGAAAAAGGACAGCCCCTGAAGGTGTAAAAGTATTTAACCCAGCATTTGATGTCACTCCTAATGACTTAGTCACAGCAATAATAACCGAAAAGGGTATAATAAAAGGAAATTATCAGGAAGAGCTAATTAGACTTGTTCAATCCTAAAAAACGGCAATCAGGATGCCCATGATTACGGAAATATTATCGAGTGATCTTAATCCAATTGTTGAAATAGTCACGAAAAATATTTTAGCTGAAATGGGAAACATCTATAAAAACATGTAATCTTTGTGAATTGTCACAGTTTCGGCATATCCAAGTTTTGTTTCACCTAAGTTTATAGTGTAAAATCGAAGTAGCAGAGTATGAAGTAAAGGAGGATTCGGGGATGATTAAAAAAGTAATTGCTGCTGTAATATTAGTTACATTACTTACAGTAGCGATTGTTCAGGCAATGGATAAAAAAACAGAAACTCCCGAAACTACAAGTCAAACAACAGCTGGTAATGAAGGACTCGCTATAGGAGCAAAGGCACCTGATTTTGAACTTAAAACATTAACAGGTGAGACCGTGAAACTCTCCAATTTAAAAGGAAAAAAAGTTATGCTTAACTTTTGGGCAACATGGTGTCCGCCTTGTAAAGCAGAAATGCCAGCTATGGAGCAATTTTCTAAGCAAATGGAAAAGGATATCGTAATTTTAGCGGTTAACATTGATCCACAATTAGATGTCCAAGGATTTGTTGATGAAAATAAAATTACTTTTCCAATCCCTCTTGATGCCGATGATAAAGTAAATGAAAATTATCAAGTACTTTCCATTCCAACTACGTATTTTATTGATAGTAAAGGGATGATCCAGAATAAATATGTCGGTGGAATGAAACTTGAAGATATGAAAGATTTTACAAATAAACTAAAATAAACAAAAGACGTTGGATTACTCCAGCGTTTTTTTCTTTTATAATAAATATTTAAAAAACGATATAATTTTCAAAAAGTTGTAATAATTGCAACCGTTTCCGGGCATAATAACTGTTACAATATGAAATAAGGACGGTGATACCGATGAGAAAACCTAGAAAACGCTCGTTTGCAGAGCTTGTATCTGAAAATAAATCACAACTTTTAAAAGATCGTGCTGCAATTGAAAAAATCGAACAACGCTTGGAAGAAAAACGTCTCGGTAAAGCAGAATAACTAAAAAAGATTACCAATTATGTTTTCCAACCTTATGGAGAAAATGAAAGTAAGGAGGGATCATGACATGGGTAATCCGAAAAAAGATAGCAAACATTTTGTACCTAGCCATACTGGCACACAACCCCGAGGGTTTAATGGGAATAAGGGGAAGAAAATGAATGATACATCAGGGCAGCATGCCCAAGTAATTCAAACAAAAGGTGAATAGGTATAGATTATAAGACTCAATGGGCGAAAGCCTATGGGTCTTTTTTGTCATTAAAAAATTTTTTTAGTTTAATTTTTGGAGTCAGTAACAAACTATATTTGTACCAATTACACCATAGGAGGAATTATGATGGCCTATAATAACAAACCGAATCCAGATGATCGCAGCGATAACGTTGAAAAGCTTCAAGCCATGATTCAAAATACGGAAAATAATATCGAAGCAGCTGAAGAATCTTTAGCATTAACAGACAGTGAGACACAACGTCAGGAAATTGAAGCAAAGAATGAACGCCGACGTGAAAGCATCGACTCCTTCCGTTCAGAAATTAAGGATGAGGCGCATAATCAAGAAAGCTAAAAAAGTGGGAGACCTGTTCATTATGGACAGGTCTTTTTGTTTAGGTATGGAGCGACTGTTATGGTAAAATAGAAAGGAAATTTTGAAAAAGAAGTGATAACCTTGAGACAACTAGTAAATCAAATTACAATACATGATAAATTAAAGCAATGGGAAATTGAATTGAACGAAAACGGGTCCATTTCAAATGAAAGTGCATTACTTTCCGCTCTTACGTACGAATCCAATCCCGTCATCCTATCAAAGTTATTAACACTTGCTGCTTTGTCACGGATTGGTCGAAATAAAAAGGATAAAATGGCAGCGGTATGGCTTGAAAGAGCGCTTAAACTCTTTCCTGATAATCAAGCCGCAAAAGAATATATGCTGCAATCGGATTGGAAAAAGATGGAGGGGTTACTTTCGCAGCTTACCTTTCCTGCAATGAGAGAAACAGATAATCGAACAGCCAAAAAGAAAACAGCGGAACAATACATAGAAGTGTGTCAGAACTTTTTAACGGATGCCGATGAGATTCACCAGGTTTTAGAAACGAAAAGAGAGCTTTCCTCAACATTAGAAAATAAGGATTTATTCCAAAAACATCAGCTTCTTTCCGGGTTGTTGTCTTCTGCTATAGACGAAACAGGAAACTTATTAAAGGCAGCTGAGGAGTACGATCAATCGATTACAGGTGTTTTCCATACTTCCACCTATTATGATGACTTGAAATTGCACTTATCTAATTTAGAGGAAATTAAAGCTAGTTGGCAAAGGGAATTTATTGAAGAAGAAACTGAGAGTCTTCCTGATCGAATCAATGCCTTGGATCAACTGAATGAAATGATTGGGATGGAGTTTGTTAAAAATCGGATCAATGATTTTTACCGATTTTTAAAGTACCAAAAGCAGCGGAAGGAGCTCGGTTTTCAAATAAAGGACGAATTGAGCTTGAACATGATCTTAACCGGTAATCCGGGTACAGGAAAAACAACACTTGCCAGGTTACTTGCGAAAATTTATCACGAATTAGGTGTCTTGCCTCGTGAGGAAGTAATTGAGACGGATCGTTCGCAGCTTGTCGGTTCATTTGTCGGCCAAACAGAAGAAAACGTCCGAACGGTTGTCGAGCGCTCTATTGGCGGGGTGTTATTTATTGATGAGGCCTATAGTCTAAAACGTGAGGGGCAAACAGGCAACGATTATGGTCAAGCGGCGATTGATACACTGGTTTCGCTTATGACAGGAAATGAATATGGCGGGAAATTCGCGGTCATTATGGCAGGCTATCCCGAGGAAATGCGCTCCTTTTTAGACGCAAACCCAGGTTTACGCAGTCGTTTTCCTCAGTCCAATCTCATTCATTTGCCAAATTATTCGAATGAAGAGTTAATAAGCATTGCAGAACATGTGGCATCAGATAATGATTACTTCCTTAGCGAAGATGCAAAAATCGAAATCAATCATCGTCTCGATCGTGAACGGGTGGATGATTCCTTTGGAAATGCTAGAACAGTCCGCAATATTGTCTTAGATGCGATTTTTAAAAAGGGCTCTGACAAGGAAGTAAATGATGATAACATCTTAGATTATATGTTATTGAATAAAGAAGACTTTCTTTTAGACAAAGAGGAAAGTGTAGAGTCTCCTTATGAACAATTGGATCGACTAATTGGGTTAGACGCCTTAAAGGTTGAGATGCGGTCCCTTTTCAAGTTTGTAAAAATGCAGCAGTACCGGATGAAAAAAGGGCTGCCGCCCGTACCTATTCAGCTTCATGCTGTTTTCACCGGAAATCCTGGTACAGGAAAAACAACCGTAGCTAAGATTTATGCGGAGCTTTTAAAGGAATGTGGCATTTTAAAACGTGGGCATCTTATCGTAGCAAGCAGGGCAGATTTTGTAGCCGGATATGTAGGTCAAACGGCAGGGAAAACAAAGAAAAAAATTAGGGAAGCGCTCGGTGGTGTCTTATTTATTGACGAGGCCTATTCCCTTTTCAGTTCGACAACAGGTGATTTTGGTAAAGAGGTCATAGATACACTTGTTGATGAAATGACCAAGCATAATGAAAACCTAGTCGTTGTCTTGGCAGGTTACCCACATGAAATGGACTTGCTCCTAGAAAGCAATCCTGGTCTTCGCTCCCGCTTTAAAAAGTTCTTTTTATTTCCTGATTATTCACCAGAGGAACTGCTTGAAATCATGGCGGTCTATGCTAATAGTTTTCAATACCACCTAACAGGGGAAGCAAAAGTGCTGTTACTACAAAAGATGGATGAAGAATCCTTCAAAGGGAATGGCCGTTTTGCAACAAACATGGTGGATGAAATGATTCAAGCACAAGCCTCAAGATTAATGGATGTTGCAGATGATGAAGATCTTTTTGAAAAGTCCCTGCTGCTTGAGGTAGCAGATGTAATAAAGGCAATCAATAAAATGTAAAATATGATCACGAAAGGGTCGTGACCCGTGGAAAATTTATTTATTTCGACTAGAGAAATTCAGCTCTATTATGCTGATACAGATATGATGGGTGTTATTTACCATGCTAATTATCTAAAGTTTTTTGAACTTGGCAGAACAGGATTAATTGAAGATATTGGATACAATTATCTTGCCATGGAGGAGTCAGGCTATTTTGCTCCTGTTTATGACGTTCAAGTGACCTACAAAAAACCGTTACGCTATGGTGATAAAGGGTTTGTAAAAACATGGGTAGAATTAAATAATGGCATCAAAACTGTTTATGGATATACGATTGTAAATGGCGATGATGAAATATGTGCAGAAGGAAAAACAACCCATATTATTGTTAAAAAGGATAATTTTAGACCGTCTTCATTCAAAAAGGCATTTCCTGAATGGTATTTAAAATATGAGGAAATTAAGAAAAAGGACTAAAATTGTTACTTTTATCGACGAAATAATTTATTCATTGAGGTGTCTTGATTGGCCTTTGGAATTAAAAAACAGCAAATAAGCGAATGGAAAAGAAAAATTGACAACGGAGAAATTGCGTTTTTAACCCATTATTGGCTTGATGATCGCTTTCCAGGTTCAAATACAGTCACTAAGGTGGGCTGCAATGACCTTGTAAAATTAGCAGTTTGGGGCCAAAAACATGGGTTAAGGAAAGAATGGATCCATCATCGGAAGGATGGTTATTCGCATTTTGATTTAATAGGTGAGCGACAAAGAGAAATTTTACATAAAGAAGGTTTGTTTGAACATATATGGCAAAAAGAAATCCGTCCACTTGAAGAGTAACCACTCTAAAAGTGCGGATTTCTTTTTAGATTAGGAATTTCGGCAAATTTAAACGGGAATCCTACCCCATCCGGATACTATTAATAGGATCGTGATCAAGGTATGAACAATGAAAGCTGGAATGATACTTTTAGATGATAACGTAAATAATCCAAATATTAATCCTAGAAAAATATAAAGAATTGATATTAAGATTGAAAATCCAAACATGGTCGTATGTAAGCCAAAAGCAATGCTGGTGACGATCAAACCTAATCGTTGATTGGTGATCGTAATCAGTTTATAAAGAAGTATTCCGCGCCACAAAACCTCTTCTAGCAATGCATTGATGATCGAAAACAATAAAATGAATAGCAAAGGATGCCATTGCACTTCATCTTTTTTTATCAAAAGTATCCCAATAATAGCTAGTATTGAAAGAAGGCAAAGGATAAGAAAAAATTTTCTTAACGAAAAAGTGATGTTAAAAGGGAGTTGAATTTCTCCTGATAGCATAGGTTTTTTTAAAAATGGACTAATTTCTAGTTTAAATTTCTTAATAACATAGCTAATAATAATGATTGGAATTAATAATAACAATTGACTAGACATGACAAGCGAATAAGGTGATAAACGAAAACTTTCTATGAAGTTATCCATATACACTAGCAATAGATTACCTAAAAAAAATGATACGACTATCCAGGCAAATAAGCGTTTCTCTTCCTTAAAAAAAGCAACTAATAATAATAAAGTAATCAGAAAAACAAAAAAAGGAGTGTAGTAACCTCTTGCAAAAAAATAGGTCATGGTTAAAAATAACAGACTTAACAAGATACCTTGTCGATTAATACCTTCCATCCGCTTAGTTCCACCTACCTTTCTTTTATGAGTAAAAAGGCCCCGCTTTAGCGGAGCCATTGTTGCATATGTGTTTGAATTTCTTTAAATTTCGCATTAGCATTTCGAAAACCAAATGATCCTGCTTTCTCTAATGGAACCACACGGAAATTATGATTCTTTTTACTTGCGACATAGGTTGGGTAAAAAGCCGGGTTAGAAAAATCAATGGTTGTTCCTTTTTCTGATACATGTTTTGTAATATCAATGGTGGTTAAACCGCCAATATCTTTATAGTCGCCATGTTGGGCGGAAATAAAATTCCCTAATGAATAAATGACAAACGTTCGTTTGCCTTCTGCTGTTTTTATCCATTCCATTGGCTGCAGGACATGGGGATGAGAGCCAAAGATGATGTCGACTCCTTCATTAGCAAGAAATTTTGCAAGGTCTTTTTGTTCTTTTGTCGGCATTCGCTTGTACTCATTACCCCAATGAATGCTCATGACCACTACATCTGATTGCTTTTTGGCGCGATGAATTTCTTCTTTCATCGATTCGCGATTAATCAGGTTGACGAGAAAATCTTTTCCGTCTGGTACGGGGATTCCGTTCGTTCCGTAGGTATAGGAGAGAAAAGCAAGCTTAATCCCATTTTTATTTAGTATCCTCAAATTTTGGCGGTCCTTTTCATCAAGGAAGCTTCCCACATGTGGCAGTCCAATACTTTCTAAATAAGCGGCTTCCGACTTAATCCCTTTTTCACCTTTATCTAACGTGTGATTATTCGCTGTTGATAAGATATCGACCCCTGTCTGGACGAGTGCATCTGCTAGCTCGTATGGGCTATTGAACCTTGGATAACCGGAAAGACCCAGTGCTTGTCCTCCTAACATACTTTCTTGATTAGCCGTTAAAACGTCTGGCTTTTCTAATAGAGGTTTCACATTTTCAAACATAGGTTCAAAATGATAGGAAGTTCCATTAAAGGCATCTTTATAGATTTTGTCGTGAATCAGTACATCCCCTATGGCACCAAGGGTTACTTTTTCTGTCATCTCGCGATTGATCATTAGTAAAGAACGAGGTTTATGCTCTTTTGAAGGATAAACTTTTTCGTCTTCCTCTGAATGTTGACTTTGTTGAATTAAGAGATAAGACGCTAATCCGACACATGCAACAATAATTAAAACTGAAGGTATAATAGCATTCCGCTTCATAAATTACTCCTTAAAGGCGCTTGTTTTTTATGTAATCCCTTTTTTAGACTGTTAGTTATACTATATTATATTCTTGTATAATTTTAAAACTATTTAATAAATTAAAAAGGAACCGCTATAGGTTCCTTTAATTATAACCATTTAATTTTCGGTTCCGTTTTATTAATAATTCTTTTAATATTTGCTCGGTGCCGGTATATCACAAACGATGCTAGTAGAAATACTACGATGAGCAATGGGATGTCCCATTCACGAATAATACCAGTAACAATGGCAAAAAGAACAGCTGTAATTCCTGCGATCATCGAGGATAAAGAAACATATTTTGATAGGTATAAGCTGATAAAAAAGATAACGAGGACTGTGATAAACATATACGGTGCGTAGAACAATACGACACCACCTGAAGTAGCAACGGCTTTTCCGCCACGAAACCCAGCAAAAATCGGATAGGTATGACCGATAACAGCCAATACCCCAGCCAGTAATGGATTCACATCGACATGAAAAAGATAGGGCAGGGATGCTGCAAGTGTCCCTTTCAATATATCAGCAAGTGTCACCGCCATTCCCGCCTTAACACCGAGTGTCCGAAACGTATTTGTTCCGCCTAAATTTCCGCTCCCATGCTGGCGAATATCTGTTTTATAAAATACTTTTCCGATAATTAAACCAGAGGGGATTGAACCTAGTAAATACGCAAGAACCAAAACTAAAATAATTTGAACCATTAACAAATTCTCCTTCAACAAAAAGATCCAGTCCTTCTATTTTACCATGTAATATAGAAAAAACACCACGCTTTTCCTTTTCTGTCCAAAGTAAGTACAAATAGAGTCAATTTTATTACAAAAAAAAGGAGAATTTTCAAACCCTTTGTTAATCCATTGAAAGCAAAGTATAGAGACAATATAATTTAAATAAAATCATATAAAACATGTAAAAACCGGCCGACGATACAAGTTAAACCGAAACTTTTAACCAGTTAAATAATATTTTATGCAGCCTCTTCTACCAGGGGTTTTTCTGTTAAGAACTTTTTATTATGTATTTTTTGAAAATATAGGTAAAATAATGAGAAAAGGGAGTGAGACATATGAGCATTGAAAATCCAAGTCGTAATGAAATTGGGACAATTTTAAAAAAGGCAAAAAGAATCGCAGTTGTTGGTTTGAGTGATAATCCTGAACGAACATCCTATCAAGTTTCAGCTGCTATGCAAAAAGCGGGTTATGACATTATTCCAGTGAATCCTACTGTCGATCAGGTTCTTGGTGTCAAGGCAGTTGCATCTCTGAAAGATATTGAAGGACATGTAGACATTGTTAATGTTTTTCGCAGGTCAGAACAATTGTTCGATGTAGCCAAAGAATTTGATGAGATTGATGCCGATGTATATTGGGCGCAGCTTGGACTAGAAAATGATGAGGCGTATGAGTTTTTAAAAAACAAGGGCTATACGGTTATTATGAACCGCTGCATTAAAGTCGAACATGCGTTAACAAAAGCATAATGTTTACCATAAAACTGCTAATTATTAGCAGTTTTTTTCTTTCAATCCCCCAAAAAACGCTAGATAGTATTATTACAAAAATATGTTGTTTCAAATTACGTATTTGCCAAATTAAAATAAATCGCTACAATATAGCATAGACGCCGCAAGATTTATGATAAAATAAGAAGCGGCAAACATTGGTTCTATTTTAAAATATAAAAAGATAATAAAAAGATGACTAATCAATTAGTTCATGAAGCAATTAGAAGGATACTTCTTTTTGTAGGGAATGAAAGGGGTATTTTAGTGGCAAGGAATCAGCAAGCTTTTGATTATAATGATGATGCCATACAGGTACTTGAAGGTCTAGAGGCGGTTCGAAAGCGTCCAGGAATGTACATTGGCAGCACCGATTCACGCGGTCTTCATCACCTCGTTTATGAGATTGTCGACAATTCGGTCGATGAAGCACTTGGAGGATTTGGTGATCAAATCATTGTAAAAATACACAAAGATAATTCAATTAGTGTTAATGACCGAGGGCGCGGCATGCCTACGGGTATGCACAAAATGGGGAAACCGACACCAGAGGTTATTTTAACAGTGCTTCATGCCGGCGGAAAGTTCGGCCAAGGCGGATATAAAACAAGCGGCGGTTTGCATGGTGTTGGTGCATCGGTAGTTAATGCATTATCTGAATGGTTAACTGTCACGATTAAAAGGGACGGTTTCGTATATGAACAGCGCTTTGAAAATGGCGGAAAGCCAGCAACCACTCTCGAAAAAATCGGCAAAACCAATCAAACAGGAACAACGATTCATTTTAAGCCAGATCCGACCATTTTTTCGACGACTACTTACAATTTCGAAACATTATGTGAGAGGTTACGAGAGTCAGCCTTCTTGCTAAAAGGATTGAAAATCGATATTATCGATGATCGTAATGATTTCCATGAAGTCTTTCATTATGAGAATGGGATTGAAGCCTTCGTTGCTTATTTAAACGAAGAAAAGGATGTCCTTCATCCGGTTATCAGCTTAGAAGGATCTCAGCATGGAATAGAAGTGGATTTTGCGTTTCAATTTAATGATGGCTATTCCGAAAATGTCCTCTCCTTTGTCAATAATGTCCGCACAAGAGATGGCGGTACCCATGAAGCAGGGGCAAAAACAGCAATGACCAGGGTATTTAACGATTATGCCCGCAAGGTTTCATTCTTAAAAGATAAAGACAAAAACCTTGATGGTGCAGATATCCGCGAAGGTTTATCGGCAATAATCTCCGTTCGAATCCCGGAAGAACTACTTCAGTTCGAAGGACAAACAAAGGGGAAATTAGGAACTAGTGAAGCTAGGTCAGCAGTCGATGCTGTTGTTTCTGAACATCTCTCCTACTTTCTTGAAGAGAACCCTGATATTAGCTCCCTTCTTATCAAAAAATCGATTAAAGCCTATCAAGCTCGAGAGGCTGCTAGAAAAGCGCGTGAGGATGCTAGGAGCGGTAAAAAACGTAAACGTTCGGATGCCGTTTTGTCTGGTAAACTAACACCTGCCCAATCACGTAATCCGCAAAGAAATGAACTATACCTGGTGGAGGGTGATTCCGCGGGAGGTTCCGCAAAACAAGGGCGTGACCGCCGCTTTCAAGCCGTACTTCCACTTAGAGGTAAAGTAATCAATACGGAAAAAGCGAAACTCTCTGACATTTTTAAAAATGAAGAAATCAATACGATCATCCATGCAATTGGCGGTGGGGTCGGTACGGATTTTAATGTAGAAGATATCAACTATGATAAAATTGTCATTATGACGGATGCTGATACCGATGGAGCACATATTCAGGTCTTATTACTTACCTTCTTTTATCGATATATGAAGCCGCTGCTAGAAGCAGGCAAAGTGTTTATTGCCCTCCCGCCGCTTTATAAAGTGAGTAAAGGGTCAGGCAAAAAGGAAATTATCGAATATGCTTGGAGTGATGATGAGCTCCAGGGTGCCCTGAAAAAAGTGGGCAGAGGCTATATTATTCAGCGTTATAAAGGACTTGGCGAAATGAATGCCGACCAGCTATGGGATACAACAATGGATCCAGAAACACGGACATTGATTCGTGTAAAAATCGATGATGTTGCACGAGCAGAACGCCGCGTTACAACCCTTATGGGCGACAAGGTTGAGCCGCGCCGTAAGTGGATAGAAAGTAATGTAGCATTTGGTTTAGAAGAAGATGACACTATTTTAGAAAATGAAAATATTACGGTCTCCGAGGAGGATTCTGAAGGATGAGTACAAATGAAAAATTCCGTGACTTGCCTCTAGAAGATGTAATTGGTGATCGTTTTGGCAGATATAGTAAGTACATCATTCAAGAACGTGCCCTTCCGGATGCACGTGACGGCCTAAAGCCTGTACAGCGAAGAATTCTTTATGCGATGCATGTGGAAGGAAATACGTACGATAAAGGCTTTCGAAAATCAGCAAAAACCGTTGGTAATGTCATCGGTAACTACCACCCACACGGTGATACCTCTGTTTATGAGGCAATGGTGCGGATGAGTCAGGACTGGAAGGTTAGAAACGTTCTCGTTCAAATGCACGGAAACAACGGTAGCGTTGATGGTGATCCGCCGGCAGCTATGCGTTATACTGAAGCAAGGCTTTCAGCGATTGCTGCTGAATTAATGCGTGATATCGAAAAAAATACCGTTGAATTTATTCCAAACTTTGATGATACATCGAAAGAACCAACCGTCTTGCCAGCTATGTTCCCGAACCTTCTTGTCAATGGATCGACAGGAATTTCAGCAGGTTATGCAACCGATATTCCCCCGCATCACCTTGGAGAAATCATTGACGGGGTAATCAAGAGAATGGATCAACCGGATGTATCTGTAGACGAACTGATGACCATCATCAAAGGGCCAGATTTCCCTACAGGCGGTATCATTCAAGGGATTGATGGGATTAGAAAAGCCTATGAAACTGGTAAAGGGAAAATTATCGTCCGGAGCAAAGCAGAAATAGAAGAGGTTCGTGGCGGTAAGCAGCAAATTGTCATTACCGAAATACCATATGAAGTCAATAAAGCCAATCTTGTTAAAAAAATGGATGAATTCCGACTCGATCGAAAAGTAGAAGGAATTTCAGAGATCCGCGATGAAACGGACCGAACTGGCTTAAGAATTGTTATTGATTTAAAAAAAGATGCCGACGCAGAAGGTGTCTTGAACTATTTATACAAAAATAGTGATCTTCAAGTAACCTACAATTTTAATATGGTTGCCATCTATAAAAAACGTCCAAAATTAATGGGACTAAGAGAAATGCTGGACGCTTATATCGAACACCAAAAAGAAGTTGTTACAAGAAGGTCGCAATATGACCTTAATAAAGCGAAAGAGCGTCAGCATATCGTTGAAGGATTAATGAAAGCTTTATCCATCCTTGATGAAGTAATTGCCACCATCCGTGCATCCAAGGATAAACGCGATGCGAAAGATAATTTGATGGCAAAGTATGGTTTCACAGAGATGCAAGCTGAAGCAATCGTTTCCTTACAGCTTTATCGCTTAACAAACACCGATATCACTGCACTGAGGCAGGAAGCGGAAGAATTAGCGAAGAAAATTGACGAGCTTACTAGTATTTTAGCAAGTGAGAAAACTCTTTTCTCTGTCATAAAAAAAGAATTAAAAGATGTGAAGAAACGTTTTGCAGATGCGCGTCGTTCTAAGATTGAAGCTGAAATCGAAGAATTGAAAATCAATCTTGAAGTTACCGTCCCTAGCGAAGACGTGATTGTAACGATCACAAAACAAGGGTATGTAAAACGGACGAGCCCACGTTCATATGCAGCTTCCAATGGCCAAGATTTAGCGATGAAAGATTCAGACCGTTTGTTAGCTCAGCTAGAAATGAATACAAAGGATGTCCTTCTCCTCTTCACGAATAAAGGAAATTATTTATTCTGCCCTGTTCATGAGCTTCCGGATATCCGTTGGAAAGACCTTGGACAGCATGTCGCGAATATTATTCCAATTGAACGTGATGAAGAGATTATCCAAGCGATTCCGGTGAAAGACTTTGAGGCAAATCTATTCCTTGTCTTTGTCACGAAAAATGGCATGGTCAAGAAAACAGAGCTTAAACAATATAAAGCACAGCGATATTCTAAACCGCTTGTTGGCATCAACCTTAAGGATGATGATCAAGTTACTGATGTTCATATAACAGATGGAACGAAAGAATTATTCTTAATCACCCACTTAGGTTACTCCTTATGGTTTCATGAAGAAGAAATCAGTATTGTCGGTGCACGTGCTGCCGGAGTTAAAGGGATGAATTTAAAGGAAAACGATTATGTCATTGGCGGAAAAATCATTCATCCAGATAGTAATGAAACAATCGTTATTGCGACGCAGCGTGGAGCTGTGAAGAGGATGAAAATGAAAGAGTTTGAAAAAGCAACTCGAGCCAAACGCGGGGTTGTCATTTTAAGAGAGCTTAAATCAAATCCACACCGAATCACCGGATTTGTTATTGCTAATGAGCAGGATATTATTTATCTCCAAACGGAAAAAGGACATATCGAAACACTTCATACAGTAGATATTCACTTCAGTGACCGTTATTCGAATGGCTCGTTTATACTTGATGAGGATGATAACGGCAAGGTAACCACTGTTTGGAAAGTAGCAGCAACTGAAAAACCAAATGAATAAATTTTTGTGGACTCTCTAAAAATAAGAGAGTCCCTTTTTCATCTTTTTTCCAAAACTGGACATACTAACTAGCAACAGAGTTGGGAGGGTTCATGGATGAAAAAAGAGATGCTTCTGGTGATTGCTTCGTTTTTTCTCATGTCACTTACTGCGATTACTGGGGTTTATGCAATTGAAGAAACTACAAAAACGGTCACCATAACAAAAGAGCAAGAAGATATTACAGGAGACGAAAAGGAGGAAGAAATCCTTTTAAAAGGTGTTCCTTATCAGAAAGAAGATACATTTTTAGAGAAAATCTTTATTGAAATTGCTGCCTCCAATGGAAAGACCTTTTCCTTCCCTTTGGAAAGTGGTGCAAAGGCGTCACTCCTGCTAGTGGACCTAAACCATGATGGGGTGAAGGATTTATTTGCAAGTGTGTTAACCGGAGAAAATGAGCGAATTGTTCATAACTACTCTTATTCTATGAAGGATTTTGTCCATACGAATTTAGCCCTGCCTGAGCCGCTTGAAATGGATAGCCATTTTTTAAATGGGTATAAAGCTGAAATCAGACTTGCTAAAACAGGAAAATCCTATCGGTTTGATTTAAAGGACCGTCAAAAGTATTACAAAAAGCTCGGTCTTTATTATAATGGAAACATAAATGAGCCTACAGAACTAACCGTAAACCCTTTTAGCAGTCTCCAACCGATCCAATTAGAGGGCAATAAAGTGGGATTACTTGGGGAGCAGAAGGTAACCGGAATTGCAAATGCGGACCTTATTGCATCGGTTAAATCTACATGGTCGTTTGAAAAAGGGCATTGGAAGCTCATCGGCACGGTTGTTAATAAAGAAATCAATAAATGATCGCTAAACACAGGATTCCCTGTGTTTTTTTTTTGCAAAAATTTGACGGAATTTCCAGTCGGGAATATACTAATGTTTGCTTAACAAGCCAAATGATTTTTTTATAAACTTAATAAATATATTTGTTCATATTTAGTTCATAAAAATAGGATAAAGTTACTCGTATCAATTATTAAAAACGGAGTTGAGAGATGTTGATCAAATTAACCAGATTTCTAAAACCATTTCAATTACCCATCTATTTGGTTTTAGGCCTAGTGCTTTTACAGTCATTGTCAGAACTTTATTTGCCAACGTTAATGGCTGACATTGTTGACGAGGGTGTCGTGACTGGTGATACCAACTACATATGGAAAATCGGTGGTTTCATGCTGCTCGTCGCGGCAGGAGGGATGATTTGTTCCATTGCTGCGAGTTTCTACTCAGCAAAAGCAGCATCAGGGTTTGGAAAGCTATTGCGGAGCAAAATTTTCTCCCACGTAGGAAACTTTTCACTGCACGAGTTTGATAGACTTGGAACTGCTTCATTGATTACAAGAACTACCAACGATATTACTCAAATCCAGCAAGTCTTGGTAATGATGTTACGAATGATGGCGATGGCACCGATGATGTGTATTGGCGGTATCATTATGGCCTATTCAAAGGATGCCAAGCTTACGTTAGTTCTTGCTGTCGCTTTGCCAATTCTCGTACTGGCGATCGTCATAATCGCCAGAAAAGGAATTCCACTATTTAAAGCAATGCAGGTAAAATTGGATAATCTCAATCGTGTTTTACGAGAAAACTTAACTGGTATTCGTGTTATTCGCTCATTTAATCGAGTCGAGCATGAGAAGAAACGTTTTGATGAAGCCAACTGGGATTTAACCCAAACAGCTATTAAGGTAAATAAAATCATGGCTGCAATGATGCCAATTATGATGATTGTTCTTAACCTCTCAACTGTAGCCATCGTCTGGTTTGGCGGACTTCGGATTAGCAATGGGCATATGCAGGTCGGTGATATGATGGCATTTATCCAATATGCCATGCAAATTATGTTCTCATTCATCATGTTGTCCATGATGTTTGTGATGATACCAAGGGCATCAGTATCTGCTGTCCGAATTAACGAAGTGCTGGAGACGGTAGCAGATATAAAGGATCCATCTTCGTCGTTATCAGGGGAAGGCACAAAAGGGCACGTAGAATTTCAGGATGTAACCTTCAGTTATCCTGGAGCAGAAATGCCTGCAATTTCAAATATTTCTTTTTCTATGAAACCTGGTGAAGTAACAGCTATTATTGGGGGAACAGGCTCCGGAAAGTCGACACTGATTAACTTGATTCCGCGCTTTTATGATGTTGAAAGTGGTAAAGTTCTTGTCGATGGAATGGATGTAAGAGATATGACCCAAGAACAGCTTAGGGAAAAGATTGGGTTTGTCCCCCAGCAATCAGTTCTATTTACTGGGACAATCGCAGAGAACATTCGTTATGGGAAAGAGAATGCATCGACAGAAGAAGTCGAACATGCTGCTGAAATTGCTCAGGCAAAAGAATTTATTGCAAACATGCCAGAAGGCTTTAATGCCGTAATCGCCCAAGGGGGAACAAATGTTTCCGGAGGACAGAAACAGCGGTTATCCATCGCCCGAGCCCTCGTTCGGAAGCCCGAGATTTATATATTTGATGACAGCTTTTCCGCATTGGACTTTAAAACAGATGCCAAGCTACGCGCTGCACTTAAAGGGGAAACAGGCAATTCAACGGTATTAATCGTAGCACAACGAGTGAGTACAATTATCGACGCAGACCAGATTATTGTACTAGATAATGGAGAGATAACCGGAATCGGCACGCATAAAGATTTGATGGTGTCGAGTGCGGTTTATCGAGAGATTGTGATGTCACAGCTGTCAGAGGAGGAAATCGCATGAGCAAGGAACCCAAAAATCAAGAATCTGGGGCGCGCAAATTTGGGCCTGGTGGTGGATTTGGTCCGATGGGAATGGGCATGCCTGTCCAAAAAGCAAAGAATTTTAAAGGAACGCTAAACAGATTAATCAGTTATTTGAAGCCTTATAAATTACAGCTACTTTCCGTATTAATTACTGCTATTATCAGTACGATTTTTGCAATTGTCAGCCCTAAAATCATGGGGAAGTCAACCACAAAATTATTTGAAGGCTTGATGATGAAGCTTAGAGGAGTTCCTGGGGCTAAAATAGATTTTGAGTATATCGGTCAAATTATTATTTTACTAATAGGTCTTTATATATTGAGTGCGATTTTTGCCTATTTACAACAATATATCATGGCTGGTGTCGCACAAAAGACAGTTTATAATCTCCGTAAAGAAGTGGAAGAAAAGCTTAACAGGCTGCCGTTAAAATACTTTGATTCACGTACTCATGGGGAAATTCTAAGCCGTGCGGTCAATGATGTCGATAATATCAGCACAACCTTACAGCAAAGCTTAACCCAGTTGATTACCTCAGTGGTTACAATTATTGGAGTAATCATCATGATGCTATCAATCAGTCCTTTGATGACATTGATCGTGATTGTGACACTGCCGCTAAGCGGTGTAGCGATTGCAAAAATCGCCAAAAAATCACAACTGTATTTTAAAGGCCAGCAAAAATCACTAGGCGAGCTAAATGGTCATGTAGAAGAAATGTATACTGGCCATAAGATAGTCAAAGTATTTGGCCATGAGCAGAAATCGATTGACAAATTTGAAGGAATTAATGAAACACTCTACCAATCAGCCTGGAAGGCACAGTTTGTTTCTGGAATGATTATGCCGCTGATGTCATTTATCAATAATATTGGCTATGTCCTTGTATCCGTCGTTGGTGGAATCTTAGTCACTAAAAAAGCGATTGAAATTGGTGATATTCAGGCCTTTATCCAATATGCGCGGCAATTTTCTCAACCAATTGCTCAAACAGCATCGATTGCCAACGTGATTCAATCCACAATTGCCAGTGCCGAACGTGTGTTTGAAATATTAGATGAAACCGAAGAGGTCCCAGAAGCGGTGCATGCGAAAGTGATTTCTGCTCCAGAAGGTAAAGTAACATTTGAACATGTTACCTTTGGCTACGAGGAAAATGAAATCTTAATCGAAGATATGCAAATTTATGTGAAATCTGGCCAGACGGTTGCGATCGTCGGTCCAACTGGGGCAGGGAAGACAACACTTATTAATTTGTTAATGCGTTTCTACGAGATTAATTCCGGTCGAATTTTGATTGATGGCATTGACACAAGAGATTTAAAAAGGGAACACCTAAGGAGTTTATTCGGTATGGTGTTACAGGATACCTGGCTGTTTAACAGTACGATTTTTGATAATATTGCATACGGAAGGGAAGGGGCAACAAAAGAGGAAGTGGTGGCGGCGGCGCGAGCAGCTAATGCGGACCATTTTATTCGAACTCTTCCAGACGGTTACGATACGATATTGAACGAGGAAGCATCCAATATTTCTCAGGGCCAAAAGCAACTGTTAACCATTGCCAGAGCGATACTTGCGAATCCTGCGATTCTAATACTTGATGAAGCAACAAGTAGTGTAGATACCCGGACAGAGGTACAAATTCAAAAGGCGATGAACCATTTAATGAAAGGACGCACAAGCTTTGTTATAGCACACAGATTGTCGACGATTCGTGATGCCGATTTAATCCTTGTGATGAATAATGGCAGTGTGATTGAAAAAGGAAATCACGTCGAATTACTTGAAAAAGGCGGCTTTTATGCAGATTTGTATAATAGTCAGTTTACTGGAAGCAATTCGATGAAAAATGTAGGATAAAAAAATGCGTTTGGAGAGCATATGAGCTTTCTAAACGCATTTTTAATTTTGCAAAGTGAAAAATATAAAAAAAATTTATTCCGTCTCATTTTCTTAAGTATACTTTGGAATTGAGATTATTTAATTTTTTGTTACATAATAATATTATGTAAACTGATAAAATAAAAAAATCAACTGCCTTTTTAAAGACAGTCATTATTAATCCAGTTGTTCTTTTGGCATATCCATTTTATCAACAGCAATTTTTAAATCATCATTTTTAATATGTGTATAAATCATTGTGGTTTGGATCGATGAATGACCTAATTGACGTCTTAATTTTGGTACATCATTGATTTCAGCATGGTATCTGGTCGCAAAGGAATGCCGCAGCTTATGTACGGATAATGATGGTTTACCAAATGCGGTGGCATATTTTTCAATTAATTTTTCAATAGATCTTCCCGTTAATCTTCGTGATTTTCCTTTTGGTCCAATGGGTGCAGAAATAAACAACGCCTTATTGGTCTTATCAACCTGGTACTTAGCAGATCTAATCGACAGATATTCTTCCAAATCAGCCATTGCAACCTGACTAAAGAAGACAAATTGTTCTTTATTACCTTTTCGAATGACTCGTACACAATACTTGCTAAAATCGATATCGTCTAATTCAATTCCAACTAACTCCGAAAGGCGAAGACCGGATCCTAAGATTAATGACACAATCGCCGTATCACGTTCCTTATTTAATTGATAAAAGTTAAAGATTTTTTTGTTATCTTTGTTGATTTCGCCATAATCATTAGCAACAAAGAGGCGAAACTTCTCATATTCATCGCCAAGAAGGATTTTACCTTCCATTTTATTTGCTTTTGTTTCCATGCTGTCTTTTACTTCATTAAATTCAATTTTGGCCATGACATTTCGATTAATGTATGGCTTTAAATCGGGTGTTTCAGCAATGTTTTGCATGTAATTAAATAGTGATTTTAATGCAGATAATTTCCGATTTACGGTGAGTTCTTTGTTATTTAATTGATAATGGAGATAGTTTAAAAAACTTTCAACCTCTAAAACTGTCATTTGCTCCAGACGTTCCAAAGGAATATCTTTGACATTGCCAGACACTAATTGCTCGCTGATCATCCAGTTGAAGAAGATTTTATAATCATGACAGTAATTATATAAGGAAGCCGTCGAAAGTTTTCTGAGTTTGTGGTTTATGTATTCATCAACATACCACGGTAATTCGTTAAGTATGGTTTGCAATTTTTTATAATTTGTTAGTTTATCCTGATTTACCATAAAATCACCTCTCTTCTATATTTTACATATTTGAGTTAATTACGTCAAATTTATATTTTACGTAATAATGTAAAATGATGTTCAGGCACTTCAATTGTTTCATTCTATTGTTTTCTAGCCATAAGAACCTACCTTTCGATACGATAAATGTCCCTCCTCCTTACAAAAAAAGCTGGCGATCTCATGGATCTCCAGCTCTCTCCTCTGCATCTGCTTGTTTCTCTGCATCAACATCCCACTGAGCTACTTGATAGTTTGTTCCGGTGGTACTATAGTAAATAATCTCTAATTTTCATAGTCTGGGTCAAGATAAATGAAAAGTCGCTGTATCTTGAAATCCCTTATTTCAAATACATTACAAAAGCGTCCTGCATGGGTAACTCAGGCACGCCTCTCTCTTCCATTGAAAGTAACACCGAAACTTGTACCCTCAACGACAACCGTGTCGCCTTGGAAGATATATAGTTAAAATAAGCATAGTCGTGGGTGATGGATTTAATCTTTGGACCACTACCACTCTCAAAATTTACATATACGAAATTAATATCTACCAATCCTTATCTTCTATTCTTTCTTTGTTCTGTTAAATCAATGGTAAGCTGTTTCATCCGTTGCTTCGTTAATGGATATAGAAAGACTAATATTAAGAAAATCAATAGATAGATGGCACCAGGTACGATCGTAGCCAGTCCATAAATCCCTTCCAGGGTACCTACAGTTTGTACTTCACGAGCTGAATCATACCCTATGGCTGTAATCGCAAAACCGCCGATTCCACCAGCAATAGCATTTCGAGATTTTTTCAAAAAAATATTTCTCTTCTCTTCTCTTCTCTTCTCTTCTAGTTCCATCAGATTATTCAATTAATAACTAGGTAACTTTATGTAACCGTAATAACTTTTTTAAATTTAGCTGTCAATTTATAAGTGTCAAATTCGTGAACGAAAAAGAACAGATTTTATTCTTTGGTAATTTTGTTCCAGTAAATACTTTATTTTAACAACTGATTTTGTTATTATTAATATATAGTTATTAATAATAACCAAGATACTATTATGAGGTGTTAATAGATGGATGCAGAAAATAAATTATGCAATAAAGTTGAAGAGTGCTACCATATTATGGGGAAGAAATGGATGGGTCTCATTATTCATACATTAATAAAGGAGCCAAAAAGATTCAGTGAAATTCATGCCTTCATTCCTGACTTAAGTAAAAGAGTATTAAATGAAAGGATGAAAGAACTCGAGGAAAATGGAATTGTGTTAAGAAATGTTATTGCTGACCGACCGGTACGGACCGAATATTCTTTAACCAAAAAAGGAACAGAACTCGGACGATCGCTCAAAGCTTTAGAGGAATGGGCGGATAAATGGTTATAAATTAAAAGACCTCTCTAATTTTCAGAGAGGATAGCCGATGAACTTGTTACTATTTCACCGTATTTTAATACAATCACCATCGTTGTTTGAGTATAGTGCCCGGATTGTTAGAGACCTTCTATTTGTACAGGGTGACCTGTCCGTCCAGATTCATAAATAGCTAAAATAATTTTTAATGGTTTTAATCCTTCTTCACCATTCACAAGCGGTTCTCTATCTTCCTGTATGGCATTTATCATATCGATAAATTGTAAACGATGGGAGGCACCATCAAGTGCTGCAGGGTCAACAGACGCATGATCACGATCCCCCCCATTTTGATTTTCAATACCAGCTAAGTTAATGGCTTCTGTTTCATTATTTGGGTTTCGTAGATAATGCTTCATTAATTGATCATTCCCAATCACAGCTGTACCATTTGTTCCGATAATCTCCAAGCCGGCTGACAGACCTGGATAAGCAGCTGTAGTTCCAACAATGGTTCCTAACCCACCATTTTTAAATTTCACCGTGGCAACAGCCACATCCTCCTATAAATATATGTATGTAAATATTACACGGATAAAACCATTACGAATCGGGATGAACTGTTAAAGGAGTTTAGTAACGGTCCGTAAGATGGCTTTGCTTTTTCAAGATTGGAGCATATTGAAGGATATGTACTGCAGGGGCTGTTGTAGTAGATCGATTGGGAAATCGGGGTGCAATCTCCATTCCGCTCCCATCTACACATTTTTATGGGAATAAGGAAAAGCTAGTTACTGCCTTCCTCAAAACATGTCAAAGTATTAATCGACACTTTGAGTGAAAATAAAAAGAAAGGCGCTGGGATATCCAAGCGCCTTTCTTTTTGTTTACTTCACTATTATACTGCTACAGGTGATAACTTCTTTGCAGCTTCTTTTACTTTCTCTAATCCTTCAGCAATAATCGTTTCAGCTTGAGCTGGCATTGCAGCATGACCTTCAATAATAACTTCGTCTACGATTTCCATACCGAATACGCCGCCAACCACGTTTTTAATATAAGTAGCAGACATTTCCATTGGTGCTGCTTCCGGTGTTGAGTAAACGCCGCCGCGTGCACTTAGGATAATCGCTTTTTTGTGTGTCATTAATTGTACAGCTTGACCATTTTCATCGTACTTGAATGTGAAACCAGCTTGATATACATAATCAATGAACGTTTGTAATGGTGCTGGGATTGTTAAGTTCCATAATGGGAATGCAAATACAACTAAGTCAGCAGCCGTAAGAGCGTCCATTGCTTTTTGTTTTGCAGCAAGAAGACGTTTTTCTATGTCTGTCATTTCTTCGCCTGATTCAACTTTGCCGAAAGCGTTAAATAAATCTTGGCCAAAATAAGGCATATCTTCAGCGAAAACATCGAAAGTTGTGACATTCACACCTTCTAAGTTCTCCATAAAAGTTTCATACATTTTACTTGATACAGCCTCTGAAGCTGGACGATTGTTTGCTTTAACTACTAAAACATTCATATATATAATTCTCCTTTTTATCCTTAATTTTATTATTTTTAAATCATATATCTCGAATCAATAATATATTAATCTAGTATTCTTGTCAATAAAACACTCATAGTAGAAATTTCCGAATTTAGATTCTAACTTTAAATTTGAGTTAATTTCTCGTTTCTTTGTCTAAATATAAGCAGAATCTGCATGAGCGTAAAAGGTCAAAAAAATAAAAAAGCTATCAATATTGAGTAGTATAACAAGGAGAGTTCATCTGTGAGAGGATGGAACTCCCGAATTTTTATAAATAGAATAGATTATTTTCCTATTTTTTATAAAAGTATAAAAAAAACACAAATAAACCTGAAAAATTCCCCTGTTCGCTAGAATATTAAGAATTGTACAATTACTATATGAAAGCGTTCTCTTATGCGTTTTTTTGCAGCACTTTAAATGAAAAGGGGGAAGAAAAAAATGGCTTCAATATCTTCAAAAATCAGAAAAAAATCTTCAAAACTAAGAAAAACAGTCTTGACAAGTGCTCTTTCTTTATCGCTGTTAGCTCCAGTCATGGTTCCACAGGTAAACGCAAATGGAAATGAAGACTTAGGGTATGTAGACCCAACTGCGACTAATCCTGGAAACTCAGGGGCAGACACAGTGACTTATCGTGTACAAGCTGACCCTGCTACTGGGCAACCGGAAATCGAAGCAGCAAAGAAAGGTGTCCTTAAAGTCGATGGCAAGCAGTTTAGAGATTTGGATGGGGACAAGGGCTTAGATACATACGAGGACTGGAGATTACCTGTTGATAAGCGGGTAGCCGATCTAGTATCAAAGATGACACTTGCCGAAAAAGCAGGATTAATGTTGATTAACACACACACTCCAATCACAAATCCAGCAGATGGCAGATATGTAAAAGCTGATGATTCGATGATTGTCGGCAAAAACATGCGCTACGTTATCTTCCGTCAAACACCAACTGTAGATGTGATAGCTAAATATACGAATCAACTGCAAGAACTTGGTGAGGCATCAAGATTAGGGATCCCGGTTGTTGTTACTTCGAACCCACGGAACCATGCCTCCACAGATTACACTAATATTGCTGCGAGTGAGGGACAACATTCTTTTTGGCCGGGACCATTAGGTTTTGCAGCAGCTGGTGACACGGAAGCTGTAAATGAATTCTCTGAAATCGCTGCGAAGGAATGGAGAGCTGCCGGAATTCGCAAAGTCTATGGGTATACGGCAGATATCGCTACAGACCCACTTTGGGCAAGAATTGAAGATACATTCGGTGAGGATCCTAAAGTTGCTTCTGAGATGATATATAACGTTATCAAAGGATTCCAAGGTGAAAAACTTGGTAAAGACAGTGTTGCAATAACCGTAAAGCATTTCCCTGGTGGCGGAGCACGTGATAATGGTTTGGACCCTCATTTTGTGGAAGGTAAATTCAATCCATATCCGACTGAAGGAAGTCTGCTTAAGTATCACATTCCTCCTTTCGAGTCAGCTATCGCAGCGGATGTATCGTCTATTATGCCTTATTACGCCTATCCAAGCAATGATAGTGCAGACCAAGGATTACCATGGTACAGTGAAGATCAGCAATTTGAAGAAGTTGGCTTTGCATTAAACAAAGCAATCTTAACAGATTTCTTACGTGACAGACTTGGTTTCAAAGGATATGTTAACTCCGATACGGGTGCTGTTGGAAATAATGCTTGGGGTGCCGAAGCTTTAACAGCTGTAGAAAAAGTGGCGAAAGCAATAAATGCAGGGACAGATATTATTTCTGGATCATCTGATCCGACTCTTATAACCAAAGCCGTTGAACAAGGCATTCTTACTGAGGATGAAGTTAACAAATCCGTTACTCTATTGCTAACAGAAATGATGAATTTAGGCCTATTTGAAGACCCATATGTAGATCCACAAAATGCTCTTGATGTGGTAGATAATCCAGAAGTACAGCAACTAGCAGATGAAGCACATCGTAAGTCAATTGTTCTTTTACGTAATGATAAAAATCTATTGCCTTTAAAAGATGCAAAGCTTAAAGACGTAAAACTTTACGTCGAGATGTTCCCTGGTGGAACCGATGGAGCAAGCACTAAGGGATTAATCGAGACGATTAAAAAGCACGATCCTTCTATTACAATTACGAATAATCTTGAAGAGGCTACACATGCTTATGTTTATGTTAAACCAGTTCAGTCAAACTGGGATAATAATCCAAGAATCACTGTAGGCCCTGAAACAGGAATCAATAATGTCGATAGAATTATCGATATTCAAAAAACGGTTCCGACTATCACTGCTGTAAATATGACCAATCCATGGGTACTTGATGAAATTGAACCAAATGCAGCAGCATTAATCGGCACTTTTGGTACAAAAGCTGAGGCTATCGTTGATGTTATTCGCGGTGAATTTAATCCTATTGGAAAACTTCCATTCGCGCTTCCTGCTAGTATGACAGCAGTTGACAACGAAGTCGGAGATGTTCCTAGTTTTGCACCAGAAGAAGATCCTGCATATGCTTATGTGAATAAATCTGGTAACGCATATAAGTATGGGTTTGGTCTTTCCTACAATCAAGGTAAAGCGATAGGAAAACCTGATCATGGTGGCGAAACAGGAAAACCTGCTCATGCCGAAAAATCCTCCAAAGAATAAAAAAGGTAAAAATATATTACAATTAATTGCAAAAGCTAAATAGTTTGACCCATATAAAAAGTCTGGTGGGATTATCATCCCATCAGATTTTTTATATTTTATTCAACTTAATAGATTTATCATTGAGTCGGATTTTGCTTCAATGGTGAAAAATCACAATTACTCTCCATGCAGAAATTCCTCCAAATATTTTTTGGCTAAAGACTTATTCCTATATTTTTATTTACTATTACATTAGAAATAGTAATAGTTTGGTGTTTAAACATTATAGATGGACATTTACTGAAAATTTTCATGCAACTTTGATTGATTTATTCGCCTAAATTTACTATAATGTATTTAAGTTACTTAAAGTATACACGTTACTTTTTATATACAAAAATATTAGAAGCGAGGTAAGGAAAATGAATATGTTAGAATCAAAAGTAATTCAAACTAGATTTGAAAAAGAAATATTTATAGAAGAAAAATCAAACATTGAAATTAACGAGTTTCGTACTCTTGATAAGAACACTTCTTTTTATGAATTTATGGTAGGACTTGATTTAATTCGAATTAGGAATAATGAGTATTATGGAAATAAAAAAAGTTACGTTAATATAAAAATTTCAGAAGATTTACAATCTCTTTTTGTAATAGAACCTGATGTTCAAAGCATTTTTGCCATCAAAAACAAACAAGAAAAAGAAGCAGCAATCGAATTAATTCATTATTTATTGGTTGATTCACAAACTTTTAAACAAGTTCTCTCAGAAATGATAGGTACCCTAAAGAGAGAGAATGTTGTTAATGTATTTGAAGTCAAGGAAGCACACGCTAAGCTGGCTGTGCTAGAAAGATTATTAAACGTTAGTAATGAGGATATAAAATTCATGATTAGAATGGAAAAAAAACAACTAGTATTTTTTCCAATCCACTCACTCCTAAAAATTTCTCAATAAACAATGAACAAATCTAGCATCTGCCAAACAGAAATATTTATTCAAAAATACTGTATTAGGGTACCGTCACATGCCAATCGCCATCAATTTAAAATTTTATAGCTTCCCCAGAACGAAATTTTAGACTTACTTGTAATAAAAAAACTCATTTTATCGTTTTGGGTCAACTTATTTTCTTAGCTTGATGGGCATGGGGTAGCGTCAGGAAAATGGGGATTTACAACGTTAAGGAAATTTCAATATTAAAAAGCCTAATTTCTCAAACATTAAATTGAGAAATTAGGCTTTTTCATTGCTCCATTAAAGCGCCCGATTATGGAAGATTATAATACTAACCTTACATTTAATGAATAGTGGTTACCTATTTTCAACTCTTCCATCCGCATGGCGTGCGAATCTTCCTGACTCACGCTTATTTACAGGATCTGGACGGTCCCACGGCCAGCCTCCAAATTGTGTATTTTGATATTCCCTGAATGCATCGCGAATTTCCTGCTCAGTATTCATCACAAACGGTCCATAGGATACGACAGGTTCTTGTATCGGCTCACCCTCTAGGAGCAGCATATAACTCTCAGATGATCCATTTGTAATCGTGATTTCCTGATCACCAGCAAGCTTTACACGATGGTAAGTTTCAATCGCTGTTTCGTCTATATTTAGTTTATCTCCCTGATAATAGTATATATTTCTCGTCATTGTCGCTGAAAATGACGGCAGGGTGAAGACTGCTTCCGGCTCCATATGAATAAGGTAGATCCCCACATGATGATTTTTATCGTTTGCCCAAGAAGCAGAGTTTGATTCTAAACTAGACTTGCCCATCACACTCCCGGCAATCAGTCTTACGGTCGTATTCTGTCCACTAGCAGCCGCCGATTGTACTTCCGGTATATCCTCAGCCCATAACATTTTATATTCAGGATCAGCGAATTTATCTTTTGCAGGTAGATTCAGCCATATCTGAAAGAATTCAAGTGGATTACCTTTGTCCTGATGGACGAGAGGAAACATTTCAGTATGCTGGCAGCCCTTTCCTGCTGTCATCCATTGAACATCCCCATTCCCAAATCGTCCTACGGACCCATATGAATCAAAATGATCAACAAAACCTTCAAGAACGACTGTTACCGTTTCAAAACCTCTGTGGGGATGTACAGGAAATCCCGGAACCGTTGTGCCATGATACATTCTAAAACCATCACGCAACGTAAAATCCTCTCCAAGATTTCTGCCTTCCAATGAAACGTTAGGACCCTGCTGGTCATTTCCTGATGGATACGCATCTTTATGATGTACTGTCATAAGGAACGGGTCTTCTGTCTCCCATGGAAATCCTAATTTTTGTATTTTCATGATTTTGCTATTCACTTCTTTTTCTCTCCTTTAAAAGTCACCCTGTTGTGGATAATCTGAAGTAACGTGATAATCAAACAACAGCCTATTTAGTCGGGCCTAATTATAAAAATCTAAGAAAACATCGTCTTTCTTCATGTCGAAGTTACTTAGCATATTTTTTCCACAATAGCTGTTACATGGTGTATTCCTTTTAGATGGTTCATTATATATTCCTCCAAGATTTAATTTAAAATCAATGGTCGTAATTTTTCTTCGATCTCTTTTCGATTGGGTTCCAAAAATGATGGAAGTGATAGTTTTTCCCCCATTGTTTCCATTGGTTCATCTGTCGCAAATCCCGGTGTATCTGTTGATAATTCAAATAATATACCATTGGGTTCCCTAAAATATAATGCCTTGAAATAATACCGTTCCACTTTCCCTGAATTCGGTAACCTGTATTCTTTCAAACGCACTGCCCATTGATCATATTCTTTCTCATTCGGAACACGGAAGGCAACATGGTGAACACCTCCACGACCTAAGCGGGCTCTTGGCAAATCGGGTCTTGTTTCAATATGAACTTCCGCACCGCTGCCGCCTTCTCCAGTTACATAAATCAATATATCTGGATAATCCCCTTCAAGTGAAGGATAAGCACCGGCAAATCGAAAACCCATAACTTCTGTTAAAACACCGATTGTTGGTTCTGCAATTGCGACTGTGAGAGTTACAGGTCCTAAACCAATAATGGCATGTTCCAGTGAAATGTCATCCCTTTGCCAAGGAATCCCAGCTCTCACACCTTTTTCACCGTTATCGGCTACCAGTATTATGCGAGTCCCCTCGAAATCTCTGAAAGCCAATGTATCACGACTTGCTCTTTTTTGAATATCATCATGTTCAATCCCAAATTGTTTAAAACGTTCTTTCCAAAATAACAATGAATCTGAACTTCTAACCCTTAGTGATACAGTAGAAATATCTGAGGTTCCCCTATATGTTTGCCCAAGATGAGGAATGTCAAAGAACGTCACTTCCGTTCCTGGAGTTCCTTCCGCGTCAGCATAGAAAAGATGATAGGATTCTGTATTATCTTGGTTAACAGTTTTCTTTACCAATCTCATTCCTAAAATTTTTGTATAAAATTCATAATTTTTTTCCGCTTTCCCTGTTAAAATTGATACATGATGTAGTCCTAAGAGTTCCATCTCCAAATCACTCCTGTCACAATATTAATTTAATTCTTTTGTTCGAAATTGAAGATCGTCTGTAATAGTAAAAAGTGTCATACAAAGACCAGATATTTTAGAATAATAATGAATCTAAAGCATATTGACCGGGACCAATCAGAGCTATACCAATAGCAACTGAAAGCAAAGTTAAGTTGTATTCATAACCATTAGCTGTTGCCCATAATCCATTTGGAGCATGCACTTTTACGATAGCCATTAACATAGTTCCTGCAATTATTATTCCTGCAAGTGGTGTTAATAGTCCTAAAGCAAACAAAAGTCCACCAATAAGTTCTGCTAAACCTGCGAAAATAGCCATGGTCACTCCTGGTTTCATGCCAATGGATTCAAACCAGCCACCGGTTCCTTTCAATCCATAGCCACCGAACCAGCCAAACAATTTTTGAGCACCGTGACCCACAAATAGTAAACCAATTACCAAACGAATGATTAATAAACCAATGTTTATCATCTTAAAATCCTCCTAAATGTTATTTATCTCGAATTCGAGATAAATTATTAAAAAAAATAAAAGTCTAAAATGATAATTCCATAATACCAAGCTTGTTCATTGCCATTTCTTCCTTTATTCGATCATGAATTGCTTTAGATGTTTGCATTAATATTAGAAAGGGCAGATTATTGCATTTCCTCTCCATTATTTTCACCTCCCTAAAAAAGTCTCGAATTATATTATCTCGTATTAATTTATCTTGAATATGAGATAATAATAATACTTGTAAACTTTTTTGTCAATAACCTTTTATTTTATTTTTGTAATCGATAATAGAACCCGTTATTCTAATACAATAGTGCTTCCATTTACTACTATTTTGATATGCGTTTTTGTAATTCTTCTCTTTCTGCTTCATATCCTGGTTTTCCTAGGAGTGCAAACATGTTCTTCTTATATGCCTCTACACCTGGCTGGTCAAAAGGATTTACTCCCATGAGCAAGCCGCTGATTCCACATGCTTTCTCAAAGAAATACACCATTTCACCGAAGGTATATTCATTTAATTGATCCAACTCCACGGATAAGTTTGGAACTCCTCCATCCACATGAGCTAGAACCGTACCCTGTGCAGCATTCTTATTCACATAATCCATTGTCTTCCCAGCTAAATAATTTAATCCATCAAGATCTGCCTCTTCTACCCCAAGGGTAATGTCTACTTTAGGTTCTTTTACAGATACCACGGTTTCAATAAGGTCCCGGCGTCCTTCTTGCACATATTGTCCCATGGAGTGAAGATCGGTAGTGAAATCGACAGAAGCAGGATAAAGACCCTTTTGGTCCTTTCCTTCACTCTCACCAAATAATTGTTTCCACCATTCAGATACATAATGAAGAGATGGTTCAAAGTTTACCAATAGTTCAATTGATTTTCCTTTTCTGTAAAGGGCATTTCTGACTGCAGCGTACTGATAACTTTGGTTTTCTGCCAAGTTCGGATTATTATACTTATCCGCAGCAACTGCGGCACCTGCCATCATTTTATCAATCTCTAACCCGGCTGTTGCAATAGGTAATAAACCTACTGGGGTCAACACGGAATATCTGCCGCCCACGTCATCAGGAATGACAAAGGTTTCATATCCTTCTTCATCAGCAAGTGTTTTTAAGGCACCTTTAGCACGATCTGTTGTCGCATAAATACGTTTTTTCGCCTCTTCTTTACCATACTTTTTCTCCAAATAATCCCGGAAAATACGTAACGCAATAGCAGGCTCTGTTGTTGTACCTGATTTTGAGATGGCATTGACCGAAATATCTTTGTCCTTAATCATCAAATAAATGGGTTAGATATGTGGCACTGATATTTTGTCCAGCAAAATAAATCTCTGTTTTGCCGTCAATTTGGTTATGAAACGTATGAGACAGCGCTTCAATGGCAGCTCTTGCACCAAGATAAGAGCCCCCGATTCCGATTACGATTAAAGCATCAGAATTACTCCGAATTCTTTCAGAAGCAGCTTTGATTCTTGCAAATTCTTCTTTATCGTAGTTATTCGGTAAATCGACGCATCCAAGATAATCAGATCCCGGTCCTTTTTTACCGAGAAGCATCTCATGAATAAGCTCATCTGCTTCTGCAATCATTTGGTCAGCAGTTAAAGCATTAGGTGTTACTTCGGCAGAAACTGACTCCACTTCTGGAACAGCATTTAAGATTTCTGCGATACGATCTTCGAATTTCACGCCTTCTTTAGCCACTAAGGATGGGTTGGTCGTGACACCAGATAACACCCCAATTTTATAGGCCTTTTTGATTTCATCTAGGTTTGCCGTATCGATAAAAAATTCCATAATGTATTCCTCCAATTTTTATTAAATAATATTTTAGTTATTTTCGACAGTATGTCCGCCAAATTCATTTCTTAGTGCTGCTACAACTTTTCCTGTAAAGGTATCATCTTCTAGAGAGCGATAACGCATTAATAATGACATGGCAATGACTGGTGTTGCTGTTTTGAGGTCTAAGGCTGCCTCTACAGTCCATTTTCCTTCACCTGAAGAATGCATAATTCCTTTAATTTCTTCCAAATTTGGATATTTTGAAAATGCATTTTCTGTTAATTCCATCAGCCATGAACGAATAACGGATCCATTATTCCAAACACGTGCGACCTTTTCGTAATCAAAATCAAATTCGCTTTTCTCAAGCACTTCAAAACCTTCGCCAATGGCTGCCATCATGGCATACTCGATTCCATTATGAACCATTTTTAAGAAGTGCCCGCTTCCAGCCTTGCCAGCATATAAGAAGCCATTTTCTACTGCTGTATCCTTGAAAAGGGGTTCAACCACTTCCCAAGCTTCTGGATCACCGCCAATCATATAACAAGCGCCATTTCGAGCACCTTCCATACCGCCTGAAGTACCCGCATCCATAAATCTCACGCCTATTTCCTTTAATTCGTTGTAGCGTTGAATCGATTCTTTATAGTGAGAATTACCTGCTTCAACGACAATATCACCTTTTTCCAAATAGGGTAAGATCTCACCAATAACTGAATCAACCACTGCATGAGGGACCATAATCCAGACAATTCTTGGATGTTCCAAGGACTGAATGAGTTCTTTATAACTGGATACACCAGTTGCTCCATATTCCTTCATACTTTCTACTGCACTTGGATTAACATCAAATGCAACCACTTCATGCTGGTGATCCAATAAATTTTGCCCTAAGTTTAATCCCATTTTTCCTAAACCAATAAGTCCTACCTTCATTATGTTCTCCTCCAATGTTGTATAATAATTTTAATCTGTTTCTTTACTGATCTACCTAAGAATGTTGTAAGACACTTTTCGCAATACGTACTACATTATCAGCGGTATCCGGAGTTCTGCTATTTAATTTTCGAAAGTTTTTCAAATCATCAATTGTGACAGCATAGCCAGCTAAATGAAGCATGCTATACAGCAAACTGGATCCATGTCCTGCAGATAAAACGAATCGGTCGCGGTTAAACCATTTTGGGTTTTCAGGGTTGTGATTAAGATGTTTTGCCCATAATGTATACGTCATTGGTGCTGCCCCCATTGGGAGACCTGGATGACCTGAATTAGCTGCATTAATCGCATCAATAGAAAGCGTTCGAATCGTAGTTACTGATAAATTATCAATGTTTTGAGACATCATTTTTTCCCTCCAGATTAACTTAGATGTGTAGTACAGTGTCCTTGTTTTCTTGAAGCTTTTCATCAAGCCACCATTTAAAACCATTTTCCAATAGCAAGGAATCAGAAGCTGCAGGACCATATGAACCTGACTGATATTTATGGAGCGGAACTATATTTCCCTCAAATGCATTAAGAATTGGCTGTACCCATTCCCATGACAATTCAACTTCTTTCCAATGAGCAAAGAAGGTAGAATCCCCGTTAACAGCATCATAGATAAGTCTTTCATACGCTTCAGGTACTCCCAATCCTATTTGATCATTTGAAAAATTAATTCTAATAGGAGTAACCTTTCCATTTTTTAATGGGTTTTTGCTGTTTAATTGGAAGGAGATATTTTCATTAGGATTAATTTCAATAATTAATAAATTAGGATCGATTTGATTATTTTTATATGGTTGGTTTTCCTTATTTTTAAATTCGATGACAATCCGCGTTGATTTTTCCTTCATTCTTTTTCCTGTACGAATGTAAAAGGGAACTCCAGTCCATGATGGATGATCAATCCACAAACGGGCAGCGACAAATGTATCAGTCGTGGAAAAAGGATTTACTCCAGGCTCTTCTATATAACTTGGAACTTTTTGATCATTTACCTCTCCTGAAATGTATTGGCCGCGGACAATATCGTATGGGACATCTTCTTCTTTTACGGGCCGAAGTGACTCCATGACCTTCCGCTTTTCATGTCTAATTTCCGCTGCGTTAATTTTTTCAGGCTTATCCATGGCTGTCATCATCAAAATTTGCAGCATATGGTTTTGAACCATATCACGGATTGCTCCAGCTTGGTCGTAATAACCCGCTCTCTTCTCAACCCCAACGGTTTCACTCGCAGTTATCTGGACATTTGCAATATGGTCTTTATTCCATACCGACTGTAGAATGGGGTTTGCGAAAGCCAAGGCTTCCAGGTTCTGAACCATTGGTTTGCCTAAGTAATGGTCGATTCGGTAAATTTCCTCTTCCTCAAAAGCACGGCTGAGTTTTTTATTGAGTTCGCGTGCAGATTTGAGGTCATGACCAAAAGGCTTTTCTATGATTAAACGTTTCCAGCCGGCTGCCTGACCAAGGCCGCTATTTTTTATGTTTAGGGCAATCGTGTCAAAAAATTCTGGTGCCACTGAAAGATAAAACATACGGTTTTCTTCTAAATCAAGATCTTCTTCACGCTGCTTCACTAATTGAAGTAGTTGTTGATAATCTTCTTTACGGGTTACATCCAATCTACTGTAGCGGAAGTATTCTAAAAATTCCCCCATATTTGCTGCCTCATGTTCTAGGCGGCGTGAAAAGTCTAATATAGAGTCTTTCACTTTTTCTTGGAAATCTGAATGAGAAAGGTCCCCTCTACCGAGCCCAATAATAGATATGGACTGTGGTAACTTTTGATCAACATACAAGTTGTATATAGCTGGGAAAATCTTTCTCTTTGCTAAATCCCCAGTTGCTCCAAATAAGACAAAGGTCATTGATTCCATTATTAATCCCCCAAGTTCGTATTCTGATTTCTCCCATTTTCTAGCTTCGGACTTTCGTTGCAAGCTTTTTATCTTTAATAGTAATAACAATATCTGCCATTCCTACAAATAATCCGTTATCAACTACACCTGGTATGAGGTTCAGGTTTTTCTCTAACTCTCTTGGATGTGTAATTTCTTGAAAACTGCTGTCTATAATAAAATTACCGTTATCTGTTAGATAAGGGGTCCCATCCTTTTGTCTCAGCTTCGGACTGCCTCCAAGTTCCCTGATATGTTTTACTGTCATTTCGTATCCAAATGGGACCACTTCTATTGGCAATGGAAAAGTTCCTAATGTATCTACATTTTTATCAGAGTCGGCAACGACAATGAAAGTTTCAGCTGCTGTAGCGATGATTTTCTCTCTTAAAAGAGCGCCGCCGCCTCCTTTAATGAGATTTAACTCAGGATCTACCTGATCTGCTCCATCAATTGCGACATCAATTTGCTCAATCTCATCTAACGAAACAAGTGGAATACCAAGTTCTAACGCTAATTGTTTCGTATGTTCCGAAGTCGGAACTCCTTTAATGGAAAGTCCCTGCTGGACTAACTGACCGAGCTTAGTGATGGTATAAAATACAGTAGAACCTGTACCGAGTCCAACCACCATGCCGTCTTTCACATATTCTACAGCTTTTTCTCCTACTTCTTTCTTTTCATTCAAGGCTTTATCTCCCTTCAACTAAAGTTGGGATTTCTCCACTATTAATTTGTCCATTGTTTTACAACTTGTTCCCATGCCAGCTGCAAGATTTGTGTTTCAGGAGTGTCCTTTCTTGCAATGATATTCGTTTGGTAATTCCTTCCCTTAAAATTAAGTTTTACAGTTACTTCGATCATAGTCTTCATTTCCTAATCATTTTATTATTTGTGAATTATTAAGGTTATCTTTATTAACCTAGGTAACTTTATGTAACCATAATATATCTTAATGTCGAATGTCGTCCAGTAAAGTATCTCAAATTAAAGATACTTTTTAATACCACTCTGCCAATTCCTTATTAAATAGGCAATGTTAAACTGACTGTTGATTCCCGCTCCAATTAATTTTGAAGTACCTCATTTGCTCATTTTCTATTTGTTCAAGGCATTCTTGCTTAGGTTGATGATAAACAATCATGTGTACTTTAACTTTTTTAATTAAAAAAAGGCGATGCCTTCATAAAGCATCGCCCTGTTTGTATTGAAGGAAATCACTAAATTTCACAAATGTACTTTATAAGCAATCATGATACTTGTGGTTTAAAATCTCTTGATTTACGCTTATTCCTTAAGATTCTCTTTTCCAGATAATAAGTAGGAATTATGATTGCTGCCCAAATCACAAAATAGTTAAGAACAACAAGAAACGGGTTACTGCTACCTCCATGTCCATCTTTTCCATGAATTTTTCCCTCACGAAAATCTCCGTTAGGCGGTCCTTGAAGTGTATTTGTTGTATTCCCTGTGTTCACATTTGATGACTGCCCACTTTGTTGCATTTGTTCCTGCTTAAAATCAACAGTATTTGAAGAAGCGGTTGAGGAAAACCATTGAATCCCACCTGCCAAAATGGCGATTGATAGAATCACTGATACAAGAACACCCTTCCTAAGTTTTCCTTCTTTCGACTTAAAAGCCTTTTTGCAAATACCCAATACCCATTGCCAATTTACAGCAATATGAAGACCAACGAATGCAAGTGTTGCATCAGCAGAGAAACCGTGGATACCTCGAATCGAGTGACCCTCTTGAACTGCGAAACTTGGAAGAACTACTCTCGAAATTAATATACCAGTTATAATGACAGTAGCCATTGAAATTAATAGCAGTATATTGATCAGATAACTAAATCGAGTTTTTTTAGGGAGTTTGGGGTCCAATATCTTTTTGGTTGTATTTACGACCCAGCGATAGTTCAATCCAATGTGTATAAGAATAGCTACTCCTATTATCAGACCAGCGATTTCATGAAACGGTAAACCGTTTAATACTCTCGGATTCATTAGCAGCACAAACGTAATAGCCATCATCAAATCCAGTATAATTTTTGTATAATTCTTTTTCATATAATAAATACCTCCAAATTCAACATTAACCTTAACTGGTTCCCATTTTATTTGGATAACCTTAAGAAAACCTTAAGTTCTTAAGGTAGAAAACAAAGAAACAACAACGGACCCTTCTAGTAAAACTGTAATTAGTGAAAGTCCCAGTTAACTGAAAAGGGAGCCCCTAGGCTCCCTTTTTGAACATTAATGGATCGAATTCATCGACGCATGTTTGACGACAACGCGGCGGATGAAGAACGCCATAGCAAGACCGATTAGCGTAACGGTCAACGTGAACAAGAACACGTTCTGTGAGCCGAACGTCATCGCGTTAGCCATCTCAGACTGTTTCGTTGGCGTTGGGGAGTTGTGCAAATACTTATCCATACCGCTTGTAAGGATGATAATGGCAATCGCTGTTCCAATTGCTCCTGCGACCTGCTGAAGCGTGTTCATGACTGCCGTACCATGTGGGTAAAGCTCCGGTGGCAGCTCGTTCAGCCCGTTAGTCTGCGCCGGCATCCAAACCATTGAGATACCGACCATTAATCCGATATGCAACGAGACGATAAAAGCAATCGAAGATGCAGACGATATGTCGGAAAGAAACCATATCGATATCGCGACGACGATGAGACCTGGAATAACCAGCCACTTTGGCCCATATTTATCAAACAAACTCCCCATGCGCGGCGACAGGATACCGTTCAACGCGCTGCCCGGCAACAGCATAAGTCCAGCGGCAAACGGTGACAGGCTCATTCCATTCTGAAGAAACATTGGCAGAATAATCATGCTAGACAATATGATCATCATCGATGACAGTACCAAAAGCAGCCCCACGTTGTACATCGGGTACTTGAAGACGCGCAAGTTCATCATAGGTTCACGCATAACCGTCTGCCGCCGCGTGAACAACACGAGTGCGACTAGCCCGATGATAATTGAAGTGACCACGACCGGGCTGGTCCAGCCTTCGGTGCCTTCTCCTGCCTTGCTGAAGCCGAAGACGACGCCACCGAAGCCGATCGTTGATAATGCAACTGATAATATATCAATGCGAGGTTTCGTCACCTCTGTGACGTTTTCCAAATACTTCAACCCTACCAAAAGACCTATCACCAAAAATGGCAGTGATAGCCAAAATATATAATGCCATGTTAAGTATTCAATTAGGAGACCAGCTACAGTCGGGCCGGTCGCCGGTGCGAACATGATGACAAGTCCGACAAAACCCATCGCCGCCCCACGTTTCTCAGGTGGATACACGACGAGGATCGTATTGAACATGAGCGGAATCAACAGGCCCATTCCGACCGCCTGTAAAACACGAGCGACCATAAGAATTTCGAAATTGAATGCGAGCGCCGCAATTAAAGTGCCGACAATCAAGCTCGTTAGAGAACCAGTAAACAATTGCCTTGTCGTAAACCATTGTAGCAGTAACCCAGTCATCGGCATCAGAATGCCGAGTGTAAGTAAGAACCCTGTTGTCAGCCACTGTGCGGTTGCAGCTGAAATTTGGAACACATCCATTAAATTACTAATCGCAATGTTGAGCGCCGTCTCGCTGAACATGCCAACGAAACCGCAGATAAGCAGCGACGCCATAATAGCTCGCGTATTGTATTGTTTCATTTTCGACTCCACTTCCCTCTACTAAAATGTACATCTAAATCTTTATAAAGATTATTTTCGATTTTAACATTAACATATCCTTAATAAAACTGATTTATCTCCCTCCGTCTTCGGGTTTGTTCACTCCCACGTTTCGATGCTGACTTTCGATGTGAGTCTAATATTTTACCATACTTCTCTCCTGGAGCTTCAACATAAAATCTTATTGAACAGATAAAAATTATCAATTATGGTATGATTGTATAAGTTAATTATTTAAGGAGTGAAATCATGAGTGTACATAAAGATTTAATTAAACACGCGTCAAATCAACATGAAACCTATCAAAAATTCTTAGCGCTCGATCAACAACGCGAACAATTTATCGAAGAAGCGATTGAGTTATGTAAACAAGGCAAACCTTTTTCAACCGATAAAATCAATGCAGTCACCAATAGTATTAATAAAATCAACCTACGCTTTATTCCAACGAGGCAAACCGTTACGGGTGAAATGGTCCAGGAATTCGTGAAAAAAAACTAATAATAAATAAAGAACGGACAGAATCGTTAGATCCTGTCCGTCTTTGTTATATAGATGGTTACTTTTTAAAAATAGTCGCGATGACTTGATCATAGGTCATTTCTGTATCGACTGTGAATGTACCCGGACGCAAATTTTTCTCGACACCTTTTTTCTCTACATCTCTTGAGAATTTAAAATCATCAGGTACGATTTTTGCTTTTTCAAGCATTCTACCGACATCGATGCTGGTCATCCCTTGTGTTACTGAAATAACTGCTCGATAGACGATCTTTTTAGAATTATTATTGGCTGAAGCCGCTGTAGCCGCTTTTTTAGTTGCTTCTATTGTCTTATCATAGTCTGCCTTCGGTTGAACAATATACCCAGCTGTTAAAAGCTTATCTTTCATCTCTGCTTCAGTTGGTTGAACGACTGTTTTCTGCTCGCTTTTGGTCGGTTTGGGAGCTGCTTTTGTGACTGCAGGATCTTCAGTGAAGTAAACAGCACCACAAATGGTCGAAGCTAGAAGAATTCCGGCCGCAAAGCTGCTCACTACATTAAATTTCATTTGCTAATTTGCTCCTTTCATCCTTTGCTGCTAGATAAGGTGCAAGGAATTGGTTAATTTCACTCTCTGAAACTTGTTTTTTCTGAGCAATGGTTTCAATCGAATATTTGCGTTTATATAAATCTAGTACTTCACGCTTAAATATCATTTCTTCTGGAGTCAGTTGAACGCCTGCTTCCTTTGTGACCACTTCTATATCAAGTTCCAAATTGCGAATTTGCTCGTGCACGTTATTGATATCCTTCATTACAGCCACATGAACCATATCAATTTCCTTATGTTTTTGTTTTTCTAAGTTGCGATTCGATATAATTGAAACGATTAGCAACACAGCTGATATCGCAATCAACAGAATTATTGTCCATTCCATCATATTAGTTTCCTCCTTTTTTACATAGCAATCCACAATTCCCTATTATACATCCTAAATATAAATATTTCGATTAAAAGCGACTAAATAAGACACAAGTCGGATGGATTTGACAAATCGAACCTCCTTTTCTATAAAATTACTACACGAAAAAAAGCAATGCAGGTACGAATGCATTACTTTTTCCGTGGTTTTATATTCATTCTCACAGTTCAAACTCCCATTCATCCTTTAGAATTAAATAAAGGACAAGAAGGGTGTTTTCGAGATCAGAAGTTTTTTCCCCTGCCGGATCCAGTCCGATTTTCGGAAATAACAGTAAGGCGATTTGTTCCGTTAGTTGTTTTCTTTCAACTAATGGGATTTGCTGAAAACGGCTGGCATATGTACTGACGAGCTTCCAATCCTTTATTCCCAATGATTTCAGCGTCCATTCATCAATAGTGAGATCTTCCTTGGTAAGCCCTCTGTTGTTGATTTCTTCTTCGAGAGGTGATTGTTTCTTATTCCGTTTTACCTTGCGCTCATGAACGACAATCGTCCCAGCGACAAGATCGCCGAGCCGTTTATGTTTAGAATGGAAAAAGATCATAATAATACCTAGAAAATAAGCTGTCGGCAAGGAATCAATGATTCGGATCAGATTCCGGATAAAGCTGGAAAGCAACGTGATGCTATGACCGTTTTCCTGAATGACCCGGATTCCCATTAACTTCTTCCCAAGCGTTCTCCCCCCCGAGAAAAACTCAAACGCAAAAAAGTAGCCCCAATTAACGAGAAACAACATGATAATCGTTATTGCAATAGGCAGTGAATTCCCGATCAAAACAAATTCCATTTTTGACATCCCGTCCAGTATGAAAAAAAGGACAATCAAGGACAAAATGTTAAAAGCCATTAATAATAACTGGTCAATGATAAAGGCTGCAGACCTGCTGCCTAAACCAGCGATTTGAAACTGAATCGACACGAATTCGGGTGTTTTTATATCTACATGATCTTCATTCATAAGCTTCCCCCTGTCACATGGTTGATTATTTTTATTTCTATTTTTCTACAATATTACTATAATAAGGAGAATAAATACAAAATTAATACATAGCCCCATTAAAGTAGGTGTCAGGATGAATGTAAAACAATTTGTAAAAATACATCGTGAAGAATGGAAACAGCTCGAACAGTTAATCACAACGATAAGCAAGCACAGAAATAATATAACAGGTGACCGAATCACTCAATACCATTGTCTCTATCAAAAGGCGGCCCAACATCTTTCCTACAGTCAAACTTATTTTCCTAATGATGAAGTCACCCAATATTTGAACGGACTTGTAGCTAAATCACATAATCTATTGTATAAAGACCAGGTATCAAGCTTCAAACAAATCCGTCATTTTTTTAGTGAAAAATTTATTGGGCTCTTATTAGAGCAATGGAAATTTGTCATGTTTGCAATGATCTTATTTATGATTGGTGCTTTGGGGAGCTTTCTTTCAGTCATGAATGACCCTCTGCATATCTATTCCATACTCCCAGCGGAAATCGCTAAAGGTGTAGACCCGGAACAACTTGGGAAGGGCCATGATGCGGTGGACTCATCCCTCATGTCGGCAAGCATTATGACAAATAATATCAAGGTCGCGATCTTTGCTTTTGCCGGTGGTATTACATTTGGGCTTGTGACCGTTTATTTGATGGTCTACAATGGCATCATCATTGGTGCGCTCGCTGCCCTATTTTGGCATCACAGTAAATCGTATGACTTTTGGGCATTTATTGTTCCCCATGGGATGATTGAGCTAACAGCCATATTTATTGCCGGGGGAGCTGGTCTTTTAATGGGCTATAAGCTGTTTGTCCCAGGGCATTATTCAAGGAGTTTTCAATTAAAGCAGCAAGCGATGCGCTCCGTTCAACTTCTGCTTGGAACGATTCCTTTGTTTGTTATTGCTGGCATCATTGAAGGGTTTATCACACCAGCAGATATTTCATTAGAAGCAAAGTATAGTGTTGCTTTCTTAACGGTAATCGGGTTGCTCCTTTATATTGTGATTGGAAAGCTAAAACTTACAAAGGTTATAAAAGATTCTGATTGATAATGTCAATATAATGCGAAACAGCTGTAATCGCCAACTTTTCCTCACGGGCCTCAATCATTTGGAGGCCTTGTTTTTCCCATTTGATTTTTTCTCTTTTCTTAACAAGAATTTGCTGCTGTGCAATACTTTTTCGCATCGCTGCTTGGACCGTATTCGGCTCCTCTTTGACTCTTCTTAAAAGTGTCTGATCCTCAATTCCAATCATTAAAAATAAATGCCGTTGTCTTAGACGTCTTAATAGCATAAGATCACTTTCCTCATGAAGAAAGGTACGGACATCACTAAATAATAGGAGCAGACTTCGTTTCTTTTGAACCATTTCTAAATATTGCAGGATGGCTGCATAATTAGACTCAGCTGCATCCACTTTTAATGAATAGATTGCTTGAAGGATGGTCTGTAGATGGGCTATCCCTTTGGCAGGGGGCACAAAGACTTTTATGTCCTTTGAAAAGGCAAGTACCGACACATAATCTCCCTTTTGGAGTGCTGCCGCTGTAACGGTTAATGCAGCTTCTAATGCTTTTTCTAAGCGATTCCCCTTCAATAATTCTGCCCCCATCATTCTTCCGCAATCCATTAAGATCGTAATATACTTTCCATGCTCCGGTTCATATTCATTCGTCATCACTTCACGAAGCTTCGCTGTTTGGCGCCAGTTGATTTTACGCGGATCATCCCCGACGACATAATTTCTAATCTTGGAAAATTCGCCAACTCCACTTCGCTGTCTCCGAATCTTTAACCCTTCGTAAACCAAATACTTCTGTGCATTTTCTAAATACTGTTTGGTCTCGGTTAAATCAGGAATGACTTTCACAGAATCCGCTAATTCCACGGTCACTTGCTTTTCCCACAAACCTAGCAAACTCGCATATCGAAAATAAAGCTTCTTGATTTCATATTTTCCCCGCATCAACGCACTCGTACTATACGAAATCTCGACCGTTGATTCCTTAGATATTGATCCAATGATAGGAAACGGCCTTTCAAAGGTCTGCGGCAAACCATCGACCATGCGGTATGAAAAAGGATAAGGAGAGTCATTCTGAACCTCAATCTTTACTGTATATGAAATTCCTCTTTCAAACTCTTCCGCCATCAATCGTTGAAAGAAGAGTTGCTTCTTTTTTGGCGAAAAAAACAAATCCACTAGACTGATGAAAAGTACAATGATATTTGCAGAAATAACGAAACCCCAAGGAATTTCCCAGATCGTACCGAGACCTAAACCTAAAGATAGGATTAGGAAAACAAGCAGTAATCGTTTAGTTGGTAAAATCCCTCTATCTTGGAACAGGAACCGAGCCCACCAGCTCTTCAATGATTTGGTCAACGGTTGCTCCCTCCAATTCTACATGCGGGGATAACTGAATGCGATGGCGCAGGGCCGGTTTGGCGACTAATTTGATATCGTCTGGCGTCACATAATCCCGTCCGGAAAGGTAGGCCCATGCTTGTGCTGCTTTTCCTATCGATATTCCGGCTCGGGTACTGGCACCAAATCGGATGGCATCTGCATCACGCGTTTTTCTGACAACTTTCATCATGTAATCTAATACATTCTCACTAACAGTAACTTTTTCAATTTCTTTTCTAATCCTTAAAAAATCTTCCATTTCTAAGATGGGTGAAACAACCTTTTCGTCAAAGCTGTTTTCAATTACTTGTTTTAAGACATTTTTCTCGTCCTCATAGCTTGGAAATTCAATTCTCAGTTTAAAAAGGAATCGATCCTGTTGTGCTTCTGGGAGCGGGTAGGTACCTTCAAATTCAATCGGATTTTGAGTGGCGACCACAAAAAACACCTCGGGTAACGGATACGTTTCACCTTGAATCGTCACCTGTTTTTCTTCCATTGCTTCTAAAAGGGCAGCCTGGGTCTTTGCAGGTGTCCGATTTATTTCATCAGCTAAAAGGATATTTGTAAAAATTGGTCCCTTTAACGTTTGAAAAGTGTTTTCCTTCATATTGTAAATCGTGCTTCCGGTAATATCACTTGGCAATAAGTCAGGTGTAAACTGGATCCGGTTAAAGGTACCTCCTAAAAGATTAGCTAGAGTACGTACCATTTGAGTTTTTCCGGTGCCAGGCACTCCTTCTAGAAGGACATGCCCCCCTGCTAAAATAGCGGATAAAAGGAGTCTTAAATTTAGACTCTGACCTAAAATCCTCTCTTCATATTTTTCCAAAAAGGATGTTAATTCTGTTTTCATTCTTCAACCTCTCTCCTTAGCAGCTCAAGCTTTTTCGACCATAATAAGTATTCCTGTTTTGTGATTTTTTCTTTTTCGAGGATGTTTACTAACCCTAAAAGAAAAGGTCTAATCTCATTTGCAGGCACTTTAGTCCATTTTCTTTCAAAATAACTCGATAAATCCTTCCATTCCCGATTATATGGAATTTGCCATCGTTCCTGGAGAAGCAGTTTGACATAGTCTGCTTGGATGATTATTGAATCACGATAGCGTTTGCCGCGGAGAAACCAGGCAGCAACTGCTTGGATTCCCTCATCACTAAAACGAACCGACTCTTCCCTTGGGACGAAAATAGGTCCGAAACGCTTTCCCTTTGACCATAACCAGAGAATCATTAATAGTCCCCCTTGCAAAACAAGGAGTAAAAACCACATCGGGTACACATTCAAAAAAGTAGACGCATTTTCTCCACCATGAATGTATTCATCAAACAGAATCTTGTCCGTGGACCCTTCATTGATCAGATAGAGAAGAAGTCGTAAATGGTCTTTTTTTAATAGATCTCCATTTGTCATCCACCCAGGGGTTATCGCCACAATTAATTGACCATTTCCATATAATTGTTTAACTGCAATGGGACCAGCCTCATCATATATTAATACTTCCTCTTCCTTCTTGGTCTGCAAACGGATGACTGAATCGATTTGAGCACGGTAAGAAGTATGACCTTGAGTGTAAACCTTCATTGTTTCTTCTGTATCAACTGATACTGTTTTTACGTCAAACATCCCTTGTGGATCGTTTTGTAATAACAAGATGGTGTTTCCGGCCTTCATAAAATTGATATAAGCGTTCATTTCTTCCTTTTCAGGAATAAAAGCGGGTTCAGCCATAACTAGTAATTGGTGGTCAGCTGTTGCTTTTAGTAAATCTGGTGATTGACTCCAGATTTCCCCTGCTTTATCTTTTTTTACATATGTATAAAATGCCTTCACTCCAGTCGGCGAAGGTGAATCAGTAACATATGCTGGGAAAACTTGCGGTTTAGGTGAATAGCTAAAATAGCTGAAGACTAGAAATAAACTGAGCATGATCACCAGCCCGATCCAAGTGCGTATTTTGGAAAGAGATTTCATAAAATATTCTCCTCCCCTGTATCGCCAAGTACTTTTCTTGCTTCATTATGAAACTGGGAGTATTCTTCTTTCTGTACGTTGCGTTCCCCATAGGTCACTTCCTCAAAGAAGTGTGCAAGCTTAAAAAAGAGTTCTGCCTTTTGTAAATCTACTTTCCTTAGTTCATCATAATATTCCCAATTCGTTTTCCAAATTCTAGCCTCCAGCAATCCCTTTTCATGAAAGTAAAGAAGCAGTGCTAAAAACAAATGGCGGGTGGAAAGTGTATATGCTCCTAACGCCTCTTGTTTTTCTGCCTCTTCCAGATGTTTTTGATACGTCCAATTCATTTCCTTCATCGATTGAAGCGGCTTTTGTTTGCGAAGGAGCCGAGTTCGGCGAGTATGACGGATGAGAAAAAAAGTAGATAAAGCTAACAGGCTGATGATAATCACTATGATTGAAATAAGAATCGGACCTGAAGCTCCGCTTGCTGAATCGATGGCAGGAAACAATTTTTCGAGCTGTGCTGCGATCCAGTCTTTGGCATGATCCCACCATGTTGCAATGAAACCCTTTGATTCGTAATAAACTGTATATTCTTTTGTTTTTAATATTTCTTCAAGGTCATCGCGTGCCTTGTTTGCATCTAACATAATCATCACCTAACATAATAGGTTTTTTATTGTACAGTCTTATAGTCTTCTAGCATCTCTTTGATATCATCCGCATCGTGTCTTGTTTTTAAATCAATATACATAACCCCATAGCCCACGGAGAAAATCATTGTCGTAACTAAAGTGACAAGGTTTGAAATCAAGGTTAATAACACACTATTACCTAAAACCATTCCAAACGTTACTTGGACACCAAAGCTGATACTTGAAATAATAAAATAAAACACGATATAGAGACCCATCAACACCCATGTACGCTTTTTTGACAATCTCCAGCTTCTTCCTAAACCTGGTGAATCTTTATCCAGCACGACAGAGCCAAAATAAAAGCTCCAGCGGGTTAATAATAGTCCAATTCCAAGGGCAAACCCCAGAAATAGGACAACTCCTAAAAGGATCCCTAAAACCGGATTCACTGTCGTTGCAACCACACCACCGGTGACACCGACGATCGCGAGTGGAATAATGATAATCCCCATGGTAATAAGAAAGAATAAGATACTGCTGCCAATCATCGGCCAAAATCGTGAAAAGGCTTGTTTAATTACGGAACCGACGGTATATTCTTCATTTTTTCGAACATGATTGATAGTAAATAGGATCGCTGCCTCCGCAACAGGTGCCAAAATGGCGCTAATCAAGCCCACTACGATTAATCCGATGTCTGCGCTTAAACTGCTGGAATCGAAGGTCCCTGATTCTTCAAAGCTCGTAAGTATTTGCTCAAACCAAGCACCATCGCTGCCAACCTCTCGAAAAAAGCTGGTTCCAGCCATGAGCTGGAGTATCGCTTGAAGCAAGTAAACCGGTCCCATGAAAATCAGTAAAATCATAAAAAAGTCCTTAAAGTGATTTTTTGTTAAATGAAAAGTATGATCGAGTATTTCTCCAAAACCTTTTGGGCTAGAAAACTTTTTATCCACAGGTAATATCCTCCTAGAATCATTATCAATAAGAATTATTTTAACATTATTCAGATATATTTAGTGTAAAAAGTTGCCAAAGAACGTTATTTATGGACTGCTTCCAAAGTAATTTTACGTAGGAGATCTGTTTTTCGAATAATATTGTAATTTTGTCAAAGAATAAATATAGTTTTGCTTTTTACATATTAATTAAAGTAAGAAAAAAGAGGGACAGAAAGTTGAGGTATAAAACATGCTATGGAAATGGAAACAAAAGCAGCAAATAATGAATTATAACGCTGAAGGATATTATATCGTTGATCAAAAATTAAACACCCAGCGGAATCCCACATTAGTTTCTGTCATTACCCCCGTTTATAATGCTGAAAAATATCTGAGAAAAACGATTAACTCTGTCCTAAATCAATCCCTTGGCATGGAAAATTTGGAATATATATTAATCGATGATGGTTCTACCGATTCCTCAAGAGATATTTTATTAGAATACTCTTCAAAATTTGATAACATCATTGTCGTTTTTCTTAAGAGAAATACTGGTACACCTGGCCGTCCGCGTAATATCGGTATTCAATTGGCTAGCTCCAAATATATGACTTTTTTAGATGCCGATGATTGGCTTGAACCCAATGGACTCGAAGTATTATCGACCATTTTAGAGGAAACAAGTGATGATTATGCAGTTGGGAAAACCATTCAGATTCAAGCAAAAGGTAAGTCAATTATTATCGGAGAGCATGAATCATGTAAAGAAAGAAGAAGTGAATCACCATTTTCGATCCCACATATCTTTCATCATTTAGGACCTAGGGCACGAATGATAAAAACGAGTGTAATAAAGGACAATCAGATTTTTTTTCCTGAAATGAAATTTGCTGAAGACAAACAATTTTTCATTGACGTTTTAACGCATTGTCAGTCAATTTCCACGACGCAACATCCAATTTATTATTTGAATCGAATCGATAATCAAAACACTCGTTTGTCAAATCAAACCAACATTATCCAAAAGACAAATTGTAATCTTAAAGTGATTAACCATATTATCAACAAAAATTTAGAAATAGAAAAAAAGAAGATGGTTTTAAATCGATTATATGAATTTGATTCAATTACGAGATTTTTCACTACACCTCATTTTCAAAAAACAAGGCTTAAGCGCGTCTACTACTATAAGTTTAATCAAGTGTTAAAAACAACGAAAAAGTTAAATTATGAGTTTTCAGGGGAATTCTTTCAGCCAATGAACAAAGTCGTATATAACTTGTACACTGATCGAAAATATAAGCAACTTGAGAACCTTTTTGCGTGGGATAAGAATGAAAAAATAAAGGATGTTATCATTAAAGATAATCTTCCCTATGTTGTTGTCCCCTTTCTAGAAGACCCATACAAATATATAAGAATTCCAATGCATTCGACATTTGAAGAAGAATATGTTGATAAGAATAAATATTATCTTAAATTTAAGGTATTTGGTGATCATCTGGATTCACTTACACATGGACTGATTCGTGATACAAACAATGGCCTGCTTGAATCTTCCCTGCCTGTGAACGTTGATGAGAGTGGGAATGGGATATTAGAGCTGGATTTAGAATTACTAAACCAATATCCGTCATCAAATTATGCTATCTTTCTACGTTTCAATGATTATTTAAAAATTAATATCAGAAAACAGATTCAAAGTAAGAACCAATATCAATATAAGAATCGTGATTTTACTTTTTACAATACCACCTACTCGAACGTTGGCTTAAAAATATCTTCCATAAAATAAAGGGACAGTGGTTACTGTCCCTTTAAACTTTATTATTAAGCACTAGAAAAAGACCCATGTTGTCTCCATTAGGAAGAACATGGGTTTTTTTGGAGTAGTTATTTTTACAATCGCGAGAATTCTTCTACTAATTCACCGAACCGTTTCATTGAATTTTCAATTGGATATGGAGTAGTTAGGTCGACGCCGGTCTTTTTTAACAGTTCAAGCGGATAATCCGAACTACCGCTCTTTAAGAATTCCAAATAGGAAGTTAGCGTTTCTTGGTCGCCTTCAAGAATCTTAGTCGCCAAATGAATCGCAGATGCAAATCCTGTGGCATACTTGTAAACATAAAATGGGCGGTAGAAATGAGGGATTCTTGACCATCCAAATTTTACTTCCTCATCAAAGACAACCTCATCCCCGTTGTATTCCCGGAATAGTGTCTCATAGGTTTGATTAAATACTTCCACATTTAAAGGCAGCCCCTTTTCAGCCATTTCATGGGTCTTCATCTCAAACTCGGCAAACATGACTTGTGTGAAAAATGTCCCCTTAAATTGATCGATAAAATGATTAACTAAATGTTTTCGAACATCAGGATCTTTCTCATTGTTTAGTAAATAGTTAATTAACAGAACTTCATTGACGGTTGATGCCACTTCTGCAACGAATATACTGTACCGAGCGGTAATTTGCGGCTGGAACTGCGAACTCCACCGGCTGTGGACACCATGCCCGCATTCATGTACCAATGTGAATAAACTGTCCAAATCATCCTGATGATTTAAAAGGATATAGGGATGGACCCCATAGACACCAAGATTGTAGGCACCTGACCGCTTCCCGGGTGTTTCTCTGACATCTAGATAACGAGCGTTTTTAAACTCCTTCAGGATATTGATGTAATCCTCTCCGAGTGGAGCTAAAGCCTTACACATCGTGTCATAGGCTTCATCATATGAAATCACCTGTTTAACTCCACTGATAAGCGGGACACTCATATCATATTGACGTAGTTCATCTAGCTCCAACTTTTCCTTGCGGATGCGTGAATATTGATGGAGCGGACCGATATTTTGTTTGGTTGTTTTGATTAGATTCTCATAGACCTCTTTTGGTACCTTATCCCCAAATAATGCCTTTTCTAATGCAGAAGGATATTGACGGATTTTAGCAGTTGTCACATTATTTTTAATGGCGGCGGATAGGGTGGCGGCAATCGAATTTTTCAATTGCAAGTATGGTTGATAATACGCCTTATAGGCCTCTCTTCGCTTTTCACGATCTTTTTCTTCGATTAATTTTGAATACATGCCCCTTGTTAATTCCACCCGTTCCCCGTTATCACTGGTTACTTCCCCAAACTTAATATCAGCGTTATTCATCATTCCAAAGATATTTCCTGGGGCCGAGAGTGCTTCACCTAGTTGTGAGAGAACTGCTTCCTGTTCCTTGGTTAATACATGCTGCTTGTATCGAAACGACTCCCATAAATCCTCTGCAAAGTATTCTAGCTCCTTTTCTGCTGATATGTATGCTTTTAATGTTTCTTCATCCAGGCTTAATAAATAAGGCATAAAGAAAGAGGTAGCAGCACTAACCTTAACACTCAGTTGTTTTGCTCTGTCCAAGTGGGACTGTGCCTGGGTATCCCTTGTATTTTCATCTACACTCAACATGGCATAGGCATAAACTTTGTTGAATAGAAAAGATAACTCTTCTCTTTGCTTAAGATATTGGTAAAGTGAGTGTCCGTCTTGAATCGTTCCATCATAATGTTTTAGGTTAGCTGCCATCTTTTCAATTAGCAGGTAATCTTCTTCCCATTTCTTGATATCCGAATAGATATCAGTTAAGTTCCACTTTTCATGTGCTGGGACTTCTTTTCGGTTTGTATAGGTTACCATTTGTCCAATCCGCTCCTCTCAATGTAAAAAATTACAATCAGCTTATACTCTCTATCATAATAAATCTATTCTTAAATTCCTATTCGCAAACCTTAAAAAAGAAGAACAAAAAAAGCAGGCCATTAATTTTGACCTACTTCTTAAATAATACTTATAGGGTTAATTCTTTCTCAATCACCGCTAATCTTTCTTTTACCTCATCTTCGCTTAAACCGTGCTGTGCAACATAACGGTTGCGTGGATGAACCCGGCACTCATGAGAACAGCTTCGTAAGTGTTTGTGCTCGTTTTCTTCAGAGCAAAGGATTTTTCGATTACATGCTGGGTTGGCACAATTTACGTAGCGCTCGCAAGGCTCACCAGTGTAATAATCCTTCCCAACAATTACATGCTCTTTTTGGTTAACAGGAACACTTATTCGCTCATCAAAGACATAGAGCTGACCATCCCATAAATCCCCTTTAACTTCTGGGTCTTTTCCGTAGGTAACAATTCCGCCCTCTAGTTGCGATACATCCTCAAAGCCTTCTTTCAATAACCAGCCTGAGAATTTTTCACAACGAATGCCACCCGTACAATAGGTAAGAATCTTTTTGCCTTCAAACTCCTGCTTATTTTCTCTTATCCATTGTGGGAGGTCACGGAAGTTAAGAATATCCGGTCTTACAGCCCCTCTAAAGTGACCTAAATCATATTCATAATCATTTCTGGCATCGATGACAACCGTATCTTCCTTTTGCATTTCCGCAAAAAATTCTTTTGGTTTCAAATGCTTACCGGTTTGCAAATTGGGGTTCACGTCATCTTCCAAACGCAAAGTAACAAGCTCCGGTCTAAACCGTACCTTCATTTTTTTGAAAGCATGCTCGGACACTTCGTCAATTTTAAAAATAGTTCCTGCAAAAAGTGGATGCTCATCCATATATTTCATGTAAGCGTCAGTTTGTTCAATGGTGCCTGACACCGTTCCGTTAATTCCTTCCGCCGCAATGATAATTCGACCCTTGAGACCTAGTTCATTACAGTAGTGAAGATGTTCCTGGGTCACTTCTTCAGGATTCTCTATTGAGACATATTTATAATACAATAACACTCTATAGTCTTGATTCATGTTTACCACCTTACAATTTTATATATATTAAATACTTAGTTTTTAACATTAACCTTATAATTATAGCAAAAACCATCAAATAAATTCAAATTATTTTACTCTCCGAAGGCTGCTGTACCTACATAGGTTGATATTACCAACCGTTCTTCCTCGTTTTTTCTGTTACAATTTTTTATATGAGAAATAATTAGGAGGAATATCTATGAATAAACGTCATCTCCTCCTTGGTCTGGTAATTGCGGTGACCTTCATTGGAGGAATACTAACTGGAGTCATTTTCACTAAAAATAATGAAAAGCAAGATCGTCCCAATACGCTAATATTAGAAGATGCACCTAAATCGGCCATTAAGCCAAATTCAAAAGAACTCCCTAAATTGAAGAAGGCATCCTCAAAGGTGCTGATCGGCTATGTTCAGGATTTTCGTGATCCAAACATGGTTGATTATTCCAAATTAACACATGTCATTTTCTCCTTTGTTCATCCTACTAAGGATGGAGGAATTTTATTTAATGGTGATCCAGCTTTAAAAAACCTTAGAGCTGTTGTTAAAAATGCAAAAAAGCATGACACGAAGGTGATGCTGGCGATTGGTGGATGGTACCACATCAAGGGCGGAGAATCCTATAATTATTTTAAACCGGCGATTTCTGATCCTAAATCTAGAGCAAAGCTAGTTAAAGAGCTTACTAATATTGCAGTCCGTGAAAAGCTGGATGGGATTGATATCGATTTTGAACACCCTCGTTCAACAGAGGATGCACAAAATCTCTCTGCTTTTGCGAAAGAGTTAAGTGCCCAGCTTCATCCAAAAAAGAAAGAGCTATCCATTGCTGTTTATTCAAAGATTCATGCGGTGACGTTAACGGAAGTAGCCTTTATTCAGTATGATCCAACTATGTTCAAAACGGTAGACCATGTTAATATTATGGCGTATGATGGTCAGTATGACGGCAGTTACAATGCCGCAAATTTATCGCCCTATCCCTATACAGAGAAAATCGTAAACTATTGGACGAACCTATTTGAAACTCAGAAACTTTCAAAGGAAAAATTAGTATTGGGCGTCCCGTCTTACGCCACACCGGAAGATCCTAAAATCAAACAGGTATCCTTTTCGGCAATAATTAACAATAATCCTGCCAATGCTGGAAAGGACACTGTTCAGATGAATGGTACGACCTATCATTATAATGGCGGTGTTACGATGATAAAAAAAACACGTCTGGCCCTCGATCACGGCTTTGGCGGCATGATGATGTGGGAAATTGGTCATGATGCACAAGGGTCACATAGTCTGACAGGGACAATTTTTACAGAATTAAAGAATTCAAGTAAAGAACCAGTAAAATACTATACAGCAAAAGGATATTAAATATAAAAGGCTGTTCATTGGGTAAGCTGTTCTCTTTTGGAGTACCCTCAGCTATAAAAACATATATAAACGCAATGCATTTCGAATAAAAAATCGCATTGCGTTTTTTATTGATAAATTATCGATTGAAAGGACTTTTTTTATGAACCTTGTTTTACCAATAGTCCCTTGTGGAACTCTTCTAATGTGATTCCCTGTTTCATTATATCTGTTGCGACAACTTTTTCGACATATCGAAGATGCCATGGTTCATATTGATACCCAGTTATGGATTCTTTTCCTTTTGGGTACCGAATAATGAACCCATATTCTGCTACATGAAGTTGCAACCATTTCGCTTCTTTTGTGTTCTGAAAACAAGATGTTGCTGCACATGTTGCACTACTGTTTCCCACGTCAATTGCGAGTCCGGTTTGATGTTCACTTGTGCCAGGGATAGCACTATACATACGAGCTTTTTCATACCCCTCTTGTTTTATGTATGATTCAAATAACGAAACTTGTGTCTTGTACGAACGGTAACCAGAAACGCCAACAATCGTGTACCCTGCTTTTTTTGCGTCACGCACTAATGATTGAATGGCGACGGCCGCTTCTTTTCGTAATTTCTTTTTTTCTGTGCTATTCGTAAACGGAAACGAGATTCCTGAATCGATTAAGTTTTTCGGCACAAAATTTACCGGCAATTTGTTCTGTTTATTAATTAATACGGCAAGATCATCCGGTTTTGCCACCACAGGAATCACTTTTTCTTCCCATTGTTCCTTTTTCATGATTTTCACGTACTGACTGCTTACATACGCTTTTTTCTCTTTATAGAGGATTTGGTACCATCCTGTCCCTATTACACTTTTTACGTCAACTCGTTCGCCTTCTTTGATAACCCCTAAAATAGCGTATTTGGTGGAAGGTCCTGTTCGTACATTTAAATTAGCGGTTGATGCATATTTTTTTTCTTCCGATTGTTCTTTTATCATGATTTTCACGAACTGACTGCTTACATACGCTTTTTTCTCTTTATAAAGGATTTGGTACCATCCTGTTCCTGCTGCACTCTTTACGTCTACTCGTTCACCTTTTTTGATAACCCCTAAAATGGCGTATTTCGTAGAAGGCCCTGTTCGTACATTCAAATTAGCGGTTGTTGCATAGTCTTTTTCTACTGCGAGTGCTTTTTGAATAAAGGACGTTTCACTAAAACCGGCGTACGATAGAATAAAAACAATGAATAATAAAGAAAACTTCTTTTTAAATTGTTGCATCCCTAATTCTCCCCTTTTGTAGTCTATATTGTTGTCTCTCCATACCTAGACGTACCAAAGGATGAGAAAAGTTTGCAATAAATGAGTAATATTTCAATTCTTTAACTCTGTTTCGGAAATCCCTTTTTTTTTTTTTCAAAAATGAACCTTCTATTAAGCCGAAAATATACAATTTTTGAATAAATTACTTGAATATTTTCGACTTATATAATTAGTTCCCTATTCAACGACAGGTTCTTAAAGAATTTTTAAATGAACCGAAGCCCTTTAACGATTAGTAAGAAACATGAATAAGGGAAAAAGGCAGTTAATAATGAGTAAAGCGCCCTTTTCCCTTATTAAATTTAAATACCAATATTTTTACTTTATATACTCACTACCTACTAAGTCATCAGAAAGTAATTCCGTAGGAATAATAAATTCTACAACCCCCATATACCCGGGTGCCACCTCATATTTATCAAAGGAAATAACTAATTTGTTATCCTGGTTTATATAAAAGTTATGGTTTGCTGTTATTTTTTCAAACGGGTCTGGAGGATTTTCCACTCCTGCATCAAGGATCCAGTATACCTTAGTTTTATCTTCCTTCATTTGCTGTTTCATTTGATCTTTAATATTTTCACTAATAGTTTCTATGTAATTTTGATTTTTAAATAAAATAGGTAATGTTAATATCACTTGTTTTTTCTTATCAATTGTATCGTATTTAAATGTGGTTGAAGAAGATCCTACAGTATTTACGACATATCTGCCTATAGACAATATTTTTTCATTGTCTGTCTTTACTACATAGCCGCTTTCCACTCCAATATGGCCATCTCCTTGTTTCTTCAAGGATTCCACTTCTTGCATAAATTCTTGATAAAGCTGTTTGTTCTCTTTTAAATATTTTTCATTTAGGCTTTTTTCCAAATCTTTATCCTTTAAATTCGAAATACCGGGCACTTTTATGTTTGCATGATGTTTTACATCGTCCACCTTAAATTCTACGAAAGTCATGACATTAATTACATTCCCAATCACTGGAACATCTGATAAACTTTTAGCCAGTACTGGATTGGTATTTAATACTACCATTAGTAGTGCAGCAGCAGCTCCTGAGCCGACAAGTATTTTTATAGGTGTTCTGTTCTTTTTGCGAGGACTATTTAAAGCTTTATTAACTACATCATCGAGTTCTGCTGGAATTTCTATATCCATATATTTAGATTTTAACCTTTCTAGATTTTTATCCATTCTATCTCTCCTCTAATAACTTGGTTTGTTCCATCTGAATTCTTAACATAGATAATGCTCTATATAATCGAGTTTTTATAGTATTTTGATTTTCCTTCAATATCTCAGCAATTTCCTCAATTTTCAAATCCTCAAAATAGCGAAGTACTATCACTGTTCGAAACTTTTCTGGCAAATCGTCTAAACATCTTTCAAGATCAATATCCTGATAGACATCATGATTTCCATTACTATAAAGCTCCAGAGTTGCATCATCCATCACATTGACTCTTCTGTGTTTTCTTAAGAAGTCCAAAGATTTATTAACAACAATCCTATAAAACCAGCTTTTTAGTTTCTGTTCTTCTTTTAGATTGCCAAGTGATAAAAGCGCCTTATGAATAGATTCCTGTACAATATCTAATGCATCATCTTTATTCTTCACATAACTAAAAGCTAACCTATAAAAATTCTCCTTATTTTCTATGATCAATTGAACAAGCGCTTGTTCTTTATTAAGATTCTTCATAGCTGTAGAGCTCCTTTTTGATACGTATCCTTTACTGTTACAAAAGAAAGACTCGTGAGCACAGCAAAAAGTTTGTTACATGCTTATTATTCTTCTTATGAGTGCAAATTTATTTAATAAATAAACATTTATTGAATATTTCAAATAAAAATTAATATCATTGGTTTTATTGTCACTTTCACTGAGATGCTCGCATGTTCCCAAACCCCATTATAAAGTCTACTCTCAAGCATTATTTTCTGTAATGCTTTAACTTTTATTTTGAATATTTTAATAGGCTACATGCTAACGTGTAAGTCTTTTTTGTTTAGAAGTGATATATAAAAAAGGTCCTTCCTTAGAAGAACCTTACCTTTTCTTGTACAACTATCCTGCCCCTTTAGTGCAATAAAAAAAAGTGTCAATACTGATACTGACCTTAATCCAGTCAACCCTAATCCATAGACTTATTAATTATCGCTCTCCTCTTTTTTTTAACGAATGAGCAGGGTCTTTTTAAGTTTTGTCATTTTTCTAATCTTGAAGAAACTTATTTTCATGGTAGACAACCATGCCGCGCTGAGGCACCATCAAATGAATGAAAATGGTTCTTAATCCCATTTTGACACGAAATTGTAATAAATATTGGTATTTGTCGTATATTTTTCCAAACTTTTTGAAGGAGATTGTCGAAAAAGAGAGAATCAAGTTAAGGAGGTTAAATAAAGGAGGAAATAGATATGAAGAAATTGCTAACAGTTTTATGTGGAATCATTATTGCATTATCATTGTTTGTTACTACTGGGAATACGGCAAAAGCAGCACCGAAACCAAGTCTACCATCACCAGAGGGAGACCATGAATGCGGTTGCGTTGTTTCAACAGTTTTAGGAGCTGAAAAGAATAAAATTATTGCTGATTTATTAAGTAGTCAAGAGTTTAAGAACGCAAAACAATTAATAACAAATGAAGGATATAGCTGGAGAGGAATAGATAACATCGAAGTAGAGGTCAATCATTCCCAGGGTGATGCAGTATTAATCGTTGTCCCTTTTTATACACAAGATGGATCTATTGAGATTGCGTTTTTTATTAATGGGATTTTAATGAATCCTTTCTCGTTTGATAATTATTAATTAACAAGGTAAATAAAAAAATCCTTCCAATCTCGGAAGGATTTTTAATTTAATACACTAAACTCAGCTCACCCAAACTGCCAAACACTATGACTGAGGTTTCCATATCGAAAACTGCGATGCAGCAATGTAGCTTTTTGACTATCGTCGGCTGCTCCCATCGCATAGAAAATCGGAATGAAGTGTTCATTGCCATAACGAGGTACAGCATATTCAGCATTTGGAGCAAGTGAATCATACTTAAATAAGGAATCCAAATCCCAATTATTCAGATGGGTTGCCAACCAATCATCAAACTCAAGTGCCCATTGATCGACATCGTTATCTGCCCATTTCACTGCTCTGAGATTATGCACGGTTCCCCCACTCGCAATAATTAAAATATCATTGGCTCTTAATGCAGATAAACTCTTCCCGATTTTATATTGTTCTTCTGGTTTAAGTTTTGGATTGACGGACATCGAAATAACCGGAATATCGGCATTAGGATAAAGTAGACGAAGAACCACCCATGCTCCATGGTCAAGTCCGCGTTTCGTTTCAACTTCGAATGGTACACCGTTTTCTGTGAACAAATCTTTAATTTCTTGAGAAATCTGTTGATTACCCTGAGCTGGATATTTGATCCGGTATAATTCCGGGTCAAATCCACCGAAATCATAAATGGTGTCATAGTTGTCGACCTGACTTACTTTTTGCATAGATGATTCCCAATGGGCCGAAAACAAGATTATCGCTTTTGGGTTGGGCAGCGTTTGCCCAAGATGATTTAGAAACTGCGTATATTCATTATTCTCAATCGCTAATAGCGGTGCTCCATGAGCAATAAAAAAAGATGGCAACATATTGCTTCCCCCCTATTTAGTTATTATAACTTTTCGAAGAAGATTTAGTTTCTTCCTTTTGACTTTTGAAAATAAGTTGATCCAACGCAAACATTTTACTTCCATTAGTCGCAATAAACACAGCCATTGCCAATAAAGCTAAATCTAATTCATAACCAGCCATTTGTCCATTCCCTAAAAAGCCTATAGCTAGTTTCACTTTGATTGTTGCACCAATCATTAACAAAGCCAATAAAGCTGAAACGATTCTACTGCCTAAACCTAAAACTAATGCAGCCCCACCGATCATTTCTACTGAAGCAACAACATATGCTAAGGCTCCTGGTAACCCGATACTGTCAAACCAGCCAACGATATTTTCAATTCCGCCTTGGAATTTAACGAACCCATGAACAAAGAACGTAATTCCTAACATAACTCTTAAAATTAATGTACTAGCTTCGAATTTATTTAACATTTTTCATTTCCCCTTAGTTGTTTTTTAAGATTCTACTTTTTCCAATAACCAGTTCATAAAATCCTTGTGGTTTTCCAATGAAACTGTATGTCCTTCTTGATAAGTCTTAAAGGTGACATCTGCCCCCAACTCATGAAAATACTCATTATTTGCCAAACCCCATTCGAATGGAAGAACCTGATCCATCTCGCCATGGGAAATAAATAACGATAGTTTATCGACTGGCTTTATGTTGTATTCTTCTTTTACAAAAGCAGGAATGTAGCCACTTAATGCAATAATGCCCTTGATTCGATTTCCCAGTGTTAATCCTAGGGTCATCGATAGGATTGCCCCCTGGCTGAAGCCAAGTAAGAACAATTGACTCTCATCAATAGGGTATTCGCTGCATGCATAATCAATAAAGGTAGTAAGTTTACTGATTCCTTCATCGAACACTTCTCGATGTGGTTTTCCATATCCTTGAATCGTAAAATACGCAAATCCTGGTGGTTGTGGAAGATGCCCGCGAACACTGAAAATGTAAAAGCGATCTTCTAGTCCATTAACTAATGACAGCATATTCTGCTCATTACTGCCGATTCCGTGCATTAGAAATAATGCAGGATATGTTTTACCTGGTTCCGTTTGTGTTGGTTTACGAAGTTCATAAATCATCGGTGAATTCAATTTCCTCATCCCTTCTATTGCGAATAATTTATTACACTCCTAATATCATTAGTGTGGCTGATTATGTGAATACTTCGCTTATCTCTTTTGTTTTTATATATGAACTTTTGTTGTTTATAGGATAACAATTTATCACTTAGATTGTCAATTATTTTTTCTCTAATATATAAATATGTTTTTTATTAGTAAACAATAAAGCGATATTATATAAAAAAACAAGGAACCGGATTGGTTCCTCTAAAATAAACTTATATAGTCGATAAATAACCCTGTATCTCTGAAATAAGTTCCATGGGATTTTCATACATACTCATATGGCCCGAGTCTTTTATTAATGAATGTTTAATATTTGCTTTGCTAACCGAAAAGGTCTTTTCTGAAGGGATAATTTGATCTTGTTCCCCCGCGATTAAAAGGATGGGCAATGTAGAAGCTTCTAAAACATGATTACGGTCAGGCCGGTCCTTCATCGCATTTAATGCATCTATCGCACCCTCTGCTGAAGTAGAATAGCCTATCTCCATTGCTTCACTGACATAATTCTCATCCTGGTTTTCCGGCGAGAAAAGTTTTGGTACCAAGCCGTCTATTAGCGAGTAGATTCCCGACCGGTTTACTTTTTCAATATTAGCTAGCCTGCCTTTTTTCGCCTCTTCCGAATCTGGAAAGGCCGTTGAATGAATAAGCGAATACCCATTTAATCGACCGCTATACTTTTCTGCGAAGGCAAGTGTGATATAGCCGCCTAAGGAGTGACCAAACATTGTTACTTCTGGTAAATTTAATTCATCCAAAAGGTTTTTCATTTGATCCGCAATATTTTCAATCGTGCTGTTACCTGTAAGAGGATCTGACTGTCCATGTCCTGGAAGATCAGGGGCAATCACCCGGTAGTCTGCTGACAACGCAGGTATGACATGTTCCCAATAACCGGAGCTTCCACAAAAACCATGCAGAAGAATAATAGGTTTCCCTTCACCTTTATCTATGTATGCGATCGATGTATCTTGGAGAGTAAGTTTCTTAGTATCCAATTAGGTTTCCACTCCAATCATATTCATTAAAAAATCTCAATTACTAATATATTCGAGACTTCCCTGTAATCTCCTTTAAAAATGTCCAATTTCAAAAAGAGAGGGCATTATCCCCTCTCTACTTATTTCTATAATGGGCGCTAATTTTCAGCTAATTTGCTCTTCATTATTATCCGTGCTTAATAGCATTCTTTTATTTGGAATTTGCGTTAAGTTTGATTTTTTCAATAAATAACTTAAGTGTTCTATTGGCATGGAGCCATGACCTTTGCTATCAGCTAGAGTGAATTGGACGGTGACTCCGTTATAACTTTTGACCGTCAATGATTCAGCGGAATTGAAAAAACCTTTAATACCTTGAGAAATTTGATATTTCATGCCTTCTTCTATTAACATTACATTGCTCCTTTATAGGTATTCATCATAAGTAGTATGCCATGGAAGTTCATATACATACATAATTTTTCCAATTCAAGTCATTGAAAATAAAAAGAGAGATTCATTAATCCCTCCAATTGACCCCAAGTATTTTACTCTTCCATTCCTTCCTCCTCGTCCATCATTTCATCAAACGCAGTTGAAACTTTGTCGAACTCTTCATCACTTTCAATGGCCGAAAAATCCCCATCTTCATCTACCTTTAGAAAAAAAATATCAATATCTTCATCCGATTCCTGTCTAACATCTTCGGCAAATCCAACTGCAACATAGTCATTTCCTTCAATATTCATTACCCCTAGCACTTCAACTTCTTGTTCCTCATCATTCTCATCACTGATAGTAAAAATTTCGCCTACTTCAACTTTACTCATCTATACGTTCCCCTTTCATATAAAAAGTATATTCTTAACACAGTATCCCCTAAAAGGAAAAGGTTTAATTCGAAAACATGTATTACCACTGTTTATTCGATAAAAATCTTATATAATTAGTTCATAATGCATTCTAAGGAGAATTCAAATGAATCAAAAACAGTTAGAAGAAAAGATTATCGAAAATTATCGCGGTGAAGAGAAAATGATGATTCTTGTATTTGCTCAATGGTGCGTGAATCATGATCTTGATCCGGAAGAGTTATATTTGCGAGCCTATCCGAATCAGTCCTCCAATCCTACCTTAAAAGAAGCCATTGAGCTAACCGTTTCGAAAGAAGAAGCGGGAGAAGTAGGTGACCAGACGTTGCTCGGTGTATTAGCGTTGTTTGGCAATGATGATCTGGCTTTTGTTGTTACGGAGGAGTTAAACAAACTGAAAAAATAAGTTTTGTGTGATTTTCGGGTGGTTTTGTGCAGATTAGAAAGGTTTTTGTGCAGAATTTCACGGCTGATACAACAAAAAAAGCAGACATACTCCCGAGCTTTTGTCTGCTTTTTGTCATTAATAATGATACTCTCTGTTAACTGGTGAAGGCTTCAGTAAGAAATCCTTTAAAGCCTCTCTATTTGCCTCCATGTTTATTTCAAGAACAGCTCCAGAATGAGGATAGGTTTTATTTACATAGCTATTTTGGATTGGGATCCGTAACCTATCGATATTCTTGATTGGATAAAAGACCAGTTTAGATAAAACTGATAATATCTCTCCTTTGTCCATATCTGACTCTACATGATTTAAACTCTCCTCCACAAAATCTGGAAGAGCTGCTAACGACTCAATATGACTAAACTTATTTTTTAATTGTTCTTTTACCTTGACAATGACTTCCTGTTGTCGTTTCACTCGGCCAAAATCACTTTCGTCATCATGTCTAAACCGGACATATTTTAACAATTCTCTTCCTTTCAGCGCATTTTCTCCAGGCTTTACGTCCATTTTGAAATCGTCAATCATCTTTTGACTAACATTCACAGTTATACCTTCTGGAGCAATCAGGTCAATGAAGTTCGCAAACCCTTCAAAATCAATGGAAACGGAGTGGTCCACTTTAATTCCGAAATTTTGATAAATAGTCTTTTTTAATAATTCATTTCCACCAATAAAATAGGCCATGTTGAGCTTATCATAACCTTTTCGATGTCCAGGAATTTTGACATAACTGTCTCTCATTAAAGAAATTAACTTGATATTACCTTCTTTAGGAACATATTGGGCTATAATGATTGCATCTGAGAAGGAATGAGGTTCGCCTCTTGAATCACTCCCAATCAACAGAAAATTCATGGTTCCTTTTTTGTCTTTATGGTTTGTACTATCTTCAATTTTTGATGGTGAAGTGGGTTGGACTTGATTTTGGTTACTTAAATTTCCAGCTGAACAGCCTCCTAATAAAATAGAAAATAGAATTATCATGAATATTCTCAAGCTTTTCACCAACTTTCAATAATATTCGCTCAAAGATAATCATTACATATACTTAATTTCTCATTTTTTCCTTTTGTTATTCCTCCTTTTGTTAATCTTTCCTTGCATTACCCTAATGATCATGGATAATTTGCATAAAATTTCCCATGCTACACATAATTAGAAAAAAGTATTTTGAGGGATATCAATGACACCTAAGGAAGAACAACCTGATATGGGAACAAATTCACATAAATCCGACGAGGAAAATTGGCTTAAGCGACTATCAAAATCCAATGACTTCGTTCACGAGCATACATCCTTAAAAGCTGGGAATCCTTTTTGGCTTTCTTATTATAGGACACTGATTTCATCTGACATCCTCCATCAGGATGTTTTACCGTTTTTGCAGGAGCATCTATCATTACAGGAATTAAAAAGCATCATTCCTGTCCAAGAAATTATTTTTACTAAAGAACCAAAGGAAATCATCCAAAACCTGATGCTGGGATTCTTGGCGATACAAAAGCATGAAAAAGATGAAGAATGTCTATTAATAAATATTGCTAACAGTAAATTTCGAGATGTTAGCGTAGCAATGATGGAATCCTCTGCTATTGGACCACAAGTGGGTTTTATTGAAGAATTAGACACCAATCTTAATCTTATTCGAAAACGATTACCTGTCCCTGAACTGCTTGTAATCGAAATGAAGGTCGGCGAACTTTCAAAAACAAAGGTTGCCGTTATCTATATGGATGGGATTGCCGATCCGGAAAATGTGAACACGGTTGTTCAAAGAATAAACAATGTTCAATATGATCATATCCAGGACAGTGCTTATCTCTCTTCTATGATTGAGGACAATACGAATTCTTTGTTTCCCCAATCCATATCAACAGAGAGAGTAGATCGTGTAGCTGCAGGGTTAACGGAAGGGAAAATTATCATTGCAGTGGATGGTTCCCCTAATCTAGTCCTTGTTCCTATTACCTTTTTTGAAGCGTTTAGTGCGATGGAAGATTATAGCTATTCCTGGATTATTGGAAATTTCTTTCGACTCATACGCTATGTTGCTGTATACATTTCTACGCTTGTTAGTCCAATGTATGTAGCAATCATGACTTATCATTATGAATTGATCCCCGCCCCATTACTAGAAACTCTGGTTGGTTCTAGGGCATTAGTTCCCTTTCCTCCGTTTTTAGAGGCTTTTTTTTTAGAAATCATGATTGAAATGGTAAAAGAGGCAGGTATTAGATTACCAATTAAAATCGGACAATCACTTGGTGTAGTGGGTGGTATTGTTATCGGACAGGCAGTGGTTGAAGCAGGGTTAACTAGTAATGTATTGCTTATTTTAGTAGGACTCGGAACCTTAGCTTCCTATACATCGCCAGTCTATAAATTTAGCAACACGGTTCGGTTTATTAAGTTTCCAATAATTATTCTTTCCCAATGGTTTGGATTGTTTGGGGTAATTTTGGGATACAATTTTACAATCATCCATTTATTACGATTAACGTCGCTCGGGCGTCCTTATTTAAGCATGTATCCAATCCGATCAACATCCTTTCAAGATCTTTGGTTCAGACTACCTTTTTCGAAGCAAAAAGAAAACCCTTCCACCCTTAGACCACAAAAGAAAAGAAAAGCAACTGGGAATCGCGAAAACCCAGAGCCAGTGAACGATTTTTATGAATAAATCGTAAAGGGGTATTCCAGTGCAAGTGAATAAAAGGCATCAAGTTTCTCCCTATTTAGTTTTCTTTATTGTTTACAATTCACAGGTTGGGGTTGGCATTTTAGGATTTCAAAGAACCATTGCCGCTAAAGCAGGTTATGATGCATGGATGGGTGTAATCGTGGCAGGGTGTTTCGTTCAAGTGTTCATATGGATTATGTATAAGCTGCTTGGAAAAGCTGATGGAGATATTGTTGATGTTCATTCAAAAGTGTTTGGGAACATTCTCGGTAATGTTTTGAGCTTTATCATTATGATTTATTATTGGCTGGCAAGCGTCTCAGTCTTACTGGGATTTATTGAGATTATTCAAGTTTGGATGTTCCCTACCTTACCTTCATGGATTCTTTGTTCATTAATCCTAGTATTAGTTTATTATTGTGTGTCTGGAGGATTTCGAGTTGTTGTCGGTGTTTCTTTTTTATCATTTCTTTTTCCACAAATAACGTTGATTGTCCTTTATATATTTCCATTAAAGACTGCCCACTTCTCAAATTTGCTGCCAATTATGAATCATTCTTATAAGGAACTATTCGATGCTGTCAAAAGTTCAATGTATACCTTAGCGGGAACAGAAGCGTTCCTGATGTTCTATCCATTTATAAGAGATCCTAAATCGTCAAAAAAGTTCGCGCATCTGGCTGTATTGTTTACTACCTTTTTATATACGGTTTCTGCGATTGTATCATTTACGTTTTATAGTGAAAGTCAGTTAAAAGAAAAAATCTGGCCAGAATTATCTTTAATAAAAATTATCCGTCTATCTTATTTGGAGCGCTTTGAGTACATATATATCTCGATGTATCTCGTTATTGTTTCATCATTGCTTTCCCTCCTATTATGGTGTTCGACAAGAGGGCTAAAGAGAATTTTTAAAAAGAAACAAAAGTACTTTTTAATCGTTATAAGCATACTTAGCGTGGTCCTATCTCAATTAATAAACGAACAATATAAAGAAACTCTAGATAAATACGTTACCCAAATGAATTTATGGATTTTTTATGGTTACATCCCAATCCTCCTGATTATTTTCATCTTGCTAAAGAGGAGTAAACAGAATGGTTAATCGAACTTCACTAGGAATATGGGTTATTATTTTCTTATTGTCAGGTTGTTCCATGATTCCGACCAATATCGTAAATCAAATAAATATGATCCAAGGTGTAGGATATGATTGGGCGGGAAAGAAAACGATAAAAGGAACCATTACTTTTCCAATTTATAAGAAGAATCAATCCTCTACCACGGAAGTCAAAACAACCATAGGTGAAACGAGTAAAGAAATTCGCATCAACATAAATAATGAATCACGCTATCCATTAGTCAGCGGGCAGCTACGGGTTGCACTTTATGGAAAATCACTAGCAAAAAAAGGGATTTATGATATTGTCGATACCCTAAACCGTGATCCATCTATTGGTAGTAGCGTGCAAATGGCAATCGTCGATGGCGATTCTAGTGAATTGCTCAAGATAGAGAAATTCAAAACGGAAAATGTTTCATTGTACTTACAAGAAATGCTGGATCAAACCATGAAATCAGGAAATCTACCTGAATCTAATTTAGAAACATTCTCCTTTCAATATAATCAAAAAGGACAGGATCCCTACTTGCCATTAATCAAACAGGTAGAAGATAATATTAAAATTATTGGCGTCGCAATATTAAAAGATGATCGATATGTCTTTCCTCTTTTGATGGAGGATTTATTCATTTTTAAAGGTTTGGTTGATAAATATAAGCATGGTTTACATCAATTTACATTAAAAAATGGAGAAAAGGTCGTCCTAGATAATCTTCGTTCAAAATCACGATACAAGGTGAAAATAATAAACGGCAGACCGGAATTTACGATTAATCTTAAGCTGAAAACAAGACTTCAGGAATTTACTTCTCCAAAGAAAAAAAGAGTGGCCATTGATAGGAAAAAAATTCAAAAAGAAATTGGCAAGCAATTAGAAGGAAATGCCTTAAAAATTATCACAAAATTTAAAAAGCGTGGAGTGGACCCTTTAGGTCTAGGCGCAAAATATAAAGAGCATTATAGAGGTTTTAACGAAAAACAATGGAATAGATTCTATCCAACTGCAAAAGTGCATGTAAATGTAAGGGTAGATATAAAACAAACTGGGATTGTTGAATAACATGCCATATTAAAAACCCATCTATTGATGGGTTTTTGGTTCTGTTGTTCAATTTTAGATCCAGCCAAAATATCTCACCGTTTGGGTAATAATGAAAGGAACAATAATAGCGATCACTGTCGGAATAAGGAAGGCAAGAAAGGTCCATTTCTTACTCTTCGTTTCTTTATAAATATTAAGCAAGGTCGTGCCGCAAGGATAATGAAGCAGCGAAAATAACATCATATTCAATGCTGTGAGCCACGTCCAACCGTGATCAAGAAAGATTTTCTTCAAATCTACCATGCTATCAACTTCGGTTAAAGATCCTGTTGATAAATAACCCATCAATAGGATTGGAAGGACAATTTCGTTTGCAGGTAACCCCAAAATAAACGCCATCATGATATAACCGTCAAGACCAAGCATTTTTCCAAATGGGTCCAAAAACTCAACAGCATACATCAAAATACTGGTATCACCAATGTAAATATTCGCGAACACCCAGGTAAGAATTGCGGCAGGTGCAGCCACTTTAACAGCACGCATCAATACAGACCAAGATTTTGTTAGAGACGACCGTATAACGGTATCTAATATCTTCGGTTTACGGTAAGGCGGTAGTTCTAACGTGTAGTGAGTTGGTACTCCTTTAAGGGCCGTTTTCGACAGAACCCAAGAAACAAAAAAGGTAACCACTATACCAAATAAAACAATACCGACAACGACTCCTGTGGTAATAAGTGATGCTACCCCACCTGTAAAATTGGCAGCCATGAATAACGAAGCTAAAACAATTAAAGTTCCCCATCGACCATTACATGGAACAAAGTTGTTTGTAAGGATGGCCAGCATCCGCTCTCGCGGCGATTCGATAATTCTGGTAGAAATAACAGCTGCAGCATTACAGCCAAAACCCATCGCCATTGTTAACGATTGCTTACCATGGGCACCTACCCTTTTAAACAGCCGATCCATGTTAAAGGCTACTCTAGGAAGATAACCATAATTCTCCAATAGTGCAAATGTTGGAAAAAAGATCGCCATCGGCGGGAGCATAACGCTAATCACCCATGTTGTTCCTCGGTATAAACCGAGAACAAGGACCCCGTGCAACCAATCTGGTGCATGCAGGAAGGTAAAAAATGATGTAATATACCCCTCTAAAAATCCAAAAAACTCAGCTATCATGGAGGAGGGGATATTTGCTCCTGCGATTGTTAAATAAAATAGTACTCCTAACATGATAATCATGATGGGAAAGCCAAATATAGGTGAAGTAAAAACCGCATCCAGTTTTTCCGTCCTTGTGTCCCTTTTCGATTTTGTATAGGTAATTCCTTCATGACATAATTTATGACTGCGATCGTAAAGGTTTTGAACAATGTCATCTCTCAGCTTTGGTGTCGACAGCTCCTGAGCTTCAGCATAAAGCTTTTGAATACTCATTCTCTAAACCACCTCCTGCAACTACTCGGTTACTAATTTCATTCAGTAATGTTTCATCTCCATCTAGCAATCTCAAAGAAACCCAACGAGCGGATAGTTGATCTCCAACAAATTCACGTACTTTAGGTTCAATTATTTTAATCTTGGCTTCGATCTCAGCAGGATAGGACACTTGAACCGGGTTGCATTCAATCACTCCTGTCACAATGCGGTCAATGGTATCTAAGAGCAAAGGGAATCCCTTTTTGTTCCTAGCAGAAATCTTGATGACGGGAACCCCCAACCGATTGGTCAACAATCGCTCATTAATCTGAATTCCTTGTTCTTCCGCAATATCAATTAAATTGATACAAATGACAACATTTGTTGCCATCTCTAATACCTGCAACGCTAGATTTAAATTACGCTCTAATGAAGTCGCATCTAATACCACAACCGTCACATCTGGTTTTTCAAAAACGATATAATTTCGCGCTACTTCTTCATCCGTTGAATTCGAGAAAAGTGAGTAGGTGCCAGGAAGGTCAATAAGATTAAACGTTTTATCTTTATACTGAACAGTCCCGTGTGCAAGTGAAACGGTTTTTCCTGCCCAATTCCCTGTATGTTGTCTGAGGCCGGTTAAGGCATTGAACAAGGTACTTTTCCCCGTATTCGGATTTCCAGCTAAGGCAATTCGATATTCTTTACCCATTAGATACCAACTCCCCCTCTATTTTTGAGCTTTCCTCTCTTCGTAGTGCGATGGTTGTTTGACTGACACGAAAAGCAATTGGATCTCCCAACGGACTTTTTCGGATAACCTCTACGAGCGCTCCATTCACAAATCCTAAATCTAATAATCTTCTTCTCATGACACCTTCTAGATTTATATCAGTTATTTTTATTAAATTTCCTTTTTGACCATTTACAAGTTTGATAATTTTAGGGTTATCCATCTCTCTTTCCCCACCTTCAAAGTTTTTACCTTGTGCAACTTTTTATTAATTATATGTTTAATTTCCAAAATTGTCACCTTATTTGTAAAAATAAATATTATCTGCGTGTTGGAAACTAGGATTTTATCAAAAATTTAACTAAAAAAGCCCTTATGGATATTTTCCATAAGGGTTTATTTGCCTTTTAATAGAGGTGTTTGTGGAGAACCAACTGTATACTGCTGCCATTCCAGCGGCATGAGCATTTGATACTGCCGCTCCAGGAATCGGTCATCAATCAATACGATGGTTCCGTGGTCCTCCTCCGAGCGAATCAACCTTCCCCCTGCTTGCAGCACTTTATTCATGCCAGGATATACGTAGGCATAGTCATAACCGTTTTTGTCTTTTTGATAAAAATGTTCCTTAATGAGGTTCCGTTCAAAGCACAGCTGTGGCAATCCTACACCTAAAACGACAACCCCATTTAAACGATCTCCGATTAAATCAACGCCCTCCGAAAAAATACCGCCAAGGACAGCGAAGCCCAGTAATGTTTCTGTTTGATTGGGTTTAAATGCCGCCAAGAAAGCTTCCCTTTCAGTTTCGGTCATCCCTGATGCTTGGATGATCGTATTGGTTTCTTGGTCTTGTTGCTTGAACTGGTCATAAACAGAAAGTAAATACTGATAGGATGGGAAAAAGATAAAGTAATTCCCAGGCCGGTTTTTAATCAAGGCTTGGATTGCAGATACAATTGAACTCTTTGTCTGTTCCCTGTCTCGGTAACGAGTAGATAATGGATTGATAAAGACGTCGACTTGATCGCTTGAAAATGGTGAAGGGATGGATATTACATAATCATCGTCCTGCCCACCAAGGATATCTTGATAATAGGATAAAGGAGACAATGTGGCCGAAAAGAATAGTTTTGATCGATAGCCCTTCCCCATTTGTTTAAGAAGCTTTGAAGGATCAATGCAAAAAAGCTTCACGAGTAAATCGTTTTTAATTTTTTCGGCATAAACGATATAATGTTCATCAAGCAACTCGGTAATTTTTAAAAAATTATTTACCACAAAGTATGCTTCCAAAAGAGTTTGGGACGTTTCTGTTTGAAGAACCTGTTCTGCGCTTTCTACAAATTGAATCAGTTGTTCAATTAATTCTTCATCCAAATGATCAATGGTGAATTGATATTTATCTAGATTTTCTTTTTTGAGGGAAATAAACCAAGCATTTAGCTTGGTTGCAGACTCATATATTGCTTTATTGATACCCTTAAAATCCTTTTTCAATAGGAGAAATAATTCTTTGTTTAAGGTTGCTGAAAACATCTCACGCCCCCGGTCCACTAGATTATGTGCCTCATCGACTAGGAGTGCGGTTTGCTTTTTTTGCTCTTCAAACAGACGTTTTAGCGTTACCCGCGGGTCGAAAATATAATTGTAGTCACAGATGATACAGTCCACTGAATAGGCAAGGTCAATCGAAAATTCAAATGGACAGACCGTATGTTTCCTTGCATATATTTCAATTACTTCACGGGTCATGCCGGTTTCATTTGTTAGGATATCATAAATCGCGTCATTGATCCGATCATAATAGCCATTTGCAAATTCACAATAATCCTTTTGGCAAACAGTTTCCTCTTTAAAACAAACCTTGTCCTTGGCCGTAATGGTCAGCGTGTTCATACAAAGACCTGAAGAGCGCATTTTTTTAAATGCCTCCTCGGCAGTTGTACGGGTAATCGTTTTAGCCGTAAGGTAGAAAACTCGATTCAGAAGCCCCTCCCCGATTGCCTTTACTGAAGGAAAGACTGTCGATATCGTCTTGCCGATTCCTGTTGGGGCTTTAGCGAACAGATTTTTTTCATCTAAAATCGTCTTATAAACCACTCCAGCTAATTTCCGCTGTCCCTCGCGATAGGAATCAAATGGGAAGGCTAGCTCTTTACAGCTTCCATTTCGTTTTTCCCGATGCTCATGCAGCAGCTTAGCGTATGGTGCATAGTCTTCTATTACCTGACCAACAAATGCTTCTAGTTCTGAAATCTGACACTTCTTTTTAAAATATGTTTTCACTTCTGTTTCAACGTGGACATAGGTAAGTTGGACAAAGATTTCATGTAAATCATTATCCTTGGCATGCATATAGGCATAGAGCTTTGCTTGTGCCCAGTGAACAGGGTATCCGCCTTGTTGTATCTGCTCTGACATCTGTGAGAATGATTTGATTTCGTCGATGATCACTCCATCCTCACGAAACAATAACCCATCACACCTGCCATCAATAATGAAGGAAAGCGCTTTAAATTGGACTTCCGCACGGAGATACACTTCTTTTTGATCATCTTCTTGATACGTTTTTTGAATCTTTTGATGAATCCTTGTCCCATCCAGAAGCGTCGATTGAGAGCGGAAACGTGAATCAATACTGCCGCTCTTGAAAACATGTTCAACGAGCGTTCTTACCGATATATGAATAGCCTCTGACATTGGCCCACCAACTTACTAGAAAATCAATCATGAGAATATATGTTTGCTACTTAAAGTATACCATATTTTCATAACCATCTGACAGCATCGAACGAAAGACAATTCAAATAAAAAACAAGTAAGGACTAACCAGCCTCCTTACTTGTTTTTTTCTTGAAATGATTATGACCGAATTTGTCCAGTACCACGGACAATCGCTTTTGTCGTTGTGAGTGCACGTAGCCCCATTGGTCCACGAGCATGAAGCTTTTGTGTGCTGATTCCAATTTCTGCCCCATATCCAAACTGCTCACCATCGGTGAACCGAGTCGATGCATTATGGTATAACACCGCTGCATCAACTGCCTGAAAAAACAAACCAACATTTTCAGAATTTTCACTGATAATTGCCTCAGAATGTTTTGTTCCATATTGATCAATATGGTCAATTGCTTCCTTCACATCACTTACCAGTTTTACTGCCAAAATTGGTGCTAAAAATTCTGAGCACCAATCCTCTTCTGTTGCTTGTTTTACAAATGAATAGGCAGAAGCTAATTCTTCATCTCCACGCAACTCCACCCCATGGTCATGAAGCGAACCTAATAATTCAGATGCAAAAGGCCACTTTTTGTGAATAATTACAGTTTCGGCTGCATTACAAACAGATGGACGGTGCAATTTTGCATTAATTGCGATATCTATTGCCATCGTTTCATTTGCTGTTTCATCAATGAAAACATGACAGTTGCCTACACCCGTCTCCAAAACTGGAACCGTAGCGTTTTGGATCACTGATTGAATTAACCCCGCTCCGCCGCGTGGTATGAGAACATCTAGATATTGATTCAATTTAAACATTTCTGAAGCTGTTTCACGGCTCGTGTCCTCCAATAGTTGAACGGCATCGACAGGTATAGCCGTTTCTGCAAGTGCCTTGCGCATTACATGGACAAGTGCCTTATTGGAATGAATGGCGGAAGAGCTCCCTCTTAAAAGAACTGCATTTCCAGCTTTTAAGCAAAGACTTCCCGCATCAACGGTAACATTGGGTCGTGCTTCATAGACCATTCCAACCACCCCGAGCGGGACACGGATCATCTCTATTTGTAAACCATTCGGACGGTCCCATGCTTCGATTATTTCACCAATTGGATCCTTCAAATCAATTAACTGGCGAACTCCATCCACGATCTGCTCGATTCTTTCTTCTGTTAACATAAGTCGATCCAACAGTGAAGCGGAAAATCCATTTTCTTTTCCCGCTTCAATATCCTTGGAATTTTCAGTAATTAACCATTCTTTTTCAGTTAATAAATGGTCAGCCATCATCAATAACGCATTGTTTTTTTCTTCCGCTGACAGCATTCCCAATTGTTTAGCAGCTTTCTTTAATTTACTGGCTTTTTCTATCAACTCACTCATTCCGTTTCACTCCTTTGGCATTGTGACCCAATTGTCACGATGAATGACTTCTGCTTTTTTATTAATGGAATAATCCTTCGATTGCTCACTTGGCAATCCTTTTACTTTTAGTAAATTCTTAGAAGAATAATAAATTTGTCCTTTCCCGACAATTTTTCCTTTTTGATTCTGGACAACGACTACATCTAAGGCGTTAAACTCACCAATGACATTTGTGACACCCACTGGAAGTAAACTTTTGCCCTGGAACACAACGGCCTTTTCCGCTCCATCATCAATTTCGATCACACCACCGACCTGAGAGTGGTAAGCAATCCATTGCTTTCTCATTTGCATTTGCGTCTGGAATGGTCCGCCGATATACGTTCCATCTCCCTTACCAGTTAAAATATCAACCAGTTTTTCCTTTCCAGCACCAGTGCCGACGAAAACACTGACACCAAGGGAAAGAGCTTTTTTTGAAGCTAGTAATTTTGATTTCATTCCACCTGTTCCAACAGAAGAACCGCTTTCTCCGGCAACACCGAGGAGTTTTTCAGATATTTCAGGGATAAAATGATATTTTTTTGCCTCTTTCGATGATTTTGGATTGCCATCATATAAACCATTCACATCTGTTAAAATAATTAATGCATTCGCATGTAAAAACCCACTAACGAGCGCTGACAACATATCATTGTCACCGAAAGTCAATTCCTCAATCGCAACCGAATCATTTTCATTAATGATCGGTAATACACCTTTTTGAAGTAACTCATGAATGGTATTAAAGAGGTTATGAAACCGAACCTGGCTGTAAAAATCTTCACGAGTTAATAGGATTTGGGCTGGCACTATCGCAAACTCTTTAAATAACTGAATATAATTCTGCATCAACAACCCCTGCCCCACAGCTGCGGCCGCTTGTTTCCCAGCGACTGTCTTTGGACGAGATGGATATCCAAGTGAGCCAAATCCTGCTGCAACTGCTCCGGATGAAATAAGGAGAACATCATGCCCTTGCTCTTTCAAAAAGGCAAGTGCCTCTACATGGTCTCGTATTTTCTCTTCAGAAATTGTTCCTGAGGCATTTGTGAGCGAGCTGCTCCCAATCTTTACAACCACCAGCTGTTTTTTCATAGCATTCCGAACCTTTCTTTTTGTAAAATAAAAAAACGACTCTTCTGTCCTAAAAAAAAGGACGGAAAGTCGTTTCCGCGGTACCACCTTTATTGATGCCATGCACCCACTTTGAACCCGTAACGAGGGTGACGGCTTATGTTTGCATAAGCAGCGTGTGAGGGCAGGTTCAGACTTTTTTCCGTGAGAAACCTTTCAGCCAACGGGTTTCACTCTCTATCACGTTCCAAAGATTTACTAATCCCAAACTGTTTTCGATTTATATTTCTTTGATTATCCTTAGAAATTGGATAAATGTCAATAGAATATTTTAAATTATTGAAAAAAGAGCTAAATAGATTAGCTCTGTTAATTGAGTTTTTTATACCATTCCGCTGCTGCCTCAACTTCATCAAAGGTTAATTGATGTCCATTATGCTCCCAATGAAGATGGACCTTCGCCTGAGCCTGCTCTAACATCTTTTCGAGTTCACCTGATTCCAATGGTGAACAAATAGGATCATTTGTTCCCGCACCAATAAATACGGATGTTCCTGATAAATCAGGCAAAGAAATCCCTCGTAAAGGAACCATTGCTTACGTAATCAATACTTTTAACAAAATGCCAAGTGTGATTCCTAGAAACATCGAGGAAAGTGTTCCCAGCAGAAAATATTCTGCCCAGTCCCTGTCATCCATTTGTTTAAACCGGGCAATCGATTTGGCTGTGACAATAAATCCTATAGCTGGATAGGCACTATAAAACGTTAGCAATAAAACTAGTAATCTCTCAATATAGCCGATTAATTTGCCACGCGAAAGTTCATGCTTACTAAAAATAGTATAATTGTATACCTCAGTTAATCCGTTTTTACCCTTATGTACAAACTCTGCTTCATTTCGTTCATTTTTAAATGTATATTTCCCCTCAAAGGTTAAAAGCTGGTTGGGTAAGGTTCCTAGGAGAATTTTGATCATATGCCCGCTTACACTTGTTGCTAAGATGACAATGATGACTATAAATAGCACAGAATCAATAAAATTCAGGTCCGATTGCTTCTGAAAAAAACGTTCAATTTTAAAATCAAAACACAACTCACAAACTAAAATAATTACTCCTAGATGCAGTAACTGATCTAGAACGAAGAAACCTAACTGCTTCATGTTTTCTTCGTTAATCATTTTTATATTTTCAAGCAGTTTAATCTTTAATAAATCCACCAAAAGATGCGTCAGCACGATAACAATCAAGGGGATTAATAGGTTTGTAAGTACATTCTCAACATTGAACTGGAAAATCCAGAAACTGATAAGGACAAGTGCAGTCATGAAAAAATGGTGAACGACATGCTTTCGTAAATTCTTTCGTTTTTCAATGACCATGTCATCTGTTTGTAAATAAAAATCAGCAATTAAGTGTGCAATAACTAGACAGAAAAATAACATGGTTTCTCCCCTCTCTATGCTGGAATCTAAGAATCAATGAGTGTATTTATTCTTCCCTTCAAATCATTCCGGATGCTTTTGGTTAATTTTTCATTTATCTGTTGTGGATTGTTTGTACATTCAGGGTAGGCCTTTTCCTGTAATGAATGCAGTATACTAATAATTTTTGAAAAAGTATCTAGGATTTCTTCACTATTTCCCTTTTTAAAATGGCTCGATATTGTAGGAGCCGTTCTCCCTAGAAGCTTACCAATCGCCTTTTGCTGATTTAAAATAAGGTAGAGCGAACATACGAGCTCCTGAATTTCCGTTTGACTCCTAATAAATTTGAGCTGCAAATTTAATAACGTATTCATCAGTTTCTCAAATTCATTTCTGAACTGGTGATAAGGTAACGAGTAATTCATATCACTTGGGTAAAACTGGTCCAGTTCAAACTTAAATAGCGTTCTGTGCTTTTCTTGTTTTATTAAATCGTTTGCATATCTTGCCTGTTTGACTAATGGATGGATCCATTTTTCAAGATCCACTTCCTTTAACTCTTTTTCAATATCACCAAAAGCCAAGCCAAAATAAGGCATATGATCCTTGTATCTCCATACCCTGCTTACAAAAAATGCAATCGTATAAGCGGTTGAATAACCAGGTCCAACAAAAATAATTTCATCTCCAGCACGATGCTTTATTTTGGTAGGACCAATATTCTTTGTCCAACAAGTGATCCTGTCGACTAACTCATCCAAATATACAGTGAGTTCCTCCCCCATTTTTTCTGATGAGGAATTGCTTACATCCAGAATAAAAATAGATATAGGATAATTCATTTTTTATCCCCTTTAACCAAATTAATTAGATTATATAATCTAATTTTAATTAAATTAGGTTATTATGTCAAACTATAGACAAATTAGTTCATTTAGTGAAATTATCATTCTGGTTATTTAAAAGTGGAGGGACTCCCCTCCACTCAAACTTATAATACAACTACTCCCGAGCCTGAAGCTGTCCCATAAAATACTCACATACCTTCTCTGAATTGAGTCTGGCTGCAATATAAGGCGGTTGTACTACTTTTGCCGCCTCCACCGGTAAACCTAACCACAAAAGCTGCTCATCAATCATGATAAATGGAAACGACAGGCTTTCGTTCAGCAATTGATTTGGTTGCAACTCCGTCCAAGGCTCTCCTGAAAAGACAGTTAATTTTACAGAATGGCTCCTATTTTTCAGCTTATCATTCCATTGTGCGGAAAGAAGTGTTTGTTCTGGTAAAGAAATAATGATCGATGATCTAGCAGAATCAATGTCTCTGAATACTTTCTCTAACTTAAGTGCATGGATCCATTGCAATCTGGGGTGTTGATCCTTTATCCATTTTCCAATATCTTTTGTCCCGATAGTTTGCTGATTTCTTTCTTGATGTTCTACAAGCTGACGCATTGTTTTACGATTATAGACATGTTTCCGGATAAAGGATTGATTGCTGACATGAATGAACTTTCCCTTCGTTCTTGTGATCGCAACATTGATCAATCGTTCACTATCCTTGCCAGTTAGAAGCATCCCAGCCCGTGTTTGTGGCTCACTGTCAACGGTGTCAAAAACCATGACATCACGCTCACTGCCTTGGAATCTGTGTACGGTCGCAGCAACAATATCGGCTGCTAAGAGTTCTTGTTCATATAAATCTGTTAGAATCAGCTCCATTAAATTGGCTTGAGCACGGTATGGTGTGACATATCCAATCGATCTTGAACCAGCCTTGTAGGATTCATGGATTAATTGAAAAGACAATAATACCTGCCACAAATTCAACCGTGAATTTGACCCCTTTTCTGTCATGCAATGTGCCCCAAGATGACTTGTATCAAGAAGTACCGCTGCCATTCCTGGAAAAGGCGCAAGGTCGACGATTCTTTTTCTACTTTTTAGAACACTTTCATGATCCCCCACAAGCGAATGATAAATGGTCTGATTCGTAAACGCAGAAATATCCGGGTGCATTCTCCGTTGCTCTTTTAATAAAAATAAGTGCGGATGAAGCATCCCATCCTTTACCCAATCGACAACGCCTGCCCGATGGAAGATGTCCTCTTTTAGCCACATCGTGACTAACGGATCTCGAGAGGAGGCAATTGGTGGTAATTGTTTAAAATCGCCACAAATAATGACACGCTTTCCGAGTGAAGCAGCGAATGCCGCCTGAGGAACATAAGCCATGCTTGCCTCATCAAGGATTACAATCTCAAATTCTTTTTCATAGATGGCTGCATCACCCGCTGCCTTTGCCAATGTTGTCCCGACAATAAACGCATCCTTGATAAATTCAAGTTCCTTATGGCGAATCTTTTCGAGGACCCTGGCAATCTTGGTCTCAAGCTCTAGCAATTGATTTGTGTCCCTTTTGCTAAAAGAACGGGCGATATCCTGTTTTAATTTCCGTCTTTCCTCTATTAAAGTTTCTTTATCTTCCGCAAGCTGAGGATCCTCTTTCAAAAGGAGTTGACTTGTTGTAACCGCTTCATGATTGGCGAGTTGCTCTCCTGTATTGAAACCATAGCGGAGCACATCCCCTTCTTGGAAACGTCCCTTCTTATTAATAAAGTTCGAAATCTCACTAATTAGAACATCAACTGCTTGGTTACTGTGTGATAAAATCAACACTTTTTTTTCCTGAAAATACTTATTAGCAGCTACACGAGCCAAGGTGTAGGTTTTACCTGTTCCAGGTGGGCCCCAAACGAAGGTAACGGGGTTGTATTTGGAACGTAGAACTAACTCATGAACATTGCTTTTACTTTTTTCCATCGGATGCTTAGCAGGCATCGAAGGGTCCATCAACCGTTTCACTCTGATTCGTTTTTGCTTATTTTTTTTCATCTCATCGAGACGTTCAATGAGCTGTTCAAGGAGCTCCCAAGGATCGTGAAAAAGCTGCGCTTCATGGATTAAATCTCCGAAAGATTGCTCCAAGGAAAGCATCACGCCTTTACCTTCTGAAGAAAGGACTCGTCCACTCAGTTTCATGCTTCCCCATTCAAGTCGAACCTGAGACCCAATCGGTATACGGATAGAAATAGCGGTATCAAAGTAGTATGTATAGGAACCTTCCGTTGAAAGCAACCTGCCATTTGAAACTTGAAATTTATTACTGCCAAATTTTTTTAAATGGAATATTTCATTTTGAATTGCCTGCTGCCACTCTTTAATAAAATTTATCACTTTCATAAAAATAATCCCTTCTATATGCATATTCCCTACATATCTTTAATAAAAAAGAGCATTGTGCTGATAACCGAATATTATACATCAAATATATATGGAGGGATATTTCTAATGAATAATTTTGATTTCCTAGAAATAAGCCGGAATTTTAAGAGTTATTATCAAACCCTACGGGATGTCCATTATTATCTAACTAATGATTCTGATTTAAGCGAAGAGGAATTGCAAGCCGTTTCTAAGGTATTGAGTAAATTAATTTATGGATTTATTCGTATTAAAGGGACATCTTTTAGAGAAATGGACAGCGAACAGTTCGAACAAGAATTTAATCTATTTCATCAGGATTTTCTAAAAGTCATCCAAACTAGCGGTGAAAATAATGTGGACTTTGATCAATTCACTGCTCTAATTGATGAAATAATTGGAATTGCTGTTATGAGGACAAATGCACTTGGAAAAATTATAAAAGTAAAACAACAATCTTTAGTCGAAGATGACGAAATGGATGAAGTAACTGAGGATGAAGCGGAATTAAGTAATGATAATGAGGACAATGTTGCTGATGAAGAAGTGGTGGTTGAGGTGATCGAAGTAATTGATGAAATTAAAGAGGAAATACCTGAAGTTAGAACTCTTAGTTCTGAATTAAAAACTTTTAATACTGAATTAAAAACTTTTAATACTGAATTAAAAAGTTTTAGTACTGATGATGAAACTCTAAGTCCTGAGGTTGAAACACTAAGTACTGAGGTTAAAACTTTTAGTACTGCTCTAGAAAATTTGAGTACTAACGTTGAAGGTGTCCAAGATAAAACTGGAAATGCTAAGAACAAAAAGCCGCAACAGGATATTGAAGTGGTAGTAGCTGATGTAGTTAAGGAGGTTAAAGTGGCGCCTGTGATGCCTAAAAAAGTGAAAAATAATTTTGTGGATGCTGCCCCAGTTCTTAATACCTTTACCGATTATGAAAGTAGTGACGATTTCCGGTTTCGACCTAGAAGGAGAAAAAATAGATAACCTCTGAAAAAAAGAACCCATGAAATTTACATTTGTAAATACATGGGTTCTTTTTTATTTTTATCTAATTTTCTGAAGTGACTCCGTAAGTGTTTTGATCAGGAAGGTTAAATCTACCTGCTTAATTGTTAATGGCGGTGCCAATGTTAATACATTGTTATATCCCGCTACTGTTGCGCCATTTTTTCCGATGATAATTCCTTCCTGCTTACAACTGGCGATAACCTGATTGACAAGGTCATTCTCCAATGGTTCCTTGGTCCGCTTATCCTTTACTAATTCAATTCCGATCAATAACCCTTTTCCACGGACATCGCCAACATGGGGATGATCTTGTAAAAGATTCTTCAAATCATTTAAGAGTTGCTCCCCTAAATCACGGGAACGATCAAATAATTTTTCATTTTCCATAATTTCAAGGTTTTTTAAGGCGAGTGCACAAGCAGCTGGATTTCCTCCAAACGTATTGACATGGCGGAAGTAATCATACTCCTCAGTGCCTTTAAATGCTTCGTAAATGTCTCTACGGACAGCTGTAGCGGAAAGGGGCAGGTACGCACTGGTAATCCCTTTTGCCATCGTTATGATGTCTGGCTTCACGCCATAGTTCATATACCCGAATGGCTTTCCTGTACGGCCGAAGCCACAAATAACCTCATCGACAATGAGCAGTGCCCCGTGTTTTTCACATACCTCTTTTGCAGCTTTCATATAGCCATCGGGCGGAATGAGGACACCACCTCCGGTAATAATCGGTTCCATAATCATTGCTGCGATTGTTTCACTCAACTCCCATGTCATGGTCCGGTCTACTTCTTTGACGGAAGACAATTCCTTCGGATCTCCTACATTCGTATCATCCCTGTAGGAATCCGGTGGTGAAACATGAATAAAACCTGGTGCAAGCGGTTCGTACTTGTATTTTCTTTGCGCTTGCCCGGTGGCAGCCAAGGCCCCCATAGAATTCCCGTGATACGCTCGATAGCGGGAGACAATTTTGTAACGATTATGTTCACCCTTTTGCTGATGGTACTGTCTTACTATTTTAAAGGCGGTTTCGTTTGCCTCAGAGCCGCTGTTTGAGAAAAAGATGACATATTCATCACCTAACATCTGATTCAGCTTTTCTGCTAGTTTAATTGCTGGAACATGGCTTTGTGAAAGTGGAAAATAGGCCATTTCCTTCAGTTGTTCATAGGCCGCTTCGGCAAGCTCGGTCCTGCCATAACCGACGTTCACACACCAAAGGCCTGCCATCGCATCTAAGTAACGTTTCCCGTCTGAATCAGTCACCCATGACCCTTCCGCCTTGGCTGCAACGATTGTGGCTTTAGGGTTATAAGGCTTCATTGAGTGCCATACATATTTATCATCCTGTTCCAATAAAGTTTCCTGAGGACGACTTGTTTGAACCATCGCGCTTCCCTCCATTTCAAAATATTGGTGCCTGACACCAAAAGTAATCTTGCCACTAACTTAACCGTCAAAACGAGAGGTAATCATTTTTTTGCGCGTATAGAAATTTAAACCGTCTTTCCCGTTTACATGCATGTCACCATAGAAGGAATCCTTCCAGCCCGAAAATGGGAAGAATGCCATTGTTGCCGGTACGCCAACATTAATGCCAAGCATACCTGCTTCTGCTTCTTCACGGAATTGACGGATCGCTTTCGCATTGTTCGTATAGATGGTTGCGCCGTTGCCATACCTGGACTTTCGAATATATTCCAACCCTTCGTCTAAATCATTGGCACGTAGGAGACTTAATACCGGGGCAAAGAGTTCCTCCTTGGCAATTGTCATTTCAGGTGTGACGTGATCAAAAATAGTAGGTCCCAAGAAATTTCCTTCTGGGAGCTCATCCATTTCTCTGCGTCCATCCCTAATTAAATCAGCGCCTTCCGCAAGCCCTTTTTCAATATAGCCAAGTACTTTTTCACGGTGTTCCCTCCGGATAATCGGTGTTAATAACACTTCATCATCCATTCCGTTACCAATGATTAGTTCATCTGCCTTTTTCTTTAATGTGGCTACAAACGGCTCATTATCACCGACAACAACAACTGCACTGCAGGCCATACAACGTTGTCCCGCACTTCCAAACGTAGAAGTTATCACATGTTGGACAGCCTTATCCATATCTGCATCAGGCATGACAATATGATGATTTTTAGCTCCAGATAGGGCTTGAACTCTCTTTCCTTCTGCAGCAGCTCGCTGATAAACATACTTTGCAACAGGTTGTGAGCCAACAAATGAAATGGCCGCGATGTCCTTATGCTCGAGTAAGCCATTGACAACATCATGAGCACCGTGGACCACATTTAACACGCCTTTTGGTGCACCAGCTTCCATGAACAACTCTGCTAATCTATTAGCTAATATTGGTGTACGTTCTGATGGCTTTAGCACAAACGTATTACCACAAGCGATCGCTAGCGGGAACATCCATAGCGGGACCATCATAGGGAAGTTAAAGGGTGTAATCCCGCCGACAATCCCTACAGGGTATCGGAACATTTCGGAATCAATATCTTCAGCAATACCTGATAACGTTTCTCCCATCATTAACGTTGGAGCACCTGATGCAAATTCAACACACTCAATCCCGCGCTGGACCTCACCGTAAGCTTCTTTGTATGCCTTTCCATTTTCTAGCACAATTAATCTTGCTAATTCTTTATGGTTTTCAGTTAACAGATGGTGGTATTTAAAAAGAATTCTGGCTCTTTTTGGAACCGGGACATTTTTCCACTCCTTAAAAGCAGCCTTAGCCGCTGCTACTGCTAGATTTACATCCTCTTTCGTTGACACAGGTACCTTTGTTAACAGCTCATTCGTAGCAGGATTGGGTACATCTAGTGTTTGGACGCTGTTCGAGTTCACCCATTCACCGTTAATGAAATTCTTTAAAATGGCCGTATCTTTTTTTGTTACACTCATATATATAACCTCCTAATTTTTTTATAAATAGTGTTTTGAATTTTCAACCTTGATAGCCTTATAATCTCATTATCTCGTATCTAAACCATGCTTTCATTAGACAAAATGTTAATTGAGGCGAACCAATTCTTTGACGATTTGAATAGTAATTGGACATTTATTCTGTTTTTCTGAAACTGGTATTGCTTGTATTTTGTTGGGAAGCTGATAAGTAATCTTGGACAAGAAGCATGAATTCGATAGCTACTCGTTTTTCATGATCCATAAAGTCTTCTCCCAGAATGTTTTCAAGCTTTTGCAGGCGATGGTACAGTGTTTGCCTGACAATAAAAAGCTTACTTGCGGCTTCTTGTTTTGATCCATTACATTCTAAATAGACCTTTAATGTCTCTAGCAGCTTGCCATTATATTTTTGATCATATTGAATAACAGGCTGTAAATACTCTGCTGCAATCTCTTTTAGGTTAACGTGTCTACTCATTTGTGAAATAAGACGATATAAATGCAGATCCTCATAAAAATAATAAGTCGCTTTATTGGTCATCTTTTGCTGTATTCGCTGAGTTTCCTTCGCTGTGAGATAACTTCTATGTACTTCATTTAAATTTCCAATAAAACTTCCTACCGCAATCAAGATTTTTGCTGAGCACTGTTTTCTAATAAACTCTGATTCTGTAATGGATTCAATTGCCTTCTTAATCCGTTCCTTTGCATTCTTTTTCGTCCGATTATTCACAAGAATGAATGTAAGCTCATTCCTTTTTTCAACAGGAAACACAGTGAAGCCATTCTGTTCAAATACCGAGCGAAATAATAACTTTAAATAGGTAACATCTTGGATTATTTTTTCTTTTAGAGGAATAAGCTTTGTGATTAAGACCACTGCTTCATTCGTTTTTGTTTTAATCCCGTTCTGTGTAAAATATTCACTAATGCTTTCGAGTGAATGTTCACCCTCAAGCCAGCCGTAAAGCCACTCAAACTCCTCGACGCGCTTTTTTTCTTCGACATACATTTCCCTTAATAAATGCTGGGCCAGTGCTGTTGCGGTACGATCCAAAATCAAAAAATCGTATTCACTTATAGGGATATCCTCTGAATAAATAAATAACTCTGCATATTCTTGACCAAATAAGAATATAGGGGCAGACGCTATATGATCACATGGGTGTAATTCGGTCTCTTCAAGCTGGGTCATTAGTTTTTTTTGTTCTGCTTGACTAATTTCCGGGACAAATTCATAGTCCAGATTCTTTAAGCGGAAAATAATTTGTAAATCCAATGCAGAAAAAATGCATTGAAGAATATCACCATAACTCTCCATCGTTAGAAGTCGTTTATTTAAGCTTTGCGAGTAATGCTCTAAATCTGAAATCTTCTGGTATTGCTGGTTAATAATGATTGAGTGGATGTCTTGAGTAATTTTCACAAACGGAACTTCCTGTGTAAAAATAATAATCGGAAATTGATGTTCATTAGCAATATCTATGACTTCCTCTGGGATGGCTGTCATGTATGTCCCCATTTCAATACATAAACCAGCTGCATTGTTTTCAAGAAATTCCATTACCATCGAAACAAATAAATCGGTATTATCTTTCCAGGCAACACCTGTTGCTAGAATAAGTTCATCTCCATTAAGAAGATTTCGAATACTGGTGACCTCGACGATATGAACCCATTTGACGAATCGATGAATACCGTCTTCCCCAGCAATAACGCGTGCATTTTCAAAATGCTTTCGATTTAAAATATCTGCCACCGTTAATTGAAAATGTTCTTTCATCATTTGGCTCTCCTCGCAAAAGTGAAAACAGAATAATAGGTGAAAAAGGATTGGTCCTGCAACCAATCCTTTCACTATATATCTAGAGTATTATCGGGAAGTATACTTTTATTTTACTAAGCATTGACTCAAATTCATTACGATCTAGAAAGTCTTCAGACTGCCAATTTTCCATGATCCAGGCCACTAATTCTTTAGGAGAGTTGAAGTACTCACCGCTAGAATCAGATTTTCGTATCGTATAACGTCCATTGTCTTCATCTATTGTGACTACACAAGGGTACGCATTATCCTTTGATCTTAAATAGAATTCCAAACTTCCCACCCCCTAATATTATCTTGTAACACTTAGCACTCACGAACTTGTGTGATTCTGCTTCAATAAAAGACTAGTAAAATATTTTCGTGCATTTGCTGTTCCAATCAAAAGTGTTTCAAATACATTTCCTTTGGGATGTAAAAATTCAACAGTAGCCCCATTTAAATGTTCTTTAACCCCATTAATTCGATAGCCTTTCTGAATAAAGTAATCAATTTTGTCTCTTTCATTTAGAAATTGCTGATAATCTGACATCCAATCTCCCCCTTTTAATTTCATAAACTATTTGTTATATCCTGTTTAGCTTAATATAAATCTACATTATTTGGAATTTCTTCCATAACTGTTTCATATGTGTTTTCTTCAATTACCCAATCCCGGCCTACGGAAATACCTAAATATTTCTCGTCGCTCGGATCCACGATTTCTGCCTGAGGATACTTTTGGAACCACCAGTATTTGGCGAGGACATAATACACCCCAGCACCAATGATAAAACCAACTAAAAACCCATAATTCGGAACAAAGTAAGATGCTACTGCCCCAATAATCCAGGCAATAAATCCAGCTAAATTTACTCCGCCCATATATTTAAATTGGCCATGGTTCTCGTATAATTCTGTTACATTTACACGTCTTTTCCGAAGCAGATAATAATCAGCAAACAATATACCGACTATTGCTGCTAGAATACCTCCAACAAAGAGAAGAACTTGAATAATAACATCAAACAACTGCCATGGCTGAACAATAGTCCCGACAATTCCAGCAGTGATGACCCCTGCCCAAAATGGGAACTTCGGACCGCCCACGTTTGAAAAAATGGTTGCTGCTGGCACAACATTTGCTGCCGTATTGGTCGACCACTGGGCTAGGACAATCATTAACAGTAATATAGCAAGGATAAAGCCGCTTGCTGCCTTTTGGAGTGCGACCACTGGATCAGCGTTTAATACGGCAATATAGGAAACCGCACCAATGACAATCATAAATGTTTGTGTAAGTGGCATTGCGACAAGGTTCCCTATTAAAGAAGCTCTATTTCGCTTAAACCAGTTCTTTTCATTTTTTGGTGCCTTGATGAAGCGTGAAATAGTGGGAATATCTGCACTTAATGTCGCCCAAAAACCCATATTACTAAAAATAACAACTAAAAAGGCTGAAAAAGCAGCTCCGCCGGTTACAGGGGACTCGACCCAACTCCAGACCTCTCTGCCTGCAGCTGTTGCCTGATCTGATAATGACACATACATCCATAGTGAAATGATCAGAATAATAGGTGCGGCTAAATCGGCAAATCGCTCAATCGATTTTATACCAAGTGCAGTATTAATCAGTTGAACCGCCGCAAAGATTAGGAAGCAAACAAACCAATTATCAAAGCCAAATAAAATATTTAAGATACCATTCATCGCCGTCGAGCCAAAGTAAGTATTTACGCCGAACCACATCGATGCCGTTATTCCTCGGGTAATAGAAGGGATATGGGTTCCGATTATTCCAAACGGTGCTCTCATATAAACTGGGAAGGACAAGCCATGTTCAATTCCGATATCTGAGATCAATGAAATGAAAAATCCAATCGCAAGACTTCCAATGACCGTTGCTAGAATGACCCATGGTAAAGATAAACTCTTAACCCCTGCTCCACCAATCGCAAAGGTGGCAAGAACGACCACCATTCCCACCCACATAAACGAGTATCCTAATTTGGTGATTGTCCTGTCCTTATGGTGAATCGGTAATAAATCTGGTGATTTTAAGTGGCTTTTTTTCATGTGAACACTCCTTGTTTTCGGTTTGATTTTCTAGAATCCTAGACAATTTCAACAAACGGTCAACATACAATTAATAAGGCAATTGCCCAGCAAATCTGAGCAATTGCAAATAGGAGTAGTTCGATTAGTGTTTAAGTGAAGCTAAGATAATTAGCTAGATAGATAGTGTTTCATTTTGGTTTACTAGTGTATTTTTATTATATTTCTCCCTCTTCAAATATTGGCCAGAACCTGGTTTTCCAACAAATTGCTTGTCGCGAATAACAAATTCCCCACGAGACAACACCGAAACAGGCTCGCCGGTTACCTTCATACCTTCAAACGCATTGTAGTCAACAGCCATATGATGTGTTTCGGCCGAAATCACACGTTCGATATTCGGATCAAAGATAACAAGGTCTGCATCTGCACCGATGGTGATTGTCCCTTTTTTCGGGAATAAGCCAAAAAGCTTTGCGCTGCGGGTTGAGGTAATATCAACAAATTGATTCAGACTAATCCGTCCCTTCTTCACCCCCTCTGAGAATAAAACCGACAAACGATCTTCAATTATTGGACCGCCGTTCGGTATTTTAGTAAAATCATCTCTTCCTAAATCCTTTTGCCCTTTAAAATCAAAGGAACATTGGTCAGAACCAATCGTTTGCAATTGACCACTCTTCAAAGCATTCCAAAGAACATCCTGATTCCACTTCTCTCTTAATGGCGGTGACCAAACATATTTAGCCCCTTCAAAATTAGGCTTTTCTAAATAGCTTTGATCAAGGACTAAATATTGAGGACAGGTTTCTCCCCAGACATCAAAGCCCTTGCTTCGGGCTATCGCTATTTGTTCTACTGCATCTGCACAGGAGACATGGACTACATATAACTGTGAATTGGCAAGTCCCGTGAATTTTGCTGCACGGCCTGTAGCTTCGCCCTCTAATTCCTGTGGTCTGGTTAGTGCGTGATAAATCGGGGCCGTTTTCCCTTCATCAAGGGCTTTTTTCGTTAAGTAATCAATGACATCCCCATTTTCCGCATGGACCATGACCAAGGCTCCGTGTTCTTTTGCAGAGATAAGTGTCTTGAACAATGTTTCATCATCCGCTTGAAATACATTTTTGTAAGCCATAAATACCTTAAAAGAGGTAATTCCTTCTTCAGTAATAACTTGAGGGAGCTCACTGAGAACATTCTCGTTGATTTCTGAGATCATTAAGTGGAAACCATAATCAATAACAGCTTTTTCTCGTGATTTATCATGCCATGTCTGAATCGCATTTTTCAGCGGCTCCCCCTTATTGGTTAAGCAAAAATCAATAACCGTTGTCGTTCCGCCAAAGGCAGCAGCTATGGTCCCTGATTCGAAATCATCCTTTGTCACCGTTCCACCAAATGGCATATCGAGATGGGTGTGTGGATCGATCCCTCCTGGAAAAACAAAACAGCCTTTCGCATCGATTATTTCCGCGCCAATCGCTGATAGATTCGTACCGATTTGTATTATTTTACCATCTTCGATTAAAATTTCTGCTTGGTATGTGTCTGCAGCCGTGACAATGGTCCCGTTTTTGATAATTTTTTTCATCAATTGTTCCCTCCAAATCTTCTACTTGGTTAGATCTGCTTTACATTCTACAACTCCACTTAAGGCAGCCTGTCGTTCATTCCAAGTCATCGGCGGCAATTCTCTTGCTGCTTCGACCATATCAATCGCCCCATCTACAGGACATACAATCGAACATAAATTACAACCGACACAATCCTCTTCCCTCACTTTGAGGAAGCTCTTTCCATTTGCGTCCGTCAACATATCGATACATTGATGCGAGGTATCTTCGCAGGCAATATGGCACTTATTGCAATTGATACAAACCTCGGTATTGATTTTTGCGACGATATTGTAATTTAAATCCAAGTTGCCCCAATCGGAGTATTTAGGGACGGATTTCCCAATGATTTCAGAAACAGAATCAATCCCTTTACTATCTAGATAATTGCTTAATCCTTCAATCATGTCCTCAACAATTCGGAAACCATGGTGCATGGCGGCTGTACAAATTTGAACGCCTGTCGCTCCCATCAACATAAATTCAACGGCATCCCTCCAATTGGAAATGCCGCCAATCCCCGAAATTGGCACATTAATATGCGGATGTCTAGCACATTCAGCGACCATATTTAAGGCAATCGGCTTAACTGCAGGTCCGCAATAGCCGCCGTGTGCTCCCTTCCCGGCCACATGTGGAATGGTATTCCAAGAATCTAGGTCGACGCCCATGAGGCTATTAATCGTATTAATCATACTGATCGCATCAGCACCACCGTTGCAAGCAGCTTCAGCTGTTGCAGTAATATCAGTGATATTTGGTGTTAATTTTACAATAACAGGTGTCTTAGCAACTTCTTTCACCCAAAAAGTCTGACGCTCAACAAGTGCAGGGACCTGGCCCGAAGCCGAACCCATGCCGCGCTCTGCCATCCCGTGGGGACAGCCAAAATTCAACTCAAGTCCATCAACACCGACATCCTCCACACGCTTAACGATTTCATGCCACTTTTCCTGCTTTGGTTCCACCATTAACGAAGCAATGATCGCATGGTTAGGAAATCGCTTTTTGGTTTCATAGATTTCTTTTAAGTTGACATCTAAAGGTCGGTCGGTGATTAGTTCAATATTATTGAAACCGGCCACCCTTTGTCCGTTAAAACTAATTGCAGCAAACCTTGATGATACATTCAAAATAGGATCGCCCAAGGTTTTCCAGACTGCCCCACCCCAACCTGCTTCAAAGGCTTTCTGTACCTGATAGCCAGAGTTGGTAGGCGGTGCTGATGCCAGCCAGAACGGGTTAGGAGATTTAATCCCTGCAAGATTAATACGTAAATCAGCCATCTATTTTTCTCCCCTTTTTATCAAATAAGAAGTTATTTTGCCGTTCCGACAAAAGAATATTGTTTATGAATGGAATAGGCCACATCCTTTCCCTGTTGCGCAGCGGTTACGACCATGGCGTCCCCATTCCCTTTACCAAACACAACATCACCGCATGCAAACACTTTGGGATTGGAGGTTTGGAAGGTTTCTTTATCTACCTTGACAACCCCGCCATCATGGCTTAGATCGAACCCTTCAATTAACTTCAGGTGTCTGGTTTGACCGATTGCTTTTACCACAGCATCGACAGGAAGCACATATTCGGAACCCTCGATTGCTACAGGTCTGCGCCGTCCATCTTTTTCTGGGTCCCCAAGTTTCATTTTGATACACTCTATTCCGGTTACCTTCCCGGTTTCATCACCGATAATCCTTTTTGGTGCTGTTAACCAGCGGAATTCCACACCGTCTTGTTTGGCAAAATCATATTCAAATTCATAGGCCGTCATTTCTTCTTCCGTTCTCCGGTATAAGATTTTGACATTTTCAGCTCCTAACCGAACGGAACAAGTCGCACCATCAATCGCGGTATTCCCAGCACCAATTACGACAACCCGTTTTCCAACAAACTCATCGGATAACTGGCCACTTTTTGTTGCCTTGACAAATTCAATCGCATCAAATACACCCGCTAAGTTTTCGCCTTCAACACCCAGGTTTGGAACATGTGCCATACCTACTGCCAATACTACATAATCAAAATTTTCAGTAATTTCTTCCGCTGAAATATCCTTGCCGACTATTGTGTTCGTTTTAATGGTTACATTCAATTTCTCAACTTGCTCTACTTCCCAGAAGGATATTCTTTGAGGTAAGCGGAAAGAGACAATTCCATACGTATTTAAGCCGCCTGCTTTCTCGGCCCCCTCAAATATAGTAACCTCGTAACCTAATCTTGCCAGTTCCCTTGCCGCCGATAGTCCAGCCGGACCACCGCCGATGACAGCAACTGTTCGTCCATTCGCTTGACCTGGTCGAAAAAGTACTTGTTCATTTGTCATTGCCCAATCCGTAGCATATCTTTGTAGATTGCCTATCATAATTGGCTTGGTTGAATGATTTAGGACGCAAGCTCCTTCACATAGTTCATCCGTTGGACAAACCCTAGAACAGCTTGCACCAACTGGATTTGAGGACATGATTGTTTTAGCAGAACCTAGTAAGTTTCCTGAGGCAATTTTTTTAATAAAGGTTGGAATATCAATACCTGTCGGGCAGGCCTTTATACATGGAGCATCATAGCAATAGAGGCATCGATTGGATTCTTCAACAGCTTCTTGGTTTGTCAGTCCCTGCTCCACCTCAAGAAAGTTCTTTTCAAGATTGGATAAGGATATACGCTGCATTTTTTCATTCGCCAAAGAGAAGCCCTCCTTCTTATATGAATGGTTTATGGCCAATACATATGGAATAAATAAATTATTTAAGTGCTGTTCTTAAAAATGTAAGCGCTTTAATAAACTGATATTACCAAAAAGGGACCAACTCCTTTAGTCAATTATCTATTTGCAGAAAATTCTGCATCTTATTATAATTTTACTGACTGATTTTAGACATTTCACCTAACAATCTGTAAATTAATGCAAGCATTTAATTAATCATTATGTAAAAAGAAAGTAGTTTACTATGAATGCAACCCTAGGGGAGTATTTATGTTGGATAAAAATTGGAAATGATAAGGAATTTTGGATATAGTTATATCAGAGGGCAGATTTCTTGTACACTTTTCTGAATCCTTTTTCAATTTAACACAATAATACCAAAAATATTGTAAAAAGAAATCGAATTGTCAATTAATCTTACAAGCTTTATTTGTTCAATTTCAAATGTCTAATCAGTAAAGTATTACTTACCTAACAATGCATCTTCCATCTAAGGAAAACTGACTTATTATAAAATAATCGTAAAAAACTTCTCGACATTTTCTACGAATGTGGAGGAAATGAACCTCTTTTAATAAAAAAAGTGTACCCTTTTTAGAAGGTACACCCAGCTATGTTTAACTTTGAAAATATTTAGACAACTCGATAACCATTGCTCCCATTCTCTCATTTTCAGGAACAAGGATCCGTTCTACCCCTTGCTCTTTTAATGCTGCTGCGGTTACTTTTCCCACGGCTGCAGCTACTGTTTTTTGTTTGAAGGAATCAATGATGTCTGTCAAGATTTCATGTTCTCTTGCATAGTCAAAAAGCGAGTGAACCTGGGTTGCCGTTGTAAAACATACCGCGTCACATTCACCGGACTGAAGTTCATAGCATAACCTTGCCACCATCTCTTTTTCAGGTGCTATGTGCAGGTATGGGAGTAACTTCTGAACAATAGCACCGCGATCTTCGAGAAATCTTGTTAATACTGGTGCTGTTTCCCCGTGAAGTTGCAACATAACTCTTTTTCCAGAGAGATCTACGGTATCGAGTGATTGAGCTAATCCCTTTGTTGTTCCATCCTCATCGACCACGATTGGTTTAATCTCATATTTCTTTAATGCAGATAGGGTTTTATAGCCTCTAGATGCTATCTGTGCTTCACGAAGGTTCTTTAAAAAGGACTCTTTTAATCCAAGCTTTGTTGCTAATTCCACGAGTGTCTCAAAACCAATCCCCGTTGTGAAGATCACCCAATCGGCACCTTTCTGTACAAATTCGCGTAAATCAGGTTCCACTTCCTTTTCTGCTAGAAATACAGTCCCTTGAAGGGTACGGATTAGAGGAACACCTCCTTGTTTTCCAATTATCGTACTTATTTCTTCTATTTTTCGCGAACCGCAAATGACGACTCGCTTTCCAGTTAAACCCTTTTCCATTGCACTAACCTCTCAAATCGTATTAATTTTTTTCTCTTGCAATTCTTTCAATCTCATGTGAAGGATAAATGTTCACACCACTTTTATCAGTCTGGGCGACGGCTGCCATTGCTGCTGCGACGTTCCTTGCTTCAATCGCTTTATAAGGCCGTAATGCGCCAACCATGAGTAAATTTAAAAAGGCACTTGCTTTTTCCGCAATTCTTTCCCCAAAACGAAACTCTGTCCGCTCTCCTAACAATAGTGATGGCCTGAAAATATGAACAGATGGTATAATTAACTTACGTAGAGCTTCCTCCACTTGTCCCTTCACTTGATTGTAGAAAATCAATGATTTAGAATTTGACCCCATCGCTGTTATTATGAGAAATTTCTCTACACCACTTTTTGATGATATTTTTGCTGCCTCGACCGTATATTCATAGTCTACTTTTCGAAAAGCTTCCTTGCTTTTTGCCTTTTTAATAGTAGTCCCTAAACAACAAAAAACATCTGTTACCTGAAATAATTTCGAGTATGTATCTAGCTTGTCAAAATCAACGACATGCACTTCACAGGAGGGATGATTGCTTTCAATTGGTCTTCGGACTAACATATGGATCTTTTCATAATTTTTTTGTTGAATGAGGATTTTTACTAATTCATTTCCTACTAGTCCGCTAGCACCTAGAACAAGTGCCGTTTTTTTGCTTTTTTTCATATTTAATCCCCTCTACGATCCAACCTTTTATCTCATTAAATCGGTATCATTAAGATTATTACACAATACTCGTGAATAATGAAGAATATTAATCCTTAGTTGTATACTTTTGACTTTGTATCCTACCCTAAAAAGGAAGATACAAAATTCAATAAGGTAAATAAGGAAGATCACGATAAAGTTGTCAATATTATAAATTATTTTTGTTCAATTATTTTTTCCTTGGACATACTGAGGAAGTGAAAATTTTTTTAAGGAGGAACAAGGATGCCTAACGATTTCCAATTTAGTAATTTTATTAATGATGTATCGCTGCAAACGAAAATGGAGAATGTGTGGAGTAATACTTGTGGTTCATGGGAGAATTGTAACCAAGAAACGATTCAATCTTTCCTAGCCCAGTGCCTCGATTATAATATTGACCCACAGTACTGCATGAGTTGGGTTGAACAGCATAAGGAAGAAATACCCAATTGGACTAATGTCTCGGAAACCTCGCTAGGCTGGGTAAACCAGCACACATCAACGGGTTCAGCAATTTCGATTACAGAGCAGGATTTTAGTTGATTCTTAGGGAGGGAGTAAAACCCTCCCTTTTCATTTACGTACAGAGAAAATTTACGATCCCTTTGTAAAATGGAAGTCTGTTTCATTTATCCAAAAATAAAAAAAGTGCTTCTGTGGTCATTTAAATCTATGAATCAAATCTACTAACCTTTCTAATCCATCGAGTAGTCTTGGTGAGGGGCGGCAGTACAGTTCTTCCTCAAGAATGAGAATCTGGTCATCACTTTTAAATCCTAGTTCTTCAAATCCAGTTCTCTTTTTAACAAGGCTTTTTTGAATCTTATCTTTCCTCACTCCTACCCAAGCAAGACAAATAAAATCGGGCTTGCGACTTATTACATCTTCCCACTCCGTTTGGACACTGGCCAATTCAATATCGTGAAAGATGTTCATTGCCCCAGCAGCTTCGGATATCTCCGTGAGCCAATTTATTTTTCCTGGTGTAAAAATCGGCTTCGGCCACCATTCCCAGTACAAACGTGGTCGGTAAATTTGATTAACACTCTGCTGTTTTACTTTTTCAAGCCTGGAACGAAATTGCCGAGCCGCCTCCACTCCCCATTCTTGTTTGCCAAGAATTCCAGCGGTTGTGATTAAATCGGTTTCAATATCAGTTAATGATTGTGGATTTAAAACAAGATGGGGGATATCTCGTTTCTTTAGAGCCTCAATATTTTTTTCCATCCCTGGAACACTTAAAGAAGCAAGGACCATATCAGGCTGCAATTGTTCAACTAGATCCATGTTAATCGATAAATCAGGACCTAACTTTGGTAGATTTTTGATTGAGGCTGGCCAATCGGAAAAGTCATCAACTCCTACTAATAAGTGTGTTAAACCCAGATATTCCATGACTTCAGTATTACTAGGGCACAAGGAAATGACTCGCATGTTCTACCATCTCTCCTCTCGATATAGTTAAAGCAAAGGAATCATAAAACGCATGGATGGAAAATCATCCATGCGCTTTTGGGTATTTCTATTTCCTTTCCCCTTCTACGGCCTCAACCAACTGAAATAAAAAGCGATAAATGAGCTGGAACGCCTCACCTATGGATATTTCTTCGTTAAAACCTTCCACATAGTTTAGGGCAAAATTCAAATTCCATAATCCATCTTCCAAGCTGAACATTAAGTCGAATTTTGCTTCATCCCCATGTAATTGGTTATTTAAATTTTCCTTTAACGCTTTTTCAAATTTCTTTTGCAGTTTTAATCCCAACATTACATCGTATGTCCCAAATACATCATCCGCTTCTAATGAAACAGCCTCAACACCAATTAAATCAAACCAATTGGATTCTAAATAAATAAATTCATTTTTATGCATTTTTAAGTAATCGAGAGGCTGAGTCAAGAATGAAGACGATTCATTCTTTAGCATATTTTCTGTTTCTTTATCACAACGTTCAATGTAGGCGTCTGCAAAGCGCACACTAACATCCTTCTCCGAAAATTGGATATTATTACCCAGCTGATTTTTTTCGAGATACTCTTTTTCTTCTTTAAAAATGGTAATACTATTGCTGTTTGAGTTATTTTGCTGTTCAGATATGTACTGTTTGATTTGGTCTTTTAACATCAGGAATGTCCTCCTATGATTCACTTTTCTATTTTAATATTGAGTGTTTATGTGTAAAAAAGCAAATGTGATAATGTTATTTTGCCAAAAAAAGAGGTGACTATATAAAAGCCACCCCTCTAATTGCTATTTAATTTTCCGCTAATTTCGTTTTTACCTTATGAGAGGTCTGTTTTACCTCACCTGGATCTTCTGCTTGTTTTGCCCGTTTAATAAATAAGGCAAGAACCAAAGCGAGACCAGCGATAAATACACTTACAAAGAAAGCATCATTAATACCTTCTAGCATTGCTTTCATCTGAATATCATGCTGCATTTTTAATTGCATCGCTTCCGTTATTTTTACTGACGGATTAGGTACAACTTTTTTCGCTGCTTCAATTAGTTCAGTTGCATGTGTTTTTGCACGGGTTGTCATCACCGTTACCAACAATGCTGTACCAATCGCACCGGATACCTGCGACATCGTATTGTTCATCGCTGTCCCGTGTGGATAAAAGCGTGCTGGTAACTGGTTTAAGCCATTTGTCGTTATTGGCATATTTACCATCGAAAAACCAAACATACGGATCGTGTATAAAATAATTAAATGAGTATAGGTGGTTTCCAGTGTTAATTTACTAAATAAATAACTTGTTATCACTGTAATAGCTAAACCAATAATAGCTAAAGCACGACCACCGAACTTATCAAAAAGTTTACCTGTAATCGGCATCATAATGGCCATTAGAATTGCCCCTGGCAACAACAATAAACCCGCATCAATCGGGGAAATCCCGCGAACATTTTGGACATAAATTGGTAGAAGAAGCATCCCTGAAAACATCGCCATTGTAACTACCATGGATATAGCAGAAGATAATGCAAACATTGGATATTTATAAATCCGGAAGTTAAGAAGTGGCCGTTCTTGTCTTAATTGACGCAAAATAAATGTTACCAATGAAATGAGCCCAACTGCAAGCGTCCCATAAACTTGCGGACTATCCCATCCTTCTTTACCAGCTGAACTGAATCCATAAAGGATTCCACCGAAACCTACGCTTGATAACACCACAGATAAGAAATCAAGACGAATATCAACCTTACCTTTTTTATCTTTAAGTAAGAAAAAGCCAAGCAATACGACGAGAATCGCGATTGGTGTAACAAAATGGAAGAGCATTCTCCAGTCATAGTGTTCAATAATCCAACCCGATAAAGTCGGTCCAATTGCCGGAGCAAACATTAATACTAACCCGAAAACCCCCATTGCTAATCCACGTTTTTCAACTGGAAAACTGGTTAACATTACATTCATTAACAAGGGCATCATAATCGCTGACCCAGAAGCCTGAATCATCCGACCAGATAATAATAGTGGAAAGGCATGAGCAAAGCCAGCTAATACAGTTCCTAACGTAAATAAAAGCATGGCTGCTAGGAATAATTGCCGTACAGAAAATTTTTGAATTAAAAATGCTGATAATGGGATCAGAATCCCATTTACTAACATAAAACCGGTTATCAACCATTGACCAGTTGATGGGTCAATTTTTAAGTCAGTCATGATTGAAGGTAGTGCTATATTTAATAATGTATTATTTAAGAATGCAATAAAAGCTCCGATTATCAGTATGGCAAGAACGCCATACGGTGGGCCAGCAGTCTTTTTTATGGTTTGATCCATTGAATTTCCCCCTATAATATATGTTCATTTTTTTATACACCTGTTTCACACTTACATAATAATATACGCAGAGTTCAATTTTTGCAATTAAAAAAACCTGCAAAATTATGGGTTTGTAATCATGCTTTAAATAATGTACTATACTTTTATACTGATAGTACAAATGGAAATAAAGGTGATTTTATGAATGACCGAAAGCAGCATGTAGTAAATATGGCTCATCAATTATTCATCGAAAAAGGATTCCAAGCGACATCTATTCAAGATATTTTAGACTATAGCGGGATTTCTAAAGGAACGTTTTATAATTATTTTTCATCTAAAAGCGAATTATTAATCGCGATTTATAAAACAATTTATAAGAGGCTCGAAAAGGATCGAAACGATTTATTAATCGGTCAAAACCCTTCTAGTATTGAGATTTTTATTAAGCAAGTGGAAATGCAAATGATTACTAATCGGAAAAATAAATTAATTACCCTATACGAGGAAGTATTGTCCTCTAATGATGCTGACCTTAAACAATTTGTCCAACGGAGTCGTTTAAATTCACTTCGTTGGTATTACAATCGGTTTATCGACATCTTCGGCGAACAGAAAAAACCATTCCTATTAGATTGTGCAATTATGTTTCAAGGGATATTACAATATAATGTTCAATACAATAGAATGGCCCATGAATCTGGAGAAAAAGTAAGCAGTGTTGTCCGCTACAGCGTCGCGCGATTGGTTAAAATAGTTGATGAGGTTTCTGAATCAGGGGATCAATTAATAGAACCAAATACTTTAGAAAAATGGGTCCCTGGCTGCCAAAAAAACAATCACGAGATAATCACCCAGTTGATGAAAATAGCGGTAACGTTAAAGGCATCGATAACGAAAAGCATTCAGGATGTAGAAGAACAAAACAAATACAATGAACTTCTGGATTTTATTCAAGAAGAAATCATCCATACAAAATCACCAAGAAAGTTTCTTATTCAAAGTGCCCTATTATCCTTAAAGCAAAACCCCGAATCACTTTGGAAAAAAGAACTAGGGCAGCTTAATGAATTGATCGAGGCTTTTTATAGTGTGACAGAGTCGGAAGACACAAACCCCTAATCCAAGGATTAGGGGTTTGTTTTGAGTATGTAAGGCTTTTATTATTTGAAAAGCGTTGCTGAATTTCCCAAATAAAGTAATTCCTTGAATATTGTTTTACCACCACGATTGCATCTTCGCCATGTTTTGTAAATATTAACCCTGTACCCATTTGTTCTTGAAACTTCCACCCTTTTAATTTCATATATTTTTTTACAACATTATAACTGCTATCTTGACTACTTTCGGATAAGTATCTGCTTCGTTTATCTGTTTTTGAGAACAGCTCAAATTCTGAATCGGATAAGTGAAGCTTCATTGCAGAAATAATTAATGGTATTGGATTTCCCTCCTGAAAAAGCGCGGAACCAAATCTGCTGACAACTAGACCAAATCCTATGACCAAAACAATCACTAGGGTAACGGCCATTTTTCTAATCCCCTCCACCCGTTCGCCTCCTTATTTATCTGCTACTATTTAATTTGACGACGGATGGGTATTTTTGGTTTCAGATAGAAATATTTCATTTTCATTAAAATTTTTTTAAGATGTCGGTAATGAACTTATTAATTTGTATTTCGAGTTAGTTTAAGAAAGGGAAAGCTGCAATAATAGGGGTATCATAATAGACATGATCAATGCAGAGGTAATCATCGCTATGCTCCCCATGACCCCTTCTATTTCTCCCCATTCAAATGCACGGTTGGCACCAATTGCCTGGGCTGAGGTTCCTAACGCTAATCCCTTAGCAATTCTGCTTCTAATCCGAGTAATATTTAAAAGAAATGGCCCAACCATTAAAGAAAAAACGGCAGAAATACAAACAAACAAAATCGTTAGTGACGGTATCCCCCCTAATGACTGGGATACTGATAAGGCAATGGGAGCAGTGACCGATTTTGGAATAAGCGACAACATAATTTCCTTATTCATGTGCAAATACTTCGTCAACAAGACAATTGAAATTACACCAGTTAATGTGCCTGGCATAACCGCCCAGAAAATAATTACGAAATTTTTTCTAATAATTCTTACATGTCTATATAAGGGAACAGCGAGGGACACAGTGGCAGTTCCTAATAAAAGTGAAAATATACCTGTTCCTGAAGAATATTGGGCCACTTGTATATGAGAAAGCGTCAATAAACCAATGATGAACACTGTTACAGTATATAACGGATTTAACCATGACTTGTTATAAGTTTTAAACACCTTATTTCCTACTGCATAACTCATAACAGTAATGCTGGTACATAACAATATATTAGAAATCATTGTTCCCATTTTGTTTACTCCTTTTTCTTTTAGTTTCTAAATACTCAGCAATAAAAGCTGTAACAAGTAGGACAACCAGGCTGCTTGCTGCTAGGATGATTGCTAATTTTATTCCTTCTACTCTAAAAATCCCTGCAAAATGCCAAACACCAACGATAAATGGAATAAAAAGAAGAGTTATATGTTTGATATGCAGCTGGGCGGCTGCTTCGACCCATTTGAGCTTACAAACACCTGACATTAATGCAATGAATAGGAGCGCCATACCAATAATACTTCCTGGGACAGGAAGATCAAGCCAAGTAACGAGCCTTGTTCCAGTCAAATATATTACTAGGATTGTGAGAAACTGAGCAATTGTACGAACCATTCGGCTCCCCCCTCTGTTTTAAGATTAATTACCCTTTTTTTTAACAAATCGGGTCACAATTTATTACTCTAAAGTCAGTATTGCATACCTTTTTGTGTTTTTCTGTAAATGTGGAATGGTATCTAACATAAATTTTTTAAATTTGATTTAATACATGGTAGAATAACTTACTTTTATTTCGAGTTACCTTCATAAAGCAAAAAAAGCCGATTCCTAATAGTAGGACCGGCTAAAACTGAATATTAAATACCTATTTAAGAAAGGATTTAGGCATGACAACTGCGACGACCTCTCCACGAGCACAGAGAATATCATTCGCATAAACTTCTGTCTCAACCTTAAACTTTTTAGGGTGTATTTCATGTACAGTTCCGATTGCTTTTAATGGTATACCATGTGGAGTGGGCTTGAGAAAGTTCACATTTAAGGAAGCCGTTACGAATCTTGGGGGCTCCGATCCATCACCAGTTTCATGTCCATTTTTTCGATGAAGCGCCAATGCAGCAGACCCTGTTCCATGACAATCTATTAACGAGGCAACAATGCCGCCATAAACAAAACCTGGAAGTGCTAAATGCTCTGCTTCTGGTGTGAATATAGTTACTGTTTGTTCACCCTGCCAGCCCGTTCGAAAATGATGTCCCCCTTCGTTCAATCGACCACAGCCATAACACCAGGCAAAATCATCTGGATACTCATCTTGTATTGCTTTAACAACCTTTTCGTTCATTTGTCTTTCCCCCTATACTCAGAAAACGCTTTCAATCTCTAACAGTTAAATAATACCATCCCAAAAAATAACCAGTCAATCAATAGATGAAATATTTAGAGCTTTGGAGTATTTCGTATCTTTAATTGAGGAATTGGAACGGTCTTATTAATAATATAGGAAAGAAAAACCCTTGTACTACAAGGGTTTTCTTCTGAATTTTTCGGAAATAATCACATTTAGACTCTATTTGGAGCAAAAAAACCGAATTTGACTACTAATTCCAAACTTCCCTGCAATTACCCTATACCTTGCTTCCGGCTTAATTGATCCAAAAAGATAGTCACGAATCTACTACACCGATCAATATCCTTCATTTGGAGGCTAACCTCGATTTTTAGGGTGGCAATTAAATTTGTGTGTACGTAAAGCATATCCTTAAATTCATCAACAGCTCCACAAAACTTCGGGTAACCACTATCCCCTGTGCCGATTACACCTGCAAGTACCTTTTTTACGTCCTGAGTTTCGAATGCACGATATAGCTCCATCATTTCTTGAGGAATTTCGCCATTTCCCCAAGTATAGGTTCCGATCACAATAGCCGCAAACTGGGATAAATCCCTAACTCGAAATTGCTCGATCCGAAAGAGAGAAGCCATTACATTCTTCTTTAAAAATAAATGAAAAATTCGTTGAGCTAATTCTTCAGTATTTCCTGTTTTAGAAGAATATACGATGGCAATTTTCATAATTCATCGAAACCGTTTGATTGTGTTACCTTTGCATAGCTTCTTGACTTCTGTTCAAAAAAATCGGATTTTGTTCCATTCATCATTTCATCACTGAAAACATGGATCCAAGGCATAGGGTTTACCCTTTCTTTATATAAGTTCTGTAAACCTAGCTGTCTAAGCCGCTTATTTGCAAGATATTCGGTGTATCTTTCGTACTCGCTCAATTCAATACCATCTATATCCTTCAAAATCATATGTGCCCACTCTTTTTCAAGTTGGACAGCTTGTCCAACCACTTTATACACATAATCAATGTTAGCCTCAGTATGTAAATCCGGATTTTCTGTTAAAAGAATTCGCAGAAACTGTGCCATAAAATAAGCATGCTGCATTTCATCCCGTTGTATATAGCTAATCATTGTACTAGTTTTAAGCATTTTTTGCTGGCGGGCAAGATGATAGAAAAAAGCAAAGCCAGCATAAAAATAAATACCCTCTAGATTAATAGAATTCACACCTAGTTGAAATAAATTTTGTGGTGTAGGATTCTCACGGAAACTTTCATATGCATCTAATATCAGTTGGTTTCTTTTTTGAACGATTGGATCATTTTTGGCTTGATTGAACCAATCCTTTTGTTCATTTAAAGGTACAAGAGAACTTAATATATAGGAATACGATTCATTATGCACCGCTTCCTGCTGGGCGATGACAGCAAATATTGCTTTAAAGCTAGAATCTGTCACATAATCCATTACTTGACACATTGTTGGTGTTTGCAGGCTGTCTAAAGAAGCAAGTTGTGTATTTATTCGTAAAAAGACATCTTTCTCCGTTGAACTGAGAAAGTCCCACTGTTTTATATCATCTTGCATATTAATCTCTTGAGCTTTCCAAAAGTTTGACAATAAAGTCTGATATAAATCGTATATCTGTGGATAAGCAATATCATTCCAGTTGAGCAAGCCTGATGATTTTCCATTAATAATACCAGTTGATTTATTGGGAAACTCGGGGTTTAACAGTTTTATTCTTGATAGCGGTAAATGAATACCCATAAAATAATCTTCTCCAATCTATTCTAAAAGATGTTAGCTATGGCAAGCATCACATTCGTCAATTTCTGTTTGAGATGTGCTTCTAACATAGTACGTTGTCTTTAGTCCTTGCTTCCAAGCTTCCATATGCAGGTTGAGCAAGTCCTTTGCTTTTATATCGTGCCTAACGTATAAATTAAAGCTAATGCCCTGATCAATATGGCGCCCACGTGCCGCATTCTGTTTAATACTCCACACTTGATCTAATTCATGTCTTGATCGGCGATAATAGTCATATGTGATATGGTTTAAATCCGGTGCAGTAACTTTAAATTTAAAATTCTTCTTTTCCTCTGCATATTCAACAGAATAGATAGGATCGATTCCGTCAGTGGAACCTCCAATTTTCGCTGTGGATGAATTGGGAGCGATAGCCATTAACCAGCCGTTCCGAATGCCATGATTAACGACATCCCTTTTTAGTGCGATCCATCTCTTCGATTGGTAATTTTTCCGTTCAAAATAACTTCCTGAATGCCATTCTGAATCCTTAAATAGACTATAAGACCCTTTCTCCTTTGCTAGTTCCATTGATGAACGGATCGTATAAAATGCAATGTCCTCATACAGATGATCTGCATAATTTACCGCTGCTTCAGACTCCCAGTAAATCCCTTTAAGAGCTAGTAGGTGGTGCCATCCAAATGTACCAAGACCCACGGCTCTGTACTTTTTATTTGTAAGTTGAGCCTGTCCAACAGAGATTGTATTTAAATCTATCACGTTATCGAGCATTCGTACTTGGATCCTAATTAAACGCTCTAAAACATCTGCAGGGACTGCTTTTGCCAGATTAATAGACGATAAATTACAAACAACGAAATCACCAGGTTTCCGAATTATCACGATATTGCCCTCTTCATTCTGGTATTCGTTTACAATCGTCGTTGCGGACATATTTTGAGCAATTTCTGTACATAAATTACTGCAGTAAATAGAAGTTCGGCCCTTACCCAATATATGCTTATTCGGGATTTTGCCTGTTTACTTCATCACGATAGAACATGTATGGTGTTCCTGTTTCTAATTGAGCAACCATGATTCGTGTCATAATATCCATGGCACGATATGTTTTACGAGGAAGAAGCGGGTTACCTGCGGCCTCTTCATATTTCTCGGTAAAGAATTTAACATCCGTTTCATCATAAAAATCCTCAAGTCCGAGAAGGTTCCCTTTTTCATCCTTCCAGCCCATAAATTGTTTTACTTGATGGGGACAAAATGTATGCCACTGCCCAATACTTCTTCCATCCTCATCTTTCTCTTCTAATTTTTTCATAAATAGGTCTGGTATGGTGACACCCGTAAAAATGTCATGGGCCTTACGGCGTTCATCCCCATTATTGGTTTTTAAATCGAGAAAACCGTTCATGATATCTTTATGAAATAAATCTAGATAAACCGCAATGGCACCTTGACGTTGACCTAACTGATCAACACTGACAGCTGTATTATTTAACAATTTAATCCATGGCACAATTCCGGAAGAGTTTCCTTTGAATTTCTTAATATCGGAACCAAGGGCACGAACTTTACCATAATAAATCCCTATACCTCCGCCATCCTTGCTTAGCCGAGCAATATCCCAATTATTTAAATAGATGCTATCAAGGGAATCATCTACTGTATCAATAAAGCAGGAGGAAAGCTGACCAAAGCTTTTGCCTGCATTCGCTAAAGTGGGGGTAGCAACCGTCATATATAAATTACTAAGTGCCCAATACGCTTCCTTTACAAGTTGTAAGCGGATGGACTCCTTTTCATCCTTCATAATCGTCATGGCAATAATCATGAACCGCTCCTGCGGGAGTTCATATACATTTCTATTATGATCTTGAGCAAGATAGCGATCCGCCAGTAAAAATAACCCTATGTAATTAAATAATAAATCTTTATCTGGAATTATCTCTTTTGCTAGTTGTTCGATTTCATCTTTACTATATAAGCTAAGTAAATTATGAGAATATATCCCGGTATCAGTCAATTCTTTTATTAATCTATAAAAATCTCCATATTTTAAAGAACGATTATATCCTCGATTTTTTGCTGACTTTCCATATAATTCATTTAGATATAAACGGGCAGCGACAAATGTCCAATTTGGTTGGTCTATTGCAATTTGATTCACAGCATATAATAAAGCTTGGTGATTAGCTTCCCCCTCTGTTTCATCCAGTTTACTAATTTGCTCTTTAAGCTCCGTAGTATCTATCTGATATTTTTCTGAAACTTGATTAATAGATTCTAATACGTAATTAAGTTCTGTTTGAATCTCCTTAGTTATCAATCCATTTCCCCCTATAATAAAAAAATCCGCTCAACGGTAATTGAGCGGATGAAACGATACACTACAAAAGGAATAAAAAAATCCAATGCCTCCTGTCGCCACCGTTCATCTTCTCAATCCCCGAAGAAGTTGAAACATCTTAAGAAAGATAGGTCTCCTGACTCATGCTTCTTCCTACTTTGAACCCTTCCCATATAAGTACCTAATAGATTAGACACTTCTTATACAGTGGTTTGCTCATTTCGTCAGCATTTACAGTTGCGGGGGCAGTTCTGGATTTACACCAGATTCCCTATTAAGCCACAATGGCATCGTCTCTTAAGGCTAACACAATATATAGTTTGATTATTATTTATTGAAACAATATATAGTAAATCAATTAATTTAAATAATAGTATAGTCACCAAAATAATTCAAGTCTATTATTAAATAAAAATGAAACCTATCTGGGCTGACACCTTTTTTTAAAACACCAAGGATGTCACTGAACCCTTTGTATTCTATTTTGAATGCCATAAGTGAACAGTTTTGGCTGGGCTTTACTGAAGTTAACTAATGCATCAAGGTCAACAGGTCCGACTTCTTTATTTTTAGCTTGTGTAAATACAGTAAATCCATCTCCGCCACCAGAAAGAAAAATATTCGCTGTCACAGAATAGGATTTATTAGGATCCATTTCCGTGCCATCTGGAAGCTTGGTGCTCACTACCCTTTGCGCTGCTGGTTTATTTGGATCCCAAGTATAGCTTATGCCAGAAATCTGCAACATGTTCGTTTTTGTTGCTCCCCACTGCTGGTTGAGCAATTCTCGGATTTGCTGTCCCGTCATCGACATTTTGACAAGGTCATTATTAAAGGGCTGTACCGTGTAAATTTCTCCCCAGGTGATATCGCCAGGATCAATATCGGCTCGAATGCCGCCAGGATTCATAAAGGCAAATTCGGTATTCAACGCTTTCCTTTGTGCATCCGCAATGAAATCGCCAAGCACTGACTCACCATTTTCATTTTGCTTGGCCGTCAGACTTTCAGATGAAGAGCCAACAACTTGATTAACTATCGGTTCTATTTTTGTTTCATATCCTTCTATCATTTTCTTTATTTCGGGATCGGGCTCGATTCCTTCTTGAAAGGTAGTTACAATCTCAGCTCTTTTTGAGACAATATCCTTTGTTTTAGGATCTATCTCAAGATCAATATCAGAGAAGGCAGTTCCATAGGAATAGGATTGAACAACTAGTTTATTGTCAATCGTTGCGTTCATATAGGCATGATTATGGCCGCCGAAAATGATATCCACTTCATCGTCGACCCGGTTTGCGATATCGACAAGCTGCCCTGCTGGATTTTCTCCGTTTGGACCTGAAGTGCCTGGGTTATGGGCTAAAACGACAATCGCTTTTACCCCTTGTTTTTTCAATTCCGCTACATTCTGATTAATTGCTTCTACTTCATCCGTGAATTTTAATCCTGCCACACCGCTAGGGACAACAAGCGTTGGAGTCTCAGTAGTTACTACACCGATAAAACCAATGGGCATCCCATTTACTTTGATCACTTTATAAGGAGGCAGAATCGTTTTTCCTGTTTTCTCATTGACCACATTAGCAACAATCCAGAGGAAGTTTGAACCTGCAAAATTGCCTGTTTTCGGATGTGTTCCCCCTTTTATGAGGCGCATCAGTTCTGTTAAGCCTTCATCAAATTCATGATTACCAACAGTACCGATGTCAAAACCCAGTTTGTTCAAGATCTCGATTGTTGGTTCATCCTGTAAAAGGGCCGAAATTGGAGGGCTGGCCCCAACCATGTCTCCATCTTCAACCAATAGCGTATTTTTATTTTCTGCTTCACGCTGTTTTAAATAGGCTGCTAAATAATCGACCCGACCGGCCGGTTTCCCGTTTACTTTCCGAGTCACATTTAATTGGCCATGCAAGTCATTTATCCCTAATAGTTGGACCTGAATGAAACGATTATTTGCGGCCGGTGGCTTTCCCTTTTTGGGATTGACCGTTTCTGGACGGTTGGATTTATGTCCATGATATTCTTCAGATAACCCTTGATCTTTTCCTATAGTTGGTTTCTGTCTGCTAACCTCTACAACTTGAGGCTTAGTAACAGTTTGAAATTGATTATCCATATCCCTTAGGGCACGAGCTGAAGCACTTTGATATCCCGTTATCGCCACCAGTGCTAGGATCGATAAGGAAAGAAACGTTTTTTGAAACAATTTCATACTATTCCTCCTACAATTTTCTAAAAGAACCAAAGGTATTTTTCTCCTTGTAGGTTAGGAATATGCAGAAAAGGCACCAAAGAAGTTTGGTGCCTGACACTCATTATTGTTTGACTATCAGACTTTGGTAGGTTGATGATGTCCTTACTTCGATGGTTAAGGTTCCCTTTTTATAGATGGATTTAATGATAAATGGGGCACCGGTGGTATTCTGAAATTGAAAGTCCGGTCCACCATAAGATACGGTTGCATCTCTGCCAGCAGGTACATACCCAACCGACAAGGAATGGTGATGTTTTTCAATATAACTAACACCTACCTGATCCACTGCATTGAACAGGGTTGATGACGTCTGGCAAATTCCTCCGCCGATACCGTCGACTAATTGCTTATTTACAATTTCCTTCGCCTTTTGATATCCGTGGGCAGCATCACTTGGACCTACAGTGGTATTAAATGAGAAAATATCTCCCGCTCCGACAATGATATTATTAATGGCCTGTGCCGACAGCTGAATATTCTTTGAACGGCCTACAACTCCGCTATTAAATCTCGTTGTAAAGCTTGCCACGACAACTTCCCCTAACTGGTCAACATCCTCAGGCTTATAACCGCTCTCGGTCACATATAAAGGTAGTTCAATATCTCCACCCGTTGCCGATGCTGTTATGACCTTTTCAACTAACTCTGATTCCTCTAAGATAATTCTTGGTTTGCCTTTAATGATTCGACCATTGGAGCCAATCTTATCAAGAACCATTCGTTGGTCATATCCTTTGGTACTTTCCGTCCCTCTTGCTAAATCCTTTGCCCATTTTTCAAGTTCTTTTTTATAGGTTTCATTATCGGTTCCAAAACCCATTTCCACCGGTAAAAAGGTTTCCAAAATAGCATTTGTATTCGGATCAATGACATTTACCGTAATTGGTTTTGGTTTTTCTTCATTCTGTGGTTCTGGTGGTGTTTTATTGGGCTTTTGTTGTCCTGGTTCAGATACTTTTTCTTCAACTTTCTTTACTGTATTCGTTTTTTCTGTACATCCGGCAATAAGTATTAAGCTACAGATTAATAAAATTGATACTAGCCACGAACTCTTTGTCATTTCCCCCAACCTCTTATCCTTTATTTTCATGCAGTAAATGCTGACCTCCAACGAAGTACATTCATTCTTGGATTTTATTCCCGTTTGCATGTCAATATGACTTATAAGTATTGATTAATATGCAAAAAGCCCCTTAGGTTAGGTGTAAGGAGCTTGATCAGTGAAGATATATGATTTTTTTGATCTGTAAATTATCTTTCGCTGCTTTTCATCATTGGTTGAACCACTTTTGGTTCCGAATATGTGCGTTCATTTTTCTTATAGGCGTGCCAATATGCGAGTGCGATAAAGACAGATCCGCCAACCGCATTGCCTAGAAAGACAGGGATAAAATTTTCAATATATCCTAGCCAAGTAAAATGGCCGGCAAATATCGCTGCAGGAATCACAAACATATTCGCTACAACGTGTTGGAATCCGATTGCGACAAATGCCATCGTTGGAAACCAAATACCCGCAATTTTTCCGACCATATCGTTTGCTCCATAACAAAGCCACACTGCCGCTGCCACCAGCCAATTACAGCCAATCCCCGAAACGAATGCTTGGAGAAAGGTTGCTTCTAATTTATGGTCAGCAATACTAATCGTTCTTTCCAAGAAGGTGCCTGATTCGGTAAGTCCAACCAGATGTCCAAAAAAGTATGCTACAAAAATGGCCCCGATAAAGTTACTAACCGTAACAAGAAACCAGTTATAGAAAACCTGTCTAGTGCTAATCTTGTTCGCCATTCGAGCTAGAGGCACAGCCATCATATTTCCTGTTAATAGCTCACCACCTGCAAGCAAGGTGAGGATAAGGCCGATTGGGAAGACAGACGCACCAATCAAACTGCTTAACCCCTCTAAATTTCCTGTTAAAGTTGCTGTGACACGGATGAAAAGTAAATAACCTAAAGCAATGAAGGCACCTGCTTCAAAACCTAATATCAGGGTCTGTAAAGGAGGGTATTTTGATTTTTTTACTCCATTTTCAACGGTAATTTCCATGATTGTTTCGGGTTTACTATATCCCATATAATATACTCCTTTTTAATTGAACCATTTAGTATGTGAAATGTTTAACATACTTCTATTTTATAACAAATTCTTTTAAAATCCTGTGAATATTTCTTTAACTATTTTAGAGCGCTTACATTTACCTTTGGAATCTTGCTTTTATATTCAAAATATCTTACTTCCCTTACTTAATAGAGGTATACTGATTCCAAGGTGTTATGGTAAAGAGTATAGAAATACACAGGAGTTACGAACGGAGACGAATGGTCTGATAAATCAGTATGTTAGTCGGTATCCCAAACCCGACCCATTTTGCTACACTTTTTAAAAAATAACCAGCGATACTCCATCAGAGTATCGCCAAATGATCGAAAGGAATAAAGAATGGAGGTTTATACAATGGAAAAGAAAATTTATTGGAGTTTGTTTATATATGGTCCATGGAAAATGTATCTCGCAGCAACGGTAGATGGACTTTGTTATGTTGGGTCCAATCATAAGGGCTTCGAAGAACTGGTGACTTGGGTTCAAAGAAAACTCCCGCATCACCTTTTGGAGCGTGATGATAGAAAATTACAACCTTTTGTAGACGAATTCACCGAATATTTTCAAGAAAAGCTCACGTCTTTTACCTTTCCAATCGATTTTCACGGGACTCCCTTTCAACAATCTGTTTGGAACGTATTAAATGAAATTCCCTATGGATGTACACATACTTACTCAGAAATCGCGGAACTCCTGCAGAAACCTAAATCAGTACGTGCCGTTGCCGCTGCAATTGGGGCAAACCCGATATTAATTACTGTTCCTTGTCATCGTGTGGTTGGTAAGAACGGAAAGTTAACTGGTTTTCGCGGAGGTTTAGATATGAAGGAAAAACTGTTAGATTTGGAAAAAGAACCCTCCACTTTGAAAGGTGTAATCACACATGTTAAATAAACCAAAAAAGGCAGAGAGAAGTCTCTGCCTTAAGGCTGTCGAGAAACTTTCGACAGCCTCTTATTTTCTACAATAACTTTAACCATTCACCGCGTATTTTATTATAATATTATTAATATATAGGCTTTGCAACATGTCTGTTGATTTGCGCTCCAGGCACTTCGCTTTCCGCGGGCGTTCCGGGGAGCCTCCTCGGCGCTGAAGCGCCTGCGGGGTCTCCCCTGCCCCGTACTCCCGCAGGAGTCTGCGTGCCTTCCGCGCAAATCAACAGAGCTGTAAAATCAATAATACACTGCTCTTAACACAACCAAACAATAAAAAATTAAGTGGTGAAATCTATGTTTAAACCAAGAGTATCTACCCAAAGTGAATATGAATTTGTTTCTATTGATGAATTGGTTCCTGACAATCACCTTTTTCGTTTAATCGATAAATATATTGATCTTTCATTCCTTCTTGAAAAGGTACGTCCTTATTATAGTGATGATAACGGACGCCCTTCCGATCCCACTATTCTATTTAAAATGATGTTTATTGGTTATATATATGGCATGCGATCCGAGCGACAATTACAAAGAGAAATTGAAATGAATGTTGCCTACCGCTGGTTTTTAGGCCTGAAATTTAAGGATCCTGTTCCACACCACTCAACGATTAGTTGGAATCGCCAACATCGTTTTAAAGGTACCGATATCTTTCAGGAAATATTTGATGAGATGGTTCTCCAGGCAATGAATCACAAAATGGTAGGTGGTCGTGTCTTATTTTCGGATTCTACTCATTTAAAGGCTAACGCTAATAAACATAAATTCACAAAACAAGAAATTGAAGTTGAGACTCGTGAATATTTTGATGAATTGAATAAAGCCGTAGAAGAGGACAGATTAGTTCACGGAAAAAAGCAGGAAATGTTTTGTTATCTCGATCACCGGACTACTGATATGAAATTTAACATTATTACCGATGTATATGTTACTCCTGGAAATGTTCATATGATAAAGAACGAGATCTATACGTTTGTCCTAATAATCAAGAATTACCCTACAGTACAACAAACCGTGAGGGTTATAAAGAATATAAGTCTGATTCGAAGAAATGTGAAAACTCCCCACTTCTTTCCCAATGTACACGCTCCAAAAATAAGGTAAAAGTAGTGACACGTCATGTTTGGGAAGAGCACAAGGAAAAGGTAAGGGAAAATCGCTTATCTAAATCTGGAAAAATACTTTATAAATTTAGAAAGGAAAAAATTGAGCGAAGCTTCGCAGACTCAAAAGAGCTGCAGGGGCTTCGCTATTGCCGGTTACGGGGATTGAAGAAAGCAAGCGAACAGGCTCTCCTTACGGCAGCCTGCCAACATATGAAAAAGATTGCAACACAATTAGCAAGGCTAGAAAAAGTGTGTTGCAATTCTTTAGGTTGATTACCTCCCTGTTGATTTCCGCGGAAGGCACGCAGACTCCTGCGGGAGGACGGGGCTGGGGAGACCCCGCAGGCGCTAGCGCCGAGGAGGCTCCCCTGACAGCCCGCGGAAAGCGAAGTGCCTAGAGCGGAAATCAACAGGCCCATTAGCAGGTACAATGAATAATTAAATGCTGAGAATAAAAAATTGCCGAGAAAAATACCCTTTCTCGACAATCTGAGATCGTCGATAGACGATCTCTTTTTCTATTAAAGTAAGCAGGATAGTTGTCAGACTCCCCTGCCCTAATTTGGTACTAATAGAACAGTTCTAATCATATTCTTAAAAAAGAAAACTATTAAGAAGGAGGTAAAGTTAGTTGATAAAAATTAAGGTTAGTTTACGGCCCATGGTAAGTAAGATAAATTTACCCACTGTTTTGAAATCAACTATACTTCCGGGTGACTCAATTGAAAGATTATTTATTGCAACCCAGGTAGGAGAGATCTTTTACATAGGAAACTCAAGTTTAAAGACTTTTTTAGATATTCGCCCGCGAGTCCTAAAACTAGGTGTTTCTGGTGGTGGATATGATGAACGGGGATTGCTAGGGCTAGCGTTTCATCCCGAATTTTATTATAACGGTCTGTTTTATCTTCATTATTCAGTAGCTGGAACACAAGGTCCAGGTGCTCTTCCTGAACCTTTTAATCCTAACCCGTGTGATCCCAGCACTTTAAACCTAAGGTGGATAAATAGAGAAACTCAATATGATCATATTGATACAGTTGAAGAATGGATCTTACAATCGAATGGTCAACCTCAAAGACGACGGAGTTTACTTAACTTAAGAAGACCATTTTTAAATCATAATGGTGTCAATAGCTTAAACTTTTCACCTGAAATAGGAAAACTTGTTTTAACAACCGGAGATGGTGGATCAGGCTATGATCCATTTAATTTAAGCCAGAACGATATGGAAATCGCCGGTAAAATCATTGAAATTGATGTAGGTAAGAATACATTTATCAACAATCCACCTGTAGTCACACGTTTTAATGAACTTCCTGCAACTATTCAGGAAACGCTCACGGTAATGGCCAAAGGGGTTCGTAATATACCAGGCATTTCATTTCAAAAGTTTAATAAACAGTATATCAAATATGTGGGAAATGTCGGACAGGATTTGGTAGAGTCGATTTTTTCATTCGTTCATTATAAACCAATTCCGGTTACTCAGCTGATTCAAGCTTCTTTAAGAAACACCGAACCTGACCAAGAGGGATTTATTAACTTTGGCTGGCGAGGGTGGGAAGGTGCTTTTCCTACGTCAATTAAAAGGGGCTGTTCTGCAAATCCGACTTTAGATGAGAAAACAATTGCTTATTACAATGAAGCTATAAACACTTCCTCGAAACGTCTTCATCCTCTAACTAGTTATTTTCATAAAGATCCCCGCCCCGATAAGTTTGGAGGAACGGCACTTACAGGAGTGCAAGCCTTTATGGGGAATGGAATCCCCAATTTAACGGGAAGTGTTGTGTTTACCGACCTTTCCCGTGTTGAAGAATCTCGACCTCCAGTTAGAGGGGTTTTAGCTTATAGCAGGGTTAGAACAGATGGTAAACAAAATGATTTTAGTGTGATTGAAACCGATTATAATTTTGGGTCTCAATCAGCTTATTATGTTACTTTGGGAACGAATCTGGATCAAACTAGACTATATTTAGGGGTTTATGGTTCTATGAAAGTGACTGATTTTAACCAAGGTACTATTTTTGAAATTGTACCATCTACTACATTTTAAATGCAGATGTATATGGTACAACTGATATTGTTTTTGAACTAACCTGTCATTTATTTGAAACGTAAAAGAACAATGGGACTGCTGTTTCAGCAGTCCCATTGTTCTTTTATGCGTAAACCCATTCGTTTGTAACTTTTAAACTTCCACAAATAATACACAAACCCCTTCTTCCATTAAACTTCACCGGACAATAACACATCTCCACCATACTCTACTTCTTTATCAAAACGTTCTGTATCTAATCCATCCAAAATATCCTCTAATTCTGTAAGAAAATTTAGTTGTACAGGTGCAGGGATTTGCTCCATCCACTTTTTTATTTGAGGTAACTCCTCAGCCTCATCTATTCGTTGGTTTTGGATGAAGTGTTGCCCACCATTTCTTCAATTCATCGATAAATTCATAAAAGTAGCGTTCAAATCTTTCTGCCCCTTCTGCCCCTTCATCACCAGAAGTCTTTTGCATCATACTCCAGGCTTCCATCGCTGTTTCGAAGTACTCATCAATCATCTTCATGTATATCACCTTTCTACATACGGTAGTTTTGTCTTTTTATGAACTCTGTTCAAATTCTAATTTAATTGTCTTAAGAATGATGACGATTGTCCATACCACTGTTGTCTTATAACAATATAATAAATTGTACTTATCAGTTTATTCAAGTAAAACTGGTAAAGCTAAATCCTTCAATAAAAAACCGCCAAAGATAGGATGACAAAGCTTATGCAAACCATTGTATTTATTGAAACTAACAAATCCGGATCCAGTAGAGAAGCAATAAAAGCTGCAGAGAGACTCGGATATTTTACGGTGTTATTAACCAATAGGCAAAAATACATTCACCAAAGAACAGAATTTCCCGAAGTCCATCAAATGATTTTAGTAGAATTATCCAATAATGGTGAAATAAAAAAAACCCTCAGCAAACTACAAAGACAAGGTAAACGAATAAAAGGCATTTTGAGTTTTGTACATTCTTACGTTCATGTAGCAGCCGCCTTATCAGAAGAATTTTGTTCAAGTGTAGTCTCTACTGATTCAATATTAAAAATGGAAAATAAAGTTTTAACTCGTGAGCTTCTCAAAGGACACCCAAATTCTCCTTATTATGCCCTTTATAAACCAGATGATTTTTCCTTAGAGAATTTTATTGGTCAAGCCAATAACTATTTACCTCTTATTGTAAAGTCTCCCACATCTGCCGGCTCAAAAGATGTCCATTTGGCAAATAACGAGAATCAGTTAAGGCTGGCATTACAAGAATTACTAAAAAAAAATGAACAGATTTTATTGGAAGAGTATCTAATAGGACCCCAATATTTAATTGAAGTTTTAGTACACAATGGAAAAGTTCATATTGTCGCGATAATCGAACAACAGATTACTTTTTTACAACGATTTATCGTAACCGGATATTGTTTACTAACAGATGTCAATCAAAGGACATACAATAGTATCCTTGAGACAGTAAGTTCCATCTTAAAGGCTTTTCAAATGAAAAACGGTGCCTGTCACCTTGAAATGCGTTTAGTAAATGGAGTTTGGAAATTAATTGAAATTAACCCGAGAATCTCAGGTGGAGCGATGAATCGAATCATTGAAGTCGGATTTGGGATTAATTTAGTAGAGGAAACCATTCAATTAATGTTAGGAAATGAGCCTTGCCTTACTAAAAAACACAGGAAGTATGTATATGCACATTATTTAACAGTTGATTCTAAAGGAAAATTAATGAAGGTAACGGGGAAAGAACGGGTCTCTCAATATCCCGGTGTAGAAGAGGTGTATATAAAACCCCGACAAGGACAGATAGTACGTCCGCCTTTATCAATGGGAGACCGTTGCGGATACATTTTGGCATCCTCAGAGAATAAATTCGAAGCGAAAAGAATTGCTATGGAAGCAGCTAGCGAAGTACGTTTCTTCCTTGACCCAATTTAAAAATTTCAAGTGACAAATAATGAGTATGATCTATAAAAACAGAGGTTTTAAGAGATTAGATGAGCTATTAATGAATGAACAAAAATTCTAGTCTTTTTATTAGAAAAAGAATGTGGAGAGGTGGAAAAGAAGTAAAATGACGTTAATTGGCATGCTTCATCATCGCAGTGATCCAAGTAATGTAAAGAAAGCATATGCTTATGCCGCTGTAGCAAAAGCAGAAGGTGTAACCTTTTTTTACTTTACCCTAGGGAAGGTGAATATAAAACAGCAAAAGATTTTAGGAAAAGCCTATGAAAATGGACAATGGATTGAAAAGGAATTTCCTTTCCCTGATGTCATTTATAATGCAAGTTATGTTGCAAGTGAGAAAGCTAAACAAATCTTTGATTATTTGTTTGATAGGATTCCGTTTACAAGTCATTCAATTGGGGACAAATTATCGGTATATAACAGAATTAAAAAGGCAAATAAATTTAATCATTACCTTATACCTTTTTATGAATTAACTGACGTTCAGATTTTTTTTGACATGATCCGTCGTTATAAAAAAGTGATTATCAAACCGTTAACGGGGCATCAAGGAGGGGGCGTTGTTTTTATTGAAAAATATGGGGCAAATCATTACAAAATGAATGATGCAGGCCTAGTATTAACCTTAAATGAAAAACAATTGTTAGACTTGTTATCCCTTAAAATACAAGAACAAGATTACGTAGTTCAACAGTTTATTACAAGTCAAACAAAATCTGGTCATGTTTTTGATTTCCGGTTGCATGTACAAAAAAATGGAGAAGGAAAATGGGTTATTACTTCTATTTATCCACGGATCGGGCGTTTAGGGACCATCACATCTAATATGAAGAGTGGTGGTTATAGTACTTACCTGGATATTTTTTTAAAAACAGAGTTTGGTAACTCCTGGTATGATATTCAAAGGTATCTTGAACAGTTTGCGATAAGTTTCTCAAATCATTTTGATTCTTTATATGACAGTGAATTGGACGAATTAGGAATTGACGTCGGAATTGATGCCAACCAAAAACTATGGCTTTTTGAAGTAAATTGGAGACCAGGCCCACCTAATATTTATAATCTTGAATTGGATGTAGCCAAAAATACGATTTTGTATGCTAAATATTTAGCTGATACAAACGGGAAATAAACTAAAGCCAGATTAGCCAGTTATTACAGGTTTTCATCATGGAACAAATATTTAATCCCCAAAAGGGAGCTTGCCGCTCATGAACAGACCTTCAATTGTGGACAATTGAGTTGCCGTTCATTAAAGGAAAGCTGCCTTTTTATGAGAAAAGTTTCTACCATTTTAACTTCTTAAATATTCGATGACATCATCGAAGTCTGAGTCATCCCCGCCCGTTTTGAAATAAACAATGTCATTTGGGATTAAAAATGAATCAAAAAACCTCTTTATTTCATCTGCATCTGAAAAATGATAAACATTATGCGGATTTACTCCTGCCTCTATAGCTGGCTTTTCAAAATCTCTTGCAATAAACCCTTTGGTGATGAGAATATCGACCCCCGAGGCACCGATTAGATGTCCTGCCTTTTCGTATTCTTCATCTGCATATTTTCCCAGTGCTGCCATTCTTCCCAGAACAGCAATTTTTCTTTGGGATGGCAATGCAATCCTGCTTAATGTTTCTAAGCCTTTTCTTAAGGAAGCAGGATTTGACTTCCAAGTATCATCCACCAACGTAATTTGATTTCGTCCTTCGATGATTTGAAAATGGGATCTCATGTGTTGATAAGAAGATAATCTCTTTATAGCATAGTGAATATCCACTCCTAAGATTGAAGCGGCTGCTAATGAAGCGGCTGCATTATATACACTATGCTCACCAAGACCCGGTATATATCCTTTAAATTTACTTTGCTTATATTCCATCCAAAAAGTCATGCCAGATGAATGATATTGATACTCCTTAATCCTAAAAATAGCATCCTTGTTTTTTCCGAACGTTATAATCTCTCCCATAAATTTTGAAGTATCAATGGTGGAAAGATAGGGGTCGTCCGAATTTAGGATGAGAATTCCTTTATTGTTCATACCTTGCATTATTTTTGCCTTTTCTGCTAGATAATGATCAAATGATCGAATTTTATCCGTATGATCCACATCAATCATTGTCATTATCCCAATCGTTGGGTAAAAATACTTACAGGACTCCGTCATATCCCCTTTTGAAGATACGGCTGTTTCAAATACTGCTACATCCGTATCTTTATCAATTCCCATTAAATAAGGAAGGTTGTTACAATTGGCATTCTTGCTTGATATTGTTGCCTGCACCTTGTGTGTTTCTTCCAAAATGTGTTTTAGCATTTCTTTCGTAGTAGACTTTCCACATGTCCCAGTAATGGCGACTACAGGAATGTTAAACAGATGCCTGTAATACGAAGTAAATTTAAAGAAACTGTCTTTGAGATCCTTTACCATAATGATTTGATTAGGATTTAATCTTTCCATATGAGAAAATGGTGTATCGGTAACGATGAATACATTTTTGTATTTCTGTATAGATTCAACAGGCACCGCTCTATTGTTCCAACGAAAAAATAACGTATGACTCCTAATTTCAAATCTGTTATAAGTGACGTTCTTGATTCGTATCCCTTTTTGCTTTTCATTAGGTTGAATGTTCATTGCAGTTAAAATGTTCTCCAATAATAATGTCTTCAAAATGTCCCTCCTGAAGTACCTTTTTTGAAAAAAGCCTTTCCCCCCATAATACGGTTCTTTATGGTAGTAGTGATTGAATCACTTTTAAATTCAAAAGCTAATGTATCATATGACGTGTCCCCTATTGCAGGTGTGTGATAATTACCAAACAATGCTTTATTTTCCGCTGTATTCACCTGAGAATTTGAAATGGAAAAGTTTCACTTAATTTCTGGATCGTCCCTAAACCTGGGCATTTTTCACTAATTGTAAAAGGGACTTTTAATACTTAAATATATTTAGCCGTTATAAAATTTAATAATAAAGCCTGGATCGATAATTACTTAGTAATCATTGTTACAGAATTTATTCATTTGAAACATACGAAAAAAGCCAAGGCTTTCTTGAGAAAGCGCTTGGCTGCTTGTTAATCTCTTGATTCACTTAGATAAAAATCAATGGTATTTCCTTCGGAGCATATGGCAGAGTCATGCCAGCTTTTTTACAAACTACTTTAGGTACCACACTTTTCAATCTGAGAAACAAGATTGAACGCTTGTTTCATACTTTGAAAGACAAGGGATTGGAATGCCCTCGCATGTTTGGATATAACCATTATCGCTTTCATGTCCAACTTGTCTTACTTACGATCCAATACCCTTTAACTCCTGTCGGTTCATATACTTTTATTTTTAGCTAACGCTCATGTTTGTCAGTTAATGGCGATGATATTTTTACTATTATGGAGAGGGAACCGAATGGTAAACGTGGTTCCTTTTCCTTTTTGGCTTTGGACGGTGATTTTTCCATGAAGCGAGTCGATAATGCGATAGCTCACCATGAGTCCTATACCGGTTCCTTTTTCTTTCAGGGAATAAAATGGTTGTCCAAGACGTTTCACTTCGTCTTCATCCATCCCCACTCCCTCATCTTGGATTTGGATCATCACATGCTGTGACTCCTGTTTCACGCAAATGGAAACCGCACCACCTTGAGGCATCGCTTCGATGCCATTTTTGATGATATTGAGGAAGGCTTGTTTCATTTTTGGGGGATGACCCAATATCGCACACTCTTGCTCCGGAAGTCGGACGTCTATGCTTACTTTTCGTTCTAAAGCATAGGAGTAGAGAATCTTGACAACTGTTTGTATTTTTTGGCAAACATCGACGGACTCTTTCGTATCCGCTTCTGGCTTGGCAAGCGAAAGATATTCGGTAATGACGTCATTCGTTCGATCCACTTCTTCTATACAAATTTGAACATACCTTTTATACGTCTCTGAAATTGGCGATTGTAGAAGTAACTGGAGAAATCCTCGATTGGTCTGCATGGGATTTCGAACTTCATGAGCAAAGGAACTGGCCAATTCTCCGAGTATCTTATATTTTTCCGCCTGTTGAGCTTCCATGTGTAACTGGGCATTTTCCCTTAAGGTTTCAATCAAAAAGACGGTTACGATAGTGGCAACACATATCGCTAAAATTTCCTGAAGTGTGTGGTTAAAAAAATCGATCTCTTGAAAATCCACGAGGATGAAGATTAAGGACATCCCCGATGTTATCATCCAAGCCAGTTTCATTCGACCTGCTCGATCCTGTTGGATGAAACGTGGATATGCTAAAAAAAACATGGGTAAGAAGAAAAGGACTTCGTATGCCGTTGAATAAAAACCTGCCCCCCCGAAATACCAACGATACAACAATAAGATGATCGTGAGAACAATACCTGTTGCGTATCCACCCCCATAAAATATACCTATCATAAGAGCTACAAACCGTAGGTCATTTCGCTCGTTTACATCCGAATAGATCGGGAAGGACATGCACAATACTAACGTAATCGTTGCCAAGAAACTGAAAATTAATTTTTGACGTTTCGTTTCGATGAATTGATGACGATTGGTTAAATACATAGAATAAAAAAAGACAGGGATCAAAATAATCATAACTTGTAAGAGCAAGTTTTTAGTATGTTCCATACAGTTTACCTCATTGTTAGGCTCATTCTAGTATAAAAGAAAACCGAATATAAAAATAGAAGAAAAAAATGGGTTCTGGTGCAAAAACTCAAAACAATCGCAATTAATCTTTAAAGCTTGGACATACTGATACTATTACTCTAAAAAAGGGGTATGATCAGTATGGGGTACTGACGGCATTTCGCGGATTTTATACGCTAAGACAAATAATGTAAATTGGTACGCCCAATACTTCCTTTGATATAGGGGTGATGTCAGCTACACTGGACTACCCCTACATTGTGTGTGATTGGATATCCCTAATATTGGTTTGTGATAAAACTAAACCGAATTTGATGAATTAAATAGTACTATTTTCTAGAATACCTCTTAAAAAAATGCACTTCAGGAGCCACTTTCTGGCTTCCGGAGCGCATTTTTTCGAATGCGTCTTTTTATACGGGCTTGTACACTATAGCAATTTAGATGATACCGCTTTATTCCGCATTCTATCTTTTGAGTACGGTTAAAAAAGTTACCCCTGGGAAACATATCGTTGGAACAGTCTATTTGAAATGGGGGTAGCAGAATGTTGCTTGTATATGCTATTGCTTTACTGCTCGGAGGGCTATTAGCGGTAAATGCCATTTTCGCTTATCAAAGCAAACACATCGATCCGGCTTTTTGGACAACAGTTTGGTATCAAACGAAGCTTCTGCCAGTTCTGTTTACTGCAAATTTGATGATCGGATTCGGGGTGAAATTTACATACAAGGTTTTCGGGAACTTAACTTTCGCCCTTACTTTTTCGAAAGGAATTGAAATATTGGTTTGTGTATTGATGGGGTTTTTATTCATGAAGGAAGTTCCGAATTGGAAGACGTTGCTCGGTTTAGCTATTGTCATCGTAGGGTATTGGATTTCAAAGTTAAAGTGAAAGATAAAAATGCGTTTCTTCCTATTGGAGGATAGCGGCATTTCCAATTAAAGCTGCAAAAATACATAACACCGTTCAGAATTATATGAATGGTGTTATGTATGTTGTTTAATATCACAATGATTACTAATAACTTCTATCAAATGCTTAATAATAAAGTTATTTTTTATTTTGGTACATTTATGGTAAATGGCACAGTAATTACTTTTCCGTTTTGTTGGAATTGTCCCCAAATTTTATAGAGACCACCCTCAGGGAAACTTGTCATAAATTTCGCATCTGGACCTGTTGCTTTTTCGTCTATTGGATGAACATGTAAATAAGTTTCTGTATCACCACTAATTGCTACAACATGTCCTACTGCACCTAAATATGGTTGTAAATTAGTAATAGGCTGCTTTGTATTAGCATCTTTAATCGTGAATGTCATCGTCAAGTCCATTTCAGTCATCAAATGGTCAAATTTCAACGTCACCTCTTTTCCATCCACTACTTTTGTTAATTCCTTTTCTTCTATTAAAGGTGTAGTCTTTACTTTGTTTCCTGCTACTGTTACGTCATAAGTTTTTACCATTTTTTCTGCTCCTTTAGGTACAAAATCGGCAAAGAGCTTATATTTTCCTCCGGAAGGAAAATTTGAATTAATTGTAAATAATCCGTTCCCTTTATATTCAGGATGAATATGGTCAAAATAGGATAAATCTTTACTTACAACAATTAAGTGCATGAGTTTTTCATGTTCGAAATCAAAATCCTTTATTGGTTGACCATTCTTATTATTTACCTGAATGTTTAAAGGGATTTGTTTTCCACTTTCAGGTTTTTCATTAAAGGAAAACTCTACTTTGGTATTATCCTTTTGAGGAGTGGATGTCATATCACCGTGATTCATCCCTTCATGGCTTGTTTCCGTTTGTTTTTTATTTGAGTTATGGTCCATATCTCCATGATCCATTGAATCATCTTTTGAACAAGCCGCTAAGAATACTGATATAATTAGTGAAAAAACAACCAATGTAAGAAATCTTCGCTTCATCGTAATCCTCCTAAAAATAGAATCATACAAATCCTACAACAAAAATGTGCAGAAAATATGCATTTATTTCGGTTACGATGTTTTTTAAAAATACCTTTTGTTTTACTGCGTATTTTTCGATTTCATAAAAAATGATTCCAATTCAAAGTAAATAAATTATTTGAATAACTAAACCATCATATGACTAATCTTTAAAGGAAATGGAGAACTTAATCTTGTTAACTAAATTCACGGAGGAATACACCATGAAAAAGATCCTAATCTTAATTGCAATCCTTATATTTAGCCTTGATTTAACAGGGTGTGCCAGAAATAACGTAAATAAAAATGATCTTGTAAATCGTGATCAAAATGTAACAAGGAACAACATCAACAACGTCAGGGACAATAATGATTCCAGAATGAGAGTTGCTGATGATGCAGCTAAAAAAGTAACCGACCTGAAAGAAGTGGACACGGCAAATGTCATTGTTACAGAAAATAATGCATATGTAGCCGTAAAGCTCTCACCTACATCCCAAAATGAGGATACTAATAGTATTGAACATAAGATTTCACAAAGAGTGAAATCCACTGATCGAGATATTGATAACGTATATGTATCGGAAAACCCTGACTTTTATGATCGCATGAACACATATGCCTCTGATATTCGTAATGGTAGACCAATCTCAGGTTTCTTTAATGAGTTTACTGAAACAATTCGTAGAGTATTCCCTAAAGCCAAATAAGGTGAATAAAAAATCTTGGCAATATGCTAAGCATTTTTGATGATGTTCTTAGGATAATTTATCCACCTTTAGATTTGTTATGATGTTGAATAAGGTCTTGACATAAATAGCTAGAGAAAAAAGTTATTGATTTATACTTTATTGAGTTCTTTTTAAGGTTACTTTCTTGGAACTATAAGTGGAATGACATTCATTTTGACATAGCAATTGATGTACATAAAAGCAAAACTCGCCACAGTATTGGCGAGTTCTCTTCGTTATGGGGGGTCAGCTCCCTTGATCAACTAAAGCACCCGTTACTTGAAGAAGGGTTAGAATTATTTAAAGCTTAGTATATATAAGATTATCATCCCTCAAATATCAAAAGCCTGTTTCGTCAAAAGCGTTAAAAATCGAAAAATAACTTGAACCAATACCAAAACCTAACCCATTTAACAACCGGTTAGAATGAAGTACATTACCTTTTGAGTTTATTGCCTCTTGAGTCTCTCCATTGCATATAATCGTCGTACTACGCAATAACATTAACTCTAAATTTGTTTGAATTTTACCAATCTGAAAGAAAATAAATTCTTCCACAATTGCAAGTTCAGTCATAATTACCAATATTATTGAGAGGAATTACTTTTTTATAAACACATCTGTAACTTATAACAGTATTGCGGCACAAATTTTTCTTTCTTAGCTAAACTTTCCTTTTTTTGCAAATGTCCGATCTTTTTCGTTATGGAACTATGCGAGAAATTTTGTCTGTTTCCTCTTCAAGTACATGAATTCCTCCGATTACTTCATAAGCTGAACCAATTGACACAAGCATATCTCCTGTGATGGCGAGTTTTTGTTCTTGCAGCAGTTTAATTAAATCTGTTTCTCCTATTTGACTTGATACAGAAATAGCCTCTAATATTTGTCCAATCGTCTTAATCCAAACACCAGTTAGTATTTGTTGTTCACCTATTGTATTTGCATCTTCCTCAATATGCAAAAGCCCTGATAAACCTTTAATTTCAATGATCTGACCTATTACTTGAATCCAAAGCCCTAATGCAACCTCTTTTTCCAGTCCTAAAATTTTATTACTTTTTTTCTCGCTGAATTCTTTTCTGTTATTGCTCATATTTTTTGGAAGTTCCATTATTACCAACCCCAAAACTAAAATTTGCTTTATTTTATGTGAATCAAATGGTATTGTGTAGCCAATTTTGCTCATTCTACGCACTTTTATTGATGTACTGTCTTGAATAACAATGGATAAACCTCCAAGGTTACTTACAATCCACTGAGTTGCTTAAAGTAATTTTTGCCACATCCTTCGGTAAAGGAGGGATTTCATAAGCCACCTTTCTGTCGCAATATATGTCAAAAGCGACAGAAAGGAGTCATTTCTCTTTCTTCAACTAAATTACTTCTTTAGTACAACAACACATCTCCACCATACTCTACTACCTAATCAAAACGTTCTGTATCTATTCCATCCAAAATATCCTCTAATTCTGTAAGAAAATTTAGTTGTACAGGTGCAGGGATTTGCTCCATCCACTTTTTTATTTCTGGTAACTCCTCAGCCTCATCTATATTCGTTGGTTTTGGATGAAGAGTTGCCCACCATTTCTTCAATTCATCGATAAATTCATAAAAGTAGCGTTCAAATCTTTCTGCCCATTCTGCCCCTTCATCACCAGAAGTCTTTTGCATCATACTCCAGGCTTCCATCGCTGTTTCGAAGTACTCATCAATCATCTTCATGTAGAACTCCTTTCTACTCTCATTAATTGAATGATAATTTTTCATTGTTTCATATTTTTGTAAGGGTAGCTTTTTTACTTAAGGTTTTTAATTTATACATATTTTTATCAGCAATCTTAATTAGACTGTCCATATCTTTTCCATCAATTGGATAAATAGCAAATCCAGCAGAAACTGAAATTTTTTTTTCTGTCTTTTGGGATAGCTCTCTCAATCTGTTTTCAATCCTCTTAATCATTGCTTCAGTTTCAGTTTGATCTGAGAAGGGGGAAATGATTAAAAATTCATCTCCTCCCCATCTTGCGATAATGTCACTGACGCTAGTGCTTTTTAGAAGTATAGTCGAAATATTTTCAAGTACCAGATCTCCATATTTATGACCATATGTATCATTTATTTGTTTTAGCCTTGTCATATTGTTTTCCCAGCCACCAGAGTGTCACGGTAGTTACAATCAAAACGGTTGTATCTATGAATGTCCGAATCGAACTTTGAAGTGTTTTATAATTATAAGCAACATAAGGTATTCCAACAATTATACTAATTAAGGTTGTTACTATTCTTCCTTTGTATTTCAAGGGATGTATCACTCTTTCTTTCCGAATTAAAACCTACTTTTTATTTATATTATTTTCCATTATAAATAATCTGTATATTCCCCTAATATACCACATCCTGATGTTTTTACATTAATCGTAATGTAAATTTGTTCAATAAGAAAAGCCGCATCAATGGCAGCTGGTTCTTTACTATAAGCACCAGTTAACCATCCATGAAGCTTTTCAGCAACCATATTTATTTGTTTTGATGAATAATATAATCCGCTGTTCGAATGGCCAAGGCAACTGTTGTAAGTGTAGGATTGGCCCCTAAAGTCGGTAAGATACTGTTATCCGCTACATAAAGTCCTGAAATGCCGTGAATTTGACCGAATTTATTAACTGCAGAATTGTAAGGGTCATTACCCATGCGGCAAGTTCCTGATTCATGATTATCATCCCCGGGTGCACGCAGATAAATCTTGGGCTGCCCGTCAATGATGCCTAAGGACGTAAGAACCCTTTCCATTCCTGCTGCCAATTGCTGAATGACAACTCGATCCCGATTACTAAAATTGAAATGAACCTGGATCTTTGGTACACCATATTTGTCTCTCTCATAGGGATCAAGAAAGATCCTGTTTTCAAATCGTGGTTCTACATTTCCATAACCATGGAAGATCATCTCTAACTCATCTTGAAGCGGTTTTTCAAGCATGCCAAATTCGATTTGATAAGGATTGTCCTTCGTATTTGGAATCAAAATACCAATCCTCCCCAAATCCTCTAGTAACAACTTACGGTTGATTATTGGATTTGCAGCTAAAGCAGAATGATCGATAAGAAAGTGGCCAATGGCTGGACCAGAAATTCCTGAATGAAGGAGCAGGCGTGGAGTTTCAAAAGTACTTGCCGACAAAACAATCGTTTTTGCTTTGATCCAGTATGATTTCAAATCCGGAGATACGACCTTAACACCCGCTGTTTTTCCTTTTTCAATAAGCAGTTGAACGGCACGAGCATTGACAGCAAGATCAAATGGCCTGTAATTTAAAGCTTCTGCAAGGAATAGGATGGAACTAAATACAACATTGGAATGGATCGCGCCATATTTAGTAGGTGTTATGTCGACAGCAAAAGGAATACTTGTCGCATTAAAAAATCCATTTGCCCAAAGTCGGTTTAGAATGATTCGAGTGGGTAAACTCGATTTCGAAAAAGATTTATTCACATTCATGACCAGTTCAGCGATTTTGTAGTAAATTTTCATCTCTTTTATTGGGATAGGCCATTGTGAAATAAGATAGGAAGGAATTCGAGGACAAGCTCCTGCCCACTGTATAGTCCGGCCCCCTAGACCAAAAACTTGTTTTGCACCTGAAAATTCAGGAAGTCTTTTCCCAAGTGGTCTTGTTATAGAAGAAATATATTGTAATGCTCGTTCTCGGGAGAATAATCCGAGATTTTCAACATGTGTTGGCAACAATAGGTCTCCTGCTTCAATCATACCAACTCGTTTTCCTTTATTTCTCCATTGATCACAAAGCCGCCATAAGGCAGCTCCTCCTCCTGCTCCACTCCCTATAACCAACACATCATAATCTGTTTGCGCCATTTTTTCTAACGGGGTGAGTGGAATCCAGGAATCAACAGTTTCCGGTGAGATCACCTGAGGGCAAGCCGGGGGAAAAGAGGCTTGTTTCGGTTTAATGGCAGATGAAGTAGAAAAGTTACTGAAAGTATCCAGATCGGGATTATTTTTATCCCATTTTAATCCTATTTTATTTAAAAGTGTTTTCAAGGCTTTTGCTGCAACCAAGAAGAAATCCCGATCAGCGATACCTGGCATACCCTTTGGTTCAATCGATATAAATCCGGAATATCTTTTCTCTTTTAATGAAGTAAGTAATTTTACAATTTCAGCGTCTCCTTTTCCAGGCGGAACCACTTTACCAGTATCTATTTGAGCATCCTTCAGATGAATGTAAGAAATATAAGGCTCTACAAGAGGATAGGCATGGGTCATTGGCAGCACGGAGGAGCGTAAAAAATTAACCGGATCAAACGCAAAACGAAGATTAGTGGAGTTGATACATTGAAGAATATCAAGTGTGCGTTCCCCGGTATCCCCATACATTGTCGTATCGTTCTCAAGAAGAAGGATGACACTTTCATGTTCAGCGATATGAGTCAGATCTTTTATTCGCCTTAAAACTTCATCTCTATACTTTAAAGGATTTTCTCCTTGAGGAATGATAAAAGAGCGAATCCGAATGTAGGGTGTACCAAAATATTTGGCTAAATAAATAGCCCGCCTCATATCATTAAGCTGTGGAGTAAAATCATCTGTTATAGGAATAATCCCGATCGGTGAAGCAATGGAGGAAATGCGAAAACCTCGAGCATCCAGGCGTTTTTTTACTTCTGCTACTTCCTCATCATTGAGTTGTAAAACATTTTTTCCTCCTACACCACGTAAATCAATATAATAAATCCCTTCGGAGGCCAAAGTATCCATTTGAATTTCCGAATCGGGTGAAATTTCATCACCAAAAGCTGTTAATGTAATCATGTGAAGGCACGCTCCTGATCCTGATGGATGATATAATCTGCTGTTCGAATGGCTAAGGCAACTGTCGACAGTGTCAGGTTTGCCGAACCGATGGAGGGAATGACACTGTTATCAGCAACATATAGTCCCTTCACACCATGTATTTGCCCATACTTGTTAACTGCAGAGGTTGATGGATCCATACCCATTCGGCAGGTTCCTGAGTCATGATTTTGATCACCCGGCGGCATTAGACAGATGGAAGGCTGGCCCGGTTTCGAATGCATACTTATACCACAAAAAGAAGATATCTGTTCAATTGCACCAGCAATTTCACGGATGATGGCTTGATCCTTTTCACTATAGGAAAAATGTATTTGTACTTCTGGCACCCCGAATTCATCCGTTTTATAGGGATCTAATGTAACTTTATTTTCAAATCTAGGATCAACCTCACCAGAACAAACAAAATTTATTTCTAGTTCCTTTAGAAAAGGTTTTGTTTGGTATGGTTGGTACCAAAAGTATCCATTTGGTCCTCTTAGCTGTATTTGATAGTGCCTATCAGATGTTGAAGGAATTAAAATGCTTAAAGTTCCTAAAGGTTCCGGAAATTCCTCACGGCTCATTGTTCCAGTGGCTAACACAAAAGAATGATTCATTAAATAATGTCCGATGGCTTTCCCTTTAATTCCCGAGTGAAGAAGCAATCGAGGTGTTTCAAATGTACTAGCTGACAATACAACGGTCTTTGCTTTTAAAATATAAGGTTTTTTTTCTGAAGATAGGACCTTTACGCCAACTACTTCTCCACTTTCAACAAGTACTTGAACGGCACGAGTTTTTACAGTTAAATCGAATGGGCGGTGATTTAATGCATTTGCAAAGAAATCGATTGCTCCAAAAAATACATCTGAACCCTCCTGTCCATAAATTCCAGGACCAAGTTCGGCGGCTATAGGAGCAGGAGCAGCTTCTGTAATACCCTTCCACTGCAATCTATTCAACAATATTTCTGTGATTTGGGAACCCTTTGTGTATTCTCTTGATACATTCATTATCCTTTCTGCAATTGTATAATACGATTCCATCTCTTGGACCGTGACAGGCCATTGTCTAAGTTCTAACTGATTCAACCGAGGGGTGATTGCATTCCAAAATAAAGTTCTTCCACCAAAGGCAAAAACTTGTTTAGCCCCCTGAAATTCGGGATTAAATCTACCTAATGGTTTTGATACATACTCATGAAGTTTGTTCATACGTTCACTATTCATAGTAGGAATATTGGCTGCTTGTGTTGGGAGCAAAAAATCACCAGATTCAACGACACCTACTTTTTTTTCATTTTTCCCCCATTGTTCGCATATTCTCCAGGTAACTGCTCCCCCGCCTGCACCAGTGCCAATAATCAAAACATCGTATTCGGTATTGGCCATCTGTTCTAAAGGAGTAGAAGGAATCCAATTATTCCTCAATGGCTTCTCACATCCCTTTATTGATGCTTAACTATAATCTGAATCTGACCGTAAGCAAAAGTGATCTATATTAAAAAGATACAATTACAGATACCGTCTCCTCATTCATATTATTTAAGATACCTAGTTATTCCTAGAAGTTAGGCATAAAAAGAAGCAGCCAAGTGCTTTAAAAAAGCATAGGCTGCTTATCATATACAGATGAAAAATGAATGTACTTGATTTCCCTAGGGAAACCAACATACGGCTACAACTAAAAGCGATCGTCTTTCACTTCTATTTTCTCTCCCCTGAAAAATGCCATGATGGTAATAAAAAGGAATGGAAGAACGACAAGGGTAGTAACAATTAATGGCCAAATAATAAATGTTGCTTCAAAATGCTCCATATCTGACTTGAACATGGTAAGTGTGAGAAGGAGGGTAATAAACGTAACAGGAAAGATAATAATCTGTTCATCCTTTAATTTTAATAATCTTGATAGGATCACTTTTAAAACAAACAGCATGATGGTTGCTTTCATATAGGAACCAACAATCAAGGCGATACCAATGAAAGACTCATTCCTTGTAATAATTTCCTTAATATTAACCAAACGTGCCAATTCAAAAAGTGAAAATTTATATGTACCTGAAAGTGGTCCTAAAGCCATAATCGTGCAAAGAATAGAGGTAATGATTAAAAACCCTTGAAGCAAAAGAGCTGAGAACATATATTTTTTTAATGACTTGGCCTGTTCCTTATTAACAAATGGAAGTAAAAATGAAAAAAGGACTATTTCACCATATGGGAAACCCAGTATGGAATAAGTACCATGTATAACCGGTTTCATTCCTTCTGGAAAAACAGGTAGGAGATTTCCTACGTGATAATTTGGTAAATTCAATATTATTACTATCAATGCAAAAAAGATTGAATAGCAAAGAAGCAAAATAAACATTCTGGCCATTACCTCGATACCTGCTTTGACCGTTAACGCAGCTACCAGCAATATGAGAACATGAAATACATAAGCGGGTGTTTCTGTCATCATTGCAGTAGTGAAAAATCCACCTATATCAATGATAATGTAAGAAATAATTAAAAAAAGCACGATCAGTATTGGAATACAAATACATAGCGCAATCCATTTTCCAAGTAATTTCCTGCTATAATCGATTATAGTCCAATTTGGATTTTTACCATATAAATATAAAACACATGCCAATAAAAGTAATCCATAACCATTAGCAATAATTACTGATAGCCACGCTCCATTATTAGCAGCTAACGTCAAAGGCTGTGGGATATTAATATAGGAAGATCCAAGCATAAAAGAGAGAAATAAACACGCCATTTGTCCAGAACTTACTGTTTCCACTTTATTCAATTTATTCCCTCCTTTCCTATCCCATTTAGAGCTTATATGGGTACCTTGATAGCTTCGACAATTCTATGGGCAGGTTTTGAAAAAAAGAAGTGAACGAGTTCATCTAAATTTGGCCATGCTAAATCCAACACATAAACGCCACTAAGGTATAGGATGGGCAGCGCCAATAGTCCATAAACGATACGATCTCTACGATTTGATTGCTTTAATTTTGGAGCGTCGCAAAACAAAATACCTAAGCACACGATAACAAGAAAAACAGTTTTCTCAAACAATGTCTATTCCCCCGTTACTTTTTCGCCAATAGGCATGCCCGTACTTCTAATATTCACTTCAACATCAATGATAAATTGGATGTCAGCAAAAATGTCGTCCCAATCCTTTTCCCATTTTTTCCATAAGGCAGGGTCTTGTTGATACAGTTTATTCCCCATTCCCAACACATCCACTTTCTCTTCCTGCATACGTTCAATCACGGATTCGATCTTCTTTTCTATTATTTTTTTTATATGATCTTCTAATTTTTTTTCTTCGCCAACATTGGTTATAGTAGTACAACTTAGTTCACCAATCGTTCCTTCTATTTTAGTCAACATGTGAATAGTGGGTGGTTTCATGGTGAATTTGGGAGTTATTTTTGTTTTAATAAAGGAAGTTTCTAACGCTTCCATTTTCGAAGAATCTTGACTCCCTTCATCCAAACAAGGAAACTCAATTATCCCGCTTTTAAATTTATTCATTAACATAAGAACTTCTTGAACGTCACTCGGTTCTAGGAGTTCTGCCATTTTCCCTTTACTAATAATTGCCACCCCGCTGCTATAGGGAGCTTTTTGTTGATCTTCCTTTATTTTAAAATACGGGATTAAAGCCGTTTTCGCTTTACTTTTTAATTGCAAATCTATATCTAACATGCTAGCTTTAATTGTCTTACCTGCATATATGGTAGAACTTTCGATAATAGTTTGCAATTGCTGACTTACTGTTTTTTCAATAAACGGCTTTATTGTCAAATAGTCAGCAGCTTTTCCATTAGTAACAATAACCAAGGTAGTGAGGCGAACATCTTCATTACGATTAAAAAAGTCAAGAATCTCCCCAATATCGTGTTCCTTTGCAAACTCTTCTCCAATTAATATGACACGCATATGACTCCAACGGGGTAAACGTCCTAAATATCGATTTATGTCACGAACTCCGTCAAAGACACTTTCATTTATCGCTTTTATATTGGTATAGGCTTGTTTTTCCCCGCCGCCCATTCCTCCTGTCGTTTGTGTCGGTGAATAGGATTGAGCGTTTATTTCAATACTGCCTTCTTCTGTTTGGTCTAAACTAATCCCCATGATAAATCCAAATTCCGTTAACTCCCTACTGTCCCAACACCCTGTTAAAGATAGTAATAAAAACATAATAGGCAAAGCTTTCATGGCGATTGAATTCATTGTCTACCATACTTTCTTAGGTGATTTAATTTTTACGGATACCACGTACTCGTGGGGACTTCCACAATGTTTTAAGTGGTGCACGAATTAATACATCGAGTAACAGCCTCGGTCTGAATGGAGTTAGTGGACTAAAGTATGGCTGTCCTAATGACCTTAACTGTGTTATATGTAACATAATGAGCAGGTAACCGATCATAATCCCAAATCCCCCCAATACAGCAGCTAAAACCATTAAAGGGAATTGGAGAATCCGTAAACTGATAGAGATGCTGTAGTGAGGGATAGAAAATGAAGCAATTCCAGTTAATGCGACTAAAATAACAATAATAGGAGAAGCGATGTTGGCAGTAATGGCTGCATCACCAACTATTAAGGCTCCAACAATACTTACCGCCGAACCAACTGGCCTTGGCAAACGAATGCCGGCTTCTCGGAGTAATTCAAAGAAAAAAATCATTATGATTGCTTCAACAAACGCCGGAAAAGGAAGCCCTTCCCGAGTATCAAGAATGGCCATTAAAAGGGTGGTTGGTATGAGTTCAGGATGAAAAGTCGTTAAAGCAACATAAATACTCGGTAATGATAGAGCGATAAAAAAGGCAGCAATTCTTAATAGACGAATACATGATGAAAACACGACACGATGATAATAATCCTCACTTGCTTGGAAGAATTCCGTTAATAATCCGGGGCAAATTAATATGGTTCCGGTACCTTGTACCATTACAATTATTTTCCCTTCTAATAAACCAGAAATAGCTACATCAGGTCGTTCAGTAGACCGATATTGGGGAAATGGTGAATAAGTTGAATCTTCAATTAACTCCTCAATATATGCTGTTTCTAAAACGTCTCCTTTTTTAGCAACTTCAATCCTGTTTTTAAATTCAGCTAACATTTCCGCGTTAACCGTTCCCTCTAAATAACCAAAGGCGATCTCGGTTTTAGTAGCTCCTCCTGCTCTAAATTTCTCAATTTTAAAATGAGGGTTCTGTAATCGTGTTCGAAGCAACCCGATATTTCTTTGCAGATCTTCAACGGTTCCTTCACGGGGGCCTTGTACCACAGATTCAGTGACAGGTTCAGAGACTTGTCGTGAGTTAATTTGACTCGCTTGCGCATAAGACAACACTTTGTTCCAACCATCAAAAAAGATCACAATGTGTCCTTGTAAAATGTTGTCCACAGCCTGGTCAAAGCTATCAACTAGAACAGCGTTTTGACCAGATATTCCATGTTGACTGAAAAATTTTATGACATCTCTCGGTGTAATCATCGTTGCTGGACCAACTTCATGTGGTACCAAATCCTGCATGGATTCTTTCATATAATTTACGCTTTTCTCTTGAACCAATGTCTCGAAATAAACCGAGAAAGCGTTATAGATTAAATCCGGCCCATATTGCCACGGAAAGATTTTTAGATCTTCGCAGTTAGAAAGAACAGCTTTTAATTTCTCAAGATTTTCGTTTGAATTTTTAGAGATTGTTGTAGATTCTTTAAAAAACATTACAGTAACCTCTTTTTTCTTTTATTGTCTTATTATGGTATAAAGGTTAAAAATTATTCCGAAAAAGAAGAAGGATCGACTCCTTATTGAAGTAACGTTTTAAAATTGACTAATTTCCCTCCCTTTGAACACACTAAAATTAAAAAGTCATGGAGGTTATAGATTTGATTCTAACAAACCCTATAAGTGCACCAGAGGTGGGAACACTTTGGCTTACATACATAGAAAAAACCCTTATTATGAGAATGTTGGAATACTTTATTGAGAAATCGGATGACCAAGAAGCTAGGAATATTATGGGCGGTTTGTGGCAAGAACTGAATTATTTTCTTTTGCAAATGGAAGAGATATTTAGAGACCAAAAAATGGTGAAACCTGTTGGATACACAAAAGAAGACGTCAACGTAGAAGCTCCTAAGTTATTCGATAATGGATTTGATATTATGTTCGTCCGTATTTTAAAAGAAGTTAGCATGGGTATGTACACCATTAATATGAATATGGCATATAACGATAAAGTTATGCAGATTTATGAGGGTCTTACTTCTGTTACTCAAAAAATTTATAAATTGTCTACCCTTTATCTGCTGGAAAGAGGGATTCTAACCCTGCCCCCAAAAGTTACTATGCCAAAAACAAATGAATTTATTAAAAACAAAAGGTACATGCAAGGATTTAACCCTTTTGGTGACAAGAGGACTTTAAATGACCTTGAGCTTGGTATTCTTCACCATGGAATTGAGACAAATAATATTGGAATGCAATTGATTACTGGTTTCGCACAATGTGCAGTGAACAAAGATGTTAAACAATATTTTGTAAAAGGAATTGAACTTTGTAAGAAACAAATCAAAACATGTGAGGAAATGCTTTTAGAAAGCAATGTTCATTTCTCTGCTACATCTGGAAGCACGGTAACTACTTCAACAATCGCTCCATTTTCGGATAAGCTCATGATGCATTGCGTCTACCTTCTCAATGGATTTGGACTTGTAGGAGGTAGTTTTGGAACCTTTTTTAGCTTAAGAAATGATATATCTATAAAATTTTCATTAATTGCTAAAGATATATTTTTCTATGGACAAGAAGGAATTGAAATTAAGATTAAGCATAGGTGGTTTGAAGAACCTCCACAAATGGAGGATAGGGCTCAAATAATAAAAGGTAATTGAATCAATTTGTTTTCTACCTGCATTTTACCAGATAAAAGAAAAGGCAACGCCCCCGATTGGGTTCGTTGCCTCTTTTTTTATAGCGATCATTTAACTTGCTCGTGTCTCTGGTGAAAGACTGCGAATCTCTCCATGATTCCTTTTCTTCTTCGTTTTCGGCTCGCCAAAATTAGGTGCCTTTAGACGTAGTATGAAGAAGAAAAAAGAAGAATTGGGCAGGATTAGTTCCTGGGCAAAATGAAAGCGCTGGATAAAGAAAATGAGCCAAAACTAAAAAAGGAAATAAGTAATTAAGATCGGCGTTAACAGAAGCAGCTCATTCAGTAAGAGGATCCAAAAACTATCTCGGAGCACTGTATAGACGTACAGCATCCCGAAGGTAAGAAACGTACTGGTATTGTAGTCGCTCACGCAATGTTACGTATCTCTTATTATCTCTTAACCCGAAAAGAAATAAACAAGGACTTTATGTCGCAGTTCGTTAGTACATATAATCTCTTTTTTACGATACGCTATAACCCTTTGTTTCTCCCGTACACGAAGTCTTCAATCTCGTTTACAGATGATTCACTAGGAATAGCTATCACTTTTCCATCTATTTGATTGAAACGTTCTATTGCCACAGTAAATACTTTTTCTGTACCTGTTTCTGACTGCTTTACTTTTATTTTTATACTCATTCCTGCAGCATCCTTAATTTTATTCATGTCTTCAGATGTCAAAGTGACTTTCATTTTTATCTCTTCTGTTCGGTCTTTGAAAGGGAACCGAATAATTATTTCATTTACCATATGGTTTTGAAGAAATTAAAACTGAATATACAACATTAGAAAGAACTTCAACTAATATGGATAAAAAAAGATTTTTGCCATTATTATTAAACATTTTCCCACCTCTGGATTTTTTCTAAAGGTATTATCTGCATATACATGTAAAGCTATACCATTTAAAAAAGACACCTATTTGTGAAAATGAGATTATAATAATTTTTATTAAGGAGTGAGACCCACTTGTTATGGTGGGTCTTTTTTTTATTCCACTGGTTGCCATCCATTTAAGCGCAAAAATCGGCGCTTCACCACAGAGAATGAAAATGGTTAGGAAGTGTCAATACTGATACTGACCTTAATCCAGTCAACCCTAATCCATAGACTTATTAATTTTCGCTCTCCTTTTTTTTAACGATCGAGCAGGGTCTTCTTAAGTATTGTCATTTTTCTAATCTTGAAGAAACCTATTTTCATGGTAGTTACATATGAAAAATCCTTTATTTTTCATATGTTAATCTGCTCCATATAAAGAATAGGAATGCGTATTTACTGATACTTCCTTCATGCCACAAACAAATACATAGTTATACCATATTTTGGGGAAGATAATGGAAACATTTTGATAATGGAGTAAAAAAATGAAATTCATTTACCTCACTTTAAAAAAGTTCATGAAAAGGGATATCCAACCAGTTGCTTCAAATCAGGACTCTATATCGTTTAAAGAGGTTTTCCATACAATCGATGAAAATACTTCTTTTTTTAAGCATATATTTTCTGATTCAGCTGATTTAATGATTAAGGAATTATATGAAAGAAATAATCGGAGAATTTTGATTTTCTTAGATACGATGGCAGATAAGGATAAGATTCAAAGAGATATTGTTAAACCGATGATGGAAGCCGATCGTGCCCCGTTCGAAAGTGTACTTTATTCTAACTTTCTTAAATCAGATAACTTATTCAAAGCTAAAGAAGCACTTTTGAATGGATCCTGTATCATGTTCTTGGATGGTGTTAAAGAATTCTACATGGTGGAAGTTGGCCTCTCCAAAGAGAGGACCATTATAGAACCTAGTAATGAACAAGTCATTCAGGGATCTCATGAAGGTTTTATCGAAAATATTTCAACCAATCTTCATTTAATTAGGAAATCTTGTAGAACCGCAAACCTTACCATGGAACATATAACAGTGGGTGACCAGATTAAATCCAAAATAGCCATGGTTTATATGAAAGACCTTGCCAATAATGAAATGGTCACAGAATTCAAACGGAGGGTCCATCATATTCCAATGGATTATATCCCCAGTACGGGAGCTCTTCAGGAATTGATCGAAGATTCCACATGGTCCCCCTTTCCTCAGGTTTTAAGTACAGAGAGAGTAGATCGTGTTGTAAGTCATCTGAATGAAGGAAGAGTGGCTGTGTTGATGGAAGGGTCTCCTGCTTGTTTAATTATTCCCGTCACTTTTTTTGCATTTTTCCATTCACCTGATGATTATAATTCACGCTGGATGATCGGAACCTTTATCCGTTCCATGAGGCTCGTAAGCATTTTCATTGCGGTTAATTTGCCTGCTATTTATATCGCGGTAATTGGTTTTCATTTTGAAGTACTGCCGGATGATTTAGTTCTCCCTGTTGTAAGTTCCATCAAAAATATACCTTTTCCTCCGTTAATTGAAGCACTTGTCATGGAGTTGACCATTGAACTGATTCGTGAAGCGGGGGTACGCCTTCCGTCAAGGATTGGCCAAACCATCGGTATTGTCGGAGGTTTGGTTATTGGTGATGCAGTTGTCCGTGCCGGCCTCATTTCGAATACCATGATTGTGGTTGTGGCGATTACGGCCATTGCAGCCTACAGCATCCCGACCACAGAAATGAGTGATGCTGTACGCTTTTTACGTTTTCCCCATATGATTTTGGCGTCAACCTTTGGATTTGTAGGGATTACCTTTGGGTTTATGTTTACTTTAGCTCATTTATGCAGGTTAGAATCATTTGGCACAGCCTACTTTGCACCTTGGGCACCATTTCGATTAAAAGATATTAAAGATACGTTTATCCGTTTGCCCCTATGGAAATTTAATACACGTCCGCTTGATTCAAAACCGAACAGACTGAAAAAGCAATCTTTGGCAAGGGGCTGGGATAGTAATGAAACAAAACAAGAATAGCATTACGAACAAACAGCTTGTTTTTATGATTATCCAGGCCCAAATTGGTGTAGGAATATTATCGTTGCCCCATGATGTGGCATTATTAGCCAAACAGGATGGCTGGATTTCCACTCTACTTGCAGGAGTCATCTCGCAGGCGATTATTTTTGCCTTTTGGGGACTAAGCAGAAGATTTCCTTCGTCGTCTTTGTACGAAATACTCCCAAAATTACTGGGGAAAGTTGTCGGGAAGCTATTCATTCTCAGTTATGCACTCTATTTTATGGTAACAGGGAGCTTAGTTTTAGCAAGATATAGTGATATCCTGGATAAATGGATCTTACCGCGTACCCCTAATTGGATTCCAATGGTTTTAATCCTCATCACCTGCATTTACATCGTCAGTGCAGGTTTAACCAGTATTGCGAGATTTTATGTACTAGTATCCCCCATTCTGTTTGTATTATTAGTGTTGATTGTGTATGCAATGAAGGATGCGAACTTCCTGTATATCTTTCCAGTAGGGGACCATAGCATTCTAACGATATTAAAAGGTTCAAAAGAAGCTGCTTTCTCTATGTTGGGCTTTGAACTGTTTCTTTTTATCCATCCCTATGTGCAAGCTTCCGGAAAAGAGAAGCTGATCGCCACCACTACAGCGAACATTTTTGTCACCTTCTTTTATACCTTTTTGGTGTTTGCAGCCCTTGTCTATTTCGAGCCCAATATAGATATCGGACTGACTCCAGAGCCATTATTATATATGATAAAAGCCTATTCGTTTCAGGTTCTCGAAAGGACGGATTTATTTTTCTTATCGCTCTGGCTTGTAGTCGTTGCAACTTCGATCGCGAACTGGCTATTATTATCTTCAATGGGGTTGGCCAGCCTTTTTAGAAAAAGACACTATGCCCGCTTTCTGCCCATTGTTGCAGGAGTCAATTTAATTTTGGCCCTTCTTCCTGATCAAGGAAGAGACTTTGAAAATTTTAATCACTTTCTTGGGCCGACGCACTATATTTTTATCGGTATCATACCTGTACTACTACTCATTCTCTCGTGGGTTTTATCGAAAAAAGAAGTGGTGAATAAACCATGAAAAGCAAAAAGCCTATCCTTGTACTTTTATGTTTATTACTTACTGGATGCTGGGACCAGCACCTGATGAAAAATGCCGTATTGGTACAGATATTAAGTTTTGATTTAGCAGATAACGACGAAATGTTATTAGGGGTTTCCATTCCCATAGTCGAGGAGTCCTCCGAGGGACCGCAAGCTAGGGTGAAAAGTGAAACACTTTCTGCAAAAGGTCATACACCAAGGGATTGTCGGCTTAAAATCGATCGGGAAGTATCTGGAATATTAGATTCATCTAAAAATAAACTGATTTTGTTCGGTGAGCGGATGGCGGCTGCAGGTATTTATCCACCATTAGATGTCATTTGGAGAGATCCGCGCAATTCACTGGGGGCGACACTAGGGGTAGTGGCTGGAGAAGCGGTGGATCTGCTTGAAATTAATCCGAAACATGAGCCAAACGTTAGCGAGTATATACAAGAAGCTCTTACTAGCGCAGAAGAAAACTCGATCGTTCCGATTCAAACCATCCAGACATTAGCCTCAGAAATGCTTGACCCGGGAGAAGATATCGTCCTCCCTTATCTTAAAATGAATAAAAAGAAAAGCGCAGTAGTGGTCGGCCTAGCCCTAATGGATGAAAAGAAATATTCGGGAAATTTATCCCCGCAAGATTCATGCCTCCTTCTTTTATTGAATAACAAAAAAGGAAAATACGCACGATTTACAAAACGAGTAAATAAAGAAGAGCAGCAGAAAATAAAAAATTATATTTCATTTAATGTCCAAAATATGAAAAGAAAATTAAATGTTCATGTAAAAAATGGAGAGGTTTCTGTTCAATTAAAATTACATTTAAAGCTAAACGTGGAAGAATATCCTAAAGGGGATGTTCCAAAAGATATAGAACGATTAAACAAGGTATTATCAAAGGAGCTTACAGAAGACGCGAAACAGGTTATAACAAAATTACAGCAGGCGAATTGTGATGCATTTGGAATTGGGAGGAGATTGATCGCGTTTCACCCCAAAACTTGGGAAATGCTAGATAAGAAGGATTATTTTAAAAATATAAAGATTAAAACGAATGTAAAAGTTGAAATCACCAAACAAGGTATTGTCTTGTAATGTTTAAGTAATCAACCATGAGCACGAAGAAAGGGAGCTGTTCGCCGGATATTGGTAATACTTTTATGTTTTCCGTTCTGATATTGGTTGTTATAATGGAGGTTATGAAATACTTAGGGGGATGTCACAATGACCACATTTGAAAAGTTAAAACCTATTATTGCAGACCAACTGGGTGTGAAAATGGAGAATATCAAACCGGAAGCCTCATTCAAAGATGACTTCGAAGCTGATTCGCTTGATATGGTGAACCTGACAATGGAAATTGAAGATGAATTCGCAATCGAAATTAGTGACAAAGTTGCAGAGACGCTTCAAACAGTGGGAGATGTCGTAAACTATATTGAAAATTCCCGTTAACAAATAAGGAAAGGCGGATGGCCCAACGCTGACGGACACTTGAACGCAGGTGAACGTATCGCAGAAGGCATCCGCTACAATGGATTATACAGAAATGCTCTTATCGCCGCAGAATCCCTCCTCAATTAAAGACCCCATAAGTACAAAGCTTTATATTCTAACAACTAATCAGATCTAATTTTATTCTTCGATATTAAACCATGGACCTGAAGCTTGAATGATATTCCAAAGTTTTTCAGGAAGCTCAAGTTCGCTTACTTTTGAAGTCTTAATTGTTGTCTCAATTTCAGTTTCTTTTCCATTCTGGACCTTTTCTACCCAGTCTGGATTCATGATCAACGTATGTCCAATTGCTGCTAGGGATAGACCCTTATCTAATGCTGTTACAACATCATCAGCAGTTACCATAGAACCAGCAGCGATTACAGGAACTCTGCCGTTTACATGTTCAACAATTAATTCAAGATATGTTTTTTCATCTTGACTATCGACTGGCTTTGAGGAAAGGGCATCAGCCAATGAAGCATGTACATAATCAACATCTGCTTCAATAAGACGATTAATTAATTGATAGGTATCCTTCATTCTCAAACCGCCTTCTTCATGTTCGTCAGGAGAAATTCTGTAGCCGAAAATAAAAGGTTTTGTTGTATGCTTCTTAATCACATTTTTAATTTCTTGTACTACTGCCAATGGGAAACGCAAGCGATTTTCTAGAGAGCCACCCCATTGATCCTCACGTCTATTGAAGAAAGGAGAGAAGAAGTTTTGAAGTAAAAATCCGTGTGCACCATGAACTTCAACACCATCATACCCTGCATCAATGGCCCGTCTTGTTGTTTCTCCAAACGCATGAATCACTTCCATTATTTCATCTTGTGAAAGTTCTCTAGGTAATACTGAAGGAGCAAATGCAGTAGCTTCCGTCTCTACAGCACTGGAACTAACCACCTCACCATCTGGAATTAAAGATGGAAGTGCTTTGTTACCTGCATGGAAAATCTGAAGTAACGCAGGTGCTCCACCGATTTTCGCAGCATCAGCTAATTTCCGTAGACTTGGAATAAATTTATCGTCATAGGCTGCGAACTCATGTGTGAAACCTATACCGTTTGGTTGCACATGCGTACAGCCAGTTATAACAAGTCCTACTCCATTGACTCTTCTTTTATAATAATTTACTTCTTCCTCTGAAATGGTGTAATCATCATTACTTGACCAAGTTGTCATTGGTGCCATAACGACTCTATTTTTAATGGTGACTCCATTTTTTAATGTGAAGGATTCAAATAAGTTGCTATATTTTGTATTCATTTTTTACCCTCTTTCTATTGGTTTATTTATATGTTCTTGTTCATTTATCACTATTTTGTAAAGGTTAATCAAACCTTCATTTTTATAAATGGTGCAAGACTAGATTAATCCTTAGAGTGCACTCTAGAGCAAGTTTTTTTTATTTTTATTTTTTTTGATAAAAACACGATTTCGAAAGCTGTCTGTACGAGGTTTTTCAAAAAGGAGCAAATGGAAAAAACAACTCGTTGCTTAGTTTCAAGAGAAACAATCTCCTAATTCATTTTCATAAAAATTTATTTTATTATCCAGATGCTCTAAACTTTGACGAATCTTCTCCATTTCTTCCACTACTTTTTTTCGATGATTTTTAAGTAGAGCTAACCTTTCTTCCATTGTTCCATCCCCGATATGCCCCCACATGGCAAATTGCTTCATGTCTTTTAGAGACATCCCCGTATTTTTTAGGTGGAGCAATGATTCAATCCATAATTTATTTTCATCCGAGTAGATTCTTACGTTGTTATGGTCTCTGTTTACTTTTATTAACCCTTCTTTTTCATAAAACCTCAATGTATGCTCGCTTAACCCAACGATTTTAGAAAATTCTCCAATAGAATATGTCAATATAACCGACTCCTTTAAATCTGATAGTTCTATTTCTTCTTTCTTTTTTAATTTGTGACATAACGAAAGAGTAATACTTAGAGCTTACTCTAAGTCAAGAAATTATAATTCCTCTGCATATGACAAACTAACGATCTTTTAGATATATTTCGTTAGAATAATTTTAAAAAGGAAACATGTTTTTGAAAGATATTATTTATATGCATTAAAAACAGCGACAAATCATAAAACAATTGTCGCTGTTTTTATTAAAATTATCTGGGTTTTATTATCATTGTATTACAAGCAGATATTGTGCAAAAGAATATCTTCGGATGGATGATTATAAAAAGGCTAGACAATCCAACATAATTCCGGTCTATGGTATTTTTTGGTTTATAGAAGAAATGATTATTTATAAAAACCCTATAGTGGAATAAGAAAAAAAGGATCGCCGCAGCAACCCTTCTGGAACTCAAGCACCCGTTAACTTACATATCCTATCTCATTCTTTTGGCATTTTGCTCATATCCATATACAACACATTCCACCGATGACCATCCAAATCAGTAAAACCGCAGCCGTACATCCATCCTTGGTTCTCTGAAGGCTCTCCAAAAATTGTACCGCCAGCCTCTACTGCATTCTTTGCCATTACATCTACTTCTTCTCTGCTGTCGGCATCAACGGATAGCAATACTTCCGTAGCTTGCTTTGTATCAACAATTGCCTGTCTGGTAAAGTTTTCGAAAGTAGACACTGGAAAAAGCATGACAGTAGCATTATGATCCCCGATGATTAATTGTGCTTGATCGCTATTGCCATGTTGCTCATTAACAATAAATCCTACTTTGCTATAAAACTCTTTTGATTTATTGATGTCTTTTACCGGTAAGTTAATCCAAAATTGTTTTGGCATCGTAATTACTCCTTTTTTAATATTCATCCGATTTGCATGGTTATTCGAATATTTTTGATTGGTATTTAAACAGCAACTATTTATTACTCTATTAATTGTAATTATACCATATTATGTAAAACTCACAAAAGATTCTATTTTATGTGGGGCTTCTTTAAAGAAAGGCTTTGTTAAATTACGTTGTTGATTTATTATGAACAAGCGCGCTTCTTTAATGGTAATAATTACCTCATTGGCGACAATACTCCAATAATAAGGGCCAAAAATGTTTCCAATCAAGCTTATTGTCGACATTATCTCGGTAAAAAGGGCCAAAAATGCTTCCAATCAGACTTATTGGCGACATTATCTCGGTAAAAAATGACCAAAAATGTTTCCAATAGAGCTTATTGGCAACATTATCCACTCAAATGAGTAATAAAGATCTCGTCAATTGAAAGGCAGTTAGTTTTGTAAGTCTATTTATCTTTGCTGTTGGGGGATTATGAGGAATATTTCATGAAGCTAACAAAATCGGATTGGGTCCCAGGGTTACCTTAGGGCCGGTTTTTTGTTATCAATAAAAAATAGAAGCAGAGAAACGTGATTTTCTCTGCTTCGTATTTTTTCAAGAAAGATACTTTATTTTTTCTTGAATAGGAGTCCTTTCTTTTGGTTCATTGATTTCTTCTGGATACCCAACACCAAAGATCCCAATCACATCATACCCATCCGGAACACTTAGAATTTCACGGTTTTTCGGAGCACCCCCCATCGATGACCAGAATGTTCCAACCCCTTCTGCCCAAGCGGCTAAATTAAAATTTTGTACAAAGCAGGCTGTAGCATGTGCGTTTTCTATTTTTTCAATTTCATTGGCACCGTGTTTGGATAAAATGGCAAGTACAACAGGCGCATGGAAGAAATTGGTTTTGTGGTTTAACTTTTCTCTTGTCTCCACACCAACCATATACACTTCCCATGGTTCGGTCATTTTATGATTGGGAGCCATTGAGCCGGCTTCCAGCCATTTGCTGATTTGCTCTATAGTGACCGGATCTGATTTGAAATTTTTTATATTACGTCGAGAATAGATAATATCGATGATATCCAAGAAAATTCCTCCTATTAGTTTTAATCTTTTCCCTAAATCTGTCCTGCACCTTGTAACGCTGAAAACTTTCTACTTAGGCATTCGTGTGATATGTTTTCTCACTTCTTGTTTGACCACTGAATCAAGTGAGCCCTTCCGCTCTTAATGATTTCGGCAAGTTCTGGTGCAAGTGAAGGCTCGTGCAATACTCTACTTACTGCGTATTGAAACTCCAATTGAAATTTATCCATCTCTTCGCGCAGTAATCCAGCTTCCTTCGATTGCTTCCACAATAAATGAAGCCGCCATTCCTCCCAAAACACCTGATCCTCATCGTGAACCGTCTCTGACAGAAATTCCAAACCATCAGGAGTTAACGTACATACTTTTTTATCTGTTTGTTCATCAATTGAGATCAAACCTCTTTCGGATAAATCCTGCAAAGCTGGATAAATTGTTCCTGCACTTGGAGAATACACACCTTTACTCCGCTCTTCCAGCAGCTTCATCACTTCATAGCCATGTCGCGGCTCCTCCTTAAGCAGCTGGAGGACTGCTATCTGAATAAGTCCCCTTCGTTTTCCAGGCTTCTTTTTTCCTTGCTTCCTATGATGAGATTTTTTTTCGTAAAAGTGGCGTGCTTGGTTTAAGCCTTTTTCTGTAATTGAAAGCATCCCTTTTCTATTCACAATCATTTCTTCGTTAAGCAAATGCTCAATGATTGTATCGAAATTAGAGATTTCCTCACTAAGTTCCCCAAGCAAGTCTTCCCTGCATATATCCTTACGACTCACAAATGTAAGGATTGTTAGAATGTCTTGTTTTTTTATACCTGACATGCCAGCCCTCCATTCTTTCACTATTACGATAAATTCTAATCGATATACATAGATAAAGCAATAGATATATCGATTATTTTTTTCGATATAAAAATTTCCTATCTTTTCACATTTTCCTAATATGTTCTCAGTTTGTTCAATTAACAAAAATCAAACGACTATTGCTTCCTATTTACTTAAAATAACAGATAAGTAAACGATTGATAGAAAAGAAAAAACAACGATGAAAGGCCACCAAACTGTGACCTTTCATCGTTGTTTTGAACGGTATCTATATTCTATTATTATCATAACAAGATAGTATATTTTATATAACACCCTGTTCGATCATGGCATTAGCTACTTTTACGAATCCAGCGATATTAGCACCGACTACAAGATTTCCTCGAGCATCATAATCTTCTGATGCCTTCATACTCTTACTATAAATATCTTTCATGATGTCTTGTAATTTCATATCCACTTCTCCTTGTGTCCAAGACAGCCTTGCACTATTTTGCGCCATTTCTAACGCGGAGACTGCAACCCCGCCTGCATTTGCTGCTTTTGCAGGTGCAAATAAAACATGATGCTCCAAATACGTATCGATGGCTTCTAGCGTAGAAGGCATGTTTGCACCTTCTCCCACTGCCTTTACCCCATTTGAAACTAGCATTTCTGCCGCTTCCTTATTTACCTCATTTTGCGTTGCACACGGTAAAGCAATATCGCACGGGATCGCCCAGATGCCTGAACACCCTTCTTGAAAGATAGCATCTGGATGTTCTTTGACATATTCGATTATTCTTTTATTCTCTACTTCTTTTAATCGTTTAACCGTATCTAGGTTAATTCCATTTCGATCATAAACATAGCCGTTTGAATCACTGCATGCTACCACTTTTGCACCAAACTGCATCGCTTTTTCCATTGCATAAATCGAAACATTTCCTGAACCAGATACCACAACGGTACTTCCTTGAAAGCTTAATCCCTGATGTTTCAGCATTTCTTCTACAAAATAAACCAATCCATATCCTGTCGCTTCTTTCCGGCCTAAGCTTCCTCCATAACCAATGCCTTTTCCAGTTAGCACACCTGCTTCATAAGCACCTTTTAATTTTTTATATTGCCCGAACATATAACCGATCTCTTTTGCCCCTACTCCTATATCCCCAGCGGGAACATCGATATCCGGCCCGATATGTCTGCTAAGCTCTGTCATAAAGCTCTGACAAAAGCGCATAATTTCTAAATCAGATTTACCTTTTGGATCAAAGTCAGAACCGCCTTTTCCACCGCCTATCGGCTGACCTGTTAATGAGTTTTTGAAGATTTGCTCAAACCCGAGAAACTTGATAATACTTGCGTTAACAGACGGGTGAAATCTTAGTCCCCCCTTATAAGGTCCAATCGCGCTACTAAACTGGACACGATATCCACGATTCACTTTTACATTCCCTTTATCATCTACCCATGGAACCCGAAAGGTAATCATTCGCTCTGGTTCGACCATTCTTTCTAGAACGGCCTGTTTAATATATATCGGATTTTTCACAAGGACAGGTACTAAAGAATCAAGTACTTCTTTAACTGCCTGCTGGAACTCCCATTCATTTGGATTCCGCATTTGAACACTTTCAAATAAACGATTTACGTAATCTTTCACGATTTGCGTTTGATTTTCTTCTATTTTGTCCAGCATTTTCATAACGTTCGCCCCTAAAATTTATTAAAAACATTGAAAAATTACTTTTCTTAAATGTATTTTCATTTTATAATTTTATAATTAATAGTTTCAATCTTAATTTCCGATGAAATTAATGCATTTAACGCATGAATCTGGAGTGATTAAAAAATGGAGACGAGGCAAATTCAATATTTCCTAGAAGTGGCTAAAAGAGAGCATGTAACAGAGGCAGCAGATGTCTTGCATGTTGCCCAGTCTTCCGTTAGCAGGCAAATCTTCAATTTAGAAGACGAATTAGGTGTGAAACTTTTTATTCGTGAGGGAAGAAGCGTAAAGTTAACCCCTATAGGAAGAATCTTTTATGAACGGATGAAACAAGTGTGGTATTTGATGGAGGACGCAAAGAGAGAAGTAGAAGAAAATTTAAATCCGGAAAAAGGAACCGTTCGAATTGCATTCCCTATTAGCATGGCCGCCCATACATTGCCTTCCATCATTTATGCTTTTCGCATTCGGTACCCGGATGCGAAATTTCAAATGAGCAATGCCCTTTATTATGATTTAATTGATGGTGTGGTAAATGGGGAATTTAATTTGGCCATGATGGCACCCATGCCCAATCCGGAAAAGGAAAAAAAAATTAAAGGAGCTACGTTATTTACAGAAAATATCGTTGCTCTAATCCCTCTTCATCATCCATTATCTGATCGGGAATCGATTCGGTTACGGGATTTAAGAAATGACCCATTTTGTGTCCTGCCTGAAGGATTTGTATTTCGCGAACAGGTTGTTCAAGGATGTAAGGATGCAGGTTTTTCACCACAAATCGCATTCGAAGGGAAAGATATTGATGCATTAAAAGGGTTAGTGTCTGCTGGCTTAGGAGTAGCATTGATGCCAGAGATGACATTGGTAGATAACACACCTCGGTCCACTGTCGTGATTCCCATATCAGATGCCAGTCTCACACGCACAGTCGGTGTCATCTACCCGACACAACGTCAACTGCTCCCAACCGAAGCATTGTTTTATAATTTCTTACTTGAAACCTACGAAAGATTAAATGAGTTTAGAAAGTAAAAATTTCTTAAAGAACATACGATTTTTAAAAATAAGTATATATTGGCTGGATGAGGAAAATTAAATGAGTAGCCACATCGACTACTCATTGAAGAATTGTTACCTACTATATCCATTAGTAGGTAGTTGCATGAATGTATGCTCTTTGCCGTGAAAAAGCCCTACTAACTTTTATTGCACATTTTGTTCGAACTGTGCATAAATTTTCAAAAAACCGGATTGCAGGCCTATTATGTCGAATTTCCAACATTATCAAGTCTTAACGTGTATTTTTCAATTAGTATAAAAAAAGTAAACTTGCTGCTCGGATGCAGATCAGGTAACTCAATTTCCAATCGTCATGAAAAACTAATATTTTCATGTTCAAAAGGATCACATCGCCTAAAAGCAAAATAAAAAAAGGAACCACATTCCAATATTTCTTTTTTGGTATGTAAATACAAAAAATAACAATTACGGCCATACATACGTGATACAAAAAACCACTAAATAATGTACTGTCCCGGTAAATGTTTTCAACCCAATTTACATGAAAGAACTGTTTTCCAAAAAGCATAAGTACGCTTGATGGAGTTTGTAGAATGATCCATGAGATTGTCCAGAATGTTATGATTCGTGGGGATTTATGTCTTTTTCCATTTACTATGGAATACCACTTTTTCATAGTCATCATATAGATAAATGTTACAATGCCAGTCATATATGTGTGCCACCAATGATGAGTGTAGACACCCTCTTTAAGAAACAAAACCTCTACCAGCATGAAAACGATGGATATTAATCCAATCCAGCGGTATGAGAGCTGAAAAACCATTACACTAATCGCTGTTGAAGACCATAATCCTGTAGTGGCTATTATATGCCCTATGATATTTTCGGCAAAAGGATCTGAATAAAGTCCGGGTTTATATGCGTAAGCATTTAGTGCAAAGAGGACAACAGCTTCACCAATCCATGACCAAGCAGTTGCGAATACAAAATATGAAAACAAATCAAATACGTTTCTTTTTTTATACATTGTATAGACGGTAATTACCGCCCCGATAACTATTAAACCGTAGTACCAGTATATATTTGGCATAGGTCGATCCTCCTGTAAATCCGCGGTACCTCCCGGGAATGGGAATACAACATTTATGAACTCCCCCGGTTTTTATAGCCATGTTTATATTTCCAATATACACAACGATTCATACATAGGCGTTATGCAATTTTTTCTTCACCTATTCCACTCTGAGCCTGTAACGGCAAGTTAAAAGGCCATTCATTTCGTGGAATGGCCTTTTAACTTGCCGTTATGTTAACGCACGAACGATTAAGGATTACGTTTTTCTTTTTACTTAGAAAAATTCAATAATTGCCTCTCTCTCCAATACGCCATCGTATTTCGTTAGATCTAGGTGGACCTATGGTAACTGTTTGATCGATAGGCTTGAGAACTTCAGCTAATTGGGCAGCATTAACACCATAAATTGCCTGGAACACCTCAGGAGGTGTCTTTCTTAAGATGTCGGACCCATATACGACCTGCGTGGAATTATTGTCGAAAATAGCCAACAAGTGGGTGTGATCCGTTATCGCGAAAGCCCAATGCCACCAACCCATAGGGATATACACCGTTTGGGGTGGCTTAACACGGTAACTGAGTACTTGCAGGGTAAATGGATTGAGCATAGAAACGTCAGCTTCACCTTGTATCATATAGGCGAGTTCATTCGCGTTCGGGTGCCAATGAGCCTCTACGCTATGTTCTCTACTCAAATAAACGTCAAAGATGCTTAAGTTTTGCAAGACGGGAAACTGTTTAGCGGTTTGCTGAAGAATGAAGTTTTGACTGTTTTTCTGAAAGTATGGAGCACTTTTTAAGTCAAAGGATAAATTTAATGAAGAGGAGCTTAATATATCACTGGTGGTATACATCGGATACTCACGCCTTCCTTAATTGGATGATTATGGATTCAATCGTTAAGCCCACATACATAGATACATATAGATATGCATGAATCCAGAAATCGTGTTTCTATTGATACCGGATTGAGGTACAACACTAAGGACATCCTAAATCACTATTTGAGTTTGATGAACCATATTTATTACCTGTTTCCGGTGATAAAGAAGCTTTACGAAAGAGTAGGGATATAAGAAAAACAGGCTTACAATCGAGCCTGTTTATTCTTTATCTATATTCAATTATTCGATTACTTCAAGCTCACGGCGCAATTCTTCCTCTACCTCATTTACATTATCATAATTAATTATGTACTCAATTGTTAACAAAATAAAGGCTACTTGAAAAAGAAAAAGCTACCTTTATTTTTGGCAGCTCGTTCTTCCCTACTATGATCCGTTAGCAGAATAACAGTTATTGATATAATATATCGTCTCTTAGTGAAGCTACTTGAGTTAAAGCTGTATCTATGTCTCTTTCATTCACTCCAAAGTGAGCAAGAGCATCGTGAAGATGTTTTACAATAGCATTATAATGGGCTGGTTGGAGATTCATTCCTTGATGAGCTTTTGCCATAGATTGACCAGAATATTGATTTGGACCGCCTAATGCAAAACTAATAAATTTTGACTGATGACGGCGTTGTTTTTCCATATCCGTTTCTTTAAAGAAATGATTAACAGTCTCATCCTTAAGAACCAACTCGGAGTAAAAATAGTCCACAACTTTTGCAATCGCTTCTTCTCCGCCAACTTTTTCATAAAGTGTTTGTTCCATATATACACTCCTATTTTGAATTTAATAGAAGTATTTTCTGCAGAAAAAATGTTATTATTCCTTAGTAAAAAAAGGGATTGTGCAGCATTCTCACATTATTGGTTAATCATCAGGTTATCTGGGGTAAAAGAATAATAAATTCTGTCCCCATATCCTTTTCACTGTTCACTTGTATTTTACCATTGAAAGAATGGACAATTTGAAAACTTACCATCATTCCAAGTCCTGTCCCACTTTCCTTTAAGGAATAAAACGGAGATCCAAGCCTATCTATTTGCTTTTTTGTCATACCAATTCCTTGGTCCTTAATGGTAATCTTTATATACCCATCATTTGTTGAAGTACATGTAATCCAAATCATTCCACCATTCGGCATAGACTCTATCGCATTTTTCAAAATATTAATCAAAAACTGGTTCAATTTTTGAGGATTAGCATAAATCCAACAGTTATCCAAAAAATCAGTTTTAATCTCAACATTTTGGTTCAGGGAGTAACCTTGAATGATATTTACTACACGTTGTAACTGATAACCTACGTCGATTCTATCGCTGTTATTCATTGTGGGTTTTCCAAAAGATAAAAAATCATTAATAATTTCATTTGCACGATCTAATTCTTCAATGGATATTTGGATATATTCCTTCTTTTTCTTAGGCAAATCAGGCTCATTTAGAAGTTGCAGAAAGCCACGAGTCACTTGCATCGGATTTCTAATTTCATGAGCGAAAACACTTGTTAACTCACTTATCACTCGTAATTTCTCTGAGTTCTGCATTTCTGATCGAAGCTGATGAATCTCCCTAATCGTTTCATTTAACATAGTGAAGAACCAAGTAACTACCACTACAAAGATAAGATGAATAATCGGTACTTTAAGATGAGCTACGGAAAAACCTCTTAGAATACCAAAAAAAGTAAGGCCAATAAGACAGTAGTAAAAGGAAAGACCAACAGCAATTTTAATCCTTTTATCTTTATGCGAACTTGCAAATGATTTTTGAAAAAACAATATAACAGGCAATGTAAATATTAAGACAAGAAAAGTATTATAAAATCCTAAACTGATTCCAGAATAAAGTCGATAAAGTATAATTAGCACTGAAAGGAAGATGCCTGGCCAAAATCCGCCGTATAAGCTGCCAAATAATAGAGGAATAATTCTTAACTCCAAACGAGCATTTTGGCCAAAACTCACTGGAAAGGACATGCAAAATAATATTGATATGCCCCACAAAATGGACATTATTACGTTTCTATTTTTATCACTTTTTACCCTCTCTGTAATAAATGTAAAGTAAATAAAAATGGGTATTACCATAAACGTTAGTTGTAGCAAAAAATCCTTTATTATACTCATTTTTGTTACCTTTCATAATCTGTTCAATACCTGATTCGAGCAGAAGATATTCATTTTCAATATGTTTGTTACTATTCCATACAAACATATTTCATATTATACTTTAAAGTTATCATAATTCCCCCTATAAAATAAAAATAGTGCCAACTTCTCTTTATAGAAATCGGCACTTCGTTTATTCGCTATACGTTATCGTGTCGCTTTTTGCGGTTGGCAAACGTCACATTTACGTTGGTTATTATTTTTCAATTTCGTAAATGTTTTATCATTGCTACCACATGCACATTTAAATAGTAACTTTTGAGAAAAACCGTGATATTCCGTCTTCCACCCATTTGTAAAAAAAGCACGTTCTTTGTTACTTCACAATTTCTTCGAAGTGTGACGTTAAGCATTCTTTTCATAACTTAAGAAATTTATTGAATATAACTTCTAAAAAAACAAATATTAACTTCATACTTCTAGAAGGAGCTGCAATGAACAATATGATAAATAAAATTGTATTATGGACTATTCTTATTGCTCCTTGGTTCTCTTTATTTTTTCTAAAGAAGGACGATATAAAGCGATTTATGCCTGTATCTATTTTTTCGTCTTTTTTAATGCTTCTTTATAATGTTATAGCATACAATCAAAAGCATTGGATTGTAAAAGTCACAATAGTACCATGGTTCAAACATTTTTTTATGCCTGGAATTTTAGGAGCTTTTTTGATAATAACTCTTTGGATTTTTTATTATACATATGGGAAATTTTGGGTATATTTAATAACAAATCTAATATTAGACTTTATGTTTGCGATTTTCCCCATTCATTATTTGTTTCAAGATAAATTAAAAATTTACCAACTAATAAACATTACTCCTTGGGGCAGATTTGTTCTCTTTGTCTCTTTATCGATAATTATTTATGGTTATCAAAGATGGCAAGAAACGGTTTATAATAAAAATATCTAATAAATATCTATTTGTTAATGGATTTATTGGGATGGTTTTTTCTTCCTTTTTTAATCTTAAATTAAACAAGTTTAGCTCTAGAAATATGCCTATTTGACTTGTTTTTTCGGTAAAACTCATTTTTTTTAACAAAATATTATACTTCATTTCTATTTTTACATGTTTCAAGTGGATACCTCTCGGGTAGATATACTATAAATGCGGATGTACTTTATATTCCACATTAACTATATTTTAGGAGGTACGATAGAATGAGTATGGAAAAAAGAATTGTTGGAACCTTTAATTCAGAGCAAGAAGTCTTGTATGCGATTGATGAATTGAAACGTCAGGGGCATCGTGAAACAGATATGATGGTTGTGGCAGAAAATAGAAGTCGCATTCCATTGGTCATTTCACACACTGGAGTCATGGTAGAAGCGGATATACAAGTGAGTACCTTAGCAGGTGTTATGATGGATAGCTTTTTTACCATAATGACTGCAGGAATGGGCGGAGGAAAGGTAAACACTCTGTCGAACAGGCTTATTGAAAGAGGACTACCAGTATTTACGGCAAAACTGTGTGAAGAGGAAATTAATAAAGGGAAAATGATTTTGCTGGTTGATACGAATGGAACTTACAACAGCTCTGTTAATAAAGCACAATATGAGACTGAAAGATATGAGACTGAAAAAACAAGCGCCGTCCAACTCCGTGAAGAACAGCTTGATATCATAAAAGAGCGTGTTCAAGTCGGCGAATTACAACTCCATAAAGAAGTAGTTGAAGAGCAGCGAACAGTGCATGTTCCACTTATTCGAGAAGAAATATATGTAGAGCGCCGTCCTGTCATTGATGGAAAGGTTGAGGGCAGCCCGTTTACAGCGGATGAAATGATTCGTATCCCCATTATGGAAGAACGAATAGAAGTAACGAAAAGACCGGTAGTCGTTGAAGAAGTAATTGTAGGCAAGCGAAAAATTCAAGAAACAAAGCAGGTACAGGATATCATAAGAAAAGAAGAAGCGCGGATTGAGCGTTCTATCCCCTCGCCAATGGAAGAAAAGAAACTGGTCACCCAATTGGCCGTTGTAGGGCAAGATGAAGTTAATACGGAAAGTCCCAATATTTTGATTGTGGAAGGAAATCCTGGTATTGCAACCAAAATGAATGAGGATAAAAAGCAAGAAACCCGCGAAAAACGCACAGGTTCACTCGCAATTCAAGGAGAGAAAAACAAACCAGAATCATCTGCCAGTAAAAATGAAAAAGTGAGCGGAACGCTAGCAGATTCTCCTGTTCTTAAGGAAAATGAAAGTGAAAGATATGTACCGGTTTCAGCAGCTACTGTAAAAGAAGAAGCTTCTCACAATAATGAAAATTCTTCCTTAGATGAGGAAAATAAAAATAATAAAAATCAAATGAAAAGAAGAAAAAATACTACTCAGTAAATAGGATTGGATAGAATATGAAATTCTTAAATACGATAAAAAAAGCTGATTTCAAATCACTAAAATGTGATCTTTTGAAGTCAGCTTTTTTCTGAAGGATTTAAAATAAAAAACTGTAGGATTCTTACCTACAGTTTTTCCACTAATATTGAAGTTGTCACAACTTAACCCATTCCCTTCACCTTGTATTAATTAATCTTTTACCTTCCACTTGAAACACTATCTGTAGAAATTCATAATCACATCTTTTCACATGCTCCTAATAATTTCTCAGTCTGTTCAATTAACAAGAACATTTCATCCCAAGAATTTTGGGTATTAATATTCTGGGAATGCGCCAAGTTGTTTCTTAATTTTTCTAATTGTTTGAAATAATGGTTCCCCTTGCTTTTTGTTTCAATACCCAAACGTTCCCTTAATGGTTTCTCATTAAGGACAATGTCTCTTTTATCACAAATCTGTAGACAATCACTTAATTGAATCGCTTCATTTTGTGACTTTCTAAGAGAAAATAATTCCTCAGCTAAGCTAATTCGATTGGTACTTAAATGTATCTTCCAGGTATCTTCAGGAAAATAATGATTAATAATCCGATAAAGGTGCATCTCTAATAATGAAATCAACCCAAATAATAACATTCGAATCGGAGGTTTCTGGAGATCGGCTAGTGTTACAACTTTTGTTACCCTATTTCCTTCTAGTATAAATATTCTATCTATATCTTTTAAAAAAAATAACGTATCGATCAGTGGTGTTGATTCTGAGACGAGTTCCGTCGGACTAAAACTCCGATAATATTCTTTACAGGATCCTTCCTTCAATTCATTTCTTACTACATAACCAATGACGATTCCGTTTTCTTCAACACCCAAAACATCATAGTCTTTTATAACCATCATACTTTGAATCATTTCGGCATCGTCATGAAGATTACAAGTATCCATAGTTTCTGAAATACTGTTCACAGTGATGTTTTGCTCGTATAAAGAACGTAAATTTTTATAAGAACTCACCTTATCACGCTGTTGCTTTGGAATAAATGTCAAAACATTACCTCCTATTTTTATGTAAATGACATGACTGCAACGATTAGTCTGGCAAATTCAATCGTATCATTAATGTTCCAAAAACACTCAATAAGTTTTCTGTTGAACTTAAACTTTTTCTTAATTCAGAAATTAAACTGATTTATTAACGATGTATAAAATCATACATAATAGAGAAAATTGTGAAGCGAACGAAAGGTTGGTTTATTAACGTTTTTAAAATCTATCCAGTTCCTAAAAATTCACTGATTATGTAAAATAGTTCATAAAACATAAAAAAGCTAGCTATATAGACTGTCCTAGTCATTTGAGACAGAGATAAAACACCCTTATTAGGCTGCCATACTCCCAAATTCAATGGGGGTTCGGTAGCCTAATTTTTCTTGAATGCGTTCTTCATTATAATGTTTAACGTAATCATTTACATGATTTCGTACGTCCTTTAAGCTTATTGAGTTGAACTTAATATATTGGAACTCCTCTGATTTCAAGTTGGAGTGAAACGACTCAATAACTGCATTATCCCAACAATTTCCACGTCTTGACATACTACTAATCAGGTTACTCTCTTTCACAAACTTTTGAAAGGCATATGATGTATATACACTTCCTTGATCAGAATGAAGGATGACTCCGGATGGGTTTCTACGTGCACTTAATGCTGCTTTAAGTGTATCCAACACAAGTGGAGTCTGTTGATGATCATATATCTTATATGCCACAATTTGATTGTTATACAAGTCCACAATAGTCGACAAATACAACGTAGATGGACCATATTGTAGGTAAGTAATATCGGTGACCCACTTTTGATTTGGAGCACTGGCTGTGAAATCTCGTTCTAAAATATTGGGTGCAATAACAACGGATTCTCCCTGCGATTTCCACTTTCGTTTCGGCTTTACACGACATTGCAAATAATGTTTTTGCATAATACGTTGAACAGTATTACGATTCAATTTAATCTTATAGTCACGATATAACATAGCCTTTATTTTACGGTGCCCGTATCGATATTTTGTTTCCTGGCATATAGTAATGATGATTTCTTCCTCTTTAGTTAATACGTCCTTTCCCGCTTTTGCCCACCGATAGTAGGTAGCTCGCGGCAAGGATAGGGCAGATAAAATCGCCGTAACCGTGTACTTCTTACGGAACTTTTCAACTATCTGCAGGACTACTTGTTTTTCAACTCCTTTACCATCTCCAAATACTTTTTTAAGATTTCATTCTCCTGTTTCAAGTGAGTAAATTGCCGATCTTTCTTTTCCTCTTCACTCACATTATCTGGTCCAAGCCCGTACGAATATTGTTTGCCAATCGGCTGATCAAAACGATGTATCTCATTCTCTCGGTACCATTTCATCCATGTCTTTATCTGAGAAACATTTTTAATTCCGTACTTCTCCATAATCTCTTGATTAGTTAACTCCCCTGACATCTTATCCCTCACCACTGCCCATTTTGTTTCACTAGAATATACGTTTTTGCCCATGCAAAAACACCTCCGATTTTAGTACTTAATTTCAGTGTACCATTTCGAAGGTGTTTTATCGTGTCTCATTTTATTAGGTTAGTCTAATATTAAGCTAGCTTTTTAACCTCATGGCGTTTTTCTATACGCTTTTCAATTGTTTCGATTGCTTGTTTATCTTTAAGTAATTCTAGCTTATTCTCTTTTATTAACTCTTCAAATGATTTTTTATGCTTACGCATTATAACACTCTTTTCTTTTTTAGATCGGTCTATTATAACATATCTGAATAATAAAACAATTCTGTTAGTTAAAAATAATAGAAAAATTATTTAGAATATTATTTTTCCTAATTAATTACCGACAAGCTTAATTATATAAATTAAGGTTTTGATCTCGTTAAACAAAGTTTATTTTTTACGAATTCTGTCTATGTAAAAAAACTTTAATCCAGTTTGATTGACGACTTCAGGCCAGCTTAACTTTAACCTGCGACAAATGGTTGTACTAAAAACTTGTCCTTTCTTCTTCAACAAATCATAATCCCTTTGGTTGGTTGAACCAATCCGTAGCAATTCTGTTTTCAACTCTTCAAGTATTTCTTGTTTTGTTTTCAATCTACTCACCTCTTTTTGATTTACAAAAAATCGAGCCAGAAAGATTGATAATGCATGTTTCCGCTTTAAAATGTTTTTTAGGAGCGTTATTTAACACCTGATGTATTTATTGGTGACTATATATCTCTCACCGGAAAATGTGGAGATATGTATAGGCAGGAGTGCCCCGGTTACAATTTAAGCTAAAGAGCAAGGTTTAGTGCACCCTTAAAGCGAACTCTAAATTAAAAAAGGTCACTAAGCCCTTCTTTCTGTAACGCTACTTGACTGGCAGGTACCGGACCGATTCCCATGATAAACACTCTTTAGCGTTTTTTAGTTCCCTTAACCTTTCTTTGATAAACTCAATTTGTTCCTCGGTAATAATAAAATCCTTAAGACGATCCTCAAAATGAGCAATTCGTCTTTCTAACTCCTCTATAGTAAGTCTATTAGTATTCTTCATAAATCTTCCAACTCCTTTTATTTGGTGGGACCCCTGGACTTGCTGGGGCCAATGCAACGCAATTTGCTTTTAAATCTTCCAAAGGGAATTAACAAAGAAGGGCCAACAAGGACCCCTCTATTAGGAATTAAAGTTACAATTTTACAAATTTATATTACTCAGCAAGATTTAATACAGTTACTTTTTCACGCGTCATCGATTCAAGGCTCTTACGGATACCTTGCGCACCCATTCCAGATCCTTTTACACCGATAAATGGGAAATGATCCGGTCCGCGTTCGGTACGTCCGTTTATTTGAACTGAGCCTGTTTCAATTTTATTCGCAATTGCAAATGCTTTATTAATATCTTTGGTAAAGACACTTGCCTGTAAACCAAATTCAGATTCATTCGCAATATTGATCGCTTCTTCATCAGAAGATACACGGATTATTGGCAGCACAGGTCCGAACGGTTCCTCCCAAGCTACGGTCATGTCTTCTGTTACATGATCAAGAAGAGTAGGGTAAATTAAATTGCGTTCACGCTTATTTCCTGTTACAAGAGTTGCACCTTTTTCAATGGCATCCTCAATTAATCCTTGAACAAAGTCAGCAGACTGTTTATCAATTAACGGGACAACCGTGCTGCCGTCTTCCGGGGAGCCTACCACCAGTTTTTCAATTTCTTCTTTTAAAATCGAAGCAAGCTCGTCCGCAACACTGTCATGAACTAATACGCGTTTAATCGCTGTGCAACGCTGACCAGAATAAGAAAATGCACCGCTGATAATATGTTTCGCCGCTTCATTTAAATCAGCATCTTCACGCACAATACCAGGATCTTTCCCGCCAAGCTCAAGGACAAGTGGAATCATGCCCGCTTTTTTCGCTAAGCGAGTTCCGGTATTTGTTCCACCTGTAAAGGAAATCATATTAATTCCTTTATGCTCCACTAAGTAATCACCAATAACCGAACCACGACCTGTCACGATATTGACAAGACCTTTTGGAAAGTTTGCTTTGTGAAGAGCCTCAATCATTTTAATACCGCTGATCGCGCCTTGTGTAGCAGGTTTAAAGATGACTGCATTCCCTGTAATAAGTGCAGGTGCCAGTTTAGCAGCAGCTAAATTGACCGGATAGTTAAATGGAGGGATGGCTAGGACTACTCCCAGTGGAACACGATCAACAATTGCAATCTTAGACTTAGAACCGCCCGGGAAGCTATCTCCCTTCATACTTTCACCATGCATATGCATTGCTTCTTCAACCGTGTAACGAATGAAACCGGCAGTACGTACGACTTCACTCTTTGCATCTTTCAAACTTTTTCCTACTTCTTTCATAATGATTTCAGCAATTTCATCTTGCATATTCACTAATTCATCTGCCCATTTATACAAAAACTTTGCTCGTTCTTGAAGGGAAGTTTCTGCCCAACTTTTTTGGGCTATATAAGCATAATAAATTGCCTCATCTACCTCTTCAGTTGTAATCGCCTGTACTTCTCCAATCTTTTCATAAAGATAAGGTGACGTGATTTTAATTGTTTCACTAGACTTACTTTCTCTCCATTCCCCATTTATATAAAAAGGATAAGCTGTTAAGGATAATACGTTTGTTGGCATAATAAATCCTCCTTGAAGTTTTTAATTTATTTTGAATAAATTGATACATAATGTATAGGGACTTAATTTGTCCCGTATAGACATAAAATGTCCCGATTTGTATAAAAAAATTTCTTCTTGTTACTTTTTTATTCTTTCAAGATCCGTCACTCCTTCATTTGGACCACTTTAGATTATATTTTTTAATTCCACAAAAAATATTATGGATCATATTAAGAAAAATAAACATAGTTTCTACAAAAGATATCAAAACATTACAAAAATAGACAAAATTCATTCATTATAAATCCTAACCATTCATAGATCCTTAATTCATAAATATTCTTTCCCCTTTATCTTAGATAATTTATCTATGGTACGAATTTATATCGAAACGTAGCCATGTTTCTCAAAGTAGGGGGGACCTTCAGGGTAGCGTCAGGAAAATGCGGATTTACAACGTTAAGGGAATTCCGATATTAAAAAGCCCAATTCCTTTGCACTAAAATTGAGGAATTCTTCCATTTAATGGCCTTTAGTGGAGTATCATACTGGAGTATTACAACATCGACAAGAACATAAAAAGAAAAATCCTGTTTAAATGAATACAGGATTTTAATCAAACATATTTTAAATTCACACCACACTATCTAAAATGTGTGGTCCTTTTAATTTCAAGTGGTTTACTTAATAACCTAAATATAATTTTTGGGTGTATTTTCCGTTTAATTTAATCCAAATTCTTTTATTTTGTTATATAATGTCCCTCTTGAAATCCCTAAAAGGTTGGCAGCTGCACTTTTATTTCCATACGTTTTCCGTAATGCTTCCTCAATCTCTAACACTTCAGAATTTATTACAACATCTTCCTGTTGATCGCTTTCCCCTATTAGGCTGTTCGTTTGTTTCACTATCAACTTACTCTTCATAGTATCAGGCAAATGTTCCTCGGTAATAACTGATTTATCATTAAGGAGAACCAACCGTTCCATCGTGTTTCTAAGCTCACGGATGTTTCCTGGCCAATCATAGTTCACTAACTGGTTCATCGTTTCAGAAGAGATCTCCGGGACAGGCTTTTTATACTTAGAGCTGAATTCTTGAATATAATTCTGGGCATGAGCAATGATATCCTCTTTTCTGGTTCTTAATGGCGGGATATCGATGGTAATAACGGATAAATGAAAATAAAGCTGCTCGTTAAAATTTCCTTGTTTCACGAGAACCTCAATCGATTCTGAGGTGGAAGTAATAATTCGTGTGGGCGAGGTAATTTTCTCAACCCCACCCACCCGGTAAAAACCTTGATCAACCATATAATTTAATAGTTTCCCTTGGACCTGAAGCGGCATCTTATCAATATCTTCTATGAATAACGTACCTTCTAATGCTTGCTCGATCCGGCCGATTTGTAAGGTTTGTTGTTCCGCTGTAAAGGTTTCCTTTTGAAATCCGAAAAGTTCCATTTCCAACAAGGCAGGAGGGATGACCGAACAATTGAGGGTGATAAAAGGACCTTCGGCTTTTGTGCCCCCATAATGAATCGCTTGTGCCAGCATTTCCTTTCCAGACCCAGGTTCCCCTGTTAAATGAATGGGGATATCGGCATGGGCGACCTTTTGCGCAATCTTCAAGGTTTCCTGAAATTTAGGACTCCCGCTTACCAGGGTTGAAAAGGGATTGGACTTTTGAACAAGTAAGGTTGAGTTTGAATCCAATTCTTCGTTAAGCCGGATAATATTCGTGATATTATGTTCGGTCGCGACGCCGCCAATAATCTTATTTTCGATCATGATGGGTGAAGCGTTAATGAGAACATGTGTATCCTTATCAGGCCGATGATATTGTCCTCTTACCGGGCGCCCTTCATTTAAAATTCGGTGAAGGACAATCGATTCATCACGAAAGTGTTCCCCTATTTTTTTTCCGAGAATGTACTCTTTTTTAATCTTGTAGGTTTCTTCCGCTGTCGTATTCCAATAGACGACATGTCCAGCATGATCAACTGCTGTAACCGATTCATTAATCGTCTCCGCTAATGTCTGAAAATAAGCTGAAACTTGGCGGTTTTCAACCTCTAGCATTTCAATCCGCTTTTCAGCTGAAAGAACACCGATCATTCCCTTTTCGTTTTTAACAAGAACCGGTCTGCGCCAATCAACAGCGGTATTGATTTCATTGACATCAGAAATGACAGTGGATTTCAGCCAATGGAGCTGTTCAAGCCAATCAATAATGGGTATGGAGTCGTCGCCTAAGGCCATCAGACTGTTTTCATAATGAGTAATGATAAAGTAGGTTCCACCAGACACAATAACAAAATTGTACTCGTTAAGTTTCTTTTTTATTTCTAGTAAGGGTATATGATAATTTACTATTGTAAAGGAGTCATCCAGTATAAATGGTGCACTTTTGAACATACTAAAATCCTTTCATGCTTTTTCTTCACTTTAACATAAATTTAACGGCTATTCTAGCGAACCAGCCCTTTTAGGTCTGATATCGTAATAGCCCAACATTAGGACTATCCTAATATGAATGAACATTAATAAAAAAAGCTGAACCCGAATGATTATTCGGGTATCAGCATTTTCACAAAAATATTCTATAAACCTACTCTTTTGGTTCAACCACCTGTTTCAGAGTCAACAGGATTATGGTCATGCCGAGTGTTTATACTGATCAAATTCTCTTTGTAATTGCGCACTCGGTTCGGGTGTCATTAAGCTGACAATCCAGATGGCAGTCAAGCCTACGATGAATCCTGGAATGATTTCGTATAAACTATTTTTTAATACCGGTACACTGGCCCAAATGATGACCGTGACGGCACCGCCAACCATTCCGGCAAGAGCGCCCCATCTGTTCATCCGTTTCCAGTAAAGGCTCAGCAGAATGACAGGCCCAAAAGAGGCTCCAAAGCCAGCCCAAGCATATCCGACCAGTGATAAAATGGTTCCATTTTTATCAAAGGCAATCACAACTGAAATAGTGGCAACGACTAACACCGATAGTCTGCTGATAAACAGTAGTTCTTTATCTGATGCTGAGCGGCGGAAGAACGTCTTATACACATCTTCAGTCAGTGAGCTTGCTGTCACAAGCAGCTGGGAAGAGATCGTACTCATCACCGCTGCTAATAATGCGGCTAGTAAAAATCCAGTAATTAATGGATGAAATAAAATTCTGCTAAGTTCAATAAAGACGGTCTCAGGATCAGATAGTGTGAGACCTTGTTTCGAATAAAAGGCCAAGCCGATGAAACCGGTAAACATCGCACCACCGACAGAAAAAATCATCCAGCCCATACCAATTTGTCTTGCTTTTTTAATTTCTTTAACGGACGAAATAGCCATAAAGCGGACAATGATATGCGGCTGGCCAAAGTAGCCCAAGCCCCATGCCATCAACGAAACAATTCCTAAAAAAGTGGTCCCTTTAAAAATATCAAATAACTTAGGATCGATCCCCTTAATTTCTTGAAATGCGGACCCAAATCCGCCTACTTCCATAATGGTCACAGCTGGAACTAATATAAGTGCAGTTACCATAATTAAACCTTGTACAAAATCGGTCCAGCTCACCGCTAGAAATCCGCCAAATAAGGTATAGGCAATCACAACTGCAGCGATAATCCAAAGTCCTGCCTGGTAATGCAGATTAAAAGTGGTTTCAAAAAGAACCCCGCCTGAAACCATTCCCGACGATACATAGAAAGTAAAAAAGACAATAATAATGAGTCCAGAGGTCAAACGCAGCATATTCGAACGATCACCAAAACGGTTTTCCAGGAACGCAGGAATCGTCATCGAGTTGTTGGCGTTCTCTGTATAAGTTCTTAACTGTGGTGCTACATAAAGCCAGTTTAAATAGGCCCCTATGGTTAAACCAATCGCAATCCATGAGGCACTCACTCCTTGAGAAAACATCGCCCCGGGAAGACCCATGAGCAGCCAGCCGCTCATATCAGATGCCCCAGCACTTAGTGCTGTGACAGCAGGCCCCAGCCCTCTTCCGCCTAACATATAATCTTCTAGATTAGACGTTCGCTTGTAAGCAAAATAACCAATGATCAGCATACCCACCATATAAATACCGATAGAAATAAGAATCTGTGTATTCAAAAGCCCATCCCCCATTCTGTTTTTGATTCCAAAAATCATATGAAGCGCTTACAATAAAAGTTTAAACACGGTTGTTTTTTGGGGAATCCCCCCCTGTAGAGGGGGTTCCCTGTTTAGGATGTGATTAACGTTTTCTAGATTTCAGTTTCGCTTGCGTAAACAACAGCAGGTAATCGTATCCGCCAGCTTTTGAATCGGTGCCTGACATGTTGAATCCGCCAAATGGATGAGCACCAACTAATGCACCCGTACACTTTTTATTAATATAAAGATTTCCGCAATACATGTTTTCAAGGGCATACTGAATGCGTTCTTCATCCTGGGAATGATAAGCGCCCGTCAAACCATAGTCCGTATCATTATAGATTTCAATCGCTTCCTGCCAGTCAGCTGCTTTTGCTAGGGCAAGGACCGGGCCAAAGATTTCCTCCTGCATGATCCGGGCTTTTGGTTGAACATCCGCAATCACGGTTGGCTCAATGTAGAAGCCGTTCCCATCTGCTCTTGAGCCGCCTGTAAGCAATCGGCCTTCTGTTTTGCCAATTTCGATATAGCCGATGATTTTATCCACTGATTTTTGGTCGATTACCGGTCCAATCGGATAGTTCTCTTCAGGAAGACCAACCGTTAAATTTTTCGTTAACTCCGTTACTTTCTCAACCACTTCATCATAAACCGATTCCACAATAATCGCTCTAGAGCCCGCGGAACACTTTTGTCCTTGGAAGCCAAAAGCGGAAGCGACAATCGCCGCTGCTGCTGCATCTAAGTCGGCTGTTTCATCGACAACAACCCCGTCCTTGCCGCCCATCTCAGCAATGACACGCTTTAACCACAATTGGCCAGGCTGTACCTTTGATGCTCGTTCATAAATACGGCATCCTACTGCCCGTGAGCCTGTAAAAGAGATAAACCGAGTGCTTGGATGCTCGACCAAATACTCACCCACATCGATTCCATCCCCTGGCAAATAGTTGAGGACGCCTGAAGGAAGACCGACCTCTTCCATTAATTCCACAAATTTGGCGGCAACCACAGGAGTAGCATCAGCTGGTTTCAAAATAACCGTATTCCCTGAGACAATCGCTGCGACAGTGGTTCCTGCCATGATCGCTAGTGGGAAGTTAAACGGAGAAATGATTATCCCAACACCAAGAGGAATATAAGAAATTTGATTGTCTTCCCCTTCAATTTTTACAAGCGGCTGATGAATGCTTGTCTCGCTAAGGCGTATCATTTCTCTTGCATAGAATTCCATAAAATCGATGGCTTCTGCTGTATCAGCGTCAGCTTCAACCCAGTTTTTCCCAGATTCATAGACAAGGTAAGAAGAAAACTCGTGCTTACGCTGTCTCATTAAATCTGCTGCTTTGAATAGATATTCCGCACGCTCAGCCGGAGCAACCTTTTTCCAGGTTTCTAAGGTTTTCAACGCTTCCTGCATCGCTTGTTCAGCTAATTCCTTGTTCCCTTTACTAACAGACCCGATGACTTCATCTACATTTCCTGGATTAATGGAAATGGTTTGTTCTTCGGTAAATAACTTTTCATTGCCGATCACGAGCGGATACTTCCTGCCTAGCTCCGTTTTCACTTTTGCAAGAGCTGCAGTCATCGATTGCTTATTTTCTTCCAAAGTAAAATTCGTAAAAGGCTCATTTTTGTAAGGTGCTTGTTGTGTTGCAGTTGTCATAATCTTCCGACTCCTTTTTATATAAAATTGCTATTTTAATAGATTTTTAAGAACAAACCAGACATTGGCTGGTCTTTCAGCCAACCGTCTCATAAAATAACCAAACCAGTCTACCCCGTAAGGCACATACACACGGACATTAAAACCTTCTTTTACTAGTTTTGCTTGAATATCCTCACAAATTCCATAGAGCATTTGGAACTCAAATTGCTCTTTAGCTATTCGGTGTTCACTGACTAGCGTTTTTGTATAGTCAATCATCGCTTCATCATGGGTGGCTACCGCTGTATAGTTGCCGTTTAATAGATGCTGCTTAATAATTTTTTTAAAATTTTCATCTACATCCTTTTTCTCCGGAAAAGCAACGGTGGGAGACTCTTTGTATGCCCCTTTAACGAGACGCAGGTTTGCATTCAGTTGATTTAAGTCGTCGATATCCTGTTCTGTTCTAAAAAGGTAGGCTTGAATAACAAGTCCTACATTGTCATATTCCTTCCGAAGCTCTTTATAAATATCCAATGATACTTGACAGTGATCATAATCTTCCATATCGATTCTGACAAAATTACGATGGAGTTTAGCCCGGTTAAGAATTTTACGCATATTCTTCATACATAACTCTCTGCTAATATCTAGGCCAAGCGAAGTCATTTTAAGAGAAAGATTGGAATTGACCCCTGCTTCGGCAATAGCATCGAGGGTTTGAACGCACATGGCCGTTGATTCCTGTGCTTCTTCTTCTGTATAAACAAATTCCCCCAGGTGGTCTAAGGTGACCATTTTCCCATCACGATTCAATTTTTTCACGGAATCAATCGCTGTTTGGATGGATTCCCCTGCTACAAATCGCCCTGCTCCAAAACGCAAGCCGTATTTTTTTGCTAGTTTGTTAGCTGAGGTATTCTTCCCAAGCGATTGAAACATATTTCTCATTAATAATTCCATTGCCATCAAACCTCCTTCATAGAATGAACATTATTGTTTATTATGTAATGCCTTTACCTAATCTTATAACAGATTATACATAAGTGTCTATATATTTTTAAAATTTAAACATATTTGTTAACTTGTTAACCTGGATATACTCTTTGTTCAGTGAGTTTTGAACAATATTGTAAGGAAATCAGACATAGTTTTTTATAAATTGATTAAACTTCAACACTACATTTGGACAAACTTAGGGTACAAAAAAGGCCCTCCGAGAGGACCTTAACTTAAGGAAAATGCACAAACATACTTTTCTAGAAAAAATAAACAACAAATTTAGTCTTTACTCCTGAAGTAACCTGAATCTTTAGGTGAAGAATGAATAGGGATATTGGTCTATTTTATCGAATAAGCTTGGTACTTTTCACTTGTTGACTAAAACTCATCTTAAACAGATCGCACAAGACCAGCCCTTTTTTCAGAAATGGTTTTGCTGGGTCTATTGTTAATGAAAGATATTTTTATTTATTAACATTCTCAGACCAATGACGTTTTTAGGATAAAAAAAGCTAGGATTAATAATCCTAGCCTCATATAAGTATTACTCTAAAATAGATAGTTTTAATGCCTCAAGATTTTTTTTCATAACATCTATATAGTCTAAACCTTTTTCTTGCTCTTCTTTTGTTAATCCTTCCAATGGATTTAAAACTTCAGTTTTAGCACCTATTTCACTGGCTAACGTCTGAGCTACTTTTGAAGAGGTTAGTTCCTCAAAATAAATAATTTTCACATTATCCTTCTTTGTTAATTCCGTTAATGCAGCCAATTTCCCTAATGTAGGTTCCACATCAGGTGATAAACCTGCTATAGGAATTTGAGTTAAGCCATATTGTTTTGCCAAATAACCAAAAGCAGCATGTTGTGTAACAAATTCCTTTTTCTGTGCTTTACCAATGGTCTCTTTATATAAGCGATCTAAATCGGTAAGCTGAGAATTTAAAGCTGCAGCATTTTCTTCAAACTGGTCTTTATTTTTAGGATCTGCTTGTTCTAAAGCCTTAGCGATATTGTTAACCTCTTGCTGAGCTAAAACCGGAGATAACCAAACATGCGGGTCTTTGGAAGATGCATGCTCAGAGTGACCCTCTTCTTCCTCATCTTCTGATTCTAGTGCATCCATCAATTCAATCCCATTTGAAGCCTCAATTACTTTTAAATTTGAATCATTAATACTCTTTAAAACTTTTTCAGTCCAGGTTTCAAAATAACGGCTATTGTAGATAAACATATCTGCATCTTGAATTTTAGCCATATCCTTTGCAGTGGGCTCCCAATCATGCGGTTCTGCACCGTTCGGAACTAATAGTTCAACGTTTGCTGAATTGCCAGCCACTTTTTGGGCAAAAAAGTACATCGGATAAAATGTAGTAACAATTTGCATTTTTTTGGATCCTTCAATAGTCTTTTCATTTTTCGTCGATACTGCGTTGGAGCAACCGCTTAAGAACAGAAGAAAAATAATAAATGTACCAAAAAGCTTTTTCATGTATACCTCCAGCATATTATTAATTAGGAATCATTACGATTTAAATAAAATACTTATTTCTTATAATCAAAGTTTGTTAGATCTTCGTAAATCGTAACTATTACGAATTGTATTTTATAATGAGATTTTAATTTCGTCAACCCATTTTTAATGAATTAATTCACTAGGACAGCATATCCATATGATAGGAATGATAGATTCGAGGAGGTAGATTTTGTTGTGACCTATATTAATAAATTTCTAAAAGATTATTTAATTCTACTAATATTTTGTTTATTCTTGTTTCTATTCCTCTTTGCAGAGGAGATTAAAGACCTCCCCATTTTTACTAGAATTCCAAGTTCCTTTTTTAATGTTAATACCATTTTCCTGTTTTGTTATTGCTTTACCATTGTTAACTGGGTTTCTGATTCCTGCCAAAGTGCTTGATGCCTCCATTGCTAATAAAAAAGGAGCTATGCTAATTCTGTCTAACCAGAAACAAGCCCCTCAAGAAGATAAAAATCAATTAGACAGCAAGCCTACTCAACAAGGGGAAGATACTAAAATCAATAGACAGGAAGAATATGCGCATCTGATTAAAAAGTTAGAACAAAAATCCAATATCGTGATGAACGATTACGTATATGCGGCTTATTATGAAGAGATCAGTAAGGATATCAATAAATTTAAAGGGATTCATATATAAAGAAGCTGGTTTGTCCCAAAACCAGCTAGTGATTTCAAGGTTTTTGATTACACACTGTGTCGCTGATGCTAGCATAATCGGATTTGTTTCTGAGTTCTCGGAACCTTCTCCTTCCCTTGAAAAGGATACATGGGTCGAAGCAGAAGGCGTATTAGATATCACAACATTTAACGGGACTGAACTACCCCTTATTAAAATTACAGGCTTGAAGAAAATCAATGAACCTGAAAAGCCCTATCTTTATCCGATCAGTATAAAAATTTTGTAAGAATTAAAAAAGAAGCTAAAAAAGAATTCTTCAGCTTCTTTTTTTTACTTAGTCACCTATTATTCATTACTGCAAATTTAATTTTATAAATCTTTACGTTGTATCGAAAATCGATAACTATATGTATCACTATAATGAAGAGAGAAATACAAGAAAAAGTAGGCTACCTCACTCCCAAAGAAATTGGAATGATGGCAGCCTAATGGTGTTTTATATGTGTCTATTTTCGCTAAAAGTTCACTTACCAGACGATTTTTTCTTTTATTTAGGAAAAAATTGAGTCGAAACCCATCCAATTTTATATCACGTACATAATCATCATAGGTGTATGGTAATGTCCTGTGGATTCTAATATTACTGTCGGCTTAACCTTAGCCTCCTTTTCCACCTCTTCCAAAAAGTGAAGTAAAGTAGTCAATTTCTCAGTAGTGTGCGTACAGTGAAACTTTTTCGATATGGCTTTCCTTTATTTAAAAATGCTTGAACCTGACTTTCCCCTTTTGAAACATCCAGACCATCTACTAGATTCATTGTTTATTATTGGAAACAAGTACCACATAATCATTCCTACCCAACCATTTCTAACAATAATTGCATATGTTAAACCTATTGAAAATGATCGAAAGGTGCGATTGCTACCATTGTAGTGATGCCCCAAACGACATATTTTCTTTTTTACGACTTTCCTTTGCTTAATTGGTGAGCCAATCCTGAACCCAGTATTGCAATCGTTAATGCTACGATAACTGCCATCTCTTATTTTTACTCCTCCTTTATATTTCTAATTAAGTATATTCTGAAGGAATTACAAATTCCTTCTTCAATTAAACTGACCCATTTGTACAATAACTTCCACAGAAAAGGCGTTAATTAAAAACATCGAATATGCTACATATATCAAATCGTTGGGTTCCGTAATTATTCCCTCAATATCAATTGTGTATTATAAATACATCGTAGTGGAAAACCCTAATGTCTACACTTTAGTCAAATCAAAACCACTATAGGTTTCCACTTTACTTAAAGTAATCAAATTAAGTAAACTATTTGTTAGATAAGGAAAAAGGAGTTATTAACATGATCAATGTCTTATTTGTCTGCTTAGGAAACATTTGCCGTTCTCCGATGGCTGAAGCTTTGTTTCGCGACTTACTGAAAAAAGAAAATTTGACCAATAAAGTAGCCTGCGATTCCGCTGCTACAAGTGCATGGCATATTGGATCTCCTCCACATAAAGGAACCCTAGCCATTTTAAAAACATACAACATCTCATCAGATGGTCTGGTCGGACGTCAATTAACAAGGGAAGACTTTGAAAAATTCGATTATCTCATCGGCATGGATGAAAGCAACACAAAGAATATTTCCGAGATAACCGGCAAGCCTAATCATCCAAAAATCATTCGTCTGCTTGATTTATCTGAACATAATAAAGATGTCCCTGATCCTTATTACACAGGTGATTTTCAGGAAACCTATGATCTTATTTCACAGGGTTGCCAAGCATTACTCGAGAAAATACGCATCGAACAGACCTTATAATACGATATCCCGCTAATATTTTGATTAGCGGGTTTTCTTTTAATGTTAATCAACTCAAATACGATAGGAATAAAGTCTAAAGGAAAATAGATGGATTTACTTTCTCCTATCATTTCTTAAAAATAAGAGTAGTAGATTTTGAAAGGTAGCGATTGATAAAATGCTTTATATAAGAGATATTGAGGAAATAATTGAAAATACTTTGCAAGAGCACCAATTAACTATTGATTATGAAATGAACAATAAACTACTTTCACCTATGAGCTTTAATGTAACGACGAATACGATTAAGTTTAACTATTTACAAATTAATGGATATATTGCAAATATTAACTTTAAAATTAAAGAGACAGATGAAGATTGTGTTAAAATTATTCTATATCGTCAACTCGGTTATTATTTAGAATTTAAGAATAACAAACATGATTTAAGGGTATTAAAATATTTCGAGGATGAAGAAAAAGCACAGCTTCTAGCTAAAATAGAAAAGAATGCTTGGGATTCTGGCAGAACATTGGTACCTGAAAAATTAGTAAATTCCTATGATAAAGTCCGTGAATTAGATAAAATGCTATTAAAAAACTATTAAATATGATCTGGTAGACAAGGAGAAATGAAATGACCTGGTTAATTATTTCCACAGTACTAGCTGCATCTGTCGCTTGGCTTATTTTTATCGTAAAAAAGGAAAAGGCGAAACAAAAAGAAATGAGAAGCAACCATTTCCAAGAGGTAACAGCCATTAAAGAATGGCAAAAGGCTTCGATGGAAACAGCAGCAACTAAATTCGATGAGAAGGTCATGCTTTTGAACGAATCATTCCAACGTGAAATAGAAAAACTGTTGATCGAAAATGAAGTGATTCGGAAAAATTATCGAAACGGTGAGGAAATCATTACCCATCAGTTACTAGAAAATTTTAAATCAGATCTAGTTAGAAAAACACTTATTTCACCAGATGAAATGATTATTATGCCGAACATTTTTATTCCTGAGATAAACGGTAATACGCGGCAGATCGATCACATCGTCCTTTTATCAACCGGTATTTATGTAATAGAAACAAAACACTGGAAAGGCCACATCGTTTTGGGATTAAAAAGAATGGGCAGCCACAAGTTTTCGTTCTTAACAGAGATAATAGACAGTGAAAAAGAGGAAACGCTCGTATTTGATAAGGATGAGTCGGGAGCATTAACTGTGAAGACTTATGAAAATCCAATTAGTCAGGTTCAGGAGACAGCCGTCATCCTATCCAATTATTTACAAGGTCAAGATATTATAACATGGATCAACACCTTGGTATTCTTTAATTACGATGAAAATGAAAAAGAGGTTCACGATTGGTCGGATAACAGCATTGTAAAACGGGTTTCAGATAAAGAGCAGTTACAACAGTATTTTATCCATGAGCTTACCTCCAAAGATAGAATATATGGTGCTTTTCAGCTTCAAAATATTAAGCATCTGATCGAAAACGCTAATTACATTTAAGTTTGCAAGAATTTAAGAGGGGTTCAAGTGAGGAAATATAGTAATGGGGGTCAGACCCCCATTAACTAATTCGATTGCGCTTGTGACAGGCGAACTTGCACTTTCGTATAATGAAAATGGATGGAATACCGATAAAAAATAAGATGGTGAAGCTGGTATGAGAATAAATTTATCAGAGAATCAAATGGCGGAAATAAAACGAATAGTTCAAAAAGAACTTTTCATAAAAGGAATAGAACCAACAGATGAATATCTATTTATCCACTGTTTTTCGAAAATACAGAAAGAAACCGTCTATTATCATTTGTTAAGAGAAAATGATACGTTGATAATCCGCTGCTATGCACGCGTGTTTGACAACTTAGGTCTGAGCGTAATGATCAGAAGCGCAGCAAAAAATGTATTTGAATATCTGGTAAACCAAACTGGATTACAAAACACAATCTATATAGAAAACGGGATAGAGTTTAAATTTTAAAAAAGAAGGACCCTAAAGTTAAATATATATGGACAATTAAAATTTGATAGATAAAGCCTGTATCAGTGATTACCAAGTAATCATTAATACAGGCTTTTTTTAAAAATTTCTTTTTGAACTAAAGCACCCAATAGTTTAAGTACATTAATTCACAAACACTCATTCAAAATTAAAAGCGATGTTATACACAAGGGAATACTAACTATGTTAAAGAGTTTATGATTAATTTCTCTTTAATAATGGCGTCTGGAAGGGCATTCAATTTACCTTCATTTAATTCAATTAATCGTTTTCTAAAGTAATTAGCTTCCCTACTTGTATGATCAATGAGCAATGGAAAATTATTTGCTCCTGGCAACTTACATGTGAGAATTAGCCCTAACACTTTTCGTTTAAATACAAATATATTGGTTGCAGCTTGTTGTACTACTGAATTAAATCTTCTAATTTGTTCAGGATCTGTTTGATTAGTATAGGTATGTGCAGCTTGTTCGATGTGTTCAAATGTTCGGTAAAATTGATTCGCCTCTTGAATTAGTTGAGTATCCTCTGCTCTAAAACCCAATCGAAGAAATAAAGAATGTTCTTTCATGATCCTAGCCCAAAAACGTATTTCATTTAAAGAGCGTTCAACAAACAATCCAAATGTACCACCTGTATCAGCATGAAATATGGTTTCATCCCCGTTCTTTTGGAAGCCCCCCTATTTACTGCACTTGTTCTATTCTTATTAACAAAGTCATTTAAATATACATAGAGCAAAAGCTCAGTTAAATTGTGCATTTTTTCATAATCTAAAAAAAACGATCTTCATCTGACATTGATATTACTGTTTAGAAAAATGAAGCCCGCCTACTTATTTTGTTAAGTAAAAATAAATAACCAACCTATCAAAGTTTAGGTTGGTTTACTGTTTTATTGCTAAATATAGAATTATTTTATTTTCTACTTATTACCTGGAGCTGGCTGGCCAACACCTTTAATATGGTGTCTATGTCCATCGTCTTCCGTTGTATAAAAATCATAATAATGAACATGCATTCCATTACCCACTGGAATAGCGGGTCCTGAACGAGCCTTATAATGATGGGTATGCCCGTTTTCAAAGACCACATATCCTTCCGTATAATGAATATGGCTACCTTCCTGAGTTGGAATCGCAGGAGAAGTAACATCTAAACACTGATGAACATGCCCTGCCTCCATCGAAGTATAATCAACAGAGCCATGATTATGGTGAGGTACCATCCCTTTTACAAAATCATCTTTTCCTACCTTAACCATTGCCTCCACCCCTTCTTTTCTACAACTATATTACTAAGGATATTTATTAATTAAACAAAATATGTTCGTGAAACAAGTTAAAATATTTGAATGATATCTCTTCACAAAGTTAAACTTTAAACCTTTTCAATTCCCATTCCAGAAACAACAAAATGTGGACTATTATCTTTTCGGTTAAAGAACCTCCAGTGTTCGCCTTGATCATCATCTTCCGAACTATCTGGAAATGCTTCTAGTTTATAACCATCTGATAAAAAGACCTTTAATCCACCTATATCATCAGATTCAATGTTCTTTACCTGTAATCGTCCTTTGTCCTTTATAAAAGTTTTAATTCGTTCATCAAATCTATTCTTACCTAGCATATCCCAATCGAAGTCCTCAATGTCTCCACCCCATTCCGAGCTTGGAGAATAGAAATCCCGTGATGCTACAAGAATTTTATTATTTAAGGTAATTCTCCAAGAACATTGAATATGAAGTGCGTATTCTGCTGATACTTGGGTTTTTCCTCTCCGAATGATTGGAATCATATCCCCAAAACCCAGCCAAAATAGGTTAGATGCTCTTCCTGCATCCTGTAATTTTAATCCCACTAATTTGCCTAATTCAGCAATAATGTCTTCTTTCATACACGTCTCTTTGCTTGGATTAATACTTAGGAAAGCACCCCGTTAGCCATCCATGAAGCGCAAAAATCGGCGCTTCACCACAGAGAATGAAAATGGTTAGGAAGTGTCAATACTGATACTGACCTTAATCCAGTCAACCCTAATCCATAGACTCATTAATTATCGCTCTCCTCTTTTTTTTAACGATTGAGCAGGGTCTTCTTAAGTAATGTCATTTTCTAATCTTGAAGAAACTTATTTTCATGGTAGACAACCATGCCGCACTGCGGCACCATCAAATGAATGAAAATGGTTCATAATCCCGTCTAGTTTTCATTGTACCTGTCAATCCTTTTTATAGGCTGGCGAAGGTAGGTCGTTCAACTATGGTGCCTCGAGCCCGCATGGTAGACTGATTTTTAACGACCAGGTGCACCACAAATTGTCGCTCCCTCACGGGAAGCACGCAGGATAGATTAATCTTATATGGTTGTTGCACCAGCCTAATTTACTTCAGCCCGTAGAAAGGAAAATAATAATGGATGTTGTTAATGAACGATGTTGTGGATTAGATATTCACAAGAAGAGCATTACCGCTTGTGCCATTACTCCAAAAGGAAAGGAGATTCAAACATTTGGTACGATGACACACGATCTGATTCAATTAATAGATTGGATTAAAAGTAAATGCTGTTCTCACGCTGCTATGGAAAGTACCGGTGTTTATTGGAAACCAATATACAACCTTCTCGAATTAGAAGACATTCAACCCATGGTGGTCAACGCTGCTCACATCAAGGCTGTCCCAGTCAACACAGCTACATTCCGAATCGAGATCAAAGGGAATTACGGGAACTTGTTCGATACCGCCGAAGTCTTATTGAAGAAAGAGCAAGAGAAATAAGTAGAATTCAGAAAGTGTTGGAAGGTGCTAATATCAAACTTTCCTCCGTTGCAACAGACATTATGGGTGTGTCCGGACGATCAATGATTGAGGGACTCATCAATGGGATCGATGATCCTCAAGGATTAGCTGGAATGGCAAAAAGAAGTATGAAAAAGAAAAAGGATGATTTGGAACGTGCCTTATTCGGATCCGTCGGACTCCATCAAAAGATGATGTTAAAAACTCAGCTTTCACATATCGACTTTTTGGATCAACAAATCAAAATGTTAAGTGAAGAAGTCCAACAACGCATGCAACCATATGAAGAAGATATTGAATTACTAGATTCAATTCCAGGTATAGGTAGAAGCCATGCGGAACAACTTTTGGCTGAAATAGGACTAGGAAAAGAAATTGCGAAGCAATTTCCTACGGCAGCCCATCTATGTTCATGGGCTGGGATGGTTCCAGGTAATAACGAAAGTGCTGGGAAAAAAAAGTCCGGTAAAACCAGAAAAGGTAATAAAAAGTTGCGAGCAGCACTTGTTGAAGCAGCACATTCGGCGGCAAAAACCAAAAACACTTATCTCTCTTCTCAATATCAGCGCTTGGCAGCAAGAATTGGAAAAAAACGTGCGGCAGTTGCGGTTGGACATACCATTTTAACGATTGTTTATCATTTGTTAAACAAAAGGCAACTTTATGTTGAGTTAGGTGCAGATTACTTTGATCGACGAAAAAAAGAAATAGTGATCAAACAATCTATTAAACGACTAGAGATCCTTGGTTGTAAAGTAACGGTTGAAGCTATAGCCTAATGAAGGACAACATACGGATTTTAATGGGTCTAGTTTCGTATTGCCTAAAATTCCCCACTGCAGTTTTTATTTTCAGGATAGTTGAAGAAGATAAACATCTTTCATCACTCAAATTCAAAAAATATTCCATTTTCTAAATTTTCTTTTCCTTCGTATATGAATTCGTCAATAAAAATTTTAAGTTCTTCGTAAGAATTGATAATTTTTTTTGTTCGATAGTCTATTTCTAATATTTTTTCATCACTATCAATGACGTAATAAGTGTTTTTTACAATTGAATCAGCAAAAATGAAATGGGTTTTTGGTGTGCGTTTTCTTTGATATAGGTTCTGCATAGTATCTAAAGGGAAGGGTGTGCCATTCTGTTCCTCTATACTCAAGCCCTTATATGTATCAGGTCTTTTCCCTGCAATTCTTAATAAATCAAATAAATAACATCCATTGTGAGTTGACAAGAACTTTTTATACTGAGGAGGAAACTCTTTTTTTAAATCTTTTTCAAACTGAATAATAGACTCATTTGTAAATGGAGTTTGAAGTGTACTATGCCAACGATCTTCTCCTAGATGTCCATAAAGGATACTGTCAGTTCGAAATCTTTTCTTATCCTCCCCGTATATCTCACTTAGTTCTTTACTATGAAATTCAAACATAAATACCACCTTTTTTTAACAATGTACTTACAATAATTCGGTCTTCCTCTTCAACTATCCTGCTTACGTTAGCACAAAAAGAAAAGCCGTCAAAATGACAGCTCCGATCTTCAACTCTTGCACCCGTTAGCTTAAGTACAATTTTTCACAAACTTGCTTTAGAAAAAGAAAAAGACAGCAACGGATCCCATAATTTTATAAAGATTTACTGTAATTCTCCTATGAACCATACTTCTTCTTGAGCCCAATTTTCATCTTCATAAATTTCAATTCTATATCCTTGAACATCTAAGCCTTGTGGTACTATAAATCCCCATTCTGATTCTAAGTAGTCGTCTTGATGTATTGGGATAGCTTTCCTTCCATATTTCTCTGCACTAAAGAAACCTTCAAAAAAAACGTTCATATGCTCTTTGGGTAGGGGGTAATAATTAGAGTGTTGTCTAATTCTGGAAGTGTAAAAACACAAATGACACGATACTCTTTTTCTGCTTCAGTTTTTAATGAAATTAAATGCTGAACTCTGTTAATAATTGTCTGTACAAAGAATTTTCTTACCGAATTCGGTACCTTTGAAGTATCACCAAAAAATTTATGGAAGTTAAGTCCAAGATGTGAACCACCTATGGTAATCAAAGATTCTGTATGTTCATAAATATATCTCGAAAAGGTACTGCATCTTCTTCTTAAACCTCTGGCTTTCTGTTTTGAATAGTTATAAACATTCCATTGTTTCATCTTAAAAATTCCTCCAGGGGATTTGGAAATGGTTTAGTACAATATTTCTTTGCTAAGGGGAATAATCCCTTCTTTAACTAAACGACGGTTAGTACAACAAGCAAAAAGATCGCCGCAGCGATCTCTTTCTTTAACTATTGCACCCGTTACTTTAAGTACAATCTTTCACAATCTGCTTCGTTAATCAAACCCAAAAAAGGTGATGCCTTGTTAAAGCATCGCACCCTTTAGTTTAACATGCATGCTATTCTAGTTTACAAACCTCTTGTAATAAACCATTAAAATAACAAGCAAGATAGGATTAATAATTGCTGAATATCCTAAATTCCACCATCCGTAATGAAAATATCCCCAAGGTTCGGGCAATAGGGTGATGGATTCATAGGTTAACAAACATACTTCCCAATAGATAAAATAACGTATTTGTTTAATTAAGGAACTTTTAAAAGGATACCAATTCAAAAACATCATATTTACAGGTGGAAGTAACATAGTATTGGCTGGTAATGCTGCCCAATCCACATTTTTTGTAAAATACCAGTATGCATGATATTTCAAATCTATGTAAGCATCACAAGACATTTGAAATGCAGTTGTAAATGACCAGATATGGGCAATTTGTTTTGCCGTTAAATTCTTATTAGTTTTGAAAGCAAGAACATTAAATATGATAATTGCCATAAAAAGTCCAATCATTATTATTTTTCCTTTTTCCTTTTTCTTCTTACAATATCCTTATTAAGTAATTATCATACTCAAGGTCTTATTAACCTAAACCTGACCGTTATTCGAATAAGAAAAAGGCTGCTTTTTGCAGCCAGTTCTTTAAGGAAAGCACCCGTTAGCTTAAGTACAACATTTCACAAACAGTTATTCACTATGGATTTCAAAACAAAAATAACCGAATGCCAAGTCTTCTTCCGTAAGGTCCAAGTCAACCTTAGCAGATTCAAATAAACTAGGTAACATCATATTTAAAAACTTACGGTATCCTTCAAGTAAGGATTTATAAGTTTTAGGGTCATCATATCTGCACAAAGGGGTAAGTATTTTCCCTGTTTCAAATTCTTCTGATGTTACAGTGTTAGCTTCTCTGCCTAAATTTTCTAAAATATGTAATTCCTCATCTTGAACAGTAAACTGTTCCCTACATTCCAAATAGAACATATATTCATCAAATTCACGTTGTAAATTAACCTTTTCATTTATATAAAATGGGTTGATTCTTATATATTCGGTTGTCGCATTGGAACGTATAATTTTAAACAAAAGTAAATACAAATCTGAAATGGTAGGATAGATTATATACTTTCCATTACGATAGGCGGTGAATTCATAAACAATTTCATTGATTGTGCCTTCGCTTTTTTCCAACATACAATGAATCACCTCTATTTGTAACCCTAATTTACTAACCTTCCCTTTTAGTCGAATAATCAAAAAGCCACCAAGAATGTGGCAGCTGGATCTTAAAGTCTTGCACCCTATAGCTGAACAACGTGGAGACCGAGACTGAGAAGAAAAAATTAACTAATCTCCAATAGCGTATATATGTTTCTTTTGTTTTATCGCGTCTTCGCAAAGTTCCTTTAATTCTTTTGCAAAGGTCTTTATTTCTCGTTCTTTTTCACCAATCAAATTATATTTATTAATTAAGGCTTCGCATATTTCTACTAAATCTGGAATCCTATCTCTATAAATTATTGATTGACGATAAGGGTCAAGATTTAAAAGAAGATTAAAGTCATTGCCATAATCCTTTTCCTTTTTTATTAGGTAAGAGTGTATTCTTTCGTTAAAATGAACATAATTATCTGCCTTTGATGCTTCTTTATCGGTTACTCCAATTGCAAAGTCTATTCCACACAATGCTATCACATCCCTTAAAACCTAATAACTGAAATTATTATAAATTTTATTAATCCTTCTTAAACAATCCTGCCCCTTTAGTTAAATAACCATATGAAATAGGACACTGCCAAAATAGTCCATTTGTTGTGAAACTAAAGCACCCGTTAGCCATCCATGAAGCGCAAAAATCAGCACTTCACCACAGAGAATGAAAATGGGTTTAAACCGTCAATACTGATTCTACGGCTGGGAGAGGAAGGTCGATGAACTATGGTGCGTTAGAGCCCATCCGTTAGTCTGACTTCAACGACCACGGTGCACCACTGACTGTCGCTCCCTTACGGGAAGCACACATGGTAGATTAATCCTATTCTGGTTGCTGCACCAGCCTCCAATATTATTGTGAGCCGTAGAAAGGATGTTTTCAATGGAAGTAGTCATTGAAAGAGCATGCGGTATGGATGTCCATAAGGACAATATTACTGCCTGTATTTTGACACCTGAAGGAAAGGAGATTCACACGTTCTCTACTAAAACTGTATTTCTATTACAGTTGGTTGACTGGATTAAACAACATAATTGTACCCATGTCGCCATGGAGAGCACGAGTGTTTATTGGAAGCCTATTGTGAATTTACTAGAAGCTGAGGATATTGAGTTTTTAGTGGTGAATGCCCAACATATGAAGGCAGTCCCCGGACGTAAAACAGATGTTAAGGATGCAGAATGGATTGCGAAACTTCTTCGTCATGGACTGTTGAAAGCTAGTTACATTCCTGATCGTAATCAACGGGAACTACGTGAACTCGTTCGATATCGTCGGAGTATTATTGAGGAACGTGCAAGACAAATCAATCGAATCCAAAAGGTATTAGAAGGAGCGAACATTAAATTGGGTTCAGTTGTTTCAGACGTTTTGGGTGTTTCAGCTCGAGATATGCTTGACGCTATTGCCGAAGGAGAAGAGGATCCTGAAAAACTAGCAAACTTTGCACGTCGCTCAATGAAAAAGAAGAAAGATGAACTGGAACTCGCACTTGAAGGTTATATTCAATCCCATCAACGTCTAATGTTAAAAACGATTTTAAGACATATCGACTTTTTGACTGAAGAGATTGAGATGCTCGATCAAGAAGTAGCGAATAGAGTACGTACCAACCAAGAAGATGTGGAACGATTAGATTCTATTCCTGGTATAGCCACCAGGATGGCTGAGCAAATTTTAGCTGAAATCGGAACTGATATCAAGAAACAATTCCCAAGTGCAGCCCATATGTGTTCCTGGGCAGGTTTGGTTCCTGGACAAAACGAAAGTGCCGGGAAAAGGAAATCAGCTAAAACCAAAAAAGGAAATAAGTATTTGAGATCAGCATTAACTGAAGCAGCTCATTCAGTTAAAGGTTCGAAGAACTATCTCGGAGCACTGTATCGACGAACAGCATCACGAAAAGGCAAAAAACGAGCCGGAATAGTGGTCGCACATGCCATGTTACGTATCTCTTATTATCTCTTAACACGGAAAGAAATGTATGTAGACTTAGGCGAAGACTACTTTGATAAACAGAGACAGCAATCCATTGTTCGGCATTCACTACGAAGACTTGAAAGTTTAGGATACACAGTTACTTTACAAGAATCAGAAGCATCTTAATCTATTCAATTTCTAAGATCAATGAATTAGGCGCTCTCCCCTTTTTTAAAAAACGAATGAGCTGCGTCTTCTTTAGTATTGCCTTTTTTTCTGAACTACAGAAGTTTATTTTCATGGTAGTGAAACAAGAAAAGCTGCCTTGATGACAGCTCTGATTCTTAAACTCAAGCACACATTTAGCTTAAGTACATCTCTTTACATACTCACTTTGGCAAACAGAAGACGATATTAACTTAAAAAAGAAAGTGACCTATTCAGCAATGAATAAGTCACTTGTGTAATAGATTATCTTTTACGGAATCCAAGTACAACAGCAATTAATGATAGGACGACAGCAACAATGGATAAAATTAAAGGAAGAGAATTCGATTTTTCAGAGTCTGTTGTTTTAGCAACGCCTGTTGTTGTGTCATCCGTTTTAGTACCTTCAGTTGTAGCCGTATCATCATGACCATCTGTTGAAGTTCCTTTAACAATATCGGTAATAGAGTGCGGTGAATCTGAACCTTCATTTCCTGTCCATTCAACTACACTGCTATCTTTTTAATATTAAAAAGCATCCCAAGCTATTTTAGAAGCTGTATAACACCGGGATGCCCTAACTGTCGTAGCATAGCAGTTACATCCCCACGATGGTACGTTCCATGATTGACAATATGCTGTAACAACTCAAAAAGGTTGGTTTCTAGTCGGCCAAAATTAGGATGTTCCGGAAAACTGCTTGATCTAGATTCCCTTGCCGATCAAAGATTGCTTTAAATTGTCTGGACAAGTGAACAAACATCGTTTCCATTTCCTACATACTTCTTCATTTTGTTTTCTTTCCAAGTTGATTCCTTGTCATTACAATTTCATCAAAACTGTCACTTGACATGACGCCCAACCATAAGTGTCGGTAATGTAAATATGTACTAATACTTCTGAGATGGAAGAAAAAACGCTTTGAATCTCCTTATGGTAAATATCCTTTGGCAGTTCTTTTAAGTGCTCAAAAACCCTTTGGTTTGCCCATAGATGATAATTATCATGAAGGAGGAATTCAGATAGAGCGTAAATGAGAAACCCTTTGAATTTAATTATTATTAAATTCAAAGGGTTTTTTATTAGAAAGCTTTAATAAATTTAGTATTTTTATTTAGAAGCTTCCAGAATGCCATATCCTCCATAATTTCGTATCTATTATTGGTAACAGACGTGACTAAGCTATAGTGTTTTTGAAGTCGCGCTATCTTATTAACTATCTGCTCACCCTCAGCCTGATTTTCTGGACTGAAGATAGCTTTTACTTCCTTCTTTTTAATGGTAGGTACTCTATGTATAATCCAAGTCAATATATACTGAGCATAGTCATTATCTGTGGTTGCAAAGTGGTCTAAGAATTGGGTTGATAGGATTACACCAACGCCATATTCTCTTCCTTCTTTCATAATTTTCTTTAAAGAAGAGAAGTTTTGACTCAAGAAATTATCCGCCTCATCAAAAAGTATCATTTTCGTTAATTCACGATAATCTCCTTGAATTGTACTGTGCCCCTTTGTAGACATCTGGGAATAGAAGGTGTCCAAAGTGATTCCTACTATTAGGTTCTGAACACTTGGATCATAACCAGCCAGATGTACAACAGTTACTCCTTGTATCATGTCGTATAAGGACTTTGTATTCTCACTATTTGGAGAAAAGATTTCAAAATCATATATTTGTTTTAGTGCTGCATAAAGACTATCTTCTTTTACATCCTCCCGATTCATCAATCGTTCAAATACATTATTTAATGTAGGTGGCACCAGATCCCATGTAGCCATATCAGCCTTATGAATACCAGCTTGTGAATAAGCTTCAATGATTAAATAATTTAATAACTGCTGTTGCTTTATACCTAAATTAAAAGCATTAGCAATTGTTTCTTTAATGGTACTAGCTGTATGCAAAGGCAATAGCGGCTTTAGCTGTTTTCCCCTATATAAAGCTAACGGATTATACGGAAGGTGATATGGATGATACACTGTAGCGTTTGTCGCTTCTATAAAGTCATCTTTGATATAGTCACCTTTATAATCAAAGATGAGAATATCAATAGGTGTTCCATTTACATTAGATAGAGCACCATCATGTATCTGTTTAATGAGCGATTTAGTAAACTGAGTTTTCCCCGTCCCCATCGTTCCAATAATACCTGTATTCGTATGCATGATTTTACTCGTTGTAGTTGGATACCAATACAATGGTTCATTGCTGTTGGAGGAATGACCAAAAAGAATTCTTAATGGTTCTGTTTCTTCAGGCAATTTTGTAACGGAAGGTTCTATAACTAGAGAACTATGATGTAAGTCATGATTCGCCTGAACCGAAGCAATTGCATGGCTTTTTTCATAAATATTTTTCAAATTTGGCTTTTCTTCCGTTTGCAGTTCCCCAGGCGTTTCCTCCTGTTCTATGTTAAGCATTTCGCCCTTCGGTTGTTTATATATATCCTCCCAGCCTTTAATGAATTTCTCATATACTTTTTGCATTGCGGATGGCGTTAAGTGGGTGTAAACGTAGTAATTGTCTTTTACAAAGATGTTTTTCTTTTTACTTCCATTTTTAGCTACGAAGTATTCAGATTTGGAAGTACGGATTCCTGCAAACTCGATTGTTTCAATTGTTTTTTGTAAATCTTTTTCCATGAAGAACTGCCAGAAGTTGCGGAAGATTTGTGCGTGTGATTTTTCTGCCCATCTGATTATTTCTCCATCTATGTTCATTTCAAATTCATGAGTGCTCATTAGTAAATCCTCCTATATTTCTCCTCTTTATATATTAGATTACTAAATTTTAGCTGGCAAATATAAATAAAGATATTAGATGAATTAGTTCTGGTGCAAAAATTTAAAGATACTTTTTACCTTGTTCAGCTAACCTGACAGTTAGTGCATTAAAAAGGGATCGCCACAGCCATCTCATCTTTAGCATAAGCACCCGTTACTTTAAGTACAATTATTCACAATCTTACTTTTACATATTTTCTTCAATTTAATTAGTATAAGGCAATTAGAGTAACTATTAACACTATCATTAGTTTCTTGAAAAATTTGCCCTACCTATTTCCTTGTAATACAATTTCTTTTAGTAGTCCTCCTATGTCGTTAAGCTTCAATCCTATGTAAACCAAAGCAACTAATATTAAGACATTTACCACTAATGATACCTTATCTTTATTCTCCACTTGACACAACCTCCTCAATTAGCAATCATTTTTCTCTATTTTAACTTTAAATGAATATTTTGGAATATTTATTTTCACAATCTCCTTATTCAACTGTACTGCCCCGTTAGTGGAACTAGGAAAAGGTGATGCCTTCTTAAAGCATCGCACCCGTTAGTGTAAGTGAATTAGTTCACAAAGTGGGGTGCGGTTAGTAGCACGAGTTCAATAAGGAATAGTTTTCTAAATCTATAACCCTATCTATACTTGGATGTTAATCCAAATAAGAAGGATTGAAATTATTACAATTAATACTTTTAGGACAATTAATAAAGTCTTATTTTGTCGACCCTTTGTTTTAATAAATATCAAACAGACACACATGAACACACCGATTAAAATATTAAATATCAAGTGCATATCAATTCCCCCGTATAGTGACCATTCCAGTATAAGTATACTTCACTGCAATATTAGTAATTCGTAATTTTAACACCATTATCTACATTGTAATTCCAAACAATCGATAATATAAAGACTTATAAATCTTAAATTCGCGATTCTATCTAAATAGTCCTTGTTAAACTAATCTACCACTTTAGTGGAACAAGAAAAGCTGCCATAATGACAGCTACGCTCTTAAACTCTTGCACCCGTTAGTTCAACAAAATTTGTATCTTTTAGTCGCCAAAATCATTTTCATAAGGATTAGCGTACAAATCTACATCAAATTCAGCTTCAATGCTTGCAGCAAACTTTATAATGTCTTTATCCAGATATAAAGCAGGGGCATTTCCCTCTTGTATTATAACGACGATAAAGAATTTACACTCCACGGAGTAAGCCTCTTTTATTTCGTTAATGATTGATGACTTATTTTGTAGTTTATCTATAATTTGTTGGAGTTGGTTATTTACATCAAGCGAAACCTGGTAGCCTGTTCCTAAATCCCAACTTGTCTCTTTTCTATAACAAACAGTTGAACGGTTTGGAATTAAATCACCTTTTTTATAAGTTTTAGTAGGTGTTACTTCTAGCTTTTCCGTTACTTCATCTATTGAAAACTCATCTCCATACAAGCTGAAGTAAACCATTACTTGAGTTTTGTTCAAATTTAATTTTCTCCTCCATATAGTTCTATTTTCCATTTTTTATTATATCATCCATCTTCAACTAAACTGACCGTTAGTGGAATAAGAAAAAGTTGTCGGAACAGACTTATTTTCTTCAACTCAAGCACCCGATAGTTTAAGTACATAACTTCACAATCTAACTGTTATGATTTAGGATTTATACTCATTTATAACTCTAATAGGAATCCTTCATTTTCAATCACTTGTTTATAAACAGACATCTATAATTCTAATTCCATCTTGTACCATTTTAACTAATATAATTTTTTCTGCTGTATCCCAAGTCGGGTAATAGTTTTTATTTTTTGGTGTTATTGCAGGTAGGTTGTTACCGAAAAACAATTTGTCATAAACCTTATTTATTTGAGCCTTTTTCAAATCTCCATAAAAATTTTCTCCTACTGAATAGGCTAAATCCGATATGTTATTCCAGAAATTCAGAAAATAATCGCAATCAATATCTAAATTTTTATCTTTTAACCAGTTCAAGGCATAGTCTATTGAAAAACGGGCGATTCCCTCTTCATCATTAAATTGGATGTTGCTTTCTTTAGCGTAATCAAAAAGCAAATCTTTGGTATTAAAAACCTTTATTTTGTTGCATTCAGTTAAGAATCCGTCTCTATCGTTACTATACCAAGCACAGTAGTATTCTTTTTTATTGATTATAAATACAAAAGGGTAATAATCCATAACCACTACCTCCCGCAGGTATACTCCCAATAATTTATTCCTAATTTGTTCGCATAATCCCTGCATTATCCTTCTTCCAATAACCTGCCCCGTTAGCATTCCTGTAGAGAGTTAATTATTGACTTTGATAAAAAAAGAGCTCCTCAGTAAGATATGAGTATAGACACCACTCTAACTCAAAACCCTAGGAGGAACCCCTACTATGAAGTTTAAAATGCAAGACAAACAAAATCAACTAATAGAAAGAATTTCCGATAAACATCTCGTTGTTGGTGTGGACATTGCTCAACAATTTCACGTCGCTCGAGCGGTGAATTTCCGTGGAATTGTAGTCGGCGATCCTCTCACATTTGAAAATAACGAAGATGGATTTACTATTTTATTGCACTGGGTTAACAAATTAAAAAGGACAAATAACTTAGTTACCACTATAGTCGGCATGGAACCTACGGGACATTACTGGATTAATCTATCAAAATGGCTTTTCGAACAGAATATTGATGTAGTAACAGTAAATCCATACCATGTAAAAAGGAATAAAGAGAATAGAGATAATACCCAGTCGAAAAGCGATAAAAAAGATGTACTAGTTATCGCTGATATGGTGAAAAACGGTTACTATTCCATTGTTCGTCCCACTTCTGAATCATTTGAAGAACTTCGAGTTCTTATGTCTAACCGTGATGTGATTGTTAAGCGTCTTGTTAGTTCGATCAACCAATTAAATCGTTGGGTAGATGTTGTCTTTCCAGAGCTCCGACAAGTTTTTAAAGACGTGAAAGGTAAAGGGGCAATCGCAACTCTTCGTTTATTTCCTACCCCTATGGAATTGCGTTCAATGCAACCTCAAAATGTTGTTATCGGGTGGAAGTCACTGATGAAGAGACAGCCTGGATTAAAAAAGGCCCAATTACTTATTCATTTAGCTAATCGTTCGATTGGCACTAAGCAAGCACTTGATGCTTATAAATTTCATCTACAACAATTACTAGAGGAATTTGACCTCGCAACAACACAACTCGAAAGAGTTGAAAAACAAGTGGCAGAAGTACTTAAACAAATTCCTTATGCTAATCAATTGCTTAGCATTAAAGGAATTAGTGAGATTTCATTGGCAGGTATATTAGGGGAAGCTGGAGATTTAAGTGGCTTTGCCCACGGCAATTCTTTACTACGTCATGCAGGATTACACCTAGCTGAAGCAAGTTCGGGAAAGTGGAAAGGACAAATTGTCATTTCTAAACGGGGAAGATCTAGACTTCGGCGTTTTCTCTACTTAGCGACGATGAGCCTTGTCATGAACAACCCTGAGTTTAAAGCTTTACACACCTCAAATGTTAAGGTGAAAAAAATTAAGAAGATGAAATCAATTATGAAATTGGTTGGTAAACTGGCTAGGATATTTGTTGGAATGGCCAAACGAAATGAATCCTATTATCCAGAAAAATTACAACCTTTATCTTCCCTAGCAGCATAAGAACTAATAGATTATTAGAAACACTTACTAGTTTTTCCAAAAGGATAAACTTTCTTAAATCATAACAATAAAGAGGTTGTCTTGCACTTATCGAATGTTGGCTTATTCGTAGGATTTCAAACATGTACGGAGTACCAGGTTTGTTCCACAAAAGGGCTTTGACCCATCCCGTTAGCATAACTGGCCTCCACCCCTTGGATAGGCATGACGAAGGAATGATAGGGCATTTGACCCGTTGAGACATGGGAGGGAAAGCCTCCAAGGGTGGCGTGGAGCATGTACATCATATGGTAAAATATGGAGTTATAAATCTCTCCTCTATTTCCCTATGCCTTCACGAAGCCTAATAATCTGAACTCATTTCATTTAATCGTTAAAGCTATACCAAAGGTTATGAAATCCTGCGAATTAGCGAGCATTCGGGAGAAAATCGTATTTAACTGAGGGAGTGGAACAAGAAAAGGAGCTGCCGCAGCAACCCCAATCTTCAACTATTGCACCCGTTAGCTTAAGTGCAAAATTTCACATATGCCATCAATTTAACATAACTAACAATTTTATCCCTTTAACCAAATCTAGTCAGCATTTCTCTTTTCAATGAGGTATTGAAATCCATATAACAAGAACGACTTAAGAAACAAATAAAGAAAAAATTGAATTTTATTAAACCGGACGAGTGTAACTAATTTTAATTTTTTTAATAAACCCATCATTAAAATGGCAAACATACCATCTACTATTGCATTGAGTGTAATAAAACGTTTAAAATTTCCATATGTCCATTTTAAAATCCACATTGAACCTATTAAAAAAGGTCCAATATAAAAAGGTAATGCCACTGAAATAAATGAATTTTTTTTATAAAAAACCCACCATTTGCGTTCCTTCCCAATTTGGGCAAGAAGAATTTCTACAATTACAATAAAAATGGATGCAGGAAGGAATTTCTTAATATTACGTACCCCTAAAAAAGGGAGTGTTAACCATACTAATAAAACCATAGGAGCATTAAGTAGCCACTGATTTTTATTTGACATCTTTAGCCCTCCTCTTTCTTAGCGTTCTCTATTCATTTTCTAAGTATTCATTTTATGTCGTAAGTTGTTCTTCGCTAATCTCCCACCACCACCACAAAAAACGCTTTTCTTGTCTGCCTACTTCTTCTTAAGTTAAACTGCCCGTTAGTCGAATAAGAAAAAGCCACCAATATGGCAGCTAGAACTTCAACGCTTGTTCCTGTTATCTTTTTTCAATCTTACAAATCCACTTATAATAATTCAGTAAAATAACTAACAAAATAGGGTCAACAAGAATAGAATACTCCAGTTTCCACCACCCATAATTAAAGTACCCCCAAGGTTCTGGAAGTAATGCTATTACTTCATAAATCAACATAAATACTAACCAGCAAATATAATAAAGAATTCTTATTAATAATGGAGAGTTAAATGGATACCAATTCAAAAACATCATATTTACAGGTGGTAAAAGCATTGTAAGAGTAGGTAAAGCTGCGAAATCAACATGTCGTGTAAAATACCAATAACCATGGTATTTTTGATCAATATACAAATCAGCAATCGCCTGCAAAATAATGGTGAATGACCAAATATGAACAATTTGATTTTTAGTAAGTCGCTTGTTAGTTTTAAAAGCAATTAAATTAAAAAGAATAACAGCAAAAATAAGTCCAATCATAAAAAATGTCCTTTTTTAACTATTTTTCTCTTATCATTGTTAAATTATTCTGGCATTAGTCCTTGTTAAGCTAACCTGCTTACGTTAGTTCAATAAGAAAAGCTGCCACAGTGTGACCGTCTAGTAAAATGACACAGTTTTTGCTCATTTAAGTGACACACTTAAATGGAAATTAGATTAAAACCAATGTCGTTTGACATGGAGCCTCTATGAACATGATTCCAACTGTTTTTGGCAAATAAAAAGGCAGTATATTTTATGAATATAAAAGAGCCTAAATATACAAGTAGTGTATAAAAACTTGAATAATTTAGGCTCTTTTTAGTTTATTCCTTGTTTCAGTAAAGCACTCCATTAGTTCAACAAAAAGCTTCATTACTGAGGTCATGTATCTGAAAAAGCTGATTTCTTTTTTGTTTCTTGGACTTTCTGGGTACTAAGGACAAAACTAAGAATTGCTGCAATGCTACAAACATAAGGAAGGAAAGTGTATCCCCAATTAGAAACAACAAAACCACCAATCATTGAACCGATAGTAATACCAATATACAAAGCCGTATTATTCCACGCCATAACAATTCCACGTTCGTTTGAATATTCGACCGCTAATCTTGCTTGGTATGATGTAAATCCTGCATACCCAACCAAAGCCCATATGAACAAGAAGAAATAAATCCAAGCACCAGATGAGAAGAATATACCTAAACAAATGAATATTAAAGTCAAGAAAATGAGCGTTACTTTCGAAATCTTCCTTTCTCCAAATCTATCTGTTAATTGTCCACTTATAAGACTTCCTAAAACAGCACCAATACCATAAAAGGTAATAGCTAATGCGATTTCTGATGATGAGAATCTATTTTCAGAATAAAGAGCCGCACCTAAGTAAACATAAAGAGCATACATTGAAATCGCCCAAGTGGTTGTAACACTTACCGAACCAAGTATTCTTAGCAGATTTCCTTCTAATAGATTCCTTGTTATATCGCTTTTAGGAACATTTTTCCATGTTTTGAAATTTACTACCGCCAATATACCCCCTATAATAGCCATTACAACAAATACTGAACGCCAACCAAGAAAATGCTCTAGTAACGTACCGAATGGCGCTCCCGCCCAAAGAGCTGTTAAGTGCCCTGAAACAACAATTGAAAGCCATGTCCCTCTCCGATTTGGTGGCGCAGTATCTCCAATGATTGCGTATATCAAAGGGGTAATTGAAGCAACGGACAAACCAGCTAAAATACGACTAACAATTAACAAAAAAAATGAAGGGGCAAAAGCAGTTAATATGTTAGAAATAACGAACAACAATAAGCCAAATGTAATAAATGTTCTCCGTCCATTTTTATCTGAAAGCCACCCAAAGAAAGGAGCGAAAAAAGCATATGTAACCGCAAAAACAGTTACCATCCATCCAGTCATCGCTGAACTAACATTATAGGCTTCCGAAATGAACGGTAGTAACGGAGACACTACAAATAAGTCAATACCCATAAGAAATAAAGTTATCCAACCAACACTTAAACTGAGTTTCCCTCGTAGTTCCATTAAATCCCCCCATATGATATGTATATTCTCAAAGGAGAAAGAAAAGGAGTTATGATGATAAAAAATTACCACTATAAAACGCCATTTATTTCCAAATTTTTGAATTTACAATTGCGGGCATGTCTTAATTCCTGTATGATAGAAAAAAATAATATTCATAATATTTCGTTTTTTATAAAAAGACACTTTTAGAGAGGAAGATTAAATATGTTGTTATACTTAGTAAAATATACTTTAAAAGGGGCACATTTAAAGCCTATTCATGTTGATTATTTAAAAAAACTATATGATGAAGGAACATTACTGACGGCAGGATTGTTTATAGGTAAGGTTGGAGGGTATCTTTTGTTTAGAACAGAGTCTTATGAAGAAACGCAAGCATTGATTGAGAAAGACCCTTATATCGTTAATGGGGTGAGAGACTTTGAAATTGAATCTTGGGATGTCTCGCCGTTTCCTCTTAAAGTTACTGAGTAACCATATTTTTGGAGCATGTGGATATAATGATAGTGTTACAGTACCTGCATCTATAATATGGTGGGGTATAGAGGTAACCAATTCCACCCCATACCCCTTTCTCAGACAAACCCATGATATTTCATGTTCAAGCCACTAATGAAGTTGGAATGGCAAAAAGCTATTGTATTAAGTTTAAGGTGAGTTGTAGACTCCTATAAAGGCTGACCGAGATGAACTTGCCAAGATAGACAAAAGGTAGGGGTTCCCTACTTTTTGTTACTCTGCCTTTATTCAACGAATCTGCCTCTTTACTTTAACAAGAATAGAGTTGCTGTCACCAGCAACTCTTGTTCCACTCTTGCCACATTAATTTAATAATCAACACTTTGATAATACGCGATTATCGTAGCATACTCTCCAATTTATTCTTCACTAGCACCCATTCTTTGTCAATTACACTGTAAAACACAGAGTCTCTTAAATAACCGTCAGGCATAACCATATGATTCCGAAGCACCCCTTCTTTTATCGCACCCAACCGTTCAATTGCCTGCTGAGACCGCACATTTCGACCATCTGTTTTCAACTGAACTCGAATTGTCCCAAGTGTCTCAAAGCAGTGTTTCAAAAGAAGATACTTACATTCTGTATTTATTCTAGTTCGCCAAACAGTTGGAGCCAGCCATGTCCAACCAATTTCTAAGTTACGGTTTGGTATCGATATATTAAGAAAACGAGTGCTTCCCACAATTTTCCCCGAATCCTTATCGAAGATAACAAAAGGAAATTCACTTCCTTGCTCTCTCGCTTGAAGCGCTCCATTCACAAGGTGCTTCATATCTTCAATCGATTGAACCTTCATCGGCATGTGTGCCCATATATCTGGATTGTTTCCCACATCAAATAATTCCTGTATGTGATAAACTTCCATAGGTTGTATCTTTACTCTATCTCCTATTAATACTACTGGTGTTATCTCCATAATTCTTCTCTCCTTTTCTTCTATGGTAGAATTATTTAAACAAACTGTCCAGTATCAGGGTCAAATAAAAGAGGGAGGTAAAGCAACTCTTCTTCCACTAATCTGCACGTTAGTGCAGCAAGCATTACTTCACAAATTTGTATAAATATTAGCTTATATACATTTTTTCTTGAGTGTTGATTCATAAAGATTAATAAAGATACTGCAAAGAAATACATAAATTAATTGCTAGAAACAGCCAAACAAGGGTCTGCTTGATTGACCAAGGCTATCATACACGCCCCTCCATATAAAAACGCACTTCTCTAACTGGAAAAAAGTGTCCCAATTTATCAATCAAAAACTGTGTCATCTCTTTCAAGCGGTCACACACAGTTACCTCTCCGTTCTTGGTTAGGTCAAGCTTGGCAGCCTTTGCTCTTCAGTTTATCTTCCTATTGTCTTTACTATTTACAGTAATTTCATAAGGCTCGTTACCTACTATTGGCGATATTTCCTCGGCTTGTAGAAATTCAACAATCATTGATTCGATTTTAGTTCCAAGTGCTTTAGCTGTTGGATCAGAACTTAAGACAGAGGTACTTATTATAAAGCTCAACGGTTTATCCTTATAACCTACCCCTGTAACTTTAAACTCTTTTTTTGCCATAAGCCCATCAGCAATCGTAGGTGTAATTTGACCTCCTTTACCGGTTGGTCTTACCTCCGTTGTTACTCTAGTTACATTAATTTTATAACCTGAATATTTATTTCCGTCCGCAACTTCTAATGCCACTTTCTTAACACCATCTTGAACGGAATGGTAATACTCCTTGGAACCGACTATATTAATAAAAATTGTTTTCTCCGTTGGGTCAGTTTGTACCCTATCAAATTTATAGTTTAGTTCTTTTAATTTTTTTGTGACCTCATTTTCGATGATACTTTTTTCATTCAATTCTTCTTCACTAGGGACATAATCTTCTTTTCGCTCTTTTTTGACTTCTACGGAAAAGGCATCATAGCCTTTTGATTCTAAAATCTCTCCTACTATCTTTTTAACTTCATCTTTGACTTCGCTATAATAATCGTCTGTTCCTTCTACTGTTACATAGAATGTTTTTTGTGGCGAGTAACCCGTTCCTATTCCACTAATTTTGTACCCCTTTTCCTTCAATTCGTCAAAAATTAGGCTACCTATGGGTTCTGATTTAAAAATTGAACTTAAATATGGAATGGTTGAAATCACTTTTGCCATTGCAGGAGAAACAAAAGCAGAACTTATAAACAAACCAAGTAATAATACAGCAACACTGCTGAAAAACATTATTTTTCTTCTAAGACTCCATATTTTTCTATCACTCTTGCTTTCAGGTTTAAGTTGCCTTTCGTAATCTCTTTTTGCATTCTCCATCCCTAATATTACTCTGCTATTTAATTCCTCTGGGATCTCTATTTTATCTAACTCTTGTCTTATCTTATTGTCCATACATATCAGCCCTCCTAGTTTTTTTACGAAGGTTTTGTAATGCTCGATATAAAACGGATTTCACCGTGCTTAATGGTGTATTCAAAATCTCCGAAATCTCACTAAAAGTGTATCCTTGATAGTATTTTAGTAATAGAACAGTTTTTTCATCTTCATTTAGTGCGTCTAACAAATCTTGTAGTGTTAGTGTCAAAGGGATATCTTCCGTACTTTTAGATACAAATTCAACAACTTCCTTGTTTAAAGGAATCACTTTCTTTTTTTTTCTTAATAAATCAATAGCACAATTTATTGTAATTTTAATGATCCAAGTTTTAAAAAGCTTCAAGTCATTCAAAGTATTAAATTTTAGGTAGGACTGGTATGCTGTTTCCTGAACCACGTCTAGTGCATCATCTTTATTTTTCACGTAAACATACGCCATCCTATAAATAAACTGTTCGTATTGCCGAAATAGCCCTAAAAAAACTTCATCGTTATCCTCTGGAATTCTGTGATTAGACCCAATGATGTTGTTCACCTTCCTTTGTTTTTTTGTGTATACCTATTAGACGGAAAACTTCCTTTTTTAGCCGAAGGTTTTTTAATATATCCTAAAATACTTAGTCATTTTTGATAAGAATTTGTTTAATAGCAGAAAAGTAGTTCTACTATCAGACAGAACCTTAGCAAAAATACTAAGCAATTGTGACCTTATAGGCAATGAAAAAAGAATCTTCGATTGGAAGATCCTTTTTTACTTCTTATTAAAGTAAAGCACCCCGTTTGTTTAAGTACAATGTTTCACAAACTTTTTATTGTAAAGACCATTTTGGAAACTTGTCCTATTTTTCTTGAACCAAAAAGCCGAATATTAAACACTTTATTTTTTAGTGTCTGATATTCGGCCCACAGTTCAGTTATTTATTTTTCTACTTTCTTAAGGTTTTTAATTCCCCGCTCCAAACAATCACTTGGTCAAGCATTGCAGTGAAATTACCAAGCTGCAATTCGGTTAGAACACTGTAAAGCCTTATTTTTATCGATTGTTTGCTACCTCATCTCTGTCACTTGCTAGTGGTGGTTGTTCTAACCATTCATTTTCAATCATTATTTTTGAACCATCTGAGGCATATTGCCCGACTTCAGCCATTAAACGGCTATATTCAGCAGCTATATCTGTTCGAGGATTCGTAGAGATACTAGCCCCAATAAAAAGCCATTCCAAATGCTGTTAAAGATGTAACTTGAAACATCATTAACTTATCAGAAGGGAGGGTAAATTATTTTTCATTAGTTTTTGGCTAAACACATCAACATGCTTTTTTGAAATATCCCTGCCTCTAATGAAAATATTCTTTTACTTTGGGATGCTGAGCAACTTGACTGTAACCAATGAGAGTTTCAGCTCCGAGTGCATTCCGTTGGGTATTTGAATAAAGGTTGGTTATTTCTAATGCGGATAACGGTCTCACTTCACCAAAAAATCCTGCCAAAAAACTTTTCTCCTTCACAAATTCCACATTTTTAGGCATGGGAATATTCGGAGAGCGAACATATAAGCCTTTGGATAATAACACTTCCGTTGTCGTGGTAAGTAACTTTGTTGTTTCCATTAAGCATCCCGTATAAAAATTAATTACATCAGAACGAACAGATAAAGCAAGAACAGTACCACAAGTATTTAAACCTATGTTGCTTTGTCGTAATAAAAAGCGTAGATAATAACTGTCAGAAAAAAGACGTGGGCAATCTATATCAACGTCTTCATCTTCACTAAAACCATGCGGAATAGGGAAGTTCTCTTTATTAAAAAGGGCTGTCAATTTTGGAATATGAGATTGTGTACTTTGTAATGCATATTCTAAGACAGCTCTTATTTCTACATCTTCAACTGCTATCAGTTAGTTCAACAAGAAATGGAGATCGCCGCAGCGTCCCCATCTTTAACTCTTGCACCCGTTGGTTGACCAAGAGTTCTTTAAATTATTTAAGACTCCCAATTTGATCAAGCTCGCTCTTGTGCCGTAAAATTTTGGTTGACTACCTTTTTATTATTTAAGAAACGTGAAAATCCAAATGTTGTAATACTTGCAAACACAACACTTAACGCACTGAACCATGTAATTGAAGATAATGATATTTGTCCCACAATTACTCCACCTAAACCTGCACCAAAAGCAAAACCTAATTGCATCATGGATTGGTTTAGACCTAGCAACACATCTGAGGATTCAGGTGATATCGTTGCTAAATTATATTGCTGAGTTGCACCTGATGACCAGGCTGCAAATGACCAGACTGTCAATATAATAAATACTGCAATATTTGAATGTGATATGAATGAAAGCACGACTAAAGATGTTACGTTTACAAGCAACCCTCTTTTTAATGTGAAAATTACGCCTTTTTTATCTGCACTTAAGCCACCTAGTTTAGAACCAAATAAGCTTGCAACTCCAAGAACAAGAAAAGTAATGCTTAAAAGATGATCACTCATACCTACAGTATTTACAAGGAATGGAGATAAATAAGTAAAAATAATCGCGTACCCTGTCATTAAAAAGAAGGTGATTGATAATGCTAAAGCAATTTTTGGTTTTTTGAACATAGCAATTTGTCTCGTTAAAGGGATTGAAGCATCACCATTCATTTTTGGTATTGTATTTATAACAATAAAAATGACAAATAAAACTAATAATGCGATACCGATAAATACAAATTTCCAGCCATACGTAGATGTAATAAAACGTCCAATAGGAACGCCAATGATTAATGATGCGGTAAATCCCATGACAACTGTTGCAATTGAACTTGCCTTTTTATTAGCAGGGGCAATCTTTGCTGCGATACTTAAAACTGTAACGACCGCTACACCTGTACTTAAAGCCATAATAATGCGAGCAATCATAAATAATCCATACCCTGGTACAATCACTGAAAGTAAATTTCCTACAATAAAAACAAATAACGTATAGATCAGTAATTTACGTCTTTCCATTTTAGACGTTAATACCATTAATATAGGTGTACCGATTGCATAGGCTAATGAAAAGACTGTAATTAATTGACCAGCCGCTCCAATTGACACTCCTAGAGCATCTGCCATTTTATCCAAAATACCTGAGATGATGTATTGTGAAGTACCAACTAAAAAACTTATCAATGCTAAAATATAAATCTTTGCTGTATTTGACATGTGAAATTTTCTCCTCAATATCACTATTAATTTCTATATTTCTATAAAAACTGAAATAATATACAAAATGAAAGAATCTATATGAGCTTCATTCTATTCTAGTGCTTTAAATTAATGTACTAAGATGCTTCTTACTATCGTATTCTTCCAATTCTTTACCATTTTTTAAACGATGAATAAAATCAGGATTAGAAATTAATGGACGTCCGAAAGCAGCGACATCAATTATTCCTTCTTCAATCGCCTGATTCGCCATTTCTGGATTTAATGTACCTACCCCAATAATGACACCGTCCCAGTATTTTCGGACTAATTGATGCATCGTTTTTCCATTTGCAAGCACTCGATCAAATTGCATAATAGATGGGTGAACCATTGTTGCACCCGCTTCCTTAAATGCCTCAACAAATGTACGAATAGCCATTTCTGGATCTTCCCACATGTAATTTGGTATATCTGTTTTATGAGCAGAGAATCGGATCATTGTTCGTTCTGTACCGATTGCGTCGATAACTGCTTTAATTACTTCCTTCATGAACGTTAATCTTTGAGCAAGGTCACCACCATATTCGTCTGTACGATGATTTGTTATATCTGAATTAAATTGGTCAATTAAGTATCCGTGGGCACCGTTAATTTCCACACCGTCAAAACCTGCTGCTATTGCATTTTTCGCAGCTTGCGCAAATTGATTGATTACTTCATTAATATCTTCAATTGTCATTTCTTCAGGAACATCATATGGCTTACGGAAACGAGAGACAAGGCCTTCAGCGGGAATAGCTGATGGTGCTTGAGGAGGCAGATTTCCAGCAAGATCGTTATGAGATAAACGACCAACATGCCATATTTGAGCGATCATTGTTCCTCCCTCTTTATGCACAGCATCAGTCACTTTTTTCCATCCCTTTATTTGTTCATCTGAATAAATGCCTGGAATTCCAGGATAGCCTTTTCCACGAGGACTAATGATCGTTCCTTCTGAAATGATTAAACCAACTCCATCGGCAGCACGTTTTCGGTAATATTCAACAATATCCTCTCCTACTACCCCCGTTTGATCGTCTGCAAAGGTTCTTGTTAATGGTGCCATTGCGATACGAGAGCGTAAATTCCAAGCTCCGATTTTTATCGGTTCAAACAATTTACTTTCTAAACCATTTTTTAAATTTCCCCAAGAATTTGTTTCTTTGCTAATTTTACCCATACATTTTTCCTCCGTTCATTTCTGTTATTCGTTATTTCTATAAATACTGAAATTTAAATTAAAATTATTCCGCTTTGAAATTTAAAACAAAGCGGGAGCGTATTGTGCAAGGACTTCTCGTTGTAAACTGTAATATCTGAAGGTTCCCTCTCTACGAACTGCTAATAATCCGCATTCGAGTAATGGTTTTAAATGATGCGTCAATGTTGAATTGGCAGGGACTTTTAATTGATTTGCCATTTCCAGGCAAGCTAACTCTGATTGTTGAGCAAGTAATTTTACGATTTGTAAACGAGTCGATTCACCTAGTGCCTTATAGACTTTTACTGCAATATCATCATTCACCGCTAAAAACCTCCTTTCAGCAATTCTTACTTTAGTATTTATAGAAATATTGTAATTAATCAGAGATGCTCTGTCAATAGAATGCTTTTCCATTTTTTAATTCAAAGGCTGTTTTCTTAATTTAAGAATGTGATTGTGATTTCCACTTCATGATGCTCGCTTCTAAATAAAATAATTATATTAAAATATTTTTTAGTCTTCTGCACTTTAGTCTAATTATCTTTTTTAACAATAATTTTCAATCTTTTTCTTTTCGAATACAATTAACCTTAACTAACGTATTTTCCAATACTGCTTTCATTGTTATTGTCGTGAATGCCGTATGTATCACCACCATACGTACCGTTAGCATTTAATCCTAACCAACGTTTTCCTAATGGGGTGCGAGGATCGCCCCCAGGAATATGTCCCGTATAGTAAGGGCGACTTTTAATTTTGTTCACGATTTTAAAAATGCCAACAGATGTTTTATCCCACGTTTTCCTGTTGCTACTGGATCAACCATTTTAATATAACCATTATAAAAATACGCAAGCTTGTTGTAGTACTTGTTAATAATGATTAAATCTTGATTCGCTGGTTTATTTGCAGCTTCTGTTTTCCACTGATTTACTCCACATAATGCGAAAATCAGCAACCAAAGTTAAAAACCCTGACGGGTTTATCAAGAAAGCGAATTGTTGGATTACGGAGTCAAAATTGCAGCTCCCGTGATAAGATGGGTTAGGGTCAACAATTTTAGGGGAAATAAAAATGTGGAAGCAGACTGAGGTTTTCGCTGTTTTTATAAAAAATAGGATGGTTAGTCAACCATCCTATTTACCTTACCTATTTACCTTACCTATTTACCTTACCCATTGAACCACTTGGTCGAGGCTTCTTCTTGTTTTTTCACGTTTTGGCTCATGAATTCTATAGCCGAATGCCACCATAACGGAGACATCAAACTTGCCATCTTCAAGCAATCCTTCATTTTTCAAAATGTCATGCACCTGATTGTAGTTGAAACCTTCAATTGGGCAGGAATCAATTCCGATTTGAGCTGCAGCTGTCATCATATTACCGAGGGGGATATACGTTTGTTTACTTGCCCAGTCAAATAAGTAACGCTCGTTTTCCAATAGACGGAAATCCTCTTGGAACGTTTTCAGTCCATGAATCATTTGTTCTAAAACGTCTTCCGGCATTTGTTGGACATTTTTATAAATGTCTAAAATATAGTCAGAGTCGTAGCGCACATCTGTACGAGCAAGAAGGATGACGAAATGGCTTGCTGTTGGCAGCTGTCTTTGTGCACCCCAAGAAACGGCTTTTAATTTTTGTTTCAATTCCTCATTTTCGACCACTAAAAATTTCCACGGCTCAGACCCGATTGAACTTGGAGATAAGCGGCCAGTTTCTAAAATGAATTCAAAATCTTCATCGGAAATCCGTTTTGTCGGATCGAATTCTTTTGTAGCATAACGAAATTGATATGCCTTTAGAATTTCTTGTTTTTTATCTATGTTGTTCATCTATATACACACCTTTCTAAAAATCGTATTGTGCAAGGACTTCTCGTTGTAAACTGTAATATCTGAAGGTTCCCTCTCTGCGAACTGCTAATAATCCGCAATCGATTAATGGTTTTAAATGATGCGTCAATGTTGAATTGGCAGGGACTTTTAATTGATTTACCATTTCCATGCAAGCTACTCTGATTGTTGAGCAAGTAATTTTACGATTTGTAAACGAGTCGATTCACCTAGTGCCTTATAGACTTTTACTGCAATATCATTATTCACCGTTAAAAACCTCCTTTCAGTTATTCTTATTTCAGTATTTCTAGAAATATTGTAATTAATTAGAGATGCTCTGTCAAGAATGTGCTTTTCCATTTTTTAATTCAAAGGCTGTTTTCTTAATTTAAGAATGTGATTGTGATTTCCACTTCATGATGCCCTCTTCTAAATAAAAAAATTATATTAAAATAACCTTTAGTCTTCCGTACTTTAGTCTAACTATCTTTTTTAACAATAATTTTCAATCTTTTTCTTTTCAAAATAAATTTATTTCTTTAGAGTTTTTCACTAAAATAAAATAACGCACATCAGGTTAAATAAATATAAGAACAAATAGTCACCAAAACATAAAGCCTGTTTCATTGATTACCAAGTAATCATTGATACAGGCTATTTTAATATTCGTTATTTTACCATCGCCCCCGTTAGCCATCCATGAATCGCAAAAATCAGCGCTTCACCACAGAGAATGAAAATGGTTAGGAAGTGTCAATACTGTTACTGACCTTAATCCAGTCAACCCTAATCCATAGACTTATTAATTATCGCTCTCCTCTTTTTTTTAACGATTGAGCAGGGTCTTTTTAAGTTTTGTCATTTTTCTTATCATGAAGAAACTTATTTTCATGGTAGTTGAAGAAGCATCTAATTAATTAGCATTTAATCGATAAGATAATATATGACTTACCGATTAATCCTTTTATTTAGTCTTAACTATCGAAAACTTCTTAAATGCCAAGACTGCATTATGTCCTCCAAAACCAAAACCATTAGAAATAGCATAGTTTATTTCTGTCTTAACTGCATGGTTTGGAACGTAATCTAAATCACAATTTTCATCTGGTATTTCGTAATTAATAGTGGGAGGAGCTATATCTTCCATGATACTTTTGAGTGCTATAATGGACTCAATTCCCCCTGCAGCTCCGAAAAGGTGTCCAGTCATTGATTTGGTAGAACTCACCTTTAAATTATAAGCATGAATACCAAAAACACTTTTAATTGCTTTAGTTTCTGATTTATCTCCTTCAGGGGTACTAGTTCCATGGGCATTTATATAATTTACATCAGTAAGGTTGATTTCACCCATTTCTAAAGCTAATTTCATAGCATTTGCTGCACCGTTATAATCAGGGGAAGTAATATGATAGGCATCCGTTGTGGAACCATATCCAACAATTTCTCCTAAAATTGTCGCTCCTCTTTCTTTAGCGTGCTCATACTCTTCAAGGAATAATACACCTGCTCCTTCTGACATAACAAAGCCATCACGTTGACTGTCAAATGGACGGCTTGCCCTTTCAGGAATATCATTAAAAGTGGACATTGCTCTCATTCTTGAAAATCCAGCAAAAGCTAAAGGATTAATAGGAGCTTCAGCCCCTCCAGCTAATATTCCATCAGAGTAACCATGCCGAATATTTAAAAAAGCCTCCCCAATCGCTTGATTCCCTGTTGCACAAGCAGAAACAGGAGAATAGCTAGGTCCCTTAAATCCTGTTTTTATGGAAATAATACCAGAAGCCATATTACTAATCATCATAGGAACCATAAATGGAGAAACTCTTCTTGGTCCTTTTTCAATTAAGAATTTATGATTATCTAATATGGTATTAATTCCTCCAATACCTGAGCCAATATATACCCCGAATCGCTCCTTATTTATATTATCTACATCAATATTTGCTTGGTCTAAGGCTTGTTTAGCAGCAGCATAACCATATTGCACAAACAAATCATATTTCCCTAATTCTTTTTTATCAAGATATTGCTCTGCATTAAAGTCGGTTATAAAACCACCAATTTGAGTGCCTATATCTTTGAAGTCATCAGATTGAATTTTTTTGATCCCTGATTTACCTTCTTTAATATTATTCCAAAACTCTTCTACGTTATTTCCTAACGGTGAAACTACTCCATATCCAGTCACTACAACTCTACGTGGCATAATCAACACTCCTCTTAATTCTTCACACTATACTTAAAACGATTATTTCAAAAGACTTCTAAAAAGTTCGATTACATTTGAAAATAATGTATTCCCCCAAAACACGCTATATTGTAGTCCGCCTTTTGTGCTTGAAATCAGAAGGACAGCTAATGATTCTTTCCTGGAACATGCGAATCTATCACACTGTTTTGGATTTGAACATAGAATAATCACCTCGTTTTATGAATTTTATACTTGGTATTAATACCTGATACTAATTATACATAAAAAAAATTCTTCTTCAACTAACCTGCCACGTTAGTTCAACAAGAAAAAGCTGCCTTAATGACAGCTCTGACCTTCAACTCTAGCACCCGTTAGCTCAAGAAGAAAATTATTATTTTTTGGAAAAAATCTTTTTAAAAATTACAGAAGCAATAATTAATGCAATAAAACCAAGTAATAATTTAACTATTTGCGTCATCCCAGGTCTCAACCTGAGATTTATTCTTAATGTCATACTTCTCCATAATTTCTCTGGTGGTCAATTTCCCTTCAAGTTTATCTCTCACAGCCGCCCATTTAATTTCACTTGTATACACGTTTTTGCCCACGCAAAAACACCCCCGATAAATGTACTAACTACAGTGTAACATTTTCGAAGGTGTTTTATATTGTCTCAATAATTTAGGTTAGTCCATGCCGAGTTTTTCGGACAACCCTTTTTTATTGCATTCCAACGGCTATAACATATTATGTATGGACACCACAAAAGGAGGAATATCGGTGAAAGAGATTTTTTCAGAAATTTACAAGCACAACATGTGGGGAGGGACTGAATCAGTTTCAGGACCCGGTTCGTCCGTCTTCGAATCGCAAAAGCTGATTGAAAAACTCCCCATGCTGTTCGATCTTTTCGAGATTACATCGATTTTGGACGCCCCTTGTGGGGATTTCAACTGGATGAAACATGTTCCGAAAGGAAACATTAGCTACATCGGCGTGGACATCGTCGACGAAATAATTCAAAAGAACAACGAGCGTTATGCGGGCGAAAACGTCCGTTTCATGGTGAAGAACATCGTCGAAGACGAGCTTCCAGCTGCTGATATTGCCATCTGCCGGGATGTTTTCGTCCATCTGTCGTTCACCGACGTCAAAAAAGCGGTCGAAAATTTCCGAAAAAGCGGAATCAAATACCTTCTTGCAACCCATTTTCCAGGTTGGACCGAAAATAAGGATATCGATACCGGAGACTGGCGCCCTTTGAATCTCTGCCTCGCACCGTTCTCTTATCCGGATCCCATTCTTTTGATGAAAGAGACGACTTCAATCAAGACCATGGCTCTTTGGAAAATATCCGCCCTAAAATAAATAAGGCTGCTGAGGCAAGGGGACACTTTGGGGACAAATTTGAGCAAACTGTTTCCTATAGCAAAATCTCAATCATAATAAGACTTATTGAAATCCTTGTTATAACAATACTTTCATAATTAAACTGTTATAATCATAAAGTATATCCATCATTGACAGGGTTGAGGTCGGGGGTTCGAACCCCTCACAGGTCATTAACACAGAAAAGAAAAAACCCTTGTATACCAAGGTTTTTTCTGGTTTTTGATTAGTACAGTTAAAGGTAAAATAAATAATACAGTAAATTTGGGGACAATATGGGGACAAAATAAAAAACTCTTTTATGCCTTCTTTTGGTTTAATTGTTTAACAGGGGAGGCAAGTGTAAATGCACCCCAATGCATTAACATCATATGCTTGCCTTTTACATCTATATTAGCCTGTACAGATTCTTCCGGAAACATATGAGCCCAAGACCAGCGTCTATCATATTGACCACCTTCTATTAATGCAATATCAAAAGGTCCGTATTTATCGCCAATTTTCTTAAAATGTGCATCATAACCACCATCTCCACTGGTATAGAAACGTGTTTGTTTTCCAAGAATGACCCAACCACCCCAAAGGGTCGTATCTCGATTAAAAATCCTTCTTCCAGAGAAATGTTTGGATGGAGTTAATGCAATCGTTAAACCTTGAAACTCAGTTTCATCCCACCAATTAAGTTCTGTAATTTTTTCTTTTGCAACACCCCATCGAATCAAATGATTACTTACACCGTAAGGAACGAAGAAATGACCGACCTTGCTCTTTAGCTTCTTTATAGATTGATAATCTAAGTGATCATAATGATCATGCGTAATAAAGACAGCATCAATAGGAGGCATTTCTTTTATCATATCCAACATATCATCACTGTATCGTTTAGGTCCTACAAAGGAAACGGGAGATGCTATTGGACCTAACATGGGATCAATGAGTATCTTTTTATTATCGATACTAAGTAAAAAAGCAGAATGCCCAAACCAGGTTAAACTATCTTCTTTACTATTAATTTTGTTCCAATTAATCTCAGAAACAGGAATTTGACCAGAAGGATTGGTTTCTACAACTGAATTAGAGTCCTTAAATGTGGAGGGGCTATTATATGCACTCCCGTTCATCTTTGTTGATGCCCGGTAGACAAATTTCCCGTTATCATAATTATCAAACGTATTATATACCTCTTTTTGTTCCTTACTTGGGTTACCTCCGAAAGCTGGATGAATATTTATTAACAATGAAATGACAACTCCTAATACAACTAATAAAACCAATAAATAAATCAATATCTTCTTTATAATTCTTTTCTTTGGCTTTGGCGCAACATATTCGTTCATTTTCTGTGGTGTTGTAGTAAGTTCTTCGAATTTCGACATTCTTCCACCCTCCTTACATTATGAATAAATAAAAAAGATAAGCCGCCCTTTTAACGGAAAGAAGAAATGCCCCTTCTAAAAGAAAAAGTGGGGCATCCTTGTAACATAATGTTTTTTTAGAGTTCTTGACTTGTAGGACGAATAATCATCTCATTAATTGCTACATCAGATTTCTTTCATTTATCTAAATTGCACCACATACTGGATGTGGTACATACGGTTCCTCTAGGTATGTAATTTCTTCAGATGTTAATGTAACTGATAAAGCACCCACTGCATCTTCAAGATGGGGGATTTTCGTCGCCCCGATAATAGAAGCTGTTACCGGTTCCTTTTGTAGAAGCCAAGCAATTGCGACTTGTACTACGAAGAACACCGTGTATTTCAGCCAGTTCTCCAACCCGCTCTGCGATCAATCGGTCAGTGCTGAAGTTGCATCGTACTTAGATTTCTGCGTTTAGTCGGTTTCGGAACGAAGTGTGGTTTCCGACCAATTACGAGTCAATCTACCTGACGCATGCGGGCTGTTTGGAGTCACCCCGATTCTTTCCTCCTTACAAAATGGCAACATCTCCCACTATTTAGACTTGGAAAGTCGATGCTTCTTTAAACATCGCACCCAAACTTGAAATATTGAAAGAAGTTCGATAGTTAAGTTAAAACTATTACATCATAAAAATTATAAATATAACATTCACTTATCCTTGTACCACTCACCAGACATATATTTTTTAGGGATACTTTGCTCAAACGGATTACTATACCCTAATTTTTCTAGAGACTCCAACCATAATCTCCTTTTCGAGTTAGGCAATTTTGTACCACACCAAGGACAATATATTATATAGATAGTTGAAGTACGACTAGCCTCCTGCATTACTATCCCATATTCATCAAAGATTCCTTCTCGGACTTGATCACTTGTAACTAACAACGTCGATGTCATCGCCATTTTTTTAAGTCGGTTTATGACTTTTTCGTCATCCTCAAAATATAGGCATTCATCGATTATATAGTCAGGTTGATATGACAGTTTATATTTTTTTGGAACTGCCATGCATACAGAAGCACCAATATATCTCCTATTTTTTATCAAGCTTCTTTTTGGCAAGCCATGTGGAAATGTGATCTGCAACTTCTGCATTGTTCAAATCTGACATAATAAAGTGGGTATTTCCACGAAATCCTTCAGACGGAAGATCAACAACAGTTACATCTCCGCCGTGCTTATTTACAACATCTGCCCATTCGTATGCCATCTCTCTGGAAGCTCTCCAGAAATCCTGTGGAATAGACGTAGAGGCTTCTTTTGGGATGTTATCGCCAAAATAAATGATTATTGGAATCTTAGCCAGCTTTTCAAAGTCCTTATCCGATACAATAACAGGTTCAAACTTTCCACCCATTAGACCATTATAACGATTAGGAATTGCCTCTGGTGCCTCACCTTTCGGGAACATATAGGTTGCCGGCTCAAGGGCGACGATTGCACGGACATAATCGCTTTTGATTGCAGTAGTCCATCCAAATCCGCCGCTTTGAGAATGTGTTAAAAGAATACCTGGTCCTGTTTTCTCAAATACAGTTGTCATCGCATTTGTAATCACATCTGCGTCAAACGCTCCGATATTTGGGGTCATCTGACGGAAAAACTGGTCAATGGATTTCTCATCCCGCGGAAACTGTACTCCATCATAAAAATCAGGATACTTACCAATACGGAACTGGTCAAACCACATTTGATCCTGTGACGCAGAAGGAACCGTTGCATCCTCCGTACTCTGACCCGCTTGACCACGGCGCGGTTGGTCTACCAAGTATACGCCATATCCTTTTCTCAGAAATATATTCTGAAATCCATCCCGCCCATCGGGAGTTGTACTCCAGCTTCTACCTGATTGACCGTATCCATGCAAAAAAATCATGGGATATTGCTTTGCATTTTGAGGAATTTGATAAAGAACCGATGCGTGATCGCCATGGACAGTTTGCCCGTCTGTTGTTTCATAAGCCTTATCCGGATCAAACTTTCCGGCATTTGTCCGAACAGTACCACCCGCAGCAAAGGATCCTTGCTCCTGAATGATCAGCGGTTTTTGCTTGCCGTTTTTGGCAGCTTGTTCTTGACTGTTCAGCGGTTCTGGCTTGTCTATTTTGGCAGCTAATGCACTCCCTGACACAATAAGTCCAGCTGACAGTAGGAGTGCGGAAAAGATTTTTTTATACTTCATAACTCTTAGAATCCTCCTATAAATTAATGAATTTCTAAGTAAATCAGTGGGGTTAGAATCGGCGGTCTTGGCTTTCAATTCCACGGGAAAGCACATTGAAGTAATAAAGCAGTGCGGGTAACCTTATTATTCAATAAAATGGAAAACGACCGGTATCCCAATCCTATCAAATGTTTGCCTAATCCTCTCGCCTTCATTTATGCAATCAACTAATAAGCATTATAATGGGACTATCAGGGTTAAAGGAGGATCTTATCTTATGTTTGAATATATCTTTAAACAGCAAGATGAGATCGCCACACTAATTGACTGTCACGTAGTTGGAGACGGTGTTCACAAAATTCCTTTTTTTATTTTTCTTGTGTCTCTCGGATATGGGCGAACCTCGTTCGGAGTTTACGAGCTTTCCTTATCATTGTGGTTCAAGGGGCGAAGGAGGAATGGTCTGATGAAAAGAGGTAATTCACAGAGCTGTACTTGAAGCGCTCCTCTGCTAATCTGGATTTGCCGGTTACCGCCCAGGTCATGGAAGCCTCTTCTGACGTTCAGTATTTGGGATTTAAACTTGAATATACACCGAGTCAAATCTTGGAGGTTTTAAGTTATTCTGAAATTCGAGTAGGATCGAAAGAAAATGCTAAGCGAGGTATGTTTGTCAGCCGAATGGAGTTATCTTTCCCGTGCCAAATGGCGGGGGTTAATTTTTATAGTGGAAAGGATAAATCCCGTCTGTACGGTGTCTTTTACTTACAATAAAAAATCAGATTGTGAATAATTACACTTAAACTAATCTGCCACTTTAGTTGAATAACGAAAATGAAAAAGGACTGCCGAAACAGTCCAATTGTTGTGAAAGTAAAGCACCCGTTAGTTCAACAAGCACCTTCTCTTCTAGTGGTATTATGTTCGTTTTGTCCAATAACTCATTTTCATTTCGCTCGACAAAGTTCACATATTCTTTCCTTCGGTTCTCGAAGAATGGAAAAGGAAGGTTTTTGAATTAAAAACGTATCTTTTTGAAAGAAGTTAGTCATTATTTCTAATGGAATTTCATGCCAATCTTCTTCTAAATATTTATACGATAATCCAATATTACTACTTTAGATATAAAGGCTAAAGGAAAATAGAAGGATTTACTTTCCTCTTTCGTCTCTTAAAATACAAAGTAGGAGGTTGAGCATCATGCTATTGCTTCAAATATTGGATGGAATGCTATTTTTCGATAAAAATAGGAACATGTAGAAGTATAATGGAAACATGTAGTTTAAGTTAAGAAAGGTTGATAAAGTTGGGGGAATTTCTAAATTTTTCATATAAGGATTTTAGGTACAAACTTTATGTTCCTAGCGAATATCAAGCGGAAAAAGATACTCCGTTGATGGTGATGCTTCATGGATGTGAACAAGATCCGGATGATTTTGCTGCTGGAACAAATATGAACGAGCTTGCAGAAAAAGAAAACTTTCTCGTACTCTATCCTGACATGAATCACCTGTTTAATCCTTCGAATCCGGCTGCTTATAACCCTTTTGGCTGCTGGAACTGGTTTTTGGATAAAAATCAGCACCGTGGAGAGGGACATCCCAGGTTAATTAATGCGATCATTAATCAGATTAAAGGTAAATACAGCATTGATTCAAGTAAGGTGTACGCAGTTGGCTTATCTGCAGGTGCGGCACTCGCTTGCATTCTTGGAGTTACCTATCCAGATGTATTTAGCGGTATCGGAGTGTGTGCGGGACTTCCCTATGATGCTGCGAATGTATTTTTTCTAACCGATCCAATGGCTAAGGCTGCTAAAGAAAGCATGCAAAAAGGCGTTTCGGACCCCTATGCATGCGGTAACAGCGCCTTTCAGGAAATGGGAAAGTTCAAGAAGAAAATGCCTGTTATTGTTTTCCATGGTATCTGCGATACGGTTGTACATCCCATTAATGGACAACAGGTTATCATACAGTGGGCACAAACTAATTTTCTTGTAGAAGGTGGTACAGGAAGAGCTAATATTACACCCCACCAGGTCAAATCAGATCTTATCAATGGAAAAAGTTGTACTAAACATGTATACGGTGATGGGGGCGGTGAACTTTTAATGGAACTATGGATGATCGATCAAATGGGGCACGCATGGTCTGGCGGGAGCTCAAATGGTTCATATACCGACCCATTAGGGCCAAATGCAACAGAAATCATTTGGAATTTTTTCACCAAACATCATCAGCACACTGTTGAAAATCTGGTCGAAACACCTAAAAAGAACTTTTTTCGTGACCTTTTTACAAAGCTTTTTAAGAAAAGAGGATAAAACTATTCATCTTATTCTCTTAGGTCCACCTACTCCAACCACATCCTCGAATGCCACCCGCTTTAAACTCGCATGGCTTTACTGCTTCACGAAGTTGATGAGTAATTGGATCAGCGTAATGAATTAGACAAGTTACTTCCTTGGTAAATCCGTCATCCTATATTGTCAGCTTTACCGATAAGTTTTCCGCCTTTGCGTAGCCATCTTCTGGTCGAACTCCTCCATTTCATTAATGGCGTTCTTCAACTAAAGCACCCGTTAATTGAAGAGTTAATGATAGATAATTAAAAGAATCCCTAAAAATATAAATCCAAAAAGAATGATTAAACCACTTGTGTCTAGGAGGACACCTATTACCGCCCATAAGAAATAGAAAATTTTAATTTTTGTACTTTCATTTTTATAATTTTTATAAGATTCTTTAATTAACCACCCTAAAATGCTACATCCCACAACAACCAATATAATACCAATAGTCATTATTTTCATAAACGTCCCTCGGTTATAAAATAATTTTCTTCATATACCTGTTAGTTTGTCACTTTTCTTGTTCAACTCCCTCAGTTTGATACGAATATCTCTCGAATGCTCACTTATTCGCAGGATTTCATAACCCTTGTAATTGAATTTACGGGTCATTGAAATGAGATCAGATCATTTTGGCTTCGTGAAGGCATAGTTAAATAAAGGAGTTAGCTAATACTCCATATTTTACCATATAATGTACATCTCCACGCCGCCCCTGGAGGCTTTCCCTCCCATGTCTCAACGGGTCAATTGCCCTCTCATTCCTTCGTCATGCCTATCCAAGGGGTGGAGGCCAGTTATGATAACCTGATGGGTCGCAGTGCCCTTTTGTTGAACAAACCTGGTACTCCGTACATATTTGAAATCCTACGAATAAGACAACATTCAAAATTAAGGTTAACTATTTTAATTGATACATATTATAAACTAATGATTTATTTCTAGGCTGCTAAAGGGATTAATTCTTTTATTTTATTTGGACAGTAAGACTCGTTTCGTCGTGCTATTCCTACAAAAATCCTTGCTAATTTACCTATCAGTTTCATTATTGATTTCATTTTCTTTAGCTTCTTAACCTTCACATTATGGGAATGCATTGCTTTAAATTCAGGATTATTCATCACAAGGCTCATGGTTACTAAGTATAGGAAACGTCGTAGTCTTGACCTTCCACGCTTCGAAATAACAATCTGACCTTTCCACTTTCCAGAACTTGCTTCAGCTAGATGTAATCCTGCATGACGTAATAGAGAGTTTCCGTGAGAGAATCCACTTAGATCACCTGACTCACCTAGTATCCCAGCTAATGAAATTTCACTTATTCCTTTAATCATAAGTAGTTTTTTTGCAAATGGTATTTTATTGAGAACTTCTTTAACTTGTTGTTCAACTCTTTCGAGTTGTTTTATAGCGAGGTCATATTCTTCTAATAATTGTTCTAGGTGGAATTTATAAGCATCAAGAGCTTGTCCAGTTCCAATAGAAGTTTTTGCTAGGTTGATCAATAATTGAGCTTTTTTAGGTCCTGGTTATCTTTTCATTAATGACTTCCATCCCCTCTGGACATCTAGTGACTCCATTGAAGATATTTCATCTGGAGTTGGAAACAAACGAAGGGTTGCGATGGCTCCTTTGCACGAAACATCGTTAAACACTTGTCGCAGCTCTGGAAAGACAATATCCACCCATCGATTTATTTGATTTAGAGACATTACAAGACGTTTTACAATCACATCACGGTTAGACATAAGAACTCTAAGTTTCTCAAATGATTCTGAGGATGGGCGAATAAAAGAATAGTATCCGTTTTTGACCATATCTGCGATAACTAATGCATCTTTTTTATCACTCTTAGATTGAGTATTATCACGATTCTCTTTATTCCTTTTTACTAAGTGAGGATTGACAGTTACTACCTCAATTTTTTGGTTAAATAACCATTTTGAAAGGTTAATCCAGTAATGGCCTGTAGGCTCCATACCTACTATTGCTGCATCTAAGTTTTTTAATCTTTTTAAATCATGAATCCAGTTTAGTAGTTTAACAAACCCCTCTTCATTATTTTCAAATGTAATAGGGTCTCCCACTACAATTCCACGGAAGTTAACTGCTCTTGCAACGTGTAATTGTTGAGCGATATCCACACCAACAATAAGATGTGTATCGGAAATTCTTTCGATTAGTTGATTTTGTTTGTCTTGCATTTTAAAATTCATAGTAGGGCTTCCTCCTTAAGACTTTGAGTTAGATTGGTCTCTATACTCGTATCTTACTGAGGGGCTCTATTTTTTTCAAACCTGATATTTAACGATCTACAGGAATGCTAACCTGCCCAGTTAGTTTAAGTGAAAATATTCACAATCTATTCACCATTACCTTACAACATCGGTAAGAACATAAAAAGAAAAACTCTAATTAATACAGGAATTTAATCAAACTTTATTTTAAAGCTACAGCATTAAAACAATAAAAGCCTACTCATTAACGAGTGGGCTTATTTTCGTTATCTTTATCCAATTTTACATTTACGCGCCTTAGAGGATTCGAACCGCTGACCTCCTGCGTGCAAAGCAGGTGCTCTCCCAGCTGAGCTAAGGCCCCAAGGCCCCATAGTGTTAATATCCAGTTCGACTGGTCGGGAAGACAGGATTATGCTGTTTATGTTCATGCTCTGGTCCATTCTTGTCAGCTTGCAACTGTTCTTCCCAAATGCTTTCCCATTCTTTTAAACCATTCCAAATATGGTCCATTATAATACCGGCACCTTTTCTTCCTGTTCCTTCAAAGCACGATACAAGGCAGATCTAGAGACGGAAGTCATTCCCGTGATTTCTTTAACCGTGTATTTGTTCAATTTATAAAGCTCAATGGCGTGTTTAAGACCAGCGTGTTTCTTGTGGTATTTCTTCGGTCTTCCTTCATAAACACCTTTACTTTTAGCAATCTCGATTCCATTCCGCTGTTTCTCTTTTAAAATGGTCCTTTCCATTTCAGCAAAGCCAGCCATGATTGTTAAAAAGAACTTTCCTGTTGGCGTCCTGGTATCTATGTTCATATCAAGAATCACAAGATTAATATTCCTAGCTTCAAAATCCTCAACCAATTCTATTAGTTGTCTGGAGCTTCTTCCTAATCGGTCCATCCGGATTACTACAATCGTGTCTCCAGATTCCAACTTGTCTAATAGCTTGTCTAATTCTGGTCTTTGTTTGGATACACCAGAAATTTTTTCGTGTACAATTTCATCGACTCCGAATTTAGAAAGGGCTGCAAACTGAGTGTCCAAATTCTGATCCTTGGAACTGACCCTAGCATATCCGTAAATCATTTTCTTCCCCCCATGTTTCACTTACTCTACCTTGTTCATGCTGCCTTTCCTTATTTCCTATTTAGATTTATAGTTATCACCATAATAATCAATATTCAAATCTGTAATCATACTTTTAAGTTCATGGGCCACACTAGCCACCCATACAATAGCCCCTATGGTGAGCCCTACACACAATAATGTTATAACTCTTTTCTTCTTCTTCTTCATTGACGTTTCCTTCCTTTTATGTAATCTCTTATACTACAAAATTGTATCCTATCCGCTTAAGTTTTGGAACAACCTTTTTGGGACACGCTAAAATATTAATCTTGCGTCCTCTTAAATTATCAGACAATTCGTTTCACGGGGTAGACTTTTTGGAACAGTAGAAAAAATATTTTTACCTCCCCCTTGAAATCCACCATTTTTGATGGAAAAATAATACAGTGCATATTTTAGAAATTTTAGGGGGAAATCACTTGGCGAAAAAAGTTGAATTAGAAAAAGTGACAATTGAGTTTTTTTGATGCTGGATTTGACAAACAGGCTTGGGTATCAGGATGTTTGTTTGAACGACTTTATGGATCAAAGCTACAAAATTTAGATCTCAAAAATGAACTTGAAAAACTTAAAGAGAACTTGATGATATTAAAAGCAAAAAAACTGATTAAGTTTGCATATTGTGAGAGCAAACGTCAAAAAGCCCGGTATCTAGGAATAGGAAAACCGGGCTTTTTGCTAGGGTTTACAACTATGTCATTCGTTAGAGATTGGTAGATCTAGGACCGTAATAAATATAACATTGCTTGTTTACAGTTTAGTTAATGGACAGGGACAATTTGGTAACATTTCCATTACTTTTGAGGAAACACTCAGCTTATATGTAAAATGTTTGTCTAGATTTCTTTTGAGATTTCATTTTTGTTAAAATTAATGTTGTTTGTCCAAGACTAATTACAAAAACAAAAAGTGCAAAGCCTAATTGAATAAATTTAGTTGTTCTAGCGTTACTCTAAATTTTATGTGATTGTACTTGAGAAACAGTAACAGCAGTTATCTTTGAACGAGACTAACTAATACAAAAAGTATATTAGTGTTGATGTTCTTCAGCAGTTCATTTTTGTTTTAATAAAGCACCCCGTTAGTTCAAGAACTTTATTTGACTGGTAAAGGTTTTTCAGGTCGGTTAGGACAATAATGACAGTTTGGGTCACTGCATTGAGATTCAGTCCAATAGTTACAATGCGGGCAAAAATAAGCATCAAAATCTTCATAGTACACCAAGTTGAAATTACAAATAGAACAACGTTGTGATTTATCAATAAAACCTTCTATTTCAAATCCATCTATAATAACTAGGTCATCTTTTTCTTCTATTTTCATAAGTCCTCCATTGTTTTTTACCATCGCACCCGTTAGCTTATGAACTTATCTTTTAGTTTTGCTTCTTAATTGTTTTATCAGTTCAATTACCACAAAAACAAAAATAATTGCTCCAGATGTACCGTATACATATCTGTGGTCTGTAAAATTCAAAATTGATACAATCAAAGATAAAATTGCTGAAATCAGTAACCTTATTTGCCCCATACTATTACCTCTTTTGTACTACATTTGTTAAATATTTTCCATTAAAGTTCCCGACTTCTTCTTCAACTATCCTGCCACGTTAGTGGAACAAGAAAAGGGCTGCCGTAGCAACCCAATTTGTACTTTTGTACCCGTTACTTTAAGTACACTATTATATATTTCTCTTTTTGTTTATATAACTTTTTTAGAAGGAATGTTGTCCAATTGTAAAAACCAGGATTAGCAATACTAATCCAACACCGTCTACTATAATATCCTTCTTTGTTGGTTTTCCAAAAATAAAGCCTTGTAAAAAAATCAATAAAGCCATTAAATAAAGCCATATTATAGAATGTGTTACAGAAAACAGCCCTACTGATATACCTACCACAACACCTAGATACAAAAATTCCTTTTTTGAAGTCATTTTACGAAACAATCAGTTCCCTCCAAATAAAAACGGATAGATATATTGTATCATTCGTTTAGAGTATTGAATATTCCTTCTTTAACTCCCTCAGTTTGATACGAATATCTCTCGAATGCTCACTTATTCGCAGGATTTCATAACCCTTGTAATTGAATTTACGGGTCATTGAAATGAGATCAGATCATTTTGGCTTCGTGAAGGCATAGTTAAATAAAGGAGTTAGCTAATACTCCATATTTTACCATATAATGTACATCTCCACGCCGCCCCTGGAGGCTTTCCCTCCCATGTCTCAACGGGTCAATTGCCCTCTCATTCCTTCGTCATGCCTATCCAAGGGGTGGAGGCCAGTTATGCTAACCTGATGGGTCGCAGTGCCCTTTTGTTGAACAAACCTGGTACTCCGTACATATTTGAAATCCTACGAATAAGACAACATTCAAAATTAAGGTTAACTATTTTAATTGATACATATTATAAACTAATGATTTATTTCTAGGCTGCTAAAGGGATTAATTCTTTTATTTTATTTGGACAGTAAGACTCGTTTCGTCGTGCTATTCCTACAAAAATCCTTGCTAATTTACCTATCAGTTTCATTATTGATTTCATTTTCTTTAGCTTCTTAACCTTCACATTATGGGAATGCATTGCTTTAAATTCAGGATTATTCATCACAAGGCTCATGGTTGCTAAGTATAGGAAACGTCGTAGTCTTGACCTTCCACGCTTCGAAATAACAATCTGACCTTTCCACTTTCCAGAACTTGCTTCAGCTAGATGTAATCCTGCATGACGTAATAGAGAGTTTCCGTGAGAGAATCCACTTAGATCACCTGACTCACCTAGTATCCCAGCTAATGAAATTTCACTTATTCCTTTAATCATAAGTAGTTTTTTTGCAAATGGTATTTTATTGAGAACTTCTTTAACTTGTTGTTCAACTCTTTCGAGTTGTTTTATAGCGAGGTCATATTCTTCTAATAATTGTTCTAGGTGGAATTTATAAGCATCAAGAGCTTGTCCAGTTCCAATAGAAGTTTTTGCTAGGTTGATCAATAATTGAGCTTTTTTAGGTCCTGGTTGTCTTTTCATTAATGACTTCCATCCCCTCTGGACATCTAGTGACTCCATTGAAGATATTTCATCTGGAGTTGGAAACAAACGAAGGGTTGCGATGGCTCCTTTGCACGAAACATCGTTAAACACTTGTCGCAGCTCTGGAAAGACAATATCCACCCATCGATTTATTTGATTTAGAGACATTACAAGACGTTTTACAATCACATCACGGTTAGACATAAGAACTCTAAGTTTCTCAAATGATTCTGAGGATGGGCGAATAAAAGAATAGTATCCGTTTTTGACCATATCTGCGATAACTAATGCATCTTTTTTATCACTCTTAGATTGAGTATTATCACGATTCTCTTTATTCCTTTTTACTAAGTGAGGATTGACAGTTGCTACCTCAATTTTTTGGTTAAATAACCATTTTGAAAGGTTAATCCAGTAATGGCCTGTAGGCTCCATACCTACTATTGCTGCATCTAAGTTTTTTAATCTTTTTAAATCATGAATCCAGTTTAGTAGTTTAACAAACCCCTCTTCATTATTTTCAAATGTAATAGGGTCTCCCACTACAATTCCACGGAAGTTAACTGCTCTTGCAACGTGTAATTGTTGAGCGATATCCACACCAACAATAAGATGTGTATCGGAAATTCTTTCGATTAGTTGATTTTGTTTGTCTTGCATTTTAAAATTCATAGTAGGGCTTCCTCCTTAAGACTTTGAGTTAGATTGGTCTCTATACTCGTATCTTACTGAGGGGCTCTATTTTTTTCAAACCTGATATTTAACGATCTACAGGAATGCTAACCTGCCCCGTTAGCAAAATAAGAAAAAGCCGCTACAATGGCAGCCGCTTCCTTACCACTTGCTTCCTATTTTGTTTAAAAATCACCTAAAGACTTTACAATCTTTGAAGATCCTTCGATTTGCAGGAAGGACATTGAGCGTTAGATATACGGATTTCTTTATGTACCCATTCATAATGACAACTAGAGCAGTGTAGAACTGTATGTTTTTTCTTGAACTCTATTGATTCTTTCATATATCTTGGATTGTCAACACTAAACTAGACAACTTTATTAAGGTGTTCAAGTTTATAATCAACAGGACTTACATAACCAAGTGTTCCGTGAATTCGTATGTGATTAAACCAGTGGACATAGTCATGTAATTCCCTTGTTAATTCTTCTAAACTATCAAAATGTCGTCCTTTAACAAACTCTGTTTTAATGATTTTGTACGTTGCTTCAGCTACGGCATTGTCATACGGGCAGCCCTTCATGCTTAATGATCGTTGAATTTCAAACGTCTCTAAAGCATCGTCAATCAGTTTATTTTTGAACTCATTTCCACGATCCGTATGAAAAAGCTGTATTTTACGGAGGTCCCCTTTCATGGAGGCGAATGCTCGATAGACGAGTAATGCATCTTTATTTGGACCTGCACTGCAGCCTACGATTTCCCGATTAAAGAGGTCGACGAATACACATACATAGTGCCATTTTTGATTGACTCTTACGTATGTCAAATCGCTTACTATCGCTGTCATTTCTTCTTCCTGGTTAAACTCGCGGTTTAGTTCGTTCTTCTGTTCTGATTCATTACATGATTTCGTGTGAGGCTTAAATTGAGCTACGGTGTAAGAAGAGACAAGACCATGCTCTTTCATAATTCGCCCAATTCTTCGTCTAGAAACGATGAGTCCACGTTTTTTTAATTCTACTTTGATTTTGCGAGTTCCATAATTTTGACGGCTCGCTTGAAAAATCTCGATAACGTCGGAGGTAATATCATCCTCATTTGCTCTTTCTTTCGCTTCGTAATAATAAGTGCTTCTGTGAAGTTGAAGGACTTTGCACATTGCTGATATCGAGTATTTGTGTTGGTTATTTCGAATCACATTTACTTTCGTCCTAGTATCAGCGCTGCTTGCTTTAAAATGTCGTTCTCCATCAGTAACTGCTTGTTTTCCTTACGGAGTTTAATCAGTTCCGTTTCTTCCGGTGTTTGATTGTCTTTTTCTTTGAATGATCCACTTGTCTGACTTTGACCCACCCACTTATCCAGTGATGAAGGGGTCAATTCATATTCACGAATAATTTCTTGTCTAGGCTTGCCGTTCAAATAAAGCTGAACCATCTGATTCTTGAATTCTTCTGTGAACTTTCTTCGCTCTCTTTTGGTCATAATAGATTCTCCTCAGTAATAGTAACTGTAGTCTACTTGACCTTAATATTTCTGTCCAGTTAACTGTAACCTATCCATCTCTCATAATCTTGAGGATACATATCTGCTAATGTACGAAATACAAAATTTCGATCACACTCGGTTCCGTCCCAATATTCTTTACCATTTTTATACTCAATCATTTCCAACACATCCTACTACATTGTCTACCATCTTATATTCATAATAGCACAGGATTTGGTATTTGGTATTATTTTCCTCGTTATTCTTATTAAACTAACCTGCTTACGTTAGTTTAAGTGTAATCTTTCACAACCTAAAAATAAAAGCGCCTGATCAGGGCGTATAAAACGATTTTGTGTATTTCCAGGTAAAGTTGGAGGAAGTAAAGAAAAAAACGGCGTTAAATACACGTAATCAAATTTTGGATTATGAAATGGCAATTGACACATTGGTGAAAGTTCGATCCAAATTTTGTGGCATTTCTGCGCCATCTCTTCACACGGTTCAGGAACGCTTCGCTACCCTCGACAGTACGTATTTAAGTATCCGAGTACTAAACGACTATGCAGAACCATCAGAATTTTTTAAGTTTTGTGCTCAATCGTTCCTGACACTAATTATAGATCCAAATAAAACAGACCTTAAAAGATGGGTCTGGGTTCCTCACGCTTCCCTGCTCATCTCTGCTGTTATCAACGGATCTCTACCTTATTACCCAAATTCACAGGGGAAAGGACATTCTTTGTTCATTAGAGTACCTGTTAAAGCGATCCAAAATGTAATACCAGGCGTCATTTGCTGGGATGACCGGAATGGTCTTTCATAAAAAGCTCCCAAGTGGGAGCTTTTTACCAAATGAGGACTATTGCACCCGTTAGCCATCCATGAAGCGCAAAAATCAGCGCCTTCACCACAGAGAATGAAAATGGTTAAGAACGTCTATACTGTTTAATGCTGGCGAAGAAGGTCTTTGAACTATGGTGCCTTTGAGCCCATCCGTTAGTCTGACTCCAACGACCACGGTGCACCACTGACTGTCGCACCCTATATGGGTAGCACGTATGGGAGATTAACCCTTTTCTGGTTGTTGCACCAGCCAAGCCTTTTTTATACCACTTGAAGGAATGATCCGCTAATTTTATTTACACAAATTGAATATATGATTTACTTATCTAAAGGCTCAGCCTTTTTTTAAAAAAGCTATTTTCTGAGTCTATTTTGTTATGCTCTTTTTTAGATTTTTAGCTTTTTGAATTTTCATGGGAGAGTTCAAGAAGAAATCAACTAATTGTTTTTGTTTGAACCCTGTTTCCAACTAAAAAATAAAGAAGATAACCTACAACATTTAATATAGCAAAAGAAAGAACCCAACCAGCATTTAATCGTCTATGATGATAAGCATTAATTGTTGCCCAAATCGTGAACAACGTTGCATAAATAGCAAAACCAATAAATGAAATAAAAGGGATAAAAGCAAACAGTTTTTTTGATTCTATTTGTACATACCAATTAGTGCTGTTTAAATCATAACCTAAATCAATCAACATCCAATTTTGCTTTTCAGAAGGTGAATTCCCATATTGATAGACTGGTGTAGCTTCGTTTAAATTGTGTGAAATAGACCCACGAAGTTATTGAACTTTCATTAACTGCTTGTGATGAATGATAAATATAAAAATAATAGCAAACAAAAACGGTGGCTTTGATATGCTACCTTTTTTTGAAAAACTCTTGTAATACACAAATAGTTATGATAATATTTTTGTAAGCGTTTCATTATAATCAACAAATTAAATTGGCGTGTTACTGGTAAAGCAGGCAAGACCAAAATAATTTGCTCTATTTCTTAACGGGATAGGTGCATCTTATTTTGGTCTTTTTTATGTTTACTTATATCAGTAATGCGTAAAGGGGATGAAGATATGGATTATAAACAGCTAGGCAAAGACATATTAAAACTTGTAGGTGGAAAAGAAAATGTAGCGATGATAACCCATTGTGCGACCCGACTTCGATTTGAATTCTATGACTCTTCTAAAGTCGAAGCCGCTAAAATCGAAAAGTTACCGGGCGTCATCTCAGTCGTCAATAAAGGCGGACAATTCCAAGTCATCGTAGGAAACGAAGTCCAACAAGCCTTCCGTGCCATCAAAAAAGAAATGGGCGAGCAACCGAGTGGAAATGCTAATACCGTCAAAAAAGAAAAAAAGAGCGTCATTTCTCGTTTAATTAGCGTCATCTCTACCACATTCGCACCATTTATCCCTGCCATTATTGGTGCCGGGATGATCAAAGCCGTGTTGGCGGTGCTTGTGTTAACAGGCGTATTAACCGATGAAAGCCAAACCTTCTTTATCTTAAACACTGTCGCGGATGCAGCATTCTTCTTTATGCCTGTACTACTTGCATACGGAGCATCGATTAAGTTCGGAACCAATCCGGTGTTATCCATGACCATCGCAGGCGTGTTACTACACCCGAACTGGTCATCGGTTTTAGCCTCTAAAGAAGCCCTTTTCTTTATGGGCGTACCAGTGCGCTTAACGGATTATGCTGGTTCTGTTTTACCGATAATTATTACCGTATGGATTATGTCGTATATTGAACGCTTTGCGGAACGTGTTTCACCATCGATTATTAAGTTCTTTTTGAAACCAATGTTAATCCTAATCATTACCGCTCCTCTCGCGTTAGTCGTCATTGGACCAATCGGCACGTATTTAAATGATCTCGTTGCCCTTGGCGCTGATACAATCAACAACCGTGCAAGCTGGTTAATCCCAATGCTGATGGGTGGACTACAGCCGTTCCTAATTATCACTGGAACTGCTTGGGCAATGACCCCTATTGCTACAACGCAGCTATCCAATAATGGAGAAGAAATGATTAATGGACCAGGAATGCTTGCATCCAACATCGCACAAGGTGCCGCTACGCTTGCGGTTGCGATGAAAACAAAAAACAAAGAGCTAAAACAATTAGCTGGTTCTGCTGGTTTCACTGCCTTAATTGGGATTACAGAGCCTTCGCTTTACGGTGTTACGCTTAAATTAAAGAAACCATTAATCGCGGCGATGATTGGTGGGGCATGTGGGGGAATTTATGCCGGTCTTTCTGGTCTTGTCCGCTACGCATTCGTTTCACCAGGACTTGCGGCTATCCCTGCCTTTATCGGGGAGAATCCAATGAATATCGTACACGCACTCATTACCATTGCCATTGCGTTTGTTGTCGCATTTGCCGCAACATGGATTTTAGGCTTTGAGGATCCAGTAGTAGAAATAACACAAACACATGCAAAAACGGAAACAACGAACCAAACAGAGGTCATCGCTAGCCCGCTATCCGGAAAAGTCATTCCGCTAAACACTGTAAACGATCATGTCTTTTCAAATGAACTTATTGGAAAAGGAATTGCGATTCTACCGGATCAAAATGAAGTGAAAGCACCGTTTGCCGGTGAGATCGTGACAATGATGGAATCCAAGCACGCCGTTGGTCTTCGAAGCGACAATGGCATTGAATTATTGATCCACGTGGGGATTGACACCGTCAGTCTAAAAGGGGAATACTTTGAGACGCACGTAAAACAAGGAGACCACGTAGAACAGGGTGATAAACTTGTCACGTTTGACCGTCAAGCCATTCAGGCAAAAGGATATGAAACTGTCACACCGATCATCATCACTAACCATGACGAATTTAACGCATTGAATCTAATTACAGGAAAAACGCATTTCTTCAGGCGAACCATTGATACACATTACGAAACTGGAGGCATAAATCATGCATTACACAAACCTGAAGCCATTCCCAAAGGATTTCCTTTGGGGGGCTTCCACATCTGCTTATCAAGCCGAAGGTGCTTGGAATGAAGAAGGCAAAGGAAAATCCGTCATTGATATGATGGATCATCCAGAAGGCACCGCCGGCTTCACCGTAGCGAGCGACCACTACAATCACTACAAAGAAGACATCAAACTGTTCCATGAGCTCGGACTAAAAGCGTACCGTTTTTCCATCGCTTGGACGCGCATTTTACCAGAAGGCACCGGCACCATTAATGAAAAAGGACTCGTCCACTACGAGCGTGTTATCGACGAATTGCTTCATTACGGAATCGAACCCATCGTCACACTGTACCATTTTGACCTCCCGTATGCACTTGAAGAAAAAGGCGGATGGAACAACCGCGAGACGATCGATGCCTTCGCGAACTATGCCCGTATTTTATTTGAACGCTTTGGCGGCAAAGTCACGCACTGGCTCACGATCAATGAACAAAACACGCTTATTTTACATCCTGGCGCAGTCGGCATTCCAAAAGGCGGATCGTTGCCATCCAAAAAAGAGCTCTATCAGCAAAACCACCATATGCTCGTTGCGCAAGGAAAAGCGATGTCACTCTGCCATGAACTCTGTCCACATGCAAAAATCGGACCAGCACTAAACATGACATCCATGTACCAAGCAACCAGCAAACCAGCAGACGCGATTGCTGCTCATAACTGGGAAACGCTCCGCGGCTGGAGTTTTCTCGATCTTGCTGTACACGGACGGTACAATCGATTATTATGGAGTTACCTAGAAGAGCGCGGCTGGACACCTGCGATTGAAGAAGGCGACTTGCTTGAAATCCAACAAGGGCAACCTGATTTTATTGCCATCAATTATTATTCAACCGCAACGATTGCAGAGAGTACGGGAGACGCAAGTGACGTAAGCCCACGAGCTGGTGACCAGCAAATTATGCTAGGCGAACCCGGCGTCTATCGACCAGAGGAAAATCCATACGTCGATAAAACAAAATACGGCTGGGTCATCGATCCGGTTGGCTTACGCCTCACCCTGAGAAAAGTATACGAACGGTACCAGTTGCCGATCATCATTACCGAAAACGGCATCGGCGCACCCGATGAACTCACAGAAGATGGCGCTGTTCACGACGATTACCGAATTGACTTTATTCAAGCACATCTTGAACAAATTCAATGGGCTCTTTCTGACGGCGTTGAAGTGTTCGGTTACTGCCCATGGGCTGCGATGGACGTTGTCAGCACGCACCAAGGCTACGCCAAACGATACGGATTCATTTATGTAAACCGAGGAGAATTTGACTTAAAAGACATGAGCCGAATCAAAAAAGACAGTTTTTACTGGTATCAACATGTCATTACATCCAACGGAAGTGAAAGGCTATGCCAACGCACGTAAATGTCACGATAAAGATGGTGATGATTAATGAAGGTAGAAAAAGTATTAAATAACAGCCTTGTGCTCTCAAGCGATGAAAACGGACAAGAAATCATTGTTATGGGAAAAGGACTTGGCTTCAATAGCAAAGAAGGCGACCTCATTCAGGAAAGCTCTGTCGAAAAAATCTTCACGCCAAACGATCAGCGCACAAAACAAGAATACGTCCACCTACTCGAAAGCATCCCACGAGACTACTTGGACACAATCAATAGCGCACTCGAAGAAATGAAATCCGCTTGGCGTAACGAACTCGACGACCGCTACTTCCTAATGCTGCTTGACCACATCGCCTTCGCCATCGAACGCGTCGAAAAAGGCGTAATCTTACAAAACAAACTCTTAAACGACGTACGCATTCACTACCCGGAAGAGTACGCAGCAGGCATGATCGTCATCACACACCTAAACGAGCACCTGCACATCAACTTACCCGAAGAAGAAGCCGGCAATATCGCCTTTCACCTCGTCAACGCCAAAAACGAGGAAGAAAACTTTGAAAACACCGTACTCGCGATCACTATGATCAAAGATATACTCAACATCGTACGGTACCAACTAAACGTCCAACTCGACCACCAATCCATGCGATACAACCGATTCGTCACCCACCTGCAATACTTTATCCGACGAATCTTCGACAACAAACAACTGAATTCCAAGGACTCATTCCTATACGAACACCACAAAACCAAATATCCAAACGAATTCAAATGCGCCCAATCCATCGCTACCTACTGCGAAAGCATGACTGGCAAATACAGTACCAACGAAGAAGTCTTTTATCTAATTATTCACCTCGTCCGATTTACAACCAATGAAACCTAATTACCCAAAAAAGAGACCTCGTTGATCTGAACCCAAAAAGTTAGACACAAATATCAAGCAGCTTTCTGGGCATGAATCCGTATTGAACCGGACTCATGCCCTTTAACTTTGCCTTGATTCGTTTGTGGTTATAATACGTCATGTAGCTCTTTACTCCTCAATGAAATGATCCATGCTCTTGAACTCTTGAAAATTAAGCCTCCCAAAAGAAGCGTTCTATTTCAAACTTTTTAAGTACACGCTCATCCATTAAATCACTCTTACTTTTTACAGTTCGTGCATAATCTTTCCGCATCGAAATAAGGCATGGGGAACAGGCAGTTACCTGGAAGGTATATCCTCTTTCATGGAAATGAGTTAATAAAAAAATACAAATATTAATAAATTCAGAATAGTCGAAATGAGGTTTGTCTTTTGAATCAAATAAAACAGTTCGTTAGATGGCTTTTTAAACGTGGTTCCAGAAATATTAGTGGATTAATATCTTATATTTTTGTTTTTATGGCAATTCAGTTTTTCGATAATAATCTCGTGAGAAATAACCCATTGATACTTATTCCTTTATTTATTGCTTTACTAATTCTTAACCAATTGATTGAAAGTCTGCTATGTAAAATATTAGGAGACAAAAATAAAGAGATTGGATTTGGTTATTTTGTGTTAGCAATCATGATAATAATAGTTTTTTCCACCGCTTCGAATTAAATCATGCCAAAAAAAGCCCTTGCTTATAGTTGTACCATAAGGGCTATTATTCGTTACTGAAATCAAAATTGATTAAACTTTGCCAAATTCCTATTCAGAGTTTGATACCGCCGTCTGCCCTTTAGAATTCCTGTAGAGAGCTATTTTTCACGTTTGAAAAAAATAGAGCCCCTCAGTAAGATGATTATACACACACAACACAAAATCATCTTTTAGGAGGAAGCTCTACTATGAAGTTTAAAATGCAAGACAAACAAAATCAACTAATTGAAAGAATTTCGATCAGACATCTTATTGTCGGAATTGATATAGCTCAACAGTTTCACGTTGCTCGTGCTGTTAACTTCCGTGGAATTGTTATTGGTGACCCTCTAACTTTCGAAAATAATGAAGATGGATTTGCTAGATTGATACAATGGATTAACCGTTTAAAAGCCTTAAAGGGCTTAGATACAACGATCGTTGGAATGGAACCCACCGGACATTACTGGTTAAACCTTTCTAAATGGCTCTATGAAAGAAATATTGAAGTCGTAACAGTAAACCCTCACCTAGTAAAAAGAAATAAGGAAAATCGAGATAACACTCAATCGAAAAGCGATAAAAAAGATGCCTTAGTTATTGCTGATATGGTGAAGAATGGTTACTATTCGTTTATTCGCCCTTCCTCAGAAACCTTTGAAAAACTGCGAGTCTTAATGTCTAATCGTGACATGACCGTGAAAAGATTGGTAAGTGCTGTAAATCAGATAAATCGTTGGGTAGATATTGTTTTTCCAGAACTTCGGCAAGTGTTCAAAGATGTTAAAGGTAAAGGGGCAATCGCTACACTTCGCTTATTCCCTACCCCACATGAAATTAGTTCAATGAAACCACAGGAAATCGTTAATGGCTGGAAAACCTTAATGAAACGACAAGCTGGATTAAGAAAAGCACAACTACTTATAGAATTAGCTGCCCATTCTGTTGGTACACCACAAGCACTGGACGCTTATAAATTACATCTGGAACAATTACTTGAAGAATTTGATTTGGCTACAGCCCAGCTAGAAAGAGTTGAAAAGGAAGTCACTGAAGTTCTTAAACAAATACCTTTCGCTAGAAAATTGCTTGCCATTAAAGGTATTAGCGAAATTGCACTTGGCGGCATTTTAGGAGAAGCAGGAGACCTCAGTAGCTTCGCTCATGGTAATTCTTTATTACGCCATGCTGGGTTACACTTAGCAGAGGCTAGTTCAGGTAAATGGAAAGGACAAATTGTCCTCTCAAAACGAGGAAGGTCCCGTTTGAGACGATTTTTGTACCTAGCCACAATGAGCCTTGTCATGAACAACAAAGATTTTAAAGAACTCCATTCTAATAATGTTAAGGTAAAAAAAATGAAGAAAATGAAGTCTATCATGAAACTAATTAATAAATTCGCAAGAATTCTAGTAGGAATGGCAAGAAAGAATGAATCTTATAGTTCCGAAAAAGTACAACCTTTTATTTCAATGGCTGCTTAATATAATTTTTCAACAGATCTTTAATTACAGGAAAATTAACTAAGCTAATACATTAATACATTTCGAATATTGGCTTATTCGTAGGATTTCAAAGAAAGTACGAAGGACCGGATTTATTGTGCATAAGGGCTCTGACCCGTTCCGTTAGAAAGACCGGCATCTACCACTTGGATAGGTATGACGAAGGAATGAAAGGGCATTTGACCCGTTGAGACATGGGAGCGAAAACCTCCAAGGGTGGCGTGGAGAAACGTACAGTATAATGGAAATTAATGGAGATATTACTACCTCCTTTATTTAAGTACGCCTTCATGTAGCCTAAATGCTAACAACGCATTTCTTCAGTCCCCTAAAATTATTACAAGTGATTTGAAATCCTGCGAATAAGTGAGTATTCGAGAGATAATCGTATCTAACTGAGGGAGCTCAATAAGACAAAAAAGCTGCCTAAATGACAGCCCCGACCTACAACTATTGTACCCCGTTAATGCAATAACACATTGTGTTAATCTTGAATCATTCCTTTGGACATTTTTTCAAAAAAATTCCACTGGTATTGTAAATTTGGTCGTTTTCTCGTTACGTACATATGTTACCATTTCTACCTGATTCCCTTTTCTTTCTACTTCTAATAATGAATTCTCACCTTTATCCCTAATTGAAACATATAGACCATTTTTCTTTTCTTTCTCTTTATATTCATAGTTCATAAAACCACTCCCTGTTTAATCCTTTCTATACTCTATTTAGAAAATCCTTCTTGAAGTAACCTGTCCTTTAGTTGAACAAGAAAAAAGCCTTACCCCTTATTGAAGTAAAGCACCCCGTTAGCTGAACAAACATATAATTATAAGCTAATTTTTTTCTTTATAAAGATTACTACCCCAGTGTTTAATAACCCACTTAGAACAAAAGCAATTCCGTATAATAATCCACCAAGCACTTGACTAAACCCATCACTTGCTTGGTAAAACCACCAAAAACAAGCTAAGGAATATAACAAAAAACTTAAACCAATGAATTGTGCCATTGTTTTTATGAGGTTACTTGATTTTTTAATTCTAATAATCGCAAATGTTAGGCTAATTAAGAACACTGTTCCCATAACTCCAAAGTAGAGTAGACCTTCTAATCCTGAAGACAAGTATGTCACCCCTTTTTAATAAATGTGTAATTTTACACTAATTATAACAATTTATTCATATTTTGGAAATGCTTTTCTTCAACTAAACTGCCCATTAGTTGAACAAAAAAAGGGTTGCCGCAACAACCCCTTGTACAACTCAAGCACCCGTTACTTTAATAAGCCTTTACTAAATAAAGGGGAATGTGGAAACAAAAGCATAAAAACTGCTAATAGAAAAACTATTCCTGATACCCCCATATAAACTTTAGACATAGCATTGTTTTGTTTGCGTTCAACAATTCCTATCAGTAGAAAGAGTATCCCTAAAAGCATTGCTATAATTGGGTTTCCTACAAAAACATTAGTAAAAAAACGCAAAATAAATAACAAATAAATTAAAGAAAGGCACACTACTTTTATAATCTTTTGCATTATATTACCTTCCATATCTCTTTTATATTTTAGTGTTTATGGATACCAACTTTTTATTCTTTCTTCTTCCACTATCCTGCCCGTTAGCCATCCATGAAGCGCAAAAATCGGCGCTTCACCACAGAGAATGAAAATGGTTAGGAAGTGTCAATACTGATACTGACCTTAATCCAGTCAACCCTAATCCATAGACTCATTAATTATCGCTCTCCTCTTTTTTTTAACGATTGAGCAGGGTCTTCTTAAGTAATGTCATTTTCTAATCTTGAAGAAACTTATTTTCATGGTAGACAACCATGCCGCACTGCGGCACCATCAAATGAATGAAAATGGTTCATAATCCCGTCTAGTTTTCATTGTACCTGTCAATCCTTTTTATAGGCTGGCGAAGGTAGGTCGTTCAACTATGGTGCCTCGAGCCCGCATGGTAGACTGATTTTTAACGACCAGGTGCACCACAAATTGTCGCTCCCTCACGGGAAGCACGCAGGATAGATTAATCTTATATGGTTGTTGCACCAGCCTAATTTACTTCAGCCCGTAGAAAGGAAAATAATAATGGATGTTGTTAATGAACGATGTTGTGGATTAGATATTCACAAGAAGAGCATTACCGCTTGTGCCATTACTCCAAAAGGAAAGGAGATTCAAACATTTGGTACGATGACACACGATCTGATTCAATTAATAGATTGGATTAAAAGTAAATGCTGTTCTCACGCTGCTATGGAAAGTACCGGTGTTTATTGGAAACCAATATACAACCTTCTCGAATTAGAAGACATTCAACCCATGGTGGTCAACGCTGCTCACATCAAGGCTGTCCCAGGACGTAAAACCGACGTTAAAGATGCAGAATGGATCGCAAAATTGCTTCGTCATGGTCTTCTTCAACACAGCTACATTCCGAATCGAGATCAAAGGGAATTACGGGAACTTGTTCGATACCGCCGAAGTCTTATTGAAGAAAGAGCAAGAGAAATAAGTAGAATTCAGAAAGTGTTGGAAGGTGCTAATATCAAACTTTCCTCCGTTGCAACAGACATTATGGGTGTGTCCGGACGATCAATGATTGAGGGACTCATCAATGGGATCGATGATCCTCAAGGATTAGCTGGAATGGCAAAAAGAAGTATGAAAAAGAAAAAGGATGATTTGGAACGTGCCTTATTCGGATCCGTCGGACTCCATCAAAAGATGATGTTAAAAACTCAGCTTTCACATATCGACTTTTTGGATCAACAAATCAAAATGTTAAGTGAAGAAGTCCAACAACGCATGCAACCATATGAAGAAGATATTGAATTACTAGATTCAATTCCAGGTATAGGTAGAAGCCATGCGGAACAACTTTTGGCTGAAATAGGACTAGGAAAAGAAATTGCGAAGCAATTTCCTACGGCAGCCCATCTATGTTCATGGGCTGGGATGGTTCCAGGTAATAACGAAAGTGCTGGGAAAAAAAAGTCCGGTAAAACCAGAAAAGGTAATAAAAAGTTGCGAGCAGCACTTGTTGAAGCAGCACATTCGGCGGCAAAAACCAAAAACACTTATCTCTCTTCTCAATATCAGCGCTTGGCAGCAAGAATTGGAAAAAAACGTGCGGCAGTTGCGGTTGGACATACCATTTTAACGATTGTTTATCATTTGTTAAACAAAAGGCAACTTTATGTTGAGTTAGGTGCAGATTACTTTGATCGACGAAAAAAAGAAATAGTGATCAAACAATCTATTAAACGACTAGAGATCCTTGGTTGTAAAGTAACGGTTGAAGCTATAGCCTAATGAAGGACAACATACATTGTAAATTAAGAGCCCAGATCCTTTTTTTTAACGGATTTTAATGGGTCTAGTTTCGTATTGCCTAAAATTCCCCACTGCAGTTTTTATTTTCAGGATAGTGGAACAACGAAAAAAGGCTGCCTTAGCAGCCAAATATTGTTGAACTCAAGCACCCGTTATTTGAACAAGCAAATACGCTTTTATTCCATAATAAGGGCGTACTGTTCATTATCTCGTATATAAAAAATGTTTATTCGGAATATGACTTTTTCTTTGATTTAAGGTTAGGAATTTAATTTTTATTTTTCCATGAAATCTTAACTTTGTAATAAAAGTGTTCAAGACTTTTTTCTCTCATCATATTTGAATTCATAATACGGATAAATATTTATTACAGTATTAGGAAACATAACATGAGGATTGCATTTCAAATTAATGGAGGAAGCCTCTTATGCAAAGTGAAAATAACATTAAACTAACGTCTGCTGAAATTTCACAGCTATGGTCTGCCTACATGAATGATAGCCTGTCAATTTGTGTACTTACATACTTTTTGGAAAAAGCAGAGGATCCTGAGATTCGTCCTGTAGTAGAATTTGCACTAGAGTTAGCACACGCACACGTAAAAAAACTTATATTAATCTTTAACAGAGAGAAATTTCCCATTCCATACGGATTTAAAGAAGAAGATGTCGATATTACAGCTCCACGATTATTTTCGGATCCTTACTTTCTTTATTATCTTCAACAATGGAGTTCAATAGGGTTAGAAGCTTATGGCATCTCGTTGTCTTTAGCAACACGTTCTGATGTATTTCAATATTTTTCAGAATGTATTGATGATTCGAAGAATCTTCTCAAAAAAACAGGAAATGTTTTACTATCTAAAGGTCTCTATATACGAGCACCATATGTTACGATTCCTGAAAAGGTTGATTTTATTCGAAAACAGAGCTTCTTAACTGGTTGGTTTGGAGAAAGAAGATCATTTACTACGTTAGAAATAACGAATCTGTATGCTAATCTTCAAAGAAATGTGTTAGCTATGACAACGTTCACCGGTTTCAGTCAAGTGGCAAAGTCAAAAGAAGTGGGTCGTTTTATAGCAAGAGGAAAAGAAATCGCTTCAAAGCATATTGATATTTATAGTTCCGTATTAAATGAAAATGATCTTCCTGCTTCCGTGCCCTGGGATATCCAAGTTTCAAACTCAACCGTTTCCCCTTTTTCCGATAAACTAATGATGTTTCATGTAAATGCACTAGCCGCAGGCGCTATTGGATATTACGGAACAAGCTTGTCAACAAGTTCTAGACGTGATTTATCTACAAATTACCTCCGAATATTAGGGGAAGTTCTAAAATATACAGAAGACGCTGCAAACATAATGATCGATTATGGTTGGATGGAACAACCACCAAAATTAGTGGATCATGATAAATTAGCTAATACTTAGAGGGAAATAAAATGAAGAAAACAAATCAACTTGAAAGCGTCCTTTGGAGTATTGCATTACCAGGATTTTCTCAAATCTTAAATGCAAAGTTTCTTAAAGGATTACTTTTCATTTCTTTAGAATTATTAATTAACATTCAATCAAATTTTAACGAAGTAATCATGTTAAGCTTTCATGGTCATATCCAATCAGCCATTGATAGAACGAATTATCAATGGCTGATGTTTTACCCTTGTTTATATATGTTTGCCATGTGGGATGCTTATAAAGATGCTGGCGGTGGAAAAGAATCTTTTTCATTTTTGCCGTTTGTGTTTTCTGCTTATTTTATAACAGTTGGTCTAATCTATTCCCCGACATTGAGGATAATGGGAATACTCTTCGGACCGGTTTGGTTACCAATGTTATTTTTAATTATTGGGTTATTTATTGGTACATTTTTTAAAACTATCTTTCAAAAAACCATCAGATTCAATAAAATCTGATGGTTTTCTAATGTAATGTTCCTTTAGTTGATCTTCCACTAATGCACCCATTAGTTTAAGTGCATTTTTTCACAATCTTAGCTTTAATACAGGAATGCTCCCTCAATAAAGAAAGCAAAATCTCACGATTTCTCCGTTTTTCTTAGATTTTCATAGTAGTTTACCTTCCGGTAATCACTTAATAGTTGGGTGAACATTACTGAAAAGGATAAAACTGGACCATTTGAGAAAAAAGACTTATAGCCCACTAACCAATCACTTGGAAGAAATTGGTTGATGAGTTAAAATATGATCGCACTGGTGGATGTCCACATTTCTCATGGAGGTCAACCCTCCCATGCCTCACAGAGTCTTCGCTCTCAAATTCCTTCGTCCAACCTTTCCATGAGGTGGATGTCAGCCATGCTGCCCCACAGGGTCCTTGCCCGTAATTTAGTTGCTTTGCCGACTAATCCGTGCTTCAAATGTACCCAAATCTATAATGCAATTACTATTTAATCTAATTTAAAACAGAATTAAGCAGCCAGTTCTGCCTTCTTTGTTACTGACACATGAGGAATATCCTTTAACATCTTTTCTTCGCTAAATTCAAATTGCTTTTTACCTATGCTAAAGAAAATACGGATCAGCTTATTACATAAAGCAATAAGGGATTGCATCTTCTTTAATGGATTATCAGAACGTTGAGTATAGTAGGCATGTAATTCTTTAAAAGCTGAATTCTTAGCTACTAGTATCATACATACTCTAAACAAGAGGGCCCTTAGTTTCTTACGTCCCCTCTTTGTGATGGTCGTTTTCCACTTGTGCTTACCGGATGTATTTTCTTTTAAACTTAAGCCGGCCAGCTTAATAATTTGTCGGGGATGAGTATAGTCATTGAGGTCACCTACTTCCGCAAAGAAACCGGCAACCGTATCCCTTCCAACACCTTTAATGGCCAACATTTGTGGTACACCTGGTATTTCATCAAGTAAAATATCTATTTTGGAATCTAATTCTTCGAATTTAAGCTGGAATAAATCATATTTATCTAGTAAAGTTTTCAGCTCCAGTTTAGCCATATCAGAGCCTTGCCGGAATCCAATGGACTTACTGGCTGCTTGCTTTAACTCTCGTATCTTATTAAGCCCCACACTCCGGGAAACGGCTTTTCTTAAGTGGGTAAGCAGTTCTTCTTCAGAGAATTTTACTCTCTCACGTGGTAAAGCATATAGTTTTAAAAATTGCAATGCTGCCTTGCCTTCCCACTTTTTAAAGACCGTTAGAAATTCTGGAAAGTACCGATCAATCCAGTTGTGAACCTGCCCTTGGACAGTTTGAAGATCATCAGTTAAATGATCGCGAATTTTCTTTGCCACTCGGAGCTCGGCATAAACTCCTTGTGGGATCGTAGGTTCGGCGTATCTTCCGTCTTTGACCAGCTGAGCTATTACTTTGGCGTCCTTTACATCGTTTTTAGTTGGCGAATTATCACCGAGTTCCTTGCTTTTCTTAACGTGCAAAGGGTTTACTGCCACAAACTTAATCCTCAATATAAAAAGTCATTTATAGTATCGGATAAACCAATTAAAGATTTATTAGTCGTATCCTCAATAAGAAAAGAAAAATAACGGTACATATTATGATTTCGTTGAAGAAGTGGTCAGTTTTCCGAATTACAAACATGATGATATAGTGGATGGTATGTCGCAAGCCTTGTTCCGCTTCGAAAAGACAGGGACAAGTATTTTTTATTGGTCGCGCGTAAACTAAATTTATACTTCAATCTCTTATGGCTCAAGGGTTCTCCTAATTTCCGCGAATGTAACCTTATATCTAGATTGTTACATTCATAATAGAAAATAATTTAAAAGTGCAAACTATTTTAAAGGAGGTGAAAACATGCCAGACATGAAAAATATAACAGGTTTAAAAACAGCAGCTCAACCGACTAAAAACGGGGAAGGTATACCATCTTTTGCAGGCTCCATTTCAGGCGGTGGTGAATCACCAGGAGCAACCGCTCATGTTTCAACAAACTCAAATGCCCCCACTAACCCGGTTATTGCTCCACCAGAACATTAAGACAAAACAGATGAAGCGATTGAATGATGTCCTCTAAGACTTAAAAAAACGCCATTATTTGGCGTTTTAGTTTAAATATTAACGATTGTTGTTATTGTTACGACCTTTTTGTTGATTATTTTGATTATCACCAGTAACTGCGTCAACAACATTTTCAATTGCCTTGCCAATATTGTTCATAACTCCGCCGTTGTTATTGTTATTTTCACGATTATTATTTCCTTGACGATTATTTTGGTTTTCCATTTTGCTCACCTCCGATTTATAGAGTGTGCAAATTTTAAAAAAATTAACCCCTTAGACTTAAATAACATAAAAAATCCATTCTAACGAAGGGTCCCTGGGAGGGTTATCTCGAAAGAATGGAGTAGCTAATCCTTAGGGGGAATTAGCCGCCATAAAAAAATCATCTCACCTCTACGAACTCATAGAGGTGAGATGATTTTTTTAAAACTTTACAAAATCCCCTTCTTTGATTTGATTCTTTTCAAACCATCCAAGATTGACTTCGAGAGCATAATGATAAGAAAGTTTCGGATCATAAGTAGGACATTCATCTGATTTACAAGGCACCATATCTAATATTTTTAGAATTTTCCCATCTGAATCAAGAAAAGCAACAGATAAAGGAATTAAGGTGTTTTTCATCCAAAAACCGCCATATGTTTTTCCTGAAAACACAAATAGCATCCCCTCGTTTTCGGATAATTTTCCAACAAACATTAAGCCCTTTTCTCTTTTTTTTTGAGTATCTGCAACTTGAACGGTTAATTTGATTGTCCTTTCTCCACTGGATACTTTAATCATTTTTGTTTGAAGATCTCTTTCTTTTTCTTGACCAAAAAGAAAACCGATTAATTTTATTCTATTTTTCAACATAGTCACTCACCTTGTATTTTCCCTTTATAATAAAAAGGAAGAAAGTTGGAGATAAAACGAAAACAAGAAGAAAAAAAACCGAGAAAAACTCCTTTTCATTTCCAATACTTATGATATGGTTTTCCATTTAATACTTTATTTTCAATAACCACATCTACAATATATAAAATGATTGTCAGTTTTATTAAACTAAATGAGCCTTTAGCTTAATAAGAACTGCCCGTTTCAATTTTTAGAATCAGGTCGATAACTCCTGAAAAAAAGAATTTTTTTGGGAGAGATGAAATTTGTTATTATCTAAAGCATGGGAAACGTAGAATCTGATAAACGTATTGAGGGCTTTTCGCCATAAACAATAAAAGCATATAAACTACAATCCGCCTTACTTATACGCTTACCCTGCAGCTAAAATAAAAGAACCTAAAACCGGGAAACGAATCCCTAAATTTTTGACCGAAGTGGAAATTGAGCATTTACGGGAAGCCTGCTGCTTCCCAATGGAAAAGGCTCTGTTTGAATTCATGTTCTCCACAGGATGCCGATTAGGAGAAATTGTTTCCTTAGATAGAAGGGGGGATTTTGATACTCTATATAAGTATAAAATGGAAAAAAGCATCCAACTTGGTTCATTTGGATGCCTTTTGTTTACAACCTGTAACGAACACCCAAATGATGATCGCCCGAGAATAATTATTTTTCAGTTGCTGTATTCCCCATTGCAATAGAAATTCTATTCCAACTATTAATTTGATTAATAATTAGAACAAGGTCAACATACTGTTTCTCGTCATAGTGTTCACGTACTCGTTGATAAAGCTCATCTGGAACACGTTTTGTCGGTATTAATGTCACATGTTCAGTTAACTCTAAAGCTACTTTTTCTGCATCTGTGTAAAATGTGCACTCTTTCCAAGCACTAATACAATATAAACGTTGTTCCGTTTCTCCCATTTTTCTAGCATCTGCTGTGTGCATACTCAAACAATATGCACACCCATTTATTTGGGAAGCCCGAATTTTTATAAGTTCACGAAGTTTACGGTCTATACCTGTAGTTTTTGTAAACTTCTCCATTTCCATCATTATATTAAGTGCCTCTGGTGCTACCTTGTAATAATCAATTTGTTGTTCCAATTTAATTACCTCCTAAAAAAGTTTATACAATAAATAATTGAACTAAAAATAGAACTTTTAACAACAATTATGGATAATATTAATCGCCGATTAACATTATCCATTCGCCATCAATCCTAATTTTACCTTTTTATTTGATTCTCTCCGTTGTTGAAGAAAGCTGATTTTAGTTGAATCCAAAAAGGGATCGCCACAGCATTCCCTTTTAAACACAAGCACCCGTTAGTTGAAGAATTCTATTTGAGTGGTAATGGTTTTTCAGGGCGATTAGGACAGTATTCACAAACAAGGTCACTGCATTTAGATTCAGTCCAATAATTACATTTAGGACAAAAATAAGCATCAAAATCTTCATAGTATACTAAATTAAACTTGCAATTTGAACAACGTTGTTTTTGGTCAATATGACCATAAAATTCAAAGTCATCAATTATTACTTTGTCGTCATCTTTTACTTCTATTTTCAAAATAAGCCTCCATAAGTTTATTAAAGCACCCGTTGGTTGGATAGAGTACTAGCCTCATTCTTTTATTCTAAGTTGTCTTATAAGTTCTTTAAATGGAGTAGCATAAGAATCCACATATTTCTTAATATGTTGTGTTAAATTAGACCAATTACTTTCGAGGAGTGGATGTGTTTGGGTGGTATCAGCAAGACTATAAAGTTCAATTAAGAAATAGAGGGTTTCCCATAAGAAGGAATGCAATAAAAGTTTGACATTATTTTTGCAAACTATTTTTTTCCTCCCAAACTTTCATTAAATTATTATGAAATTCCTTTGGCTTTTCGATTAAAATCCAATCAATTGAATGTGCAGGTGTTGGCAGTAATTTCTTACGACGCATTTTTATTTTTTCATGATTTGTATAGTGAGGGTAAATTACAGTAGCCTTTCAAAAACTGGTGGTACTACTTTTAAACAATTGAATGTCTTCAATTTCATCCCAATAAACCTTATTACTTTTTAAGTCAATTACAATTCCTTCATCATCCCAATAAAATCCTTTGCCTTCATTTCTTTTTCGCCAAAGATAAATTGAAGAGCCTATCGTGAAAGTTGAAAAAATAACCATCAAAATTGACACAATTGGGGCAGCTCTTAAAGCCATAATGGACAATAGAAACAATAATATTCCTGCTACCATAAAAACCAATATTGATAGCAGAGATATTCTGTACATTCTTACTTGTCCCACAAAATAACAACACCTTTTTAAATTTGATTTATAGCTATTTTATCAGTTGTTCCTCTTCAATTAAACTGCCCCGATAGCACAATAAGAAAACGGGATCGCCGCAGCCATCCCACCTTTAACATAAGCACCCTTTAAATTTTTCACAATGTTTCAAAATAGTTGCCTTTTAATAAAAATTATTGAGTGAGTGCTTTTAATTATGTAGAATAATTAGTCAATTATCAAAACAAGTTTACCATTCCCTATACCTTTTGCTAGCTGTTCAAAGCCCTGCGACGCTTGCTGGAGCGGCAAAGTTGTACCAATAATTGGACGAAGTGCACCACTTGTTAGCATGCCAATTACACCATGAATGCTTTGTTCATATTCATCTTTTGGTGCGTTCCAAAGAGATGTTGCTAAAATATCACATTCCTTTTGCATTGCAAGTCGTGGATTTATTTCTATTGAACCACGATTTCCAATAATTACAATTTTACCAAATGGTGCAATCAGCTTAAAATCTGTTTCTAAATTCTTATTTGCTAAAAACTCAATAATTACATCAGGTCCATTGCCATCTGTTAAGTCTAGCACATCTTCAATCGTTGCTTCTGTCACATGATCAATGACAAAATCAGCACCAGCTTGCTGAACCATTTTTTTACCCTCTGGCTTACTTGCTGTTCCAATCACTTTAGCACCGTGAGATTTCGCCATTTGCACAACCTGTAATCCAACCCCACCACTGGCTCCATGAATAAACACGGTTTGACCAGGCTTCAGACAGGCACGTTGAAATAGTGCACGATATGCTGTTAATGCAGGTACCCCTAATGCTGCACCTTGTTCAAAAGATAGATGGTCTGGTAATGGATGAACCAAAGTTGCATCACATACTACTTTTTGTGCAAATGTGCCTGTACTATAACTTCGCATTAAGGACGCAATAAATACACGATCACCAACACGAACATTTGTGACTTCTTCTCCAATTGCCTCCACAATCCCAGCACCGTCTAAGCCTGGGGTATAAGGCAACTGAGGTATACAAAACGCATATGTACCTGTTAATGTGTAAGTATCACTCGGATTGACGCCCGCCGCATATAATCGAACACATACCTCTCCCTTTCCTGCTACTACATCCCCAACTTCTGTATATACTAATTTCTCAGGTCCACCAAATTGTGTAACTTGAATTGCTTTCATGTTACCAACCTCCTCGTAGTTATTATATATCGAAAGATTAGAATTCACAGTAATATATAGGTTTGAATTATTAGTTCCCACAAATTCGTACATTAAATTACAACTTCCTACTCTTAAAAAACGATTACTTATTCGGCTAACCTGCCACTTTAGTTCAATAAGAAAAGGCTGCCGTAATTAGCAGCCAGATTTTAAGGAAAGCCCCCTTTAGCTTAAGTGAAGTTCTTTACAATTCAGCTGTTACACAAAAAAGAGTTATTTTAACACTAAAAGACAAAACACAAGGATTTCTTGGGAAACAGTCTCTAAAAATAGCACTAGCGCCGTTCCATTTTTCTGTTTTGTACATACTTTGTGATTACGAACGAAAAGAAGGCACTGTACATGGCAGATGGTGCTTAGGAAGCTGGTTTGCTCTAATCTTTGTATGTTTATATTTCTTATCATCGCTGGAGCAGCTTGGTATTAAAAGACCCCAATAACGGCTGGAGTGTGCAAAACAACACACCTTCCAATCCACTATTTTGTATATACATAATTCAATTCAAAAAAGACTATTAAAATAAAAAAATAAGATCAATTAAAGGGGTTAAGTACATGATCAACGTTTTATTTGTATGCCTGGGGAATATTTGCCGTTCACCGATGGCTGAAGCTTTGTTTCGCAACTTAGTCAAAAAAGAAAATTTGACAAACAAAATCGCAGTTGATTCCGCTGCAACCAGTTCATGGCAAATCGGCTTCCCTCCGCACGAAGGAACTCTTGATATTCTGAAGAAATACAATATCTCTTCTAATGGGATTGTTGGACGCCGACTAAAGAAAGAAGACTTTTGGAAATTCGACTATATTATCGGTATGGACGAAAGCAACATAAAAAATATTTACAGGATAACCGGCAAGCCTAATCATCCAAAGATCATTAGGCTGCTTGACCTGACCAAATACAGGAAAGATGTCCCCGATCCATTTTATACAGGTGATTTTGATGAAACCTATCGTCTTGTTTCAGCAGGCTGCCAGGTATTACTCAATAAAATACGCAGCGAACAAAACTTATAACAACAAGGCATCCATCTTAATCCGACGATCAAAACAATTTCTATTTCACTGAAGCAATTTTTTGAAATTGTAAAGTCTGTTTACTAAACAAAAATTCCAACACAACACCGGCTTCGAGCCGAATATTGTTTGTAAATGCTTAAATGTTCGATCATTATCGCGTTAGTAGTCCCTGGGATGGGAGCTACTATTCTGCCAAAGTCAGTGATGTCTTCCTTTCCGATTTCGGAGATTAAGATGTTAGTTATACAATGATCAAGGAGACTAATCCGAAACTCATTAGATATTTCATTTCCTAATGTTATAACCAGTGCTTTGGATATTGCCTTGTTTGAAATAAGTTATTAAAGATGGTTGATAAAAGAACTAACAGTACAGTACAAATCACAACTGAAATAAGGAGTCCCCATCCTGCTTGAGAATTGACAGCAACAAAAGCACTAGCTGCTGCGGGAGGATGAACAGTTTTTGTAATGGTCATTATAATTAATACAATAGCTAATACTAGACCAATAGTGAATAAACTATTACCTAGTATTCTCCAAATTATAAGTGCTGAAGTGGTAGAGAATAAATGTCCTCCAATCACAGGTCGAGGCTGGGACAAGGGTCCTTTATGGGCGCCAAATACAAGTACACAACTTGCACCAAGAGGAGCTAGTACCATGGGATATCCTGAATAAACAGCTACAAAACCAATCGCAATAATAGCAATGAGTCCACCTAAAGCTGAAATAATAGAATCAATATAATCAATGTTTGATTCTTTTCTAGCCTCCCCCTTCATTTTCTTCAAATACGCAGCTATACCTATCATTATTGGATTATTCCAATTTTTCCTAAGACTTCTTTCAAGAACCATAACTAATTCTTTCCTCCAGCTTTCTAACTATTTGACAAGGAATGTCAGGATTTCTACCATACCAAATTATTTTATAGGAAAATCATGAATATTTAAAGATATATCCGAATTTTCATTAAATAATTTCGATTCAACTCAACAAATTTCTTTGGCGTGTCTATAGACTTTGAAGAGACTCTTACTCCACTAACCTGCTTCTTTAGTTCAATAAGAAAAAGCCGCCAAATGGCAGCTGGATCTTCAACATTAGCACCCTTTAGTTGAACAAGCGCTTTACGTTACGCCTAGACCGATCATTGAAGGGAACTGTATTAATATAATACCAAAGCTACATTAAAACCAGAATGTGTCCAAGCCTCCATCAATATATATTCATGAAAGAACAATAGTTGAATATAAAAGACAGGATATTTACTTATGTGAATTGGAGGAAAAAAGAATGTTTATACCTAATCCCGGTAATACAGCAATTGTCATAACGGACCCACAAAATGACTTTCTGTCCCCTGGAGGTAAAGGATACCATTTAACAAAAAAAATTATTGAGCAGTACAACACACTTGGTAACCTTGAACTTCTAATAAGTACAGCTATAAGTAAAGGATATCAACTTTTTATTTCCCCCCATTATATTTATCCGCATGATTATAGTTGGCAATTTACTGGAACTGAACAAAAAATGTTATTAAAGCTTCAGGTATATCAAAAACAAAATGCTTATACTCCTCCTACTGTAGGAGCTGACTGGGTTCCATCACTTAAGCCTTACATTTTAGATAAGCGAACAATCATTGCGACCGCCCATAAAATTGCTAGCCCACAGACAAATGATTTAGTTTACCAATTACGTCAGCAAAGGAAAGAAAAGGTTATTTTGGCAGGCACCCTATCAAACGTTTGTGTGGAATCGCATATGAGAGACTTAATCGAAAATGGATTCCAAACAGCTGTTGTTTATGATGCCACTGCTACTATAAGTGATAAAGACTTTCAAGCAGCAATGACAAATTATCAGGCATTTAGCAGTGCTACGTGGTCCACTCAACATGCGATCTCTCAATTATAATTCTATCCAGTAACTCTTCCGAGGATCCCTATGGGGACAGCTTATGCGATATGGACAGGAATTGGTGCGTGAGGGGGAGCAATATTGGGAATGCTTTTTTATGGTGAATCAAAAGATTGGAAAAGGTTAGTATTCATAGCTATGGTTTTAGGTGCAGCGATAGGACTAAAACTTGTTTCATAATAAAAAAGAGATAATAAACTATTGATTTACAATGTCTTGGATTATAAAAAGCCTAATTTTAAGCTAAAATTAGGCTCTTTCTTATTAAATAAAACTACTAAGCCTTTACTTGCGTTTTATTCAAGTGCAATTTCCCCTCCCACTATTCCTCATTTTCCATCTTTTACAATTATAATACCATCCCTTCTTCCATTAACCTGCCCGTTGCACAATAAGAAAAAGCCACCAAGAATAGCAGCTGATTGTTCAACTCAAGCACCAGTTAGTTGAAGATCATTAAAATTTAATTTGAACTACAACCCTAAAATCTTAACAGTAATAATGAGGAACAATAAAATAATATTTAGCCAGACAAAAAATTTAATCATAAGCTCAGCCCAAAACTTTCTACGCAATCCAAAATAAAGGATTACACTGTATATTAAAAGGCTAATAACTATGCGAACTCCAGAAACTTTTTCAATTCCCAAATCAAAAATGTCAATGAATGTATTTATTAAAACAGAGATAATAAATAAAAATAGGTAAATCTTATATTTTTTTTCTTTTTTATCGAACTCTTCTTTAAATTCATACATTTTTATTACCTCAATTTATCTTCTTTTTTCTTTAGATTAACAAATATGTTCTTCAATTATCCTGCCCCGTAGCTGAATAAGAAAAAAGAGGGTACCGTGGTACCCCTTGCTTAACTCAAGCCCCCGTTACTTGAATAAGATTTTTATTCTATAATTAATCAGATTCTCTGATTTTATAAAGACTTAGTCGGTTACTATAATTTTCTTGGAATTTGAATATACTACCAGTTACTAGTGGATATTATAATTATCGATTTATGGGAGGGAATAAAATGGAGAGAGAACATAATCCAAGATTGACATCTTCTGAAATTTCAATTATGTGGAGTAGCTATGTGAACAACAGTTTTTCTAAATGTATTATGGAATATTTTTTGGCTAACGTGGATGAACCAGATATAAAATCAATTTTAGAATTTGCACTTAATATATCACAAAAAATATTAAATATGAGCAAAGAAATACTAAAAAAAGATAATCAACCAATTCCATTTGGCTTTACTGACGAAGATGTAAGTCCAAGTTCTCCACGTCTATATTCAGATGCTTTTTACTTATATTATATTAAAAATATGTCAAAAGTTGGTTTATCTATATATGGTGTGGCTTTGGCAACTTCCGCACATTCTGATGTCCGTGATTTCCTAAGTCAAGCAATACAAGCCTCAATAGAACTATATAATAAAACAGCCAACGTTTTATTATCAAAGGGATTATTTGTAAGACCACCTTATGTTTCAACTTCTGATAGTGTTGATTTCATTGATAAAAAGAAGTATTTAGGGGGTTTTTTAAATTTAAATAATAGACCTCTAAATGTAATCGAAATTACTCATATTGCAGCAAATATTGAGGCAAATGAAGTTGGTAGAGCTCTTTTAGAAGGTTTTGCCCAAGTAGCGAAGTCTGAAAAGGTTAGTGATTATTGTAATAGAGGTAAAGAAATATCTAAAAAACATATTCAACTGTTTTCATCCATGTTAACTGAGGATGACATTCCATCACCGGCAGCATGGGACCTTGAAGTCACAGATTCAACTTTCACACCTTTTTCTGATAAATTAATCATGTTTCATATTACATTGTTAATTGCATCAAGTATTTCGAACTATGCAACTGCTTCAGCAGCAAGTTTAAGAATGGATATTGCAGCATCTTATGTTCGTTTAACAGTAGAAAATGCTCAATACGCTAAAGATGGTGTAAACTTAATGATTGAAAACGAATGGTTGGAACAACCTCCGCAAGCCCCAAACCATAAAGGTTTGGCAAAGGATTAGAGTGTTTAAGGGGGTGTGATACAACTTTAAAACTATGAAAGAAAGTAGGATTTATCGATGTGGATAAAGATGCAATCGGAACATTATTATGGTCATTAGCTCTACCAGTTATTGGACGACCTTAAATCATAAATTTTAGAACTTCTTGTAAATATCCAAGACTAACTTTAGCAAAGTGTTAATAAATAATTCCATTAATTAATATGTTTCTTGTTTAACTAACCTGCCATTATCTACAGTATAATTTTCTATCGTATTCAACGTATTTTATGATATAAAAAAAGCAGATTTTTAACTTTGTGGAATGGTTATATTCAGTAATTATTTATAGTATTCAACGTATACAAACATAGGACTTTACTTGGAGAGTTGGGTATGATAGGCTCGTTTGCCTGATGAAACAATTGCTTCAGCCTTTCAAGACAAATCGTACCCACAGAGGCTCCAAGTCAAGTCCTTAAACGCCTTATCAATGGCTACATATAGTCAAAGATAAAAGAGCTATTCTATCAACTTTTTGATGAGAATAATGTAGATAACTGCCAGTTAGTTCAACAACAAAAAGTGACCGTCACATTGACGGTCATACTTCTTTTAGCCTCAACTAGGAAAAATGCACCAGTTTTTTTATTATGATTCAGATAAAAGCCTCCTTTTCAGAGCTCCTGCAGTGTAAAGCAAACAATTCCATAAAATAAAACAGAGTATGGGAAATTTCCCTTACTCTGTTTTATTGTTATCCACGTCAGATCAGACCTGCGGCTTTCCTACAGGTCTTATGTGCTTAAAACGGCTCGATGGCTTTCTCGTTTTTACCAGTTTGAGGCTGATTTTCAATTCTTCTTGCTTCGGCTTCTTTGGGAATTTCTTTAAGGTGTTTATTTACTTCTTCTACTTGATTAGTAGTTCTCATTTCATCCATTTTGAAAAACCTCAATTCATTAAAATATTTTGATAAATATAGTATGTAGCAGTAACCAAGATTTTATGCCCGCTTAGTCAGACCCGCATGCTTTGCCACAGGGTGTCTTTATATGGCATAGTTATTACAGCAAAAAACATCGAGGATGATTATTATGAAGGACGTATATCTTCAAATCTTTTACATTACAAATGAAAATTCAGTGACGCAGCACGGATCATTTCCGCTAAGGGGAAAGCCGAAGGAAATCGTGGCTTATGAATGATTTAGGGAAATTAAAACCCGACAAATTTAATGATTACACTCGAAAACTTCCGTATACATTTGTAAACGAACGAAAAAGCCATCCAGGATGGATGCCATAATTTAAGAACCGGTGGTTATTAGTCTTGAATTACTTCGCAGGACCAGCGAGCGGTTCTTCAACTAAAGCACCCGTTACTTTAAGTACAATTCTTCACAATCTGCTTTGTGGATCAAACCAGAAAAGGACGATGCCTTGTTAAAGCATCGCACTGAATAATGGAATAAGTAAATTCACCAAAACTAGATTAATCTTGGGATATAAATATCGTATCTTTTTTAACCTTTAACTTTCAATAGGCGTAGTGCATTTAAAATTACAATTATGGCAGCACCGGTATCACTTAACACGGCTATCCATAATGTTAGCCATCCAGGGAAGATTAAAGATAGGGCAATAAACTTTACAATTAATGAAAACCAAATGTTTTGTTTAATTATTTTTAATGCCTTTCTGCTGAGATTGATTGTATGAGGCAGCTTTTCGAGATTGTCTGCCATTAAAACAATATCAGCAGTTTCCATCGCTGTATCTGTTCCAGCACCACCCATTGCAATCCCTAAATCGGCCGTTGCAAGTGCTGGTGCATCATTTATGCCGTCTCCAACCATTGCTACCTTATAACCTTCTTTTTGTAATTGCTGAATAGAATCTACTTTATCCTCTGGCATTAATTCAGCAAAATAACGGTCAATTGAAGCTTCAGAGGCAATCATTTTAGCTGTTCCCTCATTATCTCCAGTCAACATTAAGGTTTGATTTATACCAACTTGTTTTAAACCATTTAAGGCATTAATCGTTGTCTTACGTATAGCATCAGAGACAGTAATTATACCCATTATCTTTTGTTCCGTACCGATAATAACTACTGTTTTCCCTTTACTTTGAACCTCTTCTGCTATTGTTTTTACATTACCTAATGAAACATTCATTTCTTCAAACAGTTTGAGATTCCCAGCATAATGAATAACTCCATCAATAGTAGCTTGAACCCCTTTACCAACATTACTTTTAAATAACTGGCCATTTTTTGATTGAATGCCCTTTTCTTTTGCGTAGTTTACTATGGTTTTAGCAATTGGGTGAGTTGAATAATCCTCTAATGTCAGAGCAAATGATAATAACTCTTCTTCTGAAGTGGCTAGTGCTCTTATTTCAGAAACTGTTGGCTTTCCTTCAGTTAATGTACCTGTTTTGTCGAAAGCAATAGTATTTATAGATCCTGTGACTTCTAAAAATGATCCACCTTTAATTAAAACACCATTTTTAGCCGCATTACCAATAGCAGAAACAATCGCTACAGGAGTGGAAATAACCAAAGCACAAGGACAAGCCACTACTAATAGTTCAAGAGCCTTATAAAACCATTCTGCCCAAGTACCTAATCCAAGAATGGAAGGTATGACCATAATAGCTATAGCTAATATGAAAACAATTGGTGTATAAATACTTGCAAATTTATCAACAAACGCTTGGGTTGGTGCTTTTTGTTCTTGTGCCTCTTCTACCAAGTGAATAATCTTTGATATGGTTGTATCTTCAACTAACTTCGTTACTTTGATTTCAAGTGAGCCACTCTCATTTATCGTACCGGCATAAACAGTATCACCAATTGCCTTATCAACTGGAATAGATTCTCCTGTTATAGGAGCTTGGTTTACGCTGGATACACCTTGAACGATTTCTCCGTCTAATGGAATTTTATCTCCTGGTTTAACAATGATTATCTGACCAAGGGAAATCTCCTCAACAGGCTTTTTAACCAATTCAGTGCCAATTAACACCCACGCTTCTGGTGGAGCTAAATCCATTAAATTTCGAATTGAATTTCTAGTCTTTTCGATTGAACGATTCTGTAGAACAATACCCAAAGCAAATAGCCAAACTACGGTTGCCCCTTCTAACCATTCACCAATAAATGCAGCACCAATTGCCGCAGCTGACATTAATACATTCATATCAAGTGAACGACTTTTTAAAGCATAGTAAGCACTCTTCACAGGCTTATATCCAGTTAAAACGATGACTATCGCGTACAAAATATTACTCATTAATGTTGAGATACCATTGTATGACCCAATAAACCCAAGAGCTATTAAAACCCCTGAAAAGATGATTAAACCATTTCCTTGGTTGTTTTTAGGAGTTTCGGTAACTTTACTTCTCTTTGCAAGTAAGGACGCTTTATAACCGATTTTAGCTACTTCTGAAACGATATCATCAACGCTATTGTCGTGATCAATCTTCATTTTTCCTGTAGAAAAATTCACACTTATATTTCGCACTGAAGGTAAAGTATTCAAATGGTTTTCGATACTTTTCGCACAACTACCACAATCCATTCCTTCGACATTGTACGTCCTCATATTTGTGTTCCGTTCAAGCGATTCAACCTTATAACCAAGTTTTTGAACTTGGTTTTCAATTTGATCAAACGAACCGACATCTCCAACCACCTGTAGTTTTGCTGTGCTGTAGTTCACTGTTACATCTCTAATCCCTTTTAAAGCACTTAACCCTTTTTCTATTGTGACACCACAAGCTGGACAATCCATTCCGTGTACACGATATACAACTTTTTCTTCAGAAGTAGCTGACGAAAGAGGAATGTCCTTTAATAGTTCTTCAACCTTGCTGCTACAACAAGAGCTTTTTGGACCGTTAGGTTTTTCTAAGGCAATTGAATCACTGCTACAGCAAGAGCTTTTTTCCGCATTAGGCTTTTCTAAAGCAAGAGATTCACTGCTACAGCAAGAAGTCTTTATTTCCACAACATTTTCTAATGTTTTTAATTTATCGTTGCAACAACTTTTATTTTCATCTTTATCATTTTTCTGTATTTCTTTAGAACTGCAACATTTATCAGCCAAATTATTTCACCACCTTAGTCGATATGATTCTCACAACAAGCTATATCAGTTTGTACTTCTTCGAACACTGTGTGAAACATTGTTAGTAACTCACTTACTTGTTGATTTCGTAAACTATATTTAATGAATTTACCGTCTTGTCTGCCAACAATAAGCCCACAGCCTTTTAAACAGGCTAGATGTTGGGATATATTTGATTGCTTACCATTGAGGTCCTCTACAATCTCTGAAACAGTTTTTTCTTGTTCTTTAATTGATTCAAGAATTTGAATCCTTGTTTTATCTGAAAATCCCCTTAGAAACTTTACCTTCAAATCAACATCTGTTTTTGCCATCGGTAACTTTACCTCCAATCATATTAGACAGCACTAATATGTTCTGATGTTATCATATTAGCAAGCACTAATATGTGTGTCAATTATTAATAAAAATTGGGATAAATGTTAGTTCGATTACAGTAGCAGGAGAAGGTTGGGGTGATAAGAAATATAATAATTAGAAAACTACCTTCTCTGGTGCCAAAAGAATAACAAGCAAAAAAGCACACACAAAATTGTGAGTGCTTTTATTTATATGTATCCTTTTAATAAAAATTTTTGAATGCTTCGTCAACTAACCTGCCCTTTTAGTGGAACAAGCAAAAGGAACGCAGCGATCCTTTTATTTTACTCTTGCACCCGTTAATTTAAGTTCACCTTTTCACATTTTTGTTTCTAGTGTGGAATTATTAATGATTTAACTGTTGTGGTCCACATTATATCTCTATTCAAAGAAATGTTATTTTTCTTTGATTTTCCTTTTGTACCATATGTCTGAATTCATTAACTGGTACAGAATCAAATTTTTTTTAGTTTTTTTGTTGACTTAAACCACGGTTTAAGTCGTATCATAATCCTGTCGACAAGGAAAGATAAAATTTGGAGGTCTCCCGATGAAATATTGTTCAATTAGCGAAGCTGCAGCAAAATTCAATATTACAGAATCAACGTTACGTTATTATGAAAAAAAGGGACTACTGCCACTAATTGAGCGTGATGAAGCAGGTAGGAGGTTATTTTCAGAAGATCAAATTTCACTCCTTGAAACCGTTATTTGTTTAAAAAATACGCACATGCCCATTAGTGGTATTAAGCAATATATTGATTGGGTAGTAGAAGGAGACAAAACCATTGAACTCCGACTTGAAATAATGAGGAACCACAAGCTGTCAGTGCTAGATGAAATTTCGTTAATGACAGAATCTTTAAAGAGGATTGACTTGAAAATTACGCGTTATACAAAACGCTCTGTTCCAGAAAAGGTATAAATTTGTTTTTATTAAGTGAAGAAATAATTAGAAAAGAGGAACTAAAATGAAACTTTCAGGAAATACAATACTTATTACAGGTGGAAGTGCTGGGATAGGATTAGCTTTCGCAGAACGCTTTATAAAAGCTGGAAATAAAGTCATCGTTACTGGACGACGTGAAAATGTACTTCAAAATGCAAAAGAAAAATTCCCAGACCTTATTACCAATGTAAGTGATTTGAGCACTGAATCTGAGCGTGTATCATTGTTTGATTGGGTAACTGAGAACTATCCAGAAGTGAATGTGTTAGTGAACAACGCAGGGATTCAACAACGTTTTAATGTGTTAAAAGCAGATGCGAAGAACAATTGGAATTATTTCAATAACGAAATCACAACAAACATTGAAGCACCTTTCCATCTGTCTATGCTATTTGCTCCATTTTTTGCTACAAAAGAAGAAGCGACTATCATTAACGTCACATCTGGGTTAGCTTTTACTCCGTTTGCCATTGCTCCCATCTATTCAGCAACGAAAGCGGCACTTCATTCATTTACAATGAGTCTACGACACCAACTTTCTGATTCATCTGTAGAAGTAATTGAAGTTGCTCCTCCAGCAGTGAATACAGATTTAGGCGGAGCAGGGTTGCATACTCATGGAGAACCGTTAGATGAATTCGCAGATGGGATTTTTAAAGGATTAGAAGAGGGAAAACATGAAATTGGATATGGTACTTCAGTGGAACGACTACGCATGTCACGAGATAAAGTCGATGAACACGTAGCAAATATGTACAATGCAATGAAAAATACAATTGAATAACTATCTTTGCTTCATGTTGGGACATGAAGGGCAAAACTCGCTACAGTAGCGAGTTTTTTTTATTAGCCATTGCTTTTTCATGACAGATAGGTAAGGGTTTGAAGTTATCGACCCCTTTTCCCCCTGCTCGCAACGTACGTGCGACTTTAATCGCATACGGCGCTCCAACTAATCCAATTCATTCAATTCTATGTATCTTCTTAGATTGATTTTATTATTTTCCGAAATCAAATTGCTTTATTAAGACATTGTGTTCGAAGTTTATTAAGTTTTTCTTTTTGCTTTTTGGAAAGATTTAAGCCCTTTAAAAGTACTTTTATCTTTTCATTATCTTTTAGATGTACCAATCGATGGACTGCTTCATGCAGGATTACTAGATTTGAATAGGTATCGTCTTTTGAAAGATGATAAGGATTCATATGATGACAGTGCCAATCATTAATGCCTAGTTCCACCCCTGATATAGCGCATTTACCATACTGAGCAATGAACTTACTAATTCGATTGTCGTTATATTCAATTGTCCGATTTGGAATAAAAGAGGATAAGACAGTTTTGTTAATCGCTTTTAGATTTTTATGTATCTTTTCTCTACCTTCGGTAGTGTAGTTACACGTAACCTGCGAGAAACATAGGCTTGTTTTATGCCGTTGGGCATAGATAGGGACAAACACCATGGTCTGTATCTTATATAATTGTGATTTGTATCCCTTGTACCTCTTTTGTAAAGTCTTTGTCATATCTTGAAAATTTGCGTCTTTTCTAAGCTTCTTTAGCGATTGTATAACGTTTTCCTAAGACAAGAGTTTAACTCATTAAGATTGATTGTAATTCGAGTGGCTGCCGAATAATAATTCTGTATCCCCATTACGATGGTGTTAAAATTCCATACTGTTTTGGCACTAGGTTTTTTCTGCACTATTTTGATAGCCTCTTTAATTTTGTTAGAGGCGTTTACTTTTGCTTTTCTAGTCATATTGGACTTGGCTACATAACCAAATCTCGTTTTACCTTTATTTACTGCTTTAATTGAGAAACCTAGAAACTCGGAAGAGTTTTTCTTTAGGATAATTACCTTAGATTTTTCTTCACTTGTTTCCAAATGTAGTCTAGTCTTCAAAAAGTCTCTGATGGCATAATTCATTTTAATCGCTTGAGAACGTGTTCGACACAGGACCTTGAGGCAAGTAGACCACTGGAACCTCCCCAGTAGTCCCTCTCAGAACCGGACGTGAACCTCTCAGCTCATCCGGCTCCCATTATTCAGCCGTAGGCTTAATACCCATTTCCCAGTGTTTAAAGAGCTTGGGGTTTTGTTTTGCAATTCTACCTAAGAAATATTCTGCTCTCTTCTTGTGACGAGCCAATCTTTTGTATTTCTTCCTCGCCCACATTATTAAGGCTTTGTTAATATGCCTTAACGTTGAGTACATTTCAGATTTGTAGAACTTGCCATAGAAATTAATCCAGCCTATGATTTTAGAGTTAAACATATTCGATAGGTCCGTAAGGTCCTTTTCAGCTTTCAGCTGTAGTTTCCAGTCCCTCACTTTTTGCCTAATTGATTTCTTAGCTTTGTTACTAATCGCAGGTGTAAAGTTAATAAAATGCTTTCCCCATCTATTCTTCGAACGTCTTGGTCTGAACGTGTATCCAAGAAAATCAAATGAAGTATTTTCGTAATTTTCTTTCCTATCTTCATCTTTACAATATACAATTCGTGTTTTGGTTGGATGCAGTTCAAGCTTACAATCGTTCATCCTATTGTTTAGAGATTCAAGCAATCTCATTGCTTCTGCTTCTGACTTACAGTGAATGACTGCGTCATCCGCATATCTCGCAAATGGATTATTAGGATGGTTAATAGTCATCCATTTATCAAATGTGTAATGTAGAAAAAGGTTTGCAAGAACAGGACTTATGACTCCACCTTGCGGTGTACCAGAAGTGCGTTCTATTACTCCTTCTTTCGTTTGAAAAGGTGCCTTTAGCCATCTATTAATATATAATTTTACCCATTTAATATTTGTGTGTTTTTCCACTGCTTTTATTAGTAATCCATGATCAATGTTGTCGAATAAGCCTTTAATATCAAATTCTAGAACCCAGTTGTATTTCCAACACCTTTTACGTGTTATCTCTAAAGCTTGAATGGCACTTTTGTTAGGTCTATAACCATAAGAGTCCTCATGAAAGAAAGGTTCTACGGAAGGTTCAAAGTACAGTTTCGCAACCATTTGTGCAATTCTATCTGCAACAGTTGGAATCCCTAATGTCCTAGTACCCCCAGCTTTCTTCGGTATCTCTACAGCCTTTACTGCTGGGGGAAAGTAACTTCCTGAGGACATTCTATTCCATAGTTTATAGAGATTATCTTTTAGATTCATTTCGAATTCTTCTATTGACTCTTCATCACTTCCAGCTGACCCTTTATTTGCCTTTACTCTTAGAAAAGCTTCATAAACTACCTTTTTAGATATCGCATATGGCTTTGTTTTACTCATAAGTTCCTCCCACTAAAATGGTTGACTTGCTCATAAAACTGAATAACATAACCCCTTTGTTCCACCTCCGTTAGGAGGTTTCATTACTACTACGGGTTATTCCGCCCCTATACATGGCATTGGTACTCTGATTCTTGTGGGGCTTCCACTTGAATTTCTCCCTTAACATCCATGTCGTAGGTTCCCACGTTCCACACTCAAGCCTATATTAAGTTCACGCCGCCTTTATACCGGTCACCGAACGGACAGTAAACAGGTTTCCTCCGAACTTCTCCTGAGTTAACGACTCCCCCTCAGTTTTGATGACATCCCTACGCTTTCGATACTTCTTCAGCGGTTCAATGGTTTTCGTCTCCTTAATATGTACCTGACAAAGTCTGGCTCTGCCTTTTCCTTAACGCTCAATACCATAGCTTTTGACTACAGCACCTTAAGGTGGTTTGTAATCTCTACCTGTATAGCGATTACGAGAGGCCAACTCTCATCTTGAGTGCAGCATAGCTTCCTTATGTGCTTACGCACACTTTGGTTGCTTTCGTGGCACACAATCGTCCGCATAGCGGACGATAAAGCATTCTTTTAACCCAGATTTTTTAAGTCCTTGATACTTGATTCCACTAGTCTTATATTTAAAGTTGCTTTCGAATGTTTCCCACTGATTACTTATCCACCAATCAAGTTCATTAAGAGCGACATTTGATAATAGGGGTGATAAAATTCCACCTTGCGGTGTTCCTTTGGCTGGTATTCCTTCTCCATCAATCTCCGCTTTTAATAATCTTGAGATAATTGAGAGTAATACCTTATCCCTGATCCCCAATGACCAAAGCTGTTTCAAAAGTTTTCCGTGATTCACATTATCAAAGAAGCCCTTTATATCGACACCCACACAATGATGAAGCCCAGCTTGATTGACAAGAAATTCGAACCTTGCTTTGGCATGATGGGTGCTTCTATTTGGTCGAAATCCATAGCTATGTTTATGGAATTTGGCTTCACAAATGGGTTCCAATACTTGTAGAATACACTGTTGGAAAATTCTATCCCAGATGGTTGGAATCCCTAAGGGTCTAAATTTTCCGTTTCCTTTTTCAATAAACATTCGTCTAACCATTTTAGGTTTGTAGTTTTTAAACATGATTTGAACAGTGTTTATTACATCTTCCACAGATAAATGACAAATATCTTTAATCGTAAGATTATCAGTTCCTGCCGTTTTACTACCTGTATTTCTTTTGATATTACGGTAGGCAAGACGAATATTTTCATTAGAACTCATCAATTCTATTAATCCATAAAACTTTTTACCACTGACACTTTGAGCGTACAAAGAGTCAAAGCACTCCTGTAAATTATAATACTCATTGTGCCTCAGCTTTTTCCGTTTCAATAAGTCGGCAACTCCTTTCGGAGTTAAACCTCTTTTAGTCTCACAAGAACCTTATTAATCGATAAAAATCTGCCTTACATGGTTGAATGATTCTTCATTAGTATAGTGGCTATCCCTCCATGTTGATTAAACATTTCATTGGTACTGTGCCACCACTTTCACTGATATAAAGGCAAGTTATACGGTAACTAATATCATTATTGCTTTCCTTGCCAACGATTCTCAGGGAGTAAGCCCTCCACGTTATCAGTTTACAACGTTGAATTATATCTATTATGGAATGAACTTAGGTGCTTCCTGTAAGCCTGTTAGCATTCAAACGCCTATAACGTATCATGGATTTTCATATTTGTTATTCTTACTCACCCACAGCTAACCTCACAATTTGGTGATAATACACATTTCTATGTATTGCAGGTTTAGACCCGTACATTCAGAAGTTCGTCAGCTTAACCTTTTTCTTTTAGATGTATTCGCATCCTCACCATATTCATTCAACTCAAGCATCATGAATTACACCACTCCATCGAGTAGGCTTTCGGCAGCCGAACTGCTACGGTAATTTCTCACGCCTTTTTGCCGAGCTTATAACACTCTCATTCTTACTAAATCAAATGCTATTCGACTAAGAGAGAACCCTTCAGGGCGTTACCCCATCATTTGATTCTTCGATATAACCCTTCAGTTCCGAGAGGAGCTGTCCGACCTTTACCTGAGTATTGTGACCAATCTCAATTTAAGCCAGAAACATTTCGCACAACAAACCTGCCCGTTAGCCATCCATGAAGCGCAAAAATCGGCGCTTCACCACAGAGAATGAAAATGGTTAGGAAGTGTCAATACTGATACTGACCTTAATCCAGTCAACCCTAATCCATAGACTCATTAATTATCGCTCTCCTCTTTTTTTAACGATTGAGCAGGGTCTTCTTAAGTAATGTCATTTTCTAATCTTGAAGAAACTTATTTTCATGGTAGTCGAATAAGAAAAGGGGTTGCAGCATCAACCCGATTGTTCAACAAAAGCATTCATATAGTTTAAGTATATTTCTTCACAATCTCTTTTTATCTGTAAGAACTATCCTATAATTACAAATTCCTATCTAGCAAAATCCCCACTTGTTCTGCCACGACTTGAGTTGGTTCAGATAATCCATTAGTGATCCAAGCTATTACTGTCTCTACGATGGCAGCACCAAAAAATTTTAGAACTATATCCTTACTTAATCCTTGATTTTTTCCTTTGGTTACATCTATTTCCCCCTCTAACTCCTCGATTACAAATTTCAGGAAATGACTACGAAAAGCCGGGGCTCCTTTACTCGTTAACATGGTTGAAAAAAATTGATAATTACGTTCAAAATATTCAAACCAAATCAAATTTCCCTCAACAAAACTTAATTCAGCTGCCGATTCGCACAATTTCCTTAGTTCGTTAATATGTTCTTCAATCAGCTTTTCCAGGAGATCAAATTTATCCATATAATGATCATAAATAGTTCTTCGACCGACATTTGCTCGGTCGGAAATATCTTGTATCGTAATCTGATCAAAGTTTTTTTCAGACATCAGTTCAATAAAAGCATTTTTTATTGCTTCTTGAGATTTTTGTACTCTTCTATCCACCCTAGACATTGTAGTAATCACCTAACTTTCCTTAGAACTTACCGTACAATTTTAATTAACTTGTGCAATAACGCACAAATCATGGCATTTTGATTATTGCAGACATCCTCTTTTCATTTTATATTATACACAGATGTGCGATAACGTATCAACATGCGTCTTAGTAACACATCAAATTTTATTAACTTGTGAATAATATTGGAGTTAATAGAGGAGGTATAATTATGGACCGTGTTGAAAAGAGCAAGGAAAAGTTCAAACAGCTATTTGGTGAGGGTGTAACTGCCGCACATGCTACAGATCCTGATTTTCAAGATATTCTGAGTCATTTCATTTTTGGGGAAGTATTTTATCAAGGTAAACTTGACGATAAGATCCGTGAGTTGATTACCCTGGTGGTTCTTTCGACCAACCAGACGTTGCCTCAACTAAAAGCACATGTTAGTGCGACTCTAAATGTTGGGTTAACACCTATAGAAATCAAAGAGGCTGTTTACCAGTGTGCTCCATATATTGGATTCCCAAAAACATTAAATGCTATCAATGTAGTCAATGAGGTTTTTAAAGCCAAGAATATCGCTTTACCTGTTGAAAGTCAAAAGACTGTAGATGAAGATAATCGTTTTGATAAAGGGCTTGCCGTACAAGTAGAGATATTTGGTGATGTTATTGCAAAAATGCGGGAAAATGCCCCGTCAAATCAAAAGCATATACAGGATTATCTTTCCGCTTTTTGCTTCGGAGATTTCTATACCCGTGGCGGGCTTGATTTGAAAACACGGGAGTTGTTGACGTTTTGTATCATTAGTGCGTTAGGCGGTGCTGAAGGTCAAGTGAAGGCACATGTGCAGGGAAACGTAAATGTGGGCAATGACAAGGAAACATTGATTACGGCTATTACCCACTGCCTTCCATATATGGGCTTTCCGAGAACGCTGAACGCATTAGCATGCGTTAATGAAATTATTCCTGAAAATTAAGAAATGAGAATAGGGGATTCCACATATTATTGTAAAACTTTTACCCGGCAGAACTGAAGAATAAATGAAAGAACTTACTGATAAAGGAGACAAAAACATGTTTAACGAAACTTACAAATTATCAAATGCTGTAGAAATTCCAAAATTAGGTCTTGGTACCTGGCTGCTTGACGATGCACAGGCAGCACAGGCAGTGCATGATGCGGTATCTATCGGATATCGCCATATTGATACTGCTCAAGCTTATATGAATGAAGCTGGTGTGGGCGAAGGAATCCGTTCCTGCGGTGTCGCAAGAGAAGAACTTTTCATTACGACAAAGGTTGCTGCAGAACTAAAAAGCTATGATGCAGTTAAGCAGTCCATTGATGAGTCTTTAGCAAAGTTGGGACTGGATTACATTGATCTTCTGATTATCCACAGCCCACAGCCTTGGACGGAGTTCCGTGAGGAGAACCGTTACTTCGAGGAAAACAAAGAAGTATGGAAAGCAATAGAGGATGCTTATAAGACAGGCAAGGTAAAGGCAATCGGTCTTTCCAACTTCCTTCAGGATGATGTAGAGAACATTCTTGCAAGCTGTGAGATCAAGCCTATGGTAAATCAGATATTGGCACATGTGAGCAATACTCCTTTGGAACTAATTGAATTCTGCCAGAAGAATGACATCCTGGTAGAGGCATATTCACCTATTGCACACGGTGCAGTTCTCGATAATGCAGAGGTTAAGGTAATAGCTGATAAGTATGGAGTATCTGTTGCTCAGCTTTGCCTACGTTATGATATCCAGCTTGGTCTTGTAGTAATTCCTAAGACGGCAAATCCAGATCACATGAGAATCAATGCAGAACTTGATTTTGTTATCAGCGATGCAGATATGGAGACTTTGAAGAATGTAGAGCACATCCAGAATTATGGCGAGCATAGCTTCTTTCCGGTATTTGGCGGGAAATTGAAATAAACAAGTAATGAATGGGGACTTTTTATAGCAATTGATCATCTCGAGGATACAAATATTAATGATATTTATTGGAGGAAATAAAATGGCAAAACATGAAGAAGTAAAAAATGGTGTTATTTTCCCAGCAGGCGAAAAAAATCCTTTTTCACAATTTTTTGTGGGACAAAGTTATCTTAAAGGATTAGTGTCTGATCCTGAAGTCAACATTGGTGTAGGAAATGTGACTTTTGAACCAGGATGCAGAAATAACTGGCATATTCATCATGATGGATTTCAAATTTTATTGGTAACTGGTGGAGAAGGTTGGTACCAAGAAGAGGGAAAACCTGCTCAATTATTAAAAGCTGGTGATGTTATTGTCACCCATGATGGCGTGAAACACTGGCATGGAGCGACAAAAGATAGCTGGTTTGTACACATTGCAATCACCGCAGGTACTCCTGAATGGTTGGAACCAGTATCAGATGAGGAATATAACAAAGTAAAATAATAGTTGAGTGTAAGAATTGCCCTGTTATACAGGGCTTTTTTAATACCAATCCTAAGCATTGAAGTTTTTGGATAAAAGATGTTCTGTCTATTAATTCCCAGTTCAACTATATTTATCAAAAAAAATTGCCTCATTTCTAATTGAGACAGCATTTTTTAGATTCCTTTCATTATTCTATTGGTTTAAGTGGTCCGTAAAAATATGAAGCAGTCGCTCCACCGTCAATTAGGAAATCAGACCCAGTGATGAATGCTCCCTGCGGCATCATCAGCAGCTCAGCCACATTTGCAACCTCATCAGCTGTTCCTGGGCGTCTGGCAGGGCACTTGGCAAACATATTCTTATAGAATTCTCCTCTTGGACCATTGAATTCGTCTATAGCCAATGGCGTTACGATAATCCCTGGAGAAATGGAATTGATACGAGCGTTTTTTTCCCCCCAACGTATAGATTCAAACATCACCCGTTTCACATTGCACCGTTTCGCCATTTGATAAGCGTGCAACGTGTCCTTGATGTTTTCTGGTCGAAGGACCTCTAAACTAAGGAGTTCTTCAGTTGGTGTCGTTGCCAGCTGTTCGTCAATTTCAGTCCCCAATTGAGGCATTCTATGTCCAGACTGACTGGAAATTGTTACACCAACGCCTCCAGGAGCTATGACCTTACCTACTTCCTCCAGCAATACTGCGGTTCCATACAAATCCACCTTCAAAATCATTTCAATAGGTGCCTGACTAGGTGACACACCAGCTGCATTGATAAGAGCAGTGATTTCACCGTAATTCTGACCTTCTGCAATCAATTTTAAAATAGATTCTCTGGAAGAAATGTCCGTTTCGAAAGGCACCACATCAAATCCGGCTTCTTCCATAAATTTTGCAATAGCCTTGGCATTATCTAGGTTCTTATCACCAACAATAATTTTCTTACCAAAGCCAATTCTTCTTACTATCGCCATGCCAATCTGTCCAGCACCGGTCCAAAGAATAACTTCTTTCATTGTACATCCTCCTTAATTTATTCTAGGGTCAATCTACTTTTTTGTTATTTTAACAGCCCGCTTCTTTAGTTTCTGTTAGTCTTCCACATTCTCATACTAACCCCGTTTTGAATCTTTAATATTGCTGACGGAATCTTTTGATATAGCCATATTTCCTAACGCTCTTGACTAGTAGGTCGAATAATCATCTCATTTATTGCTACGTCAGATGGTTGTTCAATTGCAAAAGCAATGGCATGAGCAATACTTTCAGCATCAATGGCAACATCTTCATAAAGTTTTTCAATCCCCGGTTTTAAATCCATATCGGTGATCAAATTAATTAATTCAGACTGAACAGCGCCTGGTGAGATAATAGTTGAACGAATATTGTTTCCTGCCTCTTCTTTACGTAGTCCTTCGGAAATAGCACGCACGGCGAACTTAGTTCCAGCATAAACGGTGCTCCCAGGACCGACAAAGTGACCTGCTACAGAAGAAAGATTAATAATATGACCGGATTTACATTCTCTCATTGTTGGAAGAACAGCAGCAATTCCATAAAGCACTCCTTTAATATTTACATCAATCATCTTGTTCCAATCATCAATCTTTTTCTTATAAAGAAATGAATGTGGCATCACTCCGGCATTATTGACTAATATATCGATTTTTCCAAACTCTTTAAGAGCAACCTCAGCGAGTTCCTCCATTTGTTCATGGGAAGTTACATCAGTTACTTTATAAACTGCTTGACTGCCATTATTTTGAATACCTTCTTGTAATTTCTTTAAACGGTCTTCACGACGAGCGGCTAAAACTAACTTTGCACCTTTAGATGCAAGTTCTTTTGCAGTCGCCTCCCCAATCCCACTAGAGGCACCTGTAATAATTACAACTTTATCTTGAATATTAGACATATTAAACAACATCCTTTCGTTATTTTTATTTTTCTTTTGAAAATACTTCTTTTGCAACTGTCATGGCTGACATTGCCTTCGCTCAAAACTGCTAGTCCATACAACACACACCTATAATTGAAAAGCGTGTGTAGAATTCACACGCTTTTTTATGGATTCAACACCTTAATGCACAATAGTATTTAGGTGGGGAGATTCAGCTCGAAATTAGAAAGAACATTAAATATCAAGTTTACGTGTACCGATCCATTTCACCATTTCAGGGTCTTGATGTGAAAAGAACAAGCTTTGTTTAGTATCTAAGGTAGCAATTTTCTCCATATCTTCTTGGCTTAATTCAAAGTCAAAGATATTGAAGTTTTCGATGATTCTTTCCTTACGAACAGATTTTGGAATCGCAACGACACCTCTTTGTGTTAACCAACGTAAAACCACCTGGGCAACGGATTTATTATAATTTTCAGCAATTGATACCAAAATTTCGTTCTGGAACATGTTATTTTTTCCTTCAGCAAACGGTCCCCAAGACTCAATCTGAACATTGTTCTCTTTCATAAAGTTATGACTTTCAATTTGTTGATTGAAAACATGTGTTTCGACCTGATTTACCGCAGGAATAACTTCATTATGAATGATTAAATCAATTAGGCGGTCTGAATAGAAGTTACTTACTCCGATTGCTCTGATTTTTCCCTCCCTGTATAATTCCTCCATAGCTCGCCAAGAACCATATACATCGCCGAATGGCTGATGAATCAAATACAAGTCTAAATAATCCAATTGAAGTCTTTTTAGTGAATTGGCAAATGCTTTCTTTGTGCTCTCATAACCAGTATCCTGAACCCAAAGTTTTGTTGTGATGAACAATTCCTCTCTTGGCACACCGCTCCGCTTGATTGCTCTGCCGACTGCTTCTTCATTTAGATAAGAGGCAGCCGTATCGATTAGACGATATCCTGCCATAATCGCATCGTAAACAGCTTGTTCACATTCATTTTCATCCTGCATCTGAAAAACCCCAAAGCCAAGAATTGGCATTTCAACACCATTGTTAAAAGTTACTTTTTGCATAAAAAATTCCTCCTGTTAATTAAATTTTGAGTGTCTTTTATTTTCCGACTCTATTTGCGTATTTTGCCGGGTAGCGCTCTCCTGAAATTTCAATCTTTGATAGTGCGTCGTTCAAATCATCTAGTTCTTCAGGAGTCAGCTTAACTTCCGCTGCGCCTAGATTTTCTTCCAGACGTTCCAGTTTCCTTGTACCAGGAATCGGAACAATCCATGGCTTCTGAGCAAGGACCCATGCTAGTGCGATTTGAGCCGGTGAAGCATCTTTCTCTTCTGCAATCTTCTTTATCAGTTCGACCAATATCTGATTAGCTTCGATATTTTCCGGCTTGAAGCGAGGAACAATACTGCGAAAATCGGAGCTATCAAATGTTACATTTTTATCAATTTTTCCGGTAAGGAAGCCTTTGCCCAGAGGACTGAACGGCACAAAGCCGATTCCAAGTTCTTCAAGGGTAGGCAGAAGTTGTTCTTCAGGACTTCTCCACATCATGGAGTATTCACTTTGAATCGCAGTCAAAGGCTGAACGGCATGTGCGCGGCGTATCGTTTCCACACCTGCTTCAGAAAGCCCCCAATGTTTAACCTTACCCTCCTTAATTAGGTCTTGTACTACTCCAGCGACTTCTTCAATTGGGATATTTGGGTCAACACGATGCTGATAGTAGAGGTCAATGGTATCAATCTTTAGGCGTTTGAGGGAGCCTTCGACCGACTGCCTAATAGTTTCCGGCTTGCTGTCAAGCACCTGCTTGCCATTTTCCATTTGGATACCGAATTTGGTGGCAATGACCACTTTCCCCTTGAAAGGTTTAAGCGCTTCACCAACCAACTCTTCATTCACATATGGACCATAAACTTCGGCGGTGTCGAAGAAAGTGACGCCTTGATCAATTGCTGCATGAATCAGCGAAATCATCTCTTTCTTGTCCGATGCCGGACCATAACCATGACTCATTCCCATGCAACCAAGCCCGATAGCGGAAACTTCTAGCCCACTTTTTCCTAATTGGCGTTTTTTCACAATTTATCTTCCTTTCTCCTTTTTATTAACCATTAGATTGTGCAATTTGGTTGTTTCCTTAGAATTAGTTGCTAATCCCATATAATTCATGCGGAAACGGCGACAGAGATGTTGTATTACATTTGTAATATACGGAATAGCATCATCAGGTGCCGTACCTTGAATTAATAGAAAAACACGTTTACCTGCTAATGGGGCATCCAAAGCGTCTGCAAAACGATCGATGAAAGTCTTTAAATAACCAGTCATACTTGACCAATAAACTGGAGTACCGATGACAATAACATCTGCCATTATTAATTGTTCAATGACTTTTTGAAAATCATCTTGCTGACCGCCGGAGTCTTGTCCGATTTGATTAATATGATGCTCAGCTAAATTGATATGAGTATAATCAAGACCTTGATAAACTTCTTTAGCTAATCTAGCAGTATTTCCATCAATATTCATACTGCCGTTTAGAAATATACGTCTCAAAAATATTACCCCTGCTACTTAATATCTTAATAAAATGATGGCTTCGCCCAATCTGTATCTGGTTCACTCACTCCTAGACTGGTTTGAAGATATTTATCACTTTTTTCTTCAATGATATCCATGATTATTTGAGTTACAGCTTGACGCGTAACTTGTGCACCAATAAATGGCTCTCCTTTTTGGGTAATCATATATTTAGTATTTCCATTTTCGTTGTAAAGCCAAGTCAATCTTAAAAGCGTATAATCCAGATTACAATTTTCTAATAAATATGCTGAATCAATCTGGGACTGCATTCTGGGACTTCCACCAATCATACTCTTATTCCATTTACCGAAAGCTCCGGGAACTTCATCGTAAATTCCAAGAACCGATGCCGCAATTACTCTTCTTACTCCTGCATCATGCATGGTATCAATGATTGTTTTTGTTGATTTATCGTCACCCATATCGTTGATATATACAAGGTCAACATCTTTCATTGCATCAATCAGTTTATCTTTGTCTTTAAAATCACCGTCAAGGATAACTTCTCGGTTTTCATCATTAATGCTTAAACGCTTATGACCGTTTCTGGCATAAAGAACGATTGAATGATCAGTTTTATTAATCAATTCATTTCTTAGCATACGGGCTATTTGACCTGCTGCACCTAAAATCAAAATTTTCAAAGTAACTACTCCTCCTAATAAATTTTGTCCCTTAAGTTGCCGTAATCCTTGCTGTTTGCGTCTTGAAAGTTCATTACCAGCGTTAGAAGCATCATCCTCGTTCACTTGATAGCGAACGGGTAAGCCCCAATGAGGCGACAGTGATAAATAATGCGACTGCAACCGCAGCAGTACCAATCCAACAAATGGCAAGTATCGATGAGCCACCCACGGCGATTCCCCCGATACCTGCGCCTGCTGCAAAACCAAGCTGTACAAATGTGCTGTTTAAACTAAGCATGATACCCGACGCTTCAGGTGCAATCGACAGTAGGTTAAAGTTCTGGGTCGGTCCGAACATCCAAACAGCAACCGACCAAATCATGAGTAACACAATGACGACAACTGCAAAACCAGAAAGGGCAGACACCATTGCAAGACTTAGGGTTTGTAATACTATGCTGACAATGAGTGTTCGAGTAGTATCAATCCGATCCGCCAGGAAGCCACCAAGTTTGGACCCGAACAAGCTCGCTATGCCCAATGCGAAGAGAATGACGCTAACTTCCTTTCCACTTATTGATATAGCAGAGGTCAAGAAGGGAGTGATATACGTATTGACCACTGAGTAGCCGATAAATACGAATAACGACACACCAAGGGCGAAAGCGACCTTTGGATTCTTTAACAGGGCGAGTTGCTCCCCCAGAGGGATAGGTGCTTCACTTTGCATAGATGGGATTGTTATTGCAATAGCAATGAATCCCAGCACGGTAAAGATTCCAATGCCCCCAAAAATCACCTTCCAGTCATATGCGGAAGCAATTACACGCCCGATGGGTACACCGAGAACAAGGGAAACACTATAGCCCAATGCGATATTTACATTGCTCCAGCCTGTCGTCCCGGAAGTGCCAAATTAGCTGCAGTGGAATAGGAGGTGACGACGAAGATACCCGTTCCGACTCCGAGTATGATCCGTGAAACCATCAGAAAGTCAAAGCCCGGAAGATCAAGTGTCGAAACGCTTCCGAAAAATATAATGGCTAGAGCCAAGAGCAGCTGGTTTCGCCGATCCATCTTTGCGGTCGCCAACATGAAGAGGGGCGTGCCGATTGCGTTAGCAAGAGCGAATACTGTAATAAGCTGCCCCGCAGCCGATACGGAAACACCTACGGAAGAAGCGACTTTATCTAGAATGCCAGAGATGACGAATTGTGAGGTGCCAACCAAGAAGCTGATGAGGGTTAGCATGTATATTTTCCATGTATTATTCATGGTGATCTATCTACTCCCTTATCAATAATTTGATCTCTTTACGTTGAAAATAAAGATGTACAATAACTTGCATCCTCATTATGCAACAAATGAAAAAACGACTGGTATCACAATCGTATCAAATAATTGCCTAATCCTCTCACACCCATTTACGCATAAAGTTAATTAGCTTTATAATAGGACCATCGCAGACAGAGGAGGGATTTTATGTTTGAACAATTATATAGACAAAGAATTGAGCTCGCAAAAATCATAGAGGGTCACACAGGACGGGACGGAACTCAAATGACTGCTATTCCGTCTTTATTTTTCTCCCGTTATTCTAATGATACTGGACCAAATTACGGAGTTAACAAGCCTTCCTTATGCATTGTCGTTCAAGGGCTGAAGGAGGTACTGCTGTCACAGGAGCGTTTTCAGTATGGTCCTGCCGATTACCTAGTTGCATCCGTTAAGCTGCCAATTACCGGACAAGTCACCGAAGCCTCTTCCGAAGTTCCTTATTTGGCTTTCAAACTTGAATTTACGCCAAGTGAAATATTGGAGGTCTTACGTGAATTCCAAATGGGAGTTGACAAGAAGGAAAATGCTAAACGAGGTATGTATGTCAGTAAAATAGAGCCATCTTTGCTAGACGCGGTAACAAGATTAGCTCGTTTACTAGATACTCCGAAAGACATCAAGGTACTTGCTCCTCTAATCACGAAAGAAATCATCTATAGGGTTCTGCAAGGAGAACATGGCGGTATGCTGAAACAAATAGCAATAGAAGGAAGTTCTACCCATCAAATCAGTGACGTGATTGAACATATCATGAACAACTATGAAAAGTCTTTTAAGATTGAGGAACTTGCGGAAATAGCAAATATGAGTGTTTCTTCACTCCATCGGCACTTTAAAGAGATAACAGCAATGAGCCCAATTCAATTCCAAAAACAACTGAGACTACAAGAAGCTCGGAGCCTGTTATTATCCGAATCAGAGGATGCAGCAGATGTTGCATTCCGGGTTGGCTATGAAAGTCCATCACAGTTTAGCCGTGAATATTCGCGTATGTTTGGCTTACCACCTAAAGAAGATGTAAAGCGGTTGAGAGATAACCAAGACAAAACGATAATCCTGTGAATCCCCTTCCTTATGGTGGGGGTCCTTTTGTGTAGAAAAAAGGGATAACACTCTATAGAGAGCATTAAAGCGGAAAATATGTCGTAACTAACACAATAAAATACACATTGTGAATCATTTTACTTAAACTAAACTGCCGCGTTAGCTTAATAAGAACTTCAATAGAAAAGTTATTTGAAATCGATTTGGGGAGTAGGGTATAAATGGAGTTCTGATGATGAATAGCAATCTGGTTTAACGTTTGTAGTTAAAAATAGGGATTGCGTCGCAACCCCTATTCCCCAGTAAACAGCCTGTTATTTGGTTGAAAGTTCACTTTCCGTTACCCATTGATGATTTTTAACCTTTTTTCCACCAGTAGTTGGAGTGTAATCAATCATATAAACTGTGGTTTTTACTGCTGAATCGATGGTACCAGTTGCTCCCATCATACCTTCCATATGATCTGCTTCTAATGTAACTTCAGTTCCAGGTTTTAAAACTTCATCACCAGCATTTTTTATTTCCTCTTGAATAACCCATTTATGGTTTTTCACTTTTTCTCCCTCAGTTGTGGGCGTATAGGTAACTGCATATGCTATCGTATCATAAGCACCAACAATCGTTGCTTTTGCACCGTTCATGCCCACCATGTGTTCACTATGAACAATTGCTTCACTTCCAACTTTATAGGTTGGATTCTTTTCCTCTTTTAACCCTTTAGGAACTTCACCCGAACTAGAGTGATTCATTTCAGTCATATTTTTATGGTCCATGTTCATATTTTTATCACTGCTGTTCTGATTACTATTACTGGTACAAGCAGATAACAAAAACGCTAATACTAAGGTAACAATTCCTACAACAAATTTTTTACTTTTCATTTTTATCCTCCTTAAATTATTTTCAACAAGAGTTTACAACAAAAATGTGCAGAAAATATGCATTTACACTATTTCGATGTTTTTAAATAAATTCGGGACCTAAGTATTACGAATTATAAAAAAAACTACTTGTAAATGCATTGTCTGAGTCTTGCAATTTAATAGAAAAACACCAACTTCTGAAAGTTGGTGTTTTTTAAATTAATTATTTGGTTTTATCGGCTAATTCCTTCAAGGAATCAGTCAGTTGGTCATTTAAGGTACCTAACGCCTCTTTATCAAGAGTTGCCGCTTCAGAACCCGCTATTGTTGGGTCAAGGTATTTTTCAATTTTCTCATATAAATCTTTGTTATCCTTTTTAACATCATCTTCAAAAGAAGACCATTGATCTTCTAATTTTGGTCCAACTTCCTTTACCTTTGCTTGGTCTCTACTATCAATAGCTTTTGATAACTGTTCCGTTGTATCTAACATTTCATTTACACCATCAGAAACTTTACTATCAGTTGAACTACAACCCGCTAATACTAAAGCACTTCCAAGACCGATTGCTAAGACCATTGATGTTAACTTTTTCATGATAGTTTCCTACTTTCCATATTATTATTGTTCAACGCAATAAGTTTTTTATTTTTAAATTTTTTTAATAAAAGTATCATAACTGCACCAAGAACTAGAAATATTTGAGGAATGGTGCTTTCCCATGATGGGTAGAGTGCAAAAAAGTCTATGCTTGGTATGCTTTGGGAATTGGTCGTTTGGATTAATCCAGCTAATTGAAGGCTGTGAATCCCCATTCCTGTAAACTTAATACAGAGGTAAAATACGATAACACTAGACACCATAAAGAATGGGCGAAGTGGTAATTTCAATCCCACATATATCATCAAATAGGCTAAGATCCCAAGTATTGCTGCTCCAATGAGGAAACCAATTAATAATGACTGAAGTTTTATTTGACTTGCCATTCCAATATAAAACAATACGGTTTCCGTCCCTTCACGAAACACAGCAAGAAAGGCAAGAACCCCTAACGAAACAAGTTTACCTGTTGTTAATGCAGTTTGGCTTTTTTCACGAATATACCGATTCCAATCAGCAATATTGGATTGGCTATGAAGCCAATAGCTCATATATAACAACATTACTGCCGCAAATACCCCTGTCCATCCACCAATAAGGGCATTATTATTACCAAACGCTCCAGATGAAATAACAAATTTTACAATGATTGCAAGTATCAAACTAATGCCTAGACCCGATAAAACCCCTGTCCATATCCAACCTTTTCCCTTACCTTCTCCTGATTTCTTTACAAAAGACATAAGCGCAATTACTACAAGTAAAGCTTCTAAACCTTCACGTATAAGGATCATTGCTGCATCCCAGTAGGTGTACTTCGATTTATCAGCTAAAGGAGTTAGGTATTTTACCATGTTATCAATTGTTTTATTAGCTGCTTTATAATTTGGTGGATTAGCTGCAAGCATAGCTTGAATGGTAACCAAATCTCTTTCAGAATCACTATAAACGGAGGCAGATTGTGCAACCACTACTCCTTCTACACTTAACCAGCTACTACTTGCCTTTTTAATGCCTTCAAGTGCTTGATTTTGATTTTGCTCTTTAACTTCCTTTTTTGTTTCTTGGAGAAGCAAGATAAAATCATCTAAAGAAATATCTTCTTTCTTAAAACCACTTTCTTTTGAATATCCACCACTTGCAACTTTTTCATTTACAGCCTTTAAATCTTGTAAACCCTGTAAAACTTGGTCTTGTTTTTTAAGAGTAAAAGCATAGACTACCTTTCCCATATTCGACTCAATATCTCGGTAAGCAGTAGCTGAATCACCTTTTATCCCTTCTTCAATTTGTCTCCAAGTTTTGTTAAATTCATCATAAGACTTTTGAGCATCCGAAAGGTTCCCTTTAGAAGCAAAATCGATGGCTTGATCAATTGATACTTCAGCTTTCTTAATATCCTCGCTGGAGCTTCCAGCTGCTAGTACAGGATTATGTATGCCAAATCCTAATATTAATACAATAATAGATAATATAAGTAGTAGATTTTTTCTCATAACAATCCCCCTGGAAAAGTCACCCAATTGATAACGAATTTCAATATCATTTATATTTACTATTGTATTTCCATTGATAATAATTGTCAATTAGAGATTTTTTTATTAGTTACACTAATTTGAATATTAACTTTTAAAACATAAATAAAAAGGGGAATGCTTTGGCTAAGATGCCAAACCCTCGGATGTACCGCAAAAATTGTATTAAAAAACCTTGCCATTTGAAGGCAAGGTTATTATTTATTTATTAGTTTACTTTACAGATATTTTCCTAATAAAATATCTGTAAAGGACTCTTATTTATAAAACAAGAACAGGTAATGCTTCCTCTTACACCTGATTTATCGCTCCTCCACAATAAGCCTATTCCCCTTTGCCTTATCAATAAACACTCAAGTAAACTTGAAACATCAAGGAATCGGGCAATCCACTATTCAGCTGGAAAACGAAGAACACCCTCATGACGAATCAGCCATTTACGCTTACCTTTTATGGTAAGCGATGACAGAAAATCGTGATTAAATGAATAATTAGAAAACATCTATTGTTTATTACTTATTTTCACCAAAATCACGGTAGAACATTTAATTCGCGGAACTAACATGCTGTATATATTGTGGTAGAGTTATAAAGAAATAAGTGCCTTTTCCCTGTTCACTTTTTACTTCAATTTACCCACCCATTCCTTTAATTACACTAAATGAAACCATCATTCCCAATCCAGTCCCGTTTTCTTTTGTCGAAAAATAAGGTTCACCTAGGCGGTCTATTTGATGCTGCGTCATACCTTTACCTTCATCTTTTATGGTTACCCTTATATTGGATGACTGTTCGTAGTTTAAAGCAATTTGTATTTCCCCTCCTCCAGGCATCGATTCAATGCCATTTTTTAATATATTGAACAGGCATTGCTCGAATTTTCTTCGTTCACCTAAAACAATCTTGGTATATATTAAAATAAATTGCCGTCGAAACTTGAATATTGGAAATCTTTGAAAATGAAAGCGCTTTCTGATATGATCAAATCAGGTGAATGGCATAAGTTTCCATCATTATATTTAGCGAAGGCAGGCTAGTACATTAAAATTAAATTAATTACCGTACTGCAAAATCCATAGAAATATTAATTAAGGGGAGAGAAAATTGAAAAAAAGTCAAATTCTGTTCAGTGAATTTGTTAAGGAAGATAGATTTGCACTTAATGAGTATCTAATAAGTTTATTTAATCAAATTAGAGAATACTTTCCGATACAATGCACAACAGAACAGCAAGAAAATGGAATAAAAAATTAGTAAAATGCTCCTTCATTAAGGAGAGAATTTATTTATAAAACAGGCATAACGATGTTATGCCTGTTTTCTGTGTATTTAGAAAGTAAAAATGCAGTTTATGTTTATGGCAGTATGTTTTATGAATTTAAAAAGACAAAATACCTCATAAAGTATTCTAATATTATCAAGGTTATTATTCCTAAATGGCCCGCCGGCGATTTAAATAGAAATCAAAACAAACACCCCTATCATGAGCGCTTCTTCCAAATCACAATGTTTTTCATCTTTCCTTAATAAATAAGGAGCAAATTTTGTAGTTTAATACAATTATCTGACAATTAGTCAGTAGCGCAAATTAGGTGGGTAGTTGTACATAAAAGAAAAGATAATTTCGTTTAAATGCAAATCTCCAACACACTGAAAATCCGGAAATTATAAGTTTTTTAAAATGCTGCTTGCATTGTTTTTATAACGTAGACCTGCCTGAACATATCGATCAACCATTTCCCTAGTTTTATGACCTGTTTGTTTCATAATTGCTATTTCTGTCATTCCCATCATTGCTGCGCTTGTTGATAATCCACTTCTTAAACTATGTGCTGCAAAGTCGTTTGCATCCATCCCAAGTTCTCCGATATATTTCTTTATAATGAGCTACGGATTTATCACTTAACCTTTCCTTGATACTTCCATGCCGATCAATTGAACGAAACAACGCTCCAGTAGTGATTTTACTTATTTGTGCAGGAGTAAGTTCATTTATTCGAAATTAAATTACGCTCTTTTATGAACTCTAAAATTTTGATTAACTACATTTTCACGAATCAAGAAACGTGATAAGCCAAAGGTTGTAACTAGAGCAAACACAACTCCTAAAGCTCCAAACCAAGTGATCGATGATACTGATAATTGCCCAACTACTAGCCCTCCTAGACCTGCCCCAACTGCGAATCCTAATTGCATCATTGACTGATTCAGACCTAGTAAGACATCAGAAGATTCTGGATGAATTGTTGCTAAATTATATTGTTGTGTAGCACCTGAAGACCACCCTGCAAATGACCAAATGATAAGAATCATAAAAACTGCGATTAAAGAACTTGATGCGAATGAAAGCAAGATCATCGAAATGATATTAAGTACTAATCCTCTTTTTAAGGTAGTCACTATACCCCATCTATCTGCACTGAAGCCTCCGAATTTAGATCCAAATAAGCTAGCGATTCCAAGAGCAAGTAAAGCTATACTTAAAAGGTGATCACTCATTCCAACAGTATTGATAAGATAAGGAGATAAATAAGTAAATACAACTCCATAACCTGTCATTAAGAAGAACGTTATTGATAAACCTAGTGTAATTTTAGGTTTTTTCAACATTACAATTTGTTTAGTTAAAGGAATTGGTTCATCCCCCATTATTCGTGGGATTGAATTTAAAATGATAAATATTGCAATAAACACTAATAGAGCAACACCAAGAAAGACAAATTTCCACCCATAAGCAGATGTAATAAATCTACCAATAGGTACACCAATTATTAACGAAGTTGTAAATCCCATAACAACAGTTGCAATTGAACTCGCTTTTTTATCTGCAGGTGCAATTTTTGCTGCTAAACTTAAAACAGTAACAACTGCTACCCCTGTACTTAAAGCCATAATAATTCGAGCAATCATAAACAAGCCATAACCAGGCATGATTACTGAGAGTATATTCCCTAGTATAAAGAAACTCAAAGAATAAATAAGTAACCTACGTCTTTCCATTTTAGCCAATAATGCCATTAGAATAGGTGTACCTATGGCATAAGCTAGCGAATAAACGGTAATAAGCTGACCAGCAGCTTCAATAGAAATGCTTAAAGCATCTGCCATTTTATCTAAAATACCTGTAATGATATATTGGGATGTACCGACTAAAAAACTAATCATTGCTAAAATATAAATCTTCCCGTTATTTGACATGTATAATTTCCCTCTCCATTTTTTTACATTAATTTAATATTTCTATAAATACAGAAATATCAAATTGATAAAAAGAAGCTCAATCAAAAGCTTCCTTTATTTTTCCATTTTCATATGGATTCACTATTTATACTAAAATATTTAGATGTTTCTTTGCATCGTATTCTTCTAATTCTTCACCATTTTTCAAACAATGAAGAAAGTTCGGATTTGAAATTAATGGACGTCCAAATGCTGCAACGTCAATTGTCCCTTCTTCTAAAGCTTGTTCAGCCATTTCTGGATCTAGACTGCCAACCCCAACAATCACTCCATCCCAATATTTGCGTACTAATTGATGCATTGTTTTTCCATCAGCAAGTACTCTATTAAATTGCATGATTGATGGATGTAGTAAAGTAGCGCCAACTTCATTAAATGCTTCAACAAATGTACGAATGGCCGTTTCTGGATCTTCCCACATATAGTTTGGAACATCAGCTTTATGAGCAGAGAATCGAATCATCGTTCTCTCAGTACCAATGGCATCTATAACTGCTCTTATTACTTCTTTCATGAATGTTAATCTTAGTGCTAGAATACCTCCATATTGATCAGTGCGATGATTCGTTATGTCTGAATTAAATTGATCGATTAAATATCCGTGTGCAGCATGAATTTCTACCCCATCAAATCCAGCTTCGATTGCATTTTTTGCCGCCTGCGCATATTGACTTACAACTTCCCTTATATCCGCAATTGTCATCTCTTCAGGGATATCATATGGCTTACGAAAACGAGATACTAATCCTTCAGCAGGAATGGCCGAGGGGGCTTGCGGTGGCAAGTTTCCTGCAAGTTCATGATGTGATAAGCGTCCTACATGCCAAATTTGTGTAATTATCGTACCGCCTTCTTTATGCACAGCATCAGTTACTTTTTTCCACCCTTTAATTTGTTCCTCAGAATAAATTCCAGGAATTCCAGGATAGCCTTTTCCTCTAGGACTAATTACTGTTCCTTCTGAAATAATTAATCCGATTCCGTCAGCAGCACGTTTTCGATAATATTCCACCACATCATCTCCAACTACGCCAGTTTGATTATCAGCAAAACATCTAGTTAAAGGAGCCATCGCCGTACGAGAGCGTAAATTCCATGCTCCCATTTTTATAGGTTCAAAAAGTTTACTTTCTAAACCATTTTTCAGATTCCCATTATGATCTTTGCTTAGTTGACTCATATGATTTTCCCCCATTCAATTCTATTATTCGGTATTTCTATAAATAATGAAATAAAGATTAAAAATATTCCGCTTTCTGTTTAAAGTAAAGCGGGAGCGTATTGTTCAAGGACTTCTCGTTGTAAACTATAATATCGGAAGGTACCCTCTTTGCGAACGGAAAGCAATCCGCAATCGAGTAATGGTTTTAAATGATGTGTCAAAGTTGAATTGGCCGACACTTTTATTTGATTTTTCATTTCATGGCAAGCTAATTCCGGTTGTTTTGCTAAAACTTTAACAATTTGTAAACGTGTTGTTTCACCCAGTGCCTTATAGACTTTTACTGCAATATCATCATTCACCAAGGATGACCCCCTTCCAAAAAAAATAAATACATATTTCAGTATTTATAGAAATATTGTAATTAAATAGAAATCCCATGTCAAGAAAAATAATTTTTTTGGTTGACCACTTAAAGTTCTTGAATTAATGCCCCTTTGTTTTATGTATATATTTGAGTAAACATTTAATGAACCCCTCATCCAACCGGAAAGTTCCCTACAAAGGATACTTAACGAGTGAAGGTGTTGGTTACTTTTTTTCCTTGAAAGGTAGATTTATCATTATAAAGACTTAGAATGAATTACCTCTTTTTTTGAAATTAGGTTACATCAAACAAATTGATAATAATGCTAATGTTAATATTAAAATTAATTTATTAATTACTAAAAGGCCCCTCAGGAAATGAAGGGCTGTTTATTATTATTCTAGATTAGTTGACCTTCTTTTCACCATTCCGCTTTTTTCTAATTCCGTACCACCCTCCACCGTTAACAACAAGAAGCCGAAAAATGCTTCTCTTCTTAGAGTTACCCAAAAACTAAAACCAAAATCAAATTGGGTATGGAGCATTGACAGTTTCGTTCATATCAATACATCTCTTCACAAACTTGCTCATAATTATATGAAAGGATGAAGCCATTTTGACTTCATCCTCATTATAACTGTCAAACATTCAACATACCATCTTAAGGCTGAACATTTATCGTAATCGTCGGTATCGGGTTTTCAAAAGGTAGAGAAACGACTTTATCATCCGTAATCAACAAAAAGTGTACTTCTCCACCTTGATCAAACGTATAAGAGTTTCCTTTCCACAGACGGTCAGAATTCGATGTATTCAAGGGAGAACCATTATTCCATGCATCCGAATAAATGCCGATAATTCCCCGTTCGAAGGCAGCTCTGTGCCCCTTTAGTGGTAGGATATAAATATTATTTGTACATTGTAAAAAAGAACAGCGAAAATCCGTTTGTTCTACTTAAACAAATTAAATGCCATTTTTGTGTTGGATTCAAATAAATCCGTAAATCCTTTTTGTGCAGTTTTAAATTGATTTAAAGCCTCATCACGAATCTTTTTTTGCTGTTCGATATGATTTTTATATGTTTGTTGGAACTGCTCTTGTGACTGATTTAATAAATTTAAACTTTCTTTGTATGGAGTAGAGGTTAACTGTTGAACACGGTTATTTATTTCATCTAGTTGAGCATTCCACTTTTCGAAAGTTTGGCTTGCTTGTTCACCGGAAACTGTTTCAACATTTTTATTTACATAATCGCGAACTTCTTCAATTAATTTTTTCTGTTGTTCTTGGATAAAGTCCATGCCGCCAGCAATTTTCTCCAATGATTCTTTTTGTGTTGTAAATGCTTGAAGCAAAAGATTTTCTATTTCTTCTTGAGAAGCGGTCACCTTGTCCAAACTGTTTTTCCAAATGTTTAATAGGGATTCACCAAAATTAGTAATGAACTCATTGTTTAATTCCATTATAAAAAACCACCTTTTTAATATATAACCATATATGTAAATTACACCTATGTGAGAAGCTTGTCAAATAAATATTATTTAAAGTATTTCTTTTTAATCATTTTGGCAGACTAGATATCCTTGTTAATAATGCAGGGATTACAAGAGACAGGGCCAGTTCCCTCCGGCTATTATAGTTTATGACCACAGTAGAAGAGATTACCACTGCTACCAATAACAAAGAAGCGACAAAAATCACCGCGGCTGTCCCAACTATTCGATTGCCACTACGGTTTTAAAAAAAGGAATGATGGGTGCAATCATTAAAAATAATAAGTACTCTTACCAAAAAACAGCAGCCAACACTTTTGGAACTAATGCTAACCAATAAGAAACAGACAGGTTTATAAAGGCAATTTACCATAATGTAATAAAGGGCTTTTCGATTACGAAAGTGCATAATGCCAACAACTCAGTATGTTATTTTTTATAATCTAAAATAAAAGCCGATTTTTTTGGCATTTCAAATATAATGAACCATATTCAGATTTTGAATATGATATTTCTCTAAGAGAATCCTATGTATAGTCGGATAATATAAAAAAAGAGGTTAATCACATGAGTGAAAAAGGTTTTGAGAATTATAATTTAAGCACGGAAATAAAAAGAGCACTTACTGGCAAAATACAAAACTCCCACAGATGTCCAGAACTAAGTTATACCACTATTTTAAGGCTAGTCTCTACCTTTAAAGAAAACAAAAATAAATTTTAGCATTTTCTCCAAAGGGATCAAATGGTTTTTTCTTGGTTCATTATATAGTTTACATTTCATTAAATAATAAATTAAAAACAATGAGGATATTGAAAATAAAAATAAGGATAATTAATACAATATCAAATATAACAAGAATATCATATACATATATGTTGATGATATCATATTAAACAACGTTATTGTTGAAATAGCTTTACCAGATGGCATTCTGTGCCCACTATAATTTACAGCTCTTAAATATAGATGATTAATAATCTATTAGATTTTTTTATCCCAATGGATTAACCAGAACCATGCATCTAATTTGTTTTTTTCTAATCCACGTTTACATGAAAGTTAATTTTAACCAATAAATATAATTATAACTAAATCAATAAACATTAATCTTTTTATACAAAATCAGATTAAAGTATTAGTTACAAGACATTGCGATGGGAGCAATGAAGAAAAACCTCCATTTCTAGAGGTTTCTCATTCATTAAATATTATAAATAAAATCCTCAGGTATGACCCGTCTTAAGAAATGCTGCGTTCTTTCTTCTTTTGGTCGTGAGAAAATTTCCTTTGGAGAATTCTCTTCTACAATCACACCGCCATCCATAAAGATGACTCGGTTGGCTACATCCTTTGCAAAAGACATTTCATGCGTCACCACTAACATGGTTGTTCCTTCTTTTGCAATATTTTTCATGACGGTTAAGACTTCACCGACTAATTCTGGATCCAGTGCAGACGTTGGTTCATCAAATAAAATAATATCTGGATTTAACGCAATCGCTCTTGCAATGCCAACCCGCTGCTGCTGCCCGCCAGACAGTTCAATAGGGTAGGAATTCAATTTATCTGCCAATCCGACCTTCGCCAAGGCCTGTTGCCCCAGCTCATTGGCTTCTGCTTTCGGAACCTTTCTTCCAATGATAAGACCTTCTGTCACATTCTCTAATACTGTTTTATTCGTAAACAGATTATAATTCTGAAACACAAAAGCAATCTTTTGCCTGATTTGATGTATTTGTTTTTTGGTTGCTGATTTAAGGTTTACATCAATATCACCAAAAATGGCTTGCCCCTGATCGGCTCGTTCAAGAAAGTTAATGCACCGAAGCAATGTGGTCTTACCAGAGCCACTCGGGCCAAGAATGACAACCACATCACCCCTATCAATCTGTAAATCTACTCCTTTTAAAATCTCATTCTTACCAAAGGACTTGTGGATATTTTTAATCTCTAACATGACTTTGCCTCCAATCATGATCTTAGGCAGCGGCTGCTTTATACTTTCTTAACCGTTTTTCATACAACTTAAATAAGGTTTCCACTAAGCTGCATAAAATGAGATAGACAAGAAAGATATCGATGTACGCTTCAATAAAATTGTAGCCAACATTGGCTGCCACTTGAGCTTTTAACGTAATCTCTCTCAATGACAAAGCATAACCCAAAGAGGTAGCTTTAATGAGATTGACCGTTGCTGTACAAATATTGGGCAATGCCACCACTAATATTTGTGGAATGAGTATTCTTCTAAACGCTTGCACATTGTTCAACCCAACGGAATAAGCTGCTTCCAGCTGCCCCTTACTGACCGTGCTAATAGCAGAACGAAATACTTCTATTAAAATAGCCGTTGTATTCAACGAGAAAACAATAAATGCGTACCAAATCGGATTGATATCGTAGATACTCGTTTTAACATGATACTTCTCGAATATGGGAGCCAATAGTAGAGGAACACTTGTAAAAATAATAAAAATTTGAACAATGACAGGAGTCCCTCTCACAAACGAGACATAGACTCGTGCCAACTGGCTTATCACTGGAATTCGATTAATCCGCGATAAGGCGAGCAAAAATCCTAAAGGCAGAGCAATGAGTAAGGAGACAATCGTAATGAGTAAGGCTATAGGCACTCCAGATAATGCAACAAAAAAGGTTTTTACTAAAAATGAGACATCCAATCCGACCGACATGCTGTCACCCCCTATGTCGTTTTTATAACCAGTTTACCTTTACTAAAAATCTTTTCTAACTTTGAAAATAACTGTTCAATCAAAATGGATAAAACCCAGTATATAAGAGATAAGGCAAGATAAATTTCTAACGAATGAGAATTATAGTTATTTGAAATAATAAGGCTTGCTTTCCCCATAATATCAACCAAACCAATGGTATACGCTAATGATCCTTCTTTCATTAATTCAAGGAGGCTGTTGCCGAAATTGGGCAATGCGACAACAAATGCTTGCGGCAACACAATTCTCCGAAATGCCTGGGAAGGACTAAGCCCGACACTAACCGCTGCCTCATATTGTCCCCGGTCGATCGCTTCATAGGCCGTTCTCATCACCTCAGACATGAAGGCCCCAAATTGCAGCGAAAAGGTAATCACAACATATATCGAAGTGTGAAGATGATTCAGTTCTGTACCAAAGTTACTGGCTATTGCCGGAAGCCCGTAATACACTAAAAATAAAAGAACAATAGAGGGGGTACACCTTAAAATGGTGGTATACCCATTGGCGATTTTTCTGGCAGCTGTACTCGTTCCGAGTTTCATTACGGCTAAGATAAATCCTAGAATCGTACCGAACAAAACCGATAGACCTGCAACCATAAAGGTTACGTGTAAAAACGAAAGAAGTTGTGGCAATGCTCCCCAAATGTAGGTACTATCAAAATACGTTTGCATATTCCACCTCTTTTTAGATGGTTACCTTTTTACAGTATCCAATAGTTTAAATAAATCAGTATTATAGAACTTAACCATCAGTTTGTTTGTCTTCTTTTCCTCTTTTATTTTCTTGATGGCTTGATCATAGGCATCTGCAAATTCTTGTTCTTTTTTGTTGAATAATGGCCACGTTTTGACGACCGCAAACTCATTATAAATAAGGCCATTTGCTAAATTATGGTAAGGACCATCCTTTGCAAGAACTTGCTTTTCATACGTTGCTCCCAAATAAATGCCTCCATCTACACGTCCTTCATTTACCCATTGAACGACATCCACTGAGAATGCATCTCCGGCTTCCAGTTTAACTTTATTGTCTGGATTGGCTTGGTTATATTCATCCACAATGGTATATTGAGCATTACTTGCCGCAATAGGTGCTAACGAAAGCTTAGCTTTAGCAAAGTCTGATAAGTCTTTTATATTTTCGTTTTTCTTTTTTAACAAAATGCCAACGCCGCTGAGTCCGAGGAATTCTTTCGGAAAAATATAACTCTTCGTTCTTTCCTCTGTGAACCAGGCATTTTTTACCCCTACTTGATATTTGCCTTGCTGCACCCCTACCAATAAGTCTTCACTGGATGTTGGCACATATTCGAATTCATATTCTGGCAATGCCTTATCCACTAATTCCATGACTTCAATTTCATATCCGGTTGGGTTGCCCTTTTCATCTAGGTATCCGATTGGTTTACCGCCTTGATCAAACGCTACTTTTACTTTTCTGACTTCTTTCTTAGTAGCTCCCGCATCCGATTTTGCCCCAGTTGTTGCCGTTGAGCCGCAGCCTGCGATGAGGGTTACTAAAGCGATTCCTGTAGCGGCGATTTTAATAAACTTATTCATTTTCATTGTCTTTTCCTCCCTTAGATTCATATTGTTGAATAGCTGTTTGAGCTAATTTTAAAATGGTTAGATCATCCATTGGCGGATTATGCAGGCCTGCCCGGACATCTCGGTAATAACGCTGCAGTGGATTGGTCAGCTGTAAGCTTTTTGCTCCGACTAGTCGCATAGCTTTGTCGACCACGGTAATCGCGGAGTTGGTCACAAGATGTTTGGCTACAAGTGCTTCATTTGTGATATCCCCTTGACGATCCTCATCAATGTAAGCCTCTGCCGTACCATATAGGGCAAATCTTGCTTTGTATAATTCCAAGTCCATCTCGCCTAATAAAGCCTGCACGTTCGGCAGCTGAGCGATTGGACCCTTAATACTATTGGGCGAATGGGTATTGGCAAATTCGAGTGCAAAGTCCCTGGCCGCCTGCGCGATCCCTAAATAGGTGGCAGGGATCAGCAGACCCCAGCCATTCAGTTTAAACCCCGTATGATAACTGGGGATTTCGACCAAGTCCGACTCATCCACTACCACATTTACTAATACTAGATCATGGCTGCCGGTACCACGCATCGCGATTACATTCCAATTTTCCTCGATGGTTAGTCCTTCCGCTTCTTTTGGAATCAGCAAAAAGCCTACCGTTCCTTTTTCTTCGATCCAAGCAGAAGTTAAAAAATAATCCAGTTCCGGTGAGCAGGTTGTATGCTCTTCCGCCCATTAATCACCCATTTGCCAGCTGCCCGCTTAGCGCTTGTTCCGGGCCTGCCCCCGCGAATGGGACTGCCTGTAGCCATTTCGCTTACTGCTCGGTTAATGATGGCCCCATTGTTCACTTCTTCAGCAAAAAAGTCTAACTTTTCTGGATCCCAATACCGATTTTCAAATAATTCTCCAACGGTCATTAATGTCCATCCAATCGATAACGCGGTGCTGCCATCATAGCTTCCCAGCTTTTCTTGTAAAAGAATGGTATCGTATAGAGAAAATCCTGACCCGCCAAATTCCTCTGGTAAGGTCAATTTTGTATAACCGATTTTTCTTAACGCCTGGATATTCTCTCTAGGGAAGCTGCCCTCCTTGTCGATTTGCGAGGCTTGTGCTTTAAAGTCCGCTTCTAATGGGTACAGCCGTTCAAGCCACTTACGCTGCTTGCTATTTTTTACAAATAAGTCCTGCATGCTCTTTGCTCCCTCCTAATAATTAATAAAAAAGACTGCTCCCATTTAGAATGGAAGCAGCCTTCAGTTGACTGATAAGCTAAGCTCATAAGTTTAAATAATTTTTTGGAATATTATGTATCTATTACATTATAATAAGTACATTAATCCAATGTGTCAACTAGGAATTTAAATTTGTATTTCCATTAACTAATTTACATACTCCAGATTCATATGAATCATCAAGAAGATCTGCACCGTAAAGAGACTTTAAAATTTGTTTTCTATGGGTTACTGGTATTTGTTTTAAGGAAAATTCACCAAATGAGCCTAAATGACTTAGCAATTAAATTTGATGTTGATATAAAAACTATTACTAGAGAAAAAAGTAGACTTAAGGGGTAACGCCCTAAAAGACGAGAATTACGCTTGGGTAAGCAACAAACATAGTAATAATACTTCTTATCGTGTGGTTCGGGTAAATATTTGTTGGTTCATACTCCCATAAAGGGTGAAGATATGTTAGAAAGTTATAAAGCAAATCACATGTAATGATATATAATATGGTTGACTGATATTTCTTCCAATTTCTCCAATCTCCCCATAACCACGCTACTAAAACATCCATTATACACACTGCTATACAGAACATTAAGTATCAATCCTTATGTCAAACAGTCGTCCTCACAGGGTTCTGTTTTGATAAATATAATTACTACCACTTTTTTACTTTTTGCAAATGGTAGAATTTTATTCTTATGATTGAACTACTGCCGGTTACTTTAAGTGCATTCCTTCATTATCGTTTTGTATATAATAATAAAGGGATGGAACCATTACGATCCCATCCTAAAAGTTCTTTCACTTTATTCCATTCCACAAATGACGGTATCCGAAGCAATCCACCTTTGGTAAGGTTCCTATACTTACTCTGCACTTAATTGGCTCGATAAAAATATAGTTTACATGTTAAAGTAATCCAAAGTAGTGAACCTAGCTTAGTTCCGAGTTTTTCTATTTTAATAGTTGTGAAGTTTCGTTTTAAAAAGGAAGATGCTTTAGATCGTTTCGATGATAATGATACTATCATACAACTTAAGATTCGTTCCATTACCTTAAGAGATATGGAAGCCACATGCTTTCGAGAATATTTGTTGAAACGATGTATAGTGAAAGTGATTATGTCTTTACCGCTACTTTATTTCTATTAAGCTAGTCCAAATAATTTCATAATACTTACTATTAAAATTCCAACTACTCCAAAGTCTGAATCACCAAATGTAGTTCCTTCAAAACCAACATTCCCTAAGAAGACTAATAAAACAGCTGGTATAAAACTAATGATGAGTCCATTGGCGAACGATCCAATCATAGCACCACGTCGACCGCCTGTAACATTTCCAAATACCCCTGAAGCTGCACCTGTAAAAAAGTGTGGTACTAGACCTGGAACTATTACCTTTAAACCAACGATAGGGAGAATAAACATCGATACCCTAGACGTTCCACGCTTGATTACAATCTATTTATCCAGATAACGATGCCTCTATTGTAGATTTTCTAAAGTTAACTTCTTCTCCAGCGTCATTTATTATAATTAAATATTGAGAACCTGCAGCAGCGTCATATTTTACACTATAATATTTCCCAACTGTAAGATTCGTTGCTGAACCATACCACCAGTCACCATCAAAAACGACCTTCCCATCTAATGAGCCATTAAATCGGACTTTCCCTTCTATAGGTTCCGAAACAGGAATTTTAGAGGATACTTGATTTGTAAAATTTGGGCACAAAGCATGGCACCACTTACTTTTCGTAACAACATAATGATAGGTTAACTCTAAAAAAAAGCCGTACAAAAAAACGCATCAGTGAAAAAAATCACCGCGCGGTAAGTAATGATTATAGTTGGAAGATTTTCTGTCTTCGTATTCTTAACTGCATAACTCTAAACTAGAATGTTGATCAAAATATTTGTTTGCTGATTGTAAGCATCGCCGCGCATGTTCTTCATAGCCAAATGCTTTAACACGCTTGATGTTTGGCAATTCTATCGAACATGGAATTTCTGGAATTCGATCTATAATACTTGCAACATCAATACCACCTTCTCCAACATATAGGCGTTCTTCCCGAAGAATTCGTGTCATTTCTTCCATTGAAGTAGGAATTTCCTTAACAGCATCGCAAAGATGGAGAAATCTGAACCATTCCCGTGGTACAGAATCCAGGTCCTCCACTTTATCACCTGAACGATGAAAGTGGTGGATATCGATCATAAGACCAGCATTCTCCTGTTTTGCAGTTCGAAGAACGTCGTGGGCACCTGCAAGATTGTGGACGCTTGCGATTGGAACAAACTCTAATTCGACTGTAAGCCCGAATGGTTTTGCCAATTCACACAGTTCAGCAAATCGCTCGATACCATAGTTGTGATCGTCCGACCAGATGCTGCTGAGAACATGTTTTCCACCCAGCTCCGCAGCTGCTTCCATAGCAGAAAGATAATTTCTCAAATCCACGCCATCGTAAATCTTCGCTAGTTCAATATCAAGAAGCTTAACACCTGTCTCAGCAAGCGCCTTTTTCGTTTTCCTCATTAATTCCTTATTTTCAAGTGAAAAGTTTGGCTCTCCAGGTAGACTCATATAAATAGGACGTAAGCTAACATAATCATATCCAACTCGACTAGCGATATAAATCATCTCAGGTGGCGGACAACCAAGTACTGTAAGATAGGCTAAAGAATATTGTTTTTTCATCGTACCTCTCCCTTATAAAAAAGACACAGAAGGCGATATTCTTATCCTTTTGTGTCTTTTTATATGAAAATAATAGTGATAACGTTTGCCAGTAGCTAGTTATTATTTTTCTAATTCTGGATCGTAGAATTCGCCAAATAATTCTTCATCTGATGGTCTGTCTTCCGGAATTGGACTAGAAACCCAAGTTGTATTCATATAATGTTTTAGAGAAACATTTTCAGATGTAGCATTTCCGCCCCAAGTACCACAGCCCATTGAAGAGGTTTGGGGCATACCATTAGTAAATGAGCCCGCATTACCGATTGAATTAGGTTGACGAACCATGATCCGGCTAAATGGACCCCACTCACCTAAACGATTAATATGTTCGTCGTTAAATGAGTAGATCCCGCAAGAGTGACCAATCCCTCCGTTTTCAAATACACCTTCAGCCACTTTCAATGAATTTTCAAATTCGCCATCATATTTGTGAAGAGTTAGTAAAGTAGTTAATTTTTCATCTGCGAATACTTTACCTTTTCCTACACCATCACTGATTACCATGATGAATTTGCGGTCTTCCGGAATGCTAAAGCCAGCAGCTTCAGCAAGTTTTTGTGGAGAAATCGCAACCGTATCTGGTAAACGATGTCCTTCTTCATCCCAAATGACTACGCGAAGTTTTTCTCTTTCTTCATTGCTTACTAAATATCCGCCTTCTGCTTGAAGCTGTTCTACCATTTGATCATAAATAGATTCATGGATGATTAAGTTACCATCTGCGGAACAACCGGAGCCAAAGTCTTTTGTTTTACTTAACATGGTATTGTGAGCTGCATCTTTTACATCCGCAGTTTCATCAATGATAACTGTCGCGTTACCTTTACCTACGCCATATGCAGGAGTGCCGGAACTATAAGCTGCACGAACCATATCTTGACCGCCTGTTGCCATAACTAAGTCAGCACGAGACATTAATTCGGTTGTTAGGGTTTTGCTTACAGTTGGTAAGCATTGCAGAATATCAGCCGTCGCGCCTTCTCTTTGAAGAGCTTCTCTCATTAAACGAACTACTTCGTTCGAAGTACCTTTTGAACGTGGATGTGGACTGAAGATCACAACATCACGAGCTTTAATCGCATAAATGGCTGTAACTACCGGTGTTAATTCCGGGTTGGTTGTTGGAATGAGTGAAGCAATAATACCTGCTGGTTTCCCATATTTTTTGATACCTTTTTCAGGGATTTCTTCGATAACACCAACACTCTTTTCACGTAATGCATCTCTAAGTACCCCACGAATTTTCATGCGTTTTCCGACACGATTAACAGGATCACCTAAGCCGCTTTCTTCAACGCCCATAACTGCAATACGTTCAAAAGTCTTTTTATTTGCAACAGCCCAAGCAACAACTCGGATTAAGCGGTCTACTTGTTCCTGGCTGTAGCTTTTAATAACTTCGAATGCTTTTTGAGCTCTTTCAAACGCTTCATCCAGTAGTTCTTCTTGTTCTGGTGTTATTTCTTTTGTTTTTTTAACAGCAGTAATTGACAAAATAATTACCTCCTAAAATTTTAAAATGAATTTTAAATATCCAAAAAGGATCTAGAAGAATTGTAGATACAAAGAGATTGGTAGATCGATCTAATTATTATCCAAGCTTTAGTTGTGATTTTGGTGCCGCATATAATTGTGAACATGGTCCAGCCTGCAGCATATAACTGCCACCATCATGGCCTATTATGTGCTTAACTTCCTTTGCAACATTAATGAGTGCTTCTAAATTAATACCAGTTTCAATCCCCATCTCAGACAATGTATGAACAAGGTCTTCAGTTGCAACATTTCCTGTTGCACCAGGAGCATATGGACAGCCCCCTAAGCCTGTAATTGAACTATCAAAATTGATGATTCCCTGCTGCATTGCAGCAACTGCATTGGCAATCGCCATTCCTCTTGTGTTATGGAGGTGCATTGTAAAAGTTATATCCGGAAATTTATTTCGAAGATGACCAACAGTGTTGTAAACCTGTCTTGGATTCGCCATTCCTGTTGAATCGGCTAGAGAGATTTCTTCAATTCCATAACCAATGTATCGTTCAATAATAGTGTCGAGCCGGTCGATTGGAACTTTTCCCTCAAAAGGGCAGCCGAAAGCAACTGAAATAGATCCTCCAACTTTGACATCATGTTTACTGGCTAATTCAATAATTGGAGCAAAGCCATCCAGTGCCTCTTTCGTTAAGCAGTTAGCATTAGATAAGCTGTGTGAATCCGATGCAGATAACATCAGCTTCAACTTTTTAATTCCTGATTCAATTGCTCGCTCTGCCCCCCGAACATTAGGAACTAGAGCCCGAAATTTAATTCCGGTCAACTCTTGTGAATGTCTTACTACTTCTTCTGCATCCTTTAACTGCGGGATCGCCTTTGGATGAACAAAAGAAGTGATTTCCATCGATTGGATTCCTGTTGTTGCTAATTTTTTAATAATTGCAATCTTATTCTCGGTTTGAATCCATTCCTTTTCAGCTTGAAAGCCATCTCGTGGTGCCACTTCACAAACAATCACTTTTGAAGGCAGCTTCAGGTCAGTTGAAAAACTCATCTTATCACTTCCATTTTAGAATCACATATAAAACCAAGTTTTCTATTAATCTATTTCACTTCTCTCTTTATAGAGAACAGCAATAGTGGAATGATTATTCCATGGTCACACAGTAACGTGGTGTACTTTCTTACCTGGCGAATAGATATCCATGATATTCCAATGCCCATCTGTTGGTACAGGATTATTCAACATTGCAACATCAATAACGACTGGCTTATTAGCCTTGATGGCTCTTTCTAAAGCCGGCTTAAATTCTTCAGCAGCTTGAATTTTAATTCCTTCAATTCCATATGCTCTTGCAATGGCTGCAAAGTCTGGTGAGTATGGCTGATCATCTTTTGTAAACACTGTCCCTAAAGTAGTTCCGAAATGAGCCTTTTGCAGGCCTGCAATTGTTCCAAACGCGAAGTTATTCATAATTACCCATACAACCGGGATATCTTCCTCAAACGCTGTGGCAAGCAATGCTGGATTTTGACCAAATCCTCCATCACCAACTAAAGAAACTACAACTTTGTCAGGAGCAGCAATTTTTGCCCCTAAGGCTGCTGGTGCCCCAAATCCCATGGTACAGAAGCCACCAGGTGTAAGAATCGAGCCAGCTTCATAAATTGGGAATTGCTGTCCGACACCGTTTTTATTCCAGCCAACGTCAGTCGTAATAATTGCATCCTTTGGAAGCACCTCACGTACCTCTTCCAAGATTCGTTGAGGCATCATTGGGAAGCAATTTTCGTGAATATATTGTTGGTTGTTCTCCTTGAACTCTTTTCGATAAGCTTCAATCTCTGCTTTTAGAGATTCCAGGTATACCGGCTGCAACTCATGTGGATACATTTCTTTAGCAACACGATTTAATACAGCCAATGCTTTTTTTAAATCTGCAACAACACCGATATCAACAGGGTAGTTTCTACCAATCTCAGTTGGATCGATATCAATTTGAATAAGTTTTGTTGGCGGGAAATTGAACGTATATTCTGGTTCCCAAGAACTGCTGTCTGCTTCGCCAAACCGAGTTCCTAATGCTAAAATATAATCAGCTTCTTTGCATTTATTATTGATGAATTTCGTTCCCCAGAAGCCGGTCATACCTAATGTTAATGGATGGTCATCTGAAACAGCACCTTTTCCCATTAAAGAATGAGCGACTGGGATATTTAAGTGATCAACAAGCTCTCTTAACTCTTCGGAGGCGTCTGCAAGCATGATCCCGCCGCCAACATAGAACACAGGATTTTTTGCAGCTGCTAATGTTTGAATAATTTTCTTAGCTGTTTCATCGTCAATTGAAGGCTTGTGCAACGCTTTTGTATTATGCTTTACTTTTTCAAACCAAGAAGTTTCGAGTTCTTTTGAAAAAATATCCATTGGAACAGATACTAAAACTGGACCAGGATTTCCGCTTTCCGATAATTGAAATGCTTTTTCTAAGATTTCAGGGAATAAATGTGGACTATCCACACGCCATGCACGCTTTACAAATGGACGATAAATCTCATATTGCGTTGCATCAGCATGTAAGTTTATCTCTTGGTGTGGATGTTTTCCGTAATAATGGGTTGGTATATCCCCGGCAATAACAACCATTGGGATGGAATCCAAAGCAGCATTAGCCACCCCTGTTGATGCATTAGTTAGACCCGGACCTACGTGACTTAAAACAACAGCTGCTTGTTTTTTTACTCGTGCATATCCATCTGCCATATGGGCGGAAATTTGCTCGTGTCTTACATTTACAAATTTAATGGAGCTCGTTTCCAATGCTGATAAGACAGCAATGTTGGTATGTCCACATAGTCCAAAGATGTGTTCGATTCCTCTATCTTCGAGGTACTTTACTAATTGGCGAGAAATAAGTTCTTTCATTAATTTTGCTCCTCCCTAAAATCAATTAAAATTTTGCCATATTGACCTGAAATAGCGTCACCATAAGCCCTTTCAAAATGGCTTAATGGAAAAATATTTGAAACTATTGGTTTAATATTAAAATCTTCATCCATTAGGTATTCAACACATTTTTCGAAATCCTCAGGAAAACTATAAATAATCGAACCTTTTATAGTAATTTCGTTTCGAACAATATGCATAATTGGGAAAGTAGCTTCAGGAGCCAACCCTATGTATACAATTGTTCCGCCTGGTTTAATAATTTGTAACGCTTGTTCGGCAGAAGCTCTTGCTCCAGCAGCTTCAATTACAATATTAAACGCTTCTCCCTGTATTTCTTGAGGGAGGGCTATTTTAACTCCTGCAAACCCATTACGTACTTTCTCAAGTTTCTTTTCGTTAATATCAACAGCAGTAACTTGTGCCCCTAAATATTTTTCTAATGCAATTGAAAGCATACCTTCCGTCCCGCACCCAATCACACAAACAGAAGTATCTTTTGATATTTTAACTTTTTGAAAGGCATGAACAATTACTGCAAAAGGTTCAATCAGTACTGCTTTTTTATTTGGTAATGATTCAGGAATTGGTAACACATACTTTGATGAAATGGTAATTTCTTCAGAGAAAATTCCAGAAATATTAACACCAAGGGAAAGTTTATTCATACAAATATTTTTTCTACCGTTTAAACAATTTTCACATTCATCACAGAATGTATTTGGTGTAACTACAACTCTAGTTCCTACAGTAAATGGTACATGTTCACCAACTTCGATAATTTCGCCGACTAATTCATGACCAGGAACTAGAGGGTACTTGGCGTGACCAAGTTTTCCTTTAAATACACCAATGTCGGAACCGCAAATCCCACCATATATTAATTTGATTTTTACATCATCTTCCTTAATATCTGTTACGGAAGGAAGTTTCTTTAATTCTAATTCACCAGGATTTTTTATATATAGCCCCAACATTCTCTTCACCGCCAATCTATTTAATTGATTTAAAAATAATTACCTAGTTTATAGTTTTGTAGATCGATCTAATTATCGTTAAAAAATTTTTTCGAACAAAATAGATCGATCTAAAAAATAGCCAAGCTTTAAAGAATATTGAACACCACCCCATTTCTTGAGAATTTAAAAAACATGCTAAGTAAGCGTTATCACTATATTATCTTACAATTTTGATATTTGCAATACATTTCCTTCAAAAAAATAGATCGATCTAAAAATTAATTCATCTTAAAATAAAAGAGAGCATTCAAGTGCTCTCTCTTTTCAAAGGTGTTAGCCTTTATGATGATTTTCGGACGACGAGTTCTGGTTGTAAAATGATTCGTTGCTTTTCGCGATTCTGATCTAAAATTCTGTGATGCAAGAGATTTGCCGCCTGTGATCCGATAAGTCTTGCAAAAGAAGACACAGTAGTTAGGGGTGGATTATATAAAGGGGCTTCATTATTATTATCAAATCCGACAACCGCAATATCTTTTCCGGGTTCTATTCCATTCACTTTCAAACCCTGCAGTACCCCATGTGCGACAAAGTCGTTAAAGCAAAAAGCGGCAGAGGGTGGTTTAGGATTATTAAGTACTTGTTGAACTGCTTCTGTTCCACCGTCTCGTGAGACAGCGCTTTGAATTATCAACGACTCATCAATTTCAATCCCTGCTCGTGTTAATGCCCTACAATACCCTCGCCTTCTTTCTTTCCAGGCGGATGATTCTGACGTTCCTCCTAAAAAAGCAATTCTTCTATGTCCTTTTTGAATTAAATGGTTTACTGCCATTTGTGCTCCTGCAGCATAATCAATTCCTACATAATCACACATCACATTTTCCAATTCTCGAACGGCAAGAACGATAGGAATGTCAATTTGTTTTATTCGTTCTATTGTTGCTTTTGAACTGTCTGACACAGGGCATAGAATGATTCCCCCTACCCGATGCTCTAGCATTCTCGATATCAGCTGCTCTTGCCTGGTATCTGAATCAAACGTAGTGCCAAGGAAGACATCGTAACCCGCCTCTTCCAACGCATTATGAACCCCCCTTAACAGCTCAGTATAAAAAGGGTTGGCGATATCGGTAATAATTAGTCCAACAGTGGACGAACTTTTTTGGGATCTCATATTTGCAGCAACACGATCATAAACATATCCCAGTTCCCGCATTGACGCTAAAACCTTTTTCCTCGTTTTTTCAGCTATCTTGGGACTTCCTCGAACTATAAGTGAAGCGGTTGCTCGGGATACACCTGCATGTTTGGCAACATCCATCAGGGTAACACGTTTTTTTTCCTCCATGAAAAATCACCCTCTAACTATTTATAAAATGTGTACTAACAAGTTATGACTTGAAAAAAGCAACTACACATTCTCTAAAAAATTTTAAAAAATAAAAGACAACTAAATTATAATTTTGAAATAGAAATAATGTCAATCATATGAGGGTATAACTTCATGGTGGCAATTCTATAGACACCATGAAGGAATATCGAAAAAAAGAACTTCACCAACTTATCAGATAAGGATTGTAATCCATATCCATCAAGAGGGAAGTCCTTTTTATGCTGGTTAAAAGAATGTTATCGAAAAAACATGTAGATAAATCCTCTTCACCACTTAATAACTATTCTTTTAACTCCAGACGCTGGATCTTACCAACAACAAACAGAAGTGATAATGCACCAGAAAGTGCAAGAACGGCCATATAGATTAAAGCACCTGTAAATGAATGTGTTTTTTGGACAATGATACCGATAATAATTGGAGTTAGGATCCCTGAAAGGTTAGCGGCGACGTTAAAAATACCACCTGCCAAACCTACTAGTTTAGTTGGAGCCAGGTCAGAAACCATAACCCACCCAGTTGCTGCCATACCTTGTGAGAAAAAGGCAACAGACATGATTGCTATTACTAAGCCAGGTACTTGGGTGTAGTTGGCCAGAACGATTAAACATGCACCTAATGCTCCCGTAATGATTGGCGTTTTTCTAGCAACTGTTAAGGATTTACCACTTTTGACCATTTTATCCGACCAAGCTCCCGCCAGTAAAACACCAACACATGCGGCGATATACGGTAGAGACCCCATAAAGCCGGCTTTGATAAAGGACATATGTTTTTCTTGAACAAGATAGGTTGGGAACCATGTTAAGAAAAAGTACAGCATTGACGCCACAGAGAATTGTGTAAAACTTATTCCCCAGATTTGACGGTATTTTAGCAGTTGTTTAACTTCTGACCATGTGATCTTGTGTTTCTCAACAGCATTTTCAGCTAGTCCACCGCCTTCACGTATGTAATCCATCTCTTCTTTATTAATAGCTTTGCTGTATTTTGGATCACGATAGTACTTTACCCAGACAAATGTAAATAGAATTCCCACAATACCCGTTACAATAAAGATCATTTGCCAGCCAAAATTCGATAATAGCCAAAATAGAATTGGTGTCGCGAATGCTAAGCCTACGTATTCACCTGCAGTGTAAACACCCGTAGCTATTGCACGTTCCTGTTTTGGAAACCAAGCAGCTACAACACGACTGTTAGTCGGAAATGCAGGTGCTTCCGTGATACCTAATGCCAGACGGAGCCCAAAGAATCCTGCAAAATTTTTTGCAAACCCTAAGCATAGGGTAGTGATTGACCATGTACAAAGCGATACGGCATACGTTAACCTAGGACCAAATCGATCTAAAATCCAGCCGCCTGGAATCTGCATAAAGGCATAGGACCAGCCAAAAGCCGAAAAGATCAAACCGAGTGTAACCTGATTTAAGCCTAAATCCTTCTGAATGGAAGATGCTGCAACTGAGAGGTTAGTTCTATCAAGATAGTTGATTGCTGTAATGATAAAAAGAAGTGCCAAAATTGAGAAGCGAGCGCGCGTTGGTTTCTTCAATGGTATTGTCATTGATTTCCGTGCTACTTGTGCCATTTAAATCCCCCTTATCGGTTTCCCTACTTTTTTGTCCTCTTGCTAATACACAACATGATAGCGATTACATTTTAATTAAAATTAAACTGTAATTAGACTGAATCTCAAATAAAATAGTAAAGGGATCAAATTTATAAATTTTGTAAACTAGAATATCAAAGACTCGGATAACGCTTACAAAATTCAATGATAACTTTCATAGATATTTATTTGATATATCCAATCTTTTAAATTACGCTCACTACCCAAGAATAAAACCTTTCACTTTTGTTTTTCACCCCCCGTTTAAAAATTAGACCGATCTAATTTTTTTAGTAGATCGATCTACTTAATCTATAATTTAATTATATAATAAAAGAATTAGTTTGAACATATTTTTTAAATTTTTGTGACTATTTTCTCATTTTAAATTTCAAGGCATTAAACAACTTTAGGAGCAACGAAATGTATATCCTGCGGTGATATTTTTGAATTCACTCCAGATATACATTTAAGAAGAACTCCTTACAACCAATTCCGGCTTAATGATGATTCTTTGCAGACTCGATCAAGGCCGATAATTCTTTGATGCAAAAGATTGGCAGCTTCAAAACCGATCTGCAGGGCAAAAGAAGAAACAGTTGTCAAGGGAGGATTATATAAATATGATTCTGATACATTATCAAATCTGAGGACTGTAATATCTTTCCCTGGTATTTTTCCTCCATCAATCAATCCCAACATGACACCATGGGCCACGAAACGAGGAATCGCATTTCTTGGCGTTCCTCGGGATCATCTGCACGGTAGTAGGAGGTGCATCCGCAAGAGAACCTGGCGGATAGCATTCGCTCCTCCCTCCCGGGTTACATCGTTCATGATAATTAATGATTCGTCTACCTCGATACCAGCATGTTCCTTTGGAATTAAATGGTTTACAGCCATTTGTGATCATACAACTAGCCTTAATTCTTGGTTAAATGCCATTTGAACTTCGATCATAGATATCATAAGCAACTTTCAACGATTCAACAATAAAGTCTGCTATATCGTTAGGATTAAGATTGTCGGTTTCAAGTTTGGAATGATGAATATTGTATAATGCTTGTCTCTGATAAAACAACTTTTCGATTTCTTCGGTGGTTTTCCCGTGCAATACTGGCCTAGTATCAATTATAATATTTAGCCTTTCTTTCCATGATTCCCATGTAATATCTAAAAAAATTACAATACAATTTTCTAATGTAACTTTACGAACTTCTTCTTGAAGGTACGCTCCTCCGCCTAAAGAAATTACCTTTAGTTTTTGGGTACAGTTTTCCTTAATTATTTCTTTTTCCTTTTCACGAAATGATTGCTCACCGATGAGTTTAAAAACATCCACAATAGGAATATTAAAACTATTTTCAATAACCTTATCTATATCAATAAAATCCCTATAGAGCTTCTTCGCAACCAATTTTCCAACGGTAGTTTTTCCCACTCCCATAAATCCTATAATAACAATACTTTTCTCCCTTATTGATCCTCTATTGTTCATAAATTAAAACACTCTTTCTAAAGGTAATTTTCTTTACACGATCATAACAAATATTTCTTTAAATATAGTTTAAATTTACGTAATATTCTAAAGAATTATTGTCTAAAATTTATTCTATTCCTACACTATTTTTAAGTTTAAAAAACAAAGCCAACTTTTCTTCATTTTCCAAATTACTATTCATAATTTCACTTACCTTACTTCCTAGAGCTGCATTTTTTTCCAACATAATACTTAGATGAATCAATTGTCTTTTTTCTTCTTCCTTTAAAGATGCTTCATCAACTCCGAATATTAACTCCAATGCCATATACCCAAACGTGCTGAACATCTTATCATAAAATGACATCCCAGTAACCTCCCATTGTTTTTTTAGATTGATCTAATTTTAAAGCGAACAAATGTTACTTTTATCTCGCAGGTGTTTGTCTAAAGCTAACAAGGTTTTAGCCAGTACTTGCAGAGATGTAAGTATTTGGGGTGGTGGACAACCAAAAACAGTAAGGTAAGCTAACGAAAATTGTTTTTCCGTCATGTAGTCCTGTTTTGTTAGATCGATACAATTTTTAGCGTTAGGTCCTCCCGAATTGTTTAGGTTTATTTTATTAAATAATGTTTATGCCTTCAATGTATTTATAAGAATATTTATATTATTTTTTCTTAACTACAAATGTGTGCATATGATACTCTATTTTGATGAATATATCGCCTAAAAATTCCTTCTCTCTGAAATCCCATTAATATAATAATATGTTTGATCCACCAATACTTATTAATTCAAGTGATGATCTTCAAAGATAGCCATGAACGATCAGCGAAACTTTTCTTTTAGGCACTATGACATGTGGTCACCCTCATCCGATAATATACAGTCGCAGCGTGCAGATTTTGCACCTGCCGACTGATGGAGTCGCACCCGTGTCCCTATTGTAAACTAGATGTTATTATTTTGTGCTCGGTCTATGAGACTCGTAATCCAATCCCAGCAAATGAATGATTCATTCTGAATTAAGCTCAAAATATTTAACAACTCCGAGGGATTGATGATGATAAAGGAATAGGAAATTGTAGTCATTTTTATGGTGAGATATCTTCTCTAAGATGGTTGAATAAATAATGGGATTACATTAGAAAATAAAGCATACTTTTACAACCGATTATGGATTGCAAATAAAAATTTAACTAGATGTAACTATTACCAACTTTTTCTCCTTATTCTTTAATTTCTAATGCTGGTAAACTATTGACTAAATCAACTGTTTGAAAAGACACATTAATAACAATTTTAATTTGTACTTTTTTATCGATGCCTGAATAGACCTTTAACGGTATTATGGTTTTCAATTAGTGCAAAGAATCGTGTTGCCTGTTTTATGTTAATAATACTGAGCAATAATCCGGATAAAACGAGAATGGTGCCAATAAAAAAATTCAGATTAATATTTTCATCTAATAACATCCATCCGAGCAAAACGGAAACAAGAGGCTGGACCGGATAAAACATTGAACAAGTTCCTGCCTCAATTAAGGATAAGCTTTTATTCCAAAACACATAGGCTAATGCAGTGCAAATAAGTCCCATATACAGAAATGAGAGAATAATAATCCAATTGAAATGAACATTTTGCGTCAAACTAAGCTCATAGAAATAAAAGGGAAAATTGCATACTGCAGCAATAAAAATTCCATATGCCGTGATTTGAAGAGCGTCGTACTTACTCGCCATCTTGCTTACTAAAATGGATACTGCTGCCCAGGTTAAAACCGAAAAAGTGGACACTAATATTCCCAATAAATGCCCATTGCTATCACCACCGCCAATTGTCATATATATTCCAAAGATGGATAATATAATGCCCATTCCTTTTTTTAAAGTGAGCTTTTCTTTTAAAAAGATGGCGGCGAATACTGAAATGGCAACTGGGTTCATTGAATTTACAAGTGATGCGAGTGAAGATCTAGATAACTTTATTCCGAGAAGCTGTGCTCCAGTTGAAACAAAATAGCCAGTAAAACCAATCAAAAAAATATATTTATAATCTTTTCGTTCAATTTTTTTGCCTCAAGAATCTTAATTTGGCGGGACTGCGTGGGAATCGAACCCACCAGACCTGGCAAGCAGGTCTCAAGCAGTTTTGAAGACTGTGTATGGGACTAGTGGTCAAATCAACTTCAGTTTCCTTAGTAATATCAAGGGGTCTCGGCAGTCTCTTGATAGTTTTTTAGACCGTTTTCCCTCAACCTCTACAGTCTCAATTCTAAAATAAATATTTACTTAAGACAATTTGAAATATTATCCAATCAGCTGTACAGCGGAACCCAAGACCCCAAATATCATTTTAAGAAAATGTTTTTTCTCTTTAGTAATTTAACAGAACCATCCATTTCGAACTTGATTAATTTTGCTTGAAATGGCACGAACTTATTACCAATAAATCCGGTCAAACCTTTGATATAAAGCCATTTCTTCAAATGGTTTAAAATGGATTATAATTTCAACTTGGCATAGACTTGGCACGGACTTGGCATGTACTGAATCCCATAAATAAGGGTTTTCAGGGCTTTAAAAATGCAATTATCGGCAGAGTAATTTGCTCCTGGTGGAATGAGGATTAAAAGAGAACTCCCAGACTACAATCTGTGGGGTTCTTTTTCATTTGCTCATAAATTTTCAGCTCAAGACTATATAAGGCAGCAGTCGAATGGGATACACCTGTATGTTGTAATGATACATATTATCAATATAAAAGCCGTCTTTCGACGGTTCTTATTGAAGTAAAGCACCCAGTTACTTTAAGTGTATTTCTTCACAAACTTATTCTGTTTCTTTATTGCGGTTATTTCAAAAATGCTGCCCCGGCTAAATACCAGCCTTTTGGGGACTGTTTGAGATAAGATTGTGTTATATAAATTTATCAATAGTGATATTTATTCAAAATTGGCTCCGACACATTTCCAAATCGCTTTGCCTTTTATTATAGTAATTCCGTTTATTTTTAATTGAAGATATGCAAGTTTTTATTCACTTCTTGCATATTTTCAGCTTTTTTTACATTCAAAAAACATACTGCCATAAACAGTATGTTTTAAATACCAAATACACAATTGGGACACGAATTATTTCAAAACGTTTGCCTTTTTGATTGTATCAATAAAAGCCATGAAAGCTTTGGATGGCTCATTGGCATATACAATCCCAAAGGGAATCTCATAATCCCATTCTACAGGAATCGTCACAAGGGAAGGATGTACCTCTGCCCAGATATCCAGTGTTTCCATGACATAGTTCATCTGCTCACATTTATTGAAAACATCTGCATCATAGAAATTTGGTGTGTCTATGATATGGATTTCTGGATGTTTTGCTTCAATCTCATCCCGCAGGCGGTCTAAAACCAGAGCTTCGCCACGTTTTACAAGCATAAGAGTTTCTCCGTATAAATCTTCCCATTTCAATAGCTTTTTCTTTGCTAGTCGGTGTTTGCGTGAAACAGCTATGCAGCATTGATTCATTCCAAGCAATTGGACATTGTATTGCTTCATCCACTGAATAGAGCCGCAGGGACCTACAAAACAGTCGATCTCCTTGCCTAAAGAGGCAACAGTGGAGATCATATCGTCTTCAAAGGGGACAATTTTTATCTGGAAAGGTAAATTGCCGCCATCAATTTTTGACCATAAATCAATCAGTATCTTGCATGGACGCAGCAAAGAAGTTCCAACTCGGATGACGTATTGTTCTTCACCTGCAATATGTCTGGCACGCTGGATGGCGCTGTCGGAAGCTTGAATCATCTGCTTTGCATCTTGATAAATAGAGCTTCCGGCTGCGGTCAAAAATACGCCTTGGTTTGTTCGCTCCAGTAGTTTCACTCCTATATCACTCTCAAGAGCATTGATCTGTTTCATTACGGATACGGTAGAGATAAACAGTTTTTCTGCTGCTTTGGAAAAGCTCCCACAGTCTGCTACTTGAATAAATGTATAGATTTGTCTATTGTACATGCAACACCTGCTTTAACTTTAAGTTAAAGCTATGTTAGCTTTTTGGTGTATTCACTGTCAAGTAGCTATGGATTAAAATTCAAGAGTATTAATGTTAAAACTTTGGACTGTGATTCAAGCTTCCAGTCCTTGGTTTAACATTGAGGAATAATCTTAAAGGTTAGAACATAGGGCAAGAGATGTTTTTCAGTAAGGAGGGAAAATGGTGGAATCTATCACTTTGAATAATGGTGTGAAAATGCCGATTTTGGGATATGGTGTTTATCAAATCAGTGCCAGAGAATGCGAGCGATGCGTTTTGGATGCAATCGATGTTGGATATCGTTCGATTGATACAGCACAGGTATATGGCAATGAGAAAGCTGTTGGGAATGCAGTCCGAAAATCTGGTGTGCTGCGCGAAAAACTGTTTATTACAACCAAATTGTATATACCGTCTGGCGGTTACCGAAAAGCAGTCAATGCGATTGATGAATCGTTGCGGACTATGAAGCTTGATTATATTGATCTGCTTTTGATGCACGAGCCTTTTCATGACTATCACGGGATTTATCGTGCCATGGAGGAAGCCTATCAAAGCGGAAAAGTCAGAGCAATTGGAGTTTCTAATTTTAATCCGGATGTGTTCGTGAATCTGGTAGAATCTTGCAATATCATTCCTGCGGTCAATCAGGTGGAGACACACGTATTTCGAAAGCAAGCGCAGGCACAGGAAATGATGAAACAGTATGGTACACAAATTGAATCTTGGGCGCCTTTTGCAGAGGGAAAGAATCACTTCTTTTCTAATGAGACATTAAGAGAGATTGGGAAAAAATATGATAAGTCGAACGCAAAGGTGGGTCTTCGCTATTTAATCCAACGAGGAATCGTTGTAATACCAAAATCCACTCATAGGGAACGGATGATAGAAAATATGGATATCTTTGATTTTACGTTATCTTCCGATGATATGGCAAAGATTGCCCTGTTGGATGGAGGTAGAAGTCTGTTTTCATGGTATTAACTAAGTCAATAAGGAGGTCCTTTCTTTGAAAGAAGCAGATTTAAAAGTTAATCATGAAACTTCGGAAAGAAGTTATTCTCTCATAACAGCAATACTTTTTTGGTGTGGTTTAGTTGTTGTATCTAGCCTATATATCACCATTCCCTTGGTTTCAGTATTTGCAGAAGCGTTTAAAGTATCAACGTCACAAGCAGCCTGGATCGGCAGTGCATTTTCATTTTGTTATGCTGTGGGTTTTTTATTTATCGGTCCCTTATCAGATCGCTATGGACGAAAGCAAATTATTTTAATTGGACTAATTGTGTTAACCATTGTTTCACCTGTAATTGCATTGCTTGATAATTTGTCTTGGTTGATTGCTCTTCGGGCGATACAAGGAATTGCTGCTGCAACGTTTGCTCCAGCTGCACTTTCGTATGTAGTAGAACATTTTCCAGCAGAAAAACGGATTACTACAACTGGATTTGTTAGCACAGGATTTTTAATGTCTGGAATTGTTGGTCAGGTGTTTAGCAGTCTAATAAGTGAGAACTTTGGTTGGAACTTTGTGTTCTATATCCTTGGAGTGGTTTATCTAATCACTGCAATATTAGTAACGTTTTTTATCCCAATGAGTGATGCTCCACAAATAAAAGGCAGTATGCTTGACTCTTTTAAACAAATGGGAAAGGTTTTTACACAAAAATCCTTAATTTTGTGTTACATCATCACTATAACGCTTTTACTTTCTTTTGTTGGTATGTATACAACGCTAGGAAGTTATTTAAGTGGAACATTCGGTCTCAATAGTCAAGATATTCTGTATGTGCGATGTGTCGGGATTTTAGGTATGTTAGTTTCTCCGTTTTCTGGAACACTGGTCACAAAGTTTGGTATTCAACCCGTTATTAGAGTTGGCTTATCTTTAGCCGTTTTAGGTCTTGCGATTTTGGGAATTAGCTCTAATTTGGTCTTCCTTATCGTGATGAGTGTTGTTTTTGTGGCTGGCGTCTCCATAACCATTTCTACCCTAATCTCACTTGTCGGACAATTAGGAGGAACTGCAAGGGGTTCTGCGATTTCATTGTTCTCATTTATTCTATTTATGGGTGCAACTCTTGGACCGATTGTAGCTATGGGTATATTGAATATAAGTAGCAATCTTTTAACATTTGAATTGTTAGCACTTTTGTTAGGAATAGGATTAATCTCCTCAACTCTTATTAAAAGGAGAGACCAGGTATAACGAAGGAAAAAGGATAATATTGGTCTTGTTTGTTGAGTTTACTAAAATCTTAGGAGGATAAAAAATGAATAAAAAACTTATCGTCGTTGTTGGAGCAGGTCCTGGTGTCGGAAATCATGTCGCAAAGAAATTCGGTGCCAATAACTTCCGTATTGTTCTAGTTTCCCGTAATCAGGAAGCGCTGGATCAATATGTGCAGGAGTTGAGCTCGGAGGGAATAGAAGCTTACGCCGTAGCTGCGGATGCGTCAAGTCAGGCATCGCTAACAGAAGCTTTTGACCAAATCAAGAAAAAGTACGGTACCACTGATGTTCTGGTGTACAACGCTGGAGTTTTGAAAGGCGGAAAACCAACTTCTTTGACAGCAGAATCCCTTGTGTCTCATTTTCAGGTGGACGTAGCCGGTGCCTTGCATTGTGCACTACAAGTTATTCCGGATCAAGTAGCACAAAAATCAGGAACAATCCTCTTCACGGGTGGCGGATTGGCGCTTTACCCTTCAGCAGACTACACCGCTTTGGGCATAGGCAAAGCTGCGCTACGCAACCTAGCCTTTACTCTGGCTGAAGAACTTAAGCCTCAAGGCGTTTTTGTCGGCACGGTTACAATTGCTGGCGCTGTCGCTCCGGGCACTCATTTTGCGCCTGAACTAATTGCAGAGAAATATTGGGAGCTATATCAAAAACGTGAAGAACACGAAATTGTATACAGTTAAGGCTGATGTTGTTCTGATTTAGAAACCTTTGTGTTATTGAACATAAAAGTATGACTTGTATGTCTTGGAACAAATAATCTCTGTTGGTTCACAGAGCTCAAAGCAACACTAATTAAGATTTAACTTAACATTTTTATTTAATGCATCAAACGGAATCATTTTAAATGAAGAGTTAATGACAAGGCGGAGGTTAAATTATGAACCGTGTAGAAAAGAGCAAGAAAAAATTCAAACAACTATTTGGAGACGGAGTACCTGCAACATATGCTACCGACCCTGACTTTCAGGACATTCATTCTGAGCATTTTCATTTTTGGGGAAGTTTTCTATCAAGGTGATCTTGATGACAAAAAACGTGAGTTGATTACCCTAGTCGTTCTTGCTACCAACCAGACGTTGCCCCAACTAAAAGCACATGTTAGTGCTGCACTAAACGTTGGGCTGACAGCTGTAGAAATCAAAGAGGCAGTTTATCAATGTGCTCCATACATTGGATTCCCAAAAACGCTAAATGCCATCAATGAAGTCATTGAGGTTTTCATAGGGCAGAATATTGATTTACCGATTGAAAGCCCAAAGACTGTAGATGAAGATAATCGTTTTGATAAAGGACTTGCCGTTCAGAAAGAGATATTTGGTGATGTAATCGCAAAAATGCGGGAAAATGCACCTACAAACCAAAAGCATATTCAGGATTATCTTTCGGCTTTTTGCTTCGGAGACTTCTATACCCGTGGCGGACTTGATTTGAAAACACGGGAGTTGTTGACCTTCTGCATCGTAAGTAGCTTGGGCGGCACTGAAAGTCAAGTAAAGGCACATGTCCAGGGTAACCTAAATGTGGGCAATGATAAGAAAACATTGATTACTGCCATTACCCATTGCCTTCCATACATGGGGTTTCCAAGAACACTAAACGCATTAGCTTGCGTTAATGAAATTATTCCTGAAAATTAAAAATTAAAGTTTAGTGGAGGAATTAAAAATGGCAAAACATGAAGAAGTAAAAAATGGCGTTATTTTCCCAGTAGGAGAGAAAAATGAAGCATATGCACAATATTTTGTGGGTCAAAGTTATCTTAAAACATTGATTGCTGATCCTAAAGTGAGTGTTGGTGTTGGGAATGTGACCTTTGAACCAGGATGTAGAAATAACTGGCATATCCATCGTGATGGATTTCAACTTTTATTAGTAACTGGTGGCGAAGGTTGGTACCAAGAAGAAGGAAAACCTGCTCAATTCTTAAAAGCAGGTGCTGTTGTTGTCACCCATGATGGTGTAAAACACTGGCATGGTGCTACAAAAGACAGCTGGTTTGAACACATTGCAATCACTGCAGGTACGCCGGAATGGTTAGAGCCTGTCGATGATGAAACGTATAATCAATTATAATTTTAGTTTATTACCAAGGATAAATTCCGAAATGACATTGTTTGAAAGGATGAAAAACCGAAATGACAATTGAAAACAAAGTGATTATAATTACAGGCGCAAGTTCAGGAATTGGGGAAACCTCAGCTAAGCTGTTAGCTGAAAAAGGTGCAAAAGTTGTACTTGGTGCGAGACGTGAAGAACGTCTCGCAAAATTAGCTGAAGAGATTAGAGCGAATGGCGGTCAAGCGGTTTACCGCGTCACAGATGTAGTTGATCCAGATGATAGTAAGCAGCTTGTTCAACTAGCTAAAGACACTTTTGGTGGTGTCGATGTTATCTTTTTGAACGCCGGACTTATGCCTAGTTCCCCCCTATCCGCATTAAAAACTGACGAGTGGAACAGTATGGTTGATGTTAATATTAAAGGTGTATTGAATGGTATCGCCGCCGTATTGCCAACATTTACAGCGCAAAAGTCTGGACATATCATCACTACTTCATCAGTAGCTGGGCTTAAGGCTTACCCAGGCGGTGCAGTTTATGGCGCAACAAAGTGGGCTGTTCGTGATTTAATGGAAGTATTGCGTATGGAATCTGCCCAAGAAGGTACCAACATTCGCACTGCAACTATATATCCAGCAGCGATCAACACAGAATTGTTGGATACGATTACCGATAAAAATGTTTCAGAAGGTATGACTGCGTTGTACGAACAATATGGTATTTCACCTGATCGAGTTGCCAATGTTGTGGCATTCGCGATTGATCAACCGGAAGATACGAACGTTAATGAATTTACAATTGGACCAACACGTCAACCTTGGTAATAATGGCAAGATAAAATAAATAAAACTAAGAGCTATTCATTTTCTATGCTTACGCTGTCGAGAAGATCTCGACAGACTTTTAATTTCATCTCAGATTTTATACAGTTTATAAGTAAGCCGATTTTCCTTTTTTTATTTGGGATAATCGGCTTTTTCTGTAACTTTGTGAAGGAATACACTTAAACTAGTCGAGTAGAAGAGAACCTCTCTACCTTGCGGTAGATTGTGTTCTCCCCCCTCACAGAACCGTGCTTGCGCTATTTACGCACACGGCTCCTCCTAGTTACCATTCACAAAATGTAGCTAATCTCTTTTCTTAAGTTATATATATTAACCTTGACCTTTGGTGAAGGTAGTGGATTTTTATCAAGAAAGAGTCTGTACTTATCCCAAGTAAAGGATTTCCTTTGACTTCTTCTATTGAGCCATTTAAACAGTAAGTATTGGATTTTGTCTTTAAAGTTGTTAACACTTTGGGTATTATCTGTGATGCAGTAATAGTTGTAATAACCTGTTAGTGAGCGCTTAAATCTATCCATAATCATATGAATATCTTTATTTCTATTTTTCTTTAACCATTCTTTCGTTTCCTTAAGTTTGCCTTGGACCTTTTTCCTACTTGATTTCCTCTTTACTCGGAAGTTTCCTTGTTTACTCTTACCACAGTAGTGTGTAAAACCTAAGAAATCAAAGGTTGCTGGTTTACCCTCTCCCGTTTGATTTGCATTTTTCTCCGCAAACCTCCCGAAGGGAATAATTTTGGTTTTATCCTCAGCTATTTCTAAGTTAAACTTCTTTAATCTCATCTTTAAGGAATGGAAGAAATCTTGAGCTTCGCTCTTATATTGAAAACAGCATACAAGGCAAGTAGACCACTGGAACCTCCCCAGTAGTCCCTCTCAGAACCGGACGTGAACCTCTCAGCTCATCCGGCTCCCATTATTCAGCCGTAGGCTTAATACCCATTTCCCAGTGTTTAAAGAGCTTGGGGTTTTGTTTTGCAATTCTACCTAAGAAATATTCTGCTCTCTTCTTGTGACGAGCCAATCTTTTGTATTTCTTCCTCGCCCACATTATTAAGGCTTTGTTAATATGCCTTAACGTTGAGTACATTTCAGATTTGTAGAACTTGCCATAGAAATTAATCCAGCCTATGATTTTAGAGTTAAACATATTCGATAGGTCCGTAAGGTCCTTTTCAGCTTTCAGCTGTAGTTTCCAGTCCCTCACTTTTTGCCTAATTGATTTCTTAGCTTTGTTACTAATCGCAGGTGTAAAGTTAATAAAATGCTTTCCCCATCTATTCTTCGAACGTCTTGGTCTGAACGTGTATCCAAGAAAATCAAATGAAGTATTTTCGTAATTTTCTTTCCTATCTTCATCTTTACAATATACAATTCGTGTTTTGGTTGGATGCAGTTCAAGCTTACAATCGTTCATCCTATTGTTTAGAGATTCAAGCAATCTCATTGCTTCTGCTTCTGACTTACAGTGAATGACTGCGTCATCCGCATATCTCGCAAATGGATTATTAGGATGGTTAATAGTCATCCATTTATCAAATGTGTAATGTAGAAAAAGGTTTGCAAGAACAGGACTTATGACTCCACCTTGCGGTGTACCAGAAGTGCGTTCTATTACTCCTTCTTTCGTTTGAAAAGGTGCCTTTAGCCATCTATTAATATATAATTTTACCCATTTAATATTTGTGTGTTTTTCCACTGCTTTTATTAGTAATCCATGATCAATGTTGTCGAATAAGCCTTTAATATCAAATTCTAGAACCCAGTTGTATTTCCAACACCTTTTACGTGTTATCTCTAAAGCTTGAATGGCACTTTTGTTAGGTCTATAACCATAAGAGTCCTCATGAAAGAAAGGTTCTACGGAAGGTTCAAAGTACAGTTTCGCAACCATTTGTGCAATTCTATCTGCAACAGTTGGAATCCCTAATGTCCTAGTACCCCCAGCTTTCTTCGGTATCTCTACAGCCTTTACTGCTGGGGGAAAGTAACTTCCTGAGGACATTCTATTCCATAGTTTATAGAGATTATCTTTTAGATTCATTTCGAATTCTTCTATTGACTCTTCATCACTTCCAGCTGACCCTTTATTTGCCTTTACTCTTAGAAAAGCTTCATAAACTACCTTTTTAGATATCGCATATGGCTTTGTTTTACTCATAAGTTCCTCCCACTAAAATGGTTGACTTGCTCATAAAACTGAATAACATAACCCCTTTGTTCCACCTCCGTTAGGAGGTTTCATTACTACTACGGGTTATTCCGCCCCTATACATGGCATTGGTACTCTGATTCTTGTGGGGCTTCCACTTGAATTTCTCCCTTAACATCCATGTCGTAGGTTCCCACGTTCCACACTCAAGCCTATATTAAGTTCACGCCGCCTTTATACCGGTCACCGAACGGACAGTAAACAGGTTTCCTCCGAACTTCTCCTGAGTTAACGACTCCCCCTCAGTTTTGATGACATCCCTACGCTTTCGATACTTCTTCAGCGGTTCAATGGTTTTCGTCTCCTTAATATGTACCTGACAAAGTCTGGCTCTGCCTTTTCCTTAACGCTCAATACCATAGCTTTTGACTACAGCACCTTAAGGTGGTTTGTAATCTCTACCTGTATAGCGATTACGAGAGGCCAACTCTCATCTTGAGTGCAGCATAGCTTCCTTATGTGCTTACGCACACTTTGGTTGCTTTCGTGGCACACAATCATCTGCATACCTTACCATGTATGCTTGTCCCTTACACTGTTTCCTAACTCTTTTCTCAAACCATAGGTCGAGGACATAGTGTAGGTAAACATTAGCTAGTACAGGAGATATAACTCCACCTTGCGGTGTTCCATTATCTGTCTTGTATTTCTTACCTTCCTCCATGTACCCACCTTTAAGAAACCTACCAATTATTCTTAGTAAGTTAGGGTCAGCAATTCGAAGTTTTAGGAACTCAATCATCCATCTGTGGTCAACGTTGTCGAAGAATCCTTTAATATCTACATCTACAACATAATTTACTGATTTCTTTTCAATATAATAATTCAATATCTTCAAAGTATCATGGCAGTTACGGTTTGGACGAAATCCAAAAGAGCAATCTAGAAAATCATTTTCATAGATGGTATTTAATATTTTCGTAATACCTTTCTGTACAATCTTATCTTCATGTTCCGGTATCCCTAATGGTCTTTTCTTGTTAGAGTTAAGTTTCGGGATATACATTCTCCTTACTGGAACAGGACGATATCTTTTGCTTTTAAGACTACTTACTAAGTCCATGATATTTTCTTCTAGATTTTCACTGTATTGTTCTTTGGTTGTACCATTAACCCCGGTTGCCTTCTTATTAGGAAGTTCGAAATGACATTGAACTAGTGATTGCTCATTTAGTAAATGTGCAAGAGACGTAAATTTCATTTTAGGATCAGATTTTGCTAGTTCTGCTATCCTTAGTAGTTTTGTTTCCATTTATTATTCCTACCTCTGCGTGTAGTAAATGTTTCCCTAGCAAGGGTGATAACTGGTAGCTAGCCTTTCCTCCATTGGCATTACCCAACTTCATTGGTGTAGAGTCGAAGGAGGTCGGCAAAAGCCTTCCTCCGTCCGCTCAATCAAACGGATCGTACAGTTTTCCCGTAATCCGCTTTCCTTTATGTCATCCTTTAGATGCAACTTTGGATTCTAAATCTGGAATTAATGAAATAAGGTTTACAAGTTTGTAATCCGAATAGAGTTTGGATTCGTGAAGTTTCTTCCAACCCATGTTTCGCCATCTTTTAAATCGATGGCTCCATATTCTTCTTACAATCCAGCGTTGGAGTTTATTGAAGAGTTTTCTAACGTGAGCTTTACGATAGTAGTTACCCCATCCTCTGATAACAGGATTGATACTCTCTATTAACTCAAATAAGCTTAATGGGATTCTTCGTTTTGTACGGCTACGTATAGTGTCCATGAATCGCTTTACTGATTTCTCAGTAGGAATTGCATAGATGTTTATGATATTAGGTTGCTTTTTGATTTTATGGCGAGGAAGTTTAAGTCCTTTTCCCTGTTTAATCTTATATCCTAAAAATTCAAAACCCCATTTAATATGTGTAATTCTGGTTTTCTCAGGGTGAAGTGTTAAGCCAATTTTAGATAGTATTTGTCTTGCATCATTTAATGCTTTCACTGCTTCATTTCTTGTTTTACAGAGTACTACCCAATCGTCGGCAAATCTTGTAAGTCGATACCCTTTATCAACCATTTCATGGTCAAATGAATCTAGATAGATGTTACTGAATAACGGACTGATTACCCCACCTTGCGGTGTGCCTTGAGTGGTCGCATGTTTCTTTCCCTTTTCCATATAGCCAGCTTCAAGCATTTGCCTAATGAGTCGTAAGACTCGTCCATCACTTACTTTTTCCGCGATTTTATTTATTAACAATTCATGTTGGACATTCCCAAAGAAATCTCTTAAGTCTGCATCTAGGACCCATTCGCAACCATTGATAATCTCCCGATATATCTTCCTCATAGCTTGATGGGTAGACCTTCCTGGCCTATAACCAAAACTACAGTCATTAAAAGTTGGTTCAAATATTGGCTCAAGACGATTCTTTAAAGCCTGTTGACAAACTCTGTCCCGAATGGCAGGAATTCCAAGAGATCTCTTCTCGTTTGGTTTATTTCTTTTAGGAATGTTAACTCTCCTGACCGGTAGTGGCTTATATGAATCATTTTTCAGTCTCTGGTGTAGTATGTCTAGTTCTTTATACTGTACCTTTTCAAAATCACTAATACTGATATTGTCGATTCCTCCGCTACCTTTGTTTTCCTTAACTTTTTCCCAAGCCATCAATAGATTTGTTGGGTGGTAAACCTTATCTATTAAAGAATGAATCTTTCTTGTTGTACCATTATCCGTCATTGGTTTCGTATTCTCCACATACAAGTTTAGGGTCTTTCACAAAGGGAACTTTCCGTTCTTGTTCGTTTTACTCGCAAAACTAATTTCGGATTTTGGTTCCATAAAGCAAGCTGCCTTCCCCATTTATTTACCTTTTGAATAAATAAATGACATCTATATAGATGTTCCAGACGTTTTTGTTGTTCGTCTGTTTAAGTACTATTCAGCTCTCCGACTTCTCGCAGTGCATTTGTGTCCATTTCGGGGTTTCCTTATAGTTCACATTACTGGAGTTCTGTGAATTTCTTTACCGGATAACTGTCACAGAAACAATTACCCCGACTTTATTTAACCACTTGTCCCTAATAAGTGTTATTGTTCCAGACACTACGAGATCTCCATGGGTCGCTACATTCATCTTCCATACCATACCGCCCGCACACACCTTGGTACGATGGGTGGACTAGTGGTGCCTTCGCCTCCATAGTGCAGGCTCGACCTTGCCCCATCTTTGGCCGACCGGTTCGCATTTCGGGTAGCCCCGTTTCACTACGGCCTGGTATTTCTCCTCAAGCCCTTCAGACTCCACCTCGCGGTGGACGCCCTGCCCTCTGATGATAAATCATCAGCCCTTGAGACATTACTCCCAAGTTTGGATATGAATCTCCTAGTCCGAGATTCAGTGGGACTTTAACCCACCTGATGAACGTGCTGCCACGCACGCACTACGCTGCTATCCGACTCCCTACATCGGCATTTGGTTTCCTTACTTTTTATCGCTTGTACACCATACTCTTCTAAAAAGAAAAGACCGGTAGGGTCTCCCGAGTTGCCGTATCATATCAATGTGTAACGTGCCAAGGTCTCTGACCCCAGAGAGGTTATATCCATCTTGCCTTTAGCGATGAAGATAATGTAGCTTTCTGCCGCAGTTAAGGCATCAGCCCTCTCGGTTTACTAACATTATGGAGCTCAATCCCTTCAACCATTTGGCTTTCGGCCCGCCACCTAACTGTCTACGCTTAAAAACTAAAGTTACCTTTAGTCCTCCAAGACTCGCTACGAGCGAATGGCTAGTTCTTACTCGACGGGAATCCCACCCGTTATATGATACGACCTAGGCTCGGCCGCACAACTGCTTCGATAGTTTAAGTACATCATTTCACAATCTTTCTTTGCAAAAAAGGCGACCTCCTTCTTGAAGTATCGCACCCGTTAGCCATCCATGCAGCGCAAAATCAGCGCTGCACCACAGAGAATGAAAATGGCTAAGACCGTCTATACTGTTTTAATGCTGGCGAAGAAGGTCTTTGAACTATGGTGCCTTTGAGCCCATCCGTTAGTCTGACTCCAACGACCCGGTGTACCACCGACTGTCGCGCCCATTATGGGTAGCACTCATGGGAGATTAATCCTTTTTCTGGTTGTTGCGCCGGCTACACCTTATTTTAACTTAATTTGAAGGGTACTAACTCACATTTGATTTATCAGACCAATCTTAAACAGATCGCAAGAGGCTCAGCCTTTTTTTAGTATTGCTGGGTCTATTTTTCTATGCTTTTTTTCAGTTTTTATTTTCATGGGAGTTTAAGTACGTTTCTTCACAAACTTACTTGGTGATATATGTCTATAACTTCTATGTTGCATAAATAATTAAAAGCAATCCTAAATACATTAAAGAAGAACACTTTACTATTTTTTTTGCTTTGAGATGTTAAATTTTTATAAACATTTTCTGAATCAAACAATGTTAGGCTAGAACCTTGTTGAACTTTTTTTAATATCAACATTGCCTATTAACAGATTCTTTCATTAAAAAACCGCAAAACAACATTTGGTTTCAAAGTTCAATCTTGAATGGCTGTCACGACACCATTATCCAAATATACGTATCCATTTGTATACACCCATTGTTCCGAGACTCCATTAACGGTTTCGGTGCGATTTACATCAGTAGGGATGCCCCAAATGGACCTAACCTCATCAGCCGTCATTCCGATTGCAGGTCGAGAAGGTAAACCTTCTTTTGCTTCACTTTCTTCGACTACTTGTTTTGCGATTTCAAAGTCTTCCGTGTCTTCATATTGGTTCATCAATTTTACGTAAACGGAATTAAACGGTTCTGGAAGAGTGGCGAATTCTGGAACTTTAACTAGGTCCAAGGAAATAGTATCGGCAGGAGCTCCTTGCTGTTGAGATAATTTTGCCTCAACTACATGATAAATCCCCTCTACTACCGTTCCTTCAGATTCTGGGTCTGCAGTTATATAAGTAATTTCTTCTAAATTACCTTCATTATAATATTCGATAGCCGATGCAATCGTAATTTCTTCTCGAATTTTATTTGCGTCACCAAGCGATAAATACTCATAATTGATTAGGTCACCTAATGCCATTTTTTCTTGATTGCTTCCGTTTTTAAGCAATTCACTTACGGATGTAACATAGTGGTCTTTTGCATAGGAATCTAAATGGGATTCTTGAATCGGATTTAAATTATATTGTGATAAATATTCCTTATATTCCCCTTTGTTAAAAAGATTCTGGAGCTGAATGGCTGACTTTAATTCATCTTTGATTAAGTGGAAATCATATTGAGAATATGGTTGAATCTCACCGATTTTTGGGTTTTTCAGCAAGGTCGAAGTTTTAGTATATTCCCCTTGGTCTACACTTTTTTCAATTGTTTTGGCTTCTTGATTTAATTGTTCAACTCTTTGTTCTTCTTTTACTTCCATCCTTTTTTGGTGCTTGTAGTAGGAGATCCCTCCAATAGCCAAAACCAATACAATACACACAAAAATTATATAAAATTTTTTCAATTCCATATTCCTTTCTGATTTCGATTAATAAATTCTGGATATTAGAGTTTAAGTGTATAGCTCGAATAATCTTTTTATGCATTCTTACCTTTAATCTGCTATTGTCCCTTCAATCGGGAGCAAAATTGAAAGGTCTTTCGTGCCTTCTGCTATCACCATCAGCTTAACGGTGATGACCGTATTGTATTCGTTTATCTCGTCTTTCATATTTATTCCGCAGGCAGGCAACAATCCGATTGATAAAGGTGCTATCAAAAGGCATTTAAGTAACTTCTTCATAAAACGACTCTCCTTTTTGATGTTATTATGCCCTAGAACAGTGCGAATAAGGTAAATGAAAAAATGAGGAGGATGATACTAGATATAATCCTTCAGTTCCGACAGGAACTGTCTAGCCTTTACCTGAGTAATGTAGCCATTCTCAATTTAAGCTAGAAACATTTCTCACAATTATTCTGCTCCGTTAGTGAAACTAGAAAAGGAGCTGCCGCAGCAGCCCCAATCTTCCACTATTGCACCCGTTAGCCATCCATGAAGCGCAAAAATCGGCGCTTCACCACAGAGAATGAAAATGGTTAGGAAGTGTCAATACTGATACTGACCTTAATCCAGTCAACCCTAATCCATAGACTCATTAATTATCGCTCTCCTCTTTTTTTTAACGATTGAGCAGGGTCTTCTTAAGTAATGTCATTTTCTAATCTTGAAGAAACTTATTTTCATGGTAGTTGAAAAACAAAAAAACTGCCGAAGCACCTAGTGATCTTTAACAATTGCACCTTTTTGTATTTCTAATTTCCTGCCTCAACCATAACATTTATTTATTGTTTATTTAAAGATTTTCTGTATTGGTATTGTTTCCAATGAAATCTTATATAACAACCAACACAAAAACCTAAAATTGCAATAAATGCGGCTGCAGCAACCATAATGGTGAAGACATAACCTAAAATGGTCCAATTCATTAGAAAACTTATTAATCCCCCTGCTAGACAAATGACCGCAATTGTCTGATTGAATTGCTGCTGATCCCATTCCTCAGGAATATATTGTGAAGGGTGCTTTCTAAAAAACAGCTTAGCTAAACGCATTACAGGATTAAATTCAAAAAATAAGCCCATTAAACCTGCTAAGATAGGAATAGCAAGGATCCATTCTTGCTTAGTTATCCATGTAAACAATACAGACCCCACTATAAACCACTGATTTGTTCGCACAAGCGGACGAGGAACTGAACGTACTTGACTTCCCATCAAATCCAACCTTCCTTATCGATTTTTTTAATTTACTTTGATTTTTCACTTTTTTCTATTTTATTATGAAAAAAAGAGAAAATGATTGAACTCCAACTGGTTTCTTCATTTTTAAGACCTCCAACAGGGTAAAATTTAACCTTATTTTAGCACTACTTCTTCGACTAACCTGCTCCGTTAGCTGAATAAGGAAAAATTCAGCTGCAGGCATTCCTTACTTTACATACTTTCCATGTTCTGTCCCTAAGCCCTTGATTGTCACGTCTTTTCCTTGTATATCTATGGGATTTTTGGACTGTATATGTCTAATGGCTCCAGGTGGTTATCTTGGGCATAATACAGTTTATATACATTAGAGGTGGGATATTATGAGGCTAAGAAATGGAGATTTTTATACTAATGTTTTTACCAATAAGTTATATAGGCTAAATGAAGATGGCGATAGCAACTGGTACTTGAGTTTGCGTGATGAAGAAGGTTATCATGAAACAGAAAAGACCTCAGGGCGTGATATGATTAGATTGGTAGAAGGTGGGTATAAAAAAAGCAAATAAAAAAAGCTACCCATTTCTGTCAGGGTACCTGTAATCAGATGCTTTTAGTGGAAAGTCGGTGAAACTTGAAACAATATAAGATATTCCAAGGAAAAAGTCCACTTTATGTCGAATATAACAACTAAAGGGGATGACCCAATGAATAAAGTTGAGTTATTAAAAAGATTATTAAATGGTAGTCGAGGTAATATGTTTTCATTAGAGATTCCTACTACAAAAGAAGATGAAAAAAAGATTCAAGAATTGGTTAGAGTTTTAGAAACAGAACAAAAAATTAAATTAAGAGAATATGTACAGAGAGAATACTCAGTTTATTTACATGGAATAATTAAGTATGCATCCGAATAATCGGATGCTTATTTTTATTTGATAATTAGGAGAATTTTTGATTATGTGATACACTTTGTTTACCATTTGATTTACTTGTTTACATGTGCCCTACTCATTCGTGAGTGGGGCTTCTTGTTTTAAAAGAAAAAATAAAAAACAGACTCTCTGAAGAGCCTGCTTAATTTTGTTCTTATTATTAAGCTTTACGCACGTTAGCTGCTTGAGCTCCACGTTGACCTTGCTCAACGTCAAAAGTAACTGTTTGACCTTCGTCTAAAGATTTGAAACCTTCGCCTTGGATCGCTGAGAAATGAACGAATACGTCTTCTCCGCCTTCACGCTCGATGAATCCGAAACCTTTTTCTGCGTTAAACCATTTTACTTTACCTTGTTCCATTTTGTTTCCTCCTGCTGTGTGCATTGCACACAATGTGTTACTATCCTTGCACTCAGTGATCATCAAGACGAAAAGTTAATCTTATACTATCCTTTACACCGAACAAAAATAATTCTACTAAAGTTTAACATTTTATAAAAGTATTTGCAAGAAAACATAAACACAACCATTTTTGCTACTCTCAAATTTCACACTTGGTTTTAGATTATTATGTTGTTCTTATTCAAGTAAAGCACCCGTTAGTGGAATAAGACCCTTTCCAAAAATGAAATTATGAAAATACTCAACCCATAAGCCGTAATTGACTTGTGTAGATTATTTCACTTATTTTCAATTACAACACATCATCGCTTAATCAATGCCGACAGGTCTACTTCTAATACTTTATCTTCTTTATCGTTGTAAGTAGATAACAATACAGTAATGATTCCCGATTCATTCTTCGTCTCTTTCTTATCGATAACCTCGGCGATGGTATACAATTCATCACCAGGATACACCGGTTTTATAAATTTCATATTATTCATCCCTGTTCCAGCGATGATATCATCACCATAGATACCTTGTTCAATCCAAAGCCTTACTGAAATGCTTAATGTATGTAGTCCGGAAGCGATGATTCCATCAAATCTCCCCTGCTTTGCTTTTTCCTCATCTAAATGCATATATTGAGGATCAAATTCTCCTGCAAATCTCATAATATCCGCTTTTGTCATTTTGAAGGACTTAGTTTCAAACACCTGTCCAACTGTAAACTCATCAAACTTCATAATTACACCTCTTATTTAGAAACTTTTGCACTTGTTTATATTAAGGTAGCATCAAATGCACATCAAGTTAAAAAAATACTCAAAATCCTCTAAAATCAATAGAAAAGATACTTTTTTGGGGATATATATAATTCATCTTTGCAATTGTAAATACCTTATTTAACTATCCTGTTTCGTAAGTTCAATAAGAAAAAAAGACGCTGCTGCAGCAACCTCTTGTTTAACTCTTGCACCCCGTTACTTTAAGTACAACACTTCACAATCTGCTTCGTTAATCAAACCAAAATAGGCGATGCCTTGTCAAAGCATCGCACCCTTTAGTTGAAGAAGAAACTCAGATGTTATTTGCAATACGCACTACCTAATGCTTGTTCTTATTAACTATTTGCATGAAGGTCATGAGCAATTCGTGACTTTTCCATAACTTTTTATTTTTTAATTATTTCTTTTCGTTCTACCATTTGAGGTGGTTCTTCCATCCATCCGTTATTAATCATAATCTTTGCACCTTCATGGGCATATTCGAAAATATCTTTAGTAAAAGCAGTATTTTTTGCTGCCAAGTCATTCCGTAAACTAAAAGCAGTTCCTACAGCATTGCCCCCCATAGAAAAACTGCAAAACATACTGGTACAATACATCATGAGCTTATCAGAAAACGGAGCAACTGTTGAACGTGTTGCATTTCCGCCCGAAGTAGCAGGTATTTGAATACCATCTTCGAGAAATGTTTCACTCATTTCTTTAATAACACTTTTGGAGAGTTCTGCTCCTTTTGCAAAAAATTTCTTTACTTCTGTACTATTTGCACATTGAGCAAAACCAATAATCATTTGTAAACCAGTAACATTTGATTCAATGCCATGATAAATATAAGCAACTTCTATCGTGTTTAATGTTCGTTTTTTACCAAGTTTAGTAAATGGATTCATTCCAGCCAAATAGTCTTTGTCTTTTACAAACTCAGTTGAGTTGGGCATAGAAACATAAGGAGAGCGAGCAATCATTCCTTTTTCAATCAAATATTGTGTGCAAGAATTATAATACTCTTGGGTAATGGCGGTAAGCTCCTTAAAAAGCATGATAATGTCTTCACGATAAGCCATGTTTATATTTAGAGTATGCAACCCCATACTAATTTCTTGTAGTAACCGTACAAACAGGATATCAAAACCATTCTCATATAGCTTTGGAACATCTTTATTGACATCTTGAGAAGAAAATCCGACTGGGATTGCAGCCCCTTCACTTTTAAAAATATGTGTTATTTTGCCAACATAAATGTCTATTTCATTGTATAAATCAGTCATGATTTTTTTGGCTTTTTTGTCATCAGCTTTTTCAATAAAGTATTCTAGCATTCGCAAAATCATCGTTTTCTCTTGGTATGTAATCCATAGAACTCCAAGTTCGGATGACGTTATTGCAGGTTTCTCAGGCATACTGGAATTCCTCCTATATTTTTTCTTCTTTTATTTTGCTCTACAAATAATACAATATCCTAAAAAAATTTACCTACTTTACCTCGTTAAATGAATTATAGAAAATAATATTTTTTCCTTTAGCTAGAATATTTCAATACTGTATTAAGGAAAATAAATTTGCTTGAAAAATTCGAAGAAGAAAATTGGAGGAAATTTTGATGGAGGGATGGAAGAACCACCCCATCTCCAAATAAATACGAATAGTAAAAGAAAAGTGATAGAAGTGAATATCAATGATAACAAAAGATGAGCTTGAAAAAATACTTTGGAGTATTGCTTTACCTGGGTTTGCTCAAATTCTGAACAAGAAATTTTTTAAGGGATTACTTTTCATTGGATTAGAAATATTGATTAATGTCCAATCCAACTTTAATGATGTAATTATTCTGAGTTTTAATGGGGAAATTGAAAAAGCCATTGGACAAACGAATTACCAATGGTTGATGTTTTATCCTTGTCTTTATTTTTTTGCGATTTGGGATGCTTACAGTGATGCAAACGGTAAAAAAGCATCCTTAGCGTTTCTTCCGTTTGTGTTTTCCGCTTATTTAGTTACATTAGGGCTTATTTACTCAGCAACATTTAAAGTAAAAGGAATATTACTCGGACCAATTTGGCTACCAATGTTGTCTTTACCCATCGGAATAGGGATTGGATTTTTTTTGAGATATACACTTTTGCAATTTATATATGATGCCGAGGAAACTTAGGAACACTAGATCAAAGAAATTAGCGTGTCTTCAATAAAATAAACGCCAATGGAATCCTTGGGCGTTTATTTTTATTGAACTCCCTCAGTTTGATACGAATATCTCTCGAATGCTCACTTATTCGCAGGATTTCATAACCCTTGTTATTGGATTTCCGGGTAATTGAAATGAGATCAGATCATTTTGGCTAACCTGCCCCGTTAGCTGAACAAAAAAAAGAATGCCTTCTTAAAGTATTGCACCCTTCAGATTGAATAACACTAATATTCACTACTATTACAACCACACTCATATTCCTTGAATTTATATTCTTTGTAAAGCCTAAATTCTTTAAAATCACTTGTATCCGATTCATAAACCTTAACCACGGGAGCAACATCCACTTTTGCCAATTCCCTTATTTGTTTATCCATATCCTCGGAAGCCTCTATATTATATTCGTTCATATCTAAATAAAGATTATTATGTTCACAAACTTCATACGTCACTGCGATATAATATTTTTTCATTTTTCCACTCCCTCAATTTTGTGTTACCCTAATATGCCCGATTCTTATTGGACTATCTTGAACGTTAACACAACAACACAACGCCGCAGCAGTCATTTCTTCAACCCAATTTAAATTATCTTATTAATGCATAACCATTGCTTAAACTGCTGTACTCCAATATCATAATCAATTTCTTTATTGTAAACGGAAAAAATTCTTGTTCCAAATGGTTCTAATGTTAATTCGTTTTCTGATGTAATATTTTTAATCCCATACCCTTTAAAATCAAAGAATATATCCCATATATCCTCAAATTGTCTTTTAAATGCTATCGACTCATAATCACAATTATCCTCGTAATAACCTAAATGCAGATGATTTTTATCATCATACAAAATTTCCATTAAGCACCTCTATTTTTATCATTTAAATTAAACAATTCGGCAGATTGAATCAACAATCCTTCTTCAAGTAAACTGCTTACGTTACTTGAATAAGGGAAAAGTGATCCTTCGTAATTGAAGCATCGCACCCGTTAGCTTAAGTGTATCTTTTCAAAATCCTGAAAAAAAGGATGTCAATTCATCCCTTTAGTTGACACAACAAAAAGAGTTGCCGAAGCAACTCCTAGTGTTTTACTCTAGCACACGTTAATTTAGCAATAACCCATTAAATCAACTTAGCAAACCAAGCTACATAATATGCGGCAGGAATAAACAGTAATTGAGCCACAACAGTACCCAAAAATTTAGAACTGATCATTGTCAAAGAATAACTTTTTAAATATATATAATTAGTTTGTTTTTTCATTACTTTATCAGCTAATACGGAAGCTTTAGGGTCAATAAACAATGATAATAAAATTGTTGCTATACCATTTATAATCCCAGAAGACATTGATGCAGCCTGAGCATAACCTTTAGGTACTAACATAGATGCATATATTGAGGATAGTACCCCAATTGTAAAAACAGCTGAAATGATAACATTAATCACGAAGAGTCGTTTCGGAATAGTTTTCCAGGTAATTCCCTTTAGATATGTAAATCTAGGTAGCCTAAAACACATAAAAATTTTTCTTATGCCATTTCGATTGAATTGATTAGCAAACAAACCAATTATTGAACCTCGTTGATTTGAAAGCTGCACAATAGCTCTTGAAAAGATATTAATGAAGGTCGGAAACAACAGAATGCCGAACAATACGCCAATTGTAGTTACACCGATTAAAATTCTATATTGTTCCTCAATGTAGTGTAATTTGTTTATATCTGGTGCTTCTGCAATCAGTTTAGCTGTCAAAGGTTGTTGAAACATCGTAGAAAACCTTGAAACAATCACCAGTGTACTAAACAAGGATAATGCTGTTGCAATTAATTTTACTCGTGCTCCTGAAATTCTAGTTGAATAAGCTAATGTTTCAATCATTGTAATTATCAATATGAACAGAGAAATTAATAAGACCTTGCCTGTAATTAGTTCCATAAATATCTCCTTAAAAATAATGATAGCTATAAATTAAATTATATTGTTTTGGAATTATTTAGAAGTGCTAAAAATTCTAATAATATTGATTTCCTTATTCAACTCCCTCAGTTTGATACGAATATCTCTCGAATGCTCACTTATTCGCAGGATTTCATAACCCTTGTAATTGAATTTACGGGTCATTGAAATGAGATCAGATCATTTTGGCTTCGTGAAGGCATAGTTAAATAAAGGAGTTAGCTAATACTCCATATTTTACCATATAATGTACATCTCCACGCCGCCCCTGGAGGCTTTCCCTCCCATGTCTCAACGGGTCAATTGCCCTCTCATTCCTTCGTCATGCCTATCCAAGGGGTGGAGGCCAGTTATGCTAACCTGATGGGTCGCAGTGCCCTTTTGTTGAACAAACCTGGTACTCCGTACATATTTGAAATCCTACGAATAAGACAACATTCAAAATTAAGGTTAACTATTTTAATTGATACATATTATAAACTAATGATTTATTTCTAGGCTGCTAAAGGGATTAATTCTTTTATTTTATTTGGACAGTAAGACTCGTTTCGTCGTGCTATTCCTACAAAAATCCTTGCTAATTTACCTATCAGTTTCATTATTGATTTCATTTTCTTTAGCTTCTTAACCTTCACATTATGGGAATGCATTGCTTTAAATTCAGGATTATTCATCACAAGGCTCATGGTTGCTAAGTATAGGAAACGTCGTAGTCTTGACCTTCCACGCTTCGAAATAACAATCTGACCTTTCCACTTTCCAGAACTTGCTTCAGCTAGATGTAATCCTGCATGACGTAATAGAGAGTTTCCGTGAGAGAATCCACTTAGATCACCTGACTCACCTAGTATCCCAGCTAATGAAATTTCACTTATTCCTTTAATCATAAGTAGTTTTTTTGCAAATGGTATTTTATTGAGAACTTCTTTAACTTGTTGTTCAACTCTTTCGAGTTGTTTTATAGCGAGGTCATATTCTTCTAATAATTGTTCTAGGTGGAATTTATAAGCATCAAGAGCTTGTCCAGTTCCAATAGAAGTTTTTGCTAGGTTGATCAATAATTGAGCTTTTTTAGGTCCTGGTTGTCTTTTCATTAATGACTTCCATCCCCTCTGGACATCTAGTGACTCCATTGAAGATATTTCATCTGGAGTTGGAAACAAACGAAGGGTTGCGATGGCTCCTTTGCACGAAACATCGTTAAACACTTGTCGCAGCTCTGGAAAGACAATATCCACCCATCGATTTATTTGATTTAGAGACATTACAAGACGTTTTACAATCACATCACGGTTAGACATAAGAACTCTAAGTTTCTCAAATGATTCTGAGGATGGGCGAATAAAAGAATAGTATCCGTTTTTGACCATATCTGCGATAACTAATGCATCTTTTTTATCACTCTTAGATTGAGTATTATCACGATTCTCTTTATTCCTTTTTACTAAGTGAGGATTGACAGTTGCTACCTCAATTTTTTGGTTAAATAACCATTTTGAAAGGTTAATCCAGTAATGGCCTGTAGGCTCCATACCTACTATTGCTGCATCTAAGTTTTTTAATCTTTTTAAATCATGAATCCAGTTTAGTAGTTTAACAAACCCCTCTTCATTATTTTCAAATGTAATAGGGTCTCCCACTACAATTCCACGGAAGTTAACTGCTCTTGCAACGTGTAATTGTTGAGCGATATCCACACCAACAATAAGATGTGTATCGGAAATTCTTTCGATTAGTTGATTTTGTTTGTCTTGCATTTTAAAATTCATAGTAGGGCTTCCTCCTTAAGACTTTGAGTTAGATTGGTCTCTATACTCGTATCTTACTGAGGGGCTCTATTTTTTTCAAACCTGATATTTAACGATCTACAGGAATGCTAATCTGCTCCGTTACTTCAATAAGAAAAAGCCGCCTAAATGTCAGCTGGATCTTCAACTCTTGCACCCATTACTTTAAGTGTATTTATTCACAAACTTTTTGATTAAGATACCCTCTAACTCTTTAATTTCAGCTCTTATATTTAACAATCTCATTTAATTACTTAACATATTTATGAATTTTAATAATGATGAAGGTGTATACTTATCTTTTCTATAAATGAATACTGTTTTGACTTTTCCAAATGGATTCGGAAGTGAATGATGTCTAAGAGTTCCATCTTGTATTTGTTTTGCAACAACGCTTTGTGGAACCATACTTATACCTAGACCAGCAGATACACACCCAATGATTGCATCCAGGGTTCCAAATTCCATTATCTTTTTAGGAATCACCCTCTCTTGATGAAACCATTGTTCAAGCCTTTCCCGATAAGAACATCCAGTACGAAAAACAAGTAGTGTCCTTGTTTGAATATCTTTGATAGAAGATATTGGTGGATGAATTGTATCCGTTACGAGTACCAATTTCTCTTCAAATACTTCCTTTTGAATTAGTTCAGGGTGTTCAATAGGTCCAGCTACAAATGCTCCATCCAGCTCATACTGAAGAACGCCATGAATATTTTCTTCTGTAGAACCTGTTTTTAGGGTTAGGTCAACGTCGGGATAGTCTTTAAGGTACTTTGAAAATAGGGCTGGTAAGCGAACTGCGGCAGTTGTTTCCATAGAACCAATCATTAAAGGACCTTTTGGTGTTTGATCATCATTCATCACGTTTTTTGTTTCTTCAATAAGATGAAATATTTTTTCCGTGTATGTTAATAACATACTTCCTTTGGCTGTTAAAGCAGTACCACGATTATGCCTATAAAATAAGGTTGTTTGAAGTTCCGTTTCTAATTGTTGTATTTTCAATGTGATATTCGATTGTGCATATTGAAGTTCTCTTGCTGCTTGTGAAATACTCCCCAGCTTTGCAACCGTTTGGAAAATTTTTAATTTATGCAAATCCATAAATTATTCTCACCTCTTTTTTGCCATCTAAATAGATGATAGCAAGTATCAATATTATGTATTATTCAATATACCAGAAAAGAGATATGATTTAAATATCATCATTCTATTGGAGGTTTTTATTTGATGAAACAATTTTTTCTTTTTTTAATAGGGGGAATACTGTCTTTAATTATTGCTATGGGGATTGGAAGATTTGCCTATACTCCCATTCTTCCACTTATGCAAAAAGATCTTTCTTTTTCAAATACAGTTGCTGGTTATATAGCATCAAGTAATTATGCTGGATATTTGCTTGGAGCAATTTTAGCAGGCGTTATTCCCTTAAAGGGGTATAGAGGGATTCCCCTAAGAATTAGTCTAATCATCAGCATTATAACCACAGCCCTAATGGGTTTAACATACTCTTATTTACTTTGGTATGTACTTCGGTTTATTTCAGGGGTTTCAAGTGCGTTTGTGTTGGTCCTAGCCTCTGGTATCGTATTAGATAAACTTGCTGTTATAAGCAAAACCAGTTGGTCGGGTTTATTCTATGGAGGGGTAGGATTTGGAATTTTTTTATCCAGTTTAATTATTCCGAGTTTAAACCATTTATTTCAGTGGGAAGGTACATGGATAGGACTAGCTGTTGTGAGTGGAATCCTAGCCATCTTCGTATGGATCTGGCTCGATGAAGCCCCCAACACTGTTGAGATGAAAAATAAACAAGAATCTTTTGCACTGGTCCCCCCAACTAAATGGCTCCTATGGTTGACTATTGCCTATGGTTTAGAAGGATTGGGTTACATTGTTACAGGAACGTTTATCGTATCTATCGCTGAAAAGACCTCATACTTTCAAAAAGATGCAACCTTAGTTTGGATGATGGTTGGTTTGGCTGCGATTCCATCCTGCCTTATTTGGTCTATACTAGCTAAAAAATGGGGCTTCGTTAAATCCTTAGTTCTTGCAATGGCATTGCAATCCCTGGGTATGGCGATGCCAGCCTTTTGGATTTCGAAAACTAGTTTTATCGTAAGTGCTTTATTATTCGGAGCCACGTTTATGGGTATCACTACACTTGCTACAACGTTGGGGCGGCAAATTAATCCATCTAATAGCAGCCGAACGATTGGCATATTAACCGCTATTTATGCTATTGGACAATTGATAGGACCAACTCTTGCTGGAATCTTATCATCATCCACTCATAATTTTAATGCTGCTTTGATAGGAGCATCTATTGTCGTTTTAATTGGGGCAGGTTTGCTTTTAAATGGAATTCAGTTTGAGAGGAAACCTAAAGGAAAATTAATCAGTAAGTAAAATTAAAAACGAGGTGTGTAATTATGTTAAATAATGAAATGACCAAACTATTGAAAATTAAATATCCGATTATACAAGCTCCTATGGCTGGAGGAGTAACAACTTCGAAATTAGTAGCTGAGGTTTCAAATTCTGGGGGTCTAGGCATGATCGGGGCTGGCTATATGACCCCTGTTCAATTACGGGAACAAGTTAGGGAAATAAAGGAATTAACGTCCAACCCTTTTGGTGTTAACCTATTTGTTCCGAACGAATTTCAAGTTACAGAGAATGAAATTCAATCAGCTAACCAGTTCTTAAACCCCATCCGTCAGCAATTAAATCTGCACTCAAAAGAGCAATTTGAAATTTCTCATTTTAATGATGTTTTTGAAAAATTTGTTGAACAAATTAAGGTTGTAATGGAAGAAAAGGTTCCTATTTGTTCTTTTACATTTGGCATTCCTTCTGAAGAAGTGATTGCTGAATTAAAACAATCAAACATTATTCTGATGGGAACGGCTACTACTGTTACAGAAGCAGTTGAAAATGAAAAAGCAGGAATGGATATTGTTGTGGCACAAGGCAGTGAAGCTGGTGGGCATCGTGGGAACTTTATTAATAGTTCACAAGAAAGTTTGATTGGTTTAATGTCATTAATTCCACAAGTTGTGGACAATGTAAGCATTCCTGTTGTCGCTGCTGGAGGAATTATGGATGGAAGAGGATTAATAGCTTCTATATGTTTAGGAGCAATGGGCGTGCAAATGGGGACAGCTTTCTTGACTTGTATGGAAAGTGGAGCACAAAAGGTATATAAAGAAGCAATTCTTAATGCGAACGAAGACCAAACTGTTTTCACTCGTTCATTTTCTGGAAAATGGGCAAGAGGAATTAAAAATAAATTTATTTTAGAAATGCAGAAGCACGAACCACTTTTACCAGATTATCCTGTTCAAAACACATTAACTCAAGATATTAGAAAAACTTCTGCTGCACAAAACAATCAAGATTTCATTTCACTTTGGTCTGGTCAAAGTCCAAGATTAGCCAAAAGTCAAACCGTTGAATCATTAATTAAAAATATTATTACAGAAGCAAAAAAATTAAGTTCAATGGAAGCGAGGTAAATTCTAATGTACATAAAAGCCTAGCCAAAAAAACTAGGTTTTTATGTATACCTTATTGAGCTAACCTGCTTACGTTAGCATTCCTGTAGAGAGTTAATTATTGACTTTGATAAAAAAAGAGCTCCTCAGTAAGATATGAGTATAGACACCACTCTAACTCAAAACCCTAGGAGGAACCCCTACTATGAAGTTTAAAATGCAAGACAAACAAAATCAACTAATAGAAAGAATTTCCGATAAACATCTCGTTGTTGGTGTGGACATTGCTCAACAATTTCACGTCGCTCGAGCGGTGAATTTCCGTGGAATTGTAGTCGGCGATCCTCTCACATTTGAAAATAACGAAGATGGATTTACTATTTTATTGCACTGGGTTAACAAATTAAAAAGGACAAATAACTTAGTTACCACTATAGTCGGCATGGAACCTACGGGACATTACTGGATTAATCTATCAAAATGGCTTTTCGAACAGAATATTGATGTAGTAACAGTAAATCCATACCATGTAAAAAGGAATAAAGAGAATAGAGATAATACCCAGTCGAAAAGCGATAAAAAAGATGCACTAGTTATCGCTGATATGGTGAAAAACGGTTACTATTCCATTGTTCGTCCCACTTCTGAATCATTTGAAGAACTTCGAGTTCTTATGTCTAACCGTGATGTGATTGTTAAGCGTCTTGTTAGTTCGATCAACCAATTAAATCGTTGGGTAGATGTTGTCTTTCCAGAGCTCCGACAAGTTTTTAAAGACGTGAAAGGTAAAGGGGCAATCGCAACTCTTCGTTTATTTCCTACCCCTATGGAATTGCGTTCAATGCAACCTCAAAATGTTGTTATCGGGTGGAAGTCACTGATGAAGAGACAGCCTGGATTAAAAAAGGCCCAATTACTTATTCATTTAGCTAATCGTTCGATTGGCACTAAGCAAGCACTTGATGCTTATAAATTTCATCTACAACAATTACTAGAGGAATTTGACCTCGCAACAACACAACTCGAAAGAGTTGAAAAACAAGTGGCAGAAGTACTTAAACAAATTCCTTATGCTAATCAATTGCTTAGCATTAAAGGAATTAGTGAGATTTCATTGGCAGGTATATTAGGGGAAGCTGGAGATTTAAGTGGCTTTGCCCACGGCAATTCTTTACTACGTCATGCAGGATTACACCTAGCTGAAGCAAGTTCGGGAAAGTGGAAAGGACAAATTGTCATTTCTAAACGGGGAAGATCTAGACTTCGGCGTTTTCTCTACTTAGCGACGATGAGCCTTGTCATGAACAACCCTGAGTTTAAAGCTTTACACACCTCAAATGTTAAGGTGAAAAAAATTAAGAAGATGAAATCAATTATGAAATTGGTTGGTAAACTGGCTAGGATATTTGTTGGAATGGCCAAACGAAATGAATCCTATTATCCAGAAAAATTACAACCTTTATCTTCCCTAGCAGCATAAGAACTAATAGATTATTAGAAACACTTACTAGTTTTTCCAAAAGGATAAACTTTCTTAAATCATAACAATAAAGAGGTTGTCTTGCACTTATCGAATGTTGGCTTATTCGTAGGATTTCAAACATGTACGGAGTACCAGGTTTGTTCCACAAAAGGGCTTTGACCCATCCCGTTAGCATAACTGGCCTCCACCCCTTGGATAGGCATGACGAAGGAATGATAGGGCATTTGACCCGTTGAGACATGGGAGGGAAAGCCTCCAAGGGTGGCGTGGAGCATGTACATCATATGGTAAAATATGGAGTTATAAATCTCTCCTCTATTTCCCTATGCCTTCACGAAGCCTAATAATCTGAACTCATTTCATTTAATCGTTAAAGCTATACCAAAGGTTATGAAATCCTGCGAATTAGCGAGCATTCGGGAGAAAATCGTATTTAACTGAGGGAGTGGAACAAGCAAAAAAAGCTGGCGAAGTAGCTACCGGTCTTAAACTCTTGCACCCGTTAGCTGAAGAAGCGATAAACTTTTATAATAGCCTCTATTATAATTAAACCCCAAATCAATACTATTATTGAACCGACTATCCAATTCGTCGGCTTACCGTTTTTCATCATTTCTTCTGCCTTAACTTCACAGTCAGATATTACACTCTTTGGTATCATCTTTAACGCAATCCTTATCCCTATTGGAACGAGAATTACATCGTCTAAATAGCCAAGAATGGGTATAAAATCAGGTATTAGGTCAATCGGACTGAATGCATAAGTTACAACACAAGCAGTATATAATTTAGCATACCAAGGTACTCTTTCGTCTTTACAAGCACAGTAAAGAATAAATATATGTCGTTTTAAATTCCTCGCCCAAGCCTTAATTTTCTTAAGCATTTTATCTCCTAATAACAGTTAAGATTTTATTTCCATTATAACAAAAAAGATTTCAAAGGATTTTGTTTATTTCACTAATTTGCTTCGTTAATACAATAAATAAAGCCGCCTAATATGGCGACTTTGTAGGTAGAAAACATTCTATTTCGTGTTTTGTAGTGCATCATAGCCTTCTTCACCGGTACGTATTTTAATAACATTGGCAATTTCATATACAAAAATTTTCCCGTCACCTGGCTGTCCGGTATTTAACACTTTTCGTGCCGTATCAATTACTAACTGTACAGGAACCTTGCAAACGACGATTTCAACCTTTATCCGTTCGTACATATTAACATCGAATTTCCTGCCCCGGTATGTTTCGGTATACCCTTTTTGAAAACCTGCACCAAGAGCATGGGTTACTGTAATTCCACTCACTTCGATTTGAGCCAGGGCTTGTTTCAATTCTTCAAATTTTGTTGGACGTGTAATAATTTCGATTTTTGTTAGAACTTCGCTCATACGATCACCCTTTTAGGAAAATTATGCTTCGTGATAGGCTTTTTCTCCATGCAGTGTAATATCTAATCCGAGAGATTCTTCATGTTCATTTGCCCGGACAGGGACGAAGACTTTTACAACTTTAATAATTATATATGATACTATCCCAACAAATAGATATGTTGCAACAATTGCAATTAACTGCTTTAATACTAAGCTTGGATCTCCATAAAATAATCCATCTGCTCCACCTGCATTCACGGATTTTGTGGCAAACAAACCAGTCGCAATACCGCCCCATGTTCCGCCAATTCCATGCAATCCAAACGCATCTAGAGCATCATCATATCCGAATTTTTCTTTTACCCAGAAGACTCCCCAATAACAAATCGAACCTCCAAGGAATCCAATAAGAATAGCGGAAGCCGGTGTAACAAATCCTGCAGCAGGGGTGATCGCAACAAGTCCTGCCACTGCACCTGAGATAGCTCCAAGCATCGTAGGTTTTTTATTTATCAGCCATTCTATTACTAACCAGCCAATGATTCCGGCAGCTGCTGCCGTATTCGTATTGATAAAAGCGTACATCGCCACATCATTAAGGGTTAAAGCACTCCCAACATTAAAGCCAAACCATCCAAACCAGACTAAGGCTCCTCCCAATATAGTAAGTGGCAGGTTGTGAGGAGTCGTGGTGACAGCATCTTTTCTTTTCCCAAGAACGATCGCAAGCACCAGTCCGGTAACACCGGATGTAATATGCACGACGTTTCCTCCGGCAAAATCGAGCGCTCCGAGATTACGAATCCATCCTCCTACTCCCCAAACCCAGTGGGCTACAGGAGAGTATACCAAAATGGACCATAGGACTGTGAAGATAGCAAATGCAGAGAAACGCATACGCTCTGCGAAGGCACCTGAAATAAGCGCTGCCGTTAAAACGGCAAAGGTTAGCTGGTACATCATAAACAGATTATGAGGAATTGTTGCACTGTAATCATTATTAGGTTTAAAGGTTACACCTTTTAATCCTACCCAATCTAAACCACCAATAAACGGATTTCCATGTGTTGAAAAAGCAAGCGAATAACCAAAAAGAATCCAAATAATAGAAACAATTGCAATTGAACCAAAGCTGTACATCGCCGTGCTTAACACGTTTTTACTCTTTACCATACCTCCGTAAAATAGTGCTATTCCCGGTGTCATAATCCAAACCATAATGGTTGACAAAAACATAAATACTGTATCCGCCATCTGCATGTTTTTCATCTCCTCTTTAAAATTCTTATGTTATATTTCCTTACATGGTTTCGTTAATAAAAATATCATATTGCATAACTTCTTAATTTTCAACAAAATTTTTAATTCGTATTGTTAAATTAATCCATATTAGTTTATATTCCTTTGATTGTATATCCAGGAACCAGAAATGCATCTGATTGCTAACCCGGTGCAAAAATTGAGTAGACCGATCGATTGGTTTGATAAGGCGGAGGCATTTCCTTAACGCCTTTTTGTACAGTGGATGAATGACTCACCTTAACGTCAAATTTAAAGTAATAAAGTCCCAAGTATAGATTGCGGTTAGTCAAGGTTTAGAGATTTTGTTGTTAATGTTCGAGTATCGTCAAGGTGTACGTTCTGATTTTCAAAAAGTAATGGAATAAAAAAAGATTGCCTGTTGACGACCGTTCTTTCTTAAACTCAAAAACCCGTTTGTTAAACAAAAACAAGAATCACCTTTTAATAGACTCCGACTTACACCTTACATTAGTTAGGGTAAAGAATTCCTTCCAAGTATCAATTAAAATTAAGAAAAATTTGATCTAGTAGAGAATAGAAATTATCACTTTTTAAACAACTTTCACACAATATTAGAACTGATAATTCAGTATCTTTTTCATTATCTTCATTACGATTCCCACAAATTTTACATACCTGTTCCATATGAAACACTCCTTAATTACATTTATATTGATATTTTTTCCTATCCCCTATTTTTTAATCTTTTTCGATAACATCTAAAAATAATAAAAAAGCCCAATGAATAAATCATTGAACTTTTGAATTAAGTAATATGGTATTAATCCTTTAAATGAAAAGGAACTGTCGAAACCACAACGTCTTTTCTATTTAACAGTAAGGTACGGATACGAAATGATGATTGATTGTGTAATAGGCGGTGCCACCACTTATGGGTAATAAATTCAGGTAATAGGACAGTTAATTTCTTCTGATGTTTATAGTGGTGGTCAATACGCTCTATAAATTCAATTAGTGGCTTTATTAATGTACGGTAACGTGACGTGACCACAACTAATCGAACACCTGGATTCCATTCGTCCCATCTTTCTTCCATCTTTTTAGCATCTTCAGGAGAAAATGCAACATAAAATGCTACAACATTTGTAGTGAGTGATTTGGCATACGAAATTGGTGATACAATTACCTTATTAATACCTGCAACCGGAATGATTATAACTGTATCCGTACTTGGTATTGGCTCAGTTAAATCAAATTTTAATTGCTTACCTACACTGTCATAATGTTTACTAATTTTGGTGATTACCCATAACATTATAGGAGTAATAACAACAACAATCCAAGCCCCTTCTTCAAATTTGGTAACACTGAATATAACCACTACAAAAAAAGTTACTACTGCACCTATTCCATTTATAATTGCTTTCCTTTGCCATCCCTGTGATTTATCTCTTCACCATTTCAAGACGAGACCTACTTGTGCCATCGTAAAGGATAAGAAAACACCAATAAAGGGGAATTAATGCTTCAGTTCTCCCACCAAAAACAATAAGTAAAAAACTCGCTAATATTCCCAGTGTAATTATTCCATAGTTAAAAGCTAAACGGTCTCCTCTGTTGGCAAACATTCGGGGCATATTTTTATCTTGTGCCATGAGTGACCCCAGAATCGGAAACCCATTAAAGGCTGTATTAGCAGCTAGTATTAATATTGCCATCGTAGCAAACTGAATAATATATTAAAAAATTCCCCGTCCAAAAGCATCTTCTGCCACCATAGATAGAACCGTTTTGGTTCTGTTGGGTCTGGATGAATATCATAGGCTCTTGAAATGATGGTTACTCCATTCGAAATCGCTTCAACACCTGTTACAGCTGAACACCCCGAAGAGAACGCTTTAGGAGGAAGCTCTACTATGAAGTATAAAATGCAAGAAAAACAAAATCAACTTATTGAAAGAATCTCAGACCGCCATCTCGTTGTCGGAGTTGATATTGCACAACAAGTCCATGTCGCTCGAGCTGTAAACTACCGTGGTATTGTGGTCGGTGATCCTCTCTCTTTTGAAAATAATGAAGAGGGCTTTGCTAGAATGGATCAACGGGTTAAAAGCTACAAAAAATTTGAATACAGCTATCGTTGGTATGGAACCTACCGGACATTACTGGATTAACCTATCAAAATGGCTTTACGAACAAAACATTGATGTAGTAACGGTTAACCCTCATCTTGTAAAAAGGAATAAAGAAAATCGAGATAATACCCAATCCAAAAGTGATAAAAAAGACGCTCTCGTCATCGCTGATATGGTGAAGAATGGCTACTACGCCTTTATTCGCCCACCTTCAGAGGCTTTCGAAAAACTTCGGGTACTCATGTCTAACCGTGACGTGATCGTTAAACGACTCGTCAGTTCGATTAACCAAATAAATCGTTGGGTAGATATTGTCTTCCCTGAACCGACAAGTGTTTAAAGACGTAAAAGGGAAAGGGGCAATCGCAACCCTTCGCTTATTCCCTACACCAGTCGAATTACGTTCCATGGAAGCCCAGGATATCGTAAAGGGGTGGAAAACACTGATGAAGCGACACGCTGGATTTATAAAAGCAAAATCATTAATTGAATTCGCTAAACGTTCTGTTGGTAACCAACAAGCACATGATGCTTATAAACTACACCTGGAACAATTACTTGAAGAATTTGATCTCGCTACAGCCCAACTCGAAAGAGTTGAAAAAGAAGTCACTGACATACTTCAACAAATACCTTTCGCAAGGAAATTACTTGCCATTAAAGGAATTAGTGAGATTACACTGGCAGGCATTTTAGGAGAGGCAGGAGATTTAAGCGGCTTCGCCCACGGTAACTCTCTATTACGACATGCGGGATTACATCTAGCAGAGGCAAGCTCGGGTAAATGGAAAGGGCAAATTGTCCTCTCTAAACGTGGGAGATCTCGTCTTCGGCGTTTCTTGTTCTTAGCAACAATGAGTCTTATCATGAACAACCCTGAGTTCAAGGGGCTTCACTCCAACAATGTTAAAGTGAAAAAAATGAAGAAAATGAAATCAATTATGAAACTGGTTGGTAAGCTCGCAAGAATACTGGTTGTAATGGCACGACGTAATGAGTCCTATTGTCCTGTAAAAGTACAACCTTTAACACCAATAGCAGCATAAAGTAGCCTTTACTATGTCCTCTAAAAAGCGAATATATCAAGTAGTTACTATTTAGATTAGTATTTTATCGAATGTTGGCTTATTCGTAGGATCTCAAAGAAAGCACGGAGTACTGGATGTGTTCAACCAAAGGGCATCGACCCGTTCCGTTAGCAAAACCGGCCTCCACCCCTTGGATAGGCATGACGAAGGAATGAGAGGGCTTAGACCCGTTGAGACATGGGAGGGATAGCCTCCAAGGGCGGCGTGGAGAATACGTGCATTATATGGTAAAAGTTGGAGTCTAATGCTTATTCCTCTATTTCCGCACGCCTTCATGTAGCCAAAACTATTAAAACTCACTTCATTCATCCATTATTGTTCTATCAAGTGGTTTGAAATCCTGCGAATAAGTGAGCATTCGAGAGATAAATGTATCTAACTGAGGGAGTTGAAGAAGAAAATCGTTAAACAATTTTAAAAATAAAAAAGAATGACTATTTAAGCCACTCTTAATGTGTTGTACTAACTTTTCATGTTCTCTTTATCTGACATTATTGAGCGATAGATGTTATATTTATTCTTTGTTGGTGAATAATCGTCTTTCTTGGAGACCTCATTTAAATTATTTTCAGAAATTGTATTATTTGATTTACCTAATTTAATATTAATATTATGTAATAACTCAATTATTTCTGAGAATCCAACAAAAATCAAACCTGAAACGAACCCAGTTACAGACCAGAGTATGAAAACTGAAAAATTAAATGATGATCCATAAATCTCATCATTATTATCTAAAATTAATCCTAGTATAACCCCTGCAATAATATCAACTATTCCAATTACTCTTAACGCTTTGCCCACTGGATTCCCCATAATAGACTCCCACTTTCTAATTTATTTAGTTACCTTTCATCTAGCCTAAAATAGAAGTAATAAATTAAAAATCCTCCAAGTATAAAAAGAAAGTACCTAAAATAATTATTGAATTTCTTTTTTCCCGAAATTGTATTAATATTTTCAACGCTCAAAACGCATCCCCCCACTATCTTTATAGGTAAATTTTACTCCAAAATCTATTTGTATTATTTAGAATATATCGACAAATTTTTCGAATAAAAAAAGAGTGACCATATCAGCCACTCATGAATTACTTTCTCTTTTTATATATCTTATTTTTTTTTTATAGTTACGCTACATTACAAATTCGAGAATAAGACTAACCCGATGAGTTTAATGGAAAAATAAGTGTAATCTTTGTACCTTTTCCTGGTTTACTTTCAACATTAAGTGATCCATTCATGCTTTCTACAATACGAAAAACAACCATCATTCCAAGCCCAGTACCTTTTATTTCTTTTGTTGAAAAGTAAGGCACACCGAGACGTTTTCTTTGAAAATCATTCATCCCTACCCCATTATCTGTTATGGTTACTTTAGCAAGAGATTTCTCTACAGTCCCTTCAATTGAAAGAGTTCCTCCTGAGGGCATCGCCTCAATTGCATTTTTCAAGATGTTAACGAGCACTTGTTGAAATAATCCGGTATTACCTTTAATGTAGCATGTTTCAGATTCTGAAGATAATTTTACAATGTTCATGTTAGCTAAGGGTACAATTATATTTATTGCTTTATCGATTTCCTTTTTTAAATTAAGGATTTCTATTACTTCTGGTGCAGGTTTTGCAAAAGTTAGGTAATTTCGAATAATACTTTCTGCTTGATCAAGCTCCTGCATTGCTATCTTTATGTACCTTTTTTCCACTGCAGGAATATCATCTGACTCATTAACTAACTGTAGAAATCCTCGAGTAGTTGTCAATGGATTTCGGACTTCATGAGAAATACTTGCTGCCAAATGACTAACCACTTCTACTTTTTCCATTTGGATAATTTTGCTGAGTAGCGATTGTTTTTCCTTATTAGATTCCATAATATAAACAATTAAAACAATGCCAAATGATTGAATTAAACTATAAGATAAAAATAACTCAATTGTAATCGGGACATGAAATAAAAGTTTAACTCCCGCCATTATCCAAACAGACATAAATAAAATTAAAACACCTGAAAAGATAATCTTTTTTATCATTGGTAAATTATTATAAAAAGGTTTAAGTTTAGTAGTAATTAGAAAAAAAATGAGAAGGCTTATACAGGCAAACCACGAAACTTCTAATCCATGCATAACAACTCGTAAAAAGATAATTAAAAAGGTAAGCCACATGCTGGTTATCTTATGTGAATACAAGCAACCTAGTACAAATGGAATAAAGCGTAAGTTAAAGATTACCCCGCTATTCATATGAAATGGAAACAGCATACAGATTACAACGGTTGCTGAAAGAGACAAACCCATCACTATTTCAGTAACTAATGGATTCTGGTGAAGCCTGTTCAACCAAAATTGAAGTACAAGAATTAAAATCAGAATGCCTATGAGATTTATAAGAAAATGTGAAGTGCTAGTCACCTTTAATCCTCCACGTTATATTATTTTCTAAATTAAGGAATTAGTAAGCTGCATAGAGATCAACTAATTGGATTAGGAAAGGTTGTATTAACATTAGAATATAAATTATAACAATATTACTATGAAATAAGTAGTAGTATCTAAATATATGGATATATAACAAGAGGATAATAATAAATATTAATGGTTTATTTAAGAATTGGAGAATTATTATGGAGACAAAAAAAGTGGGCCTAATTAGCCCACTCAACAAAACTAGGGATTCTAAGTAGTCCCTTTTTCGTAAGGTTACGATATTTTACTTTTGCCTTCAATTTAGGGTCAATATATATGAACTTATCATTCTCTTCAATAATAAAATCTTTATATTGCATATAGAACTCTTTACGATTTTGTGTAGACATGAACTCCATTAATCCAGCGAAATTGCCATCCTCAAAGCTAAGAAGTAACCCAAAATCATCTTTACGTAAACCTGAGATATAAACATTCTCATATTGATAATTAATAACCTTCAACCAATCATGGGAACGTTTATTAATTTGATATTTTGACTCTGCTTTTTTCTGTACTATTCCCTCAAGTCCATGCTGCTGAATTAAATCAAAATATTGTTCTGCGTTTCCTTCTATCCACTTTACTTTATTTAATAATGGTGTGTCTGAAGGTACGATTTCCTCAAGTATCACTTTACGTTCAAAAAGAGGTAAGTTAGTAATCTTCTTTCCATTATGATAAATAACATCAAACACACTAAACGATATTTGGTGTTCTGACTTCTTAGACATAAACCTCTCCATTACAGCTTCAAAGTCAGGTTTACCTTGAGCATCTGTTACTATAATTTCACCATCTAAAACTACCCCATCTGGTATAGGAAGATTAACTAACTCAGGAAACTTAGATGTAATTTCATTCTTGTGTCTTGTATAAATTCTGACTTTATTATCAAATTTAGCCCAAATAGTACGGAAACCATCTAATTTTAATTCGGTTATATAGTTATCATCGTCAAAAGGATGATCTGTTTTGTGTAATAACATTGGTGAAACAAACATACATACCACCTCATGATAATTTTAACATGATATTTATTCTGTTCTAGGTGGAAATTAAATGTAAATTAGATCAACCCTTACTAGTATTGTTTATACTGTTTAAAGTAATTCTGTATTTAAGTAAAGCACCCGTTAGCTTAATAAGGAAATGCTTAATCTTTGTTGAGTTCAAATACATCACAATAATTTAACTTGTGATTGTTTGTAACTTCAAACGCATTCGTAGATACTACTAATTCTAAATTTTGTGACAAACAGAAGTCTTCTTGGGACCAGCCAGAATATTTATGGTTCTCAACAAAAACTTTGCCTATCGGTATTAACCGTTTAAAATTAGGGAGGATTTCGTTAGGATAAAGTTCTTTAAACAAATCAGAAACAGTTACCTCAACTTCATTAAACAAATATCCATTCAATTCACTGCTTTGAATCGAGTTTGCAAGGTTTTCTGTAACAATGAAACAGGGGGTTGATTCGAGTAATTCATCACCTAGCCAACCTTGGAACTCATAATTGAGATAAGATATTTCCTTCATTCCATTTGTATATGTATTAGTTGAAAAAATAGTTTTCTCTCCAATTTCGCCTGCCACTTCAGGTTCTAATAAAATAAGTTTCATTTCGGTACCTCCATCCACTACCAATACAATTATAACTCAAATACCATTCTTCAACTATCCTGCTTCGTTAGTGGAACAACGAAAAAAAGGCTGCTGAAGCAGCAAAAGCGTTCTTGAGCTAAAGCACCCCTTTAATTCAATAAGCGAGATGAATAAGTTGCAAAAAGTGACCTGCATTATTAATGCCTTATTTCCTCATAATCTGTACTTAGAGGTGAAGCATATAGATTAATAAATAATATGTAAACTGGATACAGAATGACAGACCCATAAATCAGAAGGCTAAATCTCGGAAATAGTGTTACTCCTACATTAATAGGAAAAACAACAGGGAAAAAAGAGAAAAAAAGAATAAAATATGGTACCCACAAAAGGAGTGACAAATAGCTGTATTTTCTACTTATAGTCCATTTTTTTGTTAAGTAAATGAATAAAATTGTCGAAAGTAGAAGTCCAATAACATTAATAGCAGCAATTACAATGTAAACATTATCCCATTCCCAGCCAGTTAACATACTAATATGAGATACATTTATTATGAGTTCGATTGCTATAAACAACGCTATAGCGTATAAGGCACTAATAATATTTAACTTTATAAAAAACTTCATCATATACCTCCTTAATTAAGAAACAGCAACACCTCTGAGTTAAGTTCTTTATTCAATTATAATCATTCTTAAAGTAACCTGCCACGTTAGCACAATAACAAAAAAATGACCGTCCCTTAGACGATTTTATGATTGGGTTCTCCCTGTTTCATAATTTCACAGTAGCCAGATGCGTACTGAATAAGAATAATATATTCTTTGCCTTCAAAAATTACAGGAATACTTTTCACAATTAACACATCCTAAAAGTTTTTATCTAAAATTATATTATTTTTGCATCCTTGTCTGTAGATGATCTGTGAATAAACTCAGCAATCATCCAGGACTTATTGAACAAAACTGGAACTTAAAATGGAATATATTAGTACATGTATATACATTGTATATATAAACGTTTTAATGTATAATTATACTGGGTTGGATGGTAAGTGTGGCCATCATAGTATTTAGCGTAGGTGGGGCTGATACGAACTAAAGCAAGAGCTAGTTGGCTCTTTTTTATTGGGTAAAATATTTATTAAGATTTTTTTAAACTATTGGAAATATACCCGTTTTTTGAAATCCACTACAAAAGTAACCTTTGTTTTAGTCTTTGGGTGGTCTTGTTCAACTATCGCACCCTATAGTTTAAGTACAATTCCTCACAATCATTTATTTACTCAAAAAAACTGTCCCAAAATCAATAAAAAATTGGGACAGTTGCAACAAAAGAGGTGGTATTCTTCAAATTCTTGGAATTACATAAGCAATACAAAACAACCAAGACGGTTGACTTAGTGGTGGTACACGATTACCAACTCGATGCTCGTGATTATGCATCCTCATACGCAAGAGAAGTTGATAACTCACGGTGAGCGTTGATCTGTTGCTGGAGCTCGGCGACTTTTTGCTCTGCACCAGCAATCGCATCTGCACCAGCAATCCAGCGGAACGGTGGTTCTTCCTGGCTTACAATGGTAATTAGAGCCTTTGCAAGTTTGACAGGATCGCCTTCCTGTTTTCTATTTTTTTCTTTAAAGAAAGCCTTGATTTGTGCATTACCCTCAGCGTAGTCATCGATAGACAGGTCACCCCAGAATGTTGATTCAGGCTCTAAAAGTTCGGTACGGAAGAAACCTGGTTCAACGATGGTTGTTCTGATACCGTATGGAGCGACTTCATCACGTAACGACTCCATCCAACCCTCAAGACCAAACTTCGAAGCAGAATAAGCGGAACCACCCGCACCTCCGACCAAGCCTGCAAGAGAAGAAATTGAAATAATGTGTCCAGACCGAACCTTACGCATCAAAGGCAACACGGAACGGGTGACGTTCATAGGACCGTATAGGTTGGTACTGATTTGGCGTTCCATCTGTTGTGGGGTTAGTTCCTCGAAGAATCCGCCATAAAAGTTACCTGCATTATTAACCAATACATCAATACGTCCAAATCGATTAACTGCCAACTTGACGGCAGCTTCGGCATCCGAAGGATTAGTTACATCCAGCTGTACGATCAGCAGATTTTCATCATCACCGAGGACTTTGGCTACTTTATCGGTATTACGACCTGTAGCGACGACCTGATGACCTGCGGCAAGAGCAGCCTTTGCAATATCAACACCCATGCCACGTCCGGCACCAGTAATAAACCAAACTTTATTGTTAGTCATATTTTTTTCCTCCTAAATTGTCTACTTTATTTTTCAAAGGTTTATCAACCTTCGTATTTGATTGGAACAAGAATAGGTTACTCCTTAGAGTACACTCTAAAGCAAGTTTTTTTTCGAAAAAAATTTAGAAAGCTGTCAGACGCAAATGAAAAAACAACTGGCTACTTAATTTCAAGAGAAACAGTTTCCTAATTCATTTTCATAAAAATTTATTTTAGTATCAAGAAACTCTAGGCTTTGACGAATCTTCTCGAATTCTTCCACTACTTTTTTGCGATGATTTTTAAGTAGTGCTAACCTTTCTTCCATTGTTTCATCCCCCATATACCCCCACATGATAAATTGTTTCATGTCTTTTAGTGACATCCCCGATTTTTTTAAGTGGAGCAAAGTTTCAACCCATAATTTGTCTTTATCCGAGTAAACTCTGACATTATTCTCGTCTCTGTTTACTTTTATTAATCCTTCTTTTTCGTAATATCTCAATGTATGTTCACTCACACCAACAATATTAGAAAATTCTCCAATAGAATATGTCAATATAACCGCCTCCATAAATCTGATATGTCTATTTCTTCACTCTCTTTTAATTTACGACACAAACCAAGAGTAATACTTAGAGTTTACTCTAAGTCAAGAAATCTCAATCAGTCACGGTATTTTGCACTTATCGTTACTCCATTCAATTTTATCTAAAATTCAACCAAGTCCAGATATTACTTCCCGTTGTTCACCGTTTTCAAGTTCAAATTCTAATAATGCTGGTCTCTTAATGCAGCTACATAGAAATCGTTGAACCAGGGGATTTGGTTGGTGATGGAAGCTCCTACGTATCCAGAAGCGATTGATGTTTTTCGAGGCAGAGGGGGCTAAAATCCTTGCCGTAATGCTTATGTGACAAACATAAACCCAAGATAATTTATACAATACCTACTTTTCATAATCCAACAGGTTCAGTTATGTCTTTAAAACGTCGTAGACGCTTCTCGATATAGCTCAAAGTATCCCGTGCCTTATCATCGAGGACTTTCCATGTAGTGAGATATACTTTTATAAAAAGCCACCCGCTTCTATTAAAGATATGGATAATAACGGTTATGTGATTTACTTAAAAGGTTAAGTAAATCACTTGCACTGGGTTGTATAATTGGTATCATTTATACTAAGTTTGATAACTATCTTACTTAGAAATTACATGTTTACTCCTATACAACAACTTTCCAGATAGGGAATAAATTCAACATTCTTTAAGAGCTCTCTGTTCATTATTGATTTGTATTTCCTGTCCTACTTTTTTTATTAAATTTCTAGAGTGGGAAAAATTTACTCTAGCTCAGGATTAGTAGCCAAATAAAGGAGGATATTAAATGTCAAAGGATATAAAAGTTGCACTTGTCACTGGCGGGAATCGAGGAATTGGATATAATCTTGTCAAACAATTAGCTCAGAAAGGTTTTAAGGTCATTTTGGCAAGTCGAGATCCAGAGATGGGTCATGAAGCTACGCAAAAACTTAAGGAGTTAAATCTGGACGTTTCGTTTGTGGTAATGGATGTAGACAATCAAGAAAGCATCCGTCAAGCTGCGATTACTGTAAATGAGCGATATGGAAGATTAGATGTATTGATTAATAATGCTGGCGTGTATTTGGATGAGAATGAAAAGTTATTGACTATGGACGCTTCCATTCTAGAGAAAACGATGGCAACTAATTTCTTCGGCGCTTACTATGTCATTCATTCCTTTATTCCGATCATGGAAAAGCATGGCTATGGAAGAATCATTAATGTTTCATCAGGATATGGAGAAATGAGAGAAATGTCTCATCAAGGAGTAGGCGCCTATAAGTTGTCTAAACTTGCCTTGAATGGTTTGACACAATTGGTAGCTGCAGAAATCAAAGGAGATATCAAAATAAACGCGGTATGTCCGGGGTGGGTCAGTACAGATATGGGCGGACCATCTGCACCAAAATCTCCTAAGCAAGCTGCTGAGTCTATCCTTTGGTTAGCGACGATTGGACCTGAAGGACCTAACGGAGGATTCTTCAGAGATGGAATACGAATCGATTGGTAATAATACACCTATGAGAGCAAAAGATTTGCTGCTTAAGTGTGTGCTTCGATTAAACCGTCTTCTGCAATTGTTATTGTTTAAAAACCAATTAAATAGAAAAAGCCGAATATCCTATTTCAACTAAGATATTCGGCTTTTTTTATAACTTTGTGAAGAATTGTACTTAAAGTAAACTGCCCCGTTAGAATTCCTGTAGAGAGCTATTTTTTACGTTAGAAAAAAATAGAGCCCCTCAGTAAGATGATTATACACACACAACACAAAATCATCTCTTAGGAGGAAGCTCTACTATGAAGTTTAAAATGCAAGACAAACAAAATCAACTAATTGAAAGAATTTCGATCAGACATCTTATTGTCGGAATTGATATAGCTCAACAGTTTCACGTTGCTCGTGCTGTTAACTTCCGTGGAATTGTTATTGGTGACCCTCTAACTTTCGAAAATAATGAAGATGGATTTGCTAGATTGATACAATGGATTAACCGTTTAAAAGCCTTAAAGGGCTTAGATACAACGATCGTTGGAATGGAACCCACCGGACATTACTGGGTAAACCTTTCTAAATGGCTCTATGAAAGAAATATTGAAGTCGTAACAGTAAACCCCCACCTAGTAAAAAGAAATAAGGAAAATCGAGATAACACTCAATCGAAAAGCGATAAAAAAGATGCCTTAGTTATTGCTGATATGGTGAAGAATGGTTACTATTCGTTTATTCGCCCTTCCTCAGAAACCTTTGAAAAACTGCGAGTCTTAATGTCTAATCGTGACATGACCGTGAAAAGATTGGTAAGTGCTGTAAATCAGATAAATCGTTGGGTAGATATTGTTTTTCCAGAACTTCGGCAAGTGTTCAAAGATGTTAAAGGTAAAGGGGCAATCGCCACACTTCGCTTATTCCCTACCCCACATGAAATTAGTTCAATGAAACCACAGGAAATCGTTAATGGCTGGAAAACCTTAATGAAACGACAAGCTGGATTAAGAAAAGCACAACTAATTATAGAATTAGCTGCTCATTCTGTTGGTACACCACAAGCACTGGACGCTTATAAATTACATCTGGAACAATTACTTGAAGAATTTGATTTGGCTACAGCCCAGCTAGAAAGAGTTGAAAAGGAAGTCACTGAAGTTCTTAAACAAATACCTTTCTCTAGAAAATTGCTTGCCATTAAAGGTATTAGCGAAATTGCACTTGCCGGGATTTTAGGAGAAGCAGGAGACCTCAGTAGCTTCGCTCATGGTAATTCTTTATTACGCCATGCTGGGTTACACTTAGCAGAGGCTAGTTCAGGTAAATGGAAAGGACAAATTGTCCTCTCAAAACGAGGAAGGTCCCGTTTGAGACGATTTTTGTACCTAGCCACAATGAGCCTTGTCATGAACAACAAAGATTTTAAAGAACTCCATTCTAACAATGTTAAGGTAAAAAAAATGAAGAAAATGAAGTCTATCATGAAACTAATTAATAAATTCGCAAGAATTCTAGTAGGAATGGCAAGAAAGAATGAATCTTATAGTTCCGAAAAAGTACAACCTTTTTTCAATGGCTGCTTAATATAATTTTTCAACAGATCTTCAATTACAGGAAAATTAACTAAGCTAATACATTAATACATTTCGAATATTGGCTTATTCGTAGGATTTCAAAGAAAGTACGAAGGACCGGATTTATTGTGCATAAGGGCTCTGACCCGTTCCGTTAGAAAGACCGGCATCTACCACTTGGATAGGTATGACGAAGGAATGAAAGGGCATTTGACCCGTTGAGACATGGGAGCGAAAACCTCCAAGGGTGGCGTGGAGAAACGTACAGTATAATGGAAATTAATGGAGATATTACTACCTCCTTTATTTAAGTACGCCTTCATGTAGCCTAAATGCTAACAACGCATTTCTTCAGTCCCCTAAAATTATTACAAGTGATTTGAAATCCTGCGAATAAGTGAGTATTCGAGAGATAATCGTATCTAACTGAGGGAGCACAATAAGAAAAGCCGCCTTCGATTGATGGCAGCACTCCTCTTCAAAAAATCAGTTTATATAAAACAAATCCAATTATTATTACAATAATTAGTATTCCTGTCCTTTTCCAACCCATACCACCAGTTAAATCAGTTAAATTCCCATTACTTCCTCTATTTAATGAATCGTTTAAAGAACCAGTTGGATTATTTTTTATTTCACTTTGTCTTAATCGTTCTCTTTTTTCTTCAGGCGTTTCATCGTGTTTATTTATACTAAATACCCCCTACGAATAGTTTCTATTATGAATATATTCTATATTTTATCGTCTATACCTTCTTACACTAACCTCCCTCAATAAAGAAAGCAAAATCTCACGATTTCTCCGTTTTTCTTAGATTTTCATAGTAGTTTACCTTCCGGTAATCACTTAATAGTTGGGTGAACATTACTGAAAAGGATAAAACTGGACCCTTTGAGAAAAAAGACTTATAGCCCACCAACCAATAACCTGGAAGAAATTGGTTGTTGAGTCAAAATATGATCGCACTGGTGGATGTCCACATTTCTCATGGAGGTCAACCCTCCCATGCCTCACAGAGTCTTCGCTCTCAAATTCCTTCGTCCAACCTTTCCATGAGGTGGATGTCAGCCATGCTGCCCCACAGGGTCCTTGCCCGTAATTTAGTTGCTTTGCCGACTAATCCGTGCTTCAAATGTACCCAAATCTATAATGCAATTACTATTTAATCTAATTTAAAACAGAATTAAGCAGCCAGTTCTGCCTTCTTTGTTACTGACACATGAGGAATATCCTTTAACATCTTTTCTTCGCTAAATTCAAATTGCTTTTTACCTATGCTAAAGAAAATACGGATCAGCTTATTACATAAAGCAATAAGGGATTGCATCTTCTTTAATGGATTATCAGAACGTTGAGTATAGTAGGCATGTAATTCTTTAAAAGCTGAATTCTTAGCTACTAGTATCATACATACTCTAAACAACAGGGCCCTTAGTTTCTTACGTCCCCTCTTTGTGATGGTCGTTTTCCCCTTGTGCTTACCGGATGTATTTTCTTTTAAACTTAAGCCAGCCAGCTTAATAATTTGTCGGGGATGAGTATAATCATTGAGGTCACCTACTTCCGCAAAGAAACCGGCAACCGTATCCCTTCCAACACCTTTAATGGCCAACATTTGTGGTACACCTGGTATTTCATCAAGTAAAATATCTATTTTTGAATCTAATTCTTCGAATTTAAGCTGGATTAAATCATATTTATCTAGTAAAGTTTTCAGCTCCAGTTTAGCCATATCAGAGCCTTGCCGAAGTCCAATGGACTTACTGGCTGCTTGCTTTAACTCTCGTATCTTATTAAGCCCCACACTCCGGGAAACTGCTTTTCTTAAGTGGGCAAGCAGTTCTACTTCAGAGAATTTTACTATCTCATGCGGTAAAGCATATAGTTTTAAGAATTGTAATGCTGCCTTGCCTTCCCACTTCTTAAAGACCGTTAGAAATTCTGGAAAGTACCGATCAATCCAGTTATGAACCTGTCCTTGGACGGTTTGGAGGTCATCAGTTAGAAGATCGCGAATTTTCTTTGCCACTCGGAGCTCGGCATAAACTCCTTGTGGGATAGTAGGTTCGGCGTATCTTCCGTCTTTGACCAGCTGAGCTATTACTTTGGCGTCCTTTACATCATTTTTAGTTGGCATTATCATCGAGTTCCTTGCTTTTCTTTACATGCAAGGGATTGACTACTACAAACTTAATCTCATTTTCTTTCAGAATATGTGCGAGGTTGAACCAATAGTGGCCAGTTGGTTCCATTCCAACCATCACTTTTTCCATGTCTTGTTCTCTCTTCAGTTCAGAAATCCATGTAAGAAAATGCCCGAACCCCTCTTTTGTATTTTCAAAATAACAAGGTGATCCGAACTCCATTCCTCTAAAGTCCTGGGCACGTGCCACATGCTTGAATTTAGCAATATCGACTCCTATAATAAGAGTTTGGGAAGTAATTTGAGCAATCTTCTTATTTTGGTTATAATTCATTTTAAAGCCTCCTGGTATTTGAGTGTTGTCCTTTTTCGCTGGCCAGCTTCAGGACACTCTTATTCTACCAAGAGGTTATTTTTTTGTTCAAACCTCATTTTCACTCATTACAGGAATGCTGCCCCGTTAGCCATCCATGCAGCGCAAAAATCGGCGCTGCACCACAGAGAATGAAAATGGATTATGCGGTCGATACTGTTTTAATGGCTGGCGAGGAAGGTCGATGAACTATGGTGCCATAGAGCCCGTCCGTTAGTCTGACTACAGCGACCACGGTGCACCACTGACTGTCGCACCCTATATGGGTAGCACGTATGGGAGATTAACCCTTTTCTGGTTGTTGCACCAGCCAAGCCTTTTTTATACCACTTGAAGGAATGATCCGCTGATTTTATTTACACAAATTGAATATATGATTTACTTATCTAAAGGCTCAGCCTTTTTTTAAAAAAGATATTTTCTGAGTCTATTTTGTTATGCTCTTTTTTAGATTTTTAGCTTTTTGAATTTTCATGGGAGTGGAACAAGCAAAAAAAGCTGCCTTAAAGACAGCTTTGATCATCGCTAACGCACCTTTTAGTAAAATAAGTTCAGCCAGATATTTTTGGTTGAACCCACTAATTCACTGTCGGTCCACTATTTGGCGAATAATTCATCATATCTCCACCAATTACGAAGCTTTATATATGGAGAACTAAATCATAAGCTTAGTAGGGGTAGTACCAGTGAAGCTGTCACCACCAGCAATAAGGAAATGTCAAGATTACAATAAGTTATTTAAATTTAATACTTCAAACAGGCATACCCCCGTCCTGTTTTAGATGGGGGTAAATTAAAGTTGTTAAATTTTTTATAAAGTATGCTTTAGCATTAAAGTCGTTTAAAAATCTAAGTTTTACTCCGCAATCGTGCCCGATTCTTGAATAAGTAGTTACCAACTATTAGCTGGTTTTGTGGAACAACCAAAAAGAGCCGTAGAAGGAAAATAATCCTAGAGTTCACGAAAAAATATTCATACATTATATATTATATCTGCATTTCTAATTGGTTTCTCTATATTCAAGTAATGTTTTTCTCCTAACCAGTATCTTCTTTTATATTTATTTAGTCTAGCTTGACACCGAACTCATGCCAAGGAAGTTGCTTAAATTTCGTGCCTAACTTTTTGGGTTCAAATCAAACGAAGATCCTTTTGTGATGCTTTTTCAACTAAAGTGCATGTGACTAAGGAGTTATTTTACTGCTTTAACATTTTGTCTTTTGTTATTATGGTCACTTCTAGTAAACCCTCCACACCGTCTCATACGATAAAATTAAGAGTTTTTCTACAACCTTATAAAAAAGAAACTTATAAAAAAGAAAGAAGACTGCTACTCCATCTTATTAATCTTTTAAAAATGTTAGTAACCCTTCATTAAATTCTTTTGCATGAGTTGCGTTTAATCCATGCGGACCACCCTTTATTAGAACGAGCTTACTACCAGGAATGGAATCATATGTACGTTTTCCACTTAACTCAAAAGGTACGGTTGCATCAGAGTCACCGTGAATAATAAGCGTAGGTATATTGAACTTTTCCAAGTCCTTTCTAAAATCTGTCTTACTAAAGGCAGTAATACAATCGAGCGTTCCCTTAGGTGATGCACTAGCTGCAATATCCCGATTATATAAACGGAATGGCTCACTAACTAAATCTGTTCGATTGCCAGCCGCGAAAAATCCCTTCGTAAATTCTTCAAGAAATGCAAGGCGGTCATTTATCACGCCACTTTTGAATTCTTCAATTGCTGCATCATCTAATGCCCCTTCGGGATGTTCCTCTGATTTGTATAAATAAGGAGGAACTGCTCCAGCAAAAACAGCCTTTTCAATACGATCTGTTCCATACGTACTAATGTATCTAGCTACCTCACCTCCACCCATAGAAAAACCAACAAGTGTGACATTTTGAAGATCTAAATGTTCTAAAAGTTGATGTAAATCAGAAGCAAATGTATCATATTCATATCCTTCCCACGGCTGAGATGATTTTCCAAAGCCTCGACGATCATATGTTATGACTCTGTAACCAGCTTCAATAAGAGCTGGTACCTGATATTCCCAAGAGCGCCCACTTAAAGGCCAACCATGTATTAAGACAACGGGTTTTCCTGAACCATGGTCCTCATAATAGAGTTCAACTGGAGCTTGATTTTCATTACCTACAGTAACTTTTGCCATATAAATTTCCTCCCCATTAATTTTCATTATTAAACCTATATTCTTGCCTCTCTGATCAAAAAACTCTTTACTCAAAACATTTAAAATATATTATTTTGAATAGTGTTTATAGGATAATAATATTCCATACTATCAAAAATGTAAAATTCTGTAAAAATAAACATTAAATCAATTAATATATTAGATTATAATTTATTTGTAAAAAACATTTAAATCAAGGTGTATAAATTATTGAAAAATATTGTAGAACTTAAACTGGAAAATCGAATTAGAGATTTCTAAGCAACTCCAAAAAGTTGAAATGAGGAATCACAGCCCTCCCTAATTACATCAAGGCTAATTTGTCGATTTCACTCTGTAAATTTTAAGTTATTTACAAAAAATTTAATTTGTATTACTAAAGTTTAAAAGACCTACGATACCAGTGAGCCGCAGCTTCAACTTCATCAGCAGTCAATTGATGCCCCCTATTTTCCCAATGAATTTCAACTTTTGCATTAGCCTTCTCCAATAAAGATTGAAGTTCGGTAGATTCCATCGGCGAACATATGGGATCATTTTTACCAGCAGCAATAAATACTGACTTTCCCAACAAATCAGGAAGAACAATTCCTTTTCTCGGTACCATCGGGTGATAGAGAATTGCTCCCTTTAATGCATTTTGATAGTGAAATAATAAACTAGCAGCTATATTAGCTCCATTTGAGTAGCCAATAGCAATGATGTTTTCTCGATCAAAATTATACTTTGCAGCAGAATCATCAAGAAACAGATTTAATTCTTCCGTACGGAAAATCAGATCTTCTTCATCGAATACACCTTCAGCTAATCTTCGAAAGAATCGAGGCATTCCATTTTCCAATACATTTCCGCGGACACTTAGCACTGAAGCTTCGTCATCAATTCTTCCCGCTATAGGTAATAAATCTAATTCATTTCCGCCAGTACCATGTAGTAATAATAACGTCGGTTTTGTTATATCTTTACCCTTATTAAATATATGTTTCATGATTGATCTCCCTCCAGAACGCGAACTTCCACAGTAGGTAAGGCTTCTTCTAATTCTTCTCGTTTTGGCTCCAGCCAAGATGGTAACATCAGTTTATTTCCAAGCTCAGCGACAGCTTCATCAACGGAAAAGCCTGGCGGATCGGTCGCTATTTCAAAAAGGATACCGCCTTGTTCATGGAAATACACAGCCTTGAAGTAGTTTCGATCACGAATCTCAGTCGGATAATAATCCTTATCTTGAAGAAGTGTTCTCCATCTCAAAAGATCTTGGTCATCCTTTGCCCTCCATGCGATATGGTGAACAGTTCCAGCCCCTTTTAACCCGCGAACCGAAGGTGTTAGCTTAATATCAATTGTATTTCCAAACTGACAATCCGATTTAAACCTAAGGAAGCTCGCTTCTTGCCCAAGACATTCGAGCCCTAATACGTTTTCAAGCACATTCGCAGTTTTATTAGGCTGAGTTGAAATTAAAATAGCACCACCAAACCCTTTAATTGCAACCTCTGAATCGACTTCTCCAAAACTCCAATTATTTTTTGGCCCTTCATTTCGTTCCACTAATTCAATTTCGAGACCATCTGGATCTTGAAATTGTAAATATTTTTCTCCAAAACGTACTGATTGAATAAACCTAATTCTAAATTTTTTCAAACGATTTTCCCAAAATTTAATCGATTGATTCGGGATGATAAAACTGGTTACCCCAACCTGTCCTGTTCCAATTCGACCTTTTAACTGCTTTGGCCACGGAAAAAAAGTTATAACAGATCCGGGTTGACCAGTTTCATTTCCAAAATAAAGATGATAGACTTCTGGACGATCAAAGTTTATCGTCTTTTTTACAAGTCTTAACCCCAGTATGCCAGCATAAAAATCAATACTTCTTTGGGCATCGTTCACCATTGCTGTTATATGATGGATCCCTGTTGTTTTTTGCAACCTCACCATTCCCATTCTTTTCATTACTTTGATCAAGAAATTAATTAGGTCTCTATATGGAAAAAATCTTACCTGATTTTGCATAATTTGTACCAGCTAAACAGCTCACAACTCTAATTCTCTTACCTCAAATGGTAATAAACTTTGTTTAATCTGCCCTCTAGACTGTTCATACTGCTCTGGCAACATTAATTTTTCTCCCATCGTCGCTTCAGATTCATCGTGAGCAAATCCTGGAGGATCTGTTGCAATCTCAAAGAGAATTTCCCCGTGTTCTTTAAAGTAAATCGCATTAAAATAGTTTCGATCTCGTACAGGAGTTACCCCATATCCGTTTTCCTCAACATATTTTTGCCATTCCAATTGGTCTTGATCATCCTTTGCCCGCCATGCAATGTGATGTACGGTTCCAGCACCCATTGTCCCGCGTCCTATTGGCGTTAATTTTAAGTCAATGACATTGCCAATTTCTGCTGAAGAACGGTAACGTGCAAAGTCGCCTTCCTTGCCGATTAATTCTAGTCCCAATATGTTTTCTAACAATACAGCCGTTTTGTCAGGATAGGTCGATAATAAAGTAGCACCGCCAAAGCCTTTAATAGCTACCTCAGGTGTTACCCCGCCAAAGGTCCATGTATTTACTTCCCCTTCTTCCCTTTCAACAATTTCCAAGTGTAGCCCATGAGGGTCATCAAATTCCAAGTATTCCTCGCTAAAGCGCTCCCTTACAGTAAAAGGAATATTGAAGGATTCCAGTCTTTTTTTCCAGAACTTCATAGCTCCTTTTGGAACAACATAAGATGTAACGCCTACTTGACCATCACCAATTTTTCCTTGACTAGCTCCTGCCCATGGAAAAAATGTCATGATTGTTCCTGGTTTTCCACCCTCATTACCAAAATAAAGATGGTAGGTACCTGGGTCATCAAAATTGACAGTTTTTTTCACTAAACGTAAACCTAATACACCTGCATAGAAATCAACATTCTCTTGAGGATGACCAACAATTGCAGTAATGTGGTGAATACCCATCGTTTTTTTACTCATTTTATTTTCACTCCCATTTTTATTTCTGGTTAGACACTAACCTTAAAGAAGCATCGCCAATTTGTCGATAATTGTATATACGACTTTATGGGTGTTTTTTCCTTTGTCCGAAGTTTTTTATTGTCTATAAATATTGGATCTTTAATTTTATTAAAAAAAGAAGCATGGAAATTATTCACAATACCCATTATTAAGTTGGTTAAATAAAGGGGTATCGCCCAACATTTTCGATATCAAAGTGATATTGATGATATATGATTTCCAATGATTCATATGAAGGTCAGAAGGAGATATAGTTGAGGTTTACAGGCACTCTACCACTAGTGCTGATATGTCATTACCTCCTATGGTTTTTGAATTTTCCTAAGTAAATCTAGAAGCTGTTTTTTTCCTTGTAATTTAAGTTGGAAAATTGTGATGCCTGAAATTGTTCTTGTTTTGAAACAACTTCATAAAAAAACTCTTTTCCAACCTCAGTCAATGAAAGGTATTTTGTTTTCCATTCCTGCTCCCGATTAATCAATCCCAAATCTTCCATTTTCCTTAACAGTTGAGTAATATTGCCTTTCGTAACAAAAAGCTTGTTTGCTAGTTCTTGTTGTGACAATCGTTCATGAGAACCCACTTGAACCAAGATATCGAATTGAGCTGCAGTTAGATTCCATTTTTTTAAATGTTGATTGAATTCCCGAATACTCTGGTTATATATTCGTGTTATTCGAAACCATAACATTAATCCTAGTCGTTCCTCTTTTTTAGTTGAGGAGCGATTCGTTATATTATCTTTCATGGATGTCACCTATTCTTATTTTGTTACAATCGATTTATGGATAAACTGATTTAATGTCAAATGTAATATCAATATATACAAATAAACCAGTACTATAGTTTGATACTGGTTTATTTGATGCTTTTATTTATGTAGTTGTTAATTTAGCATAGATGATAAAAAACAGGGTTAATTGTCCTATTATCATAATATTTGGTACTACTACAATCAAATCAATAACAAAAAAGACTGCTAAAATCCCTAAAAACAAGCATAAATGATAAATTTTCAAACGGTGTTGTTCAAACCTGTATTGATGAAAAACAATTGTAGTTGACAGGAAATAGAGCAATACAGAACCAAAAACAAAATATAGGATAAAAGAATATTGGACCTCATGTAAAAATAATAGCCTAATGGATGCTGCAACCATACTCAAAGACATTAAAATAAACAGATGACCGTAAATAATAATTTGACCGGAAGTTTGTCTAGACTTGTTGAGTTTCTTCTCCATGTTATCGAAATATTGCCACCACATCGAAATTATGAGGATAAATGAAATGATCGCAAAGCTTATTGAATCCCAATTTCCTTGTTTAGGTTGAATGACCGCAAGAGTGCTTATAAGAGCTTCCCCAAAGAGAATAATGGAAAATAGACCAAATCTCTCTAACAAGTGGGCTGTATTTGTCGGAACCTTTTCTAAACACTTTCTTCCAAGCAGTGGGATAATAATATCGATAAGAATTCCGAAATACAACACAGCATACCGAATCCAAGAATCAAAAAAGACGGATAATAATGAAATAACGATTCCAATCCAAAAATATCTTCCTAGAAAGAGTGCTGCTTGCTTACGAACTCCTGCTTCTATCCGCTGGACAATAAGATATTGGATCGCAGTCACGGCCCTTAACCCAATATAACCTATTAAAAAAGAAAGATAATAAGGATCAAAATCAGCTGATAAGCTTGATGTCATTATTAGGACAAAAAACATTTGCAGGATCAAAAAGATTCGTTGATAAAATAAATCTTTTCCAAAACGGTTAACAAAGATGGTTTGCCCTACCCAAGCCCACCAGATCGGAATGAAAATTAAGACAAACTTTACTAAATACTCTACATGGATATGACCATCTTCAACATGAAGTAAAACATGAGTTGCAGCCGCAACCGCCGCCACAAATAACAAATCATAAAAGAGTTCTAACCACGTGACTTTCTTTTCTTCCATTTCTGCACTCCCTCCAATTTTTTTATAGTTACTAGTATGCTGGAAATATATAGTGATTGGAAGAGAAAATAAATAGACATAGTCTATTTGCCAAAGCTTGCAAACACAAGCCAATAATAAGAAAACTAATGAGAAATCCTTACATCCTATTTTTTTGTACTAAACACTTCATTAAATTAAACAGTTTGAAGATTAGGCATAAAGCCACTTTTTTATATTGGTATATCATGGTAATATGAGGTGATTTTAACAAGGGAGGAAATATATGACAAAGACCATAGGCCTTATTTGTGGTAGTTTACGAATAAACTCTTATAATCGAATCATTGCTCAATCATTAACAGAGATGGATGATTCCCATCAATTTCGTTGGATCGAGATAAATAATCTACCTTTTTTTAATGAAGACTTAGAAATAAGTGTTCCAGAAACAGTGACATCATTTAAATCTGCTATCCAGGACGTTGACGGTATCATTATTGTAAGTCCAGAGTACAATTCTGGAATTCCAGGCGTATTAAAGAATGCATTGGACTGGGCATCAAGACCTCGGGAATCCGCTGTTCTTAGCAGAAAACCGGTTGGCCTAATTGGAGCAACTCCTGGGGGGTTAGGTACTGTTTATGCTCAGATGCAAATCAGAGAAATACTAGAAACTATGCAAGTTCATGTTCTTCCATTTCAAAAAGTGCTGATTTCTCAAGTACATGAAAAGATTGATTCCGATCAGAAAGTGCTTACTGACGAACAAACAAAACGTTATCTTCAGCGTTATTTACAACAATTTATAAATTGGATAGATAAAACCCTTGTTTTAGATAAATAGAAGTAGAGCAAGCATTTTTAAAAATAAATCTGACGTTTTTTCTGATTTCAAGAAAATTATTGACGTTAATATAAGTTTAGCTATAAACTGATTGTGGCAAATGAAGGAACTTATGGTAAATATTCCAATGTTTAAACTTTCTTCATTACTTTAATTTTAGGAGGAATACATAATGTCTGATCTCTATTCTCGTATTTCCAAAGATGATGCTGTCGTTCTTTTAGTGGATCATCAAACTGGCCTTATGGCTGGACTAGTTCGTGACTATGGTGTTGATGAATTCAAAAACAATGTTTTGGCTCTTGCTCACACTGCTAAGTTTTTTGATTTACCAGTTATTTTAACAACAAGCTTTGAAAACGGACCTAATGGACCACTAATGCAAGAATTGGTTGATCTCTTTCCTAACGCGCCAAAAATAGCTCGTCCTGGACAAATTAACGCATGGGATAATGATGATTTTGTAAAAGCAATCGAAAAAACTGAAAAAAAACAACTTATCATCGCGGGCGTAGTTACGGATGTTTGCGTTGCTTTCCCGGCACTTTCCGCTATAAAAGCTGGGTATGAAGTATTTGCTGTTACTGATGCTTCAGGAACTTTCAGCAAACAAGTTGCAGATGCCGCCAATACGCGTATGGCACATAGTGGCGTGCAACTTATGAACTGGTTTAGCGTAGCGTGCGAATTACAACGCGATTGGCGCAACGATGTCGAAGGTTTTGGCAATTTGCTTGCTAGTAATCTTCCAGGTTATCAAAATATAATTGGAAGCTATATGGGAGCTCAGCGAGATCTCAGTAAACAAAATGCATAAATTTATTCCTAAGAAATAGCTATAAATCACTTTTTTAAAAAGTGGATAGCATAAATTTAGCGCTGATTTAATCAGCGCTCCTTTTTAAATAAGAAGTATAGCAAGGCTTTTATTTTTTCGATTACAGCTGAAACTAATAATTGCCTTTAAGATGAAACAATTTTAAAAAAGGAGTGTTTTATTATGAGTAATTTAGAATTGTTAACTCCGGAGAACAGTGCATTAATTTTGATCGATTTTCAGCCCCAAATGACTTTTGGAGTTGCAAGCATTGACAGACAAACATTAATGAATAACGTTATGCTGCTTGCTAAATCAGCAAAAGCTTTTAACGTACCTACTATTCTTACTACAGTTGAAACACAAAGCTTTTCTGGTTATTTTTGGCCACAAATTCTTGACATATTCCCAAACCATGAAATTATAGAACGTAGTTCAATGAACTCTTGGGAAGATTCAAAATTTGTTGAGGCAGTTAAAGCAACAGGTAGAAAGAAATTGATATTTGCAGCTCTTTGGACTGAAGTTTGCCTTGCATTCCCTGTGCTTGAAGCAATTAAAGCTGGCTATGAAGTTTATGCAGTTGATGATGCTTCAGGTGGCACTAGTTTGACAGCACATAACGCTGCTATGCGTCGTGTAGAACAAGCTGGAGCAATTCCAGTGACAGCAATTCAAGTTTTACTTGAATACCAACGTGACTGGGCACGCAAAGACACTTATGATGCTGTTATGGAAATTGTAAAAGAACACACTGGCGCTTATGGTCAAGGCGTGGAATACGCATATACTATGGTACATGGCGCGCCTCCAAGCAGGAAAATATGAATCAAGAAACAGTAACTGCCGGAGAAAATCAAACAGGGAACACTATGGATGCTGGCGGTCCAGTAACAACAATTGTTACATGGGAAATTCAAGAAGGTAGAGAAAAGCAGTTTGAAACGTGGAGACATGAAATCGAAGCTGCCGCTACTGAATTTCCAGGGCATTTAGGCGTAAATCTAATAGTCCCCAATAACGGATCCAGAGAGTATACTGTTGTTTTTCGCTTTGATACGTATGAGCATCTACGTGCTTGGCAAGAATCAGATATTCGTCGAGATTTGTTAAAAAAGGCAGAACCATTTCAAGCTACTAATCCAACTTACAAAACTGAAAGCAGTTTGGCTTATTGGTTTGTTACTCCGAAAACGCCAGTTCCACCCCCAAAATGGAAAATGTCTATTGTTACCGTTCTTGGTGTATGGCCTCTTAGCATGTTGGTTCCTATAGTGATAGGACCTATTATAAAAAATATGAATCCTATTATGTCAGCCTTTTTTGGTTCAGTATGTATAGTGTCCTTGCTATCATGGGTAGTAATGCCGATTCTCGGTAAAATATTTCATCCATGGTTACAGAATAATAGGAAGTAGACGAGGTGTGAACATGAATTTACCGGATATGATCTTATATAACGGAAAAATCACTACCCTTGACCCATCTCATCCTGAGGTATCGGCTATTGCCATAACTGATGGTTTAATCACTGCAGTAGGTGGAGATGAGCTTCTAGATAGTGCCACAGAAAAAACCAAAAAAATAGACCTTAAAAGAAAGAGAGCTATTCCGGGCTTGAATGACTCTCATATACACGTTATTCGTGGCGGTCTTCATTATAATATGGAATTGCGCTGGGAAGGTGTGCCATCACTTGCTATTGCTCTGGAAATGCTTAGAGAGCAGGCAAGGCGGACACCTGCTCCCCAGTGGGTAAGAGTAGTTGGAGGTTGGTCTGAATTTCAATTTAAAGAAAGACGGATGCCAACTTTGGAAGAGATTAATACTGTTTCTGAAGACACGCCTGTCTTTGTGCTACATCTTTACGATAGAGCACTTGTAAATCGTGCAGGGCTGCGTGCACTGGGATACACAAAAGATACCCCAGACCCTCCGGGCTGTTTAATTCAGCGAGATAAACGAGGTAATCCAACGGGTCTTTTAATTGCCAATCCTAACGCTTCTATTCTATATTCAAGTTTGGGTAGAGCTCCAGTACTTAATATTGACGACCAGATTAACTCTACTCGCCATTTTATGCGCGAATTAAATAGATTAGGTATCACAAGTGCCATTGACGCAGGTGGTGGATTCCAAAATTATCCTGATGATTACAAAGTTGTTGAACATTTAGCCGAGAATGATCAATTAACTTTGCGTATTGCTTATAATCTATTTACGCAAAATCCAAATCATGAATATGAAGACTTTGCTTCATGGGCAAAAATTGTTTCTCCGGGTCAAGGAAATGATAAGTATAAAATGAATGGTGCCGGAGAAATGTTAGTATTCTCGGCAGCCGATTTTGAAAAATTTCAAATGCCGCGGCCCGACCTAGCTACGGTGATGGAAGCTGACTTAAAGAAAGTAATTTCTCTATTGGTGGAAAACCGTTGGCCATTCCGTTTACATGCAACTTATGACGAGTCAATAACACGTTTCTTAAATGTTTTTGAGGAAGTCAACAGAGAAATTCCTTTTAATGGTCTACGCTGGTGGTTTGACCATGCAGAAACAATCTCAGATCGTAGTATGGAACGTGTTAAGGCTTTAAATGGCGGTATTGCCATCCAAGACCGCATGGCTTTCCAAGGTGAATACTTTGTTGATTTATACGGAAAGGAAGCTGCAAAGCATACTCCTCCGATTTATCGTATGCTAGACCTGGGTATACCTGTTGGCGCCGGTAGTGATGCAACGAGGGTTTCCAGCTATAACCCTTGGGTTGCTCTTTACTGGATGGTTGCAGGAAAAACCATTGGTGGTCTTTCGATATACGATGAAAAGAATAAACTTGACAGAAAAGTAGCTCTGGAACTATATTCCAAAGGAAGTGCATGGTTCTCCGGCGATGAAGATAAAAAGGGTACCCTTGTAGTAGGTCAGTTTGCTGATATTGCTGTATTGTCTGCTGACTACTTTACTGTGCCAGAAGAAGAAATCAAAGACCTTGAATCATTACTCACCATTATGGGTGGGCAGGTTGTTTATGGAAATGATGAATTTAAAAATTTATCACCTGAATTGCCACCAGCATCACCTGATTGGTCACCGACGGGAGTTTATGGTTATGGTGGTGCTAACCTAGCCCACAATATACTTTCTCACGATGCCCATGATCACAAACATAGTTGCAGTAACCCTCTCCATCAACACACTCATACCGTAATAGGAAAAGATGGAACTAAATGGGGTATTGGTTGTACTTGCTTTGCTTTCTAATAAGGGTTTGGGCCGAGGTCGGACCCAAACATAAAAAATGAAAAAAGCCTAACTTTCTCTTTAAAGAGAAAGTTAGGCTTTTTATATTATTTAAATAAAGCAAAACACGAAACCAATACAAATAAGCAGTATAATCTATAATCCTACTGAGTTAATAATTCCAAAATACACCAGATCTTCAAATCGATTTTCTTTCCTCACATGGTCAATTAATATCCCTTCTTTTTTCAATCCTAATTTTTGCATCACTTTTCCTGAAGCTGGATTTGAATTAAAGTAACGAGCAAATACTTTGTGGTATTGCTTTTCTTCAAATGCAAAATTTAATATAGTTTGAGCTGCCTCTGTAGCATATCCATTTCCCCAAAATTTTTCACCAATCCAATAGGCTAATTCACCATTATTAAACTTTTGGTTGTTAGATAGCGCTATAGCTCCATATAATTCTCCACTTTCCTTATCTGTTATAGCAAATTCATATGATTTATTAGCATTAAAATTATCAAGATGATGCTCAATCCATGATAAAGCATCATCTATAGAGTATGGATAAGGTAGGTACAATGTATTTTTTTAATATTATAATTATTACAAAGTTTAGTAACAGCTACTGCATCAGATTTTTGAAACAGTCTTAGTACTAGCCTTTTAGTGGTAATTGTTTTATTTAGATTATCATATATCATAAGAAATCCCCCCTAATTTTGGATACTTATTCTTGCATATATTTACTATTGTCAACAACGGTTTATTTTTCCCCATTTCCAACGGTCAAAAAATCCCCGATTTCAGCGTTCAACCTTGTATAGGTTGAACGCCAGCCCGTTGTTTTTCTCTTAATCTATAGGATTGTCCTTTAATATTAAACGTTATTGAATGATGCAATAAACGATCGAGAACGGCCGTAGCTAACACATCATCTCCAAATATTTTTCCCCATTCAACATAGGATTTATTGGACGTAATAATTATAGATCCATGCTCATATCTTTTTGAGATGATTTGAAACAATAGGTTAGCGCTAAGCTCATCAAATGGAAAATATCCCATTTCATCAATAATTAATACATCAGGAACACACAATTTATTAACTAAGCGGGCAGTAGTTCCACGCTGCTCGGCCTTTTTACAAGATAATATAAAATCATCACATCTGGTGTAATAGGCCGTATTTCCTTGTTCTATTGCTTCAATTGTTAGACCAATTGCTAGGTGTGTTTTCCCTACTCCTGGCGGACCCAGGAGTAAGATATTTTCTCCATTTTGGATGAAACGACAAGTCATTACCTCCTTTACTCTACGTTCGTTTACACTTGTTTGAAATTCAAAATCAAAGTCCTCAATTTTTTTATAAAATGGTAGTTTAGACTTTTTAAGCCTTCTTTCAAGGTTTTGTCTCTCTTTACTTTCAATTTCTTGTAATAAAACGATGTTAAGAAAGTCAGAATATGATACATTATCTTTAGAGGCATCCTCTAAAATGCCTTCTATTCGATTTGAGGTTAGATGAAAACCTACACTTTTAAGACGTTCAGTTAGAAGGTTAGTGTTCATTCATATTCACCAACCTTTGACTGTTCTTCATACACCAAGAGGGAACGTTGTTCCACTTTTGGACCAGAGAGAGGATTGTGACCGGTCGCCAAACCTTTAGGTGTCACTTTCTTCTCTTCTTTTTTGTTTTCTTTGTAATGTTTCAATTGAGCGATTGATTTGGTATTCCCTTTGATTATTGGATGTGTCGCAATACAATCAAGTTCATAGTAAATTTCGATATGGTGTTCTAAGGTCTCTTTAATCTTCACTTCTGCTCCCTTATAACGGTAGGGGACAGAGTATAGTTTATTCTCGTAAGAGATATAGCCCTGTTGATCAACTTTAGTAGTTGTCCATCTACTCATTGGGAATAGCGGGCGTTGGTTCCAATTTAGTAATTTCTCTTGTTCCACTTCAAAACGTTCAAACGGTGATTCCCTGGTTGTTTGATTAGGCTTCTTATTAGCTATTTTGTCCAACCATTCTATTAGACTCTCATTCATCTTAACTAAGGATGGCTCCAACTTTCGCTGCATAAAGTTTTTCTTCACATAACCAACTGCGCTTTCCACTTTACCTTTTGATTGAGGACGAGCAGGTTTACAAGCTTTTGGAACAATGCCATAGTAAGCTAAAAATTCTTCAAACTTTCTATTGAATCTAATTTCAGTTGGACTATGCTTAATTACTACAGTTTTCATGTTGTCATAAAGAATTTGTGATGGAACACCATTAAAATACGAGAAAGCATTCATGTGGCATTTCATCAGTTGTTCCATGTTCATGGTTGTTGTAATCTCCATGTATTTCATTCTTGAATATCCAAGGACGATGACGAATACATAAAGTTTTTGTTTCTTACCGTCAATCTCGCGTTCCCCTAATTCACCCCAATCCATTTGAGCTTGTTTACCTGGAGGAGTTTCAAATCGGATACTTGACTGCTTATTAGGTTTTTCACGAAAGGGACTAATAAACTCCCTCAGTATTGTCATTTGGCCATCATAGCCCATTGCCTGTATCTCTTCTAACAAAACAACACAATTTGTGGTTCCTTCTTTAAGTCTCTTTAACAAATACTCTTTATAGTCATCTAATTTACTTCCTTTACTTTTTTTATCCCCTTTTCTCTTAGGAAGTTGATTTTGGTTTATGTACTTCCTAATGGTCTTTCTATCAAACCCTGTTTCTTCTGAAATTGCAGTTTGAGTCCATCCTTTCTGATGTAACTCTCTGATCATAAAAAATTCCCCGTCCTTTAACATATTGTCTCTCCACTCAAAAAATTTTGATGTAACGAGACAATTATCCGTTATTTTTGGGGAATTTTTAACCGTTTATATTGGGGATTTTATCACCGTTGTTAACACTATAATTATCCAAAAGTTCTTATTCAACTAAACTGCCAGTTAGCACAATAACAAAATGTCACAGCGGTCATCTTCATTAAGCAACAATTTAAATTATTTTATTAATAAATAACCATTGTTTAAACTGCTGTACTCCTAAATCATAATCAATTTCTTTATTGTAAATGGAAAAAATTCGTGTTCCAAAAGGTTCTAATGTTAATTCGTTTTCTGGGCTGATATTTTTAATCCCGTACCCTTTAAAATCAAAGAATATATCCCATATATCCTCAGAGTGTCTTTTAAATGCTATCGACTCATAATCACGATTATCCTCATAATAACCTAAATGAAGATGATATTTATCATCATACAAAATATCCATTAAGCACCTCTTATTTTTATCATTTAAATCAAACAATTAGGCAGATAGAATCAACAATCCTTCTTCAAGTAACCTGCCCCTTTAGTTTAATAAGAAAAGGTGATTACCCTTTGGTTCAGTAATCACCCCTGTCATTTCTATTTAATAAAGTTTATTTTATTTTCCTGACACCATTCAATCGCAATTTGTTTAAAACACTCGTCACGGTATGAATACCATTGTTCTTCCATTTCAAAATCTATTATTTTGTCCTTAAACCTTCTAAAGGCACCCTTTTCCTTAATTGCCCTTAATAAGGATTCCTGTTTACTTTGATCACTTACTGTTAAGCAAAAGTTTTCCATTATTTCATATTCATTCACTTCATATTTAGTAGGTAGTTCTTTGTAATTCTCAAAGTTTTCAACTACATCAATAGCAACTTTTCTATCTTCTTGTTCCCATTCAGGTAAATGATCGAACGGTTCTTCCTCTTCAGCAGCTCTTAAATTTTCCGAAGTTACTGAAATAATTTCACCCGCTTTAATACTTAGAAATGTACGAGATTCTTCAAACTGCATTTTCAATTCTTCAACAATAGATTGGAGCTTTACTGGATTATTCAATTATTGATCACCCTTTGTTTTTTTAATAATGCACCCGTTAATTCATAAAAAGGTGCAATCTACTTTTTTTAGTTTCCACGAACTGTTCATTCATTTTTTCGCTGTTTCCATTTCACATAATAATAGGCAGCCAATATTATTAGGAAGGTGGATGCAAAATTCAAAAACAAAAGACCGCCTTTTATCCATAAACTAAGTAACAACTTCTTTACTCCTTATTGAGCAGTTTGTGCTTATAAGTCATTAAATTCAGTTTTTTCAATTTCTTATTAAACTAAACTGCGATGAGAAGCCAAATAAAGAATATTCCTTTGAACTTCTTATTCCATATCCATGATCAACTAAACTGCTTCCCTACTCAAGGGATCAGATATGGTCTTTATATTGTTTATAAAAAAATCTCACCAAGTATTATAATATTGTTTTTAAATAAATTTTGTCTGTTGTTTTGAGAAGCTCTGTAATGAAATGAATGGGCAATTGTATTAAAAAAGAAAATTAATTTCGTCTGAGAGCGAATCTCAGACAGGTCCCACACTTTAATTCTATAAAATGTTTTTGTATTTTTTAATCAAAGAACTTGGAGGAAGAACATAGATAGAACAAGCATTCTGTGATAAAATGTAAGTAAAGATAATTAGGTATTATCTTTACTATACATAATATGATTATTTTAAACTAAATCCTAGGAGGTCAAAAAATTGAATTACTTGACTCTTCTTCAAAATTTGAATGGTGAACAGTACTTATCACGTTTGCAAGAGAATTTAAAAAATAGACACCTACTAGATGAAAATAGAAACCTTACTCTAGAAAATAGTTCCGAACAGGATTTTCTTGAATTGTTTTTTTTAGAGAAATTGTTTCCACAAGATAAAAAACTTTCTTCTCACACGGTTAAAGCATACCGCTCGGATGCAAAAACGCTGCTCAATTTTTTAACGGATCATTCCCTATCCTTTCGGGATATAGGATTTCCAGAAGTAAAAGCGTATAACAAATTTATCAAAGAAAAATATGCAGCAAAATCAGCTATCAGGAAATTAGAGTTTTTCAGAAGGTTATTGGACTTTGGTTATGAATCGGAATTTTACAAGGCACATCTATCCACATGGATATCCAAACCAGCATCTAAAAAAGGTCACTATATAATAGAAGAAACTCGTCGCGAAGAAGCTCAAACCCGTGTGCAAGTCAGGGAATTGAATCAGAGGGATGCTGAATTTCTTCTCTCCTTCTTTACTAAGATTGTGAAGGCAACACGAAATCGCGAACAATTGGAGAAGAGAAATTTACTCATTGGCTACCTCCTCTATACGACAGGACTTCGTGCAAGTGAACTTTTAAGCTTAAATTGGGGAAGTTTTCGATATAATCGAAAAGGGTATCTATTTGTAGATGTGATTGGAAAAGGGGATAAGCCTCGATCGATTCCTATTAGAGAAGAAACAGAACAAATTCTATTTAGTTATCGAAAAAGCATTGGTGAATCAGTTGAAATAAACATGCAAGATACAAGCCCGCTTTTTTTTGCTTTGTACAATAAAAATGAACCTCTTGTAAATAAAAAGCGATTAACATACCCAGCCTTATATAAGATCGTAAAGGAAGCGGTCCAGCTTACTGGAAAAAATTTGAGAGTTACCCCTCACTGGTTCCGTCATACATTTGTGACTCTACTTCTGGAGAATGATGTTCCTCTTGCGGTGGTTAAGGATTGGGCAGGCCATTCTGATATTTCCACTACGAATCTATACTTAGAACGAGTCAACCAGGATAACTCATATCTTCATTTAAATAAGGTTAACTTGTTTTAATGAAATTATTTATTTTATTAACATAAAAGCATTCCTTTGTTGTTTAAAAATATTCAATTGTAATAAAAGTGTTTTTACATGGTAGGAAGCGCCACAAAAGGAATATTTTTAGACTGTTTTTTTAATTTTTTTATGATTCTAAAGCTTGTATGTATGTACGGTAGTATGTTATTCCTTAGCGGCCGGTTTGTAACAATCTTCAGAATATTAGGGTACATACGTACCCTAAATCAATATTGGGGAATCACCCTTTGATGAACTTCTTTTAAAAAGTGACTGGGGATGAAAATGATGCCTTATGGATTTATTAGACATATTGAGGACAAAGGATACAGTTCAGAGACTGTAAAAAGTTATGAGAAAATGGTTAATCAATTTTTTAAATATATAATGAGCTCTTATCCTTTCAGTAAGGAGCCATTTCAAATTTCTCCAACTGATATTAAAAATTATTTGGATGAGCAATTAGAACGGGATTAGAGCATTTCTACGATCAACAAAGAATTAGCAATTATAAAGACATTTTTCCATTACCTTTGGGAGATTAACAAAGTACCGATGTGAGCGTCAAGTAGAAATGAACAATTTTGCTGATTATTTTTGAACACTTTCTTCATTAAAGATCCTTTGTCTGTTTCTCATTCTGTGGCTATCTTCATTGAAGCTCACAATCTCTGCACGATGAATCAGACGGTCTAATATGGCTGTAGCTACACCCACATCCCCAAGCAATTCTGTCCACTCCTTCGGAGATCGGTTGGACGTAAGGATGATTGATGAATGGTTATATAAATCATTGACTAGCTGAAAGAAAAGGTTGGCTTCTCTTGGGTCCATAGCTGCGTACATTAAGTCGTCAATGATGACTAGATGAGAGTCCTTAATTCTTTTTATCCTAGTTTGTGATTTCCTCGTGATGTCCAGAGTTTTTAACGTGTGGACCAATTCTCCCATTGATATAAATGAAACCTTATAGCCCTTTTGTATAGCTTCAAGTCCTAGTCCAACTGCCAAGTGGGTCTTACCGACTCCTGGAGGCCCCAATAGGATTAGGTTAAAGAGCTGCTCCACCCATGCCAATTCCTTTAATTGATTAAATTCCTTTTGGCTCATCGATTCCTGTTCCTCTAAATTAAAATCATCCAAAGGGGCTATACATGGAAAAGAGGCAAGTTTAAGCCTTTTTTCCATGTTCTTTTCATCTCTTTTGTTTCGTTCGTACTCTACCAGATTATTTAAGAAAGAAAGGTAGCTAACTTGATCTTTCTCAGCTTTGGCCAGAATAGCGGGAAGCTCTTTTGAAGCTTCCGAGAGTCGGAGAGATACGAGGGCATCCTGAAGTTTCTGGATCTGTCTCATTTAACTCCCTCCATGATTGCGACATATTGATCAAATGGACGCTGCTTAGCTTCTTCGTTAAGTAACGGCAATTCCTCTATATCGGCAGATGTTGGTTTAGTTTCAGCGATAGCGTTTAGACTGTTCAAGTTAACTTGGCGCTGGCGTTTCAATAACTGGACCACATCCTGAAAATCGTTAGCGCTAAAAAGTTGTCTTTCCATACATAACGCAAGTGAATCATCAAGTACTTCGACAGAACTTACATCAATACACTTTTTTATGATACTCAACTGATCACGGAGATATCTTGGATATCTTTTTCGTAACTCCTGAAAATACATCTGGGCCATCTCACCGTTTGTAAAGTGGCTACCCACAGCCTCCATTAATTCATTAAGTCCTCTAGAGCGGTCACGCTGATGGGATGTATTACGAATCAGTTGACCTTTATCGGGGCTGATTGAATGACTTGCCAATACTTCTCCTGTCTCTTTGACATAAATGATTAGTTTATTTTCTTTATTTCTCATTATCTGAACTTCTGGGTGTTTCTGATAGGTGCCGAGAGGCACCGTATAACGGTTCGAAAGGAATAATACCGTGTTGTCCTTCCGTACACTTCTTGTTATACTATTATTACTATTATGATTTAATAGGCTGACCTGCCTCATGTGTTGCTTTTCCAGGAGAAACACATCGGCGGGTCTTCTTTTTGTCCCATTGTGGATTTTACCGTTTCCTGTTCTGCCCAGCCAGTGCTGGCACTGCTCATTCCAGGAATCAATATTGTTAAAAACTCTATGTAGTACAAAGTTTTTCTTGATGAACCCCACGGCGTTCTCGACCCTTCCTTTGCTTTCAGGATCTGCCTTCCGGCATAAAACCACCTTAAACTTTACTTCGTTGACAAACTGCTGAAATTCCTCAGTCAGTAGGAGATCGCCTTCATTTTCGGAGACCACCAACAAACGATCCTGATCATATAGAATTTCCTTAGAGACTCCACCAAAAGCAACAAACGCTTTTTTATGGGCTTCAACTACATCCTTGGTAGTAAAGGGACGATTTTGAAACCAAACATATTTGTATCTCGAGTGAGCAAGCACAAATACGATAAACATGAGTTTGACCGGCTTTCCAACTTTATTTCTTACGGTGACAAATCCAAAGTCAGCCTGTATTTGTTCACCCATTGGAGGATCAGGTATTGCCTCATAGTTTCGTTTCTGAGCCTCTTTAGGGATAGAAAACTCCTCTCGAAGTTCCTTCACATAATTCCGTACGGTACTTTCACCAACTTTGAAGGTGGGGAATTTATCTTTCAGCCAATCATTTACCTGTGCTGCGGAAATGTCCGGGTATTCCCTTAGCCATTTCAAGATCAATTCTTTATGTATATCTAATTTCTTCGTTCTGATCATAGTTGATGCCGTCCATTCTGCCATTTCATCTGGTGACTTCTTAAGGTACTTATATACTGTATTTCTTGATAGCTCTAACTTTCTCGCGATAGCTGAAACGCTGTAGCGCTGATTAACCAGTCCTCTAATCTGTATGTACATTTCAAACTTATCCACCTTCCAAATCCTCCTGCCTTTATCTTAGAACCTAAAAATCTATGATAAAGGCAATAGGTATTCTAGTAAATAAGTGTTCATATTTATTTGGCGTAAACTGTTCACTTTATTCTAGCAGTCACAACCGATTGATCCAGCTGTAAAGATAAAACGTTTGAAAGTTGAAAAGGAGCTTAAAGTATTAGTCACCTATGATGAATTACTAACTATATTGGAAAAAGTTCTGTCGAACTCGGAGTATTCTAAATTAAGAAAAGCAATATTCCTCTTAGCGGTAAAGGGATTGAAGACAGCAGATTTTCGTTTTACAAAGGATGATGTTTCGGATAGCATCGAAGATAATAAAATTATCATTCAACTCAGGAATCGTTCCATTTCCTTAAAGGATGCTGAGGCCACCTACTTTCGGGAGTTTTATCATGAAACAGTATATAGTGAAAATGAATATGTTTTCACTACAACACCGCATGGTAAGCAAAATGGTGGACCCATTCAGGTTATGTCTATTCTTAACCATTTAAGAGCAATATCGCAATATTATCTAGATGAAAACTTTCCCGCTTTAACTCTAATATCTATTCGTAGAGCATTTGCCTTACATTGAACTTGGAATTGAGGAAAATTCCGCTTCTAATTATTTAAAATACATTATAGAAGGAAATATAAGTAAATAATAAAATAGTTCATAGAATTATAATTTGCATTTTTCCTTAATTTAGGATGTTGTAGATTTGCATTCTAACGAATTTATCTTTTTATTTATGTATTACCCCTCAACTAATTACGCCGTATGTCAATTGATTGAAAATTCAGTTATTTTGTTTGTTATATTTGTCTTATCTTTTTAAAAGATACCCTTACTCAAAAATAACCTTACACTTTCCTTTATCCTTACAGTGAAATAAATTATGTAAACTTAATAACATTAATGATTTTGAAAACGTTTATAACAATAACATATATTAATGTTTATATTATATATTTCAATATATATTTATATGGTATTAGTGTTATAGTGTTTTTGACACCCATAATTTACCCATAGTTGACGGTATTGCCTGTCCGGAAGTTGACGAGTATAATGTCCACGTATAATTCCGGAGAAAGGAAAAGACAGATGACCACATGGTTAAACGGGTGATTGAGGGAGAATTTTCGTAATTCTCCCTTATTTAAAATTCGGTTTGGACAGTAAATCCATCAAATTACGGACATCTAATTTCGTCAATTTTTGGACTATATAATATATCAAAAACACTTTTTAACAGTGAAAAGAAAAACGTCACCCATTAAGGTGACGTAATTTGTTATAGGTTCTTACCGGACGAACCACTACCTTTCGTTGAAAACAGGAGTAGTAAAGTTACTTTAAAGATAAAACTGTAATCATGCGTCTTCAAAATTCGAGTATCATAAATGGATAGCTGACCTATGCATAGTTTTCGAGTTTATCAGAATTACTAACCCTAAGACTTAATGCATACGCAGTCTTTCCTACGACCTTTTTTTCAGTAGATGATAATATAGTGGACTTCCTTTAACGGCTTTCCCTGTAAGACTTAACACAAACTCGCTAAACATCGTGTTAGACCATGCAAACCAATCCCTAGTAAACTCTTCAGGGCAATCGGCATTAAAGCCTTCATGCATAAAATTTGTGCCGCCGTCTGTATTTTTAAAATACGACAATATCTTTTGCTTTTGTGCTTCATCAGTAGTTGTCATACCTTGAATCGCAAGGGCAATATGCCAAATGTAGTGATCAGGGGTATGCGGACTGCCGATCCCCTTCGCATATTTCCCTTCGTAATAGTAAGGATTATCCCTGCTTAAAAGGAAAGAGCGAGTATTTAAATACGTTGAATCATCAAATGGAAGATAGCCTAAATAGGGTGCCGCAAGGAGGCTCGGTACATTGGCATCATCCATTAAATTGATCCTCCCTTCACCATCGGTTTCATACACATACATGTCACCGTAAATCGGGTGGTCAAACCTCGCATATTGTTCAATCCCCTCTTGAATCTCATCACGAAGCTTTAAGCATTCCTCATTTAATGAAGCATGGTGAAGAACTTCCTTACACATTTCTGCTGCATATCCTAAAATAACAACCGCAAACATATTAGCCGGAACAAGGTATCCATAGGTACAGGCATCATCACTCGGACGAAAAGCACTCCAGGTCATCCCAGTTGGAACAACACGACCGCCTTTTCCATCGCGAATTAATGTATCGGATTGACGGCAATCGGAACGCTTAAACCGATAGGAAGAAAGACTTTCATGATCCTGCTCTGTCCGCCAAACCTGGATAATCGTTTCAATGACATTTTGGAACGTTTCATCCAGATGCGTGGTACGTCCTGTCGATTTCCAGAATAAATAGGCTAACTGAACGGGATAGCACAGGGAGTCAATCTCGTATTTCCGCTCCCAAATATGTGGTGTCATTTTTGTATCATCGTTTTGATATCCTCTGCAATTTGCTGTTTCATTAAAGGCGTTGGCATAAGGATCGTGTAAGATAAAAGCAAATTGCTGGCGAATAACCCCTTCCAGCAAATCAGCGATTTCTTCATCCTCTTCAGCTGCAAGTAAATAAGGTCTTACCTGTGCAGCAGAGTCTCGTAACCACATCGCTGGAATGTCTCCGGTAACCACGAATGTTTTTCCATCCTCTTGTTTTTTCATCGTTGTTTCGTACGTATTAACAAAACATTTTTCGAACGTTAGCTGCAGTTTTTCATCCTGAGGAAAGTATTCCTTTACATGATTAATAAGCTTGATTAAAGATTGCGGGATTGTAACGGTCATTTTTTCGCTCCTATCATTGTTTTTGGAAACCAAGTGTGATTATTTCATGACTTTTAACGTCATATAAATCCTTTGATTCTTTTGTTTTTTCTTCAAGAATCGTACTTTTATAGGATGTGAAATTCATGTCTATCGAAGCCTTAAGGCTCTCGCTTGCTCCTGCCGGATTAAACCAGCGAATCATCACATCATCATTCTCCTCTGCCACCTTCATCGATGTCCATACAAGTCCGCCAGGTTCAGAAGTAACAAACTGATGAGAAGCTGGCAGTGTTCCTTCATGACAGTATGTCTGTACAGTGTTGAGAGGAACTTTATATTGATACGCTTCAACAAATGCCTTTGCAGTAATCACATCTTTTTTATGTGGCAAAACAAGCCATTCTGCTGTCTGGATTCCTAAGCATTGTGCTTCAGGAGTCGGGAAGTATCCCCAGTCCCCAAGCTCTGCTACCGAACGAAGCACGGTGACCGCAATCGTTCCGTCCTCTGGCAGTATCTCGTATTCCTGCAGACCATCGGTTGCAACGGTCAGCCCCGCATTGTCATCTGATAAACTGGCAAATCGCTGCAGATGGTGGCAAAAACTAGGATTCTTCCATTCCTTTTCCGGCCTGTTCGGACGATTTACAATTTCAAAAATACTATCCGCTTGATGTGTTTCCGTTTTCAGCCCAGTTGGGAACAGAACACGCAGGCGGTGATCCATTGCTTGATTGTCGATTGTAAGCATAAAGGATGGTCCTTTCATTCCTTTTTCAAGTGTAACAACAGTTCGAAAAGAAATGGTGGTCGGTTCACTCGATCTGCCCGCTGTTCTTCCCGTATGCCAAACCAGGTTATGACGTTCAATCGCTAAACGGTCGTCCGCAGAAACCGGAACCGTTAACTTGTGCTGGAACTCAAGGACCGTTCGAAGTGCGCCTCTTTCTACGAATCTAAATTCTGCAGGAACCCCTTTAGTCGTGATTGGATTAAGCCCAGTCGCTTCCTTGAACATATATTCGTTACCGATATCTCCTGTGTCCTCGTAAATTCCGAGACCTTGGAACGTTTGGTCCGTTTCCTTTGAGGTCAAATCATAAGTGCCATCCTCATGGAACTGGAGATGGACAAATTCATTTTCCATTTCAAGCCAACCAGCAGGAGACTCTATCACTGGCTGTACTGGCGCCTGCTCGTCAGGTATTAAATAGAAGGTCTTATATCCGAAGGCAGGTATATCCTCCGCATAGAATGATAGAACGGCCCTTTTCGCATAAAACGGCTGTCGAAATTTATCACCTGGTAAATCGTAGCCAAATTCCACCGCAGGACTCTCTAGCTGAAATTCGCAAATCCTCCCCTGATCATCAATAAGTTTGTATCCTGGCAGCTCTTTTTCCTCTAAATACATTGGAATTTTTCCAAGAGGCATCTGGGAAAAGTACACTTTTTCAAGATCCACCTTTTTGGTTACCACTTCAAATTTGTCCCATCCTGTGGTATTGATAACAACCAATGGAATGCCGCCATCCGGGGTCTGTGATGTATCAATCGCCGTTGCAAGCTCTGCTGCTTGTTCTTTTACAAACACTTCTCCCATTTGAAGGACACTTTCAAAGCGGGTAACCATTTCGCGGTGAACATCATCGACACTGCAGCCGCAAATGCTGTCATGGGGATGATTTTTCATTAGTGATTTCCACATAAAACGGATATATTCCCGCGGATACGTTCCATTGGCTAAGAAGCCAAATGCACCAAGCGGTTCTGCCACCTTTTCCAAAAGCGTTTGACAACGGTGATTCCATTGCTTTAAGTAAATACGGGCAGAGGCGGTATTGACGAGTGTCGACCATCCGTCTGTCCGCTGATTACGCAATTCCCCTTCAATAACTTGCAGCTTTTCCGGCAGATTATTTTTTAGTGATTCTGTATATTCGTCAAAGCTGGAATGTTTGAAATTGTAATCAGGATAAAGGGCGGAGGCTGTTTCAATTGCCGCTGGAATCGTTTTTTGCAGCGGCTGGTGATCGCAGCCATTCATGAATAATAATTGATTCGTCGATGCATATCTTTCAGCATCTTGTAGCTTTTGCTTCCAAAACGCTTTCGCTTCCACTTCATCAACGGGAATTTCATTCCCGTTCGAATACCAATTCGCAAATAATATCCCTAATACACTTGAACCGTCCGGCGATTTCCAGATCATCTCAGAAAAGGGTGATTCAAAGCTAGGGGAGTCTGATACTGTATTATTAAAGCCTGTCGGTTTAACCCCTCTTCCGAAGGCCGCAGTATCAATATGCGCTTGTGTTAAAAGCTGGGGCGCCTGCCCATAAATACCGAATGTATCAGGAAAATAGCCAATTTTTGAGACATGTCCATAGGCCTTTGCATCATTCATGCCAATGAGTAAATTTCTTACATTGGCTTCAGAGCTTGTTAAAAAAGCATCCTGGAGCACATACCATGGTCCAATATAGAGCTTTTCCTCTTCGATTAATTGTTTAACCATTTCACGTTTTTCTGGGTGAACCGCGAAATAATCCTCTAATAAAACGGTTTGACCATCCAGATGAAACGACTGAAACGCATTTCCTTCCTTTTGGAACTGTAGAATCAGTTCATTCATTAGTTTAATATAGTAGTAGCGATGTTTTTCAAAAGGTAAATACCACTCTCTATCCCAATGTGAATGGGAGATAATATGGGCTGTCTTCTTCAAGTGACTCCCCCTCCTCCAATTATTCGACGCGCGTTTTCTTCCCCGGTCTGGCCTTCATCTATTTCCCTATATTCGTCTAAAAAAAGTAGCCAAGTCTAAAGGAATTCGGCTACTTTTTATCAATTTTTCCCATTTTATTTGAATGTACGAAGAAAGCTTATGGCCTCACGAATATCATGAACAGGATTGGTCCCTACTTCTCTTTCAATGGTTAAGTAACCTTGATAACCAATCTCTTCTAGGGCTACGAAATAGCTTGGGAAGTCAACACTGCCTTCACCTAAAGCTAGCTCACGGAAATATTCCCCTTCGGGTTACCATCTTGGCAAGTAGTTCATGATCCACTCCGCCGCCGTATCCCAGCGCCCCATAAACATCACGCGGGTCTACCGGTTTATATCTGATTCCATCCTTCACATGGGTATGGACGATATAATCCTTAAGCAGCTTAACACCTTCAACTGGATCATCTCCCGTCACCATGACCATATTCGCAGGGTCAAAATTGACGGAAACACCATTGGTACTAAGTGTATCCAAGAACGTCTTCAGTCTTAAGGAAGTTTCCGGGCCAGTTTCAATCGCAAAATAAGCATCTAAACTTTTAGCATAGACCCCTAATTCATCACATGCCTTTTGCATCGACTCATACACACGAGTTGCAGGATCTTCAGGGATAATCCCAATATGGGTCGTAACAATATTCGTTCCTAGTTCAACGGCCAAATCTAGGATTCTCTTTGATTTCTCAATTTTTTGCGGATTCATTTCCTGATCCTGAAATCCATGTCCCCCGAGATCTCCGCAAAGAGCAGATATCTCTAACCCTAATGAAGAGATGTAATCTTTTAAATCCTTCCTCGCAGCAGAAGTTAAATTTTCAGGAGCCATCTCACCATCAACAGCATAAATTTGGACGCCGTCAGCTCCTAGCTCTTTAGCTGTCTTTAAACCTTCACGGAGTGGAAGCCTTAGGCTGTCCACAATAATCCCGATACTATTTGACAACTTCATAAACCTTCACCTCATCCCAGATTCTTTTTACATTTTCCATCCCAATCTTCGTACCAACCTGACAATCTTCCATTCCCTCAAATTCGATGGTAAGATAGCCGTCATATCCAGATCCTTTAACGAGCTTCATGATTTCACGGATATTTATATCACCATGTCCAACAATAGCGCCGCGCAAATAATTGCCATTGACCGTACGGAACCAATCCCCGCCGCCAGGATTCTCATAATAAGGACGAATATAAAAATCTTTAAAATGGACAGTGGCAGCATATTTAATATTTTTCTTTACGCCAACAAGCGGATCTTCATCAGCACAAAGGAAATTCCCAACATCCACTGAACTTTTGAAATTAGCGCGGTTTACGGCATGGATTACCCGCTGCACCCGATCGCTTGATTGCACATTGAATCCATGGTTTTCGATTGTAGTCGTGATTCCAAATTGGGCGGCATAGTCTGCAAGCAGTTGACTGCCGCGCACCATTTGATCAAAATGCTTTTCAAAATGATGAATCGTCATTTCTTCTGGTGTAAGTGTAAATGCAGTAACATCATGGCGCATGATTTTGATTCCCATCCGATTTACGGTGTCTACATGCTGCTTAAGGCGCTCCAGTTCCGCATCAAACGCTTCTTCTGTCGGCTGAATGAAATTAGCTGGCAGAGAATAGGCAGACAGTTCAATGCCAACTGCTTTTGCTTTTTCCCTGATTTGATCGGCCAATTCTGGCTGATCAACAACCGTAAAGCCATAAGGTACAAGCTCAAGGTGCTCACCGCCGTTATCGGCAACCCATTGTACGGCACCTAAAATATCAAGTTTCCCGGCATTAATATCCTTCAAAAGACTATAAGAACTAATTCCTACTTTCATGTTACTACACTCCTTTTATCTGCATATTTTTAATCTTCACTTCATCTTCCCGATACGTACCAACAATTTCTCCCGTCTTGGCAGTAGCGAATAAAACACTTCTTTCGGATTCTAGTAAAAATTCATACGTCTGGTCTGTTTCAGGATCGGTAATCTTCACATTCGTTGTAACTCCAAACTCAGAAACAAAGATAAACAGGTTCCCATTCTCAAATTCTAGTTTCCGGCCATAAACACCTGGAAAGTCCCCTTCATGCCAGATTAAATGTTCCTTAACACCAGCACGATTTAAGCTATATTGATATAAACATTGAATCGATTCATTCCGTTCATTCAGTTCAACAGGAAGCGGGGACCAGATGATTTTTCCCTTGCCATAGTCATATTCCTTTACTTCTAAATTTCCAGTTCCGGAGATTTCCTTAACCACTTCCGCAATCCGCTTATCACCAAATGAGAAAGGCAGGGTCATGTTATCAACCACCAGCAGTTCTTCGCGCAGGACATTGACAAGTTGGGATGGGCCCGCTATTTCTTTCATCCGATCGGTTTCATTCCAGTATTCATCAAGACTCATTGGTCCAGTAAAAAGCAGCGTAACATCGTGCGTTTTTACAAAGTCTAGTAGTTCCGCTAAAGCCTCTGATTGAAAATTATGTGGACTTGGAACCATGATCACCTTTGGAGGTTCACAAGCTAAGCTCGATAAATCATACTCACTTAACGCCCTGAATGGCTGGTTAAGCTCATAGGCTAGTATCCTCGTTAATTTCGTTGTTGCATCAAAGGCAAGCCTGCGATTAGAAAAATCATTGGAATAGGGGAAAATGACAACAATATCTTCAAGCTTCCGGTTTTCAAATAAATGCCCAACTTCTTTGATAAAGCGGCCAAAATCATAAGAAACATTGGCTTCCGGCTTTTCGGTCCCGTCGGCACGGAGCGCTCCAATATTCGATTCATTAATATTGTTCATAAAATAATTGGTATTCCAAAGCCATTGAACCGCACCCGCACCGCCAGATGCAAAGGAATAGGCATACTTTCTTTCCAGAATATTGCGGAGCTCTTCCTCCGACCGTTTCGCCTGATTATTTGGTTTTTCTACATACATGATTCCGGTTTCTTGAATCAAATTAGGTTTATCAACGGTCTTTGCAAAAATACCATCCCAGAGTAAATGGTCCATCGCCCACCAAGTGTGGTTCGAGGTATAGTCAACAGCTTCACCATAAAAGAATGGTGAAGGACGCTGACCCATTAATGCTTCATCCTGTCCCACAGTGATTAACTGATCGGCTGCTAATTTTCTGATCGTACTCGAAAGCTTGTGAATCCAATCATTATGCTTATCCATCGTATATAACGTGTAATCTAACCATTTCAACCCTCGTTTGCCGGCTGCCATATCCTGAATATGGGTATTAATTTCCCGAATCATTGGCGGCCTTACATGATCAAAGGATGGAAGCTCATTCGGTGTTAGATTCCAGCGCTCTTGAAGCTTGGCAATATCACCATGTCTTTTCTTGATCCACTCTCGATATTCACTTACGTCATAGCTGTCTTGAAGCGTCCTTGGACCAGAAAAAGTTTGTTTCGGATCAAAAAGCGATGGTTCGTTAATAAGGTCCCAATGAACATTCGTCGTGGTCTGGTGTCTCGTAACAATTGATGTAATAAATCGTTTTTGCGCCTCGATACTTCTTGGATCAAGATAAGGGTTTTCCCCTTCCCATTCTTCCGGGGTAAACGAGAAAAAGTTAAACGTTAATTCGATGTCATATTGCTTCGCAGTAAGTATAAAGGCGTCGATGGCTCTTAGTACACTCTCGTCCATATGGCCATCCACAAACATCATGTTGCGCCACGCCGTCCAAATTCCTGTCCTCACATAATTGATTCCAGCTGCTTTCATCGCGGAAAAATCTTTATTCCAAACACTTGGATTAGGGAGAAACAGAAAATACCTGGCAACATCTGACGTCATGTATGTCATGCCAACAACCGGGAATGGCTGATTATTTTTCAAGAAGTAGTCTCTTCCGCAGACAAGCGGCTGCCCGCCTTCAAGCAGCGCTTGATCCCTAAACCAAAATCCTTGGTGAAGGACTCGTTCTTCTCCAACATCACTGGTTAACCGGCAGGTAAGCTCATAAAAACCAGGCTCAAATTCCTTCTTATCTAAATAGATTTTCTGGATATAAAGCTCTTTTGTAATATCAGCCTTTAAGCAATGTTTCTCAAGGGTCTTCCCTTCTTTTGTAAGGGTAAGTTCTAACCCCCAATTAGCTTGCTCTTTCCATAAGGACTGTGCCAGAAAAGTAATCATAGGGACCTCATGATACTCATATGAAGCATAGTTGGTTTTCAGCCATAGCTCTGTCACACCACTTGCAGCAAAATCTGCTAACTCCCGTAAAAAGCGGCATCCCTTATCATTCCAAAACTCACTCGTTAGTGACTGGTTGATAAAAATCCATCTTCCACCGGTAAATTTCCCCTTATAGTTTTCGATTAATACCGATGGTGCAGCAACCTCCCGCCCGCTCTCTGATATTCCCTTCAGTAACGGGTATACTCTTGCATCCATCGGACCGCATGATCCCATTTCGTGTTCAATCGAAGAGGACTTCGTTGGATGTAGAATAAAATTAGCAGTATCCAAAACGGTAAATAGTTCCTCATAATCTTTAAAAATCGGAAATTCATTGGAATGAATCAATTTTTCAATCGGTTTTCTATCAACCTTTAATACTTCATGGATAGTAAGCTCCGCATGGTATGCCGTTTGCTCCCGCTCGGGGACCCATTCGCCATTCACTAGATTACATGGTTTTCTAAAAGGGGCTCCTCCTATCCCGACAAACCCTTTCCCCTTTTTTAAATAAGCAGTAATGGAACCCCATGCGCTTTTTGGAAAATAGGAACCATGTAAATGAATGAAGCATTCTATTTCACGCTCAAGAGCATTGATTAATTCATCAGCCTTGACGAACTCGGCTTGCTCTTGTAATTTCTTCAGTAATTCTTTCGTTGGCCTTTGACCCTCATAAGGGAAGGTCTCGTCATAAAAAATAACCACTTTAGAGTTCAAGCTAAAGGACCTCCACTTTTATAGTTTACTAGTAATGAGAACGAGCGTACGATAAAGCTCATCTAACTCTTCCAATTCATCATCTCTAGTAATTTGGGTAGAATTCATGCTGATCAATTTTTCAAAGCTTTGTTGATCCCAGCCATTCCAGGATGTAACAGCCATTCCAAGCATACGTTCCGGGTTAGCTGTTTGAATTGCCTGCTGCTCGCTCGCTTCAAGAAAATCAAGAGCTGCATCTGTTTTATACCAGCATGACGGAATCACCGAGAAGCCCTTTTCTAAAAAAATACCAATCGAAGGATAGGAATCTAGCTTATCGTAATGCCAATCCATCAAAACTATATCAGTCGGAATAGCTGAAAGCGCTCGGTGGGTGCCGAACGTATCACCTTCCCATTGGTTATAACCGGTTGCCTCGCAGTCATTGAAGCGGTCCGCCCACATAAATAGCTGAACACCACGTTCTTTAACCAAATAGCCATGCAGGTCATTGACAGCCTTTGCAAAAAGCTCTGCCCGATCCTTCCCTTTACAGCGTGGACAATGATCATCGGCAATCGCATACACCTCATCCATGCCAATATGAAACGCATCCGCTTCAAACGCATCAATGATCTCGCCGAGTAATTCAAATGCAAGTTCATTTATCTCAGGGTGTAACGGGCACCAGCTTCTGCAGAAAAACTCTGGCCATTTTGCATCTAATGGGACATATGGAGTTTCATCAAATTCAGGATAAGCTTTTAAAAGCGTATTTGGCGCTCCTCCCCAGCCTTGGTGACCGAGGCATTGAAATAATGGAATAACACGAATCCCATGTTGTTTGCATACGCTAGCAATTTCCCGCGCATCATTTTTGGTCAGTGTTCCCCCAGTAACCTCTGGATGTTTCTCAAATACAAACGACGTATTACACTCGATAATTAAATGATTAATTCCCTTTGGTGCCAAGACCTTTTCAATAAACTGTTTGAATGGTTCTACAAGTTCATGTGATCCAAAACGCAGATGAAACGCTTTTACAGGTTCAGCTTTCTTCACTCGTTCTTACACCCCTTTTGGTTAATTTAATTAAAGCTTACTTCCTCCCTCGTCCTACCGTAAATATGTGAAATTTGTTAGCGTTGTCACAAGCACTTTGGCCAGCCATATAGCCGTTTATTATGATGTGTAATTTTTGCACACTATGTAGTTTCTTACAAAAAAGAAGGAAAGAGACAGTTAGTCTTTTCCTTCTTCTGCTTTTACTTATTCCAGCGATCGTAGGCATCTTGATAAATGTTAACCAATTTATCAACACCCATATCATTCATTGTTTTAATATACTTGTCCCAATTGGACAAAGGCTCGGCACCCGTGATAAATTTCGCTTCCATTTGTTCAATGTAAGTATCCAAATCAGCACGGATTCGTCCTACTTCCTCTTGTTCTTCCGGCGTTAAATAAACAAGTGGATATGGAACCTTTGCATATGGCTTAATTTTTGCATCTGTTTCGGCATTGATGAACTTCGTAAATTTTGATTCAGGGAAGCCTTCAATTTTATGTCGTAATGCCGGAACATTGATACCATAGTCAGGTGTCGTTGTTCCACGGTAGTCTTCAATTGTTTTCCCTTCAATTGGTGATTCTAGCATTTTTCTCGTGCCGCTTGCTTCATCTTCCCAATCCCAAACGTCTCCTGCCTTACCAATATTTAGAAGTTCATTTCCTTCTTTAGAATAGAGATAATCGACCCAGCGAATCGCTGCTTCTGGATTCGCTGCTTTATTGGTAATCGCGAATTGGCCGCGGTAGATACCTGGGCTTAATGGTATCACTGGTTTATCAGTGATAGAACTAGTGATTGGCTGATACATTGGATCATCAAGTGCCTCTTCTTCCTTATCTCCAGTGGTGAAATAGGAGAACCAGTCTGTGAATAATCCAAGTTGATTAGCTTGTCCTTTTGCTTTCTTCTGTTCACCGGATTGTGAGAAGGTTTCTGGGTCCATTAATTTTTCACTATATAGCTTATTCATAAATGTAAGGTATTCTAGGTAGCCATCTTCAGCTGGCGTATAGACAACTTTGTCATCAATTTCTTCAATACCCCAGGTCGTAAATCCAAAAGCCCCTAGAAGCCATTGTCTAGCACCATCTAATTGATTAGAGGAATTTTTCATAGATGTGAAAGGAATTTCATCCGCTTTACCATTTCCATTCGGATCCTCTGTTTTAAATCGTTTTAATAATGTGTATAGTTCATCAGTCGTTTTAGGCAGTTCCTTAACTCCCAAAGCATTTAGCCATTTACCGTTAAACCATAATGGACCCATATACCATACGGCATTCTTGTCCACCATTGGCAGTGCATAAATATGACCATCAACAGTTGTAATCGAATTTTTTACATCAGGATTTTCTTCCAAAACCTTTTGGATATTTGGAGCATATTTTTCAATTAAATGCTCTAAAGGAATTAATACTCCCTCTTTTCCATACTTAACTTCTTGCTCGGATGTTAAAGAAGCTCCAAATAGAACATCAGGAATTTCCCCGCTGGCAAAAGCAAGATTTAACTTTGTTGAAAAATCACTGCTTGGAGGTGTTGTAAATTTATACTTCACATTTGTCATTTTTTCCATTTCTTTAAAGAAAGCCATATCCTTCCACTTTGCTAGACCAACATCTGGGCCCATCATGGACATCGTTAATTTTTTATCAACTATCGGATAACCTTCTTTGTTAATTTCTACTTTGCTCTTGGCATTCTCTTTAGAATTAGATTTAGAAGTACACGCAGCTAGCATCGACACAACTAAAATAAGTGATAGCATCATAAGAAAAGCTTTTCTCATTATCTCTTGACCCCTTTCGAATTATAAAAAATTTGCTTTTAATTCTTATTTTATACGAAACCTTTCGCAACCACCTCCTAAAAGTCAATTAAAAACAGGTTATGATCACCCTTTTACAGACCCAATCATGACTCCTTTTACAAAAAATCGCTGCAAGAATGGATACACGATAATAATTGGCAGTGTGGAAACAATCATGACACCATATTTGATAATTTGTGCCAGTTCTTCCTTTGAATTCTGCGCTTCAGCCACTGAACCTGAAATGGCTCCACCAGCCATATCGGATGTCATCGACTGGAGCACAAGGATTTCTCGCAGGACTAATTGAAGTGGGTATAGTTCTTTACTGGAAAGATAGATCATCGCATTGAAATACCCATTCCAATGTCCGACCCCATAAAATAAGGCCATAACTGCGATAATCGGCGTAGATAAAGGTAAAATCACTTTCACAAATAATTTCATATTCGTACAGCCATCTATCTCTGCTGCTTCTTCTAGTTCCTTCGGAATGGTTACTTGGAAAAAGACGCGGGCAACAATTAAATTCCAAACCGCGACAGCATTAGGTAAAACCATCGCCCAAATGGTATCGATTAATCCAAGACTTTTAATTAATAGGTACGAAGGAACTAATCCCCCGCCAAAAAACATCGTAAAGACGAAAATCCCCATAAAAATATTTCTTCCGACTAAATCCTTTCGGGATAATGCGTAAGCTGCTGGCAGAGTAAACAATAAATTGATAGAAGTGCCAAGCACAGTATAAAAAATCGTATTTAAGTAACCCTTCCAAATGAGATCATTTTGAAAAATAAGCTCGTACCCTTCTAACGTAAACCCTTTAGGAAATAACCACATTTCACCCGAGTTAACAGCAGAGGGATCACTGACCGATGCGCTGATAATATAAATCAAGGGGTACAAGACAATGACCATTGCCAGCAGTAAAAAAGTATAGTTGAAGACTTTGAAGATTTTATCGGTTTTTGTTTCGTTTATTGCTGAATTCATTGACTTTCCTCCTTACCATAGACTCGTTTCACTTTTCTTTTTCGCAATTTGATTAACAACGACTAATAGAATCGCACTTATCACAGAATTAAATAATCCCACTGCTGCAGCAAAACTGTACTGGGCATCCAGCAGCCCTGCTTTATAAACAAAGGTCGCAATGACATTCGAAGAATCCATATTGAGCGGATTTTGCAGCAATAAGATTTTTTCAAAACTAACAGATAGAATGCTGCCAACATTTAAGATTAATAAGATAATCATCGTCGGAACAAGTGAAGGGATATTAATATGCCAAATTCTCTGCAATCGGCTCGCACCATCAACAATCGCTGCTTCATGCTGCTGCTGATCGACTCCTGCTAGGGCTGCGAGATAAATAATCGTTCCCCAGCCAGTTCCCTGCCAAACACCTGAAAATACATATACCGATTTAAACCAAGCAGGATCACTCATGAATGGGATTGGTTCAAAACCGAGCGCAACAATCAAATGGTTTATGACACCTGTCGCAGGTGACAAAAAGGCGATAATCATCCCTGCCATAACGACGACGGAAATAAAATGGGGCGCATAGGTAATAGTTTGGACACTACGTTTAAACAGTCCATCCTTTGCTTCATTTATCGCAAGGGCTAAGATGATAGGCAGTGGAAATCCGACTAACAACTCATAGATGCTTATTCCCAGTGTGTTTTTTATTAGATCCCAAAAGTAATAGGATTCAAAAAAATGGGTAAAGTGTTTAAAACCGACCCATTCACTTCCCCATATTCCGTTAGAAGGAACAAAATCTTTAAAGGCAATTTGAACCCCATACATTGGAATGTAATGGAAGATAATAAAGTAAGCCAATGTTGGCAGCAGGAAAAGGTATAACTCCCAATTTCGTAAAATCTTCTTTACCTTTTTCTTTCGTATATTCTTTTTCGCATCTAACAGCGGGCTGCTACTTGAGCTTATTTCTACATTTAATAGCCCCTGACTCTGACTAGCAGTGACTTTGCTCTCCTGCACTCACATCTCCTCCTCTTGTTGTTCTCTGTATACTATTAAACTACACGAAAGAAAGCGGTTTAATAAATATGTCTTTTTTGTTTATCGTTGTAAAAACAAGGAAAAGATAGGGTTGGTAACGTTTTCACTAGTCGTTTCATCCGACAAATATGTCTTTTTTGTCCTACTATGTGAGTATTTACTAGAATAAAAGAATAGAGGATGGCTTAATAGCCATCCTCTAAAGAGCTGAATCGTTTTCCATATTAGCTTGGATTTGACTTCGTTCCGGTGCATAAAGCAGTCGATATTTACCCGGTGTCACTCCTTCTGCTTTTTTAAATTTCCTCGTAAAATTAGCTACATCCATATATCCCGCTTCGATGACGATTTCTTTAATCGTTTCATGTGTGTCTGTTAATTTCCTCTTTACTTCTTCGATACGTAAATGCCAGACAAATTGGGTAAAGTTTACTCCTGTTTGTTCTTTTAAAAATCGGCTTAAGTAGGAAGTGGACAGTTTATATTTTTGAGCGATATTTTCTAGACTTAGATCATATTTAGCATAGTTTTCGCGGATATAGGCTAAAATTTCATTACAAAGCTGACTGTTGCTTTTTTCATTTTTCCTGCTAACCTCATGACAAATATCGATAATCAGTGGATGCAGATGTTTTTCTAATTCACCGATAGAGTTGAAATCGACAACTTTATTCATTTCATAGTTTTTTTCACCCAATCCCATTTCTACAGCCACTTTTAAAACGGTATTAATGATATCAAAGCAAATACACTTGACCATCTGGACGGAAAAATCTTTATTGATTACCACTTCAAATATATGGTTTAGTGTCTCGATGGCGACAATCTGATCTCCTTGTTTTAGGCTTTGAACAAATTTAATATGTTCTTCTTTTGGATAGCCAATCGTCTTTTCAGATTGATTGCTGATGTCTTCAAAATACGTAATGTATGTGCGTTCATTCATAAACCGATACTCTAATGCAGCTAAAGCCTCGATAAACGAGCGGTTAATTTTACTTTTTTCCGAAACACAAGTCCCTGCAGAAATAATCGGATCAACGTTCAATCGATCCTGAATCAGCTGTCTCAACTCCTCAACAACCTTTTTAGCTTCTCCTGGATAAGGATCCTTAAGGCTGACGATTAAGGCAATGCAGTCTTTATAACCTATTTCCACCCCATAGGAGATTGTCTTATTGAAGGTTATGACCGAAAGAGTGCGGATCATTTCCTCTCTTTTTTGCAGCATTTCATTTTTTAATGAGACAACCGCCACAAAAAATTGATCCTTTTTCATTGGCAGATTAATGGATTCTAGTAATTTATTTATCTCTCCCTCATCAACTAAACTGCCATTTAACATCCTCATTAAATATTGATCTCTTACAATAGGAGCTTGGATATCAACTTTTTCACTTAAACTTTCATGATCCTTAAACACTCTTGCCATTGTCACTTTTATCCGATCAAGCTCATTAAATTCCTCACTGTTTGTTACAGGATTATCGTTCTTATTAAGAAAATCTAAAAGATTGTGGATTGGCAGGTATTGTTTTCTTCCCAATAGAATCGAAACTCCGATACCCGAGAGGAGAATGGAAATAATGATCATCATTAAAAACCTTTGTAAATTGACCACCTTGTCGAAAAACTGATCCGTTGGCATAAGGGTGACAAATGTCCATCCACTTACATTAGACTTTACTGAAACAACGGAGTACTCTCTGCTTTGCAATTGAATACTTGATACACCGTTTTTGATTTCAGCGAGTTCCTTAATGTCGTTATGAGTAAACTCCTTATCATTGATACTAGATGTAAAGACATGATTATTCTGATCAAATATGTAGGCGTTTCCTTGGAAATCACCAAGAGTATCCTTAATCAAACTCGTTATCGCAGATTCTTCAATCAAATACATTACAGTGCCGTATGGAGTAACAGTGTTTCGTGTAATCGGATACAAATAGGTGATCAATCGATCCTCTTTATTATTATTGACTCTCATCGATGCAGCAGGATAAACGACTGGCAGATTACTTTCTAATTGGTCCTTCATTTTTTTGTCTGATTGATCAAAATGATACATTTTGTTAAAAGTATCTAGTGAATACGCCCCGTTTGCAGAGTAAATATTACGATCTCCGCGATAATAAAGAAATAATTCCTTAATAATGGAACTGTTTGCCTTATATTTATTGAGCTCTTCTATCGCTTCTTTTCCATAAAAACCATCATTAACCATGTAGGGCGTTAAACGATAATCATAGGAAATCTTTAATGCAAGCTTTTCTAATTCCTCCATCCGCTCATCGGTCATATTTTTCACTTGGTTTAACTTGTCAATATTCGATTGTTCAATACCTTCTCTTAAGCTGACAACGGAATTTTTATAGATAATAATCCCCATAATCACTAACGGAATGAAAAACATAAGCATATACGACAGGATGTATTTGTACAATAATCTCGATTGTATCCTTCGTAAACCAAACAAATAAATGACCTCCTTACAAAAATATTTTGAACAGAAGACTTGATAGGAATGTAACATATACAAAAAGATAGCGCTTTCAAATAATTAATGCATATTTTTAAAGATATAAAATAATCAAAATAAAGTCAATCTTTGTAACAATAGAATAAAAGAAAAATAGACTATTTCTATGATTTTTCCATAAAAATAGTCTATTCTCGACATGCAAGAAACGATTCCTTTTTTCGTTTAAATTGTTACATTGGATCGTTCAAAGGAAATTTCTTTACCTGTTTCACTTGATTCATAGATACCGCATAATATTTTCATCAATTCTACACCGTCTTCCACTGGGCTGATGGTTTGATTTTCACCCTGACAGCACGTAACAAAATGGTTAATTTCATTTTGGAAAGCATTGTTGAAATCAAACGACAGAGAATCAATTTGCGGTTGTGCATTTAATATCGTATTATTTTTTTCTGTGACAATCACTAGCTCAGGTTCAATCTCAGCCCCGCCCTTATCGCCAAAAATCTTAACATATGTTTCATCCTTCTTAACGTGAAGGGTAAAGCTAACATCGATTATTAACGAAGCTCCATTTTCAAAACGAATTAGAGCATTTGCAAGGTCTTCTACTTTATTAATGCTAGGATCATAATCCGCTGCTTGGTAGAAAGAAAGGTTTTTAATATTGGCTCGATTTCCAAGCTTGGAATAGGTGTTTCCACTAATGGATTTCACTTTTGGTTTCCCCATTAGGTACCAGCATAAATCAATGATATGAACACCGATATCGATAAGAGGACCGCCGCCGGATCTTTCAATATCAGCAAACCAGCCGCCAGGGTTTCCTAAACGTCGCAAAATTGAGGCTTTTGCATAATAAATTTCTCCAAGATCACCAGAATCAATAAAAGATTTCAAAACGTTTGTATTGGTTCCAAACCGGCGGACAAAGCCTACCTGAAGCACTTTTCCGCTTCTTTTTACCGCCTCTTCTACCTTTAGCGCTTCTTCCACTGTTTTACATAATGGTTTTTCAACCAAAACATGCTTGCCTGCATTCAGAGCAGCAATGGCAATTTCTGCATGCGTATTATTCCATGTACAAATACTCACGGCATCAATTTGAGGGTCTTTCAACAAGTCTTCATAGTTCGTATAAGTCGCTTCAGCATGATATTTATTCTTCTTTTCTACCGCCCTCTGCTCATTAAGATCGCAAACGGCAAAGATTTCGACCTTTTCATTGTTAGCATAAGACTGAAAGTGTAAATCTGAAATTGAACCGGCCCCTATTACACCAATTTTTAATTTACCCATAATTTCCATCCTCCATTTCATTCGTACATATTTCAGTTTGTTGATATGTCATTTTTTACTTCGTTATGTTTTTTATTACCATTCAGTGATTTTTACCTAGTTTCTATTATTATATAGTCAATTTGAAGTGATTCTTATTTCCCTTCCATGCTCTCCAAAGTCTTAAAGACTTTATTTCCAATCCACATAATGGGATAGGCCAGCATTGGACCAGCGAAAAAAACCATTAGAAAAGGAAAAACAGACACGATTACCACTATCATCATAAAGATCACGGAAATAAGCAAACTTTGAAGCGGTCTAATGAAAGTCATGAAAAAGGATTGTTTAAGATAAGATAATGATTTCATCTCAAAATAAACAAATGTAGGGAAAAAGAAAAGCACCGTCAATCCATATAAAAAACAGAGAAATAGTAAAACCAGATGGACAAAAAAATTCCCTAAATATTTTTGAGAAATATATAAATCTACGGATAGAAAGATACCGATTCCTAGAATGACAAGACCAGCCATATTCGATTTTACGAAACTTTCTTTATATGTCTCGATAAAATGGCTGACTACACTGATATCCGCTTCACCTCGTAACCATTTTCGCATAACTGAAAATAGCGAAACGGTAGCAGGAAATAGGCCAAAAATGATACCTCCCAGCAAAGTAAACCCTATCCACATAAGATTTAACAGCATAATCCTATATAACCATGCCCCTTTTTCATTAAATTGTTCCCACACCCAATTCATGACTAACCCTCCACTATTTCATGTACAAATTTGCGACGACGGGATAGTGGTCACTTGGAAAACAACCATTTGAATGATCCGCTATAATTCCAACTGACTCAACGACCATGTTACCTCGAACGAAAATCCAATCAATACGCTCTTTGCCGCCATGTGGATCGTGAAAATCATTGAACGTTCCTAACTCTTCGTTAAACCGCAAATTTGTCAAATTCCATGTATCCGATAATGCCCCTTTTTTTAATAAGACTTCATACGGCTTCGAGTTGATATCCTCGTTAAAATCACCTGTTAAGACAATAGGTAGGTTGGTATCAAATATGCCTATTTTTTCGATAATTAATTTTGCACTTCTCACCCTGGAATCGGGCGACTCATGGTCAAAATGTGTATTCATATGATAGAATTGTCGATTTGTTTGCACATCAACAAATCGTGCCCAGGTCACCATCCGAGTTACGTTATTCCCCCAAGCAGTGGAAGCAATGACGTATGGAGTTTCGGAAAGCCAGAAATGATCGTACTCCAAAATTTTAAAGCGGTCCTTTTTAAAAAAAATTGCTGCGTACTCGCCCTTACTTCCCCCGTCTCTACCTAGACCAATCCAGTCATATTCTGGCAGCATAGTTAACATGTCACACACTTGACCATACAAACATTCCTGTGTGCCTATTAAATCCGGAGATTCACGCTGAATTAAGTCTCTTATCGTTCCTTTACGTTCTTCCCACGAATGGGGTGGTACATCTGTTGCATATTTAACATTGTAAGTCATCATTCGAAGTTGATTATTTCCAGTCATATTTACCTCCTTTTTTTACTGACCTTTCATTAGACCGATCATCCTTGCTTCCTTCTTAAAAATAATGATCCAATAAACGGCAAGAGGGACGATGATGAAACTAGTTAACCAATAAAGCGATTGAATTCCAAAGACATCAATCATAACAAACCCTAATAATGGTCCTAGAGCGGCACCAATATCAGAAAATAATGTATAAAAAGCAATGACAGAAACTTGCCTAGGACCTGCTGCGAGATCGGCAGCGATTGAATCACTCATCGTTATTAATACGGTTGTTGTCAGTTGAAATAACAATAACATCGCTATAAAAAGAGCCATCGGCAATTTTAAAGGAAAAAGGCTCATGCAAAAAGCTGCAGCAAGTAAAGCGATGATTAAAATGGGAATTCTCCCCCATTTTTGATCAGAGCATCTGCCAAGATACGGTGCAAGGAATGGATCCCATCCTGTTCGTAAAGCTTGAACGATACCCGTTATGGAGCCTGCACCCATGGATAAACCTAGGACGATCAAAGTATTATTCATTCGCAATTCTATTAATTTACTTAATGTTGAAGCAAAAACTCCATAAACGACAAAAGCAACTATTAACCCTGTTATAAAAGCGGATACAATACGTTTACTTTTCCAAATCGAGAAATCCTTCTTTTTCTTCATTTGGGGGCTGTGTTCCTGGGCCTTCGTGTTCTCGATAAATCGGATAATAAATGGAATACTGCTGGCAGCCAGGATGGAGAAAAGAGTAGTAACTGTTTGGATGCCAATAAGTTCTGCGAGAAATCCGCCGAACAGCATTCCAAATAAGGTACCAAGGCCCCATAGCCCGTTATATAAGCCAACAGACTGACCTCTCATTTCTGGATTGCTGGAAGAAAGAATCGTTAAATATCCACCGATCCGGAAAAAAGACCACGCAATTCCCCATAAACATCGGGCGATTAAGAGCAGCCAAAAACCCTTTACAATGCCATAGGAAAACGTGGAGGCAGCAGCTAATACAACGGCTGCCATGATGCACGATTGTTTCCCAATCCGGTTGTAACACCAACCTACAAGCGAATTAATCGGGATCCTGATAATTCGATTAGCCGATAATAACACCCCAACCTGCCAGAGCGATGTCAGTCCAAAAAACTTCCAATATAATGGGAGCACAATAAACAGCATTTCGTTTCCCAGCAAACAAACAGCGGTGACAATGGCAATGACAATAATTGGCTTTCTCGAAGGATTACTCACATGTGTCGATCCCTTCTAAAATAAGAATCTCGTATGATGATCGCAAACCTAATTTATACTGCTTCCCAAATTCCTTTTACGTTATCTAAGCTGATTTTTGCGGCCTTTTTGCATTCTTCTATTCCTTCAAATTCTATAGAAATATAGCCGTTATAGCCTGATTGTTTGATAACTTTTAAGACTTCAGGCAGATTGATATCCCCATGCCCTGTAATGGCTCCTCTTAAGTAATTGCCGGAGCTTGATGGGAACCAGCCTTCACCAAGACCAAGAGCAGAAGTTCTGCGGTAAAAATCCTTTACATGTACCATCGATGCGTAAGAGATATTATTCTTTACAGCTGCTACTGGGTCTTCATCGACGCAAAGGAAATTCCCTGTATCTAATGTGGTATTAAAGTTTTCCTTATCGACGGCATGGATCAGACGCTGAACCCGGTCACTTGCCTGAACATAGTAACCATGGTTTTCAACACTTGTTACAATGCCATATTGTGCCGCATAGTCGGCGATCTTTGAGCAGGCGTCAGCCATTTTTGGCAGGTCTTGTTCAAAATCACGGATTGAGATTTCATTTAGCGACTTCCATGCTACATCATGTCTCATCAGCTTTACACCTAAGCGATGTGCAACATCTACTTCTTTTTTGACACGTTCAATTTCTTTTTCATAGTCTTCTAAACTCGAAGTGAGGAAATTGGCCCCGATGGCGTAATTAGAAATCTCGATTCCAACTTCTTCCGCTTTTTGCCGGATGGCATCGGCCAAGGACAAATCATCTACTAAACTAAAACCCATCGGAACAATTTCAACATGCTCCCCGCCCTGGTCTGCGACCCATTGGACGACATCCAAAATCGTCATTTCTTTTGAATTGATTGCACCTTGTAAGCTGTAAGAACTGATACCAAGCTTCATTTGATAGAACCTCCATAAATTTATTCAGTAAAGTTCACAATTATTAGAGTCGAATACCTTTATTTATAAATTAGTTTTTAATAGCAAGCTTACCTAAATCAGCAACTTTCACTGGCAGACCAGTTTTATGTGACTGATTGGCTGCTAACGTTACTGCAAGTGTCTTTAATCCATCCTCGTAGGAGGATAAAATTAAATCTTGATCCCCTTTAATAACAGCCTCGATAAACATGCGATCTTGATACCCATAAACATCCAACTCTGACTTGAAGTTCATGGCAGCAGCCCCTTTTTCGATGATTGTCAAATTCCCTCCATCGATGACAACCCGAAAATCTTCCCCAAACAATTCAATTCCCATTCGGTGGTCAAACTGAGCAAAAGTGCTGTCGATATGCCCGACAGCCCCTGAATCATACACGAAATTTAAAGAGGTCACGTCCGGGATATTAATATTGGGAACATTGCGATGAACCTGCAGGCTCATATCGGCATAGACTTGTTCGATCTCGCCGCCTAAATATCTTGCTAAGTCAACGATATGAGTAGATTGCTCGACAAGCTGGCCGCCGGATTTCTCCCATTCCCGGTACCAAGGTGTAGGAACAAACGATGATAAATAATAGCCGCGAACCATGGCCGGTTTTTTATCCCTTAAATATTCCTTTGCCTTCGCCACCGTTTCCCAATAACGCAAGCAATAGCCTACTCCGTTGATAATTCCAGATTGTTTGATCACCTCTGCCTTTTTGGCAACCGTTTGATAGTCTAGACCCAATGGTTTTTCAACCATTATGTGAATCCCTTTTCTTGCCGCTTTTTCTTCAATCTCCCCATGAGCAAATGGCGGGACGGAAATAAATAATGCATCTAACGGTTCTTTCTCAAGCATTTCATCCACATTCGTGTATGCGGCCCCTCCATAATCCTTCGCTTTTTGAAGCGCTGTTTCCTCATGGACATCACAAATCGCGGTAACCTCGGCCATGTCATTTTTACTGATATGCTGTAAATGAACATTGGCAATTCCGCCTGCTCCGACAAATCCAACTCTTACTTTTTTCATGGGTTCCCTCCTACTGTGAACATACGCTATTTTCTCTAGCTTAAAACCGCCTGTAATCGAACGTAAATATGTAAGATTTGTCGTAGTTGTCTTAAGCAATCTAACAGGCGGTAAAGCATTGAAAAATGATATGTCATTCTTGTACAGTATGTCATTTCTTACAAACTAGTTAAAATTTATAATTGTTTAATCAAAATCATTGAACCTTCATAAGCAAACAAAAGAGCGAAGATGCCCTTATATTTTATGTAAGGCTTCTTTGCTTTAATTAAAATGTTTAAAAATCAGGAGACATACGTTTCGAAACTCCTATTTTTTGAAGGGAAAATTTCTCCTTAATCGTACCCACTTCAATCCCACTATCATTTTTAACTACCGACGGCTTTAATGCTCTTAAATTTAAAATCGTTTCTTTATTCTTGTAATCAATTTGTTCAAGAATTGCTGCAACAATGTTGGGCCACACATCCTCTGAACCATTTATTACCTTTAAGGCAAAACCAAGTCTCTCATTCCGTAAGCCAAAGCAATAGACTCCTTGTGCCCCGCCTTTTGCTACAATATTTCGATCTTGTAATAAAACAGAGCAAATAAAGCGTTCTGATGCAATCAAGTTGTATTCGTGATTCATGATTGTCGTTAATTTGCCTACCGCTTGTTTCAACTGAGGGTCAGTTATTAAATCTAGGCAAGCCAATTTTAAATAAGTGAGTGCCATCCCCCCGGTGGGATGCAGCAAACAAAGCTGCCTCCTGCTCAGTGAGTCCATATTTTTTAGATGATGTTTGTTAGAAATATTGGTAAGGCTTGAATGGGCTTTGCCGCACTGCGAAAATAAATGAGATTATCGGAATTGCCAACATGATCAATTTGATTCTTTTGATCGTTAACACCACAAATCATTCCAAAATGGACGTTTTCTAACAGTCCAGCCCTAGTTTCTTCAATCAATCTATCATACTCCATTAGTTTTACTCCAAACTTGCTCCTATACTCTCAAAATACTAGGTTATTCTTTTACAGCTCCTGCTGCTAAGCCGCCTTCAACCTTTTCCTGGAATAGAAGGTAGACAGCTAGCGGAACGACAATGGTTATAACGATCGCTGCCATTAATGGCCCATATTCAGAACCTCTTTCACCACTAAAGTTTAAGAGACCCAGGGCAATTGGTTTTAACCGGTCATCATTTATAAAAAGAAGAGGGAAAAGAATGTTGTTCCACGCACCTAAAAAGTTAAAAATGGAAACAGTGGCAATCGCGGGAACAGACATCGGGAGCATGATCTTATAATAGATTTGAAAGTAATTGGCCCCATCCATAATAGCTGCTTCTTCTAATGATGCACTAATCCCTTTCATAAAGCGGGTTAAAACCAAAATGCTAAAAGACAATGAAAAGGCAACGTAAAGTAAGACTAACGCGACTAAGTTATTCTTAAGTCCGAAAGCACCGATGATATATGCAACAGGTACAAGAACAGTGTGCATTGGTATCATCATCCCAAGTAAGAAAAACAAGGCTAAAAACTTGTTTACTCTTAGATTAAAACGGGATAGTGCAAATGACGCCATCGATGAGACGACCGCCAGGACGATAACCGTTGACATTGAAATCAAAATACTGTTTAGGAAATACCTGCTCATATTCGCTTCCTGCCAGGCAATGACATAATTTTCAAACCTAAATACTTCAGGCAGACTAAATGGGGAGCCAAATATTTCAGTATTCCCTTTAAAAGAGGAAATTAATGTAAAAATCATCGGCTCAATAAATAAAAACGCCATGATAATAATAAAACTGTATAATACTATTTTATTTTTCATATACTTCCCCTTTCTATTCCTTTTTTCGATTCATGAGTAATTCACTTCCGACCGTCAGCACTAATGCAATGATAAGAATGATAACTCCGATTGCACTGCCAACCCCATAATTGTCATATCTAAACGCTTCGTAGTACATTAATGTTGTTGGAAGGTTGGTTAAGCCATTCGGGCCGCCTTCTGTCATAACAAAAATTAAATCAAAAACTTTTACTGTCCCGATAATATCCATTAAAATACAGAGAGTTATAATTGGTTTTAACATCGGAACGGTTATGTGAAAGAACTTTTTCGCTGGCGATGCCCCATCCATTTCTGCTGCCTCATAAATTTCACTAGGAATCGTTGTTAGTCCGGCTAACAAAATAACCATATAATAACCAATCCCAGCCCAAATATTGACAAAAATAATCGTATTCATGGCTGTGGAAGGGTCGATTAACCATCCTTTGGCCATATCTGCTAATCCGATGAGTTCTAATAATTTATTTAATGAACCATTTGGCATAAAAATAAAATACCAAAGTAATCCAATTGCTGTTAAAGGGAAGATGGTCGGAACAAAGTATACAACTTTAAAAAACCGATAACCCTTAAATTTTGTATTAATTGCCACCGCTAATAGTAAAGCGATCGGAGTATGGAACAGAACACTAAAAAACACCATACTAAACATGTTTTTTAATGAAATGATAAAGTCCTTATCTTCAAGAACATCTAAATAATTTTTCAGCCCCACATATTCCAATGGGGATCCCTTAATCCCATTCCAATCAACAACAGAAAAATAAATGGCGCCAATCATTGGAATAATAAGAAAAAAGACATAAATGACTAAAGCCGGTAAAGTAAATAGAAGAACCTTTGATTTTTCTTTCTTTGTTTTTACATTCATCGATTCCCCTCCTTTCAAAAATTCCATCTCTCTTATTCTAGTAGTTATAGGGAATAACTATGTAATCTACAGTATAGAGCCTCCGTAAAATGAATTGGCAATACGAAAGGCTCTATACCTTTTTTCTAAGTAAATTGATTATTTGGAGTCATCGATTTCCTTTTGAATTTCCTCAGCTGCCTGCTTAGGTGTCGCATTGATGAACATACTAACGATTGAATTTCTTGTTCGATCTTGCATGGATGGCAGCGGATCAAAGTCAAACACATCGACAGCGATTCCTGTTGAAGTAGAACCAAGTTCAATATTTTTCAAGAATATTTTTGAAACTTTAGATTCATCAATTTCAATATCACTTCTTGGAATAAGGAACTGTGATTCCTCAGCAAATCTCTTTGCAGCCTCACTGGAAGTCAGCATTTTAAGCAGTTCAATCGTATATTCTTTTTCTTTGCCTTTTAATTTTCCATTAACCATGTACGGACTTAACACTTGCATGTCTTCGTTTTTAAATTCAGGTTTTTCTTCAAAATAAGGGAATTTTGCTACTTTAATAGATTCAGTAAATTTTGTTTTGCTTGAATCAGTAAAGTTTCCAATATTCCATGGTCCTGTAATGATCATTCCAGCTTTTCCTTCAAGGAAATTTGTTAACACAATTTCATCGTTAAGACCTGCAGCATCTTTACCAAAGGCATCCATATCATTTAAATCTTTGACTAACTGAAGTGTTTCAACTACTTCCTTATCAGTCCACTTTAATTCTCTAGATCCAAGTTTTTTAGCAGCTTCGGTTCCTGCCCATTTATAAAAAATTTGATCATGTAAATGTCCTGCCATAAAAGTCGACTTTGCGCCAAGGGCAATCGGTGTTACATCAATGTCCTTAAGTTTTTCAATTGCAGTTAACAATTCCTTCCAAGTTTCTGGAAACTTATCAATACCAGCTTTTTTAAATACTTCTTCGTTATAATAAACCCCAATTAGACCTGATTCCATTGGTATTCCATAAGTACCTTCATAGCTCTGAACTTGGTAGTACTTAAGAGCTCCTTCGGTAAAACCTTCTCCCCAGCTAGGATCCTCTTTAAGAATGGGATCCATATCCATCAATAGACCGGTTTCAATATACTCTCCAAGATTAGCAACCCCTTGGATTCTGAAGATATTAGGTAGCGTTCCAGAGGCAAGGTCTGTTTTTAATTTATTATTAAATGCAGATTCATCCCCTTGAGATTCATCGACAATAACGACATCCGGATGTTTTTTCTTAAATTCTTTAATAATATCCTTATAAATTTCTACCTGCTTCGTTGTACCTGCCATCCGGGTTAACAGTCTTATTTCCACTTTTCCATCTTCTTTGCTTGATGATTCACTAGCACCACTACAAGCTGCCAATAGCATACTGAAAATAACCATCAATATTAAGGCCATCTTTGTTTTCATTACTTCTCCCCCTTGATAGATGAAATTTTTGAATCCAGCATTTTAAGTTTAATCTTAATCCTCATTTTTTCGACTTGAACCCCCGGAAATTAAACTAACTTATAAATTAAGTACCTCAACTCCTTTGGAAGATTTAATATAAAAATTTTCTTATCTCCTCTGTTTTTTACAGAATCATCGATAAAAAATTAATATCTAATTATTAACATCACACTTAATAATAAAGGTGTTTTTTTGACCAAAATTGCTTTTAACTTAATATTTTTAAATTAAAGCTTGGCCCGTAAACGTTTACAATAATTTCTTAAAAAATAATTTAGAATTTTCTTATAATCGATGCTCTCATAACAGAACCTTTTTTATCTTGTTTTTATGGGGTAGAATAGGATTTTACAACTTTAAGATCTTTTTAAGCGAATATCTATTAAATTGTAAGTGTCGTAGTTTTCATCATTTTGAGGGATTAATTATCGCCTACCCTATTTATTAAATGTCATTTTTTTCAGTACTAACTCTGCCGTAATGGGCAAATGATCAGATACATTCGTGTTTATAACTTCCCCAGTACAAATTTTGACATCTTCAGAAATGAAAATATAATCGATACGACTATCTGGTTTATCTGCAGGAAAGGTAAAGTCATTATTTTGACCGAGTTCAGCAAACCCATCTTTATATTGTGCAGTCATCTTTAGTATTTCTGAACTTTCAGGAGTTGCATTGAAGTCTCCTACAAAGATGCTCGTTCCTTCTTTTTGGTTTACAAGGTCATGTATCTCTTTGATTTGTAGTTCCCTCTGTTCGGCTCTTTGATCGTCAAGATGCGTATTGTAAAAGTGAACATGATTTCCTCTCACGTTAATCACCGTTTCCAAAAGACCGCGCTGCTCTGTAGGGTTTTCTGGATATGGAATAGTAGTGAGTAGATGATTTTCGGCAGAAAGGATAGGATATTTGCTTAAAACGGCCGTTCCGTATTGGCTTCGGTGCTCTCCTTCGTGTATAGAATCATAGTTAAGATTTGCGCCATATGCATAATGCATTCCTAAGTAATTTGCCAGCCATTTCGCTTGATCTTCGAAATTACTGCGCTCGGAAAAATGATTATCTACTTCTTGCAGACCAATGATATCAGCACCCGATGTTTTAATAATGTCTGCAATTCTTTTCAAATCCAAAATGGGTTCTGTTCCTCCATGATGAATATTAAAAGTCATAACTTTAATGTCAGTCTCTTTCCCTCTACTGTATCTCTCTTTCATATCCTCTCACTTCCTTATAAGGAATTCGGCATTCTCCCCTTACCTTGATGGACAAACCAATGGGAAAAACCTTTCTGTGGCGTTAATGTTAGATAAACAGGTAGAACTCCTTTCGAGTTCTACCTGTTTATCTATAAATACTTACCTATTAATCTAATCTATTCACCAACATTTATAGAACGACATGTCCTTAATGACAGGAGTTCCGTCACTTTCCGTAATTTCAAGGATAACTCCGCGTACTTTCACTGCTGGAAACCGGATAATTGACTTATGGCCAATATTTTTACCTTCATAAATAGTTAAAAGTTGATGGGATTTGGCCGTGATGACGCTGATTTTAAATTGTAAGACGTTTTCACCCTTACTCAAATCTTCCCTGATGACTACATGATCAAGTATTTGAGGCTCTTCAGGCTTGTAAATCCACTTTTTATCCTCATTCTTACATTGATTAAAGGTACCAATTGGATGATCAAAGCGACGGCGGATTTCCATCCCCATTGCAAGTAGCTGCTCTGTATCCTTCCGCGGCAGAACACCTTCTCGATTCGGACCAATATTCAGGAGTAAATTGACACCGCGGCCAACAGAATGATAATAAAGTCCCATTAATTCTTGGATACTTTTTATTGTGTGTTCATCATTATCGCTATAAAACCAATTGGTACGCATTTGCACGTCTGCCTCTGCCGGCAGCCAGCGCGGTTCCCCCAATTGATTTTTCTCCTCTGTAAGGATTGAGAATTCCGTTGCTGCCACAACATTCCAGCTTGGCATAGGTGCAACTCCATCCTCGTTGCCAACCCAGCGAAAGTCAGGATCACCCATGTTCAGGAGGATATTGGGCTGCAATCGCCGGACTTCTCCGATAATGCGCGGCCAGTCGTATTCATGTCCCTCAGAACCACAGCCATCCAGCCAAAGAATATCGATTTCCCCATAATTGCTTAACAGTTCAGTGATTTGATTCACAAAGTAATCATCGTACGCCTTCGCGTCTTTCGTGTAAAAATCGACGGATCCGTCATATGGAGAATAGTATAAACCTGGTTTGATTCCATACTTACGGCAGGCATCGACAAATTCCCGAATGACGTCGCCTTTGCCGTCCTTCCACTCTGACTCTGCAATTGAAAAACTTGTATAGGCTGATGGCCAGTTAGAAAAGCCATCATGATGCTTCGCCGTGAGCACCGCATAGTTCATTCCGGCTTCTTTGGCGGTTCTAACCCATTGTTCACAATCTAAATTCGTTGGATTAAATTTGGAAGGTGACATCGGTCTTTCATCAAAATCAACGTATCCCTCATAAAATGTCCTTAAGCCAAAATGCAAAAATAGCCCGAATTCCCAGTCTTGATAAGCAAGCTGTTTCTCAGTCGGTAGAACCTTATGTATGGTTGCCATCTCCCTTGCCTCCTATTTTTTTATATGGATAGCACTAACTTCGACTCCTTGTTAGCCCGAAACAATGATTAAATTTGCATAAGGACAGGCATCGCCTGTTTTTACCGCGCCTTTTGCATGGTTTGTCAGCTCTTTCATTTCATGGTGGCTTACTTTCTCAAAAAGAAAATGAGGGTAACGGTTCTTTAATTCTTCTAATCTATCAGGACTAATATCTTCCATCTCTTGCGTAACGATGATTCGATCAATCGATATTTCCTCTACTAATGGTTCAAGTACCTGTAGGACTGTCGGTTGGTTATTTGTATATCCGAGATTTATTCTTGTAACATGATTGGGGATTGGGTAACCTTTATCTGCTATGACGAGATAATCAGTATGCCCAAGGCTTGTAGCTAAATGTGCAAGTTCTGGATGAAGGATGCCCTTTTTCTTCATATTTTTCGTCCGCCTTTACAATTATGATGTTTTTCTGGATTCTTCTTGCCCAAAGTACTGTTTATACACTTCTTCCTTCTGTTCCTGTGTAAGGCGGTCCACAAAACTTCTTACAGGTCGTTTTAAATAAAATGTTAAGCCGGTGATGTGCTGGATAACTGTAACAAGCTCCCACCCTTCCCTACCTAACCTTGAAATTTTCTCTTCTTCATTTGTAAATAAATACTCCCACTTCATCTAAATCGTGCTCGCTCCTTTCATTCAAGTTTTATGATATTATTATGTTACCGATAACACAACATTAACATAATTGATATTTACTGTCAATTCTAAATATTTTATAAAGTAAGTTGAAAGCATTGCATATAGGGCGCAAGATTTCTCATGCGCCTTTCATAAAACAGTGAAGATTAAATTTTAAATTGTTCAGATGTTCTTTTATAAACAGTATCTAAATCGGAAGGTGAATCTTGAAATGCTCGTGGGTGTCTCCATTGAAGTTCTGGAATTGCCCAACTGCGTCCTGTTTCTTCCAAACGTTTTACATACTTCTTTAGATCCTTTGCTTGCGCGTGGTATGGGCCACCTTCCTTTATAACAGTCCATAGAGGATCTACATCAAAATCCATCGATTTCATCATATCGTCATGCCATTTGTTAAGAAGATATACTGCCTCTTTACAAACATCTGGCTTTAACCTTGCCAAGTTATGTTGTTCATAAGGATCATTTTCAAGATCAAATAACATTTCATCATCAAACAAATGGAACCCGTCATGATAGGTACGAATGTATAACCAATTGTCAAAACGAACACTTCGTTGACACACATGAGCACATTGAGAAATGACCAAATAGTCTCTGCCGCACTCTTGGCCTTCTGTTAATACTGGAGCATAGCTTAATCCATCCCAGCTTGGTATTGGATCTTTTCCAAATAGTTCCGCAAGAGTTGGTAATAAATCGAGATGGTAATGTAAGCCATGATCGACATACCCCTGTTTCCTTCCTGGCCAACGGATAATCATAGGAATTCGGCATGTAGCATTGTCAGCCGTCCCATGTTCACTATATATACCAAGTTCTCCAAGGTTTTCCCCATGGTCAGCTGTAATAATCACAATGAGGTCATCCATGACGCCTTGTTTAAGTAAAGCTTTGAATATTTGACCGATGTTTTCATCCATGTGACGTACACCGCAATCATATCCATCGATCACTTGGCGTAAATCACTATAATCTGAAATTTCCCCTGGATAACGAGGATACTTTGGTGATGTTTGATTATCATACATATTCAATTCCTGTGCACTGTGAGGTCCAACTTTTTTCTTATGACGCTCTAGTACATCTGGCGTAATCCAATCGGGAAGAGGTTCATTTTCAAATGGATTACCAAAATCTTCTGGAGCTCGGTACGGTGTATGTGGGTCCCAATAATTCACATACAACATCCAATTATCCTCTTTGGCATTGTCCTCTACCCACTTTAAAACAGTTGGAGTCACTTCTTCAGCTGATTCCATTCCGCTACTTCCTGTATTATGCATTTCATTGAATCCAGCATAGAAAGTCCATGCCGAATGTCTTTCAGGAAATGGACTTACGAGTGCTGTTTTAAACCCTACTGATCGCATGAAAGCTGGAAAATTTTCAGTGGTATGACGATCATTGAACGAACGACTTGCCCCTTCCTGTCGAACGTATCCCGCTGTTCCCCCATGCCCAACCGCACCAGTGTGAATACCGGTACGCCCTGTCATTAACGCACTCCGTGAAGGAAAGCATGGGGCATCGGAAGTATAGTAATTTGTAAACCGAACACCCTCACCGGCGATATTATCAATATTTGGTGACGTGTTACGACTATATCCATAACATCCCAAATGATCAGGTCGTAATGAATCTAAATCTAATATAAGCATTCTCATTGCGAAAACCTCTTTCCCCTAAATTGTTTTAAATTCATGCATCCGCTGCACAACGAAACCCAATATTTCCTGTTGAACTATCAGGCGTATTAGAACTGCGAGCAGCCACACGATAGCGATTACAATAAGATTTATGGCATAGATATGACCCACCACGTGTTACTCTTGCTTTACCATTTGCTGGTCCTTTCGGATTATCACTGGTACCCTCCTTATAATAGGTCGGGCTGAACCAATCCGAACACCATTCCCAAACATTTCCGGAAACATTGTACAGACCATAGTCATTGGCAGGAAAGGACTTTGCTGGAGCAGTACCTAAATACCCATCCTTACCCGTATTTTTAGTTGAAAATGTTCCTTGCCAAATGTTACACATATGTTCACCACCAGGAGTCAACCGGTCCCCCCAAGGATACCTTTTTTGAACTAGACCACCAAGGGCAGCATATTCCCATTCCGCCTCGGTTAGTAACCGCTTTCCAGACCAGATGCAATAGGCCAAAGCATCATTCCAGGATACATGGACAACTGGATGATCCATTCGATCTTTAATTTCTGAATAAGGGCCTTCAGGTTTTTTCCAATACGCCCCATTAACTGCCCACCACCAGGGGGCATTCTGAACCACTTCCGTCACCATTTTTGCTACTTCTTCTGAAACAAAACCGTTAAACACAAAAGACCATCCAAATAGTTCGGCTTCTGTTTTGTAACCCGTATGAGAGACAAATTCCATAAACTCTGAATTCGAAACGGTACACGGATCAATATAGAACGGATTAACCTTTACATTTCTAACAGGGCCTTCACCGTCTTTAGGAAAACCTTCATTGCTATCAGTTCCCATTAAAAATTCACCACCAGAGAGATAAATCATTCCATTAGTCACAGGTTTATCACTCTTTATTTTTGCATTATAGATTTGTTTACCCTCATGTTCAGGTGAATTTGGTCTGCTCGCACAACAACAAGTTTTATTCTCATGAGACATAGATTCTCTACTATTTTCGAATTCCATTCTCATTACTACACCTTTGAACAAACCCATTTCTTGATTTCTCTGTTGATCTGCTCTCTTTTCTGAACATACCAATCAGCATCCAGCGGATATTCATTAAAAGTAATTTCCTGCTCCAGTTTTTCCTCCAATAGCTCAATTACATTGTCTCTACCAATATAGCCTTCTAGCAAACGCAGTGCCCTTACGTCTTGAAGGGCTTCATATAAAACCTCAAGTCTAATCGACTCAATCGGACCGTGTTCTCCCGGATAGACTATGAACGCATCTCCGGAAGGAAATGAATAATTGGCATCGGTATTTTTAAATGGGTCAATCGGCTTTTTTGAAAACTGCGAGTACCAAAAGTTATACCCCCAATGAAGAAAGCCCGCTAAATTATACTTATACAATTGTATCCCATGTACACGGTTGCGAAAGGATGGCATCGAGAAGAAACGATTAGAAACCTTTTTGTATTGCCCACAGCAATAATACGTCCAGAGATTTTCCACTCCATGTTCCAAAAAGGGTTCAATGTAATTATTCGCCGGAATTGGGTTTTTCACGAATCCGTTTTCGTAAAATTGATAATCAGAAAGGGCATCAATGATTGGAAATTCATTTAAATACTGCTGAATGATTTCACTTGCTTTTTGATAAGACTCTAAATCTCTCAGCCCCGGTTCATCTGACACATGGAAATAACTTTGATGTTCCAACTGATTCTGTCGAATAAACTTGACCAGCTCCGGTAAGAATTGTCCAAGGAATTGACGATACTCTTCGCCAGCGGCATCCGTCTCCCAGCCAAACAATCGTTTATACCCGCCATGATCATTGCCCATTATTTTCGGAGCATGCTTTGCCCCCCACTGTGTAAACAGGTGTGAGAATTCAAAGTACTCGACACCCTGATTTCTACAAAGCTCGATCCACCTCTTGAGTTTTTCAAAGTTGAAGCGGTAGTGCTGCCCTGACTTTTCTACTTCAACAAGCTGAACGGTTGGACGTTCACCGCCCACCTCGGTATCTAAAGGAGGCGTAAATAATGGAGTTAGAATCATGTTGACGCCATGATTTACTGCCGTTTTAACAAATTGGCCAATTAGTTCCCAATGATCTTCACTGAAGACTTCCACATCGTAATGTGTGGCAATACAGTCAGAATGGAACCATTGCGTATGAATCAATGTTTGCTCAGGGAGTTTCGCGGGAATAACCTCTAGTTCATAAATCTCCTCTCCAAGAACATCACCATTGTCCGTTTCAAATACTATTTTAATATTATGGATACCTGGAATTGCAGCTTCATCAACGTTTACGGTAACCCAAATAGAACGCCATTGGCCTGGAAACACAGTAATTCCTTCTATCTCATCAATCGGATAAAGCGGATCAGGGTAAAGTCCAGGTGTTGATCTTAGTATGATATCATCATGGTCGGGATACGTTGGCAGCTCTGAAGGAACTAACCCAGTAGAGCGGACGGTAATATTTTCGTTCATATCCGAGGATATCCTTACTCGAATATGTTTCATTAATTGGTTTCCTTTGTAGGCAACCTGGAAGGAATAAGTTTCCTGTAACAGGGCTGAGCCCGAATTGACAGGTTTTTCAGTTAATTCAGCATCCGGAAACACCTTCGTTAATGAGCTTAAACTTCTTGACGTAAAAGCTTGACTAACATCCATCTTAAACACTCCTCACTTTTTTTAGAACCTAGCCAATCTCCAGAATGGCTTTTAAATAGTTGACAGGATTTCCAACTTCTATTTCAAAATATCCCTTCTCAAGCTCGTATTTATTTTGGCTGCTAAATACTTGTAATTCCTCCGCCGCTAATTCCAATATCACTTCTTTGGTTTCGCAAGCAGCAATCCATACCTTCTTAAATCCTTTTAGTTCCTTCACTCTTCTTGTTATACTAGAGCACTTGCCTTTTACGTATAGCTGAATAACATCGAAGCCATCGTGATCCCCGCTATTCGTGACATCAACGATTATTTTGAACTTTTCACCTTCTAACAGTTTGTCCGATTGGATGGTTTGATCGGAGTATCGAAGATTTTCATATTTAAACTCAGTATAAGAAAGTCCAAATCCAAATGGGAATAATGCCTTTCCAGACATATCAAGATAGTCTTTCTTAAATCCCCCCTCCTTGTGATTATAAAAAACAGGGAGCTGTATAGAAGACCTTGGGATAGAAACAGGTAATTTCCCACTTGGATTGACATGTCCAAATAACACCTCTGCTATGGCCTGTCCACCCATTTGGCCGGGATACCAAGCACTTAAGATTGCCGGAGCGTGTTCTGCTATCCATGGTATGGCATGGGGTCGTCCCTGTATCAGGACCACAACGGTTGGTGTTCCGGTTTTCATGATTTCCTGTAGCAATTGCAGCTGATGACCACCCAACTCTAGGTCGGCTACGTCCACATTTTCACCGCAATCCATTTCCTCTTCCCCAGATGCATGGACTACGGCTCCGTTTAGGTCAAATTGGGTGTCGAAATTCCTTGCACTTGAACCCCCTAAAACCACGATCGCCACATCGGAACTGCCAGCGAGTCGAACTGCCTTCTCGATTCCTTCTGTATCAAGGGAACGAATACCGCAGCCTTTTTCATAAGCAACTTCTGCCTCTCCTGCTAGAGTGGTGATCCCCTGAAGAACCGTAATGACTTTGTACTCATGTTGGAACGGCGTATAATCGCCAAGCTGATTATAGATGGCATCGGCATTTGGACCAATGACAGAAATTTTTTTAGTATCCTTTTTTAACGGGAGAATTCCTTCATTTTTTAACAATACGATTGATTGCCGGGCTGATTCTAGATTGGTTTTGTCTGCTGATTCCTGATTTTTGGACGGTTTGGCTTCTACAAAAGGATAATCAAACAATCCCATTTTGAACTTAAGCGTCAAAACCCTTCTTACCGCCTCATTAAGCTTTTCTTCACGAACAAAACCTTCCTCAATCGCCTTTTCCAATCTGGTATACACATTATCCCAGAGGCTTATATCTACTCCACTTTCAAGCGCTAAAGCTGCAGCCTTTTCCTGGCTTTGGGTTAAATGGACCAACAGGTCTAGAGCACAGCCATCTGCCATAACAGCCCCCTTAAACCCTAACTCCTCTCGTAGAATTTGATTGAGAAGATAGCCATTGGCATGGCATGGGATTCCGTCAATTTCATTATAGGCCGCCATACAAGCAATGGCTCCTGATTTAATAGCTGAAACCATCGGCGGCAGATGAATTTCTCTTAGTTCTCTTTCACCTATCGAGGCTGGAGCAGCATTATGGCCCCCTGTTCCATTTCCTTGTGCAGCAAAATGTTTTAATACCGCAATCATTTTACCTTCTGGAATGAGGTTGCTTGCTTCGCCCTGCATCCCTTTTATAACGGCTTCGGTTAACCGGGCAGCAAGATAAGGATCCTCACTGAAGCATTCCTCTGATCTCCCCCATCTAGGGTCGCGCAGGATGTCAAGTGTCGATACGAGTGCCAAATGAGCGCCTTTTGCCCGTACTTGTTCCGCTACAGCAGACATCAGATCTTCATGTAAGTCCGGGTTCCAAGTGGCTCCCACTCCTAAATTAACGGGAGTAATCAGGCTGTCCAGCCCCTGATGACCGTGGGAACATTCTTCTGAAAGCAGTACGGGAATCCCTAATCTGGTATGGTCCCTTATATATTGTTGAATCATATTGGCAACTTCTGCACTTTCGCTTTCAGAAATACCGTTTTCATGGTGAATCCCTGACCATGGGTCTGAACGAAACAGGCCATAAAGAACACCGATTCCATCGCCGAAAGTGACATGTTCCTTAAATTTTCCCGTCAATTCATAGCCCGTTTCCGTTTTTCTAAAAGCCTCCCAGCCATACATCCTCTGGTTCACCTGGCCAACTTTTTCCTTTAAGGTCATTTTAGCCAGTAATGTTTCCACCCGATCAGCTATCGTCTCTATTTCGTTATTTGAATCTAACATTTTTTCCATCGCGCTCTGACTCCTATAGTCATTTTTTGATTAAAAACAGAGTGCTGCCCCAGGTAAATTAGTTTTTCAACCGTAACGACTTACGGGGCAGCTGAAACAACGTATCTATGTCAATCGTTATTGGATGGTTACTAAAATTGTTTTCACTTCAAATGGCTTAAGAGCGGCGCATAGTTTGTTCCCTTGGACTGGAACAACCGCCTGTCTCTCCTCTAACAGATTCGTTTCATCTGCAGAATGAACTAGCTTAGCCAATTTTAGCTGCATTTCTTCTCTGCCGCCGCCTGTTTCATACATTCTAAGCGTGAGCCCCGTGCCATCCTCTGAGATTTTCACGGTATCAAGAATGACATGTTTAGACCTTGTCTCGATAAAGGAATTTGAACTTGGAAGATTCCCTTGATGGGAAGAAGCGCTTACAATAACAACAGGGTGATTTAACTCATACCCCCGCTTCACCACTTCCGCCTCCCGGAAGTCACCTTCATGTGGTAAAAGAGAGTAGGTAAATTCATGATGCCCCAAGTCCGCCCCTGGATCTGGCCATTTCGGTGCCCGTAACAAAGAGAGCCGCAGTACGTTTTTTTTCACGTCATATCCATACTTACAATCATTTAACAAACTAACACCATAGCCCGCTTCCGATAGGTCAGCAAAGCGGTGACCGCAAACCTCAAACTGCGCCTTTTCCCAACTAGTATTGGTGTGGGTTGCTCTCTCCACCGATCCGAATGGAATTTCAAACGTCGCTTTATTACTTATTACATCGACAGGGAAGGCAACTTTTAATAATTTATGCTGCTCCTGCCAATCGACTTTCGTTTGGAAATCGATTCGTTTACTGTGATGGTATAGAATCATTTCTTGTTCGATAACGGATTCTGAGAGCTGCCATTTAAAACGAATCACGTCCTTTGTGTCTCCTTTTAGAATACCTTGCTCTAAAAGGACTACCGTTTCAGCAGGCTGGTCTTCAAATTTAGGGTCAATATCCCATGCATCCCAATAAAGCGGGCGGTCATGGAATAGTTGAAACTGATTGGCAGCCGCACCATTACACAAGACATCACGACGGGCCCATTTGTCATACAAGCGGGAAATTTCCCCTTTTTTATTCCATTCCACTAAATAAAACGCTGTTTCCCACTCGCCATTGATTTCCTCTAGATTTTGGATAGGCTGTTTCCCCATATCTTTTAACCATACTGTCGTGTATCCCATTTCTGGAATATTGGGAACATAAACAGATAATTCTAGTTGACCATTTTCCATTGGAAGGATATCCGTTGGAAGGATGTCACCATTCTGATTCACAGCTGCCTTTCCTGCTAATTCAGCCCCGCCAACAATCCTAACCGTTTCAGACCGCTTCCAGGATAAACTATTAAATAGGATAATCGGATCCCCATCACCTTCCGTGACAACCTGCTTTTCCAGAGAACGTAAGGCATCCTGTTTCACATTTTCACCAAATTTAAAAATTTCATTGTAATCGGATTCAGACTTTACATACACTTCGGGGATAGAAGACCCCGGAATAATATCATGAAATTGGTTTAAAAGAAGTAATTTCCACCCTTCTTCCAATGACTGAGGAAGGTTTGCGCCTGCGAAGGTTGAAGCGATACTGCTCCAAATTTCTGCCTCCCGGTACAGGACTTCCGCTTTCCGATTCCATTTCTTATTCCTAGCATGTGTCGTATAAGTTCCCCGATGAAGCTCTAAATACATATCCCCGACCCATGTAGGCAAATGGGGATCAGCTTCGCCAATGCCATCAAAGAATTCGTGTGCTGTACTATTTATAACGGTCGGCAGACCGGGGAGGGAAGCAGAACGATCTACATAGTCAATCATTTCCTGTGTGACGCCGCCGCCGCCATCCCCATGTCCATATAGCAGCATTTGTTTTGGATAATCCTTCTTTTGCTTAAAACTATCCCAGTGATTCCTAATTTCTTTCGGATGAGTATATTCATTGAGTCCATGATTCAAATAAGATAGAACTCGTGTCCCGTCAATGCCTTCCCAGTAAAATAAATCATAAGGAAATGGATTCGTATCATTCCAATTCATTTTCGTTGTCATGAAGTAATCCAATCCGGCTTTCTTTAACAATTGCGGCAGAGAGGCGCAATACCCAAACGTATCCGGAAGCCACTCAATTCTTGGTTGAAGACCGAATTCGGCCTTATAAAATTTCATGCCATATAAGAGCTGGCGTACCAATGATTCACCAGATGGCATATTTAAATCAGGTTCCACCCACATGCCTCCGACTACTTCCCAACGGCCGTCAGCAATATGTTTTTTAACCCTCTGGTAGATTTCAGGGTAATGCTCATTTACAAAAGCGTAAGCTTGCGGCTGGCTCTGAGCATAGGTAAAGTTCGGGTTTTCATCAAGCAGCGTGCTCATTGTTGAAAAGGTGCGGCTACACTTGCGAACAGCTTCCTTCATCGGCCAAAGCCAAGCTAAATCAATATGGGACTGGCCGACCATTACTATTTGTCCCAGCGAACTTCCCGCTAAATCTGTTAGCTTTGTCTTTAAGTCGTCTTCTATCTCAGCAACCCATGATTGATCTGTTAAAGCCTCCGGTTTTTCAAAAAGAATCTTGTGATGCACCTCGGTCAATTCTTCAATAATCTTATATTTTTCTAAGTCATCCTCCGGCAGCAGCCTGGCTGCTTCATAGTAACATTTCACGGTTGCCAAAAGACTTTGTACAGCTGTATTCGGCAGTTCTAAACTCCCTTTTAGAAAGGTAAGGGGAGGCGGGTCAAATTCTGCTGGTTCATTTTGAAAATTTAACTCATCGATTGATTGGGCAGCAGGATTAAATAATTCAATCTTTATATGAATCTTTTCCTTTCCCCGTACATGCTCTGGAAAAGGCACATAACTTCGGTTCCGGTCAATTCCATGATAGGCCTGTCCATCTAAAGAAACTAATCCCTCATGGTTGGTTGGGCGTCCCTTTGCTCCAACTAAAAAGGTTAATCCAAATGGCCGATTTCTCCATTCTTGTGGTATAGACACTTCTTTTTCCAAAAACATCGTGGTTCCTGAATGGATTAACCAGTCCCCTTCATTAACAAGGGTGGTTTCTCCAGATTCAAATTCATACTTTATTGGCTCCACGTAAAAACCGCGTTTTGCACTCCAATCGGGGATTTGAATAGACTTTAAGACTCGGTGATTTAGTAAATACTGAATCAATCGTTGGATTCTCTGCAAACTGTATCCCTCCAGGCATTAGCTCTCAAACTTTAAAAAAAGCACGGCAAATATTCCCAATATCTGCCATGCTTCAACGATTTAATAGAGATATAACAGAAGCTTTTACTCACACTTCTCGATCTGTTCCTTGGTTGCCTTATCAATAATCGTGGAATAGCCTTCGCCTTTATTAGCGATATAAACGGTCGGCTCCTCCTCCTCAGTTGCAACAACAAACGGAAATTCTACATTTGTTGCCACACCCCACTGACCTTCGTTATTCATACAAATCAACGACATGGCACCAGCCTTGCCTTTTCTTCTTATTAATTTCTCCTCGAAATCATAAAGTGCCTTATTTGCCGCCTCCTGAGGGGAAAGACCCTCGCCCATTAATTGGACGATTTCGTAACTAAGACAGCCTTTCATCAAATCCTCACCAAGACCGGTGGCAGTAGCTCCGCCAATTTCACTATCAACATAAAAGCCTGAACCGGACAATGGCGAATCGCCCACCCGGCCTTGCTTTTTCATAAACAATCCTGAACTAGAGGTGCCTGCTGCCATCGACTTCCTGTGATCCAAACAAACAACGCCGACAGTATCATGACCATCATAAGGGCTTAAGTCCTTCGTTTTCATCTCTTCTACCCGTTTTTCCCAAATAGTTCGAGATTCATCTGTCAGCATATTCATTCGTTCAAACCCGTTCTTTTGCGCAAAAGCGGTAGCTCCCTGCCCCACGAGGAAACGGTTAAACTGGTGATTACTAAGTTTTCGTGCAACAGAGATTGGATTTTTCACATCTTGTATTCCGGCAACCGCGCCAATATTGAACTGATCCCCGTCCATAAAGGCGGCATCCAATTCGACAATCCCTTGCTCATTTGGCAGGCCGCCATAGCCTACCGAACGATAAAGAGGATTGTCCTCAACGATTTTTATGGAGTGCTCCAAAGCATCTCCGGCAATCGAATCTTCCGCTAATTCCTTTGCTGCCTTGCTTATTCCTTCATACGCCATAGCCCAGGTTGCAATAATTCCCCATTTCATTCACTATCCCGCCTTCTAAACAATTGCTTGTAAGTATAAAAAACCAATTAATCAATTAATTCTAATTCAATCACCGTATCCATTTCATCCGGCAGCGCTGCCCCTGCCAAATGGATAAAGGCTCCGCTCTCAATATCAGAATACTGCTCAGCCATCCACGGAACTTCTACCTTCAATTCGCTGCCATCCGAAAGCAGACGAGCCTTTTTAATTCGGCCCTTTAAGCCTTGGAAGTAAATCGGCCCAATGCCGCGGTCAAACACATGCGCATATAAAAAGCGGCCTTTTTGCGTATAACGTCCCCACTCCGGCTTCGCCATGGATGTTGCCGTACAGCCATAGATGCTGTCGCCGTTTTTCTCAAGCCACTTCCCGACTTCATCCAAAATGGCCAAGGACTGCTCTGGAATAACTCCCTTCGCATTCGGACCCACATTTAGCAGCAAATTCCCGCCCTTGCTGACACATTCCACTAATGTGCGAATAACCTGCTTCGGAGATTTATAGTTTAAATCCTTCGAATGATAGCCCCAATGATCATTTAAAGTAATGCACGCCTCCCATGGAATCGGCTCCCCGTTTCCATTCACAATGCCGCCGACTGGAATAATCTGTTCAGGTGAGTAAAAATCACCGGCATAAACTTCCGGTTCAGCGAGCTTTATATTGCCGCCAAGACGATTATCAATCAGGACATCAGGCTGGATGGAACGAATCATTTCCACTAGTTTCGTTGCTTCCCATTTCTCTCCGGTCATGTCGTCATAAGAAAAGTCAAACCAGAGAATATCAATCTTGCCGTAATTGGTTAAAAGCTCCTTCACTTGCCCGTGAAAATAATTCACATAACGTGAAAAATCGGTCACTTCATCCTTATATTCCTCGTTGTCCCGCATTGGGTGCTGGCGGTCCCCGTATTTAGGGAAATCCGGATGATGCCAATCAATGATAGAATAGTAGAGTCCGACCTTTATTCCTTCCTCGCTGAAAGCCTCAACATATTCCTTAATAAGGTCGCGCCCGGCTGGTGTATTGGTTGCTTTGTAGTCAGTCAGCTGACTATCAAACAAGCAGAAACCGTCATGGTGTTTCGCTGTAAGGACAACATATTTCTGTCCTGCAGCCCTAGCTGCTTTTGCCCATTCCCGCGGGTTATAACTGGTTGGATTAAATTCCTCAAAAAAAGGCTGATAGTCTTCAACACTTAAACGTTCAAAACTTCGTACCCATTCTCCTCTAGCAGGGATGGAATAAAGTCCCCAATGGATAAATAAGCCGAAGCGGTCCTCCATAAACCACTTCACACGCTCTTCTCTTGTCTTCATTTCTTACACTCCCTCTTTTAGGTCAATTTTTATTTAAATCGTTTCTTTAACAAAGGTATTCGTTAATGCGCCTAAATTTTCAATTTCAACAGTTACCACGTCGCCGGCTTGAAGATAAACCTGCTCAGCTTCAGGTCTTCCTAAAACAACGCCTTCTGGGGTCCCTGTTAAAATCAGGTCACCGGGAACCAATGTCATATGCTGGGAGATATAGCTGACAATTTCCGCAACGGAAAAAATCATATCCTCTGTATTTGAATTTTGCCGTACTTCGCCATTGACAATGGTCTTTAAATTTAATTTTTGCGGATCCCCTACCTCATCTGCCGTCACAAGATAGGGACCGACAGGACTGAAATCATCACATGTTTTCCCTAATAGCCATTGAGGTGTTTTTAACTGAAGATCCCGTGCCGATAAATCATTTACTGTACAATAGCCAAACACATAATCGAGTGCTTCCGCTTTTAATACATATTTTGCCTTTTTGCCAATCACAACCCCTAATTCTACTTCATAATCAAGTTTCTCGGTTACGTTTGGAACTGCAATATCCCGCTTATGGCCCGTTAAGGTGTTATTAAATTTATTAAAGAGAATCGGTACCTGTGGATACGGTGCGTTCGTTTCATCTGCATGCTTGCGGTAATTTAAGCCGACACAGATGATTTTATTCGGCTGAACGACACAAGGCCCATATGTACAATTTTTCTCATTCACTAAATAAGGAGGATTGTCCGTTGTATCCAGCTGGTTAATAAAATCCCTAACTTTTTCCACTGCTTCTACCCCATACTCAATAACCTCTGTAATGGTTGTGGGGATCTTTTCATCATTCCCGCCGTTCAAAGCTGCTTCAACATCAATAATACCCGCTTCGGTTTTGACCCCTAATGTTTTTCGTCCTTCTTTTTCAAGAGTTAAGAATTTCAATGTACTTCCTCCATTTCAATAATAAAATCAAGCATTTTTCCCAAATACGACCCCGCCGTCAATATAAAGAGGCGAACCCATCATAAATTTCGACTCATCGGATGCTAAGAACAAGGCTGCCTGTGCCACATCTTCCGGCCTGCCAAGGTCACCGCTTAATTGTCTTGTTTTAATTGTCTTGATAGCTTCCTCCGGATCATCATAGGAGGTTTTTAAATAGTTTTCTACAAATGGTGTCAAAATCGTCCCTGGAAGTAAGGCATTTACACGGATATTGTACGGCGCATAATCAACCTGCATCGATTTTGTCAGGGCAAGTACAGCTCCTTTCGTGGCCGCATAGGATGCCCTGTTTAAAAGCCCGATTTCGGCAATACAGGATGACATATTAATAATCGAACCGCTTCTTTGCTCCATCATATACGGAATCGTATACTTGCTTGGCAGATATACCCCTTTAATGTTCACATTGATGACCTTATCCCACATCTCGGGTTCAATTTCATGTAAACGTCCTACCCCGCTGATCCCTGCATTATTAAAGAGAACGTCAATTCGTGAAAATTTCTCTATGATTTGTTCAATCATGCCGCGGACAGATTCCGGGTCTGTTACATCAGCCTGAATAAAAATCGCATCTCCACCTGATTGAATGATTTCCTGAACAGTCTCATTTCCTTTTTCCGAATTTAAATCATTGATAACAACCATTGCTCCTTCTTTAGCAAACTGAATGGCCGTGCACTTTCCGATTCCTGACCCTGCACCAGTAATTAACGCAACTTTATCCTTTAATCTCATTACCTTTATTCCTTTCATAAAAAAGAATCTGCAACCTGTATTTTCTTATAAACTTATTCCGATTCTATTGATGCTAAATTCTTGATGGCCTAAAACTTCTGCCTTCGTTAGGCTGCCAGAAGCTACACTGACAATTTCATCAAAAATCCTCTTTCCTGCTTGTTCGAGCGTTTCTTTCCCTTGCAAGACCGCGCTATTATCAATATCAATATTGTCCTCCATGCGTTTGGCTGTTCGTTCGTTCCCAGTAATCTTGATGACAGGAATAATTGGATTTCCGGTTGGAGTTCCAACTCCTGTCGTAAAACATACAAGATGTACTCCCGCAGCAGCCATGCCGGAAACACATTCAATATCATTTCCGGGAGAGTCCATGAAATAAAAGCCTTTTCCTTTTATCGGTTCTGCATACTCGACAACGCCTTGCAGCGATGAAGAGCCTGCTTTACTAATACAACCTAAGGATTTCTCTTCAATGGTCGACAATCCGCCGTCAATATTGCCTGGACTTGGATTCCCGCCGCGCATGTCTACTCCCATACGGTCAATTTCCATTTCAAAATTTCTAATAAAGTTGTAAAGTTTATGATTCACTTCGGCCGATACCGCTTTTTCCGCTAAAATATGTTCCGCCCCGATGATTTCTGTTGTTTCTCCCATTACAATTGTGCCATTTTCAGCAACAAGTAAGTCAGACGCCTTTCCCAGTGCCGGGTTACTGCATAAGCCCGACGTTGCATCCGATCCCCCGCATTTCACCCCGACTATCAATTCAGACAGGTCAATATCTACTCTTTGTACATCCTGAACTTGTTTAACCATTTCCTTAGCCGCTTCGATTCCTTTTTGGATCGTCTTAATCGTCCCGCCTTCATCTTGGATATCAAGCCAGATCACCGGTTTGCCTGTTTCCATGATTTCATTACGGATTTGTTCAGCATTCATAACCTCGCAGCCAAGACTGATGATTAATACGGCACCGACATTGGGGTTTTTCCCCATACCGACTAATACTTGATGTGTTCTTTCCTTGTCTTTTCCCACCTGGCTGCAGCCATGCTGGTGGGGAATCGCAACGGTTCCAGCCACCTGCTGTTGAATTCGGTTCACCACTTGATTAGAACAAATAACAGTTGGCATTAGCAGCACATGATTTCGAATCCCTACCCTGCCGTCTGGTCTTTTATACCCCTTTATGATGGTCATGAATTCTTCACCTCTTTTTGTATATGAGCATCCCCCCGGCCGCGAATGCCTTCGATATTATGAACATGCACATGTTCACCACTATCAATAAACTCCGTGGCAGCGCCAATTGATTCCCCGTACTTCAGGATTCGTTCCCCTTTTGGAATCGGGTATAATGCCACTTTATGTCCAAAGCGAATATCACTTTTTACCACTAATGTCTGTGGTTTCCCTTCAAATGTGTAGGTAATATTTTCGCCTGCTATCACATCACGGAGCAGTGTCGCTACAGTGTCTTTTCTATTCAAAACAATACTCGACATTTCAGAATTGAAGTCATATGCCGCCATGATTTACCCCTCTTTCCTATCATTTTATTAAACTACTGCACGATCCCATTCTGGCTTAGGTCCAGCTGCATACCCAATGGTGGCGCCGCCATCCACGACAATATTTTCACCGGTTACAAAGGAGGAATCATCACTTGCCAGAAACAACGCAACATTGGCAATTTCTTTTGAGGTTGCTGTTCTCCCTAATAAATGGGAACGGTCCTGGGCCAGACTTGCCTGCTCCGGATTTTCCTGTTTTTGTAGCCAATCCGAAAGCAAAGGTGTTTTGACACCCGCGGGACTAATCGAATTAACTCTAATTCCAAGCGGTGCAAGGTCAATCGCCAGTGCTTTAGTTAAGGCAATAACGGCACCCTTAGTTGCAGAATAGGCCGGATTAAATTGCTGACCGACAACCCCTGTCATGGAACCCATATTTACGATGCTGCCTTTGCTCGCCTTTAAATGTTCTAATCCATATTTAATGGTAAGAAACATACTTTTTACATTCACATCAAAAAGCCTATTCCATTCATGCTCCTGAATTTCTTCAATCTTCTTCGGTAATATGGTACCGGCATTGTTGAATAAAATATCAATTCCACCAAATCTTTGAATCACAGAAGTGATCAAATCTTTTACTTGGTCTTCATTGGAAAGATCGCAGCAAATCCCGATTGCTTCACAGCCCTGTTGCTGTAATTCCTGAACAGTCTCATTAAGTTTTTCCTTATTAATATCAACCAGAGCAATTTTCGCTCCTTCAGATGCAAAAACCTCAGCAGCAGCTTTCCCAATTCCACTGCCACTCCCGGTAATGATGGCTGTTTTATTATGTAATCTCATGTCATTCCTCCTCCAATTTATAAATTTAGTTTATAAAACCTAATGGCATTTCCTCCAAAAATTGCTGCCTTATCGCTATCCGTTAAATGGTCCGGAAATGTGGAAAGCAATAGTTCAACTACATCCTGATAGCTTGCTATTAAGAGACAAACAGGCCAATCACTCCCAAACATCACGGAATGGGGCCCGAAGACATTGATGACATGTTGGACATAAGGCTCAATTTCCGATGTCTGGATTTCTTGACCCGCTTCTGTCACCATTCCTGACAGCTTGCACATGACATTTTTGTAACTGGCAATTTCGGAGATTTGCTCCTTCCACGGCTTGATGATTTGCTCGGCTATCCTTGGCTTTCCCAAATGATCAATAACAGCCCGTAAACTTGGAAAAATTTCTAATAGCTGAATGATGGTAGGAAGATGGTGCGGATAAATTAATATATCGATTGGAAAGTCATCTTCAACAAGTAGTTCGATATTCTTTAAGACACTTTTTCTAAGGATCCATTTGTCATCCTCTAAATCCTGTAACATCGGCCTGATCCCAACGAATCCCTTATGACTTCTAAGCCTCCTGTATTCGCTTGCAAAACTTGGAGATTCCATGTCCAGCCAGCCAACCACACCGGCTATAAACTCATTCTGTTCATACAATTCCAGTAAAAACTCCGTTTCTGCTATGGTAGGTGCCGCTTGAACCAGAATGGTCTTATCAATGCGAAATGGCTGTAAATGTTGGGACAAATCCTCTGGTAAATAATCCTGATATAATATCGAAAATTCAGGAGTCAACCAATCATAATCACCCCGAGCTAACTTCCAAAAATGTTGGTGGGAATCAATTCTCATAGCTTTAATCCCTTTCAGCAGCCACGCCCCATTTTGCCCTGGGAGTGGGTAGTTGAGTGTAATCGGTAATGGATAATTTTGTCATTTAACCTAAACTCTGTCACTTTGTTGTTAGAAAATTATAAATGTTACCCATAACATAAAAATATCACGGAAGGGGGTTGCTGTCAATCAAGGAATGCCATATATTTATAGTAAGGAATATTTTTAGAAGGAGAAATGATATGGCCACTATTTACGACATAGCAAAAAAAGCAAATGTCTCTCCTATGACCGTTTCAAGAGTAGTGAATAATTCAGGGAAAATTAGTGAAAAAACAAGAGAGAAAGTTGAAAAGATTATTGAGGAGCTAAATTATATCCCTAATAATGCTGCAAGGAGCTTAACGCTTAAACAATCAAAAATATTGTCATTGGTAATAACGGATATAACCAACCCTTTTTATACAAAAGTTGCCCGCGGTGCTGAGGATAAAGCAAAGCAAATGGGGTATCGTTTACTTTTAAGCAATAGTGATGAAAGCTTCGAAAAAGAATCTGAATATGTTGATATGCTTATTTCATCAGGCGTTGACGGCGTACTCATGGCACCATCCGGGGATGAATCACAAAAAAATCTTAAAACCCTGATAAAAAATAGAATACCGTTCGTATTAATCGACCGGCATGTAAAGGGAATTGACTGTGACTTAGTCATGGGTGACAGTTACCAGGGGACGAGACAGCTGTTAGAACATTTAATTGGGCAGGGCCATTCAAAAATTGCGCTCATCAATGGTCCGACTAATGTTTCAACAGCACGTGAAAGGGAAAAAGCGTATTTTGAAATATTGCGCTTAGCCGGCATCGAAGCAGACAAAAAACTTGCCGCCAATATTTCCTATACGCAGAATGATTCCTATAAATTCGTTAAAAATCTTATCTCCCTGCCGGAGTCCAGAAGGCCGACAGCGATTTTTGCAGCGAACAACTTTATTGCGATTAACACGATTAAAAGCCTGCGCCAATTAAATGTCCGGGTACCTGAAGACATGGCGGTTGTTTGTTTCGATGATCCTGATCCGATTCCGGATTTCAATCCATTTCTAACGATTGCTGCACAGCCGGCATACAATTTCGGGTATATGGGAATTCAGTTATTAATTGAACGAATTGAAGGCAATGGCCCGGCGGAAAAGCAAAAGGTCATTCTACCACCAGAAATCATCATTCGAAGTTCTTCGTTAAAAAAATAAAACTAAAAAGATCTGACCTCAGCTTCACACACAATCATACCCGATCTTTAAAAGAATGAGCGGCATATTGTGGTTATGAGGTCAGACCCTTTTAGTTAACTGAATTTTTCAACATTGTTTTAAAGAATCGCAAGAATTCCCCACCAACCTTCGATGGGTTTAAGTCAATTTAAAGACATAGGCAATAGGAGCCTTTTCTCCCTCTCCCAATCTTGGAACCTTAACCATTAATCCGGCATCCGTCTGTTCAAATTCGACAAAACCTTTTCCACCGAGCATTTCCACTTGATTAACCTTTTGGGTATATGGGATCGTCAAAGATTCTTCAAAAGAATAATCAGCTTCATTTTTAAATAGGCGGAAACAATAGGTAGTGTCTCCTTTGCATGTAAAAGCGAAATCTTCTGTGAAGTAAGGAGCACAAATACGTGTACCGTAAATGGCCTCACCATAAACCTTTAACCACTCACCCAGTTCCTTCATTCTCTCGATGGCCCTTCTAGGCAGGCGACCATCAGGCTGTGGCGCCACATTAAGAGCCAGGTTTCCGCCTTTTGATACAACTTCAACCAAAATATTTACAAGTTCACGTGTAGACTTATAATCATCTTCATATCTAAATGAAAAAGCAGTTCCCATCGTGATACAGCTTTCCCAAGGTACATGCAGTGCCCGTTTAGGGATGGTCTGTTCAGGTGTAACATAATTTTCAAACGGTCCGCCAATTGTTCTGTCCGCTGTCAGCAGCCACGGCTGTAATTTGCGAGCTTTTTCCACTACTTCCCCAAGGCGGATGTCCTGTTTTCCTTTCCCAACCCAACCAGCATCCAACCACAAAATATCAATCTTTCCGTAATTGGAAATCAGCTCCATAATTTGATTATGGGTAAAGTTTACAAACTGATCCCACAGCCATGGATATTCTTCAGGGTCATAGGATGGGCCGCGCCACATATCCCTGCCTCTTTCCATTCCAGGGGCCCAATAATAATCGGTATTCCAATCGGCTTTAGAGAAGTAGGAAGCAATCCCTAAACCTTTATTGCGAAAGGCATCGAAAACATGCTTGCATATATCCGCATATTTATGGGTATGGAAAGGGCAATCCGGACCTGTAATTCGATAATCAGTCTCTTTTGTATCCCACATACTAAAGCCATCATGGTGTTTAGTCGTAAAAATTAAATATTTGAAGCCATTTTCTGAAGCCAAATCTGCCCATTCTTCAGGCTGAAATCGAAGCGGATTAAAGGTTTGGTTCAGATTGAAGTATTGCCGTTTGAATTCCTCACCATCGGAGGTCCAGTCAATATCGGTCCGTGACCATTCTGCATCCTTATCACTTAATGCCCATGATTCTACTAGCCCCAGCTGAGAATAAGGCCCCCAATGCATCATTAGCGCAAGCTTCTGGTCCTTAAACCACTCTAACCTCTCCAATAGAAGCGGATCTTCAGGTTTAACCCATTCCTTTTCAGAGCTGTAGTTATGAACACCTTCCGTAATTTCCTTTTCTTTAACCTCATTAGCCATAAAATCATCTCCCCTAATAGTTGAATGAGAAACGAAAAAGAGAAGACACATCTCTTCCCCTTTTCGCACAGAGCAATGAAAGTAGTAAATTATTTTTTGTATTTTTCATCGTAAGCTTTTTGATAGACTTGATTGTAATCTTTAAGACCGGCATTCTCTAAATTCTTGACATACTCTTTCCAAGACTTATCATCAAGTTTTGTTTTTCCAGTAATAAACGCAGCTGTCATTTCATCAACGTAGTCCTTGATCGACTGTTCAAGCATAGCTAATTTGTTTGATTCTTCCTCACTAAAGAATAATTTCGGAACCGGCTGGATTGTCTTTGAGATGTATGGTACATGTTGTTCTGTAGCCTTCCATAAAAGCTGTTCCTGATCCCCCGGAGGTACTGCTTGTCCAGCACGGAATGCGTTTGTTCTTAGAGATGGACCGGTTTGATTCCAACCTATATTATTGTTAACATTGTTTGGATCCTGCTCCTCTAATGTCCATACGGCTGGTTTTCCATCCAAACCAAGTTCACCCTCTTTCGCATCAAGGAACTGACCCATTCCAAAAACGGAATTGTTCGTGACTTCGTATTCATACATTGCCTCTGCCCATCTAAAAGCAACATCCGGATGTTTTGCTTTATTCGTAATGATAAACTCAGCAGGCCGGGTAACCGGAGATGGTTCGTAAAGTGTTATTTGTTGACCATTTGGGCCTTTTAAAGGCGGAACGGCAACGTAATCCTTCGCTCTTCCCTTTTCTGAAACATCTGTAAAAAATGAAGGAACCGATGATGCTGCAGCACCTAAAATTGGGATGTCAGGGTTTTCACCAAGTTTTTTATATTGTTCAGGGTCTTGTGTAAATGAGCCAGAATAAATCAAACCATCATTGTACATCTTATTTAAAAATTTTAAGCCTTCTCTCCATTCAGGCTTATCCCATGGTACAACAAATTTTCCATCTTCAATATGTTTATCACTATAGCTAAAAGGGTTCATAAGAAATCCAGCAATCTCTTCATGCCAATAATTCTTCATGCCTGAAAGCGGGATCTCATCCGCCTTTCCATTGCCATTTGGATCCTGTGTTTTGAATGCCATCATGACATCGTAAAATTCTTCTGTGGTAGTTGGTACATCAAGTCCAAGCTTGTCCAACCATGGTTTATATATCCACATTTTTTGAGACGTAGTACAGTGAAAACATTCATTTACCTGCGGCAGGGCAAAAATATCGCCATCCGGGGTTTTTACTGCATCTTCTACTAATGGCATTTCTTGAAACATTTTCTTCGTTTGAACACCATACTTGTCAATCAAATCATTTAACTTAAGAAAGATACCTTTTTCCCCATACACGCGTAATTGCGCTGGTGTAAGAGTCATATCCATAATGACATCTGGATATTCACCGCTAGCCAGCATAAGATTCAACTTTTCCGCAGCACCCTCCTCTGGAAGAACCTCCCACTTTATATGTACTCCGGTTTTCTCTTCGTACCACTTAGTAAACTCATTGGTTGCAAAATCCTTTACTCCAGTGTTCGAATGGGTCAGGACAGTTAAGGTCTCTTTTTTCTTAACAATTGGAAATGTACCTGCTTCCGTGACAATATCTTTGTATTCTTTGTCTTTCTTTTGGGTTGTGGAGGCATTATCGGAACAGCCAACCAATAGCAGTAACATTGCTATTACTAAAGACAGAAGCATATTAAACTTTCTTTTCATGGTTTCATCCCCCTTAATAAAGTTTCATTGAAAAAACATAATAGCTTTTTAAAGCAATTTGATTCCATACCGTTAAACGAAGAAATTTATAGGGTCAATAAATGCTATCACCCCCTCCCAGTGGAAATGAAAAAGATTACTTGCCTGGTTATCCTTTTAAAGATCCAATCATAACACCCTTTACAAAGAACCTTTGGACAAAAGGATAGGCAATTAAAACCGGAAGGGAGGAGACAACAATAAGTGAATATTTTAGCAGCTGTTGAAGCCCAATTTTATTTGCCAATTGTGTTGCATCACCCATCATCGAAGGGTCTACACTGTTTTGAACAAGAATGTCTCTTAAGATGAGCTGCAGCGGGAATAAACTTGCATCGCGCAAATAAATTAATGCACCGAAATAAGAATTCCAATGCCCAACGGCATAAAAGAGAGAAATAACCGCAATGATAGGCGCTGAAAGCGGTAACACAATTTTAAATAGAAATTTAAAATCATTACACCCATCAAGTTGAGCCGATTCGAGCAATTCATTTGGAATGGTTGATTTAAAGAAACTCATCGTAATAATGACATTAAACACCGATAAAGCATTTGGAATAATAAGAGCCCAGCGGGAATTTAATAAACCCAAATCTTGTACTAGAAGATAGTTTGGAATCAATCCACCATTAAACATCATGGTGAACACAAACAGGAACATGAAGATTCCGCGCCCATAAAAGTCCCTGCGTGAAAGCGGATATGCTGCTAAAATGGTTAAAATAACATTCACGGTTGTTCCAACAATCATATAAAACATTGAATTTCCATATCCGACCCAAATTTTGCTATATTCAAAGATTGTCTTATATCCTAACAAACTGAACTCTACCGGAAATAACCAGACCCGCCCGCTTGCTACAGCTTTTGTCGAACTTAAGGATGCACTAAGTACATAAATAAGCGGATACAAGACTGAAAGGACGAGGAGTGATAGGAAAATGTAGTTGCAAATAGTGAAAATGCGGTCACCCCTTGACTCGCCAATCTTTGTGTTCATAAGAATCCCCCTCTTTTAATTGGTTTACCATAGCCCATCCTGTCCAACCTTCTTCGCCAACTTGTTGGACCCAATAATAAGAATGAATGCTACTAGTGATTTAAAAATTCCTATAGCAGCTGCATACGAATACTGCGGAAGTGCAGAGACAAGACCGACATTATACACATAGGTGTCAATTACTTGAGATGATGAAAGATTTAATGGATTTTGCATTAATAAAACTTTTTCAAACCCAGTATCCAGGAAGCTTCCCATATAAAGAATGAGGACCAATACAGCTGTCTGCATGATACCCGGAATATCGACATGCCAGATTCTGCGGATCTTCGAAGCACCGTCTACTATGGCAGCTTCATGAAGTTCAGGGCTGACGCTTGTCAATGCGGCCAAATAAATAATGCAGCCGAAACCAACATTCTGCCAGATGCCACTGAAAACAAAAATCGATTTAAAATAATCCGCCTCACCCATAAAGTTAATTCCCTCTTTAACCCCGAAGAGGGAAAGAAGATTATTTATTGGACCGCGGGGATCTAAAATCATAAAAATAATCCCAACCATAACAACAACCGATATAAAGTGAGGAGCATATGTGATTAACTGTGCAGCCTTCTTAAATCTTTTTGAGTATACATAGTTAAGGCTTAAAGCTAATAAAATAGGAAGAGGAAAACCTGCTATTAAACTATAAAGACTTAGGACTAGCGTATTTTTTAATACCCTTACAAAGTCGTATGATTCAAAGAACTTTTTAAAATGTTCAAATCCTACCCAAGGACTTCCTCCAATCCCTAATACAGGGTCAAAGTTTTTAAACGCGATCGAAGCGCCATACATAGGGTAGTAATGGAAAACTAAGATATACATCAGTGGCAGGATAAAAAGGACATATAGTTGCCAGCTTTTTTTAATTTTTGTCAAAAGGTTTTTCTTAGTTTTACGCTTTACTTCAGAAATGGTTGATTTATTCTCAACTACCCCAGTAACATTCAATGACTAACACTCCCTTTTTATATTATTTATTTATATATTTTGTTACCGATAACAAACATAAATGCGAATAATCAATTAAATTTTAAATCCATATATTTTTTTCATGTCAGTACTGGGTGTTAAGTATGCTGTTTGGTTTATTTGTATTTTTTTAAACGACCGCATTCCAATCCACATCAATGGAAAGGAAACAATGGTTGAACCGGCAAAGATAAACATAACCGGGAGATAGAGGAAGAGATAATATGAAACTACTAAACTTACCAACATTAAGAACGTTTCAAGTGGTCGGGCGAAAACGATTAAAAAGCTTTGTTTCATATAGTTTAGTTTCGACAGGTTGAAATGAACATAAACAGGAAGTAAAAATAGCCCTATAAGTAGGTAGAGAAAACCTGCGATCAATACGAAGATACGAATAATATTCATATGTAATTCGGTATTTAATATACGAAGGTCGAAATAAAGAAATAGACCTATTAAGAAATAAAAGAGACCTAATAGATTTGTTTCTATAAAATATGACTTATAGGAGTCTACAAATGTACGAAAAATCGGGACATCATTCTCCTTCATAAGCCATTTTCGAATAACTGAAAACACGGATGCTGTTGCTGGCATCACACCGAATATTACTAAACCAGCAAGGGTAAATACGACCCACAAAAAATGGACATACATAGCTTTCACAAGTAAATCGCCTACTTTATACAAAACCTTCCCTAAGCCATTCAATGGCATTCACCCCCAAAAATTTTATCTACATTTTAGTTTTTTAACCCGAACAACTATTAAATATAGTATATGGACAAGTATCAACCGTTTTAACAACCGCAATGGTGCCTTTCATTTGTAATCATCTTTTTATTAACCTTGTAAATTAATGTTATCGGTAATTCAATTGTAACATCCAGAAAATAATATCGTCAATAATTTTTTGATATTATCAAATTTTTTGAATTTTATGATTAAAAAAGGCTGATAGAATCTTAATTTACACTTTTTCAGCCTTTTTCATCGTATTTCTCCTTTAATTAATTAACCAACACCAAGCATTTTGTATTGAGCTTTTACCAATTCGTAATAAACTCCTTGTTTGCCCATTAACATCTCGTGGTTTCCTTGCTCAAGGATAGTACCATGATCCATAACAATAATCTTGTCTGCCTCTCGAATCGTCGAGAGCCTATGGGCAATCATAATGGCCGTTCTTCCTTTTAATAATGTTTTTAATGCCCGCTGAATCTTAACTTCAGTCTCCGTATCAATACTTGCCGTAGCCTCATCAAGAATAAGAATTTTTGGATCAGCGAGGAGCGCCCTTGCGAAAGAAAGCAGTTGGCGCTGTCCTACAGACAAAACATTTCCGCGCTCTTCCACTTCGGTTTGATACCCATTTGGAAGCTGCGTAATGAACGCATCCGCCCCAACGGCTTTCGCGGCTGCTACTACTTCCTCGTCGCTTGTAACTGGGTTACCAAAGCGGATGTTTTCCATGATTGTACCTGAAAAAATAAACGTATCTTGGAGCACGATACTAATTTGTGAACGCAAACTAGCAATGGAAATATCTTGAATCGGGTAGCCGTCGATTTTAACCACGCCTCCGGTGGCATCATAAAATCGGCTGACTAAATTCGCAATGGTCGTCTTCCCTGATCCCGTGTGCCCGACAAGTGCAGCAGTCTCGCCTGCCTTAATCGAAAAAGAAATACCATTTAACGCAGTTCTTTTTTCATCATAGGAAAACTTTACGTCTTCAAACTCAATCGTGCCATTCAACGAAGGAAGAACCCGTGCGTTTTGAGCTTCTGCCACAAGCGGCCGTTCATCTAAAAACTCAAAAATACGCTCGGAAGACGCCATTCCAATCAGGAGCTGATTATATAATTGCCCCAACCGGGAAATCGGCTCCCAGAACATCCCTAAATAAAAGGCAAAAGAAACAAATTCCCCGATGGTGCTTTCGCCGTTCGACACAAGAAAAGCACCATACCAAATCAGAATCGCCGTCCCGACGGCATTTGTCATTTCCACAAACGGACCAAACATTGCATTCTTCTTAACCGCTTGCTTCCACGTATCAAAGTTTTCCTGGTTGAGTCCCTTAAAAAATTCAATGTTTTCATCTTCTTGAGTAAATATCTGCGTCACTCGAATTCCTTGAATACTTTCATTTAAATGAGAGTTGATCTTGGACTGTTTCAGCCGGACCATCTGCCACGATAACCGAATCTTTTTTCGTAAGCTAGTCGAGATAAAAAACATAATGGGCAAAATGACCATTATCGCAATCGTGAGTTTTGCATTTAAGGAGAATAAGATAAAAATCGTCGCAAACAACAGCAGAAAATCGGTTAATAGATTAATAACACCGCTTGTAAACAGCTCCTGCAGCGAGTTTATGTCGTTCATAATCCGCACTAGAATGGATCCGGCCGAACGCTGGTCAAAGAATCGATGGGATAACGACTGAACATGGGTAAATAAATGCTTGCGTAAATCATAAATGACATTTTGACCAAGCTTATTCATCCAGCGAATTCTCAAGGAATTGACTAAATAAGACAGCAAATATAATCCTGAAATGATAAAAACCAGATTCAATAGCAGTCCGGTATCTTTTTCAATAATCGCCCGGTCAAGTGTATAAACACCAATCAAAATTGGAATGATTAACCGGATCGCCGTTGAAAGGATTACTGCCAGAAACGAAAGCGGCAGGTACGTTTTTGCATATGGCCTTACATACTGCAATAATCGCCATATTTGCTTCCAGTTAAACGCTTTATCTATCACTTGCTCATTTGAGTAGTGGAACCGCTCTAATATCAATTGTTTCTTACGTTTTTCTTCCATATTTCCTCCTACCTTACTGCCTTTTCCATAATCACTGCATGATCTTGATATTGAATGCGATAAATTCTTTCGTATGATCCATGATTGTTCACCAACTGATCATGTGTTCCGCGTTCAATAACTATTCCATTATCCAGCACTAAGATTTCATCTGCATGCTTCAACGAAGAAATTCGGTGCGCAATAATAAAGGTTGTTCTCCCCTTCATCACTTCCCGGAGAGCCTGTTGAATTTGAAATTCTGTTTCCATATCGACCGCACTTGTCGAATCATCTAAAATGAGAATCGCAGGATCGGTACAGATCGCACGGGCAATCGCAATCCGCTGTTTTTGTCCCCCGGAAAGGCCCATTCCCCGCTCCCCAAGCATCGTGTTATATCCATCCGGTAGCTCCATGATAAAATCATGGGCCTCTGCGCATTTAGCGGCAGCAATAATTTCTTCCATCGTCGCATCCGGTCTTCCGTAAGCAATATTTGCTTTGATCGTCGATGAAAAAAGGAAGGTTTCCTGTAAGACAACCCCAATCTCGGAACGCAGCGTTTTCAAGCGATATTCCCTTAGCGGACGGCCATCGATGAGAATCTTCCCTTCCGTTGGTTCATAAAGACGGGAAAGAAGTTGGATAATACTTGTTTTCCCTGAACCCGTTGCACCAATCAAACCAATCGTTTTACCCAGAGGTGCTTCAAAGCTAATATCCTGAAGAGCTACTGTTCCCTCTGTTTGATACTGGAACGTCACATGATCGAAGACCACACTTCCTTCGATTTTTTGGATATTCCTGATATCATCTTGATCATAAATGGTTTCGCCGACCTCTAGAATTTCCAGCAGGCGCTCACCAGAAGCTTTTGCCTGAGAGAACATATTAATGGTGAAACCAAGTTGCATGATCGGCCACAAAATATACCAAATAAGGCTATAAAAGGCGACAAGCTCACCTGGTTTTAGGGCGCCATTGATGACTTGATAGCCACCATAACCTATTAAAACAACAACCGAAATATTTCCAATCAGCTCCATTAGCGGAAAATATTTGGACCAAACTGCTGCGGTATCCAGCTGTTTCTTTCGATAGTCTTGGTTTGTCTTTGTAAACCGCTCAATCTCCACTGCTTCTTTGGAAAGGGCTTTTACTGTATGTATTCCGCTGATATTTTCTTGTACCTTTGTATTTAACCGCCCAAACGATTCGCGGACCTTGCGAAAAACCGGGTGTACGTCTTTATCGAATTTATAGACGACAATGCTAATGAATGGCAATGCCACAATCGTCACAAGTGTGAGAGAAACAGAATAATTAAACATCACACATAAACTAGCTGTGACAACAATAACAAAACGGAGAACCTCACTAAAGCCGAAGGATACAAAAATGCGAAACCCTTCTACATCTGCGGTCAAGCGTGACATCAGGTCGCCTGTCTTCGCATTATCATAATAGCTGAACGGCAGCCGCTGCAGTTTTTCATATAAGGTATTGCGAAGATTGAAAACGGATTTAATACCGAACATATCCGCCAAATAATGTTGAATATAGGCCGACAGTCCTTTTACCGCCATAATCGCAATGAATCCTAGAGAAATCCATGGCACCAAATCATATTTCCTCCCGAGGACCACTTCATCAATGGTCAGCTGCAAAATCATCGGGTAAACAACCGTAATTGCAGCGATCACCATCAGGAAAATCATCGACAAAATGAAATCCTTTTTATAAGGAAGATAAAACGACTTTAGTTTTTTAAAAATTAACATTACTTCCTCCTTTGGGTATCAAAATTTCTCTTAGCATACTGTGAAAAGGACTTCGAGTAAATATGTGAAATTTGCAAAAATTGTCATGCGGCATGATTGATATAAAAGTCTCTATAGGTATTGATTCCTTAGTGGAAAAAAATCCCCAGATCTAAATTCTGCCATGTAATTGACTTTCTGTAGGCAGAGCGAGTTTTACTTTTTCCAATTGTTCACACCTTTTTATTTTCTTATTTTATAACACCTTTTTTCAAAATAATATTGGCGTATTGTGCCGTTTCACTAGTGGCCACTACCGCAAAAGCCTTTCTTGTACGATAATAAAATTCAGATCGTTCCATAAACTCAAATGGAAATGAATAGTTAAACTGATGATGAATAATTTCTTCGTAGTCTTTCCATATCGTTGGTTGTACGGAATCACCAGGAACAACAGCCATGAATGCAATGGGATTTTCCACATACGTGTCTACGGTAGAAATTCTAATATTGCTTTTAATAATTCAGATATTCCATGTCCATCACATCAAATAAGGCGCTCAGCGTGACTGGCAGCTGGAAAATTTCCATCTGCCAGTACAATTTCATCCCCGTGCCTTATTTCCATTAAAGCCTTCATTAATTTCGGTGAAATAATCGAAGGTATCCCCTTAAGCATCCTGTATCACACTCGCTTCTTTACTTCTGAAGATTGGATAGTTCTTCTTTATTACTAGAAATGACAGACATCACGTCTGTCTGGATGTCGTATTTTGAATTCTTCTCTGCAGTAGCAGCAATATCAATGATGCATTGCTCTGTTTGAACACCTAATTTTTGTCTTCCATGCTCTTTTCTTAACTTCCTTCAGAAGCGTGGCAACATTATTTCGGTTGTGCATGACAATACTTGAAAGACCTTTTTAAAATGTTTGTTCAGCTATAGAGTATTCCCTCCTTTGAATCTTTGATATTATCGTGTTATCGATAACAAAAATATAACAAAGCAAGAATGAACCTGTCAATCAATTTATCATAAGGAGATAGCTCATTGAACGAATTGAAAAAACAGCTCCAAAAGAAACTAGAAAAATTGTACTGCCAGCAGAATTCCATATTAGAGCATCTTGGGTTAAAAATAAATAAGCTGGAGGTAGATGGTTGTTGAAAGAACTGTCTATCTTAAAAGACAAGACGCTGTAAAAAAGTAAAGGAAATATCTTTCATTAGGACGATAAAAGACATTTCTCTCCGAAAAAGGATGGGACCCTCATAGGGGCGATGAAAGACATTTCTCTACTAAAAATCTAGGAAACTGTCTTTCATAATGCCGAAATGTTTATAATCTTCTTAACCCTTGAACAGAACCCTTATTGTAAAAGACATCCCCTAGTAATTACGGCAATGTCATTAATTGGAAAATGCGTAGCAGCATTCAGAGAAAAAGCTTATTTTAACGGAGATTTTATCTATGTTAGTGAAGCAAATTTTAAGGGTAAATGGAGTGTCGTTTGCTTCTACCCAGCAGATTTCACATTCGTATGCCCTACTGAATTAGAATCAAAATCCAGTAATTAAGTAGACTGTCCTAGTCATTTGAGACAGAGATAAAACACCCTTATTAGGCTGCCATACTCCCAAATTCAATGGGGGTTCGGTAGCCTAATTTTTCTTGAAATAATGATCCCTTTAATGGGATTTCGCTCGGCTGCACCAGGCCAGACCAAAATTCACCTTTAACGTCACGGACGGCAAAGCCGACCTGACCCCGCGTGTTGAACCTGTACCAACAGCTGAGGAAAGCGGAGTGGTCATGCCGAAGCTTAAGAATGAATCAGGTGTAAGTGGAAGCATGGATAAGATTTCAGGTGTCGTAGGAGAAACGGTATCGATGAAGGCAAGCGGGTTACCGAAAAATCAAAAAATCGAAGTAATCTGGAACACGATGAGAGGAAGCCGCGTTTCAGGATAAAGTGGACAGTTTAAAAAAGACTTTTTTATGCAACTAGTAGATGACTCCGGCCCAATATCGAAAAAAATGACTCTCAAGTGCTAAATACCATTTTGAAATATACGTATGTAAGAACTATCGAATAACAAAAAAGACAGTTTCCACATGCTAATGAGACTCAATTAGAATATTATTTCACTTATACAACAGGAGGAGCGATTGATATCGTACGAAAATGTATCAATAATGATATGAAAATTCCATCTGAAGAAGTTGTCCGCATCTTAGAAACTATGTATATGACTTAATCTCAAAAACATTATTTTTATTAATGAATGATTATACACAATTTATTGAAGCCTCGGTATTATAAAAAATATTTTGGATTTTAGCCGTAAAAAGAAGATTTTATTGATTAGAATTTAACATCATTAAAATCTATAATTAGTTTAAATTATTGGTTAGTTGTAATTTTTACATAAAAATGAAAGCGCATTAATTCGGCCGCACGGAATGTTTTTTTTGATATCATAATATAAATGGAGCTCATTTTTTTAAATAAGGAAGTGATGTTATGGATGATGAACAACTTTTAACCTTTATTACTGTTTTTGAGTTAAATAATTATTCGCGTACAGCAGAGCACTTGAATTTAACACAGCCCGCGGTAACGGCAAGAATTCAAAAATTAGAAAATGAGCTGGACTGTAAATTATTTTACCGAGAAGGAAAAAAAATCCTATTGACTAAGGAAGGAACTGCCCTGCTTCCATATGCACGTAAAATATTAAACTATGTAAAAGAAGCAAGACAGGTGATTGAAGGTATTAAAACTCCAACAATTACCATTGGATTATCACCTGCCATCTCAGTTTCAATTGTCTTAGAGGTTTTATCACATCTGCGCAGAACAAGTGAGTTTTCTTTTGAACTAGTGGAAGCAGCGGACTCTGTAGAAGTTTCTAAGATGATTAAAGATGGGTCAATCGATTTAGGGCTTGTAAGAGATGTAATCCCATTTACAAATCTAGAATCAGAATATATTTTTCATGAAAAACTTGTTTTTATTGTTGGAAAAGACCATCCATTAGTTGGAAAAGCTGAAATTTTAAAAGACGATCTTATTGACCAAACGATGATTTGCTATCGTAGGGAAACAGCCTTATGGCGAAAAATTGATGAAAGATTAATCGGAGTAAGAAATCTAAAACGAATTGAAGTTGGCGGATTCGAAATGGTAATATCGATGATTAAAAATAACTGGGGTTTTAGTGTCGTACCAGAACTAATTCTAGCTAATCACACAAATACACTCAATAAAGATTTATGTACCGTCCCTTTTGATGAATTTAAAGATCTCACTTATAATGTTGTTGGATTATATAAAAAGGATTCTCCAAAATTAGAAAGGCTTCATCTGTTTCTTCATACTTTTGAAACTATTTTAAAAAATTTAAAATCTATTTAAATAGGTTTAAGCTATGGATTAGTAAGAACAAAGGGCATTCCATTTAAACAGAAATGTCCTTTGTTGTAAATCTATACCATTTCTTTAATAACACTGTGGCTTTATTTAACCCCAGAAACTCTATAGCATTTTCTCCAAGCATTATTTTCTTTTCCTCATCCAACACGTTTTCTAACATTTCGACTACATTTCCTGGTGGTGCTTCTCGCAGCAGAAATGGATAGTCAGTACCCATGATTATGTGATCAGCCCCCAATTTTTCAAGCATTAATTGAAGATTGCGGGGATCATAGACTAGTTTATCGTAATAAAATTTCTTCGCATAATAGCTTGGCGGCTGTTCCGTTGTGCGGATATGCGGCCATACTTCCCAAGCTTGATCGATTCTCGGTAATAAATAAGGCAGGGTTCCTCCGCCATGGGCAAAACAGATTTTTAAATCTGGATACTTATCAAAAATGCCTCTGAAGATTAAGTTCCCTGCAGCAAGCGCTGTCTCCGAAGGCATCCCTATTGAGTACATAAAATTATGTTTAGGCATTCTCTCTTCGCCAACTGTCGCCAAAGGATGGACTAAAATCGGAACATCCATTTTTGCCGCTGCTGATTTCTAATCGAAATAATCTTTGTTTTTGCGCCTTAATTCAAGATTTTAGTTATATTCATAAGGTTATTAAATGTTACACAAACTTATAAAAAATCAAAAGACCGTCAGATATATCTCGACGGTCTTTTTTAAATTATTTGTTTGAGTTAGTTCGTTTTCAATCTTCTTTGTTATGCTTTTTCCATAATGACTTTGGACTCTGTACTTTGCTTTAAATTTTATTATTAATCGTTTTGTTCTCTCACTAAAATATCATTCTCATTTATTAATGGTTTTTCTACAAAATTAATCTTTTTCACTATTTTTTGTATTACTTTCGGAAAAAAGTAAGCCCCAAAAAAAGCGCAAATAAAAGCCTGTGACCAAGTTTTTAACCATGCATGTAAAAATGTTCCATCATAATCCCTATTTATTAAGATTAATATTAATGAAATAAAAAAGGACATACTAAAAGCCATTAAAAATGCAAAAATGATATTTTTATATTTAATATTAATATTTATTATTACTCATCTCCTCATCATTTAATTTAACTACATTTTTATATTACGAATACCTACATACATATTGTTTCGAGTAAGAACAGAACAAATAACAGATGTTCCCTAACCTTTATGTTTTTTTATTAACACTAGCTATATATGATCTATAGAACCTATAGGTCAAGATAAAAGAACATTCCTATCAAAATGGAATGTTCTTTTATTTGGCCTATTCCGATTCTTTAATAAAACTCTCTTTACTTAATCCAAGAAACTTAATCGCATTTTCTCCAAGCATTTGTTTCTTTTCCACATCCGAAACATTTTCCAACATTTCAACTATTTTTCCCGGCGGTGCTTCCCGCAACATGAATGGATAATCTGTACCCATGATAATATGATCAGCACCAAATTTTCCAAGCATAAATTGGAGATTGCACGGATCGTAAACGAGCGTATCGTAATAGAGCTTCTTCGCATAAAAGCTTGGCGGCCGTTCCGTTGTGCGGATATGCGGCCATACTTCCCAGGCTTGGTCGATTCGCGGTAATAAATACGGCAGGGACCCTCCGCCATGGGCAAAGCAGATTTTTAATTTTGGAAATTTATCAAGAATACCGCTGAAGATTAGGCTTCCTGCCGCAAGAGCTGTTTCGGACGGCATTCCGATCGAATACATAAAGTTATGGTTTGGCATTCTCTCTACTCCGACCGTGGCCCATGGATGAACTAAAATGGGTACATCCATTTTTGCCGCCGCTTCCAGAAATCTTTGAATCTCCGGATCATCGAGGGTTTTTCCATTTGCGTTGCTACCGATTTCAATCCCGATCAGCCCCAGCTCGTTAACTGCTCTCTCCATTTCTGCAATCGCCAAATCCGAATTCTGCAATGGTACCGTTCCAAGGCCGACAAAACGATCAGGATATTGGGCTACTACCGAAGCTATAAAATCATTTTGTGCTTTCGACAGCTCTAAACACTTTTCTACATCTGCCCAATATGTAAACGTAACCGGAATCGGAGATAAAACTTGGACATTGACACCTTCTGCATCCATTTCAGCGATGCGTTTTTCAGGATTCCAGGCATTCTCGTCAACTTTTCGGAATGACTTTCCATCCTTGTAAATTTCAGCTCCACAGCTGCACGTATGCTTTAAAATCGGAAAACGATCATCCGCATATTTTTCCGCAAAATCAGGAAAATTCTCAGGAATAATATGGGTGTGAAAGTCAACACGGAAATTCTCACCTTTTGACACGATGCTGCCTCCTTAAATGATAATTGTTGATTGATTATTGATTAACTTTTTCCAGGTCTTCCTTTATCAATTTACCAACTTTTCCCCATCCTGGTTTAGGTCTTCCTCCCCATTCATCAAGTGTATGCATGGTTGGTTCTAGACGGCGAGGCTCTCTTGGATTTTCCTCCGGAAATTCTTCCATTCCTTGACTATACTCAATCGTTAAGCCGTCAGGATCCGCAAAATATAGGAAAATGCTGCCCGATGGGTGATGTTTTCCTGGCCCAAATAGAATCGGAACATTGTTATCCTTTAATCTATTAACTTGAATCCCCACATCATCTACACGTTGAGCTTGATATGCAAGGTGATTCAATTTATTTTCTTTTCCTTTTGTCAGGGCAAAATTATGGTGAAATGGAGTTCCAGCTGCCCTTAACCAGGCCCATCCCGTTTCCCTTCCTTGGATATCTGAAATGTTGAAGTTCAAAACTTTCGTAAAGAAATCAAATAATTCGTCAAATTTATTAGTTTCATAAACGACATGAAGAAGTCTCGTAATTCTGGCCTTCTTAGGAACAAATGGTGTACCCATTTGCATAATTTGCACATAGAATTCATACGTTACCCCTAAATATGGATCTTTAAAACGCAATGTTCTACCTTGGGCCAAATTTTGGCACTCCTCTGCGCTTAATTCGACAGGATTTACACCTTGTTTCGTTAAATGGTCAAACACTGCTTGAAATTGGTCTGCCTTTTCAAGCTCAAATGCTACTCTTTTTAACCCAGGTTCTTCTCCTTGTTCAAGGATTAAATTGTGATGGTCCCCGCTGCATCGAAGGTATGCCGCATCAAGAACCCGTTCAACAAATTCCATACCAACAATATTTTCATAAAAATCTACCGATTTATTAAGATCAGTCACGCTTAACACAACATATCCCAACTTTTTATAACGAATCATTCAAAAACCTCCTATATTATACTAGAGGGTCTGACCCTCATAGCTTAACCACGTTAATGTGTTAATTCGTATGAACCCCAATCAAAATCTGACTTCATTTTATAAAATGATACTTACTTTTCCATGCGGGCGGAGACTGTCCAATTTGAGAATGACTTTCTTGGATTGAATCTTTAATTCTCCATTTTCTTTTACCAAGATGTATTCGTTGACCCCGACATAATTGTCCAATACTTCACGTTTCGTACGGTAGGTAGAGAAATTGCATCTGACTTTTACGGCATCCTCTCCATTATTAACGATTCTTACATTCGTCACATTGTGAAGAGTAGTGGAGTGCGGGTATTCAACATGGGCTTCTCTTTTCAGTAATCGTAACGCCCGCTGTTCTAAACGGGCACGATCATCATGAACAAAGAAAAGCGATTTTTTAAAATCAGCATCAGGATTTCCGATGGGCGGAATCACATACGTTCCATTGCTTGCGAATAATGCAGACCACTCCTTTAACTTAAACTCATCAAGAAGCTCCGCCTCATGGAATAAAAAATCTTCAATTTCCTGACGTGTTATGTTCATACTTCCACCTTCCCAGCTTCTTCTTTTTTGTTTTCCTCTGCTGTCATCCGTTTATCCCATTCACGCCAGAAGGCACGCATTTGTTCTTCATCCGTCGCTTGGGGAATTTCCCTGTTCATTCCTTTGGAAATATCATTCCATCCGACTTCTTTAGTATTTAAAAAGCCTTCCTGGCATAGTTCAAGTGCTTCATTATCATCCGGAGTCGCAAAACCGCCTGGCCCTAAAAACTCTAAGTAGCTGTCATTCCGTACCTCTCTGAAACCGTCTGTTTCATTTATAGGAGATAAAGCATAGGCGGTTACTTGCATATAACCCGGTTCAATCGGATAAAAGGTTCTGATTGCAATCGCCATGATATCATTGATGACCAGGTTAGGGAAAATTAAAATATTACGGTTCTTTTTCGAAATGCGGTGGGCTCTTTCTTCGCCAAATTTTTCTACTAAGCGGGCATTGATTTTATCGATAATTTCTTTCGCTTCTTCACCGTAACCTTCAATCCATTTTCCGATTGGTCTTGGCCACGGGGCATAATATTCCATTACGGCATGTCCATTCCCCAGAGCGCGCGCTTCCCCTGCAAGACTGTCTTTTTCCATTATTCCGCCGCGGGTCGCAACAATATCAAAATAGGTTTTATGGGTTGGTACCCCGTGGTATAAATCAAAACTATTTTCACAAAGTAATTTCCAGTTCGCTCGTACGCTATATTCTTGGGGATCCTGCAAAACTTCCATTCCAACTTCTGTTTGATCTGCCACCAAGTCGAGATACTCTTTGGCACCTGCCAGGTATTCCTCTAATGATATGGCGTTGTCATCAAAGTTAACGAATACGAAACCGCGGTAACTGTCAAGTCGTTTGACAGCCAGCATATTTTTGGAGCCATCGCAGTTATGGTCTTCCAAGAAACCAAATTTATCAGGTAATCCGACTAATTCCCCTTGCGTATTAAAGCTCCACGCATGATAGAAGCAGCGGAATACTTTTGAGTTTCCTTTTCCTTCACGGCATACGAGCGCACCCCGGTGTGGACAGGAGTTATATAATGCCCTTATTACCCCATCACTACCGCGGGTAAATAAAAGGTTTCGTCCACCAACTTTTCTTCTATGAAAATCGCCTTTATTCAGTACTTCTGATTCATGCCCGATATATAACCAGCATTTATCAAAAATTTCATTGCGTTCGCTTTCTAAAATTTCCGGATTAATAAAAACTTCACGATTTACTTTGAATAAACACTTCTGTTGATCATCCTTAAGATAATTGCTCATTGGCTCTCCCCCTAAATAAGTTTTTTTAGTAAACCTGCTCATCATCTGTGTCGGTTCTGAAAGAGGTTTTAGAAAACCTTAAAATCATTTTTATTGCATCGTGCTTCCGCATTTACACTAATCACTTGGCCCGTAATAAAAGTCGCCTTATCGGAAGCAAGGAATACGACGGCATCCGCCACCTCTTCCGGATACGCCCCTCTTCCTTTTGGAATGATGTTAATATAGCAATCTACCAACCCCGTATCTCTCTTTCTGATCTCATCCAGCAGTTCCCCCTCTACTGCCGGGGGAGCGATGACATTCGCGGTAATATTATTTTTGGCGAATTCTCTTCCTGATCCGGAAAAATGGCATGGCCCCCGCCCTTTGCAGCATTATAGGCTGCATGGTCCCATAAACCATTGCGGACAGAATCTGCTCCTATGTTAATAATCCGTCCGTAATTTTGTTTCACCATATGCGGCAACACGCTGTAACATGACCACAGCATGGTCCAGGGGTTACGGTCGATTGTTGTTTTTAAGGTTTACGGTGTTTGTTCAAGGAACGGGAGAATCACGCCTCCGCCGGCATTATTGACAAGAATGTCGATTTTGTCCCATTTATGTATGGCTTTTTCAACCATCTGGATAACGTTTTCATCTTTTGATAGATCAACATTAAAGTAGTCTGTTTCCCGCCCTGTTAATTGGTCCACTTCCTCGGAGACTTTCTTCAAACGTTCAGGATTGGTTCCTGTAACCAATACAGTCGCACCTGCTTGTGATAAACCAATTGCAACCGCTTTCTAAATTCCTGTGGAGAACCTGTTACAACGGCTACTCTCCCTTCCAATAGATAGGCTTGTGATTGAATCGACAAGCTAAAATCTCCTCCTTTCCTTGTAAAAATGGTCTGTTTCCTTTTTGTCGTGCAACTGTCCATTGCACAAAAACTAACATCGATCCGGATACCTCAGCTAAATGTAATCGCATCCAAAACTTAACACAGTGTGCTTAGGTAAACAGCGTTTAATGCATTTTTCCAGATAATATCTGAACATATTGACATTTAAAATATCAGAATATTATCTTAATTGATTTAATTTTAAATCTTTTTTTTGTGAAAATCTAATCGAAATATTCTTACTTTTAGCGCCTAAATTCAAGATTATATTTATATATAATCATTATGAATACGCTTTTAATTCGCGTGCAAAGAGATGATTTAAGAGGAATAATTAAAAGATTTCGTTTGTCCTGAGTAAATTCTAAAGACATTTAATGGGCATGACATAATAAAAAAAGGGTAAGGGGTGCTCGAAATTATAAATTGAATAAACTAAAAGAATCTTTATATTTGTTTTTATAATCTAGATTTGAGGCACTTTTATACGATTTGATTACATAAAAAATGAGCCATATGATTCATATGAGAGGACGAATAGGATGATCGAAATGGCTTAATTTCAAAATATCAAATTCTTAAAAGAGGTTGAAGGTTTATCGCAAAGACAAATTGCGGCAAAACTTGGGATTTCACGTAACACTGTTAGCAAATATCTTAAAAATGATACGTTATGATAACTACGAATCTAGAATTTACGGAATGGACGTCTATATTTGGAGATAAAAAAATGACCGCAGCCCTTCTAGATCGACTAACCAACTCTGATACAATCTATTTACTTAAATCACTTGAAAACTTTACCATATTAAAAACCCCCTTAAGTTGGATTATTAGTCCAACTTAAGGGGGTAACTTCATTAAGTTACCTTTTTCTAATGCTAAAATATTGTTTATTACAGTGTTATTTACTGCTAAAAAAGTTACCTTCCCTTCGAAAAGAGAACCCGTTACTTTTCCTCCTGGCTCCTTTTTGCTGAAACTGGATGAATTACATAATAGAATCCTAAAATACTTTCAATTTCTCGTATGTCTAAATATTCATCTGATGAATCTTTAAGCACTATCTGTGCATCTTGAATATCCAATTTCTCTAGTTTTTCAATGAGTTCAGATACTGTCATTTTTTATTTTCCTCCATATTTATTTTATAAAATAAAATTACCACAGACCCTATTTATCGTATAAATTACCCTTAGAAATCAAACAGGAGTCTGCAGCTTTTTTTATGTTGGGACAATTTATTGCATAACAAGGTAATCAAGTTCATCGTCAATTTAGTGCTACAAATGCAAAACCTATTTTTCCTAATTATGATAGTTTAAGATAAAACATCTCTCAAATTAGTATAAATATCCCATACAGTCAATATGTTATTCCCTTTTAAATTTAGGAAATATATAATCTTAGATCTGATAAAATAGTCCATTGTAAATTATACGAAATTTTACTCTTTTCTTCTATGAAATACTCCATATTGGTATATTTGAATATCTTCCTAATCAACGCCAAGCACTCCAACTACGTCAGCAAATGCCACTAGCTCAATTTCACCTGGTTTCACTTAAAAGCGGAACCCCCATCCGGAATTCCCGGCAGGGTTGATAATAACTTGAGTTCCAATCATGCTAGAAACCCCAATTGTCAGCAAATTTCCAAAGGAATCTTTTCATTTTAATGTAAATTTTCTCTTAGTGGGTAACCAATTAAGCAATTTACCCTTGGTTCACTTCATATTTGTAAAATCTTTTAAAGAAACCTTCACCGATGTCTGCAATGTTTTTATAATGAGTTTGCACCTGGAAGATAGACCTGAAAACAATGGATTATCATGATTAAAAAATTCGTTAATGAAATGATTAAATCAGACAGATATAAAAAATACCAATTCAACAAGATGAATGGGTATGCCTTTAAAGCTATTTCTACTATGGCTAATCATAACGATATGAGTGAATAACAAGAAGAGGTGTAGCGAACCTCCCTTAAGGGGATGTCAGTACCTCAGGAATATCGACAAACCCGAATATTTTCGAATTTGTCGACAGTCTGAACTCCCTTTCAAAAAATATAGGGAGTTTTAATTTTTTATTTCTAAGGTTGTGAAAAATTACCTTTATAAAAACAACTAATAGTTTGTCAATTTTCCAGAATACAGTTACTAGACTCATGCTTATTCGTTTATTTTCTTTCAGAAACCGGTACACCGGCAACTCCCCAATGAGTTTTTGGCATTTCATTTACCAATACTCGAACGCTAGTTCTTGGTGCAACTAATGTTTCAACAACAATATCAGTAATATTTTCAATTAATGCTTTTATTTTTTCAGGTGGTCTGCCTTCCATAATATTTACTTGAATAAGTGGCATGATAATTCCCCTTTCATAAATTATATTTTCCTATTGTAATATGTTTTAAAATTGCTCATTTATTCACCAACAGAGAAAGTTACTTCGCCCAGGCCATCAAATTTACCTGAAACAACGTCGCCAACTTTTAACAATATTGCACTTGTTAATGCTCCCGATAAAATGATTTCGCCTTTTTTAATTTTATCTCCTTTTCTGGCGAGCATGTTTGCCAATACTGCAATGGCATTGGCAGGATGTCCTAAAACGGCAGCGCCAGCGCCCAATTCTTTAATTTGGCCATTAATCGATAAAGTTGCCCCTACTAATTCAAGTTCAAAGTCATTTGGTTTTCGAAGTGTATTACCGAATACGACCCTTGAAGTAGATGCATTATCAGCAATTACATCTGTGTGGGTAAAGTTAAAATTTTCATAACGGCTGTCAATAATTTCAAGTGCAGGTAAAACATACTCTGTTTTAGCTAACACTTGTGAGCCGGTAATTCCAGGTCCTTCAATATCTTCGCCAATCAAAAACGCAATTTCTGCTTCCACTTTTGGATGGATCAAATCAGAAAATGGAAGAACACCACCGTTATCGATCAACATATAATCAAACACATATCCGTAAATTGGCTCAGTAACGCCCATTTGTTCCCACTTCGCCTTGCTTGTTAATCCCATCTTAGGGCCAATGATTCTTCGGCCCTCGTCTAATTTTTTTTGAACAAGCAGTTCCTGTGCCTGATAAGCTTCCTCAACTGTTAAATCAGGTTTAAACGTCTTAGTTACCTTTACAACTTCACGTTTTTCTACTTCCGCAGCAACCAAGTAATCAGCAATTTGTTTAATAATATCACTTGCCATTCCTTTTCCTCCTTTGATCCAGATTCAGTATCTATTTAAGCCAATTATTTAAAGTTAACGCTTACTTGACCAAGATAAGCAAATCTTGCTGTAAAATTGTCGCCCGGATTAACGACAACCATGCCGGAAAGTGCACCCGAAAGGATTACTTCACCTGCTTTAAGAGTAATATCATAATCTGCTAAACGATTCGCCAGCCATGCAACACAAGTTGCCGGATTTCCAAGTGCAGCGGCTCCAACACCTGTATTGGCAACTTCACCATTTTGCAAAAGTACCATGCCCATTAATTCCAGATTAATATCTTTAATTTTTGTAGGCTTACCACCCAATACAAATAATCCGGATGAAGCATTATCAGCGACCGTGTCTGGTAGCTTAATTTTCCAATCTTGTATCCGACTATCAACAATTTCTAAAGCAGGAACAACATAATCTGTTGCTTGCAGCACATCAAGAACAGTCACATTCGGACCTTTTAAATCTTTCTTTAAAATAAATGCAATTTCACCTTCTACTTTCGGCTGAAGCATGGTTTCACAAAAAATAGTACCGCCATTTTCAACGACCATGCTGTCTAATAGATGTCCATAGTCAGGCTCATCAACACCCAACATTTTTTGTACAGCAACAGAGGTTAATCCAATTTTTTTGCCAACAATTTTCTGTCCTTCAGCTAGCTTCTTTTTAATATTTTCCAATTGAATATAATATGCCTCATCGACAGTAATTTCTGGATCTACTACAGATAGCGGATTAATTCCAACGCGGCTTTTTTCAGCTTCTAATAATTTAGCAGCAAACTTTTCAATTTTACAAGTCAATTGAATATATCCTTTCTATTATAAATGTATTTTGACACTGTTTAGTATAAGCTGAGAAACATTCAAAAAAGTTGCACGGTATATCTTATTTAAACCGTGCAACATATCCATGTTAAAAACTAAAATTAAAGTTTAACACAAATATTAGTTATTTCAGTGTAGAATTCCCAACTGTGACTACCGCCAACACGACCTAGTCCACTGTCTTTCGTACCTCCGAATGGAGTTCTAAGATCACGTACAAACCAGCAGTTGATGTAAGATAAACCTGATACAATTTTTTGGGCTACACGGTGTGCACGACGGATATCGTTAGTCCAGATTGTGTTACTTAAGCCCATCCGAGTATCGTTTGCTGCCGCAATCACTTCTTCTTCTGTGTCAAATGGAATAACTGTAACAACCGGTCCAAAGATTTCTTCACGAACACAACGAGATCTGTCATCTAGACCAGTAATGATGGTTGGTTCTATGAAATATCCTTTATCCAAACCATCAGGGCGCTTACCTCCTGTAACGAAAGTACCGCCTTCTTCTTCAGCAATTTTCAGGTAGCTCATTACTTTATCATAGTGTACTTTGGCGACTAATGCGCCTTGATCATTGCTCATATCAAATGGATCGCCAACTTTTAATTCTCTTGTTTTAGATGCAAATCTTTCTACGAATTCATCAAAAATTTGGCGTTCAACATAGATTCTTGAACCGCAGACACAAACTTCCCCTTGATTTGTAAAACTTGATCTAATGGTTGTTGCCACTACTTCATCAATATCCACATCTGCAAATATAATGTTAGGGTTTTTACCGCCTAATTCGAAAGAAAGCTTTTTTAGTGTAGGCGCAGCTTCTGCCATGATTTTAGCACCTGTAGATACTTGCCCGATAAAACCGATACCTGCAATGTCAGGATGTTTGTTGATTGCACTTCCAGCACCAGGTCCAAAACCGTGAACCAAGTTTACAACTCCATCCGGAACACCAGCTTCTTTAAGAATTTCCATTAATCTTGTTGCAGTCATTGGGGTTAATTCAGATGGCTTAATCACTACTGTACATCCTGCAGCCAAAGCTGGAGCTAATTTCCATGTTAATAAGAATAATGGAAGATTCCATGGCTGGATTAATCCAACTACTCCAATCGGGCGGCGATATCCGTAGTTAAGCGCATTGTGAGTTTCATCTTGGTATGCCTCTGTTCCTATAGAAATCATGTAATCAGCAAAAAAATGGAAGTTTGCTGCTGCACGAGGAGCATCAACATGACGTGAGAATTTAAGGTGCTTACCAGTATCTAATGATTCTAATTGTGCGATTTCTTCTTGTCTTGCTTCAAGAATGTCACCAACTTTGCGGATAATTCTTGAACGTTCATTTACAGTCATTTTTCCCCATGGGCCTTCTTCAAAAGCACGTTTAGCAGCTTTAACAGCTAAATCAATATCTGCCGCGCTTCCTTCTGCAACTGTACCATAAACTTCCTCGGTTACAGGGTTCACGTTATTAAACGTTTTTCCATCTACAGATTCAATAAATTTACCGTCGATATAATGTAAACAATCAAATGGGTTTACGATAGGTTCAACTACTTTTTTAGTTTCGACTTGCACCATTCATAATTCCTCCTTGGTTTTGATTTTAATATTTTCTAAATATAGCGTTAATGCTTACATGTTTTATGTTAATGCTTATTTGTTTATGGAACTTTCCACTTCACTTAAAAGAGTTAAAAAAGTGTGCGTCTGACCCAACCTAAATTATAAGATAATGCTTACTTTTCCGTGCGGACGGAGACTGTCTTGTTTTAGGATGACTTTCTTGGATTGAATCTTTAATTCTTCTTTTTCTTTTACCAAGATGTATTCGTTGACTCCGACGTAATTGTCGAGCACTTCACGTTTTGTGGGATAGGTTGAGTAAATGCAGCTTACCTTACGGCATCCCCTTCATTACTAACGATTCTTACATTCGTGATATTGTGAAGAGTGGTCGAGTGTGGATATTCTACATGGGCCTCTTTTTTCAATAATCGTAACGCCCCTGTTCTAGACGGGCTCGATCATCATGAACGAAGAAATTTTTTAAAGTCCGCATCAGGATTTCCGATGGTCGGAATCACATACGTTCCATTGCTTGCTAATAATGTAGCCCACTCCTTTAGCTTAAACTCATCAAGAGGTTCCGCCTCATGGACTAAAAGATCCTCAATTTCCTGACGTGTTATGTTCATACTTTCACCTTCCCAGCTTCTTCATTTTTGCTTTCCGCTGCTGTCCTCCGTTTATCCCATTCACGCCAAAAGGAATGCATTTGTTCTTCATCCGTTGCTTGGAGAATTTCCCTGTTCATTCCTTTGGAAATATCATTCCATCCGACTTCTTTAGTATTTAAAAAGCCTTCCTGGCATAGTTCAAGTGCTTCATTATCACCCGGAGTCGCAAAACCGCCTGGCCCTAAAAACTCTAAATAGCTGGTCTGATTCCTTCTTGTCGAGACTATCAAATGCACGAAAACTAGCATCGAACCCGGGCACCTCAGCCAAATGTAATCGCATCCAAAAGTTAACCCAACGTGCTAAGGTAATCAGCGTCTAATGTATTTTTCAGATAATATCAATATTTTAAAATGTTAATATTTAAATATATCGGAATATTATCTTGATTAATTTAATTTTAAATCTTTTGACCATGTAATTCTAATCGAAATTATCTTTCTTCTAGCGCCCGAATTCAAGATTTTATTTATATATAAACACAATGAATACGCTGTTAATAATATAGTAAACCATTGTTTCTTCCAGTTACATTTCGATTAAATGGGATTAAACATACCATTCAATATAATTTTTGTATCAATCCGTTTTGCAATTCGTTCGGAAAGCCACATACACGATTTACTGCGGTCAAGAACAAACCTTATCGGTACAAGCTCATCCGGAAAGCGGGACACAAATCAATTCAATGTAACTTGTGACGCTATATATCCTAATCAAGGTATGACATTCGATTGCGCCACCACACCCTATTCTAATTAGAGCATCGCACAGGAAGAGAACACTGAATCCGTATTAATTCTGTGAAGGATGTTGTGTCTGAATACCAATTTCATAAGGAAACGTGTGTAAATTTAGATAAAAATCCAGTTGAACATCCTTCCTATTTCTACAAAAGAGAAAAAAGCAAAACTTGCACGCAGCGATGGCAGTTTAAAGAGTGTGGGAAATATGATGCCGACCAGAAGAAAACATCCACCTTTAACCAAAAATGAAATGGCATCCTGCCGTTATTCATCAAGCTATTGGTAAATAAAATGTCAGTTTCAAAAACTATTGATGTTCTAGGTATTGGGGTAAAAACTTATTATAGTAAATTGGAATGGGTTTATCGCAGATACTTAGAATTTTTGGACGACACGAACAGATGCCATTACAAAACAAATGCTATAGTTATATAGGTTGAATTTGTATGCAAGCCTTCAATATAGTTATCTCTGCGGTTGAATTTATCAAGCTTAGAATTTTTCCCAATGTTGATGTTGATCGAAAAAAATACTCTTCAGAATATTAGTCTCCACCGCCGCTTAACAGGACAACAGGTGATTTTTTATCCAAATCCATGACAAAATCCCCGGCAGGTGCACTTACTTGAAGAATGTCTCCCTCCTCCACATGGTCATGAAGATAATTTGATACCTGGCCGTCAGGATTTGTGGTTCCCGCCTCACGTTTGACGTTGATTCGATAATAGTCTTTTCCCGGAGCATCAGAAAGGCTATATTGACGAATATGTGTATACTTTTCACCTTCGATTTTTAACTTTATGCTAATATATTGCCCTGGCTGGAAGCTGACAAATTCCTTATAATCTTCGGGTTTTAAATAAAAAGAGGTGATAAGGTCGCTTTCCACTACTTTCCGCTCAACGATGAAAGGTCAGAACCCGTCCCATCCGCCATTTTGATTAGACGCTTGTTTGTACAATTCAGCTTCTACATTAATAAAGGTAACGGCAATTTCTTTATAAGCGTCTGTCCATGCATCGATAATTTCGTCTGTTGCTGCATAACCCAGCACATCCTTGATTGCTAATAGCAAGAATTTTCCTACGATGATTGGATAATGTTCCGGTTTAATCCCGAGACTGCGGTGTTTGTGGACAATTTGGTTCACAACAGGAAGAATGGCAGAGAGGTTATCGATGTATTTGGCTGCAGCATATACTGCGCTTGCAAGTGCCTTTTGCTGTTTTCTTTGTTTTTGGTTTGCATGATTAAATATATTAAGGAGTTCTGGGGGTGCTCCAAACATTAATTGATAAAAACGGGTTGTAATTTTTTTCTTCTCTAACACTGGAACAGTTGATTTTACAAGCTCTATTTTTTTGATCTAACAAATTAAACACTCCCTTTAAGTTATTACTATTTACAAGGTGTTATTTTAAAACACTTCATTCAGGGACTATGTGATATAAATCACATATTTTCGAATATAGTCGTAAGAGCCACAAATGGGCTTATTAGCTAATTTGTTAATATTAATTTCAAAATTGGAGGGGAACAAGAACAAGTTCTTCCTCTATTGTTTCTCTTATCCTTAACGTTACGATTAAGGAAGCAATGTAGGTGTTCCAACAATTTGTGTGTAAACAGGATCTTTAGTTAATTGATCTGCAGCGTCATCTTCGGAATACCCAGCAATGATTTGATAAATCTTTTGGCATTTAAGGGTTTCATCTGAATGAAGTTAATAGGCCCTTGAATCATTCAGTTTTATGTGCTCTCCTAAAGTCTTCGAAAATCCGATTTTTCATCGAATTCTCTAAAGAGAAATTCACCTGTATCGGGAGGAAAGAGATCCTCCATCACTTGACAATTTAATTTTCCGGTTGAGATCAAGAGTTACTTGCGTTAAAGAATCCTTTCTGTGTGGTTTTTGTGTGGTTACTTAAACTCTAATAGAAGTGGATTCTTTTTTCATTTTTTTAGCGCAAACCAAATTGGGTGAGAAAGTTTTTATACAAGGCTATAAGCTTAAATCTTAAATTACTATGAATGAATCAGGTTAAATGATATTTTTTCTCTAACGCTAAGAAGAAGAAATAATTTTAGTTCCGCCTGTTTGCCACAAAAGGAACATGTTTTTTTTGTTTGGGCAGGCATTTTTTTTACATGTGGAACAGGAAGTAATTCCAATCCTTTTGTGAGATGTTCTTTACAAACCATTACCATAATGAATGCTCCCTTCTAATTAGACTCTACTCGAGCAAAATAAGTAAATAGGTTGGTTCTCCCCCCACCTGATGAAACAGTTATTTTAATCCTCCTAGGAAAATTCTGTAATTTGACTTGGAATAGGATAGGCAAAACCCGTATTTCTTCTGACGAGGCGACAGGATTCACTTTAGGTTACAACCTGTCTGTTAATTTGCTAGCACTCTCAAAGAGTTACTTTGTCACAGGGATTCAACCTTAGCCACCAGTTACCTGTCAGCTACCGAGAAGTCTTGGCAGTTGGACTTAAACCAACTAGCAATTAACGGCTTGCTGGGCACCAAATAAGGAAGAAGTGACAAGACCTTAGGCTCCCTTACCCCATAAAGAATAATGAAATTAAACTAATTTCCACTGTTATTTTTCTGTTGCGAGGCTCTTGGCTTTTGCAATTTCTGCAGCCATACCCAAATCATGTCTTCTTGACCGCCAATAAACTTACGTTTTCCTAATCTAACGATTTATTAAGATCCGTCACGCTTAACACAACATACCCCAACTTTTAATAGCGAATCATTCGAAACCTCCTAATATTTTAGGGGGTCTGACACCCACTGGTTCACCGCGGTAATCCAGCGTGGGTCAGCTCCAAAATTTGTCTACAAATTAAAAGATGATACTTACTTTTCCGTGGGGGCGGAGACTGTCCAATTTGAGAATGACTTTCTTGGATTCAATCTTTAATTCTCCATTTTCTTTTACAATGATGTATTCGTTGACCACGACAAATTGTCAAGTACTTCACGCTTCGTACGGTAGGTAGAGAAAAATGCATCTAACTTTTACGGCATCCTCTTCATTATTAACGATTCTTACATTCGTCACATTGTGAAGAGTAGTGGAGTGCGGGTATTCTACATGGGCTTCTCTTTTCAGTAATCGTAACGCCCGCTGTTCTAAATTTTTGGCGAATTCTCTTCCTAATCCGGAAACAATGGCATAGACCCCGCCCTTTGCAGCATTATAGGCTGCATGGTCCTATAAACCCATTGCGAACTGAATCTGCCCCTATGTTAATAATCCGTCCGTAATTTTGTTTCACCATATGCGGCAACACTCTGTAACATGACCACAGCATAGTCCAGAGGTTGCGGTCAATTGTTGTTTTTAAGGTTTCCGGTGTTTGTTCAATAAACTGGAGAATCACGCCTCAGCCGGCATTATTGACAAGAATGTCGATTTTGTCCCATTTATGTATGGCTTTTTCAACCATCTAGATAACGTTTTCATCTTTTGATAGATCACCAATAAAGTAGTCTGTTTCCCGCTCTGTTAATTGGGCCACTTCCTCGGTGACTTTCTTCGTACGTTCCGGATTGGTTCCTGTAACCAATACAGTCGCACCTGCTTGTGATAAACCAATTGCAACCGCTTTCCCAATTCCTTGTGAAGAACCTGTTACTTGGCTACTCTCCCTTCCAAAAGATAGGCTTGTGATTGACTCGACGACTCGACATGCTAAAATCTCCTCTTTTCCTTGTAATCTCTTTTTTGGTTTGTAAAGAAAAAGGTCTGTTTCCTTTTTGTCGTGACTATCAAATGCACAAAAACTAACATCGATCCGGATACCTCAGCCAAATGTAATCGCATCCAAAACTTAACTTAGTGTGCTATGGTCTAAAAATGTTAATATATCGGAATATTATCTTGATTATGATTAATTTAATTTTAAATCTTTTCCCCATGTAATTCTAATCGAAATAATCTTTCTTCTAGAGCCAAAATTCAAGATTTTATTAATATATAAACACAATGAATACATTGTTAATTCTAGTGCAAGGAAATGTTTTAATAGGAATAATGACTAGACTTCGTTGTCCTGAGTGAGTTCTAAAAAACATTTAATTAAAAAAGGGTAAGGGGAGTTGGAAATCAAAAATAAAACCAAGAATAAACAAAAAGACATCTTTCTATTTAAATCCTTCCAAATTTATTTTTTTCCAAAAAAAAAAGCCGTTCTCCCTATAAAATGTACCCTAATAGAGTACTTAAAAAAAGTCTACCTAGAGGGTACATTTTTGTATAATAAAGAAATACAACTCAGCGAACTAAACATGGAGACGGAGTAATTATGAGTAAAAAGATCTTCACAGAGAAAGAGATCAAGTTGCAATCAGCTAATAATTACGTTAAATCTGTAAGCTCAAAAGGAATCACCTATACTGATCAATTTAAGCGTATATTTATTGTGGAAAAAGAGAAGGGCAAATTCGCAATAGAAATTTTGTTGCTGTTTGTACCATCTTGTTTTCTCCTCCTAATATGGCTCTGATTTTCTAAATAAGAATTATTAATCAATACAGTAATATTTTCTCCTTATAGATCCCGTTACAACTAAAAAAAATATTTATAAAAAACCGCCTTTTTATAAATTATATTCTATTAGATATTTCAATAGCTTTTTATTACAATATAAACATTCGGAAAATTCTCATATATCTAAAATATTTATTTTCTGAATGTTTAAGACAAAGGGAATTCTTTAGGTTAATGGAAGATTTAGGGTTATATAAAAAAGGGGGGCAATGAAAATGCCATTATTAATGGTTGCACTTGGAGTTATTCTATTAATTATTTTAATCACGGTCTTCAAATTAAACGCTTTCATCTCATTGATTATTTCCTCGTTTGTTGTGGCGCTGGCATTAGGGATGCCGCTAGGTGACATAGTCACTTCAGTAGAAACTGGATTAGGCGGTACTTTAGGACATATAGCGCTAATCTTAGGTTTCGGAGCGATGATTGGTCGTTTGATCGCTGATGCAGGTGGAGCCTATCGAATTTCAATGACATTAATCGATAAGTTTGGAAGAAGGAATGTGCAATGGGCAATTGCTGCTTCTTCCTTTATCGTAGGAATTGCTTTATTCTGGGACGTTGCCTTTATTCTATTAATTCCAATCATCTATATGATTTCAAAGGAACTAAAGATTTCCATTACACACTTTGGCCTTACGTTAGCAGGTGCTTTAGTTGTCGCACACAGCTTCTTGCCACCTCATCCAGGAATCACTGCCGTTACACAGGAGTACGGAGCAGACCTCGCCATGGTATTAATATACGGAATCATTATTGGGATACCAACAATTGTAGTTGCGGGAGTTTGGTTCCCTAAAATCAACAAAAAGTGGATCCCAAGTGCTTTTGAAAAAACAGGCAATGCGGAAGCAATAGGAGATCAAAAACTATGGAAATTAGAAGAAACACCTGGATTTGGAATCAGTGTCTTAACAGCGGTATTCCCGATTCTATTGATGTTTGCAGAAGCTTTTTTAGATATTTTCCAAAAACAATTGGGATTTGCCGATAATCTTTTAGTTGTAATTATTCGTTTTGTCGGAAACGCTCCAGTAGCTTTGTTAATCTCACTATTATTAGCTATGTATACAATGGGAATTGCCAGGAAAACTCCAATGAAAGACTTAACGTCCTCTGCAGGGGCATCCATCAACGCGATTGGTTTGCTAATCTTAATTACTGGTGGTGGTGGTGCATTCAAACAAGTTATTATAGATGGCGGAGTTGGGGAATATATTGCTAGTCTGTTTACTGATGTTTCCATTTCTCCAGTTCTTCTTTCGTGGTTTATTGCCGTAATTTTCCGTATTTGTTTAGGTTCAGGAACTGTTGCAGCATTATCAACTGCCGGATTGGTGCTTCCAATGCTAGAATCATATCCTGAGGCAAACTTAGCACTTGTTGCTCTTGCTACTGGAGCGGGAACAGCTTTTGCTTCACACGTAAATGATCCTGGCTTCTGGATGGTAAAAGAATTTTTTGGCTTATCAATGAAAGAAACATTTGCGACATATACGATTCTTTCATCAGTAGCATCAATTGTTGGAATTATTCTTGTCCTCTTAATGGATACTTCTGTCATATTAGCTGGTGTAACCATTGCAGCTATCCTAGTTGCTGCAGTTGTTATTCACACGATTGAAGGGGCTGGAAACAAGAAGAAGCAAATTAAAAATATTTCTGTTTAATCTTTATATATTAACATAACACCAAGAGAAAGCTATCTGATAATTTCCTTTCACAATGACGTTACTATTATAAAAATAAATAGCAAGATGCTTCCTATTTTTAATAGACTTTCTATTCTAATTATGAAAAATAAAGAAAATATAATACGAAATGAGGTTTTTAAATGAAGATCATCACAGTACTTGGAGCAGGTATTATGGGTCATGGCGTTGCTCAATTACTTGCACAAGCAGGATATATTGTACGTATTCAAGCTAGACGCGAGACATCATTGGAAACAGCAAAAAAAATGATTACGAACAGCTTGAAAATTATGGTTGATAAAGGAATGCTGTCACAAGAAAAAATGGAGCAGACTTTGGATAATATTAAATATACAACAGATTTACTTGAAGCGATCCAGGATACTGATTTTATTCTAGAATCTATTCCAGAAGTGCTTGAGACAAAATTAGATACTTACGAGATTATTGAAAGCATTGTCTCTGAAAAAACGATTATTGCATCTAATACATCTACTTTCCCATTAAAAGAATTAACACAAAGAGCAAAACATCCAGGAAGATTTATCATTACACACTACTTTAACCCTCCACAACTTGTACCAATTGTAGAAATTGCTAAATTTGAGAAGACAGATGAAAATGTCGTAAAAGTAACTTATGACCTAATGAAAGAAATCGGTAAAACTCCAGTGGTACTGAAAAAAGAGATTACCGGCTTTATCGTTAACCGCATACAAGTAGCTTTTCTACGGGAATGCTTCAACTTAATTGAATTGGGAGTATGTACGGCAGAAGATATTGATATCGCTGTAAGAGGAAGCATGGGCTTTAAATGGGCTTTTTGCGGACCAATGGAAAGTCAGGATTTAGCAGGTCTGCAAACAACACAAGCTATGGTATACAACATCGAGCAGGATTTATCGAATACAAGAGAAGTTCCTAAATTCTTAAAAGAAATGGTCGAAAAAAGTGAACATGGTATTCGTTCAAATAAAGGTTTCTATGAATACGATGATAATGGGGCAAAAGCAATTTATACACGTGATGATAATTTCCTAGATCTTCTAAAATTAATTCAAGACAAAGAAGCAAAGAAGGAAAAAACAGCATCAGCAGTTAAAAATAAGCAATGTGACAGTTTAAAAATAGTGAGAAAGAAGTTGGTTTAGCCGGCTTCTTTTTTTTTGCTCCGTACAGCGTCTCCGATTCTGGGATAGAAAAAGCTTTTGTTGATTAACTTAGATTTACCCTCGGACCCAAGAAACACTTATTTTAAGTTCAACTCTCCTGTTACTTGAAGAAGAAAAAGTCTACTGAAGAAACATTTCCTTCGAAGGCGAATTCCCTTCTTAGTTCAAAAGCTATTTATTGTTTAGCGCTTTCTTTAGTCCTTCTAGTTCTGCCAATGCACCTGTTGCTGAATAAAATTTAATCTTATTTTCTAATATCTCTTTTTCCTCTTCTAAACTTAATTCCTCCACTGTATTAGTTACTCCCTTTAACGATTAGGGCAAGAACCAAAATGAAAGTGTGTATAACCCGCGATTAAATTTTCTTTCATATAGCCCTCTTTTTTAATCCTTGCATGCCCTTCGTATAGTAAGCATACGGAATTTCCGTTTTTGGAACAAAGGTGGAATAGTGAAACTCATGCCCTTTCGCTTTTAGGTTTTTAGCTAATAGAAAATTTCCTTCTATTGCTGTAATTTCCCGATATCCCAAAATTGCGCTTGATATTAAATCATCTGAAACTTTGCTCTTGATCATCAGTATTTAAGACAAGAGTTAATTTTCTTGATTCACGCAATAAGTTCTCCACCTTTTCGGAACTACATCAGAAGCAAGCCTTACATTCAAATGGGGTTCCTAATTCCATTAAAAATAAAAATTAGTTAAGGTTGATAATTTAAGGTAATAAACATAAAGTGAAAGACTTTTTCACTGACCCCCTTTTATATATTTTTTGAAGCTCTTAAGTACTGTTCTTAGGGGATATTTTTTTCTCATGTTGTATGCTCACTCTCCCCAATATATCGTTAAACTATAGCAGTAATGAGTTTAAATGGAATAATATAAACAAAGAAGTAGTATCCTCTCACTCTTTCAAAAAAATACAGATTTAGTTGATAGATATTATTTATTAATTTGCAAAACAGGAAAAAGCAATGCCATAAAGCATTGCTTTACTTTAATTCTCACACCTGATAGTTCAAATTATAGATTTTTATCAGAAAATCCCTATTATTAGGATGCTGGAGATTTGCGTTCTCGCACATTTATCTTTTCCTTTATGTACAAACCTACATGTAATTTCGTTGTAGGTTAATTATTTGAGAGTTGAAGAAAAGAGTATATATAAAATATTTTTCTATTCTTTAAAAAAGATTCTTTATTGTTAAAGATATACTATCGGCTTAACTAATATCTCTGAGTTTTAATATTCATATTAAAATAATGTTATATTTAATAATAATAATGCCATATTCAATAACATTAATAATAAACAATTATATAATTTATGAGATTAATAACATATATGTCAAAATATATGTTATTAATTTTTTGAAGAAAATTAATATTCAATCGTTCCCTAGCTTGAACAGATCAAAGTCAATCCATTGCAAGGAATAAAATTTCTTCGCAAATACAAAAAGTCTCGAAAATAATTTTCGAGACTTTTTTGATCTATTATGAATGAGTAAAATTTTATAGAAACACACAGTTTTGAAGACTCCATGCCCTAATTGCAAATGAATGGCTGTTTGAAAAATCAGAAGAATGCCCGCCAAATCAACATCAAATGTTTTTAATGAGAAGTATCACTAGTATTTATCTAATTACATCACTTGTATTGATATCAAATCCACTAGTTTTAGTATATCTGATTCTATCATTTCTTTATATAGTATCCTTAAAAATTGCTCCCAAGTTTTATCCATGTCTCACAGACTTTTTATTTCTCAATTCGGTGTTATATACTTTCTATTTTAATATAAAAATTGGATAAGTTCATTTCCTACTAGTTCCTTTTCATTATCATCACAATAATCTATTCCTTTTCCGTATAAGAAGCAGATTCTTCTTTTCAACTAACTTCCAAATATTGTTTTTATTTAATTTATTAACTTACAAGTCAATTTAATTCGCATTTCAGTTATGGTTTGGGAAAAATTCTCCATAAAGATTATTCTGACTTGCATCCTGAAATAGCACCTATGCTAGGAAACCACTAAAAAAAGCCTTGATAAACGTTACCAAGGCTATGTTATGATGCTATATGTGGGACTCTACCCCTATCCCGTCAAAGTTGTAAAGTCAAGCGATTACAAATGATAGGTTTGAAAATGTTGATATAATAAACTGGTTAAAATGGTAACGGACTTCTTCTATCTGTATGGGAACAATAATAGCTTTGAAATACTTATCTTGCAGGTCTTCTTGGAGGTATCCAAATATTTTTGTCACCTTTTGATAAACCTCTATTGTTTATCCATCAACAGATAATATAAATACAGGGTTAACTTATCCCGTTCATTTTCTTTTAAACTATAAAGTTCTTTTTAATAATTCATCCGAAGAATCAGGAATTGGAAACAGTTCTGATAACCTTTTTATTTTTCCATCGACATCTTTAAATACAATGTGATCACGAGTGAATTTACGGGGGCTATCAATGCTACAAGCCGCAGCTAAGGCAAACAAACCTTGACGTACATTAATGATGTAGTTCATGACTCGCCATTTCTTTTCCTCTAGCACAAGTGCTTCTTGATATTTTGGATCGGTGGTCGTTACGCCCGTAGGGCATTTACCAGTATGGCATTGAAGAGCCATAATACAGCCGTTAGCAATCATAAATCCTCGCGCAGAGTTCACGGCATCTGCACCGATCGCAAGGGCAATAGCAATTTTATCGGCTGAAATTAACTTTCCTGAAGCAAAAATTTTCAGCTTATTTCGTAGACCAAACTGATAGGCCTTATCAACAACCGCAATTAAAGCAGGATATAAAGGAAGCCCCATTGTATCTGCCATTGATTTGTAAGTGGCGCCTGTTCCACCTTCTCCGCCATCAACCGTAATAAAGTCCGGATAAATCCTAAGATTATTCATGGCCTCGAAAAATTCATCCAAGCTGGATGGATATCCAACGACAATTTTGATTCCGACAGGTTTTCCACCTTCATCTTGCAGCATTTTGATAAACTGCAACGTTTCGAGCCCATTTTGCAAAAATGGAAAGCGATTTGGTGAATTAATGGTTTTCCCCACTGGAACTTTACGAATGTTTGCTACCTTCGTTGTAACCTTTGACCCCTCCAGATGTCCGCCACGGATTTTTGCTCCTTGGCCGAATTTAAGCTCAAATGCTTTTATATTCGGCTCCTGGGCTTTAAACTTAAATTCATCAATAGAAAAATTCCCCTCATCATCGCGAAAACCAAATAAACCAGGGCCAATTTGAGCGACCACATCTACACCACTTTCTAAATGCTCTGGTGCAACTCCGCCCTCCCCCGTATTAATCCATGAACCGCCTGCCAAACGGCTGCCATGACCTGTTGAAAGTATATAGTTTTCGCCGACTGCTCCGTAAGATGTGGCAGAGGCACCAAATGGACCGCGAAGTCTCCATGGAAATTTCCGATCACCGCCAACGATTATGGCATCTTCCTCATGGTAAAGCCAACGTGTTGTTTGGTCCTTTTCAAGCTGTTCGTGACGAGTAAACAATCCTTCATGATCAATTTTATATTTCATGGAATGGACTTTTTCTTGATTGTCAACCCTTAATTCTTCATTTAATAGGGGAAACAAACCATTCGCAATATAATAACCAGGCTTATCAAAGTCACGTTTGGAACCGAAGCTTAAAAGGTCACTTCGATATTTGGCAGAAAAAACAATCCCTAAAAATTCTGTTCGTGAAAATGGTTTGCCACTATTGTCATCATCAAACCAATATTGCCTGAATTCCGGGCCAATCTTTTCTAACAAGTAGCGCATCCATCCCAAATAAGGGTGTGCTCTGATAATCGAATGCTGTGGTTTCTTTGCTAAAAAATTTAACCACAAAAGCAAGGCAATCGGTCCTACAATAAACACAATCAATAGAAAGATAAAAATAGTCCATACCATCAAACAATCCCTCCTTTTCTAATTAATATTGAGACAAGATCCGCAATTCTGATTTTCTGGGCGGTTATTTTTTCATTACTAATATGTTTATTTAAAACTATCCTTTATGTTACCTGATATTTATCTCAGATTGTATTTTCTCAAGCTAGAGATAATTAGCAAGATATTTTACTCGAAGATTTCTTTTTACTGTCCTACTGGCATTTCTTGGACTTAAAGTTCCATCAATACTGAGTGATGAGCATTCTTCTGCACCACAAAATATCGTATGCATCAAGAAAAATAGTCACTTTTAATTCTTTTACTTCTGCTCAAGTTTATTTCCACTCTCTTTTAGCCCTTTTTAATAGTTAATAATTTGTTCCACTCATACGAAAAACGACCGCAAGCTCTTAATCAAGCTCGTGGTCGTTTTTCGGTTGTCCTTTATTTGATCGATGCTTCATAAATTTTGTGGATGGATTTGGACAGCATCGATCGACTTTCAGAAAAGGCACAATGCCTTTCTTCTCCCATAGATAATCAGAGGGCGTCGAGTTAGGAGGCCTATGTTCAATTCAATGCGACCTGCCTTTTGTTTGTCTTCATAATATCAGTGTCATTATTAATACGAAAAAAAAGACCAGGTATTGCTTGATCTTTATTTATAAGGAATCCACTATGTTATTCAGTTTGGCGGGATTGTCTAGAAATCGAACCTTGCAGAGACGACACGCGCCTCTCAAGCAGTTTTGAAGTTTGAGGGAAAGTGTTATTTAAAGTTATTTTTAAGTATCAATAGTTATTAGCAATCCTTATTCTTAAAGGGTTTTACGTCAATTTTATTAATTTTGTTATTAATTATTATCGTTAGCTATTTTGAGTTCGTGACCAAAATGTTACCACTTTATTTCTATTCGGCACCAAACCCTATGTTACCGACATCATCTGCAGATCCTGTTTTAAGTGGTCTGCAGATTATTTTAATTACTTTATTAAATTTTTACTGTTTAGCATATTACGAAATTGACCATTAATCTGCGTTATTGTAAATGACCTCAACCCTGTAAAGGACGAGTCTTGTATTCTTTCTAGTTATTTATTGTTACCGACAGTTTCTATAAATGTTTATTTATCAAGTGGTTTGCTACCTATTGTATTTCCTAATAATCAAAAATTATCGCTGATTATTTTAAGTTGGATGCCAACCTAAATATAAGGCACTTTGTAAAAAGTAATCTTAATATTTTTACTACACACGAAAACTTATTTTTACTTATTTTATGTAAATCACGGCACATTACAAAATTATAAATGTATTTGAACTAATGGAATATGATTTACCAATTTTTATTAAGATTACTTAATTGAACAAAATGAAGAAAAATATGACGAGGTTTTGAATGATAAAAATCCAAATTCCTCGTCATTTCCTTTTTATGTCTATTTTCATATTCACCAGTTAAAGCGTAAACAATAAAAAAGAATACGGACGATTGTACCATTATCTCTTTGAAGATATTAGCCCTGTTTTCTCGACAACCCTTGGCCAACATAATTTTAATCTTCGACAAATAGTTGTACTAAATACTTGGTTTTTCCTCTTCATTAAATCATAATCACTTTGATTCGTTGAACCGATTCGAAGCAATTCTTTTTTTAAATCTTCAAGGGTTTCTTGATTTGATTTCAACAAAACCGCCCCCCTAATTTTTTCAAAGGAATGCACATTTCATTTATCAACAGTTTCTCTTTTACCAGCCACGCTCCTCCAATTACGCCTGCATTATTTCCTAGTGTTGCAGTAACAATCTCAACACCTTGAGCCACTCTTGGAAAAGCAAAAGAAATAAATTCCTGTTTCAAAGGTCCCAAAAGTGTGCCACCTGCTTTTGAAACTCCGCCTCCTAGTACAATTTTTTCTGGATTTAAGCCATTAGCTAAATTGGCAAGAGCCAGTCCTAAGTGATATACAACCTGTTGGATGATTTTCTTAGCAATTTCATCCCCTTCGTTTGCAGCATCAAAAACTTTCTTGGCTGTTAGGGTTTTATTTTCCTCGTAAAAGTCCCTTAATTTACTAGTACAATCAGTAAAAGATAGTTCCTTTTGTGCTAAACTGACAATTCCTGTTGCTGACGCAACAGTTTCTAAACACCCCGATTTCCCACAATTACAAGGTGAACCTCCTTTAGCAACAGATGTAATATGACCAATTTCACCTCCAGCTCCATTTACACCATGTACAATCTCCCCATTAACGATAATTCCACCACCTACACCCGTTCCTAATGTTACACAGATTAAGCTCTTAGCTCCTTTGCCAGCACCTTTCCACATTTCACCGATGGCTGCAATATTAGCATCATTGTCAACAACAACTGGCAATGAGGTTTCTCGCTCGAGGATATCCTGTAAAGGAAAGTTCTCCCATCCCAAATTAACAGCTACCTCTATGGAACCATCATCCTCATTAACAGGCCCCGGCGCTCCGATTCCAATACCGATTAGCCGATTTTTTGTTTGATTTAATTCCTCCAACTTTTGATCAATCGATCTTGCAATCGCTATTGGAATAAACTGACCCCTTTCTCTTTTGTCAGTATCTATCTCCCAGCTATAAATGATTTCACCATGCAAACTAATAAATGCCATTTTAATCGTGGTGCCACCTAAATCAACACCAACTAACCATTTTTCATCCATACCCATCACTCTTTTTCTGTATTATATTTGTGATTTTCCTACTTCAGCGTTCCAAAAAAGCCCTTGAAATCTACTTAGTTTTATTTGTATCTCTTTTTTATTTCTACAGATAGCAACACTTTTTATAAATTAATCTATGCTGATTTTAAAGCTTTCAAACGGTATTCCGCAGCTTAGTCCTACTAGACTACACCTAAATAAAGATGAAACGCATTGGGGATTCAATGCGTTCCATCAAAGTCCTATAACTCTATTACTTATCTCTTTAACTATTTTATTTTCGTCGGTTTTATATTTTCAGTTCCGTCGCGGTCAATGACAATCATTTCCCAATATTCCAGACTTGGAAGAGTAATAACTATCTCTTTATTTTCCCATTTATATTGAATTTCTTTTAATTGTCCCTGATCTGCATCCGGGCTTGCCGTATAAACTTTTAAGTCAGGCAGTTCTTGTTGGCTCTTTCCAATCGGATAGCGTACCGTTATATCATTATACTTATTCGGTGTTAAAGCGGCATTTCTCCAGTTTGAATCATTATTTAAGAGATTGATAAGATGAACAACATCGTAATCCTCAAATCCTTTATTATTCCTATTTTCCCTGACAATCGACCAAATGGAATTTTTCTCTCCATTTCTGCTAACTTTAAGTGGCTGCCCTTTTTCTTCCACCTTTATCAATCGATCCGTCTCTTTACTATCAAACAGAAGATTTTCGTAAGCAGCGAAGAACTTATAGTAATCCTTCATCGATCCTTTGAGAGGACTTGTCATTTTTTTGCTACGATTTGGATAATATTCATGGGCCAACATGTTAGGTCCTTCTTCATATTTTTCTGCAGTACCCAATTCAATATGTGTTGCACCCAGAGCCGCTAATCCCGCATCCATTAAACGTACAGATGGTTCATCAAATAGGCCTACTGTCATTCTGCGTAAATCAATAGATCCTTTTTGATCCTCCTCTTGTTTCAATGTTATTTTATGTTTCCCTGAGTCTAAACCTGGTAAAACAACGTATCCATCCTCACTATAGGAATCCTTACTTCCTGTACTCTTAAATACAACCGTATAAGGTTTCCCGTTGTCATCTAATATCGGTTTTCCATCTACATAAATTTTTCTTACTGTATCTGCTCCTGCATTAGCATAAGTGAAGATAAAACTAGTCTCTCCCTTTTGAGCTAAATTTACGTCAAACGTTACTTCGTCCCCTGCATGCCCGAAATTTAACAATGTATCTTTGTAGATATGCATTGGAGGAAGAGAATTGGTTGATTCTGCTTGATATTTTTTACTTCCTATTTGCAAATAATCCAACTTCACTCCGTCATCATCGAGGTTTTCCACTCTAATGGTTATCTTATTTTTTCCTTCTTTCAAAGGAATTCCAGTCATTGTTTCATCTTTCCAACTGTTACTATAAGTAAAGCTATTGTTTTTCATTTTCTCATCATTTACATAGACAGAACGATTTGCAGTTCTTTTCGATGAAGAGTCGTTGTTATATCTCCAGACTAAATCAAAGTTTCCGGTATGTGGAGCATTTACCTCAAAAGTTAAGAAATCCCCATCATCATTAAAATCATACACATTTCCTATTGAAGTTGTAATTCCATTACCCTCCGGCGCAAATGCTGCTTCTTCGACTTGATATTCTTCATCACCAACCAGTAAACTATCTAAATTGATATACTCACCATTTGAAGCCAGTTCAAACACAACCTCATGCTGGCCAGCAGGAACAGTTGCTTTTATCGACTTCTCAACCATCGCACCATCCCAACCACCTGGTGTACTGGAAAATATATTTTCAGAAACTGTTTTTCCATCAACATAACTGTTGTTTGCTGGAATTAATTTTCCGTCGACATAGATATTTACTTTTGGATTATTGCCTGTTTTATATTTAAATCTTAGTGTATCAGTTTCCCTTTGATTATTGACAGTGAAAATAGCACGTTGGCCTGCGCTTCCAAAGTTATCAGTCTTACCAGGAGAAACAGCAATACTACTAGTTCTTTCCACAAGGAGATTCCATCCAAGGTCGGCTTGTTCAGCTTCTATCAGTCTATTACTCACTTCAAAATTGTCGACTTCTATTCCTGTTTCAGCGGTTTGTCCTTCCATCTTCAGTTGTATCTCATTTGTTCCTTTATATAGATAGATTGGTATTTCAACTTTATTCCAGCCATCGCCGCTTGTTTTGGAGAAGTTAACCACTCCAGCTTTTTTACCATTAACGAAAAAGCTTCGTTGTGTTACCCTGCCAGCATTTTTATACGCAACGGAGATTGCATATTCTTTTGACTCATCAGCATCTACTTTAAAAGATACATAATCTCCCTGTTGTTTAAAGTTACTTATAGAATTAGTTGATTTTTCCATAATTGGTTGCCGTGTTGGCTCCCAGCCGATTTCTGCTCTTTCAGCTTGGAATCGCGTATCCCCAACCATCATGTAATCAACTTTCCCCCCTGTATCGTTGGCACCTTCTACTTTTAGAACAACTTTGTTTTCTCCTGCTTTTAACGGCACTTGAATTTCTTTAGAATTTTCAAAAGCTTCCCAGCCACCAGTAGGTTCGAACTTAATAGAATCAAAAACGAGTTCATCATTGACATACATATGACGATTTACAGCCACGCTTTCAACACCATATCCAAATTTAATTGGGTATGTTCCTGCCTGATCTTCATTCACTGTAAATTTAATAAAGTCTCCGTCTGTATCAAAGTTATATACATGTCCAATTTTATCTACTTTACAACTGATTAGTTCTGCATCTTCTGCCTCATATTCCTTTTTTAACAAATCCTTTTTAACAACTATACTATCTACGTTTAACCAGAGATCATTAGTATTGAGTTGAAGTTTTATTTGATTTATTCCTTTTTCTAAATCTAATGATAAATTTTTAATCGCCACAGGATTTCCCCATCCTGTTTTTTCATTAAAATTTATCGCATTATTAACGATTTGATTATTGACAGATAATTTCCCTTCAGGGTTATCGCCATTATCATGTCCGTATTTGAGAGAAACATTGTAGGTTCCTGCATCAGGAACATCTACTGTCCATATAATTTGATCTTCGTCTTTTTTTCCAAAGTCCCCAACCCAACCAGGAGTTTTTTGAATACGCGATACAAATTGCTCTGATTTAGGAACACCTTTCACATCTGCCACCTCATAGTGGTCTCCGGTAGCCTGCTTATAATTCATATATCCAGCAATGACAACAGCTTTTCCACCATTTGTCTTACGGGTTTCCTCAACTACTTTTACTAAATCTCGATAGTTGTCTTTATCCTGCCAAATTTCACTATAATCAAAATCTGTGTTTGTAGATGGAATCGGAACATCCTTGTAACCTTCATTTCCACCAACCATATTGAAGGTAACAAAATTTTTCTTATTATCATTCTTTACAAGAGAATCTTTTACTGAATTAATCAGCGAATCATAGTCCTTTGAAAAATAACGTTTCTCACCACTGTAATCATATAAATAATCATTATCATTCGCGCCCCACTGATCTAGGTGTATGCCGTCAAAGCCAAATTCGTTTACACTTCTAGTAAACTCTTTGTTAATGTATTTTTGCCATAGTGGATTGCCTGGATCCTGCAGGTATAGCCCTGTATTCGCCCAGTCAAAGAAAAAACCTTCCTGATCAGCCAGTTTAGGATTTGGGAATTGAGCATTCTTCCGATACAGCCCCCATTCTTTTTTCACTCCAAAATCCTCGTAATTTTCCCTAGCTGCATAATTCATTTGGTAAGCTAAGGCTGCTGCATTATATTTTTGCGATGCTTGAACTTGCTGTTTAACGGACAACGGAAAAAGTTTACGGCCTAATAAATCATTATAAGCAGTATTTGGTCCGATCTCTTGTGTAATAAAATTTCCTTTTTCGTCTAAAAGTGCTTTCCCGCTGCTATCCGTTTTGGAATAAACAGATACATCGTGCCGCCACATCCAATCATAAAATTGAAATCCATTTAAATAGTACTCTTGTGTAAGCTGCTTCATCTTCTTATCACTTTCAGCTGTTGTCTCTTTAGGAAACTCCGTTGTATAGCCGTACCGTGGAAAATGAGTCCAATCACTGGAGACATCAATTGCTGCTGTAAGAACTTGATTGGAACCCTCAATGGATGCTTTTACCAGATAGCCTCGAAAGTCTTCATCAGAAGGAGTCCATACGATTTCGACGCCCTTTAGATCCTTCTTGACCTGAATATTTTTCTTACCTTCCGCGACCTTCTCATTTAAATGATAGACTTCCAAATTAAGCGTGCCTTTCCACTCTTGGGATGAATCAAACAACAGCGACATCGTTACTTTTTCTCCCGGATTATAACGTGCTTTGTCTACCAAAAATGCTTGAATAGGTTCTGCAGGCAGTTGCTTTTTAGCTGCCTGAGATATTTGCTCGCTAGTGGCGTGAGCTTTGATCACTGGTGTAAACGGCACCGACGTTAATGCCAAATTTAATGCTACTAAACTGACAAGTGATAACTTTTTTCGTTTACGTTTGAAAATTTTCATGATTTCCTCCTTAGTTTCTTAAGATTTATGTAAGCGCTCGTCAAAACTAATCTTGTATCTCCTTTCGGAAAAGTATGTTAGGTTCATTTTCATTTAGATTACGAAAATTTGTAACCGTTAACATTACTTTGTTGGTGTCTTATATTTTGTTCATGAAAAATAGAAGCATGTTAGAGGGAGTGTTTTATTATTACTAGTTGAGAGATAAAAAACACCAAAAGACTTGGTTTTATCGGAACAAAAAAACTGTACAAATTTCTATTAAAATTGTCCTTCATCCCCCCAAAAAAGACCCTGCCAATTAAGACAGGGCCAAACAAATAAACATTATTTAAGCCAATATACTCTAGCTTCATAAGGCTTCAAAATAAATAAATTAACAGAATCTCCTGCTTCCACTTTATAGTTGCCAATTAACAACTCAGCTGTATCAAGCTCAAAATCTTTTGGCAATTCAAATGGCGATTCCTCAGCAGAGAAATTGCACAAAACAACTAATTTTTCATTCTCTAACGTTCGCGTATATGCATAAATCTTTTCATCGTCTTCCAAAATCAATTCATATTTTCCATATACAATTATTTCGTTTTCTTTACGCAGTTTAATAAGCTGCTGATAGTAATGAAAGATGGAGTCTGGATCAGCAATAGCTTTTGCCGCATTGATTTCCTTATAATTCGGATTCAACTTTAGCCACGGAATACCTCTTGTAAAACCTCCATTTTCACTGCTATCCCATTGCATTGGCGTTCTTGCATTGTCGCGGCCCTTTTTATAGATTGCCTCCATTATTGTATTGTGGTCTGCATCGCCTTTTACCACTGTTTCCATATACATATTGTGGATTTCAATATCATTGTAATCTTCCAAATTTTCAAAACGGACGTTTGTCATTCCAAACTCTTCACCTTGATAGATGTATGGGGTTCCTTTCATCATATGAAGGAAGGTTCCGAGCATTTTACCTGATTCACCCCTGTATTCCTTGTCATTTCCGAATCGGGAAACCATCCGCGGCTGATCATGGTTATTTAAATAAAGACTGTTCCACCCCTTGCCGTCCAGATCGTTCTGCCATTTTGACATGACGTCCTTCAGATCGGCCAACTTCCATGGTTTTACATTCCATTTGCCGCCAGGACCTGAATCTAGATCCATGTGCTCAAAGGTGAAAATCATATTCAATTCTGTACCTTCATTGTTAGCATATTTTACGGCATCATCAGTAGATGCACCCGGACTTTCACCCACTGTCATGATGTCATATTTCGATAGAACTTCACGATTCATTTCCTGCAGGTACTCATGGACACGCGGACCGTTCATGAAGAAATCGCCGCCCCAGTCGTACTGTTTCCCTCCAGGAGCACTTGGGAGTCCATCTACTTTGGAAATCAAGTTAATAACATCCATTCGGAAACCATCAATTCCTTTATCCAGCCACCATTTCATCATGTCATAAATTTCTTTTCTTAAGGTTGGATTATCCCAGTTCAGGTCCGGCTGTTTTTTACTAAAAAGATGAAGGAAATATTCTTCGGTTGCTTCATCATATTGCCACGCCGAACCGCTGAAAAAAGAGGTCCAGTTATTTGGTTCTGTCCCATCCTTTCCCGGCCGCCAAATATAATAGTCACGATACGGATTATCCTTCGATTTACGGGACTCGACAAACCAGTGGTGCTCATCTGATGAATGATTTACTACGAGATCCATCATCAACTTCATTCCGCGGTCATGTATCTGTTTTAATAATTCGTCCATATCTACCATTGATCCAAACTCATCCATGATATTTTGATAATCACTAATATCATAACCATTATCATCATTTGGCGACTTGTAAACTGGCGACAGCCAGATCACATCTACTCCCAATTCATTTAAATAATCAAGCTTTGAAATAATTCCACGAAGATCGCCGATTCCGTCTCCATTGCTATCCATAAAGCTTCGCGGATAAATTTGATACACTACACTTTCTTTCCACCATTGTTTCTCCATTTTTTATCTTCCTTTCTCTATCAAAAGTAAGCTATCAATTTCTTTTGCTGCAAGCGACAATCCTTCTTTTACACCGATTTGTTCTAGGATTATCATCCTTAAATATTTTATATAAATTTCTTCAATCTCGGCCCAATTAACCATAGGCGGTAGTGAAAAGGAATTCTCTAGACCTTCTATATAACTGCTTAAGTAGCCTGATTCCTTAGTCGATTCTTTTATTTTGATTCCTTTTACCGTTGGCATTAAGCCGGTTTTCATTAGAAGCTTTTGTGGTTCAGGACTAGCCATCCATTTAATAAATGTCCAACTCGCTTCTAGATTCCTAGCCCCTTTCATGATAACAAGGTTTTCCCCGCCAAGCACAGACCCTTTTCCATTTGTAACCGGAAACGGAGCAGAGATAGTATTCTTGATAATTTCTTCCAGCTTTTGAGGAGTTTGGACACTATAGAACCAAGGTCCTTCATCAATCATAAAATACTTTCCATCAACGACTCCCTGCCACGTATCCGTTTTCCCCGAGGAGTTATAGAGGATCCGTAAATTCTCAACCGCTTGAATACTTTTTGGGCTGTTTAAAAATCCATCTGCCTTTGTATGATCAGGACTTAATATTGTCCCGCCAAAGCCATAAAAGTACGGCAGACTTTCCCAGATTGTATATCCAGTCAGACCTAGTTGGTAATGGTGCTTAACGATTAAATCCAGCAGTTCATCCATATTTCCGGGAGGCCTGGTGTATCCAGCGTCCTTCAGCAACTCGCGATTGTAAATGGCAGCCTTCGTATTGGTATTAAGAGGAAGGCCATAATATTTTCCGTTAAAAAGATTCGATTTTAACGGAGGTTCCAGTAAACCTTCCTTTACAAAGTGAAAATCCTTGAAATCACTAACAGAAGAGATTTGTCCCATTTTAGCGAAAAATGGAACCCAGGAAATATCCATCCGTACGACATCAGGAGGCTTCTTGGCAGAAGCTCTAGCGAGAAGAGTCCACTTCAACTGTTCACCATAGGGCTGGCGGACAGGCTTGACATCAAGATTAGGATGCTGTTTTTCAAATAGAGGTATGACCTCGTTTTCGAAAACATCTGTTTCTTCATCACTATAGGTATGCCAGACAATAATCTCGTCTTTTTTATTATCAGGTTTCTGAAGAGAATGATTGCCATCCATAATCGATTGATTATTACATCCCGAGGTCAAAATCAATCCTGCTAAGACAATAGCCAAAAGCCATCTGTTCAAAGCCATCATCCCCCCTTCCACAACAGGTATGTTCATAGCTGCAACATTATTATGGACTCTGATTCTTCGTCCGGAAATCAATGGGAGAAGAGCCCATTAATTTCTTAAAAAGCTTGCTAAAATACTTTACATCCTTAAACCCCGATTGTTCTGCTACTTCATACACCTTTAATGAGGTATTTTCCAATAATTCTTTTGCCTTTCGAATACGTAAATCCATGACATAGTCGATAAAATTTTGACCGACAAGCCTTTTAAACAAGACACTAAAATAATTACGGCTGATATGGACGTGACCGGAAACGAGTTGCAATGTCAGTTCTTCCGTATAATGACCATGAATAAAATCAAGTGCTTTTTTCATGATCACATTTTCACCCAGCGGGAGTTGCTGATTATGTTGAATTAACTCTGAATACTCTCTTATTTGCAACAACAAGGTCTTTTTTAATTCATCGAGCGTTTCAATCTTTTTTAACTGCTCGTATTTTTCCATTAATTCATCAGCATTCAATTGCTTTATAAATAAATATCTAATAATCTCACAGGCATCGTTTTTAATGTCCACTGGGGAAATAACCACCGATTCCCATTCTTGAAATCTTCTGCTGAGGAAATCTGTAAGACTTTGTTTATCATAGGGCAATAAAATCTGGTGAAGCGAAGCCGTATCTAAAAGAGGTAATTTTCCCTCTGGAAAGGGCTCATAGCGGAAAATGGATGCACCTGGATTAAAAAATCTTCGTTCGCGGGCTGAGCCACTTCTTTTAAATCCTTGCTTTACAAAAGATAGATCTCGAATTACCTCAAAACCAACAGTAAAGCTGGAGTTTGTTTCGAGCTCAATTTCCTTTTTCAATTTTTCTATGACAGCATACGGATCTAATGATGTGTATAGTAGGAAAAGCATTTGGTTCTCATTAACTGGAAAACATATTCCTTCGTCTATATTCTTGTAGAAATAATTTTGGACGTCTTCCAAAAGCATTGTCTTAAATAAAAAGCCATGCTGTTCCTCCAGTTTATCCACATGATTTAGGCTCATTGTTAACATAAGGAAGGGCTCTTGCAGCCATCCGAATTTCTGATGAAGCTCATTAAGATTAGAATCCTCAAGAATGACTTTTTTGATGGCTTGTTCTAGTTTTTTACGTTCACTTAAAAAAGTGGTCTGATTGGCCAACTGTAGTTTCTCTTCAACTAGCCGCTCTTTTTTTATCATTTCCACAGTTTTTTGGATAAGTTTCACAAATTCTTCAGGTTCCAATGTTGGTTTCAAAACATAATCCACGGCGCCAAGCTTTAAGCCTTCCCGAACATAGTCAAAATCGGTATAACTACTGACTAAAATTACTTTTAAATTAGGAAACCTCTGAAGCATTTTCTTCATTAAAGTGATGCCATCCATGACAGGCATTTTGATATCCGTGATTAACAAATCAACTAGTCGACCCTCAGCCGCTTTGAGGGCTTCCTCTCCATTCGGATAATCTCCCAGATAATGGAGGCCCTCCTCGGCCCATTCAACAGAAGCCTTTAAACCAAACCGAATGACTGGTTCATCATCTACAATCATTACGTTATACATGATTTTCACCTCCATCCTTCGGGAATAATTCTAATGTAACCAGGGTTCCATGTTCTCCACTTTTAATATCCACGCTCGATGTATGAGAAAAATAAAGCCGTACCGAATCATACACATGATTTAACCCGATTCCTATGAAAGAATTTTTGGATTCTTCCGATGGCAAGATTTGGTCTAATCTTTCTTTGTTGATCCCGACTCCATTATCCTGGATTTCGATTTTTACACCCTTGCCAATGGAATAAGCTTTCATGGATATCACCCCTGATTTTCCTGTAGGGACTAAGCCATGAAAAACTGCATTTTCAACTATAGGCTGAATAAGCATTCTTGGAATTATAAACTCTTCTGTCCCAGCTTCCATTTCCAGTTTCAGGTGGAAGGACTGCTCGTAGCGAATTTGTAGTATAACAAGGAATCTTTCAATGATTTCTAACTCTTGCTGAAGCGTTACAAAGGTACCACTTTTCCCCATGCTTGCTTCAAGTAACCGGCTTAAAGCAGATAAAGCTGTATTTGCCTTTTCTGTTTGCTTGAATTTTACAAGCCAGCGAATCGTACTTAATGTATTAAACAGAAAATGAGGATTGATTCGATGTTTAATCGCCCGAAGTTCCGCTTCTGTCTTAAGGCTTTGTTCCTCTTTTACCTGTTCCATCAACTGGTCAACTTGTTTCGTCATTTGATTAAAGGTGTCACTCATCAAACCAATTTCATCATTTGATTTAATATGGGTTCGGACTTTAAAATTCCCTTTCCCAACCTGCCTCATATGCTCCGTCAGAGTCATAATCGGCTTTGTCACTTTATTGGCTGCAAACAAACCAAATACAACAGCAAACAGAGTAAACAAGATGGAGGAGAGAATCGTAATTCGCTGTACCTTTGCCAGTTCACCGGTGATTTCGTCAATTGGAACAATCCCCACAATGTTCCAGCCATTTGAAAGCGGTTGTTTCACTCCGTAAAAGAAATCCCCATTCTCTTTATATTCAAATTCATCAACCTTATTATTTCGGATGTGCTTGTGTAAATCGGGATTTTCAACAGGCTTGTTGATTTTATCCATATTGGAATCAATCATGATTCGCCCCTGATCATCCACAACGAAAAAATGGCCCGTTTTGCCTAGCTTCAACTGTTCGATTTTATTCAAAATGGACCTTCCATCCAAATTCACCTGAATAAAAGCGATATTTTCCATAGTTTCAAGGTCTTTCATTACCCTAGTGACAGGCAGGACAAGTTCGGTATTCTCACCGGCCCCGCTAAAAAGATCATATTGAAGCCCTCGCCAAACCAGATCGCCATCTTTCTTTATCGATTCCTGGATCCAGTTGAAATCATGGAGTCGATATCTGCCCAATTTGACATAAGAAAAGGAACCGCTTCCCCAGCTTGTTCCTTCATCCTTTAAAATATAGAGGATTCTGACAAAGGAACTCGAATAAATTTGTGAGTTTAAAAATGAAGTCAATTCGGCACCATTCTGTTCTTTATCTATCGAAGAGAGCACGGGATCCTCATCCATTTTGACAATATCCCGAAGCTGCCTATTACTGTATAGAAGATCCGACATATCACTTCCTACTGATAAAACGAAAGATAGGGAGTCAGCTGCCTGTTTAGCTGTTTGAAGTGAAGATTCCCTTACATTCTCTTTCACAATGTTAGATGAAGAAACAAAATAGAATACACTGATGAACGAACTAGGAATCAATATACTAATGAATATGGCTATGATGACCTTTGTTGAAAACTTGTTTACCAGCATCTTCTTCATCAGTGAGATCCCCTTCTTTACGTCATACATCTGTATTTCATGTTACCCATTCACCTGGAATGGTTCAAGCTATTTTATACTTTCACGGATTTGCCTTTACTGTTTTATTTCCATGGTCAGAATGGACAAAACGCTTTTTTCAACTTCCTTTTAATGAATTTGCATTAAGGTTATGAACTGGTTTCCTTTTTTTGATTTCATTGCCCATACTCTTTTGATAGAAATAAGTCACTATCAGTGCTATTAATCCTGGGAGAATAAAGAGTAGAAAAGCCGGAAATACCATCCACATGATATAAGCCGCGACCACTGCATCCAGAATCATCAGAACTGTATTCAAAGGATGCAGGAACAATAGATACATGGCATTAGTCAGATACGCCTTCAAAGGCAGTTCCTGATCGACAAGGAAACTGTATACAAATAAAAAGAAAAATGGTGTCACAATGACTAATACGTAAAAGACAATTGCCAATAGTGAGGACAGCCCTGAATAATACCTTAGTGATAGATAAAAAACGATCAACGCAGTGGCATTGAGACAGCCTAAAACCATACTTTTTACATACTCTCTTTTGTAATAATTCCAGAATATTTTAAGGAATGGAAACCCGTCGTCACCCTTCACATATCTTCTTGCCAAAGCCAAGGTAGCTACCGTTGTCGGTACTGCAACAAAGGGTAAGAGAACTATACCGACGATGACCATCGTGTGTACAATGGTTACATCGGGTGCCCCCAAAAGATTCACCCCTAAAAAAACATATGGAAGATTAAATAGCCACCAAATACCCGTCAGTTTTAGAATCATATAGAGCCCCTTCATCAACTGATCACTGTATTTAAACAAGTTCATTTTGTATCCTCCTAAATACAAATAGGAAATTATACCTATTCTTTAACAGAACCGATCACTAACCCACTTGTAAAATATTTTTGCAAAAACGGATAGATTAATAACACTGGTATCGTAGAGACCACAATCTTAGCTGCATTCAGTGTTTGGTTTGAAATGGCCGCAACAGCTTTTAATTGTGACACATCCGTAATTTTAGTAACGTCAATGTTCAATTGTTGAATATACGTTTGCAGCGGATAGTTAGCAGCTTTGTTAATGTAAAGCAAACCACTAAAATAATCATTCCAATGCCCTACAATAGAAAAAAGTGAAATAGTTGCCAAAGCCGGCAGTGAAATGGGCAAGTAAACTTTAAACAAAACTTTTAATTTTGTCGCACCATCCATAATAGCGGCTTCTTCCAACGAACCTGGAATACTCTTGAAAAAGTTCATTAATAAAATAACGTTAAAAATCGGCACTGCCCCCGGTAAAATAAGTGACCAAATAGAATCAATCAAACCTAAGTTCTTTACAACTAGGAACGTTGGAATCATCCCACCGGAAAAGAGCATCGCGAAAATCAAAAGATTCATATAAATATTGCGTGCACCAAATTCCCGCTTATTTTTAGACAACGGATAGGCCATTAAAATCGTTAACAACATGTTCAAAGAAGTCCCTAAAACAACTCTTTCCACAGAAATCATAAAGGAACGCCAAAATTGTGCATCTCCAAGTAAAACCTGATAAGCACTTACATTGAAATTTACTGGCAACAAGCCCACCTCATTCGCTTGAGCCGCAACTCTGTCACTAAAAGAGATTGATACCATATTAAGTAATGGTAATACACATAGGGCCGTCATCAGCAATAGGATTGCCCATATACATACATCGGCGATTCGACTTCCAAAGGGTTTAGAACGTTTGGATTTTATAAACTCTTTCCCCCATACAACGGCAAACTGACTGCCAACTGTTTTTGATTTCATTGACTCTTTCTCCCCTTTTAAAAGATCCTCATGTTTGCAAGTTTCTTGGACAATTGGTTAGCTGATAAAATTAATACGCAACTTACGATTGATTTCAATAAGCCAATTGCCGTTGCAAAACTGTATTGTTGTCCTAACAGACCTACACGGTACACATAAGTGTCAATAACATCCCCGGTTTCATACACAATAGGATTATATAAGGCAAAGATTTGGTCAAAACCAGCGTTTAGAATGTTTCCCAAATTCAGTGCTGTAATCAGCATAATAGTTGGCAAAATTCCTGGTAAAGTGACATGCAGTAATTGCTTATAGCGATTAGCACCATCAATTGAAGATGCCTCATAAAGACCTGGGTCAATCCCTGTTAATGCGGCTAAATAAACAATCGCGCCATAACCAAAGCCTTTCCACACATCAGTTGATATAATGATACTTCTAAACCAATCATTGCTTCCTAGAAACAAAATCGGGTCATGTCCTAGTGCCTGTAAAAAGTTATTCACTGGTCCATGGTAGTCAAAGATGTTAATGAATACTGCAGCCAAGATCGCCCAAGATAAGAAGTTAGGTAAATAAACAATGGTTTGGATGGATTTTTTCGCCCATTTCAATCTAATTTCGTTTAGCAATAGAGCAAAAATAATAGGTACCAGCGTTCCTAGAACAATCTTACCAACCGCAATCACAACGGTATTCCTTAATATCTTCATACTATCCGGAATTTCCAGCATGTATTTAAAGTTTTCCAAACCGACCCAGTCTGATCCTAAAATACCTTTAGCAGGGACATAATCTTCAAACGCCATGATAATCCCAAACATTGGTATTAAACTGAAAATAATTAAAAAAATCATGCCCGGTGCCATCAAGAGATGATACTCCAGTTGCCCTCCACGTTTTTTCATTTCACATGCTACCTTCTTTCAAGTATAAATTGTATAAATGGGTACAAATTTTACATTTGTACCCATTTGGTTTTATTTTTCTTTAATGGCATCAGATACTTCTTTTGTAATATCACTACCACCTGTTCTCTTCCAGTTTTCAACAAACTTGTCGAAATAATCTAAGTCCTTTTCTCCAGTCACAATCTTCAAGAATGCTTCATCCTCTAATTTCGTTAAGTTTGCCCATTTCAATTTCATACTCTTGGTCTGACCAAAGAAAACAGGATCTACTTCATTAATCTTAGTTTCAGCCATTAACTTTCCAGCTACTATTCTAGATTTATAGGCACTCCATTGGTTTGCATCTGATTTAGCGGGATCTTTTAAATAACCTGCGATCTTTTGATAGGATGATTGATCATCAAGCGATAAGGTATTTGGTTGTTTTTTACCTTCAATTGCTGCATTAATATTTTGATACATTTGTGCGGTTGCATCATTAAAGTTAACCATGATATTTACTGGTGCCCCACGGTCACCGCCAAATTTAATAAAATCTACGACTGGCTGATAATTTCTATCTTCTTGGCGTAATTTATCATCTAATGCACTAACTAATTTTGGTAGAACTTCTGGATGTTTAAAACCTTTTCTTACCACATAGAATTCAGAGGCAGGATTTTGTGTATAAGCTGTGATTGTACCGCTACCATCTTTAGAGATAATGTATGGTGCCCAATCTGCCATAGGATTCTTCTGTTTTGCAGAGTTCAATGGATAGTCTGGTGTCCACCAAGGACCAAAGTATGCACCAGTTTGACCACCAATAATTAAATCTTCAATGCTTTTACGGACAGCTAACTGTGGATCAATCAGACCTTTTTTGTACCAATCTGTTAGTTTACCTAATCCTTGTTTGGTTTCATCGGTAATAGATCCATAAACTACCTTGCCATCTTGTTCAATCCATTGACGAGGGAAAGAATTATAGGTTTGAAGGATATTATCAGCTTGGAATAAAGATCCATACATCCCTCCAATGCTAGGAGATAATGCTAAACCAACCGTTTTTCCTTTACCGTTTCCACCCGGATCTTTTTGAATAAATTCTGTTAAAACTTTTTCCATATCATCAACAGTCTTAGGTCCTTCTAAACCAAGCTTATCCAACCAATCTTTACGTAACCAAAGCATAGTTGGAATATTAGCATTAGAAGTAGAAGGTAATGCCATTAATTTCCCATCAATTGTTGCTGCCTCTAATGCACGCCCATCGTAGGAATCATACATTTTTTTAACATAATCAGATGCACTTGATTTATAAACATCTGATAAATCGGCAACCAAGTCATTGTCGACCAATTGGCGTAATGTTGTCGCATCGACAGCCATAATATCAGGTATATCTCCTGACGCCACTGCCATTGAAACCTTCTGCTTATATGCATCTCCATCTTGAGCTTCAAACTTATTTTTACTTTGAATATTAAGCGTTTCCTTTAAGTAACTTGTATAAGCATTGTCTTCATACGTTTGCCCCGGAGGTAATTTGGCAATACCTGGAGTAGCCTTCCCAACGGTATAAGTAACAGTTTCCTTATAGTTACCGAAAGGTTTTAGTTCCTCTTTAGTTGCCACGGTTTTTGTTTGTAAATCTTCCGAGGAGTTTGAGCCTACTGAACATCCTGCCAAAACACCAAATGACATTATCGTTACAGCAGCAATTGAGAAAATTTTCTTCATGAATGTTCCCTCCAAATTTTTAGGTTTTATTTTTTTAACCAGAATCATAATTTCATAGCTAATGCTTCCTACAACAATAAATCTAATAGATTATTGTTCTGTAAATACAACGCTTACAAAGCAAAAAAAATAATTGGTACAATTAAACTGTTACGATTTCTTCATTTTTTCCCCCTTATCTATTTATAACTCTATTATGATTCTAAAGACCCTTTCTAGAAACCGTTTCCATTACTAGGATGGTGTCTTATATTACAAATATCTCACCACCGATTTCCTGCTGATTGATAAGGTGTTCTATATTGTTATTAAAGAGAGATAAATTACACCATTTTTGAAATTTGTTTAAAAATTTTACTTGTATTACAGTTTGTTTTTTATTCATCTGTTGGTTTACAGCGATTTATACACAGAGAACTTCTCAAAACTTTACTCAAGGTTTTTTTTGCATAAAAAAAACCACCCCTCTTTCACGAGTTTGGTGGATTTAACATACTAGTACACCTAAAATCAATCGCACTAGTACTATTTAATTTCAAGAAAATAGGGGTGATATTTTGTTTTTTTATAAAAATTTGTACCACCCTTTTAAGTAGTAAGGTATGAAATTAGGTATACTAATTACGAACTAACTACAAAAAAACACAATAAGAGAATCCTACTTCTAAGGTGTGGCTAGTTCTACAATGTAATGAGAAGTCCATGACTAACTAAACTAAAATTAATTGTGTTAAAATTGCCTTTATAAATGATTGGGATGGCCTTGGTTGTCTGTGTCTTGTTTTTCTTCAGAACTTCGTTACCCTAAGTGAAATTATGTCAATGCTTCAGCATCTTTAAAAGGAAATGTAACAAAGAGGGGACTAATTGGGACCCCTCTTTTGAGAGAATAAAATTACTTTTGAGATTACTCAGCAAGGTTTAATACAGTTACTTTTTCACGCGTCATCGATTCAATACTCTTACGGATACCTTGCGCTCCCATACCGGATCCTTTTACACCAATAAATGGGAAATGATCCGGGCCGCGTTCGGTACGTCCGTTTATTTGAACTGAGCCTGTTTCAATTTTATTCGCAATCGCAAATGCTTTATTAATATCTTTGGTAAAGACACTTGCCTGTAAACCAAATTCAGATTCATTCGCAATATTGATCGCTTCTTCATCAGAGGATACACGGATTATTGGCAGCACAGGTCCGAACGGTTCCTCCCAAGCTACGGCCATGTCTTCTGTCACATGATCAAGAAGAGTAGGGTAAATTAAATTGCGTTCACGCTTATTTCCTGTTACAAGAGTTGCACCTTTTTCAATGGCATCCTCAATTAATCCTTGAACAAAGTCAGCGGATTGATCATCAATTAACGGGACAACTGTGTTGCCTTCTTCCGGAGAACCTACAGCTAATTTTTCGATTTCTTCTTTTAAAATGGATACTATCTCGTCTGCTACACTTTCATGCACTAATACACGTTTAATAGCTGTGCAACGTTGACCGGAATAAGAAAACGCACCGCTGATAATATGTTTCGCCGCCTCGTGTAAATCAGCGTCTTCACGCACAATACCAGGGTCTTTCCCGCCAAGCTCAAGTACAAGTGGAATCATTCCTGCTTTTTTCGCTAAACTAATACCAGTATTTGTCCCGCCTGTAAAGGAGATCATATTAATACCTTTATGCTCAACTAAGTAATCACCAATGACAGAACCACGACCTGTCACGATATTGACAAGACCTTTTGGAAAGTCTGCTTTGTGAAGAGCCTCAATCATTTTAATACCACTAATAGCTCCTTGTGTAGCTGGTTTAAAGATAACTGCATTACCTGAAATGAGTGCCGGTGCTAATTTAGCAGCAGCTAAATTTACGGGATAGTTAAACGGAGGGATTGCTAGTATTACTCCTAGTGGAACACGTTCAACAATAGCAATCTTAGATTTAGATCCGCCTGGGAAGCTATCTCCCTTCATACTTTCACCATGCATATGCATTGCTTCTTCGACCGTATAACGAATGAAATCCGCAGTACGTACGACTTCATTCTTTGCATCTTTCAAACTTTTTCCTACTTCTTTCATAATGATTTCAGCAATTTCATCTTGCATGTTCACTAATTCATCTGCCCATTTATACAAAAACTTTGCTCGTTTTTGAAGGGAAGTTTCTGCCCAAATTTTTTGTGCCTCATGAGCAAAATTAATTGTCTTATCTATCTCTTCTATCGTAACCGCCTGTACTTTTCCAATAACTTCATAAAGATAAGGTGAAGTGATTTTAATAGTTTCACCAGACTTACTTTCTCTCCACTCCCCATTTATATAAAAATTGTAAGCTTTTAAAGATAATACGTTTATCGACATAATAAATCCTCCTTTAAGTAGGTGAATACCAATATGATTGAATAGGTATAATTTTCAGTCTCTTAATTATAAAAAAAACATAATAGTATTATTAAAAAACAGATTTCATCATTAAATATCGTCCAATTCACATTTATTACAAAGCTCTTTCATCCATAAAAATCATTAACATAAACTTTGGAATCATCCTCTATTTTTGTTGCTTATTCAATTTTCAATGTGCAAGTCATTAATCAATTAATTTATGGTTTTTTAATGTCTCAGTTAATTCCGATAACACATCATTCTCATCTGAGCCAGAAGCAGAAATTTTTATTTGGGCACCTTTAACGACACCTAATGACAAAACTCCCAAAATTGACTCTAAGTTTACCCTTCTCCCTTTATACTCAAGGTTTACATCCGATTTAAATTTAGTTGCAGCTTGAACTAGAACAGTTGCTGGACGTGCGTGAATCCCCGCTTCATCAATTATTGTAAAAATTTGCTCAGTCATTTAATACTCCCCCTATATTGTAAAAACTTAACTAGGTTTATTGGCTTTCTTTTTGTATCTAGGAACAATATTTCCAACTGTAAAACCATATTCCTCATGCCATCGGTCTACACAAACAGATCTCCAAAATATGAAATAACTATTGATCATACATAACTACAAGACGCCCAAGTTTTAAATGCCTTACTGTCAAAGGACCAGTCAATCCTCACTTTATGCGGCCCTTTCACCTTCAATATTGTTTTCTATTTTGATAGGTTTCAAGAAACCAACTATGAGCGCAGTTACAATTGATCCAATTAAAATGGCCAATGCATAAAGAAATGGATTACCTATGACAATTGGAATGACAAACACTCCACCGTGCGGGGCAGGCAAGCCAATTTTAAATAACATTGTTAAGGCACCCGCTATCGCTGAACCGATTACACATGCTGGAATGACACGGGCTGGGTCTGCTACCGCAAATGGTATCGCACCTTCAGTAATAAAGGATAACCCCATAATATAGCTCGTTTTTCCTGCTTCACGTTCTTGTTCTGTAAATTTGTTACGAAAAAATGTCGTTGCAAACGCAAGGCCTAATGGTGAAACCATACCACCCGCCATAATTGCTGCATGGGGAGCATAGTTACCTGCATCAATCATCGCAATTCCGAATGTGAGTGCTGCTTTATTAATTGGTCCTCCCATATCGATCGCCATCATCCCACCAAGAATTAAACCTAAAAATAACAAATTTGTTGACCCTAATCCTTGTAACCATGTTGTTAATCCATCATTAAACGCTTTTACAGGATTAATAATGATGTACATCATGATAAGACTTGTCAGTAATACACCAAATAACGGGTATAATAAAACTGGCTTAATACCATCTAATGAGTGCGGCAGACGAATAAGCGCTTTTTTTAAGCCAACGACAATATATCCTCCAAGAAAACCAGCAATTATACCTCCTAAAAATCCTGCCCCGCCCAATGATGCCATTAAACCGCCTACCATACCAGCAACAAAACCAGGGCGATCCGCAATACTCATAGCAATAAAACCAGCTAATACAGGAATCATTAACGAAAATACATATTTACTTCCAATAGTCTTTAAGGTCGCGGCAATTGGATTATAAGATGGGGAGTTTGGATCTGACGCATGGACCCCAAAAATAAATGAAATGGCAATTAAAATCCCACCAGCAACAACGAATGGCAGCATGTTGGATACACCGTTCATTAAATGTTTATAAAAGCCGCGGCGTTCTGTTGAGTCTGTTTTTACTTCCTCTCTCGATGCGGAACCACCGCCAACTTTATAAACAGGTGCATCTTGTTTCAATGCCTGTTCAATTAGTTCTTGAGGGCGGCGAATCCCATGTGCTACCGGTACTTGAATGACATGTTTACCCTTGAAACGGTCTATTTCTACTTGTTTATCTGCTGCAACGATAATCGCGACTGCGCTTTCAATTTCTTCTGCTGTTAACTTTCCCTTTATTCCGCTGGAACCATTTGTTTCAACCTTCAAGTTGACATTCATTTCTTTTGCTTTTGCTTTTAAACTATCAGCTGCCATGTATGTATGGGCGATTCCTGTAGGACAAGCAGTAACAGCAAGGATGAGATTCTCGTTGCTATCTTCCACAACTTCATCCTCTTCTTCCCCTTCACGCTCCTTTGCATCAATCGCCTTAAGGACAAAATCAATGGAATCTGCTTTAAGCAACACTTGACGGAAATCTGCATCCATCAATAACATTGATAAACGAGAAAGTGTCTCTAAGTGGGTATTATTTGCCCCGTCACTAGCAGCAATCATAAAGAATAAACGTGCTGGCTGACCGTCAAGTGATTCATAATCAATTCCGTTAACTGCACGCCCAAATGCAATTGCTGGTGTTTTGACTGCACTTGTTTTCGCATGTGGTATTGCAATTCCTTCACCAATTCCAGTTGTACTTTGAGATTCCCGTTTTAAAATCGCTTCCTTATAATTTTCACGGCTTTCTAAACGGCCTGCGGCATCTAGCTTTCCTACAAGTTCTTCAATTACATCAACTTTTGAGGTACTCTGCAAATCAAGGATAATCGTATCTTTTTTTAATAAGTCTGTAATTTTCATGCTAGAACTACTCCCAATCCAATTTTTTTGATTTCAACCTTCGGAATAAGACGCTCCACATCTTCCTGCGTACATAGCTCTAGTGAGAACGCAGTCGCACTTCCAGTAGCAACACCCGTTCGAAACGCTTCCACAACATCCCCTTTTTGTAAATAATCTGCTAGATAACCAGCCACAAGAGAGTCCCCCGCACCAACTGAATTTTTTACGGTTCCTTTTGGAACAGATGCTTGATAGATCGCTTCCTTCGTAATCAGGAGCGCCCCTTTTCCAGCCATCGAAATGGCCACATTTTCAGCACCTAATTCAAGCAATCTTTGACCGTAAGGAATCGCCTCTTCTGGTGTCTTAATCGTAACGTCAAACAACTCACCGAGTTCATGATGATTCGGTTTAATGAAAAAAGGCCCTTGTTCAACGATATCAAGAAGTACTTTGCCGCTCGCATCCACCACCACTTTTGCCCCTTGCTTTTTTGCGATTTTTGTAAGCTTTGAATAAAAATCACTAGGCAGCGAGCTTGGAATGCTTCCAGCCAGTACAAGAACATCGTCATTTTGTAAGCTTTCTACTTGTTTGATAAGCTGCCTGAATTGGTCATTGCTAACCTCAGGGCCTTGCCCGTTAATCTCTGTTTCTGTTTCATCTGTTTTCAATTTGATATTAATACGGGAATCACCATTTACATGAATAAAATTTGTGGAAATGCCCTCTTCATTTAAAAATTCTTCGACATATGAACCTGTAAATCCACCAATAAACCCAAGGGCTTTACTTTCAACTCCCGCACGTTTTAAAACCCGGGAAACGTTAATGCCTTTCCCACCTGGATATTTTACATCAAATGACATTCGATTTAATTCACCTAATTGAAAATCTTGTACATGTACGACGTAATCGACAGATGGATTTAATGTGCACGTATAAATCATCATTTCACAACCTTCATTATTGTTTTTCTGTTTTTCTTATTGTGTTGTCATTTTAGAAAATTTCAGTAGCTAAGAAATGACCTTAAAAGTGACGATGTTTGAAATCAATCTCATACCTTTAAAATTTGTTATATATAGGTATTGCCCTTTTTCGTTGAATGTTTTTGATTGTTTTTAAAGTATTTTTCTAGATATTAATAATCCCTAATTTCACATATGTATTCATAACAAATGTCTTCAACGCCTAAATCTCGATAACAATATGATTCATGAAGTATCTGTTTTTTTAAAAATTCCCTATGTTTGCACAGTTTTTAGATCCTAAAAACAGCATCTCCCTTTTAAAGCTATCCATTAAACTTATTCTTCCAGAGAAATCACTTCAATTTCTATAATTAAATTCTATCTTAGAGATTAACAAAAATCAATCACTTTCATTCAAAATCTTTCAAAAACATCCAAAACCTTTCAAAGTCCTATACTTTAAAAAGTTAAACTATTAATTCTTCAGTTTTTTACATTTAGTGACATTCTATTTGTTTTGATTCAACATATCTTTAAAATAGGACATTCAAAAATCATGTTCATTATTTAACATATCTAAAGTTGTGCCAACTCTCCAGCATGCTTTTTACTGCTGCAGATTAATAAGGATTTCCATATCCTCCTGTCCTAACTTATAGAAATTAAGAATATCGGAAAATAATAGGATCGCTGCCAACCCAAGATAATGTCAGTTGAACTTGAGTATTACTTGGTTCATAGAATCTCTCAATACCTATCTTTTATTGACACACCCTTAACCATACTAAAGGAATATGAAATAAATATTACTGTACCAAAAAGTTCTGTTGATGTTTACAGAGCAAATTCATATCAAGGCCGTGCTTGGCTGGCCGCGGTACACGGGATTGTCGCTGCGGATTGGGATTTTCTTTTTAATCTTCATAAAACAGTATTAAAACTGGCAAGCTTGCATTTTCGATTCATTTCTACCTTTCTCTTCTTAATCAAACGTTTGTTTAGATTTCAAATGGACCCTTGTTTATAAAGGACTTTTCCATCCTAGCATGTGAAAAGATTGTTGCCGTGGTATGGATTTTTTTCTTAATCTTCAAAAATTAGTATAAAAACCTAGTAATCTTACATTCTTCGACCCTTTTTCCTCTTTTCTCTTGTTAATCAATCGTTTGATTAACATTACCGCTATTCTTATTAATAATAGATTTTTTCCTAAATACCAGTAAAAAAATTGTCGACTGAATTTTTGACCTTTTTCTTTATATTTGGAAAATGTGTATTAAACCCCATACTAATAAAATTTTAATACTACCTTACCTAAATAAAAGGAGTGTATCTTACCTACTCAAATTAAAAACGCCCTTCAAAATTGAAGGGCTTTAATAATTCCAGAACTTCCGGATAAAAGAGCGTACAATACCAGTTAGATCAGCTTACTTCAATACGAACGTAGCTATACCACTAGCCTCGATACCACTGCCAATAGGAGTCCAAGTCGAATTCTCATACGTCAGACCAGTGTGCTTCTCAATAATCGCTCCGATTTCTTTGCCGTGTGAACGTGGTGGATTGAGTGAGTCACCTAACACCCACGCTTCGTGATCTGTATCAGTCATTACCTTAACCACTGTTTTACCGTCAAGAGTCTTAGCCATCTTTACGTCAAGCACCGTTGCGTAACCAGTTGCGGCAATGTCGTACTTGATGTTCTTGCAGATTTCCTCATTTTTGTCAACTGCTGGTGCTGGTTTGGCTTCCAGCGCATCCAGACGAGCTTTCTGAGCCGTGTTCTCTTGCTTGAGTGCGTTAATTTCACCATCTTGAAAAACGTTTCTATCGTTAGCCGCCTTTTCTTGACGAGCTAATTCAGTCTTGTTGGTGGCGATGTCAGCCGTGTTTTTATCAATAGCCGCCTTGATACCCGCGATTGCGTCAGTTAAATCCTTGTTTTGCCCAAGATGTACACCTTGATTTGGTAGTATCGATTTGTTGCCTTGTTACACCTGGGTTGCACCCTCCAATGATACCGCCTAATATTAGAGCAAGGATGAGTCCAGTCGCCTTGGCTCTATTTCTCATTCACATCGTCTCCATTCTGATACATAATGTTCACTGTTATTTTGTTTCAATCAAAGCTTTTTATTATGACAAAAGAAATAAGACCTCTATTGGTTGAGTCGTTTCGACAAGAGTCAGCTTGCTAATTAGCGTAATAGAGCCTTCATGGCCAATCGGATTTAATAGTAAATATACTATTACCTATTAAGGTAACTTCCTAATGGTATAGATCTCTTGGTTTCACTTTCAATTCAAGGCTTCCAGGCTTTGAGAAGGAATAATATTCCTAAGCAAAAAAGGACTATCCATATTAGATAGTCCTCTCACTTAACAATAATCAATCCACTATTTCTATTTTTCCCCCATGAGAATCCTGTCTTTTCAATCGCAAAGAGTTTTATCTATTTTCAAGATTACAAAATAAATTCTTAAGTCGTGTTATTTCAAAATTACGTTTCTTGAACCACTCCTGCGACCAAATTCGGTGAATTTTCCAACCGAGATTTTCAAGGACCTGCTGACGTAAGCGGTCTCGGTCGCGGGCTACTTTCGAGCTGTGATAAGTCTTGCCGTCACACTCAATCGCGCAAAGATACGAATCCGGTTTACGAGGATCAACAACGGCCAAATCAATTTTGTAACCAGAAGCGCCTACTTGAGTGTTTACTTCATACCCCATATCGACAAGAACATCGTAAACATCTTCTTCAAAAGGGGAATCATACATTTTTACGGTATTTGAAGATGTATATACTAGCAAATGGCCATTCATAGCCATTTCCATATAATCTCGTAAGCGGTGAACGCCAATGCTCTGAGTCCGCTCCAATGGAATGTCTTGCGGCAACAATGAGCTGATTAATTTAACATGGTATTTCGCCCGAGTAATGGCTACATTTAAGTGGCGCTCTCCCCCGTTTTTACTTAACGGCCCAAAGTTCATATGAAGGCTGCCATCAGGAGCTTTTCCATAACCGATACTGAAGAAGATGACGTCCCGTTCGTCCCCTTGTACATTCTCCAGACTCTTCACAAAGAATTCATCCTGCTTGCCTTCTTTAAAAAATTGTTCCATGGAAGGTTTATTCCGTCTCATCCGATCAATTTGGTTGAGCCGCTTAGCACAGCTGGAATAGAACCTGCATTTGTACTCTGGCTAGTGGGGCCTAGTGGCTCGAGGAAATCCACCTTGGCAGCCGATTCCCAGACGGTCCCGCCTTAGAACCCATATCGGACAACGCTCAGCTAACCTGGCACTCAGGTCACAAGCGGTAATGTTAACTGATGTTGTATAGAGTGTGTAGAATGAGAAGCGGATAAAAAACGGTCGTAATCGAAAAATTCGAATATATATTTTTCTTTAAATATTCATAGTTTTCGTATAAAATAACTTTTATGGCAAAAACTCTGACAAAACCCTTGCCAAATTTAGTTTGAAAGCCAGAGGAAAAAAGTTATGAATCCTGAAAAAAGTTTGGAGAAAATTTGGAGTAATCAACTAATTATAGGTTTAACAGCATATTTAAAGAAAATGAAGGGCGAAGCTACAAAAAAAGACAGAATTGATTATATTGATTCTCTTATTTCAGCTACAGGTGGACTCATTGCTATAATCATCATTGGTTTAGTAGCGGTTAATTTAGGATATCCCATGGCCTTGGGTCCTCTTGGTGCAAGTTGTCTGCTTGTATTTTGTGCTCATAAAGGTCAACTGTCTCAACCTCGCCACGTTTTTGGAGGACATTTATTTTCTACCACTATAGCACTTATCACTTGGAGTATATTAGGTAAGAGTCTATTCACTATTGGCCTAGTATTAGCTATCGTACTAATTTTAATGATCCTTACCAAAACGCTTCACCCTCCTGCAGCTGCTAGTGCTTTTGTTGCTGTTAACTCCCAAGCAGGATGGGGATTCCTTATTTCGGTTGTAATGGGTACTTTCCTATTAATTATTATATCAATCATCTATAATAACTTGTTTCAAACAAGACAATACCCACAGCGCTGGTTGTAAAACTAAGAAACTATAGAAGCTAACAAAACTGGCGTTTTTATATGTTCATAAACCCAACCCTTATCCTCGTGTGAAAATACTTAAATTCAGGAATCTAAGGGGGGCATTCGACCCGATCCAGAGACCAATCCAGCTATTGTGCAGCGATATAAATCTGAAAGTCCGATTGAACAGCGTTTATATGATACCCTGAGATTTCAGGGTATGCGGTTACTAGCAAGTGCCTTGTGGTAAATATCGGATTGATATTACATTTGTAGGGCCGCGGATTGCTATTGAGTACGACGGAAAGGATTTTCATTCTTCTCCAAAACAGAAAGCTCATGATTATAAAAAGAACGCTTATTTAAGGAAGAACGGCTGACGGTGCTACGGTTTACTGGCCGGCTAATATGAATGCCGGGTTTCAAAAAACCTCTTTTTAGTTTATCAGATTTCTGCCACCATTTCACCTGAACTATTCAAAAATTGAATCTATAATAATAGAAAAAGCCTTGATAACTTAACGTTACCAAGGCTTTGTTTGATGACCTGTGAGGGATTCGAACCCACGCCCCCTTCCCTGTCAAGGAAGAAAAACGAATCTGATTATAACAGTTTTGTTATGAAATGCCTGATTTAATAGGCTACAGTTTCCGTTTAATTAGGTTAAGGCAGATTAAATTGGTGGCAGGATGTTGGATTTTGCCACCACCATGCCACCAACTTACCACTAGAATGTTCCTGCATTCGATATGTGTAGAGTGTCGGTGACTACATTTTTTCTAAAAAGTAATAGGGCTTGCGAATCGAAAATGTACATTTACTTCCTTTTCTTGTGTTATTTCGATTCGTTCAATTACCCTATGTAGTAGCCCTTCATTCAAGTCGTTTAATTGTAGAATTTGTTCAATAACCTTTTGATATTTATCAAGTTTGTTATTACCTTCTTTATGGTCTTGTAGAAGATCAGTAATACCAAGCATGTTTTCTTGTAGCTGGATAACTCTTTTTCTATTTGATTCTGTTGTTTCTTTGTATTCACTTTCACTTATAATTTTTCTGGCAAGTAACTTTATAAGTTCTTTATTTTCCTCTTTAAGTTGCAAAATTTCATCTTCGATTTTTTTGAGTTTTTTCTTTTCGCCCGTTATGGTTTTATTAACCTTCTCTACTAGATTCTCAACCATACCTTTGCCATCAATAACTTTATTTACCAAGATACGTAACTCACTAAGAATTGCATTTACAAGCCCAATTTCTTTAACAAAATGACTAGTACAAGCATTCTTGCCATGCTTTCGGTAACGTCCACAAACATATCCTTTTCTGTCTTGCATATACCACATTGCTGTTCCACAATCAGAACAGTAAATAACGTTAGTAAATAAGTGTTTTTTGGCTTTCGGGCGTTTTTTATACCTACTTTTCATCATGTTTTGTACTGCTTCAAAATCTTCTCTCGAAATAATGGGCTCATGAGAATTGGGAATAACAATCCATTCTCCTTCGGGTATGTCATCCCTAATTTTATCAACTAAGCTTCTAACCTTACTTCTACCCTGTACCAAATCCCCCACATAATGTGGATTTTGTAAGATTAATTTAACAGAAGTTCCTTGCCAAAACTGACCAGCATTTTTCTTACCAGCAACTTGTGCTGGGGTTGGATATCCCAAACTATCAAGGTGTCTTGCAATTGTCTCAATGCCCTTGCCTTGGAGGTATAGATAAAAAATTAATTTAATTACATCAACAGTATCATCTTTTCGGGCAACCAGCTGTTTATCTTTTACTTCATAACCATAGGGGGCATTTGAACCTTTAAATTCTCCCCTTTTTGCCTTTTCTTTAAGAGCAATTTGTATCCTTTTAGAAATACGTTGGCTTTCTTCTTCATATAGCCAAGCATACAAACCAAATTTGTCTGTATTATCTTCCGGAGTATTAATTGCTCCATCCAATGTTATTAGTTGAATTTTACTAGATTGGAGGACCCTTTTGATTTTATAGGCTAACTCACCATTCCTAGCTAAACGGGAAAGTTCTTTAGCTAAAATGCAGTCAAACTTTCCCTTTTCAGCATCTTGAATCATCCTTTGGAAGTTTTCCCTCTTGTCGGTGGTACCACTTTCAATATCTAGATAAATTTCAGCAAGTTCCCATCCTTGCTGTTCAATATAGGAGTAAAATAGGTGTTTTTGATTTTCTAAACTTGTTTTTTGCTCCAAATGATCAGTTGAAACTCTGACATATACTGCACATCTCAAGATTTGTTTCCTCCTCAAGAGATGTCACCGTGTGTATACTCATTATAAATTGGTTTTTTGATTCCTGCATTAGCTCTTTTTTCCATTTCGCTATTAATATATGATTCTATCAAAACTGTAAAGTCACAGGTACCATAATGAATATTAACTTTCATATACTTTACCTCATCCTAAAATCAATTTGGTGTCCAACATCAAGATTTAAATTAATAGTTATTGCATAATGAAATTGTAATTTCAGTTGAATCAAAACAGGCACGGACGAGTAATTTTATAACCCTTCCTAATCCGTGCCAGTACCATTCAGATAACAAATGTGTTATAGGTGATAAGTTTTTTCTTAAGAACTTATTCTTTTATAGATAATTGATAAATATCATCTATTCCAAAAGTATGAACACCTTGATAACAATCTGAATAATCCACGCAATCGTAAGCTGCACCAAAAAAGTCATCAACTTCAAGATAAATTTCACCCTGATTTATTGTTAAAATTGTACCCTCGAAGTATCCAGTATCACATATCAAAACTTGAACTCTCAGACCTTTATATAATTTTTTCAACTTAATAGTGCTATCAATATTAAGTCGTTCTAGCTCTTTTTCTAAATCTATTTCCGTGACATCAAACGGATAGTCATGCTTTATTGCTTCTATTAGTACTAATTCCTCCATTTTATCGAGCTCATATTTTTGAACTAAATTAATAGTTTTTAATTGTTGTTTTTCTTGTTTATTCATTTTGTTGACTCCTTTTCGTTTTAAGATGTTTAGTGATTTTATTGGTCTTTTTAAACAATCAGTACTAAAAGCAAAATCATTCATTAACAAACACTATTTCAATTGCACCTTGGTCAGGACCACTAAATTCCTTTTTCTCAGTTGGTTTAAATCCTGCTCTATCGAGCAAATCACGGGCAGCTGTAATTTTGTCCCGGTCAGAGCTGTTCGGGTTATCCAATATTTCTCTCAGAACATCCCGTGCTTTTAAAGCGTCCGAAACGAATTGCAATCTTAACTGCTGCTGAATTTTGTCTTGAAGGCTTTGAATAGCTTCCAAAACTGAAGTTTTCTGAAGGAGCTGGTACCCTATTTCAGAGGCTGCACGTTCACTATATCCGGCTCTAACTGCCGCCCTGGTTGCACATGAATCCTTCATATACTCTTGGACAAAACGCCGTTGTTTAACAGTTAGTTCTGCCATCCTTTATCACCTCATTAATTAAAATCTAGGAAACTGCCAGGTTGAAGATTTGGAAGGGCAACTTTATAATCCTCATATGCTTCCCTAATCTCGTCATAACGTAGTTCAGTGTCTTCAGCCATTTCTCTTACTTGTTTCAACGTATAAGTGAACCCAAAATCGATATACTGTTTTTTTAGATACTCATATAAATGGTATTGGTTCATAATTTTCACCTTTTCCTTTTCAAAATATTTAGAAATATTTAGGCGTGATTTTTTATCTCCGCTCTTCGTCAAGCTCCTCAAACTTCTGTATCCAGCCCTTAAACAAATACCGGAATTTATTAATACCAACATCCCTTCCTTTTGCAATAAAACTTTGAATAACTTTTCCGCTAGGGTGTGTATCATTCGGGTCATGCCATAAAAACTCGACTATATCAGCGTCCTGTTCAATTTCTCCAGAATCCCTTAAATGCTCCAGCTTTGGTTCTGTTCCAGCACCGTCCCTGCTTAGCTGGGCTAACATTATAAATGGCACATTCAATTCCATAGCTATTTTCTTAGCCGTTCGTGTTACTTCACCTACTGCTTGAGAACGGGTTTGTCCTGGTAAATGAGGTATATTCATTATGGTTAGGTAATCAACAATGATCGCAGCTAGTTCACCATGCTTCCGCCTTATTTGCCTTGCAGTTGAACGGACATGGTTAATGCTGATATTACTTGCATCTTCAATGAATAAAGGTAAATTTTCTAATGATTTGAAAGTTTCTTCGACTTTGCCATACTCTTCAATCTCAAGTTCCTTACGCCTTATTCTGTTTGCAGATATTCCAGTCATGGAAGCTATCATTCTATTAAACAATTGATTTCGATTCATCTCCTGTGAAAAGAAAAGGACGTTTCCTACGTCCTGTCCAGCTATTCCTAAAGCCATTTGTAACGCCTTAGCAGTTTTACCTACACTCGGTCTGGCAGCAAGAATACAAAGCCATCCTCGCCCCAAACCTCCTAGCCATTTATCAAATCCTTTAAAACCGGTAAAGATGAAATTATCCCTTTCCAGCAAATACTCAAGGTAATCGTAGCGACTTTCCTTTATATGCTTAATATTGCCGGATACTTTAGGTCTAATCTTTGCAGCCTCTGTCTCAATTTCATTCAAAAAGGTATCGTCATCCTCAAAATCTTTTTGCTCCGATAAGTGCCTTATTTTTTCCCCTACTTCGATCCCCCGTCTTCTTAAAGCTTTGGATTTTACTAGGTCACAGTAGTAGCCTGTATTAGCAGTAGAAGGGATGGGGCCCGCTAGTTGACTTAGGTAAGACACGCCGCCAACATCCTCAAGGACCCCCAGTTGATTTAGCTGCTCTGTAATTGTTATTAAATCAATAGGTTTATTCTTTCGATAAAGCTTTAATATCCCGGACCAAATATGACGGTGAACCGAATTATAGAAATCACGCTCTTCTAATCTTGGGACGACCTCATCAATAATTTCCGGCTGATAAAGTATCGAACCAATAACAGACATTTCTGCTTCCAGCGAAAATGTTTGACTAGTAGGTAAATTCATCTGGATCATTCCCTCCTTCAACCCAGCGATTAAAAGCAATTTCTCGTTGTTGTGAAGATTTTTCTTTATCATGCCTTTCATTTAGCTGAACATTTTTCTTTTTGGAACCTGTTACTTCGTCAGCTACCCACTGAAGGATCGCATGATAGTCAGACTTATACTTTTTTCCGTGTGCTTCTTTATAATTGTTTAGTAGCTCTATCATTTTTGCTGTATTTTTGGAACCATATTTTTTAACAAGCTGATTAAATTCGTCTTTGAAAAGATAGACACCACTAGCATATTTATTTTTATCTGTAGTAATCTCTGGTATTGGTAGTGACAAGTTGTCACTATCATGGTGACAACTTGTCACTAGGGAATACAACTTTTCATAGTTAATCGTGTACCAATTGGTCTTATCAGCTTTAAGTTTGTTAAAATGCCCTATTGTAATTAACCCTTGCTCGTCCAGCGATTTAACAATTCGAATCAGAGTTCGCTTTGTCCAAAATGGGAATTGTTTTTGCCATTCCGGGTAGCTGTTATAAATCCATTTCTTGCCTTCCTTTACATGAGTGCTCTTTTGAAGCCAATAATGTATCTGTTGCAGCACTATAGCTTCATTAAGACCAATGGTTTTTGCTAATGTCGGGAACACTAGCAAAGGGTATTCATCTAACAATCGATTCCCAATATCAGCACCTCTTTGTTTTAGCCGGAACCCGGAGTATTATTTTCCTTATTAAGAATTCATTGATTGTTTTTCTAGCCATACAAAGAACCCGTCACGTTCCACTCTTTTGCACCTACCAATTTTAATGAGAGGAAATTCTGGATGATCCATTACTAGGTAAGCAGTTCTTAAGGAAAGTCCCATTATTTCGGCAATGATTTTTGCGTCAAACACTATTGGGTAATCTTCAATTTGTTTACTCATATTAATCCCACCTTTTTTAGTAATATTTGTGTTTTAAATGCATATACATACTTGTTAAGCATTTGTTATAATCTATTAATGTTATTGGGATTGTATACGAGCAGATAAAAAAATAATAATATTTTCCTAGAAAAAAATAGTAATAATAGCAACAACAAAATACTATTGAACTAGCATCATTTAAAATCCTAGGGACCATTCACCCATAAGCTTTCACCAGTTTGTTCAGATTAGAACAGTAAGTGCTGGACCATGAGCTTAGGAAAACATAAGAAAAAGACCACTATTTGTGGTCTTTCATTTTTTTCCTTGATTTAAATATCATGATAGTATAGATCGAATTGCAGCAGTTTTACGTGCGTTCCCGTCTACCTGGTGGGGTAATGTTGGTTTTCACCAAGAGTTCCTTTACTATCTTGTTTTCAGCTCCATTTCTTAGCTGCCTTACTCGATCACGCGAAATGTTTAACAATTCCCCAACTGTTGTTAATCGAGCCCTTTCTTGGTTTAAACCATACATTTCATTAAGTATGGTCTGCTCTCTTTGTGTTAGGATATGTTTCATAGTTTCATATAGCCTAATAAATCGTTGGTAATCTTCTGAATTTCTTTCATTTAATATTTTATAATACGGTTTCCTTTTATGCAGCCTAGGTACAAAATTAGGGCTCCTCACAGAGCCGACCATATCCATGAAAAAAATGGCGTCATCTTTGGTCAATTTAGTTTTATATTCCACAAAACAATTTCCCTTCTTATTTTTTACATACCTGTCCAATCCAGCTGGTTACATTCAACTTGGATAAGTACCACTAGCAGTAGCTGTCGGAACTCCTTATTTATCCTATTTTGTTATCCTCGCCTGTACTTCAGACAACTTCACCTTAAAGAATAGTTTGTAAACGGTTTCATTTCCTTGATGTATCATTGAATGAGTAACATATTCAGCTCTTAATGTCCTCAGTTCGTTGTCAATGATAAATGAGTCTAGTCCGGAACCAACATTCTTTTGTGCAGATTCAATTAAACTTTGAATTACATCTACTTTGCCGTATGTGGCTTCCCTTAGAAGTTCTTGCGTAAAAGCATTACAGAATTGCAGTTTATACAATTAGAGCACCTCCTATATGAATTCTGCTTAAGCATATATTATTTTGGAATAGGATAACGATACGAAATGTGAATTTTTCCGGAACTTATAAAATTTAGAGGTATTTACAAAAAAAACTAGAAATATGAATATTATGAATTGCTATTAACGAATGGGGGTTCTTTATGATAGGTAAAACTGATTTAATTAACTTAAATCCAGATGATCCACGCCGTTTACAATTTGGGAAAATTGCTAGTGTTTTCAACCGTACTTGTTTGGAAATGAAAACATTAGGTTTTGATTTAGTCTTTATACCAAGAAATAAAACCGAAAAAGCACCACTTACCCCACAAGCATTACAAATTCATTATGACAACGTCCGAATTGGTGCAATTCAATATGAAGGTCATAATCATATACATCTATCAGAGAATATGCCCGAAACTGTTAGCCTTCGGTTCGAACGAAAACAACTTGAAAAGCTAAATAAGCTTTGGAAAGACAAGCTAGAAAAAGTAATGGGACCCTATAGAAAAGATGGATTAGATGATAAAGAATGCACTAATAAAAAAGCACAATCAATTGCTTTTCGTTTACCAACTATCCTTACATGTTTGATAAGTTAATCCAGGACATTAAAGTTGCTATTATTTAGGAATTTTCTATTTATTAACATGGGTGTTTAAATATAATGGAGGGATTGGTTAACATGAGTACATTTATAAAAAGTACGCAATATTGTGATTTATTAGCTCAAGGTACAACCCAAGAAGGAGAAGATATTTCTGCAGTTGAGAAAATATTTATTAAAGACATCAAACGTGAGGAAATTAGGTTCGCTTGGTACAAGGAGGAGAAGAATGGGTCAAGACGTTTCATTCCTAGACCGCTGGATCTAACAGAAGAGGAACTTCTGGAATTGTTAAAAGATGGTGTGAATAAAGGAGTTTTCTCAAAAGAGTTTAGGGAAAACCTAAAAAAAATACTTTAAAGAAATTACTCCTTAGTTTTATTAAAAAATAGCTGCCAATAATGGCAGCTTGTTCTTTTTTTCTCAACTTAGTAATGAAAGTAGATAGTCACTTCTTTTTCGGGGAGTTCTCCTCTTTATTCCCCTGGATTACTCGTAATATCGGTTTTTCCGGCTTGGCATTCTTCGTAAATTATCTCTAACAGCGTGTAATATTCTTCTTTTCACCTTTTTATCTTGCATATGTTTTTTATTTTTTTATTAACTTTAACTATCAGTATCTGAAATCACCGTGGATCCAGATATATTATTTTCAATTCTTTCCACCATTTCTTGAAACAAACCCTCACAGCCATCAATGACAAGATGTTTCAATTCGCTTTCAAAAACCGTTGCAAAGTATTCCCTTTTTACATGCTCAAATCTTACCAAAAGGTGTTCATAAAACGATTCCGTAAAGGTTTCGGGTGATATACACCAGAATGCTGAAATTATCTCAGTAGCTTGGTCTTGATCCCCTATATGTTCTATTAATAAGTACCAGATAAAGTATTTTATTCGGTAATTATTAATTAGCACTAATTGATTTTCATGTAATAATTTTTCTTTTTTTACAAATTTGTAGGTCTCATCAAGAAGAGTTAGGCAAAGCTTCAACCACTTTTGCTCTTGGATAAAACCAGTGAAATCCTCGTAATAATCAAATCGTTTTAAATCGTGATAGGCAGAAATAATTGGAGAATTTGCATATTTGATATTAGAACTAATTTTCTCTTTAATATGGAGAACTAAGTCATCCTCTTTGACATGATCTCTTATATCATGACCTCGTCGCCAGTTGGTTTTAATATCGTAAAATGCAATAATATCTAACAATATCGGTGAAAATAATTCTTGGTAAATTTCTTTTTCATATTTTTTTCTTTCCCGTTTATTAGTAAGAAAATTATTATACGCTTGACCAACTAATGCCCCGGTTAAAGCAAATAACCCGGATATTAACACTGTATAATTGTTCATTTGCCTTCTCCCTCTAAAAAAACACTTATAATTCCATTTGATTTAGAATTTTCTTTAGTTGCAATAACTCTTCCTTTGATAAAGTAACGCCTTTACCCATCTTTTCATGTGATGGATCCCAATCTCTTATGTCATATTTAGGTTCACGTTCATTCCAGCTGATAAGATTAATTTCCTTTTTCCAACCCTTTGCTCCCTCGGAAACTACCCCTAAATTTTCTCTTATTTCGAATTTCATGTTTGCCATTAAAATGCCCCCTTCAATACTAGTATGTACATTTCACTCTACCATACTGGTTTGACCCAGCCTATTAAAAACAATAAAATAATATTGGTAGTGACAGGAGGACTTTAACATCATGCAAAGCTTTCAGTATGGAAAAACAAAAATTGATTATTCGGTTGAATACATAAAAGGAAAGAAAGATGTTTCGCTTTCGGTATGTTTAAGCGAAGGGGTAAAGCTAGTTGCTCCGGAAGGGTTCGATACTGGAAGGTTGGAAACCATTCTTTATAAAAAAGCTCCGTGGATATTAAAGAAAAAATCTGAACTTGATGAGGTTGCAGACGCACCACTACCAAAGGAGTTTGTTAGTGGTGAGAAATTACTATTTACGCTAAGGCTAAAGAGCAAGGTTTAACTTAACATTGAATCGCACCTCAAATAAATGAATCCTGTTCTATTGTAGAAAAATTATCAAAAAAAGCTTGGGATGTGTATTCCTATTCCGATATAAATCCCAATAATAATATCGTATAAAAAAAGCCTAGAGACATCTTACCTCTAGGCTTATCTAACCTATACTTTACCTTTTTAACACGACCAATAACAATTACTTAATTTGAACTTTATCATCTCCTATTTGAATAAACCATTTACCTTTAGCAAACTGATCTTTAGATATCTCATATACATCTGTGCCTGTTACAGTAATCCCTGGATTTAGGTCAGACATAATCTTTGAATTATCAATACCTGTTTCTGTTGCATATGCAGCACTAGCATCCACATCCGGATCATACTTAGTGCCTTTTTCATCGATTAAATTAATAGTTGGATAATCAAATGCCCCTACAGGCTTGTCAGATATATTTTTCATTTTATATTGAATAGCGACAAGAGTCGCACCTTCCGAAGCTTTTTTGCCAAGGAACTCAGGATCTCCAATTACATCCTTCTCTTCGGATTTAGTGACTGTTATTTCCAGATTGTCGGTTTTAACAACTTCTCCAACCTTATAAACTGTTTCTTTTGTTCCTTGTTTATTATTAGAATCTTTAGCTGTATCATCACCACCAGATAATGCAGATCCAATGATAGCTAATAAAATGATCGCTCCAATAAATGTCATAATCTTATGTCTCATAAACCAGTTGCGTTGATCTTTACCACAATGTGGGCATTTTTTTACGCCTTTTGCAATTTCTTTTCCACACGCTTTACATTTAACTAAATTAGCCATAATTATATTCTCCTTTTTTTGTCAATCGTAGGATAATGTTAGTGTAGAGCAAAAACGAGATTTTATTCTATGGAAAGGTAAATTGGAATGACTAAGAAGAAAGTAAAAAAGGCTTTAAAACTATAAAAAGAGAATCAAACGGTCTGAGCATAAATGATATTACAAAAATTACGGGCGTTCCCCGATCAACTATATACGCTAAATCTAAGGAGCAAGGTTTAAGATAATACTAAGTCACCCTGCAGAGTCCAAGGGTTCAGTTCATATTGAAAGAGCTTAGCAAAAGAAAAAGCACCCTTAAAGGGATGCTTTTTTATCATTTTAATCTTTCTTCAATTTCCATTGTTGGGAAATACTCGCCATATTCGTTTGTTTCCTTTTTATTAAGCTAACCTGCTTCGTTAGCTGAATAAGAAAAGAGCGACCTTCGTTACTGAAGAATCGCACCTGTTAGGTTAATAAGAAACTACAAAAAACCAATTTTTATCTAATTTATCTATCTCTTTAATATCTCCATCAAAGTCATTGTGATTTGGCTTTTTATCTTCAGGGGAATAAACAAAACCAGAAAATCCATCTAATACTCCACGGTGAGTTAAAAATAAAATGGAATATTGATTATCCTTTTTTTCGATGAATATTTCCCCACCGCCCTTAGATAATTGTTCATATTTTTCAGGTAAATGAATAGTAGAAGGGCTATTTGGCACGTTTGGTTTTAATGCACCCGTTTCCACCAATTGCACCACTTCTTCTCTTTCTGATTTATTCATTTTAAAATCCAAATCTAACATAACTTGAGTGAAAGGAAAGAACCACCATAGTAAAATAGTCAATAACTGTATGACGAAGGGTTGCCAATCCTTCTTTTTGAATAAATTGATAATTGTCTTAGCTGTAATGAAAATAAAAAATCCAAATACCACTAACCAAATAGGTAACATTAAAAATTCGGTAATTATTTCAACCAAATTCCATTGAAAAAACATAACTAAAATAACTAATATGCTGCTTGTGTGACTGCTAGAATAAAGTGAACAGTTTACGCCAAATAAATATGAACACTTATTTACTAGAATACCTATTGCCTTTATCATAGATTTTTAGGTTCTAAGATAAAGGCAGGAGGATTTGGAAGGTGGATAAGTTTGAAATGTACATACAGATTAGAGGACTGGTTAATCAGCGCTACAGCGTTTCAGCTATCGCGAGAAAGTTAGAGCTATCAAGAAATACAGTATATAAGTACCTTAAGAAGTCACCAGATGAAATGGCAGAATGGACGGCATCAACTATGATCAGAACGAAGAAATTAGATATACATAAAGAATTGATCTTGAAATGGCTAAGGGAATACCCGGACATTTCCGCAGCACAGGTAAATGATTGGCTGAAAGATAAATTCCCCACCTTCAAAGTTGGTGAAAGTACCGTACGGAATTATGTGAAGGAACTTCGAGAGGAGTTTTCTATCCCTAAAGAGGCTCAGAAACGAAACTATGAGGCAATACCTGATCCTCCAATGGGTGAACAAATACAGGCTGACTTTGGATTTGTCACCGTAAGAAATAAAGTTGGAAAGCCGGTCAAACTCATGTTTATCGTATTTGTGCTTGCTCACTCGAGATACAAATATGTTTGGTTTCAAAATCGTCCCTTTACTACCAAGGATGTAGTTGAAGCCCATAAAAAAGCGTTTGTTGCTTTTGGTGGAGTCTCTAAGGAAATTCTATATGATCAGGATCGTTTGTTGGTGGTCTCCGAAAATGAAGGCGATCTCCTACTGACTGAGGAATTTCAGCAGTTTGTCAACGAAGTAAAGTTTAAGGTGGTTTTATGCCGGAAGGCAGATCCTGAAAGCAAAGGAAGGGTCGAGAACGCCGTGGGGTTCATCAAGAAAAACTTTGTACTACATAGAGTTTTTAACAATATTGATTCCTGGAATGAGCAGTGCCAGCACTGGCTGGGCAGAACAGGAAACGGTAAAATCCACAATGGGACAAAAAGAAGACCCGCCGATGTGTTTCTCCTGGAAAAGCAACACATGAGGCAGGTCAGCCTATTAAATCATAATAGTAATAATAGTATAACAAGAAGTGTACGGAAGGACAACACGGTATTATTCCTTTCGAACCGTTATACGGTGCCTCTCGGCACCTATCAGAAACACCCAGAAGTTCAGATAATGAGAAATAAAGAAAATAAACTAATCATTTATGTCAAAGAGACAGGAGAAGTATTGGCAAGTCATTCAATCAGCCCCGATAAAGGTCAACTGATTCGTAATACATCCCATCAGCGTGACCGCTCTAGAGGACTTAATGAATTAATGGAGGCTGTGGGTAGCCACTTTACAAACGGTGAGATGGCCCAGATGTATTTTCAGGAGTTACGAAAAAGATATCCAAGATATCTCCGTGATCAGTTGAGTATCATAAAAAAGTGTATTGATGTAAGTTCTGTCGAAGTACTTGATGATTCACTTGCGTTATGTATGGAAAGACAACTTTTTAGCGCTAACGATTTTCAGGATGTGGTCCAGTTATTGAAACGCCAGCGCCAAGTTAACTTGAACAGTCTAAACGCTATCGCTGAAACTAAACCAACATCTGCCGATATAGAGGAATTGCCGTTACTTAACGAAGAAGCTAAGCAGCGTCCATTTGATCAATATGTCGCAATCATGGAGGGAGTTAAATGAGACAGATCCAGAAACTTCAGGATGCCCTCGTATCTCTCCGACTCTCGGAAGCTTCAAAAGAGCTTCCCGCTATTCTGGCCAAAGCTGAGAAAGATCAAGTTAGCTACCTTTCTTTCTTAAATAATCTGGTAGAGTACGAACGAAACAAAAGAGATGAAAAGAACATGGAAAAAAGGCTTAAACTTGCCTCTTTTCCATGTATAGCCCCTTTGGATGATTTTAATTTAGAGGAACAGGAATCGATGAGCCAAAAGGAATTTAATCAATTAAAGGAATTGGCATGGGTGGAGCAGCTCTTTAACCTAATCCTATTGGGGCCTCCAGGAGTCGGTAAGACCCACTTGGCAGTTGGACTAGGACTTGAAGCTATACAAAAGGGCTATAAGGTTTCATTTATATCAATGGGAGAATTGGTCCACACGTTAAAAACTCTGGACATCACGAGGAAATCACAAACTAGGATAAAAAGAATTAAGGACTCTCATCTAGTCATCATTGACGACTTAATGTACGCAGCTATGGACCCAAGAGAAGCCAACCTTTTCTTTCAGCTAGTCAATGATTTATATAACCATTCATCAATCATCCTTACGTCCAACCGATCTCCGAAGGAGTGGACAGAATTGCTTGGGGATGTGGGTGTAGCTACAGCCATATTAGACCGTCTGATTCATCGTGCAGAGATTGTGAGCTTCAATGAAGATAGCCACAGAATGAGAAACAGACAAAGGATCTTTAATGAAGAAAGTGTTCAAAAATAATCAGCAAAATTGTTCATTTCTACTTGACGCTCACAGCTTGCTAACGACAAGAAAAACAATCGATTTTCTTTCAACGTTGTCACTCTCTCAGAGTATATTTTTGCTTCATTGTATAGAAAAAATCATATGAATTTCAATGGTTTTATATGGTACCGTTTCTTTAGCTAACCTGCTCCGTTTGCACAATAAGAAAACGGGATCGCCTCAGCCATCCCATCTTTCACATAAGCACCCGATAGTTTAAGTGTAATTCTTCACAAACACTCATAAAAGCCAAATCCAAAAGACCGCCCCTACCGTCGAAACGGTCTTTCCTTGTACTTTTAAATTCTAACTACTGCTCTCGTCACTACTTTCATCATGATGTCTTTGGTGTGAATTATGGTGACTTTGATTATGATTGTCGCTACTTTCTTCATAACTATCCTCAATTTCATCATCATCAAAAACGTAAGAATGGGAATCGTTTTGAATGAACCTCACTGCATTTAAACCGATCATCTGAGCAGGCATGCAAGTATTAGCATCTGGTAAAATAGGAGAGACGGAAAGATCAGCGACTTTAAGATTTTTGGTACCAAAAACATTCAGGAGTCCATCAACAACTCCTTGTTGAATATTCCTCCCCATTTTACATTGTCCTCCAAAGTGATCGAAACTTGTATATGAAGCCCTGACAAAAGATGCAAGTTGATTTCGTTTTTCTTCTTCATTCGGGTTCAGGAAGATATTCTCAGGAGGGTATACCACATTATAAATGCCACTTGGGTCTAGTTCACGAGCCTTCATCATAATATTGAACGTTTCAATATATTGATCCACCATAAAATTTAAGTCATCCGGATTTTCGAGTGGATTCAAGGTAACCGATGGATAAGCTTCGGGGTCGCTGTGTGCTACCGTTATAGTGCCCCTGCTTTTGGGGTTAAGGTCTACTATCGCAAAACTCATGATATTGCTCGATTTTTTGTCATCAAATTGCCATTGATTAATAAACACATCTTGAATCGGGACAAAAAATGTTAGTGGAACCCCTAATAGATGAAGGCGGCGTCCATCTCCATTATCCTTTTTAAACGCACCTAGTGCAAATGGCTGGTTAGGATCAGCAGCCAATACCTGCAGAAGTCGGCTTGTTTCTACTCTTACTCCCATTCCAACAAAAGAATGAGCCTGAAAATTGTGACCAACATTTGGGCTCTCTACCAAAGTTGATATCCCTGCTTCAGCCATCTCAGTCGGTCTTCCGATTCCTGAACGTTGTAGAATGACCGATGAGAAATTACCTGCAGAGACAATGATTCCTTTTCGGGCAAAAGATCTTTCTGACACTCCGTCTCTGACATATTCAACTCCAACAGCAATGTTAACCCCCTTTTTTTCTTTAAATAGAATTTTATTCACTGTAGTTTTTGAGAAAATGACCAATTTTCTCTGACCGACCCCAAACTCATCTGGGTGGACTTCAGTCCCCTGTGTAACAATATTTTTATTTAAATACCCAGTTGCAGTAGATGAACGGACAAACATTCCATCTACTTTTTGTTGGGTAAATTGCGATTTAAAAAATGTACAATCTCTTATACCTGTATTGTAATCTTTAACAATTGGGATACCCAAAACAGCTGATGTTGCTTCAGCTAAAGTTTTTATAATCCCACCACCATCAGGAATGATTTGTTGTCTAACAAAAATCGGACCTTTTGTTCCTCGTTCGTTTGGGTCTTTTGTCGTTCCTGTATAAGTTTCATTTTTTATGAATAAAGGACGAACATTCTCGTAACTCCATTGATCTCCGACGAGATTTGCCCACTCATCATAAAGGTTACTGCTTCCACGATCTGCATACATCGCATTATGTTCTGAGCTTCCCCCAATTACTCTGCCACCTGATAATCGAAGCTGACGTCCAATGTTTAACTCCAGTTTAGAAAGAAAATTAAATGAAAACTTATTATCAAATGAAAAAGTAACTGAATCTAAAACAGAAGGACTACTTAGTTCGTGTGTCAAATTTGTTCCTGCTTCAAGGACTAGTAAGGAAGTTTTTTTGTCATCTGTTAATTTTTTAGCAATTACCCCTCCGGCAGTTCCGGCACCAATGACAATATAATCAAATTTATTGTTATCTTTTTTTTTCTTTTTATCTTTTGACAAAATTTCATCATCTCCTTTTATACCATTAGATGAAATTTGATTAATAAAAGTAAGGGCAAGTATATCCGTTAAACAACCTATTTTTCTTCAACTAAACTCCCTCAATAAAGAAAGCAAAATCTCACGATTTCTCTGTTTTTCTTAGATTTTCATAGTAGTTTACCTTCCGGTAATCACTTAATAGTTGGGTGAACATTACTGAAAAGGATAAAACTGGACCCTTTGAGAAAAAAGACTTATAGCCCACTAACCAATCACTTGGAAGAAATTGGTTGTTGAGTCAAAATATGATCGCACTGGTGGATGTCCACATTTCTCATGGAGGTCAACCCTCCCATGCCTCACAGAGTCTTCGCTCTCAAATTCCTTCGTCCAACCTTTCCATGAGGTGGATGTCAGCCATGCTGCCCCACAGGGTCCTTGCCCGTAATTTAGTTGCTTTGCCGACTAATCCGTGCTTCAAATGTACCCAAATCTATAATGCAATTACTATTTAATCTAAATTAAAACAGAATTAAGCAGCCAGTTCTGCCTTCTTTGTTACTGACACATGAGGAATATCCTTTAACATCTTTTCTTCGCTAAATTCAAATTGCTTTTTACCTATGCTAAAGAAAATACGGATCAGCTTATTACATAAAGCAATAAGGGATTGCATCTTCTTTAATGGATTATCAGAACGTTGAGTATAGTAGGCATGTAATTCTTTAAAAGCTGAATTCTTAGCTACTAGTATCATACATACTCTAAACAACAGGGCCCTTAGTTTCTTACGTCCCCTTTTTGTGATGGTCGTTTTCCCCTTGTGCTTACCGGATGTATTTTCTTTTAAACTTAAGCCAGCCAGCTTAATAATTTGTCGGGGATGAGTATAGTCATTGAGGTCACCTACTTCCGCAAAGAAACCGGCAACCGTATCCCTTCCAACACCTTTAATGGCCAACATTTGTGGTACACCTGGTATTTCATCAAGTAAAATATCTATTTTTGAATCTAATTCTTCGAATTTAAGCTGGATTAAATCATATTTATCTAGTAAAGTTTTCAGCTCCAGTTTAGCCATATCAGAGCCTTGCCGAAGTCCAATGGACTTACTAGCTGCTTGCTTTAACTCTCGTATCTTATTAAGCCCCACACTCCGGGAAACTGCTTTTCTTAAGTGGGCAAGCAGTTCTACTTCAGAGAATTTTACTATCTCATGCGGTAAAGCATATAGTTTTAAGAATTGTAATGCTGCCTTGCCTTCCCACTTCTTAAAGACCGTTAGAAATTCTGGAAAGTACCGATCAATCCAGTTATGAACCTGTCCTTGGACGGTTTGGAGGTCATCAGTTAGAAGATCGCGAATTTTCTTTGCCACCCGGAGCTCTGCATAAACTCCTTGTGGGATAGTAGGTTCGGCGTATCTTCCGTCTTTGACCAGCTGAGCTATTACTTTGGCGTCCTTTACATCATTTTTAGTTGGCGAATTATCATCGAGTTCCTTGCTTTTCTTTACATGCAAGGGATTGACTACTACAAACTTAATCTCATTTTCTTTCAGAATATGTGCGAGGTTGAACCAATAGTGGCCAGTTGGTTCCATTCCAACCATCACTTTTTCCATGTCTTGTTCTCTCTTCAGTTCAGAAATCCATGTAAGAAAATGCCCGAACCCCTCTTTTGTGTTTTCAAAATAACAAGGTGATCCGAACTCCATTCCTCTAAAGTCCTGAGCACGTGCCACATGCTTGAATTTAGCAATATCGACTCCTATAATAAGAGTTTGGGAAGTAATTTGAGCAATCTTCTTATTTTGGTTATAATTCATTTTAAAGCCTCCTGGTATTTGAGTGTTGTCCTTTTTCGCTGGCCAGCTTCAGGACACTCTTATTCTACCAAGAGGTTATTTTTTTGTTCAAACCTCATTTTCACTCATTACAGGAATGCTGCCCCGTTAGTTTAAGTGCAATCCTTCACAACCTTCTATTATATCTTCATTTATGATATTCCCGGTATAATGCCATCTTCCGTTCTCAATATCCGGCAAAATCCCCCTTATGTATTCTTTTAGTGCTCCCGGCAGCTCATTCTTTTCTAGCTCGTCAAGCGTGAAATAAATAATTTGTGGAGCAGCTGTATCCATTACTTGGACTTGAATTTGGGTTTGACCTTTTATATCAAAAACCCTTTTTGTAAGCATTATGTGATATGACATGAAAACACCTCACATACATTATATGCAAATATACGTTCTCATTGTTCGATTCAAAATAAAAAACCTTCCAAAAAGGAAGGCTTAAGCACACGGAACATCTCAATTATATTTTTGAATCTTTTAATACTAGTAGTGAACAACACTCCACATGTGTAGAGTGTGGAAACAAATACTCAAATCTAACTAACCAATAGAATTGACCAGAAACCTATATTTACTTATGGTACGGTTCACCGTAACGGCTCTAACAGCAAATATGTGAACAGAGGAAGATAGAAGCATATTTGAAAATGAATGCATTTTGGGAACCAAATGCCTCGGAAAAAGTCAAGGAATCTTAAACGGAAGGATTAAGATCAATCATCTTTCGAGTGGCGTGCCTAATAACAATGACCATTATACTGAATGGTAATCTCCGAATAATTCTCCTAGCCTATATAAATATTGTTATAATCTACAAATTCATTGAGAGGCTTGGCCCAGAAGTCGTTGTTTTATTAGCCGTAAGGCCGCCAGCCAAACATTTCTATTTCTGAGGCATTAACCCAAGAAACTTTCACACCTTCGACATAATATAAATCAAACAAAAAATTTGTACTTCGACCAGTTATTTTAAAAGGCATTTATAAACTGCTTTTATTAAGTCAGTTTATATAATAGGTGTGGTGTAATTTAGTCCTACTCCCTCTTTTTAGCAGCAATAAAAGAAGCTAAAATAAAAAGGCGTTATTTTCTTGCTCTCCAAATAAGATTACTACATGCTGTGGACTCCCAATAACGGGAGTCCAATGTATTTTAGTAAATAAATTGTTTGGGCCTCTTCTCCAAAAATATACCTACCAAAGCGATTGGCACAAAATCAAGGAATATACAATTTTTATTTAAAAAGCCATTTGCTTCTAAAACGAATGGCCTTTTTCTTTGGGTTCATTGAATAATTTGAACAAAACTGATGGTTCTTATATATCACTAATATCTTTAATGTCTTGTACACAAATATGAAAATGTACTCTTTATGTAACTTTTTATAAAAATCTTCGAGTTACTAGTTTGCTGCCTCCCATAGCACCTAAAGTTACTCTGTCATACTACGGGAATGACTTATGTTCTATGAATCGTCATGATGAAAAATGATTTGGTAACAAACCAATGTTACATTTTAAATAAATAAAAGGTAAAGAGACCCTTTTCAAAGGACTTCTTTCCCAGTAAAAGTGCATATCGCATATCCTGTTACTAAAAGAAAACGTTGTTCAAAAAATCATATATTATTATCAATGAAATAAAAGACAACTTATATTATTTATCATAAGTTAAAATTGACATATATGTTGAATTATATTTTAAATAATTGTTTAATTTTAGGAATCGGAAAACATGTACAGAGTACTAGGTCAGGACCGATGTTTATAACAACCAATGTTCGTTCATTACAAATGTCCAGAGTGTTATAGAATTAAAAAAGAGCGATAATTTTTGTCACTCCTCATTTATCCCCTATCTAACTATTTTTACTTGCTTTTCCGATAACTTGACTTCAAAGAGTAGTATTTGAGGGATAAAAAGAAGAGCGACCATCACATCCACTCTTAACTCACGATCTCTCTCTAACTTCCCTGCAGCTGAACAGGAAAAACAATCGTTAAATACATTTTTTACCCGTAAAATTAGCATTCATTATAGTACTAGGAGTATATTAACTAAATATAATAGGTTGTTTTTTGAGTTTATGACTAAAAGGAGTGTATAATTCGGATGTTAAAAATTGAAGTGCCGAGAATTGAAAGGGTTATGATTAACAAGGATAACAATTATGGAAAGTTTGTCGTACAACCTCTCATGCGAGGATTTGGAACGACACTTGGCAACACATTACGTCGCATCCTTTTATCTTCACTCCCCGGTGCCGCTGTCACTTCCATACAAATAGATGGGGTACAGAATGAATATTCAACTATTGAAGGGATAGAAGAAGATGTAGCAACCATCATTTTGAACATAAAAAAATTATCTATGAATATTTTCTCTGACGATGAGAAAGAATTGATGGTTGATGTACATAGAACCGGTACAATAACAGCTGCTGATATTTCTCATGATAGTGATGTAGAGATCTTAAATCCCGACTTACATCTTGCTACACTTGGAGAAAATGTTCATTTTAGAATGCGCCTAACCGCAAAACGTGGACGTGGTTATGTTCCTGCAGAGCAAAACAAACGTGAAGCCCTTCAAGTAGGAAGCATACCAATCGATTCAATCTATACACCGGTTTCACGCGCCAGTTATTTGGTTGAAAACACTCGTGTCGGTCAATTGGTTAGTTTTGAAAGGTTATCTTTGGAACTTTGGACAGATGGGAGTTTAGGACCCAGCGAAGCCATTTCAGAAAGTGCAAAAATGTTTAATGACCATCTTTCTATTTTAGTAGCACTTAATCCTGAATCACAAGATAACCAAATTATGATGGAAAGGGAATTTGTATCAAAAGAAAAAGAAATGCTTAACCTGACTATTGAGGATTTAGACCTTTCTGTTCGTTCTTTCAACAGTCTAAAACGCAATGGGATTAATACAATTCATGACTTAACTAATAAGTCCGAAGAAGATTTAAGAAAATTACGTAACTTAGGACAAAAATCTTTAAAAGAGGTCATAGATAAATTAGAAAGTATGGGTATAGCCGTACGCAATGATGATTAAAATCCCTCATCGTTTTCCTTGTGAATACTTTAACTAAAAAGAGCTGTCATGATCCTATATGGAATCATGACAGCTCTTTTCAATTATCCGATACTGTTTCATAGCTTTATATACTATCCACGTAATGAGGGGCTGTGGTTGTTCTGCTCTTGCTATCTTTTAACAGTATACAACATCTTGGTTTCCTAACTTTCTTAATAATGGATGGACTGTGTTGCCGATAGTAATAAGAAACTGGGCAGGATTGTCAGTTGGAATATAAAACGCATAAGGAACACCGATGGGAGCCATAATGAAGGTCCCAGTTTCAGCACGTATTACTTCTCCTTGAACTTTAAACTCAATCTGTTCTCCAATACTTAAAACCTTCTTCACATGCTGGATGGATATGCGGCGGTGGGGTGACGGAACTCAGTTGGACTTTGTATATGCAAGCAGCATCTCAAGGCATCTCCATGTGTACATCAGCCGGAGACGATGGTGTTTATGATGCAGCAAGAGAATTCGGGCTAAACTATGGAATTACTGATGCAGCTTCTTTATCAGTAGATAGCCCTGCTGATAGTCCTTTCATTACAGCAGCAGATGGTTCTTCTTTTCTTTCCACTTCCATTCTAGTGCGTATAATACGGATGTTAACAACGACAAGACGAGAATGGAGCTGGGATTACCTTTATAATTATTTTGATGCACGAGGATTAAACTATCCTGACAACCGGTCGCGTAGATACCTTGCAGGAGGAGGAGACAGTGGCTTTAGCCAGTTGTTTGAAACCCCAGAATACCAACTTGGGGTTTCAGGTGTAAACAGATATACAGTGGTGGACCAATGGACTCCTAACGATTGTGCATCGATTGTAGCAGGTATAGGAAAGGGAGGGAAAATGCCGAATCTTTCAATGTATACAGATCCTTATACAGGATACAAGGTATGGTTTAGTGATCCAGGTGCTCCTGGTTCGAATTCAGTATGCAACATACGGGGAAACCTCCTTTATTTCACCACAGTTATGCTGCTTATCTGCCTTAATTAATAGTCATAATTATACGAAAGTTGGATTCTGGAACACTCAAATTTACCGTTTTGCATGGCAATCCGATTCACCATTATATCCGTTAAAGACATCTGAAAATACTAACGATAACGGATTATACACTGGGACTCCTGGTACGGTTTATAACCAGGCTATGGGACTTGGTACACCAGGTATCTCAGCTCTTGCTAATAAATTCACTAAGAAAAGCGAGGTTGACACTATAGATCAAAAATAAATTTGTTTATAACCAATAACGTTAACTTTTTCCAATGGTTAATATCATTATATGTATTATTTAATAGTAATCATGATATGGTAAACGAAATTAAAGATAACTTATATGATAAGATATAATATAAAATAGCATATATGTTGCAATATATTTTAAAACTATTATTAAAATTTTGGGAGGGAAATGACACTCCACGTCGAAGCGAACCAGCTAACGAAGAGAACATAGATGAAACATGAAAGTTCAACCCCAATTTGACAGAAAAAGTGAAGACGAAAAAATGCGCCTCAGCCGTTTATTGGGTGCCGTTAAGAGATATTTATCGGATAATCAGGTAGCAGAGATTGACATCGGGTATCTACATGAAAACACAGAAGGATTGCGGTAATGGTGGGATGTATATCGGGAGTTAGACAGCAAATAGGTAAAAGAAGAAATAATAAAATCTCTTAGTGAACTCTACTTGTTAGAGTTAGAAAGCCGATAAGATACGGGAAAACGGGTAAAAAAACAAACATCCAGAATAAGGTATTTTAAAGTTGGAACAGAAGAAGAAAGTTTACTTTTTTATGTTCATGCTTTTTCCAATATTAAGTTTTTATTTTCGTTAATTTACGTTCTTTACTTATGAAACTGGTGGCAATAAGACCAGCTTTACCACCAGTTGACCACTTATATTTCTGCATTTCAATGTCTGGAATTGACGGATGAAGCAATGTTAACCTTTTTATACTTTTCAAAACTAACCGTATTTTTTACGTTCTTTCATTTATATATTCAATATAAGAAAAAACGAATTAAAGCATTTTTTAAAAAGCCTGTGAAGCAGGCTTTTTTATGTTAATTTTACAAATGAAAATTTAACCATTCTATATGTTTCGTGGTCAAAGATTACATCATCCCGCCCATCACTCTTCTGAAGAAAAACGATTACTCCACCGTCCGAGACGTAGATTTTTAGTAGGAATTTCTACATGTTAAAATTCCCCTAATTAATTTTTATGTATAATCCTGAAGCATTGAAAATTCCACTTTTTTAACACCTGTTATCCCTGCTCTCGATAAGGAATAAACGAGTTTAGCCACATTTTTCCTAATTATTCCAAACGATTCCTTTACAAAAAGCTTCAAATTAATTGGGAATCAAGTTAGTTCATAAGACATTATATATATTTTTGAAAGTGGTGTATATTGAAATGGTAAAAAAATACAGGGGGGATTTAATGTATAGATCATTTAGGTATGTTCTATCCATGGTTTTTACAACGTTCTTGGCGATGGGGATTTTAACTCCGGTTGAGGCTCAATCCAATCCACAGGGTGGTGGTTATTGGCTACAAGAAAGTAAGGTGAAGCAGGCTGCCCAGCTTATGCAACAAGGGAAGTCAATAGAAGGAGCCGGTGTGAGACCTGCACAGCCACAAGCCAGCCAAGGATATAAGACGTTACAAGAAATGAGAAAAGAGGATCAAAATAGTTCTGTATCGTACCAATCACAGCCAGGTGCACCACAGCTCACAGCAGAGGGATGGAGCCCGCCAAAATTCGAGTATGATTATATTACGACAACCGATGAGTGCCGTCAAAATAAAGCCAGCGGATCTGAAACAGGCTGGATTAAAAACCATTATGCGTTCTGCTGGTCCCATGGCGCTACTTATCAAGTACCGAGAAAGTGCTATTTGGGAATTTGTTCCTACGACGGTGTCCAGTTCCAATTCACGGAAATCGGGTATGGTTCCAATCACGACCGAAAAATGCGCGTCGTTTATTACCTTGACGATATCCTGATTACAAACCCGGCATTAAATGGAGCAAAGCTGAAAATCGATTTTAGCTGTGATTCCAAAATTAATCCGGGGGACTGCAAAGAAGACCCGGACACACCTGCTGTTGAACGAACGATTGCTCAATGGAAAAATAACAACTATGGTATCAAGAACTTTCTCTCAGATGCACCCCCGGCAGATGATAACAATCCTGATCGAATCGGATATATGGAATTCTGGCCAAAACTCACCGTTACGCATGCACCAAGAAAATTTAAGAAATCAATCGATGGCATTAAACAAACCGTACGATTCGATTCGGCTACTTACATGTTTGCCTTTCCTGACCAGTATTTTCGAAATGGAGCAATATTCAGCAAAACAGATGCTGTATTAAAGGTTCCAATTACAGATCCTGATTTTTCGATTCTCGAGGAAGCAGGAGAGCATTGGAAGTTTGCGATGGATCATCCGGAACAAACGATACCTACCGTTCTGGGGAAAAAAATCCCCGGTGCTTTAGGTGACAGGCCGCTGACCCGTTTGTATACGAGAAGGCATCCTGAAGAGTATGCGAAAAACAGGAATAAAACACGATCCACGTGCGATAGGGAATTTAAAAATGAAGACCTGACCGGCAAGCAATGCGATGAATTTCCTTTTGCTTCGACCTGGGAAGGTTCGGCGATGAACGGACAGGACTGGTTCTCGATTCGTCTGATTTCCGCCGATTCCAATCAAGCAGCAGGGTCTTGGCTGGGCTCTTGGTATGCCTATGACCGCATTCTCGATCGAGATCCGTTCTATGTCGAGGTTGAAGCACCGGTCGAAGTTGCCTCGATTCGTTCAGAGGGAGCACCTCAAGACGGGCAGGATCATCGTTCAAGCGGCAACTTTAAAATCGACAACATCCCGCCATATGCAACTAAGCTAAAATGGACCATTACAGATGGACCGGCCGATGCCCATTTTGATGTTATGCATGACGACAGCTTCGGAATTGATGAAACAATTTTCTATGACCTTCATAATGGATCAATTACTGAGATTAAAAAGAGTGACGACCTCTACACCGCAAACCCAACCAATACCGGCGGAAAAAGCTTCACCGTACACGTCACCGCGATCCCTTAAGCGTTTGGTTAAAATAGTCTAAACTTATATCCGTAAATTACACTTATCTAATATTCAAAGCTAAGAACCATGCTAAACTAAGCATCAACTTTCTATTCTAAGTTTTGGGGTCCTTCCTGCTTAATGGGCAGGAGGGACCCTCCCTTTATACGGCGGCACTAAATCCTCAAGAGCATTATTAGACATAAAAAAGACCCCCAAACCAAAAGGTTTGAGAGCCTTCGAAACGTTGATAATTAACGTTTTGAGAACTGAGGCGCACGACGAGCACCTTTAAGACCGTATTTTTTACGTTCAGTCATACGACGCTAATCGTTAAGGTTTTTGTTAGGAAGTTCCTTCATCGCTACTTACTGCATCAATCTTTAAAAGCTGGAAATGTTTTTTCATTATCTTTTTAATAGAAATCTCCTAGCTACCAGTTTTGTTGTGCCACCCATCGCCCCCATCATTCCTCTTCCAGAACCCGTTGAATACCACATGCTCCTTAGTACTGATGGACTCTTAATAAGGAGAATACAACATCCCATGAGTAAAAGAAAATTGAGAAACGTTATATTTTCATTGATTAAAATACTTAGAGCTACAACAAATAAAAAGATTTTTGCTATAATTGTTACAATCTGACTTAATAATTCTCTCCACCAGACACCCAAGTATTCATTATCATCAGCAATGACTGATACACAAGCCAAGGGAGATAGTAAATATAGGAACATGATGTCTGCATGGAATACAGCAACTGAGAACAAGAATGCTATAAATGCGACTGCAAATACGGCTAATAAGATAAGAAGTGCAGCACCTTGAAAATGGAGTGTACTAACATTTGGAAACAAGAGATATTGATAAGCTTTTTTCGCCTTTATTGGGTGTTTTCCAGTAATGATAATAATACAATCATCTTTATGCATGGTTAGAATCTCATCTTCATTCATTAGGTTCCGTGCTGCATATGAGTAACTAGATGAAGAAGAGGAACTTGATGATTTCCCTTTTGATTCTGAGGATGATCCCGTTTCTACTTTGGCGGTTGTTTTCCCCATTAACTGTGAAAAGTATTTTGCGGTTGTTTCGTTTACATTACCTAAGCAAATTTTTGTTCCACAGTTACCTAAAATGGATTCAGCTTGTTCCCGCCCATACCTTTCTTGCAATTGAGTAATGTTTTGAACAATTGTTAGAACCCCAATTCCATACCCCCGGCAGGTTGCTAAGAACCTTTCATAGTCCGGAAACTTCCCTAAGTTCGGGAATTCGTCTAAGATAAAAACCACTGGATGAGGGAGTTTTGCCCTGTTTTTAGCACCTACTTTATACAACTCCTGAAACATTTGATTAAAAAACAAATTAATTAGACCTTCCCATGTAGAATCCATTACAGGAATAATGACATATAAAGCTATTTTCCTTTTTCCCACATCTCCTAAGAAGAAATCTAATGATATGTTTGATCCAAATAACTTTGATTTACAGTCAATAATTTCTTGCTAGCCTTAACCTCCACAATAGCTGTAACCATTATTTTATATAAGATTATAGAGGTTATGTCAAGGAATGCTGCAGGAGATGCCGTTTCATACGGACCTGTTATAGTAAATACCTTAAAAAGCGCCTTACTGTTACCTGCAATGCCTTTTATTCAAAAGATCTTGTTAGAACAAGTCGCTTATAATATGGGAAACTGGATGATTGGAGAAGGAAGTAAGGTTAGCAAGGAAAAAATCAAGAGAAACTCGTAAACCGTGAAACCGAACTGGAAGTAAAGTCTCCAATTGTTGTCAGCAAAGAAATGATAATGTTGGCGCGAGTTTTTTCTTGGGACTTTTTAAATCCTAACTCATATGCTCTTCTTGCTGGATGCGATTTATCTAGTCTTAAAAATTGCTCATCTAATTCACTAGCACCATCATTGCTTTCCTCTGGATCAAATTCTTGTAAAAAATCCAAAACACCTTTCATGTTCCGTTGATTGGGCGGCAACTCGTGAACCGCATACAAGATTAATGCTTTTAACAAGCTAAATTGAGCATTGTACCAAAAATCTTTTCGTTTAGGATCATTTTTAGATGCAACAATCGCATTGGCCACCGTGGATGCCTGGATTTCCTCCCTGACATAATCAAAAGGATTATAGCGATCTGAGTACTCCATTTCTGAAAAATTCACCACATGAACTTCATAGCCTTGCCTTCGTTTAACCTCAGACGTCATTTCATAGACCTCACCTTTGGGATCTGTAACGACTAAGGAACACTCTTTTTCGTGTAACACATTCGTCACCACATACCCTTGTGTTTTGGAGGATCCTGGACCACCGGCTACAAGCAGGGTCTTCTTCTTTTTCTAATCTTGAAGGAACTTATTTTCATGGTAGACAACCATGCCGCGCTGCGGCACCATCAAATGAATGAAAATGGTTCATAATCCCGTCTAGTTTTCATTATCCCTGTCAATCCTTTTTATAGGCTGGCGAAGGAAGGTCGTTCAACTATGGTGCCTCGAGCCCGCATGGTAGACTGATTTTTAACGACCAGGTGCACCACAAATTGTCGCTCCCTCACGGGAAGCACGCAGGATAGATTAATCTTATATGGTTGTTGCACCAGCCTTAATTTACTTCAGCCCTTAGAAAGGAAGATAATAATGGATGTTGTTAATGAACGATGTTGTGGATTAGATATTCACAAGAAGAGCATTACCGCTTGTGCCATTACTCCAAAAGGAAAGGAGATTCAAACATTTGGTACTATGACTCACGATCTGATTAAATTAATAGATTGGATTAAAAGTAAATGCTGTTCTCACGTTGCTATGGAAAGTACCGGTGTTTATTGGAAACCAATATACAACCTTCTCGAATTAGAAGACATTCAACCCATGGTTGTCAACGCTGCTCACATCAAGGCTGTTCCAGGACGTAAAACCGATGTTAAAGATGCAGAATGGATCGCAAAATTGCTCCGTCATGGTCTTCTTCAACACAGCTACATTCCGAATCGAGATCAAAAGGAATTACGGGAACTCGTTCGATACCGCCGAAGTCTTATTGAAGAAAGAGCAAGAGAAATAAGTAGAATTCAGAAAGTGTTGGAAGGTGCTAATATCAAACTTTCCTCCGTTGCAACAGACATTATGGGTGTGTCCGGACGATCAATGATTGACGGAATCATCAATGGGATCGATGATCCACAAGTGTTAGCTGGAATGGCAAAAAGAAGTATGAAAAAGAAAAAGGATGATTTGGAACGTGCCTTATTCGGATCCGTCGGACTCCATCAAAAGATGATGTTAAAAACTCAGCTTTCACATATCGACTTTTTGGATCAACAAATTAAAATGTTAAGTGAAGAAGTCCAACAACGTATGCAACCATATGAAGAAGATATTGAATTACTAGATTCAATTCCAGGTATAGGTAGAAGCCATGCGGAACAACTTTTGGCTGAAATAGGACTAGGAAAAGAAATTGCGAAGCAATTTCCTACATCCGCCCATCTATGTTCACGGGCTGGGATGGTTCCAGGTAATAACGAAAGTGCTGGAAAAAAAAAGTCCGGTAAAACCAGAAAAGGTAATAAAAAGTTGCGAGCGGCACTTGTTGAAGCAGCACATTCAGCGGCTAAAACGAAAAACACTTATCTCTCTTCTCAATATCAACGATTGGCAGCGAGAATTGGAAAAAAACGTGCGGCAGTTGCGGTTGGACATACCATTTTAACGATTGTTTATCAATTGTTAAACAAAAGGCAACTTTATGTTGAGTTAGGTGCAGATTACTTTGATCGACGAAAAAAAGAAATAGTGATCAAACAATCTATTAAACGACTAGAGATCCTTGGTTGTAAAGTAACGGTTGAAGAAGCTATAGCCTAATGAAGGACAACATACATTGTTAATTAAGAGCCCAGATCCTTTTTTTTAAACGGATTTTAATGGGTCTAGTTTCGTATTGCCTAAAATCCCCCACTGCCGTTTTTATTTTCAGGATAGTGGAATAAGAAAAGGGCTGCCGCAACAGTCTTACTTTCTTGAACTCAAGCACCCGTTAGTCGAAGAAGAAGTCATTATTTTAATAACTCAGCTTTATACTTAAAGCGTACATTTTCAGGAATTTCATTAAAAATATGAAGGGGGATTCCAACTTCATCTTTAATATTTATTTCTTTTCCCAAATCGAAAAATCTAAGAAATTCCCAATATGGAATAAAGAAGTTATATGTTGGTTCGTGAATAAACTCCATCCACCCCTCTGCAATATGTTCATCTTTTTCATTGAATACATTAATTCCTGAGAAGTTTTCCACTTCCCCATCTAAAAAAACAGAATCGTGTCCTTCTATACAACTTTCAGACCAGTCAAATTTAAACTTATTCCCCATTATGCCATACACTTTTAGGTCGTCACATAGTTGTTGTTCTACTAACATTCTTAATTTAGGTCCCATACTGCTTGAGAATCCTAGGTAATTATAATTTGCTTTCAAATTTTCTCACCCCAAATAAATGTACTTGCTCATTATATCACTGCTTCCTGTACTAACTAATCCCTTACTCAACCAACCTTCCCCGTTAGCACAAAAAGAAAAGCCGCCAAAATGACAGCTCCGATCTTTAACTCTTGCCCTAGTTAAGGATATTTGGTCTATAAGTTGAACAAGGAATAACTCTATTCATATTGAATAAAGCACCAATTAAAAACATTTGGGTGTGGTGGGTTGACTGTTTCTTTCATATCAGTTCAATAAGCAGATTGTCTTCTATTGCGTTTGATCCTTGTAGAGTTCACTTCTATTTTTGTTCATTTTCTGCTCTTCTCTAAATTTATTTAAACATTTTTTACATATACAATGTTTTCTTTTACTTTCCGAAGGCACCAATTCAAAGATTTCATTTGGAAATTTTTCTAGGTTACACCAGCAGTTACCTTGTTCTCCAGCACCTATCATACATCCGTTTTCTTCTTCACATATAGGACAATATTTATTAGCCAATGGCAACCACTCCTTAATCTTTCATTATTCCGGTCAAATAAAAAATAAAAACATTTATATTTTCATCCCTGTTCTTCCACTAACCTGCTCCTTTAGTGGAACAAGAAAAAAGCTACCAGGAATGGCAGCTCAAACTTCAACTCTTGCACCCGTTAGCTGAAGATGGACAAATAACTTTAGATAATACTTTCCCTCTTAAAATCAATCAAATCAGGGTCTAATTCTTCAAGTTTATCTTCGTATTCTTCCCAACCATTTTGTCTAATAAATTCTGCTTCGTTTGAAGTAATTGGAATTACCCAAGCCATTATTATGGTTTTTTCATCATCTACTTTAAAAGAATCAAATGAATCGGGAAAGTAACCTGGTATAGAAACATAAAGGGCTTCTAAATTTGAATCATCAAAAATTGGTCCATAAGTTCCAATCACATCTCCTCTTAAGAATGCGGTCTTAGAATCTAAAGCCATTTGGCTAACTTGTGCCAATAATCCAGGTATGTTTAAATTTCCAATATTGAAGTATGAAACGAAAATTAGTTCTTGCCAAATCGGTTTGCCAGAAACAGAGGAGGTCAATGGAACTTTATTTAAGCCTAAAGTAGAATAAGTTTTCGTGCCCGAAAACGGTCCTTTAGTGTATTTTACAATTTGAACTGGTAGTGGTTCTCCATTATCATCTTCAGACCACCCACATTCAATTGTACCAAGATGCTTCTCTAAAAACTGTATGAATTTATCCATTATTCCACCTTCATAATGTAAACTAAAATAATTCTCCTCTTATTATTCTGTCTATATTGTTTGAATCCCTTCTTCAAGTAACCTGCATCGTTAGTGAAAAAGGATTGCTAACGCAACCCCTTGTTCCAATTGACTATTTATCCTTAAAGATCACCTTAGCGAATACTACACCAACAATAAATAGTACACCAGCATATATACCGTGATATATCGGTTTATCCCATTCTATGAAATAATCTGAAACAGTAATTGACGTGGCAACAAAAAACGCAGTAAATAATATTTAGGGGATACTAAGTTTCTTATTTATATTTAACACAATTTTCCTCCTGAAGTAACAAGATAAATTGGATTTAATACTTATTGATTCTATCCACATATTCATAAATCCTTCATCAACTATCCTGTCAGTTAGCACAATAATAAAACGGGATCGCCGCAGCCATCCCATCTTTAACATAAGCACCCGTTAGCTGAATAAGCACTAATGAAATTTATTAAAAATTGCCAGAGTCCGTTTCTCTTCTATTCGGAAAACTTTCCTTTGCTATATCCTCAAGATGAAGTGTTCCGTGAATACCATTAACTTTTATCTTATCCAACATTTTTGAGTAAAAACTTTTATAGAAGTCAGTATCCTCAAGGTTTGGAAAATCACTTGCAAATGCAATATCATTGCCATTTGGAAAAAGAATATCAAACAGTTCAACATCCACCTCATAAATCTCAAAGGTACTGTTAATTGCACCGTCAATTACCTGAACATTTTTTTTCATAACATTCTCCTCATAAAGTTTCTACCACTATAATTCACCTATAAAGAAGGGATTTTCTTCTTCAGCTATCCTGTCTGTTAGTAGAAGTAGGATATTGATTAATATTAAATTTAGAATAAAAGAGAGTATACCTCGGCAGTTACCACATAACTATAGATATAGGACAAGAGATGTGGTGGTGTGTGTATTGAAAATTTTCTTATTTGTAATTTTAATGATTTTGATAATTTCCATTCTATTTATTATTTTTATTAAAAAAAGAAACCAAGCTATACAAATCTACTCCATTCAAACTTTTTTAGGTAGCGGTCCCTATAACCAACTTGATAATGAATCAATTGAACAAAAGAAATCATTAATTGATTCAATAAATGATTTCTTTAAGGATAGTACCGAAGATGAAAATATTGATGATAATGAAGACATTGATGGCGATGGTGCAGGAGAATAATCTAATTTATTTCATTTATTTATTACCTAAAAATCAAAAAATCCCCTATCAAAAAACACCAGCGACTCAACCGTACTGATGTTTTTTTGACATTTTATTAAAGTAATTTTCCTAAATAATACGGCATTTGGCGTCGCCACCAAATCCAATCATGCGAAACATCTTCGCCCCACTCATCAAACCATGCTGGAATTTGTTTTTCTTCAAAGGCTTCTTTTAATGTATAGTATGAATGCAGCCCATCCTGTTCCCAATCACCCAGCCCGGTACAAATAATGATATTTGCTGAACGATATCGATCAATAAACCAGCCGTCATTTTGATTCCATATGTAATCACTCGGTGAATTTTCGTATACAAGCGGATCATTTCCGTAATCCCCAAAAAAGAAACGCACATCGTAAACACCACTTAGTGCAACGGTGGTTTGGAAGACATCCGGATGTCTCAAGAAAAAGTTCAACGCATGATATGCCCCCATACTACACCCCGTTGTCATCATTGGATCAAACCAACCTGTTTTATGTTTAATAAATGGAATAGCTTCTGAAATCACATAACGGTCATATGCCTCATGAGCTAAGGCACGGTCATGCGCCGGTTTTGAGTCGTGCATCCAACTTTCGCTATCTATACTAGCCAATGTAAAAAATTGAACTTTTCCGGATTCAATAAAGTCATGACACACATCAATCATTCCAAAATCATAGTATTCAGAATGCGTCCCTCCAGATGAAGGAAAAACTACGATTGGCATGCCACTGTGTCCATATCTGTTTAACAGCATTTCACGTCCTAATTCGCCACTCCAATGGTTTAACTGTTCTATATGCATAGAAAAATCTCCTTTCCCAAATTTTTTCGTTCATGTACAAAACGGATAATGTCATCCACTTCTTTATGCGAATCTGCATTAATCGCATAAAATTGATTTCCTTGGAGTTCCGCAAACGCATCTGGCATGCGCTGTTCAAACTTCACACGGTCGCCAAATCGTTCATAAATAGCATTCGTATCATGTTTATACTCATACGCATCACGTTGTGTTACACCGACACAAAACTTGTTTTTGGCATCGGACTTCTTAAATTCTCCTCCTGTCACAAGAGAAGCATACTGAGCAAATAAATCAATGGAGTACGCGAAATTGTACATATCAATCGTGTAGCCGCCAGCCAAGCGGTTATTGTATTCAAGTGCAACATAATCCCCATTTTCTAATTTAAAAAACTCAATATGGAAAAAGCGTTCTTTCATGCCAAAAGCTTTCACAATCGCCTTTCCATAAGTTTCGAGCTTAGGATCAATTTCTTTTTGAATCACATAAGCTAAATCCAACTGACCATTAACGAGTTCCAAAGTTGGCACATTATATGTAAAGCTTGTTTGGAAAACAATGTCCCCTTTCTGATCCACTAAACCATCAAATGTACAAAGCACGCCTCCTTCGACATATGGTTCTAAGAAGTACACTTGTGCTTCTTCCCATTCTTCTTCAAAATGACGTACAGCCTCTTCTGAACTTAATTTAAAGGTTGCAGCTGATCCAACTCCATTATCCGGTTTAGCGATAACTGGCAATCCTAATTCATCAATGGCATTAGATAACTCCTTTTTAGTTTTAACGATTCTTCCTTCTACAACAGGCACATCTGCTTTTTTAAACAACTTCTTCATTTCAGATTTATACTTAACTTTTTTCAAGTCATTCGTTTTATTGCCGTACACGTTAAATTGCTCACGCAACTGCGCATCAAGTTCTAACCAGTATTCGTTATTGGATTCAATGCGGTCAATTGGACCATGTTTATAAAATAAAAATGCAACAGCACGTTTCACTTCATCTACATCTTCTAAATTATTCACACGATAATATTCTGTTAAAGAGTTTTGTAATTCGGAACCTAATTGGTCATATGGCTCTTCGCCAATTCCTAAAACATTGACACCTGCGTCTTTTAAACGATGAGCAAATGACTGAAAATTACCTGGATAATATGGTGATATCAAAATATAATTCATAAAAAAAGCTCCTTTCTCAGAATCAAAAAATTCATTATTTTCACGACTAAGGTACAATTATTTCAATTTATAATCAAACAAACTTCCAAAAATATTCAAAAAAAGTGATAGATTCCTCCCAAGATCACATTCAGTCAAATATAATTATTCAGTTCATTCAAGACCACTTCTTACTTAAGAAACGTAAACATTCTGGCAAGTGTTTTGCCCAAGATTTTTCATTATGTTCTTCATCCGCAAAAATATTTAAACGAATGCTATCAATTGGAACAGAGCCTTTTATCAGTTGTTTATAATACTTAAGCGAGCAATCGATATATGCCTGCTTCATATTACCATACATCAATTGTCGATCGGCATCATCGCCTTCCTGAGTCCCAACTTGAATGTACACGCGTTGTTCAGGATCCAACTCTATTCTAGCAATATAACTGTCAAAGGCTTTACTTGTAATCCAATTGGCTAAAGAAAAAATGCCTAAACCACCAATTTGATCTTTATATTCAATACCCATAAAAGCCGAAATATTTCCTCCAAGTGAACTGCCAATCATCGCTGTATGATATTTATCCGATTTAGTTCGGTAATGCTTATCGATAAACGGCTTCACGACTGTCATGACAAACTCAGCAAACTCCGCGCCTCTTCCGCCTATTTCAATATCTTCAGGAAGTGGGCTTTCAGTAATTTTCCAAGGCGTATATTCATTAATTCGATCTTGTTCAGCGTTATCTATCCCAACAACAATCATCTTCGGAAAATCGGGGTTTTGTTTAATTGCCGGAATAACTTTCCATGAATACCCGCTATAAGCTTCACTACTGTAGAAAACATTTTGTCCATCATGCATATAGACAACTGGATAATTTTTAGCCTCATCTTTATCATAACTTTTCGGCAATAAAACACGCACGCGACGTTTTTCATTTTTATAAGACATATGTAATTGATGTGTTTCTAGTTTTAAATAAAAATAGGATTGATTCATTTTACCATCCTCACTCCTTTGATATTACTTACTAAAGGTACTTATCCAGAGTAACAAAGTAATCAATTGAGTGAAGTTCCTTATTCAATTCGTGAAGATAATGTGTTACAGCTTTTACTTATACAGTTGTGGAAATGTATTTGTCTGTTTCAAACTCTTGCCAAATTGAATAAATTCTCCAATTATCTTCACTCTCATATAGAAAGTTAATTATAGCCTCGTCATGGTCAATGGTATCAAAGTCCATATTCTCTCTAACACCACTACGAATCTTTTGTAACCATTTGCCCAGTTTCCATCCTAGTTCTGCTAGGTTGGTAAATGGTTCTTCGAAAAATAATTTTTCTTCTATATAAATATTTAAATTACCTGTTATATAACCATTCATTTAAGATCCATAGTATACTGGTCCAGTTGGTACATCTGTGTCTAAAACAAACGAAAATCTTATATCCATAGAATCACTCCTCAGAGAAATATTCTACATTAAAATCACGATTCCTTCTTCCACTAACCTGCTTCGTTAGTTTAAGTACAAAATTTCACAACTATTTTCAATTTAAATCAACAATTATGTAGATTGAGTGACAATTTACAACTATATCCAAACAAAAAAATACCTTTGATCTATAAAATCAAAGGTCAAAGTTGAACTTAGTGGTCTAGGCTAAGTCCATTTTAGGAGGTCTAAACTCAGAAGAATTTAAACTATTATTATATTAACATATAATGAATATTTATTCAACACATTAAATAATTATACACTCGCTATTTTTGGTTGCTTTTCGATTAGCTTAATGCAACCTTCCCTCTATAAAGAAAGGAAAATCTCTTGATTTCTCTCATTTTCTTAAAATTAGGTGGTAGTTTGTTTTAATATTCATTTGAGGATTGGAATAATGGTGTATTCAAGGATAATTTTGGGAACAAAGTGAAAAAGCGACTGATAGCTACCAAACCCCACTTATCCAAAAAAATGGATAACTAGTTAAAGTATGGTTGCACTGGTGGATCTCCACATTTCTCATGGAGGTCAACCCTCCCTTTAATTAATGTTTGAGAAGTAATATGAGCAATCCTTTCATTTTGGTTATAGTTTATTTAAATACCCTCCTGGTATATGTGTTTGTTGTCCTTTTTGCCGCCAAGCATTGGACACACATATCATACCAAGGCTTTTTTATGTTCAAACCTCTTATTTCTTCATTATAGGAAAGCTGCCCGTTTGTTCAATAAGAACAGCTTTAAATAAGTGAAAACGTTCACAAAAATATCTAGTAATCGCTTACAAAATCGTATATAATTATATTAAAATTACAACTTGGGAGGTGAAACAGCATGAAAGAATATATTTTTCTTCTAGAAGAACCAGTGGATACTAAAGAAATTAAGATTTTAGCATCAGGAATGATGGATGCCTTCAAAAAGGCAAAGGAATTTCGAAAAAATATTGTCCAAGATACGAAATTAAAGGTCAATATGATCTTAAAAGGTGTTAGATATACGGATTAACCTTAAATGAAAATATATTGAAAGGAAAAATCCTAACTATATGTTCTTATTTAAATTAATAGTAGATAAATAAAGGAGAACACATTCGCTGGTTAACGAAATGTGTTCTCCTTTATATTTATATTTTTAGATACTAGGTTTCTTTACTTAGCACTGGTCATTGGATAGTTGTATCCCTAGCGTTGCTTTTCGTACCAATACAAAATAGGAAAGGAAAGCCAGAAAACTTGAGCAAAAGATGATGACGCCCATAGGAACGCCTGTATACGCCCCTGCTATTCCCACAAGTGGAGCACTTAATGACCCAAGTACAAATGGCAATAAACCTAATAATGCAGAGGCACTACCCGCAATATGTCCTTGGTTTTCAATCGCTAAAGTAAACGACGTGGTTCCAATAATACTGATGGAAGATACAAAAAAGAAAATCGGAATCGCAACTGCGAGAAGTGGTGCGTTTAATAGTAGAGCGATGAGTAAACCGGCACCCGCTATATTAGCGAGGGCTAAACCTATTTTTAAGAAAGTCCGCTCCGAAATAGTGTCTGCCAAGCGGCCGACCAACTGACTTCCAATAATTAATGCTAATCCATTTGTCCCAAATAATAAACTAAATTGCTGCGGGGTGACTTCATAAATATTCTGATAGACAAATGGAATCCCAGATACATAGGCAAAGATTCCTGCAACAGTAAATCCTTGAGTCAGTGCGTACCCCATGAACGTTCGATCTCTGAATAAAGAACCGAAGTTGTTCATGATTTGTGGTAAATTGCTTGGAACACGGTTTTCTGTTGGCAGCGTTTCTTCTAATTTTAAAGCAACCGTGAAGAGCAGTACCGCACCTACACAAGCCAATACAATAAAAACACCATGCCAATTGGTAAAAGCCAGAATCCCCCCTCCAGCAATCGGTGCAACGATCGGCCCGAGGTTCCCCACTAACACCATCATCGTAAAGAACTTGGTCAGTTCCCTCCCACTAAAGAGGTCTCGAACAATCGCTCTAGAAATCACAAGTCCTCCGGCAGCAGCAAAGCCCTGGACTAATCGAGCAATGATAAGGAAATAGATATTCGGCGCCAACGCGCATGTTATAGAAGCAAGTAGGTATAAGGTAATAAAGATGAGCAAGGGTTGTCGGCGGCCTTTCACATCACTTAAAGGACCAATAACCAATTGCCCCAATCCCAAGCCTAATAAACAGGAAGTTAAACTGATCTGTACAAGTGAAGCCGTCGTATCAAAATCTTTTACAATCGTTGGAAAAGACGGTAAATACGTATCGATTGTAAAGGGTCCTAACAATCCAAGTGATCCAAGAAGTATTGCAAGCTGTATTCGTTTTTTTCCACTAGGTTTATTCAATGTCCATCGCCTTTCTATAAAAGAAGTATTTTTTGCTCGTTCCATTTATTTCGAAATCCAAAATAATAAATTTTATTATAACCTGAGCCTTGCTCAGGGGTAAACAATTAAATTATATGGAAGCGGTTTCAATTTTCGAGCATAGGTGAAAAAGAAACAGAGGGACGGTTTTTCTGCTCCGTCCCCCTTTTTTGTATAAAATAAAAAATCCTGTTACCATCACCTATTGTGCATGATTGTAAACAATCGAAAATCTTTTTTCGCCCTTCCATTTTTCTCCGTTGTCATCTATTTTAATGGTAGCCGTATAATCGCCTTCCATTTCAAATGTAGCTTGTCCAACATACACACCATTTTCTGTTTCCTGCATTTTCATAGAAATATCTCCATGACTCATCCCTTGCATATCCAAATCTGCGCTAACCTTCGCACCTTTTACTGGTTTTCCTTCTCGATCTAGGATCTTTATTTTAATAGGAGTAGATTGATCTGGTGTAAATGATTTGGGTGTAACTAGCTTGATCTCAAAATTATTTGAACTGCAGCCTGTTATCAAAATTAATATGAGGCTAATAATTAAACTCGTACATTTGTTCATTACTCCCCATCCTTTCTTTAGTTTTATATTAATAAAATTAAATGAGGCACTCAACCTATAAGATTATCATCCAAAACCATGACAGATACAAATATTTAATTCACTAACCTGCCTCGTTAGCAATTTTCTTGTTTCACAAAAAGAAAGTGCCTAAAATAATTTTTAGGGCACCCTCTTATAATCGGTTGTTTTTATTTTAAACCTACAGTTAGGAAGAAACTCTCTTTAAATTACTAGAAAATGTAGATACTTTTTCTTTTGTAATATCTTTTTTATAAATCAAATACATTGCTAGTCCAGTAAAGATAAATCCACTTGCTAAGTTGCCAACTAATACAGGAATTTGGTTCCAAAGCCACCAATCTGCTAAACTAACATCCGCACCAAACATCATACCAGCTGGGATGACAAACATATTAACAACAGCATGCTCAAACCCTTGACCAAAGAAAGTTGTAATCGGTAACCACATGGCGATAATTTTTCCAAGCGTACTTGTCGTAGACATAGCCATAATTGCCCCCATTGTTACCATCCAGTTACAAAGCATCGCCTTTACAAAGACAACCAGTATTCCATTAGATCCCATAGCTTCATATGCTGTTGTTTTAGCTTCAGCTACTTTGATAATCTTTTGCACTAACGGATGTTCAAACGTTTGACCATCATTTGTGAACGCAACATAACACAAGGCTGCATAGACAATTCCTCCAATTAGATGCCCAACAATTACCCAAAACCAGTTATTAAGCATTTCTCGGACGGTAGCTTTTTTCTCTAAAACTGCTACAGGTATAAGGGCAAAATTCCCAGTGACTAGCTCAAAACCTAACAGAATGATCATAACAAAGCCGACAGGAAATATAATAGCTCCCAACATCCCAATGTTCGTTTGAAGTTCGAATAAAAAGGCTAAAGTTGTAGCGAAACCTAACAATGCTGCTCCTAAAAATCCACGCATTAGTAATTGTGAAATAGATAACTTTGCTTTCTTTGCACCCGCATCAATCATACTTTCTAAAACTTTACTTGGAATAACATAATCCATTACTACCACTTCCTTCCGTAGGATTCAGCTTTCATAGCTTTTTGAATAGACACCAAGTTATTCCTCTACGATTAAATAGACCATTTCATTTTCCACTAATGTTTGATAGGTTTTGACACATCCATGGTCTGGTGCTTGCACCTGACCGTCCTCCAAACAAATTTTCCAATCATGCATGGGGCAAAAAACATGCTCCCCACTTACAATCCCTTCACTTAAGACCCCAGCTTTATGAGGGCATTTATTTTCAACAGCCTTTATCTTTCCGCTCGATAGCTTAAATACCGCAACTTCTGTACCCTCTTCCAGCCGAACCGTTTTTCCCACGCGCTCCGGTAATTCTGAGATTAGACCAACACATACCTTCATTTTTGTCTTCTGCATATCCATTTCCTCCTCAACGAAATATTTTGGCATTTAAAAAAATTAAGACATTCCCACGGTTTCAAACAGTTCCTTCGTTGTCTTTTCATTCTCAATAATCTCTTTCCAAGGATCTCTATATACAGACAATGTTTCATCCATACGTGAGTTTAACTCCTTGCGCTTGTTTTCATCATCAAGTACTTCTTTGACATGTTTTAAGTCAACTCGTTCAATCCAAGCGGATGTACGTTCTAAATAATTTGCCGTTTCACGATAATATTGAAGATAAGCACCTGTAATTTCCATTGCTTCATCATCTGTTTTTACTTTGTAAAGTAAATCTCCTCCACGTACGTGAGTACCGCCGTTTCCGCCAACATAGATTTCCCAGCCGCCATCAATACCGATAAAACCAATATCTTTAAAACCAGATTCAGCACAGCTTCTAGGGCATGCTGAGACAGCCATTTTTACTTTATGAGGAGTTTGCAATCCTTCAAATTTCTTTTCAAGGCGAATGCCTAATCCCATGGAATCCTGTGTTCCAAAGCGGCAGAATTGCTCACCAACACATGTTTTAACGGTACGAAGTGATTTGCCATAGGCATATCCTGAATTCATATCTAAATCTTCCCATACCTTCGGCAAATCATCTTTTTTCACACCAAAAAGGTCGATACGCTGTCCGCCTGTTACTTTTACTAATGGAATCTCATATTTATCAACGACATCAGCAATCCGGCGCAGATCGTTTGCATTTGTCACTCCGCCATACATTCTAGGTACAACGGAATACGTTCCATCCTTTTGAATATTGGCATGCATACGCTCATTGACAAAACGTGATTCTCTTTCATCTTGATATTCTGTTGGATGGACCATCCCTAAATAGTAGTTAAGGGCTGGGCGGCATTTTGAACAGCCTTCTTCCGTTTCCCATTCAAGAACATTCATCACCTCTTTAACATGTGTTAAGCCTTTTACTTTAATGGCTTTGACTACTTCGTCTCTTGATAAGGTTGTACAGCCACAAATCGCTTCTTTTTGTGCAGAGGCATTAAATTCGGATCCCAGAGTAAGCTGAAGGACATCCGCAACCAATGGTTTACATCCTCCACAAGAGCGAGATGCACTTGTACAAGCCTTTATCCCATCAACGGTCGTACAGCCTTGTTCTAAAATGGCCTGAACAATGGTCCCTTTTGAGATGCCATTACATCCACAAATGATTTCATCTGCAGACATACTGGCGACTAAACTTTCTCCAGCCTGTTGACCCATAGGCTGCAGAATCGATATTTTAGCTGTATCCGAAATGTCTGCCTGTTTATTAATCATTGAAAACAGCCGGTTCCCTTCGCTGCTGTCACCGAATAATACAGCTCCAACAATTTGATTGCCGCGAAGGACAATTTTCTTATAGATCCCATCCTGTTCATCAAAGACCTTTAATGCTTTTTTATCTTCGCCTTCTATAAAATCACCTGCTGAAAATACTTCGACACCTGACACCTTCAATTGAGTGGACAAAATCGACCCTTTATAAGGCTCTGTATATACACGGCAAATATGTTTAGCCAACACTTTTCCTTGTTCATACAATGGAGCGACAAGTCCGTATGGAATACCGTTATGTTCAGCACACTCCCCCACTGCATAAATATGAGGAAGGTCCGTTTGTAAATAATCATTGACTACAATTCCTCTATTAACGGTAACACCGGTTTCTTTTGCAAGAGCAATGTTTGGCTTAATTCCTACTGACATGACGACTAAATCTGCCTCAATTTGTGTACCATCTTTAAAGGTAACACCCTCAACGCGTTCTCCACCAATGATCGCTTCCGTATTCTTATCTAATAAAAATTTCATCCCTTGATTTTCTAATTCCTCTTTTAATAGATTAGCAGCGGTTGGATCCAGCTGACGCTCCATTAAGTAGGATGGGAGATGAATAACAGACACATCCATCCCTAAATTCAATAATCCTCTCGCTGCTTCTAGTCCTAGTAATCCTCCGCCAATGACGGCAGCCTTTTTGTATTTTTTTGAGGCTTCAACCATTTCGTCCGTATCTTTAATATCCCGGAAGGTTGTCACTCCTTTTTTATCTGCTCCTGGTATAGGAAGGATAAATGGCAAGGACCCTGTAGCTAATATTAATTCATCATATGGCTCGGTTCTGCCTGAATCAGTGGTTACTATTTTTTGAAGGGGATCCACCTTTATAACTGTTTCTCCCGTATGTAAAGTAATCGAATTTTCTTTATACCAATCCCAATCATTTAAGGTAATGTCTCTTACCTCCGTGTCTCCTTGCAGTACTTTTGATAACAGAATTCGATTGTAGTTCGGATAAGGTTCTTTTCCGATAATCGTAATTTCAAAATGCTCTTTTGAGATTTTCAAGATCTCCTCAATTGTTTTTACACCTGCCATTCCATTACCAACGAGCATCAACTTCTTTTTCATCATGTAAAATCCCCCTCAAAGTTTTGGTTAAATGAAAAAATCAGTGAACTTCACTGAAAGTTACTAAAATAATCAACATTTTTGAATTGCTCAAAAATAATTAAAATTCTATTTTTTAATATGTGTCAGATTTTATCACATGAAAATGTTAAATAAAATACTTAATTTCCAAATTTTTTTACTGCTCTCACATTACAAACATGTTGCAAACGCTTTATCAATTGATTTAAAAAGGTTTAAAAAAATAAAAAAAATTTAAAAAATTATTGATTATATAACTTGTAAAATACCATGTTAGAACTCCTTACATAAAACGCGAAAAAATGAATGTGCAGTGTTATGATCAAAATAGAAAAACAAACGGGCGTTGCAAAATAAGGAGGATGCATTATGAAAAAGCATAAAAATATGAATCTATTTTCTTTCTTAATACTGATTGGGAGAGTCATGTTTTCTAAAAAAAACAATATCGGTTGGTCTTAGTTTAACCTTTAAGTAAAAAGAACAATGATTAAACTGTAAACATACATGGATGTTTACTTTAGAACGAAAAGGATTGAGCCCTGTACAATACAGAGTTCAATCCTCAGTAGTTGCTTAAAATAAATGTTATTGTTTATTACCCTTCAGTGGCTACTGTTATCAGACATTTTATATCTAATTTGATGGATTGTTCTAAGGTAAATTAGTTTCACCCATTAAATATCTGTCACATTCCCTTGCAGCCTCTCTACCTTCATTTATGGCCCAGACAATTAGACTTTGACCTCGACGCATATCACCCGCTGCATAAACTCCTTCGATATTTGTTTTATATTTTCCATACTCAGCCATTACATTTGTTCGTTCATCTGTTTCGACATTCATTTTTTGAAGGAAGCTTGGCTCTGGACCACTAAATCCGATCGCTAGTAATACTAACTGAGCAGGCCAGATTTTTTCTGTACCTGGAATCTCTTTTCGAATTCGCTGACCATTTTCATCGGTTGCCGTTTCAACGTTAATGGTGTGAACCTCTTTGACATGACCGTTTTCATCGCCTACAAACTTTTTCGTCATCACGGCATAGGCGCGGGGATCCTCTCCAAAGACAGCTGCTGCTTCTTTTTGACCATATTCAACCCGATGAATGACCGGCCATTGCGGCCATGGATTATCATCAGCCCGAACTTCACCCTTTTTCTGATAAATATCAAACTGTGTTAAGCTTTTGCATTTATGTCTGACAGCAGTAGCCAAACAATCTACACCTGTATCCCCGCCGCCAATGACAACCACATCTTTATCTTTGGCGGATATATAATCACCGTTCTCAAGGTTAGAATCTAATAAACTTTTTGTATTCGCATGAAGAAAATCCATTGCGTAATGGATGCCTTTTAACTCTCTGCCTTCTACGTTTATATCTCGTTGCTTTGTTGCACCACCACAAAGAACGATCGCATCAAATTCTGATTGTAACGCAGAAATTGGGTAATCCTTGCCCACTTCTGTATTTGTCATAAACGTAATCCCCTCTGCTTTAAGCAGATTGACTCTTCTCTCTACTACAGAATAAGGAAGCTTCATTTCAGGTATCCCATACGTTAACAGGCCCCCAATTCGATCATGACGTTCAAAAATAGTAACATGGTGACCTGCTTTATTAAGCTGGGCAGCACAAGCCAAACCTGCTGGACCAGAGCCAACAACGGCCACCTTTTTATCCGTTCGGATTTCTGGCGGCTCCGGTTTCACCCACCCTTCCTTAAAGCCTTTACTAATAATTTCTAACTCGATTGACCTGATGGCAACCGGTGGTTCATTAATTCCAAGTACGCAAGCTCCTTCACACGGAGCCGGACAAGCCAATCCTGTAAATTCAGGAAAGTTATTCATTTTATGTTCTCGTTTCAGGGCTTCTTCCCATTGGCCTTGAAGAACTAAATCATTCCACTCCGGGATTAAGTGATGGACGGGACAACCAGAAGTCATCCCGTTTATGATCGTTCCTGTATGACAAGTGGGAATCCCACAATCCATGCAACGAGCACCTTGTTGTTTTAATTCATTTTCTTCAAGAGGTAACGTATAAATGTCCCAATCATCCGTTCGTGTTACAGGGTCACGTTCGGGTCTTGATTGACGTTCGTAATCCATAAAACCAGTTGGTTTTCCCATCGTTCACCCTCCATCTTTCATCGAATTCACAGCTTTTTTGCTTTCTTCAAATGCCAGGAGTGCTGCTTGAGGTTCACTCAACCCGCCTTCTCGCAAGGTTTTAATTCGCTCTTGCATCTCTAAATAATCTTTCGGAATAACTCGTACAAAATTCTTACTCATATCTTCCCAGCTATTTAACACTCTCTTACCATATGGACTATGTGTATAATGAACATGGTTTTCGATTAATTGATAGACTGTTTGGAGCTCTGTCTCATCTTGGATTGAATCAAGATACACTTGCTCTTGATTACATTTCACACGGAAATCCTTTGTTACATCCAATACATAGGCAACTCCGCCTGACATACCAGCTGCGAAGTTTCTCCCGGTTGTTCCTAATACAATCACTTTTCCACCTGTCATGTATTCACAACCATGGTCACCAACACCTTCTACAACCACATTTGCACCACTGTTCCTCACACAAAAGCGCTCTCCAGCAATTCCGCTAATATAGGCTTCGCCTGCAGTTGCCCCGTAAAATGAAACGTTTCCGACGATGATATTATTTTCCCAGGTAAAGGTAGCCTTTCGAGAAGGGCGCACGATAATTTTCCCCCCTGATAATCCCTTTCCGATAAAATCATTGGCATCTCCAACTAGTCTCATGGTTAATCCAGGTGGAATAAATGCACCAAAGCTTTGACCGGCAGAGCCTGTAAAAGTTAGGCGAATCGTGTCCTCAGGTAACCCCTTGGCACCATACCGTTTCGTAATTTCACTGCCTAACATGGTACCTGCAACTCGGTTAATGTTCCGTATCGATAAAGTCGCCTCTATTGGTTCTTGGTTTTCAAGCGCTTCTTTACATAACGGGATTAATTCTTGTTTGTCTAATGTTTTATCGAGTCCGTGAACCTGTTCAACGGTTGCATAACGACTAACATGTTTAGGTACCTCAGGCTGATAGAGAAGAGCCGATAGGTCAATCCCTTTGGTTTTCCAATGGGTAATGGCTTTATTCGTCTCTAAAACATCTGTCCTTCCGATCATTTCATTTATGGTCCGGAACCCAAGTTCTGCCATGAGTTCCCTCACTTCCATTGCAATGAATCTCATAAAATTAGCAACATGCTCAGGTTCACCAGTAAACTTTTTTCGTAGCTCCGGGTTTTGAGTGGCAATCCCTACTGGACAGGTATCAAGGTGACAAACACGCATTAAAATACATCCTAGTACGACTAACGGTGCGGTTGAAAATCCGTATTCCTCCGCCCCAAGTAATGAAGCAATGACAACATCCCGGCCTGTCATCATTTTTCCATCTGTTTCCACAACAATCCGGTCACGCAAACGATTTAAGAGCAATGTTTGATGTGTCTCTGCCAGCCCTATTTCCCATGGTAACCCAGCATGCTTCAAGCTTGTTCTAGGCGCTGCCCCAGTTCCGCCGTCATATCCACTGATAAGAACAAGATCTGCTCTCCCTTTAGCAACACCAGCAGCAATGGTTCCTACACCAACTTCAGATACAAGCTTGACACTCACTCTTGCGGAAGGATTTGCATTTTTTAAGTTATGGATTAATTCAGCTAAATCTTCTATGGAATAAATATCATGGTGCGGCGGTGGTGAAATCAAATCTACACCTGGTGTTGAACCTCTAACCTCTGCAATCCATGGATATACTTTTTTCCCCGGAAGATGTCCCCCTTCTCCTGGTTTAGCACCTTGGGCCACTTTAATTTGGATCTCATCGGCGTTTACAAGATAATGACTATTCACTCCGAATCGACCAGAAGCAACTTGTTTAATCGCACTACGACGCAAATCGCCATTTGGATCAGGTGTAAATCTGTTAGGGTCTTCTCCCCCTTCTCCAGAATTACTTTTGGCACCAATTTTATTCATTGCAATCGCAAGCGATTCGTGGGCTTCACTACTTATGGAGCCGTAAGACATCGCTCCCGTTTTAAACCGTTTACAAATTTCTTCAATGGACTCCACTTCTTCAATCGGTATCGCTTCTCGTTTTTTAAACGATAGCATGCCTCGAATGGATTGAAGATTATGCTTCGGATCTGTCAGTAAGGATGAATATTCTTTAAACAGCTTGTAATTATTTGTTCGGCAAGCTTGTTGTAACAGGTGAATGGTCCGAGGATTGTATTGATGATCTTCCCCGTCATGGCGCCACTGAAAATCATCACCTGTTTCCAATGTCCTCTCCTCACCTCTTGACTTATCAAAGGCTCTTTTATGCCTCATCATCACTTCTTCGGCAATAATATCTAACCCGATTCCGCCGATTCGCGTGGCAGTTCGAGTAAAGTATTTATCAATAACGTCCTTGTCAATTCCGATTGCCTCAAAGATTTGTGCACCGCGATAACTCTGAATGGTCGAAATCCCCATTTTCGATAGCACTTTAACGATTCCGTCTGTCGATGCTTTTATGTAAACATCAATAGCATCCTCAACCTGCATTTCACGTATATCATCGATTTCAATCAAACCTCGGATGGACTCAAATGCTAAATACGGATGAATGGCTTCTGCCCCAAAACCAAGTAATGCTGCGAAATGATGGACCTCTCTAGGTTCTGCTGATTCAAGGATGATACTTACCTTAGAACGTGTCCCTTTTCGGATCAGGTGATGATGCAAGCCAGAAACGGCGAGTAAGGCAGGCAACGCTGCATATTCGGCATTGACTCCGCGATCAGATAAAACGAGGAATGAAGCCCCATTGTCAATCGCGTTGTCAGCTTTCGAAAATAAATCGTCTAAAATCTGTTCATAATTAGGAGCTTTTACAGAAAAATTTATAGACAGAGTTTCACACTTAAAACTAGATTTATACAGCTTGCCTAGCTGACTATTCGTCAAAATCGGGGTTTGAATTTGAATTTGCTTACAGCTCTCAGGCTCAGGTTTGATAAGGTTTCTTTCTGGTCCAATTGTTGTGACAACGGAAGTAATAATTTCCTCCCGAATCGCATCAATTGGTGGATTTGTTACTTGAGCAAACAGCTGTTTGAAATAGTTATAAAGCAGCTGTGGTTTTTTAGATAAGACCGCAAGCGGCGAATCATACCCCATAGAACCAACAGGATCTTTCCCATCCGTTACCATAGGCTTCAATACTTTATTTAGTTCTTCGTTTGTATACCCAAAGGCAAGTTGTTGTTTCATTCGGTCATCCATATTAAAAACTTTTTTATGATTGCTCGTTTCAGGCAGGTCATCTATACGAACTAGATGCTTAGCCAACCAATCTTTATATGGTTGTTCAGACGCTATTTCCGCTTTAATTTCTTCATCTGGAATAATTTTGCCCTTTTCTAAATCAACAAGAAGCATTTTTCCAGGGTGAAGTCTGCCTTTATATTCAATATCATCAACAAAAATATCTAAGGCACCTACTTCAGACCCCAAAACAATCATCCCGTCTTTTGTTACATAATACCGGGCAGGCCGCAGCCCATTTCGGTCAAGACATGCTCCTATTTGTTTCCCATCCGTAAATACAATGGCCGCAGGCCCATCCCATGGTTCCATTAAACAGCTATGAAATTCATAGAATGCTTTCTTTTCATCATCCATTGTGACGTCATTTGCCCATGGCTCAGGAATCATCATCATGGCCGTATGAGCTAGTGAACGCCCAGAAAGATGCAGAAATTCAAAACAATTATCAAACATCGAAGAATCGCTGCCATCTGTATCAATGACCGGAAATAGCTTTTGATAATCGTTATCTCGAAACAATTCAGATTCACAGAGGGCTTCTCTAGCCTGCATCCATTTCACGTTTCCTTTAATGGTATTAAATTCTCCATTATGGATGGTAAATCGATTTGGATGGGACCTTTCCCAACTTGGAAATGTATTGGTACTAAATCGCGAATGAACAAGGGCTAATGCCGACTTAAAGTCACGGTGATTCAAATCAATATAAAAGGAATCGAGTTGTTCTGGAATTAGCATGCCTTTATACACAATGGTTTTTGATGATAAACTACAAACGTATAGACCTTCTTGATGTTCAAGATCAGAAGGGGAAACTTCGTTTTCTAATCGTTTTCGGATCACATATAATTTTCTTTCGAAATCACTTCTATCTTTAAGGTCGCCAGAAGGAGCTATAAACATTTGACGAATAAACGGTTTTGATTTTTTGGCAAGGTCACCGACATAAGAATCATTAACTGGTACGGTCCTCCAGCCTAGAAATGTCTGTCCTTCCTCTTCAATGACGTTTTTAACTAATTTTTGGACCCTTTTCCTAATCTCTGGGTCTTGCGGTAAAAAGACCATACCAATCCCATACCTCCCTGCTTCAGGGAGTTCAATATTTTCTTTTTCACATTGTTTCTCAAAAAAAGAATGTGGAATTTGGGTCAGAATACCAGCGCCGTCACCAGTGCTAATGTCTGCAGATTGTCCGCCCCTGTGTTCTAAATTACATAAAATTGTTATCGCATGTTCCACGATGTCGTGTGACTTTTTTCCATTTATATTAGCGACCATTCCGATTCCACAAGCTTCATGTTCATATTCAGGCAGATATAAACCTTGTGCACTCGGATACCCAAGCTTTTTCATGACAACATCCCTTCTTAAAAAAATAGGCCTATGATATCTTCTGAAGCCAGTGCAACTACTTCCATTCAAATAATGTACTTAGATATCCCCATCAATATTGAAATAATGATGGTAACGTTAATACCTTTCACATAAAAATAGTGTATACTTTCCATTTCCATTTAATTCTATCTCCAATAAAAGTCGTGCCTGTCAAAGCCCAAGTTTTTCGTAATTCGTATTCAATATGCTCTTTAGGATTCATAAAAAACCCTCGTAGATAAGATTTACGAAGGTTTAGTCAGCTCAATTATACATAATTAATTTAACACAGGAGATATTATTGCTAGAGAATAAATAGTTGGAGGAAACAAATTCATGGAAACAAAACATCATATTGATTTAACATCTGCAGAAATGGCAAATCTTTGGACGGCGTACCTAAATGATACGATGATCATTTGTGTTGTTAAATATGCTCTAGCTACCGTTCAAGATACAGAAATTCGTAGCGTTTTAGAATTTGCGTTACAGTTATCTCAATCACATGTTCAACAAATAACTACTATATTTAACGAAGAACAAATTCCGATTCCGGATGGATTTAACGAAAATGAGGATCTTAATTTACAAGCCCCTCCTTTATTTACGGATACGTTCTATCTGACATACATTCACAACATGGCCAAAATCGGAATTGAATCATATGGGATGGCTCTAGCTAATTCTTCTCGAACAGACCAAAGTCAACATTTCACCAACTGTCTAACTGAATACACTCAACTATTTAACCAAGCATTACAAGTATTATTATCAAAGGGAAACCATACGAGATCTCCGCATATTCCAAAACCAAAACAGGTTCAATACGTTCAAAAACAAAGTTATTTAACAGGTTGGTTTGGCAAGCGTAGACCTCTTAATGCAATTGAAATAGCGAATATCTATTTTAGTATGATTCGTAATATATTAGGAGAAGCATTGGTCACGGGATTTAGTCAAGTGGCGAGGTCTCAAGGGGTTCGTAACTTTATGATAAGAGGAAGAGACATTTCAGCCAAACATATTGAAATTTTCGGCTCTGTATTAAGTGAGGATCACTTGCCTCCAGCTAGTAAATGGGATGCTGAAGCAACAGATTCAACGGTTGCCCCATTTTCCGATAAACTGATGATGTTTCATGTTACAGCGTTAGGTTCGATAGGAGTTAGCCATTATGGGGCTAGTCTTGGGACAAGTGCAAGACGCGATTTAGGAGCTCTTTATTCTCGATTAATGGCGGAAATTGTACAATATGCAGAAGATGGAGCCAATATAATGATTGATAACGGTTGGTTAGAGCAACCGCCACAGGCACCGGATCGTGATCAGTTAGCTAATAAGAATGATTAGTACTTATTTAGTTGGATTAAGATTTAACTTGCTCTTTTGCCAATACAAATGAATTGCTTAATGTCCCAATCTCTTTAATTTTACATTCAATTGTATCTCCAGCACCGACAAACTCTGCTCCAACCGGACTACCAGTCAGGATGACATCCCCCGGCTGAAGTGTCATCACTTTTGTCAGATAGGATACCATTCTTCGGATAGGAATAATCATTAGCTCGGTTGCACTATTTTGCTTCTCCACACCATTCAGTCTTGCTTCCACTTTCACAGCAAATGGATCTAATTCTGTCTCAATAACTGGCCCTAGTGGTGTGAAGGTATCAAAGGACTTACCAATGGTCCAATGCCCGTCCTGATGAAAAAATTGAGGAGCTGTTACATCGTTTCCAACCGTGTATCCGAACACGTAATCCAACACTTCTGATTCAGGAACATTTTTAGCTTCCTTACCAATGACAATGGCTAACTCAGATTCGAACTTCACCTTTTCGATCCCTTCCGGAATGATGATATCTTCCTCAGGCCCAATAACGGAGGATATTGGTTTAAAGAAGAATACCGGAATTTTTGGAAACTCTGAAGGTCGGTCTTCAAGTTTAGAAACATAGTTTGCTCCAATTCCAATAATTTGGTTTGGCTTTATAGGCGCCAGCAGTGTTACATCAGTTATAGAAAATATTTGTCCTGTATACTCCCAATTATCGCCAAAAATATCGCCATTAATTTCTTGTATCGTGTTTTCAGACATCACACCTGTGTAAACGGACGAACCTTTAGTAAATCTAGTAAATTTCATTGCGATACTCCCTCTCAAACAGTGTATTCTAGTTCAATCTTCTTTCGAGCCACTTCCGTTTTGATGGCAGCCTCACCGGTTCTGTTAAGGAACCCGGTGTTAATGTTTTAAAAAAATAGCATGATGATCCAATTGATTTCAAGAATTTTATAAAAATGGCGTGCCCAAATTGATAATAGTTTAGGAACGCCATTTTTTTACTAAAAGTTATTTCTAATAAATAAAAATCTTTTACGTCACGATGAAGCAAAACTCTTTCCGTTCAGATAATAAGCGGACTCCTGAAATGTGCTGAAAGCGACTTCTACTTCTGGAAATTCGAGTGCTTGAATATGTTTGGTTACAATGCTGGCAAATTGATCTTGAATTTCCTGACCGCGATTGAACCATTTTACTTCAATTAATGGGTAACCCGGCACTTCATTGCCATCAAATACATAGGTAGAATGGACAATTTCTAAGGTGAAATTGTCCGTTCCACATGCACATAAATCCGCCAAATCTTGTACTAATGAAGTACTAACCGTTTTTACCTGATCTACTGAAACTCCTCTAATGATTAAATGTGGCATACAAATCTCTCCTGTAAGGGTTTGATAAATTTTTACTATATAAATTATGACACTAATTTATCTAAGGGACAAATCAAATCTGCCGATGGAATAGCGATCAATTGGGATTGAAGTTTCCCCATCCAGAATTAACTCAGTCATAAGTGTCCCTATTAGCGGCGATAGAGTTACGCCGCTATGCGTAGCTGCCACATAAAGGTTTTCAATACCCGGGATATTCCCCAGAATGGGAAAACCATCTTCCGGCATGGCTCGAATTCCTGAAAAAGCGCGAACAACCTTTGCTTTTTTTAATTGCGGAACATAGTGAACAGCCATATTAGCCGTTTCTTGAATGACATCCAATGTGGTTGCTCTGTTAAATCCTTCTTCTTCCATTGAATAACCGATTAATACCTCGCCATTAAAGGCCTGTCTTAACCCGCTGATGGTATAATGTAAAAATGGTTTGAGGGGTTCGGTAACAAGAATCTGCCCTCTTAACTGTTTGACCGGAATGTTGATATCTACTAATTTTCCTAATTCTCTTGACCAGGTGCCGCCAGCAAGAATAAGATTCTTACAAACGAACGTTCCCTTTTGTGAGACAACAATGAATTTCCCAGGAAGCTTTTGAATGTCCGTTACTTTATTATAAGTAGAGTATTGAACTCCATTTTTCTGGGCCGCCCTCATATACCTATCGACTAACCGAAAAGGATTGACGTTGCCATCAATGGAACTATACGTAGCGCCTGCAACCTCCGGATTGAGCGATGGTTCCTTTTCTAAGGCCTCCTCACGGGATAAAACCTTAATTTTGATGCCAATATTTTTGTAGGCCTCCGCAAGCCGTAACGCTTTTTCACGATCGGCTTCATTAAAAAAGGGGGAAAGTCCGCCAGTCCGTTTATATTCTACATCCCCAATTTTTTTTGATAAATAAGGATAAAGTTCGGCACTGTACATATTAAACTCTGCATACCAAGACGGTGTTTTATTATGAACCCATACCCACGCTTGTGTGGAACCTGAAGTTCCCGACAGAGGGAATTTTTGATCCAGTACCAGAATTCCTTCCTTTTTTCGTTCCGAAAGGTGATAAGCGATGCTGCTTCCGACGACCCCTCCCCCGATAATGATCGTTTCATAACTAGTTTCCATTTATTTCACCTTCCCATCCTCTAGCTCCACCTCATCTAAAACAGATTTCACCGTGGAAAATGAGGTACTATTCGTTGCTAGGGTTTCAAGCTTAATTGGACTTATCGGCATCCTCATACGCGGCAGTGGAATCTCATGAATAGATATGCCTGTTTTCTCATGAATGATAGTGCCCACCAGGCTATTGCATATTTTTGACTGGCATGGTCCCATGCCGCAGCGTGTCATTCTTTTAATATCATCAAATCTCTTGGCGCCATTCGAAATGACTTCCTCGATTTCTTCGTAACTGATTTCTTCACATCGACAAATAATCGTGGTTTTATCCAATTTATTCACCTTCTAGTCTCTTAATCTCTTCGAACTAAGAGTTAAATTGGTCCTTAAGGACGGGATGTTCAAAGTTTTCAACATGCTGCATTCTTGCTTTCCATGCATCTGGATGAAGCTTCGTCTCAAGAATTTCGAGTTCTCTCCATAGAGACATGGTCTCGATATCGGCCTCTTGCTTACTGATAGCTCCCAGGGATTCAGAAACATGAACCCCGGCTATCATACCTGTTGTTAGTAAAACTCCCTGAGAACTGACCCCGGCAGCGTTCCCCGCTAAAAAAACATCTTCCCGGTCTGTTTGTAAAGATTTGTTGTATTGTGGGATCCAGCCTCCTAGTTCTTTTTGATAACTGAATGAACAGCCAAGCTGGTAAAAAACATCGAGAATAGGCGACCGGCCGCCATCTATACATACGACATCAACACTTACGGTAAGAATCTGTTCTCCGTTCTCGATATCAATTTCCTCTACCTTACCAATTCCCCTGGCTTCCTTGATGGAGGAATTGACATAAACGGGAATACCTTTTTTTCGAACCTCTTCCCCTTTTTCTGCATCCCGTGCCGTTAAGCTTTGAGTTTTTTCAATTATCCCCTTAATCTGTACACCTAGCTCAGAAAGCTGGAGCGCAACATCCATCGCAAAGTCACTGGATCCTACGATAACGGCATGTTTACCAGGTATCACAAAATCCCGATTCATTAGGGTTTGGGCTGCACCTATGGTCATGACTCCCGGAAGCGTCCATTTCGGAAAAGCAAGGGCATTTTCAGCCGCACCCGTAGCCACGATTATTTTTTTCGCTTTAAGAGGGAATACATTGACCTCATCTGAAATACCAACACTTCCATCCTTGTAAAATCCAATCACTCGATGACCTAGCAAACAACGAATAGAGTAATCTTCTAATTGTTTCGTTAAAAGATCGGCCAACTCAAACCCGCGCATAGGTTGATAGGAAGAAGGCAGCGAATGAAGGACTTGGGTCTGTTGAAGTAATTGTCCGCCCATAGAAAAAGATTCTTCTACTATGGTTACATCTAAGCCTCTTGATGCTGTTTCCAAAGCAGCGGTAAGACCTGCGGGACCAGCACCAATAATAAGAACATCAGTCTCCACGGCATTCACTCCTTACATATGGATCTCCATCATTCGGATAAATCTTCATGCCTTCTTCGACCTTCGTCATGCACGTTCGTACATGATCCTCCCCATTTACCGTCATATAGCAGCTGCAGCACCTGCCCCGCGAGCAAAACAAGCCTCTTGGCTGAATTAAATTCCTACTCAAACCTAATTTTTTTATATCATTGGCCATCAAGGCTGCAGCCACGGATTGGTGTTCATAGGCTGCTAGCGGTTCATCTTTAAAAAAGATTTTTACTTGTTTTTGAAGCTGTTCCCCTAATACGGGATGATGTTTAATGTGCATAAAAACACCTTCTTATGAATTTTTCGACTCAAATACTTTTCCTACGCCTAATACTCTTTCGATAACGACCATTAATACGACTGTTAAAAGAATCATGATACTAGAAACAGAGGTGATGATAGGATCATACTGATACTGCATATAGGTATAAATCCGAACTGGCAGCGTTACCACATCGGTACTGACAATAAATAGGGCAACGGTTAAGTCGTCGAAAGAGGTAATGAATGCAAAAATAGCTCCTGCAATCACACCCGATTTAATGATTGGAAGTGTAATTTGAAAAAATACCCTGAGGCTTCCCGCCCCTAGATTCATAGCCGCTTGCTCGATCGTGCGGTCGAAGCCTACTAAACTGGCAACAACCAGGCGCATGACAAAGGGGATGGTTAAGATGATATGACCAATAATTAAAGCTGCCGGGCTCGCGGCCAATCCAATCCAGGAATAAAACTGCAAAAGAGCCACCCCAAATACAACGGAGGGGATTAAGAGAGGTGAACCGACTAATTGCATGATAGCTGTCTTCCCTCTAAATTGATATCTGACAACAGCAATAGAAGCCATCGTTCCGATAATCGTTGAAATGATTGCCGTACCAAATGCAACGCTAATACTGAGCATAAAGGACTGCATAAATTCAGGATGATTGATTAATTCGACATACCACCTTAATGTGATCCCTTTGGGAGGAAACACGATAAACTCAGTGGTTGTCAAGGAAGACAATAAAACAACGACAATCGGGGCAGCCAAAAAGATGTAGACGATCAGACAAAAGAAATGTAAGCCGAATTTTGGTAATGCCTTCCTCATTGAATGGCCACCCCTTTTTTGGAACTAGTTAGCAATTTGCTATAAATAATGATGGTAATAGTGGCAATAAAGATTAATAGGAACCCAATAGCCGACCCATAAGGCCAATTCAGCATGATACCAACCTGTTCATAGGTAAGGAATGACATCACTTTTACCTGAGGCCCCCCTAGAATCGCAGGAGTAACAAAGGAACTCACGCCTAAACTAAAAACCATAACGGAACCAGCAAATATTCCAGGCAGCGTTAAAGGCAAGATGACGGAAAAGAAGGTTCGAATCGAGCTGGCACCTAAATTTTGTGAAGCTCGGATCACAGAAGGGTCGATTCTTTCAAGCGAACCCATAATACTTAACACCATATAAGGAAATAACACGTGCACCATTCCTATGACCACGCTAAACTCCGTATAGAGCAAGGTTAATGGTTTATCAATCAACCCAAATTTCATTAACGTATGATTGACCACTCCATTATTGGACAACAAAATGACCCAGCCATAACAACGGATGACCATGCTGATTAACAGGGGTGACAGAACTAAAAGGGTTAAATAATTCTTAATCCTTCCCTTTGCTTTTGTAATTTGATAGGCTACTGGGAACGAAATAACAATCGCAGCCAGTGTAGTAATCAGCGCTATTTTGACCGTCCGCCATACAACCCCAAGATAGAATTTATCTGTAATAAATTTAATATAATTCTGTAGCGTCCATTCATTGCCAATCCCGCTAGCTGCGTCAAAAGTCTTAAAGCTTGTGATAAAAAGGAAGAACAACGGAAGCAAAAAGAAGAAAATAAAAATACCGAGGGTCGGAAGTAATAAAAGCAAATAATCAAGCTTTTTCTTCGTTAAATGCTTTTTTTTCTCCCTGAATAGCAGTTCCTGTTCCTGATACGCTGTTTCAGCCTGCATTGGATCAAGTCACCTCACTTTTTGGTAGCTAATAAATCCTCTGGATTCCATTTAATACATACATGTTTCCCCTCTTGAACCAGATCTGGATTTAACGCAACATTGGAAATATCAGCAATGAATTGTTTCTCCTTGTTTACTAAAATGTACCGGGTTTTCGCCCCCAAAAACATTTTCCTTTCCACGCTAACCTGAAGACCATCACTAGTTTCTATCGAAATTTGTATTTTTTCAGGCCTAATATAAAAGTCAATCACAGAATCCTTCGGCTGGTGAACCGATAGAACCTGCTCATAGCCGTCCAAAGACACTAAGCATTGATTATCACTCAGTGCCTCGAGCACCTGACCTTGAATCTGGTTTACTTCGCCAATAAACCTTGAGACGAAATCAGTCTGAGGGTGGTTGTAAATGGCCACTGGAGTATCGACCTGTTCAATTCTGCCTTCATACATAACCGCTATTCTGTCTGAAATCGCAAGTGCCTCTTCCTGATCATGGGTTACAAAAATGGTGGTAATCCCAACCTTTTTTTGAATTTCCACGATTTCTTCACGCATTTCTTGACGGAGTTTGGCATCCAAATTGCTTAATGGTTCATCAAGAAGCAAAACTTTCGGCTTGATCACGAGTGCTCTTGCTAGTGAAACACGCTGCTGCTGACCACCGGACAGCTCCTTTGGATAGCGTTTTTCATAGCCTGCCAGCCGGACCATCTCAAGCGCTTCTGTAACACGGGTATGAATCTCGCTTTTACTAACCTTGCGAAGCTTTAAACCATAGGCAACATTATCAAATACGGTCATGTGGGGAAAGAGAGCATAGTTTTGAAAAACCATGCCCATTTCTCTTTTATTAGGAGGAAGCAGGTGAACAGGCTTCCCATCCACCACGATTCTTCCGCCGTCTACATCTAGAAACCCAGCAATCATATTTAAGGTAGTTGTTTTTCCGCAGCCTGATGGCCCAAGGAAAGAAACAAGCTCTCCCTGCTTGATTTCAAGGTTCATCTTTTTTACAACTTCTGTTTTATTAAAGGTTTTTACTACGTTTTCAAGGCATAAATAGCTCATCATTTCACCCCTTCATTAGTGGGTCACTTCAATTTCTTTATTTGCTCTCTCTGTCCATTCAGCTCTCTTTGTATTGACATACTCCCAATCTACTTTAACAAGCTTTGCAATTTCATCTTCACCGTAAACGATTTTCTTGGTAATATCCCCATCTAGTTTCACGTTTTTATTGACAGGACCGTCAAATAAAGCGTTTGCAAATTCCACTTGGGTATCTTCACTTAATATAAAATTAACAAACTTTTGGGCCAGCTCTTCATTTGGAGCGCCTTTTACCACACTAACCGTTGCCATAAGTGCAGGGGCACCCTCCTCTGGTATTACATACTCAATTGGGAATCCTGTATCTTGCAGGGTGTACACGCGGCTGCTTCCCCACGCACTTGCAACTGTTTGACCTTGTAAGAAGTAGTTAGAAACATCAGCGGTTTTATCAAATGTCACTGCGTTTTTAGCAATTTCCTTCATTTTTTCAAATCCAGGTTCAATATCCTGCGCGCTTCCGCCATTTGCTATAGCTGACATGAGAAGCATATGCACTCCGTACGTATTGGAAATGGATGGCAGAACTAATTTATCTTTAAACTTAGGATCTGCTAAGTCATTCCAGGATTTAACCGGCTCCCAGCCATTTTGTTTAAAGGTATCTTTGTTATAAGCTAATCCCGTCGTAATAATCCCAAAACCAACTCCAATCTTGTCCTTATCTTTGGCAATATCATAGACATCTTTCAGGTTTGTCACAATACTCTCATCTAATGGTGCTAGTAAACCAAAAGCTTTTGCCTGAGCCTGCGGTCCATCATCCATGAAAGCGACATCGATTTGCGGCTTATCCTTTTGTGCCTGAAGTTTTGACAGTGTATCAACAGAACTTCCGGTAATATACTTCACTTTCACACCGTATTCCTTTTCAAACTTTGGAATAAGTGTCTCTTTCATCTTTTTTTCATAGCTTCCACCATAGGCAGCAAATACTAATGTTTTTCCGCCTTCACCTGCTGATTTTTCAGACGAATTGCCCGTTTGGCTGCTGCACGCAGAAATAATACCCAGAACAAGAATAATTAATAGAGCTAACGACACGTTTCTTTTTTTCATCATTACTCCTCCTCAAATATAGATATCTCTTATATTCGGCAATACTTTAGCTACTCGACTTTCCTCCCTTTCCTTTTAAATTATTTTAGTAATCATTGATGTAATTATTTAAATTTTCAGATAAGCGCTTACAAAAAAATATAATATTATAATCTATTAAGTTATAATATTATATATTTATTCTTATCTAAAAATGAATCTCAGTATAATAGGTAACTTGATCATGGCGTACATAAAATTTCGAGTATTCAATTACCTTTCCCTGCTTGGTATACGTAAACCTCTCCCATTCAAACACAGGCGTACCTGGTTCAACCTGAAGCCATTCTGCCATTTCACCTAAAGCAATATACGGCTTAATTAATAGCCTAGCCCTTCCTAACAAAATATGAAACTTATTTCTCAGAATATTGTAGATAAGTTCATTATTTATATCATTTGGCGTCAGGCCAGGACATTGATCATAGGGCAGATACGAGTACTCAAGTGCAACTGGTACATCATTCTCAATTTTTAAACGCTTGATCTTAATGATTTTTGCTTCAGGCTGCAATTCTAGTTTTTCTGCCACCTCGTTTTCCGCATTTTCAATCGAAAAACCGAGTAATTCATGCGGATGTTCCTCTTCTTCTGTTGTTTTGGAGAAGAACACATTAATATCTTGTTCATTAGTGGAACCCGCTACAAAAGTACCTTTCCCTCTTTGCCGGTAAAGATACCCTTTGTTTACCAATTCAATGACCGCCCGTTTGACCGTAATGGTACTCACATCAAACAGATCAGCTAATTCCTGTTCAGTTGGCAGCTGATAACCTATATCCCACTGCTTGGATTTAATTTTTTCCTCTAATACCAGTTCCACTTGGCGATAGAGAGGAACATGATTATGTTTATCTATTTTCATAAAATCACACCTAATTTATAATATTATAACTTTATAACCTTATACTATATTTACTATTAATACATAATTTACCGTGATTTCCCTTCGTTGTCAATATTTTTTGAATATTTTGTACATTAAAATTTTAATTATGAATGGTTTCCCCGCTCTATTTTAAGATGATTATGAAAATACTTGGATCAGCTAAGTTTCCCCTGAAATTGGTCATATTTTTTCATCTCATCGATTGTCTCTTCTATTTCCCTAATAAAATGATCAAATAGTTGAGGGTTCCCTGATTCATTAAAGTTTTGTTTATCGATGGAATTAAGTAAAGTAATTACCCCTTTAAACTTTAAATCATCAAAAAATGGGATTCGGCTTTCCCCGATAATTTCCCCTTTTACTTCAAGCTTCCCTTTGCCATTCTCCAACTTAAATGTGACTTTTTGCGTATTTTCAATTTCCAATTATGGTCACTCCAATACAATATAAGTTTATTTCTTATTTATTTATATTATAGTGCCATAAAGATATTAATTGGATTCAAAAAAAGGAACAACTTTGTACTTTTTCGAATTCTCATAACAAAAGAAAAACCGCTAAACTTAAATAGGATTAGAGTTTAGCGGTTTGAGTTACTTAAACCGATTCATTGGCGTGCTGGGCTGCCTTTTTAGAGAAGTAAAGGGGAATGGAGATATAAAAATACCAAGGAACTCAATAACATGACGAGCAAAAACCAATACAAATGAAGCGGCTGAAAATGCACATATTGCACGATTAAACCTGAAATAGCTGGACCCAGGCCAAAACCAATGTTTACTGTTTCTCCTGACAACTTGATTGCCGAACTCATTTTATCGTGAGAGGTTTGATTTAATAATAGAATGCTAGCAGTACCTGTAAACTGATTTAACCTTTGTAATGATTACTCCCACACTTTTTACTTTTTGCATTGATATCATTCCCAGCTTATTTATACAATGCAAAAAGCCCAGCCAATTCAAAGGAAATAAGCATTTTTCTTTTTTCTTTGAATTGGCTGGGCTATCTTAAATTTAATGAAAACGGTCAGTTTTATATTTTCTGCTAATTGTTAAAAATATTTTTCTAAAATTACCTTACTTTTAAAAAATGTTTTATTACATTTAATTTAACTTGCCATATTATTTTTAGCTAGGGCTGAGTTATATATAGAGTAATGATCAAGAGACAAGATTTGAGTCCTAGTAGAAAAAACAAACTTTAAGGTATGGGTTCCAACTGTATAGCTGATAATTTCTTCCTTGTTACTTGTTTTAACATCTGATTTCGGAGAACCAAAATATTTCTTTATATCCTCTTTGGTTAAGGTTTTTAAACTCGGATCATAAGATCGAATCTCAAACAATTGCTGCCCTTTATTATAAGCCACAACAACATTTTTTTTGCTATATGTGCAATAAGTGCCTTTAGCTGTATCAACATAATCACATTTATCTTCTTTTCCCCAGATCTTTCTTACTTCATCAATTGTGGTGCTTTTTAGATGAAAATCAGAGTTTAGTATCGAACCATCCTTTGCTTTAGTTGCTATATTTAAAAGTAATTTACTCTTTGCTATATTCGTTGTCGTAGTATTTGAAATAGTTGTTGTTAGTTGATAATTTAGATTATTTACATTTACAGGTGAAACTTTATTATTATTAATATGATATTTATGTTTCAAAGTTAAAATCCTGTATACACTCTTATTTATAGTATCTTCTGAAATAGTATGATTTGTCACTGCTGAATAAATACTGTTGTAGACAGTAGCCACATTTTCCATTCCATGACCAACTAAAATAATGTCGCTCCCCGCATTTACAGCCCTTACAGCTGCATCTTTCAACTTGTAGTGCTTTACAATAGCACCCATTGTCATATCATCTGAAATGACAACCCCCCCAAATCCATATTGAATACGCAATAGATTTGTAATAATGGTTTTGGACATAGATGCCGGATAATTAGGATCAATTTTTTGAACTAATATGTGAGCAACCATCACCATATCAGCGTGATTTTTGAAAGCATTGTTAAAAGGAACTAATTCAACCTTTTTTAGTCTTGTAAGATCATTCTTTACTAATGGTAGTTCCAAATGAGAATCAACGGAAGTGTCTCCGTGTCCAGGGAAATGTTTTACAACCGGAATGATTTTCCCAGAACCGATACCTTTCATCATGCTAACTCCTAGTTTTGAAACAACACTGGAATTTGATCCAAATGAACGATCCCCAATAACTGCATTTTTAGGATTACTTTGGATATCTAGAACGGGAGCGAAATCTGTGTTAAATCCGAAAGCTTGCAATTCAGTTGCGATTACCTTACCGATATTAAATGCGTATTTTTCATCATTTTTATTTCCAATGATTCTTGCACTGGGTGTGTTTTTGATTGATGATGGCATTCGGTTTACCCTTCCACCTTCTTGATCGACGGATATAAATAATGGAATCTTATTCTTGCTGTTTGTAGCTTTAATATTATTTGTTAAGTTTACTAATTGAGGAGCATCCTTAACATTCGTTTGATATAGGATTAACCCGCCCAGCTTGTATTTATTAATAAGGGTTTGTGTATTTGTGTTAACAGTTGTACCATCAAAACCTGCGATTATCATTTGCCCGATTTTCTCATTTAAAGTCATCTTTTTTAATTGCTCTTGTATGGGATCTATCTTAGGTGGTAAAGTTGTCTTTTTGCTATCTTTAGTTTGGCTAGTATTCATCTCTTTTTGTTTATCCATTTTATTACTATTATTATTTGTATTATTCTGTGAACAACCATTAATAAGTGTTAATGTACTCAAAATGAACAGCATTTTCATCATCATCTTTTTCATAGTGTTGCTCCTTCCAGTAAAAATCTAATGATTGTTTTTCTATTCGATTTAGACACTATTTTGTACCGTATCTCCATATTTTTGAAATAAATAATCCACCTACTATTGTACCAATTATCCCCTTAAGTTACCGCCAGTTAAAAATAATCCGTTAGCGATATCAGGAGCTTCTGGAGCCGAAAAGGTAATCCAATATTGACTAACATTATTTCCTATAGCAAATAATATTCCCCATAACAAAATCGTTAGCATTATTTCGCTTATATAGTTTTACTAGAAAGTTTGTATTAATTCGTTAATTGAATTAGATTGTTACTGGCTTTTTCTTACGCATCCTTGTAACGGGATTACGCGGCCATGGAGAGAACTGCACCAAGGCCCCCCCGCCTAAAAGCAACAATATTAGCAATCCGGAAATAGAGAGATTGGCGGTGTGAATGACGTTCTTGGTGAATGAAGGAATAAGAGAAAACACAATTCCGCCTAACGTAAACACAGTAAAGATCGGAAGTCCGATAAAAGACCAAAAATGGGAACGAATATCGTCTGGAACACCGAGCGAAATCTTAGCTTTCGCCGGTCTTTGCGCTTGGGAACCCTCGTGTTTCGGTAACATTTCAAGAAATACCAAGGAACTTAATAACATGACGAGCAGAAACCAATACGGCAAATGAAGCGGCTGAAAATGCATATATTGCACGATTAAACCTGAAATAGCTGGACCCAGGCCAAAACCAATGTTTACCGTTATTCCTGACAACTTGATTGCCGTACTCACTTTATTGTGAGAGGTTTGTTTTAATAATAAAGCGCTAGCAGTACCTGTAAAAGCGTCATATGCGATGCCTTCTAAAATCCTTGCTACATAGAGCATCCAGACATCAAAACTCAGAAGAAACATCAATGTCGATACAATCGAGATCCATATACTGTAACGAACGACTCTTTTTAATCCCCAATCGCTCCCCCTGGCTCCTACTATTAGCAAAGTAGGTAGCAAGAAAGCAGCATAGATTGCAAATAGGATCGTAATTTGGAGACTATTTAGCTGATAATACTCACTGTATATAGGAAATAACGATGAAATAAACGTTGCACAACATGACATCATAAGAATAACCCAAAGCATTCTTTTCATTACGTTTCCTACTTTCACAAATTTTATAAATTGTTTAATTAATATTGTTCCAATATATTTTTACTTGCAAAGCAAGTGATTATTAGGCAGTAAATCCAGTAGTTGAAATAACTAACAAAAGAATGCCCGTTCGAGCAATCGGTTTGTCCATGATATCTTAATGATTCCTCCTTTCAAAACAAATTTAGCACATTCAAGAACGTTCGGTCAATAATTATTTTTGAACGTTCATTCTTAAATATGTGGAACCAGTGTAGCTAAAAGAAAAATTTAAATACAATAATAAATTAAATAAAAGACATTCTTGAAAACTGAATGTCTTTTTTCGTTGTTCATTTTGATTTTCCTGTATTAATCAGATCTACTTTTACTTTAACTTTAAAATTCAAGTTTGAGTAAATCTCATTCCATTTCATCTTGTTCCATCTTTCATATGATAAAAGATTACGTACCACCGTTCCTATTCCAATAGGATCTGTCTGAAATTTTTGTAATTTGATTAACAGCTTTTTTGACTTGGTTATTAAATAATTTTCAACCTGTTTTTCCAATTGTCTTTGATACTTTTCTTTACTTAAATCCATTGTACCTGTATATTCAAGGACGCTTCCTTTTAAATCTAATATTACTTCGACCGTCATATTCTTTCTTTTTCCTGTGTTCACTTTTTTATCATTATCAGAATTGATACTACTTAAGAAAAGCTGTTCATTTTTTCCTGACTCTTTATCTTTAATACTAATCATTAAACTGCCATTTTTGATGTCTCCGCTTAAAAAATTAAGGATTAGTGTTTCACTTAAAGTTAGGCGTGTAACATATTGATCTCCTTTAAAAGTACCCAATCCTTTTAATTCAATGTTCTCGCCTTTATATGAGAAAACTGGTAAAACCGGATCAATACCATCGTCGTAATAATCTCTTAAAAAACGATATTTATCAGTATTTAATATTCTATTTTGATTGCCTAATTTCTCCATGAATGTATAAAGATATGCAGCATTATCTGGAATAGAGGGTATCTTTTTTTTAAGAAGTTCTTCTCCTTTTCCCTCCACAATAGCAAATTTAACGCGAGTTCCGAATTCTGGATCCCTTGTAAACGTCTTAACAACATTTATAAGTCCTTTTTTTGAGAGTTCCTCCCCAAAGAGAATCGTACTCTGCCCTCCAACTAGCTTTAAATTTGTTAAATTTTGAAGTTTGATGAAGGTGTCATGAGTTGATTTTCCATTAGCAGTTAGAGTCTGAGTTTCATACCTTCCTTCTTTAGAAACATTGGGAAATAAGACAGTTATTTTTAATGGGTTTTCTTTACTTTCCGACACATCGAAAGCAACAGATTGAAGAATTCCTAAATCTTCAATAATATTACTTGCTGCACAACCTGTTAAAAACAAACAACATAATGCGATCAATACAGTAATTTTAATTTGCATTATCTGTCTCCCTATTAATATGGTTCTTCGGAATTTGAATAAAAAGGATGCATAGCACAAAAATAGGTAATGCCCAAGCTATACCAATTGCACAATAACTCAGCCACTTTAACCACTTTTCGACACCCACCACGGAATCTGGGACCAATGCAAGGATAAAACCACTTGCTAGTATTATGAATATCCAAAAATTAGGCTTAATACTTTTAATCATATTTCCAAAAATTTGCTGAGATCCCCAGAAATATATTACCATCATTGATAATATCTTGAATGCAAAAACGGAAAAGCAGAGATTTTCGGCTCGCGAAAGGAAAGCAACTTCTGTATATTCAAACAATGTCATAACTGGGTATTTATCATTTAATATTTGATCGAAACTAAAAAATCCAAAGCACATAAAGAGGATAATGAAATTGGCTGACATGGACAAAAAATTTCCAATAAAAAGAGCCTTTGTCCATTTTTTTTCTACCATAGGGAAAAATAGAATGGAAACTTCAATACCCAAAAAAGCTGAATAAACCTGAAGTGCCCCCTTGAAATAATCTGTTTTTCCTTTAAAAAAGAAAGTAGTAAAACGTGCAAAATCAAATTCTGGAAAAAGATAAAAAATCAAAAAAATCATCGGAGTCACGAAGCAGAATAAAACCGCAATTGCTTTAGCGATGTTGTAGATTCCACCTCTTAATAATTGAAAACCAAGAAAAGTAAATAAAATGATAAAAATAGAGACTGGTAAAGCTGGAAAAAAAAACAATTTCATAATGAAGATATATTCCCTCATAGTCATGCTTGCTATTCCGATCCAAACACCAATGATAAACAAATAGATGGGCACCATTACCCATTTGGGAACCGTCGCCTCAATGATTTGAAAAATTGACCTTCCTTTACCCAGCTTATAAATGAACGCAATCATCATAAGATTAATATTAACGAGTACGAAAATGAAAATAAAACTTAACCAGCCATTTGTTCCGAAATATTCAGCAGACAGTCGAGGTAAACTATACACGACGAGACCAATTTGACACATATGGAGTAGTATAGATAGTTGAAGTGGATGGAGTCGTTCCTTCATATGATCACCTTTAATTCCTCTCTTTTTCACCATCGTTTTGCATCGTTGGTTGTCCCTTCTTTATTTTATAAAAAGGCCCTCTCACAATACTATCCATCCAATCTTTGAAAAAGGTAGGAGAAATTGGCATAAAATAAGGTGAAGATAAATTTGTTAACCCAGTTAAGTGGATGGTTAATATTCCTAAAGTAAAAAAAATCCCAACATTCCCCAAAAAACCTGCCATTAAAATAAATAGGAACCGAACGATTCTAATAGAAGCACTCATAATGTAACTTGGGACTATAAATGAAGAAATGGCCGATACAGCTACAACTATTATTAAGATATTACTTGTAATTCCAGCATCAACAGCTGCTTGGCCAATCACAATACCTCCAACAATTCCAATTGTTTGACCAATTTTGGTAGGCAGTCTCGCACCCGCCTCCCTTAGGAGTTCAATTACTATTTCTAACAATATAGCTTCAAAGATAGGCGGAAAAGGTACTCTACTCCTAGATTGCATAATGCTTTGAAGTAGGGATTGAGGAATCATTTCGTAATGATATGTACATATAGAGACATAAAAAGCCGTGAGTATTAATGTAATAAATAAGGCTAAATATCGAAGAATCCTAACCCCTGTTCCTATAATCCAACGCTGATTATAGTCATCTGGTGACTCAAAAAAATCAAAGAAATTAGAAGGAGTACAAAAAATGTTTGGACTATCATCGACAAGTCCGATTATCTTTCCAGCATATAGTTTTGTCACAGCTATATCTGGTCTTTCAGTGGTATAAAATTGCGGGAATGGTGAAAGTTGATGATCATCAATTATTTGAATCAAAACATTGGTGTCAGTTATGGAATCAACTTTAACTGACTGAATCCTCTCTTTTAGATGATTCACAATGTCCATATTTGCAATACCCTCAATATAGATTAAAAGAACTTTTGTTTTTGAAATTTCCCCAACAGATAACTTAATCATTTTTAAGCGAGGACTTCTGACTCTTCTTCTAATCAACGAAACGTTCGTTTTTAATGCCTCATTAAAGGAATCATGAGGCCCATTTATTACAGTTTCCGTTTCAGATTGTGAAATGGAACGTTCCTCGAATCCAGATACATTTATTAAATAGATATTCTCCCCAGCGAACATAGACACATTACCATCTAATATTCCATTTATTACATCTTCTTGATTATTTTCTCGTTTAAACAGTGATTGTTGAAAAGATTTTTCTAAATTATCGAATGACATTTCTCTTAAGGGTGAAAGTATTTCCCACTCTAATGTTTTTGAATCTACTAATGAGTTTAAATATATAATGTGAATTTCATCCTGATTAAATGAACGATGGACAAGGTCGAAACAATCCTCTAATTCTGCAAGTGTCTTTTCAAAAGTTGCTTCTGAAATTGTTTCTTCATTAGAAGCTTGTTTATTACTATTCAAATGATGCGTATTATGTAAATTAACAAAATCTGTATCCTTTTGTAAAAAAATCTTTTTTACAATTGTCCGAAAGCGACCCATTCAAGTTCCTTCCTTTTTAAACCAATATTATTTATAACATTTACCATTATTCTACAAATATGTATTTAGACACCTTGCAAAATAGATAATCTGGTTATTCGGTCACCACCTGAACGGGATTCAAGTATCGCCTGAAATTGTACCTCGTTCCGTTACGCCCGGTCGGTATGAATGGTCCTACCTTCATAGAACATACGATCTAGAATCACTTCTTTCTCTTTGGCAGAAACGGAAGATGCGGTTAATTTATAGATGAAAGTTTTACTACCTAAGGGGGAAACATATCGTTCCAAATGACTCTTTCCCAGCGGTCGATCATAATAACCTGGCACATATTTGTTCAGCATGACCTGCATGGCTTCTGTTGCCTCGTTTATATCGGTTACACGAAGCAAGGATCCTTCGATGATAACACTCATATAGGCTGTATCTGTTTTGGCGGGTATCGGACTGGTAATTGTCCCATAATTCGCGCTTACGGTGAAACAGGCCAGAGGGTTATTCTCGATGTAAGTTGCTTTTCTTCCTTCTTCTGATCCATGAAAATAGATGGCGTCATTCAGCCAAACAAAATTGAGTGGAATGACATATGGGACATCTTCTGAAGATAAGCCGAGAAATCCAGTTTGGGCATTTTCTAGAAAGTGCTGGATTTTGTCGGTATCAGTACAATTGCGTTTCTGATTGCGAATGAGAAACATCTTAATTATCTCCTCTTAAAGATTTATGAAATAACTATTAGGGTGTATTTAAAGCTTGATAAAAATTCAAGGAAGTTTGAGTATGATTTAAAGTTCTCCATATTTGTGAAACGAAAGAATAAAAATGCAGCCCCACCTTTATAGGGGCTGCGTTACTTTCACTTGTTCATTTTTAATTCAGCATAAATTTCCCTTTTGTTAACAAAATTAATCAATGCTCATATTACCCTAGACTCTGCTATACGAATTCTATACCTTGTCCGATTTCAATTGTACAAGGTGTTTTCGAACATGATGAACACGGTATCCAATAATTATCTGAAAGTGAACAGCAATGCACTGCATCGGCATATCCTACTGTCTAAAAAGGAAATCTAAAACGATTCACTTGGCTCGACGATCCAGCCATCCCGAGTCGTCAGGAGCGATTGGGACCGACATCCTTTGGCCAGCCCCTGGCGGACCGTCGAGTGACTTTGACAGTGATCTTGTTGGTACTTTAGCCTAGTTCTGAAAACAGCCGTTCACGTAGAACATCGCCATGTGAGCGGGATTCCACCTGATTCCGATTTAGAAGAGATTGTACCTTTTCCTATTTATCTAACACTTTCGATAACCTCCCATAGAGAGGTTTTTCTCACTTTCGGTTGTTACTGGGATAACATTTTTTTGTAAGCTGTGATGATTCCAAAATGTAATCCTTCATGATACAAATTATAAGTGAGTAATTCCTTTGGACTATGCAAATCAAGTCCCGTTGACGTTGTAAGAACAGGTGTGCTTTCGTCCAAGCGGCCAGTCAGTACCTCGCGAACTCGCTCATACTGCTCCTTTAAAAGGCTCTCGAGCTCCGGTAATGTCGGCATTGGGACCATCTTGTCAAGATCGTCCAGTGGCGATGTACCGGTTATAAAACGCTCCATAAACCCTTCCGGCAGATTCATAGGAAGCTTTAATTGTAAAAACGCCAATATTTCAGTAGCAGTATAGATGTGTCCTAGTTGCCAACGGATATTATTGCGGAAATTTGCAGGAATTCGATCTGCTAACTCCTCCGTTACGCCCTCCATAGCTTTTAATGTTTGAGTTCTGTTGAATGCTAAGTGGTCAAATAGATTTTTTTCCATTTCAATTCCTCCTAAAAATTTTATATGCTCAATTTGAAATTCAATTTATGGTACAGAAATTAAACGTTTGCTTTTCAACATTAAATTATTACTTGAAAAATGATTTAGCCAAAAGTTTAATTGTATTCCTCAACTCTCTTACGCCCGATCGGTATGAATGGTCCTACCTTCATAAAACATACGATCTAGTATCACTTCTTTCTCCTTAGCCGAAAGAGAATCTGCGTTTAACTTGTAGATAGCGGTTTTACTACCTAAAGGGGAAACATATCGCTCCAAATGACTCTTCCCTAGCGATCGTTCATAATAACCTGGCACATATTTATTCAGCATGACCTGCATTGCTTCCGTTGCCTCATTTATATCAGTTACTCGAAGTAGGGATCCTTCGATTATAACGCTCATATATGCTGTATCCGTTTTTGCAGGAATCGGACTGGTAATTGTCCCATAATTCGCGCTTACAGTGAAGCAGGCCATAGGGTTTTTCTCGATGTAAGTCACTTTTCTTCCTTCATCTGCCCCATGAAAATAGATGGCGTCGTTCAGCCAAACAAAATTGAGTGGAATGACATATGGGACGTCTTCTGAAGATAAGCCTAGAAATCCAGTATCGGCATGCTCTAGAAAGTGCTGGATTTTATCAGTATCAGTACAATTGCGTTTTTGATTGCGAATCGGAAACATAGTAATCTTCTCCTTTTTTAGTGGTTTGATATAACTATGAGTGTTGTATTTCATTACTTCACAAATCAACTTCATAGGGCGCGTTACATAAAACAATTGATTTTATACTGCAACACTAAACTACAATCCCGCCCATTTAGTAAAATATCCACTCAGTTCAAACTTCTCCATATTCTGTAATTATTTATTTTTAAAGGTTTCTAAGATTAATCCAATACAGCTGTCATATGTTTTTTCGTTGCCGACCAATGCGAAGTATTCCAAATGGATTTTTTATTTTTGAAAAATATTATTTGTGGCGAGGCATGCTTAATGGCAAGATCTTCCTCAATCCGATTAGATACTGGACGCGATTCAATGACTTTCACCATGTAGTAATCAACATCACTATTTGGCTTATCTGCCAGGTATTCCTCATATTCTTCCATTGCACTCGCGCTTACTGGACAAGTTGTACTATATTTCAGAACCACCGCCGGTTTCTCAGCAGAACGATTAAATACCTCTTCCCATTCTTCGAGTGTCGTTAATTCTTTCCAATTCAACATATAAATTCCTCCTCTATGATTAACTAAATTAATACGATGGTTACAAAGCGAACTACAACATGTTATCTTATTTCCTTGAATAGTCAGCTTCTTCTTCACTACACTGACTGGACTGACATTTTTTATGAATGCCCATTGCAGATATCATTGTTCTAATGATTCCATGAATTTTTCACTATCAATCGCTGCCATGCTACCACTTCCTGCTGCAGTGATAGCTTGTCGGTAACGGCTGTCCTGTACATCGCCACATGCAAATACTCCTGGAATATTTGTCTCGGTTGTGCCGGGTTTAGTTAAGATATATCCATTATCATCCGTATTAATTTGTCCAATAAGGAAACTTGTATTGGGATGATGACCAACTGCTACAAAAATCCCATTTGCTTGGATAACTTCTACTTTACCTGTTGAATTATTTAACACTTTCAATCCAGTTACACCACTTTCATCAATGACTACTTCAACTGGGGTCTTATCTAATGACCATCTGATTTTTTCGTTAGAGCGAGCGCGATCCTGCATGATTTTTGAAGCTCTTAATTCTTTACGTCGGTGAACTAAGGTTACTTTGGATGCAAAACGCGTCAAAAAGTTTGCTTCTTCCAATGCAGAATCCCCACCTCCAACTACTATTATTTCTTTGTCTCTAAAGAAGAAACCATCACATGTTGCACAAGTGCTAATGCCTCGACCAATATTTTCTTTTTCATTTGGAATTCCTAAATATTTAGCGCTTGCTCCTGTTGAGATAATAAGGGTTTCACTTACAATTTCTCCCTTACCCTCTACTTGTAATTTAAATGGACGCTTCGACAAATCCACACTTTTCACCCAACCTGTATAAAATTCAGCTCCGAAGCGCTCTGCTTGTTTTCGCATATTTTCCATTAATTCAGTACCCGTGATTCCTTCAGGAAAACCCGGAAAATTTTCAACTTCAGTCGTTGTTGTTAACTGTCCTCCTGGTTCAGGTCCTTCAATCACAAGGGGCCTCATATTGGCACGAGCTAAGTAGATTGCTGCAGTCAATCCAGCAGGGCCTGTACCAACGATAACTGATTTATACATTTTTATTCCTCCTATTATGAATTTCTATAAGCCTTCGATTTAATTATTAACAAGTTTTAATATTTTTTCTTTTAGTACATCCTTTTGATTTACTCCTACCATCGTATCGACCACCTTGCCATCCTTAAACAGTAGCAATGTCGGAATACTTCTTATGCCAAATTGTGAAGTTAATTCATGTTCTTCGTCTGCATTTACTTTTGCAATTGTCGCTTGAACTTTCATTTCTCCCCCTAATTCTTCTACTATAGGAAGTTGAACTTTACATGGTCCACACCACGGAGCCCAAAAATCAACCAATGTCACTCCTGTTTGAACGTGGTTTTGAAAAGTCTCTTTTGTTAGTTCTATCGCACCCATAAATATATCCTTCTTAATTATATTAGCTATGTTAATCATTTCCCCTTTGAAAACCATTTCATGATCCCTCCCTTCGCAAAACAAATTTAACACATTTAAGAACGATCGGTCAAGAATTATTTTTGAACGACCGTTCTTAAATGTGTAGAACCAGTGTAACTGACACCTGTATTGGTATGAATATGAACTACCTTGTTGGTGTAAAGAAAGTAGATGGTGAAATATTATATTTAAAATTGATGCTAAAAGCGGAGTTGAGTATCAAAGTTTAGAAGGTTTTCCACACTTACAGAGGGGATAATCATTGATAAAGATTAGCGACTTCGATATTAGAATCGATAGTTAATGTAATGGAAAGTCGATATCTTACATTTAGAGAAAAAATCGTAAGGCGTGTGCGCCTCACGATTTTTTTAGGGTCTATTCACTATCATGCATTCATTAATTTGTTCAACTAAAGGGAAATGAAAAATGAACAAAAAAGAAAGAAATGCAGCCCCTATAAAAGTTAGGGCCGCATTTTAATAATAAATAAAGGCTTTCGTTGCTCGAATATGAAGAACTTTAAATTATACTCAGACCTCCTTAAATTTCAACCAAGCTTTAAGGACACGCTCATAGTTTTATCATAAACCACGTAAAAAGAGATGAATATGATGTTTCCCATTCGTAATGCGATTAATTTATAGATGGCGGTTTTACTACCTCTGGGGGAAACATACCGTTCCAAATTACCCTGCTCCCCACGAACCATTCATTCCAATACCGACATATTCATATCAATAATTTGGCGTAATTTTTCCCTGTCCGAAATAGTCTTAACCATAACACGAAGTCCTATTAATGCATTTATAAAATAATAAGACAGCCCTTCCGCATTGAGTGTCTTGGAGAATTCTCCCGATTGTTGGCCTTCCACAATCAGGTCACGTATAAACTGTTCTGTATTGGTCCATCTCAGATGAACCCAATCTATGGCCTCAGAATCATGTTTTGCCAACTCAACCGCGGTATTCACTAAGAAGCAGCCCTGTGAGTTTGTTGCGATACCAGGAAAATCTTCTTGCTGTTGGATTGCCATTTCAAAAAACACTCGGATTGCTTCCTTGGCAGAACGGGTATCAGCCATACGTCGCTTAACCGATTGCTCCAACATTTCACTATAGCGTTTCAATGTTTTGAAGTACAAGGATTGTTTATCGCCAAAAGTATCATAAATGCTCCCTTTATGAACCCCCATATGTGAGACCAGTTCCTGCATGGATGTCTTCTCATAACCTTGTTCCCAGAATAACCGCATGGCTTTAAGCAGAGCGGCATCTTCATCGAATTCCTTTTTCCGTGCCATCTCAATTCTACCTCCTTAATATGTGGTACCAGTGTAACTGACACCATCAAAATATATATGAGGATCTCTAAGTCCCCTAACCTGCGTCTACGAATGATTCTTATAATAAAAAAATGGAAAACTTATCTAATTATTTGAAAATTAATTATTTTTGTTATTTTTTTACAATCGATAGTTATAAATATAATACCATAAATAAATTATTAAGTATTATTCTACTATCCTGCTTCGTTAGTTGAAGAAGAAAAGCTTTATTAACATAACTTCTGTACCGCTAGCGACCACCTTGAGGGATATTATTATTTAGACAAAGGCAAAAAGCCACCAAACATTTTCAACAACCCAATCTACTAAATTCGTTACTTAATTATTTACCATTTCTAATGATTAGCTACTTCTAAAAGTCGAGGTTCTGGGTTAACAGCAACAGGATTTCCTACTAATTCAAGAACATTTAAATCCGTGTAACTGTCCCCACTGTCCCTACACTTCTAAGCCTGCAATTCCGATGCCGCCAGGTCCAGCATGAGTAGAGATCATTGCACCGGCTTGAATCCACTTTACATTTTTGAAACCAGATTCTTTTACGATTTCATCCATCCTCTGCTTGATCGTTTCATCGAGTCCGATAGAGTAAATAAGATAAAGTTGTCCTCTATCAATGTCATATTGATTTAAATAATCTCGGATGAGTTTTTCTGAAACAGCTTCCATTTTCCCACGATATTTTTTTGTTGAAACAAGTTTTCCATCAATTAGTTCAATACGCGGCTTTATTTTTAACAAAGCCCCTCCTAGATATGCTAGATTACTTACACGTCCTCCTGCTCTTAAAAATTCTAAGCTGCCGGGAACGAAAGCCAGTTTTGATTTAGGAATCTTTGATTCAATCTTCTCTACTAAGCGAACCGGTTCAATCAAGGGTTCATTCTCTAACAAGTTAACCGCATACATCACAATCGCAGTTAATCCACCTGTAACGTTCAAAGCATCAATTAAATAGATATCATTCAATTCTTCCGCTGCGATGATCGCATTTTGGAAAGAAGAAGATGCCTTTGACGTATAACCAATATGTATGATGATGCAATCAGGAAAATCATCTTTTATCTTCGTGAAAAATTCAAGATATTCATGGGAGTTTGTGGACGTTGTAGAGGGTATTGTTTTTGTCCGCTCGTAATACTCATAAATATCCGTAACAGGTAACGTACCATCAAAATAATCCTGCCCATCCATGATCACGTGCATCGGGACCACTTGAACATTATGTTTTTCAGCTAATTCCTCTGGTAAATCCGCACCACTCTCTGTCGACAAAATCAGTCTTTTCATAAATGTCCTCCACTTCTATATAAAAAGCCGTTACTATTCGTTCTGCATTTTTAAGTTCTACTCTACTATACATCAAAGATTATCACTAGTAGGGAAGTAATTCTTCACACACTAACATAAAAATAGACGTTAAGCGCTGCTTAACGTCTATTTACGGAAAACTGAAAAATGACTTTTTCAAAGCGAATAAGTTTAATTAACCCTCACTATAAAGCGACTACTGCTGAACAATGTTACCTTGTTCAGTGATGTAGATGGCTTTCCAGACCAAGGGGACGGTTCTGGCGGCTTTTATATCGTAAATTTAGTTAATTAAAATAAATAATCCCTGAATTACCGCGATTGTTTCAGGGATTTATTTCAATGTTTTTCTTTCACCGAGCTTTAATTCAATAACTCAAAACCATTTACTATTCCCTTTAAATATCAAAAACAACGAGATGAGTAATAAGATTAGACCTCTGATGCGGTACGAATCAATTGGTATTGGTTGTTTGATGAAGATCCCAAAGTGATCAAGTGTCACACTTATAAATAACTGTCCAACATTTCAGCTGTAATCGCTGAAGCCACTCCAATTTTAGGTACTACGGCTACCATAATCGTTACATATCCAACACCAAGGGCTCCACCTATTAGTTGCCATTTCGGAACGGTTGTTACTTTTAATAAATCTCCTTTACCTAGAAAAATAGCAAGTAATAAGAGAATGATTGTTCCGATAAAAAACGAAACAAAACTACCTTCGATAACGCCAATCCTTTTTCCCAACACACCATTTATTCCTGCTTGTGTTCCTATTAAAGTCCCGCCGATTATGGCTAATAATAAATAAATAAACATGTACATCTTTATACCACCTTATTGATCACTAGTTAAAATTCTTAGGGTGTCTTCCAAATTTCGAAGGTTTCTTTTTAAATTATTGTATGAACTCCATTTTTCCCCGAAAGAAGAAATCGTTTCCTTGAATCTTCGATAATCAAATACTTTTCTTTCATCAAGCTCCATTTCAATTTCGAATCTCACTTGTTCCAAGGACTTTAATAATTTCGTAGGTACCGGTCCTACGTTTTCCTTTTCTACAAGTAAATGATAGTCTTCTATTTCCTCAATAAAATGCTTTAAATGGTAGTGTTTAATAGACTCATCTAGATTCATTAGAACTTTGAGGACTAAATCTAAAACAAATTTATTAATAATAGCGGATAGTTCTAATATGTATCCATTAATATCCTCTACCGTTTTACTTACATTAATCGTTTGGCCTCTATTGCTAGTTACTTTTGCTAGAGTTTGATGAGAAACAACTAGCACATGGTACGTATGAGATTCCCGTGATTTTTTTGCATTATAGAGGGCATCACCGATTTGAAGCAATTTCTTATCATAGAAAGTTGATTGCTGGCCAGTAACCTTTTCGAGAAATTCTACAAATTTTTTCCTTAGATCGGGTTCGAGTCTTTCGCGTAAAAAATTGCAAAGCTTTGCATGTGACTCAGAAATATCCCTGACTGTGCCTGTTCTCTATATCCTTCTTCGTCGGCTAAATAGATCTACATCAACGCACCCGTTAAAATATAATGAGAGTAATATCCTGCGGTTACGGACCAGCAGTGTGTATTGTTTTTATATAAATCTTCAGACACGGTCCAATCATACCAGCCCGCGGTTAAATAGGAAAATAGCATTTCAGACCACTCAGTTTCTTTCCAGAAATTCAATGGATTTTCACCTCTACTTGGCTACGTATATAGTTTTTATATTTAGTTCTCATCCATTTGTTCATCTGTGCATAATCCATTTGATGAACCAGTCTGCGGGTGCTTTTGTATTTCCTGCCAAAAATATCTTTCTTCAGTTTTGATAGTTTTTCAGCTTCTTTTAAAAAGTATTCTGCCATCTGCATAGTATCTTCAAGTACTTTTTCTAGGTTCCACTCATTTTGTCTCCTTCTCGCAACAAAATGAATGTCTAGTCCGTCAACGTCATGAAAATACCATTCATAATTTAATTTCAAGTTATCCTTAATTTCATTGAATAGAATACAAAACCAGATGGCATTTTGTTTACCACAAAAAGTAATACATGGTCTACCCTTCCCATGGCCATCACAGCTCATGATTGTGACGATGCCTGCTGCACTTAACGCTTTCACAAATAATGCAACACCTGTTTCAAGGATAAACGTATTCACTTTAGGTCCGTGATTTCTAGTTGTGAAATATCTCCAGCTCCTCCATGCATTGCCTCCACCTGCTTCTTGCTGAACACTATACCAAATGAGTTGATCCAGGTCTTTTTAGTTATATCACCATCTAATAAATATATTTTTCTCCCGTCCACTCTGACAGCTATGTTTACCTTCTTAAACATCTCTTCTAATTCACTTAGTTCCTCTTCATGATTTCCTCTACTAAAATAAATATGATCATCCATTTTTGTAATTAAAAACCCTCTCAAACTTAGGGCATGAGCTAATTGATCAAGCAATCTTATCAACTCCTATCCGAATTTAAAACACCATTTTAATTAAATTCAACAAAACCATACCTATTCCTTTAATTTTAGTAATAGATCAAATCACTAGTTTAAGATCTTTTTTATTAATCAAGTATGTATACATATGAATTGGTAAAAGCTGATCCGGATAAAATTTCAAAGGAGTTGAGTTGGAAAATGAATTATTGGATTATCATAACTCCAGAAGGTATTACTACTTCACCAACAGACGTAATGAATGATAACTTTCAGGTACTTGGTTTCGTCGATACGATTTCAGAAGTAGCTGCTGTCGAGAAACTAAAAAATAAAGGAAAATAAAAAACTGTCCCATATTTCTTACAGGACAGTTTTTTCTCCCAACGATTCTTTAAGGAAAGTGGTTAAATAATCGACATTGGTAATGTTCTTGTTACATTCTGTGCTATCAAAGCAAATATAGTTTCCGATCGCTTTATAGTAATCAGGATTTTTAGCCTTTTTTTCTTTTGTAACAGTGGAGATATAGGCAACCTGGCCAAATCGATTACAGAAGGAACAGATATTATCCTTATTTAGCAATGTATATTTGCATTCAATTCCAACCATTTTCCCCTCTAATTCAAACATAATAAACTTCTTATTAGTGCTGATATCCACCCAGCTTAAATATGTAAGCTGATGTAGATTCATTTTGTCTAAATCAGGGAGTTTTAATTTTTTATTTTTGGGAAACATCTTTTTCATTTGTGCTTCAGAGATCTTTGGAAATGGTAGCAAATAGACATGAAGTTGCTGAATGTATTTGTTATATTCCTGGTCGGTTTTAAGTGTAGAAAGATCTAACATTTCCTTTTGCTCATCCATTGCATTTGGAAAGAGTGCCATTATTTTCAAGTTTGCTATATCCTTAACGGCCTGAATTACATTTGGGGACGCATTTTTTTTGTAGCTATCTTTAATCAGGGCTACCTGATTATGAATAAAATTAAAGTCAGCGTTCTTTATATATTTTTCGGTCATACTTTCACCATCCTTAGATTTATTTTAAATAATAACTCTGGCTGGGAAAATGTAAAATTCAACTTAGAAATGTTCTTAACATAAAAAAGCACGGAGAAATCATCCGTGCTTTGAATACACTATTTTTTTGATTGTTTCTATTGAAAGGAAATATTCATGCGCTAATTCCTGAATACTTGTGCCGCTAGTAAAGGCGCTTTTTATATTGGAATTGCGCTGATTAAGGAGCTTTCTTCCACCGCTAAGGCTACCCCATTTTCGATAAGTCGTTTCCGGCTTAGGGATATAAATAGTTTCCCCCTGTACATATTTTTGAATTTCTCTAATAAGTTTCTCAGGTAAAATGTTGCTTGCATTTACATATTTCATGACTGCCAGCCCCTTATTTTTTAATGATTAAATAAGGTGCAAAGCCAAGAGATGAAATAGGCGATAAGAATTTAATTTAGTTTTGCCCCATGCAAAGTATCGCCTTTTCCATATTAGGCTTTGCATGAGTGGCAGAAGTACCAGACAATCTCGAAGGATTCTCCAATGTTAAGCACCCCCTTCTTGACACTATTATAACAAATGCAATCAGGGTGATGAATATTACTTTTGTTAATTTATTGTTAGAACCTGCCACATTTAATGGTTTTACGAAAACTATTGTGCAGTGTAAACAATCGAAAATCTTTTTCTCCGTTGCAATCTATTTTAATGGTAGCAGTATAATCCCCTTCCATTTCAAATTTATCTTGTCCAACATACACACTATTCCCGGTTTCTTGCATTTTCATAGAAATACCTCCATGACTCATCCCTTACATATCCAAATCTGCGCTTACCTTCGCACCTTTTACTGGTTTACCAGACTTATGAAAACCCAATGAGCCAGGTTAAACAGACAGCTGTCATCCATCAAATTATTTACAAAATCAAGATATTACAACATGGATAAACACCTTGCTATTCTTTAATTACGATGAAAAAGAGGTTCACGATTGGTCGGATAAACAGCATAGTAAAACGGATTACGAATAAAGAGCAGTTACAACAGTTTTTTATAAATGAACTTACATCCAAAAATAGAATATATGGAGATTTTCAGCTTCAAAATATAAAGCATCTTATCGAAAACGTTCATTATATTTAAGTTTGCGAGAATTTAAGAGTAATCTCCGTGAGGAAACAAAGTAATGGGGGTCAGACCCCATGCCCATCAAGCTAACAAAGTAAATTACTAGATACGAAATGATCCTAGTTTCAAAACTAGCGAGTGATGGAAAAGTAAGCATGCCAAAGAAGCCTATTAAAACGTGATTTTTTCGCTAGGCAGCTTATCTATGCTTCACCGTCGTTTCGTACACAACTCCTAGAATATCAAAGACGGTCATCTTCTTATACCGATGACATTTACGACCGTTCTTTTTTAGCAGCTGATAAAGTCGATGCAGAATTTTCAAAAGTTCTTCTGTGCCAACTGCTATCGCTTGAAACAGTAACGGAAAGTAATCTTTAATCATATAAATCGCTTTGTATTCACTCAGCTCCTGCTTTTTCTTTTTAAGCAGAAGCTGTCGCATTTGAAACATCGTAGAAGAACAGAGGAGAATGCCAATGAGTTGTCCATATAAATGGCACTCTAGGCGTTCTCTTTTCATATTTTTACATTCATCAATTTCAAAGAATGACTTCCAAGTTTTAAACAAAATCTCAATCTGCCAACGAAGTGAATACAATGAATACACGTAGTTCGTCGGTACTTCTTCTAGCGACGTGTTCGTGATATATACATTCATGCCCATTAAACGTTTACTTTTATCCTTCATGACAATGCCTTTCTTCTTTTCACGTATCGCTTGGTTTTTAAGCGTGTTTGCGTTTGATTATCGGTTAAACGATGGATAATGACACGTGCTGGAAGCTTCTGATTTTGGCCAATGTATGCCACGGGGATTTCCATCGTTTCACCAGGGGTTAGACCAGACATCATTTGTGTCATATCAAGCTGGATGTATTCTGTTTGCTTTTTTAACGTTCCATTGTTGAAGTATTCTGGCTCAGGATTCTTGGTATATATGCGTGTATTCAGCTTCAACCGCGAGATATAGTAAGCCTCTTTATCATGAATGGCTTGTAAGTCTCCTAAATCGAAGTAACCAAGATCACGCAAACACAAATCGCCCGCCTCTACGGTTTCAAGGCAGGTGGTACCGTATGTTTTATCATTATTCTTTCCTGGTCCAAGCTGCACGTTAAGAAATTGACCACTCAGTAAATCATATTCCAATTGGATTTTCACGCCTGCCGTATTACTACTCCCACCTGAACCTTGATAGTCAGTGGCGAAATGATCAGGCAGTTGAAACACTGTCGCATCTAAAATACGGATACGATTGAAAGTAGAGATCATGTGTGCAGAAAGCGATTGATTTGAACAGAGTTTTTGTGTGAGAAGAGAAGTAAAGACTTCTCGAAGAAATGCGACAGCTGCTGGATTAAAGCGTTGATTCAACCCTTCTGAGCTCATCAGTACCCCAGTGGAAGCTTCTAACTGACTGCACAATTGTATAAGTGATGTGCTAGCGATTTCTTGACTGAGCCATACGCAAAGGGCAATAAGTTCGTTCGCTGTACAAAGCCAACTTGTTTGGCGATATCTTGTAGGACTACTGGAGATAAAAAGTATTGTAGCTCTTGTGCGAAAAGATTTAGTTCATTTGAAATGATAGGATTCATCAAAACGCCATCCTTTCTCGTAAACTTCTTACGATAAGCATAGCGTTTTTTCATTTTGAGGGTATGATTTTAACTTCGCTTGATGGGCATGTGGTGATACCCTAATAACAAGAAAAGCAGCAGACACTACCACACACAAAACATAGAGATAGAGATTAATCTATTCATATGTTTTCACCTTTTTAATGGGTATTAAAAAGGCATCAAGGTTTTGATATGCTCCCGATAAAGTAGACAGATGAAATAATAAAAATCTGTTTACTTTATTGGGGGCTTTTTCTATGGGGAAATATTCAGCACAAGAAAAGTTTGAGATAATAACGGCTTATGAAAACAGAAAAATCTCAATTTCAGACTTTTGTAAACAACACCACATATCTCCTAGAACTCTGAATGATTGGATTTATCAATTTCAGACATATGGAACGGAGGGGCTTCAGGGTTCGGGGGAATGGAAGCGGTATTCGAAGAAAGTAAAAACAGCTGCGGTTAATGACTTTCTTTCGGGTCAATACTCTCAAGTTGAGATAGTACGTAAGTATGAAATATCCAGTCGTTCAGTGTTACAAAGATGGATTAGGATTTATAATGATCATAGAGAATTAGAAGAGACGAAAAGGGAGAAGAACTCTATGATTAAAGGCCGATCCACGACATTAGAAGAACGATTTGAAATTGTTATGTATTGCTTACAGAACGGGAAAAACTATCAACAGACATCTGATCACTTTAATGTTTCCTATCAACAGGTGTATCAATGGGTAAAGAAGTTTGAGAAAGAAGGAGCGGACGGTCTAGAAGATAAGAGGGGGAAGCGTAAAACGGAATCAGAGTTAACCCCTGAAGAGAAGATACAGCGCGAAATGAAGCAGTTAGAGCAGGAAAATGAACGCCTTCGGGCGGAGAATGCATTCTTAAAAAAGTTGGAGGAACTCGAAAGGAGGCGGTTAAAGAGATAAGCCAGATCCGTTTGGCCGATAAATATACAGCTATTCAAGAACTTCATGAGAAAGAGAAATTCTCCATTGTGCTATTATGTGAAATTGCGAGAATTCAACGCTCTTCTTATTATAAATGGCTTAATCGCACCCCTCCTGAGAATGAAAAGAGGAATGAGGAAATCCTGGAGGAGATAAAACGTCTATATGAGAAAGTGGACGTATTTATGGATACCACCGCATTACGATGAACCTAAATCGTACCTTACCAAAGTCCATTAATCATAAACGAGTGTATCGATTAATGAGAATAGCTGGAATACAATCGGTAATTCGACGCAAAAGGAAAAAGTATAAGCCAAGCACTCCACAACATGTAGCTGAGAACATCTTGAACAGAGAGTTCCACGCAGAGATGCAAAATGAAAAATGGTTAACAGATGTGACTGAATTGAAGTATGGAGTCTCACAAAAGGCTTATTTAAGTGCGATTTTAGATTTGTACGATGGATCCATTGTCAGTTATGTATTAGGCAATTCAAATAATAATCCATTGGTATTTAAAACACTCGATTTAGCTTTGGAAACCAACCCAGGAGCAAAACCCCTCCTCCATAGTGATCGAGGATTTCAATACACTTCCCCTACTTTTAAAAGGAAAATAGATAAAGCAGAGATGGTTCAAAGTATGTCGAGGGTCGGAAGGTGTATCGATAACGGACCAATGGAGGCTTTTTGGGGAACATTGAAAAGTGAAAAGTATTATCTGAACAAGTACAGCACCTTTGAAGAGCTGAAGAAAGACATTGAGGGGTACATAAAATTTTATAATTATGAACGATTACAAAAAAGACTAAACGGCCTAAGCCCCTTGGAATACAGGGCTCAAGACGCTTAGTGTCATTTATTTATTTCATCTGTCTACTTGACGGGTGGCACTTCAGTTTTTCCCTTAGATGCCTTTTGGCTATTTTTATCTTTTCAATTTACTTTATTCTAGATAACATCGTAACAATCTATAAGATATTTAAAGAAATTTTAAATAACATTGTGACTAATTAAAGTCGAATTTGTCCGTCTCCATTGACATAATATTTTGTCGTCGTTAAAGCTGGTAACCCCATTGGTCCTCTTACATGTAGCTTTTGTGTTGAAATGCCAATTTCGGCACCATATCCAAATTCAAAGCCATCTGTAAAGCGTGTTGAGGCATTATGATAGACAACTGCTGCATCAATATCATTTAAGAATTGTTCAACATTCTTTGGCGTTTCCGACACAATACACTCGGAATGTTTTGTACCATATTGATTAATATGAGCAATGGCTTCTTCAACACTATTTACAGTTTTCACACTGATGATTAAATCTGAAAATTCTTTTGCATAATGTTCCTCTGTTGCTTTGATGGCTGTTGGAAATACTTTACAAACTTTTTTATCTCCATAAATTTTAACTCCAGCAATTGATACCGTTTCAAGTAGTTCTTTCCCATAATTATTAAAGAATTCATCATGGATTAACAAACTTTCAATCGCATTACATACTGATGGACGCTGAGTTTTAGCATTTAGTACGATTGGTCTTACAATATCGTATTTTGCGGTTGCATCAACAAAAACATGGCAGTTACCAGCCCCTGTTTCAATAACAGGAACAATTGCTTCACGTACCACTAAATCAATTAAATCTTTGCCTCCACGAGGAATTAAAAGGTCCAAATACTCTGTTAAGTTAAATAATGTTTTAGCAGTTTCGCGTGACGTATCCTCGATTAAAAGTACCGCATTTTGAGGGAATTGCATACGTTTCAATGCTTGATGTATAGACGTAACTAAAGCCATATTTGAGTGTTTTGCTGAACTAGAGCCACGCAGTAGAACTGTATTTCCTGTTTTTAAAGACAGCGTAGCTGCATCAATGGTTACATTCGGACGGGCTTCATAAATCATACCGAGGACACCGAGTGGCACACGTCGCTTACTAATAATCAGTCCATTATCCTTATTTATGCGTTCCAATTCTTCTCCTATTGGATCGGGCAAATTAATTACTAAATGAATTGCATCACTCATGGCTTTAACCCGTTCTGGATTCAGCATAAGACGATCGATTATGGACTCAGATAACCCTAATTTATGACCATATTTAATGTCTTTTGCATTTTCTTTTAGTATAAACGCTTGATCTATTAGTAATTGATCTGCAATTGCTAATAGTGCTGTATTTTTTTCTTCAGTTGTTTTATTTTGCATTTCTAAACTTGCTTCTTTTGCAAGCTTTGCTTTATAAATGACTTCATTCTCAATAGCTGTACTCATTGATTTTACCTCCTATACATTTAATAAGTAGTTGATCTTAAATTTTTTATGTTCTTGTCACCTTTTTAATTCTTGTCTCTAGTTTCAAACTTAGCTAGATAGTCTTTTAAAAAGCCAATGGCTCGATTTATATAAATGGTGTCGTTATAAAGCTTTGTCAACATTAGAGACCCTTCTATTGTAGATATAAAGATCGTTGTGAATGTCTCTGAATCTATTGTAGAGTTTACTTCACCGTTTTTTATCCCATTCCGAATAATACGAAGTATCATATCATAAAGGTCATTCATTGCTTTTCTAGTCGCATCACGTAAGGCTGGATGCGCATCATCGGACTCGATTGCTGCATTAAGAATTGGGCAGCCGCCAGGAATTGGCTTGCCTTCTGCTAATAACAAAAAGACTTCAAGAATTGCGTTCAATTTTTCGATGGAAGCATTTTTGCTCCTAATTGCTTCTTGGTAGGTTGTGGACATCGTTTCAATAGAAAATGAAAATGCATCCAAAGAAAGTTCTTGTTTGCTTTTAAAGTGATTATAAATCCCTCCTTTTTCCATACCAGCCTTTTCCATAATATCTGTAATGGAAGTTGCTAAGTATCCCTGGGTATTTAGAAGTCCAGAGGCCTTTTCAATAATCAACTGTTTTGTTCGTTCTCCTTTACGCATTTTCAACCCTCATTTTCATTAGAATTTTCAAACCGAACGGTCTTATTAATATAAGTATAACCTTTTATGTAATTTAAATCAGCCCTTTTTTGTTAGAATATTAAAATCATATTGACAACTGTAACTTGGTTTAACGTATAATAAAAAACAGACCGGTTTGTGTTTTTTATTAGAGGGGGTTTATATGAACGAGAGAATTTTAAATATGCAAAAAATATTTAATCGCGAGGTTCCGCCACCACCTATCGCTAAGTTAATTGGTGCAGAGTTGTTACAAATCGAGAAGGGTAAAGCAGTTTTTGAATTAGAGTGTAATACAGAGAAACATGCAAATCCTATGGGAACAATCCATGGAGGAATACTATGTGATATAGCCGATATGGCAATGGGCGTGGCCTTTTCAAGTTTGTTAGAAATGAATGAAACCTTTACGACTGTTGAACTTAAAATTAATTATTTGAAACCGATTTGGAATGAAAAAATTACAGCAAAAGGTGAGGTTATAAAGAAAGGAAAGACTATTGGGCTAATCAAGTGCGATGTTTTTGATGATGGCGGTTCATTAGTTGCCCATGCTTTAAGTACGTGTATGATCCTTCGTGGTGAAAAATCAGTAGGAAGATAAAAAAGTACCAAATAGAGATTTTAGAATTAGACGGAGAATTATGTATTATATAAGCAGAAAAAAAGGAGTAAAGAATATGAGTCAAGAGATTGTAATTGTAAGTGCCGTTCGTACAGCAATTGGAAATTTTAATGGAAGTTTAAAAAATGTATCTGCAACTGAACTGGGCGCAGTCACTATCAAAGGAGCACTTGAAAAAGCAGGAGTAAAACCGGAGCAGGTAGACGAAGTCATAATGGGTAACGTTCTTCAAGCAGGTATTGGTCAAAATCCAGCTCGTCAAGCACAGATAAAATCAGGTATTCCAGTGACGTCTTCGGCTCTTACAATTAATAAGGTTTGTGGTTCTGGTATGAAGGCCGTTCATCTTGCCATGCAGTCGATCCTTGCAGGAGATGCTGAAATCGTTGTAGCAGGCGGAATGGAAAGTATGAGTCAGGCACCATACTTATTGAAAAATGCCCGCGGTGGCTTTAAAATGGGAGATCAAAAATTAATCGACAGCATGATCAGTGATGGTCTATGGTGTGCGTTTAATGATTACCATATGGGGATTACAGGTGAAAACGTTGCAGAGAAATATGAGCTGACCAGAGAGCAGCAGGATGAGTTTGCAGCATGGAGCCAGCAAAAAGCAGTTGAAGCAATCGAAACAGGAAAATTCAAAGATGAAATTGTTCCGGTTGTTATTCCACAGCGTAAAGGTGATCCGATCGTTTTTGATACAGACGAGTCTCCTAGAAAAGGTACCACTGTAGAAATATTAGCGAAGCTGCGCCCTGCATTTAAAAAGGACGGAACTGTAACAGCAGGTAACGCTCCAGGGCTTAATGACGGAGCAGCAGCATTAGTTATTATGAGCAAGAAAAAGGCAGAAGAATTGGGCCTTACGCCATTAGTTACGATTAAAGCAACTGCAAATGCTGGGGTAGACCCAAGCATTATGGGAGTTGGTCCAGTACCAGCAGTGAAAAAGGCATTGGAAAAAGCAGCAATTTCAATCGAGGATATTGATTTAATCGAAGCGAATGAAGCATTTGCATCTCAAGCCCTTGCAGTAGGAAAAGAATTAGGCTTTAAAGATGAAATTTTAAATGTCAATGGCGGTGCTATTGCACTTGGACATCCGATTGGTGCCAGCGGAGCACGTATTCTTGTTAGCTTAATCCATGAAATGAAACGCAGAAATGCCAAAACTGGTTTAGCTACACTTTGCATTGGCGGCGGCCAAGCTGTTGCTACAATTGTTAAATTGGAGTAATTTGCTCCTTTTTAAAATTAAATGTGCGTATTTATTGAAAACAGGCTGGATTTCCAGTCTGTTTTTTTCTATTTGTCCAACTGCACAAGAGTAAGTCCATAGGTCACTAAACGGCCGCTTTCGCTTTTCTATGAAAATGTTATAAGGGGTCCTGACGCATGCCTATCAAGCCAAGAAAACAAGGTCACCCCCAATCTTCTTTGTTACAAGAAGGTCTAAAATTTCGTTCTGGAGGTGCTGCAAAATTTTAACTTGATGGGCATGGGGTCAGACCCCCATTACTTTGAAATAACCTCTATTTTTTAATTAATCAAAATTCTCGGTACCCCAGTATGGCCTGTTCGTTTACAAAGTCTTCACTTAATATTCCCATTTTGCGAATATGTGCACGCGTTTTTTCATCACCCAAATAATATAGTAAGGAATAGATCAGCAGAATTCGTAGGTCATATTCTTTATTTTGGGGCTGATGATGATATTCAAGAAAAGGAATGTGGGCTCGGAAATAACTTTCCCAATCTGTTTCATCGGTTTTATCAAACAACCGTTCTAAGACAGCAACTTGACTTTCCGTTGCGTTAATCTTAAAATCCCACTCCACTCCATTAGATTCACTAATAATTTCGTGAGATTGAATGTTAATAAAATAGCTGTGTTTTGGTTCATCCATCAGATCATCTCCAATCCTTTTTGGATGTATACCACAACTTTGAAAGTCCAAAACAGTTATGAGTTATAGTATTTCAAATCAACATTTCCATTTGGACTGTTCCTACAAGCTTTTTTTATTTTACAGGTGAATGTCTTTTTTCAATTGAATGAGATAAGATTGGTACAACAAAGGGATATCCAAGTCTAAATCGACATCTTAAAACTCGTTAAAGCGCTCTTTTCTATACTCAGCCTCCTCTTCTTTAGTAAGCAATCTAGTTGCTTCTCCTACTGTACCTCCTTGAATCTCCCAAATTTTATTATGGTCTGAAACAGCTTTACTAAAATCACCCACTTGCCATTTCTCTAGGATGCCAATGTATAGATCACTGTAATCTAAACCGTTCTGATCTCGTTTAACCGCATCAAGTAATTGATCAATTCTTTCTTGAGTTGGTTCTAAATCACTCCATTTCTCCGAAGCATATACCTTAGAATGACTCATGGAATGGATCGCGTCTTGAACTTCTGCTTCAGTGATACCTTCTGGAAATTCTGTTTCCACTTGCGTTTCAATTACTTCATCCACTTCCGAAGCTTCATCAGTAGGGGTCCATGTTTCAATCACTTCCTTTTCTTCGTTTTTTTCAACGTGTTTAACCGCTTCCTTTGATCCTAGTAAACTAGTAGATACATAGTACCCAATACCCAAGACTAGAGTGGCAATAACGATAACAATGGCACTTCTATATTTCCCCATAATACCCTTCATACCCTTCAATGCAGGTTTGACCTGATAACTGCACCAAATCTTTCCTTAACTTTGGAGTATCCACCATAACGTACACTTGATATTTGGGATTGTTTTTGTTTCTCATGCTATGGTGAAAATCATTGCCAAGTTTCACTAACTCAACAAATAATGTCTTCTTGTATATATTTTTAAGCCTCTTTTCCATGTTCACTCCCACTCCCTTTCGTCGTTATCTCAACAGATGTTCAATGACCAATGCAATTTTGTGATCGTATGGTTCAATCTCATCGGCAAGATGTGTCAATCTTTTTTCATAATAGGAATCTCTTTCTCTAAGGTCATTCCCTCTTTTTAACTCCTCACCAATGATTTTTAAGTGCTTAATTAATTCAGACATTTGGTTCTCGGATGGTTTTAACTGATTGATAGTTTCCTGAAATTGGCCCCTTTTTCCAGCTGCTATTAACAGCTCTTTAAAGGTATTTTTATTATTTTCATACTGCTCTTTACGATGACCGTTAGCCCCAGAGGGATGCGGGAAATTAAAAAGAATCAATTCATGGGCGATTTTCCCCTCGTCAACTAGATATCTAAGCACATCAGAGACTACCTTACCTGTAGGAATAATAACAGCATTTTTTACCTGATTTAATTCTGGAACTAATAACTCATTGATCATTTTCAAGAAAATTTCTTGACTAAAAAGCTTTGGGCTGCTGCCACTATAATTTTCACCATCTATAAACACAGGATATCTCAGGACCGAAGTAGTATGTAATAAAGAATGCTCGTCATTAAATAGCTGTTCACATCTAGTAATATTTAAAAATTTATGTAACTCGATCCCATCGAGCATATCAATGAGGTTTCTTCTCATGGTGGTCCCGCCAAAGCTAGCATGATTCTTAGCGTTAGAAATTAGGTGTTCATAATCCTCTTCATCAATATGGTGTCGTACGTAATTAAAGGCCAGCTCCATTTGAGTCCAACCAGGAGTAATTCCTAGAATGATGACTTTCGCATCTTTGTTGATAAATTCAAAAGGAGCCCAGTAAACTTCTACTTTTCCATCCCTCGCATACAGAAACTCTTCTGTTTGTAAATCCTCTTTCTTGTATATCCCTTTTAATGGCAGCTTTCGTAGGCTATCCTCATATTTTTTATAATACATTTCTATTCCTCCTCAATGGTTTAGCGGTATAGAGTTATTAGCGTGGGTTATCCACTTTACTAAGTGTGATAACAACAATAACAATCTGTTAACCTTAAGATAACTCATGTTAACAACGTTGTCAATAAACATTTCTATATGTTATTATTTACTTAACAAATGTTAAGAAAGGGTTCTATACATGCCCAACTCGATTTATGAACGAATTAAAAATAGACGGAAGGAATTAAATATGTCACAGGCTGAACTGGCAAATCAAGTGGGTCTTAAACCCCCAGCAATTAGCCAATATGAGTCTGGTGCGAGGCGGCCTTCCTTTGAAGCTTTGAGGAAATTATCCTTTGCCTTGAAGGTATCCACTGAATATTTACTTTCTGGTATAACCAAAGAACAAACGCAAGAGCCCCTTGAACATTCTGACCGGGTGATCCTTCGAATTGTGAATTCACTGTCGCAGCAGGATAAAGAAAAATTAGTTGAGTATGCTGCTTTTTTAGCAACGGGCAGAAAAGTAAAAATCGATACTCTTTTTGAAACACCCTCAGAATATGCTAAATATTATCTCGAAGAAAAATTAGATCATCGTTTACCTATAGATATCTTCGGTTTTGCAAAAGAATTAGGTATAAAGGTATTTGAAGATAATTTAGACGAGGGTGAGGGAATTCTGATTCAAGTGGACCACCCAATCATCCTCTTGGATCGGAAAATTACAATTGAGACTAGAAAAAAATTTACGTTAGCCGCGTTAATTGGACATTACATTCTCCCATGGCATTTAAAATCAAGCTATATTTCTAGAAAATACGATCATGAAGAGGTTAAGAAAAAGGATCGAGACGAATTGCTGTTTGGCCACTCCACCCTTTTAGTTGAAGAAGTGGAAGGAATGGAGGCTAATCAATTTGCTTTCAACATTTTAATGCCTACAAAAGAACTAACAACCGATTTTATTGAAAAAGATGCTACGATTGAAACATTAAAAGAACTTGCTGATAAAAAGTATAATGTGTCTTTGTTCGTACTTTTAAACAGATTAGTCGATTTTGCAGATGAAAAATATGCCGTTGTCCAGTCACAAAATTCTAAAATTATTAAAAGTTTTCCAGGGAGTCGTAATCTAGTTTCATTTGAAAAAGTGAACGATAGGAGTATAGCAGCGAGTTTTTTTACGAACCCAAGCGTGAAGGAAGAGATTAGAGAAGGTGACGTGCCTGCATCTTGCTGGTTTGTGGATGCCAAGGAAAATGAGACGGTTTTTGAACAATCTGTTTATAATCCTGATTTACGAAAAGTTTTGACTCTATTAACCATTAATGAGTGATCAATTGATAAGCAATGCTAAAAGATTATCAAAAACTAGTAAGTCCCCCCGTACATTGCTCGGGGGGGACTTACTAGTTTAATTTCCAACTAAAATAGTCCTAAATTGGTATTGTTTCAAGTACTCCACTGTTTCCTCAATATTTATTTCATTTGCGATGTGCATTTTGACTTGGAGGTGTGGTCCAATTTGTTCTGTATATTTTGATTGGAATAATTCATGCTCTTCTATATATGGAAGTAACTCTTCGGCTGTCCATTGCTTATTCTTTATTTGATGTAGAATATCAGTTGTGGCGTTTGGTTTCGTAATCGCTATTCTTCCAATTCCATCTTTGACCTTTGCGCCCACACCAAAATAACGAAGCATCCAAACAAGTGTCTTCGTAATGGTCGTACCAGTATAGGACTCAAAAATGCCTTCATCTTTATCGATCCAAATCACTCTTTGCTCTGATGTGACTTTGTTCATCCAATATTTCTTGCTAATTTCATTCAAAGCAATCATGGCGCTTGCATTGACATAAGTAAATACTTTTTCAGAACAAAGAATCTCCATCATTTTTTCAGCTATTTTTTTATGAATCGAGCCGGGTCCTCCAGTATAGGCGGGCTTCTTTCCGCTCGCGGCTTTCGTTACATAAACCTTGTTACGGTCGTAATCAATGTCCTTAATGGACCATAACCTACCACCCAAAATGATATGATCACCAATGTTGATGATAAATGCCTTATCAAGACGGCCAATCTTTTTGATACCTTCCATCACTTCATATTCTTCAGTAGATAGAAAAACAGCATAAAAGTCCTTGCTTCGTAAAATTCGTTCGCCCTCAAGTCCAACAATAATTTCCTGACTACCTCTCACAATCTCCAAAAATTCTTTATCAATCATATGTTGGATAAGGTGTTCAACGTCATCTAACGGTAGCTCGTGGAAAATATCGTTTCTCTTAATTTTCCCCATGAGCTCCTCAAGCGGGATCCCATTGTGCTCTTGAGAGATTGATATCAACTGTTGAAACAACACGTCAAATGGATACAAATATCCTTTTGACGGTTCCACCCATTTTTCAATAATTAGCTCCATTACCGCCAGAGACTGGACAAGGCTATCATCATCAGTAGAGTACAGTTGCAGCATTTGAGCTGCATCCCTCTTCCTTCCTGAACGACCAAGTCGTTGTTTTAGTGAAGAAACGGAATAGGTACTATCGATTTGAATCACTACTTCAATATTTCCAATATCAATCCCTAATTCTAATGAACTGGTAGCAACCACACTTTTGGGATGGGTAGATTCACTCATGACCTTCTCGACGTATTCCCGCTCTTTTTTGTCAATCGAGGAATGGTGAGGGTAATATGTCTCGCCCATTCCTTCCCTTGCTGCTAACCGATTTAATGCAACGGTTGTTTCTTCTACTTGTCCTCGATTGTTGCAAAAAATGATCGATTTTTGATGGCGGATTAATTCTCTGATATCTTCAAACAGCTCCAATGGTAAGAGGCTGGTATCACTTGGAATATGCATGAGATGAAACATGAGTTCCTTATCGCTTCCTTTAACTTCAACGATATCGACATTGCCTGGATTGGCATAGTTCACCCAGTTCTTCACTAAATCAAAATTTTCGATTGTAGCGGACAAACCGACAATTCTAGGGGGCACGGTTGTATAGTTGGTTAATCGCGATAATAAAGAGCGTAAATGGACGCCCCGAGCATTATCGAAAAAAGAGTGAATTTCATCAATCACAATAAATTCCACCTCTTTAAACGACGCCTTTAACTGATTCGTTCGGTTGACAAATAAGCTCTCGATTGATTCTGGAGTAATTTGTAAGATCCCCGTTGGATTCTTTAAGAATTTTTCCTTTTTACTTTGTGAAACATCTCCGTGCCAGCGATGAATGGCGATATCGCTATACTCACAAAGTTTATCAATTCTTTCAAATTGATTATTGATCAAGGCTTTTAAAGGTGATATATAGATCACCTTTAAGGCATTCCGTGCTTCCTTTTCAATTAATGAAAGTACGGGTAACATTGCCGCTTCCGTTTTTCCTGATGCTGTTCCAGATGAGATAATCACATCTTTTTTCGTATGGATGATAATTGGGATCGTCTTTTCCTGAATAGGTGTAAAGCGATCCCATTTCATATCCCATATTTTTTTCTTCATATTAGCTGATAGTATTTCAAAAGAACTCACAATTGGTTAACCCTCCAACCTAGAAAATCGACTGTTTACACTAACAGCGGTTGAAGGAGTTTGAGTTTCATCGAAAATTTGCGAACGATCATAGTGTGGGTTTTGATGAAGAATATTTAACGCACCTAAGAATCCTCTAACGACATCTCCGACAGTCAAATTTTCTAATGCACCAGGTCTTGCGTACTCTTTCTGGATAAATTGTTTCATCTCTTCATCTGTTACTGTACTTTGATAGCCATAATGTGCTGCATGAATATCTCTCAATTTTTGAAGGAGGACGTACGTTTCTTCATGCTTTAGTGGCTTTAGTTTAATCACTGGTTGTGAAAGATCCCTGAATTCAGTAGTTTCAAACCGATTGGTCTCCAGCCTTCGCTTTAATGCACCATAACTGAAAAGACCTCTTCGTTCATCCTCTAAAAATTCTAACGTCCCGCCAAAATTGATATATATACCCTCCATATTCCCTTGAAGCGTATCATTATATATTTTTAAAATCGTTTCATAATTTTTATCTCTTGTATGTGGATGTGTAATTTTGTAAAGGTTAATGGCCTCATCAAAGTTGATGACCAATCCAGAATAGCCGATTTGTCGGACAAACTGGGAAAGAATCTTAATATAGTTATAATAATTATCATCATTGATATTATCCCGAACACCCAAGTCAGCTCTTGCTTCCATTTTGGTACGGTATTCACCACGGATCCATCTTAACGCCTTTCGCTGAAGTTCAGAGTCGTCTTGAATAAAGCCTTGGTAATAGCGCGTTAATATTCGAGCAAAGTCATATCCACCGGTATACACATCCATTTTCGCCACGATCCGAGTAATCTCTAGTTCAACATCTTCGATAAAAGTAGGATTATCCAACTCTATCGATTGGTACCCTATCATTTCTACGACTTGCTCCTGGACGTCATTGATCCATTTATCGATAATCGTGCTCAAGGCACCACCCTCAGGTACAGTAGAAATGGAAAGGTTCTTCATTAATTCTGTGTAAAGGGCAACCGCCTTTTGGTCACTCCCGTAAAGTCTTCTCTCAGGGGTAAAATCCGCTTTTGTGACCACAAAGTTTTCTTTAAAGGCAATTTGCTGAATTATGGCCTGAATAAAACTTTTACCGCTCCCGAAAGAACCAATAAAGAATTTAACCACAGACGATCCTTTTTTCACTTCATTGAGGTCCTTTAGGATTTGAGTTGCTTCCTGAGTTCTACCCACTAATATATATTGTAACCCTCTGCTTGGAACAACCCCACCTGAAAGAGAATTCAGGATTGCTGTTGAATCTCGTTTCTTAATATTCATTTCTTATTCGCTCCTTAATCTTTTCAACTAGAGGTTCGAACTCTTCATATACTTTGATCGATTCATTTTCGATTTGTAATAGATTATCATCGAGGTGTTTATTGGCTTTCTCATTAATGGTATTAACAAATAAAGCCAACATAAGACCATGGGGTTTCAAATAATCCTTTGCCTCATTTACAGAGGTTTTTCCATGATCAATCATTAATAGGAACGTCTTTTCTTTTCCGGATAAGGAATGGAAAAAGACATCTGTATCCTGCTCTTCAGCCCCAGTCAGTAAAAAGTTCGAAGTAAGTGGGGTTTCTATTCGATTGGGCAGAGGTGTTTGTGCTGCATCTTCTTGTTGGTCACCAAATAGATGGATAAGCTCCGTGCTCTGATTGGATAAAGTTTCAATCCGACCCTCATTAAACTGAACGACGGATGATCGTTTTAACTGGACAAGTTCTGTTGGTGGCGTTGGTATCGCTTCACCATGGCTTGTCCCTTCTCTTTCCTGAACTGTTTGAAAGCGCTGATTAGGATCTGTTGGTGTTTGATTTGTAGGAACCAGATTCTGAGATTCATTTAATGGTGGATCGACCGCAACACCGTAATCAGCACATAAATCTGCAAGACCTCCAAAGAAGCCAGAACCAACCGCATGAAATTTCCATTCACCTGAATATCGGTAAAGTGTCCCTAATACTAATGCACTCTCTTTAGTAAATGAGTAATCGATTGGAAATATAATGACTTCCTGCTGAATTCTACTATCCACAATCCTCAGCTTGATATCGGACACATCTTGAAACGTTTGACCATTAAGATCTGATTCATAAATCGTAAGGGTAAATGAAATTTTTTGAGCTTCTTCCGGAATATTGGATAGATTGATTATGAAGTGCTGTTTTTCTATCGTTGAAATCGATTCCTCTAAACTTACTGAACCGTTACTCGAAACAGGTTGACCGTAAAAGACAAAGTCCTCTTCACGCACAATTTTCTCATCATGTCCAAGCAAGAAAGCGGACACATCCACATCAAAGTGTTTTGGTGCTTGCCAATCTAAGCCAATATGTAATACATTCATGTTCGAATTGTTTTTTGTCAAATCAACCTTTTGGCCTTTTACCAAGGATAAGACCATGCCAAACCACTCCTTTTTAGATTACTTGTTTCAATTTTTAACACTTCTAATCGTTATTGTGCTAGTGTTCCCCTTTATCAAAATATGGTAGTCAATCCTATATCAAAATGTCATGACTATATATAATAAGTCGAAATTTATACGTAAGGGAGTTTATTGGCGAATTATGTAATTTCTTTACTATCATTATGCAATAATACCTATATTTTAGCACGTCTTTTTTCCTTGTTTAATGTAATGTTCCCTACTCAAAGTGGTTGCCGGCATGATTGTTTAGATTGGACGGGTATCTAAAGTTTGTTATACTTTTCTAAGAGAATGCAATGGCACTAGGAGATGAAAGAATGAGTATGAGAAGTGCAGTATCATCGATCGTTTCATGGTTGATGGAAATAAAGAAATGTCAAATTACCCAAGTAAACTGGAAGGTTTCGACCCGTTCATGGGAATTACAAAATGAAGATACAATAGAAGAAGTGATGACCTCTGCAAAGGATTTTTTTTATGAAAGATTCACATATAACATCTTCAAAAACACTAGTTCCTCATTACAATTTTTGGAGCAGGGTAAAATTAATGTGTTGGGAATTGAAATCGGTTCTGGTATAGTTTCGAATATTTATGGGATCATCACTACTATAGACGCAGATGTTAGTAAATATGGAACCACTACGGATAAAATCGAAAACATTCTTAATGAAATGATCCGAACTGCATTGCTAATCCATGGTTATTATAACCAATCCGATGGCACGATTATCTTTGCAACACCTTCAATAGATCCATCCATAAATGAACAACTCACTGTTGCTGTTGGAGTACTAAATGAAATTTTCAAAGTTTACGGCTTTCAATTTACCTTTATATTATATATAAATGAAGAATTTACAGAACATGTACTGAACCCTGGAGCTATACCATTAAAAGGTAAACGAGTAACAGCGAAGGATACAAAAGACGCAGCAGGAACGAAGCAAAATCATAAAAAAGTTGCTGACAAGAATGACCAACTAAGAATAGGAATCCTGGTCCGAAATGAAATTGGGAAACTAGCAAGAAATAACCAACTTTCAAATGAAATGATTCAAAATTTAGCAGATGAAAGATACTCGCAAGAAACATTCGGTATCAACTTCCCTGTACTCAAGAAAGTGGTAGAAGATCAACCATTAGTTGAACAAACGACGGTTAATGGCCTTAGACGATATTGGAATATAGTTTATATCGTAAATGGTGAAAAATATCTAATTTGTCATAGCTGGAGTGAGCTACAGCGTCCGAAGTTTTTAAACTGGCTCGAATTAATGAATCAATAGGCAAAATGTTCAAGAGCCAATAAAAAATAAAAAGGATAAAATGTAAAAAAGGACGGATCTTGTTCATCCTTCCAAGGAAGTGCAAGACCCGTCCCTTTTCTTTTCCCGCAGAATCAGTTTAACTACGTTCTGCTTCGTTTTGGTTTAAAGGTTTTATAACAGGTTTCGGCTGAATGACCTGCCGTATCGATGTGATTCTTTTCACCTAATTCGGCAGACATTTCTGTATCATACCTTGCATGGTTATCTAGTTCAACCATAATTTTTTCAGCAGTACAAACATTTCCTTCTCCATAAAACGAACAATTGGAGATCGCACAAGATACTTCAACTTTAGGCATTGTCATACCTCCTAGTTAATGACCTGTTGCATCAAAAACAATTTTTTCATTCATTGAATTATTAGTTATCCAGATACTATAGGTTGAACATCTCTTGATTTCCGTTTATTCCTTAAGATTCGTTTTTCCAAATAATAAATAGGAATGATGGCAGCCCACTTTGTTGCATTTGTTCCTGCATGAAATCACCAGTGTTTGGTTATGTTATTGAATAAAACCATTGGATTCCACCGGCCCAAAATGACAAGGGACAGAACAATAGATGCGATAACACCCTTACTAAGATGTAATTGGACCATGAATTTGTTCTTTGGTGGTACTGATGGCAATCATGATTACACGGATGGCTCTTGAAATAAACGGATTATGATTTAAATCAATTTTATTGTTGATCTTTTGATTTTCTGCTTACTTCGAGGAATTTATTAGTGGAAATGAGAAAAAGCACTATCATAACAAATAGTGCTCCATACTCTTACATATTTGCCTATGAACCATTTATAAATTGTGAGATTAGTAACTTAACTTAGTTTTCCCGCCATGTTTTTCATCCAATGAATCAGTGGTTGAATATCTCCAGATTGTTTTAAAGTTTCTGCATTTTGTTTCATGCTTCTTTTAAATGAGCGTTTTTTCCACTCACGTAATTCTGCTGCATGGTCGGTTAGCACAACAGCCATTTGGTAACAATCAGCTAAAACCTTTTTCATATCCCAATTTTTCTCTGATGACTTATTCGCCATAATTACGGCATTACATCCTCCAGGACTATAGTTCACTTTCCAATTGTAATGTAAGGATAGGTTTTTCATATATTTTTCTTGAATAATGCTAAACCAAACACCATAATAAACACCTGATAATTGAAAGTTGGGCTTATGGTTCCCATGGCCATTACACCCTGTTAGAGTTACAATTCCCGCTTCATTTAGAGCTTTTACCATAATGGTTGTAAATGGACAGAGATTAATAGTGTTCGTGCGAATCCCATAGCGGCGAGTTACAAAACTTCTCCATTTAAAATGGTACCCCTCCATATGGACTGAATGCTCACGGCCATGAAAATGAATGATTTCTCTCATTTTTTGTAATGGAAAACGATTGGTTAGTAATTGAAACCGGTCTCCGTTCCAGAAGACGGGAACTTGCATTTTTTCAAGGAAGATCTTAAGTTGATGATAATCCTGTGGACTTCCATTTGGCAGAGTGATAAAGTCATTTTCCACTTTCACTGGAAAACCTCTTAATACAATTGCCTCTGCTAGTTTTTCTGTCCCCGTTTGCATTTCCATCGATACATAAACTGATTTTTTCATTTCCATTCCTCCTTGGTAGATCGTTAATTTCTATCTGTGGTTAATATACCAAGTTACGGTTACACTCTTTGTAACCGAATGGAACGGTCCAATCAGTATTACATCGAATAGGTCTCAACCTCTGGATTTAGGATATACCTCTTATTTCTCACTTCCCCCACAGTCTGTATGAGATCATTAACCTCCACATCTAATCCTTTCTGAATAGCCAGACGTAACCTTCTTATGTCCGTTTTAATCGATTCAGCATTTTTTTCTTTGATGCTATTTAGATTGATTAGGATTTCTCGCTTTGTTATTCCATATTTTGTCTCAAACAATAATTTTAAGAGTTCTCCCTGAGTTGCATTTAATACCATTGAGCAGCCATTTCCATGTAACACCATGCCGTACCGGCCATTTTCAAGGAAAAAACATTTGCCATAACGGCTTTTTTCAATCCAGGATTCCCGTTCTGCACGCTTGCTCACGCGAACGCCAGAGTCATTTAATCTCGAGAAGGATGATGGCTGATCTGCCTTTTTACTATATTTCAATCGAAACCTAGTAAACTCATCATCTTGATCAAGCTTTTTCGAGTTACTATAGCATTCCTCTGCATTTTTCGTCAATCCTAATTCAAGATAGGCTTTACCGAGTAAACACCAAATTTTGATCTTTTTCTCATCGGTTAACCCTCTCTCAAGTGCTTCCTTGGCGTAAAAAGCAGCTGATTCCCATTTTTCATTTCCTTGAGTCATTTTTTCTGCCAAAAAAGCAAGGTGATAAAATGTATCCCCTTTATCTGGCATATAACTGGCAGCCATTTGTAAATAACGGAATGCTATTCGATCATTCCCCTGAATCATTTTCTCAGACCGGCCATATTCTAAATACAACCTTGCCAGGCTATGATAATAAGAAGACTTTTTCTCATCCGGCAATTTTTTCCTCACTAACGCTTTATGAATTTCAATCCCATCCGAAACCCATTCCTGTCTGAAGTCTGGATCGTCTTCAGATTCGTCTCTAATTTCCCATTGTTCTTGGAGAAATTCTAACTTTTCAAGTGGATATCGGTCGTAATTCATTCGCACCATAATATTTCACCTTCTCTTGAGTCATACTTGTACTCTATTAATATAAAAAACTTTTACCATTATTACCCCAAACTTTATAGAACCGTGCTATCCCTTATGTATCAATGATGTTGTTTGTCCCCATTACAATATATTGGATTACTATGTCTTTCGAATCTTGTCTACCTGTTTACTTATTAAGATTATAATTCCTTGAATATCAGGTCAAGAAACCTTTTAAAAAAATACCCCTACTCGTTGGAGTTAGGGGCTAATTTTCCACTATTACTCGTCTTACCTTCTCACTCGTTTAGCTCTCTGTAATTCAAATAATTTTTTCCGTACAATGTCTATATGCCTTTTAAGCCTTTTACTCGCAATAGGTAGGATATCAAACGGTGTAAGATGGGCAAATTCAACGGTTATCATATGTTCAAGCATTTGCAAGGCTTCTTCAGACCAGTTCTTTTCTTGATCTAGTTTAATTTGTTTGAATTCTTCTTTTAAATGTTTCGGTGCCTTACTTCCCCAATAGGAACGAAGGGTATTGGGTGGAAGTCCAATTATTTTACTAACCTCCTCTGTGATCTCTTTTATTGTACGTCCTTCTCGTGTACCTTCAATAATCGATGAAAAAAGGATATTTTCCTTTTCTTCGTCCCAAACAAATGGATTATTTTCAGTAGTCGGATTAATCTTGGCTTTTATTTGAGCAATCTCATCCTTATATTGGTTTGACCACTTGCTGTACCATCTGCATTTGCATTGCGTACTGTTCATTCCAGTCTCTTTTATGCCGGTAGCGAAGATTTCATCGAATTTCTTTCCTTTTTTCAAACTATCTAAAACATACCTGATTAACTGTTGGTCTTTTTCGTCTGTCCACTCAACTGGGAACAGTTTTTTATTTGGTAATGGTTCAGGTGCTTTCTCTTCTTTTGACATTCTTTTATCTGTTGTCGGATAAGAATCTGATTCATTTTTCTGTTTTTGTAAATATTGTATTAAATTATTCTTCCTCACGGTCCATATATTCTTTTCATGATGGGCTTTTAATTCTCCGCTCTGAATCAATTTCTTTAATTGCCCAATTCGAGGACTAACACCGATTCCATAAGTCGGATCATTTTTGATAAACAGACCGACATCAAATAAATTAAAGTCTTCATCTTCCGTGTTTGTATATATTTGATCCCTATCTTCCTTGGTTGGAATGGGAATCTTAACCGTTTCCTTCGGTTTTGGTTCTTGTATACTGTTAAGATCATTCTCTGGATGAATTTGAGCGGTATATAGGTAATCCAATAAACTTTGTTTCGAAATCACCCACAAGTCTTTTAATCGCTGGGCCTTGATTTCTCTTTGCATGATTAAGATTTCAAGAAGGTCCGCAGTCATCTCTGCTCCATTTAGACGATGGATTATGGAAGATGCATCTATTAAATCAAACAACGTATCATCATCGTACTCATCAAGAAGCTTACCTGGCGGAGTTTCCTTTGATGCCTGTGCCGCTCGCTTTTTATCATAATCCTTTAACCTCTGACGATATTCTTCCGTTCCTCTTAAATAATAAATAAAGGTTGATAGAAGTTGTTGGATATCTGAGGGTTCCTCCACTTGTGATCCGTACCGATGCTGCTCCAACCAATAATGGAACATCTCGGTCGTTTCAAAAATGTACAGTTTATGTAATGGGTGAGATGGCATATGAACGTAAACATTGGAACGTTCCGCTAATATCTTATAGATAATTTGGAACGGATTCCCTTCCTCTACCTGGACAAACATATGTAGAACTGGAGAATAGAGAGATGCTCGTGAATCGGTGAAAATCGGTTTAACCTCACCCTTGCTTCTCAACCAATTCCACCCGCACCAACTTATATAACCCATGGGTAAATTTGTCATATTGTTATAGCAATGGTAAAATGCTTCTCTTTCTTTTGTACCTTCCGGTGGTTCTGCCACATGAGAGTACTCTTCTGCACGAACTTGAATTAATCCCTCATTCAACAGGATTGCCATAAGGCCCCATGTCTCATCTAAATTGGAACCTTGCTTTCCAAAAAGTAACTGTAACCGTTCCTCGGTCCAGTGCATAAATCCTTCATTTACAGCTGAGAAGAACACAAACTCCTTCTGTTCCTCCTCGTATTGTTTTGAACGTTCATAGGATCGCGTTCGTTTGAATTTCCTTTCAAACGCTAGTCTTGCTTCATCATCCTCCACTTTTACCACAATAAACGCTTTGTCCGTATGTAAACCCTTATAAATCAACGTCCCGCCGCACAACTCGATTTCATACTGGACATTCTGAAACTCCTGGTTTGTAAATGTTCCTTGGAATTGATAGGTGATTTTGTCAGAACCTTTCATCGGAATACTCCCTTGACTGTCAATATTTCCTTCATATCGCAATAAATATTCTAAACAATTGTAGATACTATTATTTTCTTCTTTAGTATAGACAAATCTATCTTTATAAACAAAATGCATCAGTCATTCAGATTTGATCGTGTCAATACCAAAGCACTGACCGTTAGGCAAAGCTATAGGTAATTGACTTCGCCCCATGGATAAATCCAGGGGATTCTTTTTTAAACCTTCATCAAAGCCGCATTTCGGCCGGGGCTTCCAGGTCTTACTACTTCTCCAGTTCATTACGACATGTAGTTAAAACCACATACCGCAGCCCAATCATAGGCACTACGCCACTGACCTTTTAGCCTCATTGTGCGAAACAATGGGAGCTAAAAGGACTCGGCGATACTTTGAATCTTCTATTTTAGGTAATTCCCGATTTTTCGTTTGCTGTTTATGGACAGACTTGTCCAAAATATTCATGGCACCTACTACATCCCGATGTCCTTCAGAGCACAATGACAGTCGAAGTTTCGATTCCTTTGTTTACGGAATTCTCCACATGACGGGCACGTGCCGGAAGTATAGGATTCTTCCACAAGTTGGACTTTGGCTCCTCGAAGTTTTAGTTTGTATCTTATTTTTTCGATTAATTGCCCAAAACTCCAATTGGACAATTGTTGACAAAGATAAAGACAAAATCCTTCTGGTTCATCTTCAGTGAGTAGATGCCAATTTTATGTATACCAGTATAGTTTAACAAATCAACTAAATGCATATAAGAAAAAGCACTTCCCTGGAATCGTGATTTTCTCCCTTTCCCTGGTAAGTGCTTTTTCTATCATTAATTTGATACGGTATTCGTATCCGTTGATTTATATACAAGACTTAATATTACTGCTGCAATCGCCTGAATGATCGTTTTTACAATGACTTGTCCGAGGATAGCCGCTGGAACGGCTTCCCATGGTAAGAAATTTGCTCCCACTGGGCTAAGTCCGATGATAACGAAGATGACGGAATCTAATAAGCCGCCAACGATACCACTATAAAAAACTCTCCAACTCATAGGTAGATTCAATCTTGTATAAATTTCGGTATCTGTCGTTTCTGCCACGGCAAACGAGAGCGCAGAAGCTAACACTATGATCAGGGTATCACCTAGTATAAATGACACAAGAGCTGACAAGAATAAGGCTGTTGCTATGAAAATATAAGTTTTCTTTCTTCCATAATTGTTTTGGACCAAATCTCTAAATATAAACGTTGCTCCAATAAACAATGTTCCCATTGGAACAATAAATGCTCCCAGTTGCAATGGCGCGAAAGCTGCTGTCACCACGTTCGCTGTAACGATTGATATTAAATACAATAGGATTCTCATTCTATCTCAACTCCCTTTGTTCCACCATTCGTATTTATACTCCTCGCTTATTTCCCCAAAGAAGCGCATGTAATTGTGGTAAAACTTTTACATTATTCAATTGAGGGTCCGCAACCACACAATTAACTAACCATTCATATTTCAATAGTAGTTTCTGAATCAATTCTTCGTTATTGAAGTTGGTGATTTCATCGTTACCAACCTGAAGATAAAATGGAATATCCGCATACCGTTTATGGACCATTTTCGCATACTCAAGATCGTTTTCATCAAAGATTACCACTTTTAGACTCACTTGATGTTCGAAATCATTTTCGTTTAAATTTTTAAAAATAGAATCTAAGATTTCAAAATTGGTTTTCATGTTCGAACTTGGCGGTTTTGGTGAAATCGTCAGTTCATCGACGTTTACAAACCAGTCTTGCCATCTGCTTCCTTGTGTTTCGATGCCAATTTTTATATCTTTTTCTTTTAATAAATCAATAAACACATCTAAATTTTTTAACAGCGCTGGATTTCCCCCAGAGATCGTTACAAATGAAAAATTATCGCCACCGACTCTTTTTAATTCTTCCCAAATTTCTTCAGCAGTCATTTGCTGGATATCATCTTTCGCGCTGCCATCCCATGTAAAGGCAGAATCACACCAGCTGCATGAATAATCACAGCCGGCGGTCCGAACGAACATCGTCTTTTGACCAATGACCATGCCTTCTCCTTGAATGGTTGGGCCAAAAATTTCTAATACAGGAATCTTACTCATTCCTCCATCCACTCCCTTCTCGCTTCTGCGTAGCTTGTTAGGGTTTCAAACAGACGGACAAATTCCACTCTCGCTCCATGATATTGGTCCCTACGTTCTTCTGTTGCTAAGGCATCTTTCATTTTCTCATATATCCAGACAACCATGTTTTCGGCTGTTGTATTCATCGATGGAAGGGTTTCATTCAAGTATTGATGATCCAGGAATATTTCAATTTCATTTTTCCAAATCTCTTTAATATCGCCAAAGTCAATCATTAAGCCGCGTTCATCGACAAAACCACTGATTCCAAAAATAACGTGGTACGTGTGACCGTGCAAGTTCTTGCATTTCCCTTCATAGCAATGCAAGTGGTGCGAAGCATCGAAGGTAAATTCTTTGCTCACTAGTACACGTTTTGTATGATATTTTAACTCGTGAGGATGAATGTCCTCATCTATTTTCTGAAGTTTATCGACGATTCTAAAACCCATCGCTTAAAACCTCCCATTTAAAAAGTCTTCAAGCCCTCTTTTTCTTAATACGCATGCTGGGCATTCGCCACACCCATCCGCAATCACACCATTATAGCAAGTTAATGTTTTTTTACGTACAAATTCCAATGCTCCTAATTCATCCGCTAAAGCCCATGTTTGTGCTTTGTTGATCCACATTAATGGTGTATGGATGACAAAATTATCGTCCATGGATAAATTCAAGGTGACATTCAGTGATTTAATAAAAATATCACGACAATCAGGGTACCCGCTGAAATCTGTTTCACAAACCCCAGTGACTAAATGCTTGGCACCGATCTGACGTGCTAAAACACCTGCGAAAGTAAGGAATAATAGATTACGGCCTGGCACAAATGTCGACGGAAGTTCCCTTTCACCGCCATCTGAAACTTCTATATCTGAACGTGTTAATGCATTAGGTGCAAGTTGATTTAATAATGCCATATCTAAAATATGGTGTTTCACGCCAAGTTCTTTGGCTATATTTTTGGCACATTCAATTTCTAAACTATGCCTTTGATTGTAATCGAACGTAACGACTTCTACTTCTTTAAATTGTTTTAATGCCCAAAATAAACAAGTGGTGCTATCTTGCCCACCACTAAACACAACAATTGCCTTCTCATTTTTTAACATTTTATCTCTATACTTCCTTTCAAATAGAAAAAACAGCACCCCAAGATAGAAGTACTGCTTCATCTTAGTTTTTTTAATGAGGGGGGCTAGAACCTCGTTCGCATCATGCGATTGTTTATTCTTTTCAATGACTCAATAGATATAAACCAATTTTACAATCTTTTCACCTATTTGTCGACAATTTTCGAGCTTATGTCTCTTCAGTTATACCAAAATTCCCAGCTTTATTCAGTTAGCATAATTTGATAAGCAGGCATGACTTCATCTTGCCACGACCTGCATTCGGGAATTTGATAGCCGTTTTCTTCCACCTCGGGTTAAACAACTGCATTCTTTGCTCGGGTAACCGCAACATATAAGAAACGAGTTCCTTCTTCAAGTAATTGTTGTGTTCAAACCAAAAAGTAGCATTTTGATCGTTCTTTCTTCAATTGTTTTTTTAACTTCTTTTCTAGATTTTCTCCTAATCAGTTCCTCATTTCATTAGCAGCGTCCGTGAACGTAATCAGGACACAATCATCGATATTAACATCTTTAGTTGTTTTATCATTATTTATTTCAAGAATATGCAGGTCCGTCACAATCATCGTTTGAGTTTTCCCTGTCCAAACTCCAACTGAACCAACGGTAATTTTATGATCCAGTACATGATTGACTACTTCCATTTGTATGCTTTACTGAAAGACTAAACAGGTTTATTTTTGGGGTAAATACGAAAATAATAGGCTTTGTTTAGCAACCATTTCATTCACCTCACTTCCAAAGGAACGTTTGTTCTGATTATATCATAATAAGAACCATTTTGGCTACCGCCAACCGAAATTCATCCCCCCCCTAATCGAGCCCCATTTCTCAGGGGAATTATTGTTATTTGGACCTTCTACGTTACCCTATAGATTGGAAAATCACGAAAAAGTCACGTAGTGAATTCTACGTGACCGTTTTGGTTTGCAGCTATACTGCAACAACGTTATTAAAATACTTCTCAATCTCAGCGACAATACTTGAGGTCCCAGATGAACTTGGATAGATCGGATCACTGTTCAAATAAGGTGTGATCCCATACGATAAGGCATGCTTCATCGCTGTTGTTACCATTACCACGATATCCGAGTTGCTGGCAAGATTCTTGGCTTGTGTCGTCAGATGGGTATCGACATTAATGCGGAACTTTAATTTAGGATTTCGCTTCGACAACTGCTCGACCGCACGTCTTGCAGAATTCTCCCTCAATGTAAAGATTGCAATTGAAGATTCTGGTGCAGCGGCAACGTCATCTTGCTCTTCATTCTCTACTTTAATCAGTTCACCTACGGTTTTGATGAGGAACGCTTCTCCGCCAATGTTTTCACCGAGTTTGATCCAGTCTTGGATTTCAGCCAACGAAACGGTAGCGATTCCGTTTAAGAGAGTAGATGTCCATTGGTTCCAGACATTCCATAAATCCTCAAGATCTTGGCCATAATCATAAAATAACTCCAATGTAAATAATAAGTTCGGGATCATCGCCTTCATTGGCTTGATTGAATACCATTCCTTGGCCCATTCCCAGTACTTATTGATTTCAAGCATATCTAACTGCAGTAAGCCTTCCAGCAGTCGATTCAGGTAATTGGTGTGGATCTTATTCTTGTTCAGATGCAACAATAACAACTCGACGGAATACCCGTACAACTCTGCTGTCATTGTGCGCGGGAATTCCTTATCACGAATCAACTCTGAAATAAAGATCGCGATCCCTTCCTTCATGACAGATGATTTCTTCGCGTCAAAAGATTCTAGGGCCACTTCGACAATTAAGTTTCCTAATTCAGCAATCATCGAAGGTGACCATACAAAGACAGGCAGCCTATCTTCGACATATAACACTTCAAACAAAGGATCGAGTGATTCGTTTTCCACTTCCAATACCTTTTTAAACCAATGATTCCATGTATACTTCATGTCGTCTTGACGCGGTGTCTTTTGGATTCCTTCATTAGCCATTTTAATGAAAATAATATATTTCTTCGTATGACTATCGTCCATTAATTCATCTTGGGCTTTTTGCGGTAATTCTAAAAGTAATTGATAGGCCTCTTTCTGAATTTCACCCGATAAGGTTTCAAACGCAATAACAGACAACATCCCTACTTTTTCTTTCGAGAGGCTGCAGTCCTGAAGAATTAAATAGGCATCATCAATTTGTCCATTTAACAGATGTTCTTTTGCCCTCTCTTCTGGCGAACCAGTTGGTTGAACAACCGGTTCCACCTGAACGGTAAACTTGGTTTCTAAGAATGCGATTAATGGTAACGTCTCTTCTTGGCTGACTTGACTTTTAATAAAGGAAAGTTTCTCACGATTCTGTTCGAACGCCGATTCATGGGCAAAAATCCGGAAAATATGGTCTTCATCAATGCCAAGATGACTATCGAGTAAAGACCTCAACTGAAAGCGATTGGCCTTAAAGTTTTCGTAACTTGCCTCGAATTCACCCTTTACTTCCAAATCTGCGAGTTTGACAAAATAAAAAGCGGTTAAAAGGGAGACCTTCACGTCCTTTGGAATTCGCTGCAGTCCTGACAGGGCTTCGAATTCCTTCCAAAACCAGATATCTTTCCATTTATTTTGAGCAGACCATAATTCGACTTGAAGAAATAAGTAATTTTCATCCGAGACATAATGTCCTTCACGGATTACCCCTAGTGTCTTTTCCGCTTCCCCCCACTCTTTCAATTCAAGGTGTTGGCGAAATTTACTTCTAAGGGTAAACGCATTAATGACCGATTCTTGCCAGATAATCACTGGTTTTCGGTTTATTACCGTGATCCACAACTTTAATAAATCCCAAATTTGCCCATCTTTATCAGTGGGCGTCGTAAACATATAGTATCCGTTCGGAAATACCTCACTGCCTAATCTCCCTAATTCAGAGGATTTTTTATCAAAAAAACGTTTTTGGTCCTGCTCATCGGTTCGATAGGGTGAAATGAACTTCTTTAACGATGAATACTCCACCGTTAGCTTTTGTTCATCCGCCTGTAGGCAGAGCCATAATATTTCATCTCTAGTTGGAAACGGTAATATCGACGTTTCTCCCTTCACGAACCTATCGATCATTTCTTGGCATACGGGGTGATCGACAAACAGCTGATCGTTGATTTCCGTTACTTTATACTTGGCACCGTTCTTTTTCAACAAGAATTGAAGGAATTCCTTTGATGTCGTCGTCATATACTATCCGCCTCCTCCCAACGCTGCCGAAAGGCAATCAGAGCCCCGTTAACATCAGAACTATCATTCGTCGTCCGAATGCTCTCTTTATTTAAGTAAATGCCGCTATACGTAAAATTCATCGATCCATGGACAAACACATGATCGGTGACTAAACCCTTGTCATGATTTTGTTCCAATTTCCGAAAAGAAACTTGATTATAAAGCAAGTCAATTAACGGTTTAGTCTCTTCCCGATCCTGGTCACAAATGATCCGGACAGATATCCCTTTCCAAGCCAGTGTCGAAAGGATGTCTGATAGATAAATCGTTTTTGCCTTTATCATCGGAAATACATCGGTATATTGATTATGTCGATTTTCAATTAATGGTGAGTTGCTTAAATACGGTGAGATCAAATAGAGTTCCTTACTCGGGTTCATCGCCTCGGCTACAAATAAGGACACGAGATAATCCCGCAGTACATAACTTCCACCGAAAGAGCGGATGATTCGATTAGACATACGAGACCTCCCTAACACTGACATCATAATACCAATTGTCCCCATTGTTCGTGACTCTTTCTAAAAATGGATAATACAATTGGAATTTAAATTCAATCGGGGTATGGAAGAGTTCGAACAATTCCGATTGCAAAGAATCCCTTTCCGCTGTCGAAACGACCACACGGAGACGTTTCTCCGATTCCAATGTCTTGGTTGCTTTCGATAGAAAATTCGTACTCGGGTAGTGATGAATTTCATGAGTTGGTTTCACTAACGCCCGTAATAAAAGCCTTGATGGTTTCAAAAAGGATTGATACGGACTATATAGATTAAGACATTCTGGGCATGAATCATGACAATCATGTAATAAAAACGACTCCAAGAATAAAAAGGTTTGTTTTTCAGCGTTTAACTGCAAATTAACATCCTGCATCAGGCTCTTTAATTTACTGCTTAGTTCATCGCGCCGCAGACTCGCAACCGAAAATACATTCGGAGAAATTTGAAATTGCAGCCGTTCTTGCTCATGCTCCCAAAATTCATGAATTTCTTTCATAAACTTATCCGTTTGCTTCGAGCGATTACTACGGAAAAATTTACCCGACATCCCGATAATTAAATCTCGTTTCGGCGGGATTCCGAGATGGTCTAATACCGATTGTAATTGACTCAAATATTTTTGTTGATATTCGATTCTTTGTTCCTGACGGATTTTCCCGATTACATCCGAAAGTTCCTCTTTTTCGATATGATTTAACACCGATTTAAGCGAAGAAGCAATCGTATTTCTTGGACAATTGTTGATATTGCTGGAAATAAGTTCTTCAAACAGAGATGGGTTGTGTTTTAGCGATGAAACGATTTTCGTAATAATCCCTAACCCGCCTGATTCTGTTTCCGAAATCCAAATACTGTTTTCGACGATATCTACATTTGTATCTTCCGTGTTAACATCTGGGAGCATTTCTTCGAGCGCTGCTTTGATGGTCGCCGCCAGTGAATCAATAATCGTTAGCTTCATCCAATGATGGAATTGCTGGTTCTTCCCTAAATCACCTTCTAATGACTCTAAGTGCTGTAAAATCCGATTCATTAACGAAGGATCCTCAATAAATCCTTGCAGAGTCTTTTTCACTTTGGACTCATCTGTCGTCCCGTTATTATCTTCATCGGTTACGATCGTTGAAAGGAAGATGGCTTCTAATGTCCGCAACGAAATCCTGACAATGTCCTTCTTATACTCCTTAATTGCCTCGTGTAGTGTTACATTTTTGCTGATACTGATCGCCGTGACGGAGGATAACACAATTTGTGCGAGCCACTGACGCTGAAAGACGTTTACTCGGCTGGAAACATCCTCGTCGGTCTTTAACAAATAATCAAAGAAATCCGGTTTAGAGACGGAAATAATTTGTTGTCCGAAATATGATTCTATTAACTCTAATGTATAGACCTCCTGGACATCAAAGCGAATCGCGTCGACATAGCGTTGAAACCCAATCGCACAATCCTTTCCTTGATGAACAAATTTGGATTCGAAAGGAAATTCCTCTCCTTTACTAGTCTTTTTGACTCCTTCTCCTTTGACTGTATATCTGGTCATTTTGATGGAGTTATGTTCATCGCTTGTAAAATACTCAATCTCTTCGAAAACAGCCTTTAATGAACTTTGAACAGGAAAGTCAATTTTGTTTTGCGATGTGTGCTGGATTGGTTGAATGTCTAAATTCCACAGATACCTTCCTGACGAACGGTCTGAAATGTCTGGCGGAATCGTTGCTAATGTAACGGATATTGGTTCATAGACACCGATGGTATCTTCCACCGTTTCGATCCAATGAGAATTCATTACCTCTGATTTAACATCTACGATTCCTTGATCGTTGACAGGCAGCCAATGCGCTTCTCTCGTTCTATACGCATTGACATAGCGCTTGGAAACATTCCCTGGGGCAAACTCCATGATCCCTTGGACGAGCGGCTGGTAACTGACCTTCTCTGCTCTAGGGATGTGCAGTGCCAATTCCGAAATATCAAGGGATGAAAATAATGTCCTCGGAATATAACCAACCAAGGGATTATTGGAACGGTCTTCTTCAGAAATAAATGAAAAATGTTCCTTTAATTGCGTGTAAATGGTTGGCAATACATCAAAAAAGAACGAACGTGGTTCACTCCAGGCAATCCGCTTAATCATTTCTTCATCGACTTGAAGTGCGTTTTTCCAATAGTCGATGAGATCCTGATCGTGTCCTTCCAATACGTCCCGGATTGCAGCTAAAATAAGATCAGAATAATTACTATTTCGAATATTTCCCACAGCACTCAATTTGTCACGAACATCAAGACGCTTTGATTGTTTATAAAGACGGTCCATTAACCATTCCATAAAGGCAAAAGCCATTTGGATCCGAAGAATATTCGAATTTTGAATCGGCAAAAACATTTCATTTAAGTTCGGTTGAAAATATAATTCGGGGTAATCATAGACAAATCGGTCTCGCCCATAGGCAGAAGAAACAACGACCATCCACGGCCTCATCCCCCGCACACGTCCAGCACGTCCCTTCCTTTGCAAAAAGGAGGCTAAATTACGCGGTGCCTTGTGCTGAATGACCGCCCCAACCTTTGGATCGTTGTATCCTACCTCTAATGTACTGGTGGCAATCACTAGTTTCGCATTTTCATTCACACCTTTGTGTTGGGAAGATGTAATATCGACCTCTAATGGAGTCTTTAAGGACGTTTCATCAATTTGAACAGGGGCAAGCCAGACTTGTCCCGCTTTGTATTGTTCTTGCAAATTATTTTTTTGTTTAGAATTCCTTCTAATCTCACCCGCATCACGATACTTACTCAATATTTGCTTGCGCTCGGCATCTAACTCGATATGGAACCAGCGATTAATGACATCAAGTTTATCGGTAAACCCAAACACCTTTGAGCCATAGGCTCCTTTTGATATATCCGTTTTAATCGGATCTAACATCCGTCCCAGCAACATCGACGTTTGAACCGATGTAGATAAAAGGGCTGCAGCGGAAAATGGGTCGCCGCGAACCACTAAATTATATTCCACGCCTTCAGACACCAGATCCTTCTCAAGTGGTGTGATATATTCAATATATCTTTCCTCTAATCCTATTAGTTGCGAGAAGAAGGTACTTGGGTTTGACAAGGTCGCTGATAGACCAACAAACTGTATTCCTCGATTTGGATTAAATTGCTTCAGTAAATGTTTAAGTCTTCTAAGTAAATAGGCGACATGTGCACCGGTAACGCCTTCATAGACATGAACCTCATCTAAAAGAACAAACATAGGCGGCCGCGATGAATAAACACCAAATAAATCATTTTCGAACGAATTCGGCAGCTTTCTGTTAATCATTTCTGTTGTCGTAAATAGGATGTCAGGAGCTGATTTGTTCATTCGATCCCGTGTCAGGATAATATTTTCCTCATTAATAATGGTGTGACAATGTGAACAATGTAATCTTTCTCTTTCCTCTGCCACGTCTTCTTCAAGCCATATCATTACACGCGAACATTCTGGACAAGAAAAAAACGGAGATTCGTATCCATCCGCTGTTTTTTTCCAGTTTCGATCCTTGTGTGCGTGGACATCAGAAGCCCTTTTTGGTGTGTCACCATAAAGTCCGCCAATCGTCAGTGGGCGAATGCCTAAGTCAGCACAAAGTGAATTTAACGTCAAGATTTCTGATAGTGCTTCTCGGTATTGGTCCTTTAACAACTCTACACGCGGATAAAGACCAATTACCTTTGTCCAGTTGGATTGATCCTTGGAGAGGGTTTCGATTAGTGTTGCAAAAGCGGGAATATAAAAAGATTTTGTTTTCCCCGATCCTGTTCCTGCGCCAATCACAGTACCAGAATCAAACTTACTTCGCGATTGGTTTAAAATTCGCGACAACGAATCCATTTGGAATTGAGAGAGTAATAATTCTCCATCCTTAAGTAATTTTGAGACGACTTTTCTATGTATATGGGATTTTCCAATGACAAAATTTAAGTTTTCATTAATGATATCTAATCTGATATCCCGCCGAGGGTATTTTCGATACGAAAGAATCGGTTTAATATTGCTGACTAAATTCTTACCAGATTGCCAATCTTCAAAGGTAAAGCGCTGTTTCAATAAATAAAGCATTCGAATCGTTTCTGCAAATCGTGACCGATACAAATGTTTCGGATTTAATTGAAATATGAGTTTCCGTGCCTCTAGATTTTTTACTATCGAAATGGCATTATCTTCGTTCAATTCATGTTTTGCAATTAACTCTTCTAAAAAGGATGTAGGTGGTTGACGAAGAAGAGTTCGCACTTCCTCTTCTACGTCAATTCCACCCCCAATAAAGCCCCATTCAAGTAACTGGTTTTCCTTCATCTCAATTTGCGTTAAGACTTCTTCTGCAAGAATGTCAAAATCATTTCGCTTCATTCCGGGAATTCTCCTTACTTGAATTTAATAACAAGTTTGTTTGTTAATTGCTGCTCGCGAAGCCATTGGATCACTTCATCAGACAAATCATCTATCGTTGCGTTATTTGAGGCAACTTTTCCTATAAAATCTTGAACACCTTTACTTGCATTCATGTCAGACATTACTTTTCTTGCTTTTTCAAGGTGATTATTGTAATTAGATAACGTTAAAGTATTAACTGGCCATTTGGTTTCAAACTTATTCAAGTCACTAATTAGTTGTTTTATATCTTGTGGATTACCAGCAATGTGTTGCATTCTTTCCAGCAATCCAATGATGTCTTGATTTATTGTACGAACATAAAATGTCCAGCGCGTCTTTAAGTCTTGGTCTAGTTTTTTAAATACAAATGTAAACCCAGAAATTTCATCTTTATTATATTTTTCCAACCCATTTTGAATCACTGCGTTTAATCGTTTAAACTCATAAGACATATCCCTTTTTGGGAAGGATGGAGGATCCATTTCATGTAGTGCATGATAGCTTCCAAGTATGGATTTTATTGTATTCAATTCTTTTTTTGTAAACTGGCTGAAGGAATGAACCTTTTTAACTTGCTGCAATCTGCTGTCAAGTTGGTTGTATTCTTCAAACGTCTTTCGGGTGTCTGCTATTTTATTTAACAGCATTATTAACACTCCTTTCATCCAATTCCGTCAAATACTCTCTTATCTGTTCAATGTCTTGGTTCAAATCTTCAAGAGGATTACCTATTAATAAAGATAACTCCTGTTCAGAAGAAGAAATTTTTTTTGTATACGTCTTATTTTTCGCCTCAATTAGATTACTCATATTCTCTAATACCATGTAAAATGGCTGAACTTGAAAGGTGGGATTATTTGACAAAATCATCAATTGTTCCGTTAAAGAATTTGAATCGGCTAACGACTGAAGCTCATCGAAGATTTCAACAATTTGCTGTTCATTTATCACGTTCTTATACAGTACCTCAAACAATGAAGGCGGGTACGGTTCATTCATCTCTTTTAAATAATCAAGTAGCCCTTTCATTTCTTTAATGATCTTGGCAATCGATTCTTTAGTAATTCTTTCACCGATGATATCGTGGAAATTATCGACAAATCTTAATGAATGCTTACGCTCTTCTTCAATCGCTTTATTCAACTTATTTTCTGATAGAAGTTTAACTAAAATATTTACAGAAGTGTACCAACTGCTCATCCGTCCCTTTGGTATTTCTTCTAGGTTCAAATCAAATCCTCGTGACATTAATCCTTTAATCTGATTAATCATTTCATAGGAATCATAAAATAAAACCTTAGGGACACTTCTTACACTTCCTTGAATGAGATTAAAGTAACGTTTGTAAAGGTCTGTATGTTCAAAATTCAAATGATTTTTAATTGTTTCCCAAGATTTACTATGTTCATGGTGTGTTTCTTTTTGCTTGTCTTTTAAAAGTTGTAGATAAACATCCTCTGCTGTTTTCTCATCACCTGTAAATCCATCCATTAAAGAAGTAGTACAAAACTCGGCCGCGGTAACGTATTCGTCCATTAGCCAATTATCACCGTCGTAATCAAAAGGCTTGCTCAAAAAGGCCAGTATGTCATCTCTTACCGTTTCCAGCCAAGTATGCAAGGAAAGAATAGCAAGATTGGCATTCTCAATATTCCAACTTCCTTTTCCTTCATATTTATAACGCACAAGTGCTTCTAATGCATACCGCAACTGATTACTTCTCTTAAATTTAAGTCCTTCAAGTTTTACTGTTTTTGGCTGTCCCTCAATTAAAACATAATTATTCGTTAAGAAGTCTTTGACAATAAACGCTGGAATGCCTTCTAAATCCCATGCAATATATTCACGAATAATCTCTAATAATTCGGGCATCATCCAGCTGTTATTGAGTGGTTCTCCTTTTGCCCATTTTTCAACTTCTATTATTACTTCTTCGAGTTGTCGGTTTCTTTTTGGTTGGACAGGAGGTGTTGGTGGTGTTACCGTTGTTCCCCCATTCCCCTGACCATCAGGCTTCGTTCCATCTCCGTTTGGGTTATCTGTTCTTTTTGTTGTCACATTAACGGCACCATTAGAATTCTGACCATTTTTGCCTGTTGAAGTGGTGGTTGTGGTAGTTGTGGCAGTTGTGGCAGTTTTCGTGGAAGCTGAGCCTTGAATCCCCGAAACCGGCTTTAACCCAAAAACCTCAAACACATCCTCTTCTAATCCACCTACAACCATTTTTCCATCTATGTTTTGTTCATCCATTGTTCCATTCCCCCATATACGGAACAATGTTTCATAGCGTCCTTTTAAATCATCATCTGGAACTTTTCTAGATAACAATTGGTCGGTACCTGGAACTTTCCAGTTTGGCGCTATCTTGAAATCGGCAATTATCTTATCAATCACTGGTGGGAAGTTGCCACTTGGTCCATCCATGGTGTACTTTTGAATATATTGTAAAAGCACAGTTTGCAAGAAGTTTCGTGGTGTTTTTGGATCTAATTGTTGATAGAAATTCCACAAAGCCCTTTTGGTAAACGGAAAGATCGATAGTTCTAGTTCTTTGTCTATCTTGAAATTTGCCCATTTATGATTTTTAAAAACGGTTGCGATTGGAAATTCTTCCATCCGATAGCCGTTATTTTTCCATTCTTGGATTTGCTCGTTGTCTAGATAAACTGCATTAATATAGCGTGCTGCTAATTCTGCCGATTCATTCTCATTTTGAATAACCACATAATCGATCTCAATGTGATTGGTAATTCGGTCTTTAATATTCTCTGGAAGAGAGGTGTTATAATAACCATTTGTGATTCCCACTATTGATATTAAACGGCATAGTGATTGATCCTCTTTGTGATCTGAAATCAATACTTCGACTAAATCTTTATCCACACCTGTAAAAGAGGTAATATCTTCAATAAAGAGGGTTAAACCTTTTCCTTCTTTTTTTAATTCTTGACGAAGTAAAATAAAAATGTCTTTCAAGTCAGTTCCACGTAAACTAAGGCATTCTTGTACGACTTTATCGAGGAATTGATTCAAATACTTTGCTATATTTTCTCGATATTTTTCTACCTCTTCCTGCTCTTCAAGATCTGTCGATTCCTTAATTTCTGAAATAAAACGCAACGCTTTTTTGCTCAAATCCATTTTTTGGAATTCTAAAGCCTGTGAGGATGTTATAAAAAAATCCTCGGGAAGAAAATGTGGCTCGATATCGTTCATAATTTCATTATGTACTCCTGGTGCCAACTTCTTTTGAATCCGGTCAATTGGGCCATTTTCTCTTAGTAAAAATTCAAGTGTTTCTTGGCTTGACAGGAAATCATATAGGGTTTTCCGTTGGTTTTCTCTAAGTTTGATTTCCTTTGTATTATCATCTTCACGCACGGCAACCATAAAATGGGCCAAGATAATATTCTTTAAATGTTTGTTATCCAGATGTTCATTGGCATCAATTAATTTTTTTAATCGATGTGATGTTTCATGATTTTGAATCACTTCTGCATGAATGATTTGTTGCAGGGCGCCTTTAAGCGTGCTTTGCATACGGGAAATAAAGATAACGGCCTCGTTTTTAGCTTCATGTTCATAATGCTCCTTAATCCAACGGATTAAATGTGATTTACCTGATCCATTATCTCCTTTAACAACATGGAATTGATGTTGATCACGATTATCCATAATTGTCCGATAGAGCTGATTTTCATGAAAATTTTCTCCGTCTAAAAATAAACGTTTACTCACCATTCTTATGTTTTTAAATGGTTTATGCGTTAACATAAAGTAATCTTTATCGACTGTTATTGCATTGATTTGAAAAACATCAGAAAGCTTCTGCTTATATTTTTTTATATCCATCATCTATCAACCTTTCACCATTATTTCGGTTACTTGATTTGCTATTTCATGAGTAGAGATATCCTGCAAATACCAAATATCTTCCACGTCCCTTGTATACTTTAAGGTGATGACATTTAAGTCATGCAGTGTTCTGAGTCCAAGTGAAAGAGCAAATGAGAGTTGTTGAGTGCTAAGAAATTGATTGTTAAATTCCTGATTTAATTTCCCGCCATCTAACTCAGGACATTTAATAGCTAGCCAATTCATGAATTTTTTAAATGGAATAAATTCTCCACGTGGTAAATCATTGTCATTTTCTACCACACTTTGAATTCTTCGCGATGGATTAGCTACAAATACACCATTCATAGTATGTCCCAAACCAAAGTAATTTGCCCATGTCAACCAGCCTAAAATATTAGTTGAATTAAACTCACGATTTACTGTATAGTTTCTTGATACTTGGTTGAAAAATTGATCTGCGAGTTCTTCTTTTGTTTCGTTTAGCACTTTCTCTCCTCTCGACATGACCCATGCCGTAAAGCGTCCAAAAATAAATCGTGTGTCATCAAATGCAAGGTGAACTATATATTGCTCAAATCTCTTTGGTTCGATTACATCCTTTTCTGGCACTTGCAATTTAACTTTTTTATCATTACCTAATTGAATTAATCCACCATCTAGTGCAAGTTTATATACCGATTTTGCTTGAGTTTTCTCTGGAGATTCAGGCTGCAACAGTTCCATTAGTTTGTCTTGTGTATAAGAATCTAAGAGCAAAAGTTTACACAATGCATAAACCCGACCTGGTGTTTGCATATTTATTAAACTGTTATCAAACGGCATTTTCCACCATCCTTTCTCTGTCTTCAACATGAATTCGAATATCCTTAGTTTAACTTTATCAAACCTCGTTAAATAAAGTTGAAAGCTAAGGATACATTTTTAAAACATTTCCAGTGTGAACATATCATTTTGACGTTCAAGAAATTCATTAAGATCAACAGTTATATAATCTATTACACTATTAAGTGTTTTTCCTTCTGAAGTGATAAATATTTCTGGTATCGACACGTGGACAATTTTTCCAAGCGAATGTCTTTTGAGAAACGTTCTTGACCAACGAAATAAATGATCATTTTGCTTTTCATCCTGGCGATAGAAAATAGCGATAGAGCCTTTTAACAAATCCAAGGGATAAGTGAGTAACTCTTCACTTGTTAAAAAATTATAATTGATCGATCCGACTCCTGTTGGAGCTTCTTTTACCAAATCGGTTAAATTAATTCCATTTTCATCAGGCATAACAATTGTACCGATGTTGCAATCAGTCAATTGTTGTATTACATTGATCAATAACTCTTGATTCCATCTATTTTCGTTAGGTTTGAGAATAATCTCCTGGAATCCTCCGGATAATTCTTCTAGACTTCCTGTTAGATCAGATTTCACTTCAATTTCTCGATTATTGAACGGGATTGTAAGTTTTGGACGGTGATACCTCAAATCAATCTCTTGCGAGCGGCAAGCAGGACATCCGCCACATGCTTCCGATGCATACGGATAGGTGTTGATAAAATATTCAGATACACATTCTTCTTCTCTTTCATTCACCAGTTTCCTGATTTGTCTAAGGTCTTTATTCACTCTTTTTCTTTCCTTATCTCGTTCAGATTCAAGAATTTTAACAAACTGTTCCTCATCATTTATACTGGAGAAATTTTTAAGGATTTTCACCAAGAATGTTCTAAAGGATTCATTTTCCATAAATGAGGTATTCAAAATTTTGATCACACCATATCGTGTAAGCATTAGGCACACTGCTTCATTCCAACCTGCATTGCTTTTTCCTGATTGACCTGTCAGTCCTTCTCGTTGAGAATTCATGTGAAGCAAAAACTCATCAGCAGATTTAGCTGCCTCTCTTCGATCAAACATGCCTTTCCAACGGCTCCAAAGCATATCTATAGTTAACACAGATGACTTTGTTAAATGATTTTGAACAGCAGTATCTTCATCATAAACATAACTCAGTAAACTGATGGAAGCAAAGCCGTCACGACCGCCTCTACCTACTTCCTGGTAAAAACGATTGACACTTTCAGGAAGACAACAATGAATGACCGTACGGATATCTCGTTTGTCAACACCCATTCCAAAGGCCGAAGTAGCGACAATGATATCAATTTTATCCTTGTTCCATTGGCGGATGATCCGTTCACGCTTTGCAGCGCTTGTAGAGCCAGAAAACGATTCAACACTTTTATACCCTTTTTCTATCAGCATTTTTTTCCATTTCGGCGCGTCTTCGAGCGTTGAGACATAAAGAATAATCGGTCTCGGCAGAAAGGGAATTACATTGATGATTTTTCTTGTTCTCTCCGAAACAGATTTGCATTCATCAATAAAGTAAGTTGGTTCTAACCGCAATTCGTCACCACGAATTTCCGTGTACTTATCATCATGACTAAAGAGGTGCTTCAGCAGACTAGTCGCATCATCTGTCAATGTCGCCGATAAAAGAATGGTTTTAAGTTTCCCTCTGGTTGCTTTAAGCAGTCGCTTTTGAAAAACGGTTAAAAGTTGAAAATCCGGTCGAAAGTGGCTTCCCCAGTCAAGAACGATATGAGCTTCATCAATGACAAAACGGGTAATATTCCCTCTCCACGCTGCATCTTCAATCGGTTTTGCTAACCTTCCATTCACAATCGACTCTGGATTCGTATATAAAATCGGCAAGGAGCCATCTTCTAGGCCGTCAAAAATGTTTTGCTTTTCTTCAGAAGACATTCCTCCGTAATAGGCTTGCGGCTTGTATTTATCTTCAAGAGCATTAGGGAAGAACTTTCTTGCTGACATCTTTTGATCGATCGCTAACGCTACCGTAGGAACAACCACAATTGTTGTTCCCACCGATTCTCTTAAAGACCCTAAAATGGTACCGCCCTCTGTTTCATAAAAGGATGGTAACAAAAAGACTAAACTTTTACCACCACCAGTAGGTAAGGCAGCAATAAGAGTTTCTCCATCTTCCATGTTCATACATGCCTTGACCATCACTTTTTGCGCTTCAGAGCGATAGTTTGTAAAACCCGCCATGTGATGTAGAACCCCATCTCCAATCGGTGCTTTGACTACTCTACGTTCCGGTAAACGAAAAATCTCTTTGATTTTGTCAATGTCCGGAATATTTACAGGAATTTCTGTTATCGCATTTACTTCCCCATCTGACCTAACGTACAAACCAGCTGTATCCGCAATGTTCATAAGTTGATTACTTAATAATGTGGAAACGTGCACCTTCGCCTGAAACATAAGGATAAACTGGCGCAAATGTCCTGCAAAGTCTAAAATGGATGATTGTTTGGAATGGGTCGACATGTCATTTAAACAACGGAATAAGCGCTTCACACAGCTTGCCTTGGACAATAACATGATGTCCGCATCCTCAAGGATGCTGTTCAAGGCTTCTATACCTTCGACCACATCGATCTCTTCTAGCAAGACCTTCTGTGCTAGATCATAAATTCTTTCCAACCACTTTCACCATCCTTACGAAGGCCACAGATTCTAAACGGAAGACCGGATTCTCGATTCCTTTTTGAACTGCATCAAAGATTGTCGATAAATACTTTACATTGGCATCATCTTTGTACCCATAATAGAGGTTTGATGCTTTCATCGAGTTAATTCTTTGCTGAAAATCTTCACGTGCCTGCTCTACATGAACTTCGGATTTGAAATAGTCTTCAACTTTGGCTTCGCTTTTTTCATAGCTCGTTTCAATCATGTTTTCCCAAATATCTCTCGGGTACTCTTCCACAAAATGTTTAAAGATGCCGCCTTCTCTGCGACCCATATGTCTGAGCACTTTATCTGGAATATTTCCAGCCAATACCGATAAAATCGTTCGGTCATCGAGATTATCCCCGCCAACTTGTTCTACGGTTTTAAAATGTTGGAGCGGCAAATAGCCTTGCGCATGGTAAAGATGATCTAGCGACTCACCCATTTTGATTAATGGCTTCGGATTCAAAGTGATCGACCAAGTAAAGACTAGCCCTTCCCAGTCCACATTGTTTGTCCGAATTTCAAGTGCTGTTGACCGTCCAGCCGAAAGTTCATAGGCATTGTTAACAATTGAATCAAATAGTAAATCACCAGGGGCATAAAACATTAAATCTTCCCGTTCAATTGCTTTTCTGCGAATGAAGGTACCTCGTAATTGCTGCGAACGTAATGCTCTTTTTCGGGCTTCTTCCAAATCTGGGACGAAATATTGGGCATTATTCATTGATTTAAAATTAAAGGATTTTGGCGAATACATGACTGCTGTCCCATTTTCGACACTCATTCCGTGTAAACCACATAAATGTGACCAGGTCATCATTGTTTCAGCAAGAACGCCGCCATCATTTTTGTCAAATTGATCAATTAAATATAACAATTGTTGTTCTACCGATTGATCTAATTGTCGTGCAACATCGAAGAAACGTTCTTCTTCTACCTTTTCCCTCATTTTCAGAAGGCTAGAATTGATTTCCTCTAATTTATTGCTTAAGCCGTTTTGTAAATCCGATATTAACGCTTCCGTTATCGAGTTTTGAATTTCATAAAGGGCTATTTCGATGCCACTTAAACTCTCATCGAATACATGTAAGCCCTCGTCCCATAAACGAAAGAGTTCTTCTTCGATCGTCTCTTCTGAAGAAAATACTACAGACAGTACATCTTTATCCCGGTTCAAACGGTCAAGACGACCAATCCGTTGTTCCAGATCTGTCGGTGACCATGGTAAATCAATATGGACAAGAAAATCCGCCATTTGAAAATTTCTGCCTTCCCCGCCTAGTGGATCACAAACCATGAACCGACAAGCTGGATTGCTTTGGAAATCGTCAACAGCTTGTTGGAGTTCTTCTTCATTTTTGCCATGATAAAAACTTCGGACACTGCCCTCACCAAACCTTGCGACAAGCAGGCGCTCAAACTGAACGATTGTTTCTTTCCATTGTGAGAAGATTACAAGCTTTTCCTGTTCTGTATTTTCTGTTATATAATCTAAAACAAACATTAGCCGACCTTTGATTAAATCAGGATCATTGTAAAGTTCTTCCATCTTGTTAAACTCTGATTCGGCTGCCTTTTTCCATCTTTTGTTCATTTCTAACAAGTCCTGAAGATAACTTTCCTCATCATTGGCACCAGGCAAATTAATTAACGGCTTCATAGATTCCATTTCCACCGTTAATTTGTTGCTTTTTAAGAACTCCAGTCGTTTTGTAATCAACGATTCAAGCGCCCAAGGTGAACTGAACATGCTTGATAAAAAGACGCGGTGATACGCACCTGTTAGGCCGGAGTCATACCCTTGACGATTCATATAATCTAAATAGGTTAAAAGGGTATCGTTGACATCAGCCTCATAATAAAGCATATCTGAGCCTTGCATTTGATACGTCACGATCTCTTTAAATCGTTTCGGCAATTGTTGTTCTAATTCTTTTCGGCGGTGACGAATCACCTTTCGTTCGATTTGATAATTTTCAGCTAAATAGGCTAGGGCTAATTTCACTTGATCCAGTCCTTGATCCTCAGAATCGGGATCAATCTTGTTAACGATCTGGTCAAAGATATCATCTTTCAGTCTTTTGGCAATCTTTTCACAGTTATCGATAAAATCATCGGCTAATTCATCTTCGAGATATTCAGGGATCTCCTGCATCATTTGATATACACGCTTGCGGATGTAGGATTGCTTCTCTAATAATTCATCGAAGATTCTTTCAGACATTTTCAGATATTTTTTCGGTTCAAGTAAACGTACCAATTTCAAAAATTCATTCGGACGGGATTGAATTGGAGTCGCACTTAAAAGTAATAGATTTTCCACTCGTTGGCTCACTTGGAGTAACTTTTTGTATTCGTCATCCAAAAAGAGCAAGCGGTGCGTTTCATCGACAATGACTAAGTCCCAATTGCCCGCGGTAATCTTGTCACCAGCAGGTGTATTTACCTTTTCTAACGGAAAGAGGATAAATGGGTTTTCCTCACGGAAAGATTTTTCACCGTAGACTTGAAAATCCGACCAGAATTTAAAGGATAATTCATTTTTCCACTGGTAAAGTAATGATTCCGGGGTAATGATTAAGATCCTTATTTCACCAATTCGTTTTTGTAACCCTTTCATAATGACGATCGCTTCGATCGTTTTCCCAAGACCTACTTCATCCGCCAGCATGAACCGGCAAGGTCGCTCGGAAATTGCCCGTACAATCGTATCTACTTGGTGTTTTAACAAATAGACACGAGACCCAACTAATGTATCAAAGCCAAAAGTTGCATTTTTGAGCGTGTGCAGCGAGTTGGTGACGATTTCCCGTTTTAAATACCATTTAGGATTATTTAACTCATAATTTGCGATTTGTTTAACTGGATTGACATCTGCCCGGTTAAAGGAAACGGTTAGTCCTGATTCACAGAATACCTTAATTTGCTTCTCTTTCCCTACCTGGATTTCGACATAGTACCAGAAATAACCCTTTTCATCTTGATGTGAAAATTCGATAATTTTGGCTTCTTGATTTTGATTTTTCACTTCTACTTTAGAATCAGGGAGAATTTTCACATGTTCCACTTGAGTCACATGATACTTTTCCTGCTTTGGGACTTTATAAAGGGAAAAATAATCAAATTTTTTATCTAGGTTGTAAAACTCAACAGATACCTGTTCTTCATTTTTATTGATCATATCTGCTTGACCTAGTGCAAATCGCCTAGGTGTATCTGGATGTTCTAAATCCACGTTACATCTTACATACATGCCTACTCTAAGTTCTTCCAACACAGATTATCAACACCTTATTACGAATAATGACATGTTTCTATTATATAATAGTTTTATACTGCTTCCCACGAATTTATATTATTTTTAGTATAAAAGACCTGATTAGTTAATTTTTGATAAAAAAATAAAAAGCTAGTATAAATACCAGCTTTATCTAAGTTTATTTCCTTATATTTACATTCACATTAAGATGATCAAAGAATTCTGGGTTAACCTCTTCAATATCCCTTAAGATCCCTTTCCATTGTTTCCTTGGAAGCTGTGTTTCCCCTTTTTCCATTAATTTCAGTAGATGTTTCCTCACTTGGCTCCGCAATTTTAATTTATCTTTTAAGTATTCATCAAAATCCATATTAATATCAATGGTGGGAATAAACTTATTGATATTGAATAAATACGTTTGCTCATTTTGAATTTTAGCAATGATTTCACTATTAACTTCTGTAGATAGCCATGTAATAATATCATTGATTTCGTAAAGGTCATTAATCGTGCGATTTTCTTTTTGAATAAGCATGTTTACCTGTTTCACTTTCTCCACCATTTCACGAGAGAAATAGCGCGAAAATCTGACCAGATTCTGGATTTCAGATGCTTTTTCAACAATTAATGGTTCTAAAGAATCCACGTAACTTTTAATCCCTTTTTGCAGATCAGCGATGAAATACATGAATGGGTAATTCCTAATCTGGAATTTATTTAATGACTTTACTGGTTTATAAGATAGGAATTGCAAGTCAAATTGATCACCTTTTTCCTTCATCTCATTCACATCAATGATATTGTCGCGTAAAGCAAACCAATCTAAAAACAAATCTTCTGCTATTTCTAACCATTCTTTTTTAATTGGATTATTTATCGCTGATGTCCAATCACTTTCACCAATAATATTTATTTTGTATAGAAACAGTTTTAGATAATAAGCGAAATCTACAATTTTATATCCTAAACTTTCTTCAAGTTCGGTCTTCCATTGTTTTTTTAATCGCTCAGACGTATAAATCCATTCGGTAATATTCCAATCATTTGCGACTTTTTCAAACCTATTTCCTCGATCTTGCATTTTCAATTGTTGGAAATTGGCAATTTGGAGAAGATTGATCTTCTTGTCAATCACAATTTGAGTGTTTTCAGTCTCGGTAAATGATATAGGATATTTATAACGATTGACTACTTCACTTCGTTGAATCATTGCCGTTGATTTTGTAGCCCTGGAAGTATTTGATCGAATAAGTGATGTTCCTTTTACGATTTCATGAACAATTGTTGCGACCCCGGAACGGACTGGCTCCAACAGTTCTTCCTTTACTTTATTTCCTTCAATCCAATCCCGGATATGTGTATTCACCACTTCTTTTTTAACATGAATTGGTTCAATATTAGCAACTTCTTTATACAGTTCAAGATTTCTTACGTTTACTGTAATATCACCTGAATCATTCCTAAAATGCTTCAATAAAGACTCGGACAATGTATAATCGTCTTCCTTAGGGTGAGCGTACATTTCAGCCAAAAATTTAACGGTTTTGTTCTCGTGTTCAATAAATACTTCTCTGTTTACAAGATTAAAGACCTTATTTGCTGCTTTGGCATCTCCCTTAATTAGAAAGCGTAATATTTCTCTTGAGTGAAGAATGAGATACCTTAATGTTCCCTTCCCATTAGGTATACCATCGTAAATTCTATTTATGAGCGGAACATTAAAAGGTAAGATTTCCAACTGATTTTGTGAGTCTCTTAATAAATTTATGCAAGAAGTTGCATGTGGACATGTGGTTGAACAGGTATAGCCATTAGCTTCTTTTAAAGCGACTAAATAATTGTGCATATAGCCTTGTGCCTGCTCTTTTTCTAATGAAAAGAAATTGGACCCTGATTCATCTGATAACCATAGTTTTTTTACGCGATCATCTATGGTATCTAAATTCCGGATACGATTCATTAATTCTAGATTGAAGGCTTCACCCTGTTCTACACCAGGAGTTAAGCCAATAACGACATCCCAGTTTCCTTCTTCTAATGTAATAAAATAATCCAACAAATCAGCAGCATAAAGATTAATGGACTGGACCAAATCATCAATTAACAGTACGGGACGAATTTTTTTCTCTACTAATATATTTGATAACTGTTTAAAGATGGTTTTAATATCTGTTCCTTGAAAGAGAAATTGATCTAACTTATTTAGTAGTGAAAAACGAAACTTATTGTAGTTAATATCAATGCTTATGGCGGTGCTTTCGAGCAGTTTCTCATACTCCTCTTTTTTGATGATTTCTAATGGTTTGTTAATTTGACCATGCCTTATTTGCTTTGTAAACTCTAGGATATTTTTTTCAATTACAGGTCTAAGTAACAAGGTGGCAGGGACGATATCTTCGTCACATTCGAACAATTCAGACATGGTGGACCATACCATTTGATTTATTATAGTAATCGGCTTACTGAGCAACAGATTCCATTTATTCTCATCAATAATTAAATCCCCTAATTCAACACCGATGGATTCATAACATTTTTTTACAAGCACTTGAGGATTTAATTCATTTCTAGAAATTCTAATAATAGGCCTTCGATTTAGGGAAAGTTCCCATTGATCACGTATCCAGCAGAGAAGTTCAGACTTTCCCGATCCCGTTGAGCCAAATATAATATATACCCGATTCCCAAAGGGGTGATTCTCCTCCAACTCTTGCATTAACTCATTTTCTGTGACACTTTCAATTAATTTATCTTTATAATATCGATTCAAAGTTTGTGGAAAATGAGTTTTTCGGTAAAATTCCTTCGAAAAATTGTATCTTTCGTCCGCTGTACCATATAAATAGCTGATATTTTTTGTTGATATACATGGTATCATGCCGTTTCACCACCTATTTTCACCCAGTTCCATTCCTTCTTTTCTCCAAAAGATGTATAAGGTAAATCTTGTTTCTTGGAAAGTTTCAGGATAGAATCTTTGCCTAGGTTCAAGACTGCATATACTATGCCATTAAATACATTTCCATTATGAACACATGGAATAATCGGGTTTATTTTTTTCTCAAAGAAAAGCTGCAATGGACCTTCCCATTGTCCAATATCTTTAACAACGCTTTCCATTAATTCCAATCGTGGAAGAGCATAAAAACCTCCATATACTCGATAACCTAAACCAAAGTACTCCATTATCCTTTTCCATGCATTTACTTTTTCCTGACTGATCGCTAGTTTGTCAAATTTCAGGTTAGCTTCATAGTGCAAATCTATTATGTAAAGTTGATTGGGCACAACAAACAAAGAATAGTGCATTGTTGAAAAAATATAATTGGAATCTGCAGGATTATTGGATTCTTCTGCTATTTCTTTTAATCGTTGTAGATAATGAAAGTCCTTTACTTCAGAATGATTGAGTGGCCAAATATGTTTTAAATCATCCATTTTAATAAAGTGTAGATTCATCAAAAAAATAAGTGCTGCATCCATCAAAGAGGAAATATCCCCTTCTGGTTGGTACTGATACTTTGCTATTAACTCCGTTCTTGCAATTCCAGGATACTTTTGTACCGTTTGAAGAATTGATCCAATTTCTGGGCCATAGCAAATTTGAAATAAAGACACTATATCACTCCTTCATTGATTTTTATTTCGTCAATCGTTTTTGCTAAATGATAGTAATTATGAATCGATCTCAACTTCATATAATCACGATGAGCAATGTTTAAGATATCTCCTGGATCATCAATACATACAGGACATTGACAGGAAAGTGGTTTACTTATTAGAAAATTCCTTCTCTTTACCTTTGATTCTGAAATAACGTATGTGCGGAACGGATTACTATAAAAGACTTGATGAAAAGCTGCAACCATAGTCGGCCGGCTTGAATCAAATGATGATATATTCAACTTTGCCATTTCCTTAATTTGTTGAATACCTGTTACCCCGAAAATATGTAGATGATCCGGACCCACTATTTCTGTAACAGCCTTCATGTATTTCACCTGCTCTGCTGGAGGTCTGGTTAACATTGAACCCAATCCGAAATTTTTAAACCCCATTTTCTTTAATTCATGAATACAGTAATTAGTACTTGGCATATCAAATCCTTGAATGACTCCCATCAGAGAAACATTTTTGGGTAGATTACTTTCATTCATTAAATGTAAATATTCATAGGCATTAAATAATGTTTTTTCGACGGAGGAAAACTTTTCTGAAAGTGTGTTTTTATTTAGTAGAGGTTCATCTAGGTGGACTAATTTTATCGGAATATTTGAAGGAGCAGAATCTATGATGTATTTTTGAAAATCCAATATATCTCTTAATTTATATTTTCCTGGGTTTTTCGAGTAGTAAAGAGCACCTGAATCAATAATTAGTTTTTTTGGTTTTTTTCTGAATTTTTTTATCCCATATTTGTTATCAGGCACAGCGGAGATTAACATACAGCAGTCATCAAAATAATCACAAAATACTGCATCACTATGTGACCAACTTATATAAAATTCCATTACTATCCTCCTTCTTAAATAGATACGTGAAGATACGTGAATACATTTGAATTATATCATTGGAATTTCATGGTAGTAAAGTAAATTATAACAAAAAGATTATAAAATTATCGGCACTACAAATATTGCCATCTTTATAATGTTTTATAAATTCTCCAATAAATACAAATGTCTTAAACAATAAAAAAATCGTCTTACTCTGAAGACGATTCCGTTAATTTTTTCCACAAGTTGTATATTTCTATCCTATTTTTCTTAGATGGGTAATGTTTCCTTGTATTTGAATAAATTTCCTGCCAAATTGGATTATCTCGATCAAAAAAAGATCCAATCCAATTTTTATATTTTATTTTTCTTGATAAGTCTGGTGCCACGATATCGACTACATCATCTTCTATTTGCTCTTTTAAAAAACATATATAAATAAACCATGAATTGATATTGTGTATAATTGTTTTCTCTTTTATCTTCAAAACTTCCCGTAAATTATTAGGAAAATACACAGCATTCACTTCAATTAGCTGCTCCAAATAATTTTGTAATAAAACAACAACTTCAGTAGTATTTTCAAAATTACTGGTCTCGAAAAGTTCATTTATTAATTTTTCAAGTGAAGAATATGTAATAGATTTTAATGTTTTTTTACTCAAATTAGTACTTCTCATTTCAACTAGATTATTCAGTTTTCTACTACTTAATAAAGAATTAAGAAGGAGTTCTGGTAAATTTTCAACCTTAAAAATCACGAACTGTTTTTCATTACTTTGGATATTACTAAATTTACTTATTATTATTGGATCAATAATTTCAATTGATAAATTTTTACTCTTTTTTTTTTCCTTTATACTTTTGCTAATAATAATTAAAATATCATTTAAAAAATATGAAGGAGTTTCTGAGACTTTAACATTCCAACTTAAAACTTCCTCCTTTGTAGCAACATAACTATAAATTGACTTATTCTCTTTAATTACGATTTTCTGTACATCATTAATGTTCAAATTAATCAATTCCATCACCAAGTTTATTTTTATTTAAGACTAATGCATCTTAATAGGATGTCCTATTTTAAATATACAATATTTACTTAATATTTATCTTCCATATACTATTATAAAGTCAGGGTAAAAAAAAAGAAAAGGTCAAGATAATGACCTTTCCTTTTCTGATTGAATTTCTTTTAATTGATTATAGAAGACATAGGTATTATGAAATCCTCTTCTCCGGTTTCTATTATTCCCCCTAAAAATTATCACTTCAACACCTACATCTTTACAAATCGAACAAGAACAATCTTTCCAAGGTTTGTCGTTTAATACTTTATGATACATCGGTCTTAGTTTATTAGCAGAATATATCAGATCGTAATTAGCTTCAAAGAAATCTTTTAATGTTATCTCAAATAAGGCCAAGTTCTTTTCTTTGATAGCTTCAGATTCCGCAGCTTGGAATTTATCTAGTTGCTCAAAAACAACATTGCAAACAATATCTTGATGTAAGTTATCAAAATCAAGAATTAGTGTTTTAAAACTCAAGGTTCCAATTAGAAATTTGCTGATTTTTACCTTTTTTTCAATTTCCTTCTCGTCTAATTGTAATACTTTCTCTTTAATATCCAATACTTGTTGGTTTACTTTTTTTTCAGCAAAAGCTTTTTTCAGATTACTTTCAGCAATTTCCTTTACTGTAAGTAATAGGTCCCTACCAGTATTTTTTATAATACTTTCATTTTTACTCATGAGCTCGTTAAAACTTAAATCCCTTAAAAGGAATTCATTCATACCCTTAAGTTCTTTCTTTTTATTAAATTTATTTAATATAGTTACTATGTCCTTTTCAATTTGGAACACTTCAGCTTCTCTTAGACCTAGTTTTTCTGAAATAAATTTATTTTTTACTTCCTTTTCCTTTTTATATTTAACATTATAATCCTTTAATGTTTCGAGATATGAATCATATTCAAGGACCGTTTCAACTGTATTAGTTATTTCAATTTTTCCTTGGTCAAATTCTCTAACAATTTTCAATGTTTTTTGTTCAAGATCTTTAAAGGCCTCAACAGTGTTAATTCCTCTATTAACAAGTTCTTTTACTTTTGGGTGTACATCAGATTGTGGTATACGAATTGCTGCATACTTGTTTTTATTTTCAGTAAAATAATTGCCCCCAGAAGCACTTCCCCAAGCTTTCTTTAAGAAAGTTGTTGAATCGAAAGAAGTAACCCCTAGTTTATGGAATACGTCGATATATTCCAATCTTGCAGCGCCAAATAAATGAATTTCTAGATATTCTGGAACAATTGGTGCTATTGCTTTTAAGATTTCTAAAATTTCCTCGGATTTTGCGAGTGCAAGACCACCAAGAGAAATATGTTTATAACCCATTTTGATTAGTTCTGCAAATGAGTTTTTATAAGATTCAACATCCCATCCTTGAGCAACACCAGATGGAGTAAATTTATAATTACGTTCAGTGTGTTTTTTTAAAAAATCATATGCATTTTTCAATGTTAAATTATAACGGAAGTTTCTCATTTCTTCATTTTCAGCAATTTTTCCAATGATTAAATGGTCTATACTTGTACCAATATCGAAGCCCATTTGTTCATAATATTCAAGAATTTCATTCGTTTTATATATTGGTTCTTCTTCAGTAATATAGCTAAAGGCACCACAATCCCCGTATAAAGGAATATGATTAGGTAGTCTCAAAAATTTATGTAATCCACCTGCATTTAAAATCAATTCTTTACGGGTTTGGCTCTGGTCTATATTTATTTTAGAAATAAGAACACCATCATAGTTTGGCTTATCATAAAATTCATGTGCATAAAAATCTTCGAGTGGGTTTCTGTCCTTTGAATGCTCTTCCGTTATCCAATTAAAGTTAGGGTCAACTCGATCATCATTTTCTGGCATAAAGTACTTTAATTTATGAATGCCGTAGTTCTTAGCATACATATTTTCAGGAATTACCATATCACTTGACTTTTTTATCTTTGTTTTCACAACTTTTCCTGATCTTTTCTCCTTACGTTCTTCCTCGAAGAGTGTTAGTTGCTGACTATCCTCTATTCGATACTTTTCTAATGTTTGAAGAAAAAATTGGGGATCATTATATATCTTATCAAGAACAGTTAACCCATTTTCAACTATTTCTTTTACCAAGACCTTGAATAAGTACCCTTTTAAACTAATTGACATCTTTCCAAATTCTTTAGCATCCTTGTTACCAACTTCAACATAATAATATGGATTATTATTAGGTATTAAATTTCCACTTGCCTTACTACCAAGAAATACCAACCTTTGATCTTGCCTTGTTTCCACAAAAGGTAATTGAAGACTATTAAGGTATTCTTCACCTAATAGAAAAAATACCATATCATAGGATTTAATCTTTTCACTGGTATCTTTATTAATTTTTAAATTATTTGACCAATCCGTCAATTCGTCTTTTTTCATTTTAGAAAATGTTACATTATAAGGAAAAATTTCTTGATCTTCATTTAATAAACCATAACCAGCTGAGACAATCGCCAAATCAACTACACTATCTCCATATTTTTCTCTAAGGTTATTTATCCCATCAATAACCCATAAATGCTGTTGGCCTGTATACATATCTTTAGCTTTAGCCTTAAAAGATCCAAGTTGCTTTTCTCTTTCAAAAAGGATACTGGTATCTAAAAAATCCGATTTATTTAGTTGCTGTTCAGGACTATATATTTTTGAATTAGTACACGAGGTAATAATTAATAGTTTCATGTTCTTCCACCTCAAGTAATACAAGTTTTATAATTAATGATTTTAAAAAATTTCCTATGCTGCAAAAATATAATTTCCATACCTAATATATAAATTAGACCTTAATATATATATCATTCAAATTGAAATAAAACAACGTATAAAAAGCACTTATAATAATTGCACCTTCTTTTATATTGTACAATAACAATGGAAAGAAAACATTAGTAACTATTTGCTATCTATGATATTTCTAAAAAACTAAAGACCTAATTTTTTCTCCTAGCCTGTTGTGACCGTCAAGTAGAATGACACAATTTCTGCTGATTAATTTGAAACACTTTGGCCACCAAATATTGTTTTTCGATGTTTCATTCGCCAACTATCTTCGTTTAAATGAATGATCTCCACTCGATGCAAAATTCTATCCAATATAGCAGTAGTGATTGCTTGGTCCCCCAATAACTCACCCCATTCTTTTGGTCCTTTATTTGAAGTTAAAATTATAGATGTTTGATTATAAAGATTATTTATTAGATGAAAAAACATATTAGCTTCTTGCTTATCCATTGCCATAAACATTAGATCATCTATAATTACTAAATCTGCTTCTCTAATTCGTTTCATTCTTGTTTTCGATTTTCTAGTAATTTCTTCTGTTTTTAATACATGAATTAAATCGCCCATGGTTGTGAAAATCACTTTATAGCCATGGTTTAAAGCTTCAATTCCTAACCCGATCGAAAGATGGGTTTTACCCACACCTGGCGGTCCAAGAAAGATAATATTATAAAGTTGCTCAATCCATGTTAAATCCTTTAACTGGTTTAACTTCTTACTACTTAATGATTTTTGCTCTTTTAAGTCGTATTCATCGACTGTGCTATAAAAGGGAAATGTCGCCCATTTAAATCGCTTCTCTAGTTGTTTTTCCTCCCTGCAACTCTGCTCATAGGTCACCACATCAAGGAGAAACTGAGTAAAGGATAAATCCTTTTGCTCAGCCTCTCTGATTATGGAAGGTAAGTGGTTTGCTGTTTCAGACAAACGCAAGGTTCTCATGAATTCTTGTAGCTGTTGGAGCTGACTCAATTTGAATCACCTTCCAATAAAACCGTGTAGGTATCCACTTCTCTTTTTGGGGCTTCTGTCTCCATAATCCAACCTGTAAGACTATTTAGTGGCGTTACATTCTCAGTGTTGTCATTCACTGTATCATGAACTTGGCGTTGTCGTTTAAGGTACTGAACGATGTCGCTGAAGTCTGTCGCACTATATAATTTTCTTCTGACACATTCTTGTAGTGCTGCTGATAATAGGTCATCGCTATTTTGTTTTGTTTCTCTTAATATGATTTGTAATTGATCTCGAATATATCGAGGATACTTCTCCCGAAGGGTATTTAGATAGTGATTTACGACTTCCTTGTCCTTAAATTGGTTCGCAACAGTATCAAGATATGCATCTATGCCTTTTGTTCGATCGCGTGTGTGATTTCTATCTTTCATCAATTGACCTTTCCCATCAGGTATCTTATGTTTTGCAATCACTTCTCCTGTTTCAGGGATATAGATTAATAGATGTTGATCCTCAGATTCCTTTAAACATACTATAACATTTAGGTACGGAATTATGATCAATGTTATACCACTTATGTATCAGTTCCTTCTCATCTACTTTTAAATAGGTTTCTATTAGATCCAATTCTTCAACTAAAATCCTTTCCGGTACTGGTTGCCATCCATACCTATCTCCTACTAATACAAGGAAATTAGGTTTAGGAGATACTTCTTGACACCTGTTTAATTCTTTTAAACAAATTTCCATTGTTTGTTGCTTTAAAGCGTCTTCCTGACTTACTCCCCATCGAAGATCGACCCCTTGAAATGTAATATTATTTTCCTGACAAAATTGTTGGACCATTGGAAACACACACTCTTGTAAAGCATCTCTTTCTTGTTGAAAATCATTAAAGGTTGAACTAACAAAGATTCGTATTATCATATAGTTAAAACCTACCAAAAATAATAATTTTAATTAAAGCAAAAAACTGCTAATAACAATTGAAGTAATGCAATGTTTGTGGCATTGGGTTAAATTCCAATATTCCCCTTATTTAAATCTTTTTGATATGATTTTGAGAGTACCTTAATCCCACGTAAGCACCCTCCTTTTCTTACTAAGTCTTAATTAGAATTATTTTGGGATAACAAGTGCTATTAATTTAAGATTTACTCCTTCCGAGATTGACCAGTTGTTTGGTAGTATTTCCTTCAACCACCTTACCCAAATCTTTGGTGTCGTCTTGTCATCTTTAACCCTCTATAATTGTGACTATTAACCTTTAATTTTTAAACCAGGTTTTACTTTCCATCAACTGTTAAACAGTCGATTAATAGAAAAGTATAAATATTAAACAATCTCGGAATTACGTAAATATAAGGTGCGCAACTATTTCATTACCTCGATACGACTTACACATTCAATCATTAAATAGTAAATAGAACCTTAATATTATTTTTCCCAGTGACCAAAATGTGACCAATAATAAAATTACACTGTTTTTTACAAGTAAAATTTTACCCATAAGTTTTGTTCATGTGCACCAATACCTTTATTTCTCAACATCACTCGATCAAGAAGGGAATCATTCCAGTTAAATTCCTCAAATTTCTAAATCAGTTTTAAACTGTGAGAGTATATCTATTTTAAAGTTGAAAGATGAGAGAATCCTCTCATCTTTCTTGTGTTCTTTTAACCGCGAATTGTTCTTGGTATGTCTATCTTCACGTACTGCTCCCCTAGTTCTACTAAAGAACGCAATCCCAATAGAACTTCATCCTTCCAAGACCACTTTTCCGAATGTAATGGAACGGGCTGAACCTTTCCACTTGCTATAAAACAAACTGCATGTTGAGCACGTGTAACAGCAACATAAAACACTCTTGCTTCTTCCTCAAAAAGATTTTTTCGATACTTTTCCATCCATTCATCGAATCTAGGGGATCTGCCGAATCCGTTTAAATTTAGATCTAGTCCCCAATCCTCCACTTTGCTTACAATATCGAAGAAATTAGGAATTTTATAATCATTTAATAATGGACGATCAAGGTTAGGAATAATAATTATAGGGTACTCTAACCCTTTAGAGGAATGAACCGTAGAAAAAACTACAGCATTTGGTTCATCTTCACCAACGTCGGCTTCATCCATCTTTTCACCTGAAAGTATAGCTCTTTGGAAACGTTCAAAAAAGCTCTGCATTGTTAAGGCTTCGGCATTGTCAAATATATCTCTTGACCAAGCGACTAGCTTTTCAAGATTTGCTATAGCTTTTATATCACCTTGCTGCGCATACCACTCTCTTACTCCGGAAAATTCATAAATCTTCGTCAATAATTGTGGAACAAGGTCTGATTTAATACTCTTTCGAACCTCCATCATGCCATCATACCAACGTTTCACAGATTGTTCATTCTTTAACCAGGTTGCTAACTGCGTGCTTGAATGATCGGTACGATGGATAGTGATTGGAGCCTTTACCGGAAAGAAAGGTGTACCCATTACTAAGTCAATAGTTGTATCATTGGGATAGCTTAAAATTGCATTTAACATGTAATAGCAATAAAGTATTTCTGGTTTTTGAAAGAAGCCCCCACCTATATCGGTAACAACAGGAATATCGGCTTCTTTAAATAACACCTCGTATTCTGCCATTTGCCTATTAGTTCTGAATAATATACATATATCTCCGAATCTTACTGAACGGGCAGCTTTCTTTGGCCTATGAATCTCTTGATTAAGGTATTCCCTAACCTTTTCGATTGTCTTTAATATATAGGCTTCACTTCCACGTTCTGTTAAATGAATATACTCCATTGGGATAATTTCATCTTGAGGGTCATGCGCATCTACCGGAATAGTGAGTTCTTCTTTTAAAAACTCATAACGGTTGCTCATACCTGAAAATAATACTTCTTGGGCTCTAAATAAGTTGCGTGTAGGTCGTCTAGATGCGAGTAAAGGCATTGGTTCGATCTTATAGTCATTTGCCAATTCCCATAAAACTGAAACATCTGAACCTCTCCATCCATAAATTGCTTGTTTACGATCCCCTACAACTAGAACATGATTCATATATTCAAGCAACAACTTAATGATTTGTTTTTGGGTTCTATCCGTATCCTGAAATTCATCCACAAATAAATATTTATACCTACGTTGCATTGCTTTCCCAATATGCTTCTCATTTTTCTCTATTAAGTTAGCGCATTTTTGTAATAAATCATGTGAATCTTGACCTCCTCGTTCTAGTTTTATCCTTGAGTAGTTTTCTTCAATCCTTTGCAACATTATTGCCACTGCTCGACGGTACTTTAATCCCTCATCTACTTGTTGATCAAATGTTCTTTGAACAACATGTTCGATAGAACGCCCATTATTACGTATATGTTCATATAGTTTAGTTAGAAATTGATCCCATTGAAAAGGTGCCCAAGGAATAAGTGTATCATTAAATAAGAATTGTGTTTCAGGATCTGCGACACTTGTATTTAGAGCTATTTTCGTAGCCTGTATAAAATACCCCTTTGCCATGATCATCTCTGTTTCATGAGAAACATGTTCGTCATAGCCATGCTGACGTAATATCATTGAACAGAAACGATGAATCGTCCCTATAAAAGCATTAGCGAGTCGTTCCTTTTGTTCAAACCACATATCCTGCTCTACTTTATCAACCGATTCTTTAATGAGCTCATCTAATTCCTCTTCTAATCGTGAACGCATTTCATCTGTTGCTTTATTTGTAAAGGTAATTAATGCGAAATCATCTATATTCACATCGTCCCTTAATTTTATTATTTCCAAAACAGTTGCAACCATAGTGCGAGTTTTTCCCGAACCAGCACCAGCTGATACTACAGTTGGAATAGTAAAACTAGTTGCCAATACATGATCCACAATATTTGCTTGTTCTTGGGACAGTGAAATTCCACCACGTTTTATCATATGTCCGACACCTCTTCATTTTCTATTACAATACCAAGGCACTCAAGACGAACTGGACACTTATTACAGTGAGTCCCAGGGTTTTTCGGAAACTTATTGTTTTCAATTCCAGAAATCCATTCAAGAATATATTCAGGAGCATCGTCAAAAACTGCTAAAGCCTCTTGAATGTGCTTTTGTTTAATATTCACTCCATTTTGTTTATGGAAATATCCACTAATTGTACTACGCCACCAGGAAACTGCTGATCCTAAAGAAGGGAAAAGTTGAATATCATCAATCGACAGAAATCCTTCTTCATTGTTCTCAGGATCTGAGGGTAGGAGCCATTCACTGTGTAATTCTGCATCAAGAATAGGAACATCAAACCTTGTAGTTTCCCAGTAATTTGGTACTTCAAATTCAATATCAATTGTTTCCTCTTCATCGTTCATAACAGTAAACACTTCTAATGAGGATCCACGCACTCCTGTTAAATGTGGGCCACGAATTTTGAAATGGTAATCTATTAACTGCTTTCTAACCTTATTCTTAATTCCATGCCAAGTTATAGGAGATAGAGCAGGAAATAATCCCCTTACATCAGGCTCAACTACACTAATTGTTTCAATGAGATACTGTTTAATCTCGCGTTCATTTTTTTTCCGTATTTTATCACTTTCCTGCTGTAACCTCTGAAAAATCTGATTCAACCATTCTCCCTGGGCTACAAATTGTAATTGCCACTCCATCCGATATAAACGGGCTTCTAGATGTAACAACTCAAGACGATACCTTGCGGGGCAGAGGCCATAGTGAGCCAATTCAATAAGATCATATACACTACGAGTAGCTGGGATAGCAGCCGGCATATTTGGAATTGTCGGAGCATTTTCCATATCAAGAATATCTTCAACAGTGAACTTTACTAAATTTGAGTTAGTAATTTCCAAAATCCTTTTCAAATAAGCACTTGGTTGAAAAGAACGATTAGCGTCTTGTAAGGAAAATGTTAGATATAAGTGTTCTTTGGCTGCTCTCAAAACAGTCAGAAACATGTAACGCTCTTTTTCTAGATGTTCGTCCCGATCATCTTTATAAAATGGCCATGACTCCGAATACATAGCTGGAACATGTTGATTATCTACGCCCAGGTAAATTACAACCTTTTCGTGAACACCATCAATAGTTTCTGGGCTATAAACCTTTAACTCTAATGGATCGTTGTTATCTGTGTCATCAACGTCATCCTTATTTTTATCAGACACTAGTGCATGAAGAGTACGGCTAAACTCTTCAGAGTTTAAATCAATGGTGTACTCATCCACAAGTTGTTGAAAGACATCCATTATTTTTTCTAATATAAATCTTTCTGATTGTCGAAGGTCATCAGGGATAATACCTTTTAATTGTTCTTGAAGACGATCGATATGTTCACCTATTGCACCATCTTCTGTACTGAACAATTTAGAGCAAACCTGATCTAGTAGGTTAATTACTTCTTTCCACGCTTTTATCATGCGCTGATCAAGAATGCCAATTGAAAGCCGCCCATGAGATCTTCTATTCCGACATAGCGGAATTAACGAATCTAAGACTCCCATCCAGTCTTCTTTTGAATTGCACTCATTAAAAAACTGATATTTAACTGCACGGAACTTGGGAGTTAGATCTTGATGTTTCGCACCTAACCAACCAGAACCAATAAGAGTTTCAAATTGGTCTGCCTCAAGGTACAATTGGTTATCTTTCCAAATTTCATATAATGTGAGTACAAATCTACCTACCGGAGTAAGTAATAGCATTCGTGGTGAAACTGGTAATTTAATTTGTTCTCCATTATAGTTGATTGGGTGCATTTGTAACAAATCGCTTAGACGAAAAAGAAATTCACTTTTACGTCGCATAACAATAGCGATGTCCGAAGGGGCATAACCTTCTATTAGGCATTTATCTATCATTTTTAAAATAGCTAATAACTCTTGCTCACGATTAGGATACTGCTGGAGAGACACGTGATTCGTTTCGGAACTGAATGGTACATGTTGGGTACTAAATATTTGTTTTTGAAGATGTTGTAAATCTACATAATCTGAGATAACCTTTGTAACTATAAATATCCTCTTCAATCCTGGTAACCCTGAGTAAGTTCTTTGTATTATTTCAAACCCTTTCATTTGTTCAGGATTGTTTGGAACCAAAAAGGATACTTCAACTCTATTTTTCAAGCAAACTTTAACAAAATGTTTTTGTAATGGAGTGAAGAATGTGAACCCTTCCATTACAATTTTTATTGACTCTCCAAATTTATTAATAAACTTGTTATCTATAAACTCTAGAGCAAGTTCCTCAAACAAAAATTTACCCTCTGAACGTAAATTATAATAAAATTGTTTTTGAATATCCGGAAGGAGATTTTCAAGTGCAGGATCTAAAAAAGTTTCTTGCAAGTCTTGCGGGAATCCAATTGTAAGGTCTATTTTTTTTACAGCAAGTTCCTTAAGCGTTTGTAAAATGGATGCCCGGTCTTTTTTTAACACTTCTAATAGTTTTTCATCCTTTGTTACAATTTCTTCTAATGTTCGAACTAGTATAGTGTTTTCTTCTAATCCCCCTGCAACTTCGCTACGATATTCCTGCTTAACCCATCCTTTAATAACATCACCAAAAAGGGCTTGTTTCTTTGGCTTTTCAGTCTGTCTGCTACGGAATGTTTGAACTTCAGGAATTATCCCTTCTCTTATTTTCGACATCTTTTTAGTTGCAGTAAGGTATATAAATGGTACTTTCTTCAAACCTAATTCATTTAAGATTTGATTATCATCTGGCCTACGGTTTTGATACTGGTACAATGTACACATATCAGTGTTGATCCCCCTTTTATAGCTGTCTAGATGTACCAAAAACAAGCAATTGTTTATTTAGGCAAAGAAAAATTCAATATTATACCCTCAGTTTCGCAAAATCTTTTGTCATACGTGTCCAATCATTCATAATCTAAAAGTGTTGATTCACTAAAGTTCCATTTAGTTGAATAGGACCGACTGAACTCCTTTCAAAATGTGTTCCTTTTATTGGGATTAATAAATCCATCGTATACTTGTATCAATAAGGAAAGTTTATTAAAGTTAGTATCTTCTAACTTTGTAACTGGATTTTATTACTTCTTATGATAGTAAATGTTTTTACAGTGTTAGAGCAATTATATGTGACCATTATACTATAAACATAAATATATTGGTGGACAAATGGAAGTAAAAGTATCTAAATATAATATGGGCAATATTATATTACATGGAGTTTAATTCCTAAAACGGAAAACATATAGACACATTAAAACGCAACAGAGAGCTATTTATTTCAAGATACTGTAGCGACTTACCGTAAGGCGATTCAGGCTTTCTATGATGCAGGCTGTCGTTAATTTCAAATAGATGATACTTCTTGGATTGATTTTGTCTCGGAAGAACGTAATCATGCAGATGTTGAAAAACTAGGCATAGACGTATAAGATATCATCAAAACGAAAACAACATTTAATTGTATCAATGGCGGTATTTCTAACAATCCTGAAGATTGATCATTAAGATGCTAATTTGACATGGTAACTTCGGATCCACTTTTTTTACCACTGGAGGCTATGATCATGCTTCCCTATCGACCTCAATTTGTCGCAACCTATCTCTATATCGCTGGCCAGCCTCGCGGTATTTAACGAAAAAGTCATGCTCCGATAACGGCTCAAGCGGCACATACGTTTTTCCAAGTGAGTTGGATTCGGTTTTTATTAATCGGTATTTTTTAAGGATTTTAAGATGCTCCTTAGTAGTGTTTAGCGCTTTACCTTAATACATAGCGAGCTTTTCTTGCGATGGGTAAGCATAGCCCAACTCTTTATTCCATTAGTCAACGGCCAGCGCATTAAGAAAATTCATTTCCGCCTTTTAGTCCGGTAAATAAACGTAATGTCTTAATTCGCTGGGCATCTTGATTAGATGAGCGTCCTCCCGTTTCTTCGTTTTGTCGTAAACCTTTCGTCCCTCCATTTCCATCCCCTCCGTTAATTTTGATTTATGTGAAGCGGACTGGCCGCGGAAAAAACACCTTCCCTTCTACCAAACGTTTCTGCAGACAAATCCGCGCAAAATTCCATCAATTATTCTGTTACGCGAGAATACTTTTTAGGACAAATAAAATACCTCCTAATTTAATTGACGCAATAGAAAGCAATTTGGGACAGCAAAAATAAATTCCTTTACCTTACCATAAGGTTGAGAACGGAAAGTGGCGCAGCCATTTCACTGCGTATGTCGCACGAACTAAGATAACAGCGGACCCTTCTGCCCTTTATGCCTTGTGATAATCTATTTTCTGACAAATGTTCACTAATTTTGTCTCGCAGGAATCATTTTTCGGACAAATGTTCACTAATTTTGTCTCGCAGGAATCATTTTTCGGACAAAAAAAAAAAATAACGGTGCTTTTTATAAGTTACCGTTATTCATTCAGATTAATGTAGAGGTAAATATAGGATAAAATTACTAAAAAATTACTTGTTAAAATAGTCTTAATATACTAAAATATGAAAGTGCGATACCGGTACCACAATTTACCAAGGGGGATTTTTATGAAAAAATTACTTGCTGTTTTATTTATGAGTTTAGTTTTAATAGTAAGTACTATTGCTCCGTTTGGAACTACTACCGCAAGCGCTGCCTCAAACGGAACGGCTACTTACACTTTGCCTTATGGTAAAAGGACTATTGAAAACTTTTATACAAAGGCAGCTAACTTCGGCTATGCACCATTAAAAATAAACACGGAAATAACAATTGGTACAACAGGTGTTACTATCAACAAAGTAACACAAAGTTCATCAGATTACTGGCCCTATTATACTACTAAAAAAGGGACAAGAATTGTTACAAAATCATCAAGTAAGAGCACCCAGACAGCTCATACCTTGGGTAACTTTGATGTGTATTATATGAAAGGTGTTAATATAAAGTATAATCCTATCAAATATGTCTCTAGAACTGCTTGGGAGTTACATACGTATATTACAGTGAAAAGTATCAACACAACTAAAAAAACTGTAACATTTACAGTAGCAAATACAGCTGGATCAACCTTTTAGGTAAAGAAAAATAATATTGCGAAGCGCTGTTCTCGTTCAGAAGCAGCGCTTTTTTAATACGATCAGAACTCCGGAAACTTACCACATTATCCCAGATGAAACTAAAAAAACGGCTCTCCCGCACCCGCCTAATTGCCCTGAAAACAGTTTTACCGATGACTCCTGGCGCAAATTCGAACCTTTGCCGAGGTGTTAAGGCTCCACGAGAAGTCATTCGATTGTTGGCGTCTTACCGAACGATTCCTGCGAATAACGACGGACGATTAGGCTATTTTAGAAGAAAGTAAATATCACTCGGGCATTTGCTGAAATGAGAGGATTGCAGTTTATTAAATTGCGGAGAGTTTACCACGATGAAACGAAGAAAGCGACCAATAAGGTCGCATCTTAATTTATTACGATATTTTATCTTCTTTTAAAATCATTTCGGGCCCCATCCTCTACTATTTCACTGTATCCAGAAGCATATTGATATAACTTTATATAATCCTACCTACAAAAATAACTTGTATTTTTCCCACAACACACATCCTATGACTTTTTAACTATGATAACCTTAAATGAAGTCTTTATCTGTGGATAGTTTGCGACATTGGAAACTTATCGGAAACAGAGTAAAGCGACTCCGAGTAGGAGCCGCTCTTTGTTATATTTTATATATTATTAAAGCATTATAGTAGCCGGAATCTACCTCCGTATGAGAATTATATTTAATATCCAAAATTTCTGCTTCACTATTTTCTTCACACCAAGTGTTTATCAAAAGGTCCAAGCTTCGAACACTTGCAATAAATTTAGACTCAAAGAAAACAGTCCTAATTTGTCCAGCTTTACCTAACATTCTTCATCCCCCTTTGTTATTATTTTAAATAATATTATGTGGCACTTACTATTAGTACTACTATTAACAATTAACTTTACACCTACCGATTGAATTTGTTGTGAATCTTGAATCTCCTGCATCAATGATTTAACAAACCATGTAAATGATTTCGCATGGAATACCTTAAACCATTACTCACCGTCTATTGCATAACGCTGATCGGATAATATTAGAACGTGCCAGAACGGCTTCGACATAATCCAAGTGTTGAATAGATCAACATACCGCCCCATTTTCTCCGCCATTTGTTTTTCGGAATAGACTGTTATTTGCACCTCGATAAAAAATGGCGTATTGCGATACATAGCAAAGATGTCAGGCTCCGCATTTCTTTTGCTGCCGTACTTCGGCTCCACAAGAAACTTATCTAGCCGACCTAGTTACCTCATTTCTTTAAAAACGTTCAAGATTACTAGGAAATTGCCAATATTAGCACTATTCTTTTTTATCTGCGTTTCCGCGCGAAATAGACAAACGGCTGAAAACTAGAAAATCGAAGGATTTCACCGTCGTATAATAATCTCAATGATACCGAGTTCGCTGCCGTTATTGGATTCTTTAAGCCCGCGAAATGTAATTTGGCAATAGAGTCTCTATCCATCACACGGAATTTATTTAAATCGCGAATAATCGCTTTATCACGTTTAGTCAACATCGAGAAACACATCCTTCTCGGCTATGGGATGCGTATGCGCAACTTCTTCGCTGTCCATTTGTTGCTACGTCGGAACGTTTGTCCTCGCAAACATATCCTTCCAGTCATCCGTCCGATACGCAGCTTGCAGCTCCGTTAGTTCATCGCGTTTAATAAGCAATCTACCTGGCGTTGCTTTGCTGATGCGTTCGCTGCCGGGCGTTCCGATAATCTTTAAGTTTGAGGCGTCAGTTGTCCGAACTCCTTATCGAACGGTCAGCAATCCGTGAATCTACGTATCAAGTATGTCGTGACTAGGACGTTGTAGCGAAAGGATGCAATAAATACCCAGCGCCCTCCCTAACGATTAATCTGGACGATTTGCTTTTTCATTTCCTTGTCGTCCATTATCAATACAATTTCGTCGATACATAGAAGGATATACGGCTCGACTTTTGGTAACTTCGTTGTATGTGTGACGCAGTGCTAATTAAGGAGCTCACATCGACGTTTCGTTTCTTGTGTACGAGCACTAGCATCCGCGCCATATCTTCCGGATAGACACATAAACTTTTGACGTGCTTTACACCTTTGAATAAGAAAAACTACGACATTTTCAGATCCCAGAGATATATATGCAATTCGTCCGGTGTTTTGCGTTGAATGAGAGTCGCCAGGATATTGCGGAGTTGAGTCGATTTACCAGCGGCAGGTTCTCCCGAGATAAGACAATTCGGCTCGGTAATGTGTTATATATCATCCACTTCCCTGCGTTATCCTTACCGCATACAATTGGCATTTCGAGGCCATCGAGTTCCAGCTCTATCTTTGCATAATTATAGGTGAGCTCTTTCGGTAGCTCTCCTCTGTTGACCGTTAAGGTAAAGAGTTTGACATCGCCATCAAGCTCGACGTTTTGACCGAAATATTGTTAGAATACAAAGTAATTCTACTTTAGAAGTTTGGGATCAAGTCCGTTAGGGAGAGTAAAAGTGATTGTAGTAGAGGCGTCACTGATATTTACATTGCGGATCTTATGGAAGATTAAGTGTTCATTGCCGTCGTTCATTTTATAGCTAATGTGCAAATCGTCAGATCGGAATGCCTTGATTAGTTTCTTTTGCGTCAATAATTTCGCCCATTTGCTCATCGTAGCCACCTCAATAGCGAGTTAGTATCGAGAAAATAGTCGCTTACCGCAAATGCTGCAATCGGTACTAATAGTTTTAGCGCCGTACTTAGCCAGGTGATGCCGCAGTCCTCTGCGACCTTATCTAGTATAGTAATTGCGATAAAGCTACCGTCTGCGAATAGCATTTCAGGTCCAACAATGGAAAATTTCTCCTCATAACTATTCTGACAATTCAATTATCTAATTATTCGAATCTTCTGGTTTCTCCCGGACTCTTCCCCTTTCCCCCGCTTCGCTCATTCTTAAAAGATTATCTTTTTTTCGTCTTGGCAATGTTTGAGAAGTCTACACTGCGGTAATGCTAATAAGCAGTTAATTGCTAATAACCTATGTATCTACTGCGGCAATATTGCCTACACCGACTAATTATTTACCAAATTGGCATAAGGCGAGCTACGAAGTAGACGTCCTATTCTGACGCCTCTTCCGCAAAGTAAAAAATGTCGTTGACTGTCCGTTTCACCTTTTCGCTAATTTGCAGCGCTACCTCAAGCGTTGGCTGACGCGCTCCATTTTCATAGCGATTGTATTGGTAAATGTTGATCCCTAGAAAATCTGCAAATTCCGTTTGATTCATTCGGTGATCGTGGCGAAGGTCTTTAAGCCTGTTGTTTACTGGCATTGATTGTCACCTCGTCTAATAATTCGATAAATAGCGCGATTTCCTCCTATGGAGGTGTTTTGATTGATCGAGTATATCGTATTTTTCAGCTTGATAGCTGCAGCCTTAATTAGCGTACATATTTCGACCTAAGGTGGATTAGATATTAAGTCCAGTAGGTGCCAAGAGGATTATATGCGAAAGTCCCATCGAGCGTCGCCTTTATGATGCCCTGGCATTCCGTGGCCATTCGGTTTCCACTCAAGTTCCATGCGGTAACTATCGCATCGGTATAGCGTTTGTGGGTCCTAGAATTGCGATTGAATGCCATGGTAAGGCGTATCACTCTTCACCGCAGCAAAAGGCGCATGATCGACGCAAGAATGATTATTTACGGAAGAATGGCTGGGAAGTGTTGCGGTTTAGCGGTCGGAAAATAACATATAAATTGCCGCAGGTATTAACGAAGATAGAGGAGGCCGTAAAGTGAACGATTTACTCGAGGCGAAATATCCATTGCTCGCATTAAAACTCAGCTCCTCGACCTCAATGGCGAACTTATTGCGGATGCTTCTGCCGATAAGGATTACGCGATTAAGCGGATGCTGAGAATCGTTGGGTATATCGATGAGCATGACGTGAAGGTTAGCGATATTCAAACGTAAAGCCCTGGCAAATTCGCCAAGGCTATTTTTTACTTCAACTTAATTTCAAATTCAAAATCTTTCGATTCTCCATCAATCTGATCTTCTCCGCCAACATGTCCGGAAAATTTCAACTTAATCCACTGAATATCCTCAGCATGACCGCGTTTTAGGTACCATTTAACGTTGCCCTCTTTAATAACACCTTTATCGATTTCACCGCCAAGTTGATCGGATACAAACATCTCCGGCATATCAATTTGTTCGCCAGTGCTCGTTACAAGAACGGCCTGATCCGTAAATGAAGTAAAAATGGTTTTTTCATTATTTTGATCCTCAAATTAACTTGATTCGTTTTAATCGTATTATCCAGCTCTGAATAAATAATTGGTTGGAAAAATAAAAGAAGGAAGGCTTCACTTCAAAATGAGTCCTCCAAATGGTAATAAATTATTTTATTTAATAAATGTATATTTATTAGTACTAGAATCCTCACTAATATAAAACCCATTTTGAGATTCTATATAATATATTAAAGGGCTACTGCTGTTTTTTATAATCATATCTCTTAAATCCTTCGCTATTTGAACCCTGTTGATAAATGCACTTTTCCTCATATCTATCTCGACGATATGTCCGTAGCTTGTATACACTTTTGTTTTTCGAATTCCAAGAGATTGTGTATTTTTTATATGTATTAATGAAAACCAGACACAATTTCTCTTTTTCAAAGATTTTGTTGGAAGTAGATAAATACCTAGTCGTGAATTAATGGTAAGTGGATACATATACAATTGACCCAGGAGATTTTTAGAACTATGTAATGACCCACAAAGATTTGAACCTACTAGTAATAAATTTGCATCAATTACCTGCGATGGAGTCAAATCTACCAGGAAAGTTTCTCCCCCATCTATCACTCTAGTTATAAGTTTACCATTAGAATCATACTCTCCTGTCAACAAGACTGTCTTTTCATTGATCAAATATTCTTCTCTTATTTCCATAGGTAATCCCTCTTTCTAAGGTTAAATATTGATTTTTTTAGAAAAAGGGTATACTAACATAATGTTGGTATACCCAACAGAATTAATACTCGGGAACTGTCTTGCCGGACTACTGCCCGAGTGTTTTTATTTTATATTTCCCACACCTCCTTTCTTCTGCACCTATTTTACTAGATTCTCTATTTTTCTTTAATTATTAAATGATGTAGAATTCATATTTTGTAACCACCGGTTCTACTAATTAATGTTTAATACCTTTTTTCGAAAGTTCCACAATATCCCACTCAACAATATTATAGGTAATTCGACATATGAATGTAAATTGTTATTTTAGAGTTCTATTCATTTAATTCTATCCCAAGTTATTGATGGATTTTCTCAATTCTAGCAGAATCTTTACAATTTTTTATTATTTAAGTATAATAAATGACTTTAGGAATATTTAATACTTTTTCCGAATGATTTTTTAATAAAATATATTATTTTTTATGATATTTTGTTTTTTTAAATCATAAAATCTAGATTTAATATAGACATACTGTATTGTTAACTAAATGTTCAAACTTCAAGAATTATACATATTCTGCAAAACCACCGCTTTGTTTAAGCCAATCTTAACTCCCAATAATGGTATAACCTGCGATTCATTAATTAATTTACTCATCCAAACTCCTCCGTTCCCACGCCCTTTTTATTTTCCATAAACTTTCCATGTAAGAAAAATTATTTAATACCTCTTGCCTAGTTTTGGGTTTGTTCCCTTCTCTCTCACTTTTATATCTCCCTCTTAAAATACCCCGCTATAGCTGTAATACTCATGAATTCCTTCCTCATGTCCCGAAACGAAATCACATCATTTCCTCTAACGAGCTGGTAATCTAGCGAATAAACGTGACAGTTCAATGGGTTTTGATGAAATGTTTCGGTATAGAATTGGATGGCTTCTTTGGGGCTGCCAGCAAAAATAAATACAAAATCCTTCTGGTTCATCTTCAGTGAGTAGATGCCAACTTTATGAATACCTAATACATTGTTTTGAACCAATTCCCTTACTTTCTGATGGTCTGCTTGTTCTAAGTCTATCTTGGATATGTCGTCATCTAATGTAATTTTCTGCTCTGCTAGTAAATGGTAGATGCAATAGGCCAATGAGGATTCTTCATTACGGAAACAATCCATGTAAAGATCTTTCACAATCATGTGATCACACCTCGATTTAAGAGTTTTTTCGGCTAAATATAGGTTATACAATGGTAGGACTCGATTCCTTCTGGTCCTCAATCCTTCCTGTGTGCTCGTTGTAATTTACAGCGATGCTTCCAACTGGACCATTTCTGTTTTTCGAGACAATGATTTCAAGGGAATGATTGTCCGTTTCCTTGTCATAATACGCTTCACGATAAAAGAACAAAATGACATCGGCGTCCTGTTCCACACTGCCCGATTCCCGAATATCAGACATCATCGGCCGTTTATTGGCTCTTGATTCCACCGATCGATTAAGCTGCGCCAAACAAATGACGGGGCAATCAAAATCCTTCGCCATCGTTTTCAGGGATTTGGATATTTCCGTTACTTGTAAATGGGAATTCCCTCCGTAAAATTGTCCGGAATGGATCAGTGTTAAGTAATCGATAAAAAGGATCGGTTTCTTGTATGGAAATTGATTGATCATTTTTCGCGTTTTCGCTCTCATTTCGGCAATGGTTTGTCCCGCCCCATCAAAAATTTGCATATGGGTTTCCGTGAGATCACCAATTACATCTGACCATTTATTTTTTTGATTTTCATTAAGCATTCTTTTTGGATCCCGCATTTTTGCACGGTTAAAGCCCCCAGTCGAAGCCATTAATCGCGAAGTTATCAGCTTTTCAGGCATTTCTAAGGAAAAGACGAGTGGCAGGAACCCGGCCCAACCCGACATTTTCGCAAAATGAAGCATCACGTCGGTTTTTCCCATCGATGGTCTTGCTGCTAGAATCGTCACTTCCCCGCCCTGGAAGCCTCCCTTCACTTCGTCGAGCTTGTTGATACCCGTTGTTGCACTTTTCTGGCTTATTCGATCTTCCCAGGGTGCCTCATAGATATCTACCAATGCTTGTTGTAAGGACGTGTGATCCTCCATTTTCATTTGGTTAATTTTATCCAATTCGGCAATGACTTTCGCAATCTCCCAATCATTCATGGCTGCAAGCGTCAAGATGTTTCTCTTTTCTCGTTCCTTCCACAGATCGAGAATGAGCTTCTCCGTACCGTCAAATTTCTCCAGATCCGCGTACGATAACAGCTCCGATAGGTAGGACATTCCACCTAATGAAACGAGGTCTGGTAAGGTTGTCCATGTGATTAAATCAACATTCTTACCCGCCCGTTTTAATTTCACCATTTTTCGCATGATTTCTTTATGCCGTGTACTTTCTAGCTGTTCAGGTTGAATGATGGTATCTTGGAGCAAGTACTCCGCCTTCATCAAGCTTCCTAAGAACGCTTTTTCTGCCATACTCATCCCTCTTCACCTGCCGTAAGGTCAAGTTTAAATCCACTTGGAATTGCTCTTCCGGCAGGAAACGATTCGGTTGATTGCCTATGCTTTGGTGTGGAATTTTGACTCTCATAAAAGGAATCAATTTCTTCTACGGTCAGTAAGGAGTCATTTACCCAGTTTTTCAGAATCCCAACCACATAACTCAGCCTTCGCTTGTTATTGGCACAGGCAATATTCATCGCTTTTAAAATCACCTCTTTCGGCTGTAAAAAGCTAGAATCATCTAACCAAACTAACAGCTGCTCTTTCGCATTCACGTTCGAAAAACCAAATCCATTGTTGTCCCAAAACTCAATAATTTCTTTTACATCTACAACTTTTTGATTATTTTCTGTGTCTGGATTTTTCTCTATATTTGGATTAAAAGCTTCTTGTTGTTGTTGTTTTTCTTTTTTATTATCTTTTTTATTTTCTTCTTCTTTTTGCCCCCTTCTCGTCTCACGATGCGTCAACGTATCGTCAAGCTCTCCACATTCAGGTTCTAGATATGTATAATTTTCATCTTGGCCGCTAACTTCCTTGCCGAAAACCAGCTCTTCTTGTTCACAAAATGATTCAAATAGACTACGAATTTCCTGTTTTTGAATCGCCTTCGAAACATATTGAATCAGTGTGAGATCCTCCACATCCTTTAACTCGGAAGATATACAATCCATGAACGGTTTCCCACCTTTATCCAGGTTATATTTCCCCCAGTTTTGAATCGCGAGTTCTCTCGTTTCAGGATTGTAACGAATCAGCTTGTGATGAACGATGAATCGTTCCATTAACGAGTGAACACTCTCAATCGAATAACCCAAATCAAATGCCATTTGTTTTTGGGTAATCTTATAGATTCCAATTTGAGTCGTTTGTGGATTCGTAAGAAGATAAAGACAGAAGAATTTGTCCTCTGGAGTCATCTCCTCTGATACCATTGGATTCTTCCAAAAATCAGTACGTACCATTCTAAACTTTGCCATCTTCAACCACTACCTTTCTCCTAAAGAATTCCTTAATACTTGATATAGAAATAAATGAAGAAAATGGTCATATGTTTTTCAATAATATGTGAATACTTTATGACACCTTTTCATCACCTTGTCCTTTGCGCAGGATTTAGGTGAAAGCCCGCATCCTCTGCACTTCTACGATATCGAGATTGGCGGGGTAAAGCGAATGTCCAATTTTCAAATTTGAGGGCATTTTTTGAGCGTAAACGTCAAAAAACGCCTTCAAATTTGATTTTTGAAGGCGTTTTTTGCATTTTTGAGTGATTTTCTAGATATTTTTGTGCGAAGGCGATTTCTTTATTAGGTTAATGTATTTAAAGAAATGTTAAGAATTGATCCTTCCTCAATAGATATTTCATTTGTATACCTGGCTATTTTTATTCCTCCTTGTTACATGACAAATGATTCATTTCAAAAGTAGCTGTAATTTTCAGATTCCTTTGTTTATAGATAATAATCTTTTATTTAATCTAGGAGTATACATGATCAAGAATCCAGAACGCCCAAACGTGTATAGAATGAAAGCCAGCCATAGGCCATGATTATGCCAGATAGGCGTTGCCGTAATTTGTATAAGGATATAGACGATCATTGCGTAAATCATAGAGTTACGAACGGGAGCGATTTCAGTTGCACCTGTGAAGGCACCATAAATGACAAGGCCAAAACACGCGGCAAACGGGTAAAGGATAAGCCATGTTCCATATGTAGTTGAAAGTTCGATTACACTTGGTAGATTGGTAAAAAGCGCAATAATTTGTTTTTGAAATAAACCATATATACAAGCTATCACAAAAGCCGTAATCACCGACCATTGCTTTGATAAAGTAAGTGTTTGTTTATATAATTCCTTGTCGTTTGCTCCTACCGCTTTGCCGACGAGAATACTCGTAGCGTTAGCAAACCCCTCAAAGAAATAAGCCATAATGTAATGAATTTGAAATAGAACAGCATTGGCAGCTAAAAAGTTTGTTCCAAACGAAGCACCCTTTGCTGTAAACATATTAAAAACAACTAATAAACAAATCGTTCGAATAAACAAATCCTTATTAACGTTAAACATCTTTTTCATAGACTGTGTATCTATAACTTCTTGAAAGGATGGTAACCTCCATTCAAACTGGGATGCCTTCTTCACAATGACCATCCCTAATATAAAGGCAGTCACTTCAGCAATCAAAGCGGCAGCAGCGACCCCTTTTACAGCAAAAGAAAAGACATGGACAAAAAGAATGGCCAAAATCATATTCAAAACATTCATTAACACCTGTAAGCATAAAGATTCTTTTATCTTTGCCATCCCCATTAGCCAGCCAAGGATAACATAGTTCAGCAATGTAAAGGGTGCTCCCCAAATTCTAATTCGAAAATATTCAGCTGCAAACTGACTGACATCAGAATCATTTGAAAACAATATCAAAGCTACATATTCAATCGGCCATTGTAAGAGAATAAAACACACCCCAACCACAATAGCTAATAAAAATGGACGCGATAAAGCAAGTATTCCTTGGGCTTGATCGCTTGCCCCATTCGCTTGTGCGGCAAAAGCAGATGTACTCACCCGTAAAAAACCGAATACCCAATACAAAGTATTAAAAATAAGAGTCCCGACTGCAACTCCTCCAATATATGCCGCATCGGGAAGCTGCCCTACAACGGCTGTGTCTACAGCACCTAACAAGGGCGTTGTCATCGTCGAGATCGTTAGGGGAATCGCCAAGGTGAGGTACGCACGATGATTCATTAGGAATTTCCTCCTCCTATCCATTCAAATAGAACAATAGCCCCGATTATGCAAATGAAATCGAGGCATTCGAAAAGTGTATATACTGTTTAAATTAAGCACGTCTAACCGAACGAAAACGTGGGTGCTCAGCCAGCATGGAATCTCTCATCTCATTTACTACAGGATGTTCTGAAGTAAAAAACTGTGATTTTTCATCATAAAGCTCGACCAATTTTCCTTTTTCTAGTACACCTAATCTATCACTAATCGTATAGGCAGCTTTAATATCATGGGTAATAAAGAGAAATGATAACCCGAAATCTGCTTTTAACTCCTTGAGTAATTCTAAAATAAGGGTTTGATTCACCATATCTAGACTACTGACAGATTCGTCTAAGACAATCAGCTTTGGCTTGAGTGAGATAGCTCTTGCAATATTGATTCTTTGCAATTGCCCACCGCTAAATTGATTAGGGTATTTTTTTAAGTCCTCTTCACTTAACCCCACCCTTTCTAATAAATCAATAACGGTTCGTTTTTGCTCAGCTATTGTTAGCTTTTCATAGTTTTCTAGAGGCTCTGCAATAATTCGTTCAGCCGTCATTCGAGGGTTAACCGATGAGTATGAGTCCTGAAATACAGCTTGAAGATCACGACGGATTTTTTGACGACTATGCTTATCTGCGGTATAAATATCATGCCCTTGAAACAGAACCTTTCCACATTGCGGCCGTTCCAGACCAAGAATCACTCTTCCTAAGGTACTTTTACCAGCTCCGCTTGTACCAAGCAAACCTAAACAGGTTCCTTCCTCAATAGAGAGAGATATGTCGCAGAGTATTTTTTTAGAACGATCTTTCCAGTTGAAAAACGTTGGAGATCGAAAGCTATGGGTTACTTCATTTACTTGTAATAAACTCATTTTTTCACCCCTTATAAATGCCTAAGTCAAGCCAAATGGATGACAGGTTCATCTAAATGTAATATGGACCGTGCATTTAAAAGTTTTTTTGTATACTCATGTTGTGGCTCATCAAATAGTTGGAATACACCAGCCTTTTCTACTATTCGACCATTTTGCATAACGGCAACTTCATCAGCCATTTCAGAAATGACACCGAGATCATGGGATATTAATAATATGGCTGAACCATATTCAGAACGAATTTTATCTAAGTGGTACAGCACTTTCTTTTGATTATTTACATCAAGAGCAGTTGTGGGTTCATCGGCAATAATGACGGCTGGATGTAAGCATGCTGCAATTGCAATCATCACCCGTTGAAGCATACCACCACTCAATTGAGAAGGAAAGTATTTTAATAGTTTAACAGGATCTGGTAAGTTCACATGATGCATCGCCTCAATGGCAAGCTCTTTTGCTTGTTTTTTATTCCATTGTGTATGCGATCGAATGGTTTCAATAAATTGGTGGCCAATTGTAAAAACAGGCGTAAATGCATTCATCGGATTTTGCATAATAAAAGCGATATCCTTACCACGAATCATACGCATTTCTTTCTCTCCTAAACCGTTCAATTCGCGTCCTTTTAATACGATACTGCCTTCAATCGTTGTCGTTTTCCGATTGAGAAGCTGTAGAATGGACATACTCGTAACGGTTTTACCGCATCCACTTTCCCCAACAAGACCCAGTACCTCCCCACGCTTCAGTTCAAAATTGATATTCTCAACAAGCGTGGTAGCACCAGTTTTTGTTTTTACCTGTACATGTAAATCTCTCACTTGTAACACATACGACAGTTCTGTACCCAACATTCTCATTCCTTTTTATGATCGACGTTTGACACCGTAACGTTCGGATAACGCTTCGCCCAATAAATTGAAGTTCACAATTACGAGCATAATCATCAAACCTGGAAAAAGCATTAATTCAGGATTCGTCCGAATATACGACTTTCCTTCGTGAATCATCGCTCCCCATTCAGCTGTAGGCGGTTGTACTCCTAAACCAAGAAACGACATGGCGGATATATCCATGATGGCCCAACCCATTTCTAATGTACCCATGACCACAAGTGGAGGGAGTACATTTGGGACAATATGATTTTTAATAATCTTCCATTGCGATGAGCCGCTTATTTTCGCCGCTGCAATAAAGTTCTGTTCCTTCAGACTTAGAACCATTCCTCGGAACATTCTCGCGTAATATACCCATTGCACAAGCATCAGCGCTAAAATGACCTGCGAAAGTCCAGGACCGAAAATACCAACCAGTCCAAGTATAAGGATAAGACTAGGAAAAGCCATCACACCATCACAAAATCTCATCAAAACCTGATCCACCCAGCCGCCTTTATATCCAGAAAAGGTTCCAATTATTAAACCAATCGTTAAAGATGAAATGAAAATGAGCATGGCAAAGCCTAAAGATATTCGTCCCCCATATAAAAGGCGTGATAAGTTACATCTTCCTAAATGATCCGTTCCTAATGGGAATTCCCAGGAGGGAGGCTGTAGTTTATAAACTAAATTGACCGCAATCGGATCATTGGGTGAGATCCAGGGAGCCAATAACGTGATGATAAAAAGAATCCCTAATATCATGGTACATATAGGAATCACTTTTTGACTTATTAATATCCTGCGTATACTGGTTATCATCGTTGTTGCCCTTCTTTCCTGGATATGCGCGGGTCAATAAACATTTGAATCAGATCCACCATTAGGTTGCTAAATATAAATAAACTAGCAGCTATTAGTACATAGCATTGAATGATAGGTATGTCACGGTTAAAAATCGCTTCAATAAAATAACGTCCAAATCCAGGCCAAGAAAAAACGGTCTCCACGATAATCGTTCCTGTCAGCAGTTTCCCAAGATTCACCCCCAGACCAGTAATCATCGGGGAAATGGCAATTCTTAAGACATGCTTGGCCATAATGGTTTTTTCTTTTATCCCCCTTGTCCTTGCAAATAGCACATAGGGCTCTTGTAAATTTTCAAGAATGCTAGCACGCAACAATCTTGTGTACATCGCTATTAAAGGAAGAGCAAGCGTAATGGAAGGCAATACAAGATGTTGCCATGTTCCAAACCCTTCAACTGGGAAAAGATCCAATTTTACAGAAAAGAAAAAAATCAATAAATAACCTAGCCAAAAAGAAGGAATGGATGCCCCGAAAAAGGAAAGTATGCGACTGAAATGATCAATCGCGCTGTTTTTCTTTACTCCTGCTAGAAAGCCAAGAGGGACACTGACAAGCACCGCGATGAATAAACTCCCTAGCGCTAGCTGGAGGGTTGCTGGAATTCGGTAGATCACCTCGTCCCAAACGGGCTTATTCGAAACATAAGATATGCCAAAATCAAGTTGGCATATCTTCATAATAGACTTTACATATTGAATGAAGAATGGTTGATCTAAACCAAACTCATGTCTTTTCTGGGCCAAAATCTCATCGGTCGGTTCGATATGTGCTGCTGTTAAATAAGCCTCAGCCGGATCCACCGGTGAAAAGTGAATCATTCCAGTTGTTAGAAGTGCGGCCAAAAGAAAAACCGGAATAATGGACATTATTCGTTTTATAATATAATTGCCCATAATAGCCTCCTACTTGCCTACTGCTCGATGATAATTCCTGTGAATGGATTTTCGTCACGATTCGCAGAAAAATTGAAGTTCTTGACATCTTTTTGATAAATCGCTGTTTTCTTAATATAAGAGATAGGAAGAATTGCTCCTTGGTCCTGCAGTGATGTTAATATAGATGTGTACAGCTGTTGACGTTCATTTTCGTCAGTTGTCTGAGGTACTCGGGCCATTTGTTGGAGTAATTCCTCTTTGTTTGGATAGGCTGAAATGGCTTCATTAAATCCAAATCCTTCTTTTGCGACAATGTTTATAAATGTATGCGGATCATATGGAGCACCGTAGTTACTAAAGAAATTAATATCAAACTTATTATCTTTAAATCTTTGAACTTGAACAGCAAGCTCTACCCCAACAATATTTAATTTCACACCAATGGCAGCCCATTCTGATTGTAGCGTTTCTGCCATTGCTTTTTGAATAGATTCTGCTGAATCATACATCATTTCAATTTCAAGTGGCTGTCCATTTTTTTCCCGAACCGTTTTCCCCTTAGGAAGTGTCCAGCCTGCTTCGTCTAATAACGCTTCTGCTTTCTTAACATCATATCCAATCTTCTTAACATCAATTTCGGAAGTATAAGGCAAGTTTGTCGGTAAAATAAAATCTGCTGCTTCTTCTAGTCCAGAAGTGATTCCTTTCACCATTGCCTCTTTATTAAATCCATAATGTAACGCTTGGCGAACACGTTCATCGGAAAGCTGTTTTCTGTTTGTATTCATAACAAGCTGTCTTGTCGCGACTGGCTCAGAAATGCTAGTTTCATATTTATCAGTTGATTCTAATTGTTTGAAAGCGTCTAAACTGATAACACCTTCTCCGTAAATTAAATCTAGCTCACCTTTTTCAAACGCTAGTACTCTCGTTTCTGCATCAGGAATGACTTTCACTTGAATTTTTTCTACTTTTGGAAGCTCACCCCAATAGTTTTCGTTTCGTTTGAAAATCGCATATTCATCCGCTTTATACTCTTCCAAAATCCATGGGCCTGTACCAACTGGTTTCACAATTCCTTTTGAGGTATCACCATTTTCAGGGAATCCAGCTTCACCTAAGAAACGAACAGGTCGAACAACAGCTAACTCCTGGATCGTTGGATAATAGGCTTCAGTTAATGTCATTTTAAACGTATTTTCGTCGATAACTTCCATATTTTTAATTTTAGAAAGGAAACCCAACCAACTATGTAATTCCATGTGATTCAAAATTGTATCAAAATTCTTTTTCACAATTTCTGCATTAAAACTTGTTCCATCAGAAAATTTCACATCTTTACGCAGATGAAATGTATATACTTTTCCGTCTTCAGAAATTTCCCATGACTCAGCAAGATGCGGTTTTAGCTCTCCTCCAACTCCGTAACTTACTAACGGTTCATATACCATTGACTGAGCAAATAATTGTGAAGGATTATAAACATGGGGATTCATTTCGCCCACATCCCTCGCCCATGCAATCGTAAGCATATTATCTTTTACATTCTTTGACGTTGTATCCTTATCACTAGCATTTGTACAACCAAGTAATACTGATGATAATAAAAAAATAAAAATAAATGTTAATAAAATATTCCGACTATTAATTGCATAAAACATATAACTTCCCCCAATTGATGTTGATAATCATTTTCAATTGTAAGAGCATTACATAGTCTTGTCAATGTAATGTTGGCTATTTTATTTTTTTAAACCGACTAGCTCCCATAGATAAAATTAATTTAAATAGCAAGTATGCTGTTGAGGCAAACACAGCTTTCGCATTAATTCTTTATGCCGTGTACTTTCTAACTGTTCAGGGTGAATGACGGGATCTGGGAGTAAGTACTCCGCCTTCATCAAGCTTCCTAAAAACGCTTTTTCTGCCATACTCATCCCTCTTCACCTGCCGTAAGGTCAAGTTTAAATCCACTTTGAAATACTCTTCCGGCAGGAAACGATTCGGTTGATTGCCTATGCTTTGGTGCAGAATTTTGACTCTCATAAAAAGAATCAATTTCTTCTACGGTCAGTAAGGAGTCATTTACCCAGTTTTTCAAAATCCCAACCACATAACTCAGCCTTCGCTTGTTGTTGGCACAGGCAATTTTCATCGCTTTTAAAAGTTTGATATTTTTTCAAGATAATTTCCCCTTTGACCATTAATACGGTTTTATTTTAACGGAGAAAAGACCCAAGTGCCATCAATTTTGACCACATAGAACCTTCCCTGTTGGAGTACCCTTGGAGTTCAAAAAAAAGAAAAAAGCACCTAAGCACCAACTAAAAACTGGAAGGTGTCAGGCACTTTGAACATTGGATATTCTCCTCTTGAAATAAACCCACGAAGTCACTTGTTCAAAGTATTTCATCGGTTGGAAGTGAAATTACAAAACTTTACCAATCTATCCTAATTTTAGGAATTTCTATTTGTTGTAGTATCATTGGAGTTTGAGAGTCTCTGTGGAAGAAGGTTCGATTTTTATAATTTTTTCGTTAAACAAATAATTCGGTTGGCTTCCTGGAATCCACTCTTCAGATGAAATCTTAAACTATCTAGGTTATCTAGTTCCAGATCACTTGCAAATTCCTTACAGCCCCGTTCCTTTGCCCAAATTTCACGGGCTGCCAAAAGCTGTTTTCCCATACCTTTTCTTCGAAAGCTCTCCTATACAAAAATTCCTTCGAGATATCCCACTGGACTACATTCCGTTCCTTCCACATAATCCTTTCGAAGCTGACATTGAGCAAATCCAACAAATTCCGTTCATTCTTTTGCTAAAAAAATAGCAGCATCTTGCTGACACTCCCCCCTCCATAAATGGAGGGGGTTCCACCTTTAAACAACCTTGGCTCTTCCAAAATCTATAATTACTATACAAGATGGACTTCACTTTGGTCTAAAAGGCTTCGACAGCCGAAATCGTTCTAATGCACATAATCGAAATATGACTATCTACATGGGCTCGGATTCCCTTGCCACTCACAACTTATTGACTGTTTCGGGGTATGTCTGCACCGAGAGATTTAACCTATTAATCTCTTAGGAATTTATATACCAAATGTTGAGATGAATTTTCTTTCTAATCTCATGTTTTTCAAATTCATGATGCACTCATTTAAAATAATAGAAAGTTGAGGCCACTCTTTTTCAGCCTTTTGAAAATCTACTTGATTTGATTTTGATACATATCTAGCTAAAAATGCACTGTATAAATCACGTTGTGCCAGGACCCCGCATTCACAACTATGCCAGCGGTCCTTAAGTCTTTTTTTCTTAATAGCACCACAATGGCAGGTTTGAGATAACTTTGTCGAGTAGGTTGGAAACTCTCGGAACCTTCCACCTTGTGATTCCACTTTTCGTTTTAACATTTTCAAAAACATACTGGGTGCTTTTCTACCGATACTTTTTCCGAACATTTTTTGAAAAGCTTTATAGGAGAGTTTCTCTGTTAGAATGGAGGAGGCTAGTTGTAGGATTTGATTGGTATCTCGACCATGGAGTTGTTTTCTTACTTCTTTCATCTTACGTTCCAATTCTCTGTGATCTGAACGCGTCTTTATGTATCTTTTGGAGTTGACCCACTTCTTTTTACCTTTTTTCATCACGCCATTGCTTTGATAATGATTGGGGTTATTGGCTCGTCGCTGCCGGTCCATTTTACGATTGATTCGTCTTTTTTCCTTATCGATTCCTACCACTTCTTCACAAAATTCCTTTAATTCGGCTTTCGACTCCCCTACCATCGCAATCGTGGAAGGACCAATATCTAGTCCAATCTCTTCTTTACCTAATTCATATTTACGATAAGGGTACCCTTCAAGAATCAACTGAACATAAAAACGATTTTTCCCCTTTACCTCTTTTTTTATGATTCGACAATATTTTATTCTATGCTTTAAGGCATGCTGCATCCATAGATCTTTGGGATCGGATAGGCATTTTAACGAAAGTGTTTTTCCGATGAAAACATAACCATTCGAATAAGTAAGAAATGTTTTGTTGTTTTTGCTTTCTAAGGAAACAAATTCTCCCTTTCGTTTAAACTTTACCTTTTTCGCTTTCTTAAAAGCGAATTTTTGCACGGCCTTAAAGGCTCTTGTCGAAAGTTTTTGACAGACGTGAGTCCCTAAATGTTCCGCAATAAACTTTGATGCATTCTTCGTTTTTGTCCCGAAAGATTGAATCGAATAATCAGTAAACCCAAAAGTCGCATTAAGGTATATAAAGTTAGCTCTACGCTGCTCTATATCTGTTTCCGAAGTTTTAGATAATTCGACAGTCTCCTTATACAATTTGGTGTTTTGAATTGCCCTAATCCGCTTCAAACCTTCCCCTAAACAAGCATTATAAAGCTGTCTTCCACAATCAGATAACATCAAAATTAACTTATCTTCCTGTGCATTCGTTCTTAATCGAATCGTTGCGATAAAAGAAGGCGATTTTACTTTTGATGCAGCCATGGTTTTACACTCCTTTTTGATTTTCTATGTACTGTTTTACAACATCAAACCTTGTACCGCCAACAGTTGATACAAAATAGCTATTGGTCCATAGAGAAGGAATTCTACTTTTTAACCATGGGAATTCGCTGCGTAAATAGCGAGAACTTCTTCCTTTCATCATTCTAATGAGTTTATTAATACCAAACTGTGGATCGCACTCCACAAGTAGATGAACATGGTCTGGCATAATTTCCATTTCGATTACTTCAGACTTTGTCTCTTCCGCAACCTCTAATAGAATAGATTTAAGTCTCTCATCTACTCCATCTATCAATACATTTCTTCTATATTTAGGACACCAAACCACATGGTATTTACAAGAATATACTACATTATTATTACTTTTATATTGAATTAGGCTTTTCATATCTTAATTATATCAATTATTTTTATCTAACGCCAATTTTTAGGAACATTTGTTCTGAAAAAATAAATAAAAACAAACAACCTTACCCCATACATGAATGCAGGGGCTTGCGGTTGTTTGTTTTGGTCAGTTGTTCAAAGTATTTCATCGGTTGGAAGTGAAATTACAAAACTTTACCTAGCTATCTTAATTTTAGGGAGAGCTATTTGTTGTAGTATCATTTGAGAGTCTCTGTGGAAGAAGGTTCGATTTTTATAATTTTTTCGTTAAACAAATAATTCGGTTGGCTTCCTGAAATCCACTCTTCAGATGAAATCTTAAACTCTCTAGGTTATCTAGTTCCAGATCACTTGCAAATTCTTTACAGCCCCGTTCCTTTGCCCAAATTTCACAGGCTGCCAAAAGCTGTTTTCCCATCCCTTTTCTTCGAAAGCCCTCCTGTACAAAAATTCCTTCGAGATATCCCACTGGACTACTTTCCGTTCCTTCCACATAGTCCTTTCGAAGCTGACATTGAACAAATCCAACAAATTCCGTTCCTTCTTTTGCTAAAAAAATTGCAGCATCTTGGTCATGTAATAGTTCACTAAATTCTTCCTTCAACTCATTTGAATTACATGCCGGCCAAAGCATCAATGCAAATTTTACAATTACCTCCAATTCCTTCTGCGTGGCTTTTACCATATATCTATTCCTCCTAACGAACTGCTTTTCTTATTTGATTTCTCTTCTACAATTTATTAATTATAGCTTTATTAAATTGCTGACTTTTTCCATTCCATAAAAAAAAATCAGATTCTTAATGTTATGTAAATATAATGCGGTTAAATGGGGTATCAAATATATACTTACATTTAGTATCGTTTTTAGACTCCGTCCAGTTATTTGGATTGGTCTTGCGGCTAAAAAAATGTTAGACACCTTAACGGGAGCCTGACATTTCAGCATTTAGTTACTTCTCTTTAGAGAATACATGGATTGCTTAGAGTGTGTTATGGATAGTGCTTCGCAAAAACTTCTTCATTAGTATAAAAGAGCTCAAAAGAATCTGTTAGTGCCAAAAATTATTGCTTGATATACTATTTTTCTAACCGGATAAATATTGCAGTTAGAAGAATTTTTAATAAAATGTATATTTGGGATAAATGTATACCTTTTGAAGGGGAGATTATGACTAAAAAAGGTTTTTTCCGTAAACGAGCCGCTTGAAATCTAGTTTAAATCTATCGGCCTTGTAAAGTTGTAATTCGTTCTAAAGAAACAATAAATCGGTTCAGATGATTTTGAATGAACAACAGTTGTTGGCGATTCGGGATTATCAATACTTAAAGATATAGTTACATGATCATCGTTTGGTAAATTAGGGTCATAGATATGAATGGACAGATTATTTTCATTGAAGTCATACCCATATGCAAGAACTTGATGGTTTTGTCTAATCTGAAAAGGATTAAGGGATTTTACTCTGACTAAACCAAGCGGTGATAGCTTTCCGTTATCAAGATCATTTTTTATTCTCGGCCATTCCTCATTAATCATTCTCCACGTTCTTCCGTGCGGAGCATCTCCTAGTTTACTAGTGGTTGTTTCATGATCCTGGAGGACAGGATTCATCAAAACCATATATTTAATAAGACCAAAGGGCAAATGAAAGCTTTCCATCTGCCGATTAACGATATATTTGAACAATGGACCAGATGGAGGGGCTGTCGGATTGGACGGGATCGGCATTTTTGCTTCAAAGTAATCTATGACTGCATAAATCATTCCGCCACAAAGGCCATATGATGCATTACCGATTGGAATCCGCAGACCCAAAACATCCATTTTCCATAATGGAACTTGTGGAAAGCTGTTTCCAAATTTAAAAGCGGATGTGCTGGGCAGAAACCCTGTTAAGGTTGACATAATGACTTCCCTCTATTTCTTATAAAATGATTGTAAAAATATCGTGAAACGTTGACCGATGGGATCTATTTTATTCATATTTCCTGCTATCGGGAATAAACATTTGCCCCTTTTGAATTTTTAGAGAGAAAAAAAGCCTACAATTTCATGTAGACTCTCTAATTCTGCAAATTAATTTTATATTTAAACCCAATAGTTTCTTTATTGCCTTTGAATTAAGAATAAAATAGCTTTCTGGACGTGCTTCCAGGCTGTTGTATTATACAATTGGTCCGAGATGACTGGACTTTTCCTTTGCCTCCTCTATCAGCAGTTGTGCCTCTAAATATGCACCGGCAGAAAGTATGTCCAAATGACGATGCCCCATATTACCGTAATTATAGACAATCAGAAAACTGCTGGTCTCCCAAATTTCAAATCGAAACATATGCCAGTGGTTGGGCACATCCAGATAGTGGCCTGATTTGAATGTTTTCTCCCCCAAGCGGTGATAGGCAAACTCAGCTTTCGCCCCGCTGTAGCATTTCCCGGACTCTAATACGATTGGATGATCTTTCGTATAAAGGTGTTCCATACCTTCTAAGGTTATGATCCCAGTCTGCCTTTTTGTCGCTACAATAATAGGAGAACGCTTATTTGCTCCTAACTCATGATAATCTATGATGTCGCAGTCATCCCACTGGACTTGGAGATTGGCTTGTGACAGCGAATTTGCCCACTTCCCGACATCTGCGGGGTTTTCCAATCGCTCACAAGAGAGATAGGTTCCGTCCTCGGTTAACAAATCATCGACTATTTGTAAATACTTACTATCTCCATATGTTGGATTTTCCTTCAAGTAATCTGGTAGTGACCAATACTTTGGGAAGAAAAGAGGTCCCATAATCTCATGAAAGGCCCGCACAGAAATAATGAGATCAAAAGAGTTCAGCAAAAAATGCTCTCTTAAATCCATAAAATCGATTCGATAAAAGCTCACATTAGTAAGACCTAGCTGCTTAGCCAACTCTTTGGCACACCGGATTCCGTTCCCTGACTGATCGATTCCAATTATCTCCGCATCCGGAAACCGTGTGGCGTACCAGCATGCCAACAATCCATTATCACATCCGATTTCCAAAATTCGCTGTGGCTTTAGTTGTTTTTGCTGATTTATCCAAGTCAGGAAAGACTTATGAAATGACTTCGTCCATGATTCCACTGCCAAGCTGAAAGGCAGAGTACCATTCTTTACCTCATAAATATTTCCCTTCTTTTTGCGGCATATAAGTGGTTCAAGTTCCTCTGCCAAGACTGAATCTACTCCAGTAACGTGCTTCCAAAAGCCCCGCTTGCTTTTACAGTCCTTGATTCCGAGTGTCTTAAAATAAGCAGAAATTCTTGGTTTCCTTTGTTTCGTTTCGATTGACATGTTTTATCTCCAGTTTATTTGAAATTATTACTACATATTAGGACTTGGTCTTAAAAATGGTTGGTTTTATTATAATAGGAATTTGCTATTTTTTCAAAAAATTTTTGTTTTTTACTAGATAAAGTGTTTTGCTCAACGGTTTTATCGTAATATTCCTCCATTAGATGGTAGGTTGTATCAAAAAGAGCTTAGAAATTAAAAAACTGTGTTAAACCTGTCTGTTGATTTCCACTCCAGGTGCCTCGCTTACCGCGGGCGTGCCGGTGAGCCTCCTGATATGAACGAAACTGTCAAGGCCCCCACTCTAAATTAGTATTTGTATTATTTTTGGGCAATTTTAAGAAGAGAAGCTAATTTTGGCTTCTTTTCATTGTTGTCTTATTAGCCTTCTGGCTAGATTATCTCCTTCTTTAGCTTACCAACCTATTCTCATCTCTTAGAATGGCTGTCAAGTGCTCTCCTTGACTGCCATTCTAAGAGATGAGACACTATTTTAAGCTAAAGAAGAAATGATCACATGTCCGCTCCTTATTTATTTGAATAGATGTTAAGAACACGGCACGAAAGCAAAAATCTCTACTGCGGTTAGCATTCTGATATTCGTGGGTTTTCACATTTTATCTTTCCGTTTAAAGGACTTTTCCACTAACTCGGCGCGTGCGTTAACCCTTATAAGGTATAGCACAGAGGAGGCACGTGGATTTTCCTTTCCGGTATTACTCTTTGCCTTCGAGCCCTATTCTCATCTTCTATTTTTAAATCAATATAAAAGCATTTTATTTTCAATATTTACAATCAAATTTTGGAAGTATCATTTATCTCTTGCGTAATAGCCCAAATAAAACCTGCCAACTCTCTTGCTACTGCAGTGATTGCTTTACCACCTGTTTTTCCTCTGGATAGTAGTTGAAAATATCTTTTATGAAGCCTATTTTGAGCTTTCCAGGATATACCTTGAACTATTGGAGATAAGCCGTCTTGCCGTCTCTTTAATTCACCTTTAACTGAAGGTTGATATCGATAACTCCAAGCAGACTCAATTAATAGACGGCGAACATGGCGATTTCCAGTTTTAGTAATTTCTCCTTGTCTCCTTTTCTCACCACTAGAGGATTCGCTCGGTACTAAACCAACATAAGCCATAAATTGTTTCGGGGTTGGAAAACGTTTAAAAGAACCAATTTCTGCGACAAGACTAGTCGCAGTTATAAGCGCAACACCTCTTAATGCTTGTAAGGCTTGAATCATTGGAGCATGAACACCTTCGGCTGCTTGTAATTTTATTTCCTCTTCGAGTCTTAGAATTCGTTGTTCTAACTCTTTTAATTGATGATAATATTCCTGAAAAACCACTCGTAAAGATGAGTTTTCAAATTTTAATACATTTAGCCATTCACGATACTTTTTAGTCCATTTATTAACTCCAGCTGGTGGGTGAAGATTATTACGTAATAAAAATTTAGATAAACGATGCTTAGCTCTTAGTTCATCTTCTTTTGCGTCTTCACGTGCTCTTACTAAATCACGGAGAGCTTCATCTTCCGTATCAGGAACATAAATAGGTGTTAATTCACCTGCTCGATATAACTGAGCAAGTCGGATAGAATCCCTACGATCTGTCTTGATACGCTCACCTGGTCTTTTAGGTATTAAGGATGGAGCTATCACATCGCAATGAACTCCCAAAGTAAGTAATAGTCTAAATAGTGGGTACCCAGTTGGACCTGCTTCATAACACACTCGAAGAGTGTTAGGTTCTCCAAGTTTTTTTATTAATTTCCTAATTGCTTCAGGTGTATGAGGAATCATTCCAAAGTATCTAGGCTCTCCGCGGCCCTCTTCAGCAATAGCTACAGCAATTTTTTCCTTTGATACGTCTAAACCTACAAATTTTATGGCATCCTGCATAATGACTAGCTCCTTTCGTAATGTAGCTCTAATTTGGTTTTTTGTTTTTCAACATTAAACATTCTTACCAAATTAACCTACGAATTTACGAGTAAGGAGCTAGTTTCGTTCATGATAACTCGGCGCTTTAGCGCCTGCGGGGTCTCACCTGCCCCGTGCTCCCGCAGGAGTCTTCGCGCCTTCAGCTCCAATCAACAGAATAGCAAAATCAACAATACCGTTTAACACAGCCAAAAAAATAAATACATAAGTAAATAATTATTCATTCAGCATACTAATTTTGTAATTTAACTTCTATCACGAAAAGAGGGATCTTTATATGACCGTTGGAAAACAAGTACAACAAGCATTGGCTGGATTAAAAGGTCGAAAATACGGGAACTAACTTCACGTTCAAAATCCATCCCAATGGAAACAAGAATTGAGAAACTAAATCAATACCTAACGGGGTGGTGTGGTTACTTTGCTTTAGCGGATACACCAAGTAAGTTTAAAGAATTTGATGAGTGGATAAGAAGAAGACTCCGTATGATTGAATGGAAACAATGGAAAACACCCAAAACAAGAGTGAGAAAACTCATAGGTCTGGGAGTATCACCAAACAAGGCTTACGAATGGGGAAACTACAGAAAGAAATACTGGAGAATAGCAAGTAGTCCGATTCTACACAAAACCCTCGATAACTCTTTTTGGAGTAACCGAGTGTTGAAAAGTCTATATCACAGATATGAATTTTTACGTCAAACTTAGTTGAACCGCCGTATACCGAACGGTACGTATGGTGGTGTGAGAGGTCGGGGGTTAGTCACCCCCTCCTACTCGATTACAATCTATCTGAGATCTATATTCTAAAATGTTCGTTGATTGTAATTATTTTTCAGTTGCAGTATTCCCCATTGCAATAGAAATTCTATTCCAACTGTTAATTTGATTAATTATTAAAACAAGGTCAACATACTGTTTTTCGTCATAGTGTTTACGCACTCGTTGATAAAGCTCATTTGGCACACGTTTTGTCGGGATTAATGTCACGTACTCTGTCAACTCTAAAGCTACTTTTTCTGCTTCTGTGTAGAATTCACACTCTTCCCAAGCACTAACACAATATATTCTTTGTTCTGTTTCACCCATTTTCCGAGCATCTGCTGTGTGCATATTCAAACAATATGCACAGCCGTTAATTTGAGAAGCACGAATTTTAATCAGATCACGAAGTTTACGTTCTATACCTGTAGTTTTCGTATACTTTTCCATTTCCATCATTATTTTAAGTGCCTCAGGTGCTACATTGTTATAATCAATTCGTTGTTCCAATTTAATTACCTCCCTAAAAAAGTTTATTCAATAAATAATTGAACTAAAGATTTAAACAACAATTATAGACAGTATTAATCGTCGATTAATATTGTCTATAATATATTATTTGTTTTATTATGTCAACCCTCTTATAATTTGATAATTGAAACAACATCCACGAAATTCCATTTAGATTAACTTAATAAAGATCCAACCATAATAAAATTAGAGAAATAACAAAGGCGAGATGATCTTAATAAAGACAATAGCAAGAAACCACCTATCGCCCTAGAAGAAACAGGACATTATCAATCCTCTGTTGTTCAATACTTGGAGGACCGTGGATATTTATTGATAATCATTAATCCTTTAATTTCTTATCAGGTTAAAAGTTCATGTCTTAGGAAAGTAAAGACAGATGCGGTCGATGCTTACCATCTCTGCACAAAGAGGAATTAGAGACGTAGAGGAATTAAACTTTTAAACCTTCGGAATCTTACAAAACAGCACGAGAATATAACGGGGGTATTGGTCCAGACAAAGCTTGAATTTCAAGCAATTCTGGAACAGGTTATCCCGAATAGTTACATTTTTTTCCTGACTACGTGCGTTAATGTTAAAGTGTTTTATTCATTTGGATTTCTTCTTTATAATGAATTTTATATTATGAATTGGAGACTGATTTAATCGTTGATTGAATATATCTCTAATAGAAAGACTATAATTATTTTTGTGAATGAATATGATTTACATTGACTAACACTCTAAATACTCCTAAGATACAATGTGATAACCCTTAAAATCAAAAGCAGGTGAGTTTATATGCAGTATAGTGTCGGAGTTGAATATGCGTTGCATTGTCTGGTTTATTTAATTGATGTTCCTCCCAATGAAAGTATTGGAATTAAGGATTTGGCAGAATTCCAAGGACTTTCTGAAACCTTTCTTTCAAAAGTTTTCGGTAAATTATCTAAGGCTGGAATTGTAAATTCTGTCCCTGGTGTAAAGGGAGGATATAGGTTATCGAAATCCCCAGAAGATATTTCCTTTTGGGATGTGGTTGAAGCAGTTGAAGGTCCTAAGCCTATTTTTCAATGTAAAAATATAAAAGATAATGGTTATTTGTATAGAGAAAACTGCTGTTCAGCTCCTTCCTCTTGCACCATCAATTTAGTTATGCTCTCTGCGGAAGAAAAAATGCGTGAATACTTACGTAGTAAAACACTTTCATGGTTAAATAAAGAGCTTGATCGTGTCTTACCTAATCAAATACGTGAAGATACTCAGAAATATTTCTCGAAGAGCAACTTATAAAAAAACCTCTCGTGAATTTCCTTAATTAAAAGGAATTTAGAGAGGTTTTGTCTTAGTTCAAGGTAAACTTATCTTTCAATTGTGTATTATTACTTCGTGAAGCCCTTTTCACTTTTCACTTTTCACATTTCTTGTGCTTTTTGTCTCGAGTTTAGTAGTTGAATACCTAGCAGTTGGGGTAAGCTGAGGGTCACGCTTTTCTGATCGAGCTCAGAACCTCCAAATAGTGCTGATTGTACATAATACCCAGGATGTTCCCAAAGGGATCGACCACGGAAGCAGTGATGAACCCCTCGCCACGCTCTGTGGGTGCCTCGTACTCTTTCGCTCCCATTGAAAGCAGCTTCTTGAAAATTGCTGTTACATTGTCAACGTGCCAGTACACTACAGCACCTGCCGGGCCGGTCGTTAAACCATCAGGCGCGTAACGGCTATCGATCAGGCCCAGCTCGTGTCGGTAGTCGCCGAGTCGAAACTCAGCATAACCTGGACGTTCGAAGTATGGTTCGATCCCCAATATCTCGGTGTACCACTTCTTTGCAGCTGCTAGGTCATCCGTCCAAAAACTGACTGTAGCGAGTCCTCGTAATGTCTTTGTTTCGCTCATAATTGTTCCTCCTTAATGTTGAGTAGTACATCCAGATGGTAAACAAAATAACATCTTCTGCTTAACTTCGATTTACTTACAAATAACCCCTTCTCTTATTCAAGAAAAAGCTAAGAAGTAAACCCCTTAGATAAGAAGTTATTTCGGAGGAACCCCCCATTGATGGACCGTCTATTGCTAGAACATGCATGTTACTCTAGTGCGGAAATCAGGGAAGATAAAAAACTTTTACAAATAAAGAAAGCTGCCAATGTTTGATCGGCAGCTTCAAGATGTTAATTGATAAAACCCTTTTGTGTTTTGATGTAAGACATCTGAAACTTCCGCAGCGGAAAGCTTCTTAAGCAGTGCAATTTTTCTTATGGACTCCTCCATCATATTCGGATGGGTCATTTTCCCCGCAAATGGACCTTCAAATGGCCAAGGTCCATCTGTTTCAACCATCATGAGCTCGAGAGGATAGACATTGACAAGCTGCTGGATTTCTTGTTCATACACCACATCCGGGGTAATAGAAATATGGTAGCCGTTTCGTATCATTCGGTCTATTGTTTTCTGATCCCCTTTAAACCAATGAAAATGCGCTTTGGAAACAGAATATTTTTCGAGAAGGTCACAAACGAGAGGCGCATCATCGTAAACAGCATGAAGAACAATCGGTTTGTCCCATATTTTCGCCTTACTTATAAAAGCTTCTATTACTTCAAGATAAGGAGCAATCGAAATCCCCTGCTCTTGCCTTAAGTAGTATGGCAGCCCCACCTCTCCTACAGCAATCATTTCATCACGGTGGTCGTCCATCCAATTTAGCAGCACGTTCAGCTCGTTTTCAGAAGGCAATGTTTGTTCTGGATGGTAGCCAAATGCAGGTTTTACCTTTTGATATTTTTGTGAGAGCAAAAGGTTTCTTTTACTGGAATCCAAATGAAAGGATACAGAAATCAAGGCTTCGATATGGGCAGAATCCAATACAATCCTTTTGATTTCCTCATCCTGATAGCGATCCAAATGTATATGAGCGTCGATCATGTTCATTTGATTTCACCTACTAATTGGTAATATACATCCCTTTTCCGGTGAATAAAGCTTTCATCTAGTAGAATACCTTCGTGCCGCGGCCTTTCAAATGGAACCTCTATGTTTGAAACGACCTTTGCTTGCTTACCAGACAGCATCATCACTCGATCGGATAGAAACAGTGCTTCCTCAATATGATGAGTAATAAAAAGAATAGTCCTTCGATGTGATTCCCACATTTCCAATAACCATTTCTGCATTTCAAACCGGGTTAGCTCATCTAATGCTGAAAAAGGCTCATCAAGACAGATCACCTCTTGCGGGCTCAATAAGGCACGGATAAAAGCAGCCCGCTGCTTCATTCCTCCAGATAGCATGTGAGGATAGGCGTTTTCATAATCAGAGAGTCCTGCAATCGCCAGCATTTCTCGTGCTGCTTTTACCTCTTTTTTTCCCTGAAGTTCTTGGCCAAGAAGGACATTTTCAAGTATCGTCCTCCACGGGAAAAGAGAAGAAGTTTGAGGCATATAGCTAATAAAACCACGCTTTCCATTAACGCACTGGTTGTCTAATAGGATCTCCCCTTCATCTGGTGAAAGAATTCCTCCTATTAAATTGAAAATGGTGCTTTTCCCACTACCTGAAGGGCCAATAATAGAAACAAATTCATCTTTATTAATGGAAAAATCAAGGCCATTCAGTACTTCATTTTGCCCGAAACGTTTCGAAACGTTTTGAAAACGAAGATAGCTCATTATTTCTCATCCCCTTTCAGCTGCCAGCGAACCACTCTTCGCTCCATAAAAACGATTAAAAAGAAAAATAAGAGGCTTAAGAACATGATGGTAAAAATGGCAACGAACACCCGGTCCGTTCGAAAAGACGACGATGCGAATGTCATAAAGACACCAATCCCCTGCTTAGCACCAAGCCATTCAGAAATAACGGCACCCATTACACTATACGTGGCAGAAACCTTAAAGCCTGAAAAAATCGAGGGCAACGAAAACGGCAGCTCCAATTTCCAAAAAAGCTGTGTTTTGGATGCACCTGCCATCCTCATATAATGCTTCAACTCTGAAGGGGTTTGGCTAAATCCATCCAAGGCGGCCACTGTAATGGGAAAGAAACAAACAAGGGTGATGACAATCATTTTGGGCAATAAGCCAAACCCAAACCAAATCACCAACAGTGGAGCCAGAACGATAATGGGAACATTTTGTGATAAAATCAACAATGGATAGAAGGAATCCCTTAAAACAGGTACAAGATGGAATAAAACGGCGACTGCCAGTCCAATGAATGCTCCAACTACAAATCCAAATAATGAAATTTTAACCGTTGAAAACACATCTGGATAAAAATCACGCCAACCGGCAATGGCCTCTGTGAAAATCTTTGATGGCGGCGGAAGAAGCCATTCCGGCACTTCTGATATTTTAACGACAATCTCCCAAATGACAAACAAAAGGAGGAGAACCAAAATCGGTCTCCACCCTTTTACAAGATTCTTCCTCATGATCGATATTTCTCCGTTAAGTCATCCATGGAAATGCCTGTTGGCTGATAAAGGATTTTCACTTGAGAAATGACATTTTTGCTTCCCATTTCAATCATTCGTTCATTCATTTTTGAAATCACAGTAAATAATTCGTGCAGTTCGCCTTCCATGGTTGTTTCTAACGGGTGTACCTCATATTTCACACCAGATTCAGCAATGACTTTAATGGCTGAATCAACGTATGGAATGACGTCTTCTCCATCCTTTGTTTTCGGTATGATTTGAATGCTGATTAATGAATTCGCCATGTTTTTCTACCCCCTAGTGTTTTGGTAAAAATTCATTTGTAAATGCTTTTTTCGCATCTAATTTCTTGTCAAGAAGCTTATTATCATACATCCATTGGGCATAATTTTCCCAAACCTCTTGCTTTTGAATTCCCCATTCCTTTGCATCATCCTGATATTTTGGAGACAACCATTCTTGACTCTTCTTTACAAGCTTTGGATCTAAATCCGGTGCTGCTTTAATCAGGATATCTGCAGCTTGATCAGGGTTTTTAATGGCAAATTCATACCCCTTGGCAGCGGCATTTACGAACGCCTTAACCGTTTCAGGGTCCTCTTTGATCATTTTCTCGTTTGTTTCTAAAACAGGTGTATAGTAGTCCAGTTTGTCAGAGTAATCTGTTAAGTAAACCATATTAATTTTTTCATTACGAAGCTCTGCTTCTACACCAGTCCACCCATAGTAAATCCAAGCGAAATCGATGTCTCGTTTCACAGCCGTAAAAAAGTCCGTATCCCCCATGTTCACGATTTTCACCTTATTGGCATCGGCGTTTTCCTTTTTCATGAGAGAAGTGATGACAGATTTTTCGACTGGCGAGCCCCATCCACCATATGTTTTTCCTTGAAAATCTTTCGGAGATTGAATCTGTTTGCCAGCTGGTGAAGCGAATCCTGATGTATTGTGTTGAATCACTGCAGCGATCGATACGAGCGGTACCCCTTGAATACGTGCCTGGGTAATCGCTTCTTGGTAGCCAACACCAAACTGCGCCTTGCCAGAAGCTACAAGTTGGTCAGCACCGGTCTCACCCGGCATGATAATATCCACATCCAAGCCTTCTTTTTTAAAGAATCCTTTTTCTTTTGCTACATATAATCCAGTATGATTGGTATTTGGCGTCCAATCCAGTACAATCGAGACCTTTTTAAGCGGCTGTTTTTTTTCTTTTGCGTTTTCTGTTTCTTTTTTGCTGCTGCATCCAGTCACTAAAAGGACTGAAAGGACTAGTACTAGCCATTTCTTCATGTAGAATCCCCCATATGTAAAAATAATATCTAAAGTGAAACAAAATAAATTGGCTGAAACCTCAGTGTTGGTTAGAAGGCAAAAACTTGCTTAAACAAAATAAAGCACCCAGGCAAAGAAACCTGAGTGCATATCAGCAAACAATTAATTGTTTAAGAATATGTTCCCTCCGCCGGTATCAACCAGATCAGGTTCCAAGGGTCATCGTCTCACGGACTAAATCTCAACCGGCATCACCGGTTCCCCCACATTACATCGTATTCCACTTCATATCCTACTATTATATCAGTCAAGGCAGACAAAGCCAACTGCTTTTATCTATTAATGCTTGTTAACAAATACTTCCTATCATGAAACATCCAGTTCTCATCTTCTGTTGGCACGTAAACAGAGGTTAATTCACCTGCACGAAATAACTTTGCTAGTTAACCTACGGTGTTACGAGTAAGGAGCTAGTTTCGTTCATGATAACTTATACGAACAGGGGCATTATTTGAGGACCGTCTGTATCCAATCCATTCAACGAATACAAAAAAGATGCCCCACCCCAATGGAACATCTTTTTCTATTGAACGTTATCCTATTTTCTCATCTGTCCCTGTTTCTCCAGAAGTCACATCCTCAATTAAAACAAACTCCTCCGACATTGGACGAAGATTCTTGGATCCTACTAAGAAATAGTAGACAATCGCCACACCAAAAATCGTCAGAATCACACCCGCCAAAGGCAGCTCCACTCCAAACAAAGGAAGAGTTGTCGTTAACACGCTGTATTTTACCACGCAGAAGAAAGAGAAAACACCCAATACTAATGCAATCGCCGGTACCACAGGATAGCTCACCTTAAATGGTCTTTCCAAATTCGGCTCCTTTTTCCGCAGCACAAACAACGAAACCATACTTAAGCAGTACATCGTAATCGCACCAAAAACGGATAGGATAATCAACGCATTAGCAAAGTTTGCTGAGCCTGCTGCGATCACTCCAATCGCTCCAGGAACAATCAAGCCCCAATGCGGCACCCCGCGTTTCGAAAGATTAGACAAAAACTTAGGCAGGTATCCTGCACGAGCCAGGGCAAACGTTTGACGGGAATAACCAATAATAATACCGTGCAAGCTGGCAATTAAACCAAATAAACCGATAATGGCAACTGATTTTGGAATAAAGCTGCCTTCTCCATAAATACTTTCCAATGCCTGTGGAAGTGGATAATCCGCCGGTTTACCGTTACCGCCGCCAAGTCCTGCCGTTACGACTAAGGTTAAAATCGTTGCCACACCAAGCGTTAAAATTCCGGAAATAAAGCCTTTTGGAATATCCTTCTTCGGGTCGCGCACCTCTTCTGCTGCCATCGCTCCCCCTTCAATCGCAAGGAAGAACCAAATGGCAAATGGAATCGCTGCCAAAACACCGGACCAGCCATGACTAAAAGCCATATCATTAAATATATTGGATGATTGAACATGAGGTAAACCGGCCACATAATAAATCGCGAGACCGATCAGTGCCAATACCGTTGCCACTAACTCAATGATAGCGGCACCTTTTACGCCGATGAGGTTGACCAAAATAAATAAAATAAACATTCCGACCGTTGCATAAACGGGATTAATACTTGGGATTAAGAAATTGATATACGCTCCAACAGAAACCGCAATCGCTGGAGGGGCAAATACGAATTCCAGTAAACAGGCTAAACCGGTTATAAAGCCCATAAACGGCCCCATTGCCTTTCGGGCGTAGGCAGACGGTCCGCCGGCATGAGGGATGGAAGTTGAAAGCTCTGAATAACTAAAAATAAAGGTCGTATAAAAGACAATAATAATCAGTGCGGCAATGCCGAGGCCAATGGTGCCGCCTGATTCAAAACCATAGTTCCAGCCAAAATATTGGCCGGATATGACCATCCCTACAGCAATACCCCAGAGATGAATTGGTTTAAGCGCTTTTTGTAAATGGTTGTTTCCCTGCTCCATAAACCCTTCCCCTTTCAAAGTAAATCTCCTGGAAATATAAAAGTAAAACCATATCCCATACACGACTATTTCCAAAACTAGGTGCTACTAGTTTAATATAGAATTGTAGAAGGATTCACAGGATATATTATCCAAATATTATCGTGTCTTCAAAACCGACATAACATTCCGAACAGATTGGGCTGATTGATCAAGGGCTGTTTTTTCTTCAGGGGTTAACGCAATTTCTATTACCGTTTCAATCCCATCGCCGCCAAGGATCGTTGGAACCCCTAGATATAAATCCTGATAGCCATATTCCCCTTCCAGATAGGCAATACATGGCAAGATTCGTTTTTTGTCTTTTAATATGGCTTCAGCCATTTGGACCATCGAGGCTGCCGGGGCGTAGTAGGCACTGCCTTGACCTAGCAAACTGACAATCTCGCCGCCGCCTTTACGCGTTCTTTCCACAATCGCTTCAATTCGGTGAGGCGGGAGAATTTTATCAAGCGGGATTCCGCCGGCATAAGAGAATCGAACCAATGGGACCATATCATCACCATGCCCGCCAAGGACAAAACCTGAAATATCTTCCACTGACACATTCAATTCCTGTGCAACAAAAGTGTTGAAACGCGCAGTATCTAAGACTCCGGACTGACCGATAATCCTATTTTTAGGAAACCCTGTTGTTTTATAGCAAACATGGGTCATCGCATCAACAGGATTACTTAAAACGATAATGTAGCTATTCGGCGCATATTTTTTAATATTTTCAGAGACTTGCTCGATAATTTTTGCATTGGTCGAAACCAAATCATCCCGGCTCATCCCTGGTTTCCGCGGCAGTCCTGCAGTGATTAACACCAAATCAGCATCCTGTATATCCGCATAATCTGAGGTACCCGTTATATTTGCATTAAAGCCTTGGACAGGGCTTGCTTCCAGCATATCCAGTGCCTTCCCTTTGGTTGGATCGTTTTGAGACGGGATATCAACCAGAATGACATCTCCTAATTCTTTTTGCGCAATCATCAGCGCCGCTGTTGCACCAGTAAATCCTGCACCAATCACTGCAATTTTTTTACGTTTGAAAACCATGTTTCTTCCTCCATTCTTTTTAAAATTATTCTGTTTGTGCTGGAGGCTCATCTTGTTTTGCTCTTTGACCTTTTTTTGCAGGTTTTGGTTTCTCCTCGCCCTTTTTCGGCGTCTGTGCCAACATTTGCCCTACTCCCTCATCCGGACGCGGGATCACATGCGCGGTTACCAGCACCCCGACACTTTGAGCAGCATACTTGCCAGCATCGACCGCCGCCTGGACAGCCCCGACATCTCCTTCTACTAAAATCGAAACGAGTCCGGCGTCCACTTTTTCTTTTTTAACTAAACGTACATCCGCTGCTTTAACCATTGCATCTGCGGCAACGATCGAGGCAATCAGCCCTCTAGTTTCAATCATTCCTAAGGCTTTTGACATCACTTACGCACCTCCTTCAACATCAATAGAATCGATAATTCCGATAATGACAGCATCAATCGGCATTCTATGATCACCGATAATATTTGCTGCCGCACTTCCCGTTGTGACCATCACTTTATCTCCGACTCCGGCACCAATCCGATCCACCGCAATAAACGGTGAAAGGATAGGCGCCCCGGATGGAAGCTCCGGCTGGACAAATAAATATTTTAATCCTGTTAGATTCTCTTCCTTCCTTGTCGCCCATACATTTCCTATCACCGTTCCAACTAACAAAAAATCATCCCCTTAAACTAATCCATAACCTGGATGCTTTTTTTCAACTCTCTTGCTGCATCTCGTGCCAATGGTGTCACAATTGTGCCTTTCCGAACCGATATCATTTCGTACTGACATGCCTGCACATCTCTTTTGGTTAAGAGATTTTTTTGAAAATGAACTTCTTTTGGTTTGTTTTGTTCAGGTGATACCTGATTTGTCACAGACTGGGGTTTTACTAAAGGCTCCCCATCCTTAACAAAGAAACCAGCCTGACCGCTTGTAATGAACCCGGCATTAGCTTCATCGGTATCAATATGCATCTCAAGCTGATATCTCGGTGAAACCCTTATAAGTACTTTTTCAAACGAAACCGGGCGTTCCCCTTCTGTTCGGATTCGTACATACTCGCCGTTTTCAACGCCAAAATAAGCGGCATCCTCAGGGTTCATATGAATATGAGCCTGGGCAATGATCAGTCCTTCATTTTTGAAAATACTTCCTTTGGGCCCTGCCAGAGTAATCGGTGCAGAACCAGCAATATTGCCCGATTCCCTTAGCGGCGGGTTCAACCCAAGCTTTACTGCATCTGTTCTGCTGACTTCCACTTGTGTTAAAGAACGGGCCGGACCGAGGATTCGCACTTTTTCAATGCTTCCTCTTGGTCCGACAATGACCACCGTTTCATTAGCTGCAAATTGACCGGGCTGAGACAAGTCCGCTTTTTTCGTTAACTCATACCCTTTGCCAAAAAGCGTTTCTAAATCAGCTTGACTTAAGTGGCAATGGCGTGCAGAGACAGCCAACGGGATTGTATTGGGTCTGAAGTCCTTTTTTAACAATTGCTGAATCACTTCTTCAACAACCGTTCGAATAGATTGTTCATTCATCGAATTGGCTCCTTACTTCTTACACTTCCACTTCTAATTTAGGTAAAATGCTCTCCAATTCGTTGTGCGGACGTGGGATGACATGAACAGATAATAGTTCACCAACACGTTCTGCTGCTGCCGCACCTGCTTCAGTTGCCGCTTTAACCGCACCTACATCTCCGCGGACAAGAACCGTTACAAGCCCGCCGCCAACATGTACTTTACCGACTAAATGTACGTTTGCTGCCTTTACCATTGCATCTGCTGCTTCTACGGATGCTACCAAACCTTTTGTTTCCACCATTCCTAATGCTGTTAATTCTCTAGCCATTGTAAATTCCTCCTATTAATTCATTTGATATTTTTTTAATACTTGATTTACCAATTCAGAAATGACCTGCGAATCTAGCTGGCCCGATACATTCACATTGCTTAAAACCTGATTCACAATCTCGTCTACATGGTTACTGGCACCCCATTGTGGAGCAGGACTTTTGCTGGATGGTTTTGGAACGTTAACCTCTTTTGTTCCATAGGCCATTCTTTTGATATTGATTAAATGGCGGGCCGTTAGATTGTCTGAAGTAATATTACCGCCAAATGATCCACAGCCAAGTGTCAGCGATGGCATCAATTCCGTTGTGGCTCCAACCGCACCAATGGAAGAAAGAGTATTCACCATCAGTCGTGATACTGGCATGAATAGCGCAAATTCACGGGCTACATTGTCATCATTGGTGTGAAGGGATAAGCTATGTCCCATCCCGCCTAAATTTAAGATTTTCACACACAGCTCTTTTGCACTTTCATAGCTTTCAGCTGTATAAATCGGAAAGATCGGCGACAATTTTTCAATGGAAAAAGGAACGTCCTTCCCTATCCGCGTTTCTTCCGCAATTAAAATCGTTGTGTCGGCTGGAACGGAAATACCCGCCAATTCCGCAATCTTGACAGCACTTTGACCAACAATTGCCGGATTCAGCTTTCCTGGCAATGGTGAAATCACCTTTTCTAAAAGTGATTTCTCCTGCTCATTTAAGAAATAGGCACCATTATTTTTAAGCTCCCTTACGGCCATTTCTTTGACATTATGGTCAACCACAATGGCTTGTTCCGTTGCACAAATCGTGCCGTTATCAAACGTTTTGCTTTGAACAATCATTTTGACCGCTTTTTCGATATTGGCGGTTTTTTCGATATAGACGGGCACGTTTCCAGGACCGACACCATATGCAGGCTTACCTGAACTGTAGGCAGCACGGACTAAATCTTTTCCGCCAGTTGCTAAAATCAAATTAATATCACGATGGTGCATTAATTCAGTGGTTGCTGCCATTGTTGGTTTTGAGATCCAGCCAATAATTCCGTCCGGCGCTCCCGCATCAACGGCTGCCTCCAAACAAATCTTTAAAGCGGCGACTGAGCATTTCACTGCCCGTGGGTGCGGACTAAATACGATTCCATTTCTTGTTTTTAGGGCGATTAATGCTTTAAAAATCGCACTCGAAGTTGGATTTGTCGTTGGAATGATCCCGGCAATCACCCCAAAAGGTGAGGCGACTTCGACTATTTTCTTTGTACGGTCCTCGTTAATAATTCCAACTGTCTTCTCGTTTTTAATAGATTCATAGACAGCATTTGAACCGACGTCATTTTTCATTTTTTTATGTTCGACTACACCCATTCCGGTTTCTTCGACCGCCATCTGGGCTAATTCAAGTGATTTGGCAGCAGCCGCTTCGGCTGCCCGTTTCACAATTTTGTCGACTTGTTCTTGGGAAAACGCCAAGTACTTTTGCTGTGCTTCTTTAGCTTTCTGAACTGCATCCCGCATTTCCTGAATGGATTGTAAATCTAAATCAAATGGCAACAGGGACACTCCTTTCTCTCTTGTTTTTTGTGTAAAAAATTACACGTATGCAGCATTATCCGCCTATTAAATAGGAATCTTAATACTGTCGTGGATTTCTCGCAATTTCGATAATCACAGCACGAAAAGCATCCGCTGCCGCCTGGCATGCCGATTGCGACCCGGTCAATAGCCCACCTCCAAAGTTTGTTTCCGAAGGCGGTCCAAAAAACTTAACCAGCTCTACATCAGCAGCCTTTAACGCCGCATCCATTCCATACACCGCCTCAAGCGGCGGAGCAATCAAATAGGCTAGTGCTTCTCCTTGATTAATCCCTGCCTCAGCTGATAGATAAGAACCGGTTCTTGCCACGACATGGGCATACAATGCATGGCTTTTTTCCTCATTGATTGCCTCAAAATACGCTTCATTTTCTGCGGTTTGAATCACCGCATCCATCCCGCTTTTTACTTCATCTGGACTTGGACCGGCCAACACGCCGATCATTTCCCCAGACAATGGCCCTGATGTATGCGCGGAACCTGCGTAGAAGGACTTTGCATAGACAACATCAACATCTGCGCGTTTCGTTGCTTCATCAAGAGCTGTATAGCCGACATCGTCAATCGTTGAGGTAAAAATCGCTAAACTCCGTTGATGGGGTTTTAACTGAAACTGAGCTGCTAAGGCAGGGTCAACGTTTGGAATAATCCGAACAGCCAAGATATTTGCATGAATTCGTTCTAATGCCATTTATTAACCCTCCCCTTATTGCTCTTTTTGTACCAGCGAAACACCGCTAGCTTCATATTTTAATATTTTTTGCACGATCGTTCCGATATAGGCGCCGGCCTCCACCGGTGGAATGCCGCCTTTATGAATATTGGAGATGACCATCCGGTCGGCCTCAATGGTGCCGTGGCGTGGTTCGTAGCAGAGATACGCACTTAACGATTCCGCACTCACGAGACCTGGACGTTCACCAATCAAGTAAATAATCACTTTCGGTTTTAGGATCTCCCCAACATCATCCATTGCCGCCACCCGGCCTTTTTCGATAAAAAATGGTGTTCCGACATCGAGCCCTAAGCTTTGAAGCGATTGATTAAGAGATAAATAGACATCCTCTAAATTTTCCTCGACCGCTTTCGAACTTAAGCCGTCAGAAACAATAATTTGAACCGTCGGAGACTTTTTACATTTTTGATCAATTAATTGTTTTGCCTCATCAGAGAGCTTTCGGCCGAAGTCAGGACGGCGGACATAGACCTCTTTGTCGGTAACCTTCGTGTTAACTTTTAATAAGGATAAGCTTTCAAGTATTTTCGGATCGACATCACCATAAACGGCATCGACTGCTGCCGCATGGTCAAAGCGAAACTTCAGCCAAGTGTCCGTTTTGGGCCTTAATCCCGCACGGCCGACGCCAATTCTTGCCGGTGTTTTGCTAATTAAAAGATCCAGCTCTTCCTTATTAATCGGATTTTCAAGTCCTACAGGCGGCTTTGGTTCAAGAAGTATTTCTTTTTCATGGGCTGACACCGTGCAGCCCGGACTTTGATTACACTCTGTTTCAACATGATTCGTCCGGTGGCTCCAAAATTTCACTTCCACTTTTGCCGATGTATCATCGTTCGTCTTTTTCTTAACTTCTTCCACCGCCGCACCGCCAGCAGCGGTCCTCGTCTGCAATTTTTCAACCACCATTTTCGTGATTTGTTCCACTAACTCAGGATTCACTCCTTACACCTCCTATCGCGAAAAAATCGTCGGGTCACCTGCATATTTACTTAATTTCCCGTTTTCAAAAATCCCCATTTTCTCCAGCCATGCTTCAAATGATGGTGCCGGCCGTTTATTCAGCGTCTGTCTTAATGTCGCAACATCGTGATAACTTAAGCTCTGGTAATTGAGCATACAATCATCACCCATTGGCGCAGCGATAATAAAATTCACCCCTGCCGCGGAAAGCAGCACGCCAAGATCTTCAATGTCATTCTGGTCTGCTTTAATATGGTTCGTATAGCAAATATCAACGCCCATTGGAATGCCATGCATTTTTCCCATAAAATGATCTTCAAGACCGGCTCGAATCACTTGTTTGTTGTTGTACAAGTACTCTGGTCCGATAAAGCCGACTACCGTATTGACAATATACGGGTCATAGTAGCGGGCAAAGCCATAATTCCGGGATTCCATTGTCAATTGGTCGATATCATAATGAGCTTCGGCGGATAATTCCGAGCCTTGACCTGTCTCAAAATACAAACGTTGTGGACCAGTTCCTGTACCGTATACTTTCGCCATTTCATTGGCTTCCTCCAAGAGGGAAGCGGTAATCCCGAAAGAACGATTCGCCGCTTCGGTTCCGGCAATACTCTGGAAAATCATATCTGCCGGCGCCCCCTGCTGGACCGCTTTCATTTGAGCTGTCACATGGGCAAGCACACAGTTTTGCGTTGGAATTTCCCATTTTTGAATAAAGTCATGTGTCGCATGCAATAACCGTTTTACACTTTCACAGGAGTCATCTACCGGGTTTATTCCAATTACTGCATCTCCAATCCCATACGCAAGCCCTTCTTTCATTGAGGCCATCATCCCGTCGACATTATCCGTCGGATGGTTTGGCTGCAGCCTAGAGGCTAACACTCCTTTTTGACCAATCGTAATATTGCATTTGGATAAAACTTCAATTTTATTGGCGGCATGGACTAAATCGAGGTTGGACATGATCTTTGCCACCGCTGCAATCATTTCACTATTCAGACCTCGGCTGAGGCGTTTCAAGTCTTCACCGGTAGTTGAATCGTTCAGGATATACTCGCGAAGTTCCGAAACAGACCAATTTTTAATCGATTGATAGATGGGTTCGTTGATCTGACCCTCGATAATCCTTGAAACCTCATCCTCTTCAGGAGATAGCATGGGATTTTCCCTAATATCTTGTAGTGTTAAATAGCTCAACACTTGTTTTGCTGCGATTCTTTCCTGAACGGTCTCAGCAGCGATCCCTGCTAAGCGGTCGCCGGATTTTTCTTCATTTGCTTTCGCAAATAAATCCTTTAGTGAGGAAAATTGATAGACGGTACCTAAATAGGTGGACTTTAATCTCATAAGAATGCCCCCTTTCGTCATTTCTGGAATGTTAATGTTTTTATGATGACAGGAACAACATCGGTTTCGAGCACTTGGCCTATATCCAAATAGTCCCCATTTTCAACTTTAATTTGATCAATACAAATGACGGATTGCACCGGAGCCTTCCGCTTAAGTGTTTGCCCAAGAACTTTTGCATAATCCCGGTCAAGCACAAGGACCAATGGCTGAGCTTGATTCGGTTTTTGTTTCATTGCTTTGAGGATGGATTCAGCAAATTCATCGATTTCACGGAATTTTAAGTAAGGCAATTCTGAAAAATAAACCGCAAAATTCTGTCCCTCACGCTGTGGGTCATAGAGATCGAGTGCTTCCTCAATCCGCTTGGATAATTGGTTTATTTCCGTTTTAAAATCACCCTCGAATCGAATCTGGTAAACCGGCAAGTTTTTCATCGGCAATTTACGATGATCAACTTCAATGGTTGCGCCGCTGATTTCAGTCGTTTGCATTCCGGCGCCCAGCACTGTGGCCCGAACCGTTTCCTGCGGCTTTACCCAAGTCCATTGAGCAAGACTTGAGCTTTCCTTTAAGGAGGCGGCTAACATCAACCCGATATCATCGTATTTGGCCGACTGTACGATTCCGGTCTCATGCTGATAAATGCATTCACTTATCCCGCCTGAGAACATAATCGCCTCAATATCTTCCACCCAGTTAGGTTCATGCCCTAGCAGCAAAGTTAGATCCTCGTTTGTGAGTGCCTTTTTTAACATCCGCGCAATGACATCTGCCATAAAATCGGTTACTTGTTTTATCGCTGATGGATTTTGGGTTTGCCCCTCCACCATCCTAGAATCCCATTGTCGCAGTAAATTTTTAACAGGCGGAGAAATACTCTGGATTTTATTATCGTTACATTCAATTAATCTGCCGCCTACATGAAGCGTACAGGTTCCACAAAGTCTGCCAGATTTATAAACGGCCACATTGGCTGTACCCCCGCCGATATCGATATTGGCGATAACCTTCCTCGTATCTTTCGAATATTCATAGGCGCCCGATCCCTTAGCGGCAATAATTCCTTCTAAGTCAGGACCAGCTGTTGCAACTAGAAACTCCCCAGCCTGGTCAGACAGCTGATGCAGCATTACTTCTGCATTTGACTTTGTGGCTGTTTCACCCGTAATGATCACTGCTCCCGTTCGAATATCCTTTGGCTCAATACCTGCTTTCTGATATTCCTTTCTGACAAAGTCTTCAATTTTTTCAATATCAATGGTGGTTGGTGAAAGCAGCGGTGTCCGGTAAATCGGGCTGCGATGGATGACCTGTTTGTCAATGATTTCAATTCGCGGCACATGTGCCCCGCCAGCCATATTCATTAACGTGAACCGGCTGATTACCAGCTTTGTTGTACTTGTGCCTATATCGATTCCCGCACTGATCATTTCTTCTTTTTGCGGGCCTTTGAACTTCATCTCAACTCCCCCAACAAAACAAAAAGCGCCCCTTGTAAACTATCCCAAATTAGATAGTTTAAAAGAGGCGCCATTGCCATTAAATTCATTTGTTATTCATAATATAAATTATTTTCTGGATATTGTAAAGGCTTTCATTTAAAAAATTACAAATGGGGATGGATTTCCTTCAAGATACTTCTTCATTTCCTGTGTCGAACGGTGGTTTACCAGATTCCGGATCTCCTCTATTCCTTCATTTTTTAGGGAAGAGGTAATGACAATCGGACCTTTGGTTACGATTACCTTTTTTAACAAAGAAATGGCTAGTTCAACGTCAGCCTGGTCTGAATCACTTTTTGTGACCACCCCAATGGGGATTTTATTGATTCCGCTGCTGAATCCTGGCGGGAAAATCATTTTCTTCTTGGTCGCATCCTGTAAATACAGGACATGTGTCACTTCTAATGCCGTTGCCATGATATTTTTATAGTAGAACGGGTTTTCACAATATTCTCCTGGGGTATCAACAATCCAATCATAGTAATTCAGCGACTGCGTTTTGACAGCAGGCACGTCCCGGTCAAGCAATGCATTTGTTAACGTCGATTTTCCGGCCCCAATGGAACCGATCAGCATGGCTCGGTTCTTTTTCGTCATCATATTTCCTCCTTTCTTGAAAAATTCTATTTTCTGATTCTATGACTTCGTGATCTCCGCCGGGGTATATTTCAGCGTATCCTGCAAAAAACGGTTGATTTCCTGCATCGCCATTTCCACCTCTGAAACATTGCCGACAATCACAAGACTTCCGGTAAAGCGATCCAAAAATCCTAACTTGACATTAGCCGATTTGGTGGCTAAATCTCCGGCAATAATCACCGTCTCACTTGGGGTCAGCGTCAAAATCCCTAATGCCCCAGCCTCCTGGATCCCCAGTTTTTCAATCATATCCGGGTCCGGATTGGCAATAATATGGCTTAAAGTTACCTGTTTCCCTGGGACAAACTCCTGTATAAACCTCTTTTTCTCTTCGTTCACGACAAACCCGCCTCTCAAATTAATAAAAAAAAAAGCCTAATAGACTTTATTTTTATAAAAAATAAAACCTACTAAGCACCTTTGCTTCATCTATTCACTTGTAAACTAACTTGGGTACTTCAAAATAATGTACTTTGCCACTTTTTCCAATGGCATTTGTTTTTTCATGCTAAGGTCTCTAATCTTATTGTAAGCCGTTTCCTCCGGTAAATTCAATTGTTTCATTAAAATTCCTTTTGCTTTTTCAACAATCTTTCGGTTTTTCAGTTCCCGATTCATTTCTTCTACTTTTTCTTTATAAAGAATAGCATTTTCTGCCTGCTTCAAAGCAATTTCAACCGCAGGAATCAAGTTAGCCTCCGAAATCGGCTTTACAAGATACCCTAAAATATTTGCCTTCTTCGCTTTTTCTATATATTCCTTTTGACTATAGGCCGTTAACAGCAAAATCGGGATATTGAATTTGTTGGAAATAATCTCACTGGCCTTTAAACCGTTCAGCTTCGGCATTTTAATATCCATAATCATTAAGTCAGGCTTAAGGCTGTAAGCCAATTCAATTGCTTTCTCGCCATCAGCTGCTTCAGCCACAACATCATAGCCAGCATCCTTTAACATGAGGGAAACATCCAATCGGACGATGGACTCATCTTCAACAACGATAATTCGCTTTTTCATTCCTTAATCCTCCCTCGCAAAGGGAAATTCGACGGTTACTTCCGTTCCTTCACTTGTTCCTTCAATGGAAAAATGGCCCGATAAATCATGTTCTATCATCATTTTAACAATATCAAGCCCTAATGATGGCTTCATAGAAGGAGTATAGCCAATTCCATTATCTTTTACAAGGACTCTTACTGCAGAAGCCTCTTCCTGGATGACTACATTAATTTGGCCCTCTGTCATCTCCGCAAATGCATGCTTCACACAATTTTGAATTAATTCATTTATAACAAGAGCAACGGAAACAGCTAGATTCGAATTAATAAGGATCTTTGGGCCGGAATAGTCGATCGAAATCAATTTTCCTTCATGATCTTCACTAAAGACCAGCATATTCCCAATTTTTTCGATTAAACTAACAATCTCTACATCATCCTGATTTTCAGAATTGGATAAGATGATTTCATAGACAGAGGCAATACTTAAAATTCGGTTGAGGCTTTCGATAAAATAAAACTTGCCTTCTTCGGGGACCCCTCTTCGCATCTGCAGCCGAAGAAGACTCGCTACCGTTTGCAAGTTATTTTTTACACGATGATGGATTTCCCGGATGGCCACAGACTTTACGGTAAGCTCCCTCTCCTTTTGGCGCAGCTCTGTTAAGTCACGAAAAATGATAAACGATCCGCTATTTTTCTCATGCTGCACAAGAGCAATTTTTTTCATTTGAAAGACTTTATTTTGAATGATGATTTCTTGGACCACAAGTTCATCCGGCAGCCTGCAAATTTCTGCAAGGTTAGGAAAATAGGAAGTAAAAAGATTGCCGCTTTTACATTCCTCCGAACACATTTCTAAAACAAGATTCATCGCAGCAGGATTCGAATATTGAATCTGAAAATCCTCGTCAATAATGAATAGAGATTCCTCAATCACATCTGGGATAAAAGGGCGATTTTCAGCCATTCCCAGTAAGAGTTCGCTAAGCGTCTCATTCGCTTCTGTTAGCGCTTTCAGTTTATTTTGATTTAGGAGCTTATCACTGTTGTCTTTCTCCATGATCAACGTGCCAATCACTCGGTTATGAATTCCAACAATCGGAACAACGCTTTGTTCGACTTTTTTCCCTTCCTGGGTTAAGGCATGATTGAGAAAAAGCGGCTTACCCGTCCGAAACGCATAAAAAACTGCAGGCTCAAACGTTTCGTAGGCAAACTTTCCGACCACCGGATTTTTATAGACAGAATTGGCCGTTGCAGGTGCTGCTTCTGCCACCACAATAGCATGCTTTTTTTCACTTGTTTGGCAATCTACAAACACATTTGCTTGATTTAAATCGGCAATTAATTGCAGGTTTTGAACCACTTCTTGGATCTTTTGTATGTCTTGTTCCGATAGGTCTGTGTGAAGCTGACATAGAGTTACTACGGTGTTCATCTCAGTTTTAAACATGTCATAGCCCCAATCTTTTATCTTTAAATATATAAAAATATTTTATATATCATTTATCATAGTGTCAATCTTCTGTTTTTTACAAAAAATGATTCAACGTGCCCGGTATTAATTGTTAAATAAAGTTATTAACTTGTCAGTTATCGTTTTATCTAAATTTCACATCGAATAAAGACTTCCCTTTCCTTGTCCTCTTTTCTTCCTACAATAGCTGGTCGATTTGACCAATAATAATAGCTTGGATTAAATTTCCCAAGCTTGTCTAAACAAGAATTATTGAAGAATTAACTATCCTATTGGATAGACTTGTATCATAATTTTGGTGACGTAATGTTCCTTATGATTCATTACAACTGTATCGTAAATATACTCTTCAAAAACATAATCACCTAAGGTTAAATTTAAACGTTCCATTTCTGAAAAAAGTCGCTTATACGTTTCATTAATTGTTTTCTCATCCCCAACATGATAGCCAATCAGAAAATCACCCTTTACAGCTTGAAAATACGGATATCCTACCTTTGGATTCGGTTGCTCAATATATAAATAACTATAATTAGAGAATTCCCCCTTTATTACTTGTTCTCGTTTTGTTATACCACCTATTGGATATCCTGAATCAAGTTGAGAAACGTTTAATTCATTAATAAAATCTGAAATGACCTCTACAAATTCTTCATCCGTTATATTTTCGATGTTTCTACTTAAATAAAGTGTTGCTTCTGGTAATTGTTCAAGCGTAATTCGTTGAAAATCAAGGTGTGACGCTTCTTCCATTAAGGCGATTTTTGCCTTGATCATTTTTTCCTTCCTATCAATCTCCTGACGCTTTTTCACAATCTCTTCTTTTTTTTGATACATTAACGATAAAAAACTTTCAGGAGATTTATTCTCCATGTATTGTTGAATATCGTTCAGCGGCATATCAAGTTCTTTTAATAAATCAATAACAAAGAATAGCTCTATTTGGCGAATTGAATAATAACGGTAACCTTTTTCATTTTTCAACACCGGAGACAAAAGCCCAATTTGATCGTAATAAAAAAGTGTCTGTTTGTTTACTTTGCAAAGCTTTGCAAATTCACCAGTGGTTAAATATTTTTCATTTTTTTTATTCATTTTTTACAACACCACCCTTGACTATATAGTAACTATATACACTAGGATGGAAATTGTAAACAACTGATAAATTCCCTAAGTTTGTTTGCAATATTAGTTTTGTTTGAGGAGAATGTAAAAGATGAAGACTCATAAAGTCACTTTAGGTTTATTATTAATGAATTTATTCATTGCATTTTTGGGAATTGGTCTCATCATTCCAGTCTTACCTACGCTGATGAATGAATTAGGGATAACTGGGAAAACAGTGGGTTATTTAACGGCAGCTTTTGCTATCGCTCAATTGATTGTTTCACCATTTGCTGGGAAAGCAGTAGATAAATTCGGCAGGAAAATTATGATTGTCATTGGCTTATTTATTTTCGGCATTTCAGAATTATTATTTGGGATCGGAAAAGGAATCGAAATGCTAATTATTTCCCGTATTTTGGGTGGAATTAGTGCTGCATTCATCATGCCAGCTGTTACAGCTTTTATTGCTGATATTACAGATTTGGATACTCGCCCAAAGGCACTGGGTTATATGTCAGCTGCCATTAGTACAGGATTTATTATTGGTCCAGGCATTGGTGGATTTTTAGCGGAATTTGGAACACGTATACCATTCTTCTTTGCAGGAGCACTTGGTACCATTGCGTCTATCCTTTCTATTATTTTATTATCTGAGCCGAATCGTAAAGAAGATTATAATGAACAAATATCAAATGATAAGTTTGGCTTTAAGCGTATTATTTCCCCAAAATATTTTCTTGCGTTTATTTTAATTTTTATCGCCTCATTTGGTTTAGCAGCTTTTGAATCGTTCTTTAGTCTATTTGTGGACCATAAATTTCAATTTAAACCATCCGATATAGCCATTGTTATCACAGGTGGTGCAATTTTTGGCGCAGTTTCACAGGTCATATTATTTGATCGGCTTACACGAATTTGGGGTGAAATTAAACTGCTTCGATATTGCTTAATTTTATCAGCCTTACTTGTCTTTTTAATGACTGTTGTTCATTCATATTTCTCTATTTTACTTGTTACATTTATTGTTTTCGTAGGATTCGATTTATTCCGACCAGCAGTAACGTCATACCTTTCAAATATCGCCGGGAACGAACAAGGTTTCGTGGGTGGAATGAACTCCATGTTTACAAGTTTAGCGAACATTAGTGGACCAATTCTAGGGGGTATATTATTTGATATAGATATTAACTACCCTTACTACTTTGCAACTGTGATACTTTCTCTGGGAATCGTGATTACATTGTTCTGGAAGAAGCAAGCAAGTGATTCTTCCATCAAGGTGAAGGCTAGTGTAGCTAATCATTCAAATTGAAGTAAAGACGAAAATCATGAAACAGTTCTTAAATGACCCTAAAAGAATGCTTCATCATCTTCTAGAATAATAAGTAGAGTTTTAAATGGCTTAAAAACAAAAGGAAGCACACATTCTACGTGTGCTTCCTTTTGTACTATATGACACCCTTGTCTGTCATCGCCCTTTTTTATGCTTATCATCATCCCAACTAAATACAATTCGCGTCTACTACCTGTCCAGATACCGACATAAGTTCATTTATGTTAACCCACCCACCAATATTTTGAGATTGGTCAACACCTTCTATGGTAAAAGACAGGCTAATATTGTTGGGAAGTGACAAAGTGGATCTTTTTCCAATGCATTTTTGTGCTTTTTGCAAAGAATCTACCCTTACACCTTCACACGAAATTGAATACCTTTGCATCGCTACATAAATTAATATTCCCCTTAAAGGATCATAGGTCCTTATAAAACCTTCGACAGTTGTTCCATCTCGAAAAGATAATCTGATCCACCGCTTTTGTTGATAACAAGCAAGAATTTTTTGAACTAGTCCTTGTCTGTAGTCATAGTAATATGGATAGATAGACTGGTAAGGATCATTTGGATACAATGCAGCCTCCCCCCTTTCTTTAATCAGTCAATCTTTTCATGTATATGAGGAAAAAAAGGGGGTGGTGCTTGGCATCACCTGGTGTGTATAAGAATTGCCAATAGTGATGACAGTTCGCTGGTTTTTATAAAAAACAAAAGGAAGCACACGTTCTATGTGCTTCCTTTTATACGATGGTTGAATGTTTTAGATTACATTGTCCTGGTAGTGTTAACTATAACAGTACCAGACTCGAATTCTTCACCTCACCTCTAAAATACCCCGCTATCATATGAAGGAAATGACTGGTTATACTAAAGAGGACGAATTGACTCAGAAAGGGGGAAAACGCTGTGACACGGAACCTGGTAGCCTTTTTTCTGTTTGCCGTCCTCTCTTTCGCCGGCGGTCTCCAGACAGACGGCCAAGCCCCGCCCGACCCCATCCAGATGGGGATGGAAGAGGGCTATTATGAGGGAATCCGTTCGGGGCTAGAAGACCGACATAATTTCCGGATTTCCCGTGCCTGGCAGCAAATGCCACAATCCCGGCTGTTCATGGAAAACAAGAAGGAAATCGTCCTGCCCCTCATGAAAGTAGGGCTTCTCAAGCAGGTGTATCTCTCTTTTTCTTCCGGGAAGAAATTCTACTCATACCTTCATGCCCACCCGGAATTGACGGCGGAACAGGCGGCCTGACGGATACTCTGGCAGAGGTTTGTAAGGGCGTACGAAAGAAGCTTCCGGAAAGGCTATGAGAGATCCCTCACGGCCCCACCTGAAGAGGCGGCAAACTATACGGCCTTTTTGAAGGCGAAAAACAGATAAGGGGAAAACAAAAAGGGCAATCTCATACTGAGGACATAAATTCTGCATCAAAATAAAACTCAAAATCATTGCTATAACGATGATCCATTTTAGGAATTTCCAAGAATATAAAAGGACATTGGAAGTAATAACAAACGACCTGTTGGGTCGCTTTAAATCGTAATCACGCTATTTCATTTTGTAGTTGACTAAGTTCTAATAAATCCAGGTTGGCGGGGCTGCGTGGGAATCGAGCCCACCAGACCTGGGGGGCCACTTTACGTGCTAATCACGTCTAAATGATTTATCAGCTGTAATATCGTTAAATGGCAGAATCAGTTTTTTCACCTTATCAAGGCTCATCGAATCTATTTCCTGTACTAATCGTGGAATGGACTGCTCTGGATAACCGTAATCACGAAGTAATTTTTCCTTTTCTTCATTATGTACCATGTATTGACACCTCCAAAATCTTTTTAGAATTAAACTTTGATATAGTTACCAAATAAAGTGACTGTATATCCAATTTGCCAATAATGATACAAGACCGAATGCAATATTCATCATTGATCTATGTACTCCTCCACCTAATTAATACTTTTTGCCACTTTCTTATAAATATTCCTTATGTCTCTTATATCTGGGATTTTATTATCTAGTTGAACCTTTAAGAATACCCAACTACAGTATGATGAATAATTCCTTTTACATATAAGGAAGTAAAGGTTCACTTTTTCTCTCAATTTAGTGATTCATCATTTATAAAAGTTTTAACGTTGTCCTGAATAGTACCTCGCACCCAAGGGCAACATCTTCAAAAGAACTCCACTCATCTGGATGATGACTTATGCCATTGCGGCTCCTCACAAAAATCATTCCAATATCTGTAAGTTCCCCAAACACCATTGCATCATGAGCAGCCCCGCTTGGTAATTCATAAACAGGATACTGTAATTCTTGCAGAGAATCTTTTACTGCTTTCATCACGATTGGTGAGCTCATCACAGAAGATAGGGATTGAACCTGCCTAATTTCACACCCTAAACCACGGTTTGCGGCAATGGTCCGAATGGAATGATAGATTTTAGTAACCGTATTTTCACGCCGTTCATTAGATATATCCCGAACATCAAGTGTAAAATCCACTCTCCCAGGAATGACATTACTACTGCCAGGTTTTACTTCCAATTTTCCTACTGTCGCAACACTTCCGGTATTGTCCAGTGCTATTTTCTCAATGGCTACTATACATTCTGCTGCAGCTGTTAAAGCATCTTTTCTCTCTTTCATCCAGGTCGTTCCTGCATGCCCCGCTTCACCCATGATGGTTACATCCGCCCATTCTCCACCAGAGATCCCCGTAACTATTCCAACAGCTAAATCTTTATTTTCTAACACTTTTCCCTGCTCAATATGTACTTCAATATAAGCTTTTACGCCATTTTTACCTAACTGAGCTTGTTCTAAAAGGTCTGGATTAATCTGATTAAAATATTCCCCTTCTAGACTGGCTTGCTTCATGGCCTCCAGATAGGAGATCCCATCTTTATCTGTTGCTGAAGCTAAATTTTTCTTTAATTTCATCGAACCTTCTATCCCAACCAAAGTGGTACTACCTACAAAAGCATAATCAAAACGAGCCCCTTCCTCATCTGTTAAGGATACAACCTTTATCGTTCTTTCAGGTTGAATGCCTTTTTCTTTCAACGTACAAAGCACCTCAACACCCATTAGAACACCCATGGCTCCATCGAAACGCCCGCCAGAATTTACTGTATCAAGATGAGAACCAATAAGAATGGCAGGTAATTCGGGATTTTTACCGATTATTTGCCCAAAGATATTCCCAGCTGCGTCCATATAAGGGGATAAATCAGCTTCTTCCAGTAGTTTCAGAAAAAATTTTCGTGCTTCGATATCATTTTGATCAAATGATGTTCGAGTGACCCCGCCATTGTCTTCTTCCCCTATTTTTCCAAGGGCCATTAATTGGTTCCAAAGACGGTTTCCATTAATCGTTAAATTTAAACTCTCCATGAAATTTGCTTCCATAGGATAAAATTCTCCCTTCATTTGAATGTCCAGTATAGAGAAAATCCTGCTGTTTCCTTCCGAAAAAAAGCAGGATTCCTAATCTTTATGTTTTTATTGGCGAGGAAAATGAGATAGTTCTGCCAAAGTTAAAGGTTTATCTCTCCAATAATTTAAGCACCGATTGAACCATTAATTTAACTCCAATTTTAATGGCATCTTCATCTACCATAAATTTCGGGTGATGCCACCCATATATAATCCCTTTTTCTTGATTCCCTGAACCAAGCCACACATAGCAGCCAGGTACTTCTTTTTGGTAAAAAGAAAAGTCCTCACCACCCATGGTTGGTTCTGCCCGTATCGTATTTTCTTTCCCAACTATTGTCTCAGCTGCTGACTGAACAATTTCTGCCACCTTGGCATCATTATAGACAGCAGGCAGAAGAAACTCATACTGAATCTCTACTTCCCCACCATGTGCTGCCACGGTATTTGTTACAAGTTTTGTAAATACCTCATATATTTTCTTTCTCACTTGTTCGTTGGAAGTTCTGACCGTTCCTTTGAGAATAGCCTTATCCGGAATGACATTATTTGTCATCCCTGCTTGGAAGGAACCAATGGTGACAACTGCAGATTCCTTAGATGAAATCGTACGGCTGACCAATGTTTGCAGCTGACTCACAACTGCACTGCCAATTACGATCGGATCAATGGTTTTCTCTGGAAGCGCAGCATGTCCGCCTTTACCTTTAATGGTTAGGGTAAAGTCATCTACACTTGCCATTAAAAATCCTTCCTTCACACCTATCTGACCAATTGGAAGTTCGGGAACATTATGAAGACCGATAATTGAACTTATCCCTTCCAATAATCCTTGCTGGATCATAGATTCTGCCCCACCTTCAAATTCTTCAGCTGGCTGGAACAAAATCCGAACATTTCCAGGGACTAGATCCTTCATTTCTTCTAAAATAATCGCTGCCCCAAGTGCAATCGTTGTATGAACATCATGGCCGCACATATGACTTACACCATCAATTTTTGAACGAAATGGAACATCTGCTTCTTCTTGAATGGGGAGAGCATCAATATCCGCTCGTATTGCAACCGTTGGTCCCTGTTCGATTCCCTTTACTTCTGCAGCGGTCCCAGTAGCTAAGCTAAGTGGTATTTGTTGAATCCCAAATTCATGTAACCATCCGTTTATTTTTTCGGTTGTTTTAAATTCTTGTTTACTAATTTCAGGATACATATGAAGATTCCTTCTTATTTCAACTAATTTAGGAAACCATTGTTCTACTTTATCATGAATAATTGAGGTTATTTCTACCTTTGAATCTTTAAACATGAGGGCTCCTCCTTTCTAATATGTCCTAAAAATTCCTTTGTGCGATCATGCCTAAGAAGCTGAATTCCTTTTTTCTTTGTTTCAGCTTTGGTCATTTTTTTCAATTAAATAGGTGCTTCCGCATCTCACTTAATCTCTTTACTTATTTATCGAAGTAAAGTGTTTTATTATGTAATTCATTGTAATTTTATGCATAAAAAAATACAATACCCTCTAGAAATATCCGATTAATGAAATTCTTTCAATTATTATGAATTTATGAAATTTTAATAAGAAAAAACAAAAGACCTCTCTATTATTAAATAGAGAGGTCTTCATCACCACTTATGGAATCCTCTCTTATTTGTCAAAGCAATATGCTTTGCAGGAATTAGCACCTTTTAATTTTGTGGCTTCCATTTTCATATATTCGTTGGATTCCAATACATTAAAGCAGCATGAAACGGATATACGTACTCATATGTACCGTCTTTTTCTAACACATATTTATTAATAACGGTCCCCACTTCATGACCATTATAGTGCTCATTCAAAATCTTGGTGGTATTATCGCGAATCAATTGCTCATAGGAAGAATAGCTTTTCCTGCTTTGCAATTTTACGATTTTACAGTTTGCCAGAATTCCAAGCTGGTATAGTGCATTCAAGATATGAATATAATCTCGGCGTCTTAAATTGATTTTATATCCCATTTGATATAGTTCCATGTAGTGAGGCTTTTCTGGACCTGTTGTCATTCCTGCAATTACTAGACGGTTTGCTGACTCATTCATTTTTAACAATGCGTTTCCTATATCATACATACGGTAGTAACAATTGAATCCAAACACCACATCATATTTCGCTCCTTGTTTTTCACTTTCCCATTTATCGTGAATCAATTGCAAATTACAGACACCTCTAGTAGCAGCCTGGGACTTTAAAAATTGCACAATACTTTTTGAACTGTCTATACATGTGAGCTTACGAACTTTATCAGCTATTGCAAAGGTATAGTTCCCCCATCCAGGGCCGATTTCCAATACATGATCATCACTATGTAAAAGAGGAAGAAGTTCCTCTTTTACAATTTGTGCATATGAATCTAGTTTATGCCTTATCTTTCTCTCCAGCATTGATGACCAGAAGGCTTCTTCAGCCTGATCATCTTCTAATCGCTTCGGTATAGTTCCATTATGATCAATCATAGATTCTTTCCATAACTCAATGTAATCATAATCTTTTTCTATTCCAGTCTTCATTCATGCCTCTCCCTGAACTATAAAATTCAAATATTTTTAAAAAAAGAATTATTTGTTTCCATATAACTGCTTGTGAGCAACTATAACAGCAAAAAAAGATTGTAGATTCTTAATTTACCTAATTTTACGGACGATTATTATAGAGGATAAAAGAGCTCTGACACTATAAAATTGTCAGAGCTTTTATAATTAATTCGTAGTATTTATTTCATAATTCTGTTTCTTAGAGTAAACGCTTATAAAGATAAAAGATGCGACTAAAAAAATGAAAAGAATGACTCCCACGATTTCGAAATCTAGTTCTGCCCAAGGGTTAAAGAAAGTAAATGCCAGATAGAAGGAAACCCCGTATGCCAAGACGACAATCACCCAACCCATTAGTCTTGACGCAGCTTGACCGATTTTGCTGGACTGGTTCACCATTTTATAGACAATCATCGAATCAATTGTATCTGTAATCATCATGCCAAACATAAAAACTAGCCCTAAAAATAAAGGGGTATATTCACTTGCATTTCCTGCCGCCAAAGACCAGACGGCGGTTTGACTTACTGTCTCGGCAGCCAAGGCAAACAAAGCCCCTACTAAGATAATAAGAAAAGGATTTGTAGTCCCCTTCGCAATTTTTGGAATAAACTTTCCCTTTAGTCCGCTAAGTTGAAACTCTTCGTGATTGTTTCTAGTGCGTAACAGATTATACGTATTTAACGTTCCAATAAGGAATAAAGAAATAATCGACACCCATGATGCAAAATTATTAAAATAAGCTGGGAATGAAAAATTCTCTATCACCATTCCTAAAATACCTGCTGTTAATGCTACCATTCCTCCGTGACCCAATGAAAATAATGTCCCGACCCAACGTGCAAACGAATTGCCCATTCTCCAATTATAACGGGTTTGTCCATCAATAAAGGCAAGATGATCAGCATCCAACCCATGCCGAAGCCCCAATACAAAAACAAGTAAAAACAGTGATACAGTTTCCATTTAAAAATTCCTCCCTTTTAAAAACAGTTGCAACATAAAAAATCAATCCTAAACCTTTGACAGTTCTAAAAATTTCTTTTTACGTTCATCCTCTTAGTGGATGGCCAATGCTTTTCATTCCTTTTCTGCCGCCCAGGCCAACCGTTCTTTTATTTCGTCTGAAGAAACCATTATAAAATTCCAGGGCTGCATAAATCCTACGGAAGGCGCATGATGGGCCGCTTAAAGAACACGTTGAATCACCTCAGGACTTACCGGATCGGGGAGAAAAGTGCGGACATCTCTCCTTTTATAAATGACATCATAAATCACTTCTCGTTCCTCTTGACTAAACAAGTTAACCCCCTTTTGAAATCAAACTTTGCGAGTCTTTCAAATTATGATCTTTTCCTTGCTTTCATAATGAAATAAATTTATAGGAACACCCTTGAAAGCGAGTGACATTTCCCTAAATAAGTGTGAAACCACCTCATCACCGTTTGGAAGATTTCCATCTAGTAAAATTCCCGCGACCGTTCCACTGTGGGCGACAACGATTCCGCCCTGATAGCGATGGGCCAGCTGATCTAATAGAGGAAAAACAGGCTTTGGCAATATTTTTTGATTCACCCGTGCACTGAGGGTTGCTGCCTCCCCAATATAAGTTAAATTTTTCTCCTTAAACCCTTTTGTAACCAGATCATACGCTTTCATAAATTGCTGTTGATCGTTCTGGCTGTACTCTTTCGGAACTTTATTAAATTCAATTGTGTTGATCATACCCCCAAGGTCGATACCAACGAGGATGAATGGGGGTAAGGCCCCAAAGCTTTCAATCAACTGACCGTGAATATAGTCATAGACCACGACTTCCTCATACATTACCCCATCGGTAGGTTCCACTTTTGCGGCAATCATCGAGATCATTTCATTTGTGAGCGGAAGACTATAGCTGTCAGCAATTGCTCTTAATGTAGCAACAATATCTGCTGAACTGCTGGCCAGACCTTTACCAACTGGGATATTCGAGCGTATCTCGAGATCCCCGCCGCCCTTTACCCCAAACAGTTGGAATAACCATTCCCCTGCTCTTTGAGCTTTTACTTTTGAGTCTGCCACTCTTATTCCGTTAACGATTGGATCTGGAGTAAACCTAGCCTCACTTCTTAAACTCGATATCGGCAGGGTGATTAAATAAGGGCGATCACCCATGATTCCTTGGACCAATTCTCCAAATGTTCCATTGCAGCTTCCTTTTCCTAGTTTCATATAATTAGACTCCCAAGGCTTTAAAATCGGATTAGCTCACTTTCCGGGGACATTGGCTCATTTTGAAACTTTCGGGCCGTCAGTAAATCGAGCCATGTCCTAATTTTTCAATGTAGACCATTAAAACTCAATTCCCTTCACGGCAGGAATTCCTTCATTATAATAGTGCTTAACGGGCCTCATTTCGGTTACTAAATCAGCGCAAGTGATGATCTCCTCTTTGGCAGAGCGTCCGGTAATGACCAGATGCATCCCCTTGGGGCGCTGCTGAATCAACTCTAGTACTTCTGTCAACGGAAGGACATCGTCAATCGGGAATTTATCAATCGCGAGCGCATTATTCAGTTCATCTAAAATGACAACATCGTAGCCGCCAAACAGTACCTTTTCTTTCGTTAACGCCCACGCTGTTTTTAGGGCTCCCCGATGTTCCTCTGGTGTCTTCGTCCACGTAAAGCCGACTCCTGTCTGTACGATTTCAATCCCCAATTTCTCGAACGTAATTTTTTCTCCGTACGTTCGATCAGGCGATTTAATAAATTGAATCATGAGTACCTGTTTTCCCCGGCCTGCGGCACGAACGGCGAGCCCAAGGGCTGCCGTCGTTTTCCCTTTTCCATCACCGGTATAAACTAATGTAAGACCGCGCTTTGCTTTGTTTTCTGTTACCTCTTCCATCCGCTTCACTCCTTGTTACAGCCAGACTGTTTTTTCTTCAAAGGATGTCCGAGCCGGCACTTTCGCCTTTTTTAATACTTCTGGATCGGGATAACCGATAAACAAATTGCCAATAATTTTCTTGTTTTCGGGTGAACCAATAAACTCAACCATTCGTTGGTCGCGAACAAGTCCGACGCCCCTTGTCCGCCAAACCAGCCCTAATCCCAATTCTTTGGCGGCAAGCCACATCGAATGGATCGCACAGCATACGGCATATTCATTATCGGCAGAGGCCTCTTCATCACCTGGAACGATGTCAGCTGTAACGACAATATGGACCGGTGTGGTTTTCAGCACTTTTAAGGAGCTTTCGATTAAATTTGGTTTGGTTGGAAAGCGTTCCTGTAAATACTCATTGGCCAACGCCTCATAGCGTTTTTTTGCTTCGCCTTTAATCACATAAAAGCTCCATGGTTCCCGCATCCGGTCATTCGGTGCCCATGTCGCTGCTTCTAATAAGCTGTGAATCTTTTCATCTTCGACCTCTCGCGCCGCATAATCACGGATTGCTCTTCGATTTTTGATTTCCGCTATAATCGACATCTTAGTCCCTCCCAATTCCTACTTCTTGTTTTTCTTCTGCTTCTTGAAACCAGCGTAATTTCTCGCGCAGGCCGACCACATCACCCACGAGAACAATCGCCGGATGAGTAATCCCGGCTTCAAGGGCCCGGACTTCGATATCTTTTAAACTTCCGGTCACCGTCTTCTGCTTGGCCGTCGTCCCCCATTGGATAATGGCGGCTTTCGTATCAGGGCTTTTTCCGTTCTCGATTAATCTCGAAACTATATAGGGTAAATTCCCAATTCCCATATAAAAGGCAATCGTATCGATTCCTTGAGCGAGTGCTGGCCAATTTAATTGATCCTCATCCTTTTCCGCTCGGCTGTGGCCAGTGACAATCGCGAAAGAGGATGCATAATCGCGGTGGGTCACCGGAATTCCGGCATACGCAGGCGCTGCAATACCAGCTGTAATTCCGGGCACCATTTCATAGCGGATCCCATGTTTGGCGAGAATTTCCGCTTCTTCACCGACACGGCCGAAAATGCAGGGATCGCCTCCTTTTAATCTGGTGACAATCTTGCCCTGCCCCGCTTTTTCAATTAACAGCTCGTGAATTTGATCTTGAATGACCTGATGTCTTCCTGGCTGTTTGCCGCAAAAAATCAGCTCTGCCTCCGCCTTTGCATATTTCAGCAGTTCCTCATTTACTAAGCGGTCATATAAAATCACATCCGCCTCTTGGATACACTCCATCCCATAAACCGTGATCAGCTTAGGGTCTCCTGGACCAGCACCAACGAGATACACTTTTCCATTTGTCATCTTCTCGCTCCTTTCCTACGCTACTCATTTGATATTCCGGCTGATGCAAAGGTGGCCATTTCTTTCAGCATTAAGGTCGCTGATTGTAAGATAGGAAAGGCCACTGCTGCCCCGCTACCTTCGCCTAGCCGCAAATCTAAATCAAGTAGTGGCTTCTTGCCTAATAACTGCAGCGCAATTTCATGTCCAGGCTCGACGGAACGATGGCCGACCATCATATAATCCGCTGCTGTCTCACAGATTTCCCTTGCCAAAAGAGCTGCTATCGTGCAGATAAATCCATCTACCAATATCGGGATCCGGTTCCGAGCGGCGGAGAGCATTGCACCGGTCATACCGGCTATTTCCAAACCGCCAATTTTAGCTAGGATATCGATTGGATCCTTCCGGTCAGGGTTTCTTTCCTTTAGTGCCCGTGTGATGACCTCTTGCTTATGACGAATTTTTTCTTGCGCAATCCCTGTTCCTCGGCCGACAAGAGCACTGATGTCCTTCCCGCTTAGAACCGCTGCGATCGCACTGCTTGGCGTCGTATTGCCGATTCCCATTTCACCAACAATTAAGCATTTGATTCCCTGTTGAATCATCTGTTCCGCCCGTTCATAGCCAACGGCGATGGCCTGTTCGGCCTCTTCTCTTGTCATGGCATCCTGCTGGCAAAAATTATTCGTTCCATAGCGAATTTTCCGATTCACAAACCCATCTGCCTCTATATCTGCTGCTACACCAATATCGACGACTTCAAATTTGGCTCCGATTTGCCGGCTAAAGACATTGATGGCCGCACCGCTGTTTAAAAAGTTCATGACCATTTGCACGGTTACTTCCTGCGGAAAAGCGGACACCCCTTCTTCAACCACGCCATGATCAGCGGCAAACACGATTACACCAGGCGGTGACACGACTGGAAAGGCTTCAGATGTCATTTCCGCCAGTTGAATCGCTAATTCCTCTAATCTCCCCAAACTGCCCGGAGGTTTGGTTAACGTATCGATATACTTACGAACTTGCTGCCCCATTTCTCTATCGAGAGGCTGGATGGCTGTTTTTACCCTATTCATTGGGTGATCCCCCTTTTCTGGTAATCCTTCATTAATTGTTCAATGACATCGAGTTTTACATGATCCCTAACATGTTCTGCCAGCCGGTCAAACGCTTCTTCCCTCAATTGGTTAAAAGATGGGCGGTTGTGGATGGGCTCCAACCCCTTTTGGCGGCGGATCTGATTAAGCAATTCCTCGCGAAATTCATCATTATGAAATATCCCATGAAAATAAGTGCCAATGATGGTTTCGTCTGAAGAATGACAGCCATCCCATTTTTCATTCGTAAAAATAAGCCCTTGGGACGCTCCTGTCGTCAAGGTTTCACCCATATGAATCTCGTAACCTGTCACATGAAAATTTTTTCCGAAAAGATGCAACATCCCATTTGATAGGATCGTCGTCTTTTCTTTCGTAATGGTCGTTTCAATTGGCAGTAACTGAAGGCCATCGATTGCTTGATGGAGCGACTCGATCGCTAACGGATCCTCAATTTTATCACCGAGCATTTGATAGCCGCCGCAGATCCCGAAAAGAACGGTGTGTTTCTTTTTCTGTAATTCTGCTATTTTTTGAGCGATACCGCTCTTTCTTAAAAACAGCAAATCTTCAATTGTATTCTTGCTGCCTGGGAGAATTACTAAATCTGGGTCGTGTAATTGATCCGCTCTCGTTATAAAACGGACATGACAATCGGGCTCGGCAAAAAACGGGTCGATATCGGTGAAATTGGAGATTTTCGGATACTGGATCACTGCGATATCCAATTCTTTTTCGGTATTTTGAGTGGAGGTATATTGATTTAAAATCACGGAATCCTCGGCATCAATATTTAGATTCTCCAAGTAAGGAATCACGCCGAGAACGGGTTTACCTGAATACTCCTCAAACCACGTTAATCCGGATTCCAGCAGGCGGATATCGCCGCGGAATTTATTGATAATCACGCCTATCACTCGGTCGCGGTCGGCTGGTTCCATCAGTTGAAGAGTTCCTACTAAACTAGCAAACACTCCGCCTTTTTCGATATCCCCAATCAAGATCACAGGGGCATCCGCCATTTTGGCGACCCGCATATTGACCATCTCCCGGTCATTCAGATTAATCTCGGCCGGACTGCCTGCCCCTTCAATGACAATCCGTTCATAATTTTGGGACAGGGTGGAGAGTGATTGTTGAATCAGCGTCAATCCCGTTTGAAAGAATTCCCGGCGGTACCTTCCTGCTTCCATATTATTGTATGGTTTACCATGGACGACAATTTGGGATTGGTTATCCCGGTTCGGCTTTAGTAGAATCGGGTTCATATCGGTGGTTGCCTGAATCCCTGCGGCTTCGGCCTGAACTCCCTGGGCTCTTCCGATTTCTCTTCCGTCCACGGTGATATAGGAATTTAACGCCATATTTTGTGATTTAAACGGAACCGTTTTATATCCGTCCTGGGCGAATATCCGACAAAAGGCTGTCACGACGACACTTTTGCCGACATCCGAATTGGTGCCTTGAAACATAAGTGGAAGTGCTTTAGCCATTTTCTTTGAACTCCTTACATTTCTTCACCCAATTTTCCACAAGCTCGGGGCATGAGCCAAAATGAAAATGGGTATAACCTGCAATTAAATTCCCTTTCCGATAGCCCTCCTGCTTAAAACCGCGCATTCCTTTCGTTTGGTAGGCCGCTTCAAAATCCGTTCTTGGATGAAAGGTAGAGTAGTGAAATTCATGGCCTCTTGCACTCAGATTTCCCGCTAACAAGAAATTTTCCCCATCTGCTGTGATTTCACGGTATCCCAAGGCTACAAGTTTTGGCTGCATTTTTACCTTTCCGGGAATGATCCCGACCATTTCATAACTCGTTTCATCCGTTGTTTCCAACGATTCGGTTAGGTACATAAACCCGCCGCATTCTGCCAAGGTTGGCAGTCCTTTTTCAATGGCCGATCGAATCGAGTCCTTTACATCTGTCTGTTTGGTCAGCTCCTCGGCAAATTCCTCTGGGAACCCGCCGCCGATATACAAGCCATCGACTTGTTCCGGCAGGCATTCACCCTTTAATGGAGAGAACTCGATCAGCTCGGCTCCGGCGGCTGCTAACATGTCGAGGTTTTCCTGATAGTAAAAATTAAAAGCGGCATCTCGTGCGATGGCAATTTTTACAGTTGCCTGCTCTGCTCTCTTAAACTGGGATTCTTTTACCTTTAAGGGGGAAGCTTTCGCCAGCTCATATAAAGAATCTACATCGACGGTTTCAAGCACTAAATCACCAAGCTGCTCAAAAAATGGATCCAATTCTCCCCGTTCAACAGAGGGAATCAACCCTAAATGCCGTTCTGGAATCGAAAGTTCCTCGTTTCTTTTCAAATAGCCAAGGACGGGAATACCGCATTCTTGCTCAATCGCGGTTTGGACGATTTTAAAATGTCCTTCGCTGCCCACCCGATTGGCGATCACCCCGACAATATTGGCTTCCTTCAGAAACGTTTGAAATCCCTTCACAATGGCCGCTGCACTCCGGGCCATGCTGGCACAATTCACGACCAAAATGACCGGACTTTCGGTGATGAGACTGATTTCAGCTGTCGAGCCCGTATTATTAAGAGGATTTTTCCCATCAAAGAATCCCATTACCCCCTCAATAACGGAAATATCCGCTCCAACACTTGCACGGTTGACAATCTCTTTGACCATCTCGTTGTTGAGCATCCAGCTGTCAATGTTTCTTGAAGTTCTTCCTGTGACCGCCGTATGATAGGTCGGGTCAATATAATCTGGACCACATTTAAAGCCCTGGACGGTATAACCTTTTTTCTTTAAAGCAGACATCAGCCCAATGGTCAGAGTCGTTTTCCCGACACCGCTGCCTGTTCCTGCAATCACAAGTCTGCGATTTGACATCTTCTTTTCCCTCCTCCATCAATGGGGAATAACCGCTACTGATATGGTGACATTACCTGATTTCTTCTTCATTAGCGCTAACTGTTCCGCACCGCTGTACAATAAGGCGGCCGGCTCACTGACACCATACGAGCCGGTATATTTAAAAACCGTTTCAGAAGGGTTCTGAAGTTCAATGGCATTTAATTCAGCTGGTGTGTAATAAATAAACTCCCAGCGGTTTTTATTCACCACTTCGAGCAGTCCCGCTTCATCCTTTTTTAGATCAATCGTGCAAACCGCTTTGACACTTTTTTTCGAAAACCCTAATTCCTCAAGCGTTTCGTCGATCACTGCTTCGATTTCAGCACGAGTGGTCCCGCGGTTGCAGCCCATTCCAAGGACAATCACCTTTGGTCGATATAAAACACCATTATGTAAAATCTCCGTTTCGTCCTCGGATAAATTCCGATGGGTTACTACTAGGGCTGCATCCGGCTTTGCGGCCAGCGCTTCTTGGATTGATGAATACGGCTGAATATTTCCCGGGAGCGGGCGGCCATATGGCCACCAACCTTTTTCACCTGACTCCTGAACCACGGCGATTTTTTCTTCGTTCACAACCGAAGCGCTAACGGGCGTCAGCTTTTCAGCCGAGTCCCAAATCCAGCCAAACCGTTTTCCGAACAAATCAACCGCAATCGTTTCCTGTACATCTGAAGCGGTGGTAATAATGGGACGGGCCTGTAGGGCGGCCGCCACTTCTTTCGTTAGTTCATTGGCACCGCCGATATGGCCTGACAGTACGCTGATCACATGTTCACCCTTATCGTCGATAACGACAACAGCAGGATCTGTTTTTTTATCCTTTAAAATAGGCGCAATCATTCGGACCACGGCTCCAAGGGAAATGATGATGATCAGCCCCTTATAGGCCTCGAAAAGAGAGGGCAGAAGAAGGCGAACGCTTCCGGTGAATAACTGGATATCCTTGTTCCGCTCATCTCCTTTTTCAAACTTCGCCATATAGTACACATCGGCATGTTGAAAAGAATGTCCCAGCTTGCGGGCCAGTTCGACCCCATGCTTTGTAATCGCAACAACGGCATAGTCACCCTTCTGCTGAATGACCGCCTTTTGCGCTTCCTGAAGCTCGATCATTACGAGTCCACCCCCCGGCGGAATCCATGTGTAAATGTTTTGTCATACAGCTTGGAACGGTAATCTTGTTCGTGAATGTTTTCATCTAGCGCCCAGCCGGCTAAGATCATCGCCTGTTTACGAATCCCATTCGTCCTCATATCTTCGTCCAAGCGTTCCAGTGTGGTCCGGACAATTTTTTGATCCGGCCACGAGGCTTTATAAACGACCGCAACTGGGGTATCCTTGCTCCAGCCAGCCCCGGTCAATTCCTTGACAAGCTTTTTCGTTAACGTCGCACTTAAGAAAAGCGCAATCGTGCAATGATGTTTGGCTAAATCCGCCAGCTTTTCAAATTCTGGCACAGGTGTCCTGCCTTCAGCTCTTGTCAGGATTACGGTTTGCGTTAAATCAGGAATCGTCAGCTCGGCTTGTGCGGCCGCGGCAGCTGCAAACACAGAGCTCACACCCGGAACAATCTCTACTTCGATTCCTTTCTTCCTTAACAAGACGATTTGTTCCATAATTGCCCCATAGACAGCCGGATCGCCCGTGTGGACACGAACGACCTTTTTCCCTTGCTGGATTCGGTCAGCCATGACGTCAACCATTTCTTCTAAATGCATCCCGGCGGTTTTCAATATTTCGGCAGAAGGTTTTGCTTTAGCAATTAGGTCTTCGTTTACAAGAGAATCCGCATAAAGAACGACATCTGCCTCCTGAAGATGCTGAAGACCTTTTACCGTGATTAAATCAGGATCGCCTGGTCCGGCACCAATGATATAAAGCTTCATTTTCTCACCACCATTAATGTTAAGTATTCAAGCTCCGCTCCTTCGAGCTCATCTGCCCGCCAAATAATCTCCTCATCCGATGTTACCTTTGTGACGACTGAAGCCTTGTCAAGTAAATCTAAATCACGTAATACTTCAAGCATTAAATCAATGACTTTCGCCACTTTTATAAAAATGACACAATCATTGTCTTGAATGACTTTTTTCATGGTTTCATAGTCATCCCGTGCTGGAACAATCGCCACATGCTCATCCCCATCTGCCAATGGAATTCCCAGCCTAGAAGCCGCCCCATTGATTGATGAGATCCCCGGAACGACTTCAATCGGAACCTGCGGATACTTTTCCTGCATCAAACGCATCATATGAATAAACGTGCTGTATAAAAGAGGATCCCCTTCAGTAACAAAAGCGACATCCTTTCCCTCCTGCAGCTTCTCCCACACATTTTCCACGGTTTCCGTCCATTTTCTTTCCAATGTGGCTGGATCCTTTGTCATCGGAAAGACAAGGCCCAGCATTTCTTTTTCGTTCGGCTGAAAATAGACATCAATGATTCGATGGGCATAACTTTTGCTGCCCTTTTGTTTTTTCGGATAGGCAATCACTGGTGATTCCTTTAATTTACGAAACGCCTTAACGGTAATGAGCTCTGGATCCCCCGGGCCAACCCCAAGGCCGTATAATGTACCTAACATGTTTACTCCCCTTCCTTGCGCCATGCTTCTATTATGTAAATCGGATTTAATGCATCAAATCTTGTCAGATTCAAAATGGGCTTACTTCTGGATATTTGTGCAAGAGTAATGTTCGTCTCATATCCCCGTTCTTTAAACGCAAGCATCGCTTCGGAAAGATTTTCAATCGTGACGGCATTTAAGACAATGCGTCCACACGCTTTCAAGCGGCTGCAGCAAATATCCAAAATGTCTTCCATCCCGCCTGCCGTCCCGCCAATAAAAACCGCATCCGGATCTGGGAAGGTATCTAATCCCTCTGGTGCTTTCCCATGAAGAAGTGTTGCATCCACACGAAACTTAGCTAAATTTTGCTTACAGTTTTCCAGGTCGCCCTCGTTCTTTTCGATGGCAAACACTTGTCCTTCCCTGGCAATTTTCGCTGCCTCAATCGCAACAGAACCTGTGCATGTGCCAATATCCCAAACCGTACTGTCATCCATTAACCTTAGGGCACTAATGCTTAGTGTGCGAATTTCCTTTTTGGTAATTAAGCCTTTATCCGGTTTGCGCTGAAAAAACTCCGCATCGTCAATGCCGATCGGCCAATGCGGGCTTTCCCCCTTTTTCTTGAGAATCACCACATTGAGCGGTGAAAACTCTTCATCCTTCATTTCAGCAAGGGTAAACCAGCGGCATCGTTCCTTGTCACTGCCAAGGTTCTCTCCCACAAACGTCTCATATTCAGTCATGCCAAAGGAAAGCAAATACTGAGCGATTTTATTTGGAGAATTTTCCGTGTCGGTTAAGATTGCGACCGTTTTTTTTCCATCCACACGCTGTGCCAGCCCTTTTATACTCCTGCCGTGAACGCTGGTAAAATAAGCATCCTGCCATCTTTCTTTCATTCTGGCAAAAGCAAGCTGGATCGAACTTAAATATGGATAAATATCCAAATCGATTTTAGAAGATAAATAGCTTCCAATTCCATAGAACAACGGGTCTCCAGAAGCTAGAATCACTACGTTTCTCGTCTCCGACTGCAACTGTTCGACGAGTGAAGAAAGCCCGCCTTCAATTGCCATTTTTTCGCCGGCGAATTCAGGAAAAAAAGAAAGCTGTCTCTTTCCTCCTATTAATAGTTCACTTTCATAAATCCATTTTTCGTACATCGGGAGCAGGCTCACTTTGCCTTCATCCCCAATGCCGATCATTTTAATTGATGCCACTCTTACACACCGCCTTTCCTAACAATTCCCCCTTCATGGTATAAAGGGTCGTATCTATATCGATCCCGCCATCGACTTCCTTTAACGCAGCAAGGCAGCAATGGTCGCTTAGCATTTCGAAAAAGGAAAGATGGCCCTGTGCTGTCATCATATCGCCAACCTGTGATGCCGTATTGGCCGTTCGAATTTGCTCAACCAGAGCGGCATCAGCACCGGTACGGCTTGCCACCTCCGCTAAAAAATCAAAATCTACCGGGGCGCTTTTCGAGTGAACCATCATGATCCCCATTGCCACCTTTGAGAATTTCCCCATCATGCCGACCATCGACACTCTTTTTACCCCTTGCTTCTTGCATTGTTTAAGGGTAAACCCGACAAAGTCACCCATTTCGATAAAAGCTTCCTCAGACAGCTCGGGGAATTGCTTCATGGCATTTTTCTCGCTCCGCCCGCCTGTTGTAATGACAACGTGCTCGCAGCCACTGGCCCGGGCAACACTAATAGCCTGGATGATGCTGGCCTTATAGGCCGCTGTGGAAAAAGGAACGACAATCCCTCGGGTACCGAGGATAGAAATCCCGCCAATGATTCCTAAGCGTCCATTGAGTGTTTTTTTGGCGATTTCTTCACCGGCTGGTACGGAAATGACGATCTTAATCCCTCTCGTAATCCCGAATTCTTTTAAAACCCCTTCTGCTGTCTCACGGATCATCCTGCGGGGAACAGGGTTAATTGCGGCTTCACCAACAGGAACGGGCAAGCCGTCCTTTGTGACCCGGCCAACCCCAATTCCCCCGTCAAGGACGATACCTGGTTCATCGATCCATGACACGGTGGAAACGATTAAGGCCCTGTGGGTGGCATCCGGGTCATCCCCCGCGTCTTTAATCGTACTTGCGGTAGCCGTTTGTTCCGTCACCTCACAGCTTTCTATCTGAAAGGTTGCAAACCGCTTGACGGGCAAGTAAATGGTCGATTCTGTTTGCGGCTCACCGGTTATTAATGCCGTTAGCGCCGCTTTTGTTGTCGCCGTTGCACAGGCCCCTGTCGTATATCCTTCCCGCAGCTTTCCTTTTGGTACTTCCTGCATGGGTTATCCCCGTTCAGCCATAATGGAAATGGCGTTTAATGCAGCAACAGTCACGGTACTGCCGCCTTTCCTGCCAATATTGGTGATGAATGGGATATCGAGCTTGGCTAATTCTTCTTTTGACTCAGCGGCGGAAACAAACCCAACTGGCAGACCAATGACAAGACCTGGTTTCGTTTCTCCTTCTTTAATCAGGCGGATGAGTTCGAGTAAGGCGGTTGGGGCGTTCCCGATGGCAAAAATGCCGCCGTCCGCTTCTTTGATCGCTTTTCGCATCGAAATAATTGCCCGTGTGGTATTTAACCGTTTGGCTTCTTGTACCACATCCGGGTCAGAAATATAGACCTTGATTTCTCCGCCGAATTTTTGAATTCGCGCTTTATTAGCCCCGCTTTGAATCATTTGAACATCGGCAACTACCATTTTCCCGCTCCGAATCGCCCGAATACCGGACTGAATAGCGTCAGGATGGAAGAGGACGCTTTTCCCGAGTTCAAAATCAGCGGATGCATGGATGATGCGCTGGACAATCGGATATTGCTCCTCGGTAAATGGGTGCTCCCCAATTTCTTCATTAATCATTTCAAAACTTCTGCCTTCGATCTGTTCCGGTTGGACGGTTAACGGTTTAAATTCGGTACGAAAATCCATTTCTCTCACTCCTGTATTTAAAATGATTGTTCTGTTGTGACGGTTGGTGTGGACCCAATCCTTTTATCTAATTCTGTGATGACATCGATAAAATTAGCATAGACGGTGCCATAATTAAGTTTCGGGCGGCCAATAAGGATGACCTCAATCCCCAGTTCCTTAGCGGCTTCGACCTTTTCATCGACCGATCCGACTTTCCCGCTCTCTTTCGTCACCATTAAGGTCACGCCATATTGCTTATATAGGGCTTTGTCGAACTCTTTTGAAAATGGTCCCTGGATCGCGACAATATTTTTTTGCGGCAGCCCTAGCTGCTCGCATTTTTCCATATTATCCACACGAGGCAGCATTCTGGCGATTAAGCGGATGTCCGGGTTTCCTAATAGTTTTTCTGTGAAAATTTGAAGCGTCTTGCTGCCGGTCGTCAGCATCACTACGCCTTTTCTGGCCAATGCAAGCCCCGCTGCTTCCTCGTAGCTTTCGACGACTGTCATGTTGTCATATTGGAAAGTTTGTGACTCCCGTTCATACCGGATATAGGGGATTCCCGCCGTTTGGGCCGCCTTGATTGCGTTTTTCGAAGCTTCTTCCGCAAACGGATGACTGGCATCGACAACCGCTAGAATTCCTTTTGTGTCAATCAACCCCACCATGTCTTCATCCGTTAATCTTCCTACTTGAACAGGTATCCCAGACTCCCTTAATTCAACCGCTGCATTTTCTGTGACAACGGAGGCCAAGAGATCGAAGCCCTCCTTTTTTATTTCTAAAGCAAGGGCTCGTGCATCACTTGTACCGGCTAATACGAAAATCATCCTCTATCTCCTGCCTTTTGCTCTGCATGTTCGTGATCATGGTGATGGTCATGGCCGTGATGATGATCATGGTCATGATCATGGTGGTGTTGATGATCGATATGTTCCATCACATTGAGACGGTATTGGCAGGTATCGCAGTTCATCTTCACCTCATCACGGAGGGCTTCTTCCACCCGATCGATTAAAATCGTCTGTAATTTTGGATGATAACCAAAATAGTCAGCCAACTGAAATTCAACCGCGGAAAATTGATTTTGAATAGGAATCATCATATCTTCTAACCGTTTAATCAGGATGCCGGTGAATAGAAAGTAAGGCAGGATTACCACCTTTTTTGCTCCAAGCTTAATACAGCGCTCAATTCCTTCGTTCACAAGGGGATTGGTCACCCCCATAAAAGCAGGTTCGACGATTTTATAGTTTGTTTTTTCCCATAGTAATCTAGCAATTTTATATAAATCACTATTCGCATCGGGATCGCTTCCGCCCCGTCCTAGCAAAAGGACAGCCGTATCGTCTTCGATGGATTCTAAATTCTCGCCAATTTCCATTAATCTCGTTTTTAGAATTTCAAATGTTTCCTCATGAACACCAATTGGCCGGCCATAAGTAAATTGAACAAGTGGATATTTATTCTTTGCCTCATCAATAGCTGCTGGAATATGAATTTTGGAGTGTCCTGCTTGTAAGAGCATGATTGGAATCACGACAATATGGTCGGCCCCTTTCTCCACACACAGATCGATTCCTTGATTAACGGTTGGTCGTTCAAATTCTAAAAAGCACGTCTCAACCAGGAAAGAATCGTCCCAAGTCTTTCTCATCTCACGGATGAACTCGCGAACCTGCTGATTTCCCTCTTGATTTCTGCTCCCATGCCCCACAAATAAAATTGCTTTCAAAATATTTCCTCCCCTTTGTTTGTAAATGCCTAACCTACCAATTGACCGCTAGACTTCTCCCTCTTACTCCCCGCAAACAGCCGCTTCGATTTTAAGGTTTGGTGTGATATCCTGGTACACAAACCCTTGAACCTCTTTGACCCGTTTAAAAAATTTATAGAAACGTTCATTTGGATAGGCCTTTTGTTTGTACTCTTGAACAATCCCCTCTATGACCCCGACAATTTGGTCCGGTCCGATTCCTTCCGCTACGATTTGGCCGGGATGTGCCGATCTTCCTGCTACCTTTGCCCCTAGAAATAAATCAAACGCTCCTTTTCGGTAAACAATGCCAATATCCTCTTTTACAGCTCCGTAGCAGGCCATGCCGCAGCCATTCACGCCAAGTTTCAATTCTTTGGGGAGTTCCATGCCGCCAAGCCTTTCCTGCAGCTCATCGGCATAAGGGATGGAATCCTTCTTTTCTCCGTCACAAAAATCACAGGCTTTTACGGTTAATACGTCGCCAACAGGAGCAATCAAAAAGTTAGCCTCCGTTAGTTTTTCAACAATCTCATCAGGCTTAGAGGTTAAAATTTGCAGCTTCATAAAATGGTCTTGTGTGTATTCCATGACACCTTCTTCTCCGACAATTTCGGAAAGAATGACCATCTGAGTCGCAGTAAATTTTTTATTAGCGACACCAGGGCTGACCGCTACCTCAAAAATAGATTGAAAGTCTTGCTTCACCATTAAACCTTGGGATGGTCCATCGTTCTCGCCAAGGATCATTTGCAAGGCTTCCTCAGCGAGCTCTCTTGGCGACTCTTTCACTGAGGTTGGGGTGACTAGTTCCTTGTTTACCGGTTTTGCATCTTCCATTTGCTCCAGTGCCCATGGTTCGGCTTCCTTTTGCAGACGCTGATGCGGTTTCAACGGCTGTATTGCCTGATTTAATGTATACTTCCGCTGATAACCGCGCGGAGTGATGATCAAGCCGTCGTAGAAAAATGTGGAAGAGTTGCCAATTAAAACGGTGGTTAACATACCAATTTCATGTTCGAGCATCTCTTGTAAATTGGTTAAGACGATCTTTTGACTATCACGGTAAGCACTCTTTACCAATCCTACAGGGGTTTCTGGCGAGCGATATTTTAGTAGAATTTTTTGAGCTTCCATGATCTGCCGTGTTCTTCTCCCGCTTTTTGGATTATATAAAGCAATCACAAAATCAGCTTGAGCGGCCGCTTCGATTCGTTTCTCGATTATGCTCCAAGGTGTCAAATGGTCACTTAAGCTGATTGTACAGGCATCATGCATGACCGGCGCGCCTAATAAAGCAGCACAGGAGTTGATGGCAGAAATGCCAGGGACCACCTCCACTTCTACCCCTGAGTCTTTTTTCCAGCCTTTTTCGATTAGCACTTCGTAAACAAGTCCTGCCATTCCATATACACCGGCATCACCGCTTGAAATGACGGCTACTGTGTAACCGAGTTCGGCCTGTTTCACTGCCTCCTGGGCCCGGCTCACTTCTTCTGTCATTCCTGTGCTGATGATTTGCTTTCCAGCTATTAATCCCTTGATTAAATCAACGTAGGTTTTGTAGCCGATGATGATATCACTTTCTTCGATGGCTTCTTTTGCCCGTCCGGTGATATGTTTTTCATCACCGGGGCCAAAACCAATAACCAATAATTTTCCTTTCACACTATTACGCCACCTTCCAAAATTTCAAACTAGAATCCAGCTACTATCCGCTGTTAAATCTTTTCTTTAACAGCTTTTTGTGCTCCTGCGATGCATTCCGACCCTTCTGGCTGTATGAATCCTTCTTCGGAATATTGATAGATCGCATGCTCCTGAAGGCAATGACCTTCCGCTAGATGACGCTTTACAATCGTAGTTCCCACTTCTGGGGTTACGTTTTTATACCAAGTCCCTGAAGGATAGACGATGGCAACGGGAGCGTCCTTACATCTCCCATTGCATCTCGTTCTTGTTGTATGTATGAGTGAATCTAAGTTTAAATTGGTGATTTCATTCCGAATCGCTTGGGTCGCTTCCTCCCCACCCTTTCTCATACAGCTGCTGCCGTTGCAAATGAAAACATGGTGTTTCGTCCCTTGTAAATTCCAAGTAGTCATGTCACACTCTCCTTTTCGTTTTTTACGTAAAAAAAGCACCCCTATGGACATAGGGGTGCAGAATATATACACACAAAAAAATAGCGGTGTATGTTCAGCACTTCTACCTATGTTCCCGTAGGTTGATTGAGATTATTAGGTAAAGGCAGGTCTCCTGACTTAGGTTCATCATCCATTGCGTCTTCCCGAATTCCTTCAGTGACATTTGCAATGAACTCCCCATACAGTGGCGGGTACCGTGACGGATTTAAACCGTACTTCCCAATTAAGCACATATTCGTGCACCTATCCTAATCTATTCAATTGTTAAAAAGGCTTGTTCCTTCTAAAGCTAAACTATGAGAATTAAAAATGATTTAGAATCATCAAAACGAAAAAATCCGTTCAACATTAGTTGAACGGATAAAACGTCAGCACAAAGAAAGTTAATAAATAATCCTTTTTGTCCAAACGTTCCATCTTCTCAACCCCCGAAGAAATCGAAACTAAAAAAGCTAAGACAGGTCTCCTGACTTGTGTATCTTCCTACTTTAGACCCTTCCCGAATCGTCAATAAATAAACGATCCAGTGGTTTGTCTATTTCGTCCACACTTACAGTTGCGGGGGCAGTTCTGGCCTTTCACCAGATTCCCAATTAAGCCCTAAGGCATCTTAACCAATTGTTAACAAATTCATATGTAATTTTAAGAGATAATAATTATACTAGTCTAACAAATAGAATATATCAAGTGCTTTTTAAATTCCCTTATATTATTTTAGGGGGGCGGCATAGCTATCGGATTGCTGGATACCTACAACAACTTCTTTATTCCCATTCCCTGTATTAATGCCCTATTAGTTATTATTAATCGTGGTGAAAGGAATCGGGTATAAACCAGACAAGGGATTCACCCACCCATTAATAGGAGCCTTTAATGCAGCTCTTTATTAAAATCATTGGTGTCCATCTGCAACCCACCTGTCTTATGATTCTCCATATAGATTTATGTACAAATCCACAGGAGCATTCCAAGATCCTGTCTACATGGGTGTTCAAAAGCATGTCGTAAATAATATTCAAAGGTATCCATTAATTCACGGCCAGCATACGTTACTCCCTCAATCCCCATTTTCTACAAAGATTTGGGGGCTTTTCTTCCGATTGTCTGCATAGAATGTAGACAAGGGTAAGTGATCTCTCAATGAAAATAGTTAACCTGGAGGGAATAACCTAATGCAATTTATTGAAGATGTTAAAGACGTGAAATTTAGTTTTTTGGAAAAGCCGCCGGCGTCGTCTATGACCTATGCCTTTGTTTATGTTAATAATCACAATGAATACTATGCAGTTAAAAATGGAGAGCGTTTGTCACGTAGTGAATTGCGGATTGGCAAATATAAAAGGGTTTATACAGTCAATATGCAGCAGCAAACCATCACCTACAAGGAAGAAGTCCCATCGGCTACAAGAGGAAGAAGGTTTTCTGTCAATTTATTTATCGATATTGCCGTTGAACACCCCGAACGGTTAATTCAACAAAATGCAGGAGAAATTGGCAACATTTTTAACAATAATCTACCCTTCTGGGTGGAGTCGGAAGCAAGATTTTATCCTATTGAAGAGGATCTGAGTTTTGCCCGGCATATTGAAGAATTTTTTCAAACCTCGCCATTAGTCAAGGTATTAAGAGAGGCTGGTATTGTTGTTAGAAATGTTCGTGTTTTGATCCGGCAAGGTATTCGGGACCAGCGTCATGATGAGGCGATCGCCGATTTAGACCGGAACGCAGAACTATCTGCCTATCAAGAGGCTCTGGACTTGGAGGAAGCGCGCCGGATTTCGGCCTCGATTAAAGAAGCCCTTCAAGCAGGTGATTTTATCACTGCAGGGAAGCTTGGAGAAAAGAATGAAATGGCAAAGCGGTTAGTGGAATCGGAGTTTAGCCAAAATCAAGCCTTCAAATATGAGGTAAACAAACAACTTTTAAATTTGATCAACGATCACTCTATTGACCAGTTTGAGGCAGAACAAAGATTAGCCAAGCTAAAAAAGCTATTCCCCTATCTCCCCGTCAATCTGGAAAACATCAATAGAAAAAAACAGATTTCTGGTCCAAGGAGAGAACTATTATCCTATTTAAATAAAGGAGATTAGCGATTGTGGAATCCATTTTAAATCAGCTGTTTTGGATCTGGTCACTTATTTCTGTCCTGCCGGAATGGATCCGTATTTTTTTGGCTCTCTTTGTGCTCCTGCAGTTCGCAAGGCTGATTTTGTTGTACATTATTCCTCCCTTCTTAAACTTATTGTGCCGTTTGTTGAAAAAAATGCTTTATCTCATTTCTTACCCAATCATGGCACTTCTTTGCACGATTCAAAGAAGTCGGAGAGAAGCAGGAAAAGCTGGCATATCTGTTTGGATTGATATCATTGAAGGAATGTTTGCCTGGTTCGAAAGTTTTCTCAACAACATGATTCAGCTTTTCATGAAACGGAAAAGGAATAAGACAAGGATTAAAAGATGGACCTTCTATTCTGCGACAACTTTAGTGATTTTGCTTACTGCAGCAATGATCAACAATCCAAATGAGTGGTATACACAAAAATGGAAGAAAGCTGAGATATGGTTAAACCAAGAACCAGTACACATACAAGCATCCGGGGCTTCCCCTGATCCAAAAGAATTAATTTTAAATAAGAAATACGAAGAAGGCGGAAATATTCGTGTAGCTCCCACACTAACCGCACCCCGTCTATACACTATTACAAATGGAGAAATCATGCACTTTTTGAATGAAGAACAAGTAGATTCCAAAGGAATTAAGTGGCTAAAAGTTCACACCGCAAACGGGATCGAAGGCTGGATTTCAGCCTTGATTGTCAGGGAAAAATAATAAATTGAGAGGAATATTTACCGACTTAGTGTCGCAACGAATGGAACAATTTCCGTGATTTTTTGATCCTTTATCCAGTTCATAGAACAACCTAAATAAGGAGAGTGGACCCCTATGGGAATAGTTCCCTCTCCTTTTAAATCTTAGGAATTCAAAAACAAAACAGAAGAAAATTTTTTAAGTGCATCTTTATAATTTAATAACAGGGGAACTTCCTTCAATACAAAAAACCCCCTTCTTATTTGGAGAACCGTTTTCTGCATGATTAGGTTTTAACATATTGTTCCTGCCAACAGCAATAATGAAAATACCATAAATAAGTCATACTATGGGAAAGGTTGTTACACACAGGAGGTTTCATTTTCATGAAATCATTCTTTATATTTGTTTTTCTTCTTATACTGAGTATAGGCTTTGCTGTTGCAATGGACTTGTTTTTAGGTCAGACAATTTCTCAATGTTTGCAGAACTTAAATAACCCGTTTTGGTTGATGGATTCAACGGAATTATCCTCCTCTTTGATTTTAATTTCAATATGGTTTTTAAAGCCTATGATTATGTTTGTGAAAAAGAAAATTCATTAAATATCTCGTAATCGTTGACTAAATTTTTTTCGAATCACAGCTATAAGCAGAAGGAATGCGGGTATGATTTCTCCAAAAAGAGGAAATATGGTTTTGAGTGAGAAATTTCCCTCCTCCAGATGTCCTGAAAAATCAAATGCGATCATACTAGAAGAATAGAGAATGATGATTCCGATAGGAGCTACCATTTTCCTATAATCTTGAAGGTTAAATAAAGCTGTTGCCCCCATAACAGCTGCATAATAAAAAACAGCAATTTTGAAAAAGTTGCAAATAATTAACGTTAAAATAACAATTAAATCCAGATGTTGTATAAATTCCCCAATGTTTATTTTACTAATCATTGTTAACAATGGAAATGATGAGCGACCTGCAATGTCAGAACCGAGTACAGCTATATCAAGTGCGATTGTATAGCTTAATGTCAAACCACTAAAAACCACTGCCCAAAATCCCATTTTTACCCCTTGCTTGTCGCTTTGCAGCAATGGAAATAGCATCGCAAAGCAAATCATTTCTCCAAAGGGGAAAGATAATGTTTGACTATAAAATGTTGTGAAAACAGGCTTCCATCCGTCACGAAGTATGGGTAATAAGTTATTTATATCAATAACTCCAGAATATATGAGAAGAAGGTTGCTTATTAGCCCTAAACATATAACCAGTACCAAATAGATTTGAGCTGTTCTGACTAATACTTCAATTCCCTTATAAAGAACATACGCGATTGTTATAATGATCGAGAGGTTTATAATCAGCAATGGTGTTTGATCTAATATGGCGCTCGTGAGAATTTCCCCCCCATCTCTCACATCTCTAGCTGCACCATAGATAAAAAAAAGGATATACAGTAAACTTAACGGCCATCCTATATATTTCCCTAAAATAGTTTGAATATAGCTGATAAGCGGTTGCTGCGGATATATCCGAAAAAGAGAACGGTATATAAAAAAAAGGATGATCCCACCTGCTGCTCCAAAAAAAATGGCCAGCCAAGCATCCTTCTTAGCCTGTAGCCCTAAACTAACGACAAGAGCCGTACCAAAGTTAAACAAAACAATGAGAGAAAAAAACTCCCCGGCACTAATTTTTGCTTTTTCCATCGTTTACATTTCTCCATTCCGCTTTTATCTATTCCTTTTCACTGAAAAGATAAGGGATTGATCTCATCCCAGGACGTCTGATTCTCGTTTCGACATGAACTTCTACTTTGGATTTTGCAAAGATGTTACTCCAGTTCTTTTCTATTTTTTTCCATTCTTGTTTATTTGTTCGTTCTAATGCTTCTCCAAAACCAAAAATATCCGTGTGATTTCTTTGTGCTTGTGATATTGCGTTCTCTACTTCTTTTTTCGTTTCTTTCGCCCATTTTTTTTCTAACTTTCTAATTTCTTTAGACTTTTTTAGGTCAATGGCACACAATATATGTCCAATACTTCCCTCTTGTTTAACAAACAGCTGAATGGTAGGAATACGATCTCGACTGCTGGCTTTAATTTTAGTTTTGGACCTTCGAACTTCAATACTAAGTCCCCTTTTTTTCTGTTTACAGCCGATACTGACAGCAGACCCTCTCAGCTTATTATTAATCACTGCAGCGCCTCGTGCTGTTTCACCATTCAACCATCCAACTAGCTTGCCGTGTTTAAACATAGCTAGACCGCTAATTTTTATAATTGTGGCTGGTGAGGTTCTTTTTATATCGGATTCCTTTAATCCTGATTCGGCATGTTCAATCAGTTGAACTCCACTAATAGCAGGCCCGCCACCTTTTCTTAATGCCCCCCGTATCACCTCATCCAGTTCAATATCGTAGCCTTTAGACAATTTTTTGACCATTGTGTCGAGCTTCCCTTTTATTGCAAATGCTGGGACTTTTTCTATAGGTGTAAGTGTTTTAAGGACTTCTTCCGCTTTAGCATCTTTAGCTATGAGTAAATTTGACGTTAAACGACCTTCATCATCTCTTTCAAAAAAATCTAATATACCGTGTATACCTTCTTTTGCTAGGTCTTCTCCGATTACAATAATGTTTATATGGGAAATCATTAGCTGTCGAGGTGTTTCTTCTGCCGCATTGCGAAGTGCTTCGAATACCGTAGAACCAGAACTATTGTAAACAGTAACAGGTGTAGTTCTTCCTGTCCCTGTTTTTCCCGAAATTTCTGTTGGATTCACAACTTCATACGAGACGCGATATTCCTCTTTTCCTTTTGTTTTATCTAACCCTATGGCCATTACAAGAGCTATTTTATTTAACTCACGCTGATCCCAACAACCCGTAAGGAATATTGTACATACACATAATAAGCAAAAAAGACTGAAAACCGTACGCTTCATCTGCATTCCCCTTTGCTTTATTTCTTCGATTCACTAGCCGATGATTTGAGTTCATCAGTTTTTGTATTCACTGCATTTGTTTGATTAACCAAACGAGAGTGCGCTTCGTAAGACTTGAAAGGAGCACGAATCACGGTATCCTTTTGACCTTTCCATGAAAAAGGCGTGAAAGGGGCCAGATATGGAATACCAAAGGAACGTAAACTATTCATATGAGCGACTAATAAAATCAACGTTAACGTCAGTCCGTAAAAACCAAGCAGCGCTGCTATGATCATTAAAGGAAAACGAATCATTCTCGCGGCAATGGTCAAATTGTATGCGGGTATCGCGAAACTCGAAATCCCTGTTATAGCTACGACGATTACCATTAATCCTGTGACAATCCCTGCTTCCACAGCGGCTTGTCCTAATACAATCGCTCCTACAATCGAAACAGCTTGTCCGACTGCCCGAGGCATACGAATGCCAGCCTCACGTAATATTTCAAATGTAGCTTCCATAATCACAGCCTCGATCAAGGCAGGGAAAGGAACTCCTTCTCGTTGAGCCATAATATTAATGAGAAGAGAGGTTGGAAGCATTTCCGGATGATAGGTAGTAACTGCAATGTAAAAGGATGGTCCCAGTATTAAAATAAAAAAGCTTGTATATCTAATTAATCTCATTAGTAAGGCAATATCATATCGCTGATAATAATCTTCCGATGATTGAAAGAACTGCGAAAAAACAGTTGGTAAGATGAGAATAAACGGAGTACCATCTACTAATACGGCTATTCTTCCTTCCAATAAGTTACCAGAAACTACATCCGGCCGTTCTGTATTATATATAGTTGGAAAGGGAGTAAAGGTTCGATCTTGAATAAGTTCTTCAAGGTATCCTGATTCAAGAACAGCATCAATCTGGATATCTGTCAGCCTCTGTCGAACCTCCTGTAAAAGCTCATCACTAACAATTCCTTTTATATACATAATTACTACATTAGTCTGTGAAACCTTTCCTATTCTCATCGTTTCTAATCGTAGCTGTGGACTTTTAAGATGTCTCCGGATAAGAGCAATATTAGTTGTAATGGATTCGTTAAAACTGTCCTTAGGTCCTCGGATATTAACTTGCGAAGTCGATTCTGTAATTGCCCTCCACTGACCACCTCTTGTACTGCCCGATATAGCTTCAGCATAGCCATCTATCAAAATGATTGTATCGCCTGACAAAATGGAAAAAATGAGTTCATTCCAATCTTTTAGAATATTTACATTCCCAATTGTTAAAGCATTATTTAAGATAAGATCGAATACATGATTAGAATCTATTTCTAATTTACTGTCTGCCGTATCTACCATTAACGATCGTATAACATATTCGTTAACAGATTGCTCATCCGTTAACCCGCTTATATAAACAACCCCAACTGGAATGCTTGGAGTGCTCCCAATCTGAAACGAACGAATAACGAGATCAGGGCTATCACCAATTTCATGTTTAATTTTATGCAGCATAGTTTCTAAATTAGGCTCGAGTGAGTATCCTTCTGTATCAGATATCAGTTTATTTCTTTGCTCTGCCTTGGAATGTTTATTTTTATTTCGCAGAAATTTCATACCATTTGAATACTCCTATTCATCATTTTCATATAACCTATTATCAGTTTTACATATTTAGGTTATTCATTAAATATTTTCTATTTATTTTCATACTGGTATGAGTAAATTGGAAACACAGTCGTCCGTAGGAATCCCTTCTGACCCCAATTGATCTATAAACTTCTTCATCTGGGTAGACGTCCCATTCCTTTCAAAGAATAGCAAAAGAAAAAGGCATTATCACAAACATGTCCCGGAAAGGAAAATGCTTGGATAATGCCGTCATTGAATCCTCCACTCCACTATAAGATAGGAAGAATTCCACTCGAACAGGGAGCATAAATTGGTGCTTTTTCATTTTCTCACTTTAATAGGTCTGTTCAATTAATCCAGGAGCTTTTTTATTAAGTAAAGGGAGCTTAGCAATGTTTTTATTTTTCCTAAATTCTCAATTCCACATGATGGTCGAGTCCGTCATCTCGTAATTCCACAAATGGTCCAGCAGATTTTTCCTTTTTAGAAATCGGAATTTGCACACCGTCAACTGTCAACTCACTTTCACTGTTACCAGAACCATTCTTAACGTTAATGTGGTAACGAGTTTTCCCAAATCGGTACGTAGCCGAGAATCCCGGCCACTCACTTGGAATACGAGGATCAAGATAAAGTCGAGTTTCTCGTCGCCGAATCCCTAATATCCATTCGATACCGGCCTGATAAAACCAACCTGACGCACCCGTATACCAAGTCCATCCTGAATGTCCCTGATTCGGTTCTGCCGTATACACATCAGCAGCAATTGCGTATGGTTCACCTGTATATCTTCTTACTTCTTGGTCGGTACGAGTATGCGTGATCGGATTAAGCATCGTAAACATCTCCATTGCTTTTTCACCGTTACCAAGCTGACACCAAGCGATGATACCCCAAATAACTCCATGAGTATATTGGGCACCATTCTCCCTGATTCCTGGTGGATAACCTTGTATATATCCAGGGCTTGGTTCGGTCTGATCGAAAGCTGGAGTCAACAGCCGAACAACAGCAAGGTCCCGCTCGACGAGCTCCCGGTCGAACGAGTTCATTGCCTGAACAGCACGATCCATTGGTGCTGCACCTGAGATTACGGACCATGATTGAGCAATGGCGTCGATCCGACACTCCTCATTTTGAATGGAACCGAGCCATTGTCCTGCATCGGTAAAAGCCCGTCGGTACCACTGACCATCCCAGCCCTGCTCGTTGAGAGAGTTTGTTAACTGTTTGCGCATTTTCTGGAATGATTCCACCCGTTCAGAATCCCCACGCAATCCGCAAAGTTCGGCAAATCGGTTCAGCACGTCACAAATAAACCAGCCGAGCCACACGCTTTCGCCTCGTCCCTTCACACCAACCTGATTCATGCCATCATTCCAATCTCCCACTCCGATTAATGGCAAACCATGCTCACCAATCCGGCCCAATGCCCGATCGATCGCTCGGAGGCAATGGTCGTATACCGTGCCCGTTTCAGAAGATCGTACGGTCGGTTCATAGCGTTCGTGTTCACCCTCAGCAAGCTTTTCACTCATTAGAAACGGTGCGACTTCGTCCAAAACCGTTCGATCACCAGTATGCTCGATGTAACGTGAAACCACATACGGCATCCATAATAAATCATCAGAAAACGTCGTTCGGATACCACGTTCAGTTTCTTCATGCCACCAGTGCTGCACATCCCCCTCTATATATTGGTGGGAAGCGTGGAGCACAATTTGTGCTCTTGTTTTTTCTGGCATCGTATGCAGGAGTGCTAGTGAATCCTGCAATTGATCGCGAAAGCCAAATGCTCCTCCAGCTTGATAAAATGCAGTTCTTGCCCATATTCGACAGGCAAGTGACTGATATAATAACCACCCGTTCAACAAAAAATCTGTTTCCTTTGACGGGGTTGACACTTGAATTTGGCCTAAATGCTGATCCCAAAAAGCAGTCAGCTCCTCCATCGCTTGATCACAAGCGGAAGGTTGGCTGTATTTCTTAGCTAACTGTAAGACACTCTTTTTAGAGTCGTCGCAGCCTAACAGAATATAGACAATCTGTTCTTCATCTGGCTTTAGCGTGAGCTTAGTCTGAATCGCACCACAAGATTCGTAATGCGTGCCTGTCCGACATGACAAACCAACACGACCCATTCCCGCTGGATGTTCCATGCTTCTATTTCGTCCAATAAATTCGTTGCGGTCCGCCGTCCACGTAAGATCGTTTGAATAGTCAGGGCCCGTATCAGCACCTTGCGGCGGATACATCCCCAAAAATGCGGTTGCATCACGGAAGGTTTCTTGATATGTGTTTTTGGCGATCATGACCCGCTCAGACTCAACCCATTCGGTCACAATAAATGGTGCATTCGCTTGTCGTTGAACCCCTAAAACCCATTCGGCATAATAGGTAAAAGAAATATGCCTTTGCTCCGCAGTCTTGTTTTGCAGCTTCACCCTGATGATTTTCACAGGATCCTCTAATGGTACGTATACCAGCATTTCGTGTTTAATGCCGTTTCTTTCGTGATCAAACTTTGTAAATCCTTTGCCATGCGTTATTTTATATGGCTCGTTTGAATGGACTGAGGATGGTGCACCTGACCACACCTGGCCACTTTCTTCATCTCTTAAATAGGCTGTTTCCGTGGGTGGATCAAGGACGGGATCATTGGACCATGGCGTAAGCTTGCATTCACGGCTGTTCCCCCACCACGTATAACCCGATCCCATCTCGGAAATGAGACAGCCAAAACGAGGATTGGCCAGGACATTAATCCACGGCGCCGGCAAGTGATTTCCATTTTTGATCATGATCCGGTACTCTTTTCCATCGGGGGAAAACCCGCCCCAACCGTTAAAAAATAACCAATCCTTCGTTTCCTCTTGGATGGTTTGCCCAGAAAAAACGTACTTATTTTTAGCAGAAGGCACCGGCTTAAGTTGTTCCGGCAACCCATTCTCCGTTTCAGCCTTAGGCAGTCCATTTTCTGTTTCAACCTTAGGCAAGCGCATTTGCGTTTCTAAACTAGCTCCGCCTGCGCGGAACTCGACCCGAGCTACTGCCATTAACAATGCTTTGTCCTCCGCAGCCAATTGATTAGAGGCGATGACATATACACCAGATAAACCTGCACCAAAACGGTCCACTCCATGTTCTGCCGACTGCTGAAGTGCTTCTTGCAAGAATTGTTGATAGCCTTCCTCCGATTCGTTAAGGAGAACAAGGTCGAATAAAAGACCTAGTCGCCTGATGTATTCATGACCTGTTAATATTTTAACCACGAACGGCATTTGGCTGCGGTCTTCAATTCGGACGAGGACGATCGGTCGATCCCCAGATACCCCAAAACTCCAAAGTCCAGACTGACCTTTAGTATTGATTGAAATACTTTGCCCTCGGCCCTTCTTGAGCGGGGGAGTATATAAAATATGACCTGCCAGCCTTTGGAAATTAGTTGCCTCTTTATTCGTTAAATGCAGATTACGAATTTCAATCTGTCCTCGGTTCCATGATAATTGAAACGCCCGTTCCACTGCTTGATTAGGAGCAAACTTACGCACAATTTCGATCGCATCTTCCTTTGTCTCACTAACCGAAGTAACGGCAACTAATCGAATTTGCTTACCGGGTTCAATGCAGATCCGCCGTCTCATCACAAAGGCTGGATCTGCCACCGAACCAACCTTACCACGAAGGCGAGTACGAATTCCTTGGGGATTGGAGAGTCGATAGCCCCGGCCAATAAAGCTAGCGCGGTCTGTTTCAAATTCAACCGATCCAAGCGTATCACCGTCCACCATGAGTGAATGTGCTGACCAAAGTGTCTGGTCATTCGCTTCACGAGGTCTTCGGCCAGCGATAAGGCAGCCTGATTCCGCATCGAAAGCAGTCCGAATAAACAGCTTGCTAAAGGCAGTATGGGCAATATCTGCGATGGGATTGGACAAAGCTAGCTCAACAAAAGTAGTAACCTCCAAAACTTTTGCTTCTTCACCGCTATTTGTCAATGTTATTCTACGCAGCTCCGCATTCCATTCTGATGAAACGCAAATCTCCATACTTGTCTTAACCTTTCCATCCTCCCGCATATATGTTGCACGATCTAATCCAAATTGTACGCGTTGTTCCGAAGAATTTACTCGGCATGGTTGGTACGACGGTGACCATAGTTTATCTTGGGAGATATCCCTAATATAAACATAGCTCCCCCATGGATCCATTACCGGGTCTTCGCGCCATCTAGAGACTAATAAACCTTTGTACTGGCTAAAACCACTGCCGGTATTCGTTACCACTGTTGTGAACGAACCATTTGAAAGAACGCTGACCTCGGGAACCCTTGTGTCAGGTGAAATATATTCTCTTACGGTTTCAACATCCTGAGCGCTTTTTGAATAAGGCTTGTGTACACGTCCCAGAGCTGGATGCTTAATATACTTAGGCGTTTTAGGAATCCGTTCTTGTAAGAGCAATTCTGCTGAACGTATTTGTTTGTTCCGATGGAATCTCTCTACCATTGTTTTTGGCAGTAATAGGTTCGCAAGGGTTAGGAAGCTCATCCCTTGATGATGGGCCATAAAACTTTGAATCACCTTATGTTGCTTGCCATTAGGCAGCCGTTCTTGCGTAAAATCCATTGCTTCGTAAAAGCCGTATTTTCCTCGACCATTTAACTGTTCTATTTTTTTCAAAGCATCCAAAGCTTGATCCTTTGCAAATGGCAGAGCCATGATCGTGGCGTAAGGTGCAATCACCAAATCTTGTTCAAGTCCCCGTTTAAATCCGAGACCCGGAACACCGAAGGCCCGATACTGGTAATTCATTTGATAATCAAACGCATAATAGCCTGACTCGGAGATCCCGAATGGCAGTCCTCGCTGGTGTGCGTATTGAATTTGGCGATCAACAACCGCTGCATATGTCTTTTCCCACAATGTATTTCGATAGGTCCTCATTAACAGCCATGGCATTAAAAATTCAAACATGGTTCCAGACCAGGACAAGAGGACGGGCTGTTTCCCAACTCTAGTCATCGTTCTTCCAAGTACATGCCAGTGGGACACAGACACTTGACCAAGCGCAATCGCGACAAAGCTAGCAATTCTTGCCTCAGACGCCATTAAATCATATAGAACCTCATCCTGTATATTTCGATCAGCATGGTATCCTAAGGAAAAGAGATTAGCTCTATGATCAAATAGTGGCTGGAAATTGGTTTCTTCAATCAATTTTTCGATCCGTTTAAGCAACATTTGACCCCTATCGCGCCAAATAATACTTGCCTTCTTACCATTTAGTTGTCTCGAGACATCTGGTGCGATTTCTTCGGAAAAAGCAGTTTGCAGCTTATCATTGTTATGAAAGTGGTAAATCGGAGTTTCCTTTTTATCATAGGATTCCAGCCACTCGGCTAAGCCTTCTTTTACCGTAATAAGACAGCCGACTAAATTTCCTGAATCAACGGTTGATATATACCTTGGCGATAACGGGTTCAGTGTCTCCGTATCATACCAATTGTATAAATGGCCTTCCCACTTTTCCATTCGCTCAAGTGTCTCCAATGTGCGCTCCAACCGCAAAATTAATCCAGGGGTATCAATAAACGCAAAATCCCTCGCCGCTAAAGCACAGGTAAGATACATCCCGATATTGGTAGGAGAGGTTCGATGCGCCACCCCGTTCGGCGGGTCCATTTGCACATTGTCAGGCGGCAGCCAGTTCTCTTTTTCGGTAACAAAATCTTCATAAAAAGACCATATTTGCTGAGCCAGGTTCGTCAATTCTTCGAGCTCATCTTCCGAAAAAGCCATATGTTCCTGTGGAGACGGCTGATCGAGCCACCTTATTACTAATGGAGCACATACCCACATCACACTTAAGGTAAGTCCAATGATTTGCACCACTATATTTTCATTAAATAATGTTGCCGCCAAAAACAAAATACAAAGAACATACCCTCCCCACATGCCTTGGAGCAAAGGAGTCCCCTTCCGTTCGCTATTGCGATTCACTTCATCTGATGAGACCCATTCCAGCAATCGTTTTTTTGAAAACAATAAACGGTACAACGTTCTAGCAATGGCATCGAGCAAAAGGACCATTTGAAACGGCAGGATAATAATCCCTAACAAGACTTGAGCCCCCGTGTTTAAAATACTACGCAGGTTCATGAAACCGATCTGAACGGTGACAAACTGGCGAAGAACCGGCAAGAACCAAGTTGCAGCCACCAAAGCGATCCAGCGTAAAGGTGAACCCGGAAGGATCGTGACTGCTAAATAAAGGATGACAAATAATGACGTAGACAATAGACTCCGCCGCATATTATCAATGATCTGCCACCGAGTCAGCACAGACAAATCGACTGGCAGCAGTTCACCTCTTCGGTTATACATTCTTGGCAGCAACCATAGTAATAGCTGCCAATCTCCTCTTACCCAGCGATGCAGCCGCTTTTGAAAGACGATAAACTTTGTTGGATAATGATCAATTAATTCAATATCGGAAAGTAGGCCTGCCCGCAGGAAACTGCCTTCAAGTAAATCATGACTCAACACCCTGTTATCCGGAATCCGTTCACATAGCACTTGATAAAACGTATCAACATCAAATATTCCTTTTCCGGTGAAAATCCCCTGACCTAGCGCATCTTGATATGGATCAGAAACTGCAAACGCATATGGATCAAAACCTGGATCTGTTGACCAAAGACCAGCAAAGCGCGATTTCATTGAGGCCTCATGACTCATACTGAGTCTTGGTTGAAGCACCCCGTAGCCCTCTATCACTCTTGTCTTTGTATCATTTAGGACCGGCTGATTATAGGGTAGATGCAGCGTCCCAATCATTCGCTGTGCGCTTTCAAGTGGAAGTTGCGTATCTGAATCGAGAGTAATGATATAACGCACATCCTGAAGTATATTCAAATCGGCTTTTATTAAAGCAAAGCTGGTATCCTTTCTCCCTTTTAGCAGCTCTACAAGTTCTACTAACTTTCCTCGCTTTCTCTCCCATCCCATCCATACACCCTCAGACGGGTTCCATTGCCGTTTTCTCTGAAAGAGATGAAAGTTTGTGTTGGAATAGGTATTTCGTAATCGTTCAATTTCTCGTTTGGCGGCTGTTAAAATGATTTCATCCTGTTCGAGAGACTCTGTCTCCGCATCCTTGAAGTCGCTCAATAACCCGAAGTGAAGGTTGGAATCCCGATTCGCCAAATAATGCAGTTCAAGCCGGTCCGCCAACTCCTTTACTTCTGTTATCGATGTCCAGATGACCGGAATCACAACCATCGTTTTCGCATCAGCGGAAATTCCTTTTGAAAAATCAAATCTCAATAATGGGACTGGACCTTTGACTCGTTCAATGAACCAATGAGCTGAAGTAACTGCCCATTCTGTCGCTGGGAACAAGAGAATTCCTAGAATAGCAAGCCATTGAAGCGGTGAAAAAAATCCATCCCAACCTATCCAGATCGAAAAGCCAATCAAGAAACCAACGAAGAATACTGCTAACATATTAAAATACGTCCCCGTGGCTCGGCGCATTAACCCTGTTTCTGGGAGAGCTCGTGGTTTACCACACATTTTTAATGCTTGTCTCAATAGCATATTGCCCTTGGGATCTAATAAGTAATAGGCAACAAATAATTGCCGATTTTTCTCCTTACTATTTCTCTCGTTAAGTTCCTTTCCATTTTTATCGGCTCGTACCTCGCTATTTGCCGGTTCTCGCGGTGCCTCAACTGATCGTTCCTCTCCATATTTATCCGCAAGTTCCACTGCCTGTGATGCCACAAGGTTTTCCGGCAGATTTAAACGTCTCGCTAGCTGCTCGACCCTCTTTCGGAGAGTTTCACGACTGGAGAAGTCCAATTGCGCATAAAAGCCGGTCTTCTCTTTCCTTAGTGATTGTTCAACTATGCTAATTTGCTCAAAGGTTTCCTTCCAGTCCCAGCGAGAAAGCTTACGCAAGCTTGTGATCAGGTTACCTGTCGTCACTTGCAATGCTGCTTGGAGCTGAAATTCATATGACAATATGTGATCCAGGCTCTCTGGTCCATTCTCCAATTTGCAAATAAGCCATTCACCGACTGTTGCTGTATAATCAGCTCGTTCGCGCAGATGTTTTACCAAATGGACAATCATCGGTCCAGAAAGAGGCATTTCATGTCCAGCTTCCTCTATTACTTGCTTCAGTTTTTCTGGTGTGATCTCCGATGTCTTGATACCAGAAAGTAACTTCTCAACCAACACACAAACATCGCGTCTTTTCTTGACTGTATCCATGATTTCGGCCAGCCGACGAATCAAAGCCACCCTCATAATAAGCGGTACAGCCCAAACTTCACCCAATGTCAATACGGAAACTTCCTGATATGACTGGAGATAGGAAATATATGAATCCATATCCAAATGCCCGTCGTTAAATTGAAGATAGTCTGTACAAATAGAAAAAACTCTGGAATCCCCCGTTTTTTTAAGGTGGGGTAAAGAGTTAGCAAATTTCTTTGTTAAATTTTGGTTTACTTCAAGTACCTGCTCTTCCAAAAATTCCGCGTTATCTAGTAACCACTCTTCAGCTGGCTGTGAACAGGATGAACGATTATCTCTTAAGTCGTTAACAAAGATGCGCAATTTCTCAAAGTCCGACTCATTTGACTGTAAAAAGCGCGCTGATTTCTTTCGGCTTATGAAAGGATCGTGGGTTAATGCAGTTTTATGCGCTTCTTCTCTTAACTGATCTTTATTAAAAATCATTATTTTCCTCCCCAAAAAGCATTTTTTACCAAGGTCTTATACTGATAAAAATTGCCCATTTTGGCTGGAAAATATGCAAAATGGTTCCAAGGAGAATGTCAAGAGCTGGCATTTGAACTGTGCAATATGAAGGTTTTGTGAACAGGACGGAATGGTTTCTGATTGAAAGTTTATTGGGGATTTCATTATACAAGGAACCAAAATAGATTCCATTATTAAAAAAAGCTCTAGAAGGTCAAACTTGCAATTCAAGAGAGAGATAACTAGTATTTAACGAAAGATATACCGACAATAATTAAAAGGATGAAAAGCACCACGATTAAAGCAAAATTAACGCCATAACCATCTGACATAATATATCACCACCTTAATTAATAGTTAGATAGAACATCGTATGTCAGATCATTAAATATCGAATTGGACAAGAACAAAAATTAACATATACTTAACATATAAAAAAGCTATTTGCTTGCTGCACAGTTCGAGGATATTTTGCTTATTCATACAGTTAGGAAAGGGTCTATAGAAATAAGGAGAGGAACTTGTTGCATTCCTCTCAGGCTGTCGAGAAACTTTCGACAGCCTCTTATTTTCTACAATAACTTTAACCATTCACCGCGTTAATTTATTATAATATTATTAATATATAGGCTTTGCAACATGTCTGTTGATTTGCGCTCCAGGCACTTCGCTTTCCGCGGGCGTGCCGGGGAGCCTCCTCGGCGCTGAAGCGCCTGCGGGGTCTCCCCTGCCCCGTACTCCCGCAGGAGTCTGCGTGCCTTCCGCGCAAATCAACAGAGCTGTAAAATCAATAATACACTGCTCTTAACACAACCAAACAATAAAAAATTATGTGGTGAAATCTATGTTTAAACCAAGAGTATCTGCCCAAAGTGAATATGAATTTGTTTCTATTGATGAATTGGTTCCTGACAATCACCTTCTTCGTTTAATCGATAAATACTATCCCAACGCCCATAGCGGACTTGCACCGCCTAGTTAATGAACATGCCTGGCACACAGAAAAAGGCGACCTTCATGTTGATGAATCGCCCTTATAACCGTCCTTTAACCACAGGTTTCATTTGTCTTCATAACTAAAGAATCTAAAATCCGCATAATGCTATTTTTCTTTTAAAGAGTATTGTTGATTTTCTAACCAATTTTTAAAATTATTTTTACATTTCATATTTTTTCAAAGCAATGACTGCATTATGCCCGCCGAACCCAAATGAATTGGAGAGACCTATTTTGAGATTTGTTTGTCGGGCTACGTTCGGTACAAAATCTAAATCACATAAAGGATCGGGTTTTTCTAAGTTGATAGTGGGAGGAATAATACCCTCCTGCAGGCTTTTTGCTAATGCAATTGCTTCAACTCCACCAGCTGCTCCTAATAAATGACCTGTCATCGACTTATTTGCAGTAACAGGTATTCTGTATGCCTGTTCGCCAAACAATTTTTTTATAGCTATTGTTTCAGATATGTCACCTATCTTTGTACTTGTTGCATGAGCACTAATCATATCAACATCATCAATAGAAATGGACGCATCCTTTAAAGCCATTTTCATTGCAAGATAAGCTCCCCTACCTTCTGGATGAGTGGAAACCATGTGATATGCATCAGAACTAGCACCGTATCCAATTACTTCAGCATAAATTCGTGCATTTCTTCGTAAAGCATGTGTTAATGATTCAAGTATTAAGATTCCTGCACCTTCAGACATTACAAATCCATTTCTATTCGAATCAAAAGGACGACTAGCCGCACTTGGGTCATCATTCCTTGAAGATAAAGCAGTTGCATTTTCAAAACTGGCTAATGACAATTCTGTTACGGCTGCTTCAGCCCCTCCAGCAAATGCTATATCAGTAATACCATACCGAATAATTCTGAACGCCTCACCGATAGATGTATTTCCAATTGCACAAGCGGAAACAGGTGCCATGGAAGGTCCCAATGCACCATATTTAATACTTATTTGTGCCGAAGCCGCATTTGCAATCATCGATGGAACCAACGTGGGGCTTACCCTTTGCGGTCCTCTTTCTCGAAGAATATCAATATTTTTAGTCAAAGTCTCAATTCCACCTATTCCTGAACCAACATATACACTAAGACGCTCTAAATCGATTTCCGTAATGTTCAGTTTGGAATCGTTCCATGCTTGTTCAGCTGCAACTAGAGAGAATTGACAAAATCTGTCCATACGCCTAGCTTCCTTCTGACCAAGTATATCTTCAGCTCTAAAATCCCTAACTAGTCCAGCAATTTTGGTTTTATGTTTACTAACATCAAATGTATTAATGTAAGAAATTCCAGATCTGCCTTCGGCTAAATTCCTCCAAAATTTTTCAACATTGTTTCCCAAGGGTGACACGACACCCATTCCTGTAATCACAACTCGTTCCATATCTATTCCCCCTCGTAAAGATTATCTATATTTTCACACTGTATTTATCCTATTACAAGTTGTTGTTTATCATAGTATAATTAGTAATATGATAATCGTTTTAAGATAGGAGTAATGTGAACATGAATAGCAAAACTAGATTAGAAGCCCTATCCGAATTTTTAAAGTCAAAACGTGCAAATATACAACCTCATACAGTAGGAATACCAACGGGAACTAGGCGGAGAACCCCAGGTCTAAGGAGGGAGGAAGTCGCCCAGTTAGCGGGAGTTAGCACTACCTGGTACACATGGCTGGAACAAGGGCGAGATATTAAGGTCTCGTCTTCTGTACTAGATTCTATAGCATCTGCTCTAAAATTAAATAACGATGAACGAAAGTATCTATACGATTTAGCTTTAGAAGTAAACACAAATGTGTATAAACAAGAAGTTTTACAAACAAAAATTTCCCCTTCTTTAGAAAAAATTTTAACAGAATTAAAATATTGCCCTACTCTGATCACAGACCGACATTTCCAAATCGTTGGTTGGAATCCTGCTGCAGCCTATGTTTTTTTGGATTTTGAACAAATTCCCATTGAACAGAGAAACTTAATTCGCTTAGTGTTTACTAGGAAAGAATTGAGGTCTTTAGCTGTCAATTGGGAGCATTTTGTGAAAGGCTTTCTTTCCATCTTTCGGGTTTATTATGGACAACATATGGGGGATGAATGGTACACTCAATTTCTCGAAGAAATGACTAATCTTAATCCAGAGTTTCAGTCCTTATGGCAAGAAAATCAGGTAAATATGGCTCCCGAAGTATTAATTGAATTTAGACATTCCAAGGCAGGTAAAATGATTTTTAATTTAACTTCTTTACAAGTTCATGGTAATACTGATTTTTGGTGTAGCATTTATACTCCTGTCGAGGGTTCCTCTACTGAAGAAAAATTAAAGAAGATGATGAAAAAAGGTGAAAAAAGTTAAGTTTAGAGCTGAAAGTAGTCCTAATTAGGGGGACTAAAACCTCCCCCTTTTTTTGTGCTATTTGGCATCAGGTTTTTTCCGCTGCAACTGATCTGTTTTTAAAAGAAATTCAGGCGAAATTTTCAAAAGTAAAGGAAAATATTTAAGGAAAGCAATTAAAAAGGATGTCCCAAAAGCTGGATTTCGGGACATCCTTGATCATATTTTCATATTTATCGCTTACACAACTTACATTGTGCTGATATCAATCACAAATCGATACTTCACATCTGAAGCTAATACGCGTTCGTAGGCTTCGTCAATTTGGTCAGCCGAGATTACTTCAATTTTAGGAACAATATTATGTTCTGCACAGAAATTTAACATTTCCTGAGTCTCGCGGATGCCTCCAATCATTGAACCTGCAAATGAACGACGATGTCCGATCAGTGAGAATACGTTAACTGACAACGGCTCCGCTGGCGCACCGACGTTGACCAGTGTACCATCCAGAGTTAATAGTGAGAAATAAGCATTAATGTCGATTTTTGCACTTACCGTGTTAATAATTAAATCAAAGGTTCCGGCAAGTTTCTCGAATGTTTCAGGGTCGTTTGTAGCATAGTAGTTGTCGCGCCGAATTGCAATCCATCGTCCCTTTTGTTTAATGTTTGTGATAGAACGGTGACTTCGGCACCCATGGCATGTGCAATTTTGACAGCCATATGACCAAGACCGCCCATACCAACCACAGCTACTTTCTTACCTGGTCCAGCTCCCCAATGGTTTAATGGAGAATATGTCGTAATTCCTGCACAAAGTAATGGTGCTGCGACATCAAGCCCAATATTATCTGGAATTCTAACTACAAAGTCCTCAGTTACAACAATATGGGTGGAATAGCCACCTTGCCTTTTTCTCTTGCAAAAACTAGAATAATCCCTAGAGTTAACTCTAGGTCAAGCAAAAAGTTTATATGCAGAATACAACACAAACCATAAAATGGAACTCATAAATCATAAATGCAACTATTATATGACTGCATTGGATGCAGGAATGGAAGATATTCATAAAAAAGATAAAATAGGGAGTCCTATAATAAATTAAAAAGTGCATTAAACCGTTCCCGGAATAATGCACCTATTCGTTCCACTATTTGGACTAACCTTTACCATTAAACATTTGATATTCCTAGCATCTTTAACTTGTCACGAGCATCGGAATTCCATCTGTAAGTTTTAATGTACTCCATTAACAAGCTGCTTCATCACGTTTAACTCCGAAGAAAGCGCCAAAAACCATTCCTTATCCCCTGTTGATAAGGCCAGGTCTAGTAGAAATTCAATTTGTGCCTTGTTGGTTACATTAGAAACAGGCATCTTTTTAACCTGTTTACTTAAAATAGGTATGGTTTTGCCAATCGTTTGATTATTGTCACTTGTAACAACGGTTACCTTTACTACTCCTTCTATACTAGACAGTGATTCAATATAACCAATGATTAATTCGCCATCCCGTGATTCTGCCTTAATCCAATCACCTGTTTTTAAAATGGTATTATTATTGGAGAACATACTTTTTTCACCTTCTTAATTTTTTTGTTTCATTTTAGAATATGCCAGTTATAATTAATCTGTAATTTTTTTATTACATTTTAGCTAAAGAAGTATACGGCCACATACCGGTCACTGACGCTTATTAACAAGATCAACAACCTCTTTGATTGTATAATCCTTTAAATATTCTCCCAGATGTTCTTCCGCACCGAAGAAAATGCTACAGAGTACTCTTTGCATATTCGCCCCTACAATACACTTTTCATTTGATTCAGGACACTTCGGCTGCAGAGCACCTTCTGAGGTTATCTTATATATATCCCAAAGATTTACTTCACTAAGATCTAGCTCAAAAATAAATCCGCCGCCAGTTCCCTCTTTTGATTTAATAAATCCATGTTTTTTTAACAAACTTAGCACTTTTCGAATGCGTACCGGATGGACGCCAGCACTTTCTGAAATGGCATCGCTAGTTGACATGCGGTCCGGCTGAAGCGCAAGAAAAGATAAACTATGAATGGCAAGGGTAAAATCACTATTCATGAGCTTGCCTCCTAAGGACAATAACTTCTTTTTACTATTACATGTATTGTCTGCATCTTTTTTTAAAATTAACAACTGTAATACTAAACATTACAGATTGGCTAGTCAACCATTTAGCTTTCAATGTCCGTGATAGGCTGTTTTTATTTAAATATCCCACTGCTTTTTGACTTGTTCTTCTGCTATCCGTTTAATTTTTTTCCATGCCATATCTTTTTTCACTATCACATTGGTATGGTAATTTCGATCTTTATAATTTACTGTCACGAATACTTCAATCATCCGTTTTACCTCCTTTAAAAACATATTTACACATTAAAGATGATCGTCCTTCTTTTCAGTTCCAGGGTTAGTTTAAACTGTTAAGACTTAGAATTTTTTCCTTATTGTTCCATATTAATTAGCCGCCTTTTGCAATTCGTTGTACAAATATGAGCGAATTCTACGGGGCAGAAAACTACGAATTTCATCCTCGTTATATCCCACTTGTAATCTTTTTTCGTCCAGGATAATTGGCCGGCGCACCATCGTGGGATGCTCGATTATTAATTTGTACAATTCATTAAGCGGAAGAGATTCAATATTTACGTTTAATTCTTTGAACACCTTTGAATTCGTTGAAATAATTTCGCTAGTCCCCTCTTCTGTCAAGCGAAGAATCGATTTAATCTCATCGACAGTAAGGGGATTAGATATTATGTTTCTTTCCATATAATCAATTTGATGTTCCTCAAGCCAAGCTTTTGCTTTTCGGCAAGAAGCACAGCTGGGTGTTGTAAAAAGAGTCACCATACTTTTACACACTCCTTACGTATATTTTGGCAAACATATTTAAATGTAATAAAAAATTTTACAGTTACTATACTGTAAGTTTAATCATTACAGTTCATTTTGTCAATTGTAAAGTTTTGGATTAAATATAATATCTATATAAGAGACATTTATTTTTTCATAAGAGGTTGTATCACCCTTAAGTAAATGCCTATGTAAAAAATGTGGAGAATAAATTTAATAACCATGATATGAAGTGGCTTAGGCATTCTATCTTTTAGCGAAATAAATTCAACAAAAAAAAGCGTTAATCCTTCTTGGATCAACGCCCCCCGTTCCTTTCACTACAATCTTACTTACTTTGGTGACATCCACTTTTCAAAGGAAAACAAATGGTAAATGTGGTTCCTTGGTTCAGGATACTTGCCGCATCAATGGTTCCGCCGTGATCCTGAATGATTTTCTGACAGATGGATAGCCCTAGCCCGGTTCCATCGGATTTCGTTGTATAGAATGGACTAAAGATTTTTTTCAGATCTGCCTCTTCTATACCTACACCCATATCACTAACCTCAACAACTGCTTTGTTCTCAAAATTAACCAATCGAATCGTAATATTTCCACTTTCCATCATAGATTGAATGGCATTGTTTATTACAAAGACCTCACTCTTTGTGTCCCCTTTAAAATAAAGAATGTTTGAAATGGTTTTTTCGTACAATAAAAAGACCACCTGATCGGCGGTATTTATCTTCAATTTGGTATTATTGGTAAATCACCATATATTTTTTCTACCTTCATAAAAATCCCCTCCGTCATTTATTTCTTGATAAACACTACTTCTTTAAAGGTATCTATTCCTTCTTTTTGTTGAACTAACCCGCTTTGTTAGTAAGAAAACGTTCCTTCCTTTTTGCAGAAACGCCCCCTATAGTTTAAGTACATTTCTTCACAATCTTTGCTTTCATAATAAAATGGTTACCGAAGCAACCATTCAGGATTCAGATAAAACGTCAATAAATATAGTAATAAATTATCTATGGGTTCGCTCTCCCATAATATTACCTATACGGCTCAATCCTTTTTCTGCTGTTAGAATCATCTCATCAAATAACTCCTGTACTGTAGGAATATTGTTGATAAGTCCGATTACTTGTCCAACCCATCCGAAACCTGCTTCATTTCCATCATAGATATAGCTGCAATTAGCTTTTCCGCTGATTATATCTTTCAGGTCTTCATAGGTTGCTCCTTCCTTTTCACGTTCAATAATATCGAGAGTAACTTCACTTTTCAGGACTCTTCCTGGTGAACCCAATGTTTTCTTTATAATCACTGTATCCGTTTCTTTTGCATTAACGATTGCCTGTTTATATTTCTTGTTTGCATGTACGCACTCTTGAGTGGCGATAAAGCGAGTCCCCATTTCAATTCCTTCTGCCCCAAGTGCAAAAGCTGCCAATAAACCTCGTCCATCGCCAATTCCACCACTTGCTAATACTGGTATAGCTACAGCATCTGTGACACGAGGAATAAGTACCATTGTACCAATTTCGTCACGTCCTAAATGTCCTCCGCCTTCTTGTCCAACCGCCATTAAAGCGTCAGCTCCTAGTTCTTCGGCTTTTTGTGCTTGTCTAACCCCTGATACAAGTACCAGTGTTCGAATGTTTTCTCCTTTAATTCGTTCAAAAACAGGTTGCGGGTTAGCTCCAGTTATAGAAATTGCTGGTACCTTTTCCTCAATGGCAACTTCTAGCAAGTCCTGATATTTACCGTCGTGTCTTGCAATAGCAAAATTTACACCAAAGGGCTTGTTGGTAAGTGTACGCACTTTACGGATTTCCTCCCGAAGTCTTTCAGGTGTACCTAGCGTTGTCGCAGTAATTTGTCCAAGTCCTCCTGCATTCGAGACTGCAGCTGCCAATTCAGCGTATGCAAGGTAAGCAAGTCCTCCCTGTACAATTGGATATTTAATTCCAAAAATTTCTGTTACTCGTGTTTTCATAAATACTCCCACTCCTTTTCAGATGTTCCATGTTATGAGATTAGAAATTCGACACAAAAGATAATTAATCCTGTAATGTTCCTAAAAAAGGGAAGCTCTTGTTGGGGTATTCTGCCCCTTTAGAACAATAGGAAAAGGAGCCGCTGCCGCAGCTCCATCTTCATACAGATAGGTAAGGGTTTGAAGTTATCACTCCCTTTTCCCCCTGTTCACACCGTATGTGCGGCTTTCACCGCATACGGTTAACGAACTCCCTTCCCAAAAGAAGGGAGTTCAACGTCCTAAATCAGAGCTGTTGAATATAATTTGGAACATCAATGCATCGAATTTATCGCCGAATGGTTGACTACAACGCGACGGATGAAAAACGCCATAGCCAGACCAATTAACGTTTCGGTCAATGGAACAAGAACACGTTCTGAGAACCGCTCGTCATCGCATTAGCCATTTCGGCCGGTTTAGTATGCGAGGTTGAGCCGTGCAAATATCCCCTCCATGCCGCTGGTTAGGATGAAAATGGCAATCGCTGTGGCAATTGCTCCCGCAACTTGCTGAAGTGTGTTCAGGATAATTTACCGCTAGAGAACGCCGACAGTGAAGCAATTAATTCTTTATGTCTATCCTTTTCCCTCTGCAATTGCAGTGAGTCTCTCCTTAATCCGGTCTGTACAGACACCACCATGATAGGTAATGACAGTCTCAATGTCTAATTCGATCAGTTTAGCCACCGAGTTCAGAGCCGAATCCATGTCCGGCGTAAACTCTGGAATCGGTGGCATTAGCACGCCATCATTCGCAGTCAATGCATCCCCAGAGATCAGTGTCTTGGTGGGCTGATGGTAAAGACTGATATGATCCGGCGTATGACCATATATTTTAATGGAAAGCCATTATTCCATAACATCAATTAATTTGTTTTCCGGTTGTAAAATGATAACGAATGCCTTTGCTTGCTTTCTCGTTCTTGGAGCCGATGGCCCTTAGCTATCCCAATGCTGAACATTTAGTTAGTTTTTCTTTGATAGTGATCTTTTTTTGAAACGGTAGCATTTTTGCCTAATATAACAGAAAAGACAACAATCACTGCTATTACAAGAGTGAAATATGTGATGGATTCATGGAGGAAAACTGTTGCAAATAGGATCATCAAAACTGGTTGTAAGTATTGAATCTGACTAACTCTTGCTATTCCGCCCATAGCCATTCCGCTATACCAAGCAACATATGCTAGAAATTGACTAACAACTGCAAGATAAATAAAACTGACCCAAGCTTGTAAAGGAGCATGAAGCATTTCAGTTGTAAGGCTTAGCCAAACTGGAATAATGAAAAATGGAGCACCGATCATAATCGCCCAAGCAATCACTTGCCAGCTACCTAATTCTTTCGATAATCTCCCACCTTCTGCATAACTAAGTCCAAGTATAATCACGGCTGCTAGTAAAGCTAAATCGGCAAATTGTAATTGACCGAACCCTAGATGAAGGGCATACACAATAACAGCTAGAGAGCCGATTATACTTGAAATCCAGAATTTGAGAGAAGGGACTTCACCAGCTCTAAACATTGCAAATCCGGCTGTGGCTAATGGTAACAGTGCTAATTCCACAGCTCCATGAGACACAGGCAAGGATTCCATTGCCCAAGAAGTGAGGAGAGGAAATCCTAAAACTGCACCAACAGCAACAAAAAGGAGACTTTTGAATTGGCGAGGAGAAGGGAGTTTTTCTTTTCGAACAATTAATACAACAGCAACTAAAATAGCGGCAACAACTGTTCTTCCTAACCCGACAACCGTGGTCCCAAAATACTCTACTGCAATTCTAGTAGATGGGAGCGTTAAGCTAAAACAAATAACACCTACTAATCCCAACAATAATCCAAATTTCTCTCTGGTTTCTCTCTGCATCTTATCCTACCTACCTTTTAACTTCGTATTATATCTGTACCATTTTCTGCTTTTCTTAAAAAACAGTTCTGATATAATTAAAATATTAATAGGTACACACAATAAAAATAAACCATTTTTTTACCCAACTGTACCGGTACAGTTGAAGGAGGATAAATGTATGAGCACAAAATATATCGAGATAATGGAAGAAATTAAGCTTCGACTAGCAGATGGGTCGCTTATTGCAGGGAGTAAACTCCCTTCTGTTCGTCAGCTATCTGAGCATTTTTCATGTAGCAAAAATACGGTCATTAAAGCATACGAAGGACTAGAAAAAGAGCATTTAATTTATTCTATTCCTAAAAGTGGCTACTTTGTTGTGAATGAATTTCAAAATACGACGAATGAAAATGACGTGATTGATTTCTTATCGGCTGGTCCAGATAAAAACGTTATGCCTTATATTGAATTTCAACATTGTATGAATCAAGCAATTGAACAATATAAAGAAGAGCTTTTTACATACTCTGATCAACAAGGGCTTTACTCATTACGCGTACAGTTAGTGAAATATTTGCAGAATCTACAGGTGTTCACTCAACCTGAAAGAGTAGTCGTTGTTTCTGGCTCGCAGCAAGCCCTTAATTTATTAGTTTCAATGCCGTTTCCAAATGGAAAAAACAATATTCTAATTGAGCAGCCTACATATTTCGGATTCATTGAGTCCATCAATCTGCAACAAGCTAATACTTTTGGAATTGAGTTATCGATGGAAGGCATTGATCTTGATCGTTTGGAATACATTTTTCGAAATAATGATATAAAATTTTTCTATATTATCCCGAGATTTCACAATCCACTTGGACATTGTTACTCGAATGGCGAAAAGAAAAAAATCGTTGAGTTAGCAAAAAAATACGATATATATATAGTGGAAGATGATTTTTTAGGGGACCTTGACCCAAATGCAAAATCAGATCCTTTATTTTCTTTTGATCCTTCCGGGAGAGTGATTTATATTAAAAGCTTTTCGAAAATTTTCCTCCCAGGGCTAAGGATTGCTACAGTCGTTCTTCCTACATTAATGATTAACAATTTTTTACGATATAAATTTAGTTCGGATTTTAATAGTTCAGCACTTTCTCAAGGTGCACTAGAAATCTATTTAAAAAGTGGTATGTTTAATAAACATCTCAAAAAAATAAAAGAGGTATACCATTCTAAAATGCAAATCCTTCAAGAAGCCTGTGATTTATTGCTACCGGCTAATACTCATTTTTCAAAACCGACTTCAGGATTCTATCTATCCATCAGTTTGCCAGAGAATGTGACAGCAAAACAGGTAGTTCATATGCTAAACGAGCAGCATATATTTGTTGATGATGCCTCTAGAATGTTTTTGCCAGAATATAAAAAGGAAAATCTCCTTCGATTAAGTATCTCTCAAGTGAACGAGAGTCAAATTAAACTAGGGGTAGAGCGATTGGCTCATTGTATTGCTTTAATTAACATTAGAAAAAATCGTATTACTCCAAATAACTTTTTACTCTTTTAGTTGTAGCCTTGAAAAATTAACTTTATAAACCTTGATAATAGAGCAAATAATTTTCAAAAGGATATTTTTAAGCTTTTTCGTGTAAAGGATGTTTTTGTTAACTAAAGGACTGCCTCCGGAATCCCGTTATTCAACAAAAGCACCCTTTACTTTAAGTACACTATTTCACAATCTACTCACCGTATAGTAATTTATTAAAAGCTTGATAGCCACAGGCTTAGTATTCTTTGCTATAATAAAACACAGATAATTGTGGTAGGACTGAGGTGAATCAAAATGTTTTGGACTCCATTATTTGAAAACGATGTACCAGTAGCTCTCTTCTGCTCTTAATGGAGTGAAGGTGACTACATCTCTCCGTTAGGGGCATTCTCGACCTAAACAAAAGACGGAGGGTACAAAAAAATGAAAAACACCTTATTAGGTTCTTTATATTTAATTTTAGCTTCAAGTATTTGGGGCGGTATGTACGTTGTTGTTAAAGTTGTAGTATCGGTCATACCTCCACTGGAACTTGTGTGGATGCGTTATTTAGTGGCGATTGTCGCACTTCTCTTGATTGGCTTCATAACAAGACAAAAATGGCGAATTGAAAAACGTTATGTCTTAATAATCATAGCCATTGGAATTATAGGTAATGCCATTTCAATTGTTGCTCAGGAAACTGGTACTATGCTATCCACAGCACAAATGGGAGCCATTATAACTTCTTCAACACCAGCATTTATGGTTATTTTTGCTCGCTTAATCCTTAAAGAAAGGATGACCATAAAAAAGGGAATCTCCGTTTGTTTAGCGACAATTGGAGTGCTTCTCATTGTTGGAATTAGTGATGTGAATATGTCCAGTACTCTTGGAGGTATTGCACTACTTATTGCAGCTTTAACATGGGCACTCATGTCTGTACTTGTAAAGCTTTTGCCGAGTGATTATTCACAAATTGTGGTAACGACCTATTCAACCTTGGTAGCCCTAATCGTGTTGACCCCTTTTGTTATGCCACGCTTACACGAAATTAATATCTCTCAACTGACTCACCCGACCATTTGGGGAGGAATATTGTATTTAGGTATTGTCTCAACAGCAGGTGGATTTCTACTTTGGAATCGTGGATTACAAATGCTTAACGCCTCAAGTGGAGGAATATTTTTCTTCTTTCAACCCGTGGTTGGAACATTGCTTGGATGGCTTATTCTAGGAGAGACCATTGGTGTAACATTTTGGATAGGCTCTCTTCTAATTCTCACAGGTGTTTTATTCGTTATCATTGAGAAAAAATAGTGAAAAACTTCAGTTTTTTATGTTTGAAGTATAGCTAGGGATAAAAAAAAGCATCTAATCGTCCCAATGGAACGATTGGATGCTTTTTTCCTTTATTTAGACTCCTTCATTAGTGTAATTATTCGCTTGAGATTCACTCCGAACATTGTGATTGCACCTTGCATTTGCATACCAATATTTGTTATTTTGTATTACGAATCTATTGTGCCATTGATGGCAGCACGATCTTCAACATAAGCACCCGATAGTTTAAGTGGAATCCTTCACAATCACTTCTACACATTAATATAACTCCAATCCCTAATAAGTATTGTTCCAGAATACGGTACAATACAAAAAGACGCCTTCTTATTCAAGAAAAGCGCCCGATTGTGAAATATCGAAAAATATAAGGAGCTGCAAAAATGTCTCCTTAGTTATTTTACTAAAGCATCGAGATAGTTAGGGTTTAAACGTTAAAATAATATTTAACCTATCAATTAGTCCTTTTACTACAGTTTTATCTATATCGAAAACTTTTTAAATACCAACACGGCATTATGTCCTCCAAAACCAAAACCATTAGAAATAGCATAGTTTATTTTTGTCTTAGCTGCATGATTTGGAGTATAATCTAAATCACAATCCTCATCTGGTGTTTCGTAATTAATAGTTGGAGGAATTATATCTTCCATAATACTTTTGAGTGTTATAACAGCCTCAATCCCACCAGCTGCCCCAAAAAGATGTCCAGTCATTGATTTCGTGGAACTTACCTTTAAGTTATAAGCATGAGCACCAAAAACACTTTTAATCGCTTTGGTCTCTGATTTATCTCCTTCAGGGGTGCTTGTCCCATGCGCATTTATATAATCCACATCAGTGGATTTTATATTACCCATATCTAAAGCCAATCTCATCGCATTTGCTGCTCCGGTGTAATCAGGGGAAGTCATATGATAGGCATCTGTTGTGGAACCATAACCTACGATTTCTCCTAAAATTGTTGCTCCTCGTTCTCTCGCGTGTTCATACTCTTCCAGGAATAAAACACCTGCTCCTTCAGACATGACAAAGCCATCACGCCCGCTGTCAAATGGGCGACTTGCCTTTTCTGGAAAATCATTAAAAGTAGACATTGCTCTCATTCTTGAGAACCCAGCAAAAGCTAATGGATTAATAGGAGCTTCAGCCCCTCCAGCTAATATGCCATCAGAATATCCATGTCGAATATTTAAAAAAGCCTCACCAATTGCTTGATTCCCTGTTGCACAAGCAGAAACAGGTGAAAAGCTAGGTCCCTTAAAACCCGTTTTTATAGAAATAACTCCCGACGCCATATTACTAATCATCATAGGAACCATAAATGGAGAAACTTTTCTTGGTCCTCTTTCAATTAAAGCTTTATGATTATCTAATGTAGTATTAATCCCCCCAATACCGGAACCAATATAAACCCCTAATCGCTCCTTATTAACATTTTGTATATCTAAATTCGCCTGTTCTAAAGCTTGTTGAGCAGCAGCAACAGCATATTGTACGAATAAGTCATATTTTCCTAATTCTTTTTTATCGAGATATTGCGCTGCGTCAAAGTCGGTAATATAACCTGCAATTTGGGTGCTAATATTGTTAAAGTCTTCAGAATTAATTTTTTTGATTCCTGACTTACCTTCTTTAATATTCGCCCAGAACGCTTGAACCGTATTTCCTAACGGTGAAACGACTCCATATCCTGTCACTACAACTCTTCGTGCCATCAACAACACTCCTCTATCATTCTTTTTCACATACTATTTCAAAAGATCTTTAAGTTGTTTCAATAATTTCGAAAAGAAATTATCTCCTAATACATGCTTATATTGTAATCCGCCTTTGGTACTTGAGATGAGAAGAACTGCTAATGCGTCCAAAATAAAATTCGGAACTTGTTTTAAAAAAAATAACTTGAGTTTTTCCTAACGGATGTCTCAAGTCATTTTCCATCTTCTGGTCAAATGGACTCAAAATCGACGTTTGCAGCCTCTATATGACCCGTTTTGGATTTATCTCGGACTTACCGCACCTTCGCTAGACGCGTGCTTTAATGTCAATTTGTACCGGCATAGATTGCTTTTTTGACCTATAAAACAGCGAGCAGACAATAGCTATACCTGCAATGACCGTCATTCCCCAAAAAATATTCGCGTAAGCATTCGGGAGCGGGAGATTTTTCTGCAAGGCGATCGAAATGCCAGTAACGGCAACGCTGAAGGCTCCGCCTAAAAATTGCAATAGCTGGAACAAGCCCATTCCCGCGCCGGTCTGCTCTTTAGGCACAATTCGCGATATTTCATTGGATACGCTGGTAGTCAACGAGGAGAAGCTGATGCTAAGCAGCATGTAGCTTGCGACAATGGCATAGATTGAATGTACGGCCGTTAAGGCGAACAGGGCGGCAGCCAGAATAAGCAGCCACGGAGCATAACGAAATAGTATGCTGTTGCCGAAACGGTCTATCATTTTGCCGATCCAATTGGACGCAAGCATCGACAAGATAGCCCCGGGGAATAGAACTAGACCCGATTGGCCCGGAGTTAAGGCAAACAGATGGGCCAAAATTTGCGGAATAAGAAACAGCGTCACAAAGCTGCTCATATACGCCATGGTTCCGAGCGCGTTCAAGTTCATATACGGTTTGTTGCGAAACAGCGCCGGTTGGACGAAGGGATTGTCCGTGCGATGGATTCGCAACCAGAACAAGAGTAGAGCCACCAGCCCTACAACAAGCATCACCCAGGACCTGCTGGTCAAAAACAACAGCATTCCCGTAGTGCCCATTCCAATCAACACGGCTCCGGCTATGTCAAAGGAGCCCTTCTGTGCTTTCTCTTTCGGCAGTAGCCGATAGAAAACAGGAACGAGCAGCAGTGTAATTCCCGTAACGAGAAACAAGTCGTTCCAGCCGAAATATTGAATAATGGAGCCCCCGATGACTGGACCGAGGCCAAGGCCGAGAGAGCTTGCAGACATCACTGTAGCCATCGATTTACCTCGCCGCGATAATGGAATGTAGCGGGTGAGCAGCACGATTCCCAGAGCAGGTACAGAGGCGGCCCCTGAAGCTTGTATCAGCCTGGCGATGAGGAGCAGGATATAGTGATGGCTGAAAAAACCAAGAACTGATGCCGCGCCAACGGAGAGTAATCCGATCGTAAACAGCTTCCTAATAGGGACGAAATCGGATAATCGAGAATAAGTGATGGAGGAAATGGCGAACACGATCGAGTAGCCTGTCACTATCCACGATGCCGCAACCGACGACAAGTCGAAATCTTTTGTAATTTGGGGCAAAGCCAGGTTGAACATCATCGTATTCATGACAACCAGGATGACGGTGAATCCGAGCAGCGGGATTACCAATCCTTCCTTGAAAGCTCCGGAGACATCTGCCGATGAATCGGGGAGTGTGGATTCGTTTTTCATACATATTACCTCCTTAATATCATAATGTCCTTGCCCTCCGATCGAATACAGACAGACATAAGAATACATAAATAAAATTCGAAAGTTCGATTATTGGTTCCTAACCTTCGTAGCTGCTTTGTATCCAAATATCCTGTGTGTAAGTATCGATTCTATAAGTTGTTACTTCTTTTAATACCTAATTGCGGGTAGAGGGAAGAAACTCCTCCGGCAAGGCCCTGTTGTAAATTCCGAGTTAGATCATCAGCAACAATCTCGTAGAGATCAGCTTCGATTCCATCTATTGCGATTCTTGCGATGTCCTTTGGATCTGACTTAGGTGCTTGGATATTGGCTGTCATGTCCGTGTCCATGTACGCTACGTGTAGTCCGGCAACCCTAACGTTATTAGGGGCTAAATTTAAGCGTAATGCATTCGTCATTCCCCATGCAGCGGATTTCGCAGCCGAGTACGCACCTGACTCACCTATACTGGCCCAAGATAACGCGGATAGGATATTCAGTATCGAGCCCCCTCCATTTTTTTCAATAATTGGAGCGATAGCGCGAATCATAGATAGTGTGCCGAAAACATGAGTGTCGAATTCCAACTGTATATCTTCCAGCTTACCTGTAAGGAGAGAAGCACCCGTTGAGGAACCGGCATTGTTGATCAGAAGGGTCACATCCCCAGCCGCTTCAGCCGCAGCAGTTACGGATTGGGGATTTGTAATATCGAGCTGCAGCGGAATAGCGCCCGGTAGATCGATTGATGCCGGGTTCCTCGCTCCGGCATATACTTTGGCTCCCCTCGCTAGAAGTTCAAGAGCTAGATGCTTGCCTAAACCTCTATTTGAACCACTGACAAGAGCAACTTGTTTAGAAATATCCATTTTTCATTACTCCTTTTTTTGAATGATCGTTCTTAAACTGTGAAAAAAAATCTGAACTACTTATGTGTTATACAAACTAAGAGCCAGAACGATAAAGAATGACCGTTCTTAAATAATTAGATGCATTCTTTACAGCACAGATATACTATAGTTCATTTAAGAACGACCAGTCAACTATTATTTTTCTTATGCATTATCACGGACATAGCTACCTTACATACGTCCTCTAACACTTTGCGATCAGTTGCAGTTTTGGCCAGTACAAATAGACCATGCCTTGTATTTACTAAAAATCGAGCTAGTTCGCGTACGCTTAGGTTGTTGTTGATGACACCTGCTTGCTGAGCGCGCTGGAGAAAATTAAAAAAATGTGTCTCCATTTCGATTGTATAAGCTTCAATGCGTGAAGAGATAATAAGGTCAAAAGAACCAAGTTCCATTGCGGTATTCGCAATAAAACAGCCCCTTCGTTGCTTTTCATTACTCATAGCGATATCAATCAACTCGGTAAAAAATCGCTCCAATATTTCTTTTGGTTCTCCGGACTCCTCCAAAATAAGGAAGACCTGATCCTTATACAGGTTGTGGAATCGATCCAAACACATTAGAAATAATTGATTTTTATCCCCAAACGTATCGTAAAGACTGCCTCGATGAACCCCCGTATGCTCCACCAAATCTTGAATAGATGTTCTTTCAAACCCTTTGCCCCAGAACAGATCCAGAGCTTTATCGAGTACCGCCTTTTGATCAAACTCTCTTGGTCTCGCCATATCTACTCTCCCCCCTCATTTTTACGCAATTGCTTTGTTCCCTTTGCTTACGATACAGTTTAACAAAAAATTTATGGAAAGAGCAATTAATCTAAATCAGTCAACTACGGCATAATAGATAGATGGTTATATTTCACCCCTTGGATGGGAGCATATCAATTTCTTAGGCGAATACAAATTCAATTTTAGGCAGAATACGTCTCTCGATTCAAACAACAGGTCCCGATTGTTGAACACAAGTTAAACACCGTTCTTTAACTAGACTGCCCAGTTAGCTTAAGTACAATATTTCACAATCTTGCATTCTTGGATAAAAACTATTCTTCCACGTACTTAAATTTTAGGTTAGAATGTTACAATAACTTTGCCTTGTGAGTGTCCAGTAGAAACTTTTATTAATGCTTTGTTAATGTCATTAAAATTATAAATTGAATCAATAGAGGGCGTGATATTTTCTATTTCAACAAGATTAGTGATTCTTTGTAATTGACTGCCATTGGCGTGTACGAATAAAAAGTGATATTCATTTTTATGTTTACGTGCTAAAAAATCTACACGAGCACCCACTAAACCAAACAATAATTTTTTCCACATTGGAAAATTATTGTCAACCGCAAAGCGATAATTAGGTACGGCTTTTAACGATACTAACTTTCCTTGAGGTTTTAAGATACCGAGTTCTGCTTTTATCTCTTTTGTTCCCAAGGTGTCGATAACATAATCTATCTCAGATAAAATGTTGGCATAGTTTTCCTCATGATAATTTATGAATCTATCAGCGCCAATCGACAGTGTACGTGATCTACCTCTTTCACTGCCGCTTGTTATAACATATAACCCCATTGATTTGGCGATGGGGATTGCCATAGCACCAAAACCACCAGTTCCTCCAGGGATAAATAACTTTTTGTTAGGCTGAGCATTTAGTACGTCATTTAATGCTTGATAAGCAGTCAAAGCAGTGAGAGGAACAGCTGCTGCTTCAATAAAGGATAGATTTTTAGGCATTATGGATATAACATCTTCATTGACGACCGCATATTCAGCAAAAGCTCCAATTTGATTAACTGGCAACATCGTATAAATGTGGTCACCAACGTGGAAGTTCTCAACATCCTTTCCAACAGCCTCAATAACGCCAGATAGTTCATTTCCTAAAGTTAATGGTAAATCATAATCAGAAATCATTCGAATACTTCCATTTAAAATAAGGACATCTAATGGATTAACACCTGCTGCTTTTACTTTAACGAGTACCTCCCGGCTATTAATTTCTGGTATTTTAACATCATTCAATTCCACTTTAACTTCTTTTGAATATTTCTGCATTTGAGCAGCTCTCATTTTTTTCATCCTCTTCCTTTACAATGTTTTCGTGGCTTTTCAAGAAATGCAATCTTTAGCTTTGAATGTAGGTGACTCAAAACAAAAACCAGTGCTTGAAGGGTAAAGCCCAAGAATGCACCAAACGCCTGCAAATACACGTAATTCATGCGTCAAGCACTGATTTTCAGGATGAGCCCAAAAACGGCACAAACTTTTATAATATTAATTACTAAGACAGCTGTTTCCCACGATGTCTAATTCTTCACCCTATAAGCTATACTTACCCCTATTGAGTTTTTAATTTTTTTATCGTAGGATAATCCGTTTAACCCACGCTTCCGTTACCACCAAGAATGTTATACGGTCTGCTTCATTGAAAGGAACCCTTTTTTGAGACGTTCTACTAAATCCGGATTAGCTAATGACCATACACCGACTGGTACCATATCAGCAACGCCATTATCAATATCTACACTACTATCTACTAGAGCTCGACCAGCTCGATTGACTAATAATGGATTTGACCAAATTGAACGAATTTCATGGAGCCAATTCTTTTACAAGATGGAGATAAACTTCAGGACCTTGTTCACCTTCTTTAATCCCACCAAGAGGTGTCCCTGGTGAGATACGAAAGCCTGTTCTTTCTGCTCCAATTTCTTCAACGATTGCTTTCGTTATTTCGATAGCAAAGCGAGCACGATTCTCTATTGATCCACCGTATTTATCCGTTCGTTTATTAGAATTTATGTGCTCCTTTTATTTTTTAACTTTGGTACAACAAAATGTCTTCCTCCTCAAAACTACGCAAGTAATGATTTCCTTAAGGGGAAGTTTTGGACATAGGCAAGTCTCGCTATATGGGAATGGTCATTCTAAAAAGCACAAAAAAATGATCCCTTCATGGAGAGAGCTTTAAGTAAGGAAGACTCACATACGAGAACGACCATTCTAAAAAACACAAAAGAATGATCCCTTCATGGAGAGAGCTTAAGCAAGGAAAGACTCACATACGAGAACGATCATTCTAAAAAATACATAAGCAATGATATCTTCTTAGGAGTAAGCTTTACTACAGCTCAGACTTACTCATATAGGAACTATAATTCTAAGAAAAAAATGATTATTTATCTAAAAGTTTTATGGATAAATTGGCTATACGGTGTAGTTTTTCTTTGGGAATTGAGGTTCTTGTCATTACCCTTAACCCAACACATACAGTATGCAGATGTTCCGCCAGTTCGCCGGCATCGTAATCTGAGGTAAATTCTCCCTCCTCCTGCCCCCGCAGAATAATATCCTTGAGTAGCTGCTCTGATAGTTTGAACGATTCAGTGGACTTTGAATCCACATCGGCATCGCGCATTGCCAATTCCACCGCCGAATTCACCATTAAACAGCCTGATGGTGAGTTCTCTTCACCATATATCATGAAACTAAAAATAACCTGAAGAGCCTCCACTGCAGTCTTGGAGCGTTTTACTTCTCCCGTAAGCTCAGCACTGACTTTATCGTGAAATCGATCCATAGCTTTCAAAAAAAGCGTATGTTTGTCGCCAAACGTGTCATACAAACTTCTGCGATGGATTCCCATATGCTCTACCAGATCGGTCAAGGATGTCTTCTCATAACCTTGTGCCCAAAAGAGCTTCATCGCCTTGTCTAATACTACGTTCTCTTCGAATTCTTTACTTCTTGCCATTCTAAGTTCCTCCTCCTATCGTCAATATAACATTTTGAGAACGATCGGTAAATAAAATAAGCTCATAATACTTATTCCAAATATTATCAAATGTAGTGAAACTACCTATAGCTCAAATAAGGAAACTCCACACTCTCTTCTACATTTTATCAGTCAGCATAACCTAAATCCCTTGATTATATGATCTCAAAAATCTTACTAAAGGCTGATTTTTATGGAAAACATACTTTTTTGGAATAAAAAAACTGGAGGCTTACAAAAACATAATCAATACAGAAATTTTATTCAAAACTCCAACTATTCGTATTAAGATACAACAATTTTTCGGTTTATTGCCTTATTAGTTCTCGGTGGAATTGGTTGGTTTTGTCAGCCGTGTAATCATCACAATATTCTGCAATTTCATCCCATCTGGTTGGCGATTACAGTCGTCACAACTCACTTAAAATCATGACAAAATCTCCTGTTAGAGTATTAATTCTAGTTTACTTCAAATGGAAGGTTTTCAAGTGGATGTTGACTACCCACTTGGCAAGCTTGCTTGAATCGGTTAAGGCGGACCAAAGCTTCTCAATCGATGTCGTGTACTGAAAATCCAAGGATTCTTTAAGCCGAGGAAAACCTGGCACGACGCGAGCGATGGCTCCAAGCACTTTCCAAATCCCGAGAATGGTCAAGACGTATAATGGGTAGCCAAGAATCGTCACTAACTCGATGTTTCCCCCATATTGCATAAGTTGCCCGATACCACTTAACATAACAGATGCTGCGAGTAGTAATGTGACTGACCAATAAGCAATCATTTTTCCTCGGGGCTGGGTTTCTACTTTCGCGGTTGTTTCCGCAACGATAATCTTACTCATTTGTTTCCTCCTCATAATTGTTTCAAGTGGAACTTATTCAGGTTCCAAACTTTCCAAATGGTGTCCTGTCAATTTTAATGACAGATGTGGTCTTGAAAAAAATCCAAGGTCATTTTTGGGGAATATTTTACGTAAACATTATATATATACGTTAAAAGGGGGAGCTTTATGGCGAATAGAACATTAAAGCTATCTAACGTAAGTATTTACCAACATAGAGCGGGGAATATAATTGTTACACTAGATAACAAAATTATTGGCGGTGTAAGTAGTGATCCGAATAGTGTACGGTACAACGAAAAGTTATTTAATACATTTAAGGCGTTATTAGTTGCAGAAGGTAAATGGCTCGCATAAATTAACGGGCTTGCAAAATTGTAAAGGGTTCCGTTTTGAGGTGCTTTTCTGAAATTTAAAGCCGAAATGACAAAAGTTTAGACATCGCAATAGGTATATTAAAACGTAAAAACTCGCCGCATATTGGTGAGTTTTCTTTATAAGGCCGATGAAGGCCAAATCCCTTGGGAAAAACAGAGAAATAGGTCTTCATAAAGGCGATGAAGATCAAATTTCATTTTAAAATGCATCAATTTCGCCATACCTATGCACTAAAATTGTTAAATAACGGTACAGATATTTTCACAGTGCAAAAGTTTCTCGCCCACTCTTCACCGGAGATGACAATGGTATATGCTAAACTTTTGGATGAAACAAAGCGTAAAGCATTTGAAAAGGCAGTTACTGACGGAGTTTTTAGTTTCGATTTAAATGGCAATATCTATGAAGTTAATAAACATGTAGAGATACCAGAAGAAATAAAGGAAATGCTTTGGCTAAACCACAAATTAACAGCAATTGACAATCCTTACGGATCGTGTAGAGCAAGATTAAACGGCAATTGCCCTTCTGCAGAAGAGCCCCCCATGTTTAACATGTAATGGTGGCAGGCCTTGTAAAGACCTAGCAGTAGGACTTTCAGAAATGGATGTAGCAAAATATGAAATTCATATACAATCCACTTCTAAAATGGTTGAAGTAGCGAAACAATATGGACGTGAAGAAATCGTACAAAAAAATCAGAAGAATTTAGAGAGACTACAGGACATTTATAATACTATTAAACAAGGAAATATAATATTTGGACGAATCGAAAGGATAAAACATAAGCAAGGGGTATAGTATGACCGAATATGATCGCCAAAAACACCTAAAGCAAATTCACGAAAGTAGAAAAGCTATTACCATGAGTAAAGTTGATGAGGCTATTAAAAGGCTCGTTAGAGCTAATCAAGGAATTAATCTTAATAGTGTAGCCAGTGAGGCCAGAGTGGCAAAGGCTACGCTATATAACAATGTGACATTGCGTGAGCGAATTGAGACACTACGTCAACAGCAGATAAAAAGCCCTTCTGCAAAGCAAATTAAGTATGAAATGAATGAAAATAGTAAAGACACGATTATCGAATCATTAAAGAGGAAAATTAAGCGTTTAGAGCATGAGAACAAGGATTTACGAAATCAATTAAAGGTAGCATATGCAGAAGTCTACAGGAAGTTATAAGCTGAGGCACCTTCCCTTTTTTGTTCAATTAAATAAAGGGCCAGATTACGGAATAAAACGTTTAAAGAAAATTGGTATAGTGAATAGTTTGTGAAAATCTTCACTTAAGCTAACTGGCAGGTTTGTTGAAGAAGGATATTTCCTGTTTTAAGCGAATTAGAATTTAAACAAACCTTACACGAATACAGGTATTGAAAATAACAGGAACATAGGAGGTATGAGATATGAAAATCAATAGAATAGATCATGTGAGTATAAACGTAAATGATCTTTCAGAGGCTAAAGCGTTTTTTCTTGATTTAGGACTTGAAGTGCAACGGAATGGGAATTGGATGGAGAACAGTTGGACAGAATAGTTGGGCTTAATGATGTTAAAACGGCATGTGTAGGATTGGGGATGCCAGATGGTCAGGCATGGATAGAACTAGTCAAATTTTATACGCCATCAGATGAAAAAGATATTCAGCAACCTTTTGCAAATACGCTGGGTATCCGACATATTTGCTTTGCCGTTGAAGATATTGAAGCTGTTGTTGCAAAATTGAAAAAGAGGGGCACGGAAATCTTTAGTGAGATACAGCAATATGAAGAAAGTTATAAGTTATGCTACGTTCGTGGTCCAGAGGGTATTATTTTAGAGTTGGCGGAGAAAATCAGATAAATATTGAATGGGACTTTAAATAATTTAGATTTCACAAACTTGAGCAATCTTTTTATTTTGGTTTTAATTCATTTGAATAGCCTCCTGGTATATGTGTTTGTTGTCCTTTTTGCCGCCAAGCTTTGGACACTTATATCATACCAAGAGGCTTTTTATATTCAAACCTCATATTTCTTCATTACAGGAATGCTGCCTCATTAGTACTACAAGCAAAAAGACCGCCGCAGCGATCTTTTTCTTTAACTCTTGCACCCGTTACTTTAAGTGTAATACTTCACAAGATTAGTCAAGAACAATAAATAAAAACACTCCAATTCCACTATTGATGGTACTTTTTGGTATACTGGAGGTAAATTACTATCTAATAGGGAGGTATACGCGATGGAGGTAACATTTACAGTAAGCAAATGGGATGAAAAGCCAGTAGATGACACTAGAAAAGATTTCCCTATTAATATTGCCCACGTCGAATATGATATTGATGGTGAATTAAAAGGAAAAGCTTTTGTTGAATATTTATTATATTATATAGAATCAAATGTAGATGATGGTCACTTGGCCACTTCTAAAATTTCCGGATTTCTGCATTTCGAAGGAACTTATAAGGGAAAACGGGGGACATTTACAGCTATAGAGCAAGGAATATTTGATAAAGGAAATCTAGATTCTCCAGCAACAATCATCAAAGCTACCGGTGACTTAGAAAGCTTGAAAGGGTCCTATAATTATAAGTTTACAGGACAAACCAGTAAAATGATTCTAGATTTTAAATTCTAACAAAATCCCCTATAGTTTAGTAAAAAGGGCATCCCTGTAATACCAGGAATGTCCTTTTCGTCAAACGAGCTTTTTTAACTATCCTGTCCGTTAGCATTCCTGTAGAGAGTTAATTATTGACTTTGATAAAAAAAGAGCTCCTCAGTAAGATATGAGTATAGACACCACTCTAACTCAAAACCCTAGGAGGAACCCCTACTATGAAGTTTAAAATGCAAGACAAACAAAATCAACTAATAGAAAGAATTTCCGATAAACATCTCGTTGTTGGTGTGGACATTGCTCAACAATTTCACGTCGCTCGAGCGGTGAATTTCCGTGGAATTGTAGTCGGCGATCCTCTCACATTTGAAAATAACGAAGATGGATTTACTATTTTATTGCACTGGGTTAACAAATTAAAAAGGACAAATAACTTAGTTACCACTATAGTCGGCATGGAACCTACGGGACATTACTGGATTAATCTATCAAAATGGCTTTTCGAACAGAATATTGATGTAGTAACAGTAAATCCATACCATGTAAAAAGGAATAAAGAGAATAGAGATAATACCCAGTCGAAAAGCGATAAAAAAGATGCACTAGTTATCGCTGATATGGTGAAAAACGGTTACTATTCCATTGTTCGTCCCACTTCTGAATCATTTGAAGAACTTCGAGTTCTTATGTCTAACCGTGATGTGATTGTTAAGCGTCTTGTTAGTTCGATCAACCAATTAAATCGTTGGGTAGATGTTGTCTTTCCAGAGCTCCGACAAGTTTTTAAAGACGTGAAAGGTAAAGGGGCAATCGCAACTCTTCGTTTATTTCCTACCCCTATGGAATTGCGTTCAATGCAACCTCAAAATGTTGTTATCGGGTGGAAGTCACTGATGAAGAGACAGCCTGGATTAAAAAAGGCCCAATTACTTATTCATTTAGCTAATCGTTCGATTGGCACTAAGCAAGCACTTGATGCTTATAAATTTCATCTACAACAATTACTAGAGGAATTTGACCTCGCAACAACACAACTCGAAAGAGTTGAAAAACAAGTGGCAGAAGTACTTAAACAAATTCCTTATGCTAATCAATTGCTTAGCATTAAAGGAATTAGTGAGATTTCATTGGCAGGTATATTAGGGGAAGCTGGAGATTTAAGTGGCTTTGCCCACGGCAATTCTTTACTACGTCATGCAGGATTACACCTAGCTGAAGCAAGTTCGGGAAAGTGGAAAGGACAAATTGTCATTTCTAAACGGGGAAGATCTAGACTTCGGCGTTTTCTCTACTTAGCGACGATGAGCCTTGTCATGAACAACCCTGAGTTTAAAGCTTTACACACCTCAAATGTTAAGGTGAAAAAAATTAAGAAGATGAAATCAATTATGAAATTGGTTGGTAAACTGGCTAGGATATTTGTTGGAATGGCCAAACGAAATGAATCCTATTATCCAGAAAAATTACAACCTTTATCTTCCCTAGCAGCATAAGAACTAATAGATTATTAGAAACACTTACTAGTTTTTCCAAAAGGATAAACTTTCTTAAATCATAACAATAAAGAGGTTGTCTTGCACTTATCGAATGTTGGCTTATTCGTAGGATTTCAAACATGTACGGAGTACCAGGTTTGTTCCACAAAAGGGCTTTGACCCATCCCGTTAGCATAACTGGCCTCCACCCCTTGGATAGGCATGACGAAGGAATGATAGGGCATTTGACCCGTTGAGACATGGGAGGGAAAGCCTCCAAGGGTGGCGTGGAGCATGTACATCATATGGTAAAATATGGAGTTATAAATCTCTCCTCTATTTCCCTATGCCTTCACGAAGCCTAATAATCTGAACTCATTTCATTTAATCGTTAAAGCTATACCAAAGGTTATGAAATCCTGCGAATTAGCGAGCATTCGGGAGAAAATCGTATTTAACTGAGGGAGTGGAACAAGAAAAAGAGCTGCCGCAGCAACCCTTTTTTACACTAAAGAACCCGTTACTTTAAGTACATATCTTCACAATGTTGAAGTTCAAACCTTTTCAATTCCTATTCCAGAAACAACAAAATAAGGACTATTATCTTTTCGGTGAAAGAACCTCCAGTGTTCACCTTGTTCATCGTCTTCTGAACTATCAGGAAATGCTTCTAATTTATAACCATCTGATAAAAAGACCTTTAATCCACCAACCTCATCTATACTCCACAATAACCTTTCTTTGGGGTTCACCACATTTTTCTTACCCCCTATAAAAATTAAGTTTTCAATTTAATAAGGCAATTCTTGATGTCATTTGCCTAGATAGATTACTTATCCTTAATTTCACAAAAAGATGTAGAAACATACTGTAAAGTATTTCTTTAAACCGCGTCTTGATTTTTATTAATCGATTTTTCCACTATATACTGATATCCATAAATAATAATTGCTAAAGACACACAAATAAAATACCATATAGTATGATTCAACTTTTTAAATTTAAATACTCCTGCTTTTTCCCATATTTGCGCAAAAGGATAAGCACAAATGGCATCTATTACTATATTTGTAATTAAATATTTAAGAAAACTGCCGTATGTTAGTTTAAATACCCATAGTGTGACTACAAAAAAAGGACCTAATATATATGTAAAATCAACAAAACCGGGAGATAAAGGATTTTTATTTACCCACCATTTTTTCTTATTAGCAATTACACTTAACACACTTATGAATAAATTAACAAAACTTGCTACAGGTAAAAACCTAAAAAATGATTTTTTCCCCATGAAAGGAACAGTTAGCCAAGGAACGATTATCATCGCTAAAGCGAATGTCTTTTTATTATCCATATAAATCAACTTCCTTCTGATATGTTTTTTATAACATTCCTCTAACTAAATCTTATTATTATTTTTTCTTGTTAAACTATCGCATCCGTTAGTCCAATAAGAAAAAGCCGCCCATAAAAGCAGCTCCGAATTTTAACTCTATGAACCGTGAGTCGAACAAGCAATAACTATCGTGATTCAATTAAGGTAACTTTTTCTGTTTCTTTTCCTGCTGTCTAGGTAAATTAAAACACCTAATCGGTAAAATTGGTGATGTTAAATTTGTTCTTTAACAAAAAAGAGCATTTCTCCATCTTGGAGAAATGCACCCGTTAGCCATCCATGCAACACAAAATCAGTGCTGCACCATAGAGAATGAAAATGGTTAGGAAGTGTCAATTCTGTTACTGACCTTAATCCAGTCAACCCTAATCCATAGACTTATTAAATCGCTCTCCTCTTTTTTTATCGATTGAGCAGGATCTTTTTAAGTTTTGTCATTTTTCTTATCTTGAAGAAACTTATTTCATGGTAGAACATCATTGGCCCGTGTTACTTAATCGTTCCCATCCCGCCAATGGTTACACGTACCTTGACGTTTACATCAGCATTCGAAAAGGCTTTTCCCCATTGATTTTGGACTTTTTTCCACTCTGGATACGTATAGGCTCTTGCATAAATCCCAAATCCAAACGGGTCAATGGTGACGTTTTGCGTTTTCTTTATTAAGCGCTCGAAATCTGCTTGCAGTTTCGTTTCTATACTCTTTTGCAGTTTCGCTGTGTCCTTCCTTACATTGAATGGAAAAAGCCGTTCTGTAATGAAAATTCTCATTTTTACGTCTGTGTCAAAAATAAAATGACCGTCATACCTTACCTTTGTTTTTACCTTGACGTTCGGCGTACTAAAGCTGATCCAATGTTTATCCCGTCCATTCGATTCCAAAGGGACTGAAATGGTAAATGGGAAATCACCTTTTGTTTTATCCTGCAGGATGCGTAATAATTTGTTTTCATGCGGTTTTATGCTTAACTTATATCTGCTCTGTTCATCCAGCAGAGCCGTGCCGGTCAACATAATTTTGTGGTCTTTTTTCATTTCGGTGATGCTTGCTGTCATCCCTTTTTCCGTCGTTTGCTCATGAAATTCTTGAATGGTGGTTTTTACAGTGACATTTCTTCTGTATGCCGTATCCACTAAATTTGCCAAATACAAAGGTAGACGTGGCTTGTCTTTTGGCCTAAAAAAAATGACGTCCGAAACAGGCCCATCTACGGCGACAACTCTTGTGGTTACCGTATTTTTGGGGTCCCGGTAAAAGGGATCGATATAATCAATCCAATTTTTTCGTTTTAGCAGCTTTTTCCCGATTAAGACTAATTGCGTTTTGCTTCCCGAAGTTAAAGCCATTACCGTCATATCAAACAGTTCCCTGGAATCGCGAATCGTAACAGCTTTCACTTCGACTTTCTCCTCTTTTACCTTTGCTTCTTTATTAAACACCGGACTTGACATGTACACCACTAAATGGTCATCCTCATCCAAGTCTAAACCTAGGATGAGTGACAGAGTGACATCTTCAACATTTATTTGGTCCACGCATCCGGTCATCATCATAGCCAAGAGCGATAGGCAAAGTAGTATCTTCCTTTTCAATGGCTTACCCTCCGACGGAACTTTTCATATATCCAGCTATAGATCCATAAAAAGGGAGGAGCTACGAATGCCAATTGCAGCCCTCCTTTGGCAACCATTTGCTGCCACTTTTCCGATTCAATCCAAGTAGGATCACGCCAAAAGACCAATCCAATAATGATCAATAATAAAATAATGACGTGCTGGCTGTGATCGTGTTTTCCCAGCAATTGACTAGAACAAAAGGCAGTAATGAATACACAAGGTATCCAGGCTGTGGAAACAACAATCAGATAAATAGCCAATAATACCATGTCAAAACGCTCCAAAAAACGAAATTCAATTAGTTTAAGCAAATTCAGGACGGGTTGATTAAATTCGATAATCCCATCGGGGCTAAAATAGGCAAAACAGGCAATCGTCACAAATAAATAAAACAACATCGTTAAGGTGTTCGCAATCGTGATTCCGAGAACGGCATGCTGCTTTTTTTGCAAAAAGGGGTACAGGAAGAACGCGACTTCAAATCCCAAAAAGGAAAAAACAGTGGACGGCACAGCGTTTAATACTGGTCTCCACCCTTCTTTAAGCACCGGAAGAAAGTGCAGCCAATTTCCGTCCCTTAGCGGTATCAGGAAAAACAAAGGAATCCAAATGACCATGTAAAAAGATAGCTCGGAGTATCTTGCTAAAACGCGAACCCCGTTACGGGCTACAACAAAAGTAGGAATCGAAAATAACAGTAAAATGATATAATTAGGGGTTTTAGGCAGGAACCATGCCTTGATATATAGACTGCCGTTCACAAAAATGGACCATGCGTAAAAAGCAAAGTACATCATGTAAACGATGACGACTGCTTTTCCCACAATTTTTCCGAATAAACGGATAAGAATTTCGATAAGGGTTTCATCAGGATATTTTTCGCACGTTTTAACCAAAAAAATGCTGGCAGCGACAGAGAAAAACCAGCCAATTAGGATAGCGATCCATCCGTCGGTTCCTGCTTTTTCCGCAAGTATGCGCGGGAGAGATAGGACGCCTGTCCCGACCTGTGTTCCATTTATCAAAAAAATATACTGCATGAGAGTGATTTCATTATAGGCATATTTTTTCATCGTTTCACCTTTTAGTGCGATTTCGCCCTTGTCGAATAGTTGGAATAGCTCCTGTGCCTTTAGGGCGACTTTTCATCACCCATAAAGGAAAGCGCAGAAACGCATCCTTCATATCGGCGAATCGGAAAGGAGCTAGAGGAGTTCCATAGGGTGTTCCTAATGATTCAAGACTAGTCAGGTGACCAACTATGGTCATCCATCCGATCACAATCCCTACAATTCCAAACATGGCAGCGGCTAACATCATAGGAAATCTTAACAGTCTAATGGACGAACTCATATCATAATTAGGGATGTTATAAGAAGCGATGGCTGTAACGGCAACGACTATAATCATAATGTTGCTGACAATTCCCACTTGAACAGCCGCCTGACCAATAATAATGCCGCCCACAATGCCAATCGTCTGACCGATTGGAGTCGGCAGCCTTAAGGCAGCTTCCCTCATCAATTCCAGGGTCATTTCCATAATCACAGCTTCCATCACGGGTGGGAGAGGAACTTGTATCCTTGATTCCGCAATTGTAAGCATAAGTTCCATAGGGATAACCTCAAAATTGTAGGAAATAAATGCAACGTAAGTGGCGGGCAAAAATAAGGCAATCATAAAGGCAAAAAAACGCATTACCCGGATAAAGGAAGAAACTAACCAACGGGAACCGTAATCATCCACAGCCTGAAAAAAGGACATAAAGTTTGTCGGAGCAATCAATACGCTCGGAGAACGATCCATAATAATCACAAATCTCCCCTGAAGAATTTGGGATGCCGCTGTATCAGGTCTTTCAGTCAACATAATTTGCGGAAAGGGTGAATAAGGATTGTCTTCAATGAACTCGATAAGTTCGCCGGTATTAATGATAGCGTCCACTGTAATATTTTGAATCCGTGTTTCCAGTTCTCTTAGCACGTCTTCAGAAGCAACATCACTCAAATATAAAAGGGAAACCTTTGTTTTCCCTCGAATACCGACGGTCATCTCTTTTAAGATTAATTCCTGATGGGGAATATACCTGCGGATTAGGGCAATATTTTGACTCCCTGTTTCCACAAATCCTTGATTAGCACCTTTTAGAGATATTTCATTTTGAGGATTATTAAGCTGTCTTTGCGGCCACCCTTTTGTATCTAATTGATACCCGGTGATTTGCCCGTTTAACAATAAAACGCTATCTCCTCCTAGAATCGCATTTTCGATCTGCCCCCACGTATAGACCATTTCGATCTTTCCTATTGTGATTGGCAGTTCCTTATTAGGATCGAAGGAGCTATGCATCAATGGCTTTAGAACATAATTTTGGATCGCATCTTTATCCGTCAATCCGGGCAAGTACACCAAAGCGGCCTCCGTTGTACTCGCTGCGATGGGAAAGCGACGAATCACTAAATCCGGTGCTTGAGAAAATAGCAGTTGGAGATTCTCTGTATTTTGGGATAAATCAGAGTCCAGTACAACATCTTCCATATTTTTTTTCTGAAGATTAGAATTATTGCTTGTTTGATGGAACCGTGAAGAGCGCTTTCCTCTTAAAAACTTCAGAAAATAAGACATCAACTCCTTCCCTTTCTGCATTTGCTTTAAATTATGTTTATAGTATGCATTGTCTAAGGAAAAATATTCTAATCCTTCCCCTGATTCATCAAATAGAGTGGGGCTTACTCTTTCTGTGTTATAAACCATCCTTCCGGTTTTTTTTCTATATGAAAAACATCTTCATCGAATTTTTTTCTCAGTTCTTTATATTCCTCATTTTCAATTTTAACCTGTGCTACTCTGATTTGCTTTAGTGTAATTTCTGGTTTCTGGATTTCAAAAATCAGATCTTTAATAATAAAAAAAGTCCTTTGATATTTCATTCTCTCCACTTCCTTCCTTTTATTTTTCTTACGTTTAGAATTAGTCAAAAATGAATAAAACCCATAATTACATAGCTTACCGATATTCTCTACTTCAACAGATACGATGTCGCCTGACTTCATTGGACAACTACCAGAAGGTGAACCAGTAGCCAAAACATCACCCGGCTTCAAAGTCATAACTTGTGATATCCAACTGATAAGGAAAGGAATTGAAAGTGACATTTGATTTGTATTACCCACTTGTACGACTTTTCCGTTTAAAGTTGTAATGATGCGTAAATTGGTTGGATCTATACCGGTTACAATCCATGGACCTAAAGGTCCAAAACTGTCAAAACCTTTGCCACGTGTAAACTGGGGATCTGGTTATAAACGTTTATTCAATCTTTGTCTAATAGAGTAGCTCCTGAAATTCCAGGCTTTGTCATTTCATATAGATTCAAAATTATCTCAAGTTCTTCTTCAGTTAAAACATCATATTGTAGGCATAACTCGCGTACTATTTACCACTTAAAATGGCTTCTCGTGCAATTCTTGCTGCTACTTCATATCCGATATGAGGGTTTACAGCTGTTATAATCCCTACACTTTTTTCTACATGTTTTTTTAAAAGTTTTTCGTTGGCTTCAATGCCTAGTAGACAATACTCCGTAAATACTCTAAATGCGTTTTTCATAATGTCGATTGACTGAAGCAAATTAAACACAAGAACATTTTATGGTCTTCTCTTCTGTCTGCATCCTTACAATATACAATTTTGGTTTTGGAAGGATGAAGTTCGAGTTTACATTCGTTCATCCTTTGGTTTAAGGTTTCGAGCACTCTCTTTGCTTCTTCCTCTGTTTTGCAGTGGATGACTGCGTCATCTGCATATCTAGCGAACGGATTTCGTGGATGATTAATAGCCATCGCTATTCGGCTAAGAGAGAACCCTTCAGGGCGTTACCCCATCATTTGATTCTTCGATATAACCCTTCAGTTCCGAAAGAAACTGCCTGACCTTTACCTGAAGATTGTGACCAATCGTTTCGCTTTGTTAATTTTCGAAGCTTCCTTTGAAATTTTTGTATTGATGTGAAATGGGGTTTTGCTTGGTATTTCTCATTCTTAAAATCGTAATAATATCCAAATCCCAAGAATTTCAAATCTTTTGGACGAGAGATTTTACTCTTTTCTACATTGACTATTAACCCTAATTTATTTTCTATAAATCTCACGATTGATTCCATCACTCTATTCGCTGCTTTCTCACTCTTCACAAAGATTAGGGCGTCATCAGCGTATCTCACGAATTGGAGTCCTCTACTTTCAAGTTCCTTATCCAGTTCGTTTAACATAATATTACTCAATAGTGGACTAAGGTTTCCTCCTTGCGGAGTCCCGACTGGTGTTTCTTCATATTTCCCTTTCACCATGACTCCACTGACTAAGTATTTTCTGATTAACGAGATGACATCACCATCATCTATTGTATTGGCAATAATTCGCATGAGTTTATCGTGATGGACTGTATCGAAGAATCTTTCGAGGTCAATGTCTACCACCCAATCGTGTTCATCATTCAGAAATTCCAAGCTTTTTATAATAGCCATCTCACAGCTTCTTTTTGGTCTAAAACCGTAACTGAATTCACTGAATTGCTTTTCAAATATCGGACTGAGAACTTGATGAATGGCTTGTTGAACGACTCTATCCACTACTGTTGGTATTCCCAACTTGCGCATCTTGCCATTTTCTTTTGGGATTTCCACTCTTAAGGCAGCTTGTGGTTGGTATTTTCTTGTTCTGATGCGCTGACGTAGTTCATCTTTGTTCTCTCTCAGATATTGCTTTAGTTCTTCGACTGTTACTCCATCGACCCCACTTGCACCTTTATTTTTATAGACACGCAGGTAGGCTTCATTCATATTTTGATTACTTAGAATCCGTTCTAAAAGTTCCACACTCGTTTCTCCTTCCCTCTCACGTAGTAAGTGATAGCTCCATTTTGGTTAGCCTTTGAGATACGCTCATACTTTCACCATTCATACATTCGGAGTACGTCTCTTACGCATTCGTGGTGTTGAAACACTATAAATTGTTCCGCCCTTCATGAACTAATTTCACTGTAGAGTCGAAGGAGGTCGGCAAAAGCCTTCCTCCGTCCGCTCAATCAAACGGATCGTACAGTTTTCCCGTAATCCGCTTTCCTTTATGTCATCCTTTAGATGCAACTTTGGATTCTAAATCTGGAATTAATGAAATAAGGTTTACAAGTTTGTAATCCGAATAGAGTTTGGATTCGTGAAGTTTCTTCCAACCCATGTTTCGCCATCTTTTAAATCGATGGCTCCATATTCTTCTTACAATCCAGCGTTGGAGTTTATTGAAGAGTTTTCTAACGTGAGCTTTACGATAGTAGTTACCCCATCCTCTGATAACAGGATTGATACTCTCTATTAACTCAAATAAGCTTAATGGGATTCTTCGTTTTGTACGGCTACGTATAGTGTCCATGAATCGCTTTACTGATTTCTCAGTAGGATTTGCATAGATGTTTATGATATTAGGTTGCTTTTTGATTTTATGGCGAGGAAGTTTAAGTCCTTTTCCCTGTTTAATCTTATATCCTAAAAATTCAAAACCCCATTTAATATGTGTAATTCTGGTTTTCTCAGGGTGAAGTGTTAAGCCAATTTTAGATAGTATTTGTCTTGCATCATTTAATGCTTTCACTGCTTCATTTCTTGTTTTACAGAGTACTACCCAATCGTCGGCAAATCTTGTAAGTCGATACCCTTTATCAACCATTTCATGGTCAAATGAATCTAGATAGATGTTACTGAATAACGGACTGATTACCCCACCTTGCGGTGTGCCTTGAGTGGTCGCATGTTTCTTTCCCTTTTCCATATAGCCAGCTTCAAGCATTTGCCTAATGAGTCGTAAGACTCGTCCATCACTTACTTTTTCCGCGATTTTATTTATTAACAATTCATGTTGGACATTCCCAAAGAAATCTCTTAAGTCTGCATCTAGGACCCATTCGCAACCATTGATAATCTCCCGATATATCTTCCTCATAGCTTGATGGGTAGACCTTCCTGGCCTATAACCAAAACTACAGTCATTAAAAGTTGGTTCAAATATTGGCTCAAGACGATTCTTTAAAGCCTGTTGACAAACTCTGTCCCGAATGGCAGGAATTCCAAGAGATCTCTTCTCGTTTGGTTTATTTCTTTTAGGAATGTTAACTCTCCTGACCGGTAGTGGCTTATATGAATCATTTTTCAGTCTCTGGTGTAGTATGTCTAGTTCTTTATACTGTACCTTTTCAAAATCACTAATACTGATATTGTCGATTCCTCCGCTACCTTTGTTTTCCTTAACTTTTTCCCAAGCCATCAATAGATTTGTTGGGTGGTAAACCTTATCTATTAAAGAATGAATCTTTCTTGTTGTACCATTATCCGTCATTGGTTTCGTACCCTCTGATGATAAATCATCAGCCCTTGAGACATTACTCCCAAGTTTGGATATGAATCTCCTAGTCCGAGATTCAGTGGGACTTTAACCCACCTGATGAACGTGCTGCCACGCACGCACTATGGCTTCTGCTGACTTCTTGCCGCTAACCTTTTTCGACTGTACTTCTGTACATCCGCAAGACCTCCCAGGGTAAGACAACTATCTTTCCTCTTTAACTCGCCTGATTTACTCTATAAAGTTACGCACATCTTTTTGGACTTTGACTTGTTTAGGAGCCTCATCCCTTTATAAAGCCTTAGTATCAGATTTCTGTTCGTCGAGCCAAGATTTTATTCCACGCTTCCTCCAGCCCTTACCTCACGGTAAGTACCTTGCGCTTCCTTAGTGGTTGGTCGATGTGTACCCCCACAGTGGACTTTCACCACCTAGATAGTTGCCATGCCTGGCACACTAAAAAAAAGAGCGACTTCTCAGTCACTCTTTATTAACTATTTTTTGATCTTTGTTTATTCTGTTTGTAAATATAATCAATCCTGCTCATTGTCCTATATCCTAAAATACCAAGGATTACTGAATATATCGTTGTTAAAATTAAGCCAAGTATAGCAATCCAAAATAACGATGTTAACTTCTCTTTTTTGTTAAGCACACTAATAACCTCCACCAATTAATCGTTATTATCTTGCACTTATTTAGGGAGATTATTCCAAGATCAACAATTGGTATGTTTACTTGGAAATGCTAAATAAAATACTTTTTAACTAAATTTGGAGTTCCCCTAATCTGATTAATTAATAAAAAAATATCATTTTATTATTTCACTCAGGTTTCTCCCCGAATTTTTTGCCGAAATTCTCCATCATATCAAGTATTGGGATAAATTCACGCCCTTTAGTTGTTAATGAATATTCAACACGTGGAGGTACCTCAGGAAAAACCTCTCGTTTAATTAATCCATCTGTTTCTAATTCTCTCAACTGTTTTGTAAGAGAACCTTGTGAAATGTCCCATAAAAAGGCTTTAATTTCGCTATAACGACGTTCTTTTGTTTTTAAAAACCAAAGAATAAGATACTTCCAGCGTCCTGAAAGCATATTTTGGGTATACGCAATACCATAAACGTCTCTTTGCTCCTTAATAAACTCTTTTTCAAATCCATCCTTGCATATTCTAGCCATACTTACATCCCTTTTCTACCATAAAGTACAAAAAAGTGTACTATATCATTTTTTATTGCCTACTTCAAAAGTAAGAGTAATGAGTTCATTATATTATTTATAACCAAAACACTCAATTACCTTAATGCTTGCAAAAAAGGAATGTAGACAATTTCGTGTTGAGGCAATTGGAAAATTCCATAGCTGATATTAAATCATAATCGAACAAAATTATATTTAGGAGGAACAATTATGAAATTTGGAATTATAGGTGCAGGAACGATAGGGTCAATTATTTCTAAAAAATTAGTTAAGAATGGAAATGATGTCAAAATTGCAGATGCTCGAGGAATTGATCGTTTAGAAGGAAAAAAGATTGCTGGAACACCTGTGAGTGTAGAAGATGTAATAAAAAATATTGATGTTCTTATAATATCTCTCCCTTTTCATGTGATTCCAAGCATTCGCAACATTGTAGATAAAGCTGGAGATGAAGTAATCGTTGTAGACACTTCAAATTATTACCCTTTTAGAGACAATAAAATTGAAGAAATTGAGAACGGGATGGTTGAAAGTGTTTGGGTTTCAAATCAATTAGGTAGACCTATCATTAAAGCTTTCAACAATCAATTAGATTATACTTTAGAAAATAAAGGAACCCCCGAAGGTCCTAGTGGACGCATTGCCATGGCGATTGCTGGTAATAACCTATCACAAAAACAAATAATCATGGACGTAGTAAACGAGCTAGGCTTCGACGCAGTAGATAGTGGTTCTTTAAGTGATTCATGGAGACAACAGCCAGGAACTCCTGCATACTGCACAGAACTAGCAAAAGAGGAACTAACGGAAGCATTGAAAAAGGCAAATAAAGAAAAAGCCCCATTCCTACGGGATAAGGCAATGGAGAAGTTTTCAGCTAGATTTTCACATAAAGATATTGTGAATCTAAACAGAGAAACATATCATTCATAATTTAGGAAACTCATATTGATCATTGCTCTGGTATTTAATTTTAAATTGAATAGAAGATATAGGAATTTTGGAACCAAAAATAGTGATCGAAATAACCTTGATCACTATTTTTGCATATTTTAAATCTCTCTGTTCATCCACCTTGGATGTAACACTTTAAAAATATTTAGACGTTGTTAACAATTTTCATCGCCGTAAAAAAAATGTATTGTTGATACACTAAACTGCTCCGTTAGCTCAATAAAAAAAGGCTGCCGCAGCAACCCTATGTTTAACTCTAGCAACCGTTAGTGCAACAAGTACACATATAAAAATTTATCTCTAAATTGTGGAATCTTATTTTCTATCTACTACTCGACTAACTATTTCAGTTACGGTAGCCCTACTCATTTTTTCCTTCCCCTCTGTTAAAGCATCAAGTGTACCATGAGCAAGAGCTATCGGGATTTTACAAAAATTAAGGATCGGACCGGGTTTAATATCCTCCAAATAAACGTTAGCCAATGCTAGGTTACGTCGGGCGTACATAAACATATCTTCTAACTCCCATCCATCAGGAAAGAAATCCACACCTCGTTCTATATCTTCAGCACGATTGCGAAGAATATTTACAGACTGCAAGCCACGACCGAAGGCTATAGCTAGATCCTTGTCCGTTTCAACAGCATCGTACCACTTCCAAATATCTGAGAGCATGACTCCTACCAAACCTGCAACGTAGAATGTGTATTCATTCAAATCTTCTTCATCCTGAATCCGCCACTCTTTTAAAGCCCAGTCCGCCATCCCCTTCGCCATAGTAGATGTGGCATTCGAAATGCTCGCTACAATTGTTGGTGGACAAAGCTTTATCCAATCGCCAAATCGTAAGGTAACCTCCGGTAGGAGAGAGTTGTATGGGTGAAATAAAGCCATTAGCTCCTTATTATTGAAGGGCTTTTTCAAGAGCAGGCTGATTGAACGTAATAGATTATGTTTGGTTTCCAATCGGAGTTGGGGGTGGTCTTCAATCTCGTCAATAGCTCTCATGCATAAGTAAGCGGATGTAACAGCTTCTTGTAATCCTGACGGTAGATGACTAATAGGAATAAAGAAGGTCCGGCTTGTCGCCATCAACATGTCTATTGCACTTCTATGTAAATTTAGTGCTTTACTCATCTTGTTTTGTCCCCTTTTTTTGTCAACATGCTAAATTTGTTTAATTTTAAATTGTATTATCCCCACTATATAAAATATTTAATAATAAACAAAATTTAAGCCCTTGTTACTCAATAAACCTGCCCGGATAGTGGAACAAAAAGGGATTCGCCGAAGCAGTCCCCATCTTTAACTCTTGCACCCTATAGTTTAAGTACATTTTTTCACAATCTTTTCTTTCATAATAAAAAAAGGGTCGCCTCAATAATCCTTATTTTTCAACTAAGCTTTATTTCATTTCACTAATTTTCACATCAAAGATGCTTAACAACGATACTATAATTATTATTGATAATAACCAAGCTAACAAAGGTCTTTTGTGATGAATAGGCAAGATAAAGAAAATAATACCTGTAAATAACACAGACCACCACATATTCCACCCATTATGGTATGTAATAAACCCAAACTTACTGTTAAAATACTCTGCACATAAATATATTCCTACCCATAACAAAAACCATAATGAACGTTTTTTCCAACCTTCAGGGAACCTCCCTAAGTATACTAATACGGTTGCAGAGTAAGATACGACCATAGCTAAAATTGTAATCGTTGTATGGTTAGGTAAGATTAAATCGTGAAATAACCACATTGATTGTTTATAGAGTAGAAAGTTATATAAAAAATCTCCAATGATGAAGAAAAGAATTGTCGGATAATACCGTTTCCAATTCCTCCAATCTCCCCATTTAAACCCTGCTATCATATAGAAAATATTAATTAAAATATACATAAGACCAATCCTTTAAAATGAGTATTACTATACTCCCCCCGATTACAGTGAATTATTAAAATGAGCTGGTTTAGCCTTATTTCATTAACCTGCCCCGTTACTTGAAGAAGAAAAGCGATCCTTCGTTGTTGAAGCATCGCACCCGTTAGTGAAGGAAGTAATAATTATTTTTTGCCTTTGGAATGTGACTCAATTGAATTAACTTTTTGAAGAACCACTTTTACAAATATTCCAATTAATATATAAAAAGGGACAGAGTATAAGTGATTCCATTTAATGATTTTGTATATCCCAAGCCATTGAAAGATATTTTCTCCTATATATGAAGCAAAAAACGCATGGGTTATAATTGTAATATATATTTTTTCCACGTAGGAAATCTCTGATAAATCATCGAGTAAATAAAGGGAACAATAGATAAATCAGCAGGGGTAAACTCATCTCTTTCTAATGGCGTTAAAGTATATGGATATATCCAAAAACCTAGAGATGTACCAATTTGGTCCAAAATGAAAGCAATTCCTGCTGTAATCAGCCCAACCAGACTTATTTCTTTTAACCGAGTTTTATCGACAAATCTCCACCATAAAAACAATGGAAAAATAACAACAAAAATTTCAAACCACCACTGATATGTAAAAACCACATCTTGAGTCCAGTAATCGAACCACAACTTTCGGAGGTAGTTATAGGTCTTTTCTATTTTTTGAAACCTGTCCATTACTCTCCTCCTCTTTTAATTTAAAAACTGACCGATATACATATATCCCTCGCATCTATAACAATCTTTTTTAATATTCCTCTCAATAAACCCAATTATTACTATTTCTTCTTCCACTAACCTGCCCGTTAGTCAAATAAGAAAAGACCGCCGCAGCGATCCTTCTTGAGCTCTAGCACCCTTTAGTTGAATCAATAAAACCATTCATCCCCACCAGCTGCGGCACAGCTATGCCACTCATTTGTTGAATAATGGTGCACCGCTTAAAGTCATACAGAGCTTATTGGGACATGAGAAAAGCGAAACTACTAGGATATATGCACAGTTAAGTGGGAGTTTACGGCAAGAACTTTATAGGAAGTATTTTTAAATGTTAGGCTCTGTTAAAGGATAATGTTGATTTTTTATTAAAGAATAGGACTTCAGAATTGGAAGTCCTATTTTGCGTATAATCTTATTTATTGTTTCCTTTTTAATAAAAATCTTGGAGAAGGAAGAACTTCTTGCTCAGCTTCAAAATAAGCGAGTTTATCTGGTATACAGGAAATGATTGACGGCATCCCCATCCCAACAGCGTGTTCTAAGGCAGTTAATAACGGTTGCACCTTGCCATCAATTTCTTCATCCCAAGAAATTACATAACAGGAGTCTCCAGCACCATTTTGTTTTAACAACTTCGCTATTGCTTCGGGGTCTGAATTTGGTTTTGGTATGTCAAACATATACTCCTCACGAAGAGTTATTCTATAAGAATGACAAAGACGACTTAGAGCATCTTTGCGTTTCTTAGCTGAAGACATTTCGAACATAACCCTGTCTTGGAGCCTTTTAGTGAAAAATGCTTTTACAATTATTTTCTCTATCTCTTTATCCAATCTAATCCCCCCATACCCTTGTTTATTTTTATAGATTTTTCAACTGGAAAATCCCGATAGTCTAAGGCTATCATAAGTCGCAAAAAGAACGTATTGTTGAACTATTGGCTTAATTTGAATCACCGTAAAATCGTCAAAGAAGGTTATTTCCTTTTTTGCTTTTGAAGAGTTTCTTCTTTCGATAGAACTTTGTAATCCATTATGTATTTTGAATTTGGAAGGTAGTATATGACAAACCATCTATCGGATTTTGAGTTTGGAACGCTTGATGGCAATCTAAGTTCTACATTACTAACTTCAATATGAAGATAACTGCCTGCCTTATATGGACTTCTATGATCAAATTCAGTGGGAACCCCTTCAACAACCCTATAATCATTTGTTAAATAGACAGGAATGTCTAACCAGTGAGGATTAACAATCATCAATACTAGGGTAGCAATTGAATAAAGAATACGCTCTACTAACGAAACACCCTTTTTAAAGAGCATAAACACACAAGAAAAAGCCAGAAATAATGTACTTATAGAAATGACCCAAAACATTTCCTTAAACATAAACTTACCTTGCAACAAAATTGCCGCAGCTCCCACAGCAAGCGAAACGTACCAAATTTGTTTAATTTATTTAATAAGAGAGGGCAAAGGTGAATTTTCTTGCTTACGATCCATTACATTAAATCCTTTTAAATTTTTAATTTTTCTTTTATACGTTCCCGAACCTATGATGTTTCAATTCATTTGTTACCAAATAAACCCACAAAAAAGTAAATCCTTATTTAACTAAACGTACAACAAGAAAAGACCGCCGTAGCGATCCCTTCTTAAACTCTTGCTACCCGTTAGTTGAATTAGTTCTTTAAAATAAAGAAAACAAAACTTCTATGAAGATGAATGATGCAATTAAAGTTAACCATCCAATTTTATTTGTTACTGGCTTCTGAAGGAATTGGATTTTAGACAAAATAAACGAAACTCCAAAAAATAATATTATACTATACAAGGTAGATAGCCAAAATGATGTTCCAATTTTCCCAAGATGATTAAGAGAAATGATTATAAACGTAAACGAAATACCTCTAGCTACATTTTCCCATTTTTTCAAGTTTAATGAACCGCCTTTATTATAGGATACATTTATACTCTATAATAATCGATTTAACCCACCAGAAATATTGGGAATCAATCCCTCCTTTCAGCTAACCATGTCGTAAGAAAAACGCTTTACTCCTTTTTTCAGTAAAGCACCGTTACTTTAAGTACAATCTTTCACAATCTCCCCAAGAACCTGGTACTTGAACAAGGAAATCGTCTAATCGTAAAACTCCACATGTGTTTTATCCTTTTTATAATAATCCAACCTGTCTTGTAAAGTGCCTGTATGAAATTCAAACTTATGACCGTCTGGGTCAGTAAAGTAAATAGACTTTTTATCTCTTTCGTCTCTTGGACGACCTGACAAGATGCTGACATTCAATTCCTTTAATTTATGGTACATATTATCAAATTCTGTTTCTTCTATTGAAAAACTATATGTGTGTATGATTGGCTAATTTCATTACGAGGAATATCTATGAAGTATTCTGACCGTTAGCTGAATAAGAAAAAAGAGTTGCCGAAAAGACAACTCTGCTTTAACTCAAGCACCGTTAGTTGAACAACGATATGGTTTATACTCATACCATTCTCATCGAGAGGTATGGGAACCAAATCTACTCCCATATCTTGTAAAGTTATTCTCGTTCTATGAAAACCAGGATTTTCAAATGCATAGATATGGTCTTTACCGATTAACATACATAATAATCCAACAAGTACCTGAGTACCTGCACCAATTATGATTTGTTCGGCAGAGCATCTAACACCCCTGGAAGCATAAAGATGGGCTGCAATTTGTTCACTAAGGATCTGCTCCCCTTGAGGATTTCCATTATAAAATAATTCTTCCTGATCCTCGTATAATGATTGAACGGTTAATTTTCTCCAAATGGCATATGGAAAGTGTTCTAAATCAACCTTACCCGAATTGAAATCAATCTTGGTATTTACTTGTACTTTCTTGGTTTTTGACTCCAATTTTTCTAAACCTCTTTGGTTAATGATTAAATCATTATCAAAGGTTGTAACAAATAATCCTTTTCGAGGCTTACTTTCCACATACCCCTCCGCACATAATTGCTCGTAAGCCGACTGAATTGTGTTTAAACTTAATCCAAGGTAAATTGATAAATTTCGTTTTGACGGTAATTTTTCTGTTGGCTTTATTCTTCCAGATAAAAATTGCAGCTTTATATGATAATGAAAAAATGGTAGCAGTAATAGGCTTTATGCCTATGATTACTTTATATAATGGAAGGTTCATTTGGGTTTGTGATTTAGTTACAGATTTAGAAAATCGTTCGAAAGGTTATGGCGAATTACTTCTAAATTATGTACATAATTGGTCAAAGGAAAATGGCTACGATATTGTCTCACTCTCATCAGGATTACAACGAATTGATGCCCATCGCTTTTATGAAAATAAGATGGAATATGACAAAGTCAGCTATGTTTTTTTAAAAAGACTTTAAACCGAAATTCTGATAAAAAAAAGACCCAAGGGTAACGGGTTTGGTTTTGAAGTACAAAAATCCAATTAGAGGATAAAATCACAGAGAAATTAGCTTTCGAATTAAAAAGCAAATTAACACAATAATAGACACAAAAAATGCTCAGGGCATAAAACTCTGAGCATTTTTCTATATTGGCTTATAGAATGAAAGCTAACCGTTAATTGAAAAATTTGTTGTCTATGATTCTTGAGTATCTTCGTCACTTTTATACTCCAAAATATCACCTGGCTGACAATCTAATGCTTTACATATCGCTTCTAATGTTGAAAAACGAACCGCTTTTGCTTTCCCATTTTTCAGAATGGAAAGATTCGCCATAGTAATTCCAACCCTCTCAGAAAGCTCCGTTACGCTCATTTTTCGTTTTGCTAACATCACATCAATATTAATAATAATTGCCATATCCTCCACCTCAGACCGTCAAATCATTTTCTGATTTAATGTTAATCGCTTCTTGTAGAAGCCGTTGGAGGATAGCAGCAAAAACGGCGATAACCAACGAAGCAAAAATGATGATGAGTCCCATTAATCCAATAGGAGGGTCAACTTTCTTCGCTATAAAATGAAAGAGTGGCAAACCTAATACATACAAACCACTGATTGTAATCGCACAGCACTTTATGTTCTTTAACGCCTTTACAGATAATTCCGAGAACGCTGTGTTCTCGTCAATGTACCGTAAAAGATTGAAAGCCTGATAGAGAGCAAAGTAAAAAGGCACAGCCGCTCCATACATCACGATGAAAACGAGATATTTCATTGGGGCAATATTTGGATACAATTTTGCTGCGAAATTCGCCATATGGGGCACTAAAAATATGCACAATGCAAGAACTGGGATTCCTATAAAAATAACAGCTAGCTTTAAAACGAGTGTCGTAACTTGTTTCATAAAAGCACCTCACTTAATTAATTTTAAATTGATTCTAAAACAAAATTTATTGTTTATCAATAAAAACTTATTGGTTTTAATTATATTATCATTGTTATAGATATATCCTTTAATTTTTTAAAAAAATAAAAAGCATTCCTGTATGATAACGAAATGCTGTATAACCTAAGCTATTCAATTTATAACTTATTCAATTAACCTGTACCCGTTAACCCAAGGGGTCTTTTTTTATATAGTTCCGAAGAGTGTTAAATTAAATAAAAACTTCTTCATCAACTATCCTGCATCTTTAGTTTAATAACAAAAAAGCTAGCAATATCAGCCAGCTCTTCTTGTATTTCAATCCACTTGTTGAAAGAAACGCCTATTCTTCCATAAAAACTCGTGCGTAGTATTCCGTTTCTTCATCTAGTTTGTTGTCTTTTCTCAATTCCTCAATAGTTTCTTTTCGGTCATCTTCAATCACTTGAAAACTTCCTGAAACATTTGGTGTTTTCCCTTTGTTTTTATCCATACTTTCACTCCTACATTTCATCTTGTTTTTATTAGGGTATTCATTTCCCTTTTCATTTTGTGTTTAATTTATAACTTTATTCAAATGCTCATTATGGTTTCTTCTTAAGCTAACCTGCTTACGTTAGTCGAATAATAAAAAGCTACCAAAATGGCAGCTGAATCTTCAACTCTTGCAACCGTTAGTTAAACAACATCTTACGATAATTTGTCAATTAAGGATTTTTGGGAGGTGAAAGCACTAATACAGAGTTTGCTTTTGTGTCCCATCTGTTTTTATTCGATATACCATTTTCTCCGTTCTTGTGTAATAAATCCAATCGTCGAAAATGTTTGTGTTTGTTACAAAATGTTCATTTAAAAAAGTTTTACCTGTTCCATCAATCTTCATTTTGTAGAGATCACCGCCAGGTACATCTACAGTGGTATAGTATATCCAACCATTTGACACATTGAAGGTTGAAGTAGGAACATCGCTTAATTTGATTTTATTTGATCCATCTAAAGTCATCTTATAAATTCTATTTTCATCTGCAGGATTTCTGAAATAAATCCAATAGCCATTTATTTGAATATTGTAGGCACTTGTATCATTTAGTTTTGTTTTTTCCGTTCCATCAATTTTTACTTTGTATGGTTTTTGGCCATCTGATACATTTTGGTAATAAATCCAATTACCAATTAGGTTAATGGCGGAGGATTGATCTTCATTTAATTTTATCCTTCCTGTTCCATCTACGTTTAATTTATATAATTTAGCACCGTCCGACTGATTTGCATAGTAAATCCAATTACCTGCAACCATAATATCGGTAGAACTATCATCCGTTAATTTTGTCCTTTCTGTACTATCAATTTTTATTTTGTATATCTTCCCATTATCCCTGCCATTTCGATAATAGACCCATCCATTTAAAACATTAATATAGGTTGGATCATCATTGGCCATTAACGGTGTATCCATTGTCAAATCTGTTTTAATTTTAGATAATGTTCCATACAACGCTGTACCTTGCCGTTTATTATAATAAAGCCATTCGTTTTCTTTACCAACAATACCACTGTTCAATATATTACCTGCTGTATTCCCCAGCCCCTCCATAGACAAATCTTCAGTAAGTGATAATAAATATTGATTCTCCTGGGTTAGGACATTGACTCTATTTTTCAATTCATCATAATCAGTAGTAACCCTAATTACCTGATTTGTCTCATCCCATACAACCTTGGCCCCAACCCTGCTAAACTCGGCAATTGGAACATAAATAAAAGGGTAGGTTGCACCTGTAGGTTGAAAATTTAATACAGGATATAGCCCAGTATTAATATCTACACCATTAACCAAAATAGGTCTATCTGCTGTGTACGCTGTAACAGGTTTGTATTGTAATTGCCTAGCTTCAATACCCTTTTTTGAAGCTGTTTCGGGAATCAATAGCGTTTGGCCAATATATATGATCGGACTTACGAGATGATTTAAGAAAACAATACTTTCCACAGAAGTATTGAACTTCAATGCTATTGAATATAAATTATCAACTGGTTGAACAACATAACTAAGATTAAGGTTTCTGTTCATTATTGCACCCTCCTTATGACAGATTACATTATTTATCGTATTATTCTGTAAAAGAAAAAGTGCCTAATTGATTTTACATCCGTTAGCTCAATATAAAAGGAGATGCCGCAGCACCCCCTTATTACCCTTGTAGCTGTTAATAGAAAAAGGTAAAGAAATCTATTTTCTCTTACATATATTAATCGTTAGTTCCTAATACATCTGTATTTGGAGGTTCATAACCCATCTGACGTATCATAGCTACAATTTGTCCCTTGTGGTGAAATTCGTGAGTTATAGTATGCATTATTAATTTACCAGGGGTAAATGTTATAATTTCTGTTTCATCTCTCCAAGGAATCCTTCTTTGAATTGGCTCAGATAATTGCTTTCCGTGTAATTCAAATACCTCATTTACAAAAGAATCAACCTGTTCAAAGCGTATTTTTATATCGTCCAGTTTCAATTTCTGTCGTTCATCCTTTGGTGTAATTGGCTTCTTTGTTTTTAATAAAACAAATGAGCCGAGCCACGCAATATAACAATCTGCTATGTGAACCAATGAGTCTCGCACACTTTCCCAACCGTATCCATTTTGGCGAGTAAAATCATTTTGATTAAGTTCCTTACAATAGTCTAGCACCGTTAATCGTGTCTGACGAACCCATTCATATTCGTTTTGATGAAACATCATCAATACACCCACTTTCTTATAATGATAATACATATTCTAGTTATGTAAAAATAAACCCTCTTCCACGAACCTGCCCAGTTAGTTTTAAGTACATTACTTCACATCTTCTGCAAGGAGTAAATATTTTGCAGATTTTGATTACTCATAAAAAAGATCGTAAAAAAAAAGACGATCTTTTAATTAATGCAAGAGGTTAGTTAATATGGCTCATTTATAAAAATTAACAAATATTTAGACATTCATTTCGATAAATTTAATTACTTTTGTTGCTGTATCAAATGCTTTTCTACTTTCCAAGAATTCTACTAATTTATTTTTATGAAATTAAAAACTCCCCAGCAATGCTGGAGAGTTAACAAACTTTACTTTTCTTTTTTGGATAAACAACGATCACAATCCATCAAATAACTTTCTGCTTGCTCTTGCATATGCTGCCCGCATTCAGGGCATTCCTTTTTTGGCAAATTTCGGAAAAATTCAACTGGACTAATTAACATTTAAATCTCCTCCTTAATTAATACAGTTCGTTGTTTCTTATCTTGTTATAGTACAGTATAAGCAAAAAAGAGAAAAAAGTATAGACCTTTTTTAAATAAATAATAAAAGTTTTAATATTTTCATCAAATTTATTTTTACCTTGTATATCCCAATCGAAATCCTCAGTATCATCATCCCATTCCGAGTTAGGAGATAGAAATCTCGGAAGCTACAACAATTGTGTAATCTAAGGTAATTCTCCACGAACATTGAATATGTAATGCATATTCTGGTGTTTCTTGGGTTCTGCCTCTTCTGTTTATTTGAATCATATCACCGAACACCAATCCAAAAAAGGTTAGATGCTCTTCCAGCATTTTGTGATTTCAAACCCAATAATTCACATAATTCAACACGAATTACTTCTTTCATACCTGTTCCTTGTACTGGATTTTATTTAAGGAATGCACCCGACAGCTTAATAACCTTTTGAACTAATCACTGAAATCGTTAGATAGTATCTTTCCCTGGAACAGAAATTTCAACCATTATAGCTTCATCTCTTACTTTATTTAGCTTATAAAATATATTACTTTCTTCCAGTTTATTAAGGAAATTGATTAACTCCTTAATCCCCACCAAAACGATCTCCCAAATTAGGTAATATTACAGATTATATTCTAAATCCTTATTGAACAAACCTGCCCATTAGCTGAATAAGCAAAAAGCCTGCTATAATGACAGACGAGAACTTCGTTAGTGCAAAAAGAATTTATTTTTTATTGAATTTTTTACTGTCTGGAAGTCTCGAATACATATCAAATAAATCTTTAATAGTTTGTTTGATGACATCATCCCCACCAGTTCCATTTATTGCAGTATCAAGTCTTGCATAAATGATTAGTAAAAGACTTTAAGCAAATGATTCATCTAACTGTTTAATTTTTTCCCTTACTTCTTCAATCTCTAACAATACAAACACCTCTCAATAAATGTTACTAACGTAATCCGTTAGTCCAATGAGAAAAACGCTGCCGCAACAGCCTTACTTATTTAACTCAAGCACCCGTTAGCTTAAGTACATTTCTTCACAATCAAATCAAATTTCAGAAGGATAGCAAAATAGTTAATTCAAAGAAAGACTACCCATACGGGTAGATAAGATGTGTTAACTATATATGAAAAAGGGGTAAAGCTATCAATCAATGTATGTTATGCCATCCTTTTGATGTGTTTTCTATGACTCGAATTTTCCTCACAAAATGGTCATTTATAAAAATCTCTACAGTCTTAGAAAATTTGTCACGAATCTCTGAATTTATACTCCATATTCTCCCCAATCCCTGTGTGCAGTACATATTTTCCAGTCCGGGTTTTCTGCCTTCTCTAAGAAAAATTCGAGCAGAACCAATTCCGTTTGCCGGGTAATGTACGAGTTCTTCTACTTCATCGCATGGTGTGGGCAATTGACCAATGAGTCTTACAGTTATTAAACCGCCTACTCTAAATGCATCGGCTTCGGTAAGCATAAAATTTTCTCCTCGTATAAATTTATTAAATTAACTGTAGTTATTATATGTATTACCCATGGCATGGTACCGAAGTTTAACCCGCCGCACCCCCCCTCCTAATTAATGACAGATAGGTAAGGGTTTGAAGTTATCGACCCCTTTTCCCCCTGCTCGCAACGTACGTGCGACTTTAATCGCATACGGCGCTCCAACTAATCCAATTCATTCAATTCTATGTATCTTCTTAGATTGATTTTATTATTTTCCGAAATCAAATTGCTTTATTAAGACATTGTGTTCGAAGTTTATTAAGTTTTTCTTTTTGCTTTTTGGAAAGATTTAAGCCCTTTAAAAGTACTTTTATCTTTTCATTATCTTTTAGATGTACCAATCGATCCATAGAACTTTTCACCACTGACACTTCGAGCGTAGAGAGCATCAAAGCACTCTTGTAAATTATAGTACTCATTGTGTCTCAGTTTCTTCCGTTTCAATAAGTCGGCTACCCCTTTCGGAGTTAACCTCTTTTAGTCTCACGAGAACCTTATTAATCGATAAAGATCTGCCTTACATGGTTGAATGATTCTTCATTAGTCTAGTGGCTATCCCTCCGTGTTGATTAGACATTTCATTAGTACTATGCCACCACTTTCACCGATATAAAGACAAGTTATACAAAAACTAGTATCGTCATTGCTTTCCTTGCCAACGATTCTTCGGGAGTAAGCCCTCCACGTTATCAGCTTACAATGTTGAATTATATCTATTATAGAAAGAACTTAGGTGCTTCCTGTAAGCCTGTTAGCATTCATACGCCTATAACGTATCATGGATTTTTATATTAGTTAGTTTTACTCATCCACATCTAACCTCACATTTGGTGATATACACATTTCTATGTATTGCAGTTTTAGACCCGTACATTCAGAAGTTTGTCAGCTTAACCTTAATTTTTTTAGGTTTCTTCGCATTCTCACCATATTCTTTCAACTCAAGCATCATGATTTACACCACCCCCGCGGGTAGGCTTTCGACAGCTAAAAGCTAAGCTGTTACGGTAAATTCTCACGCCTTTTCACCGAGCTTATAACACTATTATTCTTACTAAATTAAGTGCCATTCGACTAAGAGAGAGCCCTTCAAGTCGTTACACTATCATTTGACTCTTCGATATAACCCTTCAGTTCCAGAAGGAACTGTCTAGCCTTTACCAGAGAGATGTGACCATCCTCCATTTAAGCTAGAAACATTTCGCACAACTATCCTGCTTCGTTAGCACAATAAGAAAATGTGATCGCCGCAGCCATCCCATCTTTAACATAAGCACCCTTTAGTTGAAGAAGGTGGATTGTTAGGTTTTAGGGTGAAGTCGATTATCAAACATTCCGTATTTTACTATAACAAATCATAATGTTTTTATTTTTTTACACAACTTTAACATCAATAATTATACGAATAATGGTATAATTATTGAAAAGGCTTACAATCATTGGAGTTTGAGGTGAATAAAAAATGGATTTCTATGAAAAGTTACCTGAAGAGTTATTAATTCGTTTTTACTATGAAATTATTAATAATATTGAAAAAGGTATTCTTACGAAAAATAGATATTATGAAATAGGAATAATTATTTCTGTTGGTAATCGGAAAGGAATTTCCTTAGACCAACCTTCTGATTTTAATGAAGTGATTAATCAGCAAGCCTTAAATGATTTAGTACAATCAGAACAAGTTGGTACAAGGTGTAGTTCTCAGATTGCCTAGCCCTTATTTGTTTAATGTTATAATTTAACTAAATTTACTTCCATAAATAAAACTGACTTTTAATTATAAAAATGGGTGCTGCCAGATAAGGTAACACCTTTTTTTGCCCATCTTTTTGGTAAAGCACCCAATAGTTTAAGTACAACATTTCACAATCTGTTTTTAGAACAACAACAAAGTTCTACTAAAGTGCCTTCACTTTTGTTATAATTAGACTAACACTTTAGATTAGGATTGATTTTCATTGGGACTTTTGGAAAAATTCTTTGAAAAAAAGAAGAAAAGGATAAAACCCCTTTTTTATTTACAACTTGTAATAATTATCGGATTTTTTTCATTATTTTTCATAGACATCAATCGGTCATTTGGTACACTATTTCTTTCGTTATCCTTTTTGCTAATTGGAATTGAGAGTTATTTATTAAAGGAAGAAAAAGTCGTCTTTATTTTAAATTTTATAGCATCTTTTATGTTCGCTTCAATTTTCATTTCAGATTATTTTTATCTATAAGGGTACTGTTATTACAGTATCCTTTTTTGTCCTCTTCATTTTCCTATAATTAGTATTTCTTATTGAGCTAACCTGCTTACGTTAGCACAATAAGAAATAAGATGCTGCCGCAGCAACACCTTGTTTAACTCTTGGCACCCGTTAGCCATCCATGAAGCGCAAAAATCAGCGCTTCACCACAGAGAATGAAAATGGGTTAGAAGCGTCAATACTGATTCTACGGCTGGGAGAGGAAGGTCGCTGAACTATGGTGCGTTAGAGCCCATCCGTTAGTCTGACTCCACCGACCACGGTGCACCACTGACTGTCGCTCCCTTACGGGAAGCACACATGGTAGATTAATCCTATTCTGGTTGATGCACCAGCCTCTAATTATAACAATTGCCGTAGAGAGGATGTTTTCAATGGATGTAGTCATTGAAAGAGCATGCGGTATGGATGTCCATAAGGACAATATTACTGCCTGTATTATGACACCTAAAGGCAAGGAGATTCAAACGTTTTCTACTAAAACTGTATTTCTATTACAGTTGGTTGACTGGATTAAACAACATAATTGTACCCATGTCGCTATGGAAAGCACGAGTGTTTATTGGAAGCCGATTGTGAATTTACTTGAAGCTGAGGATATTGAGTTTTTAGTTGTGAATGCCCAACATATGAAGGCAGTTCCAGGGCGTAAAACAGATGTGAAGGATGCTGAATGGATCGCCAAACTTCTTCGTCACGGACTGCTCAAAGCAAGTTATATTCCAGATCGGAATCAACGTAAACTGCGTGAACTAGTTCGATATCGTCGAAGTATTATCGAAGAGCGTGCCAGACAACATAATCGAATCCAAAAGGTATTAGAAGGCGCGAACATTAAGTTGGGATCTGTTGTTTCTGATGTGTTGGGTGTTTCAGCCCGTGATATGCTTGACGCCATTGCAGATGGTGAAGAGGATCCTGAAAAACTAGCAAACTTCGCTCGACGTACTATGAAAAAAAAGAAAGAAGAATTGGAACTCGCTCTTAAAGGGTATATCAACTCGCATCACAGCCTCATGTTAAAAACCATTTTAGGACATATCGATTTTTTGACTGAGCAAATCAATATGTTGGATCAGGAAGTTGCGGCAAGAGTGGGCTCCCATCAAGAAGATATAGAACGTCTGGATTCCATTCCAGGCATAGCAACAAGGATGGCTGAGCAAATTCTATCCGAAATTGGGACTGATGTGAAAAAACAATTCCCCACTGCAGCTCATTCAGTAAGAGGATCCAAAAACTATCTCGGAGCACTGTATAGACGTACAGCATCCCGAAAGGGTAAGAAACGTGCTGGTATTGCAGTTGCTCACGCAATGTTACGTATCTCTTATTATCTCTTAACCCGAAAAGAAATGTATGTAGACTTAGGCGAAGACTACTTTGATAAGCAAAGACAACAATCTATCGTTCGGCATTCACTGAGACGACTCGAAAGTTTAGGATACACCGTTACGTTAGAAGAACCTAAAGCCTCCTTAATTCAGTTACTTTCTAAACCATAGATCAATGAATCTGGCGCTCTCCCCTTTTTTAAAAAATGATTGAGCTGCGTCCTCTTTAGTATTGCCTTTTTCACTGTGTTACAGAAGTTTATTTTCATGGTAGACAACCATGCCGCACTGCGGCACCATCAAATGAATGAAAATGGTTCATAATCCCGTCTAGTTTTCATTGTACCTGTCAATCCTTTTTATAGGCTGGCGAAGGTAGGTCGTTCAACTATGGTGCCTCGAGCCCGCATGGTAGACTGATTTTTAACGACCAGGTGCACCACAAATTGTCGCTCCCTCACGGGAAGCACGCAGGATAGATTAATCTTATATGGTTGTTGCACCAGCCTAATTTACTTCAGCCCGTAGAAAGGAAAATAATAATGGATGTTGTTAATGAACGATGTTGTGGATTAGATATTCACAAGAAGAGCATTACCGCTTGTGCCATTACTCCAAAAGGAAAGGAGATTCAAACATTTGGTACGATGACACACGATCTGATTCAATTAATAGATTGGATTAAAAGTAAATGCTGTTCTCACGCTGCTATGGAAAGTACCGGTGTTTATTGGAAACCAATATACAACCTTCTCGAATTAGAAGACATTCAACCCATGGTGGTCAACGCTGCTCACATCAAGGCTGTCCCAGGACGTAAAACCGACGTTAAAGATGCAGAATGGATCGCAAAATTGCTTCGTCATGGTCTTCTTCAACACAGCTACATTCCGAATCGAGATCAAAGGGAATTACGGGAACTTGTTCGATACCGCCGAAGTCTTATTGAAGAAAGAGCAAGAGAAATAAGTAGAATTCAGAAAGTGTTGGAAGGTGCTAATATCAAACTTTCCTCCGTTGCAACAGACATTATGGGTGTGTCCGGACGATCAATGATTGAGGGACTCATCAATGGGATCGATGATCCTCAAGGATTAGCTGGAATGGCAAAAAGAAGTATGAAAAAGAAAAAGGATGATTTGGAACGTGCCTTATTCGGATCCGTCGGACTCCATCAAAAGATGATGTTAAAAACTCAGCTTTCACATATCGACTTTTTGGATCAACAAATCAAAATGTTAAGTGAAGAAGTCCAACAACGCATGCAACCATATGAAGAAGATATTGAATTACTAGATTCAATTCCAGGTATAGGTAGAAGCCATGCGGAACAACTTTTGGCTGAAATAGGACTAGGAAAAGAAATTGCGAAGCAATTTCCTACGGCAGCCCATCTATGTTCATGGGCTGGGATGGTTCCAGGTAATAACGAAAGTGCTGGGAAAAAAAAGTCCGGTAAAACCAGAAAAGGTAATAAAAAGTTGCGAGCAGCACTTGTTGAAGCAGCACATTCGGCGGCAAAAACCAAAAACACTTATCTCTCTTCTCAATATCAGCGCTTGGCAGCAAGAATTGGAAAAAAACGTGCGGCAGTTGCGGTTGGACATACCATTTTAACGATTGTTTATCATTTGTTAAACAAAAGGCAACTTTATGTTGAGTTAGGTGCAGATTACTTTGATCGACGAAAAAAAGAAATAGTGATCAAACAATCTATTAAACGACTAGAGATCCTTGGTTGTAAAGTAACGGTTGAAGCTATAGCCTAATGAAGGACAACATACATTGTAAATTAAGAGCCCAGATCCTTTTTTTTAACGGATTTTAATGGGTCTAGTTTCGTATTGCCTAAAATTCCCCACTGCAGTTTTTATTTTCAGGATAGTTAAACAAGCCAGTATCAAAAAAAATTCATTATTATAGCAAATATGCCAAACAATATGAGTAGTATTCCAAACACAAATATCCCTGTTACATATTCAAATATTGTAAAGAAAAAGGCTACCTTGTTTATCTTACTTCGCTCTTCAAATAAAAATTTTAAACCATCTTTAACTTCATAAAAACTAAGTGAGCTTAAACCGAATCCAACAATAATGCAACTAATTCCTACATATAAGAGTGTCATAATCTATTTTCTCCAATCAAAAGGTTTGTACTAGCCTCAATAAGAGAAATAGAAGTATTGTTATTTAGTTACCACTACATACTGCATCTCTCTAAATGAAAACCGTTCACTTAATTCATCAAATAAGCGTTTTTCGTTCAACCTAAAATTTTCTATATCATTAATGAAATGCTTTGTTTTTAAGTTAACAACAACATTTAGTATATCGTTTTTTTCTTTCAGTTCATCTCCATCCAAGCAAGTATATAATTCTATACTTTCACCGTCGGAAAGATTTTCATTTATATACTTAAATAAATCGCTATAACATTTTCTAGTATTACGACAATCAAGATGATACACAAAAGGATTGGAAAATTTCCCCCTTATTTCATCATAACCTTCTAAGTCCCATACTGTTATGCCAAAAAAGTCATCTTCTGTCTCATAAATAATCATATTCTCAATCTGCTTAGGGTTTTGTCCAAAATCACCAGTTGGAATCTCCCTATTCGAAGCTATATAATGTTGTACTGTCAAAATTCTCACCCCTTTTATTGTTCCCCCTATATTTGAATAAATCATTTAGAGGGGGATTGGTGCTGAGTTACTCTGTCCTATTTTGATAGAGGTAAAGCCCAAAGTCTTGCATAACGGAGGTGTGCCCCATTTGTCGCAACATAGTAGCTATATTGCCACGGTGATAGGAACCGTGAGTGACAACGTGTAGTACTGTCTCAGAAATAGAAGTTTCAAGTAACCCAGCATATGGGTTATCAACTACAATCAACTTTTCAATATCTTTTTGACTGTCCAGAAGTGCTTTGTATCGTTCGGATAAGTCTAGAAATATTTCTTTCATTTCCTTAATACTTTTCATTTCCACCTGTTCTCTTAATTGATTCGTGGTCGCCATTGCTTCATTCATACTTTTACCTGAGATAATGTCAAACCAAGTATAATCTGTGAGAAAAATGTGAGACAACACCTTTGATACCGAAGAAAAACCACTCTGAATATCCTGATGATAAATATCCTGTGGAAGTTCTCTCAAACGGTCCATTATAACTCCATTTGCCCAAACGTGGTAGTTGTACAATTTTAATACGGGGTGTGTCATATTAATTTTCCTCCATTTCTATTTGTTCTTCCTTTGTGACAAACGGCACTTAAAAATCTAAATTTTGGAAAAACCATTAACTTATATATTCTGTTTTATTAAAAAAAATTCCTTTAACTAAACTGCCACGTTACTTTAATAAGAAAAAGCCACCAAGTATGGCAGCTCGACCTTAAGCATAAGTCCCTTGTTGAAAAATACAGCACTGAATTAATTAATTTTACAACAGATTTTACACCCTTTTTTTATACTCTAACCAGCGAATAAATTTTAAATTACCGAATAACAGCCCATATGAAAAAGGATAAGAAATAGCTGAAAACCACATACTCCATTTCTTATGATATAAGAATCCCATTTGAAGTGATAACCATTCGTAAAAGGTAGAAAAAACAGACCAAAATCATATATACATAACCCTATTAATTAATGGACGATTAAAGGGATACCAATTAATAATAAGCATAGTTACAGCTGGATATATCCCTAAAATAACAAGTAAGGTCTTTGCCTCAACAAAATAAGGTTCGAAAAATCCGTACATATTATATTTATCCGTAAATCTATCAGCTAGCTCGGAAGTAAATAAGCCCCAAAAAATGCTGGCGTAATATTCAATAGGTGGTAAATTTTTTTTCATTAGGAAAGCAACCAGGTTAAACACAACAATGGATACATAAAGAAACCACATAGAATACATCCCAATCTCTAACACAAAATTAAGTTCTTTTATAGGATATACATCTAGGAATTTTTTTATAAAAAGTTGCAATGGAACATTGGTGCTTGTTCCACTCCCTCAGTTTGATACGAATATCTCTTGAATGCTCACTTATTCGCAGGATTTCATAACCCTTGTAATTGGATTTACGGGTAATTGAAATGAGTTAAGATCATTTTGGCTTCGTGAAGGCATAGTTAAATAAAGGAGTCAGCTACCACTCCATATTTTACCATATAATGAACATCTCCACGCCGCCCCTGGAGGCTTTCCCTCCCATGTCTCAACGGGTCAATTGCCCTTTCATTCCTTCGTCATGCCTATCCAAGGGGTGGAGGCCAGTTATGCTAACCTGATGGGTCACGATGCCCTTTTGTGGAATAAACCTGGTACTCCGTACATATTTGAAATTCTACGAATAAGACAACATTCAAAATTAAAGTTAACTATTTTAATTGATACATTTTATAAACTAATGTTTTATTTCTAAGCTGCTAAAGGGATTAATTCCTGTATTTTATTTGGACAGTAAGACTCGTTTCGTCGTGCTATTCCTACAAAAATCCTTGCTAGTTTACCGATCAGTTTCATTATTGATTTCATTTTCTTTATCTTCTTAACCTTCACATTATGGGAATGTAGGGCTTTAAATTCAGGGTTATTCATCACAAGGCTCATAGTTGCTAAGTAGAGGAAGCGTCGTAGTCTTGACCTTCCACGCTTTGAAATCACAATCTGACCTTTCCATTTGCCTGAACTGGCTTCAGCTAGATGTAATCCCGCATGTCGTAATAGAGAGTTTCCATGAGAGAATCCACTTAGATCTCCTGACTCACCTAGTATCCCAGCTAATGAAATTTCACTTATTCCTTTAATCATAAGTAGTTTTTTTGCAAATGGTATTTTGTTGAGAACTTCTTTTACTTGTTGTTCAACTCTTTCGAGTTGTTTTACAGCGAGGTCATATTCTTCTAATAATTGTTCTAGATGGAATTTATAAGCATCAAGTGCTTGTCCAGTTCCAATAGAAGATTTTGCTAGATTGATCAGTAATTGAGCCTTTTTAGGTCCTGGTTGTCTTTTCATTAATGACTTCCATCCCCTCTGGACATCTATTGACTCCATTGAAGATATTTCAGCTGGAGTTGGAAACAAACGAAGGGTTGCGATTGCACCTTTGCACGAAACATCGTTAAACACTTGTCGCAACTCTGGAAAGACAACATCCACCCATCGATTTATTTGATTAATAGACATTACTAGACGTTTTACAATCACATCACGATTAGACATTAGAACTCTAAGTTTCTCAAATGATTCTGAGGATGGGCGAATAAAGGAATAGTAGCCGTTTTTGACCATATCTGCGATCACTAGTGCATCTTTTTTATCACTCTTAGATTGGGTATTATCTCGATTCTCTTTATTCTTTTTACTAAGTGGGGATTGACTGTTACTACCTCGATCTTTTGGTTATATAACCATTTTGATAGGTTAATCCAGTAATGGCCTGTAGGCTCCATACCAACTATTGCTCCATTTAAATTTTTTAATCTTTTTAAATCTTGAATCCAATTTAATAGTTTAACGTACCCCTCTTCATTATTTTCAAAGGTGATAGGGTCTCCGATTACAATTCCACGAAAATTAACTGCTCTTGCAACGTGTAGTTGTTGAGCAATATCCACACCAACAATAAGATGTGTATCGGAAATTCTTTCAATAAGTTGATTTTGTTTGTCTTGCATTTTAAAATTCATATTAGGGCTTCCTCCTTAAGACTCTGAGTTAGATTGGACTCTATACTCGTATCTTACTGAGGGGCTCTATTTTTTTCAAACCTGATATTTAACGATCTACAGGAATGCTAACCTGCTTCGTTAGTGTAATAAGAAAACGGATAGCCGCAGCCATCCCATCTTTAACATAAGCACCCGTTTGTTGAAGAAGTACTTTATGTCGCAATCAGCTGCTATTCTGTCCCATTAGTTAACAAATGTAAAATATTTAAAAACCAAACGTTTATACTGATTCAAATATCCAATCATGGGTTACTAGAAAACATAGTATACAATATGCCATTTAACTGGCATAAATAATTAAAAGGAGGTGAAATATAGATATGCCTTTAGCTTTACAAGCATTTACAACCCCTGCTAATACACTCGTAATTGCTGACACTGCTGCATCTCCTGGGACTCTACCAACACCAGCAGTATTTACACCACCATCATTAATTTCTCCGGCTATCGATGGGAGTCTGGCTTATATTTGGTCACCGAACTCTGCATCTGGACAAGTTGTTACCTTTCGAAGTACTTTTGTTATTGGTGGTCTACCAATTCTTAATGTCGCTTTACCAATTAGTGCTTTTTATGCTTTCGCAGCAAATGGGACTGCAACAGTAACCGCTACCCTAGAAGTCGTAAATTTATTAGGAATTGTTGTCTTAAGTATCCCGTTATTCACTGAATCTAATGGAGGAAATCCTCAGAATGTTGCGACGGCTTCGGGAGATACATTACTTGGAGCTGGTGTATTAGTTGGCAATACTGTACGTATTGTCGTTGACGCGACTGTAACCGCACCAGTAGAAGTTGGATATGGTACAAACCCTGGAAGATATCTTGGTGAAATTATTGTTCATGATATTATCTAGGCATCATAAATTCATAAAACAAAATCTCATTTAAGGATTAATTGGGCAGCTTATTTTGAAAGATAGGCTGCTTTTTCATCTCTTTTACTTTAGTATTCTTTTGATTATTGTTGTACAAATCGGTCAAAAACGCATAAATGAGTCATTTCCCTTTTTAACTCCCTCAGTTTGATACGAATATCTCTCGAATGCTCACTTATTCGCAGGATTTCATAACCCAAAAGGGATAAATAAACAAGAAAAGCAGCCGTTTCGGCTGCTCTCCTTTTGTCATTTATTCTCTTGATCTTTTAATCTTTTGATTTTCCGGTTTTCCGATTTTCAGCTCGTTCGGTATGGCGGTGTAAGCCGCAAATGGAATAGGAACCTACGGCATGTAGGCGTGAGCCGTACAGACCGTGGTTATCGGTCCATTTAATGCCGAAGCGACACGTACGGAATGACAGAAAGGGGGCTTTTTCCTTTCTGATCAGTCCGTAGTGCTGCCGCCCAGAGTACGTTCGGTATGTTTTTAGCCAAGATTTTAAACAATGTGGGATAATCGTTTCCAGAAGGTGAATTGGGTCAATATAAAAAGTATTCAAAATGGAAAAATAAAGTATCTAACACCCAAGGACATCTTATAGTAAAATTAGCCTATGAAATAAGGGTCCTACAAAATAAATCGGTACCCGGAAACAATGGGGGATAAAATAGTTGAATATGATAAGGGGCGAGTGGAGAAATATTTTCAGCCATCGCAAAACTGGATTAACATTGATAGCCATTCTTTTTATACCGTTGCTCTATAGCAGCATTTTTCTATCCGCTTTTAGAAATCCCTATTCTAAAACTGGGGACCTTCCAATTGCAGTAGTAAATAAAGATCTGGGATCAACATTTGCTGGGCAGAATTTGCAGTTGGGAAAAGACTTGGTTCATGATTTGAAACAGAATCACTCGTTTAAATGGAAATTTACCAATAATAAAGAAGCGTTTAAAGGATTAAAAAATGAAGATTTTTACATGGTAGTCGAAATTCCAAATGATTTCTCTAAAAATGGATCATCCTTGTTAGACGAACATCCTAGTAAAATGGGGTTGAGATATTACACAAATCCAGGGAAAAACTATACTGCATCAAAGATAGCAACCTCTGGAATGAGTAAAATCAATGAGAAAATATCAAATTCTATCACAAAACAATATGCAATCACATTATTTAATAGTTTAAATCAAGTAGGTGATAATTTACAAAAAGCAACTGACGGAGCGACTAAAATTGACCAGGCTGCCAACAAAATTACAAATGCTTCCGAAACCCTACAAGACTATTTGCAGAGTTTAGCTGTTGGCACCGTCTTATTTAAAGACGGCACACAAAGGATATACAATGGAACACAACAATTTCAAACGGAAATTGGCCAACTGTCTAACGGGGTTCAAATACTTAATAGTGGGATGAGTAATTTAGAAAATGGCTTGGGAGTCCTTAACAAAAAAGGCGAAATGCTTTCTAAAGGTTCTAAAGAATTAGAACAAGGAGCTAACGATCTTAAAAGAAACTTACAGCAGGCATATCAGGGTACAATTGGGATTCAAGAAAAAATTGACCCACTTTTGATCGCGTTAGAGGATGTAAATGAAAAAAAGCCTGAAATAATAAGCCAACTGAACTCCTTACAACAAATTATTCAGGGCCAGAACCAACTAATTAAAGAACAAAAAGAGCTTATCAATACAAGCAAAAGTCTTTCAGAGCAAGAAAAACAACAGTTGCTTTCGAATTTGGATCATTTCATGTCTCCTTTCACCACAGGAGCGCCGGTGGATTTAGAACAAGGAATCACTGAATTCGAGTCTAGGCTGTTAACCGTTTCACAAGGTTCACAGCAAGTGCAGAGTCAACTTGATCAGTTTGTAAAAGGACAACTATCGATGTATGTAGGCGCTAAAAAATTGGCAGAAGGGCAACATACCTTTAGTTCAAATCTAGGGGCATTTAACAAAATGTTAGCCGAAGCACATAGTGGTGCTAACAAATTAACGAATGGAACTAGCGCTGTTTCTGATAGTATTTTAAAAATCGAAAATGCAAGCAAGCCATTTGTGAAAGGGATTGATAAACTGAATTCAAGTGCAAATCAGTTAAGTGAAGGCTCTCAAAAACTTGCAGAAGGTTCCGCATCAATATATAAAGGAGCTTCCCAACTATCTAACGGAACAGGTCAATTACTTTCTTCGTTACAATCCGGTGCTACAAAAGCGAATGAACTGAAATTGAATGATAAAAATTTTGACATGTTTTCTAATCCAACAAAGTTGGAATCTCACAAAATCAGCGAGGTAAATGATTATGGAGCTGGATTAATTCCTTATATTTTGGCTATAGGCTTGATGGCTAGTGCATTATTTTTCTCTTCTACCTATCAACTGAAGGAAACACCGTTAAAACCATCATCTGGGGCTTCTTGGTTTCTCAGTAAGCACAGTGTAGTTATTATGGTTGGGTTAGTTCAATCCATTCTAGCAGTAACTATACTTATCCAAGGCATGGGCCTAGAAGTTAAACATGTATGGGGCTTATATCTATTTACAATATTGACGAGTCTTACTTTCCTATCTTTGGTGCAAATGCTCTGTACCATTTTCGGAAAAATCGGACAGATGCTTGGATTCATTCTACTCTTACTGCAAATTGGCGGCAGCTCTGGCACATTCCCTATAGCTTTAGCACCTCCATTTTACCAACACATACATGCATTCCTTCCAATGACGTACGCGATTAAAGGATTTCGTGACCTTATCTCGATTGGAAATGATTTGCATGATGTATGGAGCCATGCACTAATGTTAGCCGTATTTGGATTTGTCTTTAATGCTGGTACTTTCTTATTTTTTGTTCTTCAATTAAGACATAAGAAAAACATCCCTGCCGCTTAGGCAAATCTTATATATATGTAAATGAATAGGCCCATTATTTCTTGTTATAGAGATAATGGGCTTATTTATATTAACTTATTTTCTAATTGATAATCCTTAATATTGACCTCCAATTTAAAGTTTCACCTATGGAATCGAATCATTGCCAATTATAGATTAACAGCACCTTGGTTTTTCCTTTAATCCCTGATTAAACTGATAGAAGACAAGTCATTATACGAGGGGGATTTGAATGGAGTTTTCAGTTCTCGTTTCATGGTTGCAATATTTCTTGTTGGTTATGATGTTATGATGGGTGGATGCTTGATTTTTTTCATCATAGTGTTATTTTTCTCCAATAGATACACAAGGAGTAAATTAAATCAAATGGAACAAAACGAAACAATGAATGAAATACAACGAATGTAACGGTGAACAGTTTTCAGTGTTTCCGCTAGTTAAAATATTTAGCCCTTCCAGCAAAATGTGGAGTACATACGCTTAAGCTGTTAAATTTTATTGTATTTGTTTGTTGTTGAGTATTTGATTTAAAAAATAATTTCATCATCGGAGGAGTAACGATAGTTGTCACAAGTACCACAACAACTATAACAGCAAATATATCTTGGCTTAGCAGATTGGATTCTAAACCAATAGCAGCAATAATTAATGCAACTTCACCACGAGAAACCATTGCTGAACCTATCCCTAACGAACTATTCCAGCCAAAACCAGCAGCTTTTGCACCAATAGCAGAACCAATTAATTTAGTTAAAATTGCTAAAACACTTAGAATAGCAATAAGAACTATATTTTCAGTAATACCTACGAACTCCGCAGTTACACCAATCGAGGTAAAGAAAACTGGTACAAATATAGAATAGCTAATCGTTTCAATCTTCTCAAAAACTTCGTGTTTGAAGTCTGTTATGCAAATTACTACGCCGCAATATAGGCACCAATGATTGCAGCAACCCCTGTATATTCTGCTAAGTAAGCATAAACAAAACAAATAATTAGAGCAGAAGAAATGACTGTTTCTGTTACTCTTAATGATGAGAACTTCTTCAAAAACCAAGGAATTACCTTCCATCCAACAAGAATAGCTCCCGCAAAGAAAATCACTTTCTTTAAAATAACAGTGGTTAAATTTACATCTCCACCTGCAAAACTCATTAAGAATGCTAATGCAATGATTACTACCACATCATCGATTACGGCTGCTCCTAAGATCGTGGCTCCTTCAGGTGTTTTTAATCGGTTCATCTCTTTGAGTGCTTGAACCGATATACTTACACTTGTTGCAGAAAGTAATAGTCCCAAAAACCAAGATTCCATCGTAGGTAAGTTTAATACGATTCCAGTAAAGTAACCTAATACAAGCGGAACAATAATGCCTCCAAAACCAACTAAGGTTGAGGCTTTACCAGTTCGTTTGAATTCATCTATATCTGTTTCCAATCCAGCAATAAACATTAATAATATAACTCCGATTTGACTAAATTCAGCTAATGTTTCTGTTTCATTCACTAATCCAAGAACCGATGGTCCAAGTACAATTCCAATGAGAAGTTTCCCAAGAACAGAAGGCTGACCTAATCTAACACTAAGGCTTCCTGCTATTTTTGATGCAATTAGAATAATGGCTAATTGTAGTATTAGCATTTAAATTACCACCTTTCGTTATTATCATTTGTCTTTGTTTAATAAAAATACAAAAAGAGCCTGTTACCAAAGGACATAATTATCCCTTGGTGACAGGCTCCTCCAAATACACTCTGTTTTTTTTAGTTTTACTATAACATATAGTATTAGAAATTTATTTTTTTATGTTTTTATTATTTAAACTATTCAATTCTTATTAAAATAAACTGATCCATTAGTAAAAAAGTGGTTTGTTTTAAGTTTATAACAGTTTCTGGCAAGTCATCTTCTAAATCCTGGTTATATAGCGGCACAGATGGGATGTTAGCAATAGTAAATTGAACATCGTTTGGGAGTTGTTTACCTGCTGCACTACATATGAAAGAAATGACTGGTTAAACTAAAGAAGACGAATTACACAGAAAGGGGGAAAAGCTGTGATACGGAAACTTATGGCCTTTTTCCTATTTGCCGGCCTTCTTTTCGCCGACGGTCTTCAGACAGACGGCCAAGCGCCGCCGGACCCCTTCCAGATGGGGATGGAAGAAGGATATTATGAAGGAATCCGTTCGGGGCTCGAAGACCGGCATGGTTTCAGGATTTCCCGTGCTTGGCAGCAGATCCCGCCCTCCCAGTTGAGCTTGGACAACAAGAGGAAGATAGCTCGGCCCCTCATTAAAATAGGACTTCTCCGGCAGGTGTACCTCTCTTTTTCCTCTGGGGAGAAATTCGACGCCTACCTTCATGCCCATCCGGAAATGAGTGCGCTACAGGCAGCCCGGCGAATACTCGGGCAGAGGTTTGTAAGGGCGTACGAAAAAAGCTTCCAGAAAGGTTATGAGAAATCCCTCACTGCTCCACCCGAAAAGGCGGCAAACTACGCCGCCTTATTGAAGAAGAAAAAAAGATAAGGGGGAACACAAAAAGGGCAACCTCAAGGATGCCCTTTAACCTGCTCTGTTAGTTGCACTAAAAAAAGAAGGCCAAAGGAATCTTTCCTATCTTTAACTCTTGAGCCTTTTATCTGGTTATGCCATAGCTGCCTGCGATGGATTATGCGTACCGGAAACAGGCGTTTTTTTGGATTATTCGGGACCCCGGATCCACATGGGGTGACGGTAAAAGTCATGACGCATCTCGGACAGTTCATGATTACAAATCACTATACCTTCTTTGAACCCACGAAAAAAGGTATAATGGATTCCAAATTTACAAAAATCCTTGCTCCCGCCATTAAAAATCATCCGTCGTATATGAGGGGTCATTGCCATGGAGAAAAGGTAATGGCAAACTAATCACCCACTTGGATCGTTCTTTCACAAAAGCACCCGTTAGCCATTCATGCAGCGCAAAAACGGCACAAACATAATCAAAGAGTAAAATTACTGATAAAAACATCTACTCCATACAAAAGTATCACCCTTTAAAACATTGATACGAGGGATTTATCCGCGTTCAATCTGTATCTGCTTATTTAGACTATCATCAATAAAATTTTTCGCTCGAGACACACCATCCTCGTAAAATTCACGGGTTTCCACAAAATATTCAAATAATCCACGATGAATTGTAGGCTGAATTGTTTGCACTTTAATCGATTTGTACTCTTTATACGGTTTATTTTCTGATTCTGGACGAACCAGCTTATTTCCGTATTCAATAAGTTTATTGATCCGAGAAATATCATTAAGCTCTGCATAAAGGGCATTTTTAAATAACATCTTCAATTTAAAGTCTTCGATATCAAAAAAGTTATCGATTTGGTCCAGAGATTTGCCTAGTGGCGCTGCTGTCACCAAAATAATCTCGTCGGCTACTACCAACGGAGACAAAACCGGATTATATTGATAAGCTCCATCATACTCCCCTTTAAAGTCTCCATATTGAAGCAGCTGCAAACATGCTCTCACACCATCCGGAGTTATTGGTTTGACCTCAAAATTTCCCCTCTTAGTTAATTCCATTGTATCCCAAGCACGTTCGTTCACATACAAAACTGCCTGATCGTTATTAACATTATAGGCATTCATAATAATTCCCACTTCCTCATTGGTGGAAAAACAATTGGCGATATCATCAAAAAATTGTTGAGGAAATTCAGATTTGTAAATTTTGTTAGGGAAGTAGAAATTGATCCATTCCTCCGATCTCAAGAAAGGCCAATTGTCAGACAATCTTTCAATAATGTTGAGGTAATTAGGAGAAAATTTGTTAGGAACGCCCAAGTATGCGTATTGCATGAATTTGAACAAAGTTGGGATTCCATTTTCTTCGGATTTAAAATACTCATCATAATGTTTTTCAATAGCATTAGTGTCTTTTTGCAAAAAATAATATGCTGACAATATGGCACCGCTGGTAGCTGAAATCAAATCTGGCTTAACCCCCTCTTTTCGAAGCGTTTGGAGTACCCCAGCCGCAAATGAGTTCATTCCCCCAATGCCTTGTAGAGCTAAAGCTAACATAGTGAACCACTCCCAATTGAAAAAAATTGATCTTATCTAAATCTAATTCTTTACAAAGGGAGCGGATACCTTCTAGGTATTAATATTTAACATATTTTTAATGTTAAGATAGTTAAGGATTTCCGTCCTTTTTCAATTAACTCCCTCAATAAAGAAAGGAAAATCTCACGATTTCTCCGTTTTTCTTTGATTTTCATAGTAGTGTACCTTCCGGTAAATTCAAATTGCTTTTTACCTATGCTAAAGAAAATACGGATCAGTTTATTACACAAGGCAATAAGGGATTGCATCTTCTTTAATGGATTATCAGAACGTTTAGTATAGTACACATGTAATGCTTTAAAAGCTGAATTTTTTGCAACGAGAATCATACATATCCTGAACAACAGAGCCCTCAGTTTCTTCCGGCCTCTTTTTGTGATCGTCGTTTTTCCCTTGTGCTTACCGGATGTATTTTCTTTTAAACTTAAGCCAGCTAGCTTAATAATTTGTCGGGGATGGGTATAATCATTGAGGTCACCTACTTCCGAAAAGAAACCGGCAACCGTATCCCTTCCAACACCTTTAATAGCCAACATTTGTGGTACACCTGGTATTTCATCAAGTAAAATATCTATTTTGGAATCTAATTCTTCGAATTTAAGCTGGAATAAATCATATTTATCTAGTAAAGTTTTCAGCTCCAGTTTAGCCATATCAGAGCCTTGCCGGAATCCAATGGACTTACTGGCTGCTTGCTTTAACTCTCGTATCTTATTAAGCCCCACACTCCGGGAAACGGCTTTTCTTTTAGGAGGGGCCTCTGGAGTAAAATGTTTACGTATCGTTTCCGAATCCGTTTCAATCGTCATACTTACCCGGACTCTATCTTTTAAATGCCGCTGCAAATCGATATCTCGACTTACAAGTGGGCTTCTCGTCTGTACTAATAAGAAGTCAGGGGGATCTTCTAACATAACGTCAAGTAAAGAACGTGTCACTTTTTCGTTATGCTCTACGGGTTGATACGGGTCTGTACTTGATGACATAAAAATGGTTACATTCCCTTTGGCTTTTGCACGATGAAGCTCCTTCCTTAATAAATTCGCAGCTCCGTTTTTAACATCAACCCAATTTCCCCATTCCCCTTCTCGAAAGAGGGATACAGGCATTTGACGTACATAACAATAGGAACACCCAGATGAACAGCCTGTATTAGGATTTAGTGAATGAGTATATTCAGAAAGAAAGCCTGTACCTTTATTAAGAATGGTTTTCGGGTTTTTATAGAACAATTCACTTTTAATGAGGGAACCTCCTTTCAATTCATTGTCCGGCAATAATCACTCATTGCTGGATGAGAATTGTCTTTCTAATCCAAAAGCAATGTCTTCATTTCTAATCCGCCACGGTAGCCGGTTAATGATCCATTCTTAAAGAGTTGGTTCATTCTTTGATTCCCTTTTACATTTCCTCCATTTTACTCATTTGACGAAATTGTGCTGGTGTATGTCCGGTTTTCTTTTTAAATAAAGTAATAAAATAGGACGCGTTAGACATACCTACGCATATGGCGAGATCCGCAATCGCTTTATTTGTGTGAATCAAATACTCTTTAGCAGCTTTTAATCTAACCTGTTGGATATATTCAACTGGTGTGATGCCTTTAATTTTTTTAAACGTTCGATGCAAATGATAGGGACTCCCGTGAGCAATATTTGCTAATGTTTCTAGAGTTAATTTTTCTATAAAATTTTTATCAATGTATTCAGTGATAAGTGCCACCCACTCACTATCAGGCAATCTCTCATTAGTAGGCTTGCAACGTTTACAAGGGCGAAAATTTGCACGGAGAGCTTGTTCTGCGTTTAAAAAAATACGTACATTTTCTTTTTTTGGAATGCGAGATTTGCAAGATGGTTTACAGAAGATTCCTGTGGTCTTTACAGCATAGAAAAATTGATTATTGTACGAAGCATCATTGTCTATAATTGCTTGCCACTTTTCATTTGTCATCATGTCCACGTCAGTCAAAATTCCATGTTCTTCACTCTCTTGTAATTCATTATTGATACGATCCGTCATTTATCTCACCTTTCCTTTCAATATACCCCCTATAAATTCAGAATGTACAATTCTAGGAATGAAATAGCAAGTTATTAAAATTTAATATTTATTTTGAATCATGAAAAATGATTCCAAGACCGTATCGTTCTCCAGAAGTAACCGTACTTACTCCGTGACGAACCGTATTTTTGTAATACCCTTTTTACCAAGAGCAGGTCTATGGTTACTAGGAAAGATTAGAGCACTGCCTTGTTCTAAAGTAATCACATGCCCCCTGCTCTGAGCACGAGGAATTTGTTCAACTAATAAGGACTCTCCACCCGTATAGTCTTTATCCCGTTGATTTAATACAAATACTACTTGAAATGGGAAAAATACATCGCCATATAAATCTTGGTGCAAACAATTAAAGCCGCCTGTCTCATACTTTAAAATTAGGGGTGTCGGTCTAGTTTGTTCATATTCTTCACATGTTCTTAAAAATTCTTGAAGATGATCTGGAAACTGTTCTGGTTTCTTTAAATAACCCAACCATCGATTTGCTGTTTTGGCCAACTCTGGAAAAAGGACTCTCTTAAACTTTGAATGATTTCAGGTAATGGATAGGAAAAATATTTATACTCCCCATTCCCAAAGCGAAATCTCGTCATATTGATTGTCGTTCTGTATGACTCTTCCTTACTATAAAGTTTCATGAAGAAGTCGCATTCCTCTTCTGATAAAATTGCTGGAAGCTTTGCAAACCCTTGCTCATCTAATTCGTTTTGAATTGAATCCCAATTTAAACTTTTTACACGTGTTTTTATATCTTGGACCATTTTTATCGCCTCCTATTTAGCTTTCTTGATGACTTACACTATAGCCTAATAAATAGAAAAAAATAAGGTGTTTAGAATGTAATAGCAAGATAACAAAGGGCCATGGTGACGGTTCCTGTGGACTTTGATTGGTTAAATAAACAGTCTTAGGTCCATTCTTCGGTAAGTTATAGGGAAGGGATGCTTTCTCTGGATGGGGCATTTCAAACTATAAACAAGCTCTGGACTCTTTAGGAAACAGAGTTAAGAGCTTGTCTATTTTCCAGCAAATGATAATTGTTTACCTTTAAGTGCTTCATTCAGTATTCTCACCGCCTTCGGTCCAACACCATGTAACTTCAATATTTCTGACTCTGTTACCTTTGTCAATTGATCAAGTTTATAGTAGCCAGCATTGATAAGAGCTCTTGTAGCAGGTTTACCAATATTGGGGAAATCATTTTCTTGTGGTACAATATTGAAATTGTCCATATTTCCTCCTTCATTATTGATGAACTAAGTCCTTATTTTTTTACTTCGTTTCTCAGTAATATAAAAAACTAAACATATAAATAAAGAACTAAGGTATCAATTTTCACACATCCAATACAATCCCTTAAATAATCATATTAATGATGTTCCAGGAATTTAATGGCTGACCGAATAGACCGAATAAGACTTGGTCCGATTAATTCTACTATATCCAAAAAGATATCAAGGAATTCCCACCATATGGATTCCTTTCCTTCTTCTTTTCTCTTGTCTCTTCGGGCTTTTCTTCTCTCTTTAAATGTATTCACTGTACTCCTCTCCCATCTATTATTTATATTTTTAACGTTTATTAAAGTTTACTTTTGCACATTTTATTTTTGTTTGGCACGAGAAATAAACCACTTCTTCTTTAATAATATGGTAAATGTTGTGAATTTCAAAGCACTCATTTATAGTAAAAATAAATGGAGGAGAAAATATGAAACTAGGTGCTTTTTCTGTAAGTTTAAACGTAAAGGACATTCATCAATCCAAGTTATTCTACGAAAAACTGGGTTTTCAGGCTTTTGGTGGTGAAATTAGTCAAAATTGGCTTATTATGAAGAATGAAAATTGCATCATTGGGTTATTCCAAGGAATGTTTGAAAAAAACATTCTGACCTTTAATCCAGGATGGAATGAAAATGCCGAAAATCTCGAATCGTTTACGGACATTCGAGACATTCAAAAACAACTTACTGCTGAAGGGATAAAAATGCTGACTGAAGCAACTGAAACAAATGAGGGACCAGCACATTTTATCATTGAAGATCCAGACGGGAATCAAATTCTTGTCGATCAGCATCGGTGAAAAAAGAGGAAATAACGGCCGAAAGTCAGTTAAATGCATTTGCTGCTAAAATACGTTTATCCTTTTTGTTACTTGTTTGTTCCGAAATTTAATCTGACAAATTAGGAGATTACGTGTATTAGTTTTTCATGAAATAGGTAACACCTTTAAGCAAATGCTTATGTAAAAAAGGTGCATTAATCCGTTTCTGGTTTAAATGCACCTTTTTGTTGAACTATTTGGACTAACCCTTTCCTAGAAACATTGGATATCCCTTTTATCAAAATTCAAACCAAACGGAATTCAATGTGTAGTTTTAATGTACTCCATTAACTAGCTGCTTCATCGCGTTTAATTCCGCAGAAAGCGCCAAAAACCATTCCTTATCCCCTGTTGATAATGCCAAGTCTAGGAGAAATTCAATTTGTGCCTTGTTGGTTACATTAGAAACAGGCAGTTTCTTCACCCGTTTACTTAAAATAGGTATTGTTTTGCCAAACGTTTGATTATTGTCACTTGTAACAACGGTTACCTTCACTATACCTTCTATACTTGACAGTGATTCAATATAACCAATGATTAATTCGCCCTGAGGTGAATCTGCCTTAATCCAATCACCTGTTTTTAAAATCGTATTATTATTGGAGAACATAGTTTTTTTCACCTTCTTAATTTTTTTGCGTTTTATCCTAAGATATGCCAGCATTAATTGATCTGTAATTTTTTTTATTACATTTTACTTTAAAAAATCTGCAGTTCTGGACGCCAGCACTTTCAGAAATGGCATCGCTTGTTGACATTCGGTCCGGCTGCAGCGCAAGAAAAGATAAACTATGAATGGCAAGAGTAAAATACTATTCATGTTCTTGCCTCCTTAGCAATAAAACTTCTCACTTTTTTTACTCTTTCATGTATTGTCTGCATCTTTTTTAAAATTAATTACGTAGTATACTAATAAGCATTACAGATTGGCTAGTCAAGAATTTAGCTTTTCTAAGTCCGTGGATAGCCGTTTTATTTAAATGTCCCAATGTTTTTTGACTTGCTCTTCTGCGATCCGTTTAATTTTTTCCCATGGCATATCTTTTTCCGCTATGACATTGGTATGGTAATTCCGATTTTTATAATTTACTGTCACAAAAACTTCAAACATCAGTTTTTCCTCCTTTTAAAAAACATATATAAAATAAATATATTAAGGTTTTAATTTTAACTGTAAAGACTAAGCATTTAGCCCTTATTATTTCATTTTAATTGGCCTCTTTATGCAATTCGGTGTACAAATAGTTTCGAATCTTACGGGGCAGAAAACTACGAATTTCGTCCTCGTTATATCCAACCTGTAATCTTTTTTCGTCCAAAATAATTGGCCGGCGCACCATTTTGGGATGCTCTATTATTAATTTATACAATTCATTAAGCGGAAGAGATTCAATATTTACGTTTAATTCTTGGAACGCCTTCGAATTCGTTAAAATAATCTCGCTCGTCCCCTCTTCTGTCATGCGAAGAATCGATTTAATCTCATCGACTGTAAAGGGCTGAGATAAGATGTTTCTTTCCATATACTCAATTTGATGCTCTTCAAGCCAAGCTTTCGCTTTTCGGCAAGAACCACAACTCGGTGTCGTATACACAATCACCATACTTTTACACTCTCCTTCGTGTATTTTAGCAAGTATATTTAAATGTAATAAAAAATCTTACAGTTACTATACTGTAAATTTAATCGATACAGTTCATTTTGTCAATTGTAAAGTTTTGGTTTGAATTTATGATAAACCCCTTACAGATCCGAAATTCTATGTTTTTCATATCTATGTAACACCGATTCGCTAAGGTTTTGACTCATAATCCCGCCCATTTGTGAAAAAAACTGCCCAATTTCTGCTTTTGGCGAAGAACCAAAAGCAGAAATAAAAAGTGGCTTTGTTAAAAATAAAGAAGTGATGGGCACTTCAAAAGAACAATTGTCTTGTTGGGATCCTCCGATGAGACTGTTATAAAGGAAATAGATTAAAATGAAGCTATATTAAAAAGGAGGTTAAAAAGTTACCTGCATTTAATAAAATTCCTAAATATTCCACCACTGGAGCTAGCATCCTAATGACCATTTCATTTCTTTTATGATATATTTCTTATCGTAGTCGATGAGCAAACAAACATGAAATGGTGAGTAATCGCGGCTCATGTTTACATGAGTTGAGGAAAGTCCAGGCTCGCCCGGTGCTGAGATGCCCGGAGTGTTCGTGCCATCTGCAAAGGTGGGCAGCAGACTTCGTTTCTGCTGACGGCGGAGAAATCATGCTAAGTCCTCAAGGATATGCTGAGAGTAACCTGAAAGTGCCACAGTGACGAATTCTTCTGGAAACAGAAGAAATGGAACGGGTAAACCCCACGAGCGAGCAACCCAAACTTTGGTAGGGGCACCATCCTGCGGGAATAATGAACCAAAGGGATGGATCGGTCTTCTAGACTGATAGTCATATGATTACACCTGTTGTGCGAGATTGGCATCGCTTGAGCACGCAGGAACAGAACCTGGCTTACAGCCATTTCATGCGCCGAATTCATCAACTGGTAGGGATATTATTCCCTTCGATTGTTCCATTCCTTATAATTACACATAAGAAAAGTCTAGCCTATACTAGTTTTAAATATCTCTTACTGTTAACGAACTGTCTAAATAATCCTGCCCATCTTCGATTCCGTGCATTGGGACCACTTGGACGTTATGTTTGTTAGCTAATTCTTCAGATAAATTCGCACCACTCTCTGTCGACAATCAGTCTTCCCATTAATATCCTCCACTTCCAAATAAAAAGCCATTACTAGTCGTTCTCATTTTAATATTCTACTCCTGTAACTGATAAACTAAAATCAAAAGGAAAAGTTAATTAAAAAATAACCGACATTCATAATAGAATGTCAGCTAGACGTCTCAAAAACCTAATTGGATATTACAATAATACTTACTTTAAGACATTGTTTTGACAATACCAACTACTTTACTTTTAGGAACAGTTGGATCATGTTGGACAATAAATGCCTTCGAAAATCGATCTAAATACGTCTCTTCATGTGATTTCGGAGTGAGAATAATGAGCTTTCGTTTTAGTTCGCTAACATATAAATCAAACACTTTTACTTTCCGGTGTTCGTCTAAAGCACTATCAAACTCATCAAGGACAATAAATCCAGGTGTCGTCTGGAGGTTTTGTAGAAGTGAGAGGGCAAATAATAGGGAACTTAAAGATTCCTCACCACCCGATACCCCTTTACCAACTCTACCTCCGCGCGCTTTAATACTCACATCTTCCAAGGCACCTCGATGACCTTCTTTCCGAGCCTTGATATACAAATTAAAATGTGTCCGACGTCTTCTGTCTTCATATGGCTCCCAACTTATTTCCCCTTCAAATTGGAACTGACTCATATAGAATTTAAACCGCTGCTGAAGCTCAAGAACACGCATATTAATCGTTGTTTCCAATTGATCCTTAAGATTTTCTGTTCTTTCTTTATCCTGATCAAGGAGTACTTTCGTCCGTTTATATTCATTATCCAATCGTTCATATTCCGATTTTACAGTATCATAATTTTCCTGGGCAGCCGGGTCTATATCCGCTTCCTGGCGGGCATTATCAAAAATAATTTTACCGTTTTCACGATTTTTCTTTAATTGTGATTCAGATAGGAAAGACTCAGTTACACTACCTTTGGCAGATTCATCGTATATTTCGGATATTAGCCTTTGTACATCTACCAATTCCTTAATTATTTTCACAAATTCGGATTGGCAAGTTTCCTTGTCGTCAAAGTAATTCTTCTTTTGTTTTTCAATGCTTGAAATCTTTCGCCCGGCATCCTCAAGTACATCATTTAGATTTCTAAGACCCCGTTCTGTTCTATTAATATTTCTTTCTAATTGATCAATATTTTCATTATGTGCTTCAAGCTGCTTCTTCTGATTTTTAAGGTTCTCTTTTTCTTGCCCCAACTGATTTTGCAATCGATTCCGTTCTTCATACTTATCTTTCATTCTTCCGAGTTCTTCATATATTTTTGCTTCGTCGATTAATACCTTTTTCAAATTCTCTTGTTGTATTTGCAGCCTCATCAAACGATCTTTTTCTTGACCCATTTCTTTGATGCTTTCATTTATTATATCTTTTAGATGTGATTCATCTTCAAACTTCTTTTTCCTTACTATTCTTTCATGTTCATTCGTCATAAACGCTTCAGATTCTTTGACTTGATGAATAATACTATTAAGCTCTTGAAAAATCTTTGTATCAGCAGTGATTTGCTCATCCAATTGAGAAAGATTTTGAGAAAGGTCCCTTACAAGCTTCTCCACTTCCAGTTTGCGGATTTTTAAAGCTTTTACACTCAAAATATAACGTTCTTTTTCCTGTGGGCCACGTATTCCCATTGGATCAATCAAAATTCCATTCCTGATTGAAAAAGAACTTTGTTTAAAAAATTGCTCCACCCACCAAAGTGCTTTCATCGCATAAGTTAGAACTTCCTCATCTAACCCTTCCTTAACTTGTAAGTGCAGAGCCGGCAACTTTGTCAATACTCGGTCAGGAACCACCTTCATTAGCGGTACATGATAGAGATCGTTTGGAGGTATGACATCTTTTCCATTGAAAAAGATGGTATATTTTATTGCATCGTATAATTGTTCATCTTTTAGTTGTGAAGTCGCATCTAACTCTAGCAGTTCCCGAAGAGCAAAAGCCTTTACTTTCTGAGAAGAAAAAAATTTCATTGACTCTACTTGCCGTAATGATAAATCCCGATTCTCCTTTAGCAGCATTAATTCCTCTTTTAAAACTTTTAGCTTTTGTGTATCAGAGAAATAGATTTCTTTATTAGAAGTGACTCTTGCTTCAAGAAAACGAATCTTTTCATGTACAGCATGACTGCTTTTATATTGTAGTAATCTTTCATCATGAACTTTTTCTAATTTTTCATCCCGTTCAATCTCTTGTTGGATACTCGTAACTAATTCTACCTTCTTTTGCCAAGCATTATTTGTATCACTCAATTGCTCTTGGTTGTGCATAAATTCAGCATCTGTTTTTTCTTGCTCTTCTAAAAGCTTCTTTAGTGCTATTTTTACTTCTTCTTCTGTTCTCGTTAATTGATTTTGTCTTTTTGTAATGGATTCTAATTCTTGGTCAAGTTCTTGAATCCGAGCTTGTAACTGTTTAATTTCCTCAGTTATTTTTTCCTGCTTTTGTTCTTGTTGATTAATCTCTAATTCTATTTGTTGGTACTCTGCTTTAGAAATAGCTAATTGTTCCATCGTGTGTTCTTTTAAGCCTTTATTAACAGAGATATTATCCTTTTCTTCAGCAATCTCCTCTTCTAGAGTCAAAACCAAATCTTCTAATCCTTCAATTTCCTGCTTATAATGCGCTTCTAACTGAAATAGGGATTCAGCATAAAGCCTTCCACCTTCAAATAGTCGCTTTTGGTTATCCAAAAATCGATCTAATGCAGACTTTTTCATAGAGAGTTCAGTTTTCATAAGCTTTACATTCGACTCGGCTATTCGGAGAGATTCCTCTGTGTCTTTTACCTTCTCCATACTTTCTTCCCAATCACGCTGCACTTGATCAATACCATGCATTTCACTAAAAATCCGGAACCGCTCCTCAGGATTCATGACAGCGAATTGGTTCACCTCTTGTTGGTACCATATCAAATAGAAGAGATCGGGATCAACTTTGTATTTATATTGAAGATCCCTTTTAAAGGCGGTGAAGTTATAGAACCTATCCCCTGATGAATACTTAATGCTTTCTTCCCATTCATCGATATTATCACCAGTAGAAATAAGAAACTCCTTTTTTATAGGCTGGCCTGGGTCCTGGATAATTTTCAAACTGAATTCCACAAAAGTAGGGGCATCAATTTTCATCCAGCCTTCATTTTTGAACAATAAGGAAATTCTAGCTTTCCATGTCAGGTCAGTCGGTAAATTACGGGACTTTAATCCTTCCACATCAACTTTCGAAGAATATAAAACAGCCCCCATACAAAAAGTAATCGTGGACTTCCCGGCACCATTTGGTCCGGTAATCATGACATGGTCATTCTCTCCTGATAAATCTAATAGAGTTGGTGGGTAGTCACGGATACCTGAAAAGGTAAGTCTCCATGGAATCATTCTTCATCACCCTTTTGATAGAGATTATATCGTTTGAAAAACTTTAACACTTCTTCTTTATTCAGCTGATTAGATTGACTAAACTCAGCCGTCCGCCTTAAGAAAGAGTCTGTAAACATATGAACACCAATGGCGGTGAGTTGGTAGGCTTTTTCTTGAGAGTTTGTATCGTATTCTTCTATGGCACCAATTTTTTTAAGTGGGTCAATATTTAACAATAGTCGCTGATTCGCCTTAGTCGTTTCGTGACCAAAGGCATTTAAAAGTTGATCAAATAAAGTAAATTCATGTTGTAGAACTTCCTGTTGATAAAACATATATAGTAAGATGGACAAGCTTTCCTTTGTTAAGGTATTCCGTGCAGCTCTTGCCGGGACTCTCATCATGATGATTACTTGGTCACGTCGTTCATCATAAATCACTTTGATATATCGGTTAATTGCTTGGTTTACCCTAGTTAGAAAAGAGAAGAATTTCTCATCGTTTCCTTGGATATGGAGCAGCTTTTCCACCTCTTTTCTAGAAAGACCAAAGTTTCCAGATCGAATGGATGCTGAGGAAGAAAACAGAATATTCATAAAGGTCAATTCCTCTTCTTCTGTTAAAAAGCCCTTTAAAGATTGCATCACATTTAGTGGATTCACATTGACTTCGTTTCTACCATCTATCATTTCACTCTGGTTGTTTTTCTTTCTTGTTTCGTTTTCTGATAATGTTGGATCCATCGTCACGATTCATCCACTCCCATTTTCGTTCATATTTTGGTATTTCTACCCTTTCTGTCGGCTTTGTTACGGTTATTTTTTTGTTTCCGACTAAAGCTGCAACTGCTGTAATGGCATTAACAGCATCACTCCACTGTGTGGAAGTAGCCTCAATGACCAGTTGTTCCATTGGTGTTTCATCATGTTCGATTAAATAGGATTCAATCGCTTCAGTTTCAATCATTGACTTCGTCAGCTTCCATTGAGTTTCTCCCAGTAACTCTTCCATATCTTCCTCAGAAATAACTTCAGTTCTATATTCAAGATCATCTTCAATTTCCTCAATTGGAATTGCTAACGGTTCATATGTTTCTAGATAGTGAATGGCCTCATCTATGGCTGCAGGGGCAATTGGTGCTGCGAACTTTATCGGCATCCACAAACCATCTATAGCTTCATCCTCATGTTGTCCTTGTTCCATGAAACTAAATAATTGATAAACATTTGGTACATCGGAATCCAGTGGAGGATCGTACATTTGGATAATAAAAGCACGGATCTTTTCTGGCTGAATTGTAGAGGACAATGGTGTTTTTTGCATATGAGTGAATCTCAGGTATTTATTAATCATTCCTAAGCTTAAATTTGTCCCTTCAGCAAGTACTGCGGTACCCTTTTGCATTAGATTTGATAGAACTAAACTATCTTCAACTGTTTGAAACAATCTAAACCGTTCCTGTAATTTGACTTCTAACTCTTCCATTAACTGGTGAATCACTTCTAACTGTGGGAGTGCATTTCGATCTGCCAACAATTCAAGCTCACGTTCTTTCATGATTTGAATCGCATTCTCAACGTTACGAATCATACTAGCAATTTTATTTCCACCAGAAATTCCATTGTCATCATATGCTTCACTCAATTCAGCATCTCGTCTTGCTTGAAAGAGTGAACGGCCAATATCGTCTTGCATATAGTAGGCCAACGAATCATTAGCCAAACGGATCAAGGCATCCATCATCCGTTTCCCAACATCACGCATTTTCAGCTGCCTGGATTGTTTAGAAATCCAGTTATATTTAACAAGGACATTGACAATTTGCTCTACTTTTTTCTTTGACAGCGGTTCAGGGTCGTTATAGCGGTTCCGATAACGAAAATAAACCATTTCAGCATTTTCAATTGGATCATCTAACCCTAAAGCTTCCTCATTTATCAATTGAATAATCTTAAGAAAACGTAGAATTTCTGCAGGTGATTGAAAGGCGTTTTGTGATCCTAATTCACTTAAGACACCCGATAAGGAGGCAATGTCTCTCATCGACTGGTGAACTTCGGGATTGGAATCATTTACCTTAAAAATTGAAATTAATGTTTTATCCACTTTTTCCATTCATTTGCACCTCCTAAAACCTGTTCCTGCTCAATTTTTCTGTCTTTCAGTAACATCTGCATATATGCCTCATAATCCTGCAGGTTTTCAAGGACCTCTTTGGTGTGTGTAATCCACTTAATGATACCGTTATATTTTTCCGAAACCGTCAGATACACTTCTTTTGCTATTTGGAACCCATCTAGGTCGTAATCACTCCATATCAAAACCTGCTGAATCATTCCGTTTGTTAAAAGCTGTTGAATACAATTCTTATGAGAGGACCTGAGGTGTCCATCAATACATACAACCAGGGAATCTGTTTCTTCAAGAAAATTCTTGGCAGCTGCCAATCTAGTTAAAATCGCTCTATTTTCAACAAGCCATAGAGTAGTTGAATTTGTCGTATATTCCTCTTCGGCGATTGATAGGTCTGTTAGGGAATGAACGGGTCCGTAACGATAGTCCGAGAAAAGTCCCGTTATTTGTCCAGAAAAATATAGAGGAGTGATTTTTCCAAGACTCGTCATTCCTAACCGTGCGGCTGGACAATTTGTCCATTCCTCTAATTGGTTGATATACACGTCTTTATACTGATCGAATTCCTTTGAACCTCCAATTTCTTTATAATAACTAGCACCGATTTCCTTCCAGTCAAATTCATTTTTGTGAAAACAAATGTGTAAAAATGCTAAAATAAAATGGAGGAATTTTATTCTCTTTGATACAGACCATCCAGAAGGAAAGTGTGGCATTTCTTTAAGTTCGAAGGAGCTTTGTTGACAAATCTCATTTACAATCGATAGACATGAATGGTACCCTTTATCCCGCTTATTGGAAATATCAGCTTTGGAAATTTGAACTAGAGATTGTGCCATCCCCTTCCAACTGCTAAACTCTTTTTCTATTTTAAATTCTTTTGCTCGGATTTGGTTCTGTTGGTATTTATACAACCAATAGCTCATTCGATAATGTATCACATCTGGGGTTTTTCCATCCTTTTTAAACCGAATTTCCTTTAGAATAAAACCTTGGTTAAACCATTCCATTGTGTTTTTTTCATGCTCATTTAGTGAAACTTTTTTCTTTGGTGTAAAGGCTATACTTAACAATTCATCGGCGACAATGGCTGACTCTTCTTTTTTCTCATGGGCAGCAATTATTAATAAACCTACAACTCGAAACGTTCTTTCAGTCTGCTTAATTATTTTTAATTCAAAAAAAGAATCACCACTTGTTGACTTGTTGGTGAAGTCGATTCGCTCTCCACTTTTTAATAGATAGGTATTTATATAACTCAATTCTTCTTGATTTATCATAGGCTTTCTCCATCCATTTAGTTAACTCTATTTTATCAAAGTAATAGAGTCATGGTGATTGTAAATATTATGAAATCGAGATTGACAAGTTTACAAGTGCAACAATTGACTCTTATGATGAGATGATAAAGAAATTTTGCTGACAGAGGAAATACAAGAAACAGTTGAAGTGGTAGAGGTGAAAGAAGACAAACTTTCAGAGGATTTCTTAGAATATAACCGTTAGTATTATATAGCTTATAAAAATAGTTATGATCTTATTGGTAGCAATTTTAATTAATATATTTATGTTCATTAGACTATCATTAACGAGTGCGCACCAACCATAATGCCTTCTAGAACATAAAAAGTGCCAGTAACCATTCAGGGTACTGACAGTTTTCATAATAATCTTTTCTGAGACAATCTGATACCAGTTGTCTGGGTCGAACCGAAATTCCAGAGGAACAAGATTTTGATTCGTGCGCTTCTGACAATTCTGCCGCACCGGCATTATGTTTAGCAGTTATGTAAAAAATAACCATTCGTAACTTAACCAAAAGATACCTCAACTTTTCCTAACTGGCTAAACTCAGCTGTAAAGACATCTCCCTTTTGAGCTACAACAGCCGCCGATAGGGCTCCAGATAAAATGACTTCCCCAGCTTTTAAAGTAACATCGTATTCTGTAAGTTTATTTGCCAGCCATGCAACACATGTTGCTGGGTGACCTAACACATCAGCCCCTGTCCCTTTATTCATGAACTGACCATTTTTATAAAGACTCATTTCGATTTTCGTTAAATCTATTCCATTTGGATCGAACCTTTGACCGCCTAAGGTGAACAGTCCACAAGAAGCATTATCCGCAATCGTATCTTCTAATTTAATTTTCCAATCAGTAATACGGCTGTCAACAATCTCAATAGAAGGAACAATATATTCTGTTGCTTCTAGGACGTCTTCCACTGTAACAGCTGGCCCTATCAAATCTTTTTTCAACACAAAAGCAAGCTCGGCCTCTACCTTAGGGTTAAAAAGCGTTTCCATTGGAATACTGCCACCATTCGGAATATCCATACCATCCAATAAATGACCGTAATCGGGCTGATCGACTCCTAATAGCTCCTGCATCGCAAACGAAGTTAACCCGATCTTTTTCCCAACGATTTTTTGGCCATCCTTCACCTTCTGATCAATACTTTCCATTTGAACTCGGTAAGCATCATGAATAGTGATATCAGGATACAAATCCGTAAGTGGGGCAACAGACTTTTTGTATTTTTCAGCTTGAAGTAAATGCTTATAGGCTTCTACAATTTGAGCCACTTTTAACCCTTCTTTCTATTTATAATGGGTTTATTTTTTATCTATACAAATAAGGGACGACAAAAAGTATGATCCTTTTCCCCCGTTTGAACCTTTTCAGCCTTCATCCGCTGATTCCAGACGATGGTCAAGCTTCCTTCGAGCCATGATGGAATCTGATCTATATTAGTAAGCGTTACTCTTTTCTCGTTTACCATCACTTCGGTCTGCAAAGATTTGATCTTATTCTTCAATGTCACATCATATCTTCCAGGAGCAGGGAGTGTATAGTGCGAATATGGAATTAAAACCGATCCAGCGCCTTCGCATTTTAATTCGTAAGAGTGCCCGATAAGATAGGGCAGCTCCTCGACATTCCCATTTAACAGTTGTTGTCTGATACGAGTCGAACTGATTTTTTCCCCTTTGTACTCCACCTTGTCGACCGTAGTTACATCCACCCGGTCTCCGGAATCTTGTTTCAATGTATCCATATTCCCTGCACCAAGGCTGCCATACGAAAAGTCATATCCTGCTACTGCATGAATAACACCCAGATTGATCAGGTATTCCTTAACAAATGCCTGAGGTGACAACCCTGCAAAGTCTTTATCAAACTCCACAAGGTAAAAAGTATCAACACCTAGTCCACTAAGCTTCTTTTCTTTTTCGGACTGCGGCATTAAATAGTGAATACATACCTTTCCCCCGATGACCGTTTTCGGGTGAGGAAAGAAACTCATTACTGACAGTGAGACTTGTCTTTCCTTTGCTTCCTGCCATGCAGTTTGAATCACTTTTACATGCCCATGATGGAGACCGTCAAAACATCCAATTGCCATAACATTTGAGCTTGCCATTTCCTGATAAGCAGCCAAATTTTCCTTACTTAAATAGATCGTTTCCATCCAGTCTCCTTTCATGTTCCAAAAATGAAGTCAGCTTATACTTCTGCAATTGCACGATATTTTCCGTTAAAGAACACAAGCGGTTCCTTCTCTTCCAGATGAATATCGGTTACTTTTCCAATAAACAAAGTGTGATCTCCTTCAACATGCTCCGCGGATACTTCGCAAGCCACCTGTACGATCGCGCCTGCTAACACTGGTTTGCCATCTAGACGATCAAAAACAACTTCACGAGGTTCCTTGATTTGTCCCGCAAAAATCATCGATAGCTCCTGTTGATCCGAAGCCAAAATATTCACCGTAAAGATCTTGCTTTCCTTGATTTTATTTAAAATTTTCGCCCTTTCTCCAATAGAAATGACAACAAGTTTTGGATCAAGGGATACAGACATGAAGGCATTTGCCGTCATACCATGTACATCTCCATCAAGTTCTGTCGTAATCACGTTTACCCCTGTTGCGAATTTTCCCATTGCCGTTCGAAATTGACGATCATCCATTTCTATAAACCTCCCAAGATTATTTTTATAATAGTAGGAATATTGAAATTACCCACTTTACTTTTCGAAATCCTCCATCACGCGTTAGGGCTCATCTTTATGAGATTCATCATTTAATAAATCTTAAAATATTCTCCACGAACGGCTCGGTTTTTTCGATCTGTGTCCAATGCCCGCACTCATTAAATACATGTAGTTCTGCATGCGGAAGCAATTCAATAAGACGATAGCTTGTGTCTGCAATGGGGATAACCTTGTCATTCAAGCCATGGAATAATAGTGTTTGTACTTTAATACTTTGAATTTGTTCATCGGTTAACGCCAATTCGTCGAGCTTTTGTTGGCGCGGCTCTGGGAACATTGCCGAGAATGCTTCTTTTACATCTGGTTGAATGCTAGCTTCATAGCGAAGACGAACTAATTCTTCGTTTTTCGCTGCTTTTTCATCGTACGAGAATAATTCAATTAATTCTCGCATGGACTCCAAACTTGGCTCGTACCCCCAAACACGTTCTAACCCTTCTGAAATTTGGTACTTGATGCCAACACTACCCATTAAAATTAATTTTTTCACAAGGTCCGGTCTTTGATAGGCAACATGAAGCGCTAATGCTCCGCCCATTGAGTTACCGACTAGGTACACAGGCTGATCCGACACCGATTCAATAAAGCTAATTAAATGTTGTACCCACAATTCAACGGTATATTGATGATTGGGGAGTTTATCTGTTTTGCCAAAACCAATCATATCTGGTGCAAATACATGATAGGATTCACTTAAGCATGGGATAATTAAGCGCCAGTTTGCAAAGGCAGATACGCCTGGCCCTGACCCATGAATTAATATAATTTTTTCTGCTCCTCTCCCTTCCTCATGATAGTGTGTGTTAATCCCATTCACATCCATATATTTTGAGGTAATTGTCATAACGCATTGCTCCTTCCATCTATTATTAAAGATAGAGGAAACTATTGAAAGCTTCCTCTCGCTTTTACATTCCATACTTGGTGAGCTTGTACATTGGAAAAGCTCACCTTTAACTATTCACCAGCATTTATTTTATTGGTGCAACTGCCTTTTGCTTCACTGGTGTTCCATATTCAAAGAACTCCTGTGGTAAATTAGAGCCGTACCAAATAATTGCATGCTCTAAATCTTTCCCTTTCCATTCAACCGTTTTCCAGGCTGGGTCAAAAATTTGATAACCCGTGTCACCGAATAATTCAACACGATTGCCCCCAGGTTCGATCACATATAGGAAGTATGCCTGAGAGACACCGTGCTTGCCAGGACCAGCTTCAATTTTAAACCCATGCTCCACCAATAATTCACTTACATCCATTAAATGTTGAGGATAGCCGTACCAGTAGCAAATATGATGTAATCTTCCTTTTTCAGCTAATGCGTCTCCCATGATGGCAACTTCGTGCACTAATGAGTTAGAACTTAACCATGCTGCTACATCTGTATTATCATCATTTAGAATACGTTCGCGCACTTTAAATCCAAGTGCATTTTCTAAAAACTCAACGTTTTTATTTGTTTCGCTCGCCAGGACATTCACATGGTCTAATCGACGTACTGGCACACCGCGACGTGGACGCCTTTGTGGACGGTTTAAGAGTGGTGTAGCTTGTTCCTCATTCGCTTTGAAATATTCAACCTCCCAAATAATTTCCATTTTATGTCCATCTGGTGTGGTAAATTGATAGGCTGGTCCATGACCGACATCACCATTAATCCAACCCAAACCATAACCTGTCGCTTCAATTTCTCGTACACGACGCTCTAGAGCTTGGGGTGAAGTGGCACGCCATGCCACATGCCCAAGACCCGCTTCATCATTTTTCGTAATAATCAATGTATGATGATAAAAATCCTCGTAAGCACGCATATAAACAGAATCACCTTGACGGTGCGATTCTTCCATCCCTAAAATTTCTTTAAAAAACCAAACAGACTCTTCTACTTTAGGACTATAAATTTCAATATGTGCCAGGTGTGCCACATCAAAAATAGGTTCTTTCATCATTTCACATTCCCTCCAAAGTTTTATCATACTGTGCGTAATACCCCTGACTTAAGGGATGGGGATATAAGCATATCACTTGACCTTTTAATCGATTTGAAATAAACTAAAAAATAGGAACATTTGTTCTTTGAAAACTGAACATAGAAGGTTGTGGCATGTAAAAGAGCTATGCCACGTAAAATGTTCAAGCCATTAAAAAGCCATGACACGTTTGAATCAAATAGGCTTTGATAAAGTAAAGCTGAAGGTCTTTTATAAAGACCAGATGTATTAGCGGGTTTTGTGGTCACCCACATAAAGACAATGCCACTTAAGCGGTATTCTTTATGAAACCCCTCGCTTTAGCGATGGGGAGATTCATTTACCAAATTGGGTTTCCTTTAAAGCCAAAGATTGACTTGCCATATGATGCCATTGCATCTTCGTAATGGTGCGTCGGATGAGAAGCCGCTGTCATAATGTCACGCACAAACAATTCGGTAGGCTGCCCTTTAAATACGGAGTTTCCACCTAAAGTTAGTAAAATACGGAGCGCCATCTCAGAAGTCGTCTTTGATATATGCCCACGAATCCCAAACAATCTTTCACGCTCTTCTTCATCCAATGTCCGAATGCGATTTTGTTGATAATACGTTAACCTTTCAACATAATCATTTGCTAAGCCTTTTAAAGAACTTAATTGTAGTTTTAATTCCGCCAATACACGTTGACTACTAGCTGCTTCTTTTTCATTTGAATTATTGTTAAAAATACGAATCCGATTTTCTGTTTTTTCTTGGAAAATATCAATCAATCGTTCTATGCCGCCAATCTGAATAAATTGGAAGCCCATTAAGAACCATGGGATATATGGTACATTGAAAATTTGATAGTCAGGCTCAAAATTACTATCTACTGGGCCTGCACCGTTAATGACACGGGTTGCATGGAAAATTCGACTCGGCGGTATGTAAACGTTGTCAACTTTCACCGCGTTACTTCCTGAGCCACGCAAGCCCATTGCATCCCAGTTATGGACGATTTCCGCTTCCTCTTTATTCAAAATAAATAAACAATATTCCGGCTCTGTCCCATCCTTTAGCTTGGTGATTGCGCCTAGTCCAATCCAATCACTCCAAAGCACTCCACTACAGAAGTTCCATTGCCCTGAAAGACGATAGCCTTCGCCATCCTCTGTTACTTTCCCGACAGGGGCAAATACATCTGCCATTAAGCCACCATGTCCATACAATTCATCACGGCTTTCTTTTGGTAAAAACGCAACCCAGGTTTCATGAATAACAAAGAAATAACTTATCCATGCAGCGGCGATACTATGATTCGCGATTGTGCGGATCATTTCACCAAAAGTAAAGTAATCTAAATCTTGGCCGCCATATTCTTTTGGCCGTAAAAGTTTATGAAACCCAGCTTCTTTTATTTTTTCAATTACTTCATCTGGAAGCTTTGAATCTCGATCTGCCTTTAAAGCGTATTTCTCAGCTAATAAACCGACTTCCTTTGCCCTCATAAGAAGTTCTTCTTTGTTGGGAGTCTTTTTAACTTCTAAAAGATTAACTGCCATATACCTTCCTCCTCTTAAGTAAACGTTTTCAATTTCTATCAAGCATCTGCTACTGATTTGAATTATAATATTTAGAATATTTTAAATATACCTACATTAGATACTGAATTTAGATTGTTTTTAACACGTTTCCTATTAAATATTTTCTTTATATATTTAATTGGATTGCGTAAATCATGATAAGTTTATATTTCTAACCGTTACAAAAGAAACGGAGTTAGCTAGATAGTTATTGTAAAATGATGAATCAAACAAACTTTTTTCATTATTTATCTACGAAAAAGCCTTGTCCATCAACAAGTTAATGGGCAAGGCTTATAGTTACATCTCAATTTTTCCTTTTGCTTTTAAAATATTGATTGCTAAATAAAGTGTGAAGGCATATTGTGTATCATTAAGATCATGGTTTAAAATCTCACTAATTTTGGCCAGTCGATAGCGTAATCCGCTAATCGACATGGATAATTCCTTCGCAGTATCGTTAATACTGCTTCCATTATCTATATATGCAAATAACGTTTTTATTAACTCAAATTCATTACTATCTACTTCTAACAACCTACCAATATGTTGATTCACAAAGCGCTCAATCAACACATCATCCTGTATTTGGAATAAAACACTTTCAATGCCTAGCTCTTCGAAGTAATATACATTTTTTCGATTGTTTGTTGCACGTAATGCCGCCAATGTTTCATTGTATAGCGTGACAGTTTGTGAAAACTCCTGGATGACAGAGCTAACACCGACAGAAATCCTATATTTTGGGAAACGCCGTGAACAATGCTTTAACAATTGATCAATAAACGTAGACTGTGATATATGCAAACTTTCAAAAGTTGGGTACTCCATTAATATAATAATTTTGTTGAGTTTTTGTGAAACGATTGAATTGATCGTGCGCTCTTTCAAAAATAGATGAATATGACGAATCAATTCTTCATTAAACGCTATTTCATGTTCAATTTTTGGTTCCTTTACAAATCGTTCAAACGTTAACATCCAATAGGTCGAGGAAGGATTGAAATCTAAATAATAGGCGATCTTATACATTTCTTCCTTTGCTAATCGACCTTCCAAGATATCATTTAAAAAGCTCCGTTTAATCGTTTGCTCCGTAGTAACTTTTATACTTTCATTCAATAATATAAGCGAAGACGTTATTGCTGCCTTTTCAATAATCATATAATCAAGCTCATTCGGCTGATTCTCTCCTGTAAAAACAAAAGAACAATAGCCTTTAATTTGCTGTCCATAAAAAATTGGGGTGCACAACAATGAAAGCTTTTCTGAATAACGTACAAATGTAGTGTTGGTATCTCTAAATGTATTTAAAGTAAGCGGATTCGGAAGGTTTCCTGATTTTACAATGATTTGATTATATTCATCTTCAATAAAGACTGTTAAACCGGTCGTTTCAAATAAAATATCAACAACTTTTTGTAACCCTTGGTTCGACAGTAGTTCCTCAATTAATTGCCGGTGTATATCGCTCGCTTTACTTAAATGGTCCCGCTCCATTTTTAATTTCGCTGTTATTTCATCGAGTTCCTTGATCATGCTATTCGCTTGATAGTAACTCAGGTCACTCGTAATTTCTTCTCCCCATTTTTCAATAGGCATACAAATACATTTGCATTGCTCGTGGCCCATCGCGCGACATTCTACTTCCTTAACAAGGATCGGCTGTTGCAACACTTTTGACAGGTAACCGCTTGCATATCCACACAAGGTGTGACAAACAGGCCCTTCACTGAGGCCTTTGTCTTTTAAATATTGAGACGCTTCAAACGTATTAATCCAAAGGACTTCAATAAAATTGCATTTCTTTTGCTCATCAAAGCTCATTTCCAAAATTTCCACTTTATCTAAGTAACCATGCAACCTGTGAAATTTAGGACCTGCATTTACCAAATCCATCTCATCGTCCCATTGCAGCGACATGGCTTTTTCCGCATCACTCACACCACAATGCCAGCCGTATCGAATAAACACGCCCCTTGTTCGTTCATCGCCAATGACGGTAATGAGCTCATTTTTCAAATTTGTTCTTGCCTCAATAGGGATTGAAATAATTCGTTCATAAAATTCATTCAAAACTGTTTCTTTAGGTAATTCAAAAGCATCTTTTATGTGCATTTGGTTAAAACTCATATTTACTCGACCCCTTAGTCTGTGCTCCTGAAAAAAGTGCCTGTCCCACTCGATATTTGTAGCATTCGACAAGTGACAGGCACCTTTTAATTTTTAGCGTTTAAATACGAATCTATAGAATCCTCTACTTCCTTTGCGACTAACTGAACGTTCATTATGTATTTATTCAAACAACTAAGAAGAACTATTTATTTTAGTAGTATTATAACATAATATTCAGAATTTTATTTACGTTGTTTAAATAGTAGGAACGATGATTTTATAGCTCTGAAATAGTATGAGGACTTGATTTAATAGATTTAATTGCCCCGAAATGAAATTTTTTGAGTATCTTTTTTTAGCTGATTAACTGAATTTGACAATTTATTTCCCTCCTATTTTTATATTTTTTGCCTTAAATAAGGTTATTTTTTCCCTATGGTCCGATGATAGATCGTTATTCCCTTTCTCTTTTATTGAAAAATTAAGAGGCCCTCATTTCAAGATAATCTCACCTTGAATTGAGAGCCTCTAGTTAACCAGTCGGCATATAAATTATTGAGCAAATATTTACTAACATCTTATACCTGACAATTCCTACCAGTTAAGTAAAAGTTAAATATTTTTTATTATATTTTACTTAGTCATTCCCCTATTTAAGAACAGTAGGGTCCTGATCATCACCTATTGTCTTCTGGAATTAACTACCGCCTTCATCAATGTCCAGTATTGATATCGTTTTCATCCGTTTTACCCCAATGGCTTGTCAGTTGGTCAAGTCTTTCCATACAAACTTTAATTCGATTAACCTCAGTATGGAGTATAGAAATATGGTGGTGTAGACTAGCTTCTCTTTCCACAATGGCCCGCTTCATTTCCTCCGGTGCTGGTCCGCCAGGCAGCGACCGAGTTTTAACAAAGTGTTCTGGGTCCATTGCTGTGCGAATGATCTCCTCCGGTAAATTCAACGGAATTCCGACAACTGCTTTTGCCGCTTCATCCACGAGTACAGATGTGACATGAGTAGCATTCAGTCCTCTGGCCAAGGCAATTTTCACCACCTGGCTGGCAATGGAATGAGAGGTTCGAAACGGGATGTTTGCTTCCCTAAACAGGGTGTCGGCTAATTCCGTTATCGTCGCAAAACTTTCTTGGGCCCTTCTTTTTAACAGTGCTTCATTTACTTCAAGTGTTCCAATCACCACGTTTGTTAACCGAAAAACTTGATCAATAAGGTGCAGGCCCTTCCATAAATACGGCTGAAGGTCATCCTCGGTATCGTTTATATCTCCGTATGGTGTGTTATGTAACATTTGAAGTACGGTTTGGGCATTCCCAATTCCGCTAGAGCTTAATGCACGAATATGCTCTAGTGAAACAGGATTTCTTTTTTGCGGCATAATGGAACTCGTTTGAACATAGGGGTCAGCCACACGAATCGCTGAAAATTCCTGGCTGGACCATATGAGAAGGTCTTGTGAAAACCGGCCGAGATTGATAAAGGTTAATTGTATCGCTGTTGCAATTTCCCCTAAATAATCGGCACCGCCAATCGCATCATAGGCACTCTTGATGATTTTCGGAAATCCTAATAACTCTGCGACTGTATTTCGGTCAATCGGAAATCCGGTCGTAGTGAAGGCCGCCGCGCCGAGAGGACTAGCATTGCATGTATCATAGGCTGCTTTCAATCTTTTTAAGTCACGGTCAACGACATCGTACATACCCAGAAGATAATGGGAGAACGTCATCGGCTGGGCTTGCTGCGTATGGGTATGCCCAAGGACAATGGTTTCCTTATAGGTGTCGATCACCCTCAAAAGTGTTTCTTGAAAGGAAAGCAGCGCCTCGATGGCGAGTAGAATCTTGTCCCGAAGAACCATCCTGTACATTGCAACACCCATATCGTTCCGGCTCCGAGCAAGGTGCAAACTCCCACCCATTTCGCCGGCAACTTTCATAATTTGATTTTCTACAAGGAAAAAGAGATCCTCATACTGTCCATCATAGGTGGATTGGAGAATTCTCTCCTTATCAAGTGCGCAAATAGCTGCAAGGATTTGGGAACCCCCACTCTCCTGCAACAACCCTTGTTCCACCAGCATAATCAGGTGGGCTTTATGGATTGCTATCATCGGCTCTAGTAAAGATTGCTTGGCGTGCTCATAAGCAGGTGCCAATACTACCTCTGAATAGGTCGCTCCAGGAAACTTCCGACCTTCTTTTTCCAAAATGCTCTCCTTAATATTCATCACAATACCCCCAATATTCCCCTATCATGGTTAATTCGGTAAAAAAGGCTACAAGAATGAATAAACCTTAAATGACTAGTAAACTTTTGAAAATAAAACAGGAGAAAAAAGTTCGCGATCTTTTGTTTATTTTATGTCTCCAGCCTATTTATGTTAATAAAAAAAGCATGAACATTGTATGTCCATGCCACCGGTTGTCCGGAAGACAGTAAATAATACTTTTTTATAGACTAAAAATTCAACTTTTCTTCTTCATACAAAGGTGGTAATATCTTTGCCAAATGAGCAAATTCCTTTGCACACCTTGCCAAAAAAAGACCGCAGGTGTGTAAATACCATATAGTCTAATGTAACGTAACCATATTTATTTTATATCCACTGAATAGATCCAAACTCACCATGCGGATGGTTTTGTAATTTAAATCTTCTATACTCATATTCTAATTTCGATAGTGGCAACTCATAAAGCTTTTGATCGCCTTTGTTATAGACGTTTAAAAAAATTAATTTATTGATAAGTTTTTGTCGCTTTTTTTCATCACTATTTCTCAACAGAAACACTCCCTTAGTTTTACAAAAACTTTCCCTTGAATACAACCACTTTTAATTTCATTTATTAGATTAATTTTATTATAAACCTACAATTCCTATCAGTAAAGTATGAATTAAAATTAAATAAAGAAGACACTATCATCATGACAGTGCCTTCGCGATTTTCAATGACAAGCGGTATGGACCCAATCGGTTGTCAACCCCTGCTCGAACTGGTGGTACAAGACGAATAATTGACGCCTGTAGAGGCGACTAAACCCATGCCTTCTCCGCGCCTTTTGGGAGGTATCATATCTGTAATGGCCGTAAGAATAGAGGTTGTGGTAACGGCCCAGCTTACCCCGTGCAAAATTCTGAGCCCCATCAAAAAGACGATTCCGCCGACCCAATTGTACATATACATGATCAAGGCAAAGAGAAGCAGCCCCCTAGATGATAAACGGCCCCCTGCCGAACTGGTCCAGTAGCCCACCGATAAATGGGCGAAAAATTACGGCTGAAAGCATAAATGCTCCCATCCCAAGCCCGACCTGTGATTCTTTTCCACCCATCTGTTTTATGAAAAGAGGGCATCTTTAAATCGTTAAAAAAGAAGAGTGTACACATAATACATCCTTCTTAACCATTTTAATAAAGACCTTTTTCGTCCTTACTTCCATTTACCAGTTAATACCTCTGTTCGATCCGTTGCAGGTGAAGGTGTCCTTGATAAATTGGTAATTTCAGCATAGATTTCTTCTGTCATTTTAAAATCGGCAGCTGCTAATGAATCTTCTAATTGGTTTAAATTTCGTGCACCAATGATAGGAGCAGTAACAGCAGGATTAGCCATTACCCAAGCAACTGCTAAAGTTGCAGGTTTCACATCATGTTCTTGTGCATATTTGGTGAACTGTTCAGCCGTAACAAAATCATCATCGGCACCGTAACGGTCACCATAGCGGGCATTCTGTACAAGGCGGCCCTGCTCAGGACGTTTATTCACTCCATATTTTCCTGAAAGAAGTCCAGCACCAAGTGGGCTATAAGTAATGACTCCAATTTGTTCGGAAGCAGCCATTGGTAAGATTTCAACCTCTGCTTGGCGTTTAACAAGGTTATACATAGGTTGGATCAATTCAAAACGAGCCAGTTGTTCTTTTGCAGAAATTCCTAATGCTTTAGTGATTTGCCATGCTGCCCAATTGCTTACTGCCGGGTAAAGAATCTTTCCTTGACGCTGTAAGTCATCGAGTGTCCGTAGCGTTTCCTCCATAGGAGTTTGTTCATCAAAATCATGGACGAAATAAAAATCAATATAATCCGTCTTTAAGCGACGCAGGCTATTTTCAATACCTTGCATCATATGTTTTCGGGACAAGCCTCTAGCATTCACATCAGCACCCGTGTTCCAGAACACTTTTGTTGTTAGGACGATGGATTCACGCTCATGAGCGATGCATTCACCTAAAATTTCCTCAGAACGCCCATAAACATCGGCAGTATCGAAGAAGTTGATACCAGCTTCCCGACAACGTTTATACATGGCTTTAGATGTTTCTTCATCAGCGTCTCCGCCAAAAGACATGGCCCCAAAACATAAATTTGAAACCTGAATTCCTGTTTTTCCTACTGTGCGATATTCCATAGTGGACCTCCAATATTTATTCATTCTTTAGTTAAACGGCGGTTAATCACGTTTTGTTACATACTTCAACCATAGCCCGCCATCGTCCAGTTTTTCGACTTCTTTCAAGGAGAAATTTACTGGATGCTGATTTGTTAGAAAAGAGCTCGTTTCAAATAGCGTCACTGAATTAGATGCACCATCCGCAATTGGAACTAAAATCAGGCTCAATTCATCAATTAATCCTTCATTCAAAAAGGAACCATTTAAAAAGCCCCCACCTTCTAGCATTAGTTCATCGATTGAAAATAGATTTTTTAGTTTTTCCACTACGACAGTAAAATTTAATCGTTCTTTTCCGCCAAAAATATAAGATATACCTATTTTTTTCAGATGAGCTAAGTAAGCATCAGATACTTGCTCTGTAAGCACCTCTACTATATGGTCCTTCGTTCTATTATCGTTCCATTCTGAAATGTAGTTGTTGGTCCATCCTAGTTTTCCAGAAGGGTCTACTGCTACGACATAACTTTTAGCATCCTTATTTGCTAGATAATCAGTTCTGGGGATCGTCGGAACGTTATCTTGTTTTAAATCTAATTGATGTCCGAAAGTAAAGTGTTCCTCCATGGTAATCCTGCCACACATCCATGCTTTACATCCATAATGTCCATGAATTTTTTCGTATTCGTCTGTATAATACGCTGCTCGTTCTTCTTTCAAATAATCTCCAATGATTTTCCCATCCAATGAAGTGAGCATGTGGCAGATTATATATGGTCTTTCCATGTGTTTTTCCCCTTTAAGTGATAGAATACTGCCCCAAAAATGTGTAAATGGGGCAGCTAAAGAGATTAGCTTAACCTACTTGAACCGTTGGTCGGATAATCATTTCATTAATACCTACATCTGCTGGCTGCTCACTGGCAAAGGAAATCGCACGAGCAATGCTCATTTTCAAGAATATCGTGATCTTTCAACACGGTAGATAAAAATCCTACTATAATTAATTAAACTCTATTATTCCGAAGTTGCTAATTAAATTCTTGTAAAAATCAATACCATTTGATTAAACAACATCTGTTTATAATTATACAAAGGAACATAATTCTTTCAATCGTTAATTTAACGCAATTTGTTGATTATTGAACAAATCATTCTAAATTGTTGATTCTACTCATATTACCCCCTCCATTAAATGGCTCTTTCGTAATTCCTGGGTTTACTATTAAGACTAAACGAGACCGCAGCGATAATTGCGGCAATGGCGACTGATACAGCTCCGATCCAGCTGACCGCCAGCACCGATGTGCTTTTTACGGCAATACCCCCTATTCCAGCGGCTGTTGCTATGCCTAACTGTATAAAAGAGCCATATAGACTAAGCATAATTCCTGATGCCTCTGGAGCGAGCCAGACCAGATTATATTGCATCCCTGGGCCTGACGACCACGCCGAGAGGGACCATAGCATAAGCAATGGAATGGCGACAAAGGTTGAACTAGTGATAGTGGATAGCAACACTAAAGCTATAACGTGGACAACCAAACCGCCGACAAGAGTTCTGGAGTTACCAATCCGATCCGTCATAAATCCCCCAAACTTGGAACCTATTAAGGTAGCAATACCGAAGGCAAACAAGGCACCACTCAATTCTCGTCCGCTTATGGATGTAACGGTTAATAGGAAGGGAGCAATATAGGAATACATCACCCCATATCCTAGCTGCCAAAAGAACGTTGCACCTAGGCCCATTAAGATTTTCGGGTTCTTTAAATAAGAGAGTTGCTTGCCTAGAGGGACGGCCACTCCGTTATTTGTGGCGGGAATCGTACGCATGATAACGAAGATTGCTAGTAAACTAAGAACACCAATTCCCACAAAGATTAGCTTCCAATCGTACGTGGTGGCTACAACACGGCCAATAGGTACACCGATGATGATGGCAGCACTAAATCCAAGAATAATTGTGCCAATAGCCCCTGCTTGTTTTTCGGGTGGTGCTAATTTTGCTGCGGCAGTTTTGGCAGCAATGGCAAAAACTCCACTTCCTAGAGCAAGTATGATACGAGATGCGATAAGAAATCCGAAACCAAGAAGGGTGATGGTCATCACACTGCCGAGCACCATTAAAGCAAGAGAAAGCATCATTAACTTTCGCTGATTCATTTTTGTCGTCGCCATTACGACAAGTGGGGATCCGAACGCATTAGCAAGAGCAAATACGGTGATTAGTTGTCCTGCAACTGATACCGAAACATTATTCGAGGCAGCAACTTTATCCAAAATACCTGCAATAACGTACTCCGATGTACTCACCATGAAGGTAATCAAGGCCAGCATGTAAATTTTCGAGGTGTTTTTCATATTGATTCCTTTTCACCCCTCAAAGATTCCTGATACAACTTCCTATCGTTAATTTTTCATTCATTTTCGGGAATCACTTCATTTACACAACTTAATGCGTTTAGTGTTTTCGGAAAGCCCATATATGGGAGGCAGTGGGTGATGGCAGTGATCAATGTTTCCTTGTCATTGCCGACATTTTTATTACCCAGCACATGTGACTTAACTTGGCTTTCACAACCACCCAGCGTACTGATAATACAGAGTGTCAACAACTCCCGTGTTTTCAAATCAAGTCCGCCACGAGTGTAGAAATCTCCGAAGCAAAAAGCGGAAAGATAATCCTGCATATGCTTTTGATTTGCTGGAGCAGCCTCACGCATTTTTGCAATGACTTCACCAAAAATCTCTACTTGAGTAGCAAGTCCTTTCTCGAAACGATTATCTTCATCTACAGTCTTTTGGCTTTCAATTGGTAAAGCGATATTCTTTGCTTTGAAAACCTCATTGACTTCATTGATGGCGTTTAATGTTTTGGGAAATCCAATGTATGGAGCACATTGATAAACGGCCTCTTTGATTTCTACAGGTGTCAACCCAACATTCAATGCCGCGATGACATGTGCCTTCAGTTGAGGTAATGTTTGGTTGGTTGCAAGCACTACCAGAGTGATTAGCTCACGTTGCTTGTCATCTAGGTTACCTTGATAAAAAACTTCTCCAAAAATAAAGCGGCTAAGAATGTCCTGAAAATCAGGATCAGTAGCGTACGCGGCTGGTACTCCATTACCAAATAGTTGTTTGTATTTTTCTTTGCTCTTTTCAACTCGGTCCATAAATAAGCCTCCTGTATGAAGTTAATTTACTTTTATTATTCTAAAAGTTAGCTAAACATGATGCTTTAAAAATTAATATTGATTGATTAATCAACATCTGTTTATAATTATAAAAAGATTCTTAGTGCGTTCAATGGTTAAATTAACGCAATTCGTTGATTACTCAACAAATCAATTATAATTGTTAATTATCTTTAGAAAGATTGGTGAATGAAAATGTCTAAAGTAGATAGAAGAATAGCTAAAAGCCAAATAGCTATAAAAAATGCTGTTATTGACCTGATGTCTGAAAAAAGTTTTGACGACATTACCATTCAGGATATTGCTGACAGAGCAGATGTTAATCGAGGTACAATCTATCTTCATTACACGGATAAATATGATCTACTGGATAAAATGATAGAAGAACATATAAACAATCTCCGAGACCTTTGCCAATCAGCATCTGAAATGACGTTTCAAGAAGGAAATTATGTCTGGTTCGACTACTTTGAGCATAATTACTTATTCTTTTCTACCATGTTAGCGAGTAAAGGTGCTCCTTATTTTCGTAGTCGGTTTCTTGATTTAGTCATTGAAGAGTATAAGTGTGAAGTGGATATAAAAGAAGGAAAAAATCACGGTTTAAATGAAGATGTTATTCTTCAATTTTTTGGCTCAGCGATCGTTGGGGCAGTGGAATGGTGGTTCAAGAATGGAATGCCTTTGCCAGCTCGTGTCATGGCAGAACAAACGGGGGCATTGTTAGATAGGAATCTTGAATAGTTAAGAGTAACTGTTGCAAAAATAATTACTCCTAGTGGTAAAGCAGAATATTCACCCGCCATTCCCACTTTTAAAAGACAATTCTCTTACACCCAGAAATGAAAACCATCATTAGTTGTTTAATCAACATCTGTTTATAATCATAAACAGAAACAAGATGCGTTCAATCGTTAATTGAGCGCACTTTGTTGTTTATTCAACAAAGTGATCCAAATTATTGATAATCTTTAAGAAAGTTTGGTGATAAAACAATGTAGTAAGTTCATCTACACCGCTGAGACAGTATTCGCATTCTCCCCACGAGTCAAGAAAGCCAGAAACGCTAACTTGGTCTCCAACATCAAACGATTGAAGATTTGAGATTTTCAACCTAATAAGTCGATTTCTTGTGTATTTTAGAAATCGACTTTTTAGGTTGGCTGTACCGCTAAAGCACTCATTAGCTTAGTCATTTCTTCACAATCAAATGAACATGAAAAGTTGGATCCAACATATCTTATAGGAAAATGCCATCTCCACAATTGCATATTTTTATCCAACAAGACCAAAATTAAAAATTACTCTAAATTATTATTAATTTTTTTTACAACTTTTGCTGGTACTCCTGCAACAACAGTATTTTCCGGGACATCCTTAGTTACAACTGCTCCTGCCGCAACAACAGAGTTGTCCCCAATCGTCACACCAGGTAGTATTGTTGCGTTTGACCCAATCCATACATTTTCGCCAATCATAACTGGAGAGGGGTATGTAATGTTTCTTGTTTCTATGGATAACCCATGATTAAGTGTGGCAATCGTAACATTCATACCTATCATAGAACCGTTTCCTATACTAATTCCACCTCTATCTTGGAATGAACACCCTGTGTTAAAAAACACGTTTTTTCCAATAGTGATATTTTTACCAAAGTCTGTATAAAATGGCGGAAAACACATAAACGATGAATCGACTTTGTTACCTGTCAGTTCACTAAAAATCTCTACTATTTCTTCTCTTGAATGATAGGATGTATTCAATGTCATTGTTATCTTTTGGGCTTCATAACTACATTGCTTTAGTAGTTCATGTAATTCCTTATCCTCACCTGAAATTGGATTTCCTTTTTTACAAAATTCTATAAATTCTTTCATTTCCATTTTTTAAAATCACCTATCTTTTTTTGCTACTAATTTCATTATACTTCTTGTTTTTGTGGGCGAATAATGGTCACTAATCTTCTTTAATTTAACCTCTCTACGGGCTGCTAATACTAATTTACCGCTTTTATTCTAAAATTTTTGCAGTTGCACTTCACTAACATGTTAAAAATTATGTGACTTTTAAGCGAATATCTATTTTACTGTTATAAAAACAAAAAGAATTCTCAATCATATGGTGAGAGAATTCTTTTTGGTCCATTTTGTGATGATTAATTTACAATAAAGAATGATTAAACAACTTGTTTGGTTGGGCGAATCAAAATTTCGCTTACAGCAACTGACTCAGGTGTACTGATCGCATAAGCTACAGCATCAGCAATATCGCTTGGTTTCAAAGAAAAACCTTCTCCTGATTCCATAAGATTCTTTACCCATTCTCTATCTTCAGGAGTATTTATTGTAGTATAAAGTTCAGTCGATACAGCACCTGGAGAAATAATTGTTGAACGAATATTATTTTCCCTTTCTTCTTGGCGAAGCCCCTCCATGATAGCACGAACCGCAAATTTTGTTCCGCAATATACCGCAGAACCGGGGTAGACGACATGACCTGCAACAGAATCTGTCGCAATAATTTGACCGGATTGTTGTTTTTTCATGATAGGTAAAACCGCAGAAATACCATTTAATACCCCCATGATATTGATGTCTAACATTTGTCTCCATTCATCAAAGCGTGTTTCTGAAAGTGGGGCAGTTGACATAACCCCAGCGTTATTGTAGAGTACATCTACACGACCGTATTTTTCCATTGCCAAATCTACAACAGCTTGAACTTCTTCTTTATTTGTTACATCTGCAACAGCATATGAGATTTCAGCATTTGGTAATAATTCAACAAGAGCCTTCAAACGGTCTTCACGGCGAGCAGCAATGACCAATTTTGCTCCTTCTTGAGCAAGTTTCTTAGTTGTTGCTTCACCAATTCCGCTTGATGCCCCCATAATAATAACTACTTTATCTTTAATATTTGACATGATTATTTCCTCCTTTTTATATTTATATCCTGTTTTTTTATACAACGTTTTATCTTCACCTAAAATATCAGGCTAATATACTTATTTTTCCTATTTAGCGTACAGCGAGTTTTTCTATTTCGTAGTTCAATGCATAAGCCACGTAATCCTTTGCACTTTGCTCAAGCTGCTCGTTGGACATTTGCCACACTCCGTACACTATAAATGGGGTCAAATAGCGGGTACCGATCAGTTCATCATTGAGTTGTTTTTAGAAACAGCAGATCTCTCAGATGATGTATACCTATTGTTTGCTGCAGTATTACTGCATCCTGCAAAAGTAAAAATAACAGCAAGAGTAAAAAATACTGGAAGGATTTTCTTCATTCTATCTGCTCCTCGTATAGCTAAGCCTTATACCGATCTACAAGGATCTTCTACTGTTACCAATCGATTCGTTTTCCATCTCTGAAGACCCCCCCGTTTGGTCCTTCAGGTCCAATTGTCGCTAACCACAGGATAGACTCAGCTGCTTGCCTAGGAGTTCTTGGAGCAGATGATCCACCCATATCTGAGCTTACCCATCCCGGATCGACTGCATTTATTTTGATATCACCATTGATTTCTGCTGCTACCAATCGTGTCAATCCATTTAGGGCAAATTTAGACAACTTATAAGCGCCTACTCCTTGATAAGATATCTCGCTCATCGCCCCATATTCTGAAGAAACATTAATGATTCTCCCATAGCCTTGTTTTTCCATGAGGGGAATAAAGGAACGGATCACATGGTAAGCGCCGAAGAAATTGGTTGTCATTGTTCTCTCCAGAACGGAAGGGTCCATTGCCACTAACTTTTTATTTTCCTCCAGATACACGCCAGCATTATTAATCAATACGTCTAATCTTCCATACCGCTCATTTACTGTAATTGCAGCTTGATGGATGCTTTCTTGATTATCTACATCCATCACCACAAACGAAACGTCCAGATTTGATTCCTTAAGTCTTTGCGCAGCTTCATGACCCATTTCTGGGTCACGACTTGCCAAAATGACCTTAAAACCATTCAACGCCAATTGTTTAACCAGCTCATATCCAATACCGCGATTCCCGCCGGTGACCAGTGCAACTTGTTTATCGTGTGACATTTAATTCCTCCCGTTCCCGTTATCCGATAGAGTGGCATCTAAAAATCCTAATAGGGATACTCCTTATTTTGAAAGTTGTTGTGTAGGAGTAAACATGTAGTTTCTAAGTAAAATAGTTACCAAACTTAGTATCAATGATAGGAATCCCACGAATACGACGTATTGTGTACCCATATCCGATATAATTAACCCGCCTACAGCTGCGCCAAATGTTGTTCCTAAATTAACGGATGTTAAAAATAAGCCATTTGCGAAATCAGGAGCTTCGGGAGCTGAAGACGTAATCCAATATTGGTTAATATTGCCCCCTATTCCAGCTAAAATTCCCCAAATTAAAGTAATGATAGCCATTGGTACGGTAAATTGTCCAAAAAAGAATAATAGGATGTAAACAACTCCCAATGCAAAAGGAAATGTCACTACAGATTTGATCGCATTTTTAGTAAGTAACTTCCCTGCGACAATGCTTCCAATAATATTGGCTCCGCCGTATACGAATAATATTAGACTAATAGTATTGGAAGACATATTCGTAACAGTTTTCAGATAATCTGCAAGATAACTATAAACTCCAAATACGGCTGAGTTTAATAAAATGACAGACACAATCGAAAGCCAAGTAATAGATTTTTTTAATACCGAAATTTGTGCTCCGAAAGAAAGTCTTTCCTTAACAGGCATAGAGGGTACAAATAGTAAGGTAGCAACGAATGCCAACATATTTACAATAGCAAAGAACACCATCGCCATTTGTAAAGAAGTTGCACTAGCAATAAAACTTGCGATTGGTACACCGACCACCATACCGGCAGATACTCCTATAAATACTTTGGAAACAGCTTTTGGAGCTTCTTCTTTACTTACTGAGGCAGCCGCTACTGTAAATGCCAACGAACAATAAATGGGATGAAAAAAGGCTGGAATAATCCGAGCCATTAATAGAATGGTAAAGTTAGATGTAAATATGGATACAATGTTTCCCAAAACGAAAACACCAAGTACAAGTAACATGACCTTCTTCCGATTGATCCCTGAAAACAATAAAGGCATCGTTGGACCAGATACTGCAACAACAAGGGCAAAAAAACTCACCAGCCATCCTGCTTTTGCTATACTGACATGAAATTGATCAGAAATGGAAGGCAATATCCCAATAACCCCCATTTCTGTATTTAAGATGCCGAAGACTCCGATGGTTAATATAAATGTGAGTAAATTATTTTGTTTTTGCAAGAAAATTCCTCCAACTCTCTTCCTTTAATTGACTTTTTCAATATGAACTGTGAAATCACCATGAATTTTTTTAAAGTTTTCTTTTCCAGATTCAATCTTACCTAGTATAATAAGATCATTTGTGGCATCCCCAAAACCATTATAAAAAATAGCCAAATTTCCCCAAGGAGAATAATAAGCAAAGTCTCCTTTTTTTGGTTGGTTTCCGGATTGCACATTGTCTGCCGATAATCTTTTTTGTAAAACACTTATTTTCTCTTTACCTACATAATCTTCTAATGTTACCGTTAACGGCAATTGAGCTAAAAAATCTCTACTTGCTGAATTATCATACATATTCACCATTACTTCCTCATTGTTAAATGTCAATTTGACTTTAACATCTTCCATAATAACTAAACCTCCATTATCAATTGTTGAATCCTTATTATTTTGTTTGTCCTGCACATCGATTTTAACTATTTGTTCACCACTTGAATTTTTATTTGGAGTAACATCATCATTGTTTTCACTCCCATTATTACTACTTCCGCAAGCTGTAAGAAACGTTGAAATCCCCAATATAGACAAAAGTGTGAATTTAAACCCTTTTCCCAACATTTCTCCTCCTCATTTATTCGTACAAATGGTTTGAAAATAACATGAAGAATAACCAAAAATCTAAAAGTGATTATAAATGCTCTTAATGAACCTATGCCTGAAAAACCGGTCCAAGAATTCATTTGAAATCCTTCACTTTAAGGCTATTTTAGATTGTCTGTTCTGTGTTTCCTGCTTTTGAATAAATTTCAAAGCATAATGTGTCCCACAAACATAGATTCCCATAATAGATAAGTAGTCAATTAAAAAAGTGATAATAGAATTATCATTGGACCAACTACCAAATGGATTATAAATCATTAGCTTTGAACCCATTTCTCTTTCGAAGGAAGCATGCACCCCATAGGCAACAATTAACACCGCCAAAATACGCAACCCAATGGTGCGAATACGGCTAGTACCGGTAATTCCCGTTATCCTCCGCACTGAATTGATAATCATCCCCCAGGAAAATCCTACATGTACTGCCATGATGATAAATCCCCAATAGGCTGTCTGAACATGTAATTGCCGTAGAGTCATGTCGTTTTTTATAGGATAGGGAAATAAATCACTTGAAATTAGCACCGCACTAATCATCATCATCGCCATAGTTACAAGAAAAAGTAGATTGATTGCTATTTGTAAAATGCGCCTTAAATTATGCGTTCCCTTTAAAATCAGCTTATACCAACGTCCATTTAAAAAATTATGGACGATAAATAATATAAGAACGACAACTCCAACGAATTCATGAATTGTATTTCCAGTAATATAGTAAGCCATTGCTATCAACATGAGTACTGTCATAACAACGTCATTTACTAGCTTGAATAACATCTTGCGATTCAAAGCATTCACCTCTTTCTATTGCCTATTTATCACTAGATTGTGTTTCCTTGTGAGCATGCAAATATCTTTTAATGGCAACACAACCATTAGCTTCATATTGCTGTAAATACATCTTCAACAGAACATCCTGAATTTTTTTCGCTTTTTCCTCATCATCTATTAATTTACTTTCTTCTTTATTTACATCTTTAGAATTCTTCATATGAGCAGTTACCTTCCAGTGATCTGTAGGGATTTCTGCGATTAGGGATTCTGAGCTGCTGTTCTTCGAACTTGTAACTTTTCCTAAATCAAACTCTTTCATTTGATCTAACGAATTTATATATTGATCCCTTTCCTGATTTGCGTGGCAGGAAAAGCAACGTCCAATATTATCTTCAGCCACTTCTCTATCAGGAGTGAAATGCTGGTATTCCCATTCCCCATTTCGTTCTTCTGGCGAATATTGGGATCCCCAGCCGGTACGCTTTTCCATCACTAAATAGTGTTCAATCTCTCCATCCTTATATCCTACAAGAGTAATAACGGTGCCGCTGGGAAGCTCCTTTCCGTTCTGCACTGTTTCAATCGCTTCCTTACTATTTACGTAGATATCTTCATGTATATCTCCTCGATCGTAAGTGGCAAACACGATCCCCTTTTTAAGGTCTTTAGGAAATTTAACAAGATTAGCCCCAGATCCAATCTCAGCGTATTCCCCAGACTTAGCCACTGAGGAATTTTCTTTTTGTTGAGAAATGACCTTTATTTCAGTATCATTGTCGTTGCAAGCAGTAAGGATGAGGGTTAGAAGCAATGCAAATGAATTAATTAATCGTCTTTTCAAATCGTTTACCTCCTCCAAGTTTCGTTTTATTGTCTCGTAAATTCATTGTGACTGGGACTCTATCTGACTACTAATCCAAGTTGAACATCGTTGTCTTAAGATGGTAGGAAATTACTTTCAATCTCGTTACATTCGCAAGCATAAATAATTTCAGCATACTGTAATGAATGACATCATCCTTTCTACTATTGTTATTACTATTTATTCTAGCTGTGGCCCTTTGATATAGCCAATGCTCATATCTCATATCATGATATGCTTGATGAGTATTTCAAAAACGTATATACTAAAACATCATAAAGGAGGGTGTTTTTTGGAACTAAGAGTTTTGCGCTATTTTCTTACTGTTGCAAGAGAAGGAAGCATGACGGCTGCTGCTGAATTTTTGCATGTTACACAGCCAACCTTGTCAAGACAATTAAAAGACCTTGAACAAGAGTTAGGAAAAAAATTATTTATTCGGAGTAGTCACAGTATTTTTCTTACAGATGAAGGAATGCTTCTGCGAAAAAGAGCAGAAGAAATCATAGATATGGTCGATAAATTAGAGACAGAGTTTAGTTCTATGGAAGAAACAATAAGTGGTGATGTCTTCATAGGTGGTGGGGAAACAGATGCTATGCGACAGATTGCACGGGTAGTAAAAGATTTACAGTTAAGTTACCCCAATATCCGGTATCACCTCTACAGCGGAAACGAAGACGATGTGACCGAAAGGCTTGATAAGGGATTGCTTGACTTTGGTATTTTAATTCAACCAGCTGATTTATCAAAATACAATTATTTCAATATCCCTGGTAAAGATGTTTGGGGCGTTGTTATGAGGAAAGACAGTCCTCTTGCCTACAAAGATTCCATTCAAGCAGTGGATTTATTAAATGTTCCGCTGATCTGTTCACGACAGGCTATGAAACAAACATTTTCTAAAAATGAATTTGCGGATTGGTTTGGTGAAGATTTTGATAAATTAAACGTCGTGACTACCTACAATCTTGCCTATAATGCTGCCATTATGGTTGATGAGGGCATTGGTTATGCAATAACTCTTGATAAAATTGTGAATACGTCTAGTGACAGTAACCTTTGTTTTAGACCGCTAGAGCCAAGACTTGAATCTGGCTTAAATATTGTTTGGAAAAAGCATCAGGTTTTTTCCGCTGCTGCTGATATGTTTTTAAAAGTAATTCAGTCGAAATTTTCAAATACCTTAAATTGACGAAAGCCTCCACTTCTGTTGGGTCCGTAATATCCATTTTCAAAAAATAAGAGAGTAGTATGAATACTACTTTGAAGCAACATATATAAAAGGATGTCCAAAAAGCTAGGCTTTTTGGACATCCCTCGAAAATAACATTAGAATTTATCATTTAACTCAAATTGTGCTGGTGTCAATCACAAATCGATACTTCACATCCGAAGCTAATACACGTTCGTATGCTTCGTCAATTTGGTCGGCTGAAATTACTTCAATCTTAGGAACAATGTTGTGTTCTGCACAGAAGTTCAACATCTCCTGAGTCTCACGGATGCCTCCAATCATTGAACCTGCAAATGATCTGCGATGGCCGATAAGTGAGAATACGTTAACTGACAACGGCTCCGCCGGTGCACCGACATTGACCAGTGTACCATCCAGCGTTAGCAGTGAGAAATAAGCATTAATGTCAATTTTTGCACTTACAGTGTTAATAATTAAGTCAAACGATCCGGCAAGTTTCTCGAATGTTTCTGGGTCGTTTGTGGCATAGTAGTTGTCAGCGCCGAATTCCAAGCCATCATCCTTTTTCTTCAATGATTGTGATAGAACGGTTACCTCGGCGCCCATGGCATGTGCAATTTTAACAGCCATATGCCCAAGACCTCCCATTCCAACAACCGCTACTTTCTTACCTGGTCCAGCTCCCCAATGATTTAGTGGAGAATATGTTGTAATACCTGCGCAAAGTAATGGTGCTGCCGCATCAAGCTCAATGCTATCAGGTATTCTGACTACGAAATCCTCGGTTACGACAATGTGGGTAGAATAACCACCTTGAGTTGGCTCGCCGTATTTGTCAACACCAGCGTAGGTGGGTACATTTCCATTGAGACAGTATTGTTCTTCACCTTTACGGCAATTTTCACAATCGCCACAGGAGTCAACCATACATCCGACCCCTACCCGGTCACCGAGCTTGTACCTTGTGACCTCTGCTCCTACAGCTGTGACAATACCCGCAATCTCGTGTCCAGGTACGAGTGGATAGTTCACGGGACCCCATTCGCCATGAGCAGTATGGATGTCAGAATGGCATATGCCTGCATATTTAATTTCAATCAGAACATCATGCAAATCAAGGTCTCGTCTTTTAATTTCAGCAGCTCGAAACGGTTTGTCTGGACCGTCTACAGCTCGCGCTTTAGCAGTTATCATAAAAAAACCTCCAATAATTTATATTTTTCAAGAGAATGGCTTGTACCGGATATAAATGAAGAACTCAGGTTAAAATTCCCCTTCATTCCCTTCTATCCCTACTTTTCTCTCCTGCAAAACAATATTAATCCTTATAGTTCACTCTAGGTCAAGAGATTAGTTTAGATTATTTTTGAAGATCCCCTGACCACAATGGTTTCAAACCAACTGTCAATAGGCCGATAACTACTATATTCTTTTATTAATAAGTATTTCTCCATAAAACAGAGAAAAGTTATAATCTCCTGTAAGGTGACTTTGACATTATGAAAATACCATGATAAAATCTCCTCATTCATAGAGTTAACTCGAAGTCTATATTATTAAAAATAGGAGAAAAATGATGAAGACATATTCAATAAGCGAAGTTGCAAAAGAATTAAATCTAACAGTTTATACCTTGCGTTACTACGACAAAGAGGGTCTAATTCCTTTTGTAGAACGGACACCCAGCGGAATACGAGTGTTTAAAGAATCCGATATCGACGCTTTAAAAGTAATTGAATGTCTGAAAGCAACCGGGATGCCTATTAAGGAAATTAAAACTTTTATTGATTGGTGTTCTGATGGGAATTCTACGTTGCAACAAAGATATGACATGTTTTTAGACCGAAAAGCTCATGTTGAAGCACAGATGGAAGAACTAAAAAAAACAATGGAAGTTATCGAGCATAAATGCTTATATTATAAGACTGCATTAGATGCCGGAACGGAAGATATTCATAAAAATACTAAAAAAGGAATCTCCATTTCTAATTAACAGAAAGTCACCTGTATATAAATAGAAAAATTTATAATGCCATGATTTAATTAAAGAATGGAGAACTTTTTAATTTGAGTCTTTCGTTTGACTTGAACTTAACTTTAACTCTTATTAAGAAGGGCCTTTTCCTAAAGGCCCTTCTTTCACACGTAACTTAGAATTATTAATAGCAACAGAATGCATGCAATCGTTAAATTCATGCAATTTGTTGATTATTGAACAAATCAATCCATATTGTTTAATATCTTAAGAAAAGTATAGAGACCTACTATTTACCAAATGGAAAATAACAAATAAGGCCAACGCTTTGAATTACATAAAGCATTGACCTAAGGCTTTTTATTTTAAAAAAGATGCATTAAATCCGTTCCGCTGTTACTTCTTTTTCCTTATCTACTTAATTGTTTCACTTTCATAGACTTTTTTTCCTTGCTTACCTTGATGATTTCACCGATAATACTAATGGCAATTTCTGCTGTTGTTTCCGAGCCCATTTCCAAACCGATTGGGGAATGGACCTGATCCAACTGTTCTTGCGTGACCCCTTCACTTTTTAATTTTTCAAATATGTGTATGACCTTGCGCTTGCTGGCAACCATCCCAACATAGGCAATCGGAAATTGCAGTGCTGTTTTTAAGACAATATCATCACCATCTTTTGTCACAATTACCACATATGACTTTTCATTTAAGTTGGCTGCGAGTATGGCCTTTCCAATATCCTCGTTCACAAAAAGGTTCGTCGCATTAGGAAAGCGTTCCTTCGTACAATAACCAACGCGATCATCGACAATGCAATAAGGATATTCAAGGGAATCAGCAAGCTTGGATAACGCATAGGCTAAATGACCGGCTCCGGCCAAAACGAGTTCAGGCCTGCTTGTATAGACCTCAATAAACACCCGCAACGTTCCCCCACAACTCATTTGAATTCCATCTTTTGCATGTCTATTTAATTTGTATTCAACGATTTTCGATTTACCCATTTGGAGCGCCTTTACACTCTCTTCGATGATGTAGTGTTCAGCCAAGCCACCTCCGACCGTGCCTTCAATTGACCCATCACGGTATACAATCATTTTTCCGACATGCCTGGGAGTTGAGCCCTTTGATTCAATAATCATGGCTAAGGCAAAGGTTTCGTTTTGACGGTTCAGTATGGCTACTTTTTCCATCAGTAGCATGAATAAGCTCCCCCCTTTTTTTTACATTGGCTATGTAAAACTTGCCTGTTGATTTCCGTTCCAGGCGCGTGCGGTTCGCGGGCGGTCCGGGGAGCCTGCCACAGGAGTCTTCGCGCCTGGAACGAAGGTCAACAGGGTGCCAAAATCAACAATAAGCTTTAACATAGCCTAAAAAACATTAATTCGCTTGATATTGCTTCATGCTAAGGAAATAACGTAAAAGGTTTAACGCAACGGTTTTTCTGTAAGTCGCCGTGGAGCGCTGATCGTCGATTGGTCGAATGATTTTATCAAAAGCTGCTACAACCTGAGCGATGTCTGCATCGGCTAAGGGTATGGTTTTTCCAACTAGCTTCCTTTCAATATCAATGGAACGAACCATTGTAGGTCCGACTGCCCCGAAGGCAAAGCGCACATCTTCGATTCGAGCATCATTTATCCGGATATATCCTGCAAACCCTACTTTGGCAATGGCATCTGCATTGCGGTTGCCGACTTTCTCAAAAACGACATGTGCACCATCTGCTAATACGGACGGCAATATAATTTCAGCCAATATCTCATTTTGATTACGCTGCACCCTTCGTGGACCTTGAATAAAATCGCTAATCGCAACCATTCGATCACCTTTTACGGAGCGCAACAGAAGCTTAGCATTGTATACATATAATAATGGAAGTGTGTCACCGGCTGGAGAGGCGTTGCAAATATTCCCACCTAATGTCCCTCTGTTTCTTATTGCCGGGGCCGCAATGGTTTTAATGGCGTTTTTTAATGGTACCGGGATTAACGGATGTTCAAGTAATTCACTATAGGTACAGCAAGCCCCGATGTGGAGATCCTTCTGATTTTGATACACCCTTTTTAATTCGGAAAGATGATCAATAAAAACAAGCGGTTTTGGGAGTTTCAGAGGTACTCCCCTTCCACTTTTGTGAAGAACCATGACATCGGTGCCGCCAGCCATGATTGTACACTCTTCTCTATTCAATTGGCTCAACGTTTGGTCTAGGCGATCGAAGCGATACGTAGTTGTTATTTTCTCTACCATATGCCATCACCTTTTTTAGCTGCCTCATTGATCGCATCAACTATCATATTGTAGCCCGTACATCGGCACAGATTTCCAGAAATACCTTCACGGATTTCAGCCTCTGACGGATGAGGATTTTTCGATAACAAAGCTGCGCTTGCCATAATCATCCCCGGAATACAATAGCCGCATTGCACTCCCCCTGCTAAGCTATAGCTCTCATCTAAAATCTTAAATTGTTCCGTTTCAAGTATACCTTCTATCGTTTGAATATCGGCACCAGTAATCGAGCCAATGGGAATAAGGCAGCTGTTTTGCAGGAGGTTATTCACAAAAACACTGCATGCTCCGCACTCGCCTTCACCACAGCCTTCCTTTGTTCCGATTAACTCAAACTCATCTCTTAATAAATCTAGTAATCTTGCTGTAGCAGGGGCGTCTGTTTCTACGGGTCTTCCATTTAGTGTGAATTTAATCAACCTCTTCACCTTCTTTCATCCACAGACTTTCAATAATGACTTCCGGTGTTATCGGAATTTGCTGAAAAGAAGTTTGCAGTGCATCTTCGATCGCAGCCTGGACTGCTGGAGCGCCGCCGATTAACGTCAATTCACCTGCGCCCTTTGCCCCGTATGGACCGTCAGCATAAGGGTTATCAAAGACTTTACTTTCGATTGGAACAACGTCCAATGAAGTCGGCGGTCCATAATCCGAAATGCTTTTTTGTTGGATCTTGCCTTGCTTTGACGTCATCTTTTCTAAATATCCGTACGCTAATCCTTGAGCCAAACCACCGTCAATTTGGCCTTTCATAATCCGTTCATCGATGACCTTCCCTACTTCATAATTGCCGTATACTTTTTCTAACTTTACATTTCCTGTTAACGTATCCACTTCCAACTCAACGAAATTCACACCCCAGGAATAAGCCGGGTAAGCATCTCCCGTGAAGGTTTTCTCGTCCCAAGGGATCATTTCACGGTGAACATAATGCTCCACTACTTCCTGTTCCACCCCTGATTGCCACTTATCCTTAAGGTTTTTTGCGGCCCGTTCCAGCAATTTCCCGACAATCATTGTCGTCCTGGAAGCAACGGTCGGACCAGAGTCTGGAACCTCTTTTGTATCGGGATAAGGGTACAAAACATCTTCATACGGGAGGTTTAGTTCTTTGGCGACAATTTTACACAGCGTTGTTAAAATGCCTTGTCCCATATCAGAATTTGAGATTTTTAGCGATACTTGGTCGTTCTTTGATTTAACCAGCTTCACCGTTGCTTTAATATGGTCCCTTTCGCCACTGCCTGTAAATCCACAGCCGTGGAGGAACAGCGAAGTTCCTATGCCTCTTTTATAACGCTGATTTTGTTGATTGAAACGCTGAAACTCTTTTTTTTTCTTTTTGTATTCCGACGTGTTGAGCAGGTGCTCAATCATCTCTTCCATTAATATGGGGTCACGGAATATACCTTTGGTGATGGTGGGGTCTCCTTGTTTAACGAGGTATTTTCGTTTATATTCAAGTGGGTCGAAGTTTGCCAGTTTACTAAGATGTCCGATATGACTTTCGATTCCGGCAAAACTTTGTGGAGCACCAAAGCCTCTGAAGGCGCCATTCGGAACGGTATTGGTTTTTAAGACAAAGCCTTTTGCATGAAAATGCGGAATTTGATAAACACCGGCACTGTTTATTAAGGCGCGCTGCAGCACGACAGAACTCAAACCCACATTCGCTCCGCCATCGAGATAGATGTCAACACACAGGCTCAAAATATTTCCTTCCTTATCAAGGGCCGTTCGATAGTTGAGTTTGGCCGGATGCCTTTTCGTTGTAACCACCATATCCTCCGAACGGTCGAACACGAGCATCACCGATTTTTTGACTGCTTTTGCCGCAACAGCTACGTGACACGCCATCATCGAAGGAAATTCTTCTTTACCGCCAAAACCTCCGCCAGTAGGGCTTTGAACCACTCTGACATCATCGTCACCACAGGCTAAAGCGCTTAGCAAGGCATTTTTTATATAATAAAGACATTGCATCGATCCCTGGACTTCAATTTCATCGTCCTTATAAATAGCGAGCATTCCTTGTGGCTCAAGGTAGACATGCTCCTGATAACCCGTATCATATTCTTCTTCGATGATTTGATGGGCTCCCTGCTCGATCGCTGAAATGATCTCTAAGCTTTCCCCAAATTCATAGCTAGCCATATTGACCCCGGCTACAGATTTTTGCTTGATCGCTTCGTCCAATGTATAGATAGGCGAATGTTCTTCAAATTCAATCTCTACTTCATTTAACAAACGGTACAAGATATTCAGGTCTTCTCCTACGAGCATCAGAATTGGCTCACCAATATAATTGACCCACTCATTGGCAAAAATGGGCTGATCTTCTTTGATAATTTTGACATAATTCGGACCAGGGATATCCTCTGCTCCAACCGCTTCATATCCTTCCGGAAGGTTTGGTAATTGGATGGAGATGATTTTTCCATATGCAATCTGAGACCGAACCAAAACACCATAAACCATATTTTCCACTTTTACGTCACTAATATAGGGCAGCTGGCCCGATACTTTTCCTGTATGATCCTTTTTGGGCACTGAGGTACTTATGTCTTTGAGACTCATTGCACAACACCCTTCGACTCATTTTTTATAGCGGACACATTATAAATAGAGAAACCTCTTCTTTCGATTTTATAAATGTGAAAGATATTTTATGATTAATTTCATTCAAGAATATCGTTGTTTTTAATTATATTTTTATTTCGGGCAGCTTTACCTATTTATGTTAGAATTTTTGACAAAGTATTTTCATTTAACTTGCTTGTTCTTTTCCGTTTCAATCAGTCAAGGTAGATTTAAACCACTAATTAAAAAAAGCCAAAATATACAAGTTGTGTATGATAACTTGTATATTTTAGGCTTTTTAATCTTGTTCCTTATTATGTTAAAGCTACCCATTACTGAACAACAGAAAAAAAGGCTCTACTCCTTTTGAAGTAAAGCACCCGTTAGCTTAAGTACATTTCTTCACAATCAAATCAAATTTCAGAAAGATAGACATAGTTAATTCAAAGAAAGACTACTCATACGGGTAGATAAGATGTGTTAACTATATATGAAAAAGGGGTAAAGCTACAATCAATGTATGTTATGCCATCCTTCATATGTGATTTCTATGACTCGAATTTTCCTCACAAATTGGTCATTTATAAAAATCTCTACAGTCTTAGAATATTGATCACGAATCTCTGAATTCATACTCCATATTCTCCCCAATCCCTGTGTGCAGTACATATTTTCCAGTCCGGGTTTTCTGCCTTCTCTAAGAAAAATTTGAGCAGAACCCATTCCGTTTGCCGGGTAATGTACGAGTTCTTCTACTTCATCGCATGGTGTGGGCAATTGACCAATGAGTACTACAGTTATTAAACCGCCTACTCTAAATGCATCGGCTTCGGTAAGCATAAGATTTTCTCCTCGTATAAATTTATTAGATTAACTGTAGTTATTATATGTATTACCCATGACATGGTACCGAAGTTTAACCCGCCGAAGCAGCTGGTGATCCTTAACTATTGCACCCGTTAGTTTAAGTGCGTTTATTCACAAACTTTTGCTAAAACAAGCCGTTTCCCATAAGGAAACGGCTTGTTTATTGTTAACTCTCTAATTTTTGGTTTTGTGTTTTGTTTTTTATTGAATTAAGTTTTAAAGCAGAAGCTAGTATGATTACCATACTTACTACTCCAATCCATAAAAGAGTTGTTACAGGTGAACTCCAGGTTAATCCTTTCCCGAAGAAGAACAATTCACGCAAGCCTTGTATCATAAATCGCATTGGTAACCAAGAATAAATCCAATCTCGATAAAATGGAGACATCATTTCTGGAGCCATTGAAAGCAATGGTGCCCCAAAGAATAACAATAGGGCAAAAAGAGCGATACTTCTGATTCCCAACCACGAAAGTACAGATGAAATCATTAGGAAAAAGCTAAAGGAAGTAATCGATAGGAATAAAGCTGTGTCCGTAGACTGTGGAATATGAAGTCCTACCATATCACCTGCCAGCCAAGTTAAACCAAATCCAACGACAAGGGAACAATCGCACCTATTAAAATTTGTCCTATCTTTGTGATAAGGTTCTCTTTCCGATTTGTAATTGATAATTTACTAACAGCCAAAAAGATAATAGCCGCACTTGCCAAACTTCCTATCCATAATGGCTGAAATAAGGAAACAGGAGAATTTCCGTTTGCACTATTAATACCAATTTCATTAACATTTGTGACTTTTTTTGATATAGGAATCGCTAGGCTTGCAGCTTGTTTTGCTGTTAAAGTTGCACCTTGTTTTTCAAAACCATCAAGTAGTTGGGTACGAATTTTATTGTTCATATTGTCAACTACTCCATTTAAGACCTGTCCTGCAATCGTTGAAGCTGCTGTGTTCATTCCCTGATTGATATATATTTGAACTTCAGGTGAAGAAGGTGCTGGTGTCCTTAATGATGCCTGCTTAGCACTGGAATCTGTCGGAATTACCAATGCTGCATAATATTTTTGATTATCCATTCCTTTTTGTGCTTTCTCTGCTGTTTTTACTTCAACCCATTTTACAGCAGGGTCTTCATTTAATCACCAAATTCGAAGAAGAGATTATGCTTGAGATGTCCAGACTTGCAAAAAAGAACTTACCAAGTGTTATTGCTGCACTTGAAACTAACTCACCGACTGCAACACCATTTTCCCTTGCAGTTTTAATATTTGAGTTTCTTAATGAAAATAGTGGTTTTATGAAAGCTGTGTTAGGTCCAAAAGGCGATTTAACCTTTCAAACAAGGCTGAAAGATTTTATGTGGAAAACGCTGTTTGGAAATGATCCAAACGCACTTATTAAGGAGGAAAATTTACTTGTTCCAGGACAATATTTAGCTTCTTACATTTCGTCTGCACATATAGGAGTAATTCAACAATGGTTGAATAGTGGTAGGAAAGAATCTCCTCAAGAAATGGCTCAAATCCTATCAACCATAACAGTTAATGGACCCTTCTTTGCAGCTGGTTTGAAAAAGCAAATCCTTAGATGAAAAAGGGAGATTACCTTAGAAAAACAGGTAGTCTCCCTTTTTGATTTATTTGCTTATTCAATTAACCTGCTTCGTTAGTTCACCAAGCAAAAAGATCGCCGCAGCGATCTCCATTTCTACCTCTTGCACCCGTTATTTTAAGTACGTTTCTTCACAATCTTTTTTTAAGCTGTTTTCTCAAGGACTGTTGCACAGGATCAACATGCTGTGTGAAGCATTTTTATGTATTCGCCCAACTAAGATTCGGCTCGTTCCGTATCTTTATATTTCTTTCTTACATTTTACGATTAAAAAATTTATTGGAGGTTTATTTTTCATGTTCTTACTTGGCTCGTCAATTTCTGAAAACTCTACAAGTCCATATTTTCCAAATTCTTGTTTTATGGAGTCAGTATCATAAAAAAACATTTTTACGCCTTCCATTATCTCGAAATAGTCTTTATCCAATTGTTTGCCCTTACCAAACATTGGGGCTTTTCTTGAAACAGTTGTAAAAATCATATATCCATTTGGCTTTAACTGATTATAGCAATCTTTAATAAACTTATCTCTCTCACGATTATTCAATAAGTGAATAAGTGCATAACAAAATATTCCGTCATAGAGTTTGTTATCAAAAGGCATGTCAGTTACTGAACCATGAAAAATACTAATATCAAGCCCATTTTTCCTCGCCAAATCAATCGCTGTTTTTGAAATCTCAATACCTGTAACATTTATTCCATTGTCAACAAAAACCTTTGCATTTCTACCATATCCAATACCTGGTACTAGTATATCTTTAACATTCCTTTCAAGGAAAAAGTCCTTTGTTAAGATTGCGGAGTCCGTAGGTTCAAATCCCCACAGCGTTTGTTTTTCTATAAAACTTGATTCCCAGAATTCCATTATATCTCTATCTCCTTTATGTTTTATTTTAGTTTGGCTACTATGTTGCTTGACGTTAATGTTTATTTTAATTAAAGACATAATGACTTTTTAAGCCACCATTATGGCAGCTAATCTTCAACTCTTTCACTGTTACTTTAATAAGAAATTTATTGAAGTGGTGCGAACAAGATTACCGAAGCACCAATTAAACATATTCCTGCACCCACCCAATCATAAAAATCAGGTGTTTTTTTATCTATGCCCCATCCCCATAAAACAGATAGCACTATAAACACTTCCTAACCATAAATCAATATTCAAAGTAAAACGTACTCTTATTCAATTATCCTGCTTCGTTACATTAAGTACAACATTTCACAATATATTCTGTGGAAAAAGAAAAAAGCGACCTTCATGTTGAAGGATCGCACCCATTAGTTGAACAAAAAACCTTAAAACATAAAAATGATTATTCTATAACAAAAGATAAGAAGTTCTATATATCATCCGTCATACTGTAAGGTATTCAGCAATTACAATATTTCGATATACCCTTCTGTTCCATGCACGCGAATTCGTTGCCCGTCTCTTATTAGTTTGGTAGCATTTTCTACCCCGACAACTGCTGGTAATCCATATTCACGTGCGATAACTGCTCCATGGGTCATCAATCCACCAACTTCGGTAACTAGACCTTTTATGGATACAAATAAAGGTGTCCAGCCAGGATCAGTAAAGGAGGTGACTAATATATCACCATCTTCTAAATCAGCATCTTCCATGTTTAAGATGACACGTGCTCGTCCCTCTATCACTCCGGAAGAAACAGGCAGACCTACAATCGCTTCGGCTGGGAGATTTTCTCGTTTGTACTTACCTGCAATGATTTCACCATCAGACGTGATCACACGCGGGGGAGTTAGTTTTTCATATAATTTGTACTCGTCTTTTCGTTTGCTGATGATCTGGTCATCCAGTTTGTTTGTACGTACGACTTCGTGAAGTTCTTCAAACGTGAGATAATATATATCTTCTTTTTCATGAATAACGCATGTCTGTACGAGTTGTTCGGCTTCTTTCAGTAAAGCCTGTTTATAAACGAAGTAGCGATTAACCATGCCGTATTTAGGATATTCACGATAACCGATGAAATTCCGGATTAGGTCGATCATTCGTTTTGTTTCTTTGGCTTTTTGTTTACCATCCGGTAATTGCTTCAATCGATCTAATAACTCTTGTTCTTTTTTCAAAGCTTGCTGTCGCCCTTGCTCAAATTTCCGATTGCCGGAATTAGGCTCAAATTCTTTGATGTTACCCAGAATCATGGGGACAAGTGTAGTTGGTTTTTCACTCCAACGAGTTTTAGTCATATCGATTTCTCCGGCACATCTCATTCCGTATTTGTTGAGATAAGCATAGATAGCGTCTTGGGTTTCCTGTCCACCATCAAACTTAACCAGTTCATCCAAAAAGTTATCATCTTTTACCTGTTGTAAATAATTAATTACTTCTGGATATGGACGAATCACATCTGCAACATCCAATAGTGCCAGACCCATTTCTGAAGTAATATTGTTTGATACAGATTGAGAAAGCGTGTCTGCTGCGTTTTTTTCACCTAACCACTTGTTCATTTTTTCATTGATCCATGATGAAGCATTCATAGCAGTCATAAAAACAGCTGTACTTTGTGGGTCAAATAAAATCTTCTTTAACTCTTTGATATCTTCCAAAATAAAATCAAATAGATCCGATCCTGATTTCGTTTTAATGTTTTGTTTTAACTCTTCTATCGACGTTTGAATGCGCTTAATCAACTCATGAACAATGGTCGGATTGTTTTCGATTTCTTCCGGCATATCTGTATTGTTTCTGTTGGGACTCGGTGCTTTTTGATCATTTGGTAACGATTTTATAAAATCTCCTCGCTCTACAACAGTCGTAAGTGCGTCTTTCATGAGCGGATCGTGTTGTCCCATGGTATTTAATAACATGTTTCTGCTGTCAGGTGAAGCCAGCATAGGTGTGACATCCACAAACAACCTTCCACCAGCTTTACGCATAGGTGCAGGAGTTATTAACAGGTGAAAAGACAATCCCAATGGTTTTAAGGGCGCGGTCATCATTTGTTGATGACCAACAGATACATAGACGTGATTTTCTTGATCATTCGCTTCAGGGATGGGGAAAAGCGTCGTGATTGGACGGCTCTGGACAATATAAAAAGTATCATCAACCAAACACCACTCGATATCTTGCGGGAAGCCAAAATGAGCTTCGATCTGTTTTCCGATGCGTGCCAGTTGTAAAATTTGTTGGTCGGTAAGAGTTTGAGCCTGTTGCTGATCGGGATCGATCTGCTGGGTCTCTGTTCCGCCTTCTTTTCGTCCATAAATAGCCAATTTTTTGGTTGCTATCCTCTTATCGACGATTTTATCTTCCTGTACTTTATAACAATCGGCAGATACCAAGCCAGAGACCAGTGCTTCTCCTAGCCCAAAACTGGCTTCGATTGATAGCAGCTTTCGGTTAGAGGTAATCGGATCAGCGGTAAATAAAATCCCTGATGCCTGTGGGAAAACCATCCGTTGAATGATAACGGATAAATACACTTGGCTGTGGTCAAATCCGTTTTGCATACGGTAGATTACCGCACGATCCGTAAATAGGGAAGCCCAGCATTTGCTGATATGCTGCAAGATGGCTTCTTTTCCGATGATATTTAAATAGGTGTCTTGTTGACCAGCAAAAGAGGCATGTGGTAAATCTTCAGCATTCGCACTAGAACGCACGGCATATGCATGTTCATCCCCAAACTGGGAGAGATAGTGAGCAACTGCGCACGCAACATTGGAAGGAATTTCCACTTCTATAATGAGTTGTCGAATCTTCCTGCTGATTTCACCAATTTGATCTCGATCCTCTACATTTAGCATTGTTAGTTGATCTAACAATGCTTGAAACGTTTCGTTATGTTCGATGGCTTTTTGATATCCCACTGTTGTAACGCAAAATCCTTCTGGTACTTGTATTCCTTGAATTTTTGATAATTCCCCTAAATTTACCCCTTTTCCGCCGACGAGCAAAAGCTGTGTTTTTTCCATTTCCTGAAAACCGAGAACCAATGAACCCATTCTACATCCCTCCAACAAATCTCATTAAAGTTCTATTGCATTTTAGCAGTAGTAAATGAGAATAAACAGTCTATATTGACCATTTTTTATATGCTATAATTAAATTAGGAAGAGTTCAATTTTCAAAAAAATATCTAGATCTTACCATAAGAGCCACTCAGAGTTAATTAGAGGGGCTTTCTTAAAAAAATATCCATACCGGCAAACATTTCAAAATCAATCCGTATTTTCCAAGTATTTTAAGTCTCTTCATCGCTTTTGTACTCTAAAATATCTCCAGGTTGACAATCCAAAGCCTTACATATCGCTTCTAATGTTGAAAAACGAATCGCTTTTGCTTTCCCGTTTTTCAGAATGGAAAGGTTCGCCATTGTAATCCCAACCCTCTCCGAAAGTTCAGTTACGCTCATTTTCCTTTTAGCCAGCATCACATCAATATTGATTATAATTGCCAAGTTATCCACCTCACACTATTAAATCATTTTCAGATTTTATTTCTACGACTTCATGTACAAGCCTTTGGAGGACACCAGCAAAGGTTGCGATTAGGCTTAAAGCAAAGGTCGAATATAATCCCATTGCTATGACACCTGCTCTGTCACCTTCCATATATATAGCAACAAATATGATTCCTGCAACAATCAAGGCACTGATTGTGATGGCACAGCACTTGATAACCTTTAAAGCTCTAACAGATAATTCAGAGAAAGCCTTGTTCTTATTAATGTAAATTAATAGTTTAAATGCTTTATACAGCCCGATGAAAAATGGAATAGATAATAAATAAGCTGATAGTAAAAAGGGATATTGCAAGTAAGCAGTCTCTGGATGCGCTTCTGCATCTCTACTGGCTATCTCAGGCACCCAAAATATACACAATGCAAGTACCACAATTCCAATAAGAAGAATAACTCCCTTTAGGAAAAAAGTTGCCCCTCGGTTCATAGAAAACACCTCTCTAATAATGTCCATGCGTTCCTTACGTTTTCAAATCAATTACCTTTATTTTTCTTTTAGTCAGCACCACTTTGATCCTGATTATAATTGCTAGTTATCCACCTCAGACCGTTAAATCATTGTCTGATTTTATATCAATCGCTTCTTTTAAAAGCTTTTGGAGAACAGCAGCAAAAACTGCAATCACCATGGAAGCAAAAGGTACAACCAATCCGACAAAGATGACTCCTGGGGCGTCGTCTTTCTCCGCAAAGAGATAGAAGAGCGGCAAGACTAGTACATGCAAGATACTGATTGTGATGGCACAGTGTTTGATTTTCTTTAAAGCTTTTACAGAAATTTGCGAGAAGGCTTTATTTTTGTCAATATAACGTAATAGTTTGAAAGCCTGATATAAAGCAAAGTAAAAAGGGATCGCCGATGCATAAAAAACGATGGAAACGAGATATTTTATATAAGCAAATTCTGGAAGCAATTTTGCTGCAACATCCCCTAGCTCAGGCACCAAAAAGTTGCACAAAGCAAGAACCGGAATTCCAATAAGAATATCAGCTATCTTTAAAAATAATGTTGTTCCTCTTTTCATAAAAGCACCTCTCTAATTTATTGTCAATTGGATTTTAATACATTATTTATCGTTTTTCAATAATTTTTTATTAATTTTAATAATATTTTTGTTGTGAAACAATTGTTAATTTTAGACAAAGATAAAAAGCATTCCTTTTACAAAGATATGCTCTAGAAACTTAAACCATAAAATTTATAAATTGTTCAACTAACCGTTTGTTCAATATAAAAAAAATAATTTTAATTCATTTAAAGGTATCAAATCTAGATTTTGTATCGAAATATATCATCCTTTATAATAATCAATGGCTTTTTGGAAATCCTCCAGTGTATCTACATCCATTAATACTCCCGGATCATCTACATTCATGTATTTTTTTTCGTAACCGCCCAGGACCGCACGCAAATTACTTTCTGAATTGGTTTCTAAAATTTTCTGTTTCACTTCGCTTGATAATTTGATAGGGTGACCGCCTTTATAGTTAAAGCTGGGAATAACGACGTTCCCTTTGTGTTCTGCTATTAGCTGAACGGTCTCTTTTTTAACATGCGGACAATCTCCGGGTGTTATAAAGAAGGTTGGGGTATTTACTTCGCTGCAGCCCTTTTGAATGGAAGTAAACATTCCCTGGTTAAAGTTTTCATTATAAACAAGCTTGATCTGAAATGAATAGGCATTTTTACTGCTGATTTTTGCCATTTCCTCTTGGATGAGTTCCGCTTGAAACCCAGCTACGACGATGACCCTGCTGCATAATCCTTCATATTTAGATAAGGTATGCTCCAAGATGGACATTTTCCCCATAGGCAATGTCATTTTAAATGTATTTGCTCGGCTGGAATATCCAGCAGCTAAGACGATCGCTTCCATTTATGTCCCCCTCTATCTATCGTTTTATCTAAATCTTCTATTAGTCTTGTAACCCCACCTTTCAATTACATTTTCTTTGATAATACTTATTATATATGATTCTTTAATAGACGATTAAGCCTCACTTGCTTTTTCACGAAAATGGTCACGGGAAAGGTTCTAGTGGCCATCTACTTCATAGAAGTCGCAAAGTTAGACAAAAGGAGTGTACTTTTGAACTACCTACTTTGGTTACATGGTACTAAAGGAGCAATTTAGTTGAAGATAGAAACTTATGCCTCATTGAACAATATAGATACATGAACGGATTTTATAGATCTCATAAAGATGCAAGATTTAACTAATGTTATCGGCATGAAGCTGGTCATTATTGGTTTGTAAGCTAAAGTAGGGTATTTTAATAGAAGAAATACAGTTAAATAGTTTGCTATTACAATGGAAATTAGAAGGGGGAGAGTACAGGAGTTGTAGCAAATTTTTGCCTGATTAATATATATAATAGACCCGTGAGTTACATGATTATATACATTGGTTAAATCTTCTTCGTATTCACGGTACGCTAGACTATTTAAGCCCGATTGAATACAAACTTACACACCTTAAAAAAGTTGTCTAGTTTGGTGTTGACAATCCAGATATCCCTTTTAAAAAAGACTGTAAATAGCCAAAGGATAAGCATGTACATTCGCCCTTACAATTATAGACAACCCTCAATAAGATAGTAAAGAAGGAAGTGAGGAGTGTTAAATGAGTATTTTTATACTATTAACTGGGGCTTGTACTGTATTTTTCCTTTTTAAGTGCTTCTATTTTAGAAAAATGATAAAGGAAAAAAGAAAGGAATGGATTCAGTGGGGATTGGGTGTTGACTGTTGCTGCTTTTATAGCCGACCCTTTACGGTTGCCAATCAATACATCTCCATTAATGGATTCCAGGAGGTTGTTGACAAGAAAAGTCCCATTTGTTATTCGCTCGTAACCATGAATTGGTGGGGGAAAAGAAAGGTATTTGGACAGGGCTATATCCACGGCGATTATAAAGATTCAAAAGGTTTTCAAATATTCATGAAAAACATCCCAAATGGTGAAAACTACCAAATAGAGGTATTAAACGGATTTAATATGTCATTTGGACAGTTTCAAGTTAAGTAAAAATGGAAATAGCCGAGTGTCAATCCCGGATATTATGTGTTTGCAATCGAATATCCTAGGATAGCCAATAGAATGCCAAGAAAATAGCTGCTAGCCAAATAAAGAAAAAACTGAAAGTCTCTATGATTCCTTTTTAGCATAAAAAGTTCAAAATTAAATGTAGAAAATGTTGTGTATGCCCCCAAAAAGCCTGCACTTAAAAAAACACGAATGGAGTCTGTAATCCAATCACTTCCCATAAGAAGCCCAATTAAAAATGAACCTGTTGTGTTTACCATAAAGGTTCCCAATGGAAATAGCAGAAACCTTGAGAAATACTGGTTTACAAAGTGCCTAACGATTGCACCGAAAAAGCCGCCTAAGCCCACAAGCCAAATTTGAACAACCATTCCCCTCACACTTCCCTTTTTTTGTAGGTAGAAAGAAAGAATCCGATGTATGCTAAGAAATACCCGCCAACCGAACTGACCATTATATAAGTAAATGCAATAATGATAAGTCCTTGATTTAAATAATGAACTACCTCTATGCTAAAAGTGGAAAAAGTCGTATAAGCTCCAATTAATCCTGTACCCATTCCGACGACAAACCATCCTGGTAATTCATACACTCTTGAAATCCCCTGAAGGTACCCTAACAAAAAACACCCGGTTAAATTTACAAATATAGTCCCAATAAATAGAAAAGAATCCAAACTTAAAAACCACTGGGAGATGGAAAATCTTAGTAAAGCACCGATGATTCCCCCTATACCTACGGATAAATACATGGTCATCCCACCTTTATGAATTATTTTATGCAGGACAACATAAAAAAGAATCAGGGCTACCCTGATTCTTTCCCTATTCGGTCTTAATCGTTATCATTATTATACCATTCTTCTTCCCATTCATCCGATTCATGCTCGGAGCACCACCGATAATTTCTTTTGTAAAAGGTTTTCACATAGTTATTCAACATGACATGTCTTAGCTTTTCTTGCGCTGGCGTCAATCCCCCTGCCTCAGAGTATACTTTAATTAAATCACTATAATCATGATGAATTTTGATATAAATTTGATCAAGTTTTTTTTGCTGTTCCGGGGTCAGCTTCACTTTTTTTGTACAATTCATCTCTGGATCATACATTTCATTTTCTGTTGGTTTATGGACTGCCCCCTTAGCTTGGGTGGCAGCTGATATGAACACGAAACTGCAAAAAAGGATACAGGAAATCACGAATACTTTTGCCATTTTAGTGAACCTCTTTAACGTAAATTTTTTAATTTAATAGAAACTTAATCAGTCATCATGATCTTCATGGTCGTCATTGTCGTCGTCATCCCCGCTATGTCTTCCTGAGCCTTCCTTCTCTACCTCTAACACTTTACCGGTAGCTTTATCAATTTCCACTTCATACCTTCCATTTTTAGCTTGAATGATAATTTCATATTTTACCATTCCGTCGTCTTTTTCAACATGTGCGCTTACAATCTTCCCGTTTACCTTTTTCAGTGCAATTTGTTTTGCTTTTTCCATACTTATACCCTCAAGCGGCTTTACTCCTTGGGCGTTGACAGATAGCAGGTTAATTCCAAACAGGAAATTAAATGTTAAAAATAGTGCTACTAATTTTTTCATTATTTTCACTCCTCATTTTTTTTTAGTATGTGGATTCAAACCAAAATTATTCATAGTAATTAGTGATTTCTTACTTTTTTTAGGCGTTTGGAAGCCTTATCAATTTCTAGTTATTAATAAAAAAGACTCCCCATATGAGGCTATTGCAAAAAGGGTAGAAATCCAAAGTAAAGTTAAATAAAACAGCCCCTAAATTATGAAAAAAAATAATTTAGGGGCTGTTTTTGTTTTGAGTCTCATCAAATGTTCCTTTCCCTACTGGGAAAGGGGGCTTCTTGTAACTCTATCATCCTTTTAACGTTTACTACAAACGCAGTTAGAAATGCTTGTAAATAATGTAAGCGTTTTGCATATGGTTTTTCCCTTAGAATATTTCCTTTGTCCATGTTATTAGCCCGAGCTATTTATGGGAAGGGACATAGTATATTGAACAAAGCTGAAAAAAGGAGGGGGCCAATGTTTAACTTTAGTTCTATCGATCTTAGTCATTTTTTGTTAGCAATGTCTGTTTTGTTAGGTTTGGCACATTTACTGGGCTATTTGGCTGAGAGGTTAATGGTGCCAAGGGTCATCGGCGAAGTCTCAGCAGGACTTGTTTTAGGGCCAACAATACTTGGGTACTTTTTTCCCCATGCCTTTACTTGGCTGTTTGCTGGTTTTCCACAGGAAGATCGAATGTTTGGACTTATGTACCAAATCGGTCTAACTTTACTCATGTTCTGTTCGGGGTTAAATATGCATACAAAATTAAAAAGAGGGGACGGGAAAATCGTAACGGTGATTGTGCTTGCATCTACTATTCTCCCGTTTGCCCTTGGGTGGCTTGCTACTTATTTACTTGATTTCAAACAATTCCTTGGTCCGGCTAATAGTAATTTTGCAATCAAAATCGTCATCGGGATTTCAGTTTCAGTAACCTCAATTCCGGTCATTTCAAAGATTTTTCATGACTTAGGAATTATGCATTCAAGGTTTGCAAAACTGGTAGTAGCAATTGCAGGAGTCCATGATACTTTCCTTTGGGGAGCTCTTGGAATAGCTACTGCGGTTGCCGAGCATGGCGGGCCTGTTACAGTTAGTGCAGTTTTTAAAAGTCTCGGCACTACGACAGCGTTTGTTATCGTTACCATTTTTGCTCTCTATCTTTTATTTAAGAAATTAACGATTCGAAAAGGGAATTTCTTATTTAGAGCTTCACATATTGGGTATGTCTTATTTATCGTGTTCGTCGTTTCCGCCATTGCAGGTTATCTAAATGTAGAAACCATTTTTGGGGCTCTGTTAGCTGGAATTGGAGCAAAATTAACTTTACCTTCAACGTTATTTGAGCGTTTGAAACAGTCGGTTGTACACATTTCATTTTCTTGGTTTATTCCTGTATACTTTGCTGTCGTTGGTTTAAATTTAAATCTTGCAAAAAATTTCCAAACACTTTTTTTTCTCAAATATTTGATATTTGCCACTCTCACTCAATCCATTATTGTGTTTTTTGCCTGTAAGATTATTCGTCAAAATTTTTTAACAAGTATGAACTTTGCGATGGCAATGAACGCTAGAGGCGGCCCGGGAATTGTTTTGTCAACCGTTGCTTTTTCAGAAGGAATTATTAACCAGGATTTCTTTGGGATTCTTGTAATGCTATCCCTAATAACATCGTGGATGGCAGGTTCATGGCTTCGTTTTGTCTTAAATAAAGGCTGGATATTTATGCCGGGGGATGAAGGGCTGCTTCCAGAAAAATCCTATAACAATAATGATATAATCGATTTACAAAAACAGATTCAAATTGACCATGAAACCCGAAAGAAACGTTTAAGCAATACCCTTTCATAACGAGATTAAAATCTTAAATAAACATCCAGCATTACCCTTTTGATTTATAGGACCCAATCCATTTTTATGAAATTATTGAATTGGAACATGAAGAACTTTTATAAATATTTAAAAAAATGGCTTAGAGAAAACTCAAAGCCATTTTTATGTGAATTATCTGTTCTCTTTTAAGGTACCCGCATAAACTTTATAATGTGTCTTGTTTGAACTTCACTCTTTATCTTTATAATTTGGCCACTGCATCTTAATAGATTCTCTGAATTGGCCCATATTAAAGTTTTTACCTGGACAACTTTTTGTGACCCCTTTTAATTCACGATGTCCCAGAATGTGAGTAGTTGATAAATTAAATTGATGTAAAAGGAAAATGCATAGTTTACTCAATGATTTTAGCTGCTCTATTGATGGAGTATGAATATCAAAATTACCAGCTATACAAATACCTATTGATTTTTCATTATATGAATATGCGTGTGCTCCAACATGGTATCCTCTTCCTTTAATAATTTCACCATTTTCCTCAATAAAAAAATTGTATCCTATTCCATTCCATCGACGATGATCCTGATGAAACCGATGCGTCTTTTTAATATCCCAACCTATTTCTTCTGTATGGTGTACAATGATGTACATGACATCTTTTAAAGCAATAAGCGGTTCTTTAAACGATAAATTAATATCTTTAATCATTCCCGGTTCTACTTTCATGTAGACTTCTCCTCATCACATAAGCTTAATCATGATCCCCGTCTTATCATCTGAACGAAGATTATTCCTTTTCTCATATTGTTCTAAGACACAAGAATATACTTGTAAACCGATTGTATGTATCTGTTTAAATGTTTCTTCAATTGAATAGTTTGGATGAAAAAGGCCATCTGTTATCATTAATAATGTTTTGATTTCACTGATATTTACTTGACCATGCTGAATAAAATTGAAAACTTCTTTTTTTCCATTAGCTACAGAGTAACCATATTCCTTATTAGCTAATGAACGATTAAAGATAAGCAATTGAGTACGATCCTGATAATACTCCTCATCTGGAATTTTAATTCCTTGCTTTCTTTGTTCTTCACGCCATGCCTTCGCTCTATAACTTATATCTTTTACAGTATCCCTTGTTAAGGCATTTATGGTTCCGTTTTGATACTCAGCAATGATCATACAATCACCAAGCTGAGCATAAGAAATCTTTCCGTCTTTTTCAATCTTTATAATTGCAGCACATGTTGACCAAAGATTTTCATATTTTTCCTGATTCACCTTGTATTTTTCCATGCGTGCTCTCAACATTCTATTAGCAGCCATGACTCCTTCAACTAATGAAAGGTTACTTCGGTAGAGTCTAAAGAAATAATCTTTAAATATATTTGATGCTAAATATGCACCGTTCCGTCCGTTTTCATCTTTGAATGGCATTAATGGAGTTGCCCCATCAAAAACCCCATAGACATTTATCTTTTCATTTAATACGATTGAATCTTCACTTACACTTTTATGAGGGGCAGCACATAAAAAAGACTCAACTTTCATTGGTTGTCCACCTTCTTTTTTTTCAAAATTAACAGAAAATCGATTAATTAAATAAAGACATTATATGATTTAATGAGAAAATTTATTGTTACTAATTTTCTGTTTCTTTAAATAAGGTGCTGCACCCTTCACTAACACACTTTGTTTGAAATCATTTTGGAAATCACCTACATACAATTAATATTATTAATTATAAAATAAAAAGGCAGTTGAAAGTTCGATTCAATTGAACTTTCAACTGCCTTTTATAAATATTGGACTTTTTCAGTGCTCTCGTTGAATACAGAAATCATCTTCTCCATGTGGCATAACCTTTTTTAGAATTCCCCTTACATCGGGTACACTTTATATATATGCTGACTTTCTCTTAAAATTTCATTTTAGGTTTATCCATGCAAATCCTAGATTAGCTTTAGTCCACTTACAAAGATCAATACAGCAACAACCGTTCGTAAGGGTCTTGTTGGGACCTTAGCAGAAATGCTACTTCCGATCAATACTCCTGGAATGGAGCCAATGAGTAAATTACCAACTAGCATATAGTTAACATTTCCATAACCAATATGTAGCAATCCTGCAACGGTTACCAAAAGAAACGCATGAGTAATATCAGTGCCCACCATCTCTGATGTCTTCATTTGATACAGATAAATCATTGCCACAGCGAATAATGAACCTGAGCCTAAAGAAGTTAATCCGACAATAAACCCAAAAAGGCAGCCAATTAAAATGGTTAGCATTTTCTTTTCTTTCAAAGGTTTTAATTGCCAACGATTCGGTCTTAATTTTTTCTCCACAAAGGTTCTGATAATGATAGCCAGTGAAACAACTATCAGGATGTATCCGAGGGAATGCCTAATAATCTGTTCTTGATTATGGTAATAAGCTTCAAAATAATGAAGGGAACCAATCGCTACCACCGCACTAGGAATACTTCCTATCGCTAATAACTTAACCATCTGTAAATTGACTGTTTTTTGTCTCCAATGTTGAAAAAGTCCGAAGAATTTCGTAATTGAGTTATATACAAGGTCTGTACCTACAGCAATTGAAGGATTTACCCCTATTAGAATTAATACAGGGGTTAGCAGCGCTGCTCCTCCTACACCAGTTAACCCTACCAAAAAACCTACAAGTAAACCCATCAATGTAATCCCCATACTCATATGCTCACGCCCCAACAATTCCAAGTATTTATATAGGGATTATATACATTTATATGAATCTTGTAAATAACAAAATATTTATTAGATTCTGAGAGTTTTCTACCCGGTTATTTCAAAAGCATATTTATTTCAAAAAATGATCCCTCCATCATTGTTGAAAAGAGATTCGGCGTCGGCTGTACCCTTAATTTTGGAACTCTATCGGTTAGATCATCGTTTTAGTACCATTAATAACAATCATCATGTTTCGATATTTATAGGGATAAATTTCTTAGAAATAAAAAAAGTCACATCCGTTTATTGGAGGTGAGTTTTAGGGTATCTTTTAGCGATTTTGTTTTGTCCTATGTAATAGCCCACACAATTTCACTAGTTATGGCTGCTGCGTTCCCGCCCTGACCCGTTTCCTAGCGTCCTTGTTGGACTATGACTCCGCAGGTAGGACTCGAACCTACGACCGATCGGTTAACAGCCGATAGCTCTACCACTGAGCTACTGCGGAAAAATGGTGACGGCTAGAGGACTTGACCCCCCAACCAACTTTTAGTGGAAATGACGGGAGTTGAACCCGTGTGCAAAGATATTGGCACTTATACTTCTACGAGTGTAGTCAGTAGAATTGATTTCACTTACTTCTTTAGCCTACTGACAGGCGTTGAAGCAGCTAGTCTGGTTAGTCTCTTCCTTCATCCTCAGACGGTGGAATTCGGCGTAGTCCACTTATCATGAGTCCCTTACCCTATCACATGGACGATGGAGGGAGGAACCGCTATCGTCTGTTATTAGGCAGCGAAAGCGAAGTTGTTGTTTTGTTTGCCAGTTATAAGGCTTTATCGTTTTTACGAGGACGATTCCCTCGACTCGCCATATAAGCTCAAACTATCCCTGTCGATACCAAGACATCCCCATAATATAATGGCAGAGAAGAAGGGATTTGAACCCTCGCGCCGGTTACCCGACCACCCTTAGCAGGGGCGCCACTTCAGCCACTTGAGTACTTCTCTGTAATAAAAGCTTACCGTCAGTTCCGTTAAGAACTTACAAGAGAAATATATCATGTCTGCTAATTGGATGATAGCTGTAAATTTTGGTAGTTCAAAAGTCCTATATCAGTGTTTTTTCTACTTCAATCACTTGCAATTAGTGTAAAACATTCCGTTTAAGGTTGAAAAAAAGCATTACAATTAACAGTTTTGTAAAAATTACAGAAGAAATTAATTATCGTTAGTGGACAAACAATGAGTTTGACAATTAACCTCGCCATAAGAAATAACTCCTTATTTAGTTTTAGTTTTTAAAGGAAGCCACTTTTATGAAATATCCCTTTTTAATAAATTTCTTCTCTTCCATAAAAAATAAATCAATATTGAAAGGACCAATAAGCTCGTAATTAAATAAATACTATATGTCGATATATATAGTTCCACACTAGTCCAATTTTCCCCTAATATTCTTCCTAGTGTGATAAAAGTAATACTCCATATTAATGCACCCGTAAAAGCGTAAACCGCAAATTTTCTAAAGGGGAAGAGATTGACAGCAGCTATATATGCTGTAAGATGACGAACCCCAGGAATAAAATAACCAAGTAATAAAAGATAAGGTCCGAATTTCCTGAATAATTTCTTTGTTCTATTAATTTTTTGCTCAGTAATGTGAATTTTTGGTCCAAACTTTTCTAATAAAGGCAATCCAAATTTGTAACCGATGAGGTAACTAAGCGAAATCCCCCCCATGGCTCCTACAAAGGCACTTACTATTGACATTATGTATGATAATTTTCCCTGAAACACATTGTAACCAATATATGTAAGAAGAACCTCATCGGGTATAGGAAGTCCAACAATACCACCGATTAAGGCGAAGGTTATTCCGAAGTACCCATAATGTTCTAGAAGGTACGCAATATGATTCTGCATTTTCTCATTCCACCTTAAGATAATTCTAAAAATCACTTGTATTTTTTTATTATCAGAAGTATTTTAATAAATAAAAAAGAAGGTACTTTCTTTCCACTCTAACAGTTTGCTCAACTTAAACTGCCGCTTTATTAAAAAAGCCAACAAATGGCGGCTGGTCTTCAACTCTTGTACTCGTTACTTTAAGTACAATTCTTTAAAATCTGTTTCGTTAATTAAATCAAAAATAGACGATGCTTTATATTAAAGCATCGCACCTGTTAGTTATACTAGTCCCTTTTTAAACCAATATACAAATTTTTTAACAATATATAAAAATTGGATGTGACTTTTAGGATATATTTTAGCGTTTTTGTATCGTCCTATGTAATAGCCCACACAATTTCACTAGTTATGGCTGCTGCGTTCCCGCCCTGACCCGTTTCCTAATGTCCTTGTTGGACTATGACTCCGCAGGTAGGACTCGAACCTACGACCGATCGGTTAACAGCCGATAGCTCTACCACTGAGCTACTGCCGAAAATTTCTAACTTCCTAGTTATATGATCATCGGGTGATAAATCTAATTCAAAATGTTTTTTGTTGCTTAGTGGAAATGACGGGAGTTGAACCCGTGTGCAAAGATATTGGCACTTATACTTCTACGAGTGTAGTCAGTAGAATTGATTTCACTTACTTCGTTAGCCTACTGACAGGCATTGAAGCAGCTAGTCTGGTTAGTCTCTTCCTTCATCCTCAGACGATGGAATTCGGCGTAGTCCACTTATCATAAGTCCCTTACCCTACCACATGGACGATGGAGGGAGGAACCGCTATCGTCTGTTATTAGGCAGCGAAAGCGAAGTTGTTGTTTTGTTTGCCAGTTATAAGGCTTTATCGTTTTTACGAGGACGATTCCCTCGACTCGCCATATAAGCTCAAACTATCCCTGTCGATACCAAGACATCCCCATTATATAATGGCAGAGAAGAAGGGATTTGAACCCTCGCGCCGGTTACCCGACCTACACCCTTAGCAGGGGCGCCTCTTCAGCCACTTGAGTACTTCTCTGTAATAAAAGCTTACCGTCAGTTCCGTTAAGAACTTACAAGAGAAATATATCATGTCTGCTAAATGGATGATAGCTGTAAATTTTGGTAGTTCAAAAGTCCTAGTTATATCATTAGAACTTTTGGTTAACATATATTAGAATATTTGTATTAAAAAAATAAGGCCTCTCTTATGATTGGATGAGGCCGCAAGTTCATACGGTTTAAAATTCTTCGTATTCTGCAGGATCTTGGTTGTTTATTCTGCCATCAGGGCGAGTTAATCCTGAAATGATACTCATTTCTATTTCATCTAAGGAGAAATCAAAAATAGATATATTTTCAAGCTGCCTTGCAGGAGATGATGATTTAGGAATGGCAATGGCCCCAAGTTGATAATGCCAACGTAAAATAATTTGTGAAATAGACTTGTTATGATGATCGGCAATCTGTTGAAGGGTATCATTTTGTAAAACTTCATTTGCTCGAGCTATTGGGCTCCAGGATTCCGTTGTAATGTTATTTTCTTCATGCCATTTTCTTTGTGGTGCTTGATTGAATAATGGGTGTAATTCGATTTGGTTAATGCTAGGTTTCACACCTGTTTCTTTTTCTAAACGCTCTATATGTTCAGGTAAGAAATTACAGACACCGATCGAACGAATAAGCCCCCATTTTTTAGCATCAATTAATGCTTCCCAAGCTTCCAAGTATATGTCCTGTTTAGGATTTGGCCAATGAATGAGATATAAATCATAATAATCTAGATTTGCTCGAAATAACGATTCTTGAATGGTCGCAACCGCCCTGCCATAGGTTTGATAGCGACCGGGAAGTTTCGATGTAATCTTTAATTTTACTCTTGGAACAGAACTGCGTCTAACAGCCTCCCCAACCGTGCCTTCATTTTCATAATTATAAGCAGAATCTATTAGTCTATATCCCATATCAATTGCACTTAAGATCGAATGAACACCATCATTCCCTCTTAGCTTATATGTACCCAAACCGATTACTGGCAAAGTAAGCCCATCATTAAGTGTAATTTCTGGAATTGATTTATCCATCATTAATCACTCCATTCCATAATTATCAAGTTTAGCATAATTTTGGTAACATTTCATGGAAAGACTTCATCGCAAGTGGTTGTCATTACCCTAAGTATCGATGGTATAGTGCCTTTGCTTCGGAAATATCCTTGGTTCCGTGGACTAACACCCTTCCGTCTTTAAAAATGACTAATCGGAGCGGATCCACTGTATATGATAATAGATACGGATTTCTCTGTACTGTTCCCCCTTGATTTGCCAATAATTTTTCTAACGCTACTAAGTCACGCAAGGCGGTAAGCGCAGGACGTATCTGAACAGAATCTCTTCCACAGAGGACAGCTGTCTTGGTTTGATTTTCAAAAGCTAAATAGGGGAAGGAACGTTCTTTCCCACAGGTTGGACAATCTTCTTTTTTCAATTTATCTACCTTGATCGTACTATGTTGATTTTTCCACAAGTCAAAAGACACGAGTTTGCTCCGAAGAGAATCCAGATCGCCAACCAAAATTTTCAAGGCTTCACTTATTTGATACGCAACGACCATGTTCACAGCTGGACTTATAATTCCAGCTGTGTCACAGGTTAATCCGCCTAGCGGAACGGTTTCAAGTAAGCAAGCAAGGCAAGGTGTTTTTTCTGGAATAATCGTGTAGGATATGCCGTAGCTTCCCACGCATGCCCCGTAAATCCAAGGGATGCCCACCTTTTGTGCTACATCATTCATGATCATTCTTGTTTCGAAATTATCGGTTGCATCAATCATCAGATCCACATTTTGAGCCCAGTCAAGAAGCTCGGTGACGGAGGCATCACCAATGATTGCCTCAATCAGCACCGAAGAGTTAATCGCTGTTAAGCGGTTTTTGGCTGCGATGACTTTGGGAATTCGGTTTTTGGCATCTTCTTCAGCATAGAGCTGCTGTCGCTGTAAATTCGACCATTCGACATAATCCCGATCCACAATGGTTAGTTTCCCTACTCCAGCACGGACAAGGGCTTCGGCACTTCCTGAACCGAGTGCTCCCATTCCGATGATAAGTACATGTTTCATGGAAATTAGCTGCTGTCCGTCTTTCCCAATCGGTGAAAATAGTTCTTGTCGTGAGTAGCGATTCACCCGATACTCATTCCTTCCTTGGGACTGCTGGCTGTCGCATATCTCTTTTTCTCGATTCGGCCGGCTTCAAAGCCTAATCGTCCCGCTTCGATCGCTAGACTCATGGCTCGAGCCATTTTGACCGGATCGTTTGCTGCTGAAACAGCCGTATTTAATAACACCCCATCAGCACCTAATTCCATCGCCAATGCTGCATCAGCTGGGGAGCCAATACCAGCATCCACAATCACAGGTACGACCGCTTGCTCGATAATAAAGCCTAGATTAACAGGATTGATGATCCCTTGACCGGATCCAATGGGCGAGGCCCCAGGCATGACCGCATGACAGCCCACTTCTTGGAGCTTTCGAGCTAAAACCACGTCATCGGATGTATAGGGGAGGACAATAAATCCTTCCTTCACTAATTCTTCCGTTGCTTTAAGGGTTTCAATCGGGTCAGGAAGCAAGGTGTGATCACAGCCAATCACTTCCACTTTAATCATATCGCATAGTCCTGAAGCTTTCGCTAGTTTTGCGATCCGGACCGCCTCTGCGGCTGTTTTTGCTCCAGCAGTATTAGGCAGAAGCTTATATTTTTGAGTGTCGAGCTGTTCTAAAAAATTCGGCTGGCTTGGTTCAAAAATATTCATTCGTCTCACCGCAAACGTGAGGATTTCTGCTTTCGACACTTCCACTGCTGCCTTTTGGATTTCAAAGCTTGGATACTTTCCGGTACCTAGTAACAAACGAGATTGAAAGGATAATGAACCTATTTTTAACATGTCAACCGCCTCCTACAAAATGGACTATTTCGATTCGATCTTTATCTGATATTCTCGTACTTTGGTGCTCTAACCTGGTTAATATTTCACCGTTCACTTCCACAACAACGACCTTATCTTGGATGTCATGATGTTTGAGAACATCTGAAACAGATACGATATGGTCGGGTAATTGGATCCACTCGCCATTAACTACTACCTTCATGGTATACCTCCTAACTAACCGTTTCTTTGTGCCGTTCTAGGTGAAAAGCAGAGAGTAGTTCCTGATCTAGTAAGCTACCTGACACTAGGTCCGCAACTAGTTCCCCTGTAATCGGGCTTAATAAAATTCCATTTCGAAAATGGCCTGCTGCCACGAACAACCCACGCCAGCTTGGATGTTCGCCCATATAAGGGATTCCATCGCCTGTCTGCGGTCTGACTCCAGCCCATACTCGCTCCCATGCTGCCTCCTTAATCTGTGGAACTAATTGAGTCGCTCTTTCTATCAATGTAGCAATCCCTTCAGGAGTTACCTTGGTATCAAAGGTATTTTCAATCACAGTCGCACCTATATAAATTTCCCCATTTCGTTTGGGTACTAAATAACAACGTTTGTCGGAGAAAATGGTCGCGTTGATGATCGGCTTTTCTGTTCTAATCGAAAAGCATTCTCCTTTAACCGGATACACAGGAATATCGATTCCTGATTCTTGCATTAATTTCGCCGCCCAAGCTCCAGTGGCAACAACCACCTGTTCACAATGGATGACGCCCTTGCTGGTGTTTACCCCTTTAACTTGACCGTTTTCATAGACAAAAGACAGAACCTCCGTCTCTTCCCATATTTTGGCACTAAAATGTTCCGAGGCTTTTGCATAAGCTTGTGTTAACTTTGCTGGTTGTACATGCCCATCATGAGGGAGATACATCCCTCCAGCTACACGTGGTGAAAGAGATGGTTCCAGTTCACGTAGTTCCTGTGGATCGAGCCAGGTTATTGTTGGATCCCATTTTTTTTGGAAGATGACTTGTTTTTTTACTTCAATCGCTATTTCTTCGGTTTCGGCAATTTTCACCATTCCTTTATTCACATACTCAATATCAATTCCCGTATATTCAAACAACTCACTTGCGAGCGTTGAAAACATCGCTTGACTTTTTAAAGCTAGCTGGAATAAAGGACCGTCTTGTTCCAGCTCTGCTTGTGCTGCTAACATTCCGGCAGCCGCACTGGAAGCTTGGCAAGCGACTCGTTCCTTCTCAATTATGACAACTTTTCTTCCCCTTTTTGCGAGCTGATAGGCAATCGAGGACCCGATAATTCCTCCTCCGATAATGGCCACATCAAATGAATTTTCCACTTTGTTCATCTCCATTTAATTCATTTAGGTAAGCCTTAACTGCTGCTAATGGATCGTGAGCATCTAAAACTCCTGACATGACTGCGATCCCTTTTGACCCTGCTTGAAGTACCTGCCCCGTATTTTCAGTTGTAATCCCTCCGATGGCTATTACCGGGATGTCTAATTGGGTGAGCTTTGCTAATTCCTCTAGTCCTTTTGGGGTCTTCCCCGGTTTTGATTGCGAAGGAAAGACATGGCCAAATAGCACGTAATCAGCACCATTCTCTTTTGCATGTTGTCCTTCCTCGTAGGAGTGGATGGAGTTCCCGAGCAAAAGCTGAGGAAAATTTTCTTTAACAAGCCCTGCATCTAAACTATGGAAGGCTAATTGAACTCCTCTAGCCCTTGTAACGCAGGCAACATCGACTCGGTCATTAATGATAATCTTTGATAGTGGGATGTTTTCATTTGTTAACTGTTGGACGGCTTGGAAAAGTTCCTTGGCTGTTTTTTGTTTTTCCCGCAAATGAATCGCGGTTATATATGGATGAATTTCGCTTACAATTTCACATAACTGTTCGATTGGCATTCTCCCATTGGAGATAATATGTAACTCTTTATCTTTTACACTAGTTGAAATACCCGTTCCCCCTTTTAAGCCAATTCCGTCGATCGAAGGCCTAAAGTGAAAAACAAAAAACCACTTTCTTTAGGTAAGAAAGTGGTCGAAAATTCGAAATAGAAACATACGTTCTTCAAATATCCCGTTTTCCACTTCCCTACGCTGGTATTACCCAGATCAGGTTCATAGAGTCCCGAAGTAGTACTTCAATCTCAGCCCTTTAAAAAGGCACCTCTAGCGGAATTGCGTCATTTATTTAATTGTCATGTAATGATTTCCCTGCATGGATAATGTTAACACTTCAGGCAGAAATGTCAAATGTTTTTCTTTTTCAAAATTGAACGTGCATACTTGTCTGTTAGATTGCTGAAGTAAATTTACTTTTTATCGCCCCTTCAACTGCCAAATCAATGTCGGCATCATCAAATATATAAATGGTGCATGACCTCCCAGCTCCATTGAAACACGCTTAAGTGTATCTGCAGATTGTTTCACAAGTACCTTACCTACCTCTATTGGAACCGGTAAAAGTAATTTTTCGAACAGCTTCGCTTGCCATAAAAAAACTAGCTATATTAAGCTAGCTTTTTAACCTCATGGCGTTTTTCTATACGCTTTTCAATTTTTTCGATTGCTTGTTTATCTTTAAGTAATTCTTGCTTATTCTCTTTTATTAACTCTTCAAATGATTTTTTATGCTTACGCATTATAACACTCTTTTCTTTTCTTTTTTAGATCGGTCTATTATAACATATCTGAATAATAAAACAATTCTGTTAGTTAAAAATAATAGAAAAATTAATTAGAATATTATTTTTGAAAAATGCGAAAGAGCAAAAATGGCTCGTAGTTATTAAAAGAAAAGCAATAGATAGATAGATAAAGAAATGGTAAACCTTGCAATGAAGATTCCTTAAATATATCTTTCATTCCTGTTTATCAATTGCATAAGGAAACGGATGAACATCATTAGAAGAAAGGTGCTTATAAATGTGTATATCCATGTCCATGTATGGTATTTAATTAATTCGGTATATCTTTCAAAAAAAAACTCAATTATCGTTAAAACAGTGGTGTACAAAATACATTGTAGAACAATGTTGAGATATCTTGAATGATAAGTCGTTTGATAAAAGTAAATACAAACAACTGGAAATAGAAGATTTTCATAAAGAAGGCTGGAACTAAAATAGTTACTTAAAAATCTCACTGGATATTCGAGCATTTTCTCTTCTACAACAAGAACACCAAAAAACGTTGAAAAACAAGAGGCCACTGAAAAAATTAAAATCCAATTTTTGATTGGTGGTTTTCTTAAACTAGAAAACAATAGGGTTATCCCGATTATGAGCAGTGACCACAATATTATTCTTTCCATAGATAAAATAGTCCCCTATCTTTACTTTGCTTATCAATGAGTATAACCAAAGTAAAGATAAAAGATTTTATCAATTGCATAAAACCCATTAAAAAAAACGCTTTCCGGAAAAGCGCCCGATTGATGCTTCTACTAATTCTTTAGCAATTCCCTTTACCCAATAAGAATCGTTACTAAGGAAATTATGTATTACTTCAATATCCAAAAAACTTTTATTGGTACTTATAGTAAATCCATCATTGTTTGTCCAATCCAAGCGGTCTACACATCCAGGAAAAATTGAAGCAAGTATAGGAAAAAAGAAACACAGGAACTTGCTGTTATGGTCGATACATTCAGACCGCTGTATTCGTGAAAAAGGCACATGAGTTAGTATGAGCAGCTGGCTATCAAAATAAATTCAATAATAGTTTAATTACTGTAACAATAATTAAAATACAAAACAAAAAGTCTTAATCCCTATAATTGGAGGAATTAAGACTTTTATTTCATTATATACATAAGCAATAGTTTCTTAGACAATTTCTGATAGCTTTTCATTCCCCTGATCAATATATAATTCTTTGACCTTAACTTGTGACGGCAGCAGCGGATGATTGCGTATGATGTTGACAGTTTTTTGTACGCTATCCGTTAAAGTTTTGCCTCCCTGTAGCCATACACTTACCGTACCCTCAGGAAATTCCGGCATGCAATTTTTATAAAGATAATCTAATGTTTGAATCTTGTCCTGTAATTCTTTGTTTTTATATATTTTGTTCAGTATATCCCCAGTATTCTTTTGATAATCATTTGTGGAGACCAAAACGATTTCCTCAACATTATCCTGATACACAGCAATAATGATGTCCCTCATTAAATCGTCGAAGGGGTGTGAAACGACTGGCTGATATGTTTGTAAGATGATCATGTTTTCCGGATTGACATTGGTTTCCTCTTTAATGAATCGTTCTAATTTCTGCTCCATTCCAATCACAAATAGTACTTTTTTCTTTTCATCTCTAGACATCAAATTCACCCCATAAATGTTTTGAATTTTGTTCCAAATAAGTTTCCTGACTCTTTCTTATATGAAAAATGCGAGTCCGAACATATCCTTTTGTTTTTAACATAATTTGCTTTGCAGGTCACTGGAAAGTTTAAAGACCATTACTCGTTCTCCAGTTTGTGTACTAATATCGGTGTGAAAACTTACTACTTCTTCCCCTGTTATCGTTAAGATAATTTCTTTTAAATCATCCAGACCGGATTCCACTAAACTGTTGCGATGTTCTTTTACTGATAACAATCCTTCTTTATCCAGACATACTGTATATTCAGCAGCAGTTAGTATACCGCGGAGTATTACAATCACCATATCCCGTAAGATATCCGATTTAACAGATACGGAGCCTCGTCCAAGATAATTTTTCTCCCAATGTGTTAAAGCTTTGCTTATTTCAGCTTCAAGTGTTCCTTTTGTTTTTTCCATACCGATTCCTTTTCCTTTTTTCATAGTTACATTCATAGATGGCCAAATATTGCCTATAATATTCTAAAAAACAATCTTTTCCGCCCATGTGACGACTTTCTTACGGAAAGCTTTGTACCATTGCTACAAAAGCGCCGGAAAGAAAAGCAGCCTTCACACAAGGACATATATATATAAACCGGGAAAGAGGTTAAGACCAACTCTCCCAGTGTCCTTCCGGATCAATAGACGCAAGCCGAATCCATCCGTTTTTCACTTTTTGATGAAAGGCATGATCGTGGTCCAGCATCCGTTTCACATAGCCCCTCGGTGCTTGGATGACCACCAGCAAACGCAGTGGCTCATGATATGCCTCTTCATCCGATTTCATAACAGACTGCCAGGGAAGTCCGGATAATAAGTCACTGGCGTTCCCCTGCATGACCCCGAGACCGGCTGTCACGGTTTGGGTTGTTTTATTCCCGCTGCCATAATAATGAGGGGCAACAGTAGATGCATAATATTGCAGGTTAATCCATTGAGCTACCGTTGCCGGCCCGGAAATAATGTTGGCGAGAATAGCACCGTTTTTATCTTTCTTCCAGTTATAATTGTTGAGGAAAACTCTTCCTCCCAGATTGCAGTCTTGGGTCAGCCGGCGTTCCCCAATGATAAACGCAGCGTTACGTGCCAAGCCCCATTCCGGACGGACCTCACTCCAATCTTCTGAAAGGCGCTGCGCCTCAGCCTTCGGATTCTTGAGATGGGTTCCGAGATTTGGCAATTGCGGAATCCGCTCGGCATTGGCTTCCTCACTCGCCTTTGGCAACTCGGCTTGGACACGTTTAAATGCTTCCTTAGCTTCAACTGATAGTTCCGGAACATAAAGCCAACGTAATTCATCAAGTGTGGTAATATGCTCGGCGGCTGCAAAAACGGTATCTTTCGGAATGATAATTCCCTCTGTTTCGAGGCTCTTCCTTACGTTTGGAAGATTACACAAGGCTGCCAGCACCCGTGCATTGAATCCGCTTGATGCTCCTCCGCATGCACCGCAGTCGAGTGCGGAACGATATGGATTGTTCGTGCTGTGACTTCCATGTCCGCAAATAACCACTAGTGGTGCAAATTGATCGGTGAGTCCCATCATTTTTAGTGCTTGCCGTACATAGTGTACTTTTTCTTTCACAGAAAATCCAATTGGCAGATCTGTTTCCGATTTTTGCTTATAGTCAAGCGAGAGTTCCGTGGAAGGTTTATGCAGCCATGTTTCGAGCAATTTACTTAATGTCCGGCCTGCACTCCGAGGCATAAAGCTGCGAGCCAGCGTTTGCAGGCTGAGCCAGGGACCGCTAATTTCCGGAAGCACCATGCTGGAAACCATATTATGTTTCATCGTTTTAAATGTATAACCGAGTGAACTGACTACCTGATGCCGTTGTTGAAAGGATTCAAACTCTGGTGAAAACTCTTTTACTTTGTATTGCGGTTTAAACATTACCGGCAAAGAGTTATGCGTGTGGTTACTGCCAAGCTCGCAGGTTTCAATCGGCAATCCGAAAAAGCCTGCTGTTCCAAAGGTCTCAAAATCTCCTGCTTTTTCAAGTTTGCGGCGAAAAGGCTCTGAACGCACATCAATACAAAATACAAATTGAGCGAGTGCCGGCTTTACATTTTCTGCGGCTACAGCAGGCTGTTGGGATGTAATCATCGTCTTTAATTGGTCTTCATATGTTTTTTCCCATGCTTCAAGCAAAAGCCGATTGCGTAGAATCTTATCAAAACGATACGCAAGGGCCAAACGTGCCTTTATTTCTGTAGAGGATAACTGTAACCAAGCATTGATTGGCAGGTTCCCCCATTCCGCCCAAGCTGCAATTAATGGTTCTAGATTTACTTTATCATTTCTTTTTTCAGGCATGGGAAGACAGGGTTTAACTAAAGCCCATTCCATCGAAATTCGTACAGCTAAATAGTCAAGCAGCAGTGAAGTTTCTTCGGCTGATTGCTGTGAGCGCCAAAGCATCATTCCTCCCCAGCCCGGCAAAGCAAGGAAATGTGCTTCAAAATAGTCTTGAATTTCTGAAAAAGGAATTTCGAATTCGAGCAAAACTTCCATTAAGGCAGCGTCTGCTTCTACCGGCAACTCACTTAGTTGTTTACGTACCTTACGGCTAAGTGCCGGGTCATGCTGGACTAGTTTCCGCCACGCATGATAGAAACCTTCTTCCCGATTAGGCATCGACCAGACAGCCTGGGACTTATCCAAAAACAATTTACACCACTTGATCATATGGCTGTTAAGTTCGTGTGCTGCATTCACCCTTCCCAGTTGTTCCAAGCGCTGACTATAGGTTTTGACCGAATGTTTTTCTGTCATTTGGGATGTAAAACGGTTTAGTTTTCTTGCCATGCTTTTTAACTCAGGTGCTTCCAAAGTACTTGAATATGGTTGATTCTGTAAAAGTGCAGCCCGGCAAAACCGCTCTGCGACCTCCCGCGGCAACTCCAAAGACTGTGAGTTTAGCCAATGTTGAAATCCCTTTTCTAAAAAATCCTGATGAATCTCTCCTCGATTCCGTGCAGACTGAAATACGGAATCATTGGGGTAGATATCTATATCACAAGTATCTTTGAGCCGGCGTGCCATTTTTTCAAACGGTTGTCCCTCTAAGCCTACCCAGGGGTTGCGTGCTGCAAATGTGTTAATAGGCCCGAGCGGTACAATGACGCTGCTGGCGGATTTCACCAAGTCATTAAGATCAAAATCGAGGGTATCAGGCAGCTTTTCCCAATGTAATGTTTTTGCTAATGTTGTATTCATCGTAAATGACCTCCTCTAAAGAATGATTGTGTCAAATGCTTAGGATGACTTTCGACCAAATCATTTTGAGGCTCACCTAATCGTACAAGCCAAAGATAAATGAGAACATAGGCAGTTGATGAACGATGACGAGCCAGCCGTACACCTGCAGCACTTCCGGCCAATAAGATAATCAGTAGCAAAATGGCTGCTGGTGCCGGTGGTTGAATTCCTTTCGGGATTGTATCTTGTAACACACCATAAAAAGCATCATGTACCAAACTGTATACAATTGCCGCTCCTGCAAACAAAGAAAATCCTGCTATGCGCCCGATACGTCCGGATCCAAAAGCCACGAGCTGGGTCCAGGCAAATGAAACTGACCATCCTAAGGTAAGAGCGCTTATCAATTGATAACCCTCTCCAGGAGAAGACATCCAAAGGCCAATTGCCACCAGGAGGCCTAAAATCCCGCCAGTAATTGTCCATAATAATGATGTTTGCTGGTTCGTCCCGGAGGTTGGCTCCTCGTGGTGATGAAGCGCAGAGCCAGCCTGTAAGAAAAGGGTTGATTTGAATAGACCATGTAAGACAGCGTGGATAATGGCTGCCAAATAAGCACCTAATGCACATTGGATTAACATGAACCCCATCTGTGCAATCGTAGACCCGACCAGCTGCCGTTTATAATCAACGTGGACCAGCATAATTCCCGTCCCTATCATGACTGAAACACTGGACAATAGAAGCAAAACAATTTGGGCTATATCTCCGCTAAAAAGCGGTGAAAATCGAGTCAAGATAATTCCGCCTGCATTCACTAATCCCGCATGCATTACCGCGGAGACAGGCGTTGGAGCCACTACTGAATCTAACAGCCAGCGTTGGAAAGGCCATTGTGCTGCCGGAATCACGACAGCCAAGATTAGTAGCAGGTTAATGCAAGTCCTTTCCCATGAATCAAGCTGTGCAAGACTGCTTTTGGTGAGGACGAGCGACAGCTGCCAATGCCCTGTGGTTTGGGTGATCCAGACGACAGCTCCCAACAGGATAAGCCAGCCTAGTGCAAACAGACGGCCGGATTGCTTAGCAGCGTTTCTAGCAACACTCCACTCTTTTTTTAATCTTATAAGCAAAGTCAGTCCTAGGAGTGTAACCCCCCAGCAAACCAGCAGCAGGCGAAGGTCATTACTTAGCCAGACACCTGAATCAGCAGTAGTAGTAATCGTCAGCAGAGCAAAATATTTTCGATAGGAACGATCACCGAGTAAGTAACGAACAGAATAGCGCTGCACGATAAAACCGATGGTAAGGACAAACAAGGCCAGCAGCCATGATAAGGAATCAAGCCGCCAAGGGCCATAAATCATGGTCTCATTGTTCGTAACAAGGGCCAGCAGGGCAGCGATTGGGGGCAGCAATGTGACACCGACGTGAAGCCGAACAAAAGACAGCGGAACCCTTGGGTATAACAGGAATAGCGCGCTAAGGACCGATATGGCAAGCAATCCAAAAAATATTTCTGGCAGAGAAATTAACATTTTACTTCCCCCCATCGATGTATGGAAGAAACCATCATTCCGAAAATATGACTTTGACCGATTTCCTTCATTACGCTACATTCCTTTCTGTTTTATTTTTAAAAACAAAAAAACCGACAATTTTTTAAGCATAATGGTTAAATCCATTAAACTTTGAAAATTGTCGGTTTACTTTTAACGGGCCCAGCCAGGCCTTTTAATAGTCTACCTAATTATGTAATTTTCTTTCTTCCAATAAGGAAGTATAATTACAGTTTGTCCTCTTTAATATATATTTACTTTTTCATATAGTCAATAGAAAGTTATTAACCTCATGCTAAAGTAATCTATTTATTTAGAGAATCAATTAAACAATTAATTTATGGTAGTAATGTTACTATTTATCAAACATTCTGTCAAGTTAAAATTTGGTCCAAACTTACTTATTGTGAATTTCTGCCATATAACTTTTGAACTTGATCCTTTAATTGTTTGTTCTCTTCTTCCAATGCCTTTATACGCCCTTTTAAAGTCTTAACTAATGCATCCTCTGAACGCAACTTGCTCTTTTTAATTATTTCATTTTAATAGGAGTTACCACCACAAATAAATTTTCAATTGGATCGGTTACATTGATTTGGTATGATAAACCCTATAGATGTTAACCAAATAACAATTATAGTTTACTTTTAAAATCAAAAGGGCGTAAACAAACTGGGGGAGAATAATGTATAAGCTGCGAGGACATCATCTTTTTTGCCTTCTAGGCTATCGGGGAATGGGCTATTCCCAAGAATACGTGGAAAATATGACGCTTTTGCATCAAACCTTGAGAACCAACCCAAATACGTTGATTCTGCTTGTAAAGGGACCAGATCAGTTGTGTGAAAAGTTCCCTAATTCAGGTGAATACCATTGCCAAGACGACCAGATCGATGAAAGAGATGCCGTTATTTTAGACAAAATGAACCTTAAAATCGGACAAATTCTTAGATGGGAGGATATTGAGTCCCGTATCCTAGAACATGTCATCCCCGCCGATATTCAAGTTGTCTGTGAAACTTGTTCTTGGCGTTCTTACGGGGTTTGCGAGGAAGGTATTCGAGAGATTCATGATGGGAAGGGCTTAAGAAAAATTCAATAAGCTTCATCTATTCAATGCCCACAGGGACGGTTCTTTTGGCCTTTTTTAATCTCTTTCCTTGTCCAAAAAAGCCAGTAGAACCGTCGTCCCCATGATCCCATGGTCCTTCATGGTCCCTGTCCTTACACTCCCCGCTTATTTCCCCAAAGAAGCGCATGCAATTGTGGTAATACTTTTACATCATTCAATTGAGGGTCAGCAACCACACAATTGACTAACCACTCATATTTCAACAGTAGTTTTTGAATCAATTCATTATTATTGAAATTCGTAATATCATCGTTCCCAACCTGGAGATAAAAAGGAATATCCGCATACCGGTTATGAACCATTTTCGCATACTCAAGATCGGCATCATCGAAGATGACTACTTTTAGACTCACTTGATGTTTAAAATCATTGTCGTTTAAATTTTGAAAAATAGAATCTAATATTTCAAAATTGGTTACCATGTTGGAGCTCGGCGGCTTTGGTGAAATGGTCAGTTCATTAACGTTTAGGAACCAGTCCTGCCATCTGCTGCCTTGTGTTTCGATGCCAATTTTGATGTCTTTTTCTTTTAATAAATCGATAAACACATCTAAGTTTTTCAACAGCGCCGGATTTCCCCCTGAGATCGTCACAAACGAGAAATTGTCCCCACCGACTCTTTTCAATTCATCCCAAATTTCTTCAGCGGTCATTTGCTGAATATCTTCTTTGGCACTGCCATCCCATGTAAAGGCAGAATCACACCAGCTGCATGAATAATCACAGCCGGCTGTCCGAACAAACATTGTCTTTTGACCAATGACCATGCCTTCTCCTTGAATGGTTGGGCCAAAAATTTCTAATACAGGAATCTTACTCATTCTTCCATCCACTCCCTTCTCGCTTCTGCATAGCTTGTTGGAGTTTCAAACAGACGGACAAATTCCACTCTTGCTCCATGATATTGGTCCCTACGATCTTCTGTTGCTAAGGCATCTTTCATTTTCTCATATATCCAGACAACCATGTTTTCAGCTGTTGTATTCATCGATGGAAGGGTTTCGTTTAGGTATTGATGATCAAGATAGATTTCGATTTCATTTTTCCAAATGTCTTTAATATCGCCAAAGTCGATCATTAAGCCGCGTTCATCAACAAAACCACTTAATCCAAAAATAACTCTGTACGTATGGCCGTGCAAATTCTTGCATTTCCCTTCATAGCAATGCAAGTGGTGTGAAGCATCAAAGGTAAACTCTTTGCTCACTAGTACACGCTTTGAATGATATTTTAATTGATGAGGTTGAATGTCCTCATTTATCTTCTGAAGTTTATCAACGATTCTGAAACCCATCGTTTAAAACCTCCCATTAAGAAAGTCATCAAGCCCTCTTTTTCTTAAGACGCAAGCTGGGCACTCTCCACATCCATCCGAAATCACACCATTGTAGCAGGTTAATGTTTTTTCACGAACAAATTCAAACGCGCCTAAATCGTCTGCCATCGCCCATGTTTCTGCTTTGTTTAACCACATTAATGGCGTATGAATGACAAAATTATCGTCCATCGATAGATTTAAAGTGACATTCAGTGATTTGATAAAAATATCACGACAATCTGGGTACCCGCTGAAATCTGTTTCGCAAACACCGGTGACTAAATGCTTAGCACCGATCTGACGTGCTAAAACACCTGCGAAAGTCAGGAATAACAGGTTACGGCCTGGCACAAATGTAGACGGCAGTTCCCCTTCGCCGCCATCAGTCACCTCAATATTTGAACGTGTTAATGCATTAGGGGCTAGTTGATTTAATAAGGACATATCTAAAATATGGTGTTTCACACCAAGTTCATTGGCTATATTTTTGGCACATTCAATTTCTAAACTATGCCGTTGATTGTAATCAAACGTAACTACTTCTACTTCTTTAAATTGCTTTAATGCCCAAAATAAACAAGTGGTGCTGTCTTGTCCACCACTAAACACAACAATTGCCTTTTCATTTTTCAACATGTATATCAAATACTTCCTTTCAAATAGAAAAAAACAGCACCCCAAGATAGAAGTGCTGCTTCATCTTAGTTTTTTTAATGTGGGGGGCTAGAACCACTTTCGCAAAATGCGAACTATATAATTTTAAATGACTAAATGATTATAAACCATTTTTTCAATTTTTTCACCTATTTGTCGACATTTTTCGAGTCAATGACTTGAAGTATAACGAAGTCACCAGCATAATTCTTCCTGCCAGCAGCATGGTAGTCACCAATCAGTGGAGTTCCTCTTGGTGAGAAAGGGTTCAATGGTTACTTCTTTTGTAACTTCCGGTGCTTCTTGCTCATTTTTTGCGTTAATAATTAAATCTAGTGCCACCGTTCCAAGTTTTTCGTAATCATGGTTTATGGAAGTAAGGCTCGGCGTCAAGATATCTGCAACAAACGAATCATCATAGCCTACAAAGGCAAATTTCTTGGGGTCGATATTTTGATGATTGCACGCAACTAAAGCTCCGGAGGCAATCATATCATTTATACAAATAATGGCCGTAGGCATTGCCTTGTTTCCCAGTAGCTTGTTCATCGCCTTTTGACCGCTTCCTACTGAAAAACCGCTGTATATATGCCATTCAGGATGATAAACCAGACCATTTTCCATCAGGAGCTGCCTGAATCCCTCTACTTTTATATCGGTAGAAGTGATCCCCTGCTTTCCTCCCAGCAAGCCAATTTTTTTGTGCCCCATTTCGACTAAATGCTCGACAATCATCTTCATACCCAACAGCTCATCGGATTTCACTTTATAACAATCGACACCGGCCATCTCTCCGTTGACCATCAAAATAGGGATCTTTTTCATAACCTCCTGCACCTCAGAGGCCTCTTCCGCATCCGTTAACGATTTGTTAATCCGGCCGCCCATCATGATGATCCCTTCGACCTGGCGTTCCGAGAGAACCTTTAGGTAAACGGACTCCATCTTGCTATCATTCATAGAATTACATAAGAATATCGTATATCCCTTTTTTTGAGCGTATTTCTCCAATTCCATGCAGAAGCTTGAAAAGAATGGATTCGTGATGTCTGGCAAAATCAGCCCAATCATCTTTGTTTCTTTTTTTGATAAACTTCTTGCAATACTGTTTGGCTGAAAATTATATTCCTGTATTTTCGCCAGCACCTTCTCTTTTGTTTTTTTGCTGACTGGATAATTACCATTTAGGACCCGCGATACAGTTGCCGGAGATACATTTGTGGCTTCGGCAATATCATAGATGGTAAACGTTTTTTTGTCCAACTGAAGCCCCCCTTCTTAGAGATATAAACCTAAATATATTAATCGGTTTTATCTTAAGTATCTTTCTTCCAATTGTAATCTATTTTAATAGAAAAATGGTAGTCGATAGGGTGAACGTGAAGGCGGGGGGGAAAAACGGCAATAAAAAGTCATAGTTGCGGACTACAGCATCCTCAACTATGACTAATTATATTATCTAAATTTAACAGAATAGGTTTCAGTCCGGAGCCCATCCTCCGATTTTACTGTGATCACAGCAGCGTCCTCTTCTTCAGATACCTGATAAGAGGCAAATAGGTCGTTGGTTACTGCTGTAACAACAGGAGATTTCGATGCTTTTTCCATCACATCATAAGTAAATTGGTCAGATTGGAAGTCCTTTAGCGGCTTCCCATCGATTAAGATGCTCTCAAGCGTTGAATCATCGCCAATGCTTGGTTCAGCCTTCGTGACATCTCCTTTTCCAAATACCTCAATTTCCGAAATCGCAATGCATGTATTCGGCATCGCTTTCATCACCACTCGGACCTTCGATGTGGTCACTGGTACAAAGTTCACCGTTAAGTCCTTTTTCGCATTCACATCTAATTGGGTACCGTCGATGGCCTTCCATTCGGTACCATTCCAGTACTCAAGCTGTAGGGATGCTGGTGGTCTCGTTCCACCCCCATCATCATAAAAATGGAAATCGAGTTTAGAAATAGTGTCTTCACCCCCAAAATCAATTGCTACCCAATCTTCTGACCTCCAGCTGTTTGGATCCCAATTCGTCCAGCGAATGGAAGAGATATCACCATCGTTAACATTTGCGGCTTTATCATACTGTCCTGTAAAGGAAGCGGTTGCCTTTGGAAACTCTTGTCCAGAGCCGGGAAGGTTTAAGGCAATGTTCTGCAATGCCGGTTTGGTGACTTGCACATTGGCAGTTACTTTAACCGGACTATACGGAATCGAGCCTTTTACGGTAAATTTGGCAAGCGTTTCATACTTGCTTGGGTCTATCGTTTCCCAATTCACACGTACGTTTCCTTCTGTACCGATTTCAAGTTTAGCAGGAACAAAATCAGGCAGTTCCGGCGCTTTACCTGGTACAGTTTTCACTTTAATTGGTTCGACACTTTCCACTTTGCTGACGGTAACATTGGCAACTGCCGAGATGTTCGTTCCTTCTACCTTGCCCTTCACGGTAAAAATGGTTTCCCTGTCATATTGATCAGGGTCAACCGGCTCCCATTGGACCGCTTTTTGCACTTTTTTCCCGTCACCGTAAATAGCAGTTATCTCCTGTGGCAGTTCCGGTGCGATTTTTTTCTTCGTTACAACGACATTGGCAGGCTCAATTTCTACAATTCCGGACTTGTCGATTTTCCAACTCTGATTCTTTCCAGCATTCGCTGACCAGACGTCCACACCAGCATCTTCTTTTGTTGACGCGCCGCCAACTTCCAGCAGCTGACCGTTTGCTGCGTTAATGAACGTGTATTGCTGATTGCCTGAGGTGGATAACATCCACTTTTGGCTGACAGTGTTTTGATAGGTTTGTTCCACAGCGGACCCATTTTCTACACCAATTACTTTGCCACTGTTGGTGTCGACGATTTTATATAATTCCTTGGAGCTGTATCCATTGGTCACTTTTTGAAGGCTCCATTGCTGGCTCGCTTTATCGCGGTCATAGGATTTTTGCACTATCTTGCCATCCTGAGTGATATCCAGGACCTTTCCACTATTTAGATTGCTAATTTTGTATTTATCATGATTATTTAAGAAACCGTCATCCTTGTTGACTCCAGAAACACCGGATACGACGAATGTTGTAATCGATTGTGCGGGAACCACCGCTGCTAATTTTTCATCTTTTACCTTGATGTCTTCTTTTTTCTGCAAATTATCGGTGGCCGATGTTACATATGGCGTTGCCGAAGCTGTACCATTTATCGTTTCAAATCCAGATAAGTCAAAGTCGACTACTTTTTGTTCCGCAGATGAATTGGTATAAACGACGACAACGGAGTTATCTTTCGTATCAATGGCGGCCAAAGTATTTTGGTTGTTTGTGTTGATAAACTGGTCGCCAGGGCGGATAAATTTACTGTAGTTGCCCACTGCGTAGTATTTTTTATTTTTGTATATTTTAAAATTGCTGAAATCCTTTGCGGCAAAATCAACCTGAATCAGACCCCAGTTGCCATTTTCATGCTCAGGCCTCATGTTTACCTCATCTTCCACTGCTTGCCAAAGCACCCATGCTTCCGGCTCGAGCTGCTGGATATCCGCCTGGATTCTTTCCGATATAGCAAGCCCTGGCTTGATGTCCTCATGGTTCTGGCCGCCGACACTTAGGTCAACCTCCGACATCCATAGTTTTTTCCCCGCACCCTTGGCAATATCTCTGGCACCATTTCTTTCTCCCGTTCCGTACGTATGTACATTCAACTGCCCAATATTATTTCGGGTTTCCGTATTGTAGGCATCCCAATTGGATCGAAATTTTGATGGATTGGTTTCGTCCATTGCCGAGACAACGGTATTCAAACCTTTTTCGGTTAATTGTGTTTTCACCTCATTAATCATTTTCGCTTGTGATGCCGGTGCCCAGTGTGATCCTTCCTGTCTGCCCTTGGCTCCCCAATAGTTAGTATTGGGTTCATTTACCGGTGAAAGCGTTTTAAATTGAATGCCTGTTTCTTGCTGTATATGGTCCACAACTCCTGTTAAGTAGCTGGCAAAATTCGTGTATTGATCAGGCTTCAGGTTATCCTTATTTGAATCCCAGTTTCCAGATACGTATCCACTTTGAGTCATAAAGTATGGTGCCGAGTTTGAAAAGGCCTCAAACGTATCTGCTCCTCTAGACTTAGCTGCCGTCAGCCACCAGCGTTGATTGGCATCAGCGTTCCAATTCCAATGGTCAGGATTTTTTGGGTCCCACCAATTTGTCGGCTCTGTCCAGCCTTCTGTGTTTCCATTTGGCGGACCAAATTCAGCAGGCCGATTCCAATAACCTGGGACTGCTCCGCCAAGACGCATGTATGGAGTGGTTTCTGGTGAATCACCACCGCCTATATTATAACGAGCAATATTAAAATTAAGTCCATCCTTGCCATAAAGGGCATCAGCTACTTGGTTTTTGATTTCATCGGGCCAGCCGCCCGTAATATTGGCAAACCATACAAGGGCCGTTCCCCAACCATCAAATGGTGCCTGTTGGTAGCTTGGGTCTAATTTCACCGTTTCTGTTACTGTGCTCGATGGATTTACTTCAGCGGCAGATCCCTTAGTTGAGGCAGATGCGAGCAGACTAAAGGTAAGGGCAGCGGCCGAGCCGCATGTTAAAACCTTTTTAGCCATTTGTTTAAAATTATTTTTTGCCATGTTTGTATCCCCCTTTTACTATTTTCCTAGATTAAGACAGTTACGTTTATGATCACCTCCCAAATGGTTATTGGTATAGAAACCGGTTTCCATACTAACGAAAAAAAATATATCAAGTAGTTTTGTATGAATAAATTTTATATAAGGATACGTGCTGTTATTTTTTTACATAGAAACCGGTTTCTTTATAAAAAAGATGTCTGTTAATTCTGAATACTTATCTTGAGTATTAATATAAAATTTGCCATGGATGCTGTCAATACGAAAGGAAAATTTCGGTTCATTGTTCCTATATAAAATAGGACTTAGGGACTCCAAAGACATTTGCTTAATATAAAAAAAGAAACAGAAGAACTCTCCTCTGCTCCTTAAACATTTATTTTTCTTTCTCCAATCTCCTTAAGGCCAGCACGGATAAGCAGGAAGACAACTACCCATGAAGCTAGCATTAGAAAAATCTGTCCGAAGGGGAACATTCCTGTTATAGGGGTGTCCCATACTGCATGCATTAAAACCACTAAGATAAAGACGCGTAAAAACCTAAAGCGGAATAGCATGTTAAATTTAAATGGCTCGTCCCCTTGAACTCTGCAGAATGATGCACCAGTCAGAGCAGCCCAGGCAATATGTCCGCCAGGAGCAAAGATCCCTCGCCATAGGATCGTGTTGTAGAGAGTTGCACCATCTCCAGAAAGCAGTGCCCTTAGAGCATACCCAGCTGTTTCGAACGCTGCAAAACCTGCTCCGACTGCTGCACCGATGAGAAGGCCGTTTAAAATATATCTGTATTTTCGGTATCGAACAAACGTAATCACCGTTATTGCTTTGGCAAGCTCCTCAGCAATTCCAATCGTAATCGGATTAATAATGTTTTTCAGAATATCGAAAAACACGAGTGCGACTAACATGGAGAGAATCCCACCGATCATCACGACGTATATCACTCGATAAAAGGCAATATTTTGCGGAGCATTCATCTCCCAGAAGAAGATTAACGTTGTAAACGGAACAGCAAAAGCACCAACAATAATGAGTCCGGGTATAAAGTTCACATTTCTAAAATAGCTCACACCTAGGTAAAATCCTGCGAATGCAAGAAGCGAAATGATGAATACCCTTGCAAAAAGCCATGGTTTTGGCCAGGTGTCCTTCACTTCCGAAATTTTTGGTGTCGTAAGCGCAGTTCCTACGATAAACAGCCGGTCCGCTTCCAGTTCGCTATGATTATGGAAAACACGCGAAAATATGTTTTGAAATTTTGGTTCAATCGATCGTTGGAATCTTGGGACCATATCTACGTAATGGGCAAACTCATAAAAAAAGCTATTTTCATTCTCTTGTGTGTTATTTTTAATAAACTTTTCTCCGCAGCTTAAGCAGAATTTCACACCATCTGGATTGGTATAAACACATTGCGGGCATTTCAAAAAACTTCACCCCTCTTGGTTAGCAAAAACATCCTCAAATAGAGGATGCCCAATAATAGGTAAATTATTTGAATACACGTTCTATCCACAAAAATCCGCTGACCTGCCAAGGCAAGTCACCGGTTACCTGTGCAGTTAGAGAATATCCTTTTTCAACGAGCTTTTAATCAGCTTCATTTCTCCTTTTTTAGGGATGAATTCACTGATGTTTTCATATTTTTCTTCCCTTTTTAAATGGTTTTGGTCCTGGGTCATATATTCCTTAAAGGAGCAGCAAAAGAGTTTACGGGCAACTCTTCCTTTATCACCAATGAGGTTGAACCAATTTTGCCCAACATAAAATGGATTCGTTACTTTTTTATCAATGAGCTCATTAATACGATCCTTTTCTTCCCCTGGATTAAATTTTGTTTTAGAAGAAAGGGCCAAGATAAAATAGTTTTTATACTTATCAAATTCTAGTAATTGAAGATGGTACTTCTCACGCTCCATTTGATTGAAATCTCTCAGAACTATTTTGATACTTTTTTCAACATCAATTTCAAATTTACTTGCATCTTTCCAGGTCGATAAACGGGAATCAAAAATGGACAGTGTTAGTATATAATAGGCTTCAAAATTTTTGGGATCAAATACTTTATTTCCAACTTGTCTTTCATCTTCCGGTACAACAATATAGTTTTTATAATCAGCAAAGAAATTTTCAATCATATCGTATACCCTCTTTCATATCTTGATAAAATTAATGAATAATTCGAAATTATATAATATATTCCTTTATTAAAATCAAAAATCCTGCTAATTCTTCCAAAATTCCTCACCTTTCAGGATTTTTAATTATATAGTCCCATAATAGAATGAATAATTTGTCGTGTATTCGAAAATGCAGCTCCACTGATATCGAATTTTGCTTAAGATTTTCGTCATAAAAAAATGGCTCAGTAAAGTGAATACTAAGCCATTTTTTATTGTATTGCTTTAAAGCCTATACATTATGTATGAAGCTCTCATTCTTAGTTAGATTAGTTACACTACAAACTAGGCTAACACCTTACATATTTGCGTTTAAAACCAAGTTTCCCTCGATCTATTTCCTTTTGAATATTTTCGGAAGCAAGCAAAATACTGCTTTTTTTCTTGTCCCGTTTGATTTCTACTGGGCCGACTGCCTTTGCAGTTTCAACCGCCTTATCATGGAGTGGCAAATAGGAAATTCCTACTGTGTAGATAAAATTATTCATAGCGGATTTTGTTCGTTCAGGAGAATCGTGAATCATATTTTCCACCTGATCAAGCATACTGGCAATCTTGCTGGCGCTAAATTCACTATCCGGTCGATTACCCAAAAGCCAGCAGTAACAGCTCCAGCCTGCCGACATTCTAAGTTCTTCACCACTTGCGATCCATTTATCGGCAACATCTTGCGCAATATCAGTTTCAGCCAACGTTACAGCAACCACATAATCGGAAAGCATATAAAAATACGCCCCATCCATCCAACGCTCAAAATCTGCCTCAGTCATTACCATTGGGTCCGCTATGATGCCGGCAAAATACATGGCATCATAGTTCCCGGTGGCGTAAAGCTGATCGGCTAAAGGCTGATTTTTCTTGATTTTCTTTGCGAGCGGCTTCATTACACCTGTAGCCACCCCAAAAACCGGCTCATGTGCACCATTGCTTATGTAAGTCCTTTTCATTCGTTCCTTGCCAAGCGCTTCCAGTTCCTGCATAACCATTTCGAAATCCATCGTTTTGCACTTCCTTCCTTTTCATCCATCAAAATGAACAATCCTACTTTTTATCCTTTTGATCATGGCATTCAACTACACCCATTTTTATAAATTTTACTATGAATTAAGTGAAGTGAATAGAGTAAGGCTACTACTATGTGTTTTTTCCGATTAAAAAGGAATTCGTATACTTTGCAAAAAATACCATAAAATAATTTTGGAATAACGAACGAAACAAAACTTGAGAGTAATAGGAGGGAATTTCTTTTGGGGATTTTCGGGAAAACAAAGAGAAACATATCCGCTGCGGAAATTTCTGCTCTTTGGCATCAGTATATGGGTGATAGTATGGCAATATGCGTTTATAAATATTTTCTTAAAATTGTTGAAGACAAAGAAATAAAACCTATATTAGACACTAGCCGCTAGGGCGCTGGACTGGACAATTTTCAAAGTCGAAATTTATACTTTCTAATCTTGTAAACAAGCAAGGCCGATTGGCCCTGCTTGTTATTTGACAATTACTTTTCCAACCATACCTTCCTGGAAATGGTACCTACATATCAAGTCATATGTACCAGGATTCTTCGGATTCACGGTAATAGTTTTTTCTTTTCCCGGCTGGACTTCGGTGTCAATACTGAGCTTTTCCACTGTGAAGGTGTGCTTTTTCTTACCTTGGTTTTTCAAAATCAGCGTTGTCGTTTTTCCATTCGGAATCGTGATGACACTCGGATTAAAGGAATCATCATGCAACTCGACCTCTATCGCTTTCACTGTCTCAACAGGCCGTGTTACGACGCCGGATTCAGCGAATACATCAAGTGAGCCTGGAGTTGTCATAACCAAAATCATCCCAAACATAACGACCAATCCAGTTAACCACTTTTTCACAGACATTCTCAATCCCTCCTTTCCTAAGCACTATTGTTTTCCAATTGATACAATTTTATCACTTTAATTTGAGTTCCAACGTGTATCAAATAGTAACTCTTTTATCTGAAACAGCGACAAAGAAAAAAGATCGCCTCTAATGACGATCTTCTGGAATCCATTCTACTTCAATTAATTGCAGGTTACTGAATACGGAAACCCCTTTATACATTAAATTACCGTGGAGTTTTTATTTTTTACACTTATTAAATTGTCTCTATTCAATTTGATATTTAATTTTTCGGAACCCAAGAGCATTATTGCAATAAAACCTGCAATGACAAATGGGAAGATTCCTATTGTCGAGTGTGCTGCAATGAAACCAAGAAGTGGCGGCAGGAACGTACTACCTGTATAAGCAACGGCCATTTGATACCCCATGATAGTTTGGGAATGTTCCTGCCCAAATCGTGTTGGCGTTTCATGCAACATACACGGAAATATCGGTGCCAATCCTAATCCAACCATAATAAAACCGACAAGCGAGAAAGTGGGAGGCAATGGTAGGAGTAGGAATGCGGCACCAGCTAATGCTATTATTTGCCCCACCCGAATGAGCGTGCGGTTACCTATTTTCAAGGTAATAAAGCCTGTAATAAATCTTCCGATTGTGATACCCGCGTAATACAAGGAAACCCATTTTGCCGCTGCATCTACGGATAATTCTTTAACATTTACCAGGAAACTACTTCCCCAAAGCCCCATTGTTGCCTCCGCACCACAATAAAACAAGAAAGATATCAAAGCTAGCTTAACTCCCCTAATTTGCAAAGGTTTTCGATATTTAGCATCTGCTCCATATAATCCATCATCTGTATTTTCTGTCTCATTAGAGATCACAATGCTGTTTCCTCTCACCTTATTCCATAAAGGCAAAGTGAAGAAAAGAATGACAACTAATACAAACTGCAGACCAGCGATGGCAAGATACCCGTTTCTCCAAGAATGTTGCCCTGTAATAAACTGAGCCATAATTACGGGACCTAGTGTAGCCCCAACTCCCCAAAAACAATGAAGCCAACTCATATGGTGTGCTTTGTAATTTGTCGCTACATAATTGTTTAATCCCGAATCAACGGCACCTGCACCTAATCCAAGTGGTATGGCACAAATAAATAACCAAAAAAGCGAAGGAGCAAATTGAAACCCAAGCAGTGCTCCAGCAGTCATTAAACAACTGAAAAATGTGACAATGCCCGTTCCGAAGCGTTTAAGTACAACTCCACTAGCAAAACTGGAAATGATCGTTCCCCCAGCGATTGTCATAAAAAGCAAACCGGCTGTCTCAAAGTGAGCTCCAAATTCCGATTGCATCAAAGACCATGACACTCCCAACAATGAATCAGGTAAACCTAAGCTGATAAAAGCCATGTAGATAATTACTAAAAAGAATGTAGCCATTATAACCCCGCCTTTAAATTTTTTGTAATAGGTATTGATTTGTCTTATCTGTTTATTCCGGTGATCATGAGATCAAGACCAAGACTTTGTAATCCAAATAAATAATCTTGTTTCCAATCACTCATTATAAGTTCTGGAAGATGCTCTGCTGGAATATACTTTGCACTTCGGTCTAAAATTTGGTCTAGGATAAATTGGTTGACTTCATCATCACAAAAAATAATTGTATGAGGATTAATGATAGCTACAAAGGAAGCTACTAACCTGCTAATGGCGTCGACCTCATAGTCCTCACATATAAATGCTTTCATAGGCCTGTTTTCATTTTGCAAAGCCTGGCCAAAATTTTGGTCATCGTACTGTGGAACGAATGAAACCTCTCCTGAAAAATTAGTGTTACCTCGTACCACGACTCCATTTACCATAATTCCAGCACCTGGACCATTTTGACCTGAATATAAATAAACAAGAGATTTATTTTTCTTATTTCCCTTACTATCGTAATATCCAAGCACCGCCGCATTCATATCGTTCTCTATTACAACAGGTATTGAGAAACGACTTTCCAAGTATCCCTTCAAATCGAAGTTTTGAAGGTGCTCATACCCCGGTATATAAATAATCCGTCCATCATCCACGGAACCAGGTACACCGATGGATACACAACTAATATTTGGATATTTCTCTCTGATCTCTTCAACACAGTCGGTTAATAATCGTAAATCTACATCTGCTAAGAGACTTGAGGTTTTTCCAACATTCTTCACTTTACCTAAACAGTTAAAGACAATATAATTTGTCTCTGTCCTCTCTAAAAAGATTGCCATACCTAACATATACTCTGGATTATATGTATATCTTTTTGCCCTTCTTCCACCACTCGAATCATCAAGACCAACTGAAATCAGTTCACCATCCTTTTCCATCTGGGTTAAGAATTTACTTATGGTAGGGAAACTAATTTCTAATTTATTGCTAAGTTCAACTTTTGTTGCACTGCCAAGTTCTAAAAGAGATTTACGAATACCGCGAAGGATTTCCTTCCCTATCGATTTTGGAGTCGTATTCACAAAGGTCACCGCCTATTAAAATGGACTTATTAAAGAGATTTAATAAGTATCAACCAAAAAACTTATTAAATCTCTTTAATAAGTCGTGTTGATAATATATCATATAATTTTTCCGGAAACAATGGAGATTATAAATGGAATAGCTCTGTATTCAAAATTCAGGTGCCATTTTTAAACTTCCTGAACTGTCAGTGGAACAAGAAAAAAAGGCTGCGCAGCAACCATTTTTTAAACTTAAGACCCCGTTTGTTTATGCGAATTAATTTATTAAATTCATTTGTATTGATGTATTATTTACTAATAACAATCGATAGTTTATAGCTCACAAAATTACTTAGGCTTGTCAAAAAACCATCTAATATTTCATTGGATGGAAATTTGCATTCGAGAAGATAACAACTTTCTCCACTAATTTTGTAGTTGTTTATGACGTAATGTTCTTGTTTTTTAACGAACGACAAATAAGGTTGATGGTTCGTGCTTTTCGTATAAATATGTATAATAGCGTGAACAGAATACCCCATTTTTGCTTGATTGACTTTTATGCTATACCCCTCAATAATCCCTTTATCCTCTAACTTCGCAACCCTGGCTGAAGCAGCCTGTCCAGTCAAATGGACTTTTTCACCCAATTCCTTCATCGTGATACGGCTGTTCTTGGAAAGTTCATCTATGATTCGTATATCCGTGCTATCTAACATTTATTCAATTCCTTTCAATAATCAAGTGAAACCGCAAAAAGACTTGATTTTTTCTATGTAAGTAAAAAGCGGTCCTATTATAAACTATATGTACATTAAAAAAAAGGAGCTAAAGAATATGAATCTACAATTAATTCGTAATGCAACATTAGTTGTCCAATATGCAGGGAAGAAGTTTTTAATAGATCCATTTTTGTCTGAGAAGGGTACTTATCCGCCCTTTCCCAATTCATTAAGGCAAGATCAAAATAATCCTTTAGTCTGCTTACCAACCTCCATTGACGATATTATTAAAAATGTTGATGCTGTTATTGTAACTCATCTACACTTAGATCACTATGATGATGCTGCCAAAGAAGTTTTGCCAAAAGATATAAAAATGTTTGTACAAAATGAAGAAGATGCTGGAATAGTTAGAAACGATGGGTTTCAAAATGTAGAGGTTCTAAAAGAAGATACAGTTTTTGAAGGGATCCAATTAATCAAAACAAAAGGCGAGCACGGAAGAGGAGAAATATTAAAGCTTGCTGGTCTAGTGTGTGGTGTTGTCTTCAAGCACACAAATGAGAAAACTTTATATGTTGCTGGAGATACAGTTTGGTATGAAGCGGTCCAAGAAGTAATTGCAACACATAACCCAGAAATCATTGTTGTAAACGGTGGAGATAATCAATTCCTACAAGGTGGTTCGCTAGTTATGGGGAAAGAAGACATCTATGAAGTTTACAAAACTGCCCCTAATGCAAAAATTATTTCTGTCCATATGGAAGCTGTCAATCATTGGACCTTATCGAGAGAAGCATTGAAAAGTTTCATAAATGAAAAAAAAATCTCATCAAATGTTTTGGTGCCAGATGACGGAGAATCATACTTATTCTAAGTATCAGATCAGACAGAAATAATTTTTTTCTGTCTTTTTTGATTCAACGAACCTCCCGTAAGCACAAGAAACTTTAAGTACAATTCTTATATTGAAATATCCATAAAAATTAGACCCTTAATCTAAAAAAAATCTAAACTATAAAACAGTGGGAAACGAATGCTTCCCACTGTTTTTAACGTTATTTAGCTGGTGTTTTCATTAATTGTTTTGAAAAGTTGACTGATCTAATTTCACTAACAAATGTAGAGCCTAATAGCAATACACCACCAAGCATTTGAACAATTGTCATTTGTTCTTGCAGGAAAATTGCAGAAATCAATATAGCTACAAATGGATCTAAATAACTTAGCATAGCTATACTCTGTCCTTTTAATTTTTCCATACCAGAGAAAAATAACCAAAATCCAATCCCTGTATTGATGATCCCTTAAAATTAAAATAAAAGGAATGGAAGAACTTGATACTTCAAAGATACCAAAGCCGGAAGTCAAGAAAACATATGGCATTAGAAGTAAAGTGGTTGTTCCAAGCTGAATGATGGTCAGCTCTAACTTTTCCATATCTTTAATAAATTTATTTAAAAGCAATAACGCAGCATAAAATGCAGCTGCGATTAATCCAAAGGAAAGTCCAAGTATATCATCCGATTTGGATGCACTCACGCCTTCTCCTACAATCATTAACATACCTATGATCGCTACACCAATACACACAATTTTTTTAATGGATAATTGTTCCCGAAGTACAAAGGGAGAAAGAATCATCACAAACACAGGTGCAAAGTAATAACCTAGCGTTGCATTGGCAATTGTCGTATGGTCATACGATTGATAAAGAAAAATCCAATTTCCTCCCAATGCAATACCTGAAAGAATCAAAAATAAAGCATTAGATTTAACTAAATTCCATGATATTTTTTTCTTAATCATGAAGAATATTAACAGTAAAAATAAGCATCCTATGAAACTGCTTAGTAAAGCTCTTTCGCTCGAAGATAGATCAATGTATCGAACAACTAAACCAATTGTACCGAAAATAATCATTGATAATATAAACTGAATTTTAGATTTCATCGTCTCCTCCTACGAATCTGCGAAAAAGCTTATATTTCGCAGATTCTTAAGTTTTTACCATTTTCACATCCAATTTTTGATTGATCTCGATACAGTCCTCCATTGAAAATGCTTCATCTGTATTCACTTGTTCAAATGAAATCTGTAACTTTGTCTATGATTCTTAGACCATTTCTAGTAGCGGAGACTTATAGCTGTCTGGTGCTTTTTCCATAATATCACTCACTAAAAAACATCTTTATATACCTTTTCCTTTCCTAACTTGAATTTCTGATAGTAATAACATATCATATTGATGTGTATTACAAAAACGAATGTTTCTCATGATATGTATGACGAAACCAGATGGGAAAGGAAAAGAGATATGAATATCCAAAAATATATGGCATTTGTCAAAGCAGTAGAATTTGGTAGCTTTACAAAAGCTGCCGAAGCATTGGACTATACACAGTCTGGGATCAGCCGTATGATTAACGATTTAGAAACGGAATGGGGGGTTTTCCTTTTCGAAAGAGGACGTGCCGGTATCAGTTTAACCTCGGATGGCTTAAAGTTACTGCCCCAATTAAAGCGAATCTGTAATGAGCATGAAATCTTAATGACGCAGATCGAAGACTTACACGATATGCAGTCTGGGATGATTCGTATTGGGACATTTTCTAGCGTAGCAACCCATTGGCTCCCTAACATTATTAGAATTTTTAAGAAGGATTACCCAAAGATAGATTTTGAACTTCTGCTTGGTGATTATACTGAAATTGAAAGCTGGATTCTAAATGGACGTGTTGACTTCGGATTTGTGCGGCTACCGACAAAAGCAGAACTTGAAACTATCTTTTTGGAGCAAGACCGTTTGCTGGTAGTGATTCCGGAAAATCATTCGCTTGCTAATTGCGAAAAGTTTCCAATCAACGACTTACTGAACAGTCCGTTTATGCTATTGGAAAAGGGAGCAAAAGCAGAAATCTCTGAAATTTTTGAGAAGCACCATATTTCGCCGCAAGTTAATTTTACAACATGGGATGACTATGCAATTATGTCTATGGTGGAAAACGGGCTAGGAATCAGTATATTACCAGAATTGATTTTACAGCGTATTCCTCACAAAATTATAGCGAAAGAGCTTGAAGTTCCTGCTTTTAGAAGTATTGGTATTGCTACGAGAGAGCAAAAATCACTTTCCCTTGCGTCCAAGAGATTTTTAGAATATTTATCATTTAGGAACAGAGAGTGAAAAAGTGTGATGGGGAAATCATTTAATCACATTGTTAAAACACCACATCATTTTGCCTTGTCGAAGTCCGATGGACTTACTGGCTCCTGGCCTTGGACCGATTGAGATCCTCTGTAACTGCCCCTTAGTACAGTAAGAACAGCTTTAGAAAGATCCCTTTTGATCAAGAAAGCGATATAAAAAATTCCAATCCAGGTATTCTTGAAAGGAATCAGGTTTGTTTTTTGTTTTCAAGTTTTGATTTTATGTTGTTATTTTGAGATATGATGATATTGCTAAATATTGTTGTTGCAATAATGCCTAAAATCGAAAAAAAGACAATAGCAGCAAAGTTGGTATTATCACGCATAACAGTTCCTCCCTTTATGTTAGGTATAGTTTGTTTTAAACATTTAATTATTATTCGTTATAAATACTTCGAGTATTAAATGCAATAGAAGAGAAGGTGCTTGTTCATTTAACGGGACAGCATTCCTGTAATGAGTGAAAATGAAGTTTGAACAAAAAAATAACCTCTTGGTAGAATAAGAGTGTCCTAAAGCTCCCCAGCGAAAAGGACACCACTCAAATACCAGGAGGATTTAAAATGAATTATAACCAAAATAAGAAGATTGCTCAAATTACTTCTCAAACCCTGATTATAGGGGTGGATATTGCAAAATTTAAGCATGTGGCACGTGCCCAGGATTTTAGAGGAATAGAGTTTGGATCACCTTGTTATTGGCTTATTCGTAGGATTTCAAAGAAAGTACGAGTACCGGATTTATTGTGCAAAAGGGCTCAGACCCGTTCCGTTAGAAAGACCGGCCTCTACCACTTGGATAGGTGTATCGAAGGAATGATAGGGCATTTGATCCGTTGAGACATGGGAGTGAAAACCTCCAGGGGTAGCGTGGAGAATACGTACATTATATGGAAAACATTGGATTTATTTCTGATCCTTTATTTAAGTACGCCTTCAATCAGCCTTCGTGTCTAAAATCTCATTCAATCAAACCCTTATAGTCCTTTCAAGTGTTTTGAAATCCTGCGAATTAGTGAGTATTCGAGAGATAATTGTATCTTACTGAGGGAGCTAAATAAGAATTAGGCTGTTGCAGCAGAGCGATTTAATGATTGTTGTTAAGCAACATTAGTTTACCTAATCTTACTGCTATAGATACTTCAGTCGAGGAATTCACCGAAGGTGCCTACCATATTACCGACAAATCAGTTTTGAGATTTCCTTGTTCAAAAAGTAAAAATGCAACTTCAATTCGTAATTATTGCTACCCTTGTCTATAATAAAAGGCAGCTCTATATAAAGTAGAGCTGCCTGAAAGAATTGATATTTTTTATAGTCTTTATTTTTTTAAATGATAAGGAACAGTCGTGATAATAACATTTCTCCGAAACAGTAAGTAGGCCCGAATCAGTAAACTTGATTGATTATGCAGAATATTGTGCCAACCTTTCTTTGTAATAAATTGTGGGATGATTACTGTGACTCGGTAATTCGATTCACTAGCTTTATGTTCAATAGTATCAACAAATTTGGTAAGAGGATTAATGATACTTCTGTAATGCGAGTGCAGCGTCACCAGTCTTACATCTGGTTGCCACTTCTTCCATTTTTCTTCAAAGTTTTTCTCGTCATCTCTTTCAAAGGAGACATATACTGCAATAATTTGATCTTGAGAAAGTGATTTTGCATAGTTGATCGAATTCGCTACCACATTAGTCATGCCAGCAACAGGAACTATTAGTACATTTCCTTCAATTGGCATCAATGGTTCACAAGTTGTGAGGCTAAGCTGGGCACCGACTGCTTCATAATGCTTTCTAATTCGGTAGAAAACAAAAAGAATAATTGGTAAAAAAACTAATACCGACCATACTTGAGTGAATTTAGTTAAAAAGAACATCATTGTGACAATAAAGCTAATAATGGCCCCTATTGTATTAATTATTAGTTTTGGAAACCACCCCTGAGGCTTCTCGCGAATCCATTTAACGATCATTCCGGTTTGGGACAAGGTAAATGGAATAAACACTCCAACAGCATAAAGAGGAATTAGATGCTCTGTTTCTGCCTGAAAAGCAATAATTAAAATGATTGAAGTGATGGCAAGTATGATAATGCCATTTGAGTATCCCAATCGGTCTCCTCTAACAAGAAACATCCTTGGAATAAACTTATCTTTTGCAAGATTAACTGCCAGCAATGGGAAAGCAGAATAACCAGTATTTGCAGCAAGGATTAAAATTAATGCTGTAGTACCTTGAATAAAAAAGTACATGAAATTGCGACCGAAAGTCTCCTCAGCAATCTGTGATACAACGGTTACCTCTGCTCTTGGCGTAATCCCATAATAGTAGGCTAAATAAATAATTCCTGAAAATAATATGGCAAGTAATGCGCCCATCATCATTAACGTTTTGGAAGCATTATTAGGTGCGGGATCTTTGAAGTTAGGAATTGCATTGGATATAGCTTCAACCCCAGTTAAGGCGGAACTTCCCGAGGCAAACGCCCTTAAAAGAATAAACAAACTGATTCCGGTAACAGGTGTACCAATTGGGGGATGTAATTCAGGCGAAACTCCTCCTGTTAGAATATTATAAATTCCCACACCAATTAATATGAACAACGCTAATACGAACAAGTACACGGGGTAGGCTAAAATTGATGCGGACTCCGTTACTCCTCTTAAATTTAAAATTGTAATTAAAATGACGAATACAATGGCAATTTCGACATTAAATTTATGTAAGTTCGGAAAGGCAGATGTTATAGCGTCAGTACCAGCAGACACACTTACAGCAACAGTTAGTATGTAGTCTACCAATAGAGAGCCTCCAGCTATTAAGCCAGGATTTACACCTAAGTTATTTTTTGAAACCACATATGCTCCCCCACCGTGAGGATACGCGAAGATGATTTGCCTATAAGACAAGATAAGAGCTGTTAAAAGTATTAATACACCAACTGCGATAGGAATTGAATACCAAAATGCAGCTGCACCAACTGTAACTAAAACTATCAGTATTTGTTCAGGACCATATGCCACCGATGATAGAGCATCAGATGAAAGTATAGCTAATGCCTTCGTTTTGTTAAGTTTCTGTTCTCCTAATTCATTGGATTTTAAAGGACGTCCAATTAAAAACCTTTTTAAGGCTGAAATCATTAAATACTCACCACCCAATAGTGTTAATAGTTTTATATTACCCTTTAAACGGTAATTTCCACAAAAAGAACAATATTTTTATATAAATAAAAAAAGTGCCTACAAGCCATAGTAAATAGACCTGTAGACACGTCATTTTTCTTGTATCACAAGCTCCACCTTCCTTCTCATTTAACGCTTACGAGGTTAGCTGTCGGATTCGGACCTTTGAGTAGCCCTACCTTAAAAGGATTCACCCCGTGGATTAAATAACAACCCACAAAAATGGTTCCCCCGTACCATATGGTTTCAGCGACTTAAGAATTTGAAACTGTGATTATATTACTCCTGTAAGTAGCAAAAGTAAATGAAATTTATGTAAAAAGATTAAAACTTTAGGACAGTGGTAATGTTAGTAATATAGATATTATTTCAACCTCGTAGAAGATTTTAAAATTCCACACGGAAATGAGGAATTATATGTTCAAAGAAAATAGTCCCTTTTTATCTGATGACTTTTTAGATGAATTAGCTAAAGAAATTAACAAACAATTTGGACGTCCTACAAATGAACAATATGTAGAGCCTACCAACAATGATATTGATTAAATTGCACGCTAAGACGGAATAACTTAAATATTGAATCTATAAACCGCATTGAAGCGGTTCTTTTGTTGTCCTCTGCTTACTAAACTAACCTGACCGTTAGCTGAAGAAAAAACCTGCTTCGATGGCAGCTGGATTATCAACATAAGCACCCGTCAGCTTAACAAGCAGCAGCTCTTTAATTGCACTCTTCCTTGAACCCTCAGGGGTGGACTTTTGTAGTTTGTATGTAATTAATATTCACGGATCAGATATAAAGGATAAAACCTAATCGCTCATTGATTTCCTTAATGAGAAAATTAGAGGTGCATAATGAAGAAACCAAAGATGCTATTAATATTACTGTTTGTTCTACCCTGGCTTTCATTCCCTATATTAGGTCGGAGAACAATAATTAGATTTTTACCCGCTACTATTTTTATTAGTGTCATCTCAAAAATATTATACACGATAGGTAAAAAACGTAGGTGGTGGTTGTTTTATACAAAAGTAAATCCTAAAATAAGCGGTGACACTGCATTTGTATTTGGTCCTTTCTTTCTTTCAGCACTCTGGATTCTTAAATTGACATACAGTAGATTTCCTTTGTATCTAATTACAAATATCATAGTTCATATATTATTTGATGCAATAAGGGTCTTTTTTTTGCCACCTTCTTCTTCAACTATCCTGTTACTTTAATAAGCTATCGGAACTAAAAAGGCATAGGTTCCATTTTTCAACACCAAATAAAAATTCATTCTATTTCTTTGGCATATGCAGCTTCAATTTCCTTACACAACTAAGGGAATTGTTTCCTCAGGATAAACCGAGTGTTTTTTTGTAAATAATAAGATTGTTAAATAATAAAATGCGGAGGAATTCTATGCAACAGGAACAAGCTAAAGAGAATGTGGGTTCTATTATGAGACCAGAATTTGCCGGAACTGATGCACAAAAAGTAAAACAAGAAATTCAAAAAGATGTAAGCCAAGGACAAGGTGCAATGACTTCCCGAGAGGCAGGAGCAATGCAAGATTAAAAAACCACTCTGAGTGGTTTTTTATTTTTCCTTCACTCTTTCACCCGTGGTTACTTTAATTGAATTAACTTGTCAAACCGTTTAGCTATGTTTCAATAAAATAAAATTTTTATTCAGCTCCCTTTCATTAATTGATATCCTGATTGCTAAGTCACTAGTTCGTAAAACATAATCTTTGACACCTATAAATTCAGATTCAGCAATCAAATAGAATTGTGTTCCCTTTTTTATTCCATTAAAATTATTCTTTAGCTTATATACCTTCATTATCTTACCTAGCTACTCCCCATCATCTTTATTAAATCTGACATATAAACACTTGTATTGCTTTTATAAGTCTGCCAGCATTTACAAAAATTCCAGTTATGGATCTTCATAAATCCACATTGGATTATTCAAGAAACTTTAATCACCTACTGCTATTATTGTCTTATCGTTTAATTTCTCCGTATAGGGCACCTAAACTATCTGCTTGCACACTTTTATCCATACAAGACCACCTTTTTCCATATTAGGTATTCTCTACATTATATCAAATCTTTTCAGCTAGCCTGCTCCTTTGGTTATTTACAAAAAGAGCCACCCGATTGGTAGCCCTGATTTTCAAGTACACGCCCCCGTTAGCTTAAGTTCAATGATTAACAATTAAAAAAGCTGCCCCAATATGAGTATCCCCATAGCTGAAGCTAGGGGTTTCGAAAGAATAGGCTTTAAAGCCGCATTGTCTTTACGAGGGCTACCACAAGTCCCGCTACTACATCAGACCGAGGTCTTCAGCTTTGCCTTTCTTTTCTTTATGATGATTATTTTTCGTGGGGATTGGAGGAACTGTTTTCTCTCCAGTCCTTCGAAGACATCATTGGTATGTTTACGGACAATATTAAAAGCTCCATTCACATCGGCATGGATCAAAATCTTAGAACCTTTGATTTTGTAAAAAGCTCGACTGCTTCTATACCCGCTAAAATTAGTTTGGTGCTCTTCCCCGTAAGTTGGAATCGGGTCATGATTCAAGAAACTAGACTTGGAGGTATAGCTTTCTTCTCGAACAATGACTTGAATTCCATGTCGCTCTGCTTTGTATCGAATCATTCCTATGAAAGTGGTATAGGGGATTTGTATGAAGGTTTGTTTAGTAGTCTTTTGCATATCAACCTCCATCTTCCAACCCTCATTTTTTCCAATGATGATTGTATCAATGGTTCTTTCTTGAGCAATCTCGACCACTTTTGCACTAGCCTTATGTAAAAAATCCATGACTCGAATATTTCTTTTTCGGTCTAATGAAATTAATCTTGTCGTGTGAAACTTCCCTTCCTTTGGTCCTTTTCCATTTCGAAGGATACTCATGTATTTGGCTCTTAATTTGTTATAGTATTGATTGATCGATTTTAACCATTTGCCCTTGATAAGCAGAGGCTTTAGCCCCGTGTTATCGATGATAGTTGCCAGGTTATCTACGCCTAATCAATACCCATTACTCGGTTCGGCTCAAATACCCACTCATTTAATTGTTTTTCTGATCGTTTGATCTCCTTTTCCTGTTCACTTTTAAAAACGACTTCCATTACATACCGCCCATAGGACGGGACAATCCGCACTTGTTGTAGTTTACCATCTATATGTGCGATTTTTCCCAGTTTTAATGTAAGAGGAGTTCCTGGTAATGAAAGCATATTTCCATTTTTAATTTTGGTAATTTGATTGGTTAAATAACAGGTCGTGCGTCCATTTTTCGATTTGTATTTTGGAATCTTTGGCTTTCCGGAAAAGCTAGTAGGCATGGTTTTATATTTCTTATAGGCTTCGAAGAAACTTTTCCAATCATCATATACCTTTTTTATTGTTTGTTGATTGGACTGAGAGGGCATAGAAAGGTAATCGGTTTGTTTCATCACTTTAAACAGTGCTTCTACAAAGGTATAGGGAAGGAATGCTTTCTCTGGATGGGGCATTTCAAAAAGCTTTGGTTTTGGCTCCAAAACATGACCATTATTATCGACTTTTTGAGGCTTAGATTTGGCTCTTTCAAAACTTTTTAGACGAATTTTATTCATTTGAGGTAAATGGACTTGAATATCTGTTAGAACTTGAAGTTGATTTTCATTTCTAGTTTCTTTTTTTAAAGCTGTGTAAACCTGTCTAATATAGTAATTGGTGATATTGTACAAGTTTTTCGCTTTAAAACAGAGTGAGTCACAGTAGTCGAACAATTCATGTTCCGGCTGAATTTGTATTTTATAGGATCGATACATTTCGTACACTCCTTTTTTACAGGAACAAGTGTTCTATTTGTAATTCCATTATACCAAAGAATTTCAAAGAATGTATAGTAAAATTACTTGCATTATCCTAAAAAAACGAACAAAAATACAGCATATATCCCCATATCCAAAGCTAGGGGTTTTACGCTGCTTTTTGATAAATAGAACAAGGAGCAGCGGCCTTAGACCACTGCTCCTTGTTCTATTTATTGCCAATTTACATTTCCCGCCATGATGGTTACAGGAATAGAGATCGATTCGACTAATGGAACTCTTTTCACCTGCCCTTTTTTTTCAAATAATAAAGACTCCTTTTTATTTCCTTTTCTACTTTTTGAAAAAACGTCTCTAAACCCTTATTAGCTCCACCCTCTAATACCCGCTGACCTGCCAAAGCGATGGCACCTTTTACCTGTGCTTCAGCTTTACAGTTTAGTTGGGTCGCCCCTTGTTGATCATTAAAATAAAGTTCAGCTTTACCGGAAATTTCTCCGATATTACCCGTTCCAATTACTTGTAATTGAAGGATGGAGGATGGCTTCTTCTCATGGAGTCGAATCTCAAGGACAAAGTGATCTTGTATGGGGCCCATTTTTATCTCCACTTCAGCTTGGTATACACCTCTGGTCACTTCTGAAAAAGACTTACAACCAGGGAGTGAGTTCCGCAGCACCTTTTCATCCTTGATATATTTCCACACAATGTTCCTTGGAAGCCCGAATGTGTATTCGTACGCGAATTTCACTGTTCCCCCTCCAATTGACCACAAAAATTACAATCAATTATATGTATTCAATTGGATTGTAAATGGTTAAAAGGAACTGAATATGCTGTTTTTTATGATTGGCCGTCTAAACGGTATGAAGGACAAATCTCGCAGCAAAAACAATAAATTTGTCTTTCGCCTATCACGATGAAGAATTCATCTCTGATTCTCCTATTATTAAAAAAAGCCTACTTCCACTGGGAAATAGGGTCTTACTCTTTTCAGATATTTTATTGTGAGAGAAGCTGCTGCGCAACTATATAACCTGATCCGCCATTCACTCCATGTCCAGGCCAGGTTGCGGCACCGAGCATATACACATTTGGAATAGCTGTCTGATGACCCGGCTGCCCTGGTAATGGTCTAAAAAGATAGCTTTGCGCCAAATCGTGCGCCCCGCCGTAGGGATCCCCCGGTCCTGCGTTCGGGTTAAACCTGGCAATCGTATCTGGGGTGACGACATGTTTTCCAATCACCGCACTTGGGATGTTTGGGATATGCTTACTCACCACATTTAGCACGCGTTCTGTGAACCGCTCGGTTAAATCATGCGTCCATGTACCATCTCCGACATCGATAAGGTTAGCCGCATCCCTACGTGGACGGATGGGCACTTCCAGCACTTGAATGCGCATGATTGCTTTTCCTTCCGGTGCTCTCGTTGGATCGAGGTTGGTAGAACAATCGACTGTAAAGGTAGGATTAGACGGAAGCAGATTGGCCGCCCCTTGGGCAATCGCTAGAGTAAATCCGTCCAGTCCATCTGTTAGATGCGGCTGCCCGACACGGTTAAACCGTTTATCTGGCCAGTTTGGCGGCTCACTTAGTGCTAGATGAATTTGGACGCAGCCACGGCCATATCGGTATTGTTTCGCTTGTGCCCGAAGTGGTGGTGAAATCTCTGTATCGGCCAAGAGCGAGAGATAGAGCTGATCAGGTGTGGTTGAGGCCACGACTGCCTGCTTAGCACGATACTTTTTCCCCTTTGAAGTTCGGACGCCAATCGCTCGACCGTTCTCCACTAGGATCTGCTCAACATGAGTATGGGTAAGAATCTCGCCGCCTTGATCCTTTATCAGTTGAGATAATGCTTGAACCAGTTTCTCACTACCGCCTTCAGGTATCGGCATCCCACCGCCCATCAGTGCCAGCACCGTCAGCGGTACCCAAATCCCGCTTCCGACTTCATCCGGCGTGCGGCCAAGGTGTGTGACCCAGGAAGCCAGCATCGCCCGCGTCACCGGTGACTGAAGAGAACTGACCGTATTACGGGCGGTTGTAACTAGCGAGGCAGCGAAAGTCGAATAGCCCGCCCAGCCCCCTTCGTGAAGCAAGCGCTTCAGAATCGGTGCAGCTTCAGGACTGGAGAGATCCATATTGAATAATCCAAATACATCGTTAACATATGGATTTAACTGTTCAAACATGCCGGCAAGTGCTGCGCCGTCTCCGGGAGCAAGCCGTTCTGCCTCAGCGATGAGCTCTTCAAATGAACTAGGCAGGACAGCAGTTCGTCCGTCTTCCATCGAAACACCGGTCGGCAGGTCCGTATTTATGTATCGGAGCCCGCGTGCTTCTAGATCCCCTCTTAGTTCAGCGTAGGCTGGTCCGGTTGTAAAGAGAGGATGTGCAGCAGCAAACACATCATGTTTGAACCCTGGCAGCGTCAGTTCTTCGGTACGCAGAAATCCGCCCGGGCGATCATTTTTTTCTAAAACTAGGACGCTGCGACCCGCCCGCGTTAAATAGGTAGCCGTAATTAAAGCATTATGGCCGCTTCCAATCATAATGACATCAAAGTTATCCATCAAATCTCTCCTTTAATAGGATCAAGCCATATCTACGTAAAAAGATATTCTGGAGGATGGATACTAAGTACTAAATCTAGTGCTTTTATAAAAAATTTTAAGCAGTTACTACCAATAGTGAGACACTTCAAGAAAACCTTGCTTTGTTAGATTGAATGTGCAATTTTTTGCGAAATGCAATCAATAAAAAAAGGCAGCAGCTCGTCCTGTGTAAAGAATCAGCAGATCATATCCAGTCATTCAACTACACCTCTATTTCAAGGCTAACAAATGATTAATCTCTACTGCATATACATCAAGGGCAGCCTGTAATGCTTGTCCACGATTAACGTTTACTCCGTGACGAATTAAAACCGCTTCTAGTGCACCTAGAACAGCAAGAATATTTTCTTTACGGCAGCTATATCCCATAGTTCCTATTCTCCAAATTTTTCCGTGAAGTGGGCCAAAGGAGGATGCTATTTCAATACTAAATGCATCGAGGAGCATTTTTCGTACGGATTCACCATCCACACCGCTCGGAATTTCTATACAGGTTACACACGGCAGTTTATGTTCCTCATCGCCAAACAGATTCAATCCCATTGCCTCTAGCCCCGCCACTAACGCTGTTTCATGATACCTATGGCGGTCAAATCGCTCATCTAGTCCTTCAGCTAACACCAGTCTCAGTCCCTCGTACAAAGCATAAATCATTGAAGTGGCCTCGGTATGATGATTGAGTCTTCTTGGGCCCCAATAATCTTGAAGCATACTTAAATCAAAATAATTGCTTGCAATCGGATGTCTGCTTCGGGAATAGAGCAGGTCCTCCTCTGTCGCTATCCCGCGTTCGACCTTTTTACGAGCAGTAAGGATACGTTCAATTCGTTCATTAAAAGTGATTGGTGCCATCCCAGATGGAACGGACAAGCATTTTTGGGTACCGCCTATTAAACCGTCAATATACCATTCATCGGTTTTGACTTCTACACCACCGATTGAAGCAACAGCATCCACCACGAACAATACGTCCCGTTCACGACATGCCATTCCAATCTCCTTAAGAGGCTGCATTCTACCTGTGGACGTCTCTCCATGAACAATCGCTAAAATTTTCGGAGATACCCTCTCTAATTCATCGATTACAGTTTGCGGATCAAACACTTCTCCCCACGGGCATTCCATTGTATATACTTCCGCACCATATCTTTCACAAATCTCTACTAATAAATGACCGAATCTCCCATAAATCGGTACAAGCACCCGATCTCCTGGTTCAATGATGCTGCAAAGGATCGCTTCATTTCCGGAGCGCGAAGTGCCATCGATCGGAAATGCCCACTGGTTCTTCGTTTGAAAAACTTGGCGAAGCATTTCCATGACTTGGTTCATAATATCCGTAAACGCCGGATCAAATTGTCCTAAAATAGGTGTACTCATGGCCCGTAAGACACGGGGGTCCACTTCAACCGGTCCTGGGGTCATAATGGTTCGCATTGGTGTTTGCAGCTCTGAAAAAGTCATTTCTAACATCTCCCGTTAATAGGCTAGTTTATATAATAGTTCAGTTAAAAGTTCAATTCCTGTTTCTAACTCTTCCAAACTCGTAAATTCTTTTGGTGAATGGCTGATTCCATTCTGGCTCGGTACAAATAATAATGAGGTGGCGCAGACGGAACCAAATACTTGGGCATCATGTCCAGCACCTGAGATCATTTCTTGATAACGGTAGTTTCTCTCCTCTGCAATTTCACGGGTCCACGCGTACATCTCAACATCCATCTTAACCGGCTTTACATCCATCCACTGGGAAATTGCCACTTCTATATTTAAGCTTTCAGCTACTCGATTAAACTCCGTGAAAATCTCGTTACAATAATGATCAATAACAGCTTCCTGATGATGTCGAATATCGAGGCTAAACTCTACCTCACCTGCGATTACATTCGGAACATTCGGTTTGACGTTTAGCCTTCCAACCGTTGCGACTAATTGCGGATCAACACCCCTCGCTTTTTCTGTTAAAAAAGAAATAAAATGGGCGGCTGTACTCACGGCATCCTTACGATACTGCATCGGAGTCGTCCCCGCGTGGTTACTTTCTCCATTGATGTGAACCGTAAAGCGGCGTTGTCCGACAATATGGGTCACAATCCCAATCTGATTCTGATTTTTCTCAAGAATCATCCCTTGTTCAATATGAATCTCCACAAAGCGTTCCACATCATCCCGAACTGGAGGAGTATACTTTTCAGGATCAAAACCCGCTTGATTCATCGCTTCTAAAAATTCAATTCCCTCTGGGTCCTTTATAGCTTTTACCGATTCAAGGTTGTAGGAACCACTGATATTTCTCGACCCCCAAAAGGTAAGCGGAAAACGACTTCCTTCTTCTTCGCATAAAGAGACGACTTCTATCGTTTTCTTTGGGTACCCATAGGTTTGAAATAGCCTTAATACAGCAATGAAACTGGCGATGATTCCATAGGCACCATCGTATTTCCCACCATCGACTACCGTATCGATGTGAGAGCCGGTCAAGATTGTTTTCCCATTGGATTCTGTTCCTGGGAATCTTCCAAATAAATTTCCGACACTGTCAAAATACGTAACTAGTTTCGCTTGGTCCATTTTATTCTTTAACGCCAGCTGCGCATCGAGCCAGGATGGAGAATACAAAAGTCTTGTTACGCCCCCATTCTCCGTTTTTCCAATCGAAGCAAGCCATTCAATCATTGCTCCCACATGACCTTTTTCTAAAAACTGTTTGTCTACTTGAATGGCCATCCACTTCACTCCTCGTAATTAGTTATATTATCTTTCCTTACATTAAACTGGTTATATTCCTAGTTTACATTCAATCAAAATGAACTTCATTAGACGATTCGTAAAAATTCTGATTATCTTTTATGCAAAATAACCAAATCATGATAATATAGATGGCAAATACATAATTTGTAGTGTTTCTTTACAAGGAGTGGTTCAAATGAAAGTAAATGAACTCTTATCCATCCCACATTTAGAAGGAATGATTATAATTGCCGGGGAATCTGGAACAGATCGTGAAGTGGAATCAGTCAATATGATGGATGCACCCGATATTATTCACTACTTACATCAAAACGAATTTCTTATCACAACCGCTTATCATTTCAAAGACGAACCTCATCTGTTGACCGTACTAGTTAAAGCCATGGCTGAACAAGGGTGTGCCGGATTAGGGATAAAGACGAAGCGCTTTTTAGATAAAGTACCGGAAGAAGCAATCATTCTGGCAAACCAGTTAGCCATTCCGATCATTGAACTCCCATTAGAATTATCACTTGGGGAAATTGTCAATCATACTTTACGAGCGATACTCGACCAACGAGCTAGCGAATTAACACTTGCGCTTGAGACCCACAAGCAATTTACCAATATCATTATGCAAGGTAAAGGGATTGGATTATTACTTCAAGATTTATCTCAACTGATTCATCGTCCGGTTCAACTAATAAATCACCATTTCAAGCCGATCTATCAACCAAATACGAACCTGGACTTTCCTTTGTTATTGGATGGTCTGAAAATTCCTTCTTTGATGACTTCTCCGATTTCAATATCAGTCCGATCCACTAAACAAACCTGGACTTTATTCCCTGTTCACATCAGTGAAAAGAAAAAAGGGTTTCTTATGCTTATTGGAGAGATTGAGAAAACCGATCATTTGACTTCTTTAATGATTGAACAAGCTACCAATGTTATTTCTTTTGCACTCATGAAGGAAAATGCGCTTAGACAACAAGAGCGAAGTATTCGCAATGATTTCTTCCTTCATTTCTCGGATGGCACTTTTACTTCTCAACAGGAAATCATCGGTCGAGCCGCGGAATTTTCATTAAAAAACGATCAGAAGTATATTTGTGTGGTCGGTAAAATCGACAGGGATGAGCATCTCCCTACCTATACGGAGCGCCTTGAAAAAGCAGATGATATTTATGATTTTATTGAAGGGGAAGTCTCTGTTATAACTCCCAAAATTCACTTTTTTACCCAAGGTGAATCTTGTATTCTTTTATTTGAAGTCGAAGAAAATATCTCCAATCCAGGCGCTTACTGTGAATCTGCGTTACTGCAACTTCAAGAAAAAGTATTGAATTACTTCGGGAATACGATTTCCTTTGGTGTTAGTAATGTAAGCCATACTTTCTTAGATGTTAAAAATGCTTACAAAGATGCTTTAGATGCCTTATCACAAGGGCAGCTTTCAAAGAGAACGGCATATATCCAAACCTATCATACGAAAGACGTTATGGAATTATTGCGAATGGTTCCCCAAGATGACTTAAAGAAATTTTATACTTTTACCCTTAGCCGCTTTGCAGAGACAAAAATAGAAGAAGAGCAAACCCTGCTAGACACGTTGTCTGTCTATTTAGAAACACACTGTCAAATTTCCGAAACAGCAAAAAGATTGTTTGTCCACAGGAACACGGTGGTTTATCGAATTGAAAAGTGTGAGGAAATTCTCGGAAAAAGCTTAAAGGATTCAGAAACAACCATGCAAATTAGACTTGCCTTAAGGATTAGATCCTTGTTAGAGACTTAAAAGAAATATTTAGACTCAAGCAAATGTGACTTCAAGCAGCTTGAGTTTTTTTGTGTCATGTCTCTTGGCGACAACATCGCAATTTTAGAATAATAAGAGTTACTTTTTCTAACTCTAAAAATCTAACATAAAAAAGCCTATTTCCTTAAGGAAAATAGACTCTAGAATCGATTGCACCTCTTATAAAAATTAAAACAACTTATTTATGTCATTTTCAGAAACCAATACCACTTTCCCGCGTTCGTCTTCTTTTTTAATTTCGTACAGACCATTTTTATAATCGTATATTATCGTATATACATCTCCAGCGAAAAGAACTTTGTCATTCGTGCTCATATAAAGCCCCCCTAATATTTATATATAGATAATTTAATACAATTATCTTTGTGAGTCTCCATTTTTGTTAACTTATCTTACGTAATATTTCAAAGGAGTAATTTTATCCCTTATTAATATCCCGCATAAATCCCTGCAGCCTTCGAATGAGACCACCATTTCCAAATCGGATAAATTTCTGTTGGTCCTTCACAATCCCATAATCTTTACTAAAATCTAAAAATTTCAATATGAAGATACGGCGATATTGAACGCGTTCAATTCCAATTCCATAAAACCACTGGTCAATCGTATTATAAACTCCCTTATTTAACCCAAATTGTGAATGACACCATTGAAAAAACTGTAAGTCCGGCAGATTTAGATATTCACTTTTTTCTAAGGAATTCTGTTTTATTGTTTTTAAGTGAATCCCTACAGGACGAGAATTTGAGGTTTGCATCATGAATATCCTCCTTTTAAGTATATATTTAGTCCGTGGGCAATAAATAGATAGGTTAAATCCCGCTTACGCTGTAAACCTTGTAATAAATTTACAATTTGAGCCTGTACAGACACATCTAACACTGAAATGTTGCTTATGTGGTTAAATGATCGAGCTGATCACTCCTTTATCAGATAACAAGGAAGGCTTTAACGTATTCAATTCAGTGTCTAATCGTTTTTTAACTTCTCCATCAAGTTCATAACGATTATTCACTAGTTTTTTTACTTGGCTATCTACGATATAAGTCCCTTTTAAGATGTGGATAGCTCCAAGTGCTGCGAGCACTGGTTTTAGTGCGTAATCAATCATAAGGAGATGTCCGATCGATCCTCCAATGGCAATGGGTAAAATCGTTTTATTCACCAAACTATTTTGTGGCAGAAGATCCAAATAAGTTTTTAAGACCCCGGTAAATGATGCTTTATAAACCGGCGTTAAAATCACAATAATAGATGAATCTTCGACTTTTTTATTGGCATCAGTTATTTTATTGCTGTCAAATCTCGCTTGAATTAAATCCTCTGCAGGAAGATTGCGGATATGGATGATTTCAGGAGAATGATTCACTCCCTCGAAAAACTCTACAACATAATCCAATGCCCCATTTAATCTCGTATGTTCTGAAGGACTTCCCGAAATAATCGTTACTTTACTCATCATTGTTACTTCCTTTCTTTTGTGAATTGATAATTTTCTAGAAAAACTTAACCAACTAATCATTCATCACCAAAAAACCAATAAAAAAGACTCCTGTTAATAACAGGAGCCTTTGGTAGTCCAATCGGCTTTTACAATACTAGGTGTAGCTCCAACAAGTGCGGAGCTCACATATTTTCATAAGAATACTTTTTCTGAGGAGAGGCCTGGTTATCTAATTCTCATTTCACCTACTTGTTTACTTGGTATTAATAACTGTTGAATACACTATAAATCTTAATTAGTGTTGTTGTCAATCCATTACTTTGACTTTTTAGACAAATTTTTTTATTAATTCCCACTTGACTCTGATTAGTTAATTGATCTGCATCTTTATTAGTCACTAGAATAAAAAACTCGCCAGTTGGCGAGCTTTCCATTGCTGTTTGTTTTTAAGAGTGGAGTTAAAAGCCTTCATTGATTCTCGGTTCATACTTATAGCGTTTTCAAGGTTAATCGGCTCAGATAAACGGAATCATTCATCTTTTTGATTTTTGATCCTTTCCAAGATTACAACTGCAACGGTCAGCTCAAATAAAAAACATCAGAAATTAAAAAAGTTCAAGGCCCCATTAATTTTATTAATGGGGCCTTGAACTTTTTTGTTTATATAATACGTGCGGTTACGATTCCACCGATTTGATCGATTTTTTCTTGCAAACCAGGAATGATATCGCCATTTACTTTATTGTCAATGTCAATCATCGTATAAGCATATTCCCCACGGCTTCTATTAATCATGTCTGCGATGTTTAAATTATAGCTTGAAATAGCTAGTGTAAGCTGTCCAACCATGTTTGGAACGTTTTTATGGAATACTGCCACACGTTTCTTTCCTGTATAAGGTATGGATGCGTTCGGAAAATTCACTGAGTTCTTGATATTTCCGGTTTCCAGAAAATTCTTCACCTGGCGAGCAGCCATAATTGCACAGTTTTCCTCTGATTCTTGCGTAGATGCACCTAGATGAGGGATTGGAATTGCATTTTTCATTTTCAATACATTTTCATTTGGGAAGTCTGTAATATACTTACCAACCTTGCCGCCTTCAAGCGCTGCTGCCATATCTGTTTCATTCACAAGCTCTCCGCGTGAGAAATTCAAAATGTGAACTCCAGACTTCATAATGCTAAAGGTCGCTTGGTTAAACATTCCTCTTGTGTCATCGGTTAATGGAACGTGAACCGTAATATAATCAGAATTAGCAAACAACTGTTCAATCGTCATCGCGCGCTGAACATTTCTAGACAAATTCCAAGCTGTATCAACAGAAATAAACGGGTCAAAACCAATCACGTCCATGTCTAAATCTAGGGCATCATTCGCTACAAGTGCTCCGATGGCGCCTAAACCAATTACTCCCAGCGTTTTCCCCTTAATTTCTTTTCCAACGAATTGTTTCTTACCTGCTTCAACTAGCTTCGGTACTTGGTCACCTTGGCCTTCTAATGTCTTTGTCCATGCTATGCCGTCAAAAAGGTTTCGGGATGAAGCCATCAATGTAGTAAGAACCATTTCTTTTACAGCATTTGCATTCGCACCAGGGGTATTGAAAACCACAATTCCCTGTTCTGTACATTTTTCAACCGGAATGTTATTAACACCCGCTCCAGCACGTGCAATGGCCTTTACATTATGACCTAATTCTAGTGAATGCATATTAAAACTGCGCACAACAATCGCATCAGGATTTTCACTGTCATTGTCAATCGTAAAATTATCCTTATTGAATACATTTAGCCCGCTCTCAGCGATATTATTTAAAGTTTTGATTGTTTTCATTTTGTCTAGTGTTGTTGTGCTCATCTCGTATTCTCCTCTATTCTTATATGATAGTTTGAAATTTCCTAAATTCATTAAGCAAGCGGAAATGGTCAAATTTTATTAAAATCTGTACCTACTTGATTTTTAAAATATTAAAGTAATCTTGGCTCCTAGCCGGTTGAAATATCCCCTCCTATAAACAGAAAGAGGTAAGGAATAAATCCCTACCTCTGCCCAGGCGAACGGCTACGAGACATTATGTGCTCCCTCACGGTAATCCGTGTTTCGCCAGTTACACATCGTCTTTTTAATTTCTCTTACTATATCAAATTTTCTTACAATAATCAAGCTAGAAAATGCATTATTTTTTGAAGTTTGTGTTCAAATTATTTTCCGCTTCTTACATTAATTTTTTCAAATCCTTAAGGAAAGCTGCTACCTCTTCCTCTTCTGTTGCCCAAGATGTTACGAGTCGAATCGCCGAATGATCGGTATCGACCTTTTCCCAAATATGAAAGGCATAATGTTTCTCTAATTCCGTAATCAGCGCATTTGGTAAAATCGGAAAGATTTGATTCGATGGAGAATGGGTTAGAAACGGAATATTTGCTTTGCTGATTTCATCTCTAAGAATGGTAGCCATCATATTAGCATGCTCGGCCAAATCAAAGAACAAATTGTCCCTGAACAGTTCAAGAAACTGAGTGCCCAAAAGTCTCCCTTTCGCGAGCAGTGCTCCCTTTTGCTTCATATGGTATCGGAAATCCTCCTTAAGAGAATCCTTGCAAATCACCAAAGCCTCACCAATAAGTGCCCCATTCTTTGTTCCCCCGATATAGAAGGCATCCACAAGTGTTGGCAGATCGCTTAACTGAAGATCATTTTCTGTTGAACAAAGCGCTGAGCCTAACCTTGCACCATCCATATATAATATGAGATGGTTCTTTTTACAAAAATCACTTAACTGCACGAGTTCACTCCGGTTATAAATTGAGCCAATTTCGGTGGAGTTGGATATGTATACAAGCTTAGGTTTGACCATATGCTCATCTGGATGACCGTCGAGTACCGTTTGCACATCAGATGGGGTAAGTTTCCCGTTCTGTGTTTCAATTGATAGTACTTTATGTCCTGTCGCTTCAATGGCTCCTGTTTCATGCCCCAAAATATGGCCAGTACTCGCTGCCATTGCTGCTTCGTGCGGTCTTAAGAAAGCAGAAATCGCAATTAGATTTGTTTGTGTCCCGCCTGATAAGAGGTGAATGTCAACGTCTGTCCGTCCCATTCTCTCCTTTAACAGTTCAACCGCTTTTTGGGAAAATTGATCCTCTCCATAGCCATCCACTTGGACAAGGTTGGATTCTATTAAAGCATTTAATATTCTAGGATGTGCGCCTTCACTGTAATCGTTCTTAAAGCTATACATCAGATTGCCCCCGTTTAATTATTTATAAGTGTAATTTCATGTCCATCCTAACATATTTTTTAAACAATGATGGGTATTTAGAGGATTAAAAAACGGTAATATTTATCTTAATTTATTCATTCTATACTAAAATAAATACTCCTTTATACAAAGATACTTTTTATTGAGCTAAACTTCTTCGTTAGTCGAAGAACAAAAAATCCGGCTATGTAGCCGGATTTTAAACTCTTGCACCCGTTAATTCAATAACATTTTTATGTAAAATTATCATTCATCAAGGGAAAATTTAGGTTCATATAAGCATTTCTCTGAACTCTTCATCATTTGATCGACTAACTCAGATCTTCCGTAGGCTGTTATTCTCATTATCCCTTGTATGCTTTCTGTAATTTCACAAGATCAAATTTCTTCATTTTAAGAAATGCTTCCGTTAGGCGCGCAAGTTGCTCTGGAGTGCCTTTGCTCATCATCTCGTCCATCTCAGTTGGCACAATCTGCCAGGATAGGCCAAACTTATCTTTCAGCCAGCCGCATTGCTCGGCTTCAGGAACGGCAGAGAGCCTTTCCCAGTAGTAATCAATCTCTTCTTGTGTGTCGCAGTACACCATAAATGAGAATGCCTCGTTAAAACTGAATTTGTGCTCATGCGCGCTGTCCATTGCGGAAAACCACTGATTTTCAAGCATGAAATCAGAGAACATGATGGTTCCTTCTTTGTCAGGTTCCATGCCCTTAGGGTAGCGGGCGATAAGTCCCTGCTTTGCGTTCTTAAATACGGATAAATAAAAATTAATCGCCTCTTCCGCGTTGCCGCAATTATCGCCGACAAACAAAAGTGACGGCACTAATGAAGGCCGCTCTTCACCATCTGGATTGGTAAGGATTAACTGCCAGGACAAACCATACTTATCCTGAATCCAGCCAAACTTCTCACTGAACGGATACTTATCAAGTGGCATTAACACGGTGCCTCCTTCGGACAATTTGTTCCAAACCTCATTTATTTTTTCTCCCGCTTCTTTTTCTCGCGATGGGTCAAAATTTACGACGATAGACACTGACGGATTGAGATTGAAATAGGGCCCTGCACTGATTGCCATGAACTTCTGCCCCCAAAGTTCAAACGAGACAATATCGGAGTCACCTGATGGTGTGTCGTGAATTGTGGTTACATTCGTAATTTTTGATTCCGGGAATACCGAAGTGTAAAACTCGGCTGCTTCTTTTGCCTCCTTGTCATACCATAAATGCGGAACGATTTTTTGATTTGTTTTTGACATTGTTATTCCTGGTTACTAAAATCTATAAAAATCTACCCTTCGCCTCCGAACTAAGAAAAGAGACATACCGTGACGATTCTTACGTCATTCCATCAGGAAGGGAATTGAACCCTTGTCATGAACCTGCTGTTCAAGACACCCCGCGGTGCTCTGTTAGGGCCGGCGATTTGCAACAGACCATTCCTTCCATTGGTTAGCCTGACGCAAAGATTGGATTTTAGTACCAGGACTACACCTCCTTGAATTGTAATTCCTGGTTCTTTATTATTAATGTTTTATGAATCATGTCCCATAGCTTCCAACAATGGTTTTCTTTGAATGTTTCTATATTTCTTAATAACATCCCCATATACTTCCGCCTTTGCTTGCCGTTTTTTGACTATTTCTCGGATTCTTCCATTGACCCAAGAATGGAAATCAGTTTTGGCTGTACTAGCTCACGTACCTGGTTTAGGATTTCTTGCGGTATTTTTTCATCAAAACCATGACCTCTTCTCCCATAATAAAAAAATTAATCGAAGTTTTTTCGTAGTCGATTGATTAATTCTTTTGCTGGCAAAGGTACATAAGTCAAAGGTACAAGAGTGGCTGTATAAACGGCTCCTTTTTTCAATAATTTTGCCACTACTTCATATATCATAGCCCTAGGTACATCTGACCTTTTACTAATCTCATATCCAGTTATAGGAAAGTTCTTTAACACTTCTGTATATACTTGGATTTCATATTGCGAAAAACCTAACCTCTGAAGCTCTTTATAAATTTCTTCCATAAAACTCCTCATATTAGCAAATTTCATACTCTGGTTTTTCCATCTCTTTTAACCTTTTTTACTCCAAACAAGATGTTTCCTATTGAAACAATATCATACTCCTATACTTAAACTTGTTCATCGAGCTCAATAAAATAATGATCTTTACGATATGACACTGCCTCCATGGTTGCAATTAGATTTTGCTCATGAAAAATGTCAATTCGATAGAATCCTGTACGAAAGTTTCGTCTTATTTCTGTCGCACGGGCAACTATTCTGTGTCCTGGTTTTGCTGCTTCAATAAACTGGATAGTTGTCGAGAGTCCTACTGAAGTTTTTCCATATGCATTACAAGCTACCGAAAATGCGTGGTCTGCTAAAGCGTATATAACTGCTCCATGAACAGTTCCATACGCATTCACCATATGGTCCTGCACTTCTAGAATTGCTTCTGCAAAACCAGCTTCAAATTTTGTTAACTGAATACCTAACGATTGAGCATATGGATCGTTTTTTACTTGCTTGTAAATTTCTTCGTAGTGTTTTTCATAAATTTGATACTCTTCAATTTTCTTTTTCACAAATACCTACCCCTTTGATTTATTGAAACTACCATCACCATAGAGTGAAGAAATAGTAATACGTGATGAATTAAAATACCAATTGAACCAAAATCATGTATACAATCGTTCCTCCAGCTATAGACAGGAGCATGTTTTTCTTCCATAAGTGAAGCAACGCCACAACTACTACCCCAATCAATTCGGGTAAACCGTGACTTCCAGAAACTAAACTCACGTCCTTAAAACAATAAATGACCAAAAGCCCAATTACTGCTGCTGGCAGCACTTTACCGAGATATTGTACATACTGCGGTGTAGGCTTACCCGATGGGAAAACGATGAATGGAAGAAACCTTGTAAGCACTGTGCCCAAAACCACCATAGCAATCGTAATAATCTGTTGCGTTAAACTCATTGTCATATGGTGCTAACCTCAACTTTCTCCAATGGCTTTCTAATGAGGGTCAGTAACCCAAGAATTGCAAACATCGCAGGGATAATGAAGTGGTCTCCGCCAAAAATAAAGAGACTGACAGTTGAAAGCCCAACACCGATGAGAGCACTGTGGTGCTTTTTCTCTTTCATCCACTGTTCAATGAAAATGACTACAAAGAGAGCCGTCATAACAAAATCGAGCCCTTCTGTGTTGAACTTGACAAAAGATCCAAAAATACCGCCAATTGTTGAACCAATGACCCAATAAGAGTGATTGAGTAGTGTCACAAAGAACATAAACCAGCCCTTGTCTACATTCTTCGGAATATCAACGGTACAATTGATAGAAAAAGACTCATCGCAAAGCCCATAAATCATGTAGAACTTCTTTTTCCCAATTCCCTTATACTTATCCAGCATGGATATGCCGTAAAACAAATGTCGTGCATTCACCATTAAAGTTAGAAAAAGGGCGTTAATCGGATTGAACGCGAAAAGCAATAAATTGGCTGCCACAAACTCCATTGATCCTGCAAATATGAATAGACTCATCAGAATCGGGTAAATTGCACGAAACCCTAATGAATTCATATAGATGCCATATGCGATTCCCAAGAATACAAATCCAGCAAAAATGGGGACTGTATATGGAAAAGCGGCACGAAATGCAATCCATATTTGATTTCTTTTTTTCAAATGATTCACTTCCTCGATTGCTAAATTTATTTAAATTTAACATACAAAATCCATACAAAAAACAAGATAATTGTATGGATTACAATTATCCCTACATAGAAATACCCCCTTTTATCATAACGGGGGTACAATGTTTTTTTTCTAATAAAATAAACTCGTGAATTCACCTTTTCAAACGATCTGATTTCATTATAAGAATTCCATACAAAAATGATATGATTGTATGGAACAAATTTATTAGAGGTGTACTATGCCAATCAATTCATTTGAAAATTATCCAATGTCTTGGAAACCTGATAAGAAATCCTTAAATCGTCCTTTTTATAAATCTCTTGCGTTATTACTTGAACAGGATGTTATTAATGGCTTTTTGGCACCTGGGACAAAGTTACCTCCACAACGAGAATTAGCGGACTTTCTTGATTTAAACTTCACCACTATTACCCGTGCCTACAAAATATGTGAGGTAAAGGGATTAATTTATGCCGTTACGGGAAGTGGAACCTTTGTAGCTCCAAATGCCGCCCGTTCTATAACCATTTCCGCTGATAAAACAGCAAACCTCATTGAGCTCGGATTTGTGGCATCGTTTGAGCAAACCAATGCTATCGTAACAGAGGTTATTCAAAAGGTTGTGAACAAAAGTTATGTAGAACAGCTACTAAATTACAACGAACCGACAGGGATTCTACATCAAAAAACAGCAGCCTCTAAACTGGATGGAGTCTTTCGGAATTCACACGGACCATAAGCATATAGCAATCGTTTCTGGTGCCCAAAATGCATTGGCAATTGCTTTAGCTGCTTTGTTTGAGCCTGGCAATAGAATTGCCACCGATTTATACACGTATTCGAATTTTATTGAATTAGCAAAAATGTTCCATATTCAGTTAGTCCCCATTCTCGGAGACGAGTTTGGGATGTTACCAGACGAACTTGAAAAGCAGTGCAGCCAAATAAATATTCACGGAATTTTCCTAATGCCCTCTTGCTGTAACCCTTCCACAGTGATGGTCCCAGAGTTTCGAAAGCAAGAATTGGCTACGGTCATCAGTAAGCATCGTTTAATTTTAATTGAGGATGATATTCATGCATTTCTGACAGCAGGTATAATCTCCGATTACCAGCAGCCAATGTTCAATTCACTCCCCGAACAGAGCATTTATATTTGCGGCACCTCTAAGTCCATTTGTTCTGGCTTAAGAGTTGCCTATATGGTCTACGGGGATGCGTTACGTGAGAAAATTCAGCGGGCTATTTTTAACATCAATGTAAAAACCTCTTCTTTTGATGCAGAGGTAATCACAGAGCTAATCTTATCAGGGAAGGCTCATGAAATTGTCTCTCAAAAGAAACAGCTTGCACAAACTGCAAATGATATTTATTTTGAATATTTTCCTTTAAGGAAGAATGTTGGACACCCTTTTAGTTTTTATCGTTGGCTTCCAATTCATGGATTTAACGATGCCTTTCAGCTAGAATCGGATTTAAAAAGACAAGGTATTAGAGTCTTTCATTCTGATCGTTTTTTAAGTGGGCAGACCACCCCTGATAAGTATTTGCGAATTGCACTTGCTTCCACTAACTCATTAGATGAGTTAAAAATAGGATTAAGTATATTAAGACAGTATCTCAATTAATTCGAACAAAAATGAAAAACGGATGAGAAAAATCATCCGTTTCTTTACTGTTATAGTCTTTGTTATCATATACACCGTTAAAACACAATGTATATCTCAAGTTGACCTAAACTAAGGGACCAACTACAGGGTGCGGTACATATGGTTCCTCTAGTGATGCTATTTCTTCAGGTGTTAGCTTGATTGAAAGAACTGGTACTGCATCTTCAAGATGCGATATTTTTGTAGCCCCAATAATAGGAGCTGTTACCGGTTCCTTTTGCAGCAACCAAGCAAGTGCAATTTGGGCGCGAGGTACGCCGCGTTTTTTGGCAATGGCAGCAACCTGCTTCGCGATCAATCTGTCCGTATCAGCAGTAGCATCATATTTAGACTTCTGAACTTGGTCCGTTTCGGAACGATGCGTTGTTTCAGCCCAATCACGCGTCAATCTTCCTGAAGCAAGCGGGCTATACGGAATCACTCCGATTTTTTCTTCCTTACATAACGGCAGCATCTCACGTTCCTCTTCACGATACAAAAGGTTTAAGTGATTCTGCATGGATACAAACCGCGTCCAACCATTTTTTTCAGCGACATGGTTTGCTTTTAGGAACTGCCATGCCAACATGGCAGAAGCACCAATGTATCTTGCCTTACCAGCCTTCACAACATCATGCAATGCTTCCATAGTCTCTTCTATAGGGGTATTATAATCCCACCGGTGTATTTGATAAAGATCCACATAATCTGTCCCTAGCCGTTTAAGACTCTTGTCAATTTCACTCATAATATGCTTTCGAGAAAGACCTTTTCCATTTGGACCTTCATGCATTGGGAAATATACTTTTGTTGCAAGAACGATTTCATCTCGATTGGCATATTCCTTTAAAATTTTTCCAACAATTTCTTCGCTTGTTCCATCTGAGTATACATTTGCTGTATCAAAAAAATTGATTCCTAACTCAAGGGCTTTTTTAATAATAGGACGAGTTTGTTCCTCACCTATTACCCAAGGATGTACCCATCTCTCTGCTTCACCAAAACCCATACAGCCAAGGCAAAGCCGAGATACATCCAAACCGGTATTTCCAAGTTTCATATAATCCAATTGAATTGTCCTCGCTTTCTTAAATAACATAGTTAACTATTTCCTATTATAACCAGAAGGAAAGCACATTCAATTGTTAAATGAACGGAATCTGTGTATTACTAAACAAAACCATTAAAATTGTTCATTATCTCTAAAAATTGTAAGGAAAATAAATAAAATCAACAACTAGCTCCAATAATAGTAGACATTCAGAAAACCGCCTATTATTGTTATTAAAAACACTGATTGGATACATTTCATGGATTTTTTATCTGAAAAACGTCGCCAATGAGCTCTATTGGATACTATTTTAGCCTTTTTTATCGGATTATTGTCGCCAATAAGCCCTATTGGATACCATATTAGCCATTTTTATTAGATTTCTGTCGCCAATGATCTAAATATTTCCATTTTAGATACTTACCTATGAAAATTAAAAAGCCGCCCTCACTTTATGCGAGAACGGCCAGTTCATTTGAAGATTACACCATTATTTTGCAAATATAATTCGTAAATTCTACTGGGTCACTAATTGGTAATCCTTCAATCAATAGAGCTTGATTGTATAATAACTTGGTATACAGATCTAATTTATCTTTATCATTTTCAAATGCTTCTTTTAATGATTGGAAGACTTCGTGATGGTTATTGATTTCTAAGACCTTATCCGCTTTGATATTTTGGTTATTCGGCATCGCAGCAAGAATTTTTTCCATTTCAATCGATATTTCCCCTTCAGTTGCCAGGCAGACCGGGTGGGACTTTAACCTTTTTGAAATCCTTACATCCTTCACTTTATCAGCTAAAATATTTTTCATATAGTCAAAGAGTTCTTTGTTTTCCGTCTCTGTTGATTCGGAATCGTCCTTGTTTTCTTCCCCTTCGATTCCCAGGTCACCACTTGAGATCGACTTGAATTCTTTTTCTTTGTAGGTCATTAACATTTTAATTGCGAATTCATCGATATCCTCAGTGAAATAAAGGATTTCATAGCCTTTTTCAGAAACGAATTCGGCCTGTGGTAATTTTTCAATTCGTTCAATCGATTCACCGGAAGCGTAATAAATATATTTTTGATCTTCTGGCATTCTTGATACATATTCATCTAAGGTGACCAATTTCTTCTCTTTAGAAGAATAGAACATGATCAGGTCCTGTAATAATTCTTTGTTTGCACCAAAATCATTATAAACTCCGTACTTTAACTGACGACCGAAGGATTGATAAAATTCTTCATACTTTTCGCGTTCTTTCCTTTGAAGGCTTAGTAATTCGCTTTTAATGTTTTTGTTAATGTTTTTAGCGATCAGCTTCAATTGGCGATCATGCTGGAGCATTTCTCTTGAAATGTTAAGAGACAAATCTTCGGAATCGACCATCCCTTTAACGAAACTGAAATGGTCTGGCAGCAAGTCAGCACATTTTTCCATTATCAGAACCCCATTGGAATAGAGTTCTAAGCCCTTTTCAAATTCTTTCGAATAGAAGTCGAACGGAGTTTTTTCAGGAATATATAGGATTGAATTATATCTAATGGTCCCTTCGACGCTGATATGGATATGTTTAATCGGCTTGTCAAATCCGTAGCGTTTTTCGTTATAAAAGTTCTCGTAATCTGCATCGGTAAGCTCGCTCTTATTCTTTTTCCAAATTGGAACCATGCTATTGATAATTTCTTCTTCTTGATAATCCTCGTATTCGGACTCACTGCCTTCCTTGAGTCTTCTGTTATTAACATCCATTTTGATTGGATAACGGATGAAATCAGAATATTTCTTGATAATCGCTTTTAAGCGATATTCCTCTAAATACTCATCATAGTTTTCATCTTCACTATTTTCTTTAATCTTTAAAATAATTTCTGTCCCAACTGAATCTTTTTCTACCTGCTCAATCGTATATCCATCAGCACCTGTGGATTCCCATTTAAAAGCCTCATCACCATCTAAATTTTTACTAATCACAGTAACTACGTCAGCAACCATAAAAGCAGCATAAAAACCTACTCCAAACTGACCGATAATGTCATAGCCATCTTTTAATTCGTTTTCCTTTTTAAATGCTAGGGAACCACTTTTGGCAATCGTCCCAAGATTTGTTTCCAGTTCTTCTTTGGTCATCCCGATCCCTGTATCGATAATCTTAAGAGTACGGTTTTCTTTGTCAGCTTCCAATTTAATATAATAATTGGATTGATCAAAACTTAAAGCATCGTCAGTTAAGGCTTTGTAATAAATTTTATCAATGGCGTCACTGGCATTAGAAATTAACTCTCTTAAAAATACCTCTTTGTGAGTATAAATGGAGTTAATCATCATCTCTAGTAATCGTTTAGATTCTGCTTTAAACTGTATCTTCGACATAGAAAAAGCCCCTTCCTATTCTTAATATGTAAAAACTGATTTAGATTGTCTATAAAGTAAATCAGCGCCTATTAGCACTCTCACCACCTGAGTGCTAATCCATATAATTAAATATCATATTTCACGTTGTCGTGTCAATATGTATCTATTTTTATTTCAACAAATCTTTTAACAAAGTGAAAAAAAGCCACCAATAAAGGCAGCTTATCATTCCGTTTTATGAAGTGCGTTTTTACCAAACTGCAATCTCGTTATTGACCCGGAGCATTGCTGCCTCATGTCCACTACGATCTTCTTTTTTTAATGAAACCTCTAACCTATCATCATTATCGAATGTTAAAACAATATTTTGATCACTAATAATTTTCGACTTCTTTACTTGATGGTTTATAAGCGAACATAAAGAATCTCGATATCCTAACGAGGCGCTTTCAAAATATCGGCCATTCACGACAGAAACTGGCAATGAATATGTAGTCATTGGTTCCATTAATCTGTTCACCTTCAAAATAAAATTGCAAATAATCTCTAATAAAAATGACTGAGCTAACTTCTGTATTTTCTAAGGTTTTAATAAACATGGTTAACCTCCGAACTTTGGCTTATTATTCGATGGGAATATCAAAAAAGGCTGCCAAATTCACACCCACCATTTTGGGAACTATTTTTGTATAACATATCATATTACTTGGCTTTTTAAATGTGCAATTTATGAAAATATTATGTCAATTTTACATTTAGACCTAAATTGAGTGGTATTGATTCATTCTTCATCCCTATTTCTAAAATCATTTCACTTCTACACATTTCTTTTGTAATTATATTTTTTACGCAATTGACATATCCGTAACAATATTGACATATATTTTATCAATCGCATCGGAAGGAGGGTAAACCAAATGGATAATCGAATTTTTTTATTACTTGCTACAATCTTATCTGGTTTCGCACTTATTAGAGTTCCTTTAGCTGATTCATTTCTTGAAAGCGTTTCCCCAGTCACTGATATCATTGGTATACTAACTGTTTTAATCTTCTCACTCGTCTTAATTTATAAAGGAGTTAGAAGTTTGTTCAGTAAGTAAATATGATTATGGAAAGCACTCTATATAGGGTGCTTTTCTCTTTGAATTAAATGTTATCCACCTACTAAAATAAATTAATTATTTTTGCAAACAATAAAATAGTGTTATTTATTACTCAAACCGATTTAAAGGAGAATCTAAAATGAAAAAAGATACATATTCAAAAGGAGAACCAACTATTGCAGAAGGTATGGATACAGAGGATGTACTAAATAGAGATGCCACTCAAGCAGAAATTGAAAATGGGGATTCAACAAATGTAACTGTTTTGTCTCTGGATGAAAACGATCCTAGCTGATTTAATCTAAGGGTAGAACATGTTCGATCTCTATAAAGTATTCCAATACTGTGAAGAAAAAGCGAATAAGATCAAAATTGAAAAGGAGTATGGCTACTCCATTATAATTTTCACCATTATTCTCCTCGTTTATATTTCCTGGAGTAACCTTTTTTTCACAGTATTGGAAAAACCAAAATGCACTGTTACCAAAATCCGCTCGCTAAATATCCGGCAATAATATCACTTGAATAATATAATCACGTAACGTCCATTTTCTTTACCTAATAAACTTATAATATTGTACCAAGACAAGTTCTACTTCTCTACTATACTCGGAGAGTCGATCTTCGTCTTAGTTAGGTAGATAACCAATCCCAAGATGGTTATCAGGAAGATTGTGCTGGTTCCCACCGTACCCAAACCAAGACCACCGTTTTTTTGAGACTGTGACAGGAAGTCACCAAGAGAAGCGCCGAATGGACGGGTCAAGACATAGGCAATCCAGAAGGACAGCACTGCATTTAGCTTTAATTTGTAGTGCGCAATTGCCACTAACCCAATCAGTACAGCAAACATTAGTGCAGATTTCCAGTAACCCATGTTAAGACCCTCTGCAATTAGATCCCCGGCTGCTGTACCCAAGGCGAAGGTGAACAAGATGGCCAACCAGTAGAATGCCTCCCGCTTGGATGTATAGATGGAGTGAATAGACAATGTCTTCTCACTCGCGTACCAAGCCGCAAAGGTTGCCAGCATGGTAATGGTGAAGATGATGGTGGTTGTTTCTAATGCTACACCGAAATTGTCGACAAGGTTATCAGTGACTAGCGTACCGACAACACTTATTAGCACAACAGCGAGCCAGTAAATCCTTGGCACGTACATCTTCAACTTAAACTGGAAGAACAGCGTAATGATTAACAGGATTGCCATGATATAAGTGGTATTGGTCAAGCCCAGGTTCAAGTTATAGTTCAAAAAGTCTGCAGCTGTCTCCCCCACCGTGGTTGCCAAAATTTTAATGATCCAGAAGAAGATTGTAACTTCTGGAACCTTATTCAACATTTGACGGCCTCTGGATGGATTTTGTATCTCCCCTGAATAACTCATTTGAAATGCTCCTCTTTTTCTTTTTTATTTTGAATCAGCACTCACTATAGCGGTACCCTCTTTTGAAAACACAAACAGCTTTTGCCCAAAATAGTTTAACAACGTGTACAAACAAGTACCCACTAGGACAGAGAGATCAGTTTGAATATTCTTTGGGATGAAGTCATTATTTTTTAAAATGTCTACCACGAAACGCCTTCCCATTTCATATGAAAGGAAATAACAGCACAAGATAACAATTACAAAGCGGACCGCACTCTTTGACATTGAATTTTGGCTTTTGAACGTAAAATTTCTATTTAATATAAAACTAACAAAGGCTCCAATCGAATTGCCAACAAAAGTGGCTATCCAATAGGACTGTCCAAGTAGATGTAAAAGAAGATACATGACGGATAACCCTACGACAGTATTAACGACCCCTACCATAATAAATCGAACGAATGAATATTTCATAACCGACTCCTAATTTATCACTGCTTCACTCTGCTGTTTCACTTCTAATAAATTTGTGTACAAATCTTTTTCAACTGCATACCTTGGCCGTCTTTTAACCTCATGATAGATTTTACCGATATATTCTCCAATAATACCAATACCCAACATTTGTAAACCTCCAACGAACCAAATGGAAATAATTAAAGAAGTCCATCCGGATTCGGTGTGACCTAATATTTCTTGGGTGATCGCATAGCCCTCTGCTATGGCACTTATTAACACTGCCAAAAATCCAATAAATGTGACAAATCGAATAGGGGCGACACTAAAGGATGTCATTCCATCAAATGCGAAGGCAAGCATTTTCTTTAGTGGGTATTTTGATTCTCCAGCAAACCTCTCTTTTCTGTCATAGTAGACCTTTGTGGATTTATAACCTACAAGTGGAACAAGTCCACGAAGAAATAGGTTTGTTTCTTTATAGTTTAATAGCTCATCTAAAGCACGTTTACTCATAAGACGAAAATCTGCATGGTTTGGGACAAGTTTAATCCCCATTCTTTCCATCATGCGATAAAAACCTAAAGCAGTTGTCCGCTTAAAATACGTATCCGTCTCTCGGCTATCCCTTACACCATAGACAATATCCTGTCCTTCCCAAAACTTTTCAATAAATTGATGGATGACCGTTATGTCATCCTGCAAATCCGCATCGATTGAAATGACACAATCCGAATGCTTTGAGGCTATCTCTAATCCAGCTAAGAGTGCATTTTGATGACCAACATTTCTAGCAAGCTTCAATCCTCTTATATTTGGATTTCTTTCATTTTCCACTTCAATTAATTCCCAGGTCCGATCCCTGCTGCCATCGTCCACAAAGAGGATCCTGCTGTCTATTGAAATAAGCGACTCCTCCATTAATTCAAATAAAACAGAAGATAATTGTGCCGAAGTTTCAGCTAATACTTCCTCTTCATTAAAACAAGGTACCACAATCGTTAGCACCGGTTTATTCATATGGAATCACTCCTGTAACCACATTATTTGACTTGGTAAAGGTAAATTTTCCAAGCAGAATCTCTTTGCTCAAAGGCCTTTTTGAATACAAGTCCATTTTCATCTGCATTTAAGATTGGGACTGCTGAGAAGATATATTGTCCGCCCATCTTTTTATATACTTTTGTATTAAGTTGTAAATGGTCAATCTTTACCTTTGAATCTTTTTTAAATTCATATTTTTTCCCTAATTTTGCGACAAAAAGATAGCATCTACCGCCCCATTCATCGAAGTATTCCTTCAAGGTAGGATTTTTATCTAATTCTTTTGAAATAATTTTCCGAAACTCTCGTTTATAAGCTAAGGGATAGAAATTATTATAGGTATCAAGTGTATAAAAACCATTGTATTGGGCTATTGCCGGGTGGAGTCCTATACTTGCCACCCTGTAACTACTTTGGGGTTTACCTATATATTTTTTAATTTCATGAAATTGGCTTGTCGCATAGAATTGCTTTACAGAGGGCTTTCCAGCACTTCTGTAGACAATTTCATCATTTGCTGCAAACAAGACGAACATCTGAACAATGAGACATATTTTAACAAATCTCCGCCAATTCTTTCCCATCCTCCAAAGTAAATAAGAACCAACTGCAAACATAAGATAAATGATTAAAGGTCTTAGGAAATGAAATCTTGCAAAGTTGAATGTATTTAGGAGTGAGACGCGCTCCTTAAGAGGCTCCCAGCCTTTATAAAACCAAAAAGCATACCAAACGGATAAAACGATATTAAACATGAAAAGATAAAGATAGCGATTTTCTAACCAGTCTCTTTTTTTATTTTTCAACATCCATAGAACTAGAAAAGAAAGAGGGACGATTACTAAGGTGTGAAGTGTTAATACATGTGTATGGCCTAAAAAATAGTTTTTAAAAACTAATCGGATGGTGCGCCAAAGTCCAAGCTTTGAATTAACAAAATCATTTCTGCTGGTTGGTGCTTCGGGAAACACTAACGAGTAAACAAGACGATACTCTATCAGTAAATAAATAACTGTCATTAGTGCGATACTGGAAAAGAAGAACCAATTGCTTTTTCTTTTTACGAGAAAATCTCTTAACCATAGTAATCCCATGAAAAATAAAAAGAAGAAAAATCCTAACACTAAACTAGAATAGAAAGGTAACAATATAAGAGTGAGCCACTCTTTCCAGGTATGTTTACCCTCTCTAATATTCAAAAAAGCCCATAATGCAAGTGGCATTCCCAAAGTACTTAGCATACCGGACGGCCAAAATGGGGTCAGGGCAAAAGCCACCGATACCCAAACACGGATAGGGTAAGCCTCTTTTTCTTTTACAAAATGATTCTTTAGTAGTAGATACATGCCTAAAAAAGCAAACATTCTTGTGATTGTTTGGCTTATAGAATACGCAATCATCGAGGGAAACAAGTTATGCAGCCATTGTATCCCACTGAACTCCGTACCAAAGGCATTTCTAGGCAGGCCATTAATAATTTGTGGGAGAGTACTATTGATCCCGCCAAACAATTGGCCACTATCCTTCAACACTTTATACCAGGCAATGTTAGAATCTAGATTATCATGAACCCTTATATGGGCGTTTTCCCCCAAAATAAATAAGGGCGAAACGTAAACTATCAATAAAAGTGTTGCAAAGTATAAATGCTTTTTCTCTTGATTAGCGTTTTTCCAAAAATTAGACATTTTTTCACCGCATTATATAAATTTCTTCGTAAACTAATATCATCGTTTGCTTCATTTATGGCATTTGCTACCTGTTTATGTGCATCTCCAAATTATCAGACAGTTTAAGAATTTTAATGAATTTCCTTTTTACTCCTTTACTTTATATCTTTCTATATTCGATGATCACTTACCAAATGTTTCAATATATTGATACAGGTAAAGTATAGTCTGTTAACCTAAAAATTGTATTAATGCAATATTAAAAGTTAATTAAAAAATCCATAGTAAAGGGAGGTGAAATCCCGGTAATTATCGGGGAAAAGGTTAGTTTGGTAAATGTAACTGGCATAGCCCTTATTGCTCTCGGCGTAATCATCAATCCATGGGTCTAAAAGTAAACATATTATGAACGTATCCAATGTACCCTTCTTTGTAACGCTCTTTCATTTACCGCAGATACTTGTTTTTTTACTCGCCTGCTTTAAATAAGAAAAAGCGATGCTTCTTAAATAGAAGCATCGCACCTAATTATATCTATCATCCATCGTAGTGTTCCCTTTCTCTCTCTTCTTCCTCAAACATTTCGTCATTATCTTTGATTGGGTTGCCCTTGAGCAAATCCTGTGATTTATGCGAATCGTTTTTTTGCGAGAGAATCTCTTGTTCATTGGTATTTCCGTTCAGTTCCTCAGAAAATTCAGTCACAAAACTTGGTTGTTTTTTCATAATAGGTTTTCCTTTTCTTATCGTATTTTGTACTCTAGACCTAGTGCTAAATCTCATCACATAATAAATCAGGGAATATATCACAACCATAACAATCCCTGCTACGAGCCCTACTCCCTGCCCGGGAATAAACGGCATACACATAAGGACCATGATCATGCTTATTAACGCAATCCAAGAAGTGTAAGGATAACCGCGCATTTGACAAATTCCTTCTGGGGGACAGCCATTCCTTTTACGAAAGCGGATATGACTGGCCATAATTACCACGTAAGTAAATATTAAAGCGAAGCCGCTAGTAGTGATTAAAACCAAGTAAACTCTCGGAAACAAGAGGCCAAAACCTAATCCTACAAGCATCGCAAATCCCGAAAATAAAATCCCTCGATAAGGTACGTCCCTATCATCCTGCAGCCATTTCGGTGCATGCCCTTCATCTCTTAGTGATCTGATCATTCTCCCTAGACCAAATATGCATGCCAGCATAGCTGAAAGAATGGCCGAAATTAACACCAGATTAATGGCCCGCCCAGCCCAACCGATACCCCATCTTTCAAGCGAGGAGACCATCGGACTTACACTTTCATTCAGAGAGGCTGTTGGGATGAGTGGCAATAGGACGGCAGCATAGAGGATATACAATCCGACCAAAGAAAACACCGTATAACGAATGGCTTTAGGAATCGTATCTCGTGGATTCTCTGCTTCCGTCGCGGCTAATCCAATGATTTCAAAACCTGCATAGGCAAAAATCACGAGGAGCATACTTCCCGCAATCCCCTTTATTCCTCCTGGCATGATTGGCTCTGTCCTTAACTCTCCAACACCAACTGGCGGAGAACTTGGAAGTGCTCCGATAATTAGTACTATTGCTGTAATGATGAAAAAAATAATCGCAAAGATTTTTACACCAGAAAGACCACTTGCGAGCTTGCCAATCTTATCTGCCCCTAATAGATTAAGCAGTGTAACACCTATTATTATCGCGCTTCCTATCAAACCTATTGATACATGGGGAAACCATTCCCTGAGTAGTATGGAAATAGCGGTTGCTTCACTAGACATGGATAAAACGGTTCCTGTCCAATACAGCCATCCCACAACGAATCCTGTTCCCTCACCGAGTTCTCGTGATGCAAAATTACTAAAGGAACCTGTTGTAGGATTAGCTACAGTCATCTCTGACAAGGCGTATAGAATTAAATATACCAATCCACCTGCTAAAATATAGGATATTAAAATTGAGGGCCCTGCTGCATGAATGGCGACTGATGAGCCTAGAAAAAAGGACCCGCCAATTACACTTCCTAAGGCCATCATGGTGAGCTGCCATGCAGACAGTCCTTTGCGCTTTTTCTCCATTAAAGCTTTTCTCCCCTGCCATTTATTTTGTAAACTGAGTTAACGGTTATTATTTACTCAGCTTTACAAAAAGATTCTGACATGGAAAAACGTCGGACATGCATGGTCTCCCAGTTATGCCATATACGAAAGACAAATTTTCTTAATAGATCATAAATTTTTTTTATATGCTTTGATACATGGTATCCTTTACTTAAATATCAATGATTTGGTTATAAAAAAAGTTCAAAAGAAAATCGGTGAATATTAATGAAGATATATACTAATTTGGATAATGTGAAGAGCTACAAATCGTTTAAGGACATGAGGAAATGGCAGAGTGAACGAAGGAAGAAAGTGAAAGATTTATCCGTTAACATTGAACAGTGTCCTTCTAAAAAAGTGAGAGAATTAAATGAGAACAGGAGCCAGACATCTTATACTTGGATTGGACATTCCACCTTTTTGATTCAAATAAATGGGATGAACATAATAACTGACCCTGTTTGGGCCAAGCGGATGGGACTAGAAAAAAGATTAACGGAGCCGGGCCTTTCGTTAGCAGATCTGCCAGAGATTGATGTGGTTGTAATTTCTCACGGTCATTACGATCATTTGGACTTCCCCACACTAAAAAAATTAAATGGGAATCCCCAATACTTTGTTCCAGCGGGTATGAAGTCCCTTTTTAACAAAAAGGGCTATCAGAAGGTAACTGAAATGAATTGGTGGGAAAGTACCGAACATGAGGGAGTAACTATTCATTTCGTCCCCGCTCAGCATTGGACAAGAAGGTCGCTGAAGGATATGAATACATCCCATTGGGGGGGCTGGATTTTTCAAACCCGAGAAGAAACGCTTTATTTTGTTGGCGATACCGGCTATTTTAGTGGTTTTAAACAAATAGCCGAACGATTTACCATTGATACGGTGTTTATGCCGATTGGTGCCTTTGAGCCAGAATGGTTCATGGCGCCTGCCCATATATCACCAGAAGACAGTGTGAAAGCATTCATTGAATTAAAGGCAAAAAACTTCGTCCCGATGCATTATGGCACTTATCGGTTAGCCGACGACACGGGGCCAGAAGCCTTGGAACGTTTAATCCGTGCGTGGGAAAAGCATCAGCTGCGCAAGGAACAGTTAACGGTTCTTCTACTTGGGGAAACGGTATTTTAGTTGGGGGCTTCTAATTTTAAATTACCTGCTCTTTGACTCGCATAGTTCCACTTTAATTGGTCACTATATATTTGTAAGACCATTTTTAAAGGGGAGTGACTTCTGTGGTGAAAAAAAGTTGGGTAACTTTTGTTTTAGCAACTACCTTATTAGGATTAACTGGTTGCGCAAATAATAATAAGAATGCATTGAATGACAATAATGCAGGCAATATGGGAGTAAACAATGTTAGAAACAATGCCATTAACGGGGTTAACGTAAGGAATGTTTCGAACCAAAATTTACGTGTTTCAGGTCGTGCCATTAGTAATGTAGAAAGCCTGAAAGAAGTTGACCAAGCCAATGTAATCATTCGAAATAATGATGCATATGTGGCCGTTCGATTAAATAATAATTTTCAAAATGGCACCCGCGCCAATAAAGGCACAACTGGGACAGGGCCAAATATGAATGCTACTTATGGGAATGGCTATAACTCCGGCACAACAGGAACCAATGGCTCTACAAATATGAGTGCTACTACCGGCAATCTTGACAACACGGTTACCAATGGAACAAGAAATAATCTCGGAACTACAACTGGAACACGTGGGACTACCACCAAACTTGATCAGAAAATAATCGATCAGGTCCGTGCAGCTGATCGAAATATTGACAACGTTTATATTTCTTACGATACCGATACTTTCGGCCAAATGACGAACTATACAAATGATATTCGTACTGGAACAAACAGAAATGGCCTGTGGAACGATTTTACGAATTCTGTTAACAGGATGTTTAGATAAGAGGAAATCAGCTGCCGGATAAATTTTCGGCAGCTTTTTTTCTTTAGAATTGTTCTCTCCAGTCACCGCTCACGGTTTGCTTCCTATTAGAAGGAAGCACATAGACTCCTCCCCCGTCCTTTTTGAAACCCAAAGAAATAATTTCAATACACCATTAATTAATCCTCTAGGTTCAAACCAACTTTTCAGTTGTATCTTATTTACCTTACTTTAACTGGAAATCAACTCCTACTTATTTTCACTTGTTATTCTTGATATAATAGAATATTCAAGGAGTGGTTGGTATGAAAATAGTAAAATATCTAATAGTTTTTGTATTGCTCATTGGCTTTGGTATTTCTGCGTGGTTTTATTATCCCCAGTACCAAATACACCAAATGAAAAAACACGCGGTTGCGGTGGTTAAGAAAAGTTCTGACCAAATCTCTTATCTCAATTATTATCGAAATTCTAAAACTTCTCAGATTCACCATTTGGCGATTGGTGATTCTATTATACGTGGAGTTGGTGCCGGAAAGAATGAAAATTTTGTCAGTCTATTTTCTAGCAAATTAGCAGAACAAACCGCAAAACCAATTGAATTTCAAAATCAAGGGATCAATGGGATCACCAGTAGTGAATTAAATGACTTGGTTCAAGAGGGTCGATTTGATGAATCAATTAAGCAATCCGACATTGTCACGATTAATGTAGGCGGTAATGATATTCTTCGAATGGCAAACGGACAAAATTTTCGTACCGTCATTCAAAGCTATGACCAATTGCAAACCACCTTCTCGAAAAATTTGTCTGATATTACATCGAGAATTACCAAGCTAAATCCAAAGGTCACAATTGTATTCTTAGAATTGTATAATCCATTATCACCAGATGACCAACTGTACCCTATAGCAGATAAAATGCTGCCAAAATGGAATGTTAATATATATGAGGTTGCTCATAAAGTCCCTGGGTCGATTGTCATCGAAACAACAAAGGTCATAAACGGGGACCACCTGCAAAATCTTTCCCCTGATGGTGTCCATCCAAATTTGGCCGGTTATACCGCCATTTCGGAGCAAATAATTTATCAATTTAAACATCAATATAGAAAAAGTTCCGTATAGAACCGAAGGAAGATCGGTAAAAGAACTCTTTAACAGCATAAAAACAAGCTTAGAAAAACACCTTCCTCGTTTCATTTTTAGGAAAATGAATGTGAGAAGGTGTTTTTTTTGATTAAAAATAAATCGCTTAACACTATATTAGAGGTCTTCCCGCATCAGGTGAAAGATTGGGATCTCCGCCACCAGTGATAATAGCGCTGTCGGGCTGAATATCATTATCCTCCAAGTTAGCTGTAAGATTTGTTTTGCTATTTTTATGATCATTTACATTATTTTGAAACTCTTGTGGTACATTCTTTTTCTCTTTATCCATGATTACACCGCCTTTTTACTGATAGTGTTTGTAATTCAAGAATAAATATACGAAGCATGTATTTCCTAAATCCTAACTGTGGCTCTCTCTTTATTTTTAAAATAAACCCATTCCTTGAAGCCGATTTCTTTAAGGTGCCGTTGAACTTGATCAAACTCGTCCCCTACTCGATGTGGATCATGGGCATCCGATCCAAACGTTACCTTCACACCATAGTGAAGTGCCATCTCTAAAATATCATCCGACGGATACCAGCCGCCAACGTCTTTTGTTTTTCCGGATGTGTTGATTTCAATCGCAATATCATTTTCTCCAATCACCTTAATGGTATTTTCAACTGCAGCTGTCTGGATGGATGAAAAGGCAGGATAGAATCCTTTCATGGCATCAATATGGCCGAGGATTTGAAACATCCCACTTCGAGCCGATTGTTCAATAAGCGAATAGTAATTTTCTTTCGTTCTGATTTTTTCTTGTTCTGTGAGCCCATTCCAGCGCTTTTTATTAAAAATACTCACCCCGTCCACATGGTGAACCGAACCAATGATGTAATCAAAAGGGTACGGCTCAAAACAGGAACGATAAATCTCTACAGACTCAGGGAAGAAATCCGATTCCACTCCAAGAAGAACCTCGATTTTATCGCTATAAGCTTGTTTCAGCTGCAGTACTTCGTTGACGTATTCTGGAAACATACTTTTTGCCATCGCGATATGGGGACGGAGATGATCTTCGTCACTACTAAAGTAAGGGGAATGATCGGCAATCCCGATTACACTTAGCCCTCGTTCAATCGCGGCATCAATATAATCACGAATCTTTCCGCGAGCATGGCCGCAACGATCATGATGCGTATGTAAATCAAATTTGGGATTTGAATTCAACTTGTCCACGTTAATCACCTCACCTATTAATATGTACATATATCAGAAAAGATTAATCAAAGAAAAAAAAAGAAAACACCTTCCACTAGTTCCGATGTTAAGTGGCGGCGTTTTCTTTTTCGAAACAATTAAACATAATTCTGCTTGATTGAATTGAGAGGTGTCTCTCGTTTATTGCGTCTTCTTTTAAGCCTTTTCGTTTTTTCTTTTTCATAAAAATGATAAACAATAAAGTAAGAACTAAAGCTTAGGATCATCCCAAAAATGGTCATACCTATTAAAGTATGGAAGCCTCCATGAAGGATACTAATTAGACTATGAAGATCACCGTGGATCAACTTTTGAAAAGAAAATGATGACTTGTGGCCTAAATTTACTTTCATAGGAAAAATCAATTTCCCAATTTTTTTTGCAAAAGGTAACAGAATAACTGGAAGAAGGGTTAGTTTCCCGATGACATTACCAATAATGGATGCAGGTAATGAACCTTTCGCTAAACGGACGATCGGTACAAATAATATATAAATAAGCGAACCTGTTGAGAGAACCAACATTTCCAAACCAAGGCCCAGCGCAAATCCTAAGGATACTTTTCTTGCTCCACCAGGAGACCGAAGAAGTTTAGTTATATTAAACTTAAAAGCACGTCCAAATCGCTGCAAAAAATTATACTTTTTTGGTTTTATGCTCATGATGGGTATCTCCTTACTTCAATAGATAAGTTTATTATACTCTAAATGAGCCATAACTACTATTCTAAGAAATCAACTAATTGAATAAAAATAGAGCTGATTCCATCTTGGAAACAGCTCTGCATTAACTGGGACTTCACTAATTTACGCTTGAACCTCTTTATTTAAATGAACCCATTCTTGAGACCGGATTTCTTTGACAGAATCCCTTCTAGTTTTGCCACTAGAATCTGCCTGTTCTCTTATATACTCTGGCAATTGAACAAGTGATTTTAATTCGGCATAGGTACCGCTTGGTTCAATTTCAATATCCACGATATTATAGCTCCACTCTATCTCCGCTGGGATATGAATGGCATTTAGACCAAGCTCAATCGCCGGCTTGATGTCTGTTTTGAGTGAATTGCCGATCAGCCAAGTATTCTTTTTATCAGCGTTTATTTTGTTTAAAACCTGTTGCAATGCTTCTGTATTTTTATGTTCAAAGATAAAGATTCTTTCTTGAAAGTAATCCGTTAAGCGTAATTGGGAAATTTTTCTATTTTGATTCTCTTCATCTCCTCCAGTAAATAAATATAATTGATGCCGCTCTGCTTGTAAGGTATCCAAGATTTCATACATATAAGGAAAAGGTTTCACCTTTCTTTGAAAAACACTTTGACCAATTTTTTCTACTTGATTTAGTTCAGACGCTTTCATTTTTCTCCCCGTTTTTTCGCAAAAATACCGATAGGTTGTCACTAGGGATTGCGTGTATAAGGAAGAATGCAAGCCATCATTTTCAACAGATTTTATATCAATTTCAGATTGTTTTTGGAGAATTTCCTGCTTTTGTACGGATTTAAACCATTTCTTCATCACATTTGCAAATCTGTTTCTAGATTCTACAAAGTATTTATTACAGTGAATCAAGGTGTCATCTAAATCCAATATTAAGGTTTGTTGATTCATGAACCAATCCCCCCTTAAATAGTGGTGTAACTTAATTATATGAGATAACATCATTTTCATGATAAAATGAGCCTTTCCCATCAAAAGTTAGTGCATAAGTATTAGCGGACAATGTAAAAGCGGAAATAGACTTTTCAATATAATAGTGACACGGACAAAAGCCAGTGTCTCGATAGACCTTAAATAAGATTTATATAGTATAATAAGAAAATTATAGCAAACAGGAGAAGAGATCATTGGAAAAACAAAATAGCAAGTATAGATGGGTCGTTTTTGTATCAATTTTATTAACGTATTTATTAATTGTTAGTCAACGAACAGCTCCAGGTTTAATTTCCGATCAATTGATGAAGGATTTCAACATTACAGCCTCTACGATTGGATTACTGACAAGTATTCAATTTTTTGCCTATGCTGGTCTGCAAATTCCTATTGGGATCTTGTCTGATCGGTTTGGCCCCAACATTTTTCTAGTGATTGGGGCGCTTCTTACTGGAATAGGTACATTAATTTATAGTCTAGCCACGAATGAAATAGTGCTTCTTTTTGCTAGATTATTGGTAGGTACGGGTGATTCAGCTATTTGGGTTAATTTAGTGTTAATCCTAAGTCAATGGTTTAAAGTGAGGGAGTTTGTTGGATTACTGGGCATAGCTGGAATGGCAGGGAGTTTAGGCTTTTTGCTAGCGACCGTCCCCTTTTCAGCATGGATTACTCTATCAGGCTGGCGCGCCCCCTTTTTTACATCGGGGATTATGGTAGTTCTCTGTGGAGTACTTCTTTACTATGTCCTAGTAAAAAAACCAAAGAATTTTGAATGGAACGATACCATACCTAAAAAACAGAAAAAGCCTCGTGAAAAAACGCTGATTTTGTTACGTCGTATTTTTTCCACCCGCCAAGCATGGGCCACGTTCTTCTGTCACTTTGGTACTGTTGGAACGTATGTAGGATTTATTGGTTCGTGGGCTGTCCCCTATGGGATGCATGTATATGGATTGTCTCGTTCAGATGCGAGTCAACTGATTATGGTAGGTCTTTTCGGGGCAATTATTGGTGCTCCATTAACTAGCTGGATTTCCAGCCGCTTAGACTCGATTAAACGTCCGTATGTTATTGTTCACTGCATTGTGTTTTTATGCTGGGCGTCATTCCTTTTCATGAATGGAAAGCCGCCAGTCTTAATGCTTACGATTATTTTCTTTCTTATAGGATATGGAAATGGAGCGAGTGCTTTAACCTTTGCGATTGTTAGAAAATCCTTCGATATCAAAGAAGTCGGGGTTGTTTCTGGCTTTGCCAATATGGGCGGTTTTTTAAGTGCTGTTCTTTTGCCAAGTATTTTTGGGAAAGTGTTAGACCATTTCCACGCATCTGCAAGTAGTATAGGCTACCAATATGGTTTTATTATTCCTGTCATTTTCTCCTTACTAGGGTTATTGGGTGGATTGATTATCGTGGAGAAACGACAAGAAATTTTGCAAAGTCAGGTAAATTAATTTTCTTAATGAAACAAAAAACTAGGGAACTCATATGAAGCTTCCTAGTTTTTTTCTGTTATTATTCGATTTTGTAATCCATGACCCACTCTGTGTTTGGCAGGTAGTTAATCAGAAAACGGCGTCCTTCCACATTTTTTTCGATTGGATATTGTGGGTTTGGGGATATATTTAAACGTTTGTTATGGATTATTACAGTAATAGTTCCTTGGATTTCACCCTTAGAAGGTTTCTCATAAACAATTTTTGAAGGAATCCCTTCTAATATTGTGTAATTCTTTTTTATGTAAGCCGGTGAATCTGCCCAATACGCAGAAGCGCTGAACAAGGCTAGAGCTCCAAGTCCCAGAATCCCTAAGCGATAGATCCACATGACCGATGAGCCTATATAAGGTAATTCTTGCACCCTGGTGAATCCCTTCCAGACATTGTTTACTTTTAAACTAAATAATATAAATGATAAACCTGCACCGGTTAAGCCAATCGCGCAGAATGGGAAGATATTTGTATACATGCCAAGTGGGACTAATAAGAAGAAGGTAATACCCAGTCCTAAAATAAATGGTGCTTTCATATATTACTCTCCTTTTCAGCTATATTTTCCATGTAAACTTTCCCGATTATTATGTGTAATTCTTCCCAAAATTACTTCACTCAAATGCACCAGTTTAGATTAAATTTCCACACCATGATAAAATAGTTTAAGCGCGGAATTACATAAATATCGTGTTTCCTTACTTCAAGGTTGTTAATATTCTACTAATTTATAGAGATAGAAGGGTTCTGCTTGATCAAATTTGCAAATGGCGACAAAAGGATTCAATTTTGTGTCTCATTGTTAATCGCTTTAATAGGAGGAATTGCGTTCGCTGCACTACATACACCTATTCCATGGCTGCTTGGACCTATGGCAGCTGTTTTAATTGGCTCAAGGTTTAGAAAAGTTCAGTTTTACTGGCCTAGTACCATTCGCGACATAGGTTTAGTGATTGTCGGATATTCGGTTGGCCTCTCGTTCACAAAAGAAGCACTTTTGGAAATAATGGCTAAACTGCCTTCCATGTTGCTGATGACAGTATTACTTGTTTGTATTTGTGCTGGAATTGCTTTTGTTGTTTCTAAGTTAACTGGTGTCGATTATCCAACCGTGTTGATTGGAAGTATTCCGGGCGGGCTATCACAAATGATTATTTTCGCCGAAGAATTGAAAGGAATTAACATTACTACGGTAACCTTTCTACAGGTAGCTAGATTGATTATGATTATTTTCTTTGTTCCGTTTCTTATTTTGGGACCTCTTTTTAAAAATACGACTAACAAAGCTTTGGACTTGGTTAATATTGGTACTGTCTCCCCTATCCCACTTTTTCCAACCATCATTTGGTTTGCTATTATTTGTGTTGTTTGTGCATTGCTTGCTCGAAAATTAAAATTTCCTACCCCCTATATGTTAGGTCCAATTTTAGGAACAGCAGTCATCAATTTATCAGGCTTACATGGGCCCGCGGTACCAGCTTCGATTCTTGATGCCTCCCAATTTATGATTGGCGGGTACATTGGTTTGCTATTAAAGCCTGAGAAACTGGAGCACAAAACAAAAATTATTACACTTGCGCTCCTTAGTGGGATGGTAATGATTTTGGTCTCCATCGGGCTAAGTTTATTACTCGTTGCTTACTACCCTATCGACCAATCAACCAGTTTTTTAGCTTTGGCTCCTGGAGGAATGGATCAAATGGGAATTCTCGCTCATGAGGTCCATGCCGATTTATCGATGGTGACCGGCTATCAACTTTTTCGACTCTTTTTTATTTACTTTGCCGTTCCACCGCTTCTAAGATGGATTTTTAAAGTCGGGATGAGGAAAACAGCAAAGACCCCTTAGGTCCTATGGTCGAAATATTTGTATTTTATTACTTGCAGATGTGTAAACTATTGGAAAAACGGAGATTAGAAAATGGAGAAGAAAATAGCAATCATAACGGATATTCATGGTAATTATTCGGCATTAATGGCAGTTTTGAATGAGATTGACAAGGACGAAAAGACTGAGCATATCTATTGTTTGGGAGATTTGATCGGGATTGGGTATGAAACGAATGAGGTTCTTGAGCTCCTAAGTTCACGTTCTGATATTTCGTATGTGATGGGAAACCACGATGAAGCTATTTTGGATATTATTGCAGGTAGAGAGCCTTATAGCAGGGGTAGTGAAAAGGTACATCATCAATGGATTGCAGCCCATCTAGACCATAAGTTTATTCCGTTTTTAACCGAGATTCCTGTCACGTTAGAATCGATTTACAATGGTAAAAGATTGTTTTTTGTTCACTACCATTTGAGTGAACTAAATAAATTTATCTCAGTGGATAAAGAGCCAACCGAGGAGAAACTTGACGCCCTTTATCAGACATCTAATGCGGATATTGTTTGTTTTGGCCATCATCACGTGATCCATCACTTTAAATCCATGGAGCGACTCTATCTCAACCCAAGCTCTTTGGGCTGTCATTATAAGCCATTGGCCTCTTACGCTGTTGTGACGATTGGTGAACTGGGAGATATTTCTATTACTTTTAGGGAAGTGCCGTATGACAATAAAGAATTTCTGATCGGTTTTAACAGATTGAATGTACCTGATGCGGATTATATTTTAAAGATATTTTATGGCGATCAACATTTGAAATTTATGTAATTCTGTTTACCGCATCTAAGTTTAACCCCGGGCAGACTTTTTTATACGTAAATAATAGCCCTCGATTATAATTTCCATAAAAAATGACGATGAGCTTGATCATTCCAAGCTTATCGTCATTTTTTTAATAGGTATTACTTTTTACGAATGGCAAATACAAGAGCCACTAATGATAACAAGGCTGCAACAACCGATAAGATGGTCGGAAGTGAATTAGTGTTATCAGAGTCTGTTTTTTTAGCTTCAACTGTTTTTGTTTCTTCTTTTTTCGTTTCTTCCATTTTAGCATTGTCGTTGTGGTCATCCGTTGATGCGCCTGCAACAATGTCAGTTATGGAATGAGGACTATCTGCTCCTTCTTCCCCTGTCCATTCTACTATGCTGCCATCTTTATAATATTGAAAAGCATCCCAAGCTGCTTTAGTTGCCGTTTCAGGGTTTTTTCCAACAAACGTAAATTGCTGGAATTGACCAGGTAAAATCCCGTCACCTGTTGCTTCGAAAGTAAATGATTTTACTATACCTTTCGCATCTTTTTCATCGGAATATTTCCATCCAGGGACTGGCTGATAAGACTTAATTTCAACTCCAGCTGGTGCTTTTAACGTGAATTTTGTCGTGGCTATATCCTTTTCAACGGGAACTTTAACTGTATATGTTTCCCATGCACCTGTTGTCGACGTTTTCGGTACTACTGTCACATGGGCACTTGCCACACTTGAGAATAATAATAAACCTAATATTGTTGGTAAAAACACTTTAGAAATCTTTTTCAATGTACGTTTCATCATTTTTGCTCCTCAATGTTTATTCATTACTGCAAAAGTAAAAGCTTCCTTCTTACTTTCATTCCAACAATCTCTCTTTTTTATTGCATCCACATCCACATTGACCATTCATTCTTTTTTGTATTTCTAAGATGGCTTCTCCGAATCGGAGAACAATTCCACCAAAGCCTTTTTGAAATTGATCGGCATGTTTTAATGAATCAAAAGCTAATACTTGTGGCTGGCAGCAATTCAAATTAAAATCTGCGTCAAGTAAGAAATACGCCATTTTTGCACTAACAGTCGTATCCTGAAGGAAATCGCGACAAATGATTTGAGAAACATCTTTTTCTATGTCGTTATATCGTAATAAGCCACAATGAGGACAGCAAAGGTGCTCTACCCTTAACTCATGGGTTATAATTTGAACTGGGTGGCGATTATTTGATTCCTTCAAGCAATATGTACATGCGCTTGAAGATGTGTTAGTTTCTTGTGTTATGCAGATTCCACCTGAAGTTTTAATGACCTTTTTGTCTTCTATTAATGGCTTTATATCTCGATAAACGGTCATTTCGGAAACTTGTGAACGATTGCTAATTTCTGTAATCGATAGGGTTCCTTCATTATTTAACCAAGTTAATAGGTGCTGTCGACGTTCAATAGGTAACAATTGTGCACCTCCTTCAAGATTTGTTGAAATTGCTTTTATATAATAAGATTAGAATACCTTTAAGATATTAACAAGGTATGAATGTGAATAACTTGTGAAATTTTATCAATGAAATCACATTTTCTCACAAAACTTAACATTGGTTGAATTAAGAAATAGGTATAAAGACTAGGGAAAATAGAAGGATTTACATTCCTATCATTTCTCTTAAAATACATAGAAGGAGGTAGAGTACAATGATTAAAAGAGTGATCATCCTTTTGGTGCTCTCATCAATTTTAATAGCATTAGTATTAGTAAAAGATCATACTTCTGCTCCTGTTAACAATACTATAACTAAAAACAATGGTTCCTCTGAGTACACCACGGTAGAATACAAGATTAGTAAAATTAAAGGGAAGCAATACTACGGAAAAAGTGATGACGGAACAGATATCATCTTTTCTTCAAAGAACATCCTTTCGGGTGATAAAATACGCGTACATGATGTGGTCATATGCTATTTTGATAAGAATAATTTAGGAAAAGGTTTAGTCAAAGTGGAGAAGAAATAGATATTATAAGGTCCCTCTTGAGTGGCTTCTGCCAACTTCATTCGAGGGGCAGATTTCTTGTTTACAGAAGTACAGTTGCAAAAAATGAAGTGATTTTTATTCAAAACCACAATTAATTACAGAAAGGAAAATTAGATTGAAGGAATTTACAGTTTGCTATACGTTTGATCATGAGATCATAACCGAAAAAATGATTAAAGAATTAGATGTTAATAAAGAAGATGTTGAACAAGAAGTAGTTGAAATGATGGAGCGTAACAAATACTTTATCGTGAAAAATGATCAAGGGAATTATATAATAAATTCCTATTTAGTTCGTTTTGTACGGATAATTAATGAAAGGATATTAGTCAAATAAACAAGCTGCAAGCCTTAGAAGGAATATTTTGCCTCTCTATACAAGATTACTTACATAGTGAACTCTTTATAATTACCTTGTTATAAGCTAATTTAAAACCGTTTCTTTCCATATTCCTGGCGGATGTGTTATTCGGTTTTGTCATCACAGTCAAATGAGTACATCCTTTAGACTTTGCATAATTAATTCTTTCTTCAATTAGTAAATTTTGATAGCCTCTTCCTCTGTGTGTTTGAATCGTACTAGTTAAGAACATTTCACCAAGCTGGTCAGATATTGCCACGAATGCCCCTGCCACACTTTCTTCCTTTTCTTTTAATAAAAAAGCAGTTGAATGAGATAAATTTAAAAAACCTCTTACGGATTCGATTGAATCCTCCGTTGTGTTCTGGTCGCTTGAAAAACCAAGGGCAACGGTTCGTGCCCATTCATATGATTCTTCAGCACCCACTTTTACTATTGAAACCTCGTCATTTCTTAGGTTTCCTTTGTTTGGATTCCACTCCTCTAATTTGAGTACCCAAACAGCTAGGAATTGTTCTAGAGTGTATCCTGATTCTTGGAGTATTTTTAGTAATGTTTGATCAGAAAAGGGAGTTAACTCAAAATGTATATTTGAACAATTATCTTTTTCCCGAATGAAGTTTTCTACCCTCTCAATATCACTGGATAAAACAGCTCCATTTAAGCCAAGGCCTACACCAAAACAATAATTATCCATTTGAAACACAGTGCCCTTTCTATCTAATGACAAATAATCTCCATTATAAGATGGTGACATTTTCTTTCGATTAATAATGTACTCCATGGTCCCTTGAATTTTTATATCCTCTATTTTCCTTGCTAATTCTTCATTATTTAAAATCACCTATGTCGTCCCCCGAACGTATTTCATTTTTTAACAAACATATCCAATATTAATTCAACACAGTTTTTCTCTTTTGAAAAGTTACGATTATTACCCCCAGCTAAAATTGAGGTAAACAGCATTTTTCAATTTTTTTTTGTATTAGTAATTTGGTCTAAATTTAACTCATATATTTTATATGAGCATTTTTTATGTATCATATATCATAAGAAATAGGTGAGACCAAAATGTTTGCTGTTCATTTTATTGAAAAAAATAACGTTTTATTAACTCAGCTGCTTAATCGTGTTCCAACCGAAGGTGAAGAGTTAAAAATTAAAGGTCGAAAGGCAAAAGTTGAAAGTGTTAAGAATATTGATGATCTCAATATTCATGTTCAAGTTACCATAGTGGTCGTTAATAAAAATAAACTTGTTGTAGATAATTCAAAAAAGAAAAAGCGGTAAACAAGAAAAAGAACGTACATGTTAGATTTTCATCTCTAATATGTGCGTTTTTTTTATTTCTGTTTTCACAACCTTGAAATATATTCACAGCTATTTTTTTATTTTCTGACAGTGTGAATTATTGGTAAATCAGCCTAAATTTAGTGGAAATATGTCCTTCAAAATATACAATGCATAAGCTATAAAGAATTAATTTATTGCAAAGAAGGTGAATTTAAATGACTCATGGTCATGGTCAGTGAATTATTCACCTCCAAGTATGAGAGGTAACCAACTCTTTTTATTTGTCCTCGGATGTCTAATTATTGATCAATTCGGTCCCATATGAGTTATCGATTGCACAAAGCCAATCACCTTGTAAATTTTTCTTAAATACATAGGTCGCCTTTCTATCCATAGAATATTCCGAATCCTTTTTATCGGCAGCGAGTAGTGTCTGGGAAATGACTAATGCCGTGTCTCCAGCTTCTAGTATAATAATTTCACCCTGTGTTGGTACAACACTGTTATTGAAATAATTTGCAATCGCAATAAATGCTTTTTTGATTTCCTCTTTTCCGCATCATTCCAGGCCTTACAACAAGAATGGCATCATCGGTATAGTAATTCATCAGCGTGTCAAAATCTTCCTGTTTAATTGCCATATCACACTTTTTGATGACCTCTTTTAATTCGTGTTCCATCATCTATCCCTCCCAAACTTAATTATAATTCCATTGTCATAAATACGCTATTTGGGTCCTCGCTGTAATCCGAAAACGGCAAACAATAGTGGAACCCGAAACTTGCATATAGTCTTCTTGCTGGTTCAAAAGCATCCATTGATCCTGTTTCCAAGCTCAGCCTGTGATAGCCACGCTGTTTGGCTTCTTCAATAATGTGTTTTAGCATCCGTTTAGCTACACCTTTTCTTAGATGTGAGGAAGAGGTTCGCATGGATTTGATCTCTCCATGTTGATCATCAAGTTCTTTAAGTGCCCCACAACCAACTAATTTATTGCCTTCCCATGCACTCCAGAAAGTAATCTCTGGTTTTCGTAATTGTTCTAGATTTAGTGCATGGATACTTTCTGGTGGTGAATTCAGTTTCATACTGTGAAGATGCTCCCCTACTAATTCAGTCACTTCTGTTCCAGTTAAATCATCTATTTTTATTTCCAATATAATCCCCCTTTGGTCTTATTATGGAAAATATATTAAACTATTAGCAGGATTAGTGCCAGTAATAATTCCTTTTCTAATAAAAAAAGGCCATCGGCAACTTTCTTGAAAAAACTCATTTGATAATCGGTAAATTGTCCTTCGGCCTGGTTCCGATGGACAAAAACCTCCTTGAGTTTCGGTTAAATGTCTTTCGTCTAACTGGAAAAAGTATTGGCAGATATGCAATAAAAATTTTATAGATAAACTAAATAGACCGGCTGCATCGACAGTCGGTCTATTACTCTCTATTTGCTTCATCTGAATGTTCTAGTTCCATTCATTGTACAATTAAATAATGTAATTAGAAAGAGGTATCCGCATTAATAATAAACCACACATCTCCTACTGCCTGTCCTGTTACATCACCTTTTGATTTATCTTTAATGAAATAATAAAGTGGATATCCTTTGTATGTTACTTGTTCGGTTCCATCATCTGCCCTCTTGATTGTACCAAAGTCACTTTTATTAAACCCGTCTGGAACTTCGAAATCTTGTGCAGGGAACGCCGGCCAATTCACTAAGCATTCTCCACTACAATTGGTTACACCCGGCTGATCCTTAGCGAAATGTTATAACGCCATTCCTTTTGAATCAGCTAAGTATTTTCCTATCTTATCATTCTCTAATAATTGTAAACGATCATTTTTACTCTCTTTGTCAGTAGTTGAGGATTCACTTTTTGGTTTATTCTCTTTCGTAACTTCCTTTGTACCATTACTGCATGCAGCTAACAAAAAGATAAATAAGAAAACGGAAATGAGATAAGCATATTTTTTCATTTAAGTTCCTCCTTTAATAGTGTTTACATTAAAGGAAACGGACAACGCTTTAAAACGGTTTGATGTAAAAATAAAAGTTTTTAGTTCAATTTTTAAGAATCCCAACATAAAAAAGCTCCCAATGGAGGGAACTTTAAATATATTTTTTTTATACTCTATTTTTCTCTTTCTATTCCATTAAAACTTATTTTGGGTAGAGAATCTCATCGATTATCCCATACTCTTTCGCTTCTTCGGCACTCATGAAGTAATCTCGATCCGTATCCTTTGCTACCTTTTCAAGCGGTTGGCCGGTCCGTTCTGAAATAATCTTATTGATATGCTCCCTAAGCTTTAAGATTCTTCGTGCAGAAATCTCGATTTCCGTTGCCTGCCCTTTTGCTCCACCTAACGGCTGATGAATCATAATTTCACTATTTGGCAGTGCGTACCGTTTTCCTTTTTTTCCAGCAAGCAGTAACATCGCCCCAAATGATGCGGCCATCCCTGTGCAGATTGTCCTGACATCTGGCTTAATGTATTGCATCGTGTCAAAAATGGCAAAACCAGCTGTAGTCAAACCTCCTGGGCTGTTGATATAGAGCGAAATTTCTTTATCCGGCGCATCTGCAGCTAAAAATAATAATTGGGCAACAACACTATTGGCCGTATGTTCGTTTATTTCATCCCCAATGATAATAATTCTGTCCTTTAAAAGTCGTGAATAGATATCATAAGAACGTTCTCCACGATTAGATTGTTCGATTACATATGGAATGGTACTCATCCCAATCCCTCCTTGAAAGCAATTTGGCTATGCAGCCATACAGAGAGTGCTTGAAGGAGTGTAATTTGGTTTGGACCGTAATTTACCTGTCACGTGCTTAGGAACTTTACTAATACCTGTTCGTGAAGGAAGCGCTTGAATGAGGATGGTTGGATCTTGATTTTTTAATGCCTCATAAAATAGGTCCGAAAGTTGCTCCCGTTCTTCCTCCTCCCAAAACAAGTCAACTGACTGAACTTGCCCTTCATCGATTGCTTTATCAAGACGCTTTTTCGCACGATGAAGATTAGACTTCACAGCCATTTCTGTAAAATCTAACATCGAGGCGATTTCCTTCAGCTGATATTGAAATCCCTCTTTTAACAAAAAGATAATCGCTTGGTTGGGAGTGAAGTTCTTCAGGAGTATATCAACCGATTCCCTTGTGTTATCAAGTTGATTTGTTAAAGAATGAGTGGAAAAATCGAGATCCGCCTCAACCGTTTCATTTTTTCTTTTTCGAAGCATATCAATCCAATGATTATAGGCAATCTTATTTAGCAATGCAGTGGTAAGCTTTTGCGAGTGATTGCCATATTTTAAGGCCTTAATAAAGGTTTCCTGTGCGATTTCGTCTCCATCCCATCCATTACGGGCAAGAAAGTGACAATATCTTCGAAGTTTTGGATAATTTTCGATCCAAAATTCATTTTCGAACGTATCCTCGTTCTGTGATCTTATTAAGTTGGCCTCTCTAAGTTTCTGTGACATGATTTCACTCCTTTTGCACTCTCTACCCTTTAAACGTTTCGAGAGGGATGAAAAGATACGGGGGCAATAAATTTTCTTTTTTTAAAGTTACTTTATGTTGTTGGAATTTAATATAAACTTGACCATTTTAGAAATCAAAAGAAAAACTTTAAAAATGCCCCTTTTATATTTAAGATTCACACCTACTTCTTCAATAATCCCATTTCTTTATATTGAACATAGCATTGCCTTTTGACGCAAAGAATCTAATTTGGTCGCAATCTGACTCTGGGAAAATCCGTGCTGTAAAGACTTCTTCCCCATCATTGATAAATATCTCAACAGAAGAGGTATCTACGAACATATGAATCGAAATCTTATTGCTATTAAGGTAACATGCTCTTGTTGTCCCATAAGCAGTCCCAACCTCTTCACCAGAATAACTGCGATCCAAAATCACCTTTTGTTCGGCAAGATGATATTTAATTACGGTTTTTTTCGTATTATTCGCCCGAAACTCGATTCCACATTCTTCTGCACAAATATCGGACATTTCACAATACATTTCAAATGTTGTACCATTCATACTTGGGAAGCTTTTCACATCATTCTCAATAAAGGCCGTAATTTTTTGTTCAACTTTACGAAGCAGTTTCATTTCTTCTATTGGCTGTTGGATTAATTTATCATTTTTCACCTTTAGTTCGCGAGGAATTGTTAAACAATGAGCCCAGCCGTTAGGATCCGTTGGATATTCTATTTCCGGTAACCCCATCCAGCCAATAAGAATTCTTCTCCCATCCGGTCCAAGTGTCGTTTGGGGGGCATAAAAATCAAAACCGCGGTCAAGCTCACGAAAATCACCGTGGACAAAATTTCTATTCGGCAGGTTTAGCTTCTTTCCCAGAATATACCCTGATTGATAAATGTTGTGGAAATCATCGCCATGGGGTTCGAGCCCTTGAGGAGAAAATACAAAAATGCCTTGATTGGCGAGTTCAAAATAATCTGGGCATTCCCACATGTACCCAAAATCCTTTAGCTCCGTTTCTAATTCTCCTTCAAAGTTCCATTGTTTTAAATTGGACGAACGATAAAGGACAGCTGCACCGGTTAAATTATCACGTTGTGCACCAATAACCGTATAATATTGGCCATCCTCAGACTTCCACACCTTCGGATCACGAAAATGGTCAGTATAACCACTTGGTACAGTTGAGATTACTGGCAGGTTCTCTTTTTCAATATCTCCTTGTTCATTCATAACAGCCAAACATTGATATGGATGCCTTTGCCAATTTTCATCGCGTGTATTCCCTGTATACATCAAATATAAATTTCCATCCTGTTCAATTGCACTGCCTGAATATGCTCCATGGCTATCTAAAAAATCCCCCGGTGCAATGCCTATTCCCTCGTCTTCCCAATGCACTAGATCCTTTGATTTCACATGGTACCAATATTTCAACCCATGGACAGGTCCTAAAGGAAACCATTGATAAAATAAATGATAGTAACCATTATAAAAAGCAAAGCCATTTGGATCATTTAGTAAACCTGTATTAGGCTGTATATGAAACGATTGCCTCCAAGGGCAAGCATTTACCGTTTTCATTAATTCCTGCATTGCTTCAGGGCTTTCATCTTCCATTCGGCGGTATCTTTTCTCTTTAGTCCACTCCATAATGTTTCTACTCCTTAAATAAATGGAAGAGAATCATTAATGATTCCCTTTCCGATTTTATAGATCTCTAGTTGGCTGCTACTTGTTTTTTCGCATCGCGTTTCCCGAGAATAATAGTAACAAGGAAAGCCGCAGCAAAAGAAAGTGCCATGCCGATAATATAGAAAGTAATTGTTCCTGGTTTAATAGAAATGATTCCAGGTAAACCAGCAGCCCCCATGGCAATTGCTTTCACTTTAAACAAAGTAACAAAGCCGGAACCTACGGCAGAACCAACGATTGCACCTATAAAAGGATATTTTAACTTAAGGTTAACCCCGAACATGGCTGGTTCAGTAATACCAAGAAGTGCTGAAATACCTGCAGCAGAAGCTACTCCTTTTACTTTCGCATCCTTAGTCAGTGCAAGGACTGCCAGCGTTGCCGCACCTTGACCCACGTTAGACATGGCAGCGATTGGAAAAATGAATGACCCGCCAGTTTTTGCAATATCAGCTAAAAGCTGCGTTTCAATGGCGATAAAGCTGTGATGCATACCAGTGATGACGATTGGAGCATAAACAAGACCAAATAATATCCCGCCGATAAAGCCAGTTGTGTCATATAACCAAACTAAACCGTCTGTCAACAGATTACCCGCTCCACGAGTGATCGGTCCGATTAATGTGAACGTAAGAATTCCTGTGATGAAAATAGATAATAATGGTGTAACTAAGTTATCAAGGAAAGAAGGGACTCTTCTTCGTAAAAATGTTTCAATTTTTGCTAAAACAAATGATGAAACAAGGACAGGAAGCACAGAGCCCTGATAACCTACCTTTTCGATTTCAAAGTTAAAAATCTTCCAAATTGGAACTTCGCCTTTAGCTACCGCATCAGCATACCCGTAACCATTTAATAAGTCGGGATGGACCATGAGCATTCCAAGTGCAGCACCAAGATATGGATTACCACCAAAACGCTGTGTTGCGGAGAAGCCAATTAATATTGGCAAAAATACAAAGGCTGCATTAGCAAATGTATTTATAAGTCCCGCCAAATCTGCGATATTTGGATAAGCTTCGATTAATGATTTTCCTGCAATAAAGAAATCCTTAGCAGTTAAGAGATTATTGATTCCCATTAATAATCCGCCAGCAACGATGGCTGGAATAATCGGAACAAAGATATCCGATAGCATTTTGACAAATTGTTGAATAGGATTTAACTTCTTTGATCCTGCTTTGGAAACTTCCTTAGTAGACATTTCAGATAATCCTGTTAATTTAGCGAGTTCCTTGTATACTTCATTTACTGTTCCTGACCCCAAGATAATTTGGAATTGACCACCAGTAGAAAAAGTACCTTTAACTACATCCATTTCTTCTAATTTAGCTTTATCAATGTTTTCATCTTCGTTTAAAACCATTCTTAATCTTGTTGCACAGTGTGCTGCTGCCGATACATTTTCCTTACCACCAATTGCATCAAGTATCTCTTCAGCAATCTTTTTATAATTCATCAAAAATCACCCTATCCTATCAGTTATTTCGTGGAACCGGTTCCGAAACTATTCAAAAAAAATCAATTAAAAGAACGAGTTCCAAGATGCTTTCTTAGGAACCGGTTCCAAAAATAAATATATTAGAGTGGAACCGGTTTCAATTAGATTATAAGATTAATAGATTACTTTGTCAACGCTTTCTTGCTCCATTATTTTAAATTTTGAAAGTGTTGTTTTTTCTATTTGTTCCTCATTAACCAATTTAACTATATTCATTGCGGCTACATGTCCTGCCTCTTTATAGAAAAACTTAGCTGTTGTGATGCCTGGAAATGTGATTTTCGTGATATCATAGCCGCCAAATCCAGTGATGGAAAGCTGGTCAGGCACCGTTAGCCCCTCCATATTTGCTGCTTTTAAAGCACCTAAAGCGATATTATCGGTTGCACAAGCAATAATAGTAGGATGGAAGCTTTTAATAATATTGGGGACATTTTTGATTGCATCTTCAATTTTAAAGCTTGTTTCAAAATACTGAACTTCACACCCAGGTTGTTCTGAAACTGCCTTCATGAACCCAGCTTTTCGTTTGACACCTACTGCTATATCCCTTTCTGAAACACCTAAGTAGGCAATTCTTCTATGTCCTTTTTCCAGAATATATTGGCCTAACTCGTATGCAGCTTGATAATCATCGTGGATAACGCTATGAAAATCAGTATGCTCTTGCCCCACTAATATGATGGGAACCTGAATATTGTCAAAGGCTTCAATATGCCTTTCAGTGATTTCGGTTGCAAGAAGAATTATTCCTGCTACCTTTTGTTTGGCCAAACTATATATGTTTTCAATTTCTCGATCTAGATCCTGACTAGAGTTGGATATTACTAATTGATATCCTTGTTCCCTTAGCTGGTCATCCATCCCAATCAGTGTCTGTGATGTGGCGAATGAATCTAATCTTGGGACAATCGTGCCAATAATATTTGTTTTCTTGGCTTTTAGGCTTTGGGCAAATTTATTAGGTGTATATCCCGTTTCTTTAATGACACTTTCAATTTTTTTACTCGTTTTTTCACCCACAGATCCCCCGTTTAAGTAACGAGAAACCGTACTCTTTGCAACACCCGACAGTTTTGCTATATCCGCTATTGTAATCATATCTTTCACTCCATTTACACCAATCACTATTATGAATGTATTATACACAATTTCCACTCAATAATCGAAATTAGATATTACATTCGATGTTAACGACCTTATCTGCTGATTTTTGCTGAAAAATAATGATGGACTATTTTTATAAGCCTGATATAATCCATATAGAAAACAATAATTTATTTTTAAAGGTGGACATTATGGCGAACACTTGTAGATATGTTGTCAACGCACTTGGTAAAGGTGGGGAAACATATTATACGCTTTGTAAAGATAAACAAGAATTACAGAATTGGATTACAACCAATCAAGAAAAATTAATCATGGAAGAATTAAAGGTAACTGATAAAAATCAAACTTTATTCTCTAAACTATTTAACTTAAAAAAATTATATTAATCTTTTCAGACGCCATTCTTAATAGAATGGCGTCATTTATTTTTTAGATTATTAGTGTATTCACACCTAGCCTTTTATAGTTGGAATTTTTTGTGAATATAATTATACTATATTTATTAAAGGGGTGATTTTTTTTGAAAGAATTGAAGGAATTTAATAATCAACCAGGTTCGAATAACAATAAAAATGATGTCAGGGTAACTAATAATTTCACTTTGAATATTAACCTTGGGGATCCATTAAATTTATTTGCTCTAATTAGCGGTATTATTATTGTTAGAATATTAGTTAAAAAACGTAAAGTAAAAAGAAAAAAAATGTAATGACGCAATCATCATTACATTTTTTCCTTTTTCATGCGCATTATTCACTCTTCCAAATGTCTTAATTTCTTTCTTAATTCAATCATTACAGCTCGTGGGTTTTCAATTTCAAAAATGACATATTTATACTTTCCGAAATTTTCTAATTCAAAATGGATAAGTGGTACCTTATGTTCACATGAAAGGAAGTACCATTCATTACCAAACTTAAAGCTGCCTTCGTAAATGTTGAGTGGTGCAATGGCGGTTCCAGGCATGCGGAGCATCCACATTGGAGGATCAAAGTCATCAATATAAACACTTTTTATCGATTTGTAAGGAATTTTCAACTGCCACTTTAATGCAAAAATGCTTAAAAGCCCAGTTAATTTCAGTACGAATTCTTCCTCTTTAAAGTGTACTTCCCTTCCCATAAAGGGTCACCTCACCTGCAGATTTGAAACATACCATCATCTATATTTTACCATTGGAAGATTCAGTAAGCCAATTAATTATTAAATTTTCTACGTGACTCTAATCGGTGCAATTATACCATTACAGGCACGTAGACGTGCTCTACGTGACCCTAATCGGTGTAGTTATACAATTACAGGCACGTAGTCGTGCTCTACGTGACCCTAATCGGTGTAGTTATACAATTACGGGCACGTAGACGTGCTCTACGTGACCCTAAAATGTGAAAATGAACAAAAAAGAGCACGTAGCTAATCTACGTAACCCTTTTTGTTTCCAACAATATCAAAGTGTCCATTCCATACGGACAAAATCCAAATACTGTCTTTTCGTGGTGCCTGACACCAAATAATGACTCCAATAAATGAGACCATTAGACCGCTCTACTGACGAATTTCTGCTTTTGGATGTAGATGAGTCTGATGGATAGGGCTATTCCGGCTGCGAGCAGGCCGATGGTTAGTCCGATCCAGTAGCCTCTTGCTCCTAAACTCGTATAATGTGCGAGTAGATATCCTGATGGAAGACAGATGAGCCAATAGGCTATGAGTGTCATGATAAAGGCAAGGTTGACGTCCTTATATCCTCTTAAGGCTGCTTGGGCAGTTGCCTGGATGGCATCACAAATTTGGAAAAACAGCGCAAAGATTAAAAAATTGGCGGTTAAATTTATGACTGCTGTTTCATTGGAGTAAAAACCGGCAACTTGATAGCGAAAAATCACTACTAATACTCCAGTCACAATGGCAATCAAGATGGCAAGATAAACTCCTAACCAGCTATACTGTTTCGCATCTTTATAACGACGGGCCCCAACTTCATACCCGACTAGGACCGTTTGTGCCGTCGAAATACTAATCGGAATCATATATAGAAAAGAGACGATATTTAAAGCAGATTGATAGGCAGCAATGGTAGTGACATTAAATTTACTTAGTAGGATGGTAACCACCGCAAACATACTAGTTTCAAAGAATGTAGAGAGTCCCATCGGCACGCCGATCTTTAATATCTCTTTACATTTATCCCAAGAAAATTCTTTTAAATCAGCGAAAACGGAGTACGTAGAGAAAGGTTCTTGGGTTTTAACAATAAACACTGTCATCCCCATAATCCCCCAATACGTAATCGATGTTGCATACCCTGCCCCTGCACCACCAAGCTCTGGGAAACCTAAGTTTCCAAAAATGAGCACATAGTTTAAGAAGAAATTGAACGGTAACGACAAAAGCATGATTACCATAATGACCCTTGTTTTGCCAAGTGCATAAATAAATGATCGAAGTACATTAAAAATAAATAGCGGAAGAATTCCATAGCTGAGTCCGACTAGATAATGAAAGGCAGTGTTATGCACACCGGAATCAAGTTTCATTAAATCTAGGATCGGGTTTAACAAAAAGAACCCCAGGATGATGACCACTAATGCAATTAAAATGGAAAGATACATTCCATGCTTCACCACTGATGCTACTTCATTGCTCTTCTTTTCACCAAAGCGTTGAGCGGCAATGGGTGAAACCGCAAGAAGAATTCCGCTGATCCCCGTAAAAATCGGACTCCAAATCGAGGAACCTATCGCTACTCCGGCTAAATCGGTAGAATGGTACTTCCCTGACATAATCGTATTAAAAAACACCATTGAAAACATGCCAAGCTGTGTGATTAAGATAGGAATCAACAAAATAAAAATTTGCTTTGTCTTTTCCTTTAACGTATAGGTTTGATTCATATACAGGTTCTCCTTGAGAAATAAAAATCCGAAACTTCATTATACTCTATATTGGATTATTATTCCTCAATTAAATTGGAGAACTATAGAAGAGTTTTCCTTAGCAGCAAGATGATTTCTGTTCTCCTGAATTTGTGCAGCAGTTTTCGTGTGTAGTTTGGGTGTCCTTGCGAGTTTCACTTATCTCTTTGATCTCCACCTTAAAACAGTCTTTGGAGGAGTTTTTCCCTAAAATAATATGCAAAAAACGCTGGATTCAATTGATCCAGCGTTCATTTATTTAGTGGCCAACTGCTTTTCCCAGTCCACCCGGTTTGTTGTGAACGGCAAGTTTGTCAATCAGTTTATTGCTTTCAGAGTTTAATCCTATTAAGTTTACTTTAACTCCATTTTGATGGTACTTGATGACTACTTTATCAATCGCACCAATCGCAGAATCATCCCAAAGGTGGGCATTGGATAGGTCTAGGTCAATTTCACTAATGTTTTCTTTATAATCAAAACTGTTTACAAAGTCAGTTACTGAAGCAAAGAAAAGTTGCCCTGAAACATGATATATTTTTTTATTTGAGCCTTTAGCTGAAAGACTTGATACTTTCACTTGTGAAATTTTTGAAGCAAAGAATACCGCACTTAAGATGATTCCCGCTAAAACCCCTTTAGACAGGTCATGAGTCTGTATTACTGTAACAACTGTCACAACCATCACAATAGTATCGGTAATTGGCACCTTTTTGAATGACTTTAGGCAAGACCAATCAAAAGTTCCAATCGAAACCATAATCATCACACCAACAAGTGCGGCCATTGGAATTTGCACGAGGAATCCTCTTAACGAAACAATCAAGATTAATAAAAACGCCCCTGCGACAAAAGTGGATAATCTGCCCCTGCCTCCAGATTTGATATTAATACCAGACTGACCAATCATTGCACATCCAGCCATTCCTCCAAAGAATGCTGAAACAATGTTCGCAATACCTTGTCCAACGGCTTCCCTGTTCTTGTCACTCTCTGTATCAGTCAGATCATCGACAATCGTTGCCGTAAGAAGTGATTCAACTAACCCTACAATCGCGATGGATAATGAATAGGGAAAAATAATCTGTAGTGTGTCAAAGGTGAATGGAATGTCCGGAATCAAAAAGACAGGTAATTTGGATGTTAATTCTCCCATATCTCCGACGGTCCGAACATCACTGCCCGTAAAAATAGCAACCGTTGTTACTACAATAATCGCAACCAACGCTGAAGGGACAGCCTTCGTAAAACGAGGTAAGATATAAATGATCACGAGCGCAAGTGCGACCATGGCATACATTTGCCATGACTCCCCGACGAAATGCGGTAATTGAGCGGCAAAAATAAGGATCGCTAGTGCATTAACAAACCCGGTCATTACGGACCTGGGAACAAATTTCATCAATCGCCCTAACTTTAAAGCTCCCATAATGATTTGTAAAACACCCGTTAGAATCGTTGCAGCAAGTAAATATTGCAATCCGTGGTCTTTAACCAATGTCACCATCAGTAAGGCTGTGGCACCCGTAGCCGCAGAAATCATCCCCGGCCTTCCACCAACAAACGCGATTGTCATGGCAATACAAAAAGAAGCATACAATCCGACCATTGGGTCAACACCGGCAATAATGGAAAAAGAAATAGCCTCTGGAACTAATGCAAGTGCTACCACAATACCTGATAATATATCGCCCTTTGTATTTCCAAACCATGAATATTTAATTTTATTTAGATCCAAAATTACACCTCTCCCTTAGTTTATATATATTTTTTTGAAAATAATACAGCCTTAGCACGTGTAGGTACATCTGCTTTTATTAATGACTTTCAACTCTCATGAAAGTCGGGTCCGTTATTAACAGAACAAAGTATAAAGGATTGTGACAAATTTGTGAAACTCAATGTAATCGGACACATTCTATATTTGCTTTGTTTTGCGCCATTTTACTTTGGATTTCTACTTATCTCCAAAAATATAGAGAAAAGTTGTTGGAAGCAAAAATGTATTAAATAAAAAGGATTCTTATCAATTAAGTGTAATAAATGATCGAACAAAAAAAGATTGATTCCACTTAAATAGCGGACATCAATCTTTAGCTTTTGTAACTCTATTTCCACCAAACTTTACGAGGGTAATCTTCCGAATCAATATAAACCGTTTCACCGATTCTGGGTGTTGAAATGGCAAGTAGTCTTTCTTTTTGGGCAGCTTTTGTTACTCTTTCAATTGGATCCGTCCAGTCATGTAAGGCTAGTGTAAAGGCTCCCCAATGAATTGGTATCATTATTTTCCCCTTCACATCGAGATGTGCTTGGACGGTTTCTTCTGGCGTCATATGAATTGCCGCCCAACGTCTGTCGTATTGACCGCATTCCATTAGTGTCAGATCAAAGGGACCGTATTTAGCACCAATCTCTTTAAAATGTGGTCCATACCCGCTGTCCCCACTAAAAAAAATATTAGTATCCTCCCCCTTAATTACCCATGAACACCATAATGTCGTATCGCGGTCTGTTAGGCTTCTGCCTGAAAAATGCCTTGCCGGTGTGGAAGCAATCTTAAGTCCTTCATGATGAAGCTCATCCCACCAATCTAGCTCTATTATGATTTCTGGATTTACTCCCCATTTTTCTAAGTGGCTTCCAACACCTAGAGGGACAATAAATTGTTTGACCTTTTCCTTTATTTTTCTAATCGATCCATAATCTAAATGATCATAATGGTCGTGACTGATGATGACTATATCAATTGTTGGAAGATCTTCTATGATAAATGGAAGGCCTTTGCTATAGCGCTTTATGCCGAAGATTGGAAATGGTGTAGGTGCCCCGCCAAACATCGGATCTAATAGTATTCTTTTTTCATCCAATTCTAATAGTAGAGCCGAGTGCCCAAACCAGGTGATTTTTGGTTGTGTATCATTTGGGTGATCCGAAAGTTTCAATTTTTCTATTGGGATGGCATTCTTAGGTCTTCCATTGGGATTACCTTTGATGAAATCAATTAATATTGAAACCGTTTCTTTAAAGCTATTTTCCATTATTGTTGGAACGCGGTTGACGAATTTCCTTTTATGAGAGAAGTTTTCGGATTGCTCATATTTACTAAGCCTCTCCTTCGAAGCCATTTTCCCAAATGGAGGATAATAACTCAAGAATAAATAAGTAAGTCCAACTAAGCCTAAAACAATAATCAGTGCGATCATACAAGTGCCTCTCCCTTTGACATGTTTGTCTGACAAAAATAGGACCTCTGTGAGAGTGTCCTATTTCTTAACTATTTTTGAAGGGTTATTAATTTTATACAAGACCGGTACATCTACTAGGAATTCTTCGTCTACATCTTTTCCTTTTCCAAGTTTCTTAGCAGCAACTTTACCATCGAATTCAAGTGAATCCCCTATCGCCAATTCAAACTTTTTGAGTGTCTTGCTATGGCTGCACCAGGCTAGACCGATTTCTAGTGGATTTTCCTCGTGGACAATCTGAACATTTTCTAAGACAACAACTTCATCATTTTCCTCATTAAAAGGATTGTAAGCGAGCGCGAACTGTTTTACATTTGCAGTAAAATGGACCTTGTCTACTGGAAGTTCAAGTTTTGGAGCCTTCTCCTTTTTAGGTTTCGGTTCCTTTGCTTTTAGTGGCTTAGCTGCTTCTTTTTTGGCAGGTTTTTCGGCTGGTTCTGTGATTGCCTCTGCAATTATTGGCTCACTTTCGTCCACAGTCACAAGTTCAGGTGCAACCGTTTCTTTTTCATCAAAAGTTAACAAGCTTTCTTTTCCAAAGCTTGATTGCTGCATTTCTTTTAAATAGGCTGGATGGATACAGGTGAGATTTCCGTCTTGGAATTCAATCACTAGCGTATTAATATCCAATGCGCTCCCGTAAGTTTCATACCCTTTAATAGTTACTTGGCGCTGATAGTTTCGATCCTTGTACCAGAATTCTTTTTTTGCTTCTCTCGCTGAGGATAAACCCCATTCCTTGAGTTTCTCTTTGTAATGGTCCATATCACGGAATGTTTCATATTCACCTTTGGGCGGAATATACTTCGTCAATTCGGACTGCTCTAATTGAGGACGCTGGATGATCATCCTAACACTTCCTTCCACTATGTATGTGATTTCATTATATTTCAACTTCTGCTAATAAAAAAGGGAAAGAGTTTTTCCTCTTCTCCCCGCGGTATTTTTATGTATTTGCTTATAAATTGTTTGAAATTAAAAAAAGGCTCTACAAGAGAGCCTTTTCATTCACATTTATGTGGTTTAGATTATGCTTTACGAACGTTAGTTGCTTGTGGTCCACGTTGACCTTGTTCAACTTCAAAAGTCACTGCTTGACCTTCGTCTAAAGATTTGAAACCTTCGCCTTGGATAGCAGAGAAGTGTACGAATACGTCGTCTCCAGCTTCGCGCTCGATGAATCCAAAACCTTTTTCTGCATTAAACCATTTTACTTTACCTTGTTCCATTTGTGTTTCCTCCTGCTGTGTGCTTTGCACACATAAAATTACTATCCTTGCTCAGTTCGATCTTTTAGACAAAAAGCAGTATTCCCTTTTTGATCCTTACCGACTAACAAAAATAATTCTCCCTAACTATAACAGATGGTCCTGGATAATGCAAATAAATCTGAGGAATTTTTTATTTCTTTTGTAAAAATATTGTAGAAATACTTTTGTCTTTTTACCTTAATAGGCATAAATACTACAATCAAAACGAAATATTTCTAAGGGTATCACAAAACACTTTCATAATTGATTCATCGGTTAGTTATTTTAAAATAATTTTGAAAAAACCAAGTATTCTTGTTGTATAATAGCTATAGAATTTTTATGAAGATGGTGGATGAACATGCGCACATACAACGAAAAAGTTAGTATCTATCATGGGATGGTATCTACCATAGCTGTGAACCTTGCCAGTAATTTTTTCCTATTTTCGCTATTTCCATTCTCGGCGCAAGCAACTATCAAGTCGGTTTGATCAGCTCGCTTCCGCCATTAGTTGCACTAATTATGACAATTCCAGCTGCTTCGTTTAGAACAGCAAAAAAAGACCGTTGCCATGTCCGTTTTATGGGCAAGAATCTTATTTGTTCTTTTAGCTGGAGTCCTTTTTATTCGTTCGGATTATCAAGCATGGGTGTTTTTGATCATCGTGGCTTTAATGAATGTACCCGGAACGATATCAAATATCGGCTGGCAGACGCTTATTAGTGGAATGATTAACGAAGACCGAAGAGGAGCGTTTTTCAGTGATAGAAATCGACTGTTAACCATTGTAGGCATGATCACAACTTTGATCATTGGGATCGTTATGAAAAACCAAACCAACCATGCGGTCGCCTACCAGCTTTTATTTCTCATGGCCTTTCTATTTGGGTTATTAGAAGTATTTTTCTTAATGAGGCACAAGGAAACGGTACAACCGAAGTCGAACAAGGAGCATGAGCAAAAGAATGCGTCAATGGATTGGTCGATTTTTAAGGATAACGGATACAAGTGGTTTCTAATCACTGCCTTATGTTTTAATTTCTCATGGCAAATGGCTTGGTGATTATTTAATATTTATAATGTGAAATTTGCTCATGCAACGATTCTTTGGATTAGTATATTTTCAGTAGCGAATCAATTAGTGCAGATATTTACCTTCCCCTTATGGAAAAGATGGGCGGAACAAAAATCCAATACCTTAATGCTCGTTTGGGTTGCTGCAGGAATGGCAACTGCATCGTTTTTGACCGTTTTGTCCACTAATCTAATCTATTTAACCTTTGTCTCGATGACTTCAGGGTTCTTTCTTTCAGGTACCATGCTGCTATTGTTCAACCTCCTGTTGGAGCAATCTCCACCGGAAAAAAGAACGTATTGCATCACAACCTATAATGTCCTTTGGGTTGCCTAAGACGAACCCTTGGTACCATTAGGTTTATCATACCTTTAGGGTGGTATAAACAGCCTGTACATAACATTACCTAGCCTATCAAATACTTGGTAGGAGTTGGAAAAGTTTATGCAAATTAAAGACCTGTTAGAGGAATATGAATTAGAAGTATCTGTAAGAAACCTATCGGAATCGTATCAGAAAAACATGGTAATAAATGTGAATTTATTTATCCGTCTAGTTGGAGATTTACCCGTTAAAGAAATCGGAAAAGCCCACCTTAAGAAATTTATCATTCATGAACAAAAAAGAGGAATCAAAGCTGTATCTATTAATTTACGGTTAAAGCATCTAAAAAGTATGTTCCTGTACGCTATAGAAGAAGGCTACATGGAAAAGAATCCAGTGGATAGCATCTCACTATTAAAGCAGGAAAAACCACTCATAATGGCTTATTCTGAGTCTCATATAAACAAACTGTTGGATAGTATCAAAGGAAAAGGATTCATGCCCATACGGAACAAGACCATTATTACCTTACTGGTAGAGACTGGTCTTAGGAACAGTGAATTATGTTCCATTAAGTTATCAGATATTAGCACTAACTCCATTAAAATATTGGGTAAAGGTTCAAAGTGGAGAGTCGTTCCAATCACCCAGGAATTACAATTACAGCTAATCAGATACATGAGAGTTAGGGAACGGTACCTAAACGTTAACAAACAAGAATCCCCTTTCCTGTTCATCAGTCAGACAAGGGAAAAATGTTCCCGTTCCTGTATCCTGCAAATGATTAAAAAGGTATGTAAGGATTTAGGAATTGACGTTCCCAATACCATCCACAACTTTAGAAGAAGCTATATTCAACAAATGGTAAATAACACAGATTTGTATACAGTCTCAAGACTTGTCGGTCATTCCAATATTTCAACCACCCAAAGGTATTTGGAATCAATCTCCAATGATAAGTTAATAGAGAACGGAATGAATTCACCGTTATCTAAGATTCGTAAATAAAAAATTAAGGGTTTGGATTAAATATCCATTCCTTTTTTTACGGTAATATATATTCTTCAAAATAAACTTGGGGTCAATTTTTATTTTTTTTTAAACATACTGGTTTCAACCCAATCTTTTGATTCCATATTCTAGAGATTATGTATAATAAATATATAATTTCAAATTTTTATGGGGGGTACTCTAATTGAATTCTACTGAACAAAAATCTTTTCTAGAACTACGACTATATGAAAATGGGATTGATTTCATTAACAAAAGTATGGAATCTTTTGTATTGGCTTCCGAGAGAAATAAACCAATAGAATACAAATACGCAATTCTTCTTTTAGCCACAGGTTCTGAATTAATATTAAAAAGCATGCTTGAAGATATACATCCATTGTTTATAAAAGACAATCTTGATAGTTCTACTGATATTACTGTTAAAGCGGAGAATCTAGTAAGTAGGATTAATAGGGTGTATATGCCTATAGATTCAAAAAAAAGAATTCAAAACTTAGATGAAGATAATCTAAACTCTATCCGAGAAATAAGAAATAATATAATCCATAAGGAAATAATATTTGATAATGAGAAAATACCACAAAAAATATATGCTAATACTCTCTTTTCTTTAGACAGAATTGTTAAGGAGTTCAAAAGCTTAACCTTGTCATCTGAAGTAACAAACTGGAATTACATCGTTAATATTGAACTGATTCAAGATGCTTATTATAATTCGGTTAGAGGAATATCTTTTAACGGAATTGCAGTTCCTTGTCCATTTTGTTCAATCAAAAAACTAGTCAATAAGAATAGCAGAATTGAATGTTTACATTGTGGTAATACGTTTGACAATATTATGGATGCGATTAATTCTTTAGATGATAAAGATTTAGTAGAAGAGTTGTTTAATGCTTTTTCTGTTGAAAAGTATAGAAATGGTATGCATTTTATGGATTGCCCTAATTGTCATGAAGCGGATTATGCTTGGTATGATAATGAAAAACAAACAGTCTTATGTTTTAATTGTGGTCCAGTCAATACAACAACATGCCCGAAATGTCATACAGATTCCATTATTAACTATTACCATGAATTCAAAAGTAACACTGAAGTAGTAGAGTACTGTTTTGTTTGTAAGGAGAACCCTAGTGCAGAGGCTTGTCCAAATTGCTATGAGGATATCTTTCAATTGAAAGAAAAAATTAAGATTGATGTTAAAAATCCATATAAATTTTATCCTAATGTATCATTGAAACCATCAGAATCATTATTTATTGAGGTTTCGTTATGCCCTAAGTGTTATGAAAAAATGGAACGGTTTGAACAAAAAGGTGTTATAGAAATAATTTAAAATTTCTCGAATCAGGCAAGTCTTTTTCAAAATTCATCCGAAAAACATAAAAACTTTTTGCAGTTATCTAAAATTGGATAGCTGCTTTTATTATTTAAAACTTTTTAGCTAGAAAATGAAATTATAAAACCGACAAATAGTTGAATTATTATGATATCGGTTTTATAAGGAGAATTTTATGTTCAAGTTATTGACGGTGCTTATGAAAAATAGCCCCAATCCATTTAAGGAAAGGGGCTTTTGTTTACCCTTATTAAAGTAACGTGGCAGGTTAGTGGAAGAAGAAATAGTAATAATTGGGTTTATTGAGAGGAATATTAAAAAAGATTGTTATAGATGCGAGGGATATATGTATATCGGTCAGTTTTTAAATTAAAAGAGGAGGAGAGTAATGGACAGGTTTCAAAAAATAGAAAAGACCTATAACTACCTCCGAAAGTTGTGGTTCGATTACTGGACTCAAGATGTGGTTTTTACATATCAGTGGTGGTTTGAAATTTTTGTTGTTATTTTTCCATTGTTTTTATGGTGGAGATTTGTCGATAAAACTCGGTTAAAAGAAATGAGTCTGGTTGGGCTGATTACAGCAGGAATTGCTTTAATTTTGGACCAAATTGGTACATCTCTAGGTTTTTGGATATACCCATATACTTTAACGCCATTAGAAAGAGATGAGTTTACCCCTGCTGATTTATCTATTGTTCCCTTTATTTACTCGATGATTTATCAGAGATTTCCTACGTGGAAAAAATACATATTAGCAATTATAACCTATGCGTTTTTTGCTTCATATATAGGAGAAAATATCTTTCAATGGCTTGGGATATACAAAATTATTAAATGGAATCACTTATACTCTGTCCCTTTTTATATATTAATTGGAATATTTGTAAAAGTGGTTCTTCAAAAAGTTAATTCAATTGAGTCACATTCCAAAGGCAAAGAATAAATATTACTTCCTTCACTAACGGGTGCGTTTCTACAACAAGATACAAAAATACCCCCAATCCAATTAAGGAAAGGGGCTTTTTAAATGTAAGTAAAACAAAAAAAAGACTAGATACCTCTAAGGATACCTAGCCTATTTGAATGATAATATCTGACGGATTTACTTTGCTACCTTCTAGGTTGAAATAAACATCAAGATAGAAGTCTGTACATTCTGTAATGTCCTTGCCATTGTTAAAAGCTTCCACAGGTAAAGTAACCTCTACCTTGCATATCTCAAAGTTAACCTTGGATATTGTTATCACTTTACCAATAGGATACTTTTCTAATGCCTTTACCCAATTGGATTCATTTGGTAATCTCATAGTTTGGAATTGATTGGCATTTAATCCAAAAGCAGCATTTTCCTTTTTTATCATACGGTAATGATTTCCATTAACTGCATGAAGTTCTGCATGGCGATATTTACCGACAAATTCACCACTGGTTACATCACCTTCACCATCCCAAATTTCACCATGAACATCAATAAGAATAGACCCGTCTTCTTCCAGTACCATGGTACTCATATCATTGTCCTTCATTGTCTTCACCGCTTCCAAAGATATCCTGCAGGTCATTTTCTGAAGGTGAATAAACTTCTTTACGGTTAATGGAATCCCATCTACGTTTCAAGTCTATGATTTCCTTTGGTTCTTCCGACGAAATATGGATATGCAAGTTATCAGGTATTAACTTCCCTGTCATCTTTGCCAATAACTCAATAGCTTTTATCTTATCTCGGTTAGGCATTTTTACTTGGACAATCTTTCCACTTTTAAAGTCTAATACTTCATCTGTACCGTTGGTAATCATTTCTGTTAACTTTTCCTGCATCCCCAACCCTGTCATAACATCAGCGTTAACTGTGGCTAGTTCCTTAATGTAATCTTTTACCAGTTGGTTCTTCATGTAGCCTTCGCCTGTCTTTACATGGATACCCACTATGGAAGAAGATTCCTTTATAACCCCTTTTCCTTGTCCACTGAAAGCAATAGCGAATGCCCTTTGTTTGTCTGTTAACCCGTCTATGTTACTCTTGGTTCTTTTGTCTGTCAGTGCCATTGGTAATCATCTCCTTTTGTCTAGTTGGGATATCGCAACTTAAATAAAAAAATAAGAGTAGCTGTTAAGCCACCCTTGTTAGGTTATTGTCACGGCTACCGTTTTCGGATAGTATGGTGCTTCAATGGGCTTAGGATTAGGGTTGGCATTGTGTATGGCTTTCATAAATTGAATTGATGAAAGGTCAATTCCACCTGATACCACCGTTATATTTGAAACACTGCTATTCTTACCAAATATGATGATGCGGCTGTTTGCCAATCCAGTTGTAGAATGAGGATATAACCCCATCCTAAGTGTTGGATTATTCGCTTTAAGAGTTGACATCTGTCCTTGTGTTAATGCCATTAGATGTCACCGTTTATCTCTTTTTTGATGTAGGTAATCTCCTCTTGTACTCCACGTAAATCCTCTGACATCCTACCAGAAGTATATAACTCACGTTCGTTCCTAATATTGGCTAAATCACTTGTAACACTTTCATACTTTTCTAGGTACTGACGAGTAGCTTCTGATGCTTCCAGTGAACCTAACGCCAATCCAGTTAAGTCTGGCTTCTGGGGCACCTGTGACATCAGTTCCCACTCTTCAAACTTGATGTCTAATTCAATCATCAGGTCAACATGGGACTCTTTAATATTTGGGCTATAGACATCATGCTTTAGCATCTTGTACATCCTAGGATTGTCCACAGCTAGTGCAGAACGTTGTTCAGTGTTTAAATCGTCAAACTTTTTAATAGGACTGACATCCGTGATGTTAGCAAAGTTATCTGTTTTCACATTCATTAGGACACCGTCAACATATTTAATAAATGACTTCTCACGGTGTTCAGGTCTCCCAGTAAGAACTCGTCCAATGGTATCTTTAATCATTTTTTCTTGGGCTTGTTTGTTCTGCAGTTCAATTGTTTTAGCATCAACGAAACGCTGACTTTCCTTCATTAGACGCTTAAACACTGCGGAGTTCGGATTTAAATTTGTTAACATATTTATTTACCTGCCTTTGTAGTTTTATTTTGTAGTTCTAATCCACGTTTTTTACCATCTTTTAAGAAATTGTAACTGACTTCCCGTGTACCATCTGAAAATACTACGGTTGTCTGTAAGCCTAATACCCTGTTTGTAATGTAAGGTCTTTCTATCGTTCTAGCGTGTTTACTCATCTTGCTTTCCTCCATACCTGTTTGGATTTATATTCTTCCACGGTCTAATCTTGCTAGAATAGCAGTTAACCGTTTGTACTCTACTTCAAGTTTAGCGTTCTCTTTACGAAGATTTTTGTTATCTTCCATCAGCTTGCCTAGTAACTGGTTGCGACTCATATTAGAGTTGTATTCCATATCACCTCACACTCCTTTTAATTTGTCGATTAAAATAACAATTCTGCCTACCCCCAAGGGTAAGCAGTAAGTGACTTCAATCATGTCAAAGTCAGTAATGTTTGTACCATCTACTTCGTTTCAAGGTGTTCGTAGATGATACATAGGAGTGGTTTTACCGTAAAGTTCCTTACACTTCACGAACCAAACTCCAAACTCAAAGATAGATAACGGTCTCCCTTCCCAAAGAGACGGCTACTTTTAGAAAGTTTTATGAAGACTTCCTAGAACTACAAAAAGGTTAAGCCTATACTATTTAAGGATTAAGAATGATGAAAAGGTCACAACTCCCTTTCGTTCAACCTAAGGCAGTTATACGCTACCTAAGAAGTACCTTTCGACTTCTAGTGATACTACCTTCCAGATTGGAGGACTAGGAGATAGTATCTAAGAAGAACAAAGGAGAAAATCAGAAATGGCAGTTTATAGACTTGCTTAGGTCTATATTAAGTTAACGATGTGGTCGGAACGTTTTCTTTCCCTACTGCTTATACTAATAAATAAATCGGCACGGAACATTTTCCGTCTATACTTATTTAACAGAGGGCACGGAACGTTTTTCCCTACCTTTTGCTAGTTTGCTAGTTTTCAGTAACTCGAATAATTTTTCGATAGCCCTGTTGTGTAACTGTTCTGTAGACTTTCTAGCGGATTCCCCTGTCTTGCCCATCATCTCACCGATATACTGGAAAGCCATGCCGTGCTTATCGTTACACGGGTTTTCCATCTTACCTTCCAAGTTCTTAAAGCCATAGCCCCTAAAGTAGTACCAGTAGATAACTTCACGCTGTTTCTTGGATAAGTTATTCATAGATTCATACAGGTCTGTGTACCTACCGCCAACCTCAGTTTCAAACGTCATAGTTTCATTGTTCCAGTACAGACCGTTAAGTAAATCCTTAATTGCTGTTTCCATTGCCATTTCGTTATTGGTTGCTACGTTCATTTCATTTTCCCCCTTTTTTAAAATGGTAGATACGGTGTGAACCAATCTGACGGTTCATCGCTTTTAACAACTTCCATGTCCAAGTAATACTTCTTGCCATCCTTATATAGCAAACTCTTTTCCTCTAACTGCTTAGTGGCACGTTGGATGGCTTTACGGTCTACTTCCAATAGTTCACCTAATCCATTTACAAATTCGATAAAATAAACGTTTCCTAACTCGTCTGCCAATTCATTTTCCAATGATTGTTCCATTAGTTGGTACATCACTTTGTATAATTTGACTGTGTTCTTCGTTAGTCCCATTACCTTTAACATCTTATCGATGTTACCTGTAACCATTTCCTGTAATTTGTAATCTAGTAGATTCATAGCATTTTCTCCCAGTGTGTGTTTGATAATTGCTTGCTGTTCGCTTAGTACCAAGCAGTCTATAAAAATCTTTTCCCCTAAGTGCTGACCGTAGGTATCCACTAATTTACTTAACTGTTTACGTTCGTCATGATATCTTTTGTAATCAAATGACATTTCTGTTCCTCCTTCAATTTTCTAATGGGACATTTTGGGACAAAAAACGGTCAAATGGGACATTTTGAGAGACCCTGTAAAACGCTGTAACCCTTGGTATCACTGGGCTTAAGGCTTGCCCCTAATAGAGAAGGGCTGATAAGCTTACTGAACGTCCCTAACTATCACCGTTATATAGATGATTGATAGGAAGAAAACCAACTGGCTTCGCCACCGCTAAAGCGGAATTACTCTTCACAGCTATAAAAAGTCCTTATATAAGAAAAGTAAAGTCAAACCCAGATTCTGTACCCATACCCCCCTGTTAAAGCTTTTTTGCCTTATATTCTTGATAACAAGATGACCGAAACTTCCGTACCCCTGTTATTTAAAAAGCCTTATATTTTTAATAACGAGACAAACCCAATTTCAGTACCCATGTAGAACAAACATTCGTATTTAAATAATAAAAAAAGCCACCCTTGGGTAAAGGCAGCTATCTGGAAATTAATTTTAGGAAAGGTGGATAGATAATTCTGTAAGGCAGCTTTTGAAATAATTAAAAGTTTTTTGAAAAGTTTTGGAAATTATTTTTAGAAAAGGCGATAGATAATTGTGAAGAGGTTGGAAATTCGTGAAGAACCATTTAAGGAGATGCTTACTCTTAATCTTTAGGTCTACCCTCTTCCTTAAAGATAACTATTCTTAAAAGAACTTAAGACCTTGTCCTTTCAGGACTATTACTTATCTATTAATTAAGTAATTATCGAAGTTACGGAGTAACGAAGATAGAAGGTCTTATAATAGAAAAGAAGTAGAAATAACCCATCAGTTAATACTAATGAGTTAGGAGTATATAACGGTGAAAAAGGTCTTAATAAGAAAGATGAGGATTGAAGAAGAAAGCTGTACGCCCCAATTCTGGTAGCCGCATCCTTACCCTCATCTCTACACCGTCAGAAACCTTCCTATAGCCGTATCACAGCTTCTAAAAAACCTATAGGTAGCCCTTAACCCTATGGAGATAACAGTTAGCCTAATACACGTCTATAACGATATATTTACCAGTGTTAGCGATAGGATAGATACGGGTAACCAATTATGAGGAATCCTTTTACAGCAAGGTTAGTGGGTCGTTTTATGTCCCAATGAGGGTAGAATTAGCTGTCGTTTCGCCAGAAATATGTCAATGTATATTTGTTTCCATTTGTGGAATTTATTGCAATAAATTACTTTCAGAAAAAATCCATATTGTCAACCTACTAATTTATTCCACCATTGCCAGTTAATTACCATTTGTTAGGATTACCAATTAATTACCATTTTTTAAGATTACCAGTTAATTACCAATCTCCACTTAGTTAGAACAAGCCATGTCTGTTAACTTTGACGGTAGTCCCACCATATCACAGGACATTACATTAGATAATGCAGTATGGTATATGCAGTCATATACATTGATATATCAAGGTTTATCACCGTTTATAGCATACATATACATTAAGATGCATAGATATACACACTCCTGCGTGCATAATATTCATTAATTGATGTCCTTTCTATTATCCATTATCTTACAAATAATGTTAGTCTTTACCATATTATCTGTAACGGTATACGTCCTGCAAACAACATATATGCCATATAATGGAATTAATTTTCCCAGAGGATTACCATTTAATTGTTAATCATTTCCATTGGTATAAATATGGATTTAATGACTTTTATTGTAATTTATGGGAGTAATTGGTAAAGGTGGGGGATGGTTAAAATATGGAAGAAATTGGTGGTGGGTATCAATATCATTAATATTTCTATTTTAAAATTGGCGGTTCTCCTTGAGATTTTTTCAAAAATTGAACTTGGACTACTTTATTTTTTCCTACCATAAATTAGGAAATTGGAATTTGTAATGTTATCTAAAAACAGCCCTAATTCATCACATTCCATTGTATAAATAGTTGTACATAGTTGGAAAATAATGCTACCATTGAGGAAGGTTAAGTATTGTTATTACAGGGTTTGTTAAGGATATCCAGAACGGATTGACAGGGCTATCGTCAAGGAGTGGTTTGCATCACAACCTATAATGTCCTATTATCCTTTGTTGCCTTCATCGCACCGCAACTCGGCATTTGGCTTATCGAAGTAACCGGCATACAAAAAGCAATGAACATCATATCCATCCTAAGATTCATCAGCGCAATCGTCTTCTTCTTAATGTACGTTAGATTTATGAAAAATAAAAAACTAGCAGATAATTGGAACTATTAGTTTAAAAGTTTCATATTTTTTTAGAAGGAGTGGATTAGGGAAGCAGGTGGGAAAATGATTAAAATAAATCAGCAAACGATTCACGTGGATGATCTTAGTCATACCCTTACAACGAAAGAACAGAAAGACATCGTTACTAAAATGGAGAAATACAAGGAAATTTATCAGTATCAAACTTTAAGTCAATTCCAATTTGAGCTGCTGTTCCGAACAAAGACGCTGCAAGCTGCCCGAGAGCTTAATAAAAGTAAGGTACAGTTTACAACCTTTACGTATGCCTTTTGCAATAAAAGGTATTGGGATCGTCTAAGCAATGGCGGCTTTCTCTTGAAGCCAAATGTAAAACCCAGTGTCGCCATTCTTGATGTTTTAAAAAATGGATCCCTTTATGCCTTTGATTGTTCAACAGGAATCGCGATTGTCTTATATCTTGCTACCCTTTATTCGATTGGAAGCACAAGGTTTGATCTACTTTTTAACCGGCTTCTCTTAATGGATTGGCAATTTGATAACGATCTAAAGCTAACTCAAAAATATGGGTATGATTTCATACCTGGTGACATCTTGCATTTCAATAATCCGGATGTCAACCCGAAGGAGTCACATTGGCGCGCTGAAAATGTAATTTTTATGTCCGATGACCAATTCTATGGTCATGGAGTAGGGATCAAAAAGGCAGACACCATCATTACCTTCCTAAATAAAAAAAGAAAGCCAAATCCGCGGATCTCTGCATATTTCATGAATCTTATCACGAGACCCGTTTATCGTACATTTTTATAAAATGTAAAGACCGCTACCATCGAAATAGCGGTCTTTTGTATGAACGAAATTTTGCTAGTTTTTTATTTGTTCCAAAATAAACGGATCTTTGATTTTCTTATCTTCCGCGAGCAAAAGGACTTTTGAAACAATTTCGGCTGTTTTTGGGTCCTCGTCCATGAATGGCAGGAAGATTCGACCACGCTGCTGTGAATGGACGGGAACGATATAAATGGCACCTGTAGCCTGTTTATACACATTGGCACTTCCCAGGTGAACACTATAATCCCCAAGACTTCCGTTAATCAAGGCAAAATTGCCCTCGATTATTACATTTTCCAGTCTCATTAATCGAACCGATTCCGTCACTATTACTTTTCTCATTTCAATCGTCGTTAAGCTCGCCTCTGGGTCCACCCCGCCGACATGGGCGATACTGACAACCAAATCAATGTCTCGCATCGTTTCCGAGAAGATCACCTTCGGAATATTTTTAATTTCTAGAGGTTGATAGGTAAGACGGTCGAAAAATTCGATTGTTTCCAAGGTCGGACACTCAACATCCGATGGAGAGAACCAATCGGCTAAAGCATTTAGTTGCACGATAATATTTTCCTTGTAGTAGACTTTTTGAAGTCCCGCTTCATAGCTCGTCGTCCACAAGCGATTTTTTAATAAGGCAACTGTTTTTTGCGGCTGTATTTGGTGACCCGCGTATCTTTGTGTTCCCGTTCCCGCTGCAAGTTCATCCTGATTTGGTAAATATAGTTCTCGAAACACCTGCTTAAACGGCTGTTTCACCTTCCGAGCGAATAAATCCCGTTGGAATTCACTCCATTGCCCACTCTCAAAGAGATGGACTGGGTGAGCGATGAAAATTTCATCAGTGGCCTGAATGGAATACTTATCAACCGCCCCAACACCATTTAGACAACCGTCTTCAAAAAAGCCTAAATAGTTCCCCACTTTTAGTACCAATGATGTCATGAGTGGCGTTAACACCGGATTTTTCATCATAGTATAAACTTCACTTAAAAGAAAACTGTTTCCAAGCTCCATCGAGCGTTCTAACTCTTCTTTTGCTCGTTTGTATTGCTCCCTTAAATCGGATTTGATCCCTTTTAAGACAACTATATATTCGTGTTTATTGTACTTGGCTGGGAGTTTTTTTAGTGCTTTATCTCCTTTTACTGCTTTGATATCTCCTCGCCCATTGGCATCAATCACGAGCTGTACAGTCAGATCATCCATCACTTTTGGTTTAAGAAATGGCGCAATTTCTTCCATTTTTTTCGCTTCCATCGCCCACTTTAGCCTTGTTACATCCTTATAGCCTGCATTTCTGGCAAGGTTATCACGGGAAATTGTGACTGTTTTCGATTCACTGGTACGACGCTGTGCCCCAAACCTCTTACTTTCCTTTAAAAATCTTTGTAAGAATACATACCGTTCGAGAACATCTTGTTCATTTTTCACAGGAATCAAACTGTAACATAATACTTGATCCTTTGTTCTTTTTTCCTGAACTAGGTTTTTAGTATTTTCAAGTGCTAATTTCCCCAAGACCGCATCCGCAAACAGCTGTGATCTGCGATGATTCGCACCTGCCGAAATGTATTTAGCACATTGATAGAGAATTTGAAAGGTTCCTCACCCAACTGTTCGTAAGACTCTTTAAACCACCTGATGTCAAAAGCACCATCTTGAAATTCCTGTGGTGAGATGGGCGAATAATGCGCGACAATGGTTTCTTTTTCCTCAGAAAATGTCTCATTGATATGGGCATGGAAATACCAGGCGGCACTCCTCAAACCATTCCAATTTAAGTGCTTTGAAACAATGTCTAGCCATTGCGGGGCATACATCGCTGCCTCTAATAATCTTTTTTCCGACAATGTCTTCCCCTTTAAAATTCGCTTCAGTTGTACGTCGCTGTCTCCCTCTTTTGGATAACTTGTTTTTAATAAATGGGAGAACACTTCTTTTTTAGTGAGATCGCTGCCATTACCATAAATATAGCCGCGCACGAACGATTCTTTATCAAGGCCTAATAAGATTTGAACAAAGGATTCTATGCCTTCATGGCGTTCAATTCCCATTGCTACGGTAGTTATATCTGTTTGGAGATCCCCTCTTTTTAGTTCAATTTCTAATATTCTTTGAACCAGCTGATCTTTAATAGGAATCATATCAGGATAATTTTTTAAAAAATGATCCTTGGGATTGGTTAATTCTGATACATAGTCTCTACTTGTATCCTCTCGACCCAAAAGCTCATGAAAAATGACTTGTTCATCGATCATTTTACGTGCATAAGCTTTTGCTAAATCTTCCATCGACGGAAGAAAACTTTCAAAATTAGCCATCGTATATAACTGATAATGAAGCTTGAAATACACATCAAAGGATTCACTAGTAATATCGGCAAAGTGTTCAGCCCATTCTAGCCATGGATCGATAAGAAAATCAAGCAGCTTATATTCGGTTTTGAGCTTATCTTCAGGGATCGAATGTACCAGAAAATTTAACACAGCACTGATGTTGTCGAAAAGCTCTTTTGAATCTTGAATGGTAAAATAAGCATCGAAAAGCGTTTCTACTTGGGAACGATAATTCAAATCATCAAGAAAGCGATTCATTTCTTCGATGTTTTCGATTGGATAAATTTCTTCTAAAAATGTTTTCCTCCAGCCCTCTACCTTTGGATTATCCATAACCTCCCAAACATCCAGCCTATTACTGTAATAGCTAAAGATCCTGTCCGAGTGAAGATAGAAGGCAGTCTGAATGAGCTCTGATGCTGGTAGCACATGGGTATTAAAATACTCCTTCCAAACTTCAGCTATTGGAAGTTGGTCGATTTGCTGTTTTTCATCCTCTCGATAAGTGCACCTTAATTCCTCGCCAATATGGAGCGTATCCTTTGAGCCATCATACCACTCGACCTCATATTCCACCCGACGATGTTCATGAATTAATGCGGCTAAACCTTGAAGAAATTGCTTGCTAGAATCTATGGTTTGCTTTAAAAGGTTTTTTAACTCTTGTTTAGGATGCTCGAGTTCAAGGTTTACTCGATGATTCGGGTCATATAATCCAAACCCATTTTCCAGGTTGTATTTCTCGGTTTGAAACAATTTATCAAATAATATTTGTTCTTTTGAGCCAGCTTTCATTTTAAGGATTGTATTATTAAACGCTTTTATAAGTCTTTCACGTTCCTCCTGATCATTAATTTCTGATAAGATTTCAAGCGCACCCACTCGTTGCAACTCTGCTTTACTTGATAATAAACGGTCAAGCGCGGTTTCTAGTTGAACCTTTGGGAGTCCTAGTAAAATCTGAATGGCTCCTTGTCGGAGGGCTCCAGTTTTTAATTTTAACATCGCTTCAATCTTTAAAATTTCTTCAGGCAAAAGTTCCATTGATTTGATGCTCGTGAGTGCGATTTCTCGATTGTTCACACTTTTATCAGCAAGGCTTGCAAAAAGGAAATCGCGTTGTGTTTTATCCGAGTCATCCTTGATAAAAAATGATAGCAGATCTTCTCTTAATTCAGCACTTAGCTTGTCCTTCGATTCAATTAATTGTCTTAGCCAATCCTTATCCAAGTCGTAGGCGGTCAAGAACATCAATTTTCTCGCAATTTCGTCTCTTGAGAAAATAAGCGTAAGTCCTTGATTCGTTTTTGATTCGATTTCGAGTTCTCTTTTGGGCATTTGTAAGAACATGTTTTTAAACAACTCAAACTGTCGAGATCGTTCCTTCTTGTTTTCTAAAAATGGTACCTGGTTGAATTTCAGGGTGCTTTCACTTTTTTCAGAATCGTATGACCAATGGATATCGTAGTCATACACATAGTTTTTGAGAAGATAATATTGTAGCTCTACGTTCTTTTCACTTAAAAACGGGTGTGCTAACTCAAATCTCATACCCGAATTTTAGCTTTGTGTTAAAAAGAATTGGGCCATCACCTTTTGATAGGTTTCGCCGTTTTCCATCAGGAATTGGATTGGTTCTTTTATATCGTCTTCTTCATTTACAGCTGTTGCCCAAAGACTAATGTAAAGCGTATTCAGATTCTCGCTTCTAACTCCCTCTTCACGCAGCACTCGATTGGATAGAGAATCTGCCGCATATTGAATCGATCGTTTAGTCACTCTTTTATCCGAGGATTGCAGGTCCAAGCCTGTCCAAACGTCAAGCGCTCTCACGACGGAACTGTAACGAATAAGTTCATTGTCAAGGATGACTTTAAGCATGTATATAGTAGCTTCTAATGTACCTTCATCCATATTTTCGACAATGCTTTGGCGCAAGCCCTCTTGCAGTCTGGCAGCAAGTAACAAATCACCGAGCATATTATATCCTTGCTGGCTATGGCTTTTAAAAATACCCTTGATCATTTCATATGTAAGTAGTGCCGTGTTATTTTCTCCGAAAATTATATTGGATAGGGCTTGAAATACCCGCTCATTATTTTGGTCAATTTCATAGGCAATCATATCACTGATCAGAGGATTGTATATCGGCGAACCCTCACGGCTAGATAGATAATCAATAATCGAAAACTCTTCAAAATCCAAGTCAAATATATAAAGGAAGCTCTCGATCATTCCATGGTAGTGATACTCGAGGTTTCTCGTCCGAAACGGTCGGCGCGAATACCCTTCACTGTATGGATATTCACATTTATGGTCGACGATATATTGAAAAAGAGCCACGTATTCTGCTCCGATTAAGGTGTGCACAATTTCCACTAGCGGTTGGAAAATGAGGGGGTCACGGGGGCTTTTTTGTGTGAATAGGATGTTTCTAATTTCTTGAAGATTTGTGTCGCGTACGATGTAGGTCGCGTCCATTAATTTTATTAGCAGCAGCGCCAAATTCTGCTCTGTTCCAGAAAATTCTTTGTTTGCCTTCGCTTCTAAACTCTCATAATATTGATCCTTATTTTTTGCTCTCATACCGTTTCCCCCCATTACCACATACGTCCTGCTAACATTGTCAGCTTTATAAAAGTAAGTTGATCATCCTCTTGTAAATCCAATGGCTTATCTAAATCGAGAGACTCTTTTTCATTAATAAATACTCGGTATAACCCATCTTCAAAGGCTTGGATAGCCACCCTGGCTGCCGTTTGCAGATTGGCTTTTTGGTCGCTATATTTAGTCCCAAACCCTACTTTTCCGGCATGGACTTGCTGTTCGATTTTCTCGTTTGTAAGAAAACTTACCAAGTTGGTTTCTGCTTGGGTTGTTGCATTAAACACCTGGACTTGGATTGACACTAATTCTGTCAACAACACTCTAAGTGTCGGCGGAGAACTCTGTAAATGAATCTCCTTACTCGTAAGATAATCCTTCCTCTTAGCCAGACTTTTCATTGTTACAAAGATTTTCATGTAGCTACCTCAATAATAGATTTTACCTATATATTAGCAAACTTCATTGAGGTATACAGCAACAACCCAATAAAAAGACCAACAAAAAAATGTCCACCCAAGGCGGACATTTTATTCGTTTTGTCTTTTTGTGGTGCCTGACACCAAAATATTTTAAAAGTTAATAAATGCATCCTCGGCTTTGACTGTGTCTTTTATGACTTTTTTGTCATTTAGCCATTGGGCGGCGGTTTTCCAGGTTTCTGGGTCTTGGTAGCCGAATGGTTTTTCTTTGGCGTCCATTAGTGGGAGAAGGATTTCTAGGCTTTTTGTTTCGACATCCTTCTCAAGGGGTGATGTTTTATCTTCATGGTTCATTAAGATCGAGAGACCATCTTCTGGATGTTTCTGAACGTATTTTTGACCATCTGTAATCGCAGCCATAAACTTTTTATACACTTCTGGTTTTTCTTTTAATCCCTTTTCACTAGCGACCATAACTAATTCATAATAATCTGGAACGCCATAGTCCGCCGGATTTAATGCTCTCATCGGGTGACCTTCTTTTTCCAGCAATAACTTCTCATGGTTAATATAGCCGCCGATCAGCGCATCAGTTTTTTTCGTTGCCATCGCAGGAATGAGATCCCAGCCCACATCGACCATTTTTATCTTTCCGGCGTCTCCGCCATCAGCTTTCACCATCGTTTGAACGATCGCTTCATCTAATGGAATCGATGGATAGCCAATCGTTTTCCCAGCTAAATCTTTGGGTGATTTTATCGAACCATCTGCTGGCACCATTAATTGATTTAATGGATGACGGACAATTGCTCCAATGGATTGAACAGGAATACCTTCACTGCGTGCCACAAGTACCTGTGGTTGATAGCTAAGCGCCATGTCAATTTGGTTGGCCGCAACCAGTTTAAGCGGATCATTGGTATCTGCTGGCATTTGGATATCAACATCTAAGCCTTGTTCTTTAAAATAGCCCTTTTCTTCAGCGACAAAAAGAAAGGAGTGCACCGCATTTGGATACCAATCTAACATTAAGCTAACTTTTTGTAGTTTATCGGCAGCCCCCGTGGTTTTATCTGATTCCTTTTCATTGTTTTTACCACAAGCACTTAATAGCAGTAACAATAGACTTACCATGATCAAAAAACTTTTCTTCATTTAGATTTCTTCCTCTCTAGCTGCGAATTTTATTTTTCAATACCTGTTTTTCCAATAAACCAATGAATAAAAACAACACAATTCCTAAAAGCGATAATAAAAATATTGCAGCAAACACGGAGTCTGCCTGTAAGTTACCAGACATTCGTCGACTGAAGTACCCTAGGCCTTCACTAGCACCCAGCCATTCACCAACCGTCGCTCCGACAACACAATAAACAACTGACAACTTCAATCCTGAAAAAATGGCTGGCAACGCCATGGGAATCTGGATTTTTTTAAAAATTGTCCAGCGATTGGCGCCCATCGTTAACAGCAATTCCCGGTATTCACTTCCACCAGATTTCAACCCATCATAGGTACTTACGACGATGGGAAAGAAGGCGGTTAAAATAGTCACGGCAATTTTGCTCCAAATCGAATAGCCAAACCACATAATAAAAATCGGTGAAATTGCAATTAGCGGCACCGTTTGTGAGATAACAAGAAATGGATATAATACCTTTTCAATGGAACGAGAAAAATGCATAGCAACTCCCAGCGATAATCCACCGATTACGGAGAGCACAAAACCGATCAGAACTTCCTTTAGGGTAGCCGGCAAATGCACTTCAAACAAAAGCTGTCGATTTTCTTGTAATGACCCCCAAATAGCCGAAGGCGCTGGCAAAATAAAGGAAGGAATCATGCCTTGCCTGACGATCCATTCCCATATGCTGACAAGGAGGATCACCACGATCAAAAACAAACCGTACTGTTCCGTCCATTTTTTCAAACTAGCTTTCATTGTGAATCAGCCACTCCAGTTCTTTTCTCATCGTAATAAACTCTGATTGATAGATTAGCTGTGAACTTCTTGGTCTCGCCAGGTTGACCTTTATTTTTTTGATTCCGGTGTCTTGGAGCAAATAGATTCTATCACTCAACAAAACCGCTTCTTCAAGATCATGGGTAATGAACAATACCGTCTTTTGTAATTCCCCCCACAGTCCTAATAACCAGCTATGCATGTTCCGTTTTGTCAGGGAATCAAGTGCGCCAAAGGGCTCATCCAATAATAAAAGATCTTTCCCTGTCATAAGGGTTCTTAAAAAGGCCACGCGCTGCTTCATTCCTCCCGAAAGTTCATTCGGATAAGCCTTTTCATATTCTGCCAAACCAAACCGCGATAACCACTCTCGTATTTCAGGTATTCTCGCTTGCTTAGGTTCCTTTGTTACTTCTAAAGGTAGTAACACGTTTTCTAAAACGGTTCTCCATGGTAAAAGCAGATCCTTTTGCGGCATGTAACCGATACTCCCTAATCTCTTTCCAGTCTTTTGACCATTGACCATAATATCTCCTTGATCAGGTTCAAGTAAACCAGAAATCAATTTAAAAAGAGTGCTCTTTCCAGATCCACTTGCGCCTATTACTGAGACAAACTCACCTGGTTTAACGTCTAGTGAAATTTGATCGAAAATAGGATTGGAGTTTTCTTCACTTTGAAAAGAGTAGGATAGGTCTTTGATAGATAACATGGCTGAGCTAGACAGGCCACTCGCCTCCCTGATAGACCATATCCCAGAACATATATTCAAATTTTGATGTAGTCAGGAAGTGTTCTTCTAAGTTGGCTAATTCCCGCTCCGGTTTACCCTCTGTCAATCTATCTAACAAATCGATCAACCAAGTTGCTAATGAACCAAATTCATTAGAAGAGTACATTTTCACCCATTCTCCATAAAGATGGTGTTCACTAGCATTTGGATAAGCATCTGCTAGCATCTTGCTAATCTCCCAGTAGCTCCACATACACGGCAAGAGAGCAGCAATTAATTCCTCGAGCGAACCTGTTTGAGCGACATTTAGCATATACCGAGTATAAGCTAAGTTAACCGGCGTTGGTTTTGTTTCCTCCAGCTGTTGATGGGTAATTCCAAACCTCTCAGCATACTGTCGGTGCAGATCCATTTCCCCGTGCAATGTCTCATGCAAAAGCTTCGCAAATGCGGCCATGGTTTCAATATCCTTTGCCTTAACAGCCCCTATAGCAAACAGCTTAGAGTAGTCAATTAAAAACACATAGTCCTGTTTCATATAGCGGATAAAGGATTCAACAGGCAGATCCCCTGTACCTATTCCGACTACAAATGGATGTTGATGGGTTTTCTGCCATACATCATTTACTGATTGATAAAGTCTTTCGGTGAGTTTCATTTCCATACTCTTCCTTCCTCGTGTTACACCATTCCGCGATAAATACGGCTAATACTTTTGTAAAATCTAATAATTGCTGAATTTCAACTTTCTCATTGACTGAATGGGCATCTTCCAATTTACCAGGTCCAAAGATGACCGTTGGAATACCAGCTCGACCCAGCCAGCCTGCATCTGTAACGGTGGTTGACATGCCCACCGTCGGCTTGTCTGTTAACAATTTTTCATAGGAATTAGCTAAAACCTTCGTTCCAGGATGATCAGAATCAATTTCTAACGATGGAAAAATTTCACCACGATCAACAATCATTGATTTTCCGCCCCAAACAAACTGTGGCGGATTCTCGCGAAGCCACGGATCTGCCGCTGCAACTGCACCAATATGTTGTTCTATTTCTTTAATAACCTCTTCATAGTCTTCATTCGGGTAAAAATGAACCGTAACCCATAGAGCACAGCGATCGGCCACAAATGCTGCATGCCTGCCACCTTCAATCACTGCCGGATTTATCGTATTTGTGCCGGGTGGAAAGCCTTCATAACTCTTCGTAATGGCCCAATGGCGTTCTAGGTCTTGGAGCCCAGAAATTATTTTCATCATTTTCTCAATTGCACTGGCCCCTTTTACGCCGCCACCTGCATGAATCATCTTCCGGCGGATTCCATCATGAAAAGTTTCTTTACTTTGAATGGTAATCCATCCAGTTATGACTCCGCCTTGTCCTTGAATATGTAAATCACTTGTATCAACCACTACTGCATAGTCAGCGGTATAACCCTTCTCAGTGCACGCCAGCGTCCCAGCCTCTCCAACTTCTTCACCGATAACAGATTGAAATTGAAGATCACCTTTGAGTGGGATACCCAGATCTTTTAAAAGTTTAATTGCGATTAGTGATGCCGCAATCCCGCCCTTCATATCGGCCACACCACGTCCATAGATATAAGAATCTTTGCAATAGGCAGAAAAAGGAGATTGGTCCCACTCTGAATGATCACCTACCTCCGCCACGTCCACATGACCATTTACAATCAAACTATGATATTGATCAGAAGATTCTCCAGGTAAATTGCCAACCACATTCGGATCTCCGGGATAGACATCCCACTTATCCGTGTAAAATCCCATGTTTTCTAAATACCCTTTTATAAATTCCTGGACATCATTTGTATTCCGTGCAGGAGGACTAACGGTTGGAAATGCGATAAGCGTGGTCAACAATTCGATTAATTCCGCTTCTCTCGCTTCAACTTCTTGTGAGATTTTTTCAAGCAAGTCCTCTTTCATTTGTATACTCCCTTACTATCTATGATTAGTTCCTGATAGTGGTATCATTTTCACTAACAATCAAAACTTTCTTTCTTAAAAAGACGGTTAAAATAATAAATCCAATCAGCGCTCCAGCAAACGAGCTAAATATAAATAATGGAATAAACCCAAATAATGTTGCCTTTTGACCGAGAAAAAGAGTAGCGATTGGGTAAGAAAGCAGTGCCCCAATGATACCCGTTCCAATTACTTCTCCGATAAAAGCAAGATAGATCTTTCTAGTTTTCAAAAATAATAGCGAGGCCAGTAAAGCTCCAACCATACTTCCAGGAAAGGCAAAAATCGAACCTGTTCCCATCAGGTTTCTTAACAGGGATACACAAAAGGCTTGAGCTATAGCATAATAAGGTCCTAAAAGAACGGCTGATAAAACGTTCAAAAAGTGCTGAACCGGGAAGACCTTTGTAAATCCAATCGGTATATAGAACAGGTTGCTTGAAATGGTACCAATGGCTATCATCATCGCAGTTAACGTCAGTTTATGTGTTTTGTTCATTTGAATACCTCTCATTAATACCGACACTATTTCTTAACGCCCTGGCTGCTTCGATTGGTGATTCTGCATGGCTTATGGCCGTAATAACGGAAACCCCATCTGCCCCAGCTTCCACTACCGATTGAGCGTTTTCTACCGTGATCCCTCCGATCCCAACAATCGGAATATCAATGCCATCTTTTCGTAATTTTTCGATCAGTATTGTTCCCTGTGATGGTTTGGCATCCAACTTTGTTTTTGTCGGAAAAACAGGACCAATGCCAAAATAGTCAGCACCACCGCTTATTGCAGTCATTGCTTCTTCCGTTGAATGGACGGAAACCCCAAGGATTCTCCTATCGCCGATCTTCTCTCGAACTGTGTATACCGTTTCATCCTCTTGTCCGATATGTACACCATCCGCATCAATTGCAACAGCCAACTCGATATCGTCATTAACAATGAAAGGGATATGATGTGCTCTGCAAATGGCTTGGAGTTCTTTCGCGAGTGTATATTTGTCAGCTCCAGTTAATGCGCCGTCACCCTTTTCTCGATATTGAAAAAGTGTAATCCCTCCGGCAATCGCCTCTTTTAAAACTTCGACTGGATCCTTTAAACAGTTGGTGCTGCCCATGATAAAATAAACACTTAAAGCCGCTCGTAAGTTTTTCATAATTCAGCCAGTTCCTTTGCAATTTTTCTTTTTCGATATGCCCAATGGTTAGTTGGACCATGTCCCTGCCCGATCTCCAAATGGTTTTCAATTGCGGACTGAATAAAATCCTTTGCTATACAAACTGCTTCATAAAGAGTTTCCCCTTTTGCTAGTTCAGCAGTAATTACTGCGGAAAAAGTACAACCTGTTCCATGTGTGTTCTTTGTCTGAATTCTCTTGCTGGTAAAGTAGTAAAATTCCTTTCCATCAAATAATAAATCAGTGGATTCAGACACATTTTCATCATGGCCGCCCTTAATCACGACATTTTTTACGCCTAACGCAAGTAGTCTTTTAGCAGACTCCAGTTTATCTTCCACTGTCAGAATCGACATGCCCGTTAGTACTTCCGCTTCTGGAATATTCGGGGTGATTACCGTTGCTAGCGGCAATAAGTATTTTTTCATGGCAGAAATGGCTTCCATTTGCAACAAAGAAGCGCCACCCTTTGCAATCATGACAGGATCGACAACAATATTTTGCCATTGATAATTTCTAAGCTGTGCAGCGACGGCCTCGATTATTTCAGCATTAAAAAGCATTCCTGTTTTCACCGCATCCGTACCGATATCTTCGCCGATCGCTTCGATCTGTTTTACGACTGCCTCAGCCGTCATTGGATAGACAGCATGGACGCCTAATGTATTTTGGGCCGTTACTGCAGTCAAAGCCGACATCCCGAAAACATCTAATTCCTGAAATGTCTTTAAATCCGCTTGAATTCCTGCTCCACCGCCGCTATCAGAACCAGCGATTGTTAATGCTTTTTTCATTTAAATTACCCCCAGTTATCGATTGAATTGTTTAACAGAAGCATGTGAAATGATATCTTCGGAAGAAACTAAAGTTAATTGGTTTAAGAATTCGATTTGGAAACTTCCAGGTCCCATTTCAACTGTTTTTGCTGCTGCCTTCTCTGCCGCGATTCCATAATACGTTAAAGCAGCCACTGAAGCTTGAAGCAGGTCCTTTTCCACTCCTGCAAACGCTCCAATCACAGAGGTTAATAAACAGCCAGTGCCTGTCACCTTCGTTAAAATTGGATGTCCATTTGACACGACATAGGTTGTTTTCCCATCCGAAACGACATCCTCTTTTCCAGTGATGACGACAAGACCATTTAATTTTTGTGCTGAAGTAATAGCTAGTTCAATGATATTTCCTTTTGCATCCCCAGCATCGACGCCCTTAATTTCCCACTTTTCACCAACCACATTGGCAATTTCGGCTGCATTACCTCTAATCACAGAGACTTTTACCTCGTTCATAATTCTTTGCGCGGTTTCGGTTCGATAGCGGGTAGCCCCTGCACCAACCGGGTCAAAAATGACGGGAACACCGGATTCATTGGCCGCTTTTCCGGCAATGATCATCGATTCTACTGTCTGTGGGTTTAATGTTCCAATGTTCAATACTAATGAACTTGCAATCTTGGCCATATCTGCTACTTCCTCAGCTGCATATGCCATAACCGGTGAGGCACCAAGGGCAAGGAGCCCATTTGCCGTAAAATTCGTAACGACCACATTGGTAATATTATGTACCAGCGGATTATCCTTTCTAACTTCTTCCAACGTTTCATACAAACTATTTTTTTCCATCTCGATTTCCCCGTTTCTTATTTTAAAATAAAAAAACCAGATCCAATAATGGACCTGGTTAGTTAGTCAAAGAAATAATTAACATTCACTTGGCTACTTTCCTCCGCTGGTATTACCCAGATCAGGTCCGAAGGGTTGAAAATTTCTCCATTTTCTCTCAGCCTGTTTACAGGGCACCCCTAGTAGATCTAATACTTTATTTAACTAACTACATAATATTCCTATGGTACTAGAATGTAAAGGAAAAAGTATCAGTTAACATAACATTATTATTGTTTGCTTTTATATGGGAAAGTAACAATAAATGTTGTCCCTTTTCCTTTTTGGGAATGAATTTCTATCTGTCCATTTAATTTTTCCAAGCTTCTCTGCACCAATGATAAACCGATTCCGCGATTTTCACCCTTGGTAGAATACCCTTTGATAAATAAGTGATGTCTTACATCCTCATCGATTCCTTGTCCTGTATCATGGACCTCCAACGCTAGGACTTCATCGTAAAAGTCAAACCTTAAGGTAACTTTTTTATGTGGACGGTCCGCAACAGCATCCAGTGCATTATCGATTAAATTTCCGAGAATCGTTACCACTTCATGGGTTATTTCCTGCTGCTCTGGTTCAGGTAGACTTCCTTCCCCATCAATGATTAATTCACATCCATTTTCCCTGGCGAAGCTAAGTTTTCCTAAAATAAAACCTGCTAAAACAGGATCTTTAAACCGACTGACAACAAATTCTACCTCAGTTTGTTGGTGATCGACAATTTTGGTAATGTATGACGAGACCATTTGATAGTCTTTCATATGAATTAAACCTGATATTACATGCAGTTTATTCATGAATTCATGTGACTGAGTTCTCAGTGCTTCCGCGTATAGCTTTACACCGGTTAATTGTTCAGCTAATTGCTTGATTTCGGTTTTTTCTCGGAAGGTAGCAATCGCACCGACAATCTTTCCTTTGACAACAACCGGAACCCGATTGGTTAAAATGGTAATATGATTGATTTCTTGTTCTTGGTCTAATTGAGATTCCCCCGTTCCTAGAACAGAAGATAGCATTGAATTTGGCATGTAGTCATCCACTTTTCTTCCTAAAAAGGGCCCATGAATGCCAGCTTTTTGAAGAAGTCGGATCCCCTCATTATTTACGAGAGTGGTAAAAGCATCCTGGTCAACTGCCAAAATTCCTTCCTTTGTGGATTGAAGCATCGCACTACGTTCCTCAAGCAATTTTGCCATCTCACTCGGCTCAAGTCCAAAAAGAATCGCTTTGATTTTTCTAGCTAGAATAAGGGCTCCTAGAATCCCAACTAGAATTCCTACTCCCACACCGATCAAAATAATTTTCCTACTTTGTTCAATCGCCTGATTAACTTTTTCTAAAGAAATCCCAACCGCGACTGCTCCTATTTGTTTATTTTCTTGATCATACACCGGAACAAACGAGCGTAAAGACAATCCCAATGTCCCATTGGCAATGGAAATATGCTCTTTCCCTTTTAAGACAGGTCCTTCATCCCCACCGACAAAATGCAGACCTAATAGGTTGCGGTTGGGATGTGATTTTCTTGTTCCATACATGTCCATCACGACGATAAATTCAACATGCGTTGATTGTTTAATATCATTCGCAAATGTTTGGATATCCTTCTCTGCTGTTTTATTTTTAAGCCCATTCATGACAATCGGAGACTTTGCAACAATTCTCGCAATATCTGTTGCTTTTTCAGCTTGGCTATTCTCTGTTTCTTCTGAAATTCTGTTGGTGATTAAAATCTCGGTTACTAACAATGCCATCACGACCACGATACAAACCAGCAGGGTTATCGTCGATTGTAATCGAAGTTTTGGTTTGCCCAACCTTTTTTTCCACCCCAACATGATTCCCCCTTTCTTACAGGCAATCTTTTCAAGGTATTTTCTTTAAACACCGTAACGGTTGATTGGTCTTCCGACGCCGCCGTAATGGATATGAATCTTGACTTTTCCTTCTTTTTCTAAGTAATCAAGGTATCTTCGAGCCGTTACCCGAGCCATTCCGATGCTTTCCGCTACTTCTTCCGCAGATATAGGTTCTTTTTCCTGCGAAATGAAATCGGTAATTTTTATTAACGTATTCATATTTAATCCCTTGGGTAAACTCTCTCTTTCACTTTCTTCTTTGCTATCAATAAATAAAATTTGATCGAGCTCCTCCTGTAAAAGAGCTTTCTTTTCTCCTAATTTGACTCGATAGTTTTTATAATTATCAAGTGACTTTTTAATTCGATCAAAGGTAAACGGTTTTATGATGTAATCAACAGCCCCTTGTTGTCGTACACGGTGGATGGTTTCTATATCGCTCGCAGCTGTTATCGCAATCACATCCACAGAATAGGCCTCTGAACGCAGTTCGCTGAGCATTTCCAATCCACCCATATAAGGCATATAAATATCGATAATCGCCAGATCCGGACTGAGTTCTTTCACTAATCTTAACCCTTCCATCCCATTAGAGGCGATTCCAATAATCGAAAACCCTTCAATCCTATCAATGAATTGGCGGTGCACCTCTCGAACCATCGGATCATCTTCAATCAATAGTACTTTTAACGGAAACATCCCCTGCTCCCCCTTACATTAAATGAAATTATATTTCACTTTATATTATTATCATGGCCTATTTTATTGAAATAGTAAATTCATAGATAGCAATTTTGTTCGATTTTTATGAGAGTTAACTAAGGTATTTTCTATAACAAAAGGAACAATAAGACCAATATGACCAAAATCTTACTATAATCTGAATTTTCTTTTATTATGTGATTAGGCTGGATGAAAGCGTTAACAGAATTACTAAACAAAGGGGTGTATGAGGAAATGAAAATTAATTTCAAAAATTTGACCGTCCAAGTATTATTGGGGATCGTACTTGGGATTGTCATCGGATTTCTTTTTCCGAAATTCGGTACAGAATTAAAGGTTTTGGCGGATATCTTTATCAAGTTAATAAAAATGGTCATTGCTCCAATTGTATTTTTTACAATAGTCATTGGCATCGGTAACATGGGGGATTTGAAGAAGGTTGGGCGTATCGGCGGGAAAGCGCTCCTGTATTTTGAAATTGTAACGACGTTTGCCTTGGCTATTGGTTTGCTCTTAGTTAATGTGATCAAACCTGGATCTGGGTTTAATACAGATTCCGTAAAAGGCGGAGATATTTCACAATTTACCGCGCAAGCAAATGAAACTAGTCATGGATTTATTGAATTTATTTTAGGAATTATTCCTGATAATTTTGTTGGGGCAATGGCGAAGGGCGAGCTGCTCCCGATTTTATTCTTTGCCGTCCTGTTTGGGATTGCACTTGCTTCTTTAGGGCAAAAAGGGAAACCAGTTGTTGCCTTGTTTGAGCAATTTACGGAAATCTTTTTTAAGATTGTTAATATTGTAATGAAATTTTCACCCATTGCAGCATCTGGTGCAATGGCCTATACGATTGGTAATTTTGGTCTTGGTTCGTTAGTCTCGCTTGGAAAATTGATGGGCAGCGTTTATGCAACGATGTTTCTTTTCATCATCTTTGTACTAGGTGGGATCGCGAAGCTATATGGTTTTAATATTTTGAAATTCATCGCCTACATTAAAGAAGAAATTCTCTTGGTGTTAGGTACTTCATCCTCTGAATCCGCTTTACCAAGAATGATGGAAAGACTTGAAAAATACGGCTGTTCCAAATCAGTTGTTGGTCTTGTCGTTCCAACCGGGTATTCCTTTAACTTAGATGGTACTGCTATTTATCTTTCAATGGCTGCGCTCTTTATTGCTCAAGCTTACAATGTCGATATTACGATTTGGCATCAAATCACTTTATTAGGTATTCTTATGTTGACATCTAAAGGTGCTGCCGGTGTAACGGGTTCTGGTTTTATTACACTAGCTGCTACTCTATCTGCTTTCCCGGTAATACCGGTTGAAGGGATTGCCTTGTTACTAGGTGTCGATCGTTTTATGTCTGAAGCACGTGCGATTACGAACTTAATCGGAAATGGTGTGGCAACTGTAGTAGTTTCCAAGATGGAGAACGAATTCCACCCTACTGATGAACTTCAAAGTACCAAAACAGATAAATCGATTAGTGCATAATAATTTACAGAAAAATGGCTTGGGGGATTTTCCTCCAAGCCATTTTTGTACTGAATTGAAAGCTGCACCTTAACTTTTTGCTATTTCAATTAGTTCCTTTAATTCATTTGTAAATCCTTTCACTGCTCGATTATCAACGACAGTAACAGGAACTCCTAGAAAACCGAATTTCTCCACTTCCTCCTGATATTCAGGGTTTGCCAACACATCCCTGGATTCGAAAGCAATTCCTTCCTCACTAAGAACTTTTTTGACCATCGTACATTCGATACAGTCTTTTGTTGTATAGACGATTACCGGCTTGTTCATTGTTTGTTTTCCCCTTTTGTATTATTTTCTGAAGGCTCTATTGTGAAAAGGATATGCTTATTAAATCAGAATTGACTAATTCTTCAATTAATCTAAATGGCAACCCTCTAGCTCTTTTGGTCAAATGCGTGTCTGAAAGGACAGTAATTTTCATAATCATACTCCATTCTAAGTACCACTCATAATAATGCGTTTATAATTGATAAAATAATCTTGTGTTCTTCCATAATCTTTCCGAAACTTCATCTTCTGACAATTTTTTTATTTTTGAAATTTCCTTAATGGATTCAAGCATCATATTCGGATGTGTCATAGTTCCTAAAAATGGACCTTCAAATGGCCATGGACCATCTGTTTCAATCATCATTTGTTCAAGCGGATATCTCTGTACTAATTGTTGTATCTCTTCATCATAGACAACATCCGGTGTAACCGATATATAATAGCCATTTTCTTTCATTCTTGTAATTGTTTTATTATCTCCTTTAAACCAATGAAAATGGGCGTTTTTGACGGAATATTTTTCTAAAAGGTCACAAACAATGGGAGCATCCTCATGAACGGCATGGAGGACAATTGGCTTCCCATATGTACTTGCTTTTTGAACAAAAGCCTCTAACAGCTTTCTGTACTGTTCGTACTGGCAAGTGGTAACCTTTTGTTTTTTCCGTAAATAATAGGGAAGCCCAACCTCTCCAATAGCTATCATAACGTCAATATGATCATTCATCCAAGAGAACAGCTCATTCTGCTGTTCAACTGTCGGTAGCGGCTGCTCAGGATGGTATCCGAATGCGGCTCTCACCTTTTGATATTTTCCCGTAAACCCATGATTTCTTTTACACGATTCTAAATCATAAGAAACCGAAATCAGATTTTCAATTTGTGGAATAGTTTCCATCAGCTGACTAATCTCGTCATCTTTATAATGATCGAGATGAATGTGGGCATCAATCATTTTTAACAAAATGCTCACTTCCTTTATTCAGACTTGTTGTAATAATAATCTACTTTATTCCAATTAAATTTCCAATTTTCCGACAATAAAACTCGATAATTGTCTGAACACGCGCTTTCCCAAGGAATAATTTAAATTATTTCCATAATGATGGGGCATTTATTACCTAATTCCCTAGTATCTTAGGCTTTTTTTGGCTAATAAAATGGCTGTTTAGGGAAATATATGATTTTTCTCTTTTTCGACTTTTTATGCATTTCCCTCAAGAAAATATTCCAATAGTCCCATTTCATTTCTCCTAAAAAATTAGACAGCCTTTTGATCGTCGAGGTATCCGAGAAGTACTTTGGACCCTATAGGAAAGAACATCTATTAGGACAATAACATAATTTCATCAATTGATATATACAACTAGTACCAATCGCTTTCTTTCAACATAGCTTGTCTAATATAAGGAGATTGAAAATCTTCCTTATTTAAAAAGATAATAAGGGGGGATAACACATGGCAACTCCTTGTACTATAAGTGTTGTTGAAGTTCTTATTGCAATCGTTTTGATTGTAGCTTTACTGTTAGCTGTTTTGCTCGGAGCTCGTGCAGACGTACAAGCTTGTATTGGAGACTGCATCGCTACTGCTCTTTGCTTATAATTTAGGCAGGATAAAATGCGCAGTCAATTTAGGGATCTTCTTAGCCAAGTCTAAGAAGGTCTTTTTTATACGATAACGGTATTTTGGAGGTGTATATATGAATCCGTTTAATAGAAATGAAGGTTTGGAAAGACATATTTCTCGTTACGGATCCACGTTAATTTATAAGACTTCAAGCTCGTATCAAAATATATACGTTACGGATCGAAGTAAATACGAAGGAATGCGAGGAAAATTCCGAATACTTCAATTTTCTTCCGATGCTGTTCAAGGAGTAATAAATATGGAGCAACCGCAATGCCTAGTCGCTTCATACAGTCGAATCACAGTTGATCTTATTGATCACTATGCATCTCATTTTAAAAAAGGATACATTATTGGCCATGGAATTGGCACCGTTAGCTCTTATTATTCGCATAAATACTTGTTAACGGCGGAGATTGACCCGCTGGTCGTCGAGGTATCCAAGAAGTACTTTGGGTATACGGGAAAGAACGTGGAAGTCGGTGATGGACAAGCGCTCTTAAAAACTCAGGAGGCACAATCTCAGGATATCATTTTTTTGGACGCGTACAGTAGCAGTGAAATTCCGTTTCACCTAACAACTAAAGAATTTTTTACTCTGACAAACGAAAAGCTGTCCGACAAAGGAATTCTAATCATGAATTATATTGGAAAGGTAAGTAATGATAAATTATTGCATACACTATACGCGACGATTTCAGGAATTTATCCCTACGTAAAGCTGTTTGCTACCGATCCAAAGAAACTATCGAAACAAAATATATTTTTCGTTGCAAGTCGGCACGTTCTGGAGGACTATTCACCTCGAGAAGCGACCCCTATTCAGATTATGGATATCTTTCCCCCTTTACGGGATTAGAATTTCAAATGGGGCCCTTACACAATACATTCTATATCCTCAAATCGGACTTATCTTTCTAGGAATTCCTAATGGAGGTGTGATGAACTCTAGAAGATTATTTAAAAATAAAATAATCTTCTAGGGTTTTTTTATATTTTATAGAATTAAAGAGAAAATATTTCCTTTTATGATGATATTAACACACTACATTTTTAGTCAAACGGCATAAGATATTAGGAAATTTCTGAGCTTATTACTAATTAAAACTAAAAAGGTGGTTAAATTATGAAGGAAAACATTAATGAAAATAGCGTACAGAATACGGGTAACAATTTAGAAAATCTCGCCAACAATTTACTAAAAAATCCAAATTCGCTTGATTTGGGATCATTAATTCAAATGGCAACAACTCTACTAAAAAACGATTCGCTCATGAATTCTGTTACGGAACTTAGTAAAAAAAATCAAAGCCCTGCGCATACTGAGTCAAACATTACTGAAAAACGGAAGAAAGTCACTAAGGATAATAGCGTACAGAAAACAGATAACAATGTAGCCAGGGATTCGCTTGATTTAAATTCTATCATGAAACAACTGGCAACAACTATGAAAAATGAGTCATTATTGAATTCAGTTACAGAACTAAGTAAAAAAAATCTAAACGCGACACTCCCAGTATCTACGGTTTCTGAAAAACAAGAAAATGTAGAGCTGGCATCTTTGTCTCAAAAACTAGAGAATATCACTAGTGATATTTTAGAGTTAAAAAAAGAACTAAAAGACGTAAAAGGACAAAATAGTGATATTATTAAATTACTCAAAAAAATATTGAAAAACAATAAAAAATAGTCATATTATAATTGAATACAATTCGCTTATCCCATTTCTAAACAATAAGAACCTTGAGAATATCAGGGTTTTTTTAATTAAGCTTACAAAGTCAAATACTTTTTAAAGTTTTAAGGTAACTCACATACACTTACCGAACTTTCTTTTTGATTACACACAAGGAAATTACAATAAAAAAGAAAGTGTCGACTCCACTTTCCTAAAATAAAATAACATTTAAATTTTATTCCTTATGTTTGCTTCGACACTTTTTCTTTTCGTTTTTCTTATTTTGTGAATCGTTTTTCTTATTTCGTGAGTCGTTTTTCTTATTTTGTGAGTCCTTTTTCTTCCCATTTTTTTTTGAATCAGTTTTTTCCACTTTTGTTATTTCTATTTACTCGTCCATCGTAGGCATTTCATCCGGCTGGTGTAAAATATTTTCATTAATTGGTTCAAGTAATGCTCCTTCTTCTAGAGGGAGTGCCTTTGTCTCAACAAGCTGTTCAATGTGATTGATTCTTTCAAGTAACAGGGCATGCTCTTTTTCAGCTAATCTGCCTTTAGAAGAATAGTATGGGTCCTTTTCCCACCAGTCCATTCCTATTTCTCTGGCCTTGTCTACAGAAGCTATTAGCAGTCTGATTTTAATGGTTAACAAGTCGACGTCTGCTAACGATACTTTAATATCCCCTGCAATAACCACTCCTTTATCATGTATATTTTCTAATACTTCAATCAAATTCGATGATGATTGTGATGGGTGTTGGATGGGCATAATCTCTCTCCTATCAGCTGGTTTAAAGAGTTTTTCCCCAATGGTCCCAATTCTATATTGAGATCTTCTGTTTCTAAACCAAAAATGATTTTTAATTCTTCCATTTTTTCTTCAAGCCTCATCAAAGTTAAGCCTAATTCCTCTAATCTTGGAATGGACAAGTGTGTGCTATGGGCTTTCCATATCATTTAAATTATTATTTAGGACAAAACTGAAAAAGCTAATGTCCACCCGGGGTGGACATTAGCTTAAAAGTGTCTTTTTGCGGTGCCTGACACCATAAAGTAACTCTGTGAATACACGATGACGAAAAATTGTTTTCGGTTTGCCGTCTTAACGGCTGTATTATGCCGATTTTTCGGCCCATTATTTGTAAATTGTGATTTTTCTTGGTAATGAAAGCACTTTACTAGTTGGCACGATTATTGCATTTTCTTAATGTGAATACGATTTACAAGGGAGATGGGATGTAATGTGTACGACTGAGAATCAAAGCGGTGTAGTTCTAGTAAATGAAACCCAACAAGGAACGAGAATGATGAAGGCAGCCGTTGTTAATGAGCATCATCAAAAGCTCGAAATTAAAGAAGTACCTATTCCAGAATTAGAGTATGGCGAAATACTAGTGAAAATTAAAGCCTTGGCGTCTGTCATACTGATCTTCACGCTGTGAATGGGGATTGGCCAGTAAAGCCTAAGCTTCCACTAATTCCTGGTCATGAAGGTGTTGGTATCGTCGAAAAAGTGGCAGAAGGGGTAACTTCCATTAAAGTAGGCGATCGTGTTGGTATTCCGTGGCTTTATTCTGCCTGTGGCGAATGCGAATATTGCTTAACAGGACGTGAGACACTGTGCTTGGCACAGGAAAATGCTGGCTACTCTGTCGATGGCGGTTATGCTGAATATTGCAAAGCACCGGCAAACTATGTGGTGAAAATTCCTGATGGGCTTGATTTCCATGAAATCTCGCCAATCTTTTGCGCAGGAGTTACTACCTATAAAGCATTAAAAGTTTCCAATGCGAAGCCTGGTGATTGGGTGGCTATTTATGGAATTGGCGGTCTAGGACACGTGGCCCTTCAATATGCAAAAGCAATGGGATTCAATGTTATTGCGGTAGATATTCAAGATGATAAGCTAGAACTTGCAACCGAATTAGGAGCAGATCAAACGATTAATGGATTAAGAGTCGACCCTGTGGAAGAAATTAATAGTCTTGTCGGTGGAGTTCAGGCCGCCGTTAGTGTTGCCGTTACAAAGAAAGCCTTCGAACAAGCATATGGTTCTGTAAAAAGAGGCGGTACATTAGTAGTCGTTGGTCTCCCAAATGCTGACCTGCCAATCCCTATCTTTGATACAGTATTAAATGGTGTAACGGTCAAAGGCTCGATTGTAGGTACACGAAAAGATTTACAAGAAGCGATTGAATTCGCAGCACAAGGTAAAGTACGAACCAATATTGAGGTTCAGCCGCTTGAAAAAATAAACGAAGTATTCGAACGGATGGAAACTGGCCAAATTAACGGCCGAGTTGTCCTAACCTTGGAATAGCCTTACAGGGAAATAAATTAAAGGAGAGGCCCACGACGAATAGTTTTCATCGTAGGCCTTTTTGTATGCAAGCTGTAGGTTCTAAACATTCTTACTAATCTATTTTACTGCTTTCACTTTTTTCATTTAAAAGATATCGGAGTTTCCTCATCGTTATTTGTAATCGTTTGGCTGTTTCCCTCCTATTACCATGAGTCTCCTTTAATGTTCTTTTTATAAACGCCTTACCTACTTGTGACTCCAATTGTTTGATTTGCGCCAAGACTTCCTCCAAATCAATTTCTTCCTTTTGTTCGAAAGCTGATAAAGTTTTTTCGACCCAGCTTTGCAAAAAACCTTCCATATGTAGTTCAAGTTCTTCTTGTTCTATCGGTTTCATCGGAGTTCCTCCATTCATAGCTAATGGAAGGTTGGACGGTGTGATGATCGCATCGGCCGAATCTGACAGAGTCACCACCCTTGTAACGAAATTTGAAAGTTCGCGAATATTCCCGGGCCACCTATAGCCCTGTAGCACCTTTAGTGCATCTTCCGAAAATGTGATCGAATTGTTTGTGTGCCGCTGTAATAAATGTTGTATCAAAAGAGGGATATCCTCTTTTCTTTCTCTTAAGGGTGGCACGATTAAATGAACCACATTCAAACGATAAAAAAGATCTTCTCTAAAGTTCTTCTGCCGAACGGCTTCTAGGAGGTTTACGTTTGATGCAGCTACTAATCGGGTGTTGGTATGCAGTGTATTCTCGCTTCCCACTCGCATAAATTCTCTTGTTTCAAGAACCCGAAGTAACTTTACCTGTATGGACTGTGTTGCCTCAGCCACTTCATCAAGGAATAATGTTCCTTTGCTAGCAATTTCAAATAGACCTTTCCGCTGATGAGATGCCCCCGTAAAGGCCCCCTTCTCGTGACCAAACAGCTCGCTTTCTAATAACGATTCCGTAATAGCGCCACAATTCACTCCAATAAAGGGCTCGTTATTTCGTTGACTTGCCTCGTGAATAAAGCGCGCCAATACCTCTTTTCCTGTTCCAGTTTCACCCTCTATTAAAACAATTACATTTTTCCCGGCTACTTTATATGCTGTTTCTATTAATTGATTCATTTCAGGGTTTTTTCCAATAATCAACCCTATTTTATTAGCTAGATCGTTGATATGCTGCTGGGAAGTGCTGCCTGTCGAAATTAACAGCTGATCAATTTGTTTTTCCAATAAATCAATATCATCGAACGGTTTTTCGATATAATCACTTGCTCCTGATTTTATCGCTTCCACCGCCGTGTGAATGGTACTGTACCCCGTCATTATTACGACTTTACATCGGGGCTGCTGTTTTTTCAATTCCTTCAGGAGTGTTAACCCGTCTGCATCTGGTAGCTTTAAATCAATCATTGCTACATGGAAGTTGCTCTTTGAAAAATCGATGTTGGAGAACTCTTTCCCGCTATTAACTACCTTGACGTTATAGCCTTTCGATTTAAAAAGATGGGACAGGAAGTTTCCAACCTCGATTTCATCATCTACTATTAATAGATTTGTCATCCTCCGACCTCCAACTCTTGAGACAGCGGCAATGGTAGTCGTAACGTGAAGGTACTACCTGTTTTGACGGTGCTGCTCACTTCGAGTGTACCTCCATGGGCATTAGCGATTCCGAAACTTACTGAAAGACCAAGGCCGGTACCCTTTTCTGCTTCTTTTGTTGTGTGAAATGGATGGAAAATTTCAGATAATCTATTATCCTCAATCCCAATTCCATTATCTTTGATGATTAATTGCACTTCATCTTCTTGTTGAGAGGTGATGATCGTAATTTCTTTTTTTGTTTTATCGGCGAGCTCTAAAGCGTCTCTCGCATTTAAAATTAGATTAATAATGATTTGTTCTATTTGCTGCTGACTCCCCTCAATTTCAGGGAGGTCCTCATCCAGTTTAAGTGTTATCATAATTTCATTTTTTTCTAATTGGTATCTTAGTAAATTAAGAACTTGGTTTATTCCATCGTTTAATGAAAAAGATCCAAATATGTACTCATCCTGACGGGAAAAAGTCAGTAAACTTTTAATTATTCGCTTACAGCGGTCCCCGCAGTTTTTTATATCGTTTAAAAGGGGGTACGAAGGGTCATCTTTTTCTTTATTCCTTAACAGAAGCTGGGAATTACCAAGAATAGCAGTTAACGGACTATTTAATTCATGAGCTATGCCCGCCGCCATTTCGCCAATCGCTGCAAGCTTACCAGAATGGAGAAGCTGTGCCTCCATTTTTCGTTTTTCCGTTACGTCTTTTAAATAAAGAATCACGCCGTACACCTGGTGTTGATGATTTTGGACCGGATAGGTATACGTTTCACCCAATGGCGTTATTTTTAAAATAAATATCTCTATATCCAGGCATTTGGGACCGAAACGTTTCGTCTATAATCGACTTACATTCTTTCCTCAAAAGAGCAAAAGATGGAGAAAGCTCGTTGTATGGAAAGAAATATCGAACAGAATCATTATATTGAAGGACATTTAGATTTTTATCAAAAACAATTATCATATCATCTACTGCTTTAAAGGTATCCTCCCATTGCTGCTTACCGCGGACTACTTCATGGTACAACTGGGTATTTTCAATACTGACAGCAAGATGGTCGGTCAATTGTTCGAGAAATACCAGGTCATCGATACCCCACTCAGATGGATCCTGCCGTCCGATACTTAAAACACCGATGCCCTTATTTTTTATAAAAATAGGCAGGACGATGACATTATGTATATCAAGGTCAAGCAAATATTCTTTTTCAAAAAAGACATCACTAGTGTTAAGCAATTGTTGAAAAATGATCTGTTTGTTTAACAATACAGACCAATACAGAGACAGTCGGTTCGGTATCGCAGAGTTAATTTTCAACCCACGGCTGCCTTCAGGATAGACATTGGTCAAAACGAGTTCATGATTTCTTAATAAGAATAAACTCAACCGGTCACAGTTCAACAGCACTTTTAATCTATCTAATACATTTTGGAGCATTTCATCTAATGACATGTCTATTTTCATACTTTTCATTACTTCATTAATAATTTCCAGTTGAATGTTCTTTTTTCTTAATTGCTCAACGGTTGTTTTCAACTCGGTATAATAGTTTTTTTTCGATGATTTAACTCCTGTTAAGAGTGCAATCATTTCCTGTTTATCTTCAAGCACCGGGTTCACCTTCTTACAATGCATTTTTTAGAAGTGTCTTTACTTGTTCGAGATTGACATCGCGGGGATTGGTAATCATACATGCATCATTTAATGCCATTTGCCCAGCCCAATCAATCATATCCTCCGTTATCCCAACATCTCTTAACCTTTGTGGCGCACCGATATCAGCAGCCAAGTCTCTGACAAATTGAATGGAAGCATTTCCTGCATCACGCTCTGACAAACCTCTTCTGTCAAATCCCATAATAGCTGCTATATCAGAAAAACGTTCCGGCGCAGCAATAAAATTAAAATCCATTACATAAGGAAGTAAAACGGCATTGATTTCACCATGGGAAATCGGCAACTTTCCGCCAATAGCATGTGAAATGGCATGTGCAGCACCAAGAATGGCGTTGGAAAAAGCAAGTCCTGCCTGTAAACTCGCCATAGCCATTGCTTCCTTTGCTTCTTCATTCGTCTTCGAAGCCACCGAGGGTCGTAAAAATTTTGAGACCAGGGAAAGGGCATTTTTTGCCTGCACATCTGTTAGTGGTGTAGCAGCCGTGCTGACATAGGCTTCGATTGCATGCGTAAGAACATCCAAACCCGTTGCAGCAGTGAGGCTGCTGTCTTTTGTAACCAGCGTTAAGGGGTCAACAATGGCAATATCAGGGACCAATGTTTTGGAGATGATGCTCATTTTCTTTCCCCGCTTCGAATCGACGATGACAGAGAATTGAGAAACCTCAGAGCCTGAGCCAGCAGTAGTCATTATCATTACCATCGGTGGAAGAGGACGTTCTATTTTATCAACCCCTTCATAATCGCTGATTTGGCCGCCGTTCGTAGCAAGTATGGCAATAGCCTTTGCCGAATCTAATGCACTACCCCCACCCAAACCAATGATTGCATCACATTCATTTTCAATATAAGCCCGACACCCCTTTACTACATCGGTATCCTTTGGATTTATTGTGACATCCATATAGGTCGCATACGGCAGATCTGACTCTTTGCATATAGAAATTACCTTATCGAGCCAACCCGCATTGGCAACCCCGTAATCGCTTACAATCAATACCTTTTTTGCCCCTAGCCGTAAGCAGGCATCCCCAGCCTGTTTAATAGAGTTCTTTCCAAAAATAATCTCAGGCGTAACAAATTTACTAATATGCAAAACTACCATCCCCAAAAAGTTATTCTTAACTAATAAATTTTACGTGAATAAGCCAAAGTCCTTTAATTTCCCTAAATTATTTGGAGATTAACCTAAAAAAGCCAATGTCCACCCGGGGTGGACATTGGCAGGAAAGTGTCTTTTTGTGGTGCCTGACACCATTAATTGTCTAGCGAAGCATTACTCCTGTAAGAAAGGTTAGAAATACGTGTGTGCCGAGTTTTACTGTTGGCTGTATATGTGTGTCTTTTAGTGGGTCAAGGCAGACGATGTCCATTGCTTTGACTTTTGGATGTTTAGCTGCCGCAAGTACCCCATCCAAAAGTTCTGCTGTTGTCATGCCCCCCGGCGTTGAGGCCGGTACCCCTGGAGCATAGGCAATATCAAGAACATCCATATCGACTGTTAAATAAATGGTATCCACCTTCGCAGCGAGCGCATCTAAACAGGCAACAACCGTTTCTTCAATCCCCTTTTTTCTTGTTTCCCGAAGCGTGAAATAGTTGACACCTTTTTCATCGGCATAGTTCTTCAAATCTTTTGTATTAAAAAATCCATGGAGGCCGATGTTGTACATATTACTACCCTCAACTACTCCGCTTTCAATTAAGTTCCGCATTGGAGTCCCATTGGACGGGCCGTTATCGGTCATATCCCTTAAATCAAAATGAGTATCAAACTGCAGGATGCCAATTTTTTCATCAGGTCTCACTTGATGCAGACCTTTGACCATCATCGCTGTTATCGAATGATCACCGCCAATTGCACACACCTTTGAGGTATCAAAATGTTGATGAAGGGCAGCAGATGCTTCGATGATATTGTCATGACACCGCTGGATATTCGTGACATGCATCGGCACATCACCAACATCCACAGCAGTCATTTCCGACAAATCGATATCCTCATCAAGGTTATAAGTAGTAAAACTTCGCCACGAGCGGCGGAATGCCTCAGGAAATTCCGAGGCACCCGAAGCACTAATCGATGAGCGAGACAGCGGAACACCGACGATAACAAAGTCGGCGTCCTTGCTTTTTTCAGGATCCGAGGCAGCAGTTAGTGGTTGGATCCACTCGTGAACCTTCGCAACCTCTGCCCCTTCATCAGGTCTCACCCATATAAAACTTGGTGGATTCAGTTTAGGATAGAGAAAGCTCTTCAACTAACTGACCTCCCCTTACAACCACCTGCCCATTTTTCACGACTGTATCCGTATGATTCACGCCATAAGAGTATTGCAATTTCATATAATTCCCAACGTTAAAAATCGTAACATCTGCTTTTTTGCCGACCTCTAAACTGCCAATCTCTTTCCCGCGATTAATGGCATGTGCAGCATTAATCGTCGTGGCCGTAATCACCTCAGCCGGTGTCATCCCCATTTTTAAACAGCCTAGATTCATAATGAATGGCAGCGAAACCGTTGGTGATGAGCCGGGATTACAATCTGTCGAAAGTGCCACCGGTACACCCAAATCTACCATTTTACGGCCATTTGCAGACTCCGCCATTAAAAAGTAAGCTGTTCCTGGAAGCAACACGCCAACTACGCCTTTTTCAGCCATTGCTTTCATGCCTTTTTCCGAAGCTTTTAAGAGATGGTCTGCAGAAATTGCGCCTACCTCGGCCGCAAGTTCAGCCCCCTCATAAGGCTCAATTTCATCCGCATGAATCTTAGGAATCAAGCCATATTTTCTACCTGCTTCAAGAATCTGCTTCGATTGCTCCGGTGTAAACACACCCTGTTCACAAAAAACATCATTGAATTCGGCAAGACCAAGTTCTGCTACCTTTGGAATCATTTCGTCAATCAGCAATCTTACAAACTCATCAGGATTTTGTTTGTACTCTTTCGGTACAGCGTGGGCTCCCATGAATGTTGAAATAACATCAATCACATGCTTGTCATTAAGCTGTTTGGCCACTTCCAGCTGCTTTAGTTCCGTTTCCCATTCCATTCCGTAGCCACTTTTCGCTTCAACTGTTGTGACACCGTGGCGCAGGAATTGATTCAAGCGCTCATAGCTTTCTTGAAAAAGTTCTTCATGTGTCGCGGACTGTGTCCGTCTAGTCGTCGCATAGATTCCACCGCCACTGTTCATGATTTCCATATAAGTAGCACCTTGAAGACGCATGTTAAACTCATTTTCCCTGCTGCCTGCAAAAACAACATGTGTATGTGGATCAACAAGTCCTGGAGTTACGAGTTTACCACTCGCATCCACCACTTCTGCCTCATCAATGCGACCAGCATATTTTTCAAAAAGCTCAATATCCGTTCCAACAGCCTGAATCACTCCGTCTTCCATCCAAACACTGCCATTCTCAATAATGCCAAGTTCAGACATCGCGCCCTTTACAAGAGGAGCATCGGAACTCCCTTGTAACGTCACGAGTTGAGAGGCATTTCTGATAAAAATTGGTGTACTCATTAATCTACCATCCTCTCAGTCTTAGTCTTGCTTAAGCATTGGCATTTTGATGCCCTTCTCTTTTGCTGTTTTAATAGCAATCTCATACCCTGCATCGGCATGACGAACCACACCCATGCCAGGATCCGTGGTTAATACCCGCTCAAGACGCACTTCCGCATCCTTTGTACCATCCGCAACAATTACCATACCGGAATGTTGAGAGTAACCCATGCCAACCCCGCCGCCATGGTGTAAGGAAACCCAGCTCGCGCCGCCAACAGCATTAATCATCGCATTTAAAATCGGCCAGTCGGAAACTGCATCACTGCCGTCTCTCATGGCTTCTGTTTCACGATTTGGCGATGCTACAGAACCTGCATCTAAGTGGTCACGTCCAATAACGATTGGTGCCGATACTTCTCCGGAAGCAACCATATTATTGATAACTTTACCAAAGCGAGCACGATCACCATATCCAAGCCAGCAAATCCGCGCAGGAAGACCTTGGAAGCTAATTTTTTCCTGTGCCATTTTTACCCATTTGCATAGATGTTCATCATCTTTGAACTCGCGAAGCAAGGCATCATCAATTTTGCGAATATCCTCAGGATCTCCTGAAAGTGCTGCCCAGCGGAATGGACCTTTTCCTTCGCAGAATAATGGACGGATGTAGGCTGGAACGAAGCCTGGGAAATCAAATGCGTTTTCCACACCTTCATCCTTCGCTACTTGACGAATGTTGTTACCGTAGTCAAACGTGACCGCACCTTTTTGTTGCATCGTCAGCATAGCCTTCACATGTACAGCCATGCTTTGTTTTGAAAGATCTACATACTTAGTAGGATCTTCTTTTCGTAATGCAGCCGCTTCTTCTAATGTAAAACCAACTGGAACATAGCCATTTAGCGGGTCGTGTGCAGAAGTTTGATCCGTTAATACATCTGGATTAAAGCCTTTTTCAATCATGATTGGTAAAATTTCTGCTGCATTACCTAATAAACCAATTGATAATGCTTTACCTGCGACCTTAGCTTCTTGAGCCATTTTTAATGCTTCCTCAAGGTCATTTGTTTTAATATCAAGGTAAGCGGTTTCAATGCGGCGGTCGATTCTTGTCTCATCCACATCGATTGCGATACATACCCCATCGTTCATTGTTACGGATAAAGGCTGTGCTCCACCCATGCCGCCTAGTCCTGCTGTTAGCGTGATGGTATGTTTTAATGTTCCTCCGAACTCCTGACGGGCAAGCTCGGCAAACGTTTCATACGTTCCCTGCACTATTCCTTGGCTGCCAATATAAATCCAGCTTCCAGCGGTCATTTGCCCATACATCATCAGGCCCTTTTTATCTAACTCGTGGAAATGCTCCCAATTCGCCCAAGCTGGAACCAGGTTGGAGTTAGCGAGCAACACACGCGGTGCATCCTTATGCGATTTCCAAACAGCCACAGGCTTACCGGATTGTATCATTAACGTTTCGTCATTCTCCAATTCTAGCAGCGTTTTCACGATAGCATCATAGGACTCCCAGTTCCGGGCTGCCTTGCCAATTCCGCCATAAACGACTAAATCCTCCGGTCTTTCGGCAACCTCTTGATCCAGATTGTTCATTAGCATGCGCAGTGCCGCTTCCTGGATCCAGCCCTTTGCATGTAATTCAGTACCTTTATAATTTTTAATAACTCTTGAATTCGTTGTGTTTGTTTCCATTGTTTCCACTCCCTTTTTGTTTTAGGTCTATTTTTATTATAAAAATAAAATCTTCTGAAAAATACGAATGGAACATTAGATAATAGATAATATTTGTAGTTTGTACTAGATTTTTTTTAGATAGTTCGTCCTTATAACCATAATATCTTTATAAATTAGATATTATCTTTAGGTTTGATTACATAAAAAATAACCCAATCACTTTCCTGATGGGTCCAATACTGGCTTAATTTTAAGGAACACAAACAAAGTATTAATTTTTATTTTGGAGGGCAGCATGTGCCCTATGTTCTTCATCTTTTTTCACAAAAATATCATATTGTGCTTGATCCTTAAACCCAGCGTCATTCCGAAAATTCACAGGAGTTTTGATTTTATATTTAACGCCTGCAGCATTTAACTTAGCAATAATCATAAAATATTGATCATGTCCAAACGCCGTGTAAACCAGCTGCCATTTTCTATTGAAATACAATTGAAGTAAAGAAAATAACAGGTAGCATAAAACCAGAATACTAATTACCGTCTTCAATTTTCCCCACCTCTCCCAAAATAAATTTAACAAAAATCAGTCTGTCTCCCTCTCGTTTTTAAACATATTTACTGTATTCATGCGAAATTCTCTTGGTGAAGTACCTACAAATTCCTTAAACATCCGGCTAAAATAATTTGAATTTTGATAGCCTGCAAGGTCTGAAATTTCTTGAATCGGTTTGTTCGTTTCAATCAGTAACCGTTTCGCTTCCTTCATTCTTATGGCAGTCAATACTTCTGTAAAGCTCGAACCAGTTTTAGTGTTCATCATATGGCTGAAATAGGAAGGATTTCGGTCAACATACTGCGCCACATCTTCAAGCCTGAGCGAACTATTGGAAAAATGAGTCTCCATATAGGATATGCCACGTTCAATCGGATCTTGTTTTTTTCTGGGGCTGCTCTCTGCACCTATAAACAATTTTTGAATAAATAAGATGAGATTTTGAACTGTACGATAAAGAACCTTATCGTACAAAATTGAATTGAAAATATAGCGGTACTCTCGTTCATAACTTTGGTCCTCGTCTAAATTATTGGTCTTCATAAACCTTCTAACCTGGGCGAGTATACTCGTAAGCTGGATTCTAACCAATCCTGGATCAGGAAATGGTTCTTGTAATTGTAAAAATTCCTCGTACAGCCACTTCTTTATTTTTTCTAAATCGGTATTTGTCAGCATGTCGACCCATGCTCTCTGTTCAGGAGGGGCTAAAAAAGGGTCAATATGTACCCATTCTGGTAAGTGTTCAAATTCAGCTACTTGGCGATAGCCTTTATAATAGGTGAACTCCAGCATTTTTCGGGTTTGGAAGTATTGTTGATTCAAGCTCATTGCCGAAGAATTTCCTTTATGGACAACGATGGCAAGAGGGTCAGAAAATTCCTCCTCCCATTTTCTCATCGCTTTTTGAAACTGCTCTATTAACTGATGAGCCGTTTCCTTAAACAAAATCACAACCATATCGTCCATTGCGAATATACCTTGGACACCCTTGAACGGAAATTCTCTTAAGAAAGAATGCAATGAACGTATCATACCGATACTTTCCGTTTGAAAAGCGGCCATATGAAAATTTTCTGATAAAGATGGTTGAGAAATAAATAAAGCTTCATAAGAAATGTCCTTATATGTTTTAGGACTAAGAATTCCGTCTACCTGATTTTTGGTTCCAAGTTTTCGTGCGGATTTTTGGAAAGCAGATGTAACCTTTGTTGCTGACAAAGGTTTAACCATTAAATCTAACGCTTGCATGTCAATGGCAAGGCGAGCTTTTTCAAAGGTTCCTTCTGCGGTAGTTAACAGGAGGACTGGGTCATAGATTTGCATCAGGTCGCGAAAGGTTGTCCAAACCTCCTTGGAGATCATATCAAGTTCGATTAAAACAACGTCTGGCCTCTCTTGTTCAAACCTAACTACAAATTCCTGGTAATTAGAAGCTAATAATATGTTTGTGACAGGGATGGAAGTCGTTTTCAACAGCCATTTTAATCCTTCACGTTCATTTAAATCGCGATCGGCAATCAGCCATTTTCCTTCCATCGTAATGTCCCTCTTTCGTTCGTATTTCTTTTAATGTTCTGGCTGGTCCAAAAAAGCAAATATATTGAGTTATACAACCCAAATGATTGCAAAAATAATCGAAAGATCCTGTGTTTTAAACAAAAATTTCAAATAAAATCCATTATCAAATCAAAATAAAATAGTTAACTCCACAATACCTCAAACCAAAAACCCTGTCCATTTAGATAGTTATAAACACTTCCAACAAACAAATTCGACTTTGTCCGCGCCTGGCGTACAAAACAACCAAATGTCTTTTTACGGTGCCTGACACCACGCATATGACGCCACACTCTAAACAAAAAAAGGACAAAATGGTCAATTGACCTTTTTGTCCTTTTTTGTTTTCACCATCTTAGCCTACGTTTAGTCCGAAGTCTGTTGCGATGCGTGCTAGTCCACCTTGGTAGCCAGAACCTACAGCTGAGAATTTCCACTCTCCATTGTGTCGGTATAATTCACCTACAATGATGGCAGTTTCAACGGAGAAATCCTCCCCTAAATCATAGCGAATGATTTCTTGGTTTGTATCTTCGTTTACGATTCGGCAGAATGCATTAGAAACCTGTCCAAAATTCTGACCGCGTGATTCTGCATCATGAATAGTAATAACAAACGAGATTTTCTCCACTTGAGTAGGAACAGCGCTAAGATTTACTTTTACTTGCTCATCATCCCCATCGCCTTCTCCCGTGCGGTTATCACCTGTATGTACCACGGAACCATTTCCGCCCTCTAGCTGGTTGTAAAACACAAAATCCTTTTCAGAAGTCACTTTTCCATTTGCTCCTAATAAGAATATACTTGCATCTAAATCGAAATCTTTCCCGCCGTCATAACGATTTGTATCCCAGCCAAGACCAACAACAACTTTCGTTAAACCAGGATTTGTTTTTGTTAAATCAACCTTTTGCCCTTTAGACAATGAAATAGCCATAAAAACACCCTTTCTAATCTTAATATTTTATATCACCTTCTATTATAAATAGAAAGTTCATAACAATCGAATCCTACCAAGAATTATTTACCTTGCGAACATAATTAAATCAGCAAAATTACAACACTTTCCTTAAGTTTACAAAAATAAGGAATATTTTTCTACCATTATTTATTCACTCTAATAAATTCAAAAGAGATCCTGTATAACTGGTTTTGAGGACTGAAAAATGGTTAAAATAAGAAAGTCAATTCTATTAACAAAAGTTTGTGCTATAATGAACTGTTAGCAAAACGGGGACACCGTTTATTTTAAGCAAGGAGCGATTTTCTTAATGATAAAAATTGAAATACCTAATCCTGATATAGTGATTACGAAAAAGAACCAAGTTGGAGAAAAAATTGAGGCGCCGCTAAGCAGCGTTTATGGTTTTACTGATTACAATAAGATCCCAAGAGACAAAGGCGGGATTATTTTATTTTCAAACGCAAATGACGAATTACTATTTGTAGGAAAAGCAAGGAAGTTGCGCCCTCGTGTAAAAAGACATTTTGAAGATACTGTTTCGCCGATCAAATTACATCGTGATGAAGTTTATCGGATTGCAGTATGTGTTGTGGAAGATCCGATGGAGAGAGAAATTTATGAAACCTTTATCATTAATACACTACACGCAAAATACAATATCGATAAAGTTTTTTATAAATAATCTTCCTAATAGTGAAAAGAGCAGGTCGATACAAAAAAACCTGCTCTTTTCTTTGGCTTTGCTTGTTCAATTAACTAATATCGCCATATTTCAGAATCATTTCCTTCTCAATATGACTTGCTCGAATTCCAAACCTAGGTTTGACTACTTCCACCTCTTCACCAAGTAAAACCTTGATGGCTTGATATGGCAAGTTAATCCCTGACAAGCAACTAATGTGCATTCCCCCGCTCATTCGCGGATTAATCTCCAACAGTTTCGGCTCACCAAAGTTGTTGTATTTTACCTGAATATTGAATACATATGGCAATTTAAACTCTTGGTGAAAATCGTGTGCTAATTTAATGAGTTCCGCCTGTTCCACAAGCTCCCTGACTCTTCCATCCCCCTTCATTCGAGGAATAGCAGCATACAATTCATCATGGGACGATAAACAATCAATACTATATTCTCTTCCCTCTAGAAATTCCAACACCATTAAGTCAGGGAATGTATCTTGCTGGCTCAAAATTTCGCAGGCATGGGCATAGGGAATACGGAAACCAATTCCATGATTGAAAAACTGGTCAATGGACACGATTTGGTCTATTATGACCCGAAATCCATTGGCACCTTCACCAATCACTGGTTTAAAACAAACCGTATGTCCTTTTTCCTTGAGTTTTTCATACGCCCTCTTAAAATCCTCAACATTATTGACGACATAATAGTCCGGAATCAAAAAGTTTGCTGCTCCGTTGGATAAAAGGCGATAGGTATCTGCTTTATTATCCATTGTCCCCATTAACTTTGCTTCAGGGCAAACTAGCACTTTAACACCCAAAGCCTCAAAGTCACTTAGTCTTTTTGAGATGAGGACATTTTCTTTCCTTGGGACAAAAATATCGATCCCATGCTTCTGACAAAACTCAAGACAAAAACCAATATATTCTTCACCAGATATATCTGGCTCGACAAAGGCGTAATCACAATTTTGTAAATAAAGGGCATCTTTGTTCGGATGTGTCCCATAAATGATAAAGTTCCGCTTATCTTCATTGAACCGGATCATATCAATATAATGGGAAACCGTTGTAAACCATCTGTTAAACCAAATCTTCATTTTAATCCTCTTTCTTTTTGTATTAAGACCTCTTTCATTATAGTCATTCATGCTTATTTTTATAAGCAAAATTTGACAAAAAAAATCATGCCAAATTGGAATGTGTCGAAAAAATTTATCCGACAGGTTCTTTTTCGGCAATAAAAAAACGTTCTGCAAAAGCAGCAACGTTCAAATATCTCGATATATTTTAGATTTATCCGACCTTTTCTAATGTCTTCCTTTTATTTTCAATTGGTTTCATATTAATTAACAAAATGACAAAAGAACTAAGGCAGCCGATACATAGAATCACCCATAACGGAACTAAATCCATTGCACCTTTGATTCCTGCTTGTTCCTGAACAATCGAACCATAAATCAATATTAGATTATAAACAAACCCCTTAACATTTAACATAACTGTTAGCACATATCCGATTGGCCGCCGCTGCCAAAGAAAATAGGCAGCAACGATACATAATGGAACTACGAATGTTAAATCTAATGTGGCAACCAGGTTGTTTGAAGAATTTAAATTAATCATGATTTGTGGTGGATTACCTGTGGTAACAAAATTTATCCACTGAACAATCCATGCTCCCCCAAGGGTTATGGCTAATAGGATCATAAAAATGCTAATCCCTTTAACAGGTGTTTTCTTCTTAAATGACTTTTCAATATTGTTGTAATCTATTAAAACTAATCCGAAAACAATTGAATACATCGACAAAGTGAACAAGGCGGCATATATAAGAAAAAAAGAGTTTAATGCAGCACCAAAAAGATAATAAGAATAATTATATATAGTAAAATTAAGCATTCCTAACCAAACTAACTGCCCTCTTAGTGAACCACGAATCGATAGAAGCAATGCAGCAATCAAAAGTGGCAAGCCGACAGCGAGTAAAATAATATCATTGGCATACCATGCATGTAAGGCAAAACTGCTAGTATCCTTATACAATTCGTCAATAAAAAGTCCACCGACTGCAGCAATTAAAGGTAGCACAACGATGATAATTGTCATTATATAAGAAGATTTCAACGTGGATTCCATCAAATATCACTCCTTATCTTCTATAGAAATAGAAGAGGCAGTAACCACTAAACAATACTTTTTATATGATTTAATTTGGACGCAAATTCCTTGATGGCCTCATAATCTAAATTGGATTGATCAATGGTTGCACCGCTCACTTTTTTTACAATTTGTTTTTCTATAAAGTTCATTTCTGATAAGAGAAATTCACCGCCAAATAACCCCATTGCCGTGGAATTTTTGCGCAATTCTTGTGGAAAGGCATGGTTAAATTGCTCGATGGCGGTCTCGCCATCATGCATGCAGCAAAGGAAAAGACCGACGTCTTTTTCCAAAAGTGTTTCTAGGTTGTTTCTTATAAACTGTTTTATTTTTCGTTGAATATTCCCTGCATGAACCGAGCCGCCAATGATAACGGTATCAAAATTTGCCAGATCGAACTCTTCTTTCTCCCTCTTCATATCCACCGCTAAAACTTCCCCTTCAAGACTTTCACTTAAAAATCTTACTGCTTTTTCTGTAGTCCCATGAGACGAGCAATACACAATTAAACTTTTCATGTCAATTACCCCTCCTTCATATTACATTACTAAAACCAGCCACATTTACTAAATATCTTGCTGGCTATGAAGATTCAATCTTATTATATAACTAATTTAAATTCTCTCCTGTGGTAATATTGGCAAAATTATTACAATTAAACAAAGGTACAACATGGTGTCAGGCACCATGTGAATAATTCACAATAGTGTCAGGCACCGCCTTCTTATGCACTGCCTACATCAAAAAGGAAGAAGGCTCTCCATTAGAGCCTTCTTCCTTTTTAGTGGTTATGCTATTTGACTCCACTTTTTACCAAATAGACTCGTTCAGGACGACCCACCGTTCCGTAAGCTAAATCTGCTGCAATTTTTTCCTCAGACATGAGATGTTCAAGATACCTTCTGGCCGTTGTTCTGCTAACGCCTATTTCTTTGGCGACGAATTCTGCTGTTAACCCGAAATCGACTTTCGACAGGACATCCAAAACCTTTTCAAGTGTAAGCGGATCAATTCCCTTCGGCAAATAAGCTTTTTCGCTAAGGGAGAGATCTATTTCTTTTCGCAGTAACTTGTCCACCTGTTGTTGGGTGACATGGAGATTTTCATTCCTCAATTCTACTAACTTCGTGTGAAAATCCTGATACCGCAGCAATGATTGTTTGAATCTCTCGAAAATCACTGGTTTAATAATATAATCAAACACACCTATACTAATTGCCTCTTGAACCTTATGAATCTCTTTTGTGGCGGTAATCATGATTACATCCATTTGTTTATTTTGCTGCTTTGTTTCTTTGAGTAAATCAATTCCATTCATGTCTGGAAAATATACATCCAGCAAGAGAAGGTCTGGCTGTAGTAAATCAATATAGGTCTTTGCTTCTTGATAACTTGCCGCAATTCCTACCGTTTGAAAACCAGCAATCTGTTCAATAAATCGTTTTTGAATTTCTGCAATTCGTAAATCATCCTCAACAATTAACACTTCTATATCCGGGCTCTGCTTCATTCAAACACCCCCTGCTTTTTGGTATCGCTACTGTGAAAATGGTCCCTTCCCCTTCATTCGAGGAAAAGGTGATATATCCCCCTAAGCTCCTTATGGCTTCCTTAACAAGACTTAACCCAATCCCTGCATTGCTTTGACGGTTTTTCGTTGAAAATCCATCTTGAAAAATTTGTTCACTTAGGCTCGTGTCAATGCCTTTGCCGTTATCTTCTATTTCGATAATCAATTCTTTTCCTAGGTCAGTTAAAAACAAAGAAACCTTTTTTTCTTCCTTATTATTTTCTCTTACAGCATCGAAGGCATTATTGACAAGGTTACCTATAATTGTGACTAACGTATCCCTACTGATTTCCGCTGGAACATCCTTAAAGCTGCTCTCTCGGTCTATTGTAAAATTGATTTTTAACTCACTCGATAAACTGACCTTACCTAAAATAAAACCGGCAATGATCGGGTCAGGAATTTCCTTCATTAGGAAGCTTATGAAACCTTGCGCGACATCCACTTCCCTTGAAATGAAATCAATCGCTTCTTTATAAGAACCAAGTTGAATCAAGCCAAGAAGTGTGTAAAGACGATTGGAATATTCATGTGTCTGTGCTCTTAGTCCTTCAGCATATGCTTTTACATGGGACAATTCCTGAATCAGATTGGAAAGCTCTGACTTGTTTCTGAAGCTAGCAACTGCTCCAATTACTTCTCCCTTTTTATTAAAAATGGGAATACGATTAACCAAAAATACCTCTCCAAAAATGGCAAATTCCCGATCATACTCCGCAAGTCCCGTTCGAACAACTTCATATAGATGCGTATTTTCAAGTACATCTTCAATTCTTTTTCCACGGAGAAGGACCTCTTTCGGAACATTGAGAAATTTATGTGCGGTTTCATTGACAACTGTTATTCGCCCATTCGTATCGACTGCGATAATTCCTTCATGGATGGATTCTAATATGGCATGTTTCTCCTGGTACATCCAAGCTATTTCTTTAGGTTCAAGTCCGAAAATCGCTCTCTTAATATTTAAGGAGATTAATAATGCGGCTATTAATCCTCCCAGTAAGATAATCATTGTCACCATAAAGATTTTTCTTCTAATCTTTGAAACTTCTTTATCAATATCCGTTTGAAGATATCCTACTGAAACCACTCCAATAACTTCGCCGCCCTCACTAAATATGGGTGCTTTTCCTCTCAAGGAAGGACCAAGGGTTCCAATCGATTCTGAGATGACCGATTCTCCTCTAAAGACTCGTTCATTATCTCCACCAACCATTTTCTGTCCTAATCGGTTTGGGTCAGGATGAGAATAGCGAATCTCCTTTCGATTCCCGATAACAATAAATTCCGCTCCAACCTGTTTTCTAATTTTTTCTGCGATCGGTTGTATAATGGCAGCAGGATCGGTACTATAAAAGGCTTTTTGAATCTCTGGCATATTTGAGATGGACTGTGCCACCGATAAGGCCTTCGTCCCTTTTTCGTGCTTAAGATTGGATTCCATTATGTTTTTAAAAGTTATTTCAAAAACCCCGCCAATTAGGATGATTAATATAAAAATACCTAACATTAATTTCGTATGTAATCGCATACAAACACCTCTATATCTATCATATAGAAAAAAACCCCTTAAAAAAAGGGGTTTTTTCAATAATCAGAACTTTAAAAAGATTATCCTTCTTCGTTTATAACGACATTTTTTCCTCTCATCTTCATTATGACCGGAATAACCAACCAAAGAACGGTCAAAATTAAGAAACTTAATGAGATAGGGCGTGTGAAAAACGGTCCAAAATCTCCATTTGAAATCGTTAAGGCTCTGCGCAGGTTATTCTCAAGCATTGGACCTAGTACAAGTCCTAACACCAATGGTGCAATCGGGTAATCATGTTTATTTAGAAAATAGCCAACTAAACCGCAACCTAGTAGAAGCAAAAGGTCATTAATCGAAACTTGAACCGCATAAACACCGAAAATAGAGATGGCAATAATGATTGGAATCAAATATTTCTTTGGTGTCTGAATGATTTTTGCAAATACCTTAACAAGCGGGAGGTTGAGTATTAACAGCATGATATTTCCAATAAACATACTAGCAATCAATCCCCACGCTACTTGGGGATGATCTTCGAATAATAACGGACCTGGCTGAACGTTATACATCATCAGTGCCCCCATCAGGATGGCGGTTGTACCCGAGCCCGGAATTCCTAATGTTAATAAGGGTATCATTGCTCCGCCTGAGGCTGCATTGTTCGCCGATTCTGGTGCTGCAACACCCGCAATCGCCCCAGTACCAAATTTCGATGGGTCTTTAGAAATCTTCTTTTCTAATATGTAAGAAAAAAAGGAAGCGAGCGTCGCACCTGCTCCAGGTAGAATCCCGATAAAAAAGCCTAAGATGGATCCTCTGGCGATCGGTCCAGCCGATTCTTTCAACTCTTCTTTAGATGGCAGTAAATTATTAATCTTTGCCATTTGTGTATCTTCTTCATCTTTCTCTAGGATGGTCTTAAACACTTCACCAAGGGCAAACAAACCAACGGCAATGGTCAAGAATTCAATTCCTTGGTATAACCATGGAATATCAAAGGTAAATCGGCCAATCCCAGAAACATTGTCAATTCCGATCGTAGCAAGGAGCAGCCCACTTACCGTCATAATTAAGGCTTTCGTAACGGACTTTCCTGCCAATCCGCTCACAGCGCCTAGTCCTAAGAGCATCAGAGAGAAATATTCAGAAGGACCGAATTTAAGGGCTAGATTTGACAATGGTTTCGCTAAGGCAATTAGTGCGACCAACGTGACGATTCCTGCCACAAACGACCCAATCGCTGCAATCGATAACGCACTACCCGCTCGTCCTTTCTTTGCCATCTGATAACCATCTAATGTTGTCACTACGGACGATGACTCGCCAGGAGTATTTAATAGAATAGAAGTGGTTGATCCACCATACATGGCTCCGTAGTAGACACCAGCAAGGAGAATGATGGCACTAGTTGCGGCTTGTTCAGGAGGAAGTCCTCCCGTAATGGAAGCGGTAACAGGAATAAGCAAGGCAACGCCGCTCATCGGACCAATCCCCGGTAACACCCCAACGGCTGTCCCAATCAAAACTCCAACAAATGCAAAAAGTAAATTATACCAAATAAGTGCCGAACCGAATCCGTGCAGCAAATAATCAAGAGTATTCATTACATATCCCCCTTTCCTTCCAAGAAACGTGGTGCCTGACACCATAACTTAATTGACTAAAACCAAATTGGCCACCCTGGAAGAGTTCCTTTTAATACTTCGACAAATAAGAAATAGACAAATCCAGAAAAACATCCAGCGATTATTAGTGAGGTCAGCCATTTAGCACGTTCCATTGTCTGAAAGCAGACAAAAAGAAATAAAAATGTAGTGATCACATAACCAACTGATTCCAGCGTCAAAATATAGATTAATGTGGCTGCCAATATGATTAAAAAAGGCTTATACTGCAATTTTTCTTTTTTCTTTTCCTGCGTTTTTCCATTAAAGGTTTCATAAAATAAGCGAATACTTAAGATCGTCAACAATACCCCAAGAATAAATGGAAAAATATCTGGTCCGACTACACTTCCATAAGAAGAACTTGCAATACTTCTGCTTCCGATAATAAATAGAACTCCTACAGCTAGAAAGACTATAGCAGCGATGCGATCAAATTTAATGTCCATCCGCAATCCCCCCAATCCGTGCGATTTTAAAATAAAAGGGAAGGAGAAAGTCGTTCCTTCCCTCTTGGGTTACTTCTACTTCTGCATTCCTAATGCTTCTAATAATTGTTGTACTTGTGATTCCTGATCATCTAAGAACTTTTTAAAATCTGCCCCATTTTTATACTCTAATTCCCAGCCTTGTGTCTCGACTTCTTTTTTCCATTCAGGTGATTGAACTAACTTATCAATGGTTTTTTCCCAATAAGCCTTTGCTTCATCGGACATTTTTTCTGGACCAAATACACCACGCCAAATCGTAAATTCTGCATCGACACCTTGTTCCTTCGCTGTAGGGACATCTTTAAAGTCACCTGATAAGCGTTCAGTGGATGTAATCGCAAGGACTCTTACTTTGCCTGCCTTAAGAAACTCTTTTACGCTAGAGGCATCCGTCCCAATGACATCTGCGTTTCCTCCAAGTAATGCGGTAATCGCTTCGCCACCGCCATCATAGGAAACGTATTTAATTTTGGTTGGGTCAACCCCATATTTATAGGCTGGTAGAATGGAAACTAAATGGTCCATCGAACCTGGTGCCGAGCCACCAGCAAAAGTCAACTTACTAGGATCCTTCTTTACTTCTTCCAAAACCGATTTTAAATCTTTAAATTTGGAATCGGCTTTAACAACTATCGCTCCATAGTCTTTCGTAAGTTGTGCTAATGGTGTGGTATTCTTATAACCGTACGGACTGTTTCCTTCTTTCTTTAAATTGTTGATAATAATCGGCGGTGAATTGACAAACAGCATGTCATTATTTTCCACTTGCTGGGTTGCATATTCCGCCATAAAAACTGCTCCACCGCCGCCAGGCTTATTCTCAACTGTCATTGGCTGTTTTACAAGCTTTGTTTCACTTAACACTTTTGTAAACGAGCGGGCTGTTAAATCCCAGCCTCCACCTGCTCCAGACGGTGCTACCACGCTAATGGCCTTTGTTGGATAACCGGTGCCTTCCTCTTTTTTACTTGTACTCGCTGTTTCCTTACTGCTGCAAGCCCCCAAACTTAAGGCCAATGTTCCTGCACACATTACTGCTGTAATTCTTTTGATAGAAAACATTTCATTTCCCCCTTTGTAAACGTTTTCTTAACGTTTTCTTAATTTTACAAAAATTTTGAGGTTTTCATAGATTATTCATTTAAACAGCATTAAAAACTTAACTACCATTTTGTTCATAAAGTTCATAGGTTTAATTATTGTTATCAACACGTGAAAGAACTCCTGATTCAGTAGCTCAGGAGTTCTCAGATGTTCATTTATAATTGGACCCAATATCTGGCCAAGGTAAGCTTAAAAAAATTATTGGAAGTTTTTCTTTAGGTAATTCCCTATTTCGCTAACAGCCTTTTTCGCTTCAGGTAAAGTATCACCACTAATTTGCCACACATGCCACATCTTGTCCCAAACTTTAAATGTGACATTAACACCTGCATGACGTGCTTGTGCGGCGAGTAATTCTGCATCGCTTTGCAAGATCTCATGATTTCCTGCTTGGATGAATAATGGAGGAAGCCCGGTCAAGTCTGCAAAGACTGGTGATATTAGCGGATGGTTGAGGGAATTCTCATTCCCCGCATACATTAGTGCTGCATCCCTTACACCTTGCACACTTAAATATGGATCAACCTCCTTGTTTTTACGGTAACTTTCCCCGCTGCTTGTTAAATCTACCCAAGGAGAAAGACAAACAATTGCCCCTGGGAGTGGTTCATTTTGATCCCTTAAGACCAAAGTGGCAGCAATGCTTAAGCCACCTCCTGCAGAATCTCCTGCCAAAATAATCTTGGAGGAATCATAACCTTGTCGCAATAGCCAGCGGTACATGGTAACAGCATCCTCGATGGCAGCTGGAAATGGATGTTCCGGTGCAAGACGATACTCAGGAAATAACACCTTTACACCCGCCGCTTTCCCAATTCGAGCCGCTAGTGGGCGGTGGGTATTGGCAGAGCAAAATGCATAACCACCACCGTGTAAATAAAGGATCACCTTGTCAGCTAAAATGTTTTCGGAACTAAGCCACTCAGCGTACAAGCCTTCAATTTCAAGTTGCTCAACCTGGCAGTTTTTCGGGAGTTTCCCCAGTTTTCTTGCTGCCGTGTCGAGCATCTGCCGCTGTTCATCCATCGCTCGATCTGATATCCCCTTTTTTAGGGCTCTTTTTACCGAAAGTTTAATTCCTTTTTCAAAAAAATAGCTTCGGATACTTGGCATCTTCATACCTCCATTAATCCAGAATTTGCTAATATCATTATACTAGAAAAACCTTCTATTAAATCAATGCTTTCAACAATAATGTAAATATTCTGTAACCATTCTTCCATTTCCGCCTACCTGTAGTACAATTGAGTAACTGGTAGATATTTTCGGAGGTTTTCCAATTTATGAAACGACTGACTGACCATTTAATTATCATTTCATTTGATTGCCTTTCAGCCTTAGATTTTCCTAAGTTAAAAGAACTACCACACTTTCAAACCCTATTAAAAAATGGGGCCTATGTTGAGAAAGTCGAATCCATTTACCCTTCCGTCACTTATCCTTGTCATGCAACGATTGTCACAGGTAATTATCCGAACCGACACGGTGTAATTAATAACACACTTCTGCAGCCAGGCATGATTTCTCCTGATTGGAACTGGTTCAGAGATTGTATTCGAGGAACAACCTTGTATGACGAAGTAAGAAAGGCAAATATGACAACAGCTGCACTATTATGGCCAGTCACAGCCAAAGCAAAAATCGACTATAATATGCCCGAAATTTTTGCGAACCGCCCTTGGCATAATCAAATTCTTGTTTCACTGATGAGTGGAAGTCCACGCTTTCAGTGGGATCTTAATAAACTTTACGGGCATATCCGAAAAGGCCTTAATCAACCGGAATTGGATGACTTCGTATTGGAATCGACCGTCGATACCATTAAAACCAAGAAGCCGAATTTATTGATGGTCCACTTTACGGATTTGGATACCCAGCGGCATTATCATGGTTTTTCTTCGGAAGAAGCACTGGCAGCAATCGACCGCCACAATAGCCGACTTGGCAGAATTATCGAGGCCTTAAAGGAAAGCGGAATCTATGAGAATTCCACTATAGTTGCACTAGGTGATCATAGTGCATTAGATGAAAATAAAGCCATCAACCTAAATGTTCTCTTTCATGAGCAAAATCTTATAACCACTAATGGAAAAGGAAAGATAATTAATTGGAAGGCATATTGTAAAAGTTGTGATGGCTCTGCATATATTTATATTAAAGACAAACAAGATTTAGCCACACATGATAAAGTTAGACGATTGCTAGATTCCTTACAAGTGGATCCTGAAAACGGGATTGAAAACGCTCTCACTGGGGAACAAGCAGCTGAAAAAGGCGCAGATGGAACGTGTTCCTTTATGGTTGAAGCCCAAAGAGGATATTTCTTTTTAGAAGACTTCGAAGGGGAGTTCATCAAAACAATCACGAAGGAGGACGTAAACGCGGATCATAAATACACCTTGGCCTGTCATGGCTATTCACCTGAGAAAGAAAATTATGGAACCATTTTTATGGCAGCTGGAAAAGGGATAAAATCAATCACCCTGCCTTCTATCCGTCTCATTGATGAAGGTCCAACATTTGCAAGGCTTCTAGGAGTAAATTTAGGCCAGACAGATGGAAGGACGATAGAAGAAATGTTAAAGAATTAAAAGGGGGAAAATCTATGAGTCGGATGTCAAAGCAAGAAAAGAGCTGGGCGTTATATGATTGGGCAAACTCTGCTTATTCGATCCTAATCACAACGGCAATCTTCCCGCTTTATTTTAAGGCAGCAGCTACCGAGGCGGGGCTTGAAGCTTCCACTTCCACTGCTTATTGGGGCTATGCTAATTCGTTTGCTACTCTGCTTATATCGCTTTGTGCGCCTATTTTAGGAAGTATAGGGGATTTCAAAGGGTTTAAGAAACGATTTTTCACCTTTTTCTTTGCATTAGGAATTATATTTACCTTACTGCTTTCAGTCGTACCGAGTAACCAATGGCTAATTTTATTAATTTGTTACATGATTACCGTGATTGGTTTTGGCGGAACAAATATTTTCTATGATGCTTTTCTTGTCGATGTAACGACTGAGGAGAGGATGAACCAGATTTCATCAAAAGGCTATGCAATGGGGTATATCGGAAGTACAATTCCCTTTATTATTAGCATTGCTCTGATTATATTATCGCAGCAAAACATCCTTCCATTATCTGTTACGGTTGCAAGTAAAGCGGCTTTTGCGATTACCGCATTATGGTGGGGCTTATTCACGATTCCAATGCTAAAAAATGTCAAACAGGTTTATTATAAAGAATCCGTTCCAAATCCCATTTCCAATGGCTTTAAACAGCTTGTTAAAACATTTAAGAAGATTAAATTGTACCGTCCACTGTTTCTGTTTTTAATTGCCTATTTCTTTTACATTGACGGAGTTAATACGATTATTACCATGTCTACAGCATACGGTTCTGACCTAGGAATCACTTCTACGAACCTACTTATTATCTTGTTTGCGACACAAGTTGTTGCTGCACCATTCGCGATTTTATTTGGGAAGCTTGCCGATAAATTTAAAGGCAAAACGATGCTGCTAGTTGGAATTTTTGTTTATATAATCATTTGTACGTATGCTTATTTCTTAAAAACTACGTTAGATTTTTGGATTTTGGCGATGCTTGTTGCCTCCTCACAAGGTGGAATCCAGGCCCTAAGCCGCTCCTACTTTGCGAAACTAGTTCCAAAAGAAAACGCCAATGAGTTCTTTGGCTTTTATAGTATTTTTTATAAATTTGCAGCTATTTTAGGGCCATTCCTTGTCGGATTCACCGCACAGATAACCGGAAATACGAACAGCGGTGTGTTTAGCTTAGTTATTCTCTTTGCCATCGGAGGAATCATTCTTCTTCGCGTACCTGAAACAACTACTATCTCAAAATCAAATTCTATTTCTGAATAAAAATTTATTAGACCTCACCATGAGGTCTAGTTTTTTTGAAAATAATGGTGCCTGACACCAATAATCTTCAAAATCCCTATATAATATACAAACCGATTTTCTTGAAGAATCGTTTATTAATGTAAAGGGATCCGGAATTGACTAAGGGGACTGCCTTCCAATCGGTTTGAAGGAAATTCATATTTTGACTATTTTTTCTTTCTACTTTTTATAAAGTGAACGATTGTCCCCCCAATAATGGAACCAATCGCAACGGATCCAAACATCATAAAATAGATTCTCTCAGCTAGATCAGCCATTCCCTCACCTGGATAAAGTACCGCCTTAGCACCCATTATGAATGCTGCTGCTAAAAAGAATACCGCTGGGATCCAGTTCACCCATCGAGAATCTCTTTTCATTAATATGAATGGTATGACCATCCCAATAAGAACTAACCCACCGAAAAACATGTGCACCCACCCTTCCTTGTAAATATTATATTCACCTCTGGAATGGGACGTTCTTTAAAGATGGTGTATCCCAAATTAAAAAAGCCGGAAAGTTTACTAATATTAGTACCTTTCCAGCAAGGGATTGCTTAGATTAACCTATTTCATATTAATGAAAGTTGGGACATTGACAATTCTCAAATTTTTACAATGTCCTAAAACTACCTAACTGTTACCGCCACATTTGTTAACTTTCCACCAGAAGTAGAGACTAGAGTGAGAGTTCCCCCTTGAACTATGGACTTGGCTGAATTAATAGTAGTGAAAGTAAAAGCCCCTCTGTTATTTACATTTACACTTGTGAGCAAGTTTGCTGGACTGCATCACCAATATAAATGGAAACTTTTATACCTGGCCCAAATATATCTGACATACCATTAATAGTCCATCTTTTACCAATTTTTCTATATTCAGCTGTGTTGACGGTAAGCTTATCTGTTGGGAAAAATCCTTTGAATTTTTATTTATAATAATATTTTTATCAGAATATTTCAAATATATTATTCGAGTTTCTTTCAATCTTTCTTCTTAAATAGACCTAATTTCCTATAAAAGAAAAAGAACGTACCTGGGTACATTCTCCGTCGAAAAATATTATTTTTTGATTGTCCTTAGAACACCAATAGACTAGATTATTTTTTCATTAATTTTTGGATGGTGACGAGAACTTCATCCAAGACTTCAAAATCACCTTCTTGAATTCTTTCTACAACACAGCTTTTCAAATGACCTTCAAGCAGGATTTTGGCTACGCTATTTAAGGCGGATTGTGTGGCCGATATCTGGTTTATGACATCATCACAATACGTATCTTTCTCAATTAAGCCCTTAATGCCTCGAATTTGCCCTTCAATTCGATTAAGTCTCGTAACAAGATTATTTTTCACCTTATTCGGATGATGACTCTTACGATCGCTTCCTTCATCTGAGCAGCAGGTATTTTCAAAAAGTTCATCTACCTTCCCTACTTCATTAGACATTGGTCCGCCTCCTTTTTGGGAATATTATATCATACCTCAGGAAAGTGACGGGAACGGTTGCTACAAAAGATTTATGAAAGACATTTAACCTGTACTGTTTCAAGATTTTGTCCTTCAGAGGCTTCTTAAAAGACATTTCTCCTGTACTCTTACCAGGTTTTGTCCTTCATATCCTTAATATGCATTGAAAATGTTTTGAAAAAGAAATTATATTTCTAAAATATCTATCCATGACATCTTTTACCCTTATCATCCATAATCACTAAATGTGTTCATAGATAGTATGATTACTATAGCTGGTGACCTAAAATATTGCATTAAATCCTTTCGTGACAATAAGAGTAATGATTCCAAGCTTCCATATGGACCACGACGATTTTTGATGAAGGACTAACCTTACTTACCTTTTCAATGTCACTACATCCCATCGTAATCTGATTCAAATGGGTTGGATTAATTGACAGCCCTTGCATGCCAATGCAATACTTGAACTACATTTCATGTTTATGGAATATTCCCTCAATAAAGGAGCAATCGATGAAACCACGCTACTTGATAAATTTCATGACCATCATAATTGTATATTCTGCCATAACATTTTATATCGGTTGGAACGGCTGGGTTTGGCTGCATTCAGTATTTAATTTGCAGGATAAATGGATATACGGTTTAGTCGTTAGTCTCATTTCCTATTCATACATCATCGGACATTTCACAAAAAAAGTGCCTCTATTTAAAATGATCGGCTCTTATTGGTTTGGATTATTCCAATATGCCATCCTTTTCTTGCCTCTTTCCAATCTTGTTGCCTTTGTTCTCATTTTTGCTGATCTTTCCACAACATCAGTCATCAATTGGGTAGGAGGAGCGGTGTTAATATCTTTTGTTATTCTATTTATCTTCGGAACGTTTAATGCATATAGCCCTGTCGTTCGGACTTTTTCACTTGTCATTCCAAAACAGGTGGGCAATCTAACTGAGCTTCGAATTGCCATGGCCTCTGATATGCATTTTGGCAGACTTTCAGGCATCCGACATATTCGCCGTCTTGTCCGTAATGTAAACGCTCTAAAGCCGGATATCATTTTACTGCCAGGCGATATCATTGACGACGATCCCGAGCCATTTACTCAAAAGAAAATGGGTGATGTAATGAAGGAGTTATCGGCCCCCTTAGGTGTCTATGGAGTTCTAGGAAATCATGAATATTATGGCGGTGGGATTCCAAAGTTTTTGCAGGAAATGGAACGAATCGGGATAACTATCCTATTGGATCAAGTACTCAAAATAGCTGACAGCTTTTATCTTGCAGGTCGAAAAGACAAAACTGATCGAAATCGGCTACCGATTGAAGCTATTCTAACTGATATTGATCCATCCCTGCCAATTATTATGATGGATCATCAGCCAGCTGAAATAACTCATGCGCAAGAAAATCGTGTCGACTTACTTTTATCAGGCCATACACACAGAGGTCAAATGGCACCGAATCATCTGATTACAAAAAGGATATTTGAAAATGATTGGGGCTATCTTCAGAAAAGTCAGCTTCATTCCATTGTTTCATCCGGTTATGGTTTTTGGGGTCCTCCACTTCGGATTGGCAGTCGTTCTGAAATCATACAAATACATCTTACCTTTTTAAAAAGGGAATAGCGTAAAATACTCACCAATCATTTGCATCCCACATAAGAATAGAAGAAAAATTATTTTTGCGTTCACAAAATGTAAATTTTTTTAACTTTTCTGATAATTTATTCTGGCTTTATTTCCTTATCTTCATATATAATATTTTCATAACTATTTCGAAGGGTGTTGGTTAATTTGGCAAACAAAGCTGAAGCGAAAAAAATCTCTGTTAATTCGACAATTTCATTAAAAGGAATTGTAAAAGCCATTTTCAACGATACCGTTCATGTGCAAATTGGCGGGAAAATCATAACGCTCCCAGCATCTGAACTCCTGCTTGAAAAACCACTTCAATAGTTTAGTCTTACAAAGGTTATTATAATGGAACAATAGGAGTATATTCTTTCCAAAGACAGCCCTTCCCTTTAAAGTGAAGGGCTGTCTCAGTTGCAAGACTATCATTGCCAATCATTAATAATCGTTTCTTGTATGCTGCGAATGACATCTCCCCTGCTGATTACACCAACCACATGATTAGACTCATCAACAACAGGTAGTTTTTTAAAGTGATGCTTAGACAATAGAGAGACAACTTTTTTCATTTCATCTTCAGGATGGACGGTTACGATTCCGTGGGTTTTGGCAATCCGAATGACTTCCCTGTCAGCTAATTCTCTCAAGCGATTCTCCATGTTTTCTTTGGCAACATATGTGATAAGAGAAAAATAATCATGAATCCGACGATCGACTGGACTGATTGCCCGTAAAATGTCACCATCTGTTACAAATCCACGTAGCACACCATTCTCATCGATAATCGGTAAACCGCCAATTTTTTTCCCAACAAACATTGTCATTACATCTTTAATGGAAGCACTTGGACTAGCTGATATAACATCCTTAACCATAAAATCCTTTACCTGAACATTTATCATATCGACATCACCTTCATTTTTGGGATATTGGATTATTCGTTTCATCCGTATTTTGCAATTGCTGTAACACATCTGGTGGAAAAACCATCCGGCACATTACTTTCGAAATTTCTAGAAAATCCGCTCTTTTCCCAGTTTGTCCCTCTTTCCCATGACCATTTTCCACTAAGACTAAAATTGCCCACGCGACAGTTTCTAAATCGAGATCCTCCCAGGTTAATCCTTTTTCTTCCGCTTGTTTAAGCCCTAACAAAATTCTCGAATGAATTTTCCTTCGTGCGTCACCCAGAAATTCAGCAAGACCAGGATCTTTCATCACTAACTCAGGCAACACACGCTGTATCCCTAACTCATTAAGGCGTTTATTATGGGCTTCTAAAAGCGATGCTAATAATGATACTGGATCATGGGAAATCCAACTAGGTTCAGGTGGGAGAAGCTTGTCTAATTTGTCTTCTAATAATGACATTAAAAGTTGGCGTTTATCTGAAAAATAACGATAAAAGGTACCGGTAGCAACACCTGCATGGGCAGCAATTTCCTTAGCAGTAGTTTGCTCGTACCCCTTAGAAATAAACAAAATTTGTCCACTTTCGAGCAGTGCATTTCTTTTTTGTTGGGCCCGTTCCTGTTTTGGAAGAAAAGGGAATTCACCAATTAATAGGTCATCACTGTCTGGCATTTTATCACCTCAAATATATCATACCACGATTTTAAAATTTGAACCAGAGTTCATGTTTTCGTTGACAGACAACTTCAAAAATGCGATACTTGACCTACGGTTCATGTTAAGTCGCTATTATTGTTTTAACACCCCTTTGCAATATAGATAGATCAAAACATGACCGATTTTTTTTATAAAAATCCCCTTGCCTTAGCAGGAGTTTCTAATATTTTTCCGAATAATTTAATGTATCTTTATTTTATTTTTTATAAGATCCTATATTTCTACCAATTTTCGAAAGGCGTTGATATTGTGGCAAACCAAGCTGAATCTAAAAAAATCTCTGTCAATTCAACCATCTCCTTAAAGGGAATTGTGAAAGCCATTTTCAACGACACCATTCATGTCCAAATTGGCGGCAAGATCATTACTTTGCCAACATCAGATTTCACGCTTGATAAACCTGCACAATCATAAGAAGCTATTTTTCTTGCTAAGAAAGCCCATCACTGTTGTGATGGGCTTTCTTTTTGTAAAATGAGTAGCACCCTTCGATTCATTTCATAATATACAAAAGATATGCTTTAGCTGCAAAGATTTCTATCCTTGTCATTATCGTTGTACATGAAGAGTTTAAATTGAGTAGGTTGTGAAATCGTTGAAAAGTAGTTGTGACTTAGAAAATGGCCTACAAACAGTTATATCTATCCAACGAACTATTGATATTATAACGGCATTTTTATTATTAACAGGTCAAGTGACAGTTGTTAGACTTGTTATAGAACCAGGAGGATTTGCCCTATCTGTTGGTGGGCCGCTAACTGGAAGAGCGCGTTTAGAAGGTAAAGCAGGAAATAAAACATTTAGTTTGTTTTTGGACATTGGGGATATCCTTTTAGCGATACTATTGATTAGCGATCAGACAAATGTGTCAGGTATCTTTATAGGTCCAGGAAGGTTTAGCTTTAATATTACAGGACCTATTTTTGGAGTTCCTAAACACGAACCTACATTGCCTGATTTAGAAAAAGTCTTTACGCAATTTCGCTGGATTGTATCTGAACATTTTGAAATCGAACCTGAAATTTTAATCAAATCTAATTAAGAAGGAAGTGGTCATGTTGTCCTTAACAGACCTCCCAACATTCGAGCCCTCTAAAGCAGAAATATTTTTATTTTTACTGTCAATTGCCATCTTTATATTTTTCTTTACACAACCTAAGGAAAGCGATGTCTCTACATTGAGATAGTCGCTTTTTTTCTTTAGTTCGTTATTTGATGTGTTTTTTGATAACATTCACAGGTCACGATATGGTCATTCACCATTCCGGTCGCTTGCATGAAGGCATAACAGATGGTCGAGCCAACAAATTTGAAGCCGCGCTTCTTTAAATCTTTACTTAATTGATCACTAATATCCGTGATTGCAGGAACATCTTTCATTTCACGGAAGTGGTTTTGAATGGGGTTACCGCCAACAAAGGACCATATGTACTTACTAAATGAGCCAAACTCCTCCACAACCTTCAAAAACGCAAGTGCATTGGTAATGACTGCATTGATTTTTAGCTTATTTCGGACAATTCCTTCATTATGGATTAATTCTTCGATTTTCTTTTCATCATAGCGGATAATTTTTTCGGCTTCAAAGTTATCAAAAGCTTTCCGGTAGTTCTCTCTCTTTTTTAAAATGGTGTACCAACTCAGTCCTGCCTGGGCCCCTTCGAGATTTAAGTACTCAAATAGCAGGCGATCATCATAGACCGGAACTCCCCATTCATAATCGTGATAATCAATATATAGTGGATCCTGATTTACCCAACCGCATCGATTCATTTTTGAAAAGCCTCCAGTACTTCCGTTGATTACATAACTTACGTTCACTTAAGTATGACATAATTTTATAAAAATAAGAACCTCCCATTTATTATTCGATAACTACGAATTGGATTCAATTGTTAGACGTATTTTCACTAGATTTATAGTAAGATAGTTAGATGACATATGTTTAAAGGAGACTTCAAGAATGCATTATAAAATGATTGTACTTGATTTAGACGATACACTATTGCAGGACGACCACACGATATCTGACCGCACAAAGCGTGCACTTATGGATGCACAAGAATTAGGAGTGAAAGTGGTGTTAGCTTCTGGCCGGCCTACGTCAGCCATGTATGCTATTGCTGAAGAACTGCGGTTGAATGATTTCGGCAGCTTTATTCTTTCTTTTAATGGCGCTAAAATTACTAACTGTCAGACTGGTGAAGAACTGTTTAGCAGCACTTTATCGCCTGATGTCGTTCACTATTTATATGAAGTAAGTCGTCGTGAAAATGTTTGGATTCATACGTATGTTGGGGATCAGATTGTTACCGAGGCTGGAAACCAATTCACAAATATTGAAGGAGAAATTACTGGCCTAGAAATAATTGAAGTCGGCAGTTTCGTGGAGGCTGTATCGGAACCTGTGGTAAAAGTGCTGATGCTTGAAGATGAAACAAAACTTGCGGAAGTAGAAGAAAAACTGCAGCGAGAGTTAGCTGGTCATCTAAGTGTCATGCGTTCCAAACCATTCTTTCTAGAATTTACGGAGCATGGCGTCACGAAAGGTACAAGCCTTAGCCATTTGATTCAACAACTGGGGATTAAGCGCGAAGAAGTCATCGCAATTGGAGACAGCTATAATGACCTTGCAATGATTGAGTTTGCAGGCTTAGGTGTTGCTATGGGGAATGCTCCAGACGATATTAAAGAAAAAGCTAACTTTGTCACTGACAGCAATATGAATGATGGTGTTGCAAAGGTTGTAGAAAAATTCGTATTGAAAACACCGACTCTTGTTTGATAATAAAATTTTATCGAAACAACGCATGGAATTTTTCCGAGCGTTGTTTTTTTGCACTCTTTCCTTTCCAACAGCCCAATCATGTCCCCTCTTTAGTTTTTCAAGCATAAAATATTCCAACCAAATACAAAAAAAGGCGGAGAGAGGTATGGGATTATTCATTAATAACAGTGAACATCCGGATGTTTATAAAAACAAACAAAATCCACAAGCGCCCAATCAAGTCATATCAAGACAGGATTTCCTGTCTCAATTAATTTCTGAACAGCAAATAGCGAATACTGCACTCAAAAAAGCCTTATCTGAATTAGGTATGCAATCCCAACATCAAGAAGAAACACACTTCAACCAGTGGAACCATGTTGGCCATCAACTAAATGATTTACAAAGAAGGTTGGAGAGGTACGAGGATGCGAATCATGGTGCTTGTCCTCCAACTGAATGAACAGCTCGAACTACAAAAAGTGGTTGCAGAAAAAATGGCGAAACAAGAGGCGTTTCAAGGCGGAGTTTTACAGCGCTTAGACAATCAAGAAGCACTAATGGACAAAATCTCCCGTCAAATCAATCATATCCGGTCCATTCTGTTCGAACGGACGAATTATTTGGCCACAAAAATAGACGACGGCTATAAACTTACTTCTTCCTATGTGTATAAATTAATGACGGGTTCCGACCAGCCATTAACATTTTTCTTGATGAAGCATAAGAAAGAAAAAATTCAAAAACAGACTGATTAACTTCACTGATTTAAACGTTACAAAAATAAAACACCCCAGTCGTCAATACTTTTTAACGACTTGGAGGTGTTTTAGTTATTCATTCTAAAATTATGCCACACGCTCATTCGTGTTATTGGCAGCACTTGCTGATTTCGTTACAAAACTTACAACAAATGTAACAACAAGATTAATTACTAATGCGATAACACCCACATTGAGGTCCTTAATGAATTGTGGAAGCGCTGGGAATAGTGTACCAACTGTAGAAGCACTAATTGTAATGTAGGCAACCGTAAACACCCCCACTGCAATACCGGCAAACGCACCAGCTTTTGTCACCACGTTCTTTTTAGCTAAGCTGAATACCAATGCTGGGAACAATTGTGTTACAAGGCTGTAGCCCATTAATAGCAAGGTTACTAGAGTGTCCCCGCCTTTAAAGGTAAAGTATAGGGCGATGAGTGCAACCGCGGGCACTAGGTTCTTAGCTAGTTTAGATATTTGTTGGTCAGAAGCTTTTGGTACAAAAACCTTATAGACGTTTTTAGCTAATAAGGTAGAGGCTGACATCATTATCATTGATCCTGGAACAATCGAAGTTAATAAACCAGCCGCACCAATTAATCCGACTACCCATGGATCAAATGTCTGCATCGATAGTTTTAATAAGGCAAGGTCACCGGCTGGACCCTCCAAACCCTTAACCTGAAGGATGGCGGCAAAGCCTACGAAGAATACAAATAATAACACGAGTTGATAAAGCGGCATGATAATCGCATTCTTACGGAATACCTTTGCACTTTGTGCTGAATAAATGGAACCGAAAGTGTGCGGCCACATATAGAAACCAAGTGCAGTTAATAATACTGTAGAAATAAACCAAGATACACTTAATCCAGTCTCAGGAAGAGCAAGGAAACCTGGTTTAGCAGCCTCAATTGCTTCAAACATTGGCTGGAAGCCGCCGTAATAATGAATTGGTAAATAAATACCTAAGAATAAAACAATACCTAAAATCATGATATCTTTAATAACAGCTGTCCAAGCAGAACCGTGAATTCCTGAAATCATCACGTAAACCGTTACAGCAATAACTCCAATCCAGATAGCTGCAGTAGATGAAATCGAACCACCAGAAGCTTCAGAAACAATGATTCCTAGTCCTTTTAATTGTAGGACAAGATATGGAATCAATGCAACTACACCAACTATAGATACAAAAACACCAAGTAATGGACTTTTATATTTACTAACAAAAAAGTCAGATTGTGACATTAATTTGTTATCTTTTGCATATTTCCAAATGGCAGGAAGTAACCAATAGGACATGATATAAGCTAGACAACCATAGCCTAAAATATAATAAGTTGGGCCCCCTTTACCGTAAGCCCATCCGCTTCCGCCAAGGAACGTAAATGTAGTATAAATCTCCCCTGCCATTAACAAGAATACAAAGATTGTTCCGAACCCCCGTCCCCCTACTGACCACTGTTCAAGGCTCATGTCCTTACCCTTTTGAGCTTGGACACCAAGGAAGATGGATAATGCTAAAAATCCGAAAATGATAATTAATGCTGTATTCATTAGATTTCCTCCTCCTTATTTGCTGGGTCCATTTTGAAAACAATCGCCATAATTCCGGAAGTAATCACTACCCACAAAACAATGTAAAAGAGCACAAAAGGCATCCCGAACACGTAGGGAGTGACTTTATTGACGAAAGGAATTCCACCGAGTAAACCAATGAACGGTATGATTGCGATAAGTTGATGAAGTTTCATAAAATAACCCCCCAATATTAATAGATAATAATAATGCCTTTATAATTAAACCGGACCTTCGCTGGTCTCTATTATTTCACGAAGATCCATATGATAACTTAAGCTAAAAACTTAAAAGTCGCATGAAGGAATGTTTTTACACCAATTTCTAGTGCATCCTCATCGATTGTGAAGCGTTCGTGATGATGCGGGTAGGTAATACCTTGTTCCTCATTACCGGCTCCAACATAGAAGTAGCAGCCTGGAGCTTTTTCCATGAATGCAGAGAAATCTTCTCCACCCATATTGGGTCTCATCATATCAAGTGCCTCTTCACCAAATACTTCTCGAACCGTTTCTTCAATCACGGCTGTCACTTCATTATCATTGATGACAGGACGGTAGCCAAATTCATATTTAAAGTCGTAAGTGGCTTCATGCGCTTCGGTAATTCCCTTGACGACGCGCTCCATTTTTGCAGGAATGGATTCACGAAGTGTTGGATCAAAGCTGCGAACAGTTCCCCAAATTTTAACTTGTCCAGGAATTACATTGTGGGTTGTCCCACCGATAAATTGGGTCACGGAAATAACCAAATTATCCAGTGGATCCGTATTTCTTGATACAATATGCTGAAGGTTGGTTACAACCTGTGCACCAACGGCGATGGAATCGATTGTTTGATGTGGAAGGGCTGCATGTCCACCTTTTCCATTCACAGTAATCCAGAAGGTGTCTGGTGAAGCCATCATCGAACCATAGACAACCCCAACTTTGCCTTTTTCAATTGGAGACCAGAGATGTGTACCGATGACAAGGTCGACCCCGTCCATTACTCCTGCCTGCACCATTTCCTCAGCTCCACCTGGGAATAACTCTTCTGCATGCTGGAACAAGAAACGAACTTCGCCTTTAATTTGCTCCTTTAAGCCCGAAAGGATTTTGGCAGTACCGAGCAGCATTGCTGTATGACCATCATGACCACAAGCATGCATTACACCAGGGTTTTGGGAAGCGAATTCAAATGTGTTCTCTTCTTGGATTGGCAGTGCATCCATATCCGCACGAATGGCAAGCGTTTTTCCTGGCTCAAGGCCGATCAAACGCGCAACCACACTAGTTTTTGTTGGACGGGTAATCTCCAAGTTTCCAAACGATTTTAACGTATCATAAATAAATTGAGATGTTTTTTCCTCTTGGAAGGATAGTTCCGGATTTTGATGCAAATGCCTTCTCCAGGCAATGACTTGCTCTTTTGTTTCTTCTGCTAATTGATTAAGATTTACTTTTGTATTAATACTCATGCTTGTCATCTCCTATTAGTTTGTTGTTACATTTACCTTTTGAACCGCTAGATTAAGTACCGTATGATAAAGAACATTCGCACCGTCTGCACAGTCCTCTTTTGAACTCCATTCAGCTGGATCATGACTAATTCCATTCTTAGAGCGGATGAATATCATTCCCATTGGACATAAATCCAACAATTGCATCCCATCATGTCCTGCTCCACTTGGAAGATAATAACTTTCTAGACCTAATTTTTCAAAAGCTTCTCTTGCAGCATTCTTTACAATTACAGAACATGGGGCTGGTGCAACCCGCTGTAAGTCTTCAATCGTCAATTTAACACCTTGGGTCTTACAAATCTGCCCGGCCTGTTCCCTAATATTCTGCTCTACCCCATCACGGACTACTTCACTTATATCGCGAAGATCTAATGAGAATTCAACCCGACCTGGAATGATGTTAATTCCACCTGGCAGTACCTGAACTTGTCCCACTGTACCAACTGTAGTTCCAGTTTTAGCTGCTTCTGCTTCAATCACTAGCATCACTCTTGCAGCTGTAGTCAATGCATCATGCCTAATGGACATCGGGGTCGCACCTGCATGACCGACTTCTCCTTCTAGAATAAACTTGAGCCATAACGGACCAGCTAATCCTGAAACAATCCCGGCAGAGAGGTTTTGACCTTCAAGGACTTTCCCTTGTTCAATATGAAGCTCGATATATGCTTTAACATCCTCAGGTTTGCGTGCTGCTTTTCCTATCGTTTCTGGCTTTAGACCACTAGCGACAAACGCTTCTGCAATCGTAATCCCCTGTTTATCCTTATTAAGCAATTCTTCTTGCGTAAGGGTGCCAGCGATACCCCTGCTTCCAATCATCCCAAAACTAAATCTTGCCCCCTCTTCATCCGTAAAAGCAATCACTTCAATGGGATGCTCTGTCTCAATATTCTGCTCATTCATGACTTGAAGTGCTTCAACCGCTGCAAGAACACCAAGTGGTCCATCAAAATTCCCACCGTTAAGGACAGAATCTATATGGGAACCAGTTAAAACCACAGATGCATTTGGATTTCCTCCATCTTTCCTGCCAATTAGGTTTCCAACTTCATCCTCACGAACTTTCAGCCCTGCTTCGATCATAAATGCAGCTACAAGATCCTTCGCTGCTCTTTCTTCCGGAGTGAAAGATAAGCGAGTGACTCCGTTTGTGTCTGTTTTCCCAATTTCGCTTAGAAGATTCAACCGACTCCATAATCTTTCTTTGTTAATCAATGCCCTATCCTTTCTGCCACACTCCCGATTAGTTTGTCGCTTTAATGGAATGGCAAGAAATTTTTAATATATTTATAATTATAAAACTTATCAGAATATTTGTTATGTTGTTTTCTACAAAATTTTTAATAAACAATTTGTGTAAAAGCACAAAAATATCACATAAATCTCCCTTTCACCTAATAATTCCTGATAAAAATCACACATCGTCAAGAAGAGTTTGTTACAATAGACAAAAGAAATTTAATTTTTTCATTATTCCTATCATTAGATTGTGAGGTGCAACATGAAGGAAACTCTTAGTCATCGCCAGCTGCAGTCATTAATACACGTCTCCAATGTATTAAACTCATCCTTAGATATCGATAAGATTATAGACTCGATTATGGTACAAACGGTCTCAGTCATTGATGCGGCCCACGGTGGGGTATTATTCATTTATGACCCTAAACAAGATTTGCTTATTCCAAAGTCTGACAGCAATTTCAAGTCAGAAATTACAAGGGTACGGTTAAAACCAGGTGAATCTATGACGGGCCTGGCTTTCACCGCCCAAAAATGCTTGATTTTTCATAACAGAACGGAAGTGGAAAAAGCAACAGCAACCCTGTCAGAAACGAATCATATGCTCATGGATCAATCGATCCCTACACTTCCTTATTCATCTATTTGTGCACCAATCCTATTAAAAGGAGAATGTATTGGAGTTATTACACTTGATTCTTTTGATCAGTCCCTTCACTTTATCCCGGAGGATATTAATCTTCTAACTGCTATTGCCCATCAAGCTGCTGTAGCACTTGAGAAAGCAAACCTTTACAGTGAGCAAGAAGAGACGGTAAGACAGCTGGAGGAATTAAATAACACGATTTCCAAACAAAATGAGATGCTATCACGGTCTGTGGATATCCATAATCGATTGGCTGCCCTTGTTTTACACGGTGAAGGGCTCGATTCGATTATCACTTATTTGAACGAAACAACCGGACACAATGTTTTGTTATACGATGATCTTGGAGAACTGATCTCCTATGCATATAAAGATAGGCTATCCGATGATGAGTTATATACAATAAGGGAATTGGCACAGAATGCGATAAAAACACCTGGAAACGTCCGTTCATTCATTGAAACCAACATGAATAAAGCAAATCAGTGTATAACCGTCCTTCCAATTGGGGCCAAGCCAACGCTTTATGGCTCACTAATTATCGTTTCTCCTGAAAAAATGCGTGATGTTGATATCGCAGCATTGGAGCATGCATGTACCGTTATCTCACTCGAACTTGTAAAGGATCAAGCTATTTTTGATGCACAGGAAAAAATAAATGGGGAGCTCATTGATGTTCTATTTTCTGGAAAAGTAGACGGCACCATTCTTCAAAAAGCGAAACAGATGGATTTCGATCCGATGGGTGATTATTTAGCTGTTATTATCCGGTTAGACGAAATGGACAATACACATAAAAGGAACAGCATCATTCGCCACCTTGTTCAGTTGGCCAACCGAGTATTTTTAAAAAATTCTTTAAAAGGGATGGCTGTTAGAAATCACGACCAAATCGTTGTACTGCTTACTTTTCAACAAAAGGTTTCACCTGCCTATGCACACCATCAAGTTAAAGAGCTGGTGTCTAAATTTCAACAGGAAATCCAAATTAAAAATTGGGGCACTAATGTTTCGATAGGTATTGGGAGAATTCATTCCAGCTTATTAAAAGTTACTAAATCGATGCAGGAGGCAGCGAAATGTCTTCAATTCCTTCAAAGTTATGGAGGGAAAAACCAAGTGATTAGTTATAAAGAACTTGGCGTTCAAAGACTTTTGCTACAAAATACCGAAGAAGAACTTATTGATTTTATCATGGAAGTACTCGGGCCTCTTTTTGAATATGACCAATCCCGTAAAGGCGAACTGCTACCTTCGTTGTTTGCATATCTTGAACACAATCAAAATGCGAAAGAAGCAGCAGAATCCATCCATGTTCATACCAATACATTGATGTATCGGTTAAAAAGGATTGAAGAAATTCTTTCCACTGATTTATCTGATAGTCAACAATTTTTGAATATTCATCTAGCAGTAAGCCTTCATCCTTTTATAAAAGAAAAACTTACTCCACTCGCTTAATACCGATATTAAAAAACAGGGCGCTCCTAATTTAAACGGGGCGCCTTTTTATTTATTCAACTGATCTTTTTTTGGGGACTAGGTATCGATTTCTCTAGTTTGGACCAATCAATTGTATTTTCAAGCACAATCGCAAGCAAAATTCCTACAAGTAAGCCGCTGCTTAAGAGCGGTCGAACAAGCATCGGGATGGAACCAAACATTTCAGCAGGAATATTCATGATCGCAATTCCTAGTAGAACAGGTGCAGCGATTCGATAAATTGTTCTTTGGTTAAAGCGAATTCCATTCAAATTTGTAAGTGCTCCGCTAAATAATTGCAAATAGGCTACAAATAAAACTGCATCCCCGACACTGATGGGCAAAGTAGAAAACAGTTGACTCAGCGCAGGCACCGAACCAAGTAATATAAACAAAGCACCACCAATGACGATTGGTGCCCGATCAAAAATGAGCGTTGACTGTAAAAATCCCAGTGAAGAAATATAGGGTGCATACGGAACCAAACCAAATAGGCCCGATACGATCGAATTAATCCCTGTTAAAACAAATGAGCGGCGGTATTGATTATTTGTGGTTTTCGTCTTTATGATTGGCTCAATCCCTTTTATGGAAGCCATAGTATTCGTTGTATTAACCAAACCAGTGATGACTGCCATCAGAATTAGACCAAAGCTAAAACTAGGTTTCCCCCAAGGAAATAACTGAAAAAGTTCCGTTGATGTACTCGGATTAGTTGGGGGTGATGGAAAAAATAGTGCGTAAACCCCCCACCCAGTTACAATCCCAATTAGGATGGAAAAATTCCGAATCACACCAGGCCCCTTAAGATTAATCCATACAACGAGTATAATTAACAGGACCGATAATCCTGCTGTTGGTATATCAATCTGAGTTGCTGTTCCCAATCCGAGCATCCCTTTTGTAAAAATGACAATAAGCTGGCTCGCGAGCAGAAAAAGCACGGTACTCATAACTACGGGTGTAAATAACCGCTCTAACACCTGTCCCATTCCTAAAGCTCCGAGAATGATAACTAAAGCGCCTGAAATAATAATACCAAGCGCAAGACCACCCCCTATTTCAGTCAAACTAATTCCCGCTGAAGAAGCTGAAGCACAAAGACTTAGGATGGCACCCCACCACAAGCCAGATTGTCCTTCCATAAGTGGATATTTATGCCCAAAAACAGCTTGCAGGATACAGGCTGTCCCTGTATAGATAAATGATCTTTGCAGTGCACTAGCCACCTCAACAGATGATAAGTCAAAGGCATCCCCGATAGTTAACGGGATGACCACAGTATTTGCAAACATGAAAAATAACCATTGCAGACCAGCCAAGAACATGGTGGTCGAGTGCATTCGTTTCACTGTTCATCCCTCCTTTGTTCATTGTTCCCTTTATACGACTGTAATAATAATACCTAAGATTGTAATGACACAAGCAGTTAGCTTAGCGGGCGTAATTTGCTCCTTAAAATAATACCATGATAGGAAAACAGCAAATAACGGTGAAGTGAAAGCGAGTGACACAACAAGTGTTCCATCGGCAAATTTTAAGGCAGTAAAAAGACAAATCCATTGGATGATGACCGTAATTCCGCGTAAACTTAGATGTTTATGCAGGCTCGGAAACCACACCTTTGGACGGTAAACTAGATAGGTAATTAGGGCAATACCGCAGGCTCGATAGAAGTAAAGCGTCACCGGATTTACCCATCCATGAACAAGTAACTGCTGCGAAGGCACCATACTAACTCCAAACACAACTGCTGATGCGATCCCCAATAAATTCCCAGGTTTTTTTAATTCAAGAAATGGAGTCAGCGGGTTCCGACCTTTCAAATTTAAAAAATAAACACCGACCATGATAAATAAAACAGACACAAGTACAAATGGATGAAATCCATATAAGACGCTATTCGGAATAAATGTGAATAATGGTGTTAATGCCATGTAAACGGAAAGGACTGATACCTCGATTTTGTTCATTGCTTTAAAGAATAGTAAATTTCCTAACATATCTAAAAGGACAACTAAGATAAGCAAGGAAATCGAGATCGTGTTCGCTTTAAATAAATAGAGCCACGGTAAAGTAAGTCCGAGAAACAAACCTATGTATGCAAATGATGTAACAATGAAACTATTATTATCCTTCATTTCCCCCACAATTTTCTTAGCATAGAGTGCATTCAATGCATTAAAAAAAGAACTGATCAGTGACAAAAACAGCATCCGTATATTCCTTCCTCTCAATTTAAATATTTGAGAATTTCGATTTTCTAAATATTTAATAGATTACAACAAAAGTCAGTTGATGGAAAGAAGGAATTAATTTTGAGTATTTATAGGGATAGAAAAAACCGTCCATGAAAATGTCCATGGACGGCCTATCTTATAACCCTTTAGTAAAAATATCAGTCAACACAGGTACGATTTGCTTTTTCCGTGATACAACACCCTTTAGGGTAGCTGTGTTATTTGAAAGGGTAACATTATAAGCTTTTTCTACTGCAGCTGTTTTGCTTCCTAAAGCTAAACCAACTGAATCGTTTGTTAAGATATCAGTTACCACAAACAGGAATAAATCTAAGTTCTTTTCTTCGATAATCGTAGAGATCGCCGCTTCTAATTCTTCTTGACGAGCAAGCACATCTGCTGTATCAACCACATTGACTTGAGCAATTTCTACTTTACTTGAGCCCATTTCAAATCCTTTAGCATCTAGGCTTAGCAGTTCGTTAATTGATTTGTCGCGAACATCTGCTCCAGCTTTCAACATTTCAAGTCCATATGCATCTGCATCGACACCAGCAATTTCAGCTAACTCACGTGCTGCTGCCACGTCTTCTGGCGTACAAGTTGGAGACTTAAATAATAATGAATCAGAAATAATCGCAGAAAGCATTAATCCGGCAATTTCTTTGCTTATTTCTTTATTATTCTCTTTGTACATTTTATTTAAGATCGTTGCTGTACACCCAACAGGCTCGCAGCGGTAATATAACGGATCACTTGTTTCAAAGTTAGCAATCCGGTGGTGATCGATTACTTCTAATACACGAACTTCAGCGATATCATTTGCACTTTGCTGGCGCTCATTGTGATCAACTAGGATGACCGCGTTTACTTCACTTGAAACTGCTTCAACAAGGCGTGGAGCCTCTGCATTAAACTGGTTTAGTGCATATTGTGTTTCACCATTTACTTGTCCTAAGCGCACTGGTTCAACATCCATACCCAATTGTTTTTTTAAGTCTGCATAGGCAATAGCAGAACAAATCGTATCTGTGTCAGGATTTTTATGACCGAAAATAAGTACTTTTTCCATTTTATTTCTCCTAATCTGATGAATTTATGTAGGTCAAGCCCAATCTACCTGAGAATGGCCCTAACGAAAATTATATAATATTATGAATTAGGATTCAAAAAAATTTTTTAAATTACATTTTTTTTATCATTTGGACTTGCTCCGTTTTTTTCTCAAAGCCTAAATCTAGTAAGAATAGGATAACAGGATTTGATAATATGGAATTAATTGTCATGAAGTTGACGGGCTTTTGATGTTCTCCAGATATAGAAGTGAAAATAGACTTTATCGTTTCCTTTTTAATGTCATTGAATAGTTCAAGCTGATATAAAATTACTTTTTCCAGTTGCCCGTCCTGGTTCCACACTCTCTTAAATAATGAATATCCTAATGGCTTTTGATTACTGTCGAAATAGATCTGTGTTTCACCCGACTTAACACTCTGCCACTGACATTGCCATGGAACCTTTTCATTATAAAAATGGAAAGTTGGCAGTTGCTCGGGCCGGATAGATTTAAAGGCAATGGGAGTGTGATCAAACGCTATGGTCCCATTTAGATAAACAAGTGAATTAATTATTTCATAGCCATGACTTTTATATAATCGAATGGCCCTTTCATTTTCCTTAATGGCTTCAAGTGTGGCAATCTCGACCTCTTCTTCGGAGTAAACTTTTATGGCTGCCTCCATTAAAAGATTTGAAACACCCATTCCACGGTATTTGGGGGCGATTCCTGTCCCGCCATTCCATGCAGTTTTTTTTCCGTCGATCACACGAAATCCATTTAATACAATCGCTACAGGGTCTTCTCCATCAAAAGCAACTAAAGAGTGCTTCAAAGATAATCCTTCATTTACCAATCGGTTAAAAAACAATTCGGCAGTCATTTCCATTTGCACAAAATAACCTTCAAACCCCCGATTCCAAGCCGTTATCGTATCTTGGATGGTGCATTCTGTTAATCTTTTAAATGTAATTTTCATATTTTCAACCCTTTCTGGCGGATGGCTTCCTTTTACTGGCGGATGGCTCCTTTTACTGGCGGATGGCTCCTTTTACTGGCGGATGGCCTCTTTTTAATGGCGACTAAGGTTCTTCCTTTGGTATGTATAACTAAATTCAGCAATTTATTAAACCCAGCCAGCTTGTCTTCGCGCTGGCTGGGTCACATTAAAAATCTATTTCACCGGCAAGGGAACAACCTTTTGCCCAATTGCCGCAATTAATTCTTTTGGCATTGGGAAGCTTAATGCAGCTGGGTCCTTCATGACCGCTGGAATCGCCATCTGGAGTGCCTCTTCGCTAATGTTGAATTGCTTGAAATCAGCCGGTAATCCTACCTTATACTGAAGCAATTTAATTTTCCCAATCACTTTTGCTAATGCCGTTTGCGGGGTATCTCCCTTTACATCCACGTTCAAGGCTTGTGCCAATTCAGCAGCCTTTGGCAGATATAAATCAGGAACCATTTCCATGACCACCGGTAAAAAGACAGCATTTGCTAAGCCATGTGGAATTCGGAACAAGGCCCCGTACGCGTGAGCCATATTGTGAACAGGAATCGCATTTAAGGCGAAACTGAAAGCGGTGATCCCCATTAAGCTAGCTTGCAATAAATCCATGCGGGCATCAAGGTTCGAACCATCAACAACGGCAACTGGTAGATTTTTTTCAATAAGGCGAATTGCATGAAGGGCATAGGCATCGGTTAAACCTGTTGCGGTTGGTGATGCGAGCGCCTCGATGGCATGCGTTAAGGCATCAAATCCTGTAAATGCCGTAATGACTGGTGGTAGTCCGACGGTTAAATCTGGATCCAAGATCGCCATATCGGCATTAATAAACGGATTGATGATATTCGTCTTCATTTGAATTTCTTCATTAAAAATAACGGCAATCGGTGATACCTCTGAACCGGTTCCCGCGGTAGTCGGAATGGCAATATGGGGAATCGACATGTAATTTGCTTTTGGGAATGACTCGTACAACAAACCGCCAGGGATCGCCTCTTTTATATCTGTCAATCCTTTGTGGAGCGCATACTTTACCCCTTTTACGGTATCCAGGACACTGCCCCCGCCAACTGCAAGTAACGAATCTGCACCTATTTCTCTTGCATAGCGGACAGCTTCATTGATGCAGCTGCTTTCGGCATCTTGTTTGATATCAAGGAATTGACCGACAAGTTCTGGGCCAGAGCCATGACCTGTCAGCGAAAAAATATCGGCCACTTTTTCAACAATTCCTGCTGCTTCTAGTCCTCTATCACTTAAAAGGAGCACCCGTTTGGCACCCAGACCAGCAAAAAGACTGGGGACCATCGCCCTTGAGTTTGAACCGCTGTATATACCCGTACGTAACATAAACTGTGATAAGGTTGTTTTCATTTTCATCCTCACCTCTTCATTAGTTTTTGCCAAACAGAATTCCATACCAATTGCGTCGATCTAGTTCAGGCGACATCGATGTGTGGACATGCTTTACCTGGGTATAGGCATCGAGTGAATGCTGTCCCATTTCTCTGCCAATTCCGCTTTGTTTGTACCCGCCAAACGGGGCATCACTTCTGAGCATATGCCATTCATTAATCCAGACCACGCCCGCCTGCAGTTTTCTAGCCACCGCGTAGGCTTTATTGACATCACGTGTCCAAACTCCTGCAGCTAAGCCATAAATCGTATCATTGGCCATTCGAATCGCATCGTCCAGATCAGAATAACGAATCACACAGAGGACTGGGCCGAAAATTTCTTCTTGGGCAATTTTCATATCATTGGTGACATTTGTGAAAATCGTTGGTTCGATGAAATGTCCTTCCTCACAGCCATCAACCTTAACTTCCTTGCCACCACAGACAAGGGTCGCGCCTTCTTGTTTACCTGCTTCAATATAGGAAAGGATGGTTTCCTTTTGCTTTTTCGAGATTACTGGACCAACATCGGTGGTCGGATCAAGTGGATTCCCAAGCTTTAATTTACTTGTGAGAGCAACTAAACCTGCAACCACTTGGTCATACAGCTTATCTGGTACAAATAAACGCGCCCCTGATTCACAAAGCTGACCGGAATGGAGAAATACTCCAAATAGACTTCCAGGAAGAGCAATACTAAGATCGGCATCCTCTAAAAGGATATTAGGTGATTTTCCACCTAGTTCTAGTGTGGTTTTCTTAATCGTCCCAGCAGCAATTCCCATAATTCGTCTGCCAACCTCAGTCGAACCAGTGAATGCCACTTTATCGACCTTTGGGTGGTTAACTAAAGCTTCGCCCACTTCCGCACCAGAACCTGAGACAACGTTAATTACACCTGGAGGGACCACGGTTGAAATAATTTCTGCTAACTTCAAAGTGGACAGTGGCGTGTAGCTGGCAGGCTTGATCACAATTGTATTCCCCATCGCCAGTGCCGGTGCAATCTTCCAGGTAGCAATCACCATTGGCAAGTTCCAAGGAGTAATCGCTGCACATACACCGATTGGTTCACGCCAAATAAAATTATGTGCTGGTCCTGGGAATGGCGGCACTGGCAGTGTCTCCGAGAATGGATACTCAACCGTAAAATTGGCCAATGTTTGGAACAAGTCAACCATTTGCAAAATATCACTATTGCCAATTCGGCGTACTGTTCCACCTGAGCTAATCGCTTCTAAGTATGCTAGTTCCTCGGCATGTTCGGCGATTTGATAGGAAATCGCATATAACACCTTGGCTCGGTCTTTTGGCTTCATGTCTTTCCAGTCACCCTGATCAAATGCCTCACGGGCCGCATTTACAGCACGGTCAACATCTTCCGTAGTTCCTTTTGCTACTCTAGCTACAAGTTCACCATTTGCCGGGTTCAATACATCAAACGTTTCTTGACTGGAAGCTGGCTCCCACTTTCCGTTAATAAAATGGGGAAATGTTTGCACATCAACCTTTACTGTCATGATAATTCCTCCTTTTCTAAAATCACTTATAGCACTCCTAACTCACTATCTGTGTATCTATAAATCTCTTCGATTTTTTTGCCTTGTGCCCGTGCTAAGATTTCCATTCGGACCGAGAGTTGTTTTAAGGTAAAGTTCATGATATCTGCAGGATCCCCGCCGAATGCACTTACCTCTCTTCCTGCGATGCCTTCTTGATTTAGCCTAATCGCTAATGGGGTCAGCTCGCCCATCTTGGCTGCCACAAAATCAAAGAGATGTGGATGTTCACAAATTAACCGTTGCAAAAGGAAAGTCCCATAGCCAATATGCCTGGACTCATCCTTTTTTAAATTACCAACACCTTCAAGCAATCCTGGCATGATACCCGCGGTTTCTAATGTTTGATAGAAAGAATAATAACCGGTTTCTGCTAATACTCCTTCAACAAACATGTTGTACACTACGGATGCCTCGGCGATCGCTTCTGGGGATTGGTCGGAAATCAGCCGTTCCATTGTTGTTGGGAGAATCTCATAGAATATCTTCTGATAGGTTTCGGTATGAAAGTGAGATAAGTCCCCTCGCTCCCCGATTGCATTCAAAACTAGCCGGAAAAATTCGGTATGTTTCGCTTCCTCGTATAAAAAGGTCGTCAAAAACATTTCTTCCTCAAGGCGCCCTTCTTTCGCAATCGCCATAATCAGTGGAAGAAGATCTAATGTAACCGCTTCCTCGCCGGCTTGAAATTGAGAAATAAGCCGCAAGATATCTACTTGTTGTTCCGCATTTAGTGTTTTCCAGTCCTTTTGGTCCTGACTGAAATCAATATCTGCTGGGTTCCAGGTTCCTAACCGTTTTGCTTTTTGGAATAAGCGGTACGGGAAAGAATCTTCAAGCAAACCTCGACTGCTAGTTGTTATTATGGTTCTTTTTTCCATATATGTTCTCCTCCTTTTTTCCTTTACGGTTTGATTACAATTTCTGATGCCCGCTTGCGGAGATGCGTCTTTAATATTTTCCCGACACCATTCCTTGGCAGTGCCTCTAGGAAAACGATTCTTCGCGGTGTTTTGTTTTTTGCTAAATGGTCCTGGCAATAGTGAATTAAATCCTCTTCCGTTACTTTTGCACCGGGTTTTTTCACGACACAGGCAACCATTTCTTCTCCCATTCGTTCATCAGGAACACCTACAACCGCTGCCTCAAAAACTTGTTCATGAGCATTTAATATTTCTTCGACATCACGAGGATACACATTAAATCCTCCTCGAATAATTAAATCCTTCTTTCGGTCAACAATATAGACATAGCCATCGTCATCGATCCGGGCCATATCGCCTGTAAATAACCACGAACCTTTTAAGACACGGCTGGTTTCTTCCGAATTTTGATAGTAGCCGGGCGTGACACTATCACCTCGGACTATTAACTCCCCTACTTCTCCGGCTTGAACTTCCTTGCCATTTTCATCGACGATTTTCAACTCTACCCCAGGAATCGGTATTCCAACAGAGCCTGGTTTTATTTCGATCCCTTTGCGATGAGCAGTAACAACCGGTGCAGCCTCTGATAACCCATAGCCCTCGTACACTTTTGCGCCAAATTTTTGTTCAAAAGCATGCAATAAGGCAACCGGCAGCGGTGCAGACCCGGAACCAACTGATTCAAGACTGGAGGTATTATATTGGTCGGCGTGTGGATAAGATACTAAGGCATGAATCATCGCGGGAACAGCTGAGAACGTCTTAACCTGATGTCTTTCAATCGCTTTAAATACCTCCTGTGTATCAAAGCTTGAAAAAATAACGATAGAGCTGCCTGTTAGAAAGCAAATATTCGAAATCGTTAAGCCATACACATGAGCAAGCGGCAGGACTCCAAGTGTTGTGCCCCGCTCTGTTTCATTATGCTTTGCTGAATTCTCGGCATTAGAATATAAGTTTTTATGGGTTAATAGCACCCCTTTTGGATTTCCAGTCGTACCTGAGGTATATAGAATGACTGCTGTATCATCTGAGTTCACACCATCGACAAGTTGATTTTCGGCGGGGACAAACACGTCATAAAAGTTTTTCGCACGTTCGTCTGATGGCAGATCAACAACAATTAACTGTGGTTTAGCCGGTAATCCTTCAAATGAACTTTCAACATTATTCCTTACTGCGGAGGAGGTAATTACTGCTTTTGCGCCAGAATTTCGTGCTATGTAGTGAAGCTCCTTTGGATGCAAAGTAAACATAACCGGGACTATCGTTGCTCCTGCTCTGGTAATTCCCTGATAGGCAAAGAGGACCTCAGGACAATTGGGCATACAAACTATTACTCTGTCACCCTTAGCAATTCCAAGATTTCGCAAACCACATGCAAATTGGTCCGAGAATTGCTTCGTTTCAATATTAGTGAACGTCTTTTCTTTGTAAAATAAAAAAGGATACTCACCATACTCGGCGATATTTGTTTCCAGCAGGTCTTTCAACTTCACAACATCCGCTCCCTTTTTAAAAATCTTATCAAACACCCGAAGGTATAGGACTACCACTATTACTAGGTCGAACGATAAATAACAACTGAATCTTTTTGCTCATAACTAACCTGCTGTCTTTCTTCAAGTAAATCCAAATGGCCTTGAATTTGTGATAATCCTAAGAACACGGTATTCCCCTGCAATCGTGGATACATTTGCCTGCAGATTTCATAGATGGATTTTCCTCCTGTTGAAAGAATCGCTAGAATCTGTTCACACCGCTTTTCCTGTTCTAGTAATCTTGTTTTGATCAAGGATAAATGATCACTAAATGCCTCGCCGTGACCAGGGTAAATCATTTCCAACTGCAGTCGGCTTACTTTTTCAAGCGAGTCTCGGTATTGCATTAACGGCCTCGGACGATTGACCTCGCCCGGATTAGGTGGCTCGATAAAGGCATTCACGGAAAAAGACTTTAATAAATGGTCGCCGGCAAAGGTATCGCCTGTTTCTTGGTTCCATAGTAAAATATCAGATTGGCTGTGGCCGGGAACATGAATTACCTCATACCTCTTTCCACCTAAAGGAATAACATCACCTTCATTTAGATAGGTAATATTCCGCCACTTTTCCTCGTTAAATGGCCGTTCGATGATGTGAATGAATGGATCGGCACCACAGTTCGTTAAAAACTTGTGAAAAAAAGCCTGCACTCGCCGATACTCTTCCACACCAACATTAATCGAACCTCTCGCCTGTTCATGGACATAGATTGGCACATCTATTTCTTCCAAAATGTAAGGAATTGCACCCGCATGGTCGATATGGATGTGAGTAAGGACAATCTGATCAATATCCTTCAATGTAACGCCATGCTTATGTAGTTTACTTTTGAGTTGTTGAAAGGACGCTTTACCTGGGTTACCCGTGTCGATTAACGTAACTGAATCACCAATCGCCAAAAAGGCATTGACCGTACCCTCAGCAAAATGGGTTTCTAATTCAAGCGGTACAATTCTAAACAATTTAATACCCCTCCCTACTAAAACATTATTTAACTATCACTTTTTGACAGGAGGAACGACCTAAGCACTATCAAAACTATATTTCTTTTTCATAAGAAATATGATTAAGTTGCAGGGAGCTTACCAAGATTGGCCCACTCCCCCTGTTGAGATATTTTACTGAAGCTTATTTTTGCTTCACCATCTGGTGCCTGACACTAATGATTATTCACGCTCTATGATCGTTGCAATTCCTTGTCCGCCTCCAATACAGGCGGTGATCAGGGCATATTTTCCAGCTGATCGTTTTAATTCATAGATTGCTTTTGTGACGAGGATGGCACCTGTTGCCCCGAGTGGATGTCCGTGGGCAATAGCGCCACCGTTTTTATTTACTTTTTCAAGGTCCATCCGAAATAAGGGGCCCGGCTCATGCTTTCTGTCCCGCCAGCAATATAGACATCCCCATCCCCGGCACGTATTGCTTGGGCAGCAAGATTGATAGCATTCAGTCCTGACCCGCACTGACGGTCTACTGTTATTCCTGGCAAATCTAGCGATAACTCCGTCTGTAAGGCTGTTAATCTAGCGATATTTCCACCGCCGGACAAGACATTTCCAAAAATAACATCGTCTATGATTTCCGGATTAATATTGGCGCGTTTAACTACTTCTTTAATAACTTCTGCCCCCAATACGTGGGCAGGAACACCTGCAAGAGCACTTCCTTGTCTGCCAATCGCAGTTCTGACGGCTGAAACGATGACCGCATCTCTTTTCATTACGCTTTCACCCCTTGGAATATTGAATGTTGAACTTTTTAATAGAATTTCAAGTAATTTTAGGATATTTTACTGTTCTTTCTATCTAAATAACCCTGTTAGGAGTCATCTTTTTTGAAAAATAGGATTCTATTAGCAAAACTTCTGGTTTTATCAGCGAATTCCTCAGTTTTATGGGCGAATCCCACGGTTTTATGGGCGAATCTGCTAATTCAATCAGCGAATCTCATTTTGGTGATAATATTTACATCGCATGCGCCCCTCCATCGACAACCACGATATCTCCCGTCACAAAGTCCGAAGCTGGTGCAGCTAGGAATAAGGCAACGCCTTTAAGATCATTATCGGTACCAAATTTCCTTAATGGTGTCCCTTCCAGAATGGCTTCTCCCCCTTGATCAAGCAGCCCTTTTGACATTTTCGTCGGGAAAAAACCTGGGGCAATCGCATTTACATATATGCCACTAGGTCCCCACTTAACAGCTAAATCTTTAGTAAAAGTAATCACAGCCCCTTTACTAGAGTTGTAGCCAATTGCATTCATATACTTTGGATTACTGCCCTTTAAACCAGCCACTGATGCAATGTTAATTATTTTTCCTGATTTTTGTTCGAGCATCACTTTTCCAACCGCCTGTGACATTAAGAAGGTACCAGTAACATTTACATCCATGACCTTTTTCCAAGCTTCGAGCGGCATTTCCTCGACTGGTGCTCCCCAAGAGGCACCGCTATTATTTACGAGAATATCGATTCTCCCAAATCGTTCAATCGTCCGCTTGACGACATTCTTGATATCTTCGGGGCTGGTGACATCACATTTTAAGGCAAAACTCTCCACACCCAGTCTTTTTATGCCTTCGCTTACTTCCTCACAGGCTTCCAATTTTCTTGAACAAACCACTACATTTGCACCTGCTTCCGCAAAGCCTTCAGCGATTTGCTGGCCAAGTCCCCTGCCGCCGCCTGTTACAATAGCTACTTTTCCCGTTAAATCAAACAACTCTTTCACATTCATTGATCGTTCCTCCTATTAAAAGCATCATTGAGCCCGTTACCACCAAAACCGGTGAAAAGCTTCCTGCACTTCCCTATATAGACAACCACTAAATACTAACCAGTTGGTATGTAGATATTTCTTATAATACCAAAATTTTCATATTATTCACATCCGACTTGATAACAATAAACCCAGCAGCAAGAAGGTTTTTTTCTTCTTGGTGCCGGGTCTAAATATACTTCATGTAATCAATATTGGTGATAGACTACCTCACCTTTTAATACTTCATTTCCTTGTTGATTGACTGCTTGGACCGTAAAGCGCAGATTTTGTTCCTGCTTTTCTTTCAGTGTCGCTTTCAGTGTAATCACATCATTTAAAAATACCATTCCTTTAAAACGGATCGAGTAATCCTGTATGAAGCCTTCGTCATAATAAGTAGTAAAAAGCTTTGCAAGGTTCCCCATTGTCCACATTCCATGGGCAATTATTCCTGGTAATCCTGCTTTTTTCGCCTCATCATCAATCGTGTGTATTGGGTTAAAGTCTCCTGAAGCACCCGCATACTTGATTAAGTCAAGACGCGAAACAGGCTCCAATTGAATTTCTTTGACCGATTCTCCAACTTGTAATTCAGTAAGAGTACTCATTGTGCCAACACCTTCCTCACAGCTTCAGAGATGACAATCGTTGAGGATGAGCTAAAAATTAAAGCGCCGGATAGATCCTCACCGTAATTTTCCACAACCAGGAATCCCATTTTCCCAAAGCTCCCTTTTTTCTCAAAGTAGCTTTTTACTTTGGAATAACAGTAAATTGTTTCGCCAACCCTTAATGGCCGCTCGTAATGAAATCTTTGTTCCCCGTGGATTAGACCATTATTGGGAAGATTTAATCCTTCGGTGACACCATAATCAAAAGTTCTTGGAAAGGTAGGAGGTGCAATGTTGGCTTTGTTTCTTGAATTTCTTCCAGTTTCTTCATCAAAATAAATGGGATGAAGGTCACCAATCGCCTCCGCAAATTTTTTGACTGCTCCTCTTTCAACTTCATTTTTAACCTTGTTTGATTGTTTGCCTATCTGGTCTTTAAACAATTCATCCTCACCTCACCTAATTAACATTTTGGTCCGCCGGCAACATAAATTACTTGGCCATTCACGAAAGACGATTTTTCATCAGCAAAGAAGGCTACTGTATTGGCAATGTCTTCTGGCTTGCCACTTCTGCCGACTGGAATATGTGCCACACTTGCTTGAATTAATTGCTCAAAAGGAATGCCGATTCTGGCAGCGGTTTCCTTTGTCATCTCCGTTTCAATAAATCCTGGCGCCACTGAGTTTGCTGTAATCCCATATCTTCCCAACTCAATTGCGAGTGTTTTTGTAAAGCCCTGCAAGCCGGCCTTTGCCGCCGCATAATTGGCTTGACCGCGATTTCCAAGTGCTGATGTCGAAGAAATATTGATGATACGCCCATATTTATTTTCGACCATATATTTTTGTGCAGCTCGGGCTGCATTGAATGATCCTTTTAAGTGCACATCCATAACGGTCTGCCAATCTGAATCGGTCATTTTAAAAAATAGATTATCGCGGATTACCCCGGCATTGTTCACGAGGATATCTACGGAGCCAAATGCCTCATAAACCTCTTTCATTGCATCTTCAACCTGCTCGGCATCAACGACGTTTGCAACCTTTGAATAAACGTCATAACCTTTTTCTTTTAATTCACTAGTTGTTTCACTTAACGCCTCTTCGTTCAAATCTATTATAGCTACCTTTGCTCCTTCTTGTGCAAAAAGCTCGACAATCCCTTTGCCGATTCCACGGCTTCCACCCGTAACAAAAGCAACTTTTCCCGTAAATCTGCCTGCCATTTCTATTCCTCCTGAGTTTAATAAATTTATAGATTGCGCTTACATTAATTTCTTACACGTATTGACCAATCTTCACATGACCTTTAATCAGGTTACGTGCGATAATCATTCGTTGGATTTCGTCTGTGCCGTCGTAAATTCTCCATAGTCTTGCTTCACGATACCAGCGCTCAATTGGTAATTCTCTTGTATACCCCATCCCGCCGTGAATTTGAAGGACACGGTCAACGACGTTGTTGCCCATATTTGCACCATATAATTTTGCCATCGATGCTACGTGTCGATTATCTTCCCCATGATCTAGAGTAAAGGCAGCGTTCAAGACTAGCCATCTTGCTGCTTCAATTTCAACCGCAGAATCTGCGATTTGCCATTGGATTGCTTGTCTTTCAGCAATAGGTTTCCCAAATGTAACCCGTTCCTTGGCATAATCAATCGCCATTTGCAGCAAGCGTTCAGCGGCACCGACTGCTCTTGCCCCAACAACCCAGCGTGCAAACCCAATCCACTCGAGACCGAGATTATACCCCTTGTGTAATTCACCCAGAATATTTTCCTCCGGAACACGGACATTATCGAATACTAAGCCGGCTGGACCCCATTCTCCCATTGTATGTATATACTCTGATTTCCAGCCCATATCGCGATCAACAATAAAGCATGTAACCCCTTCGCGGCCTTGTGTTGATTGATGTCGTTCCTTATCCGTAATCGCTATCGCCATAACGAAGTCCGCTTCGTTTCCGCCGGTAATGAACGTTTTTTCACCATTTAGAACCCATTCACTTCCGTCTTTCACAGCTGTCATTTTGATATTTCGGGTATCAGAACCAGCACCTGGCTCGGTCATTGCAAAGCAGGACTTTTTCTCACCATTTATTGTTGGAAGTAAGTATTTTTTCTTTTGTTCTTCGTTACCATAGTAAAGAATATTATCTGCTCCACCGCCGAACTGGAATGGGACAAAGGTTTTTGACACTTCCATTAACACAATTGCCATCATCATTTGACCAAGATCTGCACCACCATATTCCTCTGGAGTGTTAATTCCCCAAAAACCTGCTTCCTTCGCTTTTAGTTGCAGCTCTTTTAGTTTACTTGCAGGAAGACTCGGTTTACCTTCTCGTTCATTACGAAGTACATCGTTTTCAAGAGGAATCAGTTCTTTTTCTACGAATCTTCTAATTGTTTTTTGGACCATTTTTTGTTCATCAGTCAATCGTAAATACATACCATTCACTCCATTCTTATTCTTAACATCAAGTTTAATGCCGTTAATTTATAATATGCTGAACCGATAGCAGGCATACCTACCGGTTGGTATGTTAACTTTATTTTATTCCGAACTTTCAGATAATACAAGTTAATATTTTCCTAATAAAAAAAATTTCTCTAGCTACTTCACTAAAGGACTTTTCAGATGTGTTTTAAAGCGATTTCACATTTGTGAGAATAAATAAATCCGTTAAAAAATTCATTTTTGGTGACTAATTTCCTTTCAATTTACAAAAGATAATGGTGATATTCATTAGAATATCGTCGTTTCAAATCCTTTGATGAGGTGATTTTAGATGAGTTATAAAGACCATTTAGATCCGCACTCAGAGCTCTTTCACCACCATACGACGCGTCCAAAACGTCAAAATTCACAAGTGAATGGGCAAACTCAAGTGACGCACAACACGATCATCTTAAGGAGCAATGCCAAGGCCCACCGTTGGTAAGGCTTAGGCAAAGAAACGAGTAATGGCAGCATAAACAATTACTGTCATTAGAAATGACCTTTTCTCGAACAGCAATTTCGAGAAAAGGTTTTTCTTTTTCTAAGTAATTTGTTATTACAATATTGATAATGTTTGTTCCAAAAGATATCATAAAATCTATTAAGAAAAAAACGGGAGTGGAACATGACATGTTTGATGACTTTACGATTAGAGATGCCGATATGTGTGATTTGCCTGTAATTGTTGATATATACAATACAACCATAGCAAGTAGGATGGTTACAGCCGATCTTGAACCAATATCAGTTGAAAACAGAGTTCAATGGTTTAACGATCATTCATCAACCTTTCGTCCATTATGGGTTGTAGAAAATCAAGGAGAAATTTGCGCATGGGTTAGTTTCCAATCTTTTTACGGCAGGCCCGCCTATAATGCGACAGCAGAAATTAGTATCTATATTCATCCCGACTTTCGAGGCAGGAAACTTGGTAAATATTTAATCCAAAAAGCAATCGATGCCTGTCCAAGTCTGCAAATCAAAACCTTACTAGGTTTTATTTTTGGTCATAATGAAGCTAGCATTAAACTTTTCTCAAGTTTTGGATTTGAAAAATGGGCACAGCTTCCGAATGTGGCTGAGCTGGATGGCATTGAACGTGATTTAGTTATCCTTGGAAAAAGACTCTTCTAAAAATCTTGAAATCGAAGAACAGATAGCTTATGGAATACACTCCATAAGCCTTTTCCATGTAGGCAATCAGATAATAATGTAGTAAAAGTTTTTATAGTTATTAATATTTCAAGCGTTGCATTATTCCAATATAATGGATTATCTAGTACTATAGACTAAGGAGTAATAAATACTCACTACTCCTTGTTTTTAATAAACTTTATTCCTTGAAGAGAACTGGAGATTTCCATGAATAAAATAAAGATCATCATCTTCTACTTTTTTACAAGTATTATTTGGATATATGGGTCCAATTATGTAATCGAACAATATGTGCCTTCTTCACTTATTGAGTTGGTGTTAAGGTCAAAAGAGATCTTTTATGTTGCCATGACTGGAGGGTTCATTTATTTCTTCATTAGTAAAAAAGAGGAGTTAGATGTTTCCCAGGAAGATCAGAAACGTCTATCTACTTTAATCAATTCAATGGTTGATTTTGTTAACTTTAAAGACGGTGAAGGCAGATGGATTGAAGCAAATGAATTTGGTTTACAATTGTTCCAGCTTGAGAATGTGGATTATCGGGGGAAAAAAGATTCGGAATTAGCCGAGTATACAGACTTTTACGGTGATGCTCTCAGATTTTGTGAAACTTCTGATGAAGAAGCTTGGATTAATCGAGAAATCACTCGCATAGAGGAAGTCCTTCCTGTTCCAGATGGATCAGTAAAAATATTTGACACGATTAAAGTACCACTATTTCACGAAGATGGCAGTCGACAAGGTTTGGTCATCATTGGACGTGATATTACCGAAAAAAAGGAAATGGCCTTAAAATTAGCAGAGAGTCAGCAACAATATAAGTCATTATTTGAATACAGTCCAGATATTGTTTATATGATGGATTTAGGCGGAACTATTACCAATTTAAACCCACAGTATGATGTCATTACAGGCTTCAAACGGGAAGAAGCGATTGGGAAAAATGTAAAACAATTATTACCGAAAAGTTATAAACGATATCTTCCAAAGTTCATTTCCACTGTTGTGGAAGAAATAAAACCGGTCATGTATGAGCTGTATATACCACATGCAAACGGGAATCGGATTATCATACAATGTACTTCCCTTCCAATGATAATTAATGGAAATATCACTGGGATCATTGGCTATGGCAGTGATGTGACCACCTTAAGGGATGCAGAAGAACGTCTTCGCAGGACAGAAAAGCTATCAATCGTTGGAGAATTATCTGCCAGCGTTGCCCATGAAATTCGGAATCCGCTGACGTCATTAAAAGGATTTGTCCAACTTTTACAAATGGAAGATGAGAAGCATCAATTTTTTTATCAAATTATGCTCGACGAATTAAATCGTATCAATGACATTGTTGGTGAGCTTTTGTTATTGGCAAAGCCTCAGCTTTTAAAATATACCAAAGCAGATCTTCAGAAGCTATTAATGGACGTCATATCATTATTAAACACCGAAGCCAGTTTATATAATGTTCAAATTGAATCTCTTTTTCCAGAAAACGACATATGGATTGAATGCGAACCAAATCAACTCAAGCAATTGTTTATCAATTTGATTAAAAATTCGATTGAAGCAAGCCAAAATGGCGGAACGGTTTCCATTATTCTAGAGCAAATAGAAAATAGTCATGTGTTAATTTTCATTAAAGACAATGGCTGCGGAATTTCAAAAGAAAGATTAGAGAAAATTGGCGAACCTTTCTACTCTTCTAAAGAAAAAGGGACTGGGTTAGGTTTAACGGTTAGTTTCAAGATTGTTCAATCCCATCAAGGCAATATCCATTTTGATAGTCAGAAAAATCAAGGGACTTCGGTTCAAATTTCATTACCGATCAAGCAAAAAGACCCTAAAAACAACCAGCGCTCGATTCCTGAAGGAGTGTAAGACAAATGAGTGATTAGCCCGTCCACTACGACGGGTTTTTCTTTTTCTTCCGATTCCGGAAAAAAGCAATAATTAATAACATGGAAGGAATGATAATTTGAAAGGGCCAATGTAAATAAGTAGGTACTATAACTAGCCCTTCCTTTATATGTTCCGAATAATTAGATGCAATCGTAACAGATGCAAATAAGACGATAATTCCTAGTGGGAAACTGAGCTTTCGTTGGTTTTTTAATTGAAAGATATCAGCGGCACCAGCCACCGCAGCATAATAGTAGATTGCAATCTTAAAAAAACCTCCAATGATTAGATAGAGCATAAACAAGACATCGAGACGTTCGATAAAATCAGCAATTTGAATTTTCCCTACTGTCGTTAATAGTGGGAAAGTGGAATAACTAAAGAGATTTACCCCTAATACTGAAATATTTACTACTACTGTAATGGTAATATTTATTCCGCTTAATATCATGCCACTTAAACAGACTATTTTAACCTTCTTTTTATCATTTACAAACGGGAGCAGCATTGTAAAGACGACCATTTCTCCAAAGGGAAAGTTGATGGTTTGAGTTAAAAATGTCTTTATTACCGGTTTCAACCCATTCTCTAAAATCGGTTTTAAATTCCCAAAATGAATTAACCCAGAAAAGATAATTAACAGCATGCCTAATATCGCCGTCAGGTAAACAATCCCAAAGTAAATTTCTCCAACTCGGGCTATTACTTCAAACCCCTTATGAATGGCATAAATAATCGTTATGATCATTAAGCAATTGATAACAAATAACGGAGTACTATTATAAATAGTTGTTGTTAATAATTCACCAAAATCTCGCAATACCCTTGCTGCAAGATAAATAAAATAAACAATATATAATAACCCAATCAACCGTCCAAGCCATTTTCCCATTATTTCTTGAATATAACCCGTTAAGGGAAGGTCAGGATAGTACAAAAATAATTTGTAATAAATAAAAAAGATCATGATACCGCCAGTTAAACCGAGCAAAATGGCTATCCAAGCATCCTGTTTCGCATCTGATGCAATCCCAACCAGAATAGCACTGCCCATTTCAAACAAAACGACCAGGACGAACAATTGGATTGTACTTATTTTCGCCTTTTCCATATACGATTGATCCCCCCTTAAAAAGGGTTATTTATTTAAGCCGGGCTTGTTTGTTTCTTCCTGTTACGAATAAAAGCAATGATTAGTAAGATGGAGGGGATGATGATTTGAAAAGGCCAAAGCAAATAAATTGGTACAAAAATCAGCCCTTCCTTTAAAAATTCTGCAAAATTTGATGCAATCGTAATTGATGAAAACAAAACGAGCATTCCAATTGGAAACCCAAGCTTGCGTTGATCTTTAAATTGAAAGATATCGGCAGCTCCGGCCACTGCAGCATAATAATAAATGGCAATTTTAAAGAAACCACCAATGATTAAATAGAGCATAAATAATACATCTAAACGCTCGATAAAATCGGCAATTTGGATTCTTCCTATTGTGTTTAATAAGGGGAAAGAGGACCGACGAAAGAGATCCACTCCCAAAACAGAAATATTTACTACCGCTGTAATGGCAATATTTATTCCCGCTAATATCATCCCACCCACACAGACTATTTTGGCCTTTTTTTTATCATTTAAGAACGGGAGCAGCATCGTAAAAACAACCATTTCTCCAAAAGGAAAGTTGATGGTTTGAGTTAAAGAGGTTTTAATAACAGGTTTCAATCCATTCTCTAAGATCGGGGTTAGATTACTCAAATGAATTAAACCCGAAAAGGTAATTAGCAGCATGCCTAATATCGCTGTCAGGTAAACAACTCCAAAGTAAATTTCTCCAACTCGGGCTATTACTTCAAACCCTTTATGGAGCCCATAAATAATAGTAAGAATCATCAAAGTATTGATCACAAATAGTGGAGTGCTATTATAAATAGTTGTTGTTAATAACTCTCCAAAATCTCGTAATACCCTTGATGCAAGATAAATAAAATTGACAATATAAAAGAACCCAATCAACCGTCCAAGCCATTTTCCTAAAATTTTTTGAAGATAACTAGTTAAGGGCAGGTCAGGATAGTACATATATAAGCGGTAATAAATAAAAAAGACAATGATTCCCCCAGCTAAACCGAACAATATAGCTATCCAGGCGTCCTGTTTCACTTCTGATCCGAGACCAAGAAGAATGGCACTACCCATTTCAAACAAAACAATCAGCACGAACAATTGGAAACCACTTACTTTTGCTTTTTCCATGTACGATCGTCCCCCCCTCCTTACTTCGCGTTATTTATTAATGCCTGACCAAAATGGATTTGTCCGTACTCCTTCGCGACGCACGTATGAATCTACCTTTACATTCACTTCCAGGTCTGCAAAATAATCGTTCCAATTCCCCTTTAGCTTCTTCCATAATTCAGGGTTAGCTTTATGTACACTATCACCAAACCCGAAGATATCACACTTTAGTTTCTGGGCTTCCTTTACTGAAGACTGTATTTCCTTTTTAATCTCTTTTTCCACTAATTTTTCAATTTTTCCAATAATTGTTGGATCCATCAAGTCAATTGCGGTATTCGCTTCACTAATCCAGCCTTCATTCTCAATTTTAATATTTATTACAGGTTTCCCATTTTTAAAGATAGTTGAGACTTTGGTTTTTGATCTAATAGGCACCATACTAATGGCATTTTTCTTCCCATTCCACTTTAGAGTTATATCGGTACTCTTCGCTTTATCTAGGACCCAGATCACTCCACGAGCCTTGTTACTTTCAATCCAACCGGTCAATTCACCGTCTTTAATAACCGCTAAGCCATCAGCTGAGAGGTAAGCATCGGTTGTTGTTTTTTGCAAATTAGTTGCTTTATTGGCTTCTTCTTTCTTACCAATTAGTCGATAACCGTTTAGAATAGGTTCTTTTCCACTGCCGACAATTCCATCAATGAGATCGTCTATACTTATACTTATATTTTCCCCTTTCATAGCTTCAGTTGATTTGATCTCTTTTGTAATCTTAGTAACAGGCAGTTTATCGAGAATAGTCAGAGTTGTGACTATTTCCTCTGCCGTAGAATCTCTTGCTATAATTAGCTCTGTAGTTGTTCTAAATTCTGGATCCCTTGCAAAGGCATCTAACATATTAAGCATTAGAGTTCTATCACGTGCCACTTCTTCACTAACAACGACTACATTGGTGTGCGCATAATATAAACGGCGCGAAACCTTTTTAGTTGCATTTCTAGATGCTTCAGTAATGGTTCTACCAGTGCTTTTATAAACGGCGATCGGCAGCCCCTGGCCTCCTCCACCTTGCGCAGCTGAAACATTCGCTGGATTAACAAGCTGGAACGAAATATGGTACAGATCGTCCTCTCCCCTATCAATACCAAGTGCCATCACAAAGGCCAAATCAGTTAACTCTTTCTGATTCCAGCAAGCACTCAGTATCGGCAGAGACATGATTAAGATCAAAATAATAATGAACCATTTTTTCATCATTCTTCACCATTTTTAGGTTGATTTTCTGTTGGTTTAGGTGGACCAGGCTTTTGATGATCTCCTGTCCTCCTCATATTGCCTTTGCTAATAAACATTGGTCTATTTTTCATAGCCCAGACTGGAAAGCGAACAAATGCGTCTTGTTGATTATGGATGTTGAAAGGTGCTAGCGGCATCATGTATGGAATTCCAAACGAGCGAAGCGAACATAAATGAAGTGACATGAACATCAGCCCTAACATGATTCCATAAAAGCCTAATATCGTAGCTAATCCCATCAGGACAAAGCGTACTAATCTTGCCGCAATCGCCATAGCAAATACGGGTGTGGAAAAATTTGCGATGGCAGTGATTGAAACGACAATTACCATTACAGGAGAGACAAACCCAGCCTGTACTGCTGCCTGGCCAATTACGAGAGCCCCTACAATCGATACGGCCTGACCAACCGCCCTTGGAAGCCTAAGCCCCGCCTCCCGTAAAATTTCAAATGTTACCTCCATGATTAATGCCTCAACAAAGGCTGGAAAGGGAACATTTTCACGTTGAGCGGCAATAGCAATCGCCATCGTCGTCGGGATCATCTCTTGATGAAAGGTGGTCGCAGCAATATAAACAGAAGGTCCAATAACTGCGATAAGGAATGCTAAAATTCTTAACAATCGAACTCCTGTTGATATGTCAAATCGTGAATAGTAATCATCCGGTGCTTGGAAAAATTGAATAAAAATAGCTGGAACTGTAACAACAAACGGAGTCCCATCGACTACTATGGCAATTCTCCCTTCTAGTAAATGTGATGTCACGACATCGGGCCTTTCGGAATGGTAGGTGGTTGGAAATGTTGTCCATGTTTGGTCTTCAATCAATTGCTCTATATATCCAGAAGCAAGGATGGAATCGATATTGATTTGTTGAAGCCTTTCTTTGACCTCTCCAACAATTTTTTCATTGGCAATTCCCTCCAAATATATAATGGCGATATCTGTTTGGGAAACAGACCCTAGTTTCATGGAATCCACCCGTAAATTTGGACTTTTTATACGGCGGCGAATTAAAGCCGTATTCGTACGGAGTGTTTCCGTAAACGAATCTTTTGGACCTCGAATTGATAATTGTGTGGTAGGCTCCGTAATCGAACGCCTTTCCCATCCTTTTGTTTCACCACTGATAGCTTTATTGCATCCCTGTAAAAAGATGACCGTATCTCCTGAGAACAATGAATCAAATACCTGATTCCAATTATCAATGGTCTTGACACTTCCAAGTGCCATTGTTTTATCCAGCATGTATTGTATTAGATCGACTGGTTCATCAGGTACCTTTGTTTCGATTACTGTTTCTAATATATAGTCGGCTATTGCATCAGAACTAGCCATTCCGTCAACGTAAACAAGAGCACCTTTATGTGCACCAATTTTAAACTCGCGAACGTTAATATCGCTACTATTGCCAACTTCCTCTTTTAGATGAGATATATTCATTTGATAGTCTCTTAAAATCGGCAAGTCCTCCGGTTTTTGCGGATCTTGTTTTTGCCTATAATTATCATCCTGTCTCTTTTTTTGTTTATTTTTAAGCATCTTAGACAAAATCGACACAATACCGGCCTCCTTAAAAATTATTTGAACACTTTTCTCCCAATACTGGATATATTGCCCAAGGTATATCACTTTATCCCATTGAAAGTGGTTTTTTATACAACCATAATTAAAATATACGGGTTAGAATAAGGAACAGCTTAGAAAAGAACAATAAAAACAAGATATTCCTAAGGGTGTGCTGAGGTTGAAAATATTGTTTGTAACGACCCTGCTGGCATTTGGCAGCTTAATACTAATTATTTCGTTGGATCTTTTGATGGGCGCAAGTATTTCAGGAATTATTTGGAAGGCAATTAACCCTTTTAGGGTAATGGAGGCAGCCGAATATATCATTGTTTTATTATTTATATTGTTTTTCGTCATTGATTCCTTCGGTGCTTATTTAAATAAGAAAAAAGGGAATTCATCTAACTAAAACGTAAAAATAATACGGTTTTCATTTTTCTTGGAAATATAAAAAAAGATAAGAGCTTACCTTATAATGGCAAGCCCTTATCTGAATTAGTATTTGATCTTTCTTTTTCTCTTTTATGGAACAACCGTTTATATATAGCACCTACAGCAGACAGACTACCCCACCATCTCCTCTTTCTTTCATAATTTGCACCATACACATAACGGTTCCAAAAAAAGTAGATGAATTCCTCTACAATCAGCAATAGGACGAAACATAAAGCAGAAATAGTAATCCAAAACCACATTTTAAGGACCCCTTTCCCAATGGATCATTAATTCTATTCCAAAAACAACAAAGAAGTACTACCCAGGGTCAAACCTAAATATCCCTCTTACCATATCTCTCATCCTTATTTTAACAAACATTTAGCAAATTGTAGACATTATGGTAATAAATGTAGAATTTGGGTCAACAGTCCTAGAATTGAAGATATGAAAAATGCCTCTGGTTTTCATCACCAGAGGCATTTTTTTATCTTTCTGGGTAACCAGGTAGCCAGTTTTCATTAGATTAATTTGGGTCCTTGTATTTTAATGCCCGTTCACTGTCCCCATAGCCCTTGGTGGTTGGATCCTGTACGATTCCTAACATAGACAGCAATACAAATACAGCATTTAAAAAGGTTAACACAGAATTTTGAATAGCATCAGTGAGTTGAAAATCAATGATCCCAAAGGAATTTAAACATGCAAACACCATTTGAGCAACAATCATAATTTGAGATACAAACGCGATAACCCAGTTCCGGTTTCTTAATCGGACCTTCCAGTTAATCATCTTCCCCAGCCCTTTCCTTTATGTTAAACAATCTTTCTATTAACATATGCTTGGACTAGGAATTGGTTGTCCGCGAATGGTGCGGAATTTCATTGGATAACCTCGTAACTAAACTTCTCTCCGCATTGCTTTTAATACATCAACTTTTGTTGCCCGCTGTGCTGGTCGAAATCCTGAGATAATCGTAACACCATAACAAATTACAATACAAATGATTGGTAAAATAAGCGGGATGTCGCTAAATATTAAGTCTAAGTCCGATTCTTGACCAAATGCCTGTTTGATAATTAATGGAATCGCAAAATTCACCGCATAGCTAATCCCATAGGAAACGACTGTACCAATGAGTGCACCGATCAACCCAATATAACTGCTTTCAAGCAGAAAGATTCGTTTAATTGTTTTTGGACTCGCCCCGATTGCTTTCATAATTCCAATGTCAGGAGCCCGCTCGGTCACCGCCATTGTCATCGTATTATAAATTCCGATAGAAGCGATTAAAATGGCGATCGTTCCAATAAATATGAGTCCTGCTTTTGCAATCATAAACACCATATTTACCTCTTTTAATTCATTTACCACTGAATACGAAGCATAATTCTTGTCTTTTAATTGATCAGAGATACTTTGGACGGCTTCCATGTTTTTAGCATAGATTTTAACTTCATCATACGAGTTTTTATTGACATTCAGGTCGACAGGTACTTCACCATTGGCATCGAGCTGGTACCCTTTTGGTGTTCCGGTAAACGTCTCAATTTCCGTTAGCATATCATCCGAAATAAACACACTTCTATCTTCGGCCCATTCTTTCGTTGGCTTTTTAGAGATGCCAACAACCTTCAATGGAATCGTTTTTTCTACTTGTTTGCCCTCTTTAAACTGCCTGATCGTTAACTTAATTTCCTTGCCAAGTAATTCGCCTTTATAGAGATACTCCTCTTTAACCTGACCCTTTTCATCGTACAAATCATCGCCAGCATCCTTTTCTGCGAGATTAGTTAGGAAATTGTACCCTACGGCCACTTCATCTTTTCCCTTTGGCAGCCTGCCCTCAGATAATTCAAAACCGGATTTTATTTCTGCAGGAAAATTCGCCACAAAAGTTTGCGTTGCTTCTTGATAATTCCCAATCGAATAGGTGCTTTCCTGTTGCAACATTTTCCTTCTTGTGACAGCTTTGACATCTTTAACTTTTTCAAAAACTTGAATATCTTTATCATTTAAAGGACGAAAAACCCCTTGATCTTTTGTTTCTTTGCCATGGACATCAATTTGAGTAATGACCCTGCGTTCAGTAATTTCCTTTACCACTGATTTCTGTAAGCCAAACCCGACAGAGGCGAGAACAATTAGGAAGGCACAACCCATTGCTGTCGCAAGAATCGTCATAAATACTCTCGTTCTATTTTTCTTCATATTCTGGCGGACGAAGCGGAATTGATCTTTTAACTTCATAACAGCACCTCCTCGACAATGCGGCCATCTTTTAACTCAATCTTTCGACTGCCGATATCGGCCACCTTGTCATCATGGGTGATTATCAAAAAGGTGATTCCTAAATCCGTATTTAATTCCTTAATGAATTTCAATAACTCTTCCTCTGTTTCACTATCAAGGCTGCCGGTCGGTTCATCGGCAAGAATAATCGGGGGATTAACAATTAAGGCACGGGCGATGCTTACCCGCTGCTGCTGCCCGCCTGATAATTCTCCTGGATAATGAGCCTGGTAATCTAGCAGACCAACTTTTTTAAGCATTTCTTCCGTTTGGATTTTTCGTTCCTTTTCGTTAATACCTTTTAATATAAGCGGCAGCTCCACGTTTTGAAAGGCAGTCATGCTCGGAATCAATTGAAAGCTTTGAAAAATAAATCCTAGATTATTAATCCGGAAATCTGCAAATTTCGTTTCATTCAGATCTGATACCTTTTCCCCGCTGATCCAAATTTCACCCTCTTTCGGATGAATGAAGCCACTCACTAAATTAAGAAGCGTCGATTTCCCCGATCCGCTTCTACCAACAATCGTAACAATTTCACCTTTTTCGACCGTCAAAGTAATATCTCTAAGTACCGGAATAATCGTTTGACTTCCTTTTTTTCCAATCACAAAATCATGGCTTAATTTTTTTATCGTAATCATTATTTCCTCCTGTTTCCCATTCATTACACCTAATAGACGAAGGTTTTTTTAATGAACCCTACACAAATTTAAAATATTTTTTAAGTACTTTGTAGACGTGACTAAGTTTTATTTGTTACAAGAGGGAATAATAATAGCCAAATGGCTTTTGCTAGTCTTTTTATTCGATAAAATTTATAATAAAAGAATTAAAAATTACTTTTTTAAAGTAAGGAGATCACATGGAGAAATTGCATCCATTTTGGGAAAAAATCGTTCGTTTCTGGAAAAAGAAACATTTAACACAAATATTCTTATTAATTATTCTAGTGGTTGTTTTAGCGACCATCCTCTATTTTGGCTGGCTCGCGATGAGAGCAAATGTCCAATCTTTGAAGCAGGGTCTCAGCCAGCCGACAGTTATTTATGATAAAAATGGAAAAGTGGCTAGCAATGTCGCTACCAATCGGACGAAAGGCGTAAAAATCGAAGACTTGCCAAAGTATGTACCCAATGCGGTCGTTGCCATTGAGGACGAACGCTTTTATCAGCATGGCGGTTTTGATATCAAAGGGATTGCCCGTGCCTTTTTCAGTAATTTGTTTGCGGGAAGAATTACAGGCGGTGGCAGTACTTTAACACAGCAGCTAACGAAGAACGCCCTTCTCTCACCAGAACGGACCTATAAGCGAAAAGCTGAGGAATTATTTTTAGCGGTAAAAATCGAAAAGGTTTATACCAAAAACGAGATTCTACAAATGTATATCAATCAGGTTTACTTCGGGAGCGGTGCCTGGGGTATTAGCAATGCATCAAAAAAGTATTTTAATAAAAATATCGAGGATGTAACGGTCAGTGAGGCAGCGATGCTAGCCGGACTATTGCATTCACCGAATTATCTTGACCCTTATAAAAACTATGATTTAGCGATGAAAAGACGAAATACAGTGTTAGCAAAAATGAAAGAACTAGGGATGATAAATAATTCACAGTATGCGAAGGCTAAGAAAGAAAAGATTCGCCTTCACGATGGCGGGGGGAGCTTTGTTGAACGAAAATACCCTTATTATGTGGATGCAGTCTTAAATGAAGCTATCAATAAATATGGCATAACACAGGAGGAAATTTTAACAAGAGGCTATCGAATTTACACTGCTTTGGATCAAGATCTTCAGTCTGGCCTTGAAAAGGTCTATAGTAAAAACTACTTGTTCCCAAGGAGCCAAGGGGAGAATTTAGTTCAAAGTGGTTCCGTTCTAATGGACCCAGCATCAGGGGGAGTCTTAGCCCTTGTTGGCGGCCGCGGCGAGCATGTATTCCGAGGCTTTAACCGAGCAACACAATTACGGGCACAGCCGGGGTCAACGATCAAACCATTGGCAGTATATACACCTGCTCTTGAAGAAGGATACAACTATTCATCCAAGCTTGTCGATGAACCAACCACCTTCGGAAATTACAAACCAGAGAATTTTTCAAAAACATATGAGGGAAAGGTTGAAATGTATAAGGCACTTGAGAAATCGCTGAATATCCCGGCTGTGTGGCTGTTAAATAAGATTGGCCTAGATAGAGGGATCGATTCATTAAAAAGGTTTGGCATCCCTGTTACAAAAGAAGATAAAAACCTGGCAATCGCACTGGGCGGGATGAGTCAAGGGGTCTCCCCCCTTCAAATGGCAAACGCTTTTTCAGCTTTCCCAAATGGCGGGAAGCGTGAAGATAGCCACTTAATTACTAAAATTGTTGGGCCGACTGGAAATGTTTTAGCAGAGAGGGAAGCGAAAACTACAAAAGTGACGTCAGAAGAGGTCACGGATGAAATGACTTCGATGCTCTTAAATGTAGTAGAAACCGGGACGGGTAGACGCGCCCGTATTCCTGGAGTGCAACTCGCCGGAAAAACAGGATCGACCCAGTTACCATTTAAGGATGTCAGTGGAACGAAGGATCAATGGATGGTTGGATATACTCCAAATCTTGTCGGGGCAATCTGGTTAGGATTTGACCAAACCGACCGAGAGCATTACCTGCCAAGTGCGAGTTCGGCCAATGTGGTGCCAATTTTTAAAGAGATGATGAAGGAGTCTATTCAGCATCTTCCGAAAGAACAATTCGAAGTTTCTTCAATTAATGCACAGCTCGCCGGAGAAGCTCCCCCAAATCTAAGAATCAATGAACAGGCGAAGAAGATAAGCAAAGAATTAAATGAAAATGCTCAAAAACTAGGTGAAACCATAAAAGAACAAGCCCCTGGATGGAAAAAGGGCTTGGATAAGGCTTTATATAAGCTCGGCGAGGCCGTAAATTCATTAGTTGAAAAGGTTAAGAATAGAGGTGAATAGCACGCAATCGATGCGTGCTATTTTTTTATTTCCAATAGGTTGAAAAATCTTCCTGCTGTATTTATTACTGTTTCTTCCTGTCCTGGATCATACACAGCCAGAAAGCAGGTAGCTGGTCCAGCCGATTTTAAAATATCCACGTTTGTGATGACCATTTCCTTTGAAACTTCTTCATTAGGGAACATCTGATTGATCTCATATAAAATCCCTCTGGAACCAACCGGCCAGACCATGACATCTTGAATCTTGCTGATCATCTGAAAATCGGACAGAGGGGCAACTTGATCCTTTTGTTCGATCACTTCGTTTCCAACAAGAGGCCTGCCTACCACTGCAAATTTCAATTGGTTAGAGTAAGCTAGCTCTGTCGTTCGAGCAATGGACTTTTTCCCAAGAACGACTAAACCAAGAGCAGATTGCATGAGTGAAAAGTTACTTTCTGTACTACCAGTTATCCGTACATCCGATAATTTTAGTTCTTGCAGCCCATTTTGTATTCCTGAAACTAACTCGTCCCAGGGTTCATTTCCGCAGAAGTTGTGGAGCACCACTGAAATGGGCTCCCCCCCTGCTGCCATACATTCCATGACAGCAACTCTAAACGAATAATAAGCTACCGTTTCGTATGGGACCTGAACAAGGTCTTGTTCCTTCAATCCAATGGCTCCGCTATTGTCGCATGCAATAATGAGCGAGTCCATATTGTTAAAAGGAATGGTTATAATATCTCTCATAATTTTTCTTCACGCTTCGCTAAGCCAAAAGTGACCAATGAAGAAAGCCGTGGAATTGCAACCAGTGCGATTACTGTATTGATGACCGAACCGATTAGCAGTGAAGGGACAATTCCTAAATAAAAACCGACATTCATTAAAAACATAAATGGTAAGGGAGCAACAAATGCATTCCCAATAATGAAGAGCACACTTGCTAAAACCTTATTGTTTTTATAAAAACGGCCAAACATCCAAACGAGCACTGCCATTTCTACAGCAATTAAAAAGTGCATTGGACCCAATGGGAAACCACCTATTAGAGCGGATAGCAGATGACCAAATGCAGCCACAACCGCTCCAGCCCTCGCTCCAAACAGGACTGCTGCCAATAGCGCAGGAAAAACATCCAATGCGACACTGCCGACAATGGCTGGAATTTTAATCATTGCTCCGACAACTGACAATGCTGTTAACATGGCCAGCCCGCTCACCACTTTTCCCTTCATACTACTTTTCCTCCTTACGCTTCCCATCCCTGAATACTTTTGCACTGCGCATATACTCAACGTCGCTGACATTTAATCGGAAGTTTATAACTCTAGCCAATGCAAAGAAATAATCTGATAAGCGGTTTAGATACATTAAGGCTAATTCAGGTGTTTTCGAATCAGCCTTGACTAGCTTAACAACTAATCTTTCCGCTCTTCTTGTTACCGTTCTAGCAATATGAATCGATGCCGCGGGCTTAGACCCTCCTGGTAAAATAAACCTTTCTAATTCTGGTGCCTCTTTAATATATTCATCTATTTTCTTTTCAAGGTAATCAATCGATTCTTGCTGCAGCTTTATTACTCGCTTCTCAGTCACATTAGCAAGGTCTCCTCCACAATCAAATAATTCATGTTGAATTTTCTCCAGATCATCAAGCACGTCCTTGAATAATTTGAGGTCAAGCTCTTGAATGGCCTGACCGACAAAACAATTCACTTCATCGACCGTTCCATACGCTTCCACACGGGTATCATCCTTGTCTACCCTGCCACCAATTATGCTTGTTTTTCCTTTGTCACCTGTTCTTGTGTAAATTCTCATTGAAACTTCTCCCCTTTACTTAATCGTTTGATTTAATCCATACCAAATGACGTCAACCTTAGCTGATTTTACGGCGATATCTTGATAGGCCCATCCTGTTACATCCCGCCACAGTCTATTTTCTACTTCCAATGGCACAATTCCTTTTGTAATATCAGTCCCAATCACAATTAATTGGCGATGTAGAGCTTCCTGCTCCCAAGAAAGCCAATTCTCGAGACATTTATTCCAAATCTCTCGACACTTGTCGCCATCATATGTCACAGTTAAATCTTTCAACCATATTTCTACACCCTCAAGGATCATCACATCCTTGCCAAAATCAATTAAATTTAACGGGAGAGAATGGTTATCATAAGCTGAGACCCAATGTTTATTCTCGTAAACAGTGTAGGTATTCTTTACCCAAGCCCGTTTGCCGTTAAAGGCACCTCCAATAATAAAGTGCACCGCATCCCCCTCCTTAAAGATTCTTTTTCAAATATGAGTTCAAACCCCTGATCATGATTAACCTGCCACTCCCAAAATTCTTTTTGGTGTGGGGCAAATTTTGATAAAAGATATCTGATGACTCCCCCATGAGTAATTACTGCTGCGTTCTGCAAACTAGAATCGAGAATCTCTCCAATCAGCCTGGCCCAGCCAGCATCAACTCTCTTGGTGAACTTATCAAATGATTCACCGTCGGGCGGACAATGCGTAACAGGATCTGCCAGCCATTGACGATAGAGTCTATTTTCTTTCAAGTCTTCGTACGTGTTCCCTTCCCATTGACCGAAATTTATTTCTCGTAATTCTTTTAATAGGGATAGATTAGAGTTTGGAAATAATATTTCCGCTGTATCAGTACATCTTTGCAAATCACTTGAAAAATAGCGCTGATAGCTTTTTGTTACCGATATAGGTTTTGATTCCGGACATAACGGCGAATCGTTCCACCCTAGATAGGCTTTTCGTCTATTTTCTTCTGTTATACCATGACGAAATAATGCAATAACCACACGGTCATCCACAGGATTAACTCAGTCCCTTCAACAGCCGCACCTAATACATCCCCCGTAATTCCACCGAACCATTTCACAGCTTTCCGACGAAAAAGGAATAAACAGCAGGCTGCAGCGAAAATCAATAAACCTATTAAGAAGAATTGTTTTATGAATAAATTAACAAGAACTAAAACACCAACTAAATAAATAGGATATAGCCATAATGCCTGCGGTTTCGCCGCACTTTGGAATAACGTGCCCAGCCCTTCATTCTTGGCTGACTTTACCGTTAACAACAGAACACCCATGACAGTTTTACTTAAAAAAGGGATGACAGCAATCATGATAAATAGTATATTTTCGACCTTTGCTGTACTCTCATACATAAATAGAAACCGACAGCTTAATAAAACAAGAATGGAGAGAACGCCAAATGCACCCGTTCTTGGATCCTTCATAATTTCTAGTCTTTTCCCTTGATCTTGATAGGAAAAATAAGCATCACTTGCATCCATCCAGCCATCCAGATGAATTCCTCCGGTCAGGAGAATCGTTGCCAGCCAAAGCAAGAATGCACAGGCAAGATGGGAAAAAGGAGTAAATTCAAGACACAGATAAAATACCGCTGAATAAATGATCCCTTGTATTAATCCAACGAGTGGGAAGGCTTGGACTGCCTTTTTAAGATGGTCTTTATCCATTGGTAACTCGAGTGTGATAGGGATTGCTGTAAAGAATTGAATATTAATCAAGAAACCTTTCAAGAACGTCATGTTTTTGAACCCCATTGATTGATAATCTTTTTAATCAGATCCCATTTTAGATGACTTTTCATTTCGTCTGCGATAGAATCAAATCGTTTGTCTTTATAGTCGCTAATTGAACGGATTTCTTCTGCAGGGAGTCCTTTCCTTGTCCGAATCATGTTTAACCAGTGATTTCTCCACTCATCATTATGAAATAGATGGTGAAGGTACGTTCCAATGATTTGACCGTCATTTGCGAAATAGCCTTCTTCTTCCCCGTTTGCTAATGTTAAAAACGGACAGACCTCTTTAGAAAATATCGTCTTTCCTAAATGGATTTCATACCCTACGATTGGCTGGTGAATGGGTAATTCTATCCTCTTGTGATACTGGGCAGTGACTCGATTTGTTTCTTTTTCTTTATAAAAAGTGGTAGCAGCAGGAATCACTCCTAACCCTTCCACCTTGTAGTTCCGTATCCCAGTGTCGGAACCAACTTCATCGATCAAATATCCGCCAAGGATTTGATACCCGCCACAAATCCCAACAACATAACCGCCATTTTCTACGTGGTTTTGGACTAAGATATCTAACTGTTTATCTTTTAAATTTTTTAAGTCGCTAATCGTACTTTTTGTACCCGGAAGGATAACGGCATCTGGCTGTCCAAACTCACTCGCATGATTCACCAAACGGAGCGAAACATCTTTTTCAAATAAAAATGGTTCCAGATCACTGTAATTTGAAATAAACGGCAGGTTGATGACGGCAATATCAATTGTCCCTTCATTCCGATTAGAAAATTGGCTGCGAATCGATAATGAGTCCTCACCATCAATCATATGATTTTCCACAAACGGCAATACACCTAATACAGGTACACCCGTTTTCTCTTCCAGCCACTGAACTCCGTCCTCAAATAGGGTAATATCACCGCGGAATTTATTGATAATCACACCGACAACTCGTTGCCTTTCGTAAGGCTCCAATAGTTCAAGTGTGCCAACAATACTAGCAAATACCCCGCCGCGATCAATATCAGCAACCAGTACAACTGGTACATCGGCTAGTTCGGCGACCTTCATATTGACCAACTCGCGGTCCTTTAAATTGATTTCAACCGGGCTGCCTGCTCCCTCAATCACCACTACATCAAATTCATCAGCAAGCTGATGAAGTGATTTCTTTATTACCTCTAACCCCTTCTTATAAAAATGATCCCGATACCCACGCCCCGAAAGGGTTTCGATCGCTTTTCCTAGATAAACAATTTCTGCATGCTGATCTGACCTTGGCTTTAATAGAATAGGGTTCATCCAAACGGTTGGCTCCACTCTAGCAGCTTCCGCCTGAATCCCTTGTGCTCTGCCAATTTCTTTACCGTCTTGTGTCACGTACGAGTTATTGGACATGTTTTGAGATTTAAATGGGGCGACCTTTACTCCCTCATTGGCAAGTATTCGGCACATCGCCGTTACGATTAGACTTTTGCCCACATCTGAAGCCGTACCCTGAATCATGATCCCTTTCATTGCGTTACTCCCTTCATTACGATAGGAATCCCTGCCTCCACTAAAAACACTAACTCCGCTTCCTTGACTAAATATTGATGGATTTGGCCCAGCAAGCGGCCGTAGGTAAAAACCAATTCATTGCCAAGTAACGGCTCGTTTAATACTTCATTACTGACGACAATTATTGTCCGAGCACGATTTTTTATCGAAGTAATCCCTGTAATCACATTTTCTTTAACCGTTTCTAAAAAATGTTCATCCCACACTTGCTCAGAAGAAAACAATTCATTATTTAATAGCGTTGTGACACAATCCAACAAAATAACATCCTCGCCATTAAAGTCATCAGCTATTTTCCCGATTTGAACTGACTGTTCATACGTTTTCCACCGGTAAGTCGCTGAATCTCGATCGCGTTGGTGCTTTTCAATTCGTTCCTTCATTTCTGAGTCAGAAGGAACGCCGGTTGCCAGATAGTTAAGTTGGCAGCCTGTCTTACGAGCGATCTCTACTGCTTTCCTCTCAGCAAAGCTGCTCTTCCCACTTCTTACTCCGCCTGTTATGAAGATTAATGATGATGACGCCATTTCGCCAACACTTCCATTAGTTGATTATTTTCTTGATTACTTTTTATGGCAAACCGAAGCCATCTTCCCTCTAAACCAGGAAAGTTAAAGGTATGCCTTGGTATGATGCCTTGATTTAGAAGGAACTCAAACAACGCAAACTGATCTTTCAAATGCGGATCCTTCAATAAATAGAAATTCACGTTGGAAGACGAAACCACAAATTCTTCCTGTGTAAAAAAGGCAAACAGCCTTTTCCGCTCATGACTAATATATGCCTGTGTCTCTTTAATAAAAAATTTATTTTGCAGACAAAGTTCCCCTGCTAATAACGCAATGGTATTGGTACTCCAATGTGATTGTAACTGGCTAAGACCCGAAACAATCGCTGGCTGAGCGATTAAATATCCCAAGCGTATTCCTGGAATTGCAAACATCTTTGTCAGCGAGCGAATAATAATTAAATTTGAAAACTTGTTTATGTATGGAACAACTGATTCATATTCTATTAAAAAATCAAAAAATGCTTCATCCAAAACGACCAAGCAATCTCGCTTTTCACATTCCTCTATGATCGAAATAACCGTAGAGGCCGGATAGTAAATACCTGTTGGATTGTTTGGATTACACAGAAACACCGCATCTGCATCCATCAGACTCGAGTGAAAATCGACTGGATTCAATTCAAAGTTTGGCTCCACAAGTTGATGGTAGACAATTTCACATTTGTTTGCCCGACATGCTTGTTCATATTCCGAAAATGTGGGTTCCACGATGACTACTTTTTTGCCGGCAAGCATACGGGCAAGCAGCGTAATAAGCTCTGCTCCTCCATTCCCAATCAGGATTGTATCGATCGGGGTCTGCTCCGATTTTGCAATCCTTCCCTTCAGCTGTGTTGCATAAGGATCTGGATAAACATTAATTTCTTGAAAAAAATCCAGCCATTTTTCTTTCAAAGCAGATGGCGGGCCCATTGGGTTGATATTTGCGCTAAAATCAATAAACTGCAACGGGAGTGCAAGGCCCATTGCCTCATATAAATATTGAGGATTCGAGCCATGTGACGGCCAATTCAAGGACCATTCCCCCTATCCATAAAAATAATAAAAATAAAAAGACCGTTTTGCTAAGAATTTGATTGGCCTTGATGATATGTTCCGCTTGGATGGACTGAATGGGTTCACCCATTTTTGCCCGGTTCGATATCAATCCTTTATAATAATTGATTCCGCCAAGCTGTATCCCTAAAATAGCTGCGACAGCCGCTTCACCCCAGCCGCTGTTTGGGCTCGGATGCTTTTTCGCATCACGGAATAAAATCGTCCAAGCTTTTCTAAAAGGCATCCTTACGGGACGTTTTCCTATCAGCATGATGATCCCTGTTACTCGACTCGGAATCCAGTTCATCACATCATCCCATTTTGCAGACGCCCAGCCAAACTCTTTATATCTATCGTTCAAGTGGCCTACCATCGAATCACATGTATTGGCTGCGCGATAAACCATCGCCAGCGGGGCTCCACCTATTAGTGCCCAAAATAAGGGGGCCGTCACCCCATCACTAGTATTTTCGGCCACGGTCTCAATCGTACCGCGAGCGATTTCACTCTCATCCAAGGAATCTGTATCACGGCCAACAATATAGGATAGTTTTTTCCTTGCTTCAGGAAGGTCCCCTTCAATTAATGGACGATAGACTTCTAGAGAAGCCACCTTTAAGCTTTTTTGAGCAATGGTTGTAGAAATAATTATACCTTCTACTAAAATTCCAACAACAGGATGAATCCAATATCCTATTAAAACTAATATCAAAACGACGAAAAAAACTAAGAGTAAGATAAAAAGGAGCATGGCCAGCCCTTTCCACCGCTTAGAATTGCCATTATTCCAACGTTTTTCAAGAAATGTTATCATCTTTCCAATCCATCTTACAGGGTGGGGCCAATCGGGTGGATCCCCAATAAACAGGTCAATAATATAGGCAACTGTGATTGAGATTAAATGATGGACGATCATTTGCATTTCCTCTTGCTGGATTTTTGAATCGCTTCGATCGTGCACTGATAAACTGCCTTGCTAATAAGCTTGCCTAACGGGGTAATCGTACCCGCAAATTCTAATACTTCACCCGTTTGAGTAGCAGCAATTAAGATACTATCTGTCGATGTACCGGTGGCGATCGTTCCGGTGACTTCGTCGATTACCTTTAGATCATTCAATGCCTTAACCTTCGCTTCAGTTGCGGTCATGATACTTTGAATAAAAGCTTCCTCTGTCAGCTCGCCGCTCACAAAAATCCAGGTATTGATTGTTCCTGGTGTCATTTCAAATGAATGCAGTTCACTTTTCGAAGCATCAATCGCATTTCCTACTCCAGCTGTCACAACAGCAAATATCGAGAAGCTATTATGTTCAAACCGCTTGTATACTACATCTTCGAGGACAACTGCGGTCATCATGCCAACAGTTTCCGATGGTTCAAACCCGTTTGATTTTAAAAATGAACTCATTTCTATACGATGATCACTACAGTTGTAATCCTTGTTAACATGGCGGTTCACAAATGTTAGGTGCCATCCGGTTCCCGAACCAATCACCCCAGATGACATAGTCCTTAATGGCATGGGGGATGTTAACTCGATTAATTCTTCTGAGATATGCAGCATCGACTCATCTAGGTCAAAATCGACAACTTTGTTTTTCACTTTTGGCAGTAAAACCATTTGCGGTGCAGCGACTTTAGGATGGGGATGTTTTTGAATGTCTGTATGATACACATCTCTTATTCGTTCTTCCCGGAGCACCTCATTAGGAATATGATCGATATTAATTCTTCCATTTTCGAGAAGGAGCAATCGATCACAATAAAGCCCCGCAAGGTTTAAATCGTGAAAAATAGAGATAACTGTTAATCCACTTTCTGACGTCCATTGTTTTAAGAAATCTAATAATTCCTTTTGGTACGACAAATCCAAATGGTTGGTGGGTTCATCTAACAAAAGTATTTCAGGCTCTTGGGCCAAAGCTTGGGCAAGAAATACTCGTTGCTTTTCACCGCCTGATAATTCTTGAATATTTTTATTTTGGAATCTGGAAACACCAATTTGCTTCATTACTCGCTGGACAACCTCTTCATCGGCATTACTCCAGCTTTGAAATAACCCCTTTTGATGTGCATAACGGCCAAGCGAGACAGTTTCTTTTACGGTGTATGAGAATGATTGTGTTGAATGTTGTGAAAGAACGGCAATCATTTGGGCCAGTTGTTTTGTTTTGTATTCCTGCAGCCGTTTCCGATTGATAAAAATCTCACCTTTTTGGATGGGCAAAATTCCACTAAGCATTTTCAAAAGGGTTGTCTTTCCACTTCCATTCGGCCCCAATATCCCGAATAATTCTCCCTTTTCCACATCAAAAGAAATGTCTTTCAGAACCGCTTCACTCGAGTATCCACCGGAAATCTGTTGAACACTAAGCATCCTTTAACCACTTCTTTCCGTCCTTTTTCTTTGGAGCAGGATTATTGCAAATACCGGTGCACCAATTAAAGCTGTGATTACACCAATGGGTAATTCTGTAGGAGATATGATTGTTCTTGAAATTAGGTCAGCTAAAATTAAAAAACCGCTTCCTGTTATGATCGATAACGGAAGGAGATGCCGGTGATCGGGACCCCATAATAATCTTGATAAATGAGGAATCACTAGCCCGACAAAACCAATGGTGCCTGACACCGCAACCGCAGCTCCTGTTAAAATAGAGCCAGCTGTTAAAATAATTAGCTTTCTTTTTTGAACATTGACCCCTAAATGCTGTGCCCGCTCTTCCCCAAACGACATGGCGTTTAGTTCCTTTGCATTAAAAATCAGCAGGCCTGAGCCAATGATAAAAAATGGCAAAATGATCTTTATGTACACCCATCCTCTCATCGATACACTTCCTAATAGCCAGCCGATAATTTGCCGCAGCTCATCCCCAGTCAGTGCAATCATCAAAGAAATAATTGCTCCTAAAAAGGAACTAAAAATTATCCCCGTTAATATAATCGTTTCCACTCTCATCGAGCGCTCTATTTTACTGGCGAAAGTAAGGACTAAAAAGATGGTTAAAATGGAAAATAGAATACTTAGCAATGGTAATGTGAAGGAACCAATAAAAGGAATTGATAGGTGGAAAAACAGTGTCAACACCGCTCCAACAGATGCCCCGGAGGATACACCCAATGTATAAGGATCTGCTAACGGGTTTCTTAACAGTCCTTGAAAGGCTGCCCCTGCAATTGCAAGAGAAGCCCCGACAAGACCTGATAAAATCACTCTAGGTAAGCGAATGTTTAGGACAATACTCGAATACATAGGGTCAATTGTCCCCAATGAAATAACCCCAAATACTTTCGCACTGATAATCTTAATAATGGTTAAGATTGGAACCGAAACTGTTCCAATTGAAATACCTAATAAAATAGATAGGAATAGGAAAATTCCAGCTATCATATAGGAAAAATACTTTTTATTTAAAAATTTCAGGATAGACAGCCTTCGCAAGATCTTCTACTCCTTCAACGATCCGAGGGCCTGAGCGAGTCACGCGACCAGAATCGACATCGACTACATGCTTATTTTTTACAGCGTTGACTGTTTCCCAGCCCTTTCTAGTTAAAACTTGTTCCGCTGGATTTTTGACGTAGTATCCATAGGTAGTCAGAATTACATCAGGATTGCGTTTAATCATCGCCTCTTGATCAATTTTAATCCAGCCTTCTTGATCATTTGCGATGTTTTCTGCATTGATTATACTAAGCATTTGATCCATAAAGGTATTCTTACCAGGTGTATAAATTTCTGGAGCGGGCGAAACTTCAACTAATACCTTTTTCTTTTCTTTTATTTCTCCAGCCTTTGCTTTAATATCGGCCAATTTATTCTTCATTCCTGTAATCATCTCATTGGCTTTCGCTGTTTCACCGGTAGCTTTCCCAATCATATCAATCGAATCATAAACTTGGTCAAAATTTTGCGCATCATTAACAACTAAAACGGTAATTCCAGCATCTTTAAGCTGCTGAAGCCCTGCTTTAGAATTATGTGCGGACGATGCATGTGCTAGTACTAAATCTGGTTTTAAGGAAATGATTTTTTCTAAGTTTATTTCCTGCCCGCCGATTTTTTCTTTTTTCGTCGCTGCTTCCGGATAATTATCGAAATCAGACACGCCCACCACTTCTTTGTCAAGACCTAAGGCAAACGCAATTTCTGTATTACTTGGAATTAGTGAAACAATTTTTTCAGGTTTCTTTTCGATGATAACTTTAGTTTTGGTAGCATCAGTAAGTGTAACTGGATAGGTAATTTCCGCTGTTTTCTTCTCTACGCTTGACTTATTCTCTTCGTTAACTTGATCTTTCTTTTCAGCACAACCTGCTAAAACTCCTACTGTCAATAATACTACTAACAGCAATGAATACAACTTCTTCATTTTTCTCCCTACTTTCAGTTAATAAAAATTATGTAACAAAAAATAAATCTTCTTGTGCAAAAACAAAATGGCTTGGATAAAAACAAAAAACATCTCCACTATGTAATGGAGATGTTGGTATGATTAGATTCAGGTTACTAGCAATAAGTAAAGGGAGTCTAGCCTTCAACACCGTCCCATCCTCGTAGGTTTATTGGCGCACAAGAATTAGGCAGGTTTCCTGGCTCATGATCATCGCTTCCTATGCCTTCCCATCTTAGTCGACAGTGGCACCATATAGGTTGCTCTCATTTACAGTGGCGGGACCGCGTTGGCTTATACCAAACTTCTCTTTTAAGCCGAAAATCTTACAATAAGATTTTAGCACCTAATTATAAAAAATATTTTTTGTTAAATTCATTATAGAAAAGATGAAATGAATTGTACATGTATTTTTGCAATAATTTTAAAGTTCAATCGTTCTGCACAAATTGGCCATTTCAATTGCAGCCGAAGCGGCATCCCATCCCTTATTACCAGCCTTTGTCCCAGCACGCTCAATAGCTTGTTCAATAGAATCTGTGGTTAGTACTCCAAAAATAACAGGAATGCCACTACTTAAATTGATTGCGGAAACACCTTTTGCCACTTCATTACAAACAAAGTCAAAATGTGGAGTAGAGCCGCGAATGACCGTACCAAGCGTGATAACAGCATCATATTTTTTGCTATTAGCCATTTTTTGGGCGATTAATGAAATTTCAAATGCACCTGGTACCCAGGCAATATCTACGTCTGTCTCACTGACGCCATGTCTTTTAAGTGCATCCTGTGCACCGCCTAATAGTTTACTTGTAATGAATTCATTAAAACGTCCAACCACGATTCCAACTTTTAATCCTGAGCCAACTAAATTTCCTTCAAAAATATTACCCATGAGTATGCCTCCTAAATTTGTTTTAAACTTCCCGCTTAACTAAATTTTCCTTGTTGCTTCGGTATTCTACTAAATCTTTAATCGTAATCATTTTAATGTTTAGCTTATCAGCAATTTTGCGCAGCTGTGGGACACGTGCCATCGTGCCATCGTCATTCATGATTTCACAAATGACACCAGCAGGCTTGGCACCGCATAAAATTGCAAGGTCTACAGCTGCTTCTGTATGCCCCGTTCTGCTCAAGACTCCGTCTTTTTTAGCAATCAACGGAAACATATGCCCTGGTCTTAAAAAATCGGATGCTTTTGATTCCGGGTCAACCATACTCAACACCGTTGCTGATCGTTCAAATGCAGAAATTCCAGTTGTAGAAAATTTATGGTCAATGCTTACGGTAAAAGCTGTTCGATGTGGATCCGTGTTCTTGGAAACCATTGGATGTAAGTCGAGCTTTTGAGCTAATGCCTCGTCAATAGGAACACAGATTAGACCTCTTCCGTGAGTGGCCATAAGATTTATGACCTCCGGGGTTGCTTTTTCAGCAAGAGAAATAAAGTCCCCTTCATTTTCCCTGTTTTCATCATCGCAGACAATAACAACCTTTCCTTCTTTTAAATCAGCAAGAGCTTCGTTAATCGTATTAAACACGCAACATCTCTCCTTTCAAAATGACAAACCCTTTAAGATTGGACTTTTCCAAACTATAATTTAATTAAAACCATTGTCTGCTAAAAATTGTGCCGTTATCCCTGTCTTATGATTTTGCGCAGTATCACCTGAAAGGTTTTTCATAAAATGACCAACGTATTTACCAATCATATCGCATTCTAGATTAACGATATCCCCTGACCCCTTTAGTCCCAAAATCGTTTCCGACAATGTATGGGGGATGATCGATAGTGTAAAACTATTTTCAGTTACCGCAAAAACAGTCAAACTTGTCCCATCTACCGTTATAGACCCTCTTAAGATTACATATTTTAATATGTCCTGCTCTGCTTCAATCTCATAGTAGACAGCATTTTCGAAGGACTGTTTACTTTTAATTATGCCTGTTCCATCGATATGTCCTGAGACAAAATGGCCGCCAAACCTTCCACCTGCTGCCATCGCCCGCTCAAGATTTACTCTGGAACCTCGCTTGACCATATTTAAACTTGAAGCTTTGACCGTTTCGGGCATAACATCTACCGTAAACAGCTTACCCGTAAAGGATGTCACCGTTAGACATACCCCGTTGACCGCAATACTGTCGCCAAGGTGAACATCATTAAGTATTTTTTTTGCCTCAATGGCTAAAACAAACGACTCGCCAGTCCGCTGGATGTTCGCGACTACCCCAATTTCTTCAATAATTCCAGTAAACATAATTTCCTTCTCCTTACTATGGTTCCACTTAAATTCTTACCCTAAAATGAAAAAGACCCTGAAGACAATAAGTCCTCAGGGTCCTGTAAAAGACAATAGAAAATAAAGGGTTAAAAATAGGTACACTTCACCCTACAATTAATCCTGTCTTTTCCTTCTCCCATCCAGACTTTAACTGTCGGCTCTGGAGTTTCACCAGATCCACCGTTTAACAATAATATGTTAACCGGGTCACGGACTAAGAAGCAACGCTTCATCACCGCCGGTTAGGAATTTCACCTGACCCCGAAGGAAATATACAATTCTTATTTTAATGATAGTATACTCTATTGGATCAGTAAAGGGAAACGCACTAAAAAGTATTTTCATACTAAAATCATTTGATCATTATTTCACATAAAATCCATAAGCTAAGGTGATTTCTTCTCCCCTTAGCTTGCTTCCATTGAAAGAATTAGTTTACTCTTTATAAGTCTTTACTGGTAAATAAATATCAAAGTGAAGCTCCCCAGAAGCATACAGATGTTTATGCTCTTCTTTATATACTTCAATACTTAATGCGTTATGATCCTGTTCATAGCCATATTCTTTCATCCAAGCATATATTTGTTGATATGTATTTTCGACTTCCTCTTGCTTTCCTTTATGGGTAGCAAAAACATAATTTTTACTCGGAATCGTAAATCCAACCATACCATCAGGAATTTCGTCAATTTTTTCGACGGGCGTTGTTACATAATAGGTGAATTCTGTTTCTCTGCTATGAAAAGGTGCAATCAAGACAGGTTCTTTCGTTTGATAGGATACTTCTTCTAGTCGATTAACCATTTCTTGAAAAAGACGTGGAAGTGTATTGATTTGTGAGTAAGTTCCATTCCATGAAATCCCAACAACTTTCATTTCTTCTTTTTCTATTACCTGGATACTCATACTAATCCCCCTTTTGAATCATCATATTAATATAATTCTAATCTTAGCCCTTAAATTCCTGCAAAAATAGTTCGACTAATCATTTAAAAAACTGACGAGATCTCAGCTCCTGTTACCATGAAAAAAGACCGTCCATCTTAATAAACGGCCTTTTACTAGTTTAATAGTCACTTTACCTCTTGAGGAATAGCTAGATTTAACCCTTTGGCTACTTTCTCACCATATTCTGGGTCTGCTTTGTAGAAATGTTGAATTTGACGAAGCTTTATGTCATCCCTCTCAACTGGCTTCATTGCGCCTACCACTGTTTCAATTAAGCGGGCCCGCTCTTCTGCTGACATTAAGCGATATAAATCACCGGCTTGTGTGTAGTGGTCATTTTGATCATAGGCTACTTGTTCAGCAAGTCCATTAACCTGGAAGGCAGTTTGTTTATGTTCAGGTTCTTCCTTTGGTCCTCCAAAACTGTTTGGCTCATAGTAAACCGAACCACCACCATTATGATCGGAACGCATCGCCCCATCACGTTGATAGTTATTTACTTCTACCTTTGGACGATTAATTGGGAGCAAATTATGATTCGGTCCTACACGATAGCGGTGGGCATCCGAATAAGCAAATAGTCGGCCTTGAAGCATTTTATCCGGCGAAGCCTCAACACCAGGGACCATTGTTCCAGGAGAGAATGTGGCCTGCTCGACTTCTGCAAAATAGTTTTCCGGATTACGGTTGAGCACCATACGTCCAACCTCGATTAATGGGTAGTCCTTATGTGACCATATCTTTGTGACATCAAACGGATCGAAGCGATACGATTCAGCATCTTCAAAAGGCATGATTTGAACATGGAGTCTCCATGCTGGGAAGTCACCCTTGTCAATTGCTTGAAATAAGTCTTCCGTATGGTAATCAGGATTATCTCCAGCTAACTTACCAGCAAGCTCTGGTGCCATATTCTTAACACCTTGTTCGGATTTAAAGTGATATTTGACCCAAACTGCCGCTCCATCCGCATTAACCCATTTAAAGGTATGGCTGCCATAGCCATTCATGTGTCTAAGTGTTGCCGGAAGTCCTCGGTCACCCATTAAATAGGTAACTTGGTGTAAGGATTCAGGTGACAGTGACCAGAAGTCCCAAACTGCAGTTGGATTTTTCAAATGGGTTTTAGGATCTCTTTTTTGAGTATGAATGAAATCAGGAAATTTAATCGCATCACGAATGAAGAAGACTGGCGTGTTGTTCCCTACTAAATCATAGTTTCCTTCTTCCGTATAAAACTTAACAGCAAACCCACGCGGATCACGAACTGTATCAGCTGAACCAAGTTCACCTGCTACAGTTGAGAAGCGAATAAACATAGGTGTGCGTTTTCCAACGCTATTAAACAATTTTGCTTTTGTATATTTTGACATATCATTGGTCACTTCGAAATAGCCATGTGCTCCGGCACCTTTGGCGTGGACAACACGCTCAGGAACTCTCTCACGGTTAAAGTGTGCCAATTTCTCTAGTAAATGTACATCTTGAATCAATGTTGGTCCACGTGATCCAGCCGTCATCGAATTTTGATTATCACCGACTGGTGCTCCATATCCTGTTGTTAAGTGTTTGTTACCATTACCCATTTGATCACCTCGTAAACTATTTTTTAAAGCTTAAACAAATTATAATATAAATTTTATTAAAATCAATACTAAATTATAATTAATATAAATTAATATTGATTATCAACAGGATAACATGTACCCACTATAACATAGGTATTAAAAATAAAGGACGTTATTCCAAAAATGAGAAATAACGTCCAAAAAATTTTTATTTGGACGAAAATAGCTTATAATGTGGTTAACACTTTATTAGGAGGATTTTTTATGAGTGATTCAAACCAAACCAATCCACAGGAAGAACCGAAGAAGAAAATAAGTCTGCAAGAAGCGATGAAACAACAGCTGGAAAATAAGAAAAACAAGTCAGCCCTTGGGAATTCAAGCTCGAATAGCTCACAGGCAACTAAAAAGCTGCAAAGCCAGCAGACTAAAAAAGTAAGTAATTCACGGAGAAAAATGGGTGTCTAGTGGTCAAAATAGAGTAGACATTGTCCCAGGGACTTTAGTCAAAATAGTCCTAAAAGCAGATCAAAGAAGCGGGAAACTCACTGAGGGAACTGTTAAGGATATATTGACAAAGTCAAGTTTTCACCCTCATGGCATTAAAGTGCGGTTGACGGATGGTCAAGTTGGCAGAGTCAAGGAAATCAATCGTTAAACCAATCCTCTACATTTATGTAGAGGCAGACTGTCGACAAATCCGAAAAACTTGGGTTTGCCGGCAGTCTTTTTTATGTCTTTGTTAATTTGTTTGTTGATTTGCGCTCCAGGCGCTTCGCTTTCCGCGGGCGTAGCGGGGAGCCTCCTGATATGAACGAAACTGTCAAGGCCCCCACTCTAAATTAGTATTTGTATTATTTTTGGGCAATTTTAAGAAGAGAAGCTAATTTTGGCTTCTTTTCATTGTTGTCTTATTAGCCTTCTGGCTAGATTATCTCCTTCTTTAGCTTACCAACCTATTCTCATCTCTTAGAATGGCTGTCAAGTGCTCTCCTTGACTGCCATTCTAAGAGATGAGACACTATTTTAAGCTAAAGAAGAAATGATCACATGTCCGCTCCTTATTTATTTGAATAGATGTTAAGAACACGGCACGAAAGCAAAAATCTCTACTGCGGTTAGCATTCTGATATTCGTGGGTTTTCACATTTTATCTTTCCGTTTAAAGGACTTTTCCACTAACTCGGCGCGTGCGTTAACCCTTATAAGGTATAGCACAGAGGAGGCACGTGGATTTTCCTTTCCGGTATTACTCTTTGCCTTCGAGCCCTATTCTCATCTTCTATTTTTAAATCAATATAAAAGCATTTTATTTTCAATATTTACAATCAAATTTTGGAAGTATCATTTATCTCTTGCGTAATAGCCCAAATAAAACCTGCCAACTCTCTTGCTACTGCAGTGATTGCTTTACCACCTGTTTTTCCTCTGGATAGTAGTTGAAAATATCTTTTATGAAGCCTATTTTGAGCTTTCCAGGATATACCTTGAACTATTGGAGATAAGCCGTCTTGCCGTCTCTTTAATTCACCTTTAACTGAAGGTTGATATCGATAACTCCAAGCAGACTCAATTAATAGACGGCGAACATGGCGATTTCCAGTTTTAGTAATTTCTCCTTGTCTCCTTTTCTCACCACTAGAGGATTCGCTCGGTACTAAACCAACATAAGCCATAAATTGTTTCGGGGTTGGAAAACGTTTAAAAGAACCAATTTCTGCGACAAGACTAGTCGCAGTTATAAGCGCAACACCTCTTAATGCTTGTAAGGCTTGAATCATTGGAGCATGAACACCTTCGGCTGCTTGTAATTTTATTTCCTCTTCGAGTCTTAGAATTCGTTGTTCTAACTCTTTTAATTGATGATAATATTCCTGAAAAACCACTCGTAAAGATGAGTTTTCAAATTTTAATACATTTAGCCATTCACGATACTTTTTAGTCCATTTATTAACTCCAGCTGGTGGGTGAAGATTATTACGTAATAAAAATTTAGATAAACGATGCTTAGCTCTTAGTTCATCTTCTTTTGCGTCTTCACGTGCTCTTACTAAATCACGGAGAGCTTCATCTTCCGTATCAGGAACATAAATAGGTGTTAATTCACCTGCTCGATATAACTGAGCAAGTCGGATAGAATCCCTACGATCTGTCTTGATACGCTCACATGGTCTTTTAGGTATTAAGGATGGAGCTATCACATCGCAATGAACTCCCAAAGTAAGTAATAGTCTAAATAGTGGGTACCCAGTTGGACCTGCTTCATAACACACTCGAAGAGTGTTAGGTTCTCCAAGTTTTTTTATTAATTTCCTAATTGCTTCAGGTGTATGAGGAATCATTCCAAAGTATCTAGGCTCTCCGCGGCCCTCTTCAGCAATAGCTACAGCAATTTTTTCCTTTGATACGTCTAAACCTACAAATTTTATGGCATCCTGCATAATGACTAGCTCCTTTCGTAATGTAGCTCTAATTTGGTTTTTTGTTTTTCAACATTAAACATTCTTACCAAATTAACCTACGAATTTACGAGTAAGGAGCTAGTTTCGTTCATGATAACTCGGCGCTTAAGCGCCTGCGGGGTCTCCCCTGCCCCGTCCTCCCGCAGGAGTCTTCGCGCCTTCCGCTCCAATCAACATGTGCCAAAATCAACAATGAGCTTTAACATAGTCTTTCAATAAAAAACAGACCCAAATGCTTGGGCCTGTTTTATCGGCGGGTCATTATGCTTTACGGACGTTTACTGCTTGTGGTCCACGTTGACCACTTTCAATTTCAAACGTAACCTCTTGACCTTCATCTAATGTTTTGTATCCTTCGCCTTGAATAGCCGAGAAGTGAACAAATACATCTTCTCCACCTTCACGCTCAATGAATCCAAAACCTTTTTCACCGTTAAACCATTTTACTTTACCTTGTTCCATTTTTGTAGCCTCCTAGCATGTAACAATTACATGTAAATTGCAAATTCAATTGACTTGCCTAATTATTTTTACCCATTTCCTGTTTGCATATACCATACTAATTCTTAAATAAATTTTTTCGTCCAAATTTTATTTTGAAAGCACCCATTTATGGATTGCTTGCGCCACACCATCTTCTTCGTTGGTTGCTGTTACCCAGTCCGCGGACTCCTTTACCTTTTCCTGTGCATTTCCCATCGCTACACCCAAACCAGCTGCTTTGATCATCGCTAAATCATTGAGGCTGTCGCCGACGGCCATAACATTCTTCATATCCAAACCCAGCCGGCTGCAAACAATCCCAAGTCCTTTCGCTTTATTAATTCCAGTTGGATTTACTTCAATGTTCTTCAGTGTTGAATTGCTTAATTCAAATTCACCTTTAGCCTGTAATTCATTAAAGATTAGTGCTCTTGTTGCGTCATCATCGATGTTAAAGCCAAATTTCATCCATTCCAGTGTATGTAGGTCAGCCGGCATTTCATTATGCCAATTACGCTCGGTACTAATCGCCCAAAATTTTGTGTTATGCTGTTGAGATAACCCCCACATCCACTCAACCAGCTCCGATTTGACCAAATTCCTTTCCACTAACTCCCGTTTCTCATCCCAAATTTCACTTCCATTTACCGTTACCAAGTATGAATTCAGCTCCAATGAATCAGCATGCTCTCGACTAGTAATCACAGAACGTCCAGTACTTAGAACGACAAAAATCCCTTTGTCCTTTGCAGCTCTGATTGCCTGGCGATTTGCTTCCGATATCTGGCCTTTATTATTTAAAAGTGTGCCATCCATATCCAGTGCTACTAATTTGATTTCAACATCATTTTTAAAATTATCCATATGTATTAACGTGCTCCCTTCTAACTTTTTCCATTATAAGATTAACACCATTACTAAAAACTAATCAAACAATTAAGTATACCTAATATATTTGTTAAACAAAGAAGAACCCTGCGAATTTACATCCATTCATAATACATGAGTATCATAAAGTAACAGATAGGCACTCTTTTGCATATAGTACCCATAAGCCAAAGGATAGAAAGGTGTTTAAAGATGCCATCGGTTGTAATCAATTTATATTATTTAAAAATCAATAGTATTTCGGGTAATGGTTCCATAACTATAGGGGAAGCAGCTCATAATAGTCCCACTTCCAATACTAAATCACAAGGAATTAATGCTTCATATGGAGACACTTCACCGACTGAAGCAATGATGGAAAACCTATTAAATGATCCTGACGTCAATGATCAAACTTCAATTGGAACTACTGATGTTGCCAATGTAAATAAGCCCATTCAACCTGTACTACCAATCTAACATTATAGGGGTTATATGATATGCCATTTCAAATAAATATTTTAAATTTTAAGATTAATGGAGCTACGCAAAACGGAAATGTTGATATAGGTCCAACTGTGCATAACAGCCATACTGCTAATAGTAAATTTGTCGGTGCAAATTTTTCTTTGGGTGATTTTTCACCGGCTTCTTCCCTTATGAACTCAGGCAATGTAGATCCAGATGTTAGTGATCAAGATCAAATAGCTAACCCTTCTATGCCTATCGCCAATCAACTTTAAAGGAGTAGTAAGATGGATATAGAAAAAATGAGAAAATGGCTAGAGATTACAAATGAGTATAGAGAGAGCAATTTTTGGTCTAGCGTACTTAAGCAAAAACATCCTGATGAATTTTTTAGAGAAGCGGTATGTAATCCAAAATTTGATATATATCTAAATGAAAATTATTACTTTATTATTTTTGAAATACCTGGAGTAAATCGAGAAGATCTTTCAATTAACTTAATCACAAATACACATTTAAAAATTAATGGCAAAATAAAGCCGGTTCTACCATTTGAAATGGGAATGAAAAGAGAGCGAATCTATGGTGATTTTGAACGCGTCATTGAACTTCCAGAACCAACTTATGCTCATTTAATGCAAACACAAATTTATAATGGACTACTTCATATATCCTATCCTCGAAAAAGTGTGTTGGAATAATTTTCAATAGAAAGAAAAGAATATATTCAAAAAAAAAACGCAGTGAACTCACAAGCGTTTTTTCTTGTTTTATTAATGGTGATGATGTACGCCCATTGTTGGGTTGGTAATTAGCCATTCTTCTTTTGGTAATTGGAAATATTGAATCCAGATATTATTTAAGGTCGGATCATTTTTATCAAGAATAAAGTCAATTTCTTTATCACTTGTAACCACTACATCGTTTTCTGTTGGTGTATCAAGCTTTAAATCATAATGGGCGTGATCCCCGTGGATACTTGTCACATATACTCGAAACAATTTCCCTAGTGCCTCTTCTTGTTCCATCATTTTCTTCAATGCTTTTGCTGCATTCCGATTAACTTTTACCTTCATTTTGTGCTCTCCTCCAACTATGTATTCCTTCGTATTATCCCACTTTTCAGCTAAAATAGACAATTAAAAGGTTTGTGACAACAAAAGACAAATTAAATTTTAGTATAAAATCAACTTACCTTATTCCCCCTTATAATGGATATTAAATCCTTAACAAATTTGTCACAATTTAATTCAAAAAGCTATATTAACATCACGGCAAAGTTGTTAATATAAGTCTTAGGAAAAAACATAAAGACTAATTAATATTAAATAATAATTAATATAACCATGTTTGTTTCAGTAAAAAATAGAAAGGAAATAGTTTTTCTTGTTTGTGAAAGATTTCACGATTATAATCTTAAAAGTGTACATTATGGAAGGGAGAAATATTCATGTCTAAAAAAAGCTACATAATTCCACTGTTAGCTTTATTACCGATTCTACTTTTAAGCGGCTGTTCGAATATGGTCGTCTTTGATCCAAAAGGACCTGCAGCACGTGATATTCTTGATTTGATTAACTGGTCACTTATTTTTATGCTGCTAGTGGTCGTCGTTGTATTTGGTTTATTTGGATATATCATATGGAAATATCGTGCGAAACCTGAAAATGCAGATTACGAACCGCCTGAAGAACACGGCAGTACAAAATTAGAGATTATTTGGACTGTCATTCCTATTCTGATTGTCATTGCTTTAACGATTCCTACTGTTAAAACAATCTATAAATTAGAGAAAGTACCTGCCGGGTATGAAAATAAAAAACCTATTACCATTAATGTAACATCAGCTGATTGGAAGTGGATTTTTAGCTATCCGGAACAAGGGATCGAGACAGTGAACTATGTGAATATTCCAGCTGGCACTCCGGTACAGTTTAAATTAACCTCTGCTGGTACAATGCAATCCTTCTGGGTTCCTGCTTTAGGTGGTCAAAAGTATACCATGAACAAGATGGAAACAGAGTTGTATCTCACTGCAGACAAACCTGGAGAATTTCTAGGTAGAAATACAAACTTTAACGGCAAGGGATATGCTGATATGGAATTTACAGTTGAAGCGAAATCCCCGCAGGCCTTTGAAAAATGGGTAAAGGAAGTCAAAGATACTGCACCAAAGTTAACAGAAAAGAAATACTATCAACTTCTTAAGCCTACACACTTGGGTCGTGAAACATTCCTTGGAACTCATCTAGCCTGGGTAAACCATGCTGATATGAATTCTAAAACTTATACAAATCCTGAATTGTACGAAGTACATGGCGTAAAAGGAAAGATTTTTAAAGAGAAAGAAACAAATGGTCATTCTATGGACATGGAAGGTATGGACATGGGCGAAAAATCAGATGGAGGTGAGCACAATGGGCATTAATTGGCATGACTTTTTTATCGTCGGCAACCCATTAATACTAGGTTCTCAGATTGCTATTCTATTAACAATGATAGGAATAGTAGCAGGGGTTACCTATTTAAAGAAATGGAAATGGCTGTGGAGAGAATGGTTGACAACGGTTGATCATAAACGGATTGGGATTATGTACATCCTTTCTGGTGTGCTGATGTTTTTCCGGGGAGGCGTAGATGGTCTTTTAATGAAGGCTCAAACCTCTCGTCCAGAGATGAAATTTTTAGATGCGCAGCATTACAATGAAATTTTTACAACACATGGTGTTATCATGATTTTGTTTGCAGCGATGCCATTATTAATTGGTTTAATGAACGTGGTGATCCCGTTGCAAATAGGTGCCCGTGACGTGGCATTCCCTCAACTTAACGCGTTAAGCTTCTGGTTGTTCTTTAGTGGTGCGATGTTGTTTAATATTTCATTTGTTATTGGTGGTTCACCAGATGCCGGATGGACTGCTTACTTCCCTCTTGCAGGGAAAGAATTTACTCCTGGAATCGGGAATAACTATTACGCTATTGCCCTGCAAATTGCCGGGATTGGTACCCTAATGACGGGAATTAATTTTATTGTCACTATTTTAAAAATGAGAACAAAAGGCATGACACTAATGAAAATGCCAATGTTTACTTGGACTTCATTCATTGCATCGGTTATTATTGTAGCTTCATTTCCAATTTTCACTGTTGCACTTGCATTGATGACCTTTGACCGGATCTTTGGAACGCACTTTTTCACCTTAAGTGGTGGCGGTATGGATATGATGTGGGCAAACTTATTCTGGTTATGGGGTCACCCTGAAGTATATATTGTTGTCCTTCCCGCATTTGGGATGTTCTCTGAGGTTATTTCAACCTTTTCTAGAAAAATGCTGTTTGGATATAAATCAATGGTATTCTCCATTGTTGGCATTGCGTTATTAAGTATGCTTGTTTGGGTTCACCACTTCTTTACTATGGGTGCCGGACCAGGAGTTAACTCTGTTTTCTCCATTACGACGATGATGATTGCCATTCCAACGGGTGTCAAAATGTTTAACTGGTTATTCACGATGAGAAAAGGTCGAATCGAGTTTACAACGGCGATGCTGTGGGCGCTTGCGTTCATTCCTTGCTTTATCATCGGCGGTGTAACAGGGGTAATGCTCGCCATGGGTGCTGCAGATTATCAATACCACAATACCCTATTCCTTGTCGCTCACTTCCACTATGTGTTAATTCCTGGTGTTGTGTTTGCGGTGTTTGCCGGGTTATATTATTGGTGGCCAAAAATGTTCGGCCATATGCTAAATGAAAAAATCGGTAAAATTCATTTCTGGTTCTTTACAATTGGATTTAACTTAACGTTTATGCCGATGTTCTTCCTAGGCTTAGACGGTGCTGTCCGCCGTTCATACACGTATTCAGCTGAATCAGGCTATGCACCATTATTCATGTTATCTACCATTGGTGCAGTGATTTTAGCTATCGGCTTTGGTGCTCTTTGCTATAACATTTATTGGAGTGCACGCTATGCGGACCGTAATATTTCAAATGACCCTTGGAATGCAAGAACCTTAGAATGGGCTACTGCTTCACCGCCTCCATTCTATAATTTTGCAAAACTACCAGAAGTGAAATCTGTTGATACCTTTTGGTATATGAAAAAGAATAACGAAGGATTGACCCTGAAAGACGACGAAATTAAAGAAATCCATATGCCAAGTAATTCCGGCTTGCCAATCTATATGGGAGTGATCTTTGGAATCGCAGGATTCTTCCTTGTCTTTGAATGGAAAATTGCGGCTCTTGTAGCCTCTGTTGGAATAATTATTGGATTAATCATTCGTTCGTTCGATTATAACGATGGCTTCCATGTTACTGTTGACGAAATAAAGGAAACGGAAAAAGCGTGGCGTAACGTCGATAAAAGGGGGAACAGCCATGTCAGCTAATGTAAATACAGCTTTACCACTCGAATATCAAACAGAACAGAACCGGATGAATATTCTAGGATTCTGGATTTTCTTAGGAGCTGAGATTGTCCTCTTTGGAACTCTCTTTGCCGTCTTTTCTGTACTCAATGCACGGTATGCTGGTGGTCCTACACCAAAAGACCTTTTTGAAATAAAAGATGTGATGATTGAAACCATACTGCTATTAACAAGTAGTTTTACTTGCGGTCTTGCGATCTATGAGATGCGTCGCCATAACCGTAATGGTCTATTATTATGGTTTATTATTACCCTTCTACTTGGTGCTGGCTTCGTGTTCATGGAGATTACGGAATTCATCCATTATGTCCACGAAGGTGCAACGATGCAAACTAGTGCTTTTCTATCTAGCTTCTTTGTATTACTTGGGACACATGGACTGCACGTAAGCATGGGGATTGGCTGGGCAATTATGGTGATTATCCAAATTTTAAAAAGAGGGTTAACACCTGTTACTGCCCGTAAAACATTTATTATCGGTCTATATTGGCACTTTTTAGATCTTGTATGGATTTTTATTTTCACATTTGTGTATTTAGCAAGGATGGTGGCATAAATGGCTAAAAATACAAAAGGGTTTCCGCTTACGCACGTGTTAGGTTTTATCATGTCATTAGTGCTAACCTTTGCTGCACTTGGTGTGGCACTGAAAACCAATCTTCCTTTTAAAACAATACTCTGGATTATAGGTTCCTTAGCTGTAATCCAGGCTTCTCTTCAACTTTATATGTTCATGCATATGAATGAAGGTGAAGACGGAAAATCCCAGATCATCAACGTCATCTACGGCTTCTTCATTGCCTTCGTAACCGTTGCTGGATCCATTTGGGTCATGTCGTTTGGAATGTAAGTAAGGAAATATAAATAGGGTGTCAGGCACCATGTGAAAATTTCACATGGTGCCTGACACCCTTCTTTATTTTGGACTATTTTTTCTTTTGTTCCGAACTAATTGGTAGCCGATAAAAGCTATATAAAGCGGTATTGCTACGTATATGAAGTACGGAAAGCGATGCTGTTCTTTTTTAAAGACAAGGTATATGGCGTATCCCAAAAATAGTGTGACGATAATTCCGTATTTTGGCAGCGGGATATCCTTTAGGCTAGGAATTTTAATGGTACTAACCATCAAGTAGCACAGAATAAAAAAGGCAAAAGGAAGGATAATCGCTGGCATTTTCCCGTGGAACAAGGTAAGAAGTGTTAACAATCCCCCTGCGGCCGTTATTGGGACACCAGTAAAATACTTATTGGATGATTTGACTGCATTAATATTAAACCGTGCTAACCGATAGGCACCGAATAAAGGAAATAGGCCAGAAATGGCCATACCAGCTACCCCAAACTCTGAGAAATACGAATAATATGCCATCATTGCTGGTGCCACCCCAAAGGTTACCACATCTGCTAAGGAGTCCAATTCTTTCCCCAATTCACTATCCACCCGTAACATTCTTGCAATTCGGCCATCCATACTATCGAGCATCATCCCTATCAAAATTAAAATAGCTGCGTTTTTGTAATCCCCTTGCGCAGAATACATAATTGATAAAAATCCAAAAAATAAATTAGAAATCGTAAATAAATTAGGAATACTGTTTCTGATGATATGTATCACTCCATACTAATTAAGATAATCATGCAATACCCTTTTCTCGTTGTTTCTTCTTATTATAACGTTTCTCTTGGTAATATTGAAAAAACAAAATCGCCGTTGTAATCCAGAACCCACTTGCAAAATAGCCGCCGATTATATCGCTTGGATAATGGACACCTAAATAGATTCGGCTGATTCCGATTGCTAAAATCATTATAATGCTTACGGAGATTAACACACCTCTGCCAAACCTGCTTGGAATATGACGCCATAATAAAAACGAAAGAATACCATAAACCGTAAAAGCATTCATCGCATGTCCACTTGGAAAACTATAGCCTTCAATATCAATTAAACGATGGAAATCAGGACGGACTCTTTGAAAAAACTGTTTTAAGATACCATTTAATATCGCCGATCCCGTGATTGCCGCAGCAAACAATATTAATTCCAAGCGATGATGAAGTACTTTATAGAGAAAAAGTAACAGAAAAAGACTAAGAACTATGACAAAAGGGGGCAGAACCAATAAACGTAAAAAATTTCATCACATTTGTAAGAACCAATGTTTCAGACCCTTGGACCATATCAATTACTGTACGGTCAAAATAGATGATTTTCTGATCACTTATCAATAAGGATATCAAACTAAATCCAATTATGGAAACAGCACTAATGCAAAAGGCAATAACAAGATACGTTTTTAAATTCATCAACTCAAACCTCTCAGGCAAATTGGAATTGTGATTGTACGATAATAATGTGCTCTTAGTTTAAGCCTTTACTGTCTATACTATCACTGAGACTTTGAAAAGTATCTCAAAAATGTATGTTCTTAGTTAGGAATAATAATAAAAGGCAGAACTTTTTAGTCTGCCTTTTATTAGGCTAAAATGAATTAATAATTATAAAGTCTCTGGTTCTTTTCTTACTGGTTCTGTGCTGTTGTCTTTTGAGAAAAACCAGCCTGCGGCAGCAATACCTACCAAAACAACATAAAAGGTTACTTTCCATCCCATTGAATGCGCAAATTCCTCACTTAAAATAGCCAATGCTGGATGTGATAAGGTGTAAACTGCAAGTTTCACACCAACCCAGCCAACAATCGTAAAGGCTGCAATCTCTAGACCCGGACGTTTTTCTAAAAGTTTTACAAACTGATTTGCTGCAAACCTCATAATAATTAGACCAATAATCCCGCCGGCGAAAATAACTAAGAATTTACCACCATCCAGACCGCCGATATTAGGCAGTGGAGTGTCTGGTAAAGCAACCGCCATCGCGACAGCAGCAAGAATCGAATCAACCGCAAAAGCAATGTCAGCCACTTCGACTTTTAATACAGTCATCCAAAAGCTGCTTTTTTTTGATCCTTCCTTCTCCTCTTTATCCTCTGCTGCCTTCCCTTTGATTACCTTACGGAATATATGATTTCCAGCCATAAACAGTAAATAAAGAGCCCCAATTGCTTGAACCTGCCATACATCAACAAGAAATGAAATCACGAACAAGGAAGCAAAGCGGAACACAAAGGCTCCGGCTAAGCCATAAAATAAGGCCTTCTTACGTTTTTCCTCAGGTAATTGCTTAACCATAATTGCGAGTACTAAAGCGTTGTCTGCAGCTAACAGACCTTCTAATGCCACCAAGATCATTAACACCCAGCCGTATTCGAGTAACAGAGTTAAGTCCATGAATGTTTCCTCCTCAAAAGTTTGTTTTTTTAATATACTCCCCTACGCCATAAAAATAGGCCTTTACTGGATACAGTAAAGGCCTAAAAAAACACAAAAAGACCTTTACAGTAAAGTAAAGGTCTTGCTAACAACGCAAATGTTGCCAATAAAGCCGGAGAATTGAATTCTCGGAATGACGACTTTATTGTAGCAGCTACTCCCCTTTAAAAAGGAAATATTTAATTACTCATACTATAATATAATTCAAGTTTATTGTCAATGTGAGTTTACATGTTTAATAAACTTAAATAGTTACAATTCGTAAACCTCTGCATATTTTTTCTCAAGGTATTCGACAAGGTATTCGGCGTTTAATTCCTCACCCGTTACCCTTACAATCAATTCATTTGGGGTGTAAAGCTTACCGTACTGATGAATATTTTCTTTTAACCAATCTTGAATCAGGTCAAATCTCCCGTTTTCGATATGGCTGTAAAAATCAGGAAGGTCTTTTTGAATCGTACGCAGAATTTGAGCTGCATAGAGATTTCCTAATGAATAGGACGGAAAATAACCAATACCGCCAAATGACCAATGAACATCTTGGAGTACGCCTTCTGAGTCAGTACTTGGTGTTACACCAAGGTAATCCTGCATTTTCTGGTTCCAGACTGTCGGAAGGTCTTTCGCTTCGATCTCTCCGCTTATTAATGCCTTTTCGATTTCATAACGAAGCATAATATGCAAATTATACGTTAACTCATCCGCTTCTACACGGATAAATGAGGGTTTCACCGTATTAACCGCCCAATAAAATTCATCCACAGAAATAGTTTCGAGCTGTTTCGGAAAATACTCCTGCAGTTTAGGGTAAAAGTATGTCCAGAAAGCCTTGCTGCGGCCGACCATATTTTCTAAAAACCTCGATTGCGATTCATGGATTCCGAAAGATGCTCCGCTTTGGAGAACTGATTCCTCATAATCAGGGTTGATATGCTGTTCATAGATTCCATGACCCGCTTCATGTATTGTACCGAATAGTGCGGACCGGACGTTTCTTTCTAAATAACGAGTGGTTAACCGTACATCTCCAGTATTAACGGTTTGGGCAAACGGATGGACTGTTTCATCCAACCTGCCGGCCTCCAGGTCAAAACCAATGATAGGCAAGATAAAGCGATTAAATTCTTTTTGTTTTTCAATTGCAAACGATTGATCAAAAATTTCCGCCTGTGTCCGGTTTCCATTTTGTTGAATACGTTCTAATAGTTTAACACTAGAATCTCTTAACTTGGCAAATAGCGGGTCCAGTCTCTTAACCGTTAATCCCGGTTCAAATTCATCCAGGAGCGCATCGTATGGGTGGTCAACATATCCATATATTTCAGCAAATTTCCGTTTGTACTCAACGATTTTTTCTAAATAGGGCAGGAAGCAGGCAAAATCATTGTTTTCCCTAGCCTCTTCCCAGGCATCATTTGCCTGTGCTGTTAGAATGCTATATTCCTGAAAAAGGTCAGCAGGAATGCTCTTCGATTTTTGGTAGTACGCTCTATATTCTCTAACTTTTGCTTTTGTTACTTCATCTAATAAATCAAAGTTGTCAGGAAGAGTTAGTTCAGCTAGCAAGTCGCCCATTTCCTGAGAGACAGAGAGTTTAAAAATTTCCGTCCTTAGTGTGCCAGTTGCCTTGGCAAAGATACTTCTCCCTTTTTTCGGTGCCATGACCTTTTGATCCCAATCAGCCAAACCGATGATACTTGAAAAATGTGTGATTTTTTCATCCAAACCCTTAAATTGAGCTATTGCCCTTTGTACAGCTGGATCGATCACTTTCTGTTCCATAATATACAGACCTCCTAATCAATCTTTTTTTCTGTTTCTAAAGATGTTCGTTCAAGAAAACAACCACATCCCAATTTATTATAAATTAAAATTTCAAATATGGGAAAAAATTAGAAATTTTTTTATAGACAAAAAATTCATAGAAACATAAATACTGTCGATAAATGATCCCATCACTTAAAGAATTTGAACAATTTTCATACCACTATTTACAAATGGGCAGGATATATATGTAAACATTTTTGTTCTGTAAAAAGGATGTGCAGGCAATTTGGATAAACAGAAAAAGAAGAAGTCACACTTCCCCTTTCGTTTAAATATCATTTTTTTTAGTGTTTTTTTACTATTTTCTGTTTTAATCCTCCGGCTTGGCTTTGTGCAAATCGTGTATGGCGAAAATTTTAAAAGAGATTTAGAAAGAAAAGAAGATGTAACGGTCAGTAATCCTGTCCCAAGAGGAAAAATATTTGATCGAGATTACAGAATCATCGTTGATAATGTCCCAAAGAATGCGATCAGTTACACGAACGAGGGATTTAGCCAACCACAAATGCTTGAAACGGCTGAAAAATTAGCAAAACTAATCAATAAAAAAAAAGACAAGGTATCCGAAAGGGATAAACTTGATTTCTGGATTATGAATAATCCTGAGCGTGCTAATGCCAAAATCACAAAAAATGAAATGGAATTATTTTATGCCAAAAAATTAACAGACAGGGATATTTATCAATTAAAATTAGAGCGCATAACACCTGAAGAATTAAAGGAAATAGATAAGAATAGACTTGAGGTACTTGCACTTTTTAAAGAGTTCAATAGTGGATACAAATTTACAACACAAATTATTAAAAATGAAGGAGTTACCGCTAAAGAATTGGCCGTCGTGGGCGAAAATCTTCAATCCCTTCCAGGGGTGGATACTACTACCGACTGGGAGAGGTGCTATGCTTTTGACGGAACCTTAAAGTCTGTGTTAGGAAAAGTCACCAAATCAGATGAAGGGCTGCCAGCTGAACAATTGGAATACTTCTTGGCTCGGGATTACAGCCGTAATGATCGTGTTGGCAAAAGCCAACTTGAATGGCAGTATGAAGATGTTCTTCACGGCTATAAATCAAAATTAAAAAATGTTACTGATAAAACAGGCAATATAATTGAAAATCATCCCGTATCAAAGGGAAAAAAGGGAAAAGACCTTGTCTTAAGCATTGATATGGATTTGCAAATGAAAGTTGATCGGATCATAGAGGAGGAGCTTTGGGCAGCTAAAAGATATCCTGGTACTTTCTTAACTGACCGTGCCTATGTTGTCTTAATGAACCCAAAAACAGGTGAAGTTTTAGCCATGTCAGGTAAAAAAATAGTCAGGAACAAACAAACTGGCAGCGTTGAAATGGAAGATGATGCCCTCGGGACCTTTACCACCACGTATAACGTGGGTTCGACTGTCAAGGGTGCCACGATTTTGACTGGTTATAAAACAGGTGCGATTGGCCCCGGGACTGTTTTTGATGATAAAGGTTTAAAAATTCAAGCTACTCCTCTAAAAAAATCGTATGCCTACTTAGGTAAATTAAACGAAATTAATGCCCTAAAATTATCTTCCAACGTTTATATGTTTCATACGGCTATTAGAATTGGAAAAGGGCATTATGAATATGATAAACCCTTAAATATTAGCGCGAAGGCTTTTGACACGATTAGAAACTCATTTGCTTCGTTTGGTCTTGGATCAAGAACTGGAATTGATTTACCAAATGAACAAACTGGATTTAAAGGTCAGAGCCACCTGCCTGGATATTTGCTTGACCTTGTGATTGGACAATATGATACCTATTCCGCCATGCAGTTGGCACAATATGTTTCAACAATTGCGAATGGTGGATATCGAATGCAGCCCCATGTGGTCAAACAAATGCTCGAACCACAGGAAGGGAAAGATGAACTAGGTCCTGTTATACAAGAAATCTCTCCAACCGTCCTTAACACGATTGATGTGAAACCAGATTGGATGTACCGTGTCCGATTAGGTTTTAAAAAGGTCATGCAAGAACGTGGCGGTACGGCCTATAAGTATTTCAGCACTGCACCCTACTCACCTGCTGGTAAAACAGGTACAGCTGAAGCCTTTTATGACGGACCGGAGCGATATAGGTTTGGTAAGGAACCTCCTCCAGTAATGAACCTAAGCCTGATTAGCTACGCCCCTAGTTCGAATCCAGAAATCGCCATGGCCGTTATTGTTCCATGGGCATATCAGGGAAAAAAAGACAACCGAGCAAACCTGAAAATTGGCCGCCGTGTACTGGACACCTATTTTGAAATGAAAAAAAAATAAATCATGGTCGAGGGTGCCATAAAATGGCATCCTTTTTCGTTAGATTGTTCCCCTTTTTGTCACTTCTTCTTGAGCACTGATTTCAATGCCCTTTCAATTTCAGCATAGCCGGTACATCTGCAGATATTCGACTCCAGCCATTCTTTAATCATTTGATCATCTGCTTCTGGATGCTTTAGTATTAACGAATGGCAATTCATAATAAAGCCGGGGGTGCAGTAACCGCATTGAAAAGCAAAGTTTTCCACAAAAGCACGCTGGATGGGTGTATTCTCCAACCCCTCAATAGTTGTTACTTTTTTTCCCACCGCTTCAACAGCAAGCATTAAACAGGACTTCATCGGCCAACCTTCTACATTAACTGTACATGCGCCGCAATCTCCGTTTAAACAGCCCGGTTTTGCACCTGTCAAACCAAGTTTATCCCGGATCGCATATAAAAGTGTATCGGCAGACCGAACGGTTACACTTCGATTTTCTCCATTTATATTCATCGTAATTATGTGAGATTTCAAGTTACTCTCCCCTCCTTTTTTTATTTTATGAATCTGACTTCAAGTTCCATCCAAAACTGCTAACACATCCATCAATAGATTCCGCAAAACAAATAGCCTATATTTTGCTGACCCTTCTACATCATCTAAAATAGGCTTTGGTAACTTGGAAAGCCCCTCATCAATCCTTGAAACTACTGGCAGATCTCTTTTATTTAACGAAGCTTCAAGTTCCTTTGACCGAAATGGAAAAGGGCAAAAGCCACTGATTGCGACACGTACTTCCTGACCTATTTTTAATGCCGCTACCGTGATCAAAGGGTAGCCCGTATCCCACTGCTGACGACGCTTGAAACTAAAGAACGGTGCTTTGATAAACCGTGTTTCTGTTACTAATTGAACGAGAAATTCCCCTTTTTTCAGTTGAAGCTTTTCTAAAAATATCTCATTGATTGGCACCATCTTTTTTCCTTCTGGACCGACAATTAAAACTTGGCTATCAGAAAGTAAAAATGGCAAAACAGCTTCCCGGTAAAAAATTCGAGCACAGATATTCCCGCCTAAAGAAATCTTCCCTCGAGCCGTATGATCAGCGACTTGACTGGCAGTTTTCGTTAATAATGGGAAAAGATTTGCTTCTTCTATTTTTGTAAGTGAGAGGGTACTGCCAAGCAGCAAATGCTCACCACTTTCCTGCATTGCATTACATTCGGGGATATCCTTGATATCAATAACAGCTTCGGTATAGGCTAAATCTATTCTTCCAAGTGTAATTAATTCGGTTCCTCCCGAAAAGAACATCGGCTGCTTGCCCTGCTGATCTAAATAGTGATGTAAATCGGCTGCTTCTTTCAATGTGGCCGGCTTATAATAATCAAAATCAAAGGGAAGCATTATTTTTGCGCCTCCTTTGCTTTCCAAATCAACTCTGGAATGAGCGGCAAATGGTGGAGCGAAACTCCTGCCGCTGTCGACAAAGCATTCCCGAGTGCAGCAGGCATGCCCATAAGACCATGCTCTCCAACGCCACGGGCCCCATAGGGACCATCCAGCAGCGGCGTTTCCACAAATTCTACTAAATATTCTGGATTCTCTCCGTAGCGAAGTGGTCGATACGTTCGAAGTTGGGGATTCAGAACCCTGCCAAGTTCGTCAAAATAAAATGTTTCTCGCCCTGCAAAGGCTAAGCCCATGCTCATGGCACCCATAACCTGACCCAAAGCAGCTTTTTCATTTAAGACTCTGCCAATATCAACAACAGTACAAGCCTTCAGAAGTCGATAGGTAAGATCCCTTTTATCCAACTCGATTTCCACTCCATAAGCTGCTACCGTCCATTCGGGCCCAGGTTTTCCAGCGCCAGTCTCAGGATCCAAATGGGTTTGATGACGTAATATATAATTGCCCCTGCCAATGATTTGTCCTCCAATTGAATTACCATTTGGATATTGATAACCATAACAAATGTCTTTAAAAGGGACTCCGATTAATGGGTCATCCCGTAAAAAGACTCGACTATTTGCTACTTCAAGATCTTCTATTGGTGCCCTTAAGACCGTTGAAGCGATATCTTTCAATTGCATAATGATATCCTCGGCTGCCTCCAATAGTGCTCTCCCCGCCATAAATGTTCCCCTGCTTGCGACTGTTTTCCAATGCTCTGGTGTTGTTTGAGTATCTACTTCCATACGTACATAAATTTTATCAACATCCATTTTCAGTCTTTCAGCAAGCATTTGAGCAAGGACTGTCTTCGTCCCTGTTCCAATTTCAATCACACCAGATAGCAAATTAATACTACCGTCACGATTAAACGTTAGAATGACCCCCGATGGTGCGTTTGGATCAATGGTCGATGTTTTCCAGCTGCAGCTAACTCCTTTTACCCTGATCATCCGTTCACTTATTTCTTTGATTGGACCTTCGTCCCATTTCATTAAATCTCTAACTCTCTCAATACATTTTGATAAGTTACCTACATTACTTTTATTTAAGCGGACCCTTGTAGGGGTGGTATTCCCCGGTTTTATGGCATTAATTTTGCGTAGTTCCAGCGGGTCTAGCTTTAATTTTTGCGCCAGTAAATCCACTGTCCGCTCAATGGCAAAGGAAAGTTCCGAATGACTAAATCCTCTAAATGGGGCTGCATAGGGGTGGTTCGTGTACATGCAGTACGAATCGCACCAGACATTTTCAATATTATAGGGACCAGTGCAATCGACTGCACCTGCTCTTGTTAGATCAATTGCTTTATCAGAATAGGCCCCGCCATCCCATAAAAAGCGAATTTCTGCTGCTTTAATTTTGCCACTACTGTCTGCTCCAAGTTTAACTTTTGCATCTAAACCTATGTGACAGGGAGAGGTTAATATATCTTCTTCTCTCGTATTCAATATCTCTACTGGTTTTCCGCCAACTGCTTTTGAAGCTAGATAGGCCAAAACTTCAAGCTGTACGGCTGCCTTCCCGCCATAGGCTCCACCTACGAGCGGAGTACGGACAATAATTTTCCCCATATCCTCACCAAAGTAATCAGCGATAAGCCTTTTGGTCATAAAAGGTGCTTGAGATGAAGTGGTAATAATGATAGTCCCCTCAGGTAATATCTCAGCAGACGCACATCTAGTTTCCATTGCGACATGATCAGAAGGGGAAAAGGAAAAACTTGCTTCCACTACAGTTTCACTTTCGCTCCAGCCCTTTTCCCTATTGCCCTTGCGGATTTTTATATGGGTAGCAATATTGGTGTCAGGCACCGGGTGAGAATCTTCTTCTTTTTTATAATCACCTAATCGTTCATGGACTAATGGTGCCCCTTTTTCAAATGCTTGTGACGGTGAATTAACCACCGGCAGCAATTCATATTGGACCTTAATAAGATCAGCAGCCATTTTAGCCTGCGCAGGTGAATCGGCAACAACAAGCGCAACCGTTTCCCCATGATAACGAACCTTGTCAACTGCGATTGGCGGTCGATCTCGGATTGCTTCCCCTGTTAATGGGTAGTGCTTCCCAGCGAGGATTGCCCTTACCCCGGGAATCTTTGAAGCCTCCGTTGTGTCTATTTTCACAATTTTGGCATGCCCATAAGGACTAATGACCATTTTGCCAGACAGCATCGGAATCGTATGATAGTCATGAGTATATTTCGCCCTTCCAGACACCTTATCAAACGCCTCTTTGCGAATGACACTTTTCCCAATAACCTCCAAATCCTGGCCTCCCCCCATGTATAGGTGGATTTTATACTGAGTAAATCCAACTTATAACTGCCTATAACACTGTTATTACCTACTGAAGAACAATCTCCGCTTACTCGGGAATGGTCCACAGAAGTTGCACTCTTTCATGGACTGGCTTTCTCCACACCTCAATCAATTGAGCAACGATACTAACAGCGATTTCCTCAGGACCCTTTGCTCCAATATTCTTACCCATAGGTGAATAAATCCAGGTTGGGACATGTTCATATTTAAGCAGCCTTTTGGCTCTTTCCCGCGGCCCTAGTACACCTAAGTACTTTATATGCTCCTTGCGTACCACCTCTAATATTTCTTGATCCCTCTCAAAATGATGTGTCATGATGACCAAAAAATCATAGGGAGAGAAGGAAATTTGCTTCAAAAGCTTTTTAGGAAAGCCCAAAAGGAGCTGCTCAGCTTTGGGAAAATATTTTCTTTGACAAAACTCTTCCCGCCAATCACATACCGTTACTGAAAATCCTGTTTCCACTGCCAGGTGAACAAGCAGTTTTGCGTCTGGTCCTGCCCCGAAGACTATGAGCCTTGGCTTAGGTTGATACGTATGTTGATAAATGGAATCAGTTCCAGGTATGATTCCACTTTTAGATGTAAAGGAAATTTTAGGAATATCCCCTGACCAATTGCCAAACGGATCCCCTTCCTCCTCAATAAACAGATACTCCCCTAATTCATCGAGCTTTTTTAACACGATTACAGGTTTACAGTTATCTAGGGATCTTTTTACAACAAAGAGATCCTCTGTTAATTTTTCAGAGACTGGCTCTAGTAAAATATCAATTGTTCCATTGCAGCCATTCCCTTGACCCCAACTCATATCGTCTTCATCTGCCAAATTATAATGGAACATTTTTGCTTCTTGCTTGATGAAAACCTCTTGAGCTTTAATGGTCAAATCTGTTTCCAAGCAACCTGCAGTTAACATGCCAAATTGCTTCCCATCTTCACAAAAAAGCATGGAAGAACCTTCTCTTTTATATGCTGATCCTTGAACACGAACAATGGTTGCTAATACCTTTTGGCCTGGTTGATCAATGACTTCTAAAATCGGATAAATATCATCCATAAGACTCCTCCACTTCATACTCAAAAATCCCTATCTTATTTATATTAGTTTGGAGGCTATTCCTAGAATGATAAATTTTCAATGTGGCACTCATAGAAATAAATATATTGCAAAAAATAAACTGAATCTAAATCCAGCAAAGGATGAAGACATGAAGAAAAATCGTGCATTATTTTTAACAGCTGTCGCCTCTGGAACGATGTTAAATCCACTTAATTCATCAATGATCGCCTTAGCATTACACAGTATACAGAAGGATTTTCAGCTTTCCTTTACAACCGTTTCGTGGTTGATATCCAGCTTTTATTTAGCAAGTGCAGTAGCACAGCCGGTTACAGGAAAAATTGGTGATATTTTTGGGAGAAAAAAAACCTTTTTAACGGGGCTCATTTTAGTTGCCTTGTCAGCGTTTGGTGCACCTATGTCACATACCTTTCTCATGTTGCTTGTCATGAGACTGTTTCAATCGATTGGGAGCAGTGCCATTTATCCAGCAGGGATGTCGTTAATTCGAGACCATATCAAAGAAAGACAGGCCTCAGCCCTTGCCGTATTATCGATTTTCGCTTCGGCAATGGTAGCACTAGGGCCTACCATTGGAGGTTTCTTAATTGTTTGGGGCAATTGGCCTGCCATCTTCTGGGTGAATTTCCCCTTTATTATCCTCAGCTTTCTGCTGGGGTGGTATATGTTTCCGAAGGACATCAAACAAGATAAGGCTCACATGAAAAAATTATTCTCCAACTTGGATTTTCTAGGAATCGGGTACTTCGCTGCAGGAATGGTATTCTTTTTATGGTTTTTGTTATCTTTTGAAGGAAAAATTCATTATCTGTCGGGGTTTGTTGGAATCATCTTTTTCAGTTTATTTGTTCTGAGGGAGTTAAGAGTCAAGGAGCCATTCATTGATATTCGTATTTTTAAAACACATCCAAAGCTTTCGATGGTATACATCCAGTTCATATTTTTGAATATCTTTTTTTATTGTTTATTTTTCGGGCTGCCAAGTTATTTTCAAGAAGGATTGGGTTTAAGCGTGGAAATGAGTGGCTTGTTAATGTTATTTATGTCTGGAATAAGCATTATTATTTCATCTGTAACGGGAAAATGGATCGACCGGGCTGGTGTAAACCTGCCGATTATGGTTGGCTCTTTTATATCAATTATTGGTGCACTGGCTTTTATCCTATTTTTTGTAAATACTTCCTATTTGGGTATCGGGATTATTTTATCAATCATGGGCTTAAGCTATGGAATTGGAAATGTTGTGCTCCAAGTGGCCATGGTTAAGGAGAGTCCAAAAGAGATTATTGGGACAACATCCGGCTTATTTCAAACCTGCCGATATTTGGGCTCCATTTTATCCTCAATCATTTTAGGATTAATCTTTGGGAAAGAAGTCACTGCGGAAAATATGAAAATAATCGGGGAAGTTTTACTGTTCACGGGCATTATTAGCTTTTTAATGAGCCTATGGTTTTCTCGGGAGACATTTAACTATAGAAAAATGCGGCATGTTTGATCACACACTATTCGAATTTCTGACCTTATGACTCCCATGAGGACAAAGTTTGCTCTTCGGTTCTGATTTCTGTCCTCATGAACTTTCCATGAGGAAAAAGTTTGCTCTTCGAAACAGACTTTTGTCCTCATGAACAACTTAAGAATGAATCGGCAAGACATAAAACAACACACAAAAAAAGTGAGCAACACTGGCTGCTAATACAAATAGGTGCCAGACTGCGTGGTGATATTTAAACCCACGCCAAACATAGAAAATGGCTCCGATTGTATACAGTGCGCCCCCAATAGCTAAATAGGTCATCCCTTCCAAGGATAGATTATTCACTAATGGTTTCCATGCGAAGACAATTAACCAGCCCATGACCACATAAAGCGCCGTTGATGAAAAAAGGTACTTTTTCACAAAAAAGCATTTAAAGACGGTACCCGCAATCGCAAGTCCCCAAACGATTCCAAAAAGTGACCAACCTAGTGTTCCTTTGATTACGATTAATAAAAATGGTGTGTAGGTCCCGGCAATAAAAAAGTAAATAGACGAATGGTCAAAAATTTCAAAAATGTCCTTTGCCTTTCCTTCAGGAAAACTATGAAGCAAGGTAGATGACATATAAAGTATAAACATTGTTACTCCAAAGATCGTGAAGCTAACCACATGCCACACCGTTCCATATAGGGATGCATATACAATTAAAATAACTAAGGCAGAAATACTTAATAGTGCCCCCACTCCGTGTGTGATGGAATTAGCTAGTTCCTCTTTTTTTGAAAAAGTATGTGTAACTGCCAATAGGATTTCCTCCTTTCAAGTAAAGCGCGATTCAATTAAATAGAAATGATATTCATGAAAATAACATGATTATCAAAGAAGGACAATGGACATTTGTCATCTACCAAAACTAAAAAAAGTGAAACTTATCGTTAAGTATCACTTTCCTTTCTAACCTTATTAACATTATCGATTATTTTCTTAATATTTTCTCTCGGACTCCAGCAATTAAATTGGTAGTTCGTTTTTGTCTCAAAGCCTAAACGACTACAAAAGTAGTGCATCCCCTCTGGCTTTTTTTCTGCTTTAAAATGCCTGCATGTCGCACAACAATGGAAATCTTTCATTTACTCTCCTTTTCTTTTCTTAAACTATTAATCTTTCGTTCATAATTTATTAATAATTTTCCATTAAGATTTAAATAGGTTCACGGAAGAACCTTAAACCTCCGCCCCCTTAAAATATAGATTAGTTTGAATACCCGGCCCCATGGCCGGGTAATTTTTTTTATAGAAATTTCCACACCTGGATAAGTATACTTCTCCTAAACCCTGTCAATAACAATACCAATCAAGTAAATAGATGAGGTGTTGAAAATGAAGGGAATTTATTTTATCAATGATCGTATCTGTTTAAATGGTCTAACTAAGGAAGAAAGTATTTCAGTTCAAGAACAATCCTTAAAGAAGATGATCCACGACCAAAAAATTCAAGTAGTAAAGTTCAACCCCTACCAGTTGAATGACTATTACACCATTCCACATGCACTTTTATACGATTTAAAAAAAGAAAAAGTTCCTATCGATTGTTTTTTGTATTACTCCTCACAGGTGATCGAAGATTTTATTTACAGCTATCCAGCTAAATGGCTTATTTTAAAAAGCTTCTTTAAGGAACTAATCTCCGTTGAAGAACAAAATGATTTAAATATTCAAGAAGTTGTTTAATCAAGAGAATTCTTTGCCTGCTTTCGATAAACAATAACAAAGTTAATCAGGATAATGATGACCATATAGGCGCCGTAAAGTCCGAAAGAATAAAGCTTGTTGTTACTAAATGAAGCACCTGCATACGACAAAAGCAGAATGTTTGGAACTTTTCCGATTATGGATGCGATAAAAAATGTTAGCCATCTCACATGACTTAATCCACAAATGATATTGACAACCGGAGCTGGAATGATAGGAATTAATCGACAGGTTAATATCGCTACAAAGGAATTTCTGTTTAAAAACTCATCGTATTCCTGAACTTTTGCATATTTCATCAGTTTATCCTGGGCAAAATCGCGAAAACCATACCTGGATAAGAAGAAGAAAGCCATCGTCCCAGCCATGGCCCCTGTTAAGGATACAAGCATCCCTTGGGCCGTTCCAAATACGGCTCCAATCATTCCTGCTAAAACTGGAAACGGGATGACAGGAAAAAAGACACATATTGACACTAATAACATACTAATGAAAATCGATAAGGCTCCACCTTGTTTAATAAGATGCAGTAATTCATCCTTTTGAAAAAAACCAATCGCAATAATTACAAGCAATATCCCTATACTAAAAATTCTTTTATACATCCGACAACTCCATTCACTTCAATTATTTTAATTAGTCTTATCATACTATATTTTTAATTTTGAAAAAATAAAAAGAGCCTTTCAGTGTTGAAAGACCCTTCTACTTATCTATTAAAATGCAGTCCTTGCACCAAGGTACCTTGGTTTCCAGTAGGAATTTGTCATATCTGCAATCGATACACCTTTTGATCCCGCTTGAATGAATTGATTGTTTCCTAAATAAATCCCTACATGTGTAGGACCCGGAGCGTATGTTTCAAAGAATACTAGATCTCCGGGATTTGGGCTGCTGACAGCCTTCAGTCCAGACCATTGTGTTGCTGCCGTTCGTGGAATGGTTACTCCAACTTTATTAAATACATAACTTGTCAAACCGCTGCAATCAAAACCTGCCGGCGTATTGCCACCCCATAAATACGGTGTTCCTATGTATTTTTTTGCTTCATCCATCACCAGTTGCGCCTTTGATACTGTTGGTCCAGGTACTGGATTTGATGTACCACCCACAGTTACCTTTAAGACTTGTCCTACATAGATCATATCTGATGTGAGGTTATTCAATGATTTAAGCTGGGCAATGGAAAGTTTGTAGCGCACTGAAATAAGGTAAAGTGTGTCCCCTTTTTGGACCGTATAGGTAGGTGCAATTAGTTCGTGGCTGTGTGGTGCTAATAATGATAGCTTCTGATTTACATAGAGATTATCACTTGTTAGGTGATTCCAAGTTTTCAAGTCTGCAACCGTGACTTTGTTTGCTTGTGAAATCTTCCAAAGTGTATCTCCCGATTGGACAGTATAAATATTTTCATGTGCACTAGCAGAACCAACAAATGTAGAAAACAGGATCCCCGCCGTTGCTGCGAATGATAATAGATGTTTTTTCATCGTAGCACCCTTTCAATTCGTTTGTGTACCTACATCATAAACGAACATTAAGGATGGAATAAACCCCAAGGATATGGCTTACAAGGTAAAAAAATCCAATACTAGCAAAGAAAACCGAAAATATAACAAACACAACTAAGTAACTATCCACTATATATCATGCTTTTCATGGAATCTTACATTATTTATTAATATTTTTGTAACATAAATGTAACATAAAAGAAGTTTATAGATCTCACATAATTCTCACTAGGATGTAGAAATATTGTAACAATACTCCCATCCACTGTGGGCTGATAAACCTATAATAAACCTATAGTTTATAAATATTAATGAATTTGGGTGATGATGATGCAAGGAATAGGAAAAGGACATCCACATGCTATGGGGCACCCTCATGGAATGAGAAATGTAATAGATTATGATAAAAATCCATTTATCGTTATTTGGGAAGTAACGAGAGCCTGTCAGCTTAAGTGCATTCACTGTCGTGCTGATGCGCAGCTTACTCCAGACCCACGGGAACTTTCACATAAAGAAGGAATCAATTTAATTGATCAAATTTATGAGATGGATAATCCAATGCTCGTTTTTACAGGCGGGGATTGTATGATGAGAGAAGACCTTTATGAACTTGCTGATTATGCAATTAAAAAAGGGATGCGCGTTTCGATGACACCTAGTGCCACAGCGAATGTAACAAAAGAAAAAATGAAACAGTTCAAAGATGTCGGACTCTCACGCTGGGGCTTTAGTTTAGACGGCCCAACACCAGAGATTCATGATCATTTCCGCGGGACCCCTGGATCATTTGATTTAACCGTTGAAAAAATTAAATACTTAAATGAATTAGACATGCCGCTCCAAATCAATACAGTAATCTCTCGTTATAATTATGACTCGCTTGAACAAATGGCAAAACTAGTTGGCGAGCTAGGCGCAGTTATGTGGTACATCTTCCTACTTGTACCAACTGGCAGGGGTCAAATGGACGCATGTATTTCTCCTGCTGAGCATGAAAAGGTGTTTCGTTGGTTGTATGAATTAAGCAAAACTGCACCATATGATATTAAAACTACCGCAGCACAACATTACCGCAGGGTTGTTTTACAGCAAAAGACGCGCGACCAGTTAATTGAAAAAGGTGAAATTCATTACGAAGACTCGATTACAACTGATTTTGCTTCCATGCATGATGGCTTGAAGCGTGCACCAAAAGCGGTAAATGATGGCAACGGCTTCGCCTTTGTCTCCCATATTGGAGATGTTATGCCAAGTGGATTACTTCCTATTGTCGGTGGTAACATCCGTGATACCCCGCTTGCAGAAATTTATCGTGAGGCAAAAGTATTTAAAGAACTACGTCAACCTGATAACTACAAAGGCAAATGCGGCGTCTGTGAATACAACAAAATGTGCGGCGGTTCCCGCTCACGAACTTATGCCGTAACAGGCAATTATCTGGAAAGTGAACCGTTCTGTGTTTATATACCACAAGCGATACGGAATAAAGAAACTTCACCAATCGTATAACCATTATTAATTAGTAAAGAGGCATTCTGCTATATAGAATGCCTCAGGCTGTCGAGAAACTTTCGACAGCCTCTTATTTTCTACAATAACTTTAACCATTCACCGCGTTAATTTATTATAATATTATTAATATATAGGCTTTGCAACATGTCTGTTGATTTGCGCTCCAGGCACTTCGCTTTCCGCGGGCGTGCCGGGGAGCCTCCTCGGCGCTGAAGCGCCTGCGGGGTCTCCCCTGCCCCTTACTCCCGCAGGAGTCTGCGTGCCTTCCACGCAAATCAACAGAGCTGTAAAATCAATAATACACTGCTCTTAACACAACCAAACAATAAAAAATTAAGTGGTGAAATCTATGTTTAAACCAAGAGTATCTACCCAAAGTGAATATGAATTTGTTTCTATTGATGAATTGGTTCCTGACAATCACCTTCTAAGTTTAATCGATAAATATATTGATCTTTCATTCCTTCTTGAAAAGGTACGTCCTTATTATAGTGATGATAACGGACGCCCTTCCGATCCCACTATTCTATTTAAAATAATGTTTATTGGTTATATTTATGGCATCCGATCCGAGCGACAATTACAAAGAGAAATTGAAATGAATGTTGCCTACCGCTGGTTTTTAGGCCTGAAATTTAAGGATCCTGTTCCACACCACTCAACGATTAGTTGGAATCGCCAACATCGTTTTAAAGGTACCGATATCTTTCAGGAAATATTTGATGAGATTTTTCTCCAGGCAATGAATCACAAAATGGTAGGTGGTCGTGTCTTATTTTCGGATTCTACTCATTTAAAGGCTAACGCTAATAGACATAAATTTACAAAACAAGAAATTGAAGTAGAGACTCGTGAATATTTTAATGAATTGAATAAAGCCGTAGAAGAGGACAGATTAGCTCACGGAAAAAAGCCGTTAAAGGAAAGGGAAGAAGTGAAGGAAACTAAAGAAATTCGGGTTAGTACCACTGATCCTGAATGTGGATTTATGTCTCGTGAAAACAAGCAGGAAATGTTTTGTTATCTCGATCACCGGACTACTGATATGAAATTTAACATTATTACCGATGTATATGTTACTCCTGGAAATGTTCATGATTCTGTTCCTTACCTAAGCCGGTTGGACCGTCAGGTCCAACGATTTGGATTTAAGGTAGAAGCTGTGGCACTTGATTCCGGTTATCTCACGAACCCGATTTGTAAGGGATTATCTGACCGAAATATCTTTGGAGTAATTGCCCATAGAAGATTTCATCCTACTACTGGTTTATTCCCAAAATGGAAATTTACATATGATAAAGAACGAGATCTATACGTTTGTCCTAATAATCAAGAATTACCCTACGGTACAACAAACCGTGAGGGTTATAAAGAATATAAATCTGATTCGAAGAAATGTGAAAACTGCCCACTTCTTTCCCAATGTACACGCTCCAAAAATAAGGTAAAAGTAGTGACACGTCATGTTTGGGAAGAGCACAAGGAAAAGGTAGGGAAAATCGCTTATCTAAATCTGGAAAAATGCTTTATAAATTTAGAAAGGAAAAAATTGAGCGAAGCTTCGCAGACTCAAAAGAGCTGCACTGGCTTCGCTATTGCCGGTTACGGGGATTGAAGAAAGCAAGCGAACAGGCTCTCCTTACGGCAGCCTGCCAAAATATGAAAAAGATTGCAACACAATTAGCAAGGCTAGAAAAAGTGTGTTGCAATTCTTTAGGTTGATTACCTCCCTGTTGATTTCCGCGGAAGGCACGCAGACTCCTGCGGGAGGACGGGGCTGGGGAGACCCCGCAGGCGCTAGCGCCGAGGAGGCTCCCCGGACCGCCCGCGGAAAGCGAAGTGCCTAGAGCGGAAATCAACAGGCCCATTAGCAGGTACAATGAATAATTAAATGCTGAGAATAAAAAATTGCCGAGAAAAATACCCTTTCTCGACAATCTGAGGCATTCTGCTATATAGAATGCCTCCTTTTTTCCTTTAAATCCTCAATTAATAAATGGACAATAAAGACAGGAAAACTCCTTATATAATTTTGAAAATTGAACAATAAAAGTTATAATAAGGTTATACATAATATCTTTTTATGGAATGATAATCGAACGAACTAAGGAGTTAACATGATTAGAACAATTGCGATATCCCAAACTAACCAATTGAAACCAGACCTTTCAATTGAGGAACTGATAAGTGGAGATTTTAAATGGTATTGGATTGATTTTCATCAGCCAACCACTGAAGAAATCGAATTCCTAAGAACCCCTCTTTCCTTTCACCCATTAGCCATTGAGGATTGTATCCATACTTTACAGCGACCAAAGCTTGATTATTATGAAGATCACACTTTTTTAGTTACACAAGCACTAAATCAACAGATGATTACTCGGGAAGAAATTGATTTCTTTCTAAGCAAGAACTATATAATTACTTTTCATCATAAATTTTCAACTGAAATTGAGGAAGTATGGAAACGTTGTAATTTGTCGACTAACATAGAAACGTGGGATCCATCCCATGTTTTTTACCTTGTACTTGATAAAATGGTTGATAATTATTTCCCACTTGTCTATCAAATTGAAGATCGGTTAAATGAAATTGACGAGAATTCTAAAGGAAGATCCATGGAGGCATTGCTCGAGGATTTATTTGACACTAGACACCACCTCCTATCCTTGAGGCATACCATTACACCGATGCGTGATCTAATTTACAGGGTCCTAAATTCTCAGCGAATGACTTCCATACAGAGGAAAAGGGAATACTATTCTGATATTCATGACCATTTATTAAAATTAACAGAGATGATTGAGGCAAACCGTGAACTTACCACGGACATCAGGGATAGTTATATTTCGATAAATTCACATCAAACAAATCATGTAATGAAGGTCCTTACCGTTATTACCACGATTTTCATGCCGCTCACCTTTATTGCAGGTCTATATGGGATGAACTTTCATTATATGCCTGAGTTAACATGGAAATATGGATATTTCGCAACCATTGGGCTGATGATTCTCGTAGCGATCGGCATGTCAGTTTGGTTTAAGAAAAAGGGATGGTTTAAATAAAAAGACTAGCTGCCGCTAGTCTTTCTTGACTTCTACTTATTTCCACTCTTCAAAGTCAACGGTTCCCCCTGTTAAATCAATCGTGTTGCGCTCACCCTTATAATAGGTTTTCCCATCCTTTTCAAAAATTAGCTTCTCATACGTATAGACCTTTTGTCCGTTTGGAAGATGGATAACCACCTTTGGTCCCGGATTTTCAATTGGTGCTTCAATTCGAATTGTGTTTTGATAGAAATAACGAAAAACAAAAAAACCGGCGGTTAATACAATACAAGCTAAAATGAAAAAAAATAGACCCTTAAAGGATGATTGCTTCGGCTTAGAGTGGTATAATTCGGCTCTGGTCAACTTTTTCTCCTCCCATTGGTATATATTCAATTAGTTTTTTAAATAGTTAGAATAGTTCCATTCATGCCCATACCGTCATTTTTTATTCCTATTTAAAAAAATTTAATACTTGTTAACCTATGCATCACCCAAGGAAAAGTTGATAATAATCGTATCTAAACACATCATTTTCGTAATTATGTATAATATTAGTGAAAGAAAACAGAAAGGGGTATTTGCTTTGTCTACTATAAATCCACAAGAAACGTTAAAATTAATTACTGACTTGGTATCCATTCCAAGCCCATCAGGAAACACAAATGAAGTGATTACCTTTGTTGAAAATTACCTTGCTGACTTACAAATCAAATCCTATAGAAACCGTAAAGGCGGTTTAATCGCCACAATTGAGGGAAAAGACTCAAGTAAACATCGGATGTTGACGGCCCATGTGGATACTCTTGGTGCGATGGTAAAGGAAGTAAAGTCAAATGGTCGATTGAAAATTGACTTGATTGGCGGATTTAAATATAACTCGATTGAAGGAGAATATTGCCAAATCGAAACCAGCAGCAGCAAAAAATATTCTGGAACCATTTTGATGCACCAAACATCAGTCCATGTTTATAAAGATGCTGGGAAAGCTGAGCGAAACCAGGAAAATATCGAAATTAGAATTGATGAGAAAGTACATACTGCTGAGGAAGTTCGTGCATTGGGAATTGAGGTCGGTGATTTTGTTTCCTTTGACCCACGTGTAGAAGTAACACCAAGCGGATACATTAAATCCCGCCATTTGGACGATAAAGCAAGTGTGGCCATTCTTCTGCAATTAATAAAGAAAATTAAGACTGAAAATATTATCTTACCCTATACAACCCATTTCCTAATTTCTAATAATGAGGAAATCGGATACGGTGGAAACTCAAATATCACCCCTGAAACGGTGGAATATTTAGCGGTCGATATGGGAGCAATGGGCGACGGACAATCGACAGATGAGTATACTGTTTCGATCTGTGTGAAGGATGCAAGTGGACCCTATCATTATGAGTTGAGAAAAAACTTAGTTCGACTAGCAGAAGAAAACAATATCCAATACAAATTAGATATCTATCCTTTTTATGGCTCAGATGCCTCAGCAGCGATCCGCTCTGGTCATGATATTGTCCATGGTCTAATCGGACCTGGCATCGATTCATCACATGCATTCGAGCGTACACACGAATCTTCCATTGATAACACGTCCAAACTACTGTATCATTACATTCAATCTGATTTAATCCGATAGGACTATTAAAAGCTGGTGGCGAGTCCACCGTTTTTTTTTTTACGATTCCATTTAGATTTTGAATAATTGATGATAAAAAGGTATAATAGAGACTGGTTTAACTAGCATTCATCACTAGGAGATGAAAATATGTTTTCTAATATTGGTGTACCAGGGTTAATTTTGATTTTAATCGTAGCCTTAGTTGTCTTCGGTCCAAACAAGCTGCCTGAAATTGGCCGTGCTTTCGGCAGATCAATTCGCGAATTTAAAAGAGCAACTGATGGAATTGCTGACGATATAAAGGAAGAGATAAAAGAGGAAATCAAAGAGACTAAACAAGAAACAATTAGTTTAAAAAAATAAGTTTTATAACTTATTGTCGTCAATCATAGGTATTTTCTTGCATCATTAAAAACATCCAAAAGACATCCCCATCAACTGATTGAGGAGGATGTTTTTTTGGATTTATTTTTTAGTAAATGCTTGAAATTGATTCATTAATTTTTGCCTGGATTTTGGATTACGAAGTAAATATGCAGCACCTAGTGCAACGGTGGTCATCATTAAATTTTTCCTTCTCATTTCAAACCTCCTCGGAATTAATCATTCTTAAATATTCCCTTTAATAAGTTATTTTAACAGCAGTAATTATTGACATCTTGTCATCATGAAGAGGTTGAATAATTGAAGATTGAACTGTTTAATCAAAGAAAAAACTAATCCCTTTGAATTAGTTTTTCGACAGAAGCTTATTACTTTTTCAGTAATTCTTTGATTTTTTGATTATGCTGTTTTGTTTGATCTAACAGTTGATTTAGAAGTAACACGGCCTGTTTGTTGTCTTTCTTTTCAATGGCATTCCTTAATTCATGGAATGTCCTCCAATGTGACATTTCTTTTCCGCCATGTGCCTGTTTTATAAATTCCTCTTTTGTTAACTTACCTGCATCAAATTGTTTTTTTAGTTCTTCTATTTTCGCCATTTTTTCTTTTTTCCATTGCTCACGTTTTCCAGCATTTTCAGGACTCATCCATTGGTTACTTAGTGTTTTCTTTTCCGCAAGGACTGTTGTCCACTCGCCTTTTTTATCCGGAGTATACTGGTCTACCCATGAAAGAATCATTTTCTCTCTTTCTGCCATCTTTGCTTGCCAATCTTTATGCATCATATGATGCTCTCTGCCCTCTTTACAATCACAAGGTGCTTTTTCCCTTTGCCCCCCATTATTGGTGTCAGGCACCGTTTGGTTTGCTCCAGCCATTCCAGGCACAGACAATAATAATCCTAATGATAAAAGTATCATTTTAAACTTCATAATGATCTCCTTCCGATTCATATAATTAGTAAAATAAACCTTTTTTTAACGGTACGGAATTATCATTCCCAATTGGTCAAAAAAAATTTACCATTTTGACAAATATTTAGTTATAAAACACTTGAGATTTTATTTGTATTATCGTATTCTAAAAACAGAGAGTGTATGTGAAATAATTCACAATATAAGAAGAGTGTTTGCTCTATTTCTCCCCCTGCTGGAAATTGAATAGAATCATCCCTAAGAAATTATGCCTTCAATCCCCCAATTTAAGGCATTCAGCCCCAATCCAAATTCTGGAGTGGGGCTGTATTTATATCTCAACGTAATTTCTAGAGCCATTCTAATAATTCAAGTCGATTGCCAAACGGATCATGTACATGAATTCTGCTCGCTCCTGGAAGTAGATCGTCCTCTGTATATAAAACTCCCTTTTCACGTAGATGACCTTTTAATTCCTCGATATTTTCTACCACTAATGCAGGATGTGCTTTTTTTGCTGGCGAAAATGGTTCCTCTACCCCAATGTGAAGTTGAAAGGTCCCGAATTCAAACCAAACCCCGCCGCGTTTCTTTAATTCTGCTGGCTTTTCTACTTCATTTAATCCCAGAATTCCATTGAAAAACTCCCTCGCGGTTTCTTCACAGCCCTTTGGGCCAGTAAGTTGAATATGATCGATCTTTTTTATTGCAAATGACATAGACATACCTCCTTTTGTCAGTTATCCTCACTCATATTCTATTAATTTTATAATATTCTTTCAAGTTTGAACTTTCGTTATTTGGTATAAATAAAAAGACTATTCCCGATGATACGGAAATAGCCTTTTTTTCTAGCTCCGGCACTTAGGGGCTGGAGCTTTTCTTAATAAACATCTCTTCTAGTAAAAACAAAAAATGAAACGAATAAGGCAACTGCCCACCACACAAAGAGGATTTGGATGGAAAATGAAAGATCCATGCCTTCAATTGGAGGTGCTGTTCCTTTCATATAATCGGTTAACCGTAAATTAACCATAAAAAAGTACTTGGCAGATTCCCAGGAGGATACCATGTTCGTTAATATAGCTCCTGAGATTAAAGAGGCAAGCATGACACCCATGCCGGCAGCCGTACTACGAATCAAAACCGACAGCATAAAGGATAAGGTACCGACGACAATTGAGACAAACCAGACCAGTCCAAAGTCCATTAATAAAAATTTCCATTGCCCCATAAGTTTGACTTCTGAAGTATTTAAGCCTGTTTCGGTCACATTAAATCCTGTTAAAATGGGTGCTCCCCAGCCTTTGTACCCAAACACCAAACCAGAAATCAAATAAGAAAGGATTCCTGCGATCGCAATGATTAAAGAAATAGCTAAGCAAAGCGTCAAATATTTACTCAAGAGTACCTTCCATCGTTTGACCGGCCTCGTCAAAAGCAGTTTAATCGATCCTAAACTGTGCTCGGATGAAACCAAATCACTGGCAATGACCATGACCATTAATGGAATAAAGAGATCAATCGAGTTTTCTAAGAAAATTCTCATAAACGTTGGTGCACCAGGCTCAGAAGGATTAATATCATGATCCAGATAATATTGTTGCTGCTGCAGGGATATTTGCAGCTGTTTCTTCCATTCATCAGTAATCCGACTACTGCTCAAACGATTGGTCGTATCAACAATTTGCTGTTGTAAAATTGTTCGCCAGTCACTGGTTCCCAATTTTTCTCGTTGTGTTTGAACTTGTTTATATTGTGCATATGTAAATAACATGACAAGGACGCCAATAATGATGGCAATAACAATAAGCCGCTTCTTGGCAATCAGTTTCATCATTTCATTTTGAATCAATTTATTCAATCGTGTCACCCCCCGTAAGTTCGAGGAATAAATCTTCCAGGACTGGCATTTTTCGATTCATTTCAGTCACAGCAATTCCTGCTTCGACCAACTGCTTATTCCATAGAGGTATCTTTTGTTCATTAAATTCTGTCAGTATGGTACCATCTTCTGTTACATCAATTTTGGTTAACGAACTTAATACTTCCTTACCCTTCTCAAGCGGATGAACCTGCCAAACGACTCTCTCGCGATTTGCCAGCAGATGATGGACAGTATCCGTTCGTATAATCGTCCCTTTTGAAATAATCGCGACACGGTCACACAAAAGTTCAATTTCGCTTAGCAAATGACTGGAAACTAAGACGCTTAAGCCTTCATCCTCTGCAAGAAATCTGATAAATTGTCTCATTTCACGGATTCCTGCCGGATCCAATCCATTGGTTGGCTCATCAAGAATCAGCACTTTTGGTCTCCCTAATAAGGCTTGAGCAATCCCAAGACGTTGTCTCATCCCTAAGGAATAGGTTTTTACCTTATCATGAATTCTTTCTGTTAAACCAACAAGTTCAGTAACCTCTTTAATTCGTTGTTCTCCGATTCCTTCGAGCATTCTGGCAAAATGAAGAAGGTTATTATACCCGGAAAGATAGGGATACAATTCCGGATTCTCGACAATACAACCAAGATTGGTCATTGCTTCTTGAAAATTCTCTTCTATATTCGCGCCACAAATGTGAATGCTGCCGGATGTGGGTTTGATTAATCCAACAAGCATGCGGATCGTCGTTGTTTTCCCTGCTCCATTTGGGCCTAGGAAACCAAATACCTCTCCTTCCCGTAAATCGAAAGTCAATCCCTTGATAATTTCCTTTTTGCCAATTACTTTTTTAAGATTTTTTACAGATAGTGTAATTTTTTTCTCCATCGAATTCCTCTCCTTACCAGGTAAGCAATGAGGCTACCCGTTCGGCAATTAAACGATACCCTTTTGAGTTTGGATGAAACTTGTCGGAATATAAGTAGTCATTCACCTTTAACTCAAACAAGTCGAAGGTTGGTACAAACACGATTTTTGGAAAAGAGGCACTGACTTCTGCACTATCGTAATTCCAGTGGCGGACCACTTTCGACATCTCTTTTCCCTGCTCTAATTCAATAAATGGATTATACAAACCAATGAAAAACACATTGGCATTCGTATTGTTTTTACGTATTTGCTCAAAAACAAACTTCAAATTATCCAGGTATTTCTTCTCAATCGCTGCAATATCTTTAGTTTCAAAATCGCTTAAGCCTTGCCCCCCGCGAAACAAGTCGTTTCCGCCAATCGTCACTAGGACAATATCAGCTTTTTGAATTTGGCGCCCTACTTCTGTTTCCTGTACTTGCTTCCTAAGAGATTCAGATCTTTGTCCATTGATTCCAAGATTGGTCAACTGTACCGGACGCTTTGTTTTTCCCTTGATTTCATCAATCAAGACACCCACATATCCTTTTCCTGTTTCATCGCCTGTTCCTCGAGTTAACGAATCACCTAACGCCACGATGGTTAACCCCTTTTTATTCTCCACCTTGGAAACGGTTTTTGCTTCTGGAACCTTTTCTGGTTTTCCAGCATAAAATTCCCCTACCGCCCAGCCAAGCCCGATCAGCCAGAGGAGGCAAAATAATACAGCTATGCCCGTGATCGAACGAATGACATTTTTATTCATTAAATAACATCCTTTCTGGCCATTTCTCTATTTAATTTAATCATAGTTGAGATATGAATCAAACTTTCAAGGACCATATATCGTATAAAATACATAAAGTTCGAAAATTGTTAACTTCTACAACTATTTTCTCTAAATAAAAATCAAAGGAACCGTTGAGAGGACTCCTTTGATCTTAATTTGTTCTCCTATTTGGTTCCTGTTTCTATAACTACATTCCTTAATTTCCTAATCCCATAAATAATTACAATTAAAATGACAATAACTACGCTAGTTAAACTTAAATATTTCCTGATAAGCTCAAAAAAAACTTCCCATTGAGGACCAAGTATTTTTCCTAAAGAGATAAAACTAGAAACCCAAATCGCTGACCCAAGCCCTGTATACAAGGTATAAACTCTAATTGGTAAATGTGTGATCCCTGAAAAATAACCGATAAAATGCCTAAATACTGGAATAAACAAGGCAATGATTAATACTTTATTGCCATATTTTCTTAACCAGTTTGAAATTGAATTCAAACGATCTGGCTCTAAATGTAGCCGCTTCCCATGCTTTTCAAAAAAATGAATACCAAGCTTACAGCCTACCCAATAGGAAAGCAACATTCCTAGTGTACAACCAGCTGCAGAAGCGAGTATACTTCCAAACCAATTAAGCTTTCCAAGAAAGGATAAAAATCCAGCATATGCCAACATTGCTTCCATTGGAATCGGAAGTGCAAAAATACCTAGAGTAATGGAAAGAAAAAGAACAACATACCCGTACTCGTTCATGATCGTCGTTAAAAAATGCAATAATGTTAGCTCCTTTCCTAAAAGGGATATTTGGCATTGAAATGGCATTCATTCTTATTGGTATTTTAACCAAACTTCTCTAATATAGTTATCGACTTATAGATTTCAAATTTATATTTTTTGAAAGGCTGTACGTAAGTTCACTACAAAAATAAAGCCGACTTCTATTAGAAATCGGCTTGTTTCTCTGTTATTCTTCTAAATTCCCCATAGGACCAAAAAATTCAAAGTGAATTCTTTCTTGATTTACCCCTAATTCTTTTAATGAACGATTAATAGCTTTCATAAATGGAACAGGTCCACAGAAATAAAAATCGGCGTCCTTAGTTGTGATATTTTCTTTCAGCCACTCACGGGTTACATAGCCTTCAACATCAAAGCGATTATTCTTGCGATCCTCTTCTGTTGGTGAATCGTAAAAGAAATAGGAATGTACGTTTTCAAGCTTTGATACCTCTTCTACTTCGTCTCTTAGTGCATGTACATTCCCATTCGCAGCTGCATGGACAAATGTTACCTTACGTTCTGGCTGGACTTCAACGACTGTTTTTAACATACTCATCATTGGTGTTAAACCAACGCCGCCACTTAGTAACACAACAGGAGTATTTTTCTCAGTATCAAGAACAAAATCCCCCGCTGGAGCACTTACTTTTAAAATATCTCCTTGGCTCACTCCATTGTGTAAGTAATTAGATACCATGCCGTCTGGGTTTGCAGTTCCCGCTTCGCGTTTAACACTGATTCGGTAATAGTCTTTTCCTGGAGCATCTGAAAGGCTGTATTGACGAATATGTGTGAACTTTTCACCAGCCATTTCTAGCTTGATACTAATATACTGACCAGGGGTAAAAACGGCAATTCCTTTGTTGTCTTCTGGTTTTAAGTAAAACGAGGTGATCACTTCACTCTCAACTACTTTACGGTCAACAATAAAGTTGCGAAAACCCTTCCAACCACCATGTTGATTTTCAGTTTCATCATATAATTCTGCTTCTACACTGATAAAAACATCTGCAATTACATTATACGCTTGGGCCCATGCCTCAATAATCTCGTCTGTTGCTGCATCACCTAATACATCCTTAATCGCTAGCAGTAGATGTTTGCCGACAATCGGGTAATGTTCAGGCAAGATGCCAAGGCTTCTATGTTTTTGTGCAATTTGCTTCACTACTGGAAGAATAGCTTCCAGATTATCGATATACATGGCTGCGGCATATACCGTTCCTGCCAATGCTTTTTGCTGTCTGCCTTGTTTTTGATTAGCATGATTAAATATATTTAATAATTCAGGATGGTTGCCAAACATCAATTGGTAAAATCGAGTTGTAATTTTTTCCCCATGTTTTTCTAAAACAGGTACAGTTGATTTGATTATTTCAATCGTTTTTTGATCTAACATATTAACACTCCCTATATATTTCACTGTTTCCATAGTGATTATATGATATTTAACGCACGAAATAAGTGATTTAAATCACAGACTACTATTTTTAATAATTAGAACTAGGTACTTTTCGTGTTTCTCACCTAAAAACTTCACAAAGTTTTCATATTTTAACATGACAAATATAACTTGTTGGTTAATATTCCTTCTTGTAATGTTGAATCTAGTTATCAAAAACAAATGGAATAAAACTAACATGTGTAATGATCAATATTTGATCAATAGAAATAAGAGATTTCACTGGAGGAAGAGGATTAACATGAATGCAGCAAAAATTGCATGGATTACTGACACAACGGCTTCGCTAAGCAAAGAGTTTATCGAGCAAAATAATATACATGTAGTTCCACTTAACATTGTAATTAACCAAGAATCCTACAAGGAAACAATAGATATTACACAAAAAGAGTTTTATGAGCGAATGAAACATGAGGATTCGAAATTTCAAACCTCCCAGCCTGCCCTGGGTGATTTTGTGGAACTTTATACAAGGTTAAAGGAAGACTATGACTACGGAATAGCCATTCATGCTTCCAGTCTCTTATCAGGGACGTTTCAAACTTCAGTAATGGCAGCAGAAATGGCTGATTTTAAACTGTTTCCCATTGACTCCCTGACAGGTTCCTACCCTCTTTCTTTTTTAATAAAAAAAGGGATCGAACTTGTGGAAAATGGATGTGAGAGTGGTGAGGTTGTCGCAGAATTAAATGCACTACGCGACAATACACGCTTATATTTAGTCCCCTCGAATCTGGACCAACTCAAAAAAAGTGGCAGAGTATCCGGCGGCCAAGCAATACTAGCTTCATTATTTAATATAAAGCCGATTTTAGCGATTGAAGACGGTGGCGCTAAGATTAAAGATAAGGTTCGCACCGAAAAAAGAGCGATTTCTTGGTTGATTAATCATTTACAAACAGACTTGGAAACAACGAATGTTAGGAAAGTTGCTATCGTTCATGCTAATGATATCGAGAGAGCTGCCGTGCTTGAACAATTAGTCAACGAAACATTCCCTGATATCCAAACCGAATTAATGATGCTGATTCCTGTGGCAGGTGTACACACTGGGGTAGGAACGCTTGGACTTTCGTGGGTTTGTGAATAATGAAAAATAAGAAAAGAGTGTTATTGTTGTTGGGAGTTTTTGCGGCCTTAGGTTTAATTTACATTGGCATATTACAAATTAAAATTAGTCAATATAGTCATAAAGAAGTACCTAAAACTGCAGACTATTTGATTGTTCTAGGGGCAAGGGTTAAAGGAACCGTCCCTTCCTTGGCGTTTGCGAGTAGAATAAATACAGCTGCGAAATATTTAAAGAAAAACAAAGATACTCTTGTCATTGCTTCTGGTGGAAAAGGACCTGGTGAAGATATTTCCGAAGCAGAATCCATCAGGAGAGAACTTGTGAATCAAGGAATTAATGAGACTCGGATTATCTTAGAAGATCAATCAACTGATACATATGAAAATATTAATTTTTCGAAAAAGCTTATTCCCGAAGGTGCCAAGATTGGTCTTGTCGTTACAAATAATTTTCATCTCTACCGGGCAGTCTCAATTGCCCGTAATTATGGTCTACAGGTGCAAGGACTCCCCGCAGAAACACCATGGATTGCTGTGGTAAAATCCTATTCCCGCGAATATTTGGCGATTACTAAATTCTATCTTAAAAGATATTTCCTTGATTAATTTCGAGATTTGATATCAAGTGTGAAAGAATTGATCGGTTTTTCATAATAAAAAAGAGTACTGAAATTCAGTACTCTTTTCTAATGCCAAATATCTCAACTATTACTAGTTTTTGCATATACACACGTATCTCTTAAATCTTGGCCATCTGCAGACATTTCATCATTTCTAAAAATGCCTTCTAAGGTAAACCCTAATCGTTCAGGAATGGCCCGACTTTTGATATTTTTTGAGTCACAACGAATTTCAACCCGTTTTGCATTGAGTTCAGTAAAGGCAAATTTCGTTATCGCATCTGCCGCCTCCGTTATATACCCCTTCCCGCTATAGCGCGTATCAATCCAGTAACCTATTTCAACTTTTGGGATATTCCAGTTGATCCTGTGCAATCCAGAAGAACCGATGAATTCTCCTGTTTCTCGATTAAATATATGTAACCTTAAATCCTCGCGGGTTAAAAACTTAGCATGTGCCTCACGCATATTTACTTCTACATCTTCCTCGGTTTGCTCGTGATGGGCCCAAGGCATCCATTCTTTTATTTCATTTAACGAAGACTGCATTGCTTGGTACACCACTTTACCATCTCCGGGCAGAGGCATACGTATTAATAATCTTTCTGTGTAAAATTGATTTGGAAAGTCTAGTAGTATTGGTTTCATAATCTTGCCCTCCTTCTGAATATAAATAATTCGCTACGATCATTGTTCATTCCTTTTTTCAGAAAAAAATATGGAGGAGCCGATTCGCTGATTGAATCAATAAATCCGCTGATACGCCGAAAGTTTAATTCGCTCATTGAACTGAGAAATTCGCCCATTCAATCGAAAAATTCGCTCATAAATTTAATTTCCTTCACGGTTGCAGCACAATATATAATAAAAAAGACCCTTCCCAACCAGGAAGAGCCCGAAAGTTTGCTTTTTTTAGTATGCTTTTGCCCAATAAACCATTTTATTGGCTTCTTTTCCACAGCATACACATTTGTCAGATACTTTTTCTTGCTCGAATGGCAAACATCTAGATGTTGCGCCAGCATCTTCTTTAATTTTTTCCTCACATGCTAATTCACCGCACCACATGGCCTTGATAAAACCTGGTTTTGCTTCGAGTGATTGCTTTAACTCATCAAGTGTTACAGCAACAGTGGTTCTTTCTTCACGATGAGTAAGTGCTTTATTATATAAATTTGTTTGAATTTCATCTAATAACTCAACAAGCTTCGTTTCTAATTGGTCCAGTGGAACAAACACTTTCTCTAATGTATCGCGTCTTACTAGGACCACTTGCTTGTTTTCGATATCTTTAGGTCCCACCTCAAGACGGACTGGGATACCTTTCATTTCATACTCATTGAACTTCCAGCCTGGCTTTTTATCACTAGCATCGATCCCTACACGTACAACACTTGATAAAGTCTCTTTTAACTCGTAGGCAAAATCAAGAACGCCTTCTTTATGCTGAGCAATCGGCACAATCATCACTTGAGTTGGCGCTGCTTTTGGCGGAATCACAAGGCCGCGGTCATCGCCGTGCACCATGATTAAGGCACCGATAATTCTTGTTGTGAAGCCCCAAGAGGTTTGATGCACATATTGGAGCTTTCCTTCTTTGTCTGTATATTGAATGTTAAATGCCTCGGCAAATCCTGTGCCGAAGTGGTGAGATGTACCAGACTGTAATGCTTTTCCATCATGCATTAAGCTTTCTATCGTAAAAGTAGCCTTTGCACCTGCAAACTTTTCCTTTTCCGTTTTTTGTCCTTTTACAACTGGAATCGCAAGGATTTCTTCACAAACTGCGGCATAAACATTTAGCATTTTAATGGTTTCTTCCATGGCCTCTTCGTCAGTTGCATGCGCGGTATGACCTTCCTGCCATAAAAACTCTAATGTCCGTAAGAATGGACGGGTTGTTTTTTCCCAACGGACCACGTTTGCCCATTGGTTATAAAGCTTTGGCAGATCTCTGTATGAATGGATGATGTTACTATAATGCTCGCAAAAAAGAACTTCTGATGTAGGACGGACAACTAATCGTTCTGCTAATGGTTCAGACCCGCCATGTGTGACCCAGGCCACTTCTGGTGCAAAACCTTCAACATGATCTTTTTCTTTTTGCAGCAAGCTTTCAGGAATAAACAAAGGCATATAAACATTTTCATGCCCCGTTTCTTTTATACGGCGATCCAATTCATTTTTTATATTATCCCATAAAGCATAACCATATGGTCGAATAATCATCGAGCCACGAACACTTGAATAATCAATTAAGTCAGCTTTTGTTACCACATCGGTATACCACTGGGCGAAATCATCGTCCATTGCAGTTACATCTTTTACAAAATCTTTTGCCATGTTTGACACCTCATTAAATTTTTTTAAATAAGTAACGGTCGCTTCCGCTTTTCTACACAAAAAGGCCTTGATCCTCAAAAAAGGGACCAAGGCCTGGCGGTACCACCCTAAATTCATAAAGCAAAAAGCTTTATACACTTTCCATGATAACGGACATTATCCGCATGTATCTTCATATGTATCCGATACAGAACTCAGAGGCAGGTTCAAATGACCGTCTTAAGAAACCTCGCACCATTGGTTTCCTCTCTTGGTAAGACCTTTTCACTTTACTAATCCCCGTCACAGTTTCAATAGTATTTTTGAAAATTATATATTTCATTATAAAAAAAGTCAATTTTTTTTATGGAATATATTGCTGAAGCCAGCAATTTTCCTTCAAATTTACTTTAAACGTCTAAAAAAATCAGTTAAAATGCTAGTAATTAGAAAAAATGGGGTGGCTTACTTGGAAAAAGAAAAGGATGATCTCCAACAAGAGGAAGAAGAAAAAGAATTTCTACTTGAATATATTAAGATGCAGAATGAGGCCATGAAAAGAATTTTTAAAAATACCCTTGATAAAGAAAATAAAGAATAAAATCGATCTCCTACTATTCCATATCCTAATTTAACCTCATTAATATTCATAAAACGTTCATATTAATCACTAAAAATACAAATTTGAATGGGTTATTTCCATTTATAATACTCATATGTTGTAAATTATTTAATGAATAAAACATACACATTTGAGGAGACATAAAATGAATATTTTTGCGATTATTTCGGCAATTGTAGTTGCCATTGGTACCGGATATTCCATTTATTCTGTTTACCGTCATAAAAATAAGCTAGCCAATACATCTGGGATTATGATTAGTATGGTCATCGCGGTAATCACAGGGTTACTGACCGGCAGTATCATTGGCATCATTTCCGGTGAGATTTTTCTAGTAGTCGGAGTCAGTATGATTATTGGTTTCGTCTTAGGTTTCTTAGCTGGACACCCCGTTGGGATATTAGCCATCCTTATGGGATCAATTTCTGGTTTAATGGGCGGGATCATTGGAGCTATTCTCGGTGCCTTTCTTCAATTTATAAATCCTACTATTTTACTTGGAATCTTGTTAGGTTTTTATATTTTAATTATCGGATTCGTGATCATGTATATTTTCGTGGAATCGAATAATAAATTATCCCTTGATACACAAGAGCTCTCACCATTTGCGATCATCGCAGGAGGCGTTGTGATAGTATCATTATTTTTATTTATGTATAGCAGTGATATGGTCGAAATTCCAGGTCAAAGTCAAACAACGCAAACAGCAACTCAACAAGCTGCACCTAGTCAGGAGGTTCCCAAAACGGAAGTTGATGTGACAAAGGAAAGCAAGCCAATTGTAAAGATGGAAGTAACCACACAGGGGTACACACCTAATGTTATTCGAGTTAAAAAGGGTATACCAGTAGAACTAGAAATTAAAAACCCATTGGATAGTAGTAATTGTATATCCACATTTATGATTCATGATTTTAATATTAACAATGTCAACCTAAAAACGGGAACAACAAAACTAACCTTTACTCCGGATATGTCCGGAGAATATACCTTTAGCTGCGGGATGCAAATGTTTAAAGGGACAATTATTGTTGAATAAGAATGCCAAAAGCACACGACAACTTCGTTCGTGTGCTTTGTGTTTAGAAAAAAAACAAATTCAATATTTTTGGGTTTTTGGAAAAGTAATTTCAATTGTTGTCCCTTTACCAAGGGTGCTTTGCACCTTTGTTTTTCCATGATGTTTCTCAATAATCCACTTGGCAATCGACAGGCCCAATCCTGTTCCCTCGGCAGCCGTTCTAGCTTTATCGCTTTGATAGAAGCGGTCAAAGATTTTAGGGATATCCATTTCAGGAATACCAATTCCGTTATCTTTTACTTTAAGGAAAATAGACGAATGAGTATGTCCGCACGAAAGCAGGATCTCTCCTCCTTCCATTGTATATTTCATCGCATTGTCCAATAGTATGACGATTAGTTGATGAATTCTGGCTTTATCACCAAAAAAAGTAACAGGTTCAGCTGCTTCTATCCGCAGTGATTTTTCTTGATACATAACAATTTCTTCGTATTGTTGATGGATTTCTTTTAAAAGTTCATTTAGATGGAACGTTTCCTTTTTCACTTCAATTTGGTCAGAGTCCGATCTCGCCAGTGTCAATAAGTTGGTGACTAATTTAGAAAGTCGCCTGGATTCATTTGAAATCGTTGATATATCAAGAATTTTATCCTGTATTGTTGCAGCGGGAGACCGAAATAGTAAATCCGTTTTTGCTTGGATGACGGCTAATGGGGTTCTTAACTCATGCGAAGCATCGGAAACAAATTCTGTCTGCTTTTGCCAAGCCTTTTTAATCGGTACAAGTGCCTTTCCTGCTAAAAAATAACCAGAAGCAACTGCACAAATGATTCCAACTCCCATACCAATCAGCATTATCAACAATAGTCTTTCGAGTAATTTTTGTTCAGAGTTTACATTACGGATGAATTGAACAGTGATTTTTCCTAGTTGAGGATGATCCACTTCGAAGGCAATATACCTAAACGAAAAATCTTCTACATCAACATCCTTTAAGGTATTTAATGTTTTGGGGCGAATCAGCTTCTCATTATCTTGAAAAATTTCAGAATCACGGTTTTGTTCCAACAAGTGCTGATTATTTTGATCCCAGATTAGGGTCAATATCCGGGGATCTTTCCTGATAAATCTTGGAATAGGCCCCCCATCGTCCTCACGAATTTCACCTGGTCCCTCCGGCTGCTTTTGAAAATGTTCAATCGATTCATAGAGCGATTGGTTTACATCCCTATATAATTTATTCTCCGTGTAAAAATAAATAACGCTTCCGAGTGCGCTGATAAGTACAATAAAGACTAATGAATTTAAAAATGTCAGCTTTATGAGTGTTTGCCGAAACATGAGATGCCCCTATTCTTCGTTCAACATGTAGCCTACGCCACGAATGGTTTTAATATCGATATGATAGCCTGACGGTTCTAATTTTTTACGGAGGTGGTGCATGAATACCTCAACTATAGCGATTGTTGTATCCGAATCAAAGCCCCATACACGGTCATAGATTTGCTCTTTCGTTAGGATTGCGCCTTTATTCTGAATCAGATATTCTAATAACTCATATTGCTTTGCCGTGAGTTTCAACTGCTCACCATCGACGACAATATCTCTTTCCTTCCCTAACAATTCAATGCCGCGAAATTGAATGGTTTGATTGGTTGTTAGGCTGCCGCTTCTTCTTAACAAGGCACGGATTCTGGCTTTCAATTCTGCTGCTTGAAATGGTTTAACTAAATAATCATCTCCACCGCTATCTAAGCCTTTGACACGATCTTCGAGGGAATCTCTTGCAGTAAGGAATAGGACAGGAATCTTTAATCCTTCCTTTCGAATCGTTCGTAAAACTTCGAACCCATCAATCTCTGGAATCATGACATCTAGTACAATCACATCATGGATGTTTTGCATCGCTAAAAATAAGGCATCCTCACCATTGGATGCTTGATCCACTTCAAACTCATCTGATAAAAGCTGAACAATCGATTCCAATAAAGGAAGATTATCCTCCACAACTAATAAACGCATTTTCGATCTCTCCTAAGTTTGTATCTAAAAATAATTATATAGCAAATAAAGCGATCGTAACATAGGACATGTCCGCTGTTTACCTTTCATTTAAAAGAGGTGTTTGGGAAGCTAAAATTACCTCCTGTTAGTTTCCACCTCTACCGCCAAATTGCCCTTGACCTCCAAAGTTCCGGTTCATTCCGCCCACGTTTCCGATTCCACCAAAAACACTGCTTTGGGAATTACTACTTGAATTATTTGACGAGCTCGCTTTTGCTAATTGAGGTAATTTTACTGTTTCTCCTCCCGATACTCCTTTTGTTATTTCCACATAATCTTCATTTGCGATGCCTGTTTGAACTGTATTTTTCTCCGTTCCTGAGGTGTTACTATCTGTGCTCTTCGAATTGACTATGACATATTTCTTATTGTTTGATGTGTATACAGCATCAAGTGGAACATAAAGGGCATTAACTTTACTTTCTGTTAAGATTCTTGCTTCCGCACTCATCCCGACTTTAAGTTGATCTGGTTTATTAATAGAAATGGTAACATCAAAAGTAGAGACTCCGTTTGATGATACTCCGTCTTCAGAAATTGCAGATACTTTACCAGTAAATACTTGATCAGGAAACGCATTAATGGTTAGGTCAACTGGCTGATTCTTTTTAATTTTGGATATATCAAGCTCATCAATTTGAACCACGGTTTGTAATTGCTTATAGTTTGTGACATGGGCAACAACTTGTCCATTTGTTACTGGCTCTCCTGCGGAAACTGCGATTGTCGTAATAACCCCAGTGGCGGGCGCTGTTATAGGGTCACTTCCATCTGAAAAAGTAATTAACTCATCTCCTTCGGTTACATTCTCCCCCACAGCTGCAAGTACTTCATCAACTTCATTATTATTAAACGTTGTTTTAATATCTTCACTCGTTACCGCTTGAACTGTCCCCGAACCACTAATGTTGACGTTTAACGTCCCTTTTTGAACAACTGCTGTTCTGATTTGCGCTGACACCGTTTGTGTACCTAACTTTAATGAATCCCATCGATAACCAACGAAACCAACAACGAGTACACAACCTACCATAATTATCCATTTTTTCATCTAAACTTGCTCCTTTTCCGTCCTGAATTCCCCCCAGGAAGCCAAATAATCTAATCTACACCCATTATTATGTTTATTTCTTAACTTTTCCTTAAAAGATAGTAAGTTTTGAGGAAAACATAAATTTGAACGGGTAGTGTCAAGCTTTTTTTGATTGACAGTTATTTTTGTATGTAATATAGTTTAACAGGTGAATAGTTAAACAGTTTAACTAATTTCAAATCTGACGAGGTGAAAACAGTATGGATAAATACATCATCCAGGAATTAATTGACCGCTATGTGTCTGTTTCATTTCAAGTACACAAAAAAGCGGAGTATTTAATCAAAGGCCAAATTGGTGACGACTTAACCAACGATCAACATTACATATTAAGATATATTCATCAGTCGAAGGAATGCACTTCCACGGAATTGGCCGATGCTTTTGAGGTAAATAAAAGTGCCATCACGGCAATCATCAATCGAATGGCAGACAGAGGATTGATTCAAAGAACGCGCGATGAAAATGACCGCAGAGTTGTTTACTTAACGTTAACAAAGGAAGGAAATGCTCTTTACGAAAACTGCCAAGAAAAAGTTCAGCTTCTTGTTGAATCCATTATTACTCAATTTGAAGAGACCGAAATTACAGCTTTTATCCATACTTACGAGAAATTGGCTCAAATCTTAATCAACAAGAAACAGGAAGAACTGGAGGAATAAACAAGTGAGAGCTATATTAAAAGCAAAATGGTTCATATTAGCAACTTGGATCGTTGTTATTACCGCACTTTTCATGGTAGCACCGAATATGGAAGCACTTGTACGGGAGAAAGGACAGATTACCGTACCAGAAGGATATTCCTCAACCATCGCAGAAAAAATTCTCTTAGATGTGCAGTCAAGTGAAAACAGCGGAAGTCATCTACAAACAGCCCTTGTATTTCACAGTGATAAAAAGTTAACAAAAGCAGATTTTACAACAGCAGAAAAAGCTGTTCATGAACTTGAAAAGAACAAGGCGAAACTTGGGATTTCCGAAATTTTAACCCATTTTGATCAAGCACAATTGAAAGATCAGCTTGTTTCAAAGGATGGAAAAACCATTCTTGTTTCTCTTAAAGTGAATGTGAATGATCGGGAAGCAAAGGAAATTTCGGATGAATTGTATCAAGCGATTGATCAAGTAAAGTTGGACCATTATTATACGGGAAACTGGGTAATCAGTGATGACTTGGTCACCAATTCCCAGGAAGGTTTGAAGAAAACAGAAGGAATAACCGTTGGTTTCATTCTAATTGTCCTCCTTCTAGTATTTAGGTCGGCGATTGCACCAATTATTCCGTTAGTAACAGTTGGTTTCAGTTATCTTACGGCCCAATCCATAGTTTCCCTATTAGTGGATAAGGTTAACTTCCCTCTATCCACTTTTACTCAGATTTTCTTAGTTGCGGTCCTCTTCGGAATTGGAACGGACTATTGTATTTTGCTGCTTAGTCGTTTTAAAGAGGAAATGGCAAAGAATGATAGTGTTACAGAATCCATTGTGGAAACCTATCGGACAGCCGGAAAAACAGTTTTCTTTAGCGGAGTCGCTGTAATGATTGGTTTTGCTTCGATTGGCTTTTCCACCTTCAAGCTTTATCAGTCAGCAGCAGCTGTTGCGGTAGGTGTGGCGATTCTTCTAATCGCACTTGTAACTGTTGTTCCCTTTTTCATGGCTGTGCTTGGCAAAAAACTTTTTTGGCCATCTAAAGAAAAACTTGAACACAGTGAAAGTAAATTTTGGGGCTTGGCCGGGAAATTTGCGCTGGCACGTCCGTTGATTGCTTTTATAATCGTTGGAACTATTTTGTACCTTTCTTATTTACGTATAAGGATCAATTATCATTTAATTCACTTGAAGAAATCAGCGATGATTTTCCTTCCATAAAAGGATTCAATATCATTTCTGAATCATTTGGTCCTGGTGAATCCATGCCAACCCAAATTGTCATTAAAAACGATGATCAAATGAAAACTTCTGATTATATTGCGATTACGGAAAAAATGAGTCAAGAGCTAGAAAAGGTAAATGATGTTGATACCGTTCGTTCTGTGACTCGGCCAACCGGTGAGCCGATTGATGATTTATATCTTTCCAAACAGGTGGCTAATCTTGGTGATGGACTTGGTCAGGGCAATGATGGGATTAAAAAAATTAGTGATGGCTTGAAGGAAGCAGGAAGCCAGATGGCGGCTAATCAGCCTAAAATGCAGGAAGCCACAGCTGGCATCAGTGAATTAATAAATGGAACAAATAAATTAAAAACAGGAATGGGAGACATTCAAGGCGGACTTACTGAAATTGAGAAGGGTCTGAAAGCTGGTTCCGCTGGTTCAACACAGATTAAAGAAGGTTTGGTTCAGATAAAGACAAAATCTGCGGAGGTTTTGGCTGGTAGTAAACAATTGCTTGCCGGCTACCAAAGAGCAAGGTCTGGATTAGCTACTCTTCAAGGTCAATACGAAGATGTAGCGACAAGGTTGGAGACATTGAACAAAACCCTAACTGCTACAAATCAATATTTTACTAATCTTGAAAAACAATATAGTGACATTAGAGAAAATCAAAACTATCAAGCTATCAAAATGACTGTTCAGCGCTCCCAAACGGCAACGAAAGAATTAGCGGGAGGATTGCAGCAATTAAATACTGGCTTAAATGGGGTACAAACAGGAATTCAGTTTGCTAATAGTAAATTTGCAGAAATAACAGATGGCCAGAAAGCCCTAATTACCGGTATGGAAGGACTGTTAAAAGGAATTTCCGACCTTGAAACAGGATTAGATAAAATGGCCCTAGGGCAAGGAAAAGTCATTGATGGACTTCCGCAATTAACAGATGGACTCTCTGGAATAAATGATGGGCAGATGCAGCTCCTTACTGGCTACCAAGACATGGGTGGACAGATCACTCAGCTTTCTGATGGGTTAACGAAAAGTTCTGACGGATTGAATAAAGTTTCGGATGGCCTTAATTCTGCTCAAAATTATCTTTCCGAGGTATCCAAACAGAAGCAGACCGGATTTTATATTCCTCAGGACGTCCTTGACAGCAAAGATTTCGAGCAAGCACTGAATGCTTACATGTCAAACGACAGAAAAGTAATGACGATTGATGTGATCTTTAATAAAAATCCATATTCTAATGTAGCGATTAATCGCGTTCCTGAAATTAAGCAAGCAGTCAAACGTGTTATTAAGGACACTAAACTGGAAAATGCTAAAGTGGCTGTTGGCGGTGTATCGAGTATGCATAACGATCTTGATACTATTTCAAAAGCGGATTATTCAAGAACCGTCGTATTAATGCTTGTCGGGATAAGTATTATCTTAATCATCCTACTGCGTTCACTAATTATGCCCCTTTATCTGATTGGCTCATTAGTCCTAACCTACTATACTTCGATGGCTATTTCGGAAAAGATCTTTGTGAATCTATTAGGATATTCAGGTATTAGTTGGGCAGTTCCCTTCTTTGCCTTTGTTATTTTAGTAGCTTTAGGAATTGACTACAGTATTTTCTTAATGGACCGGTTCAACGAATACCGAAACATGCCGGTTGAAAAAGCAATCCTGATTTCGATGAAAAAAATGGGTACAGTTATTATTTCAGCAGCGATCATCTTGGGCGGAACGTTTGCAGCAATGATGCCATCAGGGGTATTGTCCTTGCTTGAAATTGCAACGATCCTATTAATCGGCTTAGCCTTATACTCACTTGTTGTGCTCCCACTGTTTGTACCTGTTATGGTAAAAACATTCGGCGAGGCCAATTGGTGGCCATTTAGAAAAAATAATGATAGTGCAAATCATATAAACTAATTAATGCATGCTGATCAAATGGATCAGCGTGCTTTTTTATAGCTTTATATATTTTTGAAACTTTTTCACTCTTGTCACGTACATAAAGTGTGGTATAAACAATGAAGAAACTTATCTGTCATGAAATTTTTCCCTTTTTTTAAAATACATTTATAATGTACATATGAAAATAATCAAGAGGAGTGAAAAAAGTGGGTGTTACACTTAGCAAGGGGCAAAAAGTAGATTTAACAAAATCTCACCCTGGACTGCAAAACGTCGTTGTCGGCTTGGGTTGGAACATTAGTCAGCCAGGGTCCAATTTTGATTTAGATGCTTCTGCATTTTTATTAGGCCAAACTGGGAAAGTGAACAGTGACCAGGATTTTGTATTTTATAATAATCCGTCAGGTGGAAATGGTTCCATTATCTATAGCGGTGACAATCGAACTGGTGCAGGAGCCCGGGATGATGAGCAGATCAGGATTGATTTAAACAAGGTTCCTTCCCAAATTCATCGGATTGCTTTTACAATTACGATCCATGATGCGCAAGCGAAACGGCAAAATTTCGGACAAATTTCTGATTCTTATGTGCGTATATTTAATGAGCAAACAAATGAAGAATTATTGAGATTTAACCTTGGACGGGATTTCACGGTTGAAACAGCAATTGTGGCAGCGGAGCTCTACCGTCATAACGGTGAATGGAAGTTTAATGCAATTGCCAGTGGCTTTCAAGGGGGATTAGCTGCTTTATGTGGTAACTTTGGTATTACCGTTGACGACCCACCTGCAAGTGTGCAAACAACGCCGCCTTCTCAGCCAACAAGTTACCCATCAAGCACTAATTCGTATCAACAGAGTAATCCATATCAACCAAGCCAAACAAATCCTAATTCTTATCAACAAAGTAATTCATATCATCAAAACCAATCAAGCTCAAATTCGTATCAGCAGCAGCCCATTCATCTTCAGCCAGAATCATCTTATCAGCAGCAGCCTGCCTACGGATATCCGACACAGTCCTATCCTGCTTCAACAAATTCTCACCAATCGTATGGTGGAGATGATATCATTTGTCCACGCTGCCATTCCTCAAATGTTCGGACAGGAAAGAAAGGGTTCGGTCTTGGTAAAGCAGCAATAGGCGGGTTAATCCTTGGTCCTGTTGGTTTACTAGGTGGTTTTATTGGAAAAAATCAACTAAAGTTCTCATGTAATAGCTGTGGCAACAACTGGTCCCCTTCGCAAACAGATTATGCGGAGTGGGCAAACAATCAAAAGAAAAAAGCACAAGAACTATTTAATCGATATAAAAGCCAGGATGTACTCGAGGCAGTAGTCGCAGCCTGTGCATTAGTGGCGATGGCAGACGGATACTTGGATGCTTCTGAACGCCAGAAAATGACTGAGTTCGTCCATCAAAGTGAAGAATTACGAGTGTTTGATACAAATAAGGTCCTCCAAAAATTCAATATGTTTGTTTCTAGAATAGAAAATGATCGGATGCTTGGTCGTGCCGAGGCATTTCGTGCCCTTGGAAAAATCAGAACCAAGCGAGAAATTGCTCGTCTTGTCGCTCGTTATTGCATCGCCATTGGCTATGCAGATGGAAATTTTGACAACAATGAAAAACAAATGGTTAGCGATATCTGTCTTGAACTCGGCCTAAACCCTACAGAGTTTCTATCTTAAAAAGAAAAAAGCCTCTTTCCTATCCAAGGATCGAGGCTATTTGGCTATTTTTTCCAAACCCGCTTATTTTCCACTCGCTTTGTAAGTCCTAATGCATCTAATTTTTCTAAAAACGGAATCATGTATTTTCGTGACAGTTCAAGAACATCTTTTGCATCCCCGACCTCAAATTCAGAACCTGTATGGCTGCGCAGTTTCTCCACGGCTTGTTTAAATATTTCCCCATGATAGGCAAACTGTACATCCAACTGGATAAGAAGTTCTTCCTCTTCAAGAAAGCGTCGTAAATCAGATTCAAGATTGTCAGGAATACCGGCATCAGCAAAATATTCCTTTAGGTTACGAACCTTTAATCCGTCCCTCTGCAATCCATTAATTAGATTTTCAGTCCGCTTCGCCCAGTTTTTTGGTACATGTGGTACAAAACTTGCCAACGAAACAAACTGTCCTTTTCTGTTAAAAATGTGATTTGTCATTCCATTTTCCACCACATAATCTAGCAGTGATTTAGGAAATCTTTTTTGCATCGTTTGCAATAGCTCTGCTTTATTGATCCCTATCTTCATCGAATGAAGTTGATGATAATCCTGCAATCTATCAAAGATATCTTCCTCTATCGAATCGATCAACTGCTGGAGTGTATATTCTTTTCCATCATATAAAACAAATTCTGCTTCCGATAAGTGCTCAATTAAGGTAGCTTCATCTAGGGAAGTTCGTTTGATCAACTCATGTAGGGGCAAACTTTTCGCTTCCATTAAAGCAGCAGTAATTCGCTCCTTCGGTGTGCCGACTTTTTTCTTTTCAAGATCATCAATGGTTTGATTGCCGAACCGGTATTTATCTCCGCGTGGGTCAATCACCCAACCCCCGCCTATCGTCTCTTGCGGGCTTGGCCTGCGTAGAATAAAGCGGTCACCTCGTTTTGTAAGAATTTCACCCTCAAGCCTCAGTTGGCAGAGGACTTCACCATTTTCTTCCTTGATTTCATTGCGGTCAAAAAAGACAATCCGCCCCATTACCTCAGCTGTTCCAAGATGAAGCTTAATTGGCATCCGCTGTTTAACCATATGCTCTAGGTCCTCAACCACACGAATAGCAACATCCAAAGTCTTCGTAACAAGGAAATGTTCAGACGATACAAGCACATCTCCCCGTTCTACCTCTTCCTTTGAAACACTTGAAAGGTTAATCGCCGTCCGTTGTCCAGCATAGGCCTTCTCGGCCGGATTATGATGTACTTGAATCTGCCGCGCTCTTACCTCAATACCTTTTGGCATAATCTTAAGTGTTTGTCCTTCTTCGATCGTTCCTTCATAAACAGTACCTCGAACCACAGTCCCCTGACCCTTAACCGTGAATACTTGATCAATCGGCAGACGGAAGGCCCCTTTTGCATCTCGCATTTCTTGTTCTTTTAACATTTTGATGATTAATTCTTTAATTTCTTCAATCCCTTTTTTGGCAAGACTGTCTACTAAAACAAACGGCGCAGCCTCAAAGACGGTCCCAGAAAGTTCCTCCAAAATATCATCTTTCACTAGCTCGATAAATTCTTCTTCTACCCGGTCTATTTTTGAAATAGCGATCAAACCATTTTTAACTCCTAAAAATTTCAAGATATCCAAGTGCTCCCTCGTTTGCGGCATAACACCTTCGTCTGCTGCAACGACAAGTACTACTAGATCTATCCCAGCTACACCAGCTATCATCTGCCTGATAAACCGTTCATGTCCTGGAACATCTATTACAGAAATTTGAATTTCATTATCTTCATATAAAGGCGCAAATCCGAGTTCAATTGAAATTTGACGTTCCTTTTCTTCTTTTAAACGATCTGTATCTACATTAGTTAACGCTTTCGTTAACGACGTTTTCCCATGATCTATATGCCCTGCCATACCAATCGTAAAATATCTTTTTTCCAATTTTGCCACCTACTTTATCGTTCTTCCATTCTACTCTAGCCTTTATAGCTCTATTGTTCAAGAGTAGATTTTGCGACATCTACTCTTATCTTTCAATCAAAAAATTTGAAGGAATTTAGGAGTTTCCTTTAAAAAAACTCACTGAAATAACAAAAACCAGAAATTCATCTGGTTTTTGTTATTTCACCCGTTCATTTAATACTAAGAACCCATAAAACACTATTAATAATGATTAAACCTAATTAAAACTTTCTTTAGCAAAAGCTACACAACTTTCCCGAAATTTTGTATAATAAAAATATAGTTTTGCACAGAGGCAACTTTTATTCATTAGAGAACAAATATTGTACTTATGAAAAATGAAAGAAAAGGTGATATCTTATGAGCCACTCAAATTTACTTGCAGTAGACAAGGCTCAAGCAGCGGAACACCGAACTGTTTCTGCCGCTAGAGATGCCATAAATGGGAAAGTAAAAGGTATACGGGCATTACTACCGTTTCTAGGACCGGCCTTCATTGCTTCCATTGCATATATAGATCCTGGTAATTTTGCAACTAACATCCAAAGTGGTGCCCGTTTTGGTTATAAAATGCTTTGGGTCATCGTATTAGCTAATCTAATGGCCATGCTTTTACAGAACATGTCTGCAAAACTTGGCATTGCCACAGGCAAAAGTCTTCCTGAATTGTGCCGAGAGAATATGCCCAAATGGCTTACCATTATTATGTGGATTGTTTCTGAGTTAGCAGCAATGGCGACCGACCTTGCCGAGTTTTTAGGCGCGACACTTGCATTAAATTTACTCGCGGGCATACCAATGCTGTTTGGAACGATCATAATTGGGGTCGTCACTTACCTTATTTTAATGTTAGAGAAATATGGATTTCGTCCGCTTGAAAAGTTTATTGCAGCATTTGCCGTGCTGATTGGTTTATGTTATTTAGTCGAAACCATATTTTCCAAACCAAATCTCGCTCAAATAGCCTATCACAGTGTTGTACCCTGGCTTGGCAATAGCGAGAGCCTGATGCTAGCAGTTGGTGTAATCGGTGCCACAGTTATGCCGCATGCCATTTATTTACATTCAAGCTTAACACAAGGACGAATCGTTCCTCGAAATGATAAAGAAAGAATCAAAATTCAAAAATTTAGCACGAAAGAAATATTTATTGCGATGACTTTAGCCGGCTTTATCAATTTATCAATGATGTACATGGCCGCGTCTGTTTTTAATACTACTGGAAACAGTCAGATTGCCGACATCCAATCAGCCTACCATACGCTAACACCGCTCCTCGGCTCTGCAGCAGCTAGTGTATTTTTGATTTCCTTACTCGCCTCAGGACTATCAAGTTCTGTAGTCGGTACAATGGCCGGCCAAGTTATCATGCAGGGATTTGTAGGCTTTACCATTCCAATTTGGGTCCGCCGTCTAGTAACTATGCTCCCAACAGTCATCATTGTTGCCATGGGGGTCGACCCGACGCGAACACTTGTTATCAGCCAAGTCGTTCTAAGCATTGTGTTACCATTTCCGATAATTGCTTTAATCTACTTTACGCAAAAAAAAGAGTTCATGGGCGTGTTAACGAATAAACGAATCACAACCATCGCTTCCGCTCTTTTTGCGATTATCATTATGGGATTAAATATTTGGCTGGTCGTACAGACGTTTTTGGGCTAATTTATGGATTAATAGTGACGTTAGATCCCATAGCTGTTAAACAATAAAATATATTGACGTGTGCATTTGCACACGTCGTTTTTTTCGTTTAAAAAGGGATCATTTTAATTACCAATTTTTTCTCTTAAGTTATAAATAAACAGGCTAATTTATTAGGACAACATCATTCCATGATACATATAGATGCAGTATAAATATAATTAATTATTTTAAGGGGGAAAATTTTTTATGAATAAAGACATCATGAAATGTTTTATAGGTAAAGTAATCAGAATTGATCGAGGTGGACCAGAATCCAGAATTGGGATGTTACTGGATGTAAGTGACAATCTTATCGTCCTTCTCACGGAAGAAGATGGGGTCGTTTACTACAAAACATCTCATATTAAAAGTTTTACAGATAATATGAAGGAGCAGATGGAATTCAATATTAAAGTTCCAAAAGATTTCAAGTTTAAAAAAGCTGCTAATTTCCAAGACCTTCTTGACACATTGAAATTAAAATGGATACAAATTAATCGTGGCGGTCCTGAGAAGTTAGAGGGAGTACTCTGTGAGGTAAATAAAGATTTTGTTTTTTTGGTCAATAATGGGGAAATAGTGCGCCTTTCTATGTCCCACATTAAAAGTATTAGTTATGGAGTAAAAATTGAAAAGGCAAAATCCAAAAAATGAAAGATACGTCATTAATAATGATAAGAAGAGGATGAGCCAGATGAATCATTTTCTCATCCTCTTCTTTTGATTTTTCAATTCGTCAATGGATTCTACCTCCAAAATCCTATGTTAGTTATGTTATACTGAATTATATTGATTTTTCAGAAAATAAAACAACACAATAGATAAGTACCTTTTATTAACCGGGGGGATTCATTTGAAATTTGACGTGATCGTGGTTGGTGCAGGTTTAGCTGGATTAGTGGCTACGGCTGAACTGGCTGAAGCTGGAACAAAAGTGCTGCTATTAGACCAAGAACCCGAAGTGTCTATCGGTGGACAGGCTTGGTGGTCATTTGGAGGTTTGTTTCTCATCGATTCTCCCGAACAGAGAAGAATGGGTATCCGGGATTCGCGGGAGCTTGCCTGGCAGGACTGGTTAGGAGCGGCAGGGTTTGATAGAGAGGAGGATGAGGATTATTGGGGGAAAAAGTGGGCAGAAGCCTATGTTGATTTCGCCGCAGGTGAAAAACGTGAATGGCTATCAGGGATGGGCGTTCGTTTTTTCCCTGTTGTCGGCTGGGCAGAGCGTGGCGGATATACTGCTGAAGGCCATGGAAATTCAGTGCCCCGCTTTCATATTGTATGGGGAACCGGTCCCGGCCTGGTTAAGCCATTTGAGGCTAGAGTCAGACAGGCAATGGCGAAAGGTCTTGTCGATTATCGCCCTCGCCATCGAGTGAATGAATTAATAAAGGAAAATGGTGCCGTAAAAGGTGTCGGGGGAGACATACTTGTACCAAGTTCCGCATCACGCGGTGAAGCAAGTTCCCGTGAGGTGATTGGAGATTTTGAGTTTCATTCATCCGTAGTAGTGGTGACAAGCGGCGGTATTGGTGGAAACCATGAGCTTATTAGGAAAAATTGGCCTGAGCGGCTCGGCGATGCGCCTAAAAATATGATTTCCGGAGTACCGGAACATGTGGACGGTAGAATGCTTGGAATAACGGAGAAAGTCGGCGGACGTATCGTCAATCGCGACCGGATGTGGCACTACACCGAAGGTATTAAGAACTGGGACCCCGTTTGGCCGATGCATGGTATCCGTATCCTCCCTGGTCCATCCTCGCTTTGGCTCGATGCAAAAGGTAAGCGTTTTCCTGCGCCAAACTTTCCCGGATTTGATACCTTGGGAACCCTTGAAGCGATTATGAAGTCCGGCTACGACTACTCATGGTTCATTTTAACTCAGAAGATTATAGAAAAAGAGTTTGCCTTATCAGGGTCTGAACAAAATCCTGATTTGACAGGAAAAAGTATAAAAAAAGTATTAGCCCGTATTCTTCCCGGGCCCACTGCACCAGTAAAAGCCTTCATGGATAAGGGCGAGGATTTTGTTATTGCGAATACCCTTACAGAACTTGTTGATGGAATGAATCAACTTACAGGTGATAACTTACTAAATTTTACCGAAATTGAAAGGCAGGTTCTAGCTCGAGACCGGGAGATAGAAAATAAATTTACAAAGGATCTGCAAATTACCGCTATGCGGGGAGCCCGAAATTATCTTGGTGACAAACTGATAAGAGTCGCATCCCCACATAGAATTCTCGATCCAAAGATGGGCCCATTAATCGCGGTTCGTTTAAATATTGTCAGTCGAAAAACGCTGGGCGGACTACAGACTGATTTATCAGGCAGAGTCCTCGATGCATCAGGAATTCCTGTTCCAGGACTATACGCAGCTGGAGAGGTTTCAGGGTTTGGCGGAGGTGGAATTCACGGCTATCGCTCGTTGGAAGGAACATTCGTCGGCGGCTGTTTGTTTACAGGAAGACAGGCTGGACGTGCAATTGCTAAAGAATTATCATAATTAAGATGAGAATTTTATTAAAGGAGGTGAAAATATGTCATCATTAGTTTTTATGGCACTTTATCGTCCAAAACCAGGAAATGCAGAGGAATTGAAAGAAGTTCTTAAAGTACATATCCCAACATTAAGAGAAGAAAATTTAATTACTAACAGGGATTTACTAACTCTTCAAGCAGAGGATGGGACGATTATCGAGATCGCTGAATGGGTGTCAACGGAGGCAATTGAAAAAGCACACCAATCGGCTGCTGTCATGGCCGTTTGGGATAAAATTGGTTCCTTAGCAGAATTAACTAGCTTTTCAACACTTGCTGAAGCTCAAGAACGGTTTCCTAATTTTAAGCCTTTATGAGTAATGGATATTTTTAAAGTTCTTAGAAAAACACAAAAAGCAGTGTGATTTCAAGCCATTAAAATCACACTGCTTTCAGCTTGGCCATGGAAGGCTACCAATGCATTAATTGGTAAACATAAATTCCGTCCTGCTGCCCGTCTGGTCTGCCATGACCTCTAGTCTGACATCAATTCGTTCTTTTAGTTCTGGAACGTGCGAGATAATTCCAACCAAGCGGCCGCTGCTCTGAATATCCATTAATGCTTCAATTGCCTGATCCAGGGACTCAGGATCCAGCGTACCAAAGCCTTCATCGATGAACATCGTTTCTAGCGATACCCCGCCGGCATAATTTTGAACTACATCTGCCAGACCTAGTGCCAGAGATAAAGAAGCTTTAAAGCTTTCCCCACCCGATAATGTTTTGACATGCCGTTCCTGGCCCGTATACTGGTCAAACACGAGCAATTCCAAACCGCTTTGCGTATTACCTTTGGATCGATCGGTTTTTCTCAGCAATTGAAAACGGCCAGAGGTCATTTTTCGTAAGCGACCGTTGGCTTCTCTTAAAATATCATCAAGAAAAGCCGCCAGCACATACCGTTCAAAGGTAATTCGGAAGTTATTTTGACCCTTAGCAATTTCATAAAGATGGCCAATTAACTTGTACCGTTCTTCCAGAACTTTCATCTGTTCATTCAAGCTTTCCACCCGGCTGTAAATTTCTTCGTTGTCCCGTTTTTTTACAAATAAATTTGTGCTTTGATGATTAAGTGCCTCGATTTCGCAAGTAATTTTCACTAACTCTTGCTTTAATCCCTCAACATCAGGTGTTTTCACGTCGATTAACAGTTCAGTAAGTTCTTTCAAACGGTCAGAAACCGAGCGTACTTCTTCACGGTAGCTGCGGATTTCTGCTTCAAGGCTGCGAATCTCTCCTTCTGTCCGTTTGGAAGCAGCATACATACCGTATTTTTCAAAGCCCTGCTCTGAAAGTTTGTTAATAAAGATTTCCCTTTCCGTTTCGAGCTCTTTGTGTTTACTTGCATGGTGTTTCTCTGCATCTAGTAATCTTGCCGCTTCATTGGAAAGTTTTTCTTTCACTGCCTGGAAGCGCTGCTGTGCTTCTTCGAGCTGCTTAATTAGTATTTCTTGGCGGTTCCGGGAGACAGAGACAGCCTTTTCGTATTCCGCTTCCGAGCGAAGATTTTCGGGAATGACTTTCATCATCCGTGAAAGATTGGTCTTCTTTTCAGTGAATTGCACCGTTAACTCATTCATTTGAGTGGAAACCTGATGGATGGTGTTTTGTACATTAATTTTTTCAATTTCTCTTTTTTCTATTTCCAACCTAACCTTATCAAGCTGTTTAATCTGTTCAGCAAGATTTCCTTGAATCTGAACAAGCTGGTTCCTTGCGGTGTCAGCCTCAATTTTTGCATGAGGTAAATCAGATTCTGTAAAATCTGGCCGATACGTACGTAATTCTTGCAATATTTCAGTTACAGCTGCCCTTTGTGCTGCCTCAGCTGACTGACTTTGGTAAAAAGCAGCTTCATCTGCTGACTTTTCTTTTTCCCATTTGGCAGATTGAGCCTTAGCCGCCTTCATTTCCTCTTCAGTAGGAATACTGTCATCGTGTTGGATGGCAGGTGATGGATGATGCTCTGAACCGCAAACAGGACAGCCTTGACCTGATTGAAGCCCTGCTGCTAATATCGCTGCCTGCCCGTGCATCCATTTTCCCTCTAAATTTTCAACCATTGCTCTGGCATCAGCAAATCTAGCCGTCGTATTTTCATAACGGGCGGTGATCGCCTTTAGATTTTGTTCAGCCTCTTGATGTTTTCCGAGCAGAGTGTCATATTTTTCATAACGGTCAAGTTCAGCCTTTATTTTTTCAATTCTTCCTTCATTTTCTAAATAAGTCAGCTTTCCTTTTTCAATTTCTTCTTTCTGCCGATTAAGGAATCCTATTTGTCCTACTAGTTGTTCAAGAAGTTGTTCGGACTGCATATGCTTTTCTTTCGCAGTTTTTAGTTCAGTATCCTTGTTTTGCGTTTCTTTAAGCAATGCGGCAAACGAATAGACATCCTCTTTCATATTTACTAATCGATTCAGCTCATCAAGGGCCGTCTGGCGCTCACCCTCTCGTCCAAGCTCCCGTTGCAGCTGTTGCTCATGCTGTTTTAAAAGTCCATCCAATTTTTCCATTTCCATCTGAATCGACTTCAAATTTCCCTCAAGTTGATCAACTTCGCGTTTTAAACGGTGGCACAGCTCCTCCTGCTTTGCTAAAAGGGCAGCCTTTTGTGCAAGTTGAACCTGCTTTTCTTTTTCAATAAATACTTCTTCTTGAGAAACTATGCTGTCCTTTTGCCCCTTTAATTCCTCTTTCATTTGCAGTTGTTTTAAGATCGCTTCTGCTTCAAAAAGCTGCCCCTTAAGTTTGTCCTGTTCCTGTACCTTTCCTTTTAATTGGTGGTTCAGTTGTTCCAACGCTACACCCATGCCGGAAATTTCTGCTTGTAAAAGCGGCATAATGATCGTGTCATTTACAGAATCCACATCCAGATACCCACGAATCTCTTCATTTGTTACCGAATGAATGCGTCGAATTGCTTCATTTCTTGATTGTATCTGGTCTTCAACAGTCCTTTTTAACTCCGTTGCTTCTTCCTTTAACTTATCTTCTACCATTTTATATAACTGGGTATGGAACAGGCGCTGCAGGATCACTTCTTTATCCTTACTATCTGAGGTAAGGAGTTTACGGAATTCGCCCTGCGGAATCATTAATATTTGCCGGAATTGATTCGCATCAATAAGCATAATTTCCTTAATCTTTTCCTCAACATCATTGATTTTAGAAGCCAGCAGCTTCTTCTCGCCATTTTCTGTCCACATATATAACTCAGCTTTGGCACCTATTTGTGTATAGCCATCACCTTTTTCTTTCTTCTTCAACTGCTGAGGTGACCTTGTAATCGAATACGCTTTGTTACGAAGGGAAAAATCAAGTGAAACTTCGGTTAATACCTCATCCTTCGCAAACTGGCTGCGAAGTTCGGGACCATTACGGTCTTCTCCACTCGCTTTTCCATAAATCGCATAACTAATTGCATCAAAAATGGTTGTTTTCCCGGAACCGGTTTTACCAGAAATGACAAACATCGTACGATTGCCCAGGGCGGTAAAGTCGATTACTTCATTTCCTGCATAAGGGCCGAAAGCTTGCATCGTCAGTTTTAAAGGTTTCATTTCAATCCCTCTTCCCTAAGCACTTTTTCAATTACATCAGTCATTGCCTCTTTTTTATCCAGCGAAAATTCAGAGGTTGTCATCTCTGAGTAAAATTGTTCAAACAACTCAAGTTCCGACTTTTTTTCACTTCGAATAGAAGTGAAAGATTGTTTCTTCTTTAAATCGGTAATATCCAGTTTTCTTTCAAGATGGAGGACGTTCGGATACACTTGACGTAACTTATTAATCGGATCGATTAAAGCACCTTCATCAAGGAGAGTGATTTTCAAATAATCATGGACGGTTTCTTTTTCATAAAAATAAGGATCAAGTAATTCTTCAAGATGTCCTTCTATTTCACGCATATCATGTTTAGGTTTGAGCGATCGATAACGTTGTGTAAAGTTACCTTTTTCATCCATTTCAATAATGGAGATCGACTTTCTTTGTTTTGCTTCCGAGAAGGAATATTTTAAGAGGGAACCAGAATATTTAACTTTGTGATGGTTAATTGCCTCTGGACTGTGTAAGTGACCCAGTGCGGTATAGGAAAACGGTTCGAACAATTCGGCTCCAACACAACCTGAGCCGCCTACGGATAAGACTCGTTCAGAATCCGAGGTTTGTCCACCTAAAACAAAGGCATGTCCAACCAAAACATTGGGCTCGTTTGGGTTAAGGTGTTCCTCCATTTTTCCAATCAGTGCTTTCATCGCTTCTTGATGGGTATGGATCGAATCATCCTGGAGAAGTTGACGGACCATCCCTGGCTCTGCATAAGGAACAAGATAGAAGTTTACTCCGTTTATTTGCACAGGAGTGAAGCTTGTTGATAATTTTCCAGAAAGATAAAATTGGCTGTGCTTATACCATGAACTGCCAAAGGAAAGTCTCTCTGCACTATCGTGGTTCCCTGCAATGGCGACAACCGGTGTTTTCAATTCGACATTTATTATAAAAAGCATTTCATCAAGTAATTCCACGGCATCGGTTGGCGGTACCGAGCGATCATATAAGTCTCCTGCGATGACAACGGCATCGGGCTTTTCTTCAGCAACAATGGCCACAAATTGCTCTAGTACTTCGCGTTGATTCTCTGTCATATAGACCCCATGGACTAATTTTCCTAAATGCCAATCAGCTGTATGGATAAATTTCATCTGCTCACCCCAATTTTTTAATCTGCATCTTTTCCAATACTACTATTATAACAAAATACTTTCAGATATGAGCTTGGAAATGCTAGCAGATTACTGGAACAATGGGTATTTTATACTAGAGGTTATTTGAAGGGAATCTATAAAAATGCAAAAAACAGCCCGGAACCTAGTCCGGGCTGTTATAATAGATTACAATATTATTTTTTAGTTACGTTAGCAGCTTGTGGTCCACGAGCTCCTTCAACTACTTCGAAAGATACTTCTTGACCTTCTTCTAAAGTTTTGAAACCTTCTGTTTGGATTGCAGAATAATGAACGAATACGTCGTTACCGTCTTCAGCTTCGATGAATCCAAAACCTTTTTCTGAGTTAAACCATTTTACTTTACCGTTTTTCATGAAAAAAAATCCTCCTATTGGCTTATACACTTAAGCCATGTGTAAATTCACCAAATTACAACGTGATAGCTTTACCTTCATTTCCTCATCCAAACATCGGTTAAAACTTTGAACAAGCTTGTAATATAAATCTAATCTCGTGCAACGGCTGATTAAATTTTAGCATTCTAATAGCTTAAATGTCAATAAAGGACAGAGCAAGATAAACCTACATACTTCTACATTCCCCCCTTATTTTCTTCGGAAATTTCGAGTCAAATCGACATCTCTTCAATAGGGACCATTCCATTCAAATGGAAAGATTATTAAACTCAAACTTTGCAACACTTAATTCCTTTAATGATGTCCTTCACAAGTAATTCCAAACCTATATAGGTTAGAGATGGGAAATCCGCAAACAGCTTTAAAACCTTTTCACTGAAACATAAGAAAAAAAATACCGAAGAAAATTAATTCTTCGGTATTGCTGGCTCTTCCTCATCTTCTTTAAACTTGTCTAGTATTGTGATCGTATCCACGAGATGATTGTTAAATATTTGCCTTGCAACGGCTAACAATTCGATGATCATCGGGTCCTTTAAAGTGTAGATAACTTTGTTGCCCTCTTTCGTTCCAGACACAATATTCTTCGCTCTTAGAATAGTTAACTGCTGTGAAACTGCCGAGCCTTCACTGCCAACAAGGGTTTGAATTTCATTTACATTCTTATCCCCTTCGGCAAGAAGTTCTAAAATGCGGATTCTCAAGGGATGTGCTAATGCTTTGAAAAATTCCGCCTTAAATTGTTGCATTTCAAGATTCAAATTGTCCACTCCTATGCTTTTTTAGAAGGCTGTGTTAAACTTGGCTGTTGATTTCCACTTCAGGCTCTTCGCTTTCCGCGGGCGGTCCGGGGAGCCTCCTCGGCGCTTAAGCGCCTGAGGGGTCTCCCCAGCCCCGTACTCCCGCAGGAGTCTCGCGCCTTCCGCTCCAATCAACATAGCTACAAAATCAACAAAGACCTTTAACACAGCCTTTTAGAAAGTAGCCGTAAGTTTTGCTCTGCTTCCTTCTACTGCCTCCGCAGCTGATAGCTTTTTGCATTCTCTAAATGCGTAATGCTTACAGCCTAGGCACTTATTTTTGTTAATATGCTCAAGTGCATATTGGATGGCTTCACCCGTATGTTCAAAAAAATGTTCCTCGCCGATTATTTGATATAATCCAGTCTTTTTCAAGACATTTACCGGCTGCTGATTTAAACCCGATATCATAATTATACCATTTTTAGAAAAATGACGAACAATACTTGATAACGTTGCTTCTCCGGTTGTATCCATTAATGGCACTTTACTCATTCGCAACAATAGGATTTTAGGTCGATAATTTATTGTGCTCATGATCGTTTTTTCAAATGTTTCAGCGGCACCGAAAAATAACGGACCCTCCACATTAAATATACTAATTTGTGGACAGTCATTTGTATCAGAGACAATTCCTGTCTCTACCTTTTCGTGTTTATGTTTTCGGTTTGGCAAAGCTTTAGCCGTAACCATTACATCACTCATTCTTTTTGCAAAAAGAATGGCAGACATCACTAAGCCAACCTCAACAGCCATAGTCAAATTTACAAAAACGGTTAATAAAAACGTAACCGTTAAGACAAGCGAATCCGTGGATTTTGTTTTTAAAATATGTGAAAATACTTTTCTTTCACTCATATTCCAAGCGACGACCATCAAGATTGGCGCCATACTTGCTAATGGAATATACGATGCATATGGTGCAAAAAATAGCAGGACTAGCAAGACAACAAACCCATGGATAATGCCAGAAAACGGCGAAATCGCTCCATTTTTAATATTTGTCGCAGTTCGAGCAATCGCACCTGTTGCTGGAATTCCGCCAAATAACGGCGTAATCATATTGGCAATTCCTTGTCCGATTAATTCTTTATTGCTGTTGTGCCTGCTATTGGTCATTCCATCAGCCACCACTGCCGATAACAATGATTCAATACCGCCTAACATTGCAATAATGAATGCAGGTTTTAATAGCCTGATAATCATTTCTAAATTCATGTTCGGAATATGAAGTTCCGGCAGTGTGCTTGGGATTTGACCATAAGCGGTTCCAATCGTCGCAATTTGACTTGGGTAAAATATGGTTGCGATGACCGAGGAAACCACTAAGCCAATCAGCGGGCCTGGAACTTTTGGTGCAACCTTTGGCGTTATAATGACGGTTACTAAACAAATGGCTGCCGTTAGAATACTGAAAATATTTATTGTATCTAAATGAACAAAAATTTCTTGGACATTTTTAATAAATTCCTCGTGTTTCTTTATTCCCACTAAACCTAAGAAACTAGCAACCTGCCCAAAAAATATAGTCACTGCTATCCCTGTTGTAAACCCAATGGTTACTGGTCTAGGAATATATTTAATTAGTGATCCAAGTTTAAATACTCCCATTAATAGCAGAATAATACCGGCCATAAATCCTGCGATGAGGAGATTATCATAGCCGTATGTCATCACAATACCAAATAAAATGGGAATAAACGCTCCAGTTGGTCCTCCTATTTGATACTTCGATCCGCCAAATAAGGAGATAAGAATCCCTGCAACAATTGTCGTATAGATTCCATATTCTGGCTTCACTCCTGAAGCCATAGCAAAAGCCATCCCAAGTGGAATTGCGATTACCCCGACAATCAATCCTGAAAGGAGATCCTTTGGCACACTCCTTAAGGAATAATTATGGAATCTTTTGTCAATAAACATATATATACCCTTCTCATCTTCTTATTTTTGTATATCTGATTATTTGAATATATGGTAATTTAACTAAGATAGCAAGTATTTTGTTTTAAAAAAAGAAAATTTATATTTAATAAAAACTACTTGTTTGATTCACAAGGGCATGTTACAATAGCAAAGCGATGAGCTGAGTTGTGTAAGTCGAGAAACATTCCTTTTTGGAGCACACTATGTGGAGTGTGGTTTTTCGCCTCAATACGCAAAAGACGTCTGTGTAAACAGGCGTCTTTTTATGCTGTCGAAAAACTTTCGATAGCCTTTTATTTTATTCCTTTCATGAATGTTCTAATGTTTAAGCCAAATGAGTTTAGCCAAAGTGAATATGTGTCTATTGAAGAACTTATACCAGAAGATTTAGTAGGGATAGAAATAGTATGTTGCAATACTTTAGATTAATTTAACTCCCTGTTGATTGGAGCGGAGGGCACTCGACTCCAGCGGGATATAGAGGTCACGGGAGACCCCGCAGGCGCCAAAGCGCCGAGGAGGCTCCCGGACCTCCCCGCGGAAAGCGAGTGCCCGGAGCGGAAATCAACAGGCCTATTAGCAGGTACCATCAATTAATAAAGATTGGAAGTTTAGATTCGGACAAAATAAAAAATGCCATGAAAATGACCATTTCTCGACAATATTGAAAGACGTCTGTGTAAACAGGGTCTTTTTATTTTTATTATGTTAAAATTGGCACTTTTTTCCTAAATTTTTTATAATATATATAGATTTGCCATTATAAAGAGTGGAGGGAAAAGTATGAATAACCACGAAATTGATTATAAAATCTATGGTGACGACATGCAGTTTGTTGAAGTAGAGCTCGATCCACAAGAGACAGTTGTTGCTGAAGCAGGAAGCTTTATGATGATGGAAGATGACATACATATGGAGACTATTTTTGGTGATGGCAGCGGCACTAGTGCCGGAAGCGGACTTATGGGTAAGCTGTTCGGCGCTGGTAAACGGGTACTTACCGGTGAAAGCTTGTTTATGACTGCCTTTACCAATAACGGCATCGGCAAAAAACGGGTGTCGTTTGCTTCTCCTTACCCTGGTAAGATTATTCCGATGGACTTAAGCCAATTGGGAGGAAAAATTATCTGCCAAAAGGACGCCTTTCTTGCTGCGGCTAAAGGGGTTCAGGTCGGGATTGAATTCCAACGAAAAATTGGCGCCGGCTTCTTTGGCGGCGAAGGATTTATTATGCAAAAGTTAGAAGGTGATGGGCTCGCTTTTGTTCATGCAGGTGGAACGATTATAAAAAAAGACCTTTTGCCAGGCCAGTCACTGCGCGTGGATACAGGCTGTTTAGTGGCGATGACAAGTAGTGTAAATTATGATATCGAATTTGTAAAAGGAGTTAAAACAGCCTTGTTTGGCGGAGAAGGCTTGTTTTTTGCCACACTCCGCGGTCCCGGTTCCGTTTGGATTCAATCCTTGCCATTTAGCCGTCTGGCAAGCCGTGTTTTTGCTGCAGCACCTTCACGTGGCGGGGCAAAAGACGAAGGCAGTATCGCAAGAGGAATTTTTGATATGTTTAATGGTGACTGATATGGAGGCGGGATCAATTGATCCCGCCTTTTTAATTCTAACTACTAATTTACCCAAGCTATAGTTTTTGAACAAACTCAAATTTATTAGAGGGATGGGATTGAAGCTTAGAATCCTCATCCTTCCCTATTAGTAATAAAAAACGATTCGGGCTTTTTTCCGAATCGTCTTCTATTTACTAGCTTATATCCAACTTCTTAAGTTCAGAGAATGCCTGCTCTCGTTTTAGATTATACGATTGCCACGGCAAGCTTTCAGCAAGTGCTTCCTTTTTTCGCTCTAGTAATATTGTTTTTAGTTCAGGTATATTCTTATCTTTTTCATAAAGGTCTATTAAGCCTAAAACCCCTCTATATGACAAGTTATTAAGGTAATGAACATCAATTTTCCCGCTGGTCTCGTAACGGTTCATATTTTCTTTCACGACGATTTTATCCAAGTCAATAACTGTAATCGCTGTATAGTAGATTAATGAAGTAATAAAATAAAAGTGAAATAACGACAGCTTCTCCACCCAAATCTTCACTAGTGTATACGTAAAGATGACAACTAGGAAAATCATAAACGAATGCACCAGCACCCTAGTGAACGTAAACCCGTACGCGTCTTCATACATACTTAACCTTAGGAAGGCGGAACTGAGCATTACAGAGCTCGAAAGGACGAGGATGGTCAGCATGATTTGCGTCGCTCTCCGCATGAAACTTGTTGCACGATTAACAAAGGTTAACACGATTACCGTAATCGATAAATTGATGAGTGTTACAAATAAGAGCTCGAAAAATCCTTTTCTAGCATATTCAGCAAAGGTAAAATCCGCTTGTAATGTTCCACTGAAAAAATACCTGAATTGTACGACCGTAAACAAAAGATAAACGGCATTGATGATGACAAGAACCGTGATTGTTATAATTCCATCCATCTGAATCCGTTGCTCATTTGACTTTTGTTTGATTACGTTCATATGTCTGTTATATAGGATTTGCATAAATCCAAAGAAGGCGGCGGTTAAGATTAGCATAACAATTAGTCTCATAACACGTTCAACAGTAATGACTTGGAACCATTGTGGAATGCCGCCTATTAATTGCTCAAACTGAGAATCTGCCGAAATTAGTAAATTCAATACGACAAAGAGGATTGGCAGTGAAATCGCTATTCCAAGGATTATTTTTTTCCATACTAAAAATTTGTCCTTATTAACACCTTGTTTAAAGCCCTTTCCAAACAAGGCAGCGAAACTAGCATTATATTTTAGTGCTTGGATTAACTTAGTAAATACAAAAGTAACCAAGGTTAGTTTATTCCATTGAAAATTATTCGGACTGGTGATTAACACTAAATGAAAGATAACTAACCCAGGGATCACCAGTATATTTAAAACATAAAATAGCACGTTATTATTTAAAAAATAACTGGCTGATAGCAGCCAAATACAACAAAGAATTAGATAACCCAATCGTTGATGTGAAAATTGAAAGCGTCGGTAGCGCCAAATAAACACCGAGTAAAAAACTGAAATAAACACAAAATAGGAGATCCCTATCTCACTGCGAAAGAAAGCTTCTTCACCTAAAATTCCAAGCAATAAACATAAGACTAAAAAGATCCAATCAGATTTAGTAATTTTCATTTCCATCTTCATCCCTCTTTTTGTATAGAAATTCTATATATATAGTTTTACTAGGTAGTTAAGCAAAAAAAAACTGCTTATATCGACGCTTTTCTCCCCCATCGATAGCCAATCCAACTGACCGGGTATAGGATGATGGTAAAAATGATACAAGCTATAATGAATGTTTTGGTTAATAACGGGGCGAACCAAGAATGTGGAATAATATGAAAAACTGTTAGGATCATTAATAGCAAATTAGGAATAAGCGATAGTAAAAACGTTTTTCTAAGGAGCACTCTTCCATTATGCCCAAATCCCTTTCCGATTTCATATCCTAATAAGGCCCAAAAAAACATATACAAAACAGCAATTAAGGTTGGAATCGAGGTTAAGTGATTCCATGTAACCGAAAGCCATTCCCACGGATAGATATTGTGAGCCAAGGTTAGTAAACTGCCTCCTCCAAAAAAAAGAACATTTAAGAGGATAAACACCCATTTCATATTACTTGGAGTGACAGAAAACTCTTCTCTCCACACCTGTGCAATTTCTTTAGGGCTGCCAAGCCGGGATACAATCAGGTCAAAAACCGTATCCTCATCCTGACATTCCGATTCCATTAGAATTTCATCGATATGTGACGCATATTCACGGAGAATCTCCTCTTTATCTAATTGAGTTCCCAGCCCTTTTGCCAGTTGTTCAAGAAACCTATTCTTCGGCCGTTCCATGCTTCGATCTCCCTATCACTTTGTTCATCACTTTAACAAAGTCCTGCCATTCACGTGTTTTTTTACCTAATAATTCCTTTCCAGCCGTGGTTATCTTGTAATATTTTCGTGCTGGTCCCTTTTCCTGCTCCCGCCAATAACACTCAATGTACTCTTGCTTTTCAAGCTTGTGAAGTGCCGGATACAAGGTTCCTTCTTTAACACTTAAGTCATTATCACTGCGCTGTTCAAGCTCTTTTACTAATTCATAGCCATACATATCCCGTTCGTTTAATAATTGAAGCAGGATTAAGGAAGTACTGCCTTTCACTAATTCGCGGTTAAACATTTAATCACCTACCTAGATATATTAGGTACATAGAAATTCTATAACAAAGGAATTGTATTGTAAAGAGCTTATAAAAAAATAGTGGTAATTTTTTAATCACCACTACCTAAAATGAATCCTATTTTACTCTTCCGTTATTTCTCAGAACCTTAATGTTTTGGTCACGTTCTCCACCATCAGATAATTCCTCTGAAAACTCATGTTTTGCTTCGTTCCCAACTAATTCACCTTGCTTGATTGTCTTCGGTGGCAAATTATTATTGGGTGCCGCCTGTTCATTCCATTTTCCCATCTTCATCACCTCGATAAATAGTATTTGAATATTGCTTTAATTTATCCTCAGCATTATATTTAACCATAAAAAAACTGCACCCCTTATTGTTAGATTAGTGTCCAACAATTCAGGTGCAGCTCAATTTCAAGTGTTTTTAACATGGTAAACTAAATAATCATTTTTTTATTTTCATGCAGTTGTAATTCTTGTTCACTTTCACCATCTTGTTGGCGGTTCTTTTTAATTCTAAAATGATAAATTAAATAACAGGCTGCTACAAACGGAACCCCAAGATACAGAGCCAAACGCTGTTCTGAATCAAACGCTAAACTTGCCAATACAATAACGTTTAAGGTTAAGGCAATGATTGGCAGAGCTGGAAAAAGTGGCGTTTTGAATTTAAGATCCTTTACATTTCCGCCTTCGCGGATGAATTTTCTACGGAAGGCAATTTGTGAAGCTGTGATTGAAATCCAACCGACCTGGGCACCTAATCCTGCGACGGAAAGCAGCCAAACAAATACTGTTTCTTCGGCAAAGAAGCCTGACAGTAAGGATAATAAAGCGATCCCGATCGTCAAAACAAGCGCGTTGATTGGTACTCCTTGTTTATTTACATTTGCAAGTGCAGGACTAGTCATTTTCTCTTTAGACATGGCATACAACATTCGTGTTGCTGCATACAGTCCTGAGTTTGCAACAGAAAGTAACGCCGTCAGAATAACAAAGTTCATAATGTCTGCTGCATATGGGATTCCAATACTATCAAACACGACAACAAATGGACTTTCCACGACTCCAGCTTGTTTCATAGGAATTAAACTGGCTAATACAAATATCGCTAAAACGAAGAAAAATAGCGTTCTCCAAACTGTTTGTTTAATCGATTTCGGAATGGTCTTTTCAGGTTCTTCACTTTCGCCTGCAGCAATCCCGATTAATTCTGTGCCCTGAAACGAAAAGTTAACTGCAATCATTGTAATAATTAAGGCAGAAAAACCATGTGGTAATAAACCATGTGCAGTGAAATTAGAGAAAAACGGTGCTGGTTGTCCACCTTTCAAGTGAATTAAACCAAACATCGCCGCTCCACCAAGAACGATAAATGCGATAATAGCAAATATTTTAATACTTGAAAACCAAAATTCGGTTTCGCCAAACGCGCGTGCTGAGAGTGCATTCAGTGAGAATAATACAATAGCAAAAATCGCACACCAAATCCAAATAGGGGAGTGAGGAAACCATCTTTGCATGAGCTGTCCTGCAGATAATAACTCCAATGCTACAGTTACAGACCAGCCTAACCAATAAAGCCATCCAAGTGCAAATCCAGTTCCAGGACCAATAAATTTCGTGGTATACGTTTGAAATGAACCAGATACCGGCATGGCAACAGATAATTCACCGAGACATAGCATGGTTAAAAACATGATCAAACCGCCGACAATATAAGAAAGAATAGCACCCGTTGGTCCTGCTTGGCTAATCGTGTAGCCTGAACCTAAGAAAAGACCTGATCCAATTACCCCACCTAAAGAGATCATAAATAAATGTCTCGACTTCATCGTTCTTTTTAATTCATGATTTGAATTATTTTCTTGCAAATTCATAAAATATCCCCCTTTTCCCCTTAAAGAATGCGCTTTCAAACCTTATTAACACAAAATAATAGGATAATTTTCTACCTAAACTGGCAGCTCTACAAATTAAACCTTTTGCATTAGAAATTATACGGAAATAGTAGCCTATTTTCAAGAGCTAATACTAGCTAATAATTTCTAAATTATCGCTATATTTCAAAATATTAAAATGCAAGTTTCATGCCAAAATTAATATGCCGATTTGTGAGCATTTTTTGAACAAATAGGCAAAATATTTTTGCATGATTAATAAATATTTTGCACCTATACCGCCAAAATAATTTTTCCACAAAAAAGGAAAGAATATTTATCTAACAAAAGTTACCAAATTGAGAATTAATCTGACAAACGCCAATATTCTTTGCAAATTTTCACGGTTTTTCTACGAAACTGCAAAAATATTTTGCATTATTACGTTTTATTTGGTTAAATAGGTGCATAAGGGATAAAACAAAGGGAATGAATCACGATGGAGAAAACTATACAAAACGCCAATTACTTACTTTATGTAAATCGAATGTATAAACGGATTTTGGACGAGGTGGATGTTGGTGTCCATGCCGTAGATGAGACGGGAAAAACGATTATATATAATAAAAAAATGATGCAAATGGAATCGATGGACCTTCATGACGTTATTGATAAAAACCTATTAGATGTGTTTATGTTTAAAGATGATCAATCTAGTACTCTTGTAAAAGCGCTGCACGAAGGAAAAAAAACGAGTAACGTAAAACAAACCTATTTTAACAATAAAGGTCGAGAAATTACGACAATAAACAATACTATCCCAATTTATTCGGAAGAAAAACTCCAAGGAGCAGTTGAAATTGCCAATGATGTTACAAAACTAGAGCGATTAATTAAAGGCAATATGAATAAAGGATCAACCCGATACACGTTTGATAAAATCATCGGAAATAGCCGTGCCATTAAGGAAGTAATCGAATCTGCTAAACGTGCTACCCGAACTTCCTCCTATGTTTTGATTGTCGGAGATACAGGTACCGGGAAAGAACTTTTTGCCCAAAGTATTCACAACGGGAGCGGGCGATTATCTGCACCATTTATTTCTCAAAACTGTGCAGCCCTTCCTGATAATTTAATCGAAAGCCTCCTATTTGGGACAAAGCGTGGTGCCTTCACGGGTGCTGTCGATACCCCCGGATTATTTGAACAGGCCAATGGTGGAACACTTTTGCTAGATGAGATTAATTCATTAAATTTAAATCTTCAGGCAAAGTTACTTCGTGTTCTTCAGGAAAAGACCATTCGGCGAATAGGTGATACGAAGGATACACCTGTTGATGTACGGGTTATTGCCAATATGAATGAAGATCCGATCGATGCTATTGCCAATAATCGGATGCGTAAAGATTTATATTATCGGCTTGGAGTAGTAACTATTTTTGTCCCACCCTTAAAAGATCGCAAGGAAGATATACCATTATTAGTCCAAAACTTTATTGAAAAATACAATGAACTTTTTCAGATGAATGTAAAAGGTTTGTCAGAGGAAGTTAAACAGTCTTTCTTTGAGTATGACTGGCTGGGCAATGTTCGTGAGCTTGAGCATATTATTGAAGCAGCTATGAATATTATGATCGATGAAGAATGGATCATGTACACCCATTTACCCTACCAATATAGAAGCAAAATGCAGATGAAAGAAAGAATGATCCCTCTTTCTACAGTTGATAACTTTATAAAAGAAAATGCAGAGATAGCTGTTCCCTTAAAACAACAAATGGAGTTATTTGAAAAATCTTATATTGACCATGTATTAACTAAAAATAATTTTAATGTTTCTAAGTCAGCCCAACTACTTGGACTAAGTCGGCAAAGCTTACAGTATCGAATGAAGAAATTAAATATTTCTGGGAAATAGGATGTACATGATTTTATAAAGGTGGAGAGCAATGATGCTTTCCACTTTTTTTATTTCCATTGTAAAACCATTCACAAAAATGACTGTATTTACATAAAATTATTATAGAAAAGTATTGAAGTTTGATAAATGGAAAATTGTATATTTCAATCGTTTCCCTATTTGCAATAAAATAATACAAGCATAATAATTCCATTTTTTCTCCATACTAAGAAGAAAAAAGATGAGGTGAATAAAATGGGACTACTCAACTCTTTTAACCAGTGGAAAGAGACTAAATACCAGAATCATGTCTCGAATATGAAAGACCAGGGCAAATGTCCTGATTGTTATGGTCGAGGCTATACCGTGTACCCTTATAATGAATTTGCATACTTTAATTCGTTTGAATGCCCGGGATGTCAAGGCAGTGGTCAATATACAGATTGGGAGGAAATGAGGTAATACCGTAAAACGGTAATCAATTAAAAATAAACAAAAAATCCCTTCCTCAAACCCGTTTTCTCGGTTCAATGAAGGGATTCTGTCTGTCTTTAATGGCATCTTTTCATGTGGCAAACTTCACATTCTTACTAGCTAGATACCCTTCTTTACTTGGTCTTGGTAGGCTGTTGATGTCCTTACCTCTACTGTTAGAGACCCATTTCTTACAATTGCCTTTAATATTAAAGGTACACCAGATGTATTTTGAAATCTAAAATCTTTGCCGCCATAGGATACGGTAGCATCTCTTCCTTTTGGCACGTAACCGACCTTTAAGGAATGATGATGTTTTTCTACATAAGTTACAGCTAGTTGATCGATTGCATTATACAAAGTAGAAGAAGTTTGGCAAATGCCTCCGCCATATCCTTCGACTAATTTCCCGTAATTAATCTCTGCTGCTTTTTGGTACCCGTGCCCCGCATCACTTGGGCCAACAGTCGTATTGAATGAGAAATAATCATTCGTTCCAAGGATGACATTATTTATCGCTTCTGCCGATAGTTCAATATTTTTCGTTCTTCCCACAACACCACTATTAAAATAAGTAGTATATGAGGCAATTACCACTTCATCTAAATGGGCCGCGTCTTCGTTTTTATATCCACTCGCATTAATATATAAAGGAATCTCTACATCGCCGCCTTTTTCAGAAGCCAGCATAATCTTTTCAGCCAATTCTTCTTCATCAAGAATTGTTTGAGGTATTCCTTTGATCACCTGACCATTTCCATCCAGTTTATCAAGAACCATTCGTTTGTCGTACCCAGGTCTCGATTCAGTTCCCCGCGCTAATTCTCTAGTCAATTTAGCAATTTCAACTTTATAATTTTCAGGATTCGTTATATACCCTAAATCCTTCGTATTAAAAGTTTTTACCTTGTCTTTTGTGTTCGGATCAATAATATTTACATATACAGGCCTTGCTTCTTCCAGTTTTCGTTCTTCTTCACGTTTCTTTGTTTCTGCCAGTTTTTTTTCTTCTTGTAATTTTTTCTCTTTTACAATCTTTTGTTGAATTTCTGCTGCCTTTGCCTCTTTTTCTTTTGCGGTTTGTTCCGTACATCCAGTTCCTATTAAACAAACTGCTACTAAAAGTGAAATTACCCAATTTTGCTTCGCCATTTTATCCTACTTGACCCCTTTTTTTATAGCTCTATGCCCTTCTATAAATAGTTAGACGATACCCAATGTATTTTGTTTCATATGACTCTCCTATTCTATTCCATTTTTATTTACAATTTCCTGCAAAAAAGTTGGAAATAATAATATAAAAATAATAAACAAAATGAAGTTTGTATAAATCGTAGGCTTTTTTTAAAGGTGCGTGGCATCTAAGCCCATTTCCTCATATGGTATAATTAAAGCAGAAATCAATTATATATCAATACCACTTTAGTCCCCTCTTCGACTTCAGCACCAAATTATTCCTTGTACTAAACGATTTCTGCACCCTGGTCAGAACGAAAATAAAGGGGGAATTACCATGGCAGAAATCTTAATACTTGTTAGCATTCTTTTATTTTCAGTATCTCTTGTTTTAGGAGTAATTTCACATGCCCATCGAACAAGAGGAAAAGGAATTTATTATACTCTCGCAACAATATGTTTGCTATGCGTTGTTTTCCTGTTGTTTTTTCACGATAGGAACCTGCCTGCCCTTAGGAGTGGAGAAACAGTTGATTCTCCTAAAACAGAGATACCCTCAGGTTCCGGACAAAATAATGGAACCGATTCAGGAAATGAAAATCCACCCGACATTGTAAACCCTCCATCCGAAGAACCTGCAAAAGAAGAACCTAATCAACCTAACCCTACTACTCCCGCACAAATTATTGTGGGTGATAACGAAACAGTTGACTACAAGGTCGTTAAAGGCGATACCTTATTCTCCATCGCCAAACGAGCAAATGTGACTGTAGAAAAAATAAAGCAATGGAACCGTCTCCCCTCCGATGTCATCTATGTGGGTCAAATATTGAAGCTTTATGGGAAGAATGTAGAGCCGGCACAACCTGCAGATCCACCAAGGCAGGATCCCCCACCTACAACAGCTTCATCTGTGATTATTTCAAACGGCAGCCTCCAGCAGAAAAAAATCGCATTAACTTTTGATGCCGGTAGTGATGCAGTGGGCATTGGGATACTCGATGTGTTGAAAAAGCATAATGTCAAAGCCACCTTCTTCCTTACTGGTAAATGGGTTGTGAAATATCCAAACCTCGCCAAAAGAATTGCCGATGAAGGACATGATATAGGTAACCATTCTTATTCCCATCCGGACGCAGTAAAAACGACAGCTAGTGCATTTAAAAAGGATATTATCAAAGCTGAAGAAGCAATCAAGAATGCAACGGGAAAATCACCCCAGCCGTATTTTCGCTTTCCATTCGGATCATATAATTCATCCGCTCTTAAAACAGCTGGCGAAGCTGGGTACCCGTACAGCATCCAGTGGTCACTGGATACGATAGACTGGCAGCAGCCGGCTACTGGGGTAATCATCTCCCGGATTAAAACTGGAGCAAGCAACGGTGACATCATCCTCATGCATATCGGCGGAATAAATACGCCGGATGCTGTTAATCAAGTAATCCCATGGCTAAGAGCCCAAGGGTACCAACTGGTTCCATTGAGCGACTTATTACAGTAAAAAAAATGGTGCCTGACACTCCATTCGTAAATGTTCCGGTGTCAGGCACTCCTTATTTAAAAGAATAATATTTTTGTAAAAAGAACTTTAATCTTTTTCTAAAAGAGCAGCACCTGCGATTCCCGGTTTGGTCATTTCATATATATTCAAAATAAGATCTAATTCTTCTTCGCTTAGGACATCATATTTCAGGCATAATTCACGAACAGACTTGCCAGTTATAGTTGCTTCTCTAGCGATTCTCGCTGCCACTTCATAACCAAGGTGTGGATTAACCGCTGTAATAATACCTACGCTTTTTTCAACATTCTCTTTTAAGCGAGCCTCATTAGCTTCAATCCCTACAAGACAATGATCCGTAAACGATCGGAATCCGTTGTTCATAATACTAATAGATTGAAGTAGGTTAAAGACTAATACAGGTTCCATGACGTTCAATTCAAGCTGGCCTGCTTCTGAAGCTAGACAAATGGTATGGTCGTTTCCAATCACCTGAAAGGCGATTTGATTAATCAGTTCCGGCATAACAGGGTTTACTTTTCCAGGCATGATCGAAGATCCTGGCTGACGGGCTGGAAGGGAAATCTCAGCAAGGCCTGCACGAGGACCTGATGCCATTAACCGAAGGTCATTAGCGATTTTAGACATGTTCATCATACACACCTTTAATGCTGCTGAAACTTCGGTATAAGCATCCGTATTTTGCGTAGCATCAACCAAATGTTCTGCATTGACCAACGGTAATCCACTGATTTCTGTAAGCTGTTTAACCACATCTAGTATATATTTTGGGTCTGCATTTAATCCTGTTCCAACTGCTGTTGCTCCCATGTTCACTTCATATAAATTCCCCCGTGAAAGATGGACCCGTTTAATATCCCGTTCAAGCACTCGAGAGTAAGCCTCAAATTCCTGACCTAATCGAATCGGAACGGCATCCTGAAGATGGGTCCGACCCATTTTAATAACGTTTTCAAATTGCTTAGCTTTATCCTTAAAGACCTTAAGCATATCCTGCATAGTCGCTAGCAATTTTTCAAGTAATCTGAGTGTTGCTATATGAATAGCTGTAGGAAATACATCATTCGTTGATTGCGACATATTAACATGTGTATTGGGACTTAAATGCATATAAGCACCTTTTTCATGACCAAGTAATTCTAGTGCACGGTTGGCAATCACTTCATTAGCGTTCATATTCATTGATGTCCCTGCTCCACCTTGGATCGGGTCAACGATAAACTGATTGTTCCATTTACCTTCAATCATTTCATCAGCCGCTTGGCTAATAACGTTGCCAAGTCCACTATACAGCCTCTTCGTATTCATATTGGCAATTGCAGCCGCTTTTTTAACCATCGCAATCGCTATTATTAAATCTTCATGAATTCGATAACCTGTAATTGGAAAATTTTCAACTGCCCTAAGTGTTTGAATACCATAGTAAGCATCTGTTGGTATTTCTTTTTTTCCTAAGAAGTCTTGTTCAATTCTTTTAGTGTCCATAATTATCTTCTCCTACCCTTTATAAAAAACAGTTATAAAAATTTAGGTATTAAATGACTGATTGAATTTTTCCAAAAGTATCCCGAATAATTTGCGTTCCTCATCAGTCCAGTCTTCTAATAGTTCGGTAATTCGCTTCAAACGTGCCTGTTTATAATCGAATAATTCATTTGTACCCTGTTCAGTTAACTGAAGAGTGTAAGCTCTCCCATCCAATGGATCGGGAATTCTATACAAATAACCTTTATGCTCTAAAGCTGCTGCCTGTCTACTGACTGTAGATATATCTAACTTGAATTCCTCCGCCAAAACTTTAACCCCTACTGCCCCCTTCGATTTGATGCGGCGAAGGATTAAATAGGCAGATCTATCAAGATTCCCGAATTTTTTATTGTTCGAAATTGAAGTAGTTCGGCGAATCAGAATTGCTAGTTCAAGTTCGATCATTTCTAATGAATGTTCATCCATTTCTTTCCTTCCTCACTGTCAACCTTATTTCTATATAACAAATATGATAACATATGTACTCTATGATATGTAATCTCAACCTTACATTCATTGCAAAAGCACTATTGACGCAGTGGAAATTGATTGTATAATACAATTATATACTTTCATCATACAACTAATTAAAAAGGATGGAAACAAAAATACAGGGGGAAATTAGATGTCACCAAGACCAGAATCTAAATTAACAATGCAGCCACACAAATCGGAGGAAATCGGTAAAAAGGTTGGTTTACTTACCCAGCCAAAAGCAGTTTGGGCTGTTTTTTTTGCAAGTATTATCGCGTTCATGGGGTTGGGTCTTGTTGATCCTATTTTACCGGCAATCGCCGAACAATTAAATGCCACACAAACTGAAGTAACCTTACTATTCACTAGCTATAATGCCGTTATGGCAGTTGCCATGCTTATTACTGGGGTAATCTCAACAAGGCTTGGCATCAAATGGACGTTACTTTCTGGAATCGTAATCATTGCGGTATTTTCGGCACTTGGCGGTATTTCAAATGGTATTTGGACACTCGTTGGGCTTCGAGGCGGCTGGGGCCTTGGAAATGCACTGTTTGTTGCAACGGCTTTATCTGCGATCGTTTCCCTCTCAAATAGTGGAACGGCAAAAGCAATCATTTTATACGAAGCTGCAATCGGACTAGGGATTTCAGTTGGCCCGCTACTTGGCGGTTGGCTTGGCGCGATGTCATGGCGTGGCCCGTTTCTTGGGGTCGCCACCTTGATGGTTATTGCCTTTATTGGCCTTTTCATCCTAATGCCAAAAGCAACTGCTCAAAATGCGGTAAAAGCTCGCACTTCATTATTAGATCCATTTCGCGCTTTAAAGCATCGTTCACTGTTAGTGTTCGGTATTGCAGCTGCCCTTTACAATTTTGGCTTCTTCACCTTGCTGGCATATGCACCTTTCGTTATGGGCTTGGATGAACACGGATTAGGCTTCGTATTTCTTGGCTGGGGTATCCTACTGGCTGTCACCTCTGTATTTATGGCTCCAAAACTTTCCGGATGGTTTGGAACCATAAAATCGATGTGTATGATGTTAACCTTGTTTGCTCTCCTTTTGGTTTCAATGGGTATATGGACATCAACCCAGTGGGTGATCATTGCCGCTGTTATCCTAGCAGGTGCGTTATTAGGAAATAACAATACACTCATCACTACAGCCGTGATGAATGCTGCCCCCGTTGAACGATCAACGGCCTCTGCTGCTTATAGCTTCCTCCGTTTTATTGGAGGCGCGATTGCTCCCTTTACTGCCGGAAAACTTGCCGAAATTTATAATCCAAGTGTTCCATTTCTTGTTGGAGCAGGGTTTGTCATCGTTTCGGTCCTTTTTATCTGGGTTAATAATAAACATGTGAAGCATGTAGATGATATTGGTTTAGGCCACTAATACTAGTTGAAGGATCTGTGATTCATTTGCAGATCCTTTTATTTATTGTTAGTGAATATCCTTTTTCTTAAATCGGCCTCCGCGGACTTCTGAAATGTCTGCTATAGCTAAAAAGGCTGTCGGATCAATATCCTCTACAATTGTGGTTAATTTAGATTCTTCCAACCTCGTGATAATACTGAAAATGACCTTCTTGCTATCTCCAGTAAAAGCACCTTGACCCTTAATGTAAGTTACCCCTCTTCCCAGTCTGGCATTGATAGCATTTCCAATTTCTTCTGCTTCATCACTAATAATCCAAACAGATTTGGACTCTTCTAATCCTGCAACAACAGAATCTATCGCTTTAGATGCAATAACATAGGCTAACAAAGAGTACATTGCCCGGTCCCAACTAAACACAAAACCGGCAGCTCCTAAGATAAAGATATTGATAAACATGATGATCTGGCCAACTGAAAATGGGACCTTTTTAGTGATCACAAGTGCCAATATTTCTGTCCCGTCTAACGCTCCGCCATTTCGGATAACGATTCCTACACCCATACCCAGAATCATCCCTCCAAAAACAGTAGCAAGGAGAATATCATCAGTAAAAGCTGGAATCGGGTGGAAAAATGATACAAAAATAGATAAAACGATTATTCCATAAACAGTAGAAAATGCAAAGGTTTTCCCCAACTGTTTATATCCCATATAAACAAAAGGCAAGTTTAATATGAAGATGAAGATCCCTAATTTCCATCCAATTATATGGGCAAGCATAATTGAAATACCTGTAATGCCGCCATCAATAACATGGTTAGGAACTAGAAAAATTTCTAACCCGGTAGCCATAAGAATGGCTCCGATTGTAATAGCGATGGTTCGAAGAATAACTTTTCGAAGTGGTAACTTGCGGTGTTGAATTTTTTCATTCATAAGTTCTGTCACATAATCACATCTTTTCGTTAGATTTTACCATTTTATTATCCCCTGCTTTAGCCTCTCTTCTAATAGATTTATTTATGTAAGAGATATTTACATTTACACCTTTATTATAACATTTATCCTATTAAAAAGTGAACTTCAGTTCATGTTTTGAGATCATTTATATAATTTGATTCCAAAGAAATAGCTAATAATCCATTGGACTATTAGCTAATGTGCATTTACAATAATCAGAGTATTTTTAACATTCTGCAACCCGCTCAATGATGATATCCTCAATGACTCGATGTTTGCAAAGCGAACCTGTGTGGATAATTTGCTGACCTAGATTTTGTCTCATGCTGACCTTTTGATCGACTTCCTTTAAAAGTAGACCGGAAAATAATAAATAAGGAACAACGATTATTTTTCCAGTTGATTTTTTGGAAATAACCTCAAGACCTACTGGGAACTTGGGCTCAGTAGCAGCCAAATAACAAACAGAAACAAGTTTCGTCCTAAGGCGTTCCTGAATCCCTTCAGATATCTGTGCGAAGGCAGTGTGAATGCTAAGGTCACTGCTTCCTCTTCCAACAATTAAAATGGAATCCTCCGAAGATAAATCTACGACAGTGTTCCTAACGAGTTCAGCAATTCCATCGAGAATCCTCCCCTGGACACCAAAAGGATTCCTTATTTTCACTTCGATATTCGGAAACCGCTTCTGAAGAGAAGTCAGTGCTTGAGGAATATCTTCTTTAATGTGACCCGCTGACAACAAGAACAGGGGAATGACTGTAATTTCCGTCGCTCCCCTAATCACACAGCGCCGAAAGCCTTCCTCAATACTTGGTTCGGTCAACTCTAGAAAGCTCATTTCCTGAATGGAAACATCAATTCGTTCCATTACTCTATGTATGAAGGAATTTGCTTCTGCTGCTCCTTCTTTTGAGCGTGTGCCGTGGCCAATGTAAAGAATCCCTCTCATTCTCGCTGCTCCTTTATTCATCATTTAGATAATTTTTTTCTCTCTTAAATAAGCAAAGACTTGTTCCACTGCCTCTTCCACACTTACCTGATCAGAACGGAGGGTGATTTCCGGTTGTTCTGGCGCTTCATAAGGTGAATCGATTCCCGTGAAGTCTTTAATTTCGCCACGACGCGCTTTCGCATAGAGTTGCTTGGGATCGCGACGTTCACATTCCTCGATTGGACATTGGACAAAAACTTCAATAAATTCACCGTCTTCAAATAAAGCCCGCACTTGCTCACGATCAGAGCGAAATGGTGAAATAAAGGCGGTGGTCACCACTTTGCCGCTGTCGACAAACAACTTGGCAACTTCGCCAATTCTTCGGATATTTTCAGTTCGGTCATAATCGGAAAAACCAAGATCCTTGTTTAAACCGTGGCGAATATTATCACCATCGAGGACATATTCATTGATCCCCTGACGGAACAATTCGTTCGATACAGCATTTGCGATAGTTGATTTTCCCGATCCTGAGAGTCCCGTAAACCAGAGTACACAGCTTCCGTGACCATTTTTTTCACGCCGATTTTTTTTGGAAATAGATGTTTCATGCCAAGTAATATTCGTTGGTTTAGACATTGATTTATTTTTCCTCCTTACACGGTTGCTTTTTCTTTCATTCCCTCGATTAACACTTCAACAACTTCTTTGCGGCTGAAGGTAGCCGGTGGAAGTACTCCTGCTCGCAGCATCTCTCTTACCTTTGTTCCAGAAAGAATCACTCTGTCTTCCTTGCTATGCGGACAAGTTTTATCAGAAGCCATTCCTTCGCATTTATTGCAGTAGAAGCTATGTTCAAAGAACAAAGGCTTGATACCAAGTTCTTCTTCTGTGAAATTACTGAAAATATGCTGGGCATCGTAAGTTCCGTAATAGTTTCCAACTCCTGCGTGGTCACGACCAACAATAAAATGAGTGCAGCCAAAGTTTTTACGGGCAAGTGCATGGAAAATGGCTTCCCTTGGTCCTGCATATCGCATAGCTGCTGGATACACACCAAGTTGAACTCGTTCGCTAGGGTAATAATTCTCAAGTAAAACGCGGTAACTTTTCAAACGGACATCCGCAGGGACATCATCTGACTTTGTTTCGCCTACAAGCGGGTTGACGAACAAGCCATCGACTGTTTCAAGGGCAGCTTTTTGAATGTACTCATGTGCACGATGAATAGGATTTCTTGTTTGGAAACCTACAACAGTCTTCCAGCCCTTTTCTTCAAAAATAGCCCGTGTTTCCTTCGGTTCAAACCACACATCACCGAATACTCCTTTTTCGGCTTTTTTTACGAGTACAACTTCCCCAGCAACGTAAACAGGTCCTCTTTCGTAAAGACGTTTCACACCAGGGTGGGCAAGTTCTTCTGTTTTATATACTTCAAGTGCTTCTTTGTCTAAATCAGGTTCATACCATTCTGAAACCCGAATAACACCATAGACTTCCTTGTTAAATGAAAGTTTGTACTCTTCTCCTTCCACAAGTGTTTCAGCAACACCGTAAGATACGGGTAAGGTTACAGGGATAGACCAGATGGTATTGTCTGCTAAACGCATATTGCTCACGACAGATTCATAGTCTTTTTGTCCAAGAAAGCCCTTTAAAGGACTGAATAATCCGATACCAATTAATTCTAAGTCACTTAATGCAATCGCATCAATTTCAATTTCCTTTTCGATAGTGGTTAGATCGTAATTGGGGTCGAATGCTTGAATAAGTTTTCCTCCATGAGGTTTTGGTAAGTATGACATTTTGATCAACCTTTCTCTACAAATTTTAATTTATTCGCTACTTTTGTATTTGGGACTACTACCTTCGAAGGTGTTTTCTTCATTAGGAACATCACACCAAAAACGGAGATTAGAACACCTATCATTGCAATAATTGGATAGAAGTTTTGTTCAATCACCAATTGAATAATGGTGTATGAAAGCACCATCGATAAAACAGGAGAAACAATCCAAACAGTTAGTAGTTGAACCACGATATCCTTTTTTAGGACTGCCTTCCCATATTTAGCATAACCAATTCCGATTATGGAGGAAGTGGTAATTTGCGTTAATGGGACCGGAATTCCAAAAAGAGAGGCAGCAGTAACAATACTTGCACCAGTACCAGAAATTACACAACCTTCTTCTATCCTGAGAGTCGTTATTTTTTTCCCATTGGTTTCAAGCACTCGGTTTCCGAGAAAGAATGCACCGAGTGCAACGGCTAGACCGCCCCAGATGACCGCATCTCCCTTATGCATTAATCCTGCGGCAACAAGTGGTCCAACTGCATTTGCTACATTATTCATTCCAGCGGAGAAGGCTTCAAACAAGCCCATAAGTACAACAATGATTGCTAATATAGGACCAGCTTTTGACTTATCCATCCATGTTTTAATGAATGGTCGCCTCAACAGTGATGCAGCCAAAATGGCAATAACAAATGCAGCAAAAGGAGTAAGCAGCCAAAACATTGCTATCCACAAAACCTTGCCTACAAAAACCGATTGATAGACTACACCAGCTCCAATAACTGATCCTACTGCCACTTCGCTGGTCGAAAGAGGAATCCCAAAAATGTTGGCAAGGAATAATGATAATGCTGCTGAGGCAAGCACAATCAAGGCAATCGCCGTCGTAAATGTACTGCTAGGGACAATCCCGCTCCCAATAGTCTTTACGACTTCCTCTCCACCTAGCCAAGCACCTAGGAAAACTGCAATGGCACAAAGAGCCAATGCCTTTCTTTTTGCTATTACACCGGCTCCATAGGATATACCCATCGACGCTGCAGCGCCACTAGCACCAATATTTACTGCAAAAAATAATCCTATTGAAACCGCAATTATGGTAAGCGTAGGAATGACCTCCTTTACTTAGAGTGCAAACCGCACTCCGTTTTACTGCTGCCCGTCCAACGCCCATCTCGGGAATCACCATTTGTTCCGACGGCCTGTGTACATGGGAAACAGCCAATACTTGGATAGTTTTGATCATGCAATTGGTTATAAGGGAGATCTCTTTCCCTGATGTACGCCCAAACCTCATCCCACGTCCAATGAATTAATGGACAGATTTTTATATTTTTAAATTTATCATCTTTGTTAACGAATTGCGTATCCTTCCTTGTTGGCGACTGTTCTCTCCGAAGACCTGAAATCCATGCATCTTTTGGAGTCAATGCCTCGCGCAGAGGGATGACCTTTCTGATTTGGCAGCATTGGTTTGGATCACGTTTCCATAATGCCGAGCCATATTCTGCTGCTTGTTGGTCTAAACTCAAATCAGGGGTTTTTCGCTCGATTTGTAACTCTGGAAAACGAGCTTCAATCTTATCAATCACTTCATACGTTTCAGGAAAGTGGAGCCCTGTATCTAAAAAAACAATCTGAGCATCTTTTTTTACCTGATAAATCAAATCGATTAATACAATTGCTTCAGCACCAAAACTGGATGCATAGATAATTTTCCCTTCAGGATAATTGCTATATGCCCACTCTAAAACAGACCTGGCACCCTTTGTCTCATCCTGAATAGAGAAGTTTTCCGAGATTTCACTCCAATTATTATAAGTCACTGTTCTTGTCATCCTCTAGGGACCCCCTTTGTCAAAATACAAAAGCTGTCTCCCACCCAAAAAGGTGTAGACCGCCTCAAGTTTTTCTAGTCAGCGAATTTTATTTGATTGAAGACGAACCTTTTCATTTTTCTCAATTTGTACTATTTTTCCATCCTGAACTACTAGTGTAATAGATCCATATTTTAATGTGTCCAGCATACGTTCAATATGTTCCTTTACTTCCTGCCATTCTGAACCTTCCAGATGATTCGCCTCCCTTTAAAAAACTCATTGAATTGTTAAATTAAGATTAATCCTACCATACGCATAGGAATTGTCAATATAATTTATTATAATATTTAAAAAATCCTAGAGTGTTCCAAAATTAAAAAGAGGCAGACATTCATTCGAATGTCTGCCTAGTCCTATCCAAGGAACTGAAGACCAGTTCTTATACCGTTTTTTTCTTTTTCAGCATCATTGTAATGAATAGGAATAGAAGTGGTAGAGCCGCTCCCATTAGAATATTTAAGGGGACATATGACTGAAACAGAAATTCATTTATTTCGGAATAGTTCTTGGCGAAAAGTACGGCACCTACACCGATTAACCATCCGAATGGAATGATAAAAGGTTTGTATGTATCGGTTTTGAATATTTGTGCGGTCCCAAGGCACAGCCCATAGAAGAATAAAGAAATACGTATCATTAATCCAACCGTCCAAAAGAGAATCGCAATGGCATCAAAGCGATTGATTACATCGCCTGCTTCAATATACCTTACTTCCGAAAAAGTAGGAAAAGCCATTTTCGCGGCTTCCTCTGGCCCAAATAGTGCTATAGGCCCTGTGATAGGCCCTAAAAAGAAGATCAATGTTAAAAGTGCGCTATAAATCCCTGTTTTCATTAGTTTTTTTGGATTTTGAACATACGGTAAAACCATTCCCATTATTGCAAATTCACCAAACCACCCCATTACGGTAAGCGAGCCCAAAGAAACGGGGTATAACCCGTTACCTAAAAAAGGCAGGAGGTTGGTATAATCCTTTTTTTCATTTATGGTTAAGATTACAACAGCTATGGCGAAAATGACCAAAACCGGCAACATCACCTGGTTCAATCTTCCTAATGTTTCAAGACCTTTATGAACGATATAGATTGATAATAGAAGAATCACCGTAATAAATGCCCACATTGGTGTTTCCATCATAATTCTTTTATAAGCCTCCGCGTAGAGTCTTGTTGCCAAACATGCCATGATAAAAAAATAAAACAAATATAGGAATCCCAGTATTTTCCCAATCCAAGAGAAATGCTGAAAAAGAATTTCAATTAAAGTTAAGCCTGGAAATCGCTGAGAAAGCTTAACCAACGAGACTATTCCAATGAGCCCCAGTGCACTTCCGAATATTCCTGCAATCCACCCATCTTGCTTACTATGTGCCATCACAACCGTCAAAATAATTAAATGCCCGATGATCGTCAAAGAAGTGATCGCTAACATAGAAGCCTGAATATTACTAATTCTTCCCTTTTCAATCATAGGAAATTCCCTCCAATCATACTAAAACGGGCTTATTGTATTAAATAATTTTGATAAGGATGGAAGCTGGAATTCGTATATCAACACACCACCTAAAACAATTGCTAATCCCAGGATACCCATTTGAATAAACATCACTTTTTTCTCTTTCTTTTTCCAGGAAGTATATAGATGAAAAACTGTTGTGATACCTACTAGTATGATAAATAGTAAGAAGAATAACGTTTTCATTTTTTCCCTCTATTCTGATGTAGTTCCTTTTTGTAAGCCGAATCTTGTTATGGAAAAATCTATGTTTATATCGATGTCTGTATCTTTAAAACCATCCTTTTTCCATGACGAAGCCATTCCCCTCCAATCTTCAGGATATTTCCGTTTAAATTGGTCACCAAAGCCAATGATATCTGTATTCCAGTCATATTTAATCTTTCTAAACAAATCATCTATTTCTTTTCTTACTATTCCTTCAACCTGGCGATTTAGGTTAGCTAAATAATTACTTGAAATAGAAGGGGTTGAACAGGTTATCTCACTGATTTCACCGTCGGCATGAATATCAACATGAAAAACAATCTTCGAATCATTCTTTTCAGGTGAAATTGAGGTGTTTACCTTTCTTATGGTGAGACTAGTGTTCCCTTCACTTGGCCCATCTCCACAAGGAGCAACGATCACATCTTTAACTAGGTCTCCTTTAAGCCACAATAGGCCATTCGTCTCCTCTTTATTCAAGTATCCAACTAATTTCCCATTTTTAAACACAGCTGTTTCGTTTAAACTTAGTGAAGCCTCTCTACTTTCCTGAGGAATCAGACTTTTACTACTTTCTTTTGCAATGGGTTCCACTTTTCCTGTTTTAGCTAATTCATCATTCTTAATTGAGGTAGATAGTACCCCTGTATAAGGTTCCGTTGAAACACTGCTTAATGCCTCTGAAAATTTACTAAGGTCTTTGACCATTGAAGATGTGGCATACCGATTCGTCGCAAACATGCCTCTTATTTCCAAACCAAGTGTTGGCTTTAACTCTGGTTTTGTGGTAATAATATCCTTTGCCTTCCCTTTTGTTACATAAAGTTGCAAATTCGGACGAAAATCATTTTCTCTTTTAAAATAATCTAAACTTTGCTCCAAGTTTTCCTTAGAAGCAAAAGTGTTTCCCAAAACAAGTACATTCATGTGTCCAAAATAAAGTCTTTTCGGGATTGAACTAGATAATCTGGAAATAGCTTGGACTATGCTTTTACCGGTTGTAGAAATAATTAAAGAATTCTCACCTTTTCCATCCGAATTATTTTTTGATGTTAACGAAAATATTTGGTAAGTCTTTACAATGGATGCTGTGATTTCATATTCTCCTTTTTCATTGATATCAATTCCCATGATATCAGTGACTGCAATTTCCTCTGCCTCATGTGAGCTCCAGCAGCCTGTTAAAGAAATAAGCAAAAAAGAATTAATAACAATGATTATTAAACATCTAAACTTACTGATATTACTCATCCTTTTTCTCCTTACTGCCTACTGATGATGAAGAAGCCTCTCCACTTCGGTGGAAATTGTTGATATTCATACCTGGAATACGCGACTTCATTCCCCACCAAGGAGCCCGAATAAAGACATCCTTCCAGCCCTGATAGAATGCAGGTGATACTGGCGAAAAATAGGGAACACCGAAAGAACGCAGACTAATAACATGGGTTAAGCCGAACATCAGACCAATAATGATACCCATGAATCCAAAAAAACCAGCCAAAATAAGCAAGGGAATGCCTAACATTCTAATTATTTGGTGAAACGCATAGTTTGGCATAATAAATGATGTTAACGCTGTGATCGAAACAACAATGCTTAAAACTGGCCCAATAATTCCAGCCTGCACGGCTGCTTGGCCAACGATAACTAAAGCAAGAGTGATTATTATTGGACTCCCAAACGTTTTAGGCATTCGCAAGCCAGCTTCCCGAATCAGTTCGTAAGTCATGACCATAAAGATCGCTTCAATTAAAACGGGATATGGAAGACCTTCACGGCTCCCGGCAATTCTCAATAGAAGTGTTGTTTGTAATAAATCGGGATGAAAGGTGGTCAATGCTACATAAAAAGCAGGAAGGATTAATGTTACAAAAAGCCCCAAAAATCGGACCCAACGAACCATTGTTGCAGCTAGCGAACTATCGTAATAATCCTGACTGGTGTGGAGGAATTCCACAAAAAGGGCAGGTGCTGTCAATACAAAGGGAGACCCATCAATGATAATGGCGACCTTTCCATCAAGTAAGCTCCCACATACTTTATCTGGACGATCAGTATTGTAAATGGTTGGGAACGGAGACCGCTTTGAATCTTGGATTAGAGACTCAATATATTGACTCTCTAATATTCCATCAATGTCTATTTTGGAAAGCCGGTCTTTTATTTCTTGGACAATTTCCTCACTAGCAATTCCAGCCATATATAAAATGCCTATTTTTGTATTGGTTTGTCGACCCAGGGTTAGAAATTTTACTTTTAATTGTGGAGTTCGTATCCGTTTACGTACAAGCGCTAGGTTTGTGTCTAAATCCTCGATAAAACCCTCACGCGGCCCGCGAACAGTTCGTTCAGTAACAGCCTCCGTTATGGCTCTGCCCGTATATTTAGCCGTTTGCAGCATATATGCCTGGTCTTCATTATCAATCAATAATATTGTAATTCCTATTAACAACTTCTCAACAATCGTACCTATATTGTTTGATTGTTTTACACTAACAGGTAAAAAATTCTTTTTTATGACATTTTGAGTGGTCTGCTTTGTTCTGACTGTGTGATGTTCATTGATGGTTACGACATGACTTTCGATTTCGGTTAACAATTGAAGGTCGACCATTCCTGGATGGTAGATTAAACATCCTTCAACATTTGAAATGTCCATGTGTTTATATTCGATATCTTCACAGGATTCGAACATGTTCTTAATAGAAGCAATGTTTTCAATTAGTGAGGAAGATAGAAGACTATTCTTAATCAAATTTGGCTGGCCACTTACCACAAGCCCCACCTCCATAACTAATATTGTTTTACTTAGTTATAAAAATATACAACCTATCTAAGGAATAATCTTAGTCGTCCTTGCTTTTTCTGCTGTTTGTTGAATCCGTTTGCTTAATGGTTTTTTTAATATCAGTGCTACAAGAAAACTAATGAATACAAAGACAATTAATGAAAGGATATCTTTAAAAACCACCTCTTTGATCATTCCACCGACCGTTTCACGGAGCATGCTTACCGCATACGTAAACGGCATAAAGGGGTTTAATTTTTGAAAAAAGGAAGAGGTCAAACTAACTGGAAACGGCGCTCCCGAACTAGATATTTGCAGGACTAAGAAAAGGATTGCTAAACCTTTTCCAATATTTCCGAACACCGAACATAAGGAATACGTAATCGTTACAAACACGATACTGATAAAAATGCTTAAAAGTACAAACCAAAGTTTGTCCACAGCATACGTGTGAATTAAAAACAAATCACCCAGAGCTACAATGGCTGCTTGGAAGATGCCGATCGTCACAAATGTTAGCAGCCTCCCTAAATAGATTTGGTAGCTTTTGTATTTATTCTCAGGGTCATCGACATCTACTTTTAAGGAAGCAATCAGGAGAGTGGCTCCGACCCATAGAGCCAGCATCGTATAAAAGGGGGTCATCGCCGATCCATAATTCGGGATAGGAAATAACCTTTTCGTTTTCAATAGGATTGGGCTCGATAAAAAGTTACTTTCTTTTTGAGGATCATGTTTAAGAAATTGGATTAAATCATTTATATTCACACTGCCTTCAAACTTACGGATTTTATCGGCCGCGCTTCTAATTTTTGTTTCAAATCCTGGTAAGTCATTTCGAGCTAAGTCCGCTGCTTTATGAACAACTTTTACAAGTTCGGGAAGCCTTGTTTGAACAAGGTTCCTTGCTCTTCGAATGTCTTCCTCCACTTTTGGCAAATCATTCCGCACAAAATCAGCCGCCTTATGTAGTTTCTGTTCAACCCTGGGCAAATCATTTTTAAAAAATAAGGCTGCTGAATTTATAACCCGGGTTGCTTCGTCCACTTTCTGTTGAATGCCAGTCCGAGTTTCATGGATGCTACTATGGATTTTTACTAACTCCTCGTACAATTGGTCTAATTGCTCTTGATTTGCTGTAGTATCCACCTGTTTTGTATCCTTTACGCTATCGATTGCTTGTTTAAGTTTCGTTTCTATCTCATTTAAATTCGAGACTACTTCTGAAATGATATCGGTGGTACGCTGCATATCAGTAAGTTTCCCCTGTAATACGATCACTTTGTCCCCGACATCCTTTAAAAGTGGCAAACTAGCTTCAACCTTTAAGATACTGGTGCCGGCCTGCTGGATTTCGGGTATTCTTTGTTCAAGTTCAATAATTTTCTGTCCCTTTGCTTGTATTTCGGGCAGCCTCTCCTCCAGTTCTATCGCCTGTTTTCCCATTTCCTCAATCTGCGGTAATGCTTTTTCCAATTCAAAGATTTGTTTCTCAACATTATGAATGGAAGGCAATGCTTGCTCAAGCTCAATACCTGCTCTATAAAATACAGAGAATAATTCATTCCCCACCGTTTTAATAAACGCCTGACTAATTTGCGCCGTAACACTCGATGCCCCTGAGTTTGCAATTTTCGGCGCCACGGCATTGATTTTTTCGTTAACAGCGAACTCTATGTTTGGTTTTTGGGGGTTCACTTCTAAAATACTCGTAAGTTTCTTTGAAAAATCCTTTGGGATAATGAGATATGCATAGTAATGCCCTTTCTCTACGCCACTCTGTGCATCGATCCGTTTCACAAAAACCCAACCAAGCTGGTGATTCTTTTTTAGGCTTTTTACAGTATCATTTCCAACATTAAATTTCTTCCCACGAATTTCCGCTCCTTCATCCTCGTTGCTAACAGCCACCCGAATCCCCGATGTATTGCCGTAAGGGTCCCACATCGATTTGATATTAACCCATGCATAGGCAGAAGGCAGAATCATTAGTGCCCCAATTAACAAAACTACAGTTGGAACTCTAAATATATTTCTCCAATCCGTTTGGTAAATATGAAAAATCTTCCCCACTATTTCCCCCACCTTTCACTAGTAGTCCATGATCTTATCTTCCACTATCTACAGGAAAAGATTCAGGAAATAGAAACGAAATACACAAAGAGGGCTGCCTAAGAAAATTTACTTAGGCAGCCCTCTTTGTTTTACTTACTTATTGGGTTCCACATCAGTCGTGGGATTATAGTTATATTTTGATCGGTCGACAGGAATAAACGTTTCAGGTTTGTAGAAACGTAATAAATCTCCATTTACAACTTTATCTGATAGCTTTAATTTATATTCGACGATTTTCTGATCTTTCTTAGCTTCTTCGGTTTTAGCTTTATCTAATTTCATTCCCGTTTTGGAATCATAGAACTTACCATCAATAGAGGTGATAGTTGAACTTACAAAGCCTCCATTTCTGAAAGGAACTACATCATCATGCTGTTTAGATAATAGGTCGGTTCCAAATTGGACATATTCTTTTGTGTCCGTTCCAAGCAAGTGAAGAAGTGTTGGAAGAAGATCGATTTGACCACCGTATTCGTGGTTTACTCCACCTTCCATTCCTGGGACACGAATAAATAATGGCACGCGCTGTAATCCACTATTTTCAAATGGTGTAATTTCTTTTCCCATTACCTGTGCCATTGCTTTATTATGATTTTCTGAAATTCCATAATGATCACCGTACATGACAATAATCGAATGATCATATAATCCTGATTTTTTCAAGTAGTCAAAGAATTGCTTCAATGCTTCGTCCGCATATCGTGCAGTTTGAAAATACCCATCAACCGATTTATCACCCGTTGTACCTGGTGCAATCGTTGCGTCTTCTTCATTAATCGGGTACGGATAATGATTCGATACGGTAATAAATTTTGTATAGAATGGCTCTGGTAAAGATTCCAAAAGTGGAATCGATTGTTCATAAAATGGCTTATCCATCAGTCCATACTCTGCTAGATCTTTAGAATCTATTTGATAGTAGTTTGAATCAAAGAACTTGTTAAAACCAAATGATTTATAAATTTCATTACGATTCCAGAAGCTTCCTGAATTCCCGTGAAATACAGCAGACGTATAGCCTTGCTGACCTAGTATTGCGGGAGCAGCTTCATATGTGTTTAAACCTTTTGTCGTATATGCTGATCCTTGTGGTAATCCATATAATGAATTTTCTAACATGAATTCAGCATCAGATGTTTTACCTTGACCTGTTTGATGGAAGAAATTATCAAAGTAAAGCGTATTTTGATCTTTCGTTAATGAATTTAAAAATGGTGTTACTTCTTCCCCATTCAACTTGTAATTAATAAGGAAGTTTTGCATTGATTCAAGATGAAGATAGATTACATTCATTCCTTTTCCAGCACCAAAGTAAGCTGGATTTGGCTTTGCATAATTCGATTTTGTATAGTTAACGACTTCAGTAATATCATCACTGCTCGCCATAACCCTTTGTGCTGATGCTTTCGTACTTTGAACTGCATCATAAATGGTGTAATTGTACATACCTAAATACTTCACAATATAATTACGGTCAAATCCTCTGGTTAATAATTGAGGGCGGTCTGTTTCAGCTAGGGCTAGATTCGCACTAGAAATCGCAAGAGCCATTGAGAATAATGCTGCGACTTTTCCGCGATTCATGTCATTAGCATCAATTTTCACAAAACGTAAAACAAGTAAGGCAGCCAAAATAATGATATCAATGAAGAATAAGAAATCATATGGTTTTAATAGGGACGTCACACTTCCGCTTACATCGCCAAAATTTTGTGTCTGCGTTAATGTTGGTAGAGTAATAAAATCATTAAAGAAACGGTAAAATATGATATTCGCATATAATAAAATCGATAAAAGAAAATCGATGACAATCAGCCCAATATACTTTTTTCTCCCTTTTAAAAAGAAAGAAAGTCCTAAGAAAAGTAAGGCAGATCCGAGCGGATTGATAAATAATAGAAACTTCTGAAGAGAATTTTCTATCCCTAAGTCAAATTGTGTTAATTGAACGATATATGTCTTTATCCATAGGAAAAATACAGTCAAAAAGAAAAAGCCAACATATTTATTAAAAATACTTTGACCTTTTTGAAATACGTTATTCATATAGCACCTGCCTTGTAGTCTATTATTATATAATTTTAGTCATTATTTTAAATTTAATGGGTAGATACTGTTTCCAAATAGTCTATCATCTATATTAGCATTTAAATATGAACAATCCATGAATATTTTAAAAATAATCAAATTGGGCAACACAAGAACATTACTATACTCCTTTTTTTTTAAATGTCAAGGACTCGGTAAAAAAATAAGAAACTGACCCTACCGTTAATGATGCGTTAACGGAGAATCAGTTTCTATTCATTTTATTTTACTTTTAGGTACCGTTAAACTTGCCTGTTAATTTCCGTTCCAGGCGCGTGCGGTTCGCGGGCGGTCCGGGGAGCCTCCTCGTCGCTGCGCTCCTGCGGGGTCTCCCCGGACCCGTTCTCCCGCAGGAGTCTTCGCGCCTTCCACTCCAATCAACAGGGTGCCAAAATCAACAATAAGTTTTACCATTGCTTACTTATAAAACTTTCTCTACTTGCTTCTTTTCTTTTCGCTTCATTTTCATTAGTGTTTCATAGACAATTGGCACAATTACTAATGTAAGCAGGGTAGAACTTGTCAGTCCACCGATAACAGTGACACCCAATCCCTTTGAAATAAGTCCACTTCCCTCCATACCGATTGCTAGTGGTATAAGTGCACCTATTGTCGCAATTGCTGTCATAAGAATTGGGCGAACACGTGTCCCGGCTGCCTCAAGAAGGGCTTCTCGTGTCGATAATCCATCATTTTCTTTATGAATGACACGATCAATTAATACGATTGCATTCGTTACAACAATCCCAATTAACATCAAGGCGCCAATCATTGCTGAAACACTTAAGGTTTCGCCAGCGATCAATAATCCTAATAACCCACCGATAATGGTAAATGGCAACGAGAATAGAATCGCTAGTGGTGCTAAACCTCCACCAAATGTAATAACGAGAACTAGATAAACAATTGCAATGGCTGCAAGCATTGCTAAGCCTAACTGTGTAAAGGATTCAGCAATATCTTCTGAAACACCGCCGACAGATATATCCACGGTCGATGGCATTTTTAACGTATCTACTTTCTTTTGAACTGCCTTCGAAACTTTTGATACATCTTTAGTGGTAATTTCTGCACTTACACTTGCATAAATACGGCCATCACGCCTTGTAATCGTGTCAGAAGTGTTTCCTACTTTTACGTCGACGACATCCTTTATCGGAACTGTCATACCCATAGGGGATTGAAGCGTTTTATCTGTCAATTCATTAATATCTTCATATTCATCTTTCTCAACCTCTAGATAGACATTCATTTCTTTGCCGTTATTTTCAATCGTTGTCAATACTTGACGTTGGCCATTTCCAGCTAGGCCCATTCCAACCTGTGCTGCAGTAAGACCTAATTGACTTAACTTTTCCTGATTAGGAACTAATGTGTATTCTTCATACGTATCCGAGATACTCGTTTTCACATTTCTAAGGGATTCGTTTTTCTTAAAAATCTTCGATATATTGTTCACGACTGGTTCAATTTCATCCATATTGTCACCATAGACGTTAAACGTTAGAGCATTCGATGATCCCATGCCAGAAAAATCTTGGCTTGCCCATTCACCTTTATCTTTTCGTTTCTTTAGGTCATTGATAACCTTTTCGGTTTCATGTGAAAAGTTTTTAGTATCTTTGTCATATTCAACAAAAAACATGGCAGAATTACTTTGCCCTGGATTCATTGGATTTTCTCCGCCAACAGAAAACTGAATGGTTTTTACTCCTGTTCTTTCCTCAAAAAATTCTTCTGCTTCTGTTGCAATCCTCTCAACTTCATCCAATGTTTGGCCTGGTGCCGGTTTGTATGTGGCAACAACCATTTTCTGTTCATCAGAAGGAAGGAAACTTACCCCAATGACCGGTACAAGGAACAAGCTGCCAACTAACAGTAAGATAGCTAACCCAAAGGTAATAATTTTATGGTTTAACGAAAAATTAAGAACCTTTTTATAATTAGAAGCTAATTTACCAGGTTTATTTGCAACATGCTCTTGTTTTAATGATATCCCTTTTTTAAATAAAGAATGAGCCATCATTGGTACAATTGTAATGGCTACTAAAAGAGAAGCCATTAATGCGAAGACGATTGTTAATGCAAATGGTAAGAACATCTCCCCTACTGGACCTTTTACTAATCCTAATGGCAGGAATACAGCAATTGTTACAATCGTTGAAGAAAAGATCGGCATAAACATTTCTCTAGTGGCCGCCACAATTAATTCCTTACCACTAAGCGTTTCATTTTTAAGAGACATTCGTCTAAATATATTTTCGATGACAACAATTGAATCATCAATAACTCGACCGATCGCAACTGTCATTGCCCCGAGTGTCATCATATTTAGCGTAATATCCATTTGTTTAAGAAGTAAAATAGCTATTAATATCGATAAAGGAATAGAAATGACTGAAATAATTGTTGTCCGAAAATTTCTTAAGAAAAGCAATATGATAATCATGGCAAAGATTGCACCAAATATCGCTTTATTTAACATTGTTGCAACCGATTCTTCGATTGGTTTCCCTTGATCAAAAATCGTTGTTACTTTTAACCCATCAATCTTAGCTTCAAAACCACTTAGTTTTTCTTTTACTGCGTTAACAACATCTACAGTATTTGCATCTTGTGCACTAGTAATTTGCACACCGATTGATTCCTCACCATTTGTCCTGGAAATAGATTCGGCTTTCCCTACTACTTCAATTGTTGCTATATCTTTAAGGTCTACAGTAGGAATCGAAGGTGGAACCTGTGCTATTTGATTGCCTTGGCTAACTTGGCCGCTTGTCATACCTTGTTGTACCTGACTTTGTTGACCACCCGTCATTCCTTGCTGTGGTGCACCTGTAGATGGAACTACGGGAATTTTTATTGCTTTTAGGTCATCGATCGATGTCACATTACCATCGATGACAACTGACTTTTGCGTATCTTTAAATGTGTATAAACCTAATGGAAATTTAACGTCTGTAGCTTTAATTAAATTCTTTATTGTTTCTTCGGTTAATCCATATTTCTTTAATTTAGTTTCATCAAATTTCAATTGAACTTCGTCAACTTGCTGCCCTGATATTTGAACGGTTGATACTCCTTCAACACCCTCAAGTTCTGGAATGATCTCCTCTTCAGCTGTTTTTGTTAATCCTGCCAAAGATTGTTCTGAATTTGTAATACTTAAGGACATGACTGGAAAGCTTGAGAAACTCATCCGGGAAACTTTTGGTGCCTCCACTCCATCAGGAAGTTCTAAATTGCTTAATGCTTCTTTTACTTCATTTTGAGCTTTTTCCATATCTTTATCAAAATTGTATTCTATTTGTATAGATGAAGCATTTTGAAACGAAGAGGAACTAACAACAGAAACCCCGTCTAAATTCTTCACTCGTTTTTCAATTGGTTCTGTAACTTTTTCAGCAACTTGTTCTGGCGTCGCACTTGGATATACCGCCAAAATTGAAACAAGTGGTGTGTTGATATTTGGAATAGTTTCGAGTTTCATGTTCATTCCTGAATACAATCCAGCAATTGTAATAATAATGGTTAACAGCCATACGGCAAATTTGTTTTTCAATGAAAACTTAATGATTTTTTTCATACTTCTCTCCTTATTATGCCTTGTTGACATTTTGGTTTGATTGGAATAGGATTGACTATACGGTCACATTAGACATAATAATACTGACCAATCGGTCATAAGTCAATGATAATAAATTTTTAAAATAGGGAAATCAATTAATGGAGGGTTTATTTTGACGGAAAAGGAGAAAGTAATCATAAAATCAGGGATGAAGCTTTTTGCTCAAAAAGGTTTTTCCTCTACTTCAATACAAGAAATTGCAACAGAAAGCGGTATTTCTAAAGGAGCTTTCTACCTACATTTTAAGTCAAAGGATGATTTATTACACGCAATATTGGAATATATATTCGAGACCATCGATTCAAGTCTGTTAGATTTTGAAAACCAGGGTTTATCTCCCCGAGAAAAATTCATCAAGCAACTCACTGCTTTTTTCGGAACCTTTATTGGACATAAAGAGTTTTTAATCATGCTCTCCAAAGAACAAGCCATCCCAAGAAATGAAGAAATTAAGAAACTTTTTTTCAAAAAGCGCTTTGAATCTCATTTATTATATCGTAAAGGATTAGTTTCTATTTATGGACCGGACACGGAAACTTTTTCAATTGATCTTGCGTTAATTCTTGAGGGTTTGTTTAAATCCTATTTAGGGTTATTAATACTCGAACCAAAGGAGTTTGAGATTGAGGAACTATCCCACTTTTTATTGAAAAGGATGGATAGTATTGTAAAAGAGATTACCACAGATAAACCCTTCATAACTGAGCAGAAACTCGGGAAAATATTAAAAAGTTCCAAGCATTGTTTTGAAACTACTAATGTAATTACGATCGTTCAAAAAATGAGAACTGAAATAGAGCAGATGGAAAATAAAGAAGCGTTAGAAATCTCAATTGAGGTCCTTGAAGAGGAAATCACCAAGAAAAGCCCACGTATTCCAGTAATAAAAGGAATGCTTTCAAACTTTAAAGGAATTTCATCACTTGAAAAATACAGGAACGAAATTGCTTCCTTTTATGGTTTTGAGTTATAGAGGAAATGGATACATATTTCCTCTCGATGCGAAAATGATTGACTGACCGGCCAGTTATAGTGTATATTTTATGACGATATAGTCATTAGTCTTTTTATAACATCGAGATAGGAGAAATAATTATGGCGATAGAAGAGAAAAGAATAAATACAAAATTAGTCATAACCGGTTTAATTATCGGTATGTTTTTCAGTGCACTAGAGCAAACAATCGTAGGAACTGCAATGCCTACAATCATCTCTGAGTTAAATGGCTTTACCATATTTGCGTGGGTTACAACAGCTTATATGATTACTTCAACAACAGTGGTTCCGATAGTTGGAAAACTATCTGACCTTTACGGGAGAAGATTCCTCTATTTACTTGGAACCATTATCTTTATTATTGGTTCAGGTCTTTGTGCCACTGCAACATCTATGGAACAACTAGTCATCTATAGAGGTCTTCAGGGTATCGGCGGCGGGATGATTATGCCCCTTTCTCAGACAATCATTGGGGACATCTTTACAGCTGAACAACGGGCTAAATGGCAAGGGATTTTTGGTGGGTTGTTTGGGTTAAGTTCAGTTATCGGTCCTTTCTTAGGCGGACTTATTGTGGATAGCATTAGTTGGCACTGGATTTTCCTAATTAATGTTCCCTTTGGACTACTTTCCGCTATTTTAATCTTTATGGGATTAAAGCACGAATCAATTGAGAAAAAAGACAAAGTTAATATCGATTATTTAGGGATAATCACCTTAATTCCTGCGATCGTATTATTATTACTTGGTTTAACATTCGGCGGGGATAAATTTGAATGGGCTTCAACCACATCCATCCTAATTTTCGGTGGTTCAATTTTACTGCTTATCATATTCGGATTTATTGAGCGAAAAGCTGCTGAACCTATACTGGACCTTTCATTCTTTAAAAATCGAATTTTTGCAACAATGAATGCATTAGGATTTTTGCTTGGTCTTGGGATGTTTGGTGCGATTATGTTCGTACCTATGTATATGCAAGGTATTCTTGGCGTTTCACCAACCCAGGCTGGATCTACAATGACTCCAATGATGATTGCCATGATCGCTGCCAGTGTTGTTGGCGGTCAGTTGTTATTGAGATTTACTTTCCGTACAGTATTAACTTCAGGTATGCTTCTTGGTGCTTTAGGATTCTTTTTAATGAGTACAATGGGCATCGATTCAAACGAATTTACTGCTTATGCGTATATGGTGGTTCTTGGCTTAGGTATGGGCTTAGTGATGCCAACATTAATGATTGCTATTCAAAATGAATTTCCAAAATCCCAACTGGGAACTGTTACATCAGCTTCCACCTTCTTTCGCTCCATAGGTGGAACAATTGGGATTACCGTTTTAAATTCTATTATGAATCACACGCTTAAAGGAAAAATGGTTACTGCAGCTAATGATGCTGAAAATCCAATAGCTCACCAAGCATTACAAGCTCTTTCAGAATAAACGGATTCACTATTTAGTTTGCTGCTTAATCCGAGTCTATTAAAAATGCCAGAAGAAATTCAGAAAAGCGTTATTCATGCCATTCAAATAGCATGGTCAGATTCTTTTTCTACGGTATTCTTGACAGGGCTCATCTTTATCGCAGTCGGGGTTTTTGTGGCTCTTGCTGTTGGCAAAGGTCGTATAAAACGAGATAGCGAACTTAATGAAAGCGGCGAAAAACAAGTGACATCGTTTAATCGAGATGCAACTGAATCATAAGATGAAGAGGGATTCAAATTGAATCCCTCTTTTTCTATGTGAAATATTCTATTTTTGCTTGCGGAAAATAGGTGTTAATATATCTGCCAAGAGTATCTTTTATATCTTCTTGCTCTTCATTCGTATAGACGAATTTACCAATCCCGTAACGTCCCCATTTCCATTTCCTTTTTGACTCATCCAGTTCAAGTTTTGTCATCGGGTAATTTTTTTGAATCACACGCTTAGCTGGTTTTGTAAAACGATGCTGAATCATTTCAAAGGTTAAATCCTGTTTAGCTGACTCCGGAAGTTCCGCCTCCAGCTTTTCTAACATTTCTTTATATCCTTCCTTCCATCCCTCGTGTAGATATATCGGGGCAATAATGAAACCTAAAGGAAACCCAGCGCCTGCCACTTTACCTGCTGCCACTATTCTATCGGGCAGTCTTGATGTTCCCGGTTCAAAGTTCTTGATAATATAATCGTCATTGACACTAAAGCGAAAACGAGTTTTTCCATTGTGTTTAGCATCAAGTAAATGGTCCACATGAGCAAATTTAGTTACAAAGCGGAGCTTGCCATATTCAGATTGTCCGAAAAACTCTATCGCCTTTTTTAATGTATGGGTCAAATGGTCAACGCCTACGATATCGGATGTACAGGAGGCTTCAAACCTGGTTGGATTAGGTGCACGTTCTTTCATGTAATTCTCTGCAGCCTCAAAAATATCTTCAAGATTGACATAGGTACGAATATAAGGTTTACTGCCCATAGTTGTCTGTAAATAGCAATAATGGCAATGGCCCATACATCCTGTCACAAACGGGATGGCATATTCTGCAGATGGTTTGGAGGTATCAAACTTTAATGTTTTCCTTACCCCAATGACTAACGTGGATTTGGCGGTGCGGTATTTTTGAAAATCATTATCGCCAGGTAAATTTCTTATTTGATTGTGTGAAGTTGTTTCCCTTATTTCAATGCCCATATGTTCAAATTTGGCAATTAACTCTTTCCCAAGTGGATATTCCAGTGCACTTGGTTCAACGTAAACGAGTTGAGGAACAAAAGGCTTAACCATAATAATCCCCCATCTCTGCCATTCCAAACGCCTCCTGATAAGCAGATTCCGCCTCATTTGCCGACAAATAAACCGCAATTTCATCTGTTAAGGGGTAATAGGTTTCGTAGACAAAAAGTGCTAGTTGATCAGGGTTCTCAGGATTCTGCACAACTGCGGCTTCTTGGATATTGGCTACATCCTGTGCATGCGGGTTCCGAATAATTATATGAACGATTTGTCCTGGTTGGTATGATTCCATTTTTCCACCTAATCCTTTCATATCTAGGTTTTCTATTGATATTATTCACCAGAGGAGATTTTTAAATGGAACGAAATATTTCCATTTCCAACGTGGAACCTACAGCTTTAATGAAAGAGCATTGATTGAAGAATAAATTTTGAATCTAAGGGAAATGTAATGATAAGTTTGTAAAATTAAAACTAGGGGATGCTGCCAGTGGCAATTTTTGTGTATCAGACATTTGAGATCAAACAGGATAAATTCCAAGAAGGTATTGAAAATTTAAAGGAACTAAAAACATTCAGAAATGAGAATTATGATCAAAATGTGGAGATTTTAACACCCGTTTCAGGTGAGGATCATACATACGCACTACTTACCAAATATGAAGGCTTAGCTGAAATGGAATTACAAAACAAAAAAATGTTTGAGGATGAGGAATACTTAAAGCTTATTGGAGACTTTTTCCTACAAAATATTGTTCAAGGCAGTATGTATACGCAAATTTATCGTGCTCTTAGTGAGAAGAAAACTGATAAAAAACAATCGTAGATTTTTGTAAAAGGGTGCCGGTTAACTTTCGGTCGTCAATAACCCCTATTGACTATAGTAACCTTCCTTTTTCCTCACTATCAGTCGTCAATAACCTCAATCGGCTCTTTTCCGATTTTTAATATAAGAAAAACACGGCTGTTCACTGGAGGGCACTGAAAAACCTTCAGTTTTTAAAAAACCTAAATAGCATCACCAAAAAAAGACGACTTTAAAATTCAAAATTTGAATTTTGAGTCGTCTTTTTTAGTCTAAAGGAGGCATTTTGCCCCTCATCTTAATCAATAAGTTCCAATATTCTTTTTTTAATTCACCGTAAATATAGCCATGGCACCTTGCAATTCCATGCCAATTAGAACCGAGGATTTTGCAACATCGTACCCGTGTCTGTGTTTTAATTAACTATTTTTAGCCTCTATTTAATAGCGCTCTCTAGATTTTTCTTTAAAATACTCGCTTTCTTGAAATTTTGCTTGTCCTGTATGTTCATTTGATTTGTACTTACAGAATAAGTTTTACTTTTAGCCCCTTCCTTATAACATCCCTCTTTAAACGGGCAGTGTTTAACATTTTTCTATGTCAAAATAGTAGGTATCAACTTGATTTTTACCTACCCCTTTTTTTCCTTGTCGAGCTTTTCTTACAGCCAAGTGTCCAGCTTTACAAACATACATTCCAGCATCTTTATTAAATTCAAATTCATCTTCCTTAGTGCGAAAAACTTGTGATACAGAAGGGTTATGAGGAATCAGCAGTTTTATGACCTACTTTTGCATCCTTATCTTCAGAGCTCTGCAAATGTTCGATATCGTCGGTAACTGTTTCTTTTAGAAGGTTTAACTGTTCCTTTTGTTGATTTTGTATCATAGCACCCACCCGTTTAAAATTGATACTATAATTATAGAGCAAAAAAGGTATAATCCCCTTAATAATGAGGCATTATACCTTTTTTAAAATTTAAGCTTTAAGCCTAATATAAGAACCTGTTGATTGGAGCGGAAGGCGGCGAAGACTCCTGCGGGAGTACGGGGCAGGGGTGACCCCGCAGGCGCTAAAGCGCCGAGGAGGCTCCCCGGCACGCCCGCGGAAAGCGAAGCCGCCGGGAGCGGAAATCAACAGCCAATTTAGACACACAACCTAATTTTAAGAGACTTTTTCAGTGCCCTAGTTCACTGCCGTGTTTTTTCTTGTTCATCCTATGAAGAAGATTTAACCGTTATTGTTTTATTCTATCTTCCGAAGAGGTTCCCCTAAACATTCCAAAAAGAAAGCCTACAACTAAACCGATAAGGGCAGGAATAATCCACCCAAGTCCTTCCATGTAAAAAGGAAGAATATCAAGTACCCCACTCCATTTATTTGCAAGGAAAGTTTTATTAATCGTATCTATGATACTAAAAAGGGCAACAAAACTTACAACAAAGATATAAATCTGCGGATATCTTTTGATAAAATCATCGATGAGCCCTAAAAAGATAATTACGATCGCCAATGGGTAGATCATCCCAAGTATCGGAACAGAAATCTGTAATATTTGCGTTAATCCTAAATTTGCAATGGCGGTACTCAGAACAGATAAGATAATAACCCACTTCTTATAATCTATTTTTGGTATGGCATTTGCGAAAAATTGACTGCAGGAAGTAACTAAACCAATTGACACGCAGAAACATGCAATTGTAAAGACTATGCCTAAAATAAAGGTGCCGCTTTGACCAAATAAATGAGTCATTACATTGGTCAATATTTGTGCCCCATTTTCCGTTTGTCCTAATGACGAACTTGCCGCCCCTAAATACCCCAATATTAGATAAATCACGGTTAGCAGCAATCCAGCACCTAATCCTGCGTACATCATGTATAAAGATCTTTTCTTGTCGTCGTGGACACCTTGTGCTTTTAATGTGTTTGCTATCACGATACCAAAAGCTAAAGCAGCCAGTGCATCCATAGTTAAATAACCATCTAACACCCCTTGAAATACAGGGTTTGTCTCATAATTTCCCTTCGGTACTGCAAATGAACCTATTGGGTCAATTAAGCTCTTTATAAAAATAATCGTAATTAAAGCCAAAAGAATAGGGGTCAATAATTTCCCGAAAAGGTCAATAAGTTTCGACGGAAACATACACAACCATGCCACTAATCCAAAAAAGATGATGCTATACACTAACAAAGAAACAGGGTTGCCTACTAAATGTTCTGGCAAAAAAGGAGCTAACCCCATTTCAAACGCAAGACTCCCTGCACGAGGAATAGCTAGTCCAGGTCCGATAGCGATATAAATCAAAAATGGGAAAATGAAAGCAAAAAAAGGATGAACCCTTTGGTTTAGCTCGTTAAAACTTCCTGCCTTTGCAACCACTATAACGCCTAAAATAGGTAGTCCAACAGCTGAAACTATAAAACCAGCAAGAGCTGTCCAAAGATGAGTACCCGCTGATTGCCCCAGAAAAGGTGGAAATATAAGGTTACCTGCACCGAAAAACATTGAAAAAAGCATAAAACTAATAAAGACAATTTGTTTGGCAGAAAAATTCATTAAAAATCTCCTTTAAGATAAAAATATTATTCCATAATAATAAACTATATTTGCCCTTTGTTGGTATATTTATTTTTAACAATTAATTAATAAAAATCCTCTTTCTTATTTTTTCGAAAGAGGAAATTAACTGTTTCTTTATCTAATTCAAAAATAATCTGAGAAATATGGAGTCTGTCGTTCAATTAAATTTTCCAATATCTCCACGGTTTGGTCATTGCTGGTTAATCGGCCGATAGCTGCCAAATAGGATGGTCGTTTGTACCCGAGTAACATTGTCGTCAGTGTCTGGATATCAACAGCCACTAGAGGCTGATCCTCACTTTGAGTTAGTTCTCCCTGACCTGTGGCGGAAACATGGAGTGTGAATAACCCCTGGTTCCACTCAAGTAGTGGATCATTAAGCAAAATCGTCAGGTTTATATCTATGCCTGGTTCTCTAAACGGGTATTGATTTATAAACTGTTTAACATCCACAATTCTTGCCATAAAATAGGGTGCGATTGTTTCTTTAATATCCCCGTCTTCCAGCCAAAATGCCAATGGTTCATCCGTATAGATGGCCCCTAAAACTTTTGAAACCATAGAAAAATGGGCACTTATGAAATTCCAGAGTCCAATCCGTGCCTCTTCATTCATATAGACCATTTCTTTTATATGAAGCACATCATGTGAAATCCAGTACAACAAATACCCTTGGGGCTGGTGGGAACTATCATAATAAACAGCTGCTGTTAAATCCTCCAAATCCCATCTCCAATACTCCTCCCAGGCCAAATTATTTCGAATCATAGCGGCATGTCGTTTACTAGAAAAGAGTTTGTAAACCGTTTTAATATCAGGATGATCGGTAGTTAGCCGATCAACATAGCCTGACACTTTTTTTACCTTAGGCAATTGATAGTCTTTGACTTCGAAGGTCATCTTATCGGAAATGATCTCCCAACCCCTTTTCCGATAAAAAGGTAATGAATATGGATATAAATAGGAAATCGATTGTTTTCTTTCTTTCATATCTGCAAGCGCTTGCCAAATCAACTTATTCATTAATCCCAAATTTGCGTATTCCGGATAGGTGCCTACACCTGTCAAGCCTCCCATCTCAAATGTTCGTCCAAAAATATTTATTTGAAAGGGATAGACAGCTACTTGGGAGATTAATTTTTCACCATCAAACCAACCCAACACATCTGCCTGTTCCAAAACAGGCAGTTTTGCTAATGCTATTTCACGTTCCTCCCAACCCACTGTTTGTAAGTCTTTTTTGGTCACTTGGAACACATAACGCAATAACTCGTTGAACTGCCTCCAATGTTTCGGTTCCACTTTCTCCATCTTGAGCCTGTCCAATCGACTCATACCATTACCTCCAAAAATTTAAAATCTTACTCTATGTAAAGGTTTTTATATTAAATTTGTGTAATTTTCTTCTTTTTCATCCGTTTTATTTTTGGTAATAATAAAGTGTTTTTGTTTTTATTGTTATACAAAAAAAAGTTGCTCATCAATTGGAGCAACTAGTTTATATTTATTATTTAATTCCAAGCACTTTTTTCGTGGCTGGCCCCACAACCCCATCAACTGTTAATTTACGGGCCTGTTGAAATTTGCGGACGGCACTATCTGTGTTTGCTCCAAAGACACCATCTACACCTTTCGTACTGTATCCAAGTGAGGTCAGCTTGCGCTGAAGCTCTTGGACGGCAGGACCCCGACTGCCCTTTTTAAGGATTTCTCCACTGGAACTAACAGGAACAGATGGTGCACTAGACCCGCCATTAACTTTATACCCATTGGCTGTCGCAATTGCATTGAAAGATTTCCCTGACGATGTGATGATGACTGTGGTACCATTTGGAACTTGATTAAATAGCCATTCTACCTCATTATCATACATCCGAATACAGCCGCTGCTTACGTACCCTCCAATGGAGGCTGGATTGTTGTTACCATGAATCGCATATGTTGTCCCCCAAGTTCCACGAGCATTTAAACCGAGCCAGCGGTTACCGAGTGGATTTCGAGGGTCTCCACCGGGTATATGCCCCTTATAGTATGGCCTGTTCTTAATCTTAACTACAATTTTGAACCTGCCTTCTGGTGTATACGATTTTTTTCTCCCTGTTCCTACTTTGAACTGTTTTATAAACTTACCATTTTCAAAGTATGCGAGCCGATTGATAGTCTTGTTAATGATAATAAATTTTCCACTGGAAGCTGCAGAACCTGTCGGGACACCAACAAAAAAACTAGACAACATAAAAAAAGCAAATACAAAAAGAATTAACCACTTTTTTTGCAATCTAACCCCTCCAATACGACATAAATACTCATCCGTGTATCCTATGTCGGAAGGGCTTGTACAAATTACAATTTTGTTAAAGATATTACAATTTGGGCTAAAAGTAGTTTAGTGCCGATTTTTCCCTCTTTACGGGAATCAGAAACACCTATTAATCTTATAAGAAAACCGCAAAACAAGGTTTTGCGGCCTATTGTACCCCATCCTTTTCAATCTAAAGCTTTGTTCTTAAACTCCACAGCTCTGGGAAAAATTGCTGATCTAGGACTCTTTTTAAATAGGTCACACCAGACGACCCACCGGTCCCCTGCTTATGACCAATGATTCTTTCCACCGTACTCATATGATTAAAGCGCCATAATTGCTGTTGATTGCCAATATCTACTAACTTCTCTGCCAACTCGTATAAATCCCAGTATTGATCGACATTTCGATAGACTGTTAGCCATGCTTCTTCGACACTAGCATTCGGCTCATAGTTTTTGGACAAATCCCGATGGCGAACCTCATGATCAATAGGTAAACCACGTGCAACAAGAGCATTTATTGCAGCATCATAAATACTAGGTTGATGAAGAGCGTCCTGCATTTTTTCGTATAACTCTGTTTGGTGCTGATAGACTGCTAGTGTATGAACATTTTTATTTCCTAATGCAAATTCAATCAAACGGTTCTGATAAGACTGGAATCCTGACGATTGACCCAATTTATCCCTAAACTCCAAATACTCAGAAGGCGTCAGCGTCGATAGAACACTCCATGACTGAATTAATTGCTGCTGAATTCTTGAAACACGCGACAGGATTTTGAATGATGGCTCCAAATCGTTGTTTTGAATATACTCAATCGCCGCAGACAATTCATGAATAATCAACTTCATCCATAATTCACTAGCTTGATGGATAACGATAAATAACATTTCATCATGGTGATCTGACTGCCGATGCTGACTGGATAAGATTTTATCAAGATGGAGATAATCCCCGTATGACATCGCTTTTTGAAAATCTGTTTGAATCGTTTTCTCTAGTCCATTATTTGTGTTTTTTTCTTGTGAATTCATTGTATTAGACCTCCATCATTCTATTGTAGTTAAGTTATTTATGAGAATTTACCACGTTAATTTACCTTTTTGTTAAGAATAGCATCTGACTCGTTCTTTTCAGGATTGTTTCTTCTTTTATTAAAAATAAAATAGGCTGCAGATAAAAACAGTAACCAAGGAACACCGAATTGTAGCATGATTTTAAAACCTGTAAACCAAGTGGTGATCATTAAACTAAGGAGAAGGACTGCTCCAACAATCGTCAAATAAGGAAAACCAATCATCCTTACTGGTAATTTACGACCGCCTGACTTCTCCCACTTTTTTCTAAAAAATAAATGGGAAACAAACACCATAAACCATGTGAAGATGGCACCAAACATAGAAATTCCCATCATAAAAGCGTAGGAAGAATCTGGAAATAATGCATTTACTGCAGCTGCAAGAAAAATCCCCAATGTAGAAATGGCAAGAGCACTCAATGGAACGCCTTTTTTACTTAAATGTCCTAAAAAGGCTGGTGCATGATTTCCTCTAGATAATGAAAACATCATTCTAGTAGATGCATAAAGCTGACTGTTCATGGCCGAAAGAGCGGCTGTTAAAATAATAAAATTCATAATTCCACTAGCGCCTGGAATATTTAAGAGTTCCATCACTTTTACGAAAGGACTTTCCTCAACTCCTGCTGTTTTCCACGGAACAATCATTAACATGATGCCAAGAGTAATAATATAAAATGTCGATAAACGGAAGACGGTTGCTTTCAGAGCTTTCGGCACGGCAACATCTGGATCTTTCGCTTCCCCAGCAGTAACTGCGATCAATTCTGTACCCAAAAAGCTAAAAAGTGAAATAAAGATAGCGACCCACATTCCCCACATGCCGAACGGTAAGAAACCTCCGTCATTCACAAAGTTTTCAGGTCCCATATCCGGCTTAGCCGAACCTCCAAGGAAAACGTAGGCTCCAAGGAGAATAAATCCCACGATGGCACTAATTTTGATCATTGAAAACCAATACTCAAATGTTGCAAATGTATTTACACTTGTTGCATTTACATAAATCAAAACAGCTGCGAACAATAATATCCAGACAAACCCAGGCACATCTGGAAACCAGAACTTCATATATACCGCGATTGCACTTACCTCTACCCCAACAGCAAGTACGTTTGCAATCCAATAGGAATAGCGGACAAGATAACCAGCGAACGGGCTAATATACTTCTCAGAAATAGTACCAAACGACCCTGATGTTGGATGGGCAACAGTCATTTCTGATAAACATCCCATTAAAAGTAAGACAATGAAAGCACCAATGGCATAACTGATTAATACACTAGGACCAGCTGTACTAATGGCAAGTCCACTTCCTAGGAAAAGGCCCGTTCCAATCGCACATCCCATAGCTATCATTGTAAGTTGATTTGTTTTTAATTCACGCTTCAACCCATTTTCTGAACCATTTCCATTTTTCAAATGAGTTTTATTGTTCGCCATATAATTCCTCCTCGTTCCATTAGGTTAAGCAACAACTTCTCGTTCATTCTTAAACTTTTCATATTGCTTATCAGTCATAATTTTCTTAAGAATTTGGACCACTTCCCAAACCTCTTTATACGAGGTATAAAGGGCAACTGGCGCAAGACGAATGATGTTTGGAGCACGGAAATCAGGTATGACACCATTTTCTTTCAACGCTTTACAAATACGTGCGGCTTCTTTATGCTCTAAACTTACATGACCACCCCGACGGACATCTTCGACAGGGTTTCCTATTTTTAATCCCAAATCAGATAACTCTTGTTCAAGTAGGTTCATTAGAAATTGATTAATTTTAAGTGACTTAGCGCGGATTTTTTCAATCCCTGCTTCTGCAAAAATCTCCAACGCGCCAAGTAAAGGGGCAAGACTCAACACATGTGGTGTCCCGATTTGATAGGCTCCTGCAGAATCAGCCGGTGTTAAAGAATGCTCCATGTCAAATTGTTTCTCTTTTTTGGAACTAAACCAGCCGGCAAGACCAGGGGCTGTGCCAAAGTGTTTAGAATTCACATATAAACCTCCAACACTACCCGGACCACCATTTAAATGTTTATAATTGCACCAATACGCAAAATCTACACCCCATTCACTAAACGAATGCGGAATTGCTCCGATCGAATGACATCCATCAAAACCGATTAATATCCCTCTTCTGTTCGCTTCAGCTGTCAGACGCTTCATATCCAAGATTTGGCCGCTTCGATAGAGTACTGTCGGCAAAATGATAAGCGCAATTTCATCAGTCATCGCTTCGATAATATCTTCTTCCTCTAAAAAGCGACCATCCCGACTTTTTACACGAATAAGATGTGTATCGGGATCAAATCCATGAATACGCAGCTGACTTTGAAGTGCATAAATATCTGATGGAAAGGTTAATTCGTCAGCCAAAATTTTAGTCCTTGTTCCTTCTGGCTTATAAAAAGTAGCAACTAACTGATGCAAATTGACGGTTGTGGACCCGGTTACAATCACTTCATTTGCTGAACCACCTACTAAAGGAGCCATCATCTCTCCTAATTTTTCCGATAAAAAAAACCAAGGGTGGTTCCCACTCATCCAACCATCAATTCCATGCTCTTTCCAATCATTTAAGGACTCCAACAGCGTCCGTTCTGCTCTTTTCGAAAGCAACCCCAATGAATTCCCGTCCATATAAATGGAATTCGGCTTTATGTAAAATTCTTCTCGAAATCTGTTAAGTATATCTTCTTGATCCAATTGTTTTGCATACTCTAAAGTGAAAAGCATATTATTCCTCCTCGAATCTTGTGTCATTTTAATTAGGGCATGAAGGGAACTATGATTTGCAAGAGAATGAGACACTGCCTAGATCTGCAAATTGTGCCAAAATCGTATCATCGGGTTGAAAGCTAATCGCTTCCGTTATCGCACCGCTAAGAACGATATCACCTTTCTTCAATCCCCGCCCAGTTTCTCCGAGCTTGTTTACAGCCCAAGCAACCGCAGCAGCTGGATCTCCTAATACGGCTGCACTGGTCCCAGTTGTTGCAACCTCTGAATTCTTAGACATGTATACGCCAATTTCTTTCAGGTTTAGAGCATCCGGCGATACCCATTTGTTCCCTACTATAAATTTGGAGGAAGAACAGTTATCCGCAACGACGTCTACGAGAGTAAACTTGAAATCTAAATAACGGCTATCAATAATTTCGATCGCTGGTGCCACATATTTCGTCACCTTTAAAATATCTTCGGCTGTAACGCTTGTCCCTTGGATGTCTTCATTAATCAAGAAAGCAATTTCCGGTTCTGCTTTGGGATGAATAAAACTGCTAAATTGGACTGGTTCCCATTCAGGTGCAAGCATATCATCCATTAAATACCCGTAGATGGCTTCATGGACACCCATCATCTCTTGCTTTGCCTTACTTGTTAAACCGAGTTTCACTCCAATTCGGCGAAGTCCCTCCTGTTTCTTTTTGCTCGATTAATTTTTGTTGTATTTCATAAGCATGCTCAAATGTTAAGTCAGGGTAACTAGTGGTGATTTTTTCGACTTCCCGCTTTTCCTTTTCTGCAGCTAATAGGTAGCCTACGATTTCTTGTTCTGTTCCCTGCAATATTGTCATAATGGAACCTCCACTTTTAATAATTTTTATTCGAGAAAAAACTTACTTACTTAAATGTTACAGATACATTACCTAATGGGCCAAAATCTGCTAGTATCGTGTCACCTTCTTTTACTGCAATCGCACCAGAAAGTGCTCCGGGAAGAATTAACTCACCTGCTTTAAGAGTAATCCCAAATTCATGCAATTTATTGGCTAACCATGCGACGGCTTGGGCGGGGTGTCCTAGAGCAGCAGTTCCAGTTCCCGAAGCCATAAGCTCATCATTTTTATAAAGGACCATTCCTTGGGCTCGCAAATCCAAGCCTGCAATCTTGCTCAGCTTTTTCCCAACGACTACTCTTGCTGACGAGCCATTATCTGCCACCGTATCAACCAACTTGATTTTCCAATCTGAAATACGGCTGTCAATAATCTCAATGGTTGGAACTACATATTTTGTTGCCATTAACACATCTAGATAATTCACATTTGGACCAACTAAGTCTTCTTCCAAAATAAAACCAATTTCCGCCTCAACCTTCGGACTGATAAAATCAGCAATTTTTATCGTTGCTTCATCGGCTATTTTCATAGTATCTAAAAGGTGGCCGTAATCAGGTTCATCGACGCCAAGCATTTGCTGCATTGCTTTACTTGTTAGTCCAACCTTTTTCCCAATCACTTTATGTCCTTCTTCTAACTTTTTACCGATGATTTCGAGTTGGATTTGATAGGCATCGCTTACATCCAACTCGGAAAAGCGCTCCGTTAGTGGTGCGACAGAATATTGATGATTTTCTGCGTCGATTAATTCTTTTGCAATCTTTTCCACTAATAATCCCATTTCTTCCTACACCTTCCTTTTCTATATTAATAGATAAAAAGTGGCCATTCAGCCACCCTTTACTTTTATTCTTATAATTTCATTGTAATCGTCTTGGCCTCCGTGTAAAATTCAAAACTATGACGTCCGCCTTCCCGACCAATACCACTCGCCTTTGAACCACCAAATGGCGTTCTTAAATCACGATAGTACCAGCAATTGATCCAGAATAAGCCTGAATCGATTTGAGAAGCTACTCGATGTGCACGTCTTAAATCATTTGACCAAACGACTCCTGCCAAACCATAAATCGAATCGTTGGCAATTTGAATCGCTTCCTCTTCCGTTTTAAATGGAATGACGACTAATACCGGGCCAAAGATTTCTTCCTGTGCAACTCTCATTTTGTTATTTACATCATAGAGCACGGTTGGCTCGTAAAAGTTTCCTTGTGACAATCCTGCCACACGCTTACCGCCTGCAGCAAGTTTCGCACCTTCAGAAATTCCAATTTGCACATAGTTGTCAACCGTTTCTAAGTGACCTTTTGATATAAGTGCACCCATATCCGTAGTTTCATCCAATGGATCGCCCACTTTGATGTTCTTAGCAGCAGTAACAAATTTTTCTAGGAATTTATCATAAACCGATTCTTGCACCAATAGTCGAGAACCGGCTAAGCAGATTTCCCCTTGATTTCTAAAAATTGCTTCAATTGAGCCTGCGACTGCTTCATCTAAGTCGGCATCCTCAAATACGATATTGGCGGATTTACCACCTAATTCTAATGATACCGGAATTAACTGGGATGCTGCATTTCTCATAACTGTTTTACCAGTGGAACTCTCCCCTACAAAAGAAATCCTGCGAACGTATGGATGAGTGGTCATTGCCGTTCCTACTGTTCCTCCTGGACCTGTTAGTATATTCAACACGCCTGGCGGTAATCCTGCTTCGTTGGCAATTTCACCCAACATGACCGCACTGAGTGGTGTATAGGAAGCAGGCTTAACGATCACCGTATTACCAGCAGCTAACGCAGCTGAGACTTTCCAAGTCATTTGCATGAATGGTAAATTCCAAGGAATGATCAAGCTTGTGACACCTGCTGGTGAATATTTGGTATAGCTCATATGCTTGGATTGTTCGTAATGCTCGTGATTAATGTATTTTGCCATTTCTGCAAAGAATCTTAAGTTTGATGCGGCACGCGGGATATCAAAATCTCTGCTTTCTCTAATGGGCTTACCCACATCTAATGTTTCAATTAGCGCTAACTCTTCGACACGATCCATGACAAGATCTGCCATTCTGCACAAGATCTTTGCTCTTTCTTCGACTGGCATTTTACTCCAAATACCACTATCATAGGTACGCTTTGCGACCTGAATCGCTCTTTCTACATCTTGCTCACTTGCACTAGCGACAGCAGCTAATTTTTGATTCGTGGCTGGATTAGTCGTGCCAAAGGTTTCTCCTGAAATAGCGCTTACATATTCTCCATTAATAAAAAGCTTGGCATCGTTAATTTGAAGTTGTTTTTCTAGGACTTTACTCACCGAGATCACCATCCTCAACTTCTACAATCATCTCAACTTCAACAGCGTTATTGTGTGGCAGCTGGGACATCCCTACTGCTGATCTCGCATGCCTTCCCTTTTCACCAAACACTTCTACCAACAAATCGGAGGATCCATTCATTACTTTAGGATGGTCTTTAAAATCGTGCGTGCTGTTAACCATACCAAGGATTTTAACAATCCTTTTCACTTTGCTAAGGTCACCCAGTTCATTTTTGACTACTGCTAATAGATTAAGCATACATTGTCTTGCTGCTTGATAGCCTACTTCTATCGATACATCTTCACCAAGTTTTCCACGGTATTCATCTGTACCTTGTCCTGATGTGAAAATAAGATTCCCTGTCCGAACACAACTTACATAATTACCAGATGCGGGCCGGAGTGCTGGAAGCTTTAATCCAAGTTCCTCTAATCTCTCCTCTGGGGTGATCACCTTGTCTATCATCTTCTCATCTCATTTCCTATTAAATTAATAAATTAACCGGTATATTTAAAAATCTTAGTGCATTTTCACCTAACATTGCTCTTTTCTGTTCTTCGCTTAGTGTTAAGGTGTCATCAATAATCTTCCCTGGTGGAGTTTCCCGTAGTAAGAATGGGTAATCCGATCCCATGATGACTTGTTCAGCACCAAATTTTTCGACTAAGAATTTAATATTTACAGGGTTATTTACGATTGAATCATAGAAAAATTTCTTGGCATAAAAACTTGGAGGATGCGCCGTGAGCTGCAAATGCGGCCAAACATTCCAACCATGATCAAGTCTAGGGAGAATGTAAGGAAGTGACCCGCCTCCATGAGAAAAACAAATTTTAAGTTTTGGAAATTTCTCAATGACACCTCCTAGGATCAGACTTGCTGCAGCCAATGCTGTTTCACTTGGCATTCCAACCGTATACATTAAGTTATGGGAGGAAAAACGATCTCCACCCAGTGTTTCCCATGGATGAACAAATATTGGAACATTCCATTTCTCACACATCGCAAAGAAATCAATTAATGATTCATCGTCTAAATTTTTGCCATTAATGTTTGTGCCAATCTCAATCCCTTTTAAGCCAAGTTGATGTATACAGCGGTCTAGTTCACGAATCGCTTCTTCGACATTTTGCAGCGGAACCGTCCCTAAACCAATAAACTTGGTGGGATGCTGGGCTACTGTTTCAGCGATGAAATCATTTTGAAATCTAGCCATAACTACCGCTTCTTCTGTAGGCGCCCAATAGGAAAACGTTACAGGAATTGGCGATAAAACTTGTATATCTACATTTTCTACATCCATATCGTGAAACCTTTTTTCTGGACTCCAAACTTGGTCGGTCACTTCTCGAAAAACCTTCCCAGCCACCATTATATTAGCACCGCAAGAGCAAGTAGGCTGGAGTACTGGCCACTTATCGTTTTGGTACTTTTTCGTAAAGTCTGGAAAATTTTCAGGAATGATATGTGTATGAAAATCTACTCGCATTTCCATTCACTCGCTTCTTCGGCCATGATGTGTCCACAGTTCTTACAAGTTCGCAATTCTAAATTACTGTTAAATCCATGAATTGCTTCTTTTACCTGCACTTCGATATTCGTTAATTGGACGGAAACTCGGTGCATTTCATGATCACATTCATCACAGAACCAAACAAAATCCTCTAATTCCCCTTCAGCTCTGTCACGTTCAATAACGATTCCAATTGTATCAGCGACCCGATGTGGGGAGTGGGGAACATTTGGAGGGAGATGAAATACTTCTCCTTCTCTCACCGTAATTACTTCTCTTTTACCTTCCCCATTAATAATTTCAACGTAGCAATCACCTTTTAATTGATAAAATATCTCTTCAGATGGGTCCACATGAAAATCACGTCGTTTGTTTGGACCTCCGAGGACCATGAACATTAGTTCAGAATTCTTCCAAACTACTTTATTATTTACTGGCGGCTTAAGTAAATCCTTATTTTCTTCAATAAATCCCCAAAGGTTAATTGGTTTTAATGGGTTTGTCATAAAATCTTCTCCTCTCAACTTTAAATACAAAAGCTTATCCATTTATTGTTGCAAATTTTTCCTCTGTTGATTTTAATGCCTCCTGCATGAAGACGACTTCTTTGGCTAACGCAGTAATTCTAGTAAGAACCTCAGAATCGATAATTTCATTTTCTTTATTAAAATGATCATTATTGACATAGACATAACCTGGTGCCACAAAAGCCCGGAAAAATCCTGCGATTGGCTTCAATTGATTTTCAATCACAAGGAAATGCTGGTACGTTCCACCTGTTGCAACAAAACCAATTACTTTGTTGCGAATATCCTGTGGATTAATTAAATCAAATAAATTTTTGAGTGGACCTGCTAATGATCCCTGGAAAATCGGAGTTCCGATAATATAGAAGTCAGCAGAATTAACAATATCGAGAACTTTTTTCGTGTCACCTGTATAGGCTGAAGGATTTCGTCCATCACAGAACTGCACATCATAATCTCTTAAATCCAACAATTCTACTTCAACGTTTGGATTATGTTTCTTGACTTCCTCTAATACCTTTTGAACAACAATACTTGTCTTTGCTCCAATAATTGTGCCTGAAATTCCTAATAACTTCATAGAGTGAACCCCCTTCTAATGCTGAGTAGTTATCACATAAACTCATTTACTATATTCCAGTTTACATTCCAAGTAATGAATAGGACTGCTGGAAATCTCCCTCTGCAATTAACTGACGGATTCTTGTCGATGAAATAAGTTTTCCGCCCTTACAATAAACTGGGGGAGTGATATTAATATGAAAATACTTTTCTAAAAGATTTACATCCCCAGCTCTGTTTTTTCCAAAATGAAAATCAGAACCAACTGAAATCTCTACCGGGTTAAGCATAGATAATTCACAAATAAAATCTTCAGGGGGACGGGTGGCATACCATTCATCAAAGCTGGCAACGATGATATAATCCACACCTAACTTCGCTATCCTGCTGACCTTTTCCTGAATTGGTGACAAAATTTGAACTCCCTTAAAAAAATTTCGAGGAGGCGGGTCGAAAGTATATACAACGCTAGGAACCTGATAAACCCGACTCTTTTCCACAGCTTGCTTAATCACGGCTTGATGTCCTTTATGGACTCCATCAAAAGCACCAATGGCAATCACCGAACCAGATAATGTCAAAACTCCATCTTTTAGCGTTTGCATCGTTCACACCTCCTCTTACTTTTGATTTACTTTTATAAGCTTGTAACCTCATTTTTTCGATTAAATATTTTCATTGCTTCATCAGCCAGCTCAAAGGAATTCTGCTTTTTGTGGTTGTTATAGAAAATCGCTCTTTTACGAATTGGATCGCCAGTATAATAGCGTTCGTATTGAAGAACTCTTTGTCCAAATGCCTCGCCACATAAATCCCATGCTAGCTTAAAGAGATGAACGCGTTCTTCTGCTGAAACTCCCTCTCTTCCAAGATAATACTTCTCTAGATCCTCTCTTAATTCCGGATTCTCGAAATCGGCATCTGTTGGAGACATTAGTAGGCCACCTGCACCAATGATTTGGATCACTTCAATCGCACGTGGGTACATTTTTGGAAGCAATCCCCGAATTGTTTCTAGTGGTGCATAGGCTGGCATCGCTTCCCCAGTAGCAGTTACTTCATGTTCATACTCTGAAATTCTTAGTAATGCCCTAATTGATTCAACCGATTGGACTAATTCTCCTAAATCATTTTGTACATTTAGGTAGGCATCAACACCGATGGAGTCGGCGATTTTACAAGCCACTTCGGTTGCAAATTGTAGTTTGATTAACCCTCTTACACCAGACTGATGGGCTGGCTGCTGAGCGATTCCTGTTTTCGGATAAAGTAAATTTGCTGCTTCAACATTGTTATACAGGAATACACGATCCCAAGGTACTAAAACATCATTAAAGACTAAGACCGCATCCATTTCTTCGAATCTTGATGCTAATGGGTGGTCATAAACAGAACGCGTCCCATCCTGCATTGCTTCACGGCAGATAATGCGAAGACCTGGAGTATCAAGTGGTAGTGCGAACGCAAGTGCATAGCGCTCATCACCAGGCTTAAATCCAGGAAAAGAATAAACAATTACTTCGTCAGTAATCGGTGCAAGGGTAGCTAACATTTTCGCTCCTCTTACAATTAAGCCATCAGGTGTTTCTTTAACAGCACCTAAATGGGTGAACATATCCTGTTGTTCGTGTGACGATTTACTGCGGTCATTTTGCGGATTAATAATTGCATGAGTTAAAAATAAATCATTATCGCGAATATGCTTATAATACGATCGAATGTTTTTTCCCCATTCTGGATTGTATTTGTCCAAGAACTCTGAATTACTCGCCATGGATGTAACGACCACATTTAAGAAATCAGGAGTCCTTCCCATTAAACCAAACGTCGCTTTGGAAAACTCTTCAAACGTTCTTCTCCGTGCTTCTAAATCTTGATAGCTTTTTGGGACCAAGAATGCATTCGAGATTCTTTCTCCCGTTTCTTCACAAAAATGAGTTATGTCCTCTTGATACTTGGAGTCATGCTGCATATCATATAGTTTTGCAATTTGAAGAATTGGCTGATGAAAAACAGGCTCTTCAAAGATATTTTTCACTTTTTTTCCTGATAACCAAACTTCTGGATTTCGGGATTTTAACGCCTCGATATACTGTGCTCCTGTACGAATTCCCATAAAACATCCTCCTTCTATTTCATATTTTCATTATAAAATTGATTTTGTTGAGTCATTGTAGTCTGATTAACATTTTTTCTAAAAAAATAAAATTTTCATTTTATTGAAACAAATAAAGCAACACACATCATTCTAAATACAAATGATATGAGTTGCTTTTCTTTTTATATATGCTAGACTTCATCCACCCAATATTGATTTTCTATCTTTAATCTTTTACACTGTTGTTAAGTGGTTAACGCATATAAACTTTTTCCTTGCATTCATATGTAAGCGTTAACAATTTAGTGTCACTATTTTATAGCATTTGATTAATTACATATTTCCTAGATTTACAGTTTTATTGTCTTTTTACATACATTTCACTTAGGAGTTGATTAGTTGGCAATCTTGTTTGACAGTGATATTAATTGGGAATCATGCTTGCAGTTTGGTACTAGACAATTCTTCAAAGAGAAATCAGCTATTTACCAGCAAGGGACGCTCGGGGATGGATTTTATTATATCCAAAAGGGATTAATTAAAGTAACGACTACCACTTCGATTGGAAAAGAGCGTTTGTTAAACATCACTATTCCAGGGCAGCTATTAGGAGTTCAAGCGATGGACCGACAGCCACATTTTACTACCGCAACGGCAGTAAATGACTCTATTCTCTATTTTTTCTCATGTGAACATTTTCAAAAATTAATTAAAGCTCAACCTTCTATACTTAACATTTTTATCAAAACCGTTATTCATAAAATGCACATATTAGCTGATAAAATTTATTTGGACTCTCTCACACCAGAACAGCAACTGTCGGTGATACTACTAAATATTTGTTACGAATTTAAGAATTACGAAGTTCCTCTCACACAACAAGACCTTACAAAATGCACAGGTTTAACGAGAATCACCTTATATAAGATTATAAAACAATGGAAAGCTGAAGAAATTATTGAGAGTCGTGGTAAGAAGTTTTTAATAAAGAAACCTGATGAATTAAAAAAGCTTCTTGGTAAGGTGATAATATGAAAAATCTTCGATATTCGTGGAGCCCATTTTTAAAATATGGAAAAAAACTAGAGATTGAGGAAAATTCAGTTGTTTACCATCAGGGAAGTGAAGGCAAGGGTTTTTTCTACTTATCTAAGGGTGGGATAAAGATAACCCTTCTCTCACAAGAAGGTGTGGAACGGACGGTGAATTATGTACCAGAAGGAATGCTATTTGGGGAGCACGGTGTGAAAAATGAACCCTATTTAACCTCAGCCACCTCGAGTAGTTCATCTGAGATCTATTTTTTTTCTGATGAGACTTTATTCATGATTTGCGAGGAACATCCTGAGGCAGCGTGTATTTTCACCAACTCACTAATCTATAAATTTAGGATTCTTGCAGAAATTATTTCCTTTCTTAATTCGCCTGTTGAGCAGCAAATGGCCCACTTCCTATTAAAGTTAGTAAGCGAAAATGGTAATTTTTCAATCAACCAAACGTCATTTGCCCGTTACATAGGTACCTCTAGAATAACGGTTAATAAAATACTGAATAAATGGAAAAGCCAACAATGGATCCAAATATCAACCCGTACAATTGACATCCTAGATATTAATCAATTAAAAGCTATCCGAGACTCTGGTGCAATCGACATTTCGAACTTGGATGTATTAATGTTATCTCTATAGATAAAAGAAGCAGGCGCCATAAAGGGTTCCTGCTTCTGTTCCACTAGTCTTCGAACGATTAAAATAATATTGTCGACAAATATACAACCGTAGTCACAGTAATCATGCTTAGTAATGTAGACAATAAGACCACTTGTGCTGCATATTCTGGGTGATTTCCGTATTCTAAAGCGAAAAGAGCACTGTTTCTTGAAGTTGGGAACGAGCTTGCAATAAATAAAGCCTGTGCCGTCGTTCCATCCAATTTTAAAAGTAATATAATGATCATCGCGATGGAGGGAGAAAGTATTAAACGGCCAAAGAGACTTAGAATAAGTGAGATGGAGAATCGATTTATTTTTAAAAAAGCACTTTGTGCACCGAGCGTAACCAGTGCCACAGCCACAAAGGCATTTGAAATATTTTCAATCGGAGTCCACAAGTATTTTGGGATTTTGATAGAAAGTGAATTAAAAACCAAACCTAACAAAAAGGCATAAACAACTGGATTTTTCATAAATACTTTCATTGCTTGTAAACCTTTGTAATTTACTCTTATTGAATTAAACAACCCATATGTATTGGTAAGAAGATTTTGATAAATCATTACCACCACTTGGATGGATAAACCAAGTGGATTATGCTGAAATACAAGTTGACTTACAGGTAACCCAAAATTCCCAGAATTGTTTAGTATCACACTGTTTTTGAAGGTCGAAGATAGTCTATTATCAAATTTGGCTAATCGAGATATGATGGTACTGAAGAAAATAAGACAAAGACTTTGGATTACTAAGAAAGTAAGAATATTTAAGACTGTTTCTCCCTCCATTTTAGTCTGATAAATGTTGACAAAACTTACAGCAGGCATGAGCAAATAGTTATTTAATTTTGATAATGTATTCATATCAAATGTAATTTTTCGATGTAAAAACGCACCAATTCCAATAAGACAAAAAACAGGTAGAATGACATTTAATATGATAAGAAGTAAAACACTCAAAAATTTCCCTCCAATTAAAACCTAATGCAGCGGGACTGCTAGACTGCAGCATATTGATACATAAGAAACCTCCTTGCTTAGTTGGAGTTTCCAACAAAGCAAAGAGGTTACACAGTCTGTTTAATAGTACCTATATACTTGAAAGTTTAAGATATTTTAGTATCGTTATAGTAAATAACCTCTGAGAGAATCTTACAACCTTTTACTTTATTAAAAGCTTCTAAAGCTTCTTTTTCTGTATTATATTCAAACAACGCAGGGATTTTTCCTTCTGAATAGACAGTGAGTATCCACATAATCATTCATCTCCAGTCAAATTATTAAATGATTTTCATGAGAATTCAGCAAATTTTAATTAAAAGGGAAAAATGGACAAAATTATAGCAACAAAAATCATAGCCGCTGTGGATCCACATGCCCATTTAAAGAATGCTCTCTGCAAGTCACCGAATTCTTCTCCAACCATACCGACTAATAAGTAAGTCGAAGGTACGAGAGGACTTAATAAATGTACTGGCATCCCCATGAGTGACGCTCGTCCAATTGCAGCCGGATCAATTCCATATACACTTCCTGCTTTGGCAAGTAATGGCAAAACACCGTAATAAAATGCATCGTTGGACATAAAAAATGTTAATGGTGCACTAATAATCGCAGTAATAATAGCAAAATGGGAGCCCAAGGCATCTGGAATATGAGAGATCATCGTAGTTGCCATGGCATCAACCATTTTTGTCCCAGAAAGAATACCTGTAAAAATACCTGCAGCAAAAACCATTGACACAACTGATAGTGCATTATCAGCGTAGTGCATAATCCGTTCTTTTTGTTCATTTAGATTTGGATAATTGATGGTGATCGCAATTGCAAATCCAATCATAAATAATACCGTTGTAGGCAGCATTTCTTGGATTAGTGCAACTAAAAGCAGAATAGTTAGCAGATAGTTTACAAGAATCAATTTGGGACGTTTAAGGAAAGCAGCCTCAGATGTAGCTGCCATCAAAGACAATGTGCTATAATCAATTTCCATAACACCTATCCGTTTACGCTCTTTTCTACCAAGACAGTAGGCCATAAATAATACAAACAACACTCCCCCAACCATACTAGGAATTACGGGAGTAAAAATATCTCCCATCTCTAGATGTAATGCTGTCATTGCTCTAGCTGTTGGTCCTCCCCAAGGAAGAAGGTTCATAACACCTGAAGATGATACAGCGATCCCTGCAAGTACCAATGGTTTCATGCCAATACGTTTATACAAAGGAAGCATGGCAGAAATGGTGATCATATATGTAGTTGTTCCGTCACCATCAAGAGAGATTATTAACGCAAGAACTGCTGTTCCAATCGCTATTTTTACGGGATCCCCTTTTACGAATTTCAAGATTGTCGAAATGATAGGATCAAAAACCCCTGCATCTATCATGATTCCAAAGAAGAGAATCGCAAATAGAATCATGATTCCTGTTGGTGCCACGCTTTTTATACCTTCAAGTGCCATTGGTCCCATTTCTTTTCCGAATCCGCCTATCAATGCAAATACAGCAGGTATCACCATTAGAGCAATCATTGCGGATAAGCGTTTTGTCATAATTAATACCATAAAAATAATAATCATTAAAAATCCTAAAGTTGCCAGCATCTCTTTCACCCCTTTTGTTAGTAAATTAATAATAATCTAAATATTCTAAGGTGAAAACGTTTCCAAAATAAAGTTATTATCGTACATTAATCTATATTTTGTTCATATTGTTCACGGTAGAATCCTTTCTGACTACTGGAGTTTCCTTTAATGGTTTACACATTAAAAAAGGATGCCTTTAGGCACCCTTACTAAACAGGATAATATTTTCTTTCCGGCCTCCCGACAATACCATAAACCACCTCCGCTTTTGCTTCCTTAATGGAGGATAGATATTCTAAATATCGGCGTGCAGTAATTCGGGATGCCCCAATTTCCTTTCCCACTTCTTCAGCGGAAAGGCCTTGGTTATTAATCTGAAGTGCGTTTTTCACCTTTCCAAGTGTGATTTCATCAATTCCTTTAGGTAATCCTGTGCCCCTTCCCACCTTTTCAATCTTTTTATTACCAAACAGGAGGTCAACATAATTCTGGTCTACATCTTGTCTGGAAGTTAGGAGCGAGTGTTTTTTTATATATTCTAAAATGACTTCGTCAAATCTTTCCTTATTTACAGGTTTAATCAAATAATTTTCTACTCCGTAGCTTAATGCTTTTTCTAGGAAAACTTTATCGGTCGCTGCTGTGATCATAATTATACTAACCCTTGGAAAACGCTCTCGGATAATTGGGAGTAGATCGGATCCGAGCATATCAGGCATATACACATCGAGAATCAATAAATCAGGGGTTTTCTCCATCAGAATTTGAAGGGTCTGATCACCATTCAATGATTTACCAACAACATCAATTTCATTAAACTTTGTTAAAAATTTCTCATGGATATCGGCAACTCGAAAATCATCTTCAGCTATGGCTACTTTTATCCTATTCAAGTGTTTGTCTCCTCTCGTATTCCTTTGGAAGGTAAACTGTAAAGACAGTCCCACTTTCCGGGGTACTTTGCACCTCAATCATCCCATTCATATCTAACACTGCCTCCTCAGCATTCGATAAGCCAAATCCCCTAGGCTCAGCTCCTTTTTTAGAAGTATAGCCCCTGTCAAATAGAAGCGGAATTTCTTTTTCAGTAAGTCCCTTCCCATTATCAGCAATCTCAAAAATGATATCGCTACCTATATCAGTAACGAAAAATTTAACTGTCGGAGAATCGAAACCAAAGACAGCTTCGAAGGCATTGTCTATTAAGTTTCCAAGAATGACTATTAGATTGGATAGCTTAAAATGGGATGGCAATGCCTCTAAATAGCTGTCCGATACAACCTCAAACTTTACTTTCTTTTCTGAGGCTTTTCCAAGTTTCCCTAAAAGGATGGCCTGTACTTTCGTATCTTTAATATGGTTAAAAACAATAGAATTCTGAAATTGCAATACCTGTGTTTCCGTTTGAATCATATCGATTGCCTGTTCATATTCTCCTAGCTGAAGAAGACCTAATAACACATATAATTTATTGGAATATTCATGTGTTTGCGCACGCAGATCTTCCGAATATCTATTTACTTCTGATAGGGTGTTTACCATTTGCTCAATTTCTGTTTTATCACGAAACGAAGCAACCACTCCACTTATCCCAGACGCTTCAAAGAGTGGCGTACAGTTGACGATCACTGTTTTATCTTTCCAGACCATTTCTTTATCAACTTGTGGATTTCCAGATTTTAATACCTCATATAAATAGTCAGAAGGAAACAACCCATCTACTTTTAGATGGCGGACAGATCCCTTAATATGTAAAAGTCTTTTGGCGGGTTGATTCATCATCGTTATGTAGCCCTCATTATCTATGGCTAAAATCCCCTCTTTTACTCCATGAAGTACTGCGTTCTTTTCTTTATAAAGTGCGGCAATCTCATAAGGTTCAAGCCCCATTGTATCTTTACGGATATTCCGTCCTAGCAAGATACTACCGATCAGTGAAATCAAAACAGCAAAGAGTGAAACAAGAAGTACCTTGGTGACAGTTTTCAAGATTTGCTGATGGATATCTTCAAGCAAAAATCCAACAGAAACGATTCCAATTACCTCTCCCTTTTTGTTGAAAATAGGAGATTTACCTCTAATTGAAGGTCCAAGTGACCCCTTTGCCTTAGATACATAATATTCCTGATTTTTAATGGCCCTTTCGTTATCTCCGCCTGTCATTTTCTTCCCGATCAAAGATTTTAAAGGGTGCGAATATCTTATTCCATTTTTGTTTCCTATAACAACGAATTCAGCACCAGTTTCAGTGCGAATCTTTTCGGCGATGGGCTGAATTGTTTTCGATGGGTCACTTGTTTGAAAGGCGGTGATAATGGGCGGTATGAATGAAACCGTTCGAGAGATTTCCAGTGCCAGCCTTCCCTTATTTTCCTCTATTTGTTTACTTTCCATATAGCTGAAAAATGTGGTCAGCAGCAGGATCAACAATAATCCCAGTAATAGGACCAGCCCAAATATTTTGGTCTGGAGTGATATTTTTCTTGTTTTCAGGCTGTTTTCCCCCTCTTTGTTAAACTGAATGGATAACTACAATGTACATTATATCTTATATTAGAAGATTTCTTTGTGGAAGGCCTCCCATTTGAGAAAAAAAGAAACTATCACATGATAGTTTCAGGCTGTCAAGAAACTTTCGACAGCCTCTTATTTTCTACAATAACTTTAACCATTCACCGCGTTAATTTATTATAATATTATTAATATATAGGCTTTGCAACATGTCTGCTGATTTGCGCTCCAGGCACTTCGCTTTCCGCGGGCGTGCCGGGGAGCCTCCTCGGCGCTGAAGCGCCTGCGGGGTCTCTCCTGCCCCGTACTCCCGCAGGAGTCTGCGTGCCTTCCGCGCAAATCAACAGAGCTGTAAAATCAATAATACACTGCTCTTAACACAACCAAACAATAAAAAATTAAGTGGTGAAATCTATGTTTAAACCAAGAGTATCTACCCAAAGTGAATATGAATTTGTTTCTATTGATGAATTGGTTCCTGACAGTCACCTTCTTCGTTTAATCGATAAATATATTGATCTTTCATTCCTTCTTGAAAAGGTACGTCCTTATTATAGTGATGATAACGGACGCCCTTCCGATCCCACTATTCTATTTAAAATGATGTTTATTGGTTATATATATGGCATCCGATCCGAGCGACAATTACAAAGAGAAATTGAAATGAATGTTGCCTACCACTTGTTTTTAGGCCTGAAATTTAAGGATCCTGTTCCACACCACTCAACGATTAGTTGGAATCGCCAACATCGTTTTAAAGGTACCGATATCTTTCAGGAAATATTTGATGGGATTGTTCTCCAGGCAATGAATCACAAAATGGAAGGTGGTCGTGTCTTATTTTCGGATTCTACTCATTTAAAGGCTAACGCTAATAAACGAGATCTATACGTTTGTCCTAATAATCAAGAATTACCCTACAGTACAACAAACCGTGAGGGTTATAAAGAATATAAGTCTGATTCGAAGAAATGTGAGAACTGCCCACTTCTTTCCCAATGTACACGCTCCAAAAATAAGGTAAAAGTAGTGACACGTCATGTTTGGGATAAGCACAAGGAAAAGGTAAGGGAAAATCGCTTATCTAAATCTGGAAAAATGCTTTATAAATTTAGAAAGGAAAAAATTGAGCGAAGCTTCGCAGACTCAAAAGAGCTGCACGGGCTTCACTATTGCCGGTTACGGGGATTGAAGAAAGCAAGCGAACAGGCTCTCCTTACGGCAGCCTGCCAAAATATGAAAAAGATTGCAACACAATTAGCAAGGCTAGAAAAAGTGTGTTGCAATTCTTTAGGTTGATTACCTCCCTGTTGATTTCCGCGGAAGGCACGCAGACTCCTGCGGGAGGACGGGGCTGGGGAGACCCCGCAGGCGCTAGCGCCGAGGAGGCTCCCCGGACCGCCCGCGGAAAGCGAAGTGCCTAGAGCGGAAATCAACAGGCCCATTAGCAGGTACAATGAATAATTAAATGCTAAGAATAAAAAATTGCCGAGAAAAATACCCTTTCTCGACAATCTGAAACTATCACATGATAGTTCCTCACTTAATTTTTTCTTCCTTATTTCAAAATGTGATTACAAAGCGGTACTAGCTTTGATTCCTCGATGCCTTCAAGCACAAGACGGGCAGTCTTCTCAGCACCAGCCTCCTGGAAATGAGTGTTATCCTGAACTCCATCTGGATAGTTAACATTCTCTCCGGCATCAAGCCAAAGGAAAATATTCTTCGTTTCTTCTGGTCCAACCTTCTCGAACAATGCCTTGCTTTTGGCAGTAAGGTCAATGACAGGTACATTTTCTTCCATTCCAAGTTCCTTCATGGCAGCAGGATACTCCCCGTGAGTATCACGTGCACTTCCATCTTCATAAAAATGCCGGCGTTCAACAGGTGTCACTAGAACAGGAATGGCTTGTTTAGCGCGGGCACCGTCAATATATTGTTTTAAATAGCTTTTATAGGTTGAATAGGGCTCCGTATATCGAGTTGGATCCTCTTTTTTTTCATCATTATGACCAAATTGAATAAACAGATAATCCCCCTTCTCCATCTGATCTAAGATTGATTTGAGTCCCCCTTCATCAATAAAACTTTTTGTACTCCTGCCAGGTGAGGCCTCATTTTTTACGACAATCTTATCATCGAAAAACCGATTTAAAACCTGTCCCCAGCCTGCCCTGGGTGCTAACGAGATGGAATAATCAGAAACAGTCGAATCTCCGGCCAGATAAACGGTAATTATGTGTTTGTGTGTGTTTTCGTTATTTGTAGCTCTAGCAAAGAAATTTCCAAAAATTAAGACGGGAACTACTAGAAACAAGAATACCCATAGCATTTTTTCCTTAAGCTTTTGCCTCATGATGTTCCTCCCAAATGCTAATTACTTTAATATTAATAATATTAGTTAGATCATACTTAATGAGCGAAAAGACCTCTTATCATTCTTCCTTCTTAATAAATTTTTTATTTAATTTTTCTTGTTTCTAAAACTTATAGCAAGGACAAAAAGGTCGTCAATAGGGGAATTGGCGTCATAAGATATGAAAAAAGATTGGGTTCGGTCGTCAATAGAAGTTATTGACAATCGAACCCAATCTATTTCAATTTGATACTATTTCTAAAATAATCATAATCGGTTTTAATGAAATGAAAGGCTGTTGCATTACCGCCGTGATCTGGGTGAGTTATTTTTAATAATTTTTTATATCTGGTTAAAACTTCTTTATCGCTCGCCATTTTTGAAAGACCTAATTTTTGACGATAATCATTCGTGTTAGGTGAAGAAGGGGGAACGTCATTTGTCTTATCAGTACCTCTTTTGTTTCCTTTAAAAAGTTCTTCTTTTAATTTTAACAATTCATTAGTTAAATCAATATTTTCTTTAAGTAATTTCTTGGTTTCCTTTTGTAATTCACTTTTCTCATTCTTTAGGTTGGCAATTTCTTTATTTAAAATATCTCTTTGCTTAATTAAATTGGTTACAGACGTCTTATGTAGATGTTCAATCCCTTTTATATGTTCATCCTGTGCTTTTATTCTTATTTTCAATTGGTGGACGACCTTTTCTTGATCTGACGGACTAATTATAAATTGCTTTGAATCAATTTCATTTTGCTGGTTATTTGTTTTCCGATTTCCAGTCCCCACGGTTTGAATCTTACCTTCACGCAGCAAGCGACGAACAATTTGAAATGCGATGCTATCGGTTACACCTGCATCCTTTAACATGTTAAAAACTTGATCTGAATTCTCAATTATGTATCCTGAATCCCGTTGTCCTGTTCCCTCGTAGCTAATCTTTCTTTCACGGAGCCACCGTCTAACCGTTTGAATACTAGTATCTTCTGTGACTCCTGCTTCCATTAACAAATCAAAAGCTTGATCCGTGTTCACGATCTTCCTTCTTTCCTTGCATTTATTATTTATACTATAGGAGTAAATATATAAAGTGAATGGATAAAAAAGACTATAATAGAAGTCCACTAGAGAATAGAATTTGAGTGAGCAGGACGCTTTCAGTACCAATTTCCTAGTTGTTTTTTGGAGATGTTTATTCTAATAAAAGGACGTAATTGATTCATACAAACAGCCATTCGTAGCAATGAGACCGTTCAAATAATTAAACGGTCTTCATTCTACTTTTTCGTTATCAGTTGTTAAATCCCAGGAAATAGGAGTTTCCATAATCCTCTTTACTTCTTTACAATCATTTGTTTTTCCAAGCGCCCACATAAGCTTAGAAACAATAGCTTCGGTGTTCATATCACCTGATAGTGTGACATTATATTGTGCTGCCTTCCTTCCAACCTCATAGAGATAAAGGTCTTCCCCTTCCTCTAAGCATTGAGTAGTAATGATAACGGTTATACCAGCCTCAGTTAATTCTTTAATCTTAGGTAATAAGTTACGGTCCTCAAATGGAAGTCCCCCATTACCAAAACTTTCAATAATGACGCCTCGATAGCAAGTTTTCACAAAGTCAAATACTTCAGGCTTCGTTCCTGGAAACAATTTTAAAACAAATACATCAGGAGAAATACATGTATCTACACTTAATTCTTGATGCATCTTCTCCGGTTTGAAATAGTAATTAACATTGTCCCCAGTTATATATGCAACATAAGGATGGTTAATACTTTCAAAAGCGTCATAACTTTTCGTTCTAATTTTGACTGCACGGGTTCCAATTATAACTCGTCCATCAAAGACAACAAAAACCCCACCAATATCTTCACAAGCAAATCGAATCGAATCAGCAACATTTTTTACGGCATCGGTTCGACTAAAGCTAATTGGAACTTGGGATCCAGTTACCACAACAGGTTTTTGTAACCCCTGCAGCATATAGGATAACGCTGAGGAAGTATAAGCTAGTGTATCAGTACCATGAGTAATGACAAATCCATCATACATAGTGTAATTATCGGCTATTGCATTTGCCATCATAACCCAATGTTCTGGTTGCATATTTGTACTATCTCTATTCATAAGAATTTTGCACGTTACCTCTATTGATTCAGATACATTCAGGCAATATCGGAGTAATTCATCAGGAGACATTCCAGGAACTAGACCTTCATTGCCCTCCACCGATGCGATTGTTCCCCCTGTTGCAAGTAATAATATTTTTTTCATCCTTATCCCCCGCTTTACTTTTATTTCTGACCGTACGCGTTTTGCGAATGAATATAACTGATTATAAAGCTATTATGATAATAAAATCAATCATTGTTTTCATATCGCGTATATATTTCTTTTTAATCGATTTTTTCTATGATATAATCAAGCAAACAAACATGGGGGAAGGGAACGAGAGTGTTAAAACGATTAGTAAACCTTAGAAAACTTAAAAAGTGGTCAATGCAGGAAACAGCCGATCAGCTGGGCATTGCCAAAAGTACCTATGCAGGCTATGAATCAGGGTATAGAGAGCCTTCTTTACATGCTTTATCTCAAATGGCCGAATTATTTGATACATCAGTTGATTTTCTCTTAAATCGGGTCGACGAAGAAAAAATACAGGTTGAATTAAACAGCATTTTACAGTCGGGTAACAGTTTAATTTATCTCGATGATATACCATTAACTGAAGAGGAACTTTGTGATTTTATTGCATTTGCCAGGACAAAACGTCAAGTCAAACAAACAATGGTTTAAACATCTTCTAAATATAACAATATGACAAACTATTAATGGTCGCGGTTAACTATATAATTTAATAAATGCTTCAGAAAAGTGATATTGCGTGGCATCTCTTGCAACGCTTCCATTGCTAGACAGTACTGTTCCCACATCTCTTTTCTAGCACCATCCTGACCTAGGATTGACACAAAAGTAGAGCTGTTGTTTTCAGCATCTTTGCCAATCGGTTTTCCGAGTAAGATCTGATCTCCTTCCACATCAAGCAAGTCATCTTTTATCTGAAACGCAATACCAGCATGTTGGGCGAATTTTTTCAAAGCATCCATTTCGTACTCCTTTGCATGAGCAAGGATTGCAGGCATGATTAGGGAAGCTTCAAATGCTATTCCGGTTTTATAAAAACACATCAAATTCAATTGTTCCAGTGTCAATTGTTTCCCTTTAGAATCCAAATCCATCGCCTGTCCCTTACACATAACCGCTGTCATTTGAGCTGAGTATTGGATCAAGTTAAGCACCGCTTTCGAATCGAATTGGTCAAGAGAGGCTTGTTCCTCAATGGCCTTTTGGGTAAGAAACAGTCCAGTTAATTCTGCGATGGCAATGTTATAAACCGAGTGTAGCGCTGGACGGCCCCGACGGGTTAAAGAATTATCCTGTGATGGCAAATCATCGAAGATTAAGGATGCGGTATGCATATATTCCAATGATTTCAGTAGTGGCACGATTGCAGATTGATTAAGTCCAAATTCGTTAACGCCCATGACCCAGGTCATTATTGGTCTCAATCGCTTCCCGTCACCTTCCAGACTGTAATTGGCAGCATCAATTATTTGCTCAACTTCTTCGATTTTAGGGATTTTTAAGATGTGGTTGATCTCCTTACGAACAGTTTCAACAATGTCTAAAAACCCTTCCCGCTCTTTCCGTTCATTTTTCAGAGTTGTAATCATATGGTCACGAAGTAGTTTATCAAAGAAATCGACATCATCAGCTTTCCAAACCATATTTTGAATCACACGATTAAATTTTGGATTTCCTGAAAAAAATAGTTTCATAACTTCGTTGTATTTTTTAGTTCCCATTCGTTCTTTAAATCGCTTCAGGCCGTTTATTGCACGATCGAGAATCACCTCACAGGCCTTGCTATCTGAGTGATATACCTTATGGATCAAATTGGAGATGACCGTCCAGTATAATTCAAAGGGATTGATAAGATCGATTCGCTTATCATGATATTTCAGATAATAGGTATAGGGGGTTACCCTGCCCTCCTTCAAGTCTTCATACATATCTGCAAAATCATCCGCAAGCTGGTTGTATATGCCATAAAAGAATGTTCGGGTGTCAAAGCCTTCATCCTCCGGAGCACTAATAACTGAGCGGACAATCAATCGGGAAGAAGAGGATTTTAAAATGACCGGAATGTATAACTCTTCATTCGTGTAATTTGCGTTGGATAGATCCTTTACACGGTCCACTTCCTGTGAATTAAAAAACACATAGGCCTGCTCGAAAAATTTTTTGCTGGTCTCTGGACGCAAATGAGATTTAATATACTCAAAGGCATCGCGGAGTTCTGAATGAATAAATCGGATCAGGTTTACGTTATTCCCCGTCCACTCACCCAATTCCGGCACAGTTCCTGTGATAAGGGTGGTACGAATTAAATCGGAATATTGTTTTTCCTCTTTGGCAGATAAGACTTTGGCATCGAGAAGATCGTCAATAAATGGATAGGTCAAACCATAGCAATAGCCTAGCCTAATAGCATCATCAAGTTTCTGCCTTCTTTCTTCAGGCGATACCTCATCGCCCATCTCTTCCACCTCATGCATAATTACCCCAGCAATAATTTTAATGAGCTTTCGCTGAGCATTCTCAGCATCCATTCCCATTGGAATATTGGATGATACAGTCTTTAATTTGTTTAGTAACCAGATCATCGTGGACTCGATGCCTTCCTTCTGGGCGATTCGATACAACCCGGCCATGCTAAACGTCTCAGTTTTGACTCCGCTGTTTGTAGCAAAAGACTGTGTCAGGTTATTTTTTAAACTGTTAACTACACGCCGTATCCTGGTCTGTGTCTCAGCTGAGTCCAAGGCTTTGCCTAGGTCCCGCATGAAAATATAGGAAATACTACGATCCAAGTAATTATCAAGTTTGCCGGTGTAATCGAGCCATTGGATATACTTGTGATACCCTTGAGTATTAGGTTTTCCTTTTCCACGCGAAAAAAAGGATAGGATTGAATGATGATGAATATGGTTGTGTTTCCAAGATTGAATATCTTTTGTTAGGACTGGAACAAAGGTCTTTTGCATGACCTGTTTATTAAGTGATTTAAAATAATGAGCAGCCTTCTGCTCAGCTAGCTGATAACATGCATCGGCATTTTTTATTAACTCCTCATCCATACTGTACATTACCTCTTCTTAAGGTTGTCTTATACATGTTTTGCAATATAATTCAAACCGAGATGATAAATCCAAGCGTTTTTCTTTAAAAACTATCAAAATATATTTATTTATAATCATAAAATAACATCTTTAGACTCAAAAAGTATAATATTTCCTTTCATATTATAATTCCGCGCATAGTAAATAATACCTTCATTAATCTTTTCTTTTTTAACTTGGCTGTTGATGTCCGCTCCAGGCGCTTCGCTTTCCGCTCCAATCAACTTGGCTATAAAAACAACAATGACCTTTAACACAGCCATTTTAATTAATAAAAAAACACCTCAAATATAGAGGTGCTTTAAGCAATTTAACCTATTTTAAAGTTGTAGCCACTGTACTTTCAGGTGATGTTACCTTGTCATAAAAATCCACGAATTGATCGCGGTCAGCGCTATCACGGTAAGCCATGGCAACACGTGGATGTTCATTAAGAACACCTGAAATCATATAAGGAATGATATAGCCCCACTCCCACTTTTCACGCATTTCGAGCATGTGCTTCTCAATGACTCCAAGAACCGGCTTAATCTCATAGCTTGATTTTTGGATGTAGCTAACAAGAAGTTCTGTGTTACAGTTACCTGCTGCCCGACCCATGCCATATACAGACGAATCGAGATATGTAACCCCATTTCGCATCGCAGTTAATGTATTGGCAAAAGCTAACTGCATATTGTTATGTGTGTGAATTCCAAGCTGTTTGTTAGGGATCAACGCTTTGAACTTTTTCACTTGGTGCTCGATATCTACAGGGTCTAAGCTTCCAAAGGAATCAACGATATAGACCACATCTACAGGGCTTTCCTTCACCAATTCAAAAGCTTTAATCAGCTGTTGTTCAGGAACACTTGATAATGCCATAATGTTCAGTGACGTCTCATATCCCAAATCATGGAACATTTGGACAAGTTCTAAGCCTTTATCTACTTCACGGATATAGCACGCTACTCGAATCATATCTAAAACACTTTGTTCACGAGGTAGAATATCATTGGGATCTACACGGCCAATATCAACTAAAGCCGATAGCTTCGTGAACTTTTTGACAGGGATAATTTCTTTCAGGAAGTTATCGTCAAGAAATCGCCATGGATTGGGCTCAGTCGCTTTAAGAAGCTTTGGAGAATTTTTGTAGCCAATCTCCATGTATTCAACTCCAGCTTCACTTAGGCCGTTATACAAGTCTTGAACAAATTCGACACTGAAATCCCAATTGTTAACTAATCCTCCATCACGAATGGTACAGTCTAAAATTTTACTACGAGTTTCCATGATCGTCATTTCCCCCTGTTTATTCTGCTTTTCTCATTATTATTTCATACTTTTATGCATTTAAGTACTAAAATTTTCTTATTGTGTTTATATCATGGTTTGTCAGAGGGTGTCAACCTATTTCCTGAAAATTCTTATAATCAAATAATAATAGTATATACAATATACCCAGGCTGTCGAGAAACTTTCGACAGCCTCTTATTTTCTACAATAACTTTAACCATTCACCGCGTTAATTTATTATAATATTATTAATATATAGGCTTTGCAACATGTCTGTTGATTTGCGCTCCATGCACTTCGCTTTCCGCGGGCGTGCCGGGGAGCCTCCTCGGCGCTGAAGCGCCTGCGGGGTCTCCCCTGCCCCGTACTCCCGCAGGAGTCTGCGTGCCTTCCGCGCAAATCAACAGGCCCATTAGCAGGTACAATGAATAATTAAATGCTGAGAATAAAAAATTGTCGAGAAAAATACCCTTTCTTGACAATCTGAGTATATACAATATACCCTTCACTTTTGTTCCTGTATTTTGTGCAGGTATGGTTACTTTGTAGGTTCCGTATTTAATTCCTATTTGACGAAATGAAAAGGCATTGGCTTTATTAATACCAATGCCTTAGTTAAAAAAGGAGGTCTTAGGACCAATGATACAGTTTTCCCTGCCTGCTAAATGTTTGACTGAGATCCTTTAATGTGTAAACTCTAGCCGTTAAGAGAAATAAATCATTGTAGTTATTATGGATGTATTCATCAATAATCTTGATTCCTTCTATAAATTGATCAACTAAATAATACGTGTACTTTTCATCCCAAGAAAACTTATTTATTCTTAAAAGTTCATCTGCTATTATTTGAAACTTAAACTCCTCAATTAGGAGTTTTATTTGAAACAATTTATCCGGATTATACCTAAAGCTGTTTTTATTTTCATGGCTTTTCTGAACATATTTTATAAAACCCTTGATATTTTCAGCCAACATATTCGCTTTTTGCATCTCGAATTTCAATTTGTCCTCTCCTCAACGTCTAATTTCCAACCCATCTTTAAGAAGAGTGTATGTTTGGGGACGTTATAATGACACCAACAATACCATTTATCAGGAAAAAGAGTCCTTAGAATTAAAGAATCAGGAAAAATTAGCGAACAATCTCCATAAAAAGAAGGCACAAATCCAATTTGGTTTGTAGCCTCAATTTAGTGTAGATTTTATTATTTTATGAAGAAGCTATAAGAGTCAATTCACACTGCTTTAGATAAAGTAATGTTTTGATCTTGATTATCTTTTCTTTTTTTCAAACTAACCATTGCTATAAAGGAGATACAGTAGAGTACAGCAAGATATCCCATTGCGATCGTCACATTAGCATGCTGCAGGATATATCCTACTAAAATAGGAGATAATCCCCCTAATGCTCTACCGAAGTTAAAGATAGTATTGGTTGCTGTGCTACGAATTTCTACTGGATAGTAATTGCTTATTAATGCACCGTAACCAGCAAACATTCCATTCGAGAAGAATCCTACAATCGCACCGCCGATTAAAAGACCCGCACTTCCTGACGCAAAGGAGTATAAAAAGACTGCGATTGCGGAAGCGAATAAGAAGATTCCGAATGACTGCTTCATTCCAAGTCGATCCATAAACTGTCCAAAAGTTAACATACCTGCAATCATTCCCGCAGCTGTACTAATCGTCCAAAGAGCCGAGTTTGAAACTGATAATCCCTGGGATTGTTGAAGCATGGATGGCAGCCAAATCATCAAGCCATTATAACCTGCAATTTGGACCGTTGCCATAATAGCTAAAGCAATAGTCGTAACAGAAGTTCTTGGAGTAGCAAACAATTGCTTTAAATTCCCTTGCTTTGGCACAAGTTGTTTTTTCTTTTGTGATGCCAGCCACACGGGTGATTCGTCTAATTTTTTTCGGACGATAAAGGCGAATATAACCGGAACCAATCCGATGAAAAACAATCCTCTCCATCCCCAAGCAGGCAGGATCATGGCACTAAGAAGAGCAGCCAGAATCACACCGTATTGTGCACCGATACTAACATAAGAAGAAGCGCGTCCTTGTTTATTCTTTGGCCATGCTTCAGCAACAAGCGCCATACCAATACCGTATTCCCCACCTGCGCCTAAGCCAGCAATAAACCTAAAGATGTATACTTGTTCAATATTTACGGCTAAACCAGTTAACGCCGTCCCGATAGCAAATAGTAGAATCGTATAGGTAAATATTTTAACTCTCCCAAATTTATCTGCTAAGATACCGAAAATGATTCCTCCAGCGAGCATTCCTAAATTGGTAATCGAAGAAATAAGACCGCCAGCAACCATGTCAATATGAAACTCTGCAATAATCATCGACATCGCAAAGGAGATAAACATGATATCCATGCCCTCTAATGTTAAACCTGCTACTGATGCAACTACTGTTTTTTTACGATAATCCATTTTTGTCGTTCTCCTTTCAAGCCTCACAGGACTTTGATTAAAAGATAATGGGCAAAAATAAAATGCCCTTTCATCCAAAGGACAAAAGGGCATTCATATACTTAATTAGTATATATGAAGTTTATTTTTGCCTTTTTGGCCTCTCTGGACCAAATTAAAGGAATTTAATTTCATCTAATAGTATCATGATACCAATCAAGTGACAATATTTTTAATATATTGCAAGAATTTTACTTTACGCAGATATTTTAATATTTTTTCCCTTTGTCCTTTTAAATGAATACACTATGAATAAAAGAATGAACCATAATGGTGTCATTAATAAAGCGACACGAGTTGATTCTGCAAATAGCATAATAATGAGAATAAATGCAAATAACGTGAGAACAAGATAATTAATAAATGGTGTAAACGGTGCTTTAAAAATCGACTTTTCATGTAAATCTGGGCGTGATTTCTTATATCGCAGATGACAAATTAAGATAATGCTCCAGACCCAAATAAAACAAATCGCACTGATCGTTGTCACGATCCCAAAGGCTTGTTCTGGAATCAGCTTACTTAAAAGAGCTCCGACAGATAGAACAAGTGCAGATATAAATAATGCGTTACTCGGTACATGATTTTTATTTAATTTAGCAAAATTCGCTGGTCCCTGTTGATGATTACTTAAATTAAATAATATGCGGCTCGTTGAAAACAATCCACTGTTACAGGCAGACGCAGCTGATGTTAAGACGACAAAATTAATAATTCCTGCAGCAATCGGAATACCAACTAAACTAAACGTTTTTACAAAAGGACTGTTTGCTGCATTCAGTTGCGTCCATGGATTGATGCATAAAAGGATAATAAGTGCTCCCACATAGAAAAACAGTATTCTTAAAGGTATTTTATTTATTGCAGATGGGATATTTTTTTGTGGATTGGATGTTTCGGCTGCTGATACACCTACTAATTCAACACCTACAAATGCAAATACAACCATTTGAAAAGAAAGTAAGAAACCTAATATTCCATTCGGGAAAAGACCACCATGGCTCCATAGATTTTTTACTGTAACCGTTCCTGAATCTGTTTGAAATCCAATAATTAACAAAATGACTCCTATGATGATTAAAGCAAGAATGGTGATCACTTTGATTAAAGCAAACCAAAACTCTAATTCTCCAAATAGCTTTACTGTTAATAAATTTAGTCCCAATAATAGAATTAAACAGACTATTGCAGGTACCCATTGTGGGATATCGAACCAATATTGCACATATACACCAACAGCAATAATATCAGCCATTGCTGTCATAATCCAACAAAACCAATACGTCCATCCAGTTACATAACCAGCCCAAGGTCCAATATAATCCTCGGCGAAGTCCGTAAATGATTGATAGCCCTTATTTGATAAAAGAAGCTCTCCTAATGCCCTCATTACAAAAAAACATGCGATTCCCACGATTAAGTAGGCAAAAATGATAGATGGACCTGCTAACTGAATGGCTTTTCCTGAACCTAGGAATAAACCTGTACCAATCGTACCTCCAATCGCAATCAGTTGTACGTGCCGATTTTTTAAATCTCGTTTTAATTCTTGTTGTGCCACTTCATTTGCCCCCTCATTAGTAATAATTTCCTTTGTTCACTTTGTGAAGACATGAACAAAGGGTTAAACTCCATGAAAAAAGAGATTGGAATTTCTCCAATCTCTTCGGTCATAAGAATAACAAATAATATCCATTACTCTTTTGTCAGAATAACAAATAAAACTCGTACTCTTCTGTCCTTTTGCCTGAGATTGTGAACCCTTCGGCGCCGCAGATTTCCTGCGGTCTCTCCAGAAGCTGCTCCTGCTATAGTTTGATCCATAGCAATCATAGCTTGCTTAGTATTTAATTTATGTTGAAGAACAAATGGTTCAAAATCCCCAGCTAAAAAAAGTTATGCATTATTACATCTTATCTCACAAACTAAATTATTGTTAAATAATTTCTAATTTTAGTAGTATTCAATCACTTTGTCAATAATTAATTTCAGAGAATCTAGATTAATAGAGAAACAAAAAATGAACCCACTGCAAAAGATTGGGTTCATTTTTATCGCAATCGTTGGTTCTGCATCTTTAATCTCCTAGTACCAAAAAATATTGAATATGATTTGCTGAGATGGGCGTAATCGCCATAACACGATATCCGATACTCAGTAATTGCGACAAAGTTTCTGCGCAATTTTGACGTGGAGGCTCAAACGGAGCATGGAAACTTTTATAAAGATTTATTAATTGATTATTGTTTGTACAGTGAAGCAAGATCACATGTCTACCAGTCCATGCTTGACCGATCATTGGTTGTGGTTGTGGTTGTGTTTCCCTTTTATTTCTCATTGAATTATTCCTTAAGTCGAGGTTTAGCAGGATCACAATTGGGTGAGTCAAGATTTGCCGATTCTGCTAATTTCATAAGATAATAACATTCTTCACGATACATATGATCCGCCATTAGGGGGGCGAATGTTCCTAATGCTTGCTTACTTAGTCTGAGTTCTTCTATTTCATGTAGAAAATTTTGAAATAATTTTATTTCTAACTGGCTGTCTGAATTCATTTTTGATAAAGCAGGGAACGAAGTCAAATTAGTTCTTAAATATCCTGCTAGTTCAACTGATTTCAAGTAAAAATCTTCAAAACTCTTCCTAAATGTATTACTTTTCTCAATGAGTTTCTTTTCAACACTATCTAAATTAAAGGAAATTGCCTCTGAATGACCTGCAGCATCTAATAACCATAAAAGATGATGATGTAGTTCATGGTAAACAGGAGGAGCATCCCCTGCTTTTAGGTGTATTAAAATTCTTAAGTATTCCTCTAATTCATTGACCATATGATTAATAAAGGTTGGCGAAAGGTGAATTTTTATTTTCCCTATCAGATGTTTACTTAATAAGTCCAATTTAAATTTCCGTAATCTTATAACCTCTGTTTCAGCTTCAATTGTGAATGGCACTAAATCTGAGGAATTTGCACGCTCCAGAAGTTTGTCAAAAACTCGAATAAAAGATGATGCCTTCTCAATTTCCTCTTTTTGAACAGGTGCAAGAGCTTCGAAAATAAACCTCGAATGATCACCTAATATTTGGAGCCAAAAACGGTGTTCAAATTTTGCTGTTCTTTCAAGGACATCATTCATGTTTATTCCTCCTAGAAAAAAATACCCACACTATTTTGATGTTTATTCTTTTCAATTGGTTCTTATGAACAAAGAAGGAAAATTCACTAAAAAATAAGTCTTGCTGCCATTTTTGTGAAGATGTTTCGTAATCTCTTCTTTCGTCGATTCATTTTCCCTTCGCCTCCGATGGCTTTATTGAATTATTTACAATTAAGCACATTCATAGGTGGACTCCACAAATAACACTCCACCAACATTTACTTTAGTATGTGTTGTGAACGGTAGAAACCTGGGGTTGTTCCAATATTTTTCTTGAATACTTGATTAAAGTATTTTTGATTTTCGTAGCCTACTTGTTTACAAATTTCTGATACTTTTAAATTTGAGCTTCTTAGTAATTTCTTGGCATTATTCAATCTAACATTTGTAATATATTCAAAGATGGTGTTACCAACTGCCTTAGAAAACAAACTGCACAGGTACGCAGGGTTCTTATGGAACAACTTACCTAAGTCATCTAAAACGATGGGTTCCTTATAATTAGTATTTATGAAACTTTTTAAGTCGATGATTAGTTTTTCATTATAGGACACGTGGTTCTCCTTTAAAAATTCAGTTGATTGATCAATAAATTGTTCAAGCCAATCTCTGATTTCTTCCAAAGACTGTAATAGATTTAACTCTTCGTATAATAAATATCTTTCGCCACCACTTTTATTTACTTCATATTCACTTTCGATATATTCCAAAAAATGATTAACTATTTTAAAACATACATATTTTGATTTTTCCGGGGACAGGTTACTCTTTTTACAATCGAGAAAAACTTTGGCCATGAAAAGATTCATTCTACTAAGAAGATTTGGGTTTTTTTCATTAAAAAATTGATTAATTTCTTCGATAATACTGTTTCCAAATGAATGATTAAAAGTTTCTAATTCTTTATAATATGTTACTAACTGGTTTGAAAAAATTCCATTTTTCAATGCTTCTGTTGCTTCACTGTATGCTTTCTTTATTTCCGAAATATTTTCATATACATTGCTGATTCCAACAATCGGTTTTAATTTGATATCATGAAAAATCAATGACACAAGATCATGAACCAAGTCATTCCTAATCTCAAAACTGGAATTGGAAAACATGATTACAATTTGACTATCAATCGTATAAATGAAACTCTCAATTCCCCTGTTTTCCAATAGATTTTTCATACAACCTAATGGGACCTGAAGTTTTTCAGTCTCTTTTGAATCATCCCATGTAAACCCTTTCAATCCGATGTTTAAAAAAGAAAAACGATTTAATTTTTGGTCTATTTCAGGGTCAACAAATCTATGTCCTAAGATGTAATCAAGAACACGTTTTTCTTCTAATGCAATTTGATATTCATTAATCCGTTCAGTTGTTTGTTTTTCATTTTTTATTTTTTCAAGTTTTAAAATGGCTTTTTTAATAGAACAAACAATTTCATCCACCTCAATTGGTTTGACCAGATAGTCAATTGCCTCGAGTTGAATGGCCCTTTTGGCGTAATCAAATTTTGAATACCCACTAATAATGATAAAAACAGTTTCTAGATTAAGATTCTTTGTTTCTTTTATTAAATCCAATCCATTCATTTTTGGAATTCTTATATCGGCTAAAACAATGTCAGGCTTTTTGTTAATAATTTCTTTAAAGGCTTCTTCTCCGTCAGAAGCCGATCCTACAATTTCAATGTGATGTTCCTTCCAGTTAGTTGCTGATTTCAAGCCTTCAATTACAATTTTTTCATCATCAACAATTAAAAGTTTATACATAATAGAAAACCCCTTAAAAATTGTCATGGATGATTCCGTCATTATTCAGGCCAATCTTAAGATAAACGGTCGTTCCCTTTCCTATTTCACTCTCGATCTTTAATCCATATTCTTTTCCATAAAAAAGTTTCAATCGTTCATTTATATTTTTCAAAGCATAACCCTTTGTGTTAATATCCACCTCGTTCATGTCAAAACCTTCTCCAGTATCACTAATCTTAAAAACTAAACCGTCATGCTGTTTATAGCCTTCAATCATGATGGTTCCTCTTTCCTGTTGTTCTAAACCATGGTAGACAGAGTTTTCTACAATGGGCTGTAACAGCAATTTAATGATTTTTTCTTCCATGATTTCAGGTTCGATATTAAATGTATAGATGATTTTATGGTCGAAACGAATATTTTGGATATCCAGATAACTTTTAACTTGTTCCATTTCATTTTTAACAAAGGTAATATGATTTCCATCATTTAATGTAAGTTTAAAGATTTTTGACAAATTAATTGCAATTTTTGCAATCTGCTTCGCTTTTAACTTCTCCGCCATCCAAAAAATAGTGTTCAAAGTATTATATAAAAAATGCGGATTAATGTGGCTTTGCAAGGCTAATAGCTCTGCTTCTTTTTCCTTTATTTGTGATTTAAATAACCTTTTGGTTAAATCATTATTCCAGTTATAAAGATGAACAATTCGGTTCCCAATTTGTCCAATTTCATCCTCATTATTAAAATGAATACCTACTACAGTCTCTCTCTTTTCCATTTTTTCAGTAACCATTCGCAGCAAACTTAAATGTTTTGTAATTCTCCTAGTTATAAATAAGGCTATGATCAAGGACAATATGAGCGCTAGCACTAATAAAGAGATCGTTATTAATCGAAGTTGATTTACCTCACGAACAATATTTTTATATGGGATAATACTTACAACATCCCAATTGGTTTTCTTGTTTGTATGATAATTAAAGAAATATTGCGTTCCATTCATCACTTTTTTAATTGTCCCGCTTTTACCACGCCCTTGAATTATTTTAGCTACCTGAGAGGGAGAGAAACTATGATCACTACTCGAGAACAAAATTTTATCCCCATCTAACACCAAAATATCTCCAGGAGGATTACTATTTTTAAACATATTCTCGAAATAAGATTGATCAAGATCTATAAGTACTAACCCCATTTGTTCCTTCGTTCCAAGGTCTCTAATATTTCTACCATAAAGTAAAGAATGGTTACTATCTTTAACAAGTTTTAAATCACTACCATTTAACCATTCACCTTGCCATTGGCCATTAATCAAATGCGGATAGATATTGGACTTTTTTATTGTTTGATAGATGTTATTTTTAATATTCCGTTCCCCACGGTTTATTTTCAAAAAGCCGTGATTTTCATTACCAACATAAATGGCATTAATAAAAGGATTGTTTACTACCGTTATATTATTTAGGTTTTCTAGGGATGAAGTCTCTAATCTGTATAACTTTGGATCTGTTTTTTTATAAGTTAAATATGCATGAATTTCATTTGAAAGAAAGATACCATTAGATACATTTTCTACATTGCCTACAAATGCATTTATATTCCAATCGACTATATTTAAAAAGTTATTAATGGTTGTAGATACTTTATTTTCTATTACTTTATTAAAATAAATGAACGTAAAAGGACCAATAACAAGTAAAGGTATTAGAGCTGAAAACAAAGCTAATAAGATAATTTTACGCTTGATTGGAGAGTCGATAAGTCTCATTAGTTTAGGCATGTGGTTTCTCCAGTTTAAAAATTTTGTCCATGATAACGCATTAAATTTCTCATATTTCGATTTAAGTTGATCTAAATCCCTATGACCAAATGCTCTTTAATTGATAGATATCCAGGGTGAGTAGTTTTACGTTCCCTCCATCTTCGCGGTACAATAGATCCTACACTTCTTCAAGTTTAGGCATGCTAGGAATACCTCCTTTTCTTGTGACAGATATGGAAGCAACAGCATTAGCAAACTTTTCCATTCCAACCACCTCCAATAAACTTCAAATAGGAAGGATATACATTATATTCTATTAATTTATGAATAATCCCTCCTAAGAAAGCATCACCCGCACCAGTCTAAAAAATTTTAAGCTTTGAATATGAATTCCACTATCGATTATAAATAAAGTTATTCTTTAACAGCTCCTAATGTCATACCGCTTACAATGTAACGTTGAACGAAAAAGGAAAATATCATTACAGGTAGACTAAATGAGATGGCAGCAGCTGTCATTGGCCCTAGATCAAGATTATAAGCTGTTAAAAATTCTGAAATTCCTACTGTAGCCGTTTTTGCTTTCGTACTGGTCATAAGTAACGAGAACAAGAAATCATTCCATGCCAACATAAAGGTAAAGATAGCTGTTGTGGCCAGTCCAGGGAGTGAAACAGGAAGAATAATGCGTATAAAGGAACCGATCCAGCTGCATCCATCCACCCTAGCCGCTTCATCAAATTCTTTAGGAACCGAGTCAAAAAAACCAATTAATAACCAAATGGCAAACGGTACATTCAAGCTGGTATACACCAATATTAAGGCCAAATGGGTATCAATTAAGCCCATACTTTTTATAATCATATACATCGGTATAGCAATACTAATCATTGGTACCATTCTTATCACTAAGGTAAATAACAAAAAGTAATTTCCAGTAATGGAAGAGAACCTAGAGATTCCATATGCAGCCATTGCACCAAAAAATACACTTAAAATGGTACTAGCGCCTGCAGTAATTAAGCTATTCAAAAAATATTTCCCTATCGGTAAGGTATTTAGCATGTTTTTATAATTTTCTAGCGAAAATTTCGAAGGCCATAACCTCGGTGGTGCAGTAACTGCCTCGGCGGATGGTTTTAAGGACGTTAACAATAGATAGATATACGGACCTAAGAATAATAAAGCCAGTAAACATGTGACCAAAAATATAATCATCGTCCATATTTTATGTTTATAATAAAAATTAGTGATCCAAACCGGTTTTCCTACCATTGTTTCTTTTATTGGCATATGGGCCATTCTATCTTTCACCTCTCTTATCTTTATCCATGTCTTTTCCTAGGAGACCACATTTTTGTAATGAAGAAAGAACTTAGGATTAATAAAATGATTATAAAGATTACCGCCATTGCACTAGACTGCCCGACTTCTCCATAACGAGTTAATGTCTTATACATATATGTACTTAGCACTTCAGAAGAAAAACCTGGTCCCCCTTGTGTAAGCACCCAAACAATATCAAAGGTTCTTGCAGCATCAATAATACGAATTAGTAATGCTACTGTTGCTACCGGAATAAGCGAAGGAAATGTAATGTAACGAAACTTATGCCATTTATTAGCCCCATCTATTTCAGCAGATTCATATAAACTAATGGGGATTCCTTTAATACCTGCTAATAATACGAGCATTATGAAAGGTGTTGTTAACCAAATATCTGCAATAATCGTAGAATAAAGTGCAAAACGGGAGTCGGATAACCAGAGTATTTGATGTGGGTCAGAGAGGAGTCCTAGTTTATAAAGCCCCCAGTTGATGATGCCGAATTGATCATTAAGCATGAATTTCCAAATTAATCCTGTTACTAAAGGTGCTAACATTAGTGGGCTTAACAATAGTGTCCGAATAAATTGGCTTCCTTTGAAAGCATTACTTAGGAGCAATGCAAGGATCAGACCTAAGATAAACTCGATACACACCGCTACTCCTATATAAACCACTGTGTTCCAAAGTGCTTTTAAAAATCGTGAGGAAGTCAACGAGCTTGTATAGTTAGCAAAGCCGACAAATTCTCTTAATGAAGGATTTATTAAATCTATCTTATAAAAACTATCTCTGATTAAAAGTAATATTGGATAGACCAGAAACACCAACATAAAGATACCTGCAGGAAAGAAAAACATGGTCGATAATGCCCCATTTTTCATTCTCATGAAATCCACTCCTTTCTATTAATCTTTTAAACTATATTTTTTGGATAAGAACCTTTTCATGGAATAATGGGCCCATGAAAAGGTTCTATCAAAACATATTCATTTTATTGTGGCGGCAATAGATCTTTTATTACTCCCGCTGCCCAATCAAGTGCCTCCTGTGGTGTCTTTTCTCCTGAAAGTGCATATTGCACGGCTGGGATGAGTGCTTCACTTTCAATTTGCTGCCATTCCTTAATAGCAGGTCGATTTTGAGTTTGTGGTCCGCTTAATGTTGTCATAAGCGGTTGCAAATGCTCATAACCATTTTTCGTGCTATAATTTTCAAAAACAGATTTTCTGGCTGCTACTCCCAATGATTTCATAAATAGTTCATTCTTATCATAAATGAAGTTCAGGTACTTTTTGGCGATCTCCTGTTTTTTTGAAGAACTTGGGATAACCTGATACCATGGACCTGGTACTGCACCTATTCCTGCTCCTCCACCGATCATTGGGGCACTTCCTACTTTTCCTGCCACCTTTGATTGTTTTGGGTCATTTGAAGGGACATAAAAGTGACCCCATGCTAGCATCATTGCAGATTTTCCATTCCAAAATAGCTCAGAAGTTTCAGCAGATGCCATTTCAAGTGCTCCTGCTGGAACCGATTGATCCTTCTTTAAAAGGTCAACTAAAAATTGTAATGAATCAACATACGGTTTCGTGTTTACAAGAACTTTGCCATTATCACCAACTACCAAGGGTTTCGCACCTGCTTGAGCAGCATGATCAAGCCAGCTAGCTACTGCATCCCCATTGTTCGCACCAAATACCGTTGTTCCGTACATATCAACTTTTTTATCATTATCGGTATCTCTAGTAAAAAACTTTGCTGTATCTCTATATTCATCCCATGTTGTTGGCGGATGTAAATCATAGCCATATTTTGCTTTGAAATCAGCTTTATTCTTTGGATCTTCGAATAGATCTTTCCGATAGATTAAATTTTTTGCATTCGTCCATACAGGCATTCCATAAACTTCATTATTATAGCTTCCGCCTTCTACTAGACCTGGAAATAAATCATTTTTAACGTCATCTACGATTAGATCATCTAAGGGTAAAAGTCCACCAGCAAGAGCAGGAAACCAAAGAATATCAATGGTTGCAACGTCGAAAGCTCCTGCCTGTGAAGCTACCTCAGCTTTTAATTTGTCATAAACTCCGGTATAGGGAACCGATTCAATTTTCACTTCATACCCTGTTTTCTGTTTAAATTCCGCTGCTGTTTCTTTTGCTACCTTAAATGCCGGGCTTCCCCCTTCAACAAGAACAGTAATGGATTTATTGTCACCTTTTGTTTCTGAACTTCCTGTTTTTTCTTCCGAACATCCCGATAAAAAGACAGATAATACTAAAAGTAGAGAAATAATCGTTAGAATTCCTTTTTTCTTCACCCTTTACAGCCCCCTTAATTTTTGATTTAAATTATCGATCCCACAACCCATGTTCTGGCCATCTTCTAGGAAGGCGTTCTTTTACTGGAGGAAGCTCCGGAAGTGGTTTATGAGGCTCCAGTTGATACCAATAAGCAACACTAGAATAATCATTTCCTTGATCATTTGCGTGGCCATGCTCTATCGTTGCGCGAATCGATTTGTTAAAACGGATTGTATCTTCGATATGGAAACGGTATAGGCTCCATTTTCCAAAGTGCTCTTGTACATCGCTTCCTAAAGATACGCCATGATAAGGACCGGCATATTCTCCACTAGGGAAACCCCATGCTGCATTAAAGTAGTCTTCTGTCCCTGTACCATGGAGGGATGGCGGCCATTGTTCTCCATCAATGAAGAACATATCATCACCTTCGCCTGGCCATGTGTACTCTTGATTGGAGGCATCAAAATTATCAATGTTTAATACGCATCCAACATAATGCCCTTTCCCCTCAGCATCTAGAATGACATAGTTTTCATCACCCGTTGTATTTTTACCTGGAAGGTCCCATGGTGCCGGGTTTTCAATATCACTGTTAAACACTACCTTTTCACAAGGGTTTTCACGGTTCCAGGTGGCATGAAATCTTCCAAGATCATCCGGAATTTGTTCCTTGCTGTCATATGATTCATAATCTACATAATAAAACAAATTCTCTATTTTTTCTTCACTTTCATTGATTAATTGAATTTTAGCACCATCAGCAAATGGCATTGGAAAATAACAGTTCATTGATGCAGCAAATGGTCATTTAGTCCCTCTTTTCTCACCCATGATCATACTCAAAGGAAGGGAAACATAGTGCTTACAGGTTGCATGCCCTATTCCAAAAAAGTCACCAAAAGGAACTCTTACACTTGGATTTTCCTCCCCATCCCAATACATTTCTAGGACAAGTTTCCGTAAATATTGTGGAGCATAGCATCTTGTTGTCATCCAAATATGTTTTATACACCCAGCTCCTTTGATATCAGCCATTACTGCAGTTGTACCAGGTTCAACTTCAACAAAATCTCTATTTCCCCCTGTTAGGTCATAGCTTGATTCACGTTTTGAACTTGCATTCTAAATAAATGGTAATCCCCCTAATGGGCTATTTGGTTGCCAAACATTCATTGATCATGTCCCCCTATTTTTTAATCATTAAAAAAATTGATACCGGTTACATTTTTGAAGTAAACATTCTTAAATTTATATTTCCTTTTGCCCCCTATAAGATTTTTTAAATCATCTTTACACTTTTTATTGTATTTTTTATTCCGTTTTTTTTAAATTCTAACTTTTTTAGAAAAGGTTATATATATTTAGAACTTTTATCATAATCATCCAAATTAAAAGATCCACAAGCAATTCGGTATGGAATATCCAGAGATTCTTCTAGCTGTTCTGAGTATCGGTCATAATCTTGAACCGATTCACCATAGTTTATTGGTTCACGTTGTAAACGTTGTTCCCGTTGATATGGTTTAGACATTCCTTCCATATTGTGCATGACCTATACTTCATTCAGAAAAAAATTCTAATAAAAAAAGGAATTCTCAGCGTTTTATAGAAGTGTTAAATTGGAGGTGTAGTGTTATGACGATAATATATTCACCTAGTGACGTACAGGAATTGCTTGGAATTGATGGTAGTACATTACGGAAGTATGCCATTCTCTTAGAAGGACATGGGTATCAAGTTCAGCGTAATAATAGAGGACATAGAACCTATATAGATAAAGATGTTATCACTCTCCGCAAATTAATCGAATTCAGTAAGCAAGAGGGTATGACGATGGAACGTTCAGCCGAGGCAGTGATGACATGGACCTCTGAAGAATATAAAACGGTAACCCTTACGGAAGTGGTGCCGTTACAGACAACTAATGACGGGGATATTGAGCAAAATACTAACACTGAAGAGCTATTGGATCGTATAGAACATTTGGATCAAGTAAACTTAGAATTAATCAAACATTTGAAGGAGAAGGCAGTACGGGAGGCTAGGCAAGAAGAGAAGATTAATCTAATTTTGAAGTATGTAGAACGTATGGAGCAACTGGAGAAGGAACGAAGTAAAATGATTGAGGAAGAAACCAGAAAGCAAATCGCAGTCGCCGAGCAAAGGAAATGGTGGAAATGGTGGAAATGAGAAAAGCCGTGCTTAGAATAGCATGGCTTTTTTTACAAACATAAGTCAAACAATGAAAATCTTTTTCTTTTATTAAAAGAAGTTAACAGTTCATTTAAAATGAGGAATATCGACAACTTTTTCAATATACCTTGTTTATAATGACTTAAGTATGGAAGTGTAAAAAATTGAGGAGGAAACTAATGGAAGTACTACTCTATATCGGTACGTATCTATTAGGTGCTCTTGCTATTGTGCACCTGATTACATTCACTTTTAATCTATTTTCTAAATAAAGTTCGAGAAATGGCCTTTTCAACTACTTATACTTTAATCCTTGCATTCTTTTAACCTTATATTGTTCAAAATCCCACTTCGATAAAAATTCTTTTGTAGAAGAATAGCCTGACATATAGAGAAAATCGATTTCAGCCTTATCCAATTCAAAATCAGTAGCGTTGATGTCACCAGTTGGAATTTGAATGGTACGTTCAATCGTTTCTTTGTTCAAATGTCGTAGATCATGGGCTTGAATCATCGTTTTAAATATATTTTTAAAAAGGTGGAGGGGCGTTGGTATTACTGGATCTATGTTAACTTTATCTTTCACAAAACGGAAGCCGAACGTTGGAAACCGAGGGTTTTCCGTATCAAATATCCATATTGGAAAGTTACTTAGTAAACCACCATCTAAAATGTAGGACTTTTTACGGTCTTTTGATTTCCAAATAACCGGACGGAAGAAAAATGGGAGAGAGGCACTCATCATAACTGCGGTTGAAACCTTAAAATCAGCAGGAGTCATCCCATACCGATCCAAATCATCTGGCAAAACAAGCATTTGGCCATTCGTAACATCAGAAGCGATTATCTTCAATTTTTCCTCTGGTAGATCCGCAAATGTCTTAATTCCTTTTTCTAAAAGAAGTGAATCCATCCAGATTTCCAAGTAATCGTTTTTATAAATTCCAAGATGAATCATTAGTTCTAATAAGGTACCAAAAATCGGAATTCGATTCAAGTACGTTCTACCTCGTAGCTTTGAAAAATCTAGTTTACTCAAATGATCTCTAATTTCATAGCTTTTGTAGCCGCTTGCCAAAAGAGCAGCGATTACAGCTCCTGCTGATGTTCCAGCTAATCTTTGCCATTCTACTTTTTCCTCTTCCATTGCTTGAATCGCTCCAATAAAAGCAATTCCCCTAGCCCCACCACCTTCAAAAACAGCATCCGCCTCCAATTTTTTCCACCTCACGAGTAATATATTTTAAAAAGCTAAGATAGTTGATTAACGACGAAAAAGAAGTTTTCCTTACAAAACCCCATAAGTAAAATGATGATTACATATTGGTTAATTGGCCCTTTATTAAAGTTTTATCTAATTCACGTACTTTATCATATGACAGTAACAGTTGTTCCGGTACCAATGTTCTCCCGTATTCCCAAGCATTCGTTTCAATTTCAGATTTAAGCTTCTCTATTTCTTCATCTTCACCATACATTAGAATCCTAAGATCATGTTTGTTTTTTTTAAAATCCAAGTAATACCCAATCACATGATAAAGAATAATTCTAACAAAGTTTTCATCTATCTCTTTAATTCTAATTTTGTTGATATAACCGTTAACTTGTAGATAATTAAATTTTATAGTATTTGTCGATACGTTATAACTCATAGGTACAGTGAGATTATTGTTAATTTCATAGTCAATATTTAAATGATGCTTATCTAATGTATCTTTTATGATCTTTTCAATGTTCCTTATATAAAGCATTTTACTATAACTCCCTTTTAAGAACTTACTTCATCCAGTGGTATCATTATTTCCTTTTACATCCTACCTTTATATGGATAAATAGTATTCATAAGTACATTAATATGCTGTAATTATATCTTTATAGTATCCCGATTACGAAAAAACTTCTAAAGCCATATTTACCATTTCTTTCTACCTCAGCTACTATTCTAATAGTAATATAGGACCTTAGTTAAAATAATTTTAATATCTAGGATTTTCAACTTGTCTGTTGATTTGCGCTCCAGGCGCGTGCGGTTCGCGGGCGTGCCGGGGAGCCTCCTCGTCGCTTCGCTTCTGCGGGGTCTCCCCTGCCCCGTTTGGTATTCGTTCAGAAAGACAATTAGAAAGAGAAATTAAAATGAACATTGCCGAGAAAATGAACTTTTCTCGACAATCTGAGCAGATTCATTGGATCTGCTTATTTATATGTCTTACTTTCTGTAGGGAAAATTCATTCATAGATCATCATTTTTTTACTTTTAGTGTCTCGAGTATGGCTTTCCAATACATAGGGTCTTCTAAACCGAGTCGCCAAATCCCGATTCCTTGTAAGTTATATTTTTCTACAAGGTTTAGTTTAGACCTCAGACTGTCACTATTCTCAAACCAAGCCTCGTGGATATGGTTTTTTTCATCTACATAATTGTAATGAGGTGTTTGCGTACGAGGGTCCCACAAAATTTCAGCTTTATATTTTGTTTTATGCTCCATTAACAGTGCATAGGAGCTATATAAAGCCTTTTTAGCTGTTTTGTCCCAGTCCCATCCATAACCAGCGATACCGAGTAAAATTTTTGATTTAGGGACTCCTTTATTCAAAGCATAACGAATCGTTGCTTCTGTCCAATCAACCGACGCCGTTGACCCGGGTGTTGTGTTTGCGTTGTGTTCATCGTAGGTCATAATCATTAACCGATCTGCAAATAGACCAAGTTTTGCGTAATCAAACCACGGTGACCAGGGATTAGCACGCGAATCACCTGTGTTTGCCGGGACGGAAACCGTCACTAGTTTTCCATCACGATGCAGTGTATCAGACAATTTTTTAATCATTAGGCTAAAAGAATCTCGGTCTGTCAAATACAAATTTTCCATGTCTATATTAATACCGTCATAACTGAACTGATTTATTTCATTTCGTAAATTTTGTATGAAAACACTCCGGCTTTTATCGTTATCGAGTACATTACTCGCTACTTGCTTACCCTTCTCCGTGGTTTCATAAAAGAGGTTGTGAACAACTAGATATACCTTCACCTGTTTTTCATGAGCGCTTAGAATAACCTTTTTCTTATGAGCAGCTGTAACGGAGTCTATCAGACTGCCTGGACGTTTATCATCAAGCTTGTACCAAAAGGGTGCAATGATGCTTATATGGTTGAATTGCGAGTTAAATGTAGGTTGAGAACCTGGAAAACTGCCTTCCTGTTCTGTGTAAAAGCCTAAAACTTCACGAGGAATTTTATTAATATTATGTACCTGAACTCTCTGGTCGACTGTTTCTGAATAACCTGGATGAAAATCCTGCATTTTCTCTGGCGATGGCTTTTCGATACTGTAAGTATTTTCTCGAGCACTATTTAGACTACCATTTTTTCTTTGTGAATAACTGCAGGATGACATCATTAGTAAAAAGACCATGCCTAAAGAAATTATGGTGAAGTACTGATAAAAGTTCCGCGACACTTATTACACCTCCTCCTCTAATGTTATTCTTAAGTTGATGAGAAAAGTTATAATTTATTCACGGCAAATTTCAGGATTTATAACTAAACCGCTAACGGTAACCTAATCTCAATCAACGTACCTTCATTCACTTTACTTTGATAGCTAATTCTGCCATGATGCTGCTTAATAATTTTATGACAGATCATTAGTCCAAGACCGGTTCCCTTTTCCTTTAGGGTGTACTACGGAAATCGAAATCCTAGATAACGAAAAATACCCATCCAAGTTTAAATGGATAGGGCTGTTATTACCTAATATTGCTTCATTTCAATTGTAAGGTTAATAGTCTCGCTTGCTCAATTTCTATTCTTGATTTGGCAATCTGGCGTCTTTTGTTTTGATTCTATAACATGAACAAGTTCTTCTATAATATCGTTTAAACTCATCTTGCTTGTATCTTTTCTTAAAATGATAGAAGTTTTGTATAGTAAAGTTTTTTCTTGTTCACTCATAAATATAGTTTTTTCTTGTTCATTCATATAACTTCCTCCATTTAATAGAATGCTGAATTTTAATTCTAAACGGCAAAACCCAACTTATTCTTGGAAGATCTCTTAATAAAGAATAAATAAATTTAACTGAAAGTCTAAAAATTCCTCTTAGGGTGCAAGTAATCTATGATTAATAAACATTACTCATATCTACGAAAAAAAATATTTTACTATATTCAAATTCTAATCTGATTTAATATACTGATTTAAAATTTTTCTATAATCATTTATGGGTGATTCATTAATAAATCGTGTGTTTAACTCATTAGCCAATAGCAGAATAAAGTCTTTACAAAGATTTAACTTACTAGCAGAATTAAATGCTTCTAGCAATTGTTCAGTGCTAAGGTTATGCATACTTGTCTCACTCCACTTTACTCAAATACCTTCTTTAAGTAAGAATATGAAGAGGGAATACTCCGTTATAAAATGTCATCAGCAATCAAGAAATAAAAAAAGCAGCGTGCCGTGAAGGTAAAGCTGCTTTTTTTTTGCAATATGGGATATTTATTAACAAAGAAGGGCTCATCCGATTAAGAATGTGTTTTCCTTTAGATATGTACATTATTTACTTGGAGCAACAAGTACACGCACGCTATCTTCTAATTGATGGGCAATATTTTGATGAGTTTTTCTAGCTTGTTTTAAATAATTGTCTGTGACAGCTTCCCAAGCATTCAGTGCTTCATTTGTATATTCAATGAATGCCTCGCTATTTTGTTCAAAAAGCTTCTCAGTTCTTTCAAATAAATCAAAGGCTGAGTTAATTGGAGTTAAATAAAGCTCCTCTAATTTACTAGCTGCTTCACTTACATGACTTGTTAAAGATTCAGTAACTTCATGAGTAGATTCATTTGTTTTAAAAATGTTGTTTTGGAATAACCCTTTACGCAAATCGCCATTTAATTTTGTTGCTTGCTCAAAAAGACCCTTTAATGTTTTGAGGTATACTCCATTGAACTTTGTTGTTTCTTTTATAGCCTCTAAATAAAGGTCTTGGCGTTGTTCTCTATAATCTCTTGTACGAGATACGGCACCTTCAAATTGATCCCAAAATGTTTCAATAAATGAATCCGTAACATAGCTTGGTTCATTTTGCTCCTCTACTTTTGGAATCTCAACTTTCGGAACCTCCACTTTTTTAACTTCCTTTTTTAGGACTTCTTCTTTTTGATGAATCAACTTTTGGACCATCTTCGTTCCTCCTCATTTACTTTGTAAATTTCTCTATTTTATCCTCCCTATGAAACGGAGGTATGTAGAGCTCAAGAAAACTAGAATACATTTTAAAAAATTGATCGAGCATAGATTGGTATATCTCGAGTTGTCTAGCATGACTCTTTAAGTACGCTTTACCAACATCAGTTATTGAATAACATCTTTTGGCAGGACCGCTTCCATTTGTATGCCACTCAGATTGCACAAGATTGTCATTCTCTAGTTGTCTCAATAAACGATACAAATTTCCTTGGTCAAGCGTGTGAAAACCGAAAGCTTGAAGCTTTTGATTTAGTTCATAGCCATGATGTGACATCCTACTAAGAAGCAATAATATAAATGGAAGGATAAAGTTCTTAGATGGAGTAACATTATTTTTAGAGTTTGTCATGACTACACCTCAACAAAATTACTATATATGTATTTTACACATATAGATCACATTTCGTCAATTGCATATAAACAATAAAATGAATAAAATTTAATTATGGATCTATTTTTTGACTATTAGGGGTGTTAAAGGTACTTTTCTACAGTAATCAATATCGCGATTAGCTCTTTTTTAACGAACGCTAAGGCCCGTCATATAAAAATGGTGGCCTGGAATTCTTTCCAACGCCACCATTCTCTTATTGACAATATTTTTACTTAAAGACACGTCAAATAACTTAATTAGTTTGCTTATGAGTCACCCTTACGGCATATTACTACCAGCTTTTAAAGCTCGTATAACCATCATCCACATTGATGATTTGACCTGGCGGGACTGTGTGGGAATCGAACCCACCAGACCTGGCACGCAGGTCTCAAGCAGTTTTGAAGACTGTGGAGGACACCAGTACCCATTCAGCCCCGATTTTTCCAGTTATATCAAGGGGTCTCGGCAGTCTCTTGATAGTTTTTTAGACCGTTTTCCCTCAACCTCTACAGCCTCCATTCTAGAATAAATATTTAATTAGTTCAATTAAAAATATTATCCAATATCCTAAGAATTAAGGAGTAAGTATCTTTTCCATAATCATTACGTCGACAAAGTGTCCATCTAATTTCCCTTGGTTCTTAAATACCCCGACTTCTCTATATCCATTTTTTCTATAAAGACCCTGCCCCAGGTTATTGAAAGGGAATGTAAATAGAACAATTTTATTAAATTGATTCAGTATCGCAGCACACTCGATTTCCTTTAATAATAGTGATCCAACTCCTCTTCCTCTGTTATCCCTTCTAATATAAATTGATAAATCGGCTACTCCTGCATAGGCACAACGATTTGAATAAGGATTTAATGAAGTCCATCCAACTATTTCACCGTTTTTTTCGATTACTATGACCGTAAACCGCCCGTTATGGTTGTTAAACCATTCTGTCATGTATCCAATATCCTTTTGTTCTTCCTCCAACGTAGCAATCCTATCTTCAATCCCTTGATTATAAATTCTTAAAATAGACTCCAGATCATTTATTGAAGCTAGTCTTGTTCTAAACTCCTCTTTCATTACTTTACCCCCTAGATTTTTATTGGCTTACAACCATTATATAAAAAATTTTCAATTTTTAAAGAAATATTGGTTGCAATTTGCAAATAATTTGTATATAAATAAATCAGAGGTGAAAATAATGGAAAACGTGAGAGAATTGTTCCAAGTTATGACAAGGCGATTTGGTCTTTTAAATAAAAACTGTTGTCAAATAGGTGAAACTGAAATATCCCTTGTACAGAGTCATATCCTTTATGAAGTTTTCCGTAATGATAAACCTTCAATGCAACAGGTTGCTGATACTCTGGGGATGGATATAACCACATTTAGTCGCCAAATACAAACACTAGTAAAGATGGAACTGGTTAAAAAATCGCCTCTTCCTGATGATAGACGTGTTTCAATTCTTACTTTAACTACACAAGGAAATTATGTTGCTGCTAAAATTAATGCGGAAATGAATCAATACTTAAATGAAGTATTTTCACATATGAGCGAATTTGAACGAGAAATGGTTATTAAATCAGTAAAATTACTAAACGAAGCAATGTCAAAATCCACTGTTTGTTGTAAACCATTAATTTGAGCAAGAATCACTTGCTCTTTTATTAAAAATCAATACTTGCAAATTGCAAGTAAATGAAAGGAGGGATTATTTTGTAGTCAATAAATTTTCACTTTGAACCGTTTACTGTCCACTTTACCAGTTTTCAATCTTACCTGTTTTAATTTCTTAGTTCTTTGATAAATAGGAGGGATTTATCGTGTTTAACGAGTATGGAGTATATCAAACCATGAAAATACGTCAGGAGGAAACGGAAATGAAAGCCCAAAATGCTTGGAAATTTGGAGACATCCAAAAGGAAACATTCCTTGAAAAAGTCGTAAAGAAATGGAATGAAGGTCGAAAGTCATCAAGAGTACAACCAAATTGCTGCTGTTGCGCCTGTTAAACCGTTGTTTAAAGAATAAATCCCAATCATATTATTGATGATTAATCAAAATAAATTTTTAGGAGGAAATTTAAATGAAATATGCACATGTTGGTCTTAATGTTACTAACCTAGAAAAATCCATCAAGTTCTATAGTATAGTTTTTGGAGTTGAACCAGTTAAATTAAAGCCTGATTATGCAAAGTTTCTTCTTCAAACACCAGGATTAAACTTTACCCTTAATCTTCGAGATGAAGTAAGTGGAAATCAAGTAGGACATTTTGGTATTCAGGTTGAAAGCACAGATGAGGTTAGTGCTCACAAGAATAGACTCGAAGCAAACGGTATTCGTACACAATACGAAGAAATAAACACCACATGCTGCTATGCCATACAAGATAAATTTTGGATTCTTGACCCTGATGGAAACGAGTGGGAGTTTTTCTATACAAAAGCAGATGTTGAAGTTAACAGTGAAAATGCTTCTTCTTGTTGCACACATGAACCAAAAGATGAAAAAGTGGAGTGTTGTTCAACGACGGCTCTAAGCAAAAATACAACTAAATGCTGTTCTTGAAATACTTTAATGAGTTAACGAAGGGTCTCATTTTAGGAAGAGACCCTTTTTTAGGGGGATAATTGTATGACCGTGAATCATGCAGGTGCATTAAAGAAGGAGTATTTTTTATCTTATTTAAACCTAATTAGACTTTCACGAAATTGTACGATTGAGCAAGCAAAAGAAATAGCTATGGAGTTATTTTTTCATTCTAACATTGAGGAATACGGCTTACAAACGTATCAACAATTTTTGGCTGCATTTCATGAACTACAGAAAAAATAAAAAAAGACCTGTAAAGGTCTTTTTAACAGCATCTTCCCGTATTACCGATCATCGAAATCCCATACCCATTTCCACTACGATCAAGGATAAGGTCTTCTGTGTTTGGTTCAATAATTGGGTCGATTGCTACTTTTATATCATTTATTGTGACGATAATATCGTCTGCTGCTGGCTCATCCAGAGCCAGTCCAATCCTCGGCTGTCCTCAGCCAAAGCCATCAAAAAAGATACGAATGTTATTAGCGTTCTCTTCTTTGAACATTTTTTTAAATTCATCACGTGCTTCATCAGTGATTTTCATGTCCATTCCCTCCTGCTTGTTTTACCTATTTATTTTAATCCACTTCTTTATAATAAAGTAATAAAATTGCTTAATAATTAAAGCCAGGAGAGTAAAAATCTCCTGGCTACTCAATCCTGTTATTCACCAGTTTCAGCAAAACGCTTAATGCGATCTCCGATTTCATCTCGGACACGTTGGAAGAATGCCCATTTTTCTTCTTCAGTTCCTTCTGCCTTTGCAGGGTCATCAAAACCCCAGTGCACTCGTTTTACATGAGGAGGAGTTACTGGGCAGTGATCTGCTGCATGTCCGCATAGCGTGACAACCAAATCAGCATTGTTTAAAATTTCAGGGTCGATAACATCAGATGTTTGGTTTGAGATATCGATACCTGCTTCTTTCATTGCTTTTACGGCATTAGGGTTTAATCCATGAGCTTCAAGCCCAGCACTTTTAACTTCCCACTCATCACTTAGATGCTTTTTAGCCAAACCTTCTGCCATTTGGCTACGGCAAGAGTTCCCTGTACATAAGAAGTAAATTGTTTTTTTGTTATCCATATTGGTTTCCACCTTCATTATTAGTTTTAAGCTGCATGTTCTTTAAAATATTTTCTTTTGAACCATAACGCCACGTTTACTAAAGCAATCATAACTGGTACTTCTACAAGCGGTCCGATAACGGCTGCAAACGCTGCGCCTGAATGGATACCAAATACTCCAACAGCTACAGCAATCGCTAATTCAAAGTTATTACTTCCTGCTGTAAAAGCAAGGGTTGTTGTTACAGGATAGTTTGCTCCAATTTTCTTTCCCATGAAAAAGGAAACAAAGAACATTATTACAAAATAAATTAATAAAGGAATTGCAATACGAACTACGTCTAATGGCAAGCTTACAATAGCCTCCCCTTTTAACGAGAACATAAGGATAATCGTAAATAGTAAAGCAATTAATGTAATAGGACTGATTTTAGGTATAAACACTTTTTCATACCATTGTCTACCTTTAGCCTTTACCAACGTAAAACGAGTAATCATACCAGCTATAAAAGGAATTCCAAGATAGATGAAAACTGATTTAGCTACTTCTATCATCGTTATATTTACAACTGCCCCTTGAATTCCAATCCATTCAGGGATGATGGTTACAAACACATACGCATACACGGAGAAGAAAAGCATTTGGAATATAGAATTGAATGCCACTAAACCTGCTGCATATTCCGTATCCCCCTTTGCAAGATCATTCCATACAATGACCATCGCAATACAACGAGCTAAACCAATCATTATGAGACCAACCATATACTCTGGTTTATCAGGAAGAAAAATAATTGCTAATAAAAACATAAGAACTGGTCCAATGATCCAGTTTTGTACAAGGGATAATACTAATACTTTTACATCTTTAAATACTCGCCCTATTTCCTCATAACGAACTTTCGCCAATGGAGGATACATCATTAAAATCAAACCAATTGCAAGTGGAATCGATGTTGTTCCTATCTGCAAGCTGTTCATACTATCGACAAATCCTGGAGAGACAAATCCTAATCCAATTCCTATTGCCATAGCAAGAAAAATCCAAAGCGTTAGGTATCGATCCAGGAACGATAGACGTTTCTTTTCTGTCTTACTCATTTTCTCACTCCCTAATTAAATAAAAACTAACAACCACATCGGAGTGTGGGATTGCTGTTTTCAATCATTTTGATTTTCTCTGTTTGATCAGGTACATGTTCTAAAATATCTTGTATCATTCCATATAGCTCACTTTGTTGGTTAAGGGAATAGTAAATCCACTGCCCTCTTCGTTCTTCCCTAACCATCCCAGCATCTTTTAATTTTCGAAGGTGCTGACTAATGGATGGTTGACTCATTTCGAACACTTCAAGAAACTCACAAACACAGCATTCACGTTGTTTCAAAATAGCCACTATGCTTAATCTTGTTTTATCCCCTAATAGTTTTAATATGTTTGCAGAACGCTCTAAATCAATCATCGATTTCAACACGAAAACCACCTCCTCTTAATTAATATAAGTAAATAGTAATTTACTTATTTGTTTTACGTGGATAAAGTCTATTTAGGTTCTTTTCATATTGGTCAATGATGACATAAAAGAATTACATATCTCCTTCAAATCATCATATAACTATTTGCTTATATATTAATTTAAAATTAAATTGATTTCAAGAGAGCCTAATTGTAAAGTTACTGTAAATATAAAAAAGCCCATCTGATTCAAGAGGGGCTTTCGTAATTAATCATTGGCAATTGGCAATTATCTTTTTACTTTTAAACCATCTTTAAAATACATTGATTTGAAAATAATAGGTTTGGTAAAATTTGATTTCCCTTCTATAATCAAAAAATTGGGCTTTATTATCGCTTTTTTAATATTTAGTGGAGCGAGAATATAATTCCCATCATTATTATCAAGTACAGCGTAATCATGATTATGCTGATGTATAACCAAGTAATTTTCTTCGTTACTTGCTTGGCGAACCCCATATAAACTTGCAATATTTGATGATAAAAAAACAAGTAGAATTATTAACAAAATAAAGGCAGGTTTGTTCATATTATAAATATTTTTTGTCCTCTCAATTAAGGGAGTAGTATCTATTTTAGAAACTGAGAGTGCCATCTTATTTTTATAGCCTTTTACTTTCCAATGGTAAACATAAGGGATAAATAAAAAAAGCCAAATTGCAATGAGAATCCATGCAATAACTAAGTAAATTAAATTATGTACACTGCCTGGAATAATAAGAGCTGCAATAAAAAGCAGGAATGCAATTGGTACAAATTTATATCTAAAAGCGGAAACGATGGGATTTACGCTTTTATTGGGTGTTAATTGCTTATAAATATAAGTAGCCTGTTGGATAACTAGAAGTAATGTGGAAATAGCAGTTATAGAAATTAATATTTCCTTAATACCAATGTCAGTAATAAATATCTCATTTAGTTCGTAATATGATTTATACCCCTTTTCATAAGAGAAGGCGACCCAATAACCGAATCCTGTAATACATGCTAAGACGAGTGTTGCATCTGATATAATGGATTTTGGTGCATCTTCTTTTTTTGAATTAGCAGAACCCCTTAAATACCTTCTTCTCATAAAATACCTCCAGAAATAATAAACAACAATTGAGAGTAAAGACGGGCTACGGGAAACGGGGTATCTCGGGCGGTTTGAAAGCAACACAAAATCGCCTGACGGTGGGAATGTGAAGCTTCTAGCACATATCCAGAACGATCAGAGCTCCGTCAGCCGTTTCCAGTATTCGCTCCTTGAGACTCTTCCCTCTTCCATCACTCAGAAGGAAGAAATTACCTAATTAAGACTAACACGTAAATATAAATCTGTACATACCTGTAACAACGGTTGCACGCGAGACGCTTTACAAGCGAAAACCTGGAACAGTGCCCATATGGTCATAATTCGAATTAAGATGTAAGCAAATAAAGCGGCATAGGAATTAAACCCTCCTGCCGCTTTTCTTTAATAAGGCGAGAATTAGAACGTGAATACACCGACCTGTCCTTAATAAAAAAAATTGCCAACCCATATAAGGCTGACTCAATGTTTGATGTTCGTTTAATTCAAAACCTTGACTCCGACAACAATATCGTATGTCACCCGCTCAAATTGTTCAGGCTTCACCTCAATCCGCAGCTCATGTGTAATAGGATCGAAGTAATGAACACGGCCTGTAATGTCGTGAGTAAACCCCTCATCCCATACGGTAAGCTTTACCGCATGGTTGTATTCTGTGGCATATGCTATACGCAGGTCAAATTCTTCCGTCTGATGTTCGTCTAATATTGGCTTAGCAGTCCGAGCTTGATCCTTAAACATTTCGCTGGTCATTTCGAATGCTAGCGGTATGAAAGAAGCCGACTGCCATTTCATTTTACCACGGTCACGTATTGTCATTATGAATCATCTCCTTTGATACCATTATATACGAACTAATGTTCTATATGTAAATAAATTTAAAGACCACCTTTACAGCGGTCTTTAGATTCCATCTTCAATTAAAGCACCCTATAGTTTAAGTAGAATCTTTCACAAACTAAAACACTATTCGATGTTAGGGCATCTGAAAATAATTATATGATTATCCATCACGATATAATGTACTTTTCAAAGTAAAACAATAAACACCCAATGATTTTACATTAAGTATTTTTTGAAACCTTAAGGGAAACGTGGAAACTGCTTAAAGTCTGGGTTACGTTTTTCTTTGAATGCATCCCGTCCCTCTTTTGCTTCATCCGTTGTGTAGAAGAGAAGTGTAGCGTCACCAGCAAGTTGTTGTATACCTGCTAGTCCGTCTGTATCAGCATTAAAAGCTGCTTTTAAGAAGCGAAGAGCTGTCGGGCTTTTTTCTAACAGTTCCTCACACCATTTAATCGTTTCTTCTTCTAATTGTTCTAACGGTACTACTGTATTGACAAGTCCCATTTCAAGAGCTTCTTGTGCATTATATTGACGGCATAAGTACCAGATTTCACGTGCTTTTTTATGTCCAACGATCCGTGCTAAATAGTTTGCACCATACCCTCCATCAAAACTACCTACTTTCGGTCCTGTTTGACCGAAAATGGCATTATCAGCAGCAATTGTTAAGTCACATATAACTTGAAGTACGTGACCGCCGCCAATTGCATAACCAGCAACCATTGCAATAACCGGTTTTGGTATAAAGCGAATTAAACGCTGTAAATCTAATACATTTAAGCGAGGAATTTTATCCTCCCCTACATATCCTCCGTGTCCACGGACTTTTTGGTCACCGCCTGAACAAAATGCTTTTTCTCCCTCTCCTGTTAAAATGATAACACCAATATTTGCATCATCACGTGCATAGGAAAATGCATCAATTAATTCCATTACAGTTTTTGGTGTAAATGCATTATGTACCTGTGGACGATTAATTGAAATTTTTGCTATACCCTTATATGTCTGATAAATAATATCTTGGTATTGTCTTTCAGATACCCAATTCACTGACATAAGAAATCCCTCCCAGTAATTATGTAAATAATTTCACATATAAATCGCACTAAAAATTTCACATTATTTCAAATGAAAGTGCGAATCCTACAATATTTCTAATCTTAAAAGTAACTGCTAATAAGAAAACTGCAAACTTAAAGGAATGCCCCCTTTACCTTTATTTACTATATAAATTTTATAATCAAGTTAAAGCAACGGTTTTGTACTTTTTGGAGGTTTTTCTATAAAAACAATTTTCACCATAATTTTTTGTATTACTCTTGGGAAAAAGTAAGCTCCAAAGAAAGCACAAATAAATGCTTGCCCCCATATTTTTAGCCATAAAGGTAAAAAAAGACTACTATATCCAAAGTTTATAGATACCAAAATAAATGAAATACATAAACTTATACTAAAAGACATTAATAAAGCAAAAATAGCTTGTTTATATTTTATATTAATTTTCATAACTTACCCCAAAGTCTATACTCTTTCTTACAAATTTTTTAAAAGTTCAGTAACCTCTACTGCCTCGTATTGGAGAATGGTCTTTTTCAATATTGATTTTTCGCTGATTCCTTGTTTCTTTTGTTTGTTCATTTCCTTATGCTCGTTAACATGTTCTTCTCTTGATAACCATGTAATAAATTCCTTTTTAGTTGTCCACTTTGTTACAAGTACATATTCTACAAGGTCATTACTTTCCTTCTTCCAGCATTCTAATGCTAACAATCCTTGAACATCTTTCGTTTGGTCTATAGTGTTTTTTATCTTTACAATGATTTTATCCTCATTGAACTTGTCACCTTCGAACTGTGCTTGATTGATAAACATAAATTTTATCCCTCCTTTATCTTATTTAATAATTATCTTACTAAATAATATATTATTTGTAAGTAAGGTTAACATAGGAATATGTCAGTAGTCAATGAGAACTTTTATCAATTATAAACTAGTGCGGTTTGTGATTATTTTAATTTCTTATTAAGTTTACGAAATACGCTTAACATTTGATCAATTTCTGTTTCTTCCAAATCATGAAGAAGTTCAACAAATGCTGTTGCTCTGTTTTTGATAATTTGATCCACAATCTCCTTCCCTTCAGTCGTTAACGATATCTGAGCCACTCTTCTGTCTTCTTTTAATCTAAGACGATTAATTAAATTATGTCTAAGTAATGTGTCAGTAAGAACCGTTCCTCCACCTGAAGTAATTCCTAAGTATTTAGTAATATCTGATGCTTTACATGTCTTTACTCTATAAAGATAGGTGAGAATAAGTATGTGTCCATCACTAAGATTGTACTTTGTCTTTGGGAAAAAATTATATTGTGTTTTAGTTTTACTAAATATATTTTCAAACAAATCCTGAAATTCTTTTAGCTTAATATATCGTTGGTCTAACTCCATATTCTCCTCCATTTATTTATTCTTATATGGTCCGGTCTAGCCTTTTGGTTGGACCTTTTATGTAACAATTTTCCCTTCATTGTAGCATAAGTTTATGTACTTTTTATATAAACTCAAGCTCATTTGTTTTTAAACTAACCTGCTTACGTTAGTTCAATAAAAAGAGCAGCTATTATATTATAGCTGCTAACGATTGGAGGGTTTGTTTGCAAGTAAAAATAGCAAAAATCACTTGAAATAAAGCAGAAGATTTTAAACCTTGCCTTTTAACTTTTGCAGCCGTTTTTGCAGGATGCCTTTCGTTTTTTCAAAGCCTTTTAATTTTGATTCACGTTGATCCAGAAACTCTGCTGATCGATGAACTTGATATGACACCATTTTGTCCACCTCCTTCAATTAAAATTACTTAGTGCCTCTTCCAATTTGCTTAATTTCTTTTGTTCATTCTTCATACTATCAGTGATCTTTTTTAACCCAACAGGAGTTAACCCTAAGCAATTTGAATAAGTCAAAATATCTTTTCGTAGGGTTTCTAAGACGCCAATGAGAGGACTTTTTTTCATGCTGTCATTGTTCCGTGTTGTTGGTTCAATTACTTTAAATTTCAACTTTTTTAGTTCTCTTAAGATGTCATTATAATGCTCGATTAAGCCCGAATAAATTTGAATGGTCTGGTCAAATTCCGGTCTGTAGATGCCCAGTCGCTGCATATTTGCTTTGGTCTGGTTTTCAATCTTGCACATAATGTCACCTCCAACTTCTTTTGAGAAATGCTGCACAATTAGAAATGGTTCCCTTTACGCCAGTATTCCCATGAGCTTAATTTTAATTAAAGACCTGGGGGGACTATTTCAACGCAGTCAGCCAATCCCCAGCATTCTTTTGCACTGCTTTCATTAATTCTTTATCAGTCAATCTTCCATACTTCTTATAAAGCTTTTCCCGAACATCTGGCTTCACTGATGTTGTAAAAGAAAGGACTCGATTGTCATGCCTGATTTTATTTTGGCGTTCACGTTCTGCGATAGCATCAAGCATTAATTTTTGATCAAGGCTATAAAGGATACCCCGAACATAATCAGCTGCATCCATCCCTAATTCAGCAGCTTCCATTATTACTTTTTTCCGTAAACCTTTTTCAAGCCACACCATGCCTTTATTAGCGTGCCTGCTCATCTTTGATATAGTCAATTCTTTAAGGCAATGCCTTTCGTCTATTGCTCGTTTAATCGTTTCCTCATGAGTAACCAGATTCCAACGGCTTCTTAATCTACCTAATGCTTGTACATCTTCGGCTCCTAAAAATATTGGAAGCAAGTTTTCTTCTGGTGGAATCGTGTATCGAGTTGTACGTTGTTCTGCAACATTTAGATTATTTACTTTCACTTGCTTTATCTCCTTTAGATTTTAATTGTTCCAAGCCCCGTTTAAGAAAAAAGTTGTCTCGATATTTCCGAGCTTTTGCCTTGTTTTCTGGTTTCTCCCTATATCGGCGATAATAAGCCCGCCTGCCTTGATCAATGAGCGATGCAATCTCATCTTTTTTCACAATTTTTCACCGCACTTCTAGTCATTTTTGTTTATTTTATTTTGCATAATTTTTGTGATTTTTATGCATACTATATACTTTTGTATATCATTAAAAAGAACCCCTAGCTAAAATTTAGGGGTTCAAAAGGTAGTCGATAATACGTGATTCAATTATAGTATTTTGTACTTTGCGGGATATCAAAAATGATTCCCCTTGTTCAAAAATGTGCCTCCCGTGCTTTATTTAATGCTCTTTCTACCTTTCTATAGTCATCACCTATTATCCAATTTGTTCTCATTAACGTTGATCCTAATTCAGGCTGATCATCCCAAAGTCCGTAAAAAATCCTCCCTTTAGTTTCTGGCAAAAGCTTATATGCTTTAATGCCTTTAAGGTTATTTAAGAACATGCTGACCTCCCTGTCTGCTTTTATAGGTTTGGTCATGTTTTTTAATAACAGGTCAATCACCCCAAAATCAGAAGTTGCTTTAGGGATATCTCCTACTAACAATCTAAAATCGATATCATTATTTTTTAATTGTCGCTCGGCAAAAGCCTCACATTTTCTTAAATCTTCAGCTTTAGGTGTCTTATCACTTATTTCAATCCACGATTTTTTTTCAGGCAGATAAAAATCAGGCAAATATATATGTTTGTTGCCTATTTTTTTAGGTTCGCCATATTCCCATATAATGTCCATTGCATCGAAAAATACTGCCCAACGTGCTTCTAATCTTGACCTGAATTTAAAGCCTTTGTATTCTGTTTCAATTGCTATTATATTCAATTCATTTTCACCTTCTTTAATTTTTATAGCTGAAATGATGTCGATACCCTGCTGCAGAATTATTTGCTGCTCATAATCGAATATCATACATTGAAATCATCTCTTTCAATTTTCATTAAAGTTCATAAAACTCTAAACAATCAAGGTCGCCACCCCGTTCCTCAATTTCAGTTTCTAAGCACAAGCTGCAAATATCCCTTAAGTCTTTTTCAGTTAAAAAAGCCCAAGTTGCTTGATGATTAAAACAAAATTCACATTTCATTTTTAGCGCTCCTTTAATAAAATCTAGTTTTTATACAATTCAATCAATTCATTTTCCTGATTCCGCCGTTTCATATAATAAAAAGCTTTTGCCTGTATTCTCTGAATCCTTGGGAAGCTTTCTTTATTGAAAGAGGGTATCTTTATATCGTTTTTATTTTGTAGAACTTATCAAATGCATAAAAATTAGGCTCGAAAAAGTCGTATCTAGCCCAATATAGAAAGCTGCAACCAAAAGAAGGCTTTCCGTTTCGGTTCTTTAAACACACAAGTTCAATTTCTCTAGGGTCGGCATTTTTTGCCTCTTTAATTTTTTCACGCTTTTCCTTTATGTTGTTAGCCTTATCGAATATTGGTTCATTGATGGCTTCTAGCTGCAAACCCCAGACAACATCGGCTGTATATTCAATCCCACCAGATTCCTTGAAGCTCTCAAAATCAATAGGGGTCAAATAATTCCCACGATTCAAACTGGATATTACAAAAACGGTTAAAGAAAAATCACGGCTCATGCGTTTCAATTCCGTTACATTCATATCGATCCGCTGTTTATCGCTCATTCTTTGATCAATAGCAGGCATAATCTGCAAATAATCCACTACAACAACTGGATTCACTTTATTAGCTTTTCGATAAGCATCAACATATTCACGAATCACCTTAACATCGGTATTAAAATTGCCTTCTATTATGCTTACATTTCTTGCTGTTTTCCGATATTTTTTAATCGCTTCTTTAATGGCAATGGATGAATCGCCACCTCTTATCTGAACCGATGAAACAGCATCGTCCAAATTAATTATTGCTGTTGTCCTCGCTATGCTTTTGCTTACCATTTCAAATTTACTCTGTTCCAAGCTGAAATAAATAACATGGTTCCCCTGATCCGCTAATTGATCGCATAATTGGTGAGTAAAGGTTGTTTTCCCTACTGACGAAATCCCACCTATTACGTAAAGCCCTGGGAACAACCCTTTCATTTCAAAATCAAGATTATCGAATCCTGTTTTTTTGCTCCTATAGCTTAAAAATTCTTTGATATCTGAATGAAAAGCACTGTCTAAATAATCACTCACAGCATCAGGCTGCCCTGCTGTATCTAATTGAGCATCAATATTATTCTTAATCTCTAAAACGGTGTTTTGGGTTTCCTGTGCGTTCTGAAGGCTATGCCAATACCATTCATTAATATCTTTAAACTGTTTTGGTATCTCAATTGCCTTATAAGCAAATTTTACTTTGCATTCCTGCCCTGCATCATCATTATCAAAAGCAGTTAAGAAAACAGCATTGCAATCTGCCTTTTTTATAGCTTCCTTCAGCTTTTCTGCATGTTGAACACCGCCTATAGCAATTGCTTTGTATCCCATTGCTTCCATTGATAAAGCATCAAATATCCCTTCTGTAATGAAAACGATTGATATTTCAGGGTCTTTTAAATAATCTACATTGAATATTTGCGCCGTTCCTGAAGCATTTTTATATTTCGGTCCCTTATCATCTAAAAAACGTACCGTATAATAAACGACCTTCCCTTTTTCCCATACAGGCAAAACCATGCATTCTCGATTATCTATTTGTCCAATACATAATTTGTATTTTTCAATCAGTTCATGAGGAATCCCACGATTGATAAAGTGCTGATTGCCTTCTTCTGTTGTATTTTTATATAATTGGTTAATGTATTTTGTATGATTATCTTTTTTCTTTGCTCCTTCCGGTTTTGACTGTGAAGGAGTCTTTTTTTCATTTTTTGGTTCATCTCTTGTTCTTATATATGAACTTCCTCCCCATTTTGTTTGGTATTCGTAATATTTTAACAACTTCTTGTACGCTTCATCTTCCGTCAATCTTTCTACTTCCAGCAAATAATCATAAACGCTGCCACCTTTGCAACATTTGCTGAAGCTTGTATAACTGTTTGTTTCAGGATAAACGGTGAAATGGTCATTGTGTCCGCATACTGGACACGGATTAACTCGATATATTTTCCCTTCCCGTTTAAGCTTACCGATCAGCTTCTGTTCAATTAAGAACAAAATATCAACTTCTTTTATCAAATCTTCTAGTTTCAATGCTTAAACCTCACTTTTTTTGAAAATAATCACGGTAATAATGGAATTATTGTTTTACATTTTTGTCTGTTCTTTCATTAAATGTTTCTCCGTTTAATGAATCCTGAATTTTCGTCTGTGAGTTCATAGTACATTTCATAAATCATTTTTAATTCGGTTCTCAATTGTTCGTTTTCATTCTGCAACTTTTTACAATCAGAACATTTTTTCATCATTTCCCACCTTCCTTTCAAAATGAATCATAACCAAAAAGGAACCGGCGATATTCAGAGCCGGTTCCTTTGCTATATAACTTATAATACTTATAGGATTTTTCTTTAATCGCTCGAAGCCTTGATAGAGTAAGGCGGAAGGACATTTTCCCACAGTGCACTGGTACCCTGTTATTGCAGGTAGGTACCCAATTATTGCAGGTAGGTACCCAGTTATTGCAGGCAACTGTAATTATTCTAAAAAGAAATTTCTATTCCTTTTTCGTAAAATTTAAAGCCTTTAATGTATTTTTCTTCGCTGAATTTTGTTAGCAACGTTTTTGCTGTATTTCTAATTCTCAATGCTTTTTTCTTATTTGGTTTTAATTCGCCTGTTTCATAATAAATTTTTTCGAACAAAATTCTGTTTATTTGTTTTTTGCCCTTAGCTTTTTTCATTTGCTCAATTCGGCGCAAAAGATATTCTTTAATTATGTTTACTTCTGGATTTGCTCGAATAACATCTTTCGTTTTTAATAATTTGCTTGGTACGGTTGCAATTTGTCTGGATACTTGCGCATACTCATATAATAAAGGCTTTCCATTAAACTTATAACCGATTCTTCTATGTCCGCCAGCTTTGACTGTTATTTTCGTAGCAGGCAAGATATAGCCTTCAACAATATATTCTTCAACAAGATTTCTTCTGTACATTCTCGCTTCATTGGTATAATCCACTTTGAGATAAGTTCTCATTAACTTATCTAGGCTAGCTGTGATTATTTCTATGGATTGAGGACTGACATATTGAGAATCATCTAATCCGTTCATGCAGCGATATACTTGGTCAGGAGTAAAATTTGTGTTCCCAGCTTCAAAAATACTGCAAACTGCATTATGTACACAACGATCATAATTCGTAAACCGTTTATCTTTTTCGGCAATTTGTATATTTGCATCATCATAGTTGATAATTGTAGGATTTAGAACTTGTTTTTCCTTGTCGTTATTAACTTTTATATTAAAAGGCTCATTGTACGGAACATCCGGTTTTGGCAATTCATTAGCCAGTTTATTATTAGGTATAATATATAGTTGAGGGATAATGCTATCCAATATTTCAATTTCCCTTGGTGTCATTTTTTCACGGACGAGTTGTATTACCTCCCATAATTCCAGCTCGTCCATTTCTTCTAGACTTAATCCAATAATGGCTTCCCATTCGTCCGTTTTATCAAGCACATCCTGATTTTGCTGATAGAATTTCCTCATAAATTTTAATAATGGCTGCGCACTTACTAGCAGCTTTTCTTTTTCTTCGCTAGTTAATCGTTCACTGAATTTATTCATTTAAAAGAGCCTCCATATTTTTTCAGTTATAATCTAGCATGGTCAAATTTCTAGCAAAACAAAAAGACATTTCGCTAAAAAATGGCTTTTTACCCTAAAAGAAAAAGAACCCACAGCGGCTACTGTAAGTTCTCAAGTTCTTTCTTAAAATTTCAAAATAATAAAATAATTGCAATTGCTTGATTAATTCACGTTCATTATATTATTAATAGGTGAGAATTTCTTGTGTTGTCCTTGTACATCCATATTGCTCATCTGAATGTATTTACGTGTCATGCTCATATCTGTATGCCCTAAAGTCTTTTGTAAGCTAAATGGGTCTCCACCATTTTTTATATACCATAACGCTCCAGTATGACGGAATGTATGAGGACTGACACGTTTTTTAACCCCTGCTTCCCTTCCGAGGTCTCTCAAGTCAATTCTGACCGTAGCATGATTTATTTCGTGTCCATCATAAGTTAAGAATAAATGCTCATCCTCAAAATCCTCTGTAATTTCCATATATTCTTTAAGCAATTCGATTGTCGGTCCTGTTATGGGCACGATTCGTGCTTTTCTAGTCTTTGTTTCCATTGCTTCAAGGAATATTTCACCCTTCTCTAAATTAACGTTCCTACGCTTCATTGCACAAAGTTCAGAAATTCGAACTAGTGTATCTAAAAGCACATAAATGATTACTTTATTTCGGAATCCGGTGTATGTTGAATCGTCAATGACAGACAATATCCTCATGACTTCATCAGGTGTGAATGATTCTAGCGTATCCTCAGGTGTCTTGATCGGCTTGAAATCCTCATGGATAGGCTCGTTAATCCATCCCTTCTTATGACAGTATCTAATGAATGCTCTCATATTACGAATACGGATATTGACTGTCATAGGTGCGAGCTCCTTATCATGGAGCATAAATCCTATATATCCTTGAAAATCCTCTGTAGTGACGTTCTCATTCGTCATATCATTGCAAAAAAACTGCTTGAGATAGGCATAGTTATTGTAGTACTCATCAAGTGTCCTAGAAGCTAATCCTTCTGTTTTTTTAGCTGTCATAAATTTATCAAACATCTCATCCAATGTCAGGATATTTGAATCAGCTTTAGTTTTGTTTTTGCTGCCTTCTCTAATCTTACCTAGTTTCGGCTTAACCTTTTTTGGCATCACCTTTGTTTGCATAAAAATAACCTCCAATGAATAATTATTTGGAGGTTGAAGGAAACGTTCTCTACAGTCTCTGTAACAGTCCCTCTACAGCCTTGCCAGTAGATAGGCGTGAGACTGTGAGGGAATATATAAAAACCTTTATCAAAATAAAGTTGCGAAAACCCTTGATACAATTGACTTAATGGCGGGACTGTGTGGGAATCGAACCCACCAGACCTGGCACGCAGGTCTCAAGCAGTTTTGAAGACTGTGGAGGACACCAGTACCCATTCAGCCGATTAAAAATCCCTTTTCATTATCATTCTTCATCTTTGTGGACTATTAATGTAAACTATAGTTCTTGATTCTATACCATGAACCTAATTTAAATATTTACTTAGCAGAAAAACTAAAAAGCTTTTCTAATTTAAGTACAATTTCATCTTTATCCGCCTCAACAACTTCTAGATGCTGTGGTTTATTAAACAATTGACTTATTTGTTCAGGAAATGTCTGCTTAATATCACAACGTTCGATGGATTCATTAAATTTTGCTGGGTGAGCAGTTGCAAGTGTGACACAAACCTCACTAGGTTTATTACAACTTTCGTATGCAGCGACCCCACAAGCGGTGTGTGGATCTAATAAATAACTAGTTTCAGCATGGTACTTCGTAATTGTTTGTAAGCATTCTTCCCCTTCAACTCCATGTGCTGCAAAATCCTCTTTTACCTGGCGGAGCTGCTCCTCGTTCACGACAATTTTTCCTTCTGACTTGAATTTCTCCATTAAGGTAGACACTTCGTCTGGATTTTCTCCAAGCAGGTAGTACAAATAACGCTCAAAATTGCTTGCTACCTGGATATCCATAGAAGGGCTATAGGTGCTCCTGAATTCACCAGGCTTGTACACTCCATCAGAGATAAAATCCTCTAAAATATTATTCTCGTTGGTCGCAACGATTAGTTTACCAATCGGTAGACCCATTTTCTTTGCAAGATAACCAGCAAAAATATCTCCAAAATTTCCAGTCGGCACACTGAAGTTAACACTCTCTGAACCTGTCTCTTTTGTTACTTGGAAATACGCATAGAAATAATAAACTGTTTGCGCCATTATACGAACAAAGTTAATGGAATTGATCGCACGCATATGGTATTTGTTTTTAAAATCCACATCTGCAAACAATTCCTTGATGATTCTTTGACCATCATCAAACGTCCCTTTGATGGCTAAATTCAAAACACTTTTGTCATCAACAGTTGTCATTTGTAATTCTTGTACCTTACTTACTTTGCCATGTGGGTGCAAAATGCAAATGCGAATGCCTTCTTTTCCTCTGACACCCTCAATCGCTGATGCACCCGTATCCCCAGAAGTAGCACCGAGAATATGAATTGATTCACCTGTTTTCTTTGATACATAGGAATATAAATTCCCTAAGAATTGCAGAGCAATATCTTTAAAAGCAAAGGTCGGACCATGGAACAGTTCTAGCACATACATGTTTTCTTTCAGCTTTTGAACAGGTGTTACTTCTGGGTGGCGAAAGGTTGCATAGCTTTTCTCGATTAAAGCCTTTAGCTCATTGTCTGGAATTTCACCATCAACATAATAGGAAAAGATTTCGTATGCTAGTTCCTGATAAGTTAACTGGGACATTGCTTCTAACTTATTTGCAGGAATTTGTGGGATTTTCTCAGGGACTAATAGTCCCCCATCATTAGCTAATCCCATTAAGACTGTATCAATAAAACCAATTTTATTTACATTTCCGCGTGTACTAACAAAGTTCATAGCATCCTCCAAGGTTATATTAAAAGTTTTTACTATCCGATAAAATTTGCTAACTAGGGTTTCCTATATTATTTTCGTGAAGCTATAATATATAAAATTCATTTTAATACATAATTTAGCGAATAGTCTATAAATTGTCGTTTTAGAAAGCATATTTTTTCACATTTATTCTAAATCAGGCACCATCCTCATGGGAGGAAGGTGCCTGGGACAGGAAGAATATGTAAGTACTTTCCTTTCCATCGGGGGTTATTTTACTTCTCTATAAAGGTTGATTTCTGTACTTTCTCGAAGTTTTCTAAGCTCTGGAACAATTTTCATAACATGTTCACTTTTATTATGTTGATTTAAAGCCTCTTCATCCATCCATTCTTCGAGCATAGTTAGGATGGTCGGATCATTGATATCTTGATGAAGTGTGTAAGTTATACAGCCTTTTTCTTTTCTGGTTTCTGACACAACTTCTCTTGCCAATAGAAAATATTCTTCTACCTTTACACCTGGTTTTAGTTTTGCTTTACATACAACTTTAATCATTTTATTAACTCCTTTTCTTTTTTATTATTGCCTTATTACGGAACATAGCTCGACTTTATTATAACATGATTTTCGATATAGCTTTACACTGTGCAATCTGAGGATACCTATTCAAAAGCTTGATATATACAAATTCCAAAAGCATCACAAATAATAGATCAGTCGCGACTTGTACGTATAATGCTAGTAAATTATCTCATGGTCAATCTCTTGTTTTTTTGTTAATATTATTTTATTAAACATGTTGTACGCATAAGTAAATAAACTTGCTTCCAAGTTGAAAGTGGTGTAATCCAATTGGCTCAACAAACTAAATATAATATGGTAAAGGAAAAGATAACAGAATGGATAACTAGCGGTCAGGTAAAACCTGGGGATAAGATTTATTCTGAAAATGAACTTGTCAAAATGTTTGGTGTAAGCAGACATACGATTCGTCAAGCTATCGGGGATTTGGTTCATGAGGGATGGCTATATAGAGAACAAGGTGCTGGAACCTTTTGTTCCAATAAGTTGGAGAATGAAAAGCCTCAAATCCAGCATCAATCGAGTAATGGAAAAAATATCGGAGTTATAACCACCTACATTTCTGACTATATTTTCCCTTCCATTATCAAAGGAATTGAATCATATTTAACAGCTGAGGGATATTCTTTAACCTTTGCATGTACGGATAATGATGTTGAGAAAGAAAAACAATGTTTACAAACGATGTTAAGCAGGAACATTGACGGTCTTATTGTTGAGCCTACTAAAAGCAGCAATTACAATCCTAACATTCATTACTATCTGGAATTAGAACAGAACCATATCCCATACTTAATGATTAACCAATTCTATCCTCAGCTTATGCCTCCTCATATCATTGTGAATGATGAACACGGTGGATTTGCGGCTACTGAACATTTAATTAAATTAGGACATGAAAAGATAGTTGGACTTTTTAAAACGGATGACCTCCAAGGGGTAAATCGTATGCAGGGCTTTATCCGCGCTTTCAGAGAGCATGGCATTACATTTTTCCCGGAGATGGTGATTACCTTTACCACCGAAGAAAAAGATAGCAGATTATTAGAACGATTAGAAAAATTTTTCAATGCAGATTCAATCCCTTCAGCAATTGTTTGTTACAATGACCAACTGGCCTTACAAATATTAAATATGTTAAGAGAACGTGGATTAAGTATTCCTGAGGATGTTTCGATTGTTGGCTACGATGACTCCTTTTTAGCAGAGGCATCAGATGTAAAACTAACATCAGTAACCCATCCAAAAATGCAAATGGGGATTGATGCTGCAAAATGGATTGTTGCTGCTGTCGAAAAGAAGGAAAACATTCCTCCATCCATCGTATACGAGCCTGAACTTGTGATTAGAAGTTCAACCACTACATTGAAAAAATAACAAGTGTAGAAATTATTTTAAAGTTAACACGAAGACGCTTTCGTAATGTATTTTCCAACACATTATGAAAGCGTCCTTTATTTAATTTAAAGAGATATATTAATTCCTGAATCTTCTGAAATATCACAAGATACTTTTACCGGTGCGGTTTCCTTAAGTAAGAAGGATAACAAGTAGAAAACAACGGCTGTCCCCATCCCTATCCCCATGATCCCTAAGATGGCTCCATATTGGCCAGTACTATATTTCGAAACATTTAAAAAAGGTTGCTAATGTTAGCAACCTCTTAAACAACCTATAACAGGCAGGGTTTCTGTGATTAATGAATTTGGGTCTTAGTACTATGTATTTCTCTACCTACATTTGAAAATGCAGATGTTAAATTTATAAAAATCGTTTTTTTCGATTGCGCAAGAACGCTGGAATATTCAGAGATTCTTCTGACTGTTCTGAGTGTCTTTCATAATCTTGAACTGGTTCGCCTCGGTTTATTGGTTCACGCTGTGTACGTTTTTCCCTTTGATATGGATTAGACATTTCTTCCATTGATGGCTGGGAAAGCGGTTGTGCTAATATCTCCTCTTGCTCAGTGAATCCAGTGGCAATAACAGTTACGATAATTTCTTCATCTAAGTTTTCGTTAATGACCGAACCAAAAATCATATTTAATTCCTCATGAGAAGCAGAAGCAACTATATCGGCTGCCTCCTGTACTTCAAAAAGACTTAAATTATTTCCACCAGTTATGTTCATGATCACACCATGAGCTCCATTGATAGAAGTTTCAAGTAAGGGACTATTTAAGGCTTTCTGCGCAGCCTCAACTGCACGATCTTTACCTTTAGCAATACCAATTCCCATTAAGGCAGTTCCCTTATGGGACATGACCGTTTTCACGTCAGCAAAATCAAGGTTGATTAACCCTGGCACAGCAATTAAATCGGAAATCCCTTGAACACCCTGGCGTAGTACATTATCGGCTTCACGAAAAGCTTCAATCATGGGTGTTTTTTTATCTACAATCTCTAATAAGCGATCGTTGGGAATAATAATTAAAGTGTCTACTGCTTCCCTCATTTCGTTAATTCCAGTTTCTGCGTTAGATGCACGCTTGCGGCCTTCAAATTTAAACGGACGTGTGACAACTCCAATTGTCAGGGCACCAAGATTGCGGGCAATTTCAGCAATGGCAGGCGCTGCACCTGTGCCGGTACCACCGCCCATACCGGCTGTAACGAAAACCATGTCTGCACCTGCTAACACTTCTTTAATTTGCTGTTTACTCTCTTCCACAGCTCTTTTACCTACTTCTGGATTAGCCCCTGCTCCCAAACCTCTTGTCAATGCTGTACCAATTTGCATCGTGACTGCTGCTTTTGATTGATTAAGAGCTTGTGCATCTGTATTAACGGCAATAAATTCTACACCTTCAACGCCTTCGTCAATCATACGATTCACGGCGTTATTTCCCCCGCCGCCAACACCAATGACTTTAATCTTGGCCAGTTGGTCCATATTTGTATCAAATTCTAACATGTTCATTCCTCCGCTATAGTAGATTAGGTGACAGGAAATTTTACTATTGCTTTCTAATTATTTCAGAGCAAACTTACCCCTCTAATTAAAGTTGCTTGTATGACCTCTTATGATAATAAAGGTATTTATTATGAATTAGTTTTTAGTCTACTGGACCTAAATTTTCTTGTCCAGTTAAGATTAACCTATTTATAAGTTTAATAAATGGGAAAAAAACCACCCTTAAATAAGACAAGGATGAGGAATTTTTCTTATTTATTTTTGCTTTTAATCAAAAAAAGGAAACCAGTGTGCATTCACATTGGTTTCCACTTTGATTCATGCCTTTAATCGATTATTAAAATGAACAAGCCGGTCTAAATCAGCAACCATTCTACGACAATTAATATAATCCTTTTTACGGCGTTTTTCGACTCTCATTCTCACTGTATGATGTCTTCTGTAATCTTCATAACCTACACCATGAGCACTATGCATCGCTTTTTCCATTTCGCTCGTATAACTTAATTGTAAATGATTGATAACAAATCATTCCTTTCAGTTTTTTTCCCCTGGGCGAATTGTTCTTTTACGTAGGTTTCATCTTATCATTGAATACAAGGTCACACAAAGTCAAAAAAACAGTGTATTTTGCTGTATACAGGAATGTCATTCAAACTCGAGAAAATAGCACTGACATCCTTACTTTTTTAGCCATATCCTTCCAAATAGTGCACAACCTAAAAAAAATCCAAAAAAAGGATGAAACAGGATTTATAAAATATACTCAATAATAGGCTGTAAATTGTCGTTTTAGAAAGCAGAATTATATCATTTACATGTTTCGATAGGAGATTTACTCATAATTTAGGAGGATCCATCGCATTTCATAAGAAAGTGACGATGAAAACTCTTTCTAATCATACAGGAATGTGAAGAACGATATTGAATTATACACCTACAAGGAAAATAATCTTGTAACAAATCGGAAAGGTTGTGAGTTTATGAGACTTTCGAATGTGCAGCCTAAGAAAAACTTCAGTTACATCTTCGTTCAATTTCCGGGGATGAAAATGAATGTACCTATGCTTTCTCACGAAGAAGGAACGGTGATGAAAGAAGATGTTGCTTTATGTGTCCAATTAAACGGTAAAGAGAAGGTAAATCAATTATTCTTTGTACGCACCCAGAGTATAAAACCTTTTGATTTTACAGATGAAGGAATTGGAGCAAAAGCATATTATCGAGTCATTAAGCAAAAAGAAAACTCTCAAGACTCACACACGAAAGAACCCGAAGAATTCGTCACGTTTATCACAGATGAAGTTAACATTTTACAAAAGAAAACTGAAACCGGATATAACTTCATCTTGGTCGTAAACAAACGTGAAATCGGAATAGTCGCTTCGATTGAAGAAGAAGTTTTCCAAACCGAGAAAGGACTATTAATACTTAATGAGAAAGTGAAAGAGCGTGTCACTGTTAACAAAGATAGCAAGAAAAATAGGAATGCCTTCGTAAGGAGGAAGAAAAAGAGAATAATCACGGGAGGTAATGTCTTTCAGGATCATGAAGTTCTTGAGCCGATCCGAATTCCTTTGGAGGACGTTAAAAGAAAAGTTAAAGTATTTTCTCCTGCCGAATTAGATTTCATCGGTCCAGGTGATCAGAACCCATCCAATTTAATGTTGAGGAGGTGTTGATTAGGATTGTCCTTTCGGAAAAAACTTCATACTAGTAAAATCGAAACAAAAGGATTAAATGGATAATCCTTTTCGATAAATAAACTTTAGGAAAGGAATGAATTATTGGCTGTAAGCCTAATAATTACTAAGGAAAATAACGAATCCATTTATTATAGGGACTTAACCAACGAGTTAAGTCCTTTTTACTGTTCAGACAATTACATACTCAGACTTTTGATGCCGTGAAACATATTGATTATTAGTAACCCAAAATCGCCATGGATAATCACGGGCTTCACCAGATTTATCAATTCCTATCCTTTTTCCGACTGATATGCTTTCTGGACAAAAGCCTTTGGCAATAAATAATCGTGGAGGACTGAGGGGACGTCCATAGTCCTCCATGGTAATGCCCAATGATTTTGTTAGTTTGCCAGGGCCATTTGTCAATTTTGAAAGTTCTTCAATGCCCCTCCTTATTTTCATAAGCTCGAGACCATCTCGCGGTTCAAGGGCACGAATCAAAACGGCTTCAGGATTTTCTTCACCGCCGCTAACCACATTGAAGAGGCAGTGCCTATGCATAACATAGGTATAGGCCAGGCCGGACCGTTGGAACATGACCTCGGTTCTTGCCGTCCTTCTATTATTGTAGCTATGTGCAGCCCGGTCACCAGGACCTATGTAAGCCTCTGTTTCTACAATATATCCTGCTGTCATTCCTTCATTCGTTTCTTTTACAAGGAGGCATCCAAGCAATGCCTTTGCCAGGTCAAGCGTGGGCTGAACATAAAATTCCTCGGGTAATGGTACTATTTCTTTTGTAAATTCTCCCACGTTTATTACCCTCCATAAAAATGATTTACTTAAAAACTATGGACAAAAAAACCAATAATTAAACATTTGTATAAATTTTTAATCTATAACCTAATCCTTTCATCAAAAAAAAGCTGCCTTAAGGACAGCTCTAAAAAATATCTCTTCAACAACTTAATCTTGGTCATCAAGTTCAATAAAATAATAATCCTAACGGTAGGAAACTGCCTCAATTGTTTCTATAAAATTTTGCTCAACCCCTTTTACTTAACTAGTAATTCGACACCAATTTTAAATGAGGCCTCTGTTTTTTCAATAACTTCCTCAACCGATACTCCGTCTTGGGTTTCCACGAGAACCATTCCTTCAGAAGTGAAATCAAATACAGCCAAATCTGTTATTAAACGGTGGACCACTTCTTTTCCAGTAAGGGGAAGTGTACACTCTTTTTTGACCTTTGATTCTCCGTGCTTATTAACATGTTCCATAATAACCACAACACGTTTTGCGCCGTTTACTAAGTCCATGGCTCCGCCCATTCCTTTGACCATCTTCCCTGGAATCATCCAATTAGCCAAATCTCCTGTTTGAGAAACTTCCATTCCCCCTAAGATAGCAAGGTCGATGTGACCACCGCGAATCATTGCAAATGATTCTGCACTGTCGAAATAAGAAGCACCAGGCACAGCAGTTACCGTTTCTTTTCCCGCATTTATTAAATCGGGGTCTTCTGTCCCTTCAACCGGATAAGGTCCAATGCCCAATAAGCCATTTTCTGATTGAAGCAAGACGTTGTATTCGCTTGGAATTTCATTGGCAATAAGGGTAGGGATCCCAATCCCTAAATTTACGTTCATTCCATCCTGAATTTCTTGAACCGCACGTTTTACAATGGTTAATCGCGCATCCTTCAATCCACTCACTCCTTGTCTCTTTTAAACTATTAGGCTTGTACTACTGTACGTCTTTCTATCCGTTTTTCATAGTTAGTTCCGAGCAGCACACGTTGAACGTAGATTCCTGGCGTATGGATTTCTTCTGGATTTAAATCTCCTACCTCAACGATTTCCTCGACTTCTGCAATTGTAATTTTCCCGGCCATTGCAGCCAATGGATTAAAGTTGCGTGATGTTTTTCGGAAAACAAGGTTTCCAAGCGGGTCGGCCTTCCAGGCTTTCACCAGGGCAAAATCACCGACAATTCCCTCTTCTAATAAATAGGTTCTTCCATTAAACTCCTTGTGCTCTTTTCCTTTTGCAATTGGAGTTCCCACCCCAGTAGCCGTATAAAAACCAGGTATTCCGGCGCCGCCGGCACGAATTCGTTCAGCAAGCGTTCCTTGAGGGACTAGTTCGACCTCAAGCTCACCGCTTAAAAACTGCTTTTCAAAAATTTTATTTTCACCGACATACGATGAAACCATTTTCTTAATTTGCTTATTTGCAAGTAGCAGACCAAGCCCCCAATCATCAACGCCACAGTTATTACTAACGATTGTTAAATCCTTCGTTCCTTGATCTCTTAGGGCAAGAATTGCTTTTTCCGGGATTCCGCACAGTCCGAAACCACCAACAATGATGGTATCGCCATCTGAAATATCTTGTATTGCTTCCACAAATGAGTTTACAATTTTTCCATTCTTCACAGGTCTGCCTCCTTATTAAAATATAGTCTCTTACATTTGAAATTAACTGTTAAAAATTAGACCGGATATACAGAGTGTTTTCGTTCTGAAAAAATGAGATATTTTGAAGTGTATGCCTCAAAACGATTAACAAGCTCTTTACGCAATGAGTTTGCTGGAATAATACCGTCAATCACCATTTCGGAAGCTAAATGGTAAATATCAATGTCCTCTTTATATTCCTCACGTTTTTGTTCTATGAATGCGGTTCGCTCATCTTCAGGAAGCTCTGCAATTTTATTAGCATAAACGGCATTAACTGCTGCTTCTGGTCCCATAACCGCAATTTGAGCAGAAGGCAATGCAAGACAAGCATCCGGTTCAAATGCAGGGCCAGCCATTGCATAAAGACCAGCTCCATATGCTTTACGTACAATAACAGAAATTTTTGGAACACTTGCTTCAGCCATTGCTGAAATCATTTTCGCACCATGACGAATGATTCCTGCCCGTTCTACCTTTGTACCTATCATAAATCCAGGCACATCAACTAAAAACAAAAGGGGAATATGGTAGGCATCACAAAGATTAATAAATTTTGCGGCCTTATCTGCTGAATCGTGGAATAATACCCCGCCTTTAACACGCGGCTGATTGGCAATGATTCCGACAGGTTTTCCATCCATGCGGGCAAGTCCTGTAATAAGTTCGCCAGCAAAAAGTTTTTTGATCTCAAAGAAGGAGTCTTCATCAATAATCCCGTTTATTAGATCATGCATATTAAATGGTGCATTTTGATTAGCCGGAATCAGCTCTTCTAATGGTTTTTTCAATGGTTTAGGAGCCACAGACTCACGAACTGGCGGTTTCTCTGAAAAATTAGCAGGGAAATAAGAAAGATAGTTTCTTGCCATTGAAATGGCTTCTTCTTCATTTTTTGCAAGAACATCACCACAGCCTGAAACAGAACAGTGCATGCGAGCGCCGCCCATTTCCTCCAAGGTTACTTTTTCACCAATAACCATTTCGGCCATTCTCGGTGATCCCAGGTACATCGATGCATTTTTATCAACCATAATAACAATGTCACAAAAAGCTGGAATATAGGCTCCACCAGCAGCAGATGGTCCAAACAGAATACAAATCTGAGGAATTTTACCTGAAAGTTTTACTTGATTGTAAAAGATTCTTCCTGCCCCACGACGCCCAGGGAACATTTCCACCTGATCCGTTATCCGCGCTCCAGCAGAATCTACCAGGTATAATAATGGTACTCGAAGTTTTTCAGCTGTTTCTTGGATTCGAATGATTTTCTCAACCGTCCGAGCTCCCCAAGAACCGGCTTTGATCGTTGAATCGTTAGCCATCACACAGACAAGCTGGCCATTAATCTTGCCCATCCCTGTCACAACACCATCTGCAGGAAGATCCCCCGCCATGCAGTTTGCAAATAGCGCATCTTCCAGTTCAAAGCCAGGATCGAATAATAATGATAAACGCTCGCGGACGAACAGTTTTCCCTGCTCTTGGTTTTTTTCGTGATATTTGGGAGCTCCGCCCTTTTTGATTTGTTCGACTCGATCATTCAGTGTTTGTTGTAGAGGTTTCATATCCACTGTCATTATTTTTCCTCCTATTAATCTAGTTTTCTTATTCACCATTGTAGATTGGGGCGCGTTTCTCCTTAAAAGCCTGTAATCCTTCTAAACGATCTTTTGTTGGCATCGTCACTTCATAGGCATTTTGCTCAATGGCCAGACCGGTGTTTATTTCTACATCATAGCCTTTATCGATTGCAAACTTTGCTTGTGCAACGGCAATCGGGCCATTCTGAACAATTTGTCCTGCAATTTCTAATGCTTTATCAATTAAGCTTTCAACAGGGACCGTATACTCTACTAATCCAATTTCAAGGGCTTCTTTTGCATCAATTCGTCTTGCAGTGAAAATCAGCTCTTTTGCACGTCCCTTTCCTACTAATCTTGGTAAACGCTGTGTTCCTCCTGCACCAGGAATAATTCCCAATGATGTTTCCGTCAGTCCAAGTTTCGCAGTTTCAGAGGCAATACGGATATCACAAGCGAGCGCTAGTTCAGTTCCTCCCCCAAAAGCAACGCCGTTCACTGCCGCTATGACCGGTTGGGGTAATGATTCTAGAGAGTTGATAGTTTCACGGATCAAAGAAACCGTCTTCCTCACCTGAACCGGATCCATTCCAGCTCGTTCCTTTAAATCAGCTCCCGCACAAAAAGCTTTCTCCCCAGCCCCTGTAATGATGATACAGCGGACTAATCGATCATATTTACTGGTAAGAATGGCGTCCTTGAGCCCCTCTAACATCTGTAAGGATAAAGCATTAGCAGCTTCCGGCCTATTTAAAGTAATCATCACGATTCCGTTTTCCATCTTGTTAACTAATATTGTTTTACTCATGATCTCACCTTTCTCACAAAGCATTTCCAAGCTTTCCACTCAGCTTGGAACTCGCGGCTTGAAAACTTTTACTTGGTAAAGGTCTGCCAAGTTTCTCCTGAATGAATTGGGATGCATGAAGCAGCTTTTGTTGATCAGCACCAGTGTGAATTCCCATCCCGTGAAGCATATAGAGTAAATCGTCTGTTGCCACGTTTCCGGATGCTCCAGGCGCATAAGGACAACCACCTAGGCCGCCAAGCGAAGAATCAAAAATGGTAATTCCCATTTCTAACGATACTAAGATGTTGGCCAAAGCCGTTCCACGTGTATCATGAAAATGCATCGCTAATTTATCTGCTGGAAATCTTTTCAATAAAACTTCCAACACATTTTGAACTTGCTTTGGATTTGCCACACCGATTGTGTCCCCGAGAGACAACTCTGCAATACCCATTTCAAATAATGTTTCGGACACTCTTATGACCGCATCGATATCAACATCCCCTTCATAGGGACAGCCAAAAACTGTCGAAACATAACCTCTGCTTAATTTTCCTGCTGAAATGGTTTCTCTGACCAAATCCCGTAACACAGGGAAAGTCTCGCCAATCGTTTTATTGATATTTTTTAGGTTATGTGTTTCGCTTGCTGACATAAACACTGCTACTTCATCAATGTTCGCTTTAAATGCCCGTTCCAAACCTTGAAGGTTAGGAACGAGTGCTGTATAGGTGACACCAGGCACTTTGGTAATGCCAGTAGCAACAGCAACTGCATCTGAAAGTGCAGGAATCCATTTGGGATTAACAAAAGAGGTAATCTCAAGATGTTTTAGTCCACTATCTGACAATTGATTAATCCAAGCAATTTTATCTTCTGTTGATATAAATGCCTTTTCGTTTTGCAATCCATCACGAGGACCAACCTCTTTAATCGTTACACCTTCCGGCCACTTCATTGTTTCATCTCCTTTCCACCTTTATCCAGGCTTTATTCAACTACTACAATGACGTCGCCTTCATTAACAAAGTCGCCTTCGTTCACTTTCACTTCTTTCACCGTTCCATCGAATTCAGCTGCAATTGGAATTTCCATTTTCATCGATTCTAAAATCACTACATCTTGGCCCTCTTCTACCTGGTCTCCAGCTTTAACTAATACCTTCCATACATTTCCTGCCATGACTGCAATTACTTCACTCATGATAATTCCTCCTATTTTACGTTATTTTCTTTTTTAGTTTTTAAATACTTGTTAACAAAGTCTGTTGTCGTATCACCTGAATGGAATGCCGAGTGGGCAATAACCTCTTGCAGCATTGGGATATTTGTTTTAATACCTTCAATATGATAATCAGCTAATGCAGCTTGCAGACGATTTATTGCCTCTTCACGATTGCAGCCTTTGACGACAAGCTTAGCAATCATTGGATCATAAAAAGGGGTGACTGCGGATTGACCGTGAATGGCTAATTCATGTCGAACTCCAGGACCGTTCGGCAACTCTAATTTTGTTATTTTTCCAGGTGAAGGGAAAAATGTTTTGGGATCTTCCGCATAGATTCTAACCTCAATGGCATGACCCTCACGTTTTACGTCTTCTTGAGAAAATTTCAGAGCTTCACCTGCAGCAATTTGTAATTGTTTTTCAACTAAATCCAAACCTGTAATTTCTTCCGTAACCGGATGCTCTACTTGTAAGCGAGTATTCATTTCAAGAAAGTAGAAGTTTTGCTCTTCATCAACTAAGAACTCGATTGTTCCTGCATTTTTATACCCAATTGATTGGGCCGCTTTTACTGCAGCCTCCCCCATCTTGGTACGAGTTTTTTCAGTAATAAACGATGATGGGGCTTCCTCTACGACTTTTTGATGACGGCGTTGGATCGAACATTCACGTTCCCAAAGGTAAACGGTATTTCCAAAACTGTCTGCCAAGATTTGAATCTCAATATGTCTTGGATTTTCAACAAATTTTTCAATATACATTGCTCCATCGCCAAAGAAATCAGTAGCCCGCTTTTGGTTCCCCGCAAATGCTTTTCGGATCTCATCCCCGTTATGGACCACCTGCATTCCAATTCCGCCACCCCCTGCGGAGGCTTTTAGCATAACGGGATAGCCGATGCGGCCCGCCGCCTCTACCGCTTCCTCTTCATCTGCCAGTGGGTAGGTAATTCCTGGAACGACAGGAACACCTGCTCCCTCCATTGCTTTGCGTGATTCAATCTTACTTCCCATTTTAGAAATAACCTCTGGAGAAGGCCCGATGAATACAAGTCCTGCTTCCTCACAGCGGCGGGCAAAGTCCGTATTTTCAGACAGCAAGCCATATCCCGGGTGAATAGCCTCCGCTCCTGAAACCTGAGCGACCTCTAGAATTTTATTGATATTTAAATAGCTTTCTGCTACACGGGAACCTCCGATTAAATAGGCCTCATCTGCCATTTTTACATGGGGAGCATCCGTATCAGCCTCTGAGTAAACTCCAATTGTCGTAATCCCTAAGGCTTTGCATGTACGGATTACACGGACAGCAATTTCGCCACGATTAGCAATTAAAACTTTTTTGAACATGCCTTTCCACCCTTTCTATCTTCTATTTAAGAAGGTTCAAAACTCGTCAGCATTACAAATGCCTAAACTGTGATGATTAAGGAGATATGTAAAAATCTAATTATTCATTTTGCAACATTCTTTACGTTTATCTTTAACTCTTAATCTAGTAATATGGAACCAGTCATTTGCCGGTGATTTTCCTGACAAATGACTGTCTCTAATTAATAACTATTTAACTGATGACCTTTCAGCAACTATTTTTTGGATTTGTGCAACCGTCGTCGGGTCTTCTAGTCCTGTAATGTCGCCGGAAACCTTTCCTGATACAACAATTTCCTTTAATAAACGGCGCATGATTTTTCCGCTGACTGTTTTCGGCAACATATCTGTAAAAATAATTGATTTTGGGGTTGCAATCTTACCAATTTGTTGAATGATGTGATTATTTATTTGTTGTTTTAATTCCTCTGTTCCTTCATAGCCATCGGCCAAACGGACAAATGCGAGCGGAACTTCTCCTTTAATTTCATCTGGGATCCCAATGATGGCGCTTTCAGAAACACCCTCACATTCAAGTACAGCACTCTCCATCTCCATTGTACTTAAGCGGTGTCCTGCTACATTAAATGCGTCATCTGAACGGCCAACTACCCATAAATATCCATCATCATCTAATAAAGCTAGATCGCTGGCATAATAGCAGCCATCCACTTGGCTATAATAGGATGCGTAATATCGTTCTGGTTCTTTCCAAAGTGTCCGACATAGCATAGGAAATGGTTTTCTAATAACCAGATTTCCTAAGACACCAGGTTTAACTGGGTTGCCTTCTACATCAACGATATCCATAACCGCACCTAAAAAGGCAGTACCTGAGGAACCTGGTTTCATCGGCGTCAGCCAAGCTGCTCCAGCTATAGGCGATCCTGCTGTTTCGGTTTGGCCCCAAGTATTATTAATATATACCTTCTTCTTTCCTAAAACTTCATATGTCCAATGCCAGGTTTCCGGATCGAAAGGTTCTCCAACAAGGGAAATGACATCGAGGCACGATAAATCAAATTTCTCTAATGCCTTTTCTCCCATACTTTTTAACATTCTTAATGCTGTTGGGGCAGTAAACAGTTTATTCACCCTGTATTTTTCAATGATTTGATAAAAACGATCTTTTGCTGGATAATCAACAGCCCCTTCAAAGACAACGGTTGTTACACCATTCGCTAAGGCACCTGTAATTCCCCAAATATGCATGGTTAACCAGCCGATATCCGCGGTACACCAGAAAACATCGTCTTGATGGTGATCCATATGATACTTGGCATATGTGTAATTCTGTGTGACAAAAGCCATGCCGGAATGCACGACGCCTTTTGGTTTACCTGTCGTACCACTTGTATAAAACACAATACCGCTCTCATTAGCTTCAATTCTCTCTGGTTCACAAACGATACTTGCCGCTTTTGTCTGCTCATGCCACCAGTAATCCCGGCCATCTTTCATTTGAACCTCTGAACCTAATCGGTCAACAACAATGACTGCTTCGATCGATGGAATAAATGGTACAACATGATCAACTTTTTCTTTTAAAGGAATGAATTTACCCCGACGTTCAGTTGCATCCGCAGTGATTAATACTTTTGGCTCAAAATTGATGAGACGGTCTGTCAATGATTTTTCCGAATATCCTGAGAAAATTGTATTGTAAATAGCACCAATTCGAAAACAAGCTAAAACGGAAATAAAGGCTTCTGCCAGATTGGGAAGAAAAATAGCAACACAATCACCTTTTTTTACACCAAATGATTTAAGAACATTCGCAAAACGATTTACTTCAGCAAGAAGCATATTATACGTGTAAAATTTGGTGTCCCCGTTTTCACCCTCCCAAATGAGAGCAGTCCGGTTTCCTGCCCCATTTTCGATATGCCGATCAAGTAAATTTACACTTGGGTTACTAATGCCGCCGGCAAAAAAGCGAAAATCGGGGAGCTGTCCACTAATGGTTTCATCCCATGGTTCATACCAAACAAGTTCACGGGCTGCACGATCCCAAAATTTAGCAGGATCTTCTTGTGATTGTTTAAGCAGTTCATGATATGCTTCACTGCTCCCAATGGAGGTTGAACGAACTTTTTCTTCTTCTGGATAGATGAGTTTGCTATTTGAAACTACTTGTAAAATTCCACTGATATCCATGTAATGGCTCCTTTAACAATTTTTATTTCATCACTATGTCTCTACTAGGCTGTTGATTTCCGCTCCAATCAACGTAGTCTTTAAGATCAACCATCACCTTTAACACAGCCAATCCTATAAAAAATTTATTAACATCCAATTTGTTTGGCAATAACCATTCGTTGAACTTCAGATGTTCCTTCACCAATTTCTAAGAGTTTCGCATCACGGAAGAATCGCTCCACTTGATATTCCTTCATATATCCATATCCGCCATGAATTTGAACGGCTTGATCACATGCTCTCATGCATATTTCCGAAGCAAATAATTTCGCAAATGCCGCTTCCTTTTTAAAAGCTCTTCCTTGATCCTTTAACCAAGCTGCTTTAAAAACCATATTCCGGGCTAATTCAATATTCATTGCCATGTCAGCTAATTTAAATTGGATTGCCTGGAAGTTGGCTAAACTCTTTCCAAACTGTTTTCTTTCTTTTGCATATTGAAGAGCTTTTTCATAGGCCCCTTGAGCAATACCTACAGCCATAGCACCGATTCCAATTCTTCCGCCATCAAGCGTAGCTAAAAACTGTTTGTAACCGTTTCCATCTGTTCCCAGCAGATTTTCTTTAGGAACCCTTACATTCTCTAAGATAAGTTCTGTAGTATTTGAGGCATGCAGACCCATTTTTTCGTAGTTGTCGATTACAGTGAATCCTGGAGCTTTTGTAGGAACAATAAATGCGCTGATTCCGTTGATTCCTTTTGAGCGGTCTGTTACCGCTGTCACAGCAAGGTGATTAGCATAGCTTGCATTTGTAATAAAACATTTTGAGCCGTTAATGACCCACTCATCTCCATCAAGAACTGCTGTTGTTTGGGTTCCCCCTGCATCGGAGCCTGCATTCGGCTCAGTCAATCCAAATGCTCCAAAAGACTCTCCCGTACAAATTGGTGTTAAGTATTTCTCTTTTTGCTCATGTGTACCAAATAAATTAAGTGGAGCTCCTCCCAATGAAATATGTGCTGAATATGTAATTCCTGTTGATGCACAAACACGACTAAGTTCTTCAACGACAATTGCAAAGCTGATCGTGTCAGCCTCACCACCACCGTATTGTTCAGGAAAAGGCAGACCCATGATCCCTAACTCTGCTAATTTTGCAAAAATTTCCTTAGGGAATTCCCCCGTTCGATCACGTTCATCTGCACCAGGTGCAACTTCTGCATCAGCAAAATCTCGAATTAACTTGCGTATCATCTCTTGTTCTTTCGTTAAATCAAAATTCATTTTTCTACAACCCCTTTCTAAATATTCTGATTGTTTTAAGCGAAAAAAATTAAGCCACCACTACATATCTTTACGCTGAACTCCTTTCATTATTTTCATAACTTTCTTATAATAAGAATATAATCATTATGAATATTATGCTATGTACATTTTCATGAATATTATTATGAAAAATTTGTGTCTTTTACACAAAAACAGGAAAATGGATGAAATGTAAAAAATCGTAGAGAAAGGATGATGACAGATGCAAGATACCTTAACTCATCGGCAACTAAAGTCCTTAATCCATGTGTCAAACGTTATCAATTCCAATTTAGATATTGATACGATCTTTGATTCAATCATGAATGAAACGATATCTGTCGTTGAAGCGGCAGGAGGAGGCTCTATATGGATTTTTGACAAAAGCCAGAATCGACTCATCGCAAAATCAGCTCAAGGATTATTTTATCCACATATATTTAGGCAAATTAAACTAGTTAGCGGTGAATCTATGACTGGGATGTCTTTTGCTGCAAAAAAATGTCTCATTTTTTGGGATGAGGTAGAAATTAAACAGGCGCTGTCAACATTAACGCCATATAACAGAGATTTATTGGATCAGTCTATTCCGAGTAATTTTCATTTTACATCTGTCATTTCTTCACCTATTTTACAAAACGGAAAATGTATTGGCGTGATTACATTGGACTCTTTTGAACAATCTTTGCAGTTTAAGCAAGAGGATATTAATCTATTAGAAGCGATTGGCCACCAAGCAGCAGTTGCCTTGGAAAAATCCAGTCTTTATTATGAGAAGGAAAAAATGGTTCAGAAGCTTTCCCATTCAATCGAAATACATAGGAACCTGGCCAATCTCGTTGTAAATGGAGAAGGAATTCAGTCGATAATGAATTTTATACATAAAACAATAGGACAACATATGTTTCTCTTTGATGAAATAGGTGAACTTAGGGCTTCTGCCTGCTCTTCTTCCTTTTCAATTGAAATGACCGAGTATATGAAAGCGTATGCAAAACAAATTATCCTAACACTTGAAAACTCACATACCGTTTCCGAAATAACATTAAATGATGAAATGTATCAATTAGTTGTATTGCCACTTGGGTCCAAATTAAAGTCTCTAGGCGGGCTTATCATCCTTTCAAAACAAAAAATGAATGAGGTGGATATCGCTGCTCTTGAACATGCTTGTACAGTCATTTCACTTGAACTGGGAAAAGAGCAAGCCGTTTTTGAAACACAGCAGCGTTTAAGAGGGGAATTCGTGACCAAGCTTTTTTCAGGACAGATCGATGAAGCACTTATTCAGAAAGCAAAAAATTTAAATTTTGACCCTAACCGAAACTATGTTGCCATACTTATTAATTTTGAGGATAAGTTAAACGAGCAAAAGGTAATCGGCGACCACTTCATAAGGAATTTACTCCATATGGCCAATACATTACTTGGGAGGAACTCGCAAGTAATGGCAGTAAGGGATGAAAATCAAATCGTTGCCCTTCTATCCTTGCATTCAAGAGTTTCTTCGTCCAATATTATTGCTGAATTAAAAGAACTTGCAAAAATTTTACAGCATGAGATTAAAAATAAATATAGAGAGATAGACGTATCAATTGGGATTGGAAGAATTAAGCAAGGGCTTATTTTTGTCCACGAGTCATTTGTAGAAGCGACAAAGTGCATAAAGTTTCTCAAAAACTATCGTTTTGATCATAGAGTTCTTAGTTATACAGACCTTGGCGTTCAGAGGTTTATTTTACAAAATTCAAAGGAAGAATTGATTGATTTTATCCATGAAGTATTAGGTCCCCTCATTGAATATGAACAATCTAGAAAAGGCGAACTGTTAAGCACTCTGATTGTTTATTTAGACCAAAATCAAAACATAAAGAAAACGGCTGATTCTTTACATATTCACACAAATACCTTAAGCTATCGTTTAAAACGAATTGAGGAAATTCTATTAACGGACTTGAATGAAAGTCAACCATTATTTAATATTCATTTAGCTATCAATATATATCAACATATAAAAGATAACACTAGTGTTGCCTTAATTTAATTTCAAACTAAAGGTTACTTACTGATAACGTAAAAAACCGATTTCCTAATGGAAGTCGGTTTTTTGTACTCTAATTATCTTTCTTATTTTCGAATACAAGCCATTTCCCCTCCCCCAGGAACCGCTTTCAGAATAGTATTAAATTTAAGCATGACGGTTTTACCACCATGCTCAGTCATTTTCTATTTTTCAACCGGCTCCCCAGCTTTTCCCCAATGCGTTTTAGGAATCTCGGTTACGAGAACTCTTATATTCTCCTTCGGTGAATCCAATGTTTCAGATACGGTGGTCGTGACATTGCGAATTAATTCAGCTACTTTTTCTTTCGGTCTACCTTCCATCATTTGCACATGAATAATAGGCATGAAAATCCCTGCTCTCTACAATTATTAATCTGTCACGGTAAAAGACACTTCGCCAAAACCATCAAATTTCCCGCTGACAACATCGCCAAAGTTCAACTTAACGGCAGCAGTAATGCCGCCAGTAATAATCACGTCACCCTTACGAACCTTTTCACCCTTTCTTGCCAGCATATTGGCAAGCATCGCCACAGAGTGGGCTGGGTGGCCAAGGACAGCAGCCCCTGCGCCCAATTCCTTGATTTCACCATTAATCGTAAGCGTAGCTCCGACAAGGTCCAGTTCAAATTGTTCCGGTTTTTTTAAGGTGGTGCCCAACACAACTCGTGACGTTGAGGCATTATCAGCAATCACATCCGGTAAAGTAAACAGGAAGTTTTCATAACGGCTGTCGATAATTTCCAACGCTGGAAGAACGTATTCCGTTTTTACGAGAACCTGGGCGCCTGTTATGCCTGGGCCTTCAATATCTTCTCCTATCACAAATGCAATCTCTGCTTCCACTTTCGGATGGATCAAATCACTTAAACGGACTTTACCGCCATTTTCTATCAACATATAATCAAACACATATCCATAAATAGGCTCTTCAATGCCCATTTGCTTCATTTTGGCAAAGCTTGTTAAGCCCATCTTAGGACCAACTATTCTTCTTCCTTCATTTAATTTGCGGTTTACGATTTCTTGTTGAACAAGATACGCTTCCTCCACCGATAAATCCGGCTTCATGTTCACTGTTACCTTCGGAACTTCACGCCGATCTTCCTCCGCTGAAACAAGGTAATTGGCAATATCCTTGTATTGACTCATAATATTGGTATCTCCTTTTCTCCGTTTTTAAAAATGGACGCTTACCTGCCCAATGTGTGCGAATCTTGCCGTAAATGAATCCCCTGCACCTTGGTTAATGAAACTTGATTTAATCGTCGTTTCAACTCCTTCATCAAGATCTGAGTCTGCAAAAATAATATTTGGATTTTTACCGTATAGTTCAAACGATAGTTTTTTCAAGGAACTAGATGCTGCTTTCATAATAGCAGAACCTGTTCCTAGTTCACTAATTTTTCATCCCTTTTTTTAAGAAGCAAATCGGCAAAAAGCAATCTTCTTTATTCATCCATTATTGTGTGTAGAGCCTCGATTAAATAGAAGAATGATGCCAAATTTGATAGGAGTTCCTTGGGAAACAACATAGGTAATAAACGTATTTCACAGAAAAAAAGAGTTCGGAAATTTTTCTCCCGAACTCCCTTTTTTTTATTTATAACTTTTCAATTTTGGTTAATTCTTTATTTAGAGTGTACATCATTTTTTCAGTAAATCTACTAAAAATTCAAATTATGGTAGCGCTCTGCAACAAACGCCCAATCACTTAAAAACAAAGACCATAAGTTAGGACGCCGCCTTACAGCCAACGGATGGTAAGCCACCGCTGTCTGATATCCATGAACATTGTGCCAAGTACCTCGCAATGTCTTAACATCAACTTCAGAATTTTGAAAAAAGGATTGGACGGCTACATTTCCTAAGCATAGAATAAGATTGGGCTTTTTATGTAGTATCTGTTGTTCTAAATGAACCATACAGGTTTGGCGCACATGATCTTTTTCATAAGCACGCACCGGTCTTCTTTTTAGGATAAAAGTCACGTAAAGGTCGTCCGTCTTCAAGCCAACTTCTCTGGCAGCTTGTTGTAATGTTTGTCTTGTTCCGCAAACAATTAGATTCCCTTCTCGATCCTCTCTGGCTCCTGGGTTATCTAGTATAACCATTATAGGCGCTTCTGGATTTCCTTCTCCCCAGACCATACGTGATCCGTGCTTATAAAGACCGCATTCATGGCAATCTTCAAGGTTAACAGGGGTCGGTTCCTCCGGCCATATTTCCGGACAAAAAGCAGACATAGCTTCCATCTCCTGGTACTTGTGTTTGGAATAAATTGAAATTACCATCCGTTTTAATGGTGAAAAAAAGCAGCCAAGAATATCTTGGCTGTTTATTTAACGATCAAGTCCCTTTTTATTCTTTTCAGTATTATCATTTGGTGAGTCACCGGTACCATTTTTACTTTTACTATTAGGTGTTCCATAAATTTGATTATCTTTTGTTACTTTTGCTCCAGTTAGAAAATCATCCTTAGTTTTCATCCTCATCATCTCCTTTTATTAATTAGTTATATTATCTATGGAAAGGATAAGAATTATGCTGAATATCTAAATTTGGGTTATTGTGTAATGGAGGAGAGCTTATCACATATTGATACTAGAAAACGAAGAAAGCGACCCTGAAATTGGAGTCGCCTTTAATAACTTTTGAAATTTTTCAAGTAACTGTTTAGCACTTTTCTATACCGCCATATATCTTTATTATCAACCGGAAGCTCATTTATATCCCAAAAAGCTTGATACTTCCTATGTGCAGTAAGCGTGCCATCAGGATATCGCATAAATGTAACAGTGCCGTTGTTTTGATCATCTTGTAGGGCAATGTAGTGCTTCGAACCATCCCAGCTGGCCAAATCACCAAACCTCTCACAAAAGAGCTCAACATCGGCTTTACTTCGAATAACCATTTAATTCACTCCTTGATAAAATTATTTGATTACCGCTCTTATACCGTGGTTTCTTGAGAGGAATGGACTTTCAGCTGCTTGGGTATTAATTGAAAAGTGAATTTCAAAATATATTTGCTAGAAATATATTAAATAAAAAAATTAAAATTCGAGCGCTTATCATTGATTTGATAGTATTATAACATAACTGAAATGGATTTGCCGAAATGAATGTTAGGGTAATACTAAGAACATGATCCTTTCAAACTTTAAGTATTAAATAGACCCTAGTGCCTCCGCAAACCTTTTAATTCCTTCATGTATTAATTCTTCATTTTCCCTAGCAAATGTAAAACGAACAAAACCTTTTTTGGACCCCATCGTGTAACCTGGGACATAAATAACTCCTCTGCTGATTGATTCCTCCAGTAATTGCATTTCATTCACCTCTTTTTTTATCCTGCACCATATATGAATTCCTCCCTGAGGGATGGAGAAATCAACTTTATCCTTTAAATAAAATATAAGACTAGTAATAATTTGGTCTCTTCTCTTTTCTAATTGTTTGTTTAAATTTTCGATATGAGAATGGAAATTTTCCGATTCTAAAAAATCATTTGCGATCCACTGAGTAAAACTTGCATGACCAAAATCAATTTGCTGCTTCGCATCGGATAATCTCTCAATAACAGGTGTGGGTCCTATAATCCAACCAATTCTTAATCCAGAAGCAACGATCTTTGTTAAAGAGCTAATATATAAGACATTTCCGTTAATATCCATTGATTTTAGAGTAGAAATCTTTTCCCCTGTAAACGAGGTTAAACTATAAGGATCATCCTCAACCACGGGTATACCATGTTCTGAAGAAATTTCTAAGATCGCTTTCCGTTGCTTTTCCTGAAGTAAAGCTCCTGTTGGATTTTGAAAAGCAGGATTCAAAAATATCATTCGGATTCGATGCTTTTTATGTAATGAAAGTAAGTCATCTGGGTTGATTCCATCTTGGTTTACAGGTATGAAATAAGGTCTCAGTCCTGCTGATTTAAAAATCGGAAGATTATAGTTATATGAGGGATCTTCCAATGCAACTGCATCTCCTTGTTTTAATAGGCATTGAACCACCAAGTGCAATGCTTGTTGTGCCCCAGATGTAATTAAAATGGATGAAGGATTTGTTTCAATTTTTCTATATTGCTTAACATGCTTTGCAATCGTTTCTCTTAATATTGCGTTTCCTTGCGGGTGATCATAACCTAAGCTTCCTATAAACGATCTAGAAGAAGTAATCTCACTTAAGTATTTAAGCGGAAAAAGATCCTCTGACAGTTCGCCGCTAGCTAGATTGATTAACTTCTGTTTTACTGCTTCCTTCCTTATCCTCTGTGTTATAGGCAAGTTAGGTAAAAACGAACCTGCTTCAATATACCTGTTCCAGTTCGGTATACGTTTCTTGGTAATTCCCCAGATATCTTTACTTATGGTCGTCCCGCTTCCTCTATTCCTTTGTATTAGTCCATTGGACTCCAATTCATCATATGCTGCAACTACTGTACTTCTATTTATGTTAAGGTCCTTAGCTAAATTTCTTTCAGAAGGTAATGGTTTATCTGGAGGAAAAGTACCATCTGCAATTCCATTTTCGATATAATCAGCAAGTTGTTTATAGATAGCTTTTTTGGCTTGGCGATCTGGTTTCCAATCCATATATTTCAGTCCTTATTATGTAATGTAGTCTAACTATTATGTTTCTTTATTAATATTATTAATCGTTTGTTATGAACTTTAAAAAAGCCCAATGTTCATAATAATTAATTACCATCCAAATTATCATAAATTTAACCATCCACTTTTATTATAACTTACAGCGCGTTGTTTTGCGAAAAGGCCATCAAGTCAATACTAGAAGCGTAGAAAAGCGGCAAACAGCCTAAAAAGTCAAAAAAGGAATCCATGTCTGACCGGGTGGAATGGCTGATTCATGAAGGGAAAATTATATTAGAGGAGGAATCGCATTGACCAAGGAAGAGGTAGTCAAACTTTTAATACTTATTGAATCGGTTTATCCCAACTGCATTTTTAAGGACGAGACAGTCCAGCAATGGTTCCAATTTTGTTCTGAAATGGATTATGAAAAGGTAATGGCGAAGGTGAAAAACCACATTCGAAAAAGTCCTTTTCCACCTGCGATTGCTGAAATTGCGGTATTCTCTTTTGAAGAAAATAATTTTCCAGAAACATTACAAAAATGGATGAGGAAAGGACGGGAGAGAATTGAACACGAACGCGCATCTAACCAACGAAATACATTACCTGATTGGCTTGCTGAATATTCAGCAAGAAATATGTTTAATTCCTCATTCACTTCTTGTGCTGAAAACATGGAGTTTGGCAAGAAAAGCAAATGAAAATAAAAATAACCCGATTAAGGCGTGCACAATCTTAGTCGGGTTTATTCTTTCTAAAATAATGAACTGTTCTAAGAAAAAATGCCCAGATTACTTCTTCCGATATCTCCTTTCAGGGCGTCCTATGGTTCCGTAAATAACTTCTACTTCCATCTCATTAATTGCAACTAAATACTCAAGATATCTCCTGCCAGTAGAATGACTGGCTCCGATTATTTTTGAAAAATCATCTGCATTTATGTTTTCATTTATATCCTTTATTTGTTTCCTGACTTTTTTTAATGTATGTTTATCAATTCCCTTAGGCAGTATTTCAGGTGGTTCCTCCTGGGCTAAAACCGCTTCCCGTGGTTGTTTTACTCTAAAAAAATCGTTAACATCTTCCTGTTCAACAATTGTTAATTTGACTAGTTTTTCTCTAGTCTCTTTGAACTGTTCCAGCACTTCAAGAAACTTGTTTATCATAATGGGTTTAAGGATGTAACTGTATGCTCCTCCCCTGATTGCTTCGCTTACAGTGCCAACATCATTAGCTGCTGTTATCATAATTACGTCCATACTTCTCAGTTTTCTTCTAATCTCCCATAATAAATCTGTCCCATTCATATCAGGAAGAAAGACATCGAGCAAAATAAGATCGGGAGTAAATACATTCAACATATCAAGTGCCTGCTTCCCCGTATTTGCAATGGCGACTACTTGAAATCCTTTTGCTTTATCAGTAAATTTTTCATAAATTTTAGCCGCTGTTTCATCATCTTCTATAATCATTACTTTGATTAGTTCCTTGGTCATCCTTAATACCCCTCTCTTAGCTGCCTTTTGGTAAAACGATTGTAAATTGAGCTCCGCCTGAATCACTTGTAGAAATAAAAATCTCCCCATCCAGTTTTTTTAAGGCATTTTTAACAATGGCTAGTCCTAGTCCATGATTTTCTCCTTCTTTTGTCGTAAATCCTTGAATAAAAATCATCTCCTGCCATTCTTCAGGGATACCTTTACCGTTGTCTTCTATATCAAAAATGATATCGCTTCCAATATCTGTGAAGGAAACTTTTACATAGGCGCCATTAGAATTAGCCCGAACAGCTGCCTCCATGGCATTATCTATTAAATTACCAAGTATGGATACAAATAATTTAGTATTTAATGTAGAGGGGATATCTTCCAGGTTGCTGTCTTTATCGATTTCAAGTTCTACTTTTAATTCCTTTGATCGATTTATTTTTCCAAGCAGACAAGCCGCAATAAAAGGATCTTTAACTGAAGAAGTTAAAAAAACCACAATATCTTGACGTTCTTTGACTTCTTCTGAAATAAGTTCCCTTGCTTCGTCATACTGTTCAAGGGTAATCAATCCATAAATAGTGTTTAATCTATTTAAATATTCATGATTTTGCGCGCGGATATGGTCAGAAACGTTTTGTACTTTTGAAATCTCATCTATAATTTCCTCTATTTCGGAAACAGGCCGGATGGTTAATACGGCACCTCGTGTTCTTTGTTTCTCCAGAATCGGTGATGCGTCAACCAAATTTAATTGGTCACCAAAAATTACCTTTTGATTAATAATATTTTGTTGACTGCCCATTACGGATTCTATTAGAGCGTGTAGACGGCTATGCTTAATTCTCATCCCCTTCTCGATCTCATCGTGTTTCAACAACTCTCTTGCCCGTTTATTGATGGAAGTTACTTCACCGTCTATGTTGACTGCAACAGTGGCATCTCTAATTGATTCTAAGGTAGCTTCTTTTTCTTTAAACAAAAAGGATATTTCTTCTGGCTCAAGGTTAAAAATTAGTTTCTTTACCCTCTTTGATATAATAACTGCCCCAGTTATCCCAAATAACAAAATAAAAATAGAAAACTGAAGTAACTTAAGACGGTAGCTATGTACTTTTCCCTCTACTTCTGAGGTTAAGAAACCAACGGACGATACACCAATTATTTCTCCGTCCTTATTATAAATAGGGGTTTTTGCCTTAATCGCCTTTCCTGAAATTCCAGTTCCTTCATATATAATGGAGGCATTATTTTCAAATACCAGTTTGTTGCTTGAACCCATCGGCTTTCCTATATATTTTGTTATCTGGTGAGAGTACCGAATATTTTCTTTATTGCCAATTACTACATAGCCGGCTCCTGTGGATTTCCGTATTTCTTCTGCAATGGGCTGTATAGTTAAAGAAGGATTGGGCTCCTTAAATGCATCGATAATATGTTCCTTTTGAGACGTCATCTTCGCTACTGCCATAGCCTGGTTACCCAATGAAGTTTTAATCATATCGTCAATCATCATGGAAAAAAGAGCACTTACAGAAACAATAGTAATTAAAATAATAGTGGAAAAAAATACAACCATTTGTGTTAACAGTCGTGGTTTTTTTATTTTTTTGCCCAACTGGTTTCCCCTCGCTAAATATCTCAGAAGATGTGATTGTTCATATTATATATCAATAATAGCACTATTCTAATATTAGGTTCAATTCTATCAATTTTAATGTTTGTTATTATGTGAGTTCGCAGAAATTTTAGATTTTTACGTGAAAAAAATAAAAAAAAAGATATTTATGGAAAAAATTAAAATTATTTGTTTTATATATTCCTTTGAATATCAACATGTTAATCTTTCTTAGAAAGCGCTATCAATTAGTGAACAGTGGGTACACTCTTCTAGTCTTGTTATTAATTTACTTTACTCTATGAAAAAATTTAAGTAAAAAATAATTTGTTATTTACTAAGATTTGTTGAACCCACAATTAATAACAAAGGAGGATTTAACGTATGCTATCTTTTTTGGGATTTTCTATGGTTGCAGTTTTTATGTATTTAATTATGTCAAAACGGCTAACACCCCTTGTCTCCCTCATGCTCATTCCCATCCTATTTGGTCTAATAGGGGGTTATGCGAATGATTTGGGTACGATGATGTTTGAGGGGGTAAAAGCTATTGCCCCTACCGCCATTATGATCTTTTTCGCCATTTTGTACTTTGGACTGATGATTGATACTGGTTTATTCGAACCCCTTATTGCCAAAATTTTAAAAATCGTCAAAGGTGATCCTTTAAAAATTGTTGTAGGTACAGCTGTCCTGTCGATGATGGTTGCTTTAGATGGTGATGGAACCACAACCTATATGATTACGGTTTCTTCCCTGCTTCCGCTTTATAAACGTCTAAGAATGAATCCTCTAATTCTTGCAGGAGTAGCCATGTCCTCAATGGGAGTAATGAATATGACTCCTTGGGGTGGAGCTTCTGCAATGGCGATGACTTCATTGAAACTTGACTCATCTGAGCTGTTTCTGCCACTCATTCCTGTCATGGGCTTTGGGCTTTTATGGGTTCTGGTTATATCCTTTATTTTCGGAAAAATGGAACGCAGGAGACTTGGAGTTATAGATATTGATGCATTTCGAGAAGTGGCCAGTACGGCTGAAATGGATGCAAAAATGGAGTTTAACTATCGCCGTCCAAAACTGGTATGGTTTAACTTTGCTTTAACCCTCATTCTTTTAGTTTTGTTAATTATGGATGTTATTCCACTCATGATTTTATTTATGGTTGCATTTGCTATTGCTTTATTAGTTAATTATCCAAATATAAAAGAGCAACAAGAACGAATCTCTTCACACGCAAGCAACGCAGTAGCGGTCGTCTCCATTGTTATTGCAGCTGGTATTTTTACAGGTATTATGTCAGGAACGAAAATGATTGATGCCATGGCTACTACTTTAGTGTCATTGATTCCTGAAGCATTGGGGCAGCATTTACCAGTAATCGTGGCTTTTTTAAGCGCTCCTTTTACTTTTTTTATGTCAAATAATGCCTTTTATTTTGGGGTACTTCCGATTATTGCCCAAGCCGCCGAGTCTTATGGCATTAGCGCTGCCGAAATCGGCCGTGCCGCCATATTGGGACAGCCTGTCCACGTTCTAAGTCCTTTAGTAGCAGCCGCACATTTATTAATAGGTATGGTAGGAATTGAATTTAGTGATTTACAGAGATTCTTAATTAAATGGGCACTAGGAACCACTACGGTGATGGTATTAGCCGCACTAATTTTAGGTGTTATTTCTTTATAAAAAAGAATTACATTATTGTCGTTGTTACTAGAAAATAAGAGGATGCTTTGTATCGTGTACAAAATACGACGAAGTTATTAAATTAAAACTTTTATCAAAGTAATAAGAGGTTAATTATTTTTGCTCGCTAGGATCGATGAGAACTGAATTATACCCATAATATGGACACAGCTTAATAAAAGGGCCTATGCCGCTAACTGATGACCTCGGTATTGCACCGTGGTCTTCTTATTTATTACACGTTTTCCCTAATACAAATAAAAATCCCACCTTCTATACAGAAAGTGAGATTTTTTCCCCTAATCCTCGATTCTATCATTGTGTTACCTTATTGAAGGACTGCCTCTCCCTGGTAAATCCGAAAGGCTGGAACAATCGTGTCCGAAACAATTTCTTTTCCTTTTTCACGAATGAAGTCCAATTTATAATAGGAATCAAATCTTTGGCTGATTTCTGTTTTCACCAGTTCGGGCGGAGTGACAACAATGAATTGGAACTTTAGTTTTTCGGCCACGGCGAAAATCGGGTCAAGGACGTGTGCCGATGCTGCTTGTCCGAACGGATTATCACAAACTAAAGGCACCCAGCTTTGATCTGTTTCGCTTTTAACGGATAATAACATCATCATCATCACCATTCGAGCTGATAACTTCTGTCCGCCGCTGCCATCGGATTTCGTCCTAGAACCTTGATTAATAGTCTGCCAGGTTGAATAATGCTCTCTTTGAGGTTTCCCGTACATAAAGGCATTATCCGTTCGCATATTATAGACGAGCAGCTCAGGATATCGATTTCGGAGTGATACAAATAAAATTTGCTCATCACTTATCAGTTGTTTTATTTCTTCGTCTAAGGCGCGATTATGATCATCAATCATATCAAATTGTTTAGTGATTTTGTTAATAGCAGCTACAAAATGCTGCTTTAGCAGTGGTTCGATATCTTCCGCCTTTTTAGGTAAGATGTCTTCTTTGAGCTGAACGAGCGGAAAGGATCCTCGTTCATTTTTCAGCTTCATTTTCGCAACCATCGAACGAATCGCCTCTGAAATGCTCATCACTTTCATGCTGGCACGGCTTGCCCAGAAGTTTTGAGCCTTTTCTGCCCTTTCTTTGTCGCGTTCTAATTGTTCCAACCCACTTTGTGAAAAACGCTTCATGTTTTTAACGATGCTCTGGATATGTGTATAATGCCTTGTATCCATATGGTCTAGTGTGGTTAATATTTCATTTTTAAAGCGAATCTCCCAATCTTTTCCTTCTATCGTGAGCTTTAAATTGCGCAGGGATTGATCGATTTTCGCATGCTTCTCTTGCCCCTCTTCCTGTATTGCTTGATGATCTTCACACCAGGATAAGATACATGCTTTGCCTTGAGTCTTAATTTTTTCTACATCCTCATTCGTAAATACTCCCGCTTCTTCCTTTAGGATTACGGATAAGGTTAATAAATCTCCTTCATAGCCAGTAATATTATTTTCAGTTTCTTTTTTGCGTTTCTCAGCCTGCTTTACTTCCTCTTTCGTCAACTTTGTTTGGTCTTTAATTTCTACTTCTTTTACCACTAAGTCAAGATCTGCCCATTCTTCAGGCTGTTTTTCATGCTTCTCGACTTTCTTTCCTGACTTTTCACGTTGTTCAGTTGCATGCTTTAAGGACGTTTCCGCGACGGTTACAGCAGTTCCTTGTACACGTTCTTCTTTTTCCGCTGCCTTCGCTTCCTTCTGTGCGGTTTGCAGCATATTTTCTAAGATACTGATAGGTTCATCTGGTTCTGGAGCTTTATTCCAACCCTCATCATGAGCATTGAGTTTTTTCTCTAATTTCTTTTGCTGCTTTTGTTCGGTTTCTTTTTTTGCTTGAATAACGAGTAATTCTTTAGCCTGTTCTTCCTTTGATTTCTGGAGCTGTTTTAGCTCTCCAATACTTCCGTTTATCTTTTCTAATAAATGTGATGAAAGATGAGGGACCTCATCACATGGATCTGCTTTTTCATCAGTAGGAAAAACCGCTTCTTCTATAAAGAACCTGATCTCCTTTATAGTTTGTTCGGATGTCAGCTTCCATTCTAAATACGTTTGATTCCACTGGTTTTGCAGTTCAACTGTATTTTGGAGCTCTTTTCCTATTTCTTGCTGCTGAGAACCTAAGGCTTCCTTTTGTTTCTCTTTCTCTAATTTCACTCGTTTATTTTCTTGATGAAGAGTTTTTTCTTGATCAAAATCCTCTAATGTTTCCACATCTTTTGTAAGCTTTTCTATTTTACTTTTTGTATTCTCCAGCTGTTCTTTTAGCTGAAGTTGCAATTCTTTTTCTTTTTCTTCTTGTGCTTTGATTTCCTGTAAATTTTTTTTCTTAGAAAGAAGCGCGTTTTGTTCCTGATTGAGAGCTTTTTCGATATCAATAGAAAGATCGCTTGATAAAAATCGATCGATTTCCTTTAAAACACGACGTAAGGAGGTTTCTGTTTTTTCAATTTCAAGGAGTGTATCTTTCTTTTCTTCTATTTGTTTAGCAATCTTTATTTTCCAGTTGGTGAATTGGTTTTTATCCGTTAATAGCTCTTGCTCGGTTCCGTTAATGATCACAAAGGAAGTTTGATGATATTCGCTGTTCATTTCCTCCCGCAAGAAAATCGGAACAGGACTTTTGAACATTCTTCCGGAAAGAACCTGCTGATTTATTTTTTGCCATTGCTGCCCGCTTACGACCAAACCGTATGGAAGGAGTGGATACTTCATAAGGTTATTCGCTAGGTCCTCAGCACGTAAGGATTGGAGAAATTGGGTACCATAAAACACATCAATGCCAGTCTTCTCATCGATCCATTCCTTTAATTCTTTTACATCTTTATTTGCGACCCAAAAGGGCTCATCGTTTAAGGAATGGTCGAGTTGTGTTTCCCATAGGTCTTTTTTAATTTGTTCAGCTTGTTGTCGATTATTGCTTAGTATTTCTTCTATTTGTATAGAATACTTCGATAAGAGCGAGTGAGTAAACGGCGCTGTGGCATCATCTAATAAACCATGAAGTTTATCCAATAATTTTGCTTCTCTTTGCATTTGCTCTTCATTTGCTAGGTTTAATTCTTCACATTTTTCTTCTGAAAACTGAATCGATTGGACGAGGGTACCATGTGAAGTCGCAAGTTGGTTTTGCCGTTCACTAGATTCTTTATCTTTTGCTTGCACCTCTACTAGTCTAGCCTTTTTGTCTTCAATTTGTTTAAAAAGACTTTCGATTAAGCCCATTAAGTCATAGCTTAAGCGGTCGCCAAATGCTTGGATTAGTGCCGCTTCTTTCGACTCAAAAGCATGCATCTGCGTGTAAAGAAAATCAATTTCAGTACTAAGCTGAGCAATCTTTTTTGTCTTTTGTTTATCCTGTTGCGACAGCTCCGTTCCTTTTTTCTTTAAGAACTTTTGATATCCCACATACTGCTTAATCGCTTCTTGTATGGATAAATAGGACTGCTCCCATTGCTTTTTAGCTTCTTGTTTGATTTCTTCCATTCTTTGATTCACTTGCTCTAAGCCACTATTTTGTTCCAATGTGGCTATCTGCTGGGAAAGAGAGCGAATGGTTTGTTCGTTTTCACTCCACTCTTTCAATAAAGCCTGAAATACTAACGCTTCTTTTCGCTCCTGTTTCTCTAGAACGATGGCTTGTAAGGAAGTATGCTTCTTCCTTTCTTCCACTAATTTCTTTTCCCAATCCATAACTTCTCTGTGAGCTTTTGCATACTCCAGGTTGTCTTTTTGATAGCGTAGTTCTGCTTGCCTTAGGATTAATTTCTCCATGTCTTTTTCTAAAGTAAGCTGCATTTCCTCTTCCGTTTGCTTCAAATGCTCTAAAGCACCCAGCAGTTGTCTTCCTGCCTGTATACTTGCTTGAACAATTTCTTTATGTTCAACACCTTTAGCTAGATGCTCTTCAAAAGGGACAATGTTTTCTAAAAACTCTTTATGGGCTTGCTCTCTTTTTAAGAGAACAGGCAGGTCCTTAGCGATACTTGCCTGACTCTTGAAAATCTCCACAAGATCGTTCTTTTGATGTTCCGTCCTGAGCAAGACTTGACTAACAGTTGGAACAATTCGTTTTTGGAACAGGGAATGATCATCCTCCGCTCCCTCAAAGTATTTCCCAACGCCGCCCTCATCCTTGTTAATATCTTTCATAATATCCCAGTCTTTACGGTTAATTCCGTATGTATCAAGGATGCGATAGTGCTTCTTCGTATCTCGGTAAACGTCATATCCATTCCATTTTAAATAGTCCTTTAAACTTTCGATTTCAGCAACCTCATCATTATCGTAGAGTGGAATATGGTCAAGCGCTGCCTCTTCTTTCCGTTCAAATTCTCTCGTATAAAAGGTAATAGTAGGGAGGATCTTTGCTTCCTGTTCCAATGTTTTACTTTCATTTCCACTTTCTTCACTCATCGAGATCCGTTGTTCGGCTGAGAACATTCCTCCCGTAATCAGATGCCGGCGGTCAGCTCCATCCAATTCCCATTGAATAAGTACATGAAATGTATATGGAATAAATTGTTCTTTATTATTAAAGAAGAACTGTTGATAATAACGATTGTTTTGTTTCCCCCACGAAGTCCCAGGTTTGAGTATTTGGAAGATCGTTTGAAGGAACACACCTTTCCCACCCCCATTCATCATCGCAATGAGGCCATTGGTTGATGTCTCATCATTATGAAAATTAAAAGTGGTATCTTTATATTGCTTTTGCATGCCATCATACTTCAGGTTAACAATTCTAATTCGATGAATCTTCGGCATGCTCATCCTCCTTTGATGTCATTAATTTTTTAAAAAATTCATAACGGTCATAATCGTGATACAGGTATTCAATTCGCTCAAAAAGCTCTTGTTTTGGTATCACCTTAGCTATATCGTCCCGATCAAGAATGACGATCAGCCCCTCCGTCTCTAATAAACGCATTGCGCCGGCAATTAAACCGATTCTTGTCCGTCTATTGCCTTTTTTTACTCCATAGTCGTCCGTGTCAACCTCCATGTATTTCCAGATGGTTACAACTTCCTTCATATCAATTCGTTCGTCTTCTCCGAAGGTCGGTTTAGCTTTAAGAATACTATCCCATTGAATCATTAGGTCGTTGACTTGCCGTTCTAATGCGTAATAGCTAATCCCTTCCCGCTTCGTGCGAATTTTTGCAGCCTGGTTGCGATCGATGGCCGCTAAAAATGACATAATGACAACGCTAATAAGATGAAAATGTTTCTTATTTTCGATTTGCCGATGCTTTTCTTTCATATGGGTAAAATTCGTAGCATAGACGGAACCGGTTGGCTGGACAACTAATTGGATGCGTTTTGGCGATTCAATGATATATGTACCAGATTCGTCTGCTAATAAAAGAACCGTCTGTCGCACCTCCGGATCGAAATAAGTCTGGAAGTGTTCACTATTCTCGTCGATTACTTTATCTTTTAATAGAGTAAAATAGACAGCAGATGCTCTTTTGATCGTTTCTGCATTCATCCTTTCTCCTCCTGTACACATAGTTTAAAAGGGGTCATTTTCGTTTGATACCATAAGAAAGGCTCCGCTTTATGATCAAACTCGGTAAAGATTTTTGTGCCCTCAAAAGTTTGAAATTGAGGATATTCCTTCATTAGTTTATAAAGAAGAATTTCCCTCTCATCGCTTAATGTTTCTTCCTTTCGATACAGCACTTGAACCTTCAGTGGCTTTTTATCGAACATCATCCACAAGTCAATCGTTTCAGATTCTTCAAACCATAAATCCTGTACTTCTAATGGCATCTCTGCTAAATCAGCTAACGAAAACTCTCCGTTTGTTTGTAAGAATTGAAAAACATAACTCCATGCCTTAATAACAGATTCCCAGTTCGTCACTCGCAGACGCGTAATGCTTTCTTCTGCCTCCTCTTCAATTACGGCATCGGTTAGTTGTTTTTCATCGAATTCTTGCTCACCCCAAATCCAATCAAGAGGCAAAATAAATTCATTCTTCGGTGAAAATAAAGGAGAAAGCACCGTTTCGATTTCCGTAAAAGTTTGAATTCCATTCTTCATGAACCCATTTTCATAAATATGCTCTCGAAAGGAGACCAAACTGTTTTCCCAAAACAAGGAAGGGTTTTCCACTTTTAATTTCATTTCATAGGAAATATTTTGAATAACCAGCTTAGCAAAACGATCGTGCAATTGCCTTGTATGGCCAATTTTTTCTTGGAGAAGAATCAATTCTTTCTGAATATAATCATCTTCTTCATTCCTTCGTTTTGTTTTATCAATCATACTAGTGATGGTACGGAAGTGGTTTTTTTCTTCTTCAAATTGCTTTTCAATTTCCACACGATTGTCAGCCCTTTGCCATTCCTCTTCCATCAATAAGATTTTGGGATTGTTGATCATTTCCTTTTGAAAGGAGAATTCCTTTGCCATTAAGCGGTTTACTCGTGAAATGAGGTGATCGAGGTTTCGAGTAGCTTTTCTAAAATTTCCATTTTTAATCAGCTGCATACTGTAGAGTTGTTCAATCGTTATCGAGAATTCCTCAGCCATTTCCCTGCTCATAAAAATCATTTCCTGAGCAACATCCGTGAGTTTATAAACAATGGATCCGCCCATCTCTAAATTCGTATATAATTCATCCATTGTGACATATCGGAAGACCTGAGTCTCCCAGGATTGTCTTATTTCATCGTAATATAAGGCTTCAAACGGTTTACTATACTCTTCTTTCCCCTGATACAGGAGCCCGCTTGTTATCCGTTCAATTTGCCTATCGTCTGCTAAAAGCTTCATTTGCTTAATGGAATCTTCCACCATATACTTGATATCTGACTTGCGTCTATGATCATCATCATTTAATTCTCTATAAAAGATGGTCAGGAGCACTTGCATGAGAATGGTTTGGATATGAGGTTTAAGCTCACCCACTTCCATTCCCCTACCAAGCTCAAACAGTGGATTTAATCGTTGCATACGCTGGGCGAATCCTTCCCATGATTCGTTCACATCCATCGCCTCCATGTTTCTATGTTTAAGACTTCTTGTGGGATTCGCTTATTTTCTTGCCAAAATTGCATTAATAAGGCTTGCTCCTCTTCCGTAAACCATTGAAAGAATGCATCACGGTATTTGATGTTTTGTGTTTGGCCTTGTTTCTGGTCATTCCTTTGTTCTAGACATTGAAGCATTTTGCGATATATTTTTAAAGCAGGCTGAATACAGCAATCCGAGTATTTTTCGATAAGCCGAATGAGGATCCCGTATCCCGCGGCATCAAGGTCTCCTGCGTAATAGAAAAAATAGGGTTTGGGCGGAAACATTCTGAAGAAAAAGGAAAAGCTCCGTTCGATTTTAGTCCCTTCACCATATATGATTAGTTCAGGTTCATAATCGAGTTGATTGGCTTCCAATAACTTAATGGAAGTATGAAAGAATGATAGATTTTCGACGATCAGAATCCGCTGAATATCTTTTATTTCTTTCCCTTGTTTCATCCAAAATACAAAAGGCTCCCCGTAATTCACCATTTTAAGCTGCTCTTCAGATACTCCAATTCTAGCTAAAAACCCTTTTCCATCCGGATAGCTATCATTGTCTAGTAAGAATTTTTCATGACCAAAGAGCTCCAGACTTCTTTCTTCAAATGACACGTTTTCCCTTTCCTGATTGGATTGGAGAAAAGTATAAACATGTTGGATTCGATTCCACTCGTCTTTCGTTTGCCATTCGGGATGCCGTTCATAAAAGGAAAAATCAAACTGATCACCTAATTTCATCATCTCGAAACGATCCCATTTGAGCGTTTGAACTTTTAAATTAACCCAGTAATATAAGGCAAGCGCTGGGCTTCTTCCATTGTATTGATTATTTGGTATAGGAATCAGTTGTCCTTCCGCTTGCAATGTTTCAATGGCACGATAAAACAACGAATAGCCGTCCATTTCAAAATAATCATCCAAAAGCTTGCGCAACTGAATTTCCAAATCGTTTATATTTATTTTCTTTTTTTGTTTTGGGTGTTGAATATCAGCAATAAAACCTCTTACCCTAGTTTCAATGATATCGATAATAATTCACCTACTTTAATCTCTTAGTGTCATAGAAATAGACTCCTACTACCCAATTTGGATATCCTTTTATTATAAACTAGTTGAGTTATGGTTGGTAATTGAAATTTTCTTGATATAATGTTGTCTGCATAGAGATTTGGAGTCAATCAACGACAACAAAAAGGATCAGTCCCCCAAAGGAGTAATACTTTACTCCTTTGGGGGACTGATCCTTAAGAACTAATGAATAATCATTGGTAATCTATTCACTTCATCAAAATCTAGATTATTGATTAACGTATCCCACAGCATTTCAGGATCGGCTACGTTTGCATACTGACAACATTCGATAAACTTCTTCTTAACTTCATCAAACGATGTTTCAGGGTAAATCCGTTCTATATGTCTTTTTGTACCTTTAGCGGTTACTATCTTAATATCACCTAAAGGAATTCCAGGCGTATCAGCCTGTGTTTGCTCAATTTTTATACGATTAGATAAATCTAACACTTCGGTATCCATAAGGGCCCTCTCCGTCAAATTATTCAAGTGAACACTCCCATGCACAAATGTAAATGCCACAATAAAGGGAATACTAAATTTAGCATCTTGTAATGTTTTAGGATGACAACGATCCGCAAGTGGTTGACATAACATATTCGCTGTTTCATTTACCCCTATCACAATTTGGTCAATTTCATCATGCCTACAATGGGTCCGAAGTACAAGGGCAGATTTAATAAAGGGATGTGAGTAACGACAGCTAGGATAAAGTTTAATAGATGTATCGGAAAACGCCCATGTTTCAGAGTTCAATAATACGCTTCGTTGTTTTTCATTTAAATTCTTCCCAAAATAATTTAGAAAGAGACCCGTCTTCCCATCCAGACAACTTGCAGGTGCTGTCACCCCTTCTCGGGCTAATAATGCTGCTTGAACACCTCCCATTGATGAAAATGCCGGATAAATTGATCTAGCTTGGGAACCAGTACCAACACCGGGTTCCTTACCGCCAGCTACTTGCATATATGCCAGTCCTAAGGCGTTAACTAACTCATTATCATCTAATCCAAGGACCAGTCCAGCAGTTATGGCTGCACCTAAATAACCAAACAGTTGACTTAAGAACCATTTGGAATCCGTACCAGTACCCCTGGGTTCGATTGCATATCCCAGTCGACACAATAACTCGTTTCCTAGTGCAACTACAGTAATAAGATCCGTACTCCTTGAATCCTCAGCGTCAGCAGCTGCTAATGCGGCAGCTAATGTAATAGGGGTTGGAAGGATTCTAGCTAAATCATTAATATCATCATAGTCTAAAGCATGTGCTAAAGCCGTATTAGCAAATGCAGCATAGGCTGGAGGTAATCGATGCTCACTTCCTATTACTCGACCCGCCCCACCTTTTACACCAATAGAAAGACCCGCTATAGATTTTAAAGCGATAGGTGCTCCTTTATAAGAAGCTAAGGAAATGGCAATTGTATCGCATATATGAAGAATCACCTTTTCACGAATTTCCTCTGGCAATCCTTTTTTCTGTCTTTGACGAATAGCATGTACAATCTCATGGCTTAATGACAAAATAGCTCCTCCTAGTGTTAATTTATGTTACTTTAAGTTAGGTCATATGATCATCTAGGTGCGAAAGTTTGGTTATTATCTACAGGTCTGATTCAATATTTATAATTTTCCGAAAACTGAATGTAAATTTTTTCAACTTCCTATGACTATTATATTAGTGATTTTTTTACAGGTCAAAATGGTGAAGGTGAAGGCTGTTATAAATTAATATCTGTAGAAAACGGATTGGGAGCATTAGTAAATTTCGTGGTGTCACCCACAACTTACTTTGTTGACCATGTAATGGTGGCAGTAGGAGATCACGTGACTGGATATTATGACGGAAATGCACCTGCTCTACTTATTTACCCTCCACAATATCAAGCACTTATCATGGTAAAAGATAGCCCATATCAGAATGTAAAAGTAGATTATTTTAATAGTGAGTTGGAGAGTAGTGATGGACAATTACGATTAAATATTTCTCCATATACTCAAATAGTATTAACAAATGGGCAACTCTTTTCAAGAACCCCTGCGAACAGAGATCTAATTGTTATATACGGACCTGCCACAAAAAGTATCCCCGCCCAAACCACACCCTATAGAATTATAGTTTTGTGTTTACGGTTATAATAGAAAATTCCTGTTTAGAATATTAATTGGTATATAAAAACACAAAAGACTCGTCCATTTTGTTCTAAGACCAAAGCACCCGTTTTCCATCCTTGCAGCCAAGATTTCCACTACAGAGGATCGAATATAATGCGAAATTCTGGTTCAGCTAAACTGCTTATTAACACAACAAGGAGCTGCCAAATGGCAACTCCTTTCTTTGCACCCGTTGATAAAGATTAAGGTATATTTTCTCCAATTTCTTTATCATTGTGATTTAAACAAAAAGGAAATCTTTGTTAGTCTATAAAACAAAAAAATTTCTCATATTTAATAGAATTTAATAAAAAATAGCAGAACGAAATACAGACTTTACCTTCCAAAATAAAGCATTATTCTTAATATGAAGGACGTTCTTTCCATTATAACTATTTATCGCCTTCGTTTTTGTTTCAATAACATGAACAAAGTCTTGAATAATATCATTTAACGTCATCTGACTAGTATCTTTTCCCAGAATGATAGAAGTATTAAATATTCCAAAATATGAGAGCAAGATAAGGATATTAGAAGGCCAGCATTGAAAATAATCAAATTGTTGAACTATATTTTAATTACGTTCCACAATGGTGGCTACCATTGCCCCTTCAGTGGTAGGATATATATATTATATGTACATTGTAAATATAATAGCGAAAATTCGCTGTTCTACTTAAACAAATTAAATGCCACTTTTGTGTTGGATTCAAATAAATCCATAAATCCTTTTTGTGCAGTTTTAAATTGATTTACAGCCTCTTCACGAATCTTTCTTTGCTGTTCGATACTATTTTTAATCGATTGTTGGAACTGCCCTTGTGACTGATTTAATAAATTTAAACTTTCTTTGTATGGAGTGGAGGTTAACTGTTGAACACGGTTATTTATTTCATCTAGTTGAGCATACCACTTTTCGAAAGTTTGGCTTGCTTGTTCACCGTAAACTGTTTCAACATTTTGCATTACATAATCGCGAACATCTGCAATTAATTTTTTCTGTTGTTCTTGGATAAAGTCCATTCCTTCAGCAATTTTCTCCAATGATTCTTTTTGTGTTGTAAATGCTTGAAGCAAAAGATTTTCTATTTCTTTTTGAGAATCGGTCACCTTGTCCAAACTGTTTGTCCAAATGTTTAATAGAGATTCACCAAAATTAGTAACGAACTCATTGTTTAATTCCATTATAAAAAGCCTCCTAATTAATAAAAAACACTATATGTAATTTACACCTATATGAGAAGCTTGTCAATTAGTTATTTTATAAAGTATATACTTTTTCTTCACATATTTACCCTAACTTTTCTGCTGAAAGAGATCATATTGCCCAGCCGCACCTGGTGGAAGCGTTAATGAAAGTAATATACAGCAAAGATAAAACGCATATTTCTCTTCCAACCGGACAAGTATCTGTAGCATTTGGCTCTAAAGCAACAAAAGTCACTTATCCAACAATAGGAGATTGGCTGGAACAACGGTCAGATTAACAAAGATTTTAGGATTTGCAAACTTTTTGTGGAGTACAGAAGTTGGTTCCTTCTTCCGTTTACAACGAACGTCCAAGAGGAATCTCTTGGACGTTTTATTAAAGTAGCAGAGCATCACTCCGCTATTTCATATTTAAAAATCCATATCTATGACTTCTTCAATAGTCCCTTTTACTCGATCACTTTCGAGTAATTGTCCTTCTTTAATATCCGTCACTACCTCCGCAGGTTCTACAGGAGGATTTTGCTTATTTGGATTGGAAGGAACATCAGGACGGAAAGCAAGCTCATTTTTAAGCAAGCTAATTTCATCTAATAAATCGCTTCGAAGGGAGTTTAACAACGTTTGGAATTCTTCCTTGTCTAATTTTTGCTCACCGAGTTTCTTTACAAAATTCCGCAGCTCGTATGCTTGCCCGGATCCAATCTCATTAGGATCTACAACAACACGTGAAGCGAATTCTTGTTTAAGTAGGTTGATCTTACCTAAAAATTCTTTACGAAGTGTATCCAATACAGTTATGGTCTCTTCTTCTTTGTCCAATTTTTCTACATCTTGCTCAACAAGCTTCGTTATATAATCCTCCAGCTCATTTTCTTTTGCCTTTTGCTCAAGAATTGAATGGACCTTTGGAGAAATTTTCGAAGTTTCTAAAGTAAACATTATACGTTGGTCCTTACTTCCTGATTCCTTATTCATTAATTTGCCCACATCCGTTTGGAGATTAACAGCAGTTAAAAAAAGGCTCGATAGTGCGTAAAATGGTGCAATCATCTGTGCACCTAGATGTGAATACATATTGTCTAATCCGAAAGCAGACTTCTCCCCATGAAGATAATCTTTGTTGCTCATATGTTCTCCTCCCTCTTCTTAGGCGAAAACTACGTTTGTTTCATGCCTGCTTATTATTTCTAGACCGTATAAATTTAATTTTCTTGTATCTTGAAGGAATAGATGATGTTGCTCTCTAATTTCGACTCCATACCTTATATCGATCGATTCTTGGATGAATTGTTTCAGGATGCCGGCAATTCCACCAATATAAACATATTTATAGACCTTATCTTTAGGTGACGGGAATGTGTTTTCAATTTTCGTTATTAAAATTTGCGTGTACTCCCTTAATGACTCATGGATTTGCTCAGTGAGATCAACCTTTTTACCGCTATTTCCATCCCTCTGCTCCATTTTTGTTTTTTCAATGTTATTGATAATGAATTCTTCTAGTGAACGAACATCATCAAAGTACTCCAGTAACTTTTCACTTCTTAGTTTCTCAATGTGTTTTAGATACGAAATGTCGGCGAAGCAATTTAATGATTCCCTGCTCTTAGGAGCTTGAAGTCCTGCTTGAAGCAACGCAAGATCAACAGTCCCTCCTCCTAAATCCACAATTAGAGTTTCAAAGTTTAGAAATGAATTTGCTTCCTCTCGATCTTGTAAATCAAAATCTTTTTTAATTGCCCAACGAGCAACTTCACTTTCAATCCGGCATTTGCTTGTTTCGACATGAATGGATACAACTCTTTCAAATCCTGGTGTTAAAATCGTTACTTGGTGCTCCCCTTCAAATCGGCTTGCCATTTTATTTTGCATATCACTGAACTTGTTCGTTTTCTTAAGCAACCAAATTGGAAGCATAGTAGAAAAATAATTAATGTTCACTCGTTTATCTTCTTTGTCGTTTCCTTTTAATACATTGTAATAAGCAACTGACGCCAGGAACATCACATAGGGAATCTCAGATTCCGTTTTATCATGAAGTTTGTTGATATGACTGTTTCCTAACACTTGTTTTTCCGCTGAATCGCCCACCAAATAATATTTCTCAACACCGTCTATCGTAGTTGAAATGAGTAAACTTTGAAGAAGGGATTGGGGATCATGGAAGGTAGACGGAAAGTGGCCGTCTGCCTTTTCCCTCGTTATTTCTACTACATTTGTAGGAATTTCAAAATAATAACCGTCCACAAGGGTTTGAAAGACCGAATTACCAAAATCGACATTTTGCCGTTTTATATCCATTATTTCTCCTCTTTTCATGTTTTTTCCTCATAATGATTATATATTCTTCTCTATTATTTGTCTAAAGTTGTTTATAAATTAAGATTAGTGAATAAATACATTAGCGGACTAGTTAAATAAAACTAAATATTAACAATAAATAATTTACTTGATTTATATAATTTCGGTAAATTATTTACCGATTATCATAAAATTAACACACATTGTTTTTTTGCCATAAAAAAATCCCCTCCAATTAAAAGGGGGTAATATCACTATGGATTTATATTAAAATTTTTTAACTACACATTAACTCTTCTGTTCCGTAATCAACACTAATAGAATACTTTACCTTCTGAGTCATCCTATCACTAAATAATCAGTATATGAGTATATATAATTATTAAAGTTATTAAACCCTGTAATTTTACAGAATGCTTCCTACTAATTGTTAAAACCTGACTACTGGTTTGTATTTAGGTACTTTGGGTATATTTATTGAATTTTTTTGAAAAAACAGAATTTCTTTATCTAACTTTTGACTTATAGATAATACATGCGGATCATTTAGTCCACTTACTTTTGCTAAGTCATACATCGCCTGCTGGTATTCCATTATTTTCTTTTCGGTTTGTACCAATTTAAACAGTAACACGTACCGTACCTCCTTTTTCTCCTTTCATTATGTCTTGATTTAATTTGGTTTTCCTGTTTATGGGCACTCGTAATCATTAATTCATAACGTATTTAACTACATGTTCACTATAAAAAAATTCCTAACTGATGTATTTTCATTTAAATAAGAGATTATCCATCAAATCAATCAAAATATTTGCCTGTTGTTCAGTAATTGCTTTCCCGCTTTGGGCTGACAATTCATTTACGTACGCCTTAAGTTTACCGTCTACGGCCTGTTTGTTACCTTTAGCGGCCGCTTCTTTTGCCGACTGGAGTTTTGCAACAAGTGAATGCGACACCCCATCCTTACTTACAAAAGATTGGGTCAATCGGCTTAAACTATCAAAATCAACAGTTACGGTAAACTTATTTTCAGCTACTGCTGTATTCCCCGCCTTGTCAGTAGCCGAAGCTGAGATTGTATGAACACCAATGCCGAAGTTATACGCATATCCTTCAGTACTAGGGCAATTAGAGGAATCAACCCCTGACCCTTCATCCGATATACTACAGGAAATCGCTATCTTTGCATCAACAGGATACGTACCTTCATTACCGATAAATTGAATCAAAGGAGCAGTCGTATCAAGTATTATTTTTTGTTGATACGTTTCACTTACATTTCCAGCATGGTCGTTAAATTCAACATAAACTGTTTTCTCCCCATCTCTTGAAGGCAAGGTGAATTCTTTAACTGTCTTATACGCTTCCCACTCTGTCCAGTCCTTAGCATTCGTGGAAAAGCGAACCTGGTTCACTCCGCTTAAATCATCTTTTGCTTCAAGCAATAGAGTCACATTCGGATCTTTTGTAAATTCCGCACCAGTATTAATCGTAAAATGCCCTTCTGGACGTGTTAAGTCCTTCTGTTTCTCTACGATGACCTCACTAACAGCCATATTACCACCATCGACTGTTGTTACACTAATCTTTGCAGTACCTTCTTTTTTCGCAGTAACTTTACCCGTTTCATCCACTACTGCTACTTCTTCATTATTACTGGACCATAGAACATCTTTATTGACAACACTCTCAGGTGTTACTGTTGCAGTCAACTGTGCAGCTTTTCCTTCTGCTAACTCCAATTTTTCCTTATCCACAGTAACGCGTGGTACTTGTTGAACGGGCTCTTGCTTCTTGACTGTTGGAACATTTGCAAGTAATGCTTCATGTTCCCGTTTTGTAATCGGCATTACGGTTCCATGGCGAGGGCGTGCTGGTAAACTATAGTTTGTTGACATCTTCCACTCACCAGACTGTAAATTGGTTGTTTCAAAAGGAACATACCCTCTACCGCCAAATTCATCAATAAACATATACCACTTTTCTTCCGTATTCGATTTAAAAATGGTAGGTCCTTCACCTGCACCGATTGATCCTTTTCCAATCCCTTCTTTAATAAGATCAAAAGTAGGATCAAGAACCGAATCCCCAACTTCTCCAAAAACAAATTTACCGTTTGGTGAAGATGTCGTGTTGTTTCTTTCATCTTTTGTAAAACGATAGATTTTTCCGTCATCCTTAATGATGGTGGTATCAATAACTGAATATCCATAATCCATATAAACTTTTGGTTCCGTAAACGTATGGAAATCTCTTGTTTTGCTATACATCATTTTGTTGTAAGTAGAGCCGCTATGCGCTTCATTGTCATACAATTTGGAAGCCCAGAACACAATATACTCACCAGTCGTGTCATCATACGTAACTTCCGGAGCCCATGTATTTCCAGCCTCTTTTGGAGATACTTCTACCATTCTTTGCTCTGACCAATTAATTAAATCAGTAGATTCCCACACCATTATAGAGCGGCTGCCTGTCCTTTGGGATCTGTCCCAATTCCAATCTCCATTAATTTTTAAATCTGTGGAAATTAAATAGAACTTATCACCTTCAGGGGAACGAATGATAAATGGATCTCTAAGTCCTTTTTCACCCAAATTAGAAGTGATTGCTGGCGCCCCATTGTTTAACTCCTGCCATTTAAGTGGATTGTTTCCTTCACTTAAGGCAAAATAAATTTGTTCACCATTCGAATAACCTTCTCCTGTAAAATAACTGAAGACGTATCCTTCATAGTTCTCCTTTTTCGGCATTTCTTTCACTTTAGCTAAAAATGCTTTTGTGATTGATTCCTTGTGTAATGTGAGAGTTGCTGTCAATTTAACCATTTTATCTCCTACACCATTTCCAGGACGTTTCACTTCTCCAGTTGGTGTAATGATGGAAGGGTCAGTTGATTTCCATGTGATCATAGAACCATTAGCTCCCGATTTCGGTAAAGTTAGATTGCCGCGAACATCATTAATGTTATGAACTTTCAAATCCTCTGCATCCATTCGAACGGTCACTGAATCTTGAGGTTTCTTTAATACAGTAACGGTAAATTCTTTTGTCAAAGTCTTTGTACCTTCCAATATAGTAGCTATAATTCCTACCGATTGGTCACCATTTTCATAAGAAGGTCTATTAACTTTACCATCATTTGTAATAATGTTTTGATTTTGTGATTCCCAAGTGATGGATGTTCCAAATGCCCCATTTTTAGGGAAAGATAAATCCGAATTAATTTCGTCTTTGTTTTGGTTCTGATTGATAAAAATGGAGTAATCTAATTTTTCAGCAGCGTGATTTAGCAGTAGTCCATCCATGGCAGCAATTTTTTTATCAGCTTCTTCTTTTAGTTTACTTACTTCTGTTGCTGTCAAAGCTCCATCAAACACTTTAAAATCTGCGATCATTCCTCCAAAATACGGGTCAGAAGAATAAAATGAACGCCCAATAAAACCACTTCTTCCATTAACATTGTTGATTTGTGCTAATGTATAACCGTTTGTAGAACCAGTACCCACTTCAACCCCATCAATGTACAGCTTTATCGTTTTTTCTACACCTGACATAACAGTAGTTATCAACTTCCATTCACTCGACTTTAATGGCCCATTTGTCGCATTTACACCTGCTTCATTCATCCAGCTTGTTATCCCGAGTCCTGCTCTTGAAGAGCGGTCACCCGAGTTACGCTTCGGCGTCGTAAACAAATATTTGTTACTGTCCTGACCTAACGCATATAACCATTCGGCTTCATTAACACCCTTCCAATTCACCAAAGAAGAAACGGTGATACTATCCAAATTATTTAAGACACCTTTAGGCATTTCAATATATGAACTAGTAGAACCGCCTTTAAAGCTTATAACTCCTGCATCTGTCCCCTTAATAAGGTCAGCGTTTTGGAAATTCACCAGCTTTCCATCAAAATTCCCAGTGCTATCTTTAACTGTTGTACCTTCAATATTGTTCATATCATAATCAAGAATTAACTTTACTTCTTTTGGTTCCTCAGCAAATGTGGATTTCGGAACTATTCCTGATACGGCATTAAAGAGCATGAAGGTTAATAAAAAAGTTGAAAGCCTTTTCCTCTTGTTCATGTTTCCCCTCCTGATCAAAATGGTTTTATTATAGTAAATTCACTTCAGATTTCCCTCTATCGTTGATTCAGGTAGCGAGTGCTTTTCTTTCTTTTCTTTTAATAATCGTTTTGTTTCTTTCACTCTGAATGACGATTATGCGTTGAAGTACGATAAAAACAAACAATAAGACTCCAATTACAATTCTTGTCCACCATGAACTGAGTGTACCTTCAAACATGATAATGGTTTGAATTACTCCCATACTCAGCACGCCAAACATTGGACCAACAACATATCCATACCCGCCGGTTAAAAGGATTCCACCTATGACACATGCTGCAATGGCATCCATTTCTAGACCTAATGCGTGAAGCCCATATCCAGACAACATGTAGAAGGTGAAAACCAAGCCTCCGAGGGCAGAACTAAAGCCACTGATAGCGTATATAAGAATTTTAGTTCTTACAACAGGCAGTCCCATAAGCATAGCCGATTGTTCGTTTCCACCAATGGCGTAAACAGTCCGACCAAACTCTGTATATTTAGCCACATACATGGCTGCCAATACAAACACAATACTAATCAATACACTAATGGAAATAAAATATTGGCCACCCAGCATAATCTTATAGTGAGATATCTTGGTAAATAAAGGATCTGTGATAGTAATAGATTCAATGCTAATAAAATAACAAAGTCCTCTGGCCAAAAACAAACCTGCTAATGTAACAATCCAAGGATGCAATTGAAAACGCTGAATGATGTATCCTTGTGCAAATCCAAATATGATTCCCATTAAAAGAACTACAACCATAACAATAACCGGGTTTGCACCTTTCTGAAGCATACTTGCGGACACCATAGTGGTTAGCGCAACAACCGATCCTACTGACAAATCGATTCCACCAGATAATATGACAAATACTAATCCTGTAGCAATGATGATTAAAAAAGCATTGTCGATAAATAGATTCAGAAAGACTTGCGATGATAAAAAGCCCGTATAACGAAAAGAACCTACACTAAATAAGGAAAGAAATAGAATGATGGTCGAAATTAACGTGATATTTAATTGACTAACTCGCAGCATGTTTCTCATTGGATTGAATTACTCCCTTCTTACGCTTGCTGCCCATTTTTAAGATAAATAAGCTTCTGAATTTTTCCGATTGTACAAGCGATACAATAATTACTACAATTGCTTCCACCACGAGTATACTTTCAGGAGGAACTCCAGTGGAATAAATTGTTGTTTTTAACATTTGAAGGAAAAGAGCACCGATAATGGTACCTGATAGGAAAAACCTTCCACCGTTCATTGAAGTACCACCAATGACGACTGCTAATATTGCATCTAACTCCATCCATAATCCAGCGTTATTTCCATCTGCACTCTTCACATTCGAACTAATCAAGATTCCTGCGATCCCTGCGCACAAACCACAGATTACATAAGCCCAGAAGATGATCTTCTTCGAATTAATCCCAGTAAATCGGCTGGATTCCATGTTTCCTCCTACCGACTCTAAAAACAATCCCATTGCGGTTTTTCTCATAAGCAAGTAAACTAGTAACCCCAATACAGCGGCAACAAAAATAGCAAACGGTATTCCTAAAAAGTATCCACCACCAAAAAAGCTAAACGGTTTATAGTAGACAGTGATAATTTGTCCTTCACTGAACAGCTGCGCAATTCCCCGTCCAACTGTCATAAGGATAAGGGTGGCTACCATTGGTTGAACACCTATTTTAGACACCAATGCGCCATTCCACATTCCGCAAAGGACGGAAGCACCAAGGGCAGCAAGGATGGCTAGCGCCATAGGCGTATCACTTACATACTCTTGAACTCCATTGTTAACAACCAGAGTTCCTCCGATCAGGTAAGCTGCCATTGCACCTGATATCGCCACAACAGCTCCAACCGAGATATCCACACCAGCTGTTGCAATAACTAAGGTCATACCAATAGATACAATAATAAGCGGAGCCGCCCGATTTAATATGTCAATTATGGTTCCAAATAAATGACCATTCTTGATTTCGATGTTAAAAAAACCTGGTATAAAAAAATAATTAAATATAAGTAATGCTAAGAGGGCCATTAAAGGCCAAAATACCTTTAAATGCCTCAGTTTATTCCATTGATTAAGAAACATTTGCGCCAGCTCCTGCTATAGTTTTCATAATAATACTTTCTGATATATTCTCTCCGCGAAGCTGTCCAATCGGAGAACGGTCACGCAAAACAATTACCCGATCGCAACAAGCTACTAATTCTTCCAATTCGGAGGAAATAAGCAAAACCGTCATACCATCATTAGCAAGTGTTCGTATTAATTTTTGAATTTCCGTCCGAGTTCCTACATCAATTCCACGAGTAGGTTCATCTAGTATAAGCAATTTCGGATTGGTTGCCAGCCATCTGCCAAGAATCACTTTTTGTTGATTACCTCCACTTAGATTTCTGATTTGTTGTTCCATAGATGGGGTAGCTATTCGCAGCATTTTAATATATTTATTAGCGATTTCCTCTTGTTCTTTTCTAGAGATATAATTGAATATGCCTCTTTTAGCCTGAAGAGCAAGAATCATGTTTTCCCTGATAGTTAATTCTCCAATGATGCCCTCTTTTTTACGATCTTCCGGACAAAATCCCATCCCTTGTTGTATAGCTTTTTTAGGATACATGGCCGAAATCTTTTTTTCATCTATATAAATGACACCATCGTCTGCTTTATCAATTCCAAATATCAGTCTAGCAATTTCAGACCTGCCGGAACCAAGTAAACCAGCAAGACCAAGTACTTCCCCTTTTTTCATTTCCAGATCAAATGGCTCTATCGTACCTTTTTTTCCTAGACTGACAGCTTTTAAGAAATGTTCTTCCTTTTTCTTTAATGAAGAAACTATACTTTTGTTTTGTTTGCTGTGTTCTTTTTCATCGATTTCTCTACCAACCATTTTAGTTACTAATTCTATCCTAGATAATTCACTCGTTTTGTACTCGCCAATGAGTTTACCGTTCCGAAGGACTGTGATACGATCCGTTATTTCATAAACTTGATCTAAGAAATGTGTGACAAATACGATTCCCATTCCTTCATCACGCAACTTACGCATGATCTTAAACAACTGTTTTACTTCGTTTTCATCCAAACTCGCGGTCGGTTCATCCAAGATTAATACACCTGCTGAAATATCAACTGCGCGAGCAATCGCAATCATTTGTTGAATGGCAACAGAGTAAGAAGAGAGTAATTTAGTCGGATCAATATCGAGATTTACTCGCTTCAGGATTTCTTGTGATTCTTGGTTCATTAACTTCCAATCGATTCTGCCGCCTTTTTTCGGTGGTCTGCCAATAAAAATATTTTCTGCTACTGTCAAATTAGGGCATAAATTCACTTCCTGGTAAACGGTGCTGATTCCAATATTTTGGGCATCTAGCGGAGATTTCGGCTCAATGTTCTGTTCGTCGAAAAGGATGGTACCTCCATCTAAATTGTGGACTCCGGTTAGCACTTTAATTAACGTTGATTTACCTGCACCGTTTTCACCCATGAGAGCATGAACTTCTCCTTTACGAAGAGTAAAGTTAACGTCAGACAAAGCCTTCACTCCAGGAAAGGACTTTGTGACACCTTCCATGTATAGAATTGGTTTCTCTTGTATGAACATTGTTTTAATGCTCCTTTTGTTTATTTTATGAGTAATATAGGAGTTCCCTAATAAGAGAGCTCCTATATCTAAAAAAGCTTTTAATATTGTCGATTAGGGAATTCCTTTGCTGCATTAGTTGTATCAAAGATGCCTTCTTCTGTCTTAATCCACTTTGGTAATTCTTTACCTGCTTTAACATCCTTAATGGCTTGCATCAACTGTTCTCCTAATAATGGGTTACATTCAATAGAGGCATTTAACTTGCCAGCCATCATCGCCTCAAAAGCACCTTTTACACCATCAACAGAAATGATTTTGATATCTTTCCCTGGAGTTAAGCCATATTCTTCGATCGCTTGAATTGCACCGATTGCCATATCGTCATTGTGAGAATATACAACATTGATATTTTTTCCATTAGACTTTAAGAATGCTTCCATTACTTCTTTACCCTTAGTACGGGTAAAGTCACCTGTTTGAGATTTAATAATTTTATAATTGGTATGATCTTTGATTATTTCTTCAAAACCAGCTTTTCGGTCAATGGCAGGAGCAGAACCTACCGTTCCTTGGAGCTCAACGATATTTACCGGCTTATCCGTTTTTACATTGTCCAACATCCATTGTGCCGCTTTCTTGCCTTCCTCAACGAAATCTGATCCAATCATCGTTTTATAAAGGGATGGATCGGCATCTACAGCACGGTCAGTTAATATAACAGGAATACCTGCTGTTTTCGCTTCTTGAAGAACTGTATCAAAACCTGTTTGAACAACAGGAGAGAAAGCGATTACATCCACCTTCTGAGCAATAAAAGAACGGATTGCTTTAATTTGGTTTTCCTGTTTTTGCTGGGCATCTGAGAACTTTAATTCAATTTGTGGGTCTTTTTCTGCACTTTCTTTGACTGACTTAGTATTAGCTGTTCTCCACTCGCTTTCAGCTCCTACTTGTGAAAAACCAACGACAATCTTCCCATCTTTCCCACCACTTGAACCACTACTCGCCTGTTGGTTGTTCCCGGCAGCACATCCTGTCATTAATGAGATCGTAGTTGCCGTTGAAATTAATGCAGTAAACAATTTTTTAAATTTTTTCATATGACTTCCCCCTTAATTAATTTGAATCTATGTTTATTATAAATAATTACTCTAGTGATGTATTTTCAATGAAATGCGTTTTTTTATAATATTCCGCTTTCTTTTTTACATTAGAAAATATAATATTTAAGTGATTATTTTTTTAAAAATAAAAAAATAGACCCTCAAACCTACTATTTAGTAGTTTTTGGGGTCTATTTAATGATCATTCTGGCTTATTTTAACAATCCTAATTCTTCAATTTGTTTGATGTCCTATGCGATAGATTGAGCCTACCCTATCATACAAAAAAATCAGGACTAGCATAGCTTAGCCCTGATTTTTTTATTATTGCAAAACTTTTGGTGACGATACAGGCTTTAGTGAAGAGGATTCAATTTCTTTTCCTTCCCACACAAAGACCTTCACTTTGTGACCATCCACTTTGGCAGGCATCTTCATGCTCAAAGAGAAAGAAGACTTAGAACCAGCTGCGATGCTTTGGGTCAGAGACTGGATGTCCACCAGTTGATTATCACTGTCGTACAGAGCCATTGTCACTAAAATAGACTGAGCAGTGCTCTTGTTGCTCGTAACCTGAACTTTAGCACTTAATTTTTCCTTCGGATGTAGTTGTTTTGAACTAAAATCAGTGACGACCGAAAATTCCGCATTGTCATCGACAGTCACATTCGCCTTTACTGAAATAGCAGGTCCAGGTACGGCTCCATCTACAGGAACACTTGAGAAATTCGGTGTACCATCAGCATTCCATGTTATTCTCTTCACCCTAGTATGCCGGTTTGGATCATACAGGGGATCCCCTTGAATATCTTTGTAGGAGCGGGCATGATAAACCAGGATATCCGTTTTCCCATCTTCCGCTACAGTAAAGGCATTATGTCCCGGTCCGTAAAGGCCCGTTGTTTCATCGCTTTTCAACACTGGTTCTGGCGATTTGTTCCATGACTTAGGATCTAATAGATCACTAGTATCCGAAGCGGTCAATAACCCCAAGCAATAGTTAGCATCGGTGGCGCTTGCAGAAAAAGTCATGAATATTTTTCCATTCCGCTTTAATACACTCGGTGCCTCATTGACCCAAAATCCCTGTCTTTCCCAAGCGTAATCCGGAGTGGAGATCATAACCGGTTTCCCTGTAATTGTCCATGGATTACTCATTTCAGCGATATAAAGATTCGAATTTCCGCCATCCTTCTGTGCCCAGGCGAAATAACGTTTGCCATTGTTCTCGAATGTGGTGGAATCTAAGGAAAAATTGGTGAAGGCCGTACTGCCTGCTGGTTTCTGCATCATGCCTTTTTCTGTCCATGTTCCTGTAAGTGGATTCGCATCTCCGCACTCGAGAACATATGGACGGATTTTCCAAATATCTTCCGCTGCTCCCGCTGCAAAGTAAATGTACCATTTTCCATCGATAAAATGGATTTCAGGAGCCCAAATATGCGCTCCCATATCCCCTGTAGCATGTTTGGTCCAAATTACTTTTTCCTCTGCTGTGGCAAGGCCCTGAAGAGTTTTTGCTCTCCGCAAAACTATGCGGTTATATTCAGGAACCGATGCTGTGAAATAATAATAGCCATCAGTATGCTTAAAAATGTGAGGATCTGCTCTTTGCTCAATCAATGGGTCAGTATATTCATAGGTTGTTGCCTCCCCTTTAACGGTAAAGGTTCCAGTTTTAGTATAATCTTGTTTGTTCACTTCTGCCCAATCCACATTAAGTGTTCCAGTGGATCCGTCACTATAATGTACATCTACAGTAGATGGAATCTGTGGCGCGGTGCCCTGTTTTGTCTTAACGTTCACCTCGTCAACTTTAGCAATCTTAGTAATACTTATATTGGCAACAGGCTGAATTTTGGTACCATAGACAGAGCCCTTGACTTCAAGTTTCCCAGTCTGTGAGAAATCATCATTTGAAATAGAGTTCCAATCTACATCAAGTTGCTCGGTATGACCATCATAATAGTGTACTGTTACCTTCTTAGGAAACTTAGGTGGGAAATCTACCATTGTTCTCAGATTTACGTCTTCAATAGATACGATATTGTCAGCCAGCACTGTGACCGTAAAGTTTTTCGTTTCTGAATACCCATTCCGGCTAATTGTCGCTGTCAAGGTAACACTTGCATCCTTTTGGTCTTTTGCAGGTCTTGTCACTACACCGGTATCGGAAATAACAGAAGGAGAATCCGATTTCCAAGAGATCGATACCCCATAGTCAGCAATCACAGGTAATTTTAAATCTTGAATTACTTTTGAAGTATCATCGACGCTCAATGTTCCTGCAATTTTCCCAACGGCTTCTTGATCCGTCATAGATTCAGAGACAACCTGCTGGATTTCTTCTCCACTCAATCCTCTATTATAGATGCGGAAATCACTCACTTTACCGTCAAAATAAGGATCAGGCCAATTCGATTTTCCAATATAGTTATAGGCGGTTTCTCCAAAATCAGATGGTTTCTTGGTTGTAGTTCCAGTCGCACCAACCTTGCCATTAACATAGATTGTGTAAGCTGTTCCTGATTTGCTGACAGCGATATGCGTCCATTCACTGACCTTCGGGGCACTCGGAGTGGCATCTGCCACTCGTCCTACTACATCCAAATACAGGTTTTCTGTAAGGAAAATTTTCCCTGCATTAGCTCCGGTTCCAAAATCAAAAATTCGAGTCCAATTTCCTGTTTTTGAATCCAGATATATCCATGTGGAGATGGTGAAATCATCCAGTGTACTCATAATACCTTTTGGCAATTGGACATATTGGCTTTTCGTATGCTCAAGATCAATACCGGTCCTGCCTGCCACTGTAGCCAAGGAAGCCCCGTTCATAACGGTGGCATCCTTGCCATGACCAGAGGCATCAGTTATTGATGTCCCGTTTAATTGATCGAATTTATACCAAGTTGTGAGACCTTCCTCCGTTACTGAAGTACTCCCAGTTGCCTGGTCAACAGTACTTGTTGTTTCTGGTGTTATTGTAGCTGCCCACGAAGGAATAATCGTTGTTGGAACCGACAAAAGTGTAACTGCCAGTACACAATGAATTGTTTTTTTTAACTTCATATTTAATCCCTCCTTATGATTCTTACATAAGATTGACTTTTTAGATTATTAGATTGTTTCTCCTAAACTAGTGCTTAGATACCTAGTTAAGTATTTCAAGATATTCATTGATTTTGTGGTCCGGTCTTATATTGGAAGCTGGTATTCACTATTTCACTTAAGTCTGCAGCACCGAGACTGACATCATATTTACCAGCTGCATGATTCGAAAGTGTAAAGACATAACTGAATTTACCGTCGTCTTCCGTGGTAATTTGATCAAGATAATCCAATTTACCATTTGGCGCTGTAACTCTAACGGCTACATCCAGCCCTTTTTTCTTGGTCAAATAGCCTTCGATTAGAACTTTTCTATTATTCACAGATATTTTTAAATCCTTTATAGTTGTAGGCATCTGTTTTTCTACAGTAATAGTAGCCGAATCAGCGAATTGTCCTTCGTCGGTTGTAGCAATAATATCAGCCTTACCCGGAGATTTCGCAGCAATTGTAACGGTTGTCTTTCCATCTTCAGGATTATAAGTAGAATTAGAAATGGATACGACATTAGGATCACTGGATGTAAAAGTCACTTTTTGATTAAGTACACTACTTGGTAATACAACAGCAGACAAACTGCTTTCATTATTTTGTTGCAGTGTAAGACTATCAATATTCAGTTGGACATCCTTTACATTTGCTTCTGACATCTTAAAAGTTGCATTCTCTTTATCTCCTTCGGTATTCACTTGCTCTAACTTCAATAAGTAATCCTTTTGCTTAATAAATAAATTCGGGAAGTTATATGACTGAAAGGAAGCCCAGTTTGGATCCGAAAAACCAGGCACCTTTTTAAATGTGGCATCAGCTTTGAATAAATCAGTACCGTCATTTTTTACGAGTGCGAGGTCATTATTACTATGTCTTAAATAGAATCCTGGCTTATTCACAGACTGAATGGAAGCATACTCCTCTCCTGAATTCGCTAGTCCAGGGACTATCTGCCATCTGGCATCAAAATTTGAAATATTTAATACGTCTAAAGGATCAATCCGTGCATCATTGTTATAGTGCCTAATATAGCGGTCTAGGAAACTGTACGACTGCAGCTTCTGTCCTTCACCATCCAAGCCTGTGGAAGTAGGGACAACTTTTTTTATTGTGCCGTCGGGATTGTAGTATAATCGATCAATTGAGACTGAGCGTCTGTATGAACTTCCAGTTGGCAAAGCAGCGGTATGATAAATAATGTACGACTTTCCTTTGAAATCAATAATGGATTGATGACTAGTATTACTATTCTTTTTATCATTAGGGTCTGAGGTGAACGGATCCATAAGCATTCCCTTATATTCCCATGGACCGGTAGGGCTCTCACTCATTGCATAAGCTAGTCCTTCTGGCCAATTATGAGCAAATGATAAATAATATTTGCCATTCCGTTTATGAATCCACGGAGCTTCTGTGAAACCACCTTTCAAGTTATTGATGGTAACCTTTTGAATATCTCCGTCTAGCTCGATCATGTTCGGTTTGAGCTTTGCATAGTATGGATACGAATTTCCCCAGTATAGGTACCCCTGTCCGTTATCATCCACCAATACTGTAGGATCAATATCATCCCATGAAATGTTAGAGGTCGTCATTTGATTGGTAATCAATGGCTTTCCAAGTGCGTCCTTAAACCCTTCAGTTGGACTTTGGGAGGTAGCTACACCAATACAATATCCACTACCGTCCTTATTATTAGTGGCTACATACCAATAAAAGGTACCGTCTCTCTCGATTACTTGACTCGCCCATGCGGCATCTTCCCTTGCCCATGAGAAGGTATCCTTGACGCTAAGTGAACCTTCTTGTTTCCAATTCTCCATATCAGTTGAAGAATAAATGACCCATTCTGGCATGTAATAAAAATTTCCACCCGCACTCGCTTCATCGTGTCCTGCATAGAGATAAACCTTGTCACCCTGAACGAGCGCAGCCGGGTCTCCGGTGAACTTATCCTTAATGATAGGGTTATCCGCATAGGCTGCAGTTGAAAAGGATGATAATAGTAGTGTTGATAACATAATTTTCGAAACTACTTTTTTCATAGGGTTGTGTAATACCTCCTTAAAAAATAATATTTAAACGCTTTCATATGTGAGAGTATATCAAATCAGTTGTAGACAATCTTTATAAAAATCTACGATATTTTATAAAATACAACACATTATTTTTATAGCAAAATTTTATCAATAGAAACTTTGCTTACTAGTTTAACTAAGTATACAAAAAAGAAAAATAGACCTTAAAACCACTTTTAACGTGGTTTCAAGGTCTATTCACTAGATGTTTTAATTTTATAGAAAACTTCAAAGGTTTTTGATTTATATCTTTTTTTGTTATTTTTCGAGTTCTTTGTATAGTTCAAGAATTAATATGCCCGATTAATGAATTCCCGTTTGGCGTTGTCTTGACTAAAAATCCCTTCCTTTGTAACGATTTTGACTGGAATCTCTTTTCCTTCTTGATAATCTAATATCACTTTCATTAATTCAGGTCCTAATAATGGATTACACTCCACCGTCAAATTCAATTTACCTGAAAATAGGGCATTAAATGCTTCTTTGGTTGCATCTACTGAAATAATCAAAATATCTTTCCCAGGCCTTTTCCCAGCCTCTTCAATTGCCTCAATCGCTCCCAGTGCCATGTCATCATTATGGGAGTAAACGACCTGAATCTTATCCCCATACCTTTCCAACATCTCTTTCATGACACGTTTACCTGCCTCTTTCGTAAAATCAGCTGATTGGGAAGCGATGATGTGATAGTTTGTATTACTTTTTAGCAGTTCTTCAAATCCCCTTTTCCGATAAACCGCTGGTGAAGACCCCTGTGTTCCCTGCAATTCTACGATATTAATATCCTTCTTTACTTCTTTGGTAAATCCTAGAAGCCATCTCGCAGCTCTCCTACCCTCCTCTTGAAAATCGGAGCCAATAGAAGTCAGCCAAAGTGAATCATCATTAAAGTCCAATTCACGATCCGTCAAGATAACAGGAATTCCGGCCCGTTTAGCCTCCCTTAAAACCTCTTCATACCCGGTTTGGACAACCGGCGAAAATGCAATAACGTCTACCCGCTCCTTAATAAAGTTTCGAATAGCTTCAATTTGATTATCTATACTTTGATTCGCATTTTTAAATTTAAGATCAATGTCAAAGTCTTGGGCAGCTTTTTTAATCGAGGAGGAATTTGCCGCTCTCCAGCTGCTCTCTTTGCCCACTTGTACAAATCCTAAAACAATATGTTTTTTTAGTTTTTTAGGTTCATCAAATGTATTTTGTTTTGTTTGTACGTATTGGTCCACATTTTCTTTCGTAATTTTATTCACACGCAAAAGTATTTTTTTGGGAATACCAGATTTGCCTTGTAAAAGATCCATCGCATACTGAATTGATTCATTGCCACCAGTCCTATAGGCGAAGGTCCCCTTCAAAATGTTACGTCTAACCAAATCAAGTCCTCCATCATCACCTTCTAGTCCATCCACGCCAATGATATTAACTCCTTGAATTCCCTTTTTTTCTAATGCCCTATGTACCCCAAGAGCCATTGCATCACTATGTGCGAAGACGAAATTGATTTTGCGGTTCTTTTTTAGCCTCTCTATGACCTCATCTTCGGCTTTATCTCGATTCCAATCTGCAACTATCGTATCCACCTGGTGAATATTAGGATGATTTTCGATTATTTCATTGAAGCCCTTACTTCTTTCAATCACTGGAGGTGATTGGGAGAGTCCTTGTATTTCTACTAAATTTACTTTTTTATCTCCAGCCAGATCTGCCACCAATTGCCCGGCGTTTCTGCCAATGACCTCATTGGCTGGTCCAATAAATAAGCTATAATCATACCCGTCGATTGCTCGACCTAAGACGATAACCGGTATTTTTTTATGCACCTTAGCGATTATAGGTGTTAAACTTTTGGAATCATTAGTGGAGATAATCAACAAGTCAATCCCAAAATCAAGTAATTTATTAATATCTTGCTTCTGTTTATCAATACTATGAGCTGCATCAGTATAAATCACATGCAAATCTTTATATCGATCTGATTCACTTTTAATTTCATTATTCATAGCGACTCGCCAAGGTTCAGTTAAATTTGCCTGGGACACACCTATAACAAATTTTGTCCCTTCATTCGACTTGTGAGAAGCATGCGCTGCTTTAAAGCCAAACCATCCAAGGATTATTAAGACTAAAATTGTCATCCAATATCTTTTCTTAATCCGAAACCCGGCTTTCACTAATGCCCTACCTCCTTAACATAATTAGAAGGAGATACACCCATTACCTTTTTAAAAGCTGTACTAAAATAATGCTGAGTATTATAACCGACTTTATCCGCAATTTCATAAATTTTGTATGATGGGTTTTCCATAAATTTAATCGCATATTGAATCCTGACTTGGGTTAAGTAATCGATAAAGGAAGAACCTAATTCTTCCTTTAAAAGCCGGCTTAAATAACTTGGACTAACATTAACTTCTTGAGCTACTTCCTGGAGGGTTAAATCTTGTTTGTAGTAATGTCTCTCAATATATCTTTTAGCCAAAATAACCACTGGCATAATCATAGATTGTTCGTTAAGCTCTTTGATGAAATTACTATAAACATCTGGGATTTCGGTTGGTGGCTTTTCTACAACTTTTTTGGTTATCATTATTTTTTTACCTGTCAACTTTTCGATAACCTCTTCAAATTGGTCACATAACAGATCCATTGGCTCTAACTCTTCCGTAGGTATCATTGCTACGATATGATTGCTTTCATCCCGGAAAACAACACGTGGCTCGAAAGCATCGAGTAATTCATCGATAATGTTTTGCATGCTAAAAAACAATAGGTCCATTTCCCAAGCATCTCCGATATTTCCTTCTACAGCTATCCTGTTTGGCTTAATTACAAAAATCCCAACTTTTTCCCAATCCAGACGAAAATAGTGGAGCTGCTTATGAATTTCCTCTTCATTTAACTGCCCTTTAACCCACTTGCAGAGAAAGCTGTTTCTAACCAAATCGACATTCTCTTCCAATTGCTCATTCATCCATTGGACCAATTGATTACTTCTTCTAGATTCATTCAAATGGTTGACCGCTTTGGTAACAGTTCTTTTCAGGTCATTAGGATTAACTGGTTTTAGTAAGTATTCAAATACATTTAATCGAAGGGCCTCTTGTGCGTAAGAAAATTCATCATGTCCACTGATTATGATAATAATGGAAGAAGGCAGCTCCTTTTTCAGTTTTCCAATCAATTGCAATCCATTAAGGAAAGGCATATTGATATCCAAAAAAAGAATATCAGGCTTAACCTCCAGGGCTAATTCAAATGCAGTCTCCCCATCTTGAGCTTCACCTGCAATTTGTATATTCCATTCATCCCAATTCAGAGATTTTTTCAACCCTCTAATGATTTTAGGTTCATCATCAGCAATAAGTAATTTCAACATTTCCATTCCCCCTAATAAAATGAAAGAAAAACCTATCAGCTTTACCCCTCTCGGACGATTGGGTGCCAAATCTCTACCGTTGTTCCATTATTTTCTATGCTGTGTACGATTAAACCATAGTCATTTCCAAAAGAGAGCTTAATTCTTTCATTTACATTCAACATGCCATATCCACCCGAATCTGCACCGCCAATCATCCCTGTTTTTTGCAGACGTTGATTTAATTTTGTTATCATTTCTGGATTCATTCCATTTCCATCATCCGTTACACTTAGAAATAGCTTGTTATCAATGATCTTTACTTGAATTAATATTTTTCCTCGACCTCTCTTGGTTTTAATCGCATGATAAATCGAGTTTTCTACTAAAGGCTGCAAGATGAGTTTGAGAACAAAAAGTTCTTTAGCCTCCTCCTGTACATCGATAACATAATCAAATTTATCCTCATATCTAGTCATCTGAATAATCAGATAACTTTTTATGTGCTCAATCTCTTCTGATACCTTTATACTTTCTTTTCCCTTACTCAACCCAATCCGAAAAAGTTTTGTCAACGCATCAATCACGTCCATAATGTCCTTTGCTTGATATTCCATGGCCATCCACTTAATGGTATCAAATGTGTTGTAAAGAAAATGAGGCTTAATTTGCTCTTGCAGAACCTTTAACTCTGCCTCACGCTTTCGTTTCTCTATCAAATTAATGAGATTGAGAAGGTTTTTAATCGATTCAATCATGCTATTAAAACTGTCTCCAAGCTGCTTAATTTCATCTTCATTTTTACTTTCAAATTTATTGTCCAAGTCTCCTTGTGCTGCCTTTTTCATTAGTGAGCTAAGTTGACTGAGAGGCCTTGTAATCGACGATGTGAAAAAAGCGGCTGCAAAAATTGCCAGAATCAGCACAACCATTGCAATAATTCCAGCAGTCCATCTCATATCCTTTATAAAAGCAAGGGTTTCATTAATTGAGAAAACTCCAACAATCTTCCATCTAGTATATTCAGAGTAGTCATACATCACCTGGAAATCAGTATCTTGAATGTTTTTAATAAAACTTCCTGATTTTCTATTATTGAACCAAGAATCCTTTATACGATAAACGATTTTATTAACTGGGGTATACACTATACGAGACTGTTCATCTATAACGTATACAAATCCATGCGCACCAAAGCCCATGTTCCGGATTTCATTATTAATTGTATCAAGCTTCCAATCTATCAGAATAACTCCCAAAACCTCACCTGTTTTTTCATTTATGACCGCTTTGGTAACTGACAGCACTTCATCCGCGCTGTATTTTGGACTTGTGGTGAGGTTCCTGCCGATTGGCCTGCTTTCCAAATGAATCACAGAAGGAGCATTAGCTGCTTGCTTATACCAACTCGCATTGGTTAGAGGATCCCTTGTCGTTCTGGACATTTCATTACTTATTAACAAGTCGGACTTGTTAACTATTAAAACCCCTGCAATCTCTGGGTGTGTATCCGTATACATTTTCATCTGCGTTTTTATTTTAGATTGCAGACCAGCAGCGGACTTTTGAACGAGCAAAAAATCGCTTACATTTTCGGTCCTGCTTAAATACTCTGTAATATTTTCTAATTCCTTAATATGTGACTCAATATTTTTTTTCACTTGCTCAATATCTTTCCTCGTATGAACATTCGCTTGCTGTTCAATCTGCTTTGAATATTGATGAGCTGGTAGTGCTGTTGAGATGGTTATAGATAGTAAGATAATTGTTATAAATATACAAATAAGCTTAAAATATAAAGATTTGTTTCTAAAAAACCAATAAATGATCTATCCCTCCTGTTAATTTGAAGTAAAAAATTTATTTACAATGATGAATACCCTTTCAAAAGGATGTTATCAGTGACATTTACTGGGCTTTCCCAACAGTTATACGCATTTTATCCCGATGTATAGACTCTTGTTATGTATTATACAAAAATATAAAACAAAATAATATATTGATATTTATTGTTAAAATTTTACTTATAATTTGTTTTGATAGGATTTCATTGGAGGAGCATGTACTTAGTGGCAACAGAAGTAAAACTAACATCTATTGGAAGTTAATATTGTTAAATCGTCAGACGTAGCGGACACAATCATATCGTCGAGTATTATGACAAATTAAAAACGTATGAGGTTATTAATCTTTTTATTAAAAATGTTGACAAACTATTTGCTGGTTTAGTTTAAGAACAATGTTTCATAAACTAAAAAAACAAAAACCGTCAAGATAAATCTCGACGGTTTTAACACATTTATAAATGTACTAAATTAATACTCTATTAAACTTCTCCATACAATGGATGTTGGTTAAGTTAGGTAGTTTCCAAGCTTCTTTGTGGTACCTTTCCCAAAGTTGCTTTGGGCTCTATTTCGGAAGCTTGTTTTACCTTCTTTATAAAGAAGGAAAGTAGTAATCCGATGATGCCGATCCCAATAATGACAAGATAGGCGTCATTAATACCCTGAATGGTGGCTTCCTTAATAAGCTGCCCTTGGGTAAAGCCTTTAGCAGCTGCATTAGGAGCCATATCCTGCAGATGTGATTTCGTTCGGTCTGACATAACGGTAACGAGAAGTGAAGTTCCGACGGCACCAGCCACTTGCCGAATGGTATTGCTTATGGCTGTTCCGTGAGCACTTAACTTTTGTGGCAATTGATTCAAACCAGCCGTCTGTAAAGGCATCATCATCAAGGCCATCCCAATGCGACGCCCTGTTGACATCAGAACCAAAAAGGTATAGCTTGTCGAATCTGTCAAGTTGGTAAAGCCCATCGTTGTCAGAATGGTAATAATCATTCCGATAACAGTTAGCCATTTTGCGCCAAAGCGATCGAACAACTTCCCTGTAACTGGCATAAGGAAGCCCATTATCAGCGCACCTGGAAGAAGGAGAAGACCGGACTCAATGGCTGTGTAACCACGGATATTCTGAAGGTAAAGCGGAAGCAGCATCATATCTGCATACATCACCATCGTAACCGCGATATTGATAATGGTCGTTAAGGAGAACATATTATACTTGAATGCACGCAAGTCAAGCAGCGGATTTTGCGATTTCATCTGCTTCCATGAAAAGAGTGCTAGGGCCAAGATGCCTACTGCGATCGTACTTAGTACCTCCATGTCTGACCATCCAAGGCTTCCAGCTCGGCTGAAACCATATAGTAGGGCACCAAAACCAATGGTAGAGAGGACAACACTTAGGATATCCAGTTTTGTCTTGATACGATCAGATACATTTCGGAGAAAAATGAATCCCAGTACAATAACAACGATAGCAAATGGAATCATTCCGTAAAACATTGTTTCCCATTTGTAGTTTTCAATAATATAGCCGGCTATGGTAGGACCAATGGCTGGGGCGAAAATAATCGCAAGCCCGACCATCCCCATGGCTGCTCCTCGTTTGTTCGGAGGAAAGATGGTCAGAATGACATTCGTAAGCAGCGGCATGATGATTCCTGCACCAGCCGCCTGAATCATGCGTCCGGTCAATAATAAAGGAAATCCCGTTGCAATAGCAGAAACGATGGTCCCAGCTAGAAAGATAAACATGGACGCTTGAAAAAGCTGACGTGTGGTAAACCGCTGCATTAAGTAAGCGGTAATGGGGATCAAGACACCGTTTACCAGCATGTAACCTGTTGTTAACCACTGGGCTGTTGCAGCTGTGATTTTAAATTCAACCATTAATTCAGGAGTAGCGACGCTCATGAGTGTTTGGTTTAAGGTTGCAATGAAAGCCCCTAATATCATAATGAACATAATAGGTCCTTTTTGGGGCGAATTTGTGACAGTTTTAGGATTATTTTTCAATTCTCTCCTATCCTTTCTAACTTGAATATAGACTTTTTTTACAATGTGTTTAATAATTAACATTATATAAATTACATTATAATAAGATAGTGGGTTCTGACAACAGACAATTTCTTAAGAAGTGTAGATTAGTTATCATTCTTTTCAGTTTTGTTGTTAATGCTGAAAAGAATAGACACAACTAAAATAATTGTAAATTTTCAAATGGGAAGGGTGATTAAACATGAAGGATAATGCAACTCCACGAGTAGATCCTCGTATACTTCGTACGCGCCAATTAATCAAGGACGCTTTTATAGATTTGCTGCAGGAGATGGAAATTAATAAAATAACGGTTAATCGGATTGCGGAACGCGCAACCATCAACCGTGTTACGTTTTATCTGCATTATCATGATATACAAGACTTGATGGAGAAAATGGCACAGGAAATGGCCGAGGATATTGAGTGCATTATGCTGAGTACGACAACAAACATGAAATCCGCTGAAGAAATTGATTCATTGAAGCTTGTGAACCTGCTTGAGCATATAGCCGAGAATGCTAAATTCTATAAAGTGGTTCTTAGTTCCACACGAACGCCAATCTTTACAGAGCGGTTATTAAAAATCCTTACGAAATCAATAACAGAGAGAACGGAGATAGACGCCTTGCTCGCTACTACCGATATCCAAAGGGATATTGCTATTTGGCATGGTTCTTCAGCTCTTATCGGCACGATCGTAGCTTGGTTGCGTAAGGACCTGCCTTATACACCGCAATTTCTCGCTAAGCAGATGTATATGCTTTTTCATTTAAGTAAGGATAATAGGAAATCAATATAAAAAAGCGATTATACCAGTTGGACCTTTTTAGAAGTTGTTAACTAACTGTGATTTTCCTATGCAAACAAAAAATCCCCTTTTGACAAATTCCGGGGATTTTTTGTTCGTATATACCGAATGGTTGCCTTCCTATTCTCACTTAGCCTTTCCAAATTATTCAACATCTGTAGGTGAAGTTATTTTATCTTCATATTTGTCTACAAAAAGGTAACCACCGCTATTAACTACAGCATAATAAATTTCTTCTATTCGTAAATTTCTTCTTTTGAATTCAGCTTCAATCCACTCACGGTTATAGATGCTGGTAGCGTTCTTTTCGATGATTTTCCCGTCCATAATTAGTTCAACTGGCAGCGACTCTGATGAATTGGGCAAATTTAAATCTTTTTTTATTACATTTTGAAACGGTATCTTTTTAAGAATGGATAATTCCCCGCTCACTTCTAGTAATGCGTATTCCACTTCAAATATATTAAAGATATCCTTTTCCCTTAAAAGCTGATTAAGGTCGTCAATCGAGAATTTTACCTTTTTCATATTATTGTCTAGTAATTTTCCTTTTTCTATTAGCAGTGTTGGTTTACCAGATAACCATTTTCTAAAACTTCGGCTCCTAGAAGATAACACCATGAACAAATAAAACATTAAAACTAATACAAGAAATGAAATTAGAATTTCTTTGAACTTTAAATTCGTATCAAACCCCATGTTCGCTATAAAGGAACCAATTGTAACGGATAAGGCAAAGCTATAGTGGTTTTTATGAGAGTTAATATGCTTTCCAATAACCAGAGTAACAAGTATTAAAAGCAAAAAGCTGAAACCTGTTCTCAGAATGGGTATAAGTGTATCTTCCATTTAAATCTCCTGTTTACTGATATTGTTTAACCAACTTGTATTTGAACTCAACTATAGTATAAAACAGTAGCTAAAAAGGATTGTAAACAGCCAAATATCATTAATTATTTTTTGTCTGCACTTAAGAATGGAATTAAAGAGAATGATGGCAAAATGCAGCTTTTACCATAAAATATCCCCATTTAATTATTTTATCTTTCCAATTAGCTATTTTATTTATCCATCTATTTCAGATTTCATTAGGCTTCAATTATAGGCATATATAGGAAAAAGCCTCATGAGTGAAAATTCACCGTGAGGCTTTATTATAGAGATATTGTGAATAACAAATAATTCATTCTGGGAACTTACGTCTCCGACCTTTTTGAGAATTTCTATTTTATGTTTCTCGCCCCGGCATCATTACATCAACCTGCGCTGGTATTGCTTACCTTGTCTCTGGATAAAGCCTTTTTAAACTGTTCGATTAGTATAGGAACAATCTCAAAGGCATCGCCAACAATTCCATAATGACAGTTCTGAAAAATGGGGGCTTCTTTGTCCTTATTAATGGCAATAATTAAACCGGAATTTTTCATTCCCACAATATGTTGAATCGCACCGGAAATTCCAATTGCAAAATAAATTTTTGGCGTTACCGTCACACCGGTTTGCCCTACTTGATGAGGGTGATCGATCCAACCCGCTTCCACCACATCCCTGCTGGCACCAACCGCTCCTCCAAGAGTTTCTGCTAATTGGTGTATTAACTGAAACCCCTCGTAACTCCCTAATCCTTTTCCGCCTGCAACAATAATATCCGCTTCGTCGATTCTTACTTTCTTTACAGTTTCCTTTACAATATCCAAGACTTTTGTCCGAATATCTTCTTCCTTTAGGGATATTGTTTCTTCAACCGTCTTGCCCGTCCTCCCTGATTGAGGAGTAAGAGCTTTCATGACTTTGGCGCGTACTGTCGCCATTTGGGGTCGATATTTTTTACATAAAATGGTTGCCATAATATTTCCGCCAAAAGCCGGCCTGCTCGCTAATAGTAACCCTGTTTCCTCTTCAACATCCAGCTCCGTCGTATCCGCCGTTAAACCTGTCGGCATATCGGTGGCTACCGCACTTGCCAGGTCTTTTCCTGTTGAGGTGGCCCCGTAGAGGATAATTTCTGGTTTATATTTTTCCGTGCATTCCAGCAGCGCCTTCATGTAGGACTCGGTCCTGTAATGTTTAAAGATGGGTTGATCATATACATACACTGTATCTGCTCCGTATTCAAAAACGGTCTTCGTTAAATGTTTAACATTTTCCCCGATTAGAATACCGGCCAATTCCACTCCCCGTTTGTTTGCCAACTTTCTGCCGGCACCCAATAGTTCAAGGGATACAGAAGCCACCACTCCATCTTTTTGTTCAATGAACACCCAAACACCTTTATAATCTTGGAAATCCAATTACACTCCCTCCTTTGTTTCAAACAGTTCTTTCTTTTCAAGAAGGACTGAGAGCAATTGCTCTACTTGTGACGTTGGGTTGCCTTCAAGGAAGGTTCCCCCTGCCGGCTTTTGTGGAGCCCAAACTTTGGAAACAATCGTTGGAGATCCCTTCAAACCAAGCTGCTTCACATCAACCTCTTCCAGGTCATCAACAGACCAGATATGAGGTTTATATCTGGCAGCTTTTATCATGTTGGGAAACGGAGAATACGGCACTTCATTGATTGTTTTTTCAACGGAAAACAAACACGGCAATGTGGATCGAACGACTTCATATCCATCCTCCAACTTGCGATGGACAATGGCATATCCATCTTCTTGATTAATTTCCACTACTTTGTTCACAGAAGTCAGCGGTGGAATATCGAGCCTTCGTGCAATTCCGGGTCCGACTTGCCCGGTATCTCCATCAATGGACATTTTTCCGCAAATGATCAAATCTACGGGCTGTTGTTTTCCTATTTTTTCAATCGCCTTTGTCACGGCATAGCTCGTTGCCAATGTATCAGCTCCCGCAAACCGGCGGTCCGTGATTAAATAACCCTCATCGGCGCCTATTTCAATACACTTTTTAATTGCGGTAACCGCTGGAGGCGGCCCCATTGTTACAACAGATACGATTCCCCCATACCTATTCTTTAGACGAACCGCCTCTTCAACTGCATGTGCATCATACGGATTCAATATCGCAGGCGCCGTCCTGCGGTCCATCGTGTTTGTTTTTGGGTTCATCTTGATAATTTTGGTGTCAGGCACTTGCTTGATACAGGCTACAATATGCAGCATTTTACCCCTCCCTTTTATTTAAAAAGCACATATTTTTTTACTTTACGTAATATGAAACTTGCCGGCTGTTTTCCGGCTAAAAGCCTTTTTTCGCCCGTTTACTTTTACTTTATTAAAAGAGATGTCCATACATTCGAATTTTTTGACAAATATCTATGTAAATGTTGCCAACGAAAAGCCAAACCAAAAAAAAAACCGCACGAGTGGAGGAATCACTGTGCGGTTATGGGGGTCACTTCAGAGCTTTGTCTTTTTTATATTTTTGATTAATTTATAAAATAGAGCTATTGTAATAATTGATTTTTTAGATATTTTTCTATTAACTCAATAAATAAGTTCATAGATTTCGTATGCAATTCCACAGATTCTGTTATAACTGAAAAATTTCTTTTTATCGGTGTCCCTTTAACATTTAATACTTGAATGGTACCAAGCATTCTTTCTTTTTTTACAGTAAGTTCAGATAAGTAACTAATGCCAAGTCCGGCTTCAACTGCTTCTTTTATAAGTTGTGTACTGCCGAACTCCATTAACCTGGAAGGACGTATCTGTAATGATTGAAATAATGTTTCTGTTGCCTCTCTTGTCCCAGAACCTTCTTCACGGACAATCCAATTCTCTTGTTCTACCTGTCTCCGTGTAACTTCCTTATTGAAATAAATTGGATATTTACCCCCTGCTACGATATACATCTGGTCGGTGGAAACGGATTTTATATATATATTTCGTTGAGAAATTTCTCCCTCAACAATTCCTACATCTATCTCATGACTTGTAATTGCTTTAGCAATATCCCTTGTATTGCCAATCTGTACCGAAGGGATGATATTAGGAAATAGGTTTTTCATTCTTGCAAGTATATGTGGTAATACATACTCTCCAAAGGTATAGCTGGCGCCAATTTTTAATGGTCCTGTTGGCTCGTTATTTAATTCATTCACTAACTTCGACATTCGTTTGTATAAACCCGTTATTTCTTTAGCATGCAAATAGACTATTTCTCCTGCTTTAGTTAGCTGCACACTTTTATTTGTTCGGAGAAGTAGTTTTGCACCTACATATTTTTCCAATTGTTGAATTTGCTGGCTGACTGCAGGCTGAGTCATATGAAGCTCTTCCGCTGCTCTGGAAAAGTTTCTTTTATCAGCTACAGATATAAATACAAATAATAGTTGATCCATCTGTTCTCCTTCTTACTATCGTATTTACTTATTATAACTATAATAATCATTTATTTTCCTTATTGTAAATTATTAGTTACGATAAATTATATAGAATCCAAATAAGGGGTTGAAAAACATTGGAACAAAAAGTATTAATAATTCCCAGTCCGAATCAGCAAAAAAAAGCGGCAAAAAAGCTAGATGTTTCTTTGATTTCTGGAATTGGTTTTACATTGATTATAGCCGTGTTAGGTTTTATTTTGGCAGCGCTTCCAGGTCTAAATCATATTGGACCTCTTGCGTGTGCTATTTTACTAGCTGTGGTTTATAGACAGGTTTTTGGATATCCAGAAAAATTACGTACTGGTATTCAATTTTCATCAAAAAAATTATTGAGATTGGCTATCATACTTTATGGATTAAAGCTTAATATGATTGTGATATTTCATCAGGGATTTCCACTATTACTAAGAGGGTCAATAACGATCATTTTTTCAATCGTTGTCCTTATGACCCTTGCAAAATGGCTGAAGGCCGATTTTAATCTTTCTTTATTATTAAGTCTCGGCACAGGCATTTGTGGTGCGGCTGCCATCGCGGCCGTATCGCCAATTATAAAAGCAAAAGATGAGGATACAGCTATGGGAGTCGGCATCATCGCATTAGTCGGCACAGTGTTTTCAATAATCTATACGTTAATATTTCCTTATTTATCTTTTGGTCCTATAAACTACGGAAATTGGGTTGGAATCAGCCTACACGAGATCGGCCATGTTGCTTTAGCTGCTGCCCCAGCAGGCCAGGATGCTCTTGCTCAAGCATTACTTGCCAAACTTGCAAGAGTATTTCTATTAATTCCAGTTTGCTTTATCCTTATGCTTTGGATGAAAAAGAAAGGAAAAATAGAAGGGGAGACAAAATTCGAGTTTCCATGGTTTTTAATTGGTTTTATCGTTATGAGTTTTGTGGGAAGCTATATCCTTGGTAATCAGGTAGTGGTATCAAAAACATTGATGTCTAATATTGCATACGGTACATCATTTATGTTAACAATGTCCATGACCGGATTAGGTTTAAATATTAGCTTGAAAGAATTACGTACCAAAGCAATTCGTCCACTTATAGCCATTATTATTACATCATTTCTTTTATCATTGCTTACGTTTCTTAGTCTCTAAAAATTCTTATACAATCATTATAAATCAGCCTGATTTCTATATTGACACGAATTCAGGCTGTTTCATTTTTATCTAAAAAACGGTTTACATTAGGAATCATTTGTTGCCTAATTCCATCATACTTTAGGAGGACCCAGGAGAAGGATGAAACCGATAATAATCTAAAGTTTTTTTTGCCAATCTTTTTTCTTGTAATCTATCTCGCTGATAAAAATAGCCTTTCTGAATACATTCAAAAGAATAGTTTCCACCTTGGATTTGATAGACCATGTTATGGACTGTTCTAATGTCTTTAAAAACCATACAATTGCACATAATACGATTGACACCAACATTTCCAACCATTAACATTCCTTGCTCGCCTTCACCCTCTGCTTCCGCTCTCATCATTCTTCCCAATAATTCTACGTCATCAGTTGTGTGTTTTACTCTCGGCATACCTCACCCTCTAATTACATTTTATTATATACTGTTGAAGGTATTAGTTTACTTGTAGAGTTTCTGAAGGAAGTATAGAAAGAAACTGGTCAGAAGCCACCTATCGCCTTAGAAGCAACTAGACATTATCAATCCCCTGTCGTGCATTACATGGTTGACCGAAATAGCAGTAAATGAAAGTTGTTTTATTTAAAAAAGGCTCTGTTTAATAAATGTGTTGATTTTTTTAAAAAACAAAGCTTTGCTTTCAGAAATTGATTGCAAGCTATTTCTTTTTTTTAATTTAGATAATGAATTTATGGATAAACTAAATTTTTAATTTATTAACAAGAAATTTAATAGTTGTTCCTTGCACAAGTAAGGAAAACAGAACATTTGCAAAGGTCATTGCTAATAACAAATCTTTTCCTTGAAAATTAGGTGTAATCGATAAAACAAGTGCAATGGATAAAGAACCTTTTAGCCCTCCCCAACCAATAACAGTCTTCCACGAAAATGGAATTGTTCCCTCAAAGGCTAAGCTCACAAATACAGCTACAATTCGTGAAAGAACAACAATTACAATACTTCCTATCACAACTGCCCATTTCCCATTAATACCTATTCGAACAATCTCTAATCCAACCATAAAAAAAATCAAAGCATTAGAAAGAAATGCAATAGCTTCCCAAAACGAATCCATTTCACGAAGAGTGTTTTCAGACATTCCAATTCTCTTTCCGTAGTTACCAAAAATTAAACCTGCAACAACTACTGCAATAACACCTGAAAAATGAAAGTGTTCCCCTAGTTCGTAAGCTCCGTAAAAGAGGACAATGGATAAGCCAATCTCAATTAAATGCTGGTCAATTAGACGAGTAATTCGTGAAGCTAAAAAGCCAAATGCAGCACCTACAATTATTCCACCCAAAACAACCCTTAGAAACTCTGTTGAAGCCTCAAAGACACCAGTAGCTGTTATAGACGTAGTTACAAGGGCAATCTTAAAAAGAACAACCGCCACACCATCATTCCCTAAACTTTCCCCTTCGACAATAATGGATAATTTTTCATTTACTTTAATTGATTTAAAAATCGTCAGAACTGAAATGGGGTCAGTGGCTGACATAACAGCTCCGAATATAAGAGATTCTTGAAGGGATAAATGTAAGAAGAATACGGAGGCTGCTGAAACTAATAAAAAGGTAAGAAATGTTCCAAGAAGAGATAATAATAAAATTGTTGTTTTGTTCTTTGTCAGTTCTTTGAATGGCATTTTTAGGGTAGCCTCTCCCAACAATGCTGATAAGAAAATTGTTATAATTGCAGTTTGGAAAAACGCATCACTCGTTACATGATGCTTAATCCCTTCCAAAGTCGGAATATTAAGCACCCCTATGAAAAGTCCTGCAATTACAAGAAGGGTTGGGTAAGGCTGATTTATTTTTTCAGCTATAAAGGCTCCTCCAACTGCAATTGCCAAAAGAATGGTCCACATTTCAATCATAATTTATTACGCCCCTGTTTTTAAAATTCAATATTTCATATAAATTAGTTTCTTCCATTTTAATTTGCATATCCGACAATAAATTTAGATAAATACATAAAATTTTAGAGATTACATGGGTAATCGCCAGCGGGTGGTTTAAGCAATTCAATTGAAGTCTATATATATGCCCTATCTGCTATCTCCGTGGTAGAAAGGTCGAAATATGACATGCCCTTCAAATATTTCTGTACATGGCACCTAAAGAGGCATTGATTAAACCAACAATGAGTAAAAAATACCTTGAGCATAAATAAAGGAAAAAAGCCGACTCCACCTTCCATTAATCAGGAATGAGAGTCGGCTTTTTTTATCATACCTTTTTATTAATCACCATAGCTTTGTATCAAATTTGCGATATGTGCATAAGCTCCTCCTGCAAGTAATGCTGAAGTAACCATTACTGCTTCTGCAAGCTCTTCATTTGTACATCCTAGCTTCATGGCATTTTTCGTATGGACATCTATACAATATGGGCATTGCGTGGCATGAGCAACTGCCACAGCAATAATCTCTTTAAACTTTCCACTCAATTTGCCTTTCTTCATTGCTGTTCTATTAAACGTAGAATAACCTTTAAAGCCTTCAGGAGAAAATTTATTTAATTGACCAAGGTTTTTTAGATTTGAACGTCTATAAAGTGAATCCTCTGCTTCTGCATCCATCGCATTATGTATATGAGTACTATGGGTTACTACCCCACCTGCTTCTACTCCTGCTACAACAAAGATGGCTTCTACTAATTCTTCAAGTAATGCTCCTTCAGCTTTTGCACGTCGTGTATGTGAATCAATACAATAGGGGCATTCCGTTAAATGGGCAATTGCAACCGCTATGATTTCTTTTTCCTTTTTACTCAGTGCACCATCTGTCATGACCGCCGTATTAAAATCCGAAAAAGCTTCAAGCTGTTCTGGTGCTAATTCTTTAAGTTTACTAAGATTTTTAAAATTTCCTTTTTCATATAAATTGTTTGTCATTGTAGACATCCTTTCTTTCTAATAAAAATAAAGGAGCTTGTAAATCCCATCAGACTTTTTATATTTACTCAACTTAATAGAGTTAATCATTGAGTCGGATAGACAGTTTTATGATCTGCAAGGATCACCAATTGTTTTTCATTAGGTTGAAAATTAATTTGTGAATCAGAGGAGTAATACCAAGTCTTTTCATTTTCCTTTGCTTCAAATATATTTAACTCATCCTGAAAATCTAAAACAGTCGAAGCAGTTTCTTCATCAACAGATAAGGAGATCAGCCAACGATCGTCTTGCTTTTCAATACGGTAATTAGTAGTTTGACAAAGCAATCGGCTGCCTATAGAGTGACGAATCATTAACATTAAAATTCACCCCCAGGTAAATCAATTAATAAAAAGAAACTATCTTGATTTGCCTGGATCGTAATTTCATGGATGTCTGTGATCCGTGCCGCATCCTGGGATTGTAAAATGGAATCCTTATTAATTGAAATTTCTCCTTCTATAGTAAAGATGTAAATCTTTCTGCCTTCTTCCTGTTGAAAGTTCAATGTCTTATTTCCATCCAACTTTGATAAATAAAGGGTTAAATCTTGATGAATTCCTGCCACCCGCTCGGAGGCATTATGGGATATTACAGGTAATAAGTTATTTTGTAATTGTTCAACATCATATGAGATATCTTCATAGGATGGAGTTAACTTTTTTTCATTTGGTGAAAACCATAGCTGTAAAAATCGGACTTCTTCATCATTGGAAGCATTGAATTCAGAATGAAGCACTCCCGTTCCAGCACTTATTCGCTGTATATTTCCGTAGCTGATAATTCCAGAGTTCCCCAAGTTGTCTTCATGTTTTAGCTGCCCCTTTAATACGATAGAAACAATTTCCGCTTCCCGATGCGGATGAATTCCAAAGCCGCGACCACCTTGGACGGTGTCGTCGTTAAACACACGCAGTGGACCAAATCGGATATTGGAAGTGTCATAATACTCACCAAAAGAAAAACTTAAATTACTCTCCAGCCATTCATTTTTTACTGTGTATCGTGTACCTGCAGGACAAATTTGAATCAATTCCGTCACTCCTTATCTGAATTTCTTAGTCATGAATATCGAGCTTTATTTCTTCCATTCAAAACAAAAAGTTGGAATATATAACAGGATTTCTTCTGCTATATGCTCCAACTCTTTCTTTCCTAGAATTTCCTTATGCTTGATATCTTTTAATCAAATCAACAAACACATTGACAAATGTTTGTAAGATTTGGACCGTTTCATTATCTTTAATTTTGCCCTTTTCATCAAATAATGCTGAAACATTGCCGTTTGCCGTTCCATACGCTTGCTCCATATGGACGGGATCCTACATCAAGAGAATTCTTTATTACAGCTGGTACAGAACGATTATATTCAGGAGTTACAAATAAAATAGCGTCCATCTCTTGAATTGTATTAGCTCTAAAAACTTAAGCACTCTTTACCTTATCTAATTTTTTTAATAATCCAACGAAACCTCTTATCGTAAACAAAGTAAAATTTACACTGGTAAAGGTATGAAATATTGTCCATTTTTCCCATTTGAATAACTTGGAATTCTTTTCAAAGCACCATTGACCGATACTCATGGGAACACTAAAAAGTAAACTTTTCAAAAGTATTTTGCCTAAATGATCGTTATAAGTCAGTTTCACCCATATAACACTTAAAAGCGGGAAAAACAATAGGTCATAAATGATGTTTGTCTTAAAAATTTTTGGAAAAGGACGAACTGGATATTCTAGTCTTTTGGTACCTACCACAAAAGCATCAATTAGAGTTGCAATGACTCCTTTTGAGAAAAAAACAACAAGATTTTCTCGCATTTTAGATCCTTTAAATAAAAATGGCAAGGAAACCACACACAAAGCAGTAAGTAAATTCAACAGTTTCTTTTCCATAAAAACATCCTCCGATGTGAATCAAAATTTGATATGCTCCCGTTTTACAATGTTCTGTAAAACCCCATCAAAACAAGCAGAGAAAAATAATTTCCTACCTATTATTTCTTTAGGAAGTATTTACTATTCCTTCAAGTATAAAAGTATTTTCTATGTAATTAAAAAACTAATCGAAAGGTTCCGATTAGCTTTCTTTTAAAATTATCTTTCAATATTAAGCAGCTTTTTTTAACTCAATTGAATCCTTTTGAAAAATCAAGTCACTAACTGATAATATCTTGCTTCCATTGATTGCAAGATAAACTGCCATTGCTAAAAATGCTAAATCCAACTCATATCCCGCCATTTGTCCATTTCCTAATAAACCAACAGAAAGTTTTACTTTTAGTTTATACCTTTTTGATACCATTGAGCTGCGGCTTCAACTTCTTGAGAGGTTAATTGATGACCTCTATTCTCCCAATGAATTTCTACATTCGCATTTGCCTTTTCTAATAAAGATTGTAATTCAGAAGATTCTAATGGCGAGCAGATTGGATCATTGGTACCTGCTGCAATAAATACTGCTTTCCCAGTTAAATCAGGTAGTTCAATTCCTTTTCGCGGCACCATGGGATGATGAAGAATCGCACCCTTTAAAGCACTTTGATGGTGAAATAATAAACTCGCAGCAATATTAGCTCCATTTGAGTAACCTATCGCAAGAATATTATCTCGATCAAAATCATACTTTTCGGAGGCCTCATCTAGAAACTCGTTTAACTCTTTTGTTCGAAAAATAAGATCTTCCTCATCAAATATCCCTAATGCTAATCTGCGAAAAAATCGAGGCATTCCATTTTCTAATACATTCCCACGAACGCTTAGTACATTTGCCTCATCATCAATTATTCCTGCAAGTGGCAGCAGGTCTAATTCATTGCCTCCTGTACCATGAAGCAATAACAACGTGGGTTTTGTTTGATTTTGCCCCTTATTGAATATATGTTTCATTATTTATCTCCCTCCAGAACTCGAACCTCTACAGGCGGTAAGGTTTCTTCTAATTCTTCTCTTTTTGACTCTAGCCAAGATGGCAACATTAGTTTTTCCCCAAGTTTAGCGACTGGTTCATCCACTGAAAAGCCTGGTGGGTAAGAAGTTATTTAGGCCTTTCTATTTCAAAAATCTCACCGATTTTGGCGTAATTATTCCCTGCTAATCGACTTACTGCAGCTAAACCTCTAGCATCAATTCTTCCATTTTCATAAATTTCATCTTCAATATGAAATTGAACCACTCTTCCTATAATAAAATCACATCCAGGACTATCCGAACTTCCCAATTCTAAGGAATGCTCTAATAAACATTCCATTCGAATTTTTGCTTCCTTCACACCTGGTACCGAAATTTTTACACTATCTACTGAAGTCAAGTTTGCTAACTTAACTTCACTTTGATCAGAAGGAAGACTTGCAGCCGTCTTATTTATTTTTTCAACATTATGTTCGTCAACAATATGGACCACAAATTGCTTGGATTCGATGATGTTTCTCGCTGTATCCTTTTGACTCCCCGCTGAACGTTGAATTGATAATGAAATCATCTGCGGATTGGATGAGACGATATTAAAATAACTAAATGGTGCACCATTTAAAACGCCATCTTTTGAAATGGTTGTCACGAAAGCAATAGGTCTAGGTATGATGCTTCCTATTAGAAACTTATAATTTTCTCTTTCAGACATTAAGGCTGGATCAATTGAAAGCAAAGAAATCATTCCTTTTCGTATAATCAGTCTAGTTCTCTTACTTCAAATGGCAGTAATCCGCGTTCAATTTGTTCTCTTTTTGGTTCATACTGTGCAGGCAACATCAATTTTTCTCCCATGGTTTCTTGTGACTCATCATGAGCGAAGCCTGGAGGATCTGTTGCAATTTCAAATAAGATTTCTCCGTGTTCTCTGAAATAAATGGCATTAAAATAGTTTCGATCTTGTACTGGGGTGACGCCATATCCATTTCCTGCAACATACTTTTGCCATTCCAATTGATCCTGGTCATCACTAGCCCGCCAAGCGATGTGATGTACGGTCCCCACACCCATTCTTCCGCGTCCAATCGGAGTTAATTTCAGGTCAATAACATTTCCGATCTCAGCTGAAGAACGATAACGGGCGAAATCTCCTTCTTTACCTACGAATTCAAGTCCCATAACATTTTCTAACAAGTCAGCCGTTTTATTGGGCTGTGTTGATAATAGAGTAGCTCCGCCAAACCCTTTGATGGCGACCTCTGGAGTTACCCCGCTAAAGTTCCAATTATTAACTTCTCCTTCTTCTCTTTCAACAATTTCAAGGTGAAGGCCATGTGGATCATCAAATTCCAAATATTGCTCACCGAATCGATCCATTTTCGTAAATGAAACCTTTAACTTTTCTAGCCTGTTCTCCCAAAATTCCATAGAACCTTTTGGAACAACATAAGAGGTAACTCCTACTTGACCATCACCAATGGTTCCTTGACGAGCTCCTGCCCAAGGGAAGAATGTAATGATGGTTCCTGGTTTTCCTCCTTCATCACCGAAATAAAGGTGATACGTTCCAGGGTCATCAAAGTTTACTGTTTGTTTCACTAAGCGTAATCCTAAAACACCTGCATAAAAATCAACATTCTCCTGTGGATGTCCTACAATTGCAGTGATATGATGAATACCCATTGTTTTCTTACTCATTTTGAAACACTCCTTTTAAAATTATGATCTCTATTCAATAATTAAATTATTGATACTATTAAAAATCGGGATTCTCTAATTCGAGATATTTTAGAATAAAAAAGCATCCAATGCATATTTTCCAGGTCCAATTAATGCTATACCAATTACAACCGCTATCAACGTCAAATTATATTCGTATCCATTTTGTGTTGCCCAATAGCCATTAGAAGCATGAACCTTTACAATTGCCATTACCATTGTAGCTGCAATCATGATTCCTGCAAGGGGAGTAAGAAGTCCTAATGTAAACAATAATCCCCCAATTAATTCTGCTAATCCTGCCATGAGGGCCATCATCACACCTGGTTTCATACCGAGCGACTCCATCCAGCCTCCTGTTCCCTTTAAGCCGTAACCGCCAAACCAGCCAAATAATTTCTGTGCACCGTGAGCCATGAATGACACACCCACGACTACCCTTATAATTAATAATCCAATACTCATCATTTTATTACCTCCTATTTCTACTTATCTCGACTTCGAGATATTAATTTAAAAAATATATTATTCCACTCTGTTTCTAACTTTCTTTAAACAATGGACCATCAACTCGGACTCATCTTCTGTTAAATCTTCAAAAATAGAATTAACCATGTCTTGATACTTCGGCATGATGTTTTCCATCATTTCCATTCCTTCAGCTGTTAAGGTTACATGAATAACCCGCCGGTCTTCTCTACAGTCATTCCTTTTTATGATTCCTTTTTGTTCAAGTTTATCAATAACATACGTCATCGAGCCGCTAGAGGTCAGGATTCTATTTCTAATCTGCTGAATGGTTTGTTTCCCTTTGTAGAAAAGTACCTCTAAAACAGAAAACTCGGTAATACTAAGATTATTTTTGGACATTTCGTCTCTTATTCGTTCCTGAATGCCTTTTGAGGTTTGCATTAGTAGCAAAAATGGATGGTTAGTACATTTCCTTTCCATATTCACACCTCCTAATTAAATATCTTTAATTAATATATCTTGAATTCAAGATAATGTCAATACCTGTTTTATAATTTAATCAATAACTGTTTTTCTCCAAATAACCCCAGCCGAATCACGGGCTTTTTTTTAATTTAACCATTGTTTCTTAATTTGCTCTTGTGCGAAATGCAAAATTTGTTCTTCAGGTGTGTCCTTTTTAACAATTACATTAATAAGGTTATGAGATTTTTTATAGCTTTCTCCAGTTACAAGATTTCAATGGTAAGAGATTGCCCACAAACTCTTAAGGGAAAAATTGATATTACCTCAGTTCATGTATGGCGTATTGGTTGCCGTTATTCGTTTTTTGGCATGAGTCTTAATTTTTCTCATAAAATGTACAAGAGTCTAATCGCTATCTCTATTGTTTCCTGAGTTTCATTAATCGTGTTGGGTATATATTTTGGATACCAAGGGATTTATGCCCTCTAGGGATAGGCCTCATCTTGTCTTTTTTGACGTCCCATGGATATGCATTTCGTTAAGTTCTTGTCCCTCTATTCGCATAGTAAACATATACGGATGAGGGATGAACAGTATTACATAGGAGGAGAATATGTTTATTTTTATTGAAATAGCCGTTTTGGGAATGGCCTTATTAAGAGTACTTTCAGGAAGTATTGAAATACTTGCAGCTATACTCATGATTAAGTTTAATTCAGTTGAAAAGGCCCTTTTAGTTAATAGTTCTCTAGCACTCGTTGGCCCTATTATTCTCATCTTAACGACTACAATTGGTGTTCTGGGATTGACGGGGAATATTTCATTTGCCAAAATAGTCTGGATTTTCATCGGAGTTGGCTGTATTTTTATCGGTGTAAAATCATAATCTTCCGTTTAAGTTTCTTTATAGGTTGGAAAATAAAGGATTGTCGCGAAAAAACAAAAAAATAATCCCCCATCATTCCTTGATTCGGAACAAACGGGGGATGATCACCTAGTATTCTTTTTAGACATAAAATACCTCTCTTTCTTTTTCGTTTAAACTCTCTCTAATTGCCTCTTCCCACCATCGAAAGTCATTTGGAAAATGAGCTTTCATGAGATTTAACCGTTCATTCGAAAGCTTTGCCTTCCTTAATGTTTCTTCCACTTCCATTCCACAACAGATTTGATAAATATCATCAAAGTGAGCGAGTGACATTTCCATCACCTTCTTTCATATAATAAAAGCCCGAAATCTTATGATTTCGGGCTTTTATTATATGGATTCGCTATACCCGCTTCCTAAAGGAATAAGTGGATGGCACGAAAAAGGATGGAAAAAATGGTAAGGGTTGAATAAAAGTGAGCTTATATGTGATTTTTTAATCTCTTTTCCATCAGTTCTGCCATTTGTTTCGAATTTGGATTTCCTTCATTTTGTAATTTATCAATGATGTTAATATAATCCGTTTCATTTCGGTTCTGACTTAATTTATATGCAGCCTGGATTTGTTCAACTTTAATCTTAAAACCAACAATACCTTGCAGTTGATTTTCTAATAGTTCAGGAGAAAGTTTATCCCATAAAACTGGATTTTCACGATTTTCTTTATATTTTTCCAGCATTATTGTTAATTCTTCTATTAATTCATCTTTCTCTAAAATGCTTGCTTTACCATATATATGGACGGCTTGATAATTCCATGTTGGTACTTCTTCATGACCATACCAAGAAGAAGAAATGTAAGCGTTCGGTCCCTGAAACATAACAAGCCCATCTTCACAGGTTTCAAATGTTCTCCACTGAGGATTTCCATAAGCCAAATGCCCAGTAATATAGTAATCATCACCTTTTTTATTTAACCCCAAAGGCAAATGAGTGGCAATTGGTTTCCCTTGCTCTGTTGTGACAATCGTTCCAAAAGAGTGTTTTTGAACAAAATCCCAAATTTCATCAACATTTGTGACCTTAAAAAATTTTGGAATATACATAATAATCCACCTTTCAAAAAAAGTTATATGAGTGTTTTGGTCATTATAAAGTCCATTTGTTCTTCATCACCCATATAAAAAGAGTGGGCTCCAGTTTGAACAAACCCCATTTTCTTATAAAAAGTAATAGCATTTTCATTTTTTTCCCATACGCCTAGCCAAATTTTCTTTTTATTACGTTCCATCGCAATTTCCATAGCTTTATTTAGCAGATATTTACCAAGCCCATGTTTTTGAAATTTGTTCTTTATATAAATCCTCTCGATTTCAAGTGATTCATCACCCATTTCTTCAGACTGAGCATCATTGGTATTGACCTTTAAATATCCAGCGACATCATTATTAAAATAAACAAAAAAGAATTGCGAAGAAATATTGGATAATTCTTTTTCTAATTGTTTTAAGTTAAATGCCCTTTCCAGATAGGCATTCATATTTTCGGGTGAATTCTGATGCTTAAATGTCTCATTAAATGTTTCATAACTAATTTCTTGAAGTTTGTGTGAATCTTCAACGGTACACTTTTTTATATTTATAGTCATTTAAATATGTCGCTCCTTCATATAATCAATAATTTCTCTTGTTTCCCTTTTTTACAAATTCCCAGTCTTTTTCTATATTTTTTCTTACTCTTTGAAGAAGGTTGAAAATGGTTTCTACTTCTCTTTCGGAAAATCCCTCTAATGCAACGATATTGGAATAATCATTTTCTCTTTTTATAAAAGGAAAAACATTTTTCCCTTTCTCTGTTGGAAAGAGTTTTTTTATTTTTTTGTTATGTTGATCTTCTTTCTTTTCAATAAAGCCATTAATTTCAAGTTTTTTTATAGCACGAGCTGCTGTTGTTCGATCTACTTTTATCATCTCAGCTAACTTTTCTTGAATGATTCCTGGGTTTTCACATATTCGCACCAGGTACAAATACTGTCCCTTTGTAAGGTCATATTCTTTAAACTCTATATTACTTATAGAATCTAATGCCCTTGCTATCATTCCAATTTCACGAAGAATTTCCTTCATAATTAACTCCTTAACCCATACTTTTTGTTGCATTTACTATAAAAGTGATATAAATTAAATTTAACCTAATTTTATTGCATTTGCAACAAAATGATGATAGACAATTTAATTTAAAAGGACTGATAAAAATGAATGCAAAAAGAGCAACAATTGATGAAAATTTAAGGGTAGCATTTGCAATAAGGAAAGAAGTATTTGTGAAAGAACAAGGCGTACCACTAGAAGATGAATTTGATCAATTTGATACACTGAATGGACTTTGCGAACACATATTAGTCCATTACAATGAACAACCAGTCGGAACGGGAAGGATAAGGTTTATTGATGGAGTAGGTAAATTGGAAAGAATCTGCATCCTCGAACCTTATCGTAAATTTGGACTTGGAAAAATCATTATTAAAGCGTTAGAAGAAATCGCGGAAGAACGGGGAGCCTCGCAGGTTAAATTACATTGACAAACACAGGCGGAAGGTTTTTATAAAAAACTTGGTTATCGTACTTCATCTAATATCTTTATGGAAGATGGTATCCCACATATTCTAATGCTCAAAGAATTGTCTAGTAAATATTGATAAAGAGGTCGAGTAAAGTGAAATATGTTTTTTATGTATTAGGAATTTTAATATTAACCCTTGGTATTTCTTTCACTATTCAATCAGACCTTGGAACTTCGCCTTTTGATGCACTTTTGGTAGGACTGTCCATAAATGTGGGGCTTACTGTGGGAAGTTGGGAAATAATAATAGCTTTACTATTGATAGGTTGTAATTCATTTTTAAAAAGACAAAGACCAGAAGTTTTGGGGTTGTTAACAGCATTTATAACGGGTATTGGTATTGATATGTGGCTTTTTTTATTGCACAATTTGATAACACCTGAACTATGGTACAGCAAAGTTGTTTGTTTTGGAATCGGCTTAGTTGTTATAGGATTAGGAACCGCAACATATTTACACACAAATTTTGCACCGATTCCAGTTGACCGATTAACCTTAATCATCCAAGAATTAACTAGAACAAATATATTTTTTTCGAAAACGTTCATTTACCTCGTATTCTTAATAATGGCAATGTTTTTAAATGGACCAATTGGCGTTGGGACTATATTAACCGTTTGTTTAGGGGGGCTAATACTTAATTACTTTATGCCATTTACTGAAAAAGTATTAGACCGTATATTAACACACTCAAGTACATCATCAAATTATGATAAAGATAAAAACCATTCAATATAGGATGGTTTTTGTTGTATTCCTTCATCACCTGATATCTCTGTAAAAAATTCAACATCCCTTACTGTTAAAGTCCGTTCAAACGTAATAATATCTCCAAACAGGCCCAACCCTTTGTGTTCAAAGGAATGAGCCTATTTTTTTTACTCTAATTAGTTTTTTTTATATTTTTCATTTCTGTAATTTACCTTTGCTACTTCTTCCTTTACGTAAAGTCCCGGGCTTTGTTACTTTGAAAAGCCTAATAGTTGAGCTTTCTTCAACCTAAGGTCGAAGCGATCAGCATTCATAATCTTGACCCAGGCAGCTATAAAATCACGCACAAACTTCTCTTTGTTATCATCTTGAGCATAAACCTCTGCTATGGCACGTAGAACGGAGTTTGAACCAAACACTAGGTCAACACTAGTTGCTGTACGTACTACTACTCCTGTCTTGCGATCACGTCCTTCAAATACGTCACCGCCAACAGGCGTCCACGCTACCCCCATGTCAAGTAAGTTAACAAAAAAGTCGTTAGTAAGTGTCCCTACACGATCAGTGAAAACCCCATGATTGGTGCCACCGTAGTTAGTACCCAAAACACGCATACCGCCAATAAGAGCAGTCATTTCTGGTGCAGTAAGGCCTAGAAGTTGTGCCTTGTCAACTAGCAGCTCTGCCGAACTTACACGATACTGGTCCTTCTGATAGTTGCGAAAACCATCAGCGATAGGTTCTAGCACTGCAAAACTTTCTAATTCAGTTTGCTCTTGGGTTGCATCGCCACGTCCTGGAGCGAAAGGAACAGATACATCAAAGCCTGCATCTTTTGCAGCTTTTTCTATTGCGGCACTACCACCAAGTACAATCAAGTCAGCCATGCTTACTTTCTTTCCTAGATGACTTTGAATGCTTTCTAGTACAGTAAGTACTTTTGTAAGTTGTTCAGGCTGATTTACTTCCCAATCCTTCTGTGGAGCAAGACGGATACGAGCACCATTTGCACCGCCACGCATATCTGAGCCGCGGTAGGTACTTGCTGAGGCCCATGCAGTTGTGACTAGTTCGTTGATAGTAAGTCCTGAGTCCAGGATCATAACTTTGATCTTTTCAACTTCTGTATCTGTTAATTCATACTCAACAGCCGGTATAGGATCTTGCCAGATAAGTAATTCTTTTGGAACTTCTGGGCCTAGATATCTTGAACGAGGCCCCATGTCACGGTGTGTTAGTTTAAACCATGCACGAGCAAATGCATCAGCAAACTCTTCTGGATTCTTATGGAAACGACGAGATATCTTTTCGTATTCTGGATCATATCGCAATGCCATATCAGCGGTAGTCATCATAGTCGGAACACTAACGGATGGATCTTCTGCATCCGGTGCAAGATCCTTCTCATCAGGATTTACAGCAAGCCACTGATATGCACCAGCAGGACTCTTTGTAAGCCACCATTGATATCCAAACAATAAATCAAAGTAACCATTATCCCACTGTGTTGGATTAGCAGTCCAAGCACCTTCAATACCGCTGGTGATGGTGTCACGCCCTTTACCGCTGCCGTGTGTGCTTAACCAACCTAAGCCCTGTGCCTCAGTTGGAGCAGCTTCCGGTTCTGGACCAACATGAGCAGCATCTCCTGCACCATGTGCCTTACCAAAAGTATGGCCGCCGGCTATTAATGCTACTGTTTCTTCATCGTTCATTCCCATACGTGCAAAGGTTTCGCGTATGTCACGACCACTTGCAATCGGATCTGGATTACCATTTGGACCTTCTGGGTTAACATAGATAAGGCCCATCTGAACGGCTGCAAGTGGGTTCTCAAGCTCACGATCACCTGTGTAACGCTTATCACCTAACCATTCTGATTCAGTACCCCAGTTAATGTCTTCTTCTGGATGCCAAACATCTGCGCGTCCTCCACCAAAACCAAATGTCTTTCCACCCATTGATTCAATAGCGACATTACCTGTAAGAATAAATAAGTCAGCCCAAGAAATCTTGTTGCCATACTTTTGCTTAATCGGCCAAAGTAGTCGACGAGCTTTATCGAGGTTACCGTTGTCAGGCCAACTGTTAAGTGGAGCAAAACGCTGTGTGCCAGTACCACCACCACCACGGCCGTCTCCAGTACGATATGTACCTGCGGAGTGCCAAGCCATACGGATAAAGAATGGACCATAATGTCCATAATCAGCTGGCCACCAATCTTGACTGTTTGTCATTAAATTGCGAAGATCCTGTTTAAGGGCATAGTAGTCTAACTTTTTAAATTCTTCTGCATAATCAAAGTCTTCTCCCATAGGGTTAGATTTTCTGTCATGCTGATGGAGAATGTTCAAGTTCAACTGGTTTGGCCACCAGTCTCGATTAGACGTACCCCTAGAATTGTTACTAGCAGCGCCGCCGTGAAACGGGCACTTTCCAATATTAGCATCCATACGTTTTTCTCCTCCCTGTTCTTGTGAATTAAGCAGCAGATAATTATGTCTCTTGTTAGTAAGAAGCTTACAAACTGGTAGTATTAATTATTATGTTTCAATTCTACTAAACTATTACTTAAAATTGAAAAAAAAACCAATGTTGTCACAAATTTGTAATATTTTCCGGAAATGCTGTTATATCAAGTTTTTACCGCCTTGTATTTTCTTGTGTTCAATAATCTCAAAAAGAATACCACTTTCCTGAGTTTTACATCCGGGCAAAATGAACAAGTTGATTCGCTCATCCTGACGTTTTGAAAGGTGCAGATTGACACAAAGAGATACTCGCGTTGACCCGAGCAATACCATAGATTACTTCAATAGATTACTTCAAAGATTACTTCAGAGAAAAAAATAATATGACCCCTTTCATTTCCATTTCCATCAAAGCAAAAATATTTATAAATAGTGTGTCCTTTTTGCATTTTTTTCTATATATAACACTTGAAAGGACCAATCGGTTGGTTGTTGGCGTCCTATGACCGTTTCAAGGTTCCTTCATGAAAAGTGCTATAAGGGGAGATTCAGATGAGCAGGTTGTTAATAACTGAAAGTCCATTGATGATTATTCCTAGTTTGGCAGCTAAAATTGGTGTAAATGAGGCAGTGGTGCTGCAGCAAATTCATTATTGGCTTGGAATCAGCAAACATGTTATTGAGGAGAGAACCTGGGTGTATAACACGTATGAGGAGTGGCAGAAGCAGCTACCATTTTGGTCAGTGAGTACGATTAAGCGGACGATTCGCTCGTTGGAGATGATGGGATTACTTCTATCAAATAACTGGAATGAGATGAAAATAGATAAGACAAAATGGTACAGCATTGACTATGAAAAAGTGAAAGAGCTAGAGGATAGCATTTTGGAACGTCCAGCTAAGCCTATTGAGGAGAATGCACCGGAGGAAGAGGTTAAGAATACGGAGGGAACAACTGTCAGTTCTTCCGTAAAAAAGGAGATACCATATGCTGAAATTATCAACTATTTGAATGAGATAACAGGAAAGAACTTTAAACCAGGTTCTATTAAAACGAGGGAAATGATTCATGCGAGATATAGAGAAGGTTTTACCTTTGAGGAATTTAAAAGAGTCATTGATTTAAAGACAGCTGAATGGAAGTCTGATCCTGCTTGGAATAGGTTTCTAAGGCCGGAGACGTTGTTTGGAACAAAATTTGAATCTTATCTCAATCAACAGGAAAGAAAGAAGAGAATGTCTGAGGAGGATTTTAACTTTGATGAATAAAAAAGAGATTTATAATTTAATGGAACTAATTGAAGTCTATTATGAAAAGTTTCATTTTGATCAAAAGAAGCTGGATGGCTGGCATATGGTCTTGCAAAAATATTCGTATGAAAAAGTGCACAAGAATCTATTGGAATTTGTGGCTCAATCGCCGCATCCACCAAAGATTTGTGATTTGCTTCAGAGTTCATCTGGGGGGTCACGCTGCATCCCTAATGAATTCGTTTTGGATTTGACTGCCGGGGAAGCACCTTAAGAAGACTAGGCTACGGAAAAACAAAAACCACGGGAAGAACAACGAGCATGGATACGGTTTTGAAGGCTTTCCAAATAACTGTGCCTATTACTTTCTTACTCACGGTTTTGTATCACAGGAGTAAAGATACAAATATATTAAAGGTTTGGGCTTTTCGCACATTGCGATGCAAGAAGCCCAAACCTCTTATGAACTTTAAAAATCTGGCAGTCTTCGAAAGTTTGACTTGTTTTTTCCGAAATAATGTTACAGTAAGAAAAATGTGCAGCATTTTATACTCCAAGGAAATACTACATAGACACTATTGAAGCTAACGATATCATATCTCTAAGTAACTCGAATTCTACCAACTCTTCTATTTCGATTACGATGTTTATTATTCATTGCACTTTGGGATTTAGGAATACCTGGAAATGATATGAGGCCAGCCTTAAATAGGGTAAATCCGATAAATGTAGCAAAAATCGTACTTCCGATTAAAAACCAGATGAGTCTTCTGCCAACATTGCGTAACATGTATTCACCTCTTTAACCTCTCATTAATGATAAATATGATGAAATCATCTTTTTTATGTCGTCTTATTCAACCCTGCTATCCTTCATCACGTCAGAGAATTCCAGAGAATCACTTAAAACATAATAGTTAGGATGTGGGAAGAGACTCTTACTCTTCCCCACCAAATCGATTTAGATACGTTACGGTGAACCGTATCGGGTATTTTGCAAGCCAATATAAAAGGAGCATATTCAATCTCAATCTGTAATTTATTATATAATGGTTTTAATATATTACTGGAACCTCCAATAACCATCCAACATTTCAAAAAAGTGACTTTGATTCGTGTCAGTAAGGTTTACTAAAAAAGGGGTCTCCCCTTTTTCTTTTAATACCTTAGCAGCCGGACCATCTCCAGTTGGTGTACAAAATAATAAATTAGTTCTGTTCAATTCTAAAATTCTACAACGTGCATTGATTTCCGTATCAATATATTCCTCGCCTAGTTTAGGGTTAAACAATTTGCTCCAAATTTCTAATGTTTTATCCAAATTATTTACGACAAAACCAACACTTTCCAATTTTGGCTGACCTAATATTTGTGACCCTATGAGTCTTTGTTCCTCTAAATCCGAATACCTTTCTTCATCTGATTTTTCCCATTCAATAAAAAATGGTAAAGAAACCTTGTTTTCCGCGTATTCAGGGAATAACAATGACCACCTGATTACCTGACCATCAGCACGACTCTCTCCCCATTAAGCGGCCCATATACTGTAAGTCCTTCTGCTTTAAGTTTTATTGATAGTTCTTCAATTTGATTTGTTTGGATCGCTACTTTCGCAGGGCCTTCCCGACTTTCTTTTGCTAGCTGTTCAACGATTTGCGTAATCAATCGATTTTCACCATGTTTTTCAGCTATTGATAAATTTTCAATTCCTAAAAATTCAATATAACTTAAGCCAAAATAGGTTAGGGTATTATATGTTCCCCAAGATTCATGACGGCCCCCCTTCACCGCATGAAGCCCTCTTTGTTTTAACGGTGAAATTGCTTTCTCTGGTTTCTTAAAGAACCAAACAAGGTGATCAAAGAAAAATTGCATTATAGTACTCCTTTCTAAGAATAAAATAAACATTACAATTTATCCTTGGAACGGGATAAATTTCTTCTATTATATTATTTAAATCCTTTAAAGATTTCCTCCAGAAATATTCAAAACTATAGTTCAGATACGATACTCATCAAAAATCGAGTCATAAAGGCTTGTTATTTAAATGAATGATTTCAAAAACTGCCTGTTCAGTGGACTGAAGGGCACCTTCAAGATGTCCACTATATTCTGAATTCGTTTCTGTACCAGCAAAAATAATTTTCTTTTCCCATACACCTTCTACTGGTGGTGGACCATAGCTCTGGTAATTTTTAAGAGGACTTAAGTCTTCCTCAACAGTGGTTTCAGAATCGCTGGACCAATCTTTATAAAGAAGAGCCTTTAAATTTTTAGTCTCACTTCCAAAGAGCTTAACTAACTGGTCAACAACCAATTTTAAAATTTTATCTTGACCCATTTTTTTACGTGCTTCTGGAGGCATTCCGAAGAAACCAAATAATGCACCAGGGCCTTTATTAGGAGAGGCATCATATATTTCTTCTAAGGGACCAACGGCACTCAATACATATCCAGAAAGTCCCAATTCTCTCCAGAAGGGACGATCATAGACTGCAACTACCTTGGCCTGTCCCGCCATCCACGTAGGTTTGTTTACAATGTCAGTCATAAGATTTGGAGGGAGGGAAGGCGAAAATTCAATGTAATGTGCCACAAGACGAGGTGGCAATGCCAAAATAACAGCATCTGCAGGAATTTTTTTCTCTTTCCATCAGAAAGCTCTGCTTCAACTGTGATATCACTAGCTTCATTCAGCTGAATTTTCTTAACTCGCGTTTCTAGCTCAACTATTTCTGAGGGAATAGTCTCTGCTAGAGCATCAATAAGAGACTGCACACCTCCAGTCAATCGGACCCATCTTTCGTCAGAATTTTCCTTCAGCACACATCGCTCTGGTGGCTTGATTTGGAATCGTTCAATAAGTATTTCGCCTTTTTTATATTGTTCGAAAGTTTCTAAATTTAGTTCTTTTACAAGGTTAGCAATATGGCTCTCATACTGTGGCCAAAACCACGTGGGGCCAAGGTCAAATTTGCCTAGGTCAGGTCTGTTTGGATCAGAAGTACTCAAAACCCTGCCACCAATCCTATCTCTAGCCTCTAGTACCCTACATTTAATCCCTTGTTGAGTAAGTAGTGATGCAGCACGTAGGCCACTTAAACCCGCACCAACAATAATTACAGAACTTTAACATATTTTGTCCTCCTTCTGACTGTGTCTATGTTGTATAAATGTACTTTCGAAAGGTTATTCCTTTTTATATTGCTCCCTTTTAAATGAGCTTTCCATATTTGAAAAAATGTGTTTTCATGATTGGGGCACAAGACCTTTTTTTCTATGTGTCTTCCTCGGTCAGACTGTGACCTCTGAATCATAAAAGAATTGTTTCTTTTTCTAATTCACGATGTAGCACTTCTCCCATACGCTTCATACCTTGCCTAATTTTCTCTTTAGGCATATTCGAGTAATTTAAACGTAAAGCATTATTCTTTGTTCCATTCGGAAAGAATGGGGTACCAGGAACAAACGCAACATTATTTGCCAAACATTCAGCGAATAATTCCCTAGAATCAACAGACTCAGGAAACTCAACCCAAATAAATAATCCACCTTCTGGTTTACTGTAAGACAAATTCTTTGGGAAAAATTCTTCAATGCAAGATAACATGACTGTGCATCTTTCTTTATAAACAGCTTTGATTTTATTAATGTGCTCATCGATATCGTAAAGTTCCAAATACTTAGCTGTAATTCTTTGAGCAAAGCTGTCAGTATGTAAGTCAGCTGTTTGCTTAAAAGCAACGTACTTTTCAATGAAAGATTCGTCTGCACAAATCCACCCAAGTCGAAGACCGGGAGTAAAAATCTTAGAAAAGGTGCTGATATAAATTACTCTACCCTCAGTGTCAAAATATTTCACAGGCGGGAGTGCCTCTCCAGCAAATCTGATCGCTCCATAGGGATTATCCTCTACAATCAGTACATCATATTGATTAGCGAGCTCTATTATTCTCTTTCGTCTTTCTAGCTTTAATGTGCGACCTGTAGGGTTTTGGAAATCTGGAATCGTATAGATAAATTTCGTGTTAGGATGCTCTTGCAGCGTTTTCTCTAGCTGATCCATATCCATACCATCATCATCCATAGCTACTTCAACAAATTTGGGATTGTATGACTTGAATGCATTAATGGCTGCAAGATAGGTAGGGCTTTCACAAATAATCGTATCCCCCTCATTGATAAATATCCTTCCAGTAAGGTCGATTGCTTGCTGGGACCCTGATGTGATAAGAACATTTTCAATAGGAGAGTCGATCCCAATAACTTTCATCCTTTGACTAATAGCTACTCTTAAAGGAATAAATCCTTCAGTCGTACTATATTGAAGAGAAGCCGCACCCTCTTCATTCAATACAGCATTGCATGCATTCTTAAGAGCCTCTACAGGAAACAACTCTGGAGCTGGCAGGCCTCCCGCAAAAGAGATAACTTCTGGTCTTTCTGTTACTTTTAATATTTCACGTGTCTCAGAAGGTTTTACTAAATTAGTTCTATCAGCAAATTTATTTTCCATTTATAATCATTCCTTTTTTATTTTTATTAATGGATTACATTAAACTATTATTTTAAAAAGTTTAATAGCCACCTATGCTCTAAAATACCCTGAATTTTCAGTTATTTTTTATTAGACCTTACTCTGATTACTCTCCAACTAGATTTAAAACATTTTAACACGCATCAAAAAACCGTACAATATTATAATTGCATGGCAAACAATTTCCTTCACATAATCTATGCTAAAATAACCATTATTATAGACTTCCAATAACAAGTAAATATGTCAGCAGAACTGCTGGTCCCCCTCTGCTAATGGCCCAGGAAGAACCATAGAAGAGACCAGTTCCAATTGAGCCCCCTATGGCTATCATCTGGATATGAAGTCTTGACAGACCTCTCTTCAAGTCTTCTTTCTCCTAGGACTGTACGTGTATTTTTTTACTCATTTCATTTTCCTCCTCATTACTTTGTGCATTTCACTTTATTTTTTATATGGTAAACAGATAATGTTAACACCTCGACGAACCTTGCCAGGAAAAAACACTCTGTCCCCCTTCACAAGTTTACCTTCTTGATAAAAAGCGAAGATGAAGGAAGAATCCCTCCTTCTGTTAGCGCTTACAATATTTTTATAAAATTTGTCCTTCCTTGGAGGTGTGGTAGGATTAGGCGCAGATACAACCAGAAAAGTAATCAAGGGTCGAATTGTCTTTGTTCGTTTTATCACGCTTGCAATCAGTGCACGAGAAAAGGAAGACCCAAAAAACACAAAAATCCATACAATATTAATTGTATGGCAAATAATATTATGTAAGTTCTTTTAGTAAACGTTTAAGGATTATCAATCCTTGCTCAAGCTCTTCGAGTGATTGTGGAGCACAGATCGAAACTCTTACAGCCCGCTCTGGACAACTATTTCCAACCACAAATCGTTCCGCCGCATACACTTGTACCCCATTTTGTGCAGCTACCCTTTCAAATTCCGTACCAGTGATTTTGCCCGGTAATAGTAACCAACGAAAGATACCTGTTTCAGTACCTAAACAGGTATAGTCTGACAAATATTGATTTACGACTTGGTTTCTACGAATCGTTTGTTCCCGATGAACCTTAATGATGTTTTCAAATTGATTCGATACAATTGTACGTGCCGCCAATTCTGCTAATAATGGGGAAACCGATATATTTAGATTATAAAGTGCCTTTGAAATTGGCTCCTTGAATCGACTCGGCACTGCTACATAGGCTAGGCGTAACCCCGGTGCTATTGATTTCGATAAACTCGCAATATAGATACCTTGTTCTGGTGCATATGATGCGACTGCTGGAAGTGGTTTTTCGTTGAGGAGTTGATAGGTCGCATCTTCGATAATGAACTGATTATACTTTTTGGCAATTGCTGCAATCGTTTTTCGATTCTCGACAGACAAACAGCAAGCTGTCGGATTATGATAATCTGGGATCAAATATATGCCTTTAATATTGTCATTTTTACACGCATATTCAAAGGCATTTGGACTCATTTCATTGTTCTCTGACTTTATCGGTACTATTTGCACACTAAGCATCGCTGCAATCGTTTTTAAGCCAGGGTAGGTATGATGGTCAGCACCAATGCGATCTCCAGGCTTACAAAGACTTGCCAGTGTAGCAGCAATCGCATTTTGACCACCATTTGCAAATAAAATGTGATCAACGGTTGTTTCAAATCCACCTCTTCGGATTACCTTTATAGCTGCATCCTTTTGCCAGAGACTTTCCCCCGCTCGACCATAACCAAACCATTTTTCATAATCTGTCTCTTGCAGCATATTTTTCAGCTGGAGTAGTAGTGGCTCGTATGAAGCATTATCTGGTAGTGTCGCTCCCATTTCAATTAAATGCTTCGGCTTTGTATCTTCAAGTAAATACGAATTCGATAACGCATCATACGATACAAATGTGCCACTTCCCACGGAGGCACTTAACAATCCCTTTAACTCACACACTTTTAACGCTTTTGAAATGGTACTCAAATTTAAATCTAAATAATCGGCCAGTTCTCGCTGTGGGGGTAGTTTTGTTCCTGGTAATAAAACTCCGTTTAAAATATCCTGTTCCAATTGCCCTGCGAGTGTTTGATAAATTGGCTTTTTAGTTTTATCAATCGATGGCTTCCAGCTCATCGGATAGTTTTCAAACGAATTAATCGGCATAATACGCATCCTTTTTCATACAATTATATGATTGTGTGGTTTATAAAACAATTATAATTTTCTTTAATATTATGCCCTTTAGTGAATATACGTGTAGCGATTCTTTTTACTTTAAAACTAAACCTCTCTCATTCTCAAATGTAATCATTTTACCAACTCCTAAGTTATGAAATTTGTGCTTTACAAAATACTTTACACTAAACATGTCTTAATTAGGAAAGTCCATACGATACCCCCTCGAGTTCGAGACGGTCATCCACGCCAGGCGCCTCGTGCTAGTGAATCGGAACCCTATCGCTACACCTCGAATCCCAACTACCTTCATATACCCCCGGTAGGTATACTCGTAATGTCCTCTATAATTCCGTCAATTAATAATATTAAGAAGGAAAACGCTTACAACTTGGCGAATATATACTTTGAGTTACTAATAAAAGTACACGGAGGGATGTCTTTTGATGAACTGCAAAAAATGTGAAAAAGAGTTTTATTTCCAAGTTACGGAAATGAATGTCCCTGGAGGCAAAGAGCGTGAGTATATAAATTGCCCCCATTGCGGTGAAACAAATGGTTCAGTTGTAACGAGCGGTGTCGTGTATATTCATAAAATTGAGGAAAACTCTAAGAATTAATTATCGATACTTTACACGACAATTGGGCCCTTGAATATAGGGCTTTCTTTAATTTTTGTATAAATAAAAACGCCACCAGTGAAGGTGACGTAATTGGTAAATAACTCCGCTGCCTGTGAAGAAATCTTTGCCTTTGTTAGTTTTGTGATATTTGCTAATTCTGCCCTAGAGATCAACTCATGCTTAATAATTTTACTTAAGACCAAACTTTTATTTATCTTCTTAAGATAAGCAGCAACACCAATTTCCATAAGGCTCACCACTATTCAAACAAAATATTTATATTAAACAACTATTTATGAGCATATGATAGGCTTGGTTTTATCCCTTATAGTTAAAATCAGGTATTTCTGTCCAACGTTTTCTCAGCTCATGTGCAGCATATTTTGGTTTCCGGTCGCGAGTAAAAATGCCTTTTTTGTTTCCTTGAACCCGAACAATTCCTTGGCCCGTTGCAAAATCAGCAAAGTTCCATACCTGTTCACCAACGAAATGATCAAATTCATCAAACACTTCATGGTTTGCTCTATAAAACGCTGCTTGATATTCTTCCGTAAACATGACAGGTTCTACATCGTGTAATCCTGCTACCGTATCAGCGCCATACTCTGTCATCATAAATGGTTTTGCCGGGCACCTTTTAATCCAGTCATTAAACTCAGCTCGAAGCTTTTCTTTAGCTGAAACTAAATCACCCCCATCAACATACCAGCCGTAGTATCGGTTAAAGGCAAGGATATCCAGTAATTCCGCTATTTGATCCTTTTCAGGTGAAGATTGAATTTCAGTAACAATGGTAACAGGACGTTTTTGCGGGTCCAGTTCTTTAGCAAGCTCGACTAGCGGCTTAAAGTATTCATATGCTCCCTCTTCTTCGGTTGCAGCTTCATTGGCTATATTCCACAATACGACAGAAGGATGGTTTTTATCACGATTGATTAGTTCCTTGATCACCTGCTGATGATGTTCGAAGGTTTTAAGCTCCTTCCAGGTATCCCGTTTGGGTCCACCCAAAAAAACCACCAACATGTTCAAGTGCAAACCAACTGCAGGTACCTCATCAATGACGACAAAACCTTCGCGGTCAGCAAGGCGCATAATTTCTTCTGAATATGGGTAATGTGCTGTACGGAATGAGTTAGCTCCCATCCATTTCATCAGGTTGAAATCCATAACATTAGCAGCCTCATCAAAGCCTCTTCCATGAATCGGTGTATCTTCGTGCTTGCCAAAGCCTTTGAAATAAAATGGCTTATTATTAATAAGGAACTTTCCATCTTTAACCGCTACTGTTCTAACACCAAATGGCTGTTCATAAATATCAACCATTTCCCCATCTTTTTTCAGCTCTACCTGAAGTGTATACAAATAGGCATTTAATGGCTCCCATAGTCTTACATTTGGAATGTTGATGGTGCCAGCAACTCCTTCAGCCTCACCTACTACGATTCCAGATTCGTCTATGGTCTTTACTTTTACTTGTACTGTGCCGGATGCCGCTATTGAATAGTGAACTTGGCCCTCTATATCCGTTACAATCGATACATCCTTAACATAAATAGTCGGTGTTGTATAAATTTTCACTGGACGGTGCAAACCGGCGTAGTTGAAAAAGTCAAAATTTGGCTGATTGCGTATTACTTTGCCAACACCAGGAATATCCTTTTCTATTATTGTGCCAACTGGTAATGTCGAGTAATCAACAATGTTGTTAACAGCAACAGTTAATCGATTCTTCCCTTTTTGTAAAAACTTATTTAATTCTGCCTCAAACGGTAAGAAGCCACCTTTATGCTCGACAACAAGCTCTCCATTGACATAAACCTTAGCTAGATGAGTGGCCGAACCGAATCGCAAAACCACTCGTTCAGATTGAAGTATAGACGGAACAGAAAATTCCCGTTCATACCATACCCATCCAACATGATCGCGTATATTTGAATTTACTCCAATATCATTAAAAGAGGATGGAACAGCCATGCTGAATGCTTCGGTCAATTTGGAATTTTGCCAGTTTTCCTGAAAACCATTTCCCGAATCAAGCTTAAAATTCCAAATCCCGTTTAAATCAATGATACTGCGTGTTTCAGTTACGATAGGATATAACATCTTCATTCTCCTTTTTTATAATCATAGATCTGTTTAGTAAATTTGATAGTAAATTAATAGTTTCGTATGATTAAATCTTCTTAAACATTATCTAATACATCATTTAGTTTATTATTTAAACCTGAGCAAAGACTCGCCTTTTCTTCAAGTGTCATTTTTTCAATTAATTGTCTAATATTTCTTTTCATAGAATCCTCCTAATAAATGTTTAACGCTTTCATAATTTGATATGACGGTTAATATTACTTTTGTTCTAAGTTAACTACCTTTTAATTTCATTTTAAGACACTCGCATTGTTTCCACTATTCCAATTACGACTACCTATTTTCATAAATCCGACTTTTGATGATATTTTTTGAATGTATAATTGCATAAAGACATAAGTAAAAATGCAGGGACACTTCCACTAAAAAATGGAATTAATCCAGGAAGCTTAAATGTTATAAAAAAGAAAATCCCTGTAAACACAGCCATTATAAAGGTTGCGATTGGATTGGTCGTCATTAGGATAACCGCATTTTTAATGACTCCTTTTACCCCCACATGAAAATGTACAAGGACGGGAAAAATATAAAATAAGGTAAAGAAGAAAATAAAAATCAAAATAACATTGGGAATATAAAGTAATTTGAATATTGGTAACGATATGGCTTCTATTATCTTTATATTAGAGTATAGGAAACTTCCTAACGCGATCAGAATTAAACCGACACCATTACTTTTTAGAAATTCACTTTTATAAACCGTCCAAAACGTTTTAAATACATGAATATCCTGCTTCATTACCCACTTTCGGACAACGGCGAACATCGCTGCTGTCGCAGGAAAAAAACCTAGAACAATTAGACCAAGAAACGTGAAGACAATCCAAATCACGTTTACATACATTAATCTCATACCCCACTCGGAAACACGATGAATGCCCTTCATAAAACCTTCCATTAAGGATAACTCCTTCCTTTATCGCTGCAATGACTCAATCATATTGAGGAAAATAGCCCTAAGATAGGGCTACTCTTAGACAAATATATCATCCTTTTACAGAGCCTAATGCAATTCCTTTTACAAGGTATTTTTGGAAAAATGGATACGCAATTAAAATCGGTAATACCCCTACAACAGCAATCGCCATCCGTACACCTGTTGAAGGAATTTCCGAAGCTGCCTGACTGGCGTTTGAACCCAAATCACTGGTCGCTAAAAACTGAATATCCGCAAGCATCCTGTTTAAAATGTTTTGGATACTGAATAGTTGTGGGTCGGTAATATAAATGAGACCGTTAAACCAGTCATTCCAATAATGAATGGTTTGAAGTAATCCAATCGTTGCCAAAATAGGCAGTGATAAAGGCAGGACTATGGAGAAAAAGGTCCTGAATTCACCTGCTCCATCCATCCGTGCTGATTCAATCACAGGCTCTGGAATGGAAGTTATAAAAAATGTTCTCATTAATAATACGTTAAAACCATTCATAAGCAGACCAGGTACAATTAAAGCCCAAATCGTATTTTTCAAATCAAAGATTTGTGTATAAACCAGATAGGTTGGTACAAGTCCACCGTTGAATAATAAGGTAAAGAATACAAAGAAAGCAAAAACATTTCTGTAAGGTAAATCTCGGCGTGAAAGTGCATAGGCCAAAAACGCAGTTATAGCCAAACTAACAACCGTTCCAAATACAGTTACGAAAATTGTAATACCGTAGGCCCTTAAAATACTTGAAGAATTATTTAACAAATACTCATAAGCTGCAAAGCTAAATTCCCTAGGGAAAAAGGAATAACCATCCTTCAAAATGACCTTTTCACCTGTTAGAGAAGAAGATAAAAGAATTATAAAGGGAATAATGCTGCCTGCTGCAAGTACGATTAAAAAGATATGGGAAACCCATTGTGTTATTCGATCAGATTTATACATTCTTCCTTACCTCCTGCTTAAAATAATGCATTGTCTTTACTTTTTCTGCGGACGAGATAATTGGATATCAGGACCAGTACAAATCCAACGATGGATTGATATAGGCCGGCTGCAGCGGACATCCCGATATCCCCAAGCTGCATTAAACCTCGGTAAACATAAGTGTCAATAACATTCGTGGTATCGTAGATTGCCCCTGAGTTCATTGGTACTTGATAAAACAAACCAAAATCAGAGTAGAAAATTCGTCCTATTGACAGTAATGTCATCATGATAATGACTGGCATAATCGATGGAATGGTAATATGAATAATTTGATGCCATTTATTCGCCCCATCTAAAGTGGCTGCTTCATAGTACTCCTGGTCGATCCCGATAATAGCCGCCAAATAAATGACACATAGGAATCCGACACCCTTCCATAAATTGATGAAGGTTAATATATAGGGCCAATATTTTGCTTCGTTATACCATGAAACTCCATCCAGCCCAAGTAAAGGCAGAATCGTTTTATTCAGATAACCCACATCTTCACTTAAAAAGGCAAATCCCAGATAACTGACAATAACCATCGAGATCAAGAATGGCAATAGAATAACACTTTGATAAAAGCTTTTCGCGAGCTTATTTTTAATTTCATTGAGCATTATGGCTATTCCAATCGCCAGTATCGTATTTAAGATAATAAATCCTCCATTATAGAGAATGGTATTTCGGGTAATAACAAAGGCATCTCTTGAACTAAATAGGTACTCAAAGTTTTTAAAGCCTATCCAATCACTTGCGAAGATTCCTTTCGCATAGTTAACATCCTTAAAAGCAATGACCAATCCGAACATCGGTAAATAATTGTTGATCAGCAAATAAATTAACCCAGGTACCATCATGATAAAAAGAGGTAAAAATCTTTTAAACTTGATCATCCTGTTATTTACCTTTTTAGCTGGTATCGCCTGGATGCTTGCTTTCATTTTCTTTACTGTCACTTCTGACATCCTTTTTCCCCCTTGCTGATTAAAATGTTTCCGCTTACAAATAACTTTCATTTCTTGCTATAATTTTATTTTATTAAACTAGTTCTATTGAAACTACCCATAATACGACTTCTTATTTTCGTTTATCCGACTATTGGGAACGTGAAATCCATCTCAAGACAGACAAGCCAGTGAAAAAAAGAGAGCTAGCACCACTAGCTCTCTTTTCTCTCCTTACTTCTCTTTCCACTTGTCAAATTGTTTTTGTTTTTCCGCAATAATTTTCCCCAGACCTGATGCTTTAAGCTTACTATTAAATTCCGACAAACTTTTCTCCGGATTTAGAGTACCTGATTCAAGCCCTAGCTTGTACTGATTTAATACGTTTGTCGATGCAGCAATTTCAGTTTTTACTGGATCTGGATTGAACGTAAAGCCAAATGCTGGAGAAAAAATAGCTGAATCGTTATGTTCTTTCATTATATCCCAGTAATTTGCAGGGTTTCCTTCCCAAGGAAAAGTCAAGAAGTTATTTCCAATTTCCCACTGGTTAAATGCATATTTTGATTCCTTAACGCCTTCCGGCAATTTAATGGTTCCATCCGAATTTTTCACATAATGTTTACCTTCCACGCCAAGATCTAGTAAATTCATAATGTCTTTATCAGTATATAGTAAATTGATAAATTCCATCGCTTTTTCAGGATTTTGACTGTTTCTCGCAATAGACATGTTGAAGCCCGTGGCTGCATCTGTGTACGAATAAACATCCGTTAATTTTACTGAAACCATTTCATAGCCAGTTATTCCCTTCTCCTGGACATCAAAACCTGGCTTCATTTTAGCGAAATAGCCAAATCCTTTATTTGCTTTTACAAGATTGGCGGCAGATTCTTTTGATGTGGCTGAATCCTTAATGATGTAACCCTCTTGGAACCACTTTCGTGCTAATTTAACAGCTTCTACATATTGCGGGTCTTTAAACATATTTACAATTTTCTTATCTTTAAATGACACCACTCCAAGGTTGTCCCCTAGCACATCAAATTTTCCAGCAGTAATTGCGGTGGCAACCGATGTTCCCATTGATGTGTTGACTACTGGTGTTAATGTTGGTTCTTTTTCTTTGACCATTTTAAAGACATCTTCCAAGTCCGTAAATGTTTTGATTTGAGAAAGATCAATCTTATATTTGTCGACTAAATCCTTTCTCATAGCAAAGCCATAATAAGAACCCCAGTCTCGTATACTTGGAATACCGTATATTTCCCCGTTAACTTTATTACCTTCTATAAGATGTTTAGGAACCACTTTAAAAATTCCTTGACCATGTGATTGGAGCAAATCATCTAATGGAAGGTATTGACCTTTTGCTGCTTGTGTATTGTAGCCATAGAATGATGAAGACATGATTAAATCCAACTTTTCGTTGCTTGTTAACATTAAATTTTGTTGCTGTTGCCATGCAGCTCCACTTATTGGGACTAATTTTACCGTAGCATTAATCTTCTTTTTAGTAATTTTATTAATTTCTTCTTGAACCAATGGAAGTTCATCTATTTTGGTATTTAATGTTAAATAAGCCATTGTAATTTCATATGGCTTATTATTGGAGCTAGTTCCGTCCTTTTTACTTGTACCGCTTTCCTTGGAACTGCACCCAGCCAAAACCAAAAGCACAGACATAATAATCATTAAAAACTTTGTAAATGACTTAATACTCTTCAACTTTCTTTCCCCCTTATTCTTTTTGATCTGTTGAAAACTCTTTTTGAAAGCGTTGTCAACTATCTAGTTTTAGTATAGAGGATGGGTAGAAATACACTTACTAAAAAAACGACATTTTATTTTTGTTATTACGACTTATCTAAGGAGAGTGCCATTTTTCGATATTCCATTGGATTTAATTCAGTTGCCTTTTTGAAAATAGTAGAGAAATAGGAAAAATTCGAATATCCAGCAGATAAAGCCACTTCACTTACAGGTAAATTTGTTCCAGCCAATAGTTTTTTTGCATATTCAATACGCTGCTGTTGCAAGTATTCGGATATAGATACTCCTGTTTGTTTTTTAAAAAGTCTTGTTAAGTAGTCAGGATTGAGATAAACATAATTTGCAATTTCTTCTCGTGTTAACCTCTGTTCACCAAGATGGTTTTGAATATATTGTTTAACAATGTTAACTACAGAACCTTTTTCTTGAGGAACATGAAGCTGATTCATGGCTACATCCGCAATATAAATAACCCAATCTTGTAGAAAATCCAACGATTTCAACACTTTAACAGGCTTTTCAGTCAGCAAGTTTTGTGAAAAAACCTGATTTGCCTGAATCCCTTTTACTTGGAGCACATAAAAAACCAATTGCAAAAAATCCTGATAAAATAAATGAAGTGATTGTGCGGTTATATCATCATCTGATTTTTTCCAATCCTTAAAATATTGATTAATTGCATCCAACAATTTTTCCTTTGGACCACTTTTCATTAAACTCGACCAATAAACAGGTAGCAACGGAATCGAGCATGAATCCTTTTTTTTATTATTATACACAATGGTCTGGTTACTCTTGGTTACATTGTTACGATCAAGATCCTGCAACAAGTGAACCATGCTTACTACCTCCTCGATAGGAACCTGATTGCCAATATAACAGCAAAGTTCGCATGAGAAATATAGAGCAAATCGAGAAATAAAATCATTAAAATTACATGTTTGCTCCTCGATGTTTGTTGCTTTTACTAGGGGCAAAATGACCAAAATATAACCAGTTCCCAAATTTACCACATGGGCATCCATATTGGATTTGGAAATTTCTTCATTTACTGCATTCTGAAGGCCATTCTCCCTTAATTTTTCTTCATGGACCGACAGTTCCTTTTTCCAACGTTGAACATGAAATAAAATGGGCAAAAAAGTTGTGTACTCCGTATACGATAAATGATGGTACTTCTTATGCTCATTAATCTTGTCAATGGTAGAAGGGACAACTTGGTGAATGAGATCTAACCAGAATCGTTCCTTCATGACAGATTGGTGCGATTTCTTCAATTGATGGTAAGACTCCTCCACCAGTTTTGTATCCTGATCCTTTTTAATTTTTTCCAAGGCATTGTGAATAACACCTTCCAGCTCTTGATAATCGACTGGTTTGAGTAAATAGTTGAGACTTTTCAACTGCAATGCTTGCTTTGCATATCCGAAATCTGAATGACACGTTAAAAAAATCGCTTCCGTACTTGGGTAATGTTCCCTGACCCATTTTAAAAGGTCAATTCCCGATCCTTTAGGCATTTCAATATCACAAAGCAAAAGATCCACCCTATTATTTAAAAACACCTCTTGTGCCTGCCTCATGTTATTGGCTGTATAAACAGTAGAGATATGGTGCTTTTTCCAATCAACACCCGCCTGAACGCCTCTAATTGAATGAATTTCATCATCAACGATAAGTACATGAAATTGATTCATCATCATACCCCTTTCCTTTATTGGAATTTTTATATCGGTACCTTCATGCGGACTGTTGCACCTTTTCCTTGTTCGTTTGAAAAGTGTATATGAGCATACCCTTCATATAACAAATTCAACCGTCGCTTAACATTCCAAAGTCCAATTCGTTCCCCATTCTGGTTTGTAAGTGATTCGTCATTTTCTAAACTCCATAAAACCTCTTCAGGGAATCCTTCACCAGTATCCTGGATTTTAATTTCCATAAAACCGGGGTCTTCATTGTCTTTTTTAACAGTTATTTTAATTTCAATCGGTTCATCCATATTAAAAGCATGTTTAATAGAATTTTCAACAATCGTTTGAATGACCAAAGGCGGTATATTGCATTTCATCAATTCTGAAGATACTTCCACATCATAATTGATAGCTTCTGGAAATCTAAGTTGTTGAATCTTTATATAATTCTCCGTATGATTTAATTCTTCTTCTAAGCTAACGAAATACGAATTACTACGAAACATAAACCGAAAGTAATTGGCTAGGCATTTGGACATTTCTTGAATGATGGCAAAATCTTTAACTGTTGCAAGATTATAAATAATGTTTAATGAGTTAAGGAAAAAGTGCGGGTTAATTTGTAATTGTAAATGCTTTAGTTCCGCCCTTTGTAAATTTAACTTTTCTTCGTAAACATTGATTTTTAAGTCTTTTATCTCCGATATCATATGGTTGAAGGACCCATTCATCACTTCAAACTCCGTAGAATTATGGTTCATAGGAAGCCGTACTTCCATATCACCCTCACGAAGCTTTTTCATGGCTGAAACAATACGATTTATTGGTTGAAGAAAAACCTTTCTCATGATAAAGATAAATAGAAATAAGAACAAAACAGCTCCAATAGAAATAACCGATGAAATTCTTTGTAAAAAAGGAAGTTTCTCTAAAATTTCACTTTCTGGTATCAATGCTAAAAGATAAAAATCACCACTTGATGATTTTTCCTTCATGACCATAAAGCGGTCATTTTCCCCAGACACTACAAACTTATTTCCCTTCAATGTTAAGTCTATTTTTTCATCTTCTATAAATTTTTTATTGGTGATAGGCTGCAATTCGGAAGTTGCAAGCAGGGCTCTACCTGTTTCTCCAAAATCAATATACTTAAAAGGCTTAATCAAATTGTTCACATTTACCCAAGCCCCTACGTAGACTCCATCTATATTTAAATAGTATAGTAAATAATAATTTTTCTTTCCCTTCCATAAGTTCCATTTGCCTTCAAGAAGATTTTCGGGCTTTTTCTCAAGCAATTCATGAATTTCATCCGTTGCATTCATACGGTCTGTAAAATCTTCATCATTTTTCTGAGTATATAGGAAATCTTTATAGGATGATGAATAAAGAAAAATAGAGTCAATTGCTGTATAAAAATAAGATTGATTATTGATAGAATTAAACAATCTTATTTTTGCCTCTTCGTAGTCGTTAAGATCAAAGTTTTCATGATATTGAAGGAAATATAAATCGGTATTCGCGGAAAGTTGAAATATATAATTTCCAACACCTTCCAAACTCTTATCGATTTGATCCATATAAATATTCAGCATATTTTTGTTAGATTGAGCCACTTGGCTTCGAATTACTTCATTAGCATAATAATTATTAATAATATGAAAGATGATTAATGGACCGATTATGAGGAAAATAGTCAAAAAGAGCTTAAACATTAATGAATTAAAAATTGGTTTAAGCGGTTTCATATGTGTTCCTCCTGATTTACAACTTTATTAATATAATTTTCTATTATACATTATCGTTGTAAAAAGATTGCGAAAATATAAAAATAATGAATCAACAATAATTGGAAGGTATTTTTAAAAAAAGAGATCCATGAAAGTATTAGTGAAGATTAAAAATAATTGTTATTGATATGGTATATAGTCCAGAAATTGACGAAATTAGATGTCCATAGTTTGACGAGCTCAGTGTCCAAATGAAATTTTGAAAAAAGGGAGAATCACGAAAATTCTCCCTCAATCACCCTCTTAACCATGTGGTCATCTACAATCCTAAATCCATTCTGAGATCCATAAATTAAACAATGAGTACATAACTTATTTATGAGCCTTGCGGCTCCTCCAGAAAAGCGGTGAATTTCATCCAAAGCAGCGTCAGAAAAGAAATGTTGGTCCACTCCTGCGAATTTTAAATGCTTTTCTACATACTCACCAACCTGAGCACGATCGTAATGCCCCAATTTGAACTGGATATCAATTCTTTGTCGTATAGCTGAGAATGATTGAAGACGAAGTCGATCCCATAATTCACTCTGCCCTACAAGAATAAGTGCCATTGGACTTTGTGCATCCATTTTGAAGTTAAGCAGAAACCTAACCTCCTCAAGCATCTCACGATCTAAGAGGTGAGCTTCATCTACCACAACCACTGGCTGAATACCGCGAATTCCTCTCATCAATTCTATCTCTCGATGGAGTTGCCGTTTGGCATCACCTCTATAAAACTTTGCTTCAGAGCCTAATTGTTCAAGTAATCCCTTATAAAAATGTCGAGGAGTTAATTTTGAATCGGACAAATAGAGGACTTGATATTTACCTTTATCTAATCGATCCACAAATTTTCGAATAGTGGTCGTTTTACCGGTACCACAATCACCTGTTAAAACAGCAAAAAGCTGTCTCTCAGCCGAGTACTTAAGCCTGCCAAGTATTTCATGCATCATAGGAGAATCGTATAATTTATCGGTTGGTATATCCCTTGAAAAAGGAGTGTTTTCCATCCCATAAGCCTCTTCAAACATTTTCTTCGTCCTCCTTCCAAATTGCACGGAAGGATACAGCTGGAGTCATACCCTTTTGCCGTTCTTGGTTTTTCTGTTCGGCTGCTTTTAATAATCTAGATGAATCTGCTTCTTGTGGTTGAAGATGCGAAGGTAATGCTGGTCGTTTTCCTGCCTTTTCACCGATGACAAGCTTCCGCGCTCTCCAAGGGGTGTACCCCTCATACTCAATAGTTAATTCCTCTAGGTCCGAAGGATCGTACACAACGTCAACTTGACGACCCATAAAAGTAAGTCCAACTTCATACTTTTGATCCATAAAACTTATACAACCAGATTTGTCTACCTTACGTGACTCACAATGTAGAAAGGCATTAGCTAATTTATCAGGATCAATAAATTGAATTGCTTTGCGATCACTACGGAATGCCGACTGCGGACTAATTTTCTCGCCAAGTGCTGAATGAGGTTTTTCTTGGTAACACTCGGTAAGCCAAGATTGGAACAGTTCATTTAATCGGTCCAATGTTTTTGGCTTTTCAAGGGCAATTTCACCAAGAAAAGAATCTATAACTCTATTAAATCGTTCAATTTTACCTTTTGATTCAGGCGCATAGGGTTTTGCAAAAATAAGTCGTGTACCAAGCTTAGAACATGTTCGCGACATCCACTTATTTCGATATTGCTTTCCATTATCGAAATAAACAGATTCTGGTACACCATATTTTTGTACAGCTTGTCGAAAAGCATCTTCTACAATTTTGGAATCAAGGGTCGGATAAAACGCACCATGTAAAACAAAACGTGTTGCGTCATCTATAATAGCTACAAGGAATACCTGCTTTTTAGTTCCATTGGGACCAATGGGCAAATACGGACCATACTTAATGTCAGATTGCCACAACTGATTACGATGTCTTTTTTGAAATCGTCTCGCAGCTACTCCTGATTGAGAATAAAGCCTCATTTGACGAGAACTATATCCTTTTTCCGTTAATTTCTCTTGAAGGGTAGAACGTTTAAGTTGACCAGGTTCTGCCAAGCCCTCCCACTCAAGTATCTGAATAATTTGAGCAACGCTACGACTAGGAGCTTCCTTTCTAAGGAGAATAGCCTGTTCTAATAAATGTGGAGGAATAGCCTCTGGTTTGGTTTGTGCTGTTTTCCCAATAGGTTTTAATCCTCCGAAACCTTCGATACGATACTGTGACAGGTAACGTCTTATTGTCCTTTCAGAAAGACCGCTGGTCTTACAAATTTGCTCCTTCAGTTGCTTGGCTTTTCCAGCGTCAAGACCTTCTGCTAGTAGGGGTGCAATAAGCTGGAACCTCTGTACTGCAATTTCTTCTGCTTTTTTCTGATCTCTCATGGTAACACTCCTCTCAATGTGTCTACCATGAGTGTAAATCAACCCTCTGCGGACAAAAATGCAGAACGGGTATGTACCCAAAAATTAATATTTACAATAGGTCGGACAATTCGCGCCAGCCATCTTGGCGCATCCCCAACCAACTGTCCTAATCTATGAAGTGCGGTCTCTGAAGTTGCGGACGTCAAATTCAAAGGGATATTTTCCTGTTTAGTTTGAAGCATGATGGAAACAAGGCAACCCAGCCAATAATCAACAAAACTTTTAAACCACTCAGACCAACGAAAAAGAGTTGATTCATCTGCAGGTATATCGTGATTAGAGGGGTTCGAGAGAACCATTTCTATGCAATTTGATTCGTATCTCTTATAAGGAACCAAAAAATCTGGTAATTCATGATGAATACTACCGCAATTACCACATCTTAATCTGCGAATATTATAAACTCTAGTCTCCCCAGATCTTTCTTTTGATTTTCTATCTCTAGTCCCAATTACACTCATGCTTTTTCCACAACAAGGAGAGGGAATCCTCCCCGCACCCCTAACTAAAAACTCCCGTATTGTTCTTTTCAATAAGTTTGTAATCTGATACAATGACCATAGTGTTTTTTGTGGGACGTCTCCCGTATAACTGTTGGCGCAGTTATACATAATGGGAGGCGTCTTTTCCTTTCTCCGGAATTATACGTGGACATTATACTCGTCCACTTCCGGACAGGCAATACCGTCAACTATGGGTAAATTATGGGTGTCAAAAACAAATAATAACCCTTCCTATCTTAGTAAGGGAATTAATCAGAAGGGTTAAAAATATAAATTTCTCGTTCTAACTTTTTCTTTACTTTTTCCTCCCCTTTAAAGTTATCTAAACACCTGTTTAATTACTATAAAATAACTGAAAGCCCTTTCCTACTGTAAAAACGACTTCTTATATCAAATTTCCGACTTTTTTAGCTGAATAGGGTAATCCCTTCCATGTTCTCGAATACCTTTTCTCAAACAAAAAACCTCCAAATTTATAATTTGAAGGCTCTTAACGCACACAATATCATGTTTTCTGTTTCACACAGATTCGTTCAAAATGAGCAAAAGACTGTGGTGGTGAGAATTAATTGTTGGCGGGACTGCGTGGGAATCGAACCCACCAGACCTGGCACGCAGGTCTCAAGCAGTTTTGAAGACTGTGTATGGGACCAGTGGTCAATTCAGCTGAAGATTTCCCAATAATATCAAGGGGTCTCGGCAGTCTATTGATAGTTTTTTAGACCGTTTTCCTCCAACCTCTACAGTTTCCATTCTAGAATAAATATTTACTTATTACAAATTAAAATATTATCCAATCAGCAGTAAGTGGGCCCTATGACCTCTGTTAATTGACTTACATATACTCTAAAAGACTATTCTCCTGTCACCCGACTAAATCACTTATATATCCATATCTTCAGCTTCTTCAGCTTCAAAGCCCTCCTCCATTTCCTCTATTCTCAATGCTAAGTACTCTTCTATTTCAGCAAGAACATCTGGTATATCTCTGATTATGGGAAGCTCTGATGATATATTTTCCCTGTAAAACTCCATATAAGAGTTCTTTTTTTTCTCCCGAGAATTCTCTTTTTTCTCCTTGAATACCTTTTTAGGAATTAAATATTTAACAATGCTGTTTTCTAAGTCATCTAATAAATCAGAAGAATACAATATTAGATGATAATTTTGAAACCAGTATTGTTCATTAACATTTTCTTTTAATTTATCAATTTCTTCTTTTTCAAAGTACCCATCTTTTAGGTAATATGAAATTAATATTTGATTGTTTGTATCGATTACGCTACTTTTATTTTCCATCAATATATCTGTAAAACCAAATATTTTTATTGCGTAATAAAAATATAATTGCTCTTCATTAAATGGCGTTTTAAGTACTTCTCTATATCTAACATGGAAAAATTTATGTAAGTTATTGTTATTAAAATTACTCATATCATTAAATTTATCGATTGAATACAACATAGTCTCAGGAGATAAGTTAAAGAGAAAACATAGTTGGTGGTAATCATAACCCTTAACTTGATATTTCTCAAGGTCTAACTCTCTAAAATATTTTGTCTTAAAAAAATTATTTATAAAGACTTTCTTAAGTTTATCATCATTCAATTTTGACACTCTAAAAACAAGTTGGTTAATAAAATATAGCTTGTTATTATCTTTTTCCTTGTCGAATCTTACATTACAATGGGCAATTAATTTTTTCCAGTACCTTGCAACTAAGTTGTAATTATTGAAAGATTCATATGTCCAAACCTCTTTTTTATCATCATTTCTTTCTAATTCATATTTTTCCAACACCTTATCAAAAATCCTTGTTACTTCATCAGTATCATTCTTATTACAGAAAAAGTAAAAGTCATCAGAGAAATAGGAGAACTCGCAGTCAATCCTTGCTCTTCTAATTTCTTCTTCAATGTCATTACTAATATTTTTCAAGTTACTTTCTGCGAAATATAATGACAAGTAATTCCCCATTATTAAGCCATTTGTTTTTCCTTGATTCATATTGGATAGGAATCGTTCTTCATGTTCTTCAAAGTTTATTAAATGGGTATATATCCTTCCGTAGTATTCCTTTATATCCATTTTAAGCAGCTGGTCATATACGCTTAATTTATTAAAATCCTCCTCTAATTGCCTTTCGTATTCTCCAGATACAAAATCCCCAGTATCAATGTTTGCTGATAAGCGTTTATGTGAAGGATCTAAGTTTTGAATGGTGTCAAAATTTGATAAATCCTTAAAATGTTCATAAGCAACTACAAAATTTAAAATGTTTGGCATTTTTAGGGTGCGATACCTATCTTCTTGCTTTTTAACTCTAAAATTAAAAGGTTCAACCCAAATCAATTTACCAATATCAACTGAAGATATATCCGTTGATAATTTAAGAGCATCAACATCAAGAAAATGCTTCACCGAATTTTTAAAATTGTACAAATTATTAAGTTTCATCTTCTCCCCCTCATTTCACTTTACTAGGTTTTCTATCTTCAACTTTGATTTACTGAGCATTTTTATTTCTCTTAGAAAAGAAATTTCTAAATGTATTATAAGAAAAATCCTTTAAACACATCCTCACACTTCTGCTTTGGAACTATCATAAGTGTTCAAAACTGATGTTTTTATCCAATTTTCCATCTATATAATACCATTAAATTACATCTATTTTTGAAGAATTTTACCTCATTAGCATAAGAAGCGACTACTCTTGTTGAGCAATCGCACCCTTTAGTTTAAGTATATCTTTTCACATACTTTGATTGTTTGGTAATATACAAAATTGATTACCCTTCAACAATTGCCAGGTATTTCAAGATTTCTCCTTCTGATTCAACGATTAAAATATCTCCTCTTTCCTTCCCTTGGCTGATTGAACCGCCGTATTCTGAACCGTTAGTACGGTGGTATGTGAGGTTGGCTAATCAATTAATTATAAGCCTCCAACTCGAATGATTGATTATTTTCCCCAACAATTTTTCGCTTTCTATAAGCCCAAAATAATTTTAGAGAAGCCCAACATAAAGATCGCAAAATGCGAATATAATCCATTGATGAAGTTTTAGTAAACCGGTCACGCACTTTATTTAAAATATTGGTCCTATAATTAGGAGGTAGAGGTTATGGGGTATATGGATAACTACGAAAGGGATGCCTTTGGGATAGTAGCCTTTTGGTTACGGAATAATTTTGACCATGGTCGATTTTTTGATAGAGAAATAAGTCATCATGAATTAGAATTAGCCCGTGCAAACCAGAGTATGGTTCAGAGTTTGGGAGGGATATGGCAGCGGGCGGAAGCAAAACAGGGGGATCTTGGTATTTTGATTAATGAATCTCAGCAAGCTATAAGTGAATTTCGTAATTTTCTTATCACTGGAATGAATCAGGCTTTACACTGTTCAGTAATTGTTTCAACGCCAGTAGCACTTATGGATCATATGATAAGAGAAGCTGAAGAATCCCAGAAAGTACTAAGTTTAATGCAAACTGGCGGTCAAGTTTTAATAGCGGATGCAGTCATACATGAGAGTACGTTTTGGTTGAGACAAATGGCTGACCATCTTGCTTTTGTACAGCATTATTTAGATCCAACAAATTATGAACTACAAGAAAGAGTAAGAAGAATGACACAGAAGTTTGAACGACTTTTTCTCCAAGCAAATGCCCTAAGAACAATAGTACGAAAACCACGCACTGAGTTGTTGCCAGCTTTAAACGCTTTTAGGCAAATGGTTATTTTAGAAGCTAAGGATTTAGAAGCATTTAAATTAGAATTAGATACTTTAATCAAGCAGTGTGCGGCAATTACAACTGCACCGCCAGACTTATTAGAACATCTTGCCAGGGAAGCCCATCACCTATGGAGAAACTTAGAAGAAGGGATTATAACATAATATTCCTAAGCCGGGGTAAATTACCTCGGCTATTTTTTTTTCAAATATTTTCGACTTTTTGAAATATGGAAACCTAGCATAAACCCCTTCTAAATTGAGAAAACTCCATTATACAAGGGTCTGGAAAGGCTTCGTATATTGGAGTGAATTATATGAAGATGAAACTTCTAATTATTCTGCTTTTTAGTTGCAGTTTATTGCTAACAGGGTTTGATAAGTCCGAGGAAAAAGAGATATCCTCCACTGTTAAGTCAATGATTACTGCAATAAATGAAAAAGATGCCGAAGGTTATATTCAAACTTTAAACGATTATTTTATTAAAGCAACTTATGGCGATAAAGATTTTATAAGGGGGAATATTGGGAATTTTGGTCATGTAGATTTGTTAGAGTTTGATGTTATGGCAATAAAGACTTATATTTCATATGCCCATTACAAGCTAATACATACAAATAATAATGACGAGAAAACAACCTTTTGCGGTGAAATAATCTTAGAAAAGACAAAAGAAGGTTGGAAAATATATTCTATTTCTGAGCATAGCGACTGTCGATAGCTTTTTTAAAATAAGGGTTATTTTAGTTTTCCTTCACAATCTTTAGTTTTATACATGGTCAACAAATATTGATTTATCATTTTACTTTTGCCACACCTATTGCAAAATGATTCCAAAGTATATCCTCAATTATTTCAGCCTGCGTTTCTTCACAATCAACAATTAAAATTATTTCAGAATGTTTGCCTTTTAAAACCCTTTTATTTTTTTTTATAACTAACTCCATAAAAAGCCGAATAGTTAAGCCAAGAATAAACCCCACAGATGCACCTATCAGTCCCCAATAAATTGGACCCCAAACTAATTTAAATCCTATGCTTGCTCCAATAACTGAAAACGCTGTGGCAAGCCCCATACCGATATCAATAAGGCTTGTACCGTCTGAGCGATGTATGGTATCAAAAATTTTACGGTCTTCTTCTCGATTATCCAGTGGAACAGCAAATATATTTTCCTTTTTAATCCCTTTTTTCTCTAAAGTTGAAATTGCCATTTCTAAAAATGCGTTATTTTCAAAAGTTGAAAAAAGTTGCAAACACATCACTTCACTTCACTTCACTTTTAGACCTTTTAGTATTTGGAAACCTGTATCTTGATAATTTTCCGTTAAATACCTTCTTTGTTCTTTTTCATACAGTTTATTATTCTCAATCGTATCCATATAGGAATCAAAAGCAGCAAATCCATAGTGAGATGGAAGGAATAACAGCCATTCCGGGTTTAAAGCAGCGGAAGCCTCCTTGACCTTTCCTAAGAACAAAAGGGAAACCGCTTCAAGTGCATGGGATTGATAAAAAAAGACTACTACCCAAAAGATAATAAAAATAGCTGTCAAAATTCTATGTATATAAAGATGCCCTAGCCCTGGAATAAATAGTGACCACATAATAGAAGCTATAGGGTTTCTCTTATCTAAATAATTAATTCCTGTTGGTCCTATACTAAATGAGTTGAAACGGTGGTCTTCAAGGTCAGCTAAAATAAAAATTTTGTTCAAGTCAACCGTTGTCCGATAACTATTCCAAATCGCAAATAGATACACGGGGATATACATGAGTAACCATCTAGTGTCCAACACCTCCTTTGCCATCGATATATTTCCTTGAAATGAGTAAATCATGGCAAGATTCACATGTGCTTTAATATTTACAACTACTTCCCAGATAAATAATGCATATCCTCTTGGATATTTACACAGCATCATATGTCCGAATCCTGGGAAAGCTGCTGACCACCAAGCAACGATATAAGGGTTTCGTAAATGGATTAGGGTCGTGCCAAATATGCTAATATCAGCCTTATAACGTCTGGCGGTGTTATCATTCGTATAGTTATTCATTAAATTCACCTTTTGTGGTTTTTACCATTAATCTCCGAAAGGGAGTGAAATTATACCAAACCTTAATTAGCTAACCTGCCCCGATAGTTTACAATCTTAATTGTGCAAAAAGAAAAAAGGCGACCTCCTTCTTGAAGTATCGCCCCCTTTAGCGCAATCTACCTAAAAGAAAATATTTGGAATCTCCACTAATTCTTTGGTTCAATCAAAACCTTCACTCCCACTACACTATCGAATGCCACCCGTTCAAATTCTCCAGGCTTCACCTCTATCCGCAGCTCATGAGTTATCGGATCAACGTAATGAACACACCCAGTAATGTCGTGAGTAAATCCGTCAGCCCATATCGTCAGCTTTACAGCATGATTGTATTCTGTTGCGTATGCTATGCGCAGGTCAAACTCCTCCGCTTGATATTCGTCTAATATTGGCTTAGCCTTCCATTGGTCCTTGAACATTTCGCTTGTCATTTCGAATGCTAACGGTATAAAGGAAGCCGACTGCCATTTCAATTTACCACGGTCACGTATTGTCATTAATGAATCATCTCCTTTGTTATAATTACACACGAACGAACGTTCTGTATGTAAACAAAAATTAAGACCAACATTTAAGTGGTCTTTTGTTTTCTTATTCACCTAACGCATCCGTTAGCTGAACAAGGATTAGTTAAGATAAATAATCTAATAATAATTTTCGTGCCTTTTCATTCTTCAAATACTCTTCATAAAATGTTGGATAATTAGCCATTTTTTCTTCTAAAAAGCGATATTGATGAAAAATATCAAAGAAAGATAAATGAAGCCATTCTATTTGACCTTGGGGAATACTTTTTGAATTTCCTTTCAAGACATAACTTAGGCTTCCTGCAATATTCATCCAATATGTGTTTAAATTTCCTGTCAGACAATCCTCCTCGGAAAGTTCCTTATTGAAATCCTCCTGTATCTTATCAGTATCTCTATAAGGAAACGGGTTGTATAAACTTTCTTTTAATGATTTCAATTCCTCATATATTTCCATTTTATCTAATCTAACCACCACCAAGTAAAGTTTGTTATTAAATCATCGCACCCGTTAGTGAAACTAAGGATTTCCTTTTGCAATCTACAAATCTTGAGATAATCGAATCATATCCTTGCACTGTATACCATTTTCGAAAATCTCTTCTGGATAGTGCCTAATGAAGAAATCTATATCAACTCCAGTAATTCTAAAACCACATTTTTGGTATAGGGCTAATTGTCCGATGCTTGAATTTCCAGTACCCACTTCTATGGTTCTGTATCCCTTGGACTTAGCTACTTGAATTGCATTCATTACTAGTTGTTTCCCCATACCTTTGCCGTGTTGGGTTTCTATGACTGCAATATTCACCAACTCCACTGTTTCAGGTCGTGTCGGGAGAAGTACATAAGCCCCCATAATTTGACCATCAGCTTCGGCTACAAAGCATTCTCCCCTTTGCATATATTCCTCAACGATCATTCTTGAAGGGTCAGCTAATAACAACAAATCCATTGGGGGCTCTTCATCTATATTTAGTTTGCGAATAACCATATTACTCTCCCCTACATAACTGTATTTTGCTTTCATTTTACCATTTCTTGTTGACTAACCTGCTTCGTTAGTGAAATAAGAAAAGCTGCCACAACGATATCCCACAAACTGGAAATTTTGTAACAAACATACCAAACATATAGTACTTCATTCATGGTAATATAGCCCCTGTTAAGATAAAAAAACAAAGACTTACTTTCTTCTTAGGGGGAATAACATATAATGAAAAAATTATCAGGAATTATTCTTGCTGGAGCAATGGCTTTATCAATGGGGACACAAGCGTTTGCTGCTGGAACAAACAACGGGAACCACTACGGATGGGAGAATGGTATAAACAACCCACACAAATCCGAGGTCACACCACCAGAGGTTGACATTGAGACTCCAACTGTAGATACCGTTTCTTTAGAAGAAATCAATGCAATTGTAAATGATATCAATAAAGCAAGTATTGAAAATACAAATGCTTACGGCTTTGGTAACGCACGATTTGAAAACGGTTGGATAAAGATTGATAACATTCAATTTTCACCGTGGGCGTTATACGATATACAAATGAAAGTAATCTATGACATCCTAGATGAACATAATGTCAAACGGACTGCCTACACTGTTGAAAATGTAATATGGGATCAAGGTCCTGACGGTACAATAGGTACGAGCCACTGGGGAACTGTTTGTATCAAAGTTGATAAACAATAAGGCTGGGTAAATTCCCAGTCTTTTCATATTTTCACTGGTGGGTCACTGGAACTTATTGCACCTGCAAATGTGACACATCAAATTAATGATTGCAATGATAAGCTCGACGATTAAGATGATGATCTGGATCATTTATTTCTCCCTCCCTGTCCTTTTGTTTCAAAAAAGAAATAAATGTCCTTCGAGCTTATATAATATTATTTGTAAAAGTTTTTCCCAGCTTTTTTATTACGTCCAACTCCACACATTATGTATAGGAGGTGAACGATAATGCCAATTGAAAGCGGTATGAGACCTGGACGAGAGACAGGTGTTTCTGGCGAAACAGGAGGAGGAGGCCGAGGTGGCGGCGGTGGCCTTGACATTGGCCTTGACATTTTAGAGCGTACTACAGATGCAATGAGAAGAGGTCCCAGCACCGAATCTTCTCTAACACCAAAAAAGGACAAAAAAAAGAACCATTAATATAAAATAAGAGCAACCTTCACGGCTGCTCTTTATGTTTTATTCCTCACAATCGCACTCGTTTCCAAAATGATCCGGCTTTCAAGGTCTATTCTGGCCTTTTTTGTTCATCACTTACAGGAATAGGTGAACTTAAAAAGAGCAGCTACTTAAAATAGCTGCCAAAAGATTGGAGGTATGTTTACAATTAAAAATCAAAAGCACTTGAAATTAAACAGTAGCTTTTAAGCCTGGACTTTTAACTTTTGCAGCCGTTTTTGTAGGATGCCTTTCGTTTTTTTAAAGACGTTTAACTGTGATTCACGTTGATCCTGATATTCGGCTGAACGATGAACTTGGTAAGACACCATTTTACACACCTCCTTTAATTTAAATTACTTAGTGCCTCTTCCAATTTACTTAACTTCTTATTTTCATTCTTCATACTATCAGTTATCTTTTTTAACCCAACAGGAGTTAACCCCAAGCAATTTGAATAAGTCAAAATATCTTTCCGCAAGCTTTCTAAAACACCTATGAGAGGACTTTTTTTCATGCTTTCATTATTCCGTGTAGTCGGTTCACTCACTTTAAATCTGGACTTTTTAACTTCTCTTAAGAGATCATTATATTGCTCGATTAAGCCCGAATAAATTTGAATGGTCTGGTCAAATTCTGGTCTGTAGATTCCCAGCCGCTGCATATTTGCTTTGGTTTGGTTCACAATCTTGCACATAATGTCACCTCAACTTTTTTTGAAAAATGCTGCGTATTTAGAAAAGCTTCCCTTTGCGCCGGTTATCCCACGCTGTTTTAAAAAGGTCGATCCCCGGGAGGACTTTATAAGGAACAAAATTATTCGTTCAAGATTTTTAATAAATGATTTGTTAGAACTTCTTGTAGCATTCGATCTTCTACTGTAGTTTCGTTCTGAAGTGACGGTCTTCTCTTCACTTTCTCCCGCAAATCTTTGTCCTTCAGCTCATTATCAAAACGCTTATATAACTTCTCACGTAAATCTTTATCCAGTAGTAGTTGTACTGGTATTTTTCTATTATCATGCCTGAGTTTATTTTGGCGTTCACGCTCTGCTATTTCTTCTTGAGTGAACTTTTGGTTAAGACTATAAATGATTCCACGAATATAATCAGCTGGATTCAATCCTAATTTATTTGCTTCTTTTATCAAAGCTTTCCGTACATCCTTCTCAAGCCAGACCGTGCCTTGGTTATTATGCCGCCCTGTCTTTGACAGCGTCACTTCTTTAAGGCTATACCTTTCATCGATCGCCTTCCGTATGGTTTCAGCATAAGTATCTGCTTTTCCGTATAAATTCCAACGACTGATTAAGCTTTTTAACGCCTGGACATCTTGATAACTGAGTGAAAAGCCGATCAGGTTCTCTTCTGGAGGTCTTACAAATCCTTGAACTTTTTCTAGCACATTTAAATTATTTATTTTCACGTTTCCACCTTGCCCTTTTCATCTCTTTAAAATTATATTTTGTTTTCAATGCTGTAATTTTCTTAGATGGAGAACCTACAATTTTATAAACATGTTCACTCATGGGCTTTTCTTTCCCAATGACTATTACTCGCTTTAACGTCTTTAGAATTCAATTGCTCTAAACCTACTTTAAGAAAAAAGTTGTCCTGGTATTGTCTAGCTTTTGCCTTGTTTTCTGGTTTCTGCCGATATTGGCGATAATAAGCCCTTCTGCCTTGATCAATGAGAGCTATTATCTCCTCATCTTTTTTCACTATTCTCACCGCACTTCTTGTCATTTTCATTTATTTTATTTTGTGTATTTTAATGGCTTTTTACGCATACTAAATACTTTTGTTTGCATTAAGAATTACCCCTAAAATCAGATTTAAGAGACAAGAAGGTAATGCAATTATTTGAATAAATTGAACTACCAAAGTACCTTACTTATACTAAAAAGGTTAAAACAAGAGAAGGAATTACAGAGCAGTGAACACTTCCTCCCCTTGGTGTCTATGTTTCTTCAGATCACACTTAAAGATGTACTTGGTTGTTTTTATAACCTTTTCCCAAGGCTTTGAGTAGGCCGCTTAAATTCATATATCTTAGCGCCTTTATGCTTGCAAGAACCACAATAAAGTAATCCATTTTTTTGAATCCATGGTTTTTTCAGTTCCATTGCTGAAACTCGTAATGCCATTTCAATTAATTCATCAATCGAATAATATTCGTGATCGTCAAGGTTAAGTGAATATTCATCATTGCAAACATGACAATTAAAAGTGTACATTGCTGTTCCTCCTAACAAAGGGTACGTTGGTTACCAAAAAGGTACTACGTATTTTTTTCTATGTAATATGCCAAAACCTTGCTATATCAAGGTTTTTTCCTGTTGAGTACCCAAAGTACTATTAGTACCACTTTTTTAAAAAACACATACTTATATACAAATATTTATAAAGGATTAAAAATGTCCTATATATGTATATTTATTTTCCTTAGTACTTTTAGTACTCTTAGTACTTTGTTATAATAACCCTTGATATATCAATGTTTTATCAGGTACCAAAATTTATTTTTATAATTAATGTTTTGGTACCTTTAGTACTTTCTATTACCATTAAGGGATGCCGCAATCAACCATTACATCATTGATAATCACACAATTGCCCTTGCTGCCACTAGATATAATGTTGTAATTCATGCTGCAAACCGCCTTTTTATTTTCCTTCTAGCATCAAGCCCAATTCTTCAAGCGTTTCAAAAAATTGCTGCACTGTTACTTTGCCGCCATATTTTCTTTCAAGCGCTTCAAAAAGTTCTTTTTCTTCTTCGGTTGTTTCTCTCATATTTTCACCCCCTTTCAAGCTTGTACCCTTCAATTATGCAAGGCTACTGATCCGAATCTTCTTCTTGATCGTAATCTTCTTCAAAATCAAGCCCTGTTTTTTCATAAAATTCTTTATTTACAATCACAGCATTATATTTGCAATGCCTATGCTTTACCTGTTTATAATCAATTTCCTTCCCGTCTTTAGTGAGATGCTTTTGAGTAAATCCACGTTTTTGCCATTCCTTCCGAAGCATTTTTTCTTCTGCTCCAAGTTCTTGTCTTAAAAAATCAGGTGTAAGGCACACTGTATCATATTTGTAAATCGCCCAAACTGTATCAGGCGTGTAATGATTTGCTATATATTTACGATTTGAATCGAGCTTAAATAAAATTTCTTCCAGCAATTGCTTTGGCTTATCAATCGCTTTGTTTTCTTCTGCCATTTCATCAAATAGCCGATTCAACAAAGTTAAATCCATTTGAATATTCAGCAATTTTGATAATACTGTGCCTGCAAAATGAACAGCTGCAAAATTCCTACTTAACCTTGTTAAAACTTCATCACCCTTTGCCTTTTGAATATAGTGGTTTGTTAGGTTTATAAACTCCGGTAGCAAATCATTTTTTGCATCCTTCCAATACTTCAGAAATTCCAACCCCACTGCCCCGTAATTTTCTTCTAGTGCTTGATATAATTCAGAAAAAAAATTATCTTTTACCTTACCAAAAGGTTCATCAACTAAAGAAATAACCCTTGCCGCCGCTCCTCCGGCTTTCCTTGCATGTTCCGTTAATGGCACTTCTCCTGTACTAATCAGAATGTTATTCCAAGTCAATTCTTTTTGAGAACCACTTACACTTCCTCGACCTTTTGCACGTCCGCCAGAAAATTGATAAACCAAATTTTGCAAAATCCGTTCATCGGCTTTTCTGGTATCATCCATGTAAAGTGGAAAGCTGTTCAAAAAGCCTGCTTTACGCTCAATCGCCACTTTAGTAGCGTTCCACTCATTTATTAATCCTTCATTTCCCCAAACAGTTCTAGTCACTTGTAAAGCTGTACTCTTGCCTTGTGAAGTGCTTCCTGATAGGTCTACAATGAAAGGTGTTAATTTCAAGTCATGCAGTATGACAGATGCGAATGATGCTAAAACTAGGAATAATGCTTTTGGATAAGCCTTAATTCGGTTAAACACTTCATTAACCCATGTTTCCACGGTTCCTTTTACTTGAAATGCTTCAAGTAATTGTTTCTCGCCAAAATCACTTGGAACGATTACCACACCTTGCGATCGGAAAGGATGGATAAATTCACCTTCGATATGACCTAACCGTTCCACCATATAAGCCTGATTTACTTGGTTATATGCCTGATATTCATCTAAATATTTGATTAAATCTTTGCAATTTCCATCATTACAAGAAAATCCACTTGCTGCTAATGTAAGCAGCTCTTTTTTTGTGGAAAGCACAGCAGCAGGAACAACTTCTTTTATTTCCTTTCCATTGTCTTTCCAAGCAATTTCATAATTCACAGTATTGTTTTCAACATTGGACAGCTTTCTTAAAATATGAGGAGCCATACGAGATACCGTGATTAATTCTTCTACACTTTCGCCTTCCTTCCCCTTCTTCACAATTATTTTACATAAAGCATCTCCCACGATATAAAAAGGTGGAGGAATAAATTCAAAATATGCCTTTGTCACATTTTGAATCTCATAAATACCCGCATTTTTACAGTAATAAACGATGGTTCCAAATGTCCAATCAGTCGATTTTTCTTTTTCATATTCGAATTTCTCAAGCGATTTACCGTTACCATCATCGATAATCGAAAGGATTTCCAACGCTTGTTCCTCGGTAATCATTCCTTTTTGAAACAAATTACATAAAACAAGAATGAATCTTATCCAATGCTTATATGTAAGCAAAATTTCTGTTTCTGTTAATTTGACAATGCATTCTTTAAAAAGACGAAAATCAAATTCCTGATTATTACTGCTGGCTTGAATAAAAGTACTTTTTTTTGGCTCTTTTGTTTTTTTCTCTGGCTCTGCTACTTCTAAAAACGGTAAATCATTATGAATTACATAGTCGCTTAAACCTGCATAACATAGCTTTGTTGGATGAATAGAACCATCTAATTTTAAGCCAAATTCCTCTTCATACATTTCAAATAACGATTCATAAACTTGCCTCCAGTGTTCCAAATCATAAATATACTCATTCAAAATATTGTAGCAGTGGTATTTTGGCTTTCGCTCTGTCCAAGAAGAAGATCTTTGTATAATATGAAAATGCTCTTTTGCTTTTCTTTCAAATTCTTCATAATCGGTAATTCCTTCATCAAAATCAAAATAAAATAGGTTGCAGCTAAAATTCTTAATCTCACCTTGCACAATGGATGAGCCAAACCAGCTCGCACAAACATGTGGTTTTCCTTCTTCCAATATTGCAAGAAAATTTTTAAAAGATTTATAACGAGGTTCCGAAAAATAAAGGTTCGCTTTTTTCATATAACTCATTATTTTTTCCGTGTCTTCTTTAGTGGCTTTATGATTAAAACCGTCAGTATATGCAGTAACAGTTAAGGAAAAACCTGTTTCCATGTTGAAGTGCTCCTTTTCTTTCTTCTAAATTTAATCGCACTCTACAACACCACCTTTCTTTCTAACATCAATTGACCAACGTTTGATATATTCCTCTACTTCTTTACGAGGAAATAACCACTTCTTACCCACTCGCAATGAAGGAAAATTCGGATTGTATATAAATAATTTTTCTACAGTTGGTCTGCTTAAAGAAAGCATATTACATAGTTCATTGACATCTATTAACAACTTCTGTTCCTCAATTTCATCCACACGTTTACGGACTTCTTCTAAATATAATTTCTTTAATTCATTTTCGTCTAAAGAAATGTTAAGCATTTGCTTATTCCTCCTTGGTGTATTTTTTAAAACATTTTACGCTTTTTTATCATAAACTATAGTTTATAAAAAACATTATACCACTATAAACAATAATTTATACAAACTATTGTTTACACTATATAAATTATTGTTTATAATTGTAATTAAAAGGGAGAGTGATTATTAATGAAAAACTTTGCAGATTATCTCAAAAAGAAAAGAGAAGAAAAAAACCTTTCAATGAATAAACTTGGGGAATTATCTGGTGTTTCTGCTATGTATATTTCACATCTTGAAAGCGGCAAACGGGATAGACCTTCTCCAGAAATTATAGAAAGATTGGCAAAAGGTTTAGATGAACCATATGAAAATTTAATGGCAGCGGCAGGATATATTGACGCATCTGATTTTATTAAAATAAAAAGCGAAAAAAATAGACAAGAAGATATAGAATTGTCACTAGCAGAGCAAGAACAGGAGCCGTTCGCACTTGATTTTTTACTGGAATCCAATCATCCAATATTTTTTCAGGACAGGCTTTTGAAAAAAGAAGAAAAAGCAAAAATAAAAAGCCTTATTCAAATATTTTTAAGGGATTGAAAGGGGAAAAGGAAAGCAAATATCAGAAAATTGCCAGGCGAAAAATGGCAGCCACTAAAAAAGTGAATGCCTTAAAATTCCCCTTATAAAACCACAACATAATCATGAATTGAATCTGTTAGAACGAAGCCTGCTCGTAACTTCAAGCGAGCGCATACTTTGCTATTCTTTCCGACAAAAGAAAAAGCAGCCTCTGAAAGTGACTGCCCAAACCCAATTTTCAATTTTATACTAAATTATTGATAGGTGAGAATTTTTTATGTTGTCCTTGGACATCCATATTGCTCATCTGAATGTATTTTCGTGTCATGCTCATATCTGTATGTCCTAAAGTCTTTTGTAGGCTAAATGGGTCTCCACCATTTTTTATATACCATAACGCTCCAGTATGACGGAATGTATGGGGGCTGACACGTTTTTTAACCCCCGCTTCCCTTCCGAGGTCTCTCAAGTCAATTCTGACTGTAGCATGATTTATTTCGTGTCCATCATAAGTTAAGAATAAATGTTCATCCCCAAAATCATCGGTAATCTCCATATACTCTTTCAGTAATTCTATTGTAGGTTCTGTTATTGGCACGATTCGAGCTTTTCTAGTCTTTGTGTCCATGGCTTCAAGGAATATTTCACCCTTCTCTAGGTTTACGTTCCTCCGCTTCATTGCACAAAGTTCAGAGATTCGAACAAGCGTATCTAAAAGCACATAAATGATTACTTTATTTCTGAATCCAGTGTATGTTGAATCGTCAATGACATCCAACATCCTCATAACTTCATCAGGTGTGAATGATTCTAAAGTATCTTCAGGGGTTTTGATTGGCTTGAAATCCTCGTGGATAGGCTCATTAATCCATTCCTTCTTATGACAGTATCTAATGAATGCTCTCATATTACGAATGCGAATATTAACTGTCATAGGAGAAAGTTCTTTGTCATGAAGCATATACCCTATATATCCTTGGAAATCTTCTGTAGTGACGTTCTCGTTCGTCATATCATTGCCAAGAAACTCCTTGAGATAGGCATAGTTATTGTAGTACTCATCAAGTGTCCTAGATGCTAGTCCCTCTGTTTTCTTAGCAGCCATAAATTTATGAAACATCTCATCCAATGTCAGGATATTTGAATCAGCCTTATTTTTCGTTTTACTACCTTCTCTAATCTTCCCTAGTTTTGGCTTAACCTTTTTTGGCATTACCTTTGTTTGCATAAAAATAACCTCCAATGAATAATTATTTGGAGGTTGAGGGAAACGTTCTCTACAGTCTCGACAACAGTCCCTCTACAGTCTTGCCAGTAGATAGGCGTTAGACTGTGAAGGCAAATGTAAAAACTTTGATCAAAATAAAGTTGCGAAAACCCTTGATACAATTGACTTAATGGCGGGACTGTGTGGGAATCGAACCCACCAGACCTGGCACGCAGGTCTCAAGCAGTTTTGAAGACTGTGGAGGACACCAGTACCCCATTCAGCCCCATGGATGGAAAATATCAAGATGTTTGGACTACAGTAACACAGTCATTTGGCGAAAAAAACAAATTACTTCGCTTCCCTATCTATTGTTATTATATTACTATGGAATATGGTGATAATCAATAGAATCAGCGTACTTGTCATTTTTTCGACAAGCTTTTCATCAGGAAACTACAGAACCATTACCTGTTTCGCGCATTCACTATGATTAGATTCTTGATTAAAATCTTAAGTGTAATTTCATTCAATTTTGTCCAATACTTGTCTTAATTCATAAAAACAGACTATAATAATAAGAAAAATAGTTATCTTGTAGGTGAATAGATATGCTTCATGGTTGGTTTCTATGGTTTATCCTGTTCTGGGTATTTTTCCTAGTTGGGTCATTTGCCATTGGTGGATTTTTTATGTTCCGAAAGTTTTTGAAGAAGATGCCGAAAGAAGATGGCAAATCAGTTATGGATTGGGAAGAACATTATGTAAATGAATCGCGGCACTTGTGGGGGCCCGAGGAGAAAGAACTCCTAGAGGATTTAGTAAGCCCTGTTCCCGAATTATTCCGTGATGTTGCCAGACATAAGATTGCCGGAAAAATTGGCGAAATCGCCCTTCGAGAAAAGGCATCAAAAATTACTCAAGACCTCGTCATTCGTGGCTATATTCAAGCCACACCAAAAAGGGATCATAAATTTTTACGAAAAAAGCTTTTTGAAAATAGAATTGATGTTGCTCCTTTTGAGCATCTATTTTAACCGTCTAGCTAATAGATGGTTTTTTATTTTGTCATCAACGGATTCCATTGGAATTGGATACATTTTTCATAGTTTTTTCCTAACTTTTGTCGTCAACAGCCCTCATTGGCGACTCTTTCCACATCTTCTTTCTGATTTCTGTCGCCAATAACTTTTATTGGAGACACTTCTCATTGTTTTCCCCTAAATTTTGTCGCCAATAGGCCTTATTGGCGACACTTTTCACTGTTTTTTCCAGCCTTTTGTGGTCAATAGCCCTTATTGAAGACACTTTTCATTAATTTCCCCTGAATTCTATAGCCAATACCCGGTCCCTATCAAACTATTCCCTCCACAATTCAATAACATTATCCAACAAATCCTAAAAAGAAAAACTGATCCCAATAAAGGACCAGTCTCTCACATAATTATAATTGCTTATCACCATGAAGTTGTCTAAACAACTTTTTGTAGTCCATATACATCGCAATCCGCCATGGGACAATCATACAATAGGCAAGGAAGAAGAACATGCCGCTTAATTCTCCAAAATCAATGGTTGCACTTAGAACGGACTTCATAACAAGGCGAACAACTAATAGACCAATCAAAATAAAGAAAAATGCCTTAGATCGCTTTAGATAAATATCGTTATCGCGGATCTCAAACTTTGAAGTTTTAATAAGTAAGATAGAGAATAGCATCCCCACAATCGCTGCCTCGATCATTTCTGCTCCAGTCAGTCTAAATTGCGGATCTATATACATTAAAGCCCCACTCGACATGAAAAATGGAGGTAGAATTATTTTACGAGCATTCGTGGGTTTCTTTGCGGCTTTCATCCGGACTACCAAGGCCAGGGTGCCCATAAATACCGCTCCAATTGAAGAAGCAAGAACTATGTTCATTAGATTCATTCCTTATCTAATTTATTTACTAACCCATTATATCGCAAATAAATTCATTTGAAAAAAATTAACTCATGATAAAATGTTCCCAATTCTAACACACAGGTGATCGATACAAAAAAAGGAAAAAACCTCCTAAGGAAGTTCCCTTTCAAAAAATATAATATTTTTATATATTTATCATTTTCGTGTTTACATTAGAACCCCGTAAAGCCACCAAACATTCCTGAAAAAATAGTAATGATTTTAGTCATCCAGTCAAAGAATAGGACAACTCCCATTACAATCATTATGTAACCACCAATTTTAACAATTTTTCCGCTGTTCTTCTTAATCCAAGTCATGCGCCCAAGGAAGAACGAAAGAATAAAGAATGGTATGGCAAAGCCTAGACAATAGGCAATCATATACATCATACCTGAACCTGGATTTGTGGCTGCTAGGGAAATAACAAACGAAAGAATCGGACCTGTACAAGGCGTCCATCCCGCGGCAAATGCCATCCCAATTAAAACAGAACCAAAATAACCTGAAGGACGATTTTTAAATTCAATTCGGCGATCCTTCATCATAAACTTCGGATTTAAAATCCCAACGATCACTAAACCAAAGAAAACAATAAAAATTCCGCCTAGTTGACGAATAAGATCTTTATACTGTAAGAAAAAGCTTCCTAGAAACGAAGTTCCAAATCCAATCGCAATAAAAATAATCGAAAAGCCTAAAAGGAAAAATAATGTGTGGAGTAGACTCCGCTTCTGAAGCATGGCGTTTTCACTTTTTAGCTCCCCAACAGACATACCTGTGATGTACGAGAGAAATGCAGGATAAAGTGGTAAACAACAAGGAGAAATAAAGCTTAAAAATCCTGCCCCTAAGGCTAAAAATATATTTACATCTGACATATTAACACTCCCACTATAGTCGATACGTTTATATTCTAACAAATGTTTGATATAAATGATAATGGTTAACTTGAATATTTTGTGTCGCCGCCTTTTTTTGTTCCACTGAAATGCCTCTTCCATAAAATATATGCATAAATTCGTTGGATATTTATTTACAAATGTCTTTGAAAAAATTTACATCATAGGTTATACTAGTAAAACCAATGTCATTTTAATATATTAGTAGTCTATTTGCACCATAATTTAGGAGTTACTCCGGAAAGGACATCGGCCGTGACAAAAAATGATTTGGTTACATTAATTGAAAAAAAACGAGCTGAATTAATTCAAGTCGCCATCACCAACGGCTTGACATCCTCCGTTGCAATTCGCTACAGCCAGGAACTTGATCATCTCTTAAATGAATATCATAGAGTATATATAAACAAGATGCCTTCATCAGCTAGTTAAAAGAAAGACGTTGTATGTCGTCATCATTAGAAATAGACAATAGACCTATATAATGAAAAAAGCCTGGCAAATCGCCAGGCTTTTTTCCATTAATTCACAACATCCTCAAGACGTTCTACCGCTCCGTTTTGCAAAAGGAACATTTTATGGTACAAGCCACCCTGGGCAAGCAGTTGTTGATGGGTTCCCCTTTCAACAATTTCCCCCTGATGCAATACTAAGATTAAATCAGCATCCTGAATGGTTGACAGGCGATGCGCAATGGCTATAGTCGTTCGCCCTTTTCGCATTTTGGCAAGTGCGGTTTGAATGGCTTCTTCTGTTTCTGTATCAATATTGGCGGTCGCTTCGTCGAGAACCAATATTTTGGGATTAGCGGCGATCGTTCGGGCAAAAGCGAGTAGTTGCCTTTGACCACTTGAAAATGTGGTACCACGCTCGACAACCTTATGTTCAAAGCCATCCTCCAACTTTTCAATAAAGGTGTGGGCTTGGACAAACTTTGCTGCTTCTTCGACTTGTTCATCCGTCATGTCATTCGAATGAAGGCGGATATTATCCTTCACCGTTCCGTAGAACAAGAATGGATCTTGTAATACTAAGCCCATTTTCTCCCTGAGTTCTGTCTTTGTGAAGTTCCGAATCGATTGACCATCAATCAAAATGTCCCCCCGTTCATACTCATAAAAACGCAATAACAAATTGATAATCGAGCTTTTTCCACTTCCGGTATGGCCAACCAGTGCGACTGTTTCACCAGGATTTACCATGAAGGAAATAGATTTTAGCACATCTCGTTTTCCATCATAGGAAAAACTTAAATTCTTAAACTCAATCATTCCTTTTTCAATGGAATTGGTCTGCTCTTCTTTTTGTATTGGTGCTAATTCTTCCTCATCTAACAGTTTAAAAACACGCGAGCCAGCGACAATCGCTTGTTGGTACAAGGAAAGCCTCATCATCATCTGATTAACCGGTTCGAAAAAACGATCCAAATAATTTATGAAGGCATATAACACGCCGATTTCCACCACATGGTTAAAAGACGTTATTCCAAAATAACTTAATACAATGATTAAGCCCAAAATATAGATTAAATCAATCGCTGGTCTTAACAGGAGGCCATCTATTTTGATATTTTTCATTCCTGCCTGATAGTGTTGTTCATTAATAGCTCCGAATTCTTCTCGTAGTCTTTTTTCCTGCCGAAACACTTGAATTATTCCCATTCCAGATAATGATTCACTGAGCTTGGCATTCAATTGGCTCAGCCGTTCGCGCATATCAAGGTAAAATCGTGAACTTAATTTTCTGTATAGGTTCATGACAAACAATAATAACGGAAGAATCACGACACATAATAAGCCAAGTCTGATGTCCAGAATAAACATCGCAATAAAAATACCTAATAATAAAAATCCACCTTGGATAAACGTTGCAATAACGGTAACAAACATGTCTTTAATGGCTTCCGTATCATTGGTCACCCTTGAAACGATACTTCCTGCTGGGGTCTTATCAAAATACTTTAGCCCGAGCGACTGTACTTTAGAAAAAACATCAATGCGCAGCTGTTGGATAATTTTCAAAGCCAGTTCCTGGAATTTAACCAATTGAAAAAACATGACAATCGCTTTAATGATTTGGATTGACATGTACGTGGAACCTAGGATCAGAAGTGGCTGAAACTCTAGCTTCCCAGGAGTTAAATAATCATCGATAAATATTTTTACGATAATCGGTAAAACAATATCACCGATGGTTGTTAATAGTAAGAAGATAAATGCTAAAACAATCGTTTTTTTATGTGGCTTCGTATAGGAAAGCAAACGGAATAAAATATTTCTTTGTTCACGTTCTGTAAGCTGAATTTTTTCGTCCATCTTAATGCCCTCCATGCTCAACCAACTCTTCTAGCTGCTGGCGTAAATACATTTCCTTATACCATCCACCCGATTCCATCAATACTTCATGTGTACCTCTTTCCACAATCTTTCCATCCTCAAGAACCAAAATGAGATTTGCATGTTGAATGGCACTTAATCGGTGTGAAGTGATGATGGTTGTTTTTCCTTCCCTATTCTGTTTTAATGCTGAAAGAATGGCTTCTTCTGTTTTTGCATCTACTGCAGATAAGGAATCATCGAGTACTAACACTTCTGGCTTCATTAAAATAGCCCGGGCAATCGAAATCCTTTGCTTCTGCCCGCCCGATAAGGATACCCCACGCTCTCCAACAACCGTTTGATACCCTTCAGTAAATTGAAGGATATCAGTATGGATATTTGCAAGCTTAGCGGCATTCTCGACTTCCTCTATTGATGCCCCGTGGTTTGTAAAGGAGATATTTTCACTAACAGAGGCTGAAAACAAGAAATGATCTTGCGGTACATAACCAATGGCCTCGCGTAATTTTTCAAGCTTGTATTCCTGCAGAGTTTTCCCTCCAAATCTAATCTCACCTTGATAACTATCAAACTCACGAATGAGCAGTTTTAAAAGAGTGGTTTTACCAGCACCGGTTTTACCAACTATGCCTACCGTCTCGCCGGTATATATCGAAAAATATATATCCTTTAAAACCGGTGTGGTTTCCCCAGGATAGGTAAAGCTAGAAAGTTTGTATTCAATATCACCTGCGGGCACCACGTTTATGGCCCCTTCCTTATCGGTTATATCTTCTTTTTCTTGAAGGAGCATGGAAACTCGGTCATAGGAAGCACTGCCTCGCTCAACAATGTTAAATAACCAGCCAAATGCAAGCATCGGCCAGATAAGTAAACCTAAATATGTAGTAAACGAGAGTAATTGCCCGATTGTTAGTTCCCCATTAAGCACGTATTTTGCACCAAACACAATCGATAAGAAGAAGGAAATACCTACAATTATCGAAATCGTAGGATCGAAGAGAGAATCAATTTTTGCGACGGTGATATTTTTTTGGACGACATCTTCTGATTGCTTCCGAAAATCCTCGATATCTTCCTTTTCCTGGCCAAACGTCTTAATCACTTTAATCCCAGTAATACTTTCCTGAGTTTTATCATTTAATGACGAAAATGCTTCCTGTGCCTGATAAAAGGTTCGATGGAGCATTGTCCCAAACCAGCTTGTAAGGATTACCATAAAGGGCATCGGAATTAAACAGATTAATGTTAATTTCCAGCTAATCGTAAATGCCATTGCACAGATAACAAACCCGCCAGTTGAAAGAGAATCAACGAAGGTTAGCACGCCTACGCCCGCTGTTTGTTGAATGGCTGACAGATCGTTGGTGGCATGTGCCATTAAATCCCCTATTCGACGTTTTTGGTAAAATGATGGCGACATATTTGTAAAATGATGATACAGCCGATTTCGAAGCAACTTACTTAACTTAACTGATGATCCAAAAATCATAATTCTCCAGTAGTACCTAAGGAAATACATTGCAAGGGCAACAATAACTAATACGGCCATCCACTGCAAGAGAATTCCCGTTGTCATTGTCCCATTCTTAACTTGGTCAGCTATGATTCCTATGATCTTAGGCGGCACCAGTTGCAATATTGCTACAAGCATTAGGAGGAAAATCCCGGATATATATGCTTTTTTCTCCTGTTTAAAATACCAGCCTAATTCTAAAAATACTTTCATTAAACCGCCCCCAAATCACGAGTAATCGATCTGCCAAAAATTGAATACGTTTGATAATTAAAGTTATTCGGAAAAATAATCCAACGGACTGAGGTTTAATTTTACCAAATTTTTATAAAATAATAAAGATTTAGAATATTGTTATCAGCACGAAAAAGCACCCATCTATATGAGTGCTAGTCCGTTTTATTTTGATTGTTGTTTGTTCATGGCAGCCATCATTTGGTTGATCTTCTTTTGTGATGGTTTTTGTCCCATTTGCATCATCATCATTTTTAACATTTGTTCATTGATTGGCGGATTTTTCTTTAAGTAGCTCATCATATATTTACGAGCAATGAAAAATCCTAGTGCTACACCAGCTGCTAATGCTAGTATACCAACTAGAATGTAATAAACCATATTCAACTTCCTCCTTCATGTTGTCTACCATACAGTGTACTAAATAAAACACGATTAGACAATATCTGCAATTAGATAAATTTTCTTTCCTTTATCGGCTTTAACCAACCGTATCGCTGATGTTCAAGGTCAAGTGCCAAAAAGGAAGTCTCACATTTTCTTAGAACTTCAAAAAAAGCCGTCTCAGCTTCATAGCTGCCTTGTGCCTCGATTGTAATTAAGTCTTGAAAAACCTCTAACTTTGCCGTACTTAGTTTTCCGCTTAATTCAATTGAATATGCACCATGCTCAGCTTTAAATCCCTTGATTTTTCCAAGCTGCTTTTGGATAAGTTGATGGATCTTTAGAACCTCAACCTTTTTTGTTATATAGGAAATTTGTTTTTGTGTAATAAATTTAAGTTCGCCGTTTGCTTTTCGATGTTCCTGAAAAAGCCGAAAAAACAATCGTTCTCTTCCGAAGTAATGGGTCGCAAATTCATCTTCTATTAAATATAGCTGATATTTTCTCACCACTGTTCTCTCCTTCGTTGATTACCCTTTTTACTATTATAAAAAAAGATTAACGAAACATATGTCTTACGGCGGCAAAAACTTTCACTATTTTTGTCGATTAGCAGGAATCTAAACTATTCTTCTATAAATTCGGTAGATTTGTTGAATTTTCCTGCAAAAATTAACTTTGTTCATAATATTGTTGAAATTTGACCCTTTATACCATCAAAAAAGGAGAACGGATGATTTCCGCTCTCCCTAAAATCTCATTATTTTATTTTTGCAGAAGTGCTTTTACACGTGCAACTACGTTGTTTACAGTGAACCCGAATTCTTCCATAATCTTTTCTCCTGGTGCTGAAGCTCCGAAATGATCAATAGCAAGAACATCGCCTTCGTCACCAGTGTATTTGTGCCAGCCAAATGATGCTCCCACTTCAATTCCAAGGCGCTTTTTCACACTTCTTGGCAGAACAGAGTCTTTGTACTCTTGAGATTGCTGCTCGAATCGATCCCATGAAGGCATACTTACAACCGAAACATGAACACCTTCTCCAGCAAGCGCATTTTGAGCTTCCACTGCAAGGCTTACTTCTGATCCAGTTGCTAATAACAACGCATCTGGAGTTTCTCTTTCTGAAGGAGACACCACATATGCCCCTTTAGAAACTCCCTCGTACGCATTGATATCCGTTCCTTTTAATGTAGGTAAATCTTGACGAGTTAAAACAAGTGCAGTTGGTTTGTTGGTAGACTCAACTGCAAGTTTCCAAGCCGCTGCCGTTTCATTACCGTCTGCAGGACGAATGATTGATAATCCTGACATGGCACGTAATGCTGCAAGCTGTTCAACTGGCTCATGTGTTGGTCCATCTTCCCCAACAGCAATACTGTCATGGGTAAAGACATAAGTGACAGGTAATCCCATTAACGCTGCTAGACGAATGGCAGGACGCAAGTAGTCAGAGAAGACAAAGAATGTTCCGCCAAATACTTTTACGCCGCCATGAAGAGCAATACCGTTCATTGCAGCACCCATCGCAAATTCACGAACACCAAACCAGATATTACGGCCTTCATAGGAACCAGGCATAAAATCTTTCGTACCTTTAATCATCGTTTTATTCGAACCAGCAAGGTCTGCTGATCCACCGATAAAAATAGGTAGATTCTTAGCAATACCATTTAATACTTCACCTGAAGAGGCACGGCTTGCAAGGCTTTTTCCTTCTGGATATACAGGGATTTCTTTATCCCAACCAGCAGGAAGTTCATTATTTAATGCTTGTTCAAGCTGAGTAGCTAGTTCAGGGTACTCTTTTTTATATTGAGCGAAAAGATCATTCCACTCTTTTTCCTTTTTTTCGCCATTTTCAACGATCAGCTTCTGGAAGTTGTCATAGACTTCCTGTGGTACATGGAAATCTTCTTCAAAAGTCCATTTATAGGCTTCTTTAGTAAGTTTTAATTCATTTGCTCCAAGGGGTGAGCCATGAACACCTGAAGTTCCCGCACGGTTTGGTGAACCGTATCCAATTACTGTCCTTACTTCAATCATCGTTGGTCTGTCTAGATCGTTTTTAGCTTCTTCAAGAGCTTTTGCAATTTCTTCTAAATTATTGCCGTCTTCGACACGAACATATTGCCATCCGTATGATAGGAAGCGATCTTTGACACTTTCTGAGAACGACTTATCAAGGTCTCCATCAAGTGAGATATCGTTTGAATCATAAAGGACTACCAATCGCCCTAATTTCAAGTGTCCTGCTAGCGACGCTGCCTCAGCAGATACACCCTCCATCAAATCTCCATCTCCACAGATACTGTATGTAAAATGGTTCACAAGTTCATATTTATCTTTATTATAAACACTTGCAACATGGCGTTCTGCCATTGCCATTCCTACTGCCATTGCAATCCCCTGTCCAAGTGGACCAGTAGTTGCTTCTACACCCTCAGTGTGACCATACTCTGGGTGTCCAGGCGTTTTAGAGCCCCATTGGCGGAATTGCTTTAAGTCATCCATTGTTAAGTTGAAACCAGACAAGTGAAGCATGCTGTATAACAACGCTGAACCATGACCTGCTGACAAGACAAAACGATCACGGTTAAACCACTGTGGATTCTTTGGATTTTGGTTCAAGAAACGCGTCCATAAAGTATAGGTCATTGGCGCTGCACCCATCGGCATTCCTGGATGTCCTGAGTTTGCTTTTTCGATCGCATCAATGGAAAGCGTTCGAATGGAGGTTACAGATAAATCATCAATAGTATTAAACATGAATTACATCCTTTCCTAATCACAAGGTTACTAAATACATTTTCAATTTTATATCGCTACCGTTTTTTATTCAACAAATAGCATAATAATAAGAAATAAAAGTCACTATTTTTTTATTTTTACACAAAAATAGTCAGTATATGTAAATAGGAATACAAAAAATGTATTCCTGAACTTTTAGTGAAGTGTATTTTTTTTCCTAGCCTTGATTTTTTCCGGTGTAACGTCATTTCCTTCCGGATCAATAAACTTGGTGTTAGTAAGGGTATCAAGCATATTCGAACGAAAAGTAGCCAAATATTCACTTCTTAATTTAGTTTGCTCTTTCGCTTCTGTTTCAGTCAATCCCGTTGCTTTTGCTTTTCGTGCCAGCTCATTAATTCTAGCCATCTTTTCTTTTGAAAGCATTCCAAGACCTTCCTTTCAAACTATTTACATGACACCTGATTTTACTAAAAAAAAAACCTAATGACAAGGCAAAAGGTCTACTCTTCTTGTGATTCAATATATTCCTGGAATCTTCTATGAACCGTGGCTTTAGAAATGTTATAGCCAAAACCTCTAAGTGTAGCAGCTATTTCTGAAAAAATTAATCCATTTTTTCTTAACCGGACAATTTCTTCAATCGGAACTTCAATTTTCTCACGACCGGAGGCTTCTCCAAGATTTTTTAAGTTTTTTTCAGGTTTATAACCATTCTGAACTGCTCGCTTCATTCCACGTTTGATTTTTGCATTATGTAGTTTACGTTGGTACTCTTCAACCATACTTACGATGTTCAAAACCATGGAATCCGATTCTGAAAGCTGTAATTCTCCACTATGGGAGATACTATAAAGTTTAATATTTTCTTTTAAAATGCAATGCAAGAGTGCAATTTTGGCATTCCCCCTACCGAGTCGTGTTTCATCCTGAATTAAGAGGGCTTGTACCTGCTTATCTCTAATTAGTTCTAATAATTGAAATATCCCCTCACGATTGAAATCATAACCACTAGCCTTTTCTTTAATTACCCTATCAATCTCAAAGTGATAGGTGTTAGCTAGTTGCGTTAATTCCTCTTCCTGGCGCTTTAACGAAGATTCTTGTGTTTCCTTATTTGTGCTGACACGGCAGTATATAATTGCTTTCATAAAAGTTCCTTTCTATTCACCAACGGCGCTAGCAAATTCATTTGTAGATGAGACTTCTTTACTCACCGGAATGATAATTTCTTCACCTGGAAAAATTTGATCATCATCTAATTCATTATGCTTTTTTATCCAAGCAACAAATTCCTTGTTTGATAATGAATGTTGACCCGAAAATTGATCAGAGATTTCCCATAGTGAATCTCCTTCAGTGATTGTAACCTTTAAATAATCATCTTGCGCGTTCGAATGATGTTGGAATGATAATATGATTGAAAGTGAACAACTTAAAATAATAAGAGTAATAGCATAGGAGTATTTGTTCCATAATTTTTTCATAAATAACACCTCTTTAAGAATGTATGTTCGTTTTATTATTTTTATTATAAATCGAACGTTTGTTTGTTGTCAACTGTATTTTCGAACTTATGTTTGTATAAAAAATACGAACATGTTATAATAAAGACAACATTAACCAGGCGAGGTGGATTTTATCATGGCTAAAATATCAAAGAGGCAGCAAGATATCTTAGACTTCATTAAAAGTGAGGTTAAGAGTAAAGGATATCCCCCTTCAGTAAGGGAAATTGGAGAAGCGGTTGGACTCGCATCCAGTTCTACTGTTCACGGACATCTAGCAAGATTGGAAAGCAAAGGACTTATTAGACGGGATCCCACAAAACCAAGAGCAATTGAAATATTAGAAGCAGATGTTGCTGCACATATACCAAGAAATACAGTTGTCAATGTTCCAGTGGTTGGGAAAGTAACGGCAGGACTCCCGATTACAGCGATTGAAAATGTGGAAGAGTATTTTCCGCTTCCAGAAAGTCTTGCACCTGCAGATGAACAAGTTTTCATGTTAGAAATCATGGGTGAGAGTATGATAGAAGCTGGGATCCTAGACGGGGATTATGTAATTGTGAAACAGCAGCCAACTGCTAATAACGGGGATATTGTTGTAGCAATGACCGAGGAAGATGAAGCCACCTGTAAAAGATTTTTCAAGGAAAAAGATTACATACGCCTGCAGCCGGAAAATTCTACAATGGACCCTATTATCTTAAGGAATGTTTCGATTTTAGGTAAAGTCATTGGGGTTTACCGACATATTCATTAAGTTTAAGAGAGTTGGCATACACGTGCCGGCTCTTTTTTTGTTGTGGCTAATCAACCTCAAGCTGAAGCAATTACAGAATCCGGGATAGAGTGGGGCTACGTGACCGTTGTAGAAGAATTCCTACGAGGTGGGGCACGTAGAGGCGAACTACGTGACCTTTCCGCAAGAATTCCTACGAGGTGGGGCACGTAGAGGCGGACTACGTGACCTTTTCGGAAGAACTTCTACGAGTTGGAGCACGTAGAGCCGAACTACGTGACCTTTCCGCAAGAATTCCTACGAGGTGGGGCACGTAGAGACAGCCTACGTGACCTTTCCGGAAGAATTCCTACGAGGTGGGCACGTAGAGGCGGACTACGTGACCTTTCCGGAAGAATTCCTACGAGGTGGGGCACCTAGAGGCGAACTACGTGACCTTTCCAGAAGAATTCCTACGTGACGTTCCAGAAGAATAATAGTGAGGTCTGTCTCGTACTGTTGTCTCTATGCCAGAAGAGCTGCATTAATACTCAAAATAAAAAGGAGCAGCCATAAGCCACTCCTTTAATGCCTATTTCGCTATTCTTGCTTGTATTTCAGATAGTTTTACCTTAAAAAGCACTTTATATACTTTCGTGTCCCCTTCATTAAAACTGGAATGTGTAACATACGTTCCTTTCAAGGTCTTGCGCTGTTCATCAAATAGGAAACATTCCTGACCTTTTGTTCCTGATTCTATCAAACTTAAAATAAGATCAGGCTTCTTATACGTCTTTTCTCGTAGTATTTCTTGGGTTAGAGCATTACAAATTTGCAGTTTATACAATTTAGAGCACCTCCCAAATGTTTACAACTTAAGCATATATTATTTAGGATTAAGTAAACCGTAAAAATTGTGAATTTTTAAAGAACATCAAGCACCTCTTTTTCTATTCTATTCCTATTAATTTTATTTAGAATGATCTAGGATGCCTAATTGGAAAAAGAGCCATTGAAGTTATTGACGTTCGAAGTCGTTGAGAAGGAGCAATTTGGGTCGACAATCAGGCTTATTGGCTACCGTAATTGTTTAATGGAAAAACCGGGTAGCCAATGGATGGCATTTTTCACTGAGAGAATCTAAGAAAAGAAGCGCGACATAGAAAAACCCTGACGCCAGGCGCCAGGGCTTTAGATAATATTAATACATGCTCATATATTGATCGCGTTCCCATTGGTGAACGACTGTGCGGAACATATCCCATTCGATTTCTTTAGCTTCAAGGAAGTGTTCCATAATGTGCTCGCCAAGACCAGACACAATCACTTCATCAGCTTTCAGTTGATCTAATGCTTGAGCTAATGTTGCTGGAAGATCGATGATTCCTTCTTCGATTCTTTCTTCTTTGCTCATTACATAGATGTTTCTGTCAACTGGTGCCGGCGGAGTTAATTTATTTTTAATTCCGTCTAAGCCAGCTTTAAGAAGTACAGCCATTGCAAGGTATGGATTAGCAGATGGGTCTACACTTCTTACTTCAACACGTGTACTTAATCCACGAGAAGCAGGAATACGAATTAATGGTGAACGGTTTCTAGCTGACCAAGCAACGTAGCAAGGTGCTTCATAACCTGGAACAAGACGCTTATAAGAGTTTACAGTTGGGTTTGTTACCGCTGTAAAGGCTGGAGCGTGCTTAAGGATACCTGCAATAAATTGACGAGCTGTATCGCTCATTTCTAAGTCGCCGCTTGGCTGATAGAATGCATTTTCTCCATTTGTAAATAATGAAAGGTTCATGTGCATTCCAGATCCATTGACTCCGTATAACGGTTTTGGCATGAATGTTGCGTGCAAACCGTGTTTACGAGCAATTGTTTTAACAACTAGCTTGAACGTTTGGATTTGGTCACATGCTGTTAATGCATCTGCATATTTAAAGTCAATTTCATGCTGACCTGGTGCTACCTCATGGTGAGAAGCTTCAATTTCAAAGCCCATTTCTTCTAACTCAAGCACGATATCACGACGACAGTTTTCACCTAAATCTGTTGGTGCTAAGTCAAAATATCCGCCTTGGTCATTTAACTCTAAACTTGGTTCGCCTTTTTCATCTAATTTAAATAAGAAGAATTCCGGCTCAGGTCCAAGGTTAAAGTTAGTGAAACCTAACTCTTCCATTTCTTTTAATACTCTTCTTAAGTTATTACGAGGATCTCCTTCAAATGGTTTTCCTTCTGGAGTATAAATATCACAAATTAAGCGGGCAACTTTCCCTTTTTCTGCTGTCCATGGGAATACAACCCATGTGTTAAGGTCAGGATATAGTAACATATCAGATTCTTCAATACGTACAAAACCTTCAATTGAAGAACCGTCAAACATCATTTTGTTATCAAGTGCTTTTTCTAATTGGCTTATTGGAATCTCCACGTTTTTGATAGTTCCAAGGATGTCTGTGAATTGCAAACGAATAAATTTCACGTTTTCTTCGACCGCTAATCTTTTAATATCTTCTCTTGAATACTTCGCCATTTCCTTACCTCCTATTTTTTAAAAAGAAAACTTCCACATTAATGAAAGAATCTTGACATATCTCCTTGACGTAAAGAGGATCGATTGTTTCGACCTAAATGCATCATTTCGTTGCGTAGCAGCTTTCTAAGCTGTTCATCTGTTAATTCGCGCTTAGTCTTTTCTGTTTGTTGCTCAAGAATGTTTGATTGTTGCGCTTTTACTAGGAACAATTGTTTAATGCCAGCCATATTGACACCTTGATCAATTAAATCCTTAATTTCTAGAAGCCTATCAATATCATTTAAACAATATAAACGTCTATTCCCCTCGGTTCTTGCTGGAGAAATCAATTGGTGTTCTTCGTAGTAACGAATTTGCCTGGCTGTGAGTTCCGTTAGTTGCATGACTGTTCCGATTGGAAACAGTGGCATGGAACGGCGAATTTCCTTTCCACTCATCTAATTCCTCCTCCCCTCGGGTTGATTATAATACTATTATATTTTGTGTTAGAAAAGTTGTCAATGATATGTTAGGTTTTCTTACATTAAAATTTTTAAAATAATTGGACACTTAGCTGTTCTCCAAAAACAATTCGATTAATCCTTTATCCGTTAAGTGGTCTATGGCCAGACAAACAGCCATCTTTACGTGTGCATAGGTTAAACCACCTTGTACATAGGCAACATATGGTGGTCTAATCGGTCCATCTGCGGTGAGTTCAATGCTCGCCCCCTGAATAAAAGTACCTGCTGCCATAATTACATCGTCCTCATACCCTGGCATATAACTGGCATGGGGTGTGACATAAGAATTAATCGGTGATGCGAATTGAATGGCCTGACAAAAAGCAATCATTTTATCTCGGTCATCAAACTGGACAGACTGAATTAAGTCCGTCCTTTTAGCATTCCATTTCGGAGAAGAATTCATGCCTAATTTCTCCAACATCGCTGCTGTGAAAACGGCCCCTTTTAATGCCTGGCCAACCACATGGGGGGCAAGAAAAAAACCTTGATACATTTCTTGAAGACTATAGAGGGACGCTCCTGCTTCGGCTCCTATCCCTGGTGAAGTCATTCGATACGAACATGCCTCCACCCACTGTTTTTTACCAACAATATAGCCGCCAGTCTTCACAATCCCTCCGCCTGGATTTTTGATTAGTGACCCTGCGATTAAGTCCGCACCGACATGACAAGGCTCGGTCTCCTCAACAAATTCCCCATAGCAATTATCTACAAATACGACCACATCCTGTTTAATTTCTTTGACAAACGTGATCATTTCTGCAATTTCTGCAATCGTAAAAGATGGTCTTGTGGCATAGCCCTTGGAACGCTGAATGCCAATCATTTTTGTATTCGGTTTTATTTTCTTTGAGACAGCCTCCCAATCAATTCCACCTTGATTCGTCAGAGCTACACTATCATAGGAAATTCCAAATTCCTTTAATGAGCCAACCCCGTTCCCACGAAGTCCAACAATTTCTTCAAGCGTATCATAGGGTTTGCCCGTTATATATAGAAGTTCATCCCCAGGTCGAAGAACTCCAAATAAGGCAATGGAAATGGCATGTGTGCCAGAGATTATTTGCGGACGAACAAGTCCTGCTTCTCCCCCAAAGACGTCTGCATAGACCATTTCTAGTGTATCCCTGCCATGATCGTCATAGCCATACCCTGTCGACGGATTAAAATGTGAATCACTCACTCTTTTGTTTTGAAAGCTTTTTAATACCCGAAATTGATTTGATTCGATTCTATTGTCTATTTCTTTATGTACTTTAGCGATTTGTTGTTCAACTTCCTCTACCAACGGCTGAAGCTTTTCCCCATTTTTTAACTGTTGAAACATGTTGTGACTCCTATCTATATTGTGAATTTCTTTAATTGTCCTGTAATTTGATGATCCTGAAGTGTATATCCTTTGCATCGATAGAATTGATCTTCTTCATCAAATACAAGCTCTCTTAATATTGTCTCATTTTTTAATAAAGAAAGCAGCTTTCCTTCTGTGGACGGAATCTGAACTTCGTAAGAATCCATCATTTCCATAACTACCTTCTCCATTTGCTGTTTCAAGGCTTGACGGTCCTCTGCATCAAATGCGCTAATAAACGCGGTCGGTGTATCAGCGGTTGGGACAAAATCTGAATGCTGTATATCTTTTTTATTATATACTGTTATTTGCGGGATATCTTTAACTTCCAAGTCTTCAAGCAACTTTTTAACTGTTTTTTCGTGATGGAAATAATCTGGGTTGGACATATCGACCACATGAAGAAGCAAATCAGCTTCCTTGACTTCCTCAAGCGTCGATCGAAATGCAGCAATAAGTGTTGTCGGTAAATCTTGTATAAACCCAACCGTATCGGTAATCAAGGCTAGGAAACCACTTGGTAAAATCAATTTTCGTGTCATTGGATCTAGGGTGGCAAACAATTGATTTTCCTCGTACGACTCTGATTCGGATAAACGATTGAAAAGACTGGATTTACCGGCATTGGTATAACCGACAATAGCGACCTGAAAGGTTTTATTTTTCTTTCTTCTTTCTCTGTATCGATCCCTGTGCTGAACGATGACGGAAAGTTGGGTTTTAATTTCATCGATTCTGCGGCGGATATGCCGGCGGTCTGATTCTAACTTTGTTTCACCAGGACCTCTTGTTCCTATCCCAGCCCCCAAACGGGATAATGCAGTTCCCTGACCCGCAAGACGAGGAAGCATGTATTGCAATTGGGCAAGTTCAACCTGTAATTTCCCTTCTTTGGAGCGAGCCCTTTGTGCAAAAATGTCTAAGATGAGCTGGGTTCTGTCGATGATTCGGGCATTTATTTCCGTAGAGAGATTTCTTTTTTGACTGGGTGATAGCTCGTCATTAAAAATGACTATATCTGCCTCCAGTTCATCCACCAGGACATTAAGTTCCTCCACTTTCCCTTTACCTATATAGGTAGCTGGGTGGCGCCGGTCCCGTTTTTGAACGACTGATTTCAATACTTCACCCTGAGCGGTTTCTGTTAGTGCACCTAACTCTTCCATTGAATAATGAAAACGCAAATCCGTATCCCCATTGGTTTGACAGCCTACGAGGATCGCCTTCTCTTTCGTGTCTTTTTGTTCCATAAGGCATCGTTCCTTCCGTAATCTTCTATCTCCCATCATAACAAAAAAAGGTTGTATACTCTAATTTGCCCAACATTAGAAAAAACTTATTGTAATTTCCCCACATCTTGATATAATCTTACTGTTTTCAAATAACAATTTTATTACTTTTTTCATAGTGTTATATAAAATATAGATTTCAAGGAGAATTCGGATAGATGACATGGGAAGTTTTAAGTATGATTGGAACAATCGCCTTCGCCGTTAGTGGGGCCATTGTTGCGATGGAAGAGGAATATGATATTTTTGGCGTATACATTTTAGGTATTGTCACCGCTTTTGGCGGCGGGGCGGTTCGAAACCTATTAATCGGTGTACCTGTATCAGCACTTTGGGAACAAGGGTTATTTTTTCAAATTGCCTTATTATCCATAACAGCTGTGTTTTTATTTCCAAGCAACCTCTTAAAACACTGGCAAAAATGGGGGAACCTATTTGATGCAATTGGCCTTTCCGCCTTTGCCATCCAAGGTGCTCTTTACGCCGTTAAAATGAATCATCCGCTTAGTGCAGTTATTGTTGCAGCGGTGCTAACCGGAATCGGCGGCGGGATTATTCGTGATTTATTGGCAGGAAGAAAACCAATCGTCCTACGATCGGAAATCTATGCAATATGGGCGATATTGACAGGCTTATTTATCGGACTTAAGATCGTGACGCATTCTTGGGAATTGTATTCTCTCTTTTTCCTTGTGACGGTTTTACGCGTCCTTTCCTATACCTTTGATTGGAAGCTGCCGATACGTAAATTTGAGGCCAATTAATAACTAATCCAAATAGAAACGGCAGATTGCTTAGAATCTGCCGTTTTTTTGTCTCTAATCTTCTTCAAACACAAGATCATTACTTCTAATTGTCATTAATTCATGCCTGTCATAACTATTTAACATGAGCAGCCTCATGGCCTGGGCGCGGATCGATTTTTCAATGATATTTCGTACATACCTTCCATTTGAAAAACTATTTGGACTTAATACCGCTTTAACCCATATTAAATGTTCTTTTAACTTTTTTTCCGCCTCATGGCTAAACGTGTATTCTCTTTCGATTAACATTCTCGCCGAAATTTCCATTAGTTGATTTATATTGTAGTCAGGAAAATCAATAACTAATGGAAAGCGTGAATGGAGTCCAGGATTAAGGGTCAAGAAATACTCCATTTCACGGGAGTATCCAGCAAGGATAAGAATAAACTCATGCTGCTTATCTTCCATATGCTTAACCAATGTATCGATTGCTTCTTTGCCGAAATCCTTCTCACCGCCGCGCCCCAATGAGTAAGCCTCATCGATGAACAAAATCCCCCCTTGGGCCTTCTTGATTAAATCCCTTGTCTTCTGTGCTGTATGACCAATATACTCCCCCACGAGGTCCGCACGTTCTGCCTCTATTAAGTGTCCTTTTGTTAAAACGCTCATTTTTTGAAATAACTTACCTATTAATCTAGCGACTGTTGTTTTACCTGTTCCAGGATTTCCTTTAAACATCATATGGAGGGCTTGTTTTCTTGCTTTTAAACCCATTTCCTCACGTTTTTTATTCACGTAAATCCATGCATAAATTTCCTTTATCATCTTTTTCATTTCTTCCATGCCAACAAGAGCCCCTAACTCCTCTTCAATTTCCTTTAGAGCCGAATGCTCAGGTGGAATGTCCTTTGGAACCACCTGAAAGTCAGGTAACTCTTTTGTCATCGTTTTCCCTATTTGTGAATTGAGAACTACTCTTATTTGGCCGTTACTTTTCATTCTGATGGGTTGGTCCAAAGCTTTCACCTCTCATTTTTACCAACAGTTTATATGATGAGTTTTTATGGCCACTCAGAATTTACATTCTGAACTGATTATTTGCACAAAGGAAAGCATAATCCTTCATTTTATATGTATTCAAACTCCCTGAATTTCATTAAAAAAGTTTTTTATAATAAATAAAAAAAGCCCAATGAATGGGCTCCTAACTATGACTTATTGGTTATCCAGTTCAAGCTGCACGTTTCTTTGCGGTGCAAAAGTTGAAATAGCATGCTTATATACTAATTGTTGCTTTCCTTCTGATTCAAAAAGAACTGTAAAATTATCAAAGCCCTTAATTTGGCCTCTTAATTGAAAACCGTTAAGTAAAAAGACGGTAACATGTATGTTATCTTTGCGGCACTGGTTTAAAAATTGGTCCTGAATATTGATTGTTGTTTTCATTTGTATTTCCTCCTCTTTTATCTCTACTAATATGTATTCGATTTTACTTTAAGCTTTCCTTCAACACAACGTGAAATTTCCGTTATTTTTTTTGAGGTGTCCTCCACATTGGTCATATCAAACCATGATACCTCCATTTTGTTCCGAAACCAAGTTAATTGCCTTTTTGCGTATCTTCTTGAATTTTGTTTTAAATTCTCTATAGCCTCTTCTAAAGGTACTCTACCTTCTAAATAGGCATACATTTCTTTGTAGCCAATTGCTTGGATCGATTGACAATCGCGCAAACCCCTTTGATACAAACCTTTTACTTCCTCGATAAGCCCTTCCTCCATCATTAAATCCACTCGATAATTAATGCGCTCATAAAGTTTCTCGCGTTCCATCGATAAACCAACTATTGCTGTATTGTACAAAAGATCTGGTTGTTGTGTGCTTTGGAATTCTTGCATCGTCTTACCTGTAAGATGGAAGATTTCAAGTGCGCGAATGACTCTTCTTACATTATTTTGATGGATTTGTGAAGCACTACCTGGATCCACCTCCAACAATTCTTTATAAAGTGCCTCATTCCCTATTTTCTTGACTCTTTCCTCTAGCTTAAGACGATAGGACTCATCGCCTGGTACATCAGAAAATTGATAATCATAAATGACGGACTGTATATACAACCCTGTTCCACCGACAATAATGGGCAGCTTTCCCTTTTTAGCAATCTCACCTATTTTAGCCCGAACAAGGAGTTGAAATTCAGCAACGGAAAAATTTTCAAATGGCTCTTTAATATCAATCAGATAGTGAGGAATACCTTCCATTTCATCCTTTTTGATTTTTGCCGTCCCAATATCCATGCCACGATAGATTTGCATAGAATCTCCGCTGATAATTTCACCATTGTAGCGTTTAGCCATTTCGATACTTAACTTTGTTTTTCCGACGGCGGTTGGTCCGATGATCACTAATAATTTTTGTTTTGAATCCAATATTTTCACACTGCCTTATCCCATTTTCAGTGAAAGCAGGTTTATGATTCCACTTCCACCCCTTTATCGTAACATAATTTTTAAAAGCAGTAGAACATCAAACTAGTATATACATAAAAGTTCATTTCTATGCCGTTAATTGGACATGAAATTTATTTTATCCACTTTTATTCCTAAATAGGGATAATTTTCTTGTAAATTTACAAAAGGATAACGGTTCATTTACAAAAGGCTTTCCACCCCCAAATTTATGGTAGACTAACTCGTAGCTTATTTTGAATGAAAAATAGGGAAATTAGGTGAAGGAATATGTTATCTACTTTTGATATAGGTATTGATTTAGGAACTGCAAATATACTAGTTTATAGTAAAAATAAAGGAATCGTTATTAATGAGCCTTCTGTTGTGGCGATTGATACAGTGACAAAAAATGTTGTAGCTGTTGGTACAGAAGCCAAGGAAATGATAGGAAAGACACCTGAAAAAATCGTCGCCATTCGTCCCATGAAGGATGGCGTAATCGCAGATTATGATGTAACCACTGAATTACTAAAACACATTATGCGCAATGCATCCAAAAAGATTGGTTTTGCTGTTCGCAAACCAAATGTCGTCGTTAGTATTCCATCTGGTTCCACAAGTGTGGAAAGAAGAGCGATCCAAGATGCAGTAAGACAGGCTGGGGCAAAAAAAATCAGCTTAATTGAGGAACCAGTTGCAGCCGCAATTGGTGCTGGATTACCTGTCGATGAACCAGTTGCCAATGTGGTAGTGGATATTGGCGGAGGCAATACAGAGGTAGCGATTATTTCCTTTGGCGGGGTAGTTGCATGCCATTCAATTAAAATTGGTGGTGACCGCCTCGATGAAGATATTATTCAACATGTTCGGAAAGAATATAATATCCTAATTGGTGAAAGAACTGCGGAAAACATCAAAATGGAAATTGGTTTTGCTCTCATTGACCATGAAGAACGTTTCATGGATGTCCGGGGTCGCGACCTATTAACTGGACTGCCAAAAACGATTAAACTATCATCCTATGAAATTCGTGTGGCGATCAAGGAAGCACTATTGCATATTTTAGAAGCCATTCGTGCAACCCTAGAGGATTGCCCAGCAGAGCTCAGTGGAGACATCGTCGACAGGGGCGTAATTCTGACCGGCGGTGGAGCATTATTGAATGGGATGGAGGCATGGCTAAGTGAAGAGATAGTTGTTCCTGTCCAGCTTGCCCCAAACCCTCTAGAATCGGTAGCGATAGGAACTGGAAAGGCCCTAATGTATATGAGCAAGCTCCCAGTAGCTGTGAAATAAGCAACTTGGGCGGCAAGATCATTTCCAGAGATTGCACTCATATTAATAGTAATCAAATTAATAGTAATATCAAAGTTGCAGAAAAATCCTTTTCTGCAGCTTTTTTTCTTTTGGGTCGTCATGAATAGCATGTCTACGTTACCCGATTCATTATTTCCCCTCGGTTTCGGGCACGTAGGGCCTCTCTACGTGACCGGGCTCATTGGTTATCCTCGGTTTCGGGCACGTAGGACCTCTCTACGTGACCGGGCTCATTGGTTATCCTCGGTTTCGGGCACGTAGATCCTCTCTACGTGACCGGGTTCATTGGTTATCCTCGGTTTCGGGCACGTGAACCTCTCTACGTGACCGGGTTCATTGGTTATCATCGGTTTCGGGCATTTAGATCCTCTCTACGTGACCGGGTTCATTGGTTATCCTCGGTTTCGGGCACGTAGGACCTCTCTACGTGACCACATTCAATGTTTACCCCCGGTTTCGGGCACGTAGAGCCATCCATCTTTTCAATAAAATCACTTAACCAACACTCAAAAAAAAAGAACGCACCCTAATAAAATAGGAACGTTCTTCTTAGTTACATCACCCGTTTAAACATTTTCTCCATCTCATAAACCGAATAATGAACAATAATCGGTCTGCCGTGCGGACAAGTAAATGGATCAGATGCTTTCCTCAAATCATCAAGGAGTGCTTGAATCTCATCATTTCGCAAATGCCGATTGGCTTTTATGGATGCCTTGCAGCTCATCATAATCGCTGCTTCTTCACGTAGTTTCTTAATATCCACCTTTTTCATCAATAAAAGCTGTTCAATCATGTCTTCTATGATTTGTTTTTCTTCCCCTTTTGGGAACCACTGCGGATGGGATCGGACAATAAAACTATTTAGTCCAAATTCCTCAAGAAAAACCCCGACCTTTTCAAGCTCAATTTGGTATTCATTTATTTTCAAAAATTCATCCGTCGAGTATTCAAAGGTTAATGGCACAAGCATTTCTTGCAGTTCTGATTGGACTTGCCCAACTTTCTCCCGGAAATACTCATACTTCAACCGTTCCTGGGCCGCATGCTGATCAATGATATAAAGGCCATTTTCATTTTGAGCAAAAATGTAAGTTCCATGCATTTGTCCAATCGGATATAGCCGTGGAACTCTGCTCTCTACCGAAACATTTCCTGTCTCAACAGTATTCACATTAGGTTCAATCGTTTGATTACTATCATCAGGTTCGTCATCTGAGTCACTAAATGGATTAATAGATTGCCAACTGTCTCTTCCACCCGTCGCTTCATCACGCTGGAAACTCGGTAATTTATTAACAGGTGTCTCAACAGGCACTTCCAGCCATGGACGGGTCTCCTGAATAGTTGTAGCTGCAACTGGTTGTTTCCATTCAAACTCTTTCTCATCATTTGCCTGTCTTGTACCTTCATCCAGAACCAAAGAAGTTTGTTCTTCCTTCCGTACATCCTTTTTCACCGCTGTATATGCTGTCGGGATAAGGATCTTTGATTTAAACGCTTCTTTTATAATCGAAGTGACAAGCTCATTCAGTTCCGCTTCTTTACTAATGCGGACCTCCATTTTCGAGGGGTGAACATTGACATCAACGAGTAAAGGGTCCATTTCAATATTAAGGAGCACAATCGGGAACCTGCCGATCGGAAGCAAGGTATGATAGCCTTCCTGAATTGCCTTGGCTAATGGATAATTTTTAATGAATCGGCCATTAATCATCGTCGAAATATAGTTTCTTGAGGCTCTTGTTACCTCAGGCATCGAAGCAAATCCACTAATTTTGTAATCAAGCGAATGGCCGGTGATTGGAACTAATTGCTTGGCGATCCCCATACCGTAGATCGATGCCAGCACCTGACGAACATCCCCATTACCATTCGTTTGCAGCAGTTTGCGATCATTATGAATGAGGCGGAAAGCCACCTCTGGATGAGAAAGGGCCAGTCGATTCACGACATCCGTGATATTTCCAAGCTCTGTATGAATCGTCTTCATATATTTTAAACGGGCAGGTGTGTTGAAAAATAAATCAGTGATCGAGATATCAGTCCCGCGTCTGCTTGAAGCTTTTTCAAACGTTTCGACTTTGCCGCCTTCAATCACCAATCGATTTCCGGCACCTTCTCCTGTAGAAGTCTTCATCTCGAGCCGTGAAACCGAGGCAACACTTGGCAGGGCTTCTCCACGGAACCCGAGAGTCCGAATTCGGAACAAATCATTTTCATTTTTGATTTTGGATGTGGCATGACGTTGAAAGGCGAGTAAAACATCCTCTTCCTCGATGCCATTTCCATTATCGGTAATGCGGATTTTGGCGAGGCCCGCTTCTTCTACCTCAATTTCAATCACGGTGCTGCCAGCATCAATCGAATTTTCAACCAGCTCTTTTACAACAGAGGCAGGCCGTTCGACTACTTCCCCGGCCGCGATTTTATTAGATAATGCATCATCTAATTGAATAATTTTTCCCAATCGGATTCACCCCCTACTTTAACTTTTTCTGGAGCTCGTACAACATGTTAATTGCCTGAAGTGGTGTTAAATCCAATATATCTAATTCTTTCATTTTCTCGATTACACGTTTCTCTTTCGAGGAGAGTTCCTGCTTTTTCACATCTTTTGGTTCATCAAAGAAAGATAGTTGGGCAGGTTGTTCTTGTACCTCCACTACTTCCGCTACTTTTACCACATCTTTTTTTGGCGTGTCTGGTTGGATATCAGACTGCTCGAGTGCGGTTAATATTTCATTGGCACGGCTGATTAATTCTGACGGAAGCCCTGCAAGCTGGGCAACATGAATCCCGTAGCTCTTATCAGCCGGTCCTTCTTTAATTTTATGAAGGAAAACAACTTTTCCATTATGTTCAATCGCACTGACGTGAATGTTTTTTAACTTATCCAGTTCTTCCTCTAAAACCGTTAATTCATGATAATGGGTGGAGAATAGAGTCTTTGCCCCAATCCGGGTATGAATATATTCAATGATGGCTTGAGCAAGTGCCATTCCATCATAAGTAGATGTTCCGCGCCCGATTTCGTCAAACAAAATTAAGCTGTTTTGTGTCGCATTTGAAATCGCATTTTTGGCTTCCAACATTTCAACCATAAAGGTACTTTGTCCTGAGATCAAATCATCCGCGGCCCCGATGCGGGTAAATATTTGGTCAAATATCGGCAGTATGGCTTCTGTGGCCGGAACATTACAGCCAATTTGGGCTAATATCGAGATTAACGCGATTTGGCGCATGTACGTACTTTTCCCTGACATGTTCGGACCCGTGATCAACAAGACTTCGCGCTCGCTGTCCATGAAGCAATCATTCGGAACATATTCCTGGGCGTTTAATACCTTTTCAACGACTGGATGGCGGCCTTCCTTTACAACGACCCGGACTTCCATAGAAAACTGCGGTTTTATATAGTGCCGGTCTTCACTTACTTGAGCAAAACACTGCAAGACATCAAGCTCACTAATCGCTTTTGCCAAGGCCTGTAGGCGCGGGATTTGTTCCTTCACAATTTCGCGAATTTCGGTAAACAACTCATATTCAAGCTCACCGCATTTTTCTTCAGCCTGTAAAATTAATGCTTCTTTTTCTTTTAAATCTGGAGTAATAAACCGTTCTGCGTTCGATAAGGTTTGCTTCCGTTCATACTGACCTTCTGTTAAAAGATGCAGATTCGCCCGGGTAATCTCAATATAGTAACCAAATACACGATTATAGCCAACCTTCAACGATTTAATACCGGTTTTCTCACGCTCTTCACGTTCAAGTTGGGCAATCCACGTTTTCCCGTTCCGGCTGGCATCACGATATTGATCGAGCTGAGCATTGTATCCATCACGAATCATATTGCCTTCTTTTAAGGAAAGCGGTGGATTTTCAACAATCGACTGCTCCAATAGATCTGTGATCTCTTCACACGGGTCAAGAAGATCGGCAATTTGGCTCACTTTTTCATTCTGCATGCCTGCAAGGATTTGTTTCAAGTAAGGGACCTGCATTAAAGAACGTTTTAATTGAACCAAATCACGGGCATTAATATTGCCAAAGGCTACTCTTCCCGCTAATCGTTCTAAATCGTAAACTTCCTTCAGCTTTTCACGAAGTTCCTGACGCTCAAAATAATAAGACATCAGGACTTCAACGATGGTTTGACGTAATTCAATTTCATTCTGATTGATTAACGGTCGGTCGATCCAGTGTTTTAACATTCTTCCGCCCATTGCGGTCATCGTCTCATCAAGGAGCCATAATAATGAACCTTTCTTTCCTTTGGAACGAATCGTTTCCGTAAGTTCAAGATTGCGCTTTGAATAGTAATCAATTTTCATATATTGATGGATTTGATAGGTAGTGACTGGCTGAAGATGGTCCAAACTTCTTTTTTGTGACCGGTATAAATAGTTAAAAAGTCTTGCGATGGATTGCTTTAATTTTTCTTGATTCAAATCTTGAAGTAAATGCGAATAATTGATATCTATTGAACTATTATCTTCAAACGAAATCGCTAGTACATCGCGTTCACGAAGTTTTTTTTGTAATTCTCCGTCAAAACTGCTAGAGACAACGACTTCCTTTGCACTTAATACGGCTAACTCATTTAAAACTTCGTCAAAATTATTCGATAATAACGTAACCCGGCTTTCACCGGTTGAGATATCATTGTAGGCAAAACCATAGGTTTGGTCATCAAAGCTTGTGATCGAGGCAATATAGTTATTCTCTTTATCATTTAACCCCTTGCCCTCCATCACTGTTCCCGGTGTGATCAATTGGACAACTTCCCTTTTTACCATCCCTTTGGTCAGTTTCGGGTCTTCCACTTGCTCACAAATGGCCACTTTGTAGCCTTTTGAAATGAGTTGTTCAATATAGTTCGGTGCCGCATGGTAGGGAACGCCGCACATCGGAATCCGGTCATCCGTGCCACCTTGTCTGCTCGTTAAAGTTATTTCTAATTCTTGCGAAGCTTTAATCGCATCGTCAAAAAACATTTCATAAAAATCGCCTAAACGAAAAAATAAAAAGGCATCTTGGTAATCTGCCTTAACTGTTAAGTATTGCTGTATCATCGGCGTATATGCAGCCATAATGACCTCCACTATATAAAGACTTTCGATTTTCTTCGACAAATTATTATACCATAATTCGAGAAGACTTTATTAGGAAGAAAAAACCTAATCGTAATCAAAAAGGAAATAATTAAAATTTCTTAAGAGGAGTAAAAGCATATCCCATAGAATATAATTATTAAGGTAAAACTAGCATTAATTTACAATTGATAATTGTTTTGATTATTGTCTACAGGGGTGGTGGTAATATGGAGGGAGTGTTTGGCCGAAGTAACAAAAACTTTGATTTTGAGATGTTTTCTGCAAGTCACTTTGTTATTATCTCTATCTTACTCTTAGTTTCAGTCTGCCTATTCCTGTTTAGAGATAAATTGAAGGCTAATGAATGGCGACGAACGGAAATCGGGGTCGCTATTTCACTAATCATCATGGAAACGACTTATCATACCTGGATGCTTTTAAATGGAAGTTGGGATGTGAGTCACGCCATCCCATTAGAATTGTGCAGCATCAGTCTGATATTAACCGTCATTTTATTGGTAACTAAGAAAAAAATAATCTATGAGATTTTATTATTCACTGCATTATTAGGCGCATCTCAGGCGTTATTAACACCATCATTAAATTATAATTTCCCGCATTTTCGGTTTTTCCATTTCTTTTATACACATTTGATGGAGATCTGGGTGCCGCTTTATTTTACATGGGCAAAGGGATACCGACCGACGATTTGGTCTGTATTAAAATTATGTATCTTTTTGAATGTACTCATGCCGATTATAATGTTGATCAATAAGCTGGTAGACGGAAATTATATGTTCTTAAGTCATAAACCTGACAGTGCAAGTTTATTAGATGTATTAGGACCCTATCCTTGGTACATTTTATCGCTGGAAGGTTTATTAATTGGGCTTAGTTTAATCGTTTGGTTGATATTCCGTGAAAAGGGTGCGAAAAAAAGCGAAGTTGCCAGAGACCTGCCAATTCAATAATCTCAACTTTTTATTGACCTTTTAGAATTAACAAATTATAATAAATAACGTTCCTATTTTATTTGTCTCAGTAGCTCAGTAGGATAGAGCAACAGTTTCCTAAACTGTAGGTCGGAGGTTCGAATCCTCTCTGGGACATCTTCGTTATTAAAGCGCTATGTATCGCGGTTTGTCATCCGTCAATCAATACGGTGACAATGCGGTGACATAGCGTTTTTTTTTGTAGTCTGTAGGACGTGGTTTTTGACGCTGTAGGACATCGAATGGTGAACGTAGGACACTTGCGGCTGAATTACAGAAGGAGATAAAACCGTATGAAACGTAAGTTTATTGGCGAAAGAGGAGCAACAGCATCGCCCCAAGTCCGAAAGCCTCGGGAAGTCTTATATACCATTGAGGATGCCATCGAAATCTTTATTCGCGCTAAAACAGCGGAAGGAGTTCGGCAAGGAACGATCACTGGATACAATGATATTTTCCGTTACTTTCGGCAATGGTTAGACGAGGACATTACGAATGTTAATGATATTACCGCGGACAATATTCGCAATTATATTAATTACCTTCGCACTGAAAGGACGCCTTATGCCGAGGACCCTCAACGGAAGCGTAGAGGTAAAGGTTTATCGGTGCATACTATTAATATACGAATTCGCGGTTTGAGTACGTTTTTTCGCTTTTTATTTAACGAGGGAATGATTCCGAGCAATCCAATGCAGAATATCTCGCAAGTCCGCGATGATGCCCGCGAAGAGGTGCCAGGTATTCCGGACGAGCAAATCGATGCCATTCTCGCCTCTTATGACGATCGGCAATTCGCACAATGGCGCGATAAGACTCTTATTCTATTGTTATTGGATACCGGCCTACGAATCGGTGAAGCACTGTCATTAACCGCAACTCAAATTGATTTCAAAGATTTAACGGTCACTGTGCCGTCTCAGATTGCAAAGAATCGGAAGTCTCGCGAGATACCTATTAGCCGCGAGGTCGCGAAGAGAATGCGACAATTGCTTGATGAAACGCAACAATATTTCGGAGAGGACGCTCAGTTGTTTATGAACGCTTATGGTGAGGATTTTACTGATGGTGCCTTCCGTCGTAGGTTAAATCGATTAAAGCGAAAATTAAACATAACGAAGCTCCATCCGCATATGTTCCGCCATACATTTGCGCGGAATTATGTATTAAATGGCGGAGATATATTCACCCTTCAAAAGATACTCGATCATGCGGACATACAAACCACGCGAAAATATGTCCAAATGGACAGCGAGCATATTCGCGAGCAACATAATAAGTTCTCGCCTGTACGTAATATTATGAAGCGCAATGGCATTCGAACGTAATAAAAAAGCCGTCCTTATTGGGCGGCCTTATTCAAAAAACGCGGAAAATATCTCCGTCTTACTTTCCCTACTATACCAGATGACCTTCGTACTCTTCTAATTCTGCATGTTGATTCCATTTTTTTTTACTTTAGAGACTTAAATAACTATATTTTACATATAATGCTATAACTTCGATTTAACCAATAGGATTGGGAGGAGATTCGTATGAGAAACGCATTATGTTTGGCAGGCTATTTCGCCATAGCAACCGGTATTATCATTGCTGTTTATATTATTACGTCACTAAAGATTGTCGACATTAGCGCTATTGATTTCGTCGCGGAGGAATCACCGCACCCATATCGCTGGCTTTACGCGTCCTTTGTTCTCGCAGTCACGGTGCCAATCGGACTGATGGCGGTCACCGTCTCGCATTTCCTCGAAAGAAAATCGAGTGACTATACATACAACGCGAAAGAAAGACCTAATGAATCTTATCATAACCGCCCATTTTATTAAGCCTTGGCGTACCTGCTGGGGCTTTTTTAGCTAAAGTAATTACTCTGGGCTTTCTTGGTTTGATATATCCTCTTTCGTTTCACCCCAATAAAAAGCACCCGATTATTCGGACGCATACTTAATTATTCCATGTAAATAAACCGAGTATTCTCGCTGTACACATTCTCTTAACTTGATTTTTCCTTCACTTTCTAATTCTCCAACCCATTCTTCAATCTTTTTTTCATCTTCTTTTGTAGCTTTAGGAATCTCTGTTGAAAAAAAATTACCTCGACTTGCATTACGTAGATTTTTTAATAAACCAACTTTATTCATTGGGTCATCCCCTTTATCTATTATTATCGACATAAAGGAGGTTTTCTCCTTTGATACCAATAATTTTCTCGAGTTTTCTTATTCAGCTAACGGGTGCTTTTTTTAAATAAGAAGTCCTCAAAAAAGTCCTTTTTCTTTTGGTAAATTATCAAGGTTATTGTATAACAGATCTTTAAAAAAGAGTGGGTCGTTAAACCCACTCTACAAAGCTAGGAAGACGTAATAAGCCCGCCTTTGTTAAATTACGGTACTTAACTCGAACGCCAATCGGATTTATATACGCAAAATCATCGGTTTCTTTTGTGATAGGAGCTCGGTACACTTTCGCCTTTTCACGCGCAGGCACTCCGAGTTCCATCACTCCCATATACATCCCCTCAGCATTCGCAAGTAGCCAACCGAAATCTTTTGGTTGCTTGCGATAACCTACCACGAAAACATCGGCGTACTGGTAATTAATGATTTTCAGCCATGAGTGCGATCTCTTGCCGACTTCGTAACGCGAATCCTTGCGCTTTAAAACTATTCCTTCGAGTCCTTGCGCCTTAATCGCGTCAAAATAAGCCTCACCGTGACCTTCGATAAACTGCGACTTGGCAAACAGTGCGGAATCATTCGGAACAAGCTCCGCAAGTATTTCCTTACGCTCGAGCAACGGGAATTTTGTGACGCGCTCTCCTTCGTGCTGGATCACGTCAAAGGCAACGAAGCTGACCGGCGATTTATCCTTCGAACTCATGAACCGGCTCATCATCGCTTCGAAATCAGGCTTGCCAGCGGAATCAGTGACGATTAACTCACCGTCCAAAACGGTACCAGGAGGAATATTAATGTTGTGTAACTCGGGGAATTTTGATGTGGTTTCGTTGTTATGTCTTGAATATAAGCGAACTTTGCCCGCTTGGTCTACGGAATATATTAATCTCAGCCCATCGAGTTTGAGCTCCGTAATGTAGTCGGAGTCATCGAACGGCTGGTCCGATTTTTGTAATAGCATTGGTTTTACGAACAATTAAACCACCTCACATTTAATTTTACCACGATTAATAGAATGGAGGATTAGGAGACTATTGGAAGGAGGCATTGGTCCCGTTCGTGTGTTCCGTTTTTTTAATAGGACGCCCGACGTAAATCGAGCGCCAATCAGGAGGACCACATTCGCTCCCACTAACAGCCATGACTTACCGCAAGTGGTACGACAACGCAAAATAAAAAATGCTTTACACTTGGCGCTCTAATAACGTTCTAATACTGCTGCTTTTAGTTTTACGTATTTAGCCGCATCAGTTACCGTCTTAGTCGCTAAAGCAGTCATAAACAATTTGCTTAGATTTTCTATGTCGTCCTTAATTCCGGAAATACTCACGGTAGCAGGATCGACGTCTTGACCACGGAAAACAATATCGTCGTCGCCTTCGATTGTTAGCTTACGAGACTCTGAAATCGACATTTTAATTTCGGTTTGGTTCACCGCAGGAATCGTTTTTTGCATGTGTAGTTTCCACGCTTCACTAGTAAAGGCGATTACATTAAGCGAAGTAATTGCGGACGGTATAATTACACGGTCCCCATCGCAATAGTCTTTTTCGTATCCTCCGGTTCCTTGCAATGAAATCGCGATACTGCTGCCGTCAGTTTGAACGCGAGCAAATCCCCATCCTGTTACGTCTATTGCATTATTATTTCCTACACCTTCAACTACTTTTCTTTCGATCGCCATTATTGATTACCTCCTAATTTTAGTTCACCGTCTCGAAATTTTTGCTCCATAATTGCCTCAAGACTGTCGTAAGCCTGGTCGACTTTGCTTTTTTGCTTTTCAACGACTTCCTCAGGATCAACGAACATCGGCATTGGTTCGTCATTCTTTTCGAAATAAATTTCCGGATTTTGATAATAGCGCACTGCATCAGTCGTGAATAACTCCGCGATTACAGAATACTCAACGTTTGCGGCGGGGTTATCACCCGGCTGTAAAATCGTGAACATCTTGTTGTTAATCGAGCCATCTACCGTTTCAATGACGTCGAAAGCTTCCGCTACTTCCTCCGGAGTGTGGTCAGCCTTGAGCCTATCGTATGTTTTCGAAAGTCCGATCTTAAATTCGCCTGTGTTAAACTTACCGGCTAATTCGTGAAAGTTTTCCAAAAGTAAGGAAGCATACGCAGGATCTGGCGTCTTATTGACGAAGGATTGAATCTCGTTGAAGGAACCCTTCTCGTCCTTTAAAGCCATCTTAAACTTTAGTTCCGCAAACTCACGGTTAAACTTCGCGCGAGTTGCGTCATCGGCTGATACGAAGCTCTTCTCGATTGTTTCCTTCGCTAGTTTCTTAGCGTTGGTTAAATATTGAGTATAAGCTTGTTTGCGTAAAGCAATCTGCTGCATAAATTTCTTTGTTTCTGCTTCCTTTAGCTCTTTAACTTTTGCAATTCGACCACTTGGAGATAGGTTATTGTCTAAATTAATTTGACTAATCTGTTTGCGAAGTGGACCAGCTATATCGCGTAAAAATACTGCGCGGTTTCCTCTTAACTCCTGTGCTTTAAATACTAATTCTTTTGCTTTTTGAACTTTACTCATGTTATCGATCCCCTTTTTTGTTCTTTGTTTTAATGGTCATGTAATACAATGCCGTCTGCACATCGGCAGGTAGCAAGTCATAGATGGTCGTTGCCATCGCTTTTATTGGCTTGCCTTTCGTTTATTCATGCGAATCATCCTCCATTTTTTCAACCAGCGTCGACCTGCGCCTAAGTGCATCGTCGGTTAAATTCCTCACGTTCTCTATTTGACTGCCGCGAATCCTGCGAAATACTATATTCGGATACTTTGTGCGCAAATGGTCGAGCGTGTATCTGTCAACTAACTGCGTTGTCATTAATTTAACGGGTCCATCCGTTGCAACATATGAATCTATAAGGCTACAAATTAACTCGTAATCGGATGTATTTTGTTTTAGAAACACGCTGGCAAACATTTTTATTTCTTGAGTAACGCCAGGCACGTATTCTTCAAGACCGGCTCCGATATTGCCGTCCCATCGTTTGTAATAGAGGCGGTAGTATTTACGATTCATCTGTCGGTCCCTCCTTTTCCACCATTTAGCGACGCCTTAGACGTAACATAGGCTTATCATATCGCCTTCTTTGTAAAGCAGTCAGAATAGGCTAATTTGACGCTCAAAGCACGTATTTTAGTCCTTAAACCGTCGTTTTCTTTCCTTATATTCGCGGTCTCTTTGACGCCGATTTTCTTTTTCGGCAAGCTCTCCGCATTTCTTACAAAATCGCTGCCGGTTGCTTTTTCGTTCGATAGGCTGAAGGCATGCCTCGCAGAAATTGCCCGACATCTTAACGCCCCGCTCCGCCAAATACAGCGACTCAATCTTTGCATCGTTCGGAATGACGCTTTGCTCAGCATAGGAACACCGACCACCATCCTCGCGGAAATAAACGCAAGTCCGATCGCCATTGGCGCCAGTTTCGAGATGACAGTTGCCTTTATCGTCGTATGTGGCGCATTTGTTTTTGATTAATCGTTGTAAGTCATTCATCGTCCATCGTCGCTCCTCCTTGTCGAACTAAAAAGAGCAGCTATGAGCCGCCCTTCTTTCCAAACTTCGCAAATCATTTCGTATTTTTTATCGTTACTTAACTTATAAATAGCGCCCTGCCTATCGCTGTAAATCATTTTACTTTTACCTCGTGCTCTTTTCGAAACAAATACAAGGCATGGTCGGTGACTAAACTATCGAATAATTCTTTAACCGGCTGCTCTGATGAAAGGGCGATATACTGCACTAGCGTATGGAAGTTTTCTTCCGTGAAACTTTCCTCGGATAAATAGAAATCAATTACCGGCCTGTTGCCCTTCTTAGAATTACACGATTTGCATGATATAACGAGATTGCTAATATGATCGCGGCCACCTTGGCTTCGAGGAATTACATGCTCCAAATGAAACGCAGAACCATCCGGCTCCTCTTGCGCGCCACAATAAATACATTCTCCACTAAACGCACCAAACAGTGCCTTAACTTCATCAAGAGTTAATTCGACCTTGCTGCCGGCCTTTTCAGCGCGTTGTTTCAGTTTATAAAAAGCGTGGTTACCTTTGTCTGTAGATTTCGTTTTGCAACTTTTGCAGCGGTTGGAATACAGCCCGTTACATCGTTTATCAATCTCAAAAGTTTCAAGTTGCTTCACCTCGTTACAAATTCTGCACTGGCGCAATTCCTTTTTTAAATCTTTCATTCGTTCAATCCCCCGTTTAGTTATTTAGTAACCGTTCAAGCTTTGCAATCACACGTCGAATCTCACCGTGAACCTTAACGTCGCTGTTTCTACTGATTTCACTTAGCGCATGTAAGTAACTGATAAGCGACATTACCGTTTCTTTTTCGTTTTTATACTTGACACCGGCCTTTCTATTACGATAAACTTGACATGTAATTAAAATGTTTTATCTATGTGTTGTTTTTGAAGCGTTCGTAAAAATCGGAAAACGCTGGCGGCATTTGCAACTCCAGTCGAATCAACTTTGCGAGATTACGGTCCGTGATATCTCGATGTCCGTGCTCTATATCGTTAATGGTGCTCGCAGCGACGCCAAGTCTATCGGCAAATTCCATCATGCTTTCGTTCATAAATAAGCGGATGGCACGAGCCTTATTCTTATCCAATATGAAAACCTCCCTTATATTCTGTTTGACTCAAAATAATAATTGGGCTTATCGCCCTTTGTATAATAATTGGCTAGTTTAGGGAGTATTTTCACGGTAAATCAGCGATTTTCGACATCCTTTCCGACGTTGTTGCGACTTCTTTTTCGGCCCTAGTTTCTCGCGCATCGTCGAGAATGTACTCGTAGGCATATTCCGGTAATAAAGTGCCTGTTTTCTTCAAGCGTGCAAGCGCGTTCTCTTGATCCTTGCGACAGTCAGCGCAGCAATACTTCGAATCTTTTCGCCTAACTTTTAACCCCGATTGATTAAACGCATGACTCCGCATATGATCTTCAGCTGTTGGGAAGTAGTTATCACATGCATAATAACCGCACTGCCTCCACTTACAACGTTCGGCACGATACTCTTCAGGGTTAATATAATTCTCCGTTGCATCCATGCGCTCCATTAAATCGTCATACAGGTCACGCAAATTATAAGCGGACTTTTCAACATATTCATATTCTGCCTTCTGCCATTCTTTCCGTGTCCTCGCCCTAACAGCCGCCTCATGTTTCGCCTTTAATAGATAATCAGCGTTATAGTTTAAGAGGTTACCCATTGCCTCAGCCGTATGCAGTGGTGCTCGCTTTAGCCGTTCATCTGGCACGTTGGCAAACGCCTGCAAGCCCTCATATTTTTTAGCCGAGAAATCTTTCGAAGTTTTATATGGAGATGTGTTCGGCATTCTATCGGGCGCTTTTCCGGTAGCAATAGCGTACTTTTTAACGGCTGCTCCCGTCGCTTCTACAAGGTTCTTACAGCGCTGATCCATTTCCTCAAGGGATATACCTTTTGCAGGTGCGAATCCGTATTGCGTGCGTAATTTAAGCATTGTAGCGTTAAGTTCTGTCTTGGCTTCCGCCCAAGTTACCGCATTATCAATCTTTAGAATAACCGCTTCGTTTGATTTCATTTTATCTCCTCCTTTTACCCTCCTGTTATTTGTTACACCGTCATTTAGGTGAACGCATCTCTCTTGTTTTCTTTTAGAAAAGAACTTCTTCAACTAATACCATATACGCAATCACTGAAACGTAGCGACGAATGCAATGAGTCGCAATCTTTTTAAGTCTTGTTCTTTAAGTCTCGTTATTTATATCTAGTTAACACCTAAATGACACGCTTGTTACACCTGTTAATTAGGTGAACATCGCCATGTTAATCCGTGTAACCTCTTTCCTGCCTCCAATTTCGCATCCGTTCTGCCGCAGCCTTACGTCGAGTATCGCTTCGTTTTATGGCCGTCTGATAATTTTTCCACGCCTGTGGAAACGCCAAATAGAATTCTTCCTCGATTAACGGAACGAGCGGCACATAGTATCCTTTTTCAGGCGGAAAATCGATCAGCCCAACATCCTTTAAATCGTCTAGATGTTTGCTCGTTGTGTCCGGCACCTTCCCGTATTTGACAGATAGCGTTTCGATAGACGGAAAAGCGAAGCCTTCCTTCAGATTGTAATAATCGATAATTAACGCATATAGAAATAATTTGTCTGCGTTCATTTTATCGTGATGAATATAATGCCTGGCGTCGCTCGGTAGCGGTATGAAAAACGCTCCTCCTTCCGTTGGCGTTGTTTTGTTAAATACCTTCCTTTCCATCGTATCCCCTCCGTAAATTTTTATTAAAAAGCCCGACGAGTGCCGGGCATTACTTAAATTAGTAAGATTCTGTATACACTGGCAACGGAAATTGCATGCCGGTTGCTTCACGCCATATTTCGACTGAATGGCGTTGATCAGCCTTTACTTCGTCTATATCGCGTTGATTTTCATGGCACCAATACACGAAGTTGCGATATTCATGAGCGGTTAATGCGTTAGCGGACGCTAACCACTCTACCATCCTGTCGAAGTTCTTTTGCGGCATCCCAAATCGACTTTTATTAGCATTGAACCACTCAAAAATATTTTTGGAACCTTTAGACCTAATTAAGTCGGCTCTTAACGGAATCATATTTCCCGCAGTTGTTCCTCCATGCCCTGACGACAATGGAATTACGTGGCAAAGTTCAACTTTGTTTACTTTCTGACTTAACTTGATATTTTTTTTCATTACTAATCGCTCCCTTAAATTGATTTTTGTGTGGTCCCCCGCGTTTAACCCTTACACTTTTTATGTCGCATGACTTACCACTCTCGCGCACCTTCACTTAATAATAGGAACGAAAAATAAAAACCGCGCACTTTTCGATAAACCTTTTCGTCCCTTACTTAACATGACGCGCCAGTTTTCCTTTTCGGACACTTCCGCAAAAAATAACTCTTACAATTTGTTTGACGCACGACTTTACAAATTCGCGCACCTTTAGCGAAAAAATAATTGTCTTCAATAGATGATACAATCGCCATTATCACTTTCGGACACCCTTACTAACTATGTCGCACGACTATTGAACCTCGGACACCTTCATTTGATAATACGAACGAAAAATAAAAACAGCGCACATTTTCAGTAAAATTACCCCTGATACTTTTTGTTGTCCTACCTAATAATAAGTGCGAGTTTGGAGTGTCGCGCAGTTTTCGATGAACTTTTTCGTCCCTTACTAAACTTGACGCGTGACCTTTCATTTTCGGACACTTTCGTGAAAAATAACTCTTATACAAAACTAAACGTATGACATTTAATCTCGCACAATTTTCACAAAATTATCTAGGTGCCTTTTTCTCCTTACACTAAATAATAGGCACAAGAATTAAAAGTCGAGCACTTTTCATTTAAATTTTTTCGTATGCGCCTTACTATTTATTAAACGTGCAAGTTTGGAATGTCGCGCACTTATGCGCAAATAAAAAAAGACGAGCTTCCCCGTCTCATTTAATCGGCCGGCAGCTACGACACTTCGCACAAAGTCAACGATTTTCCGTTCGTTAACTCTCCACGAAAGGTCCCGCACTCACCAAGTCATTTTTTCCGCCTTATACCTAGCATATCTTAATAAATTGTACAATCGTGGCACTTTTCCGCAATAAAAAAGAAAAGGAAATTCTCGTCTGGATAGTTGTCACATAAAGATTGTGAAGATTTGCACTTAAACTAACTAGGCAGGTTAGCTAAAGAAGAATAATTCATCGAATAAATAATGATAATATGGTTGATATTGTTGTTTTAAAAAAAACGAGGTGTTACTCTTGGTGAAGCTATTTATAGTGACAGTTATATTAGTTCTTTTAGTTGCCCTAAAAATGCCCAGAAAAAGAACTAGGCACGAGTTACTAGCTACAATACAGTTTGCGTTGTTAATGAATTTTGTAACTGATTTGTATCTTGATTTAAAGTACAAACTTTACTGGTATTTTGATAAAGAACAAATAGAGTGGTTGTACCTAGCTGTAGCCCTTGGTGAGATTGCTGTACTGGTTATTATTTTTAATTATTTTCCCCTGAAATCTAATGCCATTAAGAAATTTATATATATCTTGGGATGGACATGCATTCTTGTATTACTTGAGTTGTATGCAGTTTATATTAGAGTTTTACATTATGGTGAATGGAATACAATCTATTCGGCGGTGGTTTACTTTATTTCAATGTACATCCTTTATTTCGTATTAGACTACACGGCGGATAGAAGAGAAACTCAGTAATAAAGTCGCAATTTCTTCTTGAACTAACGGGTGCAAGAGTTGAAGAACGGTAGCTGCTTCGGCAGCTTTTTTTGCTTGTTCGAACTACCATGAAAATAAGTTTCTTCAAGATTAGAAAATGACATTACTTAAGAAGACCCTGCTCAATCGTTAAAAAAAAGAGGAGAGCGATAATTAATGAGTCTATGGATTAGGGTTGACTGGATTAAGGTCAGTATCAGTATTGACACTTCCTAACCATTTTCATTCTCTGTGGTGAAGCGCCGATTTTTGCGCTTCATGGATGGCTAACGGGCAGTATTGTTGAATAAGAGTTACCCAATTTAGGAAAAGATAAAAAAAATTATTGGAGGTTCATCAATGGGTCAAGTCCTTTCCTGGATTGTAATTATAGTACCTTGGTTTTTACTTGTACCACTAAATTCAATTAGGGTAAGAAATTTTTTATCAGTTGCGTTTTTTACTGTTTTATTGAATACAATTTATTTCCAAATGGCGGAAGTTTGGAATTGGTGGACGGTAACAAATAATTTATTTTTTCTAACAAATATTTCATCGTTTACATATGGACTACTTCCCGTCACTACCATCCTTGTATTTTATTTTTTTTATCCCAACGTTTGGTTATTTTTCGGAGCTAATCTCATCTTGGATGCAATACAAGCATTTATTATTAGTCCCTTTATTTTTGAAGAATTTGGACTTTATGAGTTGAACAATATGAGTAATTTGGGGCTTTATTTTGCGATTATTAGTCATTTACCAATAATTTATCTTTATCAAAGATGGTATGAGTCTGTATTCAATCATAAAAAAAACTATTAAATATTGTGTTGAACTAAAGGGTCATTTCTTCAAGAAGAAGGTCCCTTTTTTCTTATTTAACAAGAAAGTTTGTGAATTATTGTACTTAAACTATCGGGTGCTTTACTTCAATAAGGAGTAAAGCTTTTTTCTTGTTCAACTAAAGGAGCAGTTTAGTTGAACAAAATTTAAATCAGTAGTTTAATTTATTGCAGAACATTCAAAAAAATAGGGGGACTTATTTTGGAAATGTGGATTAATAAAGGATTTTCAATTTCTACAAATAAAGAGTATTTAGATTTAACATTAATACATACCTTCTTGAGTCAAGAAGCCTACTGGTCAAAGGGGATACCCAAGCAAATAGTACAAAAGGCAATTGAAAATTCTCCGTTATGTTTTGGAGTTTATAAAGGTGAAGTAGGTAAAGACGTTATTGAACAAGTTGGTTTTGCAAGGGTAATTTCTGATTTAGCAACTTATGCCTATCTATGTGATGTGTTTATATTGCCAGATTATCGGAAATTAGGGTTATCAAAATGGTTAATGGGTATTATCACAAATCATTCCGAATTACAGGGAGTTCGTAGATTTATGTTAGCTACTAATGATGCACATTCATTATATAACCAATACGGTTTTGAACAGATTGTTAATCCAGAACTATTTATGCAAAAGGTACTTAAAAATCCATATCAACAATAAAAACTCTTCTAACGATTGCAAGAGATCCAGCTGCCATTAGCGGCTTTTCTTGTTTCACTAACGGAGCAGGTTAGTGCCGTTATCGTAATGTTTTTCACTTAAATTTAAATGAAATGTATGGTATCTTATATAAAATATTACAAAAAATGCAAATAAGGAGAGAAATTATGGGGAAAATAAATTATTCCATTGTTGATGTTTTTTCACAAGGAAAATATACAGGGAATCAACTTGCTGTTTTTAAAAATGCTGGAAACATTTCCGATGATGAGATGCAACAAATAGCTAAGGAAATTAATTTTTCAGAGACTACTTTTATTTTATCTGACAAAGAAAAAGCTAGCGGTTACGACGTTCGTATCTTTACGCCTAACGAAGAAGTCCCTTTTGCTGGGCATCCAACTTTAGGAACCGCGTATATCATTCAAAGCGAAGTATTAACCGAACCATCCGATAAGCTTATATTAAATTTTAAAGGCGGACAGATTCCCGTCTCGTTCGATAATCAAGAATTACTATGGATGAAACAAAACAAACCAACTTTTGGTCGGATTTTAGATGCAAATAAAGTTTCTGATGTTTTAAGTATAGATAAAGAATACATAGATGATAGATTTCCTATCCAAGAGGTTTCAACTGGACTTCCAGTGATTGTTGTACCTTTAACATCTTTAGAAGCAGTTAAAAAAGTAAGCGTAAATAAAGAAAAATACTTTGAATTAATTGAAGATACTGATGCAAAAGCCATTATGGTGTTTTCTCCTGAAGCATATAATTCTGAAAATGATTTAAATGTTCGAGACTTTGCAGATTATTATGGTGTTCCTGAAGATGCAGCTACTGGAAGTGCTAATGGATGTTTAGCTTCTTACTTAGTTAAATATCGGTATTTTGAAAAAAGTGAAATAAATATTCGTGTAGAACAAGGATATGAAATAAAAAGACCATCCTTATTGTTTTTGAAAGCAAGTGAAGATAACGGGGAAATCATCGTATATGTAGGAGGAAAAGTAGAAAAAATTGCCCAAGGTGAATGGTTTCTATAAACCTTCCTTCTTCAACTAACGGGTGCTAGAGCTAAAGATTGAGATCGCTGCGGCGATCTTTTTGCTTGTTGTACTAACGTAAGCAGGTTAGTAAAAGAAGGTATGTTATAATATTGGTCGATAAGTGTTAAAAATTTGTAATTTTACGAAGAAGGAATTGTTATAAAACAATGAGTCAAAAAAATAAAAAAAGGCGATTTCGAGATTTTACTTTATTTGAAAAGATGTTAGTTATTACAGCATTAACACTCCTTGTTGTCCTATCCATTGCGTTTGTTATGGGGGGTATTTTCTTTGGAATTGTAGGTTTTTTTAGTTTATTTGGAGTACGATATACATCGCCATACTCCCTTATAGGTTTTGTGATGTTTTTCTTTCTTTTTGGTTTTATAGTGGATTTATTCTCTATAGCTTTTACCAAGCTATTATCCCAATATATATCAGGTAAATATAAATTATTTATTACAAGACTGGTTATTGATTGCACATTTACTTGGCTTGCATTACATACATTAGATGAATTTATGAATAGTATTACAATTCCATCGAGAACAGAAATCGTTGCCGTTTTATTATTATTTATAATTGAAGTTGCCTTTGATGATAAAGATAAAAATAAAAAGTAATTTTATAATTTAAGTCTTTTTCATATGTGCTTCTTCCTCAACTAACTGGCAGGTTAGTTCAACAAGAAATGGTAAAATGAAAGAAAATACAGTTATATACGGGAGAGTAAAATGTTTACACGTAAACTAAATTTAGATGAAGAGCCTCCAATGGATTTGTTGTTATTAGCTGACCCTTCTAAAGTAATCGTTGAGGAATATCTGCAAAAAGGAGAATGCTTTGTAGCCGAAAGTGGTGCTCAAGTTATTGGGGTTTATGTACTACTGCCGACAAGACCTGAAACGGTAGAGTTGATGAATATTGCATTAATAGAAACCCAGCACGGTAAAGGCTTTGGGAAACAACTAGTAATAAATGCAATTGAAGTGGCAAAGTCAAAAGGATACAGAACCATAGAAGTCGGAACTGGAAATTCAAGTATTGGACAATTAGCCCTTTACCAAAAATGTGGTTTTAGAATTACTGGTGTTGATATAGACTTTTTCATTAGGCACTATCCAGAAGAGATTTTCGAAAACGGCATACAATGTAGGGATATGGTTCGATTATCTCAAGATTTGTAGATTAAAAAAATTGTAATCCTTGTTGGACTAACGGGTGCTTTACTTCAATTAGGAGTAAGGCTTTTTTATTGCACTAACGAAGCACTGGACTTCAATCATGTACTTAAGTACTAAATTTTTAAAGCAACCGAAGAAACCGCGGAAAAACCCGCGGCTTTTTTTCTTTCATGCACTTAAATCGACATGCCGCTTGCATTTCGTACATTGGAAAACGTTCGGCCGTACCTCGCGATGCCTTTTTAATTTACGGCATGTTTGACAACTCAGCGTTACATATCGACCAGTTGAATCGTTTACGACAACGTCCGAGCCCAACACCTCCTCCGCTATTAACTCTTCATTATCCTCGCTGCCCACCGAATAAAACGCATACACCAATATCACGGTCATACCACCCGAAATAAAGCTGACCCAACTCATTATACGTCCTCCCTTCCGCTCAATACGAAGTTCAGCTCACCGTTATTGTTAATGACAACGATGCGGTAGGCCGATTGCGTACAATGCTCGCGCTGCAGCTCCGAGACAAGCCCGGCATCGTTCAACCCCTTTTCGATCAATAAGCCCGCTAGCGTCGTCGGCTTCATGTTGCATGCGGTGGCCAGCCGATTCAACTTGAACGCTTGCTTGTTCGTGAGCGAGACGTTGACGCGGTTTATTTTCTTTCCGCCTAACCCTTTCCCTTCAATCAAAACGCAAACCTCCTTTCCGATCGTCATGACATTTGACAACGTCAACCGTGTTACAGTGTTACGAAATAGCGAGTCGGGAAGAGGCTATTCCGTTTTCAATATTAACGGCGTCCCTTTAGTCATTATTGCGTTATGACCAGCCGGCGCTTCAACGGGCGCTCTATCGGACTTTATCACCTTCCGCTGCCGAATATCCTTCTCGATCAGCCGCTTAACATATCCGCTAAAATTGACGTTCTCAATGCGTTCTAAATACAGGCGATCCTCTTCGTTGGTCACGTTAAAGGACACCGATTTAATAACCTTGTTCTTGCTCACCTATCGCTCCTCCTTTCGGTTGATTACTATATGGTATGACCGGTAATACTAAAAGTGAACAAAAATTTTCCTTTTTCGCCACTTAAATTTCCTATATGAATCACGCCGAAAAAATATAAAATGAATATAGGTGATGCTAATGTTGATAAGCCGCATAGAGGACCTAATTCAAAAAAGCGGATACAAAAAAGCTTTCGTTGCAGATAAATTAGAAATAACGGTAAAACAGCTCCGCAATTATGAAACTGGACGGAGTTTAATACCGATGGATAAGGCGTACATATTGGCGGACTTGCTAGGCGTGGGTGTCGAGGAGCTGTACGAAAGAAAAAAAGTTGATGAATGAACCGGTATGACCGCCCTGGACACGCATTATTTCGAAATCCTTCGCATAAGCTAACGTGAAAGCGCGTTGGCGTCCATAGGCGGACTATTGCCTGCGAAAGTATAGGCGGTATGACCGGTTCGCAATGATTGGCGTTGAGGTTATTGAGTTGTAACCGTACGGCGTCGTACGTGTATAAATATAGGTTTAAGACCTCCGGAACCATTCCAGAGGTCTAATTGTTCTTATATTTTTCTAAAAGTAACTCCACTTCTTTTTGAAGATAATCCTCAATTTTAAATTTACCTAAGAAAACTCGTTCTACAATTTTTATTTTTGGTTCAGTATCTTTCTTTTTCTCCATCATTCTACATTACCTCTCTGCATCCGTTTAAAATACGATTCGCGAACGAGTCTCTGAAGTTCCAGCAAAACTGGATTGCCCCGTTCGGCTTCTTTTTCGAACCATTGGCGTCTTTCGTCCGATGTTAGTCGCATTAGCTCCGAATGGATGATACCGGTTGTGTTGCCGACCTTGATTATCGCTTTAAACTTTTCTTGCCGCAGCTTCATTACTCTGGACCTTTTAACCGGTTTACATTTAGTAAGCTGGCTCTTCTGAACAAACTTCGTCTTTTTTATTTCCATTCGCTTACCTCGTCACCCCCAATTTTAAATGTAAATCTTATTATATAGAAAGAATATCCAGCGTGGTTAATCGTCATATTTGCGTCAGTTTGTGAAAACAATACTGGTATTTAGGGAGGTGGTAAAATGAACGAACTATTAGAGGCGAAACTAACGATCTCGCGGATTAAGTCGGAGGTCCTTAATTTAACTGCGGAATTGGTTGCGGATGAGTCTGCAGGCAAGGATTACGCCATAAAGCGTCTGCTTGGCGTTGTGGAATTTATCGAGGAATATGACGTGAAGGATAAGGATATCGAGTTGTAACCCGAATAAAAAGAAACACCCTAACGGATGTCCTTCGCTTTAATCCTTACTATTTCACCGGTTACAATGTGGCGGTAGTATTTATATAAGTCTTCTTTAATTCCGAGACTTATTTTTAACGCAGTGTCTACTTCGTCTAATTTTTTGTCGTCGAGTCTCGAAATCTTAGCTTGAATCCGCCATTTATCAAGCGTCCGAATCTGTTCTAACAGCACCCACGAATCTTCCGTTAATTTATACTTTCGTTTGTCCAGAAATACATGCGTAGGCAGCCGTTTCTTTTGTTGTTTCGTTAAAACTGTAGCTAAGACTGTCGGTGAAAATTTGTTACCAATATCGTTCTGCAATATTAAAACCGGTCGTAACCCACCTTGCTCCGAACCTACTACCGGAGATAGTTTCGCCCAAAATATATCGCCTCGTTTTATTACTTGTTTCATATCGCACACTCCTTCGTCTTTAATACTTCGACAAATGGCTCTGTGCTTCCTTCGAGTTTAACTACCTGATTTCGAAAAATTGCACGCGGGTTGAAAACGTCAAAACCCACCCTTTTTTCTTGGCGGCTTGGGGTAATTCCGACTTTTCAGCTTAGTTTTATCGGATATGTAAATCCTAACCATTCCGATTGTATACGAATGTATAACGTATTCAACATTATTACGTAAAATAATCATATCGTGTAATAATGTCGATATACAAACGCTGTTATATCAACGATCAATCATTACGTAGATAATAACGTTATGCACGTTCTTATACATCCGCATAGTGACGCGGTTGGTGGCGCCTATACTCCGCCAGTTGCCCCGTTATTTCCCAGCGTTTATGTATAATGAATGCCGGTTCAGTTTCCGAGTAGCTGCCCGTTATCCGTCCGATCCTCCCACGTTTCGACAACCCCGTGAGTTCGAAGCGGTCCGTCTGCCAGCGGCTTCTTGCTGATAATTAATCAAATTGTAAGATAAAGACGTTTCGGGCATTCTACAATTAGGAGGTGCTCTCATGTCTTCGTGGATATACACTCATTTTATAAACACGGTTTGGTTTGTATTCATTATGGTCTCGATTCCTGGCGCTTTTTTACTTTATCTCGCTTACTCACAAATAAAACAAAATATGCAGGATAATGACGATAGTCAAAATCAATAGCGCCTACCGTTATTATTTTCCACATTACGTCACCTTACGTTATAAATCGTAATCATTCCGTGTTCCTTCTATTATTATCCTAGCAATACGCTAGGTAATGTCGGCATTAGTCCCGACCAATTTAATTATAAATACTCCGTGCTTGTCCATTGCCGTCTAAGACAACCCTTCATAATATACAGTACACCTCAATCATTTAAGCGTCTATATGGCGCTCTTTTTTTATTTCTTTCCGACTAATCTACGACCACTACTCCGCACACATCCTCGAAAGCCACCCGTTCATATTCGCCAGGCTTTACCTCAATTCGGAGCTGATACGTAATAGGGTCTACTTGATGTATTCGGCCAGTCATCTCCGTAGTAAAGCCGTCAGTCCACACGGATAGCCTCACCGCTAGCTTATACTCCATCGCGTAAGCTATCCGCTGGTCAAACTCCTCTGTATCGAATTCACTTAATAGCGGCCTTGGCTGGCGCTCTTGGTCCTTAAACATGGCGCGTTGCTCTTCGAATACTTGCGGCATAAAGGACGCTGCATTCCATTTAATTAAACCGCGATCTTTTATCGTCATAACGGTCATCTCCTTCTTACTTATAATACACGAACAAACGTTCCATATGAATAGAAACATTTCCCTCTTAAAACGACACGTATTGACAATCCGCTGACTATTCGGCAAAATGGCGTATGTAGGTTATTAAATTTAAAGCCGTAGGACCTACGCTCACACTGTCGGTCAATCATGCGCAATGACAATGCGATGACATAACGTTGACACTAGCGAATACATATCGTATAGTTTCCTAAACTGTAGGTCGGAGGTTCGAATCCTCTCTGGGACATTTAAAAAACCCTTGCCATTGCAAGGGTTTTTTTCTGATTTAACTTTTAATTACTTGGTATAGTTCCTAAATAATTAAATAACACCTGTGAAACAAGATTTCGGGGCGTGCCAGGCACCGGAACTATTCCTGATCTAATACTCCAGTTGTCTCTTGTGAAGACATTTGTTTTTGCGCTTTGGCAACTTGATTGCTTTCATGGTTGAATTCATTGACTTCACTGTATTTTTTAATGTTATCTTGTTTCTGTTCCTTTTTAGTAACAGCTTCCGACTTATTCATATTTATCCCTCCCTATCCTACCAATAACTTTTTGAATTTGACCTGAAAAAAATCTAGTAATACTCTGATTATTAGAGCAACTTTGTCCTAGTGTTAAAAAATGGAATCAATTGTGTATTGTCTTAGCTTCATCATAAAACCAAGCAAGCTCTTATTTACTTCGCATTGGTGTTGTTTGGAAACGAATGGTTTCAAGTACACGAAAAATTGCAACTACTGTATCAAGAGAGGTTAAACATGGAATACCATTTTCAACTGCTTCACGGCGAATTTTAAATCCGTCACGTGCAGGCTGTTTTCCCTTTGTTAGTGTATTGACCACAAGCTGTGCTTTACCATTACGAATTACCTCTAACAAGTTTTCCTCTTCGGATTCGATTTTATTCACAACATTTACAGGAATTCCTTCTTGCTTAAATGCAGCAGCAGTCCCTGCTGTTGCCAGGATTCGATACCCAATGTTATAGAAACGTTTAGCTAGTTCAGCAGCTTCCGCCTTATCTTTGTCCGCAACTGTGAACAATACATACCCGTGGGGCTTGATTGAAGTACCGGCAGCAATAAATCCTTTATACAGTGCTTTTTCCAACGTTGTATCTTGTCCCATAACTTCCCCGGTTGATTTCATTTCGGGTCCAAGTGTTATATCTACTTTTCTTAGCTTTGCAAATGAGAATACAGGGACTTTCACATAAACATTGTTCTCTTCAGGATGAATACCTGATTGAAGCCCGAGCTCCGGTAACGTTTTTCCTAACATTATTTTGGTAGCAAGATTCGCCATTGGAACACGTGTAATTTTGCTTAGGAATGGCACTGTACGGCTCGCGCGCGGATTAACTTCCAATACATACACTTTACCTTTTGATAAGACGAACTGAATATTAAGTAAACCTACTATTTGAAAACCTTTTGCAATTCTTGTTGTATAGTCAATAATTGTCGCCTTTGTTTCTTCTGATAGGCTTTGTGGTGGATACACACCGATCGAGTCACCTGAATGGACACCTGCACGCTCAATATGTTCCATAATACCTGGAATGAATACATTCTCCCCATCAGAGATAGCATCTACTTCCATTTCCTGGCCTGTTAAATAACGGTCAATCAATACCGGCTGATCCTCATGTACTTGGACCGCATTTTTCATGTAATGAAGTAATTCCTCTGTTTGATATACAATTTCCATTGCCCTTCCGCCTAGTACATAAGAAGGCCGAATAAGTACAGGGAAGCCAATTGTCTCTGCAATTTTAACCGCTTCTTCTACAGATCTTGCTGTTTTCCCTAAAGGCTGCGGAATATCCAGAGATGCCAATGTTTTTTCGAACTTTTCACGGTCTTCTGCTGCCTCAAGACACTCAAGCGATGTTCCTAAAATTTTCACACCTCGGCTTGCCAATTCTCCAGCCAAGTTAATCCCTGTTTGTCCTCCAAATTGTACAACAACACCAAGTGGTTTTTCTAAATCAATAATATGCATAACATCTTCGATCGTTAATGGCTCAAAATACAGCTTGTCTGAAATACTAAAATCGGTTGAAACAGTTTCGGGGTTATTATTAATAATAATTGCCTCGTAACCGGCTTCGCGAATAGCCCAGACGGAGTGAACCGTTGCATAATCGAACTCCACTCCTTGTCCGATACGAATTGGTCCGGATCCAAGTACGATCACACTCTTCTTTTCAGTCACAACTGATTCGTTTTCATCTTCATACGTACCGTAAAAATAAGGCGTTTCAGATTCAAATTCAGCTGCACATGTATCCACCATTTTATAGACAGGAATAATTCCATTCTCTTTCCGATATTCATAAACTTCAAGTTCTGTCATACCCCATATTTTTGCTATAGTTTTATCTGAGAAACCGATTTTCTTTGCTTCAAGCAAAACCTCTCTATCGTCTTTGTTTTCTTCCATAACCTTCTCAAATTTGACTATATTGTCAAACTTCGCAAGAAAGAAAATATCAATTTGGCTCCACTCATGAATTTGTTCAATCGTTATACCTCTTCTGAGTGCTTCACCTATGTAGAATAAGCGCTCGTCACCCGCAACACGAATACGTTTTTCAATCAATTCGTCATTGATTTGATCGGCATCTTTTAAATTTAGATGATATACTTTTAATTCAAGTGAACGAACCGCTTTTAATAATGACTCTTCGAGAGTACGTCCGATTGCCATTACTTCACCTGTCGCTTTCATTTGTGTACCAAGCTTACGATTGGCCGATTCGAATTTATCAAATGGAAAGCGCGGAATTTTTGTTACTACATAATCTAGGGCAGGTTCAAACGATGCATATGTTCTTTCTGTTACAGGATTCATCATTTCATCTAACGTCAAACCTACTGCAATTTTCGCCGAAAGTTTCGCAATTGGGTACCCTGTTGCTTTTGATGCTAGCGCGGATGACCGGCTGACTCGCGGGTTTACCTCAATAACATAGTATTGGAAGCTCAAGGGATCTAAAGCAAGCTGAACATTGCATCCACCCTCAATCTTCAGTGCACGAATAATCTTTAAAGAGGCATTACGCAATAATTGATACTCACGGTCGCTTAAAGTTTGACTCGGTGCTACAACAATTGAATCACCCGTATGGACACCAACAGGATCGATGTTTTCCATGTTGCACACAACAATAGCATTGTCGTTGCTGTCACGCATTACTTCGTACTCTATTTCTTTAAACCCGGCAATACTTTTCTCGAGCAGGCATTGGGTAACAGGACTGTATTTTAAGCCGCTCGTTACAGTATCAATTAATTCCTCTTTATTGTGGCAAATACCGCCGCCCGTTCCTCCAAGTGTATAGGCCGGACGAACAATAACAGGATAGCCGACTTGTTCCACGAATGCATATCCCTCTTCAACCGTATGAATAATTTCACTATCCGGAACTGGTTCATTCAATTCGTTCATTAATGAACGGAACAAATCTCGGTCTTCTGCTTGTTCAATCGCGCTTAATTTTGTTCCTAAAATTTCAACGCCCAGCTCTTCTAAAATACCTGATTTGGCAAGTTCTACGGTAAGATTTAACCCTGTTTGTCCACCTAGTGTCGGTAAAATGGCATCCGGACGTTCTTTATATATGATGGAGCTTACGAACTCAACAGTTAACGGCTCAATGTATACTTTATCTGCCATTTCCGTATCGGTCATAATTGTCGCTGGGTTTGAGTTAACAAGAATGACTTTGTACCCTTCTTCTTTTAATGCGATACATGCCTGCGTGCCCGCATAATCAAACTCTGCCGCTTGTCCAATAACAATTGGTCCTGATCCAATTACTAAAATTGTTTCAATGTCTAAGCGTTTTGTCATCGTTCGTCCCTTCCTTCTTCCTTGCTTCCATTAATTCAATGAAACGGTCAAATAAATAGTTTGCGTCTTCTGGTCCCGGGGATGCCTCAGGATGGTATTGGATAGTAAAAGCTGGATACTTGTCATGCTTTAACCCCTCAACTGTCCCGTCATTTAATGCAATATGTGTTACTGATAAATCAGTTCCTTCTAAAGAATCCATACAAACTGTATACCCATGGTTTTGCGAGGTAATTTCAACGCGATTTGATTCTAAATTTTTAACAGGATGGTTTGACCCGCGGTGGCCAAACTTCAATCTTTCTGTATCTGCTCCGCATGCAAGGGCGACCAATTGATGACCTAAGCAAATGCCGAACAATGGTATTTTCCCAAGCACACCTTTAATCATTTCAATTCCTTCTGTTATTTCTTTCGGATCCCCAGGCCCATTACTTAACATGATGCCATCCGGATTTAGATTAAATATTTTTTCTGCCGTTGTATCATACGGAACGACTATAACATCACAGTTGCGCAGCGTTAACTCCCGTAAAATACCGTGCTTCATTCCGTAGTCGACTAGCACGACTTTAAAACCTCTTCCAGGACTCGGATAGGAACGTTTTGTTGATACTTGTTTCACCTGATCTCTCGTCCATTCTGCTTTCTTTAAATCTGCCACTACTTCTTCAACAATTACATCCATGCTGCAGATTCTTCCTTTTAGAATCCCATGCTCGCGGATTTTTCTTGTAAGCTTCCTTGTATCAATTCCCGCTAAACCTGGAATATCTTTGTCTTTTAAATATTTATCAAGTGGAAATTGACTACGGAAATTTGACGGTATTTCGCAAAATTCTTTTACAATCAAACCATTAATTGTTGGTTCAATCGATTCAAAATCATCACGATTAATTCCATAGTTACCAATAAGCGGGTAAGTCAATGTAACAATTTGACTACAATAAGAAGGATCCGACAAAATTTCCTGATAGCCGGTCATCCCTGTGTTAAATACAACTTCACCTATCAATTCCTTCTCACTGCCAAATCCTTTTCCAACAAATACAGTACCATCTTCTAAAATGAGTTGACGTTTCATACCATTACACTCCTTTCTTCCATACGCATTATCCCTCTACCCCGTAATCGTTTGATTAACGCCTGTTGATCTTCTCTTCCTCGTAAAAGGAGGATTTATTTTATAGTATCTGGAGGGCATCACGATCAATTCCAATGATTTACAAATTGAAGTATTTCCGCTAAAAATTCTAATATTGCGTAAAGTTAGAACTACTTTATTCCTAATTTGTATTTTTACAGGTCATTCCCTATAATCTCCTTATTTGCCACTATAATGTATTATATAAATAAGAAAAATTGTCCACTATTATTGGGTTCATCTATTATATAATCCTTTCCTTCCTTTTCATTTAGAAAAACAAACTTGGTTATTTATTGCTGATCGAACTCCTCGGTATAGAATTCTCCCACAACATAATATTGAGTTTGAAAATTATACCTTTTCTTTTGTTTAAATAGAATTTTATTTACAGTTGTTTTTGCTAAAATGAATAATTGTTATTTTCACAATTTCATTCCTTTCAAATAAAAATCTACTAGTAAATGCAAAAGGCGTTCATTTTGATAGGGACAAGTTGAGGTTAATACGTACATTTTTTTGATATAAAAAAAACGCCACCGTTAAGGTGGCGCAATGGTAATTGCTTATTTAAACAGGTATAGCTGGCCTATTTTCTAATATCGAGCAAACTAGGAAATGGAACCCGTAAGCAATAGCACAAAATGTGATGATACTTAAATACTTTTGTTTATACCCGAAGTGTTAGCTTTCTATATTCCTTTGGGGGTCTGCCCATACTTTCCTTTAAAAATCCGATAAAAATAACAGATATCATCATAGCCAACCTGCTCCACTATTGCTGCAATTGACATATATTAAAAGGCTGTCGAAGGTTTTTCGACAGCCTGACAGACCTCAAAGGTCTGTTTTTGTTTGGTCTTTTAGAATTAAACAAGCAAATCAATAAGATTTATCCTTCTAATAATAAAGAGGTAGGATCCTCCAACAATTCTTTCACTGCAACTAGGAAGCTAACAGCTTCTTTTCCGTCGACAATTCGATGGTCGTAAGAAAGGGCAATATACATCATCGGACGGTTTTCCATTCGTTCACGATCAATCGCTACTGGCCTTATTTGGATCTTATGCATACCGAGAATCCCCACTTGCGGGCTATTCAAGATCGGCGTTGACATTAATGAACCGAAAACTCCGCCATTTGTAATCGTAAATGTTCCACCTTGCAAATCATTTAAAGTAAGGGCATTATCACGAGCTTTTTTACCGAGATTACTGATTTCTTGTTCGATTTCGGCAAAGTTTTTCTGGTTCGCATTGCGTACAACCGGTACGACCAACCCCTCTGGTGCTGCCACAGCAATTCCGATATCATAAAACTTCTTCAAAATCAATTCATCGCCTTGAATTTCAGCATTTAAAAGCGGGAATTGCTTCAAAGCCGAAACCACGGCTTTTGTAAAGAACGACATGAACCCAAGTCGAACCCCATGTTTTTCAAAAAAGGCATCTTTCCGCTTAGTGCGTAAATCCATGACAGCAGACATATCCACTTCGTTAAATGTAGTTAACATTGCCGCTGTATGCTGGACTTCTACTAAGCGTTTAGCGATGGTTTGACGCCGGCGGGACATTTTCACACGTTCTACTGGTTTGTCAAACTCTTCATCTATTTGTTGTACGACAGGTTTAGGGCTGGTCTTTTCCAACTTTGGTTCTTCTTTAACCGCAGGTGTATGTGTATATGCTTTTACATCCTCTGTTCTAATTCTGCCAAGTGGATCACGGCTGCTTACTTGATGTAAATCGATTCCCCGTTCTCTTGCCAATTTTCTTGCTGCTGGTGAAGCAATTGGACGTAGGGCTTTCGAAAGTTCTGGCTCAGGTTGGTTGCTTTGTTGATTAAAAGTTTCTTCTGCCGGTCTTTCCGGAGCTGCAACTGGAACAGTTGGAGTGCCTGGAGTGGCTCCTGCATCCGTATTCTCTTCGATAATCGCAATTACATCGCCTACTTCGACGATATCGCCCGTCTCTTTTAATAATTTTGAAACTATACCTGAGTATTCGGTATTTAATTCGATATTCACTTTGTCTGTTTCCAGTTCAACAACACTATCTCCTTTGGTCACTTTATCACCAATGTTAATGAGCCATTGTGAAATGGTTCCTTCTGTAATGGATTCTGCCAGTTCTGGTACTTTTATTTCTATCATGTGGTGTATCCTCCTAGGTATGATGGTAAGTCTCCTATTATGCTTGTATTTCAACTATCGTAATTTGTGAGTGATGATGGTTAGTTAGAACTAAAATCACTTTCTTGTTTCTGAGTATCTACTAGACTCTATATAGTTCAAAGCCTGTTGGATAATGCGCTCTTGTTCCTTTTTATGAACGATTGGATCGCCGCCTGCCGTACTTGAACGCTCCTGACGTCCAATGTAACCAACTGTCAGGCTCCCGGAAGCAAGATCAAAGAGAATTGGGGCGATATAATGCCACGCACCCATATTTTTCGGTTCTTCCTGTACCCAAATGATTTCCTTCAAGTTTGGGTAACGCTTCAAGATTGCTTCTACTTTTTCCTGAGGAAATGGATACAATTGTTCGATTCGAACGATGTGTAACTCTTCTAAGTTTCGATCTTCTTTCTTTGCATCGACTTCTACAGCCAAATCGATGGCCATCTTACCAGTTGTTAATACTAAACGCTTTACCTTGTCTATCTCTTTTCCGAGCTGAGGCTGTTCCACTACTGTTTGGAAATGGCCTTCGCTTAGCTCAGTACCTGGAGAAGCGACCAACGGGTGACGAAGCAGACTCTTTGGCGTCATAATCACCAATGGCCGAACAAACTCTGTTCCTAAGATGGATGCTTGACGGCGTAAAATATGAAAATATTGGGCCGCACTTGTCAAGTTGGCGACTGTCCAGTTGTTTTCAGCTGCTAATTGTAAAAAGCGTTCCGGACGGGCACTGGAATGCTCCGGACCTTGGCCTTCATACCCGTGAGGCAACAGGAGGATAAGCCCTGATTTTTGCCCCCATTTTGCTCTTGCGGATGAAACAAATTGATCATAGAGGGGTTGTGCTGTGTTGGCAAAGTCGCCATATTGTGCTTCCCACATGACAAGTGTTTCAGGAGCAAATACATTATATCCATATTCAAAACCTACAACCGCTGCTTCCGACAGCGGGCTATTATGAACCGCAAACGAAGCTCGTGTTTGCGGAAGCTGGTGCAGTGGTGAATAGGTATCGTTTGTTTCCGTGTCGTGGAGCACAATGTGCCGCTGCGCAAACGTTCCACGCTCAGAATCTTGGCCGGTTAGACGAATCGGCGTCCCATCTTTTAACATCGATGCAAATGCCAGCACTTCTGCTACCGCCCATTCTACTTTCCCGTTCTCTTCTAGTGCCGAATTGCGGCGCTCCAGAATCCGCTTTAATTTTGGATAAACATGAAAACCATCCGGCCATTTCAGCAAATCTTGGTTTAATTCACGAAGGGTATCAAGGGGCACGCTTGTTTCCACCGGTGGAATTCCTTTGGCGATCACCCTCGGAACCTCTACTTCTGCAAGGGGTTCACTCTGCTTCTTCTCGGACGCTTTTTCAAACTCAGCCTGCAACATTTCTTGCACGCTGCGGTTAATGTGCTCAACTTCTTCTTGTTTGAGAATGCCACTATTTTGCAACTGTTTGGAATAAACCGCTCTTACCGTTGGATGGTTCGCGATTTTTTTGTAAACCTGTGGCTGGGTGACCGCTGCATCGTCCATTTCATTATGACCAAATCGCCGGTACCCAACTAAATCAATCAAAAAGTCCTTTTGGAACCGAGTTCGGTATTGATAGGCCAGACGAACTGCAGCCAGACATGCTTCTGGATCGTCCGCATTTACATGTACAATCGGAATCTCAAATCCTTTTGCTAAGTCACTCGAATATCTCGTTGAACGAGAATCGTGGCTATCTGTCGTAAAGCCGACCATGTTGTTGGCAATGATGTGGATGGTTCCACCTATTCGATATCCTTTTAACCCGCTTAAATTCAAGGTCTCCGCTACAATCCCCTGGCCCGGAAAGGCTGCATCCCCATGGACCAAAATCGCAAACGCCCTCTTAACATCCTGCTTAGGGTAACCGGCAGACTTTCGTTCTTCTTGGGCAGCTCTTGCAAAACCTTCGACTACCGGATCGACAAATTCAAGATGACTCGGATTATTGGCTAAAGTAATACGTGCGCGAACGTTTCCGGGGCCTTCCATGAATCGATTTCGGCCTAAATGGTATTTCACATCTCCAGTCCAGCCCTCACTAATGTCGACCAAATCTTCTGACGGACCCTGTTGTTTGGCAGACGAGTGCTGAAATTCAGAGAACATTTTTCTGTATGGTTTGTTTAACACATGCGCAAGGACACTTAGGCGGCCGCGATGCGCCATTCCAATCACGACATTACGCGCTCCATCCCCGACACCTTCGTGCACAGCTTCATTCAGCATGGGGACAAGCATGTCAACGCCTTCAATGGAAAATCTCTTTTGACCGACAAAGGTTTTATGCAAAAATTGTTCAAATCCTTCAACCTCTGTCAAACTTTGTAACAAGTTCGTTTGTTCTTCTTTAGATAAGGAACGATGCAAGGAACCTGTCTCCACCATTTGAGTTAACCATGCTCGTTCATCCATATGTTGCACATGGTTAAATTCATAGGCTAGTGTGGAGGTATAAATACGCTTTAAATGGTTGATAGCATCCCATGCGGTTTGAATACCTGCTGGTGCCTCCTCCCAAACAAGTTTGGATGAAATCGCTTTCAGGTCTTGCTCACTTACCCCATGTTTTTCTGGATTAAACAACTCTTGATTTTGTGGATTCCCCTCTAATGGGTTCATGTTTGCCGCTAAATGACCGTTTGAACGAATATCTTCAAGCAGTTTTACCACTTTAAGTACTTTCTGTATATTTATGGAATCAGCAGGATTGACAGATTTATTATTGAGGGTTTCTTCGGTATGACTTGACTCAAAAGACAAAGGGGAGCCCCATTTAATAAAAAGCTCTTTTAATTTTGGATCAATGGTATCTTCCCCGTTCGTGTACCGCTCATATTGTTCGATTACATAGCCCAGGTTTGGACCATTAAATTTCCTCCATGGATTATGTTCGTTTTTTTGTACTCCCATTCCTAATTCCCCCATTGTTGTGTTACTTTATATGTTTTGTTTCGGACTATTTAGTGAAGTAATTATCAATTGCTTTAGGTTAAGGATAATGTAATAATTGAAATAAATAAAATGCTAAAAAATTATATTAATCTATAAAAAATATTTATATCAGATAGATGGGTGGAAAAATGGATTATCGTGACTGGGAAATACTAAAGGTGCTTTATCATCAAAAGAATCTAACAAAAACTGCTCGCCTCTTATTTCTTACTCAACCCGCGTTAACGACTCGATTAAAGCATATGCAGGAAGAACTAGGCGTTAAAATCGTAACTCGTGAAAGCAGAGGAGTGCATTTTACCCCACAAGGAGAATATCTTGTTCATTGTGCTGAGGAGGCCCTTGCTCATTATGAAAAGATTAAAGAAAATGTCCAAAATATGAGTAATAATGAAAGTGACGAAGTGGTAGGTACGTTGAAATTGGGAGTATCCAATTTTTTCGCGAATTATGAACTTCCCTATGTTTTGAAATTATTTAAAATGCAATATCCACATGTGGAATTCAAAGTGGTTACAGGGTGGAGCAGAGACGTAACACAACTTATACACAATAAGGATGTTCATATCAGCTTTGTTCGAGGGGACTATGGTTGGCGGGGATTATCAAAACACCAATTATTTGAGGAAGACATATGCATTGCGTCAATGGATGAGATTGATATAACGGATCTCCCTCGTCTTCCTAGAATCGAATATAGAGGAGATTATTTATTAAAATCAGTAATTGATCATTGGTGGGGTGAAAATTATTCGCAAGCGCCCTTTATTAGTATAGAAGTTGACCAAGTTGATACGTGTAAGGAAATGGTTATAAATGGTTTAGGCTATGGCATCCTGTCTAGCAGGGTTCTTACCGGTATAGAAGATTTACATAAAATCCACCTACTTGATCAAGAAGGAAATCCTATATTGCGAAGAACGTGGATGTATTATCATAAGGAATCTCTGGAATGGAATGTTGTTAAGGCATTTGTACGCTTTATTGAAAACTTTGATTGGAAGGACAATTGAATTTAACAAACTGGACAAAGGTTAGCTTAATCATAATAGACCACTCCATAAAATAGCTGCTCCATTAAGAAAATCCTTCTAAAATGTATCATATTTTTTTACCCCCTCCTCTAGTTGTGAGAAGGGGGTAAAAGTATTAATTTACCTATTTTTTTACAAGATTGGGTTCATTATTAGTGGAAAATCGATTTAACTGATCCATCAGATTTGTTAGCATTTCTTCTGTAAACGCACCCATGCTGAAGTTGACTAATGCACGGAGAGGCATATATTTCATCATGGCTTCCATCATTTCGGCAGCATCCCCTTCATTCGCACCTAAATCTGGGAATGGATTGTGTTTATTTATTAGTTCCGTTGCCAACGTCCCTAAAAGCGGGTCAGCAAGCAAATCACCAACTAGGGTATTGCGATGAACCTGCTTTCTAATGGAAACTGTTGATTGAACAACGATGCTTTCATTAAGGACAATCTCTTGCGACGATTCTCCTACTAAAATTTCAAACTCTCCTGTTTCCACATGCCAGTCTTTCATTTCCACATTATAGTAAGCAAATGCCCGCTTATTTAATAAGAACGTAACCGTTTTTTCCTCACCTGGCTGCAAGTCTACTTTTTCAAAGCCTTTCAGCTCTTTTTCAGGTCTGTTGACACTGCTCTTTACATCTTTTACATAAAGCTGCACAATCTCTTTTCCAGCTCGATCACCTGTATTTTTAACGATTACACTGACTGCCACAGTTTCGGTATCTTGAATCTCTTTTTGACTGATTGAAAGATTGCTATATTCAAAGGTAGTGTAGCTTAATCCAAATCCGAACGGGAATAGAGGTTCAACTTTTTTCGTATCATAGTATCGATAACCGACAAAAATACCTTCCTTGTATTCCACTTTGTCGCCTTCTCCCGGGAAGTTCAAGAAAGAAGGGTTATCGCTTAATTGTTTAGGGAACGATTCTGCCAATTTTCCGCTCGGATTTGCATCGCCAAATAATAAATCTGCGATGGCACCTCCAAGTGCTTGTCCGCCTAAATAAGATTCAAGTATACCTCTTACATTTCCAATCCATGGCATTTCAATCGGTGAGCCGTTGCTTAACACGACAATGATATTGCGGTTCACTTCCGCTACTGCTTCGACTAATACACGGTGGTTTTCCGGCATGCGCAAATGTTCGCGGTCATAGCCTTCCGATTCATAACGATCAGGAAGTCCGGCAAAAAGGATCACCGTATCTGCTTGAGCCGCCACTTCTTTTGCTTTTGCAATTAGCGCTCCATCGATTTCGTCAGAGTCGAGACTGTATCCTTGTGCATATAACACATTCGTGTGCTTACCAGCAGTTTTTTCGATTTCTTCCACAATGTTTTCAAGCTTTGTCGGTTTTACATGAGAACTTCCCCCGCCTTGATATCTTGGCTTTTTAGCAAATTCTCCAATAACGGCAATGGTTCCTTCTTTTTTCAGCGGAAGAATAGCTTCTTCATTTTTTAATAACACCATGCTTTCCCTTGCCATTTCTCTAGCAAGCTGGTGATGGGCATCCTTGTCATAGACAGCATTTTCTTTTTTATGATCAACGGCCATAAAAATAATCCGCAATAATCGATCAACTGCTTTATTGAGTTTTTCTTCAGACAATTTACCGCTCTTCACAGCGTCGACAATCTTTTGGTCACCGATGCCATTACTAGATGGCATTTCAAGTTCCAATCCGGCTGCCAATCCTTCTGCACGTTCATTCACCGCACCCCAGTCGGAAACAACAAAGCCTTCAAAGCCCCATTCATCTTTCAGAATCTCATTTAACAAATATTCATTTTCAGATGCGTATTCACCGTTTACTTTGTTGTAGGAGCACATAACTGTCCATGGCTGGGACTGTTTGACCACGCCTTCAAAGCTGGCCAAATAAATTTCGCGCAATGTTCTTTCATCAACAACAGCATCCGTTGACATCCTGCGGTGCTCCTGGTTATTAGCTGCAAAGTGTTTCAAAGATGTTCCGACTCCCTGGCTTTGAACCCCTTTTACATGGCCCGCCGCCATTTCTGAAGCTAAATAAGGATCTTCAGAGAAATACTCAAAGTTTCTTCCACAAAGCGGTGAACGCTTAATATTCACTCCAGGTCCAAGCAAAACTGCTACATCCTCTGCCTGGCATTCTTCTCCTAGAGCTATCCCTACTTTTTCAATGAGTTCGCGATTCCAAGAGCTGGCCATTCCGGCCGCTGACGGAAAACAAGTGGCAGGAACACTGTTATAAATCCCCAAATGGTCTGAACCCTCTCCCTGCTTACGCAAACCATGGGGTCCGTCTGTCACCATAAGAGATGGAATCCCTAGTCGTTCAATCCCTTTTAAATGCCAGAAATCTAATCCAGAGCATAGGCTCGCTTTTTCTTCTAATGTCATTTGTGAAATTAATTGTTTGATATCTCGCATTGTGAACCTCCTAATATGGTTAATAGAAAACGCTTTCTATTTTTATATTGTATTAATTTATCTCTGTTAGTTATGGTAATATTTATCGAAAAATAGTATTATCTTATTAACTAAATGAAATAATATTGAAATTCGTTTACTTTAAAAGGGGAACTAACTAAGCATGCCATATCTTAATAGAGACCACTTAGAGTATATTTGCAGGCATATGAATGAGACTTTCAAAATTCCTTTTTTCCTACTTGATTCAAAAGGTGAATTACTTTTTGAATCATCATCAGGTTATAGACAAAACCCACTATACCATGCAAAAATAGACTATTTAAGTCAGCTAATGAAGAATGATGATTCATCAGAATACCCGATAATCAAATCGACTAAATTACTTGAAAATTACTTGATTGTTAATTTACAGGGTGGCGATACATTCCAAGGGAGTATTATTGGAGGTCCATCCGTTTTTACTAATTACTCTGAAGACATGATAAGAAGGATGAATCATGACCTTGGATTTTTTATCGATCAAGAATTCATTATTCTTTACTATCAATCACTTCCAGTTATGAAGCTACATGACTTGACACGTGCCGGTATCCTTGTCCACTATATGATCTATCATCAATTACTTGATACAGACTATGTTATCAAACAAAATCAAATAATGGATGATCAGGAGGTTCTTACTGAAAGTCCCGATTTGGAAATATCTTTAAGACGTCAAAATACTAAATTCCATCATGATTATTTAATTGAAAAGAAACTTTTTGGAGCAATAACAAAAGGAAAAAAAGAGGAACTGTTAATCTATTTGAACATCGCTAATGAGGAATTTGAATATGGAGTCCTATCAAAGAATAGTCAATTAAGAAGTGAAAAGAATTTAACCATTTCAGGCATTACCTTAGCCACTAGAGCTGCAATGGAAGGCGGTTTATATCCAGAAATCGCCTATTCCTTAAGTGATTTATATATTCAAAGACTCGAAGAATTACAGGATATTCATGAGGTAAAGAAATTAATGGAAAAAGCATTTGTTGACTTTGCTGAAAGAGTTCACACCAGCCAAATTGAACAGTATTCTAAACCTATCTCACTCTGTCAGAATTTTATTTTTAACCATGTATATGAAAACATTACATTGTCTCAATTATCAGAACTGGTACAATTGACTCCAAATTATTTATCCTCGCTTTTTAAAAAAGAAACAGGAGTTTCTTTGAGCGAATATATTCAAAAAGTGAAAATAGATGAAGCAAAAAATTTATTAATATTAACTTCCTATTCTCTATCCGAAATTTGTACTCTATTAAACTTTACGGATCAAAGCTATTTTATAAAAGTGTTTAAGAAATTTGCAGGAGTTACCCCCAAGCATTTTAAAGATAATCCTGTAAATTAAAGAGACCGTGTATGTCTGCCACGGTCTCTTCAAAAATTATTTAGTAATCAGCTAGACCAATCAGTGGGAGGACTCTTTACATTACCGCTTTATTTGACCCAGTAGAAACCATGGTTTTAGCCGATGGCATATTTGCAATAAATACGCCTAGTAATACCAAAATACCGCCAATGATTTGATTCAGCAAGATATGATTCCCTAAAATAAAATGAGAGGCTAGGATGGCGACAAACGGCTGGATATTCATGAACATTGAAGCTGTACCTGCACCAACTTTAGCTACGCCTTTATTCCACCAAAACCCGGCAATACCTTGCGCCATGATCCCAGCAAAAATTAACAAAATCCACATAAAAAGAGAATGGCTGATGACAGAACCGCTCACAAAGTTTTCGACTCCGGCAGCAGGAATCATTAGTACACTTCCTAGTACGGTTGAGTATATCGTAATAATAAATGTGTTCATAGTTTTTGATAAACCTCGGATAAATAATATACTAATCGAGAGGCAAAGCATGGCGATTAGTATGTTAAAATCTCCCCATGAGATTCCCAAACCGCCATTTGCAACACCAATAATTGAAAAAACACCAATTAAACTAATAATGGCTCCTGCCGATTTTTTAATGGTAAACTTGACCTTAAAGATGATTCGTTCCAATAGAATTGTCGCTATCGGTGCCAAGGAAATTATTAATGAGGCGTTAGCTGGTGTTGTATGATGGAGACCCGTAAAGTAGAAGGTTTGATTTAACAGGGTTCCAAAGATTCCAACACCAATGAGGTATTTCCACTCTGAAATGGTGGGACGCTTCATTCCTTTATGAATCATGGCAACGATTATCAAAAAAAGTGAGGTAAAGCAAATTCGAACGGTTGATAAAAAAACTGGTGAAAATCCTTGCAGTAAATAGGAACTGACCGGATAATTACACCCCCATAAAACAGAAACCAAAAAGAGACTAATAAAAGCTTTTATCATACTACTCGACATTTACCATAGACAACCCTTCTCAAAATGTTTTTGTTGGTGACTTTTATTAGTATAGCATGGTATTTCGCTTATCGAAATACTTATCAATGGGAATTTTCATTTATCTTTCCTAACACTTCGTTTTATAGAGATTGATGGCGTAAAGGATCACGATTGTGAACTTGTTATTGCTTGGAAAAAAACAATATAAATCCAACTATTCTCAGCACTTTATAGATGTTATGATAAAAAGTTGACCCCTTTTATGGAGTCAACTTTTTTGTTAATTAATCTTAAATTGCTTTCTATCTAACTCATAAACTATTAAATCAATAAAGTCTTGTTGTAAATTTAACTCAATGGCTTTATTTAATGTTTCCAGCAATTGTGCAATGCTTAGTTTCTTCATTCAGAAACAACATTTAAAGATAGCGGTCTACTCTTATTTAATAAGGTATATTATGATGATTTGTTTTTATTATAAATATCAAAAGCTACTGCAGCTAATAATACAAGCCCTTTAATACCTTGCTGCCAATCTATTCCTAAACCTAGGATGGACATTCCGTTATTCATGACACCCATAACAAGTCCACCAATAATAGCCCCTGGAACCGTACCTACTCCACCATATGCTGATGCCCCGCCAATAAAACATGCTGCAATCGCATCAAGTTCAAAAAGATTTCCAGCTCTAGGTGTTGCAGCATTTAATCGAGCTGCAAATAGAAGCCCAGATAGAGCCGATAACACTCCCATGTTTACAAAGACCCAGAATGTAACCCGCTTTGTTTTGACCCCTGATAAACTGGCTGCTTTTTCATTTCCACCTATCGCGTAAATGTGACGTCCTGCAATTGTTTTTGTTGTAATAAATTGATAAGCCAATATTAATAAAGCCAAGATAACTAAAATATTAGGAATTCCTTCGTAAGTAGCAAGAACATACACAAATACATTAATTAAGGCAACTATTGCAATAATCTTCAAAATGAAAATTCCTATAGGTGAAACATCTAAATTGTATTTTATTTCAGCTTTTCTAATTTTCAATTCATTGAAGATAAGAATGACAGATAGCAGAGCTCCAATGACAAGAGTTAAAATATGAAGGTTCGCTCCACCAAACACATCTGGAATGAAACCCGAGCTAATTTTTTGAAATGTTTCAGGAAATGGGGCGATTGATTTGCCCTCCAACACAACCATGGTCAATCCTCTAAACAAAAGCATTCCTGCTAGAGTAACAATAAACGCAGGAATTTTGACATATGCCACCCAAAACCCTTGCCAAGCGCCAATAAGTGCACCAATTAATAATGAGATTATAATTGCGGCAGAGATTGGAACTTCATAATTAACCATTAAAATAGCAGATATAGCTCCGACAAAGGCTGCTATTGAACCAACCGATAGATCAATATGTCCGGTAATAATAACTAAAATCATACCTATTGCCAATACTAAAATATAGCTATTTTGCAAGATTAAGTTTGTAATATTTAATGGTCTTAATAAAATACCATCTGTTAGAACTTGAAAAAGAATCATAATTGAAACTAGTGCCAAAATCATACTGTATTGTCTCAAATTATTTTTGAAAAGTTGTAAAATGTGATTTACTTTTGGTTCACGAACTGCAACTTTTTCGTTCTCAGCCGTTTTATGCGTTAACGATTGCATGTTTTGCTACCCCCTAAACCATACTTTTGGTCATATATTTCATAATTCGTTCTTGAGTTGCTTCTACTTTTAAAACTTCTCCTGTTATTCTGCCTTCATTCATTACATACACTCGATCACAAATCCCAAGAATTTCTGGCAGCTCTGAAGAAATGACTAAAATCCCTTTTCCATCTGTAGCCAACTGATTAATGATTGTGTAAATTTCATACTTTGCGCCTACATCGATACCTCGAGTAGGTTCATCTAAAATCAGGATATCAGGTTCTGAAAAGATCCATTTACTCAATACAACTTTTTGTTGATTTCCACCACTCAGATTTCCAGTTTTCTGATGAATACTAGGAGTTTTAATTTTTAATTTTTCACGGAATTTTTCCGATTCAATAATTTCTTGGTTCTTATTAATAACAAATTTGTTGGTTATCTCTTTAAGGCTGGCTAATGTAATGTTTTGTTTAATATCATCCATCAAGATTAACCCGTTAACCTTTCGATCTTCAGAAACATAAGCGATTCCATGTTCGATTGCCTGACTAACATTATTCAAATGGATTTCTTTACTATCTTTATATATTTGTCCCGTTATTTTCTTTCCATACGATTTCCCAAAGATACTCATTGCCAACTCTGTTCTTCCTGCCCCCATCAAGCCGGCAATACCAACAATCTCACCTTTACGAATATGAATATTCACATTATCAATTAATTTTTGATTTGTATGCATTTCGTGAAAGACATTCCAATTTTTCACTTCAAAAATAGTATTTCCAATTTTCGCATCCCTTTTTGGATAGCGATTCGTTAATTCTCTTCCTACCATACCCTTGATAATTCGGTCTTCTGAAATTTTGTCTACTTTCATATCTAGAGTTTCTACGGTTTGGCCGTCTCGCAAAATTGTGATGGAATCCGCCACTTTGGAAATTTCATTTAATTTATGCGATATAATAATGGCTGACATGCCCTGTTTTTTAAACTCTAATAAAAGATTTAATAGGTTTTCACTATCGTGTTCATTTAATGCAGCAGTAGGTTCATCCAATATTAATAATTTTACATTTTTAGATAGTGCCTTCGCTATTTCCGTTAATTGTTGTTTCCCTACACCCAAGTCTGCGATTTTTGTATTTGGTGATTCGTTTAAACCTACCTTTGTCAGCAGTTCTCTCGTCCTTAACACTGTTTCATTCCAATTGATAATTCCATTTTTCGCTTGTTCGTTACCAAGGAAAATATTTTCAGCAATCGATAGGTATGGAATCAATGCCAGCTCTTGATGAATAATAACAATCCCTAATTCTTCACTTTGTTTGATGTCCTTAAATTTACAAACTTTTCCACCAAACAGAATATCCCCAGTATATGAACCATGTGGATAGACACCACTCAATACTTTCATTAAAGTGGATTTCCCAGCCCCATTTTCTCCCACATAAAGCGTGAATTTCGCCCTCTTTTATCTTTAAATTTACATTTTGTAGTGCTTTGACGCCTGGAAACTCTTTTGTAATATTCCTCATTTCTAAAATTATCTTTGACATGTTTCACCACAACCTCGCAATTTTATAAAATGATTTAGTGACGGTTCTTCAACTGTCACTAAATCATTTAAATCACTAATTATTTACTTAGTTCTTCCTTTTTGTAATATCCAGAATCAACTAAGACAGATTCATAGTTTGCTTTATCAACTGAGACCGGTTCTAGCAGATATGAAGGAACGACTTTTTTTCCATTGTCGTACGTTTTGGTATCATTTACTTCAGCTTTTTTGCCCTTTAAAACGGCATCAGCCATAGAAACAGCTTTTTTAGCCAATTCTCTTGTGTCTTTAAACACTGTTTGTGTCTGTTCACCTTTTATTATTGATTTAATAGAAGCTAGTTCAGCGTCTTGTCCAGTAATAATAGGAAGTGGTTTAGTAGCTGATCCATAACCAACACCTTTTAAAGATGATATGATCCCGATACTGATTCCATCATAAGGTGATAAAACGGCATCTACCTTGTCAGTGGTATAGTGGGCACTTAATAGATTATCCATCCTAGCTTGTGCAACTGCACCGTCCCATCTTAATGTGGCACCTTGTTCAAATGACTTTTGACCGCTTTTTACGACTAATTTCCCCGATTCAATATAAGGCTTTAATACGGACATTGCCCCATCAAAGAAGAAATAGGCATTATTATCATCTGGTGATCCTGCAAACAACTCGATATTAAATGGGCCCTTTCCTGCCTTTAAACCTAATTTTTCTTCAATATAAGAGCCTTGTTGAACACCGACTTTAAAGTTGTCAAATGTTGCATAATAGCTGACATATTTACTATTTTTAATTAAACGATCATATGCAATGACTTTAATCCCTTGCTTGTTTGCTTTGGCTAAAACATCTGTTAAGGCTTCACCGTCAATTGACGCAATTACTAAAACGTTTACACCCTTGGTAATCATATTCTCAATTTGAGATACCTGATTCTCTACTACGTCTTCTGCATATTGCAAGTCCACTTTATAGCCTAACTTTTCAAATTCTTTTTTCATATTTTGACCGTCACTTACCCATCTTTCCGATGACTTTGTAGGCATCGCAAGTCCTACAAATCCACTATCTCCACTTGTACTTTTACTTCCACATGCTGCCAACGAAAATAATAAGGTTATTAACATAATTACTGACAACAACTTTTTCATCTGAATCGCCCCTTTTGTTTTTTCATAGTTAAAGTTTTATTACTTGCTATGAATATATCACCCTGTCATTTTTTCGTCTTTTCAATAAAACAACTATTTTTATAAAAATACAACTTAACTTGAAGCGCTTTCAAAAAATACTTCATTTAAAAAAAACAAAAATCACTCTCTAGGTTTGAAAGCACTTTTTGTTCGAAATTCCCCGTAAACAAAATAGAACAGTCCAAATGATTTATTTGGACTGTCCCATAGTACATTCATATTTGGCTAATTAAACCATATTACTCCTATTCTTTACTAGAAATCGAACTTGAAAAACCTGCACCTTTTCGATACTGGTTGGGAGATACACCCATTACTTTTTTAAATGCAGTACTAAAATAATGCTGTGTGTCATATCCAACTTTTCCGGCAATTTCAAGAATAGAAAGTTCTGTGGAGTTTAGCAGCATAATAGCCTTGCTGATTCGCATATTTGTAATCATACTAACAAAAGAAGTACCTAATTCCTTTTTCATAATTCTGCTTAGATAAACAGGGGATACTTGCAGATACTGTGCCAATGATTCCAATGTCAAATCTGTTTCTGAAAAATGTTCACTAAGATAGGATCTCGCACGCCGGACGATCGGTGAGATCTTTAAATTTTCAAACATCATTGTTTCGCAGTGTTTATAAATTTCAGAAATCGCAAATGTTTCCCCAGTAACTTGCTCAAAGTGCATATTCGGTGTCGTGTTCAAATAATTTTTTAATTTCTTTGACAACAATAATTCGAGATTTTCTTGTACATTTCCCCAAATACAAACTGATATAAACCCTGAAGGATCACGAAAAACAACTTTTTGGAAGGGTTCAAGTGCTTCAGCAACGATATCTTCAGTAAAATTAAATAATTGTTTATTATTTTCATTCAATAAAGGTTTATTGATATAAATTTCATGACATTGGATGAGACCAAACTGGTTCGGGCATTCTAGAGGCAAATGTAAGAATTTTAGTTGTTTAATAATTTCAGATTCTGTCATATTCCCTTTTATCCATTCCTGACAAAAATTTTGCTGTAAGAGAGGGATATTTTTTATGATTTGGTCTTTCGCTAATGCTAAGTACTCACTTTGCTGTTCTCTTTCTTCCAATTGTTTTCTTATACTCTGTAGGACGTTTTGTAATTGATCAGGATTTGCGGGTTTGAGAATATAATCATTAACATTTAAGCGTAATGCTTCTTGGGCATATGTAAATTCGTCATGACCTGAAATAATTATTATTTTACAGTTTGGCAAACTCTCTCGTACATGTTTAATTAAAGTCAAACCATCCATAATTGGCATATTCAAATCTACCAGCAATATGTCTACTGAATATTCGATGGCAAGGTCGAATGCTTCTTCTCCATCTTCCGCTTCTGCTACAACCTTCATATGAAGCTCTTGCCAATCTACTGATTCACGAATTCCTTCACGTATTATCGGCTCATCATCTGCAATCAATACATTCCAATGATTTAGCACACAATTTGCTCCCCTTTCGAACTCTTTCATCGCTTCATTTTTCTCTGATGGCAGGAAGGACAACCTTCACTGTTGTACCCTTACCTAATTCACTATCAATTGATATACCATAGGCATCACCAAAAGTCAGTTTAATTCTGGCTTGGACATTAAGCATCCCATACCCGAAATTCTCACTTCCCTTATATTGCTGAGATTGAGAAAATAACGTTCCCAATTTACTTCTTAGAGCTTCAAGCTTTTCAGGAGGAATTCCCTTCCCATCATCCATTACATGGAAAACTATATTTCTTTCATGTTCTTCTGCTTTTACGATAATATGACCAGGCCCTCTCCTTTCTTTAATTCCATGATATATGGCGTTTTCGACGATTGGCTGTAATACAAGCTTTAATACATTGATCTTTTCAACATTGGAAGCAATATTTAAGGTGTAATTTAATTTATCTTGATATCTGGCTTTTTGGATTTTCAAATAACTGTTAATATGTTCCATTTCTTCTTTTAGAGGAATTATATCGTTACCTTTACTTAACCCAATGCGGAAAAGTCTTGATAATGACTCTACCACCTCAGCAACATCTACAGCACCTTTTTTTCGGGCCAGCCAATGAATTGTGTCTAGCGTATTGTATAGGAAATGAGGTTTAATATGAGCCTGTAGACTTCGTAGTTCAGCATCACGTTTTTGACGCTCTTGCAGCTCATTTAGTGTTATAAGTTTATTTATTTGTACAAGCATCATATTAAAGCTGCGGCCAAGTAACCCGATTTCATCCATTCGTTCTCCTTTGTAACGGACAGACAAATCTCCAGATTCCGCTTTACGCATAAACGACATGAGTTGCCTGATTGGTCTTGATATAGAATAGGATATATAATAGGAGGCCCCAAGCCCAAACAAACAGACGAAGAAGACAAAACTAATCACATAAAAATGAATTTCCCTTACCTCTAATACTGATTCTTTTGTAGAAAATACACCTACAGTTGTCCAACCAGTAAAAGGAGACTTTCTATATATGAATTGAAGCTTATTGCCTTTGACTTGTTTAGAGAAATTCCCGGATTCATTCGAATGGAGCCACTCAATAGGAATCTCGTTAAGAAAGGGCTCGGATGGTGAGTAGATATTTTCGCCTTTATCGTCAATCACCATTAAATAACCTGTTTTACCTAAGCGAACATCTTTTGTCGCTTCCGATATCACTCTGAGCTTCATATCAATTAATATTACACCCTTCACTTGCTGGGTTTCAGGGTCTAAAATTGCTCGTACAACTGATACAACTTCGTCATCCTTGTAATGTATATGGCTAGTTATGTTTCTGCTGAATGGGTGCCCTAAGATTTTGAAAATCCCTTCACTTTTCACAGCAGCTTGATACCACGACTCTTCAGTGAGGCTTTTCATCGAGCGGGTATACATGTCGTTACTGATGTACTGACCATTGCTGTTTACCACAAGAATGCCTGCTACTTCTGGATACAATGTTGTAAGCCCTTGCAGAAATGTTCGTATCTCATAATCATCCTTTACCCCTTGGCTTTGCTGGCTTTTTTTCTCGTACAAAAATTGTTTAATTCCCGGGTTAAAAGCTATCAAATAACTCATATTTTGCATGTTACCGGCATAGAAATCCAGTGTTTTATTGACTTGACCAATTAACTGCAGTGTATTTTGGTTCACTTGTCTCTCTATAATGCGGTCTACTGTCCATCCTGTCAGAAACCCTAGACCAATAGATGGCAGAATACTGATTAACATTAAAAGAACAATTAACTTAAATCGGATTGGAAGGTTGCTTATTTTTAAAAAATTTTTTTTGTCCAATTTCTTCGAATCTCTCATTTTCTTGGCGGCTCACTTTGCATAGTAATTTTCTAAATTTTCTTTAGTAACAATAGAAATCCCTGTATCAACATATGAAGTCATTGAAGGTTTATCGGAAAATTCACTTTTTTTAATTGGAGAATTTTTATGTTGGAGATCAAATAAAAACAGTAAAGACCAAAAACCCATCCTCCAGGTACCTTGAGCCAAGGTTGCAGATATGGTACCATCTTTAATCAGATCCAGAGTTTGTTTATCTGTATCAAAACTTACTATTTTCACTTTTTGATTCTTCTTGAGGAGACTGACGGCTTCACCGACCCCAACCCCTCCATTGGCCTCAGTAGCAAAAATACCCTTCAAATCCGGATACTTCTTTAAGAGGTTCATTGCGACCTTGCTTGAAACAAGCTGATCCCCCTTTCCATCTTTTACTGCTATCACCTCTACCCCAGTGGTTTCTTTCTTAATTGTGTCTAAAAATCCTTTTGTTCTTTCCTGATGATTTAATTGATTGGGAGATGTAATGACAGCCACTTTTCCTTTTCTACCAATTAATTCAACTAACTTATGAGCAGCCGTTATACCAGCTTTATAATTATCGGTCCCCAAAAAAGAAGACACCTTGTCCGATGCAGCACCTGAATCGAATAAAACTACAGGAATACCCATCTCCCGCGCTTTTTCAAAAGTTTTAGCTAATGCGTCAGGGTCGATAGCGGATATCGCAATTCCCGCAGGCTTTTTGGCAATCACCTGTTCCATCACAGTAATTTGTTCATGTATATCATGCTGCGTTGCACCCCGGTATTCAACTGATACATTCAATTTCTGAGCTGCATCCTCAAACCCTTTTAAAGAGCTCTTCCAATAATCAATTCCTGACTGGAATGTAACCATTACGTACTTCTCACTAAATTCCTCCTGTCCTTCTCCTTGTGTTAGTTGGGATATATGCGACTCATTAATATGATAGTTATATAAGTAAAGAAAGTAGACGAAAAATAAGAAGGCATAGATTTGTAATAGCTTTTTCAATTATGAATCCCCTTTCAAAAAACTATCAACTTGTGTATTCTGTTTACTAAAATCACTAGTGTTATTTTTTATAAAAGCCCTTACATTTCAATGATTGGAAGATTCATTGAGCATGAGTTTCAAATATTGCATCATTTCTAATTCTTAGCTAATAGCTGCTTTTTTTTACTAACTTTGGATCAGAAAGTTCTTTATCTTTGCCATATCATACATTTTCCTGCGATAACTCTCAATACTTTTTTCTTAAAAATATGCTTTTCTCAAAAATCTTTAACCCTATTATCCTTGCATACATTTTGGCCTTATTAAAAAGAAGCTTTGTTAAATCCCCACTCAGGAAATAACAAAGCTTCTCAGGAACTAGTAGGAGTCAGGCTTATTTTTACTCTTGACAATCTGGTATAGTTCATTTCGATCAATGATGCTGCCTGTAAATTCATGCGTCAACTTTCCGTTCGAGTTAAAAATAAAGGTTTTGTTATCATGTATAACTTCTGCACCCTTTGCTTCAAAATGTTCACCAAGCGTGTTTGCCAAGTTTTGAATCTCATTCACATCTCCTGTCAGCATTTTTAAGTAGGACATATCGAAATTCATTTTCTTTGCGTGTTCCTTCATCGCTTCTGGTGTATCATTTTCAGGGTCAAGGGAAACGGAAACGAGTAACAGATTATCTGTATTGTTTCCCTTCGCTTTCAAATCCTTCTGCAAGTTGCTAAAGTTCCCCAACAATACCGGACATGCATTCGGGTCCACGCAATTCACATAAGTAAAGGTCATTACGACGGTTTTTCCGATTAGATCCTGTTTTGTGACTGGATTCCCATTCTCGTCGATTAACTTAAAATCTGGTAAGGTAACTTCCTGGGTCACTTTATGGGCATTCTCCAATATTTTTGCTTCGACAGAGAATTGCTTTTCGTCTTCAACCATTTCCCCGTCGTGTTCCACTTTAATTGAGGCTACCCAGTCACCGTTCATCGCTAAATTAGCAGTTCCTATATATTTGCCGTCGCTTATTTCTTCCACAGCGACAGGAGTTGTCCCGTGATCCATGTTTTTCATATTTAAATTGGCACTCACTTCGGCACCCTGAATCGGATTTCCCTTATTGTCGACTACGGTAAATTGCATCGCAAATATTTTTCCTGGGGTAAATGTTTTTGGCGTGGTAAGTTTCACAGTTAAATTATTGGATGCCCCACAGCCCGCGATAAATAGGATAATAAGACTCATTATAAAGACAGAAAATCGTTTCATCTTGCAAACCTCTCAGTCAGATAGATTTTAATATCTCAGCTTCCTTTCACTATATACTACAATCTTCATAAAAACTGTGAAGTTTTATACAGTTTCACTCAAAATGAAAAGGTAGTTACCTCCGCTTTTCGAATTACTCAAAGTTGGCGCATAAATGATTCATGCGCCTTTTTCAATCATCAATAGGCCTTGAGTTTATCTTTCTCATCAACCTGTAGTCTAGAAAGCATCGGTCTGTTGTTCTTCCACTCCACCTGAACAGGAAGATTGAAAAACGCCGTTAGTTTTTGACTAGATATCAATTCACTTGTCTTTCCATCTGCAAAAACTTGTCCCTCTTTTAGTAATAAGGTTTTAGTGAAAACTGGTAAAATCTCTTCGATATGATGTGTTACATAAATCAATGTCGGAGCACCGGGATTTTTTGCAATTTTTTCAATCGATTCTAACAGTTGTTCGCGTGCGATAAAATCCAATCCATTCGTAGGTTCATCGAGAATGAGCAAAGAAGGTTCAGCCATCAACGCACGAGCAATTAAGACACGCTGCTTTTCTCCTTGTGATAATTTTTCGTAATTTCGGTTCGCATACCTTATACAACCAAGTGTCTCCAATAGTTCAACAGCCTTTTTTCTCATTTCATCTGTCGGTGTTTCGTAAAGACCGATAGATGCAAAGGCACCGCTTAAGACAACCTCAAACGCATTATCCCCTGGATGAAATTTTTCCTGAAGGGATGAAGAGACAAATCCGATCTGTTTACGCAGTTTCTCACTTAGATAGGTTTTCCCAAATTCCATCCCCAGTACAGTTACTTTTCCTTTTGTCGGGAAATAATAGGCATTTATTAAATTTAATATGGCTGTCTTACCCGAGCCATTTAATCCAAATAAAACCCAGTTTTCTCCTCTATTAATCTTCCAATTTATATCTTGTATAATCCAATTTCCTTCTCGTAATAAAGAAACATTTTCAAGCTTTAAAACCATTATTAATACTCCTTTCTATCCATTCGTAGGTTGAATATAAAATTTTGGTAACCCTATTGTACCAAATTTTCAGAAAACAAAAAATAAGTCCCACCAAAATGAGGACTTAAAATAGGACTATGAATCTTTTAGATGTGTAATCCTTAAACAAGGACCTTTTTCAGTTTTTCCGTAAGTGCTGGTATCACTGTTTTGTAGTCAGCGATTACACCGAAATTGGCCCGTTTAAAAATGGGTGCTTCTGAATCTGTGTTGATCGCAACAACGGTCTTCGCACTGGTAATGCCTGCTAGATGCTGGCTGGCACCGGATATTCCGACCGCAATATAAAGGTCTGGAGCAACAACAGCCCCCGTTTGTCCTACCTGCAGGTTAGAAGGAACCCATCCAGCGTCACATGCTGCCCTTGAAGCACCGACTGTCCCGCCCAGTAGTTCTGCAAGGGACTGCAAATCTTGAAAGCCTTCAGGTCCGCCAAGACCTCGACCGCCGGAGACAATAATTGTAGCATCCTCAAGACGGATATCTGACAAGGCCGACTGAATCTTCACCACCAATTTGGTTAAAACAACTTCCTCTGGAACGGAGTAATCAACAGAAATGATTTCACCTATGCGCGTTAAATCAGGTACAGCTAGTTCCTGACTCTTTTGGCGAATGCCAACAACCACCTTAAGTCGTGTAGTTGAATACTCCCCATATGCTTTATCACCATAAATTGGGCGCACCCATGTCAGCTTTCCGCCTTCAGTTCTAAAATCAGTCACCTCTGTTATGGCAGATGCGCCATTGCGTGTGGCCAGTCGACCTGCTAGATCCTTTCCCATCCTATCAAAGGAAAGGAGTAATACATCAGCACCAGACTGTTGGAACACTGTAAAGAGGCTATCTACGTACAGTTCAACTTGATATTCAGAAAGTAGAGGATTATTAATGGTATATACTTTGCTTGCTCCAAAGGAAATTGCTTCCTTTGCACCAGCCGCAGTCGCGGGTCCAACCAAGACGGCTTCCACACTTCCGGCGGTAGCACTTGCCAAACGACTGCCGAATGCCAGTGCTTCCTTGGCACCCGAGCTTAGTGATTCTTCTTGCTGATTTGTAAAGATAAGGATATTGGACATATGTTTGCTACCTCCTATAAAATCTTCAGTGCCAAGAGCTTGTCAGTCAATTCAGCTGCGAGCTCTGAGCCATCGCTGCCAGAAAGGATTTCACAATTGACATCTCTGTTTAGGACGTAGGCCCGCTCCAATTTAACGCCCGGCTGACACCGCACATGATCTAAATCAATATCATCTGATTCAAATCGAGTAATTGGCTTGCTCCTCGCAAGTCGGATATCTTTAACCTTAGGGAGGCGAGGGACATTTGCCTCAGAACTGATAATTGTAAAAACAGCTGGAAACGGAACACTCGCCACAGTATAACCTCCTTCTGCTTCGCAAGTAGACTTCACACTATCTTCATCCAGTTCAAGTTCGGAGACAAGCGTCACACAAGGAATCCCAAGTTCTTCTGCCATGACCGGTCCCACAAGACCTTCCTCAATGTCACTTGCTTGATATCCGGTCAGCACAAGCTCCGCACCACCAAGGGTTTTGATAGTTTGCGCAAGGATATGTCCAACGGCCTGACCGTCGAGATTTTCCCACTCCGAATCCCAAATTCGTACGGCAGCATTAGCCGTGAATGCAAAGGCTCTGCGCAGTACCTCCTCCGATGATTCGTCACCCAGGCAGATGGCAGTCACCGTAGCACCCGGTGTTTTATCTCGAAGTTGAATAGCCAGTTCAAGCGCGTTCTCGGCAAAAGAGTCCAAAACCATGTCGGAATCTCCATTCACCGGACGATTGGTCTCTGGGTCAATTTGAAAATAACGCGGAGTAATTTCCGGATCAAGAACATGCTTTAGGCATACGACGATATGCATCTCTAGTTCACCTCTTGTCTTTTTATTTGGTTAACCTTTTACTTCTTCTCCTGCCCTTACTGCTAACCCTCGCTGGTTATTAGGATTTGGGTATGGGTCTAATCCGTACATTTCTCGTAATCTTGCAACCGCTTCTGCTGATGGTTTTGAATTGTAGTAGCCGCGCCGGGTCATATAAACTCCTGATACTCTTTTTAGGTCCGCTAGTGATTCGCACATCTTGATTCCGGCACCGAATGAGTCAACGACAGGAACGTCACCAACCCTTGAAATCCCGAAGGTTGCAAGGAAAACGTTCATCGGCCCCTCTCCTGGGACAATCACATCGGCTCCTTGAGAGATGGCAGTCTCGGCTGCTCTTCGAAATGCCGCAATAACTGGCTCAGGTTTATTGAAGCCTGCGAGCACATCATCAAAGCCTGACTCCAGCGGAACAATAGGTCCGAGCTTTTCGCCGAGGCCGTACCGGGCGGCGTTTTGTCTAAGTTCGTCTGCCAATGGGGTTAAAAAATTGACTACTCCGATACGGTCTCCAAGCATGGATGCCATATGGAAGGAGGCTTGCCCATAACCAACCACGGGTATATCAACGAGCGTGCGTGCCTCCAAAAGGCCTACGTCAGGAATGGTCCCAATAAACATCGCATCGTATCCTGCGGCTTCAGCCATTAATGCAGCACGAACGAACTGCTCCCGGTGCAGGTTCTGCAGGTAGGAATGAGTAATAAAATGCCCGGGGTAATGTGTGGGATATGTCTCTTCAGACATGCCATGTAGAACGACCTCCACGTCTGGTCGTGCAATCTTCCGCACATGGTTCATGATTGCATCTCGGTATTGAGGAACCCGGTCAATCGTGGTTAGGCTCTGATGCCAGATTTTCATAAAATTTACCTCCTTTTTGTGCTTTTTTCGAAAATATATATAAAAAGTTCGTTTTTGTTATTAGATTTGTTTCAAAAAAGTGTATCCATGTTTATTTTTGCGTAAGTTCATCGTTTGTTAGTGAAATTTAATAGTCTATGAGCGAATTCTCAAGCTAAATCAGCGAATTCTCCGGTTCTATCAGCGAATTTCACAGTTCTATCAGCGAATCCAATTTTATGAGCGAATTTAACCATTTTATGGGCGAATTCACCAATCTTATGAGCGAATTTTTTAGTTTTATGGGCGAATTCACCCATTCCATGAGCGAATCCTATTCTGAGCCTTTCCACACCCATGCAATTCAATTATTTTACTGTTACCTCTTTCAATGCCTCTTGGACTGCTATCCGTCCAAAGACCGCACATTTCCCTAAAGAACTACCGGTCATGTAACCTGCTCCGTGGAATCCACCAGTCACCTCACCAGCTGCAAACAATCCTGGAATGGGCTCACCGTAAGGATTCACCACTTGTGCCGCTGTGTTCACAGACAGCCCTGCATAAGTTGCCAGCATCGCGACTGTCGACTCAAATGCATAGAATGGTGCCTTCTCAATTGGTGTTGGTTTTCCATAGTTATGTGTTAATGACTTCCTGCCGAATGCAGGATCTTCTCCATCCTCAATTCCTTGATTGTATCTGGAGATCGTTTCTTCCAAAACTTCAAGTGGTACATCAATACAGTCAGCCAAATCCTCCAATGTGTCCGCTTGATATAGAAGCCTGCGCCGCTTCAGTAATTCCAAATCATAGAGAGGGTCATCGTGAACACTCTTGTCCATAACAGTTTGGTCCCAAACCTGGAAACTAACTTGATCAGGCTGCTCGAAAGCGGCCTTTCCTAATAGTTTATAAGAAATAGACTCGTTAACGAACCGTTTACCAAATTGGTTGACCATGATTGCACCCTTGTAGAAGGCTAACCCCTGAGACTTTACTGGTCCTGCAGCTGTAGGATGAAATCCATAGGTCCCATTCAGGTATGGTAAATCCTTTAACCAGGCCCCATTTTCACATGCCATCCGTATTCCATCCCCATGATTTCCACGGCCGCCAATCCTTAGTGCTCCCTTTAATTGGGGAGCAAACTGCCTTAAAAGATCCTCGCTTTTTGCAAACCCTCCTGATGCAATGATTACCCCTTTGGAGGCATGCACAAATTGCTCTACCCCTTCGGCCACATATAAAACACGATCAATCCGACCATCGTCATTTTTCAATAGTCTTCGTGCCGGAGCATTAAATCGAATGGTCACGTTTGACATCTGCTTAACCATTCGGTTTAGTGTCTGAATCGCTTGGTGTGGGTCAATAATATGACCGCGGGGAACACTGTGACCGCTAACAGCTTCGAGTGAGCGGAACTCAAAACCGTGCTCAATAAGCCAATTATATGTCTCTAATTGGTGCTGGCCATAGGTATCAACGAGTGCCTGTTCATTCACGCCGCCACCGACCTCAATCATGTCCTCCAATAAGGACTCGGTTGAATCGATGATACCTGCGTTCTCTTGCATATCTGTTCCGGCAAAGGCCATATACCCTGAGCTAAGAACCGTACTTCCGCCCAGTTCATCCTGTTTCTCAAGGAGCAGGACGTGTGCACCCGCTTCACCTGCATCAACAGCAGCACACATCCCCGCTAGTCCGCCGCCTAAAATAATCAAATCATAGGTTTCCATCCATCAACACCCTCTTACTCTAGGTTATTTAGCACTTCTAATGCTGCCTGGCAAACCTGCATATCGTGAGTATAATGTCCGCCACTAACCCCAACACCGCCAATCAGTTCGTTATTGATTTTGATTGGATAACCGCCGCCAAAAATAATCAGTCTTGGAGTGTGAACAATCCCATGCAGCAATGGTGGATCATCCTTCAGTCTGTCGTACCATTCGTGTGTAGCTCTATTATAGGTGGCAGCAGAAAATGCTTTATTTTGAGCAATTTCCAAACTTAATACTGGCGCACCGTCCATAGCAGCAAACGCTTTTAGGTTCCCCACTCGATCAACGATTGAGATGCTAAACGGTATACCTAGTTCTTTTCCCTTAACAAGTGCAGCCTCTAACATTTTATTAGCAAGTGCTAGACTGATATTTTTTGATTCAATAGCTGGAATTAATTTTTCCATTATGATTTCCCCTTTCAACTTTTAGAAATATTTATAAATTTACAGGTCGTCCGTAACCAAATGCTTCAATAGCGGTTGCAGTGACAGCGACACTTTTTGGTAAACATAAATCGACGATGACATTAGCAAGGTCACGTGGATGCAGCCAATTGTCTTTATTCACATCAAAATCATCCATCATCTTTGTATTTACTGGACCTGGACAGACCGCATTCACTCTAATTTTGTATGGCTTTAATTCTTCACCCAGTGCTTTGGAAAATCCGAGACATGCGTATTTGGAAGCAATGTAGGCACTTCTGTCGGGACCGCCTTTTGTTCCCCAAATCGACGATAGATTGATGATCACACCGTGTCTTTTCTCCATCATTTGCGGCACGACTGCCCGAGTACATAAATAGACTCCACGAATATTAACATCTTGTACAAAGTCCCATTCTTTAACCGTCATTTCATGGAACGGCTTAAGGAGCATGACACCCGCATTATTGATTAATATATCAATCGAACCCAAACTTTCTTGTGTTGTCTGGACTGCTTGATTTATATCCTCTTCTGAACGAACATCCCCGGTAAGGGCGATTGCTTCGCTCCCAACCACCTCAGAAATATAGGCAGCAGTTTCTTTGCTTTCAGATTCATTGTCGGAAAAAACAGCAACTTTAGCGCCTTGTTTCGCTAGGAGAATACAGGTCTCTCTGCCGATCCCTCTGCCTCCCCCTGTTACTAAGGCCACCTTGTCTTTTAATTCCAAAAAACCTCACCCTTTCTCAAGAAAACCATACTACTTAAACCTCTAGTTTCTTTGAATCAGTTACGTAAGCAACAGCATGACCACCGGCACGGCGGCCAAATACAAGACCCCTTAGCACAGATGTCCCGCCTGGATATTTCCCGTAATAAAGACCAGCCGTTTCACCGACTGCATATAAACCTGGAATCGGATCATGATCTTGAGACAGAACACGCCCATTCGTATCGGTAGCTAATCCACCGTTGGTGAAAACATTGGAGCAGATAATTGGATAGGCGATAAACGGAGCCTTATTAATCGGAATCGCCCAATTGGACTTTGGCGGCGTAATTCCAATCGCCTGTTTTCCATCTTTTTTATCCCAATGAAATTCACCCGGTTGAACAGCAGCGTTATAGGATTCAACCGTAGCCGTTAATTGGCCGACAGGCACGCCAATCTTCTCCGCCAGTTCTTCGATCGTATCAGCAACAATGGCCGGTTTATCGGTTTCCACAGCTCGTTCATAGTTTGGAATTTCATACATCTTTTGATCGCCGATCATATAGGCAATATGACCAGGAAGATCGTGGAATATTGTCCGTGCAACCTCTTCATATTGCTCATCGACTGTTGTTTTCCCCTCATCAACGAAACGATTTCCATTCTGATCGACTAGAATAAAGTAAGGGTATGTCATTACAGCAGCCTCTTCCCGTTTACTTCTTGGGTCGACCGGTTCAGCATGGAAAGAATCAAATTGACCAGCCGTTTTTGCCCCTAGCTCCATTGCCATCCGGATTCCTTCACCTTTGTTATACAATCCACCCTCGGCTACTGTCCGAACTTTATGAGCATCTCTGCCAACATATTGTGCCATCATCTCCTGATTTCCCTGAAATCCACCTGACGCTAACACAACAGCTCCCACTTTTAATTGAAGTGAGGTTCCACCTTTGACACGCACCATTAGTCCATTCACTACGCCCTCGTCATCAAGATGTAATTTCCAAGCAGTTGCCTCGTAAATAATCTCTACGCCAAGTCCACCTGCACGGCGGGATAGTGTGTCAACGATGGCACGACCGCCGCCTACTGGAAGCAAACGTGGCCTTGATGCGGTCAAAAACATTGTTGGCAGATAGTCAAACTCAACCCCTTTTTCCTGGACCCAGCGAAGTGTGCTGCCAGCATCTTTGGCGAGAGTTTCTATGTACTCCCGATCGGAATAGTTGTCTGAAAAAGCCAGCATGTCTTCTACGAAGTTATCAGCAACTTCATCGAGATTTTTCATCCGCATATAGGAAGCAGTCCAACGAGAATTTCCACCCCTATGGTCATAATCAGCTCGTTCTAGAATAGCTATTTTTAAGTTCTTATTTTCCTTTTTAGCCGTTTCAGCGGCAGATAATGCGGCTGAGGTCCCGGCAACTCCACATCCAATGACTACGATGTCGTAATCTACTTCTCTCCTCACAACTAAGTCCTCCTTTAAAGTTCTTAATTTATTAAAAAAGTAAAATCACTTTTTAATTAATGTCTGATTTTCTCCATACTTGTTTTCCCACTCTTTAATCTGATTGAGTTTAAAGAGTGATTGTCGCTCTTCCCACGTACAAATTAACTCGTGAACATTTTCATGTGAACCTTCGGCTTTTAATATTCTTAACGACTCTGTGATTCCTTTGATGGCAGAGCGGAGGACAGTATTTGCACAAAGCATGATTTTAAAACCAATCTCTTCGGCCTCTTTCAAAGAAATAAGCGGGGTTTTACCGCCTTCTACCAGATTTATTACCTGTGGGATCCCTTTTAATGAGCCGGTAATTTGCTTTAATTGTTCAAGGGTTGTCGGCGCTTCAACAAAAATAATGTCGGCTCCAGCTTCCGCATAGGCATTTGCCCTGCCCAATGCATCTTCCATGCCATTTACGGCTAATGCATCCGTACGGGCGATGATTGCTAGATTTTCATCTCTCCTAGTGTCAACAGCAGCTTTGATTTTCCCGACCATTTCTTCTTTTGAAATAACATCTTTCCCATTGAAGTGGCCGCATTTCTTAGGTGAAACCTGGTCTTCCATTTGAATCGCTGCTACACCTGCTCTCTCAAACTCTCTTACAGTACGGATAACATTAATCGCATTACCAAAGCCTGTATCGGTATCGACGACAATCGGAATCGTCGTCACATCCGTCATCCTTGCTACAATGTCAACCACTTCTTTTAAGGAAGTCAGGCCTACATCCGCCCACCCTAATTGAGCATTGGATATTCCAGCACCAGTGGCGTATATCGCTTGAAAGCCGATTTCTTCTATTAATCTAGCAGACATTGCATCATAAGCACCTGGTAAGATAAATGAACCAGGTTGGTGTAATAGTTTTTGGAACTCTTTCGTTTTATTCACTTTTTATAGCCCCCCTTTTTTAAAATTATCTTTTATTAAAACTTCTGGTTATCCGATTTGAACAACTCCTTGAATCCACCCATGCTCTTGATAAGAATTTTTCACTTTTCCGAGGATTTGTTCGTGCCAAATGATAGAAAGAACACCATTATTATTGGCGGCTAACTCTGAAAAAGATTTTAGCGGAATCAATTCTTTTTCTTTTGTAACAATCATTTCTAGCACTTGTGATTGATTTGCTCCTCTTACCGTTACTACATACTTTCCCGGAGCAGGCAATGTATAATGAGGCCTTACACTTAGTGAAGTACCGTCCCATTCACATGCCACTTCATAGAGACGTCCTAAAAATGCTGATAGATCCTCAATATTTCCACTTGCCAATTTTTCTCGAATGCAGGTTGAACTAATTTTCTCCCCCTGGTATTCCACTTTATCTACCTTCGTCACTTCGAGGATCCCGCCTGAATCACTTATCAAGCGGTCCATATTTCCAACTCCACGAAAACCATAGGTATAATCAAAGCCGGCAACTGCATGGACGACACCAAGATCAACTAAATACTTAGCTGCAAACTTTTCCGGGGAAAGCGACGCAAATTCTCTATCGAATTCAACGATATAAAATATGTCGACCCCCAGTTCACAGAATATTTTTTCCTTATCAGAAAGCGGCATCAGATAATCAACATGTGTCTTTCCATTGGATAAAACTGTTTTCGGATGTGGAAAGAAACTCATCACAGATAGTGAAAGATTCCTTTCTTTTGCTTTCTGAAAAGCTGTTTTAATCACTTCACGGTGTCCATTATGAATACCATCAAAAAATCCTAGGGCCATGACGCTGAGGCTTGCTTTTTGCTGATAGTCCGCTAGATTTTCCGGGTTCAAATAAATCGTTTCCATGCAGTTCCCTCCTAATCATTTAACCTAAGCCTCAATCATTATTAAATATTTTTCGTATTGCTTGAATGACCACATAATTCTCGGCCAAAGTTTTCTTTGGATGTAATTGGCGAAACTGTTCTGTGGGTGTATAAGGCAGCAAAGTCACGTCCGATTCTTTGCATCGGGTTCCCATTGCCCACATAGGCCGACCCCGTTGCAAGGATTAAGATATCGATGGCTTCCTTACAAGACTGCACCGCATAGCCGATATTGGCCAATGCTTTGACTCTTTCAAATTTACTCATGTACTCCCCACTTACAGCGCAAGCATCAAGGCGGTCAGCGACTTGATAAAAGTGCATGGCAGCGGTTTCAATTTTTAGCGATGCTTCTGCAGCTTGATGATGAGTGGTAACAGCATCACTTAGGTATTCAACCCCCAAATTCGCCGCTCTTCGATTTGGCAATTTTTCCATGAATAATTCTAAAGCAGCCTTCGCCATTCCTAAGCCCGGAACACCGATTGACATCGCCAGCGCAGGGAATAGTGCTGTATTATAGAGTGGAATATCTCGAAAATGATCAGATTGAAACTTTCCAGCAATGGCATCTGTAAAGGATACAACCCGGTGATCTGGAACAAAAACATCTTTCATATTTATACTGTTACTTCCTGTGCCGCAAAGTCCCATTACATGCCAATCGTCCGTAATTTCCACTTGGCTCATTGGTAAAGTAATCAAGCCTTGATCAACGACGTTTCCATCCTCATCGACAATTGGCATTCCGAAGTATCCCCATGTCGCATGAAGGGAACCAGAGCAAAACGGCCAATAACCTTCTTCAATGATGTAACCGCCTTCAACTTTTTTCACCTGAATCTTTCTTGGTTCAAATACACCTGAAAAAACAATATCATCACCAGATCCGTAAATTTCCTGATGCGTCATTTCAGAAAAGGATTCCGATATCATCAATTCCCGAATACAACATAGGGCAACAATCCAGCCAGTTGAACCGCAGCCACGGGAGATTTCCGTCACAATATCCGTATACGTTCTCATGTTTGTTTGGTAGCCGCCAAATTGTTTTGAACGAAGGATATAGAAAAGGCCGGACTCTTTTAAATCGTTAATTGTGGCATCTGGAATTCTCCGAATTTCCTCTGTCTCTTTTGCCCGTTCACGTAATCTTGGTACAAACGATCGTGCCTTATCTATCAGTTCAGTCTGTACATCCAAAATAGTACTCGTCATCATTGCATCTCTTCCTTTCCAATTTAATTTGGTCATCTATTTTAGTTATTTTTTAAGTGTAGTTTGTTTCATAAGGTAATTTTAGAAAATTCAGCAACTTCAATCTAGAGTAAAAATCGTTTGAGTTAACGTAGTTTTTAGATAATTTTTATTGGTTTTTATGTAAAGAGGTATTTAATTTACACATTTAATAACTTTTTTACATTTTAAATCCATAAAAAAGCACCTAAAAAGAGTTTTAGGTACTTTTTTATGATGTTGTTACCTTATTACCCATTAATCGAAGCATCAAAGCCAAATTGTGTCTTTCCAAACGCTTCAACCGAGTCTTCATAAAGATTGGATCGATGGGTGCATACTGCCAAAAGATCGCGTACGAATATTTCAATTGGATCTCCTTTAAACATGGAAAATCCGCCAAGTGTCAATAAAACCTTTACCGCAATATCCGTTACGTTCTTTGTGATTTTTGCCCTTATCGCAGCGAATTCACCACGCTTATCTTCTTTTCCCATTTCATAGTTTTCCAATAAAGAAATATATTTGTCTAGTAGACCTTCTGATTCATAATATTTTATTGTTAATTCAGCCAATACTCCCTGATGACGGGAATCCTTAGCGGAGTTTCCTCCCATTCGTACCCGCTTTTCCGTACGGTTCTTATATTCCTGCAGTAGGCGCTCAGCACCACCCAATGCAACCATTGGGAATCCGACACAAAAGGATGAGTAAAATGGAACATCATAAAGAGGATAGTCTTTATCATAACCCTGTGGCGGTCTGCCAGTACGATCGGCAACCGTAAGCCGTATTAGATGGTGCTTTGGAACATAGACATTATCGACAATGACCTGGTTGCTTCCCGTACCTCTTAGTCCTAACGTATCCCAATTTTCTACTATTTCCACATCAGATATCGGTATATTTAGCATGCATAGTTCAGTCTCTTCACTGTCACCCAGTTTCATTTTCACTGCAAGAGCCACCCAGTCACTATATAAGATTCCGCTTACAAAACTATACTTACCTGTAATCCGAAAACCGTCCCCATCCTTTTCCACTTTCCCTATAGGAGCAAAAATATCGGCAATTAATCCTCCTTGATTTATCACTTCTTCTGCTCCCTCTTTCGTCATAAATGCTACTAAACTATTATGAATGGAATATAGAAAGGTTAACCAAGCAGCAGAAGTATTATATTTTCCAACCGTTCGAATAATCTGGGAATATTCTCTTAAATCTACTTGTGGCTCACCATATTTTTTTGGCAGTAACAACTTAGATAATCGTGCCTCTTTTATCGCATCAATGACATTTTTTGAAACTGTTTTGTTTTGGTCTGCTTCTAGTGCTTCCGATTCGGCAATTTTCCCAACCTTTTCTGCCCCTTTTAATAACAGGTTCAAATCAGCCTTGTTTTCATCCAATACTTTGCTAACCATATTTTGCACCCCTTTTTCATTTTATCAACACGTTTATTTTAATGACTATAAATTGATCTACCTAAATAGTAAAAAATCCTAGTTTTTCAATTTTTTATATATTTTTATATCTCCCCTATTTATACCTTCAAAACATCTCCTCTTTTTCTTTCACTTGGGAAATAAAGCGTGAGGCATTTTCACCGGCAATTTTGCCAAAAACCGACCCTGCCATTAATCCAGCACCACCAGGGTAGTTAAAGTAGAATAGGCCGCCTACCAGTTCCCCAGCAGCATATAACCCTGGAATCGATTGTGATACTACGTCTTGAACTTCCGTATTGGTGTTTATTTTCAAGCCGCCAAAAGTAAAGGTAATCCCGCACGTAACGGCATATGCTTCAAATGGACCTTGATCCAGGGTATTTGCCCAATTGGATTTTCTTACCACTATCCCATCTGTACAACGGCCATCCTTAATATTGGGGTTGAATGGTATATCTTTACGGACAGCCTCATTGTATTCCTCTATCGTCTTTAAAAAACCTTCCTGATCCACACCGTCAAGCTTATCAGCCAATTCTTCTAAGGTATTCGCTTTCACCTTTGTTACCTTTCTTCCCCGATATTCGTCGCGTAGAAGCCCGGCTACTTTAGCATCGAATATCTGCCATGCAAATTGTCCTGGCTGCTTGAGGATCAATTTCCCATATCTCGCATAGGTATAATTGCGAAAGTCAGCCCCTTCGTCGACAAACCGTTTTCCTTCGGCGTTTACTAGAACTCCAAACGGATAGCTGAGTTTTTGGAACCCTTCTGTAAATTCAGGTAAATAACGATCTCCGCCAACTGAATGACAGCCTGACCAGTTTCCAGCTGCAAGAGCTCCAATATTTAGCGCCATTTGAATGCCCTCGCCGGTATTAAAACGGCTCCCTCTTGCTTTAGCTAAATCCCAATTGGGACCTAAGTATCGAGTTCTCATTTCCGGGTTGGCATGAAAACCCCCAGATGCTAAGATAACCGCTTTCGCATGGACTTCTGTTGTTTGTCCATTATGCTTAAAAACGACCCCATGCACCCCATCATCATCGTGAATGAGTTCGGTCGCCATCGCATTAAATAATACTTGAACACCTAAATGTTCAGCTTCCTCGTGTAGTGCACCGACTAACCCTGGACCTCCACCAACAGATTCAACAATCATTCCGCCCCAAAATTTAAAGATACCATCCACTTTAAAGGCTTGGCGACCGTAAATCGGCACCCACCTGACTTTATGGGACTGCATCCATTTCATCGTTTCAAAGCTTTTACTTGTTAAGAGGGAAGCAAGCTCTGGGTCGGTACGATATTCCGTTATACGGCACATATCATCAAAAAATTCTTCTTCCGTATAGGAACCAAAATCTGTCATGTCTATATCTTCCTGTGTAAGGTCAGGCATAATTTGCTTTAACTCATTGACATCCTTGTAGGCAAAACGAATAGAGCCATGGGTAAAGGTGCTATTGCCCCCTTTTTCAACCTCTGGAGCTTTTTCAAGCACAATGACATTGACACCATTTTCCCGTGCAGCTATTGCAGCACACATTGCGGCATTCCCTGCCCCTACTACAACAATATCAGTTTCATAGATTTTGTTTTCCTTCATAAGACTGTCCCTCGCTTTCAAAAAAGCTGACTCAAGCTATTTCCTGAGTCAGCTTATACATCACGCTTCGATCGTTGGTTTATTCAGTTCCTTATCGCTTACGGTTTCTCCCCAATAGGTGTTAGCAATCGAGTGCTCTTCCTCCGTCCACTCGACCGGTTCCCAGTCTGGTTCAAAAATTAAATAGGATCCACTAAATAATTCCACACGGCAGCCGCTGCCAGGGTCACATACATAGAGATAAAACGCTTGAGATACCCCATGTTTACCAGGACCAATGAATTTAATGCCTTCTTCTGCAAGAATATCAGCAGCCCTTAGGATATCTTGGGCATTATCGTGCCAATAGGAAATGTGATGAAGCTGGTTCGGTGTTTCTGCTTGCGGTCTTGAAATAACTGCAATATCGTGCACTAAAGGAGTAACACTCATCCAGCCTGCGACAGTTGTTGTTTTATGGTATTTCACATATTCACGTAGCTTAAACCCTAATTGGCTGCCTAAGTAATCGAGTATTTCACCGACATCCATGGAAGTAGCAATATTTACATGGTCAAATCGCCTTGGGGAGCAGCCGCGCGCCCATGCTTTGTACGTTTGATTTTTTAAGACAGAACGTCTTTTTTCATCTACTTTAGGTTTTTCTACATCATAGTAAATTTCAAAAGAATGCTGGCTTGGCAGTTTAAAGCGTATCGCCCTTCCTTGTCCGGCTTCTTCGCCCGCTTCAATCCAGTTAACCTCTGTTCCGGCTTTTTCAAGCAGCTGGGCAAATCCTTCCACATCTTCCGGTCGTTTCGTTCTCCATCCAATATGATCAACGTACCCTTTCTCTCCTGCAGTTAATGAGAGGGAATGATGTTCAAAGTCGCCCCATGCACGTAAGTAATAGGTTCCGTTTTTTTCTTCTGTTACTTCTAATCCAATGACATCCCTGAAAAACCATAATGATTTTTCCAAATCCGGTGTGACGAGTGCTACATGTCCTAACTTTGCAATCTCTGGTAAAGTCATCTTTATACCTCCGCTCCTAATGTTTTTTAGATTGTGCTAGAGAAATAGTTTTGAATTAAATTATTAAAACTTTCTTGGTTCTCTATTTGCGTCCAGTGGCCGCATTGACCGTATACATGCAATTGAACATTCTGGAGATGTGAGAGTAGGTAATAGCTAGATTCAACTGAGCAAACCATGTCATCACGTCCATGAACAAGTAAGATTGGGTTTTGGATCCGTTTAAGTGCTGTTACTGGCACAGGGACAGCTGCTGTTGCAAAGATGGATTCGTTGGAAAGATGTATTTCCGGACGCATCGCTGTCTCATATCGAGTAGCAGCAAGTGAGTCAATTTCTGGGGCAAGTTTTTCCACATCATACACGAACCAGCCCATAATTTGACGCATTTTCTTTTCGGATGGATTGTCATAGAAGCCCTTTGCCCGAGCTAGTTCAGAACTTAGCTTTGTATTCGGTGTCCCTCCAGGTCCCATTAAGACAACCCGGCCAAAACGTTCAGGATATTCTAGTAATAGTTCCAATGCAATGGAACAGCCTAACGAATTCCCAACCACGTGAGCCTTTTGTATCCCGTAGCGATCCAGCAGTTCAATCAGCTGATTTACCCAAAGGTCCATCCATCCCTGTCTGTTCTTTGGAGTTGACTCAGGATGTCCACTCTGTCCGAAGCCAAGCAGGTCTGGAGCAATACAGTCATATGTTTCACCGCATGCATTTAATGCGTATCGCCAGTTAGCCCATGCGAAAACACCTGGTCCTGAGCCATGTAAGAATAATATAGTTTCAGAATTCCCCTCACCCGAGCGATTTACAAATGTTTCAAAGTTATCCGTTTTAACTAATTGTTGAGTAATGTTTGCCATTATGAAATTCTCCTCCTTCTGTAAAAAAACAATCATGGGAACATCCAATAGAATGTAACCCTTTTCATCTTTTTATATTTTAACCCTATCTAAATTTTAGAAAATTCAATAATTTTAATCTAGAGAAAAAATCATCTAACTTCCTACTATTTTTAGATAGTTTTTATTGGTTTTTTAATTATATTTCTACCACTATTTTGTCTTCCATTTCATTCTGATCTTTCTTCGCTAATTTAAGTGTTGTGAGTGTGATTAAACTGATAAGCAGGAATCCAGCTATGATAAACATCGCTTGATTAAAATTGAAAACACCCATTATATATGGACCAACGAAACCGCCTAATGAGGAAAGAGTGCTTACTAAAGCAATGCCAACAGGTGCAGTAGATTCTGAGAAGAAGAAAGTGATATATGCATAAAAAGTACCTGATATACCATATAAGCCAGCGGAAGTAATGGAGAGCATTAAAACCATAAGTGGAACGCTTGATACAAATGCACAGCCAATGAATCCAACCATGGCAATAAACACACTTGCTCCTAAATGCAATTTGTGTGAGTTCGTTCGATCTGCATTCCATCCTGTAAAAAGAATCGACGGAATCGCAACAATCGATGGAATCATCGCTAACCAGCCAATTTGTAAGTTCGTCGTTGAAGATGAAGACAAAGATTTAATAATGGTTGGCATCCAATAGGAAAGTGCATTTACTGCGATAAAACCAGCGATATTAAATAAAGCTAATTTCCACAATTTTGACTCTTTCAACATGCCGAGGTGGGAGGTTTTATTTAACTTGGCACTTAATTTTCGTTCCTTGGCTAATTCTCCCTCAATCCAGGTTTTTTCTTCTGCCGTTAACCATTTTGCGTTAGCAGGTTTATTGGTCAAATAAAACATAACGACAATACCTAAAAGAACAGCTGGTATGCCTTCTAAGATAAACATCCATCTCCAACCCGCTAAACCACTCCATGTGATTGTATCCATAATCCATGTAGACAACGGAGCACCGATCAACGCACTTAATGGCAAGGCAACAAAAAAGAGCGCTGTTGCTTTCCCGCGTTCACGTGCCCTGAACCAATAAGTTAAATATAGTATGATCCCTGGGACAAATCCCGCTTCAGCTGCACCCAGTAAAAAGCGTAAAATATATAAGTGGGTTGCTGATTGGATAAAGCCTTGTAACACAACGACAATTCCCCAAGTAATCATAATACGGGCAATCCACAACCGTGCCCCCACCTTATTCAAAATCATATTACTAGGAACTTCAAAGAGGAAATAACTGATAAAAAATAGACCAGACAACAAGCCAAATACTTCAGCTGTTAATGACAAATCCGCATTCATCTGTAAGGCTGCATAACCCATATTGACTCGGTCTAGGAAGGCAACCACATACAAAAGCAAAATAAATGGTAAAATTCTCTTCATTGTCTTCTTCACCGTGCTTTTTTCAATTAGATTAATAGACTGTCCTTGAGTCAAATAAATTCCTCCCTATAAATAGCTTGTATTTGAAAGTGCTTACATTTTTACATTTTAGAAAATTCTGTATATTATATCTAGAGTAAAAACTGTTGGAATTTACGCTATTTTCAAGTTGTTTTTGTTGGTTTTTATCCAATGATGAACTCCATAAATAAGAGCAATCCGATTAGGACTGCCCTTAGTTGTTTATATTTTTAACTCTCCCAATGCCATCAGTGAGTCAAGAATTAGCAAGAGCTGATAGCTTTGGGAAGAATCCCGCAAATCTTTATTGATGAGCGTTTCAATCTTATTGATTCGATACATTAGACCACTCATAGATAAGGAAAGATCATCCATCGTCTGCTGAAGTTTTCCACCATTGGATAAAAAGACATAGAGTGTTTTCAGTAACTCTTTTTGTTTCACATCATTTAATTTATATAGTGGTCCTAATTCTTGTTTTGCAATTTTCTTAATCCCGCTTACATTTTTTGAATTTATTAGGACACCAACTATCCCTAGATCTTTAAAACCATTTATTTTTTTATCTGTGGACATCCGTAAGGCAATTAATGCCTCTTCGAAATAATCCAATATACTCTCAATATCCTCGGATTTATCGCTTATCCCGACTTTATATCGATAAGATGAATACGTTGTTTCAATATGTTTCAGGATTTTTTCCATTATAGCGATAATATTTGCTGTTTCGGGTATGAGCATTATAATCTGACCCTCATACTGACCAATTAACGCTTTATATCCTTGGATATCGAGATACTTGGCAATGGTCTCTAATATTTGGTCATAGTGATCAAAGCTATTCTGGGTTGTCTTTCCCTTTTCTTTATAATCAATAGCGGCAATATAAAAAGGGTTCTCAAGGTTAAGGCCCATATGCCGGCCACGCTTGATAATTTCCTCATTGGAGGAAAATTGCCCCTTAAGGATTTGTTCTAAAAAATACCCCTTCATTTTTTCAACTGCTTCAAAACTTGTTTTTTCGTTTAAAAGGTACAATGAGGCGGCATTGGCAACCCTCTCAATAAACATAACATCCGTTTCCGCGCTTTTCCCTAGTTCATTTATATAAAAAAAGGTGCAATATCCGATTACTTTTTTTTGGACAATAATAGGGGTAATCAAACGTTCCTGATTTTCTGTCTTTATTCTAGTCGTTTCATTAAATAATGGCAGCAGGTTGTGATTATTTCTATTTTTTCGAATTAAATTCTCTTTTAGGTTGTTATTAAGACTAATATATTGCTCATCTTTTAGCCCTGAGTAAACAATTTTTTGGAAGCTTAAATCTTCAATAGAAATTGGGATTCTCAATAATTTAAACGTGCTATCAGCAATATCCTGAAGATTGCTTCCATTCGAAACACTTTCCGTTAATTTCTTATGAAATTTAGATACGGTTTCGATAAAATTCCTCTGCTCTAACAATTGCTCATAAGTATACTCCAGTTCATCAATGATATTACTTTCATGATAGAATTTAAGTTCCTCTTGAATTTCATTTCCCCAATCCTCTTGCAGTCTTGCTTCGAAGCAGCATTCAGCATCTCCCATAGCAATACAGCTAATTTCCTTAACAATGACACTCTTCCTGCAGACAGTTGACATATAACCGCTTGCATATCCTGTCAAGGTATGACATACCGGTGCTTCTGATTGGCCATGGTGCTTGATATGCTCCATTGCTTCAAATGAGTCAATCCATTTTCCTTTGCCAAGGATCGATTTAATGGTTTCTGAATCACTCATTTCGATTATTCTTTCGGACTTCATGTCTCTAAAATGTCCCGTGCTTAAATGAAGAATCGATGCTTGATTAAGAAGGTCATTGATCGATGAACTTGTTTTCATTGCTTCTTCTGCATCACTAACACCTAAATTCCAACCATAACGAAGTAGAAACCCTTTTGCTCTTTTAGTCCCTAGATTCTCTATTAATCCTTTCCTTAGGAGTCCAAAAGCAGCAGAAGTTGAAAGGATTTTTTTATTTCCATCTTCTGTGGAGCTAGGTTTATATGATTGGGCTAAGTTACTCAATATTAATTCCCCCTCTCAATTTAAGGGTTAAAAGGAGTTTACATGGCTTTTCTTTATACTTGGAACGACTTTATTTATTTGTTCGCCAAGATCGATTAATCCATTTGAACTACGAATTTGGCAGCGAATGACATCGCCGTCCTTCAGGTATTTGCCGCTGATTAATTGTCCTTCTTCAAGTAAATCCAACTTTTGTTGATAAGGAATAGCCATGTTTGATAAAAGTTCCAATACTTGCGGAGTTAGATTTAGAGCAACCCCGCCTGCAGTTCCAGTAACAATCAGATCCCCTGGGGATAAATCCATAATTTCCGAGAGCTCTGTAAGGGTTTCTGCCGGTTTGTAAAGCAGTTGATTTGAATTGGCAGATTGCCTTAATTCATCATTCACCCAGAGATTTAACTCAAGATCATGAAGCAATGGCAGCTCTTCCTTGTCAAGCAAATAAAGATAAGGACCTGTTGGACAAAAAGTTCGGTAGCTCTTACCTTTCAACCATTGCCCCTCTGAAAGCTGAACATCCCGCGCAGAAACATCATTAACAATCACGAGCCCGGCGATATACTGATGAAGGTTTTCGTCAGTTATATCTGACGCCTCTGTGATTTCTGTTCCAATTACGAGACCAAGCTCCAATTCATAATCTAGTAGTTTAACATCGCGCGGCCTTATAATTTCACTAGTGGCTCCGCAAAGGGAACTGTCAGCTTTGCTAAAAATCATATTAAATGGAGCTCGTGCAGCTTCCATTCCCGTCTCAGCACGATGCTCTGAGTAATTGACTCCCTGACAAACGATTCGTGCTGGCTTTGTCACTGGACTCAAAATGGTCACTTCATTTAATGAAACAGATTCTGTATGATCTTGTGCCTTGATGGTTCGGGCTTCTTCTTTCCCATGCGCCAAAAAATCAGGAAAACTTTGGTATGTACCTGATAAAAGGAGGATTTGATCTCCTGATACCACTCCCCATTGCTCTTTTTGTTTATGTTCAAATCTAACAACTTTAATACCCATTTTATCTCCCCCTCATTTTATGAAAATTTATTTTCTTACAATAAAGACTCCTCACATAGCGATATACAAGGAGTCTTCAAACATAATTTGTACTAGTGTTTTTTTATTTTCAACGGTTTTTTTTAAAACTCGCTGATACTGAACCCATATGTTCAAATTCTGCTCTGAATATATCCCCATCCTCTATGACTATCGCCTTTGAAAGAGCTCCAGCAAGAATAACTTCACCAGCATATAGAGAGATACAGTAATTACCTAGGGCATTAGCAAGCCAGGCAACGGCTTGAGCAGGATTCCCCATTACAGCCGCACTTACAGCAGAGTCCAAAAATTCATTATTCCTAAACACATTCATGCCAATTTTGGTGAGGTCAAGTCTATCTATCTTAGCAGTTGTTTTGCCGATAACCGCCCCTGCTGAAGAGCCATTGTCTGCTACCGTATCTTCGAACTTAATTTGCCAGTCTCTAATCCGACTGTCAATAATTTCTAGTGCCGGTACAATGTAATCTGTAGCTTCGATGACGTCATTCATTGTTACTCCAGGACCCCTTAAATCTTTTTTTAAGACAAAGGCGATTTCGAATTCAATCTTTGGCTGGATGAACTGATTTAGTCCAATCGTCTCTCCATCCTCATAGATCATGTCATTAAGAAGGTGCCCATAATCAGGCTCGTTCACATTAAACATATCCTGCATCGCTTTACTTGTGAGACCGATTTTTTTCCCAACAATTACTGCACCTTTATTCACTTTATGATGAATTTGATGCAGCTGAATTTGGTAGGCTTCATCCACAGAAATTTCTTCTGTGGATGAAGTAAAGGGAGCAATCGGCTGTTTCTCACTTTCCGCTTCCATTAGTGCTGTAGCAGCTTTTTGAATATCCATTACCATTGCTCCTTTATGTCGATGCTATTAAAGCATGGTTGTGATTTTTTTAATTCGATGTAACAGTTGATTCCTCTAATAAAGTACGATAGCGTCCGCTATAAAAAAGAAGTGGTTCAGCATCTTCATGCTTAATATCAGTCACCTTGCCGATAAAAAGGGTATGATCTCCTTCGATGTGCTCAGCAGATACTTCACAGGCAATTTGGGCGACGGCACCAGCTAATACTGGTTTCCCATCAAGACGATCAAAAATGACTTCCCGTGGCTCTTTTATTTGTCCAGCAAAAATCATTGAAAGTTCCTGTTGATCTGCAGCTAAAATATTGACTGAAAATGTTTGACTTTGTTTTATTTTCTCAAGGATTTTAGCTTTTTCCCCAATCGAGATTACAACTAGCTTTGGACTTAGTGACACGGACATGAAGGCATTTGCAGTCATTCCATGCACATCACCCTCGACATCTGTTGCAATAACGGTTACACCTGTTGCAAATTTCCCCATTGCGGTTCTAAATAATCGATCATCCATTCTTATGACCCCTTTCTGCTTTTCCGAATATGTTATCTTAAGTTATCTATTAATCTCTTATGCTTCGATCGTCGGATTGTTTTCTGGTAGTGTGTCCGTTTGGTCACCCCAGAAGGTAAAACCAACATCCATTTCATCCAAAGTCCATACGATAGGCTCCCAGTCTGGTTCAAAGATTAAATACCCATTGGTGAACAATTCCAAGCGGACTCCGCTGCCTGGATCGACAACGTAAATGTACATAGCTTGCGAAATACCGTGCTTACCAGGACCTTTAAACTTTATCCCATTTTCAGCTAAGATATCTGCCGCCCGAAGAAGATCTTGGGCATTATCAAGCCAGTAAGACAAATGGTGAATTTGATGTGTCGATGGTGAAAATGGATCATGGCTTACTGCGATATCATGCACCAATGGTGTGACACTTAACCAGGCACCAATTAAAGATTCATCTGGAGCTTGAACACATTCCCTCATTTTAAAACCTAGCTTTTCTATTAAATAATCAGAAATGACATTTGCCTTTAATGATGATAGGAGATTGACATGGTCTATTCTTCGCGGTGATACGCCGCGTGCCCATGATTTATAAGTCTGATTCTTTAATACCGACCGTTTGGACGGCTCTGCTAATGTTTTTTCCATGTCATAATAAATTTCAAAGCGATGCTCACTTGGTAATTGAAAGCGAATCGCTCTGCCTTGGCCCGCTTCTACACCAGCTTCAACCCAATTTACTTCTGTCCCTGCTTCCTTTAGCAGCTGGGCAAATCCTTCAACATCTTCAGGTCGTTTTGTCCGCCAGGCAATGTGGTCTACATACGACTTCTCACCTGCAGTAATTGAAAGCGTATGATGTTCAAAATCACCCCATGCACGTAGATAATGTGTTCCGTTAACTACCTCTGTTTCTTCAAGACCAATTAGTTCTTTAAAGAACCATAGTGATTTTTCAAGATCTGTTGATACTAAAGCAACGTGCCCTAATTTTGCGATTTCTGGTAAACTCATAGCTTATACCTCCCTATTTTCCTTAAATTTAATAATCCACACGTAACCGCTTACATTCATTTCGATTTGTTACACAAAATAAGTGTTCGGTTCTTGACCGCACAATACTCTTCCATACGTTTCAATTAAACTAGTTGGTGTGATAAACCCATGTAAATGCATGGTTAGGAAATCACGATAGACTCTTTGAATCGGATTTGTTTCGTAAGTAAACATAGATCCCACTCCAGCAACAAGCAGATCAATCGCTTCTTTACATAATTGATTTACATAACCAAAGTCTGCTTTGACTTTGATAATTTCATTTTTATCCATTACCTGTCCACGTGCGGCATAGGAATCAATTTTGTCTACGGCACGATAAAGATGCATCTCAGCTGAATCAATTTTCAGCTGCGCTTGGGCCACCTGGTGATGGGTTATAGGTGCTTCAGCTTGTTTGTTATAGAAGGTATTTCCTATCCCTGCCTTTGGAAGCCTTTCCATAAATAAATCCATTGCGGCCTTTGCGAGTCCCAACGCAGGTGCTACAATCGACAAGGTTAGCGAAGGTACAAAGGAAGACCTGTATAAGGCCACTTCTTTTAGCGGCTCAATGAGGTACTCGCCTTTACTTGCGAGACGATCTAATGAAACACGGTGATCTGGTACAAACACATTTTTAATATGACAGCTATTACTGCCCGATCCCTTTAAGCCCATTACATACCAGTCGTCAAGGACCTCTAATTCGTTGCGAGGAATAACCATAATGGCCATTTCTACGCCCCCGTTTTCATCGAAGATTGGAAACCCAAAGTAACACCAGTCAGCATGTGGACTTCCTGAAACGAATGGCCATTGTGCTTCCTCGATATAATAGCCGCCATCTACCTTTTTAATGTCACATTTAATTGGTTTAAAGTTCCCAGCTAATACGACATCTTCCCCTTTTTTGTAAATTTCGCTTAATGCTTTTTCTCCAAACGTATATGAAATCATATAATCCCTAATATTACTAAGTGCGACAAACCAGCCTGCCGACCCGTTTCCACGAGATATTTCAGTAACAACCTCTGTATAGGTACGCATATCCGTTTGATAACCGCCAAATAGATGTGGACGTAATACTTTTAACGTACCTTCATTTTGCAAATCATCAATAATCGCTTTAGGTAAGGAATTAGTCTTTTCTATTTCTTCCCCATATTCACGTAATTTTGGAATCAGAGATCGGGCCTTTTCTACCAATTCTTTCTTTGTGTCCAACACGCTTTGTTCCATTCGAGTACCCCCCGCAATAATAGTGGTAGTTCCTTCTTTCATTAGCCGTGGAATTAGTTAAATACACGTTGGTTTAAATCAATGTCCTGATATTTTTCTCCTACAAGCTTAGCTACTCGACGCATATGTTTTTCCATTAATCTTTTGGCCATTTTACTGTCCTTTTCTCGTAGACTATAAAAAATGATCCAATGCTCCGTTTGAGACTGTTTCCGTCGTTCATCCGTGAATAATTCTTCCGGGTTTCCTACAAAATTCAGGTAGTCCCAAAGTGTCTTCGCGAGATTAAAGGTATAAGTTAACTTGGAGGCTTCATAAATAGTGCGATGAAAATCAATATTTAAGCTAGAGTATTCATCAGCTGATATCCTGGTATTATCCATTTTTGTTAAGATTTCTTCCAAAAAACAAAATTTTTCTTCGTTCAGATTTAATGCAGCCTGCTCAGTCATTAATGCATCTAAATTGGCACAAACCAATAATCGTTCTAAAACTTCTTCTGGGTCAGGTCTTTTTACGAAGACACCAACTTGTGGAATAATTGTGAGAAATCCTTCTTGTTCAAGCTTTGATAATGCCTTGTGGACGGGTGTCCGGCTCATATTTAGTTTTTCGGTAATCTCATTCACATTTATCGAGGTTTCTGGTTCCCAGATTCCTTCAATAATTAATCTTTTAATATAGCGATAAGCCTTATCAATTTTCATATTATACACCTGCTATTTTCTAGGATTAGTTACCCCTATAATATGTTAATTCGCTAGCGAGTGTCTATTGTCACTTTAGGATATACTAGAGTTTTATCCTAATCTATTATAATGACGATCAAGGGTGTGTTAGTTTTAGTTTATAGGTCACCATTGAAAAAATCCGATGTTAATTTGATAAATCTTTCTTTTTGTTCGACTTGCGCCCAATGTCCACAGCGCTTAAAGACATGCAGCTGTGCATTTGGCAAATAGTCCATTACATATAGGCTGCTTTGGAGTGGTACAAAACGGTCCCCATGTCCGTGAATTAGTAAAATAGAATGGTCCATCTGTTTCAGTGCTGAAGGAGGGATAAGCATATCCGACAAATGTGATTTCGAGAAATTCTCCTCATATGATCTGCGAACTTCGGGCTTTAAAAATAGCTCTAATCGCTCAGACACAATGTTCTCCAATTCATCTTCAAGGATCCTTTTATCAAATAAGAACCAGCTTAATAAATTTTTGAATGCAACTGGATCTGGGTCTTTATGGAAGTTTGCTAGTTTTGCAAGTTCTGGAGTTGGTTCTGTTAAACCGCCGCCAGCCCCCATCAATACTACTTTATCAAATCGATCCGGTGCATACATGAGCAGATGAAGGGCAATGACACCACCGAGGGAATTCCCAACTAAGTTGGCCTTTTCAACCCCTAAATTATCCATTAACAGCAATACCTGTTTGATCCGCTCATTCATCCACTCTACACCATTTTTCGGATAGGCCTCAGGATGATCGGTATTGCCAAAACCGAAAATATCAAGTGCCACTACGTGAAATTTCTCATTAAAATGTGGTAATATGTGCTGCCAGTTTGATTTAGCACTTACCCCTGGTCCGCTTCCATGAAGAAAGATGATTGTTTCAGAGGAGTTGTCACCACCTTCATGGATAAAGGTTTGATAATTTCCTGTTTGAACCTTTTTTGTTTCAACTGCTGTCATATTCGTTACCCTCACTTTGTAAAAATAATTTTAAAGTTTCATTGATTCTCTTCGCTGAAATTCTAGTATTGGGTATCCACTACATTTATAGTGGTTAAATTGGTAATAAAAGCGTTTTCTTTAACTAACTATAATTTTACCTTTGTTCATTTGACTTTGTCAATAAATTCTGAATACTTTTTTTAAAATCTAAATAGTTTTATAATCACCGAGGGAATTATTTAAGTATCACCCTTTTATGATTAGAGGTCTTTTAATAACTTCCATTATTTCAGACGCTGGTAAGCCGTTTTCAATCAGTTGAACCATTACTTTCATATATCGATGAATATGGTTAAAATATTTTTTATATCCAGCACACAAATAGTTTAATCCTGGCTCACCATCAAGAGTTTGAAGAAAGCGGTGTTTTGGACACTCTCCGTTGCACGCAAAACGTACTTCACATGTTTTGCAGTAATTCGGAAGAGAGGATTTTTTATTTTCCCCAAATGCTCTTTGTTTGTTAGATTCAATCATTTCAACAAATGTATTGTCGAAAATATTCCCCAGTTGGTATTCAGGATACATAAAATGATCACACGAATACACATCTCCATTGTGTTCAACCATCGCAGCCCTTCCACAAGTTTCTGCAAATATACAAGTTGTTGATGGGAGTCCAAGCCAAGAGGTAAGAGCTTGTTCAAAATTCATTACAAGAATTTTTCCTACATCCTTTCTTACCCACTCTTCAAAAATAGTGATAAGAAAGTCACCATACTTCTCTGCTTCTACCGTCCAAGTGGAAACAGCTTGCTGTGCTTCTTCCTGATTTACGGAAGGTGGTGTGGCATGTCGAAGCCCAATTTTTTTGGCTTCCATATCCGGCATTCGTTCTACAATAGGAATGAATTGAATGAACTCTACTCCTTCCTCTTTAAAGAAATGATAGATTTCAAGAGGATACTTAGAAGAATACTTTGTCACACAGACTAACACATTAAAATTCACCTTATATTTTTTTAATAGACGCAAAGCTTTCTGAACCTTATGGAATGTTGGTTTCCCTCCACGGTCAACTCTATATTCATTATGAATGTATTCCGGACCATCAAGACTAAGGCCTACAAGGAATTTATGTTTTGCCAGAAATTGACACCACTCTTCATTTAAAAGTGTACCATTCGTTTGCAGAGAGTTGGTGATTCTTTTCCCGCTACCATACTTCTTTTGCAATTCAATCACTTTCTTATAAAAATCAAGACCCATTAAGGTGGGTTCCCCCCCCTGCCAAACGAACGGAATTTCATTAACATCTTGCGATTTTATGTATTGCTGAATAAACTCCTCTAACGTTTCATCTGACATCCGAAAACGACTTTTTTCGGAAAAGAAAGCTTCTTTCTCTGTATAAAAACAATAATGGCAATCAAGATTACAAATTGGACCTGATGGTTTGGCTAGAATATGAAATCCTTTTGTTTGTTCATAGGTTTTCTCCATTTTTATTCTCCTTCGTTTCTTAGAATATAAGCCAGTAACCCCTTGGCACTGGCTTATATTTCTTTCTTCATTTACTTAATCTCATTTCATTTTTCTACTTCAATTCATAGACGACTTTTTCAATCTCTCCTGAAAATTCGAACGTTCCTTCATTTTGGTAGGCTGGGCTTACAGAATAGAGTGTATCCTTACCGATATCCAATCCTTCGAATGCAATTTTATATTGATGTGTTTTGTCAATACTACCTTCTCCGACTTTCTGTCCATTAATATATAGACTTCCAATACCTTTGTTGGCTTCAGTTTTACTAAACTCAAACCGGATTGCTGATTTTCCTACAGGCACATCTTCTTTCGATTCAATTCGATAAACAGCATTTCCCATGTTGTATTCATAAACTAGCTTGTTATTTTTTATATATAATGTATAACCACTCTCATAACCTCCTAAAGCAACGAGGACGCCATCATCGGTTGCGCTGTCACGTTCAATTGGGACCGTGATGGAATAGGTACGGTTAATAATGAATGGTGAAGCTGACTCTGATAAACGGGACATTCCAGGGTAAAATGTAAAGGTATTTCTTGCACGGATGGAATCCGCAGGGATAGTTAAAAATCCTTCTCCAGCGATATCTGTCATTGGATATACTCCATATTTCCTTGCTTCCTCCTCCCATAACTTCTTCAGTTCATTTACCTTTTCTGGGAATTTTGCCGCAAGGTCATTTGTTTCAGAAAAGTCTTCTGCTACATGGTAAAGCTGCCAGATATCCTTTTCATAAGGGTCTCCTTTCTTATGGAGTGTTAACGCTTTCCAACCGTCATGATATATGGCCCGCTGTCCGTTATTTTCAAAATACTGTGTTTCCTTTCCTAATGATTTGGAACTTTTAAATGAATCGGCAAAACTCTTGCCTTGAAGGCCCATTTGCTTTACTCCCTTTATCTCCTTAGGTATATCAATTCCTAATACATCATAAACAGTGGGAGTGATATCACTTACATGTATATACTGATTACGAATCGCTCCTTTATCTTTAATCACCTTTGGATAATAAACAATCAGCGGTGTATGAATTCCTGCTTCAAAGGTTGTAGCTTTATAGAATTTAAAAGGGGTATTACTGACCTGAGCCCAGCCAGTCGGAGATTCTGCTCCAGCTCGTTCACTTCCTATATCGTCGATATGCTTAACAACATCTTCTAATTTTTCAGGTACATCGTTATATGGGAGTGTATGATTAATCGATCCGGTATTTTTCCCCATGGAGCTGGTACCGTTGTCTGATAAGAAGACAATCATTGTATTTTCCAATTCCCCGACGGAGCGTAATTTCTCAATAAAGCGGCCAATTTGCTCATCGGTATGCGTCAAAAAGCCTGCGTATGTTTCTTGGAAACGGATAAACGCCTTTTTCTCATCATTAGTAAGTTGCTCCCACGGCTTAACTCCTGGGTTAAGTCCAGGTAATTTAGTGTCTTTTGGAATAATCCCTAATTGTTTCTGCTTATTAAACCTTTCTTCCCGGATTTTATCCCAGCCTTTGTCATATACCCCTTTATACATATCGATATATTTCTTTGGAACTTGAACTGGTTGGTGCTGTGCACCAAAAGATAAGTATAGGAAAAATGGTTTTTCTGGATTCACTGAAGATTGGTCGGTTACATATTGATTGGCTCGATCCACTATATCCTCAGAGAAATGATAGTTTTCCTTCTTAGGTACATCAACCGGACTGTTATCCTGTATTAATTCTGGTCTATATTGATCACCAGAGTCCTCAAGAAAACCGTAGAAGCGATCAAAGCCTTTGCCTAGCGGCCAATTTTCATAAGGACCAGCAGGAGTTACTTGGTGGGAAGGGGATAAGTGCCATTTCCCTAATGCGTAATTATTGTAGCTATTTTCGCTAAGAACTTCAGCAATTGTTCCCGCTTCCGGATAGATTCTGCCACGTTTGTTTTCATATTCAGGGCCCATATCAAAATTGGCTACTGTTGACATTCCTATATCATGTGGATTCCGTCCTGTAAGTAAAGCTGCACGGGTTGGTGAACACACCGGCGTTACATGCGAATTGTTATAACGAAGTCCGTTTTCCGCTAACCAATCTAAGTTAGGCGTTTTGACTTCGGATCCATAGCTTCCAATATCAGAAAAACCAGAATCGTCTAAGACAATATACACAATATTTGGTTTGGGTGAGTCCTCACCTTCTTTTTGCTGGCTTTTTTGTTTTTGTTCATTTGTTTTCTGCTTTAAAACCTCTGCTTTTACTTCCTGACCAGTAATATTTTTATAGGAACACCCTGAAAGTAGTGATAATGCAGAAGCTACCGCAGTCAGCTTTTGAAATGGTAACTTATTAAGTACTTTTAAACCTTTATCCAATGTATCTCCTCCTCCTCAAATCTTTCATAGTGACAAATATAGAGATGCTTTTCAACTAATAACCAAATCTATCATTTATTAACCTGTTTATTTTCATCAGATGATAGGAAGGTAGAATTATGGGATATGATGTTACCCATGCCGCCGCCAACATTTATCTTCTGCCCTGTCACATAATCCGATAAGCCAGAAGCTAGAAACAAACAGACTCCTGCAATATCCTCAGCCGTCCCCATTCTCTGCATTGGAACTTCTTTATTGGCAAGAGCCTCTGTAAATTGATCTCGTTCAGGACCAGTCGGCATTAATTCGTCCCAAAAAGGAGTCATGATGGGACCAGGTGAGATGACGTTTGCATGAATTCCGAGCGGTGCAAGTTCAAAGGCAAGATTATGGGTGAGACTCTCGACTGCTCCTTTAGCAGCATGGTAATGAAGGACAACGGTATAGGCGTTAAAAGCCCCAATTGAAGAGAAATTAACGATTTTACCGGATTTTTGTTTTTTCATGTACGGTAAAATTTCCATGATTGGATTAAGGGTACCATTAAGATTTAACTTCATAGTTCTGTCCCAATCATTCATATTTATATTTTCACTGCTTCCGTTGGCACCAAAGGTACCTCCTGCACAATTTACTAAAATATCAATTCTCCCAAATTCCTTCATCGCCTGATCCACTGTTGCTTTAATCGTCAATTGATTAGTGACATCGACCTGATTATAGGCACGCGCTTGTCCGCCGCCTGTTTGGATGTTATCCGCAACAATACGGGCAGCATCAAAATCCAAATCGGCAATGACTACAGTCGCGCCTTGCTCGGCGAATTTTTTTGATGTTGCTTCTCCCATACCTTTAGCTCCACCAGTTATGACGGCTATTTTATCTTTTAACAGCATTTTAAATCCCCCTTTGCTTGATAGATTGAGCTCTATATTCCCCTTACACCGCCATCAGATACGATGGAGGTACCAGTCATATAGGATGATTCATCAGAAACCATGAACAAAATTGTTTTTGCTTGTTCTTCTGGTGTGGACATTCTGCCCATTGGGATGATTTTTTCCATATGTGGGGTATTTGGGTTATCGGCAATCATTTCCGTATAGACCACACCCGGCAATAAGCAATTCACCCTAATCCCTTTTCCGGCATATTCAGCAGCTACTACCTTTGACATATGGGTAATTCCTGCTTTAACAAAACTATACAGGGCATGGGTAGGCATGACACTGACCGCAGCTAAAGAGGTCACATTAACAATGTTTCCAGAAGACTGTTTTTCCATATGTGGGAGGACCAACTGCATGGCACGAAAATAAGAAAACGCATCAAGTGCAACGAATTCATACCAATCACTGTTTGTTAATTCAATGAATGGCTTTTCAATTATTCTCCCTGCATTATTGATAAGAATATCAATTTGACCAAATTCCTTTAATGTACTATCTACTAAATTTATAATTTGTTCTTCGTTCGTCATATCTGTCTGTACGAAAATCGCCTCTCCTCCCTGGCTATTGATAGAATCAACGATTCTTTCTCCGTTTTCCCTTCTTCTTCCAACCACTACAACTTTTGCACCCTCAGCAGCAAATAATTTAGCAGTTGCTTCGCCAATTCCGGAGGTACTGCCCGTTACAATCGCAACTTTATTTTGTAATCTTTGTAATGAATTCCCCATCATACGTCCCCTCTCATGTAGTAATTTTTATCATATAAAAAGCTAAAATGATGAATTCTGCACTCACCATTTTAGCTTTTTGATTGTTATTGACTTAAAGTAGCCTCAATATCCCTTTTCGGTTTCATTACCGAAATGGCCCAAATGAGAGCTAACAGAACTAATCCAATCGCACTAACTGCTAATGGGAATCTACCTATATCTTGGTTAAATATATTTTGAATCACTTGAAATCCAAAAGGCCCTAAAATCCCTCCAATACCTTGCCCTGCAACAACTAAACCTACACTAGAAGGAGCACCGACTGGAGTTAACTCAGAAACCCTAGTAAATACTCCTGGAATGCCAATTCCCATTGCAAAACCACCGAATACACTTCCAATTAAGATCATTGTTAGAGTTGGAGAGTAGTAACAGATGGCCATTCCAACACCGGTCATTAAAACAGCAAGCGGTAAATACATGGTTGGAAGTTTGTGTTTTATCTTCCCAAAAAGGAAACCAGCTATTAAAGTACCAAAGGTAAAGATGGATATAGCCAAACCAGCTTCTGTGGCATTACCTAATTTATCCGCTTGGATGACAACTGAAATATTTACTACATAGCCAAAAATAAGCGCTGAATAAAAGACCTGTCCGAGACTTACCCAATAGATTGCTTTTGGCAATTTAATCTTTACGACTGCCTGATTACTATCGACTTTAGATACCTGTTTCTTCTCAGGCTCGGGTAGGTAAAGGATTGTAATCGCAAGAATCCAAATAGGGAACAAGTAGGTTAGGAAACCATAATGCCAACCATAAGCATCCGCTAAGATCCCTCCAACTAATTGGAAGAAAATAGCTCCGATACACGCAATTGTTGAGGTACCAAATCCAATCAAGAAATCTCTATCTCTGCCTTCAAAGAAATCTGTAATTACATCTACTGACAACGGCATGGTAATCCCGACACCTAAACCTAAAATCCCCCTCATTGCAATAATCACCCAGAGGTTATCAATAAAGGTTGGAAGGATACCCCCGATGATGAAAAGGCTTAAGCCGACAAACAATAGTGTTCGCTTCTTGAACATTTTGGAAAGTTTACCATAAAAGAGAGCAGGAACAATTTGTATTAATCCTGGAAAAGTAGCAACTAACATAACAATTGTGGGGTCATATTGTGGAAATGCCTTAATGATGTCAGCCATTATTGACCCTGCTACCCCTGCAGCAACATCTTGGAAAGCAAGAATAACAACCAAAAACTTAAGAAAATTTCTGCTGATGGTCTTTACTGCCATTGTTAAACCTCCCATATCATTTCATAAATGTTTTGAAATAGATAATGAATCCGTTTTCAAAATAAAACAAAAATTCCGAGCAGGTTGTTTTGTTGGCCATCAAAACAACAGAACTAAAATTTTAATTTTACGTTAATTACTTTTTTAATTGTATAAAACGGTAAAAAAAGCGCTTTCTTTTACTAACTGTAATTCTACATACCTAATAAATACTTGTCAATATATTCTAAATATTATTTATTTTTAGAATTAGAGTCGTTATTTCGCGAAAACACTAAAAAATGCCCTGAAAATTTCAGGGCATTTTTTACATATCGTTATCAAGTAAAATTTTACTGATAATCTTTGCTTATCGAGTCTATTTTATATAATCTTTTCAAAAATTAGTAAAAAACTAACCAATCTGCTTAACCCACCAATTACTCCTCTGCTAACAATCGGTATTTTCCACTAAAATAGATTAATGGCTCAGAATCTTCAACTTTAAGATTGGTTACTCTGCCAATAAAAAGTGTGTGATCACCTTCATCATGCTCCGCTGATACTTCGCAAACAATTTGAGCAGTTGCTCCTGGTAAAACAGGTATACCCTCGAGGCGGTCAAACACAATTTCTTGTTGATTTTTCGACTGTCCCGCGAAAATCATTGATAATTCTTGTTGATTTGCCGCAAGTATATTGACTGAAAAGCTTTTACTTTGTTTTACTTTTTCAAGCATTTGTGCTTTTTCAGCAATTGAGATTACGACAAGTTTTGGATTTAGAGAAACAGACATGAATGCATTCGCAGTCATTCCATGGACATTTCCAGCCACTTCCGTTGCGACCACCGTTACCCCTGTTGCAAACTTTCCCATTGCGTTTCGAAATTGACGATCATCCATAATTTCACCTCGCTAATTTTTATTTTTCTTTATTGCCTTTTTTTTCAAACGACGATACATCCGATATCCTTTTCGCACCGCATCGACGATAAAAAATGGGATAGGCGGATGATATTTATATATATATGGTAAATAAATCTTGTAATAAGCTTTTTTTAAATCTTTCCATTTTTTGCAGTACCCTTGTTTATAAAAATCAGAAATATCAACAATATAACCTCTCCCCTCAAACATGACGACATTCTTGCCGTGAACATCATAGGGATTTAATCCAACTGACCTCGCATAATCCAAACCTGAATCAATATCCTTTATGACAGCTTCAGGGATTGGAACTCCCTTTACCACAGCATCAAACAAGGTAATACCGTTAAGCTTTTTTAGGATTAAATAATTTTCACCATAATCATAAAGTGTGGAATAACTTTTATGGTTTCCTAACCTCTTGTAAACATCAATTTCTTTTTTAAGCTCCTCGGGGCTTCGACCATAAACTTTTACCACCCACTCTGGATGAGCATCAAGTGTAAAGACCCCAGCATAATTGCCGCGCCCGATCGTTTTCCATAACGGTGACATATTTTTTACAATGATAGGGTCAAACGGACTGTCAGACGTTAATTGTATTCTTGGTAATAATTCTGTTTCTATTAAATTTATATACTCTGCTTTTTGCATTTGCACACCTTCTAATCTATTAGGCATTCATTTTTTAAATAGGGTCAATCTAAGAAATGATTTTCTCCACACATCTTACCATTATGTAAGATAAAATGTTCAATAAATTTATTCAAAATTTAATGGAAATTTCTTATAAGCCATTATACACTATTAGTTAATAGAAAAATTTAGTATTCATTTGGAAATCCCCTTTTACCACTCTTGTTGAGTATACGGGTAAAGGGATAAATAGAGAGGGTTGCCATGACTTTTCCCATTTTAAATACGAAAAGACTTAAATTAATTGAATTAACACATCAGCATGTTGATTATCTATACGAGATTTTATCATTAGAAGAAGTGACCCGTTTTTATGGAACAAATCGTTTTACTTTACCTGTCGAAGCTTCAAGATTAATTGATATGTTTCATAAGAACCTGGTTGATAAACGTGGGATCCGCTGGGGTATCAAATTAAAGGAAAATCAAAAGATCATCGGCACTGTTGGTCTTAATGGTTTACATCTAAAAAATAAGCGTGCAGAAATTGGTTATGAGCTGCATCCCGACTATTGGAGGATGGGCTATGGTTCAGAGGCGATTAAAGAAGTGATCCGCTTTAGTTTTAATCAATTGGATTTATTTCGAATTGGAGCTATAGTTTACCCTGAAAATGTGTCATCCTTAAATTTACTAATTAAGCTAGGCTTCTCGAAGGAAGGATTACTACGAGGGTATATCAATCAAAATGAGCAATTTCATGATACGTTTGTATTATCATTATTAAAACCAGAATGGATGAAAAGCCAGGTTTAATATCCTGGCTTTTCTTATTCCTGAAAGTATTCCTTCATTGCTTTAGCGTTTTTTACTTCCGTATTATGATAATACGGATTATTTTCTGAAGCATCTTTTGGGTCAAGATTTGTTTTAATAACTAACATTGGCGAAGGAGAGCTTTCAGCGATAATTCTGTCATTTAATTGTTCAAAATCAGGCATATTTTTATTTCCAGGCTGTCTCGGTTCCATAGTAACACCTCCTTAAAATAGCTTGCTGATTTTTGCATCTAATCATTCTAAAATCAGAACTTTTCCATCCTTTTTACGAAAAAAGAAAAAAACTAGGAAGTAAAAACCTCCTAGTTAGTTTTATTCTTCTTCTGAGCCGACTAAGAAATCAGGATTTAACTCCTCGAATTCTTCATCGTCTACGTCCATTCCCCACTCATCGTCATTGTCCTTGCAGCCTTCAGAACTGACGCGAACACAAACCTTAGTCTCGCCAATCACCTCTACAAGGAATTCCCTTTCGACATGGACGATGATTCTGTTACCATTAGGGGAAATGACCGCTTCACAGCAATTAGGCTGCTGCAGCACTCGAGCACTTATTTCATTGTCATCGAGGCAGTCATGGTCACGATACTTTAACTTAATGACATCTGTATATTGGACACGTTCTGTAACAACTTCTGTTTTGGTATTATCATTAAATGAATACCAAACATTGATGTCGTAAGAGCCATGTATCTCTACAGTCTTGCCAACCTTTTTCGCATTGTATTTATGGTTGATGATCCAACAGCCAAGTATACTTGTTGGACTATGCGCCGGGCTAATCGTATGATTGGACTGGGTGAATTTACGTCCTTTCGCTACTACGGCCTTGGTAATTATCTCTCTATAGTCTCCCATTTCGCGCGAACCCTCCTCATTCATTTTCATTTCATCGTATGCATGATATAAGACTAGTGTGATTTTTATTTTGATGAGTACTGGATAAAAGTTTAGTCATAGTTCATTTTATGCGGGATTTAAAGGTGTGTGCCTTCCTGGCCTGTACTTAAAACGAAGGTTAATAAAATGGCAGGAATCAGGGGAATATAAAGGTGGATTAGATTTATTAAAAATAGGCTGTATTAAAGGTTATTATTGATTTTATAACCAAGTTGATTGGAGCGGAAATCAACAGCCAAGTTTATCAGAGCCAAAAAAATAAAGCCAGGCTTTGTTAAAAGCCTGGCTAGAGTATTAATGATCGTGATCGCAATCGTCGTGACCTTCACAAGCCCCGCCGCCATTTTGCATGCTAGATCCAGTTTCTCCTAACAATACATCGCCGCCCGTTGAAATGATAATTTCATCGGTTACAGTATTCGAAATGGTTGAGGCAATGATTTGTAGCAATTCATTCACTTCTAATTGTGATTGTTTGAAATCCTGGACCACAGGTATTTCATCCAACTCTTGCTCAATTGAAGCAATTTTATCTTCTACCTTTTTTAGTGCTTCTGGTTTTCCATAATGCTGAAGGTTTACAGCCTGCTTTTGCAATCCCTTAATGTCCGCTATTAAGGTATGAACTTTCTTATTTTCATTTAATTGAGCCTCTGCTCGTTTAAAAAAGTCAACTTCTTCTGTTTCTGCAATCATCCGTGCTAAATCAGTTGCACGTGCAACGATATCGTCTTTTGTATATTTCGCCACTTTACTTCACCTCTGCTGGTTCTAGTTCTTCCACCATTTCTCCGTTTAATGACCATGTTTTTGCTTGTGTAATTTTTACTTTTACAATCTTGCCAATCACTGATTTTGGTGCAACAAAGTTTACAAGCTTACTCCTAGAGGTGTAGCCTGCAAGAACATCAGGATTGTTCTTACTTTCCCCTTCAACAAGAACTTCAAGGATTTGGCCTTCATGTTTTTTCATAGCTTCTAATGAAAGCTCATTCACAAGAGCATTTAAGCGTTGTAAGCGTGCTTTCTTTACTTCCATCGGAACGTTATCCTCCATTTTTGCAGCTGGAGTACCTTCACGCGGAGAATAAATAAATGTATATGCTAATTCATAACCAACTTCACGATAGAGGGACATCGTTTCTTCAAACTGTTCGTCTGTTTCGTTCGGATAACCAACGATAATATCCGTTGTTAAAGCAACATTCGGAATGGCCGCTTTGATTTTTTTAACAAGCTCTAAATATTGTTCTCTTGTATATTTACGAGCCATGATTTTTAACACATCGGTTGAACCTGACTGCACTGGCAAATGGATATGATCCATTAAATTGCCGCCTTTGGCAAGGACCTCAATTAGGCGATCATCAAAGTCACGCGGGTGGCTTGTTGTAAAACGAATCCTTGGAATATCAATTTTTCGCAATTCATCCATCAGTTCACCAAGTCCATAAGTTCCGTCCTCTAAATCTTTCCCATAGGCATTTACGTTTTGACCAAGCAAAGTAACTTCTTGGTAGCCTTGTGCAGCTAGATGACGTACTTCTTGGATAATTTCTTCTGGACGACGGCTTCGTTCCTTTCCACGGGTGAAAGGGACGATGCAATAAGTACAGAATTTATCGCAGCCGTACATGATGTTAACCCATGCTTTAATATTTCCACGGCGTACTTTTGGAAGGTTTTCAATCACGTCGCCTTCTTTTGACCATACTTCAACAACCATTTCTTTTGACATATATGCTTCATGCAATATATTTGGTAAACGATGAATATTATGGGTACCAAAAATCATATCGACCTGATGGTAGGTTTTGAGAATCTTATTAACTACAGATTCCTCCTGAGACATACACCCACAAACACCGATAAGTAAATCAGGCTTTTCCAATTTCAAGGACTTTAAATGGCCCAGTTCACCGAACACTTTATTTTCTGCGTTCTCTCTGATAGCACATGTATTTAAAAGAATGACATTTGCATCCTCCGTGTTGTCGGTTGGTTCATAGCCTAATGCTAAGAAAATCCCAGCCATAACTTCAGTATCATGTTCGTTCATTTGGCAGCCATAAGTACGGATATAAAATTTCCGCCCCTCGCCCATTCCACGAAATTCTTCAGAGATAGAAAAATCATTATGGTACTTTACTTCTTCTTTTCCGCGTTTCTTCGCTTCTGTTAAAGAAGGTGCAGTAATTACTTGTTCAAAGTACTTGCTGTAATCCTTGGCGGATTTTTTGTCCGAAGAATTAACAGACTCGACTTTCTGACCTTCTAAACGTTGTTTTTCATTCATTTGTTCAAATGCCCCTTTCTTTTCATATTACGTAATTCATCTATTAAATTTTTAAGATTTTAATCTGTGCAAAAGATGAATGAAGACTCCAGACTTTCGCCGCACATTATTATAGTATAAAGGTTAACTTGATTGAAAACAATAGAAAATCCCGTGACGTCAAGTCACGGGATTTTGTTACTATCATTAGATAAATTCAGAAACTAATTTATCAAAATAATTTTGGTCAAGATTAAGGTCAGCTTTTGCTAACGGTGCTTCAGAGTAGCCAGTGATCAGTTCTTGATAAGACTTACGCTCAGTATTTTGATAAATAAGTCCTGTAACAAGACCATTATGCTTCATTAATGTCTGCATCGCATCTTCGCGATTTGAAGGGTCATAACCCTCTATATCACTAAGTTTTGTTAGATTTTCTTTAAACCAATCATAGGTGTTCACCTTATTATAGGTAACACAAGGGCTGAAAACATTGATTAAAGAAAATCCTTTGTGTTTTAAACCGGCTTCAATTAAGGCAGTTAAATCTTTTAGATCTGTAGAGAAACTTTGTGCAACAAATGTTGCTCCTACAGTCAACGCCATTTCCATAGGAGAAATTGATTGCTCAATCGACCCCATCGGAGTTGACTTTGTTTTAAAGCCAGTAGCTGAACGTGGAGAAGTTTGACCTTTAGTCAAACCATATATTTGGTTATCCATAACGATATAAGTTATATCAAGATTACGACGAATGGCATGAATCGTATGCCCCATCCCGATCGCATAACCGTCACCGTCACCACCAGAGGCGATAACAGTTAAATCACGATTAGCCATTTTAACACCTTGTGCGATTGGAAGTGAACGACCATGAATTCCATGGAAGCCATATGAATTAATATAACCGGAAATACGTCCTGAACAGCCGATTCCAGAAATTACAGCTAAGTTTTCTGGCTCTAAGCCTACATTTGCTGCCGCACGTTGCATAGCCGCTTGTACGGAGAAGTCGCCACAGCCAGGGCACCAGTTCGGTTTTACATTGTTACGAAAGTCTTTAAAAGTGGCCATTTAGAACAACTCCTTACATTTTGTATATACTTCGTGTGGTAGGAACGGATTACCATCATATTTAAGATGCTTAGTAATTTTTTCAGCATGTCCAACATTCATTTTCATAATATTGGCTAATTGTCCAGTTGCATTGTTTTCCACTACAACAACTTTCTTCGCAGAACGAACAAGCGGAAGAACTTCGTCAGTTGGGAACGGATGGATCAAACGAATATGGGCATGATTTACTTTTAAGCCGTCTTTCTCTAAACGAGTCATTGCTTCTTCAATAACACCACGAGTCGAGTTAAAGCCTACAAATAGTACATCAGCATCTTCGTGCTTAACATTTTTATATACTGGTGTATTAAAGCGGATATTTTCGACCTTACGGAAACGCTTATCCATTTGCGCAATTCGATTTGGAGCAGATTCCGATGGTTTACCAGTCTCATCATGCTCGACACCTGTTACGTGATGAATACCATTTTTCATACCAGGGATTACACGTGGGGAAATCCCGTCCTCTGTTACTTCATAGCGTTTAAAATATGCATTGTTTTCGTTAGCAGGTATGTCTTCTGTTACCAATTTTCCACGTCTGATTTCAACCTTGTCATAATTTAATGGTTCAACCGTTTGTTTACCCAAGGATAATTGTAGGTCAGATAAAATAATGACTGGACATTGATATTCTTCTGCTAAATTGAATGCTTCAGCTGTATCATAGAATGCTTCTTCAACAGTGCTTGGAGCCATTACAATTTTCGGGATTTCACCATGTGTTCCATAAATCATCGCCATAAGGTCTGATTGTTCTTGTTTTGTTGGTAATCCTGTTGATGGACCGCCTCGTTGAGTGTCAACAATTACTAGTGGCGTTTCAGTAATACCTGAAAGGCCAATTGCTTCCATTTTTAAAGATAATCCTGGACCTGCTGAAGCAGTTATTGTACGAACACCGCCGTAGTTTGCTCCAATTGCCATTGTACATGCAGCAATTTCATCTTCGGTTTGAATAACTGTACCACCTAGTGCAGGTAGCTTTTTAATCAAATATTCCATTATTTCAGAAGCTGGTGTAATTGGGTAGGCCGCCATAAAACGGCATCCGCCTGCAATAGCTCCAAGAGCAATAGCGTCATTTCCAATCATGAACATCCGTTTTTTGCCATCAGCCTTTTCAAGCTCCATTGTTTGGATGCCAGCTGCAAGATTTTCCTTCATTTTATCAAAGCCAGCTTTGATCGCATCCATATTTTTTGCAACTACTTGGTCGCCTTTTTTACCAAAAATCTCGCGAACTACTACTTCAAACACATGAATATCTAAGTCTAATACAGCAGAAGTTGCACCAATTGCAACCATGTTTTTCATTAGAGAAGTTCCGAGCTCTGTCGCAATTTCAGTAAATGGAACCGCATACAATGTAGCTTCAGTATCTTCCGGCTTCTTTGGATTGAATTTTGCATCAGCAAGGATTACTCCATTACTGTGTAATTCTTTGTAGTTTACATCAATAGTTTCCTGGTCAAATGCTACAAGGATATCTAAGTCATCAGAAATAGAACGAACTTCTGTAGTACTAACTCTGATTTTATTGTTGGTATGACCACCTTTAATACGTGAAGAAAAGTGACGATAACCATACAAGTAATATCCCAGGCGATTCAGTGCAATAGCAAAGATTTCCCCAGTACTTTCAATACCTTCCCCTTGTTGTCCTCCAACTTTCCATGAAAGTTGATTGATCATGACTTACACCCCTTTGGATATGTAAAAATAAGTAGTTTTGATGATCCATTTATTAGTTTAGCACTATTCCGAGTAAATCACTAGAAATTAGCCCATTTTATATAAAAAGACTAATAAAAAGTAGAAAGGTTATGTACTAAACGCTTACAATTCTAGACCTATGAACTAAAAATTGCAACCCTTTAAAGCGAAATAATGTCTAAAATATGAATATTTTTTTATTATTTGAAATATACTTGCTTTCTACAAGATAACAAATAAAAAGACATGATTTATCCGCATTATACGGCGTTTTGCAATATTAATTCAAGCTATGCACATTCATGATTTGAATTTTAAAAATTATTAAAGGTTATGGTAGAATAATACTTTAATAAGTCAATATCATTTAATACCAATTAGTGAGAAATATAACCTAAAAAATACCTGCTTGTAAAACAAGCAGGTAAAGGTAAAGGTAAAGGTAAAGGTAAATGTCCTTTTGTTTGGTCTCCTATAAATAGTCTATCTCTTTCAACGTGGTTCTACAATTAGTTTGATAGCTGTGCGTTCTTCCCCGTCAATTAAAATATCGGTAAACGCAGGGATACAGATTAAATCAACTCCGCTAGGTGCTACAAATCCTCGAGCAATCGCTACTGCCTTTACGGCTTGATTCAATGCACCCGCCCCAATTGCCTGTATTTCCGCTGCACCTCTTTCACGCAGAACCCCGGCAAGCGCACCAGCTACAGAATTAGGATTAGATTTTGCTGAAACTTTTAATATATCCATTTCTAGCTCCTCCTTAGAAAATCCCGATCCCGCATGAGCAGTTTCATGAACAAATCAGGTTATAACATTCCACTGCTACTATATTCATTTGTCAAAAAACATATTCCGGCTTGGACAAAAAAATTAGAAAAGCGGAGGCGCCCGGTTAGCAGCGTATGGACTGGAGCGCTTTGACTGAGATAAAGGAAACACGGAGAGCGAAGCGATTCGATGTTGACTTATCGTAGGGAAAAGAGCGAAGTCCACTAGCTGCTGGGCGCTTGAGCTAGACACTGTTCAAAGATATTTAGTAACAAAAAAATAAGAGCAAATGAAATTTGCTCTTAAGAGTAAAACGGATGGTCATCATTTATTAAAATGGGCTGTATCTTTTTTGTTAAGCCTGTTTTACGATCTAATTCAATCATAACTGCACTTAACTGATTTCTTCCTGCGGTTGCCACTTCAAACCGGACTGGCAGGCTGGTTAGGAACCTTTTAAGGACTGCTTCTCTCTCCACCCCTAAAATGCCATCATAGGGCCCTGTCATCCCTACATCAGATAAATATCCTGTGCCTCCCGGTAAAACCCGGTTATCGGCCGTTTGAACATGTGTATGTGTCCCCACAACGGCAGAGACCCTTCCATCTAAATACCAACCCATTGCCTGTTTCTCACTTGTTACTTCTGCATGAAAATCAACAAAAATATATGGGGTTCTCTCCCTGGCTATTTCAACTAATTCGTCAGCTTTCTTAAAAGGACAATCCAATGGAGCCATAAAGGTTCGACCCTGCAGATTAATAACGGCAACTTCTAAATCATTGACTTTAAAAAATGCCATACCTTTCCCTGGTGTTCCTTCTGGAAAATTTGCTGGTCTAACCATATTTTTTGCAGTACCTATAAATTCAAAAATTTCACGATTATCCCATGAGTGATTACCTAGTGTTACTGCCTGTGCCCCATACCCCAAGAATTCACGATAGATTTTTTCAGTAATCCCCTTGCCTCCTGCAGCATTCTCCCCATTGATAATAGTAAAATGAGGACGATATTTTTCTTTTAATTTTGGCAAATATTCCTTTACCATATCCCGGCCTGGTGAACCGACGACATCACCGATAAAAAGTAGATTCATTTTTGTTCCTTTCGTTAAAAAAATTGTTATTGTATAAATTGTATCACATTCAGACTTTATTTAATCGGATAAGGTGCTGCAAAAAATAAAGCGGTGCATGCGCACCGCTTTATTTTGCATATTCAACAGCCCGTGTCTCACGAATAACTGTCACTTTAATATGACCTGGATAATCAAGCTCTTCTTCAATGCGCTTACGAATATCGCGTGCTAATCGATGAGCAGCAAGATCATCAACTGAATCCGGTCTAACTATAATACGTACCTCTCGACCTGCTTGAATGGCAAAGGATTTCTCTACACCTTCATAGGATTCCGAAATCTCCTCTAACTTTTCAAGACGGCGAATATAGTTTTCAAGCGTCTCACTACGTGCACCTGGTCTTGCAGCTGATAAGGCATCTGCTGCTGCAACTAAAACGGCTATGATAGATGTTGCCTCTGTATCCCCATGATGGGAAGCAATACTATTAATTACTACCGGATGTTCCTTGTATTTGGTTGCAAGTTCAACACCAATTTCAACATGGCTGCCTTCTACTTCATGGTCGATGGCTTTCCCAATATCATGAAGCAAGCCCGCACGACGTGCCAAAGTTTCATCTTGGCCAAGTTCAGCGGCAAGTAAACCAGACAGTTGAGCAACTTCCATAGAATGCTTTAATACGTTTTGCCCGTAACTAGTACGGAATTTTAAGCGACCAAGAATTTTGATCAGATCTGGATGAAGTCCATGAACACCCACTTCAAAGGTGGTTTGTTCACCCACTTCACGGATATACTCATCTACTTCACGACGTGATTTTTCTACCATTTCCTCAATTCGTGCCGGATGGATACGCCCGTCTTGGACCAATTTCTCCAGTGCTAAGCGAGCCGTTTCGCGACGAATAGGATCAAAACCTGATAGAATGACAGCTTCAGGAGTATCATCAATGATTAAATCAATTCCTGTTAACGTTTCAAGCGTACGAATATTTCTTCCTTCACGGCCAATAATACGGCCCTTCATTTCGTCATTTGGCAGGTTGACGACAGAGACAGTCGTTTCCGCAACATGGTCAGCAGCGCAACGCTGGATTGCTAACGAAAGTATTTCCTTTGCTTTCTTGTCGGCTTCCTCTTTTGCACGATTTTCGCTCTCCTTGATCATTATCGCAGTGTCATGGGTAAGTTCCTGCTCCATTCGATCAATAATGATTGTTTTTGCTTCCTCGCGCGTTAAGCTCGATATTCGTTCGAGTTCAGTTTGTTGTTTTCGTACTAACTCGTCCACTTTGCTTTCCATCTCTTCAATATGCTGTTGTCTTTGGTTTAGAGAATCATCCTTCTTTTCTAAAAGATTTTCACGCTTGTTTAACGTTTCCTCTTTTCGATCTAAATTCTCTTCTCTTTGCAGTAAACGGTTTTCTTGTTTTTGCATTTCATTTCTTCGTTCACGAACCTCACGCTCTGCTTCAGTCCGAAGCTTGTGAATTTCATCCTTTGCTTCTAGCAAAGCTTCCTTTTTCAATGAATCAGCATCACGTTTAGCATCTTCAAGAATCTGCTCTGCAGCATTCTTTGCACCTGCTACTTTTGCATCAGCAATGGATTTATGAACAAAATAGCCAACAACGGCACCGACGATAAGGCCAAGCAAAATGGAGATGATTGTAATTGGTTCCATCGTTACACCTCCTCTTGCTATGAACTTTTGTTACATTTTTTAAGTGTCGGCATGTACATTGTTTAGACTCAACATACAGCAAGCACCAAGGCTTTTTTCGAATTGTAATAATACCAAAAATGTAAAATATACATGTTAATTGTAAAGGTGGGAATATTCATTGTCAAGGCTTAGTCCTATTGGCTTTTTGAAATATTTAGAATAGGACATCATTTATTCATCCTAAATGCTAAAATCCATTGGATTTTAACAAATAAAACTTGGTATAAAAATAACATTATGTAAAAAAAGAGCAAAACCATAAATAGCTTTGCTCATCTACATTAGTCTATTAATTCAAATTGTTCATCATCGTCTTTCTCAGTGACAAATTTTTCACCATCTAAACCATAATGTTCACGGATTTTCCCTTGAATTTCGAGGCGAACATCTGGATTTTCCTTCAAGTATAGCTTTGCATTTTCACGGCCTTGACCTAATCTTTCAGAATTATAGGAGTACCATGACCCGCTCTTTTCAACGATATCTAATTCTGCGCCTAGATCAATGATTTCGCCTTCTTTAGAAATTCCTTCACCATACATGATATCTACTTCAGCCGTACGGAAAGGAGGAGCGACTTTATTCTTAACTATTTTTATCTTCGTCTTATTACCTACAATATCATTTCCCTGCTTTAACGCCTCTGCACGACGAACTTCAATACGGACGGTGGAATAGAATTTCAATGCACGTCCACCTGGTGTTGTCTCGGGGTTTCCAAACATAACGCCAATTTTTTCGCGCACTTGGTTAATAAAGATGGCGATGGTCTTCGATTTATTGATGGCTCCAGATAATTTACGTAGGGCTTGCGACATCAAACGAGCCTGTAAGCCCATGTGAGAATCTCCCATTTCGCCTTCAATTTCCGCTTTTGGAACTAATGCTGCTACAGAGTCGACTACAATAATATCAATTGCACCACTTCGTACTAGTGCTTCTGCGATTTCAAGCGCTTGTTCACCCGTATCTGGCTGTGATAGCAATAACTCATCAATGTTAACACCTAATTTTTGGGCATACGCTGGGTCAAGGGCATGTTCAGCATCTATAAATGCTGCTTGTCCGCCATTTGCTTGGACTTCAGCAATCGCATGCAAAGCAACCGTAGTTTTACCTGAGCTCTCAGGACCATAAACTTCGATAATACGCCCTCTAGGATATCCACCCACTCCAAGTGCTGCATCAAGTGCTAACGAGCCACTCGGACTCGTTAAAATCCTCGTATCTGTTTTCTCTCCCATTTTCATGACAGAACCTTTACCAAATTGCTTTTCTATTTGCTTTAACGCCATTTCTAAGGCCGCTTTACGATCATTACTCACGAATCTTTTCCTCCCTTATATAAACACAAGCAAATTGCTATAATCTATTAAATTAATTCCTACTAATAATATAACCGCTTTTCGGATATTTGTCGAGTAAAAAAACGAACATTCATTCGTTTATTTTCAAAACAAAATCGTTGTAAAAAAAGGAAAATCCCCCACCCTTTTGTATCATTTTGCATTTTTAGTAGTCCGAAAAGGATAATTTCGTCAATTGTCAGACCTTTTTCCCAATTCTTGTTTATCCAAAAAAGTCACAGAACGCTAATTAGCATTCTGTGACTCTTTTAAAATTCGAAGGAGAAAATAGCAGCCAAATTTCACTGCACGGCTCCGGTTCGCTTCCCTTGTTCCGCCAAGGGTAATCTTTTCTACAATTGTCGGCTTTCCCTTAATTGCAATGCCTATATAAATTGTACCAACTGGCTTGCCTTCAAGTTCTTCAGGACCAGCAACACCCGTAAAACTAATCCCAATATCGGTTTTAAATACCTTTGAAGCATTTTCGGCCAGCTCTCTAGCACATTGTTCACTTACCGCACCATGTGTTTTAAGCGTTTCTTCCTGTACATCTAATAGCTGTCGTTTCACTTCATTTGAATAACAAACTATACCACCGTAAAACACTGAACTTGCACCTGAAATTGATGTTAACTCTTGCTGGAATAGTCCTCCTGTTAAACTCTCAGCGGCAGTAATAGTTAAGTTTCTTTCTTTTAAAGATTTCATTACTTCTATCAAAAGCGACGTATTATCATAGCCATATAAAAATGCACCAAGACGCTGATTTATCGTCTTTTCTAGTTCATCCAGCATAGCCTGTGCTGCATTTTCGTCCACATGTTTGGCTGTCAGTCGTAAAGTAACCTCCCCATCTCCTGCCAGCGGAGCTATCGTTGGATTGCTTTGCGCATCAATTAAATCAATAATTTCTGTTTCCAGAGCTGCTTCTCCAATCCCAAAAAACCTTAACACCCTTGAGACAATTCTCTCGTTAGACTTGTTTCTTGTAGAAAGAGCCTGGGTCCCATACCGGAGAAACATCGGTTCCATTTCCTTTGGCGGGCCAGGCAGCAGCATATACGTATGACCGCCGGATTCTACAACCATGCCAGGCGCCATCCCATGATCATTTGGGAGAATGTGAGATCCTGCTAATACGAGTGCCTGCTTTCGGTTATTTTCTGTCATTACACGATTGGTCCGCTTAAAAAAAAGTTCAATCGATGCTAACGCCGTTTCATCGATAACGAGTTCTTTACCAAGCTGACGAGCAATCGTTTCCTTCGTCAAATCATCCTTTGTAGGCCCAAGCCCGCCAGAAAATATTATAATCTCTGCACGCTTTTGGGCTATTTCAATTGCAGACTTTAGCCTGTCAGGATTATCACCGACAACTGTATGAAAATAGACATTAATACCAAGCCCAGCTAATTGCTGAGACAAAAATCTCGCATTCGTATTAACAATTTGACCGAGCAATAACTCCGAACCAACTGCAATAATCTCAGCATTCATAGCAATTCATCTTCCTTTACAACATAATAGAATTAAGTTTACTTTGAATTTTTTAGGACATGACTATTTTTTGCAAAGTAATCCCAGCCAGACCAGATAGTAAAAATTAAAGCCACCCATAATGACACTATATCAAAACGGAATGGTATCATTGCAAAAATTATATTATGTAATAAAAGCGATGATATCGCGACAATTTGCGCCCATGTTTTAATTTTGCCGAGCATATTAGCCGCAACAACTTCGCCTTCCCCTGCAAGCAAGAGGCGTAAACCTGTTACTGCAAACTCCCTGCTAATAATAATAATGACTAACCATGAAGGTGCATAAACATCATTCAGTTCAACTAAAACAATAAGTGCAGCCGATACGAGTAATTTGTCAGCTAATGGGTCAAGAAATTTCCCCATATTGGTGACAAGGTTATATTTACGGGCATAATGGCCGTCAACCCAGTCAGTTACAGAGGCTAAAATGAAGATCAATGCACCGACAAAATGGGTAACTGGAAGTACGGTCCCAAGAAGTTGCATGTCGCCCCATTTAAAAGGAGCAAGCATAATAATCAAAAATATTGGAATTAATAATATTCTTGATACCGTTATTCTATTCGGAATATTCATAGTTTTCCTCCGTTTATTTATTAAAAGTGAAAAATAGTCATCTACAGATGACTATTCGTCTTTCAGAACATATTGAATCGTTATGTTCTGAACATTCGCAGTCGCTGGGACTGCATACTCGAGCTTTTGGTCATTCACATAAATTTCAGTGTCAGCAGCATTTCCAACCCTGATCACAGCCATACTTTCTGCTGATAAATCTTCTGTCTGGCTCTCAGTTGTACCTGTTTTTAGAAGCCCTTGAAAAAAGGATTTCCCTTTTCCATTTTTAATACTAACCCAGGTTTGACCTTTAGAAACCAACTTCACAATAAATTTATCTGCATTTTTTAATTCATAGGTTGAATTCCTGCCGCTGCTTTGAACTGCTGTAATTTCTTGTTTAGGTGTTTCTTCTACCGTTGTTTGTTCCTCTTCCTGTACTGTATTATCCTTCTGTTCCTCATTTACTTTCTGATTATCTTTATCATCAGCTTTTACTTTTTCAAGATTCTTCGATGTAACAATTTTAACGGGTTCATTCTGCTTACTAATTGATTCATTGGAATTTCCACCAGCATGATTTGATATAAAGTAATATAAAAGGCTTGCAGCACCAATTACAAAAACACCGATTAATACCTTTGGCAGAATATCAAATATTTTGGAATTACCTTCAGTAATTGTTTTGTGTGTTTTCACTCTAGACAATTGCTGGGGTAAATCATCATTATAGGTAGCAGGAATTTCGCCTTTATAGGTTTCAAAGATTTCATCAGGATTGAGGCTTAAAGCCTCAGCATACTGTTTAATAAATGCACGCACGTAGAAATTTCCAGGCATGCTCGCATAATTACCTTCTTCAATACCAATTAAATAACGCTTTTGAATTTTGGTCATGGATTGGACATCATCCAAGCTAAATCCTTTAGCTAATCGGGCTTCTTTTAGTCGATTCCCTAATTCAGTCAACTGTTAACACCTTCCAATTTATTAGAAATCAAAATCACCAAAATCTGATCCGGAGAACATGTTATGCTGGTCAACGACTTCATATGTAATCTCTTCTTCCGCGTCATTCCTAAGCTCGATAATATAATCAAAATCATCGAGTGTGTATTCTGAGTTTTGTACAAAGACATCAGGGTGCTCGATTACTTTTACTGACGGCAGACGCATGATTTCTCGGACAAGCTGCCAATGACGTTCATTTGCTCGTTTTGTTGATACTATTCCATCAAGAATAAATAGATTATTTTCGTTGTACTCATCTTCAATTAATTGATTGCGGATTGTTTGTTTTAACAGTGTCGATGAAACAAATAACCAACGTTTATTTGCACAAACACTCGCTGCAACTAACGATTCTGTTTTACCTACCCGTGGCATTCCACGAATACCAATCAGTTTATGTCCCTCCTGCTTAAATAATTCTGCCATAAAATCAACTAATAAGCCAAGTTCATTCCTTACAAAGCGGAAGGTTTTTTTATCATCAGCATCTCTTTGAATATATCGGCCATGTCTAACTGCAAGCCTGTCACGCAGTTTTGGTTCCCTAAGTTTAATTAGTTTTATTGTGTCCATAGTATGTAAAATTGACTCTAGTCGTTTAATTTGATCATCGTCTTTTGCTAAAATGAGCAAACCACGTCTTCCTTCATCCACACCATTAATCGTCACAATATTAATAGAAAGCATACCCAATAGGGATGAAATGTCACCCAATAGCCCTGGACGGTTCTTTTGAATCTCATATTCTAAATACCATTCTTTTTTCACGATATAAACCTCCTATAAAGAAGTTTCGACACTTTTCTGCATTTCAGCATCTAACCCCTATAATAAATGATTTTGGATGAAGATGAAAGTAAAAACACAGATATTCGTTTCTTTAATGGAGTTTATATATTTATACATACAAAAAGAGAGGAGAAACCTCCTCTCTTTTAGCGGGCGCCATTATTTTGAATCAATTTAACCATGATATTTGCAATAGCTTGTTGTTCTTCTTTATCAGCAACAGACCAAAGATCAGAAAGAATTCTTTCTTGTTCGTTTTTTGGCTCTACTTGGCTTGATAAATAATCACCAATTTGAAAGGCAAGATTATTAATTGCTCCCTCACTCATACCTTCATTTTGTGCATGGTGAAGACGATCAGCAAGAAAGTCCTCCCACTGTTTCCAGTTATCTAAAACAGACATTGTTTTCCCTCCTTTAAATTAGTACAAGTTTATTTTGCGATGAAGTGAAAGGAACTATACATGAATAACTTGTGAATTTTATGTATACCAGCCACCATTTAACGCAAGGACTTGGCCTGTCATATAGGAAGATTCATCTGAGAGCAAAAAAGCGACACTCCTTGCTATTTCTTCGGGCTGACCAAGTCTTCCCATAGGTATCTCATAAGAAATCTGGTCCACCTCTTCTTGTGAAAAACTTTCCATCATTGGTGTCTCGATCGCACCAGGGGCGATCGCATTAACGCGAATGCCATTCATTGCTAATTCTTTACTTAATGCCTTTACAAAGGCAATTTGTGCACCCTTTGCGGTAGAATAGGCCACTTCACAGGCCGCACCTGTTTGACCCCAAATGGATGTAATCACGACAATGTTCCCTTTCCCTTTAACAAGTAATTTCGGCAGGAGCTCTTTGGTCAGCATTAATGGATTTAGTACGTGAACATTCATTAATGCCTCTGCTTCAGACTGTTGCAAATCAATAAGAAGTCCATATTGACTGATTCCACCGCAATGGATGATGGCGTCTAGCGAAAAAACCTCAGAGTAGACTTTCTTATATCCATTAGGACCGCCAAAGTCTGCTTGGATAGGAATATACTCTCCACCGTATGGCTGCAGTTTTTCGATTAGGTCTCGAATCGTTTGTTCATTTTTATTATAATGCAGATACAAATGATAGCCTTTTTCAGCGAGTTTAAGCGCAATGGCTTGTCCTATTCCACCACTTGCCCCAGTGATCAGTGCATATTTCATTTCTTCACTCTCTCTCTAATAAAAAAACTTTTATACGAAGAAAAAGCGCCGTGTTACGACGCCTCACTTTTCTATTTTTTCTTTGGAACTACTTGGCAAACTGAAAAGCGTTCTTCCGAGATCACCTGAGATGCTAGTGATTGCACATCGTTTAAGGTGATTTTTTCAAGTGTTGGAACAACATCAAAAAGATTCATATCATTAAATGCATAGCGAGTAAATTGATTTGCGATATATTCAGGTGAATTGATCGCTCGTAGAAATGCACCTATCTTCTTTCTTTTCGCTCTTTCCAATTGCTCTTCATCAAAGATCATTTGGCTTTTAGCCTTCAAAAGCATTTTTTCTAGTGTTTCAGCCAGCTTATCAGGTTCACCTGTATCCCCGCCAATCATCGCAAACCCAAAGCCTTGTTCCTGCGTGTAATCAAAGGAAAAGGTTTCATCAATTAAACCTTCATTATACAACTGATTATAATTTTCTGAGCTTTTTCCAAACAATAGATCCAGTAAAACATTCATTGTTAATTCATTTTTAAGCAATTCATCGCCTGTTTGGTCGACATGAAGTGCTTTAATACCTAGTAAGCATTTTGACGTTTGAACATTCATTTCAAGTACTTGTTTCTTTTCGGCTGCTTGTGGTGGTTCTGTTTCAAATTTGCGCTTGATTTCAGGCATATCCTTGTATTCTTTTTTTGCTTGATTTTCTTTCACTTGGTTCATGAAACTGTTGGGGTCCACTGGGCCAACAATAAATAACAGCATGTTGCTCGGGTGATAGAAGGTGTTATAGCATTCATATAGCCAATCTTTTGTAATATGTGAAATAGACTCAATTGTACCTGCTATATCAATCTTAACTGGATGATTCTGATATAGATTTTGGATTAATCCAAAGTATAAGCGCCAATCTGCATTATCATCATACATTGTGATTTCTTGCCCAATAATCCCTTTTTCTTTTTCGACCGTTTTTTCTGAAAAATAAGGATCCTGAACAAAATCAACGAGTGTTTCAAGGTTCTTTTCAACATCAGAGGTGCTTGAAAATAAATAAGCAGTCCGTGTAAAGGAGGTAAAAGCATTTGCGGATGCCCCTTGACGGCTAAATTGCTGGAAAACATCACCGTCTTCCTTTTCAAAAAGCTTATGTTCTAAAAAGTGAGCTATGCCGTCTGGTACTTTAACATACTCCTCTTTTCCTAATGGAACAAATGTATTATCAACAGAACCATATTTCGTCGTAAAGGTAGCAAAGGTTTTATTAAAACCCTTTTTAGGCAAGATATATACATTTAGTCCATTTGCTAGTTTTTCATGATAAAGCTCTTCCTGAAGCTGGTCAAAAGTTATTTTCTCCATCTATTTGCCCGCCTCCGTTCCAGTTAAGAAGTATATGGTATCAATTACGATTTTTTTTGCAACTTCTACAATTTCTTCTTTCGTTACTTTTTGCATTTCTTGAAGCCATGTATCCAAATTAATATTTGCATCGGCCACGACGTTATGATATAGAATTTCCGTAAGTCCTCTTGATGTGTCTATCGTCTCAAGAATTTGATTTTGAATCACTGCCTTGGTTTGTACGAGTTCTTGGTCTGTGAAATCACCATTTTTCATTGCCTCTAATTGATCATGAATAATTCCAACTGCCTGGTCATAATTCTTTAAATCAATGCCTGACATAACCATCATCAAGCCTTTGTGACTTTCAAGACGGCTCGCCGCATAATAAGCAAGGCTTGCTTTTTCCCGTACATTAATAAATAATTTGGAATGCGAGAACCCCCCAAAAATGCCGTTAAACACCTGCAAGGCAAAATATTCTGGGTCTCCATAGACGATATTTGTCCGATAACCAATATTTAATTTACCTTGTTTTACATCTTGTTCTTCTTTTATTTCCTGTACCTGACTTTTTCGGTTTATTTCCTGTGGTACTAACTTTTTCGGTTTTCTGCCCTCAAAATGTAAAAGTTCAGCAGCATAATTCTTTACCTCTTCTTCGTTTACATCCCCGATGATATATAAATCCATTTCATCATTTAAAAAAGCGTTTTTATAATATTCATATAGATTCTCAGGTGTAATGGCTTCCACATCTGCCGCATCTCCATTTACCTCTAAGGCATAAGGTTCACCTTTACACATTTCTTGTATTAGTCGGACATTCGAGTAGCGCATTTTATCGTCAAAAACTGATTGGATCCTTTGTTTTTGTGTCCGCTTCTCTTTTTCTACAGTATCATGGTCAAATGCATTACCATGAATATTTGGATTGGTTAATATTTCGGCTAACAATTCAAACCCTTTTTTTAATAATGGGCTAGGATCATTTAAGAATTTTTCATTGGCAATTTCGATGGAGAAACTCATTATATGGTTTTCACCTTTTTTCGAGAGGTCTACAAAAAAGGTGGCACCATATAACTCATCGAGATACGACCGAAGTGCCGTGGTTGTAGGATACTTTTTAGTGCTGCTTTGCAATACTTGAGGAAGAAGAGCGCGTTTGGTGACATCCTCCTTTGTTAATGGTGCTTTCATCTTCCAAATCAATGTATTCGTTTTATATTTTTCTGTTGGTATAAAGTGTAGTTTATACCCATTAAGTTGTGTTATTTTTTCTGTAGCAGTGGCCATTTACATTCCTCCTTAACTGTTCAAAGATCATACTTAACAATATGTAAACATTTTTCTTTATATCTTTTCCTTTGTAATAAAACCTATACTACTTATTACTATAATTTGACATGCTTGATCATTACAAGCAAATACTCTTTGTTTCACAAAAAAGAACCTCTGAAAGAAAATCAGGGGTTCTTTTTTCAACCTATTATCGATTACCTTTGATGTAGTGGGTTCCACTAGCTTTTGGTGCATCGGCACGACCGATGAATCCAGTTAAAGCTAAAATGGTTAACACATATGGAGCAATTAACAAGTATACATTTGGAATTTCCTTTAAGAAAGGTAAACTTGATCCAATGATACTGATACTTTGCGCGAAACCGAAGAAGATTGCAGCACCTAATGCACCAAGTGGATGCCATTTACCGAAAATCATTGCGGCTAACGCCATGAAACCTTGACCACTGATTGTCGAGTGGCTGAAGTTAGACGTAATAGATTGTGCATAAACTCCACCACCGAGACCACCAAGAGCTCCGGAAAGGATGACACCCAAATAACGCATTTTGGTGACATTTATACCCATTGTGTCTGCCGCCATCGGATGTTCACCGACTGAGCGAAGGCGGAGACCAAATGGTGTTTTGGTAACAATAAACCATACTAAAATGGCAACCAAAATTGCTAGAAACGATGTCCAATACGTATTTTGGAAGAAGATTTTACCGATTACAGGAATATCCTTTAAAACAGGAATATCAATTTTGCTAAACCCCTTACTGATAATTCCAGTTTCACCTTTATCATAAATGAGCTTTACAAGAAAAAGGGTAAGTCCTGTTGCGAGTAAGTTTATTGCCACACCGGAAACCGTATGGTCCGCCCGGAAGGTAATTGCCGCAACCGCGTGTAATAAGGAAAAGATTGCTCCTGCAGCCATTGCTATTAATAATGCTATCCAAGGTGTAGCACTGCCAAATGTATCAAATGTAGTTAAGTTAAATACGATCGCCGAAAATGCCCCAATTACCATTAAACCTTCAAGTCCAATATTAACTACCCCAGAACGCTCCGAGAAAATACCGCCTAATGCAGTGAAGACAAGAGGAGCAGCCCATAATAAAGTGGATGGAATAAGAATGATTAAAATATCCATTAAACTCAACTTACTTCACCTCCTTCTTACTGAATCGGTCAAGAAATACTCTTATTATATAGCTTGATGCAACAAAGAATACGATTAACGCAATAATGATATCAACTAATTCATTTGGTACTCCAGCTTCAAGCGGCATGTTTAGTGCTCCTACTTTTAGAACACCAAATAGTATCGCTGAGAAAAATACACCTAGAGCAGTATTACCACCTAGTAATGCAACAGCAATTCCGTCGAAACCAACGCCTGAGAATCCACCCTTTACAGCGGCATATTCGAATGTTCCTAGTCCTTCCATAGCACCAGCTAATCCAGCAAAGGCTCCGGAAATAACCATTGAAAGGATAATATTTCTATTAACATTCATGCCCGCATATTGTGCGGCATGTTGATTAAAACCTACTGACCTTAATTCAAACCCTCTTGTTGTTCTTTCTAATAAGAACCACATTATAAAACAAGAAATAATAGCAAGAATAATACCCCAGTGAAGTCTTGAATAGTCAGTTAGACTTTCCAACCAGCCAGATCTTAATGTTGCTGATTTATGAATAGGACCTGAATTGTCCCCATGATTTGTGATTACATTACGAATAAGATAATTCGATACATGTAAGGCTACATAGTTCATCATAATGGTTACAATTACTTCATGCACACGAAAACGTGCTTTTAATAGACCAGGAATAAATGCCCAAAGCGCACCTGCCACTATGGACGCTAAGATAGCAAGTGGTAAATGAATAATACGCGGCAGGTCAAAAGCAACCCCTACCCAAACCGCTGCAAGCCAGCCTACTAAGAATTGCCCCTCAACCCCGATATTAAATAAGCCCACTCGGAAAGCAAAAGCAACAGCTAATCCGGCTAAAATATATGGAGTAAACTGTCTTACTACTTCCCCGATATAATAGATATCTCCAAATGCGCCATTCCAAAGTGCCGTAAAGGCCGCAATTGGATTGTACCCACTAAATAACATGATAATTGTTCCAACAATGATGCCTAGTAAAACAGCAATAATTGGTGTTAAAATACTTTTAAACCGATTAAACATAGTTTTGTTCACCCGCTTCCTTTCTATTCGATCCAGCCATCAACAATCCGAGTTCCTGCTCAGTAGTTTCCTTTGGATTAACAACAGCCACGATTTTCCCCTCATAAATAACCGCAATACGGTCACTAACATTCATAATTTCATCCAATTCAAAGGATACAAGCAAGACACCTTTCCCATTATCGCGCTGCTCGATTAAGCGCTTATGAATGAATTCAATTGCCCCAACATCCAAACCGCGAGTTGGCTGTGCCGCAATGAGTAGGTCAGGGTTACGGTCTATTTCACGTCCAATAATCGCCTTTTGTTGATTACCACCAGAAAGGGCGCGTGCCAACGTGTATTCACTTGGTGTACGAACATCAAACTCACTTATTAGCGATTTAGCCTTTTTATATATTTCACTAAAGTTTAAGATTCCGTTCTTTGAGAATGGCTTTTTATTATACGTTTGTAAAACCATGTTCTCTCCAATTGGGAAATTCAATACTAACCCGTGCTTGTGACGATCCTGAGGAATATGACCTACGCCAGATTCAGTAATTTGCCTTGGAGTATGATTGATCAATTCTTTGCCATTTAATTTTACACTGCCACTTTCAGCTTTACGTAATCCTGTAATTGCTTCAATAAATTCAGATTGTCCATTTCCATCGACTCCAGCGATTCCGACAATCTCCCCAGCACGGATAGAAAGATTAAGACCATTAACAACCATAACACCACGAGGGTCTTTAACAACCAAATCCTTGATTTCAAGTACTTCTTGTTTTGGGGATGCTTCCTTTTTATCCGTTTTAAAGACAACCTCACGTCCAACCATTAGGCTCGCAAGTTCATTAGGGTTTGTTTCGCTTATGGTTACAGTTCCAATCCCCTTACCTTTACGAATAACGGTACAACGGTCAGAAACTTCCATAATCTCTTTAAGTTTATGGGTAATTAGAATAATAGATTTGCCTTCTTTAATAAGCGTTTTCATAATATGGATTAATTCTTTAATCTCTTGTGGTGTTAATACGGCTGTAGGTTCATCAAAAATAAGAATTTCTGCCCCACGATAGAGTGTTTTTAAGATTTCAACCCGTTGCTGCATCCCCACTGAAATATCGGATATTTTCGCTTGCGGGTCAACCGCTAGACCATAGCGCTCTGAAATTTCACGAACTTGTTGTTCAGCCTTTTTAAGATCAATTCGACCAGCTGAGGTTATTTCTCTACCAAGGATAATATTTTCAGTGACAGTGAAGGTATCAACCAACATAAAGTGCTGATGGACCATTCCAATTCCAAGATCATTAGCGATATTAGGGTTTGCAATGTTAACCGGCTTCCCTTTAACACGGATTTCACCTTGTTCTGGCTGATATAATCCAAAGAGAACATTCATCAAGGTAGATTTTCCTGCACCATTTTCTCCAAGCAAGGCATGGATTTCACCCTTTTTTAATTGAAGGGTTATGTTATCATTCGCAACGAAGCCATTAAACTCTTTACGGATGTTAAGCATTTCAATTACATATTCCATCTTTTCTCACTCCCTGTGATAAGGTAAAAGGAAAAATTGACCAACAGTAGTAAGAGGTCAGACCTTTCCGGATTTTAAAAAAACAGGGAATTCCTCCCCACTTAAATCTTAAATGAAAAGTAGAATATTATTCTACTCTTCAGTTAGGATTCATTAGAAAGGAATAAGCGAGCACTATGTAAATCCCGCTTATTCCTCACAAAAATTATTTTACACTGAAAGTCTTTAATTCAGCACGAGTTCCTGGAACTTTAACTGCACCTGATTTAATCTTTTCAACCCATTCTTTTACTGCAGCTTCAATCGCATCTTTTTTATCTGCTTTTGCGTTGATTGGCGCTACGCCCACTCCATCTTCAGCTAAACCGTATAATGCAACTTCTCCACCAGGGAAATTGCCATCCATTGCTTTTTTAGATAAATCCTGTACCGCTACGTCAACACGTTTTAGTGCAGATGTAAGAACAATATCTGGACCCATGTCGTTTTGGTCACGGTCTACACCGATAGCCCAAATTTCTTTACTAGGATCTTTTGCTTTTCTGTCAGTTGCTTCTTTGAATAGACCGTTCCCAGTACCACCAGCAGCATGGAACACTACGTCCGCACCTGAAGAATACATTTTAGATGAGATATTTTGACCTAATTCTGCTTTATCAAATGCACCTGCATACTGAACATCCACTTTCACTTCAGGTTTTGCAGCTTTAACGCCTGCTAAGAAGCCAGCTTCGAAACGTTCGATAACTGGGATTTCCATCCCACCGATAAATCCAATATGGTTAGATTTTGTTTGAAGAGCAGCTGCTACACCAGCAAGGAATGCTGCTTCTTGCTCTTTGAAAAGAACACTTGCAACGTTTGGTTGTTTAACTTCAGCATCAATAATTGCAAAGTGTGAATCTTTTTGTTGTTTCGCAATTTCTTCTACAGCAGCTTGCATTAAGAAACCAATTCCGTAAACTAAATCAAAATCTTGACGTGCAAGAGTATTTAAGTTAGTAGAATAATCAGCATCAGATTTTGATTGAAGGTAATCATATCCACCTTTACCTTTTGTTAAGCCATTGTCTTTACCGAATTTTTGAAGACCTTCCCATGCAGATTGGTTGAATGATTTGTCATCAACACCACCAATATCAGTAACCATTGCTACAGAGAATTTATTTGCTTTTTCTCCACCTGTAGCTGGTTCTTTACTTGTATCATCATTTTTTCCACATGCCCCCAAAAGTGTACCGGCAGCTAGAACTAGTGATAAAGCCATTCCAATTTTACGCTTTTTCATGGTATTGACCCCCTATGAATATTGTTTGATTTAGTAAAAATGCTTTTATAGCAGGACTGGTTGCGTTTTCAAAAAGAATAAAAAATTAAATTCTTTTCCTTAAAACATGAAAACTAAACTTGTCCGCTTTAAAATAGTTTACCGAAAATAGGATTGGTTCATCCATTTCATCGAAATGCATCTGTTTTAAAACTAGCAAAGCAGTTTCTGGTTCGCATTCTAGAATTGGGGAAATTTTTTCATGATAGCCGATTGGCTCGATTTGAGCAACCGCGTATGTAATCCTTCGGTTTGCCTTATCTTCCAAAATACTGAAGATGGATTCTTCTGTATGGGAAAATGTTTCTGGCAATATGCGTTCTGGTACCTTGTCGACACAGTAGACGACCGGTTCTCCATTTGCGGTTCTTACCCTCTCCATCACGAAAATCTCCTCACTTGTAGAACAAGAGAAACGACGAACATCCTCTTCGGTCGGACCTTGCGTTGATGAACTAAGGAAAATTGTTCCTGGTATCATTCCAGCTTGCTTTATCATGGCAGTGACACTACTAAGTTGTTCAATCCCTGAAGTAAACAATGGTTTAACATTAACAAAGGTTCCAACACCGTGGCGTCTTATGATAACGTTTTCTTCTTCAAGTATTCGCAATGCTTCTCGAAGGGTGGCCCTGCTTACACCAAGCTGTTTAGCAAGATCAAACTCAGAAGGTAATTTTTCTTTTTCTTTATATACCCCATCAGCGATATCTTGCTTTAACCGATCGATTACTTGTAAGTATAAATGCCGGTTATCTGATTTTATTGACATGCTGTTTCCTCCAGCCTTATTCCTTAGACATCAGACATCTGATATCATTTCTACTAATCGAAATTTATATTAACACTTTTTTTGGGATAAATAAATAGCTATTAAAAAATTTGTCGAAAAAGACTGAGAGGTAATGTCACAAATATAACTAGGAATTTTCACCCATTTTCTATTTAGAATTTCAGGGGATATATACAGGTATTATAATTATTATGATGAGAATTTAGTATCAAGTTCTATAATGTTGATTCCTCCTACTATTTTATTATTTTATTTGATTCATTATTTATTCATAGTATGAAAAAAGCCTTTATTATAGTTGTATACTTCAACATAATAAAGGCTGTGTAATAGAAGTTAATTAACCTGTTCGGGACTTTCATTAATACTTTTATATTCTAACTTCTTATTCAATTATGAACTTTGTTCTTCTTTATCTTTAGGTTTTGGCTGTAAAACAGCACGTGGCTTACTGCCCTCATATGGACCAACGATACCGCGTGCTTCCATTTCATCAATTAGCCTTGCAGCTCTTGTGTAGCCAATACGGAACCGTCTTTGTAACATGGAAACAGATGCTGTTTGCATTTCAATAATTAACTCAACTGCATCATTATATATATCATCATCGACCGCACCTGTTACTTCAGGAATGTCATCTGGGATCATCTCATCTTGGTATTGTGCTTTCTGTTGGGAAATAACAAATTCAACCGTGTCCTCGACTTCTTGGTCTGACAGAAACGCACCTTGAACACGAACTGGTTTGGATTCTCCAACTGGAAGGAACAACATATCCCCTCTTCCCAAAAGTTTTTCCGCACCACCCATATCTAAAATTGTCCTTGAATCGGTTGCACTTGACACTGCAAAGGCAATTCTGGAAGGAATATTTGCCTTTATTACCCCAGTAATTACATCAACGGATGGCCGTTGCGTGGCAATGATTAAGTGAATTCCCGCTGCTCTCGCCATTTGAGCAAGGCGAGTAATCGAATCTTCTACATCCGACGAGGCAACCATCATCAAATCAGCCAACTCATCAACAATTACCACAATAAAGGGCAGTAGTGGCTGTTTATCATTTTCCTCTAAATTATGCTTTCTTACGTGGTCATTATAGCCCTCAATATTACGTGTACCCGTGTAAGAAAACAATTCGTACCGTCTTTCCATTTCATTTACCACTTTTTTCAAAGCTTGTGATGCTTTTTTTGCATCCGTTACAACAGGTGCTAGCAAATGAGGGATTCCATTATAAACATTGAGTTCAACCATTTTCGGGTCAATCATCATTAGTTTCACTTCATGGGGCTTTGCTCGCATTAAAATACTCGTGATAATGCCATTTATACAAACACTTTTTCCGCTTCCAGTTGCACCTGCAACAAGTAAATGGGGCATTTTATTTAATTCAGCTAAAACAGCTTCACCTGTAATGTCCCGGCCTAAGCCAATTAAAAGCTTGGAGTCAGGCTTGTCATTTTGTGTTGCTTCTAATACCTCGCGAAGCGAAACTACAGCGACCTCAGAGTTAGGAACTTCAATACCAATGGCGGATTTACCAGGAATCGGCGCTTCAATTCTTATCCCCTTAGCAGCTAGTGCTAAGGCTAAGTCATCACTTAAACTGACAATTTTACTTACCTTTACACCTACGTCAGGATGAACTTCATATTTTGTTACAGCTGGTCCTAAATGGACCTGTGTTACTCGTGCTTTCACGCCAAAGCTTTGAAATGTCCTCTCTAGCTTTGCCGCATTTGCATGAATTTGTTCATATTCTCCACTCTGATCTGTTTTCTTTGGCAAATTGAGCAATCGAAGTGGTGGCAGCTCATAGGCAATATTCTCTACTTCCGTAAAGGTGATTGGCGGGATACTATCCTCATTTTCTTCAGAAGTTCCTTTTCCATCCTTTGTATCTTCTCGGTGATTCTTATCCTTGGCCTCTTCTTCCACATATGCCTTATCGGCAAAACTTGATATAATTGGCTCAGATGGTCTAATTTCCTCTTGGAGTGGTTGAGTTTCTGCAGTTAAGACAGGCTGATTTTGTTCACGATTTTCCTGCTCTTTTCTTTTTTGTGTGATTCTTTCTGCTTTTCGCTCTCGTTGTTTTTGTTTCCAATCTGTCATATCCGTTTTAAAGGCATCCCATTGACTTTTTGAAAAATCAACCATCACAATCATGATTTTCCCGATGAAATCTCCAAATGATTTACCGGTAAGTAAGATAATTCCAATTAAAATGAAAATAAATGCAATAATTTTCGTACCTGTTTCAGCGAATAAATAATGGAATAAGGCAAATAAAACTGCCCCAAGCATTCCCCCGCCAAGATCGGTGGTGCTTGTTTCACCTCTAAGTTCCATCATAAACAATTCCCATGTATTACTGATTACACTAGGATCTTTAAATTTCCCATCATTTGTTAGCAAATGAAATAGGGTGACATGGCTTAAAAGCAGAATAGCAGAAGTAATAAAATAACTTCCAACCAATTTAATATGGAAGAAAAAAGGAATAGTCCGTTTCCACATCAAATAAACGCTTAACACAACAAGCCCAATTAAACTGAGCATATACCATTCTCCCATCCAAAAACGGAAGAAGATAACGGTTGCCTTCCCAACTGCACCAAGCTTAGCTATTGATATGATCGCAATAGCTAAAAGAGCCAGTGCGGATAATTCAAATTGAACGGTCTTTTTCAAATGGTTATCTCTCTTTTTTGGTTGTCTTCTTTTTTTCTTTGCCATCTAATCACCTTGTTGTTTCATTATGGTATATTTAATCCTTTTTTATATTACATCCTTTAGTAAAAGGAGTTAAAAGGAAGAAAGCAGCCATTCAGGCTGCTCTTGTATCTTACCCTGATTATACCATAATCTACTATTGCAATGCGGACAATCCTTCCAGGCTCGCGAAAGAAATTTTTGCGCCAGGGCATATTTGATTATCCATATAATGCTGTGGATCCGTGCTCAGAATTCGGATAACTTGAACATTTTGCCCATCTAGAGACTCGACTAGGAGTGGAATTCCTTGATAGCTTGCCATTTGTTGATTGCTAGGTGAACTGGCCTCATATGGAAAAATGAGTTCTGGTGGCATCATCGTATAAAGAATCATTGAATCAACACTTCATTCTTTTCTTTATGAAGATCTATCAATTCATTTAACTTTTTCATTGCCTGCCCAAGTCCGCCAACTTCATCGATGAGACCTGTTTTTACGGCATCAACACCAATGACATTTGTCCCTATATCTCTGGTTAAATTACCTTTAGCAAACATTAAATCTTTAAATGTTTCTTCAGTAATTTTGGAATGCTTTGTTACAAAATTGACAACCCGCTCTTGCATTTTATCTATATATTCAAAGGTTGCTGGAACGCCAATCACCAGGCCAGTTAATCGGATCGGATGGATCGTCATTGTTGCGGTTTCCGCAATAAAGGAGTAGTTACAGGAAACAGCAATTGGGACCCCTATTGAATGCCCTCCTCCTAATACAATTGAAACGGTCGGCTTCGATAGGGTCGCTAGCATTTCGGATATTGCAAGACCCGCCTCGACATCGCCACCAACCGTATTTAAAATAATAAGGACCCCCTCAATTTTTGGATTTTGTTCTATTGCAACGAGTTGAGGTAATAAATGTTCATATTTTGTTGTTTTATTTTGTGGCGGCAGTGCTAGATGTCCTTCAACTTGACCAATAATGGTCAGACAATGAATTTTAGAATCAGTTGAAAGCTGTGGAACATTGGTTTGTCCTAGCTGCTGAATCTTTTCTATCAATGCAGAAGAAGGTTTTTCCTCTTTTTGAGGCTCCCCGCCTTCTTGGTTTTCAGATTCATTTTTTTGTATGTCGTTATTCATCCTAATACTCCCTTCAAGCATGATATAGTTTAGTATTTACCTGTAGGAGGTAATTTCATGCTTAAAATAAAAAGCACTGGATCCCCAGTGCTTTTTATTAAGAGTAATATTCCATTTATGATATAGGTTTAGCTTTTTTAGATTTCCATAATTATTGGAAGAATCATTGGTCTTCTTTTTGTTTTTTCATATAAATTTCGGTTTAATTCTTCTCTAATATCCTGCTTTAAACTTGACCATTCAAAAGAATCTTTTGCAATATTTCTTTCTACAATGTCTCGAACTAGATTTGTTGAATCATCCATCAATTTTTCGGATTCACGAACATAAACAAAGCCTCTTGAGATAATCTCCGGTCCTGCAGCTATTTTCCGATCTTGTTTTGTTAAGGTCACTACCACAATAAGAATTCCATCCTGCGATAAAAGTCTTCGGTCGCGAAGGACTATATTTCCAACATCACCAACACCAATTCCATCAATTAGTATATTCCCAGATGGAACCTTTCCAGCAAGGGCAAGCTTCCCTTCTTTCATTTCAAGGATATCACCACGGTCTGGAATTAAGATTTGTTCATCGGTAAGTCCACATTCCATAGCCAATTTTCGGTGAGCCTTTAGCATCCGGTATTCACCGTGAACAGGTATTAAATATTTCGGCTTCATCAAGTTAATCATAAATTTTAATTCTTCTTGGCTTCCATGACTTGATACATGGATGGTTCTTTTACCTGATATAACATTTGCCCCGGCTCTAAAGAGCATATCAACAGTCTTGAATAAAAATACTTCACTACCCCTAAGAGGTGAAGCAGCGATTAAAACGGTATCTCCCTTTTGAATATTAACCACTTTATCAATTTGCTTTGCCATTTTCTGTAATGCCTCTATAGGTTCACCCTGACTTCCAGTCATTAATACGACTATTTCTCGGTCTTGATAATTTTTTATCTCACTAATAGGAATGATTAAATCCTCTGCTACTTCTAAATATCCTAAATCAAGGGCAATATGATAAATTCTTTCAAGACTTTTCCCTACCACTGCGACTTTTCGTCCATTCTCATTTGCTGCATTAAAAATATGCTGGATTCTATTTATATCTGAAGCAAAACAAGCAGCAATAATCCTCCCCGGTGCATTATAGAAAGCATTTGACATTTCACGCTCAACAATTGCTTCAGATGCGGTGTACCCCGGCTTTTCTGCTTCTGTACTATCAGACAACAAACATAATACCCCTTGTTCTCCGATGGATGCCATCTTCCCAATTTCTGGTTTATAAAGCTTTGTAGCCGCTTGATCAAATTTAAAATCACCAGTATAAACGATAATCCCTTCAGAGGTATGTATACAAACACCAACAGAATCAGGGATACTATGATTGGTTTTAAAGAAGCTTACATCAACAGCATCCAAGTTAATAATCGTATCCGAATCCACCTCAATAAAATTTGTTTTACCAAAATAATCTTGTTCTCTAAGTTTAGCATTTGCAAGGGCAAGTGTTAGCTTGGTTCCATAGACAGGGACATCTAATTGACGAAGTACATACGATAAAGCCCCTATATGATCTTCATGGCCATGAGTTAAGAAAATTGCTTTTACCCGGTCTTTATTTTCTTTTAAGTATGTAATATCCGGAATTACTATATCTATGCCAAGCATTTCTTCCTCGGGGAACATTAAGCCGGCATCTATGATAAATATGTCCTTGTCCACCTCAACAAGATACATATTCTTTCCGATTTCTCCTATACCACCAAGTGTAATTAACTTAATGGAATTATTTATTTTCTGTACCAAATTGTAAATCCTCCTAAGTTGAAACGAGTATACGCCGTTAACATGCGCTTCCGCTTTTTAATTTCCGATCGAGATCAGTTAGAGTTATTATACTAGATTTCTGAAAACCTTTCCAACATTTATAATAATTATGCTAATTCTAAACAAAAAATAAGCCAACCGAATGATCCTTCGGTTGGCTTTAGGTAGTCATTATAACTTATTTAATAAAGTAATTAACGCTGCACGTTCTTGTTCTGTTAGCCCTACGAGAGGAAGCCTCACTGATCCAACGTCTAATCCAGCTACCTGTAAGGCTGTTTTAACAGGCGCAGGACTAGGAGCAGTAAATAAACCTTGCATGAAAGGGAGGAGATGCTGATGCAACTTTGCAGCCTTTTCATTCTCACCATTAAAGAATGCCTTTACCATTTCTTGCAATTGATTTCCAATCACATGTGAAGCAACCGAAACAACGCCTGCACCGCCAATGGAAAGAACAGGGATTGTCAGGCTATCGTCCCCACTATATAAAACAAAATCATCATCCGTATTGGCAATGATGTGTGTCATTGCATTTAAATCCCCGCTTGCCTCTTTGACTGCAACAATATTAGCTAATTTAGAAAGTCTAATGATCGTCTCGGGAAGGATGTTAACTGCAGACCGGCCAGGGATGTTGTAGACCATAACCGGCAGGGATGTAGCTTCTGCAACGGCTTTAAAATGCTGATATAGACCTTCCTGATTTGGTTTATTATAATAGGGTGCGACAACCATTATAGCATCCACGCCAAGTTGCTCAGCTTTTTTTGTCAATTCAACAGATGCATAAGTATTATTGCTTCCTGTTCCTGCTATTACGGGAATCCGCTTTTTTACCGTTTTTACAACATGATCAAATAATGCCAACTTTTCTTCCTTAGTTAACGTTGGGGATTCACCAGTGGTTCCAGCAACCACAAGTGACTCTGTTCCATTTTCAATTAAAAAATTCACTAATTGCGTGGTCTTGGCAAAATCAATATGTCCTTTTTTATCAAAAGGGGTAACCATTGCCGTCGATACTCGCCCAAAATGAACCATATTCTTACTCCTCTCAATACAATCCAGCATACTAAAAACACTCATTTTCTCTTTCGAATTCATTTATAAGGATTTACCATTGAATTGGTGGAATCATCTATAAATCTGAAAGATTAAATTCAAATGATTCTTCTTCTAATTGAAAAGCATCATGAAGGGCATTTACGGATTTAACCAAGTCCTCCTGCTTTACAAGTACCCAAATCGTAGTATGACTATCTGCAGATTGTAGTATCCGAATTCCATGATCCGATAAGGCCGTTACGATTTTCGAAGTAACTCCAGGAACTCCGGCAATCCCTGCACCAACAACAGAAACTTTTGCACAATGACGCTCTACGACAGGATCATGACCTAATTTGTTTAAAACCTGTATTGCTCGATCGGTCATTTCCTCTGTTACTGTATAGATTACTCCGTTTGGCGAAATATTGATAAAATCTACACTGATTCCTTCATTGGCCATCGCCTTAAATACTTCTGCTTGCAAGTAATATTGATCCTTTTTAGCGAATACCTTTATTTGCGTAACATTTGAAACGTGAGCGATTCCAGTTACAACTCGTTCCTTTATGTCACTGCCACGATTATTTTTATTTAATGAGGTTACCAAGGTTCCTAAATTATCTGAGTAGGTTGAGCGAATCCTAATTGGTACTTTTGCCTGCATTGCGATTTCAACTGCTCTTGGATGAATGACCTTTGCACCCTGATAAGCCATATTACACACTTCTGTGTAAGTTACTATGGGAAGTGGCCGTGCATTTTCTGCAATGCGTGGATCGGCTGTCATAATTCCTTCCACATCAGTAAAAATATCTATCCATTCTGCATTAAGGGCAGCACCTAAAGCTGCAGCTGAGGTATCACTTCCGCCACGACCAATTGTGGTAATATCGCCATTTTTTGCAGCTCCTTGAAAACCGGCAACCACAACAACATCATTTTTCTCCAACTCACTTAGCAACCTGTCACATTTCATTTCATTGATTTTTGCATTTGTGTGGTCGTTGTTTGTTCGGAAGCCTGCTTGAGCGCCCGTTAATGCAACAGCATTAATACCCTTTTCCAATAACATATTTACAAAAACGACACTAGAAATAATCTCACCGCAGGACAATAATAAGTCGTGTTCCCGTTTTGAGATTTTGCTTAAGTTCCCATCGATTAATGAAAGTAATGTGTCCGTAGCATAAGGGTCACCTTTTCTTCCCATCGCACTGACAACTACAACCACTTTATAGCCATCAGCTAAAGCTTTCTCGATATGGCCTTCCGCATATTTCCTACCTTTTTCATCTCTTACAGATGTACCGCCAAATTTTTGAACAATAATTTTCATGGTGACACCAAAACCTGCCTTTTTGATGTAACTTTATTTTACAATACCTAATTTAACTAAACTTTCTGCGATTTGAACAGAATTCCAAGCTGCTCCTTTGAGTAAGTTATCAGAAACCACCCACATATGGAAACCACGAGGCTCATCAATGTCTTTTCTAATCCGTCCAACAAATACATCATTTTTCCCAACGCAATTCGCAGGCATAGGATATAGTTGATTTTCCGGATCATCCTGCAAAATAACACCGGGGGCATCTTTTAATAATGCTTTAATGTCATTCGCACTTATGTCATCCGCTTCAATTTCAAAATAAACAGATTCAGAATGACCTACTGCTACTGGTAGTCTTACACAAGTAGCGGAAACCTGTAATTCTGGTAAGTGCATGATTTTTTTTGTTTCATTAATCATTTTCATTTCTTCAAATGTATATCCATTGTCTTGAAACTTATCAATTTGTGGAATTGCATTAAAAGCAATTTGATAGTGATTTTTATCTGATTTGACAGGTAAAATCTTAGGCTCATATACTTCACCGTTTAAGATTGAACGAGTTTGTTCCATTAACTCCTCGACAGCAGCGGCACCAGATCCTGAAACAGCTTGATATGTTGAAACAATAACTTTTTTCAAACCAAATTGTTGACGGATTGGCTCAAGTGCTACAACCATTTGGATGGTAGAACAATTGGGATTAGCAATAATACCATTTTGATGGTGAAGGTCCGCTTCGTTCACCTCAGGAACGACTAATGGTGTATTCTCATCCATTCTAAAAGCGCTAGTGTTGTCCACCACGATAGCACCACGTTTAACAGCTTCTGGACCAAGTTCCTTTGATACACTCCCGCCCGCACTGAATAAGGCAATCTCGACCCCTTCAAAACTCTCAGGCTTTGCTTCTTCAATGATATATTCCTGACCATTAACCTCCACTTTTTTACCAGCTGAACGTGCGGATGATAATAAAGTAAGTTTTCTGATTGGGAAGTTCTCTTTTATTAAAGTGTGAATCATTTGTTGTCCTACTGCTCCTGTTGCTCCAACAACAGCAACGTGATATCCATTTTGTTGATTCATTACAGGTTCCCCTTCCATACTAGCTGGTCATTATATTTCAAAAAGGAATTGGCCTTTATATAGCTGCCAGCATGTTATTCATATTTTTTATTATCTCATCAGTGGGTAATGAAACTCCCCACTGATGATAGAATAATTTATTTTACCATATTCCTTTAAAGAAATAACCTTTTTTGATGAATGAGGGGGGATAATTAGTCAGAATCTTTATATCTTTCTACTAACACTGGTTGAATTTGTTTCCCTTCGATCGCAGCTTCGACTGTTTCTGTGAGTAACGTCATTCTTGCTACCATTGAATTTGGCTTTTTTATTGGGTCATCCTGGCCATAGGGAATAAAATAAATATTCTTTGTTGCCATTAGCCTCATTAAGTTTACTCCATTTAATCCAAGTGCATCGTTAGTCGAAATTCCGAGTACAACAGGCTTTAAATTTCTCAATGTTGCTTTCGCAGCCATTAATACTGGACTATCGTTCATTGCGTTGGCAAATTTACTCATTGATACACCGGTTAATGGAGCAATGACCATACAATCAAGAGGGATTTTGGGTCCTAGAGGCTCGGCTTTGACGATCGAATCTATGACTTTATTTCCTGTTAAATCTTCAATTCGCTGGATCCAATCCTCGCCTTTACCAAACCGGGTGTCTGTATTTTTAACTGTAAAAGTTACCACTGGCATTACTTCAGCACCGGCTTGAACTAATTTTTCTATTTCAGGGAATACTGCATCGTACGTACAATGAGAGCCAGTTAAGCCAAAGCCAATTCTTTTACCCTTTAAACTCATTTCACTTTCCCCTTTCGCTTTCGTAAATCATCTTGGAGCAGTTGAGCAAGAACATTTGCCAGAATTTGGCCGGCTGTTTTTGGTGCAACAATCCCTGGCAATCCCGGGGCAAGCAATGCTTTTATTCCCCTTTTCTCCGCATATCTAAAATCAGTTCCTCCCGGCTTTGATGCAAGGTCAATAATGAGCGTATGTGATGGCATTTTAGAAATAACCATCGCTGTTACGATTAAATGTGGTGCTGTGTTAATTAATATATCAGTATTCTTTACTTCATTTTCCAAATCCTTCAAATGAAACGGTGTTAAGCCCATTTCAGTGATTCTTGCCAAATGTTCACTTTTCCTAGCCCCTACCTTAACTTTGGCTCCAAGGGCTGCAAATGTTCTCGCCACACTCATACCAACTCTGCCTAACCCTAGAACCGTAATATTCGACCCATGTATTGTAAAATCAGTGTGTTGGATCGCCATCATAATCGTCCCTTCTACTGTAGGGATTGAATTATAGATGGCTACATCATCCCTTTCAAATAACTGAATAAGAGTCCGTTTAGCTTGCTTGGTAATCCCATTTAAATAAGCATTGCTGATTCCTGAATAAATCGTACAATGTTCTGGAGTCTTGGAGAGTAAATCCCCTGTCAAAATAACCTTTTCATTTGAAAAGATTGTTTCTACCTGCCCTTCTAAATTTGTACCAGGCACTGGCAAGATCAGGGTATCCACTGTTGAAAAGTCCACCTCATCCAGCTTTTCCTTGACTGCACCTGTAAAAGCATGATCAAGCTGTTCAAAACCAATAAGCGATAATCTCGCATCTAATTCAGTTAACTTACGGATGATTTCCAGCTGTCTGGCATCCCCGCCAATCACGGCAATCTGCATCCCTGTCAGCATGAAAACATTCACCTTCTTCTTTTTAAAAATCCTACTAAGAATTCCTTTTCTATATATCACTTCACCATCTTATGTAGGTTAACTTCATTCGGTGAGTTTTCCATACATACTAAATAAAAAAGCCCAAGCAAGTTGATACTCGCTTGGGCTTTTTTTGCTGAAGTGGTATTAATCTTCATCCGGTACATCGATTATTATCATATCTGATCCTATCTTTTTAATGTGCTGCCAAGGAACTCTGATTTCTTCCCCTTGTTTTCGTAAGCCAAACCATTTAATTGAAGGTATTAGCAGTGCTTGAATTTGTCCGGTGCCTTCATTAATCTCTAAATCCGTTTGTCCAAGTACACCTAGCCGTTCTGCCTTTTTTACGTCAACAATTTCCTTTCCACTTAATTCACTTAACCTCAATACAAGATCCCCCCTTCATTTGCCCCTTATTAATAGTTTATAAATGGAAGTCCCTATTTAGACTAAGAAAAGCACAAGCGCTGTTAAGTGGATCTTTAGTATCTAGGACAACAAAAAAGAGGTAATCCATCAGCATGGATTACCTCTTTTTATTTACGATAATGTATTCGGAAATTCTCCGTCTGGACTAATTAAAGTCACGGAATAGTTGTCTGTAAAAACGGCCTTTGTCATTTCGTCCACACTTTTTTTGGTAACTCCATCAATCTGATCAATAATTTCATCCAGTGAACGATGACGTTTTAATAAAAGTTCATTTTTACCATTACGACTCATCCTGCTATTTGTACTTTCAAGACTTAGCATCAAGCTGCCCTTAAGCTGCTCTTTACTATTAGTTAATTCCCTTTCAGTAATCCCTTCTTGCTTTAATTTATTAAGTGTTTCTTGGATGGTTTCAAATAGTACATTCAGCTGTTTAGAACCTGTTCCACCGTAAAGCGTCACAATTCCACTATCTTGATAAGCTGAATGGTAAGAGAAAACTGAATAGGCTAATCCCCTTTGCTCACGGACTTCCTGAAATAATCTCGAGCTCATGCTGCCGCCCAATATATTATTTAATGTAATTAAGCTGTAGATGTCTTCATGCCCAACCTTTAATCCTTCAAAACCAATACATAAATGGGCCTGTTCTGTATCTTTCTTGCGCGAAATTCGATTCGAATGGAAGGTAGGTATATTTTCAATTGCTTGGTTGTTAGCACCTTTATAGGATCCAAAATACTTTTCGACTTCTTTAATAAATGTTTCAGATACATTACCTGCGATTGAGATAACAACATTTTCAGGAGTATACCTTTCATGAATATATTCCTTTAACGTTTGGCCAGTAAACGTATTAAGTATTTCCTCTGTACCTAGTATTGGATATCCTAGTGGATGATCTCCATACACTGCTCTACTAAGTAAATCATGAACAATATCGTCTGGAGTATCTTCGTACATTTTTATTTCTTCTAAGACTACATTTCTCTCTTTGTTTAGTTCCTCTTCCACAAAAGTGGAGTTAAAGAACATATCAGCTAACACATCTAGTGCAAATTGGGAATGTGTATCAAGGACTTTTGCATAATAGCAGGTATACTCCTTTGAAGTAAACGCATTCACCTGTCCGCCAATACTATCAAAGGATTCGGCAATTTCCTTAGCAGACCTTGTGGTAGTACCCTTAAAGAACATATGTTCCAGAAAATGCGAAATACCATTGTTTTGTGGGTTCTCATCTCTTGAACCCGTACCAATCCATACTCCTATTGCAACTGAACGTACAGTAGGGATATTTTCTAAAACAATTCTAACTCCATTTTGGCAAGTATATTTATTAATCATCGACTTCCTCCAGTCTATATACAGAAGCTGCTTATACTCCATCTATTATTATACTTAGTAAAATGTTTTTTCTCCAATTCCCAGTATATCTTACTGTGATTATTACTCAACTCTTTCTTCGCTCATTAACTCAGAAACTGTTCCAATTTCAAGGTTTTTTTGATTGATCTGCGTGATTAAACGATCGAGCGATTTCGCAGTGGCTTCTGTTGGATGCATAAGGACCATTGAGCCATTATTAATTTTTGTCATTACACGATTTATAAGTACATCTGGTGATGGTTTTCTCCAGTCAACCGTATCAACGGTCCACATAACCGTCATCATTTTTAATTCGTTGGCAACTTTTATTGTCTCATCCCGAAAACTGCCACTAGGCGGAGCAAACCAAACACATTTCTCCCCTGTAGCCGCTTCTATAATTTCATTCGTTTTCACCATTTGTTCCCTTGCTTTTCCAGCCGTCAATTGTTTCATATCAGGATGAGAATAGGAATGATTCCCCACTTCATGACCAGAACTGACAATCATTTTAGCAAGATCGGGATTTTTTTTGACCCAATTTCCTTCTAAAAAAAAACTAACCTTTATATTATGTCTTTTAAGAGTAGCAAGCATCTCCGATAAATATTCATTCCCCCACGCTACATTAATAATAAACGTTACCATTGGTTTATTAGGGTTACCTTTATAAATTGGAGCTGGCGGCAAATCTTCAAGGTGAACCTTTGGCTTTTTCTGGGTAAAGACAAGGTTCTTTTCATTAAAAACACCTTTGTCTTTCATATGCTTATAGGAAGCTGCAATGTTAACCTCTCGCCCATTATAGCCCGGAATTGCCTTCCAGACCCTATCAATAGTCGCATCTATAGGCGGTATTTCATATGTAGGGGCATTTTTAACAATACTTTGATAAAGAGGGTCTGACTTTTTTGCTGTTGGCACTGCTGATTCCTTTTTTATAAAAGGATTACCCACGGCGATCCAAACTGCTAAACAAATACCAATGAGGATAAATACCTTTTTCAATTAACTTTCCCCCTTTCCATACAGATTATGTATAGGAGGGACAAGGTAGAACTTCAGGATACTGTTCGCCGCTGATTCTAAAGAATATAGAGAGAATTATTAAAAATCATACACGGAAAAAAGCCAGGGTTTGTCCCCTGACTTCCTTATCGTCTCAGATTAAATGTCCCGAGTCTCTTGTTATTGATTTTCAGCCTTTTCACGCTGTTCCTTTAAAATAGCTTTACGTGAAAGGTTTACACGGCCCTGTTTATCAATTTCGGTTACTTTCACTAGAAGTTCGTCCCCGATCTTAACAACATCCTCTACTTTACCTACTCGTTCTTCGGCAAGTTCAGATATATGAACGAGACCATCTTTACCCGCAAAGATTTCCAGGAAGGCTCCAAATTTTTCAATTCGTTTTACCTTACCAAGATACATTTCGCCTACTTGAACTTCACGAACAATATCTTCGATGATTTTCTTTGCCTTTTGGTTCATTTCTTGATTTGTAGAGGCAATAAATACGGTACCATCCTGCTCGATATCAATCTTAACGCCAGTTTCCTCAATAATCTTATTGATTTGTTTACCGCTCGGTCCGATAACGTCCCTGATCTTATCTGGGTTAATTGACATGGTTAAAATCTTAGGTGCAAACTGAGAAAGTTCTCCTCTTGGTTCCGTAATGGTAGCAAGCATTGAATCTAAGATGTGCATTCGGCCAACTTTTGCCTGCTGGAGGGCTTCTTCTAATATTTCACGAGAAAGACCTTCAATCTTTATATCCATTTGAAGTGCAGTAACCCCTTTAGCAGTACCTGCTACTTTAAAATCCATATCTCCAAGATGGTCTTCCATTCCTTGAATATCAGACAAAACAGTATAATGTTCTCCAGATTTTACAAGTCCCATTGCAATTCCTGCTACAGGAGCCTTAATCGGAACACCTGCATCCATCATCGCTAATGTACTAGCACAAATACTTGCCTGCGAAGTGGAACCGTTAGATTCAAGTACCTCAGATACAAGTCGAATGGTATATGGGAAATCCTTTTCAGATGGAATAATTGGTTCAAGGGCACGTTCACCAAGGGCACCGTGACCAATTTCACGACGACCAGGTCCTCGGATTGGGCCAGTTTCACCAACACTGAATTGAGGGAAGTTATAATGATGCATAAAGCGCTTTTCTTCCTCAATTCCAAGACCATCAAGAATTTGTACATCACCCATTGCGCCGAGAGTACAAATGCTTAGGGCCTGAGTTTGTCCACGTGTGAAAAGTCCAGAACCGTGGGTACGTGGTAAAATACTTATTTGTGAAGAAAGCGGACGGATTTCATCAATTTTTCGGCCATCAGGACGAATCTTCTCCACTGTTATTAATCGGCGAACTTCACCTTTTACAATCTTGTCCAATATTTGCTTTACTTGCTTCATATCTTCATCTGTAGCTTCTTGTTCCACAAATTTGGCAATCACTTGGTTTTTTACTTCTTTAATGGCATCTTCACGGGCATGCTTTTCTTGGACCTGAATGGCTTTTACCATATCAGCTTCGCATATTTCCCTTACTTCTGCCTCAAGTTCCTTATCTATTTCGTAAAGATTGATTTCTCTTTTTGGTTTGCCAATTTCAACGACAATTTTCTCTTGGAACTCAATTAACCGTTTAATCTCATCATGGCCATACATAATTGCTTCTAGCATAGTTTCTTCAGGAACCTCTAACGCACCTGCTTCTACCATGTTGATTGCATCTTTAGTACCTGCAACAGTTAAATGGATATCACTTTTTTCAGCTTGTTCTACAGTTGGGTTAATAACAAATTCATTGTTAACCCGTCCTACGATAACACCAGCAATCGGTCCTTCAAAAGGAATATCTGATGTACTAAGTGCTAACGAAGATCCGAACATTGCAGCCATTTCGGTAGAACAATCCTGATCCACACTCATGACAATACTAATAACTTGTACATCATTACGAAAGCCATCAGCAAATAGCGGACGAATCGGTCTGTCAATTAGTCTGCTTGCCAAAATTGCCTTTTCACTCGGGCGACCCTCACGTTTAATAAAGCCGCCTGGGATTTTTCCGACAGCATATAAACGTTCCTCATAGTTAACTGTTAATGGAAAAAAGTCTAAGTTTTTTGGTTCCTTTGAGGCTGTTGCCGTACTCAATACTGCTGTATCTCCATAGCGTACCAAGACTGCACCGTTTGCTTGCTTTGCTAATTGTCCAATTTCGACAGTTAATTTACGGCCTGCCCAAACCATGGAATATTCATGTTTCAATTGTTCCATATTTTTACCCCTCTCTATCTAAATCACTTAGGAGGATGATGCGAAAATTTTCACTTCCGCTGTACTCATCATTCTAAATCTAACTATTATTAAAAAGCTTAGAAAGCTATAGTTTAAATGCGAAATCACCTTAATAGTATGCACAAAAAAGTCATGACTTAAAAATATGTATAAAAAATTCTTTATTTTCTTTTCCTCTTTTTAAAGCTAATAAAAAAGCGGGAATAATCCCGCTTCTGTAAACTAACGACGTAGACCAAGCTTATTAATTAACACACGGTAACGTTGAACATCTTTGTTACGTAGGAATGTTAAAAGATTACGACGTTTACCAACCATTTTCAAAAGACCGCGACGTGAGTGGTGATCTTTTTTATGAGTACGTAAGTGCTCATTCAAATTGTTGATTGATTCTGTAAGGACAGCGATTTGAACTTCTGCAGATCCAGTGTCGCTTTCATGAGTTTTAAACTCATTGATAAGTTCATTTTTACGTTCTTGAGTGATTGCCATCCGGATTCACCTCCTAAATTTTACAAATCCCCTGGTACCGAGCAAGCGTTGGTGATTCGTCTTGCCAAGTAGAGGTTATTTTTAATACGTTAATAAGAATACAACTTTTCACATCAAAAAGCAAGGCTATAACGAAGTTTATTGTAGGAAAAACGCCTTTTATAAGTGAGAATGTGGAAGATTGTCTTGTTTTTTAAAATACTCTAGTGAATTTTGCTTATCTCTTTCAATTTGTGCAACGAGCTCTTCAATCCCTGAAAATTTTTGTTCCTTACGTAAGGGAAGATGCCACTCAATGACCACTTCTTCACCATAGATATCTTTATTAAAGTCAAATAAATGAACTTCAACAGAAGGATGTAAGGCTTCCTTATTAAATGTTGGTTTATAACCAATATTACAGACTCCATTGTACCATTGGGTTTCAACTTTCATTCTTACTGCATATACGCCGGTCGGCGGGATCATGTAATCGTCATTTAAGTCAACATTCGCCGTTGGAAAGCCAATCGTCCTGCCTCGTTTATCACCATGAATGACTTTGCCCGATGTTGTATAAGATCGTCCAAGAAGTGATAAAAGCGCGTCTGTTTTTCCTTCTTTAAGCAAGTTTCTAATTCTAGTTGAACTAACCTTTTGATCACCTTGAGTAAACTTTGGAACGACCGAATAAGAAAATTGATCTCTTGAATGGAAGGGCAATGTTTCCATCGTCCCCTTTCCCATACGCCCATAGGTAAAATCAAAACCAGCAACTACGTGCATTACGTTTAGTCGAATAACATATTGATCAATGAATTCCTGAGGAAGCAAATTGGCAAATTCAGTAGTAAAGTTAATGATAAATAAATAATCAATACCAAGTTCTTCGATAATTTTTATTTTTTCAGATAATGGAGTAATATACTGTATCTGCTGTTCCATTTTCCCTAACACTACCGAAGGATGGGGGTCAAATGTCATGACCGCACTGCAAATACCTTTTTCTTCAGCATGCCTTTTTGCCTCAAGAATTACCTGTTGATGACCACGGTGCACTCCATCAAAGTAGCCCATAGCCATTGCTAGGGGCGGAAATTCAACATTTGTTATATCGTATGGAAATCTAAGCTTAATTACTTCCAATGAAACTCACCTTTTCTATACCGTACCTTTTTCTTCTAAATCATTACGTAACACTTTAACTGGTTTAAAGAGGTCTGGCTTGCTTGGATGTTTTGAATAAATAGCAAGAGCTAGTCCATCAGCAGTTTCAGTGACAATCGGTCCGTTACTAGTTTTTAAATGCTCTGGCATTTGTAATAATGCGCCATTTTTCACTTTCTCTGCTACTTTATCATTAATTAGGAATTTCGGCAAATGAGAAAGTGCTGTTTCTAAAGGCCTTAATACACTTGAAATTGTCCCAGCCTCCATATGTTTTTCAATTTCATCAAACGTCAAACAATCCTCCAATGAAAAAGCAGCAGATTGAACTCTTTGTAAAAAGGACATATGTGCAGGGAAGCCCAGAATTTCACCAATCATTACCGCTAAAGTCCGGATGTAGGTCCCTTTACTGCAACTGACCTTAAACCTAAACTGTACAGTTTCACCGATAAATTCATCACGGTCATCTAATAATTCGATGGAATAAATCGTTACCTTTCTAGTGGGACGTTCGACTTCTATACCCTTCCGTGCATATTCATATAGACGGACCCCTCCAACTTTTACTGCCGAGAACATAGGAGGTGTTTGTTCAATTTCACCGGTTATTGAATGAAAAACTTGGAGAATCTCTTCTCGTCGAATGGTCCGATCCACTGGTTTCTGCTCCACAATTTCACCAGAAGCATCTTCAGTAGTAGTCGAAAAACCAATTGTTACTTCTCCCTCATACGATTTACCCGCATCGGTTATGTATTCAGCAACTTTTGTTGCTTTCCCTATACAAATTGGAAGCACTCCTGTTACGTCTGGATCAAGAGTACCCGTATGCCCTACCTTTTTTGTTTTTAAAATCTTTCGCAATCTAAACACACAATCATGGGATGTCAAACCCGCAGGCTTATATAACGGTAATATTCCTTCCAATTAAAATCCTCCAATCAAAAAATTATCGAAAAAAAAGGATAGACAATGTCTATCCAATTATTCTTCTTCACTTTTTTCTAAAGGCTTTTCATCCTTATGCAGTTGATGAAGAAGTGTATCAATTCGATTCCCGTAATCGATAGATTCATCCCATTCAAAGATGATTTCAGGTGTTTTACGAAGGCGAATACGGTGGCCAATTTCGGTCCGAATAAAACCTTTTGCTTTGGCCAGCCCTTTTAAGGTATTTTCCCTTTGCTCTTCATCACCTAATACGGAAATATACACTTTCGCCTGTTGTAAATCTCCTGTTACTTCAACGTCGGTAACCGTCACAAAACCAATACGTGGATCTTTGATTTTGCGACCGATGATGTCACCTAGTTCTTTTTTCATTTGTTCTCCAACACGATTTGCTCTGTGGCTCATCACATTCACCTCTTAACTTAAAGCCATTCAATCTCGGTGATCGTTCTCTCTATTTCTGGAAATGAGTCGATTAATTTCAAAGCATTTTGCAACTCATGTTCCGTCGATACACGCGTGGAAGTTACGACAACTATGGCAATTTTCGTTCGTTGCCACATATCCTGAAAGCCAACTTCTGATACAGAAACATTAAATTTCTGTTTTAAGCGTGTAAGGATTCGTTGAAGGACAGCCCGTTTCTCTTTTAAAGAATGAGCATCATAGATCATACATTCACATTCGGCCACACCGATGATCATTTACGTTCAATTTCTTCCATTACGTATGCTTCAATGATGTCCCCTTCTTTAACATCATTAAAGTTTTTAATTGTAATACCACATTCGTAACCTTGGGCAACTTCTTTTACATCATCTTTAAATCGTTTTAACGCATCAATATTACCTTCAAAAGTGACAACACCGTTACGAATTAAACGAATACCGCTGTCGCGAGTAATTTTACCATCCGTTACATATGAACCAGCAATTGTTCCTACCTTTGAAACTTTAAAGGTTTGACGGATTTCTGCTTGACCAATTATTTTTTCTTGGAATTCAGGATCAAGCATACCTTTCATTGCTGCTTCAATCTCTTCAATCACTTTATAAATTATACGGTGAAGACGAACGTCAACTTTCTCCGCTTCTGCTGCACGTTTCGCATTTACATCAGGGCGAACGTTAAAACCGATGACGATGGCATTAGACGCAGCAGCAAGACTAATATCCGACTCATTAATTGCTCCAGCACCGCTATGAATAATTTTGATGTTAACACCTTCAACATCTATTTTTTGAAGAGAAGCGGCAACGGCTTCAGCAGACCCTTGAACATCCGCTTTAAGAATGATGTTTAAATCCTTCATTTCACCTTGCTTTAATTGATCAAAAAGCGTTTCTAGACTAACAATGGATTTTTCACCACGTTGGGCTACCAGTGCTGTTTGAGCTCGTGATTCTCCAACTTGACGTGCAGTTTTTTCGTCTTCAAACACAACGAAACGATCTCCAGCTTGTGGCACGTCATTAAGTCCAGTTATTTCAACAGGAGTTGACGGACCTGCCTCTTTGACACGGCGTCCTTTGTCATTCACCATTGCACGGACACGACCAAAGGTATGACCAACAACAATTGGATCACCAATTTTTAGTGTACCGTTTTGGACAAGTAAGGTTGCAACGGATCCACGCCCTTTATCTAATTGTGCTTCGATAACAGTACCAACGGCTTTACGATTTGGATTCGCTTTATATTCTTCAACTTCACTAACGAGTAATATCATTTCTAGAAGGGTGTCAATGCCTTCTCCCGTTTTTGCAGAAAGTGGTACAAAGATAGTATCTCCACCCCATGCTTCTGATACTAATCCATGTTCAGTTAATTCTTGCATTACACGGTCAGCATTTGCAGCTTCTTTATCCATTTTATTAACTGCTACAATAATTGGAACCTCTGCAGCTTTTGCATGATTGATTGCTTCAACTGTTTGCGGCATTACACCATCATCTGCAGCTACTACTAGGATGGTAATATCAGTTATTTTAGCACCACGTGCACGCATTGTCGTAAAGGCAGCGTGTCCTGGTGTATCAAGGAAGGTAATCTTTTTCCCGTTTTCAACCACTTGATAGGCACCAATATGCTGGGTAATTCCCCCCGCTTCACCTTCTGTAACCTTTGTGTTACGGATGGAATCTAACAAGGTTGTTTTACCGTGGTCAACGTGACCCATTATTGTTACAACAGAAGGTCTTTCCACTTGAGAATCCTCTGAATCCTCAGTAAAGTACACTTCAAGATCTGTTGTATCAACTTTAATTTCTTCTTCCACTTCAACCCCATATTCGCTTGCAATCAATTCAATCGCATCTTTATCTAAGACTTGATTAATTGTGGCCATGACACCTAGTAAAAAGAGCTTTTTAATAATCTCTGAAGGCTCACGGTAAATCTTCTTTGCTAATTCGCCTACAGTTAGAGATTCACTGAAAGTAATTTTCGCTGGAAGCTCCTTCTCTTTTTTCTTCTGTGGCTGGGCTTGTTGAACTGGTGTATGTGTTTTTTTCTTATTTTTATTATTATTATTACGATTTTGATTGTTATTATAAGGCTTGGCTTTAGCTTTATCAGCATTGCTGAAAACCTTATTTTCTTTGGATTGATTTTCCTGGTTTTGCTTTTTGCCTTCGACCGTCTTTGGAGGAGAAACAACTTTTACCTTGCTAGGAGCGGCATTTTTATCAGCAGCTTCTTCAAATGCTTTAGGAGTTTTCGTCTGAACTTGCGGCCTTTGCGTTGACTGTGCAGGTCTTTGGTTTTGGCGCTGCGCTTGAGTTGGACGAGAGTTTGTTCGTTGTTGCTGCTGTCCATTTTGTTTATTCTCTGTGTTTTGCTGTGGCGCCTTGTTATCCTTTTTACTGAATGTTTCGTCAAGCTTTTTAACTTCTGCTTCTTCTATTGTTGCCATATGATTGGAGACCTCTATATTCATTTCTTTTAGTTTTGTGATGATATCTTTACTTGAAATGTTGTGTTTTTTTGCATACTCATATACACGTATTTTACTCATCTTTTCACCCCCGCTAGATTTAATCGAGCAACGTTACCATTTTTTTGGCAAATCCATCATCCAGAACAGCTACAACAACGCGGGCTTCCTTGCCAATTGCTTGACCAAGAAGATGACGATTTTCCACAATTTTATATGGAACCTCATACGAATTACACTTATCAGTAATCTTTTTTGTCGTATTTGCAGAAGCATCTGCGGATAATAAAATGAGATGCGCCTTTCCGCTTTGAATCTGCTTCACGGTAAGCTCCTCACCTGATATGATTTTGCGTGCTCGATTGGCCAAGCCAAGCAATGACATCCATTGATTTTGTTTCATTTGGATTGTCAATTCTCCTTCTCTATAAGCTCAAGTAGCTCTTCGTATAACGAATCATTTATAGAAACCTGTAAGTGATTAGATAGGGTATTTTTTTTCTTGGCTAGTAAGACAGCTTCCTTGTCCCTTGAAAGGTAAGCACCCCTTCCGGATTTCTTCCCCGTCAGGTCGATGGATACCTCCCCTTCCTTTGAGCGAACGATGCGAACAAGTTCTTTTTTCGGTTTCATATCACCGGTTGCAACACACTTGCGCATAGGAACTTTTTTCTGATTGTTCATTCATCATTCACCTCACTTTTTAGTCCAACTCTTCTTCATAATCGAAATCAGTATCAACTTGATCATCAAAAAGCCTAATGGTTTCTTCACGTGGATAAATTCCATTCTCACGTGCTTCAGTTTCTGATTTAATATCAATTTTCCAGCCTGTTAGTTTTGCTGCTAGGCGGGCATTTTGTCCTCGTTTCCCGATTGCTAATGAAAGCTGATAATCAGGAACTACAACTGTTGTTGCTTTTTCATTCTCGTTAACCATAACATCTAATACTTTTGAGGGACTAAGTGAGTTTGCCACAAACACTACTGGGTCCGCTGACCACTTAACAATATCGATTTTTTCACCCTTTAATTCATTAACAACCGCTTGAACCCTCGCACCCTTAGGTCCAACACAAGACCCAACTGGATCTACCTCATTATTATCCGAGTGGACAGAAATCTTCGAGCGATCCCCTGCCTCACGGGCAACTGACTTAATTTCAACGGTTCCATCATAAATTTCAGGAACTTCAATTTCAAACAAACGTTTTAAGAGACCAGGATGTGTTCGAGATACGAATATTTGCGGCCCCTTGGTGGTCTTTTCAACTTTTGTAATAAATACTTTAATTCGATCATGAGGCTTATAACGTTCATTTGGCATTTGCTCGTTTACAGGTAATAATGCCTCGATTTTCCCGAGACTTACATAAATAAATTTAGAATCGAGTCTTTGAACAATACCAGTCATAATATCTTCTTCACGGTCAATAAATTCCGAATAAATAATTCCGCGTTCTGCTTCTCTTACACGTTGAGTAACCACTTGCTTGGCAGTTTGAGCTGCAATCCGCCCAAAGTCCTTGGGTGTAACTTCCATTTCAACAATATCTTCAACTTGGTAATTCGGTGTGATTTGTCTCGCATCCTCTAAGGAAATTTCGAGACGAGGGTCAAATACTTGATCGACCACTTCTTTTCTAGCAAAAACGCGCATTGATCCTGTCTGTAAATTTAAATCAATCCGAACATTCTGGGCTTGATTAAAATTTCGGCGATATGCCGAAACAAGAGCTGCTTCGATCGCTTCAATTAAAACATCTCTGGAAATACCTTTTTCTCTTTCCAGTATTGTAAGAGCATCTAATAATTCGCTGCTCATCTTTTTGTATCCCCCTATCCTTCATCTATAATTTCATTACGAAAAAGTAACAGCTAATCGCGCGTTGGCTACTTTTTCATAGGGAATTTCAATTGTCTTCTTCCGGGTTTTAAGCTTCATTTCGATTTTTAAATGTTGACCATCAAATTCTAATAATGTCCCTTCGAAGCTTTTCTCCCCATCAATCGGTTCATAAGTTTTGATAAAGACACTTTTACCTATTGCCTTTTGGAAATCTTTATCTTTTTTCAATGGACGCTCTGCTCCAGGTGAAGAAACTTCAAGAAAATAGTTATGGGGAATCGGATCAAGCTCATCGAGTTTTTCGCTGAGTTTTTCGCTAACGAGTCCGCAATCCTCAATATCAACACCGTTGTCTTTATCGATATATACGCGAAGAAACCAGCTTTTTCCTTCCTTCACATACTCAATTTCCACTAATTCCAAACCAAGCTCTTGAAAAATAGGCGTAGCCAGCTCTTCTACAACTTCCGTTACCTTGCTCATGCCTTTACCTCCTTTTCCGAAAATTTCACCCATATTGTATGTAGTTCACGGAGAGTTTTATCAAGTTACTAAGAAAAAAGATTTATACAAAAACGAAAGAGCGGGTTTCCCCACTCTTGATCACGAGAGTATTTCTTAGTATTTCCAATAAAACTATACCATAACCAACATTTTAATGCAAATAGCGCCCAAAAGCGGAAGCGCCTTGATCAGGGGCGACCAGCATAAGACAAGCGCTGACAGAAGGCGCTTTTTGCCTTCCGAAGAGATTGGCTTATGACTCGAGCCCCTAGGCGCTGGAGCTAGATGATAATCCAAGTTAAAACAGAGAAAGCTGGTTTTGCTCTGGAAGGGATGATAGGCACCCTTGCTTGTCTAAATATTCAAGGATAGTCTTAGATACCTTTCCTCGTTGCTGTAAATCTTCTTTGGATAAAAATTCTCCTGATTCCCTTGCCTTGACAATATTATAGGCCGCATTCGTTCCTAAGCCTGGAATCGAATTAAACGGCGGTATTAAGGTATTGCCTTCAATGATGAATTCGGATGATGAAGATTTATATAAATCGTAGTTCTGGAAAACAAAGCCCCTTTCAGTCATTTCAAGTGCTAGTTCCAAAACCGTTAATAAGTTTTTTTCTTTGTTAGATGCTTCTAGGCCTTTTGCATTTATTTCTTCTATTTTTGCACGTATCGATTCTGAACCGCGCGACATTGCTTCAATGTCAAAGTCTTCCGCGCGGACAGTAAAATAAGCGGCGTAATAAAGGAGCGGCAGATGTACCTTGAAATATGCAATTCTAACTGCCATAAGTACATATGCAGCAGCATGGGCCTTTGGGAACATGTATTTAATCTTCTTACAAGAGTCGATATACCATTCTGGAACTTCGTTTTTCCGCATCTCTGCTTCCATTTCTTCACTTAAGCCTTTACCCTTACGAACTGATTCCATAATTTTAAAAGCAAAGGATGGGTCCAGTCCCTGATAAATAAGGTAAACCATGATATCATCACGACAGCCAATAACTTCACTAAGATTACATGTTTTATTATGGATTAATTCTTGGGCATTCCCAAGCCATACATCGGTACCATGTGATAACCCCGATATTTGAACAAGTTCAGAGAACGTTGTTGGTTTCGTATCCTCAAGCATTTGCCGAACGAATCGAGTTCCAAACTCTGGAATACCAAGTGTTCCAGTTTTACACATGATCTGCTTTTCTGTTACGCCTAATGACTCGGTCCCGCTAAAGATTTTCATGACTTCAGGATCATCTGTAGGGATTGTTTTCGGATCCATTCCGCTCAGGTCCTGAAGCATCCTAATCACGGTCGGGTCATCATGTCCGAGGATATCTAGCTTCAAGACATTATCATGGATGGAATGGAAATCGAAATGTGTTGTTTTCCATTCTGAATTTCTATCATCTGCCGGGAATTGAATCGGTGAAAAATCATAAACATCCATGTAATCAGGTATAACAATAATACCACCTGGATGTTGACCCGTTGTTCTTTTAACACCCGTACAGCCTGAAGCAAGGCGTTCTACTTCGGCACCACGCAGTTGTAGATTGTTATCCTGTTGATATGCTTTAACATATCCAAAAGCGGTCTTGTCTGCGACTGTACCAATCGTCCCAGCGCGGAATACATTATCCTCACCAAACAGGACCTTTGTATAATTATGGGCCCTCGGCTGGTATTCACCAGAAAAGTTTAAATCGATATCGGGAACTTTGTCCCCTTTGAAACCAAGGAACGTTTCAAACGGAATATCGTGTCCGTCCTTATGGTATTTCCCGCCACATTGCGGGCAATCCTTATCAGGTAAATCAAAACCTGAACCGACAGAACCATCATTAAAAAACTCTGAATGTTTACAGGTTGGGCACACATAATGCGGTGGTAGTGGATTTACCTCGGTAATTTCTGTCATTGTTGCTACAAGTGATGAACCAACAGACCCCCTTGAGCCTACAAGGTAACCATCATCCAAGGACTTTTTAACAAGCTTATGAGAAATTAAATAAATAACAGCAAATCCATGCCCAATAATACTTTTCAATTCCTTTTCTAACCTGGCTTCCACAATTTCCGGCAAGGTGTCACCGTAAATTCTCCGCGCCATTGAATAACTCATTTCACGCATTTCTTCATCGGCGCCTTCAATTTTCGGTGTATACAAATCGTCTTTAATTGGTTTAATGACTTCAATCATATCCGCAATTTTATTCGTGTTAGTTACAACAATTTCTTTTGCTTTCTCTTTTCCTAAAAATGAAAAAGCATCAAGCATTTCATTGGTTGTCCTAAAGTGAACATCGGGAAGTTCATGGCGATTTAGCGGGTTAGCTCCTCCCTGGGAATTAATTAATATTTTTCGATAAATTTTATCATTTTCATTAAGATAATGGACATTTCCAGTTGCAACAACTGGCAATCCTAATTTATCACCAAGCGTAATGATTTTCGCAATAATATCCTCCATTGCTTTTTCATCGCTCACCAATTCCATTTCAATCAACGGTGCATTTACTTCTTTCGGCATGACTTCAAGATAATCATAAAAACGGGCAGCACCTTCCACTTCCTCTGGGGATTTTTGCATCATCCCTTCAAATACCTCACCTTTATTACAACCGGAGCCAACTAAAATCCCTTCCCTGTATTTTTGCAAAACAGATCTTGGTAATCTAGGAACTCGATAAAAATATTCAAGGTGTGATATAGATACGAGTTTAAAAAGGTTTTTTAATCCCGCTTGTGTTTGGGCTAAAAGTGTACAGTGATAGGGACGTGCCCGTTGGTAGGCATTTCCTTTCCCCATATTATCATTAAACTGGTCATGGTATTCAATTCCTTTTTCGAGGGAATCCTTTAACATTTTCAAAAGTAGATAACCGGTTGCCTCTGCATCATAAATGGCGCGGTGATGTTGGGTTAATTCAATATCAAACTTCTTAGTTAGTGTATTTAAACGATGGTTTTTCATCTCTGGATAGAGAAATCTTCCAAGTTCAAGTGTATCAATAACAGGATTCCTAGCCTTTTCAAAGCCTATTTTTCTATATCCGACATTGAGGAAACCCATATCAAAGGAAGCATTATGGGCTACAAGAACAGCATCACCAGCCCAATCACTAAAATTCCGTAGAACTTCCTCAATTTCTGGAGCGGTTTGGACCATATCATCGGTAATTCCAGTGAGGTTGATTGTTGTTGCCGATAAACGGTGATGAGGATTGGCAAAGGATTCGAAGCGGTCAATGATTTCCCCGTCATGTATTTTCACAGCAGCAAGCTCAATAATTGTATTGTACACCGCTGATAGTCCCGTAGTTTCAACGTCAAATACAACATAGGTATCCTCAGCTAGTTGACGATGTGCGTCATTATAGGCAATTGGCACCCCATCATCCACTAAATTTACTTCAACCCCATAGAGAATTTTAATATCATTTTTCTTCCCAGCACCATACGCTTCAGGAAATGATTGTGCAACCGCGTGATCGGTTACTGCAATTGCTTTATGTCCCCATTTTTTTGCCTGTGCAATCAGTGTGCTAACAGGTGTGACTGCATCCATTTGACTCATCGGTGTATGAAGATGGAGTTCTACACGTTTCTGATCTTCGGGTGCAGTATCCTTTCGGCCAACAGGCTTAATTTCATTAATATCATTTCCAATCATCACGAGGTCACGAACAAAGGTATCATTCTGAATGCTGCCTCGAACTTTTACCCACATTCCTTTTTTGACAAGCTGGAACAGGGCTGCATCCTCTTTATCGCGTGAAAACATTTTTACCATAATAGAGCTTGTGTAATCAGTTATTTTGAAGGTCAGCAGGGAACGGCCGCTCCTGAGTTCACGTATTTCCGCATCAAAGATAAACCCTTCTACAGCTATTCGTCTTTCTTCATCAACAATATCAATCAGACTTCGGAAGTCATTATTATCCTTAATGGTAAGACCAATAGTAAGCGGTCCAGATGGAAGATCACCAGATGCCTGATCCTTTTCAGCTTCTTTTCTCTGCAATTCAACCATTGCTTGAAGTCCGCGTTCTTGATCTTCCTTTTGCTTTGCAAGAAGAAATTGTTGATATTCTTCATTTTTCTCGTTACTTTTTATTACTGTCTCAATCGATAAATTGGGAAATCCAAATGATTGATAGATTTTAGCGATCGTCTCGCCATATTTCCGCTTTAGTGCTTGTCCCTCAGTATCATTACGAACTGAAATTGTAAGCTTATTACCGTTCACTTCGGGAAGTTGTTCATGTAATAGTTTTAAAAGCGGCGGAGCAATTCCATCAATTTGCTGAATGCTATAACTCCAATAATCTCGTAATAATTCCGGTGAAATAATTTGATTTGTTACATTTATATGGAAGGAAATCGTTGCAATGTTTGAAAATGTCCGTTCAAGCTGTGACGTAAACATTACATAAACATTATAGGGAAGTATATTTTCGAATAAAAATTGAAAATGCCACTTTCTAGCTTTTTTTTCAACTAATAACCTTTCAATTTGCGCATTGTTGAAATGCACTACAACAGCATCCTCGATCAATTGCAGCTGCTGGAGCAAGAGTTGGAATCGCTCTTTTTTGCCTAGGGCATGTTCGCTCATCGTTCTCTCTCCCATCTATTAAATATCGCTTTTTTTATCTCGTCAAAAAGTAATTATATCATATGACTCAAAATGATTCGGCTTTATTCGACAGAAAAATTTCTCCATTTTAGTTAATTAGTTTTCTTTAAAAATAGAATAGGGACCGTATTTAACGGCCCCCAAAATAAATTAAAGATTACATACTACAAGAAAAACCTTTGAATGTCATTCCAAGTTACAACAAGCATGAGCAGCATTAAGAGGGCGAATCCTATAAAATGAACCATACCTTCCTTTTGACGGTCTATCGGCTTGCCTCTAACAGCTTCGACAGCAAAAAACATTAATCTTCCACCGTCAAGAGCGGGAATAGGTAATAAGTTCATAATACCTAAGTTAATGCTTAAAATCCCTGCCCATTTCATTAAATAATAAATACCCGATTTAGCTACAGAATCTGTTGCTTGGTAAATACCAACAGGACCAGAAAGTGCATCAATTGAAAATTGGCCAGTGACTAATTTACCAACCATTACAAAAATCTGTTTCGTCCAAAAATAGGTTTCTGTGAAACCTGCCTTAATTGCTTGAATAGGAGACTTTTCAACAGGACTATAAACACCAATAAGCCCAATTTTCTTTCCTTCAACCGTTTTTTCAATTGGGGTTACCGTGATATCTAAATCCTTTTTGTCACGGCGAATAGAAAATTCGAGCTTTTCATTTGGATTTTTCCGAATGACCTCCACTACATCAGACCAACTCGAAATTTCTGAACCATTAATCGTCTGGATGAGATCACCTTTTTTAAGACCAGCAGCCATCGCTGCCCCATCAGGAGTTATTTCACCTAGCTTAGGTTCATTCGTAGGTACCCCCTGTATAAAAGCAATAATAATAAATAAAATGAATGCAAGTACAAAATTCATCATCGGACCAGCAAAAATAGCCATCGTTCTTTGTCCTAATGTTTTTGATCCGAATTGACGGTCAATTGGAGCAATCTGTGACTCGATTCCATTTTCCACGATGACTGCTTTTGGGTCAATGATAAAGGTTTTTAATACTTCATCTTCATCTTCAGGAAATCCTTTAATAACTAAATCCTTTTCGATATCAGCATATTCCACTTCAACGATCCGACAATTAGGAAACTTCTCTTTATTATTTAAGATGATTTTATTTACTTTTTCATCCTTATCAAACAACAAGCCAATACGATAACCAGGCTTTATTTCAATCATTTCCGGGTCTTCTCCAGCCATGCGCACAAATCCACCAATCGGAAGTAACCGAATGGTATAGGTTGTCTCCGCTCTTTTATGGGAAAATACTTTTGGGCCAAAACCAATTGCAAATTCACGGCATAAAATACCAGCCCTTTTTGCGAAAATCAAATGACCTAATTCATGAAAGAATACGAGTGCGCCAAAAATCACTATAAAGGCAATAACTGTAGTCAAAATAAAACCACCTTTTTTTTCAGGATAAGAGAGATTCTTTTACTTGCGCTTCCGTTTTTCTTACAGGAGTGAATGAACATATTCTCTTGTTTCTTTGTCTATCTCTTGGATTGAAGTTAGGCTAGGGTGTTCCGTGATTTGGTGGGCGGTTAGGGCTTTCTCAATCAAATCTTCAATCTGCAAGAACCGAATTTTCCCTTCTAGAAAAGCTGCCACGGCCACTTCATTCGCTGCATTCAATACCGTTGGCATCGATCCACCTTTTTTCCCAGCCTCATAAGCAAAACCAAGACAGCGGAATCTCGCGGCATCCATTTCCTCGAAATGCAATTTCCCAATCCTTGCCAGATCCAAACGTTTTGATGAAGGCAATGGCAAACGATCAGGATAGGTGAGTGCATATTGAATCGGCACTCTCATATCTGGTGTTCCAAGCTGAGCAATGATACTGCTATCGTGAAACTCAATCATTGAATGGATGATGCTTTCTTTATGAAGCAGTACATCAATTTTTTCATATGGCATATTGAAAAGCCAATGAGCTTCAATTACTTCTAAACCTTTGTTCATCATTGATGCCGAATCAATTGTGATTTTTGCCCCCATCGACCAATTTGGATGGTTTAGTGCTTGCTCCACGGTAACATTTTTCAATTCTTGCCTAGAGAGGTCACGAAAGCTCCCGCCGGAAGCAGTTAGAATTAATCTTTCAATGTTTTTCTCCTTTTCCCCCTGCAAGGCTTGAAAAATGGCAGAATGTTCACTATCGACCGGAAGGAGTGGTACATTATTTCTTTTAGCCGCATCCATAACTAAATGACCTGCAGTAACCAGTGTTTCTTTATTGGCAATAGCGATTATCTTCCCACATTCAATCGCTTGTAAAGTCGGGTTTAACCCCACACTTCCAAGAACTGCGTTAACAAGAATATCGGCTTTTTCATAAACTGCTGTCTCGATTAGTCCTTCCTGACCAAAAGTGAATTTAATATTAGGAAATTCTGCTTTTAATGTATTACAGTCATGATAGTCTTGTACAGAAACAAGCTCAGGCTGAAATTCAACAATCATTTTTCGAGCCAACTCGATATTTTTACCCACAGAAAAGGCTGCTAATGTAAATTCAGATGGATGCTCACGGATAATATCTAAGGTTTGGGTTCCTATCGATCCGGTTGCACCCAATAAGCTAATGGTTTTCAATAAAAAGTCAACTCCTAAATGTGAAGCGCACGCGCTCTATAACCAAAGGTGAAAAAAATGTAACAAGGGCCAAACAAATAATAGGCTGTCAAATCGATCAAGAATTCCACCATGACCTGGCAAGATTGTACCAGAATCTTTGACATTAAAATGACGCTTAAAGGCTGATTCAACTAAGTCACCAATTTGTCCAAAAACGGAAAGGACGATTGTAATTCCCATTAAAGTTAAAAGACCGACGTTAATGTTTGAGAGGAGTACAAATATGACAGCCACAACAACTGCACAGGCGATTCCGCCAATCGACCCTTCAACTGTCTTATTCGGGCTAATTTCGGGCCATAGCTTTGTTTTACCAAGAGCTTTTCCAATAAAATAAGCACCTGAATCAGTAGCCCAAATCATAAATAAAGAATACAAAATATAGACAAGTCCCCCATCCTGCCTCGTTTCAAAGAAAAAGTAAAAGCCAATACCTACATAAATGGCTGATAGGATAGAAAAAGAAACGTCTTCAAATGTAAATTGATTTTTGGTAATAACGGTGTAAGTTAATAACAAAAGAATTAATGCAATACATATCTCTATTTTTGAATAATAAAAGGAATCGAATATGGGATAATATTTTTCAGGAAAGAGCAACACCCACAGAAATAAAAGTGCTAACACACCATTAACCGAAAAAATAGTAAGTTTTTTCATTTTTAATAACTCATACAATCCGATTGTCGCTAAAAAGTAGGTTAATATTACAAGTGGAAATCCACCATAATAGACAATTGGTAAAAATAGTGCAGCTGCAATGACTCCTGTTATGATTCTTTGCTTCATCTAATATTTCAACACCTTTGTTGTTCTATATGCCACCAAACCGACGCTGCCGATTCTGGAACGTTTCAATTGCTTCAAGTAAATGTTCTTCATTAAAGTCTGGCCATAAGACATCTGTAAACCAAAACTCTGAGTAAGCCAACTGCCAAAGCATAAAGTTACTCAAGCGGATTTCACCACTAGTACGGATTAAAAGATCTGGGTCTGTAAAATTAGCAGTCATTAAGTAGGAAGAAAAGACCTTTTCGTCTAACTCCGTCTCGTTTAGTTTACCACTTTTGCTGTCATTTAAGACTTGCTTCACAGCATCAAGAATCTCAGCCCTGCTCCCGTAATTTAATGCAAAGTTTAATACTAATCCATCATTATTTTTTGTTTCTTCTATAGCTTTTTCTATTGCACGCAGTGTATGTACTGGAAGTTGATTTTTATAGCCCATCATTTTCACTTGAACATTTTCCTCAATTAAATCCGGCAAAAATGTTCCTAAAAATTCATCAGGCAAACTCATAATATATTCGACTTCATTTTTTGGCCTTTTCCAATTCTCAGTTGAAAAAGCATACAATGTTAAGGTTTTAACGCCAAGCTCATTTGCTAATTTCGTTGTTTTCCGAACAACCTTCATGCCCTCATGGTGACCAGCAATACGTGGTAATGCCCGTTTCTTAGCCCAACGTCCGTTGCCATCCATAATAATTGCCACATGCTCAGGAACAGGCGATTTTTTTATTTCCTCTATTTTATTTCGGAGTGTGGAAGTGTTATTTCGGTTCTTCCCAAGCCTTAATTTATTAAACATAACATTGCTCCTCCAATTAGTTAATCATTTCCTCCGAAAATTAAATCATATATCAATTCCATTGAAGCATGTGTGTTGTTATGTAATGGACATTTCGGGGTAGCATGTTTTTATCATACCAAAAAAGCAAAAAGATATCTCTAATATTTAACTTATGTAAAAAAACAGAGATTAAGAATAATGTTCAGACAACTTTCAGGGAACAATCAAATATCCCCAAAATACATAATAAAATAGTGAAAAACCCCCTAAACAGAGGGTTCTTATTTATTAATTAAACTTCCAAAATTTCCTTTTCTTTGTCTTTTGTAATTTGATCAACTTTACTAATAAATTCGTCGGTAAGTTTTTGGATATCCTCCGAATGACCGCGAAGACTATCCTCAGTAATTTCACCATTCTTCTCTAGCTTCTTTAATTCGTCATTACCATCTCGACGGATATTACGGATAGCTACCTTCGCTTCTTCTGATTCCTTTTTGACCAATTTTACTAACTCCTTGCGGCGCTCCTCAGTCAATTGTGGAATAGCAAGGCGGATTACCATACCGTCGTTGGTAGGATTTAATCCTAAATCAGATTTAAGAATTGCTTTTTCAATATCCCCAAGGGTGGATTTATCATATGGTTGAATAACAATAAGCCTAGCTTCAGGTGTTGAAATTCCAGCCATTTGGTTTACAGGTGTTGGTGCACCATAATAATCAATTGTAATTCTGTCCAATAACGAAGCGCTTGCTCTCCCCGCACGGATGCTGGCAAGCTCACGCGAATATGACTGAATCGCTTTTGTCATACGATCTTTAATGGTAGAGATGACTTGTTTTGGCATTAATGTTTCCCCCTAACAATTGTTCCTATTTTTTCCCCCATAACGGCTCGTTTAATATTCCCCTGCTCCATAATCGAGAAAACAATCAATGGGATATCATTGTCCATGCATAAGGAGGAGGCAGTAGAGTCCATAACTGCTAATCCTTCTTTAAGAACATCTAAGAAAGACAAATCTTCATATTTAGTAGCATTTGCATCTAATCGAGGGTCTGCAGAATACACTCCATCGACATTATTCTTTGCCATTAAGATTACTTCAGCATCGATTTCCGCTGCTCGGAGTGCAGCGGTTGTATCCGTTGAGAAATATGGATTTCCTGTACCCGCCGCAAAAATGACTACCCGTTTTTTTTCTAAATGCCTAATTGCACGGCGTCGAATATAAGGCTCAGCCACCTGGCGCATTTCAATAGAGGTTTGCACCCGTGATTCAATTCCTAAGTGCTCCAAACTATCTTGCAGTGCTAAAGAATTCATAACCGTTGCAAGCATCCCCATATAATCTGCAGTTGCCCGGTCCATACCCATTTCACTGCCAATTTTTCCGCGCCAAATGTTACCGCCACCGACAACGACAGCAACTTCTACACCAAGCTCTGCTATTTCTTTAACTTGAATGGCAATCGATTTGATCACAGAAGGTTTAATTCCAAAGCTCGATTCACCTGCAAGTGCTTCTCCGCTCAACTTTAATACTACGCGTTTGTACTTAGGACCGCTCATATAAACCTCCATTATGTAATTAATTCTTTTTAAAAAAGGGAACACACCGTGTCCCCTATTTAAAAACCTATTTCATTAACATTCCCTTAAAACTATTTTGTTTTTATGCTAGAGAATAGTTTTTGATTATTTTTTAATTTGATTCATAACTTCTTCAGCAAAGTTATCTTCACGTTTTTCGATACCTTCTCCGACTTCGTAACGGACGAACTCACGGACTGTAGCACCCTTAGATTCAACAAACTGACGTACTTTTTGATCAGGGTTTTTAACGAAAGTTTGATCAAGTACACAAACATCTTCAAAATATTTTCCAAGACGGCCTTCAACCATTTTTTCAACGATTTTTGCAGGCTTGCCTTCGTTAAGTGCTTGTTGTGTTAATACTTGACGCTCATGCTCAACTTCTTCTTGAGAAACTTCGTCACGAGAAACATATTTTGGTTTTAGTGCAGCAATATGCATTGAAACATCCTTCGCAGCATCCGCATCTGTTGTGCCTTCAAGTACTGATAGGACAGAAATGCGGCCACCCATATGAATATATGCTCCAAATGCATCATTGTCTGTTTTTGATGTAACAGAAAAGCGGCGAAGTGTTAATTTTTCACCAATCTTAGCAATAGAAGCATTGATATGATCTGCAACAGTTGCACCATTTTCCATCGTTTGAGCAGATGCTTCTTCAACAGTTGCAGGCTTGTTCTTTAGAAGATGTGCAGCTAGATCTTTTACAAGAGCTTGGAACGCTTCATTTTTCGCAACAAAGTCAGTTTCAGAGTTTACTTCTAGAATAACTGCATCGTTACCTTCAGTTACAACATAAGTTAAACCTTCTGCAGCAATACGGTCACCCTTCTTAGCAGCAGATGCAATCCCTTTTTCACGTAAGAAATCAATTGCTTTGTCCATATCTCCATCAGTTTCAGTTAGTGCTTTTTTACAATCCAACATACCTGCACCAGTTTTTTCACGTAGTTCTTTAACCATTTGAGCAGTAATTGCCATAATGTAAATTCCTCCTTTATTTTACTATGTATCCATATCTTAGCCAATGACAGCTATTCTAAAACTTTCCAATAAAAACCTTCTTTAAAAAAAGGTGATAAAGGGTCTCCCTCTTATCACCTTTTGATTTAATTAAGCCTGAACTTGTACTTCTTCACCTTGTTTAGCTTCAAGGATAGCATCTGCCATTTTACCTGTTAAAAGCTTAACCGCACGAATCGCATCGTCATTCGCAGGAATAACTACATCGATTTCGTCTGGATCACAGTTTGTATCAACAATACCTACGATAGGAATGTTCAATTTCTTAGCTTCTGCAACCGCGATACGCTCTTTACGAGGGTCAATAATGAAAAGTGCATCTGGAAGTTGTTTCATATCTTTGATGCCGCCTAAGAATTTCTCTAGACGCTCTTGTTGTTTCTTTAATTGAACAACCTCTTTTTTAGGTAATACTTCAAAAGTTCCGTCTTCAGACATTCTTTCGATATCTTTTAAGCGGCCAATACGCTTTTGAATTGTTTCAAAGTTTGTTAAAGTACCACCTAACCAACGTTGGTTAACATAGTACATACCAGAACGGCCCGCTTCTTCTTTAACAGAATCTTGAGCTTGTTTTTTTGTACCAACAAAAAGAACTGTTCCGCCGTTACCAGCAAGTTCCTTTACCCAGTTATAAGCTTCTTCAACTTTTTTAACTGTTTTTTGAAGGTCAATGATATAGATACCGTTACGCTCTGTGAAGATATATTTCTTCATTTTAGGGTTCCAACGGCGAGTTTGGTGTCCGAAGTGTACACCAGCTTCAAGCAATTGCTTCATAGAAATGACTGACATGATTTTTCCTCCTAATGGTTTGTTTTCCTCCGCTCACCTCATCTTTAAACAGAAACTGTTATGAACAGCACCATCTGATTAAATCAATGAGCGTGTGTATTAACACCATGAAATAATATAGCATATGTAATAATAACAATCAAGCATTAGTTTAATAAAAAAACAAAATCCCCAGTTAGCTGGGGATTAGTTATGATTAATTTGATCTTAATTTATCAAGTTCCATCAGAAACTTATCATTTAAAACTTTGATATATGTTCCTTTCATCCCTAGGGAACGTGATTCAATTACCCCCGCACTTTCAAGTTTTCTTAGTGCATTAACGATAACAGAACGAGTAATACCAACACGATCAGCTATTTTCGAAGCAACCAATAAGCCTTCACGGCCATTTAATTCTTCAAAGATATGTTCAATCGCTTCAAGTTCACTATATGATAATGAACTAATAGCCATTTGAACCACTGCTTTGCTTCTAGCTTCTTCTTCAATTTCTTCAGACTTTTCTCGTAAAATCTCCATACCTACAACTGTTGCACCATATTCTGCAAGGATTAGATCATCATCGTGGAACTTTTCTTGTAATCTTGCAAGAATTAACGTGCCAAGGCGTTCCCCGCCGCCAATAATTGGAACAATCGTAGTTAAACCTTCTTTAAATAAATCTCTGTTTTCTATTGGAAAAGCAGTATATTGGCTTTCAATATCAAGATTTGATGAGGTTTCTTGAATATTAAATAAACCATTTGTATATTCCTCAGGGAATTGACGATCCTCAAACATCTTTTTCATTCTTTCATTTTCAATTTGCTGATGAATAGAGAACCCTAAAAGTTTACCACGACGGCTAACAATATACACATTTGCTTCAATCGTTTCACTTAAAGTGACCGACATTTCCTTAAAGTTAACTGGCTTTCCTGCTGCTTTTTGTAATAAAACATTAATTTTTCTCGTTTTTGTAAGTAAATCCATCTGTTTCTTCCTCCTAATAACTACAACCATTATTAAATTATTAATTAATCTTCAAATACTACATTTTAGGGTATTTAAAAAATGAACATTTCTTCATACATGGGATGATCAGACGTTCATTTTTATAAGATAAACTGACTTAAATCTTTATTTTTCGAAATAGCACCAAGTTTATCGTCGACATACTGTGGTGTAATTGTTATCTTCTCCATCGAAATTTCTGGAGCTTCAAAAGATAAGTCTTCTAAAAGCTTTTCGAGAATCGTATGAAGACGTCTTGCACCAATATTGTCTGTATTTTGATTCACCTCAAATGCAACTTCGGCAATTCTACGAATAGCATCGTCAGAAAATTCAATTTGTATACCTTCTGTTTCCAATAATGCCTGATATTGCTTAATAAGGGCATTATCTGGTTCGATTAAGATTCTGAAGAAATCTTCCACAGTTAGCTTTGTTAGTTCTACACGAATTGGGAAACGCCCTTGAAGTTCTGGAATTAAATCGGAAGGTTTCGCCATGTGAAATGCTCCAGCAGCAATAAATAATACATGGTCTGTTTTTACTGACCCATATTTGGTCACTACTGTTGAACCTTCAACTATAGGCAAAATATCTCTTTGGACCCCTTCTCTGGATACATCTGCAGAAGAGCCTCCCGAATTTTTACTAGCGATTTTATCAATTTCATCGATAAAAATAATACCAGCTTGTTCCGCACGATAAACGGCCTCAGAATTTACTTCATCCATATCAATAAGCTTAGAAGCCTCTTCACTTGTCAGCACCTTGCGAGCTTCACGGACAGTCAATTTTCGCTTTTTGCGTTTTTTTGGCATAAAGCTGCTTAGGGCATCCTGCATATTCATTCCCATTTGTTCAATCCCTGAGCCTTGCAGCATATCAAACATGGATGGAGCTTGCTCATCTACTTCAACCGTAACGATTTCTTCCTCTAGTTGACCAAGTGCTAATTTCTCTTTGACAATTTTTCGTTTTTCAGTAATCGAATAATCCTCTTGATGTGTTTCTGGTTCAGTTGATGTATTCCCGCCTCCAAATAACATTTCTAGCGGGTTTTTATAGTTACTCGTTTTTTTGGCTGATGGCACAAGCAAATCAACTAGCCTGCTGTTGGCATTCTCTTCTGCACGTTCCTTCACACTTTGCATCCGTTCCTCTTTTACTAAACGAACAGAGGTTTCAGCAAGATCTCTAACCATGGATTCTACATCTCGCCCAACATAGCCTACTTCAGTAAACTTAGTAGCTTCCACCTTAATAAAAGGGGCACCCACAATTTTGGCAATCCTTCTGGCAATTTCCGTTTTCCCAACTCCAGTCGGACCTATCATCAATATATTTTTGGGGATAATTTCATCCCTAAGTTTTTCATTTAACAATCCTCTTCTGTAGCGATTTCTTAAGGCAACAGCAACCGCTTTCTTAGCATCCTTTTGTCCAATAATATATTGATCAAGTTTTTCAACAATTTGACGAGGGGTTAAATTAGTTGTTTTTCCCATGATAATTAGTCTCCTTCCCGTTATAGCTCTTCAACAATAATGTTATGGTTCGTATAGACACATATTTCAGCTGCTATTTCTAAAGAAGCTTTTGCTATTTCCTTTGCAGATAAATAGTCTCCTGAGTATTTCTTTAGAGCACGTCCAGCAGATAATGCATAATTTCCACCTGAACCAATCGCAAGAATTCCATCGTCAGGTTCAATTACTTCTCCCGTTCCTGAAACAAGCAGTAAATATTCACGATTCATAACAATTAGCATCGCTTCAAGCTTCCTGAGCACTTTGTCACTTCGCCACTCTTTGGCAAGCTCAACAGCAGCTCTTTGAAGGTTTCCGTTAAATTCTTCTAATTTTCCCTCGAACAGTTCGAAAAGAGTAAAAGCATCTGCAACAGAACCTGCAAAACCTGCTAATACCTTTCCATTAAATATCTTTCTTACTTTTCTTGCTGTGTGCTTCATCACTACCGCATTACCAAATGTCACTTGTCCATCACCTGACATAGAATATTCACCATTATGATGAATTGCAAAAATCGTTGTCGCATGAAATTGGTTCATTAAGATGAGCCTCCCTTTGGAGTGATTTCTATTCACATTACTTCGCAGATAAGTATGTAACAGGTGAACTACCATTTACATGAAAGTTATGAAAACTGACTATGTTAACTGGAATATTTGACCTCATTACTTTATGGGTTATTTCAACCATGAAGATAAGAAATTTTACTGATGTCATGTTGATTAGGATTCAAGTGTATATTTTGAGTAATTAAAATCTATTTGTAAATACCCAATAATTAACTTTAAAAAAACATTCATATTTGTCATAATATTCATCTCGCAAGGGCTACTAAATCGTAACATACTTCGTATCCCCTTGCAATAAACTTTACAAAACTTTCACAAAGTTCTGAATTGTTTCTAACGCTCTATTTGCGTGTTCTAAATTCCTCTCCTGCTTTCCTTTAATTCTTACCGGCAGCTCTGGAAATAAACCAAAGTTAGCATTCATTGGCTGAAAATTTTTAGCGTTCGTCGTAGTAATATATCGGGCCATGCTTCCAATCGCGGTCTCTTCAGGAAATTCAAGTGGCTCCATTCCTTGTATTAAACGCGTTGCATTTATACCAGCAACTAAACCGCTAGCAGCAGATTCTACGTATCCTTCAACGCCAGTCATTTGACCAGCAAAAAATAAATCTTCACGATTACGGAATTGGTAAGTTGCTTTTAGAACCTTGGGAGAATTGATAAATGTATTCCGGTGCATCACACCATATCGAATAATTTCTGCATTTTCTAACCCCGGTATTAATTGTATAACTTCCTTTTGCGCACCCCACTTTAAATGTGTCTGAAAACCGACAATATTAAAAAGTGTGCCCGCGGCATCATCTTGACGGAGTTGTACTACGGCAAAAGGACGTTTTCCTGTTTTGGGATCCTCTAAACCAACTGGTTTTAACGGACCGAAAAGCATTGTTTTCTTTCCCCGTGACGCCATCACTTCAATTGGCATGCACCCTTCGAAAAAGACTTCCTTTTCAAATTCCTTTACTGGAACAGTTTCAGCGGATATAAGCGCTTCATAGAAACGGTTAAATTCTTCTTCAGTCATTGGACAGTTAAGATAGGCAGCTTCCCCTTTATCATAGCGGGATTTTAAATAAACTTTCTCTAGGTCTATGCTTTCCTTTTCAAGTATCGGTGCTGCAGCATCATAAAAATAAAGGTAATCCTCACCGGTTAGCCCTTTGAGTTGCTCTGAAAGGTCTGGACTTGTCAGCGGCCCCGTTGCAATGATTGTTGTTCCCTCTGGAATTTCAGTTACTTCTTCATTAATAACCGTAACATTTTCATGGTTTTTAACCAAATTTGTTACTTTGGCGGCAAATTCATGACGATCAACAGCTAACGCACCGCCTGCTGGAACAGAACAAGCATCCGCTGCAGCGATAATAACGGAATCAAGCTTTCGCATTTCTTCCTTTAACACCCCTACTGCATTTGTTAGTGTGTTGGCACGTAATGAATTACTACAAACTAATTCTGCAAATTTATCTGTATGGTGTGCAGGTGTTTGCTTCACTGGTCGCATCTCATATAAGCGAACTTTTACTCCACGCTTCGCAATCTGCCATGCGGCTTCACTTCCAGCTAATCCCGCACCGATTACGTTAATTGTGACATCTTTCATTTAGAATCCTCCTAATAGATACCATGGTTTTATGTAAATAAAAGGTAGTGCACGTACCTATCAATACTTTTCCCACTTTTAAGTCCATCTTGCATTGTACTATACGAATGAAAAAGAAAAAAGTTTTATGCAAATAACGAAGAGAGTGGACTATGCCCACTCTCACTTTAACTTTGCGGTTCTTCCTTGTAATCACAATTAACGCATTGAACTTGAACACCTTTTTTTAATTTCTTTTCAACAAGCAGCCCTTCACATTTTGGGCATTCCCTTGGTAATGGTTTATCCCAAGAGATAAACTCACATTCAGGGTATTGTGTGCAACCGTAAAAGAGTCGCTTTTTCTTACTTTTACGCTCAATGATCTGTCCTTCTTTGCAATTAGGGCAGGTAACACCGATTTCTTTAACAATCGGTTTTGTATTTCGGCAATCTGGAAAATTGCTGCAAGCCATAAATTTTCCGTAGCGACCCATTTTAAAAACCATAGGGTTTCCACAATTCTCACAGTCTTCACCAGCTGGTTCATCTTTGATTTCAACAGACTGCATTTCTTCTTCTGCTTTTTTTAAATGAATTTCAAAATCTTGATAAAACTCATCGATAATATTGACCCAAGGTACTTTTCCATCTTCGATATTATCTAAGCCCTGTTCCATTTTCGCTGTAAATTCGACATCTAGAATATCTGGAAAAAACTCTAAAATCAACTCATCGATAATTTCACCGAGCTCGGTTGGAATAAATCTTTTATTATCGAGTGCCACATAGCCCCGCTTTTGAATCGTGTCAAGGGTTGGTGCGTATGTAGACGGGCGACCAATACCAAGCTCTTCAAGTGTCTTAACAAGTCTTGCCTCCGTGTACCTTGGCGGTGGCTGAGTGAAATGCTGCTTTGGCTCGATATCCTTTTTAAACACTTCATCCCCTTCCTTAAGGTCAGGAAGCATTCTGTCTTTTTCATCCACTTGGTCATCTGATCCCTCAACATAAAGCTTCATGAAACCAGGAAACTTAATTTTTGAGCCATTTGCTCGGAAAAGGACATTGCCATTTTGTAAATCTACGCTCATTGTATCCATGACGGCCTGAGCCATTTGACTAGCTAAAAACCGATCCCAGATTAATTTATATAATCGGAGTTGGTCTCTTGATAAAAATGTTTTTAAACTATTGGGATCCCTTAAAGTACTGGTTGGTCGAATCCCTTCATGTGCATCTTGGGCATTCGATTGCTTTTTCTCTTTTCTTTGTTCATCTTTTAAATAATCTTCACCATATTCTGAGCGGATGTAATTAGCCGCCTCTGTTTGAGCGACTTCAGAAATCCGTGTTGAATCCGTTCTCATATATGTAATGAGACCAACCGTACCCTCTTTGCCAAGCTCAATCCCTTCATAAAGCTGCTGTGCGAGCATCATCGTTTTCTTTGCTCGGAAGTTAAGTTTTCTGGCTGCTTCTTGTTGCAATGATGATGTTATGAAGGGCGGTGCTGGGTTCCTCTTTCTTTCTTTTTTGGTAACAGATACAACTTTGAATTTATTATCATCCATTTGTTTTAAAATGGTTTGGACATCTTGTTCAGATTTCAGTTCAAATTTTCGTTTGTCAGCTAAAGAAAAATATTGGGCACTAAAATGGTCTTTCCCCTTTAAAAATTCTCCATCAATCGTCCAATATTCTTCAGGGACAAAGGCTTTGATTTCCTTTTCCCTAACAATAATTAAATGGACGGCAACAGATTGAACCCGGCCTGCACTTAAACCTTTCTTTACCTTCTTCCAGAGCAACGGGCTGATATTATACCCAACAAGACGGTCAAGAATCCTACGAGCCTGCTGAGCATCCACCAAATCCATATTAATTGGCCGAGGATGTTTAAACGACTCTTTTATTGCATCTTTTGTGATTTCATTAAAAACCACCCGGCAATCTGAATTAATATCGACAGATAAACTATGGGCTAAATGCCATGCAATTGCTTCCCCTTCGCGATCCGGGTCAGCTGCCAGATAGATTTTTTTTGCTTTTTTTGCCGCTGTTTTTAAGTCTTTTAAAACAGGACCTTTTCCGCGGATTGTAATATATTTTGGTTCATAGCTATTTTCTACATTGACCCCCATTTGGCTCCGTGGCAAATCGCGAATATGTCCCATTGATGCTTTTACTTTATATTTATTCCCTAAATATCGTTCGATCGTTTTCGCTTTTGCTGGCGATTCAACGATTACAAGAAAATCTGCCATTTAAAAATCCTCCTTAAGAGGGAAAGTGTAGAAGCGCCCCGAATCTGGCAAATGCTGTTTCTAAGGTGCTAATCATTTGAGAAGCTTTCCTAAATTCCAGTTTTACCTAATTAGACCGGAGAAAATACTTTACAAAACTGCCCTATCCCAAGTTTTTCTTTATATATTAATATGAATATTATTTATTCCATTTCCAAATATTCTTTTTTTCGAACATCTGTTGGAAAATGTATAACAAATTAGAAAATAATGCAACCTTTTTTAGCTAAATTCTCCGTTTATTCATAAAAACCTTCAAAATTAACGATTTTTAAGCAAAATTTCTTTAGATAAGAGTCTTATCTAATTTCCTCTAAAATATCCTCTGCACCGGTTACAAGTTTAGCTCCTTGTTGAATTAATTCATTGGCCCCGATAGAATATGGATTAAAAATGCTTCCAGGCAAGGAAAATACATCTCTTCCTTCATTTACTGCAAAATTCGCCGTGATGAGTGATCCGCTTTTTCGTTTTGCTTCTATAATAAATGTCCCTTTTGACAAACCGCTAATAATTCGATTTCTAGATGGAAAATGCCATCTAAGCGGCTTAGTATCTGGAGGGTATTCCGAAAGAACTAGCTGGTTTTTCATCATTTCTAGGGCTAAGCTCGTATTTTCCTTTGGATAGATATGATAGAAACCACCAGCAATCACAGCTATTGTTTTTCCTCCATTTTTTATTGCATATTCATGTGCGATGGCATCAATTCCCCGTGCTAAGCCGCTAACAATTAGAACACCTTTGTCAATTAAACCTGGAAAAATCAACCGAATTGCATTTTTCCCATATTGAGTCGCTTGCCGTGAACCAACAACCGCAAGTTTGGGGTCTGTTTCAAGTAGCGAGAGATCCCCCTTAGTAAATAGTGCCCATGGCGGCTGATATATTTCTTTTAATAATGGTGGATATTCCTTATCTAAAATAGTAATGACTGTAATCTCATTTGTTTTGTATTGACGAATTTGATCGCGAATAATGTCAGGATGAAGAGGTACGCTAGAAGACTTTTCTGAAGGGTTATTGGTAGTGGGTGGAAATAAGCATGTTTGCTGAGGGGATTGCTTTTGTAACTGATATAAGTTCTGTAGTGTCGGGTCTTTTTTTAGCATTTGTAAAACGGTGTCCCAGGAGATATTGGGGTAATGCAACAAGGAAATAAGTTTTTCTTTGAATTCATCCATTTAAATATTTTCCTCCCTATAGATATAAAATTAGAATAAATAGCCCCTCGTTTTTGAGGGACTATCTGAAATTATCTAGTTGCACAATTATTAGTGGGTTTTACACTTTTCGTACAAACCTTGTTCTTTTAATACTTCAATTAATGTGTCACCCATCACAGATGGAGTGTCAGCTACTTTAATACCGCATTCGTTCATAACGCGGATTTTTTCATCTGCAGTACCTTTACCACCTGAAATAATCGCACCTGCGTGTCCCATACGTTTTCCTGGAGGCGCTGTACGTCCACCGATGAAGCCAACAACAGGCTTGGTCATGTTTGCTTTAACCCACTCAGCTGCTTCTTCTTCGGCAGTACCGCCGATTTCACCAATCATAATTACAGCATATGTTTCAGGATCTTCATTAAATGCTTTTAATACATCGATGAAGTTTGTTCCGTTAACAGGGTCGCCGCCGATACCAACAGCAGTAGTTTGGCCTAATCCGGCTTGTGTTAATTGGTGAACCGCTTCGTATGTTAATGTTCCAGAGCGTGATACAACACCTACATGGCCTTTTGTATGGATATAACCAGGCATGATGCCGATTTTACACTCATCAGCTGTAATAACACCAGGACAGTTTGGACCGACTAAGCGAGTCTTTTTACCTTCCATATAACGCTTAACTTTAACCATATCCAATACCGGAATATGTTCAGTGATACAGATAGCAAGATCCAATTCTGCATCAACCGCTTCGATAATCGCATCTGCAGCAAATGGTGCCGGTACGTAAATAACGGATGCAGTTGCACCAGTTGCGTTAACAGCATCTTTAACCGTGTTAAAAACAGGAACTCCTTCTACTTCCAACCCGCCTTTTCCTGGAGAGGTACCGCCAACAATCTGTGTACCATATTCAAGCATTTGCTTTGTATGAAACAGGGCTGTTGATCCTGTAATCCCTTGAACAATAACCTTTGTATCTTTATTAATAAAAACGCTCACGTTAATTCCCCTTTCTTCGATCCTATTTCACTAATGAAACGATTTTTTGTGCGCCGTCAGCCATGGATTCAGCAGCAATAATGTCTACACTTGACTCTGATAGGATTTTCTTACCTAAGTCAACATTTGTTCCCTCTAAGCGAACAACAAGTGGAACACTAAGTCCAACCTGCTTAGCTGCTTCTACTACACCCTCAGCAATAACATCACACTTCATGATTCCACCAAAGATATTGACGAAAATACCTTTTACGTTTGGATCAGAAAGGATAATTTTGAATGCCTCTGTAACCTTTTCAGCTGTCGCGCCGCCCCCAACATCAAGGAAGTTTGCGGGATCGCCGCCGTAATGTTTAATTATATCCATCGTTGACATGGCAAGTCCTGCACCATTAACCATACAGCCAATGTTTCCATCTAAAGCAACGTAGCTTAAATCATATTTAGATGCTTCAATTTCCTTTGCATCCTCTTCTTCAAGGTCACGGTACTCTAGTACATCTTTCTGACGATATAGGGCATTTGAGTCAAAGTTCAATTTTGCATCAAGAGCCATTACCTTACCGTCACCTGTAACAACGAGCGGATTAATTTCTGCAATCGAGCAATCTTTCTCGATATAAGCATTATACAAAGCGGTCATAAATTTTACAGCTTGATTAATTAATTCTTTTGGAATATTAATATTGAACGCAATTCGGCGAGCTTGGAATGGCTGTAATCCGACGACCGGATCAATTTCTTCTTTGAAAATTTTCTCTGGAGTCTTTTCAGCAACCTCTTCAATTTCCGTTCCGCCTTCTTCAGATGCCATTAGGACAACACGTGAAGTAGCACGGTCTAATACTAAACCAACATAATATTCTTTTTTGATGTCACAGCCTTCTTCAATAAGCAAGCGCTTGACTTCTTTTCCTTCAGGACCTGTTTGGTGTGTTACAAGTGTTTTGCCGAGGATTTCGCTTGCATATGTACGAACCTCTTCAAGGTTTTTTGCAACTTTAACACCACCGGCTTTCCCCCGTCCGCCAGCATGGATTTGTGCTTTTACCACACAAACCTGTGTGCCTAGTTCTTTCGCTGCTTCCACTGCTTCTTCTACAGTGAATGCTACTTTTCCATTCGGAACTGCTACCCCGTATTTTCTGAGGATCTCTTTCCCTTGATACTCATGGATATTCATTTCCCATCCTCCTATTCAAACTCTTCTAAAAACTGACTCCGTTTTCATTTTATATAATGACAGTTACCTTGTCTACCATTATGCTAAAAAATTATATACATCTTAAAAATATTCAGAATAATCAATCGTTTTTTTGGATAAATCAAGGAAATCCACACCTTATTTGGTATAATTTGTTTTCTACAATAATAAAAAAACAGGCACTGCCTGTTCAGATTGTCGAGAAAGGGTATTTTTCTCGGCAATTTTTTATTCTCAGCATTTAATTATTCATTGTACCTGCTAATGGGCCTGTTGATTTCCGCTCCAGGCACTTCGCTTTCCGCGGGTGGTCCGGGGAGCCTCCTTGGCGCTAGCGCCTGCGGGGTCTCCCCAGCCCCGTCCTCCCGCAGGAGTCTGCGTGCCTTCCGCGGAAATCAACAGGGAGGTAATCAACCTAAAGAATTGCAACACACTTTTTCTAGCCTTGCTAATTGTGTTGCAATGATCCGAAAATAAGACACGACCACCTACCATTTTGTGATTCATTACCTGGAGAACAATCTCATCAAATATTTCCTGAAAGATATCGGTACCTTTAAAACGATGTTGGCGATTCCAACTAATCGTTGAGTGGTGGAACAGGATCCTTAAATTTCAGGCCTAAAAACCAGCGGTAGGCAACATTCATTTCAATTTCTCTTTGTAATTGTCGCTCGGATCGGATGCCATAAATATAACCAATAAACATCATTTTAAATAGAATAGTGGGATCGGAAGGGCGTCCGTTATCATCACTATAATAAGGACGTACATTTCAAGAAGGAATGAAAGATCAATATATTTATCGATTAAACGAAGAAGGTGATTGTCAGGAACCAATTCATCAATAGAAACAAATTCATATTCACTTTGGGTAGATACTCTTGGTTTAAACATAGATTTCACCACTTGATTTTTTATTGTTTGGTTGTGTTAAGAGCAGTGTATTATTGATTTTACAGCTCTGTTGATTTGCGCGGAAGGCACGCAGACTCCTGCGGGAGTACGGGGCAGGGGAGACCCCGCAGGCGCTTCAGCGCCGAGGAGGCTCCCCGGCACGCCCGCGGAAAGCGAAGTGCCTGGAGCGCAAATCAACAGACATGTTGCAAAGCCTATATATTAATAATATTATAACAAATTAACGCGGTGAATGGTTAAAGTTATTGTAGAAAATAAGAGGCTGTCGAAAGTTTCTCGACAGCCTGAACAGGCATTGCCTGTTTTTTATTATTGTGTTTGATAATTAAACAAAATCCTTTACAGGTGCGAAACTTTTTCTGTGATAAGAAGTTATTCCGTGTTTTTGGATGGCTTCGATATGTTCCTTTGTTCCGTAGCCCATGTTCTGTTGAAATCCATAGACTGGATAGGTCTGTGAAATTTCCTTCATCAAATCATCTCTTGCTACTTTCGCTATAATCGAAGCGGCGGCGATAGAGATACTTTTTGAATCACCCTTAATAATAGATTCAGAGGTAAAGGGGGTTTCCAGCTTCATGGCGTCAATAAGCAATAAATCCGGCTTTGGATCTAAGGATGAGATGGCAGCTTTCATAGCTTTTTTTGTAGCTTCATAAATATTAATTTCATCTATTTCCTTGGCATGGATCATTGCAATACTGAAGGCAATCGCTTCTTTTCTAATAATCGAATCGAATTCCAAGCGTTTTTTTTCAGATAGCTTCTTAGAGTCGTCTATCCCTGCTAAGTAAAAGTCTTTTGGCAAAATGACAGCTGCTGCAACTACCGGACCTGCAAGAGGCCCTCTACCCACTTCATCGATACCGGCAATCTTCTCATATCCTCTTTTGCGCCATTTATGCTCATAGACATTCATTTCAACAAACTTTTCTTTTAGTCGATGATTCTCCGCAAATTTCTTACTCCATCTATGTACCAGCTGTTGGACACCCTTCCGCTCATCTTGAAGAATACCCAACAAGAATGGATCAGTTTCTACTAATATATTTTCCAATTGTCGTTCAATTTCTGCGATTGTTAATTGTTTCATCTTATCACCCATTGTAATTGTTATCTTGGTCATTATGTTAAAAAACAACAAAATAACACCCAATATTCGAGATGAACTTGGGTGTTATTTCATTCCGTTAGGATATAACTAAGTCTTTTAGTTTGAATGTTTTGCTTGTGCCAAAAATTTCTTGTTCAAGTCTTCTTCCTGTCGGTGTCGCTGCAAGACCACCTTCCGCTGTTTCCCTTAAGGCAGATGGCATGGATTGGCCAATTAAGAACATCGCATGAATGACTTCATCGCAGGGGATTCTGCTTGTAATGCCAGCAAGTGCCATATCTGCTGCCGTGATGGCATTGGATGCACCCATTGCATTTCTTTTCACACAAGGAACTTCAACTAAGCCTGCTACAGGATCACAAACTAATCCAAGCATATTCTTCAATGTGATTGCCATCGCTTCTGCAGCTTGCTTAGGTGACCCACCAGCCAATTCTACAATCGAAGCTGCAGCCATACCACTTGCAGAGCCTACCTCTGCTTGACATCCCCCTGCCGCACCAGAAATAGAGGCATTATTTGCGACAACAAATCCGAAAGCCGCTGAGGTAAATAAAAATTCAATCATTTCTTGTCGGGTTGGATTTAATTTTTCTTTTACTGCAAATAATGTACCTGGTACGACACCTGCTGAACCAGCTGTTGGCGTTGCACAAATTACGCCCATTGCAGCGTTCACTTCATTGGTCGCCACCGCTTTACTGACGGCATCTAATAAAATGGTCCCCCCCAGCGCCTTGCCACTTTTAATATAGTTTTGGAGCAATACTGCGTCTCCACCGGTAAGGCCTGTATGTGAGTACACACCGTTAAGTCCTCTTTCCACTGCTTGTTCCATAATCGTTAAGTTCTTATCCATTTTAGCAATAATATCTTCTCTAGAAAGGCCAGAAACTTCTATTTCTTGCCGGATCATAATTTCCGCTATTTTTACTTGATTACTCTCTGCCATCTGAACAAGTTCTGCTACATTTCTAAACATAATGACACCTCCCGCTGGCTAATTAATGGTCTATTCCACCATACGAATAATTTGCGATACACTTGAAAGTTGATGTAGTTCCTCTATCACTAATTCATCAATTTTCTGATCAACTTCAATAACCATTAAAGCCATTTCTCCTTTTTCTAATCGAGAAACTTCCATATGACCAATATTTATTTGATTTTTTGATAACACACTTGTTACTGCTGAGATAATACCAAATCGATCTTGATGAACAACCAAGATTGCGGGATGTTCACCGGAAAGCTTCAACGGAAAGGAATTTAACTCTGTTATCTCAATCGTACCCCCGCCAATTGAAATCCCAACTAATTCGAGTTCGTTATCATCATTATATAAATTAATTTTTACGGTATTGGGATGATCCATCACAGCCTCTTCAATACAAAAGATCACCTCTAAACCCATTTGTTTTGCTATTTCTAAGGATTGTGGCATCCGTCCATCAAAAGTATCAAAATCTAACAGCCCTGCCACTATGGCAAAGTCTGTTCCATGTCCCTTATAGGTTTTTGCAAATGAACCGTACAATGAGATGATGGCTTTCTTTGGCAGCTGACCAAATAAGGTTCTTGCTACCCTGCCAATTCGCGCTGCGCCTGCGGTATGAGAGCTAGATGGTCCGATCATGACGGGACCAATAATATCAAATGCAGATCGATATTTCATTTAGAACGCTCCTTTACTTTCACTCAATTTATTTTACAAGATATACGGCTAAATTGCCTACAATAAATAGTGGTAAATTATTACATAAAAAAGACTCTCCGCCTAGGAGAGCTTAAGCTATATTTTTCTTTATTCAACCAAAAAATCAGTCGGTCGTTCAAATGTAATCCGACCAAACTTTTCTGATCTAATTTCCTTGATGACCAATTCTGAAACCTTATCATAATCAACGATACCACCAGCCATAAGACATCCACGCAGTACTCCTATTTTGTCAAACATCTCTACAACATCCTCAGGAAGGGTATCAAGATTGTACCGTTCTTTTAAACGATCTGGATATGCTCGTTCTAAATACTTAAGAGTATAGACAGTAAGATCCTGAAGATTTAATAACGTATCTTTGATTGCGCCTGTAACGGCAAGTTTTTTGCCGACTTCTTGGTCTTCAAATTTTGGCCATAAAATCCCGGGGGTATCAAGCAGTTCCATTTCCTTCCCCACTTTAATCCATTGTTGGGCCTTTGTTACACCAGGCGTATTTCCTGTTTTAGCGATATTTTTCTTTGCCAATCGATTGATTAACGTCGATTTACCAGCGTTAGGAATTCCAACTATCATCGCTCGGATCGCTCTTGGATTATTGACACCTCTAGCTCTTAAACGGTCAAACTTTTCCTTCAATATTTCCTTTGAAGCATTGGCAATGTCTCTCATGCCTTCTCCCGCATGAGAATTTATTGCGAGTGCCTTAATACCTTTATTCGCAAAAAACTCAATCCATTCCCTTGTTGCTTCTTTATCAGCCATGTCAGCCTTATTTAATAAGACAAGCCTTGGCTTATGCTGAATGATTTCATCTATCATCGGATTTCTCGAGGAATAGGGAATCCTCGCATCCACTAATTCAAAAATAATATCTACTAATTTTAACTTTTCCGTGACCTCTCTGCGAGCCTTAGCCATATGGCCTGGAAACCATTGGATCGTCATGCTTGGCCACCTCCCTTAAAAGCGTAAGCGCCTTGACCAGCCCCGACAAGCATAAGACAAGCTGGCAGGAAGGTTGCTTTTTAACCTTCATGACGGATTGGCTGTAGACCATCGAGGGGCTAGGCGCTGAAGCTAGATAGTACAATTCTATTTCACTGTTACGATATGTGCATCATTTAACGGCCAGTAAACGAAACTGGTTTTACCGATAATTTTATCATAGGAAATGGTCCCAATATGCCGACTATCTTTACTGAAGCGGCGATTGTCGCCCATAACAAACAATTCACCTTCCGGAACTGTTTTACGTCCTATTTTTTCTTCCAAGGTAAATGGATCTGTTAACGGTCCATCCTCTACTTCTTTTTTATATTTATCCAAATATGGCTCTTTATACGCTTTTCCATTAACATATAATGTATCATCTTTATACTCAATTGTGTCGCCAGGCAATCCAATCACGCGCTTTATGTAATCCTTTTGTTCTGGTGCATGAAAGACAATGATATCAAATCGCTTTGGCTCACCAATATTATAACTAAACTTATTTACAATCATTCGATCCTGATCCTTCAATGTCGGCATCATCGATAAACCATCGACAACGATTGGAGCAAAAAGGAAGTACCGGATAACTGCAGCTAATATGACAGCAATCAAAAGGGCCTTTGTCCATTCCCAGAGTTCATTTTTCTTTTTTGTCATAACAATCCCCGCCATTCTCCGTAAAAAAATGTTTTATAAAATTTATTTTACATAATTTCAATAATTTTAACACGATGGGATCATATTTTTAATCAAACTTTAATAATTTGTTAAAAAATCAGCACCAATTTATAAACTCATAATTTAATATTACAAGGGCATCAAATCGATTATATAAAAAAAAGAGCCTGCTCCCGAGCAAGCTCTTTTTCTTTTCATATTATCGAATCTCTTTAATTCTTGCTTTTTTACCACGAAGGTTACGCAAGTAGTAAAGCTTAGCACGGCGAACTTTACCGCGACGAAGTACTTCTAGCTTCGCAATTTTTGGTGTGTGTACTGGGAAAGTACGCTCAACGCCTACTCCGTAAGAAATTTTACGAACTGTAAAAGTTTCGCTAATTCCACCACCACGACGCTTAATTACAACACCTTCAAATAACTGAATACGCTCACGAGTACCCTCGACAACCTTAACGTGTACACGCACAGTGTCACCAGGACGGAAAGCAGGAAGATCAGTACGAAGTTGTTCTTTTGTAATTTCTTCAATCAATTTTTGCATCGTTTTCAACTCCTTCCAACAGACGCTCATGCACATCAAACTCTTAATTATATTGCAGCGGAACATCGTTATAAGACCACAATCTGATTCATATCAGCTCAAGTCACAAGTAGTATCATACCATAATCGGTAAACTCGCGCAATACTACTCGTATTCTTTTTTTACTTCTTTAAGCCATTTTTCCTGTTCATTCGTCAATTCTATTTTCTCAAGTAGGTCTGGACGTCTTAAAATTGTTCGCCGTAACGCTTCTTTATTACGCCATTCTTCTATTAATTTATGATTACCTGATAATAGAACTTCTGGAACCTTTAGTCCCCGGAAATCAGCAGGTCTTGTGTAGTGAGGATGCTCAAGCAGTCCTGTGCTGAAAGAGTCCTTCATATGAGATTCTTGATTTCCCAGCACTTCTGGTAAGAGTCGGACTACACTATCAACGATAACCATCGCACCAAGTTCACCGCCAGTTAAGACATAATCACCAATTGAGATTTCATCTGTTACTACATGCTCACGAATTCGTTCATCATAACCCTCGTAATGCCCACAGATAAAAATCAAATGCTCTTCCTTTGCCAATTCCTCCGCTTTCCGCTGCTCATATCGTTCACCCTGCGGACAAAGAAGAATCACCCGTGGATTCGTACCTTTTGCTTTTTCCTTGAGGGCTGTTACAGCATCAAAAATGGGCTGCGGTTTTAATACCATACCAGCTCCGCCGCCGTAGGGATAATCATCTACAGTTGAATGTTTATTATCAGCAAACCCGCGAAAATTGACGACGTTATAGTTGACCGCAGATTTCTCAGCAGCCTTTTGCAAAATCGATTGTCCCAGTACCCCGGTAAACATCTCCGGAAATAAGGTGAGAATATCTATTTGCATCATGAAAGTAATCCTTCGATTGGATCGATTAGTATGACTTTTTCTTTCACATCTACTTTCTTGACCACATCATGGATATAAGGGATTAGTATTTCTTTGCCGCCTTTACCTTTAACCACCCACACGTCATTGGCACCAGGAGATAGAATTTCAGAAACTTTTCCAAGCTCCTCGCCTTTTGTTGTAGCAACAAGGCATCCAATAATCTCATGGTAATAAAATTCATCCTCATTTAATGCACCAAGCTGTGTTTCAGGTACTTTTAGAATTCCATCCCTAAACTTTTCTACTTCATTGATATTGTTATAACCTTCAAATGTAAGTAATTCAAAATTTTTATGGGTTCGGCGGCTTTTAACTGTTAGTTCAATCGGCGAACTAGAATTAGGCATAAACAAATATAATACATTTCCTGCCTTATAGCGTTTCTCAGGGAAGTCAGTCTTTGATATAACTCGGACTTCCCCCTTTAGCCCCTGTGTGTTTACAATTTTTCCGACATTAAACCATTTTTCCATAGCTTTACACCTCTAGCGTATATCTTCTATTATTCCGTCTTTTATGATAATTGTAGGTTGCCCAATCCGCCCGTCCCATATGTCACCTATCTTAATTTCAACGAGGGCTTGTACTTCCTTTTCCTTTAACTCACTGCCTAATGGCAGCATATGTAATTGTTCGATTTGAAACTCAATTAGCTTTTCTTTTTCCAAACGTTTATTGATTTCTTTTTCAAAATGATTCTTTAATGCTCCAGGTGAATATCCCTTGTTTTTTTCCAAGCGCTTCAACTCAAATTGAAGCTGACTAATCTCCCTTTGATACTGCAGCTTTTGTGCCTCGTAATGGTCAGCTAATTTTTTCTTACTATTTTCCGTTAGAATTTGTTTTACCACAACAGTTTGAATGATTTGCAAAGAAATGCCTCCCTCGTTCATTGAACTTTGAGAACTGTCTAGCCAGCGCCCGTCGGCTAGTGAGACTTCGCTAAACGGGCGCTTCTGCTTTTCTTATAGCAAAAAAGGGAGGAAATAATTCCTCCCTTTTATCTAGATGCAAAAAGCTATTCACCAATTTCTAGAAAAATTTTCTTTTGTTGTGATGATCCTGCTGCATAAACAACAGTTCTAATGGCCTTTGCAACGCGCCCCTGCTTACCGATAACTTTTCCCATATCTGTTTTATTAACAAATAACTGATAGGTTACACGGTTGTCATCTTCCACGACATCCACACGAACGTCTTCTGGAAAATCAACTAGGGGCTTAACAATCGTTTCGACTAATTGTTTCATCGTCGTCCCTGAGTTACTTACTTAATTTTGCATTATGGAATTTTTCCATGATGCCTTGATTAGAGAAAAGGTTACGTACTGTATCAGATGGTTTAGCACCGTCTTGTAACCATTTAAGAGCTAATTCTTCGTTGATGTCAACCTTAGCTGGTTGTGTAACTGGATTGTAAGTTCCTACAATCTCAATGTAACGTCCATCACGTGGTGAACGAGAATCTGCTACTACGATACGATAGAAAGGAGTTTTGTTTGCTCCCATACGTTTTAAACGAATTTTTACTGCCATTTTAAATAAGCACCTCCGAATAGTTTCACACAAGATAGTATAATATCAATTCTTTTATAGTTTGTAAAGTGTTTTTTCTTTACATACAGTATTACCAATTTTATACAGCTTAAAACGGCTTGAAAGGAAGTTTAAATCCACCTTTTTTCTTACCTTTTTGCTGCATTCCAGTCATTTGTTTCATCATTTTTTTCATATCTTCAAACTGTTTTAACAAACGGTTTACTTCAGTTACAGAACGACCGCTGCCTTTGGCAATTCGGTTTTTCCGTTTGGCGTTCAAGATTTCTGGATTATTTTTTTCAAGAGTCGTCATTGAACGGATGATTGCCTCAACATGAGCAATTTGCTTTTCATCGATTTGAAGATTATTTAACCCTTTAATCTTGTTTGCACCAGGCATCATCTTTAATAGTTCATCAAGCGGACCTAAATTACGAACCTGTCCAAGCTGATCCAAAAAATCCTCCAGCGTAAACGTAGCTGTCCGCATTTTTTGTTCCAACTCTTTAGCCTTTTCTTCATCAACATTGGCTTGTGCCTTCTCAATCAATGTCAGCACGTCACCCATACCAAGGATTCTAGATGCCATACGTTCAGGGTGAAAAGGTTCAAGTGCATCTAACTTCTCGCCTAAACCGACAAATTTAATTGGTGTTTGCGTTACTGCCCGGATTGAAAGTGCCGCCCCGCCTCTGGTATCACCATCCAGCTTTGTTAACACAACCCCAGTTAATCCGAGCTGTTCGTTAAAGCTTTGGGCCACATTGACTGCATCTTGACCAGTCATGGCATCAACGACTAGGAAGATTTCATCAGGTTTAGTCAGTTCCTTAATGTCCTTTAACTCACCCATTAATGCTTCATCAACATGAAGTCGGCCGGCGGTATCAATAAGGACATAGTCATGATGCTCTTCTTTTGCTTTTGCAATGGCTTGCCTTGCAATTTCGACAGGGCTTACTTGATCACCAAGTGAGAAAACTGGCATGTCTAATTGCTTTCCTAGTGTTTCAAGTTGCTTGATCGCAGCAGGCCGATAAATATCTGCAGCAACAAGCAATGGCATACGGTTATACTTTTTGCGAAGCAAGTTGGCAAGCTTTCCGGATGTTGTTGTTTTACCAGCACCCTGTAAACCGACCATCATAATGACCGTTGGCGGACGATTTGACACCGCGATTTTGCTTTGTTCTCCACCCATCAATTCCGTCAATTCTTCATTAACGATTTTAATAATTTGTTGTCCAGGTGTTAAGCTTTTCAGTACTTCCTGCCCAACGGCACGTTCACTGACCTTTTTCACAAAATCTTTAACAACCTTGAAGTTTACGTCTGCTTCTAGTAAAGCTAGACGTACTTCACGCATCATTTCTTTTACATCCGCTTCTGAAACTTTCCCTTTTCCACGGATTTTTTGAATTGTATTTTGCAGTCGGTCGGCTAATCCTTCAAATGCCATTCATGCCGCCTCCTAATCTAAATTCTCCAACTCGGCAACAGCTTCTAACATTGCCTGCTTTGAAGGGTGATCCTCATTGAGCAATTCTTTTACATTTCTTAAAAGTTTGCTGCGCTCTTGAAATTTCTGAAATAATAGCAACTTTTCCTCATATTCCTCGAGCATTGCCTCCGTCCGCTTGATATTATCATAAACGGCTTGGCGGCTTACATCATACTCTTCGGCAATTTCTCCTAAAGAGTAATCATCTAGATAATAGAGAGACATATAGCTTTGCTGCTTTGGGGTTAACAACGAATGGTAAAAGTCATAAAGATAGTTCATTCGTGTCGTCTTTTCAAGCATGCAATCCCCTCCAATGCGCATGTTAAGTGAAAAGCCTTTACATAAGTAGTTTACAAGGTCAGAGATTATCTGTCAAGATAATACCTTTACATCCATTAATCTGCTTTTTCCACTTCATCTGCAAATAAACCATACACATATTTTTCCGCTTCAAATTCTTGAAGGTCATCCATTTTTTCGCCGAGACCAACAAATTTCACAGGAATTTTTAATTCATTGCGGATAGCAAGGACGATTCCGCCTTTTGCCGTTCCGTCTAATTTTGAAAGAACAATTCCACTAACGTTTGTCACTTCTTTAAAGGTTTTTGCCTGGATCAGGGCGTTTTGACCAGTTGTTGCGTCAAGGACTAAAATTACTTCATGTGGGGCACCAGGAATTTCTTTTTCTATCACACGTTTTACCTTTTCAAGCTCCTTCATTAAATTCACTTTGTTTTGCAAGCGGCCAGCGGTATCACATAACAAAATATCTGTTTTACGAGATTTAGCTGCCTGTATGGCATCGTACATAACCGCGGCAGGGTCAGACCCTTCCGATTGCTTAATAACATCGACGCCGACTCTTTCTCCCCAGACTTCAAGTTGTTCAATCGCACCAGCACGGAAAGTATCACCTGCTGCTAATAGTACTTTCTTTCCTTCATTCTTAAACTTGTACCCAAGCTTACCGATCGTTGTTGTTTTTCCAACCCCATTAACTCCAACAAATAGAATGACTGTCAGCCCATCCTCTTGAATATTTAATTTTGAGGATTGTTCTTCACCCGCATTGTAGATATCAACCAACTTTTCGGATATTACACTTTGTACTTCCTGTGGGTCTTGGATGTTCCGGCGTTTAACTTCCATTTTCAACTCTTCAATCAGTTTCATCACTGTATCAAAGCCTACATCAGCCTGGATCATGATTTCTTCTAATTCTTCAAAAAAGTCTTCATCTACTTTACGGTACCTGGCAACAAGGTCATTTACTTTTCCTGAGAAATTATCCCTTGTTTTTGTAAGACCTTCCTTAAACTTCTCTGTCACCGTATCCGTGGATTTTGTGATTTTTTCTTTTAATTTTTTAAAAAAACTCATTTTTTCACTTCCTAATTTTAAGATTCAACAAGCTCTTTTGTTTCCTCTAAGCGAACAGATACAAGCTTTGAAACACCTGATTCTTGCATAGTTACCCCGTAAAGCACATCTGCTTCCTCCATTGTTCCTTTGCGGTGGGTAATCACAATAAATTGCGTCTCCTTACTATATCGTTTTAAGTATTGGCTGAAGCGTTGGACATTGGCTTCATCCAATGCTGCTTCTACCTCATCAAGGATACAGAACGGAACGGGCCGTACCTTTAAAATAGAAAAAAGTAGCGCAATCGCAGTTAATGCACGTTCACCACCTGATAATAAACCTAAATTTTGCAGTTTTTTACCCGGTGGCTGCGCAACAATTTCGACACCTGTATTTAACAAATCACCTGGGACAGTTAGAACGAGGTCGGCTCTCCCCCCACCAAAAAGGGTTCTAAATACCGGCTCAAAATGTTCACGAATTCCATTAAAGGTCTGTTCAAAGCGTTTTTTCATTTCTTCATCCATTTCGTCAATAACCTTATAAAGGGTTTCTTTAGCTTCCTGGAGATCATTCTTCTGTTCATTCAGGAACTCATACCGTTCAGAGACACGCTCATACTCTTCAATCGCACCAATGTTGACATTACCAAGTTCTTCAATGGCCAGTTTGATAAGTTTGACCTTTTTTCTCGCTTCTTCAATCGATATCGTTAATGGATATTGTTCCTTTGCACCTTCAAACGATAAAAGATATTCTTCTCTTAACCGTGCAAAACGGTTTTCAAGATCGACATCCAAGCGGTTGATTTTTACTTCCTCGTCTTTTAAAACGACAATCATTCCTCGGTGGAGTCTTTTTAGTTCTTTAACTTCCACTTCTAAGTCTTCTAAGGCGGACTTTAAGGACAAACGTTCTTCTCTTCTAACCGTAATTAACTGTAATGCAGCTTCTTTATCCTGTTGTTTTCTAATTGCAGCTGTTTCTAACTGTTCTTCACCTGATGAACTGTTTGTCATTTCCGAACTTAACAGATTAAGATCTTCAGTATAAAGAGCATGCTTTTGTTCACTCTCTTCTAAATCTGTTAGCAGAAGTGTCAACCGTTCTTTTGTGCTCATATACTGTTCATTTTTAGAAGCAAACGCTACTTTTAAATCATTTATTTCAATAGTTAGAGTCTCTTTCGAAGTCAAATCACTCGACTTTTGTTCGGTAAGCTTCGCTATTTGCGCCTCAAGCTTATCTATCGTTGTTTTGTATGTCTCCATTGCAATGGCTAATTCTTTTTTTCTATTTGTTAAGGTTGTTTTCTCATCAGAAAATTGCCCTTTTTCAAGGTCATAAATAGCTAAGCGTTCATTGATATTTTTTTCTTCGAGCTCTGCTTGCCGAAGGTCACCCTTCAAAGAAAGTTCATTTAATCTCAACTCTTCGCCATCTTTGCGCATTTCTTCAAGTTGCTTTTCTATTCGATGAACATCTTCTTTTAATGACTTTACAAGTTGTTCTAGATGGATCGTTTTTTCTTCCATCACAACTAACTTCTCTTTTAATTCCTCAAGTTCTCCTTTACGAGTTAATAAGGATGAGTTTTTTTGTTTAATGGCACCACCTGTCATTGAACCGCCAGGATTAACGATATCACCATCGATCGTTACCAAACGGCCGCGGTATTGAAGAATTTTCGCTAATTCATTGGCGCCTTTTAAGTCTTTTGTAATGACAACATTCCCAAGCAGACTGCTCATAACCTCCGAGTACTTTTGATCAAATTTAACAAGACTTACGGCTGTTCCAACAAAGGATGGATGATTTTGGATGGAAGCTATTTGCGCGGAAGACAACGGTCTTCCCTTAATGACATTTAACGGTAAGAAGGTTGCACGGCCAAAAGAATTCTGTTTCAAATATTGGATTGCTGTCCGCCCATTTTGTTCATTATCAACGACGATATGCTGCAAAGCCCCGCCAAAGGATGTTTCTAATGCAGTTTCATACTGTTTCGGAACAGTCACAAGCTCGGCAACCGCTCCCTCAATTCCCTTTAAGTTTTTCCCACGTGCTTTAAGAATTTCTTTTACTCCCTGAAAAAAGCCTGAATAATCTTCTTCCATTTCTTCGAGCATTTCTTTTCTTGACTTTGCCTGTTGGAGAATTTGGTATGCCTGATACAGTGTCTTTTCTTGTTTTTGATAATTATTTCTTGTTGTCTCAAGCTTACGCTGCTTTTCTCGAAAAGCTCCTACTTGATCTTCTATTTTTTGTTGTACTTCGTCTAATGCTGATTGGATCGCAGCTTTTTTATCCTTGGCGATTTGCCGTTCCTCAATAAACTTGTCATTCTCAACATCAAGTCGTGAACTTCTTCTTTCCTGCTGTTCCAGCTGCTGTTCAATGTATTTCATTTCATTTTTTGCGCTCGCTTGATCGTTTAGCCATTCGATATATTCACTTTTTAAACTCTCTATTTTATCTTCAATATTTTCGGTGAATAACTGCAGTTTCGCCTGTTTTCCCCTTAATTGAGTTTGTAATTCGGTGACCTGCTTTCCAAGATCCTCGGCAGACATTGAAAGGATGTCGCGATTCATTTTTAGCTGGCTAATTTTTTCATTTAGTTCCGAAATGTTCGTTTGAAGCTGTTCTTTATTTTGTGAAGCATTTTTCTTTCGTTCTTTTAAGACTTCTTTTCGGCCTTCCAGTTTTTCTAACTCCTCCGTAGCATGAAGAAGAACATTCTGCAGGTCGGTGATTGACTCATCAAATGCTGTCATTTGATCTCTTTTTTCAACTATTTTTGCTTCCTTTACTTGCAATTCAGAAGAGATTTTAAGTTCTTCCTCCTGATGTTCGTTCAACAGCTTGGAAAGGCCCTCCCATTTTTGATGAAGATCTTCAATTTCATACACTGTTAAGGCAACTTCAAATTTTTCTAGTTCCTCTTTCTTCTCCAGAAAATCTTTTGCCATCGAGGCCTGAATTTTTAATGGTTCTACTTGGCTTTCAAGTTCGTGTAAAATATCATTTACACGGTTTAAATTGTCTTGTGTTTCAAACAGTTTTACTTCTGCTTTTTTCTTTCGATGTTTATACTTTAGTACTCCAGCTGCCTCATCAAATATGGTTCTTCGTTCTTCTGCTTTACTATTTAAGATTTCTTCCACTTTTCCTTGGCTAATTATCGAAAATGCTTCTCTCCCCAGCCCAGAATCCATGAATAAGTCGATAATATCTTTAAGACGACACTGTTGCTTATTTATCAAGAATTCACTATCACCTGAACGGGATACTCTCCTTGTGACACTTACTTCGTTATAATCAAGTGACACGCCTTGATCCTGATTATCCAAGGTTAATGTTACTTCAGCAAAATTTAGGGGTTTTCTGGTATCGCTACCCCCAAAAATAATATCCTCCATTTTACTGCCTCTAAGCGATTTGGCCGACTGTTCACCCAATACCCAACGAATAGCATCGGTAATATTACTTTTCCCACTGCCATTTGGACCTACCACAGCCGTTACGCCTGGAACAAAATCAACTCCAATACGATCAGCGAAGGACTTAAAGCCAATAATGTCCAACCGTTTTAAAAACATTTCTAAATCCTCCCTATGCATACAAGCTGGACTACTTGCAAACATTTTGTCATTTCTAAGTTGTTTTTTCCTTTAATATGTCGAGAGCCATTTGGGCGGCATGTTGTTCGGCTTCCTTCTTTGATTTTCCCGTACCTACACCTAATTCCTTGCCATTCAACGAAACTTTCGATACAAATTCTTTATTATGAGCAGGCCCAATTTCTTGAAGAACACGATATTCAATAGCGCCTGCCCCATCCCGTTGAATGAGTTCCTGTAACTGGCTTTTATAATCCATCACATGAGAAAAAGCACCGGCATTAATTTTAGGAAAAACTATTTTCTCGAGAAATTTAATGACTGTTTCAATTCCTTGGTCCAAATAAAGAGCTCCAATGAACGCTTCAAAAACATCTGCTAGTAAGGCGGGACGCTCCCTTCCGCCTGTCATCTCTTCCCCTTTACCCAACAAAACTAATTTTCCGAAGTTCAGTTCGTTGGCAAATGACACAAGAGATGGCTCGCAAACAATTGCAGCCCGAAGTTTCGTCAATTCTCCCTCTGTCATCGTAGGATATTTTTTGTATAGGAATTGTGAAACAGTTAACTCAAGAACGGCATCTCCTAAAAACTCAAGCCTCTCATTATCTTCAAAAGGCTTTCTTCGATGCTCATTCACATAAGATGAATGAGTAAAAGCTTGTTTTAATAATTTCTCGTTTTCAATCGTAATACCAATCGTATTTTGAAAACCCTTAAATAGATTTTCTTTTGCGCGATTATTTAAATCTTTTTCATTATTATTTCTGCGCATATAAAACGTCTCCACCTTGCATTAAATAATTTACACACCACTCAAGTATAAGTTTAAAAAAAGTATTTAGCAAAACGCAAAGAAACTTGGCATCACAGTTGGAAGCCAAGTTCTATTTTACAGAATAAAGCTCCGTTTGAAAACGGAGCTTTTGTGAATAAATCCAACGATTACTTCGTGCTTTGTATGTAATTAACAGCGTCACCAACTGTGCTAATTTTTTCAGCATCATCGTCAGAAATTTCCATATCGAACTCATCTTCTAATTCCATAACTAGTTCAACTACGTCAAGGGAATCAGCTCCAAGATCATCTTTGAATGAAGCTTCAAGTTTAACTTGAGATTCATCCACGCCTAAGCGGTCAACGATGATTTTTGTTACACGTTCTAATACCTCTGCCATGCCTGTTCACCTCCCCTCAAGCTATTATAGAGTATTTCAACAAAATAATACACCTTGTTTTTATTAAAATTACATTACCATGCCGCCATCAATATGAAGTGTCTGCCCTGTGATATAGGCAGAATCATCAGAAGCAAGGAATGCGGTGATTTTGGCGATGTCTTTAGGCTCTCCTAATCTTGCTAAAGGAATCAGTTTTAACATTTCTGTTTTTACATCTTCAGGTAATTTTTCGGTCATATCCGTTGTGATGAAGCCTGGTGCAATGGCATTTACGGTAATATTGCGAGATGCCAGCTCTTTAGCCGTTGTTTTTGTTAAACCAATGACCCCAGCTTTTGCCGCCACGTAGTTTGCCTGTCCTGGATTCCCACTTACACCAACAATCGATGCAATATTAATGATGCGTCCTACCCGTTGCTTCATCATTTGTCTTGTTACTGCTTTTGTACAAAGGAAGACACCTTTAAGATTGATATTAATTACGTCGTCCCATTCTTCTTCTTTCATTCTCATTAATAAATTATCTCTGGTAATACCCGCATTATTGACGAGAATGTCAAGTTTCCCAAAGCGGTCTATCGTTCCCTTAACCATTTCTGCGACTTCTCCTGAGTTTGAAACATCACATTTTACAGCGAATGCCTCTCTCCCAAGTGCCTTTATTTCATCAACAACCTCATTTGCTTTGGCTTCACTGCCGGAAAAATTAACCGCTACATTTGCTCCTTGTCGTGCAAGTTCAAGAGCGATTTCTCTGCCAATACCTCTTGATGCACCTGTTACAAGGGCTGCTTTTCCTTCAAGATTCATAGTCTTTCCTCCTTTAACGCATCTATTACAGCTTGTGCGCTTTCCTCGTCCGATACAGAATACGTTGACACTGTTTTATCAATTTTTTTGATTAAGCCTGATAGAACTTTCCCAGAACCCACTTCAATGAATGTATCGACACCCAAATCAATCATTTTTCGAACGGAGTCTTCCCATTGTACCGGGGAATAAAGTTGTTCAATTAACTTATCCTTAATTTCTGAGGCAGAACTGATTGGTTCAGCAGAAACGTTTACTACGATTGGGACCCTAGCATCCCTCATTTCAATTTCATCCAATACTTCACGCAATTGAACTGCTGCTGGCTTCATTAACACGGAATGAAAAGGACCGCTTACTTCTAATGGAAGCACTCTTTTTGCCCCTGCTTCTTTCGCTTTCACGGCTGCAAGTTCTACCCCTTTTTTCGAACCTGAAATTACAATCTGACCTGGGCAGTTTAAATTTGCTAAGGACACAGGAAAACCAGCATCACTGATTTCTGCCGTCACATTTGATAGCGGAGTGCGATCAAGACCCAGCACAGCAGCCATCGATCCTTCCCCGTTAGGTACAGCACTTTCCATAAATTCGCCTCGTTTTCTAACAGCATACACCCCTTCTTCGAAAGTAAAGGTGCCCGCTGCAACAAGGGCCGTATATTCACCTAAACTGTGTCCAGCAACAAAATCAGCTTTAATCCCAGATTTTTGGAAGTATTCCAATATAGCAATACTTGTTGTTAAAAGGGCTGGCTGTGTATTATAGGTAATTGTCAATTCTTCTTTTGGTCCCTCAAATATAAGTTTACTCAGTTGAGTGTTAAGCTTTTCATCTGCTCTCTTAAAATAATCCATTACCTCGGAGTGTTTCTCTGCTAACTCTTTCCCCATCCCGACGGCTTGTGACCCTTGCCCTGGAAACACAAATGCTATTTTCTTCATTTCAATACTCCTTTACCGTTCTACTTTGGCAATACTCGCTTCTTCTGTTGACATTTTAATTAATCCAACAACATCGTTACTTACCATTTCCCTCGTTTGCCGGATGGCGCTAAAAATAGCTTGCCCATTCGAAGATCCGTGAGCCTTAATTACAGGTGCATTTAAACCAAACAGTGCAGCACCGCCATATTCGGAATAATCCATTGTATTCTTTAAAGTTTTAAGATTCGGTTTTAACACAGCGGCAGCTAGCTTACTTGTAAAACTGCTCATTAAAGCCGTTTTTAACATTTTAAACATGGACAGTGCCGTTCCTTCAATCGTCTTTAACACCATGTTACCCGTAAATCCATCGGTAACAACTACATCAGCTGCACCATCAAGTAAATCCCTTGCTTCCACATTACCGACAAAATTGATATTAGCCGTTTTTAATAGTTCAAAGGCCTGCTTGGTAAGTTCATTCCCTTTCTTTTCCTCTGTGCCAATATTTAATAGACCCACTCTTGGTTGTGTAATTCCTCTTACTTTTGCACTATAAATGGAACCCATCAATGCATATTGCAATAGATGCTCTGGTTTGGCCTCAGCATTGGCCCCGACATCTAGTAAAAGGAAGCCTTCGCCGCCAATGGTCGGAAGCGTTGGTGCTAAGGCCGGGCGGTGAATCCCAGTTACCCTGCCAACCACAAAAAGGCCTGCCGCGACTAAGGCACCTGTATTTCCTGCAGAGATACATGCATCTGCCAATCCATCTGTTACCTGCTGGGCCGCTAGCACCATGGAAGCATTCTTTTTGCGGCGAACTGCTTTTACAGGCTCGTCTGTTCCGAGAATCACTTCGGTTGTATGTATAACAGAAATCCGTTCATGATCAGTTAACGTTTCTTTAATTTTATTTTCATCCCCGACAAGGGTAATATGTATATCAGAAAATGCTTGTACAGCTTTTAGTGCGCCTAAAACGATTTCCTTTGGAGCATTGTCGCCGCCCATTGCATCAATTGCTAGGTTCATTTTTTTCCTCATCCTTTACCGATTTTTCGAACGGTACATTTCAAATTCTCCGGTAAAAACAAGTTCATTATTTACAAAACTTGTCACTTCGACACTTGTTCTGCCTAAGTTCCCATCGATTTTTGTTACTCTTGCCTTGGCTATGACACGCTCATTTAATTTTACTAAACGCTTAAATTGAATATTCGCCTTTGCTGTCAACGCCAATTCATCGTTAATGACAGCTACTGCTAGGGAATTTGCCTGTGCGAATACATGATGACCACGGGCAATGTTATTACGAATAAACACATGTTCTTTTTTTACATCAAAAATCGAAATGGCATTTTGATCTAATTCTATATGAATAATTTCACCAATGACTTCTTCAAGCGGTAGGGAGCGGACCTCATCATCAAATCGTTTTTCAGCAACAGTCTTAATTCGTTCCCGTAGTTCCGGGATTGATAATTCTAACCGATCAAGACGGATTGTTTGTACACTTACTTGGAATTTTTCAGCTAAATCTTCATCAGTAATAAATGGATTATCTTTTATTGTCGAGGTTAACAATTGCTGGCGCTCTTTTTTACTTTTTCTCATGAATTTTTACACCGTCCGAGATCTTATGACTAGGTACTAATAGTAGTATAAAATTTGAATTAGCAGATTGCAAGAGTTTGTTTTTTATACATAGCATCTGCTTTTTTTATTCTGGAATTCATTTAAAGGGAAAAAAACTTTATTAATCAAGCTTTTCCCCTTCTAATACACCTGATTCTTCAAGCATTTTTCTTAAAAATTGATATTCTTCCGCAGTCCAGAAGGTTTTTGATTGGATAAGCATCATCGCATCACTTCTCGCTGTTTCTAGTGCCCGATAATCATGAACCATATCTGCAACCTTAAATTCAGGAACACCGCTTTGTTTTCTGCCAAAAAAGTCGCCAGGACCTCTGAGTTCTAAATCCTTTTCACTTAGAACAAATCCATCGTTTGTTTCTGTCATGATCCGCATTCTTTCTTGGCCCACTTCTGATTTAGGACTGGCAAGCAAAATACAGTAGGATTGATCGCTGCCACGTCCAACACGTCCACGAAGCTGGTGAAGCTGAGACAGGCCAAATCTTTCAGCATCATAAATAACCATCATGGTCGCATTTGGAACATTAACACCAACCTCAACAACTGTAGTTGAGACAAGCACCTGTACTTCGTTGGTACTAAACGACTTCATTACGGAGTCTTTTTCTTCCGAACTTAAACGCCCGTGCATAAGACCTGCTTTATAACGGTTTTGAAAGTATTGGCTTAAAGTATTAAATACATCGATTGCGTTTTGGACATCAAGCTTTTCTGATTCTTCAATAAGCGGGCAAATTACATAGGCTTGGTGTCCTTTTTGTAATTCTTTTTCAACAAAGGCAAGTACACGCTCAAGCATTTCCGGCTTTGCCCAGTAAGTTTCAATTGATTTTCGGCCAGCTGGCATCTCGTCAATAATAGAAACATCCATTTCACCAAACACCGTGATTGCAAGTGTTCGTGGAATCGGTGTCGCAGTCATAAAAAGAACGTCAGGATTCTCGCCTTTTTCCCTGAGCACTCTTCGCTGCTCGACCCCAAAGCGATGCTGTTCATCGGTAATGACAAAACCGAGTCTTTTGAATGTGACCTCATCCTGTATGAGAGCGTGCGTACCAATTAATAGATCAACATTTCCTTCTGCCAGTTCATGAAGGATTTCCTTTCTCCGTTTACCCTTAATAGAACTCGTTAAAAGCTCGCATCTGACATCAAAAGGTTCTAGCATGCTTTTTAAGCTTTGCGCATGTTGCTCTGCTAAAATTTCTGTTGGTACCATTAGAGCACCTTGGTAACCTGCTGTTACACTGGCATATAAACCAATTGCAGCCACTACAGTTTTCCCCGAACCAACATCCCCTTGCAACAATCGATTCATGCGTAGGGGTGATTTTAGTTCCGCTAACAATTCATTGACAACCCGTGATTGAGCATTTGTTAACGGAAATGGAAGACTATTGATAAAACCCTTTACCTGAGTAACGTTATAGTTTTGGCAAATTCCTGGGGAATGTTCCCGTTCAAATTTCCTTAAGGCCTGCATTTTTAGTTGAAACATAAGAAATTCTTCATAAACAATGCGCCTTCGTGCCTGTTTCACAGCCTCTTGGCTGCTCGGAAAGTGCATTGCTTCTATTGCCCCCTGTCTATCAAGAAGGCGATACTTTTTTATGAATGCTGCTGGCAGTGTTTCTTCAATAAAATGTCCATATTGCTGGAAAGCAATGCTGATAAATTTTCGTATTCCCTTTGTTGTTAATTTCCCTCTTAATGAGTACACAGGCTCAAAATCCTTTGTCTTGGCGTTTGTGCCTGACTGCATTTCATTTGCAGTGATCGTTTGCCGATGGGCATCCCATTTTCCTGTGACCGTTATCGTTTCATTAATAATGATTTTATTTTTCAAATAGGGTTGGTTAAAAAAGACTACTTTGATTAAATGAGAACCAACGAAAAGTCGGATCATTAGTTTGGATTTCTTCCTTCCATAATAGACAAGAGAAGGCTCGCTATGAACCTTCCCTTCCACTGTTACTTTCTCATCATGCTGTACCTCTGTTATTTCACGAAGGCGGTAATCTTCATAACGATAAGGAAAATATTCCAATAAATCTTGTATCGTAAAGATTTTCATTTCTGAAAAAATCTCAGCAGTCTCTTCACCAATTCCCTTAATGACAGTTATTGATTGATTAAGATGTGGATTCACTATTACCCGACTCCCCCACTAAGCCATATCTATTGATTTTTTTTAAATTTACTTTTTCTAACTTCTTTTTTACAAAAAAAAGAAGGGAACTCCCCTTCTATTTTAGCGGTTCATTATTCAATTGAAAAGATAAATGAATACAACGGCTGCCCGCCGTTATGGATTTCTACTTCTACATCTTCATAAGTCTCTTCCACAAACTGTGTCAGCTGATTTACTTCTTCTTCGCTAACGTCTTCCCCATAAATGATGGTCAAGATTTCTGAATCGTCTGCGAGCATTTGTGAAAGTAATTCTTCAGCTACTTTTCCTTTGTTCTTGTTCTTTACCACAATTTTCCCCTCAGCAATACCCATAAAATCATCTTTCTCGATTTCTAAACCATCAATCTGGGTATCTCGTACAGCGAAGGTTATTTGACCAGTCTTTACGTGTTTTAGGGCATCATTCATTGCAGACTCATTGGCGTGAAGTTCCGCTGACGGATTAAAAGCTAAAAGGGCCGAAAGTCCTTGAGGGACAGTTTTAGATGGTATGACATAAATATCTTCTTCTGCCACATCGGCTGCCTGCTGGGCTGCCATAATAATGTTTTTATTATTAGGTAAAATAAATACCTTTTTAGCATTAACTTCCTTAACAGCTTTCACGATATCCTCCGTACTTGGATTCATCGTTTGCCCGCCTTCTATTACGGCATGGGCGCCAATACTTCTAAATAAATCTGCAATTCCTGCTCCCATGGAAACCGCTACAATTCCGTATTCTTGCTGCTCTTTTGGAGGCTTCTGTTGTACAGCAACGGGTGCAATATGTGTTTCACCAACTATATTGGTATGTTGTTGACGCATGTTTTCAATCTTCATATTTATTAAATTTCCGTACTTTTGTCCGTAGCTTAATACTTCGCCAGGTTGTTCGGAATGTATATGGACTTTTACAACGTCTTCATCCGCTATGACTAATAAAGAATCACCTAATTTGCTGAGGTCAGTTCGGAAAACCCCTTCACTGAAAGGATGCTTGGCTGTCTTTTCCTGTTCAAAGCGAACCATAAATTCGGTGCAGTATCCAAATTCAATATCTGCCGTGTTAATATGTCCTTGGACATTTTTGTGGTGTTCAGTATTAACCAATTCATCCATAGAAAGAGATGCAGAAGGGGTATCGGGAAGTTTTTCGCCTCTTAATACCGCAAGAAATCCTTCGTAAACAAACACAAGACCTTGTCCGCCACTATCGACAACACCGACTTCCTTTAACACTGGAAGCAGATCAGGAGTGCGCTTTAATGAAGCTTTTGCTTCTTGTAAAACTTCTTCCATAATTACAATAATATCATTTGAATTCTGGGCAGCTTGTACGCCCTTTTTAGCTGAATCCTTTGCTACAGTTAAAATGGTTCCTTCAACAGGCTTCATTACTGCTTTATACGCAGTTTCTACTCCAGCCTCGAGGGCATGGGCAAAATCATTCCCTGAAATTTGCGCTTTCATTTCTACTGCCTTAGAAAAACCACGGAACAACTGTGAAAGGATCACTCCTGAATTTCCGCGAGCCCCCATCAGCAATCCTTTAGAAAGGGCTACTCCAACTTTACCAATATGTTCTTGAACATTATTTTTTACTTCTTTCGCCCCTGATGTCATTGATAAATTCATGTTTGTTCCAGTATCACCATCGGGCACGGGAAAAACGTTTAGTGCATCAACCATTTTTGCATTTGCAGCCAAATGATTTGCACCTTGAATCACCATCTCGGCAAAACGTTTTCCATCTAAAGCTGTTATTGACACAAACTTTCCTCCTCTACTTGAGGTTCATTACACAAACTTAAGGGTTCGTCACTCGAACTCCCTGAACGTAAATATTCACCGAGTCAACGGCAAGTCCAACAGTCTTATCGAGGGTGTATTTAACCTTTGATTGCACGTTGTGGGCAATTTCGGAAATTTTCGTTCCATAGCTAACAATAATGTACATATCAATATGTAATGCCTCATTTTCTTGGCGGACGATCACGCCTCGAGTGAAATTTTCTCTTCGTAGTATTTCCGTAATTCCGTCTTTAATTTGATTCTTTGAGGCCATACCGACAATTCCATAGCATTCGATTGCCGCTCCTCCAGCGATGGTCGCGATTACTTCGTTTGAAATATCAATTTGTCCGAACTTTGTTTTTAATTCAATGGACATGAATCGTTCCCCCTCTTGAAAAAATTGCTCCTTGACTACAGTCATTTTACTATAGTCAATGCAATATTGAAAGTTATTCCTGCCTGTTTAATATAAGTGCATTTAATTAATAGGGATGTCAAGGCTTTTTTCTTGAAAGGTAACTATTGCAATCAAATAAGTTGTATGATAAATTATTAAGGTATCTCAAGTCTAGAAAATTTGTTCAATCAATTTTCTTTTTTCAGATGAGGATCTTAAAGATAGCTGTATAAAGCTTTTGGTAGTTAAGGAGGGAAATCATTATGCCACGTCAATGTGTTGTAACTGGAAAGAAAACAACAACTGGTAACGCACGTTCTCACGCTATGAACGCAAATAAGCGTACATGGGGTGCTAACCTACAAAAAGTACGTATTCTTGTTGATGGAAAGCCTAAACGTGTTTGGGTTTCTGCAAGAGCGTTAAAATCAGGTAAAGTAGAACGCGTTTAATATGGAAAAGGCATCCGTTGAGGATGTCTTTTCTTTATATACAAAAAGTACAATTACTCTACAACCCTATTTAACCAAATAAAAAGCACCCAAATTAAACGGGTGCCATTCGTTAATGAAAAGAATATCTAGATAAAAACCCATGCTATTCGTTCTTTTTAAACGCCCCAATCATCGCACGGACAAGTCCGCCTAAAAATCTCGGCAGTTTAATCGTATAGAATTTCATACTGTCCCTCCTCACAAATCTCCCCAGCTTATTCATCTCAACTTTTTTCGAACGCCCTACCATTTTATTCAAACGAACGAAATCAGTACCAAATTGTTTTGCATATTAATCGTGACTTCTTATCACTATTAATATGCCTTCAGAAAATGAAAAAGTACCATATTCACTAATAAGTTCATTACTAATACATAGTGTTGAGCCCATTGAAATATGACGATTTTCCAAAGGGAATTTAAAGCCTTCTAAGGTGAGATTGCGGACATTAAGTGTTAAAGGAACAAAGGAAATATATTTTTTTTTGTTTATTTTTTCAATTGTATAGTGCCCAGGTTCTTTAATAAAAATGATGTTATAGCGGTCAATCAAGCAGATATCAGCCGATTTTTTGGCTTTGAACTGATTCAGCAATAAGTGCACATTGGCAAATAAATGATCAAGTCTCCCCCCAGTTGCACCGAACATACGGATCATACTTGGATTCTGATCAAGTGCCCAATTGAGGGCTAACTCCATGTCTGTTTCATCTTTTTCCGGCTTATACTTCTTCAATTCTACTACACGTTCTTCAATAAACATTAATTCCTCAGATGATACTGAATCGAAATCACCAAAGGCAATGACCGGAGTTATATTTCTTTTTAACAAATGATAGACACCTCGGTCAACTCCGACCCAAACTGCATCTTTCTCTAGATACTCTGTTAAATCAGGTAATAGGCTTTCAGGTCCTCCGGCTAGAATATTAATAATCATAAAACTAACTCCTTTTCCATATGCAAAAAGCCAGCGCTAAAGCTGGCTCTTATCATTAACCTCTTATTTGCGAAATTGCCTTGGCATAATCTTCTTCATTATAAATAGCCGAACCTGCAACAAGTACATTTGCGCCGGCTTCCATGCATAGCTTTGCCGTTTCTGAATTAACACCGCCGTCAATTTCAATCTCAATGTCTAAGCCTTTTTGTTCTGCCATTTCTTTAACTTTTCTTATTTTCGGAAGTACCTCTGGTATGAATTTTTGCCCACCGAACCCTGGATTAACCGACATTAATAATACCATATCAATGTCTCCAATTATGTGCTGAATGGATTCCACGGGGGTTGCTGGGTTTAAAACAACACCCGCCTTGATACCAAAGGATTTAATATTTTGGACTGTGCGGTGAAGATGACGACATGCTTCCACATGTACGGTAATAAAATCGGCTCCAGCTTTGGCAAATGCCTCAATATATTGATCAGGGTTTTCAATCATTAGGTGTACATCAAGTGGCAGCTTCGTAATCGGACGAATGGCCTCAACAATGAGCGGACCAATCGTAATATTTGGTACAAAGTGACCATCCATGACATCGACATGAATATAGTCTGCTCCACCTTTTTCAACAGCAATAATCTCTTCACCTAATTTCGAAAAATCGGCGGAAAGAATCGAAGGTGCTATTTTTACCATCTTTAATACCTCGGCTTTCTATCTTTTATCTCCTGTAGGAAATCCAGATAATGTTCATATCGGTACTTAGGGATTTCACCTGATTCAACTGCATGTTTCACACCGCATTTCGGTTCGGTCCCATGCAAGCATCCTCGGAATTTACAATTCTCACTTGCTCTTTGCATTTCAGGAAAACATGAAGTCAAATCTTCGGCTTCAATATTGGTAAATTCTAATGAACTGAAGCCTGGTGTATCAGCTATTAATCCATTTCCAATCTTTATTAACTCCACATGTCTTGTCGTGTGTTTTCCACGGCCAAGATGCGACGAAATATCATTTGTTTTCAAATCAAGATCAGGTCTAAGGACATTTAGCAAAGATGATTTTCCTACACCTGACTGACCAGCAAAAACAGATATTTTATTATCAATGTGTGGACTTAACAGTTCAACCCCTGCTTCGGTTTCGGAAGAAGTTAGGATTACTTTATACCCTGCAGACGAATACTGCTCTGCATAAATCTTAATCTTCTTTTGCTGCTCATCGTTTGTGAGGTCCATTTTAGTGATACAAATAAGCGGTTCAATCCGATTAAATTCAACTAGCACAAGGAAACGATCTAAAAGAACGGTACTGAAATCTGGTTCAACAGCCGAAAACACAAGGATCGCTTGATCTACATTCGCTATGGGGGGACGAATCAATTCGTTCTTTCGTGTCTTCACTTCCATAATGTAGCCTTCCAAGTCATTTTCTGCTTGAAAAACAACTTCGTCTCCAACGAGGGGGGTAATTTTATTCTTTCTAAATATCCCTCTACCACGGCATTGGATCAACTTGTCATCATCAAGAACATAATAGAAACCGCTTAATGCTTTAACAATTTTCCCTTCAGGCATAGCCACACTCCTTGTCATTCATTTCGCAAAACATCAACTTATCATTCAAAATTCTGTTAACTGATTGGATAAAAGAGCATAGTAATATTAATCACTCTGTTTCTGGATAGTTAATTACGTCCTCTGCTATCACCTTGCTGTCACGAATAATCTTATAGCCCGCTTTTCCGCCATATGGAATAGTAAGTTCTATTTGTTTTTTTGTCGTTTCAGTTATAAAAAATGATTCGGCAGGTTCCGTCATACTATGATTCATATCTTCGATGTAGATTAAAACCTCTTGTTTTTGAACAGGATCTCCTGGCACTGGCACTGGGACAGTCGGTTCATAATCAATTGTTATATCTTTAACTACCGTTTTGGGCGGTTTTTCTTCTTTTCCTTTTGAAATAATGACTGATACCTTATCGCCTTTTTTCAGTTCTGTTCCAGCCTTTGGTGTTTGTGAAATTACCATGCCCGCAGGAATTTTTTCATCATATTTTTCTTCTGAGACATTTAAAGTCAGCCCTACTAATAAGGCATAATCCTCGGCCCCTTTTAAATTGTATTCGGTTAGGTCCCTTAGGACAATTATTTCAGGTCCTTTACTGACTTCAAATTCTAATACAGTATCTTCAGGAATAATTTCTTCACCTCCTGAAGGGTTTTGGCTAATAATGGTTCCTGGTTCACTCTCATCGTATTTTCTCAGTTTTCAAAATATCTTTAAAACCCCTGTCTTCTAATAAACGGAAAATATCATCATATATCCGGCCAACATAATTAGATAGCTCAATTTTTTCTTTACCAGTACTTATATATAAATTAACTTTTGCGTTCTCCTTGACTGTACTGCCAATTTCGGGGTCGGTCTTGATAACCTTTCCTTCAGCCACCAGATCATCAGGAATTTCAACCTGTTTGTCAACCACTATTCCGCTGAGCTGAAGCTCAGAAATCGCATCATCAACATCCATCCCACTTACGTCAGGTATTTTGACGTCCTTAGCAGACAATAAATCAGGTAAAAATGTAACTGTTAATAGTCCGAGAATGGAAAGTATAAGGAAAGTCGAAATTAAGATCATCGGCCATTTTTTCCGCTTTTTCTTACTAGTTTTCTCCTTATTAGGTGTATCCTTTTTGGCAGGCAATATTTTATCATTACTATGCACTAATGTTTCATCAAGGTTTTTATGTGGACGGTCATCTGTTATGATTGGAATGGCTTTTGTTGCCTCATCATCAATTGGAATAATAAACTTCGGTTCATCCATTCTTTCTGGATTTAGTGCCGTCCTTAAATCCTCCTCCATTTCATCGACACTGTTATAACGATGGAATGGATCCTTTGCCGTTGCTTTTAGGACTATATTCTCTACACTTTGCGGTATAGTTGAATTCCACCTTCTAACAGAAGGTGTTTCTGACTGTAGATGTTTCAATGCAATCGAAACGGCTGATTCCCCTGAGAATGGAAGCCTGCCTGTTAAAATTTCGAACATGACAATCCCAAGTGAATAAATATCTGATTTCCGATTAGCCATTCCCCCACGAGCTTGTTCCGGTGATAAATAGTGGACAGAACCCAACACAGAATTTGTTTGGGTAATGCTTGTCGCACTTAAGGCCATGGCTATCCCAAAATCAGTAATTTTCACACTGCCATTAGGATCAATTAGAATGTTATGCGGCTTTATATCACGATGAATAATATGATTTTGATGGGCATGGGAAATTGCAGATGTTAATTGCATCATTATGTCTAATGCTTTTTCTACACGGAGTGATGAATGCTGGTTTATGTATTGCTTTAATGTTTGCCCATTCACATATTCCATAACAATATAGTAAAGAGAATCCTCTTCACCCACATCATAAATACTAACGATATTGGGATGGGTAAGACTTGTGGCAGATTGTGCTTCTCTATGAAAGCGTCGAATAAATTCTTCATCATTGGCAAAATCAAGGCGGAGCATTTTCACGGCAACTTCTCTGTCCAGTATCATATCATGTGCTAAATAGACATTGGCCATTCCGCCTCCGCCAATCATTTTAAGAATTTTATAGCGGCCGCTTATTCTTTTCCCAATAATCACTGCTCATCACCCAATTCAAAATCATTAGCATATTCTAATATGATCAGGGTAATATTGTCTTCTCCACCGTTATCATTTGCAATATTAATTAATGTGGAAGCCTTTTGTTCAAGTGATTCTTCATTTTGAAGAATACTTACCATTTCCTGTTCGTTGACTTTATTTGACAACCCATCAGAACATAAAAGGAGAAAATCTCCTTCTTCGAACATTATCGTTTTTATATCGATCTTTACATCCTGTTCTGTTCCTAACGCTCTTAATATCCAATTTTTCCTGGGATGATGTTCTGCATCCTCTTTTGTGATTTGTCCAGTTCGGACTAACTCATTCACAAGTGTATGGTCCTCAGTTAGCTGCTGGAAGCCAGTATCATTTAAGATATAACAACGACTATCCCCCACATGTGCAATCGTTGTAAAATTTTCAGAAGCAATCACTGCCTCTATAGTAGTACCCATACCTTCGCATTCCACGTGACTTCTTGAATGGTCAAACAATAATTGATTAACCTGGAGAACATGGGTTTTCAGCCATGCTTCGGCTTGATCTGCTGTATGAATTCCTTCAGATTTCTCCCACATTTCTTGAAGATGCGTAACGCTCATACTACTAGCAACATCACCGGCAAGGTGACCGCCCATGCCATCTGCTACGATGGCAAGTCGGTGTCCATCCCGATTAACAAAAGTACCACCACTATCCTCATTATTCTGGCGTACTCTACCCTGGTCCGTTTTAAAAACAGCCTTCACTTTTGTCACCTCGTCTCCTCTTTCCGCTCCTTTGCACGAAGTTGCCCGCATGCTGCAGCGATATCTGAACCTTGCTCCCTGCGAATGGTTACATTAATACCTCGGTTTTTCAATGTTTTTTCAAAAGCAAAAATTTTGTCTCGTGGAGTCCGTACATAATCTCTTTCAGGAACATAGTTTACAGGAATTAGATTCACATGACATTTTAATCCTTTTAATAATATAGCTAACTCTTCAGCATGCTCGACTGAATCGTTTACACCGCCAAAAAGTCCATATTCAAAGCTTATTCTACGACCTGTCTTATCGATATAATACCTTACTGCTTCCATTAAGTCATCTAGTTTATAAGCCTTATTAATAGGCATTAGCCTTGAACGTAATTCGGTATTGGGAGCGTGTAGAGAAATAGCAAAATTAATTTGTGTATTTTCATCTGCAAATTGATAAATTTTCGGAACGATACCACTTGTTGATACGGTTATATGACGTGCTCCGATATTAAGAGCCTTTTCATGATTGATTATTTTTAAAAATGATAACATATTATCATAATTATCAAATGGCTCACCAATTCCCATGATAACAACTGAATTTACACGCTCATCTGTTTCATCAAGTGTTTGCTGAACTTTTACAACTTGTGCGACAATCTCTCCTGCCTCTAAGTGTCTTTTTAAGCCGCCTAATGTAGAGGCACAAAAAGTACACCCTATTCGGCAGCCTACCTGTGTCGTAACACAAACGGAGTTTCCATAATCATGACGCATTAGCACCGTTTCAATGGAGTACCCATCTTGAAGTTCAAAAAGGAATTTTATGGTTCCATCAGATGATGTTTGTTGAATCGCCGTATTTAATGTTGTTAATTCAAAATGGCCAGCAAGCTTATCTCTTAAGCCCTTTGATACATTACTCATATCCTCAAATGATGTAATTCGTTTTTTATAAAGCCATTCATAGATTTGTTCGGCACGGAATGCCTTTTCAGCATTTTCAGTCAGCCAATTCTTTAATTCGTTAAGCTGTAATGAATAAATTGATTTCTTCTTAATTTCCTTAGCTGTGTTTGTCTCAGTTGTATTTAATTGTTCCAACTGTTACACCTTCTTCCTTAAAACTGCAATATAGAACCCATCTGACCCAAGATCTTGTGGGAATATCTGTACATCAAAACCTGTAATCAATGGTTGGATAGCTTCAGGCATCCTGTTTTTAAATGATAAATCTCCTTCGAATTCAGGGTTATTCTTTAGGAATGTCTTAACCGTGTATTCATTTTCCTCTTTATCTACTGTACAAGTACTATAGACAAGGATGCCATCCTTTTTCAATAAAGGGGATACGGACATTAATAAGTCTTGCTGGATCGTACTTAACCTCTCAATATCCTTCTCTGTTTTTGTGTATTTCATATCAGGCTTTCTCCTCATTACTCCAAGACCCGAGCACGGAGCATCCAGAAGGATACGATCAAATGATTCTTTGTTGAATTTTTCCTGTATTTGTCTGGAATCAGAAACGCTTGTTTTTATATTTTCTAACCCTAGTCGCTTGGCATTATCATTGATTAATCTGACTTTGTGCTGATGGAGATCAACCGATACAACTTCTCCCGTATTATCCATTTTTTCAGCGATATGTGTACTTTTACCACCTGGTGCTGCACAAGCATCAAGGATAAATTCGTTTTGCTTTGCTCCTAATGCATAGGCGGCGAGCATTGAGCTTTCATCTTGAATAGTAAACATTCCATATTTAAAAGCAATAGTAGACGCTAAATTCCCCTTTAACGATCTGATCGCCTCAGGAATAATTGGACTTTTCTCGATTTGAAAACCATCTTCTTCTAAGATTGCAACACATTCATCTCTTGAAATTTTCGTGAGATTAACTCTAGCTGTTTGCAATGGTGCTGTTAGATTTACTTCACACATTTCTTTTGTTTTTTCATAGCCAAATTGGTTTACCCATCGGGTAATTAGCCATTCTGGGTGGCTAGTTTCAAGTGATAGTCTTTTGTTTGGGTCCGTGATTTCCTCCATGGATGGGAGCCCTTCTCTTTGAATACTCCGCAATACTCCATTTACCAAACTTGCTATCCCCTTATGACCACGACTTTTGGCAATTTCTACTGCTTCGTAGATCGCTGCTCTGTCCGGAATTCGATCGAGATAAATCATTTGATAAAGCGTTAGTCTAAGTAAATGATGAACCCAATTGGCTAACTTTTTATTATCTTTGACAAAAGGCTCTAAATAATAGTCAAGTGCCATTCTTCTTTGTAAGGTTCCATACGTCAATTCCGTTAGCAGTCCGACGTCCTTAGGAGACAATTCGTGTTTTTCAATTGTATTATTAAGAAGTAAATTGCTGTAAGATTGGTTTTTCTCAATAGCAACTAAACTATCCATTGCGATTGCCCGTACATTATTTATTGTTGATGTCATTTTATTCTCCCAGCTTGGTGCCTATTGAAATTTTTGAACCCCGTAAAAATTGTTCACTCATCATTTTTGTTTTTCCAGAGGGCTGAAGTTCAATGATTTTGATTGCTGTTTCATTACCGGTTGATACCGAAAAGCCATCCGATTCTATATTAATAATTGTTCCAGGTACTTCCACATTCTGTCCAGATACCTTTTCTGCCCGCCAAATTTTTAAGACCTGGCCATTCAGGGTTGTAAACGCAACTGGCCATGGATTTAGAGCACGGATATGATTAAAGATTTCTTCACCTGATTTTGTCCAATTAATTTTTTCTTGTTCTCGCTTAATATTGGCAGCAAATGTGGCTTCTTCATTGTTTTGAGGCTTAGGCGTCAGACGGCCTTCCAAAAGAAGCGGCAAGGTTTCTGCCAACAATTTAGCCCCGGCTGTACTTAATTTAATGTGCAATGTACCAACATTGTCCTCTACAGCAATTGGGACTTCAATACTTGTTAAAATATCCCCAGCATCTAATTTTTCAACCATATACATGATGGTAACACCTGTTTTTTGTTTTCCTTGCATAATGGCATAATGAATAGGAGCACCACCACGAAGTTCTGGGAGCAGGGATGCATGAACATTTATACAACCGTATTTAGGCGCTTCTAACAGCTTATTGGGTAGGATTTGCCCAAACGCAGCAGTAACAATTAAATCTGGATTCAAGGAAAGGATTTTTTCAAGTTCTTCTTCTTGACGGATTTTTTCTGGTTGAAAGACAGGAATAGAATGTTTCAAGGCTTCTACCTTAACCGGGGGAGGTGTTAAAATCTTTTTTCTTCCCACCGGTCGATCTGGTTGTGTAACTACTCCAATGACATCATATCCATCTTTAATCAGTTGTTGTAAGATTGGCACAGAAAAATCTGGAGTACCCATAAAAACAATTTTCGTCATTCAACTTCTACTCCTTTTAACTCATCTTCCTCGAGATATCTCGTCACTTTAGATGTAAATAAAATCCCGTCCAGATGATCGATTTCATGTTGAATCGCCCTTGCTAGGAATTCTTCTGCTTCTAATGTGTATTTTCTGCCTTTACGGTCAAATGCTTCAATTTTAACAAAATTGGGCCTTGTCACTTCACCGAATAATCCAGGGAAACTTAAACAACCTTCTGGTCCAGTTTGTTCACCGGATGTTTCTAATATTTCTGGGTTAATCATTTCGATTGTCCCTAATTCATCATCGATATCAACAATTGCGATGCGTGCGTCCAATCCAATTTGAGGAGCAGCTAGTCCCACCCCATCAAATTCAATCATCGTGTCATACATATTATCAAGTATTTTTGCAAGCTTTTTATCAAACTTAATCACTGGCTTGCAAGTCTGCTCAAGTATCTCAGCAGGGTAATTTATTACTTTGAGTATAGGCAAATTATTTCCCCCAATAATTCCATTCTTATATAGGCGTTTTAAATTTATTAATTGCTTACATTTTCACCAAAAATGCGAAATAATAACCTTTGATGACCAGGTTACCTTTGGCTAACTTACATTAATATAAATGGATTTACATCTATTGAAACCAATAAGCCGCTTTTAGTATCTTTCTGGTGTTGATCCAAGATGGTTTTTAACATTTTTGTCAAGTTCGGTTCCCGCTTGTATTTTATCAGACATTGATAGCGATATCTATTATTAATCCTAGGAATCGGCGAGGCTGCAGGTCCTAAAACGACGGCATCCTTTGAAACCTGTGAACGTACATAATTAACAATTTTCTCTGTCGCTGTAACGACAGTCATCAATTGGTCATGACTGACTGTTATGAGGGACAGATAATAGAAGGGTGGATAATGATGGGTTTTTCGAATCATCATTTCTCTTTGGTAAAAGAGATCATAATCCTGTGTTCCCGCAAGTTCGACACTATAGTGTTCAGGGGTGTAGGTCTGAATGATGACCTCCCCCGGCAATTGATGACGTCCCGCTCTTCCGCTTACCTGTGTTAATAATTGAAAGGTTTTTTCAGACGCACGGAAATCAGGTAAATGCAGCATCGTATCAGCCGAAAGCACACCAACTAGGGTGATATTTGGGAAATCCAGCCCTTTTGCAATCATTTGAGTCCCGAGGAGAATATCTGCTTTGCCATTCTGAAAGTCAGTTAATAATCGTTCATGTGAGCCCTTTCGACCAGTTGTATCAACATCCATCCGAATAACCCTTGCTTCTGGGAGAATTTTACCAAGCTCGTCCTCTACCTTTTGAGTACCAGTCCCAAAATACCGAATATAATCACTGGAACACTCCGGGCATTGCTTAGGAACATGGCTTTCATACCCGCAATAATGGCATTTCATTTGTTCATTTACTCGGTGGTAGGTAAGCGATATGTCGCAGTTTGGGCAGTTCATCACATAACCGCAGTCCCGGCACATTACAAATGACGAATGACCCCGTTTATTTAAAAATAAAACCGATTGTTGTTTTTTTTCTATTCGGTCCTTTAGCATATCAAAAAGCTTACGTGAAAACATTGACCGATTTCCGTCACGAAGCTCCTCACGCATATCAATGATCTCTACTGAGGGCAGGGTTTGATTATTCATCCGGTTAGGGAGCGATAATAGATGATACACCTTCTTTTGAGCCCTGGCAAACGACTCGAGTGATGGGGTAGCGCTTCCGAGCACAACTGGACAGTTATACGTTTTAGCTCTTTCAATTGCAACATCCCTAGCATGATATCGAGGCATATCCTCCTGCTTATAACTTGTTTCGTGCTCTTCATCAATAATAATAATTCCTAAGTTCTCAAATGGGGCAAAAATCGCTGATCTTGCTCCTACAGCTACTTTTACTTCTTTACGTTGAATCTTCCGCCACTCATCATATTTTTCTCCAGCTGACAAACCGCTGTGCAAAACAGCCACTAAGTCCCCAAATCTCCCTTTAAAACGATTCACCATTTGGGGAGTGAGCGATATTTCTGGTACAAGCACTATTGCTTCCTGTCCTCTTTCAATAACTTCTTGAATGGATTGGAGGTAAATTTCGGTTTTTCCGCTTCCTGTTACACCATAGAGCAAGAATACCTCATGTCGATTTGATTCAATCGCGTTTAGAATCGGCCCAATCACGGTCTGTTGGGAATTTGTTAATGGTAAGGGCTTTGTTCGTTTAAAGGTCCTATGTTCAAACGGATCGCGGTAAACTTCCATTTCATACTCAGTAAGAAGTTTCTTTTCTACAAGTGCCTTAACAGTTGAAGATGTCGTACTTAATTCAGCGACAAGCTGCCTCAATTCGACTGGTTCGAAATGATTGATAAAATAGCTCAATACTAGTTTTTGCTTTTCAGCTTTTGCTGGAAATCGTACTACTTCATCTTTCAATTCAGAAAGAGATACAAGTGGGCGGACAAACTTACGCTGTTTCTTTTTGACCTTCTCCTTAACGATGTAAAGGACTTCAAGTTTACCTTTTGCTGCTTCCTTTTGTAATAAGGGAACCACTCCATTATTCAAAGCATCTTCCCAGTCAATCATTGGATTGTTTTCAAAAAGAGTTTGAAGGGGTTCTGATAAATCAGCAGCCTCCACCCCTGCAGTAATCTTCACTTTTTTTTCGTATTTAGCTTTTAACGCGGCTGGAAGCATAACCTGAAAAGCAAAGATTTTAAAACAAAGTGTATTCTCAGTTAGCCAGTCACCCAGGTCAAGTAAATCCTTGTTTAAGATTGGCTCAAGATCCATGGGCTCGATAATTTCTCTTAATTTTTTAAATTCAGATTGTGTTTTAAGCGATGTGACAAATCCTTGGATTTTTCTCGGACCAAACGGAACGATTACCCTCATTCCCGGCTGGATTGTTCCCCACCACTGCTCTGGAATTAAATAATCGAACGCTCTATCCGTTTGTTTTGCCGGTACATCCACAATCACACTAGCTATTTCCATTTTCATCCATATCCTTCAATAAGGAAGTAATTTCTTTGATAATCCTTTTTGCTACATCACTTTTTGACATAATCGGTAAATCTATATTTGAGCCAGACCGTTTGAAAAGTGTGACAATATTTGTATCTGTCCCAAACCCTGCCCCTTCCGCTTTCACATTGTTTGCAACGATCATATCCGCATTTTTCGCATTTAATTTTTTCCTTGCATATTCTTCAACATTTTCAGTTTCAGCTGCAAAGCCTACAAGCACTTGGTTCTTCTTTCTCTTACCCAACTCAAGCAGGATATCTTTCGTTCGTTCCAACTCTATACTCGAGTCACCGGCTTGTTTCTTTACCTTATGATCAAATGTAATTTTTGGACGGTAATCGGCAACGGCGGCTGTTTTAATGACTACATCCGCAGAGTCATAATACTTCAACACAGCATTGAACATTTCTTCAGCGCTCTCGACCTTCACCACTTCCATACCTAATGGAGCCGGCAACCCAACCGGTCCCGAAACTAATACAACATGGGCACCTTGTTTTTTTGCCTCAACTGCAAGGGCATAACCCATTTTCCCTGTTGAATGATTGGAAATAAAACGAACAGGATCAATCTTCTCCCGTGTTGGCCCCGCTGTAACCACAACTGTTTTTCCTCTTAAGGTTTGTTGGAATTGATCGGTAAAAAATTGTTGTACGAGCTGGACGATTTTTTCCGGCTCTTCCAAACGGCCCTTTCCTACATATCCACAGGCAAGATAACCTTCACTTGGTTCAATAAATTGATATCCGTACTCAGCCAATATTGAGAGGTTCTTTTTCACAGCAGGATGGTCGTACATATGCACATTCATCGCAGGGGCAATCCAGACTGGTGAGGTTGCTGCAAGCAGGACCGTTGTTATCATATTATCGGCTATTCCACCAGCTATTTTTCCCATCGTATTTGCTGTAGCAGGAGCAACAAGGATTAAATCCGCCCAATCAGCTAAATCAATATGGGCAATGACACGCGGATTTTTTTCGTCAAAGGTATCAACATATACTTCATTACGGGATAACGCCTGAAAAGTTAATGGGGTAACAAATTTCTGTGCAGATTCACTTAAAATGACTTTTACATGAGCACCAGCCTGAACAAGCTTACTTGTTAGTGCCGCTGCCTTATATACGGCGATTCCGCCTGTAACACATAATAATATTTTTTTATCCTGTACCATTATTGGATTCCCCCGTTTCTCGTTCATTTCACTCTTTCTTTATTATGCTAGAATAAATGCAATTTTTCACCTTTTTCCACTCGTAATTCGACAAATTCTACATAACGAGGATAACCAAAATAAAAAAGGCTGACATGTAAGGATTTCCCCTTTTGTCAGGCCTTCTCTCAGAAATTTACTGTCAATCAATAACTATTTAAGACTACTCAGCAGATGTGTCTGCTTTATTAGAAATTCGGTAGGTTAGTTCACCGCTGTATATTTCCTCTAGTGCTTTTCCAACATGTTTATGGGAAACGTATTTTGGCAATCTTTCATCTCTTACCTGGGACATCACGCGAGCGCGCTTCGCAGCTACGGAAACAAGCGAGTATTTCGAATCAATTTTCTCAAGCAGCGAATCAATAGAAGGATATAACATTATAATTCAACCTCCAGCAATTTTTTATAGCGGTGTTCAACACGTTCTCTGCGGCAATGCTCCGCAGTAACAATGGATTTCACGCGTTCACAGGCGCGCTCCACTTGATCATTTTCAACAACATAATCATATAATTCCATCATTTCAATTTCTTCGCGAGCTGAAAGCAGGCGGTTTTGTATGATGTCATCTGTTTCCGTTCCTCTTGTTACAATCCGATTCTTTAGTTCAGATAAACTTGGCGGCATAAGGAAAATAAATAAACCTTCAGGGAACTTTTCTCGTACCTGACGGGCACCCTTTACTTCAATCTCTAAGAAGACGTCTTTTCCAGCATCCAGAGTGGAACGAACATAGTCAACAGGGGTACCATAATAATTCCCGACAAATTCGGCATACTCTAACAGTTTGCCCTGTTCAATTAATTGTTCAAACTCTTCTCTTGACTTAAAAAAGTAATCCACTCCATCAATCTCCCCATCTCGAGGTGAGCGGGTTGTCATTGAAATGGAGTATTCAAAAGCTGTATCCGGATGGGAAAAAATTTCTTTCCGAACCGTTCCTTTTCCAACCCCGGAGGGCCCAGAAAGTACAATCAGCAATCCTTTTTCCTGCATTTCATAAATCCTACCCTTCATCAATTATTTCATCACGATCAGCTAAGCGGTGCGCTACCGTTTCAGGTTGTACAGCTGATAGAATAACATGATCACTATCCATAACAATCACCGCTCGTGTCCGCCTACCGTATGTGGCATCAATTAATGCTCCCCGGTCCCGGGCATCTTGAATAATTCTTTTTATTGGAGCAGATTCAGGGCTGACAATTGAAATAATTCGATTGGCAGAAACGATATTTCCAAATCCAATATTAATTAATTTTATCGACATGGTACTCATCCAATCATTAATAATATATTTTGACCGTCTCAAACAGTTTCTAAACAAGGTTCACTCGATATTTTGAACCTGTTCTTTTAGCTTCTCAAGTAGACTTTTAATATCTACAACCTTTTTAGCAATGTTTGAATCGTTTGCTTTTGAACCAATGGTATTTGCTTCTCTATTCATTTCCTGGACGATAAAATCCAATTTTCTTCCAATTGGTTCCATGCTCTCAAGGGTTTGCAAGAATTGTTGAAAATGGCTTTTTAATCGTGTGACTTCTTCATTTATATCTGCTTTATCAGCAAAAACGGCGACTTCCGTCAAGATCCTCGTTTCGTCCAATTGCCCATTAACAAACTCTTCCATTCTTTTTGTTAAACGCTCTTTAAAGGATTGAACAACTAGTGGAGCAAATTTCTGGAGTTCAAAAACATGTGATTCTAATTGAGATAAAATGGCGAGCAAATCCTTTTTTAATTCTTCACCTTCTGCCATCCGCATTTGTGTTAAAAACCTGGCAGCTTCTTCTGTTGCAGCCAGAACTAGATTATCAAGTTCTTCATTGCCAGCTTCACTTTCTTCAATATGTAAAAGTTCACTTCTACTTAGCAAATTCTGAAGTGTTAACGTTCCTTCAACATCATATTTTTCACGAGCCTGTTTGATAAATTGATAATACTCATCTAGCAGTTTCCAATCCACGATGACTTTGCGGGTTACGACGCCTTCACCCTCTAAGCTAACATAAACTTCTACCCTTCCACGGCGGATATACTGATTAAGTTTCTTTTTCATTCTATCTTCTATTTTTAAAAGCTGCCTTGGCATGCGGATATTCATTTCACAGAAACGGTGGTTCACTGTTTTTACTTCCACATTGACAGAGAAGCAATCTGATTCTGTTTTAGCTCTTCCAAAGCCTGTCATACTTATAACCATTTTTGTGCACATCCAATCTTCTGAAAAATTGATCGGCTAGCTATATTTTTCAAAAAAGACAAAAGGTAATAGAGTGGAATCTATTACCTTTTGGATTATAACACACTTTATTTTGTTTTTCTTAACAAAAATGACCCGGCTAGTAAAAAAGTTGGTATCGATGATAAACCAACAATCAACAGCCAATCCTTAGCTGCTACCGGCAGTGTGTGAAAAATAGGCTGTAATGGCGGGTAATAAATAACGACAAACATCAATGCAAGTGAAGATAAAACGGCCCAAACAAGGTACTGATTTCCGAAAGGATTTCTCGAGAGCACTGATTTCTCACTGCGGCAATCAAACACATGAATCAGCTGAGCCATGACAAGTGTTGCAAAGGCAACAGTTTGTGCATATTGCAACTTGGCAGGATCGTTATTGTAAACAATCATAAAGGATAGTAATGTTACCAGCCCTATTAGGAAGCCACGTGACACAACCTTCCAGCCCAGACCTCGCGAGAAAACACCTTCATTTGGACTGCGGGGTTTACGTTTCATTACATTTTCTTCAGGTCGATCGAGCCCTAGTGCCATAGCCGGCAACCCATCAGTAACCAAATTCACCCAGAGGATTTGGATAGGAATAAGCGGCAGAGGCAGCGCTAAAATCATCGCAAACAACATGACCAAAATTTCACCAACATTAGAAGCCAACAAGTATCGAACAAATTTACGAATATTTTCATAGATATTTCTGCCTTCCACTATCGCAGCCTTAATCGTGGCAAAGTTATCGTCCAACAAGATAAGAGAGGAAGCTTCTTTGGCGACATCTGTCCCGGTAATCCCCATAGCGACTCCAATATCAGCGGCTTTAATAGCTGGCGCATCGTTCACACCATCACCCGTCATAGCGACAATATGTCCGCGATTTTGTAATGCTTTGACAATTTTCAGTTTATGCTCTGGTGAAACCCTAGCAAAAACTGAAACATCATCGACTATTTCTTCAAGCTCTTCGACTGTCATTTCAGATAATGCATTCCCATCAATGACCTTGCTTTTATTCGTTATAATTCCAAGTTGGGAGGCAATCGCTTTTGCAGTGATGACATGGTCACCCGTAATCATGACAGTTTTAATACCTGCTTCTTTACATTCCTTTACAGCCTTTTTCACTTCAGGTCTCGGCGGGTCAATCATTCCTTGAATACCAATAAGCGTTAAATTTTTCTCAGCTTCTCGTTCACTTAAAATAATCGTATTAGCCTGTATTGGTTTAAAGGCAATCGCGATCGTTCGAAGTGCCTGTGATGCGAGTCCATTTATTGCCTCCTGAACCTTCACTTGTGTCTCTTTATTTAAAAATTGTGTTCTCTCGTCCCAAAGAACGGATTCACTAATATCTAAAATGACGTCCGGTGCCCCTTTTGTGACTATAAAATGCCGTCCCTGCTTGTCTTTAACGTGAATACTCATCATTTTTCTGGTTGAGTCAAACGGGAATTCATTTATGATCGTAAACTCATCTAATAATTTGGGACGATCAAAACCTGCTTTCATTGCACTTACCAACAGTGCCCCTTCGGTTGGGTCTCCGTCAAGAATATAATCATCATCCTTAATGACTAAATCTGAATGATTACATAACATCCCAAAAATCAGCATTTGCTGCAATGCCTTTTCATCTTTAGGATTAATATTGCGTTCATTTCTATAGAAATTCCCTCGCGGCTGATACCCTACCCCATCAACTGTCCAAGTTTGACCCCCACTCCATAAATGGGTAACCGTCATTTTGTTTTGTGTCATTGTTCCCGTTTTATCTGAACATATGACCGAAGCACAGCCAAGTGTTTCTACCGCGGGCAATTTCCTGACAATGGCATTTTTCTTAATCATTTTTTGCACACCGAGGGATAATGCCACTGTCACGATTGCCGGCAGCCCTTCAGGTATGGCCGCAACTGCAAGAGAAACACCTGCTAAAAACATCTCATAAATGTCGTGGCCTCGCAAAACTCCAACCACTACAACCAGAACAGTTAATAGTAAGGCTACTGTAATTAGTATTTTTCCCAGCTGCTCTAAGCGGCGTTGCAATGGAGTATCTTGCGCCTCTGCATTTTGAAGCAAATCTGCAATTTGTCCCATTGCTGTTTTCATACCTGTTGCAATGACGACTCCTATCCCGCTTCCCCTCGTAATCATCGTACCCATAAATGCGATATTCTCCATATCTCCTATGCCAGGGTTAGGGTTAGTCAGGATTTCTATATGCTTGGAAACAGGGACGGATTCTCCTGTAAGCGCTGATTCTTCAATTTCTAAACTTTTTGACTCAATCACACGGACGTCGGCACCGATACGGTCCCCACTAACAAACTTCAAAATATCCCCTACCACAATTTCTTTCGAAGGAATTTTGATCCACTGACCATCCCGGAGCACAGAGACTTGTGGTGCAGATAATGCCTTTAATGCCTGTAGAGATTTCTCTGCCCGCCTTTCTTGAAAAAAACCAAGAAAGCCATTGATAATGACGATGGCAATAATAGCAATGGCATCAATATATTCGCCAAGCAATCCGGAGATTAAGGTAGCTGCGAGAAGAACTAAGACCATAAAATCCTTAAATTGACTAAAAAATAAGAGTAAAGCTGATTGCTTTTCTCCTTCGTCCAACTCATTTAGTCCGTGCAAATTAATTCTCTTTTTTACTTCTTCCTGTGATAATCCAGAAGAAAAGTCGGTTTCTAGAGACTTTTCTACTTGTTCTATCTGCATTTCATGGAATTTCATCCGACCATCTCACTTCCCCCTTTAAATACCTATAAATACCTGCTCTAAAGAAAGCTTATTCAGGGTCGTCCAAAAAAATGCTATGATATAGTGAAAGATAAATTAGAGAATAAATGGAACCCTATTGATTGGAGCGGAAATCAACGGGCACGTTTAACAGAGTAAAAATAAGACAGTATATTTTTAGTAAGCTATAATTAATTCATATGAATGTAGTAAAGGATGTTTTCCATGTCATTTGATGGTTTATTTACAAAAGCAATGGTCGATGAACTTGTTCGTTCCTTGAAGGGCGGACGGATCAATAAGGTTCACCAACCCTATAAAAATGAAGTAATTCTCACGATTCGTGCGAATGGAGTTAATCAAAAGCTGCTTTTATCAGCACACCCTAGCTATGCGCGGGTCCAATTCACGAATGAGGCATACGATAATCCTAGTGAAGCCCCGATGTTCTGTATGCTGCTTAGGAAACATATTGAGGGGTATATTTTAGAGGATATATATCAAGTAGAAACAGACCGGATGATAGTACTTGAAATAAAGGGCAGAAATGAGATTGGTGATATTAGCTATAAACAATTAATTATTGAAATTATGGGCAGGCATAGCAATATCGTACTGGTAGATAAAACACGAAATGTCATTCTTGATAGTATCAAACATGTTTCCTTTGCCGTTAATAGCCACAGGGCCATTTTGCCAGGACAACCTTATGTATTTCCACCAGAACAGCATAAGCAAAATCCGTTTCATTCGAGCGAAGATGAACTATTAAGAAAAATTGATTACAATGCAGGAAAACTCGACCGCCAATTAGTTGAGCAATTTGCAGGGATCTCTCCCCTTTTTGCCAAGGAAGTTATATTCCAAAGTGGTCTAGCCAATCGTTCTACAATACCGGGAACGTTTATTCGTATGATTAAAAAGGTGGAAACCGGTGAGATTTCTCCTTCGATTATATCGTCGGGCGGTAAGGACGCTTTTTACTTATTTCCCCTTGAGCATCTAAAAGGAGAAATAAAGACCTTCCCTACACTAAGTGAATTGCTTGACCGTTTTTATTTTGGCAAAGCGGAAAGAGACCGGGTAAAGCAGCAAGGAAATGATATTGAACGATTTATTCAAAATGAAAAAGAAAAGAATGAAAAGAAAATTAACAAACTGAAGGCTACTCTGAAAGAAGCAGAAAAGGCTGATCAATATCAACGCTCTGGCGAGTTGTTAACTGCCAATTTATATGCTGCTAAGAAAGGGATGCGTGATATTGAAGTTCTCGATTATTATGATGAATCTGGTGGAACGATTTTAATTCCGCTTGACCCCAGAAAGACACCATCTGAAAATGCCCAAAAGTATTTTTCAAAATACCAAAAGGCAAAAAATGCAGTTGAAATTGTCGTTGATCAAATTGAAAAGGCACAAGTCGAAGTAGCTTATTTTGATAATTTACTACAGCAGGTACAAGCTGCCTCTCCAAAGGATATTCAAGAGATTCGTGAAGAATTAGTTGAGGGTGGCTATATCCGCGAGCGGCAGAAAAAGAAATTGAAAAAGGCTCAGAATGTTAAACCAATTTTAGATCACTTCTTATCTACAGATGGGACGGATATCATCGTTGGAAAAAATAATAAACAAAATGACTATTTAACAAATAAGCTGGCAGCAAGGGATGAGATTTGGCTCCATACGAAAGATATTCCCGGCTCACACGTGGTGATACGCAGCAAGGAACCATCTGATGAGACGATTCGTGAGGCTGCCGTTTTAGCCTCTTATTATAGTAAAGCGAGGAATTCAAGCTCTGTTCCTGTCGACTTTACGAAGGTCCGGTTTGTTAAAAAACCTAGCGGTGCAAAGCCTGGATTTGTGATTTATGACAATCAACAGACGGTTTATGTAACGCCGGATGAAGAATTGGTGCTGAAATTGAAGAAATAGAAGGAAAAGAGGGCACCCAGTAGAACTTGGATGCCCTCTTTTTCTATTTATCAGCGGATATTACCTGTTTATCAGCGAAATCACATGATTTATCAGCGTTAAATTCATTTTATCAGCGTATTTTCGATTATATCAGCGAATCTGTTTCAACGAACTGTTTGCTCCATTCAGATGGATCTTTCCTCCATAAAAGCAGACTTTTCTGATCCTCTGCCGTAACGTTGCCTTTTGAAATCGCTACTTCTATTAATGTCGGAAAATCAGTCAAAGAAATACTCTTAATCCCGTTTTCCTGAAGCAGTTCTCTTCCCTTTTCCAGCCCATATGTAAAAATGGAGACAACTCCAAGCACTTCACAGCCTGCTTCCCGTAATGCTTGAACTGCCGTAATCACACTGCCCCCTGTTGAAATTAAATCCTCAACAACGACAACTTTTTGACCTGATTCAACCTTGCCTTCAATCTGATTTCCTTTGCCATGCCCCTTTGCCTTTGAACGAACATAGCACATTGGTAAATCCATTAGCTCACTCACCCACGCTGCATGTGGGATCCCAGCTGTCGCCGTACCAGCAATAACTTCAGCTTCTGAAAAATTCTCAAGGATGAGTTTTTGCAAGCCAGCAGCAATTTCTCTTCTAACGGCCGGGAATGAGAGTGTTAACCGATTATCACAATAGATTGGTGACCGGAGCCCTGATGTCCAAGTAAATGGATCCTGTGGCTTTAAGGCAACCGCATTAATTTCTAATAATCTTTCAGCAATCACGTGTTTCATTGTCGTATCCCCTTCCATGCTTCCATCCATTTTTCATAGCTTTTCACTGGGTCAACTGACCGAGTAATTGAACGCCCTACAACAATAGAACTTACCCCCGAATTTCTCGCAAATTCCGGTGTAGCCACTCGCTTTTGATCCCCAACCTGATCAGACTCCATGCGAATTCCTGGGCATACGGTCAAAAACGATTGCCCAGCTTTCTCCCTAATAAAAGCAGCTTCCCATGCAGAGCAGACGATACCGTCCAGGCCAGCTTCTTTTGTAAGTAACGCATAATGTAAAACGGATTCTTCCAATGAAACAGGAATGAGCTGTTCTTTATTCATTTGCTCTTCTGATGTACTCGTCAACTGTGTTACCGCGATGCAATCAGGTCGTTTCCGTCCTGCAGAAGTCCCTGCCTCCAGTCCTTCAAGTGCAGCTGCCATCATCTCTTTTCCCCCGGCAGCATGAACATTAACTAAGTCACATTCCAATCGGGCAAGCCCCTTCATCGCACTTTTCACAGTGTTCGGAATATCATGAAGCTTTAAATCCAGAAAAATATGATGACCTTTTTCTTTTAATTGATGAACGATTGAAGGGCCTTCTTGATAAAATAACTCCATACCAACTTTCACAAAAAGCTCCTTGCCTTCAAAAGGCTGCAAAAAACGATTCACTTCGCTGCCATTAGCAAAATCAAGCGCGATGATAAGTGAGTTGTCCATCTTCTTTCCAGCTCCTTCCTGTACATTCACTGATGTGTTCAAAGCCTAATTTTTCTAGTAAAGCTGGTAATTCCTCAATAATGGTCGGACATACGAAGGGATCCACAAAATTTGCAGTTCCAACTGCTACGGCACTAGCGCCTGCATAGAAATACTCAATTACATCGGCAGCCGACTCAATTCCACCCATGCCAATAATCGGAATGGATACAGCCTGACTGACTTCATAAATCATCCGTATGGCAACAGGTTTAATAGCAGGACCTGATAAGCCGCCTGTACGATTGGCTAAAATCGGTTTGCCCGTTTTTAAATCAAGCCTCATCCCAACAAGTGTATTTATCATGGTTAAACCATCGGCGCCCCCAGCTTCCACCGCTTTCGCCATATCCACAATATTAGTAACATTCGGTGACAATTTCACATACACCGGCACTTCGGAAACTTCCTTTACCTTCCGGGTTAATTGCTTAGCTACTTCAGGTATTGTACCAAATGCAATTCCTCCCGTTTTCACATTTGGACAAGAGATATTTAGTTCTAATGCATGCACATTTGGTGCTTTTGAAATACGGCGAGCAACCTCCACATAATCCTCTTCGAGTGAACCTGCAACATTTGCGATAATCGGGACATCGTACTGGGAGAGCCAAGGCAGCTCCGCGCCTAGTACTTTTTCAAGGCCTGGATTTTGCAATCCGATTGCATTTAACATCCCTGATGTTGTTTCTGCTACCCTAGGGGTTAAATTTCCGAACCGCGGTTCTACTGTTGTGGCTTTAATCATAATCGCGCCCAATACACTCAAATCATAAAATTGGCTGTACTCCCGTCCAAATCCAAAACATCCCGAGGCAGGCATGATAGGATTTTTCAGTGTTAAACCCGGTAATTCGATGTTCAAACAGCTCATATCAATACCTCCCCGGCGCGAAAAACGGGCCCATCGCTGCATACCTTTTTATAGGCAACTCCGGTTGGGTCTTCTTTACTTTTACACACGCAGGCAAAGCATGCCCCAATTCCGCAGCCCATTCGTTCTTCTAATGATAAAAACATTTTTTTATCCGAATAACTTTGTTCAATCGCCTTTAACATTGGTGTTGGTCCGCATGTATAAATACAATCAAATCGTAAATCCTTCATGACATCTGTTACAAATCCTTTCCTTCCATAGGAACCGTCAACAGTAGTCACATAGGTTTCGCCATTTTCTAAAAATTCCTTTTCGTAAAAAACCGCCGTTTCCGTTTGAAAGCCTAGGACATGGATAACCTTTACACCTTTTTCGACTAATTGGTTAGAAAGTTCATATAGTGGCGGAACACCGATTCCACCGCCAACAAGCAAGGCTGTCTCACCTCTGCTGACCTCATCGACAGGAAAGCCATTGCCGAGCGGTCCAAGGATGTCAAGTTGCTTCCCTGGACCCAATTCTGCTAGCATTGTTGTTCCTCTACCTTCCTTGCGATAGATCATGGTCATGCTCTTTTGTTTTTTATCGAAGGAAGAGATACTAATGGGCCTTCGTAAAAGCGGGTCCCACCCATTTGAGACCCTAATATGCACGAATTGACCCGGGGCACTAATTTGTCCGACCAATTCTCCCTTTACAGTAAGCTCATATATGTCTGCAGCAATTTCTTTTTGGCTGCTGATTTTGCATAACTCTTTTCTAATCAAGCAAAGACAGCCTCCTTTTTCACTGAATCCATCGCTTCAGCCGAGAAGTTCATCGACTCAATCACTTTTAGGATAGCATCTGCTGTGTCTAATGAAGTTAAACACGGAACTCCATTTTCAACGGCTTCCCGGCGAATTCTAAACCCGTCGCGTTGCGGTTGTTTACCTTTGGTCAGTGTATTAATTATAAATTGCGCTTCGCCATGTTGAATGACATCCAAAAGAGTCTTTCCTTCCGAACCAATCTTTCCGACCTCTTTGACTCTTAGTCCAGCCGCCTCTAAAACAGCTGCTGTACCGCTCGTTGCCATTAAACGATAGCCGTTAGCGGAAAATCGCTTCGCCAGCTTTAAGGCTTCCTGTTTATCTTTATCTGCTACAGTAAACAATACCGTCCCAAACTTTTGGATATTCATACCTGAAGCAACTAATCCTTTATAAAGAGCTTTTTCAAGCGTTACATCCTTACCCATTACTTCCCCTGTCGATTTCATTTCCGGTCCGAGGGTTATATCCACACTTTTGAGCTTAGCAAAGGAGAAAACAGGAACCTTTACGAAAACCCCTTCTTTTTCAGTGGCAAGACCAGGAATGTACCCTTGATCAACAATCGATACGCCCAAAATTGCTTTAGTGGCTATTTTCGCCATTGGAAGATTCGTTATTTTACTTAAGAATGGAACCGTACGGCTTGAACGCGGATTGACCTCAAGCACATAGACTTGATCCCCTGCCAGAACGTACTGGATATTTAATAATCCGATAATGTTTAAGCCCTTTGCTAATTTCTCTGTATACTCCACAAGTGTTTGTTTTACTGTCTCAGTAAGAGTTTGCGGCGGATAAACAGCAATCGAATCACCAGAATGGACCCCCGCTCGCTCGATATGTTCCATAATTCCAGGTATTAGTACATTTTCTCCATCACAGATGGCATCTACTTCGATTTCTTTTCCTGTTAAATAGCGGTCAATCAACACTGGATGATCTGGATTAATTTTTACAGCATTTTTCATGTAGTGAAGCAATTCCTCTTCATGGTAGACAATTTCCATTGCCCTTCCCCCAAGAACATAGGATGGGCGGACTAGAACAGGATAGGCGATTTCGTTGGCAATCACCACCGCTTCTTCCACTGATAAGGCTGTTTTCCCTAACGGCTGCGGAATATTTAATTGTTGAAGAGCATGTTCAAACTTATCTCTATTTTCAGCACGGTCTATATCTTCAAGGCTTGTTCCAAGGATTTTGACCCCATTTTCAGCAAGATCTGCGGCAAGGTTGATAGCTGTTTGCCCGCCAAATTGGACCACAACCCCAATTGGATTTTCTAACTCAATAATACTCATGACATCTTCAATCGTCAGCGGCTCGAAGTAAAGCTTATCGGAAATACTGAAATCGGTGGATACCGTTTCAGGGTTATTATTAATAATAATTGCTTCATATCCTGCTTCCTTAATGGCTTTAACCGAATGAACAGTAGCATAGTCAAACTCAATTCCTTGACCAATACGGATAGGTCCCGACCCGAGAACAATCACACTTTTTCTGTCCGTTACGACCGACTCGTTTTCCTCTTCATACGTACCATAGTAATAAGGTGTTTCCGATTCAAATTCTGCTGCACAAGTATCAACCATTTTATAAACAGGGATAATCCCTAGGCTCTTGCGCAGGTTAAAAATCTCTTTTTCAGTACTATTCCAAAGTTCAGCGATTTTTTTATCAGTAAAACCTTTTTGCTTTGCTTCAAAAAGGATTTCGTTATCAAAAGGATTAGAAGCAATTTTTGCTTCCAGACATATAATTCCTTCCATTTTCTTCAAGAAAAATAAATCAATTTTACTCCATTGATGCAAGGTTTCTATAGTTAGTCCTCGTTTTAACGCTTCTGCAATGTAGAAGAGACGCTCATCTCCTGCTTTTCGAATCCGCTTCTCGAGTAATTCATTATCAATTTCCTCCGCACCATTTAATTCAAAATGGAAGACGCCCGCCTCAAGGGAACGAATGGCTTTTAATAGGGATTCTTCAAACGTCCGGCCAATCGCCATAATTTCCCCGGTTGCTTTCATTTGCGTCCCTAGTGAACGATTCCCTGATTCAAATTTATCAAAAGGCCATCTAGGGATTTTTGTTACAATATAATCGAGAGCTGGTTCAAAACTTGCGTACGTTTTCCCAGTAACCGGGTTCAACATTTCATCCAGCGTTAAGCCAACGGCAATTTTTGCAGCAAGCTTGGCAATTGGATAACCAGTGGCTTTTGATGCTAATGCCGAAGAACGGCTAACACGTGGATTTACTTCGATTATATAGTAATTGTAGCTATCTGGATCTAAGGCCAGCTGAACGTTACAGCCCCCTTCAATTCCTAAAGCACGAATGATTTTTAGTGATACATTCCTTAGCAGTTGATATTCTCGATCACTTAGGGTCTGACTTGGTGCAACCACAATGGAGTCCCCAGTATGAACACCCACCGGATCAATATTTTCCATGTTACAAACGACAATTGCATTGTCGTTTCCATCACGCATAACTTCGTATTCAATTTCTTTGAAACCAGCAATACTTTTTTCGAGCAAACATTGATTCACAGGACTATGCTTTAGTCCGCTTGCAATGATTTCCTCAAGTTCTTCTGGATTATGACAGATGCCGCCTCCCGTTCCTCCTAGAGTATAGGCAGGACGGACAATCACAGGGAAACCAATCTGTTCAACAAAAGCCTTAGCTTCAGCTAATTCATGAATGATTGCACTATCAGGTACCGGTTCGTTTAACTCATTCATTAAGCTGCGGAATAGGTCCCGATCTTCTGCTTGTTTGATCGCGGAAAGTTTAGTACCAAGAATTTCAACCTCGCACTCAGCTAAAACTCCGGATTCAGACAACTCAACAGCCAGATTAAGACCTGTTTGTCCGCCGAGAGTAGCTAGAAGGGAGTCTGGACGTTCTTTACGAATAATTCTGCTGACAAACTCTACTGTTAATGGCTCGATATAAACAGCATCAGCAATTTCTGTATCTGTCATTATGGTTGCAGGATTAGAGTTTACTAGAATAACACGATAGCCTTCTTCTTTTAGAGCGATACATGCCTGAGTACCGGCATAGTCGAATTCTGCAGCCTGCCCAATGACGATTGGACCCGAACCAATTACTAAAATGGAGTTGATATCTGTACGTTTAGGCATTTGCTGTAACCTCCTGTTTGTTCTCTTCCATTAGGGCAAGAAACTGGTCAAATAAGCCGTTTGCATCTTCAGGTCCTGGAGATGCTTCCGGATGATACTGAACAGTAAATGCCGGATAATCTAGGTGTTTTAGTCCCTCAACCGTTCCATCATTTATGGCAATATGAGTAATTTGTAATCTTGTGTTTTTAATTGACTCTTCTTCAACTGTATATCCATGGTTTTGTGCGGTAATCGCAACTTTCCCTGTAGTTAAGTCTTTGACAGGTTGATTGGAACCGCGATGACCAAACTTCATTTTTTCGGTGTTCGCCCCGCAGGCCAGGGCAAATAACTGATGGCCAAGACAAATTCCGAATAATGGAACTCTGCCTAATACTCCTTTTAACATATCGATTGCTTCTGGTACATCCTTTGGATCCCCAGGTCCATTTGACAGCATAATTCCGTCTGGACTTAATTGAAGAATTTCTTCAGCCGTAGTGTGATATGGTACAACGATCACATCACAGCCGCGCTGATTTAATTCACGTAAAATTCCATGCTTCATTCCAAAATCAACAAGTACAACCCTTTTCCCGCGTCCAGGACTAGGATAGGCATTTTTAGTTGATACCTGACGTACCTGATCGATTGGAAGCGATGTTCCACGCAATTTTTGTAGAACCTGATTTGCATCTTTTTCAATACTGCAAATTGCTCCCTTTAGTGTTCCGTATTGGCGGATAATTCTTGTCAATTTTCGTGTATCAATCCCTGCAATTCCCGGGATTTTTTTCATTTCAAAATATTCATTCAACGTATATTCACTTCTCCAATTGGACGGGAATTCAGCCGCTTCTTTAACAACGAATCCCTTCACAGCCGGATTGATTGATTCGAAATCATCACGATTAATCCCATAGTTACCAATAAGCGGATAGGTTAGTGTTACAATTTGTCCACAATAGGATGGATCAGAAAGGATTTCTTGATAGCCAGTCATCCCTGTGTTAAACACCACTTCACCGATCGTTTCAGTATCACTGCCAAATCCTTTACCGATAAAAATTGTACCGTCTTCTAAGATAAGCTGTTTTTTCATGCTAGTACACATCCCTTTTCCCAAGCAATTTGCCCTCCAGCTATGGTCATATCAGGCCAGCCTTTACAATTCCAGCCGCCAAATGGAGTATTTTTTCCTTTTGATAAGAATTCTTCTGGTTTAATTTCATATTCTTCATCGAGGTTCAAGATTACTAAATCTCCTGGTGCGCCTACTTCTATTCTTCCATATGAAAGCCCGAATGCTTCCGCTGGTTTTATTGTTAAAAATTCAATTAATTGGTTAAGCGAGATGATATTTTTTAATACAAAATGTGTATACAGCAGTGGGAACGCAGTTTCTAGTCCAACAATTCCGAATGGAGCGAGAACCATTCCTTCACTTTTTTCTTCTGCTGTATGCGGCGCATGATCGGTTGCAATAAAATCAATCGTTCCATCTAGAAGTCCTTCGATTAGGGCCGTTCTGTCATCTGCACCACGAAGCGGTGGATTCATCTTGAAATTCGTATCAAGCCCTGGAATATCATCTTCAGATAATAATAAATGATGCGGTGATACTTCTGCCGTTACATTAATGCCTGCTCGTTTTGCATCTCTTACCACCCGAACCGATTCCTTAGTACTAATATGGCAGACATGATAATGACAGCCTGTGGCCTCAGCTAAGAGGACATCTCTTGCAATCTGAACTGATTCACAGATGGAAGGAATACCATTCAAGCCATGTTTCTCTGAGAAAGAACCTTCATGGACACAGCCTTTATTAATTAGCGTGTTTTCTTCGCAGTGTGCAACGATTGCCATATTATTGGCTGCTGCTTTCCGCATGGCTGCTAGCATCCTCTCAGCCGACTGAACTCCGACACCATCATCGGTAAAGGCAAACGCTCCCGCTTCTTTTAATGCCTCAAAATCAGTTAGTTCCTGGCCAAGCTGTCTAGTCGTAATTGATGCATATGGCAAAACCCTTACCTTTGCTGTTTCGCTGATTCTGTTTTGCAGCCATTCCATTTGTTCCTTGGTGTCAGGCACCGGTCTTGTATTTGGCATCGCTGCTATTGTTGTAAACCCGCCCCTTGCTGCGGCAAGTGTCCCTGTAGCGATGGTTTCCTTTTTTTCTCCGCCAGGCTCGCGAAGATGAACATGTAGATCAATAAATCCTGGTGAAACTAACTTCCCAGCTGCATCCACTATCCGATCCACAATCGCATCAATGTTCGTTTCAATTTTTGCAATAACACCATTTTCTACCAATATATCAGCTTGTTTTGTTTCCCCATTAGAGGCTATGTAGCATGCGTTCTGAATAAGAATGTTCATAATTTTTTCCTCCTTCAAGACTTTCAATTGATCTCTTAATTGCTGCCATTCTTACATATACACCGTTTTCCATTTGCTTAAAAATTCTTGACCGCTTGCACTCCACAAGACTATCAGCTATTTCTACATTTCTATTTACTGGAGCAGGATGCATAATGATACTGCCCGACTTCATCATTTTTTCTCTTTCTAAAGTGAGCCCAAATTGTTTATGGTACTCATTTGCTGTAAAACTGCTTTTATTATGGTGCCGTTCGTGTTGAACTCGCAGCAGCATTACTACATCCGCTTCTTGTACTGCCTGATCAATAGGCCTATACCTAGATATATCTACACTCCTAGTATCAAACCATTCTTCTGGTCCAGAAAAAACCACTTCTGCTCCCAGCCTGGTCAGAACATCTGCATTGGAACGCGCCACCCTGCTATGTCGGATGTCTCCAATAATGGCAATTTTTAATCCTGCAAATTGGCCAAATTCTTGTTGGATGGTCAATAAATCTAGAAGCGATTGTGTTGGATGATGTCCGCATCCATCACCGCCATTGATGATTGGGATATTAATCTTCCCAACTAACTCATCAAAGTATCGATCCTGATCATGACGAATGACAATCGTATTTGCGCCAATTGATTCTAAGGTCTTTACAGTATCATAAAGTGTCTCCCCTTTTTGAACACTTGAGGTTAGAACTTCAAAAGGGATAACTTCTAATCCTAATCTTCTTTGTGCCACTTCAAAGCTGCTCTTAGTTCTTGTGCTTGGTTCGAAAAATAGATTGGCAGTAAACATTTGCCCTTCAGGATGCCACTTCATTCCATTTTTGAATCCATGAGCATCTGCTAAGATTTGATTAATCTCCTCCACCTTTAATTCATTTGTGGTTAGTAAGTGATTTATCATCCGTCTTTTTCCCGCCTCTCATTTTGATAAAAAACACCCTGACCATTGGTTCAGGATGTAAGAATTCCGACTTGATCCATGAGATTTAAATCATGGCATCAAGCTTACACCCTTATAAATCTCTCTGGATTTATTTAAAGAGTTGAAACTTTATTATGCAGTTTTCCGCTTTTCAGAGGATTGATTCTCCTCAAGCATATTTTCATTAATTGGTTCTTTGCCAGGTAGGATGAGATTTAAGAGAACCCCGCAAATTGCTGCCAATGCCATACCTTGGATTTGCAATGATTCAGATACTTTTATCACAGCGCCACCGATTCCAATCACCAGGATGACAGAAGATATGACAAGGTTACGCTTGTTTCCAAAATCAATTTTGCTATCAACCAGCATTCGCAACCCTGAAGATGCAATAATTCCGAAAAGCAGAATCGAAACTCCGCCCATAACCGGTGTTGGAATGGTCCCGATTAAGGCCGTTATTTTTCCAATAAATCCAAAGATGATAGCGAAGACTGCTGCACCAGCAATGACATACACACTGTATACTCGTGTAATGGCAAGGACACCAATATTTTCACCATAAGTTGTTTTGGGTGGGCCGCCAACCAAGGCAGAAATAATTGTTGCTGTTCCATCACCAAGAATCGAGCGGTGCAAGCCGGGTTCTTTAATATAATCACGACCAACTACTTTACTTAGTACTAACTGGTGTCCGATATGTTCCGATAAAGTTACAATTGCAACTGGAACCATTAACAGGACTAAATCCCAAGTGAATTTTACTTTATAACTTACAAATGGAAGGATAAATTCAGGCATTTCAAACCACTTAGCATCTAATACTGGTGTGAAATCGACGATTCCAACTAATAGTGCATAGATATATCCCACAATAATCCCTGCTAAGATAGGAATCATGCTTAACATTTTTTTTGCATAGATCGAGAAAATAATCGTCGCTGCCAAGGTAACAAGTGCGACGGAGAAATGAAGCAAGCTGTACTTTCCAGTCGCTGGATTATTCATTGCCATATTCACCGCAGTTCCAGATAGAGCTAATCCGATAACAATGATAACTGGGCCGACAACAATTGGCGGCAGCAGGTTCATGATCCAGCGGTGCCCCGCCTTGCTTATGACAAGTGCAACAATTCCGTAAACTAATCCTGCGAGAAAAGTACCGACCATCGCACCACCAGGGCCACCTTCTGCTTTGGCAGCAATGACAGGTGCGATAAAGGCAAAGGATGAACCCAGATAAGCCGGAACCTTGAATTTAGTTATTATTAAAAACGCCAATGTTCCAAGTCCACTTGAAATAAGTGCAATCGCGGGGCTCAAACCCACCAGGTAGGGAACAAGTATTGTTGCACCGAACATAGCAAACAAATGCTGTAAGCTTAATGTTATCCATTGAAATGGTTTTGGAATCTCTTTTACGTCTAAGATAGGCTTATTGTTCATTAGGATTTCCCCCATATGATATACTGCTTTACTTTAGTATCTATTTTTTTCATAAAAAAAACCCTCTTAGCCATTAAAGGTACAAAGAGGGTATGGAAATGCCTTAATGAAGTCTCATGTTGGCATATTCCCCTTTGTCAGCCTCACAGGACTAAATTTAAAAGGGTAGCTATTTATTTTTCAAATATACTTACTTGATCAACCTTATCCACTTCGGCTAACTCAACAACGATTTTTTCGTCACTTGATGTTGGGATATTTTTCCCTACATAATCTGCCCGGATTGGGAGTTCACGATGTCCTCGGTCGACTAATACCGCAAGTTGGATAACTGATGGGCGTCCTATATCCATTAAGGCATCCAGCCCAGCTCTAACTGTTCTTCCCGTATATAAAACATCATCAACAAGAATTACTTTTTTATTATTTATACCAACCGGAATAACTGAGCCTTTAACAAGTGGCTCTTGACTTTCCGTCTTCTTAGTTAAATCGTCTCGATAAAGGGTAATATCTATCTCACCTATAGCAATCGACTTGCCCTCAATCTCTTCAATTTTTGCTGCAAGTCGATCCGCAAGATAGATGCCTCTCGTCCGGATACCAACCAGAATGCAGTCCTCTATACCTTTGTTTTTTTCAATAATTTGGTGGGCAATTCTAGTCAGCGCTCTACCGATAGCTTGTTCATCAAGGACAACAGCTTTTTGGTTCATATTACACCTTCTTCTTTAGTAAAAATAAAAAACCTCTCACCCAATTCTGGTGAGAGGTTAACAAGTTAATTCATAGATATGGACATAGTATGCCCATAATCTTAACCGTTTCCTTCTCAGCCTCTCGGGACTGTTTTAAAGGCTTATTAAGCTAAAATCATCTTACTTTAAATAAACAACTATGTCAACGATTATTTCGAAGCTGTGTTAGCAACAATTCGATATCTTCTGGAAGCGGCGCTTCAAATTCTAAATATTCGTTAGTTCTCGGGTGGTTAAATCCAAGCACACCTGCATGCAAGGCTTGTCCTTCTATGTCCAGTGTTTTTTTCGGTCCATATTTTGGATCACCAGCGAGAGGATAGCCAATATATTTCATATGAACACGAATTTGGTGTGTTCGACCAGTTTCTAATTGGCACTCTACAAAAGTAAAGTCTTTAAACCGTTCAATCACATGGAAATGAGTGACGGCATGTTTTCCGTGGTCAACAACTGTCATGCTTTGGCGGTCTTTTGTATCCCTGCCTAGCGGAGCATCAACAGTTCCAAAGTCATGTGGAATGACACCATGGACAATCGCTTTATATTTACGAGTGACAGTTTTAGCCACCAATTGATTGACAAGGCTTTCGTGAGCCATATCATTTTTGGCCACCATCAACAGCCCAGTAGTATCTTTATCAATCCGGTGAACAATCCCGGGTCTTAATACACCATTAATACCCGATAAATCCTTACAGTGGAACATTAAACCATTGACTAATGTCCCTGACAAATGCCCTGGTGCCGGATGAACAACCATCCCTCTTGGTTTATTTACAACCAATACATCTTTATCTTCATAAAAAATTTCTAAGTTTAGATCTTCAGGTAAAACATCTAGTTCTTCTGGGTCTGGTATTGTGATCTCAATTTTATCATTTGTGCTGCATTTATAATTGGTTTTAATCTGTTGTCCGTTCACAAGGACATTACCTTCTTTTATCCATTGCTGTACTTGTGTTCGGGACCATTCTTCATCAAAGCTTGAGATCACCTTATCAATCCGATCTCCTTTTTGCTCCTCAAGAATGGTGTGTTCCATTTTCTCCATATGATTTCTCCTTTGATTCTCTCTCTTCTAGCAACATTTGAATCATTAACATGATGACACCGATCACTAAAGCTGAGTCTGCGATATTAAAGACTGGGAAATTATAGCCAAAAACATACGTATGAATGAAGTCGACAACTTCCTTACGAATCACACGGTCAATAAAATTGCCTATGGCACCTCCGAGCATTAATGCTAACGATAACCCTAGCAGCCATTTTCCTTTTACTGCTTTGTAAAGATAATACATAATAGCAACTATTACAATGACAGTAATTACATAAAAAAGCCACATTTGACCTTGTAATATCCCCCATGCTGCTCCACGATTACGATGAGAAGTAATATAGAAAATTTTATCAATGATGGTAATACTTTCTCCTAGATACATGTTGCTTACAATTAACCATTTCGTAATTTGATCTAATAAAATAACAAAAAGAGCGATTAAGTAATAAAACACTAAGAAATACCTCCACATCAACCTAGACTTGCGATTCTAGGCGCTTTCGCTTTTCATACTTCTTAAGCATTTTAGCATACTTTTTCGCTAAACGAAAATGGAACATTATTAATTAAGAATGGTAAATTGATTTTTTGAAGTAACTTTCCAAATACTCTGAGTCTCTTTGTGATTTTAAGGTGGGAATCATCTTTAATAAATCAGCGGATAAAAATTCACCGGAAATTTCACATTGCCCAAAATTCCCATTTTCTAACTTTTGGATTGCTGTAATAGTATCTGACAATTCCTCTTCCAAAATGGTTGTAAACCAATTTTTTCCTTGTTTATTTTTTAACGAATATTCGATTTCTTCTTTCGTTTGACGGAGTTCAAAGAACAGCTTTTCCTGCGATGCATTCATAGTTGTTACCTCCGTTACTCATTTTTCTTATTATTTCCGTCATGTATTACTTAACTCGGAAAAACATTTGACAACAACTACAACAATTAACGGAGAAGGAAAAAATTAAAAGCCCTGTGCATTTTTGCACAGGGCTTCGCTTTATTTATGCTAAATGGGTATAGTTTTCTTTTACTACGTCCGCACAACGGTTGCAAAGTGTGGAATGTTCTGGATTTTGACCTACTTCCGGTGTAACAATCCAGCAACGCTCACATGTTTCTCCCTCAGCTTTCGTAATAACAATGGCTGCAGTTTCTAATTTCACCGCATGTTCAGGTGCTTCCTCATATGTTCCCGCTACTTCGAAGCCTGAGATAATAAACAACTGTTTCATATTTTCATCAATAGAATCTAATAGCTGTCTCGATTTTTCATTAACATACAGGGTTACTTTTGCGGTTAACGATTTACCAATCACCTTTTGATTACGGGCTTCTTCAAGTGCTTTTAACACATCATCACGCAGATTCATGAATTCAGTCCACTTTTCTTCCAAAGCATTTGCATTGCTCAACTCCTGGTATTCTGGAAGGTCAGTCAATTGAACACTTTCTTCTGTTACAGATGGAATGAATTTCCACACCTCATCAGCTGTATGGGACAGAATTGGCGAAACCAACTTAGTTAAAGCGAGAAGTGATTCATATAAAACTGTCTGGATCGCACGACGCTCATGATTATCTGTTGCCTCAATATAAAGGACATCTTTTGCAAAATCTAGATAGAATGAACTTAAATCAAGGGTACAGAAATTATTAATCGCATGATAAATACCTGCAAATTCATAGTTTTCATAGGCCTTACGAACATTTTTAATCAGCTTATTTAATTTAACAAGCATGAATTGATCGACTTCCCGTAGATTTTCATAAGGAACTCTATCTGCCGGGGTAAAGTCTGCTAAATTCCCCAATAAGAATCGGAAAGTATTTCGAATTTTACGATACACTTCAGCAACCTGTTTCAAAATAGCATCGGAAACACGAACATCTGCTTGATAATCAACGGAAGCAACCCAAAGGCGTAAGATATCTGCGCCTAATTGATTCATCACTTTTGCAGGGATCACTACATTCCCGATTGATTTACTCATCTTTCTACCTTCACCGTCAAGAGCAAAGCCATGGCTTAATACTCCTTTATACGGTGCTTCACCTGTCACAGCAACCGCAGTTGATAATGACGAGTTAAACCAGCCACGATACTGATCAGAGCCTTCAAGATAAAGGTCGGCAGGTCGAACTAAATCATCTCTTTCAAGTAACACTGCTTGATGTGAGGAACCTGAATCAAACCACACGTCCATGATATCCGTTTCCTTTGTAAATGTTCCGTTTGGACTTCCTTGATTGGTAAAGCCCTCCGGAAGTAAATCTTTTGCCTCACGTTCAAACCAAATATTAGAACCATACTCACGGAATAAATCTGAAACATGATTGATCGTTTCATCAGTGATGATTTCTTCCCCATTTTCTGCATAAAAAACAGGAATTGGTACCCCCCAGACACGTTGACGGGAAATACACCAGTCCCCACGGTCACGCACCATATTAAATAACCGCGTTTCACCCCAAGCAGGAATCCACTTGGTTTCCTTCACCGCATCGAGTAATTCATTACGGAAATCCTTAATAGAAGCAAACCACTGGGCTGTAGCACGGAAGATAACCGGCTTCTTCGTTCTCCAGTCGTGAGGATAAGAGTGAGTTATAAACGAAAGCTTAAGTAGTGCACCTGCATCTTCTAATGCTTGTGTAATTGGTTTATTAGCTTTATCGTAAAATAATCCTTCAAAGCCCGGTGCTTCACTTGTCATCACGCCTTTATCATCTACAGGGCATAATACTTCTAAACCGTATTTTTGACCTACATGGAAGTCATCTTCCCCGTGGCCTGGTGCTGTATGAACGCATCCAGTACCGGCATCAGTTGTTACATGTTCACCTAACATGACCAATGAATCACGACCATATAGAGGATGGATGGCAAGAATATGCTCTAATTCATTTCCTTTTACCTTCTGAATAACTGTTGCTTCTTCCCAGCCAATTACCTTCGAAACTTCTTCCAGAAGAGCTTCAGCAACTAGGTATTTGTTTTCATTTGCAGATACCACTACATAAGTTAAATCAGGATGCACTGAAATTCCTAAGTTTGCAGGAATTGTCCATGGAGTAGTCGTCCAGATAATAATTTGGGTATCCGTGTCAAGGACACCTTTACCATCCTTTACCTTAAAGCCCACATAAATGGATGCAGACTTTTTATCCTGATATTCAATCTCTGCTTCTGCAAGTGCTGATTCACTTGAAGGGGACCAATAGACAGGCTTAAGACCTTTATAAATATAACCCTTTTTGGCCATTTCACCGAAAACCTTAATTTGTTGTGCTTCATATGCTGGGTTTAGAGTAATATAAGGATTTTCCCAGTCACCACGGACACCAAGACGTTTAAATTGTTCACGTTGATTATCAATTTGTTCAAGAGCATATTTTGTACAAAGTTGACGGAATTCTGCAACCGTCATTTCTTTGCGTTTCACTCCCTTATTGGTTAACGCCTGCTCAATAGGGAGTCCATGTGTATCCCAGCCAGGTACGTATGGTGCATGATAACCACTCATAGATTTATAACGGACAATCATATCTTTTAAAATTTTATTAAGGGCATGGCCCATATGGATATCACCATTTGCATACGGAGGACCATCATGTAAAACAAACATAGGACGTCCTTTGGTCCGTTCCTGGACTTTTTTATAAATATTCATCTCTTCCCATTTTGCCTGAATCTCAGGTTCTCTTTGTGGAAGATTACCACGCATCGGAAATTCAGTTTGCGGCATTAATAACGTATTTTTATATTCCATCTTTTCTTCCTCCTGTAATCCTCTTCATATAACAAAGAATAGCCAATAGACAAACAAAAAAAACCCTCTCATCCCAAAATAGGGACGAGAAGGTTTTTTTCCCGCGGTACCACCCTGATAAATAGTACGAAATAATCGTTCTACCCTCTTAAACATTCGTAACGTGAATAACACGCCTAAGCCTACTATCCTTAAAGAAGGAGGTTCGACCTGGAACTCGAGGGTGATTTTCCAATTTCCAACTTTACCGGGCTTCCACCACCCCCGACTCGCTTTTAAAAAGCCATAGAAAATTGTACTTTCCCTTTCATCGTCATTGACCATTCTTTATAACTGTTAAGAAATTATATGCTAAAAAAACGCATTTCGTCAAGCTAATGAATCTTCTTCTTGATGAACTTTTAGCTCTGTCGCATCAACCTCATACTCTAATAAGTGATCCCAATCATCCGTGTTCAACATATCAAGCTGAGCTTCAATCAACATTTTAAACCGAGTTCGGAATACTTTGGATTGTTTTTTTAAATCCTCGATTTCAAGAGCAATTTTCCTTGCTTTTGAAAGTGAATCATTGACAATTCGATCCGCGTTTTTCTCTGCTTCCTTAATGATTAACTTCGCTTCCTTTTGGGCATTACGTTTTACATCTTCCCCAGCTTCTTGAGCAATGATGATTGATTTATTCAGAGTATCCTCAATAGTAACAAAATGACCAAGACGCTCATTCATATCGTTTAAGCGTTCTTCCATTTCTTTTTTCTCTCTGAGTACTAATTCATAATCTTTGATGACTTGATCGAGAAATTCGTTCACTTCATCTTCATCATATCCTCTAAAACCCTTATTAAACTCTTTATTATGAATATCCAACGGTGTTAACGGCATTGATGCCACCTCCATACAATCTCTAATTCTATATGTATAAGCAATTATTCGACAACATTCTTCGAATTTCCTTCTTTACTTATGTAGTTATTTTTGTTTTCCGACATTTATTCGCCATTTTTCTTTTTTTGTTTTCCCTTCGATGGCGAGAATTTTTGCTCTTCCGTATCCTCTAACTGAAATCATATCACCAACATCGCATTCAAATGAAGGATTTTCGGTTAATGTCCAATTCACTTTCACGAGCCCTTGTTGAATAAGAAGTTGTGATTTTTGCCGTGATACATGATAAATACCTGAAATAACAGTATCCAATCGTAGTGAAGATACTGTTAAATCACTATCGACCAATAATTCATTGGTACGGATGGCATTCTCGATATCGGTTTCAGTTAGTTTAACGCCAGCCCTGCCAATTGTTTCGACATTAGTTTTTATATAGTCGCTTATTTCCTTTGCAGCGAAAAATTGGCATTTATCATCCTTATTGAGGATATCACCAAATTTCCCTCGCTTTAGCCCTAAAGACATTAACGTACCCAATACCTGTCGATGTTCGATCGTGACGAACTTGGTTGGATAATGGATTTCAAAAAGACTGATTTGAAATTCTTCTTCCATGGCGGTTAGATAATCTGGAAAGATTAAGGCTCTTTTTCGTTCAACATCCGGGCTGCCGCCAAAAAGTTTATAATTTACTTGGCCATGTTCACCAATTAATATTTTTAGAATATGCTGTTCCCTTGGATCAAGAAAATCTGTTAACTTAGGAGTATATTGCGTCTCGACATAATCCTTCCAATTTAACACTTGGTCAATATATTCTCGTTCTTCTGGCCGGAAATGCTGGTAAATATTCATTTTTCAAAACACAACCTAGTTTCAGTATTCTTATGCAAGCCAGCGATATACACTGCCTAAACCACTGCTCGCGAAGTTTAAAACAAGAAATCCAACAATAGGTGATATATCCATCATACCAAGAGGTGGGATGATTTTTCTAAATGGCTCTAAATAAGGTTCACAAACTTTTGCTAAAAATTGACCAATTGAGGACTCTCTAGCATTTGGAAACCAGGACATTAAAATATAAATAATTAATGCCCACGAATAAACTTGAATTAACTGTTGTAATAAACTAAATACAAATGCCATTTAACATTACCACCTCATATTTTGATTATCAAAGTCAGGAATCAGATCGGATATATTTCCTGACACCTCAACATTATCAGGAGTACATAAAAATATACTTAAACCAATTTTTTGAATGTCACCCCCGAGGGCATAGACAACTCCGCTTAGAAAATCAACAATTTGCCTGCCTTGTTCACTATCAATCCGCTGCAGGTTCACTACAACTGCCCGGCGATTTTTTAAATGGTCTGCAATATCAGTTGACTCAGAATATGTACGTGGTTCAACTAATATTACCTTGGATGACTTTGATGAAGTGGTAGTTTTTTGGACGCTTTGCAAGCTAACAACATTTTGGTTTTTTACCACTGGCAGATGCTGTTGCTTTTGCTTTACAGGAGCCGGTTCAACTGTTTGTGCATAATCATCATTATTATCATCATATTCATCATCTAAAAAGAAAAATGTTTTTAATTTTGATTTAATCGTCATTATCTTCTCTCCTAACCATCTTCACCAACAAGCGCTGTGCCTATTCTTACCATTGTTGACCCTTCTTCAATAGCAATTACATAATCATTAGACATACCCATCGAAAGCTCTGTGCATGGGGCATAATCCAAATTTAGGGCTTGAACTTGATCGCGAAGTTCTCTTAATTTGCGAAAACATTCTCGAATTTGGTCTTCATCATCCGTTAATGGTGCCATTGTCATTAAACCTTCCACGCTAATCCTCTCAAATTTGCGAAGCGATTCAATAAAGACTATCGCATCTTCAGGACTTAAGCCGTGCTTAGATTCTTCTCCAGAGACGTTGACTTGAACCAGGCATTTTACCTTTTGTTCTGCTCGTTTATTGATTTCTTCTGCAAGAGAAATCCGGTCCAAAGAATGAATATATTCAACTATATTAATTATATTTTTTACTTTTCGCGTCTGAAGCGAACCGATGTAATGCCAATTAGGCTTGTCCTTAAGAACTTCCCACTTATGAAGGAGCCCCTCATCACGATTTTCACCTAAATTTATGATGCCCGCTTGTAATGCTTCAATAGCTCTCTCCGTACTAACATATTTCGTAACGCCTATCACTTTCACCTCTTCAGGGTCCCGGTCTACTCGATGGCATGTCTCAATAATTTGTTGTTTTATTTTTTCAAACTTTACTGCAACACTCATAAACTTTTCGTAGTCTCCTTCCAGCCAATAAAACTTACCATTCTTCCTGTCCTACCTTGATCACGTCGGTAGGAAAAAAACTCTTTATCACAACTAGAACAAAATCCAGTCATCTGAATATTAATATCAGGTACACCTGAATTGACAATAATTTGTCTGTTTACTTCACGTAAATCTAAAGAGTATTGGCCATCATTAATTAAATTATAGGGTAATGTTTCGACATCTACTAGTGTATTTTCAACTAAATTTATAACACGCTGATCAACAATATAACATTTTTCACAAATTGATGGGCCAATTGCCACAAAAATCTGTTGGGGATTAATTCCTTCTCTTCCCCATGCATTTATCATTTCCTTGGCAATTTGACCAACGGTCCCTTTCCAGCCAGCATGAGCAATTCCAATCATCCTTGATTCAGGTGCAATAAAAAAAAGAGGGACGCAGTCGGCAAAGCAAAGCGATAAAAGAATACCCTCCTCATTCGTATAAAAACCATCAGTGTCTTTAAAAGAATCTTCATAGGATTTTGACCCTTTACCTCGATCTGCTTTTGAAATTTTCTTAAGATGAATACCATGTGTTTGTTCTGCCCCAACCCAGGTGTTTAGAGGAAACTTCAGAAGTTCAGAAACTTTTCCTCGGTTGATGCAAACATCGCTTCTGTCATCTCCAACATGAAAGCCAAGGTTTAGGGTTTCGTAATTCCCTTTACTCGCTCCTCCATTTTTGGTTGTCATACCCGCAGCCAAACCAGGAAATTGCCTTATCCAGCTTTCTATTGAAAAAAATGACTCATTCTTTAAAACAAAGGGTTCCATTACCATACCTCTTTTGTTTTTTTCTATAGTTTACCATGAAATGAAAAAATGGTCACCGCAAATAACTATTGTCAAACCTCTGTTTCCGCTGGAAATCTCTCTTCATTTCCTTTATACCTTACCAAAATTACGTCCTGACCAATTTTAATGATATTTTTCCACGGAATAACCACGTCATCATCTTTTCCAAAAAAGCCGAGTACTCTGCCGCTGCCACTAATCACGACGGCATCAATTTTACCTGTGGTTAAATTGATCTCTATATCACCTATATTACCAAGCCTTTTTCCGTCTGATACATTAACCACATCTTTTATTTGGAATTCGGAAATTTTCACCATCATCTCTCACTCCCAGTTTTATTACTATAGAAAATATATGATTGTTGATATCATTTTAGTAAAAAGAATAAAAATAAAGCTGCCCAAAGGACAGCTTAACTTTGAATATTTTTATTCATTTGTCTTATGGCCGCTTTCTCTAGTCGAGAAACCTGAGCTTGAGATATCCCGATTTCATCCGCGACTTCCATTTGTGTTTTTCCTTGAAAAAATCGTTTACGTAAAATTAATTTTTCACGATCGTTTAACCTTCGCATTCCTTCTTTTAAAGCAATTTCTTCAATCCAGTGGATATCTTTATTTTTCTCGTCGCTTAATTGGTCCATTACATAAATTGGGTCGCCGCCATCATTATAAATTGGCTCGAAAAGGGACACTGGGTCCTGTATGGCATCAAGGGCGAACACGATTTCTTCGTGTGGAACTTCTAAGACCTTTGCAATTTCTTCTGCAGTGGGTTCACGTGAAGTTTCGCTCATCAATCGCTCCCTTACTTGGAGGGCCTTATAAGCTATATCCCTCAAGGACCTTGAAACGCGAATTGGATTATTATCACGTAGATACCTTCGAATTTCTCCAATAATCATTGGTACGGCATAAGTCGAAAACTTTACGTTTTGACCTAAATCAAAGTTATCGATTGATTTCATCAGTCCAATACAGCCAACCTGAAACAGGTCGTCAACAAACTCGCCTCGATTGTTAAATCGTTGAATGACACTTAATACGAGTCGTAAATTACCGTTGACGAGCTTTTCTCTGGCATAAATATCGCCCTCTTGCATTTGCTTGAAGAGTATTCTCATTTCTTCATTTTTTAATACAGGAAGTTTTGCTGTGTCCACACCGCAAATTTCAACTTTATTTCGAGTCAATCCTTTTCCCTCCTCACAGGAGTTGCTGTACAAAAAACAGTATTTCCTTGAGGAGGAAAAATATGCACTTATCCACGATGGTGGACAAGTGCATATTTGTCGAAAAATGTAATTAAGTCGCGAAATTCTTAGGTTTTTTGAATGAAAAAAATTTTCTTTTCTTAAACCATCTTATTAAATTCTTTTCTTAGTCTTTTTATGATTCTTTTTTCTAATCTTGATATATAGGATTGGGAAATTCCCAGCATGTCAGCTACGTCTTTTTGGGTTTTTTCTTCCCCGTTGGTCAGACCAAACCGAAGCTCCATTATTTGTTTTTCACGGTCTGTAAGCTGATGCAGTGCTTTTGTTAATAACTTTCGGTCCACATTGGCCTCTAGGTCTTTTGTGATAATATCATCATCTGTTCCTAATACATCAGATAATAAAAGCTCATTTCCATCCCAATCAATGTTCAAAGGTTCATCAAAGGAAACCTCTGATCTGATCTTATTATTACGTCGTAAGTACATGAGAATCTCATTCTCGATACATCTAGAGGCGTATGTAGCAAGTTTTATTTTTTTCTCAGGATTAAAGGTATTTACGGCTTTAATCAATCCAATGGTCCCGATACTAATTAAATCCTCGATATTAATACCTGTATTCTCAAATTTTCTAGCAATATAAACAACTAGACGGAGATTACGTTCAATTAATATCGACCTTGCGGCTTTATCACCACCCGGTAGTTTTTTTAACAACAACTCTTCTTCATCTTTACTCAAAGGAGGCGGTAATGCTTCGCTGCCACCAATATAATAAACTTCATCCGTTTTTAAGCCCAATTTCATTAATAGTTTATACCAGTAGTAGGATAAGCGAATCCTCCATTTTTTCATGCGTGTTCCTCCTTCTAAAATATGTTTTTCTGAGTATAGTAATATTAACTCACCTTAACGGTTTCAGTTTGCTGTTTATGCCCAGTTAGCATTTTTGGATGAACAATACATTGAAATGCATCCTCACTAGAAAGTTGCTTTATTGTAAAAGATACAAGGCCTTTTTCACATAGATACTGAGTGCCGTTATGTTCGATCAATATGCTTTCAGGTTTAACCGCTATAATAAGCTGATGCTCTTGTCCGATCACGCGAGTAGGGATGATCCTGAGCCTGCTTTGCCATTCCTCTGGGATTTCTCCACTCCCTTTTAAAAGTATTTCTGGATCATCCGCCAGTTTCTGTATCGTTTCTGGGATTGTATCTAGTTGGTTTTTAATTGAGACGAACATAACAGGAAGCTTTGACAACGGATCATAAAGTTGGTTTCCACTATCCACTAATCCTTTAAAAGTAAGTGTTTCATTTTCAATTTGCACGGTTACTTTAACAATTTGATCAAATTGAATTTTGGTCATCTCCATACTTTCTACATTTTTTCTTGAGAAATGCCAGGCAACCGGAAAACCAATAAGAACGAATACCCAACTAATTGGGTCTCCAAAACCTTTTACACTGGTCATTAGGACCTTAGTTGTCAATTCAGAGTCATATTGAATAAAATAATGTGCCCCCATTAATGCCCCGCCAATTAAAAAAGTTGAAACATATAGCGTCATTAAGGCTTTAATGAAAAAAGTCATTCGCTTATACCCAAAGGTAATTAACACCATCAAGATTGAAAACATGAATTTTGAAATTGGATGGCTTGTATAGACATTTAATGGTGTAAATGATAATAAAATTATCATTGAACCAATTAATCCGCCGGCAAGTAGTCTCCCTAATTTAATTTCTCTTTTTAGAAAAATAGCTGTTAAATACAGAAGCAGGCTATCAAAAAACAAATTTAGTGCCCAAATCACATCTAAATAAATAGTCAACCAGCTTCCTCCCTTTAAATTGTCAGCTTTTCCTTTCTGTTTACGAAAAAGTATAACGTACTTGCATGGCTGAAGTGTGTCACTTTCTGTAATCAAAAAAACAGAATTTTCCACTATTCACAACGGATTTTGTCAGATAGATTTTGTTGCAATAAATAAAAGCTCTGTATACTGCCTGTTGATTTCCGCTCCAGCACTTCGCTTTCCGCTCCAATTAACATAGTGTCAAAATCAACAATGAGCTTTAACATCACCCAAATAAAAAAAGACATGACCCATAATTGGCCATGCCTTTCTTAGATGATTCGTTATTTATCTTCTCCGATTACGGTTACGTAAGAAGGTTGGAATATCCAAAGTTTCTTCTTGGGAAACTTGGGTGTGTCGAACGGGTTCTTGCTGAACCTCTTCGCGTTTTGGCTGCTCTCTCTTAACATTGCCAATTGTCGGCTTGGTTTGTCCAAAAGTAGGACGAGTTGCTTTTGGCTGCATGCTTTCTTCTTTAAAGCCTGTTGCGATGACTGTAACAATAATTTCTTCTTTAAGCGTTTCATTGATAACAGAACCAAAAATCATATTTACTTCCTGGTCAGATGCGGTTGCTACAATATCGGCAGCTTCTTGAACTTCGTAAAGACTTAAGTTTGTGCCACCTGTAATGTTCATAAGTACTCCTTGTGCTCCATCAATAGAGGTTTCTAATAAAGGAGAACTAATTGCTTTCTTAGCGGCTTCAGCTGCACGATTTTCACCGGCAGATACACCAATACCCATTAACGCTGAACCCTTATTAGACATAATTGTTTTTACGTCTGCAAAGTCCAAGTTAATTAGACCAGGGACAGCAATTAAATCTGATATACCTTGTACACCCTGCCTGAGGACATTGTCTGCTTCACGGAAAGCTTCAAGCATTGGCGTACTTTTGTCAACGATTTCTAGAAGACGATCATTAGGAATCACAATTAGTGTATCTACAGCTTCCTTCATCGCACCGATTCCGCCTGATGCTTGACCTGATCGTTTTTTACCTTCAAATGTAAACGGACGTGTGACAACACCCACCGTCAATGCACCTAAGTCACGGGCAATCTGAGCAATAACTGGTGCAGCACCAGTTCCTGTTCCTCCACCCATTCCAGCTGTAACAAATACCATATCTGCTCCGCTTAATGCAGCTTCAAGCTGTTCTTTACTTTCTTCTGCTGCTTTCTTTCCCACATCAGGATTAGCACCTGCACCTAGTCCACGAGTAAGTTTTGCGCCAATCTGCATCTTAACTTCTGCTTTAGAAAGATTTAATGCTTGAGCATCAGTATTTACAGCGATAAATTCTACCCCTTGAACGCCATGTTCAATCATTCGGTTTACCGCGTTATTACCACCGCCGCCTACACCGATTACTTTTATTGTTGCAAGAGAATCTAAATTTGTATCAAATTCTAACATGACAATCCTCCTAATTCGTCGCTTCCCTTTTTGATTTTCCTATTCAAAAAAGTAACCAAGGAATTTCTTTACTTTTGATGACATCTTTTCTTCCGGATGTTTTTCTACTTTTGCTTTAGGTTGTTGTTGTTGTTGTTTTGGTACTCTCTTTTCTACAGGTTCAGAAATAGTCGATGAACCAATGGTACCACCTGGTAATCTAGCATTCTTGTAGGCATATTTAATTAAACCGACAGCTGTAGTATATTGAGGTTCTCTCACACCAATATAGTCAGGGACGGCAATCCGTACTCGATTTTGTAAAATCACCTGGGCAAGTTCTAGAACACCTTGCATATTAGCCATGCCGCCAGTTAAAACATAACCGCCAGGAAGATCACTTAATCCTAGGCGTTTCATTTCATGTAAAACTAGTTCAAAAATTTCTTCCATTCTTGCTTCAATAATATCAGATATCTCAAGCTGATTAAATTGTTGATGCTGATCACTGCCGATTATTGGTACACTGAATACTTCATCCTCTGAAGCCTCATCATAAAATGCGTGTCCATGTTTTACTTTGATTTTTTCTGCATCTTCTGTCGAAGTCCGTAACCCTACAGAAAGATCTTTCGTGATATAATCTCCGCCAACTGGAATGACACTCGTTTGTGTGATAAATCCTTCTTCGAAAACAGCGATCGTTGTAGATCCTCCACCAAGGTCAATAAGAGCTACCCCGAGGTTCTTCTCATCCTTTGACAAAGCATAATCTCCTGCAGCCAAAGGCTGAAGGACAATGTCTACAATCTCAAGTCCAGCGCGTTCTACACAGCGAAGTGTATTAATGATGATCGATTTGGATCCGGTAATGAGTGTTCCATCCATTTCCAAGCGAACCCCAATCATACCGCGGGGATCATTAATTTCATCTTTTCCATCCAGTATAAATTGTTTTCGAATAACGCCAATGTTCTCTCTCTCAGGCGGGATAGAACCAACGTGGGATGCTTCAATAACACGAATGACATCCTCATTCGTAATCTCTCGGTTTTGGCTTGAAACAGCTACAATACCATGACATTGTTGAAGCATAACATTGTTTCCAGAAATGCCAACCACCACATCTCTGATTTCCATCCCAATCATTCTTTCTGCTTGCTCAATTGCCCTTCTAATCGAATGAACGGTGTCGTCCATGTCCACTATCGACCCTTTGCGCAATCCTTCGGATTGCACATTTCCAACACCAATTATATTTAACGAGTCTTTACCCGAGTCATTGACCATTTCACCAATGATAACTTTCACACTGGATGTACCGATGTCAAGACTAACATATATTTCATTGCTGTTCATTCTTTGGCACCTCCTTTAGATTTCCTTAAGTTGAACAACAACTATTTTTTTTGTTCAATAAAAGTTTCCATAGTAATATTTAAATTATTCGTCACAACTAAAATGATTCCCTTTAAAAAGTTTCAATTTTTTTCTACTTTTTCTTTGCTTGTTGACCATTTCGTCAATATTATTCGCCTTATTACGGCAATATTCTGAAATAATCTGACACCAAACGCGAAAACTGCCGCTAAATACAAGTCTACACCAAGATGAACACCGAGAAAAGCTAAACTTGCAGCAAGCATTATATTAAAAAAGAATCCTGAAACAAACACTTTTTCATCATATATATTTTGCAGGTATGCCCTGATGCCGCCGAAAAGTGTGTCGAATGCCGCTAAGACAGCAATCGACAAATAATTGGAATATTCTTCAGGTATTCGAATCTCCGTTAACAAACCAAGTATGATTCCAATTATTAATCCAATGAATGGAAGCCACATTAAGAATCGCCTCCTTCTTTTGTCGGTTCCATGTAGCGGATACGAATGGAATTATCATAGGCAGGTACCGTTACGTTCGGATTTGGTTTTGAAATGGAAAGTCTGAGATTTTCAATAAAAAATTCTTCCGTAGATTTAGATACTTTCATCCGATTGTATAACTTTTCAGCTGTATTATTATCATCTACACCCACGATAACTTCTATCGGCAAACTATTAATTGTATGTCCATCGATTTTTGTTTCCCGATTGATGTCTCGAATGACAGTCGTATTAATAATTCTTCGTCCATCAATCGCAACATATTTTGCTTCGTACATATTCAATTCATTAAGTAATCTTTTTAAAAGTTCTGGTGAAACCACCCTATTAACTGGAGTACCCGGCTTTATTTCTTCGATTACTGGCTCAATATGTAAGGTAATTCCTGGAACAGTAATTTTGGATAATCCAGCTTCAATCTTTAATTCATCTAATGTATCCTTTAAAGCTTGTTCCTTACTTTGTTTTCGCTTAGATTCATAGGCTGCCAGCTTTTCTTCATTTGAACGAATTTCACTTAATAAATTGGATTGAAGTTCTTTTTCTTTAAGTAACGCTTCACGAAGCTGCCAAATATCGCGTGTGTCACGTTCAGCAGGTTTTTTTACTGTTTGAAATTGGATCGCAATCATGAAACCGACCAAAATTGCTATTAATGTAAAACTTGCATTAATTTTTTGGTTGTCCACCTTTTTTCACCTAACCTTTTATATAATCATCCCGTGGACAATACTCCTGAAAATGGCTAACTCCCTAGAATTGGATTTAGAACAATTTCATCATTTTTTTCTAATGTAAAAACAATATTATCGTTCACTAGTTGATCCTTAACCCCTCCAACTAAGTTTATTGATGATGAAAGGACGTCAGGGTCTCCGATTGCTGTAATAATAAATGGTGCTGGATGTTCAATTCCATCCACAGTAATAACCGGTCCATTACAAATAATATAAGAATGACTTGTCAGCCTTTGCCCATTTATAGCAACAGCTGCTGCTCCTGATATATATAGTTCATTCACCACTTTAAATACATGGTGTTCATGAACAAGGTAATTATTAATATTGTCTTCTTTTGGGTCGTATGCACCGTCAGTGAGAGTAATCTTAACCCCTTTACCCTGTACCTTCACCTTCCCCAAGAACATACGATATTTTTCGGCATCCTCAGCAAGATTAAGAAAGACCTGTGCTTCCTTTGAGAGGTCTTTTTCATTTTTAAGAACCAAATCTTGTTTTTGATGTAACTCCTTTTGCAGTTCTCGATTACTCTTTTCTTCTTCAATTAATTGATTTCTTAATGCAAGTGTCTTTTCCCACTGTTTACCCGATACATTCGGCTTCTCATTTTTATTTTCTATTTGCGTCAAATGATAAGAAAAGGCAATCATAAATCCTAATACAAGGCAGACGAGGGACAAGATAACATGTTTACCCTTCACCTTTATCTTGCTCAACTTCTTTTTCCTCCCCTTCTGTTTCAAAAGCCTTAAAGTAAGATCCAACTTCTAAGTCAATAATTCCCTTTTTGTTAGGATCTAATTGGGAGATAATTGAGGGATAATGCACCATTTTTTCTGAAAAACTTCTTAATGTCGCACTCACCTCGAATCCATCATTCATAAATAAGGATATATGAAATGGATCTGTTTTCTTGGGAGTATAATGGATTTCAGAGATCGAGTTTGTAATTTCTCTAGGAAGTTTTTCTAACTCTTTAACCAATTGATTGAGGGCTGCCCCTTCTTTAAACTCAAATAAAATTGGAGAATTAACAGGAATTTTATTTGCTTCTTGATTTTTTAAAATTTTCCCATTATCCATAACTGGAAGGAAATTATTCCCTTGTTTTAGATAGGCAATTCTTTTATATTCTTTTACTTGAATAATAACTGTACTAGGCCAGTGAATCTGAATATCAGCTCTTTTGATCTCGGATAATCGCTGTAATTTTACAATGGTTTCGTCCTTCTTTATTTTCCAAATATTCGTATTATTCGAAAGGCCGCTCTGACTGACTAATTCTTCAGCGGAATACACTCCATTGCCTTTTATTGTTATCGTCTTTACATGACTTAATGGTGATTGTGAGTAGGCGATAACTACTATCATTGTAAAAAACAGAATTAACAGGAGCACAAGGCGTCTATTCGCTTTTCGTCGTCTTTGCTCTTTAAGTTGAGGGATACGATCCTCGAGAGCAACGATTTTACCTTTTTCCATTTATTATTCCTCCAAATAAAAAGCAGCTGCCTCAGGAATAGCTAACTAAGCCTGTCCAAACATTCGATAGTGTTACCTTGAAAAGAGAAACAACGGCACGAAAAATCATGCCGTCAGTTACTTTTCGAGGTTGCACCTATAATATTATCAGTAATTATAACACAATATTTGTCATTCGTACGATTATTTCTTTCTTATTTCCGTCCGATTATTTCTACCTCTGTTTCCATTTTTACATTATAAAGGCTGTAAATGGTATCCTTTACATGCTGAATTAAGGCAAGCACATCTGCTGCAGTAGCATTTCCAGCATTTACTATAAAATTCCCATGCATTTCCGATATTTTTGCACCGCCAATACTATATCCCTTTAACCCAGCATCTTCTATTAATTTTCCTGCGTAATTCGGAAGCGGGTTCCTGAATATACTACCAGCACAGGGAAAATTCCATGGTTGGGTATCTTTTCGATAATCCTTATTCTTGATCATTTGTGATACAATGACTGCTTTATCACCTTCGACAAGTTGAAATGCAGCTTCTACAACAATGCCTGGTCTAATTTTCTGCAAGACAGATGTTCTATACGAGAATTTCATTTCGTCATTCGAAAGCCACTCCATCGTCCCATCTTCAAATAAAATATGAGCCCTTGTCAGTATTTTGCTAATATCTGAGCCGTGTGCACCAGCATTCATATAAACAGCACCGCCAACAGACCCAGGGATTCCACTGGCAAATTCTAATCCGGCCATCCCTTTCTTGCTAATAAGTGTAGCCAAACTTATCAGGGAATGTCCGCCTCCTACTGTAATCTCTGAGCCATTAATTTTAAGTCCATCCACTCCAGAGCCAAGTTTAATTACTGCTCCTTCGATTCCTTTGTCAGAGACTAAAAGATTAGAACCCCTGCCAATCGCCCGCCAATTTAAGCTGTGTTTTTTTACCAAACCCATCACCTGTTTTAAATTTTCAACTGATGAAGGCTCAATAAAAAGATCAGCAGGACCGCCGATTTTGATTGTGGTGTGGTTGACAAGAGGTTCACTTATTTTCACTTTTCCTATATTTGAATTTTGTAATTCCGTTATTATTGCGTCCATATTTACCACCTATCTTTCGAAGATGCATTTATTTCATTTTATGCTAAAAACGATTTTGGGCTACCTTTGATTTGTTTTTACAAGCTCTTGCATTAATGAATACAGTCTATTAGCTGAATCAGGCACACCCATTTTTTTAGCTTTTAGCTTCATTTCCTTTAAATTTTCTTTATTTAAGAGAATACGATCGATGTGGTTCACAAGACTTTTATTATTTAAATCTTTTTCTAATAGTAATTCTGCCGCACCATGGTCACTTAAAGATTTAGCGTTTTTCTCTTGATGATTATTTGTAACATACGGGCTAGGAATAAGAATGCTTGGAATACCGAGCGAGGTAATCTCTGCTAGTGTCGTTGCTCCTGCTCTTGAAACGACTAGATCAATCCCCGCCAGAACCTCTGGCATATTATGAATAAAGGGCTTAATTACTACATTTTTGGGGTTTCCAATTAGATCTACTTCTTTTTTGACATCCTCAAAATGTACGTCACCTGTAATATAAAGAATTTGATATGGCTTTTCAGCCAATTCCCCAAATGCCTTTACAACAGCCTCATTAATTGGCCTGGCACCACGGCTGCCGCCAAAGATTAAAACTACTGGTATTGTTGTACTAAGCCCAGCTGCAAGACGTCCTTGAATCCCATCCTTGCCAATTACTTCGGATGCACGAGGATTACCTGTGAAAACAGTCTTCTCTTTCGGAAAGAATTCTTTTGCTTCTTCAAAACAAATCGCAATTTTATTTACATAACGGCTTAAAAATTTATTGGTAAGTCCAGGAACACTATTTTGTTCGTGGATAATCGTTGGGATACCGAGCTTTGACGCAGCATAAACAACAGGTCCGCATACATATCCGCCTGTTCCAATGACAATATCAGGTTTGAACTCTTTTAACATTCTCTTACTGTCTTTGACTCCTTTTAGAAAACGTAGGACAGTTTTTATATTTTCAAAGGAAAGCTTTCTTTGAAAACCAGTAATATGAATAGCTTTAAAAGAAATATTCTCCATCGGAACAAGCTTACTTTCCAAACCATTTTTAGTCCCAATATATAAAAATTGTGCATCTTTATTCTGTTTCTGAATTTCTCGAATTAGTGCGAGAGCAGGATAGATATGTCCGCCAGTCCCTCCACCGCTAACAACTATTTTCATTTTTCCACCTCATTAACTATTTAACACCTGATTGCCATAACTATCTTACTATAAAAACGAACGAAATAATGCATATGAAAAAAGAATGTTATCTAATTGTAACCTTATGAATTAGATTTCGCTAAAAATAAAAAGAACCCTGCTGCTAAACAGGGGTAAGGTTCAAAAGCGAGAATACCTGCTAATATTAAGGAGAACACCGATCGCCATTAACATCAGGGTCAAACTAGAGCCTCCATAGCTCAAAAATGGCAAGGTAATGCCCGTAACAGGCATTAGCCCTGTGACAACTCCAATATTAATCATTACCTGAATAGCCACCATGGCGATGATCCCTACGGCTAAAAAGCTGCCATATAAATCCGGTGCACCTAGGGCGATTCGAATACCTCTCCACAACAACAGTGCAAATAATAGTAATATAAATGAACCACCGATAAAACCTAATTCTTCAGATAGTATTGCAAAGATAAAGTCGGTCTGTGGTTCTGGTAAGTAAAAAAACTTCTGTCGGCTTTCGCCAAGTCCAAGTCCAAACAATCCGCCGGGACCTATCGCGTAAAGCGATTGAATAATTTGAAATCCGCTCACCAGCGGGTCCGACCAAGGATCCAAAAAAGAGGTGATCCGTTTAATCCGATATGGAGCGGAGGCAATTAAGCCGACAAACCCGGCTAGTCCCAAGAGTCCTAAAAAGGCAAAATGACTAACGCGTGCCCCAGCAATAAAAATCATGACGACACAGGTACCCATCATAACTGTTCCCGTACCTAAATCAGGTTGGAGCATGATCATTGAAAAGGCTAAAAAGGCAAGCCCTAATGATGGAACAAGACCTTTTTTAAATGAAGTAATGAGCTTTTGCCGTTCGGACAGATATTTTGCCAAAAAAGCTATCATCGCCAGTTTCATAAATTCTGAAGGTTGAACTGAAAAAGCGCCTACACCAATCCAACTTCGAGATCCATTTCTTTCATTACCAATTCCCGGAATTAAAACAAGAATAAGTAGGACAAAACAAATAATGATAAAGGTTTTCGACCAGGTCCTCCACGTCCAATAGTTGATGTTCATAATAAAAAACATAGCAGCAACTCCTACCCCTGCAAAAAGAGTTTGTCTTTTCGCAAAGAAAAAGGAATCATTAAATTTATATTCAGCCCAGATAGCACTTGCGCTGTAAACCATGATAAGCCCTATTGCCAGAAGCGTGAATGTTACGATCATTAAAATAAAATCGGGAGTTGTTTTTTTTGTCGGCACCACAATACACCTCAACTGCTAGTTTTAGGGCTTTGCAGAACCACGCAAGGTACAAGCCCTTACTTAAGCTTATGCACCGCTTCGATAAAAATGTCTCCCCTGACCTCAAAAGTTTTATATTGATCCCAGCTCGCACAAGCAGGAGATAACAATATTACGTCACCTGATTCGGAGTATCGATAAGCTTCAGGCACTGCCTTGTCAACATTATCGACACGGATGATTGTTTTTATTCCAGCCAATGTCCCGACCCGTTCCATCTTAGGAGCGGTTTGCCCAAATGTAATCATTGCTTTTACATTTTTTAAATAAGGCAGGAGCTCATCAAACTCGTTACCGCGATCCAAACCGCCTGCGAGCAGAATAACAGGTGCTTCAAACGCAGCTAAAGCATTAATGGATGCCAGAATATTCGTCGCTTTAGAATCATTATAGAATTTTCTACCGTTCACTTCTGTAACGAATTGCAGGCGGTGCCTGACACCAGTAAATGTTCGCAGAACCCTTTGAATTGCGCTATTTTCTACGCCTGAAAGCTTTGCCGCAGCCATTGCAGATAAAATATTTTCAAGATTGTGGTTGCCCGGCAGAGCTATTTTCTCAATTTCCATCACTTTTTCACTATTAAATATAATCCAGCCATCGGAAATATAAGCACCTTCCGACAGTTTCTTCTTTGTAGAAAAAGGAATGATGCTGGCCTTAGAGTGACGAGCAACTTCTAGAGTCTCTTCTTGATCCGCATTGACAATGAGATATTCAAGTTCTGTTTGATTTTTTGTGATGTTTGCCTTTGCCGCAATATATTCTTTTTTTGCCCCATGATAATCCAAATGGGCATCATATAGGTTTGTAAGAATGGCAATTTTAGGATTAAAATTGACAATCCCCATTAATTGAAACGAAGATAATTCAATGACAATCGTATTGTCTGCTGTTGCTTCCTCCGCAACACCTGATGCCACTGTACCAATATTCCCTGCAATTAGCGGGTTCTTTTCATCCTCTTTCAACATTTCATAGACTAAAGTTGTTGTTGTTGTTTTCCCGTTTGTTCCTGTAATAGCAATAAATGGGGCTTCCGATACCTCATATGCAAGCTCTACCTCGGTGATAACCGGAATTCCTTTTTCAATCGCTCCAGCAATCATTGGGTTGTTATAAGGAATACCCGGATTCTTGACAATCAGCTCGAATCCTTCATCTAGAAGTTCAATAGGATGTTCACCACATATCACTTTAATTCCTTGTTCTAATAGCCCTTGTGCCTCAGGATTTTCCGAGAATGGCTTTTTATCATTAACCGTCACAAATGCTCCAAGCTTATGTAATAGAGCGGCTGCTGTTACCCCGCTTTTCGCCAAACCAAGGACAAGAATTTTTTTATGACTGAAAGTTTTAATCTGTTTCAATTTATAACCACACCTCTATATAGATTCCTAGTATCGCAAGGATTAATCCAACACTCCAAAAAGTGACGACAACACGCCATTCCGACCAACCTACTAATTCATAATGGTGATGCAATGGGCTCATACGGAAAATCCGTTTACCGGTTGTTTTAAAGGAGATAACCTGTAAAATAACGGATAATGTTTCAATGACAAATACTCCTCCGATAATGATAAGCAAAATTTCAAGTTTGGTAAGAATTGCGATAGTGGCAATTGCACCTCCAAGGGCAAGTGAACCGGTATCTCCCATGAAAACCTTGGCTGGATGGGCGTTAAACACCAAGAACCCTAACACAGCTCCTACAACCGCCACAGAAAATATCGCAATTTCCATCTGTGATTGATTCCAAGCAAGTACTGCTAGTGCACCAAAAGCAATTGCTGCGGTACCTGACACCAGGCCATCAAGTCCATCGGTTAAGTTGACCGCATTTGAAAAGCCAACTAACCAGAATATGATGAAAAAGATGAAAAACCAGCCTAAATCAAATGTTGTATCAGTAAATGGGATACTAATTTCAGTAGAGAAACCTTGTTGTTTATAGATAAGATAAAAGATAATTGAAATAATGATTTGACCTGCTAGCTTTTGTTTAGATGTTAATCCTAAATTTCGTTTTAAGGCGACTTTGATAAAATCGTCTAAAAAACCAAGCAATCCAAAACCGAGCGTTACAAGAAGCAGCAAATATGTTTTAACAGTCGGTTCAGAAAATTTGCCTGTCATCACAAGTGTCGTAATAACGATCGAAAACAAGATCATCACACCGCCCATGGTTGGTGTGCCAGATTTTTTCTGGTGGGATTTTGGCCCTTCTTCACGAATGCTTTGTCCAAATTTCAACCTTCTTAAGAAGGGAATAAATACAGGAGAAAGCAATACTGATATAAGAAAGCCCATAATTATTGTGAAAAAAATAACTTGCTCAAGCATTTTATTCCCTCCTTTCAGGTTTGTTTTTATTAATTACCTCGTTTAATAACACAGATATATCATATGTTTCGTTATTTTTATTAAGAAGTTTTTTATTTGAAAATTTAAAGTTAGTTATCGCCATAATTTTGTCTGTTTCTCCATTTAATTTTTCAATATATCTATTTAAAATTGTTACAATTGCATCAGCAGGATCGTTTGTAAAAAATACTGGAAAATGGTTCGGAGTATACCTTGGAAGATCGTATTCTTGATTCCAAATAGCTGCGATTGCTCCATTTGCAATCGCTTCTGAAAGTTCACCATTCATTCCGTTATATGACACAAATAATCCTTTTGGCTGCGCTTCTTTTGCTTGGTCGCTAACCGAAGCAAACAAAAAATCGTCTTGGATTCCACGGCTAGAATCAAATAGACCTCCCAAGTCTTTCAAAGCTAAATACATAGCTATCTCCCCTCAATCGCTTCCCGTGCTACCAACCTGTCATCAAAATCGTGAACGACATTGCCAATAATTTGATATGTTTCATGGCCCTTACCGGCTATTAAGATCACATCTCCTGTTGTTGCCTGTTGTATTGCTGTATGAATCGCTTCTTTACGGTCAGGTATGATCTTATATTTTTCACCCTCAACCCCCGCTTCCATTTCCTTCAATATTGCTAATGGGTCTTCACTTCTAGGGTTATCTGAAGTGAGGATAGGATCTGTGGCCAATTGACAGGCTATCTGAGCCATCAATGGCCGCTTCGTACGATCTCGATCCCCACCGCAGCCTACGATGACGAAGATTCTTTTTTTTGCAAAATGCTGAACCGTCTTTAATACATTTTCAAGGCTGTCAGGTGTATGGGCATAGTCAACAATAACCGTGAAATCTTGTCCTGCATTTACAAGTTCAAACCTTCCTGATACACCTTCTACACTTTCAATGGACTTGATAATTTCATTAATTTCGACTCCGGACACAAGCGAGGCAGCAATACTTGCTAAAACATTATAAACACTGAATCTCCCAATTAATTGCATTTGGATCGGAAATTTTTCCGTTTCGACAAAGAGATTGAAATGAGTACCAGAGGAAGTCATTTGGATCTCTTTCGCTTGAATATCTGCCTTGTTGTCGATTCCATATGTAATTACATGTGCGGCAGTTGACCTGCTATACATATCAGAGGCAGGGTCGTCTGCATTTAAAACAGCAAATTTTGGTTTATGATGATCAAATGTATTACCGAGCTGGGCAAATAATAAACTCTTCGCACGCTTATATTCATCCATTGTCTTATGATAATCCAGGTGGTCTTGCGTTAGATTTGTAAACACAGCCACATCATAATCGCAGCCATGGACCCTGCCAAGGTCTAATGCATGCGAAGAAACCTCCATTACGGCCGTATTTACACCTGCTTCAACCATTTGCTGAAAGGTTTTTTGAAGTGTCAAGCTTTCAGGTGTGGTGTTTTTGGTTTCAATCGTCTTTTCAGCAATTTTAGTGTACATCGTGCCAATCAAACCGGTCTTTTGACCAGCATCTACCATTATTTTTTCAATTAAATGACTGGTGGTTGTTTTTCCGTTTGTTCCTGTGATCCCAATTAAATGCAGCTTTTTAGTTGGCTGCCCATAAAGAGTATCAGCTAACACAGCCATTGCTCTTGTTGTATCTTTTACAAGAATAACAGGCACACCAAGTGATAACGGACGTTCCGCAAGTATGGCTGCTGCGCCGTTTTTTACAGCTGATTCTGCAAAATCATGACCATCAACTGTATAACCTTTAATACAAATAAATAAGCTCCCTTTTTGCACCTTCCGATTATCGTTTTCGATCGATGTAATTTCCAGATCTTCACCTTTAAAAGGAACTAAAAGATGCAAATTCTTAAGCAGCTTTTGTAGCTTCATTTCTCTCAAATCCTCTCATGACCGTACATACATATTACCAGTATTTACCTCAAAATTCTTCTTAACGAAAGTTCCATCTTATTTTACATTAAAATATTTTATTTTGCTATTTAGTTATATAAGCTTAAAGAAAAAATTAAGCGGCGGAAAACATTCCGACCGCCCTAACAATAAGAAATCCAACTCGAGTTATTCTTCTTTACCAAAATAAAGCCTAATTTTTGACCCTTCCTTCACTTTGGTTCCGGCCACAGGAGATTGCCTAATAACCACATCTCCCTCCCCGCTGGCATCTACCTTTAAGTTAATAAGCTGATCCATTAACTCCATTTTTGTCAAACCGGTAAAATCAGGAAGTTTTATTAAAGGAGTATCTGGCCATTTTAGTTCTTTTTCAATTTGATCCTTTCTAGGCTCAACCCCCATTGCTTTCATACTATCCTTCATAATATTACCTACAATTGGAGCGGTAATGGTTCCCCCAAATGCCGTAACTCCTTTTGGGTTATCAACAGCAACATAAACGACAATCTGTGGGTCATCAGCAGGGGCAAAGCCCATAAAAGAAACAATAAAGTTATTTTCTAAGTATCTGCCGTTTTGTGCTTTTTGCGCAGTCCCTGTTTTTCCACCTACACGATAGCCATCAACAAACGCCCTGCCACCTGTCCCTTGGGCCACTACACTTTCAAGTGCATGGCGGATTTCCTTTGAAGTCTTCTCGGAAATTACTCTTCTTTTTTCAACAGGAGAATTCCTCATTACAATCTCTTTGGTTACAGGATCAATTAACTCTTTCGCAATGAACGGCTTGTATAATATTCCGCCATTGACCGCTGCTGACACTGCGGTTACCTGCTGGATCGGTGTTACAGATACTCCTTGTCCAAAAGCAGTTGTTGCCTGTTCAACAGGACCTACTCGGTTCAAATTAAATAAAATCCCTGTTCCTTCACCTTGTAAATCAATTCCAGTTTTCTGTCCAAATCCAAAATCCTTAACATATTTAAAAAGCTTTTCTTTTCCTAGTCGTTCACCTAATTCAACAAATCCAGGGTTACACGAGTTTTCAACAACCTCTAAAAATGTTTGATCACCATGCCCGCCCCGTTTCCAGCATTTTAACCTTGCTCCTGCTACTTGAACCGACCCAGAATCATGGAAATGTTCCTTTTCCAAGTTAACTTTTCCTTCATTCAATGCTGCAGCAAGGGTAATAATTTTAAAAGTTGAACCAGGTTCATAGGTTGACCAAACTGGCAGGTTCCGATTATAGACCTCTTGGGGTACATTCCGGAAATTAGCAGGATCAAAAGTTGGTCTGCTGGACATCGCTAGAATTTCACCACTATTTGGGTTCATAGCAATGGCGATAATACCATCTGGATTGTATTTTGCCTCAGCAATATCTAGTTCTCTTTCGACAATGGTTTGTATCTTTGAATCGATTGTCAGCTTCAAATCGAGACCGTTGATCGGCTGCTCATAATCATCTGCCATATCGTTCATTCTTTCACCTTTAGCATTCGCATAGAACTTAACTGAGCCCCGTTCACCACTTAGCTCTTTATCATAATATTGCTCTAGTCCCATCAACCCCTGGTTGTCCACTCCTGCAAACCCAAGTACATGTGAGAGATAACTCCCCATGGGATAATGGCGCTTGGAGTCTTCCCCAATATAGACCCCTTCAAGACCCAGGGATCTGATTTCCTTAGCCTTTTCATGAGAAATTTTTCTGCCTTCCTTTATACGAACAATTCTCTCCTTTAAGGTGATATCCCGGTATGCCTTTTCTTTTGACATATTTAAAACGGAGGCCAGCTTTTCCGCGGTTGTTGCTGGGTCCTTTATTTGCCTTGGGACTACCCAAACAGTGGGGGTACTTATATTCGTTGCCAACGGCACCCCATTACGGTCTACAATTTCTCCTCGTTCAGGTTCGAAAGGGATATTACGGCTCCAAGAGTCTTTTGCTCCTGCAGTCAACCAATCACCCAAAACAAATTGAACATATCCAAGCCGCACATCAATAATTAAGAAGGTTAGAATACCAACGAATAGAGCAATCATTAATCGTTTACGGACAGTTACATTTGAAACTCGCATATTTTGAACGACCCTCCTTTTTCTATCGTTCATTTATATGCTTGTACTTTTTTTATTAGAACGCCGACTAACGTTAATAAATAAGAGAAAATCCCGCTCTAGTAAGCGGGATTAACGTTTAATCTTGGACTATTTCTTCAATGGTTTCTTTTGATTGGTCTTGACCATTTGAATTAGCCTGATTTTCTTGAGTCCACTGTTCTTCAGGAGTTTTTAAATCAACTATTAAGAAATCACCGTTTCGCATAATCGTTTTTGGTTTGATATTTTGCTTAGTTACATAGCCTTGTCCCTTTGAATTCAGTTTTAAGCCAGCAATATTGGCCACTTTCATTACATCTCTAAGTGACCAGCCTTTCATATCTGGGGCCAGTTTATCTCCATTTGTTTGGATGATTACCTTTTCCCCCTCTAAAACAGTCGTACCTGACTCTGGTAGTTGTCTGACAACTTTTGTTCCGTTGCCTATTACAACGGTTTCAATGTCTTTTGCCTTTAGTTCTTTTTCTGTTGCCTCGACCGACTTCCCAATAAAATCTGATAGTTTATTTAATTGTGCTTTTTGACTCTTAGAAGGTTGGATATTTAAATATTGCAAGCTGTTTTTCATGACAGGATTAAAAATAGCCGAGACAGGAAGGGCACCTAAGCCGGTTCCATCAAGATCAGGCTGCTGAACAGCAACATATACAATCAACTTGGGATCATCCTTAGGGGCCATGCCTAGAAACGAAAACATATAGTTATCTGCCCCTTGTAAATATCTTCCGTTCGGTCCTGGGATATTAGCTGTCCCCGTTTTACCAGCGACACTGTAGCCATCAATTTTGTAACGGCCACCCGTTCCTTTAGGTGAAGTAACAACGGTTTCAAGGATATCACGAACCTGTTTGGCAGTCTCTTTTGATATAGGAGTTGAAACGACCTCAGGAGTGGTTGATTTAATTGTTTCTCCTGTGTCATGATTGACAATTTTTTTGACAACATGCGGCTTTATCATTTTCCCGTCATTAGCTATCGCTGTTGCCGCTTGAATTTGTTGAATCGGTGTAATTGCCGTTCCCTGTCCGTATGCAGTAGTAATTTTTTCAATCGGATAAGTAAACTGAATCTTTCCTGAGGTTTCATCAGGAAGATCAATGCCCGTAGGTTTATCAAAACCAAATTTTGTTAAATATTCTCTAAACTTTTCAAAACCCAACTTCTCCTTCGCAATCTTCGCAAATGCAACGTTTGATGAACGTTGAACACCCTCAAGATAGGTGATGGTTCCCCAGCCGGAGTAATTATGGTCATGAATTGCTTTATCCTTTTTGGTAACTTGATAGGAACCAGATTGATAGGTTTCATTCGGATTAAAAACCTTTTCTTGCACCGCTGCTGCAAGTGTAAATATTTTCATTGTCGATCCAGGTTCAAATGAGGTTTCAATAGCTTCATTATGCCAGCCTTTATCAATTCCTTCTTTTGTTATTGGATGGAAGGACGGCCGTTGCCCCATCGCTAATATTTCTCCTGTTTTCGGATCGGCTACAATCGCAATAATTTTTTGAGGTTTATATTCCTTATCTACCTTGTTCATAGCATCTTCTAAAAAGGTTTGAATTTTTTGGTCTATGGTCAAATAGACATCATTCCCATTTTGAGCAGGAGTAATTTTTTCCTTTTCGTCCGGAAGTATATAGCCCCACAAATCACTCTCAAAATTTAATTTACCATTTTTTCCTGTTAATTCATCATTTAGAATTTTCTCAATTCCCATTTTCCCAATTGATTTAATCGTTTTATCCTTTTGCTCAATCCGGTCTGCATACCCAACTAAATGTGAAGCAAAAACTCCGTTTGGGTAAAAGCGTTTCGAATCCCGAATAAATGTAATTCCTGGAAGCTTAAGTTCTTCAATCTTTTTCTTTGTTTGGTGAGTAATATCTCTGCCCGCCTTGCCAAACTCAACCTGGAATTTCTTATTTTCTTTCCCTTTGGATAATATACTATAAATTTCTGATTGATCCATTTCCAAGTACTTTGCTAATTCTTTTGCTGTTTTGTCTAGATTTTTTACGTGTTGTGGCTTTTTGGGATTTGTCGTCATCTTCTTATCTAAAATAGCAATCAAGGTATATGCATTGGTATCTTCTGCAATTACCCCGCCATTCCGATCAAAGATATCGCCCCTTAAGGCCGCCAAATTCCCTTCCCTGCTATATTTCTCTTGAGCTTTCGCAGCAAGAGGCTGCCCGTCTACTTCTCCAGAGATTTGAATCGAAAAATACCTGAAGAGTAATACAAAAAAGAGCAAGCCAAATAATCCAAATAAAATGGCTGCTCCTGCATTCATATATGGTTGTTTCTTGTTCATTTTAATGCACTACCTTGACATTATTTTCATTTTTAATAAGGCCCATTTCCTTAGCCTTTTGATAAATTCGATCATATGCACTTAATTCGCTTACCTGAACCTGTAAATCACTATTTACCTTCTGTTGTTCGGACACCTTTGCTTCAATAACCTGGATGTCCTTATTTACCTGGTAAATTTTAGATTGGTTCGAAATAATGTGAATCGCCCCAAAACATACAAATCCAGCAAAGGCTAATCCAATTATTTTTTCTCCTGGTGTAAGCCAGGATTTTTTGATAATTACTTGACCTTTTTTTTGGACTTTCTGCTCTGTTTGTTGCTGCTCTAAATACTTCCTGGCAAGATTACTCAAACGCTTCCCCTCCAGATTTTATTCATTTTCTACCACCACTGCCTAGGTGATGGTATTTTTTATAATTTTTCTGCAATACGGAGCTTTGCAGATCGGGCACGATTGTTTTGTTCTAATTCTTCTTCAGATGGAAGAATTGGTTTCCGTGAGATTAGCTTTAAGATCGGTTTATACTCATCTGGAATGATTGGTAAACCTGGAGGTAAATTAGGGGTTTCACTTGCTTTCTTAAGGGCTGCCTTGCAAATCCTGTCCTCTAGAGAATGAAAGGTAATAACACTTATTCTTCCCTCTGGGTTTAATAAGTCAATTGCTTGATTTATCGATTTTTCAAACACAGCTAATTCATCATTTACAGCAATTCTTACTGCTTGAAAAACTCGCTTGGCAGGATGTCCACCTTTTCTTCTAGCAGGTGCTGGAATAGCATCCTTAATCAATTCAACTAATTCTGCCGTTGTTTCAATTGGTTTTGCAAGTCTTGCCGCTTCAATTTTACGTGCTATTTGTTTAGAGAATTTTTCTTCGCCATAGCGAAAAAAGATGCGAACTAAGTCTTCATATGCCCAATGATTAATCACATCATAGGCAGAAACATCAGCATCATTATCCATCCTCATATCGAGTGGTGCATCATGATGATAGCTAAAACCTCTTTCTGGTGTATCCAATTGTGGTGAGGATACCCCAAGATCGTATAGGACTCCGTCAACTTTAGCAATTCCTCGATCATTAAGCTCTTCTTTTAAATATAAGAAATTGCTTTTTATTATCTCTAATCGGTCTCCATATTGTGCCAACTTCTCTTTAGCATGTGCAATAGCTGTTTCATCCTGGTCAAATGCAAATAGTTTACCTCGGGCTCCGAGTTTCGAAAGAATCAAGGAACTGTGTCCCGCCCCACCCAAAGTACAATCAACATAAATACCATCTGACTTAATATTTAATCCATCAACAGCTTCCTTTAACAACACAGTTGTATGTTCAAACATGTAGTAACCACCTTTTCCAATCGAACGATATATAACAGAAAATATATTAACATAATTTATCCATTATATATCAAAGCCAATCATATTTTCTGCAATTTCCGCAAAAGATTCTTCAGACTGTGAAAAATAGTCTTCCCAAATCTGTTTGCTCCAAATTTCAATTCGATTGGAAACACCCAAAATTACACATTCTTTTTCTAGCTTTGCATATTGCAATAGTGGTGCTGGGATATTAATTCTTCCTTGCTTATCAAGTTCACTCTCTGTTGCTCCAGAAAAGAAGAAGCGAGTAAAAGCACGGGCATCTTTTTTTGTCAGAGGTAAGCCTTTTAACTTTTCTTCAATAAGCTCCCACTCTGATATGGGGTAACCAAATAAACATTGATCCAATCCACGTGTGATAATGAACATTTCACCAAGCTCATCACGGAATTTGGAGGGCACAATCATGCGGCCTTTATTATCAATGCTGTGATGGTATTCACCCATGAACATACCCATGACCCCCACTTTCTATTAAAAATGTACCACATTCCCCCACTTTCCACCACCTATTTTTAACTATTCTCGTTAATTCTTAATAATCCTGTTTCATTATGTTATTTTTTTACAAAAAAAAAGAAAAACTCCACAATGTAAGTGAAGTTTTTCTATATTTTCATGACCTTGTGCCTTCCATCAAATTCGAATCTTCCTGTCATTAAGTCATTAATAAAATTCAATCCATATTGATTTAGATAATAAAATACATTCCAAACCCTCTCTTGCGGAAAACCATCAGGTCTTAAAGCTAGATCAACACGCGCATATTTTTTGATCATATTATCGTGCTTTAATCTTACTGCTTCATCAAGTTTCTTTTCCAAAAAATCGATTTCTTTTAATAAGTAACCTTCGTTTTTCTTAAATAATGGTAGGAGGCCGCGGTCTAACTGAGCTGTTTTTGCTTCAATTTGTCTATATTGCTTTACTAATTGGTCTTTAGTAATTGAAAATAGTGACTCTACTTCTTTGTCTTTTATTGCTTCTAGAAATTGGTGTCTTCCTTTGTCCGTTCCAATGCTCAAAACTTCTGCTAAATTTAGATGCAATTCTGCAACATCTGTTTCCACCGATCGATCAAGGATGGTAATATTCAAACGGGGAACGATCGGCGGCATCTTCATATCAAAATGCTCAAAAACTAGTTTGAGTTCTGCCCAGTATGATATTTCACCTGGCCCCGCAATGAAAGCAACACTTGGAAAGAGCCATTCCTGCATTAACGGACGCGTCACCACATTATTGCTTAAATTTGCCGGATTCTCCTCAGCTAGCACCACTAATTGTTCTCTCGTAAATGCCAAGGTCCCATTTTTCCCCACAAACCGATCATTTCCTCGATCGTACTCAAGTAGAATCCGTTCACTCATTTTCTGATCATAGTAGAATAGGTTGGCATTTTCTTCACTTGCATCAATCGTAATCGGAAAACCCTTTATTCCAATTTCCCGTTGTTGTTCCAATAATTTGTTTGTTATCTCTTCATGGTGAAGAATTTGACTTTTTAAAAATTCTTTCTGCAGCAAACGAAATTCTTTGTTACCTGAATCAACAATTAATAACCCATAATCCTTGAACAATTCCATAATAATATTTGCAAAGAAATCGACAAAGGTGGTTGATATGGATATTTGTTCTTTTGCAAATTCTAATAGTGTGTTTGTATGCTCTGTCTCACCGAAATTCTCAATTAGATTATTAACCCATGATAGACAGCTTTCTTTGTTTAACTGAATATCGGAGACCATTTTCTTATTAACTACTCTCTCCGGATAGGTCCATTTATCGACCTTTCGATTAACTGGCACAAACACATGATTAACTTCTTGGAAATCATGATCTTCGCCTGCAATCCAAAATACTGGAACGACTGGTACTCCAAGCTGCTCTTCCTTTTGCTCTGCTAATTTAATAATTGAAATGACTTTATGTATTGAATAAAGCGGCCCTGTAAGGATCCCTGCCTGCTGACCACCAATAACTACGAGGCTATTATTTGTTTTAAGTTTATCAATTGACTTGATAACAGCTTCAGACGATGGAAACTGCTTCATAAAGCTCTCAATGTGTTCAGCAACCTCTACGCGAGGAAATGACCGGTTACTTAATTCTGAAACCCTTTTGGCATCATCGGTTAATTCATTATACCTGTAATGAAAAAAAGGCTCGATTTCAGTAGACTGTTCCAAATAATTCGAAGCAAACCGATTTGTTGCTGGTAAAGAGAGATTTAAAATCTCCATTCATGTACTTCCTTTCTGATTACCCAAATTCATTCTTTTAAGAGTATACCACTACCAACCGGATTTGAAAAAAACTTTGGCTTGAAATCAGTTGGAAAAGGTAAATATTAATGCACGATGGATTAATCCATATAGCGTTAAGGTGATGTATGCAAGGAGAAAAAGGATAAAATTAAAACGCCAAAAACCCTTCATCACTTTTTTCAAAACAATTTCTTCTTTTACCTTCCAATGAACAAATACAAAAATCATCGCAATTAAAATCATTATTAGTATTATTAACCAAAAAAGTGATTTACCCCAAATAGTAGCAATTAAAAAATGAACGGAAATAATAAATAAAATCGTTGTATAATCAAGTGACATGTGGACAGATTTTCGAGTATTTTTTGTCACCAGTTTTGTTATAAAAAAAACGATGAATAATCCTAAAAATGGTAAAGTGAATAAAATAGATATTATGGAGGATAGAAAAGTAATCAAGAGTTCGCCTCCTTTACCACTTCTTTCCCTTTTATTAAATAATAAAGGTTCTCAACCTGAGGTGCGGTCATTTCCTTAAATTGTGCTTCTTCTAAAATATACCCTAAGATTGCATCTATTTCTGTCATTTTGTTCGCTTCAATATCCCTAAGCATGGAGGAGTGGTTTTCGGAGGTGTTTTTACAAATATCAATAATTTGTAGTTGATGTACTTCAGCATTTTTCAAATTTAATACCGTAGAAATTTCGGAAAATAAATTTTTTAATACATGAAAATAGTATTGATTATTTATTAATTCGCCATTTTTAACCTGAAGAATAGCCGTTAATGGATTAATGACTGCGTTGACAATTAATTTATTTTGCAGCATTTGAAAGTAATCCTCTTTGAGAACAAGTGGAAATTCGATTGGTGCTGAAAAAACAAATTCACTTAAAAGTGTAGTATCTCCCTTGAAAACAGCAACATTAGTTATACCTTCACCATTATGGGATACAGTATATGAATTTTCTTTAAGGGCTCCGTGCTCCACTGATCCCACATAAATATTAGTAAACGGAATTGTTTCAAGCTGTTTTAAATGCCCCATGCCATTCTGTAAAAATAATAGATTGTTAGGAATTACCGGTAATTGATTTATTTTCTCAATAATTGGATAAAGATGATACTGTTTGACCGCGATAATTGTTATATCCTCTACTCCCTTCCACTCTGTAATTGGCAGGGCCTGTACAAAGGATATCGTTTGTTCTCCTTTTTTCTTTAGTACGATTCCATTTTTATTTATCTCAGATGTTTGCTCTGTTGATCTGCAGTATATCGTAACCTCAAACACCCTACTAATATAAGCGGCAAATAATAAGCCAATTGATCCAGCACCTATAATTCCAACCCTCATGGTAACCCCTCTTTTTAGTCATCTTTACCCATATTTTATCAGATGCAGTCGATAGTTTGTTAGAAAGATTAGAAAAAATAAACCCTATTCGACAACCGCCAAATAGGGTCTATAAAATTATACGGGGTAAACCGGATGCTTACGGACACTGAAATTTAATTCTTTCGTTTCATAGTAAGCAAAGCGTTGAATAAGTATATTTCGTAATTCAGACGGAGCGACGATTTCATCGATTATAAGCTCTGAAGCAAGCTTGTAAATGTCGATATGCTCTTTGTATTCTTTCTGTTTTTCTTGGACAAAAGCAATTTTTTCTTTCGGGTCGGTTATTTCATTAATTTTGTTTGAATAGACCGCATTGACAGCGGCTTCAGGACCCATAACGGCAATTTGTGCGGTCGGCAACGCGATGCAGCAATCAGGTTCAAAAGCGGGACCTGCCATCGCATATAGTCCAGCACCGTAAGCTTTTCTAACAATTACCGATATTTTCGGAACAGTTGCTGAGCTCATAGCAGCAATTAATTTTGCCCCATGACGGATAATTCCTGCACGTTCAACCTTTGTTCCGATCATGAAACCAGGTACATCTGCCAAAAATAATAGGCGGAATATGAAAAGCATCGCAAAGCTGAATAAATTTTGCAGCTTTATCAGCGGAATCAACAAACAAAACGCCGCCTTTTACTTTTGGCTGATTAGCAATAATTCCAATAGCTCTTCCATCGATTCTAGCTAATCCCGTTATCAATTCTGGGGCAAATAATTTTTTAATTTCATAAAAGCTATCTTGGTCCACAAGTCTATCAATACATTCATACATATCAAACGGTGCGTTTTGGTTTTCCGGAATGATCGCTTCTAGTTCACGGCCTTGTTTCGCTGCTGCGCCTTCAGTCATCTTTGGTTTTGCTATAAAACTGCTTGGAAAGAAACTGATATACTTTTTTGCTGATTCAATCGCATCTTCCTCACTATAAGTGAGAACATCTCCACAGCCGCTGACAGAACAATGCATCCTGGCACCGCCCATTTCCTCAAGCGTTACCTTTTCGCCGATAACCTTTTCTGCCATACGTGGTGATCCCAAATACATCGAAGCATTTTGATCAACCATAATAACAATATCGCAAAATGCAGGGATATAAGCCCCACCAGCAGCGGACGGGCCAAACAGAATACATACTTGGGGAATCATCCCGGAAAGCTTCACTTGATTATAAAAAATTTTTCCCGCACCTCGTCGATTTGGAAACATTTCTAATTGATCTGTTATTCTTGCTCCTGCTGAATCGACCAGATAAAATAACGGAACTTTTAATTTCTCCGCTACTTCTTGAATACGGATTATTTTTTCAACCGTTCTTGCTCCCCATGACCCTGCTTTGATTGTTGAATCATTTGCCATGACACAGACAGTCTGACCTTTAATTTTACCAATCGCTGTTACGACACCATCTGCAGGAAGGTCACCAGCCTTAAAATTGGCAAATTTACCATCTTCTTCGTATTTTCCTTCATCAAGCAATAATTGAAGACGCTCACGAACAAAGAGCTTTTTTTGTTGTTTAGCCTTCTCATGATATTTTGGTTGTCCGCCGGATTCAATTATTTTACGGTTCTCGTACAATTGATTATTCAATAATTCTCCTCCTCAAAAAACGTCCGTTAATATGTTTCTTCATCATTTTCTAAATTTCCTGCAATCTTTGAAAACGCTATCTGAACTTATTTGAAGAATTTTTTGAGTTTTTGTTATATAATAAAGGTGATTCATTTGTTCCTGAATAACATAATGCAAAATTAATTTCATATCATGTTATTCAGGAACAAATGAATATATACAAGATTATGATGTTTTCATATTTAGGAGGTCGACTATGGCAATTAAAGTGGAAAGACTAAAAGTAAACTTTAAGACACTAGAAGAGTTTAAAAAGTTTAAAGAATATGGGATTCAAGAATTGTCTATGCTTGAAGATCTTGAAGCAAATATGGTTGATAACAATAGCGACTCACCATTCTATGGAATTTATTTCGGGGACAAACTAGTAGCACGAATGAGTTTATATCAAATTGATGCAAAATTTGACCGCTATTTCTATCCCGCCGCAAAATTACTTAGAACTATGGAAGCTCGAGGTATTGCCTGATTATCAAAGTAAGGGGTATGGCAAAGTGCTTGTAGAATTTGCGAAGAACTTTGGTCTCCCGATTAAAACGAACCCTAGAGTTCAATCAAGGAGTTTCTGGGAAAAAATGGACTTTGCCAATGTAGAATATGATATGGAGCGTGACCGTGGAGAAAATCCATTGGTTTGGTATCCTAAAGGCGTCGAACCACAACATCATAATTAAAAAAAATGAAAAAGCGGACATTAGGTCCGCTTTTTCTACTTTTCTACTCTTTCAAGGTTACCGTTTTTATCCATTTGAAATTTTACCTTTTGTTGTCGGTCCTCATCTTGAAGGACGACCATTTTTCGAGCTCTTTCCATAATTTCAATTAATGATCGATAATCCTCTTCGATTGCTTTTAAATTTTTGGATAATCTTTCATTTTCTGCAGCTAAATAGAATGCCTTCTTTTCCAACTCTTTGATTTTTTCAAAAGACCTCTTCCTGTCTGCTTCAAAATCGGATGAAACTTGCGCTTTTTGATGGAGACCCTCTAAAAATTGAATAACAGCCGAAAACGTAATTGTGCTGCTTGGCACATTTCCTTTTGGTGAAGGAACGCTTTCTACTTTAACCGCTTCCTGAATAGTCTCTACTTCATTCGAGACTGGCTGCTTTTTCAACTCTTTACGCTGCTTTTTGGCAAGCTCTATCCCTGATTTATATTGTTTTCTTACAAATGAATTCCAGCGAAACCCACAGGCTGCAGATGTACGCGTAAGCTGCTTCCCTACTTCCTCAAACGCTTGCAGCTGTGTCCCGCCTTCACGGATGTGCCGTAACACAACTTCAGCAAGCAACAAGTCTTCGTCTTGGGACCATGCATCTTGTCGAGTTGGTGACATTAAATCATCCCTCCTAGTGTTTTTATAATACATATGCATCTACTAGAAAAGATAGACTTAATCAAAAGCGGTGTTTTAATCTTTATTCATTGTTTTTACCTATAAAAGTTTTTACATATTGATGATGGGCATCACTTTCCCACAATAAGGAACAATTTCTTACCTCTTCCTCTATTCTTTCACGGAGTTTAGTTTCCTCCCACTTTCTAACCCAAAGCATTTTATAGGATTTCAGCACACTTCGATCATTTGTTAACATTTTCTCAAGGCATTCTTCACAAGCCTTAAGAGAGTTACCCCTATATAAAGCATCTATAAAACCAATTTCGTTTAAATATGACGCTGTTTGCAGTTCAGCTTCCATTAAAAGCTTCATAGCAGCTGAGACTGGGAACTTTTCTGTTAAAATTGAACCTCCACCCCAGCCTGTTGTTATCGCTTGCTTGCCTTGTACAAACCCTGCCTTTATACCTTCTCGCGCAATACGAAAGTCGCAAGCTGCTGCAAGTTCGCACCCGCCGCCAATCGCTGTTCCATTTATGAGAGCCATGGTCGGAACCGCTAATGTTACCAGCGAATAAAGAATATTAGCCATTTTAGAAAGCATTGGGTACGCTTCTTCCTTTGTGTGAAGCTTATGAAAAACAGATAAATCTCCTCCCGAACAAAAAGCCCGATCGTCTTTTCCAGTAATCACAAGGGCCTTTATATCTGGTTCAGAGGCTCTTTTTATCGCCTCAGCTAAGCCTTCCATCACATCAAAATTAATAGCATTTCTTTTTTCACTTCTATTAATCGTAAATAATAAATAACCCTTTTCCTGTTTTTCAATGGAATAAAACAAACTGTCGCAACCTTTCATTATTAATTGATAGGCTGTGTTAAACTTGTCTGTTGATTTCCGCTCCATGCGCTTCGCTTTCCGCGGGCGTGCCGGGGAGTCTCCTCGTCGCTTCGCTCCTGCGGGGTCTCCCCTGCCCCGTACTCCCGCAGGAGTCTCGCGCATTCCGCTCCAATCAACAGATTGTGAAAAATCAACATTTAGCTTTAACACAGCCAATTGATAAAGGGATATAGTATGTATTTTTCTTAAAACGACAAAAGCACAAGGGCTCTAACACCCTTGTGCTTTCTATCTTACCTTAAAATTAGTCGTTCACTACGTCTTTTCCTTTGTATGTTCCGCAAGCTTTACATACGCGGTGTGAAAGTTTCATTTCACCACAGTTTGGGCAGCTTACCATACCAGGTACGTTTAATTTAAAATGAGTACGACGTTTTCTTTTTGCAGTTTTAGAAGTCCTTCTAAAAGGTACAGCCATTCTTCCCACCTCCTTAAAGAGTATTAAGAAAGTAATGAAGGCCAGGAATTCTGGTTCTTCACTTTGCTTCTTAGATTTGTCGATTATGATTCGGAAGAAGAATTGTTTTCGTCAAAAAACTTTGCGAGACCAGCAAGTCTCGGATCCATTTTTTTAGATTGATCTTCCTCATGAACAACTTCCCAATCCTTGCCAGACTGTGGAGCAGCATCTTCATGATTAACATCGTCACAAAAAACTTGCATTGGAACTTCAAGTAAAAGAATTTCTCGAAGGATTGGCATTACATCAATCACATCACTATTTACTTGATATGCTTCCTCCTCAGTTTCATAAACTGAACCTTGCAAGAGGAACGTTTCAGTCGTTTCGACATTAATTGGAAGTTTTACATCCACTAAAGTACGAGAACAAGGAAGTATTAAGTAACCTTCGATTTTTAAATGGAATGTCACTTTTGTTGAATCGATATCTCCCCGACCAGTAATATGCATCGGAGAAACTTCTCGGATGGTTGGATCATCTTGTTTGATCTCATCCACACGAACCATCTCATCAATCATAAAATCCTTGTTTCGATATTTTTGTAATTGACTTAATGTCCATTTCAATTGAATCACCCCAAGGCAACAAAGGTAATTATAGCCTTCGATAAATTTTTTGTCAATGTTTTTTCTTTACACCCCGTCAGGTGATAAAAAGCAATCGCTCATAAAGGTTTCCTATACTAGTTTAACCAGTTAAGCTATTTGCAAACATCTTTAATATCTTATCATATAATTTGATTGGTTTCCTTATATTATTGATATAATGTTAGTAGTTAAAAAAAAGGGAGAAAATAAATGAAATCTGTAGGATTAATAGTGGAATACAACCCTTTTCATAATGGACATGCCTTTCATTTACAAGCATCAAAGGAGGCTGCAGAGGCAGATGTTGTCATTGCAGTAATGAGCGGAAACTTTTTACAGCGCGGGGAACCGGCACTTGTTTCCAAATGGCAGCGCACCAAGATGGCATTGCTTAATGGAGTAGATATAGTCTTTGAGCTTCCCTATCGCTTCGCTACTCAAAAAGCGGAAACGTTCGCAAACGGTTCTGTGTCAATTTTAGATGCAGTCGGCTGCGACTCTCTATGTTTTGGCAGTGAAAGTGGGGATTTATCCTCGTTCATTCAAACTATCGATTACTTAAAAGATCAGCAAAACTCATTTAATGAAAACATCAAATGGCACTTAGATACTGGTGTCAGCTATCCTAAAGCCCTTTCCTTAGCTTTTAAACAATTGCCTAATGCAAATAATTATTTAGATTTAGCAAAACCAAATAATATTCTTGGACTTGAATACATAAAAGCAATCCAACGACAAAAGAGTTCAGTCAGTCCGATGACAATCCCTCGAAAAAACGCTGACTATCACGATGAACATTTTGCTTCTGCAACAATTGCCAGTGCGACGAGTATTCGTAAAGCCATTTTTACAGATAACGCTAACCAAACAGAAATTAATCAATATGTACCAGAGCAAACAAAACTTTTATTAAAAGAGTATGTACAACAATATCAGGGATTTCACCAATGGGAAAATTATTGGAGCTACCTTCAATTTCGCTTGATTCATTCTAGTCCCAGTGAACTCAGGGAAATTTATGAGATGGAGGAGGGACTTGAGAACCGACTTCAAACAGCAGCTCTTGAAACTGATAACTTTCATAAATTTATGCAGCAAATTAAAACAAAAAGATATACATGGACAAGGCTGCAAAGGTTATGTGTTCATATTTTAACGAACACAAAAAAGGAGGAAATGACGAGACACTCGGAAAAAGCCTCTTATCTAAGACTTTTAGGAATGACCAGTATAGGCAGGGAATACTTAAATAAGAAGAAGTCTCACCTTAGTCTCCCCCTTATTTCAAAACTAGCCTCATTTAAAGAAAAAGAAATAAACCTTGATATTAAGGCAGCTCGGATTTATTCTCTAGGGATTCCTAGTCATTTAAAAAACAAAATGCTTCGGCAGGAATTTGAGCAACCGCCAATTTATATACAGGAAAAATAAAAATGATGTTGCAGACGCACCATCATTTTTATTTTTCCTTTAGCTTTTCTAAATACCTAACTGCGTCATCAAAGTTATCAATTGGAACGATCTTCATTTTGGTTTTTATGTCCCTTGCAGTCTTAACTGCATCCCGGTAATTGGAATTCTTTATCCCTTTTTCATTAGGAGCTAAAAAGTACTCCGCCCCAGCCTTGTCAGCAGCTACGATTTTTTGTTCAATTCCTCCAATAGGTCCGACTGTTCCATCCACATCAATCGTCCCGGTACCAGCAATTTGATAGCCCTTAGTTAAGTCTCCTTCTGTTAACTGGTTATAGATTTCTAATGAAAACATGAATCCAGCAGATGGTCCCCCAATTTCATCTGTCTTTACTTTAACCTTTGGCTTGACAACTATTTCTTTATCGTCCACTAGAGAAATTCCTATCCCCACCTTTTGAGGATTCTCTTTAAAAGGCTGAAGTTTTAATGTAACAGTCTTTGTACTTTTATTACGCAAGTAGGTTAATTTCACCTTATCCCCAGCTTGTTTTTTGCTTACGTAATCAATAAATTTTTCCGAAGAAGGCAATTGCTGCCCATCCACTTTAAAAATGCGGTCACCCGTGGAAAGCTTTCCTTCCGCAGGCATTTCTGGAATCACCTGCATGACATAGATCCCCTTATATTTATAATTCACAGGCAATCCCGCCTTACGGTAGGCAACTTCTATTGCATTAAGTTTTGAGCCAGCCATCAGATGGAGCTGTCTCGCATTGTATTCTTCCTCTGTTTCTTTTTTATTTAAAATCATATCTAATGGGTAAAGTTCTTCATAATTTCGTATCTTTGCTTCTAAATAGGAGTAAATATTTGCTCTACCCATTCTAACTGTTGTAAGCATAAAATTACCTTTATCCTTATCGCCGCCTTCAACCATAATGATTGGTCCAAGTTCTTTCGCCATTCCAGGTTTTGAAACATAATAAGGCAATGAATAGAACATTCCCCAGATAAAAAAAATGGCAACGATTAGTGCAGAACCTATATATATTTTTTTGCGCATCGCAATTTCTACCCCTTCCACTGTTCAATCACGGTTTTTATTTGCTTTAGATGTTTTTTCGCTTCTTCCTCACCAAGATTAATGATCTCATCAATATTTGTGAAGGCTCGTGAACTATAAATTTCAACAGGGGGTCGAATCATTACACTGGCCGCGATCTCTCTATTGTTAATTATTTCAGCTTGCATAATGTCTATACTCTGCATAATCACATCGTAAATTGAGGTAATTTCTGCGTTCCGTTTCACCCTGGAGACATCTACTGCGATAACTATATCCGCCCCCATCTCTTTAGCCACAGAAACAGGAATACGGTCAGATACACCACCATCTACAAGGATTCTCCCATTATATTTTTCTGGAACAAATATCCCCGGGATGGAAATACTTGCTCTTACAGCATCAGCAACCGGGCCCGTTTGAAAAACAACCTTTTCCCCCGTCAATAAATCAGTTGCGACGATACCTATTGGAATGGACAAGTCCTCAATGTTTTTTCCATGAGTAAAAACCTTAATAAATTCCTTTACTTTTTTTCCTGAGATAAATCCCATTTTCGGAACAGTAAAATCCAAAAAGTATTTTCTTTTAAAAGCAGTGGATAATTTATATAACCGATCCATGTCAATTCCTGCCCCGTAAAAACTTGCAACCAGCGCCCCCATGCTGCTGCCTGCAATCAGATGAATCGGAATTCCAGCATCTTTCAATGCTTTTATGACTCCTAAATGAGCAAACCCACGTGCACCACCCGAACCAAGCGCCAAGCCTATTTTAGGGTGCTCCATTACTAAAGACCTCCTATTTAAACCTATTAGATATTTTTTCTTCTTAACAGACAGGACTTCCCGAAGCCAATCCACAGAAATAAGAAGTCTCGTTCAATCTTATGGTCTAAATAAACGTTCTATGAGTATATTTGTTTTATATGAGGACAAGTCAGGATAAGAATAATTCTTATTTTACCATTCAATTAATTGATTGCACAGTTTCATCGATCCCTCTCGGAAGGAGGTTCCTTCATTGTTTCGTTCCAAACTAAAAACTATTTTTTTATCTATATCCGTCACTATTTTAGCTGCCTCACTTATTTCTTTTCCTCAAGAGTCCTTAGACGCTTCTATCCGAGGGCTAAATATGTGGTGGGAAATTGTCTTTCCATCGCTATTACCTTTTTTTATTGTTTCTGAAATGTTAATTGGCTTTGGGGTTGTCAAATTTATCGGCGTATTATTGGAGCCATTAATGAGGCCTCTCTTTAAGGTACCTGGTGTTGGAGGGTTCGTTTGGGCGATGGGTATGGCTTCAGGATTCCCCGCTGGAGCAAAGTTTACCGCAAGATTACGTCAGGAAGGCCACTTAACACGAATTGAAGCAGAAAGACTTGTTTCTTTCACAAATTCTTCTAACCCTTTATTTATCTTTGGGGCAGTATCTGTAGGTTTTTTCTATAATCCTCATTTAGGTGTTATTCTTGCATTAGCCCACTATTTAGGAAATATTTGTGTTGGATTGATCATGCGTTTTTATGGGAATGAATCCCCTAACGAAATTAGTAAGAAAAATAAAAAGTTCAAAATCCGATTGGCTTTATCCGCTTTGCATCAAACAAGATTAAAAGATAATCGACCAATTGGTAAACTTCTTGGTGATGCAGTTAATTCTTCCATTCAAACTTTATTAATGGTTGGCGGGTTTATTATTTTATTTTCTGTGATTAACAAATTACTTTATCATTTACATATTACAGCGACACTTGCAAAATCAGTAGAGATCTTGTTATCCTCATTGTCTTTCCCTGAAATGTTAAGCATTCCATTTATATCTGGTTTATTTGAAATTACATTAGGCAGCCAACTAACGAGTCTGGTTCAAGATGCTACTCTATTACAAAAAGCAATGATTACCAGCTTTATCCTGGCATTTAGTGGATTTAGTGTCCAAGCACAGGTTGCAAGCATCCTGGCACAAACAGATATCCGATTTAAACCATTTTTTATTGCAAGAATCCTTCAAGGTATATTTGCAAGCTTGTTTGCATTGATTTTGTGGAAGCCAGTTTACTTGCGTTTCAATAATCAAGAGCAGCCTTCTAACGCTTTACCTGTTGGTTTTTTTGAAGACGGTTCATGGGGAGATCATTTTTATCATAAAATGATGGAAGTTGGTCCGCTTATCACCATTTTCTCCCTTTTTGTGTATGTGCTAATTTTGTTTTGCCGCGTAAAAAAACAATAAAAAAGAGCTGGCAAAGCTCTTTTTTATTGTTTTTTGAACTTCTTTTGTAATTCTTTTTCAACAATTGGTGGGACGAGCGTTGATATGTTCCCATTATATTTTGCCACTTCTTTTACAATACTGGAGCTTAAGAAGGAATATTGATTATTGGTCATAATAAAAAAGGTCTCGATATCTTCATTAAGCACTCTATTCATCGAAGTGATTTGCATTTCGTACTCAAAATCTGAAACTGCCCGCAATCCACGGATGATAGCATTAGCATTAACAGCCTTTGCATAATCAACAAGTAAGCCAGAATGGACATCTACCTTAACATTAGGAAGATCTTTTGTTACAGCCTGAATTAGATTCATTCGCTCTTCAACACTGAATAACGGATTTTTAGATGAATTGTTTAATACACTCACATAGACAGTGTCAAATACTTTGGCACCTCTTCTAATAATATCTAAATGACCATATGTAATTGGATCAAAGCTTCCTGGACAAACGGCTATTTTTGTCAAATTGACTCCCCCTCACTCAATATCTGTTCGTATATAAATAGTTACCGCGATCATTCCATACTTTTCATGTTTTATTTGGATAAACCGCCCTAATGATTTTGGTAATTCAACATCGAAGCTATGCTCACAGACAACGCATCCATCTATTTTTACTACATCCTGTTTATCCATTTTTTCCATTAAGCTGACGAGTTGTTGTTTTTTGTACGGTGGGTCTAAAAATATGTAATCAAAGCAGATTTCTCTTTTTATGAGAGCCTTTAATGCTCTATCGGCATCATTGCGATAGACTTCCGTTTGGTCCTCAAATTTACAAGCTTTAATATTTTCCTGGATCACTTGAATGGCCTTTAATTCTCGGTCAATAAAAATAACTTTTTCCAATCCCCTACTAAGTGCCTCCAAACCTAATCCACCGCTTCCAGCAAATAGGTCCAATCCAATGCCGCCATCAAAATAAGGTCCAATCATATTAAATAAAGCCTCTTTTACCTTATCAGTTGTCGGCCTCGTTGTATTACCTGGAACAGCTTTCAAAGGTCTACCTTTGCAAATCCCTGAAACCACTCTCACTACCATATCACCACATTTTTTCAGAAATAATTTTCTTAATCCATCCTATCATAATATACAAAAAGTAGACAATTAGTAAGTGTATATCTTTTCATTTGAGTAATGATTTACAGAAAATGATTCTTTCATCAGGAAAATTTATTCGAAAGTACGTATAAGCTTTTAGGTTGTGGAAATAATGTAATTAACAACATCAATTCGAGGATGTTGTTGCCAACCGCGGAGAAGACTTACGTTTCCCCATAAGTTCTTCCTCCGGTTTCTCCTCTCCCTTTGCCTTCTATCCTTTATGAGGATGTGGAAGGACCCTGCAGAATTTTCTGCAGGTTTTTTTTTTACTTATTATTCAAAAGATCGGAAATTAGTGATAGAGTATTCTTGAATTAAGCCATTTTAAAGGAGAGTTTTCATTGATCCAGCGTTTTATTGAATTAGGAGAAGGATATTCAGATATATATGAACTGATTGAGCTTACAAATGCAAATCAACACCGTCTTCAACATATGCTCGCACTGCACACAAAGATTGATGATCAGGATAGAACCTCATTGGTTGTCGTATTAAAGCCAACAGACCCTGGAAAATTCCAAGCCCTATATATTTGTCGTGAGGGTATTCCAAACCCCAAATTTATATCAAATAAGAGGTATGATATCTTTGCTTCTACTGCTGTAAAACATGGTAAGCAAATACATGAGCTATCTGTTAAGCCGTCAACCATTTTTTATGAAAAAGAGCTGTATTACCAGCACTTAATCGGCATTCTCCGTCTTAATCATTATTTACTTCCACTACAATAGGAAAAGGTGAGGGAAACGCCCTCACCTTTTTAAATACCCATTTTATAATCATATTCCTTTGCTTTATCTGGCGCCGAATTCTCATACTCCATTCTTAAAAATGGTTTATATGAAGGTTCTACTTTCTTTACAAACGAAAAAGAATTCAACTTTTCCATTATTTCATTCAGCTCTTCTTGATTACAATACAGAACAACATACTTCAACTTTTTTGAAACGTAATGAACGTTTCCGAAACGCCGAAGCATTTTAGCTTGTTTTAACGAGTAAAGCCAAACAACCAATCCTTGTCTTTGAACAAACATACTTTTTTCCCCTTCAACAAACCATCATTTTACATAAGTCTAGCATATTAAAACGTTCCTTTTCAATTCAAACTTTGCTACTTATTCCAGATAAGTGCTTAAAATCTGAAAAGATTGACATTACAAAAAAAAATCAGCACAATTCGCTGATTTTTCAGCCGCACCCACAGCTTCCTCCACCGCCACAACCACTAACGTGGCTGGTTTTCGTTTCAAAAAACTGATTTCCTGTTGGAACTTTTATATGTTCAGAGACCGCACCGCCTACAATAATACTAATTGCATCTAGTAGGTCTTGCAAATCATTCTCAGCCAATTTGAATTCTGCTACCAGAGGATCTATATCCATTTCCCTTTTATTTTCGCGGATTTGTGTCATTACCTTTTTATAATCAGGATGGTATTTACCAAACCGCTGGACCTCGTCATATAGCTCCTTTAGACGAACGAATTGACTTATTTTCCGCTGTGCTTCCTTGTTATTTTGCAATTTATATAAACATATTTGATATTGTTCGGCTATTTCAGATTCTAATACCATCTTTGCTAATTGCTCAGCTTGTTCCAATAATTCGACTCTCTCTAACGTAGCAAGCATTTTACGCCCACCTCCAAAGATATTTTAACATGAAAGTGGTAGTAATGTGAAAATTTCAGTTTATCTAGGGATATTTACCATAAATTCTTTCGCTAATCCATACGGTTCATTATTTGGATTGACAACTTCTAACTTTACCTTATGGGTTCCCGGTGAAAAACCTTTAATTATAAAAGCTGCCGCTTTAACCTCGCTATTTTTCTTTCCATCCACCCAAACAACAATCTTCCCGATTCTTCCTTTTGAAGGGTCTGCGTCACGGAAGCTGATTCCTGTAACAATACAATTAATTAAAACTGTCTCACCTTTGATCTGGTGGTGAACATATAGTGAAGGAATTTCAGTTCTAGGTAAGTCATTATTAAATCCAGTAAGGATTCCAATAAAAAAGATCATTAGGATTAACTGCGGAACTAGCTTTTTCATTTAAATTCACTCCTTCTTTTGCTTGTATTGTTCGCCTCCTTTTCTTTTTTTAGTCTTACTCCGCTATGACAAATAAAAAAAGCCACAAAATAAATCCTGTGACTTTGTTTAATTTTGATTTTTCATCCCCTGAAACATGTGATACATCATCGAAGCCATTTGTACACTATTCGAAAACTTATTCACTTGGTCAGGAATTGTTTTCTTATAATAGTGTAAGGATTCAATTTCAAGCGATTGCAAATCATATGGATTTCTTGACAGCTTTCTATACCATATTGGTTGTTCGCGAATGAATTGTTTTAAGTCCTTTTGACTTTCAATATATTGCAGTATATCTCTTCGCATGAGTTAAGGTTCCTTTCCATCAATCTTTTCTAAACACAAATGGATGTTTAGGTCCTTCTGACGGCTTAACAGGACCTGTACCAGGGTTTTCTCCTTGAAATTGTGAAATTACACCTTGGATCGCCCCCAGAGCCTGACTTAGGTTATTCATGTGGTTTTGCATTTGATTCGGATCCATTTTCTTAACCATTCCCATAATATTAGAAAGCCAATCACCTTTAGACTCTGTGCTTGTTTCATCGACTGATCCAGTATCAGATCCCATCGATTCCCAGCGGCTATCCTCTTCACCTAATAAATACCAGTCTTCATATAGTTCCTGCCAAGTTGCCTTCCCTTTCCGTACTTCTTTGATTAGTTTTGGATTGTTTTTAACAAATTCTTTGAATTGTGACACGGAAGGGTGTAATTTTTTTTGTGTCATTTATCTCACCTCAGCCCAAATTAGTCCCAGTAATACAATATGAAAGAATTTTACAAATGTGAAAGAACACTGAGATTAAAATATTTAATATTCGCCTTGTAAATGGTAAGATGTCAAAAGACAAAGAAATGAAAGAGGTAAGTATAATGAAAGATGAATTACGTCGATTATTAGAAACATGTATTGAAACTGGTTCAGAGACTGATTTAAATTCTCTTGCCTACCTTTTATCGGGATTCCAAGTAAAAATTAAACAAAAGCGAAGTACATATATTGACGGAATTCTGCAAATGGATAGAAAACTAAATGAGAAAACCTGCGAAATTACGATTCCTTTAGACCCAACTCTTAATAACCACCTAGATATTGTCCATGGCGGGATTACTGCGACGGTACTTGATACAGCAATGGGGAGTCTGGCTAATTATCTTCTACCAGATGGTTATGGAGCCGTAACAAATCAATTGAATATCCATTACATAGCACCAGGTATCGGAGAAACACTCTACAGTAAAGCGGAAATTGTTCATAGCGGCAGCAAAACAATGGTCATCTCAGGTGAAGCATATCGGAGTGACGGAAAAAAAATCGCCTATGCCACAGGTACATTCTTTATTATAAAAAAATAATAAGCGGAGGTGTGATCAATAATGGTCACCGCCATCGTAATCCCAATTATTTGCTTTTACTTTTTTTGGCTTACAAAAAAAGAGATGAAGGAGCACGATACAAAGTGGCTTGATACTGGCCAAGTACAGCAAGAAGCAATCATAACAGGTGAAATTAAAAGTATTATCGAAGAGAAGCAACGGTTTTATTATCATCGCTACATTTATGTTCAGTCCTTAAAACTACAAACAGAAACAAAACTAATCACCGCCCAAAAGATCACACCCATTACTAACAATTTCAATAAAGAGTATTTTAATGTGGGGGAAGTGATCCGATTATTCGGGAAATGGGAGCAAAACAGATTTATATTTAATCAATATAAGATTGAAAAAAGGTGACCTAATCGTCACCTTTTTCATTGTTCTGTTTTTGATATAAAGTTTTGAGTATAGTACTTTTGGAATACCCCTACACCAAGATGAGAGTATTCCTTACTTAACAGTGACTCACGGTGTCCTTTACTATTTAGCCAACCCTCGACAACAGCTGGTCCATCTGTATAATTTGCCGCAATATTCTCGCCTGCAGCCTGGTAAACCACATGGGCCGTTTTTAATCGTTTGGTAAGATCTCCAAATTTCTTGGATTTATGTGAAAAGTCGTTGTTTACTGACATATCCTTACTGTGCTCAAACGCGGCCTCTGCCGTATTCTCATCCCATTTTAATTCCTTTAATTTATTTCTTACTCGTAAGACATTCGTTAGGTCAAATATCTCCTGTTCCGTATCTTCTTCAATGGCACGCCGCCTTTCCTCACTAGGTTCAGGTGCTTTGATTAAATATCCACTATAAACAAGTTCATATGGCCTTTGTTTAATTAGTGTTTCTGCATTAAGGAACCGAACACTAGAAAGATTGCCAGTAAATTTATCTATGTAGAGCTGGACAAAGACATCACCCAATTGCACCATTGGCCGAAGATTTAAATCAGCATCATTCAATTCAAAATGATACGAATTACCATTAAATTCAATCTTAATATTTGTATCAATATAATGCGTATTGAAGATTTCCTCAACCGGCTCTCCTATTTCAAAAGGTGCTACATCAAGATTTTGGCCTATCGCGAAAATCGTAACTACATGTTTATTTTCAACACCCACTTGGACATACTTTTTATCGTCTTGATTATAAATATACCACTGGTAACCATACATTGACTCATCAATCCGAACTGGTGGACCAAGTAGTTTTTCTAATTCACCTTCATTTTTCCCAATTAATAAAGCCAAACCTTCTTTCGGTTTATCCGAGACTATTTTTTTACTTGGCTTATTATCAGGATTTTGTGAAATAGGTTGTTTCATTTCTGAAGTATGATCTTCTTTAATTAAAATATTACTATCGTTATTTTCGTTTATACTCACATAAAAACCGATAGTTAAGAAAACTGCTGAAAGAATAAGAATTCTAGTCAGTGTACGCAGAGGCATTCACCCTCTCTATTACTTTCATGAATCATTATATGTATAGATAAAATTATTATATCATCAATATCTTGGATAGTAATAGTCATAATCAAAAATGTCAGACAAATGAACTGATAAAAAGAAAACAGGCACGATGAGTACCTGTTTTCTAAAGGTAAAACTATTTTTTTATATAATAATTTTTAATGTTGTGCTCCATTATAATTTTGCTCAGATATTTCCGTTAATGCCTCTTTTGCTTGGTCGTCAGTCAATTCGCGGATCGCGAAATCACCAAGGGAAACAATTCCTATTAACTTACCTTCCTCTACCACAGGTAATCGTCGGATTTGATGCTTTGCCATTAATTTTGCTGCATCTTTACTGGAAGAATCAGGAGTAACAGTAATAAGGTCATTACTCATGATATCTTCTACTTTTGTTGAACCAGGATGTTTTTCAGCAACACCTCGAACAACAATATCTCGGTCTGTAATCATTCCGACAAGCTTTTCCTGGTCAATAATTGGTATAGCCCCAACATTTAAGTGCTTCATCTTTAAGGCGACTTCATAAACATTATCCAATAACGTACAGCATTCTACCTCTTCAGTCATTATATCTCGGATTTCTTCCATTTTACTGCCCCCTAGGTTTATTTAATTCCTCTTACCATTATTTTAGGGTTTCCTACCAAGATTGTTTTATTCGCTGAAGGTATTCATTGCAAGTTGAAACATTTTCAACTATTATTAAATTGAATTATTATTGCTTTCCTACTTAAATAGGAAACATAGGGGCAATGGTATTGTTTTTAGGAGGGATTCATTATGAAATTCGAGAATACTGAAATTGAAAAGTTAAAGGCTGACTTAAACCGTTTAGATGAAGTAATGTTAGATCACGGTTTAGTTCGCGAAGGACAATGGGACTACGAACGAGTTACATACGACCGCAAGTTTGAATTAAAAGAAGGGGTATTTTACTTGCGTGTACGGGGTCATGCGATTGAGGGCGATATTGGCGCTGATAAAGCAACTATTCAATTAATGACACCGCTTTTAGGCAAACATTATTACCCACACGGTGTAGAATATGGTGAAGGCGAAAGCTTCCCAACCTCACTTGTAAATCAATGTAAAAAAATTCTCGATGAAGTAAAAGCAGAAGTAAGTAAGTTTGCATTATAATCGAAAAAAGACGCATGGTTCTCATGCGTCTTTTTATTATTCGGAAGCGATTAATTTTTTACAGTCCAAGAATTGCTTTTAGCATAGATGTTGTCTGGCCGCCTCGATAAAATACATAAAGCAATAAGTATACGGCAACACCCGTGATCGCAGTAAAAAACCAAATGAAACTAGTTATCGGACCCAGTTTTCGATGGATAGAAAGTTTGTTTTTGTATCCTGTCATGATAGAGACAATGCCGAATACAGCTCCAGTCGTCGCAAGTGTAATATGAAAGATTAAAAATATTGTATAATAAATTTTGATATTATCTGGCCCTCCAAACGAAGTATTTCCAATAAAGAGGGTTCTAGAAGCATAGATAATAAAAAAGATTACAGCAAAAATAGCAGCCAAAAACATTGTCTTTTTGTGGGCCTCAATATGTCTTTGCTTAATTTGCCACCATCCAATAGCAACAGTAATAGCACTTAAAACAATAAATGAGGTACTAATAGTAGGTAAAATCGGTAAGGAATTCATTTAGCGGTCCTCTCTTTTCTTTTATTCTACAATAATAGTAGTTCAACGATCCATACTTTTCAAACGATACCCAAGAAATTAAGGCTTATCAGTAAAAAAATCTCCCAGGAGTATGGGAGATTATTTAATGAGCAACGGATTTAATGGTTGCTTCATTTCCTGTTCGGAGTCTGATTGATCTTTACGGTACCATTCGAAGAAAACATGACCAAGAATGACACCATATATAATTTCTTGAATAATTTTCATTAAAACTCCACCAAGTTGCTGATCATGTAGTAATGATATCGAACTAAAAAGTTGTGGACCACTCAAATTTAAACTGTCGAAGTTCGCTGATCCAACACATAGGCTCATCACTTGTCCCCAAACATGGGGATCAGAATAGGTTGCATACATTGGTGTATCTGCAAAAATGATTAAGGCACAAGCTGGTGTTAACAGAATCCCATCTGCAAAAATATAACCAACCTTCTTAAGTCCATTTAATGTCTGATGTTCAGGCATCTGATTAAGCAATGGCCACCACATAAAGATTGCGACGGCAAACAATAAGATTGAATAGCCAGCATGCAGCCAAGCATTTTGCATGATGTGATCAAAAATGATGGGTACATGATAAAAAGAAAAAAAGCCGTTAAATGCAATTAAAGCTATAAGTGGTTTTGAGAAAAGCTTAAAAAGCGAATCAATAACGGAAACACTGAAAATTTTTCTCCAAAACCAGTCAGGTACAGCCATGATAAATAGAGGCGGTACGACTAAAACTAAAGCAGCCATTTGAATCATATGGACCCAAAACATAAGGTGTGCTAATAAATCAACAGGAGATCCTTTAATGGCATAAAGCAGGATCATTGATAATAAAAACAAAGCTCCTTGTGTTTTCGTTAATGGCTCACCATCTGGAAAAAAGCTTCTGTATTTTGTCGTAAGGACAAAATACCCTACAGTTATGACTATCAAGATTAGTAAAAAATACGGGCTCCAAAGTGCTTTAAAACCGAATATATCTAATGTAAGCACCCAAATCACCTCATTATGATTTAAAAGTATTATTGACTATATTATAACCCTTGGCCAAAACGATACGCAAAGAAAATGGAAACAACCCTTAGATAGGTCTAAAAAAGAAAATCGGCCATAAGCCGATTTTCTTTTTTGAACATATTACCACCAAATAATAGTTGAAAACGTAAGAATAGTTATTGCTCCAACCATCACACCAGAGTATAAAAAGAGCGATGGTGCTTCATGTCCTTTATGGCTCATATGCATGAAATAATATAGTTGGAAAATAACTTGAACGACAGCCAAAAGGATAATAAATGGAACTGTAAACCACGCACTAAATCCTTTAATTGCAACAGCCGCAAAAGCAATGAGAGTTAAGAAAATCATCAAGGCAAAAGAAACCAATTGATATCTCATCTCTTCTGCATTTTTCTTGCGACGATATTCAATGTCTACTCTTGGGTTACCTGAATTTAATTGTTGATTAGCCATCAGTTTATCCCACCATTCCCATTAAATATACTACTGTAAAGATAAATACCCAAACAACATCGATAAAATGCCAGTATAAACTAAATACATAGAATTTTGGAGCGTTGTAAAGGTCTAAGCCTCGTTTGGAATTTCTAAACATTAATGTTAAACACCAAAGTAATCCAAATGCAACGTGGCCTCCATGAAAACCAACTAGTGCGTAGAAGGCAGAACCGAAAGCACTGCTTGTAAATGTATGTCCTTCATGAACATAATGGGAAAACTCGTAAACCTCAAGTCCTAAGAAACCTGCACCTAATAGCGCAGTAAGACCGAGCCAGACCATCATTTTTTTGAAGGCAAAGTTCTTCATGTGGTACATTGCGTAAACACTTGTTAATGAACTCGTTAAAAGGAGCATTGTCGCGACAAATGTTAACGGTAATTCAAATAAATCCTTTGCTAAATGATGACTTGAATCAGGAACTTTATCCTTCAATGCAAGGTAAGTGGCAAAGAGAGAGGCAAAAAGAACTGTCTCTCCCCCTAAGAAGAACCAAAAACCTAAGAATTTATTTTTCGATTCAAGGGTTGATTTTTCCGGCGCAGCAGGCCATGTTTCATAAGTAAATTTTTCATCAGCGTGCATTATGCCTTAACCCCCTTATCATCCTCATCAATTAAGTCTTCTTTGTGAATATGAAATCCATGATCGTCTTTCACCGAACGTAAGAACATGGAGCCAAAAGTTACTAATAATCCGATGATCATTACTGGTAATGCCCAAGCCTTATCATTTACATGGTACATTGCACCAAATGCCGCAATGAATAATCCTAGAGCCATCATAAACGGTAAAAACGACGAATTTGGCATATGAATATCACCAAGTGGCTCTGCCGGAGTCATTCCTTTTTTACCATCCATTTTTTCTAACCAGTAAGCATCTAAACCACGTACAAGTGGAAGCTGCTTAAAGTTATAAAACGGTGGTGGAGAAGGGATTGCCCATTCAAGTGTTCTTCCGTCTCCCCATGGATCATTACCAACTTTAACATTTTTCACAGAAGTGATAATGATGTTAAATAACATTACGATAACACCTAATCCCATAAACGCAGCACCTATAGAACTAACCATGTTAGCAGTGTCAAATCCTTGACCAGGAAGGTATGTGAAAACGCGTCGCGGCATTCCCCATAAACCTAAGAAATGTTGGATAAAGAATGTTAAATGGAACCCGATGAAGAACAACCAGAAAGTAATTTTACCTAAAACTTCATTCAACATTGTTCCAAACATTTTTGGCCAATATAGATGTGTACCTGCAAAGACTGCAAATACCACACCACCCACAATTACGTAATGGAAGTGTGCAACAACGAAATAAGTATCATGATATTGATAGTCGGCTGCTGCGGAGGCAAGCATTACACCTGTTACTCCACCAGCAAGAAATGATGGAATAAACGCCATTGCCCAATGCATAGGAGTGGTAAATTTTACACTTCCTCCCCACATTGTTAAAAGCCAGTTGAAAATTTTAATTCCGGTCGGTACACCAATAGCCATTGTAGCAACTGCGAAAATGGCATTTGCAACAGGACCTAAACCTGTTGTAAACATATGGTGAGCCCATACCATGAAGCCTAAGAAACCGATTAATACAGTTGCAAATACCATGGAAGAGTATCCAAATAATCGCTTTCTTGAGAAAATCGGAAAAATCTCTGAGAAAATCCCGAAAGCTGGAAGTATTAAAATATATACTTCTGGATGACCGAAAATCCAGAAAAGATGTTCCCAAATAATCGTATTACCACCCATAGTGGCATCAAAGAAATTCGCACCAAACAAGCGGTCAAACATCATTAAAACTAAACCAACTGTTAATGGAGGAAATGCAAACAAAATAAGTGCTGAGGTAACAAATGTAGTCCAAGTAAACAAAGGCATTCTCATATATGTCATACCTGGAGCACGCATGTTAATGATGGTAACAAGGAAGTTAATACCACCAATTAATGTTCCTATACCTGATATCTGTAAACCTAAGATATAAAAGTCTACGCCATGCCCTTGGGAATGAAGTGCAAGTGACGCGTATGATGTCCATCCTGCATCAGGTGCTCCTCCTAAGAACCAAGAGAGGTTTAGGAATATTCCTCCAAAAAAGAACAACCAAAATCCTAATGCATTGACAAATGGAAACGCTACATCGCGGGCTCCAATCTGTAAAGGCATTACTGCATTCATAAAAGCGAAAACCAGCGGCATCGCAGCTAAGAAAATCATTGTTGTTCCGTGCATTGTTATAATTTCATTAAATAATCCGGCACTCACAAAATCATTATTAGGCACTGCAAGTTGGATACGGATAAATACTGCTTCAAGTCCGCCCACTAAGAAGAAAAATCCACCTGCAATGAGATATAGGATGGCAATTTTTTTATGGTCAACAGTTGTTAAAAAGTCCCATAATGTTGCGCCAAATCCCTTTTTTTGAGCATAGGTACTCACAATTTTACCTCCCTTTCAACCAATTCCCCAATTATTGCTGGGCCTTTAAGCCCATTAAATAGTCTGCTAAAGCATCTAGCTGTTTTTCAGACATTTCCGGGTATTTTCCTGTCATCATGTTACCTGGTTTGTATGTTTCTGGATTACGAATCCAATTTTTTAACTCTTCTTTATTATGATCCAAAACACCGGCTACACGAGATCGTTCACCAAAGTTTGATAAGTTTGGTGCTAGACGTGCTGTTTCAGGCATTTTGTTTGATGGTGTTACAGCATGACAGCCAATACAGCTTTTATTAAATAGTTCTTGTCCTTGTGCCGCAGAAGCTGTCTGGGCTTTTTGTGGTTCTTTAACATTCTGCATCGAAGTTACCCAAGCGTCAAATTTGTCCCGGCTAATAGCTTTTACTTTAAAATCCATTAAAGCATGGGATGGACCACAAAGTTCTGCACATTTTCCATAGAAAAGATTTCCTGCTTCGTTTGCTTTTTTATCGTCAAACTCTAGCCAGAATTTATTAATATTCTCCGTATTTGTATCCAACTTTCCACCTACTGCTGGAATCCAAAATGAGTGTTTCACATCAGATGACTTCAAGTTAAAATATACCTTTTCATTTGTAGGAACAACAAGTTCCTGGCTTGTAACAATCTTCTTGCCTGGATATTCAAAGTCCCACCAATATAAGTGTGACCGAACATTAATTACAAGTGCCTTTGTATTTTTCTTATCCATTGGAGATACATCTGCAAGTTTAAAGGTTGCGGCCACAGTCGGAACGGCAAGAATTAATAGTAAAAGAATCGGCACAGCAGTCCAAATAATTTCTAATTTGTGACTTCCTTCTACTTGTTTTGGTATTCTGTCATCCCTTCGTTTAAAACGAACCAAAATCAAAACGAAAATAATCGCAACAATAACAATAACCCCAACCATGATTAACGTACTTAACTTCATTAAATCATATTGCGTTTGCGCAACTTCACCGGCAGGCTTTAACGTGGAAAGGTACGGTTCGCCACATCCGGAGAGAACAAGCGCTAAAATCGTAAATAACGATATTAAACGCCACTTTGCTAGCCTTTTCATAGCTTAATCAAACCCCTCTTTCACTAATAAAATTATTTAAAGCATTATGTTGATCAAAGAATTATGTAGTACGATTGCTTCCCTTTAAACAAGAAACAATCATTTGCAAAACTAAATTAATGTAACTATAACCATTGCTACAAAAATAATAGTTAAATATTGCAAAGAGTAAACAAACATTAGTTTTGCCCACTTTATGTCATCTTTGATTCTATATCCATAAATCCCTAATGCAAGCCACCCGATATTTAGAACGATAGCAAGTATTAGAAATGGGATTCCTAATTTGGTAAGAAAAAATGGAATTGGCTGAAGTGCAGCAACCCAAAGGATGATGTGAATTTTTGTGGTTTTAAAACCCTTCACTACAGGTAACATTGGGATCCCAGCTGCTTTATATTCTTTAACCCGTCTCATCGCTAGCGCATAAAAATGCGGAGGCTGCCAAACAAACATTAGCACAAACAATGACCATGCCATGATATCGAGATTAGCATCTACTGCTGCCCATCCGATTAGTGGTGGTACTGCTCCTGATATGCTCCCAATAATAGTGTTGGACACCAATTGCCGCTTTGACCACAATGTATACAGGAAAACATAGCTAAAAACTCCAAGCAGTCCAATTACTGTTGCAGTCATCGTAGTAAAGAATAAAGACAGTGTTCCCAGTCCAATAAGTAAAATACCTAATACGAGAACTTTTATCGGAACTACTTTCCCGGTTACAGTAGGTCTTTCTTTTGTTCTTTCCATTAAATGGTCAATGTCACGATCAACATAATTATTGATAGCACATGAGCCTGCAATAATCAGTGAAGATCCTGCTACTGTAAAAAGCACGATATCTAAATTGTTTAGAAAGCTTTGTCCTGAAAAGTGAAGCGCAAGCCATAACCCCGTAAAGGTAGTAATAAGGTTAGAATTTACAATTCCAATTTTGATAAGAGCCATAAAGTCTTTCCATGCAGAGGTTTTTATATTGGCTTGCAAGCTCGCAGCGCCATTATCAATAGCAGCTTCTCCGAAGGCCTTAGAGTTCGACATCTGGTTTCTCCTCCTAAACCTAAATAACAAATATTCATCATTTAAGTAAGTGATAATTGATACTTAATTTATATATGCCCTCATTTGTAATAAAAAGGAACGATGATAGAAAAGTTATATGAATTTTTTTCGATTTAATAAACAATCAAATAAAAAAGATAGTGATAATAAAAACACTTTCTCTGTATATTAAATCACACTTTTAGATATTTTTGTGAATTTTTTTTGAATAATTTTAGACTAAATTGTTACAAAGTTCATTTTATCGTTATAATCTTAGCTTTTTAAGGATTTATAATTCCATTTATACAAATTATCCCCTAAATTTATAAAAAATCCTAGTGTCTACATGAAGAGTTTAATTTTAATTCCTCTTACACCTAAAAAGGAATAATTCTAATTAAACTACCACTAATATATTTCTAACAGACCATCAACTGAGTTTCTATGGTTTTCACTATAATAATAGTGAAAACTATTCATTATTCCGCATCTGTTTTTATTGATTTAAGTTATCTTAAAATCTATACTTAATTTCTGTTCTTTTTCAATTTTATTCGTTATGATTAATAGGGAATTTAATAATCGAATTACTTTCCAATCTATTATACTGTCAGGTTTATCCAATGACAAATTATTGAACTTTTTTAAGAGGTGAATTTTTTGCGACGATCTTTGAAATGGTTGGCTGTTGCTACTACCATCGGAATGATATTTATCTTAATTGGCGGAGCACTAGTTACAAAGACTGATTCTGGAATGGGATGCGGGAGATCATGGCCGCTTTGTAACGGTAAATTTCTTCCGTTGGAAATTACCCCAGAATTAGTTATTGAGCTTGCCCACAGACTTGTCTCTGGAGTAGTTGGAATGATGGTTCTCGTTCTTTCTGTTTGGTCATGGAAGGCGGTAGGACATATTAGAGAAACGAAATTTCTTTCCTTCCTTTCCTTTTTCTTTTTACTTTTACAAGCATTAATCGGGGCTGCTGCAGTAAAATGGGGACAATCTGGTTTTGTACTCGCATTACATTTTGGTATTTCACTTATATCCTTTTCTGCTGTGTTATTGTTAACACTTCTAATATTTGAAATTGATAAGAGATTTGATGCAGAAAAACTATATATCGATAAGAGAATGGGGTTTCATATTGTCGGTGTTTCCATTTATAGTTATCTTGTCATCTACACTGGCGCACTCGTACGTCACACTAAGTCAAGTTTGGTTTGTCGAGACTGGCCGCTATGTTTAAATGACGCTCCTTCCTTGCCTTCCAATATGTACGAATGGGTGCAAATGGGACACAGAGCCGCTGCTGGATTAATCTTTATCTGGATTACTTACATTCTTTATTTGACTGTTCGCCATTACAAAAACCAAAAAGTTCTTTATTGGGGCTGGATTATTTCATTCATCCTTGTTTCATTACAAGTGATTGCAGGAGCTTTGATTATTTTTAGCAGCTTAAATCTGTATATCGCCCTGCTTCACGCCTTCTTTATTACTTGTTTGTTTGGCGTCCTAAGTTATTTCCTTTTGTTATATTCTAGATCTAAAAAAAATAATCTATAAAAAAGCTGCCAGGGATACCCACTCCCTGGCAGCTTTTTTTATTACGCTTTTGTTAATTCAATTAAAAGGTCACCGGTTAATATTGCCTCACCACTTGTGACATAGATATCCTTTACAACGCCTGAAAAAGTTGCTTGAACCGTAGTTTCCATTTTCATCGCTTCGGTAATCATTAAATGATCGCCACGTTCAACCTTTTCCCCTTTTTCAACGACAACTTTGACCACTGTTCCTGGCATCGAGGCAGCAAGGTGATTTTCGTTTTTTGGGTCTGCCTTCAGCTTAGATACCACCGTAGATTTTATATTCTCATCTTTAATGAAGACTTCACGCGGTTGACCATTTAACTCAAAATAAACGACCCTCGTGCCATCGGCTTGAGGATGACCCATAGAGACAAGTTTAACAATTAATGTTTTTCCCGTTTCTATTTCTACTTCTATTTCTTCACCCAATCGCATTCCATAAAGGAACGTAGGTGTGTCTAGTACTGATATATTTCCATACTGTTCATCCGTTTTAATGTACTCCATAAATACCTTTGGATATAAAGCATACGAAATGATCTCAAAAGCCGTAACATGTCTGCCAAGTTCTTTATACAATTTTTCCTTCAATTTTTCAAAATCAACCGGTTCAAGCAATTCACCTGGACGAACTTCTAGAGGTTTTTTACCTTTTAATATAATTTTTTGAAGTTCCGCTGGAAAACCTCCATAGGGCCTGCCAAGAAATCCTTCAAATAATTCAACGACAGAATCAGGGAAATCTAACATATGTCCCTTTAAAAGCACATCTTCCTCACTTAAATCATTTTGAACCATAAATAGAGCCATATCACCTACGACCTTTGATGAAGGCGTCACTTTTACAATATCACCGAACATATTATTAACTCGTGAATACATTTCTTTAACTTCATCCCAACGCTCACCAAGGCTTACTGCTCTTGCCTGTTGTTGGAGATTACTATATTGCCCACCCGGCATTTCATGTTGATATACCTCAGTGTGGGGGGAAATCATTCCGCTTTCAAAATCCTGATAATATTTACGGACATCCTCCCAATAATAAGACAATTTTTCTAGTGCTTGGATATTTACTTTTGGTTTCCGAGGATTCCCTTCAAGTGCATAAAATAACGAATTAGCACTAGGCTGAGAAGTTAAGGCTGCCATTGTACCCAATGCTGTATCAACAATATCCACTCCACCATCAATTGCACGAGCATAGGTATAGAGACCATTTCCACTTGTGTCATGCGTATGGAGATGGATAGGAATATCGACGGTTTCCTTTAACTCAGAAACCAGCCTGTACGCTGCTTCAGGCTTCAATAAGCCTGCCATATCCTTAATTCCTAGGATGTGGGCACCTTGTTGTTCCAGCTCTTTGGCCAAGCTTTTATAATAGTGAAGATTATATTTCGTCCTTGTCTCATCTAAAATGTCCCCTGTATAACATATCGAAGCCTCGGCAATTTTACCGCTTTGACGCACTGCATCAATTGCAACTTCCATACCTTTTACCCAGTTTAAGCTGTCGAAAATTCGAAAAACATCAATTCCAGCTGAAGAAGATTGGTCAACAAATTCACGAATCAAATTATCAGGATAATTTTTATATCCCACCGCATTGGCCCCACGTATTAACATTTGGAACAGTACATTTGGAATTTTCCTGCGTAGAGTTACCAATCTGTCCCAAGGATCTTCTTTTAAGAACCTGTAGGCAACATCAAAAGTTGCTCCGCCCCACATTTCAAAAGAGAATAAATCAGGTAAAAGTTTTGCAGAAGGCTCAGCTATATGAAGAATATCAGTTGTCCGCATACGGGTTGCTAATAGCGACTGATGAGCATCTCTAAATGTTGTATCCGTTAATAAGACCTGCTTTTGATTCTTGACCCATTCCACAAGTCCATTGGCACCATACTTGTCAAGAATTTGCTTCGTCCCCTCTTGATACGGTAAATCATAGGGTAAATTAGGAATTCTTGGCTTCGGAAATACTGGTCTTTTCTTCTTTTCAATACCTGGAAACCCGTTAACAGTGACCGTGCCGATGTATGACAGCATTTTAGTTCCGCGGTCCTTTCGGAATGGGAAAATGAACAGTTCCGGTGTTGTATCAATGAATGAAGTATCATATTCGCCATTCCTAAATTTCTCATGCTTCACAACATTTTCTAAGAACGGTATATTTGTTTTGATCCCTCTAATCCTGAATTCCTGTAAATTTCGAACCATTTTTGATGCAGCTTGCTCAAAGGTTAACGCCCATGTAGAAAGCTTTACTAATAAAGAGTCATAATACGGTGTAATTACAGCTCCTTGAAAGCCATTTCCAGCATCAAGACGCACCCCAAAGCCACCCCCTGAGCGATAGGCCATAATTTTACCGGTATCAGGCATAAAATTATTAAGCGGGTCTTCTGTTGTTACCCTTGACTGTATAGCAAATCCATTCATTTGAATTTTTTCTTGCTGTGGTATACCGATAATTGGACCATGTAATTCGTGCCCTTCTGATACCAAAATTTGCGTCTGCACAATGTCGACTCCTGTTATCATTTCTGTTACAGTATGTTCCACTTGTACACGTGGATTTACTTCTATAAAATAAAAGTCATTTCCTGAAACCAGAAACTCTACTGTACCTGCATTTAGGTAATCAACATTTTTCATCAATTTTACGGCCGCCGCACAAATCCTTTCTCGCAACTCATAAGAAATAGACACACTTGGAGCAACCTCCACTACCTTTTGATGGCGTCTTTGAACAGAACAATCGCGGTCAAAAAGATGAACAATATTCCCATGCCGATCACCAATGATTTGCACTTCGATATGTTTAGGACTTTCAATTAATTTTTCAAGATAAACTTCATCATTCCCAAAAGCGGCTTTCGCTTCCGACTTTGCTCGTTCAAATGATTCACGGATTTCCTCTATGCGTTTAACAATTCTCATCCCGCGCCCGCCTCCGCCAAGAGAGGCCTTTATGATTATGGGTAACTTGTGTACTTCCACAAAATCTTCAACATCACTTACCTCTGTTACGGGACCAGGACTACCAGGAATCACTGGTATTCCAGCTAGCTCTGCTTGATGCCTTGCTTTTACCTTATCTCCAAACATATCAAGTTGTGTAATGGACGGACCGATAAAAATAATCCCTTCTTCTTCACAGCGCTTGGCAAAATGAATATTTTCTGACATAAACCCATAACCTGGATGTATGGCATTTGCTCCGCTTTTTTTGGCAATAGCAATGATGCCATCAATGTCTAAATAGGCATCAATTGGTTTTTTTCCTTCCCCAACCAAATAAGCCTCATCCGCCTTATAACGATGATAGGCCCCAGAGTCCTCTTTCGAATAAATTGCAACTGTTCGAATATTCAGTTCAGTACACGCGCGAAAAACCCTTATCGCAATTTCTCCCCTATTGGCAACCAACACTTTATTTATCTGTCTTGTCATTTAAAGCACCTCATATTCTATGTATTTTTAAAAACGCGAAGAAGCAAATATTGTCCTTCGCGTTTTGATTAAATATAGAAAACCTTGCCATCTTTTGATTGATTCCTATTAGTGACTTGATCCTGTTTATTTTTATATTTTTTTTCATATTTAGTGAACATAGAAACATTTACAAGTATTCCTGTCGCTCCCGCAAGCATCAAGAGTGATGATCCTCCGTAACTAATAAATGGCAGCGGTACACCAGTCAGTGGAATTAGCCCAGAAACTCCAGCTAGATTGATAAAGGACTGAATCCCAATCATGCTCGAAATACCAATAGCAAGCAGACTACCAAAAGGGTCCTTACATTGTAAGCCAATATAAATTCCCCTTAATACAATATAAAAAAGGAGAATGATAACGAATCCTACACCCCAAATCCCTAATTCTTCCGCAATTACAGCCATAATGAAATCCGTATGTGATTCCGGCAGATAACCAAGCTTTTGAATACTTTTCCCAAGACCCAACCCATTTACTCCACCAGAACCGATGGCGATATAGGAGTTTGCCAAGTGAAAACCTTCATTATTTACATATTTATCATTAAATGGATTATCTAATACAGCAAAACGACTTAGTTGTTCGTCAGAAAAAAACTTCCCCCAGGAAACTAAAATAAGCGGCAGAAGGACGATAAGCGCCATAATAAGTAATTTACCGATACTTTTAAAATTCATACCAGAGCATAAAACAATCATACAAGCTATGGCTATGATAATAGCTGCTGTACCGAAGTCAGGTTGAAAAATGATAAGTGCACATATGAAAAAAAGATATACTAAAGGCGGGAGAACACCTTTGTTAAATTGATTGATATAGGCTTGCTTTTTCGCATAAACGGCTGCTAAATAAATAATGGCAGCAAGCTTGACAAACTCCGATGGCTGAAATAAGAAAGTGCCAATGGAGTACCAGCTTTGCGCATTATTTTTTTCTACCCCAAATACAAATAATCCTAATAGAGATAAAATAGATGATAGCACAATCAATACCAGAACTTTTTTGAACATCATGATCTTATATGGAATAATTGCTGCGATAAGGAAGATCACAGTAAAAATCATCAGCCATACTTTTTGTTTTTGGTAAAAATAATCTGGTGGATAACCATACCTTTGAACTGCGGAAGCCATGCTTGAGCTATAGATCATAACAAGTCCAAATAAACACAAAAGGATGGTGGCAATAATTAATGAAAAATCATATGATTTCAATATTTTTTTCAGCATTTAAAAAGTCCTCATTTTCAATATTGATTTATATCCCTCTATTATAATAGAAAATAAACATTTTTACTTGAGGAAAAGTTAATTTGTTACAACAATTTAATAAAGAATATTCTGAAATAAGGAAATTGATTGAGTCCGTTTTTGTTTTCTTGAAATAATAAAAAACCCAAACAATTAACATGGATTGTTTGAGTTCTTTGCTACTATTTCCTTAACGATGAATCGTGAAGCGCTGATAATTCACTTTCTAATGTATCTAGAATTGCCTTACCGTCTTTACTATCTATTAAGCCTAACCGAACAGCAAAATCTATTTCTCTTGATAAACCAAACATTTGTGTATCCAATACCTCTTCATAAAGAGGGCATTGAGGCATCGTGAGATTGTCCATTTGCACTTTGATTAGCTTTAATATTTTTTCAGCGTCAGCCTGTAGTAAGGCATATGCTTTTTCCTGGTGATTCACGATCATTTCAGACGCCAACATTGATCCCCCCATTTCAGAGCGATAATTCAACTTATCTATAAATTTTACCGTTTACAAAGGAAAATTGCAAGAACTATGAAGTGGATTGCACAAAGGAGTTTGTTTAAAACGGCAGCAATTCAGACAGATTTTATCCTCTTAAGGAACCTGCTTTTACTATTATGACATTTTGCCCAAAAAAAGTTATACTAATTATGCAAGGGTTTAGGGGGAATGAAAAATGGAAAATATCATTATCATATCTGGAAAAGTGAAATATACGATCACGCTTGATCCAGGTGTGTGGATTTTCGACGACCGACGAGTTGATTTAACGACCTTTTTTTCAACAAAATTAGAGAGTACCAATTCATTAGATGAATATACTAAAGCTGTTTCTAAGCATTGGGACCGTGAAATTATGGAGGGTGCCATTTATCCTCCTACATTGAAATCTGAAAAGAAATTCGAGAAGGAAAAGGTGTTAACTGGTACCTTTGGTATTCCATTGAAGCCTTTTTTATTAAATTCGGAGCCTGCTCGTGATGCTCACACTTTTGTAATTCAGAGCACAGAGGGGGAATATGAGTACCCTCTTGAAACAGCCTATGATTTTATATTGGGTTTCTCCGATAAAGGTAAACCACTTACGTTAGATGGTCCCGTTCATGTTTATTTAGGTGATGGTTCAAATCAACAAAGTCCAATTAAAAATATAAAGGGTTTTATCATAAAATAAGACGGGTGCCTTGGGCGCCCGTTTTATTTTTATGATTATTTACAGCAAATCTGCTGCCAAAAGTGCCAAACCTGACCTTTCCCCTTTCATTAATTTAACATGTCCGGAAATGACTTGATCCTTAAACTTTTCTACAACATACGTTAAACCGTTGTTATAGGCATCAAGATATGGATGATCTATCTGTTCTGGGTCACCCATTAAAACAATTTTACTGCCTTCTCCGACACGGGTAAGGATAGTCTTTACTTCATGCTTCGTTAAGTTTTGTGCTTCATCAATAATGATAAACTGCTTTGGCAAACTTCTGCCTCGAATATACGTTAATGCCTCTACCTCAATCGAACCCATACCTGCTAAAATCGCATCAAGTTCACCAGGCTTTTTAGTATTGAAAAGATATTCTAGATTATCAAAAATTGGCTGCATCCATGGTCTTAATTTCTCTTGTTTTTCTCCCGGTAAAAACCCTAAGTCTTTTCCCACAGGTACAATTGGTCTAGCCACTAATAGTTTTTTATATTCCCTGAAATCTTCCGTTTGCATTAATCCTGAGGCTAATGCAAGAAGCGTTTTCCCTGTGCCTGCCTTCCCCGTTAATGTAACAAGATGAATATCCTTACGAAGTAATAATTCAATTGCCATGGTTTGTTGTACATTTCTTGAATGGATCCCCCAAACATGCTCTTGGTTTAATGCTAATTTTTTTACCTTCTTACTCGTTTTATCTACCATTCCTATCGCTGAAGCAGAACTACCAAGAGCATCTTTCATTACTAGAAATTGGTTTGGATAAAATGGGTGATTGGCGATCTCAGAAAGATTTAACTCCCCTTTTTCATAAAAACGACCTAGTAATTCTATTGGCAGAAATACTTCAAAAAAACCTGTGTAAATATGATCGATTTCTACAACACGGTCATTTAAAAAATCTTCAGCATCTAAACCTATGGCATCTGCTTTTACCCTAACTAGGGCATCCTTACTAACGAGAATGACTGACTTTCCATTTTCCTTTGTTTGTTCTTCTAAAAATAAATTTTTTGCCACAGCTAGAATACGATTATCATTTGTTTTTTCAACAAATATATCCTGAAGCTCATGAAAGGTACGATGATTCAATTCAATTCTGATGGTTCCACCGTTTTCAAGCGGTATTTTCTCGTGGAGTTTTCCCGAGGCCCTTAGGCCATCAATTAATCTCGAAACATGTCTTGCGTTTCTCCCAACTTCATCCATATATCTTTTCTTTGAGTCCACTTCTTCAAGAACCACTGCAGGAATAACAACTTCATTATCTTCAAAGGAGAAGAGGGAATACGGGTCTTGTAACAAAACATTTGTATCTAACACGTATATCTTACTCAAAGCAACGCCTCCTGCTTTCCTTGTTGTTAGGTTTGTTAAATTGCGGAACAACCCTTTTGCTAGATTGGACTTTGGTAAAATATATGTTTATTGGAATAAAGATAGAAGGAGTTCCGCACAATAAATGTTAGTGAGACCATTCAATAATTCTTAGGAAGAGGCTTAATTTCAATTATTTATAAGTAATGCGGAGGTGGGTAATAAATGAAGAAAACCTTGATTATTACTGCGTTATGTCTGATCCTAGCCGGCTGCAGTACAAAAAAGGAACTAACAAACAATGAGAACGCATCATATGTTAAGGTAAAAAACAGCTACATTGAAAGTGTTGACCGAAAAACGGGGCAGGAAATCTCCAAACGTTTAGTTAGGCTGGCGACAAGTATCCCAAATGTTAACGATGCAACTGCAGTGGTATTAGGAAGATACGCGATTGTCGGAATTGATGTAAATGCGAAAATTGATCGTTCCCAAGTTGGATCCATAAAATATTCTGTAGCCGAAAGCTTAAAAAAGGATCCGTACGGAGCAAAAGCAGTTGTTGTTGCTGACGCTGATACAACACAGCGTTTAAAAGAAATACAAACAGATATTAATAAGGGCAGACCAATACAGGGTATTATGGAGGAGCTAGCAGATGTAGCCGGTCGATTAATGCCTGAGATACCAGGAGACTTAATTACTCCAAGCCCTAAAAATGCCACCGAAAAACCTGATAAAAAGCTTTCTGAAAAGGATAAAAAGAAACTAGAAAAGGAACAAGAAGACCAATCTAATCACTATAAATAAAAATGAGAAAAGCTTAGGGATTCCTAAGCTTTTCTCATTGCCTCCATAACTTGATTGTCTAACTTTTGGGCAGCGTTTTTATCATATGTTTTATCATATTGAACTTCAGAGACTATTTTAGATCCATAAAACATAACATCCCTTACTGCTGTTATGGCTACTTGTATCAAAGCCAGCTTTAATGGTACGTCTTTAAGTCTCTCTTCTATTATTTGGGCTGTCCCATGAATTGCGTATGTAGATTCATTAGCAATTATATTAATAACGACTTGATTGTTATTAATTAAATTCTCAAGAATTCTGGAACGATTATCCACCGCAAAATAAATGGTACTTTCATCTTTTGCTAATACCCAAGAAATAGAATTAATATTTGGGCCCCCTGATTCATGATCTACGGTTGCCACTGTCACGAACCGTTCCTTTTGCAGTTCATCATATAAAGGCTTGATTAGCTTTGGTTCCACTTGGTTTGCCATTAAAACATCCCCTTTACTTATTCCTTCACCCTGTTAAAAAACAGATATTCTCATATTACTACTATCCCATGCTTTCATCAAATTAAACCAATTGATTACATTCAAACTTTCTGCCATGATATACTAGAGGAAACAGTCGGTTATTAGAAATAGTTAAAGAGGTGTCTTAATGAGAGTTAAATGTGTAATTTGCGATAAAATTGAAGCGATTGAAGATGAATCGTTTGAGGCCAAGCGTCTACGTAATCGTCCCATCCATACATATATGTGTAAACAATGTAAGACAAGAATAACTGAAAAAACAAATGCCAGATTTGAAACAGGCAATTTCCGATTGTATCGTGCGAAGTCTGAAGAAGATGATTGGTAAAACGAAAAGCGGTAGTGTCACTAGGCGCTGGATCTGGACAAGAAAAAACCATCATGCTCATTCCAAAGTGGAATGAACATGATGGTTTTTTTATTCTTCTTCTTCGATTGGGTAATTCTCGTACTTTTCTGGCTCTTGATTGATTTGGTTTAGCATAACCTCAATTAATTCCTGAGGATAACGAGTTTTTTTAGTTTCTTCTCCTTGCTGATAGGAAACATAAAACATGACATCATCTTTTGTTACCTCAATGTTTGAGAGGTGAAGTTCAGCTATCATATCTTCAAAAAGGTTTAGTGTATCTCGTGCTGCAGTGTCATCAGGCCTTGCGTCGCATACAACCTTAATAGTAAGCCAATTATATAGTGTATCCTGTACGGATTTCATTTAATTAAACCCCCGTTATTTCGCTTCAGCCTGATCCTTTTTCGTTTGATGTAAGCGTATTTTATAGATGATCAATAACACCGCCGCACCTGCAAGTCCTTCTGCAATTGGTAAGGCATAAGAAAAAATAAGCATTACAAAGCATCCAATTAAAAGGCAAATATAGATCACGATATTTTTCAAAAGAGGCAGTTTTTTTGCAAAGCCTAACTTATATACAATTGCCGCTAAAATTACAATATATAAATACTGTAACCACACAGCAGTTTTTACATCTGTTAGTTCAATGAAAAATCTAAGACTAGGAGAGAATCCTTCCATCTTCTTGCACTCCTTTTACTTAACTCTGTTCAGCATATTTTTTCTTTTTAGCTGCTCTTTCACGTTCGTTTTTATCAAGAATTTTTTTACGAAGACGAATCGATTCTGGAGTAACCTCACAATATTCGTCATCATTTAAATATTCTAATGACTCTTCTAATGTCATAATACGCGGTTTTTTAATTACAGATGTTTGATCTTTGTTAGCTGAACGAACATTTGTCGCTTGTTTCATTTTTGTAATATTTACGGTGATATCATTTTCACGAGTGTTTTCGCCAACGATCATACCCTCGTAAATTTCCGTACCTGGCTCAACGAAAATGGTTCCGCGGTCTTCAACTTGCATGATACCATAAGTCGAAGCTTTTCCTGATTCCATTGACACTAGAACACCTTGGTGTCTTCCGCCGACTTGACCTGGTAACATTGGCTGATAGCTGTCAAAGGTATGATTAATAATTCCATAACCGCGAGTCATTGTTAAGAACTCGGTTGTGTAACCAATTAATCCACGTGCAGGTACATTAAAGATTAAGCGTACTTGACCTGAACCATTGTTAATCATGTCAATCATTTCGCCTTTACGGGCACCGATGGATTCCATTACTGAACCAGTATGTTCTTCTGGGACATCTATTTGAACTCTTTCAACTGGCTCACAACGTACACCGTCAATAACTTTGACAATAACTTCCGGCTTTGAAACTTGAAGTTCATAACCTTCACGGCGCATGTTTTCAATAAGAATTGATAAATGGAGCTCACCACGGCCAGAAACGATCCAAGCATCAGGTGAATCCGTGTTATCAACACGTAAACTTACGTCAGTTTGCAATTGAGAACGAAGTCTTTCCTCAATCTTCCTTGAAGTTAAATATTTGCCTTCTCTACCGGCAAATGGGCTGTTGTTTACGACGAAAGTCATTTGTAATGTTGGCTCATCGATTCTTAAAATTGGCAGGGCTTCCTGATGTTCAACAGGACAAACTGTCTCACCCACATTTATATCTTCCATTCCTGAAACAGCAATTAAGTCGCCGGCTTTGGCTTCTTCTATTTCTTGGCGTTTTAATCCAAAGAAACCGAAAATCTTGGTGACCCGGAATTGCTTTACTGAACCGTCTAACTTCATCAGTGCTACTTGTTGACCCACGTTCATCGTACCGCGGAAAACACGACCGATTCCAATTCTGCCAACATAATCATTATAATCAAGAAGGGCAACTTGGAATTGCAACGGCTCTTCATGATTATCAACAGGGGCAGGGATATATTCAACAATCGCATCATATAAGGATTGCATATTTTCATCTTGCTTTTCAGGGTTTGTACTTGCTGTACCATTAATCGCTGAAGCGTAGATAACTGGGAATTCAAGTTGATCCTCAGTTGCTTCAAGTTCGATAAACAAATCGATCACTTCATCAATTACCTCTGCAGGTCGTGCAAAGTCACGGTCAATTTTATTGACAACAACAATAGGAGTTAACTTCTGCTCTAATGCCTTTTTAAGAACAAAACGAGTTTGTGGCATACAGCCTTCATAGGCATCAACTACTAACAATACACCATCAACCATTTTCATAATCCGTTCAACTTCTCCGCCAAAATCAGCGTGTCCCGGAGTATCCAATATATTAATTCGTTTATCTTTGTATTGAATAGCTGTGTTTTTCGCCAAAATGGTAATTCCGCGTTCTCTTTCTAAATCATTTGAATCCATTGCACGTTCTTCTACATGTTCATTAGTACGAAATGTACCTGACTGTTTTAACAATTGGTCAACCAAAGTTGTTTTACCGTGGTCAACGTGGGCAATAATTGCAATATTACGTATATCATCTCTTAATTTCAAACAATTCCACTCCTACCTATATTTTAAAAATAAAACTATTTATAGTTTCTCATTTATAACTAAAACATTATACCACAAATAAAGTGGAAACCCCTAACCATTTTATTGTAGAATAAAAATATACTTAAAACAGTGGGCCTTTAACTAGCTGTATTTCAATGATAAAGGGGTATAAAATGATGAAAAACGTGAAGTGGCCTTTACTTGTGTATGCCATCCTTGCAGCCGCAAGTATAATGGGGATTGGAATCGCAATAAGCGAAAAAAGCTTAATAGGAGCAATCGGTTGTTTCGTTGCAATTATTGTAATAATGGGAATGGGCTTTAAAACAAAAAGAAAAATGCGCGAGAACGGTGAGTTATAAAAAGAAGCCTCGATTGGCTTCTTTTTTACCATTTTCCCTCTTTTAAGTAATCCTTTAAGATTGATTGGTGGAGGCCAGGTTTAGCTGTTAATAATGAATCCTGCGAAAGGAAATTCAGCTTATCTCCCCATAAATTTGTCACTATACCACCTAGTTCTTCAATTATTACTGCCCCAGCAGCAATATCCCATGGTGATAAACGCATGGAAATATAGGCATCCACTCTTCCTGTTGCAACAAAAACCATTTCGAGCGCAGCAGAACCATAAGACCTTGTTCCTCTCGCTGCTTTAACAAGTGGAATCATTAAATTGTGATCGATCCGATGATTTTCCATCACCCATGTGGCATTGAGTGCGATGATGGATTCCTTAACGGTTGTTTCCTTTAGTACATCTAGAGGCTTTTCATTTAAATAGGCCCCATTTCCTCTTTTAGCATGATACAATTCGTCATGTACGACATCATATATGAGTCCGATCTTTCCAACACCATTTTCATACACGCCAAGGGAAATAGCAAAATTTCTTTGTTGATGGACGAAATTCATCGTCCCATCGATTGGATCAATCATCCAAACAATTCCCTCAAGATTATCAAGTGAATCACCAAATCCCTCTTCGCCCATTATTTTATGATCTGAATACACTTCTCTAATTTTACTAATAAAAAATTGCTCAATTTCTTTATCGATATTTGTTACAAGATCATTAGCGTTCGTTTTTGTTTCAATATTTAATGTTTCATTAAAAGATAACCTGATTTTAACCCCTGCCTCATTTACCCATTCCTTTGCATGAGCATAAATTTGATCCCAGTTCATAATTCTCCTCCAAATATCTTATTTCTTCATTAGTTTTCATGTATGTAGTATGATGCCGGACAAATTAGATGATGTACCTTTAGCTTAATCAAATTGATGTAACACAGCAACTTTTTGGCGTATTATAAGTTCCAATTATAGTAAAGGGCAATAATAAACGAACCCCCCTCTTTTTTGCTGGAGTTCGTTTTAGATAAGTTCAGGATATATTCTATTTCGATTCATTCTTATTTATTTCTCCTTGGATAAAAAAAACCGTCTTATTTATCAAAGGGCTTTTAATCGTAATAATTCTTGGCGGATTTTTTCTAATTTTTGTTTGCAATCCTTCATTTTTTTCTCGTTCTTTTCCTCAATCGCTTCGAATAATGTAGCTAATTCATAATCCATTTCCAATCGCAAAACTGCAGTTCTTTCCTTTTCGCCTGCTTTTTTAAGTGAGGTATTCATAAGTTGTTTCACGTTTCTCCTCCCCTTCCTAAATTTAACTATTTTTTCAGATTATTTTTTTTACTGTATAATATGAGTCAGGGAGATATGTTGCAACAAATATGTGCTTTAACCTAGAAAGCATCTCACTACTCGTCTGGTAAGTGGTATGCTACAATTAAGTACAATTGTTTTGTTGGAGGTTTAGTTTATGAGCTTTAAGGGATTTACAAATGAGGACTTTGATGTTTTTTTAATAGATGGTTTAGAGGCTAGAATGGCAGCTCTTAAAGAAACCATTCGTCCAAAATTAGAAGATTTGGGAGAATACTTTGCCCCTACAATATCTGTATTAACAGATGATGAAATGTTTGTTCATGTCGCCAAACATGCAAGGCGCACTATTAATCCACCAAAGGATACTTGGGTCGCATTTTCAAACAGCCCTCGAGGTTATAAAATGCTTCCGCATTTTCAAATTGGCTTGTGGAATACCCATTTATTTATATGGTTTGCCGTAATTTATGAAGCACCCCAAAAAGATAAGATTGCTGAAAGGTTTTCAAAAAAAATCACTAAAATTTTCAAAGATACACCAAAAGATTTTGTTTGGTCTCTTGATCATACAAAACCAGAAGCAATTGAACACCGTCAACTAACAAAGGATGATCTTCATTCGCTGTTTGATCGGCTGCAAAACGTAAAGAAAGCAGAATTGTTATGCGGCTATACAATCAACAGGGAACAAGTCATCCAATTAGGTTCAGATGGGCTAATACAACAAATTGAGGACGTTTTTAATAAAGTAGCCACACTTTATAAAATCTCTCTTAATAAAAAATAATAAGAAGAAGCTCCCAGACCAAATAGTTCGGGAGCTTCTTTTTATTTCATTTTAATTTTATCCCCAGATGAAGCCTCTTTTGCTTTTTTTATGGTCCGATAGGACGAATAACCACTCATTTCTTCAAATTCACCACAAATAGTTTTTTCTTCCGCCTTGCTTGGGACAATTTCTTTAAATCGACGATACGCCTTCATTACAGCATCACGTTCAATTCCGTTTTCATACGCCTTCTCAATGGTTTCAAAAAATGCAATTACATCAACAATTTCATCTGTGCTCCAATGATAATCAATGGGATATTGGTATTCCATTCTTTCACCTACTAACTATTTTAACTAAAATGAATCATACATTTAATTTCCCCACTTTGCACGAATTTGTTCAGCATCTTTCATCATTCGATTGAATAACTCATGAACCGAAGGGACATCTTTAATTAATCCCATCACTTGTCCTGCCCATGCAAAGCCTTCATCAGGGACACCATCATAAATGTAGCGTTGGTTAGCCATTCCACTAATGAAATCTTTTAACTGATCATAACCTCCATTGTTTTTTTCTAACTCAAGAATTTTTTCTGTCCACCTGTTAGCAAGTGCCCTGGCGGGAGTTCCTAGAGTTCTCTTGATGACAACCGTTCCAGATTCATTTCCTTCCACTAAAGTCTTCTTATATATCTCGTTTGCATGAACACATTCCTTAGTCGCAATAAATCTCGTACCCATTTCAATCCCTTCAGCACCTAAGCTAAGGGCTGCCATGAGCCCTCTGCCATCACCTATTCCCCCTGATGCAATAACAGGTATAGAAACGGCATCTACGACTTGAGGAACTAAAACAAGCGTGCCGACATCATCTCGTCCTAGGTGGCCTCCCCCTTCTTGACCGACGACCATAACTGCATCTGCACCGAGTTCTTCTGCTTTGACAGCCTGTCTTCTTGCCGCTACAAGGACAAGTGTTTTAATCTGCGTACCTTTTAACTGTTCAAATATGGGGGCAGGATTCCCTCCTGTCATTGAAACAACCGGGACCTTTTCATCAATAGCCACTTGGAGAAAATCAGCAAATGGCCTCCCATGCTGTCCAATCGCAAAATTAACCCCAAAAGGATTTTTCGTCCTCTGCTTCACCTTTCGTATTTCGGCTCTTAGCTGTTCAGGTTCACCTAAAGACATAGCTGTGATTTGACCAAGACCTCCGGCATTTGATACCGCTGCGGCCAATTCAGAATAGGCTAAATAAGCTAGACCCCCTTGAACAATAGGAAATCGTATATTTAATAATTCAGTAACACGTGTTTTCCATTCCATTTTAAGCCCTCCTAAAAACTTTCTATTTGTTATTTAGTCTCTTTAGGGTAATTTTCCTTTTTAAATGGGAAACTATCGTAAACCGACTCAGTAAAAACATTTATTTCTTTGCAATGAACGGTATTAGTGCTATAATTCCTTTGTTTTTATGTTTTTGGATGACATAATTAGAGTATTTTTTATAAAGAGGTGTGGTTATAAATTGTCTCAAAATCAAACACCGCTATTTAGCGGTTTATTAGCACATGCGAAAAAGAACCCAATTCAATTTCATATTCCTGGTCATAAAAAAGGAGCTGGGATTGACCCTGAGTTTCGAAACTTTATCGGTGATAACGCCCTGTCTATTGACCTAATTAATATTGGTCCACTAGATGACCTTCATCAGCCAAAAGGAATCATTAAGCAGGCTCAGGATTTAGCAGCCGAAGCCTTCGGAGCTGATCGAACATTTTTTTCAGTACAAGGGACAAGCGGAGCAATCATTGCCATGATTATGGCTGTATGTGGTCCAGATGATAAAATTATCGTTCCAAGAAATGTTCATAAGTCAATTATGTCTGCTATTGTCTTTTCTGGTGCCATCCCTGTATTTATCCAGCCTGAGATTGATAAGGAATTAGGAATTTCTCACGGAATAACACCTGATGCAGTAGGAAGGGCTCTAGAGCAACATCCTGACGCCAAAGCTGTTTTAGTAATCAACCCAACATATTTTGGCATCTCCGGAGATTTAAAAAAGATTGTTGAAATTTCTCATTCCTATCATATTCCTGTTCTTGTTGACGAAGCCCATGGTGTTCATATTCATTTCCATGATGACCTTCCACTTTCAGCTATGCAAGCCGGTGCAGATATGGCGGCTACTAGCGTCCACAAACTAGGTGGATCGATGACTCAAAGCTCGATTTTAAATGTGAAAGAAGGACTCGTTTCCGCAAAACATGTTCAGTCAATTCTAAGCATGCTTACTACTACCTCCACTTCGTATTTATTACTTGCATCACTTGATGTCGCTCGGAAGCAATTGGCTACGAAAGGAAGGGATTTGATCGATAAAACCATCAATTTAGCGCAATCCATGCGGAAAAGAATTAATGAGATTGAAAATCTGCATTGTATCGGTGAGGAAATTCTAGGGTCAGAAGCTACCTTTGATTATGATCCAACCAAGCTTATCATTTCAGTTAAAGAACTAGGATTAACTGGATACGATGTTGAAAAATGGTTAAGAGAAAAACACAATATTGAAGTGGAACTTTCTGATCTTTATAACATTCTTTGTATCATCACGCTTGGAGACACAGAAGTGGAAGCCGACTTGTTAATTAATGCCTTAAAAGATTTGGCAGATGAGTGTAAACATCGCACCGAAAGAATTGAACCTGTTGAAGTTCTTCTTCCTGAAATTCCTGTCCTTGCCTTAACACCAAGGGATGCGTTTTATTCTGAAACAGAAGTTATTCCTTTTGAAGAATCTGAAGGAAGAATTATTGCAGAATTTATTATGGTATACCCACCCGGTATCCCAATTTTTATTCCTGGTGAGATTATTACTAAGGAAAACCTCCATTACATTCGAAAAAACCTTGAGGCAGGTTTACCTGTACAAGGTCCAGAAGATGATGAAATTAAGTCAATTCTTGTCATTAAAGAATACAAGGCAATAAAATAAAACAACAAAAATACAGGATTCCGATATCGGAATCCTGTTTTAATTTATGTTTAGTTATTATAAATCTTCCTCTGTATGATGATCCTCGCAACATTTGCATTTAGAATAAAGCACCGTTACTTTTTCATCTTCAAAATGATCAATAGTAGAGTTACAAGTTTGACATACTAAAGTACCCATTTGTTCAACCCCCTTTTCATTATTGAATAATCACAAAACGAAGTATTTATATATCATTAATGCAATAATAATATATCACATTAGAAATATCAAGCCTAAATTGTATGTCACATTTAAAAAAATAATAATAAAAAAGACCCTATTGGGCCTTCTCTTGATAAATTATTCGTACTGAGTCTCAAACGGGATGGTTGGTAGTGTTTCGCTGAAAAACTCTGCTAAATCTGCTGCTTGCTGTTGATCAGGGATACGGAATACGGTTTGAAGGTAATCAATATCTTCGATGTCTTTTGGGTCGAGGAGAGTGGAACGGCCAGTCTGCATGCAGACAACTAGAGGTTTGCCGAAAAACATGTTGGTGAAAATTATGCCGAAATCATAACGGGTATGTTCGGTTGCAAATCCAATAAACCTTACCTTCGCATTTTCATGTTCATCATAGAGCTTATCAAATAATTCCATAAGGCTCCTCCCTTTTTCCAAGAATGTTTAGAATATTATTATAATTCATTTTTCCTAAAGAAACAAGAAAACTTCTACTTTTATTTAAAGCTATAGTTGTCATAAGATTTTATTAAATGCTAGAATAGAGAGGCATATATAATGGACTATTAGGGGGGAATGATGATGGCTGTTAATGCATATATTAAGCTAGTGCCTTCATCTGCTAAACAAACAGTAACAATTGAAGAAGTTAAAGAATTATTTCATGAGTATAAAAATAACACTACAAAAACTGGTAATCAAATAGGTTGGCAATATGGAGAATCAGCTTTTCCCTATGTAATTAACGAAACATCAGAAGCGGACGGAAAATGGTTCTATTTACACTCTAACGATGACCGCTACTATGCCATTTTATTAGGTGTAGACCAGGAAACTATTCGAAATGAAGAAGGACAAGAACTAGAACAAACATACATACAAGTTACATTACCCGAACAATCTACCTATGGAGATAAGGGTAAAGCGAATGAATTTTGTAAATACCTTGCGAAAAAGCTGCAAGGGGAACTCCACCTTTTTAATGAGAGAATCATGTATTATTATCCCCGTAAATAAAAAAAGCTCCTTTTGGGGCTTTTTTTAGTGAATAAACAATTCCATTGTATAGTGAATCGAAGTATATATAACAAGGCTTAAAGTAGTGATAAAAAGCGTTTTACGCACTGATTTTGTGACCTGGTTTCCTATTAAAAATGCTAAATAAAAGAACACAAAAAACATAATGACTTTATAAATTAGCTGGTCATGCTTTGATAACCATTCAATAAATGTATATCCGCTCCAAATGATAAATTGCAGTATCACAACAATATAGACCCTCATATTTATCACCACTCTTAATACATTCACTTCTTTTTAGAATGCTCGTTCTTAAGTATATGTTCTAAAAGCGAGAGATATATTTTATTTTTAAGTTGACAAGGATTTTTTTGCTTTTATCTTTGTATAAATACAATTCGGTAAAAATAGTAAAAGTCCTTTCCGTTAGTTAACGAAAAGGACTATATATTTATGAATTATTTCATAATATGGATTGGGCTTCCTAAGGCAACTTCCGCCGCTTCCATTGTGATTTCTCCAAGTGTAGGATGAGCATGAATAGTCATGGCAAGATCTTCAGCAGACATTCCAGCTTCAATCGCAAGTCCCAATTCTGCAATCATATCTGATGCATTTGTGCCGGCAATCTGCGCTCCGATGACAAGTCCATCCTCTTTACGAGTAATTAATTTCATGAATCCATCACCACTGTCGAGTGATAATGCACGACCATTAGCTGCAAATGGGAATTTAGCCGCATTTACAACAATTCCTTCTTCTTTTGCTTGGGCTTCTGTATATCCAACTGAAGCTAATTCAGGATCAGAGAAGACCACAGCAGGAATACCTAAGTAATCAATTTCAGAGGTGTGACCAGCAATTGCCTCTGCGGCAATTTTAGCTTCATATGAAGCTTTATGTGCCAATTGAGGGCCAGCAACAACATCACCTATAGCATAAATATTGCTAAGATTTGTGCGGCATTGCTTGTCAATTTCAATTAGACCGCGTTCAGTTAATTTAACACCAACTTGTTCTAAGCCCATTTCATCAGTGTTAGGACGTCGTCCGACCATTACAAAAACATAATCTGCTTCGATTTTCTTTTCTTCGCCTTTTGTTTCGAACGTTACTACCACACCATTTTCAGTTTCTTCAACGCCCTTGGCAAACGCCTTTGTAAAGAACTCTGCACCTTTTTTCTTCATGCTTCGTTTTACGAGAGCAGCCATTTGCTTATCAAAAACACCAAGACCTAATATTTCTTCTGCACCTTCTAAAATGGTAACCTGACTGCCAAAGTTTGCGTATGCACCGCCAAGCTCAATCCCGATTACGCCTCCGCCGATAACGACGATTTTTTCAGGGATTTCATTTAAGTTAAGTGCCCCAGTAGAATTCAAAACACGTTTTGAATATTTAAAGGCGGGTAACTCAATCGGACGGGATCCAGTAGCAATAATGGCATTTTTAAAGGTATAAGTTTGCGCTGAATTTTCATCCATTACACGCAGCGTATTGCCATCGACAAAATATGCTTCACCACGGGCAATGTTTACTTTGTTTCCTTTTAATAATCCTTCAACGCCGCCAGTTAATTTATTTACAATTCCTGATTTAAACTCTTGAACTTTTGTGAAATCCACTTTTACATTTTCAGCAGTAATCCCGAAGGTTTCAGAATGCATCGCTGTTTCATAGCGGTGACCTGCTGAAATTAATGCTTTAGAAGGGATACATCCTACATTTAAACAAACGCCGCCAACATATTCTTTTTCAACAATTGTCACTTTTTGTCCCAACTGCGCTGCACGAATAGCTGCAACATATCCCCCTGGGCCTGCTCCGATGACTATAGTATCTGTTTCAATTGGGAAATCTCCTACGACCATTTTATTACGCCTCCATTAACAATAGTTCTGGATCGTTCAATAAACGTTTAATATGATTTAATGCATTTTGTGCTGTTGCACCGTCAATCATGCGGTGGTCAAAACTTAATGAAAGTGCTAAAACCGGTGCAGCAACAATTTCACCGTTTCTAACGATTGGTTTTTCTGCAATCCGGCCAACGCCCAAAATTGCTACTTCAGGATGGTTAATAACTGGTGTAAACCATTGCCCGCCAGCTGAACCGATGTTTGAAATTGTACAAGATGCGCCCTTCATTTCGTTAGGTGCAAGTTTGCCGTCACGGGCTTTTACAGCTAATTCATTAATTTCATTTGAAATTGAGAATACTGACTTACGGTCTGCATCTTTTACTACTGGAACTAGCAATCCTTTTTCAGTGTCTGCTGCAATTCCGATATTATAATAATGTTTATGAATGATTTCACTAGTAGCATCATCAAGTGAAGTATTTAAAGCTGGGAATTCACGTAATGCACTTGTTAATGCTTTAACGATGTATGGTAAGAAGGTAAGCTTAATGCCTTTAGCAGCTGCCACTTCTTTGAATTTCTTCCGGTGTGTAACAAGTTTAGTTACATCGATTTCATCCATTAATGTAACGTGAGGAGCAGTGTGTTTGGAGTTAACCATTGCTTTGGCAATTGCCTTCCTGATCCCACTCATTTTCTCGCGAGTTTCTGGATATTCACCTTGTGGAATAGCTACGGCTGTTGTTTGCGGTGCCTCCACTTTAGCTGTTTCAACCTCTACAGCTACATTTGTCGCAGCTTGTGGCGAAGGTGCTGCTCCACCGCTTACAAAGAGATCAATATCACCCTTCAGTATCCGTCCATTATTTCCTGTTCCAGCTATTAAATTGATACTAATGCCTTTTTCACGGGCATATTTACGAACAGATGGCATAGCAATAATCCGACGATTTGGATCAACATCTGCTTGTGGTGCCACTGCTACTGCTGCTGGTTGTGGTGCTGCATCTTGTTTAACCTCAGGTGCAGGAGTTGATACTGCTGCTTTTTCTTCTTGTTTCGGTTCATCAGCATGTTCATCGCCTTTAAATTGTAGGTTTTCATACCCTGGGGCATCAAAAGTGACTAAAACCTGTCCAACTGTAGCGACAGTTCCTTCTCCTACTAGTACTTCAAGAACTGACCCTTCAACTGGGGACGGAATTTCTACCACTGCTTTATCATTTTGAATCTCGCAAAGTACATCATCTTCTTGAACTTTGTCGCCTGGCTTTACAAACCATTTAACAATTTCGCCTTCATGAATACCTTCACCGATGTCAGGCATTTTAAATTGAAATGACACTAGGATTCATCCTCCTAAATTACATGTATTTTTGAGCATCGAAATTATAGTAATTAGAACGGCCAATTACGTATTTAATTAAAATGTTAAAACTTTTTTAGCTGTTTCAATTACATCCTTATAATTCGGCAGCCATGCAGCTTCCGCTTGCGGGAATGCAAAAATGGTATCAGGTGCGACCACACGCAATACAGGTGCTTCTAAGCTTAGGATTGCGCGGTCGTTAATTTCAGCAACAACGTTTGCAGCAATTCCTGCTTGTTTTTGAGCTTCTTGAACAACGATCGCACGACCTGTTTTTTCAACTGAAGCAATAATCGTTTCAATATCGATTGGACTTACTGTTCTTAAGTCAATAACTTCTGCAGAATGACCTTCTTTCTCTAGTTCCTCTGCTGCTTTTAATGACTCGTGAACCATTGCTCCATAAGTAACGATAGTAATATCAGTTCCTTCACGTTTTACTTCGGCTTTTCCTAGTGGAATTGTATATTCACCTTCTGGAACTTCTTGACGGAACGAACGGTATAACTTCATATGCTCAAGGAAAATAACTGGGTCATTATCACGGATTGATGAAATGAGAAGTCCTTTAGCATCATATGGAGTTGATGGAATAACAACCTTTAAGCCAGGCTGTTGCGCCATAAGTCCTTCTAAACTGTCTGCGTGCATATCAGGTGTATGTACGCCGCCTCCAAATGGCGAACGAAATGTTACTGGAGCATTAAATTTGCCTCCGGTACGATAACGAAGACGAGCTGCCTGACCAGAAATTGAATCCATTACTTCATAAACGAAACCGAAGAATTGAATTTCTGGAACAGGGCGAAAGCCTTGTAAACTAAGACCGACCGCTAATCCGCCGATTCCTGATTCAGCAAGTGGCGTGTCAAAAACACGATCTTCGCCAAATTCATTTTGCAACCCTTCGGTTGCACGGAAAACACCACCGTTTACACCCACGTCTTCACCGAATACTAATACATTCGGATCATTGCTTAATTCCACACGCAATGCATCTGTAATTGCTTGAATCATTGTCATTTGAGCCATGGCTTACTTCGACTCCTTTTCTTTATATATTTCATATTGCTCTTTTAAGTTTTGCGGCATTTCTTCATACATAAATGACATTAAATCAGTTACCTTTTGTTTAGGCGCTGCATCAGCTTTTTTAATTGCTTCTTTAATGTCTTCTTTCGCTTGTTCGATTACTTCATTTTCTTTTTCTTCCGTCCATAACCCTTTATTTTCAAGAAATTTACGGAAACGTACTAATGGATCTTTCTTTTCCCATTCATTGTCAAGGTCTGCTGTACGATAACGAGTTGGATCATCACCAGCCATGGTATGAGGACCATATCTGTAAGTTAATGTTTCAATGAATGTTGGGCCTTCACCATTAATTGCACGCTCACGTGCATCACGAGTTGCAGCATATACCGCTAAAGGATCCATACCGTCAACTTGAATACCAGGAATACCTGCTGCAACTGCTTTTTGAGCCAGAGTTTTGGCAGCCGTTTGCTTGTCAACAGGAGTTGAGATTGCGAAACGGTTATTTTGAGCAATAAAGATAGCTGGAGCTTTATATGCGCCTGCAAAATTCATTCCTTCATAGAAATCCCCTTGAGATGTACCACCGTCACCTGTATACGTAATTGCAACTGCTTTTACTCCACGCTTTTTCATTCCTAGTGCTACACCAGCTGTCTGAACATACTGTGCACCGATAATGATTTGCGGGATAGCTATATTAACGCCCTCAGGAATTTGTCCACCTTCAAAATGACCTCTGGACCATAAAAAGGCTTGGTATAAAGGTAATCCATGCCAGATAATTTGTGGAACATCACGATATCCCGGTAGGATAAAATCTTCTTTTTCTAACGCAAACTGTGAAGCTAATTGAGATGCCTCTTGTCCTGCAGTTGGAGCGTAGAATCCTAATCTTCCTTGGCGATTTAAAGAGATAGAGCGCTGGTCAAGAATTCGTGTATAAACCATACGGCGCATTAATTCCTGAAGCTGTTCATCTGTAAGGTCTGGCATCGCAGCTTCGTTTACGACTTCACCAACTTCATTAAGAATTTGAAGTGTTTGAAATTGTTCCTCTACAACTTCTAGTGTTTTCTTCGCATCAAGCTTGGCGTTCTGAGTTTTAGAAACCATTTAGGTCACCTCTTCCTTTCAATTCAAAACTTAATTTTTTTAATTATTATCCACTAAGTTAGAATACCCAAAAACTTAAGAATAAAAGACAGATGGACAATGTCATCCATTTTTCTTTATCATTTGGATAAACTCTTGATATTACACTCGATTTTGGTAAGCATAGTACATGAAAAATACTTTCAAATAGTTTTTCACATAAACGAAAAGTTAAAACAAAATATCTTTCACCTTACCATCATCTTATTCTGTACCACTATTTTATGTAACATCATTGATACAATTTATTAACACTTTTTAAGTTTACATCATTAGTTTTTGCACGTCAAATACTATATTTTAATATTTTTCACCACGTTCATATTGCTAATATTATAAACATTTTTTCGTCTGTATTACTTTTTTTTGACATCTGTTATATATAATACCTCATTTAATTTATTTGTTATAATATACAAAAAATCGGCCTATTCAGCCGATTATTTTGATGAGATAATATTTATTTGCTTGATTTAAGCCCTGCTTGTTTATAAAATGACAACTTTTTATCATTGTATTGTTCTGTTAACATATTAAATTTTTCATTGGCATTATAGACTCTTTTATACGTTTCATTTAACTTATTTACCTGTGCTTCAAGGTCTTCAAGTGGAAGATTTTTATTTTTAAACATTTCATACAATTCTTTATCATTTTTCAGTGCTTCATTATACTCTAGGTATAACGCTTCATGCGCTTTATATCTTTCCATCATTATCTCATATAGTTCATTAGCTAATTTCGTTAAATCGCGATCTTCTAATTTATCCTTAATATCCCTGGCCTTTAGAAATTCTTTCTGGGATTCTTTAATGCTGTTGGTTTCTTTCTCCATCAGCGCTTTTCTTTCATCGGCTAATAATATTGCTTCATCTGAAAGTTTTACGATTTGAGCATATTCTTTCATGCCAAGTTTGATAATCTGGTCATAAATTTCTTTTTCTTTTTTTTCAAGTGTAACAAGGGGATTCTGTTGTTCCTCAAATTCTTTTTCGGCTGAAACGACTTTTTCTAACACATCATACATTTTTTCGACTGGAGACTTTTCTTTCGTACACCCAGCAAAAATAACAATCAAAACGGATAAACATAAAATAAAACAATACTTTTCTTTTAATGACACATTATAAACCTCCTGCCTATTCCAATTCCTACTATATCGACACCTGGTTTGTTTGACAATACAATATCCCATAAAAAAGGTTGCAAATCAGTTACCTGAATCAAATATTAACTTTTTATCAATTGTCTGATAGACTATTTATTATTAATAATTTTAGTTTAAGCACAGGAGTGAGTGGAATCATGATTACGATGGAAGATATCATTCGAGATGGTCATCCTTCCCTTAGAAAAGTGGCTGCAGAAGTATCCATGCCGCCATCAGAAGAGGATAAACAAATATTATTTAACTTATTAGAATATGTAATTAATAGTCAAAATCCTGAAAAGTCGGTACAATTTGGTTTACGCCCTGGAATTGGATTGGCTGCTCCGCAAATAAATGTTCTAAAACGGATGATAGCTGTGCATCTTACAGATGACACAGGCACTCTTTATAGTTACGCATTATTTAATCCCAAAATTATCAGCCATTCTGTTGAAAAGTCGTATTTACAAGCTGGTGAAGGCTGCCTTTCAGTAGATAGAGCCATTCCAGGATACGTCCCAAGATATGCTAGGATTACTGTAAAGGGAACAAACCTTAACGGTGAAGAAGTGAAACTACGTTTAAAGGGACTTCCTTCTATCTGCTTTCAACACGAAATCGATCATTTAAATGGTGTTATGTTTTATGATTATATCAATCATGAAGACCCGTTAAAACCAATCGAAGGAGCCATAGCCATCGAAAGGTAATCAAACTGGAGGCACCTTGATTTTGGGCTTCAGATGTATAAAGAACCGGCCCCTTCCTAGGGTCGGTTCTCAATTTATATTAACTGTAATTCTTTTAGCCCATTCCAGATACCATCTTCGGAAACATCGCTTGTAATAAGATCTGCAAGTTCTCTGGCTTCAGGGACACCATTTCCCATGGCAACGCCTGTTCCAACTGCCTTCAACATTTCTAAATCATTTAAACCATCTCCGAATGCATATACATCCTTCAACTCAAACCCCAAACGTTCGATCATTTTTTTTATTCCTTCTGCTTTTGAACCACCCTTTGGTAAAACATCGACAGAATATGGATGCCATCTGATAAAATCAAATTGGGGATAGTCAGAGAAATATAAACTTTCATCTTTATTTTCACAAAAAAGGAGGCTTTGATACATTTTTCGATTGACATAAAAAGAATCATCCTCTTCAGGATGTGGGAAATTTAGGCTTCCCATGCTTTTTTCAACAAATGGATGATGCTTAACACTTGCCTTCATTGTTTTTTCATTCATAAACACTAATGGATGATTGTTTGACTTCGTATGGTTAAATAATTTATTAAGCTCATTTTCATTCAGAGGGTTCTCATATATAACTTCATTCTCAAAACCCACAAATTGACCGTTAAAGCTCACATAGGAGTCAATTTCAAGTACATTCCGCAGGCCTTCAAACATAAACGGAGCTCTGCCAGTGGCAATTGCGACAAATACATCATTCTTCTTAAGTAAATTGATGGCTTTTATCGTGCTTTCGGGTAGGTTTTTATCATGATCGAGCAATGTGCCGTCTATGTCAAAAAATACAATTTTCTTCATTTAATATGTACTCCTTTTTATCGAATCCTCTAAACTGTGAAAATGTACTCCCCACAGTTCTTTATTCTTTAAAACACTAAACTTTATATTAAAAAAAGTCAATTTATAATTTGTCAATGTAATTCCATGTTTAACCATGATTGAATCAGCAATTTCATCATATAATATAGTAAAAATACTCTTATTTTAAAAAAACTTCAATAATCTGCCATCGCTTACTTTACATTGGACAAGGATTGTATAAAATAAGAGGTAAGGAGATGATCCACTATGTTAAAGAAGCTAAGGAAGAAGCTTTTAAAACAGTGGAAAGAATTACTGCGAAAGAAATCCATTGCCTAAATTTTTTTAGGGCCCTTCAAACTTGCGAGGGGCTCCTTCGTTATTGTAAATTGTAAAAACAACGATTCTTTTTTACATACTTTTCATATAAGTCTAACGGTTTCCAAAGAAAATAAATGAAAAAGATGAAAATGTTTTATATAATAGAAAAAGTTATGATTCAGTTAGGAGCGAAATTGTAATGATATTTAAAGTATATTATCAGGAAAACATCAAAGAAGTACCAGTCAGAGAGAATACAAAAACCCTATTTATTGAAGGAGAATCGGTAAGAGATGTCCGCTCAAAAATTGCCGACCGTGGGTTTAATGTTGAATTTGTTCAAGAAGTAAAGGGAGCTCATTTAAAATATGAACTTCAAAATGAAGACTATAAAGTATTGGAGAAATGATAATTTATGAAATTTGTTAAGAATGATCAAACTGCGGTTTTTGCCCTGGGTGGTTTAGGCGAAATTGGCAAAAACACGTATGCGGTTCAGTTTCAGGATGAAATAATATTAATTGATGCCGGAATAAAATTTCCTGAGGATGAGCTATTAGGTATTGATTACGTAATTCCTGATTATACCTATTTGGTTAAGAATCAAGATAAAATAAAAGGATTATTTGTTACACACGGACATGAAGATCACATTGGCGGTATTCCCTATTTATTACGCGAGATTAATGTTCCAATTTATGGTGGGAAACTCGCTCTTGGATTAATTAAAAATAAACTAGAGGAACACGGCTTATTAAGAAATGCTAAGTTGATAGACATCAAAGAAGACGATATCATCAAATTCCGCAAAACATCGGTTACTTTTTTCCGCACCACCCACAGTATTCCTGATTCTTATGGGATTGTAGTTAAAACTCCGCCAGGTCAAATTGTCCATACTGGAGATTTTAAATTTGATTTTACCCCTGTAGGTGAACCTGCCAATCTAACCAAAATGGCTGAAATAGGTAAAGAAGGCGTTTTATGTTTACTATCAGATAGTACAAATAGTGAAATACCTGAATTCACCATGTCAGAACGTCGGGTAGGCGACAGCATCAATGATATTTTCCGTAAAGTGGACGGTCGTATTATTTTTGCTACCTTTGCATCTAATATCCATAGATTGCAGCAAGTGGTAGAGGCAGCAGTAGAATACGGAAGAAAAGTAGCGGTTTTTGGCCGAAGCATGGAAGCAGCTATCAATATCGGACTTGAATTAGGGTATATTAATGCACCTAAAGAGACTTTTATTGAAGCGAATCAAATAAACCGTCTTCCTGCTGATAAAGTTACGATCCTTTGTACCGGAAGTCAGGGCGAAGCTATGGCTGCTCTTTCAAGAATTGCTAATGGCACACACAGACAAATTCAAATCATTCCTGGTGACACAGTGGTATTTTCATCTTCACCTATTCCAGGGAACACAATTAGTGTGAGTCGAACGATTAATATGCTCTATAGAGCCGGCGCGGAAGTTATTCACGGTAAACTAAGTAATATTCATACTTCTGGTCATGGTGGACAGGAAGAACAAAAACTAATGCTGCGTTTAATTAGACCAAAGTTCTTTATGCCAATCCACGGTGAATATCGAATGCAAAGAATGCACGCTAAGATCGCGGTTGATTGCGGAGTACAAGAAGAAAATTGTTTTATTATGGACAATGGTGAAGTGTTAGCTCTTTCTGAGGATACTGCTCAGGTTGCTGGAAAGATTCCATCAGGTTCTGTTTATATCGACGGCAGTGGTGTAGGCGATATTGGAAATATTGTCTTACGTGACCGTAGAATTCTTTCTGAGGAAGGATTAGTTGTTGTGGTCGTAAGTATTAATATGAAGGAATTTAAAATTGCTTCAGGACCTGACCTAATTTCTCGAGGATTTGTTTATATGAGAGAATCCGGTGATTTAATTAACGATGCTCAAAATCTAATCACCAAGCACTTAAATAAAGTGATGGAAAGAAAGACAAGCCAATGGTCTGAAATTAAAAATGAAATTACAGATACATTAGCGCCTTTCCTATACGAAAAAACAAAGCGCAGACCAATGATTTTACCAATCATTATGGAAGTGTAAGAATAAGAAAAGCGGAAGCGCCTCGAGCGCTTCCGCTTTTCTTATTGTCTAGCTCCAGCGCCTAGGGGCTCGGGGTCATAAGCCAATCAGTCATGAAGGTTAAAGAACAACCTTCACGCCTGCTCGTCTTATGCCTGTCGCCCCTGTTCAAGGCGCTTCCGCTTTTCTTATTCTAGTACTTTTTTTTCAAATCGATTGATGTCTTGGTCGGTTCCAATCACGATTAAAACATCATTAACGCGAAAAGTTTCTTTGGCTTGTGGAGAAACAATAATTTCTTCTCCTCTTTTTATGGCGACAATATTCAAACCATATTTCTTGCGAATATCCAAATCCATAATCGTATGACCACTAAGTTTTCCATTCGCAACAATTTCAACGATACTGTGTTCATCTGATAGTTCAAGATAGTCGACCACATTACTCGAAGCCATATTGTTAGCAATCCGTTTTCCCATGTCTCTTTCTGGGTGAACAACACTGTCTGCTCCAATTTTCCTCAAAACTTTTTCATGGTAATCGTTTTGAGCCTTAGCTGTAATACGCACTACACCCAATTCCTTAAGAATAAGAGTTGTAAGTATACTTGATTGAATATCATCACCAATAGCTACAATCACATGATCGAAGTTACGTATCCCAAGGCTTTTCAAAACAGCTTCGTCTGTTGTATCCCCTACAACCGCATGAGAAGCAATCATTGCATACTCATTTACTCGTTCTTCATTTTTATCGATAGCAAGAACTTCCATCCCCTCATCGGTAAGAGTTCGGCAAATACTTCCACCGAATCGACCAAGCCCAATGACTGCGAAACTTTTTTTCATATATAACTCCCCCGGTTAAATCATTATCTTATTATGTTTCATTTTAGCATCATTCGTCAGATTTATATAGAGAGAGCTACCCCTTCTTATTCCTGCCCCTGCCTGGACTTCCTCTTTTTAAGACAGTAAAGGAGAAAAAATACTATAATAAATAAAATGGCTAGAACTGGCAGGTTACCAACTATAAAAACAACCAAGCCTGATAAACCAACTAATAACATATTGATGCTTTTCATGAATTGTTTTTTTGTTTTCTCCCAAGTATTTAATTTATCTTTATTAATTGAAGGTACAACTACGCTTTTTTCGTAAAGGGTTATGTTAACCGTCGAAAGGGAGGTTTGGTTTTCTAAAAACTTCATCTTTCCTTCAATGATCTCAATTTCCTCTTGTACGGATGCTAAATCAGCAGAAATTTTCAATAAATCTTCTGTTTTTACTGCACTTTTCATGAAAGTGAGTAACCGTTCTTCCACCACCTTTTTTGATTTTAATCTGGACTCAAGATCAACATATTCCTCGGTTACATCCTGCCCGTTTATGCTTCTTTGCAAAACCTCTGCTGCTTGGCTCTCAGCATCATGTAAAAAGGTCTGAAAGTGCTTTTGTGGTATTCTAATTTTAATGCTGCCACTTACCAGCTCGTTGCCCTCTTTTGATACATTAGACTCTGCTATATAACCTCCATATTTTATTACTTTTTCTTCAAGGATACGGACTGTCTGATCAAATTTCTTAACTCGCAGTTGTAGATCAGCTTGATAAATAACCATTTGGTTTTGAATTTTTATATTTGCAGCTGCGGAACTTTTTTCAGCCTTTTCTGTTTCACCCGAGTAAAAGTCTGCTTCCTCCCCACTGCCAGATTGGGCTGAATCCATAACTGTATCATTACTTTCTTTCATTTTTGCACTTTTATCTTCGCTGCTGGGACTGCACCCTGTTACCCAAAATAATAAGATAATGAAAAAGATAGGAAACCAACGTTTTAGCATTATCAACTTCCGACACCCCTTTTTTCTCTAATGGTTAAAGCTAGGTATATATAAATACCGACGATTAAAAGGAGGCAAGGTTACAGGTTAAGAAAAAAAATAAAAATGCTGCCCGTTGAATATAACGGACAGCACTTAGATCGTTTTTTATTCTGTTTTTTCCAACTCATCCAACACTCGGTTTACACGCTTCTCGAGCATCTTCATGCCGCTTCCGCCTGCTTGGAAATGGCGGAGCTTGCCTTCTTTGTCAAATACATAATAAGCTGGTACATATTGATTTTCAAGGGCTTCTGTCAACTTGTGATCACTGTCGACAAAAATCGGTTGATTGATTCCATGCTCAGCTGCCACTCGTTTAATTTCATCTAGGTTAAGGTCGTTTTCAGAACGCGGCATATGAACAGCAACCACATTTAACTGGTCCTTAAAATCATCACGGAATTGATTTACCTGCGGCATCGCTTCCTTACAAAGATGGCAGCTAATCGACCAAAAATGAAGCAATGTTGGTTTTTCTCCGATTAGGTCTTCTCTTGTCACTTCACCGTTTAACCATTCAGTTGCCCCAGTTAACTCTGGCATTGGTTCACGTAATTTCATGGATAATCCCCCTATTAAAAAGACCTAACACTTTAAAAGGTTAGGTCTATCTGTTTTGTGCAAATTATACGTTCAATGTAGCTTGTCCAGGCTTCCAGTTTGCTGGGCAAAGACCGCCAGTTTGTAATGCTTGAAGAACACGTAAAGTTTCATCCACGTCTCGGCCAATGTTGTTGTGATTTACAACAGAATACTTTAATTCACCCTCAGGATCGATGATGAATAAACCGCGTAGTGCAATACCTTCTTCTTCAATTAATACTCCATAATCACGAGCTACTACATGGTTAGTATCTGCAGCAAGAGGATAGTTTAAATCGCCAAGACCATTTTCTTTGCGATCTGTTTTAATCCAAGCAAGATGAGTGTGGATTGTGTCAGTAGAAGCACCAACGATAACTGCATCTAAATCATCAAACTCTTCAAAACGATCGGACATCGCTGTAATTTCAGTTGGACAAACAAATGTAAAGTCCATTGGATAAAAGAACAACACAGTCCATTTATCGTTTTTCATGTTTTCTTCCAAACTTACTTTTTTAAATTCTTTGTTTGGCATTACAGCATCCATTTCAAAGCGTGGTGCTTGTTTACCTACCATACGATCTGGCATTCAAATCCCTCCAAATATTTAATAAATGAGTATTTATAGCAATTCTCATTTGCTATCCTTTTCACAATTCTAATTATAGGACACATCTTATTTTGAGTCAATATTAAATTATAATTAATTTAATTAAATACTTATTATTAATTATAACCCTATTTCCCCTTCATAAGTTTTCCCTAATTGTGTAAGAATAATCGACGATATGTAACAATTTCCCTTTTAATTCTCTTTAATTTTATCATGATTGCTAATCAGAACAAAATAAAACGCCTTCTTATATAAGATTTAATCTATTCCCTAGATTAGAGATATAGGTTGTCATTACTTTAACAGCTACTTCAATCGCACCTTCTTGTGGATTTAATTTTGAATGGTGTAAACCATAGGGCGAATCGACACCCAGCCAAAACATAAGCCCTGGAATCTCTTTAAGCATATATCCAAAGTCTTCCCCCGTCATCGCTTCCTTGCACTCGATTACTTCAACATTTGTTTCATTTTGAAGATATTTCATAAAATCTCTTGTAATAGATTCAGTATTATAGACTTGATGATACATCGAACCATAATCAATGGCTGCTTCACATTCAAAACCTGCCTCGATTCCCTTCACAAGCGCCTCAATGCGATGTTTAACCTTTTTCATCGATTCAGCAGAAAGCGTCCGGATGGTTCCCTCAAGCCTCGCATTTTCAGCAATAATATTTTGAACAGTACCGCCAGTGATTTTTCCAATCGTTATAACCGCACTATCTAAGGGGTCGACATTTCTCGAAACAATCGTTTGCAGCTGGTTTACCAATGTACATGCTGCGACAACCATATCATTCGTTTCATGGGGTCTAGCGGCATGCCCCCCCTTACCCTTTAGATCAATAAACAGTTCAGAAGTATTAGCAAATAGTAACCCTTCCTTAACCGCGATAGTTCCAACTGGATACTCTGGTGCAATATGTAAGGCAAAAATCAGGTCAGGCTTCCATTCCAGCATCTCATCTGATTTTAACATCGGTTCCGCTCCGCCAGGTCCTTCCTCTGCAGGTTGAAAAACAAACATAAGGTCGTCTGCAATTGGGTTATTCGTAAAATAAGTTAGTACCCCAAGAGCGATGCTCATGTGGAAATCATGCCCACATGCATGCATCTTGTTATCGTGGGTCGATGAGAAAGGTAATCCTGTTTCTTCGCTAATTGGAAGTCCATCGATGTCTGTTCTATAACCAATCGTTTTTTGGGGATTTAAGCCATGAACCTTTACAAACAACCCTGTCTTCCATTTTTTTATCGTGATACGATCTTGTGGTAAAGACTCAAGGTAAGATAATAAATAGGCTTGTGTCTCAAACTCTTGAAATCCTAGTTCTGGAATTTGATGAAGGTCACGGCGGATTTTAATCAATGGATTCATTTATTAACTCTCCTTTTAAAAAAGAAGCGTGGATATGCTCCACGCTTTTCTGCTTATACTTAGAGAACTATCTAGCTCCAGCGCCCAGCGGCTAGAGTACTTCGCGCAAAGGAAGCGGGCTTTTAAAGTTGACGAAGTTCTTGCATTATTTCAGTTTTTGACTTCGTTTTTTCATCAATATCTTTAATTTTCCTTGCCGGCATCCCTGCTACAACTGTATAAGGAGCAACATCTTGAGTGACAACTGCACCTGCAGCGACTACTGAACCTGTTCCAACTGTTACCCCTTCAAGAACAACGGCATTCGCTCCAATAAGAACATCATCCTCAATAATAACAGGCTTCGCAGATGGGGGTTCAATAACACCGGCCAAGACAGTTCCCGCCCCAATATGACAATTCTTCCCGACAGTAGCTCTTCCACCTAGAACAACACCCATATCAATCATCGATTTTTCACCAATAACGGCACCGATATTGATAACGGCTCCCATCATAATAACGGCATTATCACCGATTTCCACTTGGTCACGAATAGTAACACCTGGCTCAATTCGGGCATTAATATGCTTATTATCTAACAAAGGGATTGCAGAATTACGACGGTCATTTTCAACCACTTGATCTTCAATTTTTTCTTTATGTGCTTCTAATACTTCATTAATTTCAGACCATTCACCAAAAATGACACCCGTATTTCCATTAATAAAAGTTTTTGTATTGTTTCCAAAATCAATTCCTGCTAATTCACCTTTTAAATAAACCTTTACAGGTGTAGATTTTTTACTATTTTGGATAAAAGAAATAATTTCATTTGCATCCATCATCTTCATTATTTTACCCCCTATGTATTCGTACTAAAAAATACTTTAACAAACAAAAGAAACGAAAACAAGAAAAACTACCCTAATCTCCTGAAGATTCAGCGATATGTTCCTTAATTAATTCTACAAAGGCTGAAACTTGCTTTAATTGAAAGGCCGATTCATAGCCCAGTAGCCATGTATCACGATTTAGAGGTTCATTATTCTCATTTAAAAGCGGTATTTTGAAAATTTCCTTTTCTGCTTTAGTTAATGTTATGGCGGGCAGGATAGCGTAGCCAATGCCATTGAAAGCCATCTGCTTGCATGTCTCAATTTGATCAACCACAACGGTCCTCTTGGGTGAAGTCTTAAAATTGCGCATCCACCAATCTTGAATTTCCTGGAAATAATTAGAATCACTTTTAAATTGAATGAAGGGGCGGTCCGTATTTAAAACTTGTTCCGGACTGGTAATTTCCCTGTCAACTAAATAAAGAGGATCGTTAAATAGATGAACCTTAATTCCTTTCCAATCGGGTGTACCACGGATAATCCCAATATGAACTTGATCGTCATATAAGCATTTTAAAATTTCGCTGCTCCATCCAGTTACTAATGAAATTTTGGCTTGAGGATATCTATCAATAAATTTCTTTAAAACCTGCGGAAGCCAATTTTGGCCTACAATCGAAGCAACAGCTATCTTCAAAGTACCTGACACACCTGATTGAAGGGAGTGAATGGTTTCACGCACCTTTTCTTGCTTAGTTAGTACTTCATTTGCAAATTGGATGACATGCTCACCTGAGGGGGTTAGAGCTAGTCCTTTTTGCGAGCGAATAAATAATTTCGTTCCCCAATCTTTTTCGATTGTTTGCAATCGTTGCGAAAGGGCTGGCTGTGAAACAAACAGCCGTTCCGATGCCTTCCGCATATTCATCTCCTGGGCTAAAACGGATAATAATTGAAATTCTGATAATGAGGACAAGATTGTTCCCCTCCTTAAAAAGCTCTGTGAAGTTACACAGAGCTATCGTTCTTTTTCGGTATAAAAAATATTAACAGTAAACTTATGATTGCCAAGGCGAAGACAACATAATAAACAGAGTGAAGAGAAATGGTTAACCCATTCTGCAAGAAAGTCCGGACTGATTCAGAGAGATTTTCTCGCTCAGCAGATTTTAAGAGTAGATTGACATCATCTACTGATAAGGAATGATCATTCTCGGTTAAATATTGACTCAACCTGTTATTAAGGATTCCCCCCAGTAATGCTGCACCAATTGTATTTCCAAGATTTCTCATAAACATATTAGATGCAGTTGCGATGCCCCTCTGTTCCCAACCAACTGTACTTTGAATCGAGACAATAAAGGCAGTGGATGTTAAGCCCATCCCTAATCCAACGAAAAAAGAACCCACTGCTGCCCATAAAGGCCCTGAGGAGGCTGACATCGTCAAGAAGCCAATGCTGCCAATGATTAACGAGACACCACCGATAATAGATGTTTTTCGATAACCCATCGTTATCAACAACCGTCCCGCAAGTGTGGATGCAATTGGCCACCCGATTGACATAGCTGTCAACGTAAAACCCGCAACAATGGGTGTTTGTTCCATAACACCTTGCACAAATGTAGGTAAAAAGCTCGAAATTCCAATTAACATGATTCCCGTAGAAAGCGATGTAGTGTTGGCTATAAGAATAGAGCGTTCCTTCCAAATTGAAAATGGCATTACTGGCTCTCTAGCACGGGCTTCCTGAAATACAAACCCAAGTAATGTTACAGCGCTGAAAGCAAAAAAGCTTAGCGACTGCCAAGATCCCCATGCAAAGCGGCTCCCACCTTCTACAAGGATAAACATTAACGAAGAAATTGTCATCGTTAACAAAATAGCACCAAGATAATCTATTGCATGTTTTTTCCTTTGGACATTTTCATGTAAGAACAGCCATAGGCCTACTAAGGATAGAATCCCAAGCGGAATGTTTATCCAGAATACATAATGCCAACTTACATATTGGACAAGTAAGCCTCCAACAGCAGGTCCAGTAATCGCCGAAACACCCCATACACTAGCTAGGTATCCCTGAATTTTAGCCCGTTCTTCTGCAGTATAGATATCGCCAATTATTGTTGTCGCAATCGATGTGACAGCACCTGCTCCAAACCCTTGAATCAAACGAAAAATAATCAACATTTTCATTGATGTGGCGAATCCACAAAGAATGGATCCTAATAAAAAAATTAATATTCCAATCGTAAGAATTGGTTTTCGACCAAATAAGTCGGATAATTTACCATAAATAAGAACGGTTACAGAATTCATTAACAAGTACGCAGAAAATACCCAACTATATAGTGTAAACCCGCCTAAATCAGCGACAATTGCGGGCATTGCGGTTGAAACAATCGTTGCTTCAATCGCCCCCATAAACATCGCTAACATTACGGCGGCTAGAACTAGTGGCTTTTTCGTTTGCCTGCTGTTGGACTTTCCTTTAGATATCTTCTCAGTAGAAGTACTCATATTCACACCTCAAACTTAAAAAAAATCAAGCCCCCTGCTTGGGGGCCTAAATACATCATTTTTCATTTTTTTTTATTATTTTATTTAATTGATTTAATAACGTACTTCTTGGCAAAATTCCTTCAAAGTATCCATCTTCAGTCTCAACACAAAGAAATGGTTGGTTAACAAGTAATTCAAGACATTTTTTTAAGGATGCAGTAATTTTAACTCGTGGAATAGAGCCTTTCATGACCTCTTCCACTCGTTTTTTCTCAAGTTGTTCAAATTCAATTCTTTCTAGTCCAAGGATAGAATCCATAATAATCGGGGTGCTAATTAACCCATGAAGCTTGTAATGAGGGTCTAAGACCGGTATAGCCGTATACCCGCTTTTTGTTAAAACTAATAAGGCATGTTCTAGATTATTACCTATTTGAACATGCGCTACCCGTTCGGAAGGGATCATTAATTCTTTTATTGTTAATTTTAAAAATTCACCGTTGGGAAGACTGATCATCGCCGAAAACTCCTCAAAAATTTGTTTTTCTACAGTTACATTCTACCATAGTATTCGGGAGTCTGTGCTAATTTTGGTAATGTATAATTAGAAACCTAAATACAACCTCCGCAGTCGTTGACATAAAGAAAACTCGCCACTGGCGAGCCGTTAGGCGAAGACAGAGGCGTAGTTGCACTTATGCGAAATAAGAAAGTATGAACTTTCGATTCGAAAGTTTATACTTTCTTATTAGCCGAAAAATAAAGGAACCCTAAAGGTTCCTTATTGAATCAAATCAAAAATTTCAATTGTAATCATATCAACATTATCAAATTGATATCTTTTTGGTTTTTCCTTCTCATTATATACTTCTAATTCAAATGTCTCCGTTTTCGGATGAAATGTTACTTGACACTTTCTATCACCGTTTACCTCGAAATAGCGTTGTGCTGGCTCACCACTATTAGCTTGTTCCTGAAGATTTTTTAATCTTGTTAATATACCTTGAAGCTGTGACATATGCTCCGTCTCCTTTCAAACCCAAACAAACATCTACAATTATGTTTCTCATTTGGCATTTTTCTATCCGATTGGATTACTTTCATAATTTTCCAACCGCATAATTAATATGCCAATATTAAAAGAATAAAATAACGTTGTCCATTTGTCCAAGTAAAAATAAAAAAATAAGGAATTTTTTAATACACTTCCCTAAAAAGAAGCTAAAAGATAGCAAATTCAGTGCATTTTAAAGTAATTGGTCATGTTGGAATAAATATTGATAGGATATATCGATAAACAAATAATCTTCCCCATTCATTGGGAATGAAAAAGTACGAATTGTTTCCCCAGTATCAATATCACAATATAAATCAGATAAGATTCCTTTTCGTTCATTTCTCATTTTGATAATATTTTCTAAAAAGTAAGGACGCCAGCTCCAATTTTTTTGAATGTACTCGGATTGAGTGATCCAGCCCTCTTTTTCTTTAAAGATATTGGCAGATTTCTGGAAGCCATCTTCATCACAAACATACATTCTAAAGGCAATCTGATCCAATTCTTTTATTAGTACTTGGAAAAGGTTTTGATATGTTGCATTTCTGTTCTTAATCACAATTTCTTGGACTTTGGCTTGAAAAAATTCTGCAGTGGTATAAACTGCTTCTAATTTCTTTTTTTCATATGAGATAAAATCATGAAACTTCTCTTTTAAGCGATCCTTTAGGAAATCACGTTGAATGAACTCTGCTGCTGGCGGGTGTAAATAATAACCTTGATAATAACGACCGCCATTTTTCCATGCAAACTGCAGTTGGTAGCTCATCTCAATATTTTCAAACAAGAGTGTGGCACCTATTTTCCGCGCCAAAAGAGACAATGTAAACAAAACATCGTGATAATTTATACCAGTTGACGTCGATTTTAAGGCTTGTAGGTTAATTTTCAGTATATCTGGTTCAAGTTGTCCTATTCGTTCAAAATAGTTACTTTCACTGTCAATTCTTGCTATCGCTATTTTAATCCCATATGTTCGATAATATTGCAATAAGTGATCAAATTGGTCTAAATCCCCAGTATAATTTCGATCTGAAATTTCCAGAACAATTCGATTTAACATCAAGCCCTTTTTTTCAAACGCGAGGAGCTCTTGTAAAAAAGGTTCACCATGTCCATACATTAATAAATCAGCATTCCGATTCAGAAAGATACTTACATCCTCATCAAGCTTTAACGCTTTTTCAAGTGCCATCTTGACTAATAACAAGTCCACTTCAAACTTATATTCATCAGGAATTTGATCATCCTGAAAAAAGGTCCCTAAACTGATGATTTTCCCTTCTGATTCATATCTCCCCAAAACCTCATAGGCAATTACGCGTTGTTCATCGGCACTAATAATCGGTTGAAAATAGGGAAATACATTTTCAAGATCCGATAGTATTTCCAATGCATCCATCCAAGTACCTCCAAAATTTTTTTCTCATTATACCATACGCAAAACGACGGATTCTCGTTCTTTTCCAAAAGGATACCATTATAGTCGCTTATAAACAATCATATCCTATACCTACGCTGTTCTATAAGGAGGATAAGTTTTGAAAAAACTTTGCTTATTAGCCTCGATCCTTCCCATGCTGGGATGCAGCCACTTTAATGCTGATACACATTCCAGGACAGAAAGTAAACAGCCTCTTTCCACGATATCCGCGAAAGAGAATACTCAATCCAGATCATCTGTCGATTTTGAAAATAACCGATATACAATAAAAGAACTTAATCAACAAGTGATTTATGGAAAAAATGAGGCCAATAAGAGTGATTCAGTTAGCACTACTCCCAAAAAGAATTCTGCTATGCTAAATGTGGTATTAATTAAGCAAAACCCTGAACTTAGATACGGCTGTGAAGTCACAAGCCTAGCAATGGTGCTAAATTTTGCAGGCGTTAAAACAAGTAAAATGGATCTATACCGGTCTATCCGGAAGGATGTAGACCCGCTTATTAGATCTCCAAAGGGAGATATAGTACGTTGGGGAAACCCAGCAGATGGTTTTGTTGGGGATATGACAGGCAGAAGAGCAGGGTATGCAGTATTTGACCAACCGATAATTGCCCTAATCAACCAAAAGCTCCCTGGAAGAGCCATTAATTTAACAAATATGCCATTTGACAGGGTCTTAGAGCATGTTTCTGCAGGGTATCCAGTGGTTGTATGGACAACCGGGGATTACCGTCTTCCAGACCGTTGGGAGGGCTGGTATCACGGGAAACAATACATTAAAACACCACTTGATTTACATGCTGTCGTTTTAGTTGGTTATGACACGAAATATGTCTATTTAAACGATCCACTTTCTGGAAAAAAACAAGTAAGAGTAGGTAAACAACAATTTATTTCATCTTGGAAAGCATTAAAAAGCCGTGCCGTAAGCTATAAGTAGGAAAAGCAGCCACATTGTTGGCTGCTTTTTATGCATCTTTTAATTTTTTTTGAATAAGAACATACCAAGGACCTTTTCACTTGCATTATCGAAAGTTTTTAAAGAAAATACAAAGGGACCCTTCTTTTTATAGAAGGTGAATAAAAGATAGGTTGGTTGAAAAAATGGCTAAAAATCAGACGAGGAGAACCTTTCTAAAACGAACACTGGGGTCATTTCTTACCGTTCTCGGATTAAGTTCGGGAGGCTATCTTTATGCCAATCGAATTGAACCCTCATTACTCGATATTCAAGAACTTCAAATCAAACATCCACTAATCCCTAACAGCTTTGATGGAATAAAAATGATTCAATTTAGTGATACCCACCTTGGTTTTCAATATAATCTTCATCAATTTAATCAATTAGTCAATAAAATTAATAGTCTTAAGCCAGACATTATTTTATTTACTGGAGATTTAATGGACGAGCCAAACCAATATACAGAAATTAATAAACTGATGCCTATTTTGAAGAAATTACAGGCTCCGCTTGGAAAATACTGCATTTTTGGTAATCATGATCATGGCGGCTATGGCTCTGATATTTACCGGAATATTATGGAAACGACTGATTTTTCCGTACTTTTGAATGATTCAGCACCAATTAAATTAAGTGATGGAAGCATAATCTATCTGCTTGGGATTGATGATGCGATGCTAGGGAATCCTAATATATCTTTGACTTTAAAAAATGTGCCTAAAAATTCGTTTAAAATATTATTATCCCATGCACCCGATCTTGCAGAAACAGCTTCATTGTATCCAGTCCAATGGCAGCTAAGTGGTCATAGCCATGGAGGACAGATTAAAATCCCATTTTTGGGGGCTCTTGTGACTCCTCCCTTTGGAAAAATATATCCAGAGGGTCTTTATTCAATCGGCGAGCATAATCCCCTCTCACTATATGTAAATAGAGGAATTGGAACAACACGTCTCCCTTTTCGCTTTATGTCAAAACCTGAATTAACTGTCTTTACTCTAAAATCAGAAAAGTAGAAAACGAAAAAACCTTTCGAACATAATGATTATAAAGTTTCTTTTTATTCTTTTTATAGTGTAGGATTAGGTTAACATCCTAAATTCTCTTTTATTCGTAAGATTAGAAGAATTTTTATAATTTTCTTATCATAATAGCCAAAAAGACGCACTGTTTTATTCCTATTTCTTAAAAAAAGGGGTATAATATAGATGTTTTATATAACTGAAGGGAGAACATATTTTGAATTATGATCAGAAAGGCCCCCTAATAAATCTAAATCTAACCATCGAAAACCTCGCTCAAGCTATCTTTATTGTGAATCGCCATGCAAAAACGGCTACAAATCCCAAATTATTGTACAGATTGAAACAAGAAACATTAAAAAAATTGATTGAAGAAGGCAAGGCAAAAAAAGTTGGTCTTCATTTTTCTGGAAATCCACGTAATAGTCAGCAGCAGTCAGATGTGCTTGTTGAATGTGGAAGATACACATTTCATATTCCTCCAACTAAATCAGATTTTCTCGAACTACCTCATTTTGGGAAATTAGATGAACGGGTACGAAATCCAAAAGCAACACTCTCACTTAATTCAGCAAAAGCATTACTTCAACTATATACTGGAATCTCAGAACTAGATCAACCCCCAAGCAATCATAAAAAGAGCAAAACTTACCAAAAGCCTATTTTTAAAAAATTAGGAGAAAGATACTCCTAAAAAGAACTCAAAAAGCCAGCTCAAGCTTGGCTTTTTTTGATTTATAAATCTGGATTACTTTTGCTAATGCTTCGTGATGATTTTGTGAACAATATCACTATTATATAGACTGTTAATAAATGTGGATTTACAATTCAGTTATAAGTCAAATAGTCTTAAGTTGAATATAATTTCAAAAGAGGTGCTTGAGAAATGAAAGGAACAGCGATTCTTTTTCAGGAACAAAATGTTACATTTATTGAAGATGTTGATCATTCTATTTATGAAGAAATTAAAGAGCAATGTGGCTGCGAGAAATGTAATTGCAAGCTCGAAAATAAAATAGTTAATTTTGGTTTTGTGTCACCAGTTTTTTGGCACGAGGACGAAGTTGACTGGGACTATGGTTATTAAAACACTTTAATTTGAATTAAAACTTCCCTTCCCCAAAAAACGATTTGAGAAAAACTCAGATCGTTTTTTATTTCTACATAGTGGTAACTTTAGCTAAAAATAGTCTATAATCATTATATTCATAACAGATTAAACCCAGTCGGAAGGATGGACAATATTGGAGCATTTAATTAATCAACGAGTAAAAGATATAGAAATCTCGGGAATTAGAAAGTTTTTTAATATGGTTGCGCATGTTGATGACCTGATTTCATTTACAATTGGACAACCTGATTTCCCGACCCCAGAACATGTAAAAAATGCAGCTATTGCAGCAATTGAACAAAACTTTACTTCCTATACCCATAATGCAGGGACGATTGAATTAAGGGAAGCGGCGTGCAATTTTGTAGAAAAAAAATATGGCTTGCATTATAAGCCTGAATCAGAAGTGATTGTTACTGCAGGGGCAAGCGAGGCAATTGATATTGCTTTTCGGTCTATTTTAATAGAAGGTTCCGAGGTCATATTACCTGGTCCAATTTATCCAGGCTATGAACCAATTATTCGAATGATGGGGGCAACTCCAGTGCATGTCGATATTCGGCGAAACCAGTTTCGCTTTACATTAGAAATGATCAAACCATTTATTACCGAGAAAACTCGCTGCATTGTACTCCCATACCCTTCGAACCCGACTGGAGTCAGTCTCTCAGAGTCAGAGCTAAGAGAAATAGCAGAATATATTAAGAATAAAGATATCTTTATCCTTGCTGATGAAATATACAGCGAACTTACTTATGATCAGCCACATCAATCGATTGCTTCCTTTCTAAAAGAACAAACCATCGTAATAAATGGGTTATCCAAGTCCCACTCAATGACAGGATGGAGAATTGGCTTTTTATTTGCACCTGAAGGTATCACCAAACATATTTTAAAAGTCCATCAATATAATATATCTTGTGCCACTTCGATTGCGCAGAAGGCAGCTTTGGCGGCCGTTACAACAGGTATTGATGATGCGCTTGTGATGAAAAAGGAATATTTAAAAAGAAGGGATTATGTTTTCAAGCGATTATCTGCTATGGGACTTGATGCCGTCAAACCGGATGGAGCGTTTTATTTCTTTGTGAAAATTCCTGATACCATCGCATTAAGCAGCTTTGATTTTGCCCTTAAGCTTGTTCAAGAAACAAAAGTGGCCGTCGTACCAGGCAGTGCTTTTTCTGAATATGGAGAAGGCTATTTCCGGTTATCGTTTGCTTGTTCTATGGAATTATTAGAACTTGGCCTAAATCGGCTGGAACAATATTTGCGAAATTGGAAATAAACGAATTTTACCCTCACATTTAATGTGAGGGTATTAATTTTAAAAATTATTGGCCTTTATATTTCCCATTGTTTTTAGGAGCCTTTTCTTTTTTAGCCTTTTCTTTATGTGCTTGATTTGCTGCAGCTGATCCGAATTCATTGGCGAATTCTTCGTTCGCTACTGCAGAATCAAACCCCTTTTTGTTTTTTTGTTTCGCGTCGTTCTTTTTTGTCCTTTTAGCCATTAACAATTCCTCCTAATTCAAGGTTTCTCTTATAGTTTCAAGAAGATAGGAGGAATTTATTCAACTATTAGTTCTTCCAATATTTATAAAGCGCATGTGTGCCGCTATTTTCTTCTCCCATTTCGGCTAATTGGTCGTATAAAGATTTAGCTAATGAGAGACCTGGTACTTCCATTCCCATTCGTTCAGCTTCATTTATCGCTATTTTCATATCCTTTATAAAATGCTTTATGTAAAAACCAGGTTCAAAATTTCCGGCTAACATTCTTGGTGCAAGATTGCTAAGAGACCAGCTTCCAGCAGCTCCAGTTGTAATACTTTTCAGGACATTTTCTGGATCTAGCCCAGCTTTTTCAGCATATATAATTGCTTCACAAACACCCATCATGTTTGAAGCAATTGCAATTTGATTGCACATTTTTGTATGCTGGCCAGCACCTGGTTTGCCTTGGTAGACCACGTTAGTTCCAAGCAACTCCAATATAGGACGAACCTCTTCAAACGCTTCACTTTCACCGCCAGCCATGATGGAGAGCTTAGCTTCCTTTGCACCTACATCTCCACCAGAAACAGGTGCATCAATCGCCTGAATTCCTTTCCTTTTAGCCTGTTCATAAATTTTAATGGCAAGTGACGGAGAAGAGGTTGTCATATCGATAAGATAGCTTCCAGATGTTCCATTTTGAATTAAGCCATTTTCGCCGAAATATATTTCCTCCACATCGGTTGGATAGCCGACCATAGTGAAAGTTATAGATGCTTTTTCAGCTACCTCTTTCGGCGTTGCGGCCCAGTCTGCGCCTTTATCCAATAGGTCTTGTGCTTTTTCCTTTGTCCTTGAATAAACAACTGCAGAGTAGCCCGCCTTTAATAAATGTCCTGCCATACTTTTTCCCATTACACCTGTGCCAATAAATCCAATTACCGTATTTTCTGGAGTAAGCAAAATAATCTTCCCTCTCTTTGGAATTTTCCTTATATATTTTAGCATTAAAATTTTGTTTGATAAAAAATTATGCATAAAAAAACCGGAACGTCCCAGTCGCTCCGGTCTTCGTGCTCCATCTCCAAAGTTATGCACAAATATATTTTGTCCTTTCAAACGAGAACATAATCACTTTTTATAACTCTGAAGAAAAATTTGTTAAATAGGCACGACCGAATACTTCTTGATTATTAAATACTTCAATCGAAACAGCATTATCCTTTTCAATCATATTTTTAAGGTCAAGAATATGTAAATCTTCTCTTAGGGGCAACGGATCCATAAAAATATATTTCTCACCTTTTCCTTTTACTTCTAAATATTCACCGTTCAACACTTGATCTTCTCCGTATACTATTTCTCGTTTACCGATTGCAGCAGCTAATTTGTCATCGTGAATAGTAACTTTCACCTTATATAATTGTTGCCCTGCTAATATTTCATTGTTAATTCGAAAACGGAATTGAAGTTCATTATTTTTTGTTAACAAGGCGTCGGCATAGCGGTTTACAATTAATTCATTGGAAAAAAGCAAATTACAGCCGCTTAGCAGAGAAGAACTGCATACTATTAGGATCAATACAGTAATGAATCGAATATTTTTCAGCATCTATAACACTCCCTTAATATTTTTACCATAGCCAAAATACATCGGTAATAAACGTAAAGAAAGGTTAATATAGGAAAGTTATTATATCGCTTTGATCATCCCTCCATCTACTAAAAATGAACTGCCTGTCATATAGGAATTAGCATCAGATAATAGGAAAGCTGCAACATTTGCAAATTCCTCTGGTGTTCCGTATCTCTTTAATGGAATTCCTTCCTTTACTTGCAATGCGATAGCTTCCCGATCGACTCCAAGTTTATCTGCATTTACTTGATCTAAATGATTGACGCGGTCAGTTGCAATCCGGCCAGGAGCAATGGTATTAATAAGAATATTATATTGAGCCAGTTCTAAAGCAAGAGTTTTTGCTAGTCCAACTATTCCCGTCCGAAAGGTATTCGAGAGTATTAAGCCTGGAATTGGTTCTTTAATCGAAGTAGAGGCGATGTTCAAAATTTTCCCGCCCTGCTCTTTTAAATAGGGCAAAGAAGCTCGGATCATTCGAACATATGATAATAAATTCAATTCAAATGACTTCTGCCATTCCTCATCTGTTAACTCCTCAAACGCCCCTGCAGGAGGCCCTCCAGCATTATTAACTAGTATATCAATTCGTTGAAACGATTCTGCTGTTACTTTTACCAGCTGATTAATGTCATTTACATTAGTTATATCAGTTTTTTGGTAGGCTACTTTTCCCATACCAAGAGATTCAAGCTGACTTGCTTTTTGTTTCAGCTTTTCCTCTTCCCGGCCAGAAATCATAACATTTGCTCCCTCTCTTACTAATCGTTCAGCTATTGCAAACCCTAAGCCCTGGCTGGAAGCAACCACCAAAGCTGTTTTACCAGTTAAATTCAACTCCATTGTTTACAATTCCTCCTTCATAAATATATTCTTAGTATACAGGATAAATTGAGGGAATACTTGGAAAAATTCACACAAAAAGAGACAGATTTAATCTGCCTCTGTACCTATACTAAGTTTTTAGAATGTATGTGCAAAATCCCTTGCACGTGCAATCGCATTTTCTTTTATTTCTTCAGCCTTGTCAGGCATTGCATTATGTCCTTCCACAAACAACCCCTCTAGGGATGGAACTCCAAAGAAACTCATCATCACACTGATATATCGGTGTCCCATTTCCATCTGTGCTGCAGGCCCCTCTGAGTAAAATCCACCCCGAGCTTGAATATGCAATGCCTTTTTATCCGTCAAAAGACCTATTGGGCCCTGTTCCGTATATTTAAATGTCTTTCCCGCAACTGCTACAGAATCAAGATATGCCTTCATAATTGGCGGAAATGAGAAATTCCATAAAGGCGTGACAAACACATATTTATCCGCACTAACAAACTGCTCACTTAACTCGTTAAGCCGGCCAACCTTTTGCTTTTCTTCCGCTGTTAATTCATCAAAGCTTTGACCAGAACGAAGTTTTCCCCAGCCGCTAAACACATCTGCATCAATGTGAGGTATATGTTCTTTATACAAATCAAGATGAATTACCTCATCGCTGGAATTGATTTGTTTATAGCTATCAATAAATTCCTTACCTACCGCCATACTATAGGACTGTGTTTCATTGTGAGGATGTGCCGTGATATACAAAACACGTACCATTTAAGCTCCACCTTTCTTTTGAATAAAGACAATAATATTATTAGTTAATATAAGAGAAAATAATCAAAAAGGATTTGCCCGAAGACAAATCCTTTTCATGCATCATTTATTCATTTGTATCAAGAGAGTAAGGATTGTGACCAATGTTAATTCTCATTTCATCAGTCAACTGGAATGGTTCATTAACCAATGCCTCATTGGTTGCTTGACCTAGTAGTGAACTTCCATCAAAATGTACAGGTTTTTGTTCCATACTTCCATTCACCTCCACCATTTCAAATATACCATTTCCAATAAAACACTTGCCTATTCCTGTCCATCTACCATCCTAAAGTACTGGCAAAAAAATAGGTACTATGTATTACTTATTATTATACTCAAAAATCCATAATTAAAAAGACAATACTGTGAAAAATCAAAAAATAAATGAACGACAGAAAAAGACCGGCTAATAATCAGCCGGTCTTTTTTGAGTATTGTGTTTACTTTGTGGCGCCATTTACTGCTTCAATAACCTGAGCGGTTGTTTGCATATTTAAAACTTGTTGAGCAAGCTTCTCCATATCAGATTTTTTCAAATTCCTGATTTGTGAGCGAGCTTTTAAAATTGAAGTTGCACTCATAGAAAATTCATCAAGCCCAAGACCTAAAAGAACCGGAATAGCCGTTTCATCTCCTGCCATTTCCCCACACATACCTGTCCATTTTCCTTCTGCATGTGCTGCATCAATAACCATTTTTACTAATCGTAAAATGGATGGGCTATAGGGCTGATATAGGTATGAAACACGTTGGTTCATGCGGTCTGCAGCCATCGTATATTGAATCAAATCATTTGTTCCAATACTAAAGAAGTCTACTTCTTTTGCAAATTGATCAGCTAAGATAGCAGTTGAAGGAATTTCGACCATTATTCCAAGTTCAATTTCATCGGAAACCTTTTGACCTTCAGCAAGAAGCCTTTGCTTTTCTTCTTCAAGAATCGTTTTTGCCGCACGGAATTCATCCAGAGTTGCAATCATCGGGAACATGATTTTTAAATTCCCATAATTACTTGCCCGTAACAAGGCTCTAAGCTGGGTGCGGAATATATCCTGCTCTTCTAAACATAATCGAATGGCCCGGAAACCTAAGAATGGATTCATTTCCTTTGGTAAATCCAAATATGGCAGTTCTTTATCCCCGCCAATATCCAAGGTACGAACTACAACAGGTTTTCCTTTTAATCCTTCTAAAACGGCTTTATAGGACTCAAACTGTTCTTCCTCTGTTGGAAGCTGGTCTCTTCCCATATATAGGAACTCGGTCCTGTAAAGACCTACACCTTCCCCGCCATTTTCAATTACTCCCTTTAAATCCTTGGGAGTACCTATATTGGCGACCAATTCTACATGATGATCATCATTCGTTACCGTTGGTTCGTTAACAAGCTTGGCCCATTCAGCTTTTTGTACTTCATACTCATCATGAACTTTACGGTATTGTTCAACAAGTTCTGGAGTAGGATTTATATGTACTTCACCTTTTAAACCGTCAACAATAACTAGATCCCCATTATTGATTTCCTCAGTAGCCGTTTTTGTTCCAACTACTGCTGGAATTTCCATAGAGCGAGCCATAATTGCTGAATGTGAGGTACGTCCACCAATATTTGTTGTAAATCCTAAGACATATTGTCTGTTTAATTGTGCTGTATCCGAAGGTGTTAAGTCCTCTGCGACAATGATAACTTCCTCAGCAATCATGCTTGGATTAACCAGTTGAACACTTAATAAATGGGCTAATACACGTTTCGTTACATCACGAATATCTGCTGCACGTTCTTTCATATATTCATTATCCATTTGTTCAAACATCATAATGAACATATCTGCCGTTTCCTTTAAAGCAGATTCAGCATTCACTTTATCAGACTGAATTTTTTCTTCAATAGGTGTATTTAATTCAGGATCACTTAGGACAAGTAAATGTGCTTCAAAAATTGCTGCTTTATCCGCACCCAAGTCAACTTTGGCACGGTCACGAATTGCTTCGAGTTCTGCTTTAGATTTTTCCATTGCCTGTCGAAAACGGTCAACCTCTGCAGCAGCATCGTCAATTGTTTTTTGTTCAAAAGATAAATCTGGTTCAACAAGACGGTATGCCTTCGCAATTGCGATACCGTTTGATGCTGCAATCCCATGTAAAAAAGTCATTATTCAGCCAATCCTTCTTTTTTCAATGTTTCTTCAAGGCTATTTAAAGCATCGTTTGCATCGTTTCCTTCTGCAGAAATCGTAATATCTGCACCTTGGCCAACACCTAGAGACATAACACCCATAATTGATTTTAAATTAACTTTTTTACCTTTATATTCTAAATGAATCTCAGAATCAAATCGGCTAGCCGTTTGTACTAATAAAGTTGCTGGTCTTGCATGTATCCCTGTTTCTGCGATTACCTTAAATTGCATTTCTGACATGATCATCAAACTCCTTTAATATATATAAAAATATAAACTTGCTTCATTAAAAATAAACATTTCTCATCATTTAGTCAACTAAATCATTAATTGGCTAAAGAGTTAAATTCAAATCTTTTTTACTTATTTTTTCCAAAAGGAAAACAAATATGTAATGAATTTACACTCACATGATAATGTTTTTTGTTTATTCAATTGATAGAATAGCACTTTCCACTTTATCAAACAACTGTAAAATCAATTTTATATCATTTGTCACAATTCTGTCAAAAACATTCATAAACTATCACATTCCCCCATGAAAAAACAATAAAATCTGTCACCTTCGACAGCTTTTGATTATTTCAACATTTCTAATGGAGAGTTCCTGGTAATAATAGCGATTAGCTTCTTGGTTCTTTTAGATATTGATACAAAACATCGCCTCCCCTCTGACCAATTCCGCGGAAATGCTTAAAATCTTTTCTTTTTACAAGTACCTGACGAAATTCCATAAAATCATCATTTGTTACAAAATACTCTGAAAGTTCACCAGTCATTAGTCGATCCAAGATTTCAGTGATCATTTCTTCCTTCATTCTGTTGCACCACCTTTACCTGTTTATATTAACGTAAATGACTTTTATTAAGCCAATTTTCGAAACTTACGATAACTTTTGAAAGCGTTTCCGATTCTTTTATGGCCTTTTTTCGCATATTATTAAAATGTTTATAAAGAATTAACATAATTGTCAAATAAAAGCCTTTACGAAATGAATAAAGTAGTGCAAACTGTTATTTAACTGGATTTTATTATAGTTTTTTGGGGTAAAGGAGAGAGACTAAAATGAGAAAAGCAGAAGTAGGAAATATCATAGAATTCCGCGGTGGTCTAAAGGGGATCGTTGAAAAGGTAAATGAAAATTCTGTCATAGTCGACCTAACATTTATGGACAATTATCGTGATTTAGAATTGGATCAACGAACAGTTGTTAATCACAAAAACTATAAGGTTGTAAAAGAAAGCGCTTATTAATTAATAGAATTATAGAAAAGGCAGTCTAACCATGGCTGCCTTTTTTTTTAAACCGCTATTCGCCTTTTCCTGCTTCCTTTGATAACTGCTTTAAACTTTTGACTTTCCCATGAGGATTTTGATCTTGTTTCCTAACTGTCCATTCTCGTTCTTGTTCACTCCTTGATTTGCTCATCCCTTTCACTCCCTTCCTTATTATTTTTTTCTTTTCTTGGTGTTCTAAACAATATAAATGGGAAAAGGGGTGATGTAATGATTTCCATTTGAAAAACTAATTTGATAAAATATATTTTATTGTTTCGAAAAGGAGATCGCGATAATGAAAAAATTCTTCCAAGACCCTCGCATACTTATTGGTTTTATTATTGCTCACGTTCTTTTATTTTTTTCATTTCATGATAGAGCGATCTTTTGGTATATATTTTCAGGATCAGTTCTGGTACTCATCGCATACTCAACCTTTCAAGAGGAGGTGGATGATGAAGTATCATTTATTCAATTTATCCTACTTGGATCAATATCCGGTTTCTTATTATATTTTGTTTTTCGGGCTGGTATACGGGGAATGGAGATACTTCAGCTGCCAATTGATACAAGCATTAAAAATCTCTATAACTGGTATGCCCCATCCTTATTTTGGCAGTACCTTGCACTTGTTTTAGTTGCGGCACCTGGCGAAGAACTTTTCTGGCGTGGATTTATCCAAAAAAGACTCTCGAAATACTTAAATCCGGTTGTAAGTATTTTGTCTGCATCAATTCTGTACGCTTCCGTCCATATTTATTCGGGCTCATTTTTATTAGTTCTCGCTGCCTTTATTTCTGGTTTTGTGTGGGGATATCTTTATTTTTTTAAAAAGAGTATGCCCTTGGTTATTGTTTCTCATATCATTTTTGACCTTTTGATTTTTATTATTTTGCCTTTTAATTAGAAAAGCAGAGTGTCTAGCAGACACTTGCTTTTCTATTTTCTTATACTTGGTGTAAATGGTTTCATCCATAGTAAAATAAAAAAAATCATGCAAATGTAACCAAACAATGGATACAAATAGGATAGCAACGTACCGTAATTCACAAGACTAATCAGGTAGGAAACAATAAAAATAAGCGTAACCGACACAATTGTCGGAATGGGCAAATATTGCTTCAATTGTCGGTCCAGTCCAAAGACATTTCCAATTACAGAAGTAAAAATCTCTCCATAAATAACGAGTACAAAAATCCAATAAAAAAAAGGGGCTAAGTTTTTCATAATAATTGCCATTGGAATATTATATTGTTCTAAATTAGGAAGCATGATTAAAGTGAAATGACCAGCAATCAATATCACTGTTAAAGCAGCACCCCCAAGAATCCCTCCCCATTTGATTGTCCAATCATCCTTTACCTCTGTTGCAATCGGTACTAAAACGGCTTGTGCTAGCCCCAGATTCAATGCCACATATGAAAATGGTGCAATCACACTTTTCCAGCCATCGTCGGAATGAGGAATAAATAATAATTGATTGAGGAAGTTGGGCATTTGAATGGAATAGAACATTAAAATTATGCTGAATGTGATCATTACCGGAACAACAAACGTGTTGACAGCAAAAAGACCTTTTGTACCAACTAGCATGACTAAAAAGGATAAAAAAATTGTCAGAAAAACACCGACTGCTTTGGGCAGATTTAACTGTTCCTCAAAAATAGCCCCAGCCCCTGAAAGCATCACAGCACTAACACCAAGAAGCATAAATAGCATAAAGACGTTAATGACACGACCAGGCCATTTGCCAAACAAGTACTCATTAAACTCTTGATAAGATTTTGCATCTATAAGTGCAGCCATTCTCATTAATTTTGAACCCAATGAAATAAAGAGATATCCGCTCATCAAAATACTTATTAAGCCAAAGAAACCAAACCGCGAAAAAAATTCAACGATTTCTTTTCCCGTGGCGAATCCAGCGCCTACTACAGTGCCTACATAGACCGCCGCAATCTGAAATGCTTGAGTCCAATCCCTTTTCACATCATCTCCTCCTTATAATCAATATATGATGATAAGGACAAACAAAGACGAGCTTTTTTCCTGAAATAGCAAGCATTACCAAAAACAAATTTCTTGAAAGTCAAAAATGGTCAGAGTATACTATCGTCATAAGGTCAAATATAGTCAAAGTCAAAGTGAAAATGTGAATCTTTACAAGGAGGTAATTTGCTTATGCTTTGTCAACAATGTAATGAAAACCATGCGAACATTCAATTAAATATGATTATTAACGGACAACGTAAGGAAATCAAACTCTGTCACGAATGTTATACAAAAGAAAAGCAAACTTTAGGTGCAAGTTTTGGTCCAAAGATGAATTCTTATCCAAGCTTCCCATTTGAAAATCTGTTCATGAATAACGCTTCTCATGATAACGATAATAGCATTCAACCTACACAACAAACAGGAAGAAAAACCGGAAAAGGTGGCTTTATTGACCAATTCGGACGTAATTTAACCCAAATGGCAAAAGCGGGGTTGATAGATCCTGTCATCGGCCGCGATGGAGAAGTAAAGCGTGTCATTGAAATACTAAACAGACGAAATAAGAATAATCCGGTATTAATTGGTGAACCAGGGGTCGGGAAGACTGCAATTGCTGAAGGTCTTGCCCAGAAAATTGCTGAAGGAGATGTCCCAGGTAAGTTACGGGGGAAAGAGGTATATTTGCTTGACGTCGCTTCCCTTGTTGCCAATACAGGAATCCGTGGCCAATTTGAGGAAAGAATGAAGCAAGTCATTTCCGAATTACAGGAGCGGAAAAATATAATCCTTTTCATCGATGAGATTCATCTGCTAGTAGGTGCTGGCTCTGCTGAAGGCTCTATGGATGCCGGCAACATTTTAAAGCCTGCCCTTGCTCGTGGAGAACTTCAGGTTGTTGGTGCAACCACATTAAAAGAATATCGCCAAATCGAAAAAGATTCTGCTCTGGAACGGCGCTTCCAACCAGTTCATGTACTTGAACCGACTGCAGAAGATGCGATTGATATATTAAAAGGGATACAAAAGAAGTATGAGGATTATCATGAAGTCGTCTATTCCGATGAAGCAATCCTTGCCTGTGTTCAATTGTCTCAGCGCTATATTCAAGACCGCTTTTTACCTGACAAAGCCATCGATTTGCTTGATGAAGCTGGTTCGAAATTAAACCTAGTTTCGGATTATAAGAGCAATGAACAAATTGAAATACGTCTAAAAGAGATTGCTGCTGAGAAGGAAGAAGCACTTAAAAATGAGCAGTATGAAAGGGCAGCATCCCTTCGCGATGAAGAAACAAACCTTGAAAAGTCTTTACATTTAATATCAAGCTCTGAAAGACCCATCGTTGATGTAGGGCTTATACAAGAAATCATCGAACAAAAAACAGGGATACCTGTTGGAAAGCTGCAACAAGATGAGCAGCTAAAAATGAAGGCATTAGAAGAAAATCTTAACCAAAAGGTTATTGGCCAGGAAAAGGCTGTAAATAAAGTTTCTAAAGCGATTAGACGTAGTCGGGCCGGCTTAAAATCAAAGCATCGCCCAATTGGTTCCTTTTTATTTGTTGGACCAACCGGCGTGGGAAAAACAGAGTTAACCAAAACGCTTGCTGAGGAATTATTTGGTTCTAAGGATTCGATGATCCGTCTTGATATGAGCGAATACATGGAAAAACACAGCGTCTCCAAATTAATCGGCTCACCTCCTGGCTATGTAGGTCATGAAGAGGCAGGACAGCTAACCGAAAAAGTGAGGAGAAATCCATATAGCATTATTTTATTAGATGAAATTGAAAAAGCACATCCAGATGTCCAGCATCTGTTCCTACAAATTCTTGAAGATGGCCGACTCACAGACAGTCAAGGAAGAATTGTCAGCTTTAAGGATACTGTTATCATTATGACAAGCAATGCTGGTGTGGGCCACAGGACAGTTCATGTTGGATTTGGTACAACAGCGGCGATCGAAGAAGCAAGTATACTTGACTCGTTAGGCGGCTTCTTTAAGCCAGAATTCTTGAATCGGTTCGATAGTATTATTGAATTCAATTCACTCGGTAAAGAGCATATCCTCTATATTGTCGATTTAATGATTAGTGAATTACAAGAAACACTTACTGAGCAAAAGATTGAATTAACCATTACAACTGAAGCAAAAGAAAAACTAGCTATGCTTGGGTACCACCCCGCATTTGGGGCACGCCCGCTCCGCCGCGTAATCCAAGAAGAACTTGAAGATAAAATTGCTGATTTTATCTTAGAGGAACCAGATACTAAAAAATTATCTGCCGTTGTTGAAGAAAATCAGCTCAAAGTAGTTTCTAAAGTAACTTCTCTTAAATAGGTCAAAAGCGAAGCCATTTCTTGAACGGCTTCGCTTTTTTCATTTAACTATAGATTTTTATCATCCACAGATTTTAACCAATCATCAATTACACCCACAACTGACTCTACACAACCAACTTCAAAAGGAGAGATTAGATTTGCTGCCTCGACTAACTTTGTGAATGACATACTCCCGCCTAACTTACAAAGCTTCACATAATCTGCCCAAGCTTCATCTTGATTCTCTCTTGAACGCTTCCAGAATTGGAAAGCACAAATTTGGGCGAGCGTATAATCAATATAGTAAAATGGCGAATTATAGATATGCCCTTGGCGCTGCCAGAAGCCGCCATTCTCTAGGTATTCATTTCCGTCATAATCTTTATGCGGCAAATATTTTTTCTCAATCTCACGCCACTGGAGCTTACGCTCTTTTGGAGTAGCTTCTGGGTTTTCATAGACCCAATGTTGAAATTCATCAACCGAAACCCCATATGGCAAGAATAATAGGGCATCACTTAAATGAGAAAACTTGTATTTATCAGTGTCTTCCTTAAAGAACAGGTCCATCCATGGCCATGTGAAAAATTCCATACTCATCGAATGAATTTCACAGGCTTCATAGGTTGGCCATGCATATTCGGGAATCTCAAAATGACGGCTTGAATATACTTGGAAAGCATGACCTGCCTCATGTGTCAGGACATCAATATCCCCGGACGTTCCGTTGAAATTAGAAAAAATGAAAGGTGCTTTATAATTCTCTATAAACGTACAGTAGCCTCCGCCGGCCTTACCCTTCTTGGCAACAAGATCCATCAAATGATTATCTTGCATATAGCGAAAAAATGCCCCCGTATCTTCTGAAAGATCTTCATACATTTTTTGTCCATTTTCTATGATCCATTCCGGAGTACCTTTTGGAGTGGCATTACCAGTTTGAAAATTAAAGCTTTCATCATAGTACTTTAATTTATCCAGTCCGATTCTTTCTTGTTGACGTACTTTTAATTTTGTCGCAATCGGAACAATGAAATCCTGTACTTGACTACGGAAATTGGCGACCATCTCAGCATTATAATCTGTTCTCATCATTCTGTAATAACCAAGTTCAACAAAGTTATTAAATCCAAGTGATTCGGCAATTTCTGTCCTTACTTTCACCAGATCATCATAAATTCGATCAAACTCAGCTTCATGTTCAACCATAAAACCAAATTTCGCTTCATTGGCTCGTTTTCTCATTTTTCTGTCAGTCGACTGCGCGAATGGTTCTAATTGTGCTAATGTTCTCTCTTCCCCTTCGAATTCTATCTTTGCCGAGGCCATTAGCTTCGTATATTCCGTTGATAGGCGATTTTCCTTCTGAAGTAAGGGCACAATTTCAGGTTTAAATGTTTTAAGTTGTCCTTCAGCCAGGGCAAATAGCTGCTTTCCCCATTTCTCTTCTAATTCAGGACGGAACTTAGAATTTACAAGCACTTGATAATACTTAGTTACTAACCCTTCAACTTCAGGCTGGATTTCATCCATAAAATCTTGTTCATCCTTATAAAACTCATCATTTGTATCAATAGAATGACGAATATAACAAAGGTTGAACATCGTACCTAGATCATTTCTTAGCTTATTAATCTCATTCATGACCCTGCTTTGCTCTTCAACTGATTCTGCATTTTTTAGGCTCTCAAGTGCCAAATGAAATTTTTCTGTTACCTCATTTAAATCCGGACGTATGTATGTATAGTTCTCAAACCCCATTGAACCATCCCCTTTTTATACTTTGCTATTATTCCAATCTATTTTATTATATACTATCGACTAACATTCCTAACAACAAAAAAAATACGACCCAATGGCCGTATTAGAACTTACCAGCAGGCAACCCTAGTTTTTTCAACAGGTCAATTGCTTCCAGTTTTTCAGTTTCAGTCAGTGATGACATGAGGTTATCAATTTGCTCAGCATGTTCAGGAAAAATATCCTGAATAAACTTTTTCCCATCTTCAGTTATTTGTGCAAATGTGACTCGTCGGTCCTTCGGACAGGCAATTCTTTTTAACATCCCTTTTTGTTCGAGCTTGTCGACCACGTAAGTAATGCTTCCACTTGCAAGTAATATTTTCCCGCCTATTTGCTGCATTGGCTGGTCACCTTTATGGTAAAGGAGCTCCAAAACTGCAAATTCAGTAGGATTTAACCCACTGGCCTGGATCACTTTATTTACATGCTCGTTAATTGCTTTATACGCTCTTGAAAGGACTATAAAAAGCTTTAATGAATTAGCAGTTGAATTATTTTCCATAAAAAACTCATCCTTTTAGGTTTATAAATTAGACTTACTTTGAGGTATCAATATGAATAAAATATCTTGATTTCAAGATTATTATAAAAAAATTTTTAAGAAATGTCAATTCACCCTAAAAAAATCAGGAATATTTCGTATCCAAGGGAAATTGATGCATGATAGGAATTTTTTTATTAAATGGCTTTGTTAAAGGTCATTGTTGATTTAAAGCCTACGTTGATTGGAGAGGAAATCAACGGCCAAGTTAGACAGAGACTATAAAATTAATTATAAATAAAATATTTCTTATTTTTATGGTTCGGTAGTAAAATATGGTTATAAAAAAATTTAGAATTTTAATAAAGAAGGGATCATTATGAGTTCACAAGCTGTTTTACCTGCAAAGGCTCCAAAGTCTTCTGAATCAACCATGTTTAAAATTCTTTTTATTATTGGATTGTGCCATTTATTGAATGATGCAATTCAAGCTGTGGTGCCAGCCATGTTCCCTATTTTAGAAAAATCAATGGGGCTAAGTTTTACCCAGCTTGGAATCATTGCTTTTTCTCTAAATATGGTCTCATCTGTTTTGCAGCCAATGGTCGGCTACATAACTGACAAGAAACCAATGCCTTTCGCACTGCCGATCGGACTGACTTTCACGTTAGTCGGTATTCTTGGATTAGGGTTTGCTTCAAACTTTGGACTAATTGTCTTGTCAGTCCTTTTCATCGGTCTTGGTTCAGCAGTATTTCACCCGGAAGGTTCCCGGGTTGCGTATATGGCTGCAGGAAATCGACGCGGGCTGGCACAGTCGATTTATCAGGTCGGTGGAAACACGGGTCAAGCATTGGCTCCACTGATAACTGCACTAATATTGGTTCCTTTGGGGCAGATTGGTGCATCCTGGTTTACGATTGTGGCAGCACTAGCTGTGATTTTATTAATTTATATTGCAAATTGGTATAATCACAGGTTGATAGCTTCCCCAAATATACTAAAGAAAACGAAATCTAGCTCATCTAACAATGTAGCAATAACTAAAGAGGTAAAAAATACCTTAGCATTGATTTTATTATTAATTTTTGCAAGGACTTGGTATTCTTCTGGAATTACCAACTTTTATACCTTTTATTCGATAAAAGAATATGCCCTTACGATTAAGCAATCACAATTATTCCTGTTCGCTTTTTTAGTTTCCGGTGCCGTCGGTACTTTTTTTGGAGGTCCTCTTTCAGATCGTTTTGGTAAAAAAACAATCATTTCCTTTTCAATGTTAGCAACGATTCCTTTTTCAATTTTAATTCCACAGGTACCACCAACGTTGGCATTTATTTTCTTAATACTTACTGGGTTTATTTTAATGACTAGTTTTTCTGTAACGGTAGTATATGCACAGGAATTAGTCCCGGGGAAAATTGGGATGATGTCTGGTTTAACAGTAGGACTTGCGTTTGGAATGGGTGCAATTGGTTCTGTAGGACTTGGTTATATTGCAGACTGGATTGGATTACAGTCGATGATTACATGGCTCGGTGTACTTCCGATTCTAGGCTTAATTGCGTTTCTCCTTCCAACTGACCAAAAGGTTAAAGAATGGAATCAAAAGTAAAATAGGATGGGCCAGGAGCCCATCCTTTATTTTATGTCTTGGATTTTACGGTATAATTCTTCCTTTTCCTCTTCTGTAAGCATTCTTTCAGCCATTGGGAACAAAACATTTTCCTCTTTGGAGAAATGCTCTGTTAAGATAAAGTAGGCATTTTGAATTAGTTCAGCTGTTTTTTTCGTTTCTTCCGTAGATATAAGACCACTTTCTGCTTTTCCAAGAAATTCTCCAATATTTGCTTTTGCCTGGTCATGTTCATATTCCATAACAGCTATTGGTCCAGATGTCGTCCCGATATATACACCCATCATAGGAAAAAGAACGCCTTCTTCTCTTTCTGAATGAGGGTCCAATGCTGCTTTAAATTCTTTTACTTTTGTAATTAATGCAGCAAAGTTAGTTTCTACATCTATTTCGTGATAAATTTTTTGTGTTAGATCATACAATCCTTCTAATTGTCCTAATAACGGGGGATGTTCACTTTTTAATTGCTTAAGTCCTTTACTTAGTTCAGCTTGGGGCATTCCACCAAGAGCACTCATACTGCCACTCATCAACAATCACCTCTATCTCATTCTATTGCTTCAAGTATAAAATCAACCATTAATTAATGTAGTGACATAGGTCACAATTACAATTAGGTTATGAATTTTTGTCAGTTTCATGAAAACTCGTTAATTTTTTTAAAAATTTTAACATTTATCACACAAAAAAAGTTTAAATGTTTCATATAATAGAGATAGAACATAAAAGGGAGGGAAAAAATATGAAAACCCCAAATTATCATGACTTTTATCAAAAGGCATTAATACCCATTGGTGTAAATGATCTAGTTTCCTTACAGGAATCCGCAGCATACTACCCTAACTCACCTTCGACACATTGGCTTATTGCCGTAGAAGGGGTGCAGCTCCCACAGTCAAAAATATACTATCATTGGAAAGTAAGTATATATCCTGCCGATAGTGAAGGTGATTTCAATTGGAAAAAACCATATTATTGCTCACCGAGTATGGAGTTAATGGATCATGCGAACTCATTTGCATCTTCGCTTGTCACAGCCAGCAAAAACGATAAACTTTCCTCAGCTACCATACTAGAGAAAATAAGCTAACCCCCTAAAAACTTACCTTCTGCTTCACCTTTTTTTACCATCACTTGTGAAATAACCCACATATAGTATTATTAAAATATCTACATAAATAAAGGAGCTGTTTGCATAAATCGCAAACAGCTCCTTTTTTATATCCAATTTACGCTAAACGGAATACAATCCCGTGTCCGCCTTTTGGATATTCCCATTTAATGTTCTGGTATGGGCAGCCGATCCGGCAGCTTCCACATTCATGGCATCCTTCATAGCCAACCTGCATCCGTGTTCCTTCCCACTTATAAACCTCCGCTGGGCAAAATACTGTACAAATTTTATCGGGACATTTTGTCATGCATACGTCATGATCCATCACGGTCAAATGAGACTTTGTATCACACTTAAAACGGAGCAGATACTGTTTTTCCTCGATATTCTTCGTTGACATTATTTCACCGCCTTCCAAGCACGATAGATATCTTGCAATACTCTAATTGTTCCTCTTTCCGCAGTTACACTCTTCATTATTTGTTTTTGTTTTTCACGCTTTGGAGTCCCATCAACTGTAAAGAACTTGCTCATCGCTTTATTCATCATTGGAACATATTCATTAAAGTATTGTGGGTATTTCTCAAACGTATGTGCCGCATCCTTGTACTTCTCTAAATCCTTCATTATGAAACTACTATTAAGCGCGTCACGGTAGCTATTTAAGCTTGATTCACTGAAGTCCCCACTTTTATGTGCCTGAACTACGGCTTCAGCAGCCATCTTTCCTGATGACATCGCCATGTTCGAACCTTCACGATGAATGGCATTTACTAGCTGTGCTGCATCACCGACGACTATAACACCATTACCAGCTACTTTCGGTACCGAACGATAACCACCTTCAGGAATAAGATGAGCAAGATACTCAGCAGATTCCCCACCAGCAAGCATTGGCTTGACCATGGGGTGAGTTTTTAAGTAGTCTAGAAGCTCATATGGCTTGATTTTCGCTTTTATCATGCTCGATAGTGTTGTACCAACTCCGATATTCAAGCTCTCTTTATTCGTGTAAACAAAAGCGGTTCCTAGATTACCCTTTGTTGAATCACCAAAGATTTCAATTGTACAACCCTGGTTATCTTCCAAATTAAAACGGTCATTTATTTTTTCTTTTGGTAAATTAACAACTTCCATTACTGTTAAGGCTACTTCATCTGGACGAAATTCTTTATGAAAGCCTAACTGTTTTGAAAGAAGAGAGTTAACACCGTCTGCAAGCACCACGACATCCGCAAATACCTCTCCATTCGGACGATCGGTACGAACCCCGACAACCTTGCCATTTTCAACGATACATTCAGTTACTACCGTTTCATTAATAAGTAATGCCCCAGCGTCTACTGCCTTTTTAGCAAACCATTGGTCAAACTGAGCCCGAAGGACTGTAAAGTTATTATATGGTTCCATTCCCCATTCAAGACCTTTATAGCCGAATTGAACGACCGATTCCTTATCCATCATCCAAAAGCGCTGTTCAATGACAGGTCTCTCAAGTGGTGCTTCTTTCCAAAATTCAGGAACTAATTCTTCCATTTGTTTGCGGTACAAGACCCCGCCCATTACGTTTTTGGCTCCTGGGTATTCTCCACGTTCAATAAGCAAAACGTTTAGTCCATTTTTGGCACACGTGAGGGCACATGCACTTCCAGCTGGACCTGCCCCAACGACAATCACATCAAATTTTTCATGCATAGCTTATTTCACCACCTTTTTCAGTTCTAAGCTGCTTAAATTGCTCGATAAGTTTTGGGAGAATTTCCATAGCATCTCCTACGATTCCATATGTGGCAACATCAAAAATTGGTGCATTTGGATTTTTGTTTATAGCGATAATTAAATCCGAATTTTTCATGCCGACAACGTGCTGAATTGCACCAGAAAGTGCTATAGCAAAATAAATTTTTGGTGTAACTGTTTCACCAGTTTGGCCAACTTGAAGATGGTGTGGCAGCCAGCCTGCTTCAACCACATCACGAGTACCTCCAACAGTCGCTCCAATTGTTTCCGCAAATTCATAAAGGAGATGGAAGTTTTGCACATCTCCCATTCCTTTTCCTCCACAGACGATTACATGTGCATCCGCTAGATTGGCCTTTTTTGTTACGTCATTCACAATTTGTAACACTTTTGTACGCATGTCTTCTTCTTGCAGTGATATTTTTTCTTCAATAATCTTACCTGTTCTTCCTGATACCGCTTCTAGTGCCTTCATTACCTTTGGTCTGACGGTTGCCATTTGCGGGCGATGTTTTTTACATAGGATTGTCGCCATGATATTACCGCCAAAGGCAGGTCTGCTAGCTTCTAGTAATCTATTATCAACATCCACATCAAGCATTGTAGTATCCGCAGTTAATCCTGTGTTTAAATCTGTTGCTACGGCACTAGCTAAATCTTTACCGTTTGGTGTTGCACCATAAAGGATAATTTCTGGCTTATATTTTTCAGCGAGGAGCATTACGCCCTTCATATATGATTCAGTACGGTAATTCTTCAATACAGGGTGGTCGACCATGTATACGATATCTGCACCATAAGAAATAATTTTATTTGCTAAAGTTTTTACTTCATTGCCTAGTAAAAAGCCCGCTAAAGGAACTTGTAATTTATCCGCTAGCCTCCTTCCAGCACCAAGTAATTCTAGAGAAACGCCTTCTACTTTACCATCGTTTTGTTCGATGAATACCCAGACTCCCCGATAATCGTCTAGATTCATGTATATTCCCCCCCATGACAAAAGATAATCGTTTTTATTTTGATGATTGGATTGTTAACAGGTCCTTTTTCTCCATCAACAACGCCATTAACTGGTTAACCTGTTCATCACTAGTACCCTCTAGTCTTTTCCCGCCTTCTGGGCGTGGTGGCGTAAACATTTTTCCAACAATGGTTGGTGAACCTTTTAGTCCTAGTTGCGACCGTTCTACATTTTCAAAGTCACTTACTGCCCAAATAATTGGTTCGTACCTTGCCGCTTTAATCATGTTCGGCATTGGCGAATAATCGATGTCATTAATTTCTTTTTCAACCGTCAATAAACATGGAAGATTGGATTGAATCAATTCATAGCCATTGGTTAATTTCCGTTTAATAAGAACGGTGTTTTCTTTCTGATTGACTTCAGACACTTCAATTACATTAGTTATTGGCGGGATATCCATTCTTCTTGCAATACCAGGTCCAACTTGTCCTGTATCACCATCAATCGCGTGCTTCCCACAAATAATCATGTCAACTGGGTGTTCCTTATTGATTTTTTCTAAAGCTTTCGAAAGCGCATAACTAGTTGCCAGTGTATCTGCCCCTGCAAAGGCACGGTCAGAAATTAAATATCCTTTATCAGCACCTATTTCCACACTCTTCTTGATAATATCAGTCGCTTGCGGTGGTCCCATTGATAAGACGGAAATGGTACCTCCTGTTATTTCCCTAATTTTTACGGCCTCCTGAACTGCATGGGCATCGTAAGGGTTCAAGATGGCTGGTGCACTGCGACGGTCGAGTGTGTTGGTTTTAGGATTAATTTTAATAATTTTTGTATCTGGTACTTGTTTGACACATACGACAATATGCATGTAGGACTTTCCCTCCTCCATATGATCTGAGATTATTGAAAGCGTTTGCTTCCTATGGTTTAAAAATGCTTTTATTTACGATATATGAATCGCAACACAAGCATAGTACCAAACAGTGATAGTTTTCTTTTTTTTCTTTCTCGATTTAACCTAAAACTAGTGATCATTTACCATTCTTAAAAATCTTATGCAGTAGCTAAGTAGTAGTTTGTAAAAGTTGAAGTTATTACAGTTTGTGGTAAGATATGTAGTTAATCGTGATGTGAATATTAGATAAAGTAGTACTAATATAACTATATGAAATATTAAGATATAAACAATGATAAAAATCACAGCTACTGTCTAATATTGTAGATATTTGATTTGGATTAATTGGACAAGAAAGGAGATGTGTGATGACTGAAGTTATTATTGGAAGTGTTCTTTCGGCGTTATCAACGGGGGCAGGGGCACTAATTATACTATTTATTCCTCATTCCATTACACATCGTTGGAAGGATGTTTTATTAGCATTTAGTGCAGGAATTATGATGGCAGCTTCTACGATTGGGTTGATCCCTGAGGCATTAAGGACAGGAGGCTTTGGTTCACTTTTTGCAGGAGTTTGTTTAGGAGTATGGGTGCTGACTTTTTTGGAAAAAAATATCCCTCATATTGACTTACAGCATAACAAAAAGGGAATTCAATTTGATGAGAAGGCGTTGTTAATTATATCTGCAATTACACTGCATAATATTCCTGAGGGATTGTCAGTTGGCGTAAGCTATGCATCCGAACAGGGGGATACTGGAAATTTAATTGCTTTAGCGATTGGGTTTCAAAATGCGCCGGAAGGCCTACTTGTCGCATTATTTTTAATCAATCAGCAAATTAGTAAACTGAAGGCCTTCATTATTGCAACTTTAACTGGAGCCATTGAAATCATTACTTCCTTATTAGGGTATTTTTTAACCTCATTTGTTCAAGGGCTTGTCCCCTATGGTCTTTCATTTGCTGCTGGCGCCATGTTATTTATTATTTATAAAGAATTAATTCCTGAAAGCCATGGAGACGGAAATGAGCGCGTTTCCACCTATGCGTTTATATTGGGGTTGCTTGTCATGGTGTACATTATTGATATTTTTACATAAGTAATTATTTTACTAATCGGTTGAACAAAAAAAATATCACTCTCTTACCTAATTATCATTAGACTAAAACCTTCGGCCAAATCATGATCATTTGTTTAAAGGCAAATTTAATTTCTTCATTTGGCCTGGAGATTTGATCCATTACTTTTTGGTACTCATTTATTAATTCATCTAGCTCCTGGCTATATTTTATTGTCATCTCATTGGTAAATCCCTGTGTATTGGCGCTATTTATCATTAATTCCCTTTTAGCCTTTATCTCTTCAATCATTTCATTATGGGTATTACTATACTCGCACACAATTATCCCCCTACCTCTTACTCTATTACTGTAAACAACGAAAAATTAGACTACTTGATGAATTATGACAAGAATTTTTATAAAAGTAAACACAATCGCAAAAGTAGACAAAACATTCTATTTCTTTCGTTTTTCGACAAATTCCTCAAATAAATTCTTGTTTTTACGACAAAATTCTTCTAGTTTGCAAGCGTTTTATTCTAATTCTCCATACTTACATACATAATAAAAAAACTGGCTTGCAATAATCTGCAGCCAGTTTTAGTATCTGTTATTTATTTACTTCTTCTTTTTCGTAAATAGGTACCCATCCCTCGGTGGTAACAAAAATCCTTACAGCAACCACTTTCCGATCTTCTTCAAGGGTAAAATAGTGCCTTGTATTTTCAGGTACAGAAATCAAGTCTCCTGGATTGAGATGTACTTCAAAGAACTCACCATCTTTACCTTGGATGACAAAGACACCGTGACCGCTGACTATGAAACGAACTTCATCATCTGTATGATGATGCTCATTTTTAAAGTTTGTCAGTAATACATCCAAATTTGGAGTATTTTCTGATAAAGAAATGACATCTTGCGCTTTGTATCCACGTCTAGCAGAAATATCTGCGATTTCACCTTCAAATGCAGCTAGAATTTCTTTCTTTTCTTCATCGCTTAAAAGATACTTTTCTACGAGTTCAGCGGAAAGCTTGCTAATATCCCAATTTTCATAAATAACTTCCTGCGACTCCAGAAAGCTTGCAACCTCATCTTGTTCATGAATTTGCTCTTCTCTGGTTTGAAAAGTAATATATGCCATTCTTCATCATCCTCTCATTTTTAATATTTTTTACACTACTTTAAATAATTGATATGGTTTATGCTCTAGTAAACGTAATTGGTAGCGGAATAAAAACTCTGAGGCTTCAAGGATTTTTTTAGCCTCAAAGGCAGTTCTCCCCCATACCGTTATCCCATGGTTGCGAATCAAGATAGCTCCAGTATCTCCTGAAACATATTCAGAAAACTTATTGGCAAGTGTCGGGATATGGGCAAAATTGTGGATAATTGGTATTGTTAAGACTGCGTCCTCTTCCCACTTATCAAAAGCCTTGATCAACTCTTGCCCTTTAAATGTAACCTCACCATTATCACCATAAACTTCTGAGATCACATTATTATCAATCGTATGCACATGGAGACTGCAGCCAGCATTGGTTCGACGGTAAATTTCGACATGGAGAAGTGTCTCTGCTGAGGGCTTTAAATGTGTTTCTTCAACTGCACGGCCAAATTCATCAACGAGTAAAAAATCTTCATCTGTTCGCTTCCGTTTATCCTTTCCACTTGCTGTGACTAAAAATTGAAGCGGATGATTACTTACTTTAATCGCCAGGTTACCGCTCGTACCCATAAACCAATCACGCTCAGCTAACTCATCCTTTACATCGGCTAATTCGTTCCATCTTTCATTTAGCATGTTAGTTCATCCACCTCAATTCTTTTTTTAATCTCCTCGATACAATCGAAAAAGGAAGTAAATCCTTGATGATTGATTCCCCATTCCACACATTTTTCATGAAGTAAATCTCTTGCTAACACAAAGTCCGCATGTTTTGCTGCCTCGAGATCGGTTACCGAATCTCCAATAACAATTTTGAAACGGTTTTCCTGAGTGTTTAATTTACGAATAATACTTGGTTTACAACATCCGCAATCATTGTTACATAATGAATCACATTCATTCGGCCATAGAATTTTTATTCTCTCGTCTGTAAAATCCGATTCATTGCAATAAACTCCATCAAATGGACCATATTTCTCCAAGATTGGATAAACAAAGAAGTCAATACCGCCACTAACAATATAAAATGGAATACCTTTTGCACGCGCAAATTCAACAAACTCTCCAAATCCTGGGCGAATCTTTGCATTTTCAATCGCAAACTCAGTCAGTTCATCCTTTAACTTACTTGGTAATAAGGAAAAAAGTTTCCCAACTCCCTCATTGATCGAAATCTCACGTGAGAGGATTTGATCTTTAATCCGTTCCCACCCTTGAGGAGCAAACTTTTCCATCATGCTAATGATGTTATCACTTTCAGTTACCGTTCCGTCAAAATCACAAAAAATCACTGGTTTTGTCATACGGTCACCTCTGCATTACCCCATAGTTTTAGTGCCGTATGGAGCTCAGGATGCTGTTTTGCACCTTCGGCTAATAACTTTCCTTTAAGATTGGTATCAATCGCTTGACGGAACGCAAGGCCCCCTCCGCGTGCACCCTCTGGATGGCCATGGACCCCTCCGCCTGCATTAATGACAGAATCATTACCGAAGTCATGAATTAATAAAGGAACCAAGCCTGGATGAATTCCCGCTGATGGAACTGGGAATGACTTTTTAAAGATATCTTCTACGGTTAACTCACTTGCAATCGACAGTGCTTTCGTCTTCTCTAACGCCACGGTTCCATATGGGGATGGGAACAACGATAAATCAGCACCAGCATAACGAAGCAACTTTCCAAGCAATAATGAATGGGATAATCCATAAACTGGAGATGATGTAAAAGCACCACTAACTGCAGGATGTGCCATAAGCGGTAAGGCAATTTCATCGTCTTCTCTTAATTCCTGCAGGACGTCTATGCCATAGGAAAACACATTAAACAGTAAGAGGTCCGCTCCAAGCTCTGCAGCCTTCCTTGCTTTTTCCTTCAGTTGCGATGTTCTACCCGTTAGGTTAACTGCATACAAAGTTCGATGTCCTGTTTGGTCAAATACTTCTTGCAATGCCTTTTTTCCTTCGACAATTCTTTTTTCAAATGGTGTCAGCTCATTTTCAAAAAGGATTTCATCATCCTTCACAAAATCTACACCACCAAGGGCTTGTTGCTTTAATTGCTCAACTAAAAATGCGAGATCTTTACCGAGCACTCCTTTAAAGATACTCATTAAAAGCGGTCTATTATAAACGTTTAATTTCTTCCGAAGACCTTCAATTCCAAACCTTGGGCCAGGGAACTGACTCTTTAATCCGTCATCAAACTGTAAATCTAGTAATTTTATTTTTCCATCTAATGAAAGCTTACCGAAAACGGTTGTTAAAATAGCAGGCAGGTCATTAGAAAAATTAATCGCTGGATAGGCTATGCGGATTAAAGATTGGTCACCTTTTTCTGCAGGTATCGTTTCAACGGATACCACACTCCCTTTATGCTTGCGTAATTGGCTTTGCTCTAGTTCAGGCAAGTTCGTCCATGAACCTACAGTTAATCCAAGTGCAATCTCTTCAGCCTTTTTGGTTGGTTTTTTTTCATCATGCAGTAAATATGTAGCAATTATTTTAGACATTCAAAAACATCCTTTCAAAAAACATAAAAAACCTCTTCAACAAAGAAGAGGTTAGCAGCAAACTAACATCTTCTCATCTATCAGCTTGTTGCTGCAAGAATTAGCACCGTGCCTAAAACTGGTTTAAGTCGGTTGCCGGGCTTCATCGGGCTTTTCCCTCCGCCTGCTCTTGATAAGAAAACGATTCGTATTTTATAAAGTTTTTAATGTTGTTTAACTTTAATTTGCATTATCGCAAGAAAAATATAAAATGTCAATCAATTTAACAGAATATTTCCAAACGACTAATTCTTTCAACAGCTTCGGCTAATCGTTGTTCTGATGTTAATAACCCAACACGGACATATCCTTCTCCAAATTCTCCAAAGCCAATTCCCGGTGCAACCATGATATGTGCTTGTTCGAGTAAAATGTAAGCAAATTCCTCAGATGTTTTGCCCTCAGGAACTTTGAGCCACGCGAAAAAGGACCCCTTTGGCGCGGTGACATTCCATCCCAATGAACGAAGCCCATCAATCAATACATTACGTCTTCGCTCATAAAGATCGTTAAGTTCCCGTACACAATCCTGAGGGCCCATTAAAGCCTCAGCCGCTGCCTCTTGCACAGCCCCAAATAAACTAACATAAAGATGGTCCTGTAAAAGTTCGATGCTTGAAATCACACTCTCATTCCCAACAGCAAAACCAACACGCCAGCCTGCCATATTAAAGGTTTTTGATAAAGTATATATCTCTATCCCAACCTCTTTTGCCCCTTCAACCTGCAAAAAACTTATTGGTTTTTCACCATCGAAACCAATAGCACCATAGGCAAAATCATGAACAACACAAATATCATGATCACTCGCTAGCTTAATAGTCTCATCAAAAAATTCATGAGTAGCTGTAGCTCCCGTTGGATTATTAGGATAATTAAGGAACATTAACTTTGCTTGTGATAAAACAGACTTATCCAGTTCGCAATAATCCGGCAGAAAGTTATTTTCCTCTCGTAACGGCATTGTAACCATTTCAGCTTGTGCAAGAGCAACCCCAGACCAATAATCCGGGTAACCGGGGTCAGGTACAAGGATGGTATCCCCCGGATTTAATAAGCATTGAGGAATTTCGACAAGTCCTGCTTTACCCCCAAACAAAATCGCCACTTCTTTATCCGGATCAATGGTCACTCCATATTCTCTTAAATAAAAATCAGCGGCAGCCTGTTTTAAATAACGATACCCCTGGAAAGGAGAATATTTATGATTTAATGGATTCGCTGCTGCATCTTGAAGTTTTTTAACAATATGAGAAGGCGTTGGCTGATCAGGGTTGCCTTGCCCTAAATTAATCACATCAAACCCTTGTGAAATATATTCCCCCACTTTTTTAACAAGTGAAGCAAAAAATTGCTTTGGAAGACTAGTTAATAATTCTGATGGTGGAAATTGCTTCATTGTTCTCACCTGCTTAATTTTTTTTAAGAATCATTGTGAAATTCTAGTCACAAATGATATAACTTTTATAACGGCTTGTAAAGAAAAAATTCCGAAATTTCAAACGAGGTGAAGATTCGTGAAATTAAAAATTTCATGTCTGCAAATGGATATCGTCTTCGGTGATCCCAATAAAAACTACCAAACTGCGGAAAGACTCATTGAAAATGCACTGACTGAACAACCCGATATCATTGTCCTTCCGGAACTATGGACAACGGGATATGACTTGACCCGCCTGAATGAAATTGCAGACCCAAAAGCAGTACAAACGATTGAATTTCTGAGAAATGCAGCACAACAAAATCAGGTTCATTTCGTTGGCGGCTCAGTTGCGAACCGTGAAGAAACAGGAGTAAAAAATACTCTCCTCATCATCAATAAAGATGGCACGCTGGTGCACAAGTATAGTAAACTACATCTTTTTAAACTCATGAATGAGCATGTTTTCTTAGAGCCTGGTGCCGAGAAGGGACTTTTCCAACTTGATAATCACCAGTTTGCTGGGTCGATCTGTTATGATATCCGGTTTCCAGAGTGGATACGCGCTCACACATCAGAAGGTGCAGAAGCACTGTTTGTTGTGGCCGAATGGCCTGCACCCAGATTGTCCCACTGGAGGGCCCTTTTAATTGCCAGAGCAATTGAAAATCAATGTTATGTAATTGCCTGTAACCGTTCTGGAAATGACCCAAATAACCAGTTTGCTGGTCACTCGATTATTATTGACCCGTGGGGTGAGGTCATTGCTGAGGCTGGAATGAAGGAAGAAATCCTATCGGCTGAAATTGAGATGGACTTAGTCAAGGAGGTCCGTAAGCAAATTCCTATTTTCACGGATAGAAAACCAGAATTCTATAAATAATAATTTTCAAAAAATATTGACACTTTCTCTTTGTTACTGATATGATTTTTACCAGTTAAATAGATTTTCTCTTATCATGAGCTGGCTGAGGGATTTGGCCCTTTGAAGCCCAGCAACCGACCGGAAACCCATTGAAATGGGGCGCTTTTTGCGCTGGGGATCCCCCCTTTAAGGCACGGTGCTAATTCCAACAGAAGGATTATCTTTCTGAGAGATAAGAGGTGCGACAGACAATATTGTCTATCAGCCTCTTTCAGATGAGAAAGAGGCTTTTTTAGTGCCTGCGTGCATAATTAAGCCTCCCAAAAACGAGGAGGAACCATAATGAGTCTACTAAAACAAAAAACATACCAGCCTTTAACAAACGAGAGTGCAGTTGAACTGGCACTTGAATTGAAAATTTTTGACCAGCATGCAAAACTTTCCTGCAAGGAGATTGGCGATGGGAATCTCAATCTAGTCTTTCATATTGTTGATGAATTGGAAGGAAAAAGTGTTATTATCAAACAAGCTCTCCCTTATGCAAAGGTAGTTGGCGAAAGCTGGCCATTAACTTTGAAAAGAGCAAAGATTGAAGCGGATGCCTTAAAAATTTTCGGACAGATTGCTCCAGATTATGTGCCCCAAGTTTTTTTCACAGATGATGTCCTAGCTGTAACCGTAATGGAGGACCTTTCCCATCTTTCAATCGCAAGAACTGGCTTTATCAAAGGAGAAACCTATCCATTAATTTCAAAGCATCTAGGTGAATATCTTGCAAAAACATTATTTTATACTTCTGATTACGGATTAACCCCTTCCGTAAAAAAGGAATATGTACAACAGTTTATCAATCCCGAGCTTTGCAAAATAACTGAAGATTTAATCTTCACAGATCCTTTTATTGATGCAGAAACCAACGATTTCGAGGAAGGACTGCGTCCTGTCGTCGAAGAGCTTTGGCAGGATGATGAACTAAAGTTCCATGTAAATATTTTGAAGAAACGCTTTTTAACAGAGGCTGAAGTTCTCCTCCATGGTGATCTTCATACCGGAAGTGTTTTTGCCGATAATTATGAAACAAAAGTAATCGATCCCGAATTTTCTTTCTACGGACCAGCTGGATTTGATATCGGCCAAGTAATTGCAAATCTTCTCTTCCAGGTAATAGCAAATGTTGAAGAACGTGATCTTTTCCTCAATCATATTGAAACGGTATGGAGTGTATTTGAGGATCAATTTACACTATTATGGAATACGGAGAATAAAGACGATTACGCTAAATCCTCTACCTTTCTAAACTATAATTTAACTAAGTTTTTTGAGGACTCGATCGGCTTTGCCGGCTGCGAATTAATCAGAAGAACAATTGGTCTTGCTCATGTTGCTGATTTAGATGGGATCGAGGAGGATCAAACTAGAATTACTGCAAAGCAGAAAACACTAGAACTCGGTACAATCCTAATTAAACAACGAAAAGAAATAAAGAACCGTTTTTCTTTCATAACGACTGTAAAAGAAGCATTATAATAGGAAAAGCAATCCGAACTTTCGGATTGCTTTTCTAGTCAAGTTTTGCCCACATTTCTTCTGGATTTAGTTCATAAATACCATTTTCACGGAACATGTAATGATTTATGATAAACTCTCTGCGAATTGTTGCATAATCATCATGGAATTGTTTTATATACTCGTTTAATTGTTTTTCTTCATACTTTTCACCTATTTTTAACCCACGTACCATGTGTTCGAACACGATTAATTTCTTCTTCCTTTGGGCAGGAATATTATTTAGCTTCCCATTTTTCATAAAGAAGTTCTCGATAATTTTTTGTCTCTCGATACTTGACTCGACCATTTCATCCAACTCCTTCCCCTTTTTTTCTAACAGCTCTGTAAACACCTTTGCCTGCTGGTTAATCAACGATTCATTTAAGTAAAAGTAAATCGTATTCTTCACTCTTCTGTCATATACCACATGGATATCTCGTAATTTCTTTAAATGGTGGGTAATCGTAGGTGCGGACAAGCCAAGCTTACCCGCTATTGCCTGCCCATGGAGTGGACCTTTTGCTAATATAGCAACGATTCTAATCCGTGTAGGATCCCCCATCGTTTTATAAAACGCAACAACACGGTCTAATTGTATCAATGCACTACCTCCTCTTCATTCTAATTTGATACACATCTAATTAGATGTATATCAAATTTATATAACCCTGTCAATAACCAACAAAAAAAACACTTCCCAATGAAGTGTCAGGCTGTCGAGAAGCTTTCGACAGCCTCTTATTTTCTACAATAACTTTAACCATTCACCGCGTTAATTTATTATAATATTATTAATATATAGGCTTTGCAACATGTCTGTTGATTTGCGCTCCAGGCACTTCGCTTTCCGCGGGCGTGCCGGGGAGCCTCCTCGGCGCTGAAGCGCCTGCGGGGTCTCCCCTGCCCCGTACTCCCGCAGGAGTCTGCGTGCCTTCCGCGCAAATCAACAGAGCTGTAAAATCAATAATACACTGCTCTTAACACAACCAAACAATAAAAAATTAAGTGGTGAAATCTATGTTTAAACCAAGAGTATCTACCCAAAGTGAATATGAATTTGTTTCTATTGATGAATTGGTTCCTGACAGTTACCTTCTTCGTTTAATCGATAAATATATTGATCTTTCATTCCTTCTTGAAAAGGTACGTCCTTATTATAGTGATGATAACGGACGCCCTTCCGATCCCACTATTCTATTTAAAATGATGTTTATTGGTTATATATATGGCATCCGATCCGAGCGACAATTACAAAGAGAAATTGAAATGAATGTTGCCTACCACTTGTTTTTAGGCCTGAAATTTAAGGATCCTGTTCCACACCACTCAACGATTAGTTGGAATCGCCAACATCGTTTTAAAGGTACCGATATCTTTCAGGAAATATTTGATGAGATTGTTCTCCAGGCAATGAATCACAAAATGGTAGGTGGTCGTGTCTTATTTTCGGATTCTACTCATTTAAGGCTAACGCTAATAAACATAAATTCAAACTGCCCACTTCTTTCCCAATGTACACGCTCCAAAAATAAGGTAAAAGTAGTGACACGTCATGTTTGGGAAGAGCACAAGGAAAAGGTAAGGGAAAATCGCTTATCTAAATCTGGAAAAATGCTTTATAAATTTAGAAAGGAAAAAATTGAGCGAAGCTTCGCAGACTCAAAAGAGCTGCACGGGTTTCGCTATTGCCGGTTACGGGGATTGAAGAAAGCAAGCGAACAGGCTCTCCATACGGCAGCCTGCCAAAATATGAAAAAGATTGCAACACAATTAGCAAGGCTAGAAAAAGTGTGTTGCAATTCTTTAGGTTGATTACCTCCCTGTTGATTTCCGCGGAAGGCACGCAGACTCCTGCGGGAGGACGGGGCTGGGGAGACCCCGCAGGCGCTAGCGCCGAGGAGGCTCCCCGACCGCCCGCGGAAAGCGAAGTGCCTAGAGCGGAAATCAACAGGCCCATTAGCAGGTACAATGAATAATTAAATGCTGAGAATAAAAAATTGCCGAGAAAAATACCCTTTCTCGACAATCTGACACTTCCCAATGAAGTGTTTTTTTGAATTGCTTTTTTTACAGCATAGGATTTTCATTCTTTGCTTTGAGTCTCTGCCATCTTTTCTCAACTTCTGCTTCAAATTCTTCTAGCATTGGCTTGTTTTCATCTTTAAGTAGGTGTTTTGTTTTCCCCATATATTTTAGCCAATCAGAAAGTGGAATTGGTTTGTTCTTCTCTTCTGGATTGTAAGTTATGGTTGTAACACCTTGTTCTACTTCATATAGCGGGAAGAAGCAAGAATCTACAGCAGCTTCGATAATTTTTGCACCAAAACGGTCATCAGATTTCCAGTTAAGTGGGCATGTAATGAGAAGTTTTCCATATACTGTTCCAACATTTTGTGCGTACCATTGTGCTTTTGCACCTTTTTTAACTAAGTCCTGCGGAAAGGCTTCCGAACCGGTAAACACATAAGGAATATTGGTAGCAGCCATAATTTGCGGAGTATCCTTATGGTGGAAGGCTTTTCCTCGCTGTGCTTTTCCAACTCCCGATGTACTTGTCATATGACCCAGTGGTGTTGAATAAGACATTTGTGAGCCTGTATTCATATAGCCCTCATTATCATATTCAAGCATAATCAGTTTATGTCCGCGAAGAGCAGTACCAATCGCTGAACCCATACCAATATCCATACCACCATCACCAGTAATCATAACAAATGTGGCGTCATCCGATACTTCAATTTCGCCACGTCGTTTTAATTCCATGAATGCTTCAACAGTACCTGAAAGCGTTGCGGCACCGTTTTGGAACAAATTGTGCATCATCGTTTGCTTATGGGAGGTGCTAGGATAAGATGTTGTTGTTACATAAGCGCATCCCGTTTGGAATAGAGTAACAATGTCTCCCTCAATCCCTTTAAAGAATAACTCGAGTCCAGCAAAAATTCCGCATCCTGGACATGCCCCGTGACCGGAGGCAATCCGTTTCGGTTTACCAGTTAAAGCACGTAACGGCGGGATTTTCACCTTTAATTTATTGGTTTCTTCATCCATTTTCACATCAATTAAACCTGTTTTATAAACATCCCCCTGCTGTGGCAAAATAACAGGCTTAAGGATTTTTTCAGGATTACCTGGAATATGACCATAGTAATCAAAGGGCTTTTCAGCATAGCCTTTTTCCTTTGCATCAAGTGCCATTTCAAAGAAAGCCTGTGCATCAGTTGCATAGAAATCCTTACCGCCGAGACCAAATACGCGGCTTAACACGATCGTCTGGTTGTCTTTGTCATCTTGAAGTGCAGATTTCACTTCATGTGTAAGGTTAGGACCATTTGCTCCGTAAGAATCCGCACGTTCCCCAACCAATAATGATTTTACATTCTTAAGGGCTTCACGAATTTCCTTTGCAGGGAATGGACGGATAATATTCGGGCTAATTACACCTGCTTTAATTCCTTTTGCACGAAGTTGATCCACTACATCTTTAGCAGATTCTGCCGCAGAGTTTAATAGGAATAATGCTACATCAGCATCTTCCATTTTATATAAATCTAGAACTGGATATTCTCTTCCAGAAAGCTTAGCATATTCCGCAGCCACTTCCTTAAATACCTCACCAGCATTGTACATTGCTTCTGATTGTTGGTAGTGATTGTTAATGAAATCGTCACCACTCATATGAGCACCAATCGTTACCGGCTTCCTCAAGTCTCTAACAAAGTTGTAATCGGTTGGACATTCACCTACAAATTGCTGTACAACACTGCGGTCCTTAAAGAATTCCACTCGACGCTTTTGGTGGGATGTAAAGAAGCCATCATAAGCAACAATAACTGGTAAGCGAACCTTTGAATGTTCGGCAATTTTAAGCGCCATAATATTCATATCATATACAGCTTGCGGTGTTTTTGCTGTTAAGATTACCCAGCCTGTATTTAATGCATAATAGAGATCCGAGTGATCGCCACGAATATCGAGCGGACCACTGACGGCACGAGTAACTAGATTCATAACCATTGGAAAACGAGTCCCTGATTGGACAGGCATTTGTTCAAGCATATATAAGAATCCATTTGCACTGGTTGCATTGATAACACGTGCACCAGTTGCCGCAGCACCGTAGCAAATACCTGCTGAACCGTGCTCGCCATCGGCAGGAATCAGTTTAATATCATGCTCCCCGCGCGTTTTCATTTGATCTAAAAATTGAGCAACCTCTGTTGAAGGTGTAATTGGGAAATATCCCATAATATGATAATTGATTTGTGCTGCCGCCATTGCAGCCATTTCATTTCCAGATTCAAAAGTAGAAATTTGTTCTGCTACACCTTTTGTTGTTAATTTATCTTCTAAAATAGCCATTATTGGATTCCTCCTGCAATATAAGGAAAGTTTTGCTTTACGCGGTTATTATCTGCATACCCAAGCATTTCACGAAGATCACCGAGTGCGTCGGTTGGGCATGCCTCCACGCATTTCAGGCAGCCTTTACAGTATTGGTAATCAATACCTTGAAGGAACATTTGTTTTCTTCCACGCTTATCTTCTCCTTCTTCCCAAACGAAGCAAAAGTCAGGACAAACGTTGTCACATGCAGCACAGTGAATACATTTATCTTGTTGGAACTCCGGAAGGAATCCTTGGCGTGAACCACTTAAATCTTTAAAAATACTATTTGCTTGAGAAACCATGACACCACCGATTTCCTGAGTCAAGTAGCCAAGCTGAGGAAGTGGGCGTGTGAAGGCTTTTCCTTCAGCCCCTTCTGGCACTTCATATGTTTTAAATTGAACCTCATTATAACCGCGGTCAAAAGTGCGGATATTTGGTTCAACAAGATGCGGGTATTTCTTCGTAAACGTTTTCCGAATCACGTCTCTCATGGATTCAGGATCTAGAAAATCACAAATACGATATAATGCTCCTAGCATTGCCGTATTTACTTTAGTTTTTTCCTCTACGGCTATCTGGAGGGCATCAACAATCGCTAGTGTACCATAATCTAATTGTAAATCCGTTTTAACTTCATCAAAATCCCTTGCTGTATTTACTAAGACTATACTATCAGCATTCAAACCGCTAACAACATCAACCGTTCTATATAAGGCTTCATGGAAAACACCAACAATATGTGGTTGTTCAATTGGACTATGATCTCTAATTTCTACATCTGGTTCACAAAAGCGAATGAAACTCTTTACTGGAGACCCTTTTTTCTCAGAGCCGTAGGATGAAAAATTGGATCCTTTCAAGCCAAGACTTAAAACACCAGCCTCCGCTAACATTTTTCCAGCCAGGTTAGCTCCCAGCCCCCCAATTGATTCAAGACGGATTTCAAAAAATCCTAATTCATTTTTTTTCGGTAAAATAGACATAATGTCCCTCCCTAACTTCGTTCAATAAAATAACACGAAATAGACATAAAAATTTAAGGTTCCCAAAAACTATTGTAAGACAACTATTTTTAATACGCTGTGATAAAAGTCAAACATAACGATAATTATTTTGAAACACATAAAAGTTTTATTGAATAAGGGTTACCATATATGACTTTAAAGGGCTTTCATAATTATATAACAGGTGAATTTATGTTGTATAACAGATTATAAAAAAATGATCTGCATCCATTTCAGGATACAGACCATTTCATTTGTTTAAAGATCGTTAATAACAATATAGGAAGCTTTTACTGGCCCATGGACACCAACTACTAGATTCAATTCAATATCCGCAGAGTTACTTGGTCCGGTAATAAAATTGATGCATGAAGCAACATGCCCCGTTTTCTTGTGAATCTCCCTCATCTTTTGAGCAGCTTGCGTAATCCGTGGAACTAAAGTGCTTTTCGGTACAAGTGCAATATAGGTTGCTGGTAAAAAGCTAACTGTTCTTCCTTTATTCTCATCGCTAAACAAAACCACCGTGCCGGATTCTGCAAGTGTTATTTCACTTATGGTAATCCCGACATTAGCCTTTTCCGCTTTCGCGATATTTTCTTTCCCTTTGGTGTGATTCCATTCAAATACTTCCATTTTCCGGCTAGGCCATTCTTGCTTAAATAGCGGATCCAGCCCCCACTGAGAAAAGCGCTCATCTTTCCAGGTTACAATTGGGCCGCCACCATAGCCTGAAACCACTTTGTTAAGCGTAGTTGCTAAATCTTTACTGTCAGTTACATAGAGGTTTGTATGGATTTTCTTACATTGTTCTGTTAATACCGCTAACAAATCGTCCTGAGTAGCATCCTTTAACACCTCATATTGGGGCTCGAATTTCCAAGTCGGCCTTTCAACCGCAGAGGAAATTCGTGGGCGTTCAAGGCGGCCGGCAATTTGATTTAAAAATTTATCCCGATTTTGAATCGTCCCTACCATGATTATTGGCCTCCTTTTTCACGGTTTTTAAACCAATCTCTGAATCGCTCTTTATTTGGTGCCGGAAACTCACGAATATCTGTCCAAGCCTTTAATGGACCTGGCCCTTTTGATATTTTCTCTCCAACCGTAAACGGGTTCATTGCAGCTGGTGCCATTTTCGAACCAAGCTTGTATAAGAGTGGTGATGCTGCCCCTAAACCAAAAGCCTTCATCGCCAGTTTCTCGGAAATAGGTGCTTTTCCTTCTTTTTCGACAATGATTTCACGGTGTTTGTGGAGAAGGTTATGTAACGGTATTTTTACCGGACATACCTCAGTGCAAGCACCACATAGAGTTGATGCGTAAGGCAATTCTTTGAATTCGTCATATCCACCTAATAAAGGAGACAGGACCGCACCTATTGGGCCAGAATAGATCGAGCCGTAGGAGTGTCCGCCCACATGACGATACACAGGGCATACATTAATACATGCAGCACAACGGATACATTGCAATACCGACTGGAATTCCCCGCCAAGTATGTTGGATCTGCCATTATCGACAATGACGAGGTGAAATTCCTCCGGACCATCCGCATCCAATGCTTCTTTTGGTCCAGTTAACACGGTAATATAACTGGTTAATTTTTGCCCTACGGCGCTTCTCGTTAATAAACTAACAAGAACTTCCATCTCTTCAAAGGTTGGGACAAGTCTTTCCATACCCATGACGGTAATTTGTGTTTTTGGTAACGCGGTAACTAAATCAGCATTTCCTTCATTCGTCACTAAACTAAAAGAACCGGTCTCTGCCACTGCAAAGTTACATCCGGTTATACCAATATCGGCTGATAGGTATTCCTTCCTAAGCATTTCACGTGCATGCCAGGCTAATTCTTCTGGTTTTGAAGTCTTTTTATAACCAAGCTTTTCAGTAAACACGTCACGAATTTGTTCTTTATTTTTATGCAGGGCGGGCACGACAATATGAGATGGCGGATCATGATCATCAACTTGAAGAATGTATTCGCCTAGATCCGTTTCAATTACCTCACAGCCTTCTTGTTCCAGCATTGCATTTAAGCTGATTTCCTCTGTTACCATTGATTTGGATTTAACAATTTTCTTTGCTTCTTTTTTCTTAACTATTTCACGAATATAATCATTAGCTTCTTCCTTGGTCTGAGCAAAAAATACATGCCCACCCCGCTTAGCTACATTTTCACTTAATTGCTCTAAGTAATAATCTAAGTGCTCTAACACATGTTGACGAATTTCTTCCCCATGTGAGCGCCACTCTTCCCAGTTTCCTAATTCTTCTGTTGCAACACGCCTTTTTACGCCCATACCGTCCTGTGCTCCCGCAACGGCACCCCGCATGAAGTCATCATGGATCCCTTTATCAACACGTTCTTTAAATTGATCCGTGCTAATCTTCATTGACATACGAACCATTCCTCCACTCAAGTAAATTTATTAAGCAAGTAAATAACTATCCACGGCTATTTAATACCTCAGCAATATGCAGCACTTTAATTGGCTTTCCTACTCGATCTATCCGTCCACCTATATTCATTAAGCATGCTGCATCAGCACCGATAAGGTATTCAGCACCGGTTTCTTCAACATGGCGAACTTTTTCATCGACCATTTGCTCTGAGATTTGTGCCATTTTAACCGAAAAGGTTCCGCCGAAACCACAGCATTGTTCCTTTCCAGGTAATTCAGTAAACTTAAGGCCCTTTACATTGCTTAATAGAACCATAGGAGCTTTTTTAACTCCTAACAATCTCGTCATGTGACATGAGGTATGGTATGTTACACTTCCTTCAAAACGGGCACCAACATCTTCAATTTTCATGACTTCTACAATAAATTGTGTAAGTTCAAATGATTTTTCCGCCAATTTTTTTGCTTTTGGTTCCCAAACAGGGTCGCCCTTAAATATATGTGGATATTCGTGGAACATTGTGATGCAAGAACCGGATGGAGATACTATGTACTCGGCATCTATAAAAGTGTCAATCATACGCTTCATTGCTTCTTTTGATTCTTTAACATAACCACTATTATATGATGGCTGTCCACAGCATACTTGGGATTCAGGAAAATCTATTTCACATCCAAGCCTTTCAAGCAATTCTACTGTTGCTTTCCCTACATTACTTTGAAACATATCTACAATACAAGTCGCAAAAAGTGTAACCTTCATGTTTGTCTTCCTCTCCTAAATATCTGATTTTCTTCAAATCATGCAGGTGAACTGGTCATCAGATGACTTGGATAAAAAATATATATTAATTAATATCTACCTTATTACAATACAAAAAAACACGCTGTAAAGAAAGTGCTTTCAAAAAAAAATTTATTATTAAATGGTTATGATAAACTTGGCTGCTGATTTCTGCTCCAATCAACATAGTACCAAGATCAACAATTAGCTTTAACAGAGCTATTAAAAAAACATGCGTTCCTAATAAATTAGAGCCACATGTTTTTAATAAATCACTTTCGCCAACATACTACCTAGATAAATTGGTGGATTGAAAATATTTTTGTAGTAATGCCTCAACATTTTCTAAGTGAATAAGCATAAACTTGCTTGCTTTATCTACATCTTGCTCTTTTATTGCTTCATAAATAGCAATATGTTCATTATAAAGACGTTCTACCGTTGTTTGTTTAGAAAAAAGCCATACTCGCCTAGTTTCCTTCATTGTTTCTTCCATTAATCCAGAAACATGATTCATTAAGCTAAGCAGCAGTGGGTTCTGTGCTGCATCTGCCAAAGCAAGATGAAATTGTAAATCAGCTTTCTCACCGAGTTCCTCATCCCCATTTGCATGTTTCATTTCTTCCAATGCTCTCTCCATAATTATGAGCTGCTGATTGGTTCTCTTTTTAGCAGCTGCAGCTGCTGTACCTATTTCAATTATCTTACGAACCTCTAATAATTGGGCTATATCCTCTTTGTTCATTAACATAGCTGTTGATAGTGGAAAGGTTATTTGATCTGTTTCAAACTCATTTACAAATGTACCTTCTCCTTGCTTCATTTCAATGAGGCCCATCGCTCTTAATGAGGTTAATGCTTCGCGAATGGCAGACCTCCCCACTTGAAAATTCTCCGCCAGCTGTTGTACTGAATCAAGTTTTTCACCAGGTTTTACTTGACCCGTTCGAATCATTTCATAAATAGCTTCTGCTACTTCTTCATATATCTTTTTTGGTTTAATTTTTTTATAATTCACCCATCCATCCCCTATCAACCATTTCGTAATTTGGACGCATCTTTATTATACATTTTTTTGAAAGAACTGCATCTAACATCTACGTTATCTTAAATAATAGAGGGCTTTATCATTTTTACCGTTGAAATAATAAAAAGTGATATTTTAAAAAAAAAGATTGAATTTCTTCCAATTCGTCCATATAATTCATTTTAGCACCATAAGACATCTAGTCATCAGATGACCATAACACTATTTGAAAGCGGTTACTAAAATTAAGGAGGGTAGATACCATTTATTGGGGAAAGAAAAAATCAAAAAAAGCTAATTCAGGGGGGATTAAGCTATTATGACATTTACTCAAAATTTTACCGCAGTGGGGGATAATCTCGCGCTTTCCGCAGTTGTTGCACTAATTCCAATTTTATACTTCTTCTGGGCATTAGCAATTAAACGGATGAAAGGCTATCTTGCTGGATTATCAACTCTAGCCATTGCCTTAGTAATTGCAATTGTCGCCTATAAAATGCCAGCAGGGATGGCATTTATGTCCGCATCTCAAGGAGCTGTATATGGTATCCTACCAATTGGCTGGATTATCATTACTTCTGTATTCTTGTACAAACTTACTGTAAAGACAGGACAATTTGATATTATCAGAACTTCTGTTGTATCTATTACTGAGGATCGCCGTTTACAAGCACTATTGGTAGCGTTTTCCTTTGGAGCGTTCCTTGAAGGTGCAGCCGGTTTCGGAGCACCAGTCGCAATATCAGCTGCTCTTTTAGTCGGTTTAGGATTTAATCCTTTATATGCTGCTGGGCTTTGTCTAATTGCAAATACTGCTCCTGTTGCATTCGGAGCAATTGGTGCGCCAATCATTGCCATGGAAGGCCCAACTGGAGTTGCAGCTACTGAAATCTCCAAGATGGTTGGTCGCCAGTTGCCATTTCTATCTGTCTTTATCCCATTTTACTTAGTATTTATTATGGCAGGTTGGAAAAAAACGAAAGAAGTAATGCCAGCCATTCTTGTTTCAGGAGTAGCCTTTGCCCTGACACAGTTTTTTACTTCTAACTTTATGGGACCAGAACTTCCAGATATCTTATCAGCGCTAGTTTCATTATTCGCACTTGCCATCTTCTTGAAATTCTGGAAGCCAAAAACTATTTTCCGTTTTTCTTCTGAACAAGAGCTTGCTGCTACATCTACCGCAAAGAAATTAAAAACCCAAGACGTAAAACATACGGGAGGGCAAATTTTCAAGGCATGGTCCCCTTTCTTATTGTTAACAGGAATCATAACTTTATGGGGTATGCCTACTATTAAACTAGCGTTAACTGGTCATTATGAAGGTGCAAATGCAATCTTAAAAGCTATTAATTCCATCGGACACGCATTAACCTTTATTCCAAATGTACCATTAATCAATAATAAAATTATTAACAGTGCTGGTGCTCCAATTTCTGCCATTTATAAACTTGAGATTCTGGGTGCCGCAGGTACTGCAATATTAATCGCGGCATTCTTGACAAAATTCATTGTTGGCATCTCTTGGAAAAATTGGCTCGTTACATTTGGAGAAACCATTAATGAATTAAAGTATCCAGTTATTACAATTGCTGCTGTTGTTGGTTTTGCGTATGTCACGAATGCCTCTGGTATGAGCACTACTCTTGGAATGACACTTGCCAAAACAGGTTCATTACTATTTCCGTTTTTCTCACCTTTCCTTGGCTGGCTTGGAGTGTTTATTACTGGTTCTGATACTTCTGCAAACTTATTATTTGGTAACCTGCAAAAAATCACAGCAACTTCCGTCGGAATGGACCCAGTACTTGCCCTTGCAGCTAACTCTTCAGGTGGTGTAACTGGAAAAATGATTTCACCACAATCTATTGCAGTTGCCTGTGCAGCTGTAGGATTAGCAGGAAAAGAATCCGAGTTATTCCGCTTCACTATTAAACATAGCTTTTTCCTTGTCATTATTGTGGGAATTCTTACCTTCCTACAAAACGGTGTATTATCTTGGATGATACCTTAACCTTATCAACACATGAAAGCTCATGCCCAATCGGCATGGGCTTTTTGATTGTTTGCTTCCTATCCTTTTGGTCTAAAATAAGTTATAATAATATATTGTTTTCATTTATGTAAAGGAGTTTTTTTATGAATGTTATTTGTTCTACCTTGAATGCTAAGTATATACATACTAACTTAGCGATTCGATATTTAAAGGCTTATGCAGCACCAGAATTCAATATACAGATCAAAGAATATACAATAAAGGACCCGGTCTTAAATATCGTAACAGATCTTTATCAACTGAATCCTGAAGTCATTGGATTTAGCTGTTATATATGGAACATCGAGGAAACCATTAAGGTTGTAAATTTGATAAAAAAAGTGGATCCATCGATAATTATTGTTCTAGGCGGCCCGGAGGTAACTTATGATACCCGCGAATGGATGGAGAAGATCCCTGAGGTTGACTATATTGTTATGGGTGAAGGAGAACAAACCTTTAAACAGCTTCTGGCTGAAATCCAAAAAAACCGTAACTATAAAAAAGTACCTGGTGTCGCCTTCCGTGATAATCAGCAAGTTGTCATTACTCCCCAAATGAATAAGCTAGACCTTAAGGAATTACCGTCACCCTATCGCTTCCCTGAAGATATCGCTCATTTAGGCAAAAGAGTCACCTATATTGAAACTAGTCGCGGTTGTCCATTTAGCTGCCAATTTTGTTTGTCGTCTATTGAAGTGGGTGTCCGTTATTTTGATCGTGAAAAAATTAAAGACGATATACGGTATTTAATGACTCATGGAGCAAAAACCATCAAATTTGTGGATCGAACATTTAATATTAGCAGGAGCTATGCTATGGAAATGTTCCAGTTCTTAATTGATGAACATCTCCCCGGTACCGTTTTTCAGTTTGAAATCACTGCAGATATTATGCGGCCTGAAGTAATTGAATTTCTAAACCAAGAAGCACCTAAGGGACTTTTCCGCTTTGAAATCGGAGTCCAATCAACTAATGACTTTACAAATGAACTTGTGATGCGCAAACAAAATTATTCAAAACTTTGTAGAACCGTCACAATGGTGAAGGAAGGTAAAAAAATTGATCAGCATCTTGATTTAATTGCTGGTTTACCAGAAGAAGATTACGCTTCTTTTCGAAAAACGTTTAATGATGTTTTTGAGTTACGTCCTGAAGAACTGCAGTTAGGTTTTTTAAAAATGCTTCGAGGAACTGGAGTCCGACTACGTGCTGCTGAACAAAAATATGTTTATATGGATCATTCTCCATATGAAATATTAAGTAATAACGTACTCTCATTTAATGATATCGTTAGAATCAAGCAAGTTGAGGATGTTTTGGAAAAGTATTGGAATGATCACCGGATGGATGAAACAGTTGAATTCTTAATAACAAATGTTTTTCCATCCCCTTTTGATTTCTTCCAACAGTTTGGTTCCTACTGGGAAAAACAAGGCTGGTCCAGAATTGGTCATCAGCTTGAGGATTTATTTCGCAGACTTCATGCGTTTTTGGGCAACCAAAAGGTTAATGACCTAGATGTGATAATAGGCCTGATGAAATATGATTATCTAAAGAACCATAAATATAAACCGAGAAAACCTTGGTGGGAAGCTAGCTTTGATAAGGAAAAGAGAACACAAATTTACAAACAAATTTCTGAACACCCTTCGATGTTAGGACCATCGTTTATTGATCTAGGCCTTGATGAAAAGGACTTATATAAACATACCATGTTGGAAGAAATATCCTTCGATTTAGCATTGTATCAAACAACTGGTAAGATTAATAAACAGCCTTCCTGTGTATTAGCTTATTTTGACCCCATGAAGGGCCGTACACTAATATTTTCATTTATTGAGAACTAACTAAAGCCGGCATTGCCGGCTTATTTCTTTTTATTGTTTTTCTTCTCTTTTTGTGAAACCTGGAGAATATCATATAATTTTGTGCCGTTAACATCGCCAAATTCAATGCTGAATTCTTCAGTCGGAATACGGGGTGGAGTTTTACGGCGGCTTTTCATTAGCTTCTTCCCTTTTTTCCTAATTTTGAATTTCGATTTTGAAACCTTATAGCATTGTTATTATCGGTAAATTCCGCAGAAAATTCACTTTCCTGAACATTTTTATGTGGTGTTTTTGTATATTTTTCTACTGCATCAAATTCTGCTTTGCGTTTAGCCATGGAATAATCCTCCCTTAAAAATTAATCTTACTACCATAGTTTTGAACAAATATAGAGTTATCATTCCTTTCCTTATTTTTCATAAATAAAATCCCATGACTCGAAGAAAATAAGAAAAAACAGGAGTGATGTAAAAATGAAAAAAAATGCGAAGAATACAGGGTCTGAAGATCAGGTAAGCATGAATGAAACAATGCCACATCAAATTAATGCCCCAAGCTTTGAAGGTACTGGAATAAAGATGGAGCCTCCTTTTGTAAATAGACATGGTGTAACTATTGGTGATAGTATATACGCCTCTTCTAATTCACCATTGGAAACCTGGACAAAGGATACAGACCCAGCTATCATGGCTGGAGATGAATGGGTTCACCCTACAAATGATATTGGCTGGAACACAGCTGAAAATCGTGAATTATTAGAAAGTAAAAAGAAACCACAAGCTTATCCTTTTATGCATCCCACAAAAGATGTTAGTAAAGGAAGCGATTAACTTATAATTTGATCACACTGGGAATAAATAGACCTGTACAAATAGAGCCAATTGGAAAACAAACACATCGTGTTGCCTTTTTTAGCGGCTGTTTGATGGATTCTTTATTCTTATAAAATTTTAATATCCAAAACCGAAAAACATTACCACTTATAAATCACAAAAATAAATAAATAATACTTATACAGAGGTAAAATTATCTCTGTACCGAAAATAAGGAGTTGAATAAAATGGCCAATAGCAGTAACAAGTTGTTAGTGCCTGGGATTGAACAATATTTAGACCAGGTAAAATACGAAATTGCCCAAGAATTCGGCGTTAATTTAGGTTCAGATACTGTTTCAAGAGCAAACGGGTCTGTAGGTGGCGAAATTACAAAACGCCTTGTTCAACAAGCCCAAGCACAAATTTCTGGACAATTCACTCAAAAATAATTTAATAAATATGGAAAAAAGTCCGGGATAATATATCCGGACTTTATTTATTCTTTTGATTGTGATTATATTTTTGGTAACTTTCCCCATTTTGTTTTTCATCATGTTTTTCGCTATTTTTATCTTTATATTTTGGAGTATATTTTACTTGGTACTGGCCAATATTTTTATCATCAACTTTTTGACTGTCTTTCTCCTGTTTTTCGTTGACTTTTGATTTTTTATTCTGGGATGATTTTTCCCTTTGATTATTTTGTTTTTTTTGCTGTGGTTGTTTCTGTTTTAGTTGACCTGCTTCGATCCTTTTTAGTTGGTCAGGTGCGATAACTTTTCCATTCAACCCTTTTTTTTCAATTTGCTTTTTATTTCCACCAAGCTCTTTGTTTTGAATAGCCTTATTTTCTGTTTGTTTTTTGACTTGGCCAGGGGGAATTTTGTTAGCAGGACTTAATGGTACAGCTTTCCTATCAATTTTTCCGCCCTTATCTTTTGTCTTCACATTTTGATTAATAGAACCCTGAATTTTGTTTTTCTTGTATTTTCCAGTTGTGATACCAAGCTTATGAGCTTTTTTCCATTCGCTTTCCGTAGCTTTTAAAACTGTAATTTCTAACTTTTGTTTGTTCACTGACGCCTTGATCTCATCAATATTCTCTTGAAGCTTTTTATCAATCTTAACTTCAGCCTCTTTTGTCCGGACCGTGGAAATAATAATGTTTTCCTTAGTATTCAAGTAGCCTTCTTTTTCCATTTCAGCTAAAATTGTTTGAGCTACTTTAGAAACATCCTCTTTTTCCCATTTGTTCAATTGGGAAATAATCTCTTTTCCTTCTTTGTTATAACCAGTTATCTCTACAACCTGCATTTTTTTATTAATACTTAACTCAATACTTGGATTTACATCGATGGACATATAGGCATATGCCTTATTATTTTGATACATGGGAAAAAACGAACCGAGGAAGATAAATAATGCTGCCATTAGCGCCCAAACTGGTTTTAATTTAAAAACATTTTTTAATGTATTAAAATGATTCGAAGTTTTAACACTTTCAATCGGAAAAAAGTGGATTTCTTCACCAATTGCATATGGCTGATTTTGTCTCTTGGCATGCAAAAACTCACCTTCAGGGGTTAAAAGCGTTAGGAATGCATCATCTATTTCCATTACAACTCCCTTTTTCATGTTTCAAGCACCCCCTTTATATAATCTTTCATAAAGATATAATCACCCGATAAAATAAGTGCAATGGCAATAATATATTTCCTGTTTCGTTCAATCGTCTTTCTGCTGACATCTACCATTTTTTCTAATTGCTTAATGGGTAGACGCTTGTTCGTAAATAATAATTCTTTTAACTCCTGATTTTCTACTAACATTTTCGCTATTATAATGGCATTTTTTCGGGCGTCGAAGTGCTTAGGTGAATTCTCAACTAAGTCACTGAAACTTAAATCAAAGGTAGTTAATAATTTTTGAAAGTGAAGGATTTCATCTTTCCTTAATTGATCATCATTCTTTTTATTGTAGTCATCAAGTGAGAGCTCATTAACAATGATTGTTCCTGCTGATTCTTCGTCTTTGGTATCATTGGTTAAATCAAAACTTAGGTGCTGATTTTTCGACTGTTTACGGATATAGTCAATAACTCTTCTTTTGATTATGACTTCGGAAAAACTCAATAAAGAACTTCCGCGCTCAGTTGAGTATTTCTCTATCGCTTCATTAAATGCGATGAGACCAATGCTAAATTCATCATCGGTTTCATAGATATATCGTCTACATACTGAAGACACTGTTTTTGCAATAAATGGCTTATAAGCCCTGATAATTTCGTCAAGTAGGTATTGCTCACCTTGTTGAATTAAGAGAACGGTTTCTTCCAAAGTTCTTTTTTTCTTTTTAGCCATAAACAATAAACTTAGCATTTGCTCACCTCTATTCGACCAATTATAACATAAGACTGTTATATTTGACTTTATGGGGTTAGCATTTTGAAAAAGATAGCACCAAGAATGGCTATCATTTCCTCTTTATTGTTTAGTGCGATTAATGCTTTTTTCTTTTCACTACATAGTTACGTTTCTTCTGAATCAGTTTGTGGGGGTTATAAAAAAATTTTCTCAATAAAAAACTTCAAACCAGATATATCCTGATTTGAAGCTTTTTATTCGATCATTTTTTTTCGAAGCTTTATAGACATTAAAAATTTCAATATAAAGCCAATTAGCAGCCCAGGAATTAAAAATAACATCGGTAAAAATACAGGACCTGGGTGAACTTTTAGAATCGTGATTTTTGGTGACAGCATTAATCCCACAGTGACGAAGTAAGCACCGAAGACAAATGGTAAAAATGTGTACTTTTCATTAGCAGGCATGGCAGAACGATAACCATCCCACATGGAAAACATATAAACACACGGATAAAACATAAGCCATTGATAGTTAAGAACAGCCCCTGCCTTGTCAATTTCTCCTAAGAAGCTCAACATAATTGCCATATTAAAGTGACTTTTGGCATTGATCATTACTTCTAATGCAACGAACAATATTCCTTTGATATATTGACCCATTAACAATTGACTAAAACCAGGAAAAGCAATATTCCATAAAACAGCTTCGAGTTTGCTCATCTTTTTCATCGTACAATCCCGCTTCTCATGGCATATTTTTGTAAGCTAAAGAACACTTCAACTTAGCTTATCCAGACTATGTCAAAAAATACCAGAAATTCAATATTTTTTCCCAACCTTAATTCTTTTTTAGAATGCGCAAGTGATTACAAATGAACCCAGGAAAACCAGTGAAAAAATACCCTTTTTCCAACTTATCTCCTCCTTAGTCTATAAATAGACGATTGTAATCATTGTAAAGCCCCTTGAAAAGATTCGTCTATGGATAGTTAGTCTGAATTTTCTGTTTTATTAATCCATAGAAAAGGGCAGGTATCAAACCCGCCACTTTTCTTAAGTCTCCTGATCCATTGGATTATAGAGTTTAACTGTTGGATTTTTCTCTTGGAACCAACGGAGAGCAAAGTCATTTTCAAACAAAAATACATAATGGTCATATCTGTCTTTAACTAGAAGAGAACGGGAACTCGATAAATTTTCATCTACGGTTTCACCTTCAACCCAACGAGCTATTTTCGACCCCATCCGTTCCATCAATACTTCTGCATTATACTCATTTCTCATTCGATGCTCAAAAACCTCAAACTGCAATTGACCAACTGCACCTAATAAATAGTCATCCGTTTTAATTGTTTTATAAAGCTGAATTGCTCCTTCTTGAACGAGCTGCTGAATTCCTTTATAAAATGATTTTTGCTTCATCACGTTTTTGGCAGAAACTCTGACATACAGTTCTGGTGTAAACTGAGGCAGTCTTTCATATTGAAAGTCATCCTTCCCAGAAGTCAGTGTGTCGCCAATTTGGTAAGTTCCTGTATCGTATAAGCCAATAATATCTCCACTAACTGCCTCATCTACCGTATTTCGTTCTTCCGCCATAAACGATGTCGATTGAGAAAGCTTTATTTGTTTATTCAAACGCGGAATATTCACTGTCATTCCTCGCTCAAATTTCCCAGAACACACTCGTACGAAAGCAATCCTGTCTCGGTGTGCAGGATTCATATTTGCTTGAATTTTAAAGACAAAACCTGAAAATTGGTTCCCTAATGGATCAATTTCCCCAATGGATGAATTACGGGCCTTTGGGGGCGGAGCAAACTCTAGGTAAGACTCAAGAAATGTTTGGACACCAAAGGCAGTTAGTGCACTACCAAAGAAAACGGGTGTCAGGTTACCAGCTGCTACTTTTTCCGCTGAAAATTCATTTCCAGCCTCATTAAGCAACATGATTTCATCAAGTGTTTGATCATAAAGTCCCGATGTTTTTAGCGGGTGGTCCCCAGCTATTTCCCCGTCTTCATTTAATGGAATAAATCGTTCTTCCTCATCGACACGGAACTGTTCAACCCTATTGTTAAATCGATCATAAATTCCAAGGAACTCTTTCCCCATCCCGATCGGCCAGTTCATCGGATATGATTCAATGCCGAGAACCTCTTCTAATTCAGCCAAAAGTTCAAGTGGCGGCTTGCCTTGGCGATCAAGTTTATTCATAAATGTAAAAATTGGAATACCACGCATCCGGCATACTTTAAAAAGCTTGAGTGTTTGTGCCTCAATCCCTTTTGCAGCATCGACGATCATCACAGCACTATCTACAGCCATCAAAGTACGGTACGTATCTTCACTGAAATCCTGGTGGCCAGGAGTATCCAAAATATTGACACGGAATCCATCATAGTCAAATTGCATTACACTGGAGGTTACCGATATTCCCCGCTGCTTTTCAATTTCCATCCAATCACTTGTAGCAAACTTTCCCGTTTTTTTCGCTTTTACAGTGCCCGCATCACGAATGGCACCGCCGAATAATAATAATTTTTCAGTTAGCGTGGTTTTACCGGCATCAGGGTGGGAAATAATCGCAAATGTCCGGCGTGACAATACATCTTCTTTAAAATTGTTACCCATTTCGTTTTCCTCTCTTTTGACAATAAAAATTTTTGTCCATAACCTCAATCTTATCTCTGAAACGCTAACTTTGCAATATTTCAATTTGGATCAGCAACGATTATTTCTTTAATCCCTTGTTCAGAAAGAATATAATGAGAGTACGCGGAAATCATTGTATTAAGGACCGTTCATACATAACCACAACGGAGGTAACGGGAAATGAATATTATAAAAATTGATCAGCAGACCATAAATTTATTGCATAAAGCCTTTGATATTGTTTTAAAGGAGAACAACATTTCTTATAAAAAAATTGGAATTGCTGAAGAAGGCGAACAGCTATTATTTTTGTATGAAGGAAAAGACGAAAAAGTTCATGTTTTTAAATGGAGTAAAGCATCGAGTATAGGTGCAAGTATTGGTGTGATTGCTCAGAGTGTATTGATGCCAATTATTCCACATCTACGTCTATTATCCTAATCTTTATAAAAGACACCACACCTATTCAAAAAAGTGCTGGTGTTTTTTTCATTACGACACAAGAGTTTCCCAACGATTCCCACATCCATTTTTCTGGAAACCCCTTTATAATAGAGTAGTATTCTGTTGAAGGAGATGAAGGCATTGAACCAAAGTATACGAAAAGTTTCAAAGTTTATTCCGCTAATTGCAGCGTTTATATTAGTTATTGCAGGAACGATCTGGGTCGTCCAAACCACAAATAATGAAGTCGCTATTCCCTTCTCTTCTGTTGAGAAAACCATTCAAGATCAACAAGGAAAAGTAGTTAAACTAATTGAAAAACCTGATGGGAGCCTTTATATTCAAACAAGGGAAGGCGAATTTATTTCCCATGTTCCTCCCAATAGTCAAATGTTAGACAAACTGGTTGGAAAATATAATATCGAATATTCATACTCCACTAGCAGTAAATATGGAAAGTGGATTTTGGGTGGTGTTATTCTTCTTCTGGCTGGAGCAGCATTCGCTCTTCAAAAAACAAAGGGCAGCCTCGGATTAAATAATTCAATGAAAAATAGTGTTGCCAATTCTCGCGCGCTTCCTTCTATTAGCTTAAAAGATGTAGGCGGCCTCGGAGACGAAATGAAGGAAGAAATATTACAAACACTTACTACCCTTAAAGAACCGGAACGAGCAACAAAATTAGGAATTAAACCACCGAAAGGCATACTGTTGTACGGACCGCCTGGAACTGGTAAAACCTTACTTGCACAAGCAATTGCTCGTGAACTAAATGCTTCATTTTTTACAGCCAGTGGATCAGCTTTTAATGAAATGTTCATTGGTGTAGGGGCCAGTCGGGTCCGTTCCTTGTTTAAAACGGCTAGAAAGCAAAGTCCAGCTGTTATTTTCATCGATGAAGTAGATGCTCTAGCTGCTAAAAGAAAAGCACATGGTGGCGAGGAAGCAGAAAAAACATTAACTGAATTACTTGTACAGCTTGATGGCGGACATTCAAATGATGGAATTCTATTTATTGCTGCAACCAATAGAAAAGACTTGCTTGATGAAGCCTTTCTGCGACCAGGAAGAATCGACTTCTCTTTTCATGTACCGCTGCCCGATACAAAAGGCAGAAGAGAAATCATTGGTATTCATGCTAAAGGTAAGTCATTTGCTAAAGATGTACTTTCAAAATTAGATGAATTAGCAGAAAGTACCTCTGGTTTTTCAGGCGCAGAGCTTCAGTCCCTTTTTGAAACGGCAAGTAGGAGAGCCGTTCGAAACGGGCAGGATATGATTAAGAAGCATGACCTTGACTATGCCTTGGATAGAACCATCTTAGGGAGTACCTCCCGCTCATTGCAAGACCTTGAAACAAAGCGCAGGGTTGCCATCCATGAAGCAGGTCATGCCATTGTGGCATCGCTAACGAAGCCAGGTTCTGTTAGAAAAGCAACCATTATCCCTCGCGGTGAGGCGTTGGGTTATGTTGCACCCATTCCAAAGGAACTGCACTTGTCGACAACCAGTGACTTACTAGAGCGTGTGGCAATGGTATTAGCCGGCGGAGTTGCCGAAAGAATGCATTTGGGTGAACACAGTATCGGTGTAGGTGGAGACGTGCAGCAGGCAAAACAAATCATTGAACAAATGGTGGATACCGGAATGCTTCAAGAAGGGTTCCAGTTGACCTTCAATAAACAGGATAAAGAAGAAAAAATGCAAGAACTATTTGGAAAAGCATTAGAAAAAGCAGAAAATCTCATTAATAATCATCATAATCAATATCAGCAATTGGTCGAGGCTTTATTAAAGAAAGAAACCCTTGAAGGCTCTGAAATCGAAGATATTGTATGGGGAACGCAGACTATTTTAGATGAAAATATTGTTTAATATAGTAGTAGAAAACCAGGTGCTCATGCGCCTGGTTTTTGTTTTTATTGGTGATTTATTATCTCATGGTTTTTTTAATTTGGTGGAATACTAAGGATGGTCTTTTAAAAAAGGAAGTGGACAGGTTGTTAAGTAAAAAGAAGATTTTTGAAAAAGAGCAGCAAAAATATAATGTCAAAGCTAAAGATTTCCTCGGTGATCAGCAAAAAACACAAGGCTTACTAAACAAAGCAATACAAATGGCAAATGAGAAAAAACAAAACTTAGAAGAAGTTTGGGAAAAATTGCAATTATTTTTTGATCTGGTTAAATCTTATTCGAAGGGTGAATATAAAAATGTCTCTCCTAGTACAATTCTTACCGTTGTCGGAACCCTGCTTTATTTTGTTTCACCACTTGATTTAGTACCAGATTTCATCATCGGGCTTGGCATATTGGATGACGCCGCCTTGATTGGATTTACCGTAAAAAAAATTTCCAGCGAATTAGATGCATTTAATAAATGGAAACGAGCCAATATATTTGCACAAGAAAACCCGCTTGATTAACCAAGCGGGTTCACCTATATATTATTATCTAAAACAAGCTGCACCTACAATAATCAAGAGGATAAATAATACTACGATTAAAGCAAACCCGCCGCCGTAGCCACAGCCACCACCATATCCATATCCACCATATCCAAACATTTTCATGACCTCCTTTTTATATTAATAGAAAACTTAGTAGCACCATGAAGCCCCAATAATGATTAACAAAATAAATAAAACGACTAGTAGGGCGAATCCGCCGCCGTAGCCACCAGCTGCACCAGACATTTACATTACCTCCTTTTCTGATTTCCATATATCCTATTCACATGGATAAAAATGTGCGATAGACACATATCCAAATTACCCAGTTTAAAAAAAAAAGAAGAAGCCCATTCTTAGCAACAAAAAGCAATTGTCAAAATAGAAAAGTATGACCCAGGGGAATTCACTTTTATAAAAATCTCTTCATTTAGTTGACAATTGCCACTGTTTTTCATAACATGTTCACAAATAAATGTAGATTGGAGTCCCAAACTTGAGGAATGCCGCAGCCCTATTGTTTCTGATTTTTATGGTATTTTATCGATTGATGACACGGTTAAGCTTAAAGGATAAACAACACTCTCCCTTGAAAATTGGCCATAGAGGTGCAGCTGGATACTGCCCTGAGAATACATTTGCATCTTTTAAGAAAGCCGTAGACTTAGGTGTAGATTACCTTGAAATCGATGTCCAAATGACAAAAGACGGTGAATTGGTCGTGATTCATGATTCAACCGTTAACAGGACAACGAATGGGAAAGGGAAGGTAAAGGACCTCACCTTGAAGGAAATTCAAAACCTTGATGCAGGAAGTTGGTTCAATAGTAAATTTGCTGGTGAGAAGATCCCTTCCCTCTCTGAGTTTTTCGATGAGTTTGCAGGGAAAATTGGTATTTTACTTGAATTAAAAAAACCCTCACTTAACCCGCAAATGGTGGAAAAGACTGCCGAAGAACTAATCAAAAGAAATTTAACATCAGGAGAAAATCATATAATTATTCAATCATTTGATCGTGGTTCACTTAAACGTTTTCATGAACTGCTTCCTTCCATCCCGATTGGAGTTTTAGTAAAGAATTCGGGTGTGAATATTATTTCAAATAAAGATTTAAGGTCTTTTGCAAGTTATGTTTCTTATGTAAATCCTAAAATAACCATGGTTAATAAAAGGCTTATTAAAAGAATTCATCAACATGGATTAAAAACGATTATATGGACAGCGAAAAAAAAGAATGAGGTCAATACTTTAAAAAATCTACATGTCGAAGGTATTATTACTGACTTTCCAGATTTGTGTTAAGAAAATCGATTAGGGTCTGGGTCTATATTTTATTTCCTGATTAGACCCTAATCTGCTTTTTTTATTAACATTTCGGTTCAACAATGGGCAGTTCCCGATTAACTAATCTGGGGGATAAAGGTTGAATACTGCAAAAACAAGATAGATCCACTAAAATACAGTTATTCGTTTTTATTAATGAAAATACTTCGTCACAAAGGTCTACTGCAAAACCATCTATATCTACAGGCAAAAGCAGCGATAGCTTTGCACAGCAATGCCTTGAATCAAGACTTTCTAATCTGAATACTTGAGTAGTAAAAAATAGACCACTCTTCGTTTTCCCCAATACCTCAAATGGACATTTACTAGTAGAAAGGACAAAGGGAATGGTATCAAACCCAATTTTATCGCATACAAATCGAAAACCTTCAAAGGATAATCTTTGTTGTTCATCTAGCAACTGTTCCATTTCATTACATAAACAATGCTCCTCGCACCGTCCTTTTTCCATGTCTTTCCCTCCTTCCGTCCCGTTGAACAATGCACTTATTTTAAAATATTCTATTCAGCAATTGTGGTATAGGCAACTTTCTTACGGAAAACAGGTAAATGACTAATTATTTCTAGATAGGTTCTTACCCGTTTATGTTTATTTGGGTAAATAAACATAAACATGGCTGCAAAGTTTGAAACAAAAAAAAGCAGCTTACATTTTGTAAGCTGGCTAAAATCTAAAAGAAAATAATATAAAGAATTAATGCCAAAACAATGCGATAAATTGCAAACGGCAAAAGTTTAATTTTGTTAATCAGCTTTAAGAAAAAGCGAATGGATAATAACGCAAAAATAAAGGCACTAATAAATCCAGCAATAAAAAATGGCAAGGCATCAATCGTCATATATTCCCAGTTTTTTAATAAGGAGAGTAAACTTGCACCTGCCATAATTGGCACAGCCATGATAAAGGTAAAATCCGCTGCAGCTCGGTGACTCATTCCCAGTAATACGCCACCTGAGATAGTTGATCCGGAACGAGAAAATCCAGGCCATAAGGATAAACATTGAAATAAACCAACAGCCAAAGCTTGTCCATAGGAAATCTGATCAACTGTTTGTGTTTTCGGATGTTTTGGACCAATAAAATCTGCAAGAATCATTAATATAGCACCAATAACTAAACCAATTAAAACCGTTGCGGTTGAAAATAAGTGGTCATCAATATAGTCATTAAAGAGAACGCCTAAAACACCTGCAGGAATTAAACCGACAATAACTTGTGTTAATTTAAGACGGCCTTGCTCGTTAACAACTTTCTTATTGATGCGGCCTAGACCTAATAAATCAATGAAGCGATCCTTAAAGGTGACGACAACCGCAAGAATCGAACCAAGTTGAATAACAATTTTAAACGTGTTGGCTCCATGCTGTGTCAAAAACTTTTCAGATTGCAACCACATATCATCAACGATAATCATGTGACCTGTGGAGGAAACTGGTGCGAATTCTGTTAAACCTTCTACTAATCCAAGGATAATGGCTTTAATAATCAAAAGTAATTCCATGTTGTGATTTTCTCCTAACCTATTGTGACAGTATCGTAAGTCATGATGATTTACAACCTATTTATTCTACTCATTAACTAACTACTTTGCAATATCTTTTTTTACTTTTACACCTCGTTATTAATAACGAAGTAATTCATGTAATAGTTTCATTTATTTACATTTCGCCATAAACAAAAATGTGATCCGCTAAATTACATGGCCACAAACGACAATTTCCTCTACAACATTTAATTATTAGCAATCAATAAAAAGGAGCGATGCATCGCTTCTTTTTATTGTTTGTCGTTGATGATTCTCATGACACGTCCATTAAATTTCTTTTTATAGTAACCTCCCGTTAAATCTGCAATCGCAATCCCCGTCGAGCTTTGTGAACCAATGAATTTACCTCCACCAAGATAAATCCCCACATGTCCGTCGATTTTATAAGTATCAAAGAATACAAGGTCCCCAGGTCGTGCTTCACTCATTGATACTCTGGTTCCAGTATTTTTCAAAATATCGGTATGGGCACCCACTTTAATCCCTGCCTGTCTGAACGCCCATGCAACAAATCCAGAACAATCAAATCTTCCATTGGCTACATCATAAGAATTTCTTCCCCCGCCAAACACATAAACAGAGTTCCCTATGTACTTATCACCTGCGTGGATGACAATATTATGTACTTCATTTGTGGTAGTTGGTATCGATACATTAATATTAACAGGTTCGGTATTCTCATCCTTAGAGGTAACATTTTTTATTTGTGCTTCCTTTGATGCAAGCGTACCATCTTGCATTTGTAAATCTGCCATTACAGTAAGTTTTTCTTGCTCTTTTAGTTTTAGTTCTTCTTTAAGTGCATCATTTTGCACTTTTTGTTCTATTATCTGTGCTTGCATTCCAACAAGCTCCGTTTTCATGTTTTGCAAATCGTTTAGCTTTTTTACTACGGAGGATTGTTTCATTTGAACTTCTTTTTGGTCCTCTATTTGCTTCGTTACAAGATCTTGGTCCGCTTCTACCAGGGTTGAAACAGCGCCAAGTCGACCCACGAAGTCACTAAAGTTAGAAGCTCCAAGGATGACGTCAATATAACTAACCTTGCCACCACTTGCTTGTAGGGATAGAGCACGTTTTTTTATTATTTCATTCCGTTTATTGATTCTCTCTTGTATATCCATAACTTCTTGCTGAAGAACTTTCACTTTGGACTGTGATGCTTTTACTTTTTCTTCTGTTTGAACTATCATTTTATTATTATCTTTAATTGCCTCATCAACTCTTTTAATTTGTTCCGATAATTTTGTTAATTCATCTTGTACTTGAGAAATTTCCTGATTTGCTTTTGTTATATCTGTCTGAAGACCAGAACGCTGCTCTTCTATACTTTTAATTGTAGGATTATCTGCCTTTGCGTTTACTACTGGCAACAAGAAAACACTCCCTAGTCCCATAATAATTGTGGTACATAGTGCAAATAACTTCTTTTTCAATTTACACCCCTGCCTTCTTAATTCCAATAAAGCAACCCTGTATCATCCTATTTTGTCTTAATTAGAAGTATAACTTCTAAATTTGTCAACTAGGTAATAATAATATTACATTAACATTTCATTAGTAACTTTTGGAAGGGATTTAACAAAGTGTTCATTTTTAGCTTAACTCTAAAGTGCCAACAAAAATAAAAGAACCACAATCTCTTGTTTCTTAAAGAAAAGAGATTGTGGTTCTAATATATAATAAAATTTACCTATGTGGATCCTCAAAGTTGATAATTCCCCTAAGACGGTAAAAATAATTATTGTGGTTTAATGAATTCTTTAAAACTGGATTTGCTTCTGTCAACAAGATTCAAATGAGAATCTCTTGCTAATTTAACATATTCCTTCCTTACCTGGAACCATGCATTTCGACTTTCACGCCCATAAGCTACACTAGATTCTGCACTTTTTTCAAAATTATCTTCCATTTGTTCAACAACATGAAAGATAGATTTAATTGGTGTAAGAGCGAGGTTCTCTAATTGTCCTGAAACCTCTACAAATTGTTTCTTAAGCTCTTCAGTTTCGGGTATTGGTAACACCTCGTCCTTGACATCTTCTTTACCGAATGGTAATTGATGCATCAGTTCTGAGACCATTTCCTTGTTAGTATTTTTCGACTGTTGATACAAATTTGAAACGGATTTCCTAAATTGCTTATTAAATTTGATGACTTCCTTTAATGCATTAATATATGCATCCTCGCCATTTTCCCGTAACTGTTCTGCACGTTCACGTGATAGCTCGAATTGATCCCAAAATGTGTTAACAAATGAACCTACGGCTACCGATTCCTCTGCTGCTTGATTAATTGTTTCTACTGCAGATAGAACCGTTTCATTCTTCTTCTGTGCCATCGTCTTTCCTCCTCTTACTATTATTGACTTTCTCTATGGAATCCTTCTTATGAAATGAAGGAATGTAGAGCTCAAAGAAACTGGAATACATTTTGAAAAATTGATCCAATAATGATTGGTAGGATTCTAGTTGATTGGCATATCCCTTTAAGTATGTGATCCCGGCATTAGTTATGGAGTACCTTCTTTTAGCAGGACCACTCCCGGTAGTATCCCATTCTGATGATAACAGCTCGTCCTTTTCAAGTTGTCTTAACAACCTGTATAAATTTCCCTGATCAAGTGTCTTAAACCCGAATGCCTCTAGCTTCTGGCTAAGTTCATATCCATGAAGAGAAACCTTACTAAGAAGCAATAAAATAAATGGTAGCACAAAATTTTTCGAAGCATTAATTGTTTGATTGTCTTGATTCACCATATCTTAATCACCTCACTCTATATATGTATTTTACACTTATGAGTAATATTTTGTCAACACAGTAAATAAATATGAATAAAAGTACAATAACAACGTTTACTTTTACCTTATTTAGGTAATAAACTAATAAAAATAAGAAGGTGGTGTGAAATGGAATCATCACCTTCGCTTTTGACAGGAAGAAATATATGAAAAAAGCCATAAACTCTTCTTTCGAGAGAGTTTATGGCTTGTCCTTCAATATCAACCAGTATTTCGTAACCCTGCAGAGATCCCACTAATTGTCAGCAAAACTTCAATTAATAGTTCTTCATTAGGTTCTTCTTGATTTCTTAGTTCTTTTATTAATTCAACTTGTAAAAAGTTTAGCGGATCGACATATGGATTTCTTCTATATACCGATTCCTTTATATTAGGTGTATGATCTAACAATTCATTATCACCTGTAATTCTAAGGAGAACTTCTTTTGTTGTTTCGTATTCTTCAAGAATATTAGTAAAAATCCGTTCTGCAATGGTCTGGTCTTTCACAAGGGATAAATATTCTCTGGCTGTCGTAATATCAGCTTTCATTAATGCCATTTGCAGGTTATCAATCGTTGATTGGAAGAACGGCCATTTTTCATACATTTGCTGAAGCATCTGCAAATTTTGTTCTCCTTTAGCTGCAAATCCTGCCAAACCAGTACCTGCTGCGTACCATGCTGGAAGCAATTGACGGCTTTGAGTCCAAGCAAACACCCATGGAATTGCCCTTAAATCTTCAAAGCGGCCCTGATTTTTTCTGCTCATTGGCCTTGAGCCGATGTTTAAGTCTCCGAGCTCTCTTAGTGGTGTCGCTTCCGTGAAGTAGGTAAGGAAATCTGGATCTCCAAATACAAGTGATTGATATTTGGTCAAAGCCAAGCTTGAAATTTCTTCAATCGACTCAACCCATATTGGATCACGTTGAAAACCTTGCTTCGCTTCTTTTGATTTATGTGTTGCCGTTAAGAACAGCGTGGAAGTAGCCTGTTCCAAACTCCGATAAGCAATATCCTCAAGTAAATAGCGTGAAGATAAAACCTCTCCTTGCTCCGTAATTTTAACACCGTCGCCAATTGTTTCTGCAGGTTGAGACAGGATACTTTTATTTAATGGACCGCCGCCACGGCCTAACGAACCACCACGTCCATGGAAGAACTTAAGTCCGATCTGGTACCTCTTTGCCATTTCATGAATTTCAATTTGAGCTTTATATAGTTTCCAGTTAGCTGTCAATGTACCACCATCTTTGCTTCCATCCGAGTAACCAAGCATTATTTCCTGCTGATCCCCCATAATTTGCAAATGATTTCGATAGACAGGCATTTCGAAAAGTGTTTCCATAATTTTTGGCCCAGCGGTTAAATCGTCAATTGTTTCCAGCAATGGAGCCACATGTAAATGACTTTCTAAGGTCCCATCTGCGTGCAGTCGATAAATCCCAGCCTCTTTAGCAAGAACAAGCACCTCTAGTAAATCACTTGGGGATTTTGTCATGCTCACAAGATAAACGGAAATGGACCGCTTCCCGAATTCTTCGTGTGCCTTCTTGATCATTTGGAATACTTTAATCATTTCCTGTGTTTCCGCCGAATAATCTTCATTTAATAATAGAAGCGGGCGAGGATCCTTTAGGATATTTTGCAGGATTTTTAGTTTTTCTTCTTCCGCCAACTCTGCATAATTTTCAGAGATACTGACTTTGCGCAATATTTCGGTCATGGCTGCTTCATGTTCACCACTATGATTCCGAATATCTAGTGTCGCTAAATGAAAACCAAACAATTGAACTTGTCGAATCAGCTTTTGAATAGTCATTAATTCATGTGCTGCTGGATGATGCTGTTTCAAACTTTTTTTAATAATAAATAAGTCTTTTAGTAATTCATCGGAAGATTTATAGCCCAAGTTCGTTTTACCTACTTGTTTTACTCGTTCAATAATGATAGCAAATGCTCGACGGTACACTTCCGTTTGAATTGGCCATTTTTTCTCATCGGATAAATATGTATCTTCTAGTTCAATTAACTTAAGAAGATCATTACTTACCTCCACTCTTGAAGTAGAATGACTGTATCGTTTCATTAAATCAACGAGAACATTTTTATATTTTTTTAAGACGAGTCTTCTTTGCCTATTTAGTGTCTCCCAAGTAACATCGTGTGTAACATTGGGATTCCCATCACGGTCTCCACCGATCCATGATCCAAAACGGAGAAAATTTGGAACTTCCCATTGTGTTTGAGTGTAATTCTTCTCTAAACAATCTGCCACTTCTTGATGGATTTCAGGAAGAACCTCGAAAAGGGTCTGATCAAAATAATATAGTCCGTTTCTCACTTCGTCTAAAACCGTAGGCTTAGTTTGCCGTAATTCATCCGTTTGCCAAAGAATTGAAACTTCATTAAACAAACTCTCTTCAAGCTTTTTTCTTTCTCTACTTGTTAATAACGGATGATCGAGACTTTTTAGGATAACAGCAATCCGCTGCTGAATTTCAAGAATTGAACGCTTAGTTGCCTCTGTTGGATGGGCTGTAATAACGAGTTCAAGTGACAAAGTATTAAGGAGATCTTGAATGACATCTTCCTTAATATTGTTCTCTTTAAGCGAAAGAATAGCACTCTCTATTGAGGCGGGTTGGACAATAGTTTCATCCTCGAGTTGGTACTGCCTCCGTCTACGAATACGATGATTCTGTTCTGCGGCATTAATTAAGTGGAAATACATGGAGAATGCTCGAATAACTTGTTTCCTTAAAGGTGCGCTTAGACTAGCAATTTCTTCCTTTAATGCATCATAGATATCTTGATCAAAATGTTCTCTTAATGTCTTACACATTAAACGTATTTTTTCCACTTTATCCAGTAGTTCGGTCCCACCGTGATTGAGCAGAATCTCACCAAGCATATTTGCCAGTAATTTCACGTCTTGCCGCAACGGAAGACTGCTGTCATTCAATTTCAATTCTATAGTCATACTTCCACCTTCCCTTAATCGAAAATTCGGTAAATTTTTTATTTATTAATATAACATAATTTTTTGCATCATGTTAGAAAATAAGTGCTGTTTTTTAAAAATAAAGTTTATTCTGATTCAAAAAAACCTGCCAAATGCAGGTTTCTTCAAGTAAAAAAAAATATAAAAGTTCTTCATTTTAAGATTCTTTATCAAATACTAGCACATATGTTTTTCGATCATCTTCGTTTGTTACGATAATAGAAATAATCGTTTTCGAGTCGTCTTCTAGCTTAATTGTTTCCTTAGTACTGCCTTCAATCAAAATTTCTGAATTGCTGGATTTTGCAATCGGGTTAAGAGTTACCTCGTCCATATCACTTGACACGGTTACATGGTAGGTAAACTCATCACTCGTAAAGGTGCTATCCCAGGATCCTTCTGAAACTGACAGTGAGGAAAGTAACGCTTTACTTGTTTTTTCTACGGTCAAAGAACTCGCCTGTTGTGATGTTGGTTGGGTAGAATTGGGCCGATTATTTGGTTGCGATGTTGATTGGGAAAGACCCGGTTTATTATTCTGATTTGAATTGGCATTGGCATTGGCATTGGTATTGGTATTGGTATTGGTATTGGTATTGGTATTGGTATTGGTATTGGTTTTAATCTCAGCAGCTGCTCTTGTAATATGTAAGGTATAAATTCTTTTCTCACCATTTTCAGCTGTTACCGCTATAATAATATCCGACTCTCCGACGGGAAGTTCTACTGCAGCACCATCTTTTGTTACTAAAGTTTCATTCACCTTAATAGTTGATGTTGTTTCAACAGATGTAGGTTTAATGGTAATCACAGGAACGTCATTTGGAACAACTACCTTGTAGTCTATACCAGTAGAAGAAAAGTTTGGTGATAACTGCCCTTTTGATAGGATAGTACTTTGCAAGAGATTATTATCATTTTCCGCTCTCATTATAGTCAGGGTATAGGTATTGGTTGAGTTACTGCCATTATCCACAGAAATAATAAATTTATTCTCACCTGTTTGAAGGGAATATGCACCGACAACTCCACTTATAACCGTCTGCCCATTTATTGTAATCGATGAATCTGGATTGCTGCTTTCTACTAATAACTTAATCGATGGAACCTCGTTTTTTACTGTGGCAGAATATTCCTTTGAATCTGCTGAAAACAGCTGGTCTAGCTTAATTCCTTCTATCTCTATTTTTGATAGTTTTCCTTCTTGTTGGTCCTCTTGGACTGGAGACGTATTTGTTTCAGCATATGCTGTTGGTATGTACGTTCCAACCCCCATCCATACCATTGAAATTACAAGCATTACATTTAGGGCTTTGCTTTGAATCGGTTCTTTCATAGTCCATCCTCCTGTCTACTATCTTTGGAGATAGTGGAATTTGGACTAACTTTATCATTCATAGCTTAAGTTTATCTTAAGTTTAATTTTTATCTGCGATGAAATTCTTCTAGCTTTGATGAGATTACTGATGCTACTTCTTCATCCGATTTTTGGAGCGCTTTTTTAAATAGCGAATTTGCTAAGGAGCCCATCGGCCCTGATGCATTGATTTCAAGAAAGCCTGTCACTCGAGTTTTATTTCTATTTAATGCTTTTGCTTCAAAGTAGCCTTCACCCAAATACTTTTCGTTTGCCCTTTTTAATTCAAAACTTACCCTGGCAGGTTCATTCCACTCTTTAATATCAATCAATAAACTAACCTTCTTTTTCATAACGCCGAGGTCACTCTTAAATTCCCAGCAGATTTGACGTTCATTTATTTTTTCATGTTGAATATAACCTGGTACAAGCGGTGCCCAATTATTTTCGTCTCGAATAAAGTCCCAAATCACTTCAATCGGGATATCTAATTCTAGATGTTGCAAATCGCTTAGCATTTGTATCCCTCTTTCGTCGTCAAAGTAAAAGACCTTCAAAGTGCGGAAGGTCCTTTTAAAAAATATATGTGGATTTTTCTGTTTATAGAAGAGGCAAGTAGCAGTTCACCAGAAAAATCCTAACACTAAAGATGTTAGGATTTTTTAATTATTTTTTTAATGAGTATCCCATTAGGAATTCATGAATCCGTTCTGCCGCCAGTGAAAGGCGATCTGGAGGTTGTACCATGGCGATTCGGACATATCCTTCACCAAGATCTCCAAACGCATCCCCAGGAATCACTGCCACACCCGCTTGGTCAATTAATTCAAAGGCAAACTCACGGGAATTCCATCCTGAAGGAATTCTTGCCCAAACAAACATGGTGGCAGGAGACTTAGTTACTTGCCAGCCGCTTTTTTCAAGCCCAGAAATCAACGCATCACGACGAATTTCATATTCATTCACCTGTGTTTGAAGGAATGAAAAATCTGAAGTTAATGCCATTACAGCTGCCATTTGGATTGGATAAAAAACTCCATAATCAATATGGGATTTAAAGGAAGCCAAGATATCGATAGCTTGCTCATTGCCAACAACATAGCCTATCCGGCAACCCGCCATATTAAAGGTCTTTGAAAGTGAATTGAATTCAATTCCAACCTCTTTTGCACCGGGAACCGACAGGAAACTTATTTGTGGATTCCCATCGAATATCAACTCAGAATAAGCAAAATCATGAACAACCAAAATCTCATGAAGTTTAGCAAATTCAACTACCTTTTCAAAAAAAGATTTATCCGCTAATGCTGTAACTGGATTCCCAGGATAACTGATAATCATCATTTTCGTTTTATGTAAAACTTCTAACGGGATTGCATCCAGCTCTGGTTGAAACTTGTTTTCTGCTAATAACGGCATTGGGTAGATAACACCACCCGCAATGTTTACGCTAGCCTCATAGATTGGATACCCAGGATCCGGCACCAGTACATAGTCACCTGGATTAATTAAGGCTGTAGCCAAATGGGCAAGACCATCCTGCGACCCCATCAACTGCAATACCTCACTACTGGGTTTAAGTTCAACAGCATATCTTTGCTTATAAAAAAAACCAACTGCCTCATTAAATTCAGGTATCCCTTTCAGTGTGTAGCCATACTTACTGGGGTCTTTAGCGTAGTCACTTAATGTTTCCACGACAAATGAAGGCGGTGGAAAATCTGGACTCCCTACACTTAAATCAATTACATCTTTACCATCTTTGATAGCCTCTTGTTTCCGATTAGCTATTTCTTGGAAAATACTTGCCGACATCCTTTTTACTTTTTCAGAAGCAACGAGATTCATAGATATCCCCTCAATCACAATTTTGTAAAATAATAATTTCAACTATTCAAATATATTTCAAATTATATCAGTCTAATGATTCCAATTCTATATTTCTAATTAACAATTGATTATTATTGATTCATCCTTTAGAATCTTATGATAGGTTTAAATATTCGAAAAACGATGAGTAAGTGGAGGTAACTGAAGATGAAATTCTTTCAGTATTTCTTATTTTTTGCAGGATTAACCTTTTTCGGCTTGGGAAATGCGATTGCCGTTAAGGTTAAATATGTTGGGTTACACCCATGGGAAGTACTAAATGTCGCCCTATATCAGCATTTTGGTTTAACTATTGGTACTTGGGGAGTGATTTGCGGGTTAATTCTGATCTTCATTTCCTTTTTTGTTGCACGGAGCTATATTAGCATAGGTACAATCCTAAATGCCCTATGTATTGGACCTATCATGGACTTTTTTCTCTGGTTGGATATTCTCCCAAAAGCAACTGGCACATGGTTAGATTACCTCATTCTCCTCAGTGGAATCATGATTACAGGGATTGGTGGCGGCATGTATGTAGCAGCAGGGATTGGCGCTGGTCCACGTGATGGCTTCATGCTTTCGATTTCTGATAAAACAAAGTTGTCAGTAAGTCAAGCACGCATCATAGTTGAAAGCATTGTATTAATGATCGGTTTATTATTAGGTGGTCCTGTATTTATTGCTACTTTCCTTTATACATTCATTCAAAGTCCTATTTTCCATCATTCTCTTAAGCTATTTAAGTCATTAGTAGAAACTGTCAAAAGGAAAAACAGTAAAACGCAAGAAGGTATTGTTATTTAAAATAACGGAAATTAAGCACCTGTTGGAAGTGGTGACTTAATTTCCGTTATTTCAGTTAAATAACTTCGACACTCTCAGGAGTAAACTCTTTATAATATTTTCGATGGGAATCGGTGATGAAGGCCGACAATTTCCCTTCATAAATTAATTCTAAGGGTGCCGACTCCTTTATATCATGGGGAGTTACAAGGGATAGAGGCTTTTGACCTTTGATATCAATCCCGGATTCTTCCAAGATGGCTGCAACAAAATGGGAACAAAAGAAGGCATTTTTACGGGTCATCTCCATATTCAGCATCACAGCAATTAACCCAATGAGATTGTACCTGTATTCTTCCTTATGGTCTTCCATATCCCTTAATTTACAGATCATTTTTTGAAATTGTTTTTCGGTAATCGTTATGCAATAAATAGCACAATCAGCATTCCTAAATAGACCACCACGGACGTTTTCTTCCACAAATCCTGCAAAGAAAGGATTTCTTGGATTTCTTCTCCCAAAACTATAAACCTTGTTGAATTGTTCATCAATCACAATTGAGGCATGATTAAGTGGTTTTTTTGTATAGAGCTTAATCATTTTCCCTAAAACTGTACCCGTGTCTGTTAGAAGAACATAAACTTTCCTGCTCATTTTTAAAACCCCCTATTCGATTGGGAGGAAAATATAGTAAATTCTAACCCTTATATTTTCTATAAGTTAATCATAATTAATTCAAATAAAAGGGAAAACAATCTGCAGATTTATTTTCTTCTAAGACCTAAGCCTTATGAACAGTCTTTTTTTGCAAAAGGATGCAAATAAATATAAATACTCCTAATATGATAAGGACTGATAATATTATTATAGTTCTTTCTTATTTAGAATTATAACAGTTCTAAGGCAAAATTTAGTATTTTTTACAAATAAAAGTATTTGCCATTACAAAATTTTAATTACTTTATATAAGAAAAGCTTATAAAAAAACAGAAGATACACATGGCATCTTCTGTTTTTTTACTATTTTTACGGATTGCTATAACCAAGGCTGCAAATGAAAGCAATGAAGCTATTCCTGATTAAATTAGTGATAAGTTTTTTATTGACTTCCCACTAAAACTTTGAAATCAGTGTCGATACTTTCTAACGACTTGGTTAGAACATGGACATGTACGTTCCAATGACCTGCCATGCTAAAATGCAAACCCTTCACTTCATACTTGCCTTCAGCCGTTTTTGTTAAACTAACGGTTTCTTTTCCCATGTCCATTTCAAGCATGGTAAAGGTTAAGTGAATTTGTTCAATATCTTTAATTGGCTTCCCTTCTCGGTCTTTTAAGGTAATTTCAAATAAATTCACTCCAATAATATTAGGCGTTGCTTCTAAAGTCACTTGCCTGCCTTGGTTCACTATGTTAGTTTCCTTAAATGGTCCCGGAGATTGCATGGCTGTTGGTAAATTGGTTAAAACAACGGATAGAACTAAGATTAACAAACCAAGTGTAAGCTCACCCTTTAGAGATGCCTTCAGTCCCTTAGTGGTTCCCCTTTTTCCTTTAATAAAATTCACAGCTGCAAGGAGCAGCATCACCAAAAATAAAATAAGTTTCCACATTAAGGCTTTTCCATAGTTCGTTTGGATCAGTGCTGAAAGGTTTGGAATATATAAAAAACTGGCAAACACTCCTGTTAAAGTTAAAAAAAGAACAAGGACCAGTCCCCATTTGGAGAAACTTTTTATCATTTTCAAATAATTTTGCTTTATCTCTGTGTTCTTACGTAATGAAAGCAATGAGACAAAACCGGTTAAACTTCCGATCCAAATCGATGCAGCAAGTAAATGAAGAAAATCCATTGCTATTGTTAATAAATGATTTGGTTGTGCTGCGGCATGACTCGTCAATGCCTTTGTCAATAACAAGGCTGCCCCAAGACAAAAGCAAGTCCACAAAATGCCTCGTTTCGTGCTCTCGGCCATGCCTATAAAAGAAGTGAGCAGGGCAAGAGTTATAAGGAGAGCTATTTGAATAACCCAAAATTGACCATAATTTGTGTTCATTAAGATATTTTCGATGATTGAGAAGTTAAACACTTCACTCCAAGAATAACCAGATTCAATCGTTGCCTGTAATGGCAGACTTAACAGAATACTAAGAAATAGAAGAATCAAACCTGTGCTTAATAGCTTACGGAACTTCTTATCGACTGAACCTGTTTCCCGTAATTCCATGGGCACAATAACCATATAAAAAAAGATGAGCCCGACATAGAACGCATTGCTCAGATATTGCAGCCAACGGATAATGATTAGATCCGCTTTAGGGGTGTAGCCTTTCGTTTCATTATCTAACGAGGTAGAGTCTTGACCTTTTTGACCTATTTGAAAAGGAATAACACCTTCAACAGGATGGCCGTCGCTTGAAACCACCTTCCACTTTATTCGATAGGATCCATTTGGAAGGTTCTTCTTTAATCCGCTCTTTAGGATAAAAGGTTGCTTTGGGTCAATCCGCCCATTTTTTTTATCGACTCGATTTCCTTCTGAATCAAAAACCTTAATTGAGTTAAAGGCAGGCTGGATGGTTTCATCAAATTTTATTGTTACTTCGGTTGGTGCTTTTTCCACCGTTTCATTTTCTAATGGTGTAGATTTTTTTATATAGGCGTGTGCTGATGAAACAAATGGGAATAGAAGTAAAAAAAGGGACAGGATAACAAGAAATGAGCTGACTTTTTCTTTTATTTGCAATCCATCACTCCCCTTATGGTTAGAATCGTGTTGTAATTGATATATATCACATGCAATAAAGTTTTCACTGTCGATACTATAATAATGATAAATAAGAATATTAACAATATCTTTATAGGACCAACCTGTGAATAATTGTTGAACTTTTTACAGTAATATTTAAGCCCAGACCTCATCGAGGACTTCTCTGAATAAATCATCTAGAATTGGAGTCATATCCTCTTTGGGGGCTCTAAGGGTTTTGGTGTATTCTTCAAGCCGGTTGATTTCTTTCTCCAAAAAGTCATTAATGGAAGTAATCTTTGGTTCGAGGTTTAGTTCATCCCCGCTAATTTTCCTTTCTAACAAGGTAAGGATTTCCTTCTTAAGTGGCCCCTCAACAAGGAGTTCCTCTACCAATGTCTGAAATTCAATCGGCGGTACTGAATTATATCTTTCAATCCAAATACAAGCTAAAACTGGACGAAGGACATAAAAGTATTTTTTAATTTTCACTTGATCGCTTCGGAGGTAATCACGAAAATTACCTTTTGCCATATTTAAGTAGTGGTAGAGTGCTGACTGTGGCAAAAACACTTGATTTTGAATTGCTTTCAATTTATCTACTAACGAAAAAGCCTGATAATAAACTATCCCCGAATGGAGCCACTCCATTAGCGGGGGATTTGATTTTCTAAAAAGTTTGAGTGCTTTACGCAACTCCCAGCCATTAATATCAAGGAGATCATTAATTGGCAGTTCAATCACATCTCGCTTTTGGTCAATGCTCAAATACCAGTCCTTTTTATGGACATAAATAAACCGGACATCGTAATCACTATCCTTGGATGGGAAGCCCCATGCTCTGCTTCCTGACTCTACAGCAAGACAGATTCTTACTCCATATTCTTCTTCTATTTTTTTGATTTCTGTTAGTATTTTTTCTTTCAAGGTTATTCACTCCCTAAACCATTCCTTGACCACAGCCTTTGACAATAATGGCGATATTCGTGATGTAATTGTTGAACAACTTGTCCCTGTTTACCTGGTAATTGATGACCCTCAAATGTAGTAATTGGTACGATTTCCTGTATTGAATTGGTCACAAAAATCTCATCGGCCTCAAGAACGTCTTTTAATAAGTACAATCCCTCTTTAACACAAAGATTATGTTTCTTCGCTAATTCGATAACAAACTGCCGTGTAATCCCATTTAAAATACCGGTTTGTACTGAAGGAGTATATAAGACGTTACCTTTTATCCAAAAGATATTAGAGACAATCCCTTCAGCTAAGTATCCATCCTCAGTTCGGAAAATCCCTTCAATATCAGCAGCATTTCCAATTTCTCTTTTTGCCAGGATATTATTCATAAAATGATGTGACTTTACTCGTTCATTTCCTTCTGGACTGTTCCTCCTCAACTTCAATAAAACAGCCTTTTTTTCCGTTAATTCTCCTGCCAGCGGTAACGGCTTAGGAAAAATAAGGATGTTCGGTTCCTTGTAGGGTTCCACCTGCAAACCAACCTCACCTATTCCGGCTGAGACATTCAAGCGGATATAGGCATTAGATAAATTGTTTATTTTCAGTACATCCTGCAAGATTCTATTCGTTTCTTCACGATGAAATAGGTAGTTAATGTTAAGCACCTCTAAACCTTGATTTAGACGTGCTAGATGATCATCTAATAAAAAGGGAAACCCTTTATACACTCGAAACGTTTCAAATAATCCCATTCCATATAAAAAACCATGATCCAACGGGGAAATCATCGCATCTTCTTTTTTTAAAAATTGTCCGTTTACATAGATCACCATACTTAATGACCCTTTTGCATTAAAATATTTTTATAATGATGGACGAAGTTGCGCAAAAGTTCTTTTCCCGAAGTAGTCAAAATAGATTCAGGGTGAAACTGGACTCCTTCAATTGGTAATTCCTTATGACGAATCGCCATAATTTCCCCTTCTTTTGTCCATGCAGAAATCTCAAAGCAATCTGGAAGAGTCTCTCTTTTGACAATCAATGAATGGTATCGTGTCGCTGGAAAAGGGTTCGGTAAACCTTGAAAAATCGTCTTTCCATCATGATACATATCGGATGTTTTCCCGTGCATGAGTCTTTCTGCTCGAATAACCTCTCCATTAAAAGCTTGGGCAATTGCTTGCTGACCTAGACACACACCAAATATCGGGATTTTCCCTGCAAATGCTTTTATTGCATCCAAGCTGATTCCCGCTTCATTTGGACTACATGGCCCTGGAGAAACCATTAAGAATTCAGGCTGTAGTTCTGAAATCTCCTCAATAGACGTTTGATTATTTCGCTTGACCACTAAATCTTCTCCAAGTTCACCTAAGTATTGAACTAAGTTAAAGGTAAAGGAATCATAATTATCTATCATAAAAATCATTTTTGCTTACTCCTCTGCCATTTCTTTTGCCTTCCATAATGCAGCTGCTTTTTTCATAGACTCTTTGTATTCATGCTTTGGATTAGAATCAATAACAATCCCGGCACCAGCTTGAACATGTGCCATTCCATCTTTAATGAGCATGGTTCGGATGATAATGTTTAATTCTAGATCACCACTAAAATCAATCCAACCGAGTGATCCCGTATAAATTCCCCGTTGGACAGGCTCAAGCTCTTCTATTATCTCCATTGTTCGTACTTTAGGCGCACCTGTAATGGTTCCACCGGGGAAAACAGCATCTATAATATCAATGCTAGATTTGTCTTCCGCCAATTCCCCTCTTACATTGGAGACGATGTGCATCACATGTGAGTATTTTTCAATGACCATAAATTCATTGACCTCAACTGTTCCGTACTTACATACCCTTCCAAGATCATTCCGCTCTAAATCCACTAGCATTACATGTTCCGCTCGTTCCTTTTCGTTTTCAATTAATTCATTGGCCAGTTTGATATCTTCTTCGTGGTTCTTACCTCTTGAACGAGTGCCGGCGATGGGTCGGGTGCTTACTTCTTGTCCATTTTTTTTAACAAGCAGTTCTGGTGATCCACTTACAAGCTGAAAGTCTGGTGTATGAAGATAGGCCATATATGGAGATGGATTTAAGGATCTTAATTGTTCATACACTTTAAGTGCCTCAACTTCAATCGGTTTTGATTGGCGGACTGCTAGGTTCACCTGGAACACATCACCTTGTGAAATATATTGTTGTACTTTTGTTACTGCCTGTTTAAAATCATCTTCTGTCATCGAAACCTCTAATTGATCCAAGTCAATCTTATCTGCTTTATGAGGTGGATTAGATGATGATTCATGAAGCCAGCGTTGTTCCCAAAATGCTAACCGATTATCAATATTCTGATCGCTTTCAGCCACTATCAACAGCCATAATAGTTCTTGTTCATGGTCGTAAATAAACCATTCCTTTACTATGAAAAAGTAAATTTCCGGCATTTCTAAATCATCTTTTGCTATCTCAGGCAGTTTTTCTATGTTACGAGCATGATCATAGCTTATGTAACCAATCGCACCGCCGAGGAAACTCGGTAGACCTTCTATTTTATCAACATGATACTGGCTCATCCATTCCTTCAATAAGTGAAGCGGATTTCCTTCCAACCTCTCAGAACCCTTATCATTGTGAATTTCAAGAATACGATTCTTACCTTTGATAATCGTTTCAGGCTGGAACGCAGCAATACTGTAACGCCCGCCACGCCCACTTTCCAATAGCACATGATGGGTGCTATTCTCAGCAAGTACACGATACTGACTGAAAAATTTTGAATAAGAATAAGGAATTTTTTTACTGTACAAATGAAGTTGATGCAAACATTCCACCCCTAATTGTTTTTCTTTTTATATCATACTTGAATTGGGTGTCAGGCACCACTGAAGAATCGCTAACTGACACCAACGGAGAGAGAACTTTTATTCAGTCATTAATGAAGGATTTTTTGAACTTGCTATGGAATTTGGTAATAAATTAGTTGATTTTTCTGGAGGCTTACTTATGAAAAAGAATGCAATCATGGTGGTTGAAGACGAAGAAAAGATTGCAAGGTTATTGGAACTGGAACTAGAATACGAAGGTTATACTGTCACCAAAGTAATGGACGGATTGGAAGCTTTCCAGGTCTATAAAAATGGAAACTGGGATTTGATTTTGCTTTATGATATCAGATAGCAGTACTTAATCTTGCCGAATTTTTGCAGGAAACAGTGAATGCTTTTCGAAGTGGATATCAAAGAGAAATCTATTTTCATACGAAAAATAGTCCCCAGATATCTGTTGCTACAGATGAAAAGAAACTAAAGCAGCTACTGTATATCTTTCTTGATAATGCAAGGAAATACAGTGATGAAGCTCATCAAAACAGACATAGCGGTGATGACGATAATAAGGCCGATGACGACAATAGCTGAGCTGAAAACAGAAAGAAGCCCATCCAATGGTTGGATAGGGCTTCTTTTTTAATAGTAATAGGATTAGTTAGTAAATGATTTAAGAAATTTTCTTTAGCTCTTCTGTTAACCTTAGGAATAATTCTTTATCCCCATGTTGTAATGTTTGGTCGATTTCCTTGCGGATTTTCTCCCTCTTAAACTCTAGCAGGGCATTGTTTAGAAACATCTCAGCAACTACAGCATCTGTATTTTCATCCGAATGTTGTGGTGAATTAAGTAATTTCTTTTCCATGGAAATCAACTCCTTACGTTTTTTTTAATTATACAAGGAGTTTTCTAAAAATTCAAACACTTTATTTCGAAAATCAAAAAAAAATTTTTACCAAATGACCAAAAACACAAAAAGCTGGTGTCAGGCACCGCAAAAAGACACTTTCCCCATTTGTCCACGACGGATGGACGCACATCAAAAATATTCATTTATTTTAAGTATTATCAGATTTGTATAGGTTTTTTGTACTAACTTTTTGAAAATTTTTATTTTAGAACTATGTTTGGGCTGTTTTTCTATCTGCAGATTTTTTTGTGTATGTATCGATTTTTGGGGAACATTATACTCATCTATTTTATTGACGGAGCAGGTGAGGGATTTAGATGGAACAAACAGTCTTATCAGGTTATCGACCAGTTAATAACATTAATGTATACTATGAATTTTATCCAAATCAAACATCGGAAAAAACGTTTGTATTATTACATGGGTTCCTTTCTTCCACCTTCACATTTCGCCATTTGATCTCATTATTGAAGAAAGACTACCAGGTACTATCCGTTGATCTTCCGCCATTTGGGAAAAGTGCGAAATGTAACCGTTATGTCTATTCCTACAAGAATTTAGCCCAAACTGTCATAAAACTTACGGAGTCTTTGGGGTTAAAAAAAATGACCTTTATTGGTCATTCCATGGGTGGGCAAATTGTATTAAATATCCTTCATATGATGCCAGAGCTAGCAGACACAGCCATTCTACTCTGCAGTTCAGCTTATCTTAAACGCTCTAAATTGCCCTTAATCTTGACTAGCTACCTTCCCTATTTCCATATCTTCGTAAAATATTGGTTTGCACGGACTGGTGTAAAAAAGAATCTTCAAGACGCACTATTTAACCATGCCATTATCAACGAAGAAATGATAAATGGGTACTTACAGCCTTTTTTAGAAGATGAGATTTTCGTCGCGCTTACAAGAATGATTCGTGACCGTGAGGGAGACCTGCCCGTTGAGATCCTAAACCAAATCAAAACACCTTGTTTATTACTTTGGGGGGATCATGATAAATCAATGCCGCTTAATGTAGGCGAAAAGCTAAATAAAGACCTAACCAACTCAGAGCTGATTGTGTTAAAAGATACTGGCCATGCCCTTCCAGAAGAGCGCCCTTTGGAAGTATTTGAATATATTAAAGGCTTTATTGATAATTACAAAACGGCAGCTGAAGCGTAGCTGCCGTTTTTACAGTAGAATTTGAAGCCGAAATTTACTTACCCTTGTAACCTCAATTTGTTTGGTTTCTGTTATGTACAAGAAGCATGTATAAAAGGACCGCTCCCCCACCAGCACAAGAGATGACAATTCCCATTGGTATCGCTGTATGTTCTCCTCCTAATCCCACAAGGGGAGCAACAATTCCTCCAAAGGAAAGAGACATGACTCCTAAAAGAGCAGATGCACTGCCTGCAGACTTCCCTTGTTTTTGCATAGCAAGGGAAAATCCTGCCGTATTAACCACCCCGACACTGGTTACCACAAAGAATAGTGGGAGTAAGACAATTAGTAAGTCAGCATGTAAAATCAAAAGAAGCAGTAGAATAATTCCACCGAAAAAAGACATCCCGATTCCAAAAACAAACAGCTTTGACTCGTGTATTCGACCAGCCAATCTTCCTGTCGTTTGACTAGCAATCATGATTCCAATTCCATTTATAGCAAAGATCAAACTAAACATTTGGGCAGAGCCGCCATATATATTCTGCACCACAAAAGGTGAGCCTGAAATATACGCAAACATAGCAGCAAAAACAAGTCCTTGTACTAAAGCATATCCCATGAAACTGCGATCTAAAATGAGGTTTTTAAAGATAATAAATGTATTTTTCAACCCTCCTGCAGCCCTTTTTTCTTCAGGATGTGTTTCTGGAAGCCAGAAAAATACAACAATGGACATCAGTAATCCGATTATACTTAAGACGATAAATATACCTTGCCAAGGTACAATTTTTAAGAACTGTGCACCCACAACAGGTGCTAGAATCGGAGCGAGGCCATTAACCAATGCAAGCAACGCAAAGAATTTGGTTAATTCTGAACCTGAATATAAATCCCGAACAACCGCCCGTGAAATAACAATTCCAGCGGAACCTGCGAGCCCTTGAATTAATCGTAAAATAATAAATGTCCAAATCGAGGGACTAAACACACATAATAGTGAAACAACAAAATAGGTGATCAATCCAATAAGCAACGGCTTACGGCGCCCATAAACATCACTGAGTGGACCAGAAAACAGCTGACCAAAAGCTAATCCCAGCAAGAAAAAGGTTAAACTAAATTGAACCAGTGATGGATTTGAGTGAAAATCTTTTGCTAACTCAGGAAGAGCAGGTAAATACATATCAATCGACAAGGGACCGAATGCTGCTAACGTACCGAGGATACCAGCCATCCATAACCGTTGGGAGCGGGGCATTACCTTGCTGCCATCAATCTCATCTTTTATTGATTCTCCCATCAAAAAATCAATCCCTTTCTGTAATAAACTTCCTATATTTACTTTCTATTATAGTAAACTACACTTTTCAAAAAAATAAAACTTATTTGCAACTTAATAGGGAATTAGCACCCGATTATAATTCAAGAAAATTTTAATCATTTATTTAGGATTTACACTTCCCCAAGTGTCTGACCTCCTTAGATCATGCGAAAAAAAAAGTGTTTTTACGGTGCCTGACACCGTAAAAACACTCTTTATTTGAACCAGCCTTTTTCTTTAGATTGAGTAATTGCTTCGATTCTATTTTTAACTTCCAGTTTGTCGAGGATGATCGAGATGTAATTTCTGACAGTTCCTGTTTTGATGCTAAGTACTTCTGCGATTTCTTTCGTATTTTTTCCGTCAGCTACAAGTTCTAGCACCTCTTTTTCCCGGTCAGTTAACGGGTTTTCTTCTCCATATACATCGTCCATTAATTCTGGAGCATAAATTCGTTTTCCTGACATCACACTTCGGATGGTGTTAGCCAACTCTTCACTAGGACTATCCTTCAACAAATAGCCGCTCACACCAGCCTTTAATGCCCGTTGGAAGTAACCGGTCCGGGCAAAGGTGGTTAAAATGATAACTTTACAGCAAAGACCCTTCAACTCTTCAGCCGCCTCCAGTCCGCTCTTGCCAGGCATTTCAATATCCATAATACAGACATCAGGTTGAAACTTTTTCACCAGCGCAACGGCCTCTTCTCCGTTTGAGGCCTTTCCAACAACTTTCATGTCATCTTCTAAATTTAGTAATGAACCAAAGGCTCCTAAAAGCATTTGCTGGTCTTCAGCAATCACGATTTTAATCATTTTTTATCCTCCTTATCCAAACCAGGTTTGACATCATTAGGCACACTTATGATTAACGTTGTTCCATCTTTTGTCAAAATATCTAGACTGCCATTAATAAATTCCAGCCGTTCTTTCATACCAATCAGCCCATGACCTTCTGCTAACTTTTCCTTCTCCCCCTTAAAGATACCATCATCCTGAACTCTTATTACCAATTCCTTCAACGTTTGTTCGATCGATATGGAACATGACTTAGCTTCACTATGTTTAACGACATTATTTACGGCCTCTTTCAAACACATGCTTAAAATATTCTCCGTTAACAGCGAGACATTTGATGGTGTAAAATCCCCTTCTCGCACAAAATTTATTTGGGCAGCATTTAGGATTTGTTCAACACGGAGGATTTCGTCCTTCAAGCGGATCCCACGCATCGAAGAAACCATTTTTCTAACTTCACTTAATGCCGTCCGAGCTGTTTGCTGAACATCCTTCAATTCATTCCGTGCCTGATCAGGATCTTTCGAGATTAATTTTCGTGCCAAATCTGACTTCAAACCAATGAGTGAAAGCTTTTGACCGAGTGTATCATGAAGGTCCCGGGCAATCCGCTGGCGCTCTTCTATTTTGACTAGTTCCGAAATCCGTTTATTCGCATCCACTAGCTTTTCTTCAAGCTGCCCCCTCTCCTTCCGGTTATGGATACTAAACGGAAGAAGGATCACACTAATCCAAATGATGATTACAAAGGGCAATTGCTGTAGAAATAATTTTTCATGCATGACGATACTGAAGTTAATTGATACCGATGTACTAAACAAATGAATAAAATACAAGGTCAAAAAGGCAATCCTATCTTTAATATTGCCGATAAAGTAGGCAAGGAAAAATGCAAAATAAACATAATTGAATAGGCTGTTCGCAGTAATCGAAATACCGATCAAGATCAACGTCCATAGATAAACCGGCCAGCCTTTTGAAATAAACGCAATTCGGTAAAAGATAAAGAATAGCAGCGTGAGTAAAATTCCTACAACAATTTCAATTGTGGAAGGTGATTGAAAAATAAAGTAAAACGGTAATATACCTAGAATCGTCCAAATATACGGTGCAATACCATTATTTTTTTGAAATGTCATATACTTTTTTATCATGAACGAAACCTCATTTTCACTTAAAATCCTCTTATCTACCTATCATAACTCAAAGCAGCTTAGTTTTTCTCCCTTACAGCATTCATTTTAACTAAAAACTTTACTCCTTTAAACCTGACAACATTTTTTCATTTTAGTTACCCTTTACTTTCCCTCCTCTTGTTTTCTCACTTTTAAGAATAAGGAGACTACCTGTACATATATATGTGTTTTACACCCATATGTAATATTTTCCCACAAGTAATTATATAATAAAATAATCAGAATTATATATATATGTTTACACCGTTCAAATATTGGGAACATATGTTGTATAAAACAACTAGGAGGAATGAAGGTTGAGTAAAATATTCAAAAGTTACTCCGAGATTCCTTATTTGCGTCTTGGTGCTGGTGAGCCGTTAGTATTTATTCACGGTCTTGGTGAGGTGAAGGAGGGTTGGTCACATCAGTTTGAATTTGCGAACCAGTTTGACTTAATTATCCCTGATTTACGCGGACATGGGGAGTATATATCACCTGGGGAGATATCGATAGAAAACTTTGCTCGTGATGTAATCAGTTTAGTGAAAGGGCTTGGATTTGAAAGCGCGCACATTTGTGGATTGTCTATGGGTGGAGTGGTAGCGCAAGAAATATATCGTCAAGCTCCTGAAATGTGCCGTTCCTTAATGCTGGTAAGCACTTTACATTATGCTCCAAGAGAACTGGGCAAACTATTTATAAAATTCAGGAAATTACGCGCAGAAAAAAAAGCTCTTGAGGCTATAACAGAAAGTTCAGCAAAGGTCTGCCTCTATTCTTGGTCAAAGGAAAATTTTGAAAACTTTTCAAAATTTTACAAGCCTAACAAAGAATTTTTCTTTAAAGCAATGGAGGCATGTCTAAAAGTAAATAATTTAACTTTACTCCCTAAGATAAAAGTTCCAACCTTAATTATTGGCGGGCAGTATGATTCAATCACCCCTATATGGATTCAATGTATGATGCATAAACAAATTCGCCATTCAGAATTTGTTATTTTCAGGAATACTGGCCATATTGTTAAGTTAGAGGCGAAAGATGAATTTAACGAAGTTCTACGGACATTTTTGAACAAACATAAAACGGCAAGTTAGAGAGGAAGGATTCTCCTTCCTCTTCTTCATTGCCTATATTTATTATATATTTCCTTGTACCAAACTTTATTACACAATCATTTTGAAAGCGGATTTGAGCGACTGGATGCCCATTGATCAACAATACTCGCAAACATACCAGATAATGCAAGTCCAACATGGCCTGATTCAACGCAAAGATACGTTTTATCCTTACTAGATACTAAATCCATAATTGGCTTACTTTGTTCTTCGAGAACTAAATTGTCTCTAGAGCCAGAAATAACGAATAGATTGGCATCAATATTCCGTAAATCTGCCTTTTTGTTTCCAACTACTAATTCCCCTTTAACAAGCTTGTTATCCCTAATTAGGTCATTACCTAATTGTTTATAAGCCTCCCCAGTAAAAGGAACCTGATCAAGAGTCCACTTATTCATTCGACGCCACTTATCCACATACCGCTGATCGTGGGCTCGATTTAAAAGCATCGTATAGTTAGTGAAATAAATTGGTGATCCAACCGCTCTAAACATCATTTCAACATATTTAGGCGGGACCACCCCATAAACATCAAGGAAATGATCAATGTTAAAATCTCCCTCTTTGAGGCCCTCAGCCCATTTATCTTGTCCGATAAATGTAGAGAAATCAATTGGTACGGTTGCAACAATTAAATTTTTTATTGGTTCTTCTGCAATCGATGCATAGATTGAGGCAATCGTCCCGCCTAAACAGTAGCCAACTAATGTAATTTCTTCTACTCCAGAATGGCGAATAGCCCTCTTCACCGCTGTTTTTAAATATTTCTCGATATAGGTGTCAAGACCGATTTTTTTATCTTCATAGCCTGGTATACCCCAATCCAATAAATACACATCATAGCCCATTTCGGTCAGGTTCTTAATAACACTTGTCTTTGGGTCTATATCTAAAATGTAGGGTTTATTAAATAACGAATACACGAAAAACAAAGGAATCTCATACTTCTTCTGTTTTGCAGGATAATACCATAAAACTGATTTATTTTTTTTCCATACTTCAGTTCTTGGAGTCTGACCTGTCTTAGGCTCAGGTTCACTCAAAATCTTATAGACATTAGACCAACGTTCCATTTCTTTCTGATAATCCAATTCAGGAATGAACCCCATTAATGGTGTTTCAGTTGACAATGTCATACCTCCGATTCATTTTTATTTGGATGAGCCTGATCCAGTTAACTCTTGTTCCGTACTTGTGCCTTTAAGAATAAGACCCTTTAAAGTCTCAAATTCTTCTTTAAAATTTGTTAATTTCATGATTTCAAACTTCATTTCTTGAAGTTCGGCATGTAATTCTTTTGTGTCTATTTGCTCTTTTTTCGTTTTTACTAATTCCATTTTAAGCTGCTTTGTCAGTTTAATAATTTCTTTGGAAATTTCTACAACACTCTCAATCTCTTTGCTTTGCGTCTTCATCGAATCTTGAAGTTCCCAAATTTGTCCCTCAAGTGCTTCAATTTTCTCTTCTGCTTGGATCGTTAAAGTCGCAACATTAGAGACATCATTTTTAGTAGGCAAATTTAGTACACTAGCAAGTGCTTCTTGATTCATTTTTAATTCCTCCAGAAAACGGGAATTAATTTCAGTCCCAAATTTGGACATTTTCACGAAATCTTTGTTATCAGTCAACAGATAGATAAAATCATTAATCTGTTTTTCCCACAATAAACTTAACTTATGAAGGGATTCATATGGATCGTAAGGTTTTTTACCTGACATTACTTACACCCCTATATTGTTATTATTTAACTTGCTCGGTTACGTCCTTCATATAATTTTGAAATGGCAGCATCGCTGTTTTGACTTGTTTAGTCAACATGTTCACAAATACTTTTTGATTTTCAAATAAAACATTGCTAGTTTTCTTTACACTCTCAATGTATTTTTCTCTGCCATTTTTTCGATAAGCAATATATTGTTCAACTGTTTCCACATATTTATCCAGTGCTTCCAATTGACCAGTTATTAACGCTTGAGTAGGTGTTAATAATAGATTTGCAGTTTTATTTTGAATGTCATCTACTACTTGGTTAATTTCTTCATAGGATTTCACTGGAAAAAAGTTCTGTAGCGAAGTTGTGGTCATAAGTAATTCTTCGCGTGCTGCTTTCTCCCATTTTTTAAGTTCCATGCCAAATTGAGCAGCAATCGTAATTGCATTTTCCTGATTCTGTTTAAGCTTTTCCACATAGTTCTTTACAGTCTCTAAGAAAAGTTCATCCTGTTTGTTAAAGCGCTCTGCCCAGGCATCCAATTCATTAAAGCCAAGTTTCCATACAAGGTCTAGACTTGTTAAATCCTTTTCCCCATCTACCACAGTTTCTTGGTTTTCAACTTCTAGTACAGTTTCAGTTTTTTTCGTCATTGTTATTCTCCTCCAAATTTAAATGATTTGTAAAAAAAAATTGTTTTAATTCTAAAAGCTCTGATTCTAGGCTTTTTATCTTGCAGTCGTGGATATCCTTTACTTCCATTTCTAAAACGGATAGTAGGTCTTCACATGACTTCCGAACCATTCTTAGCTGATTATTGTTCTTCAACTGGCTTTGTTTAATCTCGTAGATCGCATCATCAAAAAAATCTAATTTTTCCTCATAATCTACGATTCTTACAGAAATAGCACTTATTTCATCCTTATTCGGAAGATCTAAATGCTTTAACCACCTAGTTGTTAACCTTTTGTGAATTCTTATCTGTTTCACATGTACTTCCAATGCCCTCCCAAAAGCTAAAGTAAAGCTGCGTTTGTTGGTACGGGCATGGATTTGTTCATTCCATTTTTTTTCAAGCTTTTTATAAAAAGCATCCATTTCTTGATGGGTGTACTTCATTTATACCCCTCTTAACTGCCAGTCAGTATCTACCTTTTACTGTACACTGGCAGTCGTGCCTCCGTCAACGACAAGTACATGACCATATACATAGTTAGAAGCATCCGAAGCTAAGAAAAGTGCAGGTCCTTTCATATCAACATCAGAACCAAAACGGCCTGCTGGTGTTCTCTCAAGTATTCTTTCACCTGAATAGTCCAAGATGGCTTTAGCCTTTTTAGTTGGGAAAAATCCAGGGGCAATTGCATTCACATGTACATTAAATGGTGCTAATTTAACGGCTAAGTCCTTCGTTAATGTAATGACAGCGCCTTTGCTTGCAGCATAACCAATCGCATCCATTACTAATAGATCACCTGTTTTCTTCTCAAAGGTTTTTACAGTTTCAACAGGAAGAGGTGCACCACCACAACTTATGTAGTTCAAATCATGACTGTTTAATGCAAAGTACATGGTTGGAACATTAAAATATTAATATAGTTACGATTATTGTAGTTAAGTGAAAATTTGTAAACCTCCCACTCTCGACAAAATTCAACAAATATCCATGTTTCCTCGAAAGACCAAAGACGAGCCTCTAAAATACTAAACATTAGTGATCTAGGTATTTTTGTAAATACTAAAAATATAGCGAAAATTGTCGGAATATTTTTTTATTCCAACATTGTCCAAATGGTGAAATATGTAAAACCAAAACATTAAACCTACTACCCTCAAAACGTCCAAATGAAACTCAAAAATAAAAAGCAGTATTCTCCTATTAAAATTCCACTTATTTTAGAAATTTCCTAGTGTGGTGTCAGGCACCAAAGAAATACACTTGTCCATCAGGTGAGGACAGGTAAAAATAGTGCATTTGTATTATTCTGAATTTTATAAAAAATGTCACTTTACAAATAGTGGCAACCCAATTTATGATAAAAGGCAATAGGAGGGGTTAAATTTGAGTGAGGTGTCTATTAGTTGCTCTAAAATTCCTTACTTACGTTTTGGTGAAGGTGAACCTTTGGTCTTTATTCATGGTATTGGAGTGGTAAAGGAGGGCTGGAAGTCAACAATTTAAATTTACTTCCTAAAATTAAAGTCTCTACGTTAATCATGGGGTCGCAATATGATTCAGTAATACCTGTATGGATGCAGCTTTTAATGCATAAAAAAATTCAACACTCTGAATTTGTCGTTATAAGGAATACTGCTCATATTGCAAAGTTAGAGCAAAAGGATGCCTTTAACAGGATTCTTCGCAACTTTTTGAAAAAACACTCAAAAGTAAGTTAAGGGGAGGATGGTTCCTCCCCTCTTCTATGTTCTTTACTATTGCACATTATCATATAATTTACCGTTATCTATGTAAAGGAGGAGTTTTTTAGAATGCCAATAACCAACGGGAATGGAATTAATCTTTATTATGAGATTCATGGTGAGGGTGAACCCTTACTATTAATTATGGGGTTGTCACTAAATTCAAAATCTTGGTTTAGAACTCTACCTGCTTTAAGCGAGCATTTTAAGGTAATTATTTTTGATAATCGCGGTACAGGTCTCAGCGACAAACCAGATACTCCCTACTCTATCGAGAAAATGGCGGAAGATGCAAGGTGTGTCTTGGATGCTGCCGGTGTTGACTCAGCCCATGTATATGGCATATCCATGGGGGGAATGATTGCACAAAGATTAGCACTTATGTATCCCACACGGGTTCGTTCGCTTGTTCTAGGTTGTACAACCTCAGGCGGAGTAAATCATGTACAACCTAGTGCCGATGTCTCGATGTTAATGCTTTCAAGGGGCTCCTCTATTGCAACACCAGAAGAAATGGCATGGGCCACGGCTCCAATCCTTTACAGTCAAGCATTTATCGAAAATCAGCGGGAATTAGTTGCAGAGGACATCAAAAAAAGAATAGAGATACCTGTTCTTCCCTATGCATATATACTTCAGCTCCAGGCCTGCTTAGCCCATGATACTTACAGCGAGATTGACCAAATCAAGGTTCCTACATTGGTGATCCATGGGGACGAAGATAAATTGGTCCCATACCAAAATGGGGTAACATTAGCAGAGAAAATTCCGAATGCTGAATTTTTGACTATACAAGGTGCAGGTCATATCTATTTAACAGAAGCAAATGACTTAGTGAATGAAAGAGTGCTAGAATTTTTAAAGAAACAATAGCTCTCTTGTTACCTAAAAAATGCCCGGTCACATAGGTGACCGGGCATTTTGGTATGATAAGATAAGGTTTTCCTACTCTTAATTAAGCTTTTACCTTCGCAATCTCTTCATCTCACGTTTAAAAAAGTGAGTATGCCTATAAGTCTATTTCTACGATTTACAAAAGGCTCATGTCGAAAATTATCAGAATTGTATTGGTTGTTCACAAAATTTTAACAACAAATTTTGAAATTTATTTGAAGAACAATCGAAATCGCCATTTATAACAAGAAACAACAAGGAAAAACTATTAAATTAATGAGCCTGAATAGAAATATCAATAGTCTTATAGGCTATGAGAAAGGTTGCTAAAGAGTAGAATGCCTCTTTAGGACCAAATATGAAAATCGAACTTCCAAAGATGAATATATTAAATAACAGAATAATTTGCCCTATTGAAAAAGGGGAACGTTTACTAAACAGAATGGCCAACACCTCTGTCCCATCAAAACATCCGCCAAACCGAATGGTTATTCCAACTCCGAGTCCTAAACTAATACCTCCAAGGACAATCACTACAATCGGGCTATCAGTTATGACAGGAAACGGTTCTAATAAATAGGTTTCAATTGATAGGACAAGAATAGCAAATAGGCTTAGCATGAGAAATCTTCTACCCAGAAATCGATAAGCAATTAGGAAAAAAGGAGTATTTAATATCAACAAAAACAATCCTATTTCTTCACTTGTAATATGTGAAAGAAGGATGCATATTCCAATAATCCCCCCGTCAATAATATGATTTTCTACCAAAAATAATTGTAAGGAAATAGCGACCAGAGATGCCCCCAAGAAAATAATAAAAACCCGCTGATAAAAAGGGAATCCACCTGACCTGCTAAAATCAGTATAGAATTTTATTTTTTTCCTATACATACTTGTCCCCTTTTGAATCCAAAGTACGGTCACATGTGTTTTAAAATTATATTCAATTTATAGAGAAAAATTCTTTATAGCTCAAATGAATAAAAAAAGAGCCGCTGCAACAAATTCACATTTGTTACTAACGACTCTTTTTTAGGTCAATATTTTAATGCTGTTAAATTATTTTAACATCTTAAATACTTGCTCCACATCTTTATCGCCACGGCCAGATAAGTTAACAATCAGCACATCGTCGTTTGCCAATTCTTTTGCCAACTTAATGGCGTATGCTACAGCATGAGAACTTTCTAACGCAGGAATAATGCCTTCAGTCTTGCTTAATACCTGAAACGCCTCGAGTGCTTCTTGCCCGGTTACGGTTACATATTCGGCCCGCCCGCTGGTTTTCAAATGGCTGTGCTCAGGACCGACACCAGGATAATCAAGTCCTGCAGCAATCGAATACGTTGGTTTAGGCTCGCCCTTCTCATCTAGTAATGTTAAACATCTAAAGCCATGGATCACAGCTGGGATCCCTTCAGTCATCGTCGGTGCCTCAGCTGGTTCAACTCCAATTAAGCGCACATCATTTTCGTCAATATAATGGGCAAAGGCACCAATAGCATTGCTCCCGCCTCCTGCACAGGCAATTACAGCTGTTGGAAGCCTGCCTTCTTTTTCTAGGATCTGACGTTTCGATTCTTCGCTGATAATTGCTTGGAAGTGTTTGACCATTGTTGGATAAGGATGAGGACCCACGGCCGAACCTAATAGATAGAAGGTATTTTTATAGTTTTGCACCAAGTCGCCCAAGGCTTCATCGACGGCATCCTTTAAGCGGCCCTGCCCTTTATCAACAGGTACAACTTTTGCTCCTAATAATTCCATTCGAAAGACGTTGAGCGCTTGGCGTTCCGTATCTAGTTTACCCATATAAATAATACATTCCATCCCAAACATGGCACATGCGGTTGCAGTTGCCACACCGTGCTGGCCTGCTCCCGTTTCGGCAATAATTCGCTTTGCACCCATTCGTTTTGCTAATAGAATCTGCCCAATTGCATTATTAATTTTGTGTGCCCCTGTATGATTCAAATCTTCTCGTTTCAGATAAATTTTTGCCCCTTGATTTTGCTTGGTTAAATTTTCAGCAAATGTTAACGGATTCTCTCTGCCTACATATTCTTTTAGGTAATATTTGAATTCCTCAATAAATTCCGGGTCATCTTTATACCGGAAAAATTGCTCTTCTAATTCGTTCATTACTAGTTGTAAATCCTCTGGTACAAAACTTCCGCCAAACTCTCCAAAATAGCCTTTATTCTCTACATTCACTTTCTCCATGCTCTGCTCGACTCCTTCTAATCTATTATTCTAACTCAGCCACAATTTTATTATATTAACTGAATATTCCTATAATTATTTTACCATACAGTCCATTTTCTGCAAATATTTTAACTATCAGTTACAACGGAAAAAGCCTACACAGAGTGTAGACTTTATGTACTAGATCCTTAAAAGACCCTGTTTATTCATATCTCAATGAGTCAATTGGGTCGAGTTTTGAAGCTTTATTTGCTGGAAGCAGTCCAAACACAACACCAATTACCATCGAAAACAAAACGCCGCCTAACACTACTTGCCAAGACACCAAGGCTGGCCAGCCAGCAAAGAAACTCACTATAGTTGACGTTCCCCAGCCTAGTAATATTCCGAGGATGCCGCCAATAAAGGTAAGTGTCATCGATTCTATTAAAAATTGGGTCAATACCTGGCCTCGAGTTGCGCCTAATGCCATACGAATTCCTATTTCCCTTGTTCTCTCTGTCACCGAAACGAGCATGATATTCATGACACCAATCCCGCCAACAAATAAAGAGATACCGGCAATACTCCCGATAATTAAAGTCATGATTTTTGTAATCTGCCCTACTCCTTGAGCAATTTCTTCCATATTAATAACTTGGTACGATTTTTCCGTATTATGGAGATTATTTAAAAGCTTAGCAGCCTTTTTACCTGCAACCTGCAGTTGCTCAGCTGACGCTGCTTGGAGGGTTACTTGGGTAAAATCGCTGCTTCCGTAAATGGTTTTCCATGTTTGGAAAGGTAGATAGACCTCCATTGATCCAAAGGAAAAAAGGCCGGTTGGTTTTTCTAAAACCCCAATGATTTCAATTGGTTGATTGGCTACCGTAACAATATCTCCGACTGGATTTTTTTCTTCCCTCTGCTACTTTCAACTCATTTAAATGGATGAAAGCTTGATTTATACCGGTGGTAGACACATCTCCTGTTTCCTTTTGAAATCGAAAAGTAGACAATTTTGTGCTTGATGCAACCACACGATTAATTTCCGGAATTTGTTCAAGCGCCCTGATATCTTCCTGTTTGAATGGAGCTTGCTGAAATACATTAGGGTTTGCGCGCATTTCTTCATCAGAAGGCTGATAAAATATCTCAATAGTATTCCCTGGACCAGTAATCTGTGATTTAAGCATCGCCTCTCCTCCCTGTCCGATTGCTACCACGATTATGACAGCACCCACACCAATAATAATTCCAAGCATCGTTAGAATACTTCGCATCTTATGGGCTTTAAGTGAGCTTAAAGCCATAAAAAGATTTTCCATAAAACTCATAGGGCCGGCCCCCCAACACCCATAGAAAGAGATTGAATCATTCCATCTCTAACCATAATCGTTCGGTTCGCGTATTCCGCCACTTCTGATTCATGGGTAACGACGATAATGGTTACACCTTCCTCATTAAGTTCCTTAAATTGTTCCATAATGTCCTTGCTTGTCTTCGAATCAAGAGCACCCGTGGGCTCATCCGCTAATATCAACTTTGGTGTATTGACAATTGCTCTCGCAATAGCTACACGTTGCTTTTGTCCCCCAGATAGGGAATTGGGAAGATGGTTCATTCGATCCACAAGACCTACTTTTATTAGTGCCTCTTCAGCACGGGACTGTCGCTCTTTTTTTGAGATTCCAGCATAAATCATTGGCAGTTCGACATTTTTTAAAGCTGATAAGCGCGGCAGCAAATGGAACTGTTGAAAGACAAAGCCAATCGATTGATTTCTAACTCTCGCCAATTCTTTGTCATGATAATGCGATACATTTTCCCCGCCAAGGTAATACTCTCCCTCAGTCGGTTTATCCAAACAGCCGATAATATTCATTAAGGTTGATTTCCCAGAACCTGATGGACCCATAATGGCAGCAAATTCACCTTCACGAATCGTGAGACTGATACCGTTTAAGACATGAACGCTCTCTTTTCCAAGCAAAAACGATCTTGTGATGGATTCTAGCCGGATCATTTGATTGTCACTTCCAACCCATCCTTAATATTGTCGGGTCCATTAACGATGACTTGGTCTCCTTTTGAAACACCTTCAAGGATTTCAATTTTCTTTCCTGATGTGATGCCTGTTCTGACATTCCGCTTATTGGCCTTTCCATCCTTTACAAGATACACATATGGCTTATCTCCATCATCAAATAATGCATCGAGAGGCAGGACCATCGCTGTCTTTTGGTCCGTTTCAATCTCCATAATAACTTGGAAACCTGGTTTTAACGTTTTGGTATCACCGGAAATTTTTACAGTTACGGGATACTGTACAGCCTGGGTGCCATTTTGCAAACTGGTTGGGTTCTGCTCTGGCAAAATAGCAGTCTTGGTAATTACACCGTGCCACTCTTTTCCAGGTACTGCATCCGATCGGATAATCACTTTTTGTCCACCACTAACTTTTAGTGTATCGTATTCAGACAAAAGGCCCGATGCAGTCATTCCTTCTAACTTACCAATATGTATAATAGGCTCGTTTGCTGCTTCGATCGAAGATGATACTGGCTTTTTTGCTGCTAAAACAATTCCATCCATTGTACTCTTAATCTCTAAGTCACCCCGGCGCTTGCTAATCAGGTCTTTTTGAACCTCTGTTTGTTTTAGTTCTATATTCGCTAACTCTTTTTCCATCTCAAGCTGTTCAAATTCAGGGGCAAGCTGTTTTTTCGCTTCTTTTTTACCTACTCCAACCTGCTCACTCAACGTTTTTTCTTTCTCTTCTAGCTGCACTATTTTTTTATCTATTTGGCTTATTTTTAGGTTAGCTGATTGGATCGATAATTTATTTTGCTCAATTTCAAGCTCTAATTGAGCGTTCTGCAATTTGGCCAAGACAGTGCCTTTCTTTACTGTTTGACCTTCTTTTACTAGCAGTTCCTTGATCTCCCCTTTATCAGGAGTTGCATACACAAGTTGTTCCTCTGGAAGTTTCACGGTACCGGGAATCATCAAAAGTGAGGAGATCTCCTCTTGGCTGATTTCTGCGGTTTTAACGGAAGGTCCTTTTGCAAAAACTTGCCGGTAGACACTGACAGAAATCATAATGATGACCAAACTAATTACACCTAGCGCAATCCAAGTTTTCTTTTTCATTATAACTTCGGCGCTCCTTGCAATAGAGTTCCTATCAAACCAAAGCCAATACTAATTAGGAAGAATATGATTGCAATCGTCCATGCAAGCCCTTTAGAAAATTGTGCTGTTTTATTCAGTCCAAGTGCAGTTAATACAACTGACCAAATCCCAAATACCTCGATAGAACCTAAGACACCTGCCTTTTCTTGATTCAGCAGCCCTGCTAAACTAGTAATATATATTTCTGGGTTTCCACCGATTGCAAAGCTAATTGCCATATTTAAAATTAGACCTGCTGCACCGATTATCATGATATAAGTATTCATAGAAAATAATTGTTTAAAAGAAACCATTGAATTAGCGATTCTTGCAATCGCTAATTGGATCGCACTGCTGATTAGCACACCAAAAATAGGCGTAATGATACCTGTTACCATAACGGTTACTTTTGTAATGGTTAACACCAAATCTATCTGGTCTTTTGGCACTCCCTGTTCAATTAAAGTATCCGCATCCAAAGATAGTGCCATAAAGGACATTCCGATCACATAGAGAAAACTAATAATAATAAGCGGTACCCATATTTTCGGGCTTTGCTTAATCCTCTCAAACTGCAAACCTGGACTTGTAAACATTCCCAATAACTTCGGACTCTCATTCAAAGTATTCACTTCTTTTTGCAATTCCATGTTTAACACCCCTAATCCACATATGTAAAATATTCCTATTAAGTATACGATAAAATGAGGCGAAAGTTTCATTTTTTTGAGTGGTGCCTGACACCGAGAAAAATTCTAGAATTTGTCTTCTGTTCCATGTTTTTGATATAATTTTAGCTATAATAAAAGAAAAAGGGGAACATAATGTCAAAAAGAAAATTCCAATACGGGTTAATCCAGATCCTATTAATTTTAACCATCATCTTTGTCTCAACAAAGATTTCATTTTTATTCATGCCGATTGGGATCTTTTTCTCTACTCTTTTTTTCCCAATTCTTATTACCGGATTTCTATTTTTCTTACTAAATCCAATCGTTAATTTTCTTCAGCGTCAAAAAGTGCCGAGAATTCTTGCCATCCTGATCATTTATGTCGTGTTTATTGGCATTCTGGTATTAGCGATTGGCAGCTTGGTCCCTGCCATCACAGAGCAATTCACCGCCCTTGCGAATGCACTTCCTGATTATGCTAACAAGACCTTGCAGTATTTTGATAAGCTATCACGCAGTTCTGAATTCAAATGGATCATGAAAGAGCAAAATGACCTTTTGGAAACAGGTAAACAAAAACTGATTGCCTACGCAAACACCTTACCGGATAGGGTTACCGGTGGCATTACAAATATACTCGGTGTGTTTGCTAATATTGCGGTCATTTTAGCCACCGTTCCTTTTTTATTATTCTACATGTTTAAGGATGGACATAAGTTCCCTAAGGCCCTCACTAAATTCCTTCCTGCAACATATAGAGATGCCGGGTTAATTATGTTGAAAGAGACTGGTGAAACACTTTCCTCCTATATTCAGGGACAAGTTATTGTAGCCCTGTCAGTAGGAACTCTTGCTTTTGTTGGTTACTTAATTATTGATTTGCCTTTTGCGCTAGTTATGGCCTTAATTGTAGCGTTTACCAACATAATTCCTTATGTCGGGCCAATTCTCGGCGGTGCCCCTGCTGTGATTGTTGCTCTTTTTGATTCACCTACCAAAGCCTTATTGGTTATCGTGATTATCGTTATTGCTCAGCAGGTTGAAGGCAATGTCTTATCTCCGCTCATCCTTGGAAAATCATTAGATACCCATCCAGCGACAATTATTATTGTTTTACTCGCTGCAGGAAATTTAGCTGGAATCTTAGGGATGGTGTTGGCAGTACCGTTCTATGCCGTAGTAAAAACGATTGTTTTAAATGTAATAAAGTTTCTAAGGGCTCGAAAAATGGCAACGATAACTGACGAACCATAAGAATTTATTAATAAAAATTAATAGAATATAAAAAACTGTTAGGAGAAAGGTCTCCTAACAGTTTTTCGATTTTCTGGCAAGGGTATCACCATCCTCGGCCTGCACCACCGCCACCGGATGAACCTCCTCCGCCCCCTCTAGAACTACCACTACCACCGCCTCCTCTGCCTCCACCTCTGGAGATGATAGATAAGAGAAGGTAGGTGAGCGTTCCTCCAAAAAACTTAAAATCTAAAAACACAACGCCTATAATAACAATGACCATTAACCAACCGGGAATACCCAATCCTTTTTCACCGGTTGCCTGTGTCTGCTTACTAACGTCTCCTTCTTTGCCATACTCGGCGAGGACTTCGTTTGCTAAAGCTTTATAGGTTTCAACAATTGCTCGATTTGGCTGTTGATTTTTTAAAAATGGAATGGCATATTCATCAAGAATTCGACCTGCTTTTCCATCCGGAATTCTGCCTTCCAATCCATAGCCTACTTCAATCCTTACTTTGCGTTCTTGCATGGATAAGACGAGCAATACACCGTTGTTTTCCTGTTTATTTCCGATTCCATATTGCCGAAAAGCTTCATTTGCAAACTCTTCTATCGGTCGATCCCCGATAGTACCCACAGTTAGAACAGCAATTTGTGCCGTTGTTTGGTCTTCAATGTTCCTGCCTAAATTGATTAATTCTGCTCTTTCTGTTTCGTTTAATACATTGGCAAAATCCTGTACGTAAATGTCTCCAACAGGTGCCGGAATTTGGACATCCTCAGCTTGTGCATTCACAGCACAGAGAAAAAAAGTGATAAACACCAACAAAAGGCTGAAGATCCGTTTTGTTTTCATTATTGATCGTCCCCAAAGTCAACTTTTGGAGCCTCTTTGGCACTAGGGTCTGCTTTAAAATATTCTTTTTCATCAAACCCAGTTATGCCTGCAATAATTGCCCCAGGGAATCTTTTTACTTTTTTATTGTACACCGCCACTTGATCATTATAATCTTTACGTGCGACAGCTATTCTGTTTTCTGTTCCTGCAAGTTCATCCATTAATTGGGTAAACTGCTGATTTGCTTTAAGATCGGGATAATTTTCTACGACTACAAGTAGACGGCTTAACGCACCTGAAAGTTCTGCGTTTGCTGTGGCTTGTGCCTGCGGCGTATTCGCACCCGCTAGTCTTGCACGTGCATCTGAGATTGATGCAATTACTTCTTTTTCATGCGAAGCAAAACCCTTCACTGTATTTACTAAGTTCGGAATTAAATCCAGCCTTCTTTGCAGTTGGTTTTCAATTTGAGAATAGGACTGGTCCACATTTTCCTCTAAATTGACAAAAGAGTTATAGCTGGAAATTAACATTGCACCAAAAATAACAATCACTGCTACAATTATTCCAATCACCATATAACCTTTTTTCAAAATCATCACGTCCCTTCCCTTATAGTATATTTCAATTTCAAAAAATTTTCCTTTTCCAACAGTTATCATTTGTAAAAAGTACCAAATTACACTCGTATTTTAGCCTTTTCACAAAATAGAGCCTAATCCATAAAGGATTAGGCTCATCTGTATTTAATTATTCATATTTCGATGGATCAACAAAAGCGATATAAACCTTATAAATTACCATGCAGATTGCCGTCGTCAAAAATCCCCAGCCAAGCGTGATTTGCTGGATTACAAGGTAGTTATTACATAATTGCACAGGCGAGTCAATGTACAACCAGCCCATTCCAAAAAACAAGATTGCAAAAAAGTAAAAAGTAATGTCCTTCCCAATTGGGCGAAGTTTTTTCCAGCTATCCCTTAGTGGTATACCAGCTAATAATGGTAAACTGACAAATTTAAATAGTTCCATGCTTTGTTCATTCAATGCTTCATCCATTGAACGAGGCAGCGTCCAGTAAACAACGATGATAACAAACAACAAAATTCCTGGTATACCATTACCATTCCATTTTTCAAAAAAGTGAGGGAATCGAAGTTGAAAAAATCGTGCCATTAGAAATCCTGTAAAAATTAACAAAGGCATTTGCATATGCATGTGAATAACCATGACGGATTCCATTAAATTTGCAACAGGCGGGAGTATTAAGGCAAGAAGTAACAAAAAGCCATAGATTGATTGCTTCAAGATTACTCCCCCGCTTCCTTCTTAAGAATGCCTACAAGCTTATTAGCGGCTTCATCAATCTTTTTATAGTCTAAGACATCAAGCAGACTGCCATTTTTATCCACCAAATAAAAAGCTGAATTATGTGCAAAACTTCCATTTCCGTCAGGAATAACAATAACACCAAATTCTTTTAACAACGAATCCAATTCAGCTTGATTTGGTATTCTTGCCATCCTCCATGTTTCTCCATCACTATTAAAATAGCCTCGGTATTTTTCTAATGTACCTGGATCATCCCTGACAGGATCAAAACTTATGCTTAAAAATTCAATATCTTTGCCCATATATTTGCTTGGTATCTTATCGTAAACCTTAGACATGTTCATTTCTAATTGCGGGCAAACTGTTGTACAAGACGTATAAAGAAAGGTAATAAAAACATACTTGCCCTTAAACTCAGAAATAGAATAATTTCTCCCTTTACTATCCTCAAAGCTTACTTCTGGGAATTTGGGCTTATCGCCAATTAGTTTATTGACCCGTGCCGTTTCTGACGTAAATGCTCGGAATCCATCGGTTCCTATATAGAACAACGCACACCCAAATAAGATAACAAGCAAACACGCAAATGTATTATGCCGATTTTTGATCACGAAGATCACTTCCCAAATTATTGATTTTGCAAATGTATGACTAAATTAAGTATAAAGAGATAGCCCAAACCAACGAGCTATCTCTTTTTAAATTAATATTATATTACCAAGTTTTGAATGGTGGTGATCCCGGAGGTGCATTAACGATAAATTCAGTTAGTGGGATGACATAGGCCATTGCAACAACTAATAGCATTATTACAATCCAAAGGCCCCAACGCTCTGTCCAATATGGAGTTTTAGTTGCATTATCTTCTTCCTCAGCGATAGGAAATTCTGTTTCTCCCTTTGGTGCAAAAAACATCATATTCATTACTGCATACACTTGAAGAATAACACCGATAATTAACAAGGTACCGCCAACAGCTAAGCACATTAAATATGGGCTCCAGCTTAATGCTGTTGCATTGTCTCCATAAGTTGTAAAAGAAGTTCTACGCGGGGAACCAAGTAATCCAACCCAATGCATAGCCCCTGACATAAAGATCATTCCTATTGTCCAAATCCAAGTTTGGATTACACCTATTTTATTTATTTGTGGTGTTAATACACGTTTTGAAATATATGGAACTAACCAATAACTAATGCCAAAGAACGTCATCACTACGGACATGCCAAGCGTTAAGTGAAAATGTCCAACAATCCACATCGTATTATGAACGACCTGATCCAATTGGTTAGTGCTTTGAGCAATTCCACCAGCACCAGCAGGTATAAAGGCAATCATCGCAATCATTGGAGCTAAGAAACGAACATCGCCCCATGGCATTTTTTTATACCATCCGATTAAGCCTTTTCCACCTTGTTTTCTTGCTGTACGTTCAAAAACGGCAAACATGGCGAATGCTGTCATTAAGGACGGGAATCCAATCGCCAAACTCATAAATACGTGCATAAATTTAACGGCTGGATCAATTCCTGGGTCAACAATTTGGTGATGGAACCCACCTGTAATATTCATAACTACTAAGCCAATAATAACGACACGAGTTAACGTATCACTCCAGCGTTTTCCACCAATAATTTTAGGTACAACGACATACCATGCGGAAACAGCAGTTAAATACCAAATATTAACTAACGTATGTCCAAAGGCCCAAAATAGTGTACGTGCCACCATAACATTGATTGTTTCGACCCAGCCAAATGACCAAGGAATAATCATAACGATTACTTCTATCGCTACAGGCATGGAACCGAAAAATAATAGGACAAATACTCCAGTAGCAAAATAAGCAAGTATTGGTACATGCTGTCCTTTGTTATTCTTTCTCCAATTCGCAACCTGGATAAAGGCACCGAAAGCACACATCCAAACACCAACCACAATTAATGCCAAACCAATATAAAACATTGGTGCAGCTGCCATTGGCGGATAGAAAGTATACATTACAGATGCATCACCCATAATGATTGGAATTACTGCTAAAACAAACCCGACAATCTTCAATCCAAAGCCAATCCATGCGATCTTTCTTACTTTTGGAAGAATCCCCCCTAAAGTATGTGAAAGACTGGCATAAAAATAACCAATCGTAAAGAAAGCAGTTAATACAACAACTAATAGTAAACCATGTGCTGTCAGAACTTGATAATAGTTAATCCATGAAGGTAATTCCAGAATTCCTGCACGGTTCAGACCCTGCACAAGGCCAAGAATTCCGCCAAGTAGTAATGCTATAAATGCTACAAATATATATGATTTCGTTAATAGGGCATCTTCCATGCTGATTCCCATCACTTTACCTGCTTTATCTTTAAATGTCTTTGATTTTGCTGTTTGCATTTTGTTTCCCCCCTTTATTTAACCGTAATCGTTGTACTCATCATTTGGTGACCGGCACCGCAATATTCATTACATAACACTAAATACGTTCCCGCTTTATTAAATTTTTGAGTGATTTTTTGAATATGTCCTGGCATGACCATTGCATTTAAGTTTGTACCTGCAACTTCAAATCCATGGACAACATCTTTTGAGGTTAATGTAAAATGCACTGTCGATCCAGCAGGGACTTCGATATTACCTGGATTAAAACTGAAAGCTTGTAATGTCATAACTACTTCATATTCATTTTCGCCAATCTTTGTAATACCCGGTTTATTGAATGGTGCTGTTTGGTCTACCTTTTGTGGATCAATTAGTTCATTATTACTCGGCGGTCCCATTTCCAAGGCAAATGCTTGATAGCCAGTAATAAGCATGAATATCATGATCATACCGAAACTCAAGGTAAGCCATATTTTTTCATCCAGATGCATTTTCATATCTTTCATCCCCTCCTATACTCTAGCCATATAAAGGCCATATAATATTAAATACGTAGCGAGAATTACGACCCCAACCACTCCTACAGAAATCCATGTTCCTTTTAATGGTGCCTCTTGCCCTTCACCATGCTTTTTTTTGTTGTTAACTTTTGTGTCCCCCACTGAAAATCAACTCCCTTATATTTCATACCTTAATAATAGATGGGAATGATTATCATCGAAGTGAACTGTATCACATTTGCTCAGCTTTTTTCGTGAACACCCAAAAGGAACTGCCTTTTTCAAACACAAAAAAGCTGCTCCATTAGTTTGCAAATAACTTGCATACTTTTGGACCAGCCTTCACTTATCTATAGTTTGAGTTTCATTTGATCTCGACTAACTAAACACCGGCAATGTAACAATTACCATCAAGAGAAACAATATAGTTATATAATTAACGGAATATAGAAAATTCACATGTGCCCATTTTAAATCATCTTTAGTAAAAAATCCACTGATACTCACAACCAACCATCCAACGTTAAGCAATGTAGCAATCACCATAAATGTAGTTCCAAGCATCGTTAATAAAAATGGTAATGGAAATAAGCATGCAATATAGATCACCATTTGCCGTTTAGTCACAGTCAATCCGCGAACAACGGGAAGCATGGCTACTCCAGCTGCTTTATATTCTTTATATTTCTTTACGGCAATCGCAAAGGTATGCGGCATTTGAAAAATAAACAAGATAAGAAACAAGATCATTGGGACTCTTTGAAAACCAGGTGCGATGGCTGTCCATCCTATTAAAGGTGTAACGGCACCGGAAATACTTCCAATTACTGTATTAATTGTATACCGCCGTTTTGACCACATGGTATATAAAAAAACATAAGTAAACCATCCGACAAAGGAGTATATCGCCGCTTCAACGGTCGTAAAGAGTAAAAGGATTTGACCTAATACACTTAGAGCAATACCTATTGTTAAAACTGCGTTCAAAGAAATATTCCCCGTTACTGTTGGACGACCCTTTGTTCGATCCATTACAGTGTCAATATCAACATCGTACCAGTTATTGAGCGCGAGGGCCCCGGCCATTACCATTGTACTTCCGAAAATTGTTAAGAAAAATAGATCCAGGTGTGCTGTAAAAGAAGTATTGGTAAAATGTAAGGCTAACCAGAATCCTGCAAAGACAGGCAAAACATTTGCGATTAATACATTTGCTTTAAAAAGTAACTTTAGATCAGTCATTATGTTAGATGTATTTCGTTGATTCAATATCGTAACTTTTCCATCCTTCTGTAGAGAAGGTATCTCATTATTTGTCATCTAATATCCTCTCCTAAGAAGTCTTCCAAACAAACCAAAGATAATTCTATCATACTACATTTCGATTATCTCACAAAATCCGGTGTCAGGCACCTGGAAATGGCTGTTGGATATTTCCATTTGGAACTTCTAGTTTAATACTCCTGTCCTTTGTTCAAAGAATCAATAAGGACATTTTGAATATAACAGCATGATATTAAAATTAATTTTACATATCTGTGATTATAATAGAATATAGCAAAAATGATGGGTGGGGATTAAATTGTCCAATACACTAAACACACTTGGGGAAGAAATTAACGAAGTTAATGAGGATATTGTCATTCCATTGCCTGAAGCGTTTGATATGAAAGCAAACTTTGGATACCTGCAGCGGAATAAAAATGAATGTATGTATGAAATTGAAAATGATAACATTACAAGAGTCATCGCAAGTGGCGAAATTCAAACACTTGTACAAATAAAAGTAAACGAGAAAAACCAAATGGTTGTACACTTTTTAAAAGGTAAACCGCGCAATCCTAATAAGGTGGTCCATTATATTCGAGAATGGTTTGACCTCGATAACGATTTAACTCCCTTTTATGAAATTGCCAAAGCTGATCCCTTACTTAAAATGCCCGTAAAAGACTTTTATGGATTACGCCTTATCGGCATTCCCGATTTGTTTGAAGCTCTTTGCTGGGGGGTCTTAGGCCAGCAAATTAACTTAGGATTCGCTTACACATTAAAGAGACAATTCGTTGAAAAATTTGGTGAGTCCATCGAATGGGATGGCAAAAATTATTGGATATTCCCTTCCTATGAACGAATTGCACAGCTCACACCAAAGGATCTCGCAGATATTAAAATGACCGTCAAAAAGAGTGAATTTATTATTGGAATTGCCAAATTAATGGCGAGCGGCGAATTATCCAAGGAAAAATTAATGGAATCCGGTCATTTTAAAGAGGTAGAAAAAAGCTTAATTAAAATACGCGGGATTGGCCCATGGACAGCCAATTATGTGCTGATGCGCTGCCTTCGTTTTCCGACTGCCTTCCCGATCGATGATGTCGGTCTAATTAATGCGATAAAAACGCTGCTAAATATGGATAGAAAGCCGACCAAAGAAGAAATCCTTGCATTATCAATCCCGTGGGCAAATTGGGAATCCTATGCAACCTTCTATTTATGGCGAGTTCTCTACTAGTCAAAAAGCACTAGCTAGGTTTAGCTTGTGCTTTTTGGCAGGTCCATAGCTATTCCATTTTAATTCACCTTATAGAATTTATACCCATCCTCTATACCTTCTATTTTGATGATATCTCATCAAAAGAACATTCCTTTAGTGGAACGACCTTCGATTTATGAACAAGTTTATACCCAAGCCATAATGCCAAAAAGATCGGTAAACCAATATACGACACGGCTATTCCATACCAATCAATCTCACTTGCTAGAAAAGCTTGATAATTTTGGCCGAAAATAACAAAGACACACATCGCAAAAGCAAGAATCGGACCAAGCGGAAACCATTTCGCTTTAAATTTCAAATCATTCATGTCCCTGCCCTGGGCCATATATGCTTTTCTAAAACGATAATGGCTGACTGCAATTCCTAGCCAAGCAATAAATCCAGTTAAGCCTGACGCATTTAATAACCATGTATACACTTGATCTCCAAAAATGGACGTTAAAAAGGCAAAGCCTCCGATAATCGTCGTCATGACAAGGGCATTCATCGGAATCCCGCGATTATTTACATTTTGTAAAAATTTAGGTGCCTGACCGTCCTTTGCCATGGACCAAAGCATGCGTGTCGAAGCATATAAACCGGAACTCCCTGCCGATAAGACCGATGTCAAAATGACCGCATTCATCACAGATGCCGCAAATGCAATGCCCACTTTCTCAAATACAAGGGTAAAAGGGCTGACAGCGATGCTGTCGACATCCCTGCCTAAAAGGTTTGGACTTGTATAAGGAATAATAAGGCCAATGACAGCAATGGCAACGACATAGAATAGAAGAATTCGCCAAAATACTTGTCGAATCGCCTTTGGTACGTTTTTCTCCGGCTCTTCACTTTCTCCTGCAGCAATCCCCACGAGTTCCGTTCCTTGAAAGGAAAAACCTGCAATGAAAAAAATACTTAAAATGGACAAAAGGCCGCCATGAACCGGAGCATCTCCCATAGTAAAGTTTTTAAACCCGATAAACTGTCCGCCAAGAATACCGAAAATGGTAAGCAAACCGACTCCAATGAAAACGATGATTGTCACTACTTTTATTAAGGAGAACCAATACTCGGATTCTCCGTAACTTTTAACCGACAATGCATTCAATAAAAAGATTAGACCTAAAAACAGTGCACTCCACACGATGCTCGGTACATCCGGAAACCAGAACTTCATAATAATTGCTGATGCAGCTATTTCAACCGCCAGTGTAATAGCCCAGTTAAACCAATAATTCCAACCAAGCGCAAAACCAAATGCTGGATCGACAAAACGACTACCATATGTTGAAAATGATCCCGAAACCGGCATTAAGGTAGCCATTTCTCCGAGACTTGTCATTAAAAAGTAGACCATAATCCCGATTGCCCCATAAGCTATTAACGCTCCACCAGGTCCAGCTGTTTGAATGGACGCCCCTGTCGCTAGAAATAACCCTGTCCCGATTGACCCTCCAATAGCAATCATCGTCATGTGACGTGCCTTTAGATTGCGTTTAATATGCTCTTTACTTTCCTTATTATTCTGATGTTTCTGATTATTTTTGTCATTATTATAGATGTTGATTGCTTCCATTCTTGTCCTCCTTAATTCTTCATCTATTAGCATCTATCTAACTTTTTAGAAAATATATGCCATCTCCCACTTAATATTGAAAAATGAGAGATGGCTAGGCTAATTATTTCGAAAAATCAAAGTAGTTTCGCTTCAATAAGCGTGGAGCGGCCATAAGTGTTTCATACGTCATACTTTTTTCGAGCTTTGAGCAATCAATTAAAAATAGATGATCCTCAATTTCTTTCACCGTATGATCTGTTTGATAGGTCATACCGCATTCCAAGCAATGAATGGATGGAGTGTCCTTAATTTCGATCGCATTTGTTCCATCTGGAAGTTCCCAATACACTTTGTTGCTCGTTTCACGTGCTGTGTCAGATTCGCACCATTGACAAATCAAAATTATTCCTCCTTTGCTCCCACTGTTTCATATTTCTTCATTTGTGATTGGAATTTTTTCTCTTTTAACTCGTCACGTTTGTCACGTTTATCTTTTAATGAACTATGCTCAATATTTTCCTTATACGTTTTGCGGCGATCTAACCGTTTTAATCCTTCAGGTGTAAGGTTAAATTTCGTATCATCAATAATGGATAGAACACCATTACTTTCAAACTTTTCAAACACTTCAGGATAAACCTTTTTGTAGTAATCCTCTGCACTGCCTGACTGATAATTTGTTGGTTCTGGATAGGATGTAATGACACCTTCAAAGTTACGCAATACGACTTTATTAGAACTTTGAGAAATGATATAGTTCGGCTGCAATGGAATTTTACCGCCTCCACCCGGGGCATCAACAATAAATGTTGGAACGGCATAACCCGATGTATGGCCGCGAAGTCCTTCCATAATTTCCAATCCTTTGCTGATTGGTGCACGGAAATGGCCAATCCCTTCAGATAAATCACATTGGTAAATATAATATGGACGAACGCGAATTTTAACAAGGTCATGCATAAGCTGTTTCATGATCGGTACACTGTCGTTAATGCCTGCTAAAATAACAGCCTGGTTACCAACAGGTACACCAACATTTGCAAGCATTTCACACGCACGCTTCGATTCTTCCGTAATTTCAATAGATGTATTGAAATGTGTATTCAACCAAACTGGATGATACTTTTTCAAGATATTACAAAGATTTTCGGTAATACGCTGTGGGAATACGACAGGTGCTCTTGTACCGATTCGAATAATTTCTACATGCGGAATCTCACGTAAATTCTTTAAAATATATTCTAAAATATTGTCATTAATAAGGAGCCCGTCTCCTCCGGAAATTAACACATCTCTAATCTGTGGGTTAGATGCGATATAATTAATCGCTGTGTCTAACTGTTTCTTTGGTACACCCATTCCGATTTGTCCGGAGAAGCGCCTTCTTGTGCAGTAACGGCAGTACATGGAGCATTGGTTTGTTACTAGGAACAACACGCGATCAGGATAACGATGTGTTAACCCAGGTACTGGTGAATCTTCATCTTCGTGCAGGGGATCTTCTAAATCATATCTTGTTTTATGCAATTCTGCAGAAATCGGAACAGACTGCATTCGAACCGGACATCTTGAATCATCAGGATCCATAAGCGATGCATAATATGGCGTGATGTTTAATGGGATTGTTTTTGTTGAGATTAAAACCCCTTCCTCTTCTTCTGGTGTTAAGTTAACTACTTTCTTTAAGTCATCTAAATTTTTGATTGTATTCGTCAATTGCCAAACCCAATCGTTCCATTGCTCCTCTGTAACATCCTTCCAAAGCTCGATTTCTTTCCAATGTCTTTTTGGTTTGAATAAATTGTTTCTCATCATAAACTCCTCCTAAAATTAGCCTATTTTCTATTGACCATTTTTGATGAATTTTCATCTGATCATTACTATATTAAGAAATGAGGTATTCCATATAATAGCGATTTTCCCCTTCACCAAATTCATCGAATCTCGTTTCTTTTATGACAAACCCTAATTTTTCATATAACTTGACGGCTGCCTTGTTTTTAGTACTGACCGTCAAGCAAACCTTACGAAAACCATCTTGCTTTAGAAGCGGATAAATTTCCTGTAAAAATAATTTCCCGATTCCTTTCCCTTGCTGGTCGGAGCGGACATAAAACCCAAAAATGTAGGCTTTATGAATATCACTGTAAGCTCTCATCACTTCGCAAATCGCAACCGGCCTTGGATCATTTTGCTGCCGGTATTGAATGAGTTTCCCGTAGCGTGTAAGCGGGACAAGGGCTTGTTCATCTACTGCTCCTAATCCCGGAAACGCATCTTGCTCAAGCTCCATCATCATTTTTAGCTGTTCTGGATTCAATGAAGCTGGTACTTCGACATAATAGGTTTTGTTCAATGTTTCCATTTTTCTGTCCCCCTCCGTTCTACTTCATATTGGATATCATCCAGCGGCCAAATTGGCTTAGGAATGTAACGATACGTAAAAGTTGTTAACCGATTGGATGCAACACCAGGTGCATCCACATAAATGATACGGCCAACAATCGGCTCAAACGCTGCCCGAAAATGATTTTTAGCCTTTAACCCAAGAATTCTCTTTGCCTGCGGCTCAAGGCCAATATGACGAAACATTTCCGGATCATTCGCTGACATCGGCCTTCCAATAAGTAGGACATCCATCTCGCCAACGCGAATGTGTGCCGTTCCCTTTAAATCCACTTTTAAATGCTGATTGAAGGGCCCAGAATTGTGAAATATACCGTCTGATAGAGCCACGACCGTTGCTTCGACCTGAACGGGTTCCCCAAATTCTGGAGATACTTTCCCACCAAGGGATAACGATACCTTGTGTCCGACTCCTGCATTACGGCATGCCTCAATAGATTCGGGATCGTAGAGTCCTCCAAACAGTGTGTCAGGAATATTCATGTCTACCATTTTTCGAAGAAGCTCTGTTGTATCCCCGCTCCCGCAGCTTAAAGGATTATCCGAGATGTCCACCAGCACTACCGGTTTGTCATCATCAATCGACATCGCCAAATCTAGCCCTTCTGTTACACCGGGCAAATCCATGATAAATTCTTCTCTTACACTCCAGAACAAGGAAGCCATCTTTTGGGCAGTCTCTTTTCCTTTTTGCGGATCGAGCGAAACAACAAGTACACTTGCACCGACCATGGGAATATCCGAGTAAGGAAAGCCACCAAATACGGACACATGATGAATTCCTTCTTCCTCTTCGGCTTGTTTCGCCCACTCGATCATTTGGTGCATCGGCCCTTCTGCAGTTCTCATATTGATAGAGGGAGGCATCATCGGCAATTTTTCAAAAGAAGCGTAGTAAGTCACACCTTCCTTTAATTGTTTTAACAAAGCGATTGCCGCATGTATGCCTTGTTCGTACATATCAATATGCGGATATGTTTTAAATCCAAAATGAAGCGGTGTGTAATCAATCATTTTTCTGCTTAAATTGGCGTGCATATCCAGGGTCGTCGCAATCGGGACATTCTGTCCGATATGCTCACGAATTTTTCCTAGTAAATGCTCTTCTGGATCAAAGAGGTCCTCCACTACCATCGCTCCATGCAGTGCAAGCAATAATCCGTCCAGCCTTCCAGCCTCCCGGATTGACTGGAGCATTTGCTCTTCGATGATGGAATACGCTTCTGTTGATACTACGCCCGATGGGACCGCTGCCGCACAAAGCAGCGGCACGATTTCTACATCCTCTTCCTGTTTCAATACATCCAAAAACCCGCCCACTTCCGTTTTCGTACCAATATAGGCATCATAAATTTCATCGCCGATAAAGTATCCTTCATTTCGAAACTGTTCGATTTCAGTTTTCATCGGGCTGAAACTGTGGGATTCATGGTAAAAGAATGCAATACCGATACGATGTTTTCTCATGTTCTCCCCCATCCCGTTCATTTAATAGTTCGTATAAATCGACTTCCACTCTGTCATGACATCGAATGCATGATGGGAAACTTCACGGTGACCGTTTCCGGACATTTTCATGCCTCCAAATGCAACTCCCATTTCGGCATTGGATGTTCCGTTATTAATATAGACAAGTCCGCTTACTGCTTCCTTCGCAGCACGGTTCGCATAATGAAGGCTCTCTGTATAAATAGAAGTTGATAGCCCATAAATTGTCCCGTTATTTACCTCCATGGCTTCCTCATATGAATCTACTTCAATGATGGCAAGAACAGGACCAAATATTTCTTCCTGGGCAATGGTATCATTCGGTTTCACATTTTCAATTATTGTCGGTTCATAATAATAGCCGCCTAATTCTTTAACTCGCTGACCGCCTGATACAATTTTCCCACCTTCTTCAATCGCTGTTTTTACATATTTTTCGACTATATGAAGCTGGTCTTCATTTACGAGAGGTCCCACTTGTTTCCCTTCTTCAAGTCCATTTCCTATTTTCATAGATTTTGTTATTTCGACTACTTTTTGTATGAGCAGTTCCTTTACCGGATGCTCGACGATTACTCGGCTTGCCGCTGTACAGCGCTGACCAGTTGTCGTAAACGCTGATTTTACGATTCCGTCTGCCGCCTTGTCCAAGTCCGCATCCTTCAAGACGATCACTGCATTTTTCCCACCCAATTCCAATGAAATACGTTTTAATGTTTTACTGCTCATTTCAGCCAGCTTTTGTCCGACTTCTGTTGAGCCCGTAAACGAAATGACTTTAACATCCGTATGCTCTGCTAGTGTTTGACCGACTGTTCTTCCTGAACCGGTAATTAAGTTCACAACCCCTGCTGGCAATCCAGCTTCATCTAACACTTCCACAAAAATCTTTGCCGATAGCGCAACCTCTGAAGCAGGCTTCCATACGACAGTATTACCAGCAATCAGAGCTGAAAAGATTTTGTAGGAAGCAAGCGCAACCGGAAAGTTCCAAGGGGTAATGCACGCCGCAACTCCAAGAGGTTCACGAACCATTCGTACGTTCCGGTCTGGGAAGCCCGCAGGGACCGTTTCTCCAAAGAGGCGTCGTCCCTCGCCTGCCATATATTGAGCAGTCGCGATGACCACTCCGACTTCACCTATAGACTCTGGCAGCACTTTGCCCATCTCCATTGTCATGACACTAGCAAGTTCCTGTTTTCGTATTTCAAACAATTGGGCTGCTTTCGTTAAATAAGCCGCTCGTTCTGGAATGGGGGTGTTCTTCCATTGTGAATACGCTTCATTCGCTTTTGTGACAGCCTCATCTACTTGCTCTGTTGTGGCTGAAGCACATACGCCGAAAAGTTCCCCCGTTGCCGGATTTAAGCTTTCAAAGTAGGACTGACCGGGGGCACTTACCCATTTTCCATTTATATAAAGATCTCCCTGAAGAATATCTGTTTTGATTTGACTTGACATAAACTTGACCTCCTTTTTCGTGGTATTCCGAGGAATCGAAAATTAGTTTCCGGAAATAGTTTCTGTTATCACATCTTCTAAAATCGTTAATCCTATATCTAGTACATCTTCTTGAATATTAAGAGGCAGCATTAATCGGATCGTTTGCCCGCTTACACCGCAGTTCATAATGAGCAATCCATTTTCCAGTGCTTTCGATTTAATTTTCGGTACAAAGAAAGCAGCAGATTGCGAATCGAATTCAATACCGATCATCATGCCGACTCCTCGAACTTCAACAATGCCCGGTAAATGTCCTACCGAATTATGAAGTCGACCGACAATCTTGGCACCGAGTTTAGCACTGCGTTCTACTAGCTTCTCTTCCTCAATGACCTCAATGTTTGCCAATGCCGCAGCACAAGAAACTGGATTTCCTCCAAATGTCGAACCATGACCGGCCGTCGGCCATTTTTCATGAAGCTCACGACTTGCTACAATAGCACCAAGAGGCATGCCGCCGGAGAGGGCTTTTGCCAGTACTAAAATATCAGGAGTCACATTCGCATGCTCTGCCGCGAACATTTTGCCTGTACGGCCAAATCCTGTTTGTACTTCGTCAAAGATAAGCAAAATGCCGTGTTCCTCTGTCATCTTTCTTAACGACTGCAAAAAGCTTGGCGGCGCCGGATAATAGCCGCCTTCGCCCATTACCGGTTCAATGATAATGGCCGCTACACGTGAAGGATCAACGCGTAAATCGAACAATTTTTGAAGCTGATTCAAACAATACTCTTCAGCTTCTTCTTCTCTAATGTTTTTCAGCTGGCTGGGATACGGATATGGAACGTGATACACCTCACCTAAAATCGGTTCATAATAACGGCGGTATTTAGAGCTTGATGCCGTAATAGCTGTTGCTCCTAATGTACGGCCATGAAACGATCCTTCAAAAGCAATGATGGCGGGTCTCCCTGTGGCCGCCTTTGCTAGTTTAAGTGCACCGTCAATAGCTTCAGCTCCCGAATTGGAGAAAAAGACAGTGTCTAGATTTCCTGGTGTGATTTGAGCAAGCTTTTCTGCCAAATTCGCTGCCGTTTCATAATAACCATAGTTCAATCCAAGATGAATCAAATTTTCAGCTTGCTTTTTAATGGCTTCCACCATTTTTTCGTTCGTATGCCCGACTGCATTGACGGCCACTCCTGAAACAAAATCGATATATTCCTTTCCGTCTGTCGTCCAAAATTTGGCGCCATGCGCTTTTTCAATGACAAGCTCCGTTACCCTTGTCATGACCGGTGATAAATGCTTTCGTGCTTTTTCTTGAATTTCGTTTGTTTTACTTTGTAATTTCATATGCCTCATCCTTTCTAAATTGGCCCTGGAATATCGATAATGATTCATCTAGTATTCTCACAATTTCATCAATTTCTATTTTCGTGACATTTAAAGGAGGACTGATGATAAAGTGCTCCCCCATGGTGCCGTCAATTGAACCGGAACCGGGATAAAAAACCGCACCGAGTTCCATCGCAATTCCATTCAATCTTTCAGCAGCTTTTTCAGTAGGTTTGAACAATAGATCCTGCTCACGATCCTTCACAAGCTCCATACCGATTAAAAGCCCTCTGCCCCGAACATCAGATATATAAGAATGTTTTTGCTTCAGTTCCATAAGACGGTTGAAAAGGTAGGTCCCTTGTTTTTTTACGTTTTCCAGCACCATATCTCGCTCATATACGTCTAATGCAGCAAGGCCCGCTGCCACTGCCACAGGATGCCCGCTATAGGTATAACCGTGAATAAATTTCCCGTCACTGTTTTGAATGAGTCCATCGATTAACCGTTCATGAACAATCATTCCGGCCAGCGGAGCATATCCTGCCGAAACCCCTTTTCCAAACGTGATGATATCAGGTTCGATTCCAATCTGTTCTGTCGCAAAGTTGGTACCAGTACGGCCGAATCCAGTCATCACTTCATCGATAATTAAGACGATTTCGTAACGATCACACAGCTCTCGAACTTTCTCAAAATACCCCAGCGGCGGTGGAACAGCACCTTGCTGGCTTCCGACAATCGGTTCGGCGATAAATGCCGACACGTTCTCAGGACCAATTTCTAAAATGGTTCTTTCAATATCCGTTACACACGTCCAGTTTTGTTTGGAGAGACAATCATCTTTTTGACGATCGTATGGACATCGGTGGCAGTAAGGAGAATAGACATGGGCATAGTTTAAAAGATTAGGAGTGTATGCATGCCTTCTTTTAACGTCTCCTCCTGCTGATAAAGAGCCGATGGTGTTTCCGTGATACGATTGCCATCGCCCGATCACCATGTGTTTTTGGGGTCTTCCGGCGTCCCTATGATATTGCCTAGCCAGCTTCAAAGCACTTTCATTTGCTTCGGAGCCTCCGGTTGTAAAATACACTTTATTTAAATGGTCGGGGGCCATTTTTCCGATTGTTTCAGCCAGTTCATGCAACGCTTTCGTCTCGAAGCGCATTGTATGGACGAAAGCTGCTTTTTTTGCTTGTTCTGCCATGGCCTCTCCTATAGAACTAATCCCATGGCCCAAGTTGGCTGCAACCGCTCCCGAGCAAGCATCCAAATATTTTTTCCCGTTCTCATCTATGAGATAGACCCCTGCACCGTGGGTAATAATCGGGTACTCCTTTTTTAAATCACGATGAAACACGTAGTCTTTTTTTATTCCATCCATCTTTCCACCACCATTGCCATTCCTAATCCTCCTGCCACACAAATCGTTGCAAGGCCATATTGCCGCTTTTGTTTTTCAAGCTCATGACATAATGTAGTGACGATTCTTGCACCGGAGCACCCAAGTGGATGCCCTAAGGCAATCGCTCCTCCGTTTACATTCACTTTATCTCCTTTTATGTCCCATTCTTTTAAACAAGCAAGACTTTGAGCGGCAAATGCTTCATTTAATTCAATCAAATCGATATCCTCCAAAAGAAGACCCGCTTTTTTCAAAGCAATTTGGGATGCAGGAACCGGACCAATTCCCATTTCTTTTGGTGATACACCCGCTGCAGCAAAGGAACGAATCCTTGCCATCGGAACCACTCCAAGTTGTTTCGCTTTTTCTTCCGACATCAACAGCAGCATCGAGGCGCCATCATTTCTTCCGGATGAGTTTCCGGCAGTTACCGTACCATCCTTTTGAAACACAGAACTTAATGTTCCTAACTTTTCAATGTCCGTCAATCTTGGGTACTCATCTATCGCAAAGTGTCTAATCCCCTTTTTCCCTTCCTTTACCGGAACAGGAATGATTTCTTCTTCAAAATGGCCCATTTCAATTGCACGTTTCGATTTTTGCTGACTCGTGAAGGCAAATTCATCTTGTTCACGGCGGCTAATGTTATATTTTTCAGCCAGCCACTCAGCTGTTTGCCCCATCGTGAAACGGCCGTATATCTCCTCCGGCTGCGATTTTGGCTGACTTTCCGTATTTGAATCATACAGCGTCATATCTCCCATCTTGTGGCCGAAACGAGTGCCAACCATATAATGAGGCGCTTGCGACATGTTTTCGACGCCTCCTGCTAAAACGACTTCCGCCTGACCAGTCAAAATGGACATCGCCCCGTTAATGACAGCCTGCATGCCCGAACCACACTGACGATGAACAGTATAAGCAGGAATCGATTCTGGAAAATGGGACTGTAATGCCGCGACTCTTGCAATATTCGGAGCATGCGCACTCTGCTTTGTTTGGCCGACGATGACTTCATCGACAATATTGGCACCGTATCCGGAAGCAGAAAGATTATTTTTCATGATGAGAGATACGAGCTCTTCTGGAGGCGTATCTGCCAGTGATCCGGCGAAGCTTCCGATAGCAGTCCGAAACGCATTTACGATTACAACCACTATGCAGTCACCTCTTTGCCTCTATTGAAAGATTCAGCAATTTGAAAGGGTGCGTCCGTTTTCTGTTGAACTTCCTCAAGGGAAGTTCCAGGGGACAGCTCAATAAGATGAAGTCCATCTTCCTTTACAGCGAACACCGCCAAATCGGTAATAATTAAATCCACTATTCGTTCCGATGTGATCGGATAGGTTAATTCCTTGACAATTTTTGACTCTCCCTGGTTAGAAGTATGCATTGTTGTTACGATTACCTTTTTGGAGCCTTCCAATAAATCCATCGCCCCGCCTACACCAAGAACACTTTTTCCTGGGACGGCCCAGTTGGCGATCCGGCCAATTGCATCGATTTGCAGCACACCAAGAATCGAAACGCTTACATGTCCTCCGCGAATCATTGCAAAAGAGGAAGCGCTATCAAAATAGGATGACCCTTCCAATACTGTGACAGGAAGTTTTCCTGCATTGACAAGATTTTGGTCAATATGCTCTGGATCAGGCGTAGGACCTACTCCAAGAATGCCGTTTTCAGAGTGTAAAAAAACTTTAACATCTGATGGAATGTAATCAGCCACCAGCGTTGGAATCCCTATCCCCAAATTGACGATATCCCCATCCTTCAATTCCTTCGCCGCTCTTGCAGCAATGTATTGTTTCACGTTCAAGCTAGTTCCCGCCCTTCACAACGATAAAATCAACGTATAAATGAGGAGTCACAATTTCTTCAGGAGAAATTTGGCCTACCTCCACAATCTCGTCCACCTCGGCAATAACCACATCCGCAGCTGTTGCCATCATCGGATTGAAGTTTCTTGCCGATTTGCTGTAAATGAGATTTCCTAATTGATCCGCTTTTTTCGCTTTAATTAAAGAAAAATTGGCTTTAAGAGGCTCTTGGAACACATACTTTTTACCGTTAAGGGTACGCTCTTCTTTGTTTTCAGCGATTTTCGTTCCTACGCTGACTGGTGTATAAAACCCTCCTAATCCCGCACCGCCCGCTCGAATGGCTTCAGACATCGTTCCTTGCGGGAGAAGCTCCACTTCCATTTCCTTATCCTGATAAGCCTTAACCACCTCCGGGTTGGATGTAAAATACGAACCTATCGCTTTTTTCACTTGTCTTTGCCGTACTAAAACTCCAAGACCTCTGCCTGGTTCACCAAGGTTATTACTAATAATCTCTAAGTCTTTCACTTTCGTTTGCGCCAAAGCGGCTATTAAACTAAGCGGACTTCCTACAAGTCCAAATCCACCTACCATAATTCGAGAGCCGCTTTTAACCTTTTTTACAGCTTCTTCGCATGTAATCAGCTTGCTCATGTTTTTTTATACCTGCCTCTCCATCGACTTTTGTGGATGTAACAGTTCGGTAAAATAAAAAACCGAGCAAAACATAAATCTCTATAAAGAATGTCGTTCCAACGAACATTCCTTACAAAGAGTTCATGTTTGCCCGGTTTTAATAAGACCATGGGAAGAGGTCATCTTCCCACTTTATTATAACCAAACGTTATGTATTCATTTGCTTCACATTATCCCAGTAACGTTGAACTGCAGCTTGTAGAGCCACAATGATCGCTTGCTGGGATGGAGCAAAATAAAAACTTTGAATTCGTTTAATCAACTGCTCGACACCGTCTTCAAGACAGTAGCCTATCAGCAGTTTTTGAAAATAATTTTTAGTTAGTTCAGTTACGAATGTGAATTCAGCTCCGATAATCTTATGATCTTTCAGATTCACTTCGAGAACAATTCCAGCATGCTTATACATTTCATACATGGACGTTCCCTGTGGAGCTTTTGCATATCCTGTAACAATCACTGTTTCCAGTGTTTGCATGCTATAATCCACCTTTCAAAAATCCACTGAACATGTTTCTAACACGAGTATACGGGTCAGAATAAACAATGTCAATGTGAATATTTAAAATTTTCAAAAATGTTAAAGCGCTTTCACTAACAAGAAAGAGCTTACGACTATTTTTTAGACCTATACACAATAAATAGATTATTCTCCCCTGTATGTTAAAATCCTTCTAGAAAAATTTGAAATTTTTACCAACCACGTTCCTGCATTCGCGCTTCAGGAGACAGAGTTGAAATCTCAATACCTTTCATTGCAATTCCAAGATTTTTTGAAATCTCTGCAATTAGTTTATAGTCCTTATAGTGGGTTGTTGCTTCCACGATAGCTCTAGCGAATTTTGCGGGGTTATCAGATTTGAAGATTCCAGAACCAACAAATACTCCATCAGCACCTAATTGCATCATAAGTGCAGCATCAGCAGGCGTTGCTACTCCACCAGCTGCAAAGTTTACTACAGGTAGACGTCCGTGACGCTTAATCTCTAGAAGAAGTTCATATGGAGCTCCAAGTAGCTTAGCCTCTGTCATCAATTCATCTTCACTCATTGTAGCGACTTTACGTACTTGTGCATTTACCTTACGGATATGGCGAACAGCTTCTACGATATTACCAGTTCCCGGCTCTCCTTTTGTACGAAGCATGGATGCACCTTCACCTATACGGCGTGCTGCTTCGCCAAGATCACGGCAACCACAAACAAATGGAACAGTGTAATCATTTTTATTTAGATGGTACTCTTCATCTGCTGGTGTTAAAACTTCACTCTCATCAATATAATCAACACCCATTGCTTCAAGTACTCGGGCTTCTACGATGTGTCCGATACGTGCTTTTGCCATAACTGGAATAGAAACCGCATTCATAACTTCTTCAGTAATTCGTGGATCTGCCATTCTTGCTACTCCGCCACTTGCACGGATATCAGAAGGAACGCGCTCCAATGCCATTACAGCTACCGCTCCTGCTTCCTCTGCTATTTTTGCTTGCTCAGCATTCACAACGTCCATAATGACGCCGCCCTTTTGCATTTCAGCCATACCTCTTTTTACACGATCCGTACCTGTTTTCATTGTTAAGCCTCCTTAGATGATTATAAACGTACCTACTTCTTTTAACAGGAAAATCTTTAATTTTCACTTATACACTTGCAATTACCGTGCCAATATTAAAAATACCTATTTGTTCACTATTTGTGGAAACAACATGCAAAATTTATTGGCACCATCCTTGTTTTTTTTTGCACGTAAACTGCAAAAATTTTGTTGAATTTTAGAGGTTTCTCTAAGGGAAACGGCCTTATATTCAAGTTATATATTTAAACGCTTGCTTCGGTGATTGGTTCCTTTATTTTTTTGAAAAATGTTGTAAATTGTATAGATTGAAAGCATAATGGCTGTTGCAATCGAAAGAATCAGGAGATTATAGATTGGGTTAATGGTTAGCCCTAAAACATGATAATTTGTTCCCCAGTTAAAAAATGTTTCTAACGGAGTTCCAGGTTCTGGTAATACACTGTAGAAATAAAATGAAGGCACACCATGACTGATGAAGATGTTATTGATGACGATTGTAATCAAAAAGTAAACTGATAGAATCGCAAAACTTTTCAAGAAATCTTTGAAATTAAATTTTGGTCTGTAGATAAACATCAAGTACATTGCACCGATTACGATAAACACATGTAATATCACGTAACAAATGGCACTCACTTCAAATAAACTAGAGTAATGGACTAATGGATCAGCGAAAACTAATGAAGTATAGCCAGCTGGCAATGACAACGTAATGGCAATCAATGATAAATATCCGTTTCTGTTAAAAATCGCTCCTGGTACAATTAACCAAGCAGACAAATGGCATAATTGCAATGGGATTAAATCTGATACCACATTACCCTTAAAGAAATTATTAATATTCCTAATGACCATAAAAAGTATTAAAATAACAGCCAATACCTTGCCAACTAAATGCTGTTTTTCAAAACTTTTCCCGCTCATCACTTTGATGATGACACAAGTAATTAAAATCGGAGAAATCATTAAGATGTAATGCGGCCAAGTATACATTTCAAAATGCATAACCTCTCCCCCTTCTCCTTAAGGTAGAGCCAGTTTCGTTCCACATTTACTGTTGCACATTAAGCTTATCAATTACCTAGCTCCCTTTTGTAAAAAAACAACTTTTCCTTCACTAATTAGTTTATTTATGCCATTAGAATTTTTATGTCTACATAAATTAATTAGAATAGGCGAATTCTTTATGAACTTATGAAATGAATAATAAGCATGCCAATAACAACATTTTGCGGAAGTTTTGTGTTGATAGAATCTCAAGCTCACTTAATCGGGCGGTAGTATAGGTAGAGCCTTTTGTCATTCCCTAATTGATTTTTACGGAAAGACAGCTACACATAAGGGTCTGCTGCAAATGCTGGATACAATAGTAGAGGGAAAAAGTGTTGAAATAATGTGTCATCCCCAGTATATCTATTTGTGTTTGGGTTCTGGTTACCTTGGCATTTAAGGTTAATTCGAATGAAAAAGGTTACAACTTAAATTTTCCAAGTCACCTTATACAAAACAATTAGAAGGAATAATAAAAAGAACTTCTTCTTTTAAGTAAGGGTGCGTTTAAAGAGTAATGATAAAGCCTAATTTCCCGCTTGCAATACGAAGTGATTAGGCTTTAGTAACTTTATCTTTCATGTCTGTTAATTAATTTTATAAGGATACGGATAAACATCATTAGAAAAAAGGTACTGATAAACGTGTGTCTCCATGTCCAAGTATGATATTCAATTAAATCAGTATATCTTTCCAAAAGAACCTCAATGATCGTTAAAACAGAGGTATACAATGCACATTTCAGAATAATAACTAGGATATCTTGAATAATAAGTTGCTTGATATAAGTAAATACAGACAACTGGAAATAAAAGATTTTCATAAAGAATGCTAGAACTGAAATAGTTACTTAAAAAGCTTATTGGATATTCAATCATTTTTCTTTCTACAACAAGAACACCAAGAAATGTTGAGAAAAAAGAGGTCAATAAGAAAATTAAAATCAAATCTTTGATTGGTGGTTTTCTTAAACTATAAAAGAATAAGGCGATTCCTATTATAAGTAGTGACCATAAAATGATTCTTTCCATGGATAATCAGTCCTTCAAAAATCGATAACTTTCTCATCAGTCATTATAACCAAAATAAAAATTAAATCTTTATCATTTAGAAATTTCTCATTTTTAAATTTAATCTTCAAGAATCTGGCCCGATTGCGGAACAAAAAAATCCTGCATATCAATACAGGATTTTTGATCAAACCTTTGTAAATTATCAAACTTTATTCTAAACAGTGTGACTTTTTTTATAAACATCGTGACTTTATTTCAAAGACACAACTGTCGTAGGCAGCTAAGAAACAAAGTAAATTAAAATAGAAACTCACTGAAGGACGTCGTACGGATTAATCCGTTACGAGTACTTTCGGAATTTCACACGACATCGAATAACTGGTTCAATCTCCACGAACTTTTCACTTTCATTAATAATTAACTGTATAGAGATTCTATAAAACGCTTGCCGAACTTGTGGTGTGGTTCCGAGTTCCAATATACCAATCGGGTAAAAATGATCAACATTCTTGCGCGAACAAACCCAACCAAATTCATCCTTCCGAAATATAAACATCCTCATACTGCCAGTTAATCAACTTCAGCCAGTTTTTACTACGTTTACTTATGTATTTACTGTTTTTATTTTTACAGACCATGTTAATCTCAAGCGAATCATTACCCTCATGAAAGAATCAAAGTAAAAAGTATAAAGAGAAAGGCGACATTTCGTTCTATTTTGAACGAAATGTCGCCTTTTTGATTTGAAGCATGTCTTCAACTAATTAAAAGTAAGTTTTTCAGTGCCCTGGTTTGCAGGGGAGGCAGCTTTTTAAGAGAATTTTTCTATGAACTGTATCGGTAAAGAAATAATGTATCGAACCTAACAAAATGATTATGTTATTTCCCACTTTTTATTAAAATCTTCTCATCTTTTATGACGGAAAGCACTTGCTGAAAGCCTTGAACAGCTTTAACTGGCCTTTTGTGCGAATTTTACCTGACATGATGGCTGATAATATCCCTGTTTCTTTGGCCAACAGCCGAATCCATGTTTGACTGTCTACAATAAGTTGGAAATCTGCATCCCCGATATGTCCCTTTTCCACAGTAAGGGTCTTGTTCTTAATGATAACCGTTGCTTGAGCATTTTCTTCTCCAGTAAATGTAAAATGATAGGTAGCAGCTAAATCTTTTGCTTGATTTCTTTGAAACATATGAGGAAGCACTTGCAAAAACGCCCGGATTGATTTCGATCGTAAGCCGTTGCTCACCGGCCGAACTTGTTTATGGGGAAAACGCTTTTTGACATGATCCTCAGCGTCGGAATTCGGCACAACATACACCATTTCGCTTTTATCCTGTAGTGGTTTGACAACGTCCTTCAAAAATTTCTTACGATCGTCAAGAAACTCACCAATTACATCTTCTCCAGCAGGACAAACGGACAAACAGTAGGCCGCTTTATAGCTAGCCCCAAAAGAAAGGCTCTGCCACATAGATGCTGTTTCTCCATCATTTACTTTGTCCCTGTATGCTTTAGAATTTTTGCTGTCGGTAATCTTCTCCACCCAATCGGTGAAGCCGCCGGAAAATTCTCTATAGTTGTGCGTATAACAGGCGGAGAAATTAAAATGACCATCAGCGCCAATGGCTCCTACCGGGCAGGCAGCTACGCACAATTTGCACTCCAAACACGGATTATAAACAATGGGCTGACTTTCCGAAGTCATATCTGCATTTGTAAGGATCGTACCTAACAAAATAAAGTTGCCGAACTTGGGATGAATGACATTTCTATGGATGCCGATTTGCCCGAGTCCAGCCGCAACCGCAATTGGTTTATGCGAGATGACCCATGCTTTTCCGGTACTTTCCTGCTCCATCGGGAATCCTGCTGGCGGATTCAATGCTTTGATGCCTTGCTCTTCAAGCTCTTTCACGATTTCATGTCCGATATGCGTTACGTTATCGACAACATGATGAAATTCCGTATTTGCAATGGATCGAGCTGTCGAACGCAAGGGCTCGCGGTTCATTTTACAGACGAAACTAATAAGCGTCCTAGCTTCAGGAAACAGATTCAAAATTTCTTTTCGTTGGTCCTCAAGTTCGTTTCGGTCAATAGAGACGAATCCAACATCGTCGGCTCCGGCATGTAGACATAAATTCCGCAACCACTGTGTATCTATGCGCCTGCCTTCGGTTCCCTGCATAATTTCCTTTTTCTTGTAATATTGTTTTACGGTAGGATGATCATTTATTGTCACCTTTTTCATGGCACTCAACTCCTTAGTCGTTCAATTTAAGGACCATCCGTTAGTACTACCCTGTTTGATGGCCTGCCCAATCATTCGAAGTCGTGCATTCCATACAGACTTCGTAAAATTGATTTTTAGTTCTAGCGTTGTGAATGTCTCCCCTTCGCTGAGGGTAGATGAGTAGGCTGTTCTCATCGCTGTATCAGTAGCATCGCAAAGTACGCCGGCGTGAAGCTTTCTTACCAAGGCTCACAGAACTTGTAAGGAAAGCTTATCGGCACGGTCAAGACTTAAAGTTTCTTTCTTCTTGCTCATCGATGATCAGACGACATCCACTATGACAGCATCCTTGTCAGATTTCGTAGTATCGCCTTCTAAGTATTATAGATAGTCACAGAGACCGATCGGTCTTTTTTAGAGTGAAAAAAAAAGCCATCGCCGGCTTCTTTTTTAGGACTGCTAGGCACAGTTCTGAGCAAGAAACGATCTAAGATGATGCACAGCTCTTTTCATGTACTCTTGGTTCTTGTAAAGTTTGCTAAGTGCTAGCGCCCCCTCCAGCGTGGAGATAAACACGGTCGCCACAAACTCGGGATCCACTCCTGGTTTAACCTCACCCTTCTTTATGCCTTCCTGAACAAGATTACGAACCATTCCGAGCAAGCCATCCATTGCTTCACGGACTTTATCTTTAAGCAATGGGTCTGCGTCATCTGCCTCAATGGCAGCATTCATAATCGGGCAACCTCCCGGGAACAATTCTCTTTCAGCAATCCCCTCGAATACGGAAACAATGGAAAGAAGACGTTCCATGCATCCTTGTTTGCCTGCCATTGCTTCAGAGAAAAAATGACTCATCGTGTCAATGGAAAAGGAAAAAGCGCTCAACATTATTTCCTCTTTATTTTCGAAATGGTTATAAATCCCTCCTTTTCGAAGACCAGTCTCGTGCATGATGTCGGAAATAGAAGATGCCCTATATCCTTGGCTATTAAAAAGTTTCGATGCTTTTTCTAAGATCAGGGCTTTAGTCTGTTCTCCCTTGCGATTAACCATGAATCTATTTGCCTCCGTTTGAAAAAGGTTTACGAAATTTGTAAGACCATTCGGTCTTTTTTATTGTACAATTAGGTAGTATCTTTGTAAAGTGCAAAAAATAATAGGCATAAAAAAAGGCAGTAAGCCTTTATTGCTACAACAAAACTGATTGTTTTAGAAAGACTCATTTTAAAGATGCAAGTAGCTTTAGCTACACCAGCTTCTTTCGCAACACTATTAAAGTTAACAGTCTTAGAACTCTTTGTAGTGGGAGCCCATTGAATGGAGTTTAGATGAAATGGCGGTTGGTTATTTAATGCGAAATATAAGATTTTTAATAATCAAATTAATTTATATAAAAAAATGAACATCTGTAAAGGTTAACAGGTGTTCATTTTTTGGACGGTTTACATCTTTTATAAGGAGAATAAGTTACTCTTGAGGAATATTTTTTTAAAAGGAAAATGAAATATAAATTAGAAACTACAGAAAATGAAAAAAATCCTAACACCATATAGATGTTAGGATTTTTTGATGACCTGTGAGGGATTCGAACCCACGACCCCTTCCCTGTCAAGGAAGTGCTCTCCCACTGAGCTAACAAGTCATATTTAATTAAACTACATTTCTAATTATATAAATTTTTTCGGTAATGTCAATAGTTTAATTAAATTCAATGAATTACATTTCTCTTATAACTCTAAAAAGGAACATTTGTTCCATTAATCTTGAATAAAGAACAAATGTTTGGGTATAATAATAACATATATTAAAGAAAGGGGCGATTCACATGGATGGGCTTTTTATACGTTCAATCGAGGAAAATATTCCATTAGAAATGATTTATTTAGCCGACAACCAAGAACTTTCACAACGGAAGTTGATTGTAAAGGAAGTTCACGACGAATACATTCGTGCGTATTGTTTGCTGCGCAAACAAATGCGCACCTTTAAACGGGAAAATATATTATCGATTATGCCTGATTCTCGCACCAAACAACGCTACCTTCACTAATCCTTCTCTTACCTACATTCACATATCATTCTTCCCAACTATCTTTAAAAGCATTTCCACTTTAGTTTTGTTATAATGCAGTGGTAAAGATCGAATTATTGGGGGAATCATTGCATGGAATTTCCAAAAGGCACAATGAAAGAACTTACCTTTCACAGCAGGGAGCTTGGAGAAGATTTACAGCTTCTCGTTTATCTGCCTGCAAATTTCTCACCGTTATATAAGTATTCGCTGCTGATTGCCCAGGATGGCAGGGATTATTTTCAACTTGGCAGAATTCGCCGATTAACAGACGAGTATCTTTTTGAAAAGGAAATTGAAAATTTAATTATTGTTGGGGTACCCTATAGGAATGTAGAGGACCGCCGCAGGAAATACCATCCTGAAGGCGAACAGAATCAGCAATACATTCGCTTTCTTGCCCATGAATTAGTTCCGTATTTAGATCAAGAGCTTCCAACTTATCAAATGGGCTTGACCAGAGCGCTTATAGGAGATTCTCTGGGCGCAACTGTTTCGTTAATGGCTGCCCTTCAATATCCTCATACATTTGGAAAAGTCCTTCTACAATCTCCATATGTGGATGAAAATGTATTGAATTCGGTCCAGAACTTCTCGGATGGACAGCTTTTACAACTCTATCACGTAATAGGTAATCAAGAAACTGAAGTTCAGACTACAAATGGCAAAATTGAAGATTTCCTGACCCCTAACCGGAAGCTTTCAAAAATAATTTCAGAAAAACCCATTACATATTTTTATGAAGAATTTAACGGGAATCATACTTGGACCTACTGGCAGCCAGATTTAAGACGGGCTCTTAAAATGCTATTTTAATCTTATTAGAATATACATCAAGATAAGTCGTTTAATATTTTTTGAAAATTTGCTATAATATCAGGAAGGTTAATTTTTTGTTTTTGTTAAAAAAGGTCAGTTCATCAAAACGGAGGTATACGTATGAAATTTGGAGTTGTTATTTTTCCATCAAAAAAACTACAGGATTTAGCTAATTCCTATCGAAAACGTTATGACCCGCATTATGCTTTAATTACACCTCACCTAACATTGAAAACTGGATTTGAAGCGTCTGAAGAAGAAGCAAAGGAATACGCTGAAAAGTTACGGAGAGTAGCTGCTAGCCATAAGGCATTCACATTAAAGACTTCAAAAATCAGTTCTTTTCAGCCTGTAAATAATGTTATCTATTTCAAAGTAGACAAGACAGATGAACTTTCCGCCTTGAATAATGAAGTCAATCAAGAGTTTACGGAGCAAAACTTAGAATATGCATTTGTTCCGCATATCACGATTGGTCAAGAGCTATCTAATGATGAGCATTCTGATGTTTTTGGATCACTGCGTATGACTAAGATTAATCATGAAGAAACGGTTGACCGTTTCCATCTACTTTATCAATTAGAAAATGGTTCCTGGACCGTTTATGAAACATTTCGTCTTGGAAAGGAATAGTTTAAGTGAAAGTCAAGATTGTAGAAAATCAAAAAGAACTTGAAGATGCCTATTCAGTTAGGAAAATCGTTTTCGTTGAGGAACAAAATGTCCCTCTCGAAGAGGAAATTGACGCCTACGAGGACGAGGCAAAGCACTTTGTCATGTACGATGAAGGATCTCCGATAGGAGCCGGTCGATTTCGTTTCGTTGATGGCTATGGAAAAGTTGAACGAATTTGTGTATTGAACAAGGCAAGGAAAACTGGTGCAGGAAAAACGATTATGAATGCAATCGAGAACTATGCGCTTCAAAAAGATATTCATAAATTAAAGCTAAATGCTCAAACACATGCCATTCCCTTTTATGCAGGACTTGGTTATGAGATTGTCTCAGAGGAATTTATGGATGCTGGAATTCCTCATAAAACGATGGTAAAAGAAATATAAATTAAGGAAGCACTTGGCGCTTTATGCGGCAAGTGCTTTTTGGTAATTCCAGCAATGTCGGTGAAACCCTTTTAGTTACCCTCAGGTTTTGATATGATAGAACATGTCTTGATTTTTGGATATAGAGGGTAAAAATTATGAAAACAGCAATTTATCAAAATCAGAATATTGTCCTTGAACAATTAAGCAGGGATCAATATCAAAAAATATTTCTCGCCGGAAAAAATGGTCAACTGAGCTGCCCTGTATGCAAAGGGAACGTTCGATTGTTTTTAGGAATTCAGAAGAACCCCCATTTTTTCCATACACATTCACCTGAAATACATTGCCCAGAACCCACTGTAATAATGGAAAAAGTAGATTCACAACAATCTTCCGAAGTGAACGGATTTAACATCCCAAAGGGTAGAACCATTACACAGATCCCGCAAAGCGTGGATCTTTTCAAAAATTCTATAAATATTGAATATACGGTTGCGTTTAAACAAACAATTAGTGACAAGCATGAGGAGCGCTCACCGTATTTACAGCAACTTGCAGACAGTGGAGTTGTTCTTGATGGAAGTCAGGCTGCTGCTGTTATGGAGACAGAAGGCTCCTTATTAGTCCTTGCTGGTGCAGGGAGTGGCAAAACTCGAGTGTTAACAGCACGAACAGCGTTTATGCTAGATGACAAACACATCGACCCAAGGACAATCATGCTCGTGACATTCACGTCAAAAGCTGCTGCTGAAATGAAGAACCGTCTGCTTTCCTATCCGCAAATGAAACGCGATAAAATCAATCAGCTTGTTACCGGAACCTTTCACAGTATTTTTTATCGCATTCTAATGTTCCATGATTCAATTAATTGGTCTTCAAATAAGCTGCTAAAAAAAGAATGGCAGCGAGACAAAATCCTGAAGGAAGCTGGCAAAGAACTCGACTTGTCCGAAAAAGAATTTGCCTATGATTTAGCTCTTCAGCAAATCGGGTTATGGAAAAACTCTCTGTTGATGCCAGATGAAGTAAAGCCCACCACCGAATGGGAAGAAAAAGCTGTCTTTTTATATAAAAGATATGAAGACTATAAGAGAAAAGAAGGTCTGTTTGATTTTGACGATATGCTAATTGGCTGCTATCAATTGTTTGCCACCACCCCTTCCCTGCTTGAACAATATCAAAATCGGTTTCATTATTTTTTAATTGACGAGTTTCAGGATATTAATAAGGTCCAGTATGAGCTGATCAAACTTTTATCCAGAAAACACAAAAATGTATGTGCCGTTGGCGACGATGATCAAGCGATCTATTCGTTTCGGGGTAGTGACCCAAGCTATTTGCTAGAATTTGAAAAAGATTTTCCCTATGCCAAAATGGTCACACTTGATCAAAATTATCGATCGTCTCATGAAATTGTCTCGGCTGCTAATCAAATGATTGCAGCTAATAAAATGAGAAGAATAAAGAAAATGAAAGCACAGTTTTCATCAGAAAAACTCCCACAGTTATTTTTCCCCTATGATGAAGAGGAAGAAGCAACAATGATTATTACCGATATACAGGAGAGGATTTCACTTGGTGCAAATCCTTCAGACTTTGCCATTCTTTATCGGACCAATGCAGGTTCTCGCGCGGTGTTTGAAAGACTGGCTGGCTCCAACCTTCCTTTTAAAATCGATTTGGATGCAGAGGCTTTTTACGAACGCTATATTGTGAGAAGCGCCCTTGCATTTCTAAAGGTGAGTTTAAATGAGGATGACACGCAAGCAATGTCAGACATTTTACCATTATTATTTTTAAAGCAGGCAGTCCTAAAAGAATTAAAAGCACAAAGTATCCTAAAAGACTGCAGTCTTCTTGAGGCACTCGCACACTTAACGACAGCCCATGCATTTCAGGAAAAGAAATTAAAAAAAGCTGTCACGATTATTCGAGGGTTAAAGCATTCTTCACCTCACACTGCGATTGAAAGGGTTGAGAAAGATATTGGCTTTCTTGATTTTCTGAAAAAACGCGGAAATGAATCGAATAAACTTGAAAAAGGATCGGACGATCTTAAGGATTTAAAGGTGGCTGCAAAAAGTTTCGACAAAATTCAAGCATTTCTAGCTCATTCCGAGCACATGTCGGCGATGAACAAAGAAATCAAAAATTTAAGTAAACATTTTCATGAAGCAATCAACCTAAGTACAATCCACCGCTCAAAAGGCCTTGAATACAAAACCGTATATATGATCGGCTCAGTCGATGGCAGCCTTCCGCATGATTTTGCCCTGGAAGCCTATCGAAATGGAGACTTTACTGCACTCGAAGAAGAAAGAAGACTATTTTACGTGGCGATGACTCGTGCAAAGGAGCAGCTGTTTATTTCTATTCCGCAAAATAGACGAGGGAAAAAAGCAAATCGCTCAAGGTTCCTAGTTTCTCTTACTAAAAAGAAGAAGACCGATTCCTAAAACCTAGGAAAGTGGTCTTCTTCTTTTACTTTTTATTGATCATATTCGAAATTGTATTAAGGTCAAGCTGCTTTCCATCGTTAATGATTGATTTTACAATTTGATCTTCCATTTCTTTATTTACCGGTTTATTGGCAATTTGAGAAACCCGACGAATTACATTACGGACTGTTTTTTCATCTTTAAAATTCGCATTTTGTAATGAATTGGCTAAATCTAAGATATCTTTCATATTAACGCCCGTTTTCTTTTCAATGTTTTTAAAAAATCCATTATCCATGGTAAAAGATCACGCTCCTTCATAAACTACTTTATTGTATGAAGGAAAGGGAAAATGGTGAATTAAATAGGAAAAGCGTACGCGCCCTTAAGCGCATACGCTAAACAAGTAAAGAAAGGGCTGGCCACTTTTTTTGGCCAACCCTTTCCATTAATACAAGCTTACTGTTTATTAATAGAAGCTTGCACCAACAATGATTAAAAGGATGAATAATACGACGATTAACACAAAAGTTGAACCGTACCCGTATCCACCACCGTAGCCGTAGCCGCCATATCCAAAGCACATAGAATGTCACCTCACTTCTGTAATCTCATTAATAACATATGAAATTACTTTATACTGTGTGTAGGCGCGACATCTATTTCAGTAATTTGAGTTTTAAAAATGATTCATTTACCCTTTAGGTTTAAAAATGAGTGCACCAATAAAACCGAAAATAATCGCTGCAGAGATACCGGAACTTGTCACTTGGAACATACCGGTCAGTACTCCTATTAGCCCATGTTTCTCTGCATCCTGAAGTGCCCCATGGACTAATGAATTTCCAAAACTGGTAATTGGAATGGTAGCACCTGCCCCTGCAAAGTCAACTAGTGGCTCATACAGTCCAAAACCATCTAATATAGCTCCAATGACAACGAGCAAACTTAGTGTATGACCAGGTGTAAGCTTGGCAACATCAAATAAAAGCTGCCCTAGAACACAGATTAGCCCACCAATAACAAATGCCCAGAAAAACATCGCTAGCATAGGATCACCCCTTATCTCCATTCATTTCAATGGCAACAGCATGTGCAATACATGGTATCGATTCGTTTTGCTGAAAGCTGAGCGGGGATAGCAGAGCCCCCGTCGCAACTACTAAGATTCGTTTATATGTACCTTTTTTCATTTGGTTCAGGAAATGCCCATACAAGGCTGTGGCTGAGCAACCCGCACCGCTTCCCCCCGATTGTACAGGCTGATCATCCTTATACATTAATAAACCACAATCCTGAAATTGTTTTCGTTCTAATTGAAGTCCACTCTTATTGATTAACTCGAAAGCTGTATCATGACCAACTCGGCCAAGGTCCCCAGTGATAATCAAGTCATAATATGAGGGTTCTAATTGAAGATCGCGGAAATGGGCCATAATTGTATCAGCTGCTGCTGGTGCCATCGCGCCGCCCATATTAAACGGATCGGTTAATCCCATATCGATGACTTTTCCAATCGTTGCCGAAGTTGTTACTGGGTGCATCTTTCCAGATTCATTTGGTTGCACAAGTGCTACCCCTGCACCTGTTACCGTCCATTGTGCAGTCGGAGGCTTTTGACCTCCATACTCTGTTGGGTATCGAAACTGTTTTTCGACTGCTGCATTATGGCTTGAAGCACCCGTAAGTACGTATTTTGCCCCCTGGTAATTTACCACAAAAGAGGCTAAGGCCAGCCCTTCCATGGACGTTGAGCAAGCCCCAAACAGACCAAAGTATGGAATCTGCATTGTCCTTGCCGCAAAACTGGTTGGCGTAATTTGATTAATTAAGTCTCCAGCAAATAAAAATTGAATCTGCTCTTTCTCAACATTCCCTTTTTGTAAAGCTGTTTTAATTGCTTCTTCTAATAGTAAACGGTGGGCTTTTTCATAAGACTCCTTTCCCATCCATAAGTCTTCATATAATAAATCGAAATCATTGGCTAAATTTCCATTGGCTTCAAATGGACCACCAGTAACCCCGGTAGCTGTGATCATTGGCCGATTTGTAAATATCCAAGATTGGTGCCCTTTTAGCAATTACAAAACCCCCCAAATCACTAGCAGCGTTTTAACAAGCGCAACAACAAAAGCTGAGAAAACACCGAAGAGCACTACCGATCCTGCTAGCTTGAACATATTTCCACCTACACCTAAAACAAAGCCTTCCGTTCGATGTTCGATACATGCCGAGATTACGGCATTACCAAAGCCGGTAACGGGCACAGCACTTCCTGCACCAGCAAATTGTCCTAGACGATCGTAAATTCCGAAGCCAGTGAGTAACATTGATAAAAAGACCATTGTTGCCACGGTCGGATTTCCTACACTCTGTTCGGTAAAATCGAAAAAGTAAATATAAAAGTAACTGATGGCTTGGCCGATAACACAAATAAGTCCACCAACAAAAAATGCCTTAATACAATTCTTCAAAACAGGCCTTTTAATTTCATGTTTCTGCTGAAGCTGTTGGTAATTGCGCTGCTGAGGCGTCATGTTTTTCTGCTTTTCCGTTGGCATCTACATTCTTCCTTTCTTACTTCATTTCTTTCGTCATTTTAACGATGTCGTTAAAGCGTTTTTCAGCCCTTTGATGAGAAAATTTAGAGGAGGTTTTCATTCTCTCATCAAGTCTCACTGCTTCGAGGAAAATTTTGTAGTCACTTGAAATGGTAAAGTTATCATTGGGATATTTTTCTTTAAGCATTTTGTTGATGTTTTTTTCAATTTTTTTCATTCTAAAACGATGCATATGCTTAACCTTATATACCACTAGTGTATCTTTTTTCCCTTTTATAACGGCCACATCATATAATTCTGGAAACGCGCTTACATCATGCTCAATTTCTTTCACATGATTTTTACTTATGTTTTTCCCGGTTACAATCGGATTAGGATTCGTTGTTTTCATAAGGGCTATTTGACTATCCTTAACCTGTGGATTTTGACTACAGGAGGAGAGTAATAATAAACAAGCGAATAATACCCAATGATGAATAGCTTTCATTTGATTCCCATCCCTTATTCCGTTTTTTTAACCATCACTATAGGTAGTTTTTTCGATATTGTCTAAAATTATGACTAGTTACAAGTAATTTATCTTTATTCCTTCGTAAAACAAAAAAACTGCCAGTCAATCTGGCAGTCCCCTTAAGCCTATTTAGAAGTTTTTTTTCCGCAGCCACAACCTGAACCTTTTTGCTTTATGGATTTTGACGGTTGATACATGTGAGTGGATTGTGTTGTTTCAATATCTTGTGTTGTTTCTAAATCTTGTGTTGTTTCTGTACCTTGTGTTGTGGTTGTATATTGGTTTCTCCTTTTTTTCCGACTCATTAATTCTCTCTCCCTTGCTTTCAATTCATTCCTACTTGTATTAGAATATGACCAAGATGTAGGTCTTGTCTCAGCAAACACCTTATTTATCGATAAAATACTGTACAATTAACTCCAAGATTGATGCAATGCCAGCAACCGCTAAAATTAATATAATAGGGTAGGAAACGATTGGATATAGAAGTGATATACCGACAACTCCTACAGAAGTCCATATCCCTGAACACCAATAACAGCTAAGAAGTTCACCGAAGAACTTTTTGACCCCTTTTTCCTTTGGTAAATAATAAACCTCGATTTCACCATACTCATCTACTTCTTTGATTTCATTGAAAAAAGGCTCCCTAATAAATTCGGTTATTTTATCAAAAACAAATAATCTTGTTAGCCTAAAAGACGCAAGTGATAGAATAATCAGGTTTAATAAAGTTATTTTCATGTTGTGTATCCATTCTTCCTTTCATAGCATTTTTGTCGCCTAATTTACTCAAACAAGGCTATTGTCCGTTACCCAAAAGTGCTCTGTGAAATATGTTAATAATGTAAGATGTATATCGGATTAAGGAGGAAAAATAAATGGGTTGTGGAAATAATGATCATGATTTTCATAAAGGTAATTGTGTTTGCGAAGTCGTCCGTGCAATTAAGGATATCCAAGATAATGCTGTAGAAGAAGATGAATGTCCTGAATGTTCTAGTTGTTTCAATGAGCCACTTGGTACATTGGTTTCACCAGCAAGGAGAGATCCAGTTGATACTCGTGTATTTGTTTTAAGTACTGCGGATGGTTCACCATTCCACGCTTTCTTTAGTACCGAAAACAATGCATGTGTATCCATCTACTTCCGTGTCGAAGATGTATTTGATAACTGCTGTGCTACACTTCGTGTATTAGTACCTGGTCGCCGTGAAGGTGGAACTTTCACCCCAGTAAACTTAGTTTCAGGTGGAGATAAGTGTTGTATTGACCTCGATAAGGTTTGTCAAGTTGAACGTTTCCGCGCAAGTAACGATTGCATAACAGTTGACTTAAGATGCTTCTGCGCTGTTCAATGTATTGCGGATGTTAACTTAGGAATTTGCAATTAAAAATATTGCCAGTCGGTATAATCGGCTGGCTTTTTTGTTGTCTCTATTTTTTGATTCCAATCAAGATAACCCCTTTAAGTGCATGGACTGGCACTGTATTTGTTGATTGATCATGAAATCGAATCGTTACTTCGTCACCATCGTACACAGTTAAGTATCCCTGATAATTTTTTTCTTCAGTAATAAAAACGCATGGTGGAGGCGGAAGGACTTTTGGATAGTTGATTAAATAATTCAATCGTTCTTTAATATCCATTTCTTTAAAGGGTTTCACCCTGTTAAAGGGAGAACGCTGTCTTTCCTGAATCGATGTTGGTGATTTTGTTGCTGGATTATCTGATCTAGATCCTTCCGTCCCTATTGGCTCTTGAACTATTTCCTTTTTTAAAAGAGAGATTTTCTTTTTGCTTTCAGCCTCTAACAGCATTTCTTTCTCAACCATCTCTTCTTCTTCCAGTCTGCTCGTATAAATGTCCTGCATGTTAGTTGCAGGAGTCCTTGCAAACGGCTGGTGTATATAGAGTAATGGTCCTTTACTTTTCTTTTCCGACATGCTCTGTACCTCCATTTACGTAATCCTACACATTATATTTATGCTAGAGGCCCATACGCGTTCATAGGAAAATAAGAAATTTACTGCAAGCAAAAAGGCCCGCATCAAATGCGGGCCTTCATCATCATCCTTATAGAATATGATATCCGGAATCAACATGAATGTTTTCGCCGGTAATTCCTCGTGAAAGATCACTGAAAAGGAACAAAGCAGTGTCTCCAACTTCTTCTGGAGTGGTAGCTCTACGTAATGGAGCTCTTTCTTCAATTTCTTTTAAAATTGAATTAAAATCACTTATTCCTTTTGCGGATAATGTTCGAATTGGACCTGCAGAAATCGAGTTTACACGTATGTTATCTTTTCCAAGGTCTGCGGATAAGTAACGAACACTAGCATCTAGAGAAGCTTTGGCTACACCCATAACATTATAGTTCTGGATTGCACGTTCTCCACCTAAGTACGTCAACGTGACAATGCTTCCACCTTCAACCATCAATCCTCGTGCTTCTTTCGCTACGGCTGTTAAGGAATATGAGCTGATATTATGAGCGAGCATGAAGCCCTCTCTAGTTGTGTTCATATACTCACCACTTAGTTCTTCTTTATTAGCAAATGCGATGCAGTGTGCTACCCCATGAATTGCCCCAACTGAATCTTTGATTTCAGCAAAGCACTTCGCAACGTCTTCATCGCGTGTAACATCACACGGTAAAACAAGTGTCCCTTCAGCCTCTAACGAATTAGCAAGTTCACGAACACTGCTTTCTAATCTTTCACCTGCATAGGTAAAAATTAATCTTGCTCCTGCATTGTGCAATGAGCGGGCAATTCCCCATGCAATACTGCGTTTATTGGCAACACCCATTACTACATAAGTTTTTCCAGATAAAGAAAGATTCATATTGAAAAAGTCCTCCTACTATTACATGAGTTATTAGTACTTGGTACTAATTTTACACTAATTTACGACAAATGAAAAGTTCAACACAGCAAACAACATTTTTTCAAAAATACTTTAACAGGTTTCGCAGAATTCTAACTCTCTTTTCAGTTCATCCACATATTCCTTCGATCCAGTAACAATCAAGCGGTCATTCGTTTGCAGCTCTGTATCTCCATGTGGGACGATGGAATCCTTACCACGGAAAATTCGGACAAATATGATATCTCCTGTAAAAGGAAATCTCCGTAAAGACATCCCATCAAATTGCCTATTCAGCATAACAATTTCATAAAGTCCTGTCTCCTGATTTGTTAATATATTTAACAAGGTTGGTGATTCAATTAATGCCCGGAGTAATACTTTGGTTGACATAAACGCAGAAAACACTTCTATATTATGCTCCCGTAAACTTTCCTCTAAATCAGGACTTTCTATTCGGGCAATGACCCTAGAAACTCCTTTTTCTTTAGAAGCTACAGAAAGTGTTGCATTTACTCTTTCATCACCTGTTGAAATCACTACAACTTCTGATTGAAAGACGTTTGTATTCTCCAACGTTTCAAAGGAATAATCAGGAATTTCAACTATGTCAAAAAGAGAATTAGCAATTTGCTTTTCTGATTTCTCCATTTGAGTATGATACAAGATTGGATCATACAAGCCTGACTTTAATTCTCGTGAGACGGGCAATGTGGTCTGATTGGCACCTAAGAATGCCACGCTTACCCTTTTATTAGCGACCACTTCTTTAGGGAATAACTTTTTAAAAACAATCGGTGTAATAATAGACGTAATTACAGCAACCAATATTAATGTGCCACTCATCTGCGGGGTTATGATTTCTAACCTTTCTCCTATTGTCGCCGCTGCAATGACTAGGGAAAGTGTTGAAGTAAGTAAAAAACCCGCTGCAATGACTGTTTTCAACTCATACCAAATTTTCAAAATATACACGGGGATAAGTTTTGATAAAAGCAGCCCCAGTAATAGCAGCGGTATCATTAATAAGAGTTTTTTTTCATTAAAAAGGGACCAAATATCAAGATTTACTCCCACCATTACAAAAAAGATGGGAATCAAAAATCCATACCCGAATGAGTCTAGCTTATGTACAAGCTCTTGGTTCGGTGATAACAACGAAACAAGGACACCTGCTAGAAACGCTCCTAAGATGTTTTCTGCACCCACTGTTTCAGAAAGACCTACTAATACGATGATCAGTGTAAACACGGCCCTCGTCCCTATTTGAACGGTCCCCGTTGAAAGTGTTTCTATAAAGGTTCGATTTTTAAATCTTTTGCCAAGAAAATAAAGAACGATACCTGCGGCAAACAAAATAAGTAACAGCCACGTATTTCCATGCCCTGATTCATATAGCGATACAAAGACAGCAAGCAATATCATCGTCACTAAATCGGCTATAACCGCAACCAATAAGATAATTTGTCCGATGACGGTTTTCATCAGATGTGCCTCTTTCAAAGTAGGCACAACAACACCCAATGATATGGTCGAAATGATCAGCGTCATTAAAAAGGCATTCTCAATAAAACCTGCTATCACAAACAAAAAGGATAAACCCAGGGAGAAAATAAAGATACCTGCAAAGATTAGCCCCGCGACTACAAATGAATTGGGCTCTTTTTTTCCATTGGAAAGCTTTTTACGCAATTTCCTCCCAGCAAAGGCCGTGAAGTCTATCTCAAGTCCGCTTAAAAACATGAGAAAAATAAACCCTAAGGTCGATAGGGTTGAGAGCCACATATCTTCATGAACCACATCAAAACCGCTTTTACCGATTACCAATCCCATAATAATTTCAGCGACGACCACAGGGATATAATTCAATTTAAACCGATGTAAAAGAATCGGTGTTAAAAATGCCATTGTAACAACAATTAATAAAGAAATAACTGAAACCTGCTGCTCCATTCGTGTAACTCCTCTCAAAAAAGTTTTAGATTAGAATCCTTTTTATAAAAACTAACTCTTAGGCAAAAAATATCGATATAAGGGAGTTGAATTTATGAAAATTGATATAATCGGTGATATTCATGGGTGTTTAACGGAATTAAAGGAACTTACCATTACACTTGGTTATAAATGGGAGAACGGTATCCCAAGACATCCCAATAATAGAGTGCTGGGATTTCTCGGTGATTTAACAGATCGGGGACCTGCTTCACTTAACGTAATCGAAATTGTATGGCAGTTAGTCATTAAAGAAAAAACAGGCTATTACACACCAGGGAATCATTGTAATAAGTTATACCGTTTCTTCCTTGGCAACAAAGTTCAGATTGCCCACGGGTTAGAAACAACAGTTGCCGAATATGAATCATTATATAAAAAAGAGCAGCAATCCATTCGAAAAAAATTCACCGAACTTTATGAAAGGGCTCCATTATATTTAGTATTAGACAACAAAAAGCTTATTATTGCCCATGCAGGGATTAAGCAGGAATTTATCGGACAATCCCATGCTAAGGTCAAAGAATTTGTCCTTTACGGCGATATAACAGGTAAAAAACACCCTGACGGGTCACCGATAAGAAGAGATTGGGCCAAAGAGTATCACGGTGAAGCATGTATCGTTTACGGACATACTCCTGTGAATGAGCCAAGAATCATCAATAATACCTATAATATTGATACTGGGGCAGTCTTCGGAGGAAACCTAACCGCCTTAAGATATCCTGAAATGGAATTGGTTTCGATTAAATCTACTATGCCATATGTAGAGGAAAAATTTAAGCAATTTGATTGAAATTGAAAAAGCGGGATCGCACGCACGTTCAAATTAAAAAGGCTGCCTCCTATAAAAGCGAGTCAGCCTCTAAAATTTCACCCATATCCCTCGGTAATGGTGCAGTAAAAATCATTTCCTCTCCTGAAAATGGATGAATAAATTTTATTCTTTTACAATGAAGAGCCTGCCTAGCAATTAATGATCGGTCTCCCCCATACAAATCGTCACCAAGCAAAGGATGGTTTAAATAAGACATATGGACTCTAATTTGATGGGTTCGTCCGGTTTCAAGTGTGAGCTCCAAATAGGTAAATGCAATATGTTTCTCGATCACTTGATAATGAGTGCAGGCATATTGACCATCCGCACGAACTTCCCGCTCAATAATGCTGTCGTCTTTGCGGCCAATGGGCGCTGTAATCGTGCCACTATCTAGTGAAATCCTGCCTCCAGCAAAAGCTTCATATGTCCTTTTCACCTGCCCGCCCCGTTGCATCAAACTGAACAAGTGATGGACATGGCGATGCTTAGCAATTAGAACAATCCCTGAAGTATCCCTGTCAAGCCGAGTTACAATGTGCGTTGTTGCTTGCAGCCCACTGCGCTGATAATAGCCTACAAGAGCATTTGCCAAGCTGTGTACGGGGTGTTCTCGAGACGGAATCGTATTCATTCCTGCGGGTTTATTAACAACCAACAAATACTTATCTTCATATAGAATCGTTAACGGGATTTCTACGCCCTTTAGTCCCTCGCTAGGACTCTCCATGGGAAAAATAACCATTACTTCATCCCCAAATGCCAACCTGTATCGAACATTTACTTCTTCTCCATTTACTTGGATACTACCGCCCTTGAACTTAATATCCGTTAAGGCCGTTCGAGAAATCTCTTCCTTTTTTAAAAATTCTCTTAAAAGTTTTCCACTATCGCTTTCACTAATTTTCCACTTCATTTGAAACGGGGAAGTCATTATAATGGCCCCTTCTCGTCAATCTGAAATAAAGGAATCATGAACTCTTTTCCAAAAAGGAAACGGCCGGAAACGGGCAAAGCGAATTTTTTCTTCTGGCACCCTAAATTGGATTGATTTTACATCCTTATGAAGCAAGGTCAGATGGTCGATGGTCACTTGAAAATCAGACCGATTTACCGGTTTAAGCATACATGTATGGTGTGCAGGGAGAATAAGCGGCGAGCCTATTGTTCTAAAGACTTTGTTATTTATCGATGCCATCTCAGCCACTTGGAGTGCAGAAATCGACGGATGGATAATCGCCCCTCCAAGTGCCTTATTATAGGCGGTACTACCCGAAGGTGTTGAAACGCATAAGCCGTCCCCACGGAACCGCTCGAAATGCTGTCCGCGGATTTCCACATCCATGACGAGTGTCCCCTCGACACTTTTAACAGTTGACTCATTTAAGGCAAGATACCTTGATTCCTTCCCTGCATGTGAGTAACGGATAATCACTTCTAACAATGGGTATTCCACGACTTGATAGGGTGTTTTAGCAATCGCAATCACTAGCTTTTCAATTTCATCTGGGATCCAATCTGCATAAAAGCCGAGATGGCCTGTGTGAATTCCTACAAAGGCTGTTTTATCCAAACGGCTGCTATAGCGATGAAAGGCATAAAGGAGTGTCCCGTCACCACCAATGGAAACAACTATATCTGGTTGGTCCTCATCGTACACAAGATCAAAATCAAGTAAATAGGTCCTCATTTTGTGCATTAGAATATTTGATTTTTGATCTCCTTTTGATGTTATCGCAAATTTCATAGTATTTTTGCTCCTTGTGACTTGAATGGCTTTTCAAAAGACGGTTATGACAATTAATCCTTTTCTTCTTGTTTTAATTCTTTCTTTCTTGTAAAAAAGGCCTGAGCATCCTGAATTTCACCACGAATCAATGACATTTCCTCATCTAACCGAAATGCCGCTTCAGCTGCTCTTTTCAAACGCATTTGAATATCACTTGGAAAAACACCTTTATACTTATAGCTTAGCGTATGTTCAATGGTCGCCCAAAAATTCATTGCCAAAGTTCGTATTTGAATTTCCGCTAAGATTTTCTTTTCCCCATGTATCGTTTGAACTGGGTAGCTAATGACAACATGATAGGACCGGTACCCGCTTGTCTTTTTATGGGATATATAATCTCTATCCTCTACGATTTCAAAATCATTCCGGTTTCGTAATAAATCGACAACTGTATGAATGTCATCGACAAACTGACACATAATACGCATACCTGCAATATCTTGCATTTCCTCTTCCAATCTTTCTAGTGGTATTCCTTTCTGATTCGCTTTGTCAAGAATACTTGCGATTGGTTTGACTCTTCCCGTCACAAATTCAATCGGTGAATGAGTAGCATCGAGTTCAAATTGACCCCTCATCCCCTTTAATTTTACTTTTAATTCTGCAACAGCCTGTTTATATGGAGCTAAAAATTGGTCCCAATGCTTCATGATTTCACCTCAAAACAAATTAAGTTAAGAAAATACCCTCTACTTTTGTAACCAATTCTTTTCCATAATTACTATTACCTTTAATATTTGTTAAGAGATAATCAAATTCATCATGAAAATTTATTAGTTCTTTTTGCTCATCATTAAAGGTAGCCCAGACAGGTAACTTGTTTTCCTGTGCATTTTTTAAAAGCGGCCAGATTTGTTCATGTAAAACGATATATGTATAATCATTTTTATCTTCCATTAAGTAAATGAAAGAGTATTGGGCAGAATCTACAAGAATCTGTTCCCCAGGAACCAATTCAAGAATTGGCTCATTTGTTTCTAACATTAGTTTATCTTCTTTTATGTATGCCTTTAGGATTGCAATATTTTTCTTCATCTCTATACCTCCATTGTTCACCTACCTATTTTAGCATAATTCATCCATTTCTCCCAAGGATTGATGTTTAAGTTGGAAGTGAGATAATAAAGAAAACACTCAGTTGAAAGGAAGTACGGTATGACGCAAAATATTGAAATCGAATTTAAAAATATGCTAACAAGATTAGAATATGAAGGCCTTCTTAAGTATTTCAAGATAGACAAAAGCCAAATATTCTCTCAAGAAAACCACTACTTTGATACACCTGAATTTGCTTTAAAAGGTAAAGACTCTGCACTAAGAATTCGTAAAAAGGGCGGGGCCTACGAAATGACCTTAAAACAGCCGGCATCTGTAGGGCTGCTAGAGACGAATCAGATAATAGGGGAAGAGGAAGCCTCTACCGCCATTCACCATGGGAGACTTCCAACAGGGATCATTCAGCGTCTCATCGAGGACTACCAAATTTCTTTTTCAACTATTAAATATTTTGGATCATTAATTACGGAGAGAGTAGAATTCAATTACAAACAAGGCTTACTGGTATTGGACCATAGTATTTATCTAAGTGAAGAGGATTATGAATTAGAATATGAGGTTGAAAACTATCAGGTTGGAGAAAAAATTTTTCTTGAATTTCTTAAACAATTTAAGATTCCTACACGAAAAACAGAAAATAAAATCCGCCGTTTCTATAGCAAAAAATACGAACTAACAAACCGTGATTAAATTCTTTAAATTAGCTAAAGGGAAGTTTCAATTTGGAATTTTTTCCAACATACTACTGCCTCTTTCTTCTATTAAGAATTGCTCACTTGGTACACATTAATAATGTGTTCAGAGTGACAAATTCACATTTTCAAAGCAATTAATTTGAGATATGAAATAGGCATTGTTAAAATAAATCTACATAATACTTTAAAGGAGTTGTCAACATGATTGAGAGAAAGCTTTCACCATTTGAATCCATTGGTGAAGATACATTACACCATCTTGTGGACACTTTTTATGGACTTGTTGCACAACATCCTGATCTTGCTCCAATATTCCCAAATCAATTTACAGAAATTGCTCGTAAACAAAAGCAATTCTTAACTCAATATTTAGGCGGTCCTGCATTGTATACAGAAGAACATGGCCATCCAATGATGCGTGCTCGCCATTTGCCATTTCCAGTTACTCCAACACGTGCGAAAGCATGGTTATCTTGCATGACTCAAGCAATGGACAAAATTGGCTTAAATGGTCCAATAAGGGACGAATTTTATTCAAGACTTCATCTTACTGCCCAACACATGATTAACACGCCTGATGGCGAGGTTTTAGGTGAAGATCGTGAATAGTTCAAGATCTTCTGGCTCCAAGCAGCAATGTGGCGGAAATGAGAAAAAACCAATTGAGATTTATATGTTTATTGACCCATTATGTCCGGAATGTTGGGCATTAGAGCCCATTTTAAAGAAGCTTCAAATCGAATATGGCCGTTATTTTTCAATTAAGCATATTTTGAGTGGTCGATTAGCCGATTTAAATTTGAGTAAGAAAAAGAATTTTGAGAATCTCGCTCAAGTTTGGGAAAAGACTGCTAGCAGGTCAGGAATGTCATGTGATGGAAGCCTATGGTTAGAGAATCCCGTCGATTCTCCTTTTACAGTTTCCATAGCTCTAAAAGCAGCTGAATTGCAAGGGAGACGTGCTGGTCTTCGTTTCCTGCGAAGAATACAAGAGGGCTTGTTTTTAGAGAAACTAAATGTTTCTAATCTTGAAGTGTTAAAGGATTGCGCTAAGAGCTTAGGTTTAGATGTGGAGGAATTCATGTATGATATCCATTCCGAAAGTGCTGCGAAAGCCTTCCAATGTGATTTGAAGATCACATCTGAAATGGATGTACAAGAAATTCCTACGTTAGTATTTTTCAATGAAAATGTTGAGGATGAAGGAATTAAGATAACTGGTTCTTATCCATATGAGGTATATGTCCAAATTTTAGAGGAAATGCTCTCTGAAAAACCAGTGCAATCTCCCCCGCCTCCGTTAGAAACATTTATGAAATTTTTTAAATTTGTTGCCTCAAAGGAAATTGCCGTTGTTTATAATATGTCTATTTCGCAAATTGAGCGGGAGATGAAGAAACTACTATTAAAGCAAGTGGTTGAACAAATCCCCGCTAAATATGGAACCTTTTGGAGATATATCGAAGAATAGAAAATGTCGTTTGCAAACGGCATTTTTTTATTTTAAGGCTATGTTAAAGGGGTATTGTTGGTTTTATAGCTAGTTGATTGGAGTTGAAATCAACAGCCTAGTTTAACAGATCCTATGAAAAAAACGAAAATGCCTTGCAGCTTTTATACTGCAAGGCATTTTTCTATTATACGAACAAAGGGGATGGGAGAAATTTTTCACGGTTCAAACAAAGGGGTATATGTTTGTTGTGATCAACTTCACGTATATAATATAGCATGGGGTTAAAGATACTGACAATAAGTTTGTGCTTTATTTCACATAATTGTCAAATATCATAATTTCATGGAATGGACAATAGACATAATAGTACGAAGAATGAAAACTACTTTTTAAAAGGGTGGCCATGTTCGATGAGAAAATTCCCTTTCATTATTATGGTACTGTTTATTTTGATTGCTTTTTTCCTCCAAGTACTCGCATTATTAAAGATCTTCCCTCTATTGCTTAGTACACCAATATTGTTTGTATCCATTTTTATTTTCATTTTTTACCTTAATGACAGAAAACGATTTAGAGGATTTTAAAAGGGATGGATGCCAATAGGCACCATCCCCTTTATTTATGCTTTTGATAACAATTGTTCTAATTCATTCAATTTCTCTTCAAATACCTTACAAGCATTTTTGATTGGCTCTGCACTTGTCATATCTACACCAGCTTTTTTCAGCACTTCGATTGGATAATCTGAACTTCCCGAACTTAGAAAGTCAATGTATCTTTTGACTGCTGGCTCGCCCTCTTCTAAAATTTGCTTGCTTAATGCAGTGGCTGCACTAAAACCAGTTGCATACTGGTAAACATAATAATTGTAATAAAAATGAGGAATTCTCGCCCATTCTAATCCGATTTCCTCATCAATCACAATATCCTCATCACCGAAATATTTTTTATTCAATTCGTAATAGCTTTCCGTTAATGCATCCGCTGTTAATGCCTCGTTATTTTGTGCCTTTTGATGGATGATGTGTTCAAATTCCGCAAACATAGTTTGACGGAACACGGTGCCTCTAAAGCCTTCTAAATAATGATTGAGTAAGTATATTCGTTTTTGTTCATCATCAATTGTTTTTAATAAGTAGTCATTTAGAAGTGCTTCATTGCAGGTTGAAGCCACTTCAGCAACGAAAATAGAATAGTTACCGTAAGGATATGGTTGTGATTTCCGTGTATAGTAACTGTGAACAGAATGGCCAAATTCATGGGCAAGTGTAAATAAATTATTTACATTATCCTGCCAGTTCATCAGAATATACGGATGTGTACCGTATGCTCCTGAAGAATAAGCCCCACTCCGCTTTCCTTTATTTTCATGCACATCAACCCAGCGATTTTCAAAGCCCTCTGATAATATTTTCGAATATTCCTCGCCTAATGGGGCTAACCCTTTAATGACTAAATCCTTAGCCTCATCGTATTTAATTTCCATTTTTACATCCTTCACAAGTGGAGTAAATAAATCGTACATATGAAGCTCATCAAGCCCAAGCACTTTTTTACGAAGCTTCACATAGCGATGTAATAAATGAAGATGATCGGTAACCGTATTTACAAGGTTATCATAAACACTCTCTGGTATATTATTAGCGGAAAGGGCTGAATGTCTAGCTGAATCATATTTTCTTACTCGTGCATTAAAATTATCCTTCTTCACATTTCCACTTAATGTACTTGAAAATGTATTCTTAAATTCACCATATGTTTTATAAACGGCTTTAAACGCATCGTGTCTTACTCTAGGATCTGAGCTTTCTAAAAAGCGAATATAACGGCCATGAGTAATTTCTACTTCTTCGCCATTTTCATCCTTGATAGATGGAAATTGAAGGTCCGCATTGTTTAACATTCCAAACGTATTGCTAGAAGCATCCATCACTTCACTCGCTTCAGCTAGCAATGCTTCCTGCTCCGCTGTTAGGACATGTGGTCTTTGCAAATTAATTTCAGCTAGAGCATGCTCATATAATTTTAGTTCTGGTTTCTCATTTAAGAAGCTAGTTACTTTGCTCTCGTCTAGAGAGAGAACTTCTGGAACAATATAAGCCAACTGGCTGGCTGCTTGTGAATACAGATTTTTCATTCTGTCATCCAAGCCCTGGTAAAAAGAGTTCGTCGTGTCTTGGTCATAGCGCATATGTGAATATGTATAAAGCTTTCCAATTCGTTCTAACAGCTTGTCTTGGAACTGAAGTGCTTGATACAGTGTCTCTGCACTTTCCCCTAATTTTCCTTCGAATTCTTTAATCCCTGGGATTTGAGCTTTTACCTCTTGAAACTCTTTTTCCCATTCCTGGTCACTCGAAAAAATATCTTCTAATTTCCATGTATCTTGTTCAGGGATTTCGCTTCGTGCTGGCAGCGATTTTACTGCAGTTTCATTTGCCATCCTTCATCCTCCATTCTATATTCGCCCTACTTAAAGAAATGATCATTACATTATATTCTCCTTATCTTTTCAAACTCCTTTTCACAATTGGCAGCTAGGAAACTATTTACACTTTTATATAGTATGCCCTTATACATATTTTCATTTATTTATTTAAAAGGATTCGCTGATATTTTTGAAAAAATAACAGCTTCGCTTCCTCTCTTTCTCGATTGGACTTTGGAATCGATATCTTCCGTTTCAATTGGTAACTAGTATCTCCTTTTCTTGATATCATACCCAATTGCTCTAACAGTAAAAGGTAATCGAAAATGGCTAATATCGGATTCACTTTTTCAAGCTGTGATAAATTTCTTACAATGATTTCTTTTTTCTTAATTCTCTTATTTAAATGGCATTTAATTTCATATAGGGATATTAAATCATCGGGGCTTTTGTCGGCGATTATATCTATAAAAAAATACGTTTGCCAAATGATCGGCGGTGTTTGGAGAAGTAGTGCGTGATGGACGGGAAGACCAATTTCTGGCGGTAATAAGAAAAGATTAAGGTTTTTGTTATATATTTCATGAAAAAAAGATTTATGCTGATTCCCTGGATGAAGAGCCCAATTTAGATTAAATTTTTCATTTTCACTATTCCAGCTTGATAGATTAAACTCATTGCCCATTTTGGGTTCCAATAAATCACTTAAGTCTATTTTTTTTATAGGATAAGAGGAATGATTAGCGAAGGCATTTTTTGTGGAATAGGGAGTGATTGATTTAACCAAATGAAATTGTTGTTTTTCGGGGCAATATGATGGAATATAGAACTTTCCAGAAGTAGTGGTCCGTAAAAATAAGTACTGAAAGTTTGACAATGCAACGATATTCCTCTTTTTAATGATTATTTTGTTGCTAGAAAGAATCCATAGTGGAATGTATCCATTCTGAAGATATGAATTCGTCCGCTTAATAAAAATGCTCTCTGGAATGGTTGAGCATTGATACTCTAACGCGTATTTCTTTCCATTATAATTGAACATGATATCAGGTCGCTGTTGAATATCCCTATCATAGTACTCTAAATCGGAAGGAATCTTTTGTCTTATCAGCCACTGATAGAGTTGACGTTTTCCCTCCATGTGGTAATTCGATTCGCTTTCATAAAAATCACGGCAAGCTCCCCCCTGCTTATGGGCAAAATGAAAAATCCGCTGATCTCCTAATTTTAGCAAAACACTTTCCCCACAAATAGGGCAAAAAAATTCTTCTTTGCTGCGAAGGGCCAAAAGAGTGTCTTTTTTGTAATCAAGCCCTAGACAGATTTTTTCACCAATTTTTGTTTGTGCTGTTAACAATTATTTCTCGCCTCCTTCATCTATCATAATTCGCTATAATTATCATTAATTCCTTTTAATAGCAAAAAAAACTCGCCAATTCGACGAGTTTTTTATCATGGCTTCTTAGAGTAAGGGCGATAGTAACCGAGCTGTTGATTCAAGTACTCTTAAACCCAGATGTCTTTCATGAAAAATTGTTTTATCCAGCTGTTTAGAATATTCAAGGTCATTAATATATTCATCAACTAGCTTCTGAGTACTTTTAGTACGGAATAAGAATGCATTTACCTCAAAATTCAAATGGAAGCTCCTCATATCCATATTGGATGTTCCAATCGAGGCTAGTTCATGATCAACGATAACAATCTTACTGTGCATAAAGCCCCGTTGGTATTCATATACCTTAACGCCTGCTTCTAAAAGCTCTGGGAAATAAGATCTTGATGCATGAAAGACGATCCGTTTATCAGGTTTATTGGGTACTAGGAGGCGTACGTCTATACCACTTAGTGCTGCAACTTTTATTGCTGAAAAGATATCTTCATCTGGAATAAAATACGGTGATGCAATCCAAACTGATTTTTCCGCACTTGCAATCATTGAGAAAAAGATATTTTTGATAACACTCCATTCGTTATCAGGCCCTCCAGCGATGAGTTGAACACCACCGTGACTTTCATTATCATTTTGGGGTGATAAGTATTCGGCTGTTAGGAAACTGTGATTAGTCATGTAATACCAGTCTTGTAAAAAAATTAGCTGAAGTGTTCGAACAGCTTCCCCACGAAGCATTAAATGCGTATCACGCCAAAAACCAATGTTCTTATCTCTTCCTAAATATTCATCTCCAATATTGAGCCCGCCAACAAATCCAATCGTCCCATCTATTATGATCATTTTTCGATGATTACGGAAATTAAATTTATTATTTAAAAAAGGCAGTTTTACAGGCCCGAAAATCACCATTTCGATCCCTGCATTTCTTAGGTCGTTTATATAAGACTTGGACAACTGCCAAGAACCCACTGCGTCATATAAGAAACGAATCTTTACACCTTGATGGGCCTTTTCAATAAGAATATTTTTAATTTCTTGACCAATATGGTCGTGACGAACAATATAATATTCAAGATGGATATGATGCCTAGCTTTTTTTAGTTGTTCTAAGATATGGTGAAATGTTTCTTCTCCATTTGTTAAGATTTTTGTGGAGGTATCAAAGGAAATTGGACTATTCCCCAGTTTTTGAGCCAAATTGAATAATTTACCTTGGTGTTCCCCCATTAAGCTAAGCTTTTCATCACTTCTTGGATCATCCTCACCTTCAACTGTCAAAAACGCTTGCTTATCTAAGAAATACTTCTTCCTAAACATCTTTTCTTTCCGATAATTTCGGCCAAAAAGGAGGTAAAAAATAAAACCAACCAAAGGAAAGCTACCTAGAACTACTAACCAAGTGATCGTTTGAGTTGGGTGGCGGTTCTCAAGGAAAATAACAAAGCCAATAAAAATAACTGACAGTGTAACCAAAACACTTAGGACTCCAAAGATCCCACTTGCTAATCGATCCTTAAAGAAAAACAATAGTACGGATAATACCGCCAAAAATATAATAACCCTTACTGTGTTTTTCAGTGCCCTCACCTACCCGAGTTTTTTCAGGAAACAGTTAATGTTAAAAATACCGATTTCAATATTGAAATCGGTACATTAATTAGCGAAAATGTTTTCGTAATTCAGTAAAAACATTTCCAGAAATTATTTCTTTACCATATTCTTGAATACGATGAATGGTAAGTTGTGTTTCAAAACCGTACTCAAGCAAAATACTTAATATATCGTCAATTTCATCTTCTTCAAATAAGTCTTCAGGAAATTCAATATATAAATAGTATTTTCCTTCAAAATGATACAGCATTGTCACTAAATCATCCAATCCTGAACGATTAGATAAGCTAATAACATCCTCAAAGTCTTTAAAGCCAATAAGGAATTCTAACGTTTCTTCCTCAAGAATTATATCTTCCTCATCTGAATGATTGCGATTAAAATGATGATCCAAAAGATCTTCAATCTTATCATCAGCAGGAAAATCTTTTATTTTTTCATTAGGAATGGGGAGTTCAAACTTTTCTCCATCTTTTGACAACTGTGCTTTGGTAACCAGAACCTCTAAGCCTTTATCAAGTGCTTGGACTTGAATCCAAAGAGGACCTTCAATAACAAATTCTTCCTCATCATGGACTTCATCCATCATTTCCCAAAAGAGTTCTTCACTACGTTCGCGATTGTACCAAATCTCTTCACGGTCAAAGCCTCTTTCCTCTATATCACCATATGAAATGTAAAACTTCACTGTATTTTCATTAATGCGTTCAATCTCCATTAAAAACCTCTCCCTTCCGTTTTCCAGATTGAAGGGACTAAATACCCCCAAGCAGATACTGCCTTAGCATTTACTTAATTTCAAAAAAATTTTCATAAGGGTGTAAAAAAGTAAATACTCGTGTACTTTTATTTTATGATAAAAGTACTAATAAGGGAAATAAAAAAGGCTGAAATCTAAAAAACCGTGTTAATACCTATTCTAGTTAAGATTTTCATTATATTGTAGCAAAGTGGGATAGAAACCACAACGATATTATTTTTTATATACAAAAAAAGACCTCCAAAAAGAAGGCCTATTTATTTAATTAACCATACGTTGTGCTTCGCGCAACTGGAACGTTCTGACTCTTCTTGGGAGGAATCGTCTGATTTCATCCTCATTATATCCAACTTGTAAACGTTTTTCATCGATTATAATCGGCCTGCGCAAGAGACCAGGATTCTCTTTTATTAATCCAAATAAATCCTGAAGCGGCATTGCATCTAAGTTAACGTCTAATTTTTGAAATGTCTTTGATCTTGTTGAAATAATTTCATCCGTACCATCTTCAGTCATCCGAAGTATTTCTTTTATCTCTTCCATTGTTAATGGTTCGGAGAAAATATTTCTCTCTGTGTATGGTATTTCATGTTCTTCTAACCATGATTTGGCTTTCCTACATGATGTACAACTTGGTGAAGTGTATAGTGTAACCATTCGATCTTCACACTCCTCTTTTATTTGCGTCTATTTATTGATATATCCCGTATATTGAATTATTAAACCAATTTATTATAATCAAGTTAAATCATCTTTCAATAATCATTATAAATAAGTAATTTATATCATTGATTATACACCACTGTTTCTTAAAAGGGTATCTTTTTTTCAAAAAATATTGTAAGACGAAAAACAATTCAAAAATTTGTTGTATCACTATATTAGACGAATAATTCTCCTAAAAGTTTCATATTTTTTTATTATTTCATCTTGAAATTTTTCAATAATCATTATTCCTCTTCCTATAATGTTCGTCTATACTGTGTAATTAAGAGTTTGTCATCCAGAAATAAATTGTTTTCACTACTTTAACAATTTATTTCTCTACGGCAAAAAACGATAAACCAAAATTCTATTCTCATTTAAAAATTCGCAGTGAAAACGCATTCATTTATTTTAAAAATCAAATCGAAAGTTATTTAATTTCCTCTTTAAATAAACGGTAAGTTCTTTTACAATAAAGGAGGGATATTAATATCGTGCTACGAATATTCAAAACAGCTGATAGTGAAGGGGGTTAATACTATGGGAGCATACATATCGGATTTAACTATTGTTGCTTTACTAATTGTAGGAATTACTGCCCTAATGGGTGTTATTACAAACAGTTTTGGTGAAAAAGTGTTTGGTGGTAAAAATCGAAGTGAATTTGTTGATGAAAGTGCTAAATACCAGACTGGATGGAAAACTGTCGGGGGCAATAAGAAATAATAAACAAAAAAAACGATCTCGCAGCGAGATCGTTTTTTTTGTTTTATTTAGATTGTACTTTGTATTGTTTGAACTCTTTTTCCGAGCATAGAACAAAGTGACCAGGAGTCACCTCTCTAAATTCAACTGATTCATTAGGCTCGTAGTTATGACTAGCTGGATCATATGATTTCCGTTTCCGTGTCCGTTCACTGATTGGATCTGGAGCAGGAATCGCTGATAAAAGTGATTGTGTATACGGGTGCAGTGGATTTTTATAAAGTTCATCGGCAGGTGCAAGTTCTACCATTTTACCAAAATACATAACACCGATACGATCACTAATGTATTTTACCATTGAAAGATCATGGGCAATGAAGAGATAGGTTAAGTTTTTCTCTTTTTGAAGTTTTTTCATTAAGTTAACAACCTGCGCTTGGATAGAAACATCCAACGCTGAAATAGGTTCATCAGCAATGATAAATTCTGGTTGAACAGCAAGGGCACGTGCAATACCAATTCGCTGACGCTGACCGCCACTAAATTCATGAGGATAGCGGTTCGCATGCTCTCTATTCAAGCCAACGGTTTCTAAGAGCTCATATACTTGCTCCATCCGATCTTTTTTTGAATTTGCCAAGCCATGGATATCAATGCCCTCGGCAATAACATCAGCTATTTTTAATCTCGGATTTAATGACGCATATGGATCTTGGAATATCATTTGCATTTTCCGATTAAAATCTCTTAATTGTTTTTTAGACTTTTTACCGTGGACGTTAACTCCATCGTATAAAACTTCGCCGCCAGTAGCATCGTATAAACGGATTATTGTTCGACCTGTTGTTGATTTACCACAACCAGACTCTCCTACTAATCCCATTACTTCACCTTTAAATATATCAAAAGAGACATTATCTACTGCTTTTACTTCGTTCACTTTACCTTCATTAAAATATTGCTTTAAATTTTTAATCTCAAGTAATTTTTCTCTTTGAGCCATTTATTTCCCCTCCTTTATTCCAGGGAATTGACCTTGATTCGTTTTCTCTAGAGTAGCTACTGGAGTATTTCCTGCAAATTGATTTTGGCGTCTTTTTACAGCCTCAGGTGGGTTAACCTTTGGTGCATCAGGATGTAACAGCCATGTTGCTGCATAATGTGTGTCAGAAACTTTAAAGAAAGGCGGCTCTTGCTCTAAATCAATTTTCATAACAAATGGATTACGTGGCGCGAACGCATCCCCTTTTGGTGGATCTAATAAATCCGGTGGTGTTCCCGGGATCGAGAATAGTTCATCATCTTGGGTGTCCATATCAGGCATTGAACTGATTAATCCCCATGTATATGGATGCTTGGGATTATAGAAAATCTCATCAGCAGTTCCAATTTCAACTATTTTCCCTCCGTACATAACAGCAACACGGTCGGCTACATTAGCAACTACACCAAGATCATGCGTAATAAAGATAATCGATGTATCGATTTTCTTTTGAAGATCTTTCATTAATTCAAGAATTTGTGCTTGAATGGTAACGTCAAGCGCTGTTGTCGGTTCATCTGCAATGAGAACTTTCGGGTTACATGCCAAAGCAATAGCGATAACAACCCTTTGCCTCATACCACCTGAGAACTGATGCGGGTATTGATCTACACGTAACTCTGCCTTAGGAATACCAACTAGCTTTAATAATTCAATTGCTCTTTCCTTTGCAGCGTGTCTGCTCATGTTTTGGTGTTTGATAAGAGGTTCCATAATCTGGTTGCCAATTTTCATCGTTGGATTTAAAGAAGTCATCGGATCCTGAAAAATCATTGATATATCTTTTCCACGGATTTTTTGCATTTCTTTATCTTTTAATTTTGTTAAATCCTTGCCATCAAATAGAATCTGGCCGCTTTTAATTTCTGAATTTTGCTCAGGAAGTAAACGCATGATTGATTTGGTTGTTACAGATTTACCGGAACCTGATTCACCCACAATGGCTAAGGTTTCACCATTATATAAATCAAAACTTACGCCACGAATAGCTTTAACTTCACCCGAAAAAGTATGAAATGAAATATTTAAATCTTTTACTTCTAAAATTTTCTCCATTTACATCCACCTGCCTTCTAATCACGCATTTTTGGATCCAACGCATCACGTAATCCGTCTGCAACAAGGTTGAAGCATACCATGATTAATGCAATCATAATAGAAGGAATAATCATTTGATACGGAAAAGCAATCATTGATTTAAATCCTGCATTTACTAATGTTCCTAAAGATGCATGAGGTTCCTGTAATCCTAACCCGATAAAACTTAGAAATGCTTCAAAGAAAATTGCATTCGGGATGGAAAACATCGTATTAATAATAATTACACCAAACATATTCGGAATCATGTGTTTAAAAATAATAGACGAATTTGAAGCACCTAAGGTTTTAGCTGCCAGAACAAATTCTTGGCCTTTAAATTTTAATACTTGCGCACGTACCACACGGGCCATACTTGTCCATCCCGTAATGGTTAAGGCGAGAATAATTGGGATAATACCGGGTTTTAACACGAGAATCATCAATACAACAACAATCAGGTTCGGTATACCAACTATAACCTCAATGATCCTCTGCATTACACTATCTATACGACCACCTAAATAACCTGAGATGGCTCCATATGCAACTCCAATAGCCATATCAATGAAGGCAGCCATAAAAGCGATAAATAACGATACTTGTGTACCTTTCCAAACACGTGCAAATTGGTCTCGGCCTAAATTATCGGTACCAAACCAATAATAGGCATCCACCTTACGAACTTCATAAGCGTTATATTCGGTACCATCTCTTCTTGACAAGGTACCATCAAACGGAAGCCAGTGAACATCCTCTAAACCTTGAATTCGCGGTGGCAAATTATTATGTTTCGTGTTTTGCGTATCGTATGAATATGGCGTAATCATTGGTCCAACAAAGGCCATGATAATCATAATAACCAGGATTATCATGCTGACCACAGCACCTTTATTTTTCCGGACTCTTAGCCATGAATCCTGCCAGAAATTTAAACTTGGTTTAGCAATTTTTTCACTTTTTGATGGATCAATATGGACAGGAGCAAACATATCCTTTGAAATTGTTATGTCTTTGTTGCTCATTTTGTTTTCCCCCCCGATACACGAATACGTGGGTCGATGATTCCATAAAGAATATCAACAATTAAGATAACTACGATAAATAATACAGCAAATAATATGTTAGTTCCCATAATAACGGGATAATCATTCATATTAATCGATTTAACGAACTGCTCACCAATTCCTGGGATTCCAAAAATTTGCTCAATAACAAGTGACCCAGTCATTAAGCTAACCGCTAATGGTCCTAAGACAGTTACAACAGGAATTAAGGCATTTCTCAAAGCATGCTTAAAGCTAATCTGCCAGCGGCTCGCACCTTTAGCTCTCGCCAAAGTAATATAATCAGTTCCTAAAACCTCAACCATTTCAGTACGCATAAAACGCGCTGCAATTGAGATTGGGAACATCGCAAGTGCAATAGTAGGAAGGATCGTATATTCAGGTCCTTTCCATAACATTACCGGAAGCCAGCCTAATTTAACCGAAATAAAATATTGCATTAATCCAGCAAAAATAAATGATGGTACAGATTTACCAACTACTGCGATAAATGTTGAACCGTAATCTATCCAAGTGTTTTGCTTTAGAGCTGCAACCACACCTAATAAGATACCTAAAATTGAACCTACAACCATTGCTTGAAAACCTAATTGTGCAGAAGGTCCAAGTCGATTAGCAATAAGTTCTGTCACAGGGGTATTATCAAATTGGAAGGAAACTCCTAAATCCCCTTTTACCAAGCTCACCATATAGTTAAAATATTGAACAGGCAGGGGGTCATTCAAGCCATATTTATCTAGCAAAATAGTACGCTGAACTTCAGATAGCTTTTCGAAGTTATTAAAGGGACTACCTGGAATTAGCTTCATGAGGAAAAAGGTAAGCGATGTTACGACAAAAAGTGTAATAATCATATAGCCAACACGTTTTAGTATATATTTGACCATACCTACACCTCCTAATTAATTGAATTTTCGACATCTTACGACAATTCTCATACAGGTAAAAAGAGAGTATATTGGTAAATATACTCTCTTTTTATTTGATTAGTTATAGTTACTATTTTGTGATTTTAATCCACTGGTAACTATAGTCAGGACCAAATGCATGGTGAGCAAAACCTTGAACCTTAGGATTGATTAGAAGGTTAACTGAACGTTGGTAAAGTGGTGCGATTGCCGCATCATCTTCTAACAAGATTTTTTCTGCATCTTGAAGAGCTTTCCAACGATCTTGTGGCTTAGCTACAAGTTCTTCACTAGCTGATTTAATTAACTTATCAAATTCAGGATTGCTGTAGTCCATGTGGTTTTGTCCGCCGTTAGTAACCCATAGATCCATGTAAGTCATTGGGTCAGCGTAGTCAGGTCCCCAACCACCCATTAATAAATCATAATCCATAGCATCTTCACGAGCGATACGAATTTTGAAAGGAACTGCTTCGATTGTAATTTTTAATCCTGGTAAGTTTTTCTCTAACTGATCTTTAATGAATGCGTCAGTTACTTTTGAAGTTTCAGTATCTTGACCTACATAAGTAAATTTAACTTCTTTAAGTCCAGTTTCTTTAAGACCTTGTTCCCAAAGCTTTTTAGCTTCTTCTTTATTAGCACTTAGGTAAGTTCCTGCAGTATCACGGAAATCTTTACCGTCTAAGAATGAGAAACCTTTTGGTACTAGGAAATCAGCAGGGATAGATCCGTTTGCTAATACATCTTCTGTTAAAGCTTTTTTGTCAACAGATAAAGCAATTGCTTTACGGATATTAACATTCTTCAACGCTTTGTTCTTTTCGTTCATTTTTAACCACCAAATAGATGGCTCTTGGTAGCGAAGTAAATCTTTTTGTCCTTCAAATTGAGAAAGGATTGCAGCTTGTGCAAGCTTAGGTGTGATATCAGCTTCACCAGCAGTATATGCGTTTGCAGATGCTTGTGGATCTTTAGAAACGTTAAAGTTAATTTTTTCTAAAGTAACGTCTTTTGCATTTACATAATCAGCATTCTTTTCTAATACCCACTCAGTACCAGTTGGGCCATCCCACTTAGTCATTTTAAATGGACCATTGTAAAGTAGGTGAGTAGCATCTTTCGCATAGTTAGCGCCTTCTGCTTCAACAAACTTTTTGTTTTGTGGGTAGAACAATGGGAATGTTAAGTAAGATTCGATGTATGGAAGCGCTCTCACTAAAGTGATTTCCACAGTATAATCATCTAATGCTTTAATACCTAAATCTTCTATTTTCGCTTTACCAGCAACAATTTCAGATGCATTTTTGATTTTGCCTTCCATAAAGTATGCACCGTATGGAGCAGCAACTTTCGGATCAATTGCACGTTGCCATGCAAACACAAAGTCATGTGCAGTAACAGGGTCACCATTAGACCATTTTGTATCTTGTTTTAATTTAATTGTAATAACAGTTTTGTCATCATTGTAAGTTGGTGCACCCTCAGCAACGCCAGGGATAACTTTTTGGTCTGGATCTAAGCGATATAGACCTTCGTTTGTTGCATTAAGTGTTGTAAAACTTAATGTGTCTTGAGACATTACACTGTCCATAGAAGGAATTTCTGCAGACTCAAGAACATTTAGAACTTGCTCATCTGCTAAAGCAGTTTCTTCAGCACCAGTTTTGCCTTCATTCTTTTCCTTGCCTTCATTCTTGTCTCCGCCTGAACATGCTGCTAGAAACATGCTTAGAACTAGTGATAGTACTAAAAGTAGTGAAAGTTTTGATTTCTTCACTAGTAGACCTCCCTTTTCTATTATTCTGAAAAATTACTACATTCTCTATTATACATATTTTAAATTAATTGTACATTATTTTTTAGAATTTTATTTACAGGATTGAAACATTCGTTACGTATTCGTTACAAATTCCTGTGTTATAATTTACACTTATAATAATTTTTTTGTATAATATTAAGTGTCTACCCTTATTAAATCTATGTTTTGGAGGTTATACTGTGAATTACAGATTAAGGAAAAGACTTTTAATATTGGCACTAACACAGTTGCTTATACTAATAATTTCTTCACTTTCAAAAAAAGGATTTTCTTTATTAAATTATATCGATATATCGTTTTATGTTTCTTCTCTGCTCCTTCTTACTTTCTTACTACTTTATACGATAAATTCTGGCTTTTACGATGCCATTGGTAAATCATTTAATTTGGCTTTTTCAAGAGGGCAAAACAATAGAAGGTTGGAAGATATTCCTGCATTATCAGAGCTCATTACATTCAATCCATCACCCCTTCTATTTCATGGATTAGCTAACGGTCTACTGATGTTAATCTCCTGTTGCCTATATTATTTTTTACGGACTTGAAATTAAATATACAGTTCATTTATAATAAGAACAATTGTATATTTGCTTAACAGGCTATGATAAAGAGTAGTACGTATTTTCCTTCGTTTCAGAGAGTTTGTGGCTGGTGTAAACAAACACGAATAAATACGGAATGGACTTTGGAGCCTCTGTCTGAACATATAAAAGTAGGATTTGACGTTTTCCTTGCGTTAAAAGGACTCCTGATCGTCATTGTGGATGATTGTGGAATTGAGTGACTCTTTATTGAGTAATTTAGGGTGGTACCGCGGAACCATTCGTCCCTATTAGTTTTATGGGGATGAATGGTTTTTTTTATATATTTTTAGGAGGAAATTAATCATGAAAACGATTTTTTCTGGTATTCAGCCGAGTGGAACAATAACACTTGGTAACTATATCGGGGCATTAAAACAGTTTGTTGAAATGCAAAACGAATACAATTGTTTCTTTTGTATCGTTGACCAGCATGCCGTTACGGTTCCACAGGATCCAATAACACTTCGCAAAAATATTCGAAGTTTAGCGGCATTGTATCTAGCAGTTGGAATTGATCCAGAAAAAGCTACTTTATTTATCCAATCAGAGGTCCCTGCTCACGCACAGGCGGGATGGATTATGCAATGTGTTGCCTATATTGGTGAACTTGAAAGAATGACACAATTTAAGGATAAATCTACTGGTAAAGAGGCTGTGCAGGCAAGTCTTTTAACTTACCCGCCACTCATGGCTGCAGATATCCTCTTATATAACACGAATCTTGTACCTGTAGGTGAAGATCAAAAGCAACATTTAGAATTAACACGGGATTTAGCTGAAAGATTTAATAAAAAATACAGGGACATATTAACTATCCCTGAGATTAGTATTCCTAAAATTGGTGCTAGAATTATGTCATTGCAAGAACCAACAAAAAAAATGAGCAAATCAGATCCAAATAAAAAGGCAATTATTACACCATTAGATGACCCGAAACAGATTGAGAAGAAAATTAAGAGTGCTGTCACCGATTCAGAAGGAATTGTTAAATTCGATAAATTAAACAAACCTGGTATATCTAACTTATTATCGATTTATTCTATCCTAGGTGGTAAATCAATAACAGAAATTGAAGGAATGTATGAAGGGAAAGGATATGGTGATTTTAAAGGCGATTTAGCAGATGTCGTCGTAAATTTCTTTCAGCCTATCCAAGAAAAATACTATGATTTACTCGAATCATCAGAACTCGACCGGATTCTAGATGAAGGTGCAGAAAAGGCAAATCTAGTGGCAGCTAAAACCCTTAAAAAAATGGAAAATGCAATGGGACTTGGTAGAAAAAAAAGATAACAACAAAAAGCCTGACCCACAAAAGATATGGAATACATATCTTTTGGGTCAGGCTTTTAATTTACTTTCGGACCGTGCTCCATTTCCCAAAGCTTTTCAAAAAACGGCTGTCCTTTTATTAAATTTTCACAAAATGTCTCATGTCGCTTAGACCACCCATACTTTGTTTCCTCAAACAATTGTTCCCATGCAGCTTCAAAATTTAATTCTTGAATGGTTGAATAATGCTCCGGGCACCATTCGGTATACCAATATCTAACTTCTGCTTCATTACTAGATGAGAGCAATTGATCTAAAGCCATAAATAACAGTTGTTTTAATTGACGCTCTTTTCTTGTTAAACCTCTCATTAGTTCTGGTTCAGGTGAGAGAATATGATAGTCCTTCATTTTTTCCTGCTCATAAAAATGATATTTAGTAGCCTCGTGTTGAGCAATCATTTCGTACACCAATTGCTCTTGTCTAGGAATTAACCGACTTTTTCGAATCGGGATATTATAGCCTATGGTATCAATTGCTAAGATCCCAATTCCATCCGTTACCACGAAGCAATAGTCAAGTTGAACTCTTTCATGGTTTTTTCTTAAATAGGCTTTCTGATAAATATCATCTAGAAGTTGTTGAGGTAATTCCGACAAATCGTTTTCAATGTACTTAAACAAAACAGGCTCAACTTTTATCAGTGGTACCTGATCTAACAGTTCCACCCCGTCATCCTTACGCCATTCATGAAAGTGACATACATTATAACCGTTTTCTTCCCCTTCAAACCAATTTACCCATACATCATGAAGATACAACATTTTACAACCCCTCACTTCAAGAAACTGTTTGTAAATCAGTATGGGCAGACCTTAGTTAAATTATTCCTTTATATATATTTTGCTCCAATTTCAATGTTTGACCTAATTTTTTAGCACTTGTCCTATTATATATCTTAATGTATATGGGTATATGATATTGGTTATTCCAGAATGAAGAGAATAACAAAAAAATCCACCACGTTAATGGCAGATTTTATCTTTTTGATTTTGGATTGAAAGCATCCTTTAGTCCTTCTCCGATAAAGTTTATCGATAAAATAGTAATCGTTATAATTAATGCCGGCGGTACCCATATCCAAAGCTTAAATTGGAGAACATCCGGCTCGTTTGCCGAATTCAACATATTTCCCCAACTTGGAATTTCCTGAGGGACACCAAAGCCAAGAAAACTTAATCCTGTTTCAGCGACAATCATTGTCGCAAATGTAATCGTCGCTTGCACGATAATAGTAGATAAAATGTTTGGTAATAGATGTTTCATAATTACTTTGGCTGGTGAACAACCAATTGAAATAGCTGCCGTAATATATTCATTTTCTTTTTCAGCGAGGATTTTACTACGGACAATCCGGGCGATTCCCCCCCAGCTTAACAAGCTAATGGTGCCGATTAATACCCATAACCCATTTACTTTTCCAAAAAGAATGGCATTAAGGACTATTACAAATACTAGAAATGGAAAGTTTAAGATAAAATCAGTAAATCTCATTAATATACTATCTACTGTTCCACCAAAATAACCTGAAATAGAGCCGATCAATGTTCCAAGTAAAATGACAAATAATGTACAACTCATTCCAACTAATAACGATATTCGGCCCCCATAGAGTAATCTCGTAAAAACATCCCGCCCGGCTTTATCCGTTCCAAGCCAATGATCACCCGATGGTTCTAACGACATTTGGCCAATATTAATTCTCGTAATATCTGCAGTGGTAATAAAAGGAGCTAGTATCGAAACAATAGTAACAATTAATAAAAAGGTAAGGCTGACCATTGCTAATTTATTTTTTACAAATTTCTTCCGAGCAATGGCAAAAGGAGATAAACTTTTTTTCGGGGGTGTAACGATAACATTTTTTTCGTATTGTGTTACGACTTTCATTTTTTCTCCCCCTAATCTAGCCTAATTCTCGGATCTACAACACCATATAATACATCCGCTACTAAATTGCCGATAAGTGTTAAGAAAGAGAAAAACATGGTCAATGTCATTAATACTGGATAATCTCTTGTCCCGACAGACTGCAGGAATAATTGTCCAAGACCTGGATATGTAAAAATCGTCTCGGTGATAATAGCACCACTAATAATGGCAACAATATCAAAGCCTAAAAAGGTTATAAGTGGGATAATTGAGTTTCTTAAAATATGAACATTGTATATCTTACTTTCCGGAGTCCCTTTTGCACGAGCAGTACGAACATAATCTTTTCGACTATTTTCAATAATATCGTTACGTAAAAATTGTGTATAACTTGCTGTACTTAATAATCCAAGTACGATAGCTGGTAAAAAAACATGGTGAAAACGGCTTAGCCACCATTCTAAGGTTCCATCTGTAACACCAATGTCTACTGAGCCATTAGATGGAAACCAGCCTAACTTAAATGAAAAGAAAAAGATGGCGAATACCCCTGCAATAAAGGATGGAATTGCCAAGCCTATGTAGTTTAATCCTCCTATTAGGTTATCCATTAGGGTATACGGCTTTCGACCTGCATATGAACCCATAAAAAATGCAAGGACGTATGTTATTAAGATAGCTGAAATGCCTAATAGTATGGTGTTAGGGAGACGTTCTCCAATAACCTCAGATACAGCAATTTTGAATCGTGTTGATTTCCCAAAATCCCCCTCCACGAAACCACTAATCCAACGGAAATACTGCTGAGGCATCGGATCATTGTATCCCAATTTCTCACGTATTTCTGCGATGTATTCTGGATTTGTATTTCTTGGATCAATCTCTCCACTAAGAGAATCCCCCGGCATTAATTTTGCCAAGGAAAACACTACTATGGAAGTAAGGAGTAACATTGGAATCATTCCCAATATTCTACGAAATGCATATTTCAACATGTGCATTCTCCTTGTCTATAAGCTTTGGTAACCACAAGCTGTATATCTCGCCTAATTTGTTCAAATGGGAGAAGCAAAGCCTTCTCCCATTTGAAGTTCAAAATTGAGTTGTCAGTATTAGTAAGCCCTTAAAACAAATTGTATTAACTTTTTAGAAAACTGTACTATTGTTTTATCCACCATTCATTTGGACGGTTCATACCAGATACGTCAAATTTAACTTCCTGAACTCGCTTGCTAACAGCCATTGTTTCTTCTAGTTCAGCAATTGGTAATGCGGGAAGATCTTGCATGAATAGTTTTTGCCATTTTACATAAAGATCCTTACGTTTTTCGTTATCTGTTCCAACAACACTGATATCAAGTGCTTGATCCAACAATTTATCACTGTCCGCATTTACCCAGCGTGGATAGTTCCAAAGTGCTTTTGAGCCCCAAAGTGGCGTTGGATCTGGATCTGCACCAGTTGACCAGCCTCCGAAGAATACTTCCATTGATTTGTCCGCTTTTTCAAGCATTTCATAGTAAAGATTTACGTCAGTCATCGTTAATTTAGTTTTCAATCCAACAGCTTCCCAATATTGAGTCATTGCTTTGGCACGAGATTCAAAAGTTGGGTTATCCGTTGCATAGTGGCTGAAGTTTACAACGAATTTCTTACCGTTTGGATCTTCACGGAATCCATCGCCATCAACGTCTTTGTAGCCTGCTTCATCTAATAGTGATTTAGCTTTTTCCGGATCATATTTGTATTGCTCTAAATCTTCATTAGGTGCTGCAATCCAATGGTTTGTCGGGATTGGACGGTTCACAGGTTTACCTACACCAAAGAAGAACGCCTTAACCCATTCCTCACGATTGATTGCATAATACATTGCTTCACGAAGCTTTTTCTCTTGGTATTTTGGTTCGTTCATAACATTTTTCTCGCCATCCCAAGTACCTAATCTGAAACCAACATAGTAATAGCTTACCCCAGGATAAGTTACTGCGTTTACATTATCCAGCGCTTTAACTTGATCAATAATACTAGGATGGAAAGAAGTCATATCAAGCGTTCCGTTTTTAAGTTCTCCTACAGAAAGAGATGGGTCGATCACTTTAACAACGACTTTTTCGATATGCGGTTTGCCTCCGAAGTAATCATCAAAGCGCTCCATTTCAACTGATTCACCGGGGATAATTTTAGAAACTTTAAATGGTCCTAAACCAACTGGCTTTGTACGAACCTGTTCAGACCCCATCATATCTTTTACAGCAATTCCTTTAAATGCTGTACGGTTCATAGGGTATGTCCAAAGATTATCCAAGTTGTTTACACGGGCCTTATCGAATGTAATTTGAATGTGGTAATCGTCGACTACTTTAATACCAGCGATTTCCTTTGCTTTACCATCATGATAATCTTGTGCACCCATAATGTTTCTTACGTTATCAAAGCGCGGACCTTCATAATCCTTGTCAGCAACAACTTTCAAAGCGAATTCCCAGTCCTTAACTGATAATTCGTCCCCGTTGTGCCATTTAACCCCTTGTTTGATTTCGAAGTCAAACACTTTATTGTCTGCTGTTTTCCATGAGGCGATATGTGGTTGTGCCTTTAGGTTCTCATCATAATCAATTAAGTTTTCATCAAAGAAATCAATTACATATGCATCAGTTTGTGTACCATAAAAAGAGTAGTTGAATTTACCTTCAGGTGCTGAATCCAATGCATAGACTAGTGTGCCGCCATCCTGTGGTTTTCCGGCTGTTTCGCCGCTTTTACCTTCATTTTCATTTTTCTTTGTACCCGCTTTTTCACCGCCGCTGCAAGCTGCTAAAAATGCGGACAGAACCAGCATTAATGCTGCTAACATAAGCATACTTCTCTTCTCCATTTGTTTCCCCCCTAATTGTTTTATATTTATCCTTTTGCAACAGACTAGCTCCAGCCCCTAGGCACTTTCACTTTTCTAGTAAAGGTGGCAAGCTACTCGATGAGAGGGCTTCACCTCCTTTAATACTGGCTTACTTTTAGAACATTCCTCCATTGCCATTGGGCAGCGGGGATGGAATGTGCATCCAGATGGAGGATTGATAGGGCTTGGCACATCACCTTTTAAAATGACCCGCTCCCTTTTCACCCTGGGATCTGGAGTTGGAATAGCTGAAATTAATGCCTGTGTATATGGATGGAGAGGTTTAGCGTATAGGTTGTCTTTATCCGAAACCTCAACCATATTCCCTAGGTACATAACACCTATTCGGTCACTCATGTGTTTAACAACACTTAAGTCATGCGCAATGAAAAGAAAAGTAAGATCAAATTCTTCCTGTAAGTCCTTTAACAGGTTTAATACCTGTGATTGGACGGACACGTCTAGTGCTGAAACCGGTTCATCGGCGATAATTAATTTGGGTTTTAATGCTAGAGCTCTTGCTATTCCAATTCTTTGGCGTTGTCCCCCAGAAAATTCGTGGGCATACTTGTAATAGGCATCGGGCGGCAAGCCTACTTTATCTAACAAATCCATGACTTCCCGTCTTAACTCAGCTTTATCTTTTTTTGAAAAATTATAAATGGGTTCTGCAATTATATCTCCAACCATTTGCATGGGATTCAAGGAAGCATAGGGATCCTGAAAGACCATCTGCATATCTTTGCGAATCTCTCGAAGTGATTTACCAGTTACTTTGGTAATGTCTTTTCCATTAAAGAGAATTTGTCCCCCCGTTGGTTTAAGTAAACGCAGAATGGTTCTCCCTGCCGTAGATTTGCCACATCCGGATTCACCTACTAGTCCAAGAGTTTCTCCTTTTTTTATCTCAAAAGAGATATTATCTACCGCTTTTACATTTCCAATAGTGCGCTTGAAGAACCCACCTTTGACTGGGTAATAGGTTTTAAGATTTTTAATCTCTAATAGATTTTCAGATTGAGAGGAAGAATGGGCTTCCTTTTTATGTATATAAATGGGACTCATTTTTTCACCCCTTTTCTTGGCTTGCTAGTTTCAAAGAGCAAACAGGCAACCTCATGGCCTTGTTCAACATCTTCAAGCAAAGGGGTAATTTTAGTGCATTCAGGCATGGCGTTTGGACATCGATGGGCAAAACGGCAGCCAGTTTTCGGCATATTTATAAGCGATGGGACGATACCTTTAATCGAACTTAACCGTTCTTCTTGTCCATCCAATTTCGGGATTGCCCCTAAGAGCAAACTTGTATATGGATGTTTAGGATTATGGAAAAGTGTATCCACATCGGTCCGTTCTACAATCCTTCCAGCATACATCACCATTACTTCGTCACACATTTCAGCAATTACACCCAAATCATGTGTAATCAAAATAACAGACATATCATTTACGGCTTGTATATCTTTTAAAAGTTCGAGAATTTGGGCTTGAACGGTAACATCGAGGGCAGTGGTTGGTTCATCAGCAATTAATAATCTAGGCTGACAAGCAATGGCAATGGCGATCATGACGCGTTGTCTCATCCCGCCTGATAATTGGTGCGGATACTCATCAACGAGTTTTTGTGGCCGGGAGATTCCAACACTTTTCAATAAGGCGATCGATTTTAACCGAGCCTCTTTTTTAGTAATCTTTGTATGGTTAAAAAGGACTTCTTGGAGTTGATATCCAATTGTAAAGACTGGATTTAATGAGGTCATTGGTTCTTGGAAAATCATGGAGACGTCTTTCCCACGGATTTTATTGATTTGTGATTCGGACATTTTCTCAAGATTTACTCCATCAAAAATGACTTCACCTGATTTTATTTTTCCACTTCCTTTCGGGAGTAACTTCATAATCGAAAGGCTCAAAACAGACTTACCACAACCAGATTCTCCAACAATACCGATAATTTCCCCTGGCATTACATTGAACGAAACATTTTCTACTGCATTATAATCAGTTCCGTCAATATCAAAAGCGGTCTGTAAATTTTTCACTTCAAGCAATGGTGCCTCTTTGTGCAGCGATTTTTTTGCGCTCATAGTACACCTTCCAACTTTTTAATTATTCAGTTTATTCTATATATTCAATAAAATTCTATTACAGAATTGTTACAATTGCAAGATTTTTTTGCACAATTTCTAATATATGTTATTTCATCATTAAAAAAAGCCTTATTTCACTGGCTTTTTTCGAAGGTTTTATTATAGTATTCTAGATATTTTATTGCAGGATTTATAAAAGATAGTTTTGTAGAATAATTATTGTTTTTGTAAAAATGTTCAATCAAATGATATCCTGCAGCATAACCTAATAGATTTGGCAGTCTTCCTCCCCCATAAAGTAATTCATCGTGTTTCTTTTCATGTTTTTTTGTGTTTAGCTGTTCTTTCAAATATTTCTCCCAAAAATTTAATAACTCCTTTTTTTTATACATACGGCACCATGGAGCTAAATATTCCCGTCCACAATTTTTTAAAACTGCATATTCTGCCAGTCCTTCTATGATAATGGAATCAAGCAAAGTATAGTCTTCCAGCCTTTTATCTAACAACCTAAGCCGGCAGACGTGGTGGTATTCATGAATCAAAAGTGCCTCTACTTCTTTTGGGTCATCATAAGTAGAGAGAAAAAGAAACATTTTATCAGGGAACGAAACACCAGCCTTGCTTTTAACTTCTCTGATAAAAAAACCTCCTGACTGTGCTACTGGAAAGAGAAAAATTGGTATGTCAGGGCCATTCCATTTATGTTTATATTTATTAAATAGACGCTCTACTTTATCCCATGCTTTTTGTTCCTTCATCTGAACAAGATTGGTCCTTGCGGCCCTAGACGGCCGATACATCCCAAAACTCATCAATTGATTATAAATTTCCTTTGCGGTTTGTTTTTTAAAATATGGCTCTAATCTTTTACAAATCTTAACGGGTCTGTCAATCTCCTCCTCTAGCCATTGCTCTGTTCGAATGATTCCCATTACTTCACCCCATTTAACTTCACTCACTCTCTGATCAGTTTATTAAACGTAACAAAAGTGGTTCATGTATTTCTAAGGTATTATTTCTCAAAAAAAATTCGACCAGAAAATATCTCTGGCCGAATTTTTTACTTATTCATATTTTTTGAAAACAATCGTTGCGTTGTGGCCGCCAAAGCCTAGCGAATTACTCATGGCTGCTTTAATTTCTTTCGAACGTGCTTTATTGACGACATAATCTAAGTCACATTCAGGGTCAGGTGTTTCATAATTCATTGTTGGAGGAAGGATGCTGTCTCTTATTGCTAAAACAGTGAAAATCGCTTCGACACCACCTGCTGCACCTAGAAGGTGTCCTGTCATAGATTTAGTTGAGCTGATTGCTAATTTATATGCATGTTCGCCAAATACTTCCTTTACCGCAAGGGTTTCAAACTTGTCATTATATTCAGTACTAGTCCCGTGCGCATTCACATAATCAATTTCCTCAGGTTTTAATCCGCCATCATTAATAGCCATTTTCATTGCACGGGCACCACCTTCACCACCAGGTGCTGGTGCAGTTATATGATAGGCATCACCAGTTGCCCCATAACCAATAATTTCGGCATAGATTTTAGCACCACGTGCTAAGGCATGATCAAGTTCCTCCAGAACAATGATCCCGGCACCTTCACCAATAACAAAGCCATCGCGGTTTTTATCGAATGGTCTGCTAGCTGTCTTCGGGTCTGGATTTGTTGAAAGAGCCGTATTCGCGCAGAAGCCTGCGACAGACATTTTTGTAATTGGTGCTTCCGCTCCGCCGGTCACCATTGCATCTGCATCGCCGCGTTGAATTACTTTAAAGGCATCACCTATGGAATTAGTTCCTGTTGCACAGGCAGTTACTGTACAAGAATTGAACCCTCTTGCCCCAAGTATAATTGAAACCTGTCCTGTTGCCATATCAGGAATCAACATTGGTACAAAGAATGGGCTTACACGCTTGTAGCCTCTCTTCTGAAATATTTCGTATTGCTGTTCAAATGTTTCCATTCCGCCGATGCCAGAACCAATCCATACTCCAACACGATGGGAGTTATCTTCATTAATAGTTAAATTAGCATCTTTTACTGCCATTAATGCCGATGCAACTGCAAATTGTGTAAAACGGTCCATTTTGCGTGCATCTTTTCTATCCATAAAGGCTTCTGGGTTAAAATCAGTAGATTCTGCGGCAACTTTTGCAGGATATTCATCTGCATTAACTCTTGTCAATGGCCCAATCCCTGATTTACCTTCTAATATGTGCTTCCATGTTGTTTCAGCATCATTTCCAAGTGGGGTTACTGCACCTACGCCTGTTACAACGACCCTGCGCTTTTCCATATTATCTATCTCCTTCATTTCGTATCTTGTTTCGTATGGTTATTTATCAAAAAAAATCTCTTTATTTTCCCCATCTAATGGCAATTGCTCCCCAAGTTAAGCCTCCGCCGAAGCCAACCATGACAATGAGGTCATCATCTTTAATTCTTCCCTCTTCTAAATCTTCCACAATCGAAATTGGAATAGATGCAGCTGAAGTATTACCATATTTATTAATCGTTTTGGACATTTTTTCGACTGGCAGCTCTAATCTTTGTCTAGATGCTTCCATAATACGAATATTGGCCTGATGAGGAATAAGGAAATCAACATCATCCTTTGTTAAACCTGCTTTTTCGAGAACATTGATACAGCTTTCCCCCATTTGCCTTACAGCAAATTTGAACACTTCTCTACCATTCATAATAATATATTCATCCTGGTAAAGGTGTTTTGATCCAGTCCCATCTGCTCCAAGCTCAAAGGAAAGGATTCCGCGATTTTCTGAAACAGGTCCAATAATGGTGGCACCAGCCCCGTCCCCAAACAATACTGCCGTATTGCGGTCACTCCAGTCAGTAACTTTCGAAAGCTTTTCCACGCCAACGACTAGGACATATTTATAAACTTCGGTTTCAATGAATTGTTTCGCTGTCACAATTCCGTACATGAAGCCAGCACATGCTGCACTGACATCCATCGCTGCCGCCTTTTTTGCCCCCAGCCTTTCTTGAATTCTGCAGGCAACCGATGGAAAAGGTGTATCAGGTGTAACGGTAGCTACCAAAATTAAATCAATCTCTTCCGCGGTAATTCCAGCATCTTGAATGGCCTGTTTTGCTGCTTCAAATGCCATATCTGATGTATGAACATCATCGGCAGCAATTCTTCTTTCTTCGATACCTGTCATCGTACGAATCCATTCATCAGAGGTATCCATTATTTTTTCTAAATCCTTATTGGTGACAATTTTCTCTGGTAAATACCTGCCAATCCCAACAATACCTGCTTTCACAAGTTCCAACTCCTTTTTTTTCGCAAGATTCTCTATATCCTAAAGTTTAATATCAATTATTATGACTTGGTACTAATTTTATCAAATAAAGCCTATTTTAAGCAACTGTTTCTTCTTATTTCTCTCTCCGAATAAGTATATTCCATTAAAAAAAATGGCTAATTAAACTTTGCAGTTGATTTAGGCTATAGGCGCTTCTCTCCAATAAAACTTGGCTGTAAAATCAACAATAATCCTTAACATAGCAAAAAAAAATAAATAAGCCCCCTATTACGAGAGCTTACTTCCTTTTTATAGTTCTTTTCGACCTTCAGCTAGACCGAGTTCATATGCTTCTTGCATGACCTTTGTAAAAAGATTCATGAATGGCTCGATTAATTCCATTGATAATTCTACACCAGCCGTGTCCAATTGTTCCTTTGCTTCTGGTAAGTATTTCATCGCGATCTGCATAAATTGAAATGTTTTATCTTGACTGTTCATATGTACTCCTTCAATTTTTCATTTTGGCAAGTTTCCTGTTTTTTTATAATCTTCAATTTGATTGTTTATCTCCTGAATGAATTCTTTGTTTACATGGGGACTAAATTTACCAAGTGAAATAACATTGTCTTGAAAATCATAGGAAAGGTTACCTGTTTTTAGTTCCCCTTTATTATATAGATCTGCAACCTTTTCATATAAAATATCTACCTGCTGTATGGTACTTGTTAATACCGTAGATTCACCTAGATCAGATTGGTCCGAAACGTAACCAATTACATACATGCCGTGTTCCTTTACTGTTTCTATTACTGGCACATTAAACCCGTCACCAGCAGGATAAATCACATCAATTCCCTTTTCCATCATGTCATTTGCTAATTGAACGGCTTTTATTTCATCATCCCAATTTCCAACATATTCTATACTAACTTTCGTGTTTTTATTTTCAGCCATAGCCCCCTGATAGAAGCCCTCAATCTCTGGCTGCCATTCATGGGCGGCTATAACACCGACATTTTGTGTTTTTGACATATGTGCAGCAACCATTCCTCCAAAAAAACCCATCGCGTGTGCTTTAAAATTCAGACTAGTTGTGTTTTTATTTTTAGCATCACCATTAAAACTAATAAAATGGATATCAGGATAATCTTTAGAAAGATTATTAAAGTATTCAGCATATTCAGACCCATGGCCGAATATTAGATTTACCCCTTTTTGGTCAAACTCTTCTACTGCACGTTCGACAACTGCTTCTGAATTCATTCCTTCTTTATAAAACACATCCACATCAAATTTTGACTGTATCTTTAACAAACCTTTAAAGCCCTTCGTCCCCCATACTTGGTCATTGACCGTTTCAGGTACTAACAATCCAACCTTTTTTATTTTACCTGTAGGTTTTGTTTCTCCGCAGGCCCCAAGCAAAAAAAGGCATAAAAGTATGATTCCGAAACGGTTTATCATTTCATGCATCTCCTTCGTACTGTTGCCATTTCTATAACACGTTTCGTTTACATTATTAATTTATAGAACAAAGGAAAATAATTCTATGACTGCTTTTTCCAATTTTATTCTAACCTTTCAACAAATAAATGAAAAGACAATTTTAAAACCACAACACATCTGGATCTTTTTTTTATGGTCATATATTTCATGATTCTTTCAATCAGTATGCCAATTGCCTTATAAACGATTATCATACAATCGCTTCACATGTTCCATTTGTGCCAGGATAGAATCTGTAATTGGGGTTACCTTTCTTACTGTTACTTTTAATACTGGAAGATCACCTTGTATTGATGATAAGTTACTTAACCGAGCCTGATTTTCATTGATTTTTAGGAAAGAAGCACACCTGAACCATTGGTCATCCCTTCCACTTTCAATCAAATAACTCCCAGGTTTTCCTTTTTCTATGATTTCTAAGATTGATTTAATGGCATCATCAACAAATATGACATCGTTTATCCATTCCCGTTCTTCATGAGTTATATCTGTCGTTTTATATTTAGAAACAATAGCTTTTTGAAACAAAAAAGTTAACGGCTGCCATGGACCATAAATAGCAGGTAAATACAATATCTGTGTATTCTTTACTAATCCGTTTATCTTACTTAGGAATCCCTCAATTTCTTTTCCCCTAAATGTACTGGTAAGCATTTGAATCGGAAGAATAAAAACGATATTCGCATGTTTGTTATTGTCCTCTATATACTGAATTATCGGCTTTGTTACCTCTTCATTTTGTAAAATTTGTTCCTTTTTAAGCATAAATAAGTCATATATAGAAAATATAATCCTTGTATTACTCATGTCTTCTCTAGGACTATTCCCCAACTCGAATAACGATTTTTCCAGAAAGTTTGCATTTCTACCGACTTCAAGTCTTTTTTCATCAAGAAAATCTATATTATCAACCTCATCTATATGAACGCCATTGACCTCTATTCCTTTATTGAGCAGGTTTTTGCCAACGTGAAAACCAATAAAGTCAAACATCCCAAATATAATTGCCTTGTCCATAAAATATTCCTCCCCATACTTACCTTAATGAATCCTATGCGTATCGCTAAGGAATTATTTCTTTTTGGGGAGGACCAGCCTATAGGATCGTTTCATGGTTGTTGAAAAACTTTAACATCATATTGCCAAGCTGTTGTTTTTTTTCAGGTAGAATGAAAGTAGGGTTTATTTCTGGGTCACTGATTATTTGGTGATACACTTTAGATTGGTTATACGATTTCCCCCCTGAAAGGACATGAATAATTTTAACTGGACATCCAAATTGAAGATTTATTTTATCATCCATACTGAAAATATGGTTTTCGAGTACATATTGGTCCATTTGATGTGCTGCTACTAATTCCCTCATTAACTTTTTATAAAAGAATTTATGTTCCTTTTCTTGTTCAAGATGGTTTTTCAAGGAAATAATGGGGTTGAGCAGAATAATTGACCGTATCCGCCCTTTCATTTTCTCCATTAAACTTATGGCAACCAGCGCCCCCATACCTTCGGCTAAGATATGGATTTTGTTATTTAATATTTCACTTCTTATGACATGCTGGTATAACCTCTCGGCAAGCTCAACTGCATTATTGCTTCCCCAGTTTCGCCCATATAGATTTGAGGAAAAAATGGTGTACCCTTTTTCTTTAAGCTGGTTAACAATAGCTAACCTTCCTTCATTTTGTGTCCAAAAGCATTTACTTTCATCGACAAAATGTCTTTCATCTCCAATTATTAAGATCCCAAATCCGGTAGGCTTTTCAGGGTAGTGAATAATATTCCATTGGGTATCCATCTGAAAATTACGATTCTCCATAGATAAATCTCCTTTTACATATTTCCTCACTGTATTGTATGCCGCCTCATTAAAGATGAAAGGGGGGTTAGCCTATTTTTATTAAGCTCAGCTGGAAAATTTGTAATCACCTTTTAAAAACGGAAAATGCTCGGAATAGCCTGAGTGGTATTACTTACCACTGGCGGAAGTTTCACTTTATCATTTCAGAATCATATGATAATATAAATGAAGATGTAAAATAGGTTAGAGGTGAAAAATAGTGCGATTTTTTTGGACCTTTTTCTGGTCATTTCTTTTAGTGCAAATGCTTACATATGTAGTGAGTTCAATGACTGCAGGTGCTAAATATGAATTTATGCCTGCTGCTATTGCTTCAGTTGGGGTAACGATTTTGATTTACATTGCTGCTGCAATAATTCCTAACGAGCCTGCAACAAAACATTAAGAAAAAGGTCATCCTATCAAATGGATGACCTTTTTCTATAGGTATCTAATGAACCGATAAAGTAATCTCACCGTCGTTAATATTTATTTCCACTCTGGACTGATCATGTAACTTGCCAGCGATAATTTCACGTGCTAGCTTGGTTTCAATGTTTCTTTGAATAAATCGTTTTAAAGGCCTTGCCCCATAAATTGGATCAAATCCATTTACGGCAATGAATTCTTTTGCTTCTTCATTAATGATTATATCAATTTGTTGATGTTTTAACCGATTTTGAAGTTCTCTCATCATTTTGGCAACGATATTCTTTATTTCATCCAATGATAGCGGCTTAAAGAGGATCGTCTCATCGATTCGATTTAAGAACTCAGGACGGAAATGTCCCCGTAATTGACTCATCACTTTATCCCTTACCTTTTCAGAGATTTCAACCTCGGTTTCACTTCGTTCTAGTAAAAAATGTGAGCCAATATTAGAAGTCATTATAATAACTGTATTTTTAAAGTCAACGACACGCCCTTTTGAATCTGTAATTCTTCCGTCATCAAGCGCTTGTAAGAGAATGTTAAATACCTCAGGATGAGCTTTTTCAATTTCATCCATTAAAACAACAGAATATGGTCTTCTCCTTACTGCTTCCGTCAACTGTCCGCCTTCTTCATAGCCAATATAGCCTGGAGGGGCTCCAATTAGGCGGGACACAGCATGCTTCTCCATATATTCAGACATATCGATACGTATAATATGTTCCTCACTGTCGAATAAAGACTCGGCTAATGCTTTCGCTAGCTCAGTTTTCCCAACACCTGTCGGACCTAAAAATAAAAATGATCCAATTGGTCGATTAGGATCCTTAATTCCAGCACGCGCCCTGAGTACTGCATCTGCCACTAAATTTACTGCCTCATTCTGGCCGATGACTCTTTCGTGTAGGATGGATTCCAATTTTAACAGCTTTTCTCTCTCCCCTTCTACTAGCTTAGAAAGAGGTATTCCTGTCCATCTTGATACGATATTGGAGATTTCTTCTCCGGTAACTTCTTCACGAAGCAAACGTTCGTCTTTAGCAGTTGCCGTTTCGAGTTCCTTTAGTTCTTTTTCTGCTAACGGAATCTGACCGTGGCGAAGCTCTGCCGCTCGGTTTAAATCGTATTTATCTTCAGCTTGTTGAAGCTCCCTGCGAAGTTTTTCCAGTTGTTCTCTTTTCTCCTGCAATTTCTGTATACTTTGTTTCTCTTGAAGCCATTTTGCCTTCATTTCATTGGCTGTTTCTTTTAAATCAGCTAGTTCTTTTAGGAGTGCCTCCAGCCTCAACTTGCTCCCCTCATCAACCTCTTTACTTAAGGCAGCTTCTTCAATTTCCAATTGCATAACCCTGCGTGTTACCTCATCTAATTCGGTAGGCATTGAATCTATTTCAGTACGTATTAAAGCACAAGCCTCATCGACTAGATCAATTGCTTTATCAGGCAAAAAACGATCGGTGATATAACGATCAGATAATGTGGCTGCAGCAACCAAAGCATGGTCATGAATTTTAACACCGTGATGCACTTCATATCGTTCTTTTAACCCTCTTAAGATTGAAATGGTATCTTCAACGTTTGGTTCTTGAACCAGTACCTGCTGAAATCTACGTTCAAGCGCTGGATCCTTTTCAATATATTTTCGGTGCTCATCTAGAGTAGTTGCTCCAATACAATGAAGTTCACCACGGGCCAGCATTGGTTTTAACATATTACCTGCATCCATCGCGCCTTCCGTCTTACCGGCTCCTACGATCGTATGAATTTCATCAATAAATAACAATATTCGTCCTTCACTTTTTTTGATTTCATTTAGGACTGCTTTCAATCTTTCTTCAAACTCACCTCTAAATTTGGCTCCAGCAATTAACGCACTCATATCCAATGAGAAAATTGTTTTATCTTTGAGTCCTTCCGGTACATCTTTCCTAACTATCCTTTGTGCCAACCCTTCCACAATTGCAGTTTTCCCTACACCAGGTTCACCTATTAAAACAGGATTATTCTTTGTTTTCCTTGATAATATCCGAATTACATTGCGGATTTCAGAATCACGGCCAATAACTGGATCCATTTTTCCTTCTTTAACCTCAGCAACAAGATCCCGTCCATATTTTTTTAGTGCTTCGTATCCTACTTCTGGATTTTGTGATGTCACTCTTTGGTTCCCCCTAATTTCTTTAATTGCTCGCAAAACTTTGTCTGGTTGAATTCCAACGTTTTGTAAAAGCCTTCGCATTTCTGAATCCTTCGCGTAGACAGCAGCTAACAGAATATGTTCAACCGATAAATACTCATCAGAAAACTTTTTGGCAAACTCCTCGGCACTGACAAAAAGTTTTTGCAGCTTGGCTGTGATATAAAGTTTTCCCTGTTCAACCCCACTTCCCGTAACCTCTGGTTTTTTAGCAAGAGCCTCATTAAGGTTCTTGCTAATTTTTTCAGGAGGGATACCTGACTTTTCTAATATAGAAGAAATGAGACTATCTTCTTGATCCATTAAACATAAAAACAAATGGGGTTCATCAATCTCTTGATGATTTTTTTTGACAGTAAGCGACTGAGCATCCATTAGCCCCTTTTGTAACCTTTCTGTCATTCGATTCATGTCCATTTTTTAACACACCCTCTTTGACCAATTTTGACCTTTTCATTTATTATAAAACTTCATATATAAAAAGTAAATTTTGCAAAGAAGAAAAACAGCAAAAATTGCCCACTAACGCAAGGCGCAGGCAAAAGAAAAAGCCATCCCATGGATGACCTTTTCCTTATTTATTTATGGTTTCCGCTGATATGTCCAAACACGTTCATCATTTGATGTTTCAGGAAATGGATCTCCTGCTTTTAGTCTTATTTTTTTGGGATTATTAACATTGCTTTCCGTGTCACCGATTTCAACATACACACCATTATTAGGTGCTTTTTTTCCTGATTTAAACTGATGATTTTGACCCATTTTTTTCCCTCCTTCTCTTCTACATCTTTATTATTACCTTTTTGTTAGCGGCCCATTATTGGAATTTTTTGCAAATTATCTTATTAGTCGACATTATTTCCTAAGAAATACGCAAAGATTCTTTAAACTTTTGACGATTGTATGAACTTATCACTCATTTGTTGCTAATTATTCTTTGTTAACAATATAATTATAGTATTATCTAGCAAATTAAACCTTGACTGTCATTTTTTAAAATCAAATGAGCATTGAATTCGTACCTTTAAAGGTGGTTATGAGTATGCAGTCAGTAAAAGAAATGCCGGTAACACTGTCCCATCTTTTTGATACCGTTCACCATATAAAAAAAATTGAAAAAGGTACCTTTTTATTTCAAGAAGGATCTGTAGCCGATGAATTGTATATTGTTCAAAGTGGCATTCTTCAAATCAGCAAGATCATCCCTGACGGAAGAGAACTTACGTTAAGAATGTGCTCGTGGGGTGATTTTGTTGGTGAATTAAACTTATTTTCCCCTTCTTCAAGATATTTATTAAGTGCACGTGTTGTCGAGTGTGGTGAAGTAGCCGTTATTATGAAAGACACGCTTGAGGAAAAACTCTCACAAAATCTGGCACTTTCATTTGAATTCATTAAGTGGATGAGTCAGCAATATCGAAAAACACAAACCAAGTTTCGTGATTTGGTTCTTCATGGAAAAAAAGGGGGCTCTTTATTCCACACTTATTCGAATTACAAATAGTTATGGAATTAAAACCAATAAAGGAATATTAATTGAATTACCACTAACCAATCAAGAGTTAGCCAATTTTTGTGGTACATCAAGAGAAGTAGTAAATCGCTTGTTGAGCGATCTACGTAAGGCCGGTATCCTGTCAATAGATAAAGGAACAATTACTATTCATGATTTAGAGTATTTAAAACGGGAAATTGATTGTGAAGATTGTCCAACCGAAATCTGTAAAGTTGATTAGAATTGCTGCTGGCAAACAACTTAAAATAAAGCAAAAAAATCGGTCATATCGACCGATTTTTTTATTTTAATAAGATTATTTTAATGGCCATGATCGTAAAGAATATAGCTGAATTTATTATTTCGTAAATGCCAATTTGTTTAGGCGATAATGGTTTCCCATAAAATATAATAGCTCTCAGAAGACTTGGGATAAATGCTATTGAAACGATCCAAAAGCCAACTCCGAACCACACTGCCACTAAAAGAAAATGGTAAATCCATGAAATCCATTTAAATTGGGTATTCTTCTTCTCCCTAATCATTGTTTTGACATAAAAAGTACAGCCCACAAAAAACAGGACCGAAGTTACAAAGGTGAAAACAAGCGTCTCTATATTCATAACACCGTGTCCTAAATAACTGCTTGCTAATCCAGCAACTGAAAAGGCAAAAATAGCAGAGAGATCATTCATAAAAGCACGGTCTTGATTTTTGGAAGTAAAGTAAGCATTTATTATAAAAAACGGAATCATTAGAAGACCAAAATAAAAAATAGTTGGTCTTTCCAATAGTGGAATAAGTAAAAGTAATAGGGATGGAATCATATATACAAGTGTCCATTTAGTATACAACTGAAGTTTTTTCTTTTTAAATAAAAGAAGTATCGCATAGGTCGCCAAGTATAATAGGAGCCATCCAAAGAAAAATGGAACATGCTTCCACATAAACCCTCCTTCAATGACACCAAGCCAAAAAGGGATGATTAGCATTGCCCATGCACCATGTTGTTTCGGTAAAAATAACTTCATCATTTTCACTCCTCTTCCTTGACTAACCTAAATATAAGCCAGCTAAGCGGAAAAATAAGTGAAACACATCACATAATTACAGTAAAAAAGAAGGACTCCGCCTTCTTTTTGTGACAAATTTGTTTAGGTTAAAATGGAAGTACAGCAAATCTATCTCATCTACTAGGTAACTTCAATCATCTCTAGGTCGGTTATCTGATGAGTGATTGCTGTATTTCCATTAAAGACCCATAATTCTATTTTAACAAACATTATATCCCCTAATTTGTATTGTAGAGTATATCCATATTTCAAGCTGTGACAAAAGTAACAGATTTGACAATTTTATTAACTTTTTTGATCAATATTATGAACAAGCTCCTGAAGTACTTGCGCAGTCCAGATTAATGCACCTTCATCGTTGATATGAAAGCTGGGCACATTGATTCTTGATGTGATTTGCTTCTGCATTTCTTCTTTCCAATACACAATTGCAGAAACATTACTTACGGTATCTAACAAAGAAAGGTCACTTTCATCTCTTAATAGCAGTAACTTCGGGAAAGACTTAAACTTATAGCCTTCGATTAATATTACATCTGGATGAAAGAATTTCATTAACTCGATCTGATCTTCTAGTGATGGATAGAAATTGTCAGCCTGTAACATTAAACTTCCATCTCCTTCAACAATCGAGGCAAGAGCACCTGCATTTAGATGTTTTTCTGTATCTTTCTGCGGCAGAGCTGCCAGCCTTCCTCCATGACCATGATGCTTAATCGTAACTGTTTTAAGTCCTTTTTTTACTAAGTCTTCGATCATTTTGGCTGTTATGGTGGTTTTACCACTATTTTGATAACCAACCACTTGAAAGACCACAGGCTTTACCACGGCCACATACTGCCAACCTGGTCTTCAAGCAGGAGGACATCCACTTCACTTCCGGCTGTAAAGCCTCTAGTTCCGCCTGGAAGAATCATCAACGAATTCGCTCCAGAAAGGCTCATAATAATGTTAGACTTGTCAAGTCCACTCGGTGTTGCCTTTAGTCTTCCTGCATCAATAAATGTGGAACTTCGGACAAACCTTGTAAATGGATTGGCTTTAGGAAAATCGACTTCTAAAAGTGCTTGCTCTTTACGAAGGTGAGGTTTTTCTGAAAAAAGCATCCTACGGATAATTGGGCGTGCAAACAATTCAAAGCCTACATAACAAGCCGAAGGATTACCCGAAAGTCCAAAGAGAAGCTTCCCATTGTGCTGTGCAACCGTCGTCACACTTCCAGGTCGCATGGCAACCTTATTAAAGAAAACCTCTGCCCCAAGCTTTTCATAGATAGCAGGCAGATAATCAAAATCCCCAACTGAAACCCCGCCGGTGGTAATTAATAAGTCTACTTCATTTATTGCTTTTTGGACTGCTTCAAAGCAAGTGTCAAATTCATCAGGAAGCTTTCCAAAATAGTGAACAATGCCTCCCGTTCTTTCAATTTGGGCTGCAATCATATGTGAATTACTATTACGAATTTTTCCTGGAACTAAGGCTTCATTTACTTCTAAAAGCTCTGTCCCTGTTGCAAACAATCCAACACGTGGCTTTTTCGCAACGGACACTCGTTCATATCCAAACGTTGCAAGCATGGCTTGAATTCCAGGATTTATCAATGTACCTTTTTTCACCAAAACCTCACCCTGCTTGGCATCTTCACCACTGAACGAAACGTTATCACCCTTTTTAAAGCTGCGTTTAATGGACATATATGGGATTCCATTCTTTTCGTAAGCCTTAGCCACCTCAAACATAACGACAGCATCTGTTCCCACAGGCATCATTGCGCCAGTCATAATTCTAACAGCTTGGTGCTCCCCAATTACTTTAGTAGAAACCATTCCCGCGCCGATGTGATCGACCACTTCAAATTCAACTGCATTGGATAGCGAAGCCTCTCGTGTATCGATTGACCTAACAGCAAAGCCATCATACGGTGCACGGTCAAAATGGGGGACATCGCTAGTTGCGATTAAATCCTCCGATAAAAAGCGGCCAAAGCTTTCATTTATCGAAACTTGTTCGGTCACACCAAGTAATTGATATTCCATTATGCTTTTGACCGCTTCTCCAATTGGTATCGGTCTTCTTCTTTCGAACAAAATAATCAGCTCCTGCCTTAAACAAATATCTATTCATTGTGATATGTACTAATAGTCATCGACTAATCAACATTATAAGCTTATTAAAAACTAACTAACATATCAAATGTCACAAAATAAAAGAATCTTGCCAAAAAATATAAAATCATAGGGAATGTGTGATTCTGGTCACCTAGTTTTTTTCTATTTTGCATTATGATTAGGTTAGATTTAATCTTGGACTTTGGGAGGAAATTAAAGATGAGTTTCACAATTACAGCCAATTCATTAGTTAAAGATATTGTTAACGAATTACCTAAAACAAGTGATGTTTTCAAAAAGAACCGAATCGATTTTTGCTGCGGTGGTAATATCCCATTAACTGAAGCAGTTGCTCAAAATAAGCTTAACCTTAATACTTTGTTAGATGAATTAAAAGAAGTTTTTGAAAAATACGAAAACACCGAGAAAGATGTTGAGGTTTGGACTAATTCTGATTCAACTACAATTATTGATCATGTTATTTCAAACTACCATCGTGTATCTGAAGAGGAACTAACTATGCTAAGTCCCTATGTAACGAAGGTTTCACGTGTCCATGGAGATAACCATCCAGAGTTACTAAAGGTTTATGAACTCTTCTATGAATTCAAAAAAGAATTGATGGAGCATATGGAGAAAGAGGAAGCTGTTGTATTCCCATTAATTAAACAGCTTACGGATGGAACCGTGGAGAATCGTGAAGAAGCAATTGCAATGATTGTTGAATTAGAAAAAGAACATGATCATGCCGGTGAAATTTTAAGAGAGATCCGTGCAGTAACTTCTGACTACACTCTACCTCTGGATGCATGCGGTACGTACCGTTTAGTATATGCACGCTTGGAAGCGTTAGAAGGATTAACCTTTATGCATGTGCATCTTGAAAACAACATCCTATTTCCTAGGTATCTTTAATAAAATCAACAGTCCGCTTTTCTTAAAGCGGGCTGTTTTTTTGTAGAACAAAAGGCGCAAGCGCCCGTTTAGCTGCGTATGGACTGGAGCGCTCCAACTGAGATAAAGGAAACACGGAGAGCGTTAGCGATTCGATGTTGACTTATCGTAGGGCGGAGAGCGAAGTCCACTAGCAGCTGGGCGCTGGAGCTGGATTCAGAGAACTATTTCAAGTTATCCACAATAAATAATTTTATAATTTCCTATCCAACAAAAAAACTCTCTTCCTGGAAGAGAGTTTAACCACCAATATAGGACATTTCTATTTTTTTACGGTTTTTGTGCGTTTCGGCTCTTCGTTCGTCTGAATATCTGTCATCTCGTCCATTCCAAATGGCGCTCACCCGCTCACGGATTTCTTCATCAGAGGCACCGTTTCTCATAAAATTACGGATATCATGCCCATTCCCATTAAATAAACAAGTAAAAATCTGACCATTCGCTGAAAGTCGAGAACGAGTGCAACTTGAACAAAACGATTCCGAAACAGATGTGATAAATCCTACATTCACATCTTTATCTTTATAGCGGTACACCTTCGCCACTTCTCCGTAATAGGCTGGGTCAACAGGTTCAAGATCAAATTGTTCTTTTAACAAATAATATATCTGTTTTTTTGTAATAACATCATCCATTTTCCAGCCGTTCGTGGAGCCAACATCCATGAATTCTATATAGCGAAGCTCTAGACTGTTCTCCTTGCAGTACTCTGCCATTGGAATAATTTCAGTATCATTCAAACCTTTTTTGACAACCATATTAATTTTGACCCCAAGACCTGCTTGTTTCGCTGCTTCAATGCCTTCCAAAACTGGCCCAGTTCCAACCCCACGCCCGTTAATTTGGCCAAACAATTCATCATTTAAGGTATCAAGGCTGACATTTACTCTTTTGAGTCCTGCTTCCTTTAAATCTTGGGCAAATTTCGGCAGGAGCACACCATTCGTCGTTAATCCGATATCAAGTAAGCCCTCAATAGCTGACAGCTTCTTAACAAGAATGGGCATATCTCTACGAAGAAGAGGTTCTCCTCCTGTTAGGCGAATTTTTTCCACACCCAAACTAACAAATATTTTCGCTAGTCGTTCGATCTCTTCATAGGATAGCAAAGCACTTTTAGGAAGAAACTCAAAATCAGGACCAAATTGATCTGCTGGCATACAGTATTGGCAACGGAAATTACATCGATCAATCACAGAAATTCTTAAGTCATGCAATGGTCTATTTAATTTATCTTTAATAATGGTTTTTTCCATTCCATATCAACTCCATTATTTTAAGGAACCTAATGATATTCAGTGTACCAGTCTTTAGATAAAAAAACTGTTACTTTATTCACTATAACAATACTTTTTAATACAATTCTAATCTTAGCAGAAGTTTTACAATCTATAAATAACTGTTTTGGAAAAAAATTTCGTCTACAGATTTTATTCATTTAAACGATAATTCTAATGGAAAATAAATAAACATGATTAATTTCATATGAGTTTTCACTATATTGTCATTGTTTACTTCTTCTTATTGGTTCCTAATGAGATAAAATGGTACTAACAAACTAAACATTGATCACGATGGAAAATAGATGGTTGTTAATATGACACATTGAGGTGAAGCTGATGACAGCAATAATGAAACCAACTCATTCAATTGAAATAAAAGAATTGCTTAAATTTGCAGACCGGAAATTTAAAAGTGAAAAAGGAAGCTTTTTATTTCAAGAAGGAATGCTTGCGGAAGAACTTTACATTATCATTTCCGGCAAAATTCAAATCAGTAAAATTACCTCAGATGGCCGTGAACTTTCATTAAGAATTTGTGGAGAAAATGATATATGCGGGGAATTAACCCTATTTACTGATAACCCAAGATATTTATTAAGTGCAATGGTTCTTGAAGAAGGAGAAATCGTAGCAATAAAAAAGGATATAATCGAAAGTGAGATTTTCCAAAACAGTAAGCTTGCTTTTGAATTTATGAAATGGATGAGTGATCATTTCCGGAAAACACAAACAAAATTTCGCGACCTCGTTTTAAATGGAAAACGAGGTGCCCTTTTCTCAACTCTTATCCGTATGTCGAATAGTTATGGTATTCAAAAAGATATTGGGATCTTAATAGACCTGCCGTTAACCAACCAAGAACTTGCCAACTTCTGCGGTACTTCACGTGAGAGTACAAACCGTATACTTAGTGAACTAAAAAAAGATAAAATCATTTCAGTTAAAAAAGGAAAGATCTCAATATTGGATTTACAATACTTAAAAAATGAAATCGACTGTGAAAATTGTTCTGCCGTTTATTGCAGTATCGAATAGGCTGGCCTTTACTTATTGCAGTTATCAATATACGCAAGGCTGTCTCACTATAATGAGGCAGCCTTTTATTATCGGTTTTAATTACTGTTCTTGCTTTTCTCTTAATGATTTAGGAATATAGACGCAGAATGGCTCGCTTTCTAAATAATCTCCAGTCATTGCATAAGCTCTAGACCTTGATCCCCCGCAAACATAACGGAATTCACAGATACCACATTTCCCTTTAAAAAGATCTGGGTTTCTTAGTGATTGGAAAATTGGTGATTCACGATAAATTTCAGCTAATGGCGTTTCCCGAATATTACCAGCTTTAACGGGTAATAGTCCGCTTGGATATACATCGCCAATATGGGAGATGAAAACAAAACCATTACCATCATTAACACCTTTTGGTGCTCGCCCTAAACCATCGATAGACCCTGTTAATCCTTTTTCTGTTAATGCGCTTAAATACTCAATCTCATCTGTTGTTTCCTTCGCTTCGCGCATTTTTTGTTGAATCACAACACGTCTGTAGTGCATGGCTTCTGTTGTTTTGATATCAAAAGACACGCGCTTACTTAAATCATATAGCCATCTGAATACTTTTTCATGTTGAACTGGAGAAATCATATCTGATTGTTGACCTCTTCCTGTTGGCACTAGAAAAAAGACACTCCATAACACACATTCTAAATCTTCAACCATTTTTGCCATTTCATCAAGGTAGTCAATATTGTAACGGGAAATCACCGTATTAATCTGAATGGGTAATCCAACTTCATGCAAATATTTTATTTTTTCCATGGTAAGGTCAAATGATCCAGCTGTTCCTCTAAAATGGTCATGAATCTCAGCCCTAGGACCATCAATACTAAATGCCCAGCGAGCAAGACCTACTTCTTTTGCTTTTTCAATTGCTTCCTTTGTTACATTTGGTGTCGCGCTTGGGGTCATTGATACCCGTACGCCTTTTTCAACTGCATATTTCGCAATATCAAAAACATCTTCTCTCATCAGTGGGTCTCCGCCAGTAAAAACAAGCATCGGATTGTTCATTTCATATATTTGATCAATTAGATTTTTTCCTTCTTCAAAAGATAATTCACGTGGATCCCTTTTATACTGTGCATCGGCACGGCAGTGCAGACACTTTAATTGACAAGCTCTAGTGAGTTCCCATATTACGATAAAAGGGTCTTTATTAAAATCTCGGCTAATAGCCATATGAAACGCCTCCTAATAACGGCTATTCAAATCCAACAGCCTTATTAATCTGTATTATAAAGGTGTTTATATTTGAAAAAAGTGAACTATCTCACATTCTGTAAGCTAGATATGTCTGAATCGTGAAGAATAAGAAAAGCGTAAGCGCCCGGGGTAGCGGCGTAAGGACTGGAGCACTTTGACTGAGATAAAGGAAACACGGAGAGCGTTAGCGATCCGATGTTGACTTATCGTAGGGAAAAGGGCGAAGTACACTAGCCGCTGGGCCCTGGAGCTAGACAGTTATCTAAGTTCAAATTTTTCAACTTTCTTATTTTGAAATAAAAAAACAGCAGAAAATCTGCTGTTTCTAAAAAATACGCTTATTTTACTGAGAGTTCAAAAGCATCTAATTAAGCTTAGCGAATTCCTAATGCGATTTTCGCATAACGTGACATCATTTCTTTATTCCATGGAGGATTAAAAACAATATTTACTTCTACTTCTTTGATTTCCGGAATGTCAGCCAATGCCCGTTTAACCTGGTCAACAATTGTTCCAGCAAGTGGGCAGCCCATTGAAGTTAACGTCATTGTAATCGTTACGTTTCCTTCTTCATCCATTTCAGCATTATATACTAATCCTAAATTAACAATATCTACCCCTAGTTCAGGGTCAATTACTAGTTCTAAGGCACCCATGATATTTTCTTTTAGTTCTTCATTCATGTTTGATCCACTCCTTCATTATCTTTGTCCCACTCTATTATAGCAAATTATCAAGCATACCAAGATTGAGACTTAGTTAAAAAAAGTATTTAGTTTTTTTATATCATTTGGTGTGAATTTTTTTACAGTTTAGATATAAAATTGTTAACATAGTAAATATAGGAATTAATAATTCCACTAAGTATTAAATTCATAATTGCAGTGTAACATGTATATAAATTTTTTCCTAAAGCGACGCACTTTATTAGCGATGAAAATTATAATTAGAAGGAGTTATTATGACAGATAGACACTTAATTGCATTAGATTTGGATGGGACATTATTAAAAGATGATAAAACGATATCATTAAAAACACACGGAATTATTAAAAAAGCAAGAGAACAAGGTCATATCGTTATGATTGCAACAGGAAGGCCTTATCGTTCCAGTGAGATGTACTATCGGGAATTGGATTTGGACACTCCGATTGTCAATTTCAATGGAGCATTTATGCATCACCCTCGAAAACCTGACTGGGGATTTTATCATGAACCTCTTGATATAAAGGTTGCAAAAGAAATTGTGGAAGCGTGCAGAAGTTTCCACTTCCATAATATAATTGCCGAAGTAATCGATGATGTTTACTTCCATTACCATGATGAAAAGCTGTTAGATATTTTCAACTTTGGCAATCCAAAAATCACTACGGGAGACCTGGCAAATTATCTAAATGATTCACCCACGAGTTTATTAATTCATACGGAGGAGGATCAATTAAAGATAATTCGCGAACACTTATCGGCTGTCCATGCAGAAGTTATCGATCATCGCAGCTGGGCCGCTCCATGGCATGTGGTTGAAATTATAAAGGTTGGCTTAAGTAAGGCCGTGGGGTTAAAAAAGGCTTCTGATTATTATGGTATTCCCGCTGAGAGAATTATTGCGTTTGGCGATGAAGACAACGACCTTGAAATGCTTGAATATGCTGGGCATGGGATTGCCATGGGAAATGCAATCGACAAAGCGAAAAATATTGCTAATGACGTCACTTTAAGTAACGAAGAAGATGGTGTTGCTCAATATTTGGCGGATTTGTTAAATATAAAATATTAACACCCATTTCGCCATTGTTTACCTAAATGAACCTTACCATTTTGGTACATACTATTTTTTGAGGCAGCGTTGCTGTTTCAATATGAGCTATGAGCATATTGGAGGGATTCGAATGGGTAAACGAAACAAATCAAAACGCTTTGTCCAGCAAGGAGTAGATACGGTTAGTAAGCATGCTGAACGTATTCCTTATCACATGACATACGCTGAAGCGGAAGCTCAGAAGATGTCCAATGTGCAAGAATCCTCGCTTGGAGGAATATAACATGGGAAACCAATTGTTCCAAGAAGCACGAAGATTTGTTGAGATGGCGAAGTCTGCCGACCCAGCTGATCTTGATTCTGCTGTCGCGAAAGCTAAAAATGCATTAAGTTCTGCTTATGCAAATTCGACTGTAGCAGAGCAAGCACAGCTCCAACAAATGCAACAAGAGCTTGAACAGATGAGTTAAAAGGAAAAGCGGAGGCACCTAAGGGCGCTTCCGCTTTTCTTTTTAACTCTATTCCTTACGAAAAAATCCATAGATATTGGTTGTTTGAATGATATTTGTAAAGGCATTGGGATCCACATCCTTAAGGATCCTTTCCAAATCAAAGAGCTCATAGCGTGTAATGACAACCATCAACATTTCTCTTGCTTCGTTTGAAAACGCACCTTTTGCTGGTAGAATCGTGATTCCTCTTACAAGTTTTTCTTGTATCGCTTTTTTCATGCCATCAGCCTTTTTGGTAATAATTATTGCAGTGAGTTTTGCATGTCTAGTATGAATGGCGTCAATCACTCTTGTCGAAGTATATAAAGTGACAAGTGTATAAAGGGCTTTCTCCCAGCCATACAAAAATCCAGCTGTTATAATAATCACCCCATTTATAACCAACATATAGGGTCCGATCGGCTTGTCTTTCATTCTCGATAAAACCATTGCAATGATATCCACTCCGCCTGTTGAGGCCCCCCATTTTAACGTAATCCCGACGCCAACAGCTTGGATGACACCACCAAAAACAGCATTTAGAAGGATATCATTCGAAACTTGTTTAATAGGAATTAGTATTAAAAACAACGAGGACAGGGCAACACTTATAAAGCTATAGACGGTAAAGGATTTCCCTACCTTTTTCCAGCCTAAAATGGCCACAGGAATATTCAGCAATAATAATAAGAACCCTAGTGAAACATGGATAGGAGTATAGTCACTTAACACCTTTGAAAGTAGTTGCGCTATTCCAGTAAATCCACTTGAATAAATATTTGCCGGTATTAAAAATAAATTCATCGCTAACGCACCTAACAATGAACCCGCTGCCACCACTGCCAGTTTTTGCACCTGAAGCCATATCATTTCAATTTCCCCCTTTTTATTTGATTGTCAGTCCATTAATACTTTTGTCGTGATTGCTAATTGTATTTTTATGGTGAAACCGATAAACTGAAACTATAAATTAGCCTGAAAGCAGGTGAGCTTCATGCAGGTAAGAATACTAGCTGATAGCGCATGCGATTTACCAAAAAGTTTTTATGAAGAGAATCATGTTACTTTATTTCCTTTAAAAGTCGAGATTAATGGAAAAGAATTTGAAGATGTAAAATCAATTGATCCAAACACCGTCTATGAGGCAATCCGTAATGGTGTTGTTCCAAAAACATCTCAAGTCTCCCCACTTCTGTTTGAGGAAGTATTTACCGAAATGGCAGAAAAAGATGAAGATGGGATATACATAGCTTTTTCTTCACAATTATCTGGTACATATTCAACCGCTGTTATGATTCTTGACCAAGTGAAGGAAAAATATCCAAATTTTAAATTAACAATTGTCGATACAAAATGTGCATCGCTTGGATCTGGTCTTGTAGTTAAAGAAGCAGCATCACTCGCCATGAAAGGTGTCGGTAAAGAAACAATCTTAGAAGATCTTGTTTTTAGAAGCCAACACATGGAACATCTTTTTACTGTTGAAGATTTAGATTATTTAGCAAAGGGTGGCCGAGTATCAAAAGCATCTGCTTTCCTCGGCGGATTATTGAACATTAAGCCCATCTTAAATGTAGAAGCCGGAAAACTTGTTCCAATTGAAAAAATACGTGGGAAGAAAAAAGTAATGCGCCGTATCATCGAAATCATGAAGGAACGCGGGGCAAATATGAAAGACCAAGTGATTGGGATTAGCCAAGCTGATTGTGAAGAAACTACATTAGAAATGAAAGCACTGATTGAAGAAGAATTCCATCCGAAAGAGGTATTCATTTCTTCCATTGGTTCTGCCGTTGGGTCACATACAGGTGCAGGAACAATCGCCATTTTTTTCTTAAATCAAATGCCTTCTTAATAATAAAAAAATGAGTGAGGTGCGCACCTCACTCATTTTTCTATTTATGGTCTGTCTGCTTGGAGTATTGATTTTTTCCAGCTTGACGATTTTTTTCGCGCATCATATTCTTTTCATGGCGAAGGGCATTGTTGTCTTTTGCTTTTTTATCGTTGTCTGATGTGTGTGGCATATCCTTACCCCTTTCAAATAGATTCACTTTAGTTTCTGTCAATTTGAAAAGAGTATGTAAAAACACATTAATCTTTCTTTACATATGTCCAGTTGCCCTCTTGGTATACCCTGCCTTCTTTCATGAGCTTTCCAAGTGCCCGTTTGAAGGCACCTTTGCTCAAATCGAAACGATCCTTAATATCTTCAGGCATGCTTTTATCGTTATAGGGCATGGCTCCATTTCTGCTCATTAGATATTCATATATCCGTTCCGCATCTAGATCCTGTGATTCCTCTTTCCTTGCTAGTAAAGAAACATTAATCGTTCCGTCTTCCTTAACGTCAATAATCCTTCCCTCAACCTTTTCACCTATCCGTGGCTCTTCTGGTCTTTGTGATTCATGAATGAAACCTTTGAACCCTTCTATTGTATAGATCCAGCTGCCTACTTTAGCTGTACGATAAATATGTCCCTGCACATTTTTATTAAAATTTTCTCTTGTTGCTTTTACGGAAATGGATTCAATTACTTGGTCACTGGCAAGCTTCGCGTAAAGAAGGTAATTGCTGCTTAGCTTTAAAGTTATGTAGACTAAATCTCCTGGCTTCGGCCATACGGACTTATGCACAGGCAAATCATCGATTCCTAACAAAATATCCTTTGGAAGTCCTATATTGATAAATACGCCAATTCTGGGATTTATGTCCGTTACTTTAACCCAAGCATATCGTCCAATCGCAACCTCAGGAATAGTGGTTGATGCAGAGATTCGACCTTCTGAATCAACATAAAGAAACACCTCAACCTGATCCTCTTCTTCTAATTCTTGATTGGCTTGATTTATATGCAGCAAAACATCTTCATTACCGTCTGTTAAAAAATAGCCAAATGATGCTTTACGGGTGACTGTTAATGTGGTTGTTTGACCAATAAGTTCATTTAAAGACATATATAACTCCTTCTTTCTTTTTCGGAGAATTTTCCTAAGCGGTTGTTACAACTGCTATATTTTACTATAATGTACCCATAAAGGGAAACTTTAGCAGGCTGGGTTTCACATATCGTTATAAAATGGAGGTTTTGTTATGTCAAAAGATAGCTCATTTGATATTGTATCTCAAGTAGACTTATCTGAAGTTTCAAATGCGATTGCCCAAACCATGAAGGAAATTGGCACTCGCTATGATTTTAAAGGCAGTAAAAGTGAAGTCTCACTTGATAAAGAAAAAGAAGAGCTTGTTCTTATTTCAGATGATGAATATAAAATGGACCAGCTTAAAGATGTTTTATTTAGCAAATTGATGAAACGAAGCGTTCCCGTTAGAAATCTTGACTATGGGAAAGTCGAAAAAGCATCAGGCGGAACTGTTCGCCAAAGAGCCAAGCTTGTTCAAGGTATTGATAAAGAAAATGCCAAAAAAATCAATACAATTATTAAAAATAGTGGAGTCAAGGTAAAAAGTCAGGTACAGGACGACCAAGTTCGTGTTAGCGGTAAAAACCGCGATGATTTACAAAAAATTATCTCCCTCGTGCGCGAAGCGGACTTAACTGTAGATGTCCAGTTTATTAATTATCGGTAAAACAAAACGGCGGAAGGATTTAAAATCCTTTCGCTTTTTATTATCTTTATTTTTCATAATTTAACCCATTTAACTAAAACTAATTGTGAGTAAACACTTGGAGGTTTTAGTAAATGAGCAACAATCAAAATAAACAAAAGAATATCTTTCCACCTCAGCATCAGAACCATCAACCTGGCATAGAAAGTGAAATGGATCCTCGGCCTATTTCAGTTGATCCTAATTATAAGCCTGGAGGAAAATTAGCAGGTAAAACAGCGATTATTACCGGTGGCGACAGTGGTATAGGAAAATCAGTTGCTATTTATTTTGCCAAAGAAGGGGCAGACATTGCTATTGTCTATTTAGAAGAGCATCAAGATGCAGAAGAAACTAAACAAATGATTGAAGCCGAGGGTCGAAGATGTCTTCTTTATTCGGGTGACATTGGCAATGAAGATTTTTGTAAGGAGACTGTCAATAAGATTCATTCTGAGTTTGGCCATTTAGATATACTCGTCAACAATGCAGCGGAACAACATCCGCAAAAAAGCTTATTGTCTATTACTTCGGATCAATTGGAAAAAACGTTCCGAACGAATATTTTCTCCTTTTTTTATATGACTAAAATGGTTCTGCCTTTTTTAAAACAAGGGGCATCCATCATTAATACTGCCTCGATTACTGCTTACAAGGGGAATGAACAATTATTGGACTATTCAGCTACAAAAGGTGCGGTTGTTTCCTTTACCCGCTCTTTAGCGATGTCTCTTGCACCTCAAGGGATTCGTGTTAATGGTGTGGCTCCAGGTCCCATTTGGACACCACTCATTCCATCGACTTTCCCCGCAGACCAGGTTGCAGCTTTCGGATCAACTACCCCAATGGGGAGAGCAGGACAACCATTTGAATTGGCCGCAAGCTATGTTTTCCTTGCTTCAGATGACTCCTCCTATGTAAGCGGGCAAATGATACATGTAAATGGCGGAGAAATTATCAATAGTTAAAAAAATGTCGGGGATTTCCCCGACATTTTATCTTCTTCGTTTCCTTATTTTATAAAGAAATAAGAAACACAACAGGTATACAACGGCTACGCTAGCAATTAATGAGAATTTGATGCCACTTTTCTCAGCTAAAACATATACCTCTGAATTATCCCGATCAAGGATTATCATGTATTTATTATCTTCACTTTTAACTTTATCTCCTGCTAACAGGCCCCGCAGCTCTTTTCCACCTTCAATTTGACTATTTGTTAACGTAACACTTTGGGATTTACTCGAATTATTGATTGCAATTATTGACGTTTCACCTTTATAAACTCGTTTATAAACTGCCATTCCCTTTTGATCATAGAGCATTTCCATTGTCCCTCTTGTTAGCGATGGAAGCTGATTTCTTAATTCACTCACCTTGGTAATATAATCAATCAGGTCCTTTTCCGCTCGAAAGCTCATTTGCCCACGGTTATCCGGGATTTCTCCCCCATTTAAAGCAATTTCACTTCCATAATAAAAGAAGGGGATTCCAGGGGTCGTGTAAAGATAAACCAATGCTGTTTTCCAGCGTGAGCCAGGGAATTGTTTCTTTGCCACAATGTCGCTCGTAAATCTTGACGTATATTCGTTATCCATAAAATTTGCCCTTAATAAGGAGTTCAGACCATTATCAGCATCCGAATAAAGTGTGCTGAAAGATTGATCCGTACCTGCAAACGTTTTTCTTAACTTTTCGCTATACGAGTAATCAACTACACTATCTATTCCAGCACTTTCATACTCTTTCAGATTAGTTGAAGTATTTTTTGACATGACTCCCAACAGAAAGAAATCCTTGTTTTCTTTCTTAACTTCAGTTGAAAAATCTGTCCAAAAGCTTACTGGAACATAATTTACTTCTGGTAGACTAAGACCATCAATATCCGTTTTATTAATCCACCATTTTGCTGCATCAATTAAGTACTTTTTTACTTCAGGGTTGTCCTGATTAAGGTCAGGCAAGCCGTCCGACCAGCCCATTTCAAGCTCCTTCTTATTTTCATTTCCAGCTAGGGTATCCTTTTTTTCATGAAACCAGTCCTGCTTATTAGTATCACTTAACCATGGATGGTCCGCGGCTACATTATTCGTAACAAAATCCATGATAACCTTCATCTTTCGCTTATGCGCTTCTTTTACAAGCGTTTGGAAAGTCTTAATTGTGCCAAAATGCTCGTCTACTTTGTAAAAATCATTCACCCAAAAACCATGGTAGCCATTCTTCGCATTGTCAACTATCGGAGTTAGTCGAATCGAAGTAAATCCCATATCATGGATGTAATCCAATTTATCAATAATACCTTGGATATCACCGCCGTTATATGCTAATGGGTCTTTGGCATTAACATCGATGTCATTTTTTCTATCCCCGTCGTTAAAACGATCTACCATGATAGAATAAACGGATTCATCCTGCCACAAACGTTCTTCCTTTTGAACAGCAGCATTTGCAGGAAATGATGAATTTAGTAATAATAGCATTAAAATAAAAGTAATTTTTTTCATAAAGTTATATCCTCCTCTAAAAAAAAGAAGAGGATATCCTCTTCCCTACATCATTTTAATCTAATCAAGTCCTTATTCCAAATTTTAATTCTTCGTTTTATCGGAAATTCATTTTTAATTTACTATGTTAATATTGTAATCCTTAAACCATGTGTGGAGCTGCACAAGATATGCCAATAACTGTGGTCCTGTCATCAACTGCCCAAACCAAGGTTCTTGAAATGAATTTCCACCAGACTTGACGATACTCTCAATCTGTTCTTTATTAAAAAATTCATGCAATGCTGAGGATTTATCTTGTAATATATTTTCCACCAGTTTTTGAACGGCAATGGTATAGGCAGGATTATGTGTTTTTGGATAAGGGCTTTTTTTCCGGTACAATACTTCCTCTGGTAATATACCTTCAAAGGCTTTTCTAAGAATCCCTTTTTCCCTGCCTCGATACATTTTCATCTCCCATGGGATATTCCATACATATTCGACAAGACGGTGATCAGCAAAGGGAACTCTGACTTCCAGGCTTGCGCCCATACTCATTCGGTCTTTCCGATCAAGTAATGTCGTCATAAAATTAATCATATTAATATAAAATAATTCTCTGCGCTTAGAATCTTCCCCGCTTTCACCCTCTAGCCTCGGGGTTTCGGCGACCGCTTGATAATACTTTTCCATGACATAGTCATTTAATTTTAATTTTTCCTGCCAATGCAATTTCAACAAATTTTGTCTTTCTGATACAGATCTCATCCACGGAAATCCTGGACGTTCTAAATCTTGTTTTCGATGGAACCAAGGATACCCCCCGAAAATTTCATCCGCACATTCCCCTGAAAGGCTGACAACAAAATCCTGTTTGATTTCCTTACAAAACCACAGTAACGATGAATCCACATCAGCCATCCCTGGAAGATCTCTGACATGTGTAGCTTCCACCAAATCATTGACCAATTGCTTTTGAGTAATAATTTTGTTATGGTGCTTTGTATTAAATTTATCCGTTATCATTTGAATAAATTTCCCATCAGCATCCGGCTGGAATTCATTTGAAGAAAAGAATTTGTCATTACCTTCATAATCGATTGAATAAGTGTGTAACTGCCCCTTATTTTGGTCCTTGAATCCTTTTGCGGCAATGGCCGTGATGATGCTAGAATCTAGTCCGCCAGATAAAAAGGTACTTAGAGGAACATCGGAAACAAGCTGCCTTGTTACCGCATCTGTGACTAAATAACGGACCTTTTCTGCTGTTTCTTCCACATTATCCTTGTGTTCACCACTTTTTACATTCCAATATCTCCAAATTTTTAAACCATTTTTTGAAAATGTTAATGCATGGGCTGGTCTTAGTTCTTTAATCCCTTTAAAAACACCAGAACCCGGTGACCTGGAAGGGCCGATTCCAAAGATCTCAGCAAGCCCCTCTTGATCAATCTCTGTTTTCACTTCTGGATGGGCTAAAATAGCCTTGGTTTCAGAAGCAAATAAAAGCCCCTTCTTGTGTTCTCTGAAAAATAATGGTTTAACCCCTAAGCGGTCACGACCAATAAACAGCTGTTCCTTCTTACGATCCCAGATGGCAAATGCATAAATCCCATTTAAGTAATTTACACACTCTTCCGCCCATTCTATATAGGCAGATAATAGAACTTCTGTATCAGAATGACCTTTAAATGAATATCCTTTAGTATGGAGAACTTTGCGGATATCTTCTGTATTATATAATTCCCCATTGTAGCAAATGGTGTAATCGAAGCCGTCTTTTTGTTTGGACATTGGCTGCCTTCCCCCTTCAGGGTCGACAACAATAAGTCTCTTATGGCCAAAAGCGACATGTGTCTCAGACCAGATGTTGGTCTCATCAGGTCCTCTTTTTGCCAGTGTATTTGTCATTTTGGTAAGTGTACCCGCCTCGTTCTTAAGTGATTTATCAAAATTTATCCAGCCTGTAATACCACACATTTCCTATCACACTCCTCATTAACAGAACTGCTGTACATGAATTCATGTTTTTATAGTATTCAGCCCATGGGAAATGGTTAATTGTCCGAATAGAAAAGCGGAGGTCGATGGAGTAAGCCAACAATTCATATGATTTAAAAGATAATACTTTATCTTTCAGTTATAAAATTTCATGAAGATGTCTAAAAAGAATATGATAGCATCTGGGCACGGAGGTTAATAATGAATCGACAACAACGAATGAGACTTTACGATTTTCAGGAAAGAGCATATACAGAAGGAACTGTTGAACAAATTAATGAACAATGGATTTTTTTTGATGAGGAAACAGAAGAAGCTGAAATGTTAGATGATTACCTTCAGCAAGAAATAGAAGTCTTCCGAATGAATCGTTGGAAGAAAGGTAAATTGTATGAAACAGGAAAGGTCCGAATTGGAAACGAAGCAACGATGCTTCGTAACCATGATTTAGTAAGAATTAGGAAACATTTAATTTATTCTCTTGAGCGGCTTTTAGATGGGATTAATGATGATGCTTTTTTTCAATTCGTTACCACTTTGAACTCGTTAAACTTTTCTATTTACGATTGCATCTATTGTTACAACCATTTATCCTTCTTATCGGACGAAAATCGAAAGGATGGAGTTAATTTTTTGGTTTTCGATAATCAAGAGCAAATTTGTAATGTCCAGCACCACTTTTGTTACTTTGAAAAAGTTAATGATCGATTTGAATTTACATTAAATACCGGAAAACGATTAGTGATCGAAAAAATGATATCATAAGAAAAAGGCTGGGGCAGCTCCCACGCCTTTTTTTTTGGTACCAATTTAGTTCCCGATGTATTTTGAATAAAGCAATTTTGCTTGGACCACATCATTTGTACCATGAATCAATACACGTGCATCTTTAAATACGACAATAGAAATATCTTCATCAGGAGTAAAACGGATTAAGTAGTCATTTCCTGATACTTTGCCACTTTTCTTGAGATTCGCAGCCAACTTTTTTACATCTAAGTCGCGATTATTTCTTGGATTGATTTGGACTGTATTACGCCCACAAAGTGTCGTATAGGCGACCTGGAGTTCCGAGGATCGATCTAAAAAATCAAATTGATGATTCACACATGTCGGACAATTAGGATTTCTCCCCTCCGAAATATCCATTTGCATGGTGGTATAATCCCAAATATCAATTTGTTCTAGATTAGGTGTAGTCTTTTCATCAATTAATATTTTCATTGTTTCCATGACTTGAAAGGAACCGATAATATCTGTCAATGGTGACAATACGCCAACTGTATCGCAGGTTTCCCCCGTCCCAGTTGGGACATGTGGAAAGAGACAGCGGTAGCAGGGGGTAATTCCGGGTTTTATCGAGGCAAACATGCCTCTTGAACTAACAGCAGCACCATGAACCCAAGGAATTCCGTACTTTACGGCCACATCATTGATTAAAAAACGTGTCATAAAATTATCAGTGCCATCAACGATACAATTAAAATCCGTTAATAATTCTTCCGCATTATCTAGGTTTAAATCAGCGATTACTGCATCGACTGTAACAGTAGAATTAATTCGATTTAATCTTTTTTTTGCAGCAATTACCTTTGGGAGCTGTAATCTTGCATCCTCTTCATCAAAAAGTGTCTGCCGCTGCAAATTTGATAGTTCAACCAAATCCCTATCAATTAACCTTATATAGCCAACCCCTGAACGAACCAGATGATTTGCGATTACCGTGCCAAGTGCACCAACTCCGACAATTGCCACTTTGCTATTTTGCAATTTTATTTGTCCTGACTCCCCAATCTGTTGAAAAAGAATCTGTCTTGAATAGCGTTCTAAATCACTCATGATCCACCTCTTTCCTAAGTTAAACTGTAATCATGAACCGCAAAAGAAAAGTTATATTACTATTATCTTACCAAATTATTTTTGATTGTCTTTGATAAATAATTTAATTTTAAAAATAATGAATAAGAGATATAATAAATATTGGGTTTTAGTATAATTTGGGAGGAATCTCTTATAACAATATCTAATATTATAAGAGATTAGTATATATTTTTTTAATATGGAAAAGAGGGGGAAAAACTTTGAATCTAGGCGGTTTTAAAAACAAAGAAGTATTAGTCGACTTAACAAATGGTGTGGTTGATTACAGAGGAATCAACCACGATGATGCAGTTAAGTACATAGGTGGTCGTGGCCTAGGGGTTAAGTATGTTTTAGATAATGGCCCTGAAGTCGAGCCATTATCTGCAGAAAACATCATTTGTATTATGACAGGCCCTGTCACAGGCTCACGTTCTTCGATGAGCGGACGTCTTTGTGTTGTTACTAAATCTCCGCTGACTGGCACTGTAACGGATTCACACATCGGCGGGTGGACTGCAGCGCGTCTCAAATGGGCAGGCGTGGATAATATTATTTTTTCAGGAAAAAGTGACAAGCCTGTATACCTATTTATTGAAGATGGTAAAGCAGAGCTTTGTGACGCTTCAAACCTTTGGGGAACTAGCACACGAGCCTTTATTCAAGCAATGAAAGACGAACACGGTGAAGAGGACCTAAGTGTTATGACGATTGGTCAAGCAGGTGAAAACACCGTCCGCTTTGCTGCATTTATTAATGAACATGACCGTGCTGCAGGCCGTGGTGGTACAGCTGCTGTTGCGGGCTATAAAAAATTAAAAGCAATTGTTATCAAAGCCGCTCAAAAAGGCAATATGCCACAACCAAAATTAGATACCGATTACAAAGATGCCAATAAAAAAGCTGTAAAGGCGATCCTTGATGGCGGCTTAACGGCTCCTAATAAAGGCGGATTATCCGTATATGGAACAAATGTATTAACCAACTTGATCAATGAAGTGGGAGCGCTTCCAACAAAGAACTCCCAATTAACACACTGGGATGAAGCAGAGAAACACAGTGGTGAATATTACAACACTAATTTACGTGTTGCTAACAAGACCTGTCATGCCTGCCCGGTTGGTTGTAAAATTGAAGTAGAAGTAAAAGATGGGAAGTATAAAACACGAGTAGAGAGCATTGAATTCGAATCCGCTTGGTCGCTTGGCTCCAACTGTTTATTAAGTGATGCAGAAGCGATTTCATTTATGATCGACCGCTGTAATGAATATGGGCTTGATACAATTGAACTTGGACATTGTTTCTCCGTTACAATGGAAGCTTTTGAAAAAGGAATTATTACCGAGGAACTAATCTGGGGCGACGCCGATTCAATGATTGAATTAACAAAAAAAATCGCCTTCCGTGAAGGATTTGGCGGCGTACTTGCTGAAGGGCCTGCACGTGCAACTGCACTTTGGGGTGCACCTGAATTATCAATGTCTGTTAAAGGCCAATCCATCCCTGCCTATGATCCTCGCGGCATTCAAGGTATTGGACTTGGTTACGCTACAAGTAACCGCGGTGCATGTCACCTTCGTGGGTACACTGTAGCCAGTGAAATTGCTGGTATTCCTGAACCAACTGACCGCTTAAAGCCAGAAGGAAAAGGCGAATTACTAAAAGTATTCCAAGATATGCTAGCATTCTCAGATTCTATGAATATTTGTAAGTTCTCATCCTTTTCAGAAAACGCAGAGCATTATGCGGAGCAATACAGTGCAATGACTGGAGTTCAACTAACAGCTGAGGATGTTATGAAGGCTGGGGAAAGAATCTATAATCTTGAACGTTATTACAACAATCTTGCAGGCTTTAATAAACGTGAAGATGACTTCCTTCCAAAACGTTTTACAGAAGAACCGGCGTCTGGAAACAGTGCGGGCCATGTAAGCCGGATGGATATCATGTTAGAAGAATATTATCAAGTTCGCGGCTGGAAAGACGGACTCGTAACAGATGAAAAGCTTCGTGAATTAGGAATTATCGATCCTGAAGTAAAACAACCTGTCTAAGACATTACTTAAGAAAGCTTCTGCACAAATGCAGAAGCTTTTTTTAATACGTAGGTTTTTGACATCGCTAACGCTATTCTTAATCAGCCGCCAATTCTTGTTGTTTTATAGCGGTAATTTTTGATTAACACATCTAAAGCATGATCGTCCTTTGCACAAAATCGCACTTGGACGGTATTCACCTTAAAACTTGAAGTAAAAGAAATTTCCTCTTCCGAAAGTATTTGTCCCTTCCAGTTATCCGCCTCATAGACGTAAGGAAACCTATCTGTTCTCTGTAAAGCACCAAGTTCTTTAAAATACATGCCAAGATGTTCAATACTAATACCACGAAACTCTAATTCTCTGATAACCATATCAGCCACCTGCAACAGGCGGAAAAAGAGCAAATTGATCCTTTTCTTCTACTTTTGTCTGAAGGTCATCAAGGTGGATGATATTTCTTCCGTTTACATAGACATGAACAAATGGAAGCAGTTCCTTTTCAGTTGTAAAGATTTCATCTTTTAATAGTGGAAACATTTCTATCATTTTATCAAGTACATCTATTACCCGTTCACCATCAGGCTGAACGTCTACTGTTACCCCACCGCATATTTGCCGGAGATTAGCAAACACTTTTACGAGCATATGAATCCTCTCCTTTCTACTTATTTCAATATTAAGACCAAACTAAGCAGTTGTCACTTTGTTTATTATTTTTGCAAATATAAAAAGGCTGACGAAGTGTTCGACAGCCTTTACTAGATAACGCTAAGATTATGGGTGTAAAAATGACATTGGTAATTTTGCAAAGCCTAGGTATAATACAAGCACCCATGCAATGATAAACTGAATCCAGAATACAGAAGTTCTTCTGTTATTAGCCACACGTCCAAGGATCATTTCAAATAATCCGATTATCCATAGACCTACAACCGCTTTTAAAATATACCACACGTCAATTCTGTAAACCGAAAACAGAAGTCCTACACCTGTTGCTATTATAACTAAGTATAATACTCGTAAGATCATTTGTAGAATTTTAAATCCTTTTGCTTTTCCACTTTTATGTAAGGAAATTGCAACGAAAAATAAAATTAAAGCTAAAACCCATGCAGTGATATGACCGTGAATCAATACAGTACCTCCTAATGAATGAAATTCATTTATTTCGACCTTATCATACCATAAAACATTAATAAAAACGAAAAAAGTAAGTCAATCTAGTAACAAACATGGATATGTTACCCTACTATTTTGAGGTGTTTAAAGAGTGCCTATTGCTTAATGGTATTTTTCAGTGTTCCAATCTTTTCAATGGTGACTTCCATCTGATCGCCAGGGGATAGAAATTTAGGAGGCTTAAACCCTTTTCCTACTCCAGCAGGTGTGCCGGTCGCTATAATATCTCCTGGTTCAAGTGTCATTCCGGCTGAAAGAACGGAGATAACCTCCTCAATTGGAAAAATAAAATTCTTTGTATTTGAATTCTGTCTTACTTCCCCATTTACTCTTGTTTCTATATGTAAATGGTTTGGATTTCCAATTACACTTTTATGGACAATCCATGGTCCCATTGGACAGGTAGTATCTAAGCTTTTACCAATGAAAAATTGCTTGTGTCTTGATTGTAAGTCTCGTGCGGTCACATCATTCAGAATGGTATAACCAAAAATGTAGTCGAGGGCCTCCTCTTTTTTTATCGCCCTTCCCTTTTTACCGATGACGACAGCTAGCTCCCCTTCATAATCAAGTTGATTTGTTACATCTTGATGGTTTAGGACTGTTTCATTCGGTCCAATAACCGTTGTAGGGGCTTTCGTAAAGACCATTGCATGTTCCGGGATATCTGCTTCACTTCCCATTTCAATCGCATGTTCTGCATAATTTTTTCCCACACAGAAAATATTCTTGTTTGGTCTTGGTATAGGAGCTAGCAAGGTGACTTCATCCAAGGAGACATATAAAGATGCAGCATGCCCACCACTAATTACCCAATCGTGCAAAACTTGGACTTGTTCGATAAAACTTTCTCCTAAATCGATACATTCCTGCATTGAAGAAGGAAAACTTCTCTTCCCTGTCCTTGCTTCTTCAGCAGAATTTAATAAAAGTACTTTTGATTCATCTTGGTCTACTAAACCAACAAATGTTTCTTGATTACGTTCTACTGTTACAAATTTCATGTTTTCACCTCAATTTTTAGTAATCACACCTTACCATATTAAAAGAAACAGATGAACCGAACAAATAAAAAGAATTATAAAAAGCTGAACCCTAATTAAATGGAATCAGCCTTAACTATTTTTAAAAGTATCAATAAATTGGATGATTGCTGGTCCTAATTTTTTGCTTCCTTTTCCCCGGGCATTCTCTTTTTACATCGTTCATTGATAAGTAATGCTGCACTCGATCCTGAACCTTATTTTCTGATAAAAACAACACCTTAAAGATAGACCAGAATAATATAATCGCCGTTAATAAGAAAAAAATCAGGAGCAGTCCAATCATTGCCGCCACTCCTCATTTTCTATAAACACGGACGACGGAATTTGAATTCCAGATGCCTCTAGACGATCATAAAATTTAGGGCGGACACCGGTAGGTACAAGCCTTCCGATTATTTTCCCTTCTGAGTTAAGTCCTTCTTGTTTAAAAGAGAAGATATCTTGGAGAACGATAATTTCTCCTTCCATCCCTTGTACCTCAGTTATATTGACAATTTTTCTTGTTCCGTCCTTTAAACGTGTTTGCTGTATAATCACATCAATTGCCCCGGCAATTTGCTCACGTAGTGCTTTTATCGGCAAATCTACACCAGATATAAGAACCATTGTTTCCAACCGAGCAATCATATCTCTTGGACTGTTTGAGTGCCCTGTAGCCAATGAACCATAATGTCCCGTATTCATTGCCTGCAGCATATCAAGCGCTTCTCCTCCACGTACTTCCCCGATAATAACGCGGTCTGGTCTCATCCGTAGTGAGTTCCTGACAAGATCTCTAATGGAGATGGCTCCTATACCTTTTATATTGGGCGGACGTGACTCTAGGGATATCACATGCTCTTGTCCCAATTGAATCTCGGCTACATCCTCAATAGTTACGATTTTTTCATCATCTGGGATAAAATTTGACAAAACAGTGAGTGTGGTTGTTTTGCCAGATCCTGTTCCTCCGCTGACAAACATATTTAACCGTGCTTTCACACAAGCATCTAGAAAGATAGCCATTTCCTCTGTGACTGTTCCAAAGTTAATCAAATCTTCAATCTGGTAGGGATCCTTTGAAAATTTCCTGATTGTTATAGTTGGTCCATTTAATGCCAAGGGGGGAATGATCGCATTAACACGCGATCCATCCGGAAGCCTGGCATCTACCATTGGAGAACTTTCATCTATTCTCCGTCCCAGTGGGGCAACGATTTTGTCTATTACACTCATGACATGTTCATTGTCTCGGAATTGAACTGGCGTTAACACCAACTTCCCTTTTCGTTCACAGTAAACTTGGTTGGGTCCATTCACCATTACCTCTGAAACATCTTCATCTAAAAGGAGGGAATTAATTGGTCCGAAACCAGTTAGGTCGTTGATTAGCTCATCATCTACTTTTTTCCGATCAATTTGCCCGCGGAATTCTTCATCTTCTTTTATTATTTCGACTGTCATTCCGTCAAACTTTGGAATGATTTCCTCAATTTCTTGCTCTTTTAACTCTTGCAAAATTTTCTTATGAAGAACATTCTCTAATTCCTGATGTTTGTTAGCTTTTTTCGCCTTTTCATTTTCCTCGTCCATTAAAGGTGTCTTCAACAATTTTCACCTCCGTGAAATAGAAATAGCCCCACCTTTACCAAAGGGGGGATAGAATTCATAGAACAACCATATATACATAGAAAACCTATGCAGACATAGAATATCTATTTTGAAACACCCTGATCTTTCGGTAACTGGCTGGCTTAGTGCAAATGCACCTTAGCCCCTGTAGCTTTGCGTCACTGATTTTCATCAGCTTTGCCTTTATCGAGACTCAGTGTTTATTTTTCCGACTGATCTCTTAATCACATAATAGAACGTTTTACCCTTATCGGATATCCTACTATTTTATCATTTTGCATTGTGAATCATAGGTTAATTGAACTATTTTATATTCATACCCCTAAAAACAAATAAATAAAAGTGTAAATAAACTTAAATGACCTCGGTTTCCAATATATTTGGGCGAATCAATCACATTAGCTGTGCCCATACATAGGATGTAGAAGATACTATGAAAAAAGGGTGTTGAAAATGCCAGCGATTGTTGGAGTTGCACAGGTCATTACACTTGGCAGCAGTTCTGTTTTCCATATTGGAGATGTTTATAAAATTATGCCATTTTCCAATGCAAAAACCTTTTCCGGTGCTGGTTCCTTTAACACAGGGGAAAGCTTACGGCTCCATAATAATGTTAGTTCCACGAATACCAATGATCCTGATGTATATGATCAAGGAATTGCACTTAATGCTTAATGAATGGGTGATTTTTAAATGAATTTCTATATCCAGCAGTCCATTCAGATTAATTTTATTAAAATTGGCGGGATTACCAATTCCTCCGTCCTACAAATAGGCAGTGCGGGGATTATCAAACCTACATCTCATTTATATAATACCGGTGGATTTACACAACCCGCACCAAAAACTTCAGGCTCTTTATTAGGGACACCAGCCGTACCATTACAAGCTGCTGTAAGAGAACAAGATAGGTAAGCTCCCTATCATATAGAAATCGATAAACTTATTGGCGAAATAATTGTGAGGTGATTACATGTATCAGGATTATTCCCAATATCTTCAATGGCTACAGATGTGTATTCAAGCACAGGAGCAGCGAATTCTAACTTTAGAGAACGCTCTCCAAAAAATGAAAGAAGATATCAAACAATTAAATGAAAAAAAAGCCATCCATGTTGATAAAATTGAATATAAATTTGATCAATTGAAAGTTGAGACTCTTGAAGGAACATTAAACATAGGTCTAAACCCATCCGAATTATCAGGAATCGAGGACTTCGCAGTACAAAATCAATCCTTAACCACACCAATATCACCCAAGGATCAAATGCAAAGATCAATGAAAATCGAGGAAGCTATTTACAGATATTTAGAAACAGATTTACCTCAATTAGTTGAAAATGCCCAAAGGGAATTAACCGTTCAACCGAATGATGAATATTTATCGTTCATAAAACAAGACATCATTAAACAGCTTCCTATCAGGATTGAACAACATATAAACGCCCATTCCTCTGGCAGCCGCTCTTTTGAAAATGCCCCTTCGGACGATTTAGTTATAGAAGCATTAAAAAAGGAAATTCAAAATGGGGTATTTGTTTTTTTCAGCAATTTACCTGAAAATATGAAAGGGATGAAATCAGAATGAACTTCGAGGTTTATAACCGAGAACTCTTTGTCCAAAACATAAAAATCACTGGGGTATCAAGCTCCTCGTTAGTAATGGTGGGAGATACGGAAACGATCCAATTGGCCTCAACCTTTGATACCCCTGCAGAATCGTTAATCATAGGCCCGTTTGTTCCCCTATCACCGGAGTGACCATCATGTTGCAGAGAACCTCTTGTGTAGACACTATAAATATTAAGATTGCCTCTTTTTCCTCTACGGTACAGCTAGGGGATTCCTGTATCATTAATGGACTTTCAAGAGCAATCGCTGTCCAAAGGGAAGCTGACGTATTTTATGGAAATGAGGGGAATTTATCCTCTTATCGAGTCTTTTCCGAACCTATTCCTTTTCTACCTATCAATGAACCTTTTTCATACTCTCGTCAAAATCCAAACCCACTAATTAAGGTAAGTAAAATTGATATTATCGGGATATCTTCATCTTCCCTTTTACACGTTGGGAACAGCCGCCATGTTTCCATGGAGGCTAGAGTTAAGCATATTCGACAGTTACTTCCTATTCAAAGAAAAGAAGAAGAAGTAGTAGAAGAACAGGGACAAAGATAAAAGCATAAGTTACTTTAAGAGAAAATGCCGGGAATATACTAAAAAGGATGTTTGTCATGCCAGCGATTATTGGTCCTGTCCAAATCCTTCACGTAAGTGGAGGTATAGTGCAATTTGGAGATACCGTGTATATCTCTCCAAAGAGCACCTCAAAGACAAATGCTGGTTCAGGTGCATTTAATACTGGTGGATTTATCGTATCGAATTCCGGATTAAGTGGAACCAATGTTCTTGATACCAAGTTAATTGACCAGCCAATTGTCGGGAATAATTAAAAAATGACATGAACCATCCTAAATGGTCTATGTCATTTTTTGTTCGTTTAATCCTCAACCTTCAAAATATGAGCTCCATCAAAGAAAAACAAGTACTTTTCTGTGACCTTTCTTTTCCATATTTGTTCAATTGCTCTTGTATATAAGTTAATTTGCATCTTGTAACGGTCTTCAAGTATGGACTTTGCTTGGTCAAACCCACCTTTATACCTGTCGGAAATTTGATCCGTTTTATAATCGACCAAAATAAGACCGTTTTCTTCCTCAAAGACACAGTCAATGATCCCTTGCACAAAAACAGATTCTTCTTCATCCTTCCAAGTGGGGTACACATCACGAGCAGGCATGGAAAGGGTAAAGGGAACCTCTCTGTTGATTGCTTTTGCGTTAAAATATCTAATCCCTAAATCTGAATGAAAGAATTCAACAATTAAATTTTTATCAATGACCTCTGCTTGGTCAGAGGTTAACAATTCGTTGTTTACCATCCATGTTAACTGTTCCTGGAGAGATTCTTGACTAACTGAATTGGTTAAATCTACGTGCTGCATAACCATATGCATGGCAGATCCCCGTTCAGCTGGACTTAATTGCTTTTCCTGCATAAATTTCGGGCGTTTAACTATCGACTTTTTATAGCGATTCACATGGTTCACAAGGTCCGTCCCACTTTGTTCATCTGCCATTTCTCTTTGGCGTTTCATTTCAGAAACGGATTGCTTGGAGCGATGGGCTGCGGCACTTGGGAAGGAATATTCCCAGTCTAAGCGCGACTTAATTTCTTCAACAAATGGCGACGTGGCTGGGACATGTTCCCCTTTTTGGACCATTTCAAGAAATTGGTCTTCATTCATTCCGATTTCTAATTCCGTCTTCTTGATTTCTTCTGCACTTATTAGTGAAATTTTCCATGAAGAAGGATGACTTGTAATTTCCTCAGGAACAAGGGCATTTCCCGTACCACTAAGCCTTAGTTCATTGGCGTCCTGATGGCGAACAAGCGCTGGTCCAATCCAGTCAATATAGCTTGAAACCGCTGCCCGCTCATAATCCTTTAACAACCATTCTGTATGGGAGGAAACTTCATTCCATTGGTCGATTTTTTTTTGCGCATCTTTAAGCGTAGCCGTTAAATAAAGTTTTTCTTTCGCCCTTGTCATCGCCACATATAACACGCGCATTTCTTCCGCGAGCATCTCCATTTTCTTTTTTCGCTTAAAAGCAATTTGCGGTAAGGATGGGTAAGAAATCCTTTTTTCCGCATTTACATACTTAGAGGCAAATCCGTATTCTTTATCGAGCATATATGGTTTCCGAACATCAGCCATATTAAAAGTCCGTGCCATTCCCGCCATGAATACAACGGGAAATTCAAGTCCTTTACTACTATGGATGGTCATTATCCGAACAACGTCTTCTTGCTCACCAAGTGCCCTTGCTGCACCAAGATCGTCCCCTCTTTCAATCATTCTCTCGATAAAACGAAGAAACCTGAACAATCCACGGAACGATGTTTGTTCGTATTGTCTAGCTCTGTCATATAATGCCCGTAAATTAGCTTGGCGCTGTTTTCCCCCTGGTAAACCGCCGACAAAGTCATAAAACTGGGTATCACGGTAGAGCTGCCAAATTAACTCCGACAACGAACCCTGTCTTGCCACCCCGCGCCACTCTGTTAGAAAGTCATAAAAGCGGCGCAGCTTTTCGTAAAATTCGGCCGTATTTTTGGCTTCTTTACTCTTGCAAAAAGCGGTAACAGCCTCCCAAAAAGAGCCTCGCTTCTGATGAATGCGGATGATTGATAGTTCTTCTTCGTTCAACCCAACGATGGGTGAGCGTAAAACAGCTGCAAGCGGTATGTCTTGGAAGGGATTATCAATAACTCGTAGTAATGAAATCATAATTGCCACTTCGGTTGCATTAAAATACCCTGTTGAAAGATTAGCATAAATAGGAATCCCTTGTTGCTTAAACTCTTCGATAATTTGCGGAGCCCAAGTCATTGAACGGAGCAGGATGACTGTATCCCGATACATAAACGGCCGATTGGATTTGGTTTTTGTAGTATATACCGGTGCTCCACTTGCTACTAGCTCTTTTATTTTAGAAGCAATTATCCTCGCTTCGAGTTGGGATTGTTCAAGACCGATAGCATCAAATTCTTCTAGTTCTGACACCTCTGTCTCGGTTACAGGCGACCCATTATCCTGGGTATTTTGATCAATAAGCAAAAGTTCTACCGGATAGGGCTCATCGTCTGGATACGGTGCGCCAGCACGCAACTCTGCCGCCTCATCGTATTCGATTTCACCAACTTTAATCCCCATAATTTGTTTAAATAAATAATTGGTTGCATCGAGCACTTCTTTTCGGCTTCGGAAATTTCTTGCTAGATCAATACGTAGTCCCGTAGAATCTCCGTCGGCTTTAAAGCGATTATACTTGCCTAAGAAAAGGTTCGGCTCAGCCAAACGAAAGCGATAAATCGACTGCTTAACATCTCCGACCATAAACATATTACCATTCAACTCATCCTTTTTAGTTACAAGCTTTAGGATGGTTTCCTGGACCATATTAGTGTCTTGATATTCATCGCAATAGACCTCTTTAAAATGCCTTTGGTAAGCGAGTGCCGCCTCGGATGGAAGAAATTCTCCCTCTGCTGAGATTTCCTTTGTCAAAATTGCAAGGCAGTAATGCTCTAAATCTGCATAGTCTACAAGCCCTTTTTCTCTTTTTACCTTTTCAAACCGCAGAGAAAATTCTTTGACAATATGAACTAGCGTTTCTATTAACGGCCGCATCTCATCCATATCACGTAAAAAGCTTTCAGGCTTTCGCGTAAATAGCTCTTCTTTGATATCTTGGATTTTTTTCTTCGCTTTTTCTCGAAGTTTTTGGGCCTTCTCTGTCAGCTCTTTATCATAGTGGTCACCTTTCACTTGCTTTGCCCGTGAAAAAGACCAGGTCTGCATTGCTTGATATAGAGTTTCCCATGAGTCCTGCTTGGCAAGAAGAAGAGTATCAATTATCTTTAAATCATCTAAAAAGTTTTCAGCTCTCGGTGCCGGTCCGCCAGGGAGCTTTGTTACTTCTAATCCCCGCTTAATCATTTCTCTGGAAGCTTCTAGTTGCAACTCAATATCAAAAAGAAGTGCCTGAATAAAGGAGAGTTCGGCTAGATTATTAATAGCTGAAACATCATACATACGAATGATTGACTTTAAATATTGGTCCGGTAAGGGATTGGAGCGAGCAAAATCGTATATCGACCGTACAATATCCATTAATGCAGCATCACTTCGATCACTTGTGAATGAATCGACCAAGTTGAAGAATGCCACATTATCTTTTTTCCCGTATTCTTCTTCAAACAACTCGTCCATCACTTCATCTCGGATTAATTGTGCTTCTGTTTCATCGGCAATTCGAAATCCAGGATCGACATCGATTAAGTAATAATACTTTCGAATCACTTCCATACAAAAGGAATGAAGTGTTGAAATCGATGCTTTATTTAATAAGCTCAGTTGCTTTCTTAAATGGCGCGACCACGGGTCTTCATCAATGGCTTTTTCTAATGCTTCCCCAATCCGATGGCGCATTTCTGCAGCAGATGCATTCGTAAAGGTCACCACCAATAATTCATCGACATTCATCGGGCCTTCTTTTGACAGGATTTTTTGGATCATTCTTTCCACTAGGACAGCCGTTTTTCCCGAACCTGCTGCTGCTGCGACTAGGATGTCTCGATCCTTTGACATAATTGCTATCCATTGGTCGTCTGTCCATGTCACGTCTTCTGGTTTAGGGGGTATGACAAAATTTCTCAAGATTGACGTACCTCCTTCCTAATTAGTTCTAAAACATCTTCCTTCGAGTGTGGTGTGAGAACCCGGAATTGATTCGTTTCAATTGATTCATCAAATTGACATACTGATTTATAAGAACAAAATGTACAAGGTGTTTTGTCCTTTAATTTATAAGGAGCAATGTCTATTTGACCATCAATAATGGCGTTACCTGTTTTCTGATATAAATTCCGGACATACGTTTTCAAATCGTCAAATTCCGATAAACTGGCAACCTTGGATTTTTTGGATAAATTTCCATCTTTTTTTATTCCTGCGGCAATAATATGCGAATCACCAGATTCAAGTGTTTGATCCATAAGCCGGATCACATTTTGATCGCTTAACATTAATCCATTCATCTTAAACTTTTTCATCATTTCCTTTTCAATTTCATCAATCGTTAGCATTTTAGTTGTATTAATGAATGGATTATGGACGTGAAAATAGAGGACACCCGCAGGACTAGCTTTCATCTCAACCAATTCATTCGAATGGGTCATGACAATATCAAGGTAGGTTAACATTTGCAGGGCAAGTCCATAATATACTTCGCTAAAATTGACATCCTTTTCACTTGATTTATAATCAATCACTCGTAAAAAGACGCTTTCGTCTTCCGCTTTTGCCTGATCGACTCTGTCAATTCTTCCGGCCAATTCCATTCTCTTTCCATTTTTCAGTGAAAATGTTAGTGGCGGCAGTTTTCCATTGGGTCCAAAGCCTAATTCCAAACCAATCGGTGAGAATCCACTTACCTTTGCATGCTCACTTAATACGACAGAAGCACGTGTAATAATTTGCTCCAATTTCCGTTTAATATAATGATGGCGCTCTGAGCTTAACAATATTTCGTTTTGCAGTTTAGGGGCTAGTGACTTGACCGCTTCCTTAGAAAGGGTTTCACATTGTTTCCTCGATAGCTCGGCCCAAGAAAGGTTTTGTTCATTAACAATATCTGCAATCTGCTTTAATGCCGCATGAAACAGCTCCCCAATATCCGGAGCCTCCAAACGAAAAACTTGCCGGTCACGAAGCTTTAGTCCATGCTGAGCGAAATGAGAAAATGCGCAGGAGTTATATAATTCCATTCTAGAAACACTGGCTTGAATGGCCTCACCATATAATTCATCCGCTGAGTCTTTAGAGAGCTGTACGGCTGAATTTGTATAAAAAAGGCTTGAAAACACTTTTTGAGCTTTGGTCTTTCCCGAACTTCCAAGGTAATAGTTATATACATCCCACCATAAATTTGAAATGGGGTACCCTCGCATTTTCCATTGAAGCTGCGCATTAAGGAAAGATAACGTCGTTGTAAAATTTGAAATAAAGCCTAGTTGACTGGGCTCCGAAACTTGTGATGGGTCTGTCACATAAAATAGCTCATTAGCATTAGGAAACATATCTTTTATTCTCTTAATATACGAAGAAGGAATTAACGCTTTTCCTTCATCATTCGCAAGTGGATAACTAACATAAAGGGCTTCTGATGGTGCTGTAAAAGCTTTATAAGCAAGAAAATTTTCATCCAGCAAACGTGTCCGGCTGCTTGGTGCGATTTTAACACCTGTTGCTAGGAGCATTTCCCTGTCTTCATCAGAGAGGATTCCTTCATCAGATATTTTTGCAGGCAAAATTCCTTCATTAACACCAACTACGAATTCTACTTTGATTTCATTTAGCCTTGATTTTTCTAAATCCCCAATCAGTACCTGATCAAGTGCCGGCGGAATAAGTGAAAAATGTAAGGATTCAAATCCTGACTCTAAAACAGCAGCAAACGCCTTTAATGTGACTTGCTCTTCCCCTAGAATTTCAACGTATTGGTCCAGGAGATCAATCACGGCATTCCATACTTGTTCATGCTCCCGCATTTTTACAAGATTACCTTTTTCTTCGGCAGCTGCTTTCCATGTTTCAAGCTTTGTTGGGACATCCAATTCCTCTAGCAGCAAATAGATGGCTTCACAAAATTTTCGGCCTGAATCCGCTTTTTTCAAACGTCTTGATAACCGTAAAATGGGTGCAGTTACCATAAGCTTTAATTCATTTAACTCTTGTTCCATTTCTTTTTCAAGGTCTGTTTGCGAGTTTACCTCTAATTCCAGTCCTCGAATGCGTCGATAGCTCCAACGCTCTTTTTTCGTCCATTTACTTCCGTTAATTCCGTAAGCTAAACAATAATTCTCTAGTTTATCCATTTTCTCACGCATTTTTGCTGGCTTTTCTTGCAGGGGATATAGCAATTCTGTCTTGATCATTCTAAACACCGGCTCATAGCGCCAGTAGGAATTAATGACTTCAAGGCTTGAGCGAATGAATTCGATCAATGGATGGTTCAGCATCGTTCTTTTTTGGTCAATAAAATAGGGAATCTGATAATCGTCGAAAACTGGTTCAACAATCTCATGATAGTCCCCACCATTTCGAATTAATAAAGCGATATCCCGGTACCGGTATCCCTTTGTCCTGACTAATTGGCGAATCTCTCTTGCAATCCCTTCAATCTCAGCTCTACGGTTTACGGCTTGGCAAATATTAATTTTTGTCTCACCAACATATGATACTGCAGGCCGGGCATCAAATTTTTCTTCAAAATGACTTAAAGACGGCTCTGTCCATTTTCTTTGTTCTTTTAGAACAACAGACTGCTCGATTTCAATACCATTAGCTTTAGCTAAATCATAGAGAGTATAACTAGTCTCACCTGATAAGCGAAACAGATCAAGCTCGTCCGGTGGAGAATTAATCGAGAGGTGATCAGTCGTCAATGCAATTGAAACGTTTTTACAATGTTTCATCAATTCGATCATTACTTGATATTCCTGCGGTGAAAAACTATAAAAACCATCAATATATATTTCTGCATCTTTTAAATATGAAGAGAAGGATACTTTCTCGGATAGGAGTTGAAAGTAATCCTCCGAATCGATATATTTACCAAATACTTCGTCCTCAAACTTTTTATAGATCATTTCTAAATCTTGAAGTTTATCATTTAAGGCATTGGTATCTTCACCCGAAAAGGATGAGCCTTGAATTAGCTCCTCTGGCCTAATACAGTAACGTTTAAATTCTGTTATCATTTGCTCAAGCTTTTGGATAAAACCATTCTTATCTGCAGCTCGCTGAAAAAGCTTTAGTTGTTCCTTTTGCTCATCGATGATTTTGCGTATTAACATACTCATCCCGACGCTACTTAAATGTGTTCGGCTAATCCCGCCTGTTTCTTGCAAGATACGCCACGCCAAGCGGGAAAAACTATAGACTTGGGCACGAATCATTCCGCTAATTGCCGGGTCAGTTGCCAAGCGATATTCAGATAAAAACGTCATCTGCTCTGGAACGATATAAATGATCGGTGTCCCATCTGGTTTTTCCACAAGCCGCCCCTTTATTTCATCAAGGAACATAGCTGTTTTTCCGCTTCCTGACCGACCGATTACCATTCTTAATGACATGTAAAAACCTCGCTTTCCACAACCACTCATAAACTTTATATCTCCCATTCTATCATAAAACAAGCACAAACGTTTGTATTGCCATAAAACAGATTAGAGGCAGAAATGGTAATTTTATGACAGAAAAAAACACGATTTAATCATCGTGCTCCTCCCTTAAACTATTCATCTAAAAATGGACGTCCATTTCATTTAATGGCCAATAACGTAAATCAACTTTGCCGACAACTTGACTAGCTGAGATAAAACCGAATTGGCGGCTGTCCCAACTACCTAATCGATTATCACCAAGGACAAACAATTTCCCATCAGGAACTATATTTTCACCGGTTATTTCCTTTAAACTAAAATCTCCAGTAATCCTGATTCCAGGTGATTTTTGTTTATAAACATTTAAAAATGGCTCCTCATACTTGTGCCCATTTATATACAATAGATCATCTCGATATTCAATTTTATCCCCTGGCAGCCCAATAATACGTTTGACAAAGTCCTCTTTTTCATTGGCATGAAAAACGATGACATCAAATCTGTTCAATTCCCCGACTTGATAACCAAGCTTGTTGACTACCAGTTTGTTACCATCCTGTAGCGTCGGCATCATCGATTCGCCTTCTACCACATAATTTGAAAAGAAAAATGTACGAATAAAAGCAAAAATAATGATACCAATCGCAAAAGCCTTCGCCCATTCCATGCCTTCCTTTTTCCATTCAATCTTCATTAAAGCTCCTCCGTTTCTCCTGCTTATAATTTCTATCTATTTCACCATTATGGTCAGTTTCCGTGCCCTTATTCATTCTGCCTTCAATTCTTTTACCAACATACCAAAGAATGAAAATAACAAGCAAAACTACAACAGTCCGAAGAGGCTTCGTCAGTAATGACTGAATATCATAGCCAACAAAACTAATCGTGAAAATCATCACCATTTTCCCAATACACACGGACAGCATGTATTGGGAAAATCGAATTTTGGAAAGACCAGCGACAATGTTAACAACTGCCGAGGGTGTAAATGGAAAACAAAGCAGTAGAAAGAGTGGGCCAAACCCATGACGATCTACCCAGTCCATTAGCTTACGGACTTGAGGGTGCTTAGGTAAAAAGGATAATAACCTTTTTTGCCCATACCTTCTAATAAGCGAAAATACGAGCATTGCCCCGATACAGGCTCCAAGCCATGAATACAAAAATCCTAACCAAAGTCCAAAGGCACTGGCATTAGCCATTACAAATAAAAACAATGGGAGAAATGGCAAGAATGCTTCAATGACAATAAGCAATATGCCTGGTATGGGTCCAAGGGCTCGGTATTCTTGAATAAGACTCATAATATGTTCAAGTGTAAACCATGCTTTTAATGATTCAATATCCATCCGGTTTCTCCTCATTTTAACTAATAGCTGTGCCTATGATTACTTTGTAATAAATTGATGGAGTGCCTCTTTATTTTTTTCGACATCGATCTCTAATACGGCTCCCTCCCCTGAAATTCGAGCATCGGAATAGCTATTTTCAACAGGAATCCGTAACGTATCGATATTTCCTCGATCCTTCGAAAAGAAATCTTTAGCCATAAATGTTATGTCGGAAGTGCTCATATTTGTATTCACATAAGGCGTGACAACTCCAATTAGCTTCGGGAGTTTTGGAATCGTTTGGAGGCCCATCAATTGGTCCCCAATGGCCTTAACCGCTTTTTGTTGACGTTCTACCCTTCCAAAATCACCTATCGCATCATGACGGTAGCGGACATACCCGAGCATTTCTGCTCCATTTAATTTTTGGAGACCTGGTTCTAAAGTGACATCAATATTTTTTGACATTTTCTTTTCCACATCTATCTCTACACCATTGGGGAATGCTTCATCAATTAGTTGCACAAATCCTTGAAAGTCCACAATGACATAGTATTGGAGGTCAATATCAAAATTTTGCTTAATCGTTTGTCTCATTAATTCTGGACCACCGCGTGCGAATGCGGAGTTAACTTTATGCTGTCCATGCCCCGGAATCTCAAGGTAACTGTCCCTCATAATAGAAGTTAGTTTAAATGTTCCTTTGTCTTCATTATAATGAACAATCATGATTGTATCTGCCCGAGATTTTTCCTTTCCTCTAGCATCACTACCAAGCACGAGGATATTTGTCCCCCCATACTGATCCTTTTTTCCTTCGAAAGCATAGACAACATTTGATGCTTTGTTATTCATTTTTTTTAATGATTGGTTAACGCCCTGCTTGTATTGATAATAAGCATAACCTGCCCCTGCACCTATTAGCAGTAAGAAGACAAGTAAAACGGATGGCCATCTTCTCTTTTTCTTGGTTTGATATTTATCAGATCTCATTGTTTATCACCTATTCATCCAGGTTTTTTATTCTCCTAAATTTATAACTGTTTTTTTTCAGGGTTTCTTCATTTAATTCATTTTCCCCTATCAGATATCCTTCTATTAATAAAAACTTTCTCATATATCAACTAAACATTTCAATAAATAAAACTCGCCCAATGACGAGTTTTTGTAAATGGAAAGTCCTATTGCTTTTGACGGTTCTTTTTTGTAAAATGAAGAAGAACGTTTGTTCGATTGATATGGAAAGGTGTGACTGAAAAAATGACCAGAATCCCCGAAGATGATCGAGACATAATGGAAAAGGCTATGTATTTACCAATGGTTCTAATTATCTTAAACAGGGATTTAACTGTAGTTGCAAATAGCCCGTTTAAATTAAAACAACCATATTTGGATTTGATTGAGGAAACGATGAAGGAGATCCAAAGGGAACTTGCTGAGGTAAAACTATATATGAAAAAGAATAAACTTCAGGTGATTGAAACAAAACGGGACGATGCTTTTACGTTATACAGGTTTATTTATAAAGGCTATGAAGAAAATCATAATTACTTTAATCCAAGAATCCGCAACAAAGTCCAAGAATTAATGGAGGCCTATTTATTAAAAAAACATCTGTCCCGTTAATAGTTAAGAAAATTCAACCCTTTATTTCGGGTCTTTAGAATGGGATTCAGCATCATATTCACGGGATCTTTCCAAGGCATTTAACGACTGGGGCCCGTTAGGCTGATAAAATAACTTTCTCCCATTACTTTCTATTCTTTGCAAAAGTTTTGTTTTTAGTAATGAGGTTCTTAAAATTTGCCCCTCAATTGTACCAATTGGAACTGGAAAAACGTGAGATTCCTTATTGCGGAAAATAATCATCGTTTTCTTAGAGGATACGCGACGATAACACTCCACATGCTCAAGTGAAATCCATATACACTCAGGAGTTAGCGGCGATACGGTAGGAAAAAAATAGATGTGGTTAGTTGGTTCAATAACAATTGGGATTTTTCGAGAATAGCCAATTAGTTGCCTTGTTCCCTTTTTCCTGCTTTCGTAATCAACACCAAAATAAACGCAGCCTTTTTTGATGATATCCAATGGCTTAAAGGGTGACAAGAATTCATCTTCTAATTCTACAGCACGGGAATAAATTTTCCCTCCATATGTCACCGGTTCTACAAACATCGTCCACGTATTTATCTCATATTCTTCGATCCCCGGATGCTTCAACCCATTCAACTCCTTTTCATATTATCCACCATATCTTACCACTACTAGTTTTTAATTCCTCCACTTTTCTGAATTGTTCCTAATTTATTCACAAAATTCATGTCAAAGAAATATTTATCAGAAAATTATAAAAACTAATGATATTCTTCAAAAAAAACCATATAATTTTAAAAAGCAACAGAGGTGATTTTCATGAATGAAAAATCATACACGGAATTAATGAAACTAGGAGCCATGAAGCGAAATCGTCTGAAGGAGAACTTCGTCCAAGATTTATACATCGAAATGCTGTTGTCCGAAATTCAGCTAAAAGTAGAAAAAGAAAAATTATTACAGAAAATTGATGTGGCCATTGATTGTCAAGACAAAAAGTCATTCCTCCTTCTATCCGGACAGCTCAATGAAATCAACAAACGATTTGGAACGTAGAATTTTGTTAAAGCCGTCATAGATTGACGGCTTTTTTATTGTATATTTCTCTAAAATAGGAAATGTAAGTGGACGAAGGATTGTAAATAACATATAAAAAAAAAGACTGTAGACATATCAAAATGTCTCAGCCTTCCCATGGATTGTATTTATTTGTTCCTATGTTTAACTTCATAATCTTCAAGCATCGAAATTCTATCAAGCATTGAAGGATGGGTATAGCGGAAAATTTTCACCAATAGCGGTGGATTTACTTGACTTAATCCAGAGCGGGTTAATTCCTGAAAAGAAGTAATCGCTGCTTCTGGATTTTTGGTCATCTCAATCGCATATTTGTCAGCACGGGTTTCCTGATAACGAGAAGTAAAATTCGTCAGTGGACTTGCAGCAAATAGGAGCATCGAAAGAATCATAAAAAATAATGGAAGTGATCGGATATCTCTAACGTCTGAGATATTTAACTCATTGCCCCAGCGTCTTGTTGCCCAATTCATAATCCGATACGTCAAATACAATCCGAGCAGCGAAATTAGCAAATATCCTGCAATTCCAAAGTAAATATGTTTCTCGACATAATGGCACATTTCATGAGCCATGATAAATAAAATTTGATCATCTGTTAATTTATTTAAGGTAGTATCCCACAGGACAATCCGAGCATTAGAGCCAATTCCTGTAACATAGGCATTTAAAGCATTCGTTTCCTCTGACTTATTCACTTCAAAAACATGTTGTGCTGGAATATCAGCCTTATCGGCCAAAGCCAGTATCTTCGTTTCCAATTCCTTATTTGTTAATGGATAAAAGTCATTGTATAACGGGTCAATAACAACTGGCTGGAGAAACATCATAAATAATGTAAATGGAATCGATAAAAGCCATCCATATAGCCACCACCGCTTTTGACTTTTCTTCATGAGCCAGTATAATACGGGGACAATGATCAACCATGTCCCATAATTAAGCCAAAAGTCAATCAACTCATCCTTCATCCAGGAAGCAAAGGTTTGAGTTGAAATATTATACGTTTTTGATAATGAAAAACTAATATAACTTAGAGGAAATGTCGCCAAATAAGCGAATACCGATAACCAAATAAGATAAATGGCTGTTTGAAGCAGCTTATACTTTGATGAGTTTTCCGCCCAGCGCTTGAATGCCTTGGAAAAACCAAATAATAAAATTAAGAAATATAAAAGCCATTCAAACGGAGTAGATAGGAAAAATAATAAATTCCTTATTTTTGAATACTCCTCGCTCAGCATAAGTTCCCTGCCATTTAAAAAGGTCGCCGGGTCCGCCTTTGAACCTTCGTATTCAAATGGCAGGTTTGTAGCGGCAAAATGGAATAAATACCAATAAAAAAATAATCCATATAGAATGTAGCCCATAACCGCATAGACTCCCATTTTTCTAGCCATGATTTGTCCCTCCTTTGTGTACAGACTCTCTATACTTAGTTTAGTTAAAAAAGGACAAATTAGAACTGTAAAAGTGACCTGCCCAACTATTTAAGAATTAGTTACTGACAGTTTTGGCTACTTGTGCCTTTAGTGCCCTCCTTAATATTTTCCCAGTTGTATTCTTTGGAAGTTCTTCGATAAATTCAATCGAAGATGGAAGTTTATATTTGGCCAAGTGTTCCCTGCAATAATCGAGTAATTGTTCTGCCGTTAGCCCTGGATTCTTACTTACAACATAGGCTTTAACAGCCTCACCAAGATTTGGGTCTGGAACGCCGAGGACAGCTACCTCTACAACATCCGAATGGTTATAAATAACCTCCTCCACTTCTCGTGGGTAGACATTATAGCCTCCAACAAGGATTAGATCCTTTTTTCGGTCGACAATATAAAAATACCCATCTTCATCCATTCTAGCGAGGTCCCCGGTATGAAGCCACCCATTCCGAATGGCCGCCGCCGTCTCTTCTGGCATTTTATAATACCCCTTCATTACATTGGGACCACGAACAATAAGTTCACCCACCTCACCGACTGGTACTTCCTCACCAAGCTCATTTAGAATTTTATTTTCGACATGCAGGATAGATGTTCCGATTGAACCGGGCTTGCGCGGGCGATCTAGCGGATTAAAGCAAGTAACAGGTGAAGCCTCCGATAAACCATAACCTTCAGATACTACAACATTAAACTTTTGTTCGAAATTCTTTAAGAGGGCAACAGGCAATGAAGCTCCTCCTGAAGTACATAAGCGTAAGGATTTTAGGTCTTCAGGATTACCATCAGGAAATTGGAAGAGGAAATTATACATGGTCGGGACACCAGCAAAAACAGTCGCCTGATTATCTTTGATAAGCTCAAAAATTTCTTTTGGACTAAATTTGGGTGCAATTAATAGTGTCGCCCCACTTAATAATGGTGCATTTAAAGCGACCGTCAAGCAGAAGACATGGAACATCGGCAGAACCGTTACTATTCTATCATTGGGATTCATTTTCAAATATTCGCTGACATCTTTAGCGTTACTATACAAATTCTTATGGGTTAACATGGCACCTTTTGGTTTGCCAGTTGTACCCGAGGTATAAAGAATAATGGCTGTATCATCGTCTTCGAGATTTGGTCCCTTAAAGTTTAATTCTCCAGAAGCCACGACCGATGTAAACGATTTCATTTTTGAAGAGCCTGAGAGGTTTTCAATTTTCGATTCTACACTGCTATTTGGGGTCGTTTCACAAAAAATAAAATGCTCTATTTTAGGTAGGAAAGTATGCATTTTTTCGGATAACGGGATCGCCAAGTCAAGCGCGATCACTACTTTGACATCGCCATTATTTAATATGTAGCTAATCTCATCTGCAGTATAAATGGGATTGACGGGAATAACAGTTACCCCTAACCGTAAAGCCCCATATAAGCTGATCACAAAGTGAGGTGAGTTACCCAACAATAATGCGATATGGTCCCCCTTTTTTACCTCTAATTTTTCGAGACCCGATGCAAATTTCGTAATTGCCCCATCCAATTCAGCATAAGTACATGTTTGGTCCATAAAATAATAGGCCGGTTTAGTGGAAAAGTTCTTCGCAGATTCTTCAAACTGTGATAAAAGATTCATATTTCTCCCCCTAAGTTGAATGAATGCTCATTCATAAAATTGTTACAATTTTCTAAATATATTATATTAAAAGAAAGTAACCTATTCAAGTATAATACTAAAAATTCACACAAAAAGAAAAACACAGCGCAATAAACGCTGTGCCCTGGTCTTAGTATAGTAAGTTTAAAAACTCATCTTTCGTAACATTTCCAAAGTAATGGGTTGTATCAATATCTGCAAGCGCCTTGTCAATTTCATTTTTTCCATAGCGGGTGCCTGTTAACTTCTCCTCAATTTCACTTACCTCACCAACACCAAAAAAGTCACCGTAGATTTTACAATTTTCAATGACACCTTTATTAACTTCGAGGCGGATATCAATGGAGCCTACAGGGAAGCGGTGAGAGTGCTTTAGATTGAACTTAGGTGATTTCCCATAGTTCCATTCCCAGTTTTGATAGCGTTCTTTTGATAGCTGGTAAATCTTTTCCCAATCCTCGTCCGTCAAAATATATTCTGGTATTTCATCTTGCCCTTCAAAAATATTCTTTAACAACAAAGACCGGAATTCATCAATTTCCACCTTTTCAGTAAGAAACTCAGAAATATTGGCTACCCGGCTGCGGACTGATTTAATTCCTTTTGATTCGATTTTTTCTATTTTTACTTTTAAAGCTGATACCACATTTTCGATTTCTGAATAAAGCATCAATGTACCATGGCTAAACATTCTGCCCTTTGTTGAAAATTGGGCATTACCAGAGATTTTTCGACCTCCAACCTCCAAGTCATTTCTGCCGCTTAATTCCGCATTTACTCCTAACTTTTTTAATGCTGCCACGACCGGCTCTGTGAATTTACGGAAGTTATGAAAACTTTCCCCGTCATCCTTGGTAATAAAACTAAAGTTTAAATTTCCAAGATCATGATAAACCGCTCCGCCGCCTGAAAGCCTGCGGACCACTTTAATTCCATTACCTTCCACATACTCCGTATTAATCTCTTCAATTGTATTTTGATTCTTTCCAATTATGATAGAAGGTTCATTTATGTAAAATAATAAATACGTTTCATTAATATCAAGATTCTTCAGGGCGTACTCTTCGATTGCTAAATTTATCTGCGGATCGGTGATCCCTTTATTATCGATGAATAACATAGTTTACTTCCCCTTCTTACAGTGAAATAGATTGAAATTCTTCTGCAAGTATTATTATACCAGTAAATTCACTGGCTGCCTCGGTGATTAACTCAGATATTGAGCCATAGTGCGGTAAATGGGTAAGAATTAATTGCTTAACATCAGCTTTTTGCGCAAATTTTCCGGCGTCGATACTATTCATATGTCCTGCCGACTTACCGTTTTGATGCCGGTAAAAGTTGCACTCACACAATAATACATCCGCATTCCGACTAAACTCGATAAATTCATCCTTAAAGGAGCTGTCAGCAGTGTAGACGATTGCTTTTCCATCTGCCTCTATTCTCATTGCATAACAAGGGACTGGATGGTCTGTTTTTAGAAATGAAACTTGAAATGGACCAACCGTGAGAATCTCACTAGGATTATAGGCTACTCCTTTTGTAATCTCTTTATAGGTTAATTTGCTAAATTCATATGGATCCATATCATGACCATATAGAGGTAGGGTTGAGTTCTTCTTTCCTAAAAAGCCTTGGATTAATCTTGCATGCTGCAAAACACCAATATCTGCAATGTGATCGGGGTGATAATGCGAAAGTAAAACAGCATCCAGTTCTTCGGGCTGGATAATATTTTGGAGCTTAGAAAGTACACCGCTTCCACAATCGATTAATAGCCGAAATCCCTCATGTTCAAGTAAATAACCCGAACTAGCCGCATTCTGTTTCGGATATCCACCCCAAAAACCAATAACCGTAAGTTTCAAATTAAACTCCTCCAATTCAATGTTTATATTCCTAATATACTCAAAAAATGATTTCTTTTCAGTATAGTACAAAAAACCAGCCGCATTTTTTTCACGGCTGGTTTTTCATTAATTATTCATTTGGTGTTTATATTTGTGATTAAATCTCAATGTACAGTAAGCGATGGTCCCAATAGAGAAGGTAAGCATAAAGCCTAATAGAATCATGAAATTTTGCCACATGAAACTGTAGTCGCCACTTGAAATAACCGCCTTAAAGCCTTGAACCGAATAGCTCATCGGCAGGTAGGCATTGAAGTGCTGTAAGAAGTTCGGGATTAACTCAAGCGGGAATGTTCCGGCGCTGGTAGTTAATTGTAAAATCAAGATAATAATCGCAATAAAGCGGCCAGCATCGGCAAATACCGAGACAAGGAGCTGAATTAACGCGATAAACGTTAAGCTTGTTATTATTGAAAAAAGAATAAATTTTGGTACACTTTGTACATCTAGACCTAATCCTCCAAGAAGAATCACATCTGCCAATAAAGCTTGGAAAATTCCAATCCCAGCCATGATTGAAAACTTACTAGAAAACCAGTTAAATCCATTAGCCGGAGCAGTCGCTGTATCACGAAGTGGAAAGACAATTGAGAGAAGAAGTGCACCCACAAACAAGCCTAATGATAGGAAATATGGTGTAAATCCCGTTCCATAGTTTGGCACATGATTAATTTTTTCACTATCTAGCTTTACCGGATCTGCCATCATATTATAAGTCTTTTCATTTGAGTTAACCTTAGCAACTTCTTTTCCACCTTCTGAAAGTTTATCTGCTAATTCCTTGGCCCCATTAGAAAGTTTCGATGTACCGTCTTTTAACTGCCCGGAACCATCTGCCAATTGTCCCGTTCCAGATGTTAGGGCAGACGCGCCCGCTGTTAATTGATTCATTCCATTTGTAAGATCCGCGGCCCCCTTTTTTCAGATTTCCCGAACCTGATGCTAATTGTCCGGTTCCCATGGTAATTTTATCAGCACCATCTGCCAACTGACTCATCCCATCAGAAAGATTGTTAGTGCCATCTGTTAATTTTGATGAACCTGCATATAAATCACGGATCCCTTTTTGCAATTCCTGCTGACCGTTATTAACTTTGCCAATGCCGGCAATTAATTGATCAAAATAAGGGGTTGTTTGTGCTTTAATTTTATCCTCTAAGCCCTTCGATGGACCTGCTAATTTTTCATCTACCCCTGTTTTGAATTGGTTAAAGCCAGCCTCTATTTTAGGGTTAAGTTCTGATAAAATTTGCTGCTCTAACTGTTCTTTCGTTGGCGCATTTTTTTTCTCATTAGCCATTATTCCTTGAACAAGTGCTGGATCCACTTTGTTCTCAATTAAGGTTTGGGCTAGTTTCTGCATTTTCTCTGTTTGTTGCGTTATTGTTTGATCCGCAATTTGGGATGCTAATGTGTTAGTTAACTGTGATTGAAATTGATCAATACCCGCATTAAGTTCTCCAACACTTCCAGTCAATTCGTTTTCAATTCCTGCAGCAATCCCTGCGGGAAGGTCACGTTTTAATTGTTCTGCACCTGCAGATATCTCCTTCGTTCCATCAATAAGCAACGGAAGATTGGCATCAGCTTTTGCAAGCCCCTTTTTCAACTCATTCGATCCTGTGGCTACTTGTTTAGAACCGGAAGTTGCTGCTTTCACACCATTGTCGAATTCAATCGACTTTTTGGCTAAAGTAGAAAGTCCGTTATACAAATCCTTCGAACCAACTGCAAGCTTATTAGATCCGGCATCAGCTGCTTTCATTCCACCGTTAAACTCACTTGTTTTTTCAGCTAGGGTTGCAAGTCCTTCATTTAAATCCTTTGAGCCTTTTTCAAGGTCAACAGAACCATCACTTAACTGGACTGCACCATCGCTCGCCTTTACAACACCATCGGCAAGCTCACTGATTTTATCAAACATGGTTTCAGCATAAGTTTCAGTTACCTTTTCAGCAACAGCTGTTTTGATTTTTTCTGCAGCCGTGCCGCCGATTTGCGCAGATAAGAAGTTATAACTTTCATTAGGTGTATAAACCAATTCCAGCTTTTCCGGTTGCTCATCCAATAAAGTTGTCGCATTTTTTGAAAAATCCTTCGGGATTTCGATAACCATATAATATTTCTGTTCTTTTAAGTTATCGTAGCCCTCTTTTTTATCGACAAACTCAAACCCAAATTGTTTATTTTTCTTTAGCTTAGATACTAAATCATCACCAAGCTTCAAATGGGTCCCATTGAGTGTTGCACCCGCATCTTCGTTGACAACGGCAACTGGAAGTTCATCAAGTTTTGCGTATGGATCCCAGAATGCCCATAAAAACATTCCTGCATATAATACGGGGACAAATATGACAGCAATAATTGGGATTAACACTTTTTTATTTCTTACAATAGCAAGGAGCTCTTCCTTAAATAGCATGTTTTTCACTTATGACTCTCCTTTTTCATTTATGACTATTTTGTTCATTTAGTCATTTTTGTTCAAAAAATAGGCTCTGTTATAGTTGGCTGTTGATTTCCGCTCCAGGCTCTTCGCTTTCCGTGGGCGGTCCGGGGAGCCTCCTTGGCGCTAAGCGCCTGCGGGGTCTCCCCTGCCCCGTCCTCCCACAGGAGTCTTCGCGCCTTCCGCTCCAATCAACATGTGCCAAAATCAACAATGAGCTTTAACATAGCAAAAAATAAGGACTATTCCATAGACAAGCCTAAAATTGACTATTAACCTATATAGCAAGTTATGACCACTTGAACAATTTGGTCATTTAATACTTTTAGAGTATACAACGATTCCTGCCTGTTTGCAAGCAGAAAAAAGAAGCTGTTATCAATGAACAGCTCCTGTTGAAAAATCTTTTCCTGTTAAAAACTCCAGGACGTCTTTGACAGCTGCCTCTCCTTGATCAATACAATCCGGAAGTCCAACACCACCATAAGAAGAACCTGCTAAAAATACACCAGGTAGATCCGTTTTCATATACTTTAAAATGTCAGCTAAACGTTGTTTATGTCCCACTGTATATTGGGGCATTGAATTTTTCCAACGTGAAATGATTGCAAAATCCGGATTCATTGTGATGTCCATCGTTTTCTTCAAGTCATCTAGTACAATCTTAATAATTCTATCATCAGAGAGATCTACGATGGTTTCATCTCCAGACCTCCCAACATAGCAGCGGAGTAATACTTTCCCTTTCGGTGTTGAATGATCCCATTTTTTATGTGTCCAAGTACATGCAGTGATCGAATAATCACTATTTCTTGAAACAACAAAACCTGTTCCATCGATGTCATTTTTCACTGCCTCTTCCGGAAATGCTAAAGCTACTGTTGCTACTGATGTAGAAGGGACTGATTTCAAAGGATCAAAAAAACTATACTCTGCAAACATCGCCTGTGTTATTTTATGAGGAGTCGCTGCAATGACGCTATCTGCCACCATTGTTTCCCCATTATTGAGATAAACTTCATACTTATTCTCAACTTTGGTGATTTTGTCTACACGATGTCCTTTTAAAATAGATATTGGATCCAATTTTGCTTCAATGCCTTCTGCAAAGGATTGAAGCCCCGTTTTAAATGTTAGGAAAGCTCCTTTAGCTTTTTCCTTACTTTCAGGTTTGCTGGGTTGGGCAGGGGTAGATTTTTTCATGCCAATGATCAGGCTTCTATATTTCTGTTCTACCTCATAGAATTGCGGGAAAGTAGACATGAGGCTTAATTGATCTATATCACCGGCATAAATCCCAGATAATAATGGTTCAATTAAATTTTCAACAACCTCATCGCCTAGTCTTCTTCTGAAGAATTCTCCTAATGATTGGTCTCTTCCGCTTTCGGACCGAGGTAAAATGAAATCTGCCGCAGCTCTTAGTTTACCGGGAATAGAAAAAAGACCTGTTGTGAGAAAAGGTCCTATTTCCGTTGGAATTCCCATGATCGAACCACCGGGCATTGAGTGAAGTTTCTCGTTAACTAAAACGAATGATTTTCCCGTGGAATTATGGACTAGTTGATCATCCATCCCTACTTCCGCAGCTAACCTGGAAATACTTGTCTTTCGTGCTAAAAATGAATCTGGACCTCTCTCAATCGTATATCCATCCCTGACAACGGTTTGCATTTTGCCACCGAGACGGTGTGATGCTTCGATGAGTTTAATTTCATAAGGGAGATTATGTTCTTGAATTGCTTTTTGAAGATAAAAAGCTGATGTGAGCCCAGCAATTCCTCCCCCAATGATGATAATCTTTTGTTTTTCTTCCGCCACGGCGCTCACCTTCTTCCACTAATCTGAATCTTACTCAGCTGTCATTTGAAGAACAACAGTCGACAATGCATCAATAAATTCTTCCTTTGCATTTGGCATTTCCGGTCGATAATAGCTTACACCTAATTCTTCCGTCACTTTTCTACATTCAAAATCATTATCATAAAGCACTTCAAGGTGTTCAGATACAAACCCTACAGGTGCAAAGACAAATGCCTTATAATGATGCTCTTTATATAAATCCCTTGTTAAATCCTGAACATCTGGACCCAGCCAAGGCTCTGGAGTTTGCCCAGCACTTTGCCAACCAACAACGTATTTTTTTACCCCTGCCTGTTCAGCAATTAAGTCAGCTGTTTCTTTCAGTTGACTCGGATATGGATCCCCAAACTGCAGAATCTTCTCTGGCAGACTATGCGCTGAAATGATGAGTACAGCTTCAGCCTTTTCTTCTTCAGGCATTTGGTCAAAGATTTTTTTAATCTTTCCTGCCCAATAATCGATAAACTTTGGTTCCTGATACCAGCTTTCAATTGTTCTTATCTTTAGCCGGCCTAATTTTTCTGCTTCTTCTTGGGCTCTTCCATTATAGGATTTTATGCTAAAGGTTGAAAAATGCGGAGCAAGAACTATACTTACAGCCTCTTCGATCCCATCAGCATGCATTTGATGAACAGCATCTTCAATAAACGGCTGGATATGTTTTAGACCAAGATACATTTTGAATTCTATATTTTGTTGGATTTTGTTTAGATGTTCTTCGAGTTTTTCTGCTTGCTCGAGTGTGATCTTTGCCAAAGGGGAGATCCCGCCAATGGCTTCATACCGACTGCGAAGCTCTTCAATCATTTCTGGAGTTGGCTTCCGGCCGTGGCGAATATGTGTATAGTACCCCTCTAAATCATCTAAGTTATATGGGGTACCATATGCCATTACCAGCAGACCCATTTTCTTTCTTGTCATGTCCGCACCTCATTTTCAAGTCTCTTCGCTTTTCCGTATTCAATGTTGGACGACTGATTAGGTTGGGGGCCAATAAAAGCTGGAGTGCTCTTAATGACCCACTATCAAGCAGCCCATATTATTGTGCCAAAAAATTGGTCTGCTTACCAATTTAAAGACTTAAGATGGAAACTTAACGACTGAGTTTTGATGCTGAATACTCATGGACAAAGGAAGTTAATTTTTTCAACGTTTCTGGGTTAACTGAAGGGAATACACCGTGACCCAAATTAAAGATGTAACCATCTTGTGCCATTCCTTGGTCTAATATTGCTTTCGCTCTTTCTTCGATTACTTCCCATGGAGCTAACAAAATAGCCGGGTCAAGATTGCCTTGAACGGTTTTATGAATGCCCATTTCCCTTGCCACGTGAATTGGCAGACGCCAATCTAAACCTACAACATCAAGTGGCAGGTCATTCCATTCTAATGCAAGATGGCTAGCACCAACGCCGAACATAATTAATGGAACATTTTCCTCTTTTAATGAAGTAAAGATACGATTCATGACAGGCTTAATGAAATAACGATAATCCTCTACATTGAGTGCTCCCACCCATGAATCAAAAATCTGGATGGCCCTTGCACCAGCTTTAATTTGCGACTTTACATATGTAATGATCATGTCCGCAAGTTTCTCCATAAGTGCAAACCATGCCTTTGGCTCGGTGTACATAAACGCTTTGGTCTTATTATAGTTTTTAGAAGGGCCGCCTTCGATCATATAACTTGCCAAAGTAAATGGTGCACCAGAAAAACCGATTAATGGCACGGATAATTGCTCTTGGGTTAATAATTTAATGGTGTCCAATACATAAGGAACATCTTCTTCTGGATTAATTTCGCCAAGTTTTTCAACATCTGCTAAAGAACGGATCGGATTGTCAATAACTGGTCCAATCCCACCTTTTATTTCTACCTCCATGCCAATCGCTGGCAGGGGTGTCATTATATCTTTATATAAAATGGCTGCATCAACGTTATATTGTTCAACAGGCAAGCGCGTTACATACGCACAAAGCTCAGGCTGGTGAGTGATTTCAAATAAGGAATACTTTTCTTTAATCTCTCTGTACTCTGGTTGTGAACGACCAGCTTGGCGCATATACCATACAGGTACATGGTCAGTTTTCTCACCTCTGGCTGCTTTTAAAAATGTTTCATTAATCGGTCTTGTCATTAGGGTAGTCCACCTTTCAAAAACATGTCTGTTGTCCATTTTAATATATATAGCATGAATTTAAAACTTACTGATTCTTTCTAAACTGTATTTACTATATCTATTAATCCTATTTGTGTATAGATAACGCTATTAACTGTCAAAAAAAAGTCGTTTTTATGTTTTAAAATTCGTTAAATCTGCAGGCTGACTTCCCAATATTTTTTTCACTTTTAGCTCTCACCACTTGATGCAATATTCATATTCTGTATTACATCCAACAGGGCTATAGCCCCCCTGGGTGAAAGAAAGGAGGAAATTGTATGATTGTCGAGCTTACTGCTCTTCATTGGATATATGTGACCTTTATTGTTCTTATTATTGGGTTTATGGTAATGAGAAGGGACACATCCATTGTTTGTATCGTCGGTATTTTCCTAATTGCTATCACAGCAACCGGGTCGTTAAGTCATTCGATAAGTAGTATTTTCAACAGTTTCAGTTATGCCATTACAGAATTATTATCTACTATTCTTGTTATTTCAATAATTGTAGCGATGAGCAATACATTAACGGTAACCGGAATTAATGATGTCATGATTTCACCTTTTCGAAAACTTATTCGTAACCCCACTCTCGCCTATTGGACAATAGGAATTCTAATGATGATTATTTCCTGGTTCTTCTGGCCTTCCCCTGCTGTTGCACTTTTAGGTGCCGTCCTTCTTCCAGTTGCGATTCGAGCAGGACTTCCTGCCCTTGGTGTTGCGATGGCAATGAACTTGTTTGGTCATGGAATCGCTTTATCGGGTGACTTTGTGATTCAGGCTGCCCCTAAGCTTACCTCTGATGCAGCAGGTATTCCAATTCAAGATGTCATAAATGCCAGCATTCCATTAGTATTTATTATGGGTCTTGTAACAACCGTTACGGCATTCTACTTCTTACGAAGGGATATGAAGCGTGGTGTTCTAACCACTACAACTTCTGTCAGCGCGGATTCGCCTTCGAGCAGCACTGACCATCCTGCGCTTTTATCACTTACTCAAAAACGCTTCTTTGCTATATTAGTACCATTATTATTTGCTGCAGATGTTGCCGCCATGTCAATCCTTGATTTAGCAGGTGGTGATGCCACAGCATTAATTGGCGGTACCTCCATTCTTATTCTTCTGTTAATCACTTTAACGAGCCATAAAAATAAAGGCTTAGAAAAAACAACACAATATTTAATAGAAGGATTCCAATTTGGTTTTAAAGTTTTTGGTCCTGTTATTCCAATTGCTGCGTTCTTCTATTTGGGTGACGCCGGATTTGGGAAAATCATTGGTGACTTTTTACCGAAGGCTTCCCAAGGGATTGTCAATGATTTAGGCGTTGCTCTCGCAAATATCGTTCCGTTAAGCAAAGAAGTTGGGGCGATTACCCTAACTACTGTAGGTGCCATCACTGGTCTGGATGGTTCAGGCTTTTCAGGTATATCGCTTGCCGGATCCGTTGCCAGCCTATTTGCTGTGGCTATAGGTAAAGGTGCTGCCACATTGACTGCACTCGGGCAAATCGCTGCTATATGGGTAGGCGGCGGAACACTTGTACCTTGGGCGTTAATCCCTGCTGCTGCTATCTGTAATGTCGATCCATTTGAACTAGCCAGACGAAACCTCCTACCAGTTGTGATCGGTCTCGTTGTGACAACGATTGCAGCAATGTTTCTCATTTAATCCAAGTAAAGAGGCTGATCCAGTGATCAGCCTCTTTACTTATTTTATACGTTTTTTAAAATAGGTATATATTTGAATCCAAATCACTACCCAAAGATAACCTAAAGCATAGCCTCCAAGGACATCTGAAGGATAATGAACATGTAATATAATTCGGCTAGCACCTATTAATAATAGTAAGATAGATGTAATTGCAGCAATGGTTATTTTTCCTGCCTTTGATTTTGTTCCCTCAATTAAAAGATACGCAATCATAAAATAAACAATCATCCCTACCATGGCATGACCGCTCGGAAAACTATAGCTTTTCACATTGACAAGATGTTCAAGGTCTGGCCTTGGGCGCTCAAAAAGATCTTTTAAAAGCTTACTAATTTCATTACCTAAGGCTATTGATAAGGCCAGGACGGCAGCACCAACATAGTTCCTTTTTTTTAGTAGTAACCAGGCTAACGCAAGCAAGGCTACAACCCCAATCCCTTTTTTATCCCCCATTTCTGTTAGTTGAATAAATAATGGAATGATTGTCTCAGGTACATGTGAGAATAGCCCTGCTATTTTTTCATCAATCCAAAATTGGCTGTGGATACCGACTTTGATTGTAGTAAATAAGGCAAATAATACAGCAATAAACATAAAAATAAAAGAAGGATTCCACTTGTTTTGATTTTTCCCCATTCCCCAAACCCTTTCCTGCATCTATCTAGTAGAAATTCTAATAAAAGTATAATGAAAAGGAATATAAAAATCTACTTTATAGGATAAAAGTGATAAAATAGTTTGAAAATACATTCTTTATTTCTGATACGTTTGGGGGAATCGATTTGTTAAACAAGCTGTTTGCTGCCTTAGAAGAGTCATATGAAGAAATGGTTGCCTTACGCCGTTATATGCACCAGCATCCAGAGTTATCTTTTCAGGAATATAATACAGCAAAATTCATTCATTCCTTTTATGAGAAGCTCCAAATTGAAGTAAGAGTTAACGTGGGTGGTAATGGTGTAGTTGCTAAGGTTTATGGAAAGAAACCTGGTAAAACGGTTGCATTACGCGCTGATTTTGATGCATTACCCATTCAGGATGAAAAGGAAGTTCCATACAAATCCTTAGTTCCAGGAGTGATGCATGCTTGTGGACATGATGGTCATACGGCTACTCTCCTCGTCCTTGCAAAAACAATCAACGATTTAAAAGAGGAATTGGAAGGCACATATGTTTTTATCCATCAACACGCTGAGGAGTATGCTCCTGGTGGTGCGATTTCAATGATTGAAGATGGATGTTTAGATGGTGTTGATGTGATTTTTGGTACTCATTTATGGGCAAGTGAAACGACGGGAACCATCCAATATCGAACCGGACCAATCATGGCGGCGGCTGACCGCTTTGAAATTGACATCCAGGGGAAAGGCGGTCATGGTGCCCAGCCACATAAAACGGTAGATGCCATCGTAATTGCTTCACAGCTTGTTTTAAATCTACAGCAAATTGTCAGTCGCAGGATTAATCCGATTGATTCCGCTGTTGTCACCATTGGCTCTTTCACGGCACAGAATGCCTTCAACGTTATAGCTGACAAAGCGCACCTCATTGGCACTGTGCGGACTTTTAATGATAGCGTCCGTCAATTTATCGAGGATGAAATGGAAAGAATTATTGCTGGTACATGCTCAATGTCAGGCAGTTCCTATGAATTTAGGTTTGATCGGGGATACCCTGCGGTGGTCAATCATGAGAAAGAAACGGCTTATTTGACTTCCTGTGCTCAGAAGGTCGCAGAAGTAACCACTATCGAAGAAAGCGAGTCGCAAATGGGCGGTGAAGATTTCGCCTATTATTTGCAAAACGTGCCAGGTACATTCTTCTTCACTGGAGCAAAGCCGGTAGGTAACGAAACAGGATACCCTCATCATCACCCCAAATTTGATATTGATGAAAAGGCAATGTTAATTGCAGCGAAAACATTGGGTGTGGCCGCAATAAGTATTCATGGTAATGATTAAGGAAAATCCCCTGAACTCAAATTGGGTCAGGGGATTTTTGCAGTAGTCTTAATCGATAGGCATTCATAGCTGTTTCTCCTAAATGCTTAAGGAGATTGTGATTGGCATAAGCACCGACAAAAGCTCCAATGCCCGGGACTAGTTGGAGCATTTTAGCTAAGTCGATATAATCCCGATACTCCTGTTGAAACTTGCGCCAATCCATTTCCACAAGAACTCGCTTTCGATTCTCCCAGTTTTCAATTTCATCTAGTGTACTCTTACGTATGTCCTCACTTGAAAATGCAAGCTGAAAAACATGAAGGATAAAAAGTCTTTCTGCATATTCCTTTGTATTAAACCCATAGATGGATGCTGCTTCAAATAGAAATTTCATCTTAATGGAAAGCAGTAACGGAAAGTCAGCAAGTCCAAGCAAAATACCACCAGCCCCAGTCCCCGCACCTTCAATCATCGCTGTCTTTTGAAAGGCAGTGATTTTTTTAGCTGCTAATTCATCTCTTTCAGCAAGCGTTAACCCACATGCCTGATCCTTATTTGTTGTCACCTGCGAGCCGAATAACGTTGCTTTTACCATTGCTTTGATACTTTCTGTCATTACCTCATGAACCTTTTCAGGAATTAATTCATTTATTTTCCCTTGAGCTTTTTTCGATAATCGGTTCATCATCCCTGAACGCCTCGTTAATTTTCGTTTCCACTCTTCGACTTCCTCAAAAACCTTTAATTCATACTCGTTCATTGGCAACCCCCCCACAATAATTATATGCATACATACGAAGTCCTCCGCCCAATAGTTTCAAAAAAATCCCCTTCTATGATCTAAAAGGGGATTTCCGATTATGATTTCAAACGTTTACTAGCGTAAAAATAAACAAAAACATAGCTAAAAACAAGTCCAGCACCTACAGATAGCAACGATATGAACAACTCACCTTTAAACAATATAAATAATGAAAAGATGACTGCTTGGATCGCTAAAATGGTCATTAATAAAGAGTAAAATGCTCCTGTCTTATATTTTTGTTCCACAGGATATAAGTCTACCCATAGTTTATTTTGATGATGATTCCAAAGTGGAAGAAGCTGAAAACCCGTTAAATATAAGAATAAAATTCCAAGTAAAATTTGACCTATCCCAAAAGAAAGAAAATAAATCGCGAGTGCACCAATTACTGTTAAGCGCATAAAGAGTCCTAAATAATCAGATGACCGTAAAAAGGCTCTCGAAAACAAATATTGATAGGTCTTATCTCGGGAAAAGGCAATTCGGTTAATGAATATATCTAACCATTTTCTTCTTTTTACCGTATCCCTTAATTTTGGCACGTCTGTAAACATATTTGCCAGCCGGTAGAAGGACGCCATCCTTTTCTCTTCTTGATTAATTAATAAATCCCATTTAAGGCCCATTTTCTTAGTTTGAACATAAAAGTAAAAGTAATAAAAAATACAAACTACCACAATTAGCAATAGGATAAAAATACTCGCTTGTTTAAATAACAAATATGTAAAAGTTGCATTTAATAAATAGCGAACAAAGATGTCCCATCTATGGATAGAAGATTGAACGAAAAAGTCGATTCGCCAGCTAGTTGCTAAATTCCAAGCCTTTAAGGCCAAAAGTATAACTAGAAAGGGGATAAATGAACGGAAGCCATTACTACTTATTTGGGCATACATTGGCATCAATACTGCCAACACCATAAGGAGAAGATACCCTTGAAAAACAAGACTCGCTCCTCCTGAACGAAGAAAATATCCTTTTAATTTATCCTCAAGCGGGAGTATAAACACCTGATCGGCTTCGAGCAGGAAATTGTAAACAGGACTATAGGTTAACAAGATACTAATCAATACAGCGATAATTATTTCTGCAGGAAAACCATCTGAAAGGGTTTCAATCCACTTTTGATAATAAAATGAGGCCGTTCCAATTAAAAACAATAAAACAACGACCAGATGCCCATTGAAAATATAGCGTAAATACCTGCCTAAATCTTTAATACGACTGCTAGCTCGGTCTTTCCAAAGCTTTTTTTCATCAAACATAATTTTCTTCCTTTGTTAATTGAATATACAAATCATCTAAAGAAGCAGCTGGCATGGAAAATTGCTCCCTCAACTCCTCAAGCGTCCCTTTTGCACGTATTTTTCCTTCATGCAAGATCACAAATCGATTACAATACTTTTCCGCAGTGGCCAAAATATGAGTGGACATTAAAATACCTGCACCGTTATCTTTCATTTTTTTCATCAAATCAAGTAGGGATTGAATACCCAGCGGGTCAAGCCCGACAAAAGGTTCATCAACAATATATAGAGACGGCTGAATTAAAAATGCACACATAATCATTACCTTTTGTTTCATGCCTTTAGAAAAATGGGCAGGAAACCACTTTAAACGCTTTTCCATACGAAATTCTGTCAGCAATGATGTAATGCGCTCTTTATAAGTGGCCTCATCAAGACCGTACGCCATTGCCGTAAGTTTCAAATGCTCCTCAAGGGTCAATTCTTCATATAAAACCGGGGTTTCTGGAACAAACGTAAACAATTTACGATAAGCTTCTTTATTTTCTGTAAAGGTTTGTCCATTTATTTTTACTGCACCACGGTGTGGTTCCATTAATCCAATAATGTGTTTTATGGTTGTACTTTTGCCCGCCCCATTTAATCCAATAAGGCCGACGATTTCTTTTTCCTTTACTTCAAAGGAAACATCTTTTAAGACAGGGTTTCGGGTATATCCCCCGACAAGATTTTCGATCATTAATAAAGACATTTGCAACGTCCTTCCTAAGCACGATTATTTTATTATTTTAACAAATTGTCCTTGATAAAAATAGAAATTCAATTTTTTATCTTTTTTTTGTATATTTCTTTTCACATCGGACATCATAATATTCGAAGGGGAAATAACTTACTTCGATGAAGCGATTCATCAAAACTTGAGATGAGGTGTCTGTCAAAGACAATTTACATTTCAAATAAGTGAGCTTCCAATTCGTTTCAGATAAGGGGATGGTTGTTTTGTACAAAGTGCACAGGAACCATTTTGAGTTCTAGTAACACCAAGTAACTGTTTATCTTAAAAAAATAAACATTAAATGAGGTGTTTACCGCAGATCGCTACCTGTTTTTATAAGTTGGGAAAACATATAAAAACAACATAGGGGATGGTCAGCTTGAACAATAATGTCTCTTTATAAAAAACACTCTATGAAAAATGAGGTGTTTATCAAAGAACACTCCTATTGAACGTATCTTTTGAAGCAATTCCCCTTCGAGAGGGCAGGATTCCATGCGGATCCTGCCTTTTTCTTTTTGGAGTTTGTATGGTAAAATAATACAAACCAATTAGAAAGGATCGTGTATGTAATGAGCGATTGTATTTTTTGTAAAATTGTTAATGGAGAAATTCCATCCGCAAAAGTTTTTGAGAATGAGCATGTATTAGCCTTCTTGGATATTACACAGGTAACAAAAGGACATACATTAGTTATCCCGAAAATACATAAGGAAAACTTATTTGAATTAACTCCAGAAATTGCCAGGAACCTTTTTGAAGTGGTCCCTGCCATTGCCAATGCCTTAAAAAAAGAATTTGAACCGATTGGATTAAATACGCTAAATAATAATGGTGAACATGCCGGTCAATCCGTATTTCATTATCATATGCATTTACTTCCGCGTTATGGAAAAGGGGACGGATTTGGAGCCGTATGGGAAAGTAATCAAAGTGAATACACTTTCCAAATGTTAGAAGAAATGGCTGCAAATATTAATAATCAAGTGTAAAACTAAGGTATTTTTAATTGTCTGAAAATTATATCTTTATTATTATTATATAATTATGTTATAATGAAAGCAGGTTTTTCGCTGCAGGCAACTAGCGCACTGCAGGAGGAACAAATAGATTAGTCTAGCAGAGGAGAGAAGAGAAATGAATACGAAGAACATTGTAATTTTAGCACTATTAGCGGGGATTGGGGTGGTCTTGCATACGGTAATGCCAAGTTTTCTTGGAATTAAACCTGACATGATGCTTGCTATGATGTTTTTAGGAATAATCCTTATTCCTGAGATAAAGAGTGTCTTGCTCTTGTCCATTGTGACCGGAGTATTGTCTGCATTAACGACTGGATTTCCAGGTGGACAAATTCCTAATATCATTGATAAGCCCATCACTGCTTTGGTCTTCCTCGGTTTATTTTTATCCTTAAAAAAATACCGAAAGTCTATTGTAAGTGTTGCCGTCTTAACTGCGGTTGGAACTGCTGTTTCAGGGACAATCTTTTTAACATCCGCATTCTATCTTGTAGGCTTACCTATGTCTTTCACCGCACTATTTGCAGCAGGTGTTTTGCCGGCCATTGCACTCAATACCGTTACAATGGTTATTTTGTATCCAGTAGCTCAATCAATTGTTAAGCGAACTAAATTAACAACACCTTCCGTCATTCAAAAATAATGAACGGGATCCTTTTTAAGAAAAGAACCCAGAGGGGTTCTTTTCTTAATATACTTTCTATAAAAAATAGGTGATCATTACAGCAATTACCAAACAAATCCCCCCACCTCCAGCTAATGCAAATGTTCTTTTCTTTAATATTTGTTTAGGTGGATATACACCGGGGCTTGTTAATCTTAAAAAATATTTAATTGCTCCCAATAAAAGGATCGCACCAAAAATAAAAAAAAGGGTTGCAGCAAGCTTCATCTATCTTATCCCCCTATTTAGTTTCAAAAATTCGACCATTTTGTAACTATTTATATGTTTAGGCGTCCATTCCTATGAACAAGGTCTATAAGTTAAAAAAAGGGATGAATGGAAACTTTTCTTTAAAATAAAATTTTAGAGTGAATTTTCTAAATGTTGCTATTTTTCCGTGGATCTTGTCAAAAAATATGATTCTTTTTCAAGAAAAAGCATATTTTTTTAAAATTCAATAGGATATTATTCTATTTTTTAAAAATTTTGTGAATTTATACTTTATTAATTTTTACTTTATTGGCATAATGAAAATAGAGAAATATAAAGTGGGTGAAAATGGGGATGACTGAAAAACAATATTCAATGAAGGAAGCGATGATTTTTACTCAGAGAGTTGCACAATTAAGTAAAGCCTTGTGGAAATCGATTGAGAAAGATTGGCAGCAATGGATAAAGCCTTTTGATTTAAATATTAATGAACATCATATTCTATGGATTGCTTACCATTTAAATGGGGCTTCTATATCGGATGTGGCCAAGTTCGGGGTTATGCATGTTTCAACAGCATTTAACTTTTCGAAAAAGTTAGAAGAACGAGGTTTGCTTCAATTTTCAAAAAAGGAAAATGACAAACGTAATACTTATATCCAGCTTACTGAAAAGGGTGAAGAGATTTTACTTCAACTAATGGAAACCTATGAGCCAAATGGCAATGCTGTATTTTCTGGTGCTTTGCCGCTTCGTGACTTATACGGCAAGTTTCCAGAGATTGTTGAAATGATGGCGATCGTCCGTAACATTTATGGGGAAGATTTCATGGAAATCTTTGAACGTTCATTTCATAATATTGAAAGTAGGTTCGTTGAAGAAGATGGGAAGCTAAAAAAATCAAAAAATACTGAACAAGAACTCGTTTAATATTGGATTATAAGTACTTTACCATCTCTTGAAAAAGGGGTAGGTAAAGCTTTTGCGTTAAACACGCGTTAATTACTTCTCTTATATTTAGTGTAGACGGTAATGATACAGATAATTCATGAAAAAGCGGATGGAAGTACACATACCCCTCCGCTTTTTGTTCTTCCATTTTTAGGTTCATTTTGTCACATAAAGAATAAAACTTCTCTATTTCCTGTTCGGTAATCCCATTTTCAATTATTAGTTTATATAATTCAAGCTTTGGATCATTAAGCAATTTTAATAATAGCTTTTGATGAAATTCAAGCAAGTTTATTCTTTCCAGTAATTCATGTTCATTCATCCTATTGCCCTCTTTTCAGAACTTTAACATTTTTATATGTTTATTATTAACCTTTTAAAACATTGGGTAAACCATTTTTAATAATATCGGGTAATATTTTTAATTAGTAGTTCCCGACGAACATAAATGGTTAATGCATCCATTAAGAGCCTAACATTCTTCCATTCTTTTTGACTATCTTTTTCAGGTGATTTTTGATATTGTATTAATCATAACACGTACATCAGGGAGGGAATCATTGATGATCTCCATTTTTATTGTCTTCGCTATTTTTATCTTGTTTTATGTAAATAAAATGACCAATTCACTCTGTATCCAAAAAGAAATTCCTGAAGAAAACCAACATAAGGTATTCCGTACCATTAATATCCTAATTACGATTCTTCTGATCTCTTCATATTTGGAAATTTTATATACATAATCCAATTAGAACACTTTAGCGAACGAAGGGATTTGTATTCATTAAAAATAGAAGCGATGAGAGCATTTCTCATCGCTTTTAGTTTGATACTTTTATTAATGAACCCAAGAAGCTCCAATGATAATTAATAAAATGAATAGGACAACCACTAAGGCAAATCCTCCACCGTAACCTGCTCCACCAGACATATATTTACCTCCATTCATAAATGTTAATTTGGTCTTACCAAATCCAAGAAGCCCCGACAATAATTAATAGTATGAAAAGTACTACAATTAAAGCAAATCCAGCTCCATATCCATGGCTCATCGTAATACCTCCTTTTTCATTTACTACGATATACTATTCAAACCGTATTCATTTCGTTTAGGCACTTCCCACTTTTTTTGAAATGATTTTTAGGTTGCCTTTTTTATAAATTTCAAAAAATAAACATCGTTATAATTTTTGCAGTAGTTCCCATTTATGTTATAGTAGAGTTTGTGGACAAGAATTTACTGTTTAGGAGAGATTTCATCATGAAAAAATGGTTATTAGCCCTTTCATTGGCTGGTGGAGTACTTGCATTAACTGCATGTAATCAAAGCGGATCTGATACAGTGGCAGAGAGCAAAGTTGGTAATGTTACGCAAGAAGAACTTTACAATACAATGAAGGATAAATACGGGGACCAAGCCCTTCAGCAGCTTGTATATGAAAAAGTTCTATCTAAGAAATACAAGGTTACTGATAAGGAATTAAATGCGAAAATCGACCAATTAAAAACAGATCTTGGTGCAAATTTTGAATCTACGCTTGCACAATATGGTTATAAAAGCGAAGATGACTTGAAGAAAACGATGAAGCTCGGCATGATGCAGGAAAAAGCTGCGATGAAAGGCGTTAAGGTAACTGAAAAGGAATTAAAGGATTACTACGCTACTTATCAACCTGAAATAAAGGCTCGTCATATCCTTGTTGCTGATGAAAAAACAGCAAATGAAGTGAAGAAAAAACTTGATGGTGGAGCAAAATTTGAAGATATGGCAAAACAGTATTCAACAGATGAAGGTTCTAAAGCAAACGGCGGGGACTTAGGCTGGTTTGGAACTGGAAAGATGGATCCTGACTTCGAAAAAGCTGCATATGCTTTAAAAGTCAATGAAATTAGTGCTCCAGTAAAATCACAATTTGGTTATCATATTATCCAATTAACTGACAAAAAAGAGAAAAAACCATACGCAGAAATGAAGGACGAAATTGAAACACAAGTAAAATCTTCTAAATTAACCACTGAAGAAATTAATAAAGCTATGGAACGTGAACTTAAAGCTGCAGATGTAAAGGTTAGTGATAAAGACTTAAAAGATGCACTTAAACCACAAGCAGGAGCAGCAACTGCTGCACAATAAGAAATGAAAAAAGCGGAACGCCTCCTATGGGCGCTTCCGCTTTTCTTATTCACCAGTTGCCTTAAGTTCTTCTTTAAGTTCTTCTTTAAGTTCTTCCTTCAATTCCTTTTCTCTCTCCAGGCGTTTCATATAGATTTCGCCTTCCTGCTCAATGTTTTCCATTTCCATTAGTCGCTCTTCTCTTCCTGTTTTCAGTGCCATTAGTGCACTCACTACAATACCAACCACGACAGCATATACCCAAATAGGAATAGTCAATTTTTCTTGCTCCTTTCTTAGTGGTTGTCCACCTTTACTAAATGATATTCCCTTAAAATGAAATTATTCATATTACCTTTTAAAGCAAAAAAAATAACCCAAAAGAGGGTTATTTTATTTATGAAAAACTGGCTTATAAAAGGAACGATTATCCAAGGCGAAAATTCGCTCGGTAAATTCACCTGGCTTCACTCTTTCTAATGCACGGTCAAGCATATTCATTTTTGCATCAAGATTATCGATATAATGTAAAATCTCAGCTTCTTTAATCATTGGCGGTTTTGGACTGCCCCATTCTGCTTTTCCATGATGACTTAGAACAAGATGTTGGAGAATAAGGACTTCTTCCCCAGAAATACCGAGTTCTTCAGCTGCTTTGCCTATTTCATTAATCATAATCGTAATATGCCCAAGCAGATTCCCTTCAATTGTGTAGACCGTCGAAATGGGACCGGAAAGTTCCAATACTTTACCCATATCATGTAAAATAACCCCTGCATAGAGTAAATCCTTGTCAAGGCTTGGATAAAGCATGGCAATTGATTTGGCCAGATCAAGCATACTGACAACATGATATGCAAGTCCTGACACAAACTCATGATGATTTTTAGTTGCTGCTGGAAACTCTAAAAAAGCCTCCTGATGCTTCTTAATTAAATGCCGAGTAATTCTTTGGATATTAGGATTTTTCATTTCAAAAATATACTGAGTAAGTTTGCCTGACATTTCTTCTTGGCTTAGTGGAGCGGTCTCTAAGAAGTCATCCAATTTTACGCCATCTGACGGCCCAGTACGGCGAATTTGTCGGATTTTAAGTTGACTTTTCCCTCGATAACTATGCACATCACCTTGTATTTTTACAATACTTTGTGGTGCATAACTCTTTCCATCCTCTTCATTAACATCCCATAGCTTTGCTTCTATTTCCCCGCTTTTGTCTTGGAGAATTAGTGTTAAAAAAGGTTTGCCATTACTTGCAATTCCTTTAGTAGAACTTTTTATTAATAAAAAAAGTTCCACCTGTTCCCCTACTTCATGCTTTAATATTCCTTTACCCATAATTTCACGTCCTTTCTACTAGTAAGAGTATAACATATCCAATTATCACTCTATGAAATTATCTGAACAGCACCTTTTTCTAAAAAAAGAACATTTTCCCTTGGGAAATGTGTAAGCAAATGTTTATGACAAGTGAAAAATAATAGTTGATTTCGCTCCAGCCCTTTTAGTAGTTCTATCACTTTTTCTGTTCTATTTGCATCAAAATTTACAAAACTATCATCAATTATAATTGGGAGCAGATGTTTCTCATATAACGTAACTGCAAAAGCAAGTCTTATGGCTACGTATAATTGTTCGGTTGTAGCTTGGCTTAGTTCATTTGCTTCAAATATAGTTCGATCCTTACGCTCAACTAAAAAACCCGATCCTGTGTCCTGTAAGTGAATCCTATGATAGTTGCCATCAGTGAGAAACAATAAATATTCCTCTGCTTTGGAGAGCATCATTGGTAAATGAATATTTTTATACTTTTCAATCGTATCTGAGAGGATCTCTTGTGCTAAACAATAGACGGACCACTCTTTCGCTGCATCTTCCAATTCAAATTTTTTCTGCTTGTAGTGATGGAGAATATCTGAATAAATGCCTCCCTCTTCTAGGACTTGAATTTCATACCTAATGGAAGCTTGTTCTTCCAGAACTTTTTTTAATTTTGCTTGTAGTAATTGGACCTCCTCATTACATTCAGTCAGTAATTCATCACTAGGTCGCATTTGGAGGAAGTTTTCCCGTTCCTGTTCAGAGAGAATCGAATATTGTAGTTGGCTCTGCAGTGATTCTAATCTTTCAGTCAGCTTTACTTTCTTTTCTGCCTTTGCTCCAAGTTCATAAAATTGTTGCTCTGTTTCCACCTGTGCAGAAGAAATAAGTTTTTTATATTCTGATTGCAGATGAGTCAACTCCTGAGACTTTTGCCTTAAATCAGCTTCAAGGTCCGTAAGCTTACCTAGTCTCTCTTGACTCGTTATTAGCTTGCCATGTTCTTCTTTCAACTTGTTTCGCAATACATAGGCAGCATTATACAAATCTAAACCTTTTTCATTTAAATAAAGCTTCTCAAAATGATGGAGACTCTTTATTATTTTTTCCTGCTGCTGATTTATTTGCTCAATTCTTGAATGTAATTGTTTTTTCTCTCTATAAATCAACTTATAGTGTTCAATTAGTTCAAATGCTTCTAGTAGAAAGGAATTAGCAATATATTCAGGAATCCTTAATTCATTGCTAATGGATAACAGCTTTTCTTTATTTTGAGCTGACTCCAATTCCCATTGTTCAAATTTTGCAATGACCTTTTCATATTGAGCTTGCTGCTGCTTTAACTTCATTTTTACTATTTGCAGTTCTTCTTTCCTCTGGTTATCAAGCTCTAACTGCTCCTCAAGATTTGTTATTTCGATATATTCAGCTGAGTGGAGTATTTTCGTTAACTCTTTTTCCTTTTCTCGTAAACCGTTTAATGTTTGATTTAAGTCTACTTCCTTCGATTGCTTCTTCGTTTTAGTCATAAAAATGGCTATTAAACTACACCCTAGTAAACCTAAAGTAACTAAAAACCATTGCTTTGATAGCAAGCCATAAAATGTTACTGCAGCTAGAATAAACTCAAAAAGATAAAACTGAAGTTTCTTCTGCTTATCTTGCTTTGCTGAAGTAGCTTTATCTCGTTCATTTATCTGTTGATAGAATTCTATTTTGTCTTGTAAGGCCCTTAATTCTCCTTCTATGCTCTTCTTATCATTTCCCGAAGTTAACTTCTCTTCAAGCCGCAATCGTTCCTGTACAGTTAGAACATGTCTCTCTGCTAGTCGGACCTCTTTTTCTATTTCTTCTAAATTGCCTTTTTCTTCTTGATATTGATTTTCTAATTCTTCCTTTACTTCTTCTAGCCTTTGAACTTTCCGAGAAACTACATCAACTTGGTTTTTCATATAAATATTTGTATTAATAGAAAGGATATTTTCCTCATTTAAATTTAAATGAAGCTTTTCTTTAGTTATAGAAAGCTCTTCTTCAATAGCTAAAAGTTTCGTTTCGCATTTCAGCTTCTCCTGCTTTAATTGCTCATAGAGCGGGACTTGGTCAAGCAAGGAAAGAAGATCCGGCTCATTTTTTAGAAAAGAATGGTCTGGCTGAATCATCGCTATTTCTTTTTTCAAAATTCCAATTCTTTCGGTCATACTGTTAATCTCCGCACGATAAGGATGGATGAGTTGATTTATGTTTTCGGCCCGTTCAATACCACGTGCCGGAAACCCAATCTCTCCTAGTTCCTTTAGCTCCTTCGATGTCCACTTTTCATCCTTGACAGTGGATTCGATCCTTTTCCATTCATTTAGCTTTTCAATCATTGCCCCAAGCTCCTGTATAGACCCGTTTATTCCGGTTAGTTCTTCCTGGAGCATCTCTTTCTTTTCTACTAAATTAGAATAATTTTTATTTTTTGCTTCTGCTATTTTCAATTCTTCATTGATTTCATGAAGTGCTTGTAACTTTTCATTTAATAAAGGTTTCTTTCCTGAAGGCTTAAAGCGCGCGTCTAACTCTTTTTGCAGGAAACCTTCTGTTTTTGACAACCTTTCAGTTCCTAATGTTCCAGCGGAAAATAGGAATTTCCCTATCTCTTCACTTTTCATTTGGTGGATATTTTGCAAACCATGCAAATTAAAAGAAAAAATAGCTTGAAATAAGCTTTTATCAAAGTTTCCAGTTAATTCTTTAAGTAGTTCCTCGCCGCCCATCCTACCATTGTCCAAAGCGACCTTGACATCGCCGGCAGCTTTTCCTTTAACACGTTCAATCACAGCCCCGCCGTGACTTTCATGATAAATTCTAATTTTTCCGCCGTATTTGGTACTATGTTTTGGCTCATATCGGGGCACTAATGATTGTTGTTTTGTAGGAAAACCGAATAGGATGCCATGGATAAAGGCCATAATTGTGGACTTACCAGCTTCATTTTCTCCATAGAAAACTTGAAAATCGTGAAGGTTGGTAATTTGGACATTCTCTAATTGGCCATACCCGTATATGTGTAGTTCAAGGATTTTCAAATCTTCCTCACACCTTCCCTAAGCTTGATAAAGTAATTGTATAAGCAACTTCTCTGCTTTTCCTACTAGTTCTTTTTGCTCTGCAGCCGTAAACTGAGCTAAATATTTTCTCCCTAAATGGTGTTCGTACAATGGAGCCAAAGCATGCTCCACATCGTCATAATGGTCAATGGTTTCAAAGAGCTCTGCATAAAAATTAGCGTCCCTTTTCATTTGTTCTTTATCTATTTGCTGACTAACTGTGATGGTTAAGTCGACAACCCAAACAAATGATTCCTCATCTTTTTCATCCTCTAAGAGAAGCTCTAAAAGTTCGGCATCGACGCTTCTTTTTTCCCGTTCATCGTCTAATTGAATATTTTTCAAAACAAGAGATAATAGCGTCCCCTTCTGTTCCTTCCGTACACTATTGATTTGAGTCTGGCATAATTGTAACAGCTCCTGAAAACTTCTGGCTGAAGATCCATCAACCACTGCTTCTTCCCAAATAATATCAGCTGTTTCTAAAAAGGTCATTTTCAGATCAAGTTCGGTTAACGATACATGATAAATTCCTTTTACCCCTGTTTCTTTCTTATTTCTACCTTGGATATTGCCTGGATAAATGATCGGCGGTTTATCAGATAGGATCGTTCTTTTATGGATATGGCCCAATGCCCAATAATCAAAATCTTTTCGAAGCAAATCACTAACTGTAAATGGAGCATAGTTATCATGCTCAACCCCAGAACTCTCATTTCCATGAAGAATTCCGATATGGAAGTCGGCTTTTTCTTTCTTTATATAATCATCTATTCTTCTATCATAGACATGTCTCGTCGGATAACTAAAGCCATATAGATGGATGATTTCTCCGCTCTTTGTATGTAAAACTTTGGTTCCTACCTCATTAGTAAAAACATGTACATTTGGTGGCATGTCGAGGTGAACCCAGGACCCGTTTAAATGATCATGATTACCATGGACGATATAAACAGGAATTTCTTTTTCTGCAAGCTTAAGCATCTCGGTCCGAAACCGGGATTGTGCCCGCAAGCTGCGGTCCTCACCATCGAACAAATCGCCTGCTAATATAACGAAGTCCACCTGATGGTAAATCGCAGCTGCCGTAACCTTTTTTAAGGCTGTAAACGTACTTTCTTTCACTCGTAAAAAGATATTATGAGGCAAATACTTTAATCCAACCATCGGGCTGTCCAAATGCAGATCAGCTGCATGAATAAACGTTATCTTTTTCATAAAAAATTCCTTTCCTCATCTTTTCTCCATTGTAGCACCTCTGAAATACGAATGCACGTTCTTGTTAATAGTAGGATGAAAAAATAAAGAGCTTCTACCAGGGGTAAAAGCTCAAGTTCACCTTTATTCTTTCTTAGTTAACTGTAATGCTTTTTTAATATCTTTAAAGGAGTTTGACTGTCCATACATTAAGACGCCGCCACGATATACGTGAGCCCCAAATATCGCTAAGAAAATAATAGTTGTTACAAGGATAGCTATTCCTAATAGAGCCTCCCAGACAGGAATTGTCAACATTCCAACACGTAGAAACATGATCATTGGTGTAAAGAACGGTATATAAGATGTTATCGTGATAAACGGTGCATCAGGCTTTCCCAGGCCAAACATAGCAATCATAAATCCAGCAACAACGAGCATGGTCATTGGCGTAATCATTTGTTGAACATCTTCAATTCTGCTGACAAGTGACCCGAGAAATGCTGCAAGTGTTGCATAAAGAAAATAGCCTAGAATAAAGAAAATGACCGCGTACACGATCGTATCTCCAGGGATATCACCAAAACCATATACACCAAAAAAACCTTCTTTTAAGGATTCCATATTTTGTTTAAACGAGAAATAGCCTACAAACAGGAATACAGCAAGTTGTGTCAGGCTTAAAAGACCTATTCCGATTATTTTTGCAAACATTTGCTTAATCGGTGAGACACTTGATATTAAGATTTCCATTACCCTTGAAGATTTTTCTGTCGCAACTTCCATCGCAATCATATTTGCATACATAATTACTGAAAAATAAATGATAAATAGCAGGACGTAGACAAGACCCCTTGCTTGATTTAATTCCTCCTCTGTTTTTGCGTTCTTCTCAAGGGCAATTTTCTCAAAAGAAACAGGTTCATAAAGCTTTTGAAGCTGGACGGGTGTCAGATGGATATGAGAAGCTGCGAGCATTGTTTTTAATTGCTGGAGGCTCGTTTGAAGATCAGTAAACAAGGCTGAATCAGCAATACTCATGGCTTTAAATTGTGCTTCTGGCAGTTTTTCATCATTGAAACTGAGCAGAAGAATTCCTTGATAATCTCCCTTTTCTACCGCTTTTTCAGCTTCAGCTTCACTGCCCTCGTAAAGAGACAGTTTAATATTTTTATTAATTGATCTAACTTGTTTTTCCAATGGTTTGTATAATTGTCCTGTTTCATCTAAAACAACAACCATTTCTTTCCCATCATTTTTATCAAATATATCAATGATATTTGATAAGTTAGTTAAGACTAAGACGATTACAACCGTTAAAAGGGTTGTGATGATAAAAGATTTTGTTTTTAATTTGTTTATATAAGTATGGAATAAGATAATCCAAAAACTATTCATAAGAGTCACCTACTTTCTCAATAAAAATATCATTTAAGGAAGGCTCTTCAAGAGCAAATTTCCGAATAAGCCCTTGATTTACTATCTCTTTAAGAATTTTTTCGGCTATGTCCTCTCCTTCAATTTGTAGATGAATTCCTTCCATAGTAGGTTTTGACTTAACAACACCAGGATAACTTTTTAAGGAATCTAACGAAAAGTCAGCATGAATAACCAAGTTCTTTTTACCAAACGACCGCTTTATTTCTTTTAATGAACCATGGACCACTGGACTTCCTTTGTGTAAAATGCAAAGATGCTCACACATTTCTTCTACATGTTCCATCCGGTGACTCGAAAACACGATGGTTGCTCCACTTTCTTTTAAGGATAAAACTGATTCCTTCAACATTTCCACATTTACCGGGTCAAGCCCGCTAAATGGCTCATCAAGAATTAATAATTTCGGTTTATGTACAACAGCCGCAATGAATTGAATTTTCTGTTGGTTCCCCTTGGAAAGTTCTTCGACTTTTTTATTCTCATACTCTTGAATTTTAAATCGCTCAAGCCATGACCTTAATTCTGTAAGTGCCTCCGTCTTTTGCATCCCTCTTAATCTTGCTAAATAGACAATTTGGTCACGGACTTTTAGTTTTGGATACATGCCTCGCTCCTCCGGAAGATAACCGACTAAGTGACTCGAAGAATAATTAATCGGCTTCCCGTCCCATGTAATCTTTCCACCGCTCGAATCGAGTAGACCTAAGATCATACGGAATGTCGTTGTTTTTCCTGCTCCATTTGCCCCTAAAAAGCCAAACATTTCTTTCTCGGGTATTTCTAAAGATAAATCGTCAACTGCAGCAAAATCTCCAAACCTTTTCGTGACATGTTCAAGTATCAGACCCATTTCACACACTCCTCTCCATTTAATTACGAATATTACACAATATGGTTTCACTTTCTTTTTGCGCTTTTTTTTTAATTATGTGAAAATATTAAGTATCACTAGTTTATTAAGGGGTTGGTGGAATGAAGACTTATAAATTAACAGCATTTGAAACCAATGGAGAAAAGATTTTAGACGAATCTATTCAGGCTGAACATGATGAGGCTGCAAAAGAATTAGCCGAAAAGATGTTAACTGAAAAAAACTTATTAGAACGTACACATCGCTGCACCTCGCCAAGTGGAAAGTTATTACTGTTTCATTCTTAAAAAGGCTAAAAAACAAAGAAGCCGGGTGGCTTCTTTGTTTACTTTCCTATAAATCTAGGTGGCCTTTTTTCAATAAATGCTCGAATTCCTTCTTGGTGGTCAATCGTTTCACGCATTTTTTGTTGGGAGAGTTTTTCTAATTCTAATATTTTTAGTAAATATGGACGATTCATGTCTGCCAATATTTTTTTTGTTTTTATCATTGCTTGAACCGGTTTGCTTAACCAATCTGCGATTCTAGCATCTAATGTCTCCTGAAGCGTTCCAGTGGCTACCTCTTCAATTAACCCCAACTCTAATGCCTCAGCAGCATTCATCATTTTACCGTCCCAGATTACGTGTTTCGCTTTTGCTTCTCCTAATTTTTTCTCTAAAAAGAAATGGGCACCTCCATCAGGAATCAAACCAATTCCGATAAAATTCATTGCAAACTTACTAGTCTTTTCGGCAATGATATGGTCTGTAGCTAATGCTAGGCTGAATCCCAAGCCTGCTGCTGCCCCTGATACAGCGCTAATCGTTAATTTTGGCATACTATAAAGAGTAATAATAAGCTCGCTAATGCTATCCATGACTGGATAAAATTCATTTTCATTCATGCTAGAAATCATTGTTTTAATATCACCGCCGGCTGAAAAGGCTCTACCTTTTCCGGTTATTACAACAATATCAATTTCATCGGATTCACTGATTTCTTTAAGCTTGCAGACAAGCCCCCTAATCATATCTGGGTCCATTGCGTTTAAAGCTTCGGGTCTATTCATTTCTAATGTTGCAACACGGCCAGCAATCTTCACATTCACCTTATCGGTAATAAAATTTATCGACATGCCAAACCCTCCCATCCTCTTGTCAATTCCATTATATAGGGAATCGATAGGATAAATAAATAAGAGTTTTTAAAATATAGTGAATTTTCTATAACCTAATCTTTTTCTTATCACAGTCAAAAAGGCAAAGGAATACCCACTGAAAATTAAATCAATACAGTGAAAATTATTTAGATAATAGTTCAAAACCAAAAAAGATATCAACGGCTCTGCCACTGATATCTTTGCAAGGGTTATTTTTTAATAATGTTCATCCTTCTTAAAAACTCAATTGGCTGCTGCTTTCTAAAATGTTCTTTGACCATATATGCAACACCATGTTCATTCTCTGATCTGGTAACCCAATCGGATGCTCTCTTTACTTCGAAATCGGCATTCCACATTGATACTCCTAGACCTACGGCTTCAAGCAATGGAATATCATCTAGTCCATCACCGATATAGACCATTTCTTTTCGATGGATTCCAAGTTGGCTCGCTAGGTAGGATAAACCTGATAACTTTGAAACACCCACGGGTACAATATCTAACCGTAATAAGTCAAGCTCAATCAATTCAATCTCTGTAAACATTTTTCTAAGCGCCTTTTTGGCATCTTGAAGGTCACTCTCTTCTTCAAAATATACTTCAATCTTAGGCGGGCTCACTGGTTGGTCATGTAAATATTCCGATAGTGATGAAACAAATTGCTGCGAATAGAAGACTGGATCTCCTGAGGTAAAAACGGTTTTAGCCAACAAATTATTATTTAGCTTTAATTTATTTGCTAATGAAAATTGTTCGTGGACTAGACGAATTTGACAGGGCAGGGCCTCTAAGAAGCTTACTGTATCGTAGGTTATATCTTCATTTATCCTTTTCACATAAATTGGTTTGTCCTCTGAACTGGCAATAAAAGCTCCTTGATGAGTGATTAATGGTGATTTTATTTTTAAGGCCTTCGCTACTTTCCTTGTAGAAGGAAAACTCCTTGATGTAACGAGTGTGACATAGATCCCTTTTTGTTGAACATATTCGATTGCTTCTTTTGTTGATTTATGAATTTTTCCATTTGTTTGAAGAAGTGTGCCATCAATATTTAAAGCAAGCAAGCGATAAATCATTACGTTGCCCCCTGTTCTTGGTGAATTAGCCTTTATATCACTTTTATGATTTTTTAGGCATTTATAGAACAGAAAAGCGGAAGCTTTACCTTGCAGGCATATTGACCAAAGCATGGTCCTTAGGTAGGGGTGAAATTATTAATTGATTGTCCCTGCTAACTGGCCTGTTGATTTCCACTCCGGGCACTCGCTTTCCGCGGGGAGGTCCGGAGCCCCCTCGGCGCTTTGGCGCCTCCGGGGTCTCCCGGTGACCTCTCGCAGGAGTCGAGTGCCCTCCGCTCCAATCAACAGGGAGGCAAATTAACCTAAAGCATTGCAACATTCTTTTTCTAGCCCAACTAAATCTTCTGATATAAGTTCATCAATAGACACAAATTCATATTCTTTTGGCTAAACTCTTTTGGCTTAAACATTGATTTCACACTTATTCTTAATATTTTTTGGCTGTTTTAGAAGATAATACTGTTATAAATCAATGATCAGATAATTAAAAGGGATATTTTGTGTAAAATTACACTTCAACATTTGAACATTCATGATATATTAATCGTCTTTTTTCTTCAATGAGCGAATTTTAGAGTTTTATGAGCGAATAATGAGCTTTTATGAGCGAGTTTAAGAAGCAACATTCTTTTAGAAAAGAGCGTATTTTTTAGATGAATTGAAGAGCTTAAATTGAATACTACACCGTTAATTGGAGCGGAAGGCGCGAAGACTCCTGCGGGAGTACGGGGCAGAGGAGACCCCGCAGGAGCAAAGCGACGATTGTGCTAAATTTGTTTGCTGCACTTATTGTTATCTATGTGTTAATTTATTCTGTGAAATTTAATCGGTCCTATTCAAAAGAAAACAGCCCAGTAACAATCTAATTCAATTAACGAATTAATACAAACTTTCTAGTAAAACTATTTAAGCGAAATAATGCTAACGATTTTGTTATGGGGAATATTATTTGCTATAGGAAATAATGTTAGTCAATATTGGATTACCTTTTCGGCTCCAGAAGCTCCTGATATCGCTAACGGATTATTTTTAACTGGCGGTAACTTAAGGGGATAATTGGTACAATAGTAGGTGGATTATTTATTTCAAAAATATGGAGATACGGTACAAAATAGTGTCTAAATCGAATAGAAAAATAATCATTAGATTTTTACTGGAAGGAGCAACACTATGAAAAAGTTGATGATGAAAATGCTGTTCATTTTGAGTACATTAACACTTATTAATGGTTGTTCACAGAATAATACAAATAATAATAGTGATAAAATGGATAAACAAAAAGAGATGAATACTAGCCAAACTAAAGATAGCCAAAAGACAACTTTACCACCTAAGATAGATCCCATTCAAGAGCAATTAAAAAAGATGACTTTAAATGAGAAAATCGGGCAAATGATAATCGCAGGTTTTGATGGTACAACTGTTAACACAAATACACAAACCCTTATTAATAAATACAAGCTGGGCGGGTTAATCCTATATCAAACGAATGTTAAGGATGCTCCTCAATTAGTAAACTTAACAAATAATATTAAAGCTACAAACAGCAAGAATAAGATTCCATTATTTATATCCATCGACCAAGAAGGTGGAAGGGTAAACCGAATGCCATCATCAATCAAAAACACACCCAGTGCAAGAATCATTGGAAATAAAAATGATGAAAAATACGCATTTAATATCGGTAAGGTAATCGCAACTGAATTGCAAGCTTTCGGATTTAACACAGATTTCGCTCCCGTTCTAGATATCCAAAGTAATCCTAATAATGCTGTTATTGGGGACCGTTCATTTGGATCAAATTCCAGTGTTGTTTCAAAACTGGGGGTTAGCATGATGAAAGGTATCGGTTCTGGGAAAATCATTCCGGTTGTAAAACATTTCCCTGGACACGGAGACACTTCCGTTGATTCTCATTTGGAACTACCATTAGTAAAGAATGATCTTACAAGACTAAAAAAGGTTGAATTAGTTCCTTTTAACAATGCTTTCAAAAATCACGCTGATATGGTGATGGTTGCTCACATATTAGTTCAAAAAATTGATCCTAATTATCCGGCATCTATGTCCAAAACCATTATTACAAATCTATTGCGTAATCAATATGGATTTGGGGGGGTTGTCATTTCAGATGATATGACAATGGGTGCTATTGTAAAGCACTACAAGTTGAAAGATGCAGCTGTAAGGGCTGTAAATGCGGGGAGCGACATTATTTTAGTTGGTCATGGAATGGAAAATGTGGCTACTGTCTACAACAGTATTTATTCAGCAGTGACAAATCATACTATTTCAGAAGATACTATAAATAAGAGTGTATACAGGATTTTAACTTTGAAACATAAATATCATATTAATAATAATAAAGTTTCACCTGTAAATGTAAATAATCTAAATTATCAACTAACAACAACTATTTCAAATACTACGACAACGAATATAGCAAAGAGTAAATTACTTTTAAATATAGCAACTAAAGCAAAGGATGGTTCGATACTAAACTCTGATTTTCATCTAAAAAGCACCACAATTGATGAAGTAAGAAAGATCTGGGGAAAAGAAGATAAATGTGATTATGTTGATACAGCTAAAGGCACTTATTGCACATATAGCAAAAAAAATGTTGTTGTGGCTTATAATAAAGGGCAGCAATTGTTTGAGATTCGATCTTATGATCCGAGTTTAAAAACCTTAACCAAAGAGGATATAAAGAAATATTTTGGTTCTCCGAAATCAGATGTTAAAACAAGTAACAAGGAAGAAATTATCAGCTATACAGTTGGAACCCATACCTTAAAGTTTGTTTTTTCTACTAGGACTCAAATCTTGTCTCTTGATCATTACTCTATATATAACTCAGCCCTAGCTAAATATAATATGGCAAGTTAAATTAAATGTAATAAAACATTTTTTTGAAGTAAGGTAATTTTAGAAAAATATTTTTAACAATTAGAAGAAAATACAAGGCACCTCAAGGAAAAGCGCAATGTATGAAATATATAAACATGCATGAATGATATTAGAAATTAAGCCAACTAATAATTTTAACGATATATTTTATAAATCAAATTCTTAATCGGTTTACGATTAAGATGGTAGAAAGATGAAGTCTTAATGTTGAAAACTGACCGTTTTCATTAAATTTAAGATAGCCCCAGTCTTTTCAAAGAAAAAAGAAATATGCTTATTTCCTTTGACTTGGCTGGGCTTTTTGCATTGTATAAACCAATCATCCAATACCGATTGATTGGTACCGTAATATATGGTTAGTTTTATTACTAGTCTTGTTATTTTTGAAATTCATGGGAAACAATTAATGGTTTTGAAAAAGAAAAATCCCCTGATAAATTCAGGGATTTTTCTCTGTAGATTTTTTGAAGAATCATCCGATTGTTGAAACTTTATAATAAGTGGAGCTTTGATTTAACAGAATTGGAAACTCTGTCTATGTTATCAAAGGAGAGTGTAAGTTCACTAATCTTAGAACAAAGCATTAATCAGTCTATTACAGTTTTCTTCCAATTTTGGCCGTCAAAAAGAAAACAAGTGAAATCAAGGTTTGAGTTCCTCTTATAATTGACAGGTCTCTATCATTGTGTAGATTTTGATAATCATGCTCTACTTTTACAGATAGTAGCAAACATAGTGGGTGGTCTTTAGTACCAGTCACTTTTTTGTGTGTTTTTCTTATGTTTATATAATCAGTTTTTTCCATCTAATTTCTTGATCACTTCAATCAAAAAACTTGTATTGTCAATATTTCAGAATACTTATACTATTATGTAGTCTTTTATAAAATACAAAGGAAGTCTAACTGTAAGTTGTATGGTAACCATGCAACTTATAAGGTTATCGGTTATTCAAATAAAAAGTTGAGAGGAGTTTCCCCCATTTTGAGAGCATTGACACCCTGTACTATACCAAGGAGGCTCTTTTTCATTCAATCCTCAAATTTCTTCATTACAGGAATACTCCTTAATAGAAACGGGTCTTTAGTAAGCTTCATATACGCTTCAGCAATTTCATTTGAACAAATTTTCCTTTCACCACTTTCTAAAGAGCCTGGAAAGTATAGTTTATGTCTAGCACCTGAGTAAACGCTCCAATACGAGTATGTCCATCAAAAGTAAAGATTACTATTTTTCCCCCAAAATCAATCACTTTTTATATCCCCTTGGAAAAGGGATTAAGTGTTTCACTCAATCCCTTTTATTTTTATTTAGTTTCCGGGTAAAATTCAGCTGGAATTGGTCCGAATTGTCTGCGGTGATACAACATCGGATCCTTTTCGCCCTTTTGAATATTAGTTACTTCTCCAATTAAGGTCGTATGGTCTCCTGCTTCGACCGTCTTAAATGTCTCGCACTCAAGGACTGCAAACGCACCTTCAATGATCGGTAATTGATTTTCGGAAAGTTCCCACTTGCATGTACTAAAGCGGTCTATATTTTTGCTCGCGAATGTCTTACAAAGCTTTTGCTGATCCCCTGCAAGAATATGAATAGCGAATTTTCCAAGTTCTGTAAACGTTTTAATCGTTGATACTTTATGGTCAATTGACCAAAGAACCATAAGAGGATCCAAAGAAACTGAAGCAAACGAGTTTACAGTTAATCCTACTGGGTTGCCATCATGATCTGTCGCTGTTACGATTGTTACACCTGTCGGGTAACTGCCCATTACCTCTTTAAATAGTTGTTGATTTGTGTCTTTTGTCATTATTACCGCTCCCTTTTATTTATTTGAGAGATTAAACTCCCACATATTTGTTCACTATTAATTAATTTTCATCAATAGTTAACACCAACATGACTACGTTCCCTATTTTTTGGTAAGAAGTGGGTACACACCCTATATGGGCAACCCTTGTTAACTATTATCCAGCCAATGAACGTTCAACAATCTCTGCAATATCCATTTTTTTGACTTTCAAGCAGTTTGGACAATTACTTCCAATCATCGTTGGATTAAGTTGAAGAGCTTGTTCTGTGCGTTCTACATTTATCCGTTTTCCTTGGGTTTCTTCTATCCACATCATGCCACCACCAGCCCCGCAAACACATAGAATCTTGTTTATTACGTTCCATTTCTAAGAGTTCCATACCAGGAATCAAGGTAAGAATTTGACGCGGAATAAACTTTACAAGAGTCCCCTATACAAACTCCGCTGCATTCATCCCACGGGTCATTTCCAAATTAGGGTTGAAACCCAGTTCCTTCGAAATGGTTTTACCAAAATCTATAACCAAAGGAAGGATTTTATCGACTTTTTCTCTTGTCATTCTTCCCGAGGCTCCAACTACCGTTAAGCTGGCGATGACCTTCTGCGTGGAATCAAAAATTGGGACGCTAACACCAACCCCATCCTCTACACGTTCTCCGAAGGAAGTCACGAATCCATTCTCTCGAATGTCGGCCAACTGATTCAGCAGCGAATCATAGCTGGGTGTTTTATTTCCTCTATACTCAGCTTTTACCTGGCCATATAGTACTCTTTGTATTGCACCTATGCCTTGCAGGTAAAAGAACGGCTGTTCAAATGAGCCTATTGCAAGGATAAATGGCTTTCCTTTAACATGATCAAGTTTAGAGTAGGTTTTATGATATTTATTAGCCTTGTTGCTTATGCTGCTAGCTAAACGTTCTGTTGTTAAAAACGGTTTGGGAGATAGGTGATGAGAAATTTACTTATATTGAGTTGCAGAGTTTCTCAAATGATATAGAACAAGGAAAAGAAGAAACCGAGAGAAATAGTCAAGAGAAGGACGCAGTAGTGGAATTGCAAGATTCGGAGTATCACTGCTTTGTTTTGCGTCCCCCAGATCACTTGTTTCACTTGCTAAGTATTGCACGACTCTCTCCATTTCTAGGTATTTCTCTGAAAAAGTTGCTCTTGATTTCAGCGAGAAAAAAGCGCTTTATATTAACTGGTTGATAGAATGGAGTTATCTGCATAGCGTTAGACTGCGTTAAGTTATCTGAATATAATATTTAATTTCATGAGGTCATCATTGATTTCTGTAATCACAAAAGAATTAGGAGTATGTGCAATCATATCCGACCTGTTAGTTTCAACGCTACGTTGTTTAACACAGGGGTAGAGGATATTCCCTATCTCATTAATTTACATTATAGGATTGTAAATCCGATTTCAATTTCATATGAAATTTGTCTAACTTGCACGTTCAGAGGGGTTGAGGTAATACAATCCTTCTTTAAATTCACCCAGCAAAATCCAGTTCATGAAGCTCCATTGGTTGCCAATGCCAACAATCAACTTTTATCTGAATTTAGATGTGCGATGATAACTGGGATTACCTGAAGAAGTGACAGTCTATCCACCCCTTTTTTCATAAAAGTTGTATTCTCCATCCCAATATCCTGCTAAGCAGGCTGAGAGGCCTCCATGACCAAATTTAATCTTTCCTTTTTGATTAAGAGCAGGTACGGATTTTAAAAAGTGGAGGATTCGTTCTCTTCGGTATCGGATATCTGAGATTCCTTTAGCAAAAAACCAAAAATCTATGGTATTATACATTCCTCTGTTTAATCCAAACTCTTTCTCGCAAAGTTGAACAAAGTGCAAATCCGGCAAATGAACAGCTTGCTGCGAATCTTGCTCCAAGCTAATTTCTGTCATACTGAACACCCTATAATTTTATATTTCTCAAAGTACTCTCTAGAGTAAGCTATGTCCTTATCAATCTGTTGTTTTAGTTCATTCAGATTGTTAAACTTCTCTTCTTTCCGAATATGGAAACAGACCACAACTCCTAATTCCTCACCGTAGATATTTTCATTGAAATCTAGCAGGTGGACCTCGTAGGTTAAAGGAAGGCCATCGTCAAGGGTAGGTCTGCGTCCCACATTCGTCACTCCATAATATGGGTTAGCTCCCCGAAACACTTGTACCCCAAATACACCTTGCTCTATTGAAGGAACGTCTGAATTCAAGGATAAATTCGCAGTGGGGAATCCAATTGTTCTACCCAGTTGCCTCCCTTTGATAACTATACCTTTCATCGCACAGATATTTCTCTTCATTACAACATCTGTTCCTTTCATAGGCTAGATTTTTCATTTCTTAAATGTAAGTGGAGTTCTAAAATCTGGATTAAGGCGACGAGCTGAATTCTATGTGATTCAGCTAGTTTTTGAAGCTCATTAAAACTCGCAAGGTGACCTCTATCATTTAATATTTCGTATAATTAAGCGACAGGCTCGCTGTTCATAATTTTTACAAAGCTTATGACTCCCTCGGTGATACCGTGTCTTTCTACAACCCTTCATTAGCACTTATCAATGGGAATACATGTCCTGGAATGAGATAAAGTCTTAAATTTGGGAGAAAAGTATCCTCAATCGGATAGAATAGTGCGAAAAGTGGAGTGTCATATACTCCAAAATCTTTCCATTGCCCATGGAAGTAAACCAAGCAGCATTCGATCATCTTTAATTTCTTACATTTCTATACAAATGGGATGTGATTGTGCAATTAACATATCCTTTTACTCATCATAATTTTTTGTAATGAAACGATTAAGTTATCTAATTCCTGACTCACTTCTATGACTTCGGGATCATTTACATTACCTTTACTCTTTGCTGTTGAGTATAGCTTGTCACGACATTTTTTAATTTGTACCTGCAATAATATAGGTTGATATAAGAACATAGTTTCAAGTCCTTTCAAAAAATTGCACATTTCGAGATATTTATCAATCATTAGGTTTATCTATTAAAACATCGGTTATCGAAAAACCTCTTATTTTCTAAAATTTTTAGACAAATAGTTTATATTTGTGAAGTTATCCATACTTGATTGGCACTTGTCTTTTGACTACTAACAATTCTGACATTTTTCCAATAGATAATTAGCTTGTTTTTTACTATCCGTGTAACCGTAAATGATATCTTGATAAATCCTTTCTTCCATTTGGTTGTACATGATAAAATACATCGAACCTTCCTTTCATTTGATTTAGGCTCTAATATTTTTATGTCTATAATCATGATTCAGAAGAAATCATAACAGGGATCGGAGAGCAACTAAGATGTTCTAATAGGGTAATAATCCGTTGAAATTTAATTTTTCCTTATTTATTTCGGTTACCGCTATTTATATAAGGAGTTTACGAACAATTCTCCTCGTATCCCATGTTTTCTATCTCTACAATTTCATTTATTTCTAATCTTACCCCTTTACAGTATTCATTTGATTACACCACTGGAAAAATACGGTAATTTTACTGCTATCGGTCTCTTCATTCGAATATGATCCAATCTGACTCTCAAAAATATCAATGGCATCATCCCCTTCCTCAGACTCAAATCTCCATCCCAAAAACGTTTGACAAGAACAACAGTTGTGAACCTGTACAATATCCATTGATCCTCCAGTTATTCTCATAATTAAGACCCTCAAGATGGAATCAGAGATCTTATGACCTAACCTAAATTCAGTACATTCCAAAACTGATTACCACAGATTGATCCAAATAAATATTTAACTATTCAATTTATTTAACCCTCTATTACTCTATCCAGTTCCTTCATAGCACTATAGACTATAGATGTGCCTCTTATCTAAGTTTTTTATAATATATTCAAGATGGTTCATTTCACTATATTCTAACTTACAATCTATTTTGTATTATCTTGCTATTTTAAAAGAAGCTTCCGTTTTCTCACTAACTTCATTCACCGTAACTCCCTCTTGTGTTTCAACAAGAACCATTCCTTCGGATGTAAAATCGAATACAGCCAAATCCGTAATCAATCGATGTACCACTTGTTGTCCGGTTAAAGGAAGTGTACATTCTTTTTTTACCTTAGATTCTCCTTGCTTATTTACGTGTTCCATGATGACGACCACTCTTTTTGCCCCCTGTACAAGATCCATGGCCCCACCCATTCCTTTAACCATTTTTCCTGGGATCATCCAATTGGCCAAATCACCTTTCTCGGAAACTTCCATTCCTCCAAGAATTGCTACATCAATATGCCCACCGCGGATCATCGAAAAAGATTCTGCACTATCAAAATAAGAAGCACCGGGTATAGCTGTCACGGTTTCTTTTCCTGCATTTATGAGATCTGGATCCTCCCCACCTGATATCGGATAAGGGCCAATTCCTAACAAACCATTTTCTGACTGTAGGAGAACATTGTATTCTTGGGGTATCTCATTAGCCACAAGGGTTGGCATTCCAATACCCAAATTAACGTTCATTCCGTTTTTTATCTCTTGAACCGCACGTTTTACGATGGTTAATCTAACATCTTTCATAAGATTATCCTCCATTTATTTTACTTATTTTTGAATAGTCAGACTGATACAACGGTACGTTTTTCAATTCTCTTTTCATAGTTTGTTGCTGATAATACACGCTGAACATAAATCCCGGGAGTATGAATTTTATCTGGATCCAATTCTCCAATCTCAACGATTTCTTCCACTTCAGCTATCGTGATTTTGCCTGCCATGGCTGCTAAAGGATTAAAGTTACGAGCCGTTTTTCGATACACAAGATTTCCGAACGGATCAGCCCTCCACGCTTTCACTAAAGCGAAATCGGCTTCAATCGCCTTTTCTAAAATATAGGTTCGTCCATTAAACTCTTTATGTCCTTTCCCTTCCGCAATTAGAGTTCCCACTCCAGTTGCGGTATAGAACCCAGGGATTCCAGCCCCTCCCGCTCGAATGCGTTCAGCCAATGTTCCCTGAGGGACCAGTTCTACTTCTAGTTCTCCACTTAAAAATTGACGTTCAAAAATTTTGTTTTCCCCGACATAAGAAGAAATCATTTTCTTAATTTGCCTATTTTCCAATAGAAGACCCAGACCGAAATCATCTACTCCACAATTATTACTCACAATCGTTAAATCTTTTGTTCCTTTCTCGCGTAAAGCAAGGATCGCTTTTTCAGGGATTCCGCATAAACCAAATCCTCCAACTATTAATGTTGCCCCATCTTGAATTTCCTGAATCACTTTCTCGAATGAATCTATGATTTTTCCTTTCATATTCCATTACCCCTTTTTTACCGTATCTGATCAGCTGATTACAAATTGTTATATGTGATCCTCAAACACACCTACCTATATCTTCAATAGTCTTCTACCATTTTCCCCTAAAATTAGGTCAACCTCTTCTTGGGTAAAATGAATATCAAATTGTTTGGCTGCTTCAGGTAGATTCTTAAAAACCTGCACCCAACGCGGAAGCCAGGATTTACTGTCCTCTGTAGCAGCACCAGCACAATTGTCGCTAGCAAATAAAATTTTATGTGCTCCAACACTGTCCCGCATAAACGCTAGTTTTCTATGAAAGTCTTCCATATTTTTGAATGCAATATCTGACCACATGGAAAGCTCCAAATACGTATTGGGATGGGCTGCTGCAATAGAGACCGCATCCTTCCACCAATGCCCTTTACCTGCATGCGCCAAAATGATCTGAAGATCCGGATACAAGGATTGGACATCGCTGATGTGGATGGGGTGGGTAAACCGTTGAATCAAAGGTGCCTGAACCGTTGACGTATGGTATGTAACCGGTATATTCCATTCCAAACACTTTTCATAGAGAGGTAAACAAACCTCATCTGCTGGATAGAATCCTGCTCCTGGATATAATTTTAAGCCCTTTAAGCCCAACTCCTTAATGCCATACTCCAATATTTCTACCGCATTTTCTCGCCGAGGGTCCACGGTAGCAAATGCAAAAAAGCGATTTTGATAGGTTTCCTGGAGCTGGCTGTAACTTTCCATCACCTTCACAAGAGGAACTTCTGCTTCCTCTCCACAAAGAACACTGTAATCAACCAGCATCGAAACCGATACATCAATCCCGGCCTGTTCCATTTCAGCCATGGTATAGGTTCCTTGTGGATCTGAATAATTGACGCTGACTTTGGGATAAATGTCATCTGGATTGCGGAAAGGAAATTTTCGGTTAGCTGCTAAACGTGCCCAACTATAGCGCATTTTGGATGGTATATATTCCTGTGCCCAAATATGCATGTGCATATCAATAATCATCTTTATCCCTTCACCCCGAGACGGCTGTTGGCCCTTTCTTTAATTAGTCGCTTATTCATTTTACCGGTATCTGTTAAGGGAAACTCTTCCCCTTTCCAAAATTGGACATATCTCGGCACACTGTAGCTTGGCAGTTTCTCTTTGCAGTACTCGATCACTTCGTTTTCGGATAATACTCTGTCTTCTTTTAATTCAAGGATCGCTGCTATGACTTCCCCTTTTACCGAATCGTCCACACCGACGATATGAGCTTCCTTAATGGCAGGGTGAGTCAACAAGCATTCCTGGATGGACAATGGAGAAACATTAATTCCTCCTGTTTTAATCATCTCTTTAATTCTACCAACGTAATAAAAATAACCATTTTCGTCAACATAACCGACATCACCGCTCAAATAATACCCATCTTTATCTATTGCGGCTTTTGTATTAATTTCATCTTTATAATACCCTGGAGTGATATATCCTCTAACACAAACTTCACCGACTTCACCAGGCTTTAGTGATATCCGCGTATCTGGGTCAACAATTTTCAAATCAACTCCAGGAAGCGGTTTTCCCTGACTAGCGAATCTAATTTCTCTATCATAAAGCCCGTCACTGACACAACAATTTCCGTAGGTTTCTGTTGATCCGTATACATTTGATAAATTCGGAACCAATTCAGCTGTTTTTTTGATTACATCACTCGGACCAATTGTAAGTCCTTTTTGCAAAGACGTGAGGTTATATTTTTGGCGATCTGGATGATTGGAGATAGCATGTGTCATGACTGGCATTCCATAGTAAATAGTGCATCGATGCTTGTCTATAAGTTCCATGGAAACTTTTGCATCAAAATTTTCTTGAATAACGATTCCTGCACCATGAGTTAGCGATGCCAAGATTGCATTAGCTGAAGCAAAGCTGAAAAACAGCGGTACAGCTAACCATAGGCGATCTCCTTCATCAATATGTTGGCGTTCTCCAATGTTGTATCCATTTTGAATTAAATCACCATGCAATAAGGTAACCCCTTTCGGTATAGCTGTCGAACCGGAAGTATACAATATATACATAATGTCGTTTGGTAATGGTGCCTGTTCTTGGAGAACGTTATTTCTAACACCTAAACCTTGGTGCAAAAGTTCTTTGTAAGCTATGGCCGCAGGAGGGACATCGTCCCCCAGAACAACAACCTGCTTTAAGTCCGGCAAATGGTCAGCTTCCATTTGATTGCGACTTGGATCGTTGATCTGAGGAACAATCATTTGCAAGTGAGCGATGTAATTGTTCTTTAAGAAACGATCCATCGTCACAAGTACTTTTGCCCCTGATTGTCTTAGTACATATTCGATATCGTCCGCTTTGTACCAAGTGTTGACGGCCACACCAATTGCACCGATTTTAGCTATACCGAACATCGCAACAAACCATTCTATACGGTTACTAATCAAAACGGCTACCCGATCTCCCTTGCGAATACCAAGTCTGTAAAGACCATTAGCGAAAAGTTCTGATTTTTTCTTCCATTCCGCAAAAGTAAGCATCTGGTCTTCGAAAAATAGTGCTTCTTTTGTTCCGTATCTTTCTGCGAGTTCGTCTAGTAAACCTGATAAAGTGCGGCTTTTGGGTCTCAATACTTTTTCCTCCTAACCATTCACTTTTTCAAACCAAAAATCAGTGATTCTTCCTTCTTTTCGGTCGCTGAATTTGACCTTTACGCGATCACCTACTTTAATGTTTTGAGCTACGTTATCCGTTGTCCACTCGATTCCTTTGATATAATTCAAGATTGCTGTATCCGCACCATCTAATGTCACATAGGCGATACAATAGGGTGGGGCTGGAAGTCCCTTAAACCCTTGATACACGACTGTATACATCTCTACCGTTCCTTCTAAACCAACTTCAACCCAGTCGCTTGTGTTTTCAAAGCAACGGTCGCAATAAGCACGAGGTGCTACAAGGACACGATTACAACAATCACACTTGCGACCTAAAATTTTCTCTTGATCGATGATCGTTTGATAGAAATGAGCGGCTGTTTCCCCTAGCGAATGCTGATAGGTAATATCCCATTTTTCTTCCATTATTTTTAAATTTTCCATCATGTTTACCCCTTTCGTTTTTCACTTATTTTTTAATAATGAGAAAATTAATAAGTCCCCTCAAGCACTACAGCACCAAAGAATTGATGGTCTCCACCGATTCCCGTTGCAAGTGCCTTTTTGGCCCCTTTCACCTGATGTGCTCCTGCTCGGTTCGTGACCTGTAATGCAGCCTCTGCTACCCTGATCATCGCTGTTGCAGCAATCGGGTTGGCACATAGCACGCCACCAGAAGGATTGATCGGCATTCCTCCATCGATTTCGAAATGGCCGTTTTCCAATTTGGTAAGGATTTCCCCTTCTTCAACTAGCCCAACATCTTGAATGGCATGAAGCTCTATATTGCTAAACGGAGCATATAATTCAGCCACATCAATCTCGGCGATGGGATCGGTAATTCCTGCCATCTTATACGCATCGAACGCCGCTTTTGTCAGGGCTGGACTATCTGCATGATCACCTTCTACCTTAGGTCCCACTCGATCGCCCATGAAATACGTTTCGGAAGAATGTCCGATCCCTCGGATCCAGGCTGGTCGATCCGTAAACTTATGCACATGATCTGCAGCTGTTAAAAGCAAAGCACATCCACCGCTCGATTTAGGGCAGGCATCAAGCAATTTGATCGGATAAGAAATCATCCTGGATTCCAAAATTTTCTCAATCGTAAATTGTTTGCGAACATGGGCATTCGGATTCAGGACTCCATTGCGATGACTTCTTTCCGAAACCATGGCCATATGCCTTTCTGTCATTCCATACTTTTCCATAAACCTTACCGCTTGGAAGGCAAGCATCGTAATCGTGTTAAGAGGCATAGCACGCTCATAAATAGGATCCCATATGCGATTTAAGATCGTTTGTGCATCCCCGCTTTCACCGATTCGGTCAGCTCCGAGAACCAATACCGTGTCAGCTAAACCTGATGCAATGTGGTAATATCCCACCTGTACAGCAGACAGACCGGATGCCCCACCCGTGTTTACCCGCATAAACGGCTTCCCTTTTGCGCCGACGGTATCCGCTACCCAGCGCTCCGGATGGACGGTTCCGATAAATGCATCGGGCACGATGGAGATCACTCCAGCATCAATATCTTTGATGCTGGCATTTGCATCTTTCAGTGCAAGTTGTGCGGTTTCATAGATTAATTCCTGATAGGTATCTTCTCTGTTTCCTGAATGTTTTGTTTGGCCAATACCAACTATGGCTACATCTCTCATATTTTCACCTCATCTTTATTTATTTGAAAAAATCGTCACGGTGTTGCTTTGCGAAGCAAACCCGCTGACACTTGTTGCCAAGCTCGTTTTTACCCCTTTGATTTGATGTCCTCCCGCTGTTCCCATCACTTGAGAAGCGGCCTCAGCGATTCGTACCAAGCCTGTACAAAAGCTTGGATTGGAAGAAAGCGATCCACCTGAGGGGTTCACCGGTAGTTTTCCGTCACTGAATACCGTTCCGTTTTCCACTAAATCGATACCTCTCCCAGGTTCACAAAGCCCTAACACTTCATATTGAATCAATTCATGATAAGTCGATTGTTCTTGTAATTCCATCATATCGATTTCAGACAAGGGATCTTTAATATTTGCCATTTCATATGCTTTCTTAGCTGCAATCTGGAGACCCGGAATGGTTGTTAAATCTCTTTCACCCAGCCAGTAAAGATCCGTGGTCCAACCCATCCCTTTCAACCAGGCCTTGTCTCCGTCAAATTCAGCTGCTTTCTTTTCAGAGGCCAACAGCATCACGCAAACACCGTCAGAATATGGAGGAATATCGACTTCCCGCAAAGGCCAGGCATGAAGTGGTGAATTTTCAATTTCCTCAAGAGTTAACTCTTTTTTTACATGTGCTAGCGTATTTTTCATAGCATTTTTTCGGTTTTTCCATGCAATCTTTGAAACAGTCCCTCGATCTGTATTATATTTGCTTTGATAGGCAGTTGCCTGAAGGGCTGAACTGAGCACTTGATTCACTCCAACTCCTCTTGTGTAGTAAGGTTCACAAGATAGCAGGTCAGCCTCATCAATTGGGGCCTCTGAAGTTTTACCCCATGAAGCTACCAAGGTTAAGTCATGTGTTCCTGACATAATTTGCATGGCAGCCAACACAAAAGCATGATCACTACTGCTGCATAAATTCAACAGATTTTTATTTAGCGCTCCGGCAGGACCTCCTGTGACCATCGAGGAAATTGCTCGGCCATCTACCATATCTGAATTAGCTAGCACGATATTATCAACATCGTTTATGGTGATCCCTTTATCCTTAAGGAGTTTTTTGACGGATTCATAAATTAGTTCTTCCAGCATCATATGCTCATATTTTTCTTTATAGGGTGTTTGGTATACACCTACGACTGCCACTTGCTGCGACATTTCTTTTACCTCCTTTTTTAGTACAGTGGTTCTATTCTCAAGTCCGATTTGCATAATAATTTCTCCAGCCATATCCTTCACTAATTGATTTAATAACTCTTTTTCGGGATCAACCGTGCAAGGTTGCCCCAATAGGGACATTTAACCGAACCGCTCGAAGTTCCCTCCACTTTATCAATATAAAAGAAATAGTTCTCTCCTGAACCCCAAGATACGTGTCCTCACCTAATGATTTGGAATAGTACATCTTGCATATTTTTTAAGGTATGTTTGGAAATGATCACTATACTCAATTTCATTAAGGCCGGACCTTTCTTTATATTTTTTATTTTCTAAATATCAACGTTTTTGACTATTTGCTCTAAAAGTGTCAAGCATGAAGATTTAATGATATAAGCCGACTTAGGTTGGTTCTACTTTAAAAACCTTGGTTCATAAATATAAACAAAAAAATAATTTAGTGTCTTGATGAAGAAGAAGACAGATTTTTTGCTTGCACACCCATCATTTCCAGTCCCAGATCAACTACAAACACACTTCGTAGTACATAAAAGGGATAAATTTCAATTCACCTCCAATGCTTGAAAGAAAAATCTTTTTTACTATATGAATCTCTTTTTGTTCTTATATATGAACTTAGGTTCATATATACAACTATGATTATAGTACAAAATTATTGAATTATTTGCAATACATTTTTTATTATGTTTTCTCTGTACTTTACTATATATCCCTTTTATACAAAGCCCAATTCTACTACAAAAATTATTTCAGTAACTTCTGCATCATGACTAATTCCTCAGCCAGATAAGAAATTCGGTCCATTATATCTGAGTCAACGATTTCATTATTCTTAAAATGATCATTGTGAGCATATACATAACTTGGTGCTACAAAAGCTCTAAGATATCCAGCGATAGGATTGAGTTGATTTTCAACAACTAGATAATGTTGATAGGTACCTCCCGTTGCTACAAATCCCATCACTTTGTTTCTCATGGTCTGAGGTGGAACTAAATCAATAAGGTTTTTAAGTGCACCCGTAAGAGAACCCTGAAAAATCGGTGTTCCAATAAGGTAAAAGTCTGCATTCGACACAATATCAATGACTTTCTTGGTATCTCCTTTATATGTTTGTGGATCCCGCCCATCACAAAACTGCACGTCATATTGTTTTAAATCCAATAATTCAATTTGAATGCTTGGATCTATCTTTTCCACCACTTCCAATACTTTTTTTACAACAGTCAGCGTCTTCGATCCTGTAATTGTTCCACTTATACCTAACAGTTTCATAATGAAAAGCAATCACTTCCTTCGTTTCTATTAATTTACACTACTATTAATCTTAAAGCAGATACCGCAGGCCGATACACCTGCGGTATCTACGAGCGTTTCATTTATTTCAAATCATTTACTTCATATCGAAAATGTTCGTTTTAAAGCATTGGCAGCTTGTTCTATCGCTTTCTTCGCTTGCTCCAATACTCCTGGCATACCAAAAAATCCGTGGATCATTCCGTTATATCGCGTAACTTCCACAGGAACCCCCGCAGCTTTTAGACGTTTTGCATAGGCTTCACCCTCATCGCGTAACGGATCGAATTCTGCCGTGATAACCAAAGCTGGCGGCAGTCCACTAAGGTTATCAGCCCGCAAAGGAGAAGCATACGGATTTCTACCGTCCTCCTCGTCACGCAAATAATGATTCCAAAACCAGACCATACTGTCTTTGGTTAAATAATATCCCTCTGCATTTTCACGATAAGACTCCGTGTCATAGGCGTGATGGGTCACCGGGTAGATCAGCATTTGATAGACCAAAGAGGGTTCACCCCTGTCTTTGGCCATCAATGCGACCACGGCTGCGAGGGTCGCACCCGCACTGTCACCACCGACAGCCACTCGGGCAGAATCTACCAGAATAGACGAACCATTTTCTTCCAGCCACTTGACCGCTGCATAGGCATCTTCGACTGCTGCCGGGAATTTATGCTCCGGGGCCAGCCTATAATCTACGGATACCACCACACTGTTGGCTCTATTGGCTAAAAGGCGACAAATAATCTCTACAGCATCAAGATCACCAATAACCCAGCCGCCACCATGGTAATAAACCAATGCTGGAAATGGACCTTGACCATCCGGAGTATAAATACGAACCGGCATTTCTCCTGCAGGTCCGGGAATCGTTCTGTTCTCTACCTTTCCCACCTCTTCAGGCTCTCCCGTCAAAGGTCTTCTGTCGATAGGTTGTCTTGCTTCTGCTGGTGTAAGCGTATGCCATGGAGGAGCACCTTTTGCCTCCATTTGTTCTAAAATCAGCTTTACTTGAGGATCAATAGGCATATCTAGTAATCCGCTCCTTAAAAAGGTTACTTTCATCATCTACTAAAGGTCTGCAAGGGAAGACCGTGTTTAACGGGGGATATCCCTTACTGATATGACTTTGTCTTTTGATGGGTCACCAAAGAAAATCCCTCGTAACCCTTAGCAGCGACCTCATCGATTATCTGGCGGTATTGTCCAATTCCTCCAATATAGATTGGGAATCCACGTGGCTTATCAGCAATATTCGCCCCCGTTAACCAAGAATCGGTCTTGGTATAGAGCGTGGAATCAGCCACCTCCTTGCAGTGTATACTCCAAGCCTCTTCTGCCTCCGCCTTTGCCTCAATCGTTTCCACACCATGGTCATGAAGATACTGAATACAATCTCCTATCCATTCAACATGCTGCTCAATCGCTACAGGAACGTTGCTTAGTACGGAAGGACTCTCGGGTCCGGTAATTATGAAAAAGTTCGGGAATCCAGCGGTGGAGAGTCCAAGGTACGTCTTCACCTGTGCTCCGTCTTCCCATTTCTCCTTTAGTGACAAACCATCTTTACCACGGATATCAATCTTAAACAAGGGTCCTGTCACCCCGTCGTAACCTGTAGCAAAAACGAGGAAGTCCAGTTCATACTCCGCTTCTGTGGTTCGCAGCCCCTTAGGCGTGATTTCCTCAATAGGTGATTTCCTCAGATCGACTAAAGTGACGTTCTTACGGTTATATGTCTCAAAATAATTGGTATCCAAGACTGGACGTTTGGTTGCGAAGAAGTACGTCGGCATTAGCTTCCCGCGCACCTCAGGATCCTGTACAATCTCTCTTATCTTTGAGCGGAGGAAATCGGATACAGTGTTGTTAGCTGTTTCGTTAGTCATTATGTCCTTATAGGTAGAGCGTATAGCTAGCCCACCTGCCTCCCAAGCCGCCTCGTATACCGACTGGCGTTTTTCCGGTGGTTCTTCCAATGCTGAGTGATCACCACGATTTCCTGGGAAGCCCCCAAAGGATTCGTGCATTTGTCGTCTAATCTCGCTGTAGTTTTCTTTCGTTTTCTCTATGAATTCCAGGTCCAGAGGTCGGTTTCTTGCAGGGATGGTATACTGTGGTGTACGCTGAAAGACAGTAAGGTGTTCTGCCTTTTGCGCGATAACCGGGATCGCCTGAACGCCGCTTGAACCCGTACCGATGACACCAACCCGTTTCCCTTTGAAATCAATCTTTTCATGCGGCCAAGCCCCAGTGTGGTACCACTTCCCCTCAAAGCGATCCAATCCTTTGATAGCGGGAACATTAGTCGCATTAACTGATAGACAGCCTACTCCGGTGATGAAATACTTCGCGGATACACATGTCCCATCATTCAGGTCAATCCGCCATAGATTATGAGTTTCGTCATAATGAGCCGCTTTGATTTCTGTGTTGAACTGGATGTCCCGGCGTAGGTCAAGCCGATCTGCCACGAAATTCAGGTAACGCAGAATTTCCGCCTGCTCAGGGTATCGTGAAGACCATGTCCATTCCTTATAGAGCTCTTCTGAGAAGGTGTAGTTATAATAAATACTTTCCGAGTCACAGCGTGCTCCGGGATAACGACTCCAATACCATGCTCCTCCAACCCCATTGCCTTTCTCGTAAACACGGACAGAAAAACCCGCTTCTCGTAAACGATGAAGCATATACAAACCCGAAAATCCTGCCCCTATGACGATAGCGTCAAAGTTTGTGACCTGATTCTTTTCTATTTTATAGAATTGCTGTTGATTAGACTTCATTTTTATACTGCCCCCTTTGAGTGAATAGTCAGAAATTTTTATGCACAAAGGTATTACATTCACTTACTCATTTAGACCAAATATCATCAGGTTTTAATGTTTCAATAATTTTGATCGTCGCTTTACCCGTATTCGGATCTTCCACCGATTCTCCTATATACCCAGGGATAATTAATTCATGTGTTTTGGGGTTCATTTTTACATTACCTACAATGGAGTCAAACTCTACATTTTCTAGTGCCTGAATCACTTTATCAGTTTCAGTTGATCCTGCGTTTTCAATCGCTTTTAACAACATTTTCGCGCCAATATAACTATATCCGGCCCAATCATCTGGTTCTGTACCGTATTTTATTTTGTAACTCTTTACAAACTCCGCATTCATTGGGTTATCGATACTATAATCATACATGAGGCTGCCAGCTACCCCAATGGCATTAGAATTATCAATTACCGTCTTTCCTACAATTGCAAGGAACTTCGTTTTCCCAAATACCCCAAAGTCTTTCGCTTGTTTCATGAAGTTGATAAAGTCGTCACCCGCCAATAATACTAATGTTACATCCGGTTTAAGCGAAGCGATTTGGGTTAATTGTGCCGAATAATCGGTCGTACCAAGTGGATAAAAAGCTTCACCTAAAAACTTTCCACCGGGAATGTCTTTCGAGATGATATCTTTAAAGTTCTTTGTTTGGTCGTGCCCCCATGCATAATCCGCACCGACAGAATAGAATGTTTTTGCCTTCTTTCCTTCATCGGAATTCTGCAACCAATACTTCCAAATGCGCATATCCACATCATCGTTGTAGTTGGCTCTAAACAAGTTCGGGTTCACCGGATTTGTGAGCTTCGTATTTTTAGAACTTGTTGACACATAAAGACTGTTCCATTCCTTTAATTTACCTGCAAGTGCCATTGATTCGCCACTTGATACTGTACCGATAAAAAGATTGATCTTTTCATTCAGAGCGAGCTTCTCAGCTTTGGTTAACAACACATTCGGTTTGGCCTCCGAATCTTCAACGACAACTTCTACTTTTCTACCCAGTACTCCCCCGGCATTGTTCGCTTCCTCGATCGCAAACTCGATTGCGTTGAGATTTGCTTTCCCCATAACAGCATAAGGTCCACTCATCGGTGCGACCATACCAAGCTTAATCGGTTCTTTGGATTGATTTTGTTCTTGATCTCCATTCGCTTCTTGCTTATTTTGTCCTTCTCCCGAGTTGTTTGGTGAAGATGTAGATTCACTTCCGCAAGCCACCAAAAACAACATTATTGTAATCACCATGATGCCTTGGAACCATTTTTTTTTGATTTTTTTCAAAAGCAATACCTCCTTAAAGTTTATTATTCTTCTTGTGATTTGAATTTCGTTGCAGACTTTGGGGGTTCTGCTAGATTTTATTATTGTTTCACCCTCAGATAGAGGTTGAACATTCTTTATACTTTCAGATTATTTCTTATTAACTTTTCTAATTCATCCAACAATATCGGTATACCCACCATGCATCATTAAGAGACCATCCCAGAATTTGGACCAATCCCCCCTTTCTTTCGTAAATTGCTCCTTAAATTCCATCTGTCTCTCAGATATTTGCAAATTCATATATTTCCTCCATAAAAGAGTTGGTATATTAAAGTCTATCCCTATACACTTAGGTATTGTTGAACGAGCTCCTCGTTATCGAATAATTCGGATCCCTTGCCCAAGTAAACGATTTCACCTTTGTTTAAGATATATTGCCGATGTGAAAGCACTTTTGATAGCCTTAAACTTTGTTCGACGAGTATGATCGTAATACCATCGTGATAGAGGTGCTCAATTGCTTTTGTCAGTTCTTGAACAATAATCGGTGCCAAACCCTCACAAGGTTCATCTAATAACAATATTTTTGGATCCCCCATCAGTCCTCTTCCGATGGCCAACATTTGCTGCTCTCCCCCGCTTAAATGTGTTCCTTTCTTATTTTGATACTCTTTTAAAATAGGAAAGAGTTCATATACTCTATCCAAATTCCATGACCTATTCTTTCGGTCTGTTTTTGATATAGATAATTCGCCAAGCAACAGATTTTCTTTAACAGTTAAAGTAGATAAGATTCTGCGTTCTTCTGGTACGTAGCTAATTTTATATTTGGACAAAATTTCACACGGTGCTGTATCGTTTAAACGGTGACCCTCAACGAAAATATCACCTTTTTCCACATTGACTAAACCCATAATGCTTTTTAACGTTGTTGATTTCCCAACACCGTTTCTTCCAATTAAACTCACAACCTCTCCCTTTTTGACTTCGATGGATAACCCATGCAAGGCTTGAGCTTTACCGTAAAATGAATGAATCTGGTGGACTTCAAGTAGGTTACTCATGAGCTTCCTCCCCTAAATAAATCTCTTTAATCCTTGGATCTGATTTGATATTTTCAGGAACATCCTCCATAAATACTTTTCCGTAGTAAATAACAGATATCTGATCTGAAATGGAAAAGACAATGTCCATATCGTGTTCAATAAATATGACGGTAAGATGGAGGTTGCGCGCCAAAGAAGTAATCAATGACGCCATTTTTTTACTTTCCTCTTTGGATAACCCTGCGGCGGGTTCGTCCAACAACAACATTTCCGGTTTACCTGCAAGGCATAAAGCGATCTCCACTTGCCTTTGCTCGGCATATGACAAACTGGAACTAAGGGTGTCTTTCACTTGAATTAATTGACATTGTTTCAACAAATTCCAAGTTTCTTCTTCGATTTCATGAAAAGAATCAACGTTTTTCCAAAAGGTATACTGTCCCTTATGGTTCGCTTGCACAGCAAGTCTCACATTTTCATAGACAGTATGACCGAAAAAGATATTCGTAATTTGAAAAGATCTCGAAATTCCAATTTTTCGCTTCTTATTCGGAGAGAGCTTAGTGATATTTTTGTGTTTAAACCAAATATAACCTTCGTCGGGAATTAGTTCGCCACTTAACAGCTTGATCAGCGTTGTCTTCCCCGCCCCGTTTGGACCGATAATTGCCCTGACTTCACCTTCATGGACATTCAAACTAATTCCGTGGATCACTTGATGTCCTTTGTAAGAGTATGTAAGGTTTTCTGCAACGAATAAATCTTTACTTCTTATTCCCTTCGGGGATTCTGCCGATTCAACGAATTGCTTTACTTCGATTTGTTCAACCATCCAAACGCCCCCTTAGGAAAAAATAAAACGACGATAATATACAAAATTCCGATGATAAACATCCAATTTTCCGTGAAAGATGAAGACCAATCTTTAAACCAAACGAAAAAAGTTGCCCCCAGCATCGGACCAAAAATCGTTCCCATTCCACCGACTAATGTCATCAATAATATATCTCCGGATTTAACCCAACTGATATTGTCAGCGATGACGTAAGATTTTAAGAGAAAATAGAGAAGCCCCGAAATAGAACTAAAAAACGCTCCAAACATAAACACTTGAATTTTAACCCGATACGAGTTAAAACCTAAAAATATTGCCCGACTCTCGTTTTCCTTAATTGCTACTAAAATTTTACCGAATGGGGAATTAATCATTTTTCTTAAAACAAGATAAGATAGTATTAAGATTACTCCAGTTAGGACAGTCAAATTGGCAGGATCTTTTAAATCAACGGTAAAACCAAGATTCATTGTTAATGGATCTACAATTGTTTTTCCGTCATGCCCACCGGTGTATTGTCTCCAATTTACAGCCAGGGTCCAAAAAAACTGTCCAAAAGCAATCGTCAACATAGCAAACTGAATACCTGAAAATCTACAATTGACCAAAGCAATGATAAAGGCAATCACCATCGTGATCATTATAGAAACGAAAAGCGCCAAGAGGAGAGGGTAGTGAAAATCGACAAAAAGAGTTGCTGCAACTAATCCGCTGATGCCAAAAAAGATGGCATGTCCTAAACTTAAAAGCCCTGTGTAACCAAGAAGTAAATCCAAACTTATTGCCAGCAAGGCAAAGATCATCATTTCGGTCACTAATCTTTGATAAAAGGAGTCAGCAATTGTCACCGTCAAAACGACCGAACTGGCGATAAATAAACATATCCACCAATCTAATTTCATAAAATCGAACTTCTTCTTTTGAACAAGTGTTTTGCTCACTAAATCAGTATGTTCCATCGACATGAGGCCTTTCCCCTTCCATTAAATCAATTCCCTTTTGAAAAATTTAGCGATTCCGTCCTTATTCACCATTAATATTGAGAACATTACCAAATAAATAAAGATGATCGATAGATTTGGGAAGAAAACACCGCCGATGATTTCTACGAATCCTAGTATGAATGATGCAATGATCGCACCGGATAAACTGCCCATCCCACCAATTACAATGATGATGAATAAATGAATAATGATGTTCATCCCCATATGCGGAGAAATAGATAAATAAGGTGCACTCATAATCCCTGCAAACCCCGCTAAACCTATGCCAAGCCCAAATACAATCATACCCGTTTTTTTAACGTTAATTCCCAATGCCGTAGCCATTTCACCGTCTTCCGTGCTGGCTTTGATCTTTATCCCAAAAGTCGTTTTTGAAATCAATAAGTAAATGAGTATGCAGGTAATCAATGAGATTAAAGTAACAAAAATCCTATAAACCGGGTAATCAAAACCGAAAATAGGAATAACTCCTGACAAAAATTCAGGTGGCTGAACAATATGCGTATCGTTGCCCCAAATCATATTCACGGCATTTTCAATAACTAAAGCGAGCCCAAACGTTAGAAGGATATATTTTAATTCATCGTTTTCTTTAAGCTTTATCGAAATCAGCTTTTGAAAAACAATTCCGATGACGGCAACTACAATCGGTGCCAAGATCAGAGCTAATATAAATGAACCCGTGATTTGGTAGATCAAAAATCCAATATAAGCACCAATCATATAAAATGATCCATGGGCGAAATTAACCAACTTCAAGATCCCAAATACAATGACTAACCCAGATGCGATTAATGCAAGCAATAAACTGTACGATATTGCATTCAGTATTTGGATGCTAAGTAGTCCCATAATTAGCCTCCTTTCAAAGGTTAAGTAATTAGATAGTATTTGGGATGGGATGAAATTTCGGGTTCCATCCCATCCATGAAAATCTAATTCATTTTTTGTTAGACTTGAATCTTTCGGTTGTGCTTTAACCTTGGGAGTACCTCTTCTTGGAGAAGTCTCATCGATTTAAACCATACGTCTTTGTTCTCGCCGTAATCGTAGCATGTTACTAGTAAAGTTCCAAAACCACCTGCAGCTTCATAGAGAGCGTCTAATTTTTTCGCGACCGTTTCCGGTGAACCAACATACCAATTATGTTTTGCCAAATATTCCGGGGTTATGGCTTCATCCGGGACATCCTCTTGATGTTTTACGCGATAGGTCATTTTAGCTTTAGTCAACAATGGTATATAATATTCTCTATTAAATTCTCCCATCATTCCGTTTACCGCCAAATCTATCGCTTCTTCATCCGTATCTGCAACAAAAACATGCTGCGCAACTCTCCAGTCATCACGATTAGCCGTTTTTCCGCCAATGGTTGCCCCCTCCTGAATCGTGTTCCAATGATAGCCAATGGAATCGGGAGTCACTCCTAAACTCATAGGCATAAATCCATATTGCCCCGCTAGCTTTAAAGTAGCTGAATTTGGGCTTGTACCAGCTATTCCAATTGGAGGGTATGGTTTTTGATAAGGGTACAGATGCATTTCGAATAAACCGCCATACATGGGTTCTATTCCATTCGCATCCCAATATTTCCCTCTGTATTCAAAAGGTTCTTTCTCTGTCCAAATCTTAAACATAATCTCGAGTGCTTCAAAAGTCATTTCACGATGCTCGCCTGACTTCCAATCTACGTTAAACAATTCCCAATCCCCAGGCAATTGGCCCGGTGCAACCCCAAGCATGAGTCTTCCTTGTGCCAGGTGGTCCAAATAAGCAATACGATGTGCCAGTTCTACAGGATGATGGTATGGTAATAAATGGGCACCAGGAGCCAATTTAATATTTTTGGTTTGCAATAAGGCTTGGGCAATGACTAAATCAGGAGATGGAATCGGCTCATATCTCGTTGTATAATGCTCTCCAATCCAAGCTTCAGCGTAACCTATCTCATCCCCATAACGAATCATTTCCAAAACCGTTTGTGTTGCATCATACGGTGTGGTATCCGGTGAAACCGCTGGCATTAAAAAAAGTCCTAATTTCATAATTTTCCCTCCTGAGTTTTAATAGACTCTAGCTTTTTGGTTAAATTGGAAGCGCGAACAAATCTTCCCTTTATTTTTTAGAAACATCCCAATAATCGCCGAGAAGGCACATTCTTACTAGTCAAAAATTAAAGGACGCGGCAGCTTAACAAAGGAAGCACCATCAACCATCATTGAATCCCCGCTTATATAGCTGGATTCATCAGATACTAAAAATAAGCAAGCATTCGCAACATCTTCAGCCGTTCCAATCCGACCTAGCGGTTGATAATCAAGAGTTTGTTTGAATGCATCTTCCGGCAAATCGGCATATAAATTTTTCTGCATAGGAGTATCTATGATCCCTGGACAAACGGCATTGACACGAATCTTTAAGGGTCCACAATCCAAAGCCATTTGACGTGTTAAAGATGTAATAGCACCTTTTGATGCCGTATAAGCCGCTAGGCGTGTAATCGTTCTGTAAGCCACCCAAGAAGCAACATTGACAATTGAACCACCGCCGCGTTTTGCAATTTCCGGAATGGCATATTTCGAACAAAGAAACGTACCTTGTACATTGACCTTCATTAGTTTTTGCCACTCTTCCAGTGACGTTTCCATTACAGACTTGCGAAAACTAATTCCTGCGTTATTAACCAGAGCGTCAACTCCACCATAATGACTTACGGTTGCTTGAATCATATTTTGTACATCCTTCTCGTCAGCAACATCAGTTTTTATAAATATTGCTTCGATACCGGCAGATTCAAACTCATCCAAAGCTTTTGATGCAACTTCTTCATTTAAATCAGCAATGACAATCTTTGATCCATGTTCTCCTAATTTTCGTGCTACTTCGTTTCCAATCCCTTGACCGGCTCCTGTGACGATCGTTACTTTATCTTTTAAACGCATTATTTTTCATTCCTTCCCCATCTCCGTTAGAGTTCGATTCCATTATACTCAGCACGGAAATTGAAAAATTCAAATGAAGCAACACTCTAGGACCACCGACACGTGATATGACAAAGTTATTTCCCTCCTTTATTTTGATACAGCCATTCTATTTTCAAATCCAATTTGCTCACTGATTTCGGTTGCCGTTTCCTTAACCAGTTTGACTAAATAATCCTTTCGTGGAGTCACCCGTGAAACCGGAGCTGATATACAGATCCCAGCTACCACCTCATGACGGTTATTTTTTATCGGAGCAGCGATTCCAATGATTCCCTCCAAACTCTCTTCATTGGTGATCGAAACCTCCTCCTGGCGAATACGTTTTAATTCCTTTAAAAAAGTATCAAAGTTAGTAATAGTATAGGGTGAAACTGCTGGCAAGCCTGCTTGTTCAATAGTTTTTCTTTGTTCGCTCGGGTCTAAATAGGCCAACATCAATTTACCAATACAACTACTGTGAATAAATCTTGTTGCCCCAACAGGGATATTTAACCTAACCGATTCAGTTCCCTCCACTTTGTCGATGTAAAAAAGACGATCCCCTTCCAGAACCCCAAGGTAGGTATCCTCACCTGTTAATTGGGATAATTTCTCCATAGTAGGTCTTGCATGTTTTTGAATGGTATGTTCGGAAATAATTACTGCACTCAATTTAATTAAGGACGGACCTACTTTATATTTTTTTTCGTTTTCTAAATAAGTAACATAACGTTTTTTGACCATTTGCTGTAAGAGTGTGTACACGCTGCTTTTCGCCGGTTTGTCTAATTCATCCATAATTTTCATCATGGGCAACCCTTCCTGATTTTTAGACAAAACCTCCAATATTTCAAAGATTCGATGCATCGATCGGAATGTAGAATTTTCTTTCCCTTCCAAAAGATAAACCTCCTTTTCCCGGTCATCACCTTGACAGATAAATATAAAACAATCTCAAACGTAAATCTTAATAATATAAGACGTCTTAGATTATCATTAAATAAAAACCTAGGTTCGTATATATAAACAAAAAAATATTCCTTAAAGATAACTAATATAATCTTTTCATAAAGACGTCTTTTTGTGGAACAAAGCACATTATTTTCATTTAAAATCAAAACTAGCACACCTAGTCCACATTTTTAAACGTAAGTTCATATATATGAACAAAAAAATTATAACTATTCAGTTTTTAATAAACTTTTCTAGACATTAACAGAGGATCGTGAGAAGGAAGTACTTCTACGTTCATTCGTTTCACTTTTTCATAGGATTGATACCAATCGAATAGATTTACATATAATCCTACTGGATGACAACACTCATAATTTTCGTATAAATCAAATTGGTCTCCGGCAATAAGATATTCCTTTTGTTGAGTTCTGACACTAATACTCTGGTGACCAGGTGTATGGCCAGGTGTAAAAATTAATTCCAATCCATCTTCTAGCTGGCAATCTCCTTCAACAAATCGCATGCGGGATTAAAAAATGTTTACAGGTGAATAAGATAGTGATGATTCATATAGGATATCATCCCTCCTCAAAGGAGCCTTTGCATACTCGTATTCGCGACGTTGGACTATAACTGGTATGCCTGGCAAACTATCATTTGCAATACAATGATCCCAATGAAGATGAGTATTAATGATAGCGTTTACATCTGACGGCATAATACCAAGATTTTTTAAGCCCCTTAGAAGGTCAGTGCACCCCTCTATACTCATTTCTCGATGATGGATATTTTTGGCTCGCATCACATCATGTCCTGGTCCTGGATCGACTACATATACAGCTTTATGAGAACGAATTACCCATGCTATACAATTTAAATCAATTTTTTCCCCCGCATCCTTTAATGAAGTTAGCACCGATTTATCCACTTGTTTTAATGTGGCCACATGCAAGGGATAAATTTCAAACATTCACACACCTCCCATACTTTTCAAGAAGAGTAATCTTATCCATAAAAGGCTCTTCTGGTTTCACATATGTGAACCTCAGTTCAACACTGAGCTTAATAATATAATATATTATTTTCTGATTATCATCAATAGTTTTTTTGATTTTTCTGATTATTATTAATAGCATTTTGATTATGTTTGTTGCGATAAAAATATTTAAGCAATAATTTAAATAAGCACTATTTCTAATACATTCTAGAAATAGATCTAGATGTTTAACATTATCAGTAAAATATTTTCTGATTTCCAATATGATATTGATACTCATTGGAGATCTTTAAATTAATAATAGGATATCATCATATGATATTTGAGCTGTTGAACCAATTACTTGCTGGAAAACCACAAGTCTCTTCTACTATCGGGATATGTACGTCACGCGCAAATACCGGCCCCATTCAAATTTAATCTTCACTTTTCCATTAGTTACCCCCGGGATTTCTATAAATCAAAACTTAAGTCTTCTACAACACAAATCACTACGGCTTTCTACTACATGATCAGTGCCATACTGAACCATGGAACATACAACAGAATTAAGGCCGCTATAAGTAAGGCATACAAGTATGGGATTAAACCTCTAGAAATGACAAATATATTTTCTTTGAAATAACTGCTAAGTACGAAAAGGCTTCCACCAATGGGCGGGGTAATTTGGGCTACCATCATCAATGCGCAAGTGACAACGCCGAAATGGATCCGATCATATCCCAAATCTATGACTACAGGGAACAGGATTGGTATTGTAATAAAGAGAATTGGAAGAGGCTCTAGAACAGTACCAAGCAAGTAATAAAGCACCAATACGGCAAGCATAATGATCCAAGGTGCGAGCGTTAAATTTGCTACAAATTCCGTGATTTGTTGTGTAACCTGCGTATAGGTAAGCGATGTCGGGAACAATTGGGCGCCCCCTAAAATAATAAAGATTGATGTGGTAGTAATCATCGTATTTTTAAGAGATTTAAAAATATTTTCCCAAGTAAAGTTCTCCCTGTAGAAAAGGAAAGCAATTAAAAGAACATAAAAAACTGCAACCGCCGCAGATTCAGTCGGTGTCACAACCCCTGTGTATATACCACCCAGGACGATCATAGGCATTAATAACGCTGGGATTGCCTGAATAAAAGATTTCCTGATTTCTGCAAAGCTGGCTCTCCCTTTTTGGGCCGCACCGTCTTTCCTGCTGACAAATACAGCTGTAATAACCAGAATGATAGAAATCAGGATACCGTAATGGACAAATTCTACCGTAATAACCAATACTGAAGGTAATCCACTAAGGTTATCGGATAGCAAAGGAAATGCGTATGGATGTTTACCATCCCGCACGTCGCGCAAGTAATGATTCCAAAACCAGATCATAGCGTCTTTGGTTAAATAATATCCCGCAGCATTTTCACGATAAGATCCGTGTGATAGGAGTGATGGGTAACCGGGTAGATCAACAATTGATATGCCAAAGAGGGACTACCCCTATCTCTGGCCATCAATGCGGCTACAGCTGCGAGATTCCCACCCGAACTGTCGCCTCCAACAGCAATATCCCGCAGAGTCTACCATAATAGGCGGTCCGTTATCTGCCACCCATTTGACAGCTGCATAGTCATCTTCAGCACCCGACGGAGATTTATGTTCTGGTGCCAGCCTATAATCCTCACTTACCTGCAGCTTTGGCTGCATCAATCAATGCTTGCCCGCCATCTACATCTTTTGTAAACCATTTATATACAGATAACGTAGCATTTTAAAATCTTCAATTTCTTTTTCTGTAGGCATATAAATTTGAATTCCTCGCTTCTTTAATTCATCAAAGGAGTGTGAATACTTATCCAATATCACTTCATCTGCAAATGTCTCCATATCTTTGCTTACTTCAAGAATCGGTACCATAACCATGACTTAATTTAAGAACATATTTGGTATCATTAGAAGACTCTTTTGAAGAATCGTTGGCCACATTGTTTTCTTTCTTCGTTTTTTGACTAGTTGGGGCCGACCCGCCTACGCATGCAGAAAAACCATAACAATAATCATGAATACACTAAAAGTTCTCAACTTTTTCATCATTTTTCACCATACCTATTTTATTTTTTGTGAAAAATTGTTGTAAAACTTAATGCAAATGTATACGCATTCATCATTTTGAAGAAAACACTCTAGTCCGAACTTCCTATGTAACGCTGGTTCCGCTCCTAGGGAGACCATTACAGAACCAGCGTGTACTATAGTGTGACCCGTGGCGGCCGCAAGCGCAAACTTCTTGGGAGAAGACAGGCAACTGGCTTTCTCCGTACGAAGTTAATTATTTTTGGGAAATTGAAGAACCAGCACCTCGATGCCTTCCGGGCCTGCTTGCAGGTTCAAGGGTGGTTCGTCAGGCTCAAGGAAAATGCATGACCATCGCGGATAAGGCTCATCATTGATAATACAAGTGCCGTTAACAACAGATACATATTGGCCTCCGTTGCCCTGAGGAGAAGGACATTCTTTTTGCTGGTCCGGTCCAATGGCAAGTCTATAGGCTGCTGCACCAGAACTAGAAGATGAGAATAATGTTTCGAACTCAGGCTCGGTTAATTGCTTTAACTGCTCTATATTTTTTTCATCCATATTGAGCTTATAGAATGACTCGCGTGCACCTTTTTCACGTTTATTTCGGAATTCCGGCATCCAATTCGCTCCAATATCATTAACCGTTCGAATTGTAAAATAAGATATCCCTTTCTCACCGGCAACAATCGGTCCATAAGGTTTATACTTCTCATCATAATGGATTGAAAGCGGGCGAATTAAATCCTTACCGAATTTCCCATCTCCATCTACGATAAGTTGAAACTGATTCACGGTATGGAAATGAGCGCGAACCACATCATTTGGTAGCTGTTCCACTAAATAACACTGGGGATAATTCTCCATGAATGAAGATAAATAAACGAATTCGCCGCTGCCGTCATCCTTGTAATCCCTCCGTCTTTTTTTCATAGCTTCTTCACTATTTACAGCTATCATGTTGTTTTCCCTCCCAAAATGAATTTTCTTTCCCTTCCAAAAGATAAACCTCCTTTTCCCGGTCACCACCTTGACAGATAAATATAAAACAATCTCAAACGTAAATCTTAATAATATAAGACGTCTTAGATTATCATTAAATAAAAACCTGTGTTCATATACATAAACAAAAAAATATTCCTTTAAAATACCTTATATAATCTTTTCATAAAGACTTCTTTTTGTGGAACAAAGCACATTATTTCATTTAAAATCAAAACTAACACACCTAGTCCACATTCTTAAACATAAGTTCATATATATGAACAAAAAAATTATAACTATTCAGTTTTTAATAAACTTTTCTAGACATTAACAGAGAACCGTGAGAAGGAAGTACTTCTACGTTCATTCGTTTCACTTTTTCATATGATTGATACCAATTGAATAGATTTACATATAATCCTACTGGATGACAACATTCATTTGTCTTCAATCTGAATTCATCGTATCAAGCAATGGTTTTAATATTTAGACAGCCTTTTCTTGACGACTAACTTCAAGTGTACGTACGATGTACTCTCCGTCTTTAAGGATAACATTTAATTTACTGTGATCTTGTAAAATTGCAATATTGTCTAGTGGGTTCCCATCTACAACAAGGACATCTGCAAGCTTTCCAACCTCAATGGTGCCTATTTGATCCTCCATCTGCATGATTTGGCTTCCATATTTGGTAGCGGATACAATCGCATCCATTGACGTCATTCCTACCAGCTCAACAAAATGCTCTAAATCGCGTGCGTATCCACCATGCGGGCACCACTTGAATCCAAAATCTCCGCCTGGTAATACACGGACACCAGCTTTATAAAGTCTGTTCATATTGCGTATAGCAATTTCTAACCCTTCTGCATAGCCTGATGCATCAATCGCTTCTTGTCCGAAATAGGCAGGCCCATGTTCCAATGTTGCGACAAGATAATTTAATGTTGGTACAACGAATAAGCGATCTTTGTTTTCTACTAGCATGTCGAATGCTTCATCATCAATATAATCAGCATGACCGATAATATCAACTCCTGCTTGAACACTTATTTTTACGGATTCTGAGGATCTAGCATGTACGTAGATTCTTTTTCCACGTGCATGAGCTTCCTCAACAGCAGCTCTAACCTCTTTATAGGTATAAAGTGTACTTTCACTTTCTGTGTGAGGAACTAAACCATCTCCACTGACATTCAGCTTAACGAGGTCTGCTCCTTCTTTAAATATACTCCTTACTACTCTTCTAACCTCATCCTCACCATCAGCAAAGAAAGATAATCCATGAACTCGAACATGGTTTGGATGTACATCCACAATACTCCCTGTTGCTGAAACTTCAGCGCCATTCGCAATCATACGAGGTCCTAATATTTGTCCACGATTAATCGCATCTCGTAAAGCAATGTCCACTCTGCCTCTGGCAGCAGCACTTACACAAGAGGTAAAACCGCTTTTTAGCATCGTTTCTGCATTTTTGATACTTCCAATCATGGTTTCTTCAATGGGTTTAAAATCTATATCTTGAATATATATGGCATCTTGCCATGCTAAATGTGTATGCGCCTCGGTCATTCCCGGCATGATGGTCCTTCCATTCAATTCAATTATATCCACCTGATTAGGTGAATAAGAAGCCGGAACGGAAAGATTAGTCCCCACAGCAGTGATCTTATTTCCCTCAATCAGTACATCAATTCCATGCTTCGCTTCATTACCTGTTCCGTCAATGAGTAAACCATTTCTCAATAATTTTGCTTTCATTTTGAAACCCCTTTCAATATTATATTAATGAATCCTTTATGTTCAACACTTGGTCCCTTTAAAGCTTTAGGAGCAAGTTTTAGAACCTTTCCGATATTAGTTACATACTGTATTTTCTGAATAAAATATGCAAAATAAAATAACATTGATTAACTGAACCTAAAATCGATTTTGCCCGGTAGCGGTAAGTGATATCATTATGAATTGAAAAAGTCCTCTAGACCATTATCCTCTCTGACTGCTGGAACTTGTTCATCCCACTCGCATTCAAACAGGTTATCACATTTAACATGATGTAATCGCATTTGAGATTCATTACTATAATAGGTATTTAGAATGCGATAACTATGATATTTGGGTAAGCACATTGGACAAAATCCCTTGGCGATGGCTTCTATTTGTTCAGCCGTATAATTGACTGTATTTTTTTCTAGCAAACTTTTATCTAACATTGAAGTTGCTCCTCCTTCCAAAGCATTTATTAATATGAGGGGGAATCCCCCTCATATTATGTGGATCAAGTCCCCTGACTTAGGAAATAACGTTTTTGAGAACCCCGATTTTTTCTATTTCCACTTCCACTACATCATCTTCATTTATTCATATTCCTCGTGAACCTTAAGAGCGGATTCATCTTTCCACTTTTCTACAAGTACAAAAAAATTCGGCTTCTTATTTGATTCGAATAATTCATAACTAATATTGCCCTTCTCTTCTTAAGAATGTGCCACAACTACATCAGTCATCTTTTAAAATTCAACTCGTTTGTCTAATGCGACATGTAAATAAACATGAATAATAACCACAATTATTCCTCCCACTATAAAATAATTTTTTCCCGCATTTTACTCATCCATTGATTGATTTTCAACATCCATGCACAAGCGAATATCCCTAAAGTTCTTCAGACACCAATTGGAATTGTTCAATAGCTGTTTGGTAAGATTGTCTCGCCGCCTCTTCCAAAGGTCTTTTCCGCTGGTCCTCAGAAACTATTTCGATTCCATAAGGACCGTCATATCCAGTTGCCTTTACGGCTGCTATGAATTCAGGAACCCTAAGATCACCTTGACCGCAAAGTTTCCTATTGTTGATAGTATCCTCGAATAGGGTACCGACCACTTCCAAACTTGCGTCGTCCAACTCCACTTCGGTGATCAACTGTTTTGGTATGGATCGAATGTCATCGTAGGGAATACCTCCTCTCGCAACGTGCCAGATGTCTAAACACAAACCTCCATTAGGGGCGTTGGCTCCTGAAATGATCTTTATTGCAGTGTCGATGTCACGAATATTACTCCATGGCACCAATTCCAAAGAAACACGTGAGCCGACATCACGGGCTTCTGCACATAGAGCGGAGAAGGACTCAACCATGAGGTCAATAGGCCACTCTGTACCCTCCATGTCTCCGCCAACCTTGATATTGTATACACCAATCTTTTCCGCAGCCTTTAATAGAGTATATCTTACTTTGTCAGATTGACGACGGCGTTCTCCATCCGTGAACCAATCTACAATGAATTCAACTGAGAAGTACTTAATTCCGTTATCGGAAAGGATTGACTTGACACCTTCAAACCCATACCGATTGGTTATAGTCACTAGGTCTGCATATATTATACCAATTCCGGTATACCCAACCTTGGCCGCCATTTCTACACGACTGCGAAAGTCATGAGGACTCGATTCCTCCTCCATGTTTCCCCAAACTTTTACGTTTCCTGCAAGTGTCCAGTAGTTAGCTAACAGATCAACTTGATTAACCATAGTTATTCTCCTCTCCTGGATTGAATCGTATCGTCGGGTAAATCGCACTATCAGTACCTGCTATTTACACAGTTTCGTACGACTTCAATCGCCATTATTTGCTGTACTTAATTCCGTCCATTTCTTCAGCAACCAACACCAGTTCCTAAACATCTAATTGACCTTTTCCTGTCGGGCGGACAGAAGCTAAAAACTATAAAGTAAGCGCCGTTACCGGCATGGCATCATCCATTACTAGCCAATGCTTACAGCTAAATCAAAGTCCTTTTTCATCAGTCTTACAGCAAAAGCAAGCGAAAAATGACGGTCTGCTAGAGGTTTCACCTTATTCTGAAAAATACGATACCGGTGCCATAAGAATTTTTACATCAGATCAGATTTTAAAGAATTCGAGTTCTTGTAAAACCGACGAAGTCACCTGCTCTCTCATAAGCAGGTAATTTCGCCTGGGATTATTGTGCGATTTCGGCGGATGCTATAGCTTGTTGAACCTCATCCGCTGAGCATTCAGGGATTTCAGAGACGAATTCACCGGGTTACTGGATTTGTAACCGCTATCATTTTCTTTAATTGAGATTCAACAAATTCACCATTAATAAAGGCTTGATATGTTTTTATGCTCCTTTTCAGTAACCCCTTCCTATAATCATCTTATCTATTGATCAGACGTTATGACTTAATATAAATTATACATCTCATTCATTTTGTAAATATTTTTCAAAATTTAAAGCGAAATGTTGGATGAATATCAAGGATTTCAAATATTTTATAGCTAGCTTTATTAGGACAAAATAAACATCGTTTTCCATTAATATTGATGATCTGTTGTACGTGAGGTGCCACTATTTCTTTCACTCCATTAATGACATGTGATTCGCAAACATAAAACATCAATTCTGACCCCCACTTGTTCCTGACTTTTCTATCAACTACCAATTTTCTAGCTAATCAAAGGGTAAAATTCACCTTTTTATTTCATTTCTGGTAATTAGCCCATCTAATGCCATGACCCCTTTGTCTTTTCAAAAACAATCAAAGGATCTTTTCATAAAGACTTCTTTTTGTGGAACAAAGCACATTATTTTCATTTAAAATCAAAACTAGCACACATAGTCCACATTCTCAAACATAAGTTCATATATATGAATAAAAAATATATCTATTCAGTTTTTAATAAAATTTTCTAGACATTAACAGAGGATCGTGAGAAGGAAGTACTTCTACGTTCATTCGTTTCACTTTTTCATAGGATTGATACCAATCGAATAGATTTACATATAATCCTACTGGATGACAACACTCATAATTTTCGTATAAATCAAATTGGTCTCCGGCAATAAGATATTCCTTTTGTTGAGTTCTGACTTTAATACTCTGGTGACCAGGTGTATGGCCAGGTGTAAAAATTAATTCCAATCCATCTTCTAGCCGGCAATCTCCTTCTACAAATCGCATGCGGGATTGAAAAATGTTTACCGGTGAATAAGATAGTGATGATTCATATAGGATATCATCCCTCCGCAAAGGAGCCTTTGCATACTCGTATTCGCGATGTTGGACTATAACTGGTATACCTGGCAAACTATCATTTGCAATACAATGATCCCAATGAAGATGAGTATCAATGATAGCGTTTACATCTGACGGCATAATACCAAGATTTTTTAAGCCCCTTAGAAGGTCAGTGCACCCCTCTATACTCATTTCTCGATGATGGATATTTTTGGCTCGCATCACATCATGTCCTGGTCCTGGATCGACTACATATACAGCTTTATGAGAACGAATTACCCATGCTATACAATTTAAATCAATTTTTTCCCCCGCATCCTTTAATGAAGTTAGCACCGATTTATCCACTTGTTTTAATGTGGCCACATGCAAGGGATAAATTTCAAACATTCACACACCTCCCATACTTTTCAAGAAGAGTAATCTTATCCAAAAAAGGCTCTTTTAATTTCATATATATGAACCTTAGTTCAACATTAAGCTTAATAATATAATATATTATTTTCTGATTATTATCAATAGTTTTTTAATTTTTCTGATTATTATCAATAGCATTTTGATTATGTTTGTTGCGATAAAAATATTTAAGCAATAATTTAAATAAGCACTATTTCTAGTACATTCTAGAAATAGATCTAGATGTTTAACATTATCAGTAAAATATTTTCTGATTTCCAATATTATTTCAGATAAGTCAATCATATTGAGGAACCACTACTCGTAATTGCCAAACACTCCATAATCGCATATAGTAAGCCCGTTACGGCCATGTTTTATCAATTTTATTAATCATTTATCGCCAGCATGACCCCTTCATCATTGGTTGATGTTTTAGCCCGTTTGGGATCTACAAATATCCATTGACATAACCCGAAAACGAAAACTAAACCAGAAGTTAATAGAAATGCATGATTATAACCAATTACACCATGTTCCCCCGCATTCTCGATAAATTTCCCAAAAACAACTGGTGCAATAAGACCTGCTACTGACGAAGTTCCAATATAGAATCCCTGTGCAGACCCACGAAGACTAGGATGAGTTGATTCAGAGACAATCGCTGAACCAAGAACAAATGTCATATTTATTAATGACGGAGCTAAAGTCAGTAAAATAATTACTGCAGGTGTTGATGAAACAATCGTCGAAAAATAAAAACAAACAGCTGAAATGACAAATAACGGACCAATGACATACACTCTTGCTTTCCTGCTGTCCCCTGTCCATTGCAACAACCTGTCAGATAAATAGCCTATAATAGGATGTCCCAAAGCTATTGTAATCCAAGGCAGACCCGCTATCCATTTAAGGCCACTTTCTCCAAGATGATGAACAGTTGCTAAATAAGGAGGATTCCAAACAATCATGACACTCAATGACCAATACGCTGCAAAACCGGCCAATGTAGTGAAAATAAAATTGCGTGAAAAGAGTACCGGAAATAAGGCTGACCACCGAACTTTTTCATGAGAAACCTGAGTTTTCTCTACGGGCAATCCGATATCTTCAGGGCTTTCTTTACCTAACCAAAGCCAAATAGGGATCCACAATGCACTACAAACCCCCAAGAATCCGAATGCTGTACGCCATCCGTAAGACACTATTATTTCAATTAACAATGGTGCAAAGAGGGCCGGTCCTACATAATTTCCACTTATCATAATTGCTGAAGCAAAAGCTCTTCTTTTTGGTGGAAACCATTTTGCTGTTAAATGATATGAAAGTGACGCGGAAGGCCCTTCACCCGCTCCTAGTATTGTTCGAGTCGCCATTAAGGAAGGAAGATTAAATACAAATATCGAAGCGAACTGAATGATAGTCCATAAACTTACCATCCCTGTAATAATTCTTTTTGCACCAAACCGATCGGACAAGGAAGTAACGATGATCGAGGATATTGCGAAGAACCAAAAGAAACAACTTCCAATAAGCCCCCATTGAGAGGGACTTAAATGCAATTCATTGATTATAGGAACCGCAGCGAACCCAATAATCGCCTTGTCTGCAAAGTTTAATACTCCAAGAACGAATAGTAATGCAACAATAATCCAGCCATAATTTTTTTTCATAAAGCACCACCTCGTATGATATTAGTAGAACTTCAATTTATCTGTTTTTCCAGTTGATCCGGACAACAGAAAATAGGTAAAGCGAATTTCCAGAATCGATTCTGTGTTTTACGTTCTTTTCAAAATGGTAGAGGATGTAGCCGAACCCGCACCGCAGCCCAAAGGGCGAGGAGCGGAAGTCGGAGGGGCGAAAGCCCAATAAGTGTTGTACCACCTTCCTAAGTTGTTCAAAGGCTTCCTCATCCCATCTCTTGTTTTGCCCCGTTTCACCCTCCCCTCTAGGGATGGGGAAGCCGGAGACCAACACTTTGAAGTTAGTTCGTACTTAGAGTGAATCCGTTGTTACTCTGTTTCTTTGTTATACCTTGAAATGAAAATCGATTAGGAAAACGTTCATTCTGATGTGTGTTGACACATCGTTTGAGAATAGCGTTCAAGACTAGCTACTCAGACCTGCCTGTGGGACAATGGGATAGACAAGCATTTTTCAGGAGATTTCTTTCCCTCCTTGCGGACCTTCTGGTACTGCTTTAGAAAGCCTGCTACCCGTGATCCATCACTGATGTTCTAACCGGTGGTTGCGCCTCCGTACCGCTTCATTCAAAGCAAGCTTCTCAGCTGTAGCTAATAATACATTCGGCATAGCTTCCGAGTCTTCTATTTCTACGTTTCTACCTAGCAATCCACCTGCATTGTTTGATTCGTCGAGTGCAAGTATAACTAATATAATCTTTTCATAAAGACTTCTTTTTGTGGAACAAAGCACATTATTTTCATTTAAAATCAAAACCAGCACACCTAGTCCATATTTTTAAACATAAGTTCGTATATATGAATAAAAAAAATATAACTATTCAGTTTTTAATAAACTTTTCTAGACATTAACAGAGGATCTTTTGAGAAGGAAGTACTTTTACGTTCATTCGTTTCACTTTTTCATATGATTGATACTAATCGAATAGATTTACATATAACCCTTCTGGATGACAACACTCATAATTTTCTTATAAATCAAATTGGTCTCCGGCAATAAGATATTCCTCCCACTAGAAGGTCAGTGCACCCCTCTAAACTCATTTCTCGATGATGATGTTTTTGGCTCGCATCACATCATGTCCTGGTCCTGGATCGACTACATATACAGCTTTATTAGAACGAATTACCCATGCTATACAATTTAATTCAATTTTTCCCCCACATCCTTTAATGAAGTTTGCACCGATTTATCCACTTGTTTTAATGTGGCCACATGCAAGGGATAAATTTCAAACATCCACACACCTCCCATACTTTTCAATAAGAGTAATCTTACACATAAAAGGCTCTTCTGATTTCATATATATGAACCTCAGTTCAACATTGAGCTTAATAATATAATATATTATTTTCTGATTATCATCAATAGTTTTTTGATTTTTCTGATTATTTTTAATGGTTTTTCGATTATGTTGTTGTGATGAAAATATGCAAATAATAATTTACATAACCACTAATATTCTAGAGAAAAATCCAGATGTTTAACATATAATCAATAAAATATTTTCTGATTCGAATATGATAATGATACTTATTGGATATTCTTTAAATTAATAAAGGACATCGTCATATGATATTTTGAGCCACTTTTTTCTCCGTACTAATATGCCTTCTTCTGGAGGGTTCATATAGAAGGTATTAGAAGGGATTAAAAGGTGGCTCAATCTTAACCAAGAATTTCTATAATTTCGAAATAAAAATACTAAAGCCCCTAAGATTGGACACTTTCCAAAAATTAGATTTAGAAATAAGAGGAAGGTAGTGTTCGTCCATATGAGAAACATAGTACCCCATAGTAAAAAGAGGTATGATGGGGGCTATGCTTTGTTGGTAACAGAAAAAATGGACTCTCTCCTAAATTGTAACTAATGGGTCCAAAATTACAGGGAAGAAGTAGAGGAAGAAATGGAAAAGATAAAGATGCAGTCTATTCTCTAACGAGAATCAGGAAATAAAGAAGAAATTAGATCAGGCTTTAAATCTGATTGAGAAACTCCAAGTAGAGAATAAGATTCTCAAATATCTACTAAAAAACGAATAGAGTTAGACGGTCGTATCAAAGTATCCCAAACATGGTTTGAGTATAAAGCATCCTGTTCGTCGGGTTCTTCGAAGTTGTGCAGTTGAGTCCTTCCACAAACTATTACCGTTTTCAGCATCCAGAAAAGCAACCATCTTCCCAAGGGAACTCTTAAACTCAATCCTGACAAAAGCGTACCGATCAAAAGTTTAAGAGCTACATTTAGCTGATAAAAGGGGAATATATCGTCTTTGTAAAGAAATAACATCCTTCTTCCTCAACGAGAAAAGAAAGCGAAGCACCCATCGTTTAGCCAATAACCGTGAAATCACAGAACCTTCTCAATGATGGCAAGTACGGGTATGTGCCCGAGAGGAATCGTGACTTCTACCTAGCCAGGGAAAAACTGTGACAAGACTTCCATCATTCCAACATCCAAACAAGCCCTTTTACAGCGTCTACTATTGGATTGTGACCCCGTTCTACGGACGGACAATGGTCCTCATCAGTTCAGAAACTATGACTTTTTAGAGACTTCTGGGACGAGTTCCATTGAAAATAAGCGGATCCCTGTGAAGAATATCATCTTTCTACAGTATTACAGAGCGGAAATGCTACCAAACGAGAATTCTTTATGACCTTCGAGGAAGCCTTTGAAGATGTTAATTGATTCTGTATTCTACAATTACTGTAGACTTCATGGTACTATCAAAGGCCATTCTCCAGCGATGTTTTTAAAGAAATGGATCAATAAAGAAATCCAGAACAAAAAGATTGCAGTTTAATGATAGATAAAAATGTTCAACTAATTATCCAAAATTAGCATACTAACACTGCTATTTGTTAAAATGAATGTTTTTTCCATACATCGGTGTTTCAAAATGATTGGTTATATTTATTTTCAAATCCGAGTTGTGCACTGATTTCGGCAGAAATATTCTTTAATAGTTCGATTAATACATCTTTTTTCGGGGTCACACGTGAAACTGGTGCGGATATGCAAATACCTGCTACCACTTCACCAAGGTGATTTTTTACAGGAGCAGCAATCCCCATAACTCCCTCTACACTCTCCTCATAATCAATCGCCAACTCTTCCTGTCGAATACGTTCTAATTCTCTTAAGAATGTATCGTTATCCGTAACTGTATTTTTTGTCATGGCCGGCAACCCAGTTTGTTGGATGATTTCTTTTTGTTCACTGGGATTCCTATAGGCCAGAATTATTCTCCCAATAGCATTACTGTGAATAGATAGATACGTTCCAACAGACAAATTCAATCGGAGTGATTGCCCCCCCTCTACCTTATCAATAATAAGCATCCGACCGCCTTCCAAAACTCCAAGATAGATATCCTCGCCCGTTAATTTAGATAATTTCTCCATACTCGTTCTTGCTAGTGTTTGAATGGTATGATCCGACATAATCACCGCACCTAATTTTATTAACGCTGGGCCTATTTTATATTTTTTTTCGTTTTCTAAATAAGTAACATAACGTTTTTTAAGCATTTGCTGTAAGAGTGTGTAAACGCTGCTTTTCGGTGCTTTGTCTAATTCATCCATAATCTTCATCATGGTTAAACCATTCGGATGTTTAGACAACACCTCTAATATTTCGAAAATCCGATGCATCGATCGGAATGTAGAATTTTCATTTCGTTCCATTAGTATACCTCCTTAAATTTGTTGTCCCTTTTGTATAAGTACCTATCATACACGAAAAAACTCAGTAATTAATTGAGCATTTTGCATAATTCAATTTTACGCAAAGTATTTTAGAAAATTTGATCCCTAGCAGGACGAAAAATGACCTGAAGAAGTGTTGGATCTTAAAAAACGCAGAACTTCCATTTCTGCGTTTTTTAAGGAGCAACTTCTTTCTGCTGAGTTGCTGTGGCTAACGCGGATGCAAGTAAAACAATGGCATTCAGATATTGATGAGTTTTTACTTTCTCGATGCCCCATATATGCATGTCGTCTGTGGTTAAGTGTACCTTCATTCTAGAATTGCAATCCTCAACACTTGTTCTTTCGTTGTACAGTTCCTTCCAACGTTTCGTGTCTCGATGGGGACTGCAATAACGGCGTAGATCTTCCTTCACGTCAATTTTTACGACCATCCCATAGTTGAAAGAGGAACAAGCTGTCATTCCAAGAGGACAATCCACTTTGCCTGTTGCATGGGGACAACGGAATTTCAACTGATCACTGTCTGCTCCCCAATAGGTCATAGCAAAACCCATTGAACAGCATGGCGTTCCGTTCGACGTCATTCCGGCAGGTGGCTCCTTTTCGTTCCGAAGATTCATCGGAATAATCGCTTGAGCCTTTACGTTTCGGGCTACTTCATAATTCTTTAACTGGTCGTAGCCAGCATCTAACATGAAGAATTTGACTTTCGTTCGGGCAGCCACTTGCTCGATGAGGGTGGGAGCCATATCCCCGTCATTGACATGGGCTGGTGTAACTTCAAGAGCCATAGGCAATTCACTTTTGGTATCCACGGCAAGGTGGAGCTTGTAGCCGAACCATTTGACTTTGTTCCCAAAGGAATCGAATTTTGCCCCCCCCAATTGGCGTTACCAGTTAGTTCACTACGACTCTTGGGCTGCTTCTTTTCATAAGCGTGGATAGCTGCACTATGGATGGCAACATGGCTTCCATCTATGATTCCTTCCCGCTGACAGCAGCCACCAGATCTCCGAATAGTTGCTTGGCTAAACCCTTCTTCGTGATCTCAGCAAAGACGCGACTAAGCGTGGACACAGAAGGAGCGGGTCGATCCAATCGTAGTCCGCACTGATAGCGAAAGCGAAGATCGACATCCAGACGATGATGCAACCCGCTAAACGTATTAATATTTTCAAGTGTGGCAGCCAACAAAGCGCGAAGAATACCTTGTCGACAGTGGCCATCTGCTCCACGGGGTGAAGTCCCTTTTTATGCTCCAAAACTCCTTGTGGCTCTAAGATCTATAAATCTGCAAAATGCTCAATTAAAAGCTTTATTATTTATGTTGATTTTTAAACTAAAAACTTATTTAAAATTTAGGTAATAATTCAATCGCATCGGCCAAATCCTGATAAGAATCCTTTAAATACCGAGAAGTCGTCGCAATGTTACTGTGCCCTGCCAGTCTTCGGACCTTCTCGATATCATTCCCCGTCGCTTTCAGCATCCACTTGCAGAACGTATGCCGAAATTGATGAGGGGTTAGTTTCCGTTTAGGGGTACTATAAGTTTCGATCATCGTTTGAATCCCCCGGATCGAAAACTGTGGGGACCGCTGGCTATAGAAAACATAAGGAGAATCCGCAACATATTCTTTTTTATTGGCCATTTCAGAGCGGAACTTCAACCAATCGTGTAATTCTTGGAGGAGAGTATTTGAAATGGGAATGGTACGTACCTTGTTCCCCTTCCACACTACACGAATGCGTTTCATCTCGAGATCAAGGTCAGTCAATTTCAAATTGGACAATTCCTCCACTCGGAGCCCAGCATAAGTCAAAAGATATACCACCGCCCGATCCCGGCGATACTTCTCCTTTGGATCGACCCCTCGGCTATTCACAGGTGTCTTTCGCATACGAATCAGCAGATCCTCAAATTCCTCTTCGGTTAGCCATATAATGTTTTCATGATCTTCATCAGCAGCTTTCAGATCCTCGATTCCGTCCATCGGATTATAATGAAATTCTTTGTTCCGTCGGCCCCAACTGTAAAAACTGCGTAAGGCGTTGAGGCGGCGGTTGATTGTAGAGACAGCAAGCGGTTTACCCTCTGATGGTCTCATCGTCTGAGCCACCCACTTCCGGATATCCGTTTCCGTCACATAATCCTCCGGATGAATTCCGGTAGCATCAAAAAATTGATGAAGGTCGTTCATGTAGGAAATAACAGTATGGCGTGACTTCCCTTTCTTGTTAAGATAGGTTAAATAGTCGATCAAGATCATGAAACGCACCTCTCACTTATATGCTGAGTATAAGTAGCTAAAAATGATATAAAAACAGGTAGGGTTTTTGTATTATATGACGAGTATAACATAGGTTTTCTAGTTTGTAATATGTATAATGTATATTATATGCTTAGTTTAACGAGTAAGGTCTGAAGTGATTTATATAGAAGAGCAACCAGGAGTTTTAACCCTAATATATTGTCCAGATTCCGAAAAATTTCTGGTCGAGGTAAAAACAACAACTGGCATCCTACTAAAGAAGCTCTTCGATACCGTATAAAAGAAAAAAAGCCTTTCATTGTAGAAGGGCTTTTGCTTTTACCACTAAACGAAAAGGCACTTACTTACTGTTACATCTATTATTTATCTTTCTATACAAGTAGTGGTCGCAGACAGAGTTATGATAGTATTCATTCAATATAAATCATCTATTAACTTTGTTTAATTTATTAATGTTTTCAAGGAGTACTCCTTGTCCGAATTCTCCTCTTCTATCTAATATTGGGTCAATTACTCCTCTGATACCTCTCCTATCATATTTCCTCATAAGACTGTCAAATTCTTCATCCGTTGAAAGAATATTTAATTCATACTCCTTTAAGTCAAGCACAGCCTTCTCCCAATTATTAATGAAATTCTTTAGAGTCATTGGGTCACTTACAAATACTAAATGTTCATTTATAGTAAGTAATTCCTCAGTTACTAAAAGAGTAATAGTTAGCAAAGGAGCATAATAATTTTTATTTGTACTATATTGTATCCCGATATGATTATTTTATTTTTCAACGTCCGCTGAAATACATTCTAAAATATCTTCATTATCATTTTTGTAATTTATTAAATATGAGTATTGTCCATAAGTATAATTTATTAAAGTATAATCATAAGGGTCTGTAACCTTGTTTTTCTCAAATTTTTCATTAAAAAGTTTTGCTGTTTTTTTCGCTTCACTTTTGTTAAATCTATCAACCTTACCTCTATCCAATATATATCTAAAATCCCCATTCGATAAATTTATCTTTATACAATTATTAAAATGATTATTAATTCCCCCATATGGGTTCCAAATCATAGTGACTAGCGATGGCATTTTGGAACTTTTTAAATTATTTAACATTGCTTGAGAGTCCTTAATACTACTACTTATCCACAAATTATAAACAAACTTTTTCAAATAATCGTACTTCTAAATAAATCACTTGTGATCAAACCCATAACTCTATCAATTGGTCTTAAACAATCTAGATGAACTACGCCAAGAATTGAGTGTTCATATAAATTGCTATAAATAGGTTCAAATAGGACATTTCCCTCTTCGTGGGATAATTTGTGAATCAGTGGAGAATTCGAAAACTGCTCCGCAAATAAAAAATACTCTTTATTGGTTAGAATAAAATCAGCAAAATTCCTTAATGCCGTCTCGAATCCCGTTTTTAATGGAATTGTTTCATCAAAACCTTTAAATATTCGTTGACTCATCTTCTTTTTAAAGGTCAAGTACAGTTTATTAAGCATATCCTCCATATTTTCAAAATAAACGTAAATGGTTGATGACGAAACATTGGCTTTCTTGGCGATCTTTGACATTGATGTTTCAGCTAAACCAATCTCATTTATAAGATCTATTGCTGCTTGAAATATACTTTCATTTTTATCTTCATCTTTATGTCTCATGAAAAAAATAATAAACGACCATTTGATTAATGTGAAGTAAGCGAGTATATAAGTTAGAAACTGACAAAAGATAACTTAAAGGTAAATTAATTTAATCATAGTGATTTTTAGAATGAAATATAGGCACTAAGAAAATAATAAACGACTGTTAGATTAAAATTAAATTATGAATGATATTCTATTTCCCTCAAAAACTAAATTATTATTGCTTTTCTTGGGGTGGTTTTATTTGTTTAGAAAACAAAATCATAAGAATAAACTAATAAAAAATATAGATGGATTTTTGATACAAGCATCAAAATCTAGTGATTTCAAAACACTTCATTTAGATAAACCTAATATTGAATTATTCTTCTTCAGCACATTAATCGATGAAGAAACACTTAATCATTTTCTATTACTACCACTACAAGAGCATTCACCTTTTGAGAACCTAAATGATGTAATTAAGCATATACCAATTAGTGAAATTCACCTATGTTCAGAAAACCCTGAACAAGCGGGAGAAAAGATTCGCAAAGGTCACATTTTAATTCGGTTAAAAAGTGATAAAACAAATTTTGCTCTTGTTAATGTAAAGAACAGCAAACGTGGGCTTAGAGAAAACAACGATACAGAGAATGAATTTAGTGTTGTGGGACCAAAACTTGGCTTCATTGAAGATATCGAAACGAATATGAAATTATTAAGACACCAATTTTCAGGCTCAAAATTAATATTTGAAGAGTTGACAATTGGTTCCATGACTACCACACGGGTTGTTATTGGATATATAGAAGATATAACAAACTCAGAACATGTAAATACTGTTAGGCAAAGACTACGTGACCTGGATCTTGATTTTGTCGAAACTGCCCTGATAGAACAAACGATCACAGATCATACGAATACCCCTTTTCCTTTATTCTTATCCACAGAAAGAGTAGATAGGGTGGCGTATACCTTACTTTTAGGACAAGTGATTATTATCTGTGATGGCTCTCCCTATGTCATTACAGGTCCCTCCACTATTTTTGATTTCTTTATCTCTCCAGAGGATTACTACTTACCTTGGATTGTGGGGTCTTTTTTTCGAATCATCCGTTTTTTTGGAGTGTTTTTTTCGATCTTTGCTACACCTTTATATGTCGCCGTTCTCACACATCATTACGTTATTATTCCAAAGGATCTTCTCGGTCCAATCATTGAGTCTCGAGCAAATGTACCATTTCCTCCCTTTTTAGAGGTGATATTTCTAGAAATAACAATTGAATTACTACGTGAGGCTGGGGCCAGATTACCTACTAAGGTAGGTCAAACGTTAGGGATTGTTGGTGGGATCGTTATAGGACAAGCTTCAGTAGAAGCAGCATTGTCAAGCAATATCCTTCTGATTATTGTTGCACTTTCAGCTTTAGCCTCTTTTACCACGCCCATTTTTAAAATGGCAAATACGATTAGGCTACTAAGATTTCCATTGGTATTATTAGCAGCCGGGTGGGGCGGATTCGGAATAATTGCTGGTTTTACATTGATGCTGGGTCATTTAATGCGATTAAAATCATTTGGCACACCATACTTAGCTCCAATATACCCTTTTAGAATTACTGACTTCAGGGATAGCCTTATTAGATCTCCATTTCGATATACAACTACAAGACCTAGTTTCTTACGCCCCAAAAAGAAAAGTAGGTATCAGGTTAACGAGGGTAAGGATGAATTTGACGATGAATAAAACTAATTTTTGTGTGTGCTTTCTGATTATACTTTTGTTATTCCCATCAACAGGATGTACACGCGACAAGGTTATAGATGAAATTATAGTTATAGATAGTATGGGATTTGATTTAGAAGACGGAAAAATTCTTGGAAGCGCAACTTATCCAAGTTTTGATATACCAGGCCATAAGGGACCAGATGTTGTTCATGGTATTGCTAGTACTAATACCGGTATATTAACTTCTTTTAACAGCCAAGCCGCTTCTCCTATAGAGGTTGGTCAAACAAGGATAATTGTAATAAATGAACGATTAGCTCAAAAAGGAATCGGAGATTTAATTACTACCCTTAAGAGAGACCCTATCATTGGAAGTAATACTTATTTGGTCATATCAAAAGATAAGGCTGATCAGATTTTGTCTGTATCAGTTGATAAATCCCCATTTTATCTATCTAATCTAATAAAGCAGAATGAGGAAAACAACAATACACCTCCAACAAACCTCCATTCAGTTTTTTATCAGTATTACGGAACCGGACAAGATGTCTATATACCTTTTATTAAGATAAACAAGGATAAGATAGTTGAATTGGATGGATTAGCTATTTTTAAACAGGATAAAATGAAAATGAAAGTTAGCCAAAAGGACTCGATATTCTTCAAATTATTAAAAAGTAAAAAGAAAAATGGGAATTTTGAGTTCCCCTATTCAGCTAGCGGTGAAAAAAGGATGTTAGATATTCGAACGGTGAATGGTAAATCAAAATTCACAATAAGTGATCAAACATCCAAACAACTAAAAGTTAATGTTACATTAAGACTGAGTTGCTTAATTAAAGATGCACCTGAAGATATTAACCTGGACCCCAAAAGAATGAAATCTATTCAGAACCAAATAGAAAAAAGGGTTTCCAAAAAAACGAAAGATTTAATTATCAGCTTACAGTCCAAAAATACAGACCCCTTTGGTTTTGGAGACTTATTTAGAGGAAGAGATCGAAATTGGAACGAGAAAGAATTTTATAGGATTTATCCCGACATTAAATTCAAAGTTAACGCACATGTTAATTTACTACAATCGGGGGTAGGAAAGTGAATGTCACGAAGATAGATGAAAAATATTTAGTATCAACCTTTTATGTTTTTTTCCTTATCCATGCTTCTCAAACTGGTATTGGTATGTTGAACTTTCAAAGGGTTGTCGCCCAATATACGGAACAAGACGCATGGATATCTGTTATTATTATGGGTTTAAGCACACATCTTATTGTATGGATGATTTATAAGATGTTGTTACCCTCCTATGATATTTTAGCTATTCATGACCTATGTTTGGGTAGAATTCTTGGTAAAGTAATTTCAACTGGTCTCGTATTGTATTTTCTTCTATTGTCTGTTGTGGTATTTAGAACCTATATAGAAATTATCCAACTTTGGATATTTCCATGGATAAGTACTTGGGAGCTGGGCTTATTTATTGGGTTTATTATTTATTACTTTGTGTCTGGAGGATTTCGTATATTAACCGGGTTAGCGTTTTTTGGTGTAGTACTGCCAAGTATTTTATTTTTCACTCTTTATTTTCCACTCAGGTATGCACACCTAGATAACCTAATACCAATACTTAATCATTCTTTTATAGATATATTAAAGTCTTCAAAATCAGCAAGCCTAGTATTTGTTGGTTTTGAAACTTTGGTGGTCTATCTTCCTTATATTAAGAATCCCGAAAAATCAAAAAAGTGGGCTCATATCGCTCTTTTATATACAACGTTTTTATATGTAGTAATCACACTCGTTACATTAGTGTACTATAGCCAGGGACAGTTACAGGAGACACTTTGGCCAACAATTTCGATGACAAAAATCATTGAATTACCATTTATAGAAAGGTTTGAGTATATCTTCATTTTCACTTGGTTTTTAGTGATCCTCCCTACTGTTTGCATTCCGATTTGGTCATGTACACGATTATTAAAGAAAATGTATAAAATGAGACCTAAACTATCTTTACCCTGTCTTATGATATTCATATACATTGTCTCGATCTGTATTGAGAATAGTGCAATGGTAGATACCTTAGGGAATCTAACAAACGAAATAAGTTTTTACTTTGTTTTCCTATACATACCGGCCCTTTTTTTCTTGTTTTCCATAAGAAGAAGACTTACTAACAGATAATTACTACAATACGCTATAAACTTTAAGAAATATCAAAATAAAATTCCTCGATGCATAATTTTCAAGGTGTACTCATATCGTTGAAGTATTTAAATATACTTGATCTCCTAGCATCGGGGTGTTTGATTTGGATAAAAAAAAGTACTCTTGTTTGGGGACTTTGGAATTGATGATATAATAGCATTGTTATTTTTACTGTTCAGTAAAGAAGTTGAGATTATTGGAATCGTAGCGGATTATGGGAATGTAGAAAGAAGTAAAGTTTTGAGGAACTTAAATTATATCAAGTATTTGGGGAATCTTAATATTCCAATATTCGCTGGAGCAGAAACTGCATTAACTGGAATAGAACCAATCTATTACCCTGAAGTTCATGGCCCGGGTTTAGGGTCTATCATTCCACAGATTCCAGAAGGAATTGATATGCCTATCTATGAAATTGAGGACCTAAAGCCTTATATCCGGAACTTAAATTATGATATTACGATTGTAACTTTAGGAAGACTTTCATCTTTAGCTGCCCTTTCAATTATTCACTTACAGACACTCCAACGGTTTCCAGAAATTATTGTAATGGGAGGCGTCTTTTTTAAACCTGGAAACGTTACAGCACTTGCCGAAGCGAATTTTTATAGTGATCCTTATGCTGCGAATTTAGTTGTATAATACGCAAAGAACTTAACTATCATTCCTCTAAACGTTACCCAAAGCGCGCTTATAACACCTAATATGGTTAATGAAAAATAAATGAGTTCCATATAAATACTAGAGATCCTCTAGGATTATTGGTAAAACCTTTACTTGATTATTATTATAACTTTTATTCGCAGAACTATCCCGGAATTCAAGGAAGTCCAATTCATGATGCCCTTACCATTTATTATTTATTAAACCCTCTTGCATTTCAATTAACGACTTATCCGATTAAGATAATTGTTGATCGTGGGTATGGCTTTGGGCAGAGCTTTGCAGATTTCAGACCAAATCCAGGATCTGAGTTTCGAAGGCATCAAATAGCTTTTAAATATAACTATAAGCTTTACAAAACTCATTTTCTTAATACTTTTAAACGGTTGAGGGATCACCTTTAAGAATAAAAAAGTTGTTCCTCCTTCTTGAAAAATTGCACCCGTTTGTGGAATAACTCATTACAGAAATGTTGCTCAATTGCTAATACATCTCTTATTAATAAATGGTGTTTGTGTAACTGTGAGCGTCAAGTAGAAATGAACAATTTTGCTGATTATTTTTGAACACTTTCTTCATTAAAGATCCTTTGTCTGTTTCTCATTCTGTGGCTATCTTCATTGAAGCTCACAATCTCTGCACGATGAATCAGACGGTCTAATATGGCTGTAGCTACACCCACATCCCCAAGCAATTCTGTCCACTCCTTCGGAGATCGGTTGGACGTAAGGATGATTGATGAATGGTTATATAAATCATTGACTAGCTGAAAGAAAAGGTTGGCTTCTCTTGGGTCCATAGCTGCGTACATTAAGTCGTCAATGATGACTAGATGAGAGTCCTTAATTCTTTTTATCCTAGTTTGTGATTTCCTCGTGATGTCCAGAGTTTTTAACGTGTGGACCAATTCTCCCATTGATATAAATGAAACCTTATAGCCCTTTTGTATAGCTTCAAGTCCTAGTCCAACTGCCAAGTGGGTCTTACCGACTCCTGGAGGCCCCAATAGGATTAGGTTAAAGAGCTGCTCCACCCATGCCAATTCCTTTAATTGATTAAATTCCTTTTGGCTCTTCGATTCCTGTTCCTCTAAATTAAAATCATCCAAAGGGGCTATACATGGAAAAGAGGCAAGTTTAAGCCTTTTTTCCATGTTCTTTTCATCTCTTTTGTTTCGTTCGTACTCTACCAGATTATTTAAGAAAGAAAGGTAGCTAACTTGATCTTTCTCAGCTTTGGCCAGAATAGCGGGAAGCTCTTTTGAAGCTTCCGAGAGTCGGAGAGATACGAGGGCATCCTGAAGTTTCTGGATCTGTCTCATTTAACTCCCTCCATGATTGCGACATATTGATCAAATGGACGCTGCTTAGCTTCTTCGTTAAGTAACGGCAATTCCTCTATATCGGCAGATGTTGGTTTAGTTTCAGCGATAGCGTTTAGACTGTTCAAGTTAACTTGGCGCTGGCGTTTCAATAACTGGACCACATCCTGAAAATCGTTAGCGCTAAAAAGTTGTCTTTCCATACATAACGCAAGTGAATCATCAAGTACTTCGACAGAACTTACATCAATACACTTTTTTATGATACTCAACTGATCACGGAGATATCTTGGATATCTTTTTCGTAACTCCTGAAAATACATCTGGGCCATCTCACCGTTTGTAAAGTGGCTACCCACAGCCTCCATTAATTCATTAAGTCCTCTAGAGCGGTCACGCTGATGGGATGTATTACGAATCAGTTGACCTTTATCGGGGCTGATTGAATGACTTGCCAATACTTCTCCTGTCTCTTTGACATAAATGATTAGTTTATTTTCTTTATTTCTCATTATCTGAACTTCTGGGTGTTTCTGATAGGTGCCGAGAGGCACCGTATAACGGTTCGAAAGGAATAATACCGTGTTGTCCTTCCGTACACTTCTTGTTATACTATTATTACTATTATGATTTAATAGGCTGACCTGCCTCATGTGTTGCTTTTCCAGGAGAAACACATCGGCGGGTCTTCTTTTTGTCCCATTGTGGATTTTACCGTTTCCTGTTCTGCCCAGCCAGTGCTGGCACTGCTCATTCCAGGAATCAATATTGTTAAAAACTCTATGTAGTACAAAGTTTTTCTTGATGAACCCCACGGCGTTCTCGACCCTTCCTTTGCTTTCAGGATCTGCCTTCCGGCATAAAACCACCTTAAACTTTACTTCGTTGACAAACTGCTGAAATTCCTCAGTCAGTAGGAGATCGCCTTCATTTTCGGAGACCACCAACAAACGATCCTGATCATATAGAATTTCCTTAGAGACTCCACCAAAAGCAACAAACGCTTTTTTATGGGCTTCAACTACATCCTTGGTAGTAAAGGGACGATTTTGAAACCAAACATATTTGTATCTCGAGTGAGCAAGCACAAATACGATAAACATGAGTTTGACCGGCTTTCCAACTTTATTTCTTACGGTGACAAATCCAAAGTCAGCCTGTATTTGTTCACCCATTGGAGGATCAGGTATTGCCTCATAGTTTCGTTTCTGAGCCTCTTTAGGGATAGAAAACTCCTCTCGAAGTTCCTTCACATAATTCCGTACGGTACTTTCACCAACTTTGAAGGTGGGGAATTTATCTTTCAGCCAATCATTTACCTGTGCTGCGGAAATGTCCGGGTATTCCCTTAGCCATTTCAAGATCAATTCTTTATGTATATCTAATTTCTTCGTTCTGATCATAGTTGATGCCGTCCATTCTGCCATTTCATCTGGTGACTTCTTAAGGTACTTATATACTGTATTTCTTGATAGCTCTAACTTTCTCGCGATAGCTGAAACGCTGTAGCGCTGATTAACCAGTCCTCTAATCTGTATGTACATTTCAAACTTATCCACCTTCCAAATCCTCCTGCCTTTATCTTAGAACCTAAAAATCTATGATAAAGGCAATAGGTATTCTAGTAAATAAGTGTTCATATTTATTTGGCGTAAACTGTTCACTTTATTCTAGCAGTCACAGTAACAAGAGACTCTTAATCTTTTTACTTGGCCTTTATTTGCTTCAAAAGATAATATACCTCCTGATTTTTTCCTTAAACTTCTCTTCCTTCAATAAAAAAGTACACTTCTCCTTCTTGAAGAAATGCACCCGTTTGTTGAATAAAAAAGAGCGCACCTTTCGGTAAGCTCAGATGAAAATTAAAATTATTCCAATTTAATTTCATTGGAAATAGGGGTTATCGACCTTCTGAAAAACTATAATTTTCGGTGTTTTTTTATAATCTCACAATCACTTCGGTGCCGTCTTGGGCTTTCACATTAACTAACTCTAGACCTTTGTGCTTTTTCAGTTCTTTAATAATACGTTTGAGTTCTGTTTTATCTACGGAAGGAATGGTCAAGGATATGTTTTTCATATCTAGATGAGGTTTGGACCATTTGTTTTGCAATATCAACACCAACAATAAGATGTGTATCGGAAATTCTTTCTATTAGTTGATTTTGTTTGTCTTGCATTTTAAAATTCATAGTAGGGCTTCCTCCTTAAGACTCTGAGTTAGATTGGACTCTATACTCGTATCTTACTGAGGGGCTCTATTTTTTTCAAACCTGATATTTAACGATCTACAGGAATGCTAACCTGCTCCGTTAGTGCAATAAGAAAAAGTGATAGCCCGCAGCCATCCCAATCTTTAACTATTGCACCCTATAGTTTAAGTACATTATTTCACAATCTTTTTTCTTTTATAATAAAAAAATGGTTGCCACAGGAACCATTAACGATTCAGATAACGCTAAAAAATATAGTAAATAATCTATGGTTCCAATCTCCGAAAAAATTACCTACACTGCCTGTTCTTTACTCCTATAAAAATCATCTCAATTAACAACACCTGAACCGTAGGGATATTGGTGATCAGACCGATTACCTACCAATTATTCTTTTTGATATTAGGAAGATCTCCCACTATAATTGGGTTTAGAAGCAACTTTTATTAAAATAAAACGAATAATAAATCCAATTCCTAACCCAGGAATCAAAGACAACATCGGAAGCCAAATAGGACCAAATGATATACCAAAAATTATATTAGGTGAGTACATAAGACCTATTGTGACAAAATAGGCTGCAAAAGCAAATGGGACAAACGATAACCGAGGATTTTCCCCTTCCGCAAATTTATAGGCATCATACATTGCAAACATATAAACACAGGGATAAAACATAAGCCATTGGTGATCAACCACTCTGGCAGCCTCATTTATCTTCCCAAGAAAACTAAACATGATAGCTTGGTTAAATAAACTGTTTACATTAATGGTGAATTCTAAAATGATAAACATAATTCCTTTTATAAGATGACCATTCAATAGTTGACCAAAACCGGGGAAGGCAACACTCCAGAGAATTGCTTCTAACTTATATGTTTTATTCATAATATCAACCTTTATTATTCGGTTATATTTTGATTACCCTTTAATTTATCTAATTTTTTTAATAAACCAACGAACCCTCTAATTGTAAACAAACAAAAATTTACACTTCCAAATGTGTGGAATGGTGACCATTTTTTCCATTTAAATAATCTTGTATTCTTTTCCATATACCATTGACCGATACTCATGGGAACACTAAATAGCAAACTTTTCAATAGGATTTTTCCAAAATTATCATTATAGGACATTTTTACCCAAACGACACTTAAAATTGGGAAGAACAATATGTCATAAATGATGTTAGTTTTAAAGATATTTGCTAAAGGTCGATCTGGATATTCAACTCTTTTAGTTCCAACAACATAAGCATCGATTAGAGTTGCTATAACTCCTTTTGAGAAAAAAATAACAAGATTTTCTCTCATCTTTGATCCCTTGAATAAGAATGGAAAAGAAGCAATACATACTATAGTGAGCAAGTTTAACAACCTTTTCTCCACTTATAAGCCATCCTCTCAAATATGTAATAGTAATAGTGATATTATTACAATTTCCCAAAACTTTTCATTAATACATTTAGGTTTTTTAGTTTTTATAGTCTCATTTCAAACTACCCTAAGGATTAATTCTCACAAACTTTTTAACCACTTGAATGATGATTAAAATAATAAACAAAATTGGTAAATAAATATATATTAAGCTAGAGATAATTATGTTTAGGAAAGAGCCCATTTCATCGACATCCGTTTTACTTTTGATATTAATAACAATGAAATGAACAATAAAAATTGACAACCATAATGACATTTTAGAATTGAATTTAAAGGAATTTTTCAAGATTCGTATTCCTCCCCACAGTGAAATACAACACTGAGGAAGAATCACTAAAAGCCATGTAAAAATATAGATATATTCAAACCTTTCGACAAATGGAAGTTGAATAATCTTTGACATGATAAGGGTTGCCCAAATTGTATGTTCAAGTTGTCCGTGACTAAAATAAACAAATGATAAGATAGTAATAAATAAATATAAAATGGTTGTATAGATCTGTGAAATGCGCGCCCGTTTTTGGGATATTTTGTTATTTTTAATAAAGGAAAATAAAGGAGTAGAAATTCTGGTCCTGTGTACATAAGAACACTATTTTTAGCTGAAACAAAATAGTCATTCAAACTGTGATTAAAAACGGGTAATAAATTCGTCCAGTAAGCGTATTGTAATGGGAAATACAATGTCAATATAAGTAGAGTAGGGAACACCATACCCCAAAAACATATACCTGTAATAACCCTGAAACTGCCAATAACAATATATGAAATGACCAATATCATAATAATAGATAAGAACCAAATAGGCGTATAAGGAAAAACCCAGGTAATCAAAACTGATAAATAGGATCTTATCACTGTTGAAACAATTAAAAGCATATACCCATAAAAAAAAGATTTAAAGCGTTTCCTATCCATCTCCCAAATAATTGTTGATGTAAGGACATAATATCTCCGTTATTTGATTTCTTTAATAAAAAAAATATTATCCAAATTATAAAATGAAAACTGATTCCAACTAATGCTACCGAAACACAGGCATCCTGTTCCGCTCCCTTTATTATTTTGCTTTGATAGTTCAATAACCCTACACCGGTTTGCGTACTTTGAATAAGAAAAAATAAAAAAAAGGGAGAGACAGTCAAACTTTCATTAACTTGTTTACTCATTTTCAATCACCTATTCTTTTTATTCGCCAATCCCTGCTTGAAAGAGTTCTATTTTTATATTTATATCGAATGCAATTGTTGGGTACACCTTTTCATAAAACTCTCTTTCGTTCCATTCTTTTGAATACGCTCTTGCTAAATCACCTATACCTAAAGGGTCAACTTGAAGTTTTACAAATAGCTTTTCAAAATCCTTTTTCATTTGTTTTTCCAATTGCTTTTTTAGTAATAAGTTATTCTTGTTTTTTCTTAAATCTAGCCAGTCTGGGTAATCCTTCACCATACTCTTTAATGTCAAGTTAAATGTCACCTTTGAATCAGTATCTTTATTTAAAATTGATCTTTTGTTTTTACCATATAAAGTAGTTAATAACGCTAAGTCCTCTTTCTGCCCTTTATGTATATTAAATGCTGTTTCCCCTCTAATAACTCTCCCTCTTAGTATTTTATATACGAAGGTTTCTTTTTGATTTAGGGTAAGTACCAGTCTGTCTTTATTAAACAATGCTAGCCCGCTTACCTCAATATTCCCCTATTGATTTATCTTTAAATAAGGGATAGATGCGTCCCGTCCTTCCCCATAGTAATCAAATAAAAAACTTTGTAATGTAGGAATGGGTGTATTTTGGTTTTTGTAATTTTGTTCAATTAATTGATAAAGGTATTTAGTATTTTTATCATTACTTTTTTTTAATAATTCTCCGGCAGGAACTTCTGAAACAGCGATGAACATATTGCTTCCAATCAAGGGATCCCTACAAATTGTTTTAACAAAATAAGATACCCCATTTTCAGCTAGATTTTTTCCAAAAATTAAAAGGTTCAACTTTCCTATTTCTATCGGTTTTGGTGATTGTCCATTTATAGAATTTGCTGGGTCTACTTTAGGATTGTCATTTTTAGATTTTCAATGTTTTGTACTTTCATGGTAGACAACCATGCCGCACTGCGGCACCATCAAATGAATGAAAATGGTTCATAATCCCGTCTAGTTTTCATTGTACCTGTCAATCCTTTTTATAGGCTGGCGAAGGTAGGTCGTTCAACTATGGTGCCTCGAGCCCGCATGGTAGACTGATTTTTAACGACCAGGTGCACCACAAATTGTCGCTCCCTCACGGGAAGCACGCAGGATAGATTAATCTTATATGGTTGTTGCACCAGCCTAATTTACTTCAGCCCGTAGAAAGGAAAATAATAATGGATGTTGTTAATGAACGATGTTGTGGATTAGATATTCACAAGAAGAGCATTACCGCTTGTGCCATTACTCCAAAAGGAAAGGAGATTCAAACATTTGGTACGATGACACACGATCTGATTCAATTAATAGATTGGATTAAAAGTAAATGCTGTTCTCACGCTGCTATGGAAAGTACCGGTGTTTATTGGAAACCAATATACAACCTTCTCGAATTAGAAGACATTCAACCCATGGTGGTCAACGCTGCTCACATCAAGGCTGTCCCAGGACGTAAAACCGACGTTAAAGATGCAGAATGGATCGCAAAATTGCTTCGTCATGGTCTTCTTCAACACAGCTACATTCCGAATCGAGATCAAAGGGAATTACGGGAACTTGTTCGATACCGCCGAAGTCTTATTGAAGAAAGAGCAAGAGAAATAAGTAGAATTCAGAAAGTGTTGGAAGGTGCTAATATCAAACTTTCCTCCGTTGCAACAGACATTATGGGTGTGTCCGGACGATCAATGATTGAGGGACTCATCAATGGGATCGATGATCCTCAAGTATTAGCTGGAATGGCAAAAAGAAGTATGAAAAAGAAAAAGGATGATTTGGAACGTGCCTTATTCGGATCCGTCGGACTCCATCAAAAGATGATGTTAAAAACTCAGCTTTCACATATCGACTTTTTGGATCAACAAATCAAAATGTTAAGTGAAGAAGTCCAACAACGCATGCAACCATATGAAGAAGATATTGAATTACTAGATTCAATTCCAGGTATAGGTAGAAGCCATGCGGAACAACTTTTGGCTGAAATAGGACTAGGAAAAGAAATTGCGAAGCAATTTCCTACAGCAGCCCATCTATGTTCATGGGCTGGGATGGTTCCAGGTAATAACGAAAGTGCTGGGAAAAAAAAGTCCGGTAAAACCAGAAAAGGTAATAAAAAGTTGCGAGCAGCACTTGTTGAAGCAGCACATTCGGCGGCAAAAACCAAAAACACTTATCTCTCTTCTCAATATCAGCGCTTGGCAGCAAGAATTGGAAAAAAACGTGCGGCAGTTGCGGTTGGACATACCATTTTAACGATTGTTTATCATTTGTTAAACAAAAGGCAACTTTATGTTGAGTTAGGTGCAGATTACTTTGATCGACGAAAAAAAGAAATAGTGATCAAACAATCTATTAAACGACTAGAGATCCTTGGTTGTAAAGTAACGGTTGAAGCTATAGCCTAATGAAGGACAACATACATTGTAAATTAAGAGCCCAGATCCTTTTTTTTAACGGATTTTAATGGGTCTAGTTTCGTATTGCCTAAAATTCCCCACTGCAGTTTTTATTTTCAGGATAGTTTAAGTAAAATCCTTCACAATCTCTTCTATAACTCCAATTTAAATGTATTGCTCCAGAATCTGATTGATTAGAAAATGACGCCTTCTTATTAAAGAAAAGCGCCCGATTGTTTAGTAACGCTTAGTAAGATAAATGGATATTGTGAAAAAAAAATGGTCAATAATCATCCTTTAAAATTATTTATTTCCGTCACTATAAAAGGTAAGGCTTTTTTTATATATTGTTCTGCTGAAAGAGAACTATTATTTTCCCAATCCACCGATGCTCCGTAAATTCCCCAACTCAACACAGTAGTACCAATTTTTAAGGCCTCCGAATCCAAGTTAAGTTGTTGTTTTAAAAATAGGGAATAAAATAATTCTCCCAGTTCTTTTTTTATTTTTTGTTCAATTATTGAATAAAAAGATTCCATACTTCTTCTACATTGTGAGCTATATTCTGTACGTTTTTTTGTATGAAACTTAGTTAATGTAAAAAAGATTTTTACAATAGTCTCTTCATTTAACCTATCGTAATGATTCAAGTGTTTCACAATGCTTTCTAATATATCTTCTGTAATGGAGGCATCCATTAATTCGTATTTATCTTGAAAATGAGAATAAAAAGTGGCACGATTTACGGTTGCTTCCTCCGTAATGTCCTTTATTGTAATGTCTTTGAACTCCTTTTTTTGAGCTATTTTTATAAAGGCATCCATTAACAATTTTCTTGTCCGTATAATACGTGGATCTACTTTCATCTCTTCCATATTTATCCCTCTCTTTTCTATGAATAGACAACAATTTAATTTGTTTGTTGTATAGGCGATAAAACACCAAAACTGATGATTGAGAATAAATGAATTCTATTTTAGAATCGAGTATACAACATCCATTGTTTAAACAAAAGATGTTGGATTCTACATTTTAATATTTGACAACTGGATGAGTAGGTCAATCTCTTCAAAAATAAGGGAAATTTAATCCTACGATTTTTGGAATGAGAATAAAGGCTAGCTTATCTAAAACAACTAAGAAGGAAGTGTTTGTATATGACACAAAGAGTGATAAAAAGACAAGAAATTCTTGATGCGTTTAATTTTAGACGTGCTATAAAAACTTTTGATCCAACAAAAAAAATCTCAGAGGAAGACTTTAATGTAATCTTAGAAGCAGCCCGACTTTCGCCAAGCTCATGTGGTCTTGAACCTTGGAAATTCCTCATTGTCCAAAATCAGGAATTCAGAGAAAAGCTAAAAGAAATTTCTCCAGGCGCACAAGGTCATCTGCCAACTGCGAGCCATTTCGTTATCATTCTTTCAAGAACAAGCAAGGATACAAGGTACGACTCAGAATATGTAAAAAATCAAGTGCTTAATGTTACGGGTTTCCCAGCTGAAATGTCTGATCAAGTAATAGAGAGTATAAGAAATTTCCAAGTAAACCAACTAAATGTGTTAGAAAGTGAGCAAAAAGCGTTGGATTGGACTAAAAGACAAACTTTTCTTCCCTTTGCCAATATGATGACTGTAGCAGCGTTACTTGGAATTGACTCTTGTCCAATAGAAGGGTTTTATATCGATAAGGTAGAAAAACTCCTTGCGGAAGAAAACTTACTAGAGGATGGTTACTTAGCTGTTTCGGCTATGGTCGCATTTGGATACCGAACAAATGATTCTAAATTATTCCCTAGAGGAAGAAGAGACATGAAGGATATTGTGCAGTGGATTAATTAATGATTTCAGACAGGTTGGAAAGAGAATTTTTTAAAAATAACAGATGCTATTTTTAATGATCATTAATACTGATGTATAGCTTGAAGATTCTTGTCTGTTTTTGTATAAATTTTATTGTCTTTAGACATTTATTGAGAACTGTAGAAATTAATCTACAGTTCTTTTCGTTCTTAAACTAAATGACCCGATTGTTAAACAAAGATAAAACATTGTACTTAAACTAACCTGCACCGTTAGCATTCCTGTAGAGAGTTAATTATTGACTTTGATAAAAAAAGAGCAATCAGTAAGATATGAGTATAAACACCACTCTAACTCAAAACCTTAGGAGGAACCCCTACTATGAAGTTTAAAATGCAAGACAAACAAAATCAACTAATTGAAAGAATTTCCGATAAACACCTAGTTGTTGGTGTGGACATTGCTCAACAATTTCAAATGATAAAAGCCTTTGCTTTCGTTGAGCAAAGGCTTTTTTTGACGAGTTTCTTCTATTATATATTGGTACTTTTCAATTCTTTTTCGTACTCCTTAACTAACTTATAAAATGTTGTCTTTTTAATCGCTATTTCTTTCATCGCTTTCACAGCTGTCATCTCTCCCGTTTTCCATCGATGATAAGCTTGTTTAAACTCTTCCGTAATAATAGATTTCGGCCTGCCAAAAGCTATGCCATTTTTCATTGCCACATCAATTCCTTCACGCTGCCGTTTCCGAATTCGATTGCGTTCGTCTTCTGCCATCCAGAAAGAATTTGTAAAACTAGATCGGCAATGAAGGTACCTAGACTATCTTTAAATATGGTGGTATCTAATAATGGCATATCCAGCACGACAATGTCGGCATGGATATTTTTCGTAATATCATTCCACTCTTGTAGAATTTCTTCTTTGTTCCGACCAAAACGATCAAGAGAATGAATATAGAGTACGTCCCCTTTCCGTAAGATACGCTTGAGTAATTGGTATTGAACTCTCTTGAAATCTTTCCCACTTTGTTTGTCCATAAAGATATCGCGTTCATCTATCCCTTTTCCTTTATTGCTTTAAGTTGTCGTAATTCATTTTGATCTTTGCTGCTGACTCGTATGTATCCAAATTTTCGAACGTCCACTTTAATCTCCCTCATTTTGATTCTCTTTTCTCTTATTCTATTACAATATGAGTGTACTTTTACGAACAAGCAAAATAACAATCATAATACAAAATCAAAAACACATAGTCTCTCATTAATGAAAAAAACAGGGTTAACCCTGCTACATACTCTAAAACATTTTCTTTATCACATTTCATTTGTTGAAAGCACTATGAAAAGATGAGTTGCTACAGAACTTCTTAAACTCTTGCCCCCCCGTTTAACAAGGAACTTAAAGTTCATAATTTCTAAACTGGTGATATTATTCACATACGTATTTACGCATATCAGGAAGTCCTAATACTCCCGATTCATTATAAGCAGCACGCCACCTAGAAGCTGATCTATTTACTCTGACAATACCAAGGACTTCAACATCAAAGCCATTTTCTTCAAAAAATTGCCGTGGTAATTTTCCATTCTCATTTTCAGCTATGAAAATCCTTTTAAACTCATCTATATACGTAATTCCCTTTGAACTTACAGATTTGACATAAGGATTATTGGATTGGTTTCTCATCTCCTTTTCAGTAAAGTGTTTTTTTGAAATTTGATTTTTCTCCAGTTCCCCATTTTTTATTCATTACACATAAAAGTACCCTATAGTGCAGACCTTTTTTAAGGTGTCTACTCTATAGGGTAACAAGATAATGAAATCAAATCGGATGCTAATGAATCCGAATTAATTAAATTAGCTTATCAAGCTGTCACATTAACTTCCCCTACCAATGAAATTTTAAATATCTTATCAGTCGTTGGAATCAAACGTACCTTAGAAATTCTTCTGACCATGTAACAATCGGCTACAAAGGTTAAAAACCCTAACGGGTTTATTCGTAAGGCAATACGAGAGAACTGGAACCCAGCAACGATTCCTATTAAATTACCAAGAAAGCTAAGCAAAAGAATATACGAACTAACTCAACAGGAATATAAAGAAAGTGCGGTGCAAAAAGAAAATTCGTTTTCACATCCCTTTTTATAATTGGCTGGAAGAATAGTTCATTTTATTACAATCACTCACATAAGAAAAAGGTACAATCCACTTCTATTTTAGAAGAGATTGTACCTTTTCCTATTTATCTAACACTTTCGATAACCTCCCATAGAGAGGTTTTTCTCACTTTCGGTTGTAACTGGGATAACACTTTTTTGTAAGCTGTGATGATTCCAAAATGTAATCCTTCATGATACAAATTATAAGTGAGTAATTCCTTTGGACTATGCAAATCAAGTCCCGTTGACGTTGTAAGAACAGGTGTGCTTTCGTCCAAGCGGCCAGTCAGTACCTCGCGAACTCGCTCATACTGTTCCTTTAAAAGGATCTCGAGCTCCGGTAATGTCGGCATTGGGACCATCTTGTCAAGATCGTCCAGTGGCGATGTACCGGTTATAAAACGCTCCATAAACCCTTCCGGCAGATTCATAGGAAGCTTTAATTGTAAAAACGCCAATATTTCAGTAGCAGTATAGATGTGTCCTAGTTGCCAACGGATATTATTGCGGAAATTTGCAGGAATTCGATCTGCTAACTCCTCCGTTACGCCCTCCATAGCTTTTAATGTTTGAGTTCTGTTGAATGCTAAGTGGTCAAATAGATTTTTTTCCATTTCAATTCCTCCTAAAAATTTTTATATGCTCAATTTGAAATTCAATTTATGGTACAGAAATTAAACGTTTGCTTTTCAACATTAAATTATTACTTGAAAAATGATTTAGCCAAAAGTTTAATTGTATTCCTCAACTCTCTTACGCCCGATCGGTATGAATGGTCCTACCCTCATAGAACATACGATCTATTATCACTTCTTTCTCCTTAGCCGAAAGAGAATCTGCGTTTAACTTGTAGATAGCGGTTTTACTACCTAAAGGGGAAACATATCGTTCCAAATGACTCTTCCCTAGCGATCGTTCATAATAACCTGGCACATATTTATTCAGCATGACCTGCATTGCTTCCGTTGCCTCATTTATATCAGTTACTCGAAGTAGGGATCCTTCGATTATAACGCTCATATATGCTGTATCCATTTTTGCAGGAATCGGACTGGTAATTGTCCCATAATTCGAGCTTACAGTGAAGCAGGCCATAGGGTTTTTCTCGATGTAAGTCACTTTTCTTCCTTCTTCTGCCCCATGAAAATAGATGGCGTCGTTCAGCCAAACAAAATTGAGTGGAATGACATATGGGACGTTTTCTGAAGATAAGCCTAGAAATCCAGTATCGGCATGCTCTAGAAAGTGCTGGATTTTAGCAGTATCAGTACAATTGCGTTTTTGATTGCGAATCGGAAACATAGTAATCTTTTCCTTTTTTAGTGGTTTGATATAACTATAAGTGTGTATTTCATTACTTCACAAATCAACTTCATAGGGCGCGTTACATAAAACAATTGATTTTATACTGCAACACTAAACTACAATCCCGCCCATTTAGTAAAATATCCACTCAGTTCACACTTCTCCATATTCTGTAATTATTTATTTTTAAAGGTTTCTAAGATTAATCCAATACAGCTGTCATATGTTTTTTCGTTGCCGACCAATGCGAAGTATTCCAAATAGATTTTTTATTTTTGAAAAATATTATTTGTGGCGAGGCATGCTTGATGCCAAGATCTTCCTCAATCCGATTAGATACTGGACGCGATTCAATGACTTTCACCATGTAGTAATCAACATCACTATTTGGCTTATCTGCCAGGTATTCCTCATATTCTTCCATTGCACTCGAGCTTACTGGACAAGTTGTACTATATTTCAGAACCACCGCCGGTTTCTCAGCAGAACGATTAAATACCTCTTCCCATTCTTCGAGTGCCGTTAATTCTTTCCAATTCAACATATAAATTCCTCCTCTATGATTAACTAAAATTAATACGATGGTTACAAAGCGAACTACAACATGTTATCTTATTTCCTTGAATAGTCTGCTTCTTCTTCACTACACTGACTGGACTGACATTTTTTATTTGGTGTTTTATCGCCTAAACAACAAACAAATTAAATTGTTGTCTATTCATAGAAAAGAGAAGGATAAATATGGAAGAGGGGTCCCACCCACATTTTAACGAGAATATACGCTAAGCAAATTTCGACATACACTGAGTTTGATTTTCTATTCTAACTATGACATTTTTTGTAACGATTAGGGATACGACCTAGATACAAGAAAAAACGGGTCATAATTTGGACTGTAATTCCAGTTATGACCCGTTTACAAACTAGTATTGCACCTTTAATTTATACGTCTTATATTTTTCATGATCATTATTCGTAAAATTATCAATATATCAACCATTCAAACAGTCAAATATAGACGATCCGTTAATGTTTCAATTAAAGGACTCATGTTTTCTTTATCTGGCCAAATGCTTACTACACCAAAAGAAGGATTATCGTTTTCAATGCTAGGCTCTAAGAAATATGCACTAATACAGCCTGCATCTTTGTTGATAGGTACGAGCACATGCCGTCCCATTTCTCTAAGCTGTTGCTTTACAATCAAAAGTTACCACTCTAACAAACATTAAATTCCCTCCTAAAAATTATTTATTTAAAACATATATTTCAACAGACCTTTATTTCTATTGTTGAATTGTTTTAGCAATTTTCATTTCCCTTAACCAGCAAAATGAGAATGATTTTATAAGACAATTTTTTCATTTAACCAAGAATCAATTTTAGTAAGAGATTCCTTTGACGAGGTATTATTAAGTGCCTGGTGCAATAAAGCAATCGTTGTACGTTTTAAAATAGATTGCCAAGCAGATTCAGCTTCTTCCATTACATCGGATAATAGACAGGTTGTATTTTCTTTTAATTGAAACATTGTATGAAAGATGCCATTTGAACGATAAAAAGATTCTAAGCCTTCTACTGCAATATACACATCATATATTCGAATATTTTCAGGAACAGCTTGTAATCGAAAGCCTCCTTTTACACCCTGCACTGAAGAAACAAGCCCTGCTCGTACAAGTTTTCTCATTAATTTTTGAAGATAAGTTGGAGAAACATGTAGTTGTTGACTTAATGATTCACCTGATAACATAGCCTGCTTAGGTAAACGATTAAGCAACAAAAGAGCATATACAGCTTGTTCCACGCCAGCCGTCATTTTCATGCGTCATCATTCTTTTTTAATGATTGTTTTTTCTGTTCTTTTTTCAATTTTTCAGGTGTAACATCATTACCTAAAGGGTCTAATATTGTTAACCCTAAAACTGTGCTGTTTACTTGTCCACGAATAATTTGAAGATATTCTTGACGTAATTCTTGACGCTCCTTTAATTCTGTTTGAGTTAAACCATCTTCTTTTTGTTTTTTAGCTAATATGTTAATTCGATTTAAAATTTCAATCATTTCTTTCTCCGCCTTTCTTTTTATAAAAGTTCTTGTGCAAGTAATCGATAAGACTGTAGTCTTGCTTCATGACTATGACTGATTGTCCCAATCACAGCTTCATTAATACCAAAATTTTCATCATGTGCACGTAATGTATTTGCAACATCTTTTGCACTCCCCACTAAGAATCGTTTACGGTTATTCTGTATATGCATCTTATCCATTTCGGTATAAGAATATTTTAATGCTTCCTCAGGAGATACTACTTGAAAAGGCATCCCTTTATCTAAAAATAATAAGTTTAAATCTAAACTAGCTGCATGATATTCAGCTTCTTCATCTGTTTCTGCCACCATCACGAAATAACCAACATTAATTTGAGGGTTTTGCATAAACTCCGATTGAATGAAATTTGTACGATAAGACTCCAACGTTTCGGCAGATAATTGTCCACTAATGAATTGAGCAAACGAATATCCAATACCGAATCGTCCTGCTTGTGCAGCGCTGCTGCCACTAGATCCTAATAGCCAAACTTCAGGTAATGGAGCACCCAATGGAGCTGCCAGTGTACGATTATATAGATGGTCAACAGGCATCGTTTCTGACATAAACATCATCGTTTCTACTAATTTATCGTACTGGTTGAACAGGTTCGGTTGTTTTCCTTCATGTAATGCAAGAGTAGAAAATTGGTCACCACCGGGTGCACGGCCTACACCGAAATCAATTCTATTAGGGTATAATGTCGTTAATGTTTTAAATATTTCTGCCATTTTTAATGGCGAGTAATGCATCAGCATGATTCCACCAGAACCAACACGAATTTGGTTTGTCACTGATGCAATATGGGCAATCAATATTTCAGGTGAAGCACTAGCTAAGTTTGCAGATCCATGATGTTCGGAATACCATATTCTTTGATATCCTAAACCATCTACTAATTGAGCTAATTCGATAGTATTTTGTATAGTTTCATGAGGAGCCTGCCCATTTGAAACTGGAGTTTGATCCAAAACGCTTAATTTCATAAAAAAAACCTTCTTTCGTAGTTAATATAGATACTTAATATCCATAATTGGAGCGTATTTTCATTTCAATATTGATTTAATAAAAGTTTCTCCCGATTCTTTACTTTTTATTGTGCCTTTAGTATTTGGGGAACCTCTTTGTCGATGGTCGCCCTACAATAGTAAAATACAATGGAAATAACGATGATTAAAGTTTTCCATTCCAGTAAGTTACTTCATCAACACCTAATCTTACTGTTGGGAATCCTGGTTCTCTTGCTTTACCCACAGCAATCATTAGGATGTTAACTAAGTTTTCTGGGACATTAAATTCCTTACGAAATTCTTCAATGGCTGTAGCCAAGCATAGGTATTGTATCGTATCCTCTTGCCTTTGCAGCTAGCATGAGCTGCATGGCTACTAGACCACCATCAAGCATTTGCCATTCTTTTTTTACTTGTTCACTTACAGAACCATAATATCCCTGTACACTGTTGTTGATTCTGTCTTTAATTTCTTCTGTCATATACCCCGCATCTACAGCTCTTTGATTGATTTTATCAGCGTTCTCCACTGTATAAGCATTCATATCTCCTAACACCACAATAACTGCGGATGCATCAAACACTTGTTGTTGTCCTGAAGCCATTGGAAGTAGCTTCTCTTTAAGAGTAGAATCTGTAAAGACCATAAAACGCCAAGGATTTAGATTTGTTCCACTTGGTGCAAGAATAGCCTCTTCAAGCAGCTCTTTAATTTCTTCATCATCGTTCTTAACTGAAGGTTCATAAAAGCGAACCGAAGACGTTCGCGAATCACGTCATAAAAATTTGCAGTACGATTTTCTTTTTTCATATTTTTACTACCTCCTATCAAGAATTTCTTGTCTTTTTATCACTCTTTGTGTCATATTCAAACACTTCCTTCTTAGTAGTTTTAGATAAGCTAGCCTTTATAAGCATTCCAAAATCGTAGGATTATATTTCCCTTATTTTTGAAGAGATTGACCTACTCATCTAGTTGTCAAAAATTAAAAATGTAGAATCCAACATCTTTTTTTTAACCAATGGATGTTGTATACTCGATTCTAAAATAGAATTCATTTATTCTCAATCATCAGTTTTGGTGTTTTATCGCCTAAACAACAAACAAATTAAATTGTTGTCTATTCATAGAAAAGAGAGGGATAAATATCCATAAAGATGTACGCCAAGAAATGAAAACCTTGCAGCTTCGGATGAGGAGAAAATTCGCACTCCGCGGTGAGGTGTTGTTAGCCGATATGGAAGAAGTACAGCCACAACATGGATATACATTAGAAAGGGTTTTCGAACTGCTTTATGTTGATTTTATCGATAAGTTCAGAAAAGGCGATAATGCAGCCGCAATTAAAAACATTTTGTCTTTACTCGATGACGAATAAAGGAGCCGATAAAACGGCTCCTTGGTTATAACGTGAATAATTGCATTTTTTATCTTTCTAACTGAAAAAGGAAAGAAAAGCAGATTCAAAGTTGTAGAATCTTAAATACTACTTTTAATTGCCTTTATCCCCATCTTTCATCTTCCTGTTAATTGCCCAATATACTCAACATCATTGATTTTCCACCCTTAACCCTTTACATAAACTAACGACGTTTTCACAATAACAGTTTCCGTGTTGCTGACATCATTAAACTCAATACTTAGCTTAAATTCATTAAAGAACTCAGCTTCTGTCTTTGAAGATTGATTTTCAAAAGGCTTTAATCCTACCATTGAAGATTTTACTGATTGCTCCTAATTCGGAAGTTCGTACCTGAAGGGTGGGTGGCCTTATATCCCTGAACGGTCATGAACGGCTTAATGTTCTTATATCGTTCAACAGGAGGCTCCCCGGCACGCCCGCGAACCGCACGCGCCTGGAGCGCAAATCAACAGACTAGTTGAAAATCCTATATATTATTATTACAAATTAACGCGGTGAATTATTAAAGAAAGAGAATAAAAGAAAAGGCTATCGAAAGTTTTTCGACAACCTGAGCCTTCGGTCACTTTTCCCAAGGCTTTTCTAACTGAGTTTACATTTTTCCATAAAGGTCTTCTAATGGCTTCATGATCACTTTGTTTAATTCCCCAATAACCATGCTCATCCGTTGTTCCGCTTGCATAAGCCGAGCAATTTTTTCATTTTGCTGAACGAGTCCAACGGTTGATTGTGCTTGTTGGACCTCTTGTTCTGATATATCCTGCCCCATCATTTGTTTCTGTTGCAGGTCCATTTGGATTTGACGGAACTTATCAAACATCTGTTTTGCTGCTGGATCAGCATTTACCTCTTTATAAGCTTGCTGTAGTTGGGTATATTCTGCACTTTGACGAATGGCTGTTTCTAACGCATAGGCGGAATCATATAAATTTACTGCCACTTGTGTCACTCCTTTTTAATGATGTCTAGCTCCAGCGCCGCTAAACGGGCGCTTCCGCTTTTTTATTCCGAATCAACTATAACAAACTATTCACTTAAATGCGAGAATGTTAATATCACCATCTAGATTAATGTTACATACATTACTATATCAACTAATGCCTATAAGCTCTAGGTAGAAATTGAGGAATGCTTATGTTTTTTCCAATAACTCCAATTACGATTAAACCAAGGAAACAAAAAAATAAAAATGACTGCTTTGTGCAAATGTCCAACCAATTGTTTACAAATTTACTAGTGAATCATAACCTTGACTTAAATATCAAATTAGGACACAAGACGATAAATACAAAAGTCAAAACGATTGAAATGGACCCAAATATGATGGTTATACCCGAGAATATCTTAAAAGATTTTTGTCTCCCCATTCAGGACTATAAATTTCAGGCCATCTATCAGCCTGATTTACTCACACTTGAGCTTGGGCCTGTGATTGGACTTTTAACTGATTTCCCTTCAAATGAGGAAGGGGAACCCCATTTTCGTTCTATTCATGCTTTTTGCGAAGAGCTTCATCATGGAATTACCGAGACTGGCGGCTTTTTTTATGTTTTTTCATATGATCAATTTTTAAATCGTGGGTATTACCTTATAAATGGGAAATGGAGTCCCTTCGAACATCCTTTACCAGATGTTATTTACAACCGAATCCATTCCCGCAAACTTGAACACTCTGAGCCATTCAAACATTTTCGTAAAAGACTTGAAACCTTACTGATTCCACTTTTTAATGAACGCTTTCTTTCAAAATGGGAAGTGTATAATCAAATATTTCACGAGAAACATCTCTTTCCGTTTTTACCAAAAACCAAAATTTATACAAAAGAACACTTATATGAACTTACTCAAGAATTTGAAACGGTATTTATCAAGCCAGATCATGGCAGTCAAGGCAGAAATATTATGAAATTGAAAAAGGAAGAGGATAGCCAATTCTCTTTACAAACCTCTATCGCTGCTCTTAATGATAGATCTAGAAATAAATATCTCTTAGATGAAGTCCATCAACTTATAAAGCAAATACTCCATAATCGCTTTTATATTGTTCAACAGGGGATTGAGTTAGTTACTTTTGAATCCTGTGCCATGGACTTTAGAGTCTTGTGTCACAAAAATCTAAACAACCATTGGCAAGTTACCTCGATTGTGGCAAGGGTAGCATCGGAAAATGAGTTCGTTTCCAACATTGCTAGGGGAGGAAGAATTCTCAGACCCTTAAATGTTCTACACACTTGTCTCGGCCATAAAAAATCGATAGAAGTGCTTGCACTTATGAAGGAATTAGCGCTTGAAACAGCTTCGACTATTAGTGGTTCTTCAACAGGGATAACCGGAGAATTAGGGATCGACATCGGGGTCGATCAAGAGGGACAGCTGTGGATAATAGAAGTAAACTCTAAACCTTCTAAAAACTTTGAGGATGGGTTAGGAAAAATTAGGCCGTCTGCTAAGGCGCTCATCCAATTTTGTACGTTGCTTGCATTTGAATCTACAATTATAAAGGAGGATCATTAAATTGATTGCATTTGGAATAATGACAGTTAGCATGGAAAGTGAACAGTCCTATATAAACGAAATCGCGAACCTTGCAGAATCCTGTGGGATGGAATGCTACCGCTTCATCCCTTCAAAAATAGATCCGCTGACACTTCAAGTAAAAGGGGAAAAATTTAATTTAACTACAAAATCCTGGGTCGACAGTGAATTTCACATTCCAACGATTATTTATGACCGTTGTTTTTACGGTGATGATGAGCATTCCAAACAATGCATTCCGATTGTATCTTGGCTAAAGACCAGAACTGACATAACCTTTTTAGGATATGGTCTGCCAAATAAACTAGAACTCTATGAAGAATTGAGAAAAACAGTTTTATCGGCTTACTTACCTGTAACTCAATCTGTTTCCGATACTAACATCGTATTAAATGAATTAACAACAAAGAAAAGGATAATATTAAAGCCCATTAACGGATCGCAAGGGAATGGCATTTACTATTTGAAAAAAAATGAAAAATCCTTTCATGTTAAAACTGAAAAACAAAAGAAGATTATTTCACGGATTTTCCCAAATGAAACGAAGCTAACCCAGTGGTTACAATCGCTCATTTGCAATCGTCAATACTTACTGCAACCTTATCTTGAATTATCAAATAATCAACTGCAGCCCTTCGACATTCGTGTCCTACTGCAAAAAAATATGGATGGGAAATGGGGCGAATTAGGAAGAGGGATTCGTAGAGGAAATACTGGGGGTATTTTATCAAATTTAAGTGCTGGTGGGACCGTCCTCCCCTTTGCCGATTGGTCACCTACTCTCCCACCTGCTACTAGGGAGTATATTAATCAAGAATTAACATACATTCTCACCAATCTTCCTCCTCTTCTTGAAAATGCATTTTTACCATTATTTGAACTCGGAGTAGATATTGGCATAGCGAAAAATGGTTCAATCTGGATTTTGGATGTAAATTCGAAACCAGGGCGAAAAGTGCTCTTGCAAACTCAACCAGACCTTAAAGATTCTCTGAACCTAGCGCCTTTGCTTTACGGGAAACACTTAACCCTGATAGAGTCAAAAGAAAGGAAGAGCTATTATGAGAAAACATTATCTCATTGAAGTTGCTCAAAATGATCAATTAGTTGTTTTCTGTCCTCCATCATTTCTTAAAGATAAAGAGATCACAAGGATTGCCTTTGGTTCGAGATCCATAGAAGTTGATTTTATCCCTCATCCTGATAAGAATGACCGGGTTTCGATAAGCAGAGAAATTCAAAAAGCACTCCATTTTCCTAATTTCAACACTCCACTTCATGTCTTTTTCAAAAACCATAGTCTTATTATCGGTCCACTTGTAGGTATTTTCACAGCGGGATTTACCTCTCTACCTTTGGAACCTATTGGTGAAAGAACATTGTTCTTTTCAAAACTTCTATCCGTTAATAAAATGGTGGGTGCTTTACCTTTTGTATTTGGAGAACAGCATATTGATTGGGACCAAGGAATCATAGAAGGGTACATTTTTCAAAATAATGCATGGGAGACGGTTGAAGTGCCTTTTCCTAATGTTATTTATGATCGGCTGCCCAATCGGAGAAGTGAAAATAACCCAAAATTAATTAAGGTGCGTGACCGCTTGCAAAAGGAATACCTTATTCCTTGGTATAATCCTGGATTTTTTAACAAGCTTGATATTCATGAAAGGCTTATTCATGATGACATAGTTGCAAGCTTCCTACCAGAAACACTGCCATTTACATCCTTCTCCTCAATCGAGACTATGCTTTCTACCCATGGCCATGTTTTTATTAAACCTAAAAATGGCAGTCTTGGTTTAGGTGTTCACCAAATAATATATGACAAGCACACCGATGATTATTTTTGCCGCTACCAAGATGAAAGTGGTGTAAACCGTTTGCGAAGATTTTCAAGTTTAGAACGATTGATGGGTATCGTATTCGCCAATCAATCACTTGAAAAAATGTTGGTACAGCAGGGCATTAATTTACTTAGAAGCGAATCAAGACCAATTGATTTTCGCGTCCACACGAATAAAGATGATCTGGGAAATTGGCATGTATCAGCCATTGCAGCGAAAATCGCAGGCCCTGGCAGCGTGACCACTCATACAAGAAGCGGTGGTAATGTTAAAACGCTCGAAGAAATATTCTCAGGGGATGAACGTACTTTGTATAAAGAAAGACTCTCCCATGCCGCCCTTCTTTTAAGCAGTTCTTTGGATAGGAATGTAGAAGGCATTATTGGTGAGATTGGTTTTGATTTAGGTATCGACCGAAATGGAGATGTTTGGCTCTTTGAAGCAAATTCAAAACCTGGAAGAACAATCTTTGCTCATCCCGAATTGAAAGATTTTGATTTGCTAACACGTAAATTGTCCATTGCGTTTGCTGTCTTTCTTACCGAGCAATCATTATTACACCCAGAGGAGTTATTCACATGAAAGCCAATCAAGCAGGGCCACTGATTGGCATTATGTCAGCGAGAAAATCAAATGGTTCTATTGCGGGTAATGGCCCGCTATTTATAGCATTACAAAAGAAGCTTATTTCACTTGATGGAATAAGCTTTGTCTTTACTCCGGAAGATGTAGATACAGATCTTATTACTGGCTATACCTATTTACCTGATAAAAATCACTGGGTTAAGGAAATATTTCCCTATCCAAACCTGGTTTATAATCGGGTGCCTTTCCGAAAGTCAGAACAAAATGAGCAATACCAACGTTTTTTTTCGATTTTAAAGGAGAAAAATATCCCTTTTTTCAATCCATGTTTTATCGATAAATTTGAGTTATATGAATTACTTAAAACCCATCCGTATTTGCAAACCTTTTTGCCGCAAACAATCCTCATCCAGCAAAAAAAGGACTTGATCACTTTTCTGCAGAAGCAAATAAGCATATATTTAAAACCTGCGCAATCATCAAAAGGAAAAGGGATTTTCCGCTTAAAGTTGATGGGTTCTTCCAAGCTTCAATTAGAAGGAATCTATCTTCAGGAAATTTATAAATCCTTTAATCATTTTTGGGAGAACTGGGGCAAGGAGCTACTTGAGAAAAACTACCTAGCCCAAGAGGAAATAACATCAGCTGAATACGAAGGTAATCGTTTTGACTTTCGTATTCTTGCCCACGCAGATGAAGGTAAGTACATTTTAACTGGGATTGGGATTAGGCAATCACAAGAACAAGGAATTACTACTCATATACCCTCTGGTGGGAGGCTCTTGCCCTATGAACTTTTGCATTCTGAAAAGCATGATCAATTTATTGAAACAATTATCCCTTATATTGGAAGGGCATTATCTGAACGATTTGGCTATTTTGGTGAATTTTCCATCGACGCTGGTGTAAGTAAAACGGGTCAGTACTATATTTACGAGGTAAATTCCAAACCCATGAGCTTTGACGAACACGAAATAGAAGAAAAGAAAATTGAGCAACTTTGCCGCTTATTCCTCCAACTCTCAAATTATAAGAACAGATGAAAAAATTGACAGAAAATTCTATTTAAAAAATCTCCCAAACAAGTTAAGCTAATAGTAAGTAAATTAAAAGGGGGATTTCACGATGTTAATGCACTTTCAATTCAAGCCATTATTTGAAAATAAAAATATTCCGGGATGGAATTTTTCCTTTTATCATAAAAAGCAAAGAGTCACAGGAATTTATCATCAAACAGGGAATATAGAATGGACAACAAATGTACCTGAACGAGATGAGATCGAGGCATTATCAAGCCAAATCCATGAGCTGATGCTTTACCATGTTTATGAATAATGTAATGCCGGGATCTTTAAAGTGTATGAAAACTCACCTTTTCCACAAACTAGAAATAGTTTACGGAAAGGGATGATGGTTATGGATAAAGGAAAAGACAAGGTAACGGATTTAGGTTCTGCTTATGAAGGCAGAGATAAGGTGTTCATGGATGTGGACCGGATGATTAACGAAGGCATGTCTGGTGGTTCTGTCCATTCACGCCATGATACAACTAATATCGAGGAAGCCCATGAGTTCATCGAAGAACAACCACCCTATGAATGCGATTAATCTTTATAACCACCATATATGAGAGGCTAGCCCGCATTAACAAAGGCTAGCCTTTATTATTTTCTTGCTTTTATCAACTACTGGTATAATAAATGAATCAAGTAAATATTAAAAAACGGGGAAATCAACCATGTTAAAAAAATTATTGTCTATTTATGAGAATTCCATTTTGTTTCCAGTTAAGCCAGTGAATCCCTCTGAACAATTTTATATCTTCTATAATGAGATTGAAAACGAATGGATCGCCATTCCTAAAGCTGTGGTAACTGAAAAGGAATTAACCCTTCTTAAAACAATTTACCAATTAGTTGAATATAAAAATCCTTCGAGCAATTCCGCTGCAAAGGGATGGGATACCTATTTACTATTGGATGGTCCTCTCCCTACTTGTAAACCTGAGACATATCTTCGTTACATTCAGTTTCAATTTAACAGCGATGATACGAATCAAAGCGAAATTGAGTCTGCCTTAAAAGGTTTTTTTACTGAAGAAATTATGATTATATGGGAAAACCGCAGTCGAGGTATTGTCATTGAAGAGGGCAACGCGATTGCTCTTACAGAGGAAGATTTGATTTCAATGACTGAAACATTAGAAAGTGATTTTTATATAAAAATTTCTTTTTTTATCGGAAAGTTCCATCCTTTTTCCGATCAACTTCGCTCAAAATATCTTCAAGAGAAAGAATTCTTCTCTTTTGGGATTTCGAATCTTGTGACCCACCTGAATATCTTTACATTTGAGCGCGTCTTCCCATCCTATTTAGCTTATCACTTGCCGGCTGATTTAAAACAAAGGGTCAATCAATTAATCTTTGGAGTCTTTAATGAAGAAACAGAGATGTATTCAACTATAAAAGTCTTTCTCGAAAATAATTTAAATGCCAGCTTAACGGCAAAAAAGTTGTATATTCATAGAAATACACTTCAATACCGGATCGATAAATTCATCGATAAAACTGGAATCCAATTAAAGGATTTTTACGGTGCTTTTACAGTGTTTTTAGCTTGTCTACTTTATGAGCAGAGTAAAGAAAAGTAACAATCTGCCCAAAAAAGCGCTTTCAATCTTTGTGCACTCTGTCCATACTGATTTTTTACCTCTAATTGTACAATATTGTTAACAAGATAAAGGGAGGAATTACAAATGGCAGAGTTAAAATTAGATCACATTTATAAAATTTATGATAATAAAGTAACAGCTGTTCAAGACTTCAATTTACATATTGAAGATAAGGAATTTATCGTGTTTGTTGGCCCATCTGGGTGCGGAAAATCTACTACACTACGAATGATTGCTGGTCTTGAAGATATTTCAAAAGGTGATTTTTACATTGATGGTAAAAGAGTGAACGACGTAGCACCGAAAGATCGTGATATCGCTATGGTTTTCCAAAACTACGCTCTTTATCCACACATGACGGTATATGATAATATGGCATTCGGCTTAAAACTGCGCAAGTTCCCTAAAGATGAAATTGATCGTCGTGTACAAGATGCTGCAAAAATTCTTGGTTTAGAGGCTTACTTAACACGTAAACCTAAAGCACTATCTGGTGGACAGCGTCAACGTGTAGCATTAGGACGTGCCATTGTCCGTGATGCTAAGGTATTCCTAATGGATGAACCTTTATCAAATCTAGACGCAAAGCTTCGTGTTCAAATGCGTGCTGAAATTGCAAAACTTCACCGCCGCTTAGATACAACTACTATCTATGTTACGCACGATCAAACTGAAGCAATGACAATGGCTACTCGACTAGTTGTTATGAAGGATGGTGTCATTCAACAAGTTGGTTCACCTAAAGAAGTGTATGAAAAGCCTGAGAATGTCTTTGTCGGTGGCTTTATCGGCTCTCCAGCAATGAACTTCTTTAACGGAAAACTAGAGGATGGAAAATTTATGATTGGAAAAACATCTATATCTGTTCCTGAAGGAAAAATGAAATATCTTCGTGAACAAGGCTATGTTGGAAAATCAATCATTCTTGGAACTCGCCCTGAAGATATTCATGATGAGCCAGTTTTCATTGATGCGTCTGCAGGTACAAAAATTAATGCTAACGTTGATGTTGCAGAGTTAACTGGTGCAGAATTAATGATCTATTCAAGTATTGGCGGCCAAGATTTCGTAGCCCGCGTTGACTCCCGTGGAGATATTCATCCTGGCGATACTTTAGAACTAGCATTTGATATGAACAAAGCACATTTCTTTGATGTTGAAACAGAATCTCGAATCCGCCCATAATAATAACCGATAAGCCCCGTTCACGAAACGGGGCTTATTCTTTTATAAAAAATACTTCTTCTTTATTACAGGAAGGACATCGATACACATGGGGACACTTTTGACCTGAATTTGTATCAGGATACCCATCCTCCATCTTCATTAGATCTATTTCCATGTATGGACTATAATCATCATAAAAATCCATAAGACGTCCATTCTCCATCATAGGCTCACCGCAACTTGTACATAATAAGTAAGCTTCCCGAAAACCATTACATACTGGGCATACTGACATCCTATTCACCCTTTTTTTAGTTGATAATCTTAGTTTGTGTTAACTTGCAAACCATATGTGATGGAAATAATTACCAATTAAATTCTCGAATAAGTCTTTCCGTTTTAATCATAATAAGTATTACAAAGCAAGCAACACCTACTTACAACGATGGATGAAACCAAAAAGGGTAATAGCCGGTGCAAGTCCGACTCATCCAACCAAACAAAAGACAATGAATGAATCTCCAATTTGTAGAAGCTTATCAAAGGTAACATTGATAACATGGGTTAGGCCAAGGCGGCAATGGTTTAATCTCCATTATGGTTCAACTCCATACTGACCCCAAACTTATTAAGAGGAGTGTTATTCAACTATGGCAGCTAACAACAACTCTAATCAACTTCTAGTACCAGGTGTCGAGCAAGCTCTTAGTCAAATGAAGTATGAAATTGCATCTGAATTTGGTGTAAATCTTGGTGCCGATACTACTTCACGTGCCAACGGTTCTGTTGGAGGAGAAATTACAAAGCGTCTAGTAGCAATGGCTGAATCTCAACTTGGCGGATTCCAACGCTAATTTTTAGAAAAACCAGTAAATACAAATAAATATTATGGCTAAGCCCCCTTCTTTTGGAAGGGGGCTTTCATTGTTTAAATCATATTTTCAGGTCTAACCCATTTTGAAAATTGTTCTTCTGAAACATAGCCTATTTTTATGGCCGCCTCCCTTAATGAGCAATTATCTTTAAATGCAAGTTTGGCAATTTCTGCGGCCTTTTCATAGCCAATATGTGGATTTAACGCTGTAACCAACATCAAAGATCGGTTTACATGCTCTTTGATAATTTCTTCATTGGCATGGAGACCTAAGGCACAATTTTTATTAAAAGAATTAATTCCATCCGATAGGAGCCTGATTGATTGGATAAAATTATTAATTATTACTGGTTTAAACACATTTAACTCAAAATTCCCTTGGCTTGCCGCAAATCCGATGGCGGCGTCATTCCCAAAAACCTGGCACGCAATCATCGTCAACGCTTCACTCTGAGTAGGATTAACCTTCCCCGGCATAATGGAGCTTCCTGGCTCGTTTGCGGGAATGCTAAGTTCACCGATTCCACTGCGCGGCCCACTAGCAAGCCAGCGGACATCATTAGCCATTTTCATTAAATCAGCTGCCAAAGCCTTTAACGCCCCATGAACATGAACAATTTCGTCGTGACTTGTTAATGAGTGGAATTTATTCCCAGAGGAACGGAATGGATAACCTGTGAGCATCGAAATCTGCTCGGCAGCCTTGTCACCAAACTGTGAGGGAGCATTGATTCCTGTACCAACAGCTGTCCCTCCTATCGCCAAATCAAGCAGATACTGGTTTGCCTCTGTTATCATCCTTTCACATTTTTCAAGCATTGCCCGCCATCCGCTGATCTCTTGTCCCAGCGTTAGTGGTGTTGCATCCTGCAAATGAGTTCTACCTATTTTAATTATTTTTGAAAAATCCTTCTCTTTTACAAGCAGCGTGTTTTTTAATTCTGAAATAGCAGGAAGGAGATCCTCAACTATTTTTGTATAGGCAGCAATATGCATTGCTGTCGGAAAGGTGTCATTGGAACTTTGCGACAAATTGACATCATCATTCGGATGGATTTTTTCAAGATTGGCTTCTTGCTCTTTTAAATATTCATTCGCCCGATTGGCAATGACTTCATTTACGTTCATATTGGATTGAGTACCACTGCCTGTTTGCCAAACTACCAATGGAAAATGTTCATCCATCTCTCCGTTATGAATAGAATCACATACTTTTATGATTGCCTTCATTTTCCTCTCGCTGAGTTTACCTAATTGAAAATTGACGATTGCTGCAGCTTTTTTTATAAAAACCAGGCCATAAATTAATTCCAATGGCATTTTTTCGGAGCCAATTTTAAAATTTTCCTTACTTCGTTGTGTTTGCGCACCCCAATATTTATCTGCTGGCACACGAACCTCACCAAGCGTATCTTTTTCGATTCGATAATTCTCCACGTGTCATCCACACCTCACAAATTCGTATACTTCAATATATATACCCATTCCTATCCATTTTATTAAACTATTTACAATTTACTTATATAAAAAAACTGCAGACACTTGTCTGCAGTTAATAATTTAATGTTTAATGATTGTATATCCGATATAATAAGAAAGGATTAAAAAACTACCGATCAATAGTACTACTGAATACTCTGACATATACATCCCACCCCGATATTATTAAATACTTAAACATTTTTAAAATATCACAAGCGGCGGGTTTGACAAGTGATGATTATTACACATTATTGACTAAGAGGTGAACTTTTTGTGAACATTTGCCTATTTGGTGCAACGGGCAGGGTAGGCTCCATCATTTTAGAAAATGCTTTGTCCCAGCAACATTCTATAACTACACTAGTGAGAGATATGAAAAAGCTAAATAGTAATGGTGCAGGTCTTGAGGTTAAGACAGGTAATGTACTAAATGAGACAGATATTGCTAATAGCTTAACTGGTTCAGATGTGGTCATTAGTGCATTAAATACAGATGGCACCACTACTCTGTCTGGATCGATGCCATTAATCATTAAACATATGAAAGAGCAGGAAATAAGCCGAATTATTACAATTGGTACAGCAGGAATTCTGCAGGCTCGTTCTGCCCCACATTTATATCGATTTCAATCCTCTGAGTCGAAACGGAAAAGCACTCGTGATGCGGAGGAACACTTAAAAGCCTATTTAATGCTAAAAGATTCTGGACTTGATTGGACGGTTGTATGTCCTACCTACTTACCTATAGGTGAAAGAAAAGGATATTACAGGTACGAAAAAGACTTTCTACCTGATCATCCTTCTTCCATCTCGATTTACGATACAGCTGATTTCGTATTTAAGCAGCTTATTAACAAACAATTTATCGGCTCGCGAGTGGGACTTACTTATTGAAAAAAGACCCCTTAACAAATTTCGTTAAGGGGCCATTTTTCTATCCTGCCAGATCTGTGCTGCCCTGCTGAAGTTGGTACATCTGATAATATTTCCCCTTATTCCCCATCAATTCATCATGTGATCCCTTTTCAACGATCGTCCCTCGATCCAATACAATTATTTGATCGGCATTTCGAATCGTTGATAACCGGTGGGCAATGATAAAGGTTGTTCTCCCTTTTTTCAGGACATCCATAGCCTCTTGAATCACTGCTTCTGTCTCTGTATCAATACTAGAAGTGGCTTCGTCAAGAATTAGAATCGCAGGATTAAAGCTAAGCGCACGGGCAAAAGAAATTATCTGCCGCTGCCCGCTCGAAAGGGTGCTTCCTTTCTCAAGAACAGGTTCATCATACCCATTTTCTAAATTTTTGAATACCTTTTCTGCTCCAACATCCTTTAATGCTTTCTCGATTTTTTCTTTTGTAATCGAAGGATCATTAAGACTTACATTGGAAGCAATCGTTCCTGTAAATAGATAGGGATCCTGTAAAACGATGCCCATATGGTTTCGGATCGTTTGACGTGGGATGGTTTCAATATCCCTTCCATCAATCGTAATTTTCCCCTTTTGACAATCATAAAAGCGGAAAAGTAAATTCATGATCGAACTTTTTCCAGAACCTGTATGACCAACGAGGGCAATTGTTTCACCTTGCTTCGCTTCAAAATCAATATTCTTTAGCACGAATTCTCCTTCTTTGTATCCAAACGAAACATGATCAAATCTTACATTCCCTTTAAAACGAGCAATCCGCTCACCACTAACATTTTCCCCTGGCTCATCCATCAACTTGAATACTCGTTCACCGGCCACAAGTGCCTGCTCTAAATTAGCCAATTGATTGACAATCCCCTGAACAGGTTGGAAAAGGCGGTTGATGTAATCAACAAAGGCATATAGCATCCCAAGTGATAGGATAGTAGAAGTATTCAGCGCCTGGCCCCCGAAATACCAAATAAATGCCACAAAAATGAGATTTCTTAATATCCCAACCAGATTATGAGAGGTTAATGCATTTAAACTTAATAGCTTATTCTGGTACGTAAAATGCTCATGGTTTAGTTTTTCAAAATCTGTTTTTGTTTCTTTTTCGCGACTGAACGCCTGAATAATACTCATCCCTTGGATGGACTCATTGATGGTTGCATTTATATCGCTATTCCTAGACCGGATGACACGGTTATATTTAGAAGCATACTTCCGGTATATTAGCATCCATGCATATAGAATTGGCAATAATAACAAACAAATCGCTGCAAGCTTTCCATTCAAAATAAACAAGGCAACATATATTCCTGTAATATATATGGCACTAGTAAAAAAGGTAGCAAGAACAGTAACATATAACTCCCGGATTGCTTCTGTATCATTCGTGATTCTTGCTACCACTTTACCTGCAGGCAAATTATCAAAATAATTAATCGGCAGCCGTTGTATCTGACCATAGACATCTTCTCGCATTTTTTGAATGATACGGTTGGCTGATTTTTGTAATAAAAAACGTTCTCCGTATTGAAAAACGGCTGATACAACCAAGAGTCCAAAATAGATGGCCAATAGTTGAAAGATAGCTGGAATCTCTGGCTGGTAAAAGGATAATATTTCAGACCCCTTTAGGGTTTTCGCCTGATACTCTGCCTTTCGTCCACCTTTTTTAATCTCCAAAATTCCTTCTTTTAAGCTTCTCTTCCCATCAAATTCAAGTCTTTGGTCAATGAAAACGAACTTGGAACCGACTTGCAAAATTTGAATTTGTTTTCCCTTTTGTTCTGATATAGATAAATACTTTTCTCTTGTGTAAAATTTCCCGTCATAATTCACTGCCCGATTGCCACTTGCCGTTTCATACCAAACAGATTCAATCCCTAATATATGCTGATCTATAATATTTTTAGCAATAAACGGTCCTGCAAGGTCGGTTCCGACAGAAATGGTCAGCATGAGCAATGCCGCTATAATAATTTTTTTATAAGTAAAAGCGTACTTAGTTAATCGCTTCCCAGTTGTCATGCTGATACCCCCTCATCGACCTTACCTGCAATCTGTTGGCGGATAAATTGTTCCTTATACCACCCATTGTGTTCAATCAGTTGTTCATGTGTTCCCTCTTCAACAATTCTGCCTTCATCTAGAACGATAATATGGTCTGCATGCTCGATAGCAGACATTCGGTGAGTAGTAATAATCGTTGTTTTATCTGTTCTTACCAAGCGGATATTATCAATAATTTGTTTTTCTGTTTTCGCATCAACGGCTGATAAGGAATCATCAAGAATAAGGATTTCTGGATTTTTGATAAGCGCGCGGGCAATCGAAATACGTTGTTTTTGCCCTCCTGATAAGGCCACACCCTTTTCTCCTACCATCGTAGCTAATCCTTCCGGAAGCATTTCAAGATCCTTACGGAACGCCGCTAAATCTATGGCTGTTTCTAACTCTTCGTCGCTGGCATCTGTCCTGCCGAAAAGAATATTGTCTTTCACACTTCGAGAAAACAGGACATGATCTTGGGGCACATAACCAATCCAGTTGCGGACTTGATTCAAGGTTTGTTCCTCTAATGATACCTCTGAAATAGATACCTTACCGGTCCCAAGTGGATATTGCCTTAATAACTGCTTAATAAAGGTGGTCTTTCCTGAGCCCGTTTTACCTACAATTCCTAATGTTTGCCCCTGAAGAAGTTTAACATCCACATTTTTTAGATTGTCATTTTTAGAAGATGGATACCTGAAGGTTGCCTTTTGATAATCAATACGATCCGCTGTAGCGATTGCAACAGGTTCGAGTGGATTGCCGACTTCTACCTTATAATTAAGTGTCTCATTCACACGGTCTAGAGAGGCATTCCCTCTTTGCATCACATTGATTAACTCACCAATAGCAAACATTGGCCATATCAGCATCCCTAAATACACATTAAAGGAAACCAGATTGCCTAATGTAATCGTTTGATGAAAAACTAAATAAGCACCATACCCGAGACCAATTAAATAGCTTATTCCTACAAGCACCTTTATCGTGGGATCAAATAAGGCATCAATTTTTGCAACCCTAATATTCTTATGATAAACATCCTCCGTAAGTTGATGAAACCGATTACTATCAGCCACTTCTTGAACAAAAGCACGGATGACCCTTACTCCTGCGACAGATTCAAGCACCCTGTCATTCAGTTCACCGAAGGCATCCTGCGCTTCCATAAAGCGAGTATGAATCCTTTTCCCATAAATTTTCATTAAAATGGCCATTAATGGCAGCGGGATAATAGCCGCTAATGTTAACTTCCAGCTAATGAAAAGTCCCATTGTCAACAGCAAGGTTAACATCCAGACGCTAGAATCCACTAGGGTTAGGATCCCAAAACCTGCTGTAATAGAGATGGCTTTTAAATCATTTGTAGCACGTGCCATTAAGTCCCCTGTTCGATTTTTTTCATAAAATCCCGGGGTCATTTTTAATAAGTGCTTGACAAATCGAGACCTGAGTTTCCTTTCAACGAGGAAGGCCCCTCCAAATAAACGATACATCCATACATAGGTGATCGCGTAGGATGACACCGTAATTAATAAAAGGATACCGAGGTACCTGAGAATTTTCTGTTTACTTATAATACCGATATGAATTTCATCAATCGCCATTCCAATTAATTTTGGCGGCATCACATCCAAAATACCAACTAAAATTAATAGCGTAATGGCAATCATATATCGCTGCCAATTTTCTCTAAAGAACCAACTTAATTTTTTTAATACCGCAAACATAACTGACTGCCCCCTTATGTTTTACTATCCGCCTTCTAGCGCCTCCGTTGTATTTCCAATCCTGACTAATTCTAAATTTCCCATCAAATTTACCTCCTTAAAGCATTTTTATTTATAAAAAAAGACATACCGCAGTAGTGCAGTATGCCTCCTATTAAAAAAAGGGACAAAAAAAACACACGTTACGTATCAAATAAAACGCAACCTGTGTTTTTGTCATTTATTAATTTTCGCGTCTAAAATTAACAGGAAAATTCTTCAGGACAGGTTACATTCAAATATTCAAATGGTAAAAAAGCTGGATTGAATTTAATCATTATTGTAACCCTCCCTTTCCTTTTTTTTCTTCTTTTGTTAGATTATCACCAGTTTATTTAAAAGTCAATTCCCATTTTTCAGAATTGTTTTATCTATTTTCTATTCGGATAAAAATATTAGTGACCCTCACCATTCCCTCTATTCTTCCACCTCTTCTTCCACTTTTCCTTTTGCTTATTCCACTTCTCTTCCCATTTCTGAACCTCATTATTAAAGTTCTCTTGAATATTACCTCGTTTCTTCGCCTCTTCTTCCAGCCTTTTCTTCTCTATCAATGAAGTAATATGTGGGACATTAAAGCTTTCCGATGGTGCATTCTTTAGTGCCTCCGTCATCACTTCACGAAAAACAACCGCCGAACCTTTTTTACTTATTGGAGTTACGTAATGATTAGCATCTGTTTTATCATAGCCTACCCAGATAGCTCCAACCAGCTGTAGTGTATAACCAACAAACCATTGGTCCTTTACTCCATTGATGCCCTTGATTGGAACCTGAGTTGAACCTGTTTTCCCTGCCGTTTCTCGGCCCGGTATTTGTGCAGCACTTCCTGTTCCTTGTTCAACTACACCAAGGAGCATTGTCGTCATATTATCGGTAACAGCTTTTGTAGTGACTCGCTCCTTTTTTGTTTTCCACTCAGCGATTACATTTCCGTCTGCATCCACAATTTTCTTGATTGCATGGGTCTTCACTCTTACACCATGATTCGGAAAAACAGCAAAGGCTTCAGCCATGTTGAGGGGAGAGACTCCTTTATGCAAGCCTCCCAGGGCAAGTGATAAATTGCGGTCATTTTTGTCCAATGAAATTCCAAACCGTTTGATAGAATCTAATCCTTCTTCGATCCCCAGCTCATTTAATAACCATACAGCTGAAACATTTTTTGATTCTTTAACGGCTTCATACATCGGCACTTCTCCAGCATATTGATGATCGTAATTACTCGGTTGATAATCGCCAAAAGTCATCGGTTCATCTTTTAACATATCGGTAATTCCCCAGCCATTTTCCAGTGCAGGTGTATAAACAGCTAATGGCTTAAAGGAGGATCCTGGCTGTGCTTCTAATTGTGAAGCACGATTATAGCCCCTAAAGGTGTGTTTCCCTCTACCGCCAACAATGGCCCTGATCCCTCCTGTCTTTGGATCAACTAATACTCCACCACTCTGTATAAGGCGATCCTTTCCTTTTGGAAATAATGTATCATTTTGATACGTCTTTTCCATTGCTGTTTGCATCGTCGGCTCTAGCTCTGTATAAATTTGATAGCCGCCTGTTAGTAATTTATCCTGTGATAAGCCGTATTGGTTGATTGCTTCATCTAATACCTGATCAACATAATATGGAAATTTACCTCTGAACGGGTCCCCTCCCCTATCATTCAAAACCACTTTTTCATGCTTCGCCTTCTCATATTGCTGACTCGAAATATACCCTTGTTTTCGCATTTGTGTTAATACTAGATTTCGCCTTTCAGTCGCTTTCTCCATATGTTCATACGGATTTAAGGCTGATGGCGCTTTAATTAACCCTGCGAGTAAGGCAGATTCACTGATTGTTAGGTCTTTCACTTCTTTGGCAAAATATTTGCTGGCAGCAGTCTTTATTCCCCATGCACCATTTCCAAAGTAGATTTGATTTAAATACATTTGGAGGATTTCGGGTTTCGAATACTCCCGTTCAATCTGAAGTGCTAAAAAAACTTCCTCCATCTTCCTGTTTAAAGTTTTTTGTGATGTAAGTAGAGTATTCTTTGTCAATTGTTGAGTAATGGTACTGCCGCCTTCGACCATTCCTCCAGCTTTTAAGTCTCGGATGAGTGCCCTAGAGGTTCCAATTAGATCGACACCCTTATGTTGATAAAACCGATGATCCTCAATGGCAATGATGGCAGTTTTCAATGAATCAGGAACCTGCTTGATTGAGACACCTTCATTTTTATTGGCCGACACTTTACTTGCTACATTCTCGTTTACATCATAAAACACGGTTGCTTGGGGCAGCTCGTTTTTAAGTCCAGAAATATCTGCATCCTTGGAAAAATAATAAAGAAGACCGAAAAAACTTAAGACGAGAACCAATACTGATAGCACTAATATTTGTAGTAAGTGCCACTTTTTCCAATTCATAAAAATGGCGCTAACTTTATCTTTAAATACCAAATGAAAAACATCCTTTAACTGTAATCTTAACAGGTATACTTTTTTGAGTATGGGGTTGATTTTATGATGGTTTTCTATGAAAGATAACTCCAACGATTAGTATTCCACAAAAAAGAAAAAAGATGGGCAGAATTCCCATCTTTTCAATGTCTATTATTCATTTTTTATCAATTCTTTAAAGCGTTGTCTCGAAAGTTTTTCATCAATACTGCTAAAGATGCGGTAATTTCTTTCATCTAAGATGCGAAAATGTTTACTTAGAATATTTTGTTGAAGAATATAACCGTTTTTCTTTGATAATACTCTCCACCAGATCCTGCCGCCAAACGTTTTTGATTTACGAATATCTATTCCTTCACGGGCAACCGTTTCTAACACTTCGAGCGGTTCATTTCCAAATAAGAATTGGACTGTTTCCGTTTCACGAAAAAGAGCGCAAATAGAAACAGCGGTAGACCAGTTGGCAAGAACTCTGCCTTTCTCAATTTGAACAAGTGTTTTCTTTGAGACACCAATGATTTCTGCCATTTTATCCTGAGTATAACCTGCCTCGGTTCGTATGAGACGAAGTTTTTCAGAAACCTGCATCATAATTTCATCCCTGGTCACGTTCAGCCCTTCCTTCAATCGCAACTAGTGTAATTTTACACTAGATTGTCGTATCATTCAAATATTAACATAAAAAAACTGCTACCTCATGGATAGCAGTCTTTTAATAATTATTGTATTTTAGGAGGGATGCCGCACTTGCTAGAACATGAATCTTTCAAATCACATGCGCCGCATTTTCCCTTTTTCGATTTATTAATAAACCTGACCAAGGTCCAGCTCGCGTATCCAAAAATAGCTGCCCCTATCAAAATATTGGCAATCATTTGCTCCACCTCTTTTAAGAATTACACAAGTCCAAACAGTTTGCCGCCTTGATAGATAATCAAAGAGAGGACATACGCAATAGCAAATGCATACATCATTGAAAAAGCTGTCCATTTCTTTGAATTCGTTTCTTTATAGATTGTTGCAACCGTCGCTAAGCATGGAATATATAACAATATAAAAACCATAAAACTATAAGCTGCAAGCGGTGTATAATAATCTGCCAATAACCCTTGCAGACTTGCATCGTTCGGAACAAAATAGATGATATTCATGGTAGAAATAATTGCTTCTTTTGCCAAGAATCCAGTAATTAACGATGCGGATGCCTGCCATGTTCCAAAACCAATCGGATCAAAAATTGGCGCAATAACATTCCCAATTACCGCTAAATAACTATCATCCATGTCAACCTTTAAACCATTGGGACCCGCATATGATAGCAGCCAGATAAAGACAGAACCAGCAAAAATAAATGTTCCAGCCTTTCTTACAAATCCTTTCCCTTTATCCCATGTACTTCTCCAAAGTGATAGAAATTGGGGCAGTCGGTATGGCGGCAGTTCAATAACAAATAATGAAGTTTCTGATTTAAGTACAGTAGAAGAAAAGACTTTTGCCAAGGTTAACGCAACAATGATGCCAAGTACATACAGGCTAAGGACAACCAATGCCTTATCTCCTGCAAAAAACGCTCCAACGAATAATGCATATACCGGTAATCGTGCCGAGCAAGACATTAACGGGGTTAGTAAAATGGTTAACAGCCTCTCCCTTGGTGTTTCAATTGTTCTTGCTGCCATTATTCCTGGTACATTGCAGCCAAAACCAATCATCATTGGGATAAATGCCTTCCCATTTAAGCCAACTGATTCCATAATCCGGTCCATTACTAATGCGACTCGAGCCATGTACCCTGAATCTTCTAATAAAGATATAAAAAAGAAGAGGATAAAAATTTGCGGTACAAAGACGAGAACCCCGCCTACCCCTGCAACTAAGCCTTCAATAATTAAAGCATGAATAAAATCGGAAGCATGGATAGCAGTTAATACCTTCTCAAATCCTGCCGTAATCGGTCCGGTTAAACATCCATCCAAAAGATCAGATAATGGGGTTCCGAGCCAATCAAAAGTCAACATAAACATAAAATACATGAGCAACAAGAAAATTGGCATTCCTAAAAAGCGATTCGTAACAATACTGTCAATTTTTTCAGAAAGAGGAATATCTGAATTACTTTTCCTAGCAACTTCCGCGAAAATCTTCTCGATTACTTCTTTTCTTTTTTGATAAATATAGTTGGCTAAAGATTTTACATCATATTGTTTCTGTAATATTGAATCAAGATTTGCCATAATAGAAGTTAGCTTAGTTACATCTACAATGCTATTTAAATAGTCTCTAACATATTCATTTCCTTCAAAATATTGGATCGCTAGAAAGCGTGCAGAAAGTTCGGTTTTTCCATTTAACATACCGGTCAATGTCACAATCGCTTCTTCGACCTCTTTACCGTAGTAAACGAGGTTCTTTTTGACAGGCTGGATTGATTTTGTTGAGATGACATCTACTAGTTTATCACAGCCTTTACCGCTTCTTGCCACCACCGGAACAACTGGCACCCCGAGAAACTTTGAAAGCTTTCCTGCATCTATTTGAATCCCGCGCTTATTCGCCACATCAATCATATTAAGTCCAATAAGGGATGGCTTTTCAAACTCTAGCAATTGCAAGGTCAAATGTAAATTACGTTCTAATTGTGAAGCATCTAATATATTTAGCAGGCGATCAACGGATTCATTCAAAAAGAAGGATGTAACCACTCCTTCATCCTTTGACAGCGGATTAAGTGTATACACACCTGGTAAATCAATTAAATGGCCAATATTATTTTTAAAAATACCAACTTTCTTTTCAACGGTTACGCCGCTCCAGTTACCAACATACTCATAGGATCCTGTTAGATTATTAAACAATGAAGTTTTCCCAGTATTGGGATTTCCAATTAGAGCGATTTCCATTATATTTTCTCCACTACAATCTGAACTGCTTCCCTACGGCGGATACCGACACATTGTCCACATGATTCAATCATAACTGGCCCGCCAAATGGCATCACACACTTCACACACACTTCTGAGCCCTCTGTGATCCCTAAGTCAAGTAAACGTCTTTGCACCAGGAGACCAACTTGAGAAAGATTAACGATTTTCCCTTTACCCCCTGCTTTTAACAATCCGAACATTTATATCACCCTATCTATGTTAATTGAGAATGATTATCTTTCTATATCGTCATTTTAACACTTATTTATAGGTAATAATCATAATAAATTTGTCAAAAGTTCGAAATCTTTTGTGGCTTTTACGAAAAAAATATAAACTGAGTGATGCTAGATTTTATTCTTATTTTCCCATATGATTCTAGTATTATGATTAAAATCGGAAGTAACACTTTTTATGATAAAATAAAGAAGGATTTTTGCTTTAATCATCGAATTTACACTGTAAGCAGTTTTGTCAATAGCATAGGGGGAAAACGGCATGTTCACGGAAAGCGAAACGGATTTAATTGACTATTTTAATCAAAATAAACAGAAATTGATTCAAGAATGGGAAAATGCTATTGTTACCACTAAAGCAGACCCTTTTAAATTGAAGATTCATGAAAACGGAGCCGCCTTACTCGAAGCTTTGCTTAATATGCATAAAATGACTAAGCAAGAGCTTTTAAACATTATCGAAAAGCTAGCCATAGAAGTTTCGCAAGAAAGAGTATTGGCTGATATTAACCTTGGAGATTTTGTTTATAATGTAAATCTTGGGAGAACAGTTTTATACAGCTTTTTAGGTAACACTGGGATCCCATGGTCAGATATGCAAGAAGCGTTAAACAGGATAAATTTTTGCTTTGATAAATTTTTATACTATGCTGTTTCACATTATTCTGAAGCAAAAAACAAAATCATCGAAGAAAAAACAATGCACATCGATTCTACCCATCAGGATCGATTAACACTACTCGGCCAGATGACATCAAGCTTTATTCATGAGTTTAGGAACCCACTAACATCTGTTCAAGGATTTATTCAATTGCTGAAAGCTGATTATCCGGATATGAAATATTTAGATATCATTTCAAGTGAATTGGATCAACTTAATTTTCGTATTTCGCAATTCTTACTTTTATCAAAAAAGGAGTTAATTGGAAAAGAAAAGGATGACTTCAATTTAAATAAATTAATTGATGAAGTATTAAACTTTCTATACCCAAGCATTCTCGATGGAAAAGTAAAAATAAGAAAAGAATTAAGTGAAGATATTACTCTTAATGGGTATGCGGATGAAATTAGGCAGGTATTAATTAATATCATATTTAATGCGATAGATGTATTGAATCATGATGAGAATCCCACTCCAACAATTGAGATCAATAGCAGTCTCGAAAATCAGTCCATCAAAATCAATATTTCCAATAATGGCCCAGTGATCCCAGCTGAACTTAGAAAATCCATTTTCGAACCATTTTTCACGACAAAAAAACTGGGTACAGGTCTTGGATTGTTTGTATGTAAAGAAATTATTGAAAAACATAAAGGGAATTTAGTTTGTGATTCCACTCCTGATAAAACAACATTTTCGATTAGCTTACCAGTCACAGCCATCCCTAGTGGCAATGAACAAGGTCATTCATAGTCCTATTATCCAATCCCACTTTCATTAAAGCAGGGATTCTTTTTTTTCTCTTCAATATATCTTCCATTATAAACTCCTGTTGCATATGATGAACTAAAATTTTTTATCAGGAGATTAGGCCAATGTTTACATTAAAGGTTGATAATGAAATTGAGCTCCAGTTGTTCCAGCAGCATCACGCCTTAAGGCTGTATCAGCTAGTTGAGGAGAATCGTGAACATTTACGTGAATGGATGCCCTGGGTGGATAGCATGAACTCCCCTTATCAATTTGAGTCGATTATTCCCGTATGGCTGTCCCAGTTCTCAGAAAATAGCGGATTAAACGTAGGGATACTCTATAAAGGTGAACTAGTTGGCTCAATTGGATTACATCAAATTGATTGGCATAACCGTATGACAAGTATCGGCTATTATCTTTCCAAAAATGCAGAAGGTCATGGGATCATGACTCGTTCCGTTCAATCCCTTATAAACTATGCCTTTTTCACATTAGGCTTAAACCGTGTTGAAATTCGCTGTGGTATAAAAAACAAAAAAAGCCGTGCGATTCCTGAGAGATTCGGTTTTGTAAAGGAAGGGATCATTAGAGATGGCGAACAATTGTATGGACAATATCATGATCTTTTTGTTTATAGCATGCTTGCCCGCGACTGGAATAAAAGAATTGCCTATTAAAAAATGTCTAATTACAAATCGTTACATGCTGCCTATTGGCAGCATTTTTTATAGGCCGATTTGCTAATAGAATTTTTTTTTGAAATAATGTATACAGTACAACGTAAGTGAGGTGGCATACCTTACCTTTTGTAAGGTGATAGATGATTTGGATGAATGTAATTATTATTGTTATCCTAATAGCCTTTACCGCACTTTTTGTCGCTTCTGAATTTGCGATGGTAAAGGTTAGAACAACCAGAATTGATCAATTACTGTCAGAAGGAAACCCAAAAGCAGAAGCAGCTAAGAAAGTCATTTCTAATTTGGATGGATATTTATCAGCTACTCAGGTTGGAATTACAATCATCTCCCTAATATTAGGATGGCTGGGTGAGCCCACTATTCGAAAGCTGCTAGATCCCGTTTTTGAATGGATTCAATTACCCTTATCTTTAAAACACATTATCTCGTTTATCATTGCTTTTATTGCTATAACCTATTTCCATGTTGTAATTGGGGAATTATCACCAAAAACGATAGCGATTCAAAAAGCAGAAGAAATCCTCTTGTTTTTTGCACGACCGTTAATCATATTTTATAAGCTGATGTATCCCTTTATTTGGATTCTTAATCGTTCCGCCAGATTTGTTACTGGGCTTTTCGGAATACAACCAGCCTCTGAGCATGATATCGTCCTTTCGGAAGAAGAACTACGGTTAATCCTTTCACAAAGCTATGAGAGTGGGGAAATAAATCAATCTGAATACCGTTATATGAACCGAATTTTTGAATTTGATAACCGGATTGCAAAAGAAATTATGGTTCCGAGAACTGAGCTTGTAACTCTATCCAGGGATGCCTCAATGGAAGAAATTATTGAAATAGTCAAGGAAGAAAAATACACTAGATATCCCCTTATTGATGGTGACAAAGATAATATTTTAGGTGTTGTTAATATTAAAGAGGTCTTAACCGATTGTATTCAGCAAAAATGTACCGGCGAAAGGCCGCTTATCCCTTATCTTAAGCCAGTCATTCATGTCATTGAAACAATTCCCATTCAGGAACTACTAGTCAAACTGCAAAAAAACCGTTCACACATGGCCGTTTTATCTGATGAATATGGAGGGACAGCAGGAATTGTCACGGTCGAAGATATTCTTGAAGAAATTGTTGGTGAAATACGGGATGAATTTGACTTAGATGAACTCCCACTGGTTCAGAAAAAAGCAGATGGTCATTTTATTTTGGATGGAAAAGTACTAATAAGCGAAGTAAACGATCTACTGGGCACATCACTTGATGAGCAAGATGTAGACACGATTGGGGGTTGGTTTTTAACACAAAAGTTTGATGTACATAAAGGTGATTCCATCGAAAACGACGGATTTGTATTCGAAATTAATGAGATAGAAGGTCACCATATCTTATATATTGAAGTATATAAAGCAAAAACAGAACAAAAAAAAGTGGAAGTGGCTCCTGATTAGGAGCCACTATTATTTTAGATAATTTTTGTAATATTTCGTCTTTACTGTTCATATTCACTATGTTTTCCCATAAAATATAGTTATCAACCAATATACTAACCAGAACGTTTGACTGTACGGTTCAAATTCTTTATAATTATTGTTAATTTACAAAATTGTCGAGGTGGTATAATGACCATTAGACGAGATTAGCAGAAAACTAGATATGAGTTTATTTTGATACGAGTTAATTTTTTTTATTAAACTGGGAGGTGACTCCTTACCTGTCTAAAAACGGGCTAAGGGAACTTATTTGGACATATTTAACTTGGTTATTATAGCCATTTTAATTGCTTTAACTGCTTTTTTTGTAGCTTCAGAATTTGCTATTATCAGAGTAAGAAGCTCAAGAATTGATCAGTTAATCGAAGACGGAAATTCGAGTGCTGTGACTGCTAAACGAGTGATTTCGAACCTAGATGAATACCTTTCTGCCTGTCAGTTAGGAATTACCATTACTGCCCTTGGATTAGGTTGGCTTGGTGAATCGACATTTGAAAAGATCCTGCACCCTATTTTTAAAGGCCTGCATATTCCCGAAAGTTTTAACCAAATATTATCTGTGGGCTTTGCATTTGCAGCGATTACATTTTTACATGTAGTAATTGGTGAACTTGCACCTAAAACATTGGCGATCCAGAAAGCAGAATGGATTACCCTGATGATGTCACGTCCGCTCATCCTTTTTTATAAGGTGATGTATCCTGTAATTTGGCTGCTTAATGGTTCTGCACGAATTACAACACGTTTTTTTGGGCTTAAGCCTGTTTCTGAAAACGAAATCGCCCATACAGAAGAAGAGCTTCGAATTATTCTATCTGAAAGCTACAAAAGTGGTGAAATTAACCAATCAGAGTTTAAGTATGTAAATAAAATTTTTGAATTTGATAACCGTATTGCCAAAGAAGTTATGGTCCCTAGAACGGAAATCGTTTCCTTATCTAAGGATGATACATTAGAGACTTTTCTTCAGGTTTTACGTGAAGAAAAATTTACACGGTATCCCATCATTGATGGTGATAAGGATCATATAATTGGGCTTATTAATATAAAAGAAGTTATGACTGATTTAATTGGTAATGAAAAACTAGCTGAACGTACTCTAGAAAACTATACACGACCAATAATTAGAGTAATAGAAACGATTCCTATCCATGACTTATTAGTAAAAATGCAAAAAGACCGTGTCCATATGGCGATTTTAATGGACGAATATGGCGGTACTTCCGGGCTGGTTACTGTTGAGGATATCTTAGAAGAAATTGTTGGGGAAATTCGTGACGAATTCGATATGGATGAAATTCCAGAGATTCGCAAAATTAAAGAAAACCATTATATTATCGATTCTAAAGTATTAGTTAGTGAGGTCAATGATTTATTGGGAGTGGAGATTGACGATGAAGATGTCGATACGATTGGCGGTTGGATTCTAACCGAGAATTACGAAGCAAAAGAAGGAGACATCCTACTTCATGAAAGCTATTCCTTTAAAATTCTCGATATGGAAGAGCACCATATTAAATATATCGAGGTCACCAAAATTGCCAATAATGGAGAGGCAGTTAGCCAACAAGTTTCAATATCCAATTCAGAAGTGCTATCTTAAAGAAGTTCTTAACCCAGATCGGTTTCCGGTCTGGGTTTTTTTATTGAGAAAAATAAATGATTATAGGACTCTTGACCAGTCAACGATCCTCTTAAAGCATATTCTAATCACAAAGGAGGGATTTTAGAATGGATCGTTTAGCAAATTTATTTTTAGCTTGTATCTTAGCCGGTTTTGCCTTAGTTAATATGCCAACAATTTCATTTTTAGCTGGGCTGTCATCATTTTTCCATTTAGTAGGGGCACTTGCTATTTTAGTATTTTCTTTTGTTTTGCTTTACCAAGGTGTCAAATCATTATTCAGTAAATTGTAAACGCTATCCTTATAAGAGCGAAAAAGATCAGAACCCTGGTTTCTGATCTTTTTTTGCTTTTATATAGTTGATGTTTATTTTGATTTAATAATAATCATATCTTCTTCAACTTTTGCGATTTTAATTAAATGCGAATCAAGACGTCGGCTGATATGCTGTATATCGCTATTGTTTGATTCTTCAATCCGCTGAAGAGATTCTTTAATATCGGAAAGGTCAATCTGGTTGACTTCTACACGGTGTTCAATGCTATCCATCTTTTCAAGCCTTGATAGTCGTTTTTCAATATTATCTAGTGTTTCATTGAATGTTTGAATTAAGCTTTTAATATCATTATCATTTTCTGTTAACTTATCGAACTCCTTCACCATTGTATAACCCCCTTTTTCTTGCCTTAATCGTAACATTATTTTCACTATATATATGTTACAATATCAGCAACACTTGTACGGTAGAATAAATGATCATCTATTTTAGAATAAATGGACATAAAAAATTAACTTTTCCAAACCCTTAATACATATCCACCGCATCCACACTGATCAATGAATTTAATCTTTACCTGATTTGGATACAACTCCTCTAGTAGAGGCTGTATATAATCAACAGGGTTTCCAAATGTTTCAACTGTCACTAGATTTACAAAGTGCCCCTTTTTCGTTTCTTCCATTGCCTGCAATGCATCTTTAATGATCAGATCAATATTAAATTCGTATTCATCATGCTCTAAATCCTTCGTCCAATCTTTATCCATATAATCCTCCATAAAAGAAATATTTATTAGTTATATTTAAACCTTTTATAAAAAATAAGTAGTGATACTTCGCATACAAGTAAACATTTTAAGGAAAAAAATTGAACATTTTTAAATAATTAAGATACCTGAAGAAAGTCCGTGAATATTATCACATGCAAAACTAAATAAAAGTTATACTCTTTCAATATAGGGAAATGGAAATCAATTTTTATCTAGGTTCTTTTTTATACATCCATTTCTTTCCTTATGAATCATTAACTAATAGGAAAAGGTTGGTGCATTTAGATGTTTATTTCTATCGATGAAAGAGCTGCCTCATGGTTCACAAGAGAATTCGAATTTAATAAACCATTTAGCATTCGGATGTTTCCTCAATATGCTGGTTTCGGAATTAAGCACAAAGGATTTAGCCTTGCTTTCTCTGCTGAAAAACCTGCTCATGTTGGTTATACAAATGTAGTAAATGGAATTACCTTCTTTATCGAAGTCAATGATGTTTGGTTTTTCGAAGATACCGAAACGTGCTTAACTGTTGATCATCACTCAAATGAACTAGTCGTCCAATATAATGAACTCCCAAGAGCAGCCGTATCTTAAAATCAATAAAAAAAACAAGCCAGCATAGTACATCTGGCTTGTTTTTTAAGTTTCATTAGCTTACTTGTTTATCTATGCTTGGTGCTAGTAACTTTTCACTTTCAAATACTTTTCCAAGTTTTTCTTCACCTTGGGTAAAGGACGCTTTGTTGCCTTTGCGACATAAGCATTTAAAACTGCATTTTAAGAAATATTTATGTTAGTTTTTTCCTAATCCGACAAGTATTTAGCAAATAAGCCATTATTAAGTATTTTTTTTTGCTTTTTTTTCTGTAAAATTGAGATAATAGCATTAGACAATAATATACTCAAAAAACGAGGGGTTTCATGATGTTAAATCGTAAGAATAAAACACGGCATTTAGCGACAATTTTTCTTGCTGTGATGGGAATCGGCTTTTTAGCTACTATTCCGATACAGAATTCAATCTGGGGGAGCATCCTACAAGGGGGATTTGAAGCCGGTCTAGTAGGAGGACTGGCTGACTGGTTTGCCGTAACCGCATTATTCCGTCATCCACTAGGAATTCCTATTCCACATACTGCTCTTCTTCCCAAAAATCGTAACAGAATTATTGCTGGAATAATTTCAATGTTAGAAAATGATTGGCTAACAAAAGAGAGTATTCGAAAAAAAATAGACACCATAAATTTTACTAAAAAACTATTTGAGATCATCTATAATGAATTACCATCACAAGCCGTTCAAAAGTCTTTCCTAATGATTTCTAAACATTTGATAAAAATATTTGATATAAAAAAATTTGCTCCGCTTCTAGAAAAAGAACTAAAATTACGAATTAACGACTTGGATAGCAAGAATTATCTCCCCTTGCTTATCGACCAGATTAGTTTTAGAAAATATGATGAAAAGGTACTAGATTATATCCTAAAAGAAATTGATGAATGGGCCAGGAAAGAAAGTACAAAATACAAACTTGGTGGCTTGGCTGTAGATGCGGTGGAAAATATTAAGGCAGATGGTTTTATGCAATTTGCCTTAAAGTCATTTAGCAACCTTGTTAATGAAGAAAAGCTAGGGAACATTATCCAAAGTCTTATCCTAAAAGGTGTAGCCAGCTATAGTGACCCCTTAAATCAAAATAGACATACCTTATTGATTCATTTGAATAAAAAGCTGCAATCAATAAAAAGTGATGAAAAGATTTATGAAGAACTTAATAACTTTAAATCCCAGCTAGTAGATAAATGGGAGTTGCAAGAACAAATTACTGATTTATTAAGTCAGATCCAGCAAAAAGCTTATGACTTTGTCGAAAAACCTGCCTTTTATGATGATTATCTCCTCCCTTTAATTAAAAAGGGTTTAGAAGGTATCGAATTAAATCCAGAAAAAGTGAACCTTATTGAAGCTTGGATTAAAAATCATATTTTTAGTTTTGTTGATAAAAATCATTCAAAAATAGGAATGCTTGTTAAAGAAAATTTAGAAAAACTAGATGATAAAACACTTATCGATATGGTTGAAACTAACGTTGGAAAAGACCTTCAATGGATCCGTGTCAATGGTGCAGTATGTGGATTTTTAATAGGAATTGTTTTAGTAGGAATTAAAGCACTTTTTTAATGCTTAGCAAAAAGCTACCATTTATTGGTAGCTTTTTTTCGTCCATGAAATTCTTGCTTTGTCCTCTTGAAATCAAAGTTATTTTTCAGAGTATTTCAACATAATTAGTACTGTAGTCATATCTTTTAGGATTAAAAGAGGAGGCGGAAAAATGGCAATTAGGTTGATTAAAATCTCTGTTGTGTATTTTGTCATTGGGGTTTGCATGGGTATGTATATGTCAATGACGGAAAGTTTCGACTTCACACCGGTTCATGCCCATATTAATTTATTAGGCTGGCTGACTATGGCTGTCGCTGGTCTCATCTATATTGGTTTTCCAGGTGCTGCGGAAACAACACTGGCAAAGGTTCACTTTTGGCTTCATAATATTTCTCTTCCCATTATGATGATTGGACTCGCTTTTTTAGTAACCGGAACGGAAAGTGCCGCGCCTGCAGTAGCTACAGGTGGGACCCTGATGGTATTAGGTATCATTGTCTTTGCAATCAATATCCTTAAAAATGTAAGGAATTGAGTTGCTCTTGTTGTCTATGATAGTATTTATTTTATTTCGTCCAGACAAAAGACGCCTTCTCTGGCGTCTTTTTTATTCTAACGGTATGTTTCCAAGAATTTCTTTCTTAGTTTGGCTTTTTCTTCATCAGATTTCTTGTAATCATAATTATAAATGGCGCCTTCCCAATCACCATACATTGGGTTTGGAAACAGAATCAGCTTTTTACCGAATTCCTCCCTATACCTGTCCACTGCTTGATTTCTTTCTGAAACGGATAACAAATCAAAACCACTGAAATCTCCAAGGTTATCGCCAAATAATAGAAGTATTTCATGTGTTCTCCCTACTTGCCTGCGGCGCGTTTCTTTCCCTATTTCACCAGGCTGCCGTAATAATACATGGTCTGTATCAGCTTGTGGTGCCCCTACACTCTGTAAATTTTTAATAGCTGCATCTTTTTGTGATTGATAACGGTTAGAAATGTAATAAATCTCCACTCCTAATGAATTTGCGTACTGCAAAAATTCAATTGCTCCCGGAAGCGGTTTTGCTTCTGTCCGCTTGAACCATTCATTCCAATTAAACGGGATTTTTCTTCCTGCCATTACATACCAGGCTTGGTGAGGGCTGTTATTTAAAATGGTCTCATCGATATCAAGGACAATTGCCGGCTTTAAGGTATTTCTCCTCCTTTTTTTACTCATGATTTCGTCCAATCTCATTCTTCCAATGTTATAGCCTTGATAATATAATCCTCTTGCTTCCCCGGCCTTTTGAAACCAAAGTACGGACATCGTATTTTGTTCAGACAAATTTTCAGCTGTTTCTGCATTTGCATGAACACTAGTTAGGAATATAATTAAATATGTTGCTGCTATCAGGGTAATAATTTTATTCAATACCAACACCAATCCCTCATTTATTTTTTAATGTTAGTATGTGAAATAGGAAAAATTCCAATCATCGATTCGGAATTGTTGAGAGAAATGCAGCAAATTTAAGTTAATCAAATAATAAACGCAGTGGATTTTTACCCACTGCGTTTTTCATGTATGTTTATTCATATATAAAATTAACTAACTCGTTCTTCTACTTTATCCTTGATTGCATCTCGTTTATGAAATCCTTTTGCATAATAAACTGCAACCAAGAATACTAGGAATAACGGTCCAATTACTAATGCAATCCTCGTATCCGGATTATAAGCCATTAACCCAATGACAAAAGCTAAGAAGGCTAATGAAATATATGAAGTAAAAGGGAAAAGTGGCATCTTATATTTTAAAGCTTTCGTCTCAGTCAACTTTAAGGTTTTACGATAGCGAATTTGTGATAAAAGAATGACTCCCCACGTCCAGATCGCACCAAAGGTCGCAATACTAGTAACCCATGTAAAAACTTTTGCAGGAACAATATAATTTAAGACCACGCCAATCAATAACGCACCAGCAGAAGCAACTACTGCAATCCCTGGAACACCACTTTTTGTGACCTTCGCGAAATTCTGTGGTGCCTCACCATGCTGAGCAAGGTTAAATAACATCCGTGCCGTACTAAAAATCCCACTGTTACAGGACGAAAGTGCTGCTGTTAATACTACGAAGTTAATAATACCTGCTGCTCCCGGTATCCCAATTTGTTCAAAGGTCAGTACAAATGGGCTTCCTTTTGTACCAATTTCCTCCCATGGATAGATAGACATAATGACAAATAAAGCACCCACGTAAAAAATTAGAATACGCCAGAAAACAGAATCGATTGCTCTTGCAAGAGATTTCTCAGGATTTTTAACCTCACCTGCAGTTACCCCAATCATTTCAATCCCTAAATAGGCAAACATAACCATTTGTAAAGATAATAATACGCCTTTAATCCCATTAGGGAATAACCCGCCATGATCCCATAAATTCTTAATTCCAGTAGCAATACCACCGTTGCCAATACCAAAGAAAATCATTCCAATTCCGATGGCAATCATCGCAATAATCGTAACAATTTTAATTAGCGCAAACCAAAATTCTAATTCACCATACGCTTTTACCGCAAGGAAATTGACAGTCGCCATAACCACCAGTGCGGTGAGTGCCCAAATCCACCGTGGAACATCCGGATACCAATACTCCATGTAAATTCCTACAGCTGTAATCTCTGCCATACAGGTAACGACCCATAAAAACCAGTAATTCCAACCTGTTATGTATCCAGCAAGTGGTCCTAAATAATCACGCGCATATTTACTAAAAGAACCTGCAACCGGTTTTTGAATCGCCATTTCTCCCAGGGCACGCATAATAAAAAACATAATTAATCCAGCAACAGCATATCCAAACAAAATACCTGGTCCCGCCATCTTAATGGCTGTTGCAGAACCAAGAAATAGTCCTACCCCGATGGCTGCCCCTAAGGACATCAAGGTAATATGCCTTTCTTCTAAACCACGATGTAGCTCTTTCCCATGAGTGTTTTTACTCATATAAATCCCCCTTTATGAATAAACTTCAAAATTCTCTCATCCCAATGAAATAATTTCTTCTCTTTATTAATATAGCAATATTAGGCTTCACTTTTAAGCTTTTTATCACTAATTCCTCCTTTTTTTCCTAATGATAACGCTTTCAAAATGGCAATTATAAAAATATTTACTCTTTTGGGATTACTCTAAATCATTTTAACATTATAGCATATTATTTATTTTGTTAAAATAAATGAAATTATTTTATATTTTTTGTAAAATTAAACAAAGGCATTTTATGAACTGAACAAGACTACCATATGTCATTATATATTAATCCGGGGGTAATCATTTTGAATACTAGACTACATGACCCATTTAAGACTGCCTTTGATAGCTTAGATGAATTTGCCGACCTTATTAGTCAGGTACTAATGTGCCCTATTACAATTGAGGATGCAAACCACCGCCTACTTGCCTATAGTACACATGATGAACGTACAGATCCAGCAAGAATTTCTACCATCATAGGCCGGAGAGTTCCAGAAAAAGTCATTAATCAATTATGGAAAGAAGGAACGATTCCTGCTTTACTAAAGACCCAAGAGCCTATTCGTGTGAAAAACATGAATGATATAGGGCTTAACCATAGAGTCGCTATCTCTATATGGAAGCATGATGAAGTGATCGGATTTATTTGGGCAATAGAAATTGATAAAACATTAACGGCTGATGATTTCATCCTTTTAAAAAAAGCAGCAGATTCCGCAAAAAATAAACTATTACAGCTTCAGACGAGAAAGAACAAAAAGGAAGAACGTTCACAAGAATTCTTTTGGAAGCTATTAACAGGTCATCTGAAAGCAAAAGAGGAAATTTTCGAACATTTCCATTCATTACAACTTACACCGCCGACCTCTTATGCGGTTCTTGTTTTTCAGTTTCATGAAAATATCACGAACAAAGTAGAGCAATCCATCTCATATCTTTTGAAAACAAATCAACGGATAAAAATTACTCTTTATACAATAGACTGCAATCAATTAATTCTATTGGTATCTGTTACCAATTTTGAAAACCCTTTCAATGAACTTGATCAATTTGCGAAATTCTTTGTCCTGCAAATGAGTGAAAGATATGGAATTAAGGGGATCAAACCAGGATATAGCAGTATTAAAGAGGATTATCAAAAAACAAACAAAGCATATAAGGAAACATTGGCGGTTTTATCAATTAAAGAAAAATTTCCAATTGAAACAAAGGACATTTATAATTATCAAAAACTAGGAATATATCAAATTTTTGATCTTATTTTAGAAAAAAGACAAACCGAAGAATATGAAAATTATTCCTTAAAACTGCTTCATGAATATGACCAAAAACACAACAGCAATTTAATTGAAACATTAGAGGTTTTCTTAAATAAAGATAACAACATTAATGATGCAGCCAAGGAATTAAATGTCCATGCTAACACATTAAATTATCGACTTAAGAGAATCACCGAAATTGGTGATGTAAATTTCAAGGATCCTAACCAAAAAATGATCCTCTACCTAGATTTAAAACTGGAAAAATATCAGGGGATTTGAACTTTTTGTGAAAATCCCCAAAAAGAATGAAAATCTTTCTCTTTTCTAAACAAAGAAATTCTCTGGCAAACATTCTATACTTTAGCCATAGCAAAACACTTTAATGTAACTAGAGGAGGAAATAAGATTATGTTTATAGGTGTACCTAAAGAAATTAAAAATAATGAAAATCGTGTAGCACTAACTCCAGCAGGTGTTGTTTCATTCCTAAATGCCGGCCACACTGTGTTAATGGAAAAGGACGCTGGAATTGGAAGCGGTTTCACTAACGACGATTATGCTAAAGCTGGTGCTGAGATTATAGATAGCGCTGAACAGGTATGGACAAAAGCAAATATGATTATGAAAGTGAAAGAGCCTCTTTCAAGTGAATATAAGTACTTCCGCCAAGGTTTAATTTTATTTACTTACTTACACCTTGCAGCTGAGCCAGAGTTAGCAAAAGCTCTTAAAGAAAAAGGTGTTATCGCAGTTGCTTATGAAACAGTTTCTGTAAACAGGACTCTTCCACTGCTTACACCAATGAGTGAAGTAGCTGGACGCATGGCTGCTCAAATTGGCGCACAGTTCTTACAAAAAAATAATGGTGGTCTTGGAATTCTCCTTGCTGGTGTCCCAGGAGTTAACCGTGGAAAAGTTACCATTGTTGGTGGTGGGATTGTTGGAACCAATGCAGCTAAAATGGCCATCGGTTTAGGTGCTGACGTAACAATTATTGATCTAAGTGCTGACCGTCTTCGTCAGTTAGACGACATTTTTGGAAATCAAATCAAAACATTAATGTCTAATCCTCTCAATATTGCTGAAGCAGTGGCAGAAGCTGACCTTCTAATCGGAGCAGTATTAATCCCTGGTGCAAAGGCTCCTAAGCTGGTTACAGAAGAAATGGTTAAATCGATGAAGCCTGGTTCAGTGATTGTCGATGTTGCTATTGACCAAGGTGGAATTGTTGAAACAATCGACCATGTGACAACACATGACAATCCAACCTTTATCAAACATGGAGTTGTACACTACTCTGTTGCAAATATGCCTGGCGCCGTTCCAAGAACTTCAACAATAGCACTAACCAATGTTACTGTTCCATATGCATTGCAAATCGCAAATAAAGGGGTTTTCAAAGCCATTTCTGAAAATGCTGCATTATATCTTGGCGTTAACGTTGCCAACGGAGAAATCACTTATGAAGCAGTAGCAAAAGATCTAGGGTTTGATTATGTAACAGTCGAAAAGGCATTAGAAAAAGAACTAGCTACGATTTGATTGTAGTTATTCCCCTCAAGAAACTCTTGAGGGGATTTTTGATTAAAGGGGATGGTTTACATGAATCAATTGAGTTACCGCGATACATGGGCTGAAATTTCACTAGACCATATTAAAAATAATTATCTACAGTTTAGGCAGTTTGTTCACCCACATGCAAAAATCATGGCAGTGGTTAAAGCAGATGGATACGGACACGGGGCCATTGAAATTGCAAAAACAGCGATTGAAGCTGGTGTAGATTATTTAGCAGTTGCTCTTGTAGATGAGGCCATCAAACTTAGACTGTCTGGGATCACACAACCCATTCTCGTACTCGGGTATACTCCGACACGTTCGATTAGGGCTGCCATTTTAGAAAATATCACGCTAACAGTCTTTAACCATGAAGTATTGGATGAAGTCATTGTCCAAGCGGATAGCTTAAGCAAAACTGCTTCTATTCATTTGAAAATTGATACTGGTATGTCCAGGATTGGCGTTACTTCCAGTGATGATGCACTAATTCTTGCTAAGAAGGCCATAAAAGCAAAAAATGTTTGTCTTGAAGGGGTATTTACTCATTTTGCTAATGCAGATAGTGAAAACTGCGACCTTACATATGCACAGTTTAATAAATTTCAATCAATAGTAGAATATTTGGAAAACAACTGTATTTATATACCCATAAAACATTGTTGCAACAGTGCTGCAACAATGAAATTTCCAGAAATGCATCTGGACATGGTTCGAATTGGAGTTTCCTTGTATGGGTTATATCCAGATGCTTCGTTAAAAAACCACTCCATCCAGCTAAAGCAGGCCATGACCTTCAAAACGAAAATTGCAGCCATAAAAAAAGTAGCAGCTTTACAAGCAATCAGCTACGGGTGGACTTGGAAGCCGGAAAGAGTAAGTCTTATCGCTACCCTTCCGCTTGGATACGCTGACGGACTTTCCCGTCTCCTATCAAACCGTGGGAAGGTTTTAATCCATGGGCAAAAATCCGCTATTGCAGGAAGGGTGTGCATGGATCAAACGATGATCGATATTACAAATATACAAAATTGTTCTGTTGGTGATGTAGTCACCATCTTTGGAGAAAACTGCTCCTCATTTCAGTCCGTGGACGAAATTGCCCATTTAATGGGCACCATCAATTATGAGGTTGTTTGTTTAATTGGGAAAAGAGTCCCCCGAGTGTATGACAACTACAATGACCTATTCAAACCTGCAAAGAATGTACAAAGTAATATATGATTTTAATAACAAAGGCAGCTATTCTAACTAGCTGCCTTTGTTTTGTAACACCGTGTTTATCTCTCCAATTACATTAGGTCTGCCAATTGAATAATATTCAACTGGATATTTTTTTATAGATTCTAATTGAAAGCAATTTCTCCCGTCAAAGATAACGGGTTTTTTCATTAACTCATGGAAGAGATTTAATGGAACATTTTTAATTTCATCCCACTCAGTTACAATAAACGTAAGGTCAGCATTCATGAGAGCTTGCTCGACCGTATCTGCATAAGAAATTAGCTTTCCTAAAACCTTTTTCACATTTGGAATTGAGACGGGATCATAGGCAATTACTATCGCCCCTTCTTGAACTAGACGCTTGGCTAACTTAATCGAAACTGCTTCCCTGATATCGTCTGTATTAGGTTTAAATGAAAGCCCCAGTAATGCAACTTTTTTTCCACGTAAACTTTGAAATCGGTTCAGGGCCTTTTCCACTAGTTTAAGTTCCTGTCTTTTATTAACTTCAATAACCTCCTCAATGAGGTTAAAAGCTTCTCCCGCATCATTACCCATTTGAACTAGTGCGTGGGTATCTTTCGGCAGGCATGAGCCGCCAAAACCTACTCCAGCCTTAAGAAATGATGATCCGATCCTTGAATCCATCCCCATTCCAAATGATACGTCTTCAATATTTCCGCCAACATGTTCACAAATACTTGCGAGTGCATTTACGTAACTAATTTTTAAAGCTAAGAATGAATTTGATGCTACTTTTATTAATTCAGCACTATTCGTATCCGTTTTAAAAATGGGAATACCAAACGGCTGATATAATTCTTCCAACGAATGGAGGGCTTCCTTACAATCAGATCCAATAATTATCCGGTCTCCGTGAAAAGTATCATAAATTGCCGACCCTTGGCTGATAAATTCAGGATTGGAAACGATTTGAAATTTAAGACTTGTTTGCAATTCTGATTGAATCCAATTTTTAATTTTTGCATTTGTTCCCACTGGTACCGTACTTTTTGTAACGACAATGACGTTATTTCGCTTTATTGACCTGCCAATTTCTTTAGAAATCTGTTCAATATATTGTAAATCAAGGGAGCCATTTTCATTTTGAGGAGTTCCTACTGTTATCATAATGATTTCAGCCGATTTAAAGCCAATAGATGGGCTAGTTGTAAACCGTAACCGCCCCTCTTCCATATTTTTCAACATCACTTCATTTAATCCTGGCTCATAAATTGGAGGATACCCATTGTTTAATGTGCTTATTTTATGATGGTCCTGGTCTACGCAAATCACATCATGGCCGATGTCTGCTAAACAAACCCCTGTAACTAGTCCAACGTATCCTGTTCCAGCAATGGCTATTTTTTTCAATGAAGATTTTCCTTTCCATATTGAGTATTTCTTATTAATTACTACTCAGTTCATTTCTCCATCCATTTATATAAAATTATTTCATGATAAACTGGATCAAAAAGCCCGTTGGAATGAAAAGCTGCTACCTTTTTAATTTTCCCATCTATTGAAATACCTTGTGACCTAAATCCTTGAATCACTTTATCTGTAAGTAGTACGGTCCTTCCTTGGAAATATTTCGCATCATACCGGAAATATTGATAAGTTTCTATCCTTTTGTGTGTATATGGAACCTCTAAATACTGTAACACCCTCGTTTCTTCCCATGTGTAGAGTATAACAGGTTCATTCATTTTCTCAATAAATGCATTCATTTTATAAACAGCTGGAGGTTCTTTAGCTTCCGTCGCTAATAGGGTTACATTTTGATTTACCTGATGGCCAAGGACGAAAATGCTGAGTCCCACGACTAAAAAAGGGATTCTTTCTGAAAAAAGACGAATACACAGGAAAAATATCAATAAGACCGCAAGCGGGAGCGCATGCCTTGCTTTTTCTACATTTTGAGCCAATAGTGCCCAACCAAAATAACTGCTAAACAATATATAAAGTAGGTTCATATATGGCCATCTTTTTTTTGTTTTTTTGAACGCCCTAATAAATATATAAATGAGAAGGAAAGTATAAATGACCGCACTAAGCACTGATTCAGTTGCAATACCTGTCCATAGGATGTTCTTTGAGGAAAAAATGATAAATCTATCAAAAAAACCAATATCAGCTGCCTCTACCGTTCCTCCCCACTCATTGAAATGACCGCTGGTAAACGCTAAAGAAAGCTTAATAAAACCGATTATACTCCCCTCTGAAATGACAAGACCAATTACCCATATTGCTTGAAAGATGACTCCCGAGATCAAGTAAAATATGATCAATTTCATTTTTAATCCATCTTTTTTTACTTTCCAATAAAACAGAAAGATTATACCGATTGCAAAGGGTAAGTATGAAAGGCGAATTCCTAGCATAAGACTCAAAAAACCTAATGGTATTAAGATCGCTCTTGAATCTTTTTTGTTTAAAGCCAATAGAAGGCTCCATAAATACCACCAAAATGCTGCCAGTGCCGCGCCTTCTGACATTGGCTGATTAACGATTATAACACTGTAGCTTGCTGAATAAATAAGTGCTGTAGATAAACTAGCAAATGATCTTTGTATGAATCTCCTGGACAACTTATACAAGGGAAAAACAGAACTAGCATAACAAAAGACATTAAAAATCGTTAATGCTTTTGATGGGTCCATTACAAACAGATGAATGAATTTCCCTCCTAAAATAAAAAAGGGATATCCAGGGAAGTGCGGCTGCATAGCCATTAAATCATAGCGCTTCACGGCCAGTGCAAAATCTACCTGATCCCATGAGGAGGTATATGGATTAATAAAATACAGTTGGGATATAAAAACAATAATTATAGCTGCAACACTTATCACTAATAAAAAGGGACCTTTTAAACCACTTTTGAACAATAAATATCCACCACCTGATCTAGAGAAAAAGTACAAGGCATCGGCCTTGTACTTTAAATGTTCAAAAATTCATTTCACTTGTGTCTCAAGAATTTTAGTTGTCTTTGCATTCGTTTTATTTGTTTGCTTGCTTCCTGCAGGTTTGGAAGAGGTAAGCAATAAAATTGCGACAAAGTATCCGATATAAGCCAATATTTCTTCAATAGAAGGCATAGAAGAATAGCCGAACAGAGCTTTTAGAAATATTCCAATATCCCCGGATAATATCGGAGCCGAACCAGTATCACGAAGGTAATGTGTGTAATCAATCGGATGCTCTGGCAGGAACCATGTAAGATCATACACATGTGGAAGTACACTGCCAATGATATTAAGGTCCTGCATCATGGAAATCGCTTGTACTAGTAGTCCAGCAGATATAAGAATAATAAAAGCACCGGTTAACTTGAAGAAAGTGCTTAAAGGAATCCTCATCGTTCCTTTAAAGAACAAATAAGAGACAATAATTGCTATCACCACACCAGTAATCGCGCCCCATCCCTGCATGGCTGCGCCGATGTTTCCACCTGTAATTGCAGCAAAAAAGAATACGGTTTCTACCCCTTCACGAAGGACGACTAGAAAAGAATGGATTACCATTCCAACTACGTTACCTGTGGAGATGAATTTATTCATTTTCCCTTCCATATTTCCTTTTAAATCACGGCTGTGGCTTGCCATCCAGAAAACCATTTGGGTTAATAATACGGTCGAAACGAGCATAATTCCTATTTTCAAATACATTTCGCTTCCCATTGCAGCGAATCCTGTAAAAACAATTTGGAATAGGAGGGCAACCCCGACACTAGCTAATACGGCAAGACCTGCTCCAAACCAAACATATTTATTGTATTGCTTATGGTCCACTCTTTTTAGATAGGTAGTTATTATGCCAACAATCAATAACGCCTCTAACACTTCACGGAATGTGATTAATAGAGCTTGAATTTCCACAGCCGAGTCCCTCCCCAATGGTGATATTTCCTAATTTCTATTTTCTTCTTCTGCGGATAACAACTATGATTACCGCTATTATTATACCTGCGATTAATACAAGCGGTACCCAGTTTCGGATATTCGAAATATCCGTCCAGTCTTTTTTTACAGTCCCAGATTCTGTAGCACTTTCAGAAAAATGCCCGACTTCAAGACTTTTTATGTTGAATTCAGTTTTTAATGAGTTTAAAATCTCGTCTTTATTTTCCTTAAATGCGTCTAAATTCGCTTCTTTTTTCCCGACACCAAACAGTCCAGGATTCCCCAATGCTTCAAGGGCCTGATCAAAATCGGTTCTGATTTTCTTATCATTCTCAGGTTTTTCAGTTTCCACTTTAGGAGACAACGCATCGTATGTAGCAAAGGCTTTAGCTAGGAGTCTTTTCGTTGTGTCATATTCAGCAAAGTCCTTTTCAATACTCTCTAAACGCCTCGCAATATTTAAAACCAGTAGTTTTTCCATATTGTTAATGGTGGCTTCCTTGTCCTTATCTTTAAGGTTACTCAGAATTAGCTTAGCAGGCTCTTGGCCCATATGCATATCAATCTCTTCTTTAACAGTTTCAAAGTTTTTTTTGGCGGAATTGTAATTGGGAGGATTCTCATCAAGCTTCACTACCATTTCTTTGTACACCTCAGCTACCTTCTCCTCATTCGGATCACCATAGGAATAGGCAAAAGCACTACTTAAAGGAATGCTGTAAAAAATTAATGCGAAAGTAAAAAATAATCCAAAAAATTTCTTCATTAAGAATTTCCCTCCTACATGAATAATGATAATGATTATCATCCTCGCTGTCAATGCAAGGATTTAGAATGTCACATATTTATCATATTTTCTTACTTATTAATCTCCCTTGCTTTCAAAAGGTGTAATTCCCTGTCTCTTGCACCAGATGTTGTCCTATTATGGATCACCTTTTTCACTGGCCTTCTCATTTCTTTTAAAATGGCGGGTAAGACCGATGTCATATAACTACGAAACTTGATAAATGATTCCCCTGCTTTACGGACCTGATATCGAATTGGGACTTCTTTCATCCGAAAGCCTTTTCTAATGAGATTCAGCGTGACAACTTGCGCATAATTGTAATCATGAACAATTTCAGCTTCTTCCATAGCTTGTCTAGAAAAAGCTCTCATCCCAGACTGTCCATCATAAATCCATTTTTTTAGTATAAGAGCTTGTAGAAATGTAAAACAATAATTCCCGATTCTCCTGTTCCACCGCATTCCTTCAATAGTTCCAAGGAAACGGGAACCCATTACATAATCAGCTGTTCCCATTAAGATGGGTTTTACAATATCAGGAATCTGATCAGCAGGGTATTCATTATCAGCATCAATCATGACACCAATATCTGCTCCATTTAAAACACAAAGCTCCAGCCCTTTACGAACAGCAGCACCTAATCCAAGGTTTTTAGCAAAGGTATGGACATAATCTGCCCCTGCTTTCCAGGACTGCTCGACCGTTCGATCATTAGAGCCATCATTTATCACTAAAACCTCTACCTTCACCTTTGGATCGAAATCTCTTGGTATTTTTTGAATGACTTGGGCAATCGACTCTTCCTCATTGAAAGCTGGAAGAAAGACAATTACTTTTTGCTGCTCCATTTATTAAACATCCTTCCTTACTGCCTCTATTAATACTGGACCACGGCTGTGACTTGGATATGGTGCCCCCAACAAATAGGAAATCGTTGAAGCGAGGGAAACCAAGCTATGCTTTTCCTCCACACTTTTTCCTGTTTCAATAGAGGGACCATACATAAAGAACGGTACGAATCTTTCACCTTCATCGAGGTGGCCATGTCCACCAATTCCATCAGCTTGACCATGGTCAGCACAAACAATAAACGTGTAATTTTCAAGCTTACCTTTCTCTTTTAACCACTCAAAATATTCTTTAACTAAGGCGTCAGCCTCTTCGATTTTTTGAATATATTCGTTATATAATACTCCTCGGCTATGTCCAGTTTGGTCTGTACTTATTAATTGCACAATTTGCAAATCGGGATCCTGTTCTTCCATGATATTTTTCGCTCGATCAATAATTTTACGATCGACAACATTATTGTGCATTACGGCTGTGAATGTCTCTACATCCTTTCCAAAGGAATCAACGAGATGGGCTACCGCTAATAATGAACCCTTTTTCCCAACTTTTCTTAATGTGTCAAATACGCTCTCTACTTTAATACCCTGCTTCCAAACCATATTCGACTTGATTCCATGTTCAAATGGGTAAGTCCCTGAAAACATCGATGAAAAACAAACGACAGTTCTTGCTGGATATACGGTTTCCATTCTAGTATAGTCTGTTCCATTTTTTCTCAAATAGTCGAGAAAGGGAGTGTTCGCTTCTTCAAAACGCTCTTTCCTCATTCCGTCAATGACCATAACAATAACTTTCTTATTAATGGCATCTGTCCGCTCATCAACATTAGAAGTAAAGGTAGGGATAATCTTCGGCTTCCAATCGAACAGATTTTTATGAAGAATCCAAGAAAACAATAGAATTCCTAAATAGAAGAATACGATGACTCCAATTTCACTTCCCGACCAGGTTTGCTTCTCAATAGTCAAATTCCAAAGTGATAATAACAAAAGAAACTTTGGCAGTTGTTCTTGGGCATTCCCACTTGTTGAATCACTATTTTTTAAAACGAGTTTCCAGAACCGGGTAAAATTCAGCCATGAGGTACCGATGCGCAAATGATAATAAAATGTGCCCCAAAAAAAGACTGTAAAGAAGAAATATAAACCAATGCCAGTAAAAAGCAAACTAAGATTTACATGATCCCAAATGATAAGAAAGGCCGTAAATGGGATCCATAAATAGTTTCTAAGAAATAATGGATAATCGTACAGGTAGTAAATAATTAATAGAGGTAAGATGGCTAATAACCCTAAGAATAGATCTAAATTGTAAGAAGGGGATCCCAACTTAGACAGGGAATAAATCAACATGGTACCGATTGTAAATATTGGAGTAAACGGCTTCCCTTCATTCAGAAGGTTCCAACACCTTGCCGCCACTTTTTCAAAAGAAGATGCTTTTTTCATTTTTGTCTTCCTCTCATTCTTAGAAACACTTTTATTTGTTTAAAATTTGATGCAGGTGAATGAATCAATAGCAAGAAACCAACGAAATAGGAAAAAATAAACTTATAACTATGGCTAATAAGAGCAACCATATATCCATCCTTTGTCGGAAACCCAAAACTTGTTAAAGCCGCAGTCATGACTGATTCGTATGTAGATATTCCCCCAGGTGTAATTTGAAATACCTGCCCACCGACAGTAATAGAATTGACCCAAATTGACTTATAAATAGAAAGACCATCACCTAACGAAGCTGTTACTCCCCACAAAACAGCGCCTTCCATTGCCCAGCTTAATCCAATCAAGAAAAAAATATAAACAAAATTCCAGCCCTTAAAGCTTGTTCTTAATAATAAGATATGCTTTTCCACAAAGAGTGGACAGTATTTAAAGACTATAAATCCTCCTATTAGAATGCTTAAACCTAAAATAAGCAATACTCCTAATGACAAGTGGAAGATAAACGCTTTGGAAAAAGCAACAAGTCCTATTATGGAAAATAACATTAGGAACAACATATCAAGCGATCTGAGCACAACTACAGAATGTGCTGAAATATCAGGACTTATGTTTTTTTCCTTCCAGGACAACACCCCGACCCTTACCGCATCCCCAACCTTTATTGGAGTGATATGATTTACGAAAAGACTTAAGAGAATGCCTTGTAAACAGCTTATAAACTTGGCTTTCTTTCCTAGATATAATCTCCACGCCTCTGCTCTGAGGATAAATGAGGATAGGTAACCCACGGTAACAACTATGATAATCAAAGGATTCCCCAAGAAAAATTTTTTGGACCCATTTAAAAAGTTTTCAGCATGAAAATATCGCCAGGACAACAGGATAAAAATTCCTGCCAAAATGAATCCCATCACTTTAACCAAACGTTTAACTGATTTCCGAAACATGCTTTTTGGCCCATTCTATCGTTTTAGCAAGTCCCTCTGAAAAAGATATAGATGGGGAAAATCCTAGCTGTTGATGTGCCTTCGAAATATCCGCCCATGTGGAATTGACATCCCCTTGGCGAAAACCACCTTGTTTTACAGTTATATCAGGAAAATGCTGCTTTAAATACTCAACTAATTCCTCAATAAAAATCGGTTTACCAGACCCTATATTATAGGTACCGACCCTTTCAGTTTGGTTAAAAGCACTAATGATCCCTGTTATACAATCATCTATATATGTATAGTCCCTAGCCGTTCTATTTCCAAACAATGTAATTTCCTGTTTATTCAGCAAATTTTTAATAAACCCTGTAATGGCCATATCTGGCCTACCCCAGGGTCCATAAACGGTAAAAAAGCGAAGGATAGAAATTTTATAGTCAAATAATGAAGAATAGGCATGGCAAAAGGATTCAGCCCCAAATTTAGCTGCTGCATAAGGAGATACCACCTTTCCCATCGCCATCTCTTCTTGAAGCGGAACGTTCTTTTGTTCTCCGTAAACCGATGAGGAAGAAGCAAAAATAAAATGTTTTACGTTTGATTGACCCGCAAATCGCAGTGCATTAATGGTGGCTTTAATATCGTAGTCAACATACTCATTCGGGGCCGCTATTGAATGTGATACTCCAGGAATGGCCGCTAGGTGTATTACCATTTCTGGCTTGTAGGAAAGAAAGATTTCCTTTACTTCCGCTTCGTCATTTAGAAGACTTTTTTGAATGAAAGCGAACTCTCCTGCTCCACGTGCAAATTCTAGCTGTCGTTTTTTCCTAGCAACAGAATAGTAAGGATGCAGTTCATCGATGATTAAAACCTCATGGCCTTCCGTTAACAATTTCCTTGTAAGATGGGAGCCAATAAACCCTGCTCCGCCAGTAACAATTACTTTCAATGTATAACACCTCTATACCTAGTTGGTCATCACGACTTATTATGTACATTATTCTCTCATATCAGAGAAAAAAGGAAAAACCTTGCGTAAGTTAACAAGGTTTTTCCTCTGCATTATTTCGCTTTTTCTACGATTGTATTCAGAGTGGAAATTAACTCGTTCAATTGTGCTTCACCAGCAGCTTTATCTTTGGCTTTTGCTGTTTCAACATATTTCTGTGCTTTTTCAGTTAATGTCTTATAACCATCTTCTCCAAGAAGGGGCTTGATATCTTCGCCGATGATATCGATGAATAACGCACCCTCTAAACCAGTGATAACAGCTTTATCTTCACCTAATAATTCTTTACTCTCACCATACTCAGAAATGGCAATTTTTGCAAAACCACGAACAAAAGCTTTATTAACAGCAGCTGGATCAACTGCTTTTACATCAGATTCAAGATTGAATTGTTTTTCAATTAATGCAGTTTCATCAGCTGCATGTTTGTTCAAATAGCTATATAAAGATTGGAAGAATGCCCAGCCTTCTGCCTGTTCTACTTTGGCTAAAGCAGCATCTTTCCCCGCTTCAGCTGCAGCCTTTGTTGCATATCCATTTGGAAGTGCACCCGTTGCAAGATAGAAGGTCTTCATTAACGTTTTGTCAACCACTTGCTTACCTAAGTTAAAGCTTAGTTGATCATTGTTTTTAATTGCTGTTTCTATTTCGCTAAATCCGCCATCAATTACACTGACAAGGTTTGTTCCATAAGCTGCATCACGCTTATCTACAGTTGATTTTAGAATGGCATAATATCCTTTTGCTTCTTCTAATTCTGCATTGACTTCTTCAGTTTTGCCCCATTTTTCAGTTACTTCTGTAAAATCGTGTTTAATAGATGTATAAAATACCTTTTGCATTAATTTATCAAAGATTTGTTTTACGATTACTTTATCCATTGAACCATCTTTACCAGCTGATAGAGCTGCAGTGATTTTTTCATCAATTGTATCTTCAAATTCTGCGTCTCTCTTTTGAACTAACTCTTTTAAATTCGAATTATATAAATCTGTCACTTTGTCAAAATCAACATCTTTACCTTCTTTTGCTTTTTCAAGTTCCGTAATAGCTTCTTTAAATACATCAGCATACTCTACTTTTTCTTTTTCTTCTGCTTCTGCTTCTTTCTTCTCTGATACTTTTTCCTTGTTCTCTACCTTTGGTTTACTAGCGGTTTCTTCCGCTTTCCCACAAGCTCCGAGAACTAATGAAAGTGCTGCCATTGCTGCTAGAAGTTTAAATTTGATTGACATTGTGATTTTCCCCCGGTTTGTATAATTTTTATATTTGATAATGATTATCATTCACAACTATGATTATAAAGAGAATGATTATCAGTGTCAACTTGTTTTATTATATTTAACTAAATAGTCACATTTTTAACCTATATATATTAAAAAGCCATCTTGTCTTTACAAGATAGCTTTAACACACAATAAAACTCGACTTTTATTTCGCTTTATCTTTAATTGTTTCCTCAAGGTCACTCCAATTTATAATTCTCGGTAAATTTAAATGCCGATTATAGGATTGATCCCTGAGAAAAATTTTAATTGATTCGTTTAATAATGTATTTAAAACCTCTGGTTTATCATCAAAATAATAATCGAGTTTTAATTTTTTAATGATTTCTACCTTTTCATGATCCTGCATTCCATAAAAAAACCTCTCCTCATGAACAGGAAAACCGTTTTCTTTTAACCATTCTTTCGTTCTTTCCCCATGTTCTTTGGGCCTAGCCGTAATATAAAAGATTTCATGCCCCTTCTTCTCTAGTTCTTGTAAAGTTTCGACAGCATCTGGAAAAGCAGGACATGACGTATAATAAATTTCTTCTAAAGAATTACGCCACATTTCTTGCCCTTGTTCATCTGTTAATCCAAAGGGTTCATGTATCTCTACTCTTTTTAAGCTATGAAAAACTTCGATCGGAACATTCTGATTCAACCTTTGATTGTAAATGTTAAAGGCATGCTCGCGTAGATTTATTAATGTATCATCGATATCAAAACCAAATCTCATCACATAATTCCCTCTTTTGAATAAATCGGATAGCCAATAAATTTAAAGTCTTTTCCAATTTTAATAATCGATGTATCCACTAAATCCACTGCATCAGACATTTTCTCTATTCCTGCCCCCTCTAAGAAAGTAGGTGCATCCTTTCCACCAATTAATTTGGGTGCAAAATAAAGAATTACTTTATCAATACAATTATTTTCAAGAAAAGAAGCATTTATGGTGCCCCCACCTTCAATTAATACGGATGAGATAAGGTGCTCACCTAATATTTCCATGACATCTTTAGGATTTACTTTTTCCACCCCATTGGTAGGAAAGACTTTCATCCCTAAGGACTTTAATGTTTTTTCCTTATCCTGATCATATTTCTGACACGTAAATATCCAAGTTTCAGCAAGGTTATCTGTTACAACTTTTGAATCTATAGGGATCTTTAAAGTAGAATCCAAAATAACACGAATTGGATTTCTTCCATTTGGAATTCGCGCTGTCAATTCTGGGTTGTCTTTTATTACTGTATTAACCCCTACAAGAATAGCCATATTTTCATTTCTCAGAAGATGGACATCATGTCTGGATTGTTCCGAAGTAATCCATTTACTGTTTGATGCATAAGTGGCTATTTTCCCATCTAAAGTAATCCCTGATTTTAAGGTGACAAATGGTTTTTTCTCCACAATGAATTTATTGAATACTTCATTCATCTTTTGGGATTCCTCTTGATGAACCCCGATTATTACTTCAATTCCTGCGTCTTTTAGAATTTTTACTCCATTCCCTGACACAACAGGATTTGGATCAAGTGTGGCAATTACGACTGTTTTAATACCGGCTTCTACTATTGCAACAGCACATGGGCCTGTCCTGCCATAGTGGGAACATGGTTCTAATGTAACATAAATGGTTCCGCCTTTTGCTGCTTCGCCAGCCATACGGAGAGCGTGAATCTCAGCATGAGGCTCGCCAGCTTTTAAATGGGCTCCGATTCCCACTACTCGGTTATCATTCACAATCACAGCCCCTACTAGTGGATTTGGGTCTGTTTGGCCTTTCATTGCACTAGCATTTTTAAGAGCTAACTCCATATAGAATTCATGGTTAGTCATTTGGACAAGTCCCCTTATCTCCTATATGACCTGACTTATTTACTTTTGTCTGCAGATATTTTTCGTTATACTCTGATACATCTCCCCACAAAGGCTTTCTGCCTGCTACCACTAAACCAGCACTTTTTAATGCTTCCAATTTTTTTGGATTGTTAGTCATAAGTGTGACTGGTTTAGAGCGTAATGCTTTAAGGACTTGAATAGCATCCCCATAGTTTCTAGAATCATCGACAAAACCAAGGCCTTCATTTGCTTCAACCGTGTCATAGCCGTTTTCTTGAAGAACATATGCCATTGCCTTACTGAATAAGCCAATTCCTCTTCCTTCGTGGTTAGCTAGATAAAATAATGCCCCTGTTCCATGTTCGGAGATCATTTTCATTGATTGTTTTAATTGGAATCCACAATCACATCGCTTGCTTCCAAATATATCTCCCGTATGGCAGATGGAATGCATTCTAATAATGACATCATCTTCATATTCAAAGTCACCATATACTAAAACGCTTGATTGTTGAAACTCTGCTAAATTTGCAGAAGATAACTTATCAATAATTCTTTCAAAATCCTCTGTTACCTCATCACAATTTAGCCAACAATACCATTTGAAGACAACTGTTTCTCCGTATAAATTAACGGGAAGCCGGATCGGTCCTACTAAATATATCGCACCTTTTTCTGTTTTTATTAATTGAATCTTGTCTTCTAAAACTGAAAGAACTTTAGAGTTAAGAGCTTGTTTCATTTATTTATCCCCTTTTTAAGAATAGTTTTAACAACATTAACAAATACATTCATGAAATGATTTCCTCTCTCCTATTACGCATAAATAAAAATAGGCTATCTTGATAGTACAAGATAGCCTCAAGAAATTACAAATATTTACGATGGACTCCTTTACCATCATAAGAAAATAACATTTTTCTATCTTCAATCATCGATTCGATATGAACAGGTCTGCCCCAAAGCTGTTGGATATACGGAAGAACTTTTTCTAGATATTTAACGTCGAGTTCCACCCCTTCATACCAGTGTTTTAGATATAGTTCCCCATTTTTTAAATAATCGCCATCATTGACAGTGATGTAAGGGAAACCTCCATTTACGCGCATATTTACAAGTTGATCACGAATCTGTTCCCATTGTTTATCAACAATTTTGTAGTCTCTTCCTTGTTTTTGGAAAAGATACATATCTTCTCGCATGACAAGGTCCTTATTTAAGTAATTGCGAAGAAAAGATATATCGGATTCTACTTCACGGACCTCAAACATTTTTTCCCGCCCTGATCCTGGAACCACGCCTCTTCGCTTCATCTCTTCCGTTGGATTGTTATAGCGTTCTTCAATATCCTCAAAAATCTTTATTCCAAGGTAATAAGGATTAATGCCCGTTTTTGATGGCTGTACAACTCCCGCATTCAATTTAGCAAACTCGATTGCCTCACCGCTCGTTAAATCCATTTCCCGTAAAATTCGTTGATGCCAATAGGAAGCCCAGCCTTCGTTCATAATTTTCGTTTCAAGCTGCGGCCAGAAGTAGAGCATTTCCTCCCGCATCATAGTTAAGATATCCCGCTGCCAATCCTCTAACTCTCTGCTATATGTTTCAATAAATAGCAACAGATCCTTTTCTGGCCTTGGAGGAAATTTCTTTTTCCGCGGTTGATTGGTCTCCTTTTTATCTTTTTCATCCAATCTCCACAGATCATCGTATGGCGTTGCTACTTGAAGGTCTAGGTCATCATCTTCCTCATCGTCTCCAATGGACCAAGATAACTTTGGCCTCATAAGCGACGGGTCTATATGTTCATCAATAGCCAATACTGCATCTAAAAAGGTTTCCACCTCTTTTTTACCATATTGAACTTCATATTGTTGAATTCTTTCTGCTGTGGCAGCCATACTTTCGACCATATCACGTTTTGTATTTTGAAAACGAACATTATTTTTAAAGAAGTCACAGTGTGCTAAAACATGGGCAACAATTAGTTTATTTTGAATAAGTGTATTGGAATCAAGCAAAAAAGCATAGCATGGGTTTGAATTGATAACTAATTCATAAATTTTACTCAGCCCTAAATCATAATGAAGTTTCATTTTGTGGAATTGCTTGCCGAAGCTCCAATGTGAAAATCGGGTTGGCATACCATAAGCCCCAAATGTATAAATAATTTCGGCAGGACAGATTTCATAACGCATTGGATAAAAATCCAAACCAAACCCGGTTGCTATTTCAGTGATTTCACTGATCGCATATTCGAGTGAATTACGACCTTCCACATCCATTTTGCCATTCCCCCTTTTCCTCTTACCACAATGTATGAAGGAAAAAGGGGAATGATGAAACAAGATAGAAAAAACAATAGGCTAGTATTGCTTTAATCAGAGATTTTTTTGGCTTCCACTGCAAGTTTCAAGCCAACATGTCGATTCCGTTTCCATTCCTGTTTAAAAATTGAGATGGGGGGATTTGTTTCGCCAACTAAATAACTAATTTCAATGGTCATGGCCGGTCTGTGATAAGTAGTGATAAACCAATCCGTGAAACCGCCTCCCACTGCGTTTTTTTCAGGTTTGGCTAATTTATAGCCGGTTAATTTCGAAATTTTTTTAGCAACAAGTTTATCACGTGTAAGATGCTTGCCATTTTTATAATTCCAATAAATTTCTCTTCCCGCTGTATGATAAGCAACTGCAATTGAAGGGTTAATTTCCTTAATAAATTTCGTTAAGGAGAGTACTTCTTTTGATTCTAATGGTTTTTTTCCTTTATAAAGTTTATAGGAGGGTGAAACAGGATCAGGATTAAGATTTTCCCACCCAGCTGGATATTGCCTATTTAAATCTATGCCCATGCCGTTTGCTTTCCATCGTTTAAAGTTATCTGATCCTTCATTTATTTTCACCAAAAGTTTCTGATGTGTAGATGGAAAACTTTTAAGATCATTCTGTTGAATGGCCACTCCATCTGGATTTAACATTGGCACAAACCATAATGATACTTCATTAAGAATATGATTGGATTTAAATCCGAAAAGACCCTTCTCCTCATAGGAAGCTGCATAAGACTCAAGCATTTTCATTAACATTAAGCTTGTCAGCCACTCCCGCCCATGATGCGAGCCAATCAAAACCACATTTTTCTTGCCCTTTCCGAGCTTGATTGCCCAAATATCCCGCCCAAAGTGAGACGTACCGATCGATTTGATTTTTATTTTTTCTTGATACTTTTCGTTAATTATTGAAAGGTCATTTTCTAACATTTCATAAGTATACGGTTTATCAGCTTTGACAATTTTAGCGCTTGCGACATTTTCCAGTTGTAGGGATAAAAAGAGCATGACACAAATTATAATTTTAACCATAGCGCCTCCGCCTTGTTCATAATGACAAGAATATATACAGGTAAATGTTGAAAAACGCGTAAACAATGGGTGTCCAACATTTGCTGTGAAAGTTATCGTCTAAATATCATACAATAATCTCAACTCCTAATAAGGAGGAGATAAAAAAAATGAATAAAATGGATTATGATCGAGCTTTATATTATACACATCGATCTGAGTGGGATAATTTGCTGATTTTAATGGTACGAACAAAAGACCAATTTTTATCGAAAAGAATTGAACAATTCCTGCATGCCTACAATTTCGAACGTGATTACAGTGTAATTGAAACCAAACTATATAACCTTCTTCGCTACATTGACCATGCGAATGAAACCGTAGAGCCTGACCCTAATGAGATACCGATGTATAGTCTTTCCTAAAATGATAAGTGAATACAATTTCTGCCTGAGAAACTTATTACAACCGGACCAAAGAATTCCACCAAAAAAACACGGCTTCCTGAAATGGAAGCCGTGTTTTAATTTTTTCTTTTCATGATGATGTTCTTAGATCTTATTAAAATTGGATTAAATTTCTTGAACCATTTTCATTTTATCGTCAACTAAAGCCATAAAATCATTTTCAATCGATTTTAGTTTTATCTTGCTTTCTTCTAAACTTTTACTATTGACTCCAAAATAGAATTTCACCTTCGGCTCTGTTCCTGATGGTCTTAAACAAACCCATGAACCATCCTCGAAAGTATATTTTAAAACATTCGATTTTGGTAAATCAATTTCTTCTTCTCCATTATTCTTTACACGGATGCTTGTTAAGTAATCCTCCGTCGTGAAGGTAGTCAAGTTTCCAAGACTCGTAATTGGCTCTGATCGGAAAGAAGCCAATAATTGTTGGATTGTCTCCGCCCCTTCCTTTCCTTTTAAGGTTAAGGAACGTAGGCCTTCTTGGTAATAACCATACTTTTCAAATACTTCCATCATTCCTTGATAGAGGGTTTTTCCTTGTTTCTTATAAAAAGCACACACTTCGGTTGCTAGTAGAGCCGCTTGGACTGCATCCTTATCCCTAGCAAAGTCACCAATTAAATAGCCATAGGATTCTTCATATCCAAATAGGAATTTCCGATCACCTGATGCCTCATATTCATTGATCTTTTCAGCGATAAATTTAAATCCGGTTAAGACATCAACTGTTTCTAAATCAAAAGCTGTAGCAATTTTCCTGCCAATTTCTGATGTAACAATAGTTTTTAAAACAACTCCATTTTCCGGGAGTGTTCCTTTTTCCTTTTTCTGTGTGATAATGTAATCAAGTAACAAAGCACCTGTTTGGTTTCCTGTAAGAACAACATATTCTCCTTCAGGATTGCGCACAGCAATACCTAATCGATCGGCATCGGGATCTGTAGCAATGAGAAGATCCGCTCCTACTTCTTTTCCATCACGAATGGCCAATTCAAAGGCTGCATGTTCTTCAGGGTTAGGACTTTTTACAGTCGAGAATTCCGGATCTGGAAGTTCTTGTTCTTTAACGATTGTTACATTTTTATAGCCCAATGCAGATAAAGCCGCACGGACAGGCTTATTAGCAGTTCCATGTAAAGGGGTAAAGACGATTTTAATATCAGTTTCTTCAGCAAGGTTTGGATTCTCTGAAATAGTTCTTAATTTCTCAATATAAGCATTATCAATTTCAGCACCGATCGTTTTAATTAATCCGGCAGCTCTTAAGTTTGCTTCACTATCAACCTCAATTAGTAATTCATTCTCGATCTCATTTACCTTGGCAATAACCTTATCTGCTCCATCTGGAGGAAGTTGGCCGCCATCTGAACCATATACCTTAAATCCGTTATATTCAGGCGGATTATGGCTTGCAGTGATGACAATTCCTGAAAAGGCATTTAAATATCTTAGCGCAAATGATAATTCAGGGGTAGGCCTTAATTCTTCAAATACATATGTTTGGATTCCTTTTGAGGCTAACGTTTTAGCGGCCTCCATTGCAAATTCTGGTGACTTATGACGGGAATCAAAAGCAATCACAACACCGCGTTGTTTCGCTTCTATACCTTGGTTTTCTATGTATCCCGCTAAACCAGCTGAGGCTTTGCGCACAGTATAAAGGTTCATTCGGTTAGTACCAACTCCGATTTCGCCTCTCATACCCCCAGTTCCAAATTCTAAATTCTTATAAAAAACCTCTTCTAACTGCCCTTCATTCTTCACTATTTCTGTTAATTGATTTCTTAATTCAGCATCTAATCCTTCAAATTCTATCCAACTTTTTGCTTTTTTCTTCCAATCCATTGGTGTCCCCTCCAGTTTCTGTCTACTCTATATTGTTTCTAATTTCATGTTTGTTACTCCTTTAAAAATCTACTGAAATTAGACGACAATTTTCGCAGTAATATATAATTGTTAATTTCTTTCCTTTTACTATATTACCTTAAAATTACTCATTACTAATAGAAAAAAAATAAAAGCCTGCAATTTTGCAGACTCAGGCTGTCGAGAAACTTTCGACAGCCTTTTATTTTCTACAATAACTTTAACTATTCACCGCATTAATTCGTTATAATATTATTAATATATAGGCTTTGCAACATGTCTGTTGATTTGCGCTCCAGGCACTTCGCTTTCCGCGGGCGTGCCGGGGAGCCTCCTCGGCGCTGAAGCGCCTGCGGGGTCTCCCCTGCCCCGTACTCCCGCAGGAGTCTGCGTGCCTTCCGCGCAAATCAACAGGCCCATTAGCAGGTACAATGAATAATTAAATGCTGAGAATAAAAAATTGCCGAGAAAAATACCCTTTCTCGACAATCTGAGCCTGCAATTTTGCAGACTTCATTATACTAGCAACTCATTATCAGCATTAGAATAAATACTTAGCATGTTTGCTCTGATACATTTTGCATCTTCAAAATGTTCATATTTAAATGGAAAAAATAATCCAAATTCCTGTAAGGTCTCAACATTCTTATTAAATAATAATGTATACTGAACATCAAGTTGAGAGGCCTCAAGAATAGAGATTAATGTTTGAATACTTGTCATTACCTGAAAGGCATCTTTTAATGTGTTAAAATCTTCAGATGTATGCAAAACCTTTAACTGTTCAAATTGATTAATTTCCTCATCGGTATAGTAAAGAGGAAAAATATCCGAATAGATGTACCTCACCAGTTCATTAATTTCTTCTTCCTGACTTGGTGTGGAGGCAAAAACAATTTTCACTTTTAACCCACCTTTGCCATCGCTTATTTCTGTCTGATTGTATATCATTAGAATAACATAACAAAGACCGTATTTACGGTGGTAATTATAACCTGAAGGAGAATTAAATGCTAAAAACAATGCGAATGGGTGAATGGTTTCAACTAACGATTCCTTTGGAATGGAATGGAAGAACCATTGCTGATATTTTTCGAAACGTATGGGGAGCCCCCAAAAAATTAACTCATTTTTTTAGAATGGAAAATAAGGTTTTACTAAATGGGGATCAGGCTAACTGGAATATCCCTCTTAGTCATGGTTCGGAGCTGCAATTTAAACTTTTTGAGGAAGAAGAATTACTAATCACACCAAACTATATAGATGTCGACATCCTTTATGAGGACGACCATGTATTGGTTCTTAACAAACCGCCATTTATGAATACCCATCCCAATGACCCAAAAGCCGATCTATATACCCTTGTTAATGCGGTGCAATATTATCTGCAATCAAATGGGGAAATAAGAAACATTCGGCAGGTTCATCGATTAGATCGCGATACATCAGGTGCCATCCTTTTTGCTAAACATGCTTTAGCTGGTGCTATTTTGGACAATATGCTCGAAAAACGGGAGATTAAAAGAACCTACATTGCTTTGGTTCATGGGATAGTTAAACATAGAAGTGGAACAATTAAGGATCCAATCGGCCGTGACCGCCATCATGCAACCAAAAGAAGAGTTTCTCCAACAGGTCAAGAGGCACTTACCCATTACATGGTCTTAAAGGCAGACAAAGACAAACAACAATCCTATGTTAAATGTTGGCTCGATACTGGGAGAACCCATCAAATCAGAGTTCACTTAAGTCATCTCGGACATCCTTTAGTTGGAGATACTTTGTATGGCGGGAAAGCAATTATTAAAAGACAAGCACTCCATGCAGCAAAGCTTGAGTTGATTCACCCATTTACTCAGGATAAAATTGTATGTCATGCTCCATTTTTAGATCAACCTGCTATTTTTAAAGATATTGACATATATTCAATTTAGGTTATTGAACCACAAACCATTGAAAAAGCCTCCTGATTTAGGAGGCTTTTTCAATGGTTATTTATCTGTTTTTCTAAAGGCTCTCAAAATGAAGCTTAGCAGCAATACCAATACTGCAGAACCAATGATTGCAGGTACTATTGCAAAATCAGCCACATGAGGCCCCCAGTTACCTAAAATCGCTGTCCCAAGCCACGCCCCAACAAATCCAGCTATGATGTTACCAATGATGCCGCCCGGTATATCTCTTCCAACGATAAGGCCTGCTAACCATCCAATAATCCCACCAATAATTAATGCCCAAATGAAACTCATTTAGAACACTCCTTTTTAGTATTCAATTATTTGTCTCAGGCAGTAGTGGAAATGTACTTAATTTTCATGCTACCTGTACCTTTAAAGTACCCTATTTTCATTTTTATACTCAGAAAAGAAAAAATCTTACAACCTTCCTTTAATACATAAATCAATGAATTTAGGTAAAAGTAAAAAAGTCTCAATCTTAAAAATGAACTATTCAAAAAATTCTAATGTTAAGTTTTTGTAAAGTTACATAGAATTTGTTTCTTTCTTCGACATTTTTCAGATAAAATATCTAAGTTGGTCTACAAGACGTTTTAAATTAAAATGGGGGTAATTACATGGCATTCAAAAAAACTGATAAATTTATGGCATTACTTAGTAATATTTCCGCGAACCTTAAAGAAAGTGCAAATTTCTTCACTGATTATAAATTAAAAAATGTGAGTGATTTGAAAATTTTCTCAGAGAAAATGAAAGAACTGGAAACCAAAGGAGATACATTCGTTCACGAAGTAATCAAAGAATTGAATGATGCTTTCATCACTCCAATTGAACGTGAAGATATTCTTCATCTAGCTATGAGCATGGATGATGTTCTGGATGGCCTTGAAGGATGTGCAGCATTATTTGAAATGTACTCCATTACGAATGCAGATGACTATATGAAGAAATTTGTGGATGCTATTCAAGCCAGTGTTCATGAAATTGACAAAGCGGTTGAACTGCTTTCAAATAAAAAGTTACAACAAATAAGAGAACATGCGATTAAAATAAAAGATTATGAATCCAACTGTGATAATATCTTACGCCAGTCGATTAAAAATTTATTTACGGTTGAAAAAGATCCAATCCGTATCATTCAATATAAAGAAATCTACGAAAATCTTGAAGATATCGCAGACTATTGCCAAACCGTTGCTAATACACTTGAAACCATTATCATGAAAAATGCTTAAGGAGCAAAAATATGAGCGTTGTATTAATTCTAACGATTTTAATTGTAATTGGTGCCCTTGCATTTGACTTTATAAATGGATTCCATGATACTGCAAATGCAATCGCTACCTCTGTATCAACAAAAGCTCTAAAGCCACGCCAAGCAATTTTGCTGGCAGCCGTAATGAATTTTGTTGGTGCTTTAACATTCACAGGTGTAGCCAAAACCATATCTAAGGATATTGTTGATCCATTCTCACTAACCGGTGGTCATACCGGATCAATTGTTATTTTTGCGGCGCTGCTATCGGCTATTATTTGGAACTTACTCACATGGTATTACGGTATTCCAAGCAGCTCTTCCCATGCAATTATTGGTTCTATTGCTGGTGCGGCAATTGCTGCCAAAGGATTTGACGTAATTAAAGCAGAAGGTTTTATAAAAATCCTTGAAGCATTAGTCCTATCACCGATCTTAGCTTTCACAGTTGGGTATATTGTTTACAGCATTTTTAAAGTCATGTTTAAGAACTTCAATTTAACAAAGACAAACCGAAACTTTCGTTTTATCCAGATTGCTACTGCGGCATTACAATCCTATTCACACGGAACAAATGATGCACAAAAATCAATGGGGATTATCACCATGGCTCTGTTAGCTAATGGTTATCTGCATACTGATGAGGTTCCTTTTTGGGTACAGCTTTCTTGTGCGATTGCAATGGGACTTGGTACTTCGATTGGCGGATGGAAGATCATTAAAACAGTGGGCGGGAAAATTATGAAGATCCGTCCGATTAATGGTGTTGCAGCGGATTTAACGGGTGCAGCGATCATTTTCGGGGCCACCTACATCCACTTACCTGTTAGTACTACACACGTCATCTCTTCAGGAATACTTGGTGTAGGTGCTTCGCATCGTCTTAAAGGGGTAAAATGGGGTACTGCTCAGCGGATGTTAATTACGTGGGTCATTACACTACCAATAACCTCCTTATTAGCAGGTATTATTTATTTTATTTTGAATATCTTCTTTTAAAAAAACAACCAGGAATTTTTTTCTCCTGGTTGTTTTTTTAATCCTTTATAATAATCATTTTTTTTGGTGATATCACTTCTAAATGCCTCGAACTTTCATATTTTTATGTTAGAGGACAAGTTTTGAGGTGAGATTGTGAAGGAAAAAATTACAGCTATGCTGCTTGGGAGTTTGCTATTGAGTCTTGGGGTAAATGGATTTTTAGTTCCCTATCATTTGCTAGACGGAGGGGTAATCGGCTTAGGGCTACTCATTCATTATTTTTACGGATGGCCGACTGGTCTAAGTATTATCCTTTTAAGTCTACCTTTATATGTCTTAGCCTGGTTTTTTGAGCGACGCTACTTCTACTTTAGCCTCCACGGACTGATCATTTCTTCGTTTTGTATTGATTTTCTTTCATTTATGAACGGAAAAATACAATTGGGTATATTACCAAGTACAATAATTGGTGGATTACTTGTCGGCATTGGCATCGGTCTTATGCTTCGTTATGAAACAAGTACGGGTGGGACTGATTTACTAGCTCAGATTCTAACCAAATTTACTTCAATAAATGTAGGTATCATTATATTCTTAATCGATGGTCTAGTCATTACGAGCGGCATTCAAATAGTCGGTTTAGAAAATTTTTTTTATTCCCTTCTTACGATCATATGTGTCGGCTTTATGACGACCTTAACTGTTAGTGGTAATAATAATGAGTATTTTCCTTACTATTGAGAAAAAAAAGATTTAAAAGAAACGCTGGTTCTGGTGAGCCAGCGTTTTAATTTGTATTCTTACCATCCTTAATTTCCGCCGTTCGAAAGGCCTCTTTCATGATTCCATAAGATTTTTTTAACCGTTCATAAAAGGCTGGCTCCTCCCACTTTTTCCAACTGTAGAAAAATGCATCGGTTTGATGCAGCTGATTATTAGTTAAATTAGGGAATGACTGCTGGACCTTCCCATTCTCTGTTGTCACAATAGCCACCCTAATTCCGCTTGTTTCAATGCTGCTTGCCAAACCACTTTCCCACACATTTCCCATTACTTCTCTTAAACTAGGGTCTTTCACATTTAATAGCTGCCATGGAATTCTACCTTCAATAACCTTCATATCATTACTTATACTTATATCCGTTAATGAATCGAATTCTTTATTCTTTGGATTGGCATTCCCAAACTTCAGTTTTCCCGTCTCGTAGCTCTCAAATGGAATAATTGTTTTTGTGGAAGGAATAGTTAATTTCTTAAAAAGAGCAAGTCTAATGGGATGAAACACTCCATTATCCTTTTGTTTAGCATATGGCTGCTCCTGAATCATCTTCAAAAGCTGAGCATATTGATAATAGAATGTATCATAATAGCTATCAACCATGATTCTGGAATTATTAGTTCCTGTAAGTTTTATTAAAAAATCAATTCCATAGTCTGTTTTTATAAAACTCTTACCTGCTAATGGTATATTAGTTTGCCCTTGCTTATTGATGGTATCGAGTAATAGGAAAGTTCCTTGGTTACTAAAATCAACGGGACGAATATATTTTAGAAGAAAATACAAATACCCATTATCCGAAGAAAACCGAACTTCCTTTAAAGTGTCTTTCTTATCCTTTGTAAGATAACTATTCCTAACTCCAGCTAAGTCCCAATCCATAGAGACACCGTCAACAATGATTTCTTGTTCCTTTTTTACTGGTTCAAAACCTTTTAAACCAAAATGCTGTTCATTTGTTTGCATGTTATTCCAGTATGGTCTTCGGTCTGGGTTATCAAAATCCATCGTGTTCCATGTCCGTTTAAACCATTCATCCTGCCAGGCGAAGACAAGCCCACCCATATAGCCTTCTGAAACAATCGATTGATATAGATACTTATTAATATTCCCTTGTTCCTCTTCCGAATGAAACCCTTGGTTCATCCCATAAGCGTTCTTATGGGTTAAGCCTCTAGAAGCTGGCACACCAAATTCAGCAACAAGTACTGGCATTTGATGGGCAGCACGCAGTTCATTCAGATAGCCGGCATAATTGTTTTTCTTCCCAGTCTTATCAACATAGTTAAGGTACGATTCTTCAAAGTTTAGAAAGTCAGGATAGTATGGATATATATGGTAGGATGCAAATAAACCTGAAGAAAACAACTTGGATGCTTTAATATGATTGGGATTAACCGAAACCATGTCCTCATTCTCAAGAGGTTCAGCAGGATGCTTTAACATATCTGTGGTTAACCAGTTAGTAAAACTCATCGAATGCTGCCACATGTATTTATCGGCTTCATAATCAGCGGCATAGTCCATTAAACCAGCCAGCCAGACTTCAAAGGGATTTGCTCTTTCCGTTTTAAAGTAATCCCCTGTAAATTGACCGATAGCTGAATACTTTTCATTTGTGTTCATAACCATAGCAGGATCCCATTCTGTGCCGACAATTATTCCGAGGACATATTTTGAAATGTCATATTTATAAACTCCAGAAGCATGACCAGACCGCGCAGGAAGCTTAGCCTTTCCATGGATTATATCTATCATATTTTTAATTTCCAGCTTCGCATCCTCTAGATTAACTTTGGCAAAAGCGTCTTGGGTTTGGATGAGATTTTCCTCATTAACCCATGTACCATGAAATAGGAAGAGCGGCTTTTTAGCAATTTGGTTATATTCATAAAAGGCTTCATAAAATTGTGGCGGGTGAAGAGTATAAATTCTGATGGCATTGGCATTCATTGCGCCAATTTCTTTAAACCATCGGAAGTATTCTTCCTTGGTAATTGCCGTCTCCCCAGGAAAATATCCTGGCTTTCCAATCCCCATGTTCACGCCCTTGATTAATAGATTCTCCCATTTTCCATTCTTTTGAACCTGTATATAGGAATCTCCTGTTTGGCTATTTGACTTTATTCCATCACGGTCTGCCACTTCTACTTTTTCTTGATTTGCAATGTGGTGCAATCCATTTTCTAAGATGTCCTTCATCATTGGAACGTATGATTTCCAATAAAAAGAATTCTTTGCTCCAACATTCCTTTTCCATGTATCCAAGCCCTTTGTTTGGTAAATTTCAGGAACCTCGGATTCGTCTGCATAATCTCCTGAGAAATAATAGGAGGAATACTTAGCATTTTCGTGATAAATAACTGCAGGAAAATGGGTTGGTATACCATATTTTTTAAGCGTTTCCTTTGCTTGCTTTGATATTGGCAGCTGATAAGCTGCTATTATTTCATCCTTATCTTTAGCATCAATAATATCGAACCAATAGGTATACTTCCCATGAATATCGCGTGTAAAATGTTTCTTTCCTTTATCTGTTAATTGAAAAAGAAGCCCCTCATCATGAACATCCTTTTCCCCTATGACAACTACATAATTATTTTTACTGACAAAAACGAACCCTTCACCAGTAAAGGACCATTTCTTGTTTTGTTCCTCATAATTCTCCTTTACCCATTCAGGTACTTCCGTACTTTTAAGGTCCGAAAAAAATCGTCCAATCCAGCCAGACCATTCTACATTTAGTAAATTAGAAATCTCAGCTTTGGCGGTTTCTGATGTAGGGCTCGCAAAGGTATTAAATTCAGCTATTAATGTTTTTCCTTTTGACTGGATAAGTGCTTTTTCAATTAGATTGACTTCGCTTGATTTAAGTCCGCCGTATATTTTTTCGGACCTTTTTCCCGACAGATTCTGTCCGAAAAACTCTTCTTTATAAACCCCGTATTGGTCTGTTAAATAGAAAACATCATATTTTTTTAAGTCCTTAGGAAGGGGGGCAATCGTATATTTCTGTCCTTCTTTTGGTTCAAACCCCTTATAGTCATCGATCACCGAATAAGGTCTTTGTCCATTTTTATAATATTTAGCATTGTTTAATATCCAAACAAGCCCCTTATGTTCTCTGTAGGAAGGATTTGGCACAGTCTTGTCGACAATTAATACGTTTAATTTTTTCACAGGCTGAATTTGCCATAACCAAAAAGGGCATGTCAAAATAATAAAAAATAGAATTGTATAAATGATTAAATTGATGGGTTTTTTCATTTGGAAACACCTTTTCTCTTCATTTCTCCCCAACTTCTATCCCCGATTATCATTTGCCATATTCCCTCACATCGCCAGAGTACGGTCATAGGCCTGTACCATATAGTTTCAGTTAAAGAGTATAAAAATAGCTTGATGATATCTGTTACTTTTGGATACCTTGTTAAGCTCCATTCTTCTAAAAGAACAGCAGTCATAGAAAAAATAGACCCATATAAACAGGAAAGAAGAAACAACAAAATAGAAAATTCAACATAGATCCCGCCCAAAAATAAACAAAGGATCATAAAAAGATATCCTAATAATTCAATAACTGGACCCAAAAATTCAACAATCCAGAAGTATGGAAAAGATATAAGACCAATCGATCCGTATTTTGGATTAAATGTTATCTTTCTATGAGTCCATAAACTTTCAAATAGTCCTCTATGCCAGCGTCTCCTCTGCCTTCGTAAGAATGTAATGTCTTCAGGAACCTCAGTCCAACAAACAGGGTCAGGAACATACACAATCTTTTTCTTTGTATTCTTTTCTTTTAAGAGTCTATGGATTCTCACGACTAATTCCATATCTTCCCCAACCGTATCTGTTTTATAACCACCTGCAGCAATCACCCAGTGCTTGGAAAAGACACCAAACGCCCCAGAAATAATTAATAAAAGATTGTGACGGCTTAAGCCAATTCTCCCCATCAAAAAAGCTCGTAAATATTCGATGATTTGCATTACGACCAATGGTTTATTGGATAACCCGATTTTTTGAATATGTCCGTTTATGATTTGGCAGCCATTCGCGATTCGAACACTCCCACCTGAGGCAACAACTTCTTCATTTGAATCTATTATAGGCTTCATCACCTTTAAAAAGGCATCTGGCTCAAGAACTGAGTCGCCATCTAAAGAGCAAAAATAAGGGTAATGGGAAAAGTTAAGACCGACATTAAGCGCATCCGCTTTTCCCCCGTTTTCCTTGTCAATAAGAAACAAATTTGATAAAACGTCTGACTGATATATCCTGCCAATTGGTTTTGTTTCCACCTGTTTTCTAACCACTTTTTTTATTTCCTTCATACCATAGTGTTCAATCACTTTTTCAAGCGTATGGTCAGTTGACCCATCGTTCACCACAACCACTTCAAATGTAGGATAATTAACACTTAATAATGAGCGTACACTCTGAACAATACCTGCTTCTTCATTGTAAGCAGGTACGATAATTGAAACAGGTTTGGTATAAAATTCATCCGAGTAATCTTCATAAGCTTGAACTCTGTCTAGTTGGTATTCCTTCCGAAGCTGGAAAAAGGAAATAACCAAAATAACGGAGTAGAAAGAAATGACAATTACCATATAAACTGCAATAAACCAAGCAAAAGCAGTTACAACATCTCCCCAGTGTAAAATTATCATTATTTATACCCCTTTATGAAGCCATTCCCAAGCCATGTCCTTGGCAAATGCATCCTTTGATGTTTCAAATACTTCACGCAAAATCTCGGCCCATTTGGAAATTGACAGATTGCTTGGCCGGCCTGCGATCGAACCCACCATGTTTGATCATGTAAAAGTTCAATCAATCTCGATATACCTTTTACTTCTTTTAATGAACCCACAAGTTTAGCGGCTACCATTCTTTCTTCCCACTTGGTGGAATATAAAAGTTCTAAATAGGGATCTGAATTTTTTACATAACCAATTTCCGTTAATGCCTTTAAGGCTCTCAGCTTGATTTCCCCTTTACAGGTAGAAAAAATATTTTCAAGAAAAGATAGATAATTAATCTCTTTTTTCATCGAAATTACATCAAGAATTGCTTTTTGTAATGGTGGGCTGCTTTTATGAAAATGTAGAATAAACTGTTCAAATTGTTGTTGCTCGAGTCGTACTAAGATATTACGATACTCGAATTCAGATAAAGAATTGTAGTGGATTGTCAGCATTTCAAATAAATTTTCATATTGAAATAAAGCTAGGATTCTCAAGGTATGAATAAGTTCTTCATGGGAAATTCGTTTTTTCTGGGATAGCTTATGTATATCATCTATAAGTAGGCTTAGTTTGAAATCCTCAATATGATAGAGGGTATTCATCCGTTGACTCCACTTTTTGCTTTTAAGCTGCTTATGATAATACTCTGCTAAATACATGGATGCTAATTCTGATAAACGTTTCTTTTCATCCTCGCCCTCTAAAACTTTACTATACATGCTTAGAAGTTTTTCGGTGGCTTTCCGTTCAAGAACTGATTTAGGATTCATTCCCCTAGAATATCCTCCCTCCATAAGCATCGTAAAAAGGATGGATTGATAATTTTCTATATATTGTTCAATCGCCTTTCTGTTTTTAATATCTATTGCTTTTCTTATCGTTAAGTATATTAGTAAAACCATTAATAACCCTAAAATGGTTATCGTTAGAATTGTTAGGAAAAATAACTCATTTCTCAGCATTCTATTTCATCCCTTTGATTAAACGTTCTATCCTAGATTGAAGTTCTTTAATACTAAAAGGCTTGGTCATATAATCATCTGCTCCAAGCTTTAATGCACGTTCAATGTCCGTTTCACTTTTTCTCCCTGTCAACATAAGGACATGAATATTTCTTCTATTTTCTATTTTTTTTACTTTCTGGAGGATTTCTATTCCATCCATGACAGGCATGACACCATCTAGTATTAAAAAATGATCTCCTTTTTCCGCTAAGCGCTTGGATTCAAAAAATTGTAGACCATTTTCAAATGCTTCAAGGTTCAGTTCGTAATGATTAAAATCCATTACCTTGAGTATTCTCATTAGTATTGTTCGAATAATCGCATCATCATCAATAACCGAAATGAACAAGGTTTTTTTCGTAATTTCATTAATTAAGCCCATAAACGCTCTACTCCCTGATTGAAGATCATTCCCTTATGATGAACAGACCTTCGCGGTATTTGATTCATTGCTTTTACTATTCCCTTTTTTTCTAACAGTTTGAATGAATCTAAAGTTTATTATTAATAAAACCATGTGTCACGCGTAAAATACAGAAAGTGTCGAAAAATACTAATTTTCGTCGAATTCCCCTGATTTTGAATGTAGAAAAAAGGGATCCATCAAATGGATCCCGAAATTGCTGCTTATATAAGATTTTTTACTTTATTTGTGCAGCTGTCCATTGCTGCCAATATCGATCCTCTAAATTGCTTTTCCTCAAGGGTAACAACTGCTTCAATCGTTGCACCGTCTGGGGTACATACATTATCCTTAAGTTCACCAGGATGTTTTCCAGTCTCAAGAACCATTTTTGCTGCACCCAGTACGGCTTGAGCAGCTAGTCGATAAGCCTGATCCCTAGGTATTCCCTGCCTTACTCCCCCATCTGCCATAGCTTCTATTAGCATATAAACATATGCTGGTGAGGAACCACTGATTGCAGGTACGGCATCCATTAGTTTTTCATCTAGACGCTCGGTTTTACTAAAGGTGTGGAACACACTCTCGATCTCATTTAACTCGTTTTCGGAGAGATATTCATTTGCACAAATTGCACTCATTCCTTCTCCGACCACAGAAGGAGTATTAGGCATTGTTCGAACAACCTTTACTTGGAATCCAAACGACTGTTCAATATCTATTAATGTAATTCCGGCTGCAATCGTTACAATGATTACAGACTCCTTTATATCATTATTTATTTCTTTTATGACAGTGTCATAGAGATCGGGTTTAACAGCAAGTATGAGTACGTCTGCAAACCTAGCAACGTCCCTATTATTTAATGAAGTAATAATACCGTATGTTCGTTCAATTATTTCAATCGTTTTTTCTGTATTCGCACTAGCCATGATGTTTTCTTTTGGAATCATTTGTGAATTTACAATTCCCCCTATCATAGCCTGAGCCATTTTTCCAGCTCCAATAAAACCTATTTTTTTCTTCATGTTAACTCCCCACCTATTTATACATTTCATTCTCCAGTACGATTATATTTTCTGCGTACGTAGTTCTCCCTATTTCTTTTGTATTTTCAACCAACCTATATATATTATCACAGCATTGTTTTGCACCAATAACTAATAACGGCACACCGATAAAATCAATTTTTAAACCTCTTGAGAAAAATCCCCCCATAGACATTGCAAAAGGCACCGTTGGTGAAGTATTGGAGAAGACAATTTTCTCATCAAATTTAAACTTCTCTTGCAGCAATAAACACATTTCTTTTAATGCAGGAACCACATATTTGTTCCTTTTCCGTCCAATAGTGTATACAGAATGTCCATCTTCATCGATCCCATGGAAAATAATTTTCCCAAAATCGTCTTTTGTTAATTTATTAAAATATTTCACATTTAATATTTCTTCTTTCGTAAGTTTCCGTTCAGATTGTGGTAATCGTTTTAAATGATAGGCCGCTGCTATAGAAGTTGTATGTGTCCCGCCAAAATCATTATAGATATAAATCATGGTATCATCCTTTTATTTTTACTATGTTTATTATGCACAAATAAGCAACTGCCAATTCTTGTTACAGTCACAAAATGATAAACTTCTCAGATTGTGGAGAAAAGGTTCATTTTCTCGGCAATTTTTCATTTTGTCTGATTCAAAATCCCGATTTTTATTAATTGATTGTCCCTGCTAACTGGCCTGTTGATTTCCGCTCCATTTCCCATCGAATGACCGTGATAAGAGAAGGTTTTACAGAAAACTTTTTTCCAAAACATATCGATTTCCATTCTGTTTTAGATTTCATTGACTGGCATTTTATCCTGGAATGTATTTCGTGGTTTTTATGATTGTTACAAATGAATTATCAATTCCCGTCCTTAAACCCAAAGAACTAACTGGTATTAAAACAATCATTTTTTTAAATTCTTATTTTTTGGTGAGTTTTTGTAGTTTTTAGTAGTTCTTATTATAAATTAAAATTATCCTTTTTTAGAACAAATATGAAAGCGCTCAATAAGATTTATCCCGAATTAACGGGCAGTAAGATCCCACTGATGGAAGTTTCACTTGTTTTCATTTTGTTTCCTATTGCTCCTAATTGCTTTTGTTGACCCTTGGACATGTTATGAAAAAGGGGGAAAATCATCTTTTAATGGGGGAAGCTTTTCATGTGGGTAATCACCGTCTATTCAAAGGAAAATATTACCATGTTTGAATTTAACGCAGAAAACGAAGCAAGAGAAGCTTGCGAGAACATTCAAGACTACAGGATTCTTTCCGAGGTTGTTTACTTTAATGATCATTATGTTGCTTAGCTACTGTTTAAGATCTTTACCAGGAGGTCTGAGAATTTTTTAACTCTTTGTTTACTAAAACAAATATCTATTAAATTAAACAAAAGGAGAGACATTGTATGTCAACTTTACGTGAAGAAGCATTAAAGATGCACAAGGAAAATAGAGGAAAGCTTGGTGTTCATTCAAAAGTTCCAGTACGCAATGCGAAAGATTTAAGTCTCGCTTATTCTCCAGGTGTAGCGGATCCATGCTTGGAAATTTATGAAGATGAAAGCAAAGCGTATGAATACACCATGAAGGGGAATCTTGTTGCCGTTGTTTCAGATGGAACAGCCGTACTCGGTCTTGGGAATATCGGCCCGAAAGCTGCCATGCCGGTCATGGAAGGTAAAGCATTGTTATTCAAATCGTTTGCAGATGTGGATGCATTCCCGATTTGCTTAGATACAACAGATCCGGACAAGATTGTGGAGGTCGTTAAATTATTGGAACCGACTTTTGGCGGAGTGAACTTAGAAGACATCGCAGCACCACAATGCTTTGAAATTGAAGATCGGCTACGAAAGATTTGTAATATTCCAGTTTTCCATGATGATCAGCACGGTACAGCAATTGTAACAGCGGCTGGGTTAATCAATGCTTTGAAACTAGCAAACAAAAAGTTAGAAGAGATTCGCGTTGTCGCAAACGGTGCCGGATCTGCCGGCGTGGCGATTGTCAAGTTACTGCTGCATATGGGTGTAAAAGACGTCATTTTATGTGATACAAAAGGAATCATTTATGAAGGACGCCCGTTCGGAATGAATCCATTTAAAGAGGAAATGGCTTGTATCACCAATAAAGAAAAAAAACAAGGTACATTGGCAGATGCTCTTGTGGGAGCAGATGTGTTTGTGGGAGTATCGGCCCCAGGTGTCGTCACGAAAGAAATGGTTCGTTCAATGAATCATAGTTCAATCATTTTTGCTATGGCAAATCCGGTGCCTGAAATCATGCCTGAAATTGCAATTGAAGCTGGAGCACTCGTCGTCGGAACAGGTCGTTCTGATTTTCCAAATCAGGTCAATAACGTACTAGCATTCCCTGGTATTTTCCGCGGTGCTTTGGACGTTTTCGCCAAAGAAATCAACGAAGAAATGAAACTGGCAGCCGTTTATGCGATTGCCGGATTAATTGCAGATGAAGATCTTCACGCTAATTATGTGATTCCAGATCCATTTGACCGTAGAGTGGCGGCTCATGTAGCAGAAGCCGTTGCTAACGCAGCAATGGAAACAGGTGTTTCGCAAAAGCTTGTTAATGCGGAAAAAGTGAAAGAGCGCTTATTAGCGTTGGCAGATGAAAAACGACCTGCTTTAGTATAATCCAGTCCTAATTAACGATAAACTAAGATCTCATATTATTCGTAAGGGTACATATTGACGAACAAGTAAAAAGCCTGTATACAATTAGGATCAGGCTTTTTTGCTTCTTAAAATCAGTATCATGTTAATTGCCTTAATGTTGAATGACAATAAAGTTGTTTAAAAACGCCAGTCATGTTATTCCATTAAAAGGGCCAGATTGTTGAGGATGTAATTTTGCATTAATAGTGGAGAACCGTACCATAAATAAGTATGTGTATTTTAGTGATATCCCCAAGTCCTATGATGGCTGCTTTCAGCATGTGACCATCTCCCTGTAGAAAGGGGCTGTTCTGCTTTTGGGACAGCCCCTTTATTTTTTTACTTTTAGTTCAAACTGTCTTATTTACTGTTTTTTTCAGTTTCAATCTTTTTATTCAGCTCAGCCAAGTAAACTTCTTCATCAACTGGAAGTCCTACTTCTTTGCCTAACCAGCTGGAAAGGTGAATCGCATTTGCAAGGGCGACCCCATTAATGCCATCGCTTCCTGGTGCAATAAGTGGTGTACCATCTAAGATGTTAGCAGCAAAGTTTTCTAATACAGCAATATGCTGTTCGCCCCATACACTTGTAAACTCTAGAACTTCTTCATCATAGAGATCATCAAAACCGCCGCCCCTAAAGAGATTCGCGGCATCTGCCCAGCTCATTTTGGCATTCATTTCATTTTCAGACTCTTTTAAACACTTAATTGTAACTTTCTTGCTGTCATCGACAACGATTTTTCCTTTATCACCGGTGATTTCAAAGCGATCTGTACCAATAACATCATGTGTACATGTAATGAACACACCTGTTGCGCCATTGCCATAGTCCAGAACAGCTGTTACATCATCTTCTACTACGATGTCTCTTTGATAGCCATATTTAAGATTTGAAGAAACCTTTTTCGGCATACCGCAAATCCATTGCAGCAAGTCAATTTGGTGCGGTGCCTGGTTACCAAGAACGCCGCCGCCTTCTCCGCCCCATGTTGCTCTCCAAGCGCTTTGATTATAGTATGCTTGTGGTCTCCACCAGTTTGTAATCATCCAGTTTGTACGGCGGATATTACCGATCTCGCCATTATCCACAATTTCTTTTACCTTTTGATAAAGCGGATTTGTTCTTTGGTTAAAGAAAATAGCATATGTTAAATTAGGTTTTGTTGCAGCAAATTCATTGATTTCTTTTACTTGTTTTGTATAAACGCCTGCTGGTTTTTCAAGCAATGCATGGATATCTCTTTTTAAGGCTTCAATACCCATTTCTGCATGCAGATAGTGGGGAACCGTTGTTACAATGGCATCGACATTGCCGCTTTCAAGCATATCAATATAGTTTTCATAGAAAGGCACGTTTGGATATTTTTCAGCACACATGGCTTTTTTGGCTGGATCAATATCACAAATTGCACCGATCTCCATATTTTTTACTTTTCCTTCAGAAATAAATCCAGCGTAGGTGCCACCTTGTTGACCAATTCCTATAATACCTAATCGAATTTTTTTCATTTTGCCTTCTCCTTGCTTTCTATATTTTCAAGAATTTTTAAGAGTGACTCATATTGCAGCTTATATCCGCCTTCGCCATCAAGCCCTTTGTTATCCTTGATGATTTCTGTAGCATCTTCAAGCTCTAGATCTTTTAATGAATCGAACAGAACGAGATGCGGCTCTAATGTTAAGAAGCCTTTATATCCGCCTCTAATCGCTTGTGATAGAATTTCAGGGATTTTCCCTTCTCCAGTACCGCATACAACATTTTGATTATCGGTTGTAACAGCGTCTTTAATATGAATGTAAATGATTTCACCCTTCAGCAAATCATAGCACTTTTGCGTATCTTCACCGCATTGAACAAAGTTTGCAAAATCAAAAATGGCTTTAAAATACGAGGAATTAACCACTTTCAGTATTTCATGACAGCGTCGTAAAATATCTCCGAAAATATCCTTTTCATTTTCATGCAGTAGAATGATATTGTATTTCTCTGCAATCTCAGCAAGTTGTTTTAGTTTATTAACGACTTCATCTTTATATGGATCCGCTTCTTCTCCCTTTGGAATATAGAAGCTGAATATACGGATATATTTACAATCTAGTACATGACATATTTGACAAAGAGTGTCGAGCATCTTTTTCTGCTTTTCAAATCCTTCTTCATCATTGATAAACACTTTACCGATTGGCGAACCGATGGAAGAAACACCCACATTCCATTTTTGCAGGCGTGGCAGGACTTTTCCCTTTATATCTTCTACAGAAAAATCACCGATGTTTTTTCCCATTAATTCCGCGCAACGAAATATATTGCATTCCAAGTTTCCTAACTACCTCCAGCTGGGTGTCAAAACTGGCTGAGATTTCGTCTGAAAAGCCGGAAATTAATAAATCCTGATTCATTACCTTTGGTAACCTCCTGTTTATAAAACTCGATGATGCAGTTTGTTTTTACGAATCGGATGGCATACCAACCTTTTCCTTCAAATAACAGCTAAAATTCGCATGGCTTTGTTAGTCTGATACAGCTTTTATTTCAGCTAATGAGATGTCTGGTATCATTTCCAATAAAAACTTCGCTTGGTTCAGCCAGCATCCCATCTCATATTCCTTCATGGAAAATCCGGTAACAACCTTGAAAAAAATGAAAAAATCGACTTATTACCTAGCAATTTTGTCCCTTGATAGAAAAATAAGAACACAAATCGATTTAGTTCAATAATGAGCAAGAGGTTGATTAAAACCAGTCTTCATATCCCATTGCAATTAAGTTATTACGACTCGTAATTAAACAATCATATGGATCTTTCCCATATAATTCATCTTGCTCTACGAAGAAATATTCACTACCACTAGCTAAACCGGTTTCGATAATTTCTTTTATACGTAAGGTTCCTTCGCCAACTTCTGCAAATTGTGTAATTAAATGAAGCATGTAGTACAGTTTTTGCATGCCTTCCCCAGGATAATTGTCCATATTTATTTCTCCAACACGATAATCCTTTAAATGAATGGCTCGGATTCGATTGGCATAATGAGGAATAATGTCTATTGGATTCAATCCTGCTCGCCAAATCCAATGAACATCCAACTCAAATCCAAGATATTCTGTATTATCGCGCATTAAATCAAGCATAAAATGTCCGTCATAACGGGCAAATTCCATGTTATGAGCATGATAGTAAAGGTCAATTCCTTCTTTTTTTAGCCGTTTTGCATATTCATCACAAATGGATGCAAACTCCAATGCTTTTTCTTTTGATCCCATAAAGTTAACTGGCAACATACCAATACGCAAAATAGTACAATCAACGGCTTTACAATCTTTAACAATTTTATCAAAGTCGTGTTCTAAGGTGTCTCCAGGATATTTTTGATCCTCTGCAATATCTGCAACACCACAAGACATGGCAGCAATTTTCATATTAAAATCACTCATGGCCCTTCTCATCTCTTGTATATTCTCTTCAGTCATAGAAATTTGTGAAACCTCAACGGCATTGTAGCCTATTTCATAGATTCTTTTTAAAACATTATAAACTCCAGACTCAGCCACTTTATCTTTAAGCATCATCATCTGTACACCAATTTGGCCTTTTTTCATTGTTATCATCCTTTCTTTAAATGTTGAAACCTGCTAAAGGTTACAATAGAATTATAGAAGTGGAGCTATTTTCTTTACATTGTTAAACCTTGCAAAAACATTGCTTTTTGAGCAAAAGGAGAATATTATGTCAACGAAGCAGACTTTAAAATATGAAATGGATACTATTTCTCTGCCAACTGGGGTGAAATATGCAGTTCGCCATAGGGTAAGTTCTGCGCGGCATGGCAATGCCCTACACTATCACGATCACTATGAAGCTTTTTTCTCCCTTTCTGGGAACATGCTAAATGCTATAGAAGGGCGAAAGTATCAATTGAGTGTTGGTACGTTGTTACTTATCTCACCCTTTGAATTCCACCAACTTTGCCATCAAACTGGTGGTTACGCTGAACGCATCGGATTGCGTTTTGATGCTAGTTTATTAGCAGATTTGTCAACTTCAGAATGTAATTTGGCAACCTGTTTTGATACTCAGTCTCCTACATATACAAACCTATACCAACTTTCTGAAGCACAAAAGCGTGAGATAGACTACATTTTTCAAGGGCTGTTAAATGAACAAAATGGTACGCGGTTTGGTACTTCTCTTGCAGAACAAACGCTTCTTACTCAGTTTTTTCTTCTAATCAACCGAGCTTCAATTGAAGGAGCTCAGATGCCCGCTTTGTTTGATCCTGCTGCACAGCTGGTGAGGCAAGTATTAGATTATATGGAACAACACTTTGCGGAGTCAATCACCTTAGAATTATTGAAAAAAAAGTTTTATGTAAGCCGCTATCAGATCACACGGGATTTTACACGTCTTGTGGGATGTCCTCCTTATCGCTATCTTCTTCAAAAAAGATTACAACATGCACAGCGCTTGCTCAATATTGGGGTAACTCCACAACAGGTAGCTATTCAGTGTGGTTTTTCCGATTATACTAATTTTTATCGTCGCTTTAAAAACGTATATGGCATTAGCCCAAGGGCTTACTGCAAGCAACATAACAAGAATCTGGCAATCATAGAAAAACAAGAGTAAATGCACCTTCTTTGTCTCAAGAATTCATAATCAGAAGGTTTTTAATAGGTAAAGTAATTATAAACTTGTGTAACAATCGGGCGCGTTTATTGAGGAACGCGTCTTTTTAGTGTATCGGGCCAGATTGTTGAGGATTGGCAGTTCTTTTTACAAAGTGATCGAAGTTGAAATCATAAAACGATCTAGACTTTCAACCAAAAGAAAAAACACCAATTATCGGTGCTTTTCTTTGATACACAAGGCAGCTATTATCCAATTCGTCACACTCTAGTCAAGTAATCGTCGAGCTGATCAAAGGTTCCGCCAAAACCTTGCTTCATTGATTCAAACTCTTCCACAAATCTCTTACTTTCTGTCTCAGATGCATTTAGAGGACCATCTCGAAGGATGATTGTGGTTTTGCCTTCATTTTCTGAAAGTGTCAGTGTATTTAATACTTCTAGCGGCCAGATCGGGCTAAATGGTGCACGGATCGTATTGCCCTCTTCATCAGAAAATGAATTGATGAAGATGATTTTCTCTGGTGCAATGATTTCGCGATAAACAAACTTGCCCCACATTTCGTACCCATCAGAGGATCGCATGCAGTAGTGAAAGACACCATCTGGGCGGAGATCGAACTTAGTTACATCTATCGTGAAGCCTTTCGGTCCCCACCAGTGCTTCAGATGTTCAGGATCGGTCCACATCTTGAATACCAGCTCGCGTGGTGCATCGAAGGTACGCGTGATAACCAATTCACATTCATCAGTGTTCATTATTGTGGAGTTTATTACATTTTCCTTTGACATTTCAGTTCCTCCTTAAATGTGTAGGTTGTTGCATTTTAGTTATATTGTTAAGCTATTCTTACTACTTAATGAAGCGGATTTTATTTTATTGTGATGGAAAATATAAGAGCCGGCTATCAAAATGTAGCCGATAATAAAAAGCAGCCATCCACTAGCAGGGTCACCAACAGATATGCTTGAATACATAGCACCCGTTAAATCAAATACAAAACCTGCATAAGCCCATTCCTTAATTCTCGGAAAGCCAGGAATAAGTATCGCCACAACACCTAATAGTTTGGCAATTCCGAGAAAGGGTAGGAGGTAGGTTGGATAGCCTAAATGATTAAATAAAGCAACTGCATCGGGAACAGACATTATATCCGGAATAGAACCAAAAATCATTAATGCCACCAACGGCCCTGTAAAAATCCAGTATATAATTTTTATTTTTTTCATTTACTCAGTTCCTCCCTTAGTTTTGTATAATAATCGCATATTGCAAATTTCCTATTTTGGTGTGTTTTTGTTCCTTAAATCTTCGCCAATTGTTCCTCAAGGCGATCAAGCGTGGATTTTGCTCCCTCAATAGCGCCGTACTCCTTGATCACCTTATCTAATTCGGCAGCAGACTTGAAGAGCATCCGCATGGTGAGCTCGGTCCTATTTCCTTGCTCTGCAAACGTTACAGTCACTTGAAATTGTTCGTCCTCTTCACCTCCGCCATGGGAATAAACGAGTCGTTCGGGGCTTACAACCTCGATGTAGACGATTTTATTGTCATAATCGACACCATCGGGACCGTGCATGACGTAATGCCATACACCGCCTGGCTTTACGTCTATTTCTTGAACCGTAATCGTAAAGCCTTTTGGTCCCCACCAATGCGGTAAATGTTTAGGGTCAGTCCAAGCCTTATATACCAGATCACATGGAGAATTAAAGACACGATTGATAATGAGTTCCCGATCTTCTACAGACGTAAAAGTGTTATTCGTGGTTTGGCCTTTTGCCATGATTTCTTCCTCCTATTTCGTTTTTTAATGTACTTTTGCAGGACTATTGCTTGTCGTCATGGTTCACTTCCTTACTTTGCAGATCCTGCAGGTAATCGTCTAAGCGGTCGAATCTCTCGTTCCAGATGTGGCGGTAAGACTCTAACCATGAATCAAGCTCTTTGAATGGCTCGGCCCTCAGTTTGTAGATCCGTCGATTGGCCATCGCCTGCACCTCTACCAGCCCGGCATTATTAAGTACAATACAGGTATATAAGTATCAAAATTTCCCCTTTTTCTCTTTGCAAAAATCGTATCATTCTGAATGTATCATGTTCCTTCAAACGTTCCATTCAAAAAATCGAATCAGTAACACCATTGTTTTCAACAAAAGAAATGTAACTTAATTTTTAAAAAGTTACATACTATACCGTTTTCGGCTAAGTCTAGTATTTTAGGAAAATTGAATGTAACAAAATATCTTTTAAGTTACATTCGGTTTTACTTGGGCACAAAAAAAGCTGCAGACGCAGCTTATAAATTTTAAACTATAATACCCAGTTTGATTAATTCGAATAATCTCCCTTAATAAGTAAAAGATAATAACAATTATTTTACGGAGGTTATTAAGTATGTTCAATAAAAAAACCAAGCTTACATCATTATTTTGGATTGCCATTCTTGGTTTGTTCTTAACAACAATATATTCAATTTTACTTGGTATTTTAGGTTATAGAACAATGAATAGGATTGATTATATATATAAGCAAAATAAACAAAATAAAAATAATGGTAATTAAAAAAGAAGCTAAAACCTTCAACTTAAGCACCCAGTTAGTTTAATAAGACATAAGTATTTTTTTATTGTGGTTTGTTCCAATTTATAAAATCCACATCTTTAATGTCAACTTCTCCAAGACTTAATACATGTGGAATGTACTGAAAAAGACCAAATCTGTTACCCTTTTTATTTTCAATTTTGTAATATTCAACTGTATCTAAGGGGATTTCTTTAAGTTCTTTATAGGAGTCAATAGTCAAGAGTTTAATTTTATTCTCTTCTATATCCTCAGCTGGACCTTTTTGGCTTTGGCTTAATGGTGGTCTGCAGCCTGTATGTCCTTTTTTTCTGGCAGCTTCTAAGCCCGCCCTTGTCTGCTCTTGAATAAGATTTTTTTCAAATTCTGCAAATAGGGCAATCATTCCAAACATAGCTTTTCCAACTGCCTGTTAGCTATACATTTCCGCCACAACGGCATGTTAGGGACTTTCACCCATTAGAGCGAAGCGCTGCCAAGCGCACATAAAAAAACCCAAGAAAGAATTTTTAAAGTATCCCTTATTGGGTATAGTCATCATTCTTTCTTCAATTTTTAAAGGCCCTCTAGATGTTACTTCATAGATTATTCAAGAGAATATATAAAATTCGTTTCTTTGTTCTTCCATTCTTGTATCAGAACTAATAATAGAGTTAGATTCTATGTAAAGATGCTTTGGGTGTGGATGGCTAAGAAAATCATGATGAGAAATAGACCACCCATACGCTCCCGTATAACTGAAAAGAATAATATCTCCAACCCGTACTTTTGTAACTAGTATATCCCTTGCAAGTACGTCATTAGGAGTACACAACCCCCCTGTCACTGTAATCACAGCCCTGTTTACTTCAGGACGTTTGAAAGGATATGACCATTTTTCTACTGGTACGATTGTAAAAGGATGACTATGCTTCCAAGCTGCCGGAAGTCTAAAATGATGGCTTCCCCCGCGAACCACACAAAAATATTTACCATGATTTTGTTTAATATCTAATACCTCAGCTGCATAATAGCCGCAAGAAGAAGTAATATAACGACCACTTTCAAACAATACCTTCCAATTGGAGTTTTGCAACATAATGTCAACTATGTTGTATTCCCTTGGTGTCGGTGAGAGGTATAGACTAGGTTAATAAAATGCGGTTACAAAAAAGAGCATCTATCTTAAAAAGATAATGCTCTTTAATTTATATGTATTATTTTTTTTAAAAAGTTTAGGAAGCCTTGCACTCTTTAGCGTTCTTTAGTTCCCTTAACCTTTCTTTGATTAACTCTCTTTGTTCCTCGGTAATAATAAAATCCGTAAGACGATCCTCAAAATGAGCAATACGTCTTTCCAACTCCTCTATAGTAAGGTTATTAGTATTCTTCATAAACCCACCATCTCCTCTTATTATAATTTATATATAATTAATATTCTTCATAAAATCCTTCAAAGCCGCTATTGGCAGCGGGATATTCAAGTAAAGGAAGCTATCCAAAATCTATTCCTCAAGTGGAAGTTCCATTCGAAATCCTTTTAATCCCAGGATCCCATTTAATTTGCCCATTGTTTCATAACTTGTTCTTTTGCTATACGATAAACTTCATTTTCTGTTTGATTTTTGGCAGCTATTACGTTGGTTTGATAAACTTTACCTTTATGTGTTACATAGATTGTATACTTATACATTTTGTTCTATCTCCTTTATATAATTCTAATAATTCTCACTCTTTGTTCATTCCACTTCTCTAATAAATCCAATTTCATTTAGTTATCCCTATAAATGTTTTTTAACTTTTTTTTATTTTACAAATAAAATGAAAGTGATTAAAGCTAAAAAAAAGGTCAAGATTTGACAAATTCTCAACTTAACAAAAATTAATTTACTCACTAGCAACGGTAATGACTGGCAAAGTCAATAAAATCAACAAACTTTTTATGATTCTAATCTCTTATGTATTTTGTTACACTTCTTAGAATGCAGAAAAATGTCGAAATATAAAAACTAAAAAAGGCCGACTATCCTTCAAACTAAATTTCCCCAAAGTAAACAAGCCACCTTTGATAAGATGGATTTCTTACTTATTTATTAATACAGATAGGTAAGGCTTTGAAGTTATCGCCACCTTTTCCCCCTTCTTTTCAAGTATTAAATCATTTAGATAATTAATTCTCTCGGCAGATTCTATGAACTGTATTCCTATATACACCGAAATTTGTAAACTAGACTTACTTTTTTGAAAATTTAAAATTATTTCTGTAGATTTTTGTAGTTTTCCGTATGATTATGTAGTTCCTATTATAAATTAAAACTACGTTTAGAGAGAAGAAATATAAAAGCACTTAACAATATTTGTAAGTTTCTAATTTCTAAACCTACCTGTGATGAGGTTATCAGTAGAATTGATTACAGTCTCGTTTCATTAACCATTGCCGGTGCCCATCAAGGCCCTTTCAAGAATTGCTTTCTGATGAAATTTATTCATCTACTGCTTTAACAAATACGTATGCGGCCATGAAAGGAGTGGTACACCATTAAATGGAGAGTCCGCAACTCTTATCGAATCCGAAGGGCAACCTTCAAAAAATCCTAAAAATTAATTTGGGGACACCTTTAATTAGAGAGTTATCTATTTCGGATAAAAAAATTTTTTTAGCAGCTTAAATGAACATAATTAACAAGAAGCTGCCTAAGGGTGCATTTGATATTTTTACGTAATAACTCATATTTCTGTGTGCATTGTATTTAATTAGAATATTATTATTTTAAAAAATATTTCTCACTTTTTGGTGGTGAACAAAATGATGAAATGATTTAGTATCTACTTAGCTTTTCATAAAATACATAAATTTATCGTCAAAACTCCAAAGCAATAATAGTAATTTAGGAATTTATATTCCAATAATTTATACTTTTTTATATTTTGTAACTGTGCTATACAAAAAAATGTAAACGCTTTATATTCGAATAAAAAGAATAATTAAAAATTTAGGAGTGGATTAAATGAAGAAATTAGGTTTTTTTAGTTTATTTTTAATTCTTACCATCTTTATCGCAGCTTGTGGCAGTAAAGAGACAGCAGGCGACAAAGAAAACAATGATAAGGTGTATAAAGTTGGTGTAGATACCACTTATCCTCCGTTTGAATTTAAAGAAGGAGATCAGTATAAAGGTATCGATATCGATTTAATCAATGCCATTGCAAAAAACCAAGGTTTTAAACTCGAACTTTCTCCAATGGATTTCGGCGGAATTATCCCTGCCATGCAAGCTAATCAGTTGGACGTTGCTATTGCAGGAATGAGTATTACGGATGAACGAAAGAAAATTGTAGATTTTTCAACACCTTATTTCGATGCAGGATTAACAGTCATTGTAAAAAATGATAATTCTAATATTAAATCAGCGGATGACCTTAAAGGAAAAACTGTAGCAGTAAAAAAAGGGACAACTGGTGCAAAATATGCACAGGATAATGCTGCTAAACTAGGAATAAAAGTTGTTCAATTTAACGATAGTCCTGCCATGTTCCAGGAAGTAGCAAACGGAAATGCAGATGCACTTATTGAAGATTATCCTGTAATCTCTTACGCAATTGCCCAAAAAGACCTTGGTTTAAAAATCGTGGGTGACCGTTTAAATGGAGACCAATATGGAATTGCTGTATTAAAAGGACAAAACCAGGATCTTTTGAAAAAAATTAACAAAGGTATAGAAGAGCTTAAAAAAGATGGAACATATGATAAAATCGTAAAATCTTATCTTGGTGAATAAAAAAACAAGATTATAAGGCGCGCTTTCTTTTTGAAAGGGGATGAAAAGGATGGACATAATTGCTGCAGCTTTACCTATGTTATTAAAAGGACTTCAAGTCACACTTTATATCTTTGTTATAGCTATTATTTTAGGATTTTTAATTGGTTTAGTAGTTGCTTTGTTAAGACTTTCACCAATCAAGATCCTGAATTGGGTGGCAAAGGTTTATGTTGATGCGATTCGAGGAACACCTTTTATTGTTCAATTGTTTTTTATTTATTTTGGTATAAATTCATTCCAGTTGATTTCTTTAAATAGTACAACAGCGGGAATAATCACCGTTGCTATCAATACAGGGGCATATTTTGCAGAGATCATAAGAGCAGGAATTCAATCCATTGATAAAGGGCAAACAGAAGCAGCAAGATCTATCGGTTTTACAAGTGCACAAACGATGAGATATGTAGTGCTTCCTCAGGCATTTAGAAGAATGCTTCCTACTATTACAAACCAGTCTATTATTAGCTTAAAAGATACTTCTCTGTTATCCGTTATTGGTATAGCAGACTTAACGCAGCAAGGACAAATTCAAGCTTCGGCAACCTTTGAAGCATTCAAGATTTGGCTGACAGTAGGAGTCATTTACTTTATCGTTATTTATTTATTAACCGTGCTTGCTAATTTCGTCGAAAGGAGAATTCAGCTTCGATGAGTATTATTTCTGTTAAAAACTTAAGAAAATCTTTTGGAAACATAGAAGTATTAAAAGACATTAACGCAGAAATACAAGAAAAAGAGGTTGTTTGTGTAATAGGTCCATCTGGATCTGGTAAGAGTACATTTCTGCGGTGCTTAACTCGCCTGGAGGAAATTTCAGGCGGAGAGGTTGTCATTAATGGACATGATATTACTAACCCGAAGATCAATATAAACAAAGTTAGGCAAGAAGTTGGGATGGTATTTCAACAATTTAATTTATTCCCACATAAAACGGTTTTAGAAAATATCACGATGGGCCCTATTAAAATTCACAGAATGGAGAAAGCCGAAGCGGAAAAAATAGCGCTTGAATTACTTGATAAAGTAGGACTGCGAGAAAAAGCAAACAGTTATCCGGGAGAACTATCCGGAGGACAAAAACAACGGGTTGCCATTGCAAGGGCACTTGCAATGAATCCAAAAATCATGCTTTTTGACGAGCCCACATCGGCACTTGACCCTGAAATGGTCGGAGATGTTTTAGAGGTAATGAAGCAACTAGCTAAAGAAGGGATGACCATGGTCGTTGTTACCCATGAAATGGGCTTCGCACGTGAAGTTGGAGACCGTGTTATTTTCATGGATGGAGGATATATTGTAGAAGAAAATAAGCCAAACGAGTTATTTGGTAACCCTCAGCATGAGCGAACTAAAGCTTTCTTAAGTAAGGTACTATAAAATAATAGTAGTAGCTACTTCAATAAAATGAGAACCGTCAAGACTATTCTCCGATTCATCTTTTTAAAGGGTGCATCAGTTATCAAGACCTAATTCGTAAAAAGTCATAAAAAATAAAGGGTGATGCATATTATCATGTATAATATGTATCACCCTTTAACTTCTTGTTCAGCTAAAGCGCCCTATAATGGAAGAACTAAAAATGTTTATTTTACTCGACTTCCCATCAAATTATCTTTTAATTGTTCAACACTTTTGACAATATAAGTAGGGTTAGAATGACTTAGTTCTTCTAATGAACCATATCCATACGTTACTCCAATAGAGTCAATTCCAGTATTATTTGCCCCAATAATATCGTGCTTCCTATCACCAATCATAATAAAGTCACCAAGTTTATAGTCATTATAGTTATCTAGAATGTATTGAATGATTTCAGTTTTCGACGCTCTTGTTCCATCAAGATTACTTCCGACAATAAGTTCAAAATACTGATCAATATTAAAATGCTTAAGTATTTGTTCAGCAAAAACAGTAGGAGTGCTCTTCCTTTTCATCCATCCACCATACTCCATAAGAATAATAATAAATCCCTTTTTGTGTAGGAACGGAAAATGATATCTTTAACTACAACTTCAGTTTTTTTGTTATTGCTTATCTGTATAACGTGGAATGTCTTCGTTTTTTTCTGTATAGTGGTAATTCTTGACGCTAAAAAATAAACTGCTTTTTGTTTAGAAAAACAGTTTGTTCCGATCATAATAGTTCATATAAAAAATGTTTGAATTTCTCAACTCTGCTATATAATCTATTGTTTAGAAACGCTAATCTGTCTTTTGCGTTATCTTGGGTTAAAATATCAACCCCGCTATCAATCCTTTTTGGGACATGTTCCCCCTTAACTGCTTTTATTGCTTGTTTTACGCTTAAATACCCCATATCATAAGGATTCTGCGTCACTGTAGCGCTCAGTTTTCCTGCATCTACAGCTTCCAACATTTCTGTAATGCCATCCGTTCCAACTATAGGAATTATCAAGCCTTCTTTTTCTGCTGTTTTTAATACATTTAGGGCAATTAAATCGTCAGTAGCAAGTACCCCTTGGATATCTGGATGATTCTGCAAAATATTTTCTATTACAGATATTGTCTTTCCAAATCGATCTTCTCCTAACTGTTCTGTGGCAATCTCGATTCCGGCTTTTCCTAAGACCTCCTTCGCTCCCTTTAACCGCTCCACCTCAGCATGATCTTTTAAAGTTCCATGAATAATTGCTACTTGATCCCCTGGCTGCAGCATGGATCCTAGCAGCTCTCCTGCCATTATGCCCAATTTAAAGTGATCCGTTCCTATATAAGTGACTTTGTCTTTCCAGTCAGCGTCTCTACCAGCAAATAATACGGGAATGTTATTTTTCTTATATTCCATCAATACTGGAATGGTAACGGAGGGGTGCATGGGAGTAACGATCAGTGCATCCGGATGTTGTCTTAAAACTTTTTTCAATGTATTAGCTTCATTTCTAATGGGATTGATGGAATCAGGTGCTATCACTTGACCATCTATGTCAAAATCATTAAACGCTTTTTTAGCTCCTGATTCAAAAATTCTCCAATACTCTAAGTCTAAACTTTTCGCAACAACTACCACTTTAAGCTTCTCATCTTCTTTCAAAAAATGAACGATAAAGCTTATTAAAACTGTAAGACATACTAATGAAACGATCCTTTTCTTTTTCAATATTCTCCCTCCTAATGGACGATCGGGATTTTATGCGTGTCATAAACTATAAACCAGAAATTTAAATATTAAGCGCTTTCACATTCCCTTTAATAATACTTTAGGTTTAATTTATAATAAGAACTACATAATCCTACGGAAAAATACAAAACAAGTTGAAATCGTTGGTTAAACCGATAATATCCAAAAGGCCTACCCAAGACACTTCTTCCACTTGCTCCCCTTACTGAAATGAAGAATTTATTCAAATTTGTTCCTCCACAATCCTGCCCGTTAATTGAACAACTTAGAGCTTCGTTTCACTTTCTAATAATTCCTTCTCTTATTCAAGAAATATGGCCCTTTAATGGAACCCGATTGGCGATTTTAAACATTTATTACTCCAGAAAAGGTCTATGATCGGAATGAAAAAAAGAAGTTATTTAAGATAATGAATATTTCTAGTTGCATAATACTTATTCTCAGCAATTAAAAGCCCATCAGATAAATCTGATGGGTTCAGAGTGTAGACAAACCCCTTTTTCAAAAAGTTATCTGAAGAAAAAGGGGTTTTGTTTCTTTTTTAGTTAAATATTTGGTTATTATCCTGAGAAAAAATACCATATATTGATGATTTATTAACTATAAAAGCCGTTCTCAACATTTGAGAACGGCTTTTATAGTATTGATTTATGCTTGAATTATTTAGAAGTCTTCTTTTGTTTTTTATCACAGCAAGTGCATTGTCCGTACAAAGTTGATACTTTCTCATTCTCAAAATGATCAATTGTGTTATTGCAAATTTGGCAAATGATAGTTCCCATTAGAAAAACTCCCTTTTGTTTGAATTTTATAAGATAGACAATTCTAATTTCTTAAAATGTAAGCGTTTTTTATTTGTTAATATTATAATAGTATGTCACATTTGATTTGTCAATAATAAATTGTATAACACATTTAAAGGAGATAATGTCGATTTTTAGGGAAGCCACTCGATGGCTTCTTGTTTGCTGCTGAAATCATCCGTTAGCCGGACAAATTGAGTGATCGCTTCGTCTTCTTGAAAATATCTACCTACAATATATAGGGAATTGAATAAAGTAGGGAAACCTTTCTCAAGGCTTCCCTACTTTTAGTAAATGAAGCTTTTTGGAATCTATGCCTTTAATGTTAATTGATTTTTTCGATATAGCTCTTCGACAAACGCACGTGCTTTTTCGAAGGCCTCCTCCGGACCATTGGCGACTTCTGCAAGATAGGCCTCATCTGGTAATTGATCGTCTATACCAGGTATCTTAATACGGTCCCCATAGCTGTTAATGGCACCATGCTCACGCATATGGTTGATACAATTGAAAAGGGGCTGCCAATACTCAGCATGGACAAAAATGGCCTTGGTTCGATGTCTTCGTAGGTGATTGGTTTGAATTTTTGATAGGGTTTCGTAAACTTCCCATGCCGTACCAAATCCTCCAGGCCAGAACAGGATGACATGGGAATAATTAATGAGAACACCCTCCCTGATTGAGAAATTATTCATTCTCAGCCGCTGATTCGAGGTGACAGAGTATGTATCCTTTAAATTGAAAAAGTTGTCAATACCAAATTGACAGTCGATCCCAATGACATGGGCATCCTGGTTTCTTGCCCCTTGGGCTGCTGCCCGCATGATTCCAGGACCTCCGCCTGTACAAAGTGGTACATAACATCCGCCTAGTGCCTTTTCCTGTTGATTTGCAGAATAATGTCCCCATAACTCCCCGAACTTAAAAGCAGAATCCCAATACTTTGTACTTTTTTCGATGATTCTTTTATGGCGGTCCATCCTGAGCTTTGTCATGTCCAATTTGTGCTGAAGCAGCTTCCTGCAGAATGGGTCCTCTTGATTCTCCAGCTGATCCTTAATTTTCTTTTCATGGGTACTTAGGATATCTAACTTTTCCTCTGCGATTTTTTTGCATGATATAGTTCCGGAACCCATCAGTGTAATAACTCCATACTTTGCTTCATAGCTAAATAAAAGCTCTGCTGCATAGATGTCAGCCACGCTTTCTTCCGTAACGAGAGCCCTGTCATTCGGTACAAAGCAGACTTTGGTTCCGACCACATGAAAGGAAGCCATGCAAGTTTCATTTGAATAATCCTTCCAAATCATAATAAAGCCGTCTTCGTCTACATTATAGGTATCCACATCACCATTTTCATTGATATTACTGATGGAAAGACTATAGTTATTTGTTTTTGATGGTAACCTCGGATCAAATGTAATTGGCTCCTCAAACGTAATCTTTGCCACATTCTCATCCGTCTTCTCAATCCACCACCCCGTACCTGATCCCTTCCATTGGTTTGTAGCGGGGTCATAAAAGATCGTGCCATACAATTCAATTTCATTCATCTAGGAACAACCTTCCTTTACTCGATTCATTTCTTTTACGGATTACGCGCTTGCATGTCATATTGGATTTGTCCAGTATTTTCCTTTTGTTAGTTTAACTAAGCTTTTTATTATTATTCAGTATTGGGCACAAATTGAAAGTATAGAATATGTGAGACCTGGAGAGACGTTTCCCTTCAAATCCAAACGCCTTAAGTAGATAGAAAACACGAGGTTTCTTGTTAATATTTTTTAACAATTAAACTTTTTGAATTAATTTTAACGAAAGAGAATAAAATAAAAGGCTATCGAAAGTTTTTCGATAGCCTGAGAAGTTTATCAGAAAAGGATAAACTTCTTTTATTTATTTATTTATTTATTTATTTAAATCCTTAGGTGAAAATGCTCCTGGAAGTAAGTCTTTTACTTTGAGTTTTAAAATATCACCCTTTAAGTTTGTTAGTACTACTTCCATTTCTGCATCACAAAGTTCTGAAATTACCTGACGGCAAGCCCCACAAGGTGAAACTGGCCCCTCAGTATCCGCCACAACAACGAGCGAATTAAATTGTGTGACACCCTCAGAGTATGCCTTAAACAAAGCAGTTCGTTCAGCACAGTTCGTCATGCTGTATGCAGCATTTTCAATGTTACAACCATGATAAACTTGACCATCTTTTGACAATAGGGCTGCACCAACTTTGAATTTTGAATATGGTGCATAAGCAAACTCTCTCGCTTTATTCGCTTCAACGATTAAGTCGTTTTTTTCCATCATGTTCACACTCCGCCAAGGAAATTTAATGCTGAACTAGTTTTGTAATCCATTCAAGCAGGACGCCGCCAAAGTACACCCCGAAAACACCAACGACAGCCGAAAATACTGGAGGTGCAGGTAACGGAAGCTTTAAAAATTTAAACAACATACCAACTATTAATCCGGCAATTAATGCCATTATTACGTCTCTCATCAAATGAACCTCACAATAGTATTTTTAGTAATTGCTTAAAGATTGCTCACCTTTACTGATTGAAACACCAGAACTTGCACCAATGCGAGTTGCTCCAGCTTCTACCATTGCAATTGCATCTTCACGACTGCGAACCCCACCAGAAGCCTTTACGCCAATTTCAGGTCCGACTGTTTGACGCATTAAGCGAATATCCTCGACTGTTGCACCGCCTGTTGAAAAACCAGTAGAAGTTTTTACATAGTCTGCCCCAGCTTTTACAGAAATTTCACATGCTCTTATTTTTTCTTCTTTAGTTAACAAGCAAGTTTCGATGATTACCTTTACCAATGCTTTTCCCTTTGCAGCACCCACAACTGCAGCGATATCTCTTTCAACCAAATCATCCTGCTTATCTTTAAGCGCAGCGACGTTAATCACCATATCTATCTCATTTGCACCGTTTTCAATGGCATTTTTTGTTTCAAATGCTTTTGTTTCTGATGTAGTTGCCCCAAGCGGGAAACCAATGACTGTACATACTTTTACTTCTGGGGTATCTGCAAGCATTTTAGCTGCAAAATTTACCCAAGTAGGATTTACACACACCGATGCAAATAAATATTTTTTCGCTTCTTCAACCAATTTACCAATTTCTTCCTTTGTTGCATCTGCTTTTAATGATGTATGATCAATCATCCTAACAACATTTTGAGTCATAACCAATCTTCCTCCCTGTTTCCTGTAAATTTATATAAAGATTTTATGGCATTTATCACAATGTAACTATATCAAACGCGTTGAACATTTGTAAATACATTTATGAACAAATGTAAAAATTGATTTTTTTAATTCTTATCAAGCAAGAATTGTGCTGTATATTGATCCGTTACGAGCACATTGGCGTACCCGCCTTTTAATGCTCCGTATATTCCCTCAATTTTATTCGGACCTCCGGCTACAAGAATGGAATGGTCCTTTTTCTTTAATTCATTAAGATTTACTCCCAGTGTCCTTTCATTTAGGCTCTCGTTGCATACTTCTCCAGATTCATCAAAAAAACGCGAGCAAATATCACCGACTGCCTTTCCATAAAGAGACTTCAAGTCACTTTCTGTAAAATAACCTAGCTGAAATAATAAAGAGTCGGTTTTAATTGGACCAATCGTAAAGAGAGCAATATTGGCCTGACTTCCTAGCTCGAGGATTTTTCGAATATGACGATCAGCCTCCATTGCCTGTTTTACAACAACATGATCGACAATTGCAGGAAGCGGTAGGTTATGGGGGGTTGTATGAAAGGCCTTGCCAAAAAGATATAAAATCTCCGATGCATACGTATTTGTTTCAGCGTGGCTAACACCGCCCTTTAATTGAACAACCTTTACCCCTTTTACAAATTTCTGCTTGAGTTCAACCGCAACATGGTATAAAGTTGTTCCCCAAGTCACCCCAATTATGTCGTCATCCTTGACAATTTCACCAAGATAAACGGCAGCTTTTTCACCCAGATAATTCTTTATGATGTGATCTTCATATTGTGGAATCGAAGCGACAACCGCCTTTTTAAGCTTGAACTTTTGTTCAAGCTGCATCGCAAGATTCTCAACATCTTCTGTAGGATCCAAAATATTGATTTGGACAATACCATCACTTTTCGCCTGCTGTAATAGACGGGATACAGTAGGGCGGGAAACTCCGAGCTTCTTGGCAATTTCATTTTGATTATAATCCAATAGATAATATAACTTTGCTGCTTCAATGACTTTCGCTAATTTTTCACGATCCACTGCTATCACCCTATGTTTTAATATTTTCTTAATTGTAACAAAAAAAACAAATGATTTCATTTATAGTTTACATTTGTAAACAACATTTTGAATTTAATTTCAATATATTTAAAAGTGGGCTTTAATAGGACGGTGAATTTTCATCATCTAATATGGGGAACATTTATTAAGATATTTATCTGAGTTGTTGACAATACAAAAAGACATGTAAAAGTCATCCGCTAATCATCAGTTCTTCTGTATACTGAAATAAGGAAAATGATTCCTTTTGAGGAGGCGATACATTGCAGCAATTAGGCGGATATATATACCGTAAACGTAAATGGGTACTGGTATTTTGGATTTTAGTGATCCTATTATTAGGATTTTTTGCATTAAAATTACCGACAGTTCTTAGCGGAAATGGTTTTGAGTATAAAGGCGAATACAATCATACACGTAAACTCCTCGAACAAGAATTTGGACATTCTAAATCTTCCATTATCCTTGTGTTCGAAAAAGATAAATCGGTTAGTGATGAGAATTTCAGGAAGTTCATTCAAGACATATTTGATAAAATAACGGCTATACATGACAGTGAACAAATGATTCTTCCATTCGAGCAGGACGGGATGGTAAAGGATAATTATGCCTATAGACTTCTTACTTTTAACAAGAAAGCGGAGAGTCTTGGAAAAGAAATTAACCAATTAAAAGATGTACTTGAAAATAAAAAGGGCTTAAAGGTCACAATGACTGGTGAACCCATTATTGTTCAAGACCTAAATACTGCGAGTCAGGAAGATTTAGCAAAAGCGGAAATGATCGGTTTGCCGATTGCCTTAATCGTTCTTATCCTAGCGTTCGGAGGTCTTGTTGCTGCCTCTCTTCCGATTGTTATCGGTGTTGTTTCGATATTATGTACAATGGGAACCGTTTACTTTTTTAGTTATGGTGCTGATTTAACCATTTTTATATTAAATATTGTTCCAATGATCGGGTTGGCACTAAGTATTGATTTTGCTTTATTGTTTATCAATCGATATAAAGAAGAACTAAAAACCAAATCCATTCAGTCTGCACTTGAAATAACAGTATCAACCGCGGGACGATCCATCATCTTTTCTGGCCTTTGTGTTTTTATTGGCTTATCGGCTCTTTGGTTTATCAAAATTGATATCTTTCAAAATGTTGCGCTAGGCGGGATGACCGTAGTGTTAATTTCTGCTGTTTGTGCATTAACCTTTCTTCCTGCATTGCTTGCCATATTGGGAACCAAGATCAACAAATTAAGTATACTGCCCATGGCAGACGAGAAAACAAGCATATGGTACCGATTTGCTAAAATTGTGATGAGGCGCCCTATTCTTATGACAGTTGCAGCCCTTGTTATTCTTTTGGCAGGATTGATACCTCTTAAACAAATGGTTTTAGCAATTCCTGGTACTGAATCTCTGCCGCCAAATTACCCTTCACGAACTGCCATGGAAGTATTTAAGGATCACTTCGTAGCAAAAGAACAGCGCGATGAGAAAAAAGTGACGATGGTCCTAGAAACAAAAGGCAGCATTATTGAAAAAAACAATCTTGAAAAAGTAAGTGAAGTGATAAAAAAACTTGATAACGACAAGCTCGTAAATTCTATAAACTCACCATTTTCAGCCACAGGATTACAGGATGTGGACCAACTTTATCAAGTCCTCACCATTGGAAAAAATACCAAGATGGCTCCTATTTATGATTACTATATTAGAGATAATAAACTGCTTATAGAGGTGTATTTAAAAACAGGCGAACATTCTTCTAAAGCAAGACAATGGGTAGCTGATTGGTCGAATAAAGATTTAGGCTTAAAAGCTTCATTTGGCGGACCCATAAAATTTGAGCAAGAAATTTTTTCAGAAATATTCCAAAAAGCTCCCTATGGATTCTTATTGATTGTCATTTCTACGTTTGTAATATTAATGGCAGCTTTCCGCTCGATTCTTATTCCATTGAAAGCCATCCTAATGAATGTGTTAAGCCTGGGCTGCACCTTCGGAATTGTTGTCTGGATTTTCCAGAAAGGTCATTTAGGAATCACACCAGTTGATATTGCCTTAATTTTACCTGTGTTTGTTTTTACACTTGTTTTTGGTCTTTCAATGGATTACGAAGTATTTCTCATCTCGAGAATACAGGAATTCTATTTAAAAACAGGAGATAATAGTGAGGCTACAATTTCTGGTTTGACTTATACCAGTAAAATTATTACCTCAGCCGCTGCCATTATGATTGTCGTTACTGGTGCGTTTGCTTTTACTGGGGTTATGCCAGTTAAGCAATTAGGGGTGGGAATTGCCATAGCAATTTTCATTGATGCGACGATTGTGAGAATGGTCTTGGTGCCAGCCTTGATGAAGCTGCTTGGCGATTGGAACTGGTGGTTTTTTGGAAAAAAAAATAAAAGACTACATAGATCAAGTAAAAAGCCAGCTTAATTTCCTTGATTGTCAAAAAGAATCATAATTCAATTAGAAGTATGAATACTAAGAATACCTTTAAAGCCAGATTCTGAAGGAGGTATTCTATTTGCATAAAAAAACTCTTCTTATCCTTTTTCTAATATGTCTTTCGCAAACTTCCTTTTTGTCTATTGCAGAGAGTACGCCAAATCAACAAGGAGTAGTTGATTTACGTATCCTAGAAACAACCGATTTGCATGCATCTTTAATCAATTATGATTATTATCAAACAAAAGCAGACAACCGAATTGGACTTGTAAAGACTGCAACACTTATCCGTACTGCAAGGAATGAAGTCCAAAATTCTTTATTGTTTGATGATGGAGATCACCTTAAGGGAAATCCCCTTGGAGAGTATTTAGCTAGAATTCGGGGAATTCATAGGGGAAAAATACATCCAGTTTATCGTGCCTTTAATTTTTTGGACTATGATGCGATTGCCATTGGTAATCACGAATTTAATTATGGACTAGATTTCTTAAATGCCGCCATAAAAGGTGCCAAGATGCCAGTCATCAATGCAAATGTCTTCTCTGTTAAAAAGAATAAACCCTATTTTACCCCCTATGTTATTTTAAAAAGGAATGTGGTTGACCAAACAGGAAGAAAACATGAACTAAAGATTGGGGTCATCTCATTTATGCCAACACAAATCATGAAATGGGATAAGGCGAATCTTGAAGGGAAGATTACTGCAAAACCGATTGTTGATACAGCAAAAGAATTTATACCAATCATGAAGTCTAAAGGAGCGGATATCATTGTCGCCCTTGCCCATACAGGAATCAGCTACGAGCCATATAATGCTGAATCAGAAAATGCTGTCTATTATTTAACAAAAATCCCTGGAATTGATGCCGTGTTAGCTGGACATTCACATAGTGTCTTCCCAGGACCTGTTTATGAAAATTCTCCCAATACCAACATAAAAATGGGGCAAATAAATGGAAAGCCTGTTGTAATGGCAGGGGCTTTTGGAAGCCGACTTGGGATTATTGATCTCAGAATCCAAAAAATCAATAGTACGTGGAGGGTAGTAAAAGGGACATCTTTAACAAGACCCATTGCTGATGAGTCAGGAAATCCTCTTGTAAGGAAGGATAAAGGACTATATAAGTTAGTTAAACCTGAGCACCAGGAAACGGTAGATTTTATTAAAAAATTGGGGCTTTAATAGTTAAAAGATTTTCTTTACATCCAAAGTATAATTTTATAAAATAATGTAGAATATAATTGGTGTTTTTATTAGGGGGAGTCTGTCAAACAGGCTCCTTTTTGTCATTTTTTACTATTGTACTGGATAAAATATTTGGGAGAAGAGGTCGCTACATGTCAACTCAAGCACTAATCGCAATTGGTGTATTTTTAATTACATATGCCTTTATTGTCACAGAAAAGATCCATCGCACGATCATTGCCATGACCGGCGGAATTATGATGGTATTACTGGGAATTATTGGGCAGGAAAAGGCACTTCATCATATCGATTTTAATACACTCGGATTGCTAACCGGTATGATGATCATAGTTGCTATTACTTCTGAGACTGGTCTGTTCAAATACATAGCTATTTGGGCTGCTAAAAAAGTGAAGGGGGATCCTTTAAAAATCTTGCTGGCGCTCGGTACCATAACTGCATTGGGTTCAGCGTTTTTAGATAATGTGACAACGGTACTCTTAATGGTACCAGTTACATTCAGTATCACAAGACAACTTCGAGTAAATCCGATTCCCTTTTTAATTACCGAAATTATCGCATCCAATATTGGAGGAACATCCACACTGATTGGAGACCCTCCGAATATTATGCTAGGCAGCGCCGTGAAGGAACTTACCTTTATGGCATTTATTAATAATCTTACAGCCATATCATTCTTTATCCTATTCGTTAATATTGGAATATTAGCATTCATTTATCGGAAACAGCTTCGGACATCAGAAGAATTAAAAGCCAATCTAATGAACCTGGATGAAAAGGAAGAAATAACGGATAAAAAGTTATTAATCAAATCATTAATTGCCCTTTTGCTGACGATTTTGGGATTCTTCCTGCATCAACTGCTTCACATTGAATCAGCAACTGTCGCATTGGCCGGTGCCTTTTTGCTTCTTCTCTTAACAGGGGAAAAATACTTAGATAAAGCATTTTCAAAAGTTGAATGGACAACCATTTTCTTCTTTATCGGACTGTTCGTATTGATATCAGGTTTGATAGAAACAGGGGTGATTTCGTTATTAGCAGATTATTCTGTACACCTTACCGGGGGTGATGTTACTTCTACATCGATATTAATTCTCTGGGTAAGCGCCATCGCATCTGCCTTTATTGATAATATCCCGTTTGTCGCTACAATGATTCCTATGATTAAAGATATGGGAGAATTAGGAATAAATAATTTAGAGCCACTTTGGTGGAGTCTATCGTTAGGGGCATGTCTTGGCGGAAACGGTACATTAATTGGTGCAAGTGCCAATGTGATTGTTGCCGGGCTAGCAGCGAAGGAAGGACATCCGATTACTTTTGGTAAATTCTTGTTAATTGCCTTCCCATTAATGATTTTATCGATCATAATCTGTACGGTTTACATTTATCTAAGATATTTAATTTAGTTGTTTAGACAACAAATAGTGAAAGAGATTAAATGGATCTAAAAAATGGCTGCCATCAATCTGGCAGCCATTTCTATTATAGTTTAACGTCTTAATTTTTAAGCTCCTTAAAGCATTTCACGACATTTTCAACTGTGAAACCATACTTCTCAAGTAATATACTTTCAGGCGCAGATGCCCCGAACTGATTGATGGCAATGACGCTGCCATTGTCCCCAATATATTCTCTCCATCCAATTGACGAACCCATTTCAATAGCAAGACGTGCTTTAATATTTTTAGGAAGGATTGATTCTTTATATTCAAGCGATTGTTTCTCAAAACGATCCCAGCTTGGCATACTTACAACTGATACAAAAACCCCTTCACTTTCAAGCTCTTTTTGAGCTGCCATCGCTAAGGACACTTCGGATCCTGTTGCAAGCAATAAACCGCTAGCATTGCCGTTTGCTTCTGAAACAACATATGCACCTTTTTTAACACCTTCATAAACCGTTTGTTGTGAAAGCGCTAATGTCGGTAAGTCCTGACGTGTTAAAACAAGGGCTGTTGGCGTATCTGTGCTTTCCAGTGCTAATCTCCAAGCGGCAACAGTCTCCTTCGCATCCGCGGGGCGAAGAATGGAAATTCCCGGCATTGCACGTAATGCTGCTAGCTGTTCAACTGGTTCATGTGTAGGTCCGTCTTCACCTACAGCGATGCTATCATGTGTAAACACATAAGTAACAGGAAGCTTCATTAAGGCAGCTAGACGAATTGCTGGACGTAAGTAATCAGAGAATACGAAGAAAGTAGAACCAAATACTTTAACGCCGCCATGAAGAGCCATCCCATTTAGTGCGGCACCCATTGCGAATTCACGAACTCCGAACCAAATATTGCGACCTGCATAGCTATCAATATAGTAATTCTTTTCAGATGTAATAAGTGTCTTGTTCGATCCTGCTAAATCAGCAGACCCCCCGATAAAATGTGGGACAACATTGGCTGCCGCATTCAATGTTTTCCCCGATGATACGCGAGTTGCGATTTTTTCTCCTTCTGTAAAAACAGGTAATGCTTCTTCCCAATTTGCCGGAAGCTCTCCAATGATCGCGGCTTCAAATTGCTTAGCAAGCTCTGCGTATTCCTTCTTATAACTCGCATATAATTCATTCCATGCATTTTCTTTGAGTTGGCCATCTAGCGTAAATTGCTTGAAATGCTCTTTTATTTCTTCGGGAACGAAAAATGGCTCTTCATTGTCCCAATTATAGGCAGCTTTTGTTAACTTAATTTCTTCTTTCCCAAGTGGAGACCCATGGGAAGCAGACTTACCAGCTTTATTTGGAGAACCATAACCGATCACGGTTTTAACCTCAATTAAAGTAGGGCGATTCAACTCTGTTTTTGCTTCTTGTAATGCTTTTTGAATAGCATCAGTATCATTTCCGTCTTCTACACGAATCACTTGCCATCCATAGGCTTTAAATCTATCCTCCACACTCTCAGAGAAAGATAAATGCAAATCTCCGTCTAATGAAATGTCATTTGAATCATACATAACAATTAGTCTTCCAAGTTTAAGATGACCTGCCAGGGATGCTGCTTCAGCAGATACACCTTCCATTAAATCACCATCTCCACAAATACCATAAGTATAATGATTAACTATTGTATATCCCTCTTGATTGTATGTAGCAGCAAGATGTCTTTCCGCCATTGCCATCCCCACAGCCATAGCAACCCCTTGTCCTAATGGCCCTGTAGTTGCTTCTATCCCAGGGGTATGACCAAATTCAGGGTGACCAGGAGTTCTGCTTCCCCATTGACGGAAGTTTTTCAAATCGTCAATGGTTACGTCGTAACCGAATAAATGTAATAAACTATATAGAAGCATTGATCCATGACCTGCTGATAAAACAAACCTGTCTCTGTTAAACCATTTAGGATTCACTGGGTTATGATTCATTTCTTTTGCCCAAAGTGTATAAGCCATTGGGGCTGAACCCATTGGCATGCCGGGATGACCGGAGTTGGCCTTTTCGATCCCATCAATCGATAAAGTACGAATCGTATTAATGGCTAATTGATCAAGTTTTGTTTCATTAAGTAATGTTGTCATGTGCTATTACACTCCAAATCTATTAATATTGTATATCACCTTGTTATAGAGCAGTTTGAAAGGCTTAGTTTTCATTACCCAAAGCCTTCCAAACCATTTCGTAAACCTTTTTCAAGGGAATGTTATGTAGTTGTGCAATGCTTTTGCATTCCTCAAACTCCGGAGCTCTTTGCACAACATGTCCCTCATAAATTCCTTCTTTTACTGTCACTTCACCCCACTCAGTTGTAACCTTCCTAAACATTCTTTCTAACCGGTGTACTGTTAACGGATAATAGCGTATTCCTAGTGTGGTGGTTTCCTTAAAAAGAATTTCCTTCATTGTATTTATATGTTTCATCGAGCAAAGCAATTGAAGCAATACGCCTGGTCTATTTTTTTTCATATAAATCGGGGTATAGAAGACATCATTAGCGCCAGCCTCAAACAGCAAGTCCATCACATAGCCTAGCCATTCTCCAGGAATATCATCGAGATTAACTTCCATTTTGACCATCTGATCATCAAGATGCTCATTGCTGGGAGGATGATGAGAGACCATTAAATCATTTCCTTTCTTTCATAAAAAGGATTTAAGAGCTATTTTTCTATTCCCCAATGATGACACGGAGCACATTGGGATGGTTTATAAAGGTCTTCGTTCCGGCACCATAACCAATGGATGTAACCTTCATGGATGGTATGGGGCAAAATTCTTCTGCCAGTACAGCAACAATCGCTGCCCCCGTTGGAGTAGTGAGCTCGAAACGAATGTCCGATTGTTCAATTGGTACACCTTTCAAAATTTCAAGAGTGGCCGGTGCAGGGACAGGATAAATACCATGGTCAATATGGATACGTCCAGTTCCTACTGGGATGGGTGATGACTTGATTACGTCTATTTCTAATTGATGAATTAAGATAGCAGCTCCGATAATGTCAATAATCGAATCTACTGCCCCTACTTCATGAAAATGGACCTTCTCTAGCGGAATCCCATGGATATGTCCTTCTGCTTCACCGATTCTTTTAAAAATTTTTAAAGACATTTCTTTCACTGGCTCAACAAAACCAGCACTCTCAATTAATCCAACAATATCCTTATATGCACGGTGCTCATGTTGGTGGCTATGAAGGTGATGATGGTGGTTATGATCCTGGTTGTGATTGTGCTCATGGTCATGATGGTGGTCATGATGGTGGTCATGGTCATGCTCGTGGTCATGGTCGTGCTCATGGTCATGATGGTGGTCATGGTCATGTTCATGGTCATGGTGATGATCGTGCTCGTGGTCATGGTCATGGTCATGGTCATGGTCATGGTCATGGTCATGGTCATGGTCATGGTCGTGCTCGTGGTCATGGTCGTGTGTATGGTCATGAGCATTATTCAATAACACCACGTCAAATTTGGTACTTGTAATCCCATTCTTTACTAACTTTGTCCATGTCAACTTATACTCATCATCAATATGAAGTTTTTTTAATTCTTCTACTAACCGATTGGGATCTGCTCCGGCATCGATAAGGGCTCCAATGACCATATCTCCGCTGATACCTGAAAAACAATCAAAATAAAGTGTTTTCAATTTTTTCTGGCCCCTTTTTGTGCAAGCTGATCAATTAATACTGCGTTATATCCCCCGCCAAACCCATTATCAATATTCACGACACTAATCCCGGAAGCACATGAATTTAACATGGTTAATAAGGCAGATAGTCCATTAAAATTTGCCCCATACCCAATACTTGTTGGGACTGCAATTACAGGATGTGATACAAGTCCGCCCACTACGCTTGGAAGTGCCCCTTCCATACCTGCAACTACAACGGAAACCGTGGCATTTTGAATTTCCTCAGCATGGCTTAACAGGCGATGAATTCCAGCAACACCGACATCATAGATACGATGGACCTTGCTTCCTAATACTTCAGCCGTCACTGCAGCTTCTTCTGCAACCCTTAAATCCGAGGTTCCTGCACAAATCACAGCAATATACCCTTGTGGATCCGCCTCATTCGCATGGTCCTCTTTCCAAAAAAGAATGTGTGCTTCTTCTTTGTAGATAAAATCAGGGCAAGAACGTTTGACAATTTCTGCCTTTTCTTTGGAAATACGTGTGACGAGTACTTGGTTGTTTCGAGCTCGTAACACTTGAATAATTGAAACGATTTGTTCAGTCGTCTTCCCTTCACCGTACACGACCTCTGGGAATCCTTGACGTTTCTTACGATGATGGTCCACTTTAGCAAATCCCAAATTTTCAAATGTTGCTAATTGCTCTTTAGCTTCTTTAACACTTAGGGTACCTCTTTGAACCTGCTCTAAAATTTCTTCAAGCATTCGTTCTCCCCCTTAATATACACTTCAAAAATGTTTTGCCATTCCACTTGCCAATTTTTCATAGTTCTCATATATAATTCTATATTTTTCACTATTTTCCTTAATAGGAACGATTGCTTTACCCATTGGAATATTCTTTTTAATCTCTTCAAATGAATTTACTTTACCAGTAGCCACTAAAGCTGTCCAAGCTGCTCCCCATGCTGCACTGTGATAGCTCTCAGGCACATAAATTTCCGCATCGAATACATCTGCCATCATTTGCAGCCACAATGGAGATCTGGATAAACCACCGTTAGCATATATCTTTTGATGTTTCCCAGCTAACCTCTCTAATGCCTTGCCAATTTGAAAGAGGTTAAAAGTGATTCCTTCTAGAACAGCTCGGATAAAATGTTCTCTTTTATGTGTTACAGATAATCCAAAGAAATTCCCTTTTGCCCGTTGATTCCAAATCGGCGCTCTTTCGCCATTTAAATAAGGGTGAAAGATGATTCCGTCTGCGCCAAGCGGAACCTTTTCTGCATCGGCAAGGAATTCGGAGAAGTCTCTTTGGTCGTTCAAAAGGTCTTTTAACCATTGTAAGGCAATCCCGCCATTATTGGTTGGACCTCCAATGATAGAAAAATCTTCAGTAAAGGAATAACAAAAGGTTTCTTGATTTTCACTTATCTTAACACCTTTTGTGATTTGTCTGATGGCCCCGCTAGTACCCACTGAAACCGCAACTTCACCAGGGAGAATCGCTCCAATTCCCAAGTTAGCCAATTGGCCATCGGCAGCACCAATCACAAAAGGAAGTTCCGGGTCAATTCCCATGTCTTCCGCAATTTGTGGATTAATCCCTGTTAATATCTCAGTTGGAGGGACAATTCTTGAAAGCTGACCATCATGAATATCCGTTAGAGATAATAATGTTTGATTCCAAGTATGTGTGGCAGGGTTAAATAAACCTGTCGCAGATGCCATCGAATAATCAATAACCCGCTGATTAAACCAGCATTGTAGTAAATACTCTTTAATCGACATAAAGTACTTTGCTTGGAGGTAGGGTTCATATTTTGTTTCTTTCATCCATAACAACTTAACGAATGGTGTCATTGGATGAACCGGTGTTCCTGTGTTTGAATAAACCTCGTTACCCATTGTTTCTATCACTGATTCTGCTTGTAGATAACTTCTTCCATCAGCCCAAATTAAGGCCGGAGATATTGGACAGCCATTCTCATCTACACAAATCAGTGAATGCATTGCAGCTGAAAACCCGATTGAAATTAATTCATTTTTCTCAATACCAGCTTTTTGGATCGCCTCTTTGATTGCTTTTACAGCTGATTGTTCAATCTCAATGGGGTCTTGTTCTACCCATCCTTGCTGTGGATAAGTGAATGTGTTCATTCTCTCGGCTTCTGCAATTAATTTACCTTGTAAGTCAAATACGCATGCTTTAACACTTGTAGTTCCGATATCAAGTCCAATTACAACTTCTCTTGACATACTTCCTCTTCCTTTTCACATAACAATAAGTAATATTGGAGTTTATTTTGATCCTTTATTGCTATTTTATATTATCGTTAAAATAAGAGGCTTTGGATGATCCAAAGCCATTTTTTCAGTGTACACTCCTAAGCTAATTTGCCGAGCAGAAAGCTATTCAGATAACACCTTATTCATGCTTCCACTCTGATATCCAATTAAATCTAACGTGATATATTTGTAACCATAGCCTTGAAGTGCTTTCACGATCGAGTCATGATTTTCAAGAATCTCCTTCATATCATTAGGTTCAACTTCGATCCTTGCAATATCCTGATGTGTTCGGACCCGTACCTGATGGATATTGAATGTTTTTAAATAAGCTTCGGCTTTTTCAACCTTCGTCAGCTTTTCTTTTGTAATATATTCACCGTAGGCAATTCTTGAAGAAAGACAAGCTAAAGATGGTTTATCCCATGTCGGCAAACTAAATTCCCGAGAGAGTTCTCTGATCTCCTGTTTAAAAAGATTAGCTTCTAGGAGTGGACCGCGTATCCCCTTTTCTTTAGCGGCTTGCATACCCGGTCGGAATTCATTCATATCATCAGCAATGACACCATAAACTACATTTTGAAAGCCCTTTTCTTCCATAACTGGAATTATGTGTTCAAATAAACTGCTTTTACAAAAATAGCAACGATTTTTATTGTTTTCCGCGTATCCTGGGATTGCGAGTTCAGATGTTTCAATCACTTGGTGCCTGACACCAATTTGATTTGCAAGTACTTTTGCCTCTTCAAGCTCACTAGAAGGGTAGCTTTCAGAGTCTGCTGTAATGGCGAGAACCTGTTCAGCACCTAATGCGTTCACAGCAGCCTTTAATAGAAATGTACTGTCCACTCCTCCTGAAAATGCTACAACCACGGATTCCATTTCTCGGAGAATAGACGTTAATTTTTCGTATTTCTCTGTTAGCATGGTCCTTTTCTCCCCCTATCCCTCATCCAATTTAAAGTCCGCCATTGTTAATTTATTTATTGAGCTGTAGATTTATGTGTACCTTGGATTATATAGTCATGCTGCCAAAGCCGCCATCAACACGAACGAGGGTTCCTGTTACGAAACTTGACGCTTTCTCAGAGGCAAGCCAGACAGTAGCACCTTGTAACTCTTCCGCCTCACCAAAACGATTCATTGGGGTATGTCGCATGATTGATTCAATGCGTTCTTTATCTAAAATTTTTCGGTTTTGTTCAGCAGGGAAAAATCCTGGAATAATTGCATTAACACGAATCCCATTTGGAGCAAATTCACGTGCTAGAAACTGGGTAACGCTGTTAAGGCCTGCTTTTGATACAGAATAAGTAAACACTCTTGAAAGTGGTGTTGTTGAGGAAACGGATGAGATATTAATGATGCTTCCTTTTCTATCCTGCTCAATCATTTTCTTCGCAAAAATCTGGCAGGTTAACACAATTCCTTTTAAATTTATATCCATAATTTTGTCCCATTCGTCCATACCAAGTTCAAAAAATGGTGTAGCACTATTTGTACCTGGTGCATTTAAAAGAATGTCCCAGCCACCGGACCATTGTTCAATTTCATTCGCAACGTTAACTAAAGAATCCATTGAACTAACATCTGCAGAAAACGCCTTTGCTTCCCCGCCGGTCTCTTCAATCTCCTTGACAACTTCCTCAGCTTTTTCAAGATTACGTCCTACAATCGCAACTTTTGCCCCTTGAGAAGCCAAGCCTTTTGCCATTGCTGAACCCAACACACCATTTCCACCAATTGCGACTGCAACTTTTCCACTTAAATCAAATAAATTTGACATCATTCTTCTCTCCTTTGTTCTGTTAAAATAAATTTCCATTTTCATTAAAAGGAATATCATAAAGATCTGAACTTAGTTCCATATTTGGATGCTGTTTTACATATTCAAGTAAAGGCTCAGATACTTCAATTTCACTTAACACTAATGTATTTTTAATGCGGACTAATTTGACGTTTCTAAAATCTAGAATATTGCATGTTTTAATAGCCGCTTGGATCGCTTGTTTATCGTTTGGTAATGTCGTAGCAATTTTTGTAGGAGCAACAACGGTTGAAGTTAAACCATTTGCATAAGTTCCTTCTTTGTCCATCTTGTCTATTAGCCGTTGTGTTGTAAAATCAGCCGTTCCTACGCCATTGGCATTCCCCTCTGATTGATGTGTTACATCGAGCACCGCCATTTTGTTAACTTCGGGTCCGCCAGATGCATATGGTGTTGGATAACGGCCCGTAATATTCGGATCCATACCATCCCCACTAATATTTTTACCTATTTCATCAATTACAAGGACATCCAATTGATCAAAGAAAAGCTTTGGTAATAATTCTTTTGCTTGTTTTTGAAGTTCATGTTCTCTATTAATAATCTCTTCTGGAGTAAGTACATCAATAATTGCAACTTTATCAAATGCATTTTCAACTGTTGCAACTCCAAAAAGTATGGGGGTCTCTTCCATGATGATCTTTGCCATGGCTGGGACATTTTCTGCCATATATTTAAATCCCATTTGATGGCAGGCCTCTGCCCCTTTTTGCTTTCCTAATCCAATACTAATCATCTTCATAATTCCACTTTCTACTGGTCCACGAAAAGCTGTGTGTGGTTTCACACGATTAATAACAACAATTCCGTCCGCTTCAGAAGCAAATTTATCCACATAAACTGGTAAACCATTCGGCAGCTCACTAATCTTTACTACATCCATTGAAGATCGAATCTCGCAACCGACACTTTCTTCGGTGACACCAAGATGCGCTAAAACTTCGCGTTGACCCTCTGCAGTCGCCCCCCCGTGACTCCCCATGCTTGGTACAATGAAAGGTTTAGCTCCTAAATCTTTAAGAAACTTGACTGTTACCTCAGTAATTTCAACGAGGCGATCAAGTCCGCGGCTGCCAACAGCAACCGCAATTTCCATCCCAGGCTGGACTTTTTTCTGAATATGTACTTGCTGTAATTGTTCCTTCAGCGTAGTACCAAGGTCATCAATCTTTGTGTTATCAAAGTGAACTTTGACCTTTGCCATTTTAGGAACTGGAATATCTTTTAATAATTCTTGTAGGATACCCATGTTTGTATCACTCCTTTTTTTTACCTATTAAAGTTTTCCTCATTCTATTACATTCCATGTATTGATGAGGCTATAATGAAATCCCCCTGTAATCCCTTACAAAAGAAACTAAAAAAAAGTATTATTTATTAATTTGTTTACCAAACAAACTAATTACCTGTATAATATCATTATGACTAAATTACGTCAATATTAATAAGTTATTTCCTTTTAAAAATGCAAGGAGGTTCTTTATGCTCACAGGAGATGCAGCATTTATCAAAAAAATGAACAAGTCTTTAATCTTAAGTAAAATTGTTGAGCATAAATTGATATCTAGAGCAGAGCTTGCAAAAATTACAGGATTAAATAAAGCAACGATCTCTGTACAGGTATCAGATTTATTGGACAAAGAATTAATTATTGAAACACAACAGGAACACAAAAGTTTGGGGAGAAGGCCAATCATGCTCTCAGTTAACCGAGAGGCAGGTTTTGCCCTGGGAATTGACCTAGATAAAAATTCAATTACTTTTACCATATCAGATTTAATTGGTACTTCTATTCAGACAGATATAATTGAAATGCAAGTATCTGAATATGATGTCATTCTTAAGTTATTAATAGAACAGATTACTTGTTATAAATTTAAATCCGCCCATACTCGTTACGGTCTTGTTGGTATTACCATTGGAATACATGGAATTGTGAATAAAAATGAAATAATTGATTTTGTCCCTCAACACGGTTGGCGAAACAAAACCTTAAAAAAAGACTTAGAAAATGAAATAGGAGTCAATGTTTACATCGAAAATAATGCCAACTTATGCTCCATTGCGGAAAAAGTGTATAAACACCACCAAAGTAACAACCTATTATCTGTCAGTTTGTATTCTGGAATTGGTCTTGGATTTATTATCAATGGCGGATTATTCAAAGGATTCCACGGTTATGCTGGTGAGATTGGGCATATGATTGTCGTTCCAAATGGACTCCCCTGCCGTTGCGGAAATTTGGGATGCTGGGAACAATACGCTTCCGAATTGAGTTTTATTACCCAATTTGCTGAAAATCAAAAAGAAATAGCTTTCAACCTTGAAGATTTTCAAAATCGGATCAATGAACATGACCCTGTTTTCCTAAAAGAGATAGATCGATTTATTATGTATCTTTCTATTGGATTAAATAATTTAATTAACCTTTATAATCCTGAAATCTTAGTGGTAAATAGTGAAATCCTTCGTATATATCCTAATGCAGCTGAAGAACTTAAAGCCCATCTCTCTTCTTCCATTAGCCATTATTCGGAATTGTTGATCTCAAAATTTGGCAAAAGGGCATGTATCATGGGTGCTTGTGCTTTGACCATTCAAAACTTTTTAGGGGTTTCAGAGCTTTGTTTAACTTTGTGTGAGGAGAACTTTCTCGATAAATAGAATAAGCAAAAAGTAACTATAAGCCTTCATTCCAGAGGGCTTTTTCTTTTTCATTTGGAATGAATGAAATAACGAGAAAATCGGCATAATTATAAGAAAAAAGATGATGTGAACACTTTCATAACCAATGTTCCCGTTTTCATCGCGTTTGTTTCCGTTTTCAGTGAGTTTGTTTAAATTTTGATAATAAATGATAATAAGAGTATCAAATTACTAGGAGGCATTGTAATGAAACATTTAATTAATTTAGTAGTTAAACAAATTGAAAAACATGGTGAATACATTCCATTTCATCTATCTGAACCTGTCAGAACCAATTCACGTAAATAAAATGTGAATTGGTTTTTTTTTGCTTGTTAAACTTGGCTGTTGAGTTCCGCTCCAATCAACTTGGCTATAAAATCAACAATGTCTTATAACACAGCCTTTTAAAAAAACGAAAGTGCCTGACACCATAGTGCCTGACACCCAATTTACTTCATATCTTTTTACGGTCGTTTTAATTTTAAAACCATTCGCCAAATCCTAGTTTTCTCAGGTGATTAGCTGAAATTTCTAGACATTCAAATGGATCGCGACCATACGTATCATCTTGTTCTACCAAGAAATATTGTGCACCGCTTTCAAGACCGGCTTCAGTAATCGCTTTGATATCAAGGTTTCCTTCACCGAGTTCTGCAAATTCAATCGTATTCGTGAATTTGTCAAAGAATTTAGCCATATCTTTGAAGTCAACTTCACTTAAATCCATTTGTCCAATTCGATAATCCTTCAAATGTAAGAGTGAAATACGACCTGTATATTCCTTAACAAACTCCACAGGATTTACGCCTGCTCTTTGAATCCAGTGAACATCTAATTCAAATCCAAGCTTAGTGGTGTTATTTTTAATAATGTCTAACAAATATTCACCATCATATTTTTGAAATTCTAAATGATGAGTATGGTAATACAATTCAATTCCATGCTCAGCTAATCTGTGAGCCATTACTTCTGCCTTTTCAATAAATTCCATGATTTTATCTTTATGGCCCATACATGTTAACGGAAGCATACCAATACGTAAGAAATTACAATCAAGTGTCTTACAATCATTAACTATTTTTTCAAAATCACTTGTCAATGTTTCGCCAGGCATTCCAGGCAACATTGGCTCTACAGCGGCAGAAAGAGCCGCAATCTTGATATCAAAATCTACACTCGCCCTTTTTAATTCCGCTACGTTTTCTGGAGTCATAGGTATTTGAGATACTTCAACAGCGTGATATCCAAGCTCACTAACTTTTCTCATTGTTTCATAAGCACCTAGTTCTTCCACTTTGCCTTTAAGCATCATCATTTGAACGCCGATTTTACCTTTTTTCATGGTTATCCCTCCATCTTAATACTTTGTTTTGTCTCTGAAGAAAGTCGAATAGCATCAATCATTTGAATAGATACGACCGCATCCTTTGCATGAACATAATCATGAGTACCCTGTAAAATACAGTTATAGAATTGATTGATCGTTTTCGCATGGCTGGCACCATAATAGAATTTTGAGCCAGGCAGCTTAGCATCTTCTACCAATTCTTCCTTTTTTCCCTCTTCATTTATTCTTGTGAGAATGCTGTCTTTAATGATGAATTTACCCTTTTCAAGATATACTTCAAGCTCTACACTGGAGTTCTCTGGATTGGCATTGGTTGAAAAAAATAATCCTCTTGCACCGTTTTCGAAGAGTATATGTGCGGAAGCAGTATCTTCCACTTCAATCCCATAATCCAATAATTGGTCCACTGAACCTCTTATTGATTCTATTTTTCCGCCGACTAGCTGGATTAAATCCAGTGTATGGAGGGATTGATTGATCATGGAACCGCCCCCGGCATACGCCATTTTTCCACGCCAAGGTTTCACATCATAATAAGCTTTTGGTCTGTACCAAGCCACCAACCCTTTAACTCCTGTGACCTTGCCATATTCGCCGCCTTTGACAATCTCCATAAGCATTTCAAACGACTCATTATAACGGTTTTGTAAACACACACCGATTTTAACATCACGGTGGTCTTCCTCTAGTTTTACGAGTGCCTGTCCCTCTTCCGTGTTCAAGCCCAATGGCTTTTCTTGAAAAACATGAACACCCTTTTCAACACAAGCTTTTGTTATAGGATAGTGTAGATAGTGAGGCAGGCAATTATGGACAACATCAAGGTTTTCTTTTTCAAGCATCTCGTGATAATCTCGATAAAAATTTACCCCAGGTACATTATCTTTTAATGATTCATCAAGATCACAAACTGCCACTAACTCAGCATTTGGGTTCGCTTGTATAGCTGGAATATGAATTTTTGAAATATCTCCAAGCCCTATTACTGCTACTTTTAGCATGAGCTTCTCCCCTTTTTTGAAACGAACTCAAAGCTGTATTAGCGATGAGTTCGTTTCATGTGTTTGATTACTTTCTAACCGGATATTTACCTTCTTCTGCAATCCGTTTATTTAATTCTTCTAGGAATAAATCTTCATCAAATGGTATTTCCACTTCCTTGCCTAACCAGGCTGACAGGTGCATAGCATTTGCAAGTCTAACACCATTAATGCCGTCGCTGCCAGGTGCTAATAATGGAGTACCTTCTACAATCGCAGAAGCAAAGTCATCTAATACAGCAATGTGCTGTTCGCCCCAAACATTGCCAAAATCAAGTACTTCCTCAGTGAAAATATCACCTGCACCGCCGCCCATAAACAGCTTCATAACATCTGACATATCCATGGAATTGCTCATTTCATTTTCAGATTTCTTCAGGCGCTTGATGGTTATTTTCTTACTATCGTCTACCACAATTTTTCCTTTATCGCCCAGGATTTCTAGACGGTCAGTCCCCACTACATCGTGTGTACGAGTTACAAATACACCAGTAGCACCATTTCCATAATCAAATACTGCTGTCACATCGTCTTCAACAACAATATCTCTTTGAGAGCCAAAGTTTACTTTCGCATAAACCTTTTTCGGCATGCCGCAAATCCATTGAAGCAAGTCAATTTGGTGTGGCGCTTGGTTTACAAGGACACCTCCACCTTCTCCGCCCCAAGTTGCTCTCCATTCACTTTGATTGTAGTACCCTTGAGGTCTCCACCAAGTAGTAATAATCCAGTTGGTACTGCGAATGCTGCCAATCTCACCATTATCAATAATTTCTTTTACTTTTTTATAAAGTGGATTTGTACGCTGGTTAAAGAAGATGGCAAACTTAACTTCAGGCTTTGTTGCTGCAAAGTCGTTTAACTCTTTAACTTGTTTTGTATAAACACCTGCTGGTTTTTCCACTAATGCATGGAGGTTTCGTTTTAGTGCTTCGATTCCCATTTCAGGATGGAGATAATGCGGAACAGTTGTAACGACCGCATTAACGTCACCGCTTTCCATCATATCGATATAATTATCGTAGAAAGGAACACCAGGATACTTCTCTTGCGCTACTTGTTTTTTAGCAGGATCATTATCACAAATCGCACCAATCACCATGTTTTTAACTTTGCCTTCAGAAATGAAATTAGCGTACATACCGCCTTCTGCACCTAAACCAATAATCCCTAATCTAACTTGTTCCATTATTACTTCTCCTCGCTTTCAATTGTTTTAAGAATTTCTAAAAGTGCTTCATATTGAAGCTTGTAGCCGCCGGCACCATCCAGCCCCTTGTTGTCTTTTATAATCTCAGTTGCATCCTCAAGTTCTAAATCCTTTAGTGAATCAAAGAGAACGAGGTGTGGCTCAAGAGTTAAAAAGCCTTTGTAGCCGCTCTTAATAAATTGAGCTAATAGCTCAGGTATTTTACCTTCGCCAGTTCCACAGACAACGTTTTGACTATCTGATGTTACAGCATCCTTAATGTGTATATAAACAATCTCGTCTTTTAAGAGATCGTAACACTCTTGTGTGTCCTCACCGCACTGTACGAAATTAGCAAAGTCAAAAATCCCTTTAAAGTAAGGAGAATCTACTTCTGTTAAAATCTCATGACAGCGTCTTCCGATATCACCAAAGATATCCTTTTCATTTTCATGCAGCAAAATCACATTGTATTTTTCTGCAATGGCCGCATATTCCTTAAGCTTACTAACGACTTCCTCACGGTATTGGTCGGCATTGTCGCCCTTAGGAATATAAAAGCTAAATATACGGATATATTGACAATTTAATAAGTTGGAAATTTGACAAAGCGTGTCCAACATGATCTTTTGATTGGCAAATCCATCTTCATCGTTAATGAACACCTTGCCAATAGGCGACCCTATTGAAGAAACACCGATACCTGCCTTTTGAAGCCGTGGTTGTACATTTTCTTTAATCTCATCAACAGTATAATCACCAATATTTTTCCCATCAATCCCGCGTAAAGAAAGATAATGCATACCAAGATTTGAGACAACTTCAAGCTGGGTATCAAAATCAGAAGAGATTTCATCTGAAAAGCCTGAGATCAATAAGTCTTTATTCATTTAGGACTGTTCCCCCTTTTTCACAGTAATGTTGCTAGTAATTTTATTTTTACGATAACGTGACGGTGTGGTGCCCACCTTCTCCTTAAAATACCGACTAAAATGGGCAACACTCTCAAAGCCAGTTACCCGTGACACCTCTGTTAGCGTTCGATCAGGCTCCATTTCCAACAAATATTTCACCTGATTGAGCCGGCATCCCATCACATATTCCATCACCGTAAAGCCAGTGACTTCCTTAAACACATGCGAAGCATAATACTTACTCAGATTCAACTCTGCAGCCACTCGATCTAAACTTATTTTTTCGCTATAGTGTTCATTAATCCAAGACGCAATAGCCTCTGCATGATGTTCCTTTTCAGTCTTTTTACTTGTTACTTGAGATAACTCTTTTTGACTCATTTTAAAAATTCCTATCAATAATTGAACTAACTCAAGTTTCACTTCGGCTTCTAATAGTTCATTTTTCTTACCGGTTCGTTGCATTTCTTTATTAATCTGTTCCAACGATGCGGCGATTTCCTTTATCCGTCCATCAACAAATTGTCCCGCTTCATCATATCGTGTTCGCAGCAAACAATTGTTAAGTTTTTTAAAAGGATCTAACAAATTTGGGATTCCAAGAGCTGTCAATAACTCTTGCAGCCACGTAGGTGAAAAATGAAGCATACTCCTTGTATACGTGCTGCCGGTCCTCGGGTTCGGTTTATGCAATGTCATACCATCCAAAAGAATGATATCACCAGGCTGTAATTCATAAATCCTATTATTAATTAAATACTTACAATCACCCGAATGAAAAAAATAGATCTCATATTCTTGATGTGAGTGAAAATTAAATATGTTGGACTCCATACCTTGTGCTCGGTAGAATGCGTTTATCCATTCATCCATTATTTTCTTTTGGTTCGGAGATGTATTCCACTCATCCATTACTCTCACACCCTTATAGGTAAGCGTTAACAAATTAATTTGTTAACTGAACATACTATTATTATATTGCACTTAGAAACCAAAATCATTCTCTAAAACTGCTTAAAAAATAGTTGATTTTTGACTCATGTTGCTTTTTCATAATGAATTTTAGACAACCGACTATTAAAAAAAGAGACAAAACCAGCCCCTGTTGAGCTAGTTTTGTCTCTTTTGAAAGTGGTCCAAATCAAACTGCTTATTCCATCCAGTGTGTATGGAATACTCCTTCTTTATCAACACGTTGATAGGTGTGAGCACCAAAGTAGTCACGTTGTGCTTGTAACAGATTAGCTGGTAAAGTTTCTGTACGGTAGCTGTCATAATAGGCAATCGCGCTAGCGAATGACGGTACAGGAATACCACGCTCAATTGCCACAGCAAGAACTTGACGTAATGGCTGTTGATAGTTTTCAACAATTTCTTTGAAGTATGGATCTAACAATAAGTTTCTTAATTCAGGGTCGCGATCATACGCATCTTTAATCTTTTGTAAGAATTGTGCACGAATGATACAGCCTCCGCGGAAAATCATCGCGATATTACCGTATTGAAGATTCCAATCGTATTCTTCAGAGGCAGCACGCATTTGTGCAAAACCTTGTGCATAAGAAACAATTTTACTCATATATAATGCTTTACGAACTGCTTCGATTAATTCTTCTTTATTGCCTTCAAACGCCTTAACTTCTGGTCCATTAAGAACCTGACTTGCCTTAACACGCTCATCCTTCATTGCTGAAATAAAGCGGGCAAATACAGATTCAGTGATAATTGGAAGTGGAACACCTAAGTCTAAAGCATTTTGGCTTGTCCATTTACCAGTACCCTTTTGACCAGCTGTATCGAGGATTAAGTCGACCATTGGTTTACCAGTTTCTTCATCCACTTTTGTAAAGATATCAGCCGTAATTTCAATCAAATAGCTGTCTAATTCGCCTTTATTCCATTCAGCAAAGACCTTATGAAGCTCTTTTGCATCTAAACCAAGGACATTTTTCAAAATAAAATAAGCTTCACAGATTAACTGCATATCTCCATATTCAATTCCGTTATGAACCATTTTCACATAGTGACCAGCACCATTTGGACCAATATACGTACAGCAAGGATCGCCCTCTACTTTTGCAGAAATGGCTTCTAAGATTGGTTTAACAAGGTTATAAGCCTCTTCTTTACCGCCTGGCATGATAGAAGGACCTTTTAATGCGCCTTCTTCTCCACCTGAAACGCCAGTTCCGATGAAATGGAATCCTGCTGTCTCTAGTTCCTTATTACGTCTGATTGTATCTTGGAAGAATGTATTCCCACCATCAATTAGAATATCGCCTTCTTCGAGAAATGGCTTTAAAGAGTCGATGGTTGCATCTGTTGCAGTACCAGCTTTAACCATTAATAAAATTTTGCGAGGCTTTTCTAAAGAATTAACGAATTCTTCAACAGTACGTGCACCTACAAAGTTTTTTCCCTCTGCTTCATTCTTTAAAAACTCTTCTGTTTTATCGTATGAACGATTAAATACAGCGACAGAATAACCACGGCTTTCGATATTTAGGGCAAGGTTTTTACCCATAACAGCTAAACCAACTACACCAATTTGTTGTTTAGACATACTATCCCTCTTTCATTATTAATACTACTTAGATAACCATATTTCTTTCATTAATACAATTAAAAAGTGCTTTTTAGCGTCTTAAAAAATATTTTTCGGCATTATCAAAACAAATATTCTTTACCATTTGCTCCATTTGCTTCATGTCATTCGGCGCTAACCCTTTTTCAACCCATTCGCCAAGGAGGTTACATAGAATTCGGCGGAAGTAATCATGACGTGCATAGGATAGAAAACTGCGAGAGTCTGTCAGCATGCCGATAAAGTGACTGAGTAATCCGACATTTGCAAAATCCTTCATTTGTCTCTCCATACCATCGATATGGTCTAAAAACCACCAGCCAGAGCCTAATTGAACTTTTCCTGGAATCCCTTCTTCATAGAAGTTACCCATCATTCCAGCTAAGACTACATTATCTTTTTGGTTCAAGTTAAATAATACAGTTCTAGGAAGTGCATTTTCCTGATCAAGGGCATCAAGGAATCGGGATAACCCCTCAGCCATATTAGCTTCTCCAACGGAGTCAAACCCTACATCTGTTCCAAGCAATTCCTTCATCCTTGTGTTGTTGTTTCGCATTGCTCCCATGTGAAGCTGCATGACCCACTGCTTTTCTGCATACATTTTTCCAAGTTCTTTTAAGAGGAAAATACGATAGGCAATCATTTCATTATTTGTAAGTTGTTCACCGCTAATACGTTTATTGAAAATCGCTTCAACCTCTTGTTTGGTTGTTTCTACATATTCCATTTTTTGAATATCATGGTCTGAGGCACGGCCCCCATTTTCATGAAAATACTCTACTCTTTGTTTCAAAGCTGTTAAAAATCCATCTAAGGAATCCGTTTTTATACCTGACACATCCGCCAATTTTTCAATCCAGCTTTTGAAAGTTGGACGTTCAATAAAAAGCGCACCATCCGGACGGAATGTTGGAGCAATAATTGTTTTAAAGGTCTCATCATTTTTCAGTAATTGATGGAATTCTAATGTAGAGATTGGATCATCCGTTGTTCCGATAAACTTTACATTTGATCTCTCAATTAAAGCTCTTGCACTGAATTCAGGCGTCTGTAACTTTTCATTACATTCTTCCCAAATTTCACGAGCTGTCTCAGGACTTAATACTTTATCAATACCAAAGACCATTTTTAATTCTAAGTGCGTCCAATGGTATACTGGGTTTCCAATTAAATGTGGAACTGTCTCTGCCCATGCTGAGAATTTTTCCCAATCACCCGCATCTCCAGTAATGTATTGCTCTCCGATACCATGCATGCGCATTGTTCGCCATTTATAATGGTCCCCACCAAGCCAGATTTGAGTAATATTTTCGTAAGACTTATTTTCCCAAACTTCCTTTGGATCTAAGTGACAGTGAAAATCAAAAATTGGTGAAGATGCTGCGGCATTTTCATACAGTTTAACTGCAGTATCTGTATTTAACAAAAAGTGTTGATCCATAAATTTTTTCATCGAATACCTCTCCTTTAGATAGAAATTCATACAGTAAATGCACATCTGTAACCCCTTACAGAAAAATATAAGTATTTGTTATCAGATCGTTCTCCTTTAATTTGTTTAATAAACAAATTAATTACATTCCTAATTTATCATGTTTAATATGTTTAGTCAATTAACTATTTAGGAATTAATAGAATAATAACGACATTTTAATGAAAGAACTGATATAATAAGAATATAAACAAAGGAATGCACGAAATGGAGGATAAAAATGGTTACGGGTGATGCGGCATATATAAAAAAAATTAATCGCTCTTTAATCCTTAGAGAAATTGTTAAAGAAGGAATGATTTCGAGAGCAGATCTATCCAAAGCCACTAACTTAACAAGAGCAACCATCTCAGCACAAGTTGCAGACTTATTAGAAGAAGGGCTTATTATAGAGACACAGCTTGAGCATTTTTCGGTTGGAAGAAAGCCGATTATGCTCTCATTGAACGGACAAGTTGGCTATGCACTTGGTATTGACCTTGATTATGGTCAAATATCATTTACATTATCAGACCTTCTTGGCTGTCCTGTTTCATCTAATATTATCGAAATAAATACTTCTAATTATGCAGAGATTCTTCATCTTTTAATTCAACAAATCAAAAAGTTCAAAGCAGATTGCACTACGAGCCGCTATGGTATTGTAGGAATTGTTATCGCCATCCATGGTCTGGTCACAAAAGACGAAGAGATCCACTATGTTCCACGATTTAATTGGCATGATATTAGTCTCAAGCGTGATTTAGAAAGAGAATTTGATACGTCTATCTACCTTGAAAATAATGCAAATCTAAGTTCTTTTGCCGAAAGGGTCTTTGCGCACCATGAAACAGACAACTTGTTATGTGCGACCCTCTATTCTGGGATCGGCCTAGGTATGATGATGAACAATGAGTTTTTCCGAGGAAATGACGGATATGCTGGTGAAATAGGTCATATGATTGTTGTTCCACAAGGTAAACCATGCAATTGTGGAAATAAGGGTTGCTGGGAAAAATATGCTTCGGAATCGGTCATTTTTGAACATTTATCTGAAAAACGACAAATAAAGAATCTAACTTACGAACATATTCAAAAGTGGCTTAATGAAGGCGATGTGGAAGTACACGAATTGATGGAACAATTCCTTTTCTATCTTTCCATTGGATTGAATAATATGATTAACATGTATAATCCAGACGTACTCGTGCTTGATAGTGAACTGCTGCGTATGTATCCGGACTCTCTCGATAAAATTAGTGGAAATCTAAATTCTTCAATTAGTCATTACCGGGAATTAATGATCTCTACTATCGGGAAAGAATCTTGTGTCCTTGGGGCATGTGCACTTGCTATCAAACATTTTCTTGATGTCCCGATGTTAAATTTACCTTATGAGATAAAATCCAACCGAATTGGAAGCGTACTCATTTAGAACTTGATTACCCCTTCTTTCAAGGAAAAACCCCTTTTAGCTAGTGCTAAAAGGGGTTTTTATCGATGTTCATTACGCACTTTTTAAACTATCATTCACCTTTTGTTTTTCTTTAAGTTCATCAACAATCTTTTTATAAAGATCCTCTGTTAAATTATACAGAACAATTAAGATAACCGCAGCAATTAAGTTTAGTCCGGCTGGAACGAGGAACATTAGCCCTTTTATACCAAGGAGTGCGCCAGCAGTTTGCTCTGCATTTGGAACATAACCGATTAATCCAAGGGCAACGCCAGGAATAAAACCAGCTAACGCCTGTGCTAGTTTACGGAAGAAACTGTAACTTGAATATACAATCCCTTCTGTCCGTTGTCCTGTTTTCCATTCGTGATAATCCACTGCATCCGCAACCATTACCCATGGTAAACCTAGTGCAAAGCTAAGACCTAAGCTTCCAATGGTAAGTAATATAAGGAAAGTCGGTACGTTAGCTGGTAGAACAAAGTTCGCAACATCCGCGGCAACTCCAATAAAAAGACCGATAATAAATGTTTTCTTTTTTCCAAGTCTTTTAACAAGTGCTGGAATAAAAAATGAACCAATGACAGCGATTCCAATACTAGTAAATGAAAGCAAAGACATAAGACCTGGATTTCCTAAATTATATTGTAAGTAATATAACTGAACAGCCGTGCGTAGGTTACTCCCTGCAACCATAAACAAACAAACGAAACATAGAGCAATTAGCGGTCTATTACTTAGCAATAATTTGAAGAGTTTCGACATCGGAAGCTTTTCTTCTTCTTTTTTAGGCACCCTAATCACATTTTCATTTGTATTACGATAGCAAATATAATGGAATATGACCCCAATTAACGCCATCGAACCGATTCCCACGGTATATCCTAATTTTTGATCTGGAAAATATAAAACAATTGGGATAACAACCATCCCAGAAATAAGCATTGCAAATTGGCTGCCAATAGCTCTGAAGGATCCAAGAGATGCCCGATCCACAGAATCTTGGGTCATGGAAGCTGCGAGTGATCCATAAGGAATATTAACAATGGAATACGACAACCCAAAGGCCATATAGGTTATAAAAGCAAAAACAATTTTTCCTGTATCTGAAAAGTCAGGTGCCATGAAAGAAATGACAGTCATAATGGCAAGCGGAATCGATCCAAATAAGATGAACGGCCGGAACTTACCTCGTTTACCTACCTTCCGTTTATCCACAAAAGCACCTACAGAGGAATCTGCAAATGCATCAAAAATCTTTGATACTAAAAATACGAGGCCGCCCCAATAAGCAGATATTCCTAAAATATCTGTATAGAACTTAAGCAAATAAATTTGCCCCATATCAAACATAAATCCGTTACCCACATCACCTAAACCGTAGGAGATTTTTTCTTTTAAGGTTAATTTTTTTTGGGCACTATTCTCCATTATGTCTCCCTCTTCCTTTTATATTAATTAAATGAGTTTTACCTGTAACCCTTTTCAAAACTACAAAAGATTATATGGTTTGAATATTAAGCTTGAAAAAGTTTTTTAATTTGTTTAATAAACTAACAAATTAACTTCATTGATAGAATACCACCGTCGACAAATTTCGTCAATAATAATTTGTAAGCGTATATCATCCTGTCCAACCCATTTATAAACATTTATCCAGCAAAGATCAATAATGGAGTTCATAACATAACAGAAAAGGCTCCGATTCGTATGAAATCGGAGCCGATATTTTCCTAATTTAAAATATCACTTAAGACATGATGAAAAAAGATAGCTAACAGATGTTAGCTATCTTCCTTCTGGTAATATTGAATTAATGTTTGCCTTTTCTCCTTTCAGCTAAATCAGCTGTAAGTTGCGCTGTACGTTTTTTGTTTAATGGATAACAGAATACAATAATTAGGAACACAACAGCAAGTATGCTTGCAGGTACTAGAGTTCCAAGTGTATGAATTCCTTGAAGCGTATCAGCTGTTTGTGCTTTAAGAGTTGGATTATAACCAACAGCTGCGATTGCTGCACCACCAACTCCGCCAGCTACTGCTTGACCAACTTTACGTGCCATAGAATAAATCGAGTAAACGGTTCCATCTTCACGTAAACCAGTTAAATACTCATGATAATCAATAACGTCAGTAACAAAAGCCCAAATGACAAGGTTGAAAATTCCATAACCAAACATCCCAATTGTTAATACACCAATAAATTGTGTTCCAGTTAAATTTGGAAGGAAGTACAAAATCGCATATATAACTGTTGCTATTAATAAGCCACCAGAAGCCACTTCTTTTTTACCAAATTTCGCAACTAATGGTTTAACAAATGGCATACCTACAAATACTGCAATAGCTTGAAGAAGACCAACCATACTTAGTGCTTTCGCATTTCCGAAGTAATCTTTAAATAGATAAACGTTTACTGCACCAATTAGCATAAAGCAAACCAAGAACAATAATGAAGCAATGAGGAACCAAATTAATGGTTTGTTTTTTCCAAGACCTTTCATTGTTTGTCCCAAATTCACTTTTGGTTTAGTTGTTTCATCCATTACAATTCGTTCAACCGATAATTTATAACAAGCCATATAACAAGCAAGTGCAAGTCCACCGAAAATTAATGCAGCTAATATGAAGCGATTAGCATCTGGTTTGTTGTTAACAAACAAAATCATAGGGCCAACCACGTTAATAATTAAACCAGCCAAGTTTCCACCTAATGTTCTCCAGCTTGAAAGTGCTGTACGTTCAACAGGATCGCCTGTGATAACTGAAGCCATTGATCCGTAAGGAATATTAACTGTACTATATAGTGTTCCCCAAATAATATATGTTACGTAAGCATAAGCAAGATAAAATCCATCTGACATTCCTGGAATGTGAACAAACATTAAAACACCACAAATAACAAGCGGGAAAGACATTCTAAAAATCCAAGGCCTGAATTTGCCATTTTTCCCTGCTTTTCTTGTATCAATAAAACGGCCCCATGATACGTCTGCTACTGCATCCCACAAACGGGCAAGTAAGAATAATCCACCGACTGCTGCAGGATTAATATGAAAGACATCTGTATAAAAAACCATTAAGAATGCGGCAACTAGAACAAAGAAGAAATCGTTCCCCCAATCACCAAACATATAACCAAGTTTGTCTTTCATTCCAAACTTTCTAAATTCATTTGCAGAACCTTGTACTACAGCGGCTTTTTTTGCAGTTTGACTCATTTTTGACCCCTCCATTATGCATTTAGTTTTTAATCTAACCCGATTACCTATACCTTTAAATCCTTAAAACTTTTTGAACATTCAGTACTTTGAAATCCCTTTCAAAGATTATTAAAAAAATATTAGTGCATTTCTTTTAATTAGTTTATTGAACTAATTAATTAGTATAGTTGTATCTTATCATCGACTATTTACTCAGTCAACAGATTTTTGTAAGCGTTTAATAAAAAATTTTTCCAAATATTAAGGTTCCTTCTCTTACGTGATTAAGTGCTTAAGATAGTTTGTAGTCAGAAGTAGTATATTGATGTAATTAAAAAAAAATTGACACTAACTGTTCAAGAACGTCACAAGGGAGCCTTTTTTAATCTAACTTTGTCATAAATATCTAATTCATAGTATAATTGGAAAGATGCAAATAATTTATGAAATAATATTGCACAATAGCTCTAAGAACTTTATTCACTATTCCAGGAGAGTATGCATGTTAAAAGATTTTGTTTCAAATGCCTCACTATTAATTGCTTCCTTTTCTATTATGGGAGTGTTATTTAAAGATAAGCCAATTAATCCTTCCTCTCCGCTATCCTCAAAATTATATTGGGGATTTTGTTTTGGAGTTCTAGGGAATATTTTAATGTCGTTTAGCATTCAAATTAACGTAAACACGATTGCTGATCTACGCCATTTGGCAATAGTGATCGCAGCAACTTTCGGTGGGTATATCCCAGCATTATTGGCTGCTGTTCTTATTGCAGCAGGAAGAATCCTTCTTTTTGGTATGAATGAATCTTCCTTATTGGGAGCAATCGGGGCTGTATTAACAGGCATCCTCTGTGGTGGAATCGCAACATTAAACTATTCCAGAACTTTAAAGGCTTTCATAATGAATCTGATTGGTTTATTAATTGTTTCAATCATTTTCATTATCAGAATTGACAACTTCCAAATGCTCAAAAGTGTTTTAACCATACATTATTTAATTTCTCTCATTGGTGGTTTTTTTGCTTATCATTTTTTTGTTTTCGTGGTGAAGTCATACGAAGTACAAAATCAATTAAAGCATAATGTCATGAAATTGAAGGAAACAGAAGAACGTTTTCGCCTCATAGCTGAATATTCAAGTGACATGATTACAATGCACAACGAAAAAGCCGAATATATTTATATTTCACCCGCTGTAAAAGAAATTATTCATTTTGAGTATCCTGTACTTCTCGGAAAAAAAATGGAGGTTTTTATTCATCCAGATGATGTTGTACAAACAAAAGACATGTTTGAAAAAGCACTTCATGAGGGTGGGGCTGAATCAACTTACAGGTACCGTACGAATAAAGGAGATTATGTTTGGATTGAATCTACTTTAAAAAGCGTTCATTTCGAAGAAGATGGAAGTAAGAAAGTCATTATTGTATCAAGAAATATTACTGATCGAAAACTTACCGAACAAAAACTACAAGAGGCAAATCAATTACTCAATCAACTATCCTACTTAGATGGACTAACAGGGATTGCCAACAGAAGATATTTTGACGAAACACTTAATAAAGCATGGGCTAATTCTTCTATAAGTCATACGCCAATCACATTAATTATGTTTGATATTGATTACTTTAAAAAATACAATGATACATACGGCCATCTAACTGGAGACTTTTGCTTACAATCAATCGCACAAGCTATTAACAATCAAATGGCTGTTAACTCTCATTATACTTTTTGCCGTTATGGAGGTGAGGAGTTTGCTCTCATCTCTCCTTCTACAACCATGGAGGAAGGGATGAAAATTGCTTATCAAATTCAGGAGACAATTAAGTTACTTAAAATTCCTCATATTAGTTCTGACATTGCTGATATTGTTACGTTAAGTATTGGATTTGCCACAATGGTTCCAACAACTTTAGAAAAACCGCAAGCATTAATTCAAATGGCTGATTCGGCATTATATTTATCTAAGACAAAAGGTAGAAATACAATTTCATCTTCTCATTTAAGCATGGAAGGCTTGTAAATAATACAAGCCTTCCTTTTTTTATCAATTCAAAACATATTTTTCTAAATATTATGCAAATTTTGTTGTATAATGCGGAAAATACATGTAAAATTTTCCTATCAGCCCTTTTTGGATGGTGAGACAATGGAAATTACGAAACATCTTTTCTTAAACCTCTCAATATATATCGTTTTATTGTTTTTTTTGTTTAATTTTTTTAGATAATTATAAAAAATTCACCCTATCCAAACCCTCACTTACAATCTTTTTTATTGCCATGTTATGGTTATGTATTCAATTTTCATACAATCCGATTTCATATGTTCGATATGATTTAAGGATTATTCCTTTGGTTTTGGGGGCCCTTTATGTGGGAATTGGCCCGATTCTTATAGGAGTAATTATTATTATTCGGGGTTTCTATGGTTTTGATTTAGGCTTTTTTCAAACCATTATGCTTTATGCACCTCTCTCGATAATATTCTGGAGATTATATCCTTGGTTTTTAAAGCAAATTCCAGTACGCCGTATTTTCGTTACAGTATGTTTGGGAATAATCCTCGGCGTTATTACAGTTATCGGGATGAGTTTCGCCAATACTCATTCCTATTGGCTGGATGCGTGGACTGCGTTCTTATTCATTCCCTCTCTCGGGATTGGGATCATTTCATATGGGATTGAATTTGTTAGAAGAAATAATGAAATGCAGCAGCAGCTGATTAAAGCTGAAAAATTAAAAGCAGTCGAACAAATGGGAGCGGCCATTTCCCATGAGATTCGAAATCCACTAACTGCAGCTAGCGGGTTTGTTCAGCTCCTGCAAGATGATTACCTTTCAAGGCAAAAACGGAAAGAATATTTATCGATTGTAAAAGAGGAATTAATTTCGGCTGAACGGGTTATACAAGATTATTTAACCTTTGCAAAACCATCGATTGAGTCATTTGAGGAAATAAATGTAAAAAGTGAATTACGGCAAATAATTAATATTCTTCAGCCCTTAGCCCATCAAAATTCAGTCGAGATTAACACAGACTTTTCAGTGATTGGGTTTATAAAAGGGGATGGGCAAAAGTTCCGTCAATGCTTTGTGAATGTCCTCAAAAATGCGATTGAAGCAATGCCTAATGGAGGTTATTTAACTGTCACAACGGAGTATAGTAAAAACAATGTAACCATTAGTGTGAAGGACACTGGTGTAGGAATGAACATAGAACAACTAGAGCGATTAGGAGAACCATTTTATTCTACAAAAGGAAAAAATGGAACAGGCTTAGGTATGATGGTGGTTTATAGCATAGCACGTGCAATGGATGGCACGGTTTGGGCTGAAAGTGAAGTGGGAATGGGAACCACTTTTCATTTTAAATTTCCAACGATTTCGTCGATAATGAAAAAAGAAAATATTATCATTTAAAAAACAAACCGACAGAAGATTACCTTTTGTCGGTTTGTTTTAACTTTATTTTCCAATAAACATTTGGGTCCAGTGTTTGCCTGTCGCTTCAAATCCTACCCCAATATGAGTAAAATTTGAACTTAAGATATTTCTACGATGCCCTTCACTGTTCATCCAAGCAGTTACTACTTCTTGTGGCGTTCGTTGTCCTTGTGCGATATTTTCACCTGCAGATTTATAAGTCACGCCAAAATCTCTCATCATGTCAAATGGTGATCCATAGGTAGGGCTTGTATGTGAAAAATAATTTTTTTGCTGCATATCCAACGATTTTTTCTGTGCAACACTGTTTAACTGTTTGTCCGCCTTTAGAGCAGGAAGTCCGTTTTTACTGCGTTGGGCATTTGTTAGGTCAATTACTTGTTGTACGTATTGACTAACTGTCCCAGTAGCCGGTGCATTATTTTGTGTAGTAGCTGGCTGTTTTGGTGCAGGTTGGGCTTGTGGTGGAGCTGGCCGTTGTTGCTTCGGTGCTGGCTGTTGTTGGATAGGTGCTGGTGCTGGTTGTTGTTGAATTGGTGCCGGTTGTTGTTGGACTGGTGCTTGTCCATTCGGTCTTTGCTGCTGAATATAAGGTTGGATCTGTTGGAGTGCCAAATTACCTAGTCTAGGATCGAGACGAATAAACTGGTACTTTGCATCTTGGATTAATACCGCCCTTGTATGAGGGTATTGATTACTGTTCAAATTTGTTTGATATGCAGAAATCATATCATCATTGTTGTTGTAATTTTTCTTATTTTTTCGTTTATTGTTATAAAAATTTACATCAGAATCAGATTCGCTGTTATTATTGTTCGTATAATCCTCAGTTAAAGGACCATTGTGGTCGATCCCATCATCTCTCCCATTACGTACATCCATATAAGGGGTATTGTTTCTGTTATTCGTGTTCATTCCTATACGATTTGACCCTTGATCATTTATCTCTTTATTATCATTGTTATTACAAGCAGCAAGGCCCATTGTTAAGACCGCTGTTAACAGTAACCCAACTGGTTTTTTTATCAATCGAAATACCTCCTTCTGAAATTCATGTTGCCTTCATAGTGTTAATGTTTTTCAAAGAAAGTATTGATGGAAAATAAACGTATTTAATAATCGGGCATAATAACAATTTTCCACAAAAAAAACCAACTATTGAAACTGTCGGCTTGTTTTTAAGGGTCAATTTTCCAGCATCGGAATTCGGCCTTTATATTTGTTAATAAGATCTCGATTATGTTCTTCGGCACCATCTGCATTGCCACTTTTAAAGATTGGCGGTTCAAAATTATTTTCAATCATTATGCGGATGGCTTCAACCATTATTCCGTTAACAATTGCTGTCCCTACAACCGTTGAACCTGAACCAAAGTTTACACCAATTGACTCGTGCTCCATTAATGCATCACCCACTTTAATATGATTATCAATGGAAAGGTCAGCCGTATGATACAAATATTCACCATTTTTATGTCTTGACTTCACGGTTTTTGTATAAACATACGATGTGACGCTAATGACAAATGCACCTTTATTTTTAGCAATCTCGGCCACATCAATTGGCACAGGATTCCTGCCAGAGGTTGATGCGACAATAACAACATCTTGAGGTTGAATCTTAACATTTTTCATGAATTGTTCTGCAAAATCATTTTCTTTTTCTAATTGAGAGGAGCGAACCGCCCCTTTATGCAGCATTAAATCTTCTATTAGGATTGGATTAATTGGAACCAGTCCACCAGCTCGGTAAAATAGTTCTTCCCCAAGCATATGGGAATGTCCGCAACCAAAAACATGAACAATCCCATCCTTTTGGATGCACTTGGCCACATTCTTTGCAGCTTTTTTTAGGTTTTCATTTTCATCCTTTTCGATTAAGCTTAATAATTCTTTAAGCTTAGAAAAATAAAGATTGAACAAGATAAATAATCTCCTTTGTTTTCAGCGTTTCATCTGAATCATAAACTTGTAACGATCCGCACGATATACAGATTTAACAAATTCAACCGGGGTAGTATCTTTAAGAAAAGTATTTCTTTGGATTAACATAACTGGTGACCCTTTGCTAATCTTTAAATAATTTGCCTCACTTTGGCTGGCAACTGATGATTCAATAATCTGAGAAGCGCTATCAATTTTTAAGTCTAACTGTCCTTCAATATGTGCGTATAGGGATTTATTTACAATTTGTTCCGTAAGTCCTTTAACGAGATTTGCTGAAATATAATTTGTTTCTAAGGCCATTGGGACACTATCTGCCATACGAATCCGTTTGATTTCATATACGGGTCCATATTCAGAAATCAAAAGCTGACCTGCTATTTGTTTTGTCGCCGGAATAATTTCAAAGTGGATTAATTGGCTCCCTGGTTCCAATCCTCTTGCCTTCATATCTTCTGTGAAGCTTGTTAATCCCTGAAGGGGCTGTTCGATTTTTCTTTCTGCAACAAATGTTCCTTTTCCTTGCAAACGATATAAATAGCCCTCATTTACTAACTGTGTAAAGGCCTGTCTAACGGTCATCCGGCTAATTTGATATTTCTCCGCATATTCTCTCTCAGGAGGGAGAGAATCACCAGGCCGCAATTCGCCGTTTTCAATTAACTCTTTGATATATCCTTCAAGTTGATAATAAATTGGAATGGGAGAATTCTTATTAATCATTTTCCTCCAACTGCATCCTTTCCTTTACATTGGCACCTTTGCGCTATATTGAACCTTTAGATCTGCTATTGCCGCTTTATCTGCAATAATTGTAACACATGGATGATTTTTCAATACGGATGCAGGAAAACTTTCATTAATTTTGCCGTTTAAAAGTCTAAACAGTGCTTCTTTTTTCTTTTCACCTGAAACGAGAAGAAGAATTTCTTTGCTTTTCATAATGGTTGCAATCCCCATCGTAATCGCTTTTGTAGGAACCTCATCAATTCGGTTAAAAAATCTTGCATTTGCTTGAATGGTTGAAGGTGCTAACTTTACAATATGCGTTTTGGAACCAAAGGAAGTTCCTGGTTCATTGAATCCAATATGCCCATTACTGCCAATTCCGAGAATTTGTAAATCAACGCCGCCATGCTTAGCAATTAAATCTTCATAACGATTGCATTCTTCTTGAAAATCAGCAGCAATACCGCTTGGAATATTTGTTTTAGCTTTATTCATATCAATATAATTAAAAAGTTGGTTATTCATAAAATACCGGTAGCTGTTCTTATTATCACCTGATAGTCCCATGTACTCATCCAAATTAAATGTGGTTACTTTCTGATAAGACGTCCCATTCATTTTGTGATCCTCGATTAGACTTTTATAGGTTCCGATTGGTGTCCCACCTGTTGCTAATCCAAGTTTAATACTTGGATTCTGAACTACCTTTTCAATGATAAATTCAGCCGCTCTGTTACTCATTTGTTGATAATCATTTACCTCAATAATCCTCATTTTGAGTTTTCCTCCCTTTTAAATGCAAGAGCCCCACGGCAAAGTGTCATATAAACTTCCAGTTGCTCATCTAAAATGACAATGTCTGCATCTTTTCCAACAGCAATACTGCCTTTCCGATCATACATATTCAACTGCTTTGCTGGATTTACTGAAGCCATTTCAATGGCGTCTTCAAGTGGACAGCTAGTGTAAGCAATAATATTTTTTACTGCATGCCCCAATTTTAAAATACTTCCTGCAAGGGTTCCGTCCTCAAGGACTGCTTTTCCATTTTTTACTGTTACCTCTTGACCACCAAGATCATATTTACCATTTTTCAAACATTTCGCCCGCATGGAATCAGTTATTAAGATTAACCCTTCACTTTGCTTTTGCTTGAAAGCAAGTTTTACCATTTCCGGACGAACATGCACCCCATCCACGATAATTTCAGCTTTTAATTCATCTCGTAAAAAAGCTGCACCCACGACACCGGGTTCACGATGATGCAGTCCCCTCATTTGATTAAAAAGATGGGTTACGTGGTTTGCACCAGCATCAATGGCTTGATCAACCTCATCAAAGGTTGCATCGGTGTGACCAATTGATGCAATGATCCCATTTGACTTTAAATATCGAATCATTTCTAATCCACCTGGACGCTCTGGCGCAAGTGTAACAAGTTTAATATTTCCGTTTGTGAGATTTTGCCACTTTTGAAATAAAGCAAGGTCTGGGTCAATAATATGCTGTATCGGCTGTGCCCCTGCTCTTTTTGCGTTTACAAACGGCCCTTCAAGATGGAGGCCAAGTATTTCGGCCTTTCCATTTGGTTTCTGCTTTTCAATGTATTGCGCTGCATTTATTAAAGCATTTTCAATTTGTTTACCTTCTTGGGTCATTGTTGTGGCTAAAAAACTCGTAGTTCCTTCTTTCGGTAAAGCTGTAACCATTGTGTCTAGTGCTTCCTTAGTGGCGTCCATCGTATCAGCACCATTGACCCCATGAATATGAACATCGATTAAACCGGGAATTGCTTTATAGTGCCCAGGAAGCTCAATAACTTCAAATTCATTCTCCTTTTCAAGTTCTTCCATTGATCCGATTTCCACTATTTTTCCGTTATTAATTTTAATAAATCCATTTTCAATTAATATATCTTCTGCATAAACTTGGATTCCCTTAAGCAAAATATGATTAATTTTTTGAATCATTGAAATTACTTCCCTTCGGGTATTTCTATACTATATATTAGCATCACCCTTTTCTAGTTGTCTATACCAATTTAATTGAATCGAAAAACTTAAATTTTCCACCTTTCGGTCATCATTTATCGTAAAGGAATTTAAATATCTATTATTGAATTAAAAATTGGTATAGACATCTATAAATATTTAGTGATATATTTACTGATGGAAAAGCGCTTTCACTAGAATGACTTTTAAAAAGGAGAGGACTATTATGTTAGGATTTTTACAACGGATTGGTAAAGCATTAATGCTTCCGATAGCAGTATTGCCTGCTGCAGGGCTATTGCTTCGGTTTGGACAACCCGATTTATTAGATATTCCATTTATAGCAAATGCAGGAAACGCAATTTTTGCAAACTTAGCATTAATCTTCGCGATAGGAGTAGCCATTGGTTTTTCAAAGGATAACAACGGTGCCGCTGCATTATCCGGTGCAATAGGTTACTTGGTTTTAACTGAAGGAACAAAAGCAATTGATAAAGATATTAATATGGGAGTTCTTGGAGGAATATTAGCCGGGATTATTGCGGGATTATTATACAATCGCTTCCATGATATAAAGTTGCCTGAGTGGTTAGGCTTCTTTAGTGGCCGAAGGTTTATTCCAATTATTACTTCCATTGCAATGGTTCTTTTAGCTGGAATTGCCGGATTTGCTTGGCCGCCGATTCAGGATGGCATTAATGGGCTCGGAAACTGGATTATTGGCTTAGGAGCAATCGGGTCAGGTATTTTCGGTTTTTTAAACCGTCTGCTCATTCCTTTAGGCTTGCACCATGTATTAAACAGTTTATTCTGGTTCCAATTTGGAGAGTATGCTGGTAAAACCGGAGATATTGCTCGTTTCTTTGCTGGAGATCCATCTGCGGGCGGTTATATGACTGGATTCTTCCCAGTTATGATGTTTGGACTTCCTGGTGCAGCGTTTGCTATTGTGGCTGCCGCAAAACCGGAGAAAAGAAAAGCTACATTAGGAATGTTTATTGGTTTAGCATTGACTTCATTCCTCACAGGGATTACAGAACCAGTTGAGTTTTCATTTATGTTTATTGCTCCATTATTATATGGTGTTCATGCTGTTTTAACAGGATTATCCTTTGTGATCACATCGATGCTTGGAATTCGTGATGGTTTCACTTTTTCTGCAGGTGCTATTGATTATGCATTAAACTTTAACATCGCTGAAAAGCCATTATTGTTATTAGTAGTAGGTCTTGTCTACGCCGTTATTTATTTCGTTATTTTCTACGGATTAATTAAAGCATTTAATATTAAAACACCTGGCCGTGAGGATGATGACGAAAACTTCGATAATGCGACTCCCGCTGCCACTGTTGGTAACAATAAATATGAAACGATGGCTTATCATTTTATTAATGATATTGGTGGAAGAGAAAACATTACAACAATTGATAATTGCACAACACGCCTTCGCTTAAATATTAAGGATATGGAGAAGGTAAGCGAATCTGCCCTCAAAGCGCATGGTGCTAAAGGAATTATGAAGTTAAATAAAACCAATCTGCAAATCGTGGTTGGTACAGAAGTAGAATTTATTGCTGATGCTATGAAGAAAATTGATATGGACAATGTAAATCTTGATATAATTCCCAACGAAGACACATCAGTGAAAGAGAATCGGAAACTACCTCTTTCGGAAAAAGAATTTATTATGCCTATTGAAGGAGAAATTATTCCACTTCATGAGGTTCCAGACCAGGTCTTTTCACAAAAAATGATGGGTGATGGTTTTGCAATCGTTCCATCTAAAGGTTCAGTAGTTTCACCTGTTGACGGTGAAATCATTAATATATTTCCAACAAAACATGCCCTTGGACTCAAATCAAAACAAGGATATGAAATTCTCATCCATGTTGGGATGGATACTGTGAATTTAAAAGGAGAAGGTTTTACAGTTCTTGTAAAAGAAGGCGAGCAGATTACAAAAGGGCAAGAAATTCTAAAATTTGATTTAGATTTTATCAAGAAGTCAGCTCCATCTACTGTTACTCCTATTATCTTTACGAACCTAACAAAATTAAATGTAAAGAAACAAGGACACACGCCTCAAGGTCAAAGTGGAATTCTATCGATTGAATAAAAAATAACGACAGGTGTCAGGCACCTGTCGTTTCTTTTATGCGAATAGTTTCGCTTCTTCGGCTTGGAAAAAGCTCTTCATCGCATGAAATACATGAAGTCCATGTTTATACGATTGAATTTATTTAATCAATCTTTTAAATGGCAGTATGTTTACTTTTCTTAAAGAAATTTTATTATCTGGTGCAAGCACATCGCATCCGCATCATATGGATGAAAAATGACATCTTTTGATACATTCACAAAAAACAGGTTATAGTATATTGATTTGCCTCAGGAAATGGTAAAATAAATTATCTTTATAAGTAAAGGCACCTGTTTAGTTAGGTGCCTTCATTACTTCAAAGGAGACATAAATGTTTTCTTCATTTTCATTTTTTGAGATATTTTTTAACAAATCTAGATGGATTTCCTTAATTCTTACTGGTCTGTTAACCGCGTTTGCTAGCGAAATCAAAGTAATTCCTTTCAATGGGGAGGCTTTTCGTTTCGGATTAGGAAGTATTACTTTTTTTCTAATAATTCTTATTCAGCCACCAGCTTCATTAGCTTTAACAGGGTTCTTCACTGGTATGATTGTCGTTTGTTTTCGCATTCTTGGAGATTTGATGATCGATCCCGTTCCTTTCTTGGCAAACATAAAGAATCATCTGCCTGCATTTCTGTTTTATTTCTTGTTTGGTTTAGGGCTCAGCGTGATTAAAATAGAGAAATACAAAACTTTTCCCCTTATACTTGGTTTTTTGGCTGCAGGAATAGAGTTTATCGCAAACGGCGCAGAGCACCTGATGCGCTACCTGTTATTAAATCATGAGAACTCAAGCTTTAGCGAATGGGCATTATTAAGCGGGGTTGCCTTATTCCGGAGCTACTTCGTTGTAGGACTATATAGTTCCATAACTGTTTCGGAACAAAAAAAACGAATGCAAGAAATGCTCGAAGTTGGATCGGAATTATATTCGGAAACTCTCTACCTTCAGAAATCAATGAATCATATTGAACAAATCACGGCATCTTGCCATGATTTATATCGAAAATTAAAGAAGAGCAATCAGGGCGAGCTAAGCGTGCAAGCATTGCTCATTGCTCAAGAAATACATGAAGTGAAAAAGGATTCACAGCGGATACTTTCAGGTCTGTCCAAGATAACGATTCAAAAAAGTAATGATGATTTTTTTCTTTCTGATGTGCTAGGATTTGTGGTTACAGCAAATGAAAAATATAGTGAAATGTTAGACAAAAAAATATCGTTTAATCTGACAATTTCTACCGATTTTTATACCCATCAAAAAATTCAATTACTGGCATTATTGAATAATCTGACCGCTAACGCTGTTGAGGCCATTTCGGAAAAAGGAAAAATCGTTATAGATATCTTCGAGGAACTAGAGTTTATTTATTTCACTATAAACGATTCTGGAAATGGAATTCCCGAAGAGGACCTATCAATCATCTTTGAACCTGGTTATACAACAAAATTCAATAATCATGGGGTTGGTGCAACAGGGATTGGTCTATCTCATGTACATGAAATTGTTCATACTCTTCAAGGCCAAATTGAAGTAGAATCACAAGATGAAGGTACTACTTTTCGAATCAAAATTCCTACCGATAACATAAGAAAGAAAGGTGAATAAAACTGAGATATTTTATAGTAGACGACGATACAGCAAGTCGTAGAATGCTAAAGAAAATCATTTCAGAGGGCAAGCTAGGAGATGTAGTCGGTGAAGCAGAATCTGGCGCCCATTCGCTTCCGCTCATCCTTTCGATCCGTCCAGATGTTGTCTTAATCGACTTTTTAATGCCTAATCTCGACGGAATTGAAACAATTGAACAATTGAGGATTCAAGGATTTCAAGGACAATTCATCATGATTTCTCAAATCGAAAATAAAGAAATTGTCGGTGAAGCTTATGAAAAGGGTGTTGAGTTCTTTATTCATAAACCAATTAACCGATTAGAAGTACAAAGCATTCTAAAAAAAACAGTAGGACAATATCGCCTTAGACAATCGTTAATGACTATTCGGGAATCCCTGGCATACATGGAATCAGACAAGTTTACGCAAAAACAACTAAGTGTGAAAGAAATCGTATATTCCATATTAAATGATATGGGGATTATCGGAGAATCAGGAAGTGGGGATATGGTATTGATGATGGAATTTTTAATAAATCGCAATGATTCCACTGCACTATTGCCCCCTCTCAAGGATTTATACGAAGCTATTTCCAGTTCGAATAAAGCAGACATCCTGGATATTAAAAAAGAAACGAAATCGATTGAACAGCGTCTCCGCAGAGCCATTATAGCAGCACTTAACAACTTGGCTTCATTAGGAACATTGGATTATACCAACCCCAATTTTGAATATTATGCACCCCGTTATTTCGATTTTCAAGAAATAAGGGTACGAATGAAAGAATTGAATCAAAATAGCAATGAAGCAACGAAAGTAAAAATTAATATTAAAAAATTCCTCCAGGTTTTGTTCCTTGATACAGCAGAAAAATACTCTCAAACTTCATAAAAGAAACGATTTATTTCCCCAGATCTTTAGCTAAGTTCTGGGATTTTTTCTGTCAATTCAAAATAACGTAAATATTTTATAATCAGTTATGTCGGATTTAGTAGGATTTAATAATCTCCTTATATAATTAACTTACATTTTAAAATTTACAGAAAAAATAGTAAGCGTTTGCACTTTATATTTTAAGGAGGATATTGGATGAAAAAATTTAAGTTTGGCTTAGGTTATCAAATACTTGTTGGATTGATTTTGGGGATTATTGTCGGAGCCATTTTTTACGGAAATCCTGCAGTTGCAACCTATTTACAGCCCATTGGTGACATCTTTATTCGAATGATAAAAATGATTGTGGTTCCCATTGTTATTTCAACACTAATCCTTGGTGTTGCCGGAACCGGGGATATGAAAAAGTTAGGTAAACTCGGTGGGAAAACCATTCTTTACTTTGAAATTGTTACATCGATCGCTATCATAATAGGTTTGCTTGCAGCGAATATTTTTAAGCCAGGTGTAGGTGTGGATATGGCCAAACTGGCTAAAGGCGATATACAAACATATGTAGACTCAACAAGTGAAGTAACAAGTCATAGTTTTATGGATACATTTGTCAATATTGTTCCGAAAAATATCTTCGAATCTATAGCAAATGGGGACATGCTTCCTATCATTTTCTTTTCCGTTATGTTTGGGTTAGGAATTGCAGCAATCGGTGAAAAAGGAAAACCAGTTCTTGCATTCTTCCAAGGTACGGCCGATGCCATGTTTTGGGTAACAAATCGGATTATGAAATTTGCACCATTTGGCGTTTTTGCCCTTATAGGTGTAACGGTTTCAAAATTTGGAGTAGCGTCCTTAATTCCCCTTGGAAAATTAGTCATTTGTGTTTATGCCGCAATGTTCTTTTTTATTGTTGTTGTGTTAGGTGTTATAGCAAAGATATGTGGGACCAGCATTCTTCATATTACAAAGATATTAAAGGACGAAATAATTTTAGCTTTTTCAACGGCCAGTTCAGAAAGCGTCTTGCCAAAAGTGATGGAAAAAATGGAGAAATACGGGTGTCCGAAAGATGTTGTTTCCTTTGTTATTCCAACAGGTTATTCATTTAACTTAGATGGTTCTACCCTCTATCAAGCGCTAGCAGCAATTTTCATTGCTCAAATGTACGGAATCGATTTAAGTATTTCTCAACAAATTTCTTTAATGTTAGTATTAATGGTTACATCCAAAGGAATTGCAGGTGTACCGGGTGTTTCTTTTGTGGTTCTATTAGCAACTTTAGGAACTGTAGGCATTCCACTAGAAGGCCTCGCATTTATAGCGGGTATCGATAGACTTCTAGATATGGCTCGTACCGTTGTTAATGTATTCGGTAACTCATTGGCAGCAATCGTTATGTCTAAGTGGGAAGGGCGATTTGATTCAAAGAAAGGTAAAGAATACATCACTTCCATTGATAAAGCTGCATAAGATGGTAAACACAAAAAGGCGATGACACTCAGTCATCGCCTTTCATTTGTATTAATAATCCAACTTTTTATTATTTATTAGTGGTTTCCCAAGTAATATTAGGTCCAGATGGCTGAGGATCATTTTTCAACAAGAACTGCTGCAAGGTAGCTATATCATCAGTATTAATAAAATCAACACCGACTTCAAAAGTTCCTTCCATATAGCATCTCTGTCATTCGATTGAATTTATTTAATCAATCTTATAAATGGCAGTATGTTTTTTGAATAAAAAAAATAAACGTATTATATACAAGTTATGAAAAGAATCTTGTATATAATCCACCTTTTCAGGGAAGATGCTTATTGCATTAAAGTACAGTAGCAATAGCAAAAAACGACTGGTGCCTGACACCAGTCGTTTTTGTTAAGCGAATAATTTCGATTCTTCTGCTTGGAAAAAGCTCTTCATTGCATGAAACACATCTGCTTTTTGCTTAAGAATATAGTAGCGGAATTGATCATCTTTAATGTTCTTATAGGCTGACATTAAGGTTGAATGGCGATTGTATTGATTTACCTCTCCATACCCGAACATGTTTGACACCTTCATTAATTCCTCAACTAGCTTCACGCAGCGGGCGTTATCCGATGTGAGATTATCACCGTCTGAGAAGTGGAATGGATAGATGTTGAACTTACGTGGATTGTATTTGGCATCAATGATTTCTAAGGCTTTGCGGTATGCAGATGAACAAATTGTCCCACCGCTTTCACCCTTAGAGAAAAAGTCCTCCTCAGTAACAACTTTAGCCTCAGTATGGTGCGCAATAAACTCAATTTCCACTGTTTCATATTTCGTTCTTAAAAAGCGTGTCATCCAGAAGAAAAAGCTGCGTGCCATATATTTCTCCCATATCCCCATACTTCCACTTGTATCCATCATTGCGATGACCACCGCTTTGGAATCCGGTTTAACTACTTCATTCCAAGTCTTAAATTTCAAATCATCCTTATAAATAGGGTGAAAAGCAGGCTTCCCGCTCATTGCATTCCTTTTAAATGCAGACATCATCGTTCGTTTCTTATCGATATTCCCCATTAAACCTGTTTTTCGTATATCGTTGAATTCAATATTTTCAACGAGATGCTCTTCTTGTTCTTTTCTCTTTAAATTTGGAAGCTCTAATTGTTTAAATAGGGCTTCCTCAAGCTCCATTAATGATACTTCTGCCTCAAAATAATCTTCGCCTGCTTGGTCTCCCGCTCCTTGGCCTTTACCTGGTCCCTTTTGGCCGCTAGAACCGTCACGTGCAACGACATCACCTACTTGACTGTCACCATCACCTTGGCCCACGTGTTTGTTTTTGTCATAATTATAACGAATTTTATATTCGTCCAATGAACGAATCGGAATTTTTACTACATCTCGACCATTAGACATAATTATGCTCTCTTCTGTAATTAAGTCTGGAAGATTGTTGCGAATTGCCTCCTGGACTTTTTCCTGATGCCTCTGCTGATCATCGTGGCCTTTACGATGGAGGGACCAATCTTCTCTTGAAATGACATATTGATGGTTGTTAACTGACAATGTAAACCCCTCCTTATTAATTTATTAGTTTCCAAAATGCACAAATTTTTATCAAATTCATAATATAACTCGAATGAAAAAATTAAGATAAATATGGATTACTTTATCCTATGCAGAAAAATAGAATAATTTACAAATTATTTTGACAATTGTGCTTTTGCCTACTAAATTGGACAAATTATCCATGTGGATGCACCGGGATTTCTCCTTATCATCATAAGGAAAAAAATAGACTGACAGATTACCTTCTGCCAGTCCTAGCTATTTTAATCCACTTATCTATTTAATAGACTACCCACATAACGCAGCAATTCATTAGCTGATGTTGTATTATAGCCATGCTCATCAACCAACCTGGCCACCACGTTATTAATCTTTTTCAATTGCTGTTCATCAGGTGTTTTCGATGAAGTGGTGATTTTTACTACATCCTTTAAATCTGCAAACAATTTCTTTTGAATGGCTTCACGCAGGCGGTCATGAGAGTTATAGTCAAAACGTTTGCCTTTTCTTGCAAAAGCAGAAATTCTTATTAGTACTTCTTCCCTGAAAGCCTTTTTCGCATTTTCAGAGATGCCGATTTGTTCTTCAATGGAACGCATGAGCTTTTCATCTGGATTGATTTCTTCTCCAGTAAGTGGATCGCGAAGCTTCGATTTGTTGCAATAAGCTTCAACATTGTCAAGGTAATTATCCATTAACGTTTTAGCTGACTCTTCGTATGAATAAACAAATGCTTTTTGGACTTCCTTCTTGGCAATATTATCATACTCTTTACGGGCTAATGAGATATAATTCATATAACGTTCACGTAACTCTGTAGTGATGGACGGGTGTTGATCCAGCCCATCTTTTAATGATCTTAATACATCAAGTGCATTAATTGAAGGTATTTCTTTACGAATGATCGTGGATGAAATCCGGTTAATCACGTAACGAGGATCAATACCACTCATACCTTCATCTGGATATTCCTTCTTAAGTTCATCCACATCCGCCGTATTAAAGCCCTCCACACTTTCTCCATCATAAAGGCGCATTTTCTTAAGTAAATCAATATCGCCTTTTTTCGGTTCCTTTAAGCGAGTAAGGATGGTAAACATCGCTGCTACCTTTAATGTATGTGGTGCAATGTGAACATCAGAAACATCACTCTCATTAATCATCTTTTCATAAATTCTCTCTTCTTGTGACACCTTCAAGTTATAAGGAATAGGCATAACAATTATCCTTGAGTGGAGTGCTTCATTTTTCTTATTGGAGATAAAGGAGCGATACTCCGTTTCGTTCGTGTGCGCTACGATTAGCTCATCAGCACTAATTAAGGCAAACCGGCCTGCTTTGAAATTCCCCTCTTGAGTTAGAGACAACAAGTGCCAAAGGAATTTCTCATCACACTTTAACATCTCCTGGAATTCCATCATTCCACGGTTCGCCTTATTAAGCTCACCATCGAAGCGATAGGCACGTGGATCTGATTCGGAACCAAATTCCGCAATGGTTGAAAAATCAATACTTCCTGTTAAATCGGCAATATCCTGTGATTTCGGATCGGATGGGCTAAATGTTCCGATTCCGGTTCGCTTATCTTCGGAGAAGAAGATTCTTTCTACTAAAACATCTTCGATTCGTCCACCATACTCCTGTTCTAGACGCATCATATTCAATGGAGAAAGATTACCTTCGATGCGAATTCCATACTCATCATGGAAATCCTTGCGTAAATGATGTGGAATTAAATGAAGTGGATCTTCATGCATTGGGCATCCTTTAATGGCAAACACAGAGCCTCTATCCGTGAGAGAGTAAGCTTCAAGTCCCCTTTTTAGCATGGTAACAAGAGTTGACTTCCCTCCACTTACAGGACCCATTAATAACAAAATACGCTTCCTTACATCCAGCCTTTTTGCTGCCGGATGGAAGTATTCTTCAACAAGCCGTTCCAGCGATTCCTCTAAACCAAATAATTGATTGCTAAAGAATTCGTACTTTTTCGTCCCTTTTTCTTCAGTAATTCCTGCATCTTTAAGCATATTATAAACTCGTGAATGTGCCGACTGTGCAACCCATGGCTTCTCTTTCAACAACTGTAAATAATCTGCGAATGACCCTTCCCACCGTAGCTTTTCTTCTTCTTCGCGATACATCTCGATTTTTTTTAGAATATCCATAAGGCCCTCCCCCTGTAGGTTAATCAGAGACGATTAATATACTCTATGCTGATAAGCTTTTGAACATGCGTACCATTCCAAGTAGCGTCTATCTTTTTTGTATTAATAAAAAGAATCTCCCTCTTTTCATTTTTATAAGATAGGCTATAATAAAACTATATGTGTGATAAAAATGAAAAATGTATGACGAAGGAGGATTACATAAATATGAACACTTTCATCGTTTGTTTAGTAATGGTCACGTTTTTAGCGGCAATCTTCACATCGGGTTATAATGACAAACCAGGTTCTTCAAAATAAAAAAACTGCCAATCGGCAGTTTTTTTATTTAAGATTAAGTTTATTTTTTTGAACAAACTCCTTCATATACATTCTACTCTTCCTATCAAGCATAGTGGCTATTTGGTCAGTCCAGCGGTCCTTTCTTTTCCCATTGGTCCGCTCTTCATAGTAGGAAGAAATCAATTCATCATATTTTTGCAGTTGACTAAGATAAACTTCAGAGTTTTGTTGATATTCATCTTCATGGTAAACATGCTCATACGGGAGCCTAGGTTTTTTGTCTGTCAATTTGGTTGGAACTCCAACAGCTAGTCCGAACAAAGGAATAACCCGCTCGGGTGTCTTTAAAAGCTTTTTAACTTCTTCTAGGTTATTGCGAATTCCACCTATGTAACATATTCCTAACCCAAGCGATTCCGCTGCAATCGCTGCATTTTGTGCAGCTAAAGAAGCATCTATTAGAGCAACCATGAACTTTTCAGTACTTTCGATAGATGGAGTAACATCTTTTTGTTCCTTCTCCCCAATAATGGTGTGACGATAAAGATCGGCGCAAAAAACAAAAAAGTGACCATTTTTTTCAACATATTCTTGGTTACCAGCAATCTCAGCTAATTTTTTCTTTTTCTCTTTGTCCTTAACACCAATAATAGAGTAGGCTTGAATAAAACTTGATGTTGCCGCTGCTTGGGCACTAGTAACAATCGTTTTGATTTGTTCATCTGTTAATGGCTTGTCCTCAAAATGACGAAGGGAGCGATGATTAAGAATTGTTTTGATAACTTCATTCATGACAAACTTCCTTTCATTTCATCAAAAGGAGGCCCGATAGGACCTCCTTTTATTATTTTAAATGTGCATAGTTTTGCTGACGAAGTGCTTCATAAATAAGAATGGCAGCTGTATTGGATAAATTTAAGGAACGAATATTTTCATTCATAGGGATCCGCAAACTGACGTCTTTGTTATTTTCAATAACATCTTTCGGAAGTCCTGTCGTTTCCCGTCCAAAGATAAAATAGTAATCTTTGCTTGAATTACTATAATCAAAGCTGCTAAAAGGCTTTTGACCAAATTTTGTGATATAAAAAAAATCACCGCCAGCATTCTTTTCATAAAAGTCATCAAGTGAATCATAGTAGACAATATTAACGTGTTGCCAATAATCCAAACCTGCTCTTTTTAACATTTTGTCATCGGTCGAAAAACCTAATGGACGGATTAAATGTAAATTGGTATCTGTTCCGGCGCATGTTCTTGCTATATTTCCTGTATTAGAAGGAATCTGTGGCTGATATAATACTACATTTATTGACACGTTTCTCACCTCGATAAAAAACTCTACATGCCATTATACCACTATGATTTATCCTTTCAATAATGATGCATTTTTAACCCAGAATCGTATAAAACTTATATTTTATTTTAGGTGTGTAGGCAGATGAATCTTCATATGCCCAATACCTCATTCGGCTATTATAGGTATGGGCGTTCACTAACGGCATTCCATGTGCATCCTTACCCGTAACAATTGTATTATGATTAAATCGTCCATCCCCTTCAAAATCGTAACAAATAACATCACCTAATAATAATTGATCAGGACTGCTGACTTCCCGTGCCCGTAAACCACTTTTAGAATGTGCAAAATAAAGCTTAAATGAGTGTGCCACCGCCCAACTGTAGCTCCAATTCTTATTTTGGAGCCACCACCCTGTGCTCCGATTTGGATAGCCTCTCATCGGCGCTTCGCCCGTATGGAGGCATTGTGAAATAAAGTTGGTGCAATCATTCTCAAATTTTTTGTAGGCAGGATTGTAGCTATTCCACCAGCGTTCCGCATATTGTACAGCTTTTAAGCGGTTGTATTGAAAGCTTAATCGTTCATCACTATCCTCAAAGCTCTGTGTAATTGGTACTTGATAAGGCTCTTGATAATCATAAGGGTTGATTTCCTCATCCATCACTAAAGCCTCTTTATAAAACTTAGCTAATCTTTCTTCGACTTCTTCCTCCATGTAAAGAATACCTTTTTGTTTAATTAAATATTGATAATGAGCATGATATTTTACTGTTTGAAATTCATCCTCTTCATTTCTTTCTATGATTCTGCCGGCTGCTTTTACTTTGACAATTTCTGCAGACCTTTTTGACAATGCACTTTGTTTTATTTCAGCCTTTGGAAAAAATACTTTATGTGTTCTTTTATCGGAGACAAATTGATTTACTCTTTTATCAAATAAATCTTGTATCAAATGAAGCATATTTCTCACCCCTTTCTCTCATACATATGAGAGAAGACAGGATTTCAATCAAAAAAAATGAGCAAACCCTTGAGTTCACTCATTTTTACCTATAATAACTTAAACCTTTTTCTATTTCATTTTGTACTTCCAGATCGGTTTCAAGCTCTTGAGCTTTTTTTAAGGCAGCAAAAGCAGTTTCACCGCCAATTTTCCCAAGGGCCCAGGCAGCTGTTCCTCTTGATACTGGGCTTCCCTCATTTTCTAATACATCCACTAATTCGGGAATTGCTGTTATATCCTTAAAATGGGCAAGCGCGATAATCGCATTCCGTTGAATCGGCTTTTTCCCTCGCCATGAACCAGCAACGTAACCAAATTTAGCTTTAAATTCCCGATTACTTAATTTTAAGATTGGCTTTAGTAACGGTTTGGCAATATCAGAATCTGCTTCAAGTTCCTCATGGAAATGAAAATTCTTCCCTTTGTTAACCGGACATGCTGTTTGGCAAGAATCACAGCCATAGACGCGGTTACCAATTTTGTCTCTAAACTCATCTGGGATAAATGTTTTTGTTTGTGTTAAATAAGAAATACAGCGCTGTGCATTAATTTGTCCACCTTGTATAAGTGCCCCTGTTGGACAAGCATCCAAACACTTTGTGCATGACCCGCATTGATTTTCAATTGGTGTATCTGGTTCAAAAGGGATACTGGTAATCATTTCCCCAAGATAAACATATGATCCGAACTCCGGTGTAATAATGGAACAATTTTTTCCGCTCCAACCAATTCCAGCACGCTCGGCCACAGCGCGGTCTGAGAGTTCTCCAGTGTCAACCATCGATTTTAACCTAGCTTCTGGCATTTTTGCAGAGATAAACTCCTCAAGTTTGTGCAGCCGGTCCTTGAGAACATGATGATAGTCGAGACCCCAAGAGGCCCTGCTGAAAATCCCTCTTCTCTCACCCTTTTTACTCTCAACACGGTAATTCATTTTGGAAGGGTAAGCAATGGCAATGGAAATGATCGAACGAGGTTCCTCTAGTAATAATGAAGGGGTCACTCTCTTCTCTATATCTGGTTCTTCAAATCCTGATTGGTATTTGAGTTCCTGTTGCCTTATTAATCGGTTTTTCAATTTAGTGAACGTGTCTGCGGTTGTGAAACCAATTTTATCGATTCCAATTTCTTTACTATAGGCGATGAGTTCTTCCTTTAAGTTTAGGACATCCATTTGATCCCCTCCTTCCCTAGAAGTCATTTATTTTAATAATTGGCTCGTTATATTATTAGATGCGCATCTATTTATGATAAACTATTTTCAATGAATTTTGGAGGTGGAATGGTTGGAAATTCAACTCTCACAGGAATTATTTGAGCAAATACCTAACTTTAAGCTGGGGATAATTGAATATAAAGATATTATGGTCGGGGAATCGCAGCAAATGATAAAAGGAAGACTCCAGCTTTTCCAAGAATCTATTTATTTTGATTTAGAAAATAAAAATGTTACTGAACTCTCTGGCATTCAGGAATGGCGTACTATTTTTAAAAAAATCGGTAAAGACCCGAACAGGTATCGACCCTCAGTAGAGGCGTTATACAGGAGAGTACAAAAACAAAATTACCTTACTTCCGTTCAGAGTGCGATTGATATAAATAATTTTTTCTCTTTACAATATCAAGTACCAATCGGAATATATGACCTGAATCTCATAAAGGGACGGGTGAGCATTCGGTTGGGAACGGTGGGTGAGGAATATACCGGATTGAATGGGCGAATAAATTCTTTAAATCGTCTAATTGTATCTTGTGATGAACTGGGTCCATTTGGAAGCCCATTCGTCGATTCTGATAGAACACCAGTAACTTTTGCTACTAAAAATGCCCTGCAAATTATTTATTTGAGGCCTTCAACCGACGTTGAAAACGCGATGAAACTAACAGAATCTTTAATGAATATGTTTACAAAATTACATGGAGGAGATGCTTCCTTCCAAATCCTTAGGTGTCCATAGGGCATCTTTTTCTTTGTATAGAAAAAAACGCAATGCATCGTTCTCTTATGTAACGATACACTGCGTTAGTTAATATGTATGGAGCGGGTGATGGGAATCGAACCCACTACATCAGCTTGGAAGGCTGAGGTTTTACCAGTAAACTACACCCGCATTAATAAGTGACAAATTTTTGAATCATCAACTGACCTTTTCTATATTACACACTATTTTTAGTATCGTCAAGGGAAAAACGCAAATTTTGTCGAATTTATTTAAGAGTGGTGCATTATTTTGGGAAAGAAACAAGAATTTTAGTTTGACAGTCTTCATAAAAGATTATGGAGATTATGGATTATACCATTAGTCTGTTTTCGTCAATAATGATGTAATTATAAAGGAGATGCTCATTAAAATTGATATTTTGTGTAAAATTACACTTCATTATCTGGAATTTTTTGATTGATTTAACGATTTAGTATTCAATGGGCGAATTTTATGAGCAACAATCTTTTAGAAAAGAACAAAATAAAATTTAGTCAAAAAAAAGTTGCTCATATTTTTATGAGCAACTTTCTTATTAAAACAAATTGATACCGGTGATCGGGGTCGAACCGATACTCCTCACGGAACACGATTTTGAGTCGTGCGCGTCTGCCAATTCCGCCACACCGGCGCGTATAAAATTGTTTTGATAAAGCAATGCCGAGGACCGGAATCGAACCGGTACGGTAGTCACCTACCGCAGGATTTTAAGTCCTGTGCGTCTGCCAGTTCCGCCACCCCGGCAAAATCTAATTACCTGTTTTAATCCATACCTAGCAAATGTTTTATGGAGGCGGCAACCGGATTCGAACCGGTGGTAAAGGTTTTGCAGACCTCTGCCTTACCACTTGGCTATGCCGCCATATACATTGGAGCGGAAGACGGGATTCGAACCCGCGACCCCCACCTTGGCAAGGTGATGTTCTACCACTGAACTACTTCCGCAAATTGGCTGGGCTAGCTGGATTTGAACCAACGCATGTCGCAGTCAAAGTGCGATGCCTTACCGCTTGGCTATAGCCCAATGTTATTCTAATTATTTAATAATCATATTATGGGGCGACTGATGGGAATCGAACCCACGAATGCCTGAACCACAATCAGGTGCGTTAACCACTTCGCCACAATCGCCACAATATAATTGGCAGGGGTAGTAGGAATTGAACCCACACCAAAGGTTTTGGAGACCTTCGTTCTACCTTTAAACTATACCCCTATAAATGGTGGAGGGGGACGGATTCGAACCGCCGAACCCGGAGGGAGCGGATTTACAGTCCGCCGCGTTTAGCCACTTCGCTACCCCTCCACATATTATATTCACTGTGTAACTTCTGGTGCCGGCGAGAGGACTTGAACCCCCAACCTACTGATTACAAGTCAGTTGCTCTACCAATTGAGCTACCCCGGCGTAAAGTTTGGTATATTATTTGATTTATCCACGCTGTCCTAGTTATCGTCATCCTGACCTCAGGAAGCTTATACAAGCAGCAACTCGGTCAGTATGCTGAAGATAATTTAGGAAGCATATTCGGTTTTGCTCTACCAATTGAGCTACCCCGGCAAGTTTTTTAATATAAATGGTGGCTCAGGACGGAATCGAACCGCCGACACAAGGATTTTCAGTCCTTTGCTCTACCGACTGAGCTACTGAGCCATAATAGTTTGCCAAATGAAAATGGCGGTCTGGACGGGACTCGAACCCGCGACCTCCTGCGTGACAGGCAGGCATTCTAACCAACTGAACTACCAGACCAATTGCGGGGACAGGATTTGAACCTGCGACCTTCGGGTTATGAGCCCGACGAGCTACCGGACTGCTCCACCCCGCGACAATAATAATAATAATCTAATTTGAAAATATGGTGGAGGATGACGGGCTCGAACCGCCGACCCTCTGCTTGTAAGGCAGATGCTCTCCCAGCTGAGCTAATCCTCCACAAATCAATGGTGACCCCTACGGGACTCGAACCCGTGTTACCTCCGTGAAAGGGAGGTGTCTTAACCGCTTGACCAAGGGGCCATATCTTTTAAAAAAATTATGGCGGAGAGCAAGGGATTTGAACCCTTGAGACAGGGTTACCCGCCTACACGATTTCCAATCGTGCTCCTTCGGCCACTCGGACAGCTCTCCATAATGGCTCCGCAGGTAGGACTCGAACCTACGACCGATCGGTTAACAGCCGATAGCTCTACCACTGAGCTACTGCGGAATAATAGTATTACAGCCTGGCAACGTCCTACTCTCACAGGGACGCATGTCCCAACTACCATCGGCGCTGAGAAGCTTAACTTCCGTGTTCGGTATGGGAACGGGTGTGACCTTCTCGCCATAATTGCCAGACCATTTATTCGACACTATTTTATTATAATGTCTTTTTCATATTTTTCAAGAGGAAAATTATTTTTTTTTCATTCCCTCAAAACTAGATAATGCAGAAGAAGTTTGTAAAACGAGTATGCCTTATAAATTGGTTAAGTCCTCGAACGATTAGTATCAGTCAGCTCCACATGTTACCACGCTTCCACCTCTGACCTATCAACCTGATCATCTTTCAGGGTTCTTACTAGCTTGCGCTATGGGAAATCTCATCTTGAGGGGGGCTTCATGCTTAGATGCTTTCAGCACTTATCCCGTCCGCACATAGCTACCCAGCGATGCCCTTGGCAGAACAACTGGTACACCAGCGGTGCGTCCATCCCGGTCCTCTCGTACTAAGGACAGCTCCTCTCAAATTTCCTGCGCCCACGACGGATAGGGACCGAACTGTCTCACGACGTTCTGAACCCAGCTCGCGTACCGCTTTAATGGGCGAACAGCCCAACCCTTGGGACCGACTACAGCCCCAGGATGCGATGAGCCGACATCGAGGTGCCAAACCTCCCCGTCGATGTGGACTCTTGGGGGAGATAAGCCTGTTATCCCCGGGGTAGCTTTTATCCGTTGAGCGATGGCCCTTCCATGCGGAACCACCGGATCACTAAGCCCGACTTTCGTCCCTGCTCGACTTGTAGGTCTCGCAGTCAAGCTCCCTTGTGCCTTTACACTCTGCGAATGATTTCCAACCATTCTGAGGGAACCTTTGGGCGCCTCCGTTACTCTTTAGGAGGCGACCGCCCCAGTCAAACTGCCCACCTGACACTGTCTCCCACCCCGATCAGGGGTGCGGGTTAGAATTTCAATACAGCCAGGGTAGTATCCCACCGACGCCTCCACCGAAGCTAGCGCTCCGGCTTCTCAGGCTCCTACCTATCCTGTACAAGCTGTACCAAAATTCAATATCAGGCTACAGTAAAGCTCCACGGGGTCTTTCCGTCCTGTCGCGGGTAACCTGCATCTTCACAGGTACTATAATTTCACCGAGTCTCTCGTTGAGACAGTGCCCAGATCGTTACGCCTTTCGTGCGGGTCGGAACTTACCCGACAAGGAATTTCGCTACCTTAGGACCGTTATAGTTACGGCCGCCGTTTACTGGGGCTTCGATTCAGAGCTTCGCTTGCGCTAACCCCTCCTCTTAACCTTCCAGCACCGGGCAGGCGTCAGCCCCTATACTTCGCCTTGCGGCTTCGCAGAGACCTGTGTTTTTGCTAAACAGTCGCCTGGGCCTATTCACTGCGACTCTTCGAGGCTATTCACCTCAAAAAGCACCCCTTCTCCCGAAGTTACGGGGTCATTTTGCCGAGTTCCTTAACGAGAGTTCTCTCGCTCACCTTAGGATTCTCTCCTCGCCTACCTGTGTCGGTTTGCGGTACGGGCACCTTTTATCTCGCTAGAGGCTTTTCTTGGCAGTGTGGAATCAGGAACTTCGGTACTAAATTTCCCTCGCTATCACAGCTCAGCCTTCGCGAGAAGCGGATTTGCCTACTTCTCAGCCTAACTGCTTAGACGCGCATATCCAACAGCGCGCTTACCCTATCCTCCTGCGTCCCCCCATTGCTCAAACGATAAAGAGGTGGTACAGGAATATCAACCTGTTGTCCATCGCCTACGCCTTTCGGCCTCGGCTTAGGTCCCGACTAACCCTGAGCGGACGAGCCTTCCTCAGGAAACCTTAGGCATTCGGTGGATGAGATTCTCACTCATCTTTCGCTACTCATACCGGCATTCTCACTTCTAAGCGCTCCACCAGTCCTTACGGTCTAGCTTCAACACCCTTAGAACGCTCTCCTACCACTGACATCAGAGATGTCAATCCACAGCTTCGGTGATACGTTTAGCCCCGGTACATTTTCGGCGCAGAGTCATTCGACCAGTGAGCTATTACGCACTCTTTAAATGGTGGCTGCTTCTAAGCCAACATCCTGGTTGTCTAAACAACTCCACATCCTTTTCCACTTAACGTATACTTTGGGACCTTAGCTGGTGGTCTGGGCTGTTTCCCTTTTGACTACGGATCTTATCACTCGCAGTCTGACTCCCACGGATAAGTCTTTGGCATTCGGAGTTTGTCTGAATTCGGTAACCCGATGAGGGCCCCTAGTCCAAACAGTGCTCTACCTCCAAGACTCTTACTACGTGAGGCTAGCCCTAAAGCTATTTCGGAGAGAACCAGCTATCTCCAAGTTCGATTGGAATTTCTCCGCTACCCACACCTCATCCCCGCACTTTTCAACGTGCGTGGGTTCGGGCCTCCATCCAGTGTTACCTGGACTTCACCCTGGACATGGGTAGATCACCTGGTTTCGGGTCTACGACCACATACTCATACGCCCTATTCAGACTCGCTTTCGCTGCGGCTCCGTCTTTTCAACTTAACCTTGCATGGGATCGTAACTCGCCGGTTCATTCTACAAAAGGCACGCTATCACCCATTAACGGGCTCTAACTACTTGTAGGCACACGGTTTCAGGAACTATTTCACTCCCCTTCCGGGGTGCTTTTCACCTTTCCCTCACGGTACTGGTTCACTATCGGTCACTAGGGAGTATTTAGCCTTGGGAGATGGTCCTCCCTGCTTCCGACCGGATTTCTCGTGTCCGGCCGTACTCAGGATCCACTCAGGAGGGAACGAAGTTTCGACTACAGGGTTTTTACCTTCTATGACGGACCTTTCCAGATCGCTTCATCTACCCCGTTCCTTTGTAACTCCATGTTGAGTGTCCTACAACCCCAAGAGGCAAGCCTCTTGGTTTGGGCTATGTCCCGTTTCGCTCGCCGCTACTCAGGGAATCGCGTTTGCTTTCTCTTCCTCCGGGTACTTAGATGTTTCAGTTCCCCGGGTATGCCTTCATTACCCTATGTATTCAGGTAAAGATACTGTTCCATTACGAACAGTGGGTTCCCCCATTCGGAAATCTCCGGATCAAAGCTTACTTACAGCTCCCCGAAGCATATCGGTGTTAGTCCCGTCCTTCATCGGCTCCTAGTGCCAAGGCATTCACCGTGCGCCCTTTCTAACTTAACCTAAAAGGTTTGTTTCTTCTTACTTAAATAAGAAATTGGCATTGACTCGGTTCTTACATTGACTTCTTCATTACGATTATCTAGTTTTCAAAGAACGATTAAAAAAAGCTTTGAGAGAATTGTACTCTCAAAACTAAACAAACAAAGATCGTGTCACAAACTGTTTTGTCTGGCTCACAGGTCCAGCTTTATCCTTAGAAAGGAGGTGATCCAGCCGCACCTTCCGATACGGCTACCTTGTTACGACTTCACCCCAATCATCTGTCCCACCTTAGGCGGCTGGCTCCTTGCGGTTACCCCACCGACTTCGGGTGTTACAAACTCTCGTGGTGTGACGGGCGGTGTGTACAAGGCCCGGGAACGTATTCACCGCGGCATGCTGATCCGCGATTACTAGCGATTCCGGCTTCATGCAGGCGAGTTGCAGCCTGCAATCCGAACTGAGAATGGTTTTATGGGATTGGCTAAACCTCGCGGTCTTGCAGCCCTTTGTACCATCCATTGTAGCACGTGTGTAGCCCAGGTCATAAGGGGCATGATGATTTGACGTCATCCCCACCTTCCTCCGGTTTGTCACCGGCAGTCACCTTAGAGTGCCCAACTGAATGCTGGCAACTAAGATCAAGGGTTGCGCTCGTTGCGGGACTTAACCCAACATCTCACGACACGAGCTGACGACAACCATGCACCACCTGTCACTCTGTCCCCCGAAGGGGAAAATCCTATCTCTAGGAGTGTCAGAGGATGTCAAGACCTGGTAAGGTTCTTCGCGTTGCTTCGAATTAAACCACATGCTCCACCGCTTGTGCGGGCCCCCGTCAATTCCTTTGAGTTTCAGCCTTGCGGCCGTACTCCCCAGGCGGAGTGCTTAATGCGTTAGCTGCAGCACTAAGGGGCGGAAACCCCCTAACACTTAGCACTCATCGTTTACGGCGTGGACTACCAGGGTATCTAATCCTGTTTGCTCCCCACGCTTTCGCGCCTCAGCGTCAGTTACAGACCAGAAAGCCGCCTTCGCCACTGGTGTTCCTCCACATCTCTACGCATTTCACCGCTACACGTGGAATTCCGCTTTCCTCTTCTGCACTCAAGTCCCCCAGTTTCCAATGACCCTCCACGGTTGAGCCGTGGGCTTTCACATCAGACTTAAAGGACCGCCTGCGCGCGCTTTACGCCCAATAATTCCGGACAACGCTTGCCACCTACGTATTACCGCGGCTGCTGGCACGTAGTTAGCCGTGGCTTTCTGGTTAGGTACCGTCAAGGTACCGGCAGTTACTCCGGTACTTGTTCTTCCCTAACAACAGAGCTTTACGACCCGAAGGCCTTCATCGCTCACGCGGCGTTGCTCCATCAGACTTTCGTCCATTGTGGAAGATTCCCTACTGCTGCCTCCCGTAGGAGTCTGGGCCGTGTCTCAGTCCCAGTGTGGCCGATCACCCTCTCAGGTCGGCTACGCATCGTTGCCTTGGTGAGCCGTTACCTCACCAACTAGCTAATGCGCCGCGGGCCCATCTGTAAGTGTCAGCCGAAACCGACTTTCAGCTTTTCCTCATGAGAGGAAAAGGATTATCCGGTATTAGCACCGGTTTCCCGGTGTTATCCCAGTCTTACAGGCAGGTTGCCCACGTGTTACTCACCCGTCCGCCGCTAACCAACAGGAGCAAGCTCCTATTGATTCGCTCGACTTGCATGTATTAGGCACGCCGCCAGCGTTCGTCCTGAGCCAGGATCAAACTCTCCAAGAAAGTTGATTAGCTCATTTGTTACGTTGGCTTAGTTTCTTAATTGAAACTAAAAAATTTTGTTTGTTTGCACGATTTTGTTTGTTTAGTTTTCAAAGATCAATTTCTCATTCGCTCGTAAGCGACTTTATTAATATAACACAAAGCATTTGAAAGTGTCAATAACTTTTTTTAAACCGTCACTTACGAAAACATCATTTAGTTTGTTTCTCAGCGACGGTTATTAATATACCAAGTAACAACGAAAAGGTCAATAGGTTTTATTGTTTTTTTAAGATAATTTTTTATTGAGTCGATAACCTCTATGAAAAACCCCTTGGCCCTTCGTTTCAATATTAACTACTTCTATCAAATGTTTATCAATTAAATATTCAAGAAGCACACCCAAATCGACTGAGTATGGGAGCAACTCTTCTTCACTCATAATTTCATTAAACATCCAAATTTCCTTACGACTAAGAATATCTAACAAATGGACTGTCCCAATATTTGTTCTCGAATGGATCATGAACTCGCTCGCAAGGAACAGCAGCTCAAGTCTTTTCTCAAGCGTTTCTTCGCTATAGACAAGTTCTTCGTATAGTTTAAAAATTTCTGGTTCAATCTGTTTTACTTGATTCCAAACAGTCAGTTCTGGATGGAGTCCATTTTCTAATATGGCTAACCTGGCAAGATGGTGCAGCGAATGGACAACATAGTTGTATGCATCTAAAAACTGATGACCTTCAAACAAAGCTTTTCCATCCACATATCGCCGAATCAATTTGGCAAATTCTAAACCCATTTTTATTTTGCGTCCGTTAAAAGGAAATTCTCGCAATTCCGTTTTTAAATTGGCTACGTATTCGTTTCGATCAAAAATGATTTTTGCCTCATGAAGCCATTCAAATATTTTCCGATTCGATCCTAATAATAACCACTCTTGCAACTGCGCTTCTGTGATGATATGCATTGCTGCCTTTTTATCGTAGTAAGTATAGTGCTTAATGAATAGCGGCTGATCCGCTTCTTTGACAAGAACTAAGAGAATTTCATCAAATGAATCTGTTATGTGGCTTAACTTTTGTTTTTTTTGTACCATTAATACTCCAAGGGTATTTAATTGGCTCGCCCTTTCTTGATAAATAGGCCGAAGGATGTCTTCCATCTTCATTCCTCCATTTTTTTCAGGTAGCAATATAAGTTCGACAAGGAAAACAAATCTCCTTCTTTATTCAAAGACAAATTTCGACATTCTTCTACGTAGACTTTTCTTTTCTATTTATAAATATGGTATAGTTTTCTCTAGGAGGGAGTTACATGGCAAAATATTCGAGTAAAATAAATAAAATTCGTACCTTTGCATTATCGTTAATTTTCATTGGTTTCATTGTTATGTATGGTGGTATCTTTTTTCGATCTTCACCACTTATTATGACCATTTTTATGATTTTAGGCCTTCTTTTTATTATTGCCAGTACTATTGTTTATTTTTGGATTGGAATGCTTTCTACAAAATCCATCCAAGTAAAATGTCCAAGCTGCGGTAAGCATACTAAAATGCTTGGTAGAGTGGATATGTGTATGTATTGTCGTGAGCCATTAACCCTTGACCCTAATTTAATAGGCAAGGAATTCGATGAGTCCTATAATAAAAAATCCTAAAAATAAAAAGAGGAAGAAGTAAACCAATCTGCAGAATAGCTGCCATGGATTACTTCTTCCTCTTTTATTTACAGCAAAAGACTGATTTTTCTAAAATCAGCCGCGATCCTATTTAATGCACTTCTTTACTTGCGCACTCAGGGCAAGTACCGTAAATTTCCATACGATGATTCTCGACTTTAAAGCCGGTCACATGCGATGCTAAGTGCTCCACTTCATCTAGGCCCGGATAAAGGAAGTCAACAATTTTCCCACACTTCTCACATATCACATGATAATGATGGGATGTTACAAAATCAAAACGGCTGGAGGCATCTCCAAAAGTTAATTCCTTCACTAGACCCACTTCACGAAATACTCGTAAATTATTGTAAACTGTCGCCACACTCATATTAGGGAATTTTCCCTCTAGAGCTTTATAAATATCATCTGCGGTAGGATGTGACATCGAGTTTATTAAATATTCAAGTATCGCATGACGCTGCGGAGTAATCCGTACACCTGTTTCTTTCAAGGTATCCAACGCTTCTTTTAACTGATTCATCGCCATGCACCTTCTTTCTAAAAAGTATTCTTAGATTGTAATTGTTATAATTAATTTTACTAAGTAATTTGTACTTTTGTCAATATTGTTATCTCATTAACGGGAAATGTTATTTCCTTTTTCCATGTTTGTTTGTATTTTATGATAAATATTATCAATTATTTCTTTCCCTTGGAAATTTTATTAAATGACTCACCGCAAACCCAAGCATAGAACTTATTTCATGATAAATCCCATATTCCTTTTTATTTCCATAAAAAAAGGGGCCACTATGGACCCAAAGTTTATCTGAGGAGGTATGCCCTAATAAAATGATATTCAATCTAACGTTTCTTGCATTGGACAAATGCCTTTTCTGCGCAAAATAGGCTTCAGAAAGCAGATCAGCTTAACTGTTCTCGTATGTATGATAAAGCCTCTTCTACATGACCTTTAACTTTGACCTTTCTCCATTCTTTGACGAGTTTGCCTTCCTTATCAATAATAAAAGTAGATCTTTCTATACCCATGTATTCTTTCCCAAAGTTTTTCTTTAACTGCCAAACTCCAAATGCTTCCGCTAAAAGATGTTCCGTATCTGCAAGTAGCAAAAATGGCAAACCATATTTCTCTACAAATTTCTGATGGCGGTCAACCGGATCCGGACTAACTCCTAAAACCACGGCATTTACCTCAGTAAATTGTTGAATTTGATCCCGAAAATCACATGCTTCGGTTGTACAGCCCGGAGTCATGTCTTTTGGATAAAAATAAATAACAACATTTGTGCCCCGAAATTTTGAAAGATTTACTGTTTCGCCATTATTGGCTTCTAACTCAAAATTCGGTACCTGCATTCCGATTTCAACAGTCATCCCTACCACTCCCATTGTAAATTATTCCTTATCATTAGCGTAGCAAAATCCCGGCTGACAAAACAACTATCCTGCATCGCTAACTTACTTTTCCCGATCAAAAACAACGCGGGCAACAAATGCAGCAGGTAGTGTATAACCGATCAACGCCTCTGTAACGGTAAGGATTCTTCCTATCCCATGTGGAATGACATCGCCATTCCCAACTGAAAATAAGGTCATTGCACTAAAGTAAAAGCTTGTTTCAAAAATATTTTTGTTTTGATTATTTACCTCTATCAATAATGACATTCCGATTAACTCAAAAAGCAAATAAATAAGACCAAAACCAATAATGACAGTCAAATACACAGAACCTAAATACAAAAAATTATCAATTGATACCAATTTACCTTTTACGGTATTTGGTATAAAAAGCGTCCTTAAACTCATAAAGATGCAAAAGATGACGATTGGAAGCAAGAAAAAAAACACCACAGACCACCTCTATTTTAACATCTGGTATTTAATTTCTATGCACGCTTGACCAATAAAATATCAAATTCTAGTTAATTGCCCGCACCTCGGTATTTTTTTACCCCTTGATTCCAAAGCATTACGGAAAGTACGAAAAAAACAACTCCCATCACAGGTGTTAAAAACGAATACCAAAACCATTCTTTTTTTCCAAGGAAAAAGGCAGCAGGATAAACACCAACAAAGGCAAATGGCATCACCCATGTTAGTACAAAACGAATTAGTTTATTATAGATATTAACTGGGTACCTGCCATAGTTGCTAATATTGTACATCATCGGCATAAGAGATGTACGCGCATCTGCCCAAAAGCTAATGCAGGCGATCATGATGAAAACTCCACCATAAACCAATGCCCCACCGAGGACAAAAACAATAAACAAGATTGGATCGAACCAATGGACTTCCAGTCCCAACCGACTCCCCGCGTAAAACATGACAGCAAGTCCTGTTAATGCCCCTAACAATGATTCCAATTCAATTCGTTCAAGAATTATTTGAAAGAGACTGTGTATCGGTCTAGTTAAGATACGATCCAGTTCTCCCTTTACGATATAGCGCTCATTAAAATCCCAAATGTTAAAGAAGGCAGAAAAGACTGCGGAAGGTACTAGAAAAAATCCATAGATAAATATGATTTCATCCCTGTTCCAGCCATTTAACAAATTGGTATGTCCAAAGACGACCAATATGAAAATAAGGTTTATTGCTTGTGATAGTAAATCAGAGAAAAACTCTACAAATATATCTGCTCGATATTGAAGTCTCGTTTTTAAATATTGAGATATATATTGAAAAAACATAGATATATAAAACAACTCTTACCCCCCTTGAATAATCAGTTGTTTCTTCGCCAAAATCCAAAGAATTTGGATTGGAAAAAATAATATGATTACCCAAACAAATTGTTGAGAAATTGCTTCTAGTGCCTGGGTATGGGAAAAACCTTTAGTAACAATCATACTGGGAAAATAACTGATTCCTTGAAAGGGAAGAAATTTCATCACATCCTGTGCCCAGCCTGGAAAAAAACTAATCGGCAGTAGCAGCCCTGAAAATAAATCAATAACGACACGTTTTGCCCGAATTAGCCCAGAGTTATTATATAAGAAGAAAGTAGTGATCCCAGTTAATAAATTTAGTTCCGTATTAATAAAAAAACTTAACAGGATGGAGAGCGCAAACAATCCCCAGACACTTGGATCCCAGGTGAATTTAATAGGAAAGACGAAGTAAACAATGATCATTCCCGGTGCAGAAAAAAAGAATAACCTGAAAATCCCTTCCCCCAGACCTTGCATCGTTTTCATACCAAGATAATTATAGGGCCTGATTAATTCAATAGCCACTTTACCTTCCATAATTTCTAATGCCATTTCACGATCAAGATTGTTGAAGTAAAATGCTCGCGCCATCCAGGAGACCGCTACATATGTGGTCATCTGAGTGACAGATAAACCAACAATATGTTCCTTAGAACCATAAATCGCCGACCATAAAAAATAATAGGCCCCAATGTTAATGCTATAGATTAGAATTCCTGTGTAATAATTGGTACGGTATGCAAGCATCATTAAAAAGCGGATTCTAATCATTTCAAGGTATTTCTCCACTTATACTGCACCCTTTTCATAAATATTTCGAATGATTTCTTCTGTAGATGTTTCGTTTATTTTAATATCTTTAATTTTAAATGCAGCTACTACTTTGGCAATTACTTGTGAAATAAGTTCATCATTATCATCAAGTGTGGCGGTAAAGATTTGCTTTTTTTCGTCAAGGTCCCACTTAATAGGCATTCCGCTGGTGAGATTTTGCACGGCAGAAATTCCAACCTTCTCTAGAAACTGAAACTGAAGTTCTTTTCCTTCGCCCCATTTCTCCTGGAGATTCTTTAGCGCACCATCATAAATAACCTTACCTTCATCGAGCATAATCACCCGCTCGCATAATGCCTCAATATCGGTTAAATCGTGGGTGGTTAAGAGGATTGTCGTTTGATATTTCTCATTGATTTCTTTTAAAAAATCACGAATTTTCAACTTAACGAGTACATCTAAGCCAATCGTCGGTTCATCCAAAAACAATAGTGGCGGATTATGAATCAACGCAGCCGCAAGCTCACACCGCATTCTTTGGCCAAGAGATAATTTGCGCACAGGCTTATCTAAGAGCGGCTCGATATCTAATGTTTGTATCACATGATTCATGTGGCTGTTATACTCTGCATCTGATACCTTATACACCTTTTTCAAAAGGCGAAAGGATTCTTGAACAGCAATATCCCACCATAATTGCGAACGCTGTCCGAAAACAACTCCAATGGTTTGAACAAATCGTTCCCGTTCTTTATGAGGATTCATGCCATTAACGATGATTTGTCCAGAAGAAGGCGTTAAAATTCCTGTAAGCATTTTAATCGTAGTTGATTTCCCGGCACCGTTTTCACCGATATAACCGACCATTTCACCCTTTTTCACTGTAAAATTAATATCATTTACAGCCGGAACAACTTTATAATTTCTTGTTAGTAAGTCCCGAAACGCCCCTTTTAAACCTGTCCTGCTGGAATATGACTTAAACTCTTTTCGTAAATTTTTGACTTCAATCACATTTTTCATTTTTTCCTCCCGAAACAATGCCCTAAAGAATTAGTTTAGCCAATTGAGGTTGATAAAACAACAATCAAGCACCCCATTAATTATCGCAAAAGTGAAAACAGATTAAGTGGGAGAAGAAAAGTGATAAAATAGGTAAGAAGCAATTTAAGGAGGAAAAAAAATGAAATTTATTAATTCAGAAAGATTACATAATGAAGCACTTGAACACATTGTTGGTGGAGTTAATAGCCCCTCTCGTTCTTATAAAGCTGTTGGCGGAGGTGCTCCGGTTGTAATGGAGCGCGCACAAGGTGCTTACTTTTGGGATGTCGACGGTAATCAGTATATCGATTATCTCGCAGCATATGGACCCATTATTACCGGTCATACCCACCCACATATCACAGAGGCAATCAAACGTGCGGCAGAAAGCGGCGTCCTTTATGGTACACCAACACCCCATGAAGTGAAATTTGCAAAAATGTTAAAAGAAGCAATTCCTTCTATGGAAAAAGTTCGTTTCGTAAACTCAGGAACGGAAGGCGTGATGACAACGATCCGAGTTGCTCGTGCCTACACTGGCAGAGATAAAATTATTAAATTTGCAGGCTGTTATCACGGTCATTCAGACCTCGTCCTTGTTGCAGCAGGCTCGGGGCCATCTACATTAGGCACTCCAGATTCTGCGGGTGTTCCGAAAAGTATTGCGCAAGAAGTGATAACGGTACCTTTCAATGATATCGAACCATTTAAAGAGGCAATAGCTAAATGGGGCGACCAAATTGCAGCAGTATTAGTGGAACCCATTGTCGGTAACTTTGGGATTGTAGAACCAAAGCCAGGTTTCCTGCAGGAAGTTAATGAGATTACTCATGCATCAGGGGCACTTGTGATTTATGATGAAGTCATCACGGCCTTCCGCTTTATGTACGGCGGTGCTCAAGATTTATTAGGCATCCAGCCAGATCTAACCGTGTTAGGTAAAATCATTGGCGGTGGTCTTCCTATTGGTGCCTACGGTGGCCGAAAAGAAATTATGGAAACCGTTGCCCCGCTCGGACCAGCCTACCAGGCAGGGACAATGGCAGGGAATCCCGCTTCCATCCTTTCAGGTATCGCCTGTCTAGAGGTTTTAAAACAAGAAGGAATATATGACTATTTAGACTCTTTAGGTGCGATGCTTGAAGAAGGAATTTTAGAGGCAGCTAAGGAAAATAATATTCAAATTACCATTAATCGTTTGAAGGGTGCGTTAACTGTTTATTTTACAAATGAAAAAATCGAAAACTATGTACAAGCTGAAAACACAAACGGTGAAACATTTGCAAAGTTCTTTAAACATATGCTCCATCAAGGAATAAACCTTGCTCCATCCAAATATGAAGCATGGTTCTTGACAATCGCTCATACTGAAGCAGATGTTGAAGCAACTCTACATGCGGTAAGAAATGCATTTTTCTCACTTAACAACGAATAAATATGCACATTTTATGCACAAAAGGGAGTGGAAATCACTACCTTTTTTTTATAAAATCATCTTGAAAACGTTTACAATAAGATGTTCCCTCATTTATCCTACACCTTTTAACCACTATTTTCTTATCCAAATTACTGCATATTTATTTGATTTCTGAAAATTCTTATGATACTATTAAATTATTATTTTTAGATATACTTTTTAACTTTATACCTCGTTAAAGTAACAACCGAAAACTAACTACAAACACTATATTCTCAAACTTTAAGTTTCATAGGAGGTGAAAGAGGCCTTAGCAGATATCTGCTAAAGCCTAATAAGATGACACAAAAATGGACCCCTTCCCTTTTCAAAGATTTCCATAAACAAGAACACGATGCCTGCGGGATTGTCGCATGCCTTGAAAAAACTAAGAGCCCAACTAGAAAAAATATATTTGATTGTATAGACGCTCTTGTGACAATGAATCATCGCGCAGGTTTTATTAACGGTGAAGGCGATGGCGTTGGCATTCATACCGATATCCCTGTCGAGCTTTGGAAAGAAAAATTGCTTCAGGCTGGCCAGGAACCATCACTAGCTGAAAAAGAAGAATTTGCTGTTGGTCATGTTTTCATTAGTCAAAAGGTAAACTGGGAAACTACCAAACAAGAATTAATTAAGAAGTTGGAAAAATACGACTTTGATTTAATTTATGAAACTGATAAGGTTACGGACACTTATGCACTTGGTCCCATTGCTATTCAGGAAAACCCTGTTTTTTGGCAATTTGCCTGTCTTTCCACAAAAAAAGGGCAGGAATTATCAAAATCCCTTTTCGATGCATTAGTTGATTTAGAAACAAACGAGCATGTCCATGTGGCTTCACTAAGTCAGAACCATGTGGTTTATAAGGTAATGGGGGCTGGGGATATTCTTCCACGTTACTATTATGACCTTGCGAATCCACTTGTTGCTTCAACCATGACACTCGGACATAATCGCTATTCTACGAATACACTTTCAAGCTTTTTCCGGGTACAGCCGTTTAGTGTTCTCGGGCATAATGGGGAGATTAATACCATTGCAAAGCTTCGTGATGAAGCAAAAATGATTGGTGTACCGCTTGTCAAAGATGGCAGTGACTCCCAAGATTTAAGCCGTACAATGGAAACATTAATTTGCCGCGAAGGATTTTCATTATTTGAAGCAATGGATGTTTTATTCCCGCCAATTATCAATGAAATTAAGGCATATCCTGAAAATCTCCAAGATCTATATACCTATTTAAGGGAAGCATGGGGACACTTTGCCCAAGGACCTGCAGGTATTATTTCTAGATTTGGAGATGAAGCAGTATTTAGTGTGGATGCTCTTGGCCTTCGTCCGCTTTGGATGCTTGAAATTGATAGTTCTTATCTGTTTTCTTCAGAACCAGGAATCATTTCTTCAAGCGAATATACGAACGATCCGAAGCCTTTAGCACCAGGTGAAAAGGTTGGCTTTAAATGGAACGGTGAAACGTTAGAAGTATATGAACAAGCTCGTTTTCAGAATGAGGTCTATACTCGTTTCTCTGATAAGTTAAATTTCAATGAATCGAGAACGCGTTTGCTGCCACCAGCTTTAGGTAAAACAGTTACAATGAATTATCCTGACAAAATCCATAATGGACAATATAAAGCTTTTGGCTGGGAAAGAGATCATATCCAATTAATCGAACAAATGGCAGAAAAAGGTGTGGAACCCATTCGTTCACTTGGCCATGATGCCCCACTTGCTGCGCTTAACCCAGAGCGTAAAAATATTGCCGATTATTTTAAAGAAAGTGTTGCCGTTGTAACGAATCCTGCTATTGATAGAGACCGTGAAACAGAACACTTTTCCACACGTGTAATTATTGGTAAGCGTCCAACCTTATTCAATAAAGAAAATAGTGAAACTGTAATCGAACTAACAACTCCTCTATTATTGGAAGGAAAAGCTGGCTACAGCCTATCTGAAAGTTTAGATCAGCCAAGTTTTGATCAAGTTGTCCACCATTTTCAGGAACAAAAGTTAGTAACCTTTATATCTACTACCTTCAAAAAAGAAGAAAAGTTAGAGCTTGCATTAGAAAGACTTGCAAATGAAGCAGTTCAAGCAGTTCAGGCTGGAAAAACATTACTTGTTCTTGATGATGCAAAAGCACACCAAGAAGATTCCTATTGGATTGATCCGCACTTAGTAACATCTGCGATTGATCAAGCACTAGTTAAGGCAGAAATAAGAAGGGATTGTTCTTTAGTTCTACGTTCTGGAGCTATACGATCACTTCATGACATTATCACTGCTTTTGGATTAGGGGCAGATTTAATTAGCCCATATTACATGTTCTTAACGGTTCAAGACGAGACAACTAAGCCTTTAACCAATCTATATAGTGCTTTGACAAAAGGATTAGAAAAAGTAATTTCAACAATAGGCATTCACGAACTGAGAGGTTACGGCCGCCTTTTCTCAAGTATCGGATTACATGAGGAAATCGCTAGCCTATTAAACATCGTTAACTTTTTTGGCTCGAAGGAACTTGAGACTGATTTTGAAGCCATGAAGATGGATGCTTTGTCTAGAGCAGAAGATTACCATAATGAAAAGGAAAGAGTCGGAAAGACTTTCCATCTCTTCCCACGTATTTGGAAGGCCATTGGTGAAGTGGCTGCTACTGGTGACTACAGTAGTTATCGTGATAAAATCTCCGAACAAGAAACGGAGAATCCAACAACGATTCGCCATTTAGTTCAACTTAAAAAGAGTCATAAATCTCTCTCACCTGATGAGGTTAATCTTCGTGTTGGGGACCATGATTTACCGTTTCTTATTTCTTCGATGTCATTTGGTTCTCAGAATGAAACAGCATTCAGAGCTTATGCTGAAGGAGCAGACCGGTTAAACATGATAAGCCTAAATGGTGAAGGCGGAGAAATCAAAGATATGCTTGGCAAATATCCAAAAACAAGAGGTCAGCAGATTGCCTCTGGAAGATTTGGCGTAAATGCTGAACTACTTAACTCTTCAAATCTATTAGAAATCAAAATTGGGCAAGGAGCTAAGCCTGGTGAAGGCGGTCACTTACCAGGTTCAAAGGTAACTGCGAAGGTTGCAGAAGCACGTAATGCAACACTTGGTTCTGATTTGATCTCACCATCAAACAACCATGATATCTACTCAATTGAAGATTTAGCACAAATGATTCTTGAATTAAAAACGGCAAACGATCAAGCAAAAATTGCTGTTAAGGTTCCAGTTGTACCGAATATCGGAACGATTGCTGTCGGTATTGCCAAAGCTGGTGCAGACATTATCACCTTGAGCGGCTTCGATGGCGGTACTGGTGCTGCCAGAATACATGCCCTTCAGCATGTTGGTTTACCAGTAGAAATTGGTGTAAAAGCAGCACATAATGCCCTACTTGAAAGCGGCCTTCGCCATAAAGTAGAAATCTGGGCTGATGGTGGTATGAAAAGTGCCATGGACGTTATGAAGATCATGCTTCTTGGTGCAAACCGAGTTGGTTTCGGTACGCTTTCAATGCTGGCAATTGGATGTACGACTTGCCGTGGTTGCCATTTAGATACCTGTCATGTTGGTATCGCGACACAAATTGAATCAGAAGCACAAGCGAAGGATCATGGCTTACGACGTTTTGTTCCACGCCAATTAGAATTAGCAGTGCAGGGAATTATGAATCTCTTCACAGCCTTTGGGACAGAGTTAAAGACAATTGCAGCATCGGTTGGTATTCGCAATTTACAGGATGCTGTTGGACGTTCTGATTTATTAGAGCAAATGAAAGGCCAAGGCCAGCTTAGCCTCTCCTATTTGTTAAAGCCGCTAGAAATTAGCCAATTTGCAAAAACAGAAGCATCTAAATCAATTGAAGAAGTTCAAATGCAGGTTGCAGTGGGTGCAGAGTATCTTGATGGCAGTGTCGATCAGTTACACTCATCTCGCGAATTTGTAAGTGTCACTTCTGAACAACGTGTGCTAGGAAGCCGTGTTTCATGTCATCGTGTTCGTGGAAGACTTGATGGTTCATACAAGCAACTTCCATCCGTACAACTTAAATATAAGGGTGGTTCCATTCCTGGAAATGGTTTAGGTGCTTATAATAGTGAAGGAATTGACATCACTGTGAATGGCGGAGGTCAGGACGGTGTCGGAAAGACTTCTTTTGGTGGAAATATCTATATCCTAAAATCCAAGGGTAAAGATGGCAATTATTACAACGGTTCCGTCGGAAAAGGGTTTGGATATGGTGCTCAAAAAGGTCTTCTTGTTGCACAAGGAAATGCCGATGCACGTGCAGGGATTAGACTTTCAGGTGCTGACCTAATTATTGGCGGTGCTGTTAAGAAGCCACTTCCAGAAAAAGAAGCAGGTAACATTGGTTCAAATGCTAATATTAAAGGTTTTGCCTTTGAATACATGACTAATGGCCGCGGCCTTGTACTGGGAGACCCAGGACCATGGATTTGTGCAGGAATGACGGGCGGGGTTATCTATATTCGCCAGCAGCCTGAGATGGGATTAACGAAAGAAGCCATTCAAAGAAGGATTGCAAAAGGAGCTAAGGTTTCAGTTGTTGATCTAAACGAAAAAGGCAAACAGGATATAAACGAGCTATTAACCAAGTATACTGACTTGCTTGATCAGAATGGTCAGGCTGACGAAGCTAATCAACTTCGTGTACTTTTAACTGATCTTGAAAATCAATTTGTGCAGGTTCTTCCTGTCAAAGAACAAGCAGATCCAGCTGTATCAACAGAATGATCAAGAATACTAATAGTAACGTCCGCTGCTCTAGCGGGCGTTTTTTAATATGACATTTTCCTGTAAAAAATGAAATATAAATTCATATTATTTCTCTTGATAATATATGATAATCAATGTATAGTAACTTATTGCTGATTGAAAAAGCGCCAGTTCTGTTTTCGATGTAAAACTGTTACCTGGGGCTGCCATAAACTATATATTTATTTTTGAAAGGAAACTATTTGGAATGAAGTTAGGTGCCCGCATCTTAAAAACGGGAATTGCCATTGTGTTATCCCTTTACTTAGGTCAGTTATTACATTCACCCTCACCGGTATTCGCCGGCATTGCTGCCATATTTGCGATACAACCGACCATTTATCGCTCCTATTTAACAATCATTGAACAAATTCAAGGAAATATCATTGGTGCTTTACTTGCAGTGGTTTTTGTACTTCTGTTAGGCAATCATATTATTGTCATTGGCTTGGCTGCTATTATTGTGATTGGCATTAATTTAAAGCTTAAACTCGAAAATACGATTGGTTTATCACTTGTTACGTTAATATCCATAATGGAAACACCAGGTGGCGATTTCATACCATTTGCCGGGATCCGTTTTTCTACCATCATGATTGGAGTCTTTTCTGCATTTTTAGTCAATCTAGTATTTATGCCGCCAAAGTATGAAAATAAACTTTATTTTAGAATGACGAGCACAACGGAAGAAATTATTAGATGGATCCGTTTAAGCACCCGGCATGACTTCGATCATAATCTTCTCAAAACAGATATTGATAAATTAAAAGAGAATATTATTCAAATGGGCCAGTTCTACAGTATGTACAAAGAAGAACGCAGTTATTTTAAGAAAAATAGTCTGGAAAAATCACGTAAGCTTGTTATTTATCGGCAAATGCATTCTGCAGCAAAAAAGGCACTTGATACTTTAAAAAGACTTCATCGTTTTGAGAATGAATTATTACACCTTCCAGAAAAATTTCAACAATCGATACAGGAACAATTAGACTGCCTAATTTACCATCATGAACAGCTCATGCTTAGATTTATTGGTAAAATTCCAAACCCTCCTGCCAATTCTGAAAATACGATCTGCTTAAATAAAAAGGAATTATTTGATTTATTTTTACTCCACCAGCAAGAAATTACCGACCATGATAATCCACTTCATTATCATACCATGCAAATTGTTGCTTCGATTATTGATTACGGTGAACAGGTAGAACATCTTGATACACTGATTACAAGCTTCCATTCGTATCATCATAATGAAGTCTCGATCGACGAAGAAAATATATAAAAAACCGAAGCAAATTACTCTGCTTCGGTTTCTTTTTGTTCTAACTGCTGCACTTGAAAAAGTTTGTAATAATTTCCTTTCCTCTCCATCAACTCGTCATGTGTTCCGACTTCTACAATTTGACCATGTTCAATCAGGACAATTCGATTTGCGTGAGTAATCGTTGACAATCGGTGTGCAACAATAAAGGTAGTCCTATCCTTGGCTAACTCCTTGAGTGATTCTTGTATAGCATGCTCACTCTCTAAATCTAGTGCAGAGGTTGCTTCGTCAAGAATTAAGATAGGTGGGTTTTTCAAAAAGACACGGGCAATCGCAACTCGTTGTTTCTGACCTCCAGAAAGCTTAACCCCTCGTTCGCCTACCTTGGTGTTATACCCTTCTGAGAGATTTAAGATAAACTCATCGGCATTGGCCGCTTTTGCAGCCATGTATACCTCTTCAGCGGAAGCACCTGGTTTTCCTAATAAAATATTATCCATAACCGATTCACTAAATAAGATATTATCCTGAAAAACCACACCAATTTTATCTCTCAGAGTTTGAACCTTAAATTCACGGATGTCTACCCCGTCTAAGGTGATGCTTCCTTCGGTCACGTCGTAAAAACGGGGAATCAGACTAACAAGTGTGGATTTCCCGCCGCCGCTCATTCCTACGAGCGCTATCGTTTCTCCCCTTTTTACATCTAAAGTAATATTTGTCAAAACCATTTCCTCTTTTTTTTCATAAGAAAAATAAACATTCTTAAACGAAATGTCCCCGTGTACCTCGCTGCATTCTCTCGCATTAGCTTTATCCACGATATCATACTTTTCATCCAAAAATTCAAATACCCGATCCATAGATGCAAACGATTGAGTAATTGTGGTGGAAGAATTAACTAGTCTTCTTAATGGATTGTAAAGCTTATCAATATAGGCAAAAAACGCAACCATTGTCCCAAGTGATAGTTGACCTTGAATGACGAGGTAAGCAGAATAGCCAATGACTATTAATGGGGCAATATCCGTAATCGTATTAACAGCCGAAAAGGCTTTCGCATTCCAGCTTGTATGCTGTAATGCCTTTTCTAAGAAGTTTTTATTCTGCTTATCAAATTGGCCTTGTTCATAGTCTTCGATCGCAAAGCTCTTGATTACGGGCATCCCTTGCACCCGCTCATGTAAATAGGCCTGGACTTCGGCTAGGGCCTGTGAACGCGAACGTGTCAATATCCGTAAATTCCCAAAGAAAAATCTAATCGAGAAGGCGTAGAGTGGAAACAGCAAAATCGAAACAAACGTCAGCTTAACATTCATAGAAAACATAAGAATAATTGCAATAATAATTGTGGCTATATCCAGACAAAGGTTCATTAATCCTGAAATGACAAATGTCTTCGTTTGCTCAACATCATTGATAACTCGTGATATAATTTCTCCAGCACGGGTATTTGAAAAATACCTAAAGCTTAACTTTTGGATATGTGTGTACATCGTATCCCGAATATCATATAATATTTTACTGGACGTCCACTGGGCAAAATATTGCCGATAATATTCGATTGGCGGCCTCACGATGACAAAGATTACTATCATTACACCCATAATGAACATCAGTTTATCCATTTTTTCACCGTGGGATAGGGTAGGACTTCCAACAATGTCATCGACAACATATTTAATCAGCATCGGAATCATTAGTGGAATGGAAAATTTGATTACTCCAATGATAATTGTCCCAATTACTTGCAAACGGTATGGTTTTACAAATTGAAGATACCTGCGAATACTGCTCAAGTTGGTCCTCCTTTCGGAATCTTCTTTAATAAGCAAATAAAAACCTGTTGATCAAATCAACAGGCGCATATAATTCTAATTGCCATCTAACGTCTGTATGTTAAATAACGTTCGTACCAGATATCGATAAAATCTGGTGCAAAAGGGCCATTCCGCTGCCGAATCCATTGAATCAACTTGTCAACATTCCTTTTTAGGATTTGATCGATAGGAGCTGGATAATTCATTTCCCGGCGATGACGTTCATACTCATCCTCGTCTAATAAATTAAAGGTCATATCAGGAAACACCTTTATATCAAGGTCATAATCAATATACTTTAGTGCTTCGCCATCAAAGATAAATGGTGAACTGATATTACAGTAATAATAGATACCATCCTCACGTATCATTCCAATCACATTGAACCAATATTGTGAATGAAAATAACAAATAGCTGGTTCTCTTGTTATCCAGGTCCTGCCATCTGATTCTGTCACAAGTGTTCGGTCATTGCCTCCAATCACCAAATTTTGTGTCCCTTTTAAAACGGTTGTTTCTTCCCAGACGCGATGGATGTGCCCATTGTGCTTATAACTATGTATTTGCATTGGTTCACCTTCGATGGGTACGCCCATGTTTCTCCCCTACCTTCATTCCTGAACGCTTTGTAACCTATTCTTAACAATATATAAATAAATAATGACAAAAGGCAACAAAGTACAATTCCTATTTTCTATTATTATAACGGTTGGGAACAGATTTTAAAACAAAAGAGCCATATTTCAATGGCTCTTTGTAAAAATTTGCGAATTTTTTTAGTTATTCTTGGTTTTTTCACCTAAAAAGATGCTGTTAGGTTCATTTCCCGATAGGAATTAATTACCTCTTCTGTCTGCTTTTCAAAAATGGTCTGGATCTCTTTCAACTCTTTTTTCTTCAGTCGGATATCAGCTTGAACACTTTCAAGGTCTGTAGCATCCTGCAATGTTTGTAGTTCTTCTTCGATTTGTTGACAACGTTCAAGTTCTCCTTGAAGGTATAGCAATTTTTCCATCGTCACCATTTGATCGGAAACTAATCGGTTAAAATGATCCATTTCCCTCACCGCCTTATTAGTTGTATCTAATATGTATTCTCGAACAGGCCTTATTCTCCTTTGACAAAATATGTAACCTTAAGAGAAGTTTTGTCGAAACAGAAAGAAGACACTCTATACGAATCTAGAGTGCCTTCTGCATACTATTATTAGCTTTGACCAAATTGGCCATTACCTTGGTTTTTACGAGCTTGAGATTGTTGGTTTTGTTGCCTTACTTCTTGAGCATCTGTTTGGCTTGCAAATTCAGTTCCGAATTGGCCTGAAGAGCCTTGGGAACCTTGTCCTGAAGCAGATTGAGACTTTTGAGCCGATTGTTGGTTTTGTTGTCTTACTTCAGCAGCATTTGTCTCACTCGCGAATTCAGTTCCGAATTGGCCTTGAGATCCAGATTGAGATTGAGCGTTTTGTTGTCTTACTTCCTGGATGTTAGTTCCAGCTGAAGTTTTGTTTGGCTGTTGATTGAAGTTTGCCATTGATATCACCTCCACGAATATAATGTAACCATGCTTCGTGGAGATTATCCTCAAAAAATATTATTTAAAAATAATTTAAACAAGTAATGAAATTCCACCATCAATAATGATAGTCTGTCCCCTGATCATGCTTGAATCATCAGATAAAAGGAACATTACACAGTTAACCATGTCATCAATTTCGACCATTCTTCCAGCAGGAGTCTTTTCTTTTGCTTCTTGAAGAAGCTCTTCACGGTTTGGAAAATGTTTTAATGCTTCGGTATCGACAGCACCGCCTGAGACTGCATTAACGACAATATTCTTCGGTGCTAGCTCAACTGCCAAATATCTTGTCAGAGCCTCAAGTGCTGCTTTAGAGACCCCTACAACCGTGTAATTTTCTAAATAACGGATGGAACCGAGAGAACTGATGCTGACAATTTTCCCCCCACCATTTCTTTCCATTAATTTTGCTGCTTCCTGTGCACAGAATAACAAGGCTTTACTATTGATGTTTAAGGTCCAATCCCAGTGGGATTCTTCTAATTCCATGACTGGACGCTGAACTCCTGATGCTGCATTATTGACAAACACATCCAGGCGGCCAAATTCTGCCTCAATTTGCACGAACATTTCTTTAATTTTAGCAACATCGCCAACATTTGCTTTTACAATTAATACCTTTCTCCCTAATGCCTCAATTTGCTCGGCAGTCTCTATGGCACCCTTTTTACTTCTTGCATAATTAATAACGATATCATATCCTGCTGCAGCTAATCGAAGTGCAGTCGCCTTGCCGATTCCCCTGCTGCTTCCGGTAATAAGTGCTACTTTCTGAGTCATCTAACTATTCCCTTCTATATTCAAGTATTGTTATCATTTTAACTTTTCCAGGAATAGAAGACAATTATTATAAAACACTAAGGAATAAATAACTTATGAAAGGAAGTAGAAAATATGTATGTTGGACGGGATATGACAGAGCTTTCAATGATGGCTAAATCTGATTGGGAAAACAGTGAGCTTGCTTTTTTTCATCACTCATTTCAGCAAATTACTCCATATTTAAATAGCGAAGGACAAACGATTCACCGCGAGATTATTGAAGAAATTGAGAATCGCGGCGGAATCAATCGTCAAGAAGCAGATTATACACATGGAACAAAAACGGTATATGAATGAAAATGAACGCCGCTTAAATACGGCGTTCATTCCATCTGGTGTTCATGAAAAATCTTGAGCATTTTTTGGGAGGATACAGGGAAAGCAAACTCTTTCATTTCTTCGAATGAAACAAGTTTCCATTCTTCATTTTCTTGAAAGACTGAATTTAAGGTCCCTGAATAGACCTTAATATTCCACACTAAGTGGGAAAAAGTATGTTCCAGCTGACCGATAATTTTTTCAAATTTTACTTTTAAATCAAGTGAATGGTGAAATAGGTCCGCTACCTGCTCCCGTTCATTTAGTAAGGGGTGATGGATCTCAACATTAGGGAATTCCCATAAATTTGCGAGCAGTCCAGTTGCCGGCCTCTTGTGGATTAATACCTTACCATTTCCATCCAAAAGGATAGCAGCAGCAAGTTGAACGTTTCGTGTCTTGGTTTTTTTAGTTTTTATCGGAAGTTCATTTTGAACTCCCTCATCAAAAGCTTGGCAATGTTCTCGAACTGGACATAATAAACATGAAGGAGAAGTGGGTGTACAAATTAACGCTCCCAATTCCATTAACGCTTGGTTGAAAGAGGAAGGGTCTTCATGTGAAATTAACTGTCGCACTGCTTTTTCAAAAATTTTCCGCGAAGATGATTTGGCAATGTCATCCCAGATGGAAAGGACTCTCGAAATGACCCTCATCACATTTCCATCCACAGCCGGCTCTGGAATTCCATAAGCAATACTTAATATCGCACCAGCTGTATATGGCCCCACCCCTTTTAGTCCAGCTATCTCTTCTGGGGTGTTTGGAACCTCTCCGTCATATTTCTCGCTTACCTCCTTTACAGCTGATTGCAAATTTCGAACCCTTGAATAATATCCCAGCCCTTCCCAGGCCTTTAGCACTTTATCCTCCTCTGCCTCGGCTAGGTCTTCAATCGTGGGAAACCATTCAATAAAGCGGTTAAAATAGGGGATAACTGTATCTACTCTTGTTTGTTGGAGCATTATTTCTGAGACCCATATTTTGTATGGATCTTGGTCTTTTCGCCACGGCAAGTCCCGTTGTTCTCGTTTAAACCAGGATATTAAATCATTTTGAAAAGCAGATATGTTGATTTTTTCTATATTCTTTAGTTCGATTATCATAACTTTTGTTCCTCCAGATGTTGTTAACATGTATGAAAAAAGGCAATATAATAAGTAGTGTATTTGTTTTACGATAATTCAATTTGTTTAGTTTTACAAGAACTATATTGAAGGAGGATTCCCTTTTGGATACAGGAACTCATGTTGTCATGGGTATTGCTCTTGGTGGTCTTGCTACGCTTGATCCCGCAGTAATTAGCAGCCACGCGACCACGACGAGTGTTTTAATTGCAACCATTGCTGGGTCGCAAATACCTGATATAGATACCGTTTTGAAGCTAAGAAATAATGCCATATACATTCGAAATCATCGCGGGATTACCCACTCCATCCCTGCTGTAATATTGTGGCCACTCGTCCTGTTAGCCGTAATCTATCCGTTTTTTCCTGATGCCAATCTTTTTCATTTATGGGCTTGGACATTTGCAGCTGTTTTTATCCATGTATTTGTTGATATATTTAACGCCTACGGTACGCAGGCTCTAAGACCTTTTTCTACAAAATGGGTCGCTCTAGGCGTTATAAATACGTTTGACCCGATTATCTTTGGGTTCCATATCATTGGAATCGTTATTTGGGTATTAGGAGCAAATCCAGGTTATACCTTTTTGATAATGTATGCAGTCATTATAGCTTACTATCTTGCTCGTTTTAGGGCGAAAAAAAGGGTATTGGTTGAGGTAAAAAGAATAATTCCCGATGCAACAGAAATAATTATTGCACCAACCATGAGGTTTCATCAATGGAGAATTGCTGCCATGAACAAGAAACAATTTTTTGTGGGAAAAGCAGTAAATAAAAAAGTTGAAATCTTAGACCATTTTAATCGAATACCCGTTCCGAAAACACCCGTAATCGAGGCAGCAAAAAAGGATAAAAACCTTTCAGCATTTTTATCCTTTTCACCAGTTTATCGATGGGAAGTCGATGAATTTATTGATTTTTACGAAGTTCGCTTCATTGATTTACGCTATCGGAGCAATGGACACTATCCGTTTGTGGCCGTTGTTCAATTAGATTGTAACTTAAATCCAATTAGCTCCTATACGGGGTGGGTGTTTAGTGAAAAGAAATTACGAAAGAAATTAAGTATAATTCCAAGTTAAAAAGCGGTGACTTTGTCACTCGCTTTTTTAATTTAAACTATCCTTTTCCTGATTTAAATAATCCTTGTATTTTGGGTTTGTTGCTGCAAATTCATGCAGTTTATCACCGTAGTTTTCTATCCTTTGTTTGACAATTCTTTCTGCTACTTCACTGCCCATATATTCCCTGCCCGCTTTTGCATAAGTGGTTTCAAAATCATCCCAAAGAAGTTCAACCCAGGTTCGTGCCTGGTTATAGGAAAGTTGATCGTTTTTAGCTAATAGCAGTTTTGTTAATCTTTCATGATAATCGTTCATTCATCCACCTCATTGCCAATTTCTTTTAACATAACCTATTTTAAAAAAGCAGATACTATCTTTACGTGGTAAGCATTGAGAATGCTTTGCTTTTCACGTGTTCTCATTCCCTTAATGGAGGTACAGCATGAGAAATAAAGCAACGAATTTCCCAAATCAAAATAATAACAAGCTCGAGGGAGAACCAAGAGCAAAAGCAGAATACGCTTCAACAAGAGCAGATGGCACGATAAATACCCATCCACAGGAGCGGATGCGTGCTTCTGGAGAGCGCGATGATGAGTCGCCACAGGTTTATAAATAAACCTTCCTATCTGTAAAAACAAGACAAGCCAGAGGTCTTATTCTCTGGTTTGTCCAATTATTTTTTTGGCTGATTCAATATTGAAATTGGCAATGCTTCTTCTTTTCCCTCTCCTGCAAGTCGATAACCCCAAGCAAACACACCATTCATATAATCAATTTTAAAATATTGTCCTGGGTCCCCGTCTATTTCATAAATTTCTCCAGGTTTAAACGAATGAGGGTCAATCAGGTATGCTCTCGCCATTTGAACCTTTCGTTCCAGCACGGCAAACTCATTGACCATTCCCATTTGTTCTGCTTTTCTGGCTTGTTCTTGGAGCATGCCAATTTCTTGTCTTAATTCATGTTCTGACATGGTACTGTAGCGTTTCTCCTGTTGCATTTGAATTCACTCCCCTTATAACTTCATTTTAGTATATTATAATATAATAAATAAAGGATGAACTAATATACAAAGGAGATTTTAGAATGAAAACGATCATTATTACTGGGGCAGGCTCTGGTTTAGGAAAAGAATTAGCGCACCTCTTTTCGCAAAAAGGCTATCACCTTTTGTTAACAGGGCGGACATTTGATAAATTAACAACTACAAAAGAAGAAATTGAAGCAAGTGGAGGAAGTGCTGATATCCTTCCTATAGATATTGGAAATGCGAAAGATGTTTCGAAAAAAGCTGAAGAAATTAGTCATACATATAATATATACGGATTAGTTAATAATGCTGGAGTTGGTCATTTCGGTCCATTTGTGGAAATGAATGAACATCACATTACAGAAATGATCAACACAAATGTTTTAGGAACTCTTATGATGACTAAAGCAATATTACCCCTGCTGTTAAAGACTTCGGAAGGACGCATTTTGAATATTATTTCAACAGCAGGCTTGCGTGGAAAAGTGAATGAAGCGGTTTATGTGGCCAGTAAATTTGCAGTTAGAGGATTTACCGAGAGTCTGCAGAAAGAATACGAAGGGAGTGGGATTAAATTTAATGCTGTTTATATGGGCGGAATGGACACACCGTTTTGGGAAAATAGTGACCATGTCAAGGATACCTCCCGTTTCCGCTCACCAAGGGAAGTTGCCGAAATAATTATCGAGCAAATGGACCAAGATTCCATAATTATTGAAAGTAAAAAATCATGACGACTTTGTCATGATTTTTCCATTTCTGATAAATAGATTTCGATGAGCTCTATCGGGAACCCTTTTCGATATAATGCATGCTTCATCTTTTGTTCATATTCAAAGCCACTGAATTTACTATATTTTCGATGGGCCTTTTCCCCTTGGAATCTGATTGCTCCCATTTCCTCATCATCCTCGTTGTTTATGGAGACATCATTAACAGCAATATTAATGACTTCATATGGATAACCTTTTCTAAGGAGCAGATTCTCAAGTTTCTGTTTTTGAATTTTTAATGATTCCTTTGTATTCTTTTCGCAAAACTTTGAGCTTATTTTGGTTGCTTTTTCAATCTGTTGCTCAAGAGGATATTCCTTTAGTGCATGGTTGAGAATTCCTTCTACTATTCCCTTTTCCTTTAATTCCATTTTAATTACATTAGGACCTTTATCAGTGGTATTCGCTTGGGTTCGTACATAGGCCAACGCGAATTCCTCGTCATTTATGTATTTCTGTGCAGTTAATCTATGAAGAATTTCATTGATGACAGGTTCATCTATTTCCTTTAATACAAGATAATCTTTTATTTCTTTTTCTGATCTCATTCTTCTAGCTAAGTAATGAATGGCTTTGTTGTATGCTTTGCGAATGTCGTCTTGATACTGAATTTCCACAAAGGAAAAATCATCAAGCTCCATTCCTTTTTTTAATTGAAATTTGATTAGAACATCACTGTCGACACTAAAGGCAAATTCCTCACCCTTACCCTTACCGTAATCCATAAAAATATTGAATCGATCTTGAGTTTTCTGTTGTGTGGTGATCTTTGTTATAATGGCCACGTTATTCACCTCATCAATACTTTACCATATTCCTCATTATCTGTTGTAAGATTAAACGTAAAAGGGGGCGGAAAAAATGAAAATAACGATTGCAGGCGGAACAGGCTTTGTAGGGCAAGCAATTACCAAACACCTGTTGAAAAACAATCATGAGATAATTATTTTATCAAGAAAATCGATTGAGACAAATCGTACTGATGGAATTCGATACGTCGAGTGGCTAAGTGATAGTTCAAGCCCCATTCATGAACTCCAAGATACTGATATTTTTATCAACCTTGCAGGCGAATCAATTAATAGTGGACGTTGGACGGTAAAAAGAAAAGAAAAGATTCTAAACAGTCGCTTAGAGTCTGTTCATGCACTGCTAGCCATTATAAATAAATTAGATACCAAACCAAAGGCACTGATCAATGCAAGTGCAATTGGGATTTATGGAACATCCTTTGATAAAATTTTTACTGAAAAAGATAACCATGGCTTTGGGAATGATTTCTTGGCCGAAACAGTTAAGCAATGGGAAATCGAAGCTGGAAAAGCCAGCCAATTAGGGATACGTACTGTCTTTTGCAGGTTCGGAATCATTCTTGATAAACACCAAGGGGCTCTTCAAAAAATGGCAATCCCTTATCAATCATTTATCGGTGGTCCCATAGGAAATGGACGTCAGTGGATGTCATGGATTCACATTGAGGATGTGGTCCAAGGGATATCCTTTATTATCGAAAATGAAAAAATGGATGGACCCATCAATTTCACTGCACCGAAACCGGTAACGATGACTGAGTTTGGAAAAACACTTGCACGAGTATTAAACCGCCCCCACTGGCTTCCGGTCCCAAGTTTTGCACTACGTCTGCTGCTTGGTGAAATGAGTACATTGGTGGTTGATGGACAAAGGGTATTACCGAATAAGCTTTTAGAAACTGGCTATCAATTTAAGTATTCCGATTTACATTTGGCATTGAAAAATATATTTTCTTAAAAAAAGTATCATTCCTTTCTTAAAAGGTAAAAATGGAAATAAGTACATAACGTGCTTTTATTTTTTACCACATAGCTTGATGACAATTAACTAAAAAAATGTTGAAAGGAATGAGCAAAATGGCGGAAAAAAAGAAAAAAGATAAGGATCGAGGCAAATACTCATTAACCAGTATGCAGGAAGTCTCTTATCAACGAGAATTTAAAATGGCGGACCGTGCAGGCGGGTATCACGACAAAAAAACGAGACTCTAGTTCAACTAAATTTGCGATAAAAAGCAGCCCTGATCGCTTTGCTGAAGTATTTTCCATTCATGGTTACCTTTCTAATTGTAAATGATATTAATGGGAGCAATTCGGCTCCTGAAAAGTTAACAATGAAAGGGGTTTTTAGTAATGGGTCGTATGCATAATAGTGGAACAGGTAATAGTAACAAAAGTTCACTTCCACAAACACCTAAGAACCTAAAAATAACTGATGGAAATGACGTTGAATATTCTGCAGAATTTGCAGACCATTCCGACCTTGAAGCGCAAGCACGTGCTAACGCAGCGAACCAGCGTGTAAAATCGAGAAGAAATAAATAAGTTTAAAAAAAGCGGTAACAAAAAAGAAGAAGCAGGGCAACCTGCTTCTCAGGCTGTCGAGAAACTTTCGACAGCCTCTTATTTTCTACAATAACTTTAACCATTCACCGCGTTTCATTATAATATTATTAATATATAGGCTTTGCAACATGTCTGTTGATTTGCGCTCCAGGCACTTCGCTTTCCGCGGGCGTGCCGGGGAGCCTCCTCGGCGCTGAAGCGCCTGCGGGGTCTCCCCTGCCCCGTACTCCCGCAGGAGTCTGCGTGCCTTCCGCGCAAATCAACAGAGCTGTAAAATCAATAATACACTGCTCTTAACACAACCAAACAATAAAAAATTAAGTGGTGAAATCTATGTTTAAACCAAGAGTATCTACCCAAAGTGAATATGAATTTGTTTCTATTGATGAATTGGTTCCTGACAATCACCTTCTTCGTTTAATCGATAAATATATTGATCTTTCATTCCTTCTTGAAAAGGTACGTCCTTATTATAGTGATGATAACGGACGCCCTTCCGATCCCACTATTCTATTTAAAATGATGTTTATTGGTTATATATATGGCATCCGATCCGAGCGACAATTACAAAGAGAAATTGAAATGAATGTTGCCTACCGCTGGTTTTTAGGCCTGAAATTTAAGGATCTTGTTCCACACCACTCAACGATTAGTTGGAATCGCCAACATCGTTTTAAAGGTACCGATATCTTTCAGGAAATATTTGATGAGATTGTTCTCCAGGCAATGAATCACAAAATGGTAGGTGGTCGTGTCTTATTTTCGGATTCTACTCATTTAAGGCTAACGCTAATAAACATAAATTCAAACTGCCCACTTCTTTCCCAATGTACACGCTCCAAAAATAAGGTAAAAGTAGTGACACGTCATGTTTGGGAAGAGCACAAGGAAAAGGTAAGGGAAAATCGCTTATCTAAATCTGGAAAAATGCTTTATAAATTTAGAAAGGAAAAAATTGAGCGAAGCTTCGCAGACTCAAAAGAGCTGCACGGGCTTCGCTATTGCCGGTTACGGGGATTGAAGAAAGCAAGCGAACAGGCTCTCCTTACGGCAGCCTGCCAAAATATGAAAAAGATTGCAACACACTTAGCAAGGCTAGAAAAAGTGTGTTGCAATTCTTTAGGTTGATTACCTCCCTGTTGATTTCCGCGGAAGGCACGCAGGCTCCCCGGACCGCCCGTGGAAAGCGAAGTGCCTAGAGCGGAAATCAACAGGCCCATTAGCAGGTACAATGAATAATTAAATGCTGAGAATAAAAAATTGCCGATAAAAATACCCTTTCTCGACAAACTGAGAGCACCAAAGTGCTCTTCTATCACGGGAATAATGGCTTTTTAGAGGACAGCTAAAGTTACTTCTTTATTCTTAATTTCTGTATCATACTCCCCAATAATTTGAAAGTAGCACGTTGCCTTTTTCAGATTAATTAACTTTTCAATTTCTTCCTTGGTTGCCTTGATAATTGCTATCTTATCAGAAGCTTGGGCCACCCATGTAATCAAAGGGTTATTATAATTCTTTGAGAGGCCTTGAATTAACCATAATTCTTTTTCGTTCCCTTTTTTCTCTCCATCACATGCTGCTGTTGTTTTTGTGATACTCTTATTTGACGACCGATTTTGACAGACATAGACCAAATCTTCAATAACAGCACTTGCAGTAGGATACATCCCAGCTCCTGGTCCTTGCAAAGTAATACTACCAACAATATCAGAGTGAATATTTACCGCATTTTCTACGCCTTCAATAGAATAAAAAGGATGAGATTTCCCAACAAGGACTGGTTTAACCTCTGCGTTAATTTGACTACCTGTCTTACTAATGCTAGCAATATGCTTAAACCTTAATCCCATCTTTTCTGCTGTTTCAATTAACTCTCTTGAAATCGAGGTAATGCCCGCACGCTCGACATTCTTCCAATTGGGTTGTTCTCCAAAAGCAATTCTGCTGAGAATCATTGTTTTATAAAAAGCATCAAATCCCTCCACATCGTTGGTTGGATCCGCTTCAGCATACCCCTTCTCTTGCGCTAAAATGAGGGCATCAGCAAATGACTGCTTCTTTTCGCGCATTTCCGTTAGGATAAAATTCGATGTCCCATTAAGAATTCCTTGGATGTGACGAACTCGGTTAACATTTAATAACTGCCTTAAGGTTTGAATAATCGGAATACCACCCGCAACTGTTGCTTCATAACCCACCGAAACATTATAATTCTCAGCTAACTCGAGCAGCTCATTCCCATGGTGTGCAAACATTTCTTTATTCGCTGTGATTATGTGGCAACCACTTTGTATAGCTTGGTTTAAAAAAGTAAAGGGTTGTTCTTTGTCGACGATTGCTTCGACAACAACATCAAGTTGAGGTAGATTAAGAATTTCGGCAAAATCTGTAGTTATTAAAACATCTTCTCTTATGTCTCTGGTTTTTTGCTTATTTTTTATTAGTACTGCAGCCACTTCTACTTTTCTCCCTAAAACACTAGTAAGTTCCTCCGCGTGGGATTGTATTGTTCTATAAACACCTTCCCCAACTGTACCAAAGCCTAGAATTGCCACTTTAATGACAGACATGCTCTCCACCCCTTAAATAATATTAGACATGACTAATAGGTTGTTTTTTATCTCATATAAATAAGAAAAAACCCTCTTCATAAGAAGAGGGTAGATTTCCTCCTCTTATCTGTCAGGTTAAAAATAACCTGCAGGAATTAGCACCTTTTCAAGAATTACCTTGATGGTTGCCGGGCTTCATCGGGCCTAGTCCCTCCGCCGCTCTGGATAAGAGTTTTATTTAGTTAGTTTTTCATTAAATTTCAAAGTTATAAAGAGAATTCTAGTTGATTCCAAGGTAGTTGTCAATATTATTTGAAATTTCTTTTTATTAAAGTGGTAATAGGGAGACAAATTCCTTTTTCCCCAGTCGATCTATCATTTTGAGCCATTCCTTCGGCTTATTTGAAAGAATTGAATAGTATGTCGTCAGAAAATCCTTTACCAGGTTTGCTGGTAGTGAATTAAGTCCTTCATCTTGAATTGGCATGAAACATAAATCTAGACCTGCTACAGCTTCCCCATTGTTTTTCCAGGAAGGATGAACATATGAAAAATCAATGCGTTTATAACCCATATGGGATAGAACTTCACGTCGGACATATGGATCCATAACCTTTACTCCACCAAATTCGTGATGTTCAACCCGGTACGGATCGTATATTTCTGCAAACATCCCGAATAGCTCGTTACCATTTTCTTTAGCTAATTGTTGTAAATCCGTTAAACGGTTTTGCGCTAAAAAACGGCCAAGGCTTAAGCCTGGTTTACTGATGATTGTAAAATCTGTCATAGCAATATTCCAATCCGGATAATAACGATATTCAGTTGCTCCTGTGACTTCGTCTCCATCGACAGCAACAAACACGCGAATACTCGGATCTTCTAATGGCTCTTTCCATAGCTCAAATTCTAATACTTCTTCTGCAGGAAAAATTTCTCCCATTAAGTTATGAAGCTTTTTAAAATTAGGGTCTTCTATACTGGTTATTCTAATATATTCCATTATGATACATTCCTCTCACTCATCTAAAAGGGTTTTTCCATTCCATTAATGCAGCATAATTGCAGGATTCTTCATCCTCGAGATAATTTTCAATAATCCCTATTGGCACACGACCACAATGCAGCAAGAAAGTGATAACAGGATCTTGAACTTCCCCTTTAATAGTTGCATCTAAATATTGTCCTGGTGTCATGATATCAGCTTTTTTATGATATCCTGGCATTCTGCCCCCGCCAAGTAATCGATATAACTCTTTTTCTATCACAACATGGTACATAGACTGCATCATCAATTTACCAAGCCCTAGTTTGCGGTACTTCGGACGAACACTAATATCAACAATATACAAGGTATTCCCATTTGGATTATTGTTCCGTATATATCCATGGTCAGTGATTTCTTCCCACGAATGGTTTTTATCGCTAGGATCAAAGTCGATAGTTAAGCCGGTAATTGACCCAGCTAATTCACCATCTACTTCAACACACAATGCACCTTCTGGAAACATTTTCACATGGTTTGTTAATTGCTCTTTATTCCACCATAATTCTGAAGGAAAAGGAGGTGGGAAGCACTCGGATTGAATCTTGATAAGATCGTCAAAATCCACTTTTGAATAATTGCGAATGATAACTGGCACAGGCCTCTCTTGGTCATAGACGTAAAATTCACTTCGATACATTCTATACCCACCCTTTCAGTTTATTTTTCCCAATCTGTGTAAAGATCCGTTCTTCGATCACGCCAGGTTGTAACGGAACCACGTTCTCTTACTTCATATAACAAGTTTAAATCTAGGTCAGCCGTCACAATCATGTCATTATTGATTTCCCCTTCCACCAAGATTCCTTTTGGTGGAAATGGTATATCGTTAGGAGTAATGATTGCCGCCTGGCCAAAATTAGCGCGCATAAAATCAACAGTCGGCAGTGAACCGACAGTTCCCGTTAGGACCACATATACTTGGTTTTCAACTGCACGAGCATGGCTGGTATAACGAACACGATGAAAACCATGACGGTCATCTGTGCATGATGGACAGAAAATCACATCGGCACCTTTGGCCTTTGCCATACGTACAATTTCTGGAAATTCAATATCATAACAAGTAAGGAGGGCGATTTTCCCTTTTTCTGTTTCAAATATCTGAAATGAATCCCCAGGTGCCATATTCCATTCATTTACTTCAGTCGGTGTAATATGGAGTTTGGCCTGCTCACCAATTCTTCCATCTGGGTAAAATAAATGTGCTGTATTATACAACTTGCCATCCCTTTCAATCACATGTGTTCCCGCAATAATATGTATGTTCTTTTTTTGTGCAAAATTAGAAAACAGTTCTAGATATTGTTGGGTATAACTTGGCAGGTCATTAATTGTCAGGCTCTTGCCTTGACCATTACCTATTGAAAGTAGTTGAGTTGTAAAGAACTCTGGAAATAAGACAAACTCTGCCCCAAATTCCTCAGCAGTTTTTATGTAGTGCTCACATTGTGAGGTAAATTCCTCGAAGGATTGAATGGTATGTAGTTGGTACTGAACGGCAGACACACGAATTTTCATCATTTTTTCCTCCTGTCATTAGTTAAAATTCCCATGGGGAAATTATCTAATATTTTAGTATTTAATACAAATTTTAAAAACTAAAAGCCCACCAAATGGCAGGCTTTGAAAAAAATTATATTTATTGCTCTAGTTTTCCCTCTGCAAGCTTGATTTGCTTTTCCACTTGCTCTGGAGCCGTTCCTCCAAAGCTATTTCGGACACCAACAACATGCTCAGGAGCCAATACAACATAAATATCTTCCTCAAATAATGGACTAAAGCCCTGATATTCCTCGAAGCTCAAATCTAGCAAAAATTTGTTAGACTGAATCGCATATAAAACAATTTTTCCGATAACTTCATGCGCATCACGGAAGGGCAGACCTTTTCTTACCAAGTAATCAGCAATATCTGTGGCATTAGAAAAGTCATTGTTAATGGCCTTACGCATCACGTCTTTATTTACTGTCATCGTTTCAATCATCGGTGCTAATAACATTAAGGAACCTTCAAGCGTTTCAACCGTATCAAACATGCCTTCCTTATCTTCCTGTAAATCCTTGTTATAAGCGAGTGGCAGACCTTTAAGAACGGTGAGCAGTCCGATTAAATTACCATATGTCCGTCCGGTTTTTCCACGTAGCAGCTCAGGTACGTCTGGATTTTTCTTTTGCGGCATAATACTTGAACCTGTGCAAAACGAATCATCCAACTCGACGAACTGAAACTCCTGGCTCGACCAAATGACAAGCTCTTCGGATAATCTGGAAATATGGGTCATGATTATTGAACCAATCGATAAAAACTCAAGGATAAAGTCGCGATCACTGACAGCATCCATACTATTAGGATAAACCGTTTCAAAACCTAACAGTTCCGCGACACGTTCACGGTTGATCGGAAACGTCGTTCCTGCCAATGCTCCTGAACCAAGAGGCAGCCAATTGATACGCTTCAAACTATCAATCAATCTCTCTTTATCACGTTCAAACATCCAAAAATAAGCCATTAAATGATGGGCAAAGGATACAGGCTGGGCACGCTGCAGGTGAGTATACCCAGGAATTAACGTTTGGACATTCTCTTTCGCCTGCTCAATTAATGCCTGCTGGACATCTTCTATTAATTTAATCAGCTCAGTTGTTTTCGTTCTTAAGTATAGGTGCATGTCGGTGGCCACCTGATCATTACGGCTTCTCCCTGTATGGAGCTTTCCTCCCACCGGACCAATTTTTTCTATTAATAACTTTTCAATATTCATATGGATATCTTCATCTTCAACTAAAAACTCTACCGCGTTATCGTCGACCAGTTTCTTGATGGAGAGTAGTCCGTCCTTAATCTTTATAGCATCCTCCATTGGAATAATACCGCACTCACCCAGCATTTGCACATGGGCAAGACTTCCTGCGATATCCTCCTTAGCTAGCTTTTGATCAAAAGTAATTGAGGCTGTAAATTCCTCAACTAGCTTATTCGTTTCTTTCGTAAAACGGCCGCCCCATAACTTAGACATTGATTGCTCCCCCTTAACCTAACAAGACAGCCCTCGAAAAAGGATTCGAGGGCAATCCGAATTATTTTAAAATTGATTCCTTTTTATTCACTTCTGAATAGACCTTTGTTGGCAGACCCCAAATCTTAATAAATCCTACTGCGGCATTATGATCAAATGCATCGCCTTTAGAATATGTTGCTAGTTCCTCATTGTATAAGCTGTAAGGTGACTTTCTGCCAACAACCGTATGATTACCTTTATGAAGCTTGACACGAATTGTTCCAGAAACGTTCTTTTGAGTTTCATTAATAAATGCATCAAGTGCTGGTTTTATAGGAGAATACCAAAGTCCTTCGTAAATAATCTTAGCCATTTGCTGTTCAACCTGTGTCTTAAATTGTGTAACTTCACGAGTTAGAGTTAAAAACTCTAATTCTCTATGGGCATTGATTAAAATTAGCGCTGCAGGATTTTCGTACACTTCACGGGATTTAATTCCTACTAATCTATTTTCAATATGATCAATACGGCCAACACCATGCTTGCCGCCAAGTGCATTTAAGGTTTCAATTAATTGAACAAGCGGGAGCTTCTCACCATTAAGGGCAACAGGTACTCCCTGTTCAAATTCGATTTCAACATACTCTGCTGCATCTGGTGTTAGTTCAATTGGATTCGTCCAATCAAAGGCTGCTTCTGGCGCCTCAGCCCATGGATCTTCCAGAACACCAGCTTCACAAGCACGGCCCCAGATGTTGGCATCAATTGAAAATGGATTATCTAAATCGACTGGGATTGGAATTCCGTTTTCCTCAGCATATTTGATTTCTTCGTCACGTGTCATTCCCCATTCACGAACAGGGGCAACAACTTTTAAACTTGGGTTCAATGCTTGGATCGAAACTTCAAAACGTACCTGGTCATTTCCTTTACCTGTGCAGCCATGAGCAACAGCAGTAGCCCCTTCTTTTTCAGCTACCTCCACTAATAGTTTTGAAATAAGCGGTCTAGATAAAGCTGAAGATAATGGATATTTTCCTTCATATAAGCAATTAGCTTTTAATGCTGGTAAAATATATTCCTTTGCTAATAATTCTTTAGCATCGATCATATAGGCTTTAATGGCTCCGACATTCAGTGCCTTATTTTTGATGGCTTCTAAGTCTTTTCCTTCACCGACATCTAGGCCTAATGCAATCACATCGTAGCCATATTTTTCTTGAATCCATTTTACTGAAACTGATGTATCTAAACCGCCTGAGTAGGCTAGAATGATTTTTTCTTTTGTCATTGTTTTTATTCTCCTCTTACCATCTGTGTATTTTTATTCATCCGATAGAATTATTATACAACAAGTCTCATAGAAAAGAAACCATTATGCTAGTAAAAGTTTTAAAATTGCTTTCTGGGCATGAAGACGGTTCTCCGCTTCATCAAAAACCACTGAATGAGGACCATCGATGAGCTCTGCTGTAACTTCTTCGCCTCGATGGGCAGGCAAGCAATGCAAAAAGATATAGTCCTCATTTGCATTCTTACAAAGTTCATTATTTACTTGAAATCCATGGAATGCCTCGAGTCTTTTTGAAGTTTCTTCTTCCTGCCCCATACTGGTCCAGACATCTGTTACGATGACATCTGCATCTTTAACAGCTTCTAGCGGATCATTTGTAATCACGAGCTTACATCCAGTTTGGTTTCCAACTTTAATTGCCTTCTCTGTTATTTCTCCATCAGGCAAATATCCTGGTGGACTGGCAATGCTAATATCCATTCCAACCTTCATCGCGCCTTCCATTAAAGAATGAGCCATATTGTTATTGCCGTCCCCAATATAGCACATCTTTAAGCCGGACAGTTTCCCTTTATGCTCAAGAATCGTTAAAAGGTCTGCTAACACTTGGGTAGGGTGCTGCAGGTCAGTTAAACCATTAATAACTGGTACTGTTGCATGCTCAGCTAATTCTTCGACTGAATCGTGTGAAAACGTTCGAATCATTAATCCGTCCACATAGCGAGACAACACTTTTGCGGTATCAGAAATACTTTCTCCTCTTCCAAGCTGGATATCCTTTGAACTTAAGAATATTGCATGACCGCCTAACTGCAACATCCCTACCTCAAATGATACCCTTGTACGGGTGGATGATTTTTCAAAAATCATCCCTAAAACCTTCCCGCTTAAATACGGATGCGGTTTTCCTTGTTTTTGAAGCTTTTTCATCTCTATCGCCTCGTTTAGAAGATAGAGGATTTCATCTGTACTAAAATCGGAAAGCTGTAAAAATCCCTTTCCTTTAAGTTTCGGCTTATTTATATTACTAATTTCATTTAATTTAATGGCCTCACCCATGAACGGCACCTCTCTCTTCCAACTTGTAATATTCATTCATAGATCGAACCCCAGAATTGGATTGAGATCCTTTTTCCAGGCCGATTATCGCTTCAATTGTATCTAAGTGTGTAAATACTGGTACCTTGTAGCGTACAGCATGCTCGCGAATCTGGAAACCAAATTTAATTTTATTTCGTCCTTGATTCGGTATATTTATGACAGCCTTCATGGACTGTTTTCGGAAAAGTTCAATGACTTCTGCATCGTCCTTAATCACTTTTTCAACATCAATTCCATGGTTTTGGAAATATGAAGCAGTCCCCTCGGTAGCAACAATCTTGTATTGTTTTATTACAAGTTCTTGAATGATAGGAAGAGATGCTTGCTTATCTCGATCAGAAATGGAACAAAAAATATAATTTTCACCTTGTTGCCCGCCAAGAGTAGGAATAGACTTTTCAAGTGCCTCTTGATAGGTTACTCCCATGCCAAGCGCTTCACCTGTTGATTTCATTTCTGGTCCTAGCACATGGTCAACACCTTTTAGCTTACTCGATGAAAATACAGGTGTTTTTACTGAAAAATAGGATGGCTCATCCATTAGTCCCTTTGTTGAACATAGATCTGAGAGGGTCTCTCCTAATTGAACGCGTGTCGCCCATTCAATCATCGGAATTCCTGTGACCTTACTCATGATTGGCACTGTTCTAGAAGAACGCGGATTGACTTCAAGCACATTAACCTGGCCTTCATAGATAACAAATTGAATGTTCATGATTCCAATAACTGGTGCTGAATTTGCAATTTTTTCTGCATAATCTATTAACGTTTCTTTAATTTTCTCTGACAGTGAAATCGGCGGGAACACCGAGATGCTATCCCCTGAATGGACCCCAGCTTTTTCTATATGTTCAAAGATACCTGGGACGACGATATTTTCCCCATCACATATGACATCAATCTCGCACTCTAATCCAGGTAAGTATTTATCTACTAATAATGGCCACATCGTTGCTTGCGAATTTTTCTCCAGTTGCAGTATATACTGGCTTAATTCCGCTTCTGAAAAAATAGTAAACATTGATTGGCCGCCAATGACATAGGATGGGCGCACAAGGACAGGATAACCAAGTTTAGTGGCTGCTTCTATTAATTCGTCAGAATGCGAAACGGTTTGACCCTCTATATGCGGAATGTTTAAGTCTTCAAGCAACTGGTAAAATTCTTTACGATCTTCTAAGCGATCAACATTTTTTACCGTAGTACCTAAAATTTTGATCCCTTCTTCTTCCAAATCATGGGCTAGATTTATAGCTGTTTGGCCGCCGAACTGAATCAATACACCTTCCACCTGTTCTTTTTCGATGACATGAAGTACATCCTCTGCTGCGAGTGGTTCAAAATAAAGGCGGTCTGCAATCGAATAATCGGTACTAACAGTCTCAGGGTTGTTATTGATAACAACCGCTTCAAAGCCCTTTTTCTTGATCGCATTTGCCGCGTGCACTGAACAGTAATCAAATTCAATCCCTTGGCCGATTCGAATTGGGCCAGAGCCAATGACAAGAATCTTTTTCTTGCTCGTCACTTCAACTTCATCAAACCCGTGCCAGGTTGAATAATAGTAAGGTGTAACAGCATCAAACTCAGCTGAACAGGTATCAACCATTTTATAACCAGGTTTCCAGTTGAGTTCTTTCCACTTGCTTCTTACCCGCTTTTCAGGAATAGCATATATTTGAGATAAGAGCTTGTCGGAAATATTATTCCGCTTTGCTACCTTAAGCAAAGAAACTGGAACATCGCTCCAATTATAGGAAGCTAATTCCGTTTCTAACATAACGATTGAGCTAATTTTGTGTAAAAACCATGGATCAATCTCGGTCAACTCTCGAACATTTTCAAGTGAGATCCCTCTTCTAAACGATTCTGCAATGATGAATAATCGTTGATCATTTGCCTGTTTAAGAAGTTCAAGCAAGTTCTTTTCATCAATTAATTTATTTCCCTCGAGGCAAAGTCCATAAACATTCATTTCCATCGAGCGAATGGCTTTGTTTAAGGCCCCTTCAAATGTCCGATCAATCGCCATGACTTCCCCAGTTGCCTTCATTTGCGTTCCTAAGGTCCGGTCCGCTTCAGGGAATTTGTCAAAAGGAAAGCGAGGTAGTTTTACCACAATATAATCAATCGCCGGCTCAAATGATGCAAAGGTATTACCTGTTATCGGATTCACAATCTCATCCAAATGATACCCAATCGCACACTTCGCTGCCATCCTGGCAATGGGATAACCAGTTGCTTTAGATGCAAGCGCAGAAGAACGGCTCACCCTTGGATTTACTTCGATAATGTAATACTGATTCGATGCCGGATGAAGAGCAAACTGGATGTTACAACCACCGATAATCTTTAATTCTTTAATAACTTTTATAGAAGAATCACGAAGCATTTGATATTGGACATCTGTTAATGTTTGCGACGGAGCAACGACAATGGAATCCCCGGTATGAACGCCGACTGGATCCATATTTTCCATATTGCAAACGATGATGCAGGTGTCATTGTCGTCTCTCATGACTTCATACTCAATTTCTTTCCAGCCTTTGATACTTCTTTCTACCAACACCTGCTGAATCGGACTTGCCGCTAAGCCTTTTTTTAGAACAGTTTCCAGTTCTTCATCATTATAAGCAAAGCCGCCTCCATCCCCTCCAAGTGTATACGCAGGGCGAATGATGACCGGAAATCCAATTTCCTTTACAAAGGACACGCCTTCCTCATAGCTGTGAATAATCGCGGACTCTGGAATTGGTTCACCAATTTTAAGCATCAAGTTACGGAACTTTTCTCTGTCCTCACCATTTTTGATAGACTCAACAGATGTTCCTAATAATTCAACATTGTATTTTTCTAAAATATTTTGTTCGTAAAGCTGCACAGTTAAATTCAGACCCGTTTGGCCGCCTAGTGTACCAATAATTCCATCTGGTTTTTCTTTCTTGATGATTTTTTCAATGGTTTCAACGTTAAGCGGTTCAATATATACCTTATCGGCAACGGCTTCATCTGTCATGATGGTGGCCGGGTTATTATTAATTAAAACAACTTCAATTCCTTCTTCTTTCAAGGCTATACATGCCTGTGTACCTGCATAATCAAATTCTGCAGCCTGCCCAATGACAATTGGACCTGATCCAATCACTAGTACCTTTTTTAAACTTTTATTTAATGGCATAAACAGTCTCTCCCATAGAAGCTATCTGAGTTACGAAATTTTTTAAAATATATTCTGTATCGCTTGGTCCTGGATGGGCTTCAGGATGAAATTGCACGGTTTGTATCTGATGGTTCTTATGCATTAGCCCCTCAATCGAACGGTCATTTACGTTTCGGTAGGTGACATCGAATTCCTTGTTGTCAATACTTTCGTCAACTACAACATAGCCATGATTTTGTGCTGTGATTTTCACTTTTCCAGTCGTAAGTTCCTTAACTGGATGATTACCACCGCGATGCCCATAGGCTAGTTTTTCTGTTTTAGCCCCATATGCAAGGGCGATTAATTGATGCCCAAGACAAATGCCCAGTGTAGGATAGTTCTGACTTATTTTTTTTATTTCTGGAAACCATTTTTTTAATTCCATTGGGTCCCCAGGTCCATTACTGAACAGGACACCATCTGGATTCAAGGCCTTTATTTTTTCATAAGGAGTATTGTATGGGACAATTGTTACCGCACAGTTTTCATCTAGCAGGGCGTTGAGAATCGACTTTTTAAATCCATAATCCATGAGCACCACATGTGGCCCTTGGTTTTTGAAATATTGTATTTTTTTAGTTGATACTTTCTCCACCCAAAATGAAGATTTTTCTGGTGCTGATATTTCGCCATTCTTGGACTGGCTTAAATACCCTTTTACCGTCCCACGGCTGCGAATGGTTTTTACTAAAAGACGCGTATCAATTCCTGCAATCCCAGGAACTCCTGCCTGCTTTAGTTTTTCAGAGAATTTATTTACGGATTGATAATGGCTCGGTGTTTCACATAAATCACCGATAATCACCCCTGATAATGCTGGTGTGATGCTCTCATCATCGATTGCGTTAACCCCATAATTACCGATAATAGGATAACAGAAGGTAATAATTTGTCCTGCGTATGATGGATCGGTGATAATCTCTTGATACCCAGTCATGCTTGTATTAAAAACCACTTCTCCTAGAGACTCTTTTTCGGCACCAATTAGTACCCCCTCAAATACTTCTCCCGTTTCCAAAGTAAGGTATCCATTCTGCAACATACTCACTCGCCTTTCTCAATACCTTGGAAAGATATTTCCAATGCTTTAATAAATTCATTTATTTCTTCCTTTGTTACTGTTAACGGAGGTAAAATTCTCACTACATTTGGTCCGGCTGTTAAGATAAGAAGATGGTTTTCGATTGCCTTTTGAACAATTCCTAAAGCATTCGTTTCGACGACCATTCCCTTTAATAGGCCGAGCCCGCGGATATCTTTTATAAAAGAGTACTTTTCCTTCAGTTCTTGTAACTTTTTATCTAAGTACCCTGAAATTTCGTTGGCGTTATTTAATAAATTACTTTCAGTAATATGTGTAACAGTCGCGAGTCCTGCTGCTGTTGCTAATGGATTTCCTCCAAAAGTACTGCCGTGGCTTCCTGGGTCAAATCCTTTAGCGGCTTCTTCTTTTGCAATAATTGCTCCAATTGGAAAACCTGAACCAAGTCCCTTTGCAATGCTAATGACATCGGGCTCTATACCGTATTGTTCATATGCAAACAGTGTGCCTGTTCTACCGATCCCTGTTTGGATTTCGTCCACCATCAGGAGGATTTCTCTTTCTTGGCAAATCTTTGCAAGTTTACTAACCCATTCTTGGTTCGCTGGGATGACTCCACCTTCGCCTTGAACAAGCTCAAGGAGAACGGCTGCAGGCTCGAGTGTATAGAGCAATTCAAGTGCTTCTTCATCATTAAAAGGAAGATAATTAAACCCGGATACTAACGGAAAAAATCCTTGCTGAATTTTTTCTTGTCCTGTTGCCGATAAGGTGGCTAGTGTTCTACCATGAAAGGATTGCTGAAATGTTACTATTTCAGGTGATTCCTTCCCCTTCACTTTGTTGGCATACCTTCTAGCTAACTTGATCGCTGCCTCATTTGCTTCCGCCCCACTGTTACAAAAGAAAACTTGGTCCCCGCAACTATTGGCGGTAAGAAGAGCGGCCAATTGCTGCTGATTCGGTATGTTATAGAGGTTTGAACAGTGCCAAAGATTCTGTAATTGCTCCTCAAGTGCTTCTTTTACGACATCAGGCACATGCCCTAGGTTACAGGTTGCTATACCGGAAGTGAAATCTAAATACTGAGTACCCTTTTCATCCCAAACATAGCTTCCCTTCCCTTTAACGACAGTAACAGGGAATCGACTGTATGTTGCCATCACTGGAGAGGCTAGGGAGATTGAATTATTGATTGACATTACGCGATCCCCTCTTCTAAGACAATTTTTGTGCCAGTCATTTTACCATTTGTATAATCTATTAAGCTACTTTTTTCAGAGCCATTGATGATACCCACTTCGGGTATTTTGTGGACAAGACCATCAATTGCGGCTTTTACTTTGGGAATCATTCCCCCATAAATAGTCTTATTATTTATCAGTTCCTCGATTGTTGCCTTTGAAACTTTATCAAGTTTTGTCTTAGCACCATTTTTCTCAACTAGGATTCCAGGGATATCACTGATAAAACATAGGTTTGCCCCTAAAGCTTTGGCTATAGCTGAGGCAGCAATATCACCATTAATGTTATATCGTTGTCCACCTGCATCGATGCCGACTGGAGAAATTACAGGAACATTTCCTTGGGCAATGATTCCCTCGATTACTTCGTGGTTAACACCAATTACTTCCCCAACAAATCCTAATTTATCCGCATTTTTAGTTGGTTCAGCTTGTAAAAGGCAACCATCCACGCCACTTACGCCAATGGCCTTTCCCCCAACTTCGATAATGTTCCGAACAACTTGTTTGTTAACTGAACCGCTTAATACCATTTCCACTATATCTAACACTTCGTGATTGGTTACTCTAAGACCATTCACGAAGGTGGTTTCGACGTTTAGATTTTTTAATAACGATGTGATTAGTGGACCGCCGCCATGAACGATGATCGGTATCCATTCACCAGATTCATGAAGTGAAACAATATCTTCATAAAAGGATCTTGGGAGATTATCTAACACACTTCCGCCGCACTTAATGACTATATATTTCATTTTCAGGTCCTCCCTTACGTGCGGTAAGATGCGTTGATTTTCACATAATCATAAGTTAAATCGCATCCCCAGGCTGTAGCGTTATATTTACCTTGATTTAATTCAACACTTAATTTAACATTTTCCGACTCTAAGTATTCCTTCACTTCTTCCTCAACAAAGTTGCTCGGAAGTCCATTTTCGAATACTGTAAATGGTCCAATTGCCACCTTAATTGCGTTAGGTTCAACTGGTACACCACTGTAGCCAATTGCAGTAACAATTCTTCCCCAGTTTGGATCCGTTCCATAAATTGCAGTTTTAACTAGGTTGGATGAAATAATCGCTTTACCGACTGCACTTGCTGCGTTTTGACTGTAGGCACCATTTACTTGAACTTCTACTAGTTTTGTAGCACCTTCACCATCTCTTGCAATTTTTTTAGCAAGTGACTCACAAACGATTTTTAACCCTTGTTTAAAAATATTCCATTCAGGGTGATCTTTAGTTAGTGGTTCATTATCAGCCAAGCCATTTGCCATAACTAAAACCATATCGTTCGTACTTGTATCACCATCAACCGTAATCATATTGAAAGTTTGATTAGTTATATCTCTCAATGCTCCAAGCAGGTCTTCTTGGGCAATGTTTGCATCTGTTGTTACAAATCCAAGCATGGTAGCCATGTTAGGGTGAATCATTCCAGAACCCTTTGAGGTACCGCCAATGGAAACTGTTTTTCCATCGATTTTCATTTGCACTGCTAGATGTTTGATACAAGTGTCAGTTGTTAGGATAGCATTCATAAAATTATTTTCATTTTCATTATCTTTATTTAGGATTTGTTTTATCCCTGCATTTACTTTATCCATCGGCAGTAGTTCCCCGATCACTCCCGTTGAAGTAACCGCTACGAGATGGTCTTGTATTCCTAGTTGGCTTGCAAAGCCCTTTTGCATAGCGAATGCATCAAGTAAACCTTGCTCTCCTGTACAGGCATTGGCATTCCCAGAGTTTACGATAATTGCTTGAATCTTATTTTCTTTTGCGATACTTTCCTGGGTAACTAACAATGGAGCTGCTTGAAAGGTGTTGGTTGTATACACTCCCGCAGTTGTTGCAGGAACTTCTGAAACGATATATCCCAGATCAAGTCTTTTTCTTTTTATTCCACAATGCATGCCGCCTGCTTTGTATCCTTTAGGTAAGGTCACACTACCTTCTTCTATAATTACGATTTCATTTGTTGATGTAGCTTGTGTCAATTGAATTTCCCCCTTCAAATTTCCCTTCGTTCTATACATAAAAGGTAGTAGTTTTACTCATGGATACATTGGAATGTCTGTAAGTCCTGTTCGCTCATCCCAGCCATTCATCAAATTCACATTTTGGATGGCCTGCCCGGCAGCCCCTTTAACTAAATTATCGATAACTGAAATGATGGTCAGGCGGTTTGTTCTTTCGTCAACATGCAGGCCGATATCGCAATAATTTGAACCGAGTACCTCTTTTGTTGATGGTACATTTCCTTCTGGCCGCACTCTTATAAAATGAGAATCTTGATAAAATTGTTTATATAAATCTATAATTTTTTGTGATGAAATTTCTTCTGTTAGATTCACGTACATCGTGCACATGATTCCCCTTGTCATTGGAACAAGATGGGTAGTAAATGAAATGGTAATTGGATTACCGCTCTCATCTGAAAGTACTTGCTCAATTTCCGGAATATGTTGATGTGCTCCTAGTTTATAAGCTTTTAAGTTTTCATTGATTTCCGAATAATGGGCTGTTAAGGAAAGTCCTCTTCCAGCGCCAGAAACACCAGATTTTGCATCAATGATAATCGACTTTTCATCAGCCAAATTTGTTTTTAATATCGGAATAAGACCGAGTGTAGTCGCAGTCGGATAACAGCCCGGATTGGCTATTAATTTGGCCGGCTTTATTTGGTCTGGATAAATTTCGCTCAAACCATAGGTTGCTTGGTTTAAATATTTCTCCTCAGCAGGTGAATGTTTATACCAAGTTTCGAATTCTTCAGCAGACCTTAGCCGGAAATCACCGGATAAATCTATACTTTTAATTCCTCTATCAACTAGTTGTGGCAAAAGTTTGCTGCTCACACCTGATGGGGTTGCAAAAAATACAATATCATTCTTTTCAGACAATCTATCAACATCAAAGGTTTCAAGAGGTTGATCAACAATCTCAGAAAGATGTGGATAAATTCCGCTAAAGTTTGACCCTGATTGTGAGTTTGAAATAACTGAACCAATCTCCAAATAAGGGTGTTTATTGATTAACCTCACTAATTCAATTGATCCATAACCGGTACCACCAATAATTGCAGCCTTCAATTTGCCCATCTCCTAAGTGTCTTTCATAATGTATTATTATACATACATATATATAATTATTCAATAAAAAAACAGCTTAATTTTCTGTTTTTATTGAAAATAATTGCCCATTTTTTTGAAAACGCTTACAAAATAGAATGGTAGATTATACAATTTTTATACATCTTTATGTATGCAAAAGACAGTGAACATGTTAAAGTTCACTGTCTTTTAAAGAACTTCTATATAAAGATTGAATCTATTTAGATATTAAAAAATCTTTTGTATTTATCGGATTGTTCGTCTATGTTTAAATTGTTTCCATTGGAAATGAATGAAACATCCAACACAAAAACCTAGAATGGCTACAAACGCTGCCACGGCGACAAGAATAGTGAACACGTAACCTAAAGTAGACCAACCAAGTAAAAAACTAATAAATCCTATTCCTAGGCATGATACTGCAATCTTTTGATTAAATTGCTGCTGATCCCAATCTTCAGGGATATAGGACTTGGGGGCTTTTCTTAAGAATAGTTTAGCAAATTGTATAACCGGATTATATCCAAATAGCAGCCCAAGTAAACCCGAAATAAACGGTACTAATAAAAACCACTCAATATTAGAAATCCAAGTTAATACAACACTTATGACAATAACCCATTGGTTTGTTCTTACAAGCGGTCGAGGGATGGAACGATTATTTTCTGTCATAATTTAATTCCTACCTTTCTTATTGGAATTATATGCTTGAAATTATTTTAACTTGAATGTATTTATTTGTACAGTAATCATTTCTAAGAAAAGCACCCCGAGGAGTGCTTTTCCAATGATTATAAACTTGCATGTAACAGATTTAATACGCTTCGTAATTCCTTAACTGCTACCTGTCCAGGTGCAGAAGCTTTTTTTGCTGCTCCAAAGGTAAGAGCAGACCCAAATATTTCGCCAGCCAATCGACTTATGACCCCTTTACCTGCCATAGACATGGTAATGAACGGCCTATCCGCAAACTGTTCGTTCATTGTATTTGTTGCAGCTAAGAGGGTTAGCACATCGGCTGTACTATTTGGCATTACAGCAATTTTTGGTATATCTCCCCCAAACTCTTGTGCTTTCCGTAACCGCGAGATAATTTCCTCTTTTGTTGGCGTCTTATGAAAATCATGGTTAGAGACAATAACAAAAACATTTTTTGCATGTGCCTTTTCAATTATTGTTTTGACTTCATTTTCATCATTAAATAACTCAACATCAATGATATCCACCAGACCTGTTTCTGCAACCGTCTTGTTTAATTCAAAATAAAAAGAAGTGGTTATTTCCTTATTGCCGCCTTCTTTATGACTTCGAAAGGTAAAGATAAGTGGTGTAGCAGGCAGGAACGTGCGAATTTCAGCAAGAGCCTTTTTCACCTGCTCAAAATCTTCTACTTGGTCAAAAAAGTCTACCCGCCACTCTACTACATCTAAGTCAATTGTTTTTAGAAATTCGGCTTCTTCCTTTAATTGTACAAGTGTTTCTCCCACCAACGGGACACAAATTTTTGGCATTCCTTCCCCAATGACGAGACCTCTAACCGTTACTGTTTTAGTCATTTGTTCCCACTCCTTGTCCCATTCTACATAAGTTTTGATACCTATTTTTCCCTAGATTGAATTTAATTCGTCAATAATTTGGTTAGCAATTTCTTTTGCATCCTTGCTATCAGTTGAAATCTTCAAATGATGGTTAACATAAATATCTTGTCTTTTGTAAAAAAGATCTTCCATTTCCTCAATTGACTTTCCTTTTAAAACAGGTCGGCTGTCTATAATCAGACCTAATCTATCTTTCCAGCCCTCCAATGATAAATCTAGCAGAATAACAATACAAGATTCTAAACAGGTCTTTCTAATTTCTTCTTGTAGGAAGGCACCTCCGCCGACAGAAATAACCTTTTGCTGCTGGGACGCTAGACTTGCAATTAAACTTTTTTCTCTTTCTCTAAAAACTTTCTCACCAAATTCAGAAAAAATTTGGGACACTGGCATGTTGTATTCTTTTTCAATTTGTTCATCAATATCAATAAAATCACGATTTAGTTTATTAGCAACCATCTTGCCGATAGTAGTTTTTCCAACACCCATAAACCCAATAAAAACAATACTCTTATTTCTATTCAACATTTACGCCAAACCCCCAATTGGTAAAACAAATTATTAAGCATAATTATAATGCTATTTTGAGATTTTAGACAATTATTAATTAATCAAGTTAATGGTGCCTGACACCAAAAGAAAGAGACCCACACAGGAGTCTCTACGTCTATTGTTTCATTTTCGGATCTAGGATGTCCCTTAGCCCGTCCCCCATTAAGTTAAATCCGAGCACGGTCAGCATTATAGCGACCCCAGGGAAGAATAACGTCCATGGTGCCTGAGTGATATAATTTTTTGAATCGGCAAGCATTTTTCCCCACTCTGGTGTCGGTGCTTGTGCACCCATTCCAAGGAAACCAAGAGCTGCTGCCTCAATAATTGCTGTGGCAATCGCTAATGTAGCTTGAACGATTACTGGTGATATACTATTAGGTAAAATATGACGGAGAAGAATACGTGAATCTTTCATTCCGACGGCACGGGCAGCCATAATATATTCTTCCTGTTTAACACTTAATACTTTGGAGCGAACCAATCGTCCAAAGTTCGGTATATTAATAACCGCGATCGCAATCAAAGCATTTTGCAGGGATGGCCCCAAAATAGAAACAACCGCAATCGCCAATAAAATACTTGGAAAAGCTAGCATAATATCAAAAATACGCGAGATAATCGCATCTACCCAGCGGCCGTAATATCCAGCTACAATTCCTAGTAATGTCCCTGCCACAACTGAGCCTAAAACTGAGAAAAAGCCAACCCACAATGATATTCTTGCACCATAAACAATACGAGAAAAAATATCTCGGCCAAAGTCGTCTGTCCCAAACCAATGCTCACTGGAAGGTGAGAGCATTCGATCTGCCAACACTTGATCTTTAAAGCTATATGGAGCAATAATAGGAGCGAATATAGCAATGATAATAAAAAAGACCACAATTCCTAAACCAACTACTGCTAATCGGTTTTTATAAAATGAAATCCATGCTTCCTTCCAGGGAGGTGTCAGCTTTTCTTCAACAATTACCGTTGCCATATTTGCCGGTTTTTTTGCTAATTCCGCCACTTTAAGATCCCCCTCCTCTACTTGGTATATTTTATTCGTGGATCAACAAAAACATATAATAGATCCACAATTAAATTAATGAGTACAAAAATTGCCGCAATAATTAATATCCCTGACTGGATAACCGGATAATCTCGATAGCCGATCGCATCATATAGATATCTCCCGATTCCTGGCCAGCCAAAGATTGTTTCCGTTAATATAGCTCCTCCAAGTAAAAGACCGGTTTGCAACCCGATGATAGTTAGAACAGGGATAACGGCATTTTTTAAGGAATGTTTATAAACGACCCAGAACATGCTCAGTCCCTTTGCTCTTGCGGTACGGACATAATCTGACTTCATCACTTCCAGCATGGTTGCGCGGGTCATTCGAGCAATAATCGCCATTGGAATCGTTGCGAGTGCAATGCTAGGTAACACCAAATGCTTTATGACCGTTATAAATTGATCAAATCTTCCTTGTAAGAGGGTATCTATTAAATAAAAATTAGTAATTGCTGCAACGGGATCTCTAACATTCTCTCTTCCTGTCGTTGGAAGCCAGCCTAATTCAATTGAAAATACCCATTGCTCCATTAAACCAAGCCAAAAAATCGGCAATGACACCCCAATCAGCGCAAGAACCATCGCAACATAATCAAACCATGATTTGGAGAACCAAGCACTGACAATTCCTGCATTTACCCCCACTATGATGGCAATTAACATTGCCACTACTGTTAGTTCGGCGGTTGCTGCTAAGTAGGACCATATTTCTTCGTTAATTGGACCCCTTGTCCTGAGTGAGACTCCTAAATCCCCATGAAGTAAAGCATTAATATAATCGGCGTATTGTATGTACCAAGGTCTATCCAACCCTAATTCCTTTGTTAACGTGGCAATTGATTCTGCAGTCGCTCTTTGCCCAAGAATTACCTGAGCGGGATTTCCTGGAATAGCATGGATGATGGCAAAAACCACGAGAGTCATCCCAATTAAAACAGGGATTAAAGAAAACACACGGCGGACTGTATAAGTAAACAAATTTTTCACCTCACTGAAAAGCGTAAGCGCCTGGTTAGATGCTTTAGCTAAACAATTTTTTTACAAAAAAACTGAATGTGTTTAGTTAACAAAAGGGGAGGCTAAGCTCCCTCCCCTTTCAGCCATTATTAATTCGGTCTGTTAAACTTGTCTGTTATTTAAATTCAACTTTTGTTAGTGCTTCTGATCCAGTTGGGTGCGGTAAGTAATTTGCGACATCTTTCCCTGCTGCTAACAACGGTGTAGAGTGTACAAGTGGCACCCAAGGGGCATCATCATGAATGATTACTTGTGCTTCCTCATAAAGTGCATTACGCTTTGCTTGATCAATTTCTGTTTGTGCCTTAATTAAGACGTCATGTAATTTGTCATTGCTGTACTGGGAATAGTTATTACTTCCAATACTGTCTTTATCAAGCAATGTGTATAAGAAGTTATCAGGGTCACCGTTGTCGCCTGTCCAGCCAAGCATGAACATATCAAATTCACCTTTTGCTGCTTTATCTAAGTAAGTAGCCCAGTCCACAGATTGGATTTTGGCTTTGACATTGATTTTGCTTAAGCTCTCTTGAATAACTTCAGCAACTTTTTGTGCTTCTGGCATATAAGGGCGAGCAACAGGCATTGCCCATAGGTCAATTTCAAATCCTTTTTCGTATCCAGCTTCTTTCAACAATTGCTTTGCTTTCTCTAAATCATATGGATACGGCTCAACTGCCTTATTATAGCCTTCGATGGAAGGAGGCATTGGATTGACCGCTGCAAGGGCTTTCCCACCATAAAACGCATCGATGATTGATTTTTTATCAACAGCATAGTTAATCGCTTGACGAACGAGTTTATTATCAAATGGTTTACGAGTGGTTGTTAAACCAATATAACCCACGTTCATTGATGGACGTTCAATGACTTGGAGATTGGCATTTGCTTTAACAGTCGCCTCATCTGAATTGTTTAGTCCATCCATCACATCAATCTCGCCATTTGCTAGAGCGTTCAAACGTGCAGTATTTTCAGGAATCACGCGGAAAATAACTTTGTTTAACTTGGGCAAGCCTTTTTGCCAGTAGTCAGGGTTCTTTTCAAGCGTAATTGTATCGTTTTCTTTCCACTCAACGAATTTAAATGGACCTGTTCCAACTGGATTTTGTCTAAACTTATCACCGTATTTTTTAACAGCCGCAGGGCTTGCAATTCCAAACGGAGACATGGCTAGGTTCTTAAGGAACGGTGCCTGTGGTCTAAATAATACAAATTGTACTGTATTTGCATCAACAGCTTTAACTTCTTTAATTATGTGTCCTTTTTCCCCTTTAAATCCACCAAACATGGTGTAATATGGGAAGCTGTCAGCATTACCATTCATCCAGCGATCGAAGTTAAAAACAACCGCGTCTGCATTAAAATCAGTACCGTCATGGAATTTAACTCCTTGACGAAGCTTGAATGTGTAAGTTAAGCCATCTGGTGTCACTTTCCACGATTCAGCAAGTCCTGGATTAATAGTAGTATCTTGATCACCATATTGAATCAATGTTTCATAAATGTTTTCTGTTACTTTGAATGCTTCACCTTCAGTTGTGGTGATTGGATCTAGAGATGTAGAATCTCCACCACGACCATAAACTAGTGTATCTTTTTTCGATCCACTTCCAGTGGCAGGATCTTTCTTGCCTCCTGCTACTTCATTGGTTTTGCTGTTACAGCCAACTAGAAACATACTGATGGCTAATAGAGAGATTAACAGCAGTTTAAAAGACCTCTTCTTCATAAGTTTTGTTGCCCCCTTATTTTTTTGTTTTTTATCATAAATGCAGCAAATCACTTGTTATATAAGTGACATGCGACAAAATGACCGTTTAGATTTTGTTCCGCAGGTCTAGTCTTTTTACAAATGTCCATCACCTGTGAGCATCGTGTATGGAAGGCACAACCTGAGGGAGGATTCGCAGGACTTGGAAGTTCTCCTTCTATTAAAATGGTCTCCCTCTTTATATCTGGATCCGGTATTGGCACAGCTGATAGGAGCGCTTTTGTATATGGATGCTTCGGATTTTCATATAGATCTTCACTTTCAGCTAACTCTATTAATCTTCCTAAATACATCACGCCAACACGATCACTAATATGGCGTACAACTCCTAAATCATGAGCAATAAATATGTAAGTAAGCTGAAATTCCCTTTGTATGTCCTTCATCAGGTTAAGAACCTGAGCCTGAATGGATACGTCCAGTGCTGAAACAGGCTCATCGGCGATAATTAGTTTTGGTTTGGTCATTAACGCTTTTGCAATTCCAATTCTTTGACGCTGACCGCCGCTAAATTGGTGCGGATACCTTTTAGCGTGGTAACTGCTTAAGCCAACTACCTCAAGCATATCTCTCACTTGCCTTTTACGTTCCTCTTTTGTCCCTATTCCATGAACAATGAGCGGCTCTTCAAGAATCTGTTCGATCGAATGTCTTGGATTAAGCGATGCATAAGGGTCTTGGAATACCATTTGGATATCTCGTCGAGTTTTTCTTAATTCAGATTTTGACATACTAGTAATCTCTTGATCTTCAAAAATAATCCTACCCTCACTTGCTTCAATCAAACGCATGAGCAGACGGCCCGTGGTCGATTTACCGCAACCGCTTTCACCAACGATGCCCAATGTTTCTCCTTTTCTAACGTAAAAGGATACATCATCAACCGCTTTGACTTCTCCTTGTTTGCTCCCAAAAAGGCCGCCTATAATCGGAAAGTACTTTTTTAATCCATTTACTTCAAGAAGTAACTCTGACATGGTTGTCACTCCCCTTCATCAATGTTTGTAGGAAACAGCGCACTTCATGTCCGTCTTTTTCCGTTTTATACAAAACTGGTGTTTCTTCCTGGCATTGACCAAATGCCTCTGAACATCTAGCCGCGAACCGGCAGCCCTTTTGGATTGATCCTGGTGTAGGGACAGTGCCGGGAATACTATAAAGTCGTTCCTTTTTCCCTCTTAAATCAGGGACGGATTTTAAAAGGCCCTTTGTATAAGGATGCTGAGGATTTTTGAGTATCGTTCTAACATCACCCTGCTCCACGATTTGCCCAGAATACATGACAATTACGCGTTCACAAATTTCTGCAACGACACCTAAATCATGGGTAATGAGAATGATCGATGTATTTGTCTTTTTATTTAAGTCCTTCATTAAGGCAAGGATTTGTGCTTGAATTGTTACGTCAAGTGCGGTTGTTGGCTCATCCGCGATCAGCACTCTAGGATTGCAGGCCATGGCCATCGCAATCATTACCCGTTGCCGCATACCGCCCGATAGTTGATGTGGATGCTCTTTAAGAATTCCTTCTGCTCTTGGAATACCAACAAGTTTTAATAATTCGATACTGCGTACATTTGCTTCTCGCTTTGAAAGGTCTGTATGCAGTCGGATGGCTTCCATTAACTGATTACCAATTGTAAACAACGGATTCAATGAGGTCATAGGCTCTTGGAATATCATTGAAATCTGATTGCCGCGGATTTTTCTCCACTCTTTTTCGGAGATATTTTTCAGGTCTTTTCCTTCAAAAATGATTTGACCATTCTCGATTTTTCCTGGTGGAGAAGGAATCAAACCCATGGTCGCTAAAGAAGTGACACTTTTACCACTCCCCGATTCACCTACAATCCCTAGAATTTCTCCATCCTTTAATTCGAAACTGATGCCATCAACTGCCGGCACTAGTTTTTTCCCTGATTGAAAAGACACCTTTAAGTCTTTTATTCGAAGAATAGGATCCTTTTCCACATTTACACCTACCTGTACATTGTTTTTTATGTATTCATTCTAATCAGAAATATAATAATATAATAAATTTTAAAATAATTATGACATATATTACTTTAGTGGTACTATCCATTTTTGTCAATTACGTGAAAAAAGTTCAAAATATCCCAGTAGCACATAGTCGCGGTAATGCACTAAGGCGCTTTTTGGTGTTATACACCAAATTTTTCCTTTAGATATTAAAATAATAAAAAATATAAAAGGTAATAAAAAAAACCTGTAAGACTATCGCTGTCTTACAGGGAATCTCATCTATTGTAAAAAGTTATTTTTTCATACCCGTATAAATGTGAATGGCATCCCTTAAAAATTCTGCGGTCCCTGGCTGTTGTTTATCATAATAGGCGGTAAATCTTTCATCATCCACATACATTTGTGCCAGACCTGCATGGGCTTCCTTACTATATTCATTCCAATAGTAGCATAACCATTGCTTATGGAGGTCAGCGGCTGTTTGTGCCTTTTCTCCGGCTGGATCCCCGGTTTTAAAAGCTTCAGCTAACGTTTGTGTCAATTTTTCAGCTAGTGCTGTTACCTCATCATGTTGTTCTTGTGTCATATTCTGAAGTTTGGCATTTGACTTTTTGACGGTTTCATCTCCATACTTTTCTCGAATTTCTTTCCCGTATTTTTTCTCATTTTCGTCAATCATTTTTTTCTTAAAACCCTCGAACTTTTCTTTATTTGACATTTTCATTCTCCCTTCTGTTACTGCGATCGTTTTATCTACATTCGCAATTAATAATTCTAACTGTTCCTTTTTCTCCAGAAGTTTTTCACGATGTTCTTTAAGTGCTGCAGCGCCATCAAAGTTTGGAGCTGTTACAATTTCTTTTATACTTTCTAAACTGATCCCTAATTCCCTGTAAAATAAGATTTGTTGAAGACGGTCCACCTCCGCTTGACCATAAATTCTGTATCCTGATGAATTAATTCTAGCTGGCTTAAGAATTCCAATTTCATCATAATACCTAAGTGTTCTAGTACTAACACCAGCTAGACCTCCAAGCTTCTGCACTGTATACTCCATTCGTTCACCCCCTTATAAACTAACGATACACCTTTACGCAACGTCAATGTCAATCACTATTATGCCTATTTTTAGGAAAAAAGGTGCCTGACACCACAGATGGACAAATGTCCATCTGTGGTGTCAGGCACCCAATTAAGGTCTATTAGAGTGAAAAGTCCCTCTTATCTGAAATCATTTACTATTTAAAAAAAACTTTCTTTTTTCCTTTTATTAAACTGAAATTCAGTATTATCAATGTTTATAACCTTTCAAAACTTATTTCATGAAAAAAAGTTTTTGACAATTCAAAACTACAAAAAGTATTATAGTATAATAAAAGGGAGGTTGTAACATGTCAAACATAAATAGACAGAAAATTGTGGATAGTGTACCTCAAACTGGATTTTTCGGACATCCTAAAGGCCTATCTACTCTTTTCTTTACTGAATTTTGGGAGCGCTTTTCTTACTATGGAATGAGAGCCATCCTCGTTTTCTATATGTATTATGAAGTTTCTAAAGGCGGATTGGGCATTGATAAAAATCTCGCACTTTCTATCATGTCCATCTATGGATCACTTGTTTATATGTCTGGAATAATTGGCGGCTGGCTTGCTGACCGGATCTTCGGTTCTTCAAAAGCCGTGTTTTACGGCGGAATCCTGATTATGTTTGGACATATAGCTCTTGCTATTCCTGGCAGTGTTTCTATGTTCTTTGTTTCCATGGTATTGATTGTCCTTGGTACTGGAATGCTTAAACCGAATGTTTCTTCCGCAGTAGGTGAATTGTACAGCGAAAAGGACGAACGTCGTGATGCAGGTTTTACTATTTACTATATGAGTATTAACTTGGGAGCATTCTTATCCCCGTTAATCGTTGGATCGGTTGGTAACTTCCACTTAGGGTTTGGAATTGCCGCTGTAGGTATGTTCTTAGGATTAATTGTGTTCAGTCTTACAAAGAAAAAAAATCTGGGTCTTGCAGGAACGATGATTGCCAATCCAATGTCACCTGCAGAAAAGAAAAAAGTCTTCACTTTTATTGGATTAGCTGTAATTATTCTTGCTGTTTTATGTGCAGTATTAATACCAAACGGACTTTTAACTTTTGCTAGCTTTATTAATATTGTTACTTTTCTTGGTATTTTAATTCCGACGATTTATTTCGTTGTGATGTACCGTAGTCCAAAAACAACAGCAGTAGAACGTTCAAGGATTATTGCTTATATCCCGTTATTTATTGCAGCGGTTATGTTCTGGGCAATTCAAGAGCAAGGTTCAACCATCCTTGCAAGTTATGCTGATACTCGTACACAATTACATTTTGCTGGAATTGAAATTAAGCCAGCGTGGTTTCAATCTTTAAACCCGTTATTTATTATTATATTTGCGCCTGTATTTGCTTGGTTGTGGGTTAAATTAGGAAAGCGTCAGCCATCAGTACCTCAAAAGTTCTCATTATCATTATTATTTGCTGGTTTGTCATTCCTAGTTATTCTAATACCTGCTTATTTTGGCGGTACGGATTCATTGGTGAGTCCAATGTGGCTTGTTCTTAGTTATTTAATTGTTGTATTTGGAGAATTATGCATGTCACCTGTTGGTTTGTCAGCCACTACTAAATTAGCGCCTGCAGCATTCTCAGCACAAACGATGAGCTTATGGTTCTTAGCAAGTGCTGCTGCACAAGCACTAAATGCACAAGTTGTTAAATTCTACACACCTGAAACTGAAATGACCTATTTTGGTGTGATTGGTGGAGCATCCATCGTACTAGGTATTATCCTATTAATGCTAGCCCCGAAAATTCAGGGCTACATGAAAGGTATTAGGTAATTATAAAAAAAGGTGCCTAGTCTTCTCATCCATTGATGGTAAAGGCTGGGCACCTTTTTTATTTGTGATAAAATATAGTGTGAATGGAGGTTTTCATATGGATCTTAAAGAAAAGGTAAAAAACCTTCCCTCTTCCCCTGGAGTGTATCTTATGAAGGACTCCAGAGCACAAATTATATATGTGGGAAAAGCAAAAAAACTTAAAAATCGTGTGCGGTCTTACTTCCAAAATTCAAAGGCCCATCCTAAAAAGATAATAAAGTTAAAAGCAAGCCTAAAGGATTTTGACTATATCCTTACTGACACAGAATTTGAAGCGTTTATGTTAGAATGTAAATTAATCAGTGAAATCAAGCCCATTTTTAATAGAATGATGAAAAATACTCAATCCTATATCTATATTAGGATTGAAATGGAAGCCGGCTATCATAGAATCAACACTTGTAGCAGTCCTGATAACCCTAAAAGTCTTTATTTTGGTCCATATACAAGCAAGCATACTGTCGAAAAGGCGCTCCAAGGTATCAAGGAATTCTATAAGATCTGCTGTAGCAGTTCTTCAAACAAGAACACTCCCTGCTTAAATTATTCCTTAGGTTTATGCCTTGGTATGTGTTTAGGAGGAGATGCACTTGATCGATATAATGAAAACATAACTAAGATTATCGGCTTACTGCATGGAACCGATATGAGCCTGCTTGAAGTTATGGAGCGAAAAATGACAGAGGCTTCTGAAGAATTTGATTTTGAAGTGGCCGCAAAGTATAGAGACACGTTGGATGCCCTCCACTCCCTTCTAAATAAAGAAAAAGTGATTGAATTTACGGAAAGTAATAAAAATCTCGCAGTCGTTGAATCCTTAAATTACAGTACTTTTAAACTATTCCTAATTAAGAAGAACAAAATACTCTACAGTGAAAAATATTCATGGTCTGAGATTGAGGCAACGAGGAAAACAATCACGTCCAATATATTAAGCATCTTTAAAACTACAGAAGTTAATTCAACAAAAAAAGTCAGCAGAGATGAAATTGATGCCGCACAGATTATCTATAGTTATTTGAAAGGAAGCAACAGCAGTTATATCGTCATTTCTGAACAATTGCTTGATACTAAAAACACAGCTGAATTAAACGATGAGATAAACAGATTAATGCAAAAGCTATACGATTAATTGATAAATTAAAAATCTCTCATTAGAATTATGTTCATAGAAGTAAGGCAAAGTGATTTCTTTTTTCAATTCAAAAGAGGTATCGTTTTCTAAATAATATATATAATCTTCTGATGGGTAATATAAAATCAATTCAATATTACGCTCGGATTTTTCCACCGATAGCAATATATTATTAATGGTTTTCATAAAAATTTGGATTGAAAACGGATTAAAAAAGTAAAATCGATTGTCATAAGGGTCTATTTGGTATTCTTCCGCCAAACCGCAATAAAAATCAATATTGCTATTTCTCGTGTCGGTTTTCTTTAAATAACTAGTTCGATTTTCAATTGCTTCCTGATAGAAATCCTCATTCATTTCAACGCCAACAACCATTGCATTAAATAGATAATGAATAAAAAAGTTTAATCGCCCTTTGCCACACCCAAAGTCAACTATTCGATCACGGCTAGTTAATTTATAGTTGTTAAATAATTCTTCGAGGGCGCTATATGGCGTTGGCTCATAACGATGGTAGTGAAAGGACTTATTAAATCCCTCTTGGTCCCCTCCCGTTTTTATCCCCATTAATTTATCATAATAATATTCTTTCATTGAAAACTCATAACTCCTATCTGAAAGAGTTCATCCCTCACTTTTTGTGAGGGATTCTTTTCAGGCTACTTTAATTGCTTTGCCAAAAGGAACCCTTGGCAAAATACCTCCAGGTACAAGCCAAATCATTTCATAACTAACATTTTCTATGTCTTCTGAAATAAAGCCGGTTACATCGGTAATATAAAATAGTGTATCGATATTTTCTTCTTTAGCCCACTCAAGCACCAAGGTATACGAAGATTTCCCATGTGTATAGTATTTAATTGTATCACTTTTGACAGGTGATGTACTTCTAATTTTAAAATCTGCTTGCACCAAAATGGTGTCTGGCTTTAATTGTTCAAACAGTTTTACTATGTTATTGATCAAAATGCTTGGGGCTTCATTCGTGGAAGTGTCTACAGCTAACGCAACCTTTTTATCTTGACGCTGTTGAATCATTGAAAGTATCGTTTTGTGCCATTTCAACACGACCAACTCCTTTGGAATGTATAAGTGAACCATATTATTTTGGTTTATAAAGAAAAGGTTTATGTTTGGATAATTGCGGTAATCAGAACAACAATAGAAACGTATGTAAGTAAAAAAGACATGCTCATCTTGGTCTATTCACAGATGAGCACCAAATTTTACTATTCCTTGATTTCATTGAGTTCATCAATCAGTTGTTTGGTTCGTTTTGCATTTCCTTCGGCAAAGTTTTCAAGGCGTTCCTTTAGTTCATCATCATCATGAATTCGCTCTGCAGTTATTAGATATGTCCGCATTAAATTTTCTTCCGTTTCGATTGAATCCTCAAGAACGTCTTTAAGTATTTCCTTTTCTTCTCCATTTTTACCATTAAACAAATTTATCCCCATTGGAAAACCCTCCTTTTCATCTTTATCTTTCTCTTTTCCATTCCAGATATCCAGCCTAGTTAACAAATTCAGACTTGCCACATTTAATTAAATCGTGTAAGATTAAATCGCAAACGATTTAATCTAAAAAATTCCATAGTAAAAACCAAGGGGGAGACTCAATTGACAACGATTTATGATTTTAGTGTAAAGATGACAAATGGTGAGGAAAAATCATTAATGGATTATGAAGGCAAGCCTTTACTTATTGTGAATACTGCAAGTAAATGTGGGTTAACACCTCAATTCAAAGGACTTCAAGAATTATATGAAAATTTTAATGAGAATGGTTTAGAGATTTTAGGTTTCCCTTGTGATCAATTCAATAATCAAGAATTTGCTAATATTGAAGAGACAACACAGTTCTGCCAATTAAACTACGGGGTAACCTTTCCAATATTCGCTAAAATTGATGTAAATGGCAATAATACTGATCCCCTATTTACTTATTTAAAGAACCAGAAACCAGGTGCTCTTACAAAAAATATAAAATGGAATTTCACAAAATTTCTAGTCGACTCAAAGGGTCAGGTGATCGAACGGTATGCCCCCACGACTGAACCAAGCAGAATTGAGAAGGATATAAAAAGATTATTTTCATAATTATTTTAAAGTAAGGTGATCATCTTGGAAGACTTCATGTTATTAAAAAACCAACTATGCTTTGCCATTTATGAAACAGCAAGTGAATTCAATAAGTTATATTCAAGTGCACTTCAACCTTATGGAATAACCTATCCTCAATACTTAGTTCTATTAACATTATGGGAAAAAGATGGTATAACGGTTAAGGAGATAGGAGAAAAATTAAGTTTAGGTACTGGAACATTGACTCCCATGCTGACAAGAATGGAAGCAAATGGTTGGCTTAGAAAAGAACGTTCAAAGGCAGATGAGAGAAAAGTCTATATCCATTTACAAAAGAAAGCACTGGAAGAAAAACAAGCCATTACAAAAACAGTTGGTGAAGAAATACAATCCTGTAATATTGAACTCGAGGAATATAAACAATTAATGGTGCGATTGAATCAATTGCATAGTAAGTTGAAAGAACGGGAACATTAGACTTACAACAATCATATCATGTGGGATTTTATGAAGAGATTACGAGTTTCTTTATTTGAGGTGACTTAACAATAACCCGATTGCTCTATTTGCAATCGGGTTATTGCTTTCATACATATTCTAAATGGCTAGTCCAACTACAAGAAGGATTACCAACCATCTGTATTCAATAATTGTAGTCTTAAACAAGACCTGTTACTAAATAAACGCCAATGATAAAGAAAGCAGCGATTGTTTTAATAATGGTAACAGCGAAAATGTCACGGTAGGACTGCTTATGTGTTAAGCCTGTGATCGCAAGCAACGTAATGACTGCTCCGTTATGTGGAAGTGTATCCATACCCCCTGAAGCCATGGAAATTACGCGGTGCATTACTTCAAGCGGGATACCGAATTGAGTTGCTAATTCAATATATTTATCTGCCATAATCCCAAGTGAAATGGCGATACCAGCCGATGCGGAACCAGAAATAGCAGATAGAACATTGGTTGTAACTGCTCCATTTAATAGAGGATTCGTAAATAATTTAGCAATTCCATCTCTCGCCATCGTAAAACCAGGAAGGTTAGAAATTACTGCTCCAAAACCATATTCAGTTGCAGAGTTCATGATGGCTAATAATGCACCAGCAATACCAAGATTCATGCCATCCTTGAAGTTCATAACAACGGGTTTACGATTGTATAAAATGGTTGTAAGAATACCGACAATAAGAGCAATTTCAACTGACCAAATACCTACAACCTGGGAAGTTTCAACATTTGGAAAATTTAAGCCAATCTTAGAAAAATCAAAGCCATTAGGATACCATTTTGGAATCCAAGTGGTTAACACTTTATTTAAAACACCGACAAGGACTACTGGAACAAATGCCAAGATTTTACGGGCTATACTTTCATTTTGGTCTAAATCAATATCGATCTGTTTTTCTTTGATTGTGCCGAAACTATAATAGCCTTCACCCGCTTTTTCTGCCTTTTTACGACGTGAATTTAAATAGAGCATCCCAAGTATGAAGATAAAAATTGCCCCAATTATTCCAAGAGTAGGCGCGGCATAAAGATCTGTTTTGAAAAATGTAGTTGGGATAACGTTTTGCACCTGAGGTGAACCAGGAAGTGCGTCCATCGTAAAGGTAAATGAACCAAGTGCAATCGTCCCTGGAATCAATCGTTTCGGAATATCTGACTGTCTGAATAAATGTGCTGCAAATGGATAAACAGCAAAAGCAACAACGACTAAACTTATTCCACTGTATGTTAGAATCGCACACAATAAAACGATAACTAACATTGCACGTTTACGTCCTACTAACTGAATAAGCGTAGATGCAATTGAACGTGCTAATCCTGACATTTCTACCACTTTACCGAAAATAGCTCCTAATAGGAAAATTGGAAAGTAAAGTTTAATATATTCAACCATTTTCCCCATAAATACATTGGAGAAAAACGGAAGAACCCAATCAGGGTCCGTTAAAAAGACGGCGAATAATGCACATAACGGTGCAAACATGATAACTGAAAATCCTCGGTATGCAATAAACATTAACATTCCGAGTGCTAATAATATTATAACTAATTCCATAAAATTTCTCCTCTAATCCTATGATGTAAATTCCAGCTAAGATGAAATTTAGACGGTTATCTATCTCTTCTTAAAGGTAAAAACGGTTACATAAGCATTTAAATAGAAAATAAATTAAATCATTCCGATTTAGGCTAGTCGATGGAGGTGGGAACAGTTTAGTCCCCTCTTCCATCAACTCTATTATTTTTTAATATTCTATAAATCTATTTGTAATGGGTTATAACTATTAGGCCAAGACTATCTTTGACTTGTTTTTAGCAATCTCTGCAGCCACTTCAACAATCATATCCTCTTGACCGCCAACTACTTTACGATTTCCTAGTTCAATTAAAATATCACGTGAATCCACACCAAATTTTGCAGCTGCACGTTTTGCATGAAGAGCAAAGCTAGAATATACACCAGCATACCCGAGCGTTAGGCTGTCTTTCGTGATTTCTTGTGGTACTTGTAAAAGTGGTGCCACAATGTCCTCAGCTAAGTCCATCATTTTATATAAATCTACCCCTGTTTTAATACCCATCCGTTCGCAAACTGCTACAAGTACTTCTGTTTGTGTATTACCGGCACCAGCACCAAGGCAACGAACACTGCCATCAATACGAGTGGCACCTTCTTCGATTGCAGCAAGTGTATTGGCCATCGCTAAAGATAAATTGTTATGACCATGGAAACCAACATTAACGCCAATGGATTGTTTAAGAGCACGAATACGTTCGCGAACTTGGTCTGGAAGTAAGTAACCTGCAGAGTCAACAACGTATACTGAATCTGCTCCATAGCTTTCCATTAATTTAGCCTGTTCTACTAATTTAGCAACAGGTGCCATATGGTTCATCATTAAAAATCCAACTGTTTCCATCCCTAATTCTTTTGCGTAGGCAATGTGTTGTGGCGCCACGTCTGCTTCTGTTACATGTGTTGCAATACGAGCCATTTTTGCTCCTAAATTAGCTGCTTCTTTTAATTCATGTAAAGTACCGATTCCTGGTAAAAGTAACACAGCAATTTTGGATTTGTCGGCAACAGAAACGGCTGCTTCGATTAATTCCATTTCATTTGTACGGGAAAGTCCATATTGTAAAGAAGATCCTGCTAAACCGTCTCCATGTGATACTTCGATATAAGGAACATTTGCGTCATTTAATGCCTTTGCAACCTTAAGTACTTGTTCAACTGTAAATTGATGATTGATCGCATGGCTTCCATCGCGTAGTGCTACCTCTGTGATAAGAATATCTCTTTCATTTGTCATTATTTTTTACCCCTTTCTACAGTTCAAACTGTTTCTTTCGTTAATAATTTTTTAGCAAACGCTTCGGCAATTTTAACACCGGCAGATGTCATGATATCTAAGTTTCCTGCGTATTTAGGAAGGTAATCACCAGCACCTTCTACTTCAAGGAAGATGGTTACTTTATTTCCTTCAAAAATTGGTTCTGTGCGGAGTCGATAGCCTGGAACATAGGATTGAACAACCTTAGTCATTTCCTCAATCGATTTCCTGATCGCTTGTTCATCCATTTTTCCATCCTCAACAAGTGTATAAACGGTATCACGCATCATAATTGGCGGTTCAGCAGGGTTTAGGATCATTATCGCTTTTCCTTTTTTAGCACCACCAACCTCAGCAATTGCACGTGAAGTTGTCTCCGTAAATTCATCGATATTTGCACGTGTTCCAGGGCCAGCACTTAAGCTCGCAATCGTTGCAACGATTTCTGCATATTCTACTGGAGCTACTCGGTTAACTGCATGAACCATTGGAATGGTTGCTTGACCACCACAAGTAATTAAATTGATATTATCTTTATCTAAATGTTCATCAATATTTACAGCAGCACATACATATGGACCTACAGCTGCAGGGGTCATGTCAATTACTTTTATTCCTGCTTCTTTTAACACTTTTGCATTATAAAGATGAGCTTTGGCTGAAGTTGCATCAAAAACGATGTCTGCTTCTAGTGTTGGGTCTGCAAGAAAACCATCGATTCCCGTATCAACCCCAGCATAACCTAATTCTCTTGCACGGCGTAATCCGTCTGATTGCGGGTCAATCCCAATCACAGCTGTTAGCTCTAAATATTCAGAGCGTCCAAGTTTGATCATTAAATCTGTACCAATGTTCCCTGAGCCAAGAACGGCAACTTTTACTTTTGACAAAATAATTCTCCTCCTAAAAATTAATGTGTTTATTTCTCTCTTTGTCTTTCTATCAGGTATTTTTACCTTTATAGCCTAAACAACTTGAAATCTCTGCTGCAGCACTTTTAATTCCTGCTATCACCTTAGGCAGCCGATTTTCATCAAGCCTCATTTTAGGTGCAGCACAACTTATTGAAGCGATTACATTTCCTTGATGATTAAATATCGGCGCAGCTATACATTTAAGCCCTAACTCAATTTCCTCATCATCGACCGCATAGCCTTGCTCACGGATGGAATGTAAATGGTCTTTTATTTCCTCAATATTTGTCATCGTGTGCTTTGTAAATGATTCCAAATTGATAGATGATAATATTCTGTTAACATCGTTTTCATTAAGGTTGGCAAGTATTGCCTTTCCCACACCCGTACTATGAAAAGGAGCTCTTTTTCCAATATGCGAATAAATAGTAAGGGCACTTTGACCTTCTACTTTTTCAATGTAAATAACTTCATCTCGCTGTAACGAAACTAAGTGAACAGTTTCATTTAGTTCATCCACTAAATCTCTAATAATGGGCCTTGCAATTTTCCCAATATCGAAATGTTTTCCGACAAAATTCCCAAGTTCAAAAAGCTTGATCCCAGGCTTATATTTCAAATCCTCAGGATTTTGTTGAAGAAACCCTCTATGTTCCAAGGTCTTGATAATACCGTGAACAGTACTTTTTGATAAATTTAAATTCTCACTAATCTCTTTGATACTTAGTTCTGGTTTAGTAACCAAAAATAATTCTAGGATATCAGCGGCTCTTTCAACAGACTGAATTAAACGTTCTGACACAACCATCCTCCTTATATTCGACATTATCGAACGACGTTCGCGTTTCTTAAGGACAATCTAATAGTAACTCTCGTTCATTATTCTGTCAATATTTTTAATAATTTAGCTGTTTTTTTAATTTACGTTGAAAATATAAAAAAAGGAGCCTGATTTCATAGAAATCAGACTCCTTTTTAAATAATCTCAAATTGCATAAAACCTGTTGTATCTGGGATAAAATCTAACGTTTTATTATTGAAATAGTGGCACTCACCATTGTCAATGATGAAATGCAACTCATCATTAGTGATTTCTGCATCATTTGGCTGAATCGTTTCTTCCAGGGTCAATTTCACTTTCATAAAACAACTTTTACGCATTTGCAGCCGGATAAATTGTTTTGAATCAGCTAGTTTCAACCTATTTTGTAGTTCTGTTTTGGCATTTTCAGTTAATAGAAACACGCGATCATCCTCACACCTTAATTTCCTAAAAAGAGATTTAATTAATGATTATCATGTACCACAAAAGGTTTGGTAAGGCTGGGTTGATTGCTCAGGAAGCGTGCAGTATTCCGCCTGTTCTGGGGAGTGCGCATATGGGCTTGAAAGTACATCAAGCAATCGCTCCATTACGATGTAGTCTTCTTGATTCACGGCAGCGTCTAGTGCGGCCTCCACCCGGTGGTTACGAGGGATTACCGCAGGATTGCTATTACGCATCAACTGGTGTGAGGAGTCTTTCGATTCCTGCTGTCTATTTAGACGTGCTTGCCATTGCTCATACCACTGCTTAAATTCTGAAGTCTCCACTAAGTCTGTATCCTCTGGCTTATCAAAAGTTAATGCTCGGAAAGTATTGGTATAGTCCACCTTATACTTCTGCATCATAGTTAAAAGATTATCAACAAGAGATTCATCCTGTTCTTCTTCGTTAAATATGCCGAGTTTGGCTCTCATTCCAGCCAGCCAATTACCCTGGAACAACTCCATAAAATGTGAAATCTCATCCTGAGCCAGTTGGACAGCCTGTTCTTGATTGTCATGTAAGACCGGCAAAAGAGTTTCGGCCAATCGAGCGAGATTCCAACCGGCAATATACGGCTGATTGCCATAAGCATAACGTCCTTGCCTATCAATAGAACTAAATACTGTTGCAGGATCATAAGTATCCATAAAAGCACACGGACCATAATCAATCGTTTCTCCGCTAATGGTCATGTTATCGGTGTTCATGACCCCGTGGATAAAGCCAACCAACTGCCATTTTGCTACTAGCGCTGCCTGACGTTTGATCACTTCCTGTAGAAGCGATAGATATCGTCTCTCATCAGTGTCAACGTGTGGATAATGGCGTTTTAGTGTATAGTCTGCTAGTGCCTGGAGCTCCTCAACTGTGCCCCATTTTGCAACGTATTGAAAGGTACCAACGCGCAGATGGCTGGATGCCACACGAGTCAGAATTGCTCCTGGCAGGGCGGTTTCGCGGAATACTGCCTCCCCGGTTGTCACAACGGCTAGACTTCGGGTGGTTGGTATCCCAAGCGCATCCATTGCTTCGCTGATGATGTATTCACGCAGCATCGGTCCAAGCCCCGCTCGACCATCGCCTCCGCGGGAGTACGGTGTTCTACCTGGACCCTTAAGTTGAATATCATACCGTTCACCTTTCGGGGTGATTTGTTCACCAAGCAAGATGGCCCGTCCATCCCCTAATTTCGTGAAATGCCCAAATTGATGCCCTGCATACGCTTGGGCAAGCGGCATGGCCCCCTCAGGTATCCGGTTGCCAGCAAATACTGCTACGCCATTTTTGCTCTCGAGCTCTTGTAAATTCAAGCCAAGGGAGGTTGCCAGCCGGTTATTAAGAATAATCAACTTGGGTGAACGGACAGGCGTTGGGTCGGTCCTAGTAAAAAATAAGTCTGGCAGTCGGGCATAACTGTTATCTAAATTCCAGCCTAGTTCATTAATTTCTTTAGCCATCGAATCCCCTTTTCTTTTTAAAAAGTTTAGAGTAACCAATGTAGTGTTGCTCTGTTTGTTATTACTGTTCCCTATATTTTATAGCTAAACCTTTTAAGAAATTTCTAGCGTATTTATCCCCGCACTCTTTATAATTCTTATGCCCTTCTTTTCTTAATAAAGCGCCGAGTTCTCCTTTTGTTACTGTTATTCCTGCATTTTCGAATATTTCCAGCATATCCTCAGTAGTTAAGGCCAGCGCTATTTTTACTTTCTTCAACAGGAGATTATTAACGTTTGCGCTTTTCTTTATTGACTGTTCCGGTGTTTCCGACTGTCCTGGTTTGGTCTCTTGTTTCCCTCTTTTAAAAATAATAAGTCCATTTAAAAATGAATCAAACATACTGTTATTACATTTTATTTGATCGTCATATTCAGCCTCATCATCGGATTTTGTTAGAATCTTTATTACCTCAGGGACTGTTACTTCCACTCCGCCAAGTTTAAATATTTCTGCCATTTCTTTATTTTTTATTTCTAGTGCATATCTCATTCGAATTAATATATCATTATTATCCATCAGTAAGTCTCCCTTTAAAATTGATGTTCCACTTTTAGACTGTCATTTTCCAACTTGATAAAGCTAGCCAGTTCTCCATTTGCTCATATTCGGGGATTATTTTACCTACAAGGCGCCAAAAAGATCGGTCATGATTCAGATGAACCATATGGCACATTTCATGAACGACTACATAATCAATTACCTTCAATGGTGCCATCGCGAGCTTCCAATTGAAGGTTAATTGCTGCCTGGAATCACAGGTTCCCCAGTTCCTGTTATTATCTGAAATACGGATAGACCTTGGTTTTATTTTAAAGTTGCTTTGATAGGAACGAATACTCCTCTCTACTAAGGTTTTACACTGCTGATAATAAAACCGTTTTAAGGCTTGTTTTATTTTCTCATCCTCAAGTTGTTTCACATATATATATAACTTGTCCCCTTCAAACACTACATAGTCTTGCTTGATATTTATATCTAGAGAGACCTGGATAGGATATTCGTTTCCTAAATAAAGAAAGGTTTCACCATGATCATAGACCTTTACCTTTTGGCCAAGCGTTCTATCATTCATTTCTGTTGATTTTTGCTGGATCCAATCCCATTTTTCCTCTAATAATTGCAGGAGAAGTTCATCGGAGGTCCCTTTAGGAGCCTGGATTTCAACATTTCCATAAACATCTATATAAATGCCCATGGATGTACGATTTTTATAATTTATCTCAAAACTAAGGGTCTGACCTAAATATTTATGTATCATTTAATCACCTTCATTTATGACAATGGGTAAAATAACAGCAAAAAAAATTAGAGTAAGTATAAATAACCTACTCTAACATGATTTTGCCTATGTTTATTTGAAAAAGCAATTAACTTTTTTTGCAAGGGTCTCACTATTTAAGGTTACATTTCAAAAAATTGTTACTTCTAACGCAATACTCTAGCAGCACTAGAAAATTTAGACGGATTATACGAAGCAATTTTCACAACATCACCCGTTTGCGGAGCATGTATATATTGCCCGCCTCCAATATAAATGCCGACATGGTAGGCAGGAGAACCCCTGAATACTAAATCTCCTGGCTGTACTTGACTCGGAGAAATTCTTGTTCCAACATTTTGCTGGTCTCGTGAAACTCTTGGCAGATTAATGCCAACTGATCGTAACACATAGGAAGTGAATCCCGAACAATCAAATCCGTTTGGCGTTGACCCGCCCCAAACGTAAGGAACACCCAAAAATTGTTTAGCGTAAGCAATCATCGCACTTGCTGATCCAGAGTTAGTTGAAATGGCAGCAACTGACGGTGGTGCAGACTTAGAAGGTCTGCTGCCTACTGGTGCCTGTTGTTGAGTTTGTTGCTGGGCTTGTTGAGCAGGCTGTCGGGACTGTTGTTGAGCTTGTTGAGCTTGTTGAGCTTGTTGAGCTTGTTGAGCTTGTTGAGCTTGTTGAGCTTGTTGAGCTTGTTGAGCGCGTTGTTGTGCAGCAAGCTGTCGGGCTTGTTCAGCCTTTTGTTGTGCCAGTTGAGCCTGTTGGTTTTGTAATGTGTTTTTCGCCTCAGCTATTCCTTTTTCAACTTCTTTTTTATCTTCTTCAATGTTTTTTTGTTCAGAAGCTAATTCAACCTGGCTCTTTTTTAATTGGTCAAACTCATTATGTAATTTTTCCTCTGCATTTTCTAACGCTTGTTCTTTATCATTTAAACCGTTCAGTAAGTCTGTGTCAGTTTCCATGATATGCGATATAGCTGTAAAACGAGTTAAAAACTCTGAAATGTTATCAGACGAAAGTAAAAGCTCCGCGTATGTAGCGATTGATTGTTTGCCATCTAACTGAATGCTTTTTAGGCGATCCGAATAGACCTTTTTATGAGCATCTAAGGACTTTTTAGCGTTTTCAATTTCAGCCTCTGTTTTTTCAATTTTTCCTTGTTGTGTTTTAATCTGATCGTTTAGTTTTTGACTTTTCTCCATGGATAAGGAGATCCGGTCGTCTAATTGCTGGATCTTTGTTTCAAAGTCATTGATTTGTACTTTTGTAGAATTGATTTCTTTTTGTGTAACTGGCGAATCTACTGGACTTGCAAAAGTAGGTGTTGCTTGAATCATAGTGGCGAGGATGGCAGCCGATACTGTATATTTAAATAATTTTTTTATCATTTTAAAATCTCCTCTTGTTACCTATTGTTAATTCGAATTTTTTATATAATAATAGTTTATCTTCCAATCGGACTAATAACAATGAAACAGTCGATAATGTAATGTAATTGTAATTTTATGTAGAATAATCTGATAAAGAGTCGACTCCTGTGCCCTATTTTAGACGGACACCCATCCCGGTATTCTAGAGCATAAACATAAACCTGTATTGTTAAAATAGACCAAAAAAAAGAAACAGGATATTATCCCATTCCAAATTTGCAGGAAATGCATAATCTAATTATTTTGCTCAAGGCATTGATAAACCGCCATCATATCTCGTTTATTTAACTCACGAATACGATTGAAAATTGGAATATCAGCGACAGCTTCTGTATATAAGCTTTCTTCAAGAACATCACTTACTTTGCCGGTTAACCATGTTTTTACTGGTATGCCTTCGACCATTTCCTTGCGACCTTCATCATTGATGCCACTTGCACGACAACTCACACATGGTATCGTTAATTTAAACACGCCATCATGGAGATTCTCTTCTGTAATGACTTTCTTTCCTTTACAGAATGGACATGGATGACTTTTTATAATCTTATTAATTTGAGTGACTATTTTTTTGTAACCAAATGCTTCATAAACATATGTTAGTTTTTTGTATTTTCCATTAGTGAAATACTTATCAATGATAGTTTCTCTTGTCTCATTGATATTGGCAAAATCACAGATGGTAATCTGATTATTGATGCTGATAGATTCGATATAGCCCTTAATTGTATCCCAGAATGGTAAGACATTTTGTAATACCATTTCATACCCAACAAAGCTTGCGATTTCCAATTCAAACATTTTCAATGCGACTTGTGTTTCCCTAGGCAGCAGGGAGACATCTTCTGTCAAAGTCATATCGCCGCCAACAATAGATTTTAGCTTTACGAGTACAGGTAAATCACCGACTATTTGTAACACTTGATCAAGTGGCTGATTAATCATCTCACGAATATCTGTGTCACCAAATGTAAGCTGTTTATGATGATTAAGTACAGTTCCCATGACAAATCGGACAGGTAATCTTTTCTTTAGATGCTTTCATTTTCTCTTTAATCACCGATTTCGAAATGACCATATACCCACCAACGATGGTATTAAAGCCTACCCAGGTCCTCTGTGTCTTGCCTGCTTTATCATAGAATGTCTTTTCAAAATATCCGTACCAAAAAATATGCTTTTCTTCTTCTGACATCTCATTGTAGCTTTTCGTCAGATCGAACCCGAGCTCATTCTTAATTTCCTCAAATAGAAACTCTAATTTTGGATATTGATAATATTTTAATACTTCCATCACTTCAGGATAAAATAGGCCATCCCAGAATGGAACGGTTTTGTCCTGAATGACAAGATCTTTATCAAATATTTCAATCTTAAGGCGTCCTGAGCATGATGGACAATGATTGTCCTGTGAATAGAAATCGAAGCTTCTCGTATCTTTAATGGTCGGATGCGACGCGATAATATGGTTGATCACGCCGCCCATTTCATAGAGAAAACTATATTGGCTATACAAATGTCTTTCAAGATCTATAGCAATGACAGGCGCAATGGTGTCAGATTCGTATTCGCCGTAAATTAAACGGGCCATTGATGATAAGCTTTTTAAGATACCTCCCTTATAGACATTTTCTGCATTCTTAAAATAGTCGATATGATTTTCTTTTAAATAAGTAATGCCATTTTCCGCTTTGAGTGTCGAAGAAATTTGCGATGGAAGCACAACATCTTCCTTATTTTCAAGCTCGTAATATTCGTTATGACTGACAACTTCAAGATGAGTGACAGGTTCATTCTTTCTTTTACCAAAATCAGCGATAAAATCAGAGCTTTCTAACATATAGGCATTATGTTCAATCATCATAATAGAGACTGATTCATCTTGCAAAATGACCCTGATACTATCAATGAATTGGTTTAAAATATTTTGTGATAAACCTTTTGAAGGCTCATCAAAAATAAAAAGTGTATATGGGTTTCTTGAGTTAGCAAACAGCTCCGAAACTAAATGAACACATTGAAATTCTCCAGTCGATAAGGTTTGTGTTTTTCTTTCTAATGTCAAATAACCTAGTCCTAGTTTGATCAGTAAACTCAAACGTTTATGTGCAATATCTTGATTTGGAAGTTCATCAATAATATCTTCAATCGAACGCTCAAAAATATCATCAATATCTTCACTATATTTTGTAAGTTTCTTTTTAATATCAAGAAAAGTCGCAACGGTTGACCGACTAGTAATCGATTGATTTCGATCTTGCCCTACCATTACTAGTTTATCTTTTGGATAACGTTTCTGAAAATCTTTGGCGATACATTCATTGACTAGTGTAGATTTACCACATCCAGACTCACCCGTAACAGTTACAAGCCTATTTTTGGGTATCTGAATTTCAGCCATTTGAATATTACGGCAATGCAGTTCACGAAATTTATAGTAATCTGTTGGCATTTCTTGATTTTGTTCCCAATGGATGGGTTGTGGACGCGGTGATTCTTCCACAATTTTTCCGCCATATTTCCCACTGCCGGGTCCAAAGAACAATTGCTCATCCGTTGTATCTAGCACCGTGTCAGAATGATCAATGAACCAAATTTGGTTCCTATAGCCTAATTGTTGAATCTGTTCTAAAATTTTCAATAATGTTTGGTGATCAAGGCCAACGGAGATTTCATCAATGATAATCACGGTATTTTCACTGGCTGCCATGAATTCTGCCAAGTAAAGGCGTGTTATTTCCCCTCCTGACAATGTACCCATGATCCGATTTAAGGTTAAGTAACCAATATTCATATTGATAATATTTTTAAGAATATGCTGTTTCTCTTCACTAATATGTAAAACTTCTGCTAGTGATAGAATCGATTCAATGCTTAAATTGTTGATATCGGAAATACTATGTGGTTGATCAAATAATTCAATTTTATATTGTTCAACTTCTTGATTATAGCGCTTTCCCTTACACTTTTTACATTCGACATTTTTAGTAGTTCCACGACCCTTACACTCTGGACACCAGCCTAATGCATTATTAAAAGAAAACACTTCCGGAGAAAGATTATATTTTTCAGCAAGACTTACACGAATCTCTGTAAACACGCCAGTATGTGTGCCAATTGTTGAACGTGGATTGGAAGAAATGGATGATCTTCCTAGAAAAAGTACAAGTGGCATTTCTTCCATCTTGATAGCACTAAAATTGGTTTCCATTATGTTAAGAAATAAATACTGATATTCAGCCTTTGGCAATAAGGAAACGAGACGTTTCTTGGATTCTTCACCAATGGTTTGACAAAAAGTTGTTTTTCCAGATCCTGACAAACCAGCAATTCCTAACGATTGATCTGCTGGAAGTGCTGCATTTAATTTGTTAATATTGTTCGCAATTAATTGATTTATTTTCATATGGATATCCTCGGTTTGGTCTTACATTTCCCCTAACAATTTTTTAAGATCTTCGCCCATATTCGCCCAACCATATTTCGCACCATTGAACGCTTGATCTTCTTTTTCGAATCCTGCTTGTTCAAGATGTAAGTAGGTTGTGCCATCCTCTTCCTTCAATGTCCATGTGACTGTAGTGTTTATCGGACCACCTACCCATGTGTAAGATAACTTATTAGGCTCGTCCACTACTAGTACTTCACAATCTACAATTAAATTCCACTGCGGATTTCGGAATTGACATTTATGTCCTGCGATTGGTTTAAAATCATTTTCCATTATCCATTTTGCAAGAGTATCCGAATCGGTTAATGCGTTCCACACCTTATTGATTGAACTTGTAAACTGAAAATCTAATGATACATCTGCCATTTTTTATTCCTCCTCTATTAAATTTTTTAAAATAAACACTCTTTCATTCCAAAATTTCTCGTAAAAGGATACCCAATCTTTAATTTCCTGTAGCGGAGCCGCATTTAGTCGATACCTTGTTTCTCTACCAACTTTACGGTCAGCAACTAGGCCCGCTTCTTTAAGAATAGCCAAATGTTTAGAGACAGCAGTACGCCCCATTTGAAATTGAGCAGTTAATTCATGAAGAGGTAACTCTTCTGCCTCCGCCAACAAACCTAACAATTTACGTCTTGTTGGGTCAGCGATGGCTGCATAAACATCACGCTCTTGATTTTTCTCGCTCAAAATCACCCCCCCTTTTTAAATAGGACACTAATTGGTGTCTTTATTATATGACACTAATTGGTGTCCAGTCAAATTTTATTTTAGTCATAAGTTAATCGTTCTATTCATTTGTCATCATATCTTTATTCCTATTCAATACAGATTTGGTAATCCGTTGCAGGAAACGTAAAAAGGCAACTCCCAAAAATGGGTTAGTCGCCTTTCTTAAAAATGAGTTGTCCCTTCACAAGGCAGCGTTTCACAGCAAAATTTAGACCCTTAGCGAGCCACGGAAACCCCTGGCAGCATAGTAGGATTCTGCTCCGTTATGGTACACAAAAACAGTATCGTAGCGACGATCACAAAAGATGGCCCCGCCGAGTTTTCTAATATTATCAGGTGTTTTCACCCAGCTCGATGTTTTAGTATCGAAATTTCCAAGTCTCTGCATCTCCCGGTATTGTTCTTCCGTTAAAATCTCAATACCCATGTCAGCAGCCATATCTATAGCGCTGTTTTTTGGTTTGTGTTCTTTCCTTGACTCCAGCGCTTCACGATCGTAACAAACACTTCTGCGGCCTTTAGGACTTTCCACTGAACAATCATAAAAAATGTATTCGCCCGCCTGTTTATCATGATCGATAACATCCGGTTCACCGCCTGTTCTTTCCATTTCATAAAGCGACCACAGTTTTTCAGTATTAGTTTCTAGCTTTGCTTGTACATTAGCCCATTCAAGTCCTTTATGGCGATTCATGTTTTTCTCAAAACGGGCTTTCAATGTTCTAAGTATTTCTTCATGTTGTTCTGGTGACAACTTCCTTTTTTCATTATTCATACTAAACCTCTTCCTAAATTATGTTAACCAAATGCTTTTAATCATAATAAAATTTAATTTAATTTCATTCTAAAGCATTTTATACAAACAAACAAAAACACCTGCATTTTTCTGCAGATGCTCTATGATGGATATTATTTATTTTTTCCAATCCTTAATCAGCCATATATAGCACACAAACACATTCAACATGTGCCGTGTTAGATATCGTTTATATTTCACTTGCTCACAAGCGTCTGAAAGTGAGTTTAATTAACTTTAGTGCATATACTTTTCATTGTAAATAACTCTAATCGTGGTCAAAAATTTATAGTGTGTGAACAAAATGTGGTCATGTGGTCAATACACATGGCCCTTTATTTTAACCAAAAAAAAAGGAGAATTGCTTCTCCTAAACCGCACCGCCTACTTGTTTCAGTACATCTAAGATGACGGGAGATACCTGTATCAAGACATATCCTAATCCAGCGTTTTGAATTCCTGTCCACGCCTTTTCGGAATTACCAAACATAAATAGGAAGCAAGATCCCACAATGACCACAGAAGCGATAGGGAAGCTAAGAGCGACTAATATATCAATCACCGGATCAAGTGCATGGGCTAAGGTTGATAAAGCTTGGTGTCCTGCCCATGCCTTCGCCCCGACTTCCACAACCACCGGAGCCATAACAGGAACAGCATTTGTAGCAGCGAAAGCCTTTATTGCAAAACTTAATGTTCCTACCGCCCCGCCAGTAGCCAATGGTAAGAGAGCAGCACTTGCTAATTTTGTGGTTGTGGCTATCCGTTTCCGTCTTTTCTCCTTCTCCTTCACTCTAAACTCACCAGACATAAATTCGCTGAATTGAATGGTTTTCATGCTGTTCACTCCTTATTTAATGTCATTGATGGTATAAATCGCGCATGGTAACGGTTTGCATAATTCCGTTAGTTGCCTTCTTCTCAACTCTGTTGTGGTCAGCCATATCAACAAAGGGAAGTATCCGAAATGTTCTTCAATCGCTCTGTTTTCAAACAACCCTTTATATTGAACAATCTTTTCTCGATTAGCTTTCATTTTTTGTAAAGAATCCACCTCTAAAAAGTGATACTTCCCATTGGATTTAAACAACGCATCACAGATAACGGAGTATTCTCCATCCTTCACCTTCATTTCGTTTTTCCAATCATGAGGGTATCCAGCGAATATATAAAAATCATTTCTCATAATTACGTGATTGACAAACTTGTTTTTTCGCCTTTCTTTGGTTGAATTTACATACTCCCGACCATTTTCATTTAAATAGTAAATAGCTGGTTGATCGTCCTCTCGAAAGGAAGAGAGGCAAGGGGATAATTCTTTGAGGATTCGATTGGCGTTTCGTTTGGTACCAAGTCTGTGAATCGTACTTAATTGTTCTCGGTTAAGATAGTCCAGTTTCTTCAAGCTCAACAGTATGTTTTCTTGTCTCTCGGTCAACCTTTTCAATGGTTCTCCCTCCCTTATTAGGAGTAATAAATGGTGTAATGGTTTCTTGGATGATTTCCGGAGTAATTAGAGGGGTTTGGATAATAACTTTTTGGTCTGCCATTTGATAAATTGCTCTCCCCTTAACTTTGGGTAGGGTTTCGGCTCCTTCACTATCTAAGACTACCCTTGATGCTGTTCCAGATTGAACCCGGAAACAAAGTTTTGCATCACTGTTTTGTTTGCATTGCCTAGGGATTACATCGCCAGTGGGATACTGCGTAGCTAGGATTAACCTAAATCCTAGTCCGGCTCCTAACCTGGCAATTTGACTCATATATTTTTGGCATTGTTGTTTAAGTGCCTTCTCTTCTTTGCTTACTGCTTCATCCGGATTTAATTCCCCCACTTCATCGATAATGATAAAATGTCTTTCGGCAATTCCAGCATCCTCCACTTTTTTCTTTCCTGCTTTCCTTAGGATATCTTGTTTTCCTCTCATTAGCTGATAGGCATTTTCTAATGTTTCTAAGGCTTCCTCTGGCTCGTAGGCGATTGATTCAGTTTGCTTAATACTTTCATAGTCGCAAAGCTCCACACCGCCTTTTAGGTCTATCAGGTGAAGTTTGACATCGTTTGGTTGCTGCCTAATCAAAGCGTTAATAATACAGTTAATTAAATTAGATTTACCGTACCTCGTAGCACCACCTAGGCATAAATGTGGAAAACTTTCGAAATCATGGAAGATTAATTTATTTCGGTCTCTGGTTGCCCCGAATACCACTTTCCACCCTTTGCCTTCTTGAAAATCCACTTGAGTGGGTAAAGGTTCATTGTAAATGCGAATGATTAACATACCGTCATAAGAAAGCTCTATTTCCTTTCTATCGGTCAATTTCTTTGTGTATATACCTTTAATAGTTGATATGATGTTTCTATCTAATTTCAACTCTCTTAGGTCTTTTAGTCTAATTTTAACCGAGCGAGTGTTTACTCCTGCTTCAATTACTTTTTGTTTCGCTACATAGTCTTCAAAACTTCTTCCCAAAGGAATCCGATACCTATACTCTGTTCCCCATTCCTCATTTCTTTTCTTTACTTGTTGAGTGGTTAAGGTGCGATCTCCGTCCTTTACATTTAATCCACTTAGTGTGAATATTTTGTTGAGTTTCTTCGAGTCGTTCCCTGCCCCGTTTTTTGATAAATAAGCTTTCAAAGAAATTGCTCCAAAAATTGTTGTTGAGACCACTTCGAAAATCATTTAGTTTTCCTCTCCCTTCAACGCCACCTCATTGGAACTTATATAATAAGTTATCCCTCGAAATGGGTATTCGAAAATTATAGGATGAATAGTTGATAGTTCTACTTTTTGATGATTCCCGAACAGGCTACCAACGGGGGTTTTAATTGGGTATATTAAAGGGTATTGGGGTTGGAATGTCCATTATTACAATATTTTATAATTTTATTTGTATTATTTTATAATTTGTATTATAATTAAGAAAATGGCATAATGAGGAGGTGAACATCATATTATGGAAGTTGGGCTAATTTTGAAGGCAAAAGTTAAGTCAAATTTAGGGGAAATATTAGAGAATAAAGGATTGCGTTTGAAGTGGGTAGCTGAACAGATCGGAGCTACACAAGCGCAGCTTACAAACTGGTGTAAGAATGAAGATGGCTTTGCTAAATCAACACCAAGTGTTTTATATATTTTGAGATTACAAAAATTATTGAATGTAAAAATAGAAGAAATGTATGAAGAAAATGAAAAGTAGACCCAAAGTGGAGGATGAAGAATGAGTGATTTTAAACACCAAACATTTGATATTATTCGTCAACTAACAGGACATGAAAATATTATTACATTGAATGTTGCTTTTGTGGACTTTGTAAATGACTTGGAATGTGGGTTGTTTTTATCACAACTTATTTACTGGTCAGATAGAGGAACAAGGAAAGACGGTTTTATTTTTAAATCAGATAAAGAATGGCATGACGAATTAAGATTAAGTAAATACGCTGTCAGAAAATCAAAAAAGAAATTAACTGAATTAGGTATATTGGAAACGAAAATTAAAAAAGCATATGGTAATCCCACAACGCACTATAAATTAAATAAAGAAGCCTTCGTTGACCAATTTACTTGGTTTTTGCGAAATCAACAAAAGGAAAATACGGATTCGGAAAATGGAAATGATGAAAACACACGTTCTTTAACAGAGATTACTACAGATATTAAAAACAGAGATTACAAAAACAATAAGGGAACGGAACAAGATTCCGTCCTATGTTTTTCTTTTAATGATTTTAAAAATAAGTTCTCTGTAAAAGATGACGCAATTGAATGTATTGAATATTACTTATCTTTTTACCAGGAATATAGAAATGTAGAACATCCGAGATTAAATGAGGAACAATGGTATTATGTAGTAAATAATCTGTTTTATGTGGATGATTTTGATTTAAGTGATACGAATGTAATGAATATGATGGAGCAACACTTTAAAACGAAATATAAAAACTGTGATTACAACATCTTACACTTCATGAGTAATGGTGTGAGATTGAATAGAATGTATGAAGTAGCTTATTAAAAGCCCCTCTCGATTGAGAAGGGCCCTTTTGTTATTCTTTTACTATTTCTTTTCGGTATTTCCAGCCATGGTCTTTTAGAAACTTTTCGAGAGCAGCTAAACCACTGGATCCTTCCGTGTACCATCCAGTGATGACATTTACCTTTACAGTTGACGTTTCAACAGGTTTTGAAACAGGTTTTACTACAACAGGTTTTTTCTTTAAATTAAACTGATCCGCTAAACCTTCCACAATCGCCAAGGCACACTTTTTACGGTAATCGCTTGATTTAAGGAGTGCTGCTTCTTCTTTATTGGACATAAACCCACACTCTACAAGAATGGAAGGCATATGAGTCTCCCGGATGATGTGGAAATCTGCCTTCTTTACTCCCCGATCTGTTAAACCTGTCGCTTTAATTAAAGAATTTTGTACCTTTGTAGCTAACTCTACAGACGTTTTAGAAGGAGAAGTGTAAGTAAAGGTCTCAACACCGTGTGCAGGTCCCCATTCATCACTCGCTGCATTAGCATGAACAGATATGTGGGCATGAGAACCCCAATTGTTTACTTTTGTTGATCTTTCTTTCAAAGGAACATCCGTTTTTCCTGTCGGATCATCCACACGAAGCATGGTTACACCCTCGTAATTCAGCAATTCAGCCATAATATTTTTTACAACTGCGCCGTTAAAATCCCATTCATACATAGAACCGTCTGGAACCCTTTTACCTGGTGTTACCCCAAAACCGCCATGCCCTGCATCTAAGCTTATCTTAAATAAACTCATTCTTTACCCTCTCCTTTTTTATCTTTTTCTTGAATCACATGCAATTTGTCTGTAATAACTGAGGGTACTTTGATTCCAATTTGGGCAGCATTTTCAATAATAGATAAACCTTCGTTGGCACAATAAAAAAGAACCGTAGCAAAAGCCACCGTTCCATTCAATGAAAGTATTTGGTCAATGATGTTCGCCAGGATAACGATCCCGAATACCCCAATTTTACGAGCGTATCCAAAAAGAGCATTTCGACTTCGTAATCGTTTTTCTTTGATTGCTTTCATAACCCCTGTAATAATGTCCACTAACATAAGAATAGCTAGTAAATCTAAGAATTTCACCCCACCAAATAAATATGTTTGAATGACGTGTAATTGTTGTGATGCGATTATCATCTTCATTCCCCCCCAAATAAAAGAGAGCTGGATTTCAGCTCTCTCGGTTACTTTTTGCGTATTTATCTTCTTTTCCAGGTATCAATAATCCAATTAATAATCCGATTCCACCTACTACAAATATAGCAAGCCATAACCACCAGGGCTTATCAGGTATGATAGTAAACGTTGTTCCAGCAATTATAATTAAATATGCTCCAATCCAATGATACCACGCCAATTTTATCACTCCATGTTTTTTATGTTTTTCAGCGCTTGCCTTGAAAGGTCATTCCGTAATCTAATGAATTCGTCTAAGCGTGCTTTTTTCATTTGTGCTGATAAATCTGGTGAGTTTTCAATTGATCGTATTTGCTTATTTAAGTTTCCAATCGACTTCGTAGCATTATTAACTACCTTGTATTTCCCTTCATCGGCAAATGGTTTTGAGTTTTGTTTCGCTGATCCTCTTGCTTTTGTGAGTTTTTCTTTTAAATTATACAACTTGTCAAGAGATTCACCCGATGAAGATTGATTGACAAGAAATGCTCTAGCTACCGGCATTTGGTCAATGCTCTTTTCTGGCCGCACCGGTTCACCTTCTCCACCCTTTGCAAACATATCAATCGCACTTGTAAAATACGTACCTAGACCGCCCGTGAACCCTTGAATCGTATTATCAATGATACGTGGTGAACCAAAGTTTTTAAATGCACCTTGACCGCCTGTAACCTTGTTTATTCCCTTGCCTAATACTTTTGCTGTTTCCGTTGTATTGACATCATATTGATCCGGAAAATTCATGCCTTCTTCTCGCTTTGGAATAACCGGACCCTTACGAAAGAAAGAGTAGTTCGCCATTCCTTCAATAATCGGAGCAATACCCGTTAACATAGTAGGAATAGAAGCTTGTGAAAAGCCTTCTTTAATCCAACCATCAAAAGCGTCTTTGTCGTTCTTGAACGCGTAATCCATAGCTCTTTCTAGTGTATTCGAGAAGGCAAAAGCTAAGTCAAACGGTTTAGGGATACGTGCAATTTGATTCGTTCCAGGAACAGGAATGAGATAAAAAGTATCCTTTAACCACTGTGGTGCATCGTCAATAATTTCCCTTTGTTTCTCATTAGCGTATGTTTCTTGAGCCACACGCGCGCCTATAGTCGGGATTGTAACCGCAGCAACAGCCTTCCCTATGAATTGAGCAGGTCTTTCTTTAAATGACCTCAAAAGTTTACTCTTACCTTGAATATTCGCGTTCAAAAATGCTACTACCTTATTTGCTTCTCTTGCACTTATGCCAGCCCGACCGAAGTCCATAATATCTCTAGCACGGTATGCTGCTTCTTGTGGCGTTGTACCCTTACGTAATGCCGCTCTAAACTCTCCCACTTTAGTTGCTGATTCACTTACATCCGCAATATTACGCAAAACACCAATTGGGTTAGCAAGTTTTTTCATTAGAGTCGTATACGTTTTAGGATCAAGCACATCAATGTAGTTAGTATTTACTTCCGAAAGAGCTTTTTTAAGCGTTTGTTGATGGAGTTTTCTGTCCATAGAAATAAGATTCCCATAACCACCATTTTCTTTAACCCATTCTTTGTACAATTTCCCTGGAGTTTCGAATTCTTTATTCCCGATTTTAACGGTCCTGCCTTTAAATATTGATTGCCATAATCCAACTGGGAAATCTGTAATTGGATTAAAACCAGATTCAGACACAACAAAAGCATTCGGCACATCACGCAAAGGATTTCGCAAGCTAAATTCAGGTGTTAAGGTTGCCCCTGCTCGTAAAAGGGAAGCAGGTTTTTGAAGTATCTTTACAAGTGTATTCGTTGATTCCTTGTCTAAATTCATTAAAGTTTTATACACTTCTGGAGGAACTTCATATTTTACTTTCTTCCCGTTATCCATGACGCTTATAACATTCACTCGGCTTGTATCTTCATTATCCGCTAACTTCCGAATAAAATTACCTTCTACATCTTTTTCGGCTAATTTACCGACTTGTGCAGAAACTTTGTTCTTTTCAATGGCATTCACAGCTTTAAAGATGTTTTTAACCATGCTTTCCATTGGGTCAATAACATCTCGATTGGATCCTTCAAGTTTCTTTATAGGGTTTGTTGCATTAGCCATCGCTTTATTCATACCGCCGGCGAATTCAATTTTATCGTCATCAAATGAACGGAATAGCGACATGTAGTTAGGCCATTTCTCCCTCATAGCAGTTACTTGTTCCTTGCTTAGAACAGGATTTTCACCAGAGGATAGCATATCAAGTACATGGTTATTAACACCAACCATTTTTTTCCGCATAGTTTCCATTGATTCAGAACCTAATCTGTTTATAACATCGTCTATTTCTGCATTCGTGAATCCGGAATTTATCCCTTTAGAATTAACATCCTTCGCATGAACCGCAAGAGCGTAATCTCGCAAGTCTTTTATATCCGTTTTGTTAGCCTGTAAGTCACGAAGAATCGGCTGCATTTGTTCCTGTACAATCATATGGGCTTTTTCGGGTGATCCCTTAAACAACCTCGCTTGCTTGTATAAACTATTCTCTGCGCTGCCTACTTTTCCTGCTATCAGCTTTTCAATATTTTCTAACGGTGCCACATCATCAACAAATTGAGTACGTAACCCCTTTAGGATACTTTCCTTCTTCTTTGGTGTATCGTTGATTTTTGAACGGAATGAATCGGCATTTCCTTGTGATTGTCTTTGTGTATCTGTAACAGGATTATTTACCGAACTTTTTTTCTGGGCATTTCCGAACGTTTGCAAATTCAATTTCACTAAAAACTCGTCAACCTTTTTAAGATCTTCTTTTATCTGTTTGGTCATCTCCTTAGATGAAGCCAATTGTTGACGAATGGTAGTTAATTCTTCCTTAGTCATCTTGTCTAATCTTTTCTTTGTTGTAACTGTTTTAAGATAACCTTGATGTAAATCTAAATCCATCAAGAGTTTAGATTTAAAATCAGCTTTGCCGGATACTTTTCGAATTTCAGGTACCAATGGAATTTCTTTCTTTTTTGGTGCCTGCTCTCCTAAAAGTTTAGCTAATCTTTTTTCTAATCTAGGAACCTCTTTCTTTAAATCAGGAATAAATGATTCCAAAGCCGGTGATTTACCACTTAAAGCTAGTTCCAAATTAGATTTAGCCTTTTTCAAATCCTTTTCTACCTTGCTGACCTTCTTTTCAGAATCAGACATTCCCGCACGTTGTTCTTTTCTGGCCTGATGTTTTTCGGAAGCTTCTGCTTGGCGCTTTAATTCTTCCGCTTGTTTCAAGGCCTCTTGTCGCTTATCTTCTCTTGCTCTTAATGGTTCTGAATAGTTTTTGCCTTTTTGAATCGGTTGCCCCGGTACAATACCCGCTGTTTCTGATTCGGTTAACCCTCTTAAACGTTGTGCCTCCCTTTCTAAAGCATCCGCCTGGCTTCTTAGTTTCTCTGCTCTAGTTGAAGTCTTAGAAGGTGCCGTTTCATTTAAAGCAATTGCTTTATCCTCTTGTAAAGCTTCTAAAATCGGGCGTAAAATTGGTTCTTGTTCAGGGTTTTCTCTAATGGTAGTGAGGATTTCATCAATTTGATCATCAATTTCCCGTACTTTCTTAGGACTCCAAGCAGGAATATTCCCAAATTCATCTTGAAAACCTTCTCTTACGTGTTGTTCAGCTAATTGACGCAATTCTGCGTTGTTAGGTTTACGTTTATTTAATGCGTAAAAATCTTGATACCATTTAGGATTATTGCTTACCGAGTAACGCCCGGTAACTTCCGACGCTGTACCAAACCCATTTATTCCGGAATCTCGAGTAGTTAGGCCAGAATCTACACCTTTACCCATTGAGTTTTTAAGATATTCATATTGTTGTTGAATCGCCGCATTCAATTCTGGGTCCGGTTTTGCTTGTGTTGTTTTACCTGATGGTGTTTTAGTATTATCGAACGGGTTAAGAACATCGTTTTTTAGTGCAGTCACTTCACTGAATTCTTTTTCCGTCGGTTTAGGTCCTTGTGGTTCCATCAATCTTCTTTGTGGTTCGGGTAGTCCCTTTTGAGGTTCTGGTAAACCTAATACACGGGCATCTTGTTCTTTGTTAAACCCTCTAACCCAATCAGGTGTATCTGCAGACTCACCCTTGAATCCATACTCTTCATAATTATAATTAGAAGGGTATCGTTCTGGTGTATTACCCTTTGGTGCTGGCAATGCTTTTTGTGGCGCTGGTAATCCCAATAATTCTTCTGCATTATTTGAACCTTTAGATCTACTTGCCGCTTTAGAAATCATCTCACCTAGCTTATCAAGCTTACTGAGCCCTTTTGCTGATTTCGACACAATTCCAGTACCTATCAAGTTTAATGGGTCTAAGGCCATTTCAGTTGCCATTCTTGACGCTTCGTCCCCCACCGCATCCCTTTGTTTATCATTTAGAAAAGTGGTGAGAAGCGCGCCCCCAGGCTGAAAAGTATTAATAGCAAGTCTACCAAATTCATTAGCGATAGTTCTGTGTGTTTTATTCTTTTTAGGATCGAAGCCTAAAGTCTTATTTAGTTCTTCACCTGATGTATCCTTGTTTCCTAAGAACCCATCTTTTGCACCTTGCCAAAAACCACGACCTTGTACTTTTTCCTTTATCCCGGTACGGATAGCATCCCCAGGTCTATCTATAATTTCAAGGGCACGAAACAACCCATTAGGCTTTCCGTCTCCATCTGTATCTTTACCCGTTAAGAAGTTTTTCAAATCGGTTAAGAAGGGTTCATCCTTCTTTTTCTTCTTGCTTCCTATTTCAGGGACAAGACTTTTATTTTCTTTATTCTTCTTAGCAGCATCTTGTTTAGGCTTTATGATTAAGTCGTAGTATTCTTGTTTAGACATCCCATTCTTTGCTTTAAACTCTTTATCTTCACGTTTTGTTTCTGCTAACAAGTTGGTTTTATATTGATTATACTCACGATTTGAACGAAACTTTCCATCGGATGCCGCATTGGTGATGCCATCTAAATAATCCTCTACATTGAAGCCTTGGGATTTAATCATTTCTTGTTGGGCAGGATCATTCCGGATATTATCTATTACCTTTGCCGCACCGACTGATTTAATTTGCTCTTTATTGATAGGGTCGCTCCAATAGGATACCGCATCACCATAAGTTTTCTTCTGCTTTGCTGCTTGTTCTGCTTCTTCTTTTCTTCTTTTGGCACGGCCTATTTCTCTAGCTTCAGAAAGGCCCGCATCAAACGAGCCCTTCCCATATCTACTTTCGAATACCTTCTTATAATACTTATCATCGAATGCCATTTACTTCTCCCCTATCCCAGCATATTAAGTGCATCTCTTAATTCATTTTTGAAACGTCTTACAACTGAATTACGGATACTTGGAGAAGAACGGGAGAAGTATTTCCTGCCTCCATTCGCCATTCTCTCGGCATATACTCGTTTAATGATTTCCGCTTCACTCATGCCTTTTCTTATGCCAGCATTTCTAAACACTTTACTAGCACCGCCTGAACCATGTTGTACGGATACGCTCCATAGAACATTCTGTAAGGCTGATGAATATCTATTTACATCTATACCTGTCGATTTCAATACCTTACTTGCCGCTGGATCATAGTGGGACTTTTTAATAAACCCATGCTGCACATTATTAAATTCTTTGCCGTAATTTTTCGCTAAGGCTTTCCAAGTTTGGTCAAAACTACTTGAACCTGGTGAAGACCTTGCTAAGGCTTGATACATGGACGGATTAGCAGATTTCAAGTATTTCATGAAGGTTTTCATCGTTCCAGTATTTGTGGCTATCTGATACGTTCCGTAGGAAGCACCGCCCCAATCACCACTATTGCGGCCGATAGTTCCAGCACCGGCACCGCCTGATTCATACTTGCTAGATAATGAACCTAATCCACTTGAAGAAGATGGAGTAGAACCATACCCGCTTGAAGATGGAGTAGAACCAGGTGAGCCGCTTTCCACAGAACTTAAAAACCCTCTTTTGCTATTTCTCCGTTATATTTCATTTCGTACATTCTCCACGCTGCATCTTCGCCATACTGTTTCTTATTCCAGTCAAGATTTGCTTTATCGGATGCACTCATAGTGTTATAAGTGTATTTCCTCCATGTGTTTTCTCGGTCTGACTCATAGGCACCACGTTTATAATTACGGTCTGATTCGTACGCTCCCCGTTTATAAGATCGGTCAGATTCATATGCGCCGCGTTTATAATTACGGTTTGACTCGTACACACCCCGATTATAGGTTTTATCCCATTGACTATCCCCGACTTTATCTCTGCCGACTTGATAGTTGTACCCACGGTCTGAATTAAATTCGTTGTATTTCTGCGCTCTATCCTGCATACCAAACTCTTTATCCCGCCACATTAAATCGTTAGACATTTGAGCCAATTGTGATGCACGCTGGGCGTTTAAGTCGCCAATTTGCCCTTGAGCCCCAATCGCAATCTTATTGAGTTGGTCCGCCGCTAAGCCAGAATGACCGAGTCCTCTTGCCGCCGCCACTTGCCCGGCCTGCACATCGGATTGATATTTTTGTTGATTGATCCCTTGGATGGCACGGTTAAAGAGAGGGTCAACTTGCCCGGACACTTGCTTTTGAGCCGTTTTGTAATCCATCGGTTTGTAATTATAACTAAAGGTATTCGCCATGTGACGACCTCCTTATTGAGTGATTAGGTCTTCTCGTCCATTAGAAATTAAATAAGCGTCGATACCTTCTTCTTTTAGGTCCGGACGCTTGGAAATCACATAGTCGTAGGTATAAACACCGCTTATTATTCTTTGACCCATATATTCGCCCAAGCTATATCACTCCTAAAATAATATCGTCAATCGCTTTTTGCATAAGTTCGAGTTTTTCCTCTGTAGACGGTTCGCTTTCACGTGCTTCTTTTTCTTGGATGAGTTGTTGCTGATACGCTTCATCTTTAATTAATTGTCCGTTTTCATACGTAAAAACAAACGGATTTCGCAATACTTCATGATCTTCTGCTACTTCTAATTCAATATCCTGATCTGCACCTTTTGTACTCCCTTGATTGACCACACGATTTCCATTTAGTTGAATAAATATTTTCATATTAACCTCCTAATATTCTAAGATATTTCTTAATACGACATCGTTGGTATTGGTTGTTGCTGATCCGTTATCGTCCGAGCCTACCAACGTGGTATCATTGACGGTTAATTTTTTTACAATCGTGCTTACATTGGAGGATGAAGCATTATTCGGTACATCAAATGTGTGAACTCTCCCTAGAAACGGAGTGTCTTTCGGAATTTGAGAATACGCAATATCGTAATCATTCGAACCTGTACCAGGGTCATAGTCGCTCCATACCAACATCCAGCCATTCCGGCATTTAGATAGTGGCTTAGTTGGGGTAATTGTAGTAGCTGCTGGTGGGTAGGTTGCGCCCGACCATAAGGATTGTTGCTTGTTCCATCCTTGCCACGCTCCGTTATCAAGGTGATTGGTAAAAACACCGCCTGTTTTATCAAAAACCGTTACCCAACCAAAGTTACTGTATACATAAGCTGTCCCCCGGACACTATCCGCTGCAGAAGGATTGTTGACCGCCCCGGCAACGCAGTAGACTGTTTGTAACCCGATCACATTCGCGATAATTTGTGCTAAGAAGTCATTCGCTGCATTTGTCACTTTCAGCTTATAGTCGCCTGTGTCAGCTGTAATTTTGTTTAGCTGCGCAATCGCCCGTAAGTTTGTATCTTTTGTCTCGTCATCCGTTTGAAGTTGATTGGCTGCCGCAATTAATTGGTTAAATTCCCCGTTTACTTGACCAGAGTTAATTTTTGTTCCATTTTGAAAGTTGTATAATCTACTCCACGCCATTGTGCCACCGCCTTATTTAATTCCTTTATTTTCGTATTCGAATAATATCCCATAAATCGAAAGGGGTTCGTCTAAATTGTTATTTGTGATTTTTACTGAAATGTCATTCCCTTTTTGCCGTATTTTATAATCCGTTCTTGTGGTCTCTCTTGAATCCCAAACGGCTTCATCCCAGCTAGAAGTATCCCATATACCGGATCCACCGGACTTTATGTTGTTATGCGCTTCCCATTCCACTTCATCCCAGTCAGAGGTATCCCATATACCAGAATTACCGCTATCGACTTGATTCAAATCGATGGATAACGTCTGATCGATGGTCAAAACAGGAACAAAAGAGGTATTGAATCCGTCATAATCTTTTGTAATGAAAAAAACCCGCCGGAATTTCTTTTTATTTATTGGCAAGCCAAAATCAAAAATCTTGGTTTCTAATAGATAATTGATTGGTTGCCCATCATCGCTGTAAAGATTCTCGTTAAATTTATAGATATATCCGGTGTTGGCTGAAAAATAAAGAACCCCATCCCGGATAAGGAAGGAGTTGGCTTTGATATTCGTGAATTTGGTCCATGATTCGAGTGTCACATCGTACACCATCGTTAAACCGCTCGGAAAACTCAAATAATACTTGTTGTCATAAAAAATAGACGTTGCAAGCGCCTTGTCTGTGATCCCAATAGATTTGAGAATAGGCTGAACCTTAGTGCTCATAATCTGTGCTGATACAAATTCCTGTTCGGATGCAAATAAGCTGTACACATGGTCATCACCCAAGTAAAACAGGTTATTTCCCACCTCCTGCACGCTGTTTGGTGCAATACAACCATTCGGCACGTTTACTTTGATAAGCTCTAAGTCTGCTAAGGTGACTCCATCACCACGTAATGCCCATACACTTTTCTTACAGAAGATCATCAGCACATTTCGAAATACTTTCAGTTCTACAATCTCATCGTTATCTTCTACCGCTACGTCAAAAAAGTAAATAGCTGGCCAGTAATCATAGACCGCATACCCTTTGTATGGGTCAAAATAACAAAAACTCACTCTATTTTTAACCGTTGGGTGCGCTGCCGCAAAGACTCTATCCTTTTTCATAGCAATGGTACGGAAGTTTGTTAAGTTTGCTAAGTCATTTAAGCCAGGATCTGTTGTTTCTAACGGTGTTCCCCCTGTGCCATCTGTCGGTACGTGTGGTGTAACCACACTTACAGATGTGCCGTTATAGGCTTTCAAACTGCCACCGTCAGCGATTAATGTCGCATCATTGATGTTTCTATCTTTATAGGTCAACATCTTCACTGTGTTGCTTGTAAGCGCTCCTGTAATGGCTGTCGGAGTACCGCTCACATCTTTGTAAAGTTGTAAGTTACTGACCGATAAAAACTCTTTGGTTCCGCTGTTTTTTTTATATTCATATAACTTGGTAATGGGATTCGGCAGCACAGTAGAATATTTTTCAAAGCCATATCGTTTTTGTGCAAATCCCTTACCTAAGATGACATTTTCAACATCCATTAGCTCTTGATCTAAGATGAGAGTGGGTCCATCCTTCTGGTTTAACCCTAATGAAAAGTCTCGAAAATCTGCATATAATTTTTCGCCCATGGTTTACCACCACACATCTGTTATTTGCCGTTGTGAATTATAAACAAAGGAATTTGCCATCACAAAACGATTGAATTCCCCGTTGCGATTGTTATACCGAGTGAGAGCATCCATTTGACGTTCGGGTTCATCTTCCGAAAACTGCTGGTGAGCGATGGTATAGAGAATGAATAAATCATGAAAGGTTGGTTCAATCTCCGGCACATCTTCTAAGTTTTCTAAATGAGACAATCGTTTAAAATAATACAGCTCTACCTGACCGTCAGAAGGGGCGTTTTGAAGTGACAACACATTCCCCCACCTTTTGTACCCTGTACTCCACGAATCATTTAACACAACGGGATCATATTGTGTACCATTCACCAGAACTAAGGCGATTTCGAGTAAATCCTCTGGCAAATCATAACCGTTTAAGGAGGAAATCTCATAAACGGTTTTTGCTTCTTTTTTGGCAATCGGTGACAGATCATCCATACATCGATTAATCCAGCCGATTAAATCCCCGTTGTCCTGGGTATCGTCCAGGTCTTTGTTAATCTCGTTAATGATTTGTTCGAGGTTCATTTGTCCACCTCCTTATAAATAAAAAAGAGCCCTAAAAAGGCTCTGAATTTCGTTCTTGAGTTTCGACTCACTTTTGTCCAAAGATGAATTAATGTTTCCACAAATCCGCTCTCCAAGTCGCTGTTGTTGGGGTAATAGCACCTGCGGTTGGATTAGATACACGGACTGTTATGGTGCTTCCTGCACTAACCCAAGCAGACCACACCAACCCTGCTCCTATGTCGGCATTCGGTGAAACATAACAGTTATCACCAATACTTGCACCTGACACCGTAATTGTTTGAATAGCAGAACCTTGTGCTGGAATACTCCCAAATCCGCTAAGAGAAGCAGTTGCGGATAAATGCCCTTTGAGAGCTGTACCACTGTTTAATTGAATGTTAGCCGAGAAATTTAAGTTCCCTTGTCCGTTAGTACCATCAGTCCCACCACTTGCCATAATACGAGCGTCAAAGTCGTTCGCGCTTCCACTTGAATGAAAGTCTAGATAAGGCGTACCTACTGTTGATGTAGAACCGACTTCAACACCCTGATTCGCCCCTGTTAAACTCATAGTGCTACTTGAGTTAATTGAACCGCCTACCGTTAAGTTTCCTGTAGTAGTTGCTACAGGTAAGGCTACTGTACCAGTAAACGTTGGAGAGGCTATTTTTGCATATTTTGAATCTAGTGTCACACCACCCTCTTGTATAGCACCACTTACTTTAAAGTTAGCAGCAGTAACAGTTAAATCACCACCACCATTCGATCCATTCGTCCCACCTGATGCCATAAACCGAATATCATAATCATTTACAAACCCTGATGAGTGCCAATCTAAAAATGGAGTTGTTGCATTACTAATGGAACCATGCTCAATTCCCACATTTCCCGTCGCCATTGTAGAATCTATAACAGTAGAAGCAACACTTTTTATCGTTTCAAAATGTAATGATTTCTTTGCATTTGTTGTGTCAAGCACCACACCATTTTTACGTATGATGTTTGTACAGCTAGACGGTTCAAAATCAAGAATAGTAATTGTACTTGAATTATCGTAACTAATAGCATCTAGACACTTCGCAATAACGGCTGTAGTCACAATAATATTTGAACTTGTTGATGCTTTCAGACCTATTGATTGGTATGATGTTCCATAAACCATATCATTGGTTGTTAAGAATAATTTTTGAATACTAGCATTTGATGCTGAAATAAAATTGACAAAACCATTAGATAAGCCACCAAGTGCGATAGTACCCAAATGCAACGAACCACAGGTATTAAATGTTAAACTGGATTCTGTTATATTTCTAAAAAGATTCTCATAGTGAAGGATGGTTATATCATACGAGTTTTTAAATAATGAGCCATGAGAACATAATTGATCCCAAATAGTTTTATAGGCACCGAATGAGTCTGTGTGTCCACTATCTGGGCCATGTATTAACGCTCTACCACATTGGGTTGCGAATACTTCAACTGTATTTTGTGTGCTTACATAGTTATTAGCATCTTCATAACTACCCATTACTTTCCAAACCGTACCAGCATAATTTAATCCGAATACTTTCACGTCAGTACTAGCAACGTTATTGATGCAAAAGGCAGTATCTGAACCACATCCACCATCATTTACTCGTAACTGCAACCTTCCTCCTGTCATACGTTTAACGGTAAGAGCAGTACCTAGCCCTGATTGCGGTTTTAATACACCCTCCATATCCACATTAAATTCATATTGGTGGTCAATATCCCAGATTAACGGGGATGTTGTATTATAAACCCCTTCTGAAATCTTAATGGAACGCCCTAGTGGAAAAGCAAAATTAAACGTATCTGTTAAGGCTTGTGTATCATCGTGCTGTACCGCTTGTGTAGTTACAGATGTAATAGCGTTTGTAGATAAGGTTAGTGTATTTGTTCCACCACCAGCTACAATTTCGGCAACCAATGTCCCTGCTAATGAAGTGGAAGGTGCTATGGTGGTTGGTAAATTCCAAAAATTTGTATAGGAATCTACACCAAAGTCATAAAATGTTGTTGTATTTTCAGGTGTTGTACCTAATAGTTTACCTCGTCCATAAATTGCATATGAAACCGCACCGCTAACAGGTGACCAAGACAATGAATTATAGTTAGCGTAGTTCATTGCTGTTGCAATATCAGCGTAAGAACTACTGAATAATTTACTTGTTGTGGTAGTAATAGCCGAACTCGCAGTAGAACAACCTCCATTAGCATCTAATGCTACAACTTGATAGGAATATGTTGTCGTTCCCGCTTGCCCTACATTACTTATTGCTAATCCATCCGGAGCAACTAATGCGCACGGTGTCCCTGCGTGAGCAATTGCAATGCCTTGACCATCTTTAAAATCAATCGCACTAGCCAAAGTTAATTGATTTGAACCTGCATTTATCGTTCCTGTTGTTGATTGTTTAGAACCACTTGCCCCGAACCATTTAGGATTTACACTTATATCAGATTGAGATGCTTTTTGTACCAAAGATGTCGTAAGGGCTGTGATTTTATCATCTAAAATAATCTCGTCCTCTTCATCGGAATCCTGGTAGGAACAGGTTGCCCGGAACCCCCCCACACCCAATGAAGATTTAATGGAGAAGGCTGTAAAGGTTTCATTCAATGTAATCCCACGGTAAGCCGGAACAGATACATTTGATTGGGTCCCGACGTTCACAAGTAACTCCACGGGACTGATATTGTATATTTGCAAGGTTTCCTGTTCGATGTTGTCAGGAATGGAGAACGTCACATTATTTGTACCAACGCTATCAACAAATTCAGTGACCACGAGGCTTCCGTTTCGTCTAGGTTGATTTGTGATTAAAGGCATGGATAAACCCCCTTATAAAGAAAAAAGAGCCTGTTTAGGGCTCTATACTTCATTGAATTTTTCCATATTAAATTCAGCTTCAACCGTACGACTATAGGAGTCGTTCCATACTTCGGCAACAACTTCTGGTACTTCAAGCTGCTTACCTACTGCTAGGATAAATTCTTGCCCGTTAATGATAACCGTTCTGTGTTTAGCTGGGTTACTTCTATCATGAGGGATGAATAATTTCACTTTCGGTTGTGCCAAGATTGCGTCACGATCGGATAATAGTTCTTTTTCTACTTCTTTTTGTGTTTTAGACATTAAATTTCCTCCTCATAAATAAAAAGGGAGCCGAAGCCCCCTTCATTTGTTTTATTAAACAATTGCACTTTCATAACGAAGAATCGATTTTTCTTGAAGACGAACAGCAGTAAAGACTGATTTCCATGCGATTGTGCTATATAGGTTCATTGGGTTAGAAGTGTCGTTACTGTCGCCCTTAGAGTTTTTAACGATGATTTCAGGCTTAGAAGAACCTTGAACATCAGGGATACCATAAGCGCCATCTCCAATGATAATAGAACCATAGACATCAATTCCACCCGCGCCCGCACCAGTAAATACAGGAGCCGTGTTAGCCTCTAGGAAGTAGATGCCGTACATTTGTCCAGCAATACCTTGTTCACGGTTTTTTACGTCAACATAGGTATTTTGTTCTTTCCATTCAGTCAGATTCATGATAGCCGCAATGACTTCTGGGTGAGTAAACTGAACATATCCTTTACCACCGTTAGGAAGTTTGATTGGTTTTACATTGTTTTTCACAAGAATTGTACGACATTTGATAATGTCAGCCGCCGAAATCTTCATTCCTGCTGCAACTGTCACACGAGAACTTGCTGTAGATGCGTATTTAACGTTTGTTCCTGCTGCTACAATGTCGCGCACAATGATATCCATAGAAAGACCTGCATGATCCCCAAACATTTGAGCAGTTTCCGTAACAACCGGATCCAATCCAGTCAGGTCTAGGAAGTCAGAAGTTTTTGTCCATGCACCGTATTGTTTTACAGTAGCAGAAATTTTATTGATCGTTAAATCGATGCCATCAGGAGTGGTACCCTCGACAATGGCATTCGTGCTTAGTGTAGGAAGCTCTAAACGTCTGAATGAAGTAGTAGCCCCTGCTTGTTTCGGAATGTTTTGTTTCTTACCGTAATTCATGAATACTACGTTATCAATTAAGCGTTCGAGCATCGCTCTTTGGTAAAATTCCGCTTGCTCCGCTGTTAATGTTGCATATCCTGCTCCACCTTGTGAGTATGTTTGAATGTTAGTTGCCATCTATAATTCCCCCTATAATTGTTTTCGTTCTCCCCTTAATACTTGGTCTACTAAGCTGCCAAAATCCTTTTGTGAGAGGTTACTGACACTTTTCGTGTGTGGAACATCTCCGCCGCCTAATGAACCTGGTGAGGATTGAACATTTTGTTGTAGTTTTTGGATAGCTTCTTGCTCTTTTTGTTGAGCAAGTTTCGAAAAGTTAAGCTCTAAATACGCATGCAACAACGGAACACCACGCTGTTCTTTCACAGTGAATAATTCTTCCGTGAGATCATCGGGTTTTAAATCAGGAAATCGTTCGCGTAACTGTTCAACTTCCGATTGGATCTGCCGTTGTTCCTGTTCTTTGGCTCTCATTTCCCTTGCATACTGCATATCAGGGTGAGTTTCCAAGAGCTTGTTAAAGGCTTCGGGGTCAACCCCTGCATCTTCATAACGTTGGCGCTCTTCTGCCTCTTCTAAGGCTGAAATAAACTCTTCGTGGGTTTGGTATCCCGACAATTGAGCAACACGGTTTAGATGCTGTTCATATTCTGTGGCGCGCTGTTGTACCTTTTCGTAGTTAAGCCCCTTTTGAATGTAGTCGGGTGCCTCATCGTAGGATACTTGGCGCTCTTCTTTGTTGTATTTAACCGTGAAATAATTCGGCTCCTGTGTGGTGACAGGTTCCTGTGTTTGTGCTGGTTCTTGCTGTATCGATGGTTCCTGTGTTTCTGGTTCGGGAGTGGTTTGGCTGCCACCTAATAATTCTTCTGACATTTGAAATCCTCCTTCGCTATGGTTGGCGAATAGTATTGAGCAGTTTATAGCGTCATGCTAAGGACAAAATAAAAAAGCCTTATTGGGCTTCTTGTTCAGACATTAATTGATTCATAATGGCATCTTGTTCTTCGGGTGAAAGCTTTTCAAAGGCTTTCTGTTGATGTTTCGGCAATTGAGCTAATAGTCGGTCAAAGTTGTGGGGGGCTTCCTGTTCCGTAGCCGCTTGTTCCTGTTCCGCTATCATGTCATCCGCATACACTTGTTGCTCTTCTTCCATCTGTTGTTCTTGCATCTGCTGTTCTTGCATCATCATTTGTTCTTCTTGCTGCGCTTGAATATCTTTTAACAATCTGTCTTTAAATGGTACAACGTTGTTAGGAACGTACTTCAAATACATCTCCAATGTAATCTGCTGCGTATCAAACAGCTTATCTAATGAGGACATCATGAGTGTTTCCGAATAAGAAGAAGATGGTCCAATGTCCACTTTCATGCTCATTTCAATATCTTTGTATTTCTCACCATTGAATACGGCACTTTGTGGCTCTCCGTCATCGTTTTTCACCGCGATCATACGGTCCGTATTGTAGTACACTTGCCACATATCTAGCCAAACATTTCCTGTGTCCTCCATCGCTTGGTAAAATCTCCGTTTGATGGATTCTAACGGAATACCGGACGCTTTCTGTAACATCATAATGGCTGATGCGTTGAGTTGGCTTCCCATGTTTTCCCCTAAGGCTGATTCATTGGCGCCCGCTACCTCTTTTGTTTTCGATAACAAGCTATCAATCAAGTTGAAGGAGCCTGTCGATACATTGGCAGGATTCAGATATTGGACAGCGTTTCCTACCGAGTTACCTCCACCGCCACTGTTCACGTTGATGACTTCACCTGGAGTGTTGGTCACATTCCCTTGAACAATCGCACGATCCACAATCACTTTCGGCCATCCTGTTAATTGAGTGGACAGTATTTGCATCGCAATTAAAAGATTGAGCGCCTTTTGATTCGGGATTAATGTTTCTGTATCACCTACACCGAATATAGACCGTTTACGGCGTTCCCACTGCATGACAATAAGAGGGTATAGTTTCAATCGCATGTTTGTTTGTGGCTTCACCACGACCCCGCTAGCGACTTTAAGGAAGTGAACTTCGCCGTTCTCTTTCCAATACTTTGTAATAACCGTGAGCTTATCTTTATCAGCCAGTTCTTTCTTGGCTAAGTCATAGGCTTGGTCTTGCGTATCACTGTCCGACTTAATCAAAGCAATCATTTCCTGTGGGACTCCATTCGCCTCTGCCTCTTTGCGAACATTTGCGACTAGATCACGATAGGTAATAATGTTATATGGTTGTTGCTGGACATTACGGTTTTGTGGATTACCGGGAAAGTAATTAACCGGGTCAATAATCTCACCGCATATCTTCCCTTGGTATTTCAGCTTATTGCCACCGTATTTACTCGTATCATAGTAATAGTGCCAGATGCCTGTACCGACATTAGACGCACTATCCAAGGCTTCCTCGTTAAGCTCCTGCTGTTTCACTTCTTCCCATGTGGTATCCGCATAACGGGTATAAAGGTCAGCTGCTTCATATTCTGGAGATCCTTCATCTGCAACCTCACTTGCTGAAAACACCATCTTGATATTCTCATTCATGACAGATGCAACCTTATGATTTTCAATTTGCTTAATCATGTTCACGACTGGACGTGGGAGTGTTTTCGTTTTATCGGTTACTGGTGGCCACTGTATGCCCGCTTTAAACCGTTCGGACTCTGCCCACTTATCCAAGAATCCCATCTGCTTCTTATACTCCAAACCATCCTGATATTGCTTTACTACCGTGCTTGCTTGCTCTAATGCACTGTCTAGTTTCATTTACTCACCTGCTTTCTTCTGCCCCGTTTACCCATTCATCCAAGATGTTCTGCAGCTCTTTACCTTGTTGTGCTGCTGCTTGCTTCTCTTGTTTCGCATCGATAATCGGTTGAATAGGATTGGGTATCTCTAATGTAGGAGCTTCTTGCTTGCTGGTTTGAATCTGCCACTTTAACCCCAGTTGTACGGCTTTCAACGTTAAAAAGCCCACGACAACGGCTGTCAGTGGGATACATAAAGCTAATATAATTGTCATTTGTACTCACCTGTTATCAGATTGTATTCTGCATTAACACCACATTTTATACATTCCACTTCTACCTTGTTCGGGTCACCAGTTGTTGCATTTCGTCTAATTACCTGATGAACGCATTTTTTATCTTTTTCTACCATTCGATATACCCCTTTTCAGGTTCGTCATTGTTAAACATCCAGTGAGCGTTGTCTTTCTTCTTCACCTTCTGTTCTTGCATATGATTAATGATCTCGTCATTGAGACAGTACCGAGTCGCATCAATCGCATGATTGTTTTTATCAGAGAATTTTGCTTTGAAGTTGCCGTTCGCATCCTTCTCGAGCTCATAGGTTAAAAACTCTCTCGCTGTCTCTGGACATCGCACATCATCAATCACAATTTGTTCTAAACCTTGAAGAAACTTAATCCCGTATTCAATCGAGTCAGGACCCTTTTTCACTCCTGTTACCCTCAATCCTAGTTGATTCAATTCGGATATCGATTTTGGTTCAGCTGAATCAGCTTTGACTAGGTCGTTCGATATGTTTTCTTGTTGTATATGTTCAAAGGCAGCATAGTTTGATAAGCCTACCTTGTATAGTTCATGGAATATATAGAGCCTTTTCTTTTTCCTATCGTAATGAGCCGCAATATAAGCGAGTGGATCTATCGCATAACCAAAGTCAATTGCTCGTTTGATGTTGAAGAAACCGCTGATTTCTTCATCACTAATCTGTCGTATCTTCACATTGTCGAAGACTTCTCCGCCTGTTCCCGTGACTTCTCCCAGGTATTCATGCTGATACGAGGTGGGTTTCACTTCTTTCAGGTGTTCAGCTTCTACTATAAACTGTTCTCCTAGCCATTCTTTCGGCACGGTTAAGTAATTGGAATGATGGAACAACCTATCTTTCCTAGTGAGCTGCACTTCTGCATTGACCCAGTTGTTCGCACTCTTTGGTGGGTTATAGCTGTAGAATACAACAAACGATGAACCACCACGCATGAGAGACTGGTTAATCATCCGTATCTCTTCCATACCGCCAAACTCATCCACTTCCTCATACCAAAGGAATTTACAATAGCCTTTGGAGAATTTAATGGACTTAATCTTTTTCGGCTTATCCGCACCACGGAATATTATCTTCTGTCCCGTGGGAATATAAGTTAATCCTAATGGGCTTATGCTATCATGCCAATATTGACCGACACCTAAGACTTCTATAGCCCATTGGAGTTGTTCATACACCGAATCCTTTAAGGTATCCTTAACTTTTCGCATAGCAACAGCATTCGCTTGTGGATCACTCATGATTCCTAATATGGTTTCGATTGCTACGAATGAGGATTTTGTACTCCCTCGCCCTCCACCAAACCAATAATGAACATGGTTCCCTTGCTTAATGTCCTTGTGAATTGCCTTAAAAGATGGAGCCACTATATTGGATAGCTTAACTTTACTCATCTAAATCATCTACAATGGTCACGCCTAGATTACCCTCTATTTGCTGTTTATCTGTCCATAAGGTGTACCGCTTGCCGAGTAATTCAGCAGCCTTTGTACGGTCCTTTATAGAAGGCGTGTTATCAACTAATTCAAAGTGATCTTTCGCAAACATCGGAATGGTTTCTGTTTCCTCACCTCGAAGGACATTTGTAAGAAACTGCAGCACTTCATCCTGGTCAGCTATCTTCTTAATATCCTTTTTAGCGAGTCTTTCCTCTATATAGGCACGAATGCCACTATGTGCCACTAACTTATAAGCATTCCCTCTTGCATACCTTTCACTATAACCAGCCTTAATTGCTGCTTGTTCAGCATTCCCTAGCTGTAAATAGTAATCAGCGAAGTCTTTATGTTGTGGTTTCAGTTTCACATCATTCACCGCCTCCAAAGAAAAAAGCACCCCGAAGGATGCTCCTCTGTTACTTATAATCCGCCCGTGCCAGGATCTACTAACTTATCTCCGCCCGGTTTAGTTCCTGTATAACCGCCTACTCTTTCACTCATGATTATCACTCCCTTGTCTTAATTATATACGACATCAAAGAGATAATTCCTTCATTTTCTCTCCACAAGATACCATAATATCCTCTAGACAAAAAATAAGCGACTGCCCCCACCTTTGGCATTTGTGCCGCTTAATTACCCGCCCGAAGGCACACCATAAAAAAGACGATGCTCCCTAAAGCACCGCCGCCGAATACCTAAGAGTACGGAAAATACTTGTCGAGGATATTTCCGTATCCTATTAGATTACCTGATACTATCATCATATTACTTAAATCATTATATTTCACGGCTAATTTACTGCGTTATTCTGCCAATAAATATTTCGTTAATCTTTGTAGTGCGACGTTAGCAAAAGTCACTCCAACTCATCCCAACTAAATACATATAACAAGTTGAATTACATGTTCCGAATGTTTTGTGATATGAATTATTCTTTAAATCCAAACGTCTACCGCACTCTTGACAAAAAGAAAATTCATTTAGCTTAGTAAATCTCCATCTTTGCTTTTTCAAACTTTCTCAACTCCTTTAACGACACAATTTATGTCTAATCTGCCATGATTCCGAATGCTTCTGCCACGACTGCAATCATTTCTCGCTTTAATCGATAATAGGTTCTATCTGGAATGACTAAATCCGAATACACATCGATGTCCTGTTGATCCAATAAGTATCGACGGTCCCATATTCGTTGTTGCATGGGCCGTAAGGAGTTATAAACTAAGTCTAATTTTCGTAAGGTTCGAGTGTATTCATCTAATTCAATTTCAGTGAGAGCAATCTTTTCTGGTTCACTATAGAATTGATTTCCTCTTTGGCTTTCTGAACCTTGGTAACTCGCAACCAACTTCGGTTCTAAATCCATCTTCTTACTTTCGATAATTGCTTCATACATTTTGTAACGGCTCATCAGCTTCTCTGCCTGACGTTTTACCTCTTTCGTGAGTTTTACATCGAGTAAGGTTAATTGCATCAACTTCCCCTCCTGCTGGATCCGTCCTCTATATCGATTTTTACTTTATATTTTAAGGCGTTGATTTCCTCTTTGGTGCTCTCAAAGGCATTGGACCATCTTTTCATGTTCCCATATGCTTCAGCTTCCATTCCCCTTAGAAAAACTACTGCTAATTCTGCTTCGGCTGCTTTGTTTTTCTCTGCATCAATATAAGCTTGAGCATGGACTCTTTTTCTTTCCGCATAGATCATCTTGTATCGTTCCGAAAACTCTGCTGCCATCTTCCCGATTAATACTAATTGTTTGGAGAGGATTTCTATTCGCTGGATTCTACTTTCGTCCGGGACTTGTTTTAATTGGTTATTGTATTTGACTAGTTCCTGGAGATAATCATCAGTCCAGTCTTTTTTTTGCATCGGAATACCCCTTTTCATATTGCCTAGCTGAAAATATCGCACAGGTGCTAAATCCAATCATTCCACCGATAAACAAAGCAATCATGACCATTCATACACCTTCTCACATGTATTTCCATTCGCCCTTTACTTGCTTAACGACTAATAATTCACGGCAATACCTATACTCAAACATTTTTTTTACATAGTTGAATTTAGCGTCCTTAAATCCACCCTTAACATCAAAATACGAAGGAGAACCTTTTTTCCAAATCACTCTAAAGTCTGGAGTGTATGTCCAAGGTTGGCGAGTAATCAACCCTTTACCTCCGCACCTTTTACATTTGATTTGTTTTCCTGTCTTTGGTGATTTGACGCATCCACCTGTACAACGTCCACAACTTATTTGGAATGCGTTCATTAACACGAATGACGGATGAACATCTATTTTAAGTACATCATTTCGACTTTTAAGGTGTTTATAAAACTCTCCTTCTGTTAAACTATCGAACTCGTATCCATCAATAGTTGTTTTGACACTATTAATTTTTGCCATTGGTTTTTGCCTCATAAATTTTCTCTAACTGTTCTTTGTTCAAACTCTGTAAGTATTCAAAGGAATAATTGGTTATCATGGTTAAGAGGGAGCGCAATTCATCAGATGACATTAGTAAACCCCCGAATCCTGTCTAGCGTGATTGATTTCGTTCTTGGTGAAATAAGCTTTTTCTACTTCATCCCAGGTAAAGCCGAGCATTTCGCCTAAGCTGATGTACAACTCCAATCCTTCATGATAATATCCAGCATTACCAATTTCGCAATATTCCCAATCGGTTTTGAATAGAGCTGTGAATTGTCCTTCAATCGTTGCATACTTAATATCGTCTATAGCTAAACCTGATATTTCTTTATCAATTCCATGTTCTAAACCAATTTCCAACACAAAATGCAATCCGTCCACATATTCCTCAAGCAAAGGATTGTAATACTCTTTATCCTCTTCCATCATGCAAGGCACTCTTACAGCTGAAGTGTGTGGTAATTGATTCACACTCCAAAACTTAAACCCTCTCCACTCATTTGCACATTCTCCTAATTCGACTAATAATGCCAAAATGAGCTTATTGAATCTATCTGGTTCGTTGTATCCAATTCGATCACGTAAAACTTTCTGCATACTGAATAATTTTTCTAGGTTCATGCTCCATTTCTCCTCTTTACCCTGCTGCCATACAGGTTATATTTTAGTAATTGCTTTTTTACTTCCCAATCTTCTACTCCGAATTTGTCCGCTATTTGGTTTTCACTTAAACCCATTCCCCAATATTTCAATAATTTTTGCAGGAAGGTGGGACCCCAGTTTTTAAGCTGGAGCTCCACACAGGCTTTATACTTGAATTCGAGTGGACAATCATCATGTAATGCGATGGTTAGTAATTGTTTTTTAGTTGCTTCATCAAAGTTCATGAGGTTCACCATCAAAATGGTAACTCATCATCTGAAATATCTATTTGTCCGTTCCCTGCGAATGGGTCGTTATCTACCCTTGTGGAAGGTGGTTGCTGTTGTCCGGGATTCTCTTGTTTCTTTTTATCCGGGAAATCAAATCCATTCACAACCACTTCTGTAAAATAGGCTTTTTCGCCATTGTCTTTATTCCAGATGCGAATTTGCAGTCTTCCTGTGACTCCGAATTTGTCACCCTTTTGAACATGGTTTGCCATGATTTCAGAAAGCTTGCCTAATACAACCAGGTTAATAAAATCAGTTTCATATTCACCTTTCTGATTTTTAAAGTCTCGTCTTACTGCAATGGTGCCACTTCCTACGGGTTTACCATTAGGTGTATATTTCAGTTCAAAATCTTTCGTAGCGTTGCCAGTTAAGGTAATTACGTTCATTTGTTTTTCCTCCTATGTTCTCTTTTCGTTCGTATGTTGATTGACATATAATTTAAATTGGATTCTTATTGCCTATTTTTCGATAAAAACAATATAAGATAGTTTCTTAATCATGCTTTCATTGACAACGCACACCTGAAGTTCCTCTTTATCAACTGTCTTTTCTGTCCATTCCTTGACATACACTTTTTTCGGCACGTTCTTCCTCACCTTTCATAAAGCGTTCGTATGCTTCATCCGTGGTGTTGTTTATTAGACCTTCTTTAAACAAGGTATATTTATCCGCCCAATACCATTTCCCGTAAATCGTTTCCCTATCTTCCCTTAGCTGATCCGCATAGCTTTTATATTTATGAGCGAACCCATGACATCTGTTGCACAATGGAGCAAGATTCCTCCAGTTGCCAGAGCCCATCTGCGAACGAAAAGTTATATGATGGGCCTCGATAGGTGTAAAACCACAATTCAAGCAATACTCCCCGAATTCTTTTATCATTCGTTTATAGGCTGATTCTGTGATTCTGGTACGTTCCTTTTTAGATGGAATGATTCTTCCTCGATGCAAGTTAGGGTTTTTCTTTTTCTTCGGTCGCTTTTCTTTGAATTTCGGTTTATCCTTTGGCTTGGAAATAGGCTTAGGCACCGGGTAAAAGTTTAAATCCATAAAGAAACCAAATCCCTTAATGCTTTATTTTCCTTTTCGTACAACTTAACCGTATTCCCAACATGCTCATTGGCTTTCTTTAAGCTGGTAAGCTCATAATCTACCTTTTCCAGCCGATTAAAAGTTTCAATGTATTGATCCTGTGAGTTTTTCTTCTGCTGTTCTAATTCCTCAATATATCCTTTTACCTTGTCGTGCAGGTCAGGTCTATGATGTAATTCGGTTCTTACTTCCACCATTAGTTTTTGATAATCATTGAGGTAATCAGCCATTATTTTTCCCTCCGTTTTAGAAGTTCTTGAATTCTCCGTTCTCTTTCTTCCTGGTCCGGCTTGGGATTGATCAGCTGCATATGTTCTCTTAACTGCTTTTTAAACTGCATACTATCGTGATCAACTATATATTTAGGTTTCTTCATCACTTAACCTCCAATATTCTGATTTCGTTTTCTGCCTCGATTTTTCTTCCAAAGCGATAACACTCAATTGCTATATGTTTTTCGTGATCCGTTAGTTTGCGATTCCATGTTTGCTCCAGGTGGTAAATGACTTCGTTGTAAAAAATTTGATCGTACTTAAACATTTCCTCACCCTTTCATCAGCTATTTCGCTTCCCTTAATAATTCCAATTCCTCTTTTAAATTAAAGACAGCACGTTCAATCTTTGATGCTCTTGACTTGCCTTTTATGTGTTTTGGATAACCATTTATAGCCATCATGAACCATGTGGATGAATCCACACTATAAATATCGCAATGGTCTAAAATCTTTCTGCTGCTACTTCCTAAAAGATGAAATTTAATCTCTGGATACTGCCAAGATAATAACCGCACCCATTCAGAAACTTTGTTTTTATCCTTTTCAGGAACCGTTTCACCCAATCCGATATAATCCGTTTGATTCCTATATAGTTCCAAAAACATTTCATGTGATTTGTAATGGAATACTGGGATAGGATTAAGCCCTTTTTCTTTCATGATCTGCCAGTATCTATAAGACATTTGACTATCGCCGATTACATCAAGAGAAAAATAATGGTGTATATATTCTTTGTTTTCTTCGATGTAATTCATATAGTCTGTTAAAGCAATCCCTTTTCCTTTTGTAAAGGCTGAATAAGCTCCACTATCTAACATAATTTCAGGAGTGTAACCTAAACGCTCCACATAGTCCTTTAATGGTTTGTTACGGAAATAATAGTATGATAACAGCAATCTTGGTGGTTTAACTTGATGCAATGCTTCTAACTCAGCTGTAGAGGAATCAACCGCAACATGATAAATTTTCATTCGCCAATTAGCTCCACTTGTTCGAGTCTGTATCTATACACTCTTTCTACACCAAAGTCCACAAACACATAACCCTTGGTTTTGTTTATTCTTATAACTTTAGCCATTGGAGAAAATGTATGGATTCCTATTCCGTCTTTTATCACTCGTACATAATCCCCTTTTTTTATCTCCATTTTCTCACTCTCCTTGTGACGCTTTTTGGGTCAATTACCAAATACGCCATCCATCTCTTGGCTTAATTTTTCCTTTCATTACCCGATCTAGTGCTAACAGTAAAACCGCTGTTTCCGTTCGTTCCATTTCATAGGCGATTTTCGTTAAAGGTGTGTCTTTTTTCCACCAAAAATCAAATTCTTTGATTTCCGTCCGGCCCCAGAAGAAGTCGGCATCTTCGACCTCTTCCAAAGCTATATAGATAGATCTTCTTTGATTACGTAAGTAGAACGCTTCTATCTTCCCTATCGCTTTTTGTTCGCTGGTACTGGTTATAACTTGGTGCGGATCTTCCAAAGAATTCTTCATACTGCTTATTCAACCTTTCCAAGAAGCTTTCAAATTTTTGTTCTTGGGCTTGCTTATTCGTACATTGAGTACAGGAGCAAGGAATGGTTTGATACACTCCTGGCATGATTTGTTGGTAGGTGGTATGTCTCATTAAGCACCTCACTTATAAGTCTTTAAACCGTTCCATCCTTGCCTTTGCTTTTTCTCTCCGATAACTGGTAGCTTCATTCTGAATGGGTTGACTGATTTCTATTAAGCGATCATAGGCCCGTTTGCCTATCCTCTCGGCTAATTCTTTCGGTTCTAGGTTAGACGTAGCCATAATAGGTTTAACCTTCTTATAACGTCCATCTACGATTCTAAAGATGACTTCTTGCACCCAATCCGATACTTTCTCAGCTCCGATATCATCAATTATGAGTAGGTCACACATCTGCAATCCCTTCATAATTTCTGATTCTGTTTCCACGCTGTTTTTATTGAAGGTGGCTTTTATTTTTTCTAATAGGTCCGGCATACTGATGAAAACGACTCTTTTTCCTCTGGCGGTTAATTCATTAGTAACGGCTGTAGCTAAGTGGGATTTTCCATTACCAGGTTCCCCCCAAAACATTAAGCTCTCGCCTTCCCATTCATCGAATTCCTCTACATACTTTTTAGCTAATTTAAAGCATTTTTCCGAACCGTTCCGTACGATAAAGTTAGTAAAGTTTGATTCATTGAACCTTTCACCAATATCATGTATAGAAAAGAGTCGCTTTAATTCAGCTTCTTGCTTCCGCTCTTCTGCTCTCTTGATCGGTTCCATTGCTTTTTCAGCTTCACATTTGCAAACAGGCTGCACGAACCTTTTTTTGCCTAAAATTTCTATTTCTAATTTAGGTACTTCTTTTTGGCAGTAAGGGCAAACACGAATGTCAGAGTGAGAGTGAGTCATATTCGCTTGAATTAGGTTTTCGACCACCTTGTTTAGTGCGTTCATTCTTTTCTCCCTTCACCTTATCAACTACCCAATTAAGAATGGCTCGATAATCTGACTTATATTTCTTTCCGTTCGCACCTTTATAGTTATCTAAGACTTCAATCATTTTTTTAGTAAGAGGTTCACCGTGAACTTCCACTAATTTGTTGTATTCTGATTCCTTCATTTTCACGAATTCAGCATATTGGGTATATATATCTTTTGAATTAATAATTGGATTAATAATAGATGTATTAATATCCTCGTTGTTTTCGCCTATAGGGGTATAGTTGTTTTCGCCTATACCCTCTAGGTGTTTTCGTTGATACCCTATAGTTGTAATGACCCGCTTCTCGACTTGTTTCGTTCCTTCTTTATAAATCAGATGCACTTCCAGATATCCTTTTTTCGATAAGCTGGAAATGATTTTAGAGATACGGTCTTTACTGATATTAAAGAACTTGGCGAAATAATCATTTGAAGCAAAGCATTCATTGTTTTTAGCTAGGCTGTCTATTTCAGTTAGCAAGAATTTCTCTGTCCAGCCTAAATCTTCTGATAACCAAATATCTTTAGGGATCCAAACGCCTTTAAAATCTCTCTCCATTTTTTCACCTTCTTGAATAAAACTTGCCGAATGTGATATACTTCTAATAAGAAAATATTGTTCGGGTTCCCAATGTTGGCGCATTGGGGCTTTTTTATTGTTCAACAATGACCCATTTACCTTCCAGAATTTCTTCTATAGAAATCTCTTTAACATGAGATCCTTTTTTATATCCAGCATAAGGACCGGTTAAATCTTCATCTAAATACGATTCAATCAGTTTCCCTTTTTGATATTCTTCCATTGCTTCGTCAAAGCTCACAAATTTGGGTATCTTTGTTTCAAAAGCCCTAAGACCTTCTTCAATTAAATAACTAACAGTTTGCGAACGATTAGCTAATCGCATTTCAAAACGTAAATCCTCTATTTTCTTTAGTAAGTCTTCATCAATGGTTATATTGATGATTGGCTTTGCGTTCGGAAGCTTTTTCCATCCGGCCATTTATCTCACCTCCTTTTTAATGTAATCAATTGTATTTCCGATAAGCTCATAAGCTGCTTCGTTCTCTGTGAGTTGCAATACTTCATATAGATCATCTAAAAGCTGTTCTTTATTCATTTGCCTCCCCCCTTAGCCGTAACATCACCATAAACCACTCCAGTAATAAAAACCGCAACCATCATCAGCCAAACTCCAGTAAACATATATTCCCTCCTATTTCTTTAAAACTAGTAAATCGCCAATCTCACATTCTAACGCCGTGCAAAGCTTGACAATGGTATCGGACTTCATCCGATGTGTTTGCTTGTTGAGGACTTCTGAAATCGGCTTACGAGATAATCCAGAACGTTCACTTAACTCTTTGATCGTTCTAATATTTCTTTTGCCCATCATTTCTAAAAGATGTACTTCTAATGTTGGTTTGTTCATTTGCTCACCTCCTTGATTCAATTATACCACCCTTGGGTGGTTAGAAACAACCCTTGGGTATTAAATAATGCGAAAATATATTCGACAAATGTCAAAATGTGACAAAAGAATCGAAATTTGTTGAAACCTTTAGGTTTTATTTTAAATACAATTGTGTATAATAAACCTTGAAGGGGTGATACCAAATGGTAGTAAAAAACAACCTTAGAGTGCTAATGGCGAGAAAAGGAGTCAACATCCAAGACGTTTCTGATGCCACTGGACTTTCTAGGAAATCAATTTCTAAACTATATAATGAATCTTCTATCCAAATTACGTTTGATGTTATTGCTCGTTTATGTGTGTATTTCAACTGTGAAGTAAATGATCTGCTTTTCCTGGAGGGTTCCGAATCATAATCTCACCGCCTTGTATTTATGTAATACAAATCATTTAAAAAAAAGGAGCGAACACAAATGGCCCATGTACGATCTAATTGTAAAAACCTGTCCACTACTATTTCACTGGAAGAACCACTACTCATGATGGTTGAGGATTACCGTTTTACTAAGCGTAAGGATAACCGCAGCCAGGCGATTGCCGAACTGATTAAAAAAGGGTTAAAGTATGAAGCACTTTTGAATAAGAAGAAAGAGAAGATGTTGGGTTAATGCAGCCTAACATCTTTTTTTTGCACCGCAATTTGTTCGTAGAGTGACGTTAATCGTCAATTCCTGTATCTACTTGAAACTTTTCTAAAAACAAGTCTAAAGGTCTGATCCATACCTTAAAATTAGGATATAAAGCCATATAAACAACCATCGGTTCTAAAGTTTCGCTGTGTGTTGCGAGATTTATCACTTTATAAAGTTGTTTGTTTTTATTATTTTGATATATTCCATTTATCTTTAAATCTGTCCAATCCATGATTTTCACTCCTTCGTCTTTTAGGTCAAAGATGGCTATTCTTTACTTTGTTCTTACCCCCGTTGATATAACGAGGATGCACTAACGCATATTGATTGCCGTTAAAACTAATACTTGTGGGTTCCCCGTTCTTTGTTTTCAATACTTGAACGATTGGACGAAATGTTTCCCCTTTTTCCCGTAACTTAGGCTTTACCATTTGTTTATTCCTCACCTTCATGTGTAGCTGCATAGATCAGTTCTGTGATTTCTCCTACTGCATTTAAATGTGTTTGATTTTCCATGTTCATTTCACCTCTCCCTTTTTCCATTTCCTCGGCATGGTTGCTGCTACTTCTTTTAAAATCATCAGGTGTTAGATAATCAAACATTTGCATACACCGTCTTTTTGTTAACAATGTTCCATATAGTTGTTCTAGAAACACCGTATTTTCTAGCTAATTGGATTTGCGTACACTTCTTGTTTTGACATAATTCCCTTATTTCCGCTATTTGTTCAGCCTTAAACTTCTTTTGAGGTCTTACGCCACGCGATCCCACTGGCATCATCACTGCTTGTTCCGGTGTCATGCCGTTTTTTACTCTTTGTGTGTAAAGCGCATTGGATACTCTGTTTTGTATGGCCGTTTCCTTCCAATTCTCCCATTCGCTCGTCTTAACTGGAATAGGTTTAGTTATTGCTTTTTCAATACTCCAACCATAATCCCAAAAGCGTTGCTTTACATTTTTTCTAGATATCCCATTTTTCTCAGCTATGAGGTAATGTTCATCTGTTAGATCATCCGTTAGATACATTCTCTAATCCTCCCATATTAGTAAAAAGGTAAACTCGTAATTTTTTCATAATTCGCATGGAACGCTTTTGAGGCAGTCCATTTTTGCACCACAAGTTTAGAGTTACGGTGGAAACATATAAATAATCTGCTATCTGTCGTTTGCTTGATTGAGTCGATAACATGATGGTTCCTAACACTTCTCTGAAATGATCGGCTGTCATTATTCTTCATCCTTTTTGTTTTTAAGGTATGATTTTATCCAATAAGGACCAGTAATTGTATACAGGCACATTGCAAACAGTTTCGGATTTTTAGGATTTTCAATAAACGTAGACAACACTTTCTCATATACTTCTTTGTGCGTTTCATCGAAATCTTTATCAAGAACTGTCTTTAACCCTCCTATAAACCCTATAAACAACCAAACTAATAAACATATGGACAGATTAATCAAGATTGTCCCTCCTTTTCTTCTAACTCTTCGACACGCTTTAAGGCGAGTTGTAACTTGCAGTAATGCCCGTCCCTGGCGCGTTCAGAAAAAAAGAGCATATCCTTTAGCAATTGGATTTCATCTTTCAATTCCTGTTTATTCATTACTTCCCCTCCTTCTGCATACGAGCCATCCAACAGGAAGTTGATGTTCCTACCCTGGAGGTGTACCGCTCTTTTCTGCGGTCGTATTCGCCTCTTTCGGTACCGCTTGATTTGATTTCAGTGAGAGGGTAAGATAACTCCCACCCTCTATAAACTAAGTCGCTAATGGCTTGCTCAGCTTCGTGTTTGTGTTTACGTTTTATATTGATAATCACGGTCATTCCCCCAAAAAGAGAGGGGATTTTACTCCCCTAGATATTTAAAATCCGCTTGCATTTTGGCAATATCTCCGTTGTAAAACTTAAAGTAATAGTGACGATTTAAGGCAGTGACCCGGTCAATTGTCTCGTTTTGCTCACGCACCTTTTCGATTAAGCCATAGATCAAGGCGAAAGATTCTGTATCGGCAAGGTTTCCCATCAAAGCTTCCTGCTGCTGAAAGTATTGTTCAACTTGTTGAAGGTTCATTAGTGTTCCCTCCTTATTTTTCATACCGTTATTGCCAGGTAGCTACTCCACCCAATACTTTGTATGGGCCTTCTCCGTCTATTGCAAATTGGAAATTCACTCTTGCTTTACCGTTAGGCGCTATGCTTACAGATTGATCTCCACCAGCATATGGCTTTCCTTGGAATCCATCTTTATCTTGCACATTAAAGTCATAAGAGCTTATATACATTTCCGCACCCGTTGTGTTGGTTAGCTCTATATTAACGACTAAGACATATTTTGTTGGATCTTCGAATTGGTTTCTTTCAGCTGTTTTGGTTACATTGATTGTTTTAACATTCAAGCCGCTTTCAAAAGGAACTTCTTCACCAAATTTAAAGATGTTTTTCGGTTCTTCTTTTTCCACTACTGGTTGCTCTTCTTTTATAACTTCTGGTTTTGCTGCGGACTCGACGACTTTCGGAGAAGGTACTTTTGTTCCTGGACCATCATCATTAATGGCGATAATAGCAACGATAATAAATAATGCGATGAATCCCCCGAATACGATACCCGTAATTTTTAATGCTTTTTTCATTTGTCGTTTCCCCTTTTTGTATGTTTTTTAGTGATGCTATTTACTCGTATTGTTCACTAGCGATTATCTTTATTGTGAATCAAGTCAAATGCTTCTTCCTTTGTATAATCAGTTTTAATATTTTCATCTGCACATTTTGTGTAGTGTTTGTCGTGTTCTTCTTTTGTTCCGAACTTCTTTCCACAAACAACACAATCATTATCACCAAGCAACATTAAAAATCACTCCTTCGCCTTTTGCATCAAAGGAGCAATTAAGCCCCTTTCTTTTTCAATTCCTTTTGAGCTGATGTGATCCAGCCAGTAACCTTTGTAATGATGTCTTTTGCTTCTTTTGAAGTAAGGGAAGTTATGTCCGCAATCCCTAATGCTGTATAAACATCCGAATCTGTTTTTCCTCGTAACTGTGCAAATTCAAGGACCTTCGTTTCCAATGTTCCTAATTCCATCGAAGAAATCGGATCAGGCTTGCGATAGGATTCTGCTTTTTCTTGGAAAGCATCGGGATCATCTTTATCTGTAGCAATATTGAACTGTTTTAAAATGAAGTATTTTTCGGCATAAGTTAGAGCCTTCCCGACTCCTTTTTCTCCAGCTATATCTACCCCTTGACCGTACCATGGACATTCTATTGTTTCGTCTGGTTTATCGGCATTAACCCACGTCATGGTCATTATTAACTCTGTAAAGTAGGTTGTAGTCCGTTTGGTGACATTTCCGCTTGTATCTTTGAATTCTATTTGTGATTCTGAAATTTCTTTTCCGGTAATCCTAGGAATGAGTAGTAATCCGAGTTCATCCATTTTCGCCCGAACACTAGCGAGAACTTGAGAAGAACCCGTATATTTGTATTGTTTTCCTTCTGCTTCTTTTTTTAGATAAGGCACCGCTTTGCGCACCTCAACAAGTTTTTGATAAATATTTAATTCAGTCATAGTCTATAACCTCCGTATGAGTGATTTCAGAGCGTTCAATCATCATGTAATATGTTTGGTTGTCAATAGGTTGAAAACTATTAGAAACGGCAGTATGTGGCTTTCCGTTGATAAGGTAAATGACCAATTAAATTACCTCCCTATGATTTTTTGATGAATTGCAATTTCTGCATAGGGTTTGAAGATTACTTGGCTCAGTATCCCCGCCTTTACTAATTGGTTTTATATGGTCCACATTTGCCTTGTAACCGTCATTGACTCTTTCGTTGTGTACTCTGCATTTGCAAATTTGACAAGTCCAATTATCACGTTCGAATATTTCAATTCGACTATAAGGTGTAAATTCAACACCATATTTACGAGCGCGATGTTTGGCTACGCCTCTGTAAATTGCTTCTCTCCCGTGTTCTGTTTGCCTATATTCTTTTAATTTTTTTAACTCTTGTTCTCTATTCGCTTGATAACGATTATTTTTGCACTCCTTACAATCTGGTCGATACCCGTCACTTTTGCTATTATCCTTGCTGAAATCGCTATAATCTTTTTGCTTATTGCATTTACTGCAAGTTTTCATTTAATCCTCAATCCTTTCAATTGCTGGATTTCACAACCTGGCACTTCCCCGCCTTCTTTAAGGAAGGAAAGCACCGCCTTCTTGTCAAGTTTAGGAGCAACTGGTACCATATAATGAGAAGGTATAAGAGATTCATCCTTCACTAATACGCTTGGTGGGTTTGCTTGGATCGATACGGTAACGGTAGGACGTTTAATTTTATCGATTCCGGCAAACTCTAATTGTTCTTGTAGATAGGCTTTACAATTGCTTACCTTTGTTTCTAGCGCCTTCCTGCGGTCTGCTAGGCGTTTTTCTTCTGCTTTGATAGCTTCTATATCCCCATCTAAGCAACGGACGAATTTAGCGGTATTCTCGACCTTATCTTCTAGCGCTTCTTCAATAGACGATAATGTATCACGAAATACTTCTTCATCCATGCCATCTGCCAGATCCAGTAATTGAGTGTACCTTTGTGAGAGATCATATAACTTCATTATTCCTCTCCTCCCCTGCACCAAGAATTTTCAGCAACATATTGCATACAACATTCTGAGTTTTGATGAACGTAAACTTTTTCAACCACTCCCATAGTGAATTCATAAAACGTTTCACCCACCACAATATCTTCCTCACATCCTGCACACTCACCGATTACTTTTGATTCCTGTTCCCTTTCTTTCCATAAGCTATCGATTGTCATTGGATTATCGATTTCATGACACATGTTCTTCACCCCTGATAGGTCCACATCTTCCTGAAGGAATTCGCCATCAAAGAAAATATAGGTTTCAAAAATGTAATCTTCATTTTGAATTTTGTACCAGTTCGTACTGTTACTTGATTTCTGTTCATATGGACGGTTCGATATTTCGCTTAACTCTACCGCTACTTGCTCAGCTGCTTTTTTATCCCGGATATTATGGAATTTCACATCTACATCGCCGCCTAATTCTAAAGCCCGTTTGATGTACGCTAATTTTTGTTCGATTGTCATTTTGTCTTCCTCCCTTATAAAAGTGGTCTCCATAAGTGGACTGCGCAAAATTGCGCTGTGCAAATTCTTAGACACTTTCTCTTTAATTGGCTTGATTTTCTAACCATCCAAAAAACGCTTCTTTGTTCACTCTTTTTAATCGACCAACCCGGATAAGTGGAAATCCTTTGTACTCCATCATTTCGTATGCTATGCGTTTGCTGACCCCCATAATTTCAGAGATGTGATCTGCAGTAAGTATTAGTGGATAATCTGTTGTGTTTTTCATTTGTTTCTCCTCTCCTTTGTTCTCAAACAGAGAACATTTAATCTAAAAAATTTTCCATCTAAGCGTTCTCTTTCGGTGAACACTTTCGATATCCTTATTATAAACAGGGCGTTCTCTAATAGTCAACAGTTAATTTTAATTAATTTTAAATAATCTTAACAATTCTTAAGTGTTCATTGACAGTCAACATATCGCACATAATATGGTATAGTTTATTTGATGAGAAGGAGGGGTGTTATGCCAGACTCAAAAATAGCAGGAAGTAAATTAAAGAAATTACGTTTGCAATCACAATTAAGCCTAAGAGAATTCGCAAGAAGAATTGAATACTCCCCTTCATACGTTTCACATATTGAAAAAGGTGAAAAAAGAGGAAGCGTGGATTTTTTCGCAAAGTGTGCAGAGGTTTTAGGTATATCTGCTGGGGACTTTTTTGAAGAGAATAAAATCTATGTGCCAAACGAGCTTAAAGAAGCAGGAGTAGAATGGATTCAACTATTTAATGAAATGAAGCACAAAGGAATTACTACCGAACAAGTCCTGGAATGGATCGAAGAGTATAGGAAAAACGGTAAATGATTCCATTCTCCATCTGAGAACACTGATAAAATATACCTATACAGACTGAATGTCGAAAAATGTCGAAAATAATCCAACATTCCACTCTCCTTTAGTTAACTAAAGCGTGCTATAATTAATTAGGAGCTAAAAGAGAACATGTGTTCCGTTACTTTTGAGGGGGGATTACGTTGGAAAAAATTGTTTATTGTGAACATATACCTAGAGGAGTTGCTATCAAAATTGAAAACAACATTATTCTTATAGGAACAGGAAAGATAAACATCAAAGGAGATGTTAAAACAGCATGAAAGGGTACTTTCGCAAGCGTGGCGATAAGTGGAGTTTTACAATTGATATAGGTCGTGATCCAGCAACAGGGAAAAGAACACAAAAAACAAAGAGTGGTTTCAAAACAAAGAAAGCCGCACAAGAAGCATGTGCAGAATTAATCACCGAGTTATCAAAAGGTGTTTTTGTGGATTCAAAAGATTTGTTATTAAAGGATTTGGTGGAAGAGTGGTTAGATTTATCCAAAGTGAGGGTAAGGGATACCACTTTCAAAAATTACTTCCGTGCAGCTAATACCAGGATCATTCCGGCATTAGGACAAATGAAAGTAAAGGAAATTAATCACTCAACTATCCAAAAATATATCAATGAATTAATTGAAGAAGGACTTACACCAAGATACATTGAGTATTTATTTACTATTATAAACGGTGCTACCGAACATGCTGTAAAAACAGAACGATTAATGAAGAATCCCCTGCAGCATGTTGAAGTTCCACGAGCAAGACGAAGGGACCAAACAACGTGGACCATCGAAGAAGTGAATCGTTTTTTACATTTTGCAAAATTCGATAGTGCCATTTACTATATGGTTTTGAAAATTGCTATTCACACAGGCATGAGGCGTGGCGAGGTGCTTGGGTTACGCTGGCAAGATGTTGATTTACAGGAGCAAAAAATCAGTGTTACTCAATCTCTGGTTTATGATGATGAAGGCTTTCGGTTTTCCGATTTAAAAACGGCTTCATCCAAACGCTTAATCTCGATTGACGATGATTTAACAGCTGAATTAAAACGATACAAAGCACAGCAAAATCAATTCAAACTAGCTTTAGGTTCTGAATATCACGATATGGATTTAGTTTGTTGTCGGGAAGATGGCAGACCTATCTATCCACGAACATTAGCAACTCACTTTGATGCCTTGATAAAAAAAGCGAGTGTGCCAAAGATTCGCCTCCACGATCTCCGACACACTCACGCAACCATACTTTTGAAATTAGGGGAAAATCCTAAAATTGTTAGTGAACGTTTAGGGCATTCCACCGTCACAATGACATTAGATACTTATTCTCATGTTACACCAGATATGCAAAAAAATACAGCCGACAAATTCGGAAATGCGTTACAAAAAACAAATTTCTCTTAATGTGGTCAAAAAGTGGGCATGTGAGCAACTAACCCCTCTGAACCCTTGTCATATCAAGGTTAAAAGCGACACGCACTCCACGTGTGCCGTGTGCGGGAACATGTCCACTGGTTGGATATATTTTACTTCATATTTCGCGCTTAAGTTCTGAATGTCCTTAGCCAAAGTTGAAGGATTACATGAGATGTATATCAACTTTTTTGATTCTGCCTGAAGGATGGTTTGGATGAGCTGCCCCTCTAGGCCTGTTCTAGGTGGATCGACTACAATGACATCTGGCTTCCAACCCTTTTTGACCCATTTAGGAAGGACCTCTTCTGCCTTGCCAGGCACGTATTTAGTATTGGTAAATCCGTGGCGCTTCGCGTTTTTCTTGGCGTCTTCAATCGATTCCGTGATGACGTCCATCCCACGGACTTCGGCTGCCTGGTCAGCAAGCCATAAGCCAATAGTTCCCACTCCACAATAGGCATCGAGGACTTTTTCTTGGCCAGTTAGAGCCGCTGCTTTTTTCACTTCATTATAAAGTTTTACTGTCTGCACAGGATTTAACTGGAAGAAGGTCCTTGCCGAAAGCTCGAATTGTAAGTCTCCCAAGGTTTCTTGGATAAAATCTTCACCAGCTAATGGCAAGGTTTCATCACCAAAAATTAGTGATGTTTTTTGTCCATTTATATTCTGCACAATTGATTTTACATTCGGAAGACGCTTTTGGATTTCCTGAATGATGACGTTCACTTTCGGCAATTCTTTTTGTGTAGTTATTAGAACTATTTGCAGTTCCCCTGTTTGAATGCCGACACGAGTAACAATGGTTCGAATAATACCTTTTCTAGATTTTTCATTATAAATCGGAATTTTTAATTCCTCTAAAATCCGTTTCACTTCAGAGGTTGCCTCATTTGTTTGTGCATGCTGCACAGCACATTCGTCAATGTTAATCAATTGATGGGAATTAAGGCCATAAAGTCCGGCGAGTACCTTGCCATCGATTGCCTTGACTTGAAAACTGCTCTTGTTTCTATATCCCCATGGGTCTTCCATCCCAATTGTTTCACGAATTTCGAGCTTGTTGATGTCAACTTTGGTATGGCGCTCCAATGATTGAATGATGATATCACGTTTTTCCTTAAGCTGTTGGTCGTATTTCAAATGCTGTAGCTGACATCCACCGCATTGATCATACACCGGGCATAGTGGCAGTACACGATGCGGGGATTTAATCCGGATTTTTTTGATTTTTGCCTCAGCAAATTTAGGGTTAATCTTCATTGCCTCTACGACAACTTCTTCACCTGGAAGGGCTCCCGGCACAAAGACAACTTGCTTTTTAAAATAGCCGACGCCTTCCCCATTAATTCCAAGCCTTTTGATGGTTAGCGGGAAGGTTTGATTTAATTCGATTTTGATATTTTGATCAGTTTTCATCTATTTCACTCCAAATTATTCCATAAATTCAAAGAACCCTAGTAACTGTTTCTTCATTACAGATAGTTTCATTTTAATTTTACCCCGTATTATAGCATGATTTATATAGAAAAACCGAATCTCCATGATTCGGCATTGATAAAATGAATCATTAAAAGGCGAATTTTTGAATAAATTCGCCTTTAGCTTTGATTATTTTTTCTTCGGAAACTTATCCAGGCTTTTGAACTTGTAGCCTTTTTTCTTTAAGTCCTGAATCGCCTTTTCAAGTGCATCGGCATTGTCTTTTGAAACTGTGTGTAATAGCAGTATACAACCGGGATGGATTTGTCTCATGATATTGTCGTAGGAATATTGCCAGCCTTTTTGCTGGTTCACATTCCAATCGACAAAGGCAAGGGACCAGAAAACATGTGTATAACCTTCTTCTTTAGCAATTTGCATCGTTCGCTGACTAAAGACTCCTTTAGGCGGTCGGAGATATTTCATTTCCTTTTGACCTGTTAATTCTTTCGTTTTAACGCGGACCTTTTCCAGCTCTTCACGTATCCTTTCGTCACTTACAGCTGTAAGGTCTGGATGATGCCACGAATGGTTACCAACAATATGCCCTTCTTTTACCATCCTTTTAACTATATCCCCTGCTGAGAGCAAGTAATGTCCAGTTACAAAGAATGTTGCAGGGACCTTTTCCTTTTTTAAAATATCAAGAATCTGAGGGGTATAACCTTGTTCATATCCGTTATCGAAGGTAAGATAAATCGTCTTTTTATTAGGGTCACTTTTGTAAAAAGCCCCGTATTGTTCGATCAACTGATCAAGCTCGGCCCCTGCTTCTGCAGGCTGTTCGTTAACCCCCTTTTTAAAACCCCAATGAATCGGCTGATTAGAAACAGCCGCATATGTACTCTGAGGTATCAAAACGAGCAGCATACTGAGGATGCACAATAATCTTTTCATCCATGTTCCCCCTATTTTTGTTTTTTTTATTATTTGTTATTGGAGAGAAAAGATTATTAGTATTTAAAGGAAATTTTTAGGCGGATAATAAATCCGCCCCTTAGTTGTTCCAGTATTAGGGAAGTTTAATGAGGAAAGAAAATACGCGGTTATTCTTGTTGATGGAAGATGGAGGAAATTCCGTATTTCCATGTTTGTAAATGATGGAGTGTGTAGAAAGAAATACTCTCTTATCGCATCTATGTACGCATCTTGTGAAATAAATTGACAAGTAGGACAACACCATATTTTCCTCTTATATTTCATTGGAAATTGGAAGCAATTGGGACATTGAACTCCAGTTATAATTTCAGATTTTATAATACCAAATTTTTGAAGAATGTCTGTAATTAGAGGAGTGTGGTTCTTTAAAAAGAGCTTTTTTATTTTCTCAATGGTTTTATTATCAATCTGGTTCTTATTCTGTTGATGATAAAATACATCGATTTTTCCAAGTAAATCACCTACTCGGCAAACCTTCTTTTGAGCAGCTGTGTATCCAGGACTAATACATACCTCAGTGGATGATTTACAAATAGAAACTAAGGAGTCGATTGGGATTGGAGGGATTTGGTGTTTTTCTAGAAAATATGTCAATAGTAAGTTATGGCGTTGTGCCTGTGCGATTGGATTTTCATAAATGACCCTATTGTCCAAATAATCTTGAATCATCTGATTTTTTTCGATTGTAAGTTTACCAGAATGGTTTTTTCCATCAATCATGAGAATACCTCTTGGGGAAAGTAGCAGGGCATCGATTTGAAAGTATCCTTCTCCATACGGGAGACGCAAGTCGTGGAAAATGAGAAACCTTTTTGGGGGAATTTGTCCTAGATAGTAATGTATTTTTCTTTCTCCATTATATCCAGATCGTAAATTTTTAATGAATAGCCTTAAAGCATTAAGTTTGGGATGATTTAAGGGCATTCTTTTTTCCAATGCTTCGGCTTTTAAGAGATTAAGCGGAAGTGTTAGTTCTTTAACAAACAAATTAATACCTCCCATAGTAAATCTAGAAATTGTTTCGCTTATTTATAACATGTTTTCCTTATTTCGTGTATGAAGTATTTATGAATTTTGTTAATTATAATGTGATAGACAAAAGATGAAAGGGGAATTTTACATATCGGTAGATAATTACACGATAAAAAAGATTTATTATACAATTATTCAATTTATTTTTCATAAAAAGCTAGGAATCGAACAATTATTGGGAAATATTTCCAACATTGAAAATAAAACCAGGTTATTCGACCAAAATTAAGATTAATTTTACAAAACAGGGACTTTATTTTTCAAAAAATGGCATCTAATTCCCAGTTTTATCTCCTTCCTCACTAATTGCTCTTCAAATTAAAAAAGATAGACGCCCAAAGCGCCTATCCCAAAAATACCTTATTTAAAAACCGGTTCCTTAAACTGAGCTAATTTTTCTAAGGAAGATTTATCAACGTCGGCGTGCAAGCTGTTTCCGTGCGAGTCCATGGTTACTACGGCTGTGAAGCCCTCTACACGCAGATGCCACATCGCTTCTGGAATACCAAATTGCATTAAATCCACACCCTCCACAGATTTAATACAATCTGCATAATACTGGGCCGCACCGCCAATCGCATTCAGGTACACACCTCCGTGCTCTTCCAACGCTGCCAATGTTTTCGGGCCCATCCCGCCTTTACCGATGACAGCGCGGATTCCGAACTTCTTCATGATATCACCTTGGTAAGGTTCCTCACGAATACTTGTTGTCGGACCCGCAGCTTTAACATGCCACTCACCAGCGTCATCCTTTAACATTACCGGACCGCAATGATAAATAACTTGTCCATTTAAATCAACAGGTGCCTCGTGATCACTTAGATACTTATGAATTGCATCACGGCCTGTGTACATCATGCCGTTAATTTGAACGACATCTCCAACTTTAAGAGCACGGATCTGTTCTTCGGAAATTGGCGCCTCAAGCGTGATAACACCCTCAGATGAAGCTGCCGTTTCCTTCGCTGCCTCTCCCTCAGCAAAATCAATGAATTCCCCGTCTTGGTACATCCATTCATTAATTTCGCCTGTTTCCGCGTTCACACTCACACCTAAACGTCGGAATGCCCAACAATTGTAAGCAACAGACACATAGAAACTTGCAGGAATACGATTCATCACACCGACTTTACAGCCTAAAAGAGTTGCCTCACCGCCAAAGCCCATGGTGCCAATTCCTAATTTATTTGCATTTTCCATAACATATTCTTCTAACTTGCGAAGTTCTTCATTTGGGTTCACATCTTCAACGGAACGAAATAGCTGCTCTTTGGCTAAATCATATCCGGAGGAACGGTCGCCGCCAATCCCAACACCAATAAAGCCAGCACTGCAGCCTTGTCCTTGTGCTTGATATACGGAATGCATGACACACTTACGGATTCCATCAAGGTCACGTCCAGCGCGGCCTAGACCGTCTATTTCACATGGAAGACTGTATTGAATGTTTTTATTTTCACAACCGCCGCCTTTTAATATAAGACGAACGTCGATATAGTCTTTTTCCCATTGGTCAAATTTGATAACCGGCACCCCTGCACCAAGATTATCACCACTATTTTCACCTGTGAGTGAATCAACCGAGTTCGGGCGTAATTTTCCTTCTTTTGTTGCTAAAACAATGCCATTGCGAATCGCTTCTTTAATTACTAACTGGTTTACACCAACTGGCGTTTTGATTTTAAAGGTTGGTAAACCAGTGTCCTGGCAGATGGGTGACACTTGGTCGTCTGCCATTTTGATATTGTTTGTAATCGTCGCAAGGCTCATCGCCGCACTTGTTCCCGCGTTTTCTATTTCCTTCGCCCTTTTAACGGCCCGGCGTACATCCTTAGGAAGTTTTGTTGATGTTTCTACGACTAGCTTGTACATGCTTTCTTGAAATTTAGAAATATTCAATTCGAGTACCCCTCTCCCTATGTTCCCCAATAGTCTTTTCAATTTTCAACGTTTTTGCACGTTTATATTATACTCCTATACCCTCTAGAATTAAAGGATTAGCTTGCAACCGTTGCCATGTTAATCGGGAAAAAAACCATGTAAATTTTGGATAAAGAAACTCACCTCCCTCCAAAATAAAAAAAGAGCCTGTTGATTAAACAGACTCACTCACTTCGCGATTATTAAATTCTCTGCATTTTGATTCCATATCATCTAACATTGAAATTAAGCGGTCAATATCTTCAAGATCCGTATCTTCAGGATCAATGGCATCGAGTACATCAATGAACATGTTTAAACGTTGTTTTAAAAAATTCACTTGTGTATTTTTATCTTCAATTGGATTACCCAAACTGATTCACTCCTTTTCGTTAACGTTCTCATCCTACCGAAAAATTTAAACTTTGACAATCGATTATTATTATTTTGCCCTATTTTTAAAAAATAAAAAGACTCCTGTACGGAGGAGTCCTCAATTTTAAAGTCATCTTGGTCTTTCAGATGCGGCAAATCCAAAGGAAACATAATCCTGTACAGGGATCCATGCACCAATTCCTTGGGACGTGACATTTTTAATTACGATAAACTTTTTACTTCCTTTTAGCATTAAGTAGACCTCACCGTAGGTTACTTTTCCTTTTTCATTCACACCTGGTGCATAAGCGTATAAATAGCCTAGGCGGTTAGGAGGGATGTTATAAATATGATCATTCTTTGTGCCTGCTCCAATAATCGTATCAAATGAAAGTGGAAGATTCGTTTTTTCCATCGCCTTTAATAGCATCATTTTTTTCACATCTTCGGCATTGGCGATTTTTGCCGTTAGGCCGCCTCTGATGATTTTTTGCGACTCCTGAACATACTTAATCTGATATGGCACCTTTCCGCCACGATTATCGAAATAATTTGTGTTTATTTTTTGGAACTCCCAATTAGGGGAAGTTTCGGTTGATTCGTAATTCAACGGCCACTGGCCTAAGTAGACGATAGCGCGATAACCAATCGCAAATGGTGTGCTATTAATACTCGATTCATTCAACATCCGAATCAAATCAGGATTTTCAATTTTGACCTTTGAAGAATTAATCAACTTCTTAGTTAAATCACTTGGTTGCAGTAATGGCAGATCCTGTGTCGAATTCGGATAAGTATTTTCCTTGGTGATATTCCGAACCGAAGCTGGAACTTGATATTTAACCGAGACTTTTTTCACCGGAACCTTTTGTGCATACCCTGACGGAATAAAAGTTAACATTAATAGCAGTGTCATAAGAACAGAGATATTTCTCTTCACGAGTTAAACTCCTTTCACTAAATAGCATTAATCAGTCTGCTAGTAGTTTTTTCGGAGTTGATATATTTTATCCATCCAAGCAAGTAATTTCATTATTTCGCCTGAAGACGGACCATTAATTTTTCAAAAAATGGAAAAAACAATTGAATGGCCGGCCCTACCGTAAAAGTGATAATAAGGGTCCCGTATGAAATAGGCCCATGCAGAAAAATTGCAGGAATTAAGGCTGTAATTTCCCCAATCGTTTTCGCAACCATTAAATTAACATGAAAACGTTCCTTGATTGCCAACATAAAATTATCGATTGGACTTTGTGGAAACTTAGCCTGAATATAAATGGCTGCCCCAAATCCAATAATCAAGATGCCCATCAATAACATCCCGATTTTCCCCTTAAGTTGGTTGACTTGAAATAAATCAAAAACAGTGTCTAACCAAAAATCCACTAAGGAACCAATGATAATAATAGTTAGTAATGAAAGCAGATCCGGTCTTTTTTTTAATAAAAGAGATACAACGATGACTAAAACCGCTCCATCGATCATCACCCATTTTCCCACTGATAACCCAACCTTTTCAGTTAGGCTTACATTAAGTGCGTCCCATGCACCTACACCAATATCGGCTACTTCAATGGTCATACATACTCCAAAAGTCATAATAGTTAAACCGAAAATAAAAAATAAAAACCTAATTAATAATTTCATTTGTGGCTCCTTTTAGGGGAAAAGTAACATAAATGTAATAATCAGAACATTTACAAAATTACAATTTCGTTATATAATATACTTAACCTATCAAGTAAGGAGGGCTGTAATCAATCTGCTATCCATTTACCTAATTAATATTAAGGAGGTTGGGATTCCCGTCTTATATGAGATTCAACACTCGTGTTCATGTATCTAAATAAACATGAAGGTTGGTGATTGATGGCCCAAAGAAAAGCGATTGATACTTAACCCTACAAAAAAGATATTTTATTATTATAGTCCAAGCAAGATCATTAACTCCGTACATGGAAGAATTTAAAAATAGTATATATTTCAAAGGAGACTCTAATCCATTAGGCTTAGAGTCTCTTTAATGTAAATTAGAGTAAGTAAAAACCAATTCCCATAATCAAATAGGCTGCCAGTAAAGTTAACCCTTCAAACCAATTGGATTCTCCATCGTTAGAGATAACAACCATAAGGAGAACCGATGAAACCATGGCAATTAATTCCTGCCAGCTGAAAAGAAGCGGCATCGTGGTATCAAAGAAAAGAGAGATCAGAACAAGTACAGGTAAGACGAACATAGCCACTTGTAGGGTAGAACCAATTGCGATTTCCACCGCAATATCCATTTTGTTTTTAAATGCCATCACTATAGCCGAAGCATGCTCTGCTGCATTACCAACAATTGCCACGATAATTACCCCGATAAATAATTCAGACCAACCGAGAGTTTCACCTACATATTCAAAGGTATGAACAAGATGCTCGGAAATATAAGCAACAGCTATGGTAGCGATGAAAAGGACAGCGATCGCTTTCCCTTTACTCCATTCTGGTATTTCTTCCTCATGCGCCACTTTTTCAGTACTAGGCTGATACACACCTCGATGGGTGACCAGCTTAAAAAATAAGGCCGCTAGATAAAGGACAATCAGAATGACTGATATTCCGATACTTAAGGAAAGAGTTTTTGTCTCATTCATATTCATCGAAAAAACTTCGGGAATAACAAAGGCAATGATAACAGCAAACATAAGCAGGCCCGAATTGTGTCGAGCATCGTACACATTAAATGTCTGCCGCTTAAATTTTATGCCCCCTATAAAGAAAGATAGTCCCGCCACAAGAAGCAAGTTTCCTAATACCGAACCGGTTAAGGAGGCAAGAACAATACCAACGAGTCCTGCCTTCAACGAAAAGATAGAAATAATAAGTTCAACCGCGTTTCCGAAGGTTGCATTTAATAATCCGCCTATTCGCGGGCCAGCAACAATTGCGAGACTTTCTGTTGCCCTCCCCATAAAACTGGCTAATGCAACTATGGTTAAACAGTAAATAATAAATAAGATGATATTTGACCAGTGCATAAGCGAGCCAATAACTGAAAGTGGCACCCCAATAAGTGTCATAAGCATAAAAATCTTGTTCACCGTATTCCCTCCAAATTCTCGGATTTCTATTATATAAATTTTTCCTTTTGTACCCTAATTTACCTAAACTAATCATAAATGTCTAGGGAGTTTGTTCACTTGCAAATGGCGGATTTTCTCGTTACCATCATTTAGGAACTATTTAAAAATATTTGAATGAGGAAGTTCTATGAATAAAAATAACCTTCGTTTTTGGATTCTTGTTAGTATAGTTGCCATATCTGGTTTTTCGCAAGGCATGCTGTTGCCGCTCACCGCAGTAATTTTTGAAAAAAGCGGCGTTTCTCCTTCATTAAATGGCTTAAATGCTACAGCACTTTATATTGGAATTTTACTTGTGTCCCCTTTCATGGAAATGCCTCTCAGAAAATACGGTTATAAACCGGTTATTATCTATGGTGGCGGGCTCGTAATTGTTTCACTTGCTTTATTTCCAATATGGGAGACATTTTGGTTTTGGTTTGCGCTACGATTACTGATTGGCATTGGCGATCATTTCCTCCATTTTGCCACACAGACTTGGATTACTTCCTCCTCCCCAGCTGCAAAGCGGGGACGTAATATTTCTCTGTATGGTCTGTTCTTTGGGATTGGTTTTGCCTCCGGGCCATTAATGACACCATTAGTAAACGTAAATCAATCGCTGCCCTTTATTGTTTCCTCGATTTTATGTTTTATTGGCTGGGTCTTTGTTTTTACTCTTAAAAATGAATTACCTGAACAAGAAGTTGGTATCAATTCATTCCTAGCCACAATCAAGCAGTTTAGAAAGGCATTAAAATATGGATGGGTTGCTTTCTTACCTCCATTCTCTTACGGCTTTTTAGAATCCTCCTTAAACGGAAGTTTCCCTGTCTATGCATTAAGAATGAATATCGACGTTTCCAGTGTTTCAATGGTGTTATCAGCTTTTGCAATCGGCAGTATCATTACCCAGCTTCCGTTAGGAATTATTAGTGATAAGGTTGGGCGTAGAAATATCTTAATAACTATATTATTTCTTGGATTTTTCAGCTTTACAGCTGCAAGTTTTCTTGAGCATTCCTTTATTGGGCTGTTTGTATCTTTCCTCATTTCCGGGATGATAGTCGGTTCGACCTTCTCGCTTGGCATAAGTTACATGACCGATTTAGTTCCAAAGAACCTACTACCGACAGGAAATTTGTTATGCGGCATCTTTTTTAGTCTTGGCAGCTTATGTGGTCCAATCATCGGGGGATTGTTCATTAAATTCTCTGAAAATGTGAGTTTCTTCTATATAATTAGTACAATGCTTTTAATCTTATCAATTATCATCTTTGCTTTTGGAAAAAAGACTTTATTGGTTTTCGGACAACAAAATTCTTAATCCACTATTGTAGAGCAAATTCATATCTAATGCATAAGATATGTGGTAAGATGAAAGAAAATAATGATAAAAGTTAGAATTGTTGCTGTCATCCCTTTGATGACAGCTTTCGTATTTTTTAAGGGGATTGATTTTGATTATTCTTATCAACTAGGAAATTGAGAGGGGGAGATCCTATGAATTCAGAAGCAAAGACTCTAACAAAGAGTATTCACAAAGTAGGTTTCTTAGAAAAAATCAAACCGCATGCAGAATTGATTGCTGCTGGATTAAGCGGTGGATTCATTGCTGCTGGCTGGATATTGGATAAGTACGGAAGTGGAGCAGATTCCATTATTGCTTACCTGCTGGCATTTGTAATTGGCGGGTTTGCCAAGGCTAAAGAAGGCATTGAAGCCACCTATGAAAATAAAGAATTAAATGTGGAAATGCTAATGATTTTTGCTGCCATAGGTTCAGCAATTATTGGTTACTGGACAGAGGGTGCCGTTCTAATTTTCATTTTTGCTGTAAGTGGAGCATTAGAAACCTATACCATGAATAAAAGCCACAAGGAAATTTCCTCTTTAATGAAGCTTCAGCCCGAAGAAGCCTTGCTCATCTCAAGTGGTTATGAAAAAAAGGTTCCTGTTTCAGTGCTTCGTGTCGGTGATTTTATTTTAATTAAGCCTGGAGAGCGAGTCCCTTCTGATGGAATCATCATCAAAGGACAAACGAATATCGACGAGGCAGCTATTACTGGTGAATCAATGCCTGTTTCAAAAGGAACTGAGGAGGAGGTTTTCGCGGGCACCGTTAACATGACTGGTTCAATTACTGTTAAAGTGACAAAAGCGAGTCATGATACCCTCTTCCACAAAATCATACAGCTTGTTCAATCAGCTCAAAGCGAAAAATCACCCTCACAGCTGTTTATTGAACGTTTTGAAGGAACCTATGTAAAGGTAGTCCTATCCGTTGTATTATTAATGTTTTTCCTCCCACACTTTATGTTAGGCTGGAGTTGGCAAGAAGCCTTCTACAGGGCAATGATATTATTGGTGGTTGCATCCCCATGTGCACTTGTTGCTTCCATTATGCCGGCCACTTTATCCGCCATATCAAATGGAGCGCGACATGGAATATTGGTTAAAGGTGGTATTCATCTTGAAAATTTAAGCCATCTAGGAGCCATCGCATTTGATAAAACGGGAACACTTACCAAAGGGAAACCAGAAGTAACTGAAGTGATTGTTAAGGAAGGACTTGATCGAGAGGACCTTATTTGGAAAGCAGCTTCAATTGAAAGCCATTCTAACCATCCTCTTGCAACCGCAATTGTGAATTATGTTAAATTGAGCATTAATAAGGATCTCCTTTATCCAGAAAGTCTTGAGGATGTACCAGGCTGGGGTGTTAAAGCGACAATTAATGGTGAGCAGTGGAAAATTGGTAAAGCTGCCTTTATTGGCAATAATTATGTTGACAAGTTTGCTGAAGGTAAGGCAAAAGATCTTGCAAGTCTTGGCAATACACTTGTATACATTGAAATAAATGGTGAACTGAGTGCGATCATTGCCATGAAGGATGTAGTTCGCAAGGAAACAAAACTTGCCATTGATCATTTAAAAAAGCAAGGTATTCATACGGTCATGCTTACTGGGGATAGTGAAAAAACAGCACGAGCGATTTCCTCTGAAAGCCATGTAGATGAATTTTTCGCCGAATGCTTACCTGAGGTAAAAGTAGAAAAACTTAAGGATTTAAAAGAAAAGTATAAAACTGTGGCAATGGTAGGTGACGGGATTAATGATGCACCCGCGCTAGCAATTGCCAATGTCGGTATTGCCATGGGCGGAGGAACTGATGTTGCCCTTGAGACTGCTGATATTGTCCTAATGAAAAATGATTTGCCGCGAATTGCAGAGGCCATCGATCTTTCCAAACGCATGAATAGAATCATTAAACAAAATGTGGTTTTCTCCATAACTGTAATCATGATCTTGATCGCATCGAATTTCTTTCAGATGCTCGATTTGCCATATGGAGTAATCGGTCATGAAGGCAGTACCATTTTAGTCATTCTAAATAGCCTTCGATTGCTTAAATAGTGAAAAACCGGATGAACATTCATCCGGTCTTTTTATTTTTATATGGGATTTAACCCATTAGTGATAGCCATTCGAGCCGTTCGCAGACCCCGAAGTTTTATTTCCTTTACTACCTTTACCTTTTTGCTTTGTACCGCCATCTTTTTTGGTCTTCTTTGTCATAATAAGAACCTCCCTGAAGTTAGTTAGCGTTCTATCTTAGTTTGAACAGATGGGCTATTTTCATGAAGGAAACTATTAGCAATTCTTACGATTCTTTTCACTATAAAAAGCATTAATTTCTCCACCTAATATAATAATAAATGCCGATATGTATAACCAAATCATTAAGACAATAATTGCCCCTATACTGCCATAGGTGAGCGAATAATTACTGATATTTCCAACATAAAAGGTTAATCCAATCGAGGAAATAATCCAGCCCACGGTAGCAAAAGCTGCCCCTGGAAAGGCACTCCGGCATTTTATTTTTACGTTCGGTGCAATCCAATACAATCCTGTAAAAATGAGAAACAAAATAATCGCACTTACCAGCCAGCTTAATGTATCCCATACCTTAATAAATTCTGTCGTGTAGCCCATTTGAGAAAATAAAAAAACACCTATTTCTCTGCCGAATACAGGAAGAACAATCGCCAGAATTAAAACAAAAATCATTCCAAAAGTTAAAAGAATAGCCATCCCTCTTGAGACAATAAACGAGCGGCTTTCCTTTACATTATATGCCTTATTAAAAGCCTTCACAATCGCACTAATACCGTTCGATGACGACCAAATCGTACCGATGATCCCGAACGATAACAACCCGCCATTCCGATGATTCATTATGTCATGGACGTTTTTTTCAATTAGGTCCATGGCTTCGACAGGTGCAAAATCCCTTACGATCCCAAGCATATCCTGATGGGGAATTGGAATATATGGAAGAAGTGTAAATAAAACAATCAAGAGCGGAAACAGGGACAGTAGAAAATAATATGCAAGCTGTGCACTTAATCCAGGTAAATCATCTTCATCGACCCGGTGCCAAAGTAATTTTAATAAAGATGAGCGAACATTCCCCACCTTTTCCATTTTCATCCTCCTTTTTTTAATGAATTTCTTTTTCTTCTCCTAACACTTCTTCAATAATGAGTGCTTCGTCACTTTTTGAGAATGTTTCCTTCGTTTCTTTTAAAATGTCCGTAACCTGAGGAGTTATCTCCCGTAACTCTTCCACTTTATCTGTTATATAAGATATATCTTCACTGACCTGCTTAACGGTTGTCTTTAATTTTTCTGCAGTTTCCTTCACCTTATCAGTAATCTCTCTTGGATTTTTCATGATATAGGTAACTTTAGTAGTAGTTTTTTGTACGTTTTCTTTCATCACTTCTCGTGTTTGTTTATCTAAAAGGCTGATTGCTCCGCCAGCAAGTGCTCCAAGTAACATCCCGCGCCAAAATTGATTTTTCTTTGTCATGTTAACCTCTCCTTTAATCTTAATTATTATTATCATCAATAATACCCGTTGATAATAATACCAAAACCTTCTTTCATTTATTTTCCTTCATAGAGGATGGCCACGCAAGTCCAACTGATACTTTTATCCATTTTTTTTGGTTTACTAAATTGGGAGTCTTTCCTAGGAACTTTGTATTGACATATAATTTTCAACATGAAAAGATGGACATATTAACTCGCGGAAAGGGTGACCCAAATGAATTTATCAGAAAAATCGATTGAGAATGTCGAATATATGATTGAACAAATTAAAGAAAAGCTAAAGGTCCTAAACCTTGGAGCCATAAAACCTTCGCATTTTGATGAAGAAATGTACGAGGAATTAAAAGAGATTTATGATATGGTCCTTAGAAAAAATTCATTTAGTCCTAATGAAATGCAGGCCTTAGTAGAAGAGCTTGGAAGCCTCCGAAAAAAATAAGCTAAAAAACCCGTTATTGCAAATAACGGGTTTGTTTTTAATCCTGTTCAGTTAAGATGACAGGGCCATCTTTTGTAATTGCAAGTGTATGTTCGTATTGTGCTGAATATTTTCCATCAATGGTCCTTGCCGTCCAGCCATTGTTGTCCATCTTCGTTTGGTATCTACCTACATTAACCATGGGTTCAATTGTGAAGACCATACCTTCTTTAATTCTTGCGCCTTTTCCTGGCAGCCCGTAGTGTGGAACATCCGGCTTCTCGTGTATCACTGCTCCAATCCCATGGCCAATAAAGTCTCGAACAACAGAAAAACCTTCGCTTTCAACATAGGTTTGAATTGCGTGTCCGATATCCCCAATTCGATTGCCGACAATCGCCTGTTCTATCCCTTTATAGAGTGCTTCCTTAGTAACATTTAATAGACGTTCGGTTTCCTCGGATACCTTTCCTACTGCATAAGACCAGGCGGAATCAGCCAAAGCACCATTGTAATTGACAACCATATCCACTGTCACAATATCCCCATCTTTTAAAGGTTCCTTCCTTGGGAAGCCATGGCATATTTCGTCATTTATACTTGCACAGGTTGCATATTCATAACCCTTATAACCCTTTTGTTCTGGTGTTGCTCCATTTTTCTTAAGAAATTCTTCAACAAATACATCGATTTCCCAAGTGGTTATACCTGGTTTGATTAATTTTCTGATTTCTTTATGACAAGCTGCAAGTATTTCTCCTGCCTTTTTCATTGCATCAATTTCACGTTGTGATTTAAGGACAATCATTTTAGGAGGGTCCCCTTCCTTTTTGTTTATTTTTATGTAAAATATTCAAAATTGTTATTCGTCTAAAAGCAATACCTTTTAGTGAATTACAATTGACCACTATTGGCAACACTATTAATATTAACCCTATCCTGTGATTTTTTCAAAAATACTTTATATGGTGAAACTTTTCTCAAAGTTCATTTTATTGTCATATTCCTTTGTTCTTCATATGGTGCTTTTCTATTCTTTTTGATAGAATTAATGTAAGTGAATAAAAATTAGGTGTGTGAGAATTATGATCGGTGATCGCGTAAAAAAATTTCGCTTAGAAAAGAAAATGTCACTTTCCGAACTTGCTGCTCAAGCAGGCGTGGCAAAATCTTATTTAAGCAACCTTGAAAATAACAAACAAGAGAATCCTTCTATAAAGTTTCTTGAAAAAATTGCAGTTGTCTTAAATATTCCTGTTGATCATTTAATACATGAAGAAGTCAATAAAGCGGAATTAGACATTGATTGGATGAATCTTGTCAAAGATGCAATGAATTCTGGTGTTTCCAAAGAACAATTTCGTGATTTTCTTGAATTTAACAAGTGGCGAATTAATCAAAACGATAAATAATAACCTGCTTTTTAAAAACGTCTGTTTCAATTTGAAAAAAGAAAAGCATTCTACAAATACTCCCATTTGTAGAATGCTTTTTTTATTTATGTACACTGTCGTTCCGTGATTAACTCATAACCTCTTGTTGGCTAAGGAAGTCACGAACTGCTTTTATGGATAATCCCAAGTCTTTTGCTTCTAATATGAGGTCCATCCATTCTTGATCGATTACTTCTACTTCACTTTTTGTAATAACCATTTTTCTCACTCCTAAAATACATTGTGTATTCCAGGTAGCCCGGCCATCATAACAAGTCATACTTGCCTTAGATCCTCGGCTTTGCGTCCCTGCTTTTCAACAGGTTTGCCTTTTTCTGATACTAATACAACTTAAGTATGACTGTATTAGCTTATCGTTCTTATGTGATAGGTCGATTTACTTAATCCTCATTGATATTATATCTAGTGCTATTTTAGTAGGGTGTTGTAATTTGTCGCATTATTTTAATTTTTGCACATTTTTTTCTAACAAATTATGCCAAATATCTACAAAAATATACCAATTACAGCTTAACTCCTTTGATGTTCCATAACTAAGGTCTAGAGCTTTAGACGAAATTCCTTGCCATTTCTTTATTTCCTTGTGGAAACTAGAATAATTTTACAATTCATATGACTTTAAAATTTGTCTAAACTGTGACAATTAGCATATAATTAAACAACGAAATAATAAACTTAATATTGTTAATTTTTAAAATAATGGTGGTGAAGCATTGCGATGACCCTTATTCATGTATTAAACTTTTCCATTCCGATTGCGTTTATTGTGTTTGCTGGGTATGTATTAGACCGCATGTGTAAACCAGATCCCCCGAAAGATAAAGCTGGTGAAGAGTGAATCTATTTATTAGATTCCACTTTCAGACAGCTTTTTCTTTTTTAATAATAATTATTTTCACTCCAATCAGGGAATGCTACTTTTGATGACGAAAGGAGTGTTGAATTTGGCACGTGGAGAACATTTTGAACATAAAAAGAAAAACCACCCAGGTAATTTTCCAAAAGACAGTTTAACGGAAAAACATACGAAAGAAGCTGTTGGAGACGAAGAATTCCTAGTGGTAAGGGAAGCATTTAAAAATCGAGTGGAAGATGAGGAAGAATATCGCGGTGACACAGCTCGTTTGCTGCCCGATCAGACAGAGTAAAAAGGCGTGAGCACTTCACGCCTTTTTATATCCCTAGAATTGGCCTTTTTCCATACTTAAATTTCTAATAAAATGTGAAAATTCAATTGTTTTAAGCCAATTAGCTGCTCTTTCGATATCCTTGGAAAACACCCTGTCTTGTTTAATCGAAGCTACCTGTTCGCGGCCCTTGTCATAAAAAACCCTGGTATGAGATGCCATTTTTTCGATCCCGCGAATTTCAACCGCCTGCATGGCACAAATTAGTTCAATTGCGATAACTCTGCGTGCGTTCTGGATAATTTGATAAGCATGCCTAGAAGCAATTGTTCCCATACTTACATGATCCTCTTGATTTGCGGAAGAGGGAATCGAGTCGACACTGGCAGGATGTGCGAGTGTTTTATTTTCTGAAACAAGCGCTGCTGCCGCATATTGCATAATCATTGCACCCGATTGCAAACCAGGTTCAGGACTTAGGAAAGCCGGTAAATCATTAAGCTGTGGATTGACTAATCTTTCAATTCGTCTTTCCGAGATATTTGCTAGTTCCGCTACGGCAATCTTCATAAAATCCATCGCAAAAGCTATGGGCTGCCCGTGGAAGTTCCCCCCAGAAATCACCTTTTCTCCATCATCAAAAATTAATGGATTATCCGTTGCTGCATTCATTTCGATCTCTAATTTTTCTTTCACATAATCCAAGGCCTGCCAAGATGCCCCGTGGACTTGTGGAATGCAGCGGAGAGAATAAGCATCTTGAACCCGTAACTCGCCCTGCTGTGTTGTCAATAAACTATCGCTTAAATAACGACGAATTCTCGCTGCTGTGTCAATCTGCTGTTTGTATCCCCTTGCGACATGAACTTCTTCTGCGAATGCATCGATAATTCCGTTTAACCCTTCCATTGTCATTGCAGCAATCAGCTCACTTTCATGTGCTAACTGTTCTGCCTCCAAGTAACCAATAACACCCATTGCTGTCATCGCTTGAGTACCATTAATTAGAGCTAGACCTTCTTTTGCTTCCAATGTTACGGGTAAAATCCCTTCTAACTGGAGCGCATCAAAAGCATCGATTTGCTTACCTTTGTAAAATACCTCTCCTTCCCCAATTAGAACTAAGGCAAGGTGAGAAAGCGGGGCTAAATCACCGCTCGCACCAAGGGAACCTTGCTGTGGGATGACAGGAATGATATCTTTATTCACTAACTCTAATAACTTTTCAATGACAATCGGTCTAACTCCAGAAAAGCCCTTTAGTAGTGCGTTAGCCCGAAGAAGGACCATGGCTTTAGAAACAATTTCCGGAAAAGGATCACCTACCCCGCACGCATGGGAACGAATTAAATTAAGCTGCAGGTCTTGAACATGATTCTTATCGATAAGTACATCGCTGAATTTTCCAAATCCAGTCGTAATTCCATAAACTACCTTTGATTCTGAAACAATTCTTTCTACTGCTTCACGGCTCTTCTTAACAGCTTCCATACTCTTGTCTGAAGCATTAACCTTTTGCTTGCCATATAATACATCTTTCATCTGCTCTAACGTTAAGCTTCCACCTGTAAGTGTGATCATATTGTCTCTCTCCTCTACCACTGTAGTATAATAAAGAAAGAGGCTGGATTCCGAATCTATTTGATTTGGAGTCCAGCCTCTTTTATGATTAATTGATTGAATATTATTAGATGCCTCATGGGATCATTCCATTCCTTAACTATCTTATTGATAATTATTGTATGTGATGAAAAACTTATTTGTCAATTTAATTTTCTGAATTTTAGCACGATAACACTTTAGTACGATAACACTCTAGTACGATAATAATGAAAAGCGGAAGCGCCGGTTTAGCGGCGTATGAGCTACAACGATTTAAAATAAAGGAAAGTTCCGTTATACTATAAAAAGGTCAAAATGGATTTACCCGAAAGGAGTTACTATGAAATCTCTCGTACTTGCAGAAAAGCCAAGTGTGGCTCGTGAACTTGCTCGTGTCCTTGGCTGCAATCAAAAACATAAAAGCTATATGGAAGGCAATCAATATATTGTCACATGGGCCCTTGGACACTTAATCGAATTAAAAATGCCCGAGCATTATGACACGAAATATAAAACATGGAATTTGGAAGATTTACCGATCATTCCACAAAAAATGGGCTTGATGGTCATGAAGCAAACGAACCATCAATTCCGTGCCATTGAAGCGTTAGCCAAACGGAAAGATATTAACGAATGTATCATTGCAACGGATGCAGGTCGTGAAGGCGAACTGGTTGCCCGCTGGATTCTTGAAAAGCTCCACTTTAACAAACCTTTAAAAAGATTATGGATTTCTTCACAAACAGATAAGGCTATAAAGGATGGGTTCAAACAATTAAAACCAGGCAAACAGTTTGAGGACCTCTACCATTCAGCAGTTTGCCGAGCAGAGGCTGATTGGTTAATTGGTCTAAATGTGACAAGAGCATTGACCACCAAATACAAGGATCCTCTATCTGCAGGTCGGGTTCAAACCCCTACGCTTGCACTTGTTCTTGAGCGTGAGCAGCAGATTCAATCCTTTGTACCAAAGGAATATTGGACAATTCGGGCAGAAATCGGCCCGCTTTCAACTGATTGGGAACGAGACAATGAAAAGCGCATTTTCGATAAAGTAAAAGCGGAAGCGATCCAATCGAAAATCAATGGGAAAAAAGCTGTGCTTGAAAAAATTGAGCGAAAGAAAAAATCAGAGCCGCAGCCTCTACCCTATGATTTAACAGAGCTACAGCGTGATGCCAATAAGCGATTTGGTTTTTCTGCAAAAAAGACTTCGACCGTCTTACAGCGTCTTTACGAGCAATACAAATTAGTTACTTATCCAAGAACCGATTCACGCTATTTAACAACAGATATGATGAACACAATGACAGACCGCCTGCAAGGAATGGCTTCTGGATATAGAGATGAAGTCCGCCCTCTTCTTGCAAATAGGGGTATTGTGCTTGCCAAACGCGTTTTTAACAATGAAAAGGTAACGGATCACCATGCCATTATTCCTACGGAACAACGGCTGAATCTTAGTGAACTCGATTCAGATGAAAGAAAACTATACGATATCATTGCTAGACGGTTCTTAGCCTTGTTTTTACCTGCTTATGAATATGAAACCATTCAGGCTACCTTCAAGGTAGAAGGTGAGACATTTACAGCAAAAGAAACAAATGTAATCGATTTGGGCTTTAAGAAAGTCTTAGGAAAAGAAGATACTGAACATGCTGTAACTGGCCTGCAAAAATTAGCCCAAGGTCAGTCCTTTACGGTTAAAAATAGCTCCATCAACCAAAAATGGACCGAACCACCGCAGCGCTATTCTGAAGCGGATGTTTTAGCTCAAATGGAGAAATTCGGTTTAGGAACCCCAGCAACCAGAGCAGAAATTATTGAAAGACTTGTGGAAACAGAAGTTGTTGAACGGCAAAATGGGCGCTTCCATCCAACGAAAAAAGGCAAACAACTAATCGACCTTGTCAATGATGAATTAAAATCACCAGAATTGACAGCCAAATGGGAGCAGGAACTGGAACGAATCTCAAAAGGAAAGGCAGACCCAAAAGCCTTTTTACAAAAAATTCGCCGTCAAACAGAGCAGCTGGTTTCTGAAATTAAAACGAGCGACAAAACGTACCGGGCTCACAATTTAACCGGCTCGAGATGTCCAGAATGTAACGAATTCTTAAAGGAAAGAAATACAAAGGATGGGAAAATTCTTGTTTGCTCAAGTCCTGAGTGTTCTTACCGGAAAAGAAAGGATCCGAAGCTTTCCAATCGCCGCTGTCCACAGTGCCATAAAAAAATGGAGATTCATGACGGGAAAGCAGGCGCCTACTTCCAATGCCGCCGATGCAATGTCGTTGAAAAAGCAGAAGACAAGAAAAAAGCAGTCAATAAGAAAGAAGCACAAAAACTTGTCCAGAAATATACGCAAAAAGAGGATTTTGGAACAAGCTTAGGTGATTTACTGAAACAAGCCTTAAAAAATCAAGACTAACAAAATGAGTTGTCCGATAAGTGATTGGAGCGGAAGGTACGAGATCCTCGAAAATGCTATCGCATGTCAATAAATCATAGAAAATTGTACAAAATGTTCACATTTGCCTAATTTGTATTATAATTAACTTACAAAAGTTAATATTATAAGGGCGGTGGAAACAATGGAATTATCCCAGTTCATGGCTCCAACTTCATTGTCAGGAATTATTACATTTTTAGTCCTATTTTCCGCAGGTGTTTATTTAAATATAAAAGTATACGGCAGCAAGTTGCAGTAAAGATAAAAATCTTTACTGTTTTTTTGTTTTATCAGGTATCCTTTTGCTAAATGGCTTTCAGTTTCTTTTTCCAATTGGAAACGCTACAATAAAGGAAGATTCAGAAGAAAAGGAGACGTACATATGAGTGAATTTCAAAAAAACCTTGAAAAATACGCTGAACTAGCCGTTAAAGTAGGCGTAAATGTTCAGAAAGGTCAAACCTTAGTCGTAAACGCCACCTTAGATGCGGCTGAATTTGTTCGTCTGATTGTTAAAAAGGCATACGAAACTGGTGCACAAAATGTCATCGTTAACTGGAACGACGATACCGTTACGAGAACAAAATATGACTTAGCTCCCGATGAGGCATTCCTTGAGTACCCTGTTTGGCGTGCCAAAGAAATGGAAGATCTAGCAGATCAAGGCGCTGCCTTTATGTCGGTTATTTCCACTAGCCCTGATTTGCTAAAAGGCGTGAATCCAGAACGGATTGCCAACTTCAATAAAGCTGCTGGAAAAGCACTGGCGAATTACCGGAAGGCAGCACAATCAGATAAGGTGAGTTGGACTGTTATTGCAGCTGCCGCGCCGGCATGGGCAGCTAAAGTTTTCCCGGATGAGCCTGCTGAAAACCAAGTAAGCAAACTTTGGGATGCGATTTTCAAAGCCGTGCGTGCAGACGTTGAAAATCCAGTAGAAGCTTGGAAAAAACATGATGAAACACTTCATGAAAAAGTTCATTATTTAAATGAAAAAAGATACCAAAAGCTCCATTACACAGCTCCTGGTACAGATTTAACAATTGAACTTCCTGAAAAACACATCTGGGTGGGCGCAGGCAGTGTAAATGAGAAAGGCTTCGAGTTTATGGCAAACATGCCGACAGAAGAAGTGTTCACTGTTCCTTATAAAACAGGTGTTAATGGAACAGTTGCTAGCACAAAGCCTTTAAGCTATGGTGGAAATATTATTGACCGCTTTTCGATTACGTTCGAAAATGGAAAAATTGTTGGGGTAAAGGCCGAAGAAGGCGAAGAGATCCTTAAGCGTCTTGTCGATACAGACGAAGGCTCACATTATCTTGGGGAGGTTGCACTTGTACCATATAACTCACCCATTTCCCAATCAAATGTCCTGTTCTTCAATACACTGTTTGATGAAAATGCCTCAAACCATTTAGCGATCGGCAGTGCCTATGCTTTTTGTATCGAAGGCGGCAAGAAAATGTCTTCCGAAGAATTGAAAGAGAACGGTCTGAACGAAAGTATCACTCACGTTGATTTCATGATTGGTTCCACGGAGATGGACATCGATGGAATCACCGCTGATGGCAAAACAGAACCCGTATTTCGAGGCGGAAACTGGGCTTTCTAATCTAAGCACAAAAAGAGCAAGGACTCCCTGCTCTTTTTTCTATGGTGAAAAAATAATGGCTCCCTCCTTTTCCTTTGCAACTTTTTCACGCATTTTATTCAACTGTTCAATTGGATCCTCAGGTACGACTTTTCCTATTAAATCAATAAGACCGAGTGATTTTAATAAACCCTCTTCCAAGCTTTGAAGTTCTTTTGTCAGTGATGTGTCACCTCGGCAGACACTACTCAATAATATTTTCTTTTCAATGGCTTCATCAATTAGAGACAGGGCCAGTTCCTTATTAATTACTCCCTTTGCATCCTCCATTTGTTCACAAACGGATTTTACAATCTGTTCCACCTTTTCCGTAGTTCCGCTGACTACTGGGTCAAGCGACTTTGTTAAAGGCTTAAGTGGATTCAAAACCGTCTCAAACTTTTTCGTTGGAGGCTCGAGCTGTTTCAAAACTGGCTCAAGTGGTTCTGTTACTGGTTCTAAAGGCTTCACTATTGGCTTGAGTGGATCTACTATCGGTTCCAATGGTTTTGGAATCGTTTTCGATGGTTTGGTCACGACTTCCATCACATCTTCAACCGGTTCAGTGATTTTTCCAATCGCATCAGGTGACTCCACTATTTTGGAACCCTCTTCACACGTGAGAGGCATATGTCCACTTGAAATTTTATCAAGCTCTTTATCCAATTGATGAAGTGGAAGAGAGCTTAAATCTTGAATAATTTTCAGCCTTTCGGGCTTGGGTGCAGTTGATTGACCGGAAACCGTATTAAGAACTAACTGCTTAATAATACTATTCTTTGATTCCATGAAATGAGCCACCATGACCACCTGCTCCATCCCAAGCTCTGGAACAGTTTCTGATGCCTTTACACAAGCCCCTTTAAAGACAAAAGCCGATGTATCAACAGTCATATTCCTTACACTAACAGGTCCATTTGCTTTTAAACTAATACTTACAGGACCCTTTGGGGAATTTACCTGCTTGGTTAATTTCATTCCATAAATTATTGCGGATTTATAATGAAAACGAAGCATTAGTTTACCACTATTTGTAGAGGTTTCTTGTTTAATGATGTTTGCAGTCATACCCGAACCAACGACTCGGTCTGCCTCAATTACAAAACCATCTGTAGTTTGTTCTTCCGCCTTAACTGCTCCACCATTAGCGAAAATTGTTAATAACATCAACGGGAGACATAAGCTTAACAAGATCATCTTCCTTTTCCACCACATTTTTTGATCTCCTTTAGAAAGTCTGGGCCGTTTTTTCCATCTCAGTTGGAGGTGTTACTTTTACTTTGACTGGTGCCAGACTCCAGGCCATCAGCGATGCTCCCCCGAAGATGCCAAAGATCGTGCCAAAAAGAAACCCTCCTAATGCTCCAATAACAGAAAGTATTGATAGAAAAATAGTAAAGATTCCTAGAATTTTAGAAGCATTTGGAAAGAATATGGCCACAATTCCAATCAATATAAGTAGTCCGCCAAAAAGTAAGCCTATGATAGCTATCGACCCTGGAAGGAATGTACTTAAATATAGGTTTAAAGGCACCCATGAAATCATGAGTCCGCTGATTATGGTAATCAAAGCACCCCACAGCGGCCGGCTTTTTCGCCATTTAGTAAATCCCATCTACTTTCCTCCATTCCTTATTTCTTATTAATCTTTTCAACTGTCAGCCTCATCCCGTTCATATTAATCGTTTTCTGAAACAGATAGTGTGTTTTAAGCTTTGCATGCTCTAAGGTAATTTTCGAGGAGGTTTGTTGGAATTGTTTTTGCCAATCATCGCTATGATTTTCTTTTAGCGCTAAGTTTTGGAATTTTGCATCGGCTTCAATAAGACCTGCATCGTGTTGCAGTCCGGTAATCTGTACAGGTTTGGAGGCGGTAATCTTGACTCGGATCCAATGTCCGCCCACCTTGAAATCCTTGTATAATTGCAACTTATCAATTGTCAAATTTTCTATTAAATTTGTGCCTTGTGGAGCCGAATCTTCACTGCTTGTTTCACCCATTTTTGGAAAAAAGGTGTAGCCATTCCCTTCCAATTTATCAAACTCTACATAAAAGTCGCCTACACCAGCAATTGGGACAGCATATGCTACTCCCGAAATCCCAAATGAGACTAATAGCAGCGCTAATACCAGAATTCCCGACCCTAATGCTGACCAGAAAACCCTTTTACTTGTCATCCCCTCAACATGCTGAATTGAATTTTCCATAATCGCTCACCTACTTTCTGAATTTTTTAATAATATTCTTTTTAATAGCTTACTACGGTTATTTCACCGCCACAATCACGAAATATATCGTATAAAATCTTGTACCCCGTCAAATGTCGGGTACGGATTACTACTACGGACATATCGAAAAAAATTATACCGAAGAATATTAAAACGGTTATTGGTGGAGGTGGAACCAACATGGAGCACAAAGTGGAACAGCTTATTCAAAAAGGACTATCCATTCTTATTGGGCTTAATGAACCATTTATGAAAGAATGGAAGGAAGTTCTATCCACATTAAAATACCGAAAGGACAGTTTAGTGGATGAATTTGATTGTCTAATCCAGATTGCCTCCCAACAAGTACTTAACGATAAAATCCCTAGTGTAGACTCCTTCATTCTTTCCCTGCTTGCTGAATGGAAAAATCGTTTCTCCTCCAAATATGATGAAAATGAGTCAATATTCTTGTTAACAACGATTGAAAATATATTTCAAAAGCTGTTATCTGAAAATAAATCTTCAACATTTCTCGATCATCAGGCAGTCCAATCCCTTTTTTCGAAAATACTTGACCAGACGTTGTTAACACAAGATATAGAAGATCGGAATGAGAAATGGATAAAAACTATTATCGCTACTAACGTCATTCCAATCAATTGGATAGCTGTCGTTAATAAGGGACAGGATGATTATCAGGTGGATAGTGTTGTCTGTTCTGAACTAAATCAAGTAGATAACCCTTTAATTGAAATGTCCAAAGGTTTAAAGGCAAGTCAAATCGACCACTTATCTACAGCGATTGCCAGACTATTAGGAACAAGCAGCGACGAGGCTTCCATTGTCCAAATTCCTTGTTTGAATGACACCCTGATAATAGGTCTGCTACATAAAGACTATCCTATCAGCAATCATGAAATCGAATTTATTAGGGGGATGTATTTACGTCAGCTAAAACTACATCATCTTGAAAGTAAGATGGAATGGAAAGATGCATCACTTCTCTTCTTACAGCACTTGCTACGTACCCGAGGTGCGGATGAGGCGGTTAAGGCGATTACTAAAGGTTTAGTAGAATATATGCCTTTTAATCGCTGTGCCCTATTTTTGTATAATCCATACGAGGACAAAGGAATCGGAGTTTCTGGATATAATGTAAGCAACCCCACTATTCAGAAAATTAGGGAAGAATTATTTAAGCTCCCCCTACTAAAAAAATATTTTCATACACTAAATCATTCTCAGCCCCTTTATTTTGCAGATGCTGCTGAAGTGTTACCTAAAAAATATGTCCAGGAATATAAATTAAAGTCACTAGTGATATTACCAATATTTGTCCCAACAAAAAGCAAACTGATCGGTATTGCCCTTTTGGACAAAGGGGAAGAGTCTCAATTTAAAGTTTCTATTCAAACCTTGGCCACATTAATAAAATTTGGGCATTATGCAGGGGAATTGCTTTTTTCTATTGGAGATGAGGCACTTCAACAATTTGCGAACTCCAATGGCGTCTTAACACAACGTGAGAAAGAAGTTTTAAAATTGATCGCCGAGGGTGCATCTATCAATGAGGCTGCAACGGTTCTTCACCTAAGCAGCTATACGGTTCGTGATTATATTTCTATCATCATTCAAAAATTAGCTGCAAAGAACCGGATTGATGCAGCAGTAAAAGCAATAAAGATGAACTTAATTTCATGATAAATTGTTTGCTATTTTACTTGGTTTATCGTTATAATGTACAATTAAATAAAAGTGAGTTTGGAGGATATTTTTTATGTGGAATGAATTTAAACAGTTTGCCATGAAAGGCAATGTCATCGATTTAGCAGTCGGTGTCATTATTGGCGGAGCATTTGGGAAAATCGTTTCTTCTTTAGTCGCTGATGTCATCATGCCACTGTTTGGATTATTAATTGGAGTAGGCACCTTTTCTAAACTTGCATATGGAAGTATAAAATACGGTCTGTTTATTCAAACAGTTGTTGATTTCTTTATAATAGCTTTTTCCATTTTCCTTTTTATAAAGTTTCTTAACCGTTTTAAAAAGAAAGAGGAACCAGCAGCGGTTGTTGTGAAAGTGGACCGAACGGAAGAGCTTTTAGCAGAAATTCGCGATTTATTGAAAGAAGATAAAGATTTTTTTAGAAAAAATGAAACATCTTGACCATTTCCTCGTATAACTTAATAATAAATACTTTTTGAGGTGAAAAATTTGTATACTCAAACATCTACTGAATTTTTGCCATCTGTTTTACGAACATTTGCCCTTTCGCTTGCGATTGCTTTCTTGGGTACAATGGCAGGAGTATTTGTTCCATCTAGCCTATTTATGCCATTAGCTATTTTAGAATTTGTCATGCTCATGGTTGCCTTCTTTTTCAGACGTAAAAAGGCGATTTCTTATTCATTCTTATACATTTTTACATTTATATCTGGAATAACCCTTTATCCAATCGTAGCTTACTACTTAGCTACAGCAGGTGCAAACGTGGTGGTTATGGCATTCGCCAGTACAACGGTTGTTTTTACAGGTGTTGCTATTTATGCGACTAAATCAAAACAAAACTTTTCCTTTTTAGGAGGATTCCTGCTTGCTGCCTTACTTGCATTAGTGGCCATTTCCATTTTTAATATCTTCATTCCATTAGGCTCTACAGGGATGCTTGCGTACTCCTTTATTGGCGTATTAGTATTTAGTGGGTATGTCCTCTTTGATTTCAGCCGAATGAAGCATTACGGGGTAAGACCGGAAGAAGTTCCATTGATGGCATTGAACCTATACTTGGATTTTATTAACCTTTTCGTCAGCATCCTTCGTATTTTGGGGATTCTATCTAGTAAAGACTAGCCGCTTGAATTAGGTCAGTATATAAAAGGAGCTTGGGTATCCAAGCTCCTTTTACGTTTAGCTATTATATATTAACGTGAATCCGCGCTGAATCACCTGCTTTATTGATTTTTCCCAGTTTTTTTTCAGTAACATTTCAGTTATACGCTTAACGTTGGGATGGCTGCCATTGTGCCTCTTATAGAGTTCTAGTATTTCAAGCCTTAATAGCCACTCATTGGGGTACTGCTGATCCAAGGTTGATATTACTTTTTCCAAGCTGGACCAACTCTGTTCATTCCACACCGGACTCTCACGTAAACTGCGGATTTCCTCATATAGCTTTTCTAGTTGATTCCAACTCTGCTGCCCTACTGTTTCCTCTACAACATTTGTTTCCTCTATTGCTGGCCAGTCAAAGTAACCGTCTGGATCAGCCGCGCCTGCAAAAACAGAGGTAATTTCTGCTCCCACCGCCATATCATAGGTCCCCCAAGATGGTTCAAAAAGGACTTGATCCTTGAATTTTACTTGGCAATCCTTAAATGAGATTAAGATTGGCTTACCTGCAGACAACAAAATCGTCTTCATGGTTCCCTTTACATTGACACCACTTTCAAATTTCAAATCTGCTTCGCTTCCTTCAATAATGCCTAAATCCTTTAATTGATCAAGCGAGCTATTCTCAATCACCATCTTTCCTTCAAGTCTTCCTATGGGTGTCCCAAATCCTTTATGATGTGTCTCTCTGCCATGGTCCACTAATTGTTTCTGATCCAGCGATAGTGCTGTAGGTCCCTTTGTTCTAATATAAACAGCTTCCCCTTTATCATCCTTCAAAATCGTTGTTAGTGTGCCGGTCACTTGCAACCCTGAAGAGAAGACAAAAGTTGCGAGATTATCAGATTGCAAAGCTTTTTCTAGGCTTTCCGTTCCACCTTTTTGAAATGCCATGGTTGAAGCAAACTGATCAATAGCCATTGCCAGTTCATCAAAGTTCTTACAAACAAATAGTTGCGGCTGTTGCTTTGTGACATCATATGGTGTCTTAATACATTCTTCTACTGAGAATGGGATCTTTTTGACATCATCAGCAAGACAACTTTGACTCTCACCTACTGATGATAGTAAGCCGGCTCCATAAATTTTCGGATTCTTTAGGTCACCAACTAATCCATATTCTACCGTCCACCAAAAAAGCCTTGAAACTTGATCGGCCTCTGATAGACCTTTGACCTTCTTTCTAGCTTCTGCTACCAGTCTTTCTGCCTCTTTAACCTGCTCTGGTGTAGAATTTGGATCTTCGGCAACAATCGTTAAATGACGAACTGCTTTAAATACCTCTAGCTTCTCTTTACTTGAGAGTGCTTTTGCTCCCATTTCGCCGATTTTCTTAACAAATTCCCGATATGATTTATCTAATAAAATGGGCGCGTGTCCAGCTGCCTCATGGATCATATCCGGTGCAGGGGTATAGGCAATATTTTGTATTTTTCTTATTTCCGTTGCAATTGGTAAAATACAATTTGCCAGAAACCCATAAAACGCTGTGCCAGGAATTAACCCAGCAATCGTGACGGCCCCCCAGCCCACTTTTGCTAGACTGGTATTCATGTCATCTACTTTTGGAATCGATTCTGTTTTAATTCCTGAATCGTTTAGGCCATTCACATATGCAGGATGGGCGATATCTTTTAAAAAGTAATGATTTTGTTTCATGACAAAACGCCATACCGCATGATCGATAGGCGTATAACGGTTGTAATATTGCTTTGAAATATACGGAAGTAACTGTACTGGAGACCTTTTTGTTTCATTTCCTGTCATCTTCAACATTCTCCTTTGCAAAGAATATTCTTTGATGAAGCAATTATGCGAGTGATTGCATTTTTGGGCGAAGTCTCTCCTTCGCTCTTTTCATTCTTGTTTTTACTGTCGACATTGGCAGATTACTTTTCTTCGCGATTTCAATGAGTGAGAAATTTTGATAGTAATAAAGATAAATAGGATAACGGTAAATTTCCGGTAATAGGTTTACCTTTTCAGCCATCTGTTCAGCAGAAAATTTATGTAAGACTTCCTCTTCTGGAATGACGCTTGGTTCGAATGAGGCTGAATAGGAATAAACTCCTTCCTTCCAAAATTGCTTAGATTTATTTTCCTTCCGCCAATAATCACGGCATTTATTGATTGCAATCGTAAAAAACCATCCTTTGTATTTAGATTGCTCCTTAATTGAAGGATATGCTAAATAAGCTGAGAGTAATACCTCTTGATAGATGTCCTCTGCAAGTTCTTTATGCTTCACTAAAGACAAAATATATTTATAAATGGATCTTCCATGTTCCATTACCACTTCTTCAAATGATGGGACAATTCCAGCAAGCATGTTCTCCATCCTTTCCATCTTTAAAATGATCTTCATTCTATTAGACGGAATTGACAGTATTCCCCCCTACAGTAATACAGAAAATTTCTCAGGAGTTTATCGCTCAGTAGTATTTTGAATGAAGCCTTTCATAAAAATACTGACGCCAATTTTCTTGCAGATCGTTAGATAATGCATGAGGGCTAACAAAACAGCACCTGTATTCATTCCAATTATAACGCCATTCATTCTCCATTCAGGCATGGCTGCAAGCAAAAGAATGAGTGAAAAAGAGATGATCGTCGACCAAATGATATGAATGAATGTCTCTTTAAGTAGATTAAGTCCAAACAAAAAGGCCTGCATCGGCATGATAAAAAAGTGAAATAAGAAATATGGCCAGAGTAATTGTAAAAATAGGGCAGGTGTTTCTGATTTAAAAAATAGCGACGTTAACTCGGGTGCAAAGAAGTAGAAAATAGCTACGGATATGACCCCATATACAAAGGTTAGCTTCATCACCTGTAGAAGCATTTTTTGGAGCCTTTGGTAATCACCCTCTGCGTATGTCTTGGACACAGCTGGGATTAGAACGACCATTAACGAGTGAGCAATAAAACCCGGAAAAAAGCCTATCGAAATGGCCACCCCCATCAGCATTCCAAATTGCTCTGTCGCTAATGTATCGCTCAAGCCAGAGCGAACCAACGCTGCCTTAATGATAAAGGGCTGTATGGCACCAGTAAAAGCTGAAAACAAGCGAAGACCTGTTGTTGGAATCGAAACTGCCATTAGATTTTTCTGAACTACCTTACGTTTCATATTAGAAAATGGCTGTCGCTTCAATTGCTGAAATTGGATAATAAACATGTATATTAAATAAAGGAACACAACTATCTCGCTTCCTATAAACGTACCAATCGCGATTAACACTGACTCAGCTGTGTCGAAAGCAAAGAAACGGAAAAGGAGGAACAGTCCTGAAAGTTGAATCGTTTTCCTTAAAAAATTTGAGACTGCTATTTTCCCCATTTGCTGCTTGCCCATAAAATATCCCCTCGCGACGGAGGTGAAGGAAATGATGGGTATTAAGATCAAAACAAGCCATCTTACGTATGGATGATATTTGTCAAACACAGGAATAAACGGAATGATTACAGTAGCTGCTAAAAAAAGGGCAGCCGAGAACACAATCGTAATCGTAATCGCATGATGAAGGATATTTCGGTGATAACGATCTTCCCTTTCTGCAATAAATTTTGAAATCGATACAGGCAACTCAAAGCTGGATAGTAACACAATAAAGAAGATCGATGGCAAAATGGACATATACAGACCTAGCCCATGTGGTCCTAACTCTCGAGCAAGAATCATATTTACTAAAATTTCAATACCTTCCCCCAAAAAAGCAGCTACAGCTAAAAAGAATATCCCCTTATAATAAATAGCCAATTTTTTCTCCTCCATACTCATCTCACTTTTATAAACTTATGAGACAAGTTCTTTGATTATTAGAGAAAAATTTTTAGGAGAACGAAAAAAAGGGCTCGCAGCCCTTTAAACGTTCACCATTACTGTTTTTTTTCTGATCATCCATGTTAATAAAATAATAGCCATGACTAATATTAACTGTGTAATCGTCGTTTCCCAGGTTGGATATAATCCGATCCAATCAATAAACGGAAACTGATGTACAGTGCTAGTCGGCAGCACATTCGAAATTTGCAAAGCATGGATACTAATACCAAGAATTTTAAAGGCTAAGAAATAGATAAGAATGGTTGCAGCCTTAAAGAATAAGCGAATCGGAATTTTTACACTGTAGTAGATAATTGCAAAACCAACAATAACTAGGATTCCTACTGCAAGAATTACACCCAAAACCAGTTGCTGCAAGCTTATATAGGGCGTGATTCCTGTATAGAATATGATCGTCTCTGCCCCTTCACGGAAAACTGACAGAAAACTAATCAGTGCAAATGAAAAAAGACTTCCTCTGGCAATCGCTTGCTCCATTTGTTGATTAATATATTTATTCCAGTTCCCGATACTGGATTTATTGTGGAGCCATGCCCCAACGGTTAACATCATAATGACAGCGACAACCCCAGTGATTCCCTCAATATATTCTCGGCTAGAAGCAGCAACTATTCGTGAGAATACAATATTGATAATAATGGCCAGAACAGCACTCGCAAGGATCCCTGCTCCAACACCGGCCCAAATCCATTTCTGTTTCGCGCCCTGACCCATTTTCTTCAGAAAGGCAAGCAATGTGGCTACGATTAATAACCCTTCTAACCCTTCACGTAACAAAATTAATGCGACATCCCATAAAGAATAATCAGTTTTACTAATTAACGGCGCTAGACGAGAATTTAATTCCTTTACGATCTCCTCTGCTTTTGGACCATCAACTTTTGCAGAGTTTATAAGACTAATAGCTGTAGGTATTTTTGTTTCAACATCACTATACAACTTACTGTCTCTTGTCTGAACATCCCCTTCAATCATTGGCCAAATGTTTAGTATTTCAGTTAACTGGTCAGAAGCACTCTTATAGTTTTCTTTTGCAATCTGTGTTTCTGCATTACTCAATAATGTAGTTAGATCGGTTAGTGAATAATCCCCTTTGACCTGAGTAGAAACCTTACCAGCCAAGAAATTTTCCACTTCACTTGATAGCTTTTCGACATTTGTTTTGGCCTTCTCTAAATCTGCGGGATTCTGTGTAATCGCAATTCGGATCAATGCCATGTATTTTTCAATGTTACCGTAGGCGACAATACTTTCATCATGAACCGTTTTTTCTGAGGCATTCCATTTATTTAACAGCGTTTGATATTGGGCTTTCAAAACAGACTGATTCCCATCTTCAATCGATTGTTTCAAGGTGGCGATGAGCGGTTCCAGCTGTTTTACTTGCTCTTTTCCTTTTTCTTTATCCGGTGGATTTTGTTCTTGGTCATAAAGAACCACTGTACTTGATAAAGAGGAAAGACTCTTTGAAAGAACCTCTTTTTCCAAATTCTCTTTGGCTAGTAAACTTTGAACCTTATTAAGTTCTTGTTCAACCTTCTCAGCCTGTTTACTATCTTCTTTCTTAATCGATGCCCATTCGTTAGCAAACAGCTCCATATTTCTCATAACTGCTGAATGGTCGCCATCTTTGGCTTTCATTAAGCTATCTCCGATTAGAACGAAAAGCTCATCATGATTCACAGCCGCTTTCACTGGCTGGACTGTTTGAAAAAGAATGAAAAACATCATTAATAATAATATAGATTTACTTTTTGTCTTAAATCGTCGCATGCGTCTCTCTCCTCTAATGAAAGGAAAAACCTTAGTTAAAAAGTGTTTCTCCTATAAAACCACCTGATTTCGTTCCTGGTAAACAAGCAAAGATGGCACTTCCTCTATGGGATATATATTCATTTAATTTATCCATCTTGGCCAATCTATTTTGTATAGGGATAAATTGTTTACTAGGAGCACGTTGGAAACATAAGAACAATAGACCCGCATCAAAGCTGCCGGTTTTCAGATCCATTCCATCCGAATAAGAATAGGCCCTGCGCAGAATCTGCTGGGAACCGTCCCCATGGGATAAGCGTGTATGCGAATCGGCAGGAATGCTATATTCGCCTTTTTCATTTTTTTGCTTCAAATCAAGTTTTTCAAATTCATTTTTTTGCCCAATTGGTGCACCATTTTCACGATAACGGCCAAAGGTATTTTCTTGATCTTTTAATGTTGTACGGTCCCACACTTCAATAAACATTTGAATTCGACGGACAACAAGGTAACTTCCATTCTCTAACCAATTAGGGCCATCCCCAGGCTGAACCCAAACCTGCTTGTTCATTTGTGATTCATTGTTTACATCAGGATTTGCTGTCCCATCTTTAAAGCCAAACAAATTCCTTGGCGTTTCACTTTTGGTGTCTGCTTGTTTCGTGCGTTGAAACCCTGTTTGTGCCCAGCGTAAAATCGCCTTCCCTCTTGCAATTCGAATCAGATTTCGAACCGCGTGAAAGGCTACTTGCAAATCATCGGCGCAGGCTTGAATACAAAGGTCGCCTCCGGTCCACTCTTCTTCCAGCGCATCTAGCGGAAATTTAGGAAGGTCAACTAATTCTTTAGGCTGCTTATGTTTTAGACCAAACCTGTCTTGATTGTCTTTTACAAATAGGCTTGGGCCAACCCCAAATGTAACCGTTAAATTGGATGCGGATAATCCCGCTGCCTCGCCCGTATCTTTGGGAGGGAGAAATTCATTACTTGATAAATCACCTACCGCTTTCCCTTCAGATAACAATGCTGCGGCTTTTGTCCAATCCTTGAATAATTGAACCAAATCTTCCTTTTTCGAGGTGGTCACATCCAAGGAAACAAAATAAACATGGTTTTGTGTTTTCGTCGTAATGCCACTTTGATGTTTTCCATAGAAGGGCACGATCTCATGGTCATCTTTGGTGGTAGCTTTGCTCTCAGAAATCGAAAGCAAACTACTGAGTCCTGAAGCGCCCAGAATTACTCCGACACCGCCAACACCGGCCGTTTTTAGGATATCTCTTCTCGAAATCTTATTTCCGATTGATATAGATTCATCGATGATGTTTTTATTCTTTGCCAATTAAGACGCCTCCGTAACAAGTCCTATTTGAGAGAGTGGTTCAGCTAGTGCGTCAATCGCCTGGCTTAGTTCTTTAACCTGTGCTTCCGTTAAATCAGTATAGAGCTTATAGCCTTCGCCTTTTTTATGCTGGTTTAGTAGTTTATAAACATCATTGAAACGCGCTTCTATTTCTTTTGAAACGTCCTCATCTTTTTTCTTTAATGCCGGATTTAAAAGCTGATAAATCTTTTCTGCGCCCTGTACATTAGCAGCAAAATCATATAAATCTGTATGGGAATAACGATCCTCTTCGCCTGTTACCTTGGAAGTAGAAACCTCATTTAATAGATCAACTGCTCCGGTTATTAATAATTCAGGTGTCACTTCTACGGTATCTACCTTTGCACGTAAAAGATTGACATCTTTCATTAACTGCTCAGCATATTGTTCATATCCTTTGGTCGTTTTGTCGATCCATAGGCCCTTTTCTATCCTGTGGTAGCCGCCCCATTCCGCTTCCGGGACATCTCCTTCTCGTGCATCAATCTTCGGGTCAAGGTCGCCGAACACTTCCGCAATTGGTTCGGCGCGCTCATAGTGCATCCGTGCGGGCCCATAAAGAGCTTTAGCCTCTTCTATATCTCCATTTTTAACAGCGGTTGTAAAGGCATCTGTTGCCTTAACAAATTCTTCAATTTCTCCTAAGGCATATGCCCTGTAATCATCTGTGACCCCAGTAAGTGCAGCCTGACTTGTAACTACTTTGTCTTTTACCTTTTCTGTAGTTGCTGTTTTCTCCGTATTATTTGAACATCCAAATAGTAGACTGCTAGATATAATTAGAGTGCCTGACACTTTTAATAGTTTCATTTATGTAATCCTCCAGTATCTATAATAATGATAATCATTTTCATTTATATAATAACAGCAAATGAGAAATGTTTTCAATTATATTTTTAAAATTTTATAAAAAAAGAAAAAAAACCTTCCTTTTTAGGAAAGTCTTAGAGATTTATTTAATTAATGAATGCTTAAATGCATAAATGACCGCTTGCGTTCTATCTTGAACATTCAACTTGCTTAAAATATTACTGACATGGGTTTTGACGGTCTTGAGGGCAATAAATAACTCATCAGCAATGTCTTGATTGGTTTTGCCCTCTGCCATTAATAATAATATTTCGATTTCACGGGTGGTAAGGTCTTCGTGAGGCAAATGCGTATTTTTTTGACGCATCTTCACCATCATTTTTCCGGTTACTTCCGGCTCCAGGACCGATTGTCCATGATATGTAGCACGGACTGCATTGGCAATTTCACCCGCTTTAGAGGTCTTCAGCATGTAGCTGGTTGCCCCTGCTTCAAGTGCAGGATAAACTTTTTCATCGTCCAAAAAGCTTGTCACGATTATGACCTTCGCTTCCGGCCACTGTTCAATGATTTGCTTTGTGGCTTCAATCCCGTCCATTTCCTTCATCACTAAATCCATTAGAATGATATCAGGGCGAAGTTCGAGGGCAAGCTCCACACCTTTTTTTCCATCGTCAGCTTCTCCAACTACCTCAATGTCTGGCTGCGCTGATAAATAAGAAGAAACTCCGATTCTAACCATTTCATGATCATCAACAAATACGACTCTAATCATTGGCACCATCTCCATTAATCATCACCGGAACCTTCACTTCCAGCCTTGTTCCTTGATTTTTTACACTAACCACTTTTAACGTGCCGCCTACTTCTACTGCACGCTCATGCATATTTTGCATTCCATAGGAACCTGCTTTCATCTCGTTTACATTAAAACCTATTCCGTCATCAATAATCCTTAAGATGACAAGATCATCCCGTTTCACCATCAGAACTTCGAGTTTATTGGCTTTCGAATGTCTTAACGTATTTGAGATCGACTCTTGGAGGATACGGAAAAGATGATCCTCTACTCCTTTATCTAACGGAAAAACCTCTGTCTTCCATTTAATATCCATCTCAACCTTTTGTGATAATTCGATTAATAGCTCTTCAATTCCTTCTTGAAGTGTTTTATTTTTTAAGGCCACTGGCCGTAAATGTAAAAGCAGGGCACGCATTTCTAACTGTGATTGGTGAATCATTTCTTCGACTAATTTCAATTGTTTCGCTTCGCGGTCATTTTCTACTGGTGATTGCTGTTTAGTTTCGTTGATGGCCGACATCATCATCGAAGCAGCAAATAATTGCTGACTGACAGAATCATGCAGTTCACGGGCCAATCGGTTCCGTTCCTGTTCAATAATTTCTTGGATTCTTCCTTCTAGGTCTTCCACCTTTTCAGTGGCTAATCGCTGCGAAAGCTTCGCTTGTTCAGCCATTTGTTTGCCGATTTTCTCAATTCGGTTTGCAATGAGCTGCATTTCTGAGATAGCAGGTTTCTCCTTAACTACTTCTATTTGTTTTCCTTCTTCTAATAGATGCAAGGAGTGTTCAATGGATAGAAACTGCCTTCTCCAAAACACCCCAGAGACTGCACCTAAGAGAATCCCAACGGCAATGCTAAAGGCAGGGATAAAGATTACAAACGGAACATTCATGAAATGTTTACCCCACAATTCCGCCCAACTGCTTAGTGGGAATACGAAGATAAAAATGGCACTGACAATAATCGCAAGGAAAAAGGAAAAGCCAACACTCCAGAAAATTTTACGCTGGGTTGTGCTCATATCCGGCTCACCTCTAAATTTCCAACCATGAGCGAGGTGAAAATTTTCACTTTGTGCTCAGCTGTCTCATATCCTGGTGTTTTTAGGTGTAATACTCGATTGAAAAGTTTAGAGTCGTGGTGCTCGAAAACAGTCGTTGAACCCATGATGCATGAATGCTGGACACTAACATCAATATCATAAGGAACAAGGATTTGTATATTCCCAATCAGATTGCGAATAAAGATAACCGTTTCCCCTTTAGGCAGCATCGTAAAGCTCAGATCAATGATGGTATCACCGATCCCTGCCTGGATATTTACATCATTCCATTCGTAGGCACCCGGGGGGGTCTTTTGCTGACCAAGGACGATATTTTCAAACAGAGGTTCTGACTTTATCATTGTTTCTTCATGGGAGGTTGGTTCGATTTCCGTGATTTCAGGTGAGATTTTCTTAGGTTTCTTTTTTGCATTTAAAAATTGAATAAAAAAGTGCAGTAATATCGCGACTAGTAAAAACTTAAACGTCATCATATTTAAGAGACTAAGGACTAAGAAAATAATCCCACCGATAAAAAGTATTTTCCCCTTCTTTTTCCCCGCTCGTTTGCGGCCGAGGTAAATCATGCCTCCAGAGATAAAAAGAGAGAAAATTAGCCCACTGTTAAAAAATAGTATTTCCATGACTAGAATGATCGCACCTATAATAACCAGCCAGCCTATATAATCATTTTTAGTATTTTTAAACATGGTCCACCCTCCCTTATAACCATCTGGATAACTCTTTTATAGTTTGTATTACTATTGTTTATGGCCAAAAGGCGCAGAAATCCTACGCCTTTTGTGTCTAGCTACAGCGCCTAGGGGCGCTGGAGCTTTTTTATTTAGCATACCATGTTTTGTATTTAAATGGACTTGCTTTCTTCCAATTTCATTTCTTTTTCTAGTTGTGCGACACGAGCATCGATCGTATTGCGATAGTATGAGCTATTCACTTGATGCTCTAAGCGGTCAAGATAGTTTTCAATATCTTTAAACTTCGAGTAGGATTTATCTGAATACGTATTAGAATCAAGCACCTGGTTGATTTGGAGGTTCGCTCGTGTTACATTTTCACGGCCCATTAATTCCATCCGTCTTAGGTGCATATCTTTTAGCTTGTGTTTCATTTCTTCATACTTTCTTTCTAATTCTACTAGTTGATTCTTTACTTGTTCAAGTGATGCACTCAAGCGGCTTGCACGGTCTGCATATTGCTGATGCTCTGCTGAGGCAAACTGATATAGTTCTGATTCGCCTGCTTTAGAAGCAATTTCAGCTTGGTACTTTCTTTTTTCAGCTAACTGGGACGCTTGCTGATATTCTCTTGTAAATTCATCTTTCAGTGTGTATTGACGTTCTAATAGCTTTCTAACTTTCTCTGTTTCTTGCTCACACTGGCGTAGGTATTGATTTAATAAAGCAATTGGATTTTGTTTATCTTTTTGATCAAGTGCCTGGTGTAAATCTGCTGTAATCGTGTTTTTAATTCTTGTAAATAAGTTTGTCATGTTCATTCTCTCCTTTATTTCTTAATAATTTTTCAATTCATTCCACTGTTTTTCAAAATTAACAAATTGGTCATTTTCTTCCTTCACGGTTGTGTGCTTTTTCTCATTCCATTTTTTATAAACAAGGTATAACACATAAGCTGCTGCAACCCCTATAATTGCTGGAGCGTTATGAATGGATGCGATGAGGACAATGAATCCAATGATCCCAAGCCCAATTTTTCCTCCTGTCGATTCAGCTTTTAAGAACTGTTTGAATATGAAGTATAGGAGTACTAAGCTGACGAGTAACCCCACCATTGGACCAATGGTGGAAAGCAAGATCATCGCTGCAATTCCACCTGCTAACAGTAAACCAAATTTTTTCATTTTGTTTTGCTCCTTTCTTTATCTTGATTTCATCTTACCTCTTTTCATTGTTTATCATAATTGCGCTTGAGCTTGATTTTCATATCGGTCCTAAGACGTAGAAAGGGTCAGCCCCTAAGCGAAATGCTTAAGAAACTGACCCTTTTATCTTACTTAGAAATAAACATCTGTACCCAATAGTGTCTTTGTGAGCCACCCTGTGCGTAACCAACCCCAATATAGGTAGATCTCGTGCTTAAAATATTTGCCCTGTGACCGGAGCTATTCATCCAAGCTTGAACGACTGAAGCCGGTGTCATTTGCCCTGCTGCAATGTTTTCAGCAGCTGAGCGGTAGGAAATCCCAAAGCTTTTCATCATAGCAAACGGACTGCCATACGTTGGACTGGTATGACTGAAATAGTTTTTATCTCTCATGTCATTGGCTTTATAACGAGCCACCCTTGAGAGCTCCCAATCAGGTGTTAATGCCTTCAAACCATTTTTTGCACGCTCCTGATTGGTTAACTGGATTACCTGACTTTCCGTACTTTTTACAGCATCGAAACTTGGGATAGTAACCTTTTGACCTGGATAAATCAAATTTGGATTCGAAAATTGTCGGTTTGCCGAAATAATTTCGGAAATTCCAACTTGATACCTAACTGCGATTTTCCAAAGTGTGTCCCCCGGCTGTACGGTGTAAATTTGCTGGGCAAAAGACACACTCGGAATACAAAATAGTGATAATAAAAACAGAAAACTAAACCAAAAAGATTTTTTCATTTTTTCGCCTCCTCCGAATATATAATTTTGATTTCAGGCTCAAAATATACAGGGAAATGAAAAATAAAATGGAGCTGTCCATTAGGGAGAGACCAAGTGGATATTGGAGGATTGAAAACGTGGAAGATATCTCATGGATGACCTATATCATGTTAATTCTAGCGAGCTACCGTTTAACTCATTTAATTGTCTTTGATAAAATTACTGAATTTATTCGTAAACCTTTTGTTAAGAAAGTAAAAGTAGAAACGGACGATGGAGTGGAAACCAAGGAAGTTCCAACATCAATGTTTGGTTATTTATTGAAATGTTATTGGTGTGCTGGTGTTTGGAGCGCTATTTTACTTGGGGGTGCATATTTGCTCTTTCCGCGTATTACCTATGTGGTTATTTTAATTTTCTCGATTGCCGGCGGCCAGTCCATTATCGAAACCTTTGTCGGCGTCAATATCAAAAAAGTTGACTACTATGCCGCACTTAAGAAAAAAGACTAATAAAAAATAGTATATTTCCATCAGTGATTCATAGGAAAAATCCTCCCCCCTTATGCATATATTTTTAGAAAAGCTTAAGAAATGAATGCTTAAGCTAGACAAAGGGGGAATACAATGTCTGCAATTTGGTGGGTCACAACGATTGGTTTTGTCTTATTTCTCGGCTGTATTGGAGGAACATTTTTCCATTTCGTTAGAAGCGCCTTAAATACTGAAGACTCTACCCGTATTGATCCATTAAAAATTGATAAAGAGGAATGATTCTTTCTTATTCAGTCAAAGCCAAGTTTAAGGTTTGTCATATGCGTCGGCATCTTGCTAAGTTAATTCAGATTCTGTAGACCACGGGTTCATCATTATTTAACCTCCTAATATATAACTGGAAGAACCATGCATAACGCAAGGTTCTTTTTTTGCGACTAAGGAAATATTTCCATACTTACATTAATTTTATCACTTTTGGAAAAATTAAATATGATGTCATTTTTTTAGGCTGGAGGAGTATATATGAGTTCATCTGAAAAAATCCCAAAATTCCCAAAAACTTATTGGCGTGAAATAGAATTACCTGCTTTTAATTCATTAGAACAAGATCTTTCTGTGGATGTTGCAATTGTTGGTGCCGGGATATCTGGAATTACCGCTGCCTATTTGCTGTCAAAGGAAGGCTTAAAGGTGGCCCTCTTAGAAGCAGGCAGTGTCTTGAATGGGACTACTGGCCACACAACTGCAAAATTAACAGCACAGCATAGCATTATTTATGATGAATTAATAAATCATTTTGGAATAGAAAAAGCTCGGCTTTATTATGAATCACATATGAATGCCATTCGATTTGTCGAAAGCTGCGTAGAGGAAAAGGGAATTGATTGTGATTTCAGTAAGCAAGACGCTTATGTTTATGCAACAACGGATGAGTATGTCGACAAGCTTAAAACGGAATGGGAAGCATATAAAAGTCTAGAAATCGATGGGGCTTTAAAGGATACCATCCCCTTTAAAATTCCTGCAAAAGGTGCTCTCATGATGCGCAATCAAGCGCAATATCATCCCCTTAAGTTTCTAAAAGCACTTCTAGATGATGCGGTTAAGGCGGGCTGTTCTGTTTATGAGAATACAGTCGCTTCAGACATTGAGGACGATGATTCGGAACCAAAAGTTGTTACTAAGTCTGGACATAGAGTATCATGCAAGCATGTGATTATTGCCTCCCATTTCCCTTTTTATGATAAACCAGGGCTTTATTTTGCGAGAATGTATGCGAGCAGGTCTTACGCAATCGGGATAAAAACCGATAAGGACTACCCTGGTGGCATGTATATCAGCGCCGATAACCCACCTCGATCGATTCGTTATACACCTCTTAATGGGGAAAAGGAAAAGTTATTGATCATCGGTGGTGAAAATCATAAAACGGGGCAAGGAATGGACACGCTGAAGCATTATGAAGCACTCGAAACGTTTGCTGAAGAGGTTTTTGGGATTAAGGAGTACGATTATCGCTGGTCTGCCCAGGATATGGTTACACTGGACAAACTTCCATATATTGGACATTACACTGAAGGCCGTGAGAATGTTTTAGTGGCCACAGGTTATAAAAAATGGGGGATGACAACAGGGATTCTCGCAGGTCACTTGTTGACCGATTATGTTATGGAAAGGGACAACCCATATATGGAGCTCTATACACCGTCCCGATTCCAAGCTGATCCCGACTTAAAGAGTTTCATCACAACCAATGCAGATGTGGCTAAACATCTAATTAAAGGCAAACTTGAGTATACGGATAAGTCCACAGATGATTTACAGGTGGGTGAAGGCTCTGTTGTCATGTATAACGGAAAAAGGGCCGGCGGCTATAAGGATGAAAACGGTAAACTTTATGTTGTCGACACCACCTGCACCCATCTTGGCTGTGAGTGTGAATGGAATCATGCTGAAAAATCTTGGGATTGCCCATGCCACGGTTCTCGCTATGCATATTCAGGCGATGTTATTGAGGGCCCCGCTAAAAAAGCACTCAAATTACTTGCTGAAGAGTGATTTTCGTCGTGTTTAACAAGATATCTACAAATGTGGTGACCTCCCATAAAAAAAGCGCCTCCCTTATTAAAAAGGAGGCGCACTTTGTTATTTACTATTTGGACGGTTATGTTTTAGTGCTTCTCCAGTTGTAAATTCAACCAGTTCTTCACTATCTCTCATTGGTTTTTTGCGATTATTATTACGCTGAGCATTTTGATTACCAAGCTTCTGTCTTCCCACACTACCATCTCCTTTTTCGAGAAATACATTGATAGTATGAGTGAAAATAATTAGTCTTATTCTTTTTTGAGGACTGGAGCTTTTTCTAAATTTAGTCATTTGCTCATAATACTAGTTCTTTGGATGTGAGTTCTCCATTATCTCCGTAATTTCTGGTCTCTTTGTCCTTCTTCAGAAATCAGGCCTTTGTAAAACACTCTTTTATGAACCGAAACGTTTAACTCACGGCAATACTGTTTCAATTCTCTTTCTTCCCTTTCGGTAACAAGCGAGATAACAATCCCATTTGCACCCATTCTTCCTGTTCTTCCAGCCCTGTGCACATATTGCGATATATCCTTTGGAGAATCGATATTGACCACATGGGTAACCCCTTGGATATCAAGTCCTCTCGCCGCCACATCTGTAGCAATTAGCATGTTCATTTTGCCATCACGGAAAGACTTTAATGCAGCCTGCCGTTCGAGCTTTTTCATGTCGCTATGCAGAATTCCGATCGATAAATCTTTAAAATGTAATTTTTCCTTAAATACTTCAATTTCACCAATATCATTAATAAACGCAAGCGATTTACTATTTTCTAAGCGCGTGATTTTTTCGAGGAGCTTGATCTTATCTCTTGGATCACATGAAAAATAAATATGCTCGACTTCTCCAGACGAAGCAAGTTCATCCTTTTCGATGCGAAGAACTTCCGGGTCTTTCGTCATTTCTTTTGCCAATTTCTCTGTTGCCGGTTTCATTGTAGCTGAAAACAAAACAACTTGGCGGTCACTCATGGTTGATTTTACAATGTTTTGGACAGTATTAAGATGCTCGTGAATAAGTAATTGATCACCCTCATCGAGAACAACCAATTTTACTTCATGCATTTTCACCTTTTTCTGTTTGATCAGTTCAAATAAACGACCAGGTGTTGCAAAAATAACATGCGGGCGTTTCTTTAATTTTTCAAGCTGGCGTTTCATATTGGCTCCGCCAATAATCGAAGTGCCCCTTATTCCGCTGCCTTCCGACCATTTTTGAAATTCTTGATAGACCTGCATTACCAGCTCCTGCGAAGAAGCTAACACAACCGCTTGCAAAGTTTGTAGACTTGGGTCCATTTTATCTAACAATGGCAGCAAATAAGCCAGCGTTTTTCCAGTACCTGTCGGTGACTCGGCAATTAAATTCTTGCCTTCAAGAATCATTGGAATAGCGGCTTCTTGAATGGAAGTCGGCTGTTGAAATCCTGACTTTTCCCAAGCTTCCTGCAAGTATGGTTTTAAGGTATTTAACATATTGAACTCCTTTATATAAAAATCATTTTTCTTATTATTTGTCTTTCCATATCGTATTGATACTAACTGAATAACCTCGGAGTGTCTAGTTGGGAATAGAGGAAAAGTCATGATGCAGTATTTAAGTAGAGGACAATCCACACCATATGATATACCAGGACGGAGAGATAAAGAACACAAGTGGAAACCAAAAGAGTCCGAATCCACCCTTTTAGTGGTCGCAAGTAGAACAAACCAAGCAACAAGAGGGGCAGAAAGATTTTTATGATGTAAAAATAGGACCAGCTTTTTTCAATTACAAGCTTCATCATTGGATTTCCCTCTTCAACAATACCTGAAACAATTCCAAAATGAGTTAAAACAGCATCCAACAGTCCAGCAACTAGTAAAAAGAAACAGAGTCTCATTATTTCCACCTCAAATGAATTAGTTCAATTAGTCTCCATTATTTCTAATGATATCTATGCTGATACCTAAAGTTTTTTTGTTCTTAAAAACGAACAAGTAAGTGATTTAAAAGAGCTGCATGAGTCAACAGCCCTAGTTTCTTCAGAAATTACTAATTCACATATTTCCCACTGTCAGGCCGGCCAATTTCAGCAAAATGCTCCACTAAATAATTTAGATTTTCTGCTAGCTCCTCCCCACTCATTGGAAGTCCATGACCAGTCACTGCTACTTGCGGCTTGAGTGCCTCTAACTTTTTTACAGATTCAAAAGCAGCATCCCAATCAGTAGTGTAATATTTTGGGGGACCGCTAATCTCTTGTGTTTGCGTCATTACTTTATATAGAGATTCTTGTTTTACCGTCACAAATGCATCTCCCACAATCAGCGCCCGGTCTTGTTCACGGAATAAGGAAATATGGCCAGGCGTATGCCCGGGTGTATGTACCCACTTCCAATTAGGCATATTTGGAACGGTTCCATCTGCAGGAAGCATTTGAACATGCGCACTAATATCAATTCCATGGTTGGGGAACATCGGCGACATTTTTGCAACAAGTCCACGATCAACATTAGGGTCACCAGGCGGATAATCTAACTTTCCAGTCAAATAAGGGATTTCCAGCTCATGTGCATATACCGGAATCTCCCATTCCTCCAACAATTCAGCCACTGATCCGACATGGTCAAAATGTCCATGCGTTAATACAATCGCTTTAGGAAGGGCACCCTCACCAAAACGTTCTTCAACCATTTCCTTTATCTCATCTGCTGACTTAGGCATGCCCGTGTCAATTAAAACAAAATCATCCAACTCATTCGGGTTGCCTACAAGTACTAGGTTCACGATTTTGTCGGTGTAACAATAAATATCAGGCAAAACTGCTATTCCAACTCCACTGCCGATTGAGGTCACTGGAAGAAAGGTTTCTTCAAATTTACTATCCTGATTGCGCTCCAAAAAAAAATCCCTCCCTTTTTGTTTATTATTTATCTGGAAGGGAAAATTATTACAACCTCTTATCCTTGGTTCTTTAATGTTAATATTATAACGAATTTTCCGTTCTTAATACAGTTTTTATTTTCAAAAAAAAAACTGCCCACAAGGAGCAGCCTTTAATCAAATGTTCGCAAAGTCATTTTATACAGATTACGATTAATTTCCTCCGAATGAATAATATTTTCATTGAAGCTTATTTTGATTTTTCCACTACCGGACATGATCTTTACTTTTTCAATCCCATTGGTTCTTTGCATCTCTCTTTTAATCTTCCCGATACATCCTGAGCATGCGACCTCATTCAATGCCAATTCCATAATACTCATTTGAATTAAATCACCTCTTGTTTTTCTTTTATTGTAATGCGAATCGTTCTCATTAACATTGACCTATATCAAGAAAAGCAGAATTGATATAAATCACTACAAGGATTGATCAAAACAGATACTATTAAGTTAATAGAAATGTGGAGGAGTGACTTAAGAATGTGTTGTAACCATTGCTGCTCTAAGGAATCATCGTGCATTACATCCGTACCTGTTTTTAAAGGAATGAAGGAAGCGGATCGTCAAAAGCTGCAAAAGGTAACAAGAAGCAGAAGCTTTGTGAAAGGAGAATTTATTTTTCGAGAAGGAGAACATTCGGAAACATTATTCGTTGTCAATGAAGGACTGATCAAGTTAACAAAAATGTCCGCAGAAGGGAAGGAACAAATTGTAAGATTGCTGTTCCCTGGGGATTTCTTTGGATTATTTTCATTATTAAAAAATGAAAAACACTATATGAATGCAGAAGCCGTGGGATCTTCAACGGTTATTTGTTATATCGAAAAAAAGGACTTTCTTAAAACAATGGAAAATAACGCGGAGTTGTCCTACCAATTCTTACTGGCCGTAAACGACAGGCTATTTGAAGCAGATGAGTCGGTTGGTTTCCTAAGTTTACTAGAGGTTGAACAACGGCTTGCAAGAGCACTTATTCTCTTTCATGATAAAATGATCGCTAAGAACGGGACCTTCTCCTTGCCAATCACAAAAAAGGATTTAGCTCGTTATATTGGAACAACTCCAGAATCGGTAAGCAGAAAGTTGTTGTCGTTCATGTCGCAAAAGCTAATTAGCATGGACGGACGCCGCCAAATACAGATTCTTGAGTTGCACCGGCTTAAACAGATCGCAGGTATTAGTTAATTTCATCTAACTTTATTGCCATTAGTCTAAAATGCATGGGTTCAATTTCGTTGACAATTACATTCATTCCTAATGATTGCAAACTGCCAATAAGCGGTTCACCACGATGTGGCAAATGAATTTCAAATAAGGTTCCTACAGGTGCAGCTTTCACGAAATTTATTATTTCTCTTCGCGGATGTTCCCCCTTTGCAATGTGCTCGCGGATATCCATGACTGCTTTTTTATCAACTATTTCAAACATAGTTCTCGCTCCCCTTAGAGTTTAAGTTTATGCTTCAGTTTATCACCATTCTTCTTTAATGAAATTGATTTATATCAAGTTTGAGTTTGGAATAATTACGATAAATATGGCACAATACACTGTGTATTCCTATGGTTTGGCAGACATTTGGTTAGATTAAAGAGTTTTAAATTCGAAAGCTTTGTGAACAATGCCTTCAATTTGATATCACCTTCAAGAATCGGTGATAGAATCAACAACAAGAAGATTTCAATATAGTGGAGTTGAAAATGATGTTTAATAAGATTTCTCTTATCACATCCATGTTGTTTTTTCTATTAGGAACGAATGTCTTTGCCGATTCTAGATTAGAAGTCTCTTCTCCTCAAAATAATCGAGTATTAAGCCAAACAGTTCAGGTTATCCCCTTAACCACTGTTAATCATAAAATAGTATCAGCAAATAAAAAGACCATGACACAAATGGAGCATGCCTCATCGACTCCTAAACAAGAGAAGGATGCTGAGCCTACCTTTAATAATTATGTTATTCCTGTTTTGGTCGGTTTATTTTTTATCTTCGGACTGGGGAGTTACTGGCTAGTATTTCGTAGAAAACATACTTAGAACGAAGAGACTCTGGAGGTTTTTTCCTTTTAGATTGATGTGTTATTGCTTAAACCAAACAAATCTGATTGTGGCCTTTAACAGAAGAAGCGTGAATCCAGTTTAGTTGAGATTCACGCTTCTTTTTTATTCCATAATGGTGCCTGACACCATTCATTTCTGACGCAGGACTGCGCGAACTGGACTCCCGTCTCCTTCGACCAATGGGAGCGGCAGGGCAATGAGTTCGTAATCTCCTGGTTCAATTTCATCGAGCATTAGTGACTCTAGGATGTGAATTCCATGTTCATTCAAGCTATGATGGGCAGGAAGCTCTTTACTGTCGATTGGATCAACAGATGGAATATCCAAGCCGATAAGCTGAATCCCTTTCCTTCCTAAGAAAGGAGCTAAGTTTGGCTCAATATGTGGGATCTTTTCAGGGAATTGATTGGGATTTTCCCACGCAAGGGTTCTGAACAACACCCGTTTGCACCCATCAAGATCCATCTCTCTTAAATCAGCTGCACCAATGCTTTCCTTTCCAATCATATCAATAACTTTCGCTGGACCGATGTATAGATTAAGGTCCAACTCAATGATCTTTTTTCCTGCGTTATCAAAATGAAACGGAGCATCCACATGTGTTCCCGTGTGCGTACTTAATTCGAGTCTGCCAACATTAACAGAGCCGCTTTCCTCCATTGGCCATGAGACCTCATATTTAAAGGTGGTATCACCCGGCCAGACTGGCATCCCGTTTATTAGCTTTCTAGAAACATCAAAAATCTTCATTCCAATACCTCCCCTAGACATCTTGACTGTATCACCATTATTTCATTTTTTTTCATTAGAATCCATGAAAAAAAGACAGGTTTGATTCCTGCCTTTGTTAATGAAACGATTTCCAAAATTCACTGTTACCATTAATGATGTTCTTTAAGTCCTTAAAAGGGATGGTAAAGGTAGGGAAACCAGCAGCAAAAGCGGCGATTTCATATGGATTAAAGTAGATATTCAAGCCCGCCTCACTAATAAAAAATGGCTGATCAGCTTGGATTCCATGGTACTCATCAGGAAATAAGTAAGATGAATATTTTTCATTACTTTTTATTTGATCACCAATCATATCACTGATTACTTTCACGTACGGGCTGCCAGACTTAAAGAGGTCTTTTAATTGATAGATCGAGCCTGTTTTTAGGTTAATATTAGCATATTTTTCCACTGGCATACCGTGAGCGGCACAAAACGGGTAGTCATACCCTGTTATCTTAATGACCAGTAAATTTTTCTCGTAAAGGGTAACCTCAAAATCCCCCGTATAATTCGATTCCAATTGTGTGTGTGCCGGCATGGGTTTTACCCCCGCCAGTTCCTTTAAAGCATGATTTACTTTTTCCTGATGAATTTTCATACCTTCAATCTGCGGGAAATAGACTAAATAATCCTTATTCGGCTTATATTTTTGCTCGACAACTGAGTAGTTATTATTTAGCGGGACAATCGTGGCTTGCTTCCAGAGCAACTCACCATTTTGATTAAAATAGTGCAGGCGCTCGTCAACATCACCTTTGATTAACGTTTTCTCAAAACTAATCGAGCCGCTGCCCCTGACCATTGGCAGCTGTTCGATTCTCTTTCCAAGTTTGTCAATAAAGTAAGTATGCTGAGCATCGGAGACAGAGGCAAGGCCGTCCTGAAATTTCGTGATTCCATTAAAGATAAATCCTGTAAGGATATGACCACTCGAATCTGCTAAGGCGTAAATAGACCTCATACAGGGTAGTTTTGGATCCATCTCATTCCCGATGGCAAAGCGTCCCTCATCTAGATATAAGATTTGGTTATAGTTTGGCTTAATCACATAATGGCCAGTTCGATCAATAACGCCATACTGTTCCCTATTATTATCTGACAAACTAACAATGGCACGTCCGTCTATAAATGACTCTGCAGATGAAAATTTAGGCTCTATGACGATTTTTCCCTGTTCATTGATATATCCAATCTTCCCATCGTTGATTTCCTTAAATGCAAGCAAACCTTGGCCATAATTACTGACATAAGCATAAGGGTACGATTGTAATATCTTTCCGGTAAGGTCGATTAATTGAAAACTTCCATCTTTTGTTTTTACAATTGCTTTCCCCTGATCAAAATCACTAGCGCTTTCAAAGGTTATCGGAATAACCACTTTCCCTCGTTTATTCAAATAACCGTATAAATACCGCCCATGCTCATCTTTTTCTACAGCACGTACGCGCCCCTCTTTATACTCTCCGACAATAATCGAATAAGCCCGATCCGTGATTTCTTTGCCACTTTCATCAATCACCTTAAATCCTTGAGGGTCGTTGACAACGGCCCGGCCTTCTGAAAAAGGATTAATTGTATCGTATTTGGGCTGCACAATAAAATACCCTTGGTCATTAATAATTCCTGATTTGTCCATTAAACCAACAATAGCTAAACCATTCTCCTGGAAATCCTCGGCATGCTCATAGCTGATAGGAAGAATCAGTTTCCCTTTCGTATCGATATAGCCCCACTTATTTCCGCCAATTTCCTTCATCACCACTGGGAAAAGATAGACGGCCCTTGTGTCTCGAAAATTTGAAAGCGCTCGGACCGCCTTTTTCTCCACTTCAGGAGGCATAGGATAATAATATATAAAATAACCAAAATAATTTTTCAGAACAAATAAATAGGGCTTTCGATTAAGACAATACACCCCAAATATTTCATATAATCCATCCTCATCTATATCCATATATTGGATAACCGCTTGTGAATCTCGATATTCCAATTCTGCTCCAGCTGGGAGGTATGGCACTATCCAAGTTATTAATTCACTGTTAGATCCAAACATCATAACTCACCCATTTTAGTTTTCTATATTTATATGATGAAATGTGGGCTATGTGTTTAACACTTATACGGGAAAACACCGCTAATTATTTTATGTTTTTGGCTTCTGGGATTAGTTGTTTCCATTCTTCATAGGAGATGATTGAATCCCAGTGACCTGTTATTTTTGCAAAAGTAATAATAACGAAAAACAGCACGAAGAAGGTAACTGGTACAAACCATTTATTCACCTTTTTACGCACAACCGTCATGTTGAGTGTGTCTTTTACAGGGCATGCCTCTACACAGGACATACATGCTGAACAATTAAGAGAATTTATAGTCTCCACCTTGTGTACCTTTAATCGTTGCGGACAAACCTTTGTACACATTTCGCAGTTTGTACAAGTATCTTCATTCCGCTCAATTTTTGTAATCCTAAAGATACTTCCAAGACCAATTAATGCACCGTACGGACAGAGGAAGCGGCACCAAAAGTTTCTAAAGAATAATGACAAGATGAAGATCACAATAATAAACTTCAAGGCAAAGCCGCCAAGATTTGTGAATAAAAGAAGCATTTTCACATCAGAGACCTTATTATACGGCTCCTCGAGAAAGCTTCTAGCAGTAAAAGCAGGCATTTGAACAACCATTAGGACAAAAAAGAGCATCAATAAGTATTTAATAGGTGTTAAAAGCCAAGTTACCCATCGTGGAATTTCAAAATTCCTTTTAAACATCTTTCTGCCAAACCAGCCAATCATTTCACTAAATGTTCCAACAGGACATATCCAGCTGCAGAACGACTTACGAAGAATAATTCCTGCACCTACAAAAAATGCTAGTAAAATCAGGCCCGCAGGATGAATCACATCAAACTCTCCACTCGTCAGCCATACCTTTAAGGCGACCAAGCCGCTGATTGGCAAAAACCCTTCGACCGCAGATGGTCGTTCAACGAAAGGGGTTTTTCCGAGGGTTTCAAAATGCAAATAAAATTGATAAAACTGCAAACCAATATATAGTAAAAACAGCAGAAACAAGCCCTGAACAGTATATCTTGTCATTTGCACAGGCTTACGTTTCATCTGTTTCATATACCACGCTTTTGACTTCATAAGGGTTTCCTCCAATCCTGTTACATCAACTATAAAGAACATACAATGCATGGAATGTGATAAAAGTCATTGAGAATATTGAATTCATAAAGAGTTCATATAACCATTCTTTAAAACGTCAATTAAGTTCATTACCATTGAAGAAAACCCCATAAGACAAGGCCAGAGGATGTATCCCCTGGCCTGTTTTTGTTTCTATATTTCTGAAGCAAATAAAATATTATTCTGTTTCCGTGCTTCTTCTGTGATTCGAAGGACAATTTCGCTCCAACTTTTTAATTGCTGATATTCTTGATCATTTTCGGTTTCAATAATCCTGGCAATATTCTTACATTCATAAACCATATTTTGTTCATCTAGATCGACACTCAAGTTCTCGCTCTCTAATCCACGGTTGTCAACGAAGGTTATTTTTGAAATCGGGGCCGCATCTTCGAGGACAAAGGTTCCCTTTTCTCCATGTATTTCACAAGGTAATTCCGAATGAGATATTTTCGAACATAGGATTGTACAAACAAAATCGTCATACGTTAACACAAGTGTTCCACTTCCATCCACACCGCTGCGGAGGAGGACCGGGTGATAGGTTACCTGCTTGGGCTCACCAAACAACCCGACGGCTAAATAGAGTGGATAAACACCTAAATCAACAAGCGCGCCGCCAGAATAGGAAGCAGAAAAAATATTTGGTTCTTCCCCTTGTAAAAATAAATCATAACGGGAGGAATATTTCATGTATGGTAACATGGTACTTCGCAACTCCCCGACCATAGGGAGCTTGTCTTTTAATATTTTGAAATTAGGGGTATGCACATTTCGAATTGCTTCAAATAAATAAACCCCATTTTCCTCCGCTGTCTGGTATGCCTCCGCCAACTCTGCACTATTTGAAAATATCGGTTTTTCGCAGATCACGTGTTTCTTATTTTTCAAAAACATTAGTGTCTGGTCAAAATGGACTGAATTTGGCGATGCTATGTATACAGCTTCTATTTCAGAACTTGTTGCCATCTCCTCTAGATCTGTATAAAAATTAGGAACGTTATATGTATCTGCAAATTGTTTCGCTTTATCCTCTGTTCTGGAATAGACACTTGTTAATTGCCATTGTCCGCTAAGTTGTGCTGCTTGGATAAAGGATTCAGTAATCCACCCTGTCCCGACTGTACCAAAGTTAATCATTGTACTTCCCCTTCCTTTATATATCTTCAAGAAACCATTGTAGTCTTTTTCAACCACACTTGCCAATTCCGAATTTCAAAAAAATGAGCAAACATTCCATTTTATGTGTGTTTTTCACATGAATTGTAGGGAACAATGGAAAAATATCAGTATTTATGTTATTTATAAAGTAGTAGTTAAGAATGAAAGAGGTTGAAAAGGGTGGAAAATCATACATCAAATTTTATTAAAGATATTATGATAAAAGATTTGGAGTCCGGAAAGCACAACAAAATCGTCACTAGGTTCCCGCCAGAGCCAAACGGTTATTTACATATCGGACATGCAAAATCGATTGTAATCAACTTCGGCTTGGCAGATGAATTTAACGGGCTTACCAATTTACGCTTTGACGATACGAATCCGTTAAAGGAAGATATCGAATATGTAAATTCGATCAAAGAAGATGTAAAATGGTTAGGCTTTGAATGGGATAACTTACTATTTGCATCGAATTATTTTGAAGAAATGTTTAGGAGAGCGGTTCTTTTAATAAAAAAAGGATTAGCCTATGTTGATGACCTGTCAGCGGATGAAATTCGTGAATACCGTGGAACACTTACCGCGCCCGGCAAAAATAGCCCTTATCGCGATCGCTCCATAGAAGAAAACCTTGAATTATTTGAAAATATGCGAAATGGTATATACGACAACGGTCAAAAGGTCCTGCGGGCAAAGATTGATATGTCATCACCAAATATTAATTTACGTGATCCAGTTATTTACCGAATTGCACATGCGACGCACCATAACACGGGCGATAAATGGTGCATTTATCCGATGTACGCATTTGCTCATCCACTCGAAGATGCGATTGAAGGGGTAACTCATTCGATCTGCACGATTGAATTTGAGGATCAACGCCCCCTTTATAATTGGATTGTTGAAAACTGTGAAATGGAAAGCATCCCACAACAAATTGAATTTGGCCGCTTAAATGTAACCAATACTGTGATGAGTAAACGAAAGTTGAAGCAATTGGTTGACGAGGGATTTGTTGATGGCTGGGATGATCCGCGTATGCCGACGATTTCCGGGATGAGAAGAAAAGGATTTACACCAGAATCGATTCGTGCTTTTGTCAGTGAAACTGGCGTTCATAAGGGTTCAGGTGCAGTTGATTCACAAATGCTTGAACATTTTGTCCGTGAAGATTTGAAATTAAAAGCACCTCGTACCATGGGTGTAATCAACCCCTTAAAGGTAGTCATCACGAATTATCCAGAAGGACAAATTGAATTGCTTGATGCCGAAGTCAATTCAGAAAATCCTGAGATGGGAACAAGGAAAATTCCATTCTCTCGTGAAATCTATATTGAACAAGACGACTTCATGGAGGAACCACCTAAGAAGTATTTCCGTCTATTCCCAGGCAATGAGGTACGCCTTAAAAACGCTTATTTCATTAAATGTGAAGAAGTTGTCAAAGATCCAAATGGTAAGGTCGTCGAACTGCGCTGTACCTATGACCCTGAAACAAAAAGTGGTACAGGTTTTACAGGCAGAAAAGTAAAAGGAACCATTCATTGGGTGGAAGCAGCCCATGCAGTTCCTGCTGAATTCCGACTTTATGAGCCGCTTATTTTGGATACAGCTGATGAAGCTGACGGGGCTGAAAAATCCTTCCTTGATAACGTTAATCCACATTCACTTGAGGTGTTACAAGGTTTTGTAGAACCAAACATGAAGGAAAGCAGACCGCAGGAAAAATTCCAATTCTTTAGACACGGTTACTTCAACGTCGATCCCAAAGAAACGACAGTCGATAAGTTAGTATTTAACAGGATTGTTTCCTTAAAAAGTTCTTTTAAAATATAACAGTAAAGAACCAGGCGCAAAACATTGCCTGGTTCTTTTTCTATTCTATAATAGTGATGGGTACTTCTAAGATAAGTTTGGTTCCCATCCCAGGGGAAGAACTAATAAATAGTTCTCCTCCGACAGAGCGAGCGCGCTCATCCATACTAAACAAACCTACACCCACGGATTGATTTTTAATCTCAAAACCCTTTCCTTTATCCTCAACCATAACCCGAACGATATCATCCAGCTCTCTAACAGTCACTGTTGCTTCGGTCACTTCTGCATATTTTCGGATATTTGTTAGCGCCTCCTGAATAATCCGGTAAATCGTAAGTTCAATGCTGATGTTCAGGCGGCGATTTAGCACGCATTCAAAATAAACATCAATACTATAATGGTCAGAGTAACGTGATAGAAAGGAGCGAATGGCTGGTACTAAACCCAGGTCATCTAATACCGACGGCCGCAGCTCCCATGAGATTTCGCGGATTTCTTCGATTAACTGGGTTGCTTCTGTTTGCATCTGCGAAAGAAGCGGATGATCCATTTCAGCAAGGAGTCGATTGATCGTTATTAAATGACTATAAAGATTTTGACCGATGCCATCGTGTAAATTTCGCGACAAACGCTTACGTTCTTCTTCTTGAACATTGATGATGGTTGTCATCATGTTTTGAAGTTCTCGTTCGACTCGCTTTCGCTCGGTGATCTCATAACGAATCGCTAAGTATTGATAAGGCTTTCCTTTTTCATTTAAAAAAGGGACAATCGTGGTATCCATCCAATAATTTGTACCATCTTTTGCCCTGTTACAAATTTCACCTTTCCAGACTTCACCGGAACCAATTGTTCTCCACATTTTTTTAAAAAATTCTTTTGAATGGTACCTGGAATTCACAATTCGATGATCTTGACCCAGCAGTTCTTCTCTGGAATATTTCGAGATATGACAAAATTGATCATTTACATATGTAATCATTCCCCGAGAATCTGTGATGGCAACAATAGAAGATTCATCGAGCGCAAACTTTATATCTACCAATTCTTGCATCGATTTTTTTAATTCTATCTCAAGGTCTGCGAGATTATTTGCAGGCTGGTCCATTTTCTTGTTCATTAACATCCCCCTGCATCTTTCATAGTATCTGCTCCTTTAATATCTGTTCCAAGGCTTGAGCGGATTCTCTTACATACTGCTGATCTTGTTCAGTAAACGTTGTGGCTCTCCTATTACCAATGAGTAAAACTCCTTTTGGTACAGCATTAAAAAATAAAGGGACGGCATAGGAGGAAACAAGTTTTTCAGCAAGCATAATTGGATAATCTGTTACTTTTCCGATAATTCCATTCGGAAAATCTGTTATCATCATCGGACTGCCGCTTGAGATTATTTTTCCCGCGATCCCTTTACCGAAACGGACGGTTATTCTTTTGTATTTATCATTTAAATTGGCGGATGCATAATGCCACCTAACATCCGGGCCCACTTCATTTTGCAACGCCAAGGCTACAAATTCGCAGCCTGCCACAGCCATAAGACTGTTGCAAACCTTGATAACATCTTGCAGTTCTATAATCTCTTTCATCCCAAGTAACTCTCCTTAAATACCATAACCTAATAAACCTTTCCTAACTGCGTATTCCACTAACTCAGGTCTGGTTTTCATCTGAAGTTTCTCCATCAAGTTACCTTTATGGGTTTCGACCGTTTTTACACTGATTACCAGCTGTTCAGCAATTTCCTTATTGGAATACCCTTTAGCAATAAGTGTTAGAACTTCTTTCTCCCGCTCGGATAAAAGATTATACGTATCATTCCCATCTTGTTTTACGCTGCTCAAATATTCTTCCATCAATCGCTTCTGTGCAGATGGATGTAAATAGGCATCCCCGACTGCAACTGATTCGATTGCTGACATTAGTTCATCATGTGGGGCGCTTTTTAAAATACAGCCGGAAGCTCCCCCTTGAATTGCTCGAAAAAGGTATTCTTCATCATCATGCATCGTGAGGATCAAAATATTTATTTCCGGCTTTAGCTTTTTTAATTCGGTCGTTGCCGACAAGCCGTCTTTTCCATGTGGCATACTTAAATCCATGACTACGACATCCGGTTTTAACTTCAAGGCTTTTTTGATTCCTTCATTGCCTTCTGATGCTTCACCAATTACTTCCATTTCAGGATTTGTGTTCAAAAGCATTTTTAAACCCATTCTAACTACGGCATGATCATCAACCAACAGAATCTTTATCACTCTTAACTCCCCTTTAATCCCTATTTACTAACGGAAGGGCTAGCACTATGGATGTTCCTTCTCCTATTTTAGAAGAAATGGTACACTGTCCGCCAGTCAGAAGCATTCGTTCTTTCATGGCCGCAATACCTGATGAAGGATTAATGAAATCGTTTTCGTCCTGTTGAAACCCTCTGCCGAAATCATATATGGAAATTTTCAGCTCTTGCTCTGACCAAATAAAATTCATTTTTACATTGGATGTATCTGCATACTTGGCAATATAGGCAAGTGCCTCCTGGCATACACGAAATACAGTGATCCTATTTTTTTCAGATATCCACTTTTCTTCACCCGTTGAATCTAAATCCACTAGGATCCCAAACGTGGATGTGTATAACTTAATATAGCTCTTCATGGCTGGTAGTAAACCAAGAGTAGTTAGGGTAGGCGGATGCAATTCAACCGAAAGAAGCCTAATTTCTTGGATGGTCTTTTCAATCAACTGCGACAATTCGCGGACATAACTTTTCATATGCAGCTCTTTTGCACCTGATTCAATAAACTGCAAGCCTGTTAAAATACTATATAGATTTTGTCCAACACCTTCGTGCAGCTCTATGGCAATCCGTTTTATTTCTTCCTCTTGGGAATGAATAATATAAGAGCTAATCTGCTGTTTTGAATTTAATACATCCATCCCGCCACCTCCGGTTATAAAAAAAAGGCAGGTTCTTTTTTAAAAGACCTGTACCTTTTTTACAGTATACGTTAAGCCGCTCTCCGAATCAAAAGCCGACCATTGTCCATCCATCTGACTTACTCGACAAGAAATCGGTACCGCAAGAAAATAAAAATCATCAAAATAAAAGCGGATATGGGTTCCATCAGGACAGAACTGCACCTTTTTTATGGTTTTCTTCACAGCTGGCGCCTGATCTCCACCATCCGCATCTTGAATCGCAATTGCTACCGGCACACCCACAAATATGTTCAAATCATCTAATTTAATGAGTTCCACAGCTGTTACATCCTCTCTTCACAGGATAGATGAACACCTTAAAGCCCTGCAAATACTCCCAAAACTTCTCATCGGCATTTTCCTCGATGAATTGAATCGTTTCTTCTTCAGAACCCCAGTCACTCATTCCTTTTATTTCAGCAATAACCATCTCTGCCCCATCGAGTGTTTTTTCTTCAAGAAACCAATTTAGGCGTTTTTTCGAAAAAGTGTTCTTCAATAACTCATCAATTTCATGGCTAAAGCCGCCTGCTTCTGGCCGGACAAAACAAAAATCAATATAGGTTTCACTAGTCATTGATATTCACACCTTTTTTATAAATAAGGAATGCGACTGGAAATAAAATAACGTTAATGATTGCGGCAATTATTGTATTAGTATAGTTTTCATAGAAGTATTGATGAACCATATATTGTGTAAAGATAATGTTTAACATCAACACCGCAAGTAGTAGGGCAACTGGCAAATAGCTACGCTTCATAACGCTTCACCCCCACAGCATAAACCACTCCGTTTTCTACTTTTACATAAATTTCAGGAAGTGGACGTCTCGGTGGACCAGCAATCGGCGCGCCTGTTTCGACATCAAATTTCCCGTGATGGCAAGGGCAAAGCATTTCTCCCTCATCCTTTTTCCAAAACACAGGGCATCTTAAGTGGGTGCATGCATTTTGGTAGGCTACATATTTATTTTCGGAGAGTCTAATTAAAATAGCACTATCATGTTCACTAGGAAAAGCAAAGTCTACTGCATCTCCGATAGGCAGAGATTTAACATCGGTAATTTTTTGCTTTGGATATTTTTTATCGCCCAATCCTGTTAATTCTTTTGCAGCCAAGGCTCCCCAAGGGAGTGAAGAAACAGCGAAAACACCTGCCGCACCAACTAGTGTTTTCATAAATCCGCGTCGATCGAGCTTTCTTTCATTATTGCGGTTTATATTATGTGTATAATTATCTTCTTTGAACGGGATTTTATTATTTTTATCTGTCATGCGAATCCCTCCTAAAACAATTTAGTGACGCCCTGCAGAATACCAGGAAGATTCACTTTTACATTTGTTTCGCCTTCTAAATAAGGCATACTTGTTACCCATTTACCATTATCTAAGTTAAATTGCTTTTGCTTCGCTTCAATTTCTTCATCTGTCAGCCATTGTAATGTATTAGACGGGCAAACACTTGCACACATTGGCGGGATGCCATCCTTTGTACGGTCGATACAAAGATCGCACTTGTACATTAAATTTTGCTCTGTATCAAACTTCGGTATTCCATACGGGCAAGCAATTGTACAGTTTTGGCAGCCAATGCACTTTTCCACTAGAGCCGAAAGAACGGCTCCTGTTTCATGGATTTGGATCGCCTGTGCTGGACAGCTTCTTGCACAAGCTGGATTCACACAGTGAAGGCACATCAGAGGCATCGTTTGACGGTTAACAAGCGGATTTACATCGTAAACATAGTTACGGTTACGTTCCTCATGCCCTCCGCACTGCGTACAAGCCGCCAAACACGAGCGGCACCCTATACAGTTTTCAAGTTCGAGATATAGCCTCTTTTTCATTTACTGCACCTTCTTCATTTCTAGTTTTTCAATCTGAGCGGCACACGCTTTGAATTCCGGCATCCGTGACATAGGATCAAGCGCTGCAATCGTTAATAGATTAATAGATTTATCGTGACCAAAATGGTAGGGAACAAATACGGTATCTTTTCGAATGGCTTCAGTGATTTTTACTTTATATTCCGCTTCACCTCTACGAGTAAAGAGGCGAACAAATTCTTCGTGTTCAATGTTATATTTAGCAGCTGTTTCTGGATGTACTTCTACATACGGCTCTGGGCACATATCGCGCAAAAATTGGATCCGGCGGGTTTGGTTTCCAGATAGATAATGGTAGACGACACGTCCTGTGGTTAAGCGTAATGGATATACTTCATCAGGCTCTTCAGCCGGTGGACGATAGGGCAGGGCACAGATTTTTGCCTTTCCATCTGGATGATAGAACTTTTTATCTAAGAACATGTGGGGTGTTCCTGGATCATTTTCATCTTTACATGGCCAAAAGACACCATCTTGCTTTTCGATTTTATCCCATGTGATACCATAGTAGTCGGCATAGCCGCCTTTAGAAGCTAAACGGAATTCATCCCCAACATCGCTTGCTGTTTTTAAATGTGAGAAGTATTTTCCTCTGCCTAGACGCTCACATAATTCCACTTGGATTTGCCAATCTGGTTTCGATTCTCCCAGCGGTTCTTGTGCCTTGTTAATTTTAATACAACGTCCTTCAAGGTTGGTTACTGTTCCTTCGTCTTCAGACCAAGTTGTGGTTGGAAGAATGACATCCGCAAACTCAGCTGATTCCGATAAGTAAAAGTCTGCACACACCATAAAGTCCAGATTTTTCATTTGTTCACGTACATAATTTAGATTTGGAGCCGATACGGCTGGATTGGAGCAAAGCAGGTACAAACCTCTAATTGTTTTTTGCTCCATTAATTCGAACATTTCATAAGCAGAAACACCTGGTTCCGGCATTTCTTCAGGAGTAATCCCCCACACTTTACAAACTTCCTCAACATGTTTTGGGTTCGTAAGCTTACGATAGCCTGGAAGTAAATCTGATTTCTGACCGTGTTCACGACCGCCTTGACCGTTCCCTTGACCAGTAAATGTAGCAACTCCTGCTTTAGGGCGGCCAATTTTCCCTGTGACTAAGGCCATGTTTGTGTATGCTGATACGTTATCAACACCTTTATGCTGTTGCTCAATTCCTCGGGCAAACATGACAATGGCATTTGGTGCTTTACCGTAGATTTCTGCTGCACGAATGATTTTTTCCGGTGCAACCCCAGTAAGCTCACTCGTATATTCTGGTGTAAATTCTTTTACCAATTCTTTTGTTTCTTCAAAGCCATTTGTATGGTTATTTACGAATTCTTCATCCGCATAGCCATTTTGAATAAGTAAGTTTAGAATTCCATTGGCAAGGGCTAAGTCTGTTCCAGGTCTTAAATCTAAGTGAACATCTGCTCTCCTGGCAATGGGTGTCTCACGCGGGTCTGCTACAATTAAGTAGCCTCCTCTCTCCTGGACTGCCCACACTCGGAACATGGAAGTTGGGTGACATTCTGCTGTATTGCTTCCTGCAATAAACAAGCAATCCGTTTCATGAAGATCTGTCCAAGGCAGGGTTGATCCTCGGTCGACTCCAAAGGATCTCAGAAAGCCACCTGCGGCACTTGCCATACAGAATCGGCCGTTGTAATCAATGTAACGAGTCTGTAAGCCGACACGGGCAAACTTTCCTGATAAATAACATTTTTCGTTTGTCATCGATACACCGCTATAGACACTAAGCGAATCCTTACCATAATTTTTTTGAAGCTCTTGAAAATTTTTCACGATTAAATCATAGGCCTCATCCCAGGTTGCCTCACGAAAGCCATCTTTTGTTCCCTTTAGTGAGGCATCATCACGAATTAGTGGTTTTAAAATACGATCATCATGGTTGGTTTGCTGGTAAGCAGTAACCCCTTTGGGACACATTTTTCCGACCGTTACTGGCCAGTCATATCGAGGCTCCACCCCAATTATTTTATTTGTTTTTGTATTTACCCGTAAATTCATCCCGCATTGCATCCCGCAATAACTGCAATGTGTTTTTACAAGCGTTTCATTCGGATGACGAACATTTTCGACTTCTTTGAAAAATTTATCTCTTGGGTTCCTAAAATTATCCTTTTGCATTCTGGTTTGCCTCCTTGACCTTTACTTGATGAGTTGCGAAGCCTGAGAATCTTGAAATTCTATATTTTCTGCGACATGGCAGGCATAGTTCAGCTAGATTAAAGCCATCTTGCATATTGAAGTCGATCTCGTTAGCGCCTAATACTTGAATCACATCACTAGATTGTTCCACTGATACAAAATGATCACCGCACACCTTACATTTCTTCATTTGCTGCTCAGCATAATGTTCACGGTAATTTCTTGCGAATACACTCATTGGACGGAATGGAATATGTGCTAACTTTCCAAACGGTAGATAAATTAACGTGACGATTACGGAAAATTGGTGAATCAGTGACATTTGCGGCTGCATCCAGCCATGCATGACAATGTTTTGAAAGGTTAGTAAAAGCCCGGTTACAGAGATAAATAACAATAGATAAAGTGGTAAAAAATCATACATGATTTTTTGTTCTGCTCTCGCCTGCATGTTACCTAAGCGACGGTAAAGCGCCATGCACACACCCGCGGTCACCATGATAGCTGCAATATTCAGTGCATTATAGGAAAACCATGCAATAATTCCTTCGGCCTTAACCTGCATGACGTTCATTCCAAATAACACGATCGTATAGTAGCCATTGTCTTCCATCGTAAAATACATCCAGCTGAATACGAGCGGAAAGGTCACCAAGCACGCAAGGACACAGCCCCAACCGATTAAAATATGCTGTACCCATCGGTAAATCCCGCGATTTCGGATAAAATCGTAAATAGCTAAATGATTAACAGCCGTTTTCGGAGTACTTTTTCGAAATAAAAGCTTTAAGCCTTTTTTAATAAGAATCTTGGTCGGTGGTCTCTCGCCCCAAGCAATAAAGCGGTAGAAAAATCCGCCGATAAAGACGATTGTTCCGACCATATATCCATAAAGATTCAAGTCAACGTGCGTGAACATTCTTGTGCCAATAAACGTTAAAATGGCCAGTCCGGCAATAGTTAAAAACATTGATTTAGCAAAATGTGAAGCAAAGGCATCATTGACCGAGCTTCCTGTTTTTTTATTTGTAGCAATATTTGATTGCATCCTCTAGTCCCTCCTAAAAAAATAACACCACCGTTTTTCTTACTCTTATTGTAAGAAAAACGGTGGTGTTATAAATATCAGGGAGTTCCCCTATCATGGAAGGAAAAAACCCTTAGAAATATTATTTTAGACAAATGTTTGTCACATCTAGTATTAAGATCTATCTTTGAGTGTACTTTTTTCGCCAGGAATATAGAAGAAGCAATAAACCAATTAGTATTTGCAAGGTAAAAAGTATTGCATCCCAGAATGGAAGCGAGGACGTTCCTTGAGAAAAACCAGGAAGAATTCTTTTCCATGCAAATAATAATTGGGGGACATAAAAAAATGTATATATGCTAACTGTCAGAATGACTCCGACAAAATAAAAGATTGAATATAAAAAAACGATCTTTTTTTCTCCCTCAAAAACAACCTCTTGTATTGATGGTGAGTTGAGAAATGAAAGCTTCTTCCTTATCGCTTTCTGAGCATTTTCCATTAAGTTATAGCAGCCCGATACATTTTCAATTACGTAATATAAATCGGTTTTCATATAAATGAAGCCTTGGTAAACCATTCGAATAAATGTATCCAAGACCACTACATTCATAACACCCAGGAAAATTTCTGACCCATTTGTAAAAATTAGATGGCTAATTAATGTGCATGAAAGAATAAGTGTATCAAAGCAAAGACCCGCCAGAAATAAAACATTCCGCTTATTAGAAGGAAGTTTCCAAACCGATGACATATCAGTCTCAAGGACAACAAGGATTAATCGATGCCCGACCTCCAGCTTAGTCGGAAGATTTTGAGCCCTCATCGCTAATATGTGGCCAAACTCATGAATAAAGACAAGGATAATCGTAATTCCCATCCAAGTCGGGATGTTCAAAATCATTAAATCAAAAACAAACAAATCCTTATAATGCGGAAATAAACTTGGATGGGATAGAAGGATAAACACATTAACTAGCAATAAAGTGAAATAAACAAGGTATGCAGCCTTATTAAAGAAAAACTCCCCGATCTTTGGTGAAATCCATAAAAGGCCTAAGTCTTTCTTTTTCTTTTCCTTCAATTCAACTTTTACACCATCAACTTCACCTATCAAGCCCATAATTAGTAATTGTTCGGCAAAATCGAGCATATCTACTTCATCATTAGGATATTTATCTTTAAGCACCCGTTCAATTTCCTCTATCGACCCACCATTGTTGATTAAATGGATTGCATCAATACAAACCCTCGGCATCTCATAAAACTCGCCTAATGCAATATCTTCAACGATATAATGTTTTCTATCCTTGCGAATATTGACTGGGACCAACAAAAGACGTGAATGAAGTGTTAGGTTCATATTAACACCCTTTATCTCATATTTTATCATTAAGAAAGGATGCTAGCTTTTCGCTAGCATCCTTTTTTTAACCTTTCCAACCAGGAACAAATTGACACCACCAGCAAGTTGTTTTTACCTTTTTCAGCTTACGGATTTTCATAAATCCACCTCCTTAGGAAATTCCCATTCTTTTAACCACGGATATTTTTCATGAAATTTAATCCATGCTGGATATACCTTTTTAAATTCTTCCACTAACATAGGATCAAATTGGGAACCTTTTCCGTCAATGATGCGTTGATAGGCAACTTCAACTGGCATTGCTGCTCGATAAGATCGAGAAGATGTCATTGCATCAAAAGCATCTGCAACTGCAGCCACTCTAGCAAGGAAGGGGATTTCTTCTCCTTTTAATTGATCAGGATACCCTTTACCATCCCAACGTTCATGATGCGAACGAATGACAGAAAGACTACCTTTAATCCCCTCGACATTATCAACTGCTTCAGCACCAACAACTGGATGTGATTTTATTATCTCAAATTCATCGTTTGTCAACTTCCCTGGTTTCATTAGAATACGGTCAGGGATATGAACTTTTCCTATATCATGTAATAAACATGCATAATAAAAAGATTTTTGCTCATCTTTGGAAAGCTTACCTATTTCCTTTGCTAACAACAAAGCATAACTGGCTACTCTTTCACTATGTCCCTTAGTATATGGATCCTTTAACTCCAGAGTAGCAATAACACCTTTTACAATTCCTTCTAATTGTTTGTCGTATGAAGTACTTATCGCTTTTACGTATCCCTGAAAACGAACTAATAAAAAAAATGCCATGATAGACAGTACAGCTATTAAAATAATTGGGATTATTACATAAGAAGTTTTTAATATAATACCAACAAGTAAATATCTTGCCGTAACACCTAAGCTTACTAGCCAAAAATATCTTCTACTAAGGAAAAGCGGTAGTGATAAAAGTAAAAACACTTCTATTAAATTCCCACTTTTGTAAGACGCTCCCCTTCCATAGAAGGATAAGATATCCACAATAAAAGTAACCAATAGATAGCTAATAAAAAATACGTATTTTATTGAGGCTTGCTTATTCCGCTTATTTAAATAATATGCTATTGGAATTAATATTATTAAAAGGATATAGGTTAAATAAAAAAATTTACTAGGCGGGCCCACTGCTTCATGTTCTATGAAGGCTGGGAAAAGATAGTAATAGAAAAAATCATAACCTACAAGAATTATATAAAAAAATAAAAGAAACCATTTAACAGTTCTTATTTCTTCATTAGGTAACATAAACTCCTCCATGTATCTATCCCATTGTACTTTCCATAAAATCCTCATAGAAATGCTAATATAAAATACTTTTACTTTTTTCAAATCTATAAAAGAAAATTACAAAATCTATTAATGTTCAGTATTCCTCTACATTATATATCATTGATAATACCCTTGAAACACTTTATTTTGATGAATTTTGTATAATTGTAGAACTATTTGTCTATTTGTAGTATCGGTAAAGTTACAATTACTCGTGTTCCTTTATCAATAATACTTTTTATTTTCATCGCACCCCTGTGATCCTTAATTATTTGATCTGTAACCATTAAGCCTAAGCCTGTTCCATCCGTTTTCGTAGTAAAAAATGGTTCTCCAAGATTTAGGATATTCTCATCAGCAATTCCACACCCCTCATCTTGAATTGAAACGGACAGTTTGTGTTTTTCTAATACTTTAACATGTATTTCTATCCTGCCGCCCTCAGGCATTGCTTCGATTGCATTTTTTATCAAATTAATAAATACTTGTTTTAATTGTTTATCATCACAATCCAGAGGTGGTAAGGGGCCAGCTATTATTGTTTCAACAATTACTCCTTGTCTTTCGGCTTGTTGTTGCGTAATGGATAATGTATAAGCAATTATTTCTTCAATACTTGCCTTTTCAAATTTGATTACTCTTGGTTTTCCAATGGACATCAGATCATTTACAATGGAATTAATCCGGTCGATTTCCTGAATCATAATTGGATAATAATCGTTTGTGTTTGGGTACCGTTCCTGCTGCAGTTGTGTAAAGCCCTTTAATGATGAAAGGGGATTACGTATTTCATGGCCGATTGCCGCAGCCATTTGACCAATAACAGCCAGCTTTTCTTTTTGTCGTAGTTCTTCGTAAACGGTTGTCAAGGTTTGAATATAGGAATTAAAGCGTATCACTAAAATATAGGCTATCACTGATAAGATGACATAGATAACTGTTGGAATTAATACGTTTAAATCTTGTAAAATTATTCCTAACAATAATTCCTTCCCTATCATCCCCAACGAAACAACCCAGAAGTATTTTTTATTTACAAAAATAGGACTAAATAGAACAAATAATACTTCCACGATATTTCCTGCAGCATAAGAAGCTGTTGTTCCTAAAATTTCTAAAAGGGTGTCCAAAATATCAATACCGATATAGCTAATGATGTAGATATATTTAACAATGTAAGGATTTCCCTTTTTAATAAAGTAAATAGCAATAGGCAACAAAGCAAGGATTAATATATATAACCAAATTCCCAGACCAACTCTCTCTGTATTAAATTGACTTTTCTGGTCATTTAAGTGAGGTCTAATATAATTATAGAAAATATCAAACGAATAAAACATAAAGTAAAATAACCATAAAAACAGTGTTATTGCCTTTCTCTCTTCAAATAAAAGCTTCGGATTGTTAATGCCTTCTTTCATGCTAGTTTCTCCTCAATCTGATCATCTTGTATTAAATTAGATAAAAAACCTGCTCCTATTTTATCATCTTTCTTATGTTTAAATTACATTATTTTTGTAAAAGCGATAAATTTCGACATTTTTCGATAAATCAAATAAAAAAAGGAACTTACTATATTTTGAGGAATTAAATAAAGTTATAGAAGACGATAGAATTAAATTTGGAAAAAAAGCCGTTTAAGGAAAGGGAGGACTGCCGGTTACGGGGATTGAAGAATGCAAGTGAACAGGCTCTCCTTACGGCAGCCTGCCAAAATATAAAAAAGATTGCAACACACTTAGCCAGACTGGAAAAAGTGTGTTGCAATTCTTTAGATTGATTCGCCACCCTATTGATTGGAGCGGAAGGTGCGAGACTCCTGCGGGAGTACGGGACTGGGGAGACCCCACAGGCGCTTAGCGCCGAGTTATCATGAACGAAACTAGCTCCTTACTCGTAAATTCGTAGGTTAATTTGGTAAGAATGTTTAATGTTGAAAAACAAAAAACCAAATTAGAGCTACATTACGAAAGGAGCTAGTCATTATGCAGGATGCCATAAAATTTGTAGGTTTAGACGTATCAAAGGAAAAAATTGCTGTAGCTATTGCTGAAGAGGGCCGCGGAGAGCCTAGATACTTTGGAATGATTCCTCATACACCTGAAGCAATTAGGAAATTAATAAAAAAACTTGGAGAACCTAACACTCTTCGAGTGTGTTATGAAGCAGGTCCAACTGGGTACCCACTATTTAGACTATTACTTACTTTGGGAGTTCATTGCGATGTGATAGCTCCATCCTTAATACCTAAAAGACCAGGTGAGCGTATCAAGACATATCGTAGGGATTCTATCCGACTTGCTCAGTTATATCGAGCAGGTGAATTAACACCTATTTATGTTCCTGATACGGAAGATGAAGCTCTCCGTGATTTAGTAAGAGCACGTGAAGACGCAAAAGAAGATGAACTAAGAGCTAAGCATCGTTTATCTAAATTTTTATTACGTAATAATCTTCACCCACCAGCTGGAGTTAATAAATGGACTAAAAAGTATCGTGAATGGCTAAATGTATTAAAATTTGAAAACTCATCTTTACGAGTGGTTTTTCAGGAATATTATCATCAATTAAAAGAGTTAGAACAACGAATTCTAAGACTCGAAGAGGAAATAAAATTACAAGCAGCCGAAGGTGTTCATGCTCCAATGATTCAAGCCTTACAAGCATTAAGAGGTGTTGCGCTTATAACTGCGACTAGTCTTGTCGCAGAAATTGGTTCTTTTAAACGTTTTCCAACCCCGAAACAATTTATGGCTTATGTTGGTTTAGTACCGAGCGAATCCTCTAGTGGTGAGAAAAGGAGACAAGGAGAAATTACTAAAACTGGAAATCGCCATGTTCGCCGTCTATTAATTGAGTCTGCTTGGAGTTATCGATATCAACCTTCAGTTAAAGGTGAATTAAAGAGACGGCAAGACGGCTTATCTCCAATAGTTCAAGGTATATCCTGGAAAGCTCAAAATAGGCTTCATAAAAGATATTTTCAACTACTATCCAGAGGAAAAACAGGTGGTAAAGCAATCACTGCAGTAGCAAGAGAGTTGGCAGGTTTTATTTGGGCTATTACGCAAGAGATAAATGATACTTCCAAAATTTGATTGTAAATATTGAAAATAAAATGCTTTTATATTGATTTAAAAATAGAAGATGAGAATAGGGCTCGAAGGCAAAGAGTAATACCGGAAAGGAAAATCCACGTGCCTCCTCTGTGCTATACCTTATAAGGGTTAACGCACGCGCCGAGTTAGTGGAAAAGTCCTTTAAACGGAAAGATAAAATGTGAAAACCCACGAATATCAGAATGCTAACCGCAGTAGAGATTTTTGCTTTCGTGCCGTGTTCTTAACATCTATTCAAATAAATAAGGAGCGGACATGTGATCATTTCTTCTTTAGCTTAAAATAGTGTCTCATCTCTTAGAATGGCAGTCAAGGAGAGCACTTGACAGCCATTCTAAGAGATGAGAATAGGTTGGTAAGCTAAAGAAGGAGATAATCTAGCCAGAAGGCTAATAAGACAACAATGAAAAGAAGCCAAAATTAGCTTCTCTTCTTAAAATTGCCCAAAAATAATACAAATACTAATTTAGAGTGGGGGCCTTGACAGTTTCGTTCATATCAGGAGGCTCCCCGGCACGCCCGCGGAAAGCGAAGCACCTGGAGCGGAAATCAACAGGCCCGGTTGCAAGGACAAATAATTTAATAAAAATGGGTATTTGGCAAAATAAAAAATTGCCGAGAAAAATACCCTTTCTCGACAATCTGAACTTACTATAGCAAGCCCCTTCTTTGTTTAATCCAATTAGTTAACTTTTTTCAACAAATCCACTGCTTTATTCAAGGTTGAATGTTTACGTCCATACCCAAAATAAACGAATAGTCCAATCACAAGCCAAACTCCGAAGCTAATCCAAGTTGTTTTTGGTAACTGAATAATTAAATACCCGCAGAACACAAAAGCAAGAATTGGAATATAAGGTACAAATGGAACCCGGAAGCCTGTTTTAGGTGCTTGTTTATTTTTTCGAAGATATAAAATCCCCACTGAAACCGTCATAAAGGCAAAGAGAGTTCCGATATTTGTTAGTTCTGCAAGTTTGTTTAATGGAACTAAACCTGCAAAAATTGATACAAGTAAACAAATAATCCATGAATTCACCATTGGTGTTTGCTTGTTCTTATCAACTTTTGAAAATACCTTTGGCAATAGGCCATCACGGCTAATCGCATAAAATAAACGAGATTGTCCATAAAGAAGAACCAATAATACCGTTGTGATACCTGCAATTGCACCAAGCGAGATAAAACCAGCCACCCAATCCTGATGGATATAGTTAAGAGCAAATGCAACTGGGTTTTTCACGCCTAACTCTTGGTAAGGAACGATTCCTGTTAGAATGGCAGAGACAGTAATATATAACACCGTACATACTAGTAAAGATACGATAATACCAATTGGCATATTCTTTTGCGGATTTCTCACTTCTTCAGCTGCAGTTGATACGGCATCAAAGCCAATATAAGCAAAGAATACCGTTGCAGCACCAGCTGTCACACCTGAAAATCCAAACGGCATAAATGGCGTCCAGTTTGAAGGCTTTACATACCAAGCGCCCACACCGATAAATAACAAAACAACGACTAACTTTATAATTACCATAATCGTGTTAAAGCGAGCAGATTTCTTAACACCCTGTGTTAATAGTAACGTGATGATTACTATGATAAGAATTGCCGGAACATCGATAAATGTGCCGTTTGCTGGATCATATGCACTTGTGATTGCTTTAGGAAAATGTATACCAAAGCCAGCGAGAAGCCCTTGTAAATACCCGGACCAACCACTAGCAACAGCAGATGATGCAAACCCGTATTCGAGGATTAAATCCCAGCCCAATATCCAGGCAATTATTTCACCAAAGGTAGCGTAGCTATACGTATATGCACTCCCTGAAACCGGTACAGTGGATGCAAATTCCGCATAACATAGGGCAGCAAATACGCACGCAAATCCAGATAAAACAAAAGATAAAATAAGTGCAGGTCCTGCATGTTCTGCTGCTGCAACACCAGTTAATACAAATATTCCGGTACCTATAATAGCTCCAATTCCAAGCATGGATAAATCAAAGGCACCTAAATCTTTCTTTAAAATTACATCTTTTTGTCCAGCTTCTTGTATAAGATCCTTTATTGATCTTTTTCTAAATAAATTCATTGGTTTACCTCCACGAAAATGATGACGGAATGTTCTGAAAAAACAGTTCACTAAAAATATATATCGAAATAATATAATTACTTTATCGAAAAAGCAATATTTTTCGAAAAATAAAACTATTTGAATATTATTCCATGGAAATTAAAGCGATGGAAACGCCCCGCCTTAATATTCAATTAACTTGTAGAAACCTTTTATTCAAAGGTTTCTACTATTACGATATAATTATTATAATTTCCACTCTAACGAATAATCATTTCCTATATAACAAAAAAAAAAAAAAAAAACAGATTCCTCGAAGAAATTGACTTCCGAGGTAATCTGTTTCGTTTTTTTAAGCTACATTTCTTTCAAGCTTAATCCGTGGTGAATTCCACATAGTGATCCATTTTCTAATAGCAGTCACCATAATAATCATACCAAGCGCTAGCATAATGATGGATAAAACCCCATTTAAAACACTATAGCCTGCTGCTTCGGAATTTAGATAAACATTTTTCACCATCCAGTAGCCCGCATAGTTTACAGTTACAAAGAGATAAGCGAGCGGTACCAAGCATGTAAGCATATATCGACGTTTATCAGCAATGCTTAGTATTACTGTTGCACCGATAATTAGACCGATGGAAGCCATTAGTTGATTGGAAACACCAAACAGCGCCCAGACGGAGCCAATATCACCCGAGAAGAGTAGGTAACCCCACATAAAACATGCTAATGCACTAGCAAAAATAGAACCAGGAAGCCAATCTGTTTTCTTCAATGGCTTATAGAATTCACCGAAAAAGTCTTGGATTAAATAGCGAGCAACGCGTGTTCCAGAATCAATGGCTGTTAAAATAAATACAGCTTCGAACATAATAACAAACTGGAAGAAGTAAGATGATAATTTCGTAAACCATGGAATGGCTGTGAAGACATAGGTCATACCTACTGCTAATGTCACCGCACCACCGGTTCTACCTTCAAGATTAATGCCAATTTCTTTGGCAAGTTTCGGCAGCTCCTGCACTTGCATGCCAAGTGTTTTAAAGACTTCAGGTGTGGAGTTAATCGCAAAATAGTCTGCAGGCTGAAGGGCTGTTGCCGCAATCAATGCCATGATTCCAACCACACATTCTACAAGCATGGCGCCAAAACCAACCACTTTAATATCAGACCAACGATCAAGCATTTTAGGAGTCGTACCTGAACCTACGAAAGCATGGAAACCGGAGATCGCTCCACAGGCAATCGTAATTGAGATAAATGGCCATACAGGACCACCTAATACCGGTCCACCACCAGATGTGAATTTTGTGAAAGCAGGCATCTCAATTGCGGGATTGATAATGAATACTCCGATGATAAGTGCAATAAATACGCCAATTTTCATAAAGCTGCTTAAGTAATCACGTGGTGCAAGCAAAAGCCATACTGGCAACGCTGCTGCAAAGAAAGCGTAAATTGGTAGTATAATAGCTAATGTTTTTGTATCTAATGTCAGCCAATCACCTAATACCGTATTTTGAATGGACGGACCAACAAACACTCCGACCATAACGAGAATAAAACCTATAGTAGATGTTAATTTCAAGTTGCCGGTTTTTTTATAAGCGATCCCAACAAACATCGCAATTGGAATCGTGATTCCCACTGAGAAGGTTCCCCATGGATTGTGTTCAAGTGCATGAAGAACAACCATTGAAAGACCTGCCATTGTGATGGTAATAATGAACAACATGGCAAGACCCGTACAAAAACCTGCAACAGGTCCAAGTTCATCCTTCGCTACTTCTGATAAGGACTTTCCTTTTTTTCGCATCGATGCAAAAAGAACCACCGCATCATGAACTGCCCCACCAATAACAGCCCCGATTAACAGCCAGAGTAGACCAGGCAAGTAACCAAATTGTGCTGCAAGGATTGGACCTACAAGAGGGCCTGCCGCAGCGATTGCTGCAAAGTGATGACCAAATGTTACCCATTTATTGGTTGGGACATAGTCCTTACCATCGTTTAATTCATGCGCCGGTGTCTGCTTTGAATCATCTAATTTTAAAACCTTTGCTGCCATGAATGTTCCGTATAAACGATAAGCAATCATTAAAATACAGATCGAACCAATTACAATTGAAACCGCATTCATATTATTCTAACCTCCTATATTCATACTTCACTTGTCTCTATCTTAGCGAAAGAAAACGCCAACATTGGGTTTTCAAGCTAAAATGCAAGGATTAGACGATGAAAAACAAGAATAATAGCATGAAATGCAAAAAACAGCTTCTTAAAAACCAAGAAGCTGTTTTAGCTCTTTTGTATAGGTTCTGCTTACTGGAACCTTTTCTCCATCCTTCATAATTAAGTTGTAGGTAGAATTAAACCAAGGCTCTATCTCAACAATGGCATCGACATTAACTAAATAAGCGCGGTGGACACGAATGATCGACGAATGTTGCAGCTTCCTTTCGAAAGTGATTAGCGTATCACTGACAGAGTACTTTGAGTTCCCTGTCGCAATGACTGTTTTCCCTTCATTTGTACCGATATAGAGTATGTCACTTATGTTTACGATTACAATTTTTTCATCAATTGTTATCGCAAGCTTTTCAGACCTCTCGTAAACAAAATTATTTTTCTGAATTGAAAAAGGAATAGCTTGTTTTTTATATTCGATAAGTTTATAAAGCTTCTCAATTGTTTGTAAGACTCTTTTTTCATCAAAAGGTTTTAAGATGTAATCAACGGCATTTAATTCAAAAGCCTTAAGGGCATATTCATCAAACGCTGTCGCAAATACAATGAATGGAGGGTGATCAAGTTTATTAACAAGAGCTGCAATTTCGATTCCACTTTCATCAGCGAGCTGGATATCTAAAAAAATAACATCAAGTTCTAGATTGCTTATTTTTTCAAATGAGCTTTCTACACTATCAGATTCCCCCACTATTTCAATCTGTTTGCTTCGTTTAAGAAGATAGGTCAGCTCATCTCTAGCTAACGGCTCATCATCCACAATAAAAGCCTTTAACAACATCCTCACCCCACTTTTGTTGTGTTAACGGTAGTGTAATCGATACTTTCGTTCCTTTATTAAGGCTACTTTCAATTTGAAAAGAAGCATTTTGACCATAAATTTCTTCAATCCTTTTTTTGATATTCCAGAGCGCCGTTCCTGTCCCTCCAGATGAATCCACTGTTTGGTTTCCCAGTGTTCCAAGCAGCTCTGCTGAGATACCCTTTCCATCATCTTCAGTTAAAAGGACCATTTTCTCCCCTTCCTGGAAGGCACAGACTTTTACGGTTCCATGTTTCGCCTTTGGAAAAGCATAACGAATTGCATTTTCAACAAGCGGCTGCAATGTAAAAGGCGGAACTAGTACCCTTTCTAGCGGTGGTGAAATATCCAATTCAACATGATAACGGTTTGGAAAGCGTGCTTGCTCAATGGTTAGGTAAGCCTCAATATGTTCGAGTTCTTTTTCAAGCGGTATTAACATTTGCCTTGCTCCCTGTAGATTACTTCGGAAGAAGGTACTTAGTTTGATTAATAGACTCCTAGCTTTATCGGCATCTGTTCGAATAAGACTTGAAATCGTATTAATAGCATTGAATAAGAAATGTGGATGGACTTGGGCTTGCAAAGCCTTAATCTCCGCATCTTTTAATAATCTTCTTTGCATTTCCAGCTCCGCCATTTCTAATTGAACCGAAAATAAGTTGCTTAAACCTTCTGCCAACTCTTGTTCAACCCGGTCTAGTTTACTAGTATCAGTGAAATACAGCTTCAGTGTCCCCACTGTTTTTGCATGGACCTGTAAAGGTAATACAATGGCTGCTTTCAGAGGGCAGTTTGGGTTAAAACATTGAATTTCATGAACCGATTTTGCAATTGTGATCTTCCCTTGTTCCAGCACCTTTTTCGTTAATTCCGTCGCCATGTTTCCTGATGGAATATGATGGTCTGAACCTGTACCGACATGGGCAAGAACATGGGATTGATCTGTAATCGAAATGGCATCCGCATTGGTCCAATGGAGAATAATCTCCGCTGCTTTTGTACAAGATTCCACATTTAAACCTTGGCGAAAAAAAGGGAGAGTCTGGTTAGCGATGTATAAGGCTTTATGTGTTTGAAGTGCTCTCATCCGCTCCTGTTCTTGCAGAATTTCCTGGATTATCAATACAAAAAGAAGTGTCCCAAACCCATTAATCGCAATCATCGGGAAAGCAATTACCTCTACAAGATGCAGAGCCTCATTAAATGGTCTGGCTTGTAAAAGAATAATCCCCATCTGTGCACATTCCATTAATATCCCCATGACAACAGCCTTCCAAGGCGAATTCCCCTCTTGAATCTTAAAGCGCTTACTTAAGATTCCTGTGACAACTCCAGCCATAATCGTTGACAGGGCACAAGCAGCAGCTGTAAAACCACCTAGGGTCAATCGGTGTATACCAGCAATTAAACCGACCCCAATTCCAACAATGGGTCCGCCAAGTAAACCACCTATCGTTACACCCATAATTCTAGTATTAGCGATCGCACTTTCACTGTTCATATTTGTCAACCAGTCCTGGGAGGTAATTGTTCCATGTCCAATCTTTACTCCTGTATAATTACTAATAACTCCAAAAGCTCCGAAAATAACGATCATAAATATTTTTGCGGTAATACCGTGTTCGTTATGAATGATTTGACGGAATGATTTCATCCTCGAGAGAAGAAACGCTACAATGATAAGAATACCGACACGTTCAAGCATGAGAGGCAATAATTCGAGCATGGTATCTCACCTTTCGTCTTTACTTTTCCCTACTACTATACCAAAAAAATAAGCCTACCGCAGAAAAAATAGCACACGTTATTGTGTGCTATTCACATCTATCGAGTTTTCCCCGTGAAACTCCCATAATAAACATAACATTTTCGGTCTTCGTCAATTTCCCTTGAATCAAGGGCGAATTCTAGGAACCTTCCGTCTCTCTGAATGTAAATAATATCGGAGTGAAGGACAACCAAAACTTCTTCATGATTCCAAACATCTTTTTTCTCGATCAGGACGGACCTGTTTCTCTGAAGCTCTCTAACTTCAAAACCAATATGGGAATACTGTTCTTCAGATATGTCGTCATAGGATGACTTTTCTTTTTTCACGTAAAGGACAGCCGTCCCGTCTGGATCTTTGGCTGTGGCCGTTACCACATACGTTTCGGATTCTTTGACGAAGTATTCACATGTCATTCTTGCTACTGCCTCACTAACTGTTAAATCTAAATAGCTCCAAAGGGCAGGAAACCTTTGATATTCATCATCCAATCGATATTCCAACCTCAAATTTCATCCCTCATTCATTTTTTCTTCCATTTTACCATTGTTTTCCTTAGGTTTACTTTTATAATTAAAATATAAATTCAATAAGGAGCGTGAAACGGTGAAGAAAACCCAATGGTTAGTGACTGGTGTTATCACCTCCCTCATAGCCGGAACACTTTCTGCCTGTTCAGACGACCGCCCCCCAAAGCCCGATGACAGCAGGTGCCGGGACTGGGACTGGGATGATGACCAAGGGGTATGGCAATGTGATGATACCCACTCGTCTCATTATGGTCATTTTTTTTACGGGGGAAGCTATTATCGAAATAAATCATCACTCTTGAAATCCTCCTCTTACAAGTCATACAAATCCTCTTCAAGCTTTAAAGGAGGATTCGGCAGTGGTTCAAAGGGTGGATTTGGAGGTTAGAAATGTCGAATTATTCAACGAATCGAAAGGTGTTTTATTCGCAATTCCCAACCTTTTGGTCAGATTTATACGAGAGCGAATATAGTCTTTACCAAGTTTATTCGATAACGGAACATACATCCTGCCTTTTAAAAGAAGCAACAGAACGCATGGGTCACATTTTTTTCAAGACCGCCCGCCTGTTACGGAGTCTTACTGATGAACAACTCCTTGAACTTGGGTATCCACCTGTAAGTCTTCCATTTTTAAGGTTGAAAAACTTCTCCCCTGAAACCATTATCGCTCGGTTCGATTTTGTGTTGACCGCGGATGGATTCAAATTAATTGAATTCAATAGTGATACACCGACTTTTATTGTGGAATGTTTTCATATGAACGGAATGGTTTGTTCTGAGTTTGGTTACTTGGATCCAAATGAAGGAGGGGAACGCCTGCTATCTTCCGGTATTACACGCGCAGTAATCGAAGCATCAAAAGGAAAAAGGAAGGCTAACATTGTGTTCACAGCCCACTCTGATCATATCGAAGACTGGAATACCATTAAATATTTAAGCAAGTTATGTCAGGTTCAAAATCGGATCGTTCCATTGTCCACTCTCCGGATTATAGACGGTACTCTTGTCGACGATGAGGGTATACCTATTGATGTGTTGTACCGCCAAACCTATCCTCTTGAACATTTGGTTGACGATCAGGATCCTATAACAGGTGACCCGGTTGGAATCGAATTATTGCAACTAGTCAAAGAAGGCCAACTCTCTATTTTAAATCCTGTCTCAGCCTTTTTGTTGCAGCCGAAATCCATTCAATGTTTAATTTGGGGATTAGCAGAACAGGGAGCTTTTTATACAAAAGAAGAGCAAGGATGGATTATGGAATATATGCTGCCTACCTATCTTGAAGCAGATGCATTTAAGGGACAGCTTGACTATGTTCAAAAACCATCCTTCGGCAGAGAAGGAGATACGGTGACAATTTGGGATCAACACTCCAATATTACCGCTCAAAATTCCTTTCAAACCTATAAAGAGGAAGTTTCGGTCTTTCAACAGTACGTCCCTCTCCCTACTGTTTCATTGGAAACAGAAAAGGGAATCGAGGTACTTTCATTAGTATTCGGATCTTTTCTCATTGCCGGAAAGGCCGGAGGTATCGGCATTCGGGCAGGTGGAAAAATCACTGGCAACGAATCTTATTTCTTACCAGTGGGTATAAAAAACAAGGGGGAATGGAAATGACGAATTTCTTATTATATTTAGCAGTTTCACTTGGTCTTTTATTCGTAGGACTGTTTCTTATGGAAGTAACAACAAAGGTCAAAGAGTTTTCCTTAATGGCAAAAGGAAATAAGGCAGCAAGCTATGTCCTTGGGGGAAGGCTTCTAGGTCTTGCCATTGTTTTGTATTCTACTGCTGCCAATTCTATTTCTCTTACGGATATGGCCATATGGGGTGCCATCGGAATTGTGGCCCAAATTGTGGTTTTTTACCTGGCTGAATGGCTTACACCTCGTTTTAACGTCAGTCAAAGCATCGAGGAAGATAACCAGGCAGTTGGCCTTTTTCTAATGCTGCTGTCGGTTTCCATCGGTATCGTCATTGCTGGGTGTTTAACTTATTAAAAAAAAGCGCAGGCGCCTTACACAGGGGCTGGAGCTAGATTGAAAAAAACGCATCTCGAGATGCGTTTTTTTATAGTGATTTATATGTATTTTTATCGCATATCACAAACAATCGAGCCTCTTTCGATAGAGGTTCATTCCACTTTTTCAATATATTTAGATCACTCCGATCCGCAATGAGCTGGGCCCCTTTTTGCTTTAGGTGCTCGTACGCATCTCCATATGTTTTCCAGTCGGATTTAACTTCAACTTCCCATAAATCACTGCCCCCGTCTCCATCCTTTCGGCTTAATAACTGAGTAAAAAGATGACTTGCCCCTTTTGTCTGCGCCGATTTTGCCATCAGGTTGGACACCGATTCATGCGAAAGGATAAATTCATCAATTTTGACATGTTTAAAATTGCCGACATGCTTTTCATTTAGAATTTCTGCGATCGTATAAATATTTTTTTCCGTACCTTCATCATAGCGCTCGATGGAGGATGCGGTTATAAGCGTTTTACCATCTGCTAAATCTGGGTTGTCGATCCCATCTGGGGCAAAGAGCAAAACTGCTTTTGATCTTTCAATTTTTGCTCTTTTCAATGTTTCTTCATCTGTGGGGCTCCCCTGGATATATAAAAACCGCTCATGTTCATATGGTGTCTTCTCTAATTCATCAATTAGTACGATTTCTGTTTTTTCATCTCCAATAAACAGCTCTTTTATCGTGTTTTTGCTTTTGGCAGTCCAGCCGATAATAACGTAATGATCTTCTCCTTTAAAAGTCATTCTTCCTTCCTCCTTCATCCGTTTGTATCGTGAGACAGCATCGACGATCATTCCTATAACCGTACCAAAAAGCCCGATACCTGCTGTATAGACGATTACCATCGCCCAAACTCTCCCCAACAGTGTCGTCGGATACACGTCCCCGTAGCCAACCGTGGTCATCGTGGTAAGAATCCACCAAATAGCATGGAAAGTATTTTCAAATGTTTTAGGCTCTAATATTCTCATGACCTCAGCGTTTATAAAAATATAAAATGTCGTAAATAACAGTACCGTACGATACCGATACTTAGCTGCCGTTAGAAACAACCTTCGAAAAAGTATCATGGATAAACCTCCATTCTCTCACTCCCGTTATAAGAGTTTATAGAATTATATTTCTGTTATCTCTTTGGTTATTCCTTTAAAGAAAATAGTTTTATTATTATTATTATTGACAAATAGAATCCAGTCCTGTAATATTAGTATTTGTGCTTCACATTTAATTGTAACTTGTAATAGATAAGATAACGCAAAGTAAGAATTTTTCTGGCATTCTGCTTATGTTTTAAAATTAAAACTTATTCACACTGGATCGGCTTCGGAGCCGTTAGGATGTAAGAGAGGTAGGGCTTACGTCGTTTAGGTATAAAACCTTCAGGTGGAAAAATAACCGCGGCAAACTTGTTTTTATAAACAATGATTATTATATAAGTTTTTACCTTGCGATTGCTAACAAGAAGTACAACCAATCACAAGTTACGATACGTATTCATTAAATGAATAAAACTAAGAAGGCAGAGGGATATTTCATTCCTCTGCCTTCGCCCATTTTAGAACATATTTACTAATTTTACTTCCAAAAAGTCCAAAACAAAAGGCCTGAATCGGTATCAGGCCTTTTTCATTTTATTTTTCGATAACAATCGCTTGTTTACCCATCTGCTCCCAAGCTTTAATAAAACTGGAGCGATTTAATTTCTGATTCTTTTCACCGTATGGATTGTTAATATAAATATAATTTTCATCGTAACCTGTAATCGCTACACTATGTTCACTAAAGGTAATTTTGATTTGTCCTTGCGGGGTATTCCACGTTTGAAAAACAGAAACGGGAGCAAAGCTGGACGTGGTAATGACCCAAACTGGAAGTCCTTGACCTACTTTTTCTAATACATCATCAAACGAATGATTTGTTAAATTAACTGCTTTATCACCGACATATTTTTGGGCGAGTTCAAATACGGGACCATTATAAACTCCTAGTCCTGGTCCATGTGCCATATCGCCGACAAATCCGGCATTCGGATTACCCTTTTTACCGTTACTATAGTTTAACGGAACTGTTTTAATCTTTTCTGCTAACTCATTTTTAGTCACTTTTACACCGTGATAATTAAGAATCATCGCAAGGCTTGTAACCTCACAGCCGTTGTAAAGTATGGGTTGGTCCATTTGATTTATTAATGGTACATCTAGGTTGATACTATCTGGAATACTCGGTGCCTCTTTTGCGAGAAGTGCCACTATCCGGGTTTTTAATGGAGCGGCTTCGGTGCCTTGTATCGCTTCTTGACGATCAAACTTTACAGCTAAAATCGTTTTAGCACTAATAAATAATAGTAAGACAACTAGAATTGCAATTAGTATTTTTTTCATATATGAATGTACCATTCCTTGTAATAGACTTTGCTGAATGACAATTGGTAATAGTAATATACTACTATATTACCTTACTAAAAAACAATAAAGGAAAGAATTTTCCAATTAATGATAATCTTTAAAGCTTAAGTTTTCCTTAAAAAATTCCCTTTAGTAGTTTGCACTAAAGGGAATAGGTTAAATTCGTACCTTATTATGGTTAATTTTTCGAATTACTTGATTGATTACTTCTGAAAAAACTAAGCCAAAGGCGATGGATCCTGCCAGCATGAGGACTTTTGCCGCCAATGCTATCGCTGAATTATAATCGTTCTCAACAAAATTCCGCATCGCATCATAGGCCAGACCTCCAGGCACAAGCGGAATAATTCCAGCTACACTAAAAATAATCACTGGCGTTTTATAGAACTTTGCTAATTGTTGACTGATGACAGCAATAAAAATGGTCGCAGCTAATGTAGCTAAAATGGGGTTATTTGAGTAGTCTTCTAGCAGGAAATAAATTAACCAGCCACCCATTCCTATCAGTCCGCACTTCACTAAGGATTCTTTCGGTGCATTAAATAGAATTCCAAAGGCACCTGTTGCAATTAAGCTTGTTAGTGCCTGAGCAAGAACAGCCACAATAAATACACCTCACTTCACATAAAAGATAATACGACCGCAATCCCTGTCCCAATCGCAAAGGCAGTTAGAAAAGCTTCCGCACCCTTTGATAACCCCGATACTAAGTGTCCCGCCATTAAATCTCTAATCGCATTGGTCACTAAGAGTCCAGGAACTAATGTCATCACCGAGCCAATAATAATTTTATCTAATTGCTGACCGACTCCAATTTTCACAAATAAAAATGAAAGCAATCCAATTACGAACGATGCTAAAAACTCCGAGAAAAACTTGATTGGGACAAAGCGATGAAAATATACAAAGCTTAGATAACCCATCCCGCCTGAAATCATCGCTGGAATAAAATCATTCCAGCCTCCCTCAAACATAATCATAAAACAACCGCTGGCGAGTGACGCTGCGGCCACTTGGACCCTAAAGGGAAACGTTAAATTAAGGGAGTCAATTTCCTTTAGATCTTCCAAAGCTTCTTTTAGGTTGACTTCTCCACCTGTAATTTTCCTTGAAATGCTATTCACCATAGAGACTTTTTTCAAGTCTGTTGACCGCTCCGATATTCTAATAAGCTTGGTCTTCGTTGGCTCTGTTCCTTCTGCTGAAAAAATAATTCCGGTTGGAGTTACGTAGCTATGAGTACTTTCTATACCAAAGGCTGCGGCAATACGCATCATCGTATCTTCTACCCGATAGGTCTCCCCGCCGCTTTGAAGCATGATTTTCCCCGCTAATAAGCAGACCTCCATAACTTCATATGTTTGTTCTACTGGTTTTTCCATTTATCTCACCACACACAATTCTCCATTTTTACTTAGTTTAAATTAAAACAAACGTTTAATCAAAGTTGACTTGCAGTTTGCAAGATTTCCTGTTAACGGAATAGGAAAAAAACCAATATTTTATAAATATGATAAATGTTATCAATCATTTCTATACAACATATGTAAACTTATTATAAAATATTATATAATGACCTATTGTTTCGAAAGGAATTTTGTCGATGAAATTAAACAATTCAATTTCAACACCTTTATATGACCAATTAAAACAAATACTGAAGGAGGCCATTGATCAAGGAGTTTATAAATCGGGGGAAAGACTTCCGAATGAAACGGAATTATGTGAGTTATATGGTGTTAGCCGCATAACTGTAAGAAGAGCCATTCAGGATTTAGCAGATGAGGGTTTTTTAGAGCGAAAGCAAGGGAAAGGAACTTTTGTAACGCGAACCAAAATTGCCCGAGAATTGGTTTCTATTGATGGATTCTCAGATTTTAGTAAACAAATAGGCAAGAATCCTTCTAAGCGTATTCTTGCCTGTGAAGAAATGAAAGCTACTCCGGAAATTGCCGAAGCACTTCAAATCGCCATTGATTCACCTGTCTTAAAGTTGGTCCGGATCATGTCAATCGATCAACAGCCTTTTACACTAGATATCGCCCATTACTCGTTAGAACGCTTTCCCGATTTGACTGCACGATTCACAGAACATGCATCAACCTATGAAGTTTTGAAAAACATTTACCACATCAATATCAATTCGGGTAAAAGCAAAAAAATAATTACAGTTACTCCTGCTTCAAAATTTGAAGCGGAACATTTGGACTGCGAAATTGGTGAAACACTTTTTAATATTGATAAAACCGTTTACGATGAAACAGGAGTTCCAATTCATATTTCAAATTTCAAAACACAAACCCAATTGATTGCCCTTACAATAACAACTTAAAAATAAAAGGAATGAATGGGTATCCATTTCATTCCTTTTGTTTTTAGAAAGTTAATTGTCTACCAAACCCAAATGCACCGTTCACTTCACATGTTCTTGCAGCAATCTGTGCCGCTGCTTTCAAAGATTCCTCAATGGTAAACCCATTAAAGTGGTTGGTTAAAAAACCAGCAATGAAGGAATCCCCTGCACCTAAGGTATCAATCACATTTGCTTCTTCAATTCCCTGTTTGTATCGTTTGTTATGATGAGACATAATTACGCCCTTAGAACCTCTAGTGATAATGATAAACGGCGTTCCAAGTCCATGTATTTTAAGGAAGAGCTCTTCTAGTTCAACTTCTGTAAAATCACTTCCTGAAATAAACGCAAACTGGATATGAGGGCAAACCTTTTCTAATAATTCTGTTGTAAAATGATTAGAGAAATCATAGGAAACGGGTAAATGTTGTTTAAGCAATGGCAATTCTTCCTCTAAATGACTATATATACTGGTATGTACCACATCAAACGCTTTGATGTATTCATAGTCATCGACTGATAAATTAAGCTTTAGTTTAGCCTGAACACCGCCTTTATTTGATTTAATAAAGATTCGGTCCCCTTCCACATTTAGATCAACATAAGCCTTTCCACTTTCCCCAACCGCTCTTCGAACATGACTAGTATCTATTAAGTTCTTGTTTAAAGAATCTAGAATATGATCCCCTTCTACATCCGTTCCAACAATACCTATAAATGCCGCTGACTCCGCTCCACTTTGTTTAGCTAAAACAGCAACATTTAAAGCATTTCCACCTGGAAACATTTCATTACGATCCTGGTAAATATCAACAACATTATCGCCTATTCCAATAATTTTCATATTTCCCCACTCCTTCTTATCCTTTAACACTACCTGATGATAAACCTCTAATAAAATACTTCTGCATAAACATAAATAAGAGAATGATCGGCAGGGCTGAAATCATTAAGCCAGCCATCAGAACTCCCCAATTGGTTTGAAGGGCATCCCGAAATTGCATCAATCCGGCAGGAATGGTTTTTAGTGCATCAGAATCAACAAAGATTAACGCAAACATAAACTCGTTCCAAGTATAATATGCTGTTAACACAACCGCAGTTAGTAATATCGGTTTATTTAAAGGTACAAAGATTTTTGTAAAAATGGTCCATGTATTACATCCGTCCAAAAAGGCAGACTCCTCTAATTCTTTCGGTACCTCTAGAAAAGCAGCTCTGATCAGTAGGATGGTGATTGGAATTCGGTAAGCAACATAGGGAAAGATCATTGCAAAATACGTATCATGAATTCCTAATAATTGGATGAGCTTGTATAGCGGGACTAAACTAACTTGTGGGGAGAGCATCATTCCTCCCATACAGAAAACTAATAGGATGTTCTTCCCTTTAAATTCAAACCTAGATAAACTGTAGGCTCCGAGTGCACTTATTAATACTGTTAGGAAGCAGGTAGTCGCTGTAACAATTAAACTATTAACAAAATATCCAGAAATCCCTGTGTTCCATGCCTCTGTATAATTGGAAAACAGCCATTCTTTTGGTAAAGCCCAGCTGCTGGAGAAAATCTCTGGAGTGGACTTAAATGAGTTAATTACCATCCAAAAAAGCGGATAAGCAATCACTACAAAATACAAGATCAGGATTGTAAAAATTGGCAGACTTTTAACAACATTCTTTTGCTTCCTATTTTTCTTTGTGATTGGGATCGAATGATGGTAGTCCATTACTTTGCTTGTCTCCACTCTAAACATCCTTTCCTGTTTTAAATAGTTTCAGCTGAACCAAGGAAACAATTAAGGTAATGATTAAAATCACAGTGGCAACTGCCGAAGCATAACCCATTTGGTCTTTACCGAAAGCTGAATGGTAGAGTAATGTTCCTAAAACCTCACTAGAATTACCAGGTCCGCCGCCTGTCAAAATATACGGCTCATTAAAGACGGTAAATGCACCGGTTAAGGTAATAAGTGTCGTAACGAAGAACATCTCTTTTACTTGTGGAACGGTGATTGAAAAGAATTTACGAATTTTCCCTGCCCCATCAATCTCTGCTGCCTCATACAATTCTTGGGGGATATTTTGAATCGCGATAATAAATAACATCATAATATAACCAATACTTTGCCACTGTGACACAGCAATAACAGCGAAGATAGCGGTTTCAGATTCTCCCAGCCAAGCCCTAGTTAAATTCTCAAGTCCTAACATATTTAATAGCCCATTTAAAATTCCGATATCCGGGTTATAAACAAATGTAAACAGTAAAGCGATGACAGTCATCGAGATGACAACTGGAAGGAAAAATACGGTACGGAACAATCCACTAATGAATCGTGTTAGCGGATCTTCAAGTATAGCCGCTAGAATAAGTCCGCCAAATACCTGAAAAATAATCGAGATCACTGCATACCAGAGATTATTTTTTAAAGCTATATAAAAAACTTCATCTTTAAAAAGATTAAGAAAATTTTCAAAGCCAACAAATGTTTTTTCTACTGAAAAAGCAGAGAAATCATAGAAACTATAAAAAAAGTTTTCAACAATTGGATAGTAAACAAAAAGGGCCATAAAGATTAAGCAAGGTGCAATATATAGGTATGGTAACCACTTGTTTGTATTTTGCATAATAACTCCCCTTTTTTTAACAGGCGTATCTTTGGAAAAAAGGTGGTCAACTTGCAACCACCTTTTCTGGCTTCCTATTTTTTTGCAGACGCCTTAACTTCTTTTGCTGCTGCTCTTACATCCTTCATTACATCTTCTGGACTTTTCTTGCCGTCCAACATTAGCTGTGTTCCATTTAAATAAGCATCAACTATTTTAATATCAACAGCTGTATCAAACCATAAGTACGTTTGTTCTGCATTAACAATTAAATTGATAGCATCCTGTTGAAGCTTGGAAGCATTCTCATCGGTTGTTGTTCCTTTAACCGCACTATATTCACTTACTTCTTTTAACTGCTCTGTACCTTTTTTCTTCGAAGTTAAGAATTTGACAAATTCCATTGCTTCCTTCGGATGTTTTGTTTTCGAAGAAATCATGATTCCTTCAGGTGCTGCTGTGATGGAGTTGGCATTTCCTTCTCCACCTTCCACACCTGGTACATTAAACACACCTAAATCCTCTTTTAAAGATGGTTCAATAAGCCCGATTTCTGCAAGCTGGAAGAAGCCGATCGCTGCTTTTCCACTGTTAAATAACTCCCGTGAATATTCATGGTCTACAGAATTAACTCCTTTATTGAAGTACGGCTTCAGTTCCATGAATTTCTCTAATGCTTTAACATAACCTGGATGCGAATAATCACCTTCAGGATTTTTGGGATCATAATCTTTATCAAGAACATCCTGTGGCACCATCAATTGATTCAATGTTCCTATATAGTGGGAAATCGTCCACGGTGCTTTACTTCCAAATGTAATTGGCGTAAGTCCTGCGGCCTTTACCTTTTTAGAGACATCAATTAGTTCGGACCAAGTGGTTGGAACTTCAAGATTTAAATCCTTGAAAATTTTCTTATTGTAAAAGAAGGCCTTGCCGTCAGTTGACCACGGAATCCCATAAATCTTACCATCTAAAGTGAAGGAATTGAACTGGGAGGCAATGATTTGATCTGACCACGCTTTATCTTCATTTACATAATTAGTTAAATCAAGTGATTGTCCCTGACGTGCGAAGTTATAGGCAAACTCTCCGCTCCAAGAAAAGTAAACATCTGGAGGGGTGCTTGATCCTAAGACAACACGAATTTTTTCTTTATAAGAATCGTTCAAGACGGCTTCCGTTTTAATTTTAATATTGGGATGGGCCTTCTCAAACTCTTTTACTGCCTTTTCAAAATATTGCTTTTTAGGTTGATTCGGCCAGCGGTGGAAGAATTTAAGTTCAACCACATCTTTTCCATTTGTTGAACTAGAACTCTTAGAACAGCCAGCAAAAAACGATAGGAAAAGGATAGAAATAATACTTAAAATTAATAACTTCTTCATTAAGCTTCCCCTCCAGAAAGGAATACATATCTATGATTATTGCAGTATATTTGTTATTTCATCTTGGTTTAGTATTCAACTGTCCACATATATCTTCTTTTTGATAGCGGATGATTTCGTGCTTCCGCTAACTGATCCGCATATTTTCTTAATACGTAATTTAAAACTAATGGGGCAATGTATCCTTGTACTTCCTCTGCAACCCCAGTGAAATCGAAGTCTTTTGCATCAAGGACAACCAACTTCTTGCCATAACGCTTAGAGAATTCTAATGCTCTTTCTTCTAAATGTCTTGTTTCGTCCAAGCCTAGCAGGATAATAAAAGGTGTTTCTTCATCAATAATTTCAAATGGTCCGTGGAAGTATTCTCCGGCGTGAATGGCGTGTGAGTGAACCCATTGCATTTCCATGAGGATACAAATTGCATAAGAGTAGGCAACACCATAATTTGCTCCGCTTGCCATTGTATAAATAATTTTTTCATCTTTATACTGTTGACCAAAAGCCTCTGCCTTTGTTTGGTAGAGTGCAGCAGCTTTTTCGTAAACATTTTGTAAATTCTCAAGACTTTCTTCTACTAAACTAGCTTTTTCGTTATTTTCAACAACTTTTAGTACACCAAACACTAGTTGATATAGTACTGAATAATTGGTTGTGAAAGCGCTTGCTTTTTCGCCCCATTGATACTTCAATACAACATCAGAAGCTTGTGCCAATGGTGATCCTTCCTCATTGGTTAAAGAAACCGCCAATGCCCCTTTTGCTCTAGCAAATTTTGCTGCTTCTACTGTTTCAGGTGTTGTTCCTGAGTGCGAGCACAATATAACCAGGGAATTACTTCCAAGTTTTGCATGATTGCGATAGATAAATTCATTTGCACTAAAAAGATGGGCATCAAGAACTTTTGCTTCGCGGTCAATTACATACTTGCTTGGATACATAATGGCAGAAGAGCCGCCGCATGCTACAAAGAAAACATTGGAAATATTTCTTTTTCCTACCTCTGCTAATGCTTGTTGCACTTGATTTTTCACGTCAATTACTAATTCAGTCGTCATTTTGTTGCCTCCCTGATTAAATATTTTAGTGAATGAACACTAGTAAACTCTTTAAACAATATACAACTTTATATAACGTTATATGTTGTTATATATAAATTACTATACTTTTAAACTCTTGTCAATTGAATTTTCAGAAAAATGAAACGACATTTCTCGACAAAAAGCAAAATAGCCAGGGGTCTTCCCTGGCTGCTTTTTCTTGTTACTCCCCTATATTGTTTTCAAACCACTCTTGAAGCTCTTTCAATGAGTTAAACGTAAAAATCTCCTCGCCATTTTGCCCATTATCAAACCCAGTGTTACCTCTTAAGGTAATTTGCCCTTCATCCTTAGAAATTAAGATAGCATAGGGATGATTAACATTTATATACCTTGAATCTAAATCGGTATCTACCCAATTCTTACTTCTCAGAAATGCTTCATAATGTTCCATTAAGATCCCTCCTATCTCTAAATATTGTTCCTCAAAACTTACTTATATTTGTAGATTTTACTCTGGTTTTTCAAAAAAAATAAACCTATCCGCAAAATGGATAGGTTGATCATAGTTCAATTATTTTTGTTTATAATACGTAATCGCTAATGCAAAGGCTAAGACGGTGCCTTTAACAATATCCATCGCATAATATGGGACGGACATCATCACGAGTCCGTTTTGGAGAATCCCGATCAGGACGGCTCCAACAAATGTTCCAAACGCGTTGGCCTTTCCAGCCCCAAGTACTGAAAATCCAATATAGGCGGCGGCAACTGAATCCATTAAATAGGGAGCACCAGAGTTAATTTCTGATGTCAAAACCCTTGAAGCGAGCACAATCCCGCCAATGGAGGCAAACAGAGCCGAAAGCAAATACGCTGCCACTTTATATTTATTAACTGCGATACCTGATAGTCTCGCCGCTTCTTTGTTACCACCGATCACATACATATATCGACCATGCTTTGTATAGTTCAAAAAGATATGCACGAGGATCACAGTCACAGCCATAATGATAATAATCCATGGCACTTCTCCGATTTTTGCAAAAAAAGGACTGATCAGACCCGATGCCATCGAGCCATCAGGCATAACCATGTTTTGTGAAACAGTGGCCCCTTTTGTATACGTCAATGCTGTCCCTTGAATAATAAACATCGTAGCGAGTGTCATCAGCATATCTGGAATTCTTAATTTCACAATCATGAATGAGTTTATTGCTCCTACTGCTAAGGAAGCACAAATCGCAGAAATGACCGCCACCAATGTGTTTTGTGAAAACCAAACAAACATCGAAATGACAATGGCGTTTGATAAGGAAGCGACCGATCCCACCGATAAATCAAAACCATCGACAGACAATGAAATCGTAATACCGATAGCGATAATCGTTACAATGGAGATCGAACGTAAGATATTGATGATATTACTGCCCTGAATAAAAGTAGGATTAGCCAATGAAAAAATAATAATAAGTGCAAGAATCGTAATAATCGTCCCATATTTATATAAAAAGCGAAATAACTCAAAGACTTTTTTTGCCGGGGCTACCTGATTCTTTGCTGCAATATTTGCCTCCATTTTACCTGCCCCCTGTTGAATAAAATAATAGTTCTTCTTCGTTCGTTTCTCTCGTTTCAATTTCCTTTACGGACCTGCCGTCGTATAAAACATAGACCCGATCAGTAATCCCAATAATCTCCGAAAGTTCTGAAGAAGCATAAATAATTGCTTTACCCCGGTTCGCTAGTTCAGCGATTAACTCAAAGATATCCTTCTTTGCGCCAACATCGACGCCTTTGGTTGGTTCGTCAAAAATATATACATCTGCTTCAGCTACGAGCCACTTTCCGATTGCGACCTTTTGCTGATTCCCTCCGGAAAGATTCTGTACCTTGGTATCTTCTGAAGGTGTTTTAATTCCGAGGCGATGGATCAACTGCTTTGCCGTTTCTTTTTCTTTTTTTCGATCTAAAAAGCTTAATCTCTTTGAAAATTCACCTAAATTAGCAGCTGTTAAATTGGTTTCTACTGATTCAAGAACTAGGATTCCTTCCTTCCTCCGTTCTTCTGGAACTAAAGCAATTCCCTTTTTAACCGCATGATAGGGACTCTTTAATTTTAGTTTATTGCCATGAAGAAAGATGTCTCCCCCCGTTAATTTCTTAGAGCCAAATAACGCCTTACACAATTCTGTTTTTCCAGCACCGACAAGCCCGGCAATTCCAATGATTTCTCCTGATTTAACATGAATATGTAAATCTTTAATCTTCCCTCTATCTGAAAGTCCTTTTACCTCAAGGACCGTGTTTCCAATAGACGTATTCTTCTCTGGGAACTGTTCCTCTAATCTTTGACCCAGCATATGCTCCACCACTTTGTTGATGGTCGTATTAGTAACTCGCTCTTTTGCAACAAGTTCACCGTTTCTCATTACGGTCACTTCATCGCAGACTTCAAAAATTTCTGGTAAGCGATGGGAAATAAAGATAACTCCTACATTTTGCTTTTTTAAATCACGGACAATCCGGAATAGTTCCGTTGTTTCAGTGTGACTCAATGGCGCTGTCGGCTCGTCTAAAATAAGAAACTTACATTGATTTGATACAGCCCTAGCGATTAAAATCATTTGTTTTTCCGCTAACGTTAACTCACTTACAAGCTTCTTCGTCGGAAGCATAATGTTCATACTTGATAGTATTTCATCCGCTCTTTGATGAAGGTTTTTCCATTTCATCCATTGCTTTTTCCCCATGTTATGGACTGTATCGAGGAGCATAATATTTTCGGCGACGGTTAAATACGGAATGAGAGCCGTATCTACTTCTTGATAAACGATTTGTATTCCTGCGTCCTGTGCATTTTTCGGAGAACGAATCTTCAGGTTTTTCCCATCTAACCTTATTTCACCGGTATAGTGGTCATAAGCACCCGCGAGAACCTTCATTAACGTTGATTTCCCTGCCCCATTTGCCCCAATCAAAGCTTGGATTTCTCCCGTTTCCATCGAAAAGTCGACCTGATTCAATGCCTTCACACCAGGAAACTCTATTGAGATGTTTTTCATCTCCAATGTTGATCTCATCAAAATCATCCCCCGTAAGCAAACACTCTCTTCATCTATTGAAAAAGAGAGTGTCTAGTTGTATACCGACTATTCTTTATAATGCTTCTTTAACGTCTTTATCCACTCTTCCTCAAATGCAGTCGATTGACCCCAGCCTGGGATAATTTTTGCCAGATTAACCATGTTTACAGGCTCTTTTGCTTTGAGAAGATTTTCTTGTGAAACAAGTGAAGCATCTAAATCAAAGGTCTGTGGTGTTTCTTCACCTGCAAGCTTTTTCGCAAGTATTCTCATATCAACAGCACCGATAAGTTTCGGATCGACAGCTGCTGTGTATTTCCAAGCGCTGCCTTTTCTTTGAATTTCTTGCAGATCCGCATTGGAAACATCGATTCCATAAATCTTCACTTCTTCACGTCCCGCTTCTTTCAAAGCTCGTGCTGCACCGATTGCAAAAGCATCCCAAGTAGCAAATATGGCATCCAGTTTGCCTTTTGGATATTTATTTAACATGGCTGCAACTGCGTTTTGTGTTTGTACACTTGTATCTGCCGCAGCCACACCAAAGCGTTCCACTTCTTTAATTTGAGGATTTTTTGAAAGGACTTCTTGATAAACCTTATTACGTCTAACCATTGCAGGGAAACCGTCGACCCATAGGTAGGCAATATTTGCTTTACCCTTTGTATTCTTTACGAGTTGATCAAGGGCTAAAGTTGCTAAGGCTTCATCATCCTGTGAAGTAAGCGTTACTCCATCAACCTTCGCAATATTTGGATTGGAGTCAAATGTAACTACACTTTTTCCTTTTTCAACTATCTTTTTTACATCATTAACAGTCGCATCATCGTCACCATGAGAAATGATAAATCCATCATAATCCTGGTCTAATGCCTGATTAATAGCATCATGGAACTTAGCTGTATCACCATTTGCGGTAAACACGTCCACTTGAAAACCTAAGGCTTCTCCCTCTTCTTTTGCACCTGCTAAGAATTGGGCAGTATGATCATCACCGCCAATTTTACGGATAACCTTGATTTTTAACGGATCACCACTTGTAAACTTTTCAGATACACCTTCAAGTGAAACCTTTTTATGAGCGCTTGCTTGTTTTTTTTCTCCCTCAGAAGCACAGCCTGTGAGTAAGAGTGTTGCTGCTAACGCTGATACGAGTGTACTTTTAAAGATATTTCTTTTCATGATTAAAGCTCCCCCTTTTAGATTCTTATCAATACTCCATTACTCCGATTGGAAAGGTTTGTTTTTATATAAAAATAAAAAACCTCTCCAGAAAAGAGAGGTTTCATCACAAATTAAGGGACTACTCCTCTCTTATCTTTCAAAACAATAAATTGTTTTGCAGGATTTAGCACCAATTCCAAACGGAACGGTTGCTGGGCGTCATCGGGCCAGTCCCTCTGCCACTCTTGATAAGAGAACGTATTATTCATTTAAAGTAATAAATTAGATTTTAGTCTCCTATTAACAAGTTGTCAATAGTGTTTTGAATATTTCTAATAAAGGTATTATTCCCAATCCGCCAAAACCTTTGAATAGTAGTAAACGTAATTTCCTATTTTATATAAAAGGGATATCCCTTTAAAATTATCAGAAATTTCTGTATGATAATATTTAGTTAATCGAAATACATTTAGAAAGAAGTGTTATTAATAATGGATCAGGAAAGAAGTGCAAAGCGTAATTTAATGATCATGTGGTTTGCGAACTTCTTTGTAGCCGGAAGTATGACAATGGTTATGCCGTTTATTTCGTTGTACATTGAGACGTTTGGTGACTTTTCGGAAAAATATGTCCAGCATTGGTCAGGAATCACATTTGGGATTACATTTGTTTCTGCCTTCCTCTTCTCACCGATTTGGGGGGAGAATTGGCGACCGTTATGGGAGAAAAAAAATCCTTATCATTTCCGGATTAGGGATGGGCTTATCTATTTTTCTAATGGGCTATGTCCATTCTGTCTGGCAGTTACTGTTGCTGCGCTTTTTCATGGGTTTCTTTTCTGGCTTCATCCCGATGTCACAAGCTTTTATCTCTACGCAAACACCAAAGGGGATTGCGGGGCGCGTTCTTGGTACATTGCAAACAGGTAGTATTACAGGTTCTTTGTTAGGACCGATGCTGGGCGGTGTTTTAGCTGATTCTCTTGGCTATTCTACTACCTTTAAATGGACGTCCATTTCGATTTTTATCTCTGCATTGTTAGTGATTACCACAAAGGAATTCTTGATACCCGTGTCTAAAGGGGCAAAAACACATTACTCGAGCAAGGAAGTTTTTAAACACATTATTCGTAACCCTGTGTTATTAACAGTCCTGCTAATTTCAGCCCTTGTTCAGATTGCTCACTTTAGCATTCAACCAATTTTGTCCTTATTTGTTAGCGATCTGCATGGCACAACTAATGTTGCCTTTTATTCTGGGATTGCTTTTTCCGCTGCGGGACTGGGGAATTTATTGATGTCGAGGAATTGGGGAAAAATAGCTGATAAGTATGGGTATATTAAAATATTAGTTATTCTTCTTTTTCTAGCGGGGATTGTCTACTTGCCTGGAGCCGCAGTTTCTAGCTTTTGGCAACTCGTTATCATCCGCTTTGCCCTGGGTGTCACGATTGGCGGAATTATTCCTGTACGGATTGCCTATATCCGCCAAGAAGCACCGATTGCGATGCAAGGTGAAGTATTAGGCTATAATACCAGCTTGCGTTTCCTTGGGAATATTGTCGGCCCGATGCTGGGTGGATTTATATCTGGTTACTATGGCTTTTCTGCCGTTTTTATCAGCACAAGTTCATTATTAATTATTAGCGGATTTATTTTATTTGTTTCAATGCACCGTCATCCAAAGCTTGTAAAACACTCGATTTAATAACTTTAAGATTGGGCAAGGAATAAGTAGAAAAGCACTTTAAATTAAATGATTTAAAGTGCTTTTGCTTTATTACTTTATTCTGTTTTTTCGCTTAGTAAAGTCCATTTCTTGATAATAACTGTTCTTAACTAATATATTGGGTCCAAGGCATTTAACCGCCGGGCAATGACAGCTTAATTCTTTTGCCAAGGCTGACGACTGCCAGGTTTCATATGCATGTAACAGATTTGTAGTCTTGATATTTCCTAGGGATGGTGTATCACCGAAATCAGTAACAATAATATCTCCGTTAAAAATATTTACATTCAGTCGCGAACGTCCATCAGGGTCATTTCTGACGGTGACATTTTTACTTTTATACAAGCTTTGAAGGAGAGTTAAATCCTCCTGTTCACTGCTGCACGCATAAAATGGGAGCGTGCCAAACAGCATCCACACATTTTCATCTCTGACATCTAGTAAGTGATGGATCGCTTCTCTTATTTCATTAAGTGATAAGGTTTCGAGATTGCTAGCAAAATCACTTGGGTACATTGGGTGTATTTCATGTCGCTGACAAAGCATTTCATCAACAATTTGACGGTGAATTTTTTCTAAATACGGTAGTGTCCGCTTGTTTAACATCGTTTCAGCAGATACCATCACTCCTGCTTTTACCAGTTCACGGCTATTATCTATCATTCTTTTAAAATATTGTTCCCGTTGTTCATATTCCGGCTTCCGTTCCATTCTGGCAAAACCACCCTCGACAAAATCATCGACGGTCCCCCAGTTATGCGAGATATGTAAGACATCTAAAAAAGGGACGATTAATTCATAACGATCTAATTCAAGGGTTAAATTGGAATTAATCTGCGTCCGTACACCGCGCTCATGGGCATATTTTAAAATCGGTACAACATAATTTTTTACCGAGGATAAGGATAACATCGGTTCTCCACCGGTAATGCTAAGTGATCGAAGTGTCGGGATTTCTTCTAATCTTTGTATGAGCAAATCCAGAGGAAGCGCCTGCGGATCCTTTGTTTGGAGTGTATATCCTACTGCGCAATGCTCACAACGCATATTACAAAGGGTCGTCGTGGTGAATTCAATATTGGTTAATTGAGGCTTTCCATATTGCTCAATATCTAAATAGGCTTCCCATGGATCATATGAAGGGGTAATTTTTTTCAATTTTGACATAATGACTCCTTAAAATCAGTCTTCAAAAAACTTCTCTATTATAACTGAATTACGGATGTTATTGCTATTTTTAACCATTACAAAAGTTTATGTTTTAAAAAATACTATTATTCTATGCTTGTTTTATGAAAAATTTACCCACTAATACATAACCACAGCACTTTGGATAAAAAATAAAAGGATAATATTTAATTGCGAATGGTGGTTATGACTAACATGGAAATGCAGCCTTTAGGAGAAGCCGAGAAACTCGCCCTTAAAAAGCTGAAAATCTTTCGGCAAAGCATCCTTCGTTATATTTTACGGGCGGCGCTTGCCAGTATGTTTATTGGCTTCGGGGTCATTGTAGCATTTAAAACGGGGAATTTCTTTTATGTTAAGGATAACCCTTTTGCCTATCCGATAGCGGCACTTACCTTCGGGGCTGCCATCATTTTAATTGCCTATGGCGGTGGTGATTTGTTTACTGGAAATACGTTTTATTACACCTATGCCGCACTTCGCAAGAAAATGACCTGGATAGACGTCGTAAAACTATGGATTTGCAGTTACGCGGGTAACATACTTGGGGCGGCGGTTTTTGCCTTTATTATTTTTACAACGGGACTGTATGAAAGTTCCGAGGTTAACGGCTTTTTACTTCATGTAGTCGAGATTAAAATGCAGGTCCCAATAACCGAGCTATTTTTCCGAGCAATCCTATGTAATTGGCTCGTCTGTATGGCCTTTTTTCTTCCGATGGGGTTAAAAGGCGATGGACCGAAGATGTTTGCGATGATGCTGTTTGTCTTTTGTTTCTTTATTTCCGGATATGAACATAGTATCGCTAACATGTGTACGTTTGCCATTGCCTTAGTTTTAAACCATCCAGGGACGATTTCATGGGGTGGAGTGATTCACAATCTAGTGCCTGTAACGATTGGCAACCTGATTGGCGGCGCTGTTTTCATGGCGATGATGTACTATTATGCTAATAAGCCATTTTTAGATGAATATGATAAAGAACAGGGCAGCTAAGTTTACATGCTGCCCTGTTCTTTTATTAGGTGTCATATCGACAAATTCCCGGGGAAATATCAACAATATAAGAGGGCAATCGACAATAATTAAGAATATTCTAAAAATATTGATAATTTTAACATTTCTTTGATGTGTGCTATCTTTTTGCCAATCTATTTCTTTTTGCTAATAAAATAAACATAGGCTTTGATCATAAAATAGCTTACTTCCTCAGGAAGCAATTCCTTGATCGGCTTCAGTCGCTCACGGCCAGCCTCTGCCAAGGCTTTTTCTAGAAGCGGCATGTATTCAGCGGGAATATGTTTTGAAAATTCAACTTCTAAACCTTGTTGCGCACATTGAAGCAAGTGGGTTTCCACCGTGCTAACCGCCAATTCCCGTTGTTCAGCAATTTCCTCTATAGAAAAATTACTTTGGTGTAGTTTTAATGTTTCCAAATGCGTATCTGTTACCCCAGCTTTTTTGGCAGGCTTCTTTGGCGATTTCTCTACAGGTACCAACTCACTTTGATAGTCTAAATTGGCTTCGCAGAAGGTACGGATGGCTTGAATAAATTCAAGGCCATATTTTTTCAACTTCAGTTCCCCCACTCCACTAACCTGTAAAAAATCTTCCGTCGATTTTGGAAGTTTTGCACACATATCCTTTAAGGCAGCATCAGAAAAAATCACAAATGGCGGTACTTTTTCTGATTCGGCAATCTGCTTCCGCACTTCTCTTAACACTTCAAACAATGGGTCATCCTTAGCTACTTGTTTCACCTGTACAGTTTCACGGCGATGGACCTGTTCTTTACCTAAGAGAATATCTTTTCCTTTTGGTGAAACAAATAAGGTTGGAAATTGCCCTTGCTCGATCGCGATTAATTCCTGTGATATCAAGAATTCAATAAAGTCACTGACATCCTTTGAACTTCTATCCTTCATGATTCCATAGGTTGGAAGCCTGTCAAAACCCATTTCCGTTACTTTTTTATTTTTTGAACCTGTTAACACTTGAGCCGTGATCGTTTTACCAAAGCGCTGTCCCATCCGAATGACGCAGGACATCACCATTTGGGCTTCCTTCGTTACATCGATGCTTGTCCTCGTGTCCAAACAGTTGCCGCATCTGCCGCAAGGCTCTGTTTCGGTTTCACCAAAATATTTTAAGATAAATTCCTGCAGACAGTTTTCGGTATGGCAATAATCGACCATTTGCTGGAGTTTAGCTAATTCTTGTGTGATGCGGCTCCGATCACTAGATTGATCAATTAAAAAACGCTGAATTTGAACATCCTGTGAGGAATGAAGCATGATACATTCACTCTTCAGACCATCCCTGCCCGCACGGCCCGCTTCCTGATAATAACTCTCCATATTTTTGGGCTGCTGATAATGTACCACATAACGGATATTGGATTTATCTATTCCCATTCCGAAAGCAGAGGTGGCGACCATCACAGTCGCTTTATCTTCTAAGAATCGTTCCTGCTCACGATTTCGCTCTACATCCCCCATCCCCGCATGATAGCGGGCTGCCTTAATATTTGCTTTCAGTAATTTCTCATAAATTTGGTCGACATTCTTCCTTGTTGCTGCATAGATAATGCCTGCTTCTTTATCATTCTTTTTCAAATAGTCTTTAATAAACTTGTCCCGATCCTGGCCCTTGATAACCGTAAAGGACAGATTTTCCCGCTCGAATCCGGTAATAATCGTATTCTCTTCATCAATGTTCAATAAATCGCAAATATCCTCACGTACCTTTGGTGTGGCTGTAGCAGTAAGTGCTAATACAATTGGCCTTTGCGGCAGGCTATTAATTAGTTGTTGAATATGGCGATAGCTTGGCCGAAAATCATGTCCCCATTGTGATATACAGTGGGCCTCATCCACGGCTACTAATGGAATGTCCATGCTGTAAAGATCTTCAAGAAATTCACGTGATTCCAAACGCTCAGGCGCTATGTACAGAAGCTTATATTTTCCTTCGGCCGCTTCCATCATTCGCCTATTTGCTTCGCCAAAACTTAACGAACTATTGATAAATGTTGCCGGAATACCGACTTGAATGAGGGCATCAACCTGGTCCTTCATTAAAGAAATCAGTGGGGAAATGACAATCGTGGTACCGGGAAGGACAAGTGCAGGAATTTGATAACAGATGGATTTCCCGCCACCCGTTGGCATAACAGTAATTGTGTTTTCACCAGATAAAACTGAACGGATTGCCTGCTCTTGGCCCGTCCTGAAGGAGCTATAACCGAAGTGGGATTCTAGTAATGGCAATGCTTTTTCAAACAACATTTTTCCTCCTTTCAATACATAGATGATCCTATTAAGTTAATGATATTCTTACTCTATTATACTGCTTGTCACTCGATTTTCAAAAAGCATTTATCAATAATAATAAGTAAACCTTTGGTAAATTGTTTCTATTCTATTAGTTAAATTTGCGACAGAAGCAGGGATTCAATTTATAATGAAACTACCTAGAAGTAAATTGGTGCACTAGAATGGGAGGAGACCATGGCAATTAAAGCTGTTATTTTTGATTTTGATGGAACGATTATTGATACTGAGACGATTTGGTATCAAGTATTTGAGGAATTGTTAAAAGAGAAGTTTAATATTGAATTGCCACTAGAGGAATTTGCTAAATGTATTGGCACTACAGATGAGGGATTTTTTCAATACTTAGAGGCACAAACGGGAATGAAGGTGGATTCGAAAAAAATAAATAAATTAGCACATGAGCGCTTCTTAGAAAAAAAGGGAATTTTAGAAGTACGTGAGGGAGTTGTGGAAAAATTAGAGGAAGCTAGGGAGCTCAGACTTATGATTGGGCTTGCCTCTAGTTCATCGAGAGAATGGGTCGAGGGGTTCCTTAGACAGTTTCAGCTTTGGGATTATTTCTCGGTAATTAAAACAAGAGAAGATGTAGTTAAAGTTAAACCTGATCCTGCCCTTTATCTAAAGGCCCTAGAGGAGTTGCAGGTTGAGCCGCAAGAGGCACTAGCAATTGAAGATTCACTTAATGGAGCCTTAGCAGCAATCGAAGCAGGGATGAGATGTATCGTGATCCCAAATCAGGTTACATCATTTTTAACCTTTCACGAAAAAACCATTCGTTCAGAGTCCTTTGTTGACTTTAGCTTAAAACAAATCATTTAACAAGAAAACGCGTAGGTCTTCTAAGCGTTTTCTCAAATGATTTCATTTACTCTTCTGTCCTATTATTTTCTTTAATCGCTTGAATCAGTTCATCCAACTTCTCATTCCTTTGTTGGTCTAATTTGGTTTTTTCATTCATGAACCTTATTGTTCTTACAATGAAATAAATACTAAACACAAGAATGACTAAATACAATAAAATTGGAATCATAGCAAAGAGACCAAATATATCAGTTCTGCCCATCACCCAAAACCTCCCCCTTAAATATGTAATTATACCATTATTATACATTAATGTTTTCATATTGTATGGTGCAAATCAATACAAAGAATAGACTGCCAAATGATCCTAGGGCAGTCTAGACTCGCCTTTTATATCAAAATATTAGTCAATATCTCGTCTTTATGCTCGTTTTTTTGAGGAGGAGGGACAATAGATTCCTGCTCTAAGTCACTGTGCATTTTAACTTGATAGTCTCCCCAAGGTGATGAAAAGATGAGTTCCTTCTCTTGAAAGTATGGGCTATCGGTTAATTCCCCTATCTCAAGGACAGGTGCCATACAGCAGTCTACCTTTTGGGCGAATTCAATCCACTCAAAGAAGGTTTTGCTTTTAAAAAGTGCTGAGATTTCTTGAAAAATTGGATTGGACTCCAACGATAGGGAAAAATGCGACTGAATCCATTCTTCACGCCCATTAGCCCTGCAAAAATTATCCCAAAACTTTGGTTCGAGAGCGCCAATGCTCATGTAACGTCCATCCATCGTTTCATATAAGGCGTATGAAACAATGCTTCCATTAAGAACATTAATGCCAGTTCCCGCCCCGGTTTCTTTCTCAACCATGACATGGTTCCCCAATATTGAAACCAGTTGGTCAGTAATTGAAATAGAATGATAGCTTCCTTTTCCTGTTAACACTTTCGAAACGAGCCCGGCCAATATCCGTTCATTAGCCGCAAAACCGCCTATATAATCGGCAAGTGTAATCGACGGATGGACAGGTTTGCCTGCCTTATCCTTGAACTGGGCCAAAACCCCGCTCAAAGCCATATAATTGATATCATGGTTCCCTAGCTTACTTAACAGACCTTTCTGTCCATAGCCTGATATAGAGCAGTAGACGATATCAGGCTTTACCTTTTGAACTGCCTCATATCCCAACCCAAGTTTCTCCATTACACCTGGTCTAAAACTTTCGAGAACCACATCCGCGTTTGCAATTAATTTCCGGGCAGTGTCAATTCCCTCTTGCTCCTTCAAGTTAAGAGTGATGCTTTTTTTCTGACGGTTGTTAGCTAGAAAAACAAGCCCACTCCCCTGCTTTGAAATCCCCGTATGCCTGGCAGGATCTCCTTCAGGAGGCTCCACCTTAATAATCTCCGCACCCAATTCGGCCAATCGTAAGGTTGCGAAAGGACCTGGCAAGTAGTTCGTGAAATCAATAACTTTAACACCTTTTAACATAGTAAGGACCCTCTTTTAGGAATTTGTAGTACCTGGAGTAAAAAGCTCCTCCAGTTGTTTTCTCAAGACAAATTTCATGATTTTCCCACTGGCATTTCGAGGCAGCGCTTCACAGAAAATGTATTTCCTCGGGCGTTTGTAATTGGCAAGCTGATTGCTGTTTTTGCAGTGTATATCCAATTCTTCGTCAGTTACCTTCGGATCCTTTTTTACCACGAAGGCAGTTACAGTCTCGCCCCACCGGTCATTTGGCTGGCCAACTACTGCCACATCAAGGACACCAGGGTGGGCATGCAAAAGGTCTTCGACTTCCCTTGGATAGATATTTTCGCCGCCGCTGATAATCATGTCATCGACACGGTCATTGACATAAAGGTACCCCTCATCATCGAGATAACCGATATCTCCGGAATGGTACCAACCTTTATACAATGCTTTTTCTGTCGCTTCTACTTGGTTGAAATAGCCGGCCATCATACATGGTCCTTGAACTATAATCTCACCGGTTTCACCGACTGGTACCACATCATCTGGATCTGAGGGACCGTCTTCTCGAGTGCGAACCACCCGAATATCATGACTCAAGGCTGCTTGCCCTGCCGATCCTGCTTTCCTCAATTGGTCAGTCTCTGATAGAAAAGTAATGGCGGGACCCATTTCGGTCATTCCATAGGCTTGAATTAATGAGATTCCTAGGCTGTTATGGAGTGCATGAACGAGTGATGGGGCCATTGGCGCCCCACCATATAAACCAAGCTTCAGACTGGATAGATCATACTTGCTAAGGTCCTCTTGAAGGAGCATGTTCCACATGGTTGGCGCCGCAAAGAATTTCGTGATTTTTTCTAATTCAATCAATTGGAGGATCGCCTTTGGATTGAATTGATGCAAAATGACATTACTTGCTCCTGCATGAATCCTTGGCAGGAACGCACAATGGAGTTCAGCGCAATGAAACATTGGTGCAGTTACGAGACCAACGTCTTCCGCTCTAAGTTTACATGAGGCAATACAGAATACACTTTGGTCTACCATATTGCGGTGGGTGTGCATAACTCCTTTCGGCCTTCCCGTTGTCCCACTGGTATAGATAAACGCATAAAGATCCGTTTCCTTCACGTCCCCCTGAATATCCTCCGTGGACGAAGTGGCCAGTTTTTCCTGATAACTAGCAGCAAACGCGGGGGCCTCGTCATCAATAAACCAGAAGGAGGTCTTGTCAAAGCGATTGGCGATCGCTGAAATAACAGGCTCTAAAGCCTTTTCAAAAAGAACAATCTTTGGCGTGGCATCAGAAAGAATAAAGGCAACCTCCTCAGGGGTTAAGCGAAAATTAATCGGATTGAAGATGGCACCGATTTTCGCACAGGCGAAAAAAGCTGTTCCTAATTCTTCGGTATTAAACATGAAGGTGGAAACACGATCACCCTTTTGGACACCTTCTTTTATGAGGGCATTAGCGAGCCGGTTCACTTGTTCGCTCCATTCCTTATAAGTAAACCGGACATTTTTTCTGACATCGTAAATGGCTTGTTTGTTCGGATACTTTTTCACCGTCAAATCAAAGATTTTCCCGATTGTCGTGCTCATTGAATCGCCCCCATTACTGGACTTTTTATGGTCTTTCGTATGTTTTGCTGGTTTATCAACGTATCTTGATAGTTCATCAGCGAATTCCTGTGGCCAATCAGCATATCTTGATAGTTCATTAGCGAATTCCTGTGGCCAATCAGGAATATTGATGGTCTATCAGCGAATCTAAATAACTCTTAGTTTATTCGCTCAATAATCGTTGCGTTTGCCATACCGTGGCCTTCGCACATGGTTTGCAATCCGTAGCGCCCGCCGGTCCGCTCAAGTTCGTGCATCATTGTCACCATTAAACGTGCCCCGCTGCCGCCAAGCGGATGACCAAGCGCAATCGCTCCGCCATTTGGATTTAGTTTTGCTGGGTCTGCACCAATCTCCTTAAGCCAAGCCAGCGGAACAGAGGCGAAGGCTTCATTGACTTCAAACACATCAATATCGTCGATGGATAAGCCAGACTTTTCTAGTGCCTTTTGTGTGGCCGGAATTGGTCCTGTCAGCATCAAAGTTGGATCCGAGCCAACCACCACGCGTGTGTGAACACGGAAGCGCGGTTTTAGACCAAGCTCTTCTGCTTTTTCGCGCGACATGAGTAATAAGGCAGCTGCCCCGTCGCTTATTTGGCTGGAGTTTCCGGCATGAATCACTCCATCTTCTTTAAAGGAAGTGCGGAGACCTGCCAATGCTTCTATAGATGTTCCTTTCCTCGGACCAGAATCATCCTTGATGACAGTTGTTGTACCGTCAGGAAGCTTTACCTCGATTGGGTAAATTTCTCTTGAAAAATAACCTTCCTCCTGTGCCTTGAGTGCTTTTTGATGACTTTCAAGAGAAAATTGATCCAGCACTTCACGGGTAAAACCATAGTTTTCAGCAATCCGCTCGGCCGACAATCCTTGATGAACCATTTCGTACTTTGACCTTAAATTTGGACTAAAAGGTTCCTCAGCCCCTTTGTAGTTTGAGCCCATCGGAACACGGGACATGCTTTCAACACCGCCGGCGATCACAATGTCCATATCACCGGCAAGGATCGCTTGAGCAGCGAAATGCACAGCTTGTTGACTTGAGCCGCATTGGCGGTCAATTGTTGTCCCCGGGACTTCGATTGGGAAGCCGGCAATTAACGCAGCAACTCTTGCAATATCGCCTGCTTGCTCGCTGGCTTGGGTAACACAACCCCAAATAACGTCCTCCACAAGCGCTGGGTCGATCCCTGCTCGATTGACTAGTTCCTTTAACGTTAGGGCTGATAAGTCATCCGGACGGATATCCTTTAACACGCCATTTCTTCTTCCTACTGGTGTACGTACTCCTTCAACAATTACTACTTCACGCATAGTCATCTTCCTCTCTATAATCCTAGATTTTTCGCAATAATCGTTTTCATAATTTCGTTGGTTCCAGCGTAAATGCTAGAAACAGGAATATCACGGAATCGTCTCGCAATCTCGTATTCTTCCATATATCCGTAGCCACCATGGAGCTGCATACACTCTGCGGCAATCTTCTTGGCGATATCGGTTAGCTTAAATTTCGCCATCGAGACCTTCGTTACTACGTTTTTCCCTTCAATATGCTCGGCAATTAACTGATCCAAAAAAGCTCTGCCCATTTCAATTTCTGTTGCCATTTCCACAATTTTAAACTGGGTGTTTTGAAACTGGCTTACTGGTTTTCCGAACGCTTCTCTGCTTTTTACATAGTCAATCGTCATTTTGAGCATGACTTCCGAGGCAGTTTGCGCCCCAATTGCGACAAGAAGCCGTTCTTGTTGGAGTTTTTCCATTAAATAAAGGAAACCATTACCTTCCTCCCCCAGTAGGTTTTCTTTCGGTACACGGCAATCTTCAAAGATTAATTCCGCTGTATCCTGGCAATGGAGACCGACTTTGTTTAACTTTCTTCCACGTGAAAAACCAGGGGCATCTCTCTCGATGACGATGAGGCTGACACCTTTATGCTTTGGTACCGCATTTAGGTCCGTTTTAACAGCAACAACGATGAGGTCGGATTGAATCCCATTGGTAATGAATGTCTTTTGTCCATTAACAATATAGTGGTCTCCGTCCAATTTTGCTGTTGTTTTGATGTTGGCCAGGTCAGAACCTGTGCCCGGTTCTGTCATTGCAATCGCTGTGATAATTTCACCCGTAACACATTTCGGCAGCCAGCACTGCTTTTGCTCTCCTGTCCCATAGGCGGTGATGTAAGGGATGACAATGTCATTGTGGAGGCCTATCCCAATTAAGCCTGAGCCCACTCGTTCCAACTCTTCATTAATGACGACCGCAAATCCCCAATCGACCTCACTGCCGCCATATTTTTCATCAATATCAGGACAAAGAAACCCCTGCTCCCCCATCTTTTTCCAGAAGGAACGTGGAATCATTCGGTCCTCCTCCCACTGCTCATAAAAGGGATATGCTTCTTTGTCCAAAAACTTTCTCAATGACTTGCGAAAAATTTCATGATCTTCATTTAAGTATGGATGTTTCATTCAAAGATACCTCTCTTTCGATGTGGGTACGGTTACATTTTTAAAAGTACACGGAGTTTTTTTACGAAATTACGTTTTTTTAGACGAAAACTTGGACTTTTTTTACAAAATTACGCTTTTTTAGACGTAAACTTGGACTTTTTTTACAAAATTACGCTTTTTTAGACGTAAACTTGGATTTATTTAACAAATCACAGCCGCTTTTATACAATAGTTGGAATAAAACACTAACTCCACTCTATATGGTTACATTTCTCATCTTCTCACGGAGTTGATATTTTAGAACTTTCCCAGAAGCGTTCCTCGGCAGCTGCTCTTCTATAAAAATTCTCCTTGGAACTTTATAGCCTGCTAGTTTTTGACGACAGAAGTTCTTCAATTCCCTCTCATCTATCACTGCACCTTCCTTTGGCACAATAATCGCACAGACAGCCTCTCCCCAAACCTCTTCGGGCAAACCAATAATAGCCGCATCGAGGACGTCAGGATGTTCAAAAAGAATACCTTCAACCTCAACGGAGTAAACATTTTCTCCGCCTGATATAATCATGTCTTTTTTACGATCAACTATCGTGATATAACCTTCTTTATCAATCGTCGCTAAGTCACCGGTATAGAGCCAGCCATTTTTCAAGGTGCTCTTCGTTTCTTCCGGCTTTTTATAATATTCCTTCATCACCATGTCACTGCGAACAATAAATTCACCAATCACTCCAGGTAATACATCATTATCTTCTTCATTGACCACCCTTGTTTCCGTCAAGAAGATAGGTTTCCCACCCTTGCCAAGGTGATGTTTATGTCCTTCTGGATCGAGGAGAATTCCGCCAGGGCCTGCTTCAGTTAGGCCGTAAAGGTTATAGAATTGATCGGTTTTAAAGAGTTGAATGGTTTTTTTGATAAGTTCCGGTGCCATTGGCGCAGCCCCGTATCCGACTCTTTTAATAGAAGATAAATTATAATCTGCTGCATTGGGAACTTGGAGTAGAAAGTTATACATAGCTGGAACCGCAAAAAGATGGGTAATTTTATGTTCTTGAATCGCCTGGAGCGTTTTAACTGGATGAAAGTCGCGATGAATAATATGTGTAGCACCAAGTGCCACCCCAGAAATAAGGAACAAGTTTAACTGCGCAGAGTGAAACAGCGGTGGGAGGTGGAGAATTCGTTCATGCTGTCTAATCCCCATATTAATAACTACAGCAATCCCTACTTTAAAAATTTGACTATGATCAAAAAGAGCTCCCTTCGGTCGACCGGTTGTACCCGATGTGTAGAGAATTTCTAAATCATCCTGCTCGGAAACCTCAACAGCCGGCTCATTTAGATTATTGGATAAAATCCTTTCATACGAATGGGATCCAGTTGTTTCTGGGTCACCAACGGTAATGACCAGCCGAGTTTCCGTGCCTTGTTTTGCAGTTGTGATTATTTGTTCAAACTCCTTGTCACACACAATTAAAGACGTATCGGATTGGTCTAAAATGTAGTGAATCTCTGATGCAGTTAGACGAAAGTTAACAGGTACGGCAACGGCCCCAATTTTGGCAGCGGCAAAAAACGTAAAGACAAAGTGATCGGAATTCTTCATTATCATTGCCAACTTGTCACCCTTATTTACCCCCTGGACCAATAAGCCGTTTGCCAGTCTATTTACTTCTTCATTAAATTGGCGATACGTATAACTTCGTCCTTCACATTCGATGGCTAGTATTTCAGGAAATTTGCGGGCATTTTGCGCTAAAAGGTTTCCGATATTCATATAAGAATCCTCCTTCAAAAAGACTTCCCTCAATATTCATGCAATTTTTGTGCCAGTATTCAAAAAAACAATACGTAGGCCATCAGCCTGAAAAGCAGCAGCCTTAAATGACGATCTGTTTTTCAAGCAAACACAAAATACAAAAAGGTGTCCATTTTTTGGACACTTTTCACCCTAGGTCGGCAGTTTGTATTTTTTGATTTTTTCATATAAACCGGATCGGCTGATTCCTAGTAATCTAGCCGCTTTTACTTTATTCCCTTGTTCTTGTACTAATGCCTTTTTAATCGCTTCGAGTTCTGCGTTTTCGACAAGAGATACATTTAAAGAAGGCTCTATAACGGAAACCTGCTTTACTAAATAATCGGGAAGATCCTCCAATCTAATTTTCCCATTTTCCGCAAATGTCATGGCCCGTTCCATAACATTTCGCAGTTCACGGACATTTCCAGGCCAGGCATAATCTAACATCGCTCCTCTTGCCCTTTCTTCGATACCAGTAATGCTAGTTCCTAAAATTTGATTCAATTCAATCATGAACCGACCAATCAAATGTTCCGTATCATACAGTCGATCGCGGAGTGGCGGGACATTTAATGAAATAACATTGAGACGATAATATAAATCCTCTCTAAAAAGACCCTCTTGAACCATTTCTTCTAGGTTTCGATTGGTGGCGGCAATGATTCTGACATCAACCTGAATTCTTACCGTACCGCCAACCCGGTAGAACTCTCTTTCCTGAAGCACGCGCAGCAGCTTGGCCTGCAATGAGAGTGACATGTCCCCTACCTCATCAAGGAAGAGCGTTCCGCCATTAGCCAAATCAAACTTTCCAAGTTTGCCTTTTTGTCTCGCACCCGTAAAGGCCCCTTCGTCATAGCCAAAAAACTCTGATTCTAGCAAATCCTCTGGTATCGCTGCACAATTCACCACAATAAACTTTCCTGTATTTCTTGCACTGCTATTATGAATTGCTTGAGCAAACAATTCTTTACCCGTACCACTTTCACCACGGATAAGAATAGTTGACCTTCCTTTTGCCGCTTTGGCCGCACTTTTTTTCAATTTTTCCATATATGGATCAACGGTAAATAGGTGATCCCAGGTAAACCTGGCTGACTCTGACTTCTGAAATTGCTGATGATAAAAACTCGCCTTATTTTCCGCTTTCTGCAGCTTTTTGAATAACTCGCTGACCTCATTTAATTGTCTAAACACGACCTTGCCAATGGCTCCAATGATTCTTCCATTCTCTTGAATGGGAATTCGGTGGACGATATATTTAATACCATTGATTTCTAAAAATTCGCTAACCTCAGCGGTTTCTGATTGATAAACATTGTCTAATTGTAGTTCCGGTAAAGCTTTCGCAACGGGATGGTATAGAACTGCTTCTAGTTGAAGATTAAATAATTCGAGTAGAGGAGGACTGACCATCTGGATGTTTTTCTTTTCATCCGTCATGACAATCCCGTCATAGGCATGGTCTAAAGCTGTTTCTAATGTCCTTTTTAAGGTTTTTACTGTTTTTAACTCTTGTGAGGTTTGCAGCAGTGACATGACCATATCTGTTTTCGTGAGGATTCCTACGACCTGGTCCTGTTCATTGATGATCACACCGGTGCCAACCTGACTGTTTTTGACAATCAATTCGATTTTTTCATATGGGGTATTAATGGGCAGTGTTTCAACCTGAGCTTTTATGTATTTTTTGATGGGAGTGGTTAGGGGTTTCTCGTCCAAAACCATTTGAAACAAACTGCTTCGGGTAAAAACGCCAACTAGTTTTCTAGCAACATCCGATACAGGAAGCAGGTTCCACTTCTTTTTGTTCATTAGACTGATGGCTTCAACTAGTGTCGTATTTTCGGTAACTATACAATCGACTGGCGTAATAAGCTCTTTAATTTGGAGCATTTCGTTACCCCCTTTTATTCATATCTTTATTGTAACAAAAAAGAGGGATATTTTTGAATATTTTAACAATACTTCTGATCATTCCATACGAACAAAAAGAGAAGGCTTGTGCCTTCCCCAACTTCACCTTTATTTCGGCTGCATTCTTATTGCCCCATCAAGCCTAATTGTTTCTCCATTTAACATTGGATTTTCAATGATGTTTTGAACGAGTTGTGCGTATTCACTCGGGAATCCCAGTCTTGACGGGAACGGGACCATTTTTCCAAGCGAATCTTTCGCCTCTTGTGAAAGGGTATCAAACATCGGTGTATGGAAAAGTCCAGGAGCAATGGTCATCACACGAATTCCGTGGCGAGCAAGCTCTCTTGCAATCGGCAGAGTCATTCCGACAATTCCACCTTTCGAGGCACTATAAGCAGCCTGGCCAATTTGTCCGTCATAAGCAGCAACAGAAGCAGTATTAATAATCACACCTCTTTCACCCTGTTCATTCACTTTATTACTGATCATCGTCTCTGCAGCGATCCGAATCACATTGAAAGTACCGATTAAATTCACATGAATGACTTTTGAAAAAAGTGAAAGATTATGCACACCATTCCTGCCAAGCACTTTCTCCGCAATCCCAATCCCTGCACAGTTCACTACGGTATTCACTCCACCCATAAACGCAGCAGCTTTACTAACTGCTTCCTGAATGTCTTCCTCTATAGTGACATCTGCTTTTAAAAATAAAACAGCTTCACCAAGTTCGTTTTGGAGACGTAAACCATTTTCTTCCGATTGGTCAAAAATAACCGCTTTTCCTCCGTTTTGAACAATGTTACGGATGGTTGCCTCTCCAAGCCCTGAGGCACCGCCGGTAACGATCGCACGACAAGTTTGAATTTGCATAGTTCATACCTCCTAATAGGATTTCCTATAATTCTCTTTTGCAAGTATTATGCCAAAAAGAAATACTCTAGAATAATGGTCATTTTTACTGTTGACCTTTAATGAATGTGTTTTAGGTATGGACATCTTTGCCAGAAAAGTGATCATTTACTGAACAGTTTAATAAAGTTGTAGAAACGTAAGAAAATTAGGTCTCAGCATATCGTGTGTTTTGCTTCAGCATACATCGAAATATATCTAGATAGTTCATCTAGTAAAATAATAACGGGACTTTTGTCGTAAAAAGTAGAACTTTATATATTGAATCTTCCAAAAATTGACGACTATAATAGAATTGTTGAAATAAATACAATAATTGGAGGAATTATGGTGAAATTAAGACGTCTTTCTATTCTTTTCATCCTCATGCTAGCACTAAACACCTTCTTTTCATCTTTTGTTTTTGCAAAAGGTGATCCGTGTCATTGTAGTTTAGTAGCACTTGGGGATTCGATTACATATGGGTATCATCTTGAGCCGAATCAAACCAGCCCATCGCCAAATGCTTTTCCTAATTTAATAGGGAAGGAAGGAAAAAACACGGTTACAAACCTTAGTAAAGTTGGCCAGACATCTACAGAATTGTTAAATAGTCTAAGTGATTCACAAACTTCAGATGCAATAAAAAATGCGGATATTGTTACATTATACATAGGTGGCAATGATCTTATTGAGGCGACAGGCTTAACTGAATTATTGAATAATCCAGATCCTGAATCATTAACAGAAGATAAATTGCAAGCCATGGCAGCTCAAGCAGGTACTGTTGTTACTGATTTGAAATCAAATTTAGAAAAGATTATTGAAAAAATAAAAGATCAAAATAATGACGTAACAATTATTTTATACAATCTTTATAATCCTGTTGCAGATACCAAAGAACTGCAATCTTTTCATACACTTGGAGATAGTATGGTTAAGTTGGTAAACGAACAGGTGATTAATCCTCAAGCAGGACAAAACGGTGTTCATTTAGCAAATGCTTATACAGCATTTGACGGAAATCAATCTCAATTTATTTTAGACGGAGAATTTTCTGCTTTTGGACTTTCACTAGGCATTCATCCAACATTAGCAGGTCAACAAGCATTAGCCCAATTAGCAGACGATATTCTGGCACCACTTTTTCCTGAAAAAGAACTTACCATTAATTTAACTCAATCACCTTTAGATTCGACGAAAGAGCCAGTAACGATAAAGGTTGAAACCAACGCTGACAATGTACAAGCCATGAAATGGCTCCCAGGTACAAAAATAGCCCAGGACTTTAAATCAGAAGGTACAGTATTTAACGATTCTACCTTCCAAGTTAGCGAAAATGGAATCTATACTGTTTATGTACTAGATCAATGCGGTAATGAAATCATTGCAACGATTGAAATTAAAAATATTGTTAAAGATAACCCGGTGCCAAACCCAGGGGATAATCCAAATCCAACAACTGAGCCAGGCGACACAGATCATCCAAATCCAGCACCTGAACCAGGGAATACAGATAATCCAAATCCAACACCTGTGCCAGGGAACACAGATAATCCTAATCCAGCACCTGAGCCAAGTACCACAGATCATCCAAATCCAACACCAACGAACAATACAAATCCAACAACTAGCACATCAAGTACTGGAAACGAATTACCTCAAACCGCTACACCAATCTATAACTATTTAGTTATTGGTCTAGCCTTGATTTTAGCAGGGTTTGTTGCTATGAAATTCCGGAAATTTAAAAGACTGGATTAAGACATAAAAAAGGTCAGGACCTCATTTAATATGATGTCCTGACCTTTTCCTTTGCTACTTCGTCTTTTAACGACGCTCGTTTTCTTCTTTCCATTATTACAACTAAAACAATAGCTGCTATGAGAAAAAGACTAGCGATACGAAAGATAGATGCCGTCCCAACAAACTGGGCGAGCACCCCAAAAATAAGACCGCTTAGCCCAATCCCCAAATCAATCGACGAAAAGATCATCCCGTTGGCCACACCTCGTCGATGTGCAGGTGTCATGAGTAAGGCCCAAGATTGCAGCGTTGGTATCAAGCAGCCGAATCCGATACCGAATAATGCACCTGAAATGGCAATAAATAAGCTGGAATGTGCAAAAGAGAGTACCCATATGCCAACAAATGTAGCAAATGTACAGAACAAAACAAGTCCTATAGGGCCCTTCTCATCAAACCATCTCCCTGCAAATGGTCTGCCCAATGTGGCTATCACCGCATTAAAAATATAAAATAAAAAGATCTGCTCAATGCCACGCTCTTCACCAAAAATGACAATAAATGTTACCACCGATCCGTAACCTAAATTGATGATAATCGTGATAAATGCTGGAAACCAACTTGATTTTTCAACCAGTGAACCTAGATAGGAAAATTTCAATTCTTCTTTTCTAGTATTTATCACTGCTTTAGGAGTTTGATACTTTACAGCAGTAAGTAAAATGATCGAGATAACCCCTAATATCGCTGAAAAATAAATTAGATTCGTGAAAGAAGTGATATTGTAAACAAATATTCCTACACTAGGGGCAATAATGTATGCAATTGTCATCGAAAGTCCGAAATAGCCCATCCCTTCACCGAGCCGTGAATTTGGAATCACATCAACCGCCGCTGTGCCATTTACAGTTGTTGACCATCCCCAGGCAAGACCATGGACAAAACGGAATAATAGAAAAATCACCACAACCTGTGAAACTGGATAAAGAATCGTGACCATTAAAAGCATAATTGCTCCTATTAAAACTAGTGCTTTTCTAGGCTTATACTCAAGCATAAAGCCGATAAACGGCCGGCTAATGACAGCGCCAATCGAAAACAATGCCGTCACTAGGCCAATCTCCAGCCCCGAAGCCCCAATGGATTTTATATATGGCGGCAGTGTGGGAATAAGCATTTGAAATGACATAAACACAAATAGATTTCCCACCATGAGCATAATAAACGACTTCGTCCACAAACGATCTTTCAAACAATCCCCTCCCCTTCACTCCAATAAAAAAGAATCTTCACACTGAAGATCCGCTTACTTATATTTACTTCGTATTTCTAAATAATAGCACAGAAGATGGAAAAAGAATATTTGGATATCAGATAGTTTTATAAAATTTGTTGGTTTCTTCGGATTAGTGTCCGACTAGTAAACAAAAACCTTATCAATTTTTTTGATTTCCGTTATCATTAAATAAAGAAAACATTGTTAAATTGGAGGAATCCCCACTTATGAAAAAAATGGTTATCACCCGTAATATTGATCAAGATTACATAACACAAATCAATGCGATGATTCCTGATTGGGAATTGATTGTAGGCAAGGATAAAAATATTTGGCAAGAGCATCTAAAGGACGCGGAAATCATCGCTGGCTGGCACAATGGGATAGAAGAATACTGCCTCGCTCCATATTCCAAGCTGAAGTGGCTCCAATCTTGGAGTGCCGGTGTTGATTACCTGCCGCTTGAAGAACTAAATTCTAGAAACATTTACCTGACTAGCGCCAATGGCGTCCATGCTTATCCGATTTCTGAAACTATCTTCGCATTAATGCTTGGCTTAACGCGGAAAATCCATACCTACGTTAAAAACCAACAGAAGAAAACCTGGCATCATGCCCATATGGGACTAGAAATACATGAAAAAACGATTGGAATTATCGGCGTCGGTACCATTGGGAAAGAAACAGCGAAAATCGCTAAAGCATTTGGCATGCACGTCCTTGGTGTCAGGCACTCTGGAAAGCCAGAGGACTATGTGGATGAAATGTATACTCCAGACCAATTAGATCAGCTGCTCCCAAAATGTGATTATGTTGTGGTAACATTACCGCTCACAAAGGAAACGAATCAAATGTTTGGCGCAGAACAATTTAAGCAAATGAAGACGTCCGCATTCTTTATGAATATCGGCCGTGGGGAGATTGTCGTGGAAGCTGACCTTATCCAGGCATTAAAGGAAGGAATAATCGCGGGAGCAGGACTCGATGTGTTTGAAACAGAACCGTTGAGTCCGGAAAGTCCGTTATGGGAGATGGAAAATGTAATCATCACCCCCCACACATCTGGGTCAACCGATCACTATAATCAGCGGGTCATTGAAAACATCTTGATCCCTAATTTAAAAGAATATCTTTCTAGTAATATCCCATCGATTAATCTTGTTAATTTTTCAAAAGGTTATTAATACAGGAGTACAGAAATTATTGAAAAAAGAAAATAGAGAGCCTATTATTACAGTCTCTCTCAGATTGTCGAGAAAGGGTATTTTTCTCGGCAATTTTTTATTCTCAGCATTTAATTATTCATTGTACCTGCTAATGGGCCTGTTGATTTCCGCGGAAGGCACGCAGACTCCTGCGGGAGTACGGGGCAGGGGAGACCCCGCAGGCGCTTCAGCGCCGAGGAGGCTCCCCGGCACGCCCGCGGAAAGCGAAGTGCCTGGAGCGCAAATCAACAGACATGTTGCAAAGCCTATATAATAATAATATTATAATGAATTAACGCGGTGAATCGTTAAAGTTATTGTAGAAAATAAGAGGCTGCCGAAAGTTTCTCGACAGCCTGAGAGAGACTATTATTACAGTCTCTCTCTCCCAAATCTATCATTTTTTAAATCTTCCAGGTGTGAACTTTTCACTGGCTTTAAAGTTATAAACCGGTTTAATGAAACCTGCAATCTCAACAGTTTCTTCTACCTTTTCTAAAATTTCATTCATTGACTTATAGGCCATTGGCGCTTCATCTAATGTTTCTTCCGAAACAGACGTCGTCCACACGCCCTCCATTGTTTTATGAAAATCGTCCATATTGAGAGTTTTCATTGCTTTCGTGCGGCTCAATACGCGACCCGCACCATGCGGAGCAGAATAATTCCATTCATCGTTCCCTTTACCGACTGCTAGAATCGACCCGTCTCTCATATTAATCGGAATAATAAGACGTTCGCCTTTTTGCGCGGACACGGCCCCTTTTCGTAAAATCAGGTTCTCCGTGTCAATATAATTGTGTACCGTATCGAAGCGGTCCTGCTCCTCAAGTCCCATATTTTCCGTGATCGCTCTTGCAATTTCTTCGCGGTTAGCTTTTGCAAATGCTTGAGCTAACTTCATATCATGCATATAGTTATGAAAATCCTCGCCTTCCAAATACGCTAAATCATTCGGAATAACGGGATTCTTTTCTTTATAGCTTTTAATCATTGCTTCGATTTCTTTTTGACGTCCTTCCGCCTTTAACTGGTCAATGATATCAGTTAAATCCTGCTGACGAAGTTTTGAGATAGCTACCTTTTGGTAGTAGGTGGCAATCTTCGCCCCAACATAGCGGCTGCCAGTGTGTATGGTTAAATAGTGATAGCCATTGGTATCAACTGAGACCTCAATAAAATGGTTCCCTCCGCCTAGTGTACCTAAGCTATACAGGCTTCTATTTTCACTCAATATGTGATCTGCTTCAAATTCTTGAATGGCGGGAAAACTAGTATTAATAAACCTGACTGTCTCCTCTGTATGAAGCTCCTGCCCACTTGGGACATACGTACGGATCACTTGATCAAGTTTATTAAAATCAATTTTTTGATCCTGAAGTTTGACGGTTAACACGCCGCAGCCGACATCTACACCCACTAGATTGGGGACGACCTTATCCTTTAGCTGAATGGTTGTTCCAATCACACAACCTTTACCGGCGTGATAGTCTGGCATAATACTAATCTTTGCATCCTTTAAAAAAGCTTGATTACATAGCTCTTGGATTTGCTCTAGGGCTGTTTCCTGAGGATAGTTCGAAAAAACACAAGCCTCTGTTTGTGCACCCGTTACTTTAATCATTCGTTTCCCCTCCTTCAAAACAGATTACCCATATGCTACCATTTTTTTGACATTTGAGCAACGCAATTTCATAAAAAAGGAAGATGCCTCGGACACCTTCCTTTTCCAAATATTAATAGACGGTTTGCATACCTTTTCCTGCCACCGTCATCCACTCAAACTGACGCAATCTAACTTCAAACAATGTCAACGGATCGCGGAACATTTCTGGATTGGTATTCATATTCGTAAGCATTTCTTGGTTTGTCTGGATTCCTAATCTTGCTTCCTCCACTGAACGATTTAACAGATTCAATGGACTCTTGAAAAATAGGATAACATCTCGCTCCAGTGATTTTTCAAACAGCTCAAATTGCTGGAAAAACTGTTGCTTGACGGCAGAAATTGCTTCGATATACTCCTCATTTTCTACAAATGATTTGTATTTGTTAAAAAGCAGTGCTTTATTTTGTGTCATGGCACCAAACAGCTTACCAGCGCTTTTTAATAAAAATTGAGACGGGGTTCTGCGCAGCAGAATATTGACAGTTTCCAACTGGAAGCGACTTGTCATCCGGTCAGTATCACGGTGCCAATCATCGAGCACTTTAAAATCGCAATCAAGGCTGAGGCGTTCTTCCCCATACATGTGATTAAAGCCTTCACCTATTTCATTCAAGAACTCCTGACCTTGCACGAACTCCTCTTTGCTTCCCTCGATCCATTCTTGGAGCAAGCGGTAATATTTTGGCATGACCGTCTGATCTAGGTACACTTCCAGTCTCTTGTTCATCTCATCATTAAGTTCTACGTGAATCTTGCTAAAATTACTGTCTTCTTTAATGAAAGAGGAACACTCTTGAAGCATCTTTGGAACAGACTCTGATATATCCTTTTCAATTAAAGCTTTGATGGCACGGTAGGACTGCACCACTGCTTTTGTTTTTTGGGTCTCCGTATCCTTCAGTTGATTTACGGCCCCCGTTAACTTCTGGAGCATTTCTTCATTCCAACGCACGGATTCTACCAATTGATTTTCAACATCGATCCGTTTTTGCATAAGGCTGGCAATCGTGGTCCGAATATAGAACAACAGCTTTGCCAACCGCTTATCTTCAATGTTTCTCATATTTTTAATGGATTGGATAAACTCTTTTAAGTCCTTAAGCTGCTGACTGCTTTCATATTGCGATGAAAAAGCAAACACGAAAGCATCCGGTAAATAGGATTGAATCCTCGCCCTAGTTTCATCGAAAACTCTTATCGCTTCCTGCTCATTTACAAGCGTATCGGTCTTACTCAGTAGAAAATGAACTGGAATATCAGGAGCTAACTCTTGAATCTTTGCAAGCACTGATCTTTCTTTTTCCGTAAACGGTGCATTTGCATCGAGCACAAAGAGGACGGTATCTGCCAATTGCAGATTCTTCAATACTTCATAGGAATCATTATAGTTTCCTTTTAGGCCAGGGGTATCAATTAAAGCGACCTTATTTTCCTGTAAAAAGGCGTTCGGCCGCCTAAATTCAATCATAGATTCCAACGCATTACGGCGTCGGTCCATTCGTTCTTGAAAATCAGAAAAACCAGATAAACGAGTCTTCTCTCGATCAGTAATTTCTATGATTTCTTCTTCAGCTGAATCTTTAAACATGACCACAGAAGAGGTTGGGCTGTCCTGTAAATCCTCTCCAAGAACCAAATTAACAAAAGTCGATTTTCCACTTCCGCTTAACCCGGTAATTAATAGATGTTGTTTGTCAAAATCGACTAATTGCTCGACAATCCATTTTACTCGATTATTCTCGCCCATCTCATTTGATTGGGCCCAATTCGTAATAGCATCAAATAGTGTCAGGCACTCCTCTAATTCATCCATATCAGTTTCCGTAATGCTGATCAGTTTTTCAGCCTCACTAACGATAGACATACTTATGCTTGCTGGAAAAAGCTCATTCCATGAGAGCACGGCAGCTGCTGCAAGCACGGTATCTTTACGATCGGCAAGTCGTAACCAATTTGTCAGGAAGTCTGGAATAAAATCCTGCAGACTTTTAATGAAATACCTTCCATCAATTAAGTTGAAAAATGCTTCCTTATGGAGGCCTGAAAGTACAGATAAGTTTCTATCCCGACTGATTTCAAGGTTTAATAACAAATGGTTCATTTCTCTTATCCAAGTAAAATACGATTCTTCATTCTTATAGCTGTCCCAAAGGGCGGAAATAAGCTTCTCAAATTTTTGTTTATTCAGACTAAACACTTCAAGTAAAGCCTGTGAAAAATAACTCGGCGCATGACTTCTAGCCACACCATTTTCCACATAGGTAATAATCATATCGTACCAGTCTAATGATTCCGTCCGTTTTGCCTCGTTTACTGCTAGTTCAATCGCATGATTCCAATCCTGCTGCTCTTCAAAAAAAGAACGAGCGATTTCCGTTACGTTCGGATAATCTGGGTTTGCAGCAATTGTTTTTTTAATCACCGACAAGGCCAAGTCGAGCTTATCTCGCTCTATATACAACGAAAATAACTGTAAGGCCACTTCCGTATTTAGGGTGAGATTATTGGTTTGAATTGCACAATAAAGGTCTTCAGCAGTCGATAATAAACCTAACTCATAATATGCATCCGCAGTATTTTTCTTTGCCCAGGGTTCAAGTTCATTGATTATATTCTCCCATTTAAAAATGGCAGCCTCATAATCTTTATGATGGAAGTACACTTCCCCCTGCGCAAAGCGAATAGACGATAAATCAGGCAGGTCCTTTAGCGCTTCCTCCTGAAACAGTTCACCAAGCACCTGGATCGGATGAATATTTTCATGTTCATTAATGAACATTTCATAATACGTTTTCTGTTTTAATTGCGTCTCTAATGTCATATCTTTCCCTCCAATTACACCACTCTCTGTCATTCATATGGAAAAGAGGCCTAATTATTCTATATACTATTCGACGGATTTTCTGATTATAAGTCCTAATTATACGATTCTACCAGAGCAATTTTTTAAAAGGATGTCATTTGTATTTCATTTTGGAGACAAAGAAAAATAATTAATGACACTTACTACATATTTTACAGAACTTATTACAAATTTTTCGAAACTTACTACATTTTTTCAGACTCTTATTACATATTTTACGAAGCTTACGACATTCACTGGATATTATTGGAAATAGGTTGATTATTAGACGTAAAATGAACTCTTATTTTCAAATCAAACTAAAAAATAAGCCCACCATGAAATGGCAAGCTTCATAGAGTTCACTTATCTGACTGATAAAGGTTTCTCACTCTTCGAATTCAAAACAATTTCCGAAAAGTATTCGACTGTCCTCATTTCTTCATTGAACAAGTAAGAAGACTTCCACGTCTCCTCTAAAAATACCTCCATTACCATGAGGGCACGGCGGTCACCGCTTGCTGCCTGTTCAAGCGCGACAATACTCTCAAGAATTTTCACCATAAGTTCAGCCGCCTTTTTCGAGTGAAAGGTTTTATGATCTGCGGATGCCCTACGTAATGATTTTGATAGGTTCTGCAATTGAATTAATTTATTTTCAACCAAATAAGTCCATTCGGATGGCAAATGGGCAACTCCCCGTAAGCGTTGACTCATCTCTTCTAAAAACAGTTCCTCTGCTTTATACTTCTCGATTAAACGCAGAACCTCTAATCCGAGAATATTGGCCGTTCCTTCCCAGACAGTCAGGACTTGGGCGTCCCGCAATAGTCTTGGAGTAACGAAGTCTTCGATATAACCATTCCCGCCGTGCATTTCAATCGCTTCATGTGCATAACGAATCGCTTGTTCTGCCGTTTCTTTTTTCAAAAGGGCGATGTAGAGACGATTGAGAATGGCCTCCTTTTGACTTGCTTGATTATTCATAACGCGCTCAAATAAAGGAAGATAGGTAAAAACGGTGCGTGTTTCAATTTCCAGCTTTACAGCTAGCCTTGTCAGCGTGTCCTTGACCATTGGATAGTTTGCGAGCTTACTTCCGAACGCATCCCTTTTTAAAGCATATTCCTTTGCTTCATAATAAGCTCTTCTCATAATTCCTAATGAGGCAACGGCATTGCAGACTCTTGATAGATTTAGAGCTTCCATCATATAGTAAAAACCTTTAGCTGGATCGCCCACAACAAAGGCATCTGCGCCATCAAATTCAACCTCAGCAGAAGGGACTGCCCTGACACCGAGTTTATCTTTTAAACGGCGAATACGAATTCCATTAAGTGTTCCGTCCTGGTTTCGCCAGGGAACCGCAAATAAAGTCAGTCCCTTCGTTCCTGATGGTGCACCTTCTTTCCGCGCTAAAACCATAGCGACCCCGCACATACCGGCATTGGAGGCAAAATACTTTTCTCCATAAAGTTTGAAATGATCTCCTTCTTCAACAGCCTTCATCTCATTCGCACCGACATCGGAGCCTCCTTGACGCTCTGTTAAAAATGTCGCACCCTCATAGTGTGGAACTTCACCTGTTGAGAGGACATGCGGCAAAAATTGCTCCTTCATTTCTTTCGAAGCATATTGGTTAAGTAAATAAGCAGTAGCCATCGACAATGTGACTGGACAGTAAAATCCAGGCTCTGTTTGCGAGAGAAGATACCCTTGTGCATAAGAATATATGTAATTTCCTTTTTCCCCGAGTCCTGGAATTTCTTTATGAACATAACCAACTATTCCAGTATTGTAAGTTTCTTCAACGGTTCTTCTGTAGCCCTCGTTCACCCATACTTCAGAAATATCTTCACCATAGGCATCATATTTGTTTAAGCGCGGCTGTCCTTCCCGGTCCGTAAACCTTGCCCGATCATCGATAGCAGTTGCACATTTCTCACCAAAGACAGTTAACTCCTTGTCTGCATATTCAAAAAAGGGTTGATCGAGTAACTCTTTAAGCAAGGATTGAAACTGCAAATCATCTTTGTAAAAATTCATCAAATAACCTCCTGGTTTATTTTTCAGAATAGTCAATAAATAAATTATACCACTTTCTAATTCAGTTAAATATAAGTTTAAGTTAAATTTGGACATTCTTTCTTTTTCATCCACTTTCAAAGTATGAGTATCCCCATAGCTGAAGCTAGGGGTTTCGAAAGAATAGGCTTTAAAGCCGCATTGTCTTTGCGAGGGCTACCACAAGTCCCGCTACTACATCAGACCGAAGCCTTCAGCTTTGCCTTTCTTTTCTTAATGATGATTATTTTTCGTGGGGATTGGAGGAACTGTTTTCTCTCCAGTCCTTCGAAGACATCATTGGTATGTTTCCGGACAATATTAAAAGCTCCATTCACATCGGCATGGATCAAAATCTTAGAACCTTTGATTTTGTAAAAAGCTCGACTGCTTCTATACCCGCTAAAAATAGTTTGGTGCTCTTCCCCGTAAGTTGGAATCGGGTCATGATTCAAGAAACTAGACTTGGAGGTATAGCTTTCTTCTCGAACAATGACTTGAATTCCATGTCGCTCTGCTTTGTATCGAATCATTCCTATGAAAGTGGCATATGGGATTTGTATGAAGGTTTGTTTTGTAGTCTTTTGCATATCAACCTCCATCTTCCAACCCTTATTTTTTCCAATGATGATCGTATCTATGGTTCTTTCTTTCGCAATCTCCACCACTTTTGCGCTGGCCTTATGTAAAAAATCCATGACTCGATTGTTTCTTTTTCGGTCTAATGAAGTTAATCTTGTGCTGTTAAACTTCCCTTCCTTTGGTCCTTTTCCATTTCGAAGGATACTCATGTATTTCGCTCTTAATTTGTTATAATATTGATTGATCGATTTTAACCATTTGCCCTTGATAAGCAGAGGCTTTAGCCCCGTGTTATCGATGATAGTTGCCAGGTTATCTACGCCCAAATCAATACCCATTACTCGTTTCGGCTCAAATATCCATTCATTTAATTGTTTTTCTGATTGTTTGATCTCTTTTTCATCTTCACTTTTAAAAACGACTTCCATTACATACCGGCCATAAGTCGGGACAATCCGCACTTGTTGTAGTTTACCATCTATATGTGCGATTTTTCCCAGTTTTAATGTAAGAGGAGTACCTGGTAATGAAAGCACATTTCCATTTTTAATTTTGGTAATTTGATTGGTTAAATAAGAAGTCGTACGTCCATTCTTCGGTTTATACTTAGGAATCCTTGGCTTTCCTGAAAAGCTAGTAGGCATGGTTTTATATTTCTTAGAGGCTTCGAAGAAACTTTTCCAATCATCATATACCTTTTTCATGGTTTGTTGATTGGACTGTGAGGGCATAGAAAGGTAATCGGTTTGTTTCATCACTTTAAACAGTGCTTCTACAAAGGTATAGGGAAGGAATGCTTTCTTTGGATGGGGCATTTTAAATAGATTTGGTATTGGCTCCAAAACATGGCCATTTTTATCGACTTTTTTAGGCCTAGATTTGGCTCTCTCAAAACTTTTTAGACGAATTTTATTCATTTGAGGTAAATGGTCTTGAATATCTGTTAGAACTTGAAGTTGATTTTCATTTCTTGTTTCTTTGTTTAAAGCTGTGTAAACCTGTCTAATATAGTAGTTGGTGATATTGTACAAGTTTTTCGCTTTAAAACAGAGTGAGTCACAGTAGTCGAACAATTCATGTTCCGGCTGAATTTGTATTTTATAAGATCGATACAAATCATTCACCCCTCTCCAAAAGGAACAAGTGTTCTATATTTATATTCTCATTATACCAAAGAATTTCAAAAAATGTATAGTAAAATTACTTGCATTATCCTAAAAAAACGAACAAAAATACAGCTTATATCCCCATATCTAAAGCTAGGGGGTTTTACGCTGCTTTTTGATAATTGGTTCAAATACATAAAGGGGAAATCTAAGTTGGAAAAGGAACAAGCTATATTTTTAGCTAACAGTATCGAATCCTCTAATTCATCGACCTATGAGATTAAAAAACTTGAAATTACGGGTGGAAGCCTCCAAAAGTTTCATCAATGGACTAATGGAAAACCAACGATAGCAGCATATGAGGTAACCAGGCCAGATAGCGATACGGGTTATTATTTTTTATTCATTGATTGGCATCGTAATGACAACTATTATTTAGTCATTTATGCACATGATCGCTCCACAACCTGCGCAGAGATACGACAAATCCAAGAAATTGATGGGGTGCCTCATATTGTCTGGGGATACAAACCATTTAAACGGGATGGAAAAAATGACCAAAGAAAAGCCTATTTTAAACAAATGTTTGGTTCAACAACCGTTCAAATCAAACTGCCTTCTACATTACTTGAGGTTGATGTATTTTTGGGACAATTATTTAAACTGTGTCAAAACCGGCTAAAAGCGGACCGGATTGTGGATGTTTTTGACTTTGAATAAAGAATGGAGTAATAGAAATGACCACCTATAAAAACTGTCAAAGCTGTGGAATGCCGTTAGCAAAAGATGAGCTTGGGGGCGGAACGGAAAAGGACGGAAAGAAGAGCACCAAGTACTGCAGCCACTGCTATTTGAACGGAGAATTCACATTACCTCATATTACAGTTGACGAAATGAAAGAAAGAGTAAAACAAAAGATTGTAGAATTCGGGATGCCGAAGTTTATTGCGGGGATGTTTACAAGAAACATTTCGAAGCTGGAAAGATGGCATTCGAGGAAATAACAAAAAGGAGGCTTTGAGCCTCCCTTTTCGTTATAAAACCTTACTTAAAAACGCCTGTGTCCGTTCTTCCTTAGGATGATCAAATAATTCTTTCGGAACATTTTCTTCGACAATCAATCCGCCATCCATAAATATAACCCGATCGCCAACTTCTTTGGCAAAGCCCATTTCATGTGTCACAACCACCATCGTCATTCCTTCTTTAGCTAGGTCCTTCATAACCTCAAGTACCTCGCCAACCATTTCAGGGTCGAGTGCAGACGTTGGTTCATCAAAAAGCATGATTTTCGGCTCCATTGCTAGCGCCCTTGCAATCGCAACCCGCTGCTTTTGCCCACCTGATAAAGAATCGGGATAGGCATCTGCCTTATCCTCTAATCCAACTTTCCGTAAAAGTTCCAAACCCTTAGCTCTCGCTTTTTCCTTTGGAATATTTCTTACTTTCATTGGTGCAAGCATAATATTTTCAATCACTTTTTTATGCGGAAAAAGATTGAATTGCTGAAAAACCATTCCCACTTCTGTACGTACTTTATTGATATCTGTTTTTTTGTCCGTCAAATCGATTCCTTCAATTAAGACATGACCACCGGTAATCGTTTCAAGCATATTTATGCAGCGAAGAAATGTTGATTTTCCGGAACCCGAAGGTCCAATTACCACGACTACTTCTTGATTCTTGACTGTAACATTGATGTCCTTGAGGACTTCGTTTTTGCCAAAGGATTTTTTTAAATTCTTTACCTGAATCATTCGGTTGCCAACCTCCTTTCAAGAAGATTTAACAGGAAGCTTAAGGAAAGTGTTAACACAAGATAAATAACTGCGGCCGCAAGATACGGTTCCCAGACTCGGAAATACTGTCCCTGCATGGCTCGTCCCCAATACATAAGTTCAGGGGCTGCAATTAGAGCCGCCAGCGATGACTCTTTTATTAAGACGATAAATTCATTTCCAAGCGGTGGAATCATTCGTTTAAAGGATTGCGGGAGGATGATATACCGCATAGCTTGTACATGATTCATCCCTAAAGAACGAGCTGCCTCCATCTGGCCCCGATCAATCGATTGAATTCCCGCGCGGAAGATTTCAGCGATATATGCCGCAGCGTTTAATGATAGTGTAAGAATTGCAGCTAAAATAGGACTTGTTTTTCCAAGAAAAAGGGGTACGACTGCAAAATGGATTAATAATATTTGAACAAGTAATGGTGTACCTCGAAAAAAGGTAATGTAAATGGTAAAAGGCCAGGCGAGGAGCTTATTTTTCATTATTTTCCCTAATCCGATGAATAAGCCAAGAATGGTACCAATCAAAATGCTTGCGATTGAAAGCCCAATGGTTAATATTGTTCCTTTAAGAAAAAAAGGAGCATATTCAACTAAAATATCCCAACGAAAATCCATACTTTAAATCCCCCTATTAAACAACAAGCTAATTATCGAATCTAACTAGCAAAAATTGCGTAACTGCTAAGTAAGAGTTACGCAATTTAATAAGCAATATTACTGCTGATCCTTTAAGATCTGGGTATCTGGTTCTACTTTAAACCACTTCTTGTATACATCTGCATACGTTCCGTTATCAATAACCGCTTTTACAGCTTTATCAAAGTCTGCTTTAATCTTGCTTCCCTTTGGAAACATTAATCCGTAAAATTCCTTAGCAAAAGCACCTGAATCTTCAATGACAACAAAATTATCTTTCGGGTTGTTTTTTGCATATTGCTCGATAACTGTGTTATCAGCAACTACAGCATCTGCTCCGCCGCTTTTTAGTTCTAAGATTGCTAGGTTATTATTTTCAAACTTTTTGATTTTATCGCTATTTTTGCCTAAAAGACCTTCAACTGCTTCTTGTCCAGTTGTTGCATTTTGAACGGCTACCGTTTTATTATTCTTTAAATCTGCTGCACTCTTAATATCACTATCTTTTGGAACTAAGATTTTATTGGTTGATAAAAAGTAAGGTACTGAAAAATCATAGGTTTGTTTTCTTTCATCGTTGATGGTGATGGCGGAAAGTCCAATGTCAGCGATTTTCTTATCTAATTCAACAAAAATTGGATCCCAGCCAACATGCTCCACCTTAATTTTATAACCAGCTTCTTTTGCCACTGCATTGATAAAATCGATATCAAAACCGACAACTTCCCCTTTATCCTGGTATTCAAACGGTGCATAGGCGGCATCTGTTACCACACGCAATGTCTTCTTTTCCCCGTCTCCCCCAGTTGTTGTGCTTGTACTCTTACTCGTTCCACAAGCTGAAAGAACCAAGAGTAGTGCTGCCATTAATACAGTTGAAAATAGTTTAAATTTCTTCATTTGTTCAGACCTCCAATGTTTTTTTATAAAAGTAATTATTGTAAGAATTGATAATATTCCGAATATACATGATTATACCCTGTTTTGACTTTATATTCAATATTTTAAATATTTTACTATATTAATACTGTAATAACCTGAAGTGTTTAGCATCGTAGAATAATAACTTCTTTTATTTCCATCTATTACTCCTGGATATCCTCCTTTTTACATTGCATATTCTTTTTCTTGAGATGACTTTTTCATGGGCATTCGCCGATACACCTCCTATACACCTACATAATCTATAGGGTACTTACCACATAAGGAGAGATGCCCAATGAATCCGTATGGTTATTATCAAATGCCACAAATGCCGGTTGATTATAATGCCTATGTACAACCAGAACAAATGAATTACTATGGTCAACCAGAACAATTTATTCCCTATGATCAACAAGAACAAATGAATCCCTATGCTCCAGCAGAGCCATTTAATCCCTATCTTCAACCTGAACAATATGACCCAGCAAGGCAGCCACAGCAGGTTGAGCGCAGACTGAATCAACTGGAGAGGGCGAATGAGCGTCAAGAAAGGGAGATCAATCAACTACAACGCCAAGTAGCCCAAATCGACCGTAGACTCCAACGCGTGAATCAACGCCTTCGTGCAGTTGAAAGAAGATTTAATTTCCCATTCACACCATTTGATGGCGAATACTAAGAGAAACTTTAAGGACCGGGCATGCGCCCGGTTCTTTTTGCTTCCAAATATACATCGTCAGATTCTTTTACCCAATCTTAGATGACGATTTAAAATTCCTGTCAGTTTATCTAACAAAACCACTGACAAGAACCAAAAATTCAGTTAACTTTTCATTATAAACAAGAAAGAAAGGAAGATTTCAATGTATCGAAAAATTGATATTAAACTAGCTGAAAGAATCCTTCAATTAGATAAATTAAGAGATGAGTTGTATGAAGAACTCATGAAAACAATGGGATCTCAGGCGAATGAACTTTTAAGAAGACTTCAAAATTATTAATTTCAGTTTGAAGGGGTGATGAAAGTTGGCCACTCATTTGCGTAAAGGACTCGAACGCCTTAGGCAGTTTTATATTAAGAAGTTGTTAGACTCAGGCATGTCTTATTCTTCTGACCATGAGCTTTACTCTCTTACCTTCAATGAACTGGAAAGCCTATACAAAAAAATATTTTCCCCAACAAAATCATGACGAATGCACTCCATAGAAATTTCTTCTGAAAAACAAGTAAAATGGTTTGAATACCCAGTCCAATGTAAGAAAATCTAACATATAATATATTAAATTAACAAATTGATTAAATATTGAAACAATAGGGTGTGGTGAGAGGCAAAAATGGGAAAAGACATATCATATAAAGATAAAAAAGTGATTACAATTGGAATTGTTCGGGACCTCACCGGTCTCTCCGAACGACAAATACGATATTACGAAGAACGAAAGCTTATTTTCCCTGAAAGGTCTGCTGGAGGAAGCCGCAAATTTTCATTTTCAGATGTTGAACTATTGATGGATATTGCCAATAAAATTGAAGACGGAATTCAAACACATGATATTAGGAAAGAAATGCTTCGTGAACAAAAGAAACACAACCAAGAAGATGTACGCAGAAAGATGATTCAAGGGCAATTAAACGCCCAATTTGGTATACGGAAAAAGTAAGGAGCTAACCTTCAATCCCATTCCTTCTATAGAGAATGGGATTTTTTATCGCACTCTTCTCCCTCCGTTCAGACAAAAAGCTGGGGTTATGCCTCATTATTAAAAACCATGTTAGATTATCTTCCAAATTTATAGAAAATAATTCGGAATCATGTAAGAATACTAACATACCGAATGTTAAGAAAACTAACATCATTTAAAAGGGGGAGAAAAAATGGATACTTTATTCTTAATGAACAGTCTTTGGGTAATGCTAGGAGCGATACTTGTCATTTTAATGATCGGCGGGTTCATCCTGTTAGAAACAGGTTCCACCCGAATGAAAAATGCAGGACATATTGCTGGTAAAACCATTCTCACATTTAGTATTAGCTCAATTGTATTTTGGGCAGTTGGATTTGGATTAATTTTCGGAAAAGGAAATGCACTTATAGGCCTTTCTGACTTCTTATATTCAGGCTATGATATCGATAGTTTATCACTTTCTGGTTCTGTTTTCTTTTTATTCCAATTAGCTTTTGCAGGTATTTCCTTAACGATTGCATTTGGCGGGTTTGCTGAACGAGCAAAATTAGGTGTCTATCTCGTATTCGCTGTATTATTTTCTGTTATTGTTTATCCTCCAATCGCTCACTGGATTTGGGGCGGCGGCTGGTTAGCAGAGATTGGTCAACAAGACTTCGCCGGTTCAACCGTTGTTCACTTAACTGGTGCTATGGCGGCATTGGCAGCTACGATTCTATTAAAACCACGTATCGGAAAATTTAATAAAGATGGTTCCGCCAATAATCTAGCTGGTCATAACCAAGTATTTACAGCACTAAGTGTTTTACTCTTATGGGTTGGATGGTTCGGATTTAACGCGGGCAGTACATTATCCGTGGACAAAGGTTTCTTTGGCTTTGTCGCATTAAACACAAACCTTGGTGCTGCTGCTGGTACTGTTGCCGCAATGATTATCTCCTGGATCGTGTTGGGTAAGGCAGATGTTCCAATGATGTTAAATGGTGCATTAGCAGGCCTCGTAGCGATTACTGCTTCTTGTGCATTTGTTGATACTTGGGCCGCTGTCCTGATTGGTTTTATCTCTGGTATTCTTGTATTTTATAGTATTAGCTTCTTTGAGAAAAAAGGAATTGATGATCCAATCGCAGCACTATCTGTACATGGTACGGCTGGTGTCTGGGGAACGTTATCGACTGGTTTCTTTGCAACAAAAGAATTAGCCACGGTCGGAAAACCTGGATTATTTTATGGTGGCGGCTTCCATCAGCTCGGGGTTCAAGCATTAGGCGTTATCGCCTCTGGTGCCTTCGCCTTGGTCGCATCCTTTATCTTGCTTGCCATTATTAAAAAAGCAATGAATGGCTTGCGTGTCACAGAAGAAGAAGAGATTATGGGCTTAGATATTAGCGAGCACGGAAGCTATGGTTATCCAGAATTGCTTAAGACAGAACAAACAAAGGCTCTATAAATATTAATCTAGAAAGTGTGCAACTCCTATTTAGGGGTTGCACACTTTCTAGATTTTTTAAGAGGAGGTGAAAAATATGAATGATAATACCTACTCAGCAATTGCAGAATATAGAAAACTTCACATGAAGGCTGCTACAAGAGATCACTTTAAATTAAACGAACTTCATGACAACATGATTAAACAGGTATTGGAGACATCACTAAAAGAGGTTCTTGCTCGATATGGCCCACCACCGTCTCCCTTTTCTTTCTTTGTGATGGGGAGTGCCGGACGTTTCGAACAATCTGTATGGAGTGACCAAGACCATGGAATTGTTTATCTCGATCCTACTGCGGAAGCAAAAGCTTATTTTTTGTCATTAGGTAAGGAAATTTCAAAAGGTCTTTATCAAGTTGGGTATCCTTATTGCGATGGCGGTGTCATGTCAGGCAATCCGTTCTGGTGTAAATCACATTCCGAATGGGAGAAACAAATAAAAAACTTGGCACTAGATGCATCTTGGGAATCGTTACGGTATCTACTCATTTTTATTGATGGACGTTCTTTTTATGGAAAGCATCAACTCTTGGAACAACTAAAGACCTTTGTTTATCAAACCGTTCAAAAAGAACATCTTCTGTCAAGAATGTCAAACAATACTCTTCATTTCAAAAAAGGAATTGGCGTATTAGGTCAGCTATTAGTAGAGACACATGGGGTTCATACTGGATCTCTAAATATAAAGGAGACTGCCCTCTTTCCATATGTGAATGCGGCTCGTCTATTGGCAGTGAAAGAAAATCTACAGGAGACCTCTACCCTATCTAGGCTCGACAAACTACAGTTACATGACAAGGATTTATATACAGCTATGTTTTTAAAACTGTTAAACTATCGTCTTCTATTTGCCAGTCATACAGACTATGATTCTGGTCACTATTTACCGGTCGATATCCTAACAAAAGAGCAAAAAAATGAAATAAAAGACATCATTAAAAATGGTGTAACACTTCATCAATCCGTAAGAAAATTAATAGAAAAGGAGGGATAACATGAAAATGAATGATTTAGCACAATACTTTAGGCTAATTTCCGGCAAGCTTAGTTCTAATATTTATGCTGGAATTCAGGGACAAAGTAATCCACAACAGCTCTCGTTCATCCGGCAGCTCCAGAAAGAAATGAAAGTAAAAAACAACTTAGATACCCCGCTTAACGAATTAGAAGTCGTTGTATTTGATTTGGAAACCACTGGGTTTTATCCAGAAAAGGGAGATCGTGTCCTATCAATTGGAGCAGTAAAAATGATCGGTCAGCATATCGAGGACAATCATACTTTTTATTCCCTTGTAAAATCAAACCTTCCTCTTTCCGTAGAAATTTCAACTTTAACAAATATTCATGAGGATCAATTGCGTGAGGCTCCTGATGCCAGAGATGTCTTAATTCAATTTTTTAAGTATGCACAAAGCCATATCCTTGTTGCACACCACTCTAAACACGAAAAGTCCTTTATGCAAAAAATGACATGGGATCTGTTAAAGACTCGATTTGAATATCGAATCATCGATACGTCTTTCTTAATTCGCCTATCCGACTCCTCTATGAAATCATTACCACTTGAAGAAGTCTGCCATAAATGTGGGATTACCATAAAAGATCGCCACCATGCACTTGGCGATGCCATCATGACAGCGCAAATTTGGGCTAGCTATTTAAAAATAGCTCAAAAAAACGGATATAGTAATTTACGAGAAGTGTATGAACATCTTGCAAAGCTTTGAGCTTAAGAACACTATTTTAAACTAGTGTTCTTTTGTTAAGAATTAAAAATTTAAAGTTTGAAATACAATCGACTTTACAACACCTCCATCTTACTTACCTCTGAATATCCCCCCAGTTTTAATCCATTTCTCGGACAAAATAACCTTAAAATAAAAAAATTTCAAAAAAATTTTTTTCGCTGTTTTCCTTATCAGGACAATAATGTAAACGCTATCAACTTTTTTGATTTATTTGAATTGTCAGATTTTTATATTGACCATGTTTTCGATTGGTTGTATGATTATCGAAAATAATCATCTATTCAATAACTGCCATAGCTCCTCACCATTTGGAGATGGGTATGGCAATTCTTTTTAAAAAATTTGTTTAATCATTTAAAGCGTTCTATCATAAAAGAGGAGTGGTTAGGTTGGGGAGTCAATGGATTTTCCTTGGCGGCGAGTTCGTCAAGAAAGAAGATGCTGTAGTTTCAGTTTTCGATCATGGTTTTTTATATGGTGATGGTGTGTTTGAAGGCATACGCGTTTATAGCGGAAACGTCTTTAGACTTGATGCTCACCTGAAAAGACTGTATGAATCAGCACAATCCATTATGCTGAATATTCCATACACACAGGAGGAAATGACTCAATTAATCATCGAGACAATTAGAAAAAATCAGCTAGAAAGCGCCTATATTCGTGTCGTTGTTTCCCGTGGAAAAGGGAATCTCGGCCTAGACCCTTCTTCCTGCTCGAAACCAAGCGTCATTATTATTGCTGAAGAACTTAGCATGTACCCTAAAGAGTATTACGAACGTGGAATTAAAATTGCATCTGTTGCGAGTCGAAGGAATCGCCCAGATGTACTAAGCCCACAGATTAAATCACTTAATTATTTAAATAATATTCTAGTAAAATTAGAGGCCAATCAAGCTGGTGTTGAGGAAGCATTAATGCTTAATGATCAAGGTTATGTTACTGAAGGCTCAGCTGACAATATCTTTATTGTAAAAAATGGTACCATCTATACCCCGCCTGTTTATTTGGGGGCGTTAGAAGGAATTACCCGCAACGCTATCCTAGATATTGCAAGAGCCAAGGGTTTGGATGTCCGTGAATCACCATTCACAAGACATGATGTCTATGTGGCTGATGAAGTGTTCTTAACCGGAACAGCTGTAGAAGTAATTGCAGTTATTGATGTGGATGGCCGTAAAATTAGTGATGGAAAACCTGGTGAAGTTACTAAAGTTCTATTAGAAGAATTTAGGAAAATTGTAACAACAGACGGAGTGGCTTGTAACCCAACAGGTTCAAACCATGCAATCGTCAGTTAGGAGCTAAATTAATATGCGTAGCGATATGATTAAAAAGGGAATTGATCGGGCACCCCACCGCAGCCTTTTATATGCAACAGGGGTAAAAACGAGTGATCTCGAAAAGCCATTTATCGGTGTCTGTAACTCGTTTATTGAAATTATTCCAGGACATAAACACCTTAATCATTTCGGTGAGATTGTAAAAGAGGCCATCCGTGAAGCTGGCGGTATTCCTTTCGAATTTAATACGATTGGTGTGGATGACGGCATTGCAATGGGCCATATTGGCATGCGTTACTCCTTGCCAAGTCGCGAGATAATCGCCGATAGTGCCGAAACAGTCATTAACGCTCATTGGTTCGATGGTGTTTTCTACATTCCAAACTGTGATAAAATCACACCCGGAATGTTAATGGCAGCAGCCAGAACCAACGTCCCATCTGTATTTGTGTCAGGTGGCCCAATGGAAGCAGGTGTTTCACCTTCGACTGGTAAGAACCTTTCCCTTACTTCAGTATTTGAAGGTGTTGGGGCTTACCATAACGGTACAATCAGCCAACAGGAACTGCTTGACATCGAAAACAATGCCTGCCCTACTTGCGGGTCATGTTCAGGGATGTTTACAGCCAACTCCATGAACTGTCTAATGGAAGTTTTAGGGATGACTGTTCCTGGAAACGGAACAATTGTCGCAACTTCAGAACAAAGGCATGAATTAATTCGCCAAGCTGCAAGGCATTTAATTGAATTAGTGAAACAAAATATTCGTCCACGTGACATCATTACAAAAGATGCAATTGATAACGCATTTGCTCTAGACATGGCCATGGGCGGATCAACCAACACGGTTCTTCATACACTGGCTATCGCTCATGAGGCTGGGATTGAATATGATTTGCGTAATGTTAACAAAATTGCAGAAAAAGTACCTTATTTAGCAAAAATAATGCCAGCATCCGATTACTCGATGGACGATGTACATCGCGCTGGCGGGATTAGCGCAATTATTAATGAGCTTTACAAAGTTGAAGGCGCGCTGCATAAGGACTGCTTAACTATTACTGGAAAGACACTTGAGGAGAATGTCAAGGATGCAATAATCACGAATGAACAGGTCATCCGGAGTAAAGACTATCCATATAGCCCTGTTGGTGGACTCTCCATCCTTTATGGAAACATTGCTCCAGATGGTGGTGTTATCAAGGTTGGTGCTGTTGATCCATCCATTAAAACATTCTTGGGTGAAGCAATTGTTTTTGAATCCCAAGATGAAGCACAAGAAAATATAAATAATGGCACTGTCCAAGCGGGACACGTTGTCGTTATCCGCTATGAAGGTCCAAAAGGCGGTCCAGGAATGCCTGAAATGCTTGCACCTACTTCCGCGATTATGGGTCGTGGATTAGGTAAAGAAGTTGCCCTAATTACAGATGGACGCTTCTCGGGAGCCAGCCGTGGTATTTCTATCGGTCATATCTCTCCTGAAGCAGCAGAAGGCGGACCAATCGCCCTTGTTGAAAATGGTGACAAAATCTTAATCGAGCTAGAAGCACGCTCCATCCAACTACTAGTTGATGACGAAGTTTTAGAAGAAAGACGTAAGGCATGGGTGAAACCTGAACCAAAAATCAAAACAGGTTACCTTGCAAAATATGCAAAACTCGTTACATCTGCCAATACTGGCGGCATTATGAAATTTTAGAAATACCAATGGGAATTCGTAGTACCCCTCCCCTTCCTAAGGAAGTTAAGGTACTATTGGCGTTAAATGAAGATCTTTTGACAAAAAAATAGCGAATAAATCGATGACGGGAATAAAGGAATAAGATTTAGTATTTTCAGAGAGCTGGGGTTGCTGGAAGCCCAGTAATACAACTTATTCCGACATCATCCCTGAGTGTTGAGCCGAACGGTCCTGACTTTAGTAGGCTCAATCGGGTGCATATCTTTGAGCACCTGTTACAAAAAGAAGCGTTCTATGGATTAGTGGGTCGCTTCATAAGGCAGTATTCGTAAGGATACTGTAAAACCGGGTGGTACCGAGAAAATGAAAGGCCTTTTCTCCCCGATTATTCTGCTTATGTTTTCGTTTTTGCAGTTAATTCGTGGAGAATGGGCCTTTTTGACTATGCATAAAGATTTATTGTCAAATTCCGACGTTTTCCCAACAAAATTTTCTGTTTATTTACAAATTTCTATATTATAATACAAAAATGACAAATCACTATTTTTCGACATCTACATTCAATTTTTACCCTTAAGGAGGGATTATGACGTGAAAGTAGAAGCAAAAAAGCTTGAGGTCCAAACTACAACAGAGCCGAGAACCGGTGCAGACCTTCTCATCGACTTACTGAAAAAAGAAGGTGTGGAAACGCTGTTTGGATATCCCGGGGGTGCCGTCCTTCCAATCTATGATGCCATTTACCGCGCCCAGGGTACAATCAAGCATGTTCTCTTCCGACATGAACAAGGAATGATCCATGCAGCTGAGGGGTATGCCCGAGTTACAGGGAAACCTGGAGTCGTTCTTGCCACATCAGGACCTGGGGCAACCAACCTTGTGACAGGAATAACTGATGCGATGATGGATTCCCTGCCGCTTGTTATATTCACAGGTCAGGTTGCACGAAGTGTCATTGGAACTGACGCCTTCCAAGAGGCTGATGTTATGGCGATTACAACACCAATCACTAAACATAACTATCAGGTACAATCTATCGAGGACTTACCACGCATCGTCAAGGAAGCTTTTCATATCGCTTCTACCGGACGACCAGGGCCCGTCTTAGTCGATGTCCCTAAAGATATTTCCGCAGGATTTTTAACTGAGGAACCAGAAGAAGCGAGCATTAATTTACCTGGATACCAGCCAACAACAAAGCCAAATCCATTACAAATTAAAAAGCTTGCCGATTCGATTTCAAAGGCGATCAAGCCTGTAATTCTTTCAGGCGCAGGTGTTCTCCATGGGAAAGCCTCTGCTGAACTAACAGCTTTGGCGGAAAAACACCAGATCCCGGTGGTCACAACTTTACTTGGACTTGGTACTTTTCCGGCAGATCATCCCCTCTCGTTAGGAATGGGTGGAATGCACGGAACATATGCAGCTAACATGGCCGTTTACGAATGTGATCTGCTTATCAATTTTGGAGCCCGCTTCGATGACAGACTAACAGGTAATCTTAAACACTTCGCACCTTTTGCGAAGGTTGCCCATATTGACATCGATCCAGCCGAAATTGGTAAAAATGTTCCAACAAATCTCCCAATCGTTTCTGATACGAAAGAGGCACTTACTGAACTGCTTGATCAAGCGATTGAATCACCAAATTCTGCTGAGTGGCTGGAAAAACTGAGCCAAAACAAGCAGGAATATCCGCTTTGGTATAAGCATGATCCAAACGGAATGTGTCCGCAATGGGTCATTGAAGCAGTCCATAAAGTAACGAACGGTGACGCCATCGTCGCAACCGATGTAGGGCAGCACCAAATGTGGGCAGCACAGTATTACACTTTTAAAGAGCCGCACCGCTGGATTACCTCTGGCGGACTTGGAACAATGGGCTTTGGCTTCCCTGCTGCGATTGGCGCACAAATTGCCGCACCGGATAGTACCGTTGTTGCAATTGTTGGAGATGGCGGTTTTCAAATGACACTTCAGGAATTATCGATAATTTATGAAAGAAACCTTCCTGTAAAAATCATTATTGTCAACAACGGCGCACTTGGAATGGTTCGCCAATGGCAGGAACTATTACACGGAAACCGTATTTCAGAATCGATCCTTCATACACAGCCTGATTTTGTCAAACTTGCAGACAGCTATTCGATTAAGGGTTATCGGGTTAATAATCAAGAAGAACTGATCACTGTTTTACCGGAAGTATTTGCTCATAATGGTCCGGTATTAGTTGATTGCCGTGTACTTCAACAAGAGAAAGTATTCCCAATGATTGCTCCTGGCAAAGGAATCCATGAAATGATTGGGGTGAAACCATGAAACGAATCATAACCGCAACCGTTCAGGATCGAGCCGGTGTACTCAACCGCGTTACTGGACTTTTGCAAAGACGGCAATTCAATATTGAAAGTATTTCCGTTGGTCCAACAGAAACGGAAGGTGTTTCAAGAATGACCCTGGTTGTCGAGATTGAAGATGAACAGCGTCTCGAACAAGTGACAAAGCAACTCAATAAACAGATTGATGTTTTAAAGGTTTCTGATATTACTGATAAAGCAGTCGTTGTCCGCGAATTGGCCTTGATTAAAGTAGCCAGCAGCAGCCAGCTCCGCAGTGAGATTAACGGAATTATTGATCCATTTCGTGCGATTGTTATTGACGTAAGTAAGGATAGCTTAGCCGTTCAAATCACCGGCAAACCTGAAAAAATCGATGCATTACTAGAATTGCTTCGCCCTTATGGAATTAAAGAGATTGCCAGAACAGGGTTGACCGCCCTTTTACGCGGGCATCAACCGCACGTAAACGAACTAACTCACCACACCCTACAAAAATAATAATTTACCTTGAAAGGATGATAGATCATGGCAAAAGTACTATATAACGGAGATATTCAAGAAGAGGTTTTACAAGGAAAGAAAATCGCAGTAATTGGATATGGTTCACAAGGTCATGCACATGCACTTAATTTAAAAGAGAGCGGTTTTGATGTAGTAGTTGGATTAAGAGGCGGAAAATCATGGGATAAAGCAGTTGAAGATGGCGTTGAAGTTACTTCAGTTGCAGAGGCAGCTGCAGCAGCTGACGTTATTATGGTTCTTCTTCCTGATGAAATGCAGCCAAAGGTTTACAAAGAAAGCATCGAACAACACCTTAAAGCAGGTAAAGCCCTTGTTTTTGCCCATGGTTTCAATGTTCACTTTAGCCAAATCGTTCCTCCTGCAGATGTAGACGTATTCTTAGTAGCACCAAAAGGCCCAGGACATTTAGTACGTCGTACTTACACTGAAGGCGCTGGTGTACCAGCACTTTACGCAGTTTATCAAGACTACACTGGTCAAGCACGTGATCTTGCCCTTGCCTATGCAAAAGGTATTGGCTCAGCCCGTGCAGGTGTTTTGGAAACTACCTTCCAAGAAGAAACAGAAACAGATCTTTTCGGAGAACAAGCTGTTCTTTGCGGCGGAACTACTGCCCTTATCAAAGCTGGATTTGAAACTCTTGTTGAAGCTGGTTATCAGCCTGAAGTTGCCTACTTTGAGTGTTTACATGAATTAAAATTAATCGTTGACCTTTTATATGAAGGTGGCTTTGAAAATATGCGTTATTCAATCTCCGATACTGCACAATGGGGAGATTTCGTTTCTGGACCACGTGTCGTAAATGCAGATACAAAAGCACGGATGAAAGACGTATTAACAGATATCCAAACTGGAGTGTTTGCTAAAGGCTGGATCCTTGAAAACCAAGCAAACCGCCCACAATTCAACGCTATTAATCGCGCTGAAAACAATCACCAAATTGAACAAGTAGGCCGTGAGCTTCGTGCATTAATGCCGTTTATTAAAAACAAACCAGTAAATGCAAAGAAAGAAGTGGTGGTAAATGGTTCACGTTAACATCTTCGATACGACATTACGCGATGGCGAACAGTCCCCTGGTGTAAATTTAAACCAGCTTGAAAAATTGGAAATCGCAAGACAACTTGAACGGTTTGGTGTTGACATTATGGAGGCCGGCTTCCCGGCTTCCTCCCAAGGCGATTTTGAAGCAGTAAGAGCAATCGCCCGGAATATTAAAAATGTATCTGTCACAGGCCTGGCAAGAGCGACGAAATCGGACATTGACATTGCGTGGGATGCGTTAAAAGATGCTGCAGAACCAAGGTTGCATGTTTTCCTTGCCACCTCTCCTATCCATATGCAATATAAACTGATGAAAACACCTGAGGAAGTCACCCAAATAGCGGTAGACATGGTTTCATATGCTAAACGGAACTTCCCGCATATTGAGTGGTCTGCTGAAGATGCTTCTCGCTCTGACCTTGATTTTCTCGTTCAAATTATTACCAAGGTCATCGATGCCGGTGCAACAGTCATCAACCTTCCGGATACAGTCGGGTATACCACACCTGAAGAATATGGACGCATGTTCCGCTACATCCGCGACAACGTTCCAAATATTCATAAAGCAGCTTTATCTTGCCATTGCCATGATGACTTAGGGATGGCCGTTGCCAATTCCCTAGCTGCCATTGAAAACGGGGTTACGCAAGTCGAGGGTACGATTAATGGAATTGGAGAACGCGCAGGTAATGCAGCTTTAGAGGAAATTGGAGTTGCCTTAAATATTCGTAAAGATAAGTATCCTTATACTACGAATCTCGTGTTAAAAGAAATAAAACGCACGAGTGACCTTGTCAGCCGCTTTACAGGTATGATTGTTCCTCCGAATAAAGCAGTTGTTGGAAAAAATGCCTTCGCACATGAATCAGGGATCCACCAGGATGGCGTTTTAAAAAATACGTTAACCTATGAGATTATTACGCCTGAATTAGTAGGGGTTAAATCTAATGATTTAGTTCTTGGCAAACATTCCGGCCGCCATGCATTCAAAGATAAAATTGAGCAAATGGGCTTTGAACTTTCGGACGAAAAACTAGTCGAAGCGTTTACTGCTTTTAAACTTTTAACCGATCGTAAGAAAGAAGTAACAGACGAAGATTTATTTGCAATTTTAACCGATATCCAAACAACGGCTGTTGATATTAAAAAATATGAACTGGTTGCCTTCCAAGTCCATTACGGTTCAGCAAACTTGCCAACCGCAACTGTGGCTCTAACCACTCCCGAAGGTATTCGCGTGGAAACGGCGCGCACAGGCTCAGGCAGTGTCGAAGCTTTAATGAATACCTTGGAAGCATTGATTAAAGAAGAAATCCATCTTACTGATTTTAGATTAAGCTCGATCGGTCAAGGACGTGATGCACTGGCTGAGGTTCATGTCAAAATGACGGTGAACGGATCACCTGTAACCGGGCGCGGTTCAGCACAGGATGTACTGGAAGCTTCAGCAAAATCATTCTTGAACGCAGTGAATCGTGTATTTTTCAATCAAAGTTCAACTGTGAAAGAGATGGCTAATCTATAAAAAACCAAACAAAAATGAGGAGGTTGCTTCTAATGAAAAAACGAATTGTCTTACTTCCCGGTGATGGCATTGGTAAGGAAGTTATTAACTCTGCAAAAGACGTGTTAAATGCAATTGCTGAAGAATACAATCATACTTTTAGCTTTGAAAGCCATGAAATCGGAGGAGCAGCCATTGACCTTTACGGCACACCGCTTCCTGAAACAACCGTTAATGCTTGTAAACAGGCAGATGCGGTCTTGCTGGGTGCTGTTGGGGGGCCAAAATGGGATACCAATCCCTCCCATTTACGTCCTGAACGAGGCTTGCTTGGAATCCGAAAGGCACTTGATTTATATGCGAATTTAAGGCCGATCAAAGGATTTAAAAACCTTCTTCATGCATCACCCTTAAAGGAAGAAGTAGTCTCTGGGAGCGACCTCCTTATCGTTCGTGAATTAACTGGCGGCCTTTATTTCGGAACACCAAGTGAACGCCGCGACAACGGAAACACCGTTGTAGACACGCTTGTTTATTCTCGCCAAGAGATTGAAAGAATTGTTGATAAGGGCTTTCAAGCAGCCCAGCAGCGCAGCGGTCATCTTACTTCGGTTGATAAAGCAAATGTACTTGAATCCAGTAAGCTATGGCGCGAAATTGTCGAAGAGAAAAAAGCTCAGTATCCAGATGTAGCCGTTGAACATGTTTTAGTAGATGCTGCTGCTATGAAATTAATCACTAACCCAACTCAGTTCGACGTAATTGTAACGGAGAATCTATTTGGTGATATTTTAAGCGATGAAGCCTCTGTTATCACAGGATCACTTGGTATGCTTCCTTCTGCTAGTTTAAATGAAAATGGGGTTGGTCTTTATGAGCCTGTTCATGGCTCTGCCCCAGATATCGCTGGTAAGGGTATAGCCAATCCAGTTGCAATGATTTTGTCTGCAGCACTGATGCTCCGCTATTCATTCCAATTGAATGACGAAGCAAAAGTGATTGAAGATGCAGTCCAATCTGTTTTAGATGCTGGCTTCCACACAGGCGATCTTCAAGTTGCAAATGGACGCCTTGTTGGGACAGCGGAAATGACGAAGCTTATTGCAGATTATATTAAATCGCAAAACGCTTCGAAATGTATCGCCAGCTGTTATTTTTAATGATTGATTGGGTGGGTAAATCGTCTTTGTTGCGATTTACCCCTAAATTTATCCAAAATATTTGTTAGTTAGTCATACAATAAAATTCATAAATGTGAGGAAGGACGCTATGCAAACACCAAAAAATATTATCCAAAAAATTTGGGAAAAGCATGTTGTACATCAAGAAGAGGGAAAGCCGGATTTATTATATATTGATTTACACCTTGTTCACGAAGTAACCTCTCCACAGGCATTTGAGGGCTTGCGAATGAACGGGCGCAAGGTGCGACGACCGGACCTTACTTTCGCAACGATGGATCATAATGTTCCAACTCGCCAGCGTCTTGTAATCAATGACCCTATTTCAAAAAAACAAATCGATACACTGCAAGAGAATTGTCAGGAATTCGGGATTACACTCGCTGATATTCATCATCCTGATAACGGGATTGTCCATGTAATTGGACCTGAACTTGGTCTTACCCAGCCTGGTAAAACGATTGTTTGCGGTGATAGTCATACCTCTACACATGGTGCATTTGGTGCACTTGCTTTTGGAATTGGTACAAGTGAGGTCGAGCATGTTCTTGCAACACAAACACTTTGGCAAGCACCGCCCAAAACATTAAATGTCAAAGTGAACGGAAAGCTAGGTACTGGCGTAACTGCTAAAGACTTAATTCTTGCCATCATCGGTAAATTCGGTGTCCAATTTGGAACGGGCTATGTGATGGAATATACAGGTGAAGCCATCCGCGCCCTCTCCATGGAAGAACGCATGACGGTTTGTAACATGTCTATTGAGGCTGGTGCTAGAGCCGGGCTTATTACTCCGGATGAAACCACTTTTGAATACTTAAGAGGAAGACGGCATGTCCCTCAAGGGGCAGCGTTTGAAGAAGCAGTTGCACAATGGAAGGCTCTTGCTACGGATGAAGATGCTGCCTATGATCGGGTTGTTGAAATTGAAGCAGCCGAAGTTGAACCACAGGTAACGTGGGGAACAAATCCAGGAATGTGTATTCCAATTACTTCCAATGTACCAAACCCTGATGAAACTGAGAAGACAAGCGAAAAGGACGAGATTAACCGCGCGCTTGAATACATGGGTCTTGAAGCAGGTCAGCCTATTTCAAGTGTAAAAATTGACCATGTTTTCATCGGTTCTTGTACAAATTCGCGCATAAGCGACTTACGAAGTGCAGCTGAGGTTATACGGGGCTTAAAGGTCAGCCCATCTGTTACCGCCATCGTTGTTCCTGGTTCATTTAGCGTTAAGCTTGCGGCAGAAAAAGAAGGACTTGATAAAGTCTTTACAGATGCAGGCTTTGAATGGCGCGAAGCAGGATGCAGCATGTGCCTTGCGATGAATGATGATATCGTTCCACCGGGGGAACGCTGCGCCTCTACTTCTAACCGAAATTTTGAAGGGCGCCAAGGTAACGGGGCCAGAACCCACCTTGTCAGTCCTGAAATGGCAGCCGCGGCCGCAGTTGCAGGCCACTTCGTTGATGTCCGTCAATTCTCTGCAGCACAGGAGGTTAGATAATATATGGAACCGTTAAAAACCCATCAAGGCCTTGTTTATCCATTAAACCGGTCAAACGTTGATACTGACCAAATTATCCCTAAGCAGTTTTTAAAGCGGATTGAACGCAGCGGCTTTGGACAATTCCTGTTTTATCATTGGCGCTTTGATGACAATGGAAATCTTCGACCTGATTTTTCTCTGAATGAACCAAAATATAATGGCGCATCAATTTTGGTTGCCGGTGAAAACTTTGGCTGCGGCTCTTCTCGTGAGCACGCTCCATGGGCAGTTCAAGATTTTGGCTTTAAAATTGTCATTGCCCCGAGTTATGCAGATATTTTTAAAAACAATTGTGTAAAAAATGGGATTCTCCCAATCCAGGTTAGTGACGAACAAGTTCAGTACATTATTAAAAAGGCTGAATCCGAAGAATACCAATTAACCGTAGACCTTGAGAATCAAGTGGTTTATGATAACGAAGGCTTTAAGGTTACATTCGAAATTGCCCCATATCCTAAAGTAATGCTGTTGAATGGCTGGGATGAAATTGGTGTTACCTTGACATATGAGGATAAAATTTCACAATACGAACTAAGTAAATAATAAAAAATGAGCTTGGATACCCAGGCTCATTTTTTTACTTTTTAATTGGAGAAAGCACAGCACCGGTGTCACAACCCGTTTAAAATATTTTTATTCTCAGTTTCTTCGTTAAAGGTCAGGACCTCCTCAACTGGCTCATATGATTCACCATAAAACTGATGATCTTTATAGGTGTGAATCATATCATATGTTTTTCTCATGGCTTCAAAAATCATTTCTTCTGATTCTTCATTAGGCGCCCAGTAGAGGATTTCCATCCTATTAACTTCATTTGTCGCCAATGATCTTCTCTCATAACCAATAGACACGGCGTGCTCGAATTTTTCTCTTTTGTAAAAATGGAGACGTTTTTCGGAATGGCTGTCTTCATAGTTGACTGGTTCTACTTCAAGGATAATGGGCTTACCTTTTCGTTTTAACTTTTCCAAGAGTTTATGGCCAAGTCCCTGTCCACGGGCATTTTTTGAAACAAATAGATAATCAATAAATACAAAATTGTCTAATTCCGCATACATCAAAACATGGTTTGGCCCCTCATCTTTATGATAGATGTTTGAACGTTCTTTCAGTAAGGTTTCCATGTGAGCTCTTGATTTCATTTCTTCAACAGGAAAATACTGATTCAACTTTTCATACCAATGCATGGAAACACTCCTTAAAAACCAGGTAATTGATCCAGATTATTTTCTTTAATTCCGTCTGGCTCACTACGGATAATGTCACGACCATATTTGTGAAAGACATCCACATGAGCGATCTTGCCAGCTTTCGCCTCATTCAAAGCCGTGATATAATCCAACTCGCGTCCAGTGCTTGTTTTAAAAGCGATAATATCTCCATCATCGTTCTTCCTGACGGAAACGAACTCTTCTTTGCCATCTGGATTACTATCACCTGCTTCAATTTGGGCTTGATGCTGACTCTCCTGCTTGTATTCTTCATAAATTTGTTCAAAATCTTTTTGATCCATTGATTCCACCTCCGAACATTTGTTAGTATTTTTCTTTTTTTGTTAATTATCCCCGCTAGACACCTCATTTACGTTTTTCAAAATTAAAAACATGAGATAAATAACTACGAGCAAAAAAAGCTTGTAGACTGGTCAAATTCTGTCAACAAGCTAAGCTCTCCTTTTGTTAAAACTTCTGAGGGAACTGTTTGATGATTCCATCTGATATGACGTCAGCAATTTTAATCAGGTGGATTTCGCCTTCATCAAAAGCACGAATGTCTCCGTTCCAATCCTTTTTAAGTCTTGCTAGTACACTCTGTGTAATCATTTTTAAGTGCGCATGAAGTAACTGCCTCAATACATTTTTATTCCAGTTTGGATTTGTACTGCTGAGAAATGCGGCAATATCATCCGCATTTTTGTACCATGCAGTATTATATTTTTGCAAATCAGCTTGGTTATTGGCTTTGGCAGCTTCGAGTACCTTTCCGGCAAGCAGGATATCCTCTCGTAAAAATTGTGCAAGCTTGGTTCCTGCTGCTTCGCCGTAAAATGGTTTGATTGCATTTCCGAGTTCATCTTGATTTTTCAAAAGTCTTGCCAGGACAATTTCTTGGTCCTCAAGATTTGCTGCCGCACTAACAATATAACTTCTCGTCCAAATGCCATGCTCCATCCAAAGTCTTCTAAAGTTAAACTTTAGCTGGTGAGCAGACTCGCTCATCACCTGTTTCTGAGGTGTTGGTGGAGCTGCTTTCACGCTAATGGCAGGTAAAATTAAGGCGATAGACAATAGCAATACGGTAAATTTCTTAGTAAATTTTTTCAAATGTTAATCTCCTTCTATTAAATTTAATTCAAAAGGATTTTTCCCCAAAAATGAAAATTTTATTTATCGCCGAAAAATGTCATAATAATTTTAATAAGAATTTCCTTTGGAGTGAGAAATGATTGCTTTATTTAGAGAAAAACCATGATCCAAGAAAGAATGCCGCAATCCTTGCCAAATATACAAACCAATTGGACCTAAAAAGGGCCATTCAAGAAACTGAGCAGCTTTTCAATCGAACACGTGGGAATGAAGCCTCTCCTCGTCAGAAGGAAAATCCTCATTTAACAGGATCACTTCTTCAAAAAATGACAGCAGCTTTTTTTCGTCTCTTATCGACGACCGCCAATTCTGATGATCTAGTAAAGGTTAAGGTAGATTCTGAAGGAAATGTGATTCCGGATTGGAAAGGTATGTTGGATGAAGAAAACTTGAATTTACATAAGAATATGATGAAAGAGGTCCATGTTGAAGATTTTGGAGCAATTGGCGATGGGAAGACGGATAACACCCTTGCATTTAAAAAAGCGATTGGCAATGGCAAGGTGAAAGTGGTTGTACCAGCTGGAGTATTTATAACAAAGGGAATCCAACTGCCCTCTTGGACCATGTTTGTTGGCGTAGGAAAAGGTGTGACAACCATTAAACTTCATGATTCAGCTAAAAAAGGCACCCGACTCATCACAAACTCTAATCATTGGAACGGAAATCACCATCTTTTCGTGGGGTCGCTAAGTTTGGACTGGAATGTAGAAAGACTAGGCAATGTCGTTAAAACAAGTACCTGGGGGAATCACTCAAGCTGCTTAACGTATGCAAATGTTACCTATGGCTGGGTTAAGGATGTTGAAGCGATTAATCCAGGACTGCATTGCTTTGATGTTTCATCAACTCTGTATAATTATGCCGGTGACGGGTTTCGCGCCCGCGGCGGCAGCAAGTATGTCTGGCTTGATAACCTAAATGGATATGGCTTCGGCGATGATGGTATCACCACCCACCACAGCGATTATATTTTTATCTCACGCTGCCATATGTGCGATCCAAGTGGTCGTGCCCACAAGATGGGCTTTTCTAACTCCAACGGGATTGAGGTCGATGATGGTTCGAGGAATGTGGTCCTTTTCAATAATTCTTCTGCTCGTTGCTTTGGCGGGGTGGAAATTAAAGCGCACGAAAATTCTTCAGCCGCTTCAAATGTACAAATTATCGGGCATATTTCTGTCAACGATAACCGCTCATTTAATTTCCGGCATATTGGACATCACAAAAGCACGGAGGCTGAATCTCAAACTGCCTACAATATTAGTGCTGCCAATCTTGTATCCATCGCACCGATTTTTACTGAGTTATATAAAGGCTCAACGCCACGCGGAATGGTTGTCTCAGCTTATAAAAATGTAGTCATTAACCATTTTACTTTGGTTGGTGATCCTGATTATGACTACAAAGGCCAACCGGTAATTGCCCTTCAGTATCGGGCCAGAAATGTGATAGTAAAACATATATCTGTTAAAGATTTTAAAAAAGCGGGGATCGATATTAAAGTATTCGGTGGCGAAAATCGAGCGGATTCTATTCAAATTTATGATTTGATCAGCCGAAATTCCTCACCAAAAGTGATCGAAGTCGGATTAGGGGTCAAAGATATTACCATTGAAAATGCAAAAAGCGTCGACAATTATTTGTGACGCTTTGCTTCTTTTCCTACTGTTATGTCATCGACTAGTTTTTCGGCCACTTTCCGATATAAATTACTCATATGAACGAGAGAAGAAATCATTAATACCTGCTCAAGATACGGCGAGTTTCCTTTTTCATCCTCGGTGATTTCTTCTCTAACATCCTTTACTCTTTCCTCAATGTCTACTTTGAAATCCTCAACATTTTGGCGTGTTAAATTCAGATAACTCGTATAAAAAGAATCTAATTCCATCTCCTCTTTGATAATTTTTTGATTGATCCCTTGAAGGGTAACTTTAATATCATTGATGGATAAGGCCCCTTTTAGCTGGTAAATTAAGCTCATGAGGATTAGGTGTTCTTTTGAATATTTTTTATTATGGATTGGAAAAATGAGCTTTCCTTTTGCATAGTTATTAATCATGGTTTTGGTGAGGACTTTGTCGTCTTCATTCCGTTTTGTTTCCGTGAATTTATTTTCAAATAATTGAATCACCTGGTCCATATATAAATCGATCTGTGGGATCTCATCTAAAGCTAAGCAGGCTTCTAAGCCGAGTTGCTCAATAATTTGATTGATATTTTCCATTCATTTATCTCCAATCATGTTCTTTATTTTTTTATTATACCTAAAGATATATGCATTGACTAGATGTCGATATATCGTTATTATAATAAGTAGTTATTAAAACTACATGATGTGCTGGGAGGCATATAAAATGAATAATTACATTCGCGAACCTATCAACGGACTAACCCATTTAGCTGGAGCAGTTTTAGCTTTTGTCGGGTTGCTTGCGATGGTTATCAAGGCGGCTGCGACGACAAGTTCACCGGCTGCAATTACTGCGGTCATTATTTTCGGCGTTAGTATGATTCTGCTTTACTCGGCATCGGCCACCTATCATATGGTAATTGCTCGAGATCAAGTCATTGCCTTTTTACGACGGCTGGATCATTCGATGATTTTCATTTTAATCGCAGGTACGTATACTCCTTTTTGCTTTATCAGTTTGAACGGAAAAATAGGTGCTATTCTATTTTCAATTATTGCAGGAATTGCAATTAGCGGGGTTGTTTTTAAAATGGTCTGGTTTAATTGCCCTCGCTGGATTTCTACCTCCTTGTATTTAGCGATGGGTTGGATGATTGTGTTTGTATTCTCGCCGCTAACTGGAAGCTTAAACCCGATTGGTTTATTTTTGCTCATCCTCGGGGGAATTTTTTATACGATTGGCGGGGTGATCTACGGTGCCAAACCTAAGTTCTTGCAGTCAAAATACATGGGCTTCCATGAGATTTTCCATATTTTCATTTTGCTAGGAAGTCTTGCGCATTTTTTAACCGTGTTCCTTTATGTCATTTAATTTTGAGATATTAAAACGCCCTCGTTGATGGCGTTTTTGTTTTATCATTCAGTATGAAATTTATTCCGATTCATCCGATTAGCAATGATATTCTTCTTTCTTCCATCATTGGAGGGGCTCTTTATGGAATTGCGGTTGAAATTATCATTCGGATTGGAGGCTCGACTGGCGGATCGGATATAGTTAGTCTCACTCTTGCAAAAAAAAAGGAACTTACAGGTTGGCTTTTTAAATATTTGTATGAATTTTTTAGTGGTGGGGATTTCCGGGCTGATTTTTGGATGGGGCATCACACGCTTCCTATGATTACCGCTGGACCAATTTCCCCCTCTCCACGGGCATCATACGATTGAAATCCCTCCTACTTCATCGTTCTATCCCAATTAATCTACCAAGTTCCTCCATCAATACCAGTGCGTGATTATGGACCGGGTCCTTAGCTCCATAGAGGAGTGTTACTGGGCCCTTAGCTTCCATTTCAATGATTTGCCGGATGTATTCCCGCTTTTGTTCGTCGGTTCGAAGTTCATTAAGGTATCTTCTACTAAATTCCTCATACAACTCAGGCTTATGACAAAACCACTTCCTCAGCTCATTGCTTGGAGCTAGATCTTTAAACCAAAACGAAAGCTTCGCGGCTTCTTTCGAAATCCCCCTCGGCCATAAGCGGTCAATTAAGATTCGGCAGCCATCCATTTCCTCATAGGGCTCATAGATCCTTTTCATAAAAAGATTAGACATAATAATTCACCTCATTCTTATATTAGGTTTTGTGTCCACCCGGTATGGACAAATCCATAGATTTGTCCACGAATGGTGTCAGGCACCAAAATTGAAATGGTATCAAATACGACTTAGTTAATCTTCGTCTTTTACGTCGATACTTTCTGGGATGGGTTCGTTCAGGATTTCTTCGATTAGTTGTTTGTATTTTTCCATTTGTTTTAGGTGGGTGCTGAATTGTTCTTTGTAGATTAGGTACTCTTCCCCGTCAAATAGGGCGCGGATTTTCTTTTGTTGGATGAGGCTTTTGACAGTTGCCTCAGGAACCGATAAATATTCTGCTGTCTCTTTTATAGTAATGTACAATATGATTACTCCTCTTTTAATAAATTGATTTGTTGGACAACCCGGCCTGCTTTTCCCATTGCATTGACCGCTTGTGACAATGAATTGAGTATCGCTTCCTCAGCTGCTTCCGTCGCCGCTGTAAAAAGTTGATTCTTCATCGGATCATCCCTGGACGATGGTCAAGAAAGTTTTGATAGGCAAATCCGCGGACCACTTCTTCACTGTAATATTTTAATAGTTCATTAATAAGATTTTGGCTCTTAGAGGCGTCTTCCAAATTAGTAATAAATGTCGAAATCCCATCAAAATCCGAGCCGAAACCAATTTGTTTTACCCCTCCTAATGAGCAAAAGTGATCAATATGTTTAACAAGATCTGAAATCGTCACTTCTCCCGATTCTTTTACAAAAGGTGGATTGTAGACAACATGAATGAGTCCACCCTTAGCAAACATCGCCGCCGCCTGTTCATCTGTGAGGTTTCGCAGATGGTTGCATAGTGATCGAGCATTCGAGTGGCTCGCAATCGGATACTTGGCTAATTCAATGACTTCCCAAATCCCTTTGTCGCTTAAGTGAGAAACATCGGTCAGGATTTGATGCTCGTTATTAAACTCGACAATTTCTTTTCCGAACAGCGTCAGCCCCGCGCCGCGCGGTTCACCAGCGCCATCAGCGGCAAGATTGGCTTGGTTCCATGTCAAACCAACGGAACGGACACCTAGTTGATAGAGAATATGGAGCTTCGATAAATCGTTGCCAATTGGGTCCACGCCTTCAAGCGTTAACATTGCGCCAATCTGACCGATCTTTAAGCGATCAAAATCCGACCATTCTTTGATATGGAACATGTCTGGATTTTTCCCAAGCACTTCCTTGTAAAAATAATCGATTTGCTCAAGGACAACCTGAAATTTCTGGTCCCCCTTTATTTCGGGTTCAATAAATATCGCAAAACACTGGACTTTGATTTGGCCCTGCTGGAGGCGTGTTTTACAAGTTTGTAACTCCGGCGAATCAGCAAATCGTAACGTACCATGCGCTTCTTGGAGTTTCATTAGGGCATCACAATGTAAGTCAATGATATTCATTTAGCAAGTCTCCTTTTTATAAAAATTTTAACACAACAAAATAAGGCTAGGAGAATCATTTACCTAGCCCAACATAAATTTAAGTTTTTCAAAAAAAACTAGTTAGTTTGATTCCGCCATTTCTTTGACCATTGGGAGCACCTTGTCCCAAATTTCAGCACTTAAATCGCGGTATTTCTTCCCTTCCGGCATCACTGAGAAATCCCCTTGTAAAATATGTAGAGTCGTCTTTCCATTGTCCTCAGACAAACGGAAGGTGATCCCGTCTTCTTCCGTGACAAGTGCCTTTTCCTCACTTCGGACATCCAATACGGTAAAGCGGAGTAGTTTATTTGGCTCCAGAGCCGTCACATTTCCTTCAACAATGACGGTCCCATCCTCGCCTTTCCATAGTACAGGACTTCCGAGCTCCCAGGTGGAATCGAGATGAAACTGTGGTCCGCCGCTTGAAAATTCAGTCGCCCAACGGTTATTATACTGACTGACCGTAAGAATATCCCATACCTTTGACGCTGGAGCATTGATTTCAATCGTTTGGTCAACAAAAAGCTTACTCATTTCTTCCCTCCTCAAATATAGGCATTCTAGATACTCTCATTATACTGCAATGAAAAACCGAACTACAATTATTCCAGTAAAGACAAGAAAAAATCGGCGATGGATGATACACCAGCCGATTAATATTTTCTTAGAAATACAGGTTCTTTTTCCAATACTTTGATCCTAATGATTTCATGACAGACATGTAAGACTTTTTCTATAACCTGTGTGGTATTAGCCAATACCCTTAGCGCAAACCCTGATACGGCTAGTATCGAAATACCAATTCTAACATCAAGGAAAGTATCGAGAATTTCTTGCAACTCTTCTACTAAAGAAGGATTGATACGATGATCAATAACAATCATCGTCCCAAAATGAGAAAATCCTTCCATCATGCCAATCCCTTTAAGATCATTGTCAGGTTGAAGTTTAACATGATCAAATAAAATAAGTTTGTCTTCCATATAAATTTCCATTTTTGCTTGGAGTAAGTCATATTTAAAAAGTGTCCCATCAGGAGCCCAGCCTGGAGTAAAAATATCTGTGCAAATAAGAGAAGAGTTTTGTTCCATGCGAATGACAGTACGCTGTTTGAAACAAGCATGCTGGTAAGCAATGACTGGATCTGGAAGATATTCTAAAACACTTCCGCTTTTCAAATGAATGTCCATTTCCTGAAAAGCCGGAGAGGTTCGTGTTTTATATATTTTAGTAGAGGATTGGGTGGTAACAACTACCTCAGCATCCTCCTCCAATAAGATGACCGTTTGATAGGAATCACCATCAATGTATCCCCCGCCCGGATTCATCACATAAAAATAGGCTTCGCCGCCTCCTGTTAGGTAAACAGGTCTAGTAATTTTTAATGCACCCTCTGAGTAGGATTCTTTTAGAATCGTTTTCTTACCTTTCTTTGCACCTGTTATTCGCAAATATCCGGTCCGCTGTTCCACTTACCCTAATCCTTCCAATAGCGCATTTAACTTGAGCCACTCAATAACCTCGTTTACACCAACATCCTCTTTTAAGTTTGTAAAGATATATGGCTTCTTGCCTCTTGCCAGCTTTGTATCTGCCTCCATAACTTCTAAGCTTGCTCCTACATATGGGGCTAAATCAATTTTGTTGATGATAAACAGATCAGATTTAATCATCCCTTGGCCGCCTTTACGCGGAATTTTTTCCCCTTGGGCTACATCAATAATATAAATAGAAAAATCCACGAGTTCGGGACTAAAGGTGGCAGCTAGGTTATCGCCGCCGCTCTCGACAAAAATAAGTGATAGATTCGGATGTTTCTCCTTTAGCTCATCAATGGCGGCGAAATTCATGGATGCGTCTTCCCGGATCGCCGTATGCGGGCATCCTCCTGTTTCCACACCAATAATTCGATCCTCTGAAAGTACACTATTTTTTATTAAAAATTGTGCATCTTCCTTGGTGTAAATGTCATTGGTTACGACCGCCATGTTATATTCATTTTTGAGGTGTCTCGTTAATCGCTCCACAAGCAACGTCTTCCCTGCTCCAACTGGTCCGCCAACTCCTATACGTATCGGTTCCATCGTTACCCCTTCTTTCATCATTTTTTAGGACATAAACAAACGGGTATGTAATCTCTCGTGGCGCATTTGTGAAATTTCAATTCCAGGAGCCACAGCTCCAAAGTCATCAGCATCCATTCCTTCAATTATCTCTGTAGTCTTTTGTAAATAAGGGTGTAATTCTAAAAGAATACGTTGACCGGCTGTTTGCCCTAGTGGTATCCCTCTTACACCATTCTGAATAAGGGTCACCATACTTGAATACAGGAAAGTCAGTATTCCTTGTCTTTTCTCGATTCCTAAGTACTGGCAGATAATCGAAAAAGCAATTCCAGGATGACCATACGCCACCTTGGCACGTATCTTTTTTAGGTATTCGTCTAATAATGGGATCGAATATAAATCAATTCCCATCCGAATCAATCTTTCCCCAATCCTCCGGTTTGCCTCTCGTGCTTCTTTAGGGATATTCTGGACAAACAATTTTTGATCGAGCACCCATAGCCCTTCGATATCATCTTTAAATAAGGCGTCAAAGGTTAGGCGGCAGGCAAGTCCATCGGTATAGGCGATTTGTTTTTCCAAGTAAATTCGAATCCATTCAAAAAAGGTTTCCTTACTATAGACGATTTCTTCCTGTATGTAGGTTTCCAATCCAAATGAATGTGAAAAAGCTCCCGACGGAAAATTGGAATCCCCTATTTGCAATAAGGACAAGAGTTGATTATCCATGGGAGTGACCGATATGCCGGAATGCCTTTTTCACTTTTCTATCTTCCCTTGCGTATGGAATCTCTAATTGTTTCAGCAGTTCTTCAACAAGATAATCATATGGGACGAGCATCACCTGGCCTTCAAATTGTGCAGGCAGGTGTCGGTTACCCAACTGATGCGCAATTTCCCCCATTTGCTTAAAGCTTGTCGGATGAATTACCAGCAAGTCGTCACTCGTGACACTGACAACAATCATATTTCGGTCATCCATGAATAATACATCGCCATCAATCAGGTCTTTTGGTTCTTTCAGCCGGATGCCAATCTCTTTACCGTGGTCCGTTGTCACCCGCTGAATTCGCTTCACTAAGTCATCACTGGCTAAATATACTCTTTCGATGTGTCGGCCAGAGGCTGCGATTTCATCTACATTTCCCACGATTTGTTCAATAATCATGATTTTCCTCCTAAAATAAGAAATAACGCTGTGCCATCGGTAATACTTCTGCTGGTTCACAGGTCACTAGCTCACCATCCACAATAACTTCATAGGTTTGTGGATCGACTACAATTGTTGGCATTTCCGCATTGAGCTTCATATCTGTTTTTGATAGTTGGCGAATTCCCTGTACTGGTTTGATTTGTTTTTTTAGTCCAAGCTTTTCAGGTACACCAAGTTCAATGGCTGCTTTTGACATGAAAGTAATCGAGGTGCTGTACTTGGCTTTTCCGAAGGAAGCAAACATTGGACGGTACAGAACTGGCTGCGGAGTAGGAATGGAGGCATTCGGATCTCCCATTAAACTGTGGGCAATCATTCCACCTTTAATGACGATCTCTGGTTTAACACCAAAGAATGCAGGTTCCCAAATGACGAGATCCGCCAATTTCCCCACTTCCACCGAACCAACCTCCTCAGCAATACCGTGCGTAATTGCCGGATTAATCGTATATTTGGCAATGTATCGCTTTACACGGGAGTTATCTCCTACTCCTGTGTCTTCAGGCAACTTGCCTCGTTGCTTTCGCATCTTATCAGCGGTTTGCCAGGTTCGAGTAATCACTTCGCCGACTCTTCCCATTGCTTGTGAATCTGAACTTATCATGCTGAATACGCCCATGTCGTGGAGAATATCTTCCGCTGCAATCGTTTCTTTTCTGATGCGTGAATCAGCAAAGGCAATGTCCTCAGGTACGTCCGGGTCTAAGTGATGACAAACCATTAGCATATCTAAGTGTTCATCTAAGGTATTTTTTGTATAAGGTCGTGTTGGATTGGTGGATGACGGCAGGATATACGGGAAGCTTGCGACCTTAATAATATCGGGAGCATGACCGCCGCCGGCCCCTTCTGTATGGTAAGTATGGATAACTCGGCCATTAATTGCTGCCAAAGTATCTTCGACAAAACCGCCTTCATTTAATGTATCGGTGTGAATGGCAACTTGGACATCATACTTGTCCGCTACCCTGAGGCAGTGGTCAATGGCTGAGGCGGTCGTCCCCCAGTCTTCATGCAGTTTAAGTCCAATCACACCGGCATTGATTTGTTCAATTAACGGTTCTTCAGCGGACGAATTCCCCTTTCCTAAGAACCCAAGATTCATTGGGAATTCCTCGGCAGCCTCTAACATTCGGTGAATATTCCATTCTCCCGGTGTACAAGTGGTTGCATTTGTTCCGGTTGCCGGACCAGTGCCGCCGCCAATCATGGTTGTAATCCCAGATGAAAGGGCGGTTTCGATTTGCTGCGGGCTTATAAAATGGATATGGGCATCAATGCCGCCAGCTGTTACAATCATGCCTTCTCCAGCAATGACTTCCGTTGAAGCCCCAATGATCATGTCTACCCCTTCCATTAAAAGAGGATTTCCACTTTTTCCAATCCCATCGATTCGGCCATCACGAATTCCAATGTCCGCCTTATAAATCCCGCTATAATCTAGAATAATCGCATTGGTTATGACAGCATCAAGTGCCCCATCTGCTCGTGTAGCAAGCGGATGCTGTCCCATCCCGTCACGGATTACTTTTCCGCCGCCAAATTTGACCTCATCACCATAAACGGTAAGATCCTTTTCTATTTCGATAAATAAATCGGTGTCCGCTAGCCGGATGGCATCACCCGTTGTAGGACCAAACATGTCTGCATATTGCTTTCTCGACATTCGAAAGCTCATTACGGATTCCCCTCTCCTTGGTCCAATGGGCCATCTGTTTTATTATTTAACCCATAGACTTCACGCTGACCGGAGAAGGGAACGAGTTCTACCTCTTTCGCATCCCCTGGTTCAAACCGGACAGCGGTACCGGCAGGGATATTTAGGTGCCTGCCAAATGCTTGGTCTCGTTCAAATTTTAGTGCGGAATTCACTTCGTAAAAATGAAAATGGGACCCGATTTGAATTGGCCGGTCACCTTGATTGAGCACCATAACTTTAGAAGCCTTCCTACCCTGGTTGCAATTAATCGGCTCTTGCCTTAATCGATATTCTCCTGGTATCATTTCTTTTACTCCCCCTCCCCAATTGGAAGTTATTTTACATTTACCGTAAAATTAACTATCTATTTCGTAAAATAACTTCATTTTTTGTAAAATCGAACTTCTCATTCGTAAAATAAATTTGTTTTTTGTAAAATTAACCCTCTATTTTGTAAAATCCCCCTATCTTTCTTGTAAAATTAGATAAAAGTCACACCAAACCGCTCTAAATCTAGCGAATCGGCTCATGTACGGTAACAAGCTTGGTTCCATCTGGAAATGTTGCCTCTACTTGGATATCGTGAATCATTTCCGGTATCCCTTCCATCACATCTTCGCTTGATAATATCTTTGTTCCCTCACTCATTAATTCAGCCACCGATTTCCCATCTCTTGCCCCCTCCATAATTTCGTAGGTGATGATGGCAATCGCTTCGGGATAATTTAATTTTAGTCCCCGGTCCTTTCGGCGCCTGGCCAAGTCTGCTGCTATGACAATCATTAATTTTTCCTGCTCCCGCTGGGTTAATTTCATCCCTTACCTCCCCCTAGTAAATCATAAAGTGTACAGGCAATAATCTTTGTGGCATCAACCAGATCATCTACACGGATATTTTCATCAGCCCGGTGCCCATTAGCCTCTTCCAGCAATTTGGGCCCAACACCAAACATGATTGTTGGGATGCCTTTTTCATAAAAATGACGGGCATCTGCATAGATTGGTACTCCGTTTATCGCTAAATCACCTTTCCCTTTCATAATGGACTGCCAGTTCGTGGATAATGCTGAAATCAGTGGTGAATCTTCCGGAACAGGCCCGAAGCTTTCTGCATGAAGTATTTTTCGAATTTCTAGTTTTATTCCTTGGGTCGTCTTGACCGCTTCTTCCACAACTTTTCTAAATTCCACTTCCGCTTGAACCCCGTCTTCACCTGGAATCAATCTTCGGTCAACCCTTATTGTACATTCGTCAGGTACAACATTTGTGTTAATTCCTCCCGAAATGAGACCGACAACCAAGGTTGGGTGGTCAATCCCAGGCACAGTAGATTTATTGGACGCGAGAGTCTGCCTATATTCGTATAAACCATTTAAGATCTTTGTCGTCGCCTCAAGCGCATCAATTCCTGTATGTGGCAGGGCGGCATGGGCAGACTTCCCTGTTGTTTTCACTTCAAAATGTAAACAGCCGTTATGGGCATTAACTGCCGAATATGTAAAGCCAGCTGCAATCGCCTGGTCAGGACTGATATGGCCTTGATCAAGCAGCCTTTTTGGTCCTAATTCTCCGCCTGTTTCTTCATCAAAAGTAAAAGCAAGGTCGACTTTCCCTTGCAGAGGGTGACTGATTTTGACTTTTTTTAAGGCTAAAACAGCGTATGAATAGGCAGCAATATCAGATTTAGAAACTGCCACGCCCCGTCCATACATCTTTCCATTAATGATCTCCCCTCCGTATGGGTCAACACTCCAGCCTAACCCAGGGGGCACCACATCACCATGTGCATTTAAGACAATATTTGTTCCTTCCCCGTTCCCAAACTCGGTGCTGCTGAGGACATTTGCCAAACTAATCATTCCAGCAGCTTTGACTTCCTCTTCATCTACCTCTAATAGAGATACATCCACAAAGCCAAGTTCTTGAAGCTGGTGGTGTAAGAAAGCAGCAATAGGGTAACAATCACCAGCGGGGTTATCTGAAGGAACTTGCACTATTTTTTTTAAAAAATCAATCAATTCTGCTTGGTGCTCCTCAATCCATTGGACCAAACTTTCCTTATCCTGATTCATAAAACTCCTCCTTTTTGCTGCGTGTCCACTTACAGGCAAACACCAACTTTCTCCTGGATCACCCCGGATTGATCATCATAAATGAACTTTCCTCGTAAAATCGTTTTCTTCACCTTAAGTAAAAACTCTCTATTTTCATATGGTGAATAGGCATTTCGAAAAGCCAATGATTGTTTATCAGCAATCGTTGATTCATCTAAACGTACCAAAACAAGGTCAGCATCTAAGCCGGGACGAATTCGCCCTTTTCGGTCTCCTATTCCAAACCGTTCAGCCACATTCGACGTCCCTAATGGTAAAATTTGTTTAAGATTGATTCTCCGTTTAAGGGCCTCATCAAGCAAGGCCAGCCAGGTAAATTGAACCCCTTGAATCCCTCCCCATGCATCCCAGATGGAATCCGTTGCTTTCATCGAATAAAGACACGGGGAATGATCGGAGCCAATTGTGTCAATCCAGCCTCTCTGAATGCAGTCCCACAGTCCCTCTACCTCTTCGCGCGGTCTTAGCGGCGGTGCACATTTGAGGATGGCACCACTTTTAATAAAATCCTCTTCATCAAAAATTAAATAATGTGGACAGGTTTCCACCGTGACATCTACACCGCTTTTTTTGGCTTGCTCTATGAGCCCGATTACCTTCGCCGAACTAATATGAACAAAATGAAGGGCCGTTCCGTATTTGGAAGCAAGCTCTAAGGCATAACTAACCGCTCTCTCTTCCGCTGATACGGGCCTGCTCGCGAGAAAGGCTTTTCGTTCATTGATCCCGGCCCTATGCTTATAGAAAGCTGTAAATTTATTAATCTCCTCTTCCCATTCCGCATGGAGAGCGAGAATCTTCTTATGCTCCTTTGCAGCCTGCATGGCTTGTTTCAATCCATCAGGTGAGACAAAGCGGAAATCTTCAATCCCGCTCTCACTCATAAATGCTTTCCAGGCAATAATCCCCTTACTCATTTGAGTGAGTTCTTCCCGGTTAGCGAGGTTCGTGTCTGTCATTCCGCCCCAAAGAGCATAATCAACATGTGACATAGAGGTTAAATAATCTTTTTTATCAAGTAAATTCTTAAAATTAGTAACAGAAGGTGCACAATTCAGTGGCATATCAAAAATGGTAGTCGTTCCACCGATAGCTGCAGCTCGGCTGCCTGTCTCAATTCCTTCCCAATCCGTTCTTCCTGGATCATTGAAATGGACATGGGCATCAATAAAGCCTGGAACCACTAGACAGCCGCTTGCATCAATAATCGTATCCGTTTCCTCTTTCAATGGTTCTCCTTCACTTTTTACAAGGGAGTCAATCCTCTCATCAAGGACTCGAATATTTACCTCTCGAAAGCCTTCCTCAGTAAAAACAAGCCCATTCTTCACCCAAAGTTCTTTCATCTTATGACCCTCCTTAACTCCCGCGATACGTACTGTACCCACCCGGTGAAATCAACAATGGTACATGATAATGGGAGGCGGGTTCAGAAATGCCAAAGCGAATGGGGACACAATCTAGGAACGAAGGATCTCCGAGTAATATGCTGCGATTGCTGAAATAATCTCCAACATGAAAACGAATTTCATAAACTCCCTTTTTCATGGATGCCCCTTCGAGGAGAGGTTGATTGACCCGGCCATCTTCATTCGTATAGCTGATTTGAATGAATTCGAATTTGTTGTCTGGAATAACTTGCCATAATTCCACCAGGACGCCACTTGCCGGCTTTCCCAAACTTAAATCAAGGACATGGGTAGTTACCTTTCCAGTCATTTCGGTGATTCCCCTGGATTTTCTAAATCTTTACGTGTCATGGAAAAACATTGAAACCCATACGGAGGACGCGGTTCGGTAAAAACTTTCCCTTCTTGTGAGGCAGGAATTTCGTCTAAAACGGTTTCCCAGGTCCGGTTATTGGATTCAAAGTGAACCTCCACTAACTGTGGAAAACGCTCTAATATACGAAGACCAATGCGGTAGATAAGATTTTGAATGGAGGGAGAATTCTCTTCATGAAAAACCGTATAAGCAATATCTCTAACTTGCTCTGCTGCGACATACCCATCTGTGGTACTGCCCTTTGCAGCATCGAAATCGTTATAGCGCCACCCAATATTCAAAAAGATAAATAGTGGCCGGTCATAGGATTCTGGCAGTGTCGTATATTCATCCTTCACAAATCCATAAAAGGAGCTGCCACGTACCTTTAAAAGCTTTAGTCCCTTCAAACTGCTGAGATGATCGGCTGTGATGATCTTTTCTCCAGAGCGTTTCACTTCAACTTGAGCCACCGATTGTTCATTTAATGAATAGCGGAATACGAATGGACTCGGTTCAAAACTATCTTTCGTTGGCACTGGGAGCTCGTCAAATGGGATTTGTTCGCTAGAGATATCGACAGCACTCATTTGAGGATACGTTTCAAGGAAACGGCGGGCGACAAATTCTAGGAATCCTTCTTGTGTTGAACCTTCATAATCGCCAGCATGTTTTAGAATGAAATTTTTCATCGAATCGGTTGCCACAACTAATGTATTATCCCCCTCTTTAAACGACGATAAGAAGGCTTCGCCTTCTCCTGCCACCTTAACATTCATTCCAAACAGTATATTGCTTCGGCCCGTAAAGGCTGATTCAGGAATCGGACGGACTCCTGTTAATGGGGCTGCGTAGGTACGATAAACCCAAACATCTGCTTTTCCGTAGCGCATCGTTCTTTGCATATCATCATCCCCCTTTATTGAATAACATCATTTAAGCGGAACCCTGCAATTTTATAGACCTCATCCAAAGCTGTCAGGAATTCTTGATCATAGGTATTGCCTACACGTTCTTTCATCGCTGTAAGAATTGTTTCCTTGCTTTGGCCCTTCACTGCCATAATAAAAGGAAAATCAAATTGCTCGACATACCTCTGATTGAGTGAAACAAACTCACTATGTTCATTCTTCGAGAGCCGATCAAGACCTACTCCAGCTTGCTCCTTTTGCGAAACCTCTGATATTTTTAATCTAGTACCCAGATCCGGATGGGCACGAAGCAGAGCCAATTGCAAGGCTGCTTCTGCATTTTTCACAACCTTCACCATTGTTTGTAAGAGTTCCTCACGAGATTGAAAGGGCATACTCTCCCATGCCTTCTCAGCCACCCACGGGGAGTGCTCAAACACCCAGCCTACTTTACTCACAAACTCCTCTCTGTTCATTTGATTCACTTCCATCACTCGCGCCCACACCCTTTCAGCCATTCATATTCATCTTTGGTATCGACGTCAAAAAAGTCCCAACCGTTCTCATAGTTAACTAGTATGCCAGTTAATTTTTCCTTTTTAAAAAGCTGTCGTGCCCCTTCATCCCCCTCTAGTTTCAGTAAATCAGGAACCACCTTTGGCGAAAAAATAATGGGCGGTCTCGGAATCCCCTGAAAGCTAGCCGCTATAAACGGAACATTTTTATTTTCCTGATGTACCTTCAGGTATCGTATAACCAAATCATTGATAATTCCTACGGGTAAGAGAGGTTGATCAGCGAGAAGGATCATGATTCCTTTCGGTTCCATTTCCATGGCTGCAAACAATCCACATTGCAAGGAATGTGCCTGCCCTTTATCAGCATCACGGCATCTCAAAGCTTTCCAGCGTTCTCGGAGGGGGGTTCTGAAAAGGGTTCCATCTATCCAGTTGAGCGTATCCTCTTCCCTTGTCACCACAATCGTATAGTCCAGTTTGGAATTCACTGCCTTTTCTAAGGCTGAATTACCAACAGTTTTCTGCCCCCAAGGGAGTACCAGCTTATTAACTCCCATCCGGCGGCTCTTACCCGCCGCAAGATAGACTGCGATGACTCCGTCGTTATCCTTCAAGAGAAACCACCTTTTGATGCCTTTTTTGAATCCCTTCCATCTTGACCCCCTATTCATTCCGAGTTACCTAACACTATATATATTGATAGACCTCCCAAAATACACCCAGGTTCTTTTTCAATTTTCTGATACTGGGTAGATTTACAGTAGATAGACGAACATTACTAACAAAGCATATGTTATCTTTTTTCACCATAATATCCAAAAGAGGAAATAGTATCTACACTAATGTCATATTATCTAACATGGAAAAATTGTTGCTTGGAACCGAAATCAACAGGAAAGTAACCAGAGCTATTTTATAAAAAAATATGTTAGATATACCTACAACAATTGAGCAATTGTAATCATCATGTAGAATAATGTATTTTAAATTAATTAACTGGAATGGAGAGGTTGTATGACAGATTCTCACTTTATGGAAAAGGCAATTGAACTAGCGCTAAATAATGTTTTGACGAAGCAAGGGGGACCATTTGGAGCGGTCGTCGTCAAGGACGGAAAGGTCATTGGAATCGGCCGAAATGAAGTAACCGGGACAAACGATCCCACTGCACATGCCGAAGTCCAAGCCATTCGCGATGCCTGCCGGAATTTAAACGACTTTCAGCTTAACGATTGTGAAATCTATACCAGCTGTGAACCTTGTCCAATGTGCATCGGCGCCATTTATTGGGCACGCCCCAAGGCTGTTTATTATGCTTGCACCAAACAAGATGCAGCGAAAATAGGGTTTGATGATCAATTTATTTATGATCAACTCTCCCTCCCCATCGAATATCGAAAAATACCTATGAAAAAGATTTTTCCACCAGATGGAGATATTCCGTTTAGAACATGGGAGAATTCACAAGATAAAGTAGAGTATTAATATGACAGAAAAGGATGTTGTCCTATGGAGGCAAATCAGTTAAAGAGACGAATCTCTGTAGCATCTAAAAGAGAGCCAGCGGATACGGTCATTAAAAATGGAAAAATTATCGATGTCTTTAATGGAGAAATTATTGATGGAGACATTGCGATTGTTGATGGATACTTTGCCGGTATAGGTGATTATGAGGGGAATAGGGTGATTGATGCAAATGGCCGCTATATATCCCCTGCTTTTATCGATGGTCATGTTCATATTGAGTCCTCAATGGTCACTCCAAATGAATTTGCAAAGGTTCTTCTTCCGCACGGGGTAACTACCATCATTGCAGACCCACATGAAATTGCCAACGTATTAGGCGCTGAGGGGATACAATACATGCTTGATTCCTCTGAAAACTTACCGTTTGACTTTTTCTTCATGCTTCCTTCATGTGTTCCTGCGACCGAATTTGAAAATTCCGGCGCTACTCTTAATGCAAAAGATCTAAAACCCTTTTATCAGCAGCCACGAGTCTTAGGATTAGCTGAAGTCATGAATTTCCCAGCAGTTCTAAAGGCTGAGGACGACATGCTTGAAAAAATCCTAACAGCAAAACAATCTTGCAAAAAAATTGACGGCCATGCGGCGGGGTTATCGGCCAATGATTTGAATGTGTATCTGGCAGCAGGCATTCGAACAGATCATGAAAGTACAACAGCAATAGAAGCAAAAGAACGTCTCAGAAGAGGAATGTACCTAATGATTCGCGAAGGTACGGTGGCAAAAGACTTACAACAATTAATTCCCATCGTCAATGAGCGAAATGCAAGAAGATGTTTATTTGTAACGGATGATAAGCATTTAGACGACCTTATCCACGATGGCAGCATCGATCACAACGTAAGGCTGGCTATCGCCTCAGGTATATCTTCCATAACAGCGATACAAATGGCAACCATTAATGCAGCAGAATGCTTTGGGCTGGAGGCTAAGGGTGCGATTGCACCTGGATACAAAGCGGATTTCTTCCTGTTTGATGACCTTGAGAACATTACTATTACAACCGTTTATAAAGATGGGATTGCCGTTGTTGAGAATGGACGGCTTATTATTGAATCACAGGACCATTCCTTGGTTGAAACAGACCGGTTAAAAAATTCAGTTCGTTTTCATGAATTAACGGAAAATCATTTCCAAATTCCATTAAAAACGAACAAAGCAAATATTATTGAAATTATCCCCAATAGTCTTGTAACGCGTCATATTATTGAAAAAGTTAATGCTAGTGATTCAGGGATATTTCAACCCTCTATCATAAAAGACCAATTAAAGCTGGCCGTGATTGAGCGCCATCATATGAAAAATGAAATTGGATTAGGTATTGTCAAAGGTTTAGGTTTAAAATCCGGTGCGATTGCAACCACCATTGCTCACGATTCCCATAATCTTATTATTGCCGGAACAACCGATTTGGATATGGTAGTTGCTTCCAAAGCGATCAAAGATATCCAAGGGGGTCTAGTTGTTGTCAATCAAGGCGAAGTGATTGCCTCATTAAGACTTTCCATCGCAGGGTTAATGTCAGATCGCCCGTATCAAGAGGTTTATTCCAGTTTAAATGAGATAAATCTTGCCCTCAAAAAACTAGGTGCACACGACCACTTCAACCCATTTTTAACGATTTCGTTTTTAACACTTCCTGTCATACCGGAACTTAAGTTAACTGATAAGGGTTTGTTCCAGATTAGTAAGTTTGAGCATATAGATCTCGATGCTTAGGAAATAATAAAATATCCAGCAAAGGTGCTGGAAAGAAGAAAACACCCTGGTTTGAAAGGATGGGAAAATGAAGAAAAGTATATTTAATGAGGGTGATGAAGTAAATATTCGTTCTTCGGGTGAATCAGTAACAATCAATAAATCTCAATATGTGAAAAACATGAAAAGGTACTCTTATATTGTCAATGAACATCCGAATACCTTTTTCTTTGAAGAAGAACTAACGAAAGAATAATTTCCATTCCATTGAAAAAGAAGATTTTTACTGCTGAAATCCTTGTGAATGGAGATAATTGTATTAATTCAAAGGAGAACGCCCCCTTCATGTCGAAGATAAGGTAAAGGGGTTGTCCAATGAATAAAGCTGAATTATTAAAAAATCTACACTACGCCAGTCGGAGTAATTTATTTTCAATTGAGATTCCAAAGGCTGTTAAAGAAGATGAAAAACTTATTGAAGGCTTGGTTAGAGAATTAGTACATGACGGAAAAATAAAAATGAGAGAAGTTGTCCAACGAGACTGCTCCGTTTATTTATCCGGAATTATCAAGTATGCAACAAAGTAATCGGCTCTTTTGAGGGAATTCCCTCATAAAAACATCCCCTCGCAAATAATTCCGAGGGGATTTCTTTTTTAAACATCGTTTTACATTGCAACCGATTCTTGCTTTTCCACATTTTTATTATAGTAACGATTGAGAAAATGCCCATTTAACGAGGCAAGTATTTGCTGAAATAACATCCCAACCACTACTGGTACCGCAACTGCAGCTGGGAAGTAAGTAATAGCTATAACTGCCCCAGCACTGATATTTCTCATCCCGCCAGTGAATGTCAGCGAAATGACGTTGTCTCGTCCACCATTAAAAAATCGACCAATTAAAAATGAAAACAAGTAACCAGTCAGCGCAATCAAGAAGACCGTTAAGGTTATACTCACTAGTTTAAGGTTAAGCTCTCTTAAATAGGGTGCGACTACTGCCCCATTAAGCATGACCACAAATCCAAGGCTAATTTTTGAAAAAGGAGCAAGCCGTGTCCCTAATTGGTCTTTAATTTTCCCCTTTGTAACTTGGTTTAAGTACATCCCAATCAAGGAAGGAATGACCACCATTCCCAATAGACCTTTCACTATACTGATAAAGTCCATTTCAATTTTTTCACCTATAAATAACGATAGCGAATATGGAACAATGATTGGTGAAAGCAAGGTATCAATTAAAATGATCGATAAGACTAATGGAATGTTTCCTTTGTAAATGGCTACCCACATAAAGCTTGTCACTCCTGTTGGAATGACCATTCCCAAGACAAGTCCGGTAATCGTGTAAACATCACCAGAAAAGGCGACATGACCTACACCCCAGGCCCAAATTGGCATGAGGACATGAAGGATTGCCATTGCAATAAAAATTGGAAACGGATGAACGATTACCTCTTTTAATGAATGGAAATTGGAACTTAAACTCCCAGCGAAGGTCATAAAAGCAAAAATCCAAGGAATTAAATATGAAAAGTCCTTAAGATGGCCACTGAACAATACTCCAGTCAATACACCCACCGGGGTAATTAATGGCATGATTCTTTCTAGTTGTTTATTCAACTTTTGCAGCATATAGTCTCTCCCTATTCGTTTCTAAGCGAACTTAAATATGCCTTCCAAGCAGTAATTCCTCCGTCTAGAATCGTCACTTGATAATTATGAGCGTCCAGAATCTGTGCACATTTCGTTGCCGAATTCCCCGTAGTGCAAGTCACGATCATTTCTTGGCCCTTGGGTAAGGACTGCAGTGTGATTTCACCAGACTCTTCAAGGCCAAAAATTACTGATTTCGGTACGTTACAACTTTCTTCTATATGAAATTGATTGTATTTTTCTTTATCCCGAACATCAAGAAGAACTAATTTTTCTTCACCTTGAAGCCTTTCATGGAGCTCTTTTGGCGTTATTTTATTAATTGTCATTGAATGCACCCCCATTACAAAGAATACCACACTTTCTTTTCATTTTAATCCATGTTCCCAAAAATCCCTTCGAAAACCGAAAAATATACATGTCAAAAGATCAATGAAGTTGTATAATAATTGCAATCTATTTACTTTGTATATGAAACAGAAAGAAGTGAAGCTGTTGGCTAAAGCTCAAAAATATCAGATATACATGCTATTAGTGTTTGTAATGGCAGCATGGGGACTTAATGTCATTGCGACTAAAATTATCGTTACGACCTTCCTGCCTGTGACGATTACAGCACTAAGAGTTTTCACAGCGGGTATAAGCGTATTTATCATCCTTGGTTTTTTAAAGAAAGTCAGGCTTCCAACCAGAAAAGAGATTCGTTATATTTTTTTGGCAGGCTTTTTTAACGTGGTTTGTCACCATTTCTTTCTATCGCTAGGATTGTCAAAAACATCTGCATCTAACGGGGGTCTTATTTTAGGCCTTGGTCCATTACTAACAACTATTGTCGCCTTTATCTTATTAGGAATTAAGATTACTTTCATACGTTTGTTAGGAATTATTATGGGTTTTACAGGTGTTACCTTAATTGTTGTTTTAGGAAGTGGCGGGGTAAGTGGCGTCTCCATAGGGGATTTTTATGTTTTCCTCGCAATTTTCACGCAAGCATTCCGTTTTATAATAATAAAAAAAGTTTCCAAGACGCTGGACCCACGCTTGATGACTGGCTATATGCTAGTAATCGGTTCCGTCATTTTATTTATCATTAGTCTATTTAAAGAACCTAACGGATTAAAAGGACTTGTTCACGGGACTTTTGAAGTTTGGATGATTTTCCTTGCCTCAGCAGTTATCGCTACGGCACTTGGACATATGATTTATAACCCTGCACTAGGTAAAGTTGGCGTAGCAGAATCAGCCATTTTCATCAACCTAAATCCCTTCTTCTCGCTAATCGGTGCCGTTATTTTTCTCGACGAACAAATTACTTCATTACAAATCTTTGGTTTTATCTTCATACTCTTTGGTGTTTTATTTGGCTCAGGTGCTCTAGAGGAATTCCTTTATCAATCAAAACTTAAAAAGAAATTAATTTTTTTAAATAAGACAAAAGACTTCAATTAATGTGACTCAAATCTGGGTCACATTTTTTTGTTTTTATATCCATTAATACCGAAAAGCGCAAGGATTTCTAATTCAAACGCGTTTTCATTTCTAGGTAACAAAAACCGTGAAAATATCATATCCTATTCTGGCTTGTGTTTTAACTATGGAAGGAGAGTAACAATGTATTATTACCCATATCAATATCAAATCTATCCTCCATTGCCCGTTTACCCACCTCAAATGGGGTATCAATTCCAACCAATTCCAAGGAGTTATCCGCCAGTAGATGTTAAAATATTTGAAAACTCAGTCAAGTCATTTCGACTATTAATGGCTCAAGGAAGTATTTTGCTAGATCGCTTAGGGGATTTAGGTTTCGCTCGAAAAATGATGAGTGCTGCCCAGCAAGGAAAAAAAGCGGATGTTGATCATTTAATCAGTACCGTCGGATTAAAAGTCCCTGTGATAACTACATTTACGCCAAGTGGCGTCATCTTCGAACTTACCACACAACCAAACCAAAATAATCCTGCCAGCTGCTGCACTTTAAAGGTGTCCATGAAATGGGGAATTTAATAGTTGAAAACGACTAAACGGATTTATATTTAGAGTAACAAACATGAATAAAGACGCTTCGGCTCCGAATCGTCTTTTTTGTATTAATTAGCATTTGCACTATATTTAATTTTTAAAGTTAATATTGTTACAGCTAAAATTAACGTTACAGCGTTTGCAACAATTATTGGAATATCGTTTACAAATAGTCCATACAACAGCCACATTAAAACTCCGCTAGTGAACAAGCTGTACATGACTAATGATATTCCTTCTGTATTTTTCTCTTTGATGGTTTTAATTGCCTGTGGCAGGAATGAAAGGGTGGTTAAAATAGCTGCAACATAGCCAAAAAGTGGAACGAGCTCCTGCATTCTTTTGTCTCCTTATCTCCATATATCGTTTAAAGTCCTTGAATCTAATTTTATTAAATTGGCTACTCCTCCCTCACTTTTTTTACTACCAAAAAGAAAAACGATGAAGCCATTTAACACATTGGTTTTCATCGTTCCCTTATACCTATTTATGGACTTTAACTATCAAAAACTATAGTTCTTTCAAATGCCAAACAAAACTTTGAAAGTCTCCCTTTATTTCCACCGGAATAGCTAGTCCAACATAAGAGAGTTCATCCCCGCCAAATACTTGATCAGTACCGTCAACTCGATATTGTTTTGAATGATCAATTCCCTTTAGCCTTAAAACTGCAGTTGGTGCAGCTGGTTCTGCCAAAACCCGGAAATAATAGACGATTGCTTCTGTCTTGTCCTTAGTAGTGAAAAGCCAAGATGTCTCATTTCCTTCAAATGGACTTTGCAATCGATAAAAATCACCAAACTGGATTAATTGACGAATTTCCTTATAGTGAGAAACTTGCTCTTTGACAATTTCCTTTTCATCCACTGATAGATTCGATAAATCAAGCTCATAGCCTAAATTCCCAGACATCGCTACATCGCCACGCATCTGTATAGAAGGACTGCGATGAACCTGATGATTCGGAACAGCAGATACGTGTGAACCCATGGTAACAATCGGGTAAACAAGACTTGTGCCATATTGAATTTTTAACCTTGAGACAGCATCTGTATTGTCACTTGTCCATGTCTGAGGCATGTAATAGAGCATTCCCGGATCAAATCTTCCTCCTCCTCCCGAGCAGCTTTCAAATAGAACATGTGGGAAGGAAGATGTGATAGATTCCATCACCTTATATAATCCAAGCATATAACGGTGCGCTGTCTCTCTTTGTCTTTCAGGAGGAAGAGCAGCCGAACCTATTTCGGTCATATGGCGGTTCATATCCCATTTCACATATGAGATTGGGACACTTGCTAAAATATTACAAACTCTCTTTGTAATTTCATAGCAGACATCCTCCCTTGAGAAATCGAGTATTAATTGATTACGACTCTCCGAACGATTGCGCCCTGGAACATGTAGGCACCAATCTGGATGTTCACGGTATAGATCACTGTCAACAGAAACCATTTCCGGTTCAAACCATAGTCCAAAATCCAATCCCAACTCCTTAACACGAAGAGCGAGATGATTCAAACCTTCGGGAAGTTTCTGGCGATCAACAAACCAATCTCCCAATGAAGATTTATCATCATTTCTCTTACCAAACCACCCATCATCTAAGACAAACAATTCGATTCCTAACTCACGTCCTGTTTCGGCAATATCCAAAATCTTGTCCGCATTAAAATCAAAATAAGTTGCTTCCCAGTTGTTCACTAAAATTGGGCGTTCTCTATCCCGGTAATTGCCTCTCACTAAGCGCGTACGATACAACTCATGAAACGTCCTTGACATACTGCCTACACCTTCTGATGAGTATACCATAACAACTTCTGGTGTTTGGAAGGCTTCATTAGGTTCAAGCTTCCAGTTAAAATCAAAGGGATTGATTCCCATAGTGACTCTCGTGTTCCTAAATTGGTCCACTTCCGCCTGCGCCAGGAAATTACCACTGTATACAAAGTTAAAGGCATATACTTCTCCTGAATCTTCTGTTGTGCCTTTCCTTAACAATGCAATAAAAGGATTATGCTGATGACTGCTGGCACCTCTTGTGCTTTCAACTGACTGAATTCCATTCATGAGCGGCAATCGTTCAATATGTCGTTCCTTTACATGGGCACCATGAAGATGTAAAAACTCAAAATCTGCATCCCTGAAATCAACACAGAGACTGTGCGCACTTACCAACTTTAGTGACTGACTCCCCTCATTTATAAATCGTACGGAACGTGTAATGACATTAAACTGCTCGAAGACGGTATAACTTAGGATCACTTTCAGGCCGATTAAGGAATCTTCCATTGTAATTTCGAGCGTTTCCGCCTCGTTGTCACACTCTGTATACGTTGCAGGCAGCCCCTCCAAAGGAGCTTTCCCCTTAAAAATCGAATGGGTTTGGTATCTTAGATCAGTAATGGTTGAACCGTTTTCGAGCTGGATTTGATAAGCAGGCTTCCTAAAATCTGTATTCCCATACTGTGGATACTCTTGCGGAAGTGTATCCAAGGAGAAAGTCCTGTCATCTTTATGCTGATAAGGGTTTCCTGAGAAACCGCGATCTAAAAACTGCAGAAAATTAGAATGACGATAGGTGTTGATTTTTCGGCCCCAATAAAGGTGCACCAAATATCCTTCATGGAGAATTTCCATGACATAACTTGTATCCTTGGCCTGCAAATGAAACGTTTTATTTTTTGAATCAAATTGGATTCCCATGAAAAACTTCAACTCCTTAACTGCTATTTAATAGCTCCCTTTACCACACCGCCGATAATCCATTTCTGTGCTAAGATGTAGACAATGACCATTGGTGATAAAGCTAATAGGTATGATGCAAATGCTAAATTAAAGTCCGTACCAAACTCAGACTGGAAAATATATTGAACCAAAGGAAGAGTCGCATCTGCTGGATCATTTAAGATGATCAATGGCAGCATAAAGTCGTTCCAAGCCCATAAGCATGTCAGAATTCCAACTGTTGCATTAATCGGAGTTAACAGCGGGAAAATCACTTTCCAAAATACTCCCCATGTACCGCATCCGTCTACGATAGCCACTTCCTCTAGTTCCTTTGGTATTGAGCGGATGTAACCAGCGTAAATAAAGATATTTAATGCGGCTCCCTAAACTATATATAAAAAGATTAGTCCGCCTTGGTTATCCATGCCAAAGGCGGCCGTCTGTTTTACCAGCGGAAGCATAATAATCGGAAATGGGATAAACATGGCGCTGACAAAATAGTAGTACAGTCCTTTAAAAAATTTCTTATCCATATTTCTCGCGATCGCAAAAGCGACCATTGAATTTGTTAAGATTGTAAAAACCACCGTAACTACCGTAATCAAGGCACTATTTTTGAAAGCGGCAAAAAAGTTTGTCGCTTCGATAGCCTTGGCAAAATTCTCAAAATGAAGCCCTGTTGGAAGAGTAAGTACCGATTGCGCCATCTCGTCCGGTGTTTTTAAAGCAATAGAAACGGCAATATACAACGGGAAAAGTATGAATAAGGACCCTAATGCAATTAAAATGGTAACGGGCCAGTTCGTTTTTTGTTTCAACATTACATATCCATCTCCCTTTTTTGGAGTACCTTAATTTGAATTACAGAGATGACAACAATCACAATAAAGTAGATAACGGAGTTGGCTGATTGGTAGGCGAACTCTCCCCCCTGAAATCCGCCTTTATAAATTAATAGCGAAATCGATTCCGTCGCTCGTCCTGGTCCGCCGCCTGTTAAAGCTACAATCTGGTCAAAGACCATAAGGAAGTTTTTCATTGAAAGTACCATATTGATAGTAAAGAATGGCGCGATCATCGGGAAGGTAATCTTCCAGAATTCCTGCCATTTATTGGCCCCATCAAGGCTCGATGCTTCATATAGTTCAGATGGAACGGTTTGTAAACCTGATAAATATAAAATCACATTGAACGCACATGCCTGCCATACAGCTACAATGACGATTCCTAACCAGGCAAACTTGTCACTGCCTAATATATTGATAGAAAGGAACCCAATATCTAGCTTATCGCCTAAATTTGGGATAACATTTGAAAAAATAAAATTGAAAATAAATCCTACAATTAGTACTCCGAGTACATTTGGTAAGAAGTATGTTGCTCGAAAAAAGTTCTTTCCTTTAATTTTTGCGTTTAACCCTATCGCGATTAATAGACTTAAAATATTTACGAGAATCGTTGAAATAATTGCAAATTTAAAGGTAAATAAGTAAGAGTTTAGAATATTTAGGTCTTTAAATAAGTTTACGTAATTTTTTATTCCGACAAAGTCGTAAGTGAAACCTAAGCCGTCCCAGTTTGTAAATGAATAATAAATACCTTGAAGAGCTGGATATGTATGAAAAATAGCGAAAAGAAGAAGCGCAGGCACTGTCATTAAATAAAACGGTACGTTTTTGAGTTTCATAGTTTTCTTCTTTTCTTTTATCCTAGCAGAAGGAATACTCCCATTTTTTAACGCCAAATCTTCCTTACTCACTTCTTTCACTCCTTTATAAAGATGGAGAAATTAGGATTCCCCCAATTTCTCCATGATTAAATTATTATTTACGGTTAGCTACCTTTTCCCATTCAGTATCTAGAGTTTTCAAGTATTGATTAACATCTTTTTTCTGTGTTAGTACTTGCAATTGTTTTTCAAGGGCTACAGCAGTAGGTACATAGTGGTCAGGGAAGTCAACAACAGCACCTTTTTCAAAGCTTGCTTTTAGTCCTTCTAACTCAGGTGCTTCCTGTACGATACCTGTTTTAGCTGAAAAGGCGTTTTGCTGTGTAAGATATTCTTTCATATTTTCATCACTCAAAAGAAATTCAATAAACTTTTTAGCTTCTTTCGGATGCTCAGTAGTCGCAGATTGAGCAAGTAATAAATCTACACCTGATACAACTTTTGAGTCACCAATTGGGTAAGGGAATACGCCTACCTCAATGTTTGGATTTGCTTTTTTAATTTCTGGAATCGCCCAAATACCTTGAAGATACATAGCAGACTCACCTTTTGCAAAGGCTACGTTTCCATCATTATACGCTTTACCATTCTGATCTTTATGGCCAAATTCGAGCAGGGTTAATAGCTTTTCAGCTGCTTCCTTGTGCCCTTCTGCAAATTTCGTATCTCCCTTATCTAACTTTTTAAAGAAGTCATCTCCCTGTGTGTTTGCTGCGAGAACATTGTAAGCAGGTAAGGCTGTCCAAGCATCTTTAAAGGTAAAGTAAAATGGAATTTTTCCTGCAGCTTTAACTTTTTCCGCTGCCGCGATAAATTCTTCCCATGTTGTTGGTACTTCAATGCCTAATTCTTTGAAAATAGTTTTGTTATATATTACTGCATTGGCATTTGCTGCATAGGGAATTCCATATACTTTGTCCTGTTTTGAAATATCCTTTAACATGTCAATATACGCTGGCTGAATGTCATTTAATGCGCTGTCTTTCGAAACATCTTTCAAAGCTCCTGCCTTTGAAATCTCTGCATAGGATACATCCCCGCCCATCCCAATAACATCAGGAAGATCACGTTTGGCTACCCGCGTTTTTAACACGGTTACAGAATCCGGTGGATTAGTAACAACAATATCAATATTGGGGTTTTCTTTTTCAAATTTTTTGGCTAATTCACTAAATGTACCTTTTGCTTCAGATTTGTACTCTAAAAATTCAATTTTCACCTTTCCATTTGAACCACCTGTAGCTTCCTTACTGCCACACCCTGCAAGAACAGAAAGCGCGATCATACCAGTTGCAACTAACGAGATTGATTTTTTCATCGAGAATCCCCCATATTTTGATAGATTTTCATTTTATGAAAACTTTATTTAATGAAAGGATTGGCAGCGATTACAGAATTTGCTGATAATCACTCCCATCTCCCTCCTTGAACCCGTTTTATTGTTTTTTTGCGCTGACACTATCACGTAAAACTAATTCTGTTGGTAGAGTAACCTTCAGTGGTAGGGTTCTCCCTTTTAAACGATCATATAGAAGCTTCACAGCGGTTTTCCCCATTTCATTGCCATGTACTTTCACAGTAGAAAGGCGCGGATTCATATAGGCAGCAGCTTCGATATCATCAAAGCTAAAAACCGAAACTTCTTCGGGAACTTTGATCCCTGCTTCATGCAAAGCACGAAGGACACCCAATGCCATTGGATCACTTCCAACAACAATTGCACTTGGCATCTGCCCACTTTCTACTAATTGCTTCGTTAATAAGTGACCACTGGATGGGCCCCAATCTGCTTCAAATACTTTAGCCGGGTTATAGTAGCCCTTCTCTTTCATTATTTTTTCGAATGCACTTTTCCTTGTATCCTCTTTTTCAAGTGTTATATTACTATTCACACCATAGACCATTCCTCTTCCGCCTAAATAGGCAATATCAATATGACCAAGACCAATTAAATGCTCCAAAACTTGATGGGTAGCGCCTTCAAAATCTGAAATTACAACATCCACATTCAAATCTTGCGGAAGATAGTCTACTGCAACGATATTATTATTTTCATAGTAAATTTCTTTTAAATCTTTAATATCAACGTCCCCCATAACAATAAGACCATCCAAACCACTTAAGCTCTCTGCTGTTATGTTGCTTTTACCAACCATAAATGTCGAGGCGATATTAAAGGAATATTGATTACAGGTGTTTTCCACTCCCAGCCGTATTGACTGAAAGTACGGGTCAATAGTTTCATCGTTCAACATGATCAGGCCAATATTAAATGTTTCTATTGGTTTATCCGCTTTTCCACTTTTTTTTCTCAATGGTTTATAATTTAGCTCATTGACGATTTCGATGACCCTTTTCCTCGTATCCTCGGATACAGAAAGAGTAGGGTCATTGTTTAGTATTCTAGATACGGTTGCCGTTGAAACACTGGCATGCTCGGCTATATCTCTAATCGTTGCCATATACTCACCTACAACTTTATTTTGTTTAGTTAAGTTAACTAAATTTATATTAATAATATACCATGTTATGCGCTTTCAATCAATTTAAATTTTAAAAAAATCAATTTTTTCTAAAAATAATCATTTTTTCTTAAGTTAACGTAACTTAATAATAGCCTCATGTTTACTAAAATAAAAAAAGGTAAAATGACTAGTTCATTTTACCTTTAAAAAATACATAATATTAATTTGTTCTTTGTTTAATTATTTATTCATCATTCATTAAATCCCAATATTTATAGGTCTCTCAAAAATGAAAAAAGGGGCAAATGCCCCCAAGTTTTACTTCAGTATATATACCCTTGTTTCATAAGGTTTTAATGTGAAATTTCTCCGTAATTTCTTACCCACAACTTCATAATTGTTAAGGATAAGGTCAGAAGTGGAATAAGATAAACTACCTGGGACACGAAACCTGGTTGTTTTTTCACTAAAATTGTTAATAACAAGTACCTTTTGCTTACCTAAGCTGCGAATATACACAAACAGTTTCGGATGATTCGCAGCTATTAAGTTGTAAGTACCATAAACAAACACGGGATTCTCTTTTCTTAAGCGAATCAATTTTTTATAAAAAGATAAAATCGAGTCAGGATCGTTTAATTGTGATTCTACATTTATTTCTATGAAGTTTGGATTCACACCGAGCCATGTTTGATCGCTGGTAGTGAATCCTCCCATGTTAGATGAGTCCCATTGCATCGGCGTCCGAGCATTGTCTCGCCCCTTTTCCCAAATGACCTTCATAATTTCATCATGGGAACGCCCTTTTGCAGTTTCAACATGATAATAGTTAATCATGCCAACATCGTTGTAATCATGAATAGACGGGAATTGGACGTTCGTCATCCCAATTTCCTGACCCTGGTAAATAAATGGAGTCCCTTTCATTAGGAAATATAGCGCCCCTAGCATTTTAGCACTCTCTTTCCAAAACTCCCGGTCATTTCCCCAGCTAGAAACCCGTCGCGGTTGATCATGGTTTTCAATAAATAAGGCATTCCATCCTCTGCCTTCCAAACCTGTCTGCCATTTGGTTAAAACCTTTTTTAATTTACGAACGTCAATGGATCCTTCTGCATCCTTATCCCATAAGTCTAAAAACTCGAATTGGAAAATCATATTGAAATAGCCGTTATCTTCACCCACCCATTGATCAGCTTCATTAAGCCCGACGCCATTTGCCTCCCCAACGGTCATGATGTCATAGTTTTTAATGGTTTTTTGAGTGAATTCTGTGAGAAACTCATCAATTCCATCGACATTCATCATTTTAGGAAAGCAAGGGACGAAATCTAAACGATCTGGGTTAGGCATATCAGGGAATCCTGGTTCTTTTTTTATATGAGAGATTGCATCTACTCGGAAACCGTCGATTCCTTTTTCAAGCCACCAGTTGACCATATCGTATAATGCATCCCTTACCTCAGGGTTTTCCCAATTCAAATCAGGCTGACGTGCGGAGAAGATGTGCATGAAATACTGTTCTGTTTCTTTATCATATCTCCAAGCCGGCCCACTGAAAATCGACTCCCAATTGTTCGGCGCTTTTCCATCTTGGCCATCTCTCCAAATGTACCAGTCACGCTTCGGGTTGTCCTTAGAGGATCGTGACTCAATAAACCAAGGGTGTTCATCGCTCGTATGATTGATGACTAAATCCAGGATTATTTTCATTCCACGCTGATGAACTCCGTCAAGCAACTCATCAAAGTCTGCCATCGTTCCAAATTCATCCATAATATCCTGGTAATCTGAAATATCATAACCATTGTCGTCATTCGGTGATTTATACATCGGCGACAGCCAAATTACATCAATTCCTAGCTCTTTTAGGTAATCTAATTTGGCGGTTACACCTTTTAAATCACCAATCCCGTCCCCATTGCTGTCCATGAAACTTCTAGGATAGACTTGATAGGCGACACTTTCTTTCCACCACTTTTTGTTCACTTGTGCACCTCAGTTCGATCAACGACCACCCACCACTCTACACCGGCTTCTTCTCCTGTATTAAGTACTGCTTCAAGATTAACGGCAACTGGTATATTCTTCATCATTACACCCACCACATTTGGGAAACTGGCTCCTCAATTAAGATCGATTTTAAATTGGTTACTGCCCGATTGAACCCTTCGTTAATAGACATAATTGGGTCTTCATGTTCAATGCTGACCACATAATCATAGCCATAGGTTCTTAGTGCACTCATCATGTCAGACCATTCTTTGAGGCTATGTCCACAGCCAACCGAACGGAATGACCAAGCCCTCGTTTTCACTTCTCCATAGGGCTGCATATCCGTTAATCCATACATATTCACGTTTTCCTGATCAATGTATGTGTCTTTCGCATGAAAATGATGAATCGCATTTTCTTTTGCTAAAATTTTAATCGCTACAACTGGATCAATTCCCTGCCACCATAGGTGACTTGGGTCTAAGTTAGCGCCAATGGCATCACAGGTTTCCTCACGCAGCTTTAAGAGTGTATATGGTGTGTGGACTAAAAAACCTCCGTGTAGTTCAAGTCCTATTTTCACGTTGTGCTCCTTAGCAAATTGGCCAACTTCCTTCCAATAAGGAATCAGTTTTTCTTCCCATTGCCACTTTAATACGTCTCCATATTCATTAGGCCAAGGTGTTACAGGCCAATTTGGATATTTCGCCCCTTCATGATCTCCTGCTGTTCCTGAAAAACAGTTAACAACCGGCACATTGAGAAGCGAAGCAAGTTTAATCGTTTTTAAGAGTGTTTCATGCGAGTTGTTAGCAAATTCCTTTTCAGGAGAAATCGGGTTTCCATGACAGCTGAATGCACTGATTACCAGTCCGCGTTCCTCTACCTTTTGGATATACTCACGTCTAGCCTCTTCACTTTCCAATAACCCATCTAAATCACAGTGGTTGTTTCCAGGATAGCATCCCGTTCCTATTTCAACTGCATGTAGTCCGGCTTCTTTAACTGTATCAAGCATTTCCTCGAATGATTTTTCAGCGAATAATACGGTAAAAACTCCAAGTCTCATAATGAATTCCCCTCTCTATAACTGCTCGCTCTTTATACGATTGATCCGTGATAGGTAACTTGTAGACATCAATAGAGAGATGGCGGCCCAATATGGTCCACCACCCTTTATATCTAACGGAAAATTATGATAGCTCGCTCACTTTAACAATTTGTTTTGTTTCACTTGATTGAAGTGCTGCTAAAATCACTTCGAGAGATTTTTTTCCTTCCTCACCAGGAACAGGTGTATCTTGATTATGAATAACAGCATCCACAAAATGATTGATCACATGTGTTGTACGTTGGCCGCCCGAATCATTCGACTGAATTTTTCCAAGCTGATAATTTACGACTTCACCGTTGGCATATTGAACGACAAGTGAATTAGTTGGATCATCCTCTAACCGCAGAATGGCTTTTTCACCATATATAATGGTTGAATTATCTTCCTTACTGACATAAGCCCAGCTTGCTGCAAGTGTTCCGATAATCCCGCTTTCTGTTTTTAATACACAAACCGCATTGTCATCGACATCAGCAAAATCTTTGGCGCTTGTTTCAACAAAAGAACCAACCTCAGTAATTTCTTCACCTAGTACATACCGTAGTAAATCGGTCTTATGGACACCCAAATCGCCCATTGCACCTACGAATGCTTTTTCTTTTTCAAAAAACCAGCTTTCTTTCCCATCTACACTCCATCTCTCTGGACCGCCATGCCCGAAGGCTGTGCGGAAACTATAAATTTTGCCAATTTCCCCGCTTGCAATCAGCTGACGTGCTCTTTGATGGGAAGGTACAAAACGCTGATTATGACCAATCATTAACTTTTTGCCACTTTCTTTGGCCGCGGCGATCATTGCTTCGGCTTCTTTTTTAGAAGTAGCCATTGGTTTTTCACAAAGAACATGAAGACCTGCATTTAAGGCAGCAATCGAAATTGGGGCATGAAGATAGTTTGGTGTACAAACGCTGACTGCATCAACCGTTCCGCTTCTTAATAACTCTTCATAGTTTGTGTAAGCAGTGACTTCATATTTCTCTGCTATTTCTTTAACTCGGCTTTCATTGATATCACAAACTGCCACTAGCTCTACATTTTGGTTCGCTTTATATTCAGGTAAATGGCGATGCTGGGCAATACTGCCGCATCCGATTACTCCAACTTTTAACTTTTTCATTATTTTTGTCCCCCTTTAATTTGTTCTAGTGGTTTCGCATTTCCATAAATTGGCCGTTCACGTTTAACAGGCGCGGCCCATTTTACTGCATTGATAATCACGCGTTGAATTTGCTCGTTATGGTAGGTTGGATAGGTTTCGTGGCCCGGTCTGAAATAAAATACTTTCCCATTTCCACGTTTGTATGTACAGCCGCTGCGGAATACTTCGCCGCCTTCAAACCAGCTCGTAAAAATAAGCTCATCCGGCTGTGGGATATCAAAATGCTCCCCATACATTTCTTCTTTTTCTAATTCAATATATTCAGTGATTCCTTCTGTTATCGGATGGCTTGGACTCACAACCCAAAGTCGTTCTTTTTCATCAGCTTCCCGCCATTTTAAATCACAGCTGGTTCCCATTAATGTTTTAAAGATTTTTGAAAAATGGCCGGAGTGGAGAACAATCAGTCCCATTCCATCGAGAACACGCTGTTGAACTTTTTGAACGACTTCATCTTTCACTTCTCCATGTGCTAGATGTCCCCACCAAACTAATACATCGGTAGCAACTAGTACTTCATCGGTTAAGCCATGTTCCGGCTCATCAAGAGTAGCCGTTCTTGTTACGATTCCTTCGGCCTGAAGGAATTGGGCAATCGCACCATGGATCCCGGTTGGATAAATATCTCGTACGACTGGATTTTTTTGTTCATGACGATTCTCATTCCATACAGTTACCTTTACCATAATCTACCTACTCCTTCTTTATCGTTCACTTTAACTATTATTTTAGAGAAAGAAAAAATTTATGAAACGGCTTACATTGACACAAAGGGTGGAAAATATTGAACCTAATAATCCTTTGACGTTAAATTAAAAACAATTTAGGTGACCATATCATTTAACTTCGGATTTATTTATTAGTCTCTCTTTTGCCAGCCATGCTCCTCCAATTACGCCTGCATTATTACCTAATGTAGCAATAACAATCTCTGCACCTTGTGCCACTCTTGGAAAAGTATATAAAACAAATTCCTCTTTCAAAGGTCCTAACAAAGTGTCGCCCGCTTTTGAAACGCCGCCTCCAATAACAATTTTTTCGGGATTTAATCCATTAGCTAAATTCGCCAGAGCCAATCCTAAATGGTATACAACCTGTTGAATGACTCGCTTGGCGAGTTCATCCCCTTCGTTTGCAGCATCAAAAACCAGCTTGGCCGATATAGTTTGATGTTTCTCGTAATAGTCTCTTATTTTACTAATATCATTGGTAGAAGCTAATTTCTCTAGTGCTAATCGGGAAATTCCTGTTGCGGATGCTACAGTTTCTAAACATCCTGATTTCCCACAATTACAAGGTGAGCCGTTTCTAGGAACAGATGTAATATGACCAATTTCACCACCGGCTCCATTTACACCATGCACAATCTCACCATTGACGATAATCCCGCCTCCGACACCAGTTCCTAATGTTACACAGATTAAGTTTTTAGCTCCTTTGCCAGCACCCTTCCACATTTCACCGATTGCCGCAATATTAGCATCATTTTCTACAGCAACTGGCAAGGAAGTTTCCCGCTCGAGAATAGCTTGTAAAGGGAATTTCCTCCATCCCAAGTTTACAGCCACCTCAATGGAACCATCCACATTAACAGGACCTGGCGCTCCGATTCCGATACCGATTAGCCTATTTTTTGTTTGATTTAATTCGTTTAACTTTTGGTCAATCGTGCTTGCAATCCTTGTAGGAATATATCGGCCGCTTTCCCTTTTGTCAGTATCTATTTCCCAGCTATAAATGATATCGCCATTCAGACTGATAAATGCCATTTTAATCGTGGTTCCACCTAAATCCACACCAACTAACCATTTCGCATCCATATCCATTCACTCTTTTTCATCTTTAAATTTCTGATTTTTTCACATAATTAGCATTTGACTTAATTCTTCTATCATAAATAAAAAAAATTCCAAATTGTTTCCTGCAGCGTCCCCCAAAAATACACTAACTCCACTAGGAGTTTTCCATATTCCTATTGTTTCTACAGATTTCGGTGTTTTTCTTTCAAATAATTTATGCTGATTTCAATGCTTTCAAATGGTGTATGGCGGCTTAAATCCTGTTCGACGACCCACCACTGAACACCTGCTTCTTCTCCCATATGCAATATTGCATCAAGGTCAACGCCGCCTGTACCAAGCTCCGCAAAAAATTGTTCTCCATCTGTCGTCATGTCTTTTAAATGAATGAGCGGGGTTCTCTTTTGATAACGATTGATCCACTCCACCGGCTTTTCGCCTGCTTTTGTCAGCCAATACACATCCAGCTCTGTATGCACATTGTCTGCCTTAGTATCATCAAAAATAGCTTCGAGCGCCGTTCTGCCATCAGACATACGATTAAGTTCAAAATCGTGATTGTGATAACAAAGGGTGATGCCCTCCTGACGGCATGTTTCACCAACTTTATCTAATAAAGAGATAAGGGCTTTGTAGTCATCCTCGCTGCGACTATCTGGCATTATGTAAGGGCAGACAACATACTTACTTCCTAGTATTTTCTGATCTTCTATAACCCCGGCTAAATTATTTTCCAATTGTTCAAGTGGCACATGGCTCGCTGCTGCCTGAAGGCCAAGCTCATCCAATAACACTTTTACTTCTTTTGCAGGCAATCCACCATACCCGGCAAATTCAACACCATCGAAGCCAAGCTCTGCCACCTTTTTTAAAGTGCCAGCAAAATCTTGCGCGCTTTCTTCCCGCAATGTATACATTTGTACAGCTACTGGAATTTTGATCATCCTTATCCCCCACTTTCTTGGAACATTACTTATTTGATTACATCTTATATTGTATATCTACAAATAAACATAGATGATATAATTAAAACATCTACTATTTTGCTATTTTTCTATTTTGTTAGAATAGAGGGAGCTTATGACGACGAACATATTTTTTTGCGGCTATTCCTTTCACACAAATGGATATCATTCTCAACATAAATCCGGATACCCTTCGTATCTTTTCAGACTGCAAACAGAAGGTCTCTGCGAAGTAGTCGTGAAGGGGAGAAAAATGGAACTCGCGAAAGGAGACCTACTGCTCATTAAACCTGGGGATCACTATGAACTGCTTGTCAAAGAGGGGCAAAACAGCGGAGATTATCACTTAGTTTGTGAAGGCGCGTGGATGGACGAATGGTGGAGCCGTTCTGAAAAGCCGGATGTTTCCCGAATCGATTTGGATGAAAAGCTGTTGACCTTATGGCGCCAGATCATGATTGAAAAACGCCGTCCATCATCCAGCCAAAACGAAGAGCTCTCCGGCTATTTGCTGCGAGCGCTCTGTTTATCTCTGGAACGGGCTATCAGCGAAGCCGGCCGATCCTTCAGTCACCCGTATACGGTGACACGGATGATGCGTTACATTGAGGAGCATGCCACGATCGCCTTTAAAGTGGAGGATGTGGCGCAGCATGCTGGGCTCAGCGTCTCAAGGTCCGTTCATCTATTCAAAAGCAGCGTTGGGAAAACGATGATGGAATATGCGCAGGCAATCCGGTTATCTTCGGCCATTGAGCGGATGAAATACACTACACTGACACTTGAACAGATTGCCGAAGACTGCGGCTTCGGAACCTATCCTTACTTTCATAAGGTATTTAAAAAGAAATACGGTGTTGCTCCTGGTGTGTACAGGCGGATAGAATACTAGTTTAAATGTTTTCCTATACATGTAATGTTTTATTAAAATTAGAAAAGCTAGAAATCACTGAGTTTCCCACTTCACATCAGTATTTCTAGCTTTTCTTTTATTTGATACAATCCACATTTATATATCTAAAATAGGATTTTCCCGTCCATTACCCTATCAAAGTCTTTGACGACTTCGTTTGTCTCTGCTGATTTAAAAATCGTTTCCATCAATTGTAAGACACGCAAAACTTCCTCATTTTTGATGATTGGTTCTGCTTTTCCTTCAACTACAGAAATCACATTGTCATAAAAGCTTTCCATCGTCTTATCTACTTTCGGTAAATCCGATGTACTGACAGCTTTTTCAGACGGAGGTGCCATCGTTTTCGTCAACCCTTGCCCGGCTTTAATCGGTTTCGGAGCTTCTACCTCCACTCCCCGATTTTGCGTCACGATTTTACCGTTAATATCCCAATCATGGATGACTGCCGTTCCTGTTGTTCCTTTTGCATACCACCGCGGCAGTTGAATGAAGTTTGTTGTTCCCACTTCCACTAAAGAGTTGATGCCGTTTTCAAACGTGATAAACACTTGAAAACCATCGTCTACTTCGTTCCCTAAAATATAACTTAAATTGGCATAGACACTCGTAATCTTACTGTCGATCATAAATAGCAGTTGATCTAGTAAATGGACACCCCAGTCCAGCAGCATCCCCCCGCCATAAGCCTTCTGATGGCGCCAGTCTCCCGGAATCCCGTTTGCTCCTTGTACCCGTGATTCAATATGAAAGACATCTCCGATAATCAGTTCATCGTATACTTTTTTTATCGTTAGAAAGTCTTCATCCCATCTGCGGTTTTGGTGCACAATAAACGCTCTGTCATTCATTTTTGCAGCCTGCATAATTTCGATTAACTCTTCACTGTAAATAGTGACAGGCTTTTCACAAATTACATGCTTTTTGGCGTTTAAGGCTGCTACTGCGATTTCTTTATGCACATCGTTAGGAGTGGCGATAAGAACAAAATCAACAGAATCGTCGGCTAAAACAGCAGCTAAACTTTCATATACCTTGTATCCATCAGCCAAGGAAGCGGCTCTTCTTTCCTCCAGAATATCATAGGTTCCAACGACATTTATGTTTTGGTTTTCTTTGAGCAGCTTTCCATGATAGCTTCCCATACCACCGTAACCAACTATAACTAAATGATAGTTTCTATTCGTCATTTTTATATCTCCTTTTTTTGCCATCATTTTCTCTATAGGTTTTCTTTAATTCTCACTTCTGCTTTTTCAAAACATTACTTATTTGATTACATCTTATATCTTTGCTATGCAAATAAACATAGATAATATAATTGAAATATCTATTATTTTGCTATTTTTCATTCTTCCTTCAAAGTTCAATTAACGTGTTAAATGACCTTTCGCCCATTTTTCGCAAGAATAAAGAAAAGCACTCGGTGCAAATCACATCGAATGCTTAGGAACAAAATCTTTTGTTTACAAACTTACAAAAAAGCGACAACAAATATGTTGAACCCAATCTACAACTGCTGGAGAATTATCTCCAAACTGGCAATAGGTTAAGTTTCCTTAATAAGTGCTACCAATACCCGTTAAGGAAGGTTTAGACCAAGCAGCTGCTGAAATAGACAGACTCTTAGCAGATTCAAATTCTAGTCAATAAATTCATGAATATGATAAGAGTAAAAAGGCCCTGTTCAAGAACAGGACCTTTTTCTTTATTTTAGGAGATACACTCTCGCCTCATAAGGTTTTAAAGATATGGAAGAAAGATCTTCATTTTCATTTACTTCATAATTGCCGTACACAATAATTTCATATTCTTTGCGCAATTTAATTTCATTATCTTATATTCATTTTTAAACGTAAACGTTTACATTTTAGCGATTTTACAACGTTGAGTGAAAGTAATAAATCCATCATTTTCACTCAACGTTACAAAAAATTGAATCTTACTATAAGGAACGGACAGTGTCACGTTCAACAATTTGATGGGGAAAAATCTGATTCACGGTAACAGAGGGATCCAATAATAACTGAACGGAGGACCTTCCCATTTCGTATAATGGCTGCGCTACCGTCGTAAGTGGCGGAATCGCCTTTTCAGCCGTTGGAGTGTTATCAAACCCAATAAGCGATAGTTTTTCTGGAACTCTGATTCCTTGTTTATATAAAAAAGATAATGCACCTGCAGCCATTTCATCACTTGCACAAAATACCCCTGTAATGGAGGGATCGTTGTTTAATAATTGATCCATACATTCTATTCCACTTTTAAAATGATAATCGCCGTGCGTAATCTTTTCATTGGTTACTTTTATACCAGCGTCATTTAACGCATCTGTAAATCCTTTTACACGTGGAATGGTCGCTACGGCATCTTCTTTTGTTCCTGCAATCATCCCAATACGAGAATGACCCTTTTTAATTAGATAGGCTGCAGCATCATATGAAGCTTGATAATCATCCACTTTTAAAAAACGTATAGGATAGTTTGTTTGGGTTGCGACTAATACTACCGGTACCTTCATCATTTCTATCTGTTTATATTCATCAGGCGTAATCGTGCCACTCACCATAATAATTCCATCTACACGTTTTTCATACAAAGTTTGTAAATAATCCCTTGTACGATAGTTTGTTTTACAGATCATCACAGTATAACCAAGCTCATGAGCACGTTCCTCAATCCCTGCAAGAACCTCATTTGCAAATAGATGTGATACATCGGGGACAAGGACGCCAATTGTTTTTGTTTCACGATTAATCAAACCCCGGGCAACAGCGTTAGGCTGATAGCCAATCGATTCAATCACTTGTTCTACCCGCTGTTTCGTTTCTTCAGAGTAGCCTGGCAGGTTATTTAAAATACGAGAAACAGTCGCGACAGATACCCCTGCTTGTTTTGCTACATCTTTAATAGTAACCATTATCTATCACCAACTTTCCACGTAAACGTTTTACTAATAAACATTACCATATGTATAAAACTACTTCAACATCCTTTCACTCCTTTTCATTTCTATGTTTTTGTAGGATGAAATTCTAAAGCATTGCCTAAAAATTCGAAAAGAGAAGCAATGAGACTCTACCGCCATTCCTGCTAGTGAATGAAGCAATCCATTTTTCATTTCTTCTCCTTTACTAAAATCGAAAACTTTTACGGAAGTCCCTTCATCATTAACCTTTATTGGCCCCTGCTTTCAGTCCTTCTGTAAGATGACCCTGGAATATAAGGAATAAAATCGTAATTGGTACAGCGACTAACACCGCACCGGCAGCAAAGTTAGTAAACTCTGTATTACCCCGGCCTGTTACCATCTCGAATAGCCCAACAGCCAATGTTTTCTTTTCATCAGAACGTAAAACAAGCTTTGCAAAAATAAAGTCCATCCACGGCCCGATAAAGTTTGTAACAGCCACAAACACTAGAATAGGTTTTGAGAGTGGCATCATAATTTTATAGAAAATCGTCATATGGCTGGCACCGTCAATTTTCGCTGCTTCTTCAAGACTTTTTGGGAAGCCGTCAAAGTATCCCTTCACAAGCCACGCACCAAATGGAATCGATCCTCCGGAATAAAGGAGAATGAGTCCCCAATGGTTGTCGAGTAAATTCATTTGCAGTAATAGGATATAGATAGCAATCATGCCCATAAAGCCAGGAAACATTTGCAAAACAAGCATGGTCATTAAGCCTTGTTTTCTTCCGGGAAAACGAAATCTGGAAAAAGCATAGGCTGCTGTTACGACTAGAAGCGTAGACAATATCATATTCGCGAATGCAATTTTCAACGTATTTTTATACCATAATAGATAATCCGTTTCTTTAAATAGATATTGATAATGTACAAATGACAAAGACTCAGGAATTAAACGAGTAGAGAATAAAGAGTTTCCTGGGTTCATAGAACCAGTTAGAATCCAAATTACAGGGTATAAAATAAATACCGTTGTTATGATTAAAATGGTATAAATAATGGTATGACTAATTTTCTTTTTAAAGCTTAAACCCATCATGACATCATATCCTCCTCTTTAAAGGCTTTTGTTCTTTTAAAGTTCCAAATGGAGAATGTAGCAATCACAACGAAAATCAATATGGAGATGACAGAAGCCATTGCAAATTGATTATTGTCCAGTGTCAGTTTATAAATCCAGCTTATCAAAATGTCTGTCGATCCTGCATAGCTATAATCCACATTGACAGGTCCGCCTTCTGTCATTAAATAAATAATGTTAAAGTTATTAAAATTTCCCGCAAAAGACATGATCGCAAGTGGTGCAGTAGCAAACATCATCAATGGCATGGTAATTTTCCAAAATTTTTGTACGGGTGATGCACCATCCACATCAGCCGCTTCATATATTTCTTTATCAATACTTGTTAGGACCCCGCTCATTAATACCATCCAGAATGGAAAGCCAAACCACATATTAACAACAACAAGTGTCATTTTCGCCCATAATGGATCTGATAACCAAGGGATTGCATGCTGAATCACACCCAAGTCCATTAAATAACGATTTAAAGGACCAAATTCACCATTAAAAATGTTTCTCATGATTAAAATCGAAACAAACTGCGGAATCGCCCATGGCAGGATAAAAATGCTTCGCCAAAACTTTTTCAATTTAATTCCTTGCTGGTTAAGTAATACAGCGAAAATAAGTCCTAAGAATAAAGTGGTAGCAGTTGAAAGAATGGCCCAAACAACGGTCCATGAAAACACACCATAAAAAGTAGCACTCCATGTTTTCATTTGAAACAGCTGAATAAAGGTATCAAATCCTACCCAATCCACTAAGTGCTTTGGCGGCAAGTGATTGGGTGCAGAATAATTGGTAAAAGCTATTAAAATACCAAATAACAATGGAAGAATGGTTAGAAAAGCTGTAAATAGAACGGAGGGTGTTAACAAAATATAAGGAAATCCATTTTCCCATATATTTTTAAACATCTCTTTTGCGTTATTAGGTTTAATTCCTTTTTCATTTTTAACGGCAACCTTATAGGCATCCCGAATATTTAAATAATAGAACCATAGGAAAAGCAGGAATGAAATTAAAAATATGATTCCGTCAATTAATAAGAAAATGGAATGGTCTCCCGGAACGATTTTAAACCCGTCCCGATGCTGAGGTGTTTCCCCTAATGTTGTAAGCCCCCACATAGCCCATTGGAAAGGGACCGTCCAAAAAATTAGCAGATACAATTCCAGTGCTAAAAAGCTCAATCCTTTTACTATTTGTCGATTATACAGCTGTCCAAGTCCCATAAATAATCCGGAAAGTATAGCAGACATTCTAGACTTTGTCAGGAATGGTTTTTTAGCTGGTTGCGGTGATTTTCTAATCTTTGATCCATGTTTTTGCGGGTTAGGCAGTTGATCTTCTACATATTTTCGAGCTGTCGAACTCATATTTCATCCTCCTTTTGAAATGAGAGGCCGGACTCGTAAGACGTCACCCCCTTAAACCAACAAAATAGATAGTTTTCTCTCAGGAAGAGCATTCTATATATTTTGTTATCGGGGAGACTTACCCACGAGTCAGACTCATTTTTAATGTAATTATTTAGTCTGGGACTTGATGGCATCTTTAATTTGTTGAACCCCTTTATCCAGTGCTGTTTGAGGTTCAGCAGCCTTATTCCAAATCGCTGTATAAGCCACTTCCTCCGCACCCCATACATTTTGCATTTCAGGGATATTAGGCATTGAAATAGAATATTGTGCTTGTTCTAAGAATGTATATTTGATTTTGTCTTGCTTAATGGTTTCATTTTCTAATAATGCTTTAGAAGGCGGCAGCTGACCTGTCATTTCATAACGTTTTAACAGCATTTCATCACTTGTTGCAAATTTAGCCAACAATGTCGCTGCTTGTGGATATTTACTATAAGCATTTACATAATAGGCCTTAGATCCTGAAAAAGTGGTTGGAACTTCCCCATTGTCAAGTTTCGGCAGCGTTGTAATACCAAAGTTCACTTTAGCCTCTGTATAGCTTTTCACCATCCAAGGACCAGTGATATTATATAAAAGTTTACCTTCAGTAAAGTATGAATTGATGACATCTCCAGTAAGGTCTTCTTTTTTCAGCGGCAAGATTTCATCACGGATACGCTGCATTAATTTCGCTGCTTTTAGTGAACCTTCATTGTTTAAACCAATTTCATTTGGATCTGTATTTTTGTCCCCGAAAATATAACCGCCATATCCTCCAACAAATCCATGTATTAAGTAGAAATTACCTGGTTCGATCATGAAACCATATGAACCGGGATGTTTTTTCTGAAACTCTTTCGATTGCTTGATTAATTCTTCCATTGTTTCGGCTGGTTTAAAGCCCATTTCATCCAATAAAGTTTTGTTATAGAAAAGGGCAACTCCTTCAATGTTTAACGGATAACCAAATGTTTTAAGCTTGCCCTCTTCATCTTTTGCAGATACGGCTGTATTGGCACCGTCCATAAAGCGCTCTTTATATTCATCGGCATAATAGTTATCATAAACTAATCCAGCCTTGCTCATCTTTCCTAAATGATCGTGGGCCGCATTAAATACGTCCGCTCCTAATCCCGCTGGACCATCTGTTTCAAGCTTTACAGGTGCATCAGTATGATTGACATTTGCATATTTAACCGGGATTCCATATTTTTTAGTGAATTCTTTCGCGACATATTTTGCCCATTCACCTTCTTCATCCTTGTTATCCCATAAAACCAGCTTTGCTCCTTCTTCCGGGGTGATTTCTTCTTTTGCTGTTTCTTTTACTGAACTGCTTTTAGCGGTTTCTTTAGAAGCTTCTCCTCCTGTTTGGGCCCCTGGCTTACTGCATGCTGCTAATGCAAATAGTAACAGTGCGATTAAAGATAGATTTAATAGCTTTTTCAAATTAATTCCCACCTTTTGATTTATTAATATTTATCTCAATGCTTATTTGGTAAAGTTTCTACCAAAATAAACAGTTGAAAATTTAAGTTACTGCAACCGTTTGCACAATTGGCTAAAGTGTAACTTTACCTCGAATTCTTTTTTAAAATAATGGAAGAATAGGAAGGCATTTTAATTTGCACCTTTTCTCCCTCATTGTCTACTTCTGAATCTTGATTTGTCTTATAGTATAGATCGGTAAAGTCACTTTCTTTTTCTGATAAAGTGAACTCTTTTGCTTTACCTGTTAAATTGTGGATAACCAGCATTTGTTCGCTAGGGTTCACTCGTTTATATGAAAGAATTCCTTCTACTTCGGTAAAAGAGGCTTCCATTTCACCTTCAATCAGCACCTTATTGGAGTCTGCTTACATGAATCATCTTTTTATAATGATTTAATAGAGAATTTTCATCTTTAAGCTCGGCTTCGGCAGAAAGTTTTTCAAAATCTTGATTTTGGATAAGCGGTTCCCAGTAACAAAAAAATTCTAAAAATCGGTTTTACGTAAACGTTTACTTTACTATTAAAAAAATATATAATGATTACGTAAACGTTTAACTTATCTTGTAATCTATTACATCACTCTAATTCTGAATAGTCAATATATTATTTATTTTTTGTTTAATCATTATAATTTTTGATTTTTTTTGAAAACGAGACTTAGAAATAATTGAAATCTTTCTAATGATTTGTCAAATTTAGCTGAAATGAGGAGTTATGATGTTAAAAGAAGCCGTTTATCACAGACCGAAAAACAATTTTGCCTATGCCTATGATAATAAAACATTGCATATTCGCCTTCGCGCTAAAAAAGGTGATTTAAAAAAGGTGTTTTTAATATATGGGGATCCTTATCAGTGGACAAAAGATGGGTGGACAAACTTTACTAAACCAATGACATTGGAAGGATCGGATGAATTATTCGATTACTGGTTTGCGGAGGTGAAACCGGAATTCCGTCGATTACGCTACGGATTTGAACTCTATTCAAATACTGAATCCGCTGTATTTGGCGAAAGGGGTTTTGTGGACAGAGATCCTCGTGATTCCAGCTTTTATTTCTGTTTTCCATTTTTAAATCCGATTGATGTGTTCAAAGCGCCGGAATGGGTTAAGACTACGGTGTGGTATCAAATCTTCCCGGAACGGTTTGCGAATGGCAATCCAGAGTTAAACCCTGAAGGCACACTTCCGTGGGGAAGCCAAGATCCTGAACCTGATACATTCTTCGGCGGCGACTTTGAAGGAATTATTGAAAATATTGATCATTTAGTAAAACTTGGGATTACAGGCATTTACTTTACGCCAATATTTAAAGCGGCTACGAATCATAAATATGACACCATTGATTATATGGAAATTGATCCGCAATTTGGAGACAAAGAAACCTTTAAACAGCTTGTGGAAGTATGCCACAAAAATGGGATTCGTGTCATGCTTGATGCCGTTTTCAATCACAGTGGTTTTTATTTCGATGCTTTTCAGGATGTCCTTGAAAAACAAGAGAAATCCAACTATAAAGATTGGTTTCATTTAAAGGAATTTCCAGTGCAAGCTTTTCCGGAACCAAATTATGATACATTTGCCTTTACACATATGATGCCAAAGTTAAATACGGAACATCCTGAAGTGAAAGAATATCTTCTTAATGTCGCAAAATACTGGATTGAAGAATTTGATATTGATGGATGGCGCCTCGATGTTGCCAATGAAGTTGATCACGAGTTTTGGAGAGGTTTTAGAAAAACGGTAAAAGCGATCAAACCTGATGCCTACATTCTGGGAGAAATTTGGCATGATTCTATGCCTTGGCTTCAAGGCGATCAATTTGATGCAGTGATGAACTATCCGTTTACAAATGCGTCCTTGGACTTTTTTGCAAAAGATAAAATTAATGCGGAAGAGTTAGCACATCAGCTCACAAACGTGTTAATGTCTTATCCTAAGAATGTGAATGAAGTGGCGTTTAATTTATTAGGGAGTCATGATACCCCAAGAGTTTTAACGGTTTGTGACGAAAATATCGACAAGCTGAAGCTTCTTTTCCTATTCCAACTCTCATTTATCGGCACACCTTGTATATATTATGGAGACGAAATCGGCTTAACCGGAGAAAACGACCCCGGCTGCCGGAAATGCATGAATTGGGATGAAGAGGAACAAAATCTGGAACTCTTTCACACTGTCCAAAAATTAATTTCGCTTCGAAAAGAGTATGCTGCATTTAGAAATGAAGGCAAGTTTACGTTTTTAGAAACGAATGCCGATACAAACCATATCATTTATTCCAAGCAGTCGGCTGGAGAAACGATTATCATTACGATTAATAACTCTGCTGATAAGCTTGGCGTGACGATTCCATATGATTTTACAGGCAAAAGCCCTGTTGATTTATGGAACAACAAACCTCTTAGAGAGACGTCAAAAGTTGAACTTTCACCTTATGGATTCGCAATAATCCAATTGAAGAACTAAAACAATGAAAAAGCAGACGGTATAGAGGGAATCTTTTATAGATTCTCATTACTATCTGCTTTTTGTTTCTCCAGGGGGTGACTGCATGATTGACGTTCAACCAATTGATGAGGAATGATAATCCGTTTGGTTGGTTCTGTCCGATCTTCGATTAGTTGAATCAAACTCCTCGATGCTTGATATCCAAGCTCAAAAATATGAATATCCACTGAAGTTAACGGTGGTTTGGACATTTCTGCTAAGAGGACGTTATTAAAACTAACGACTGAGATTTCTTCCGGAACCCTGATTCCCAGCTCATCTAATGTACTAAGTACACCTAGTGCCATTAAGTCATCAACCACTACGAGTGAAGTTGGGCGTTGCTCAAGTGCCATTAACTCACTCACCGCCTCTTGACCGCCTTCCCTTAGGAATTCCTCATGAAGGATATATTCATTTTTTATAGGAATGTTTGCCTTTTTTAAAGCCTGCTTATACCCATTCAAACGGTCAACCGTAACCATTAGTTCTGGGTTCCCTCCAATAAAAGCAATTTTCCGATGGCCATGGTCTATTAAGTATTCAGTAGCTTCTCTCATGGCACGAACATTATCATTATCAACATGTGTGATTTCTTCTGCATCTTTAGAAGGTTTTCCAATAACAACAAAAGGAAAATCCCTTTCTCTTAAGTACGAAATGACTTTATCCTCCACCTTGGAGTTAAGAAGAATCATGCCATCTACTCTTTTCCCTTGTACCATATTAATAACTGCTTCAAGTGTTTCGTTTTCTAATTTCCCTGTTGTCATCTGCAAAGCATATTTTTTTTCACGGGCCCCCTCACTTATTCCCTGTAAAATAGAAGGGAAAAACGGATTCTGAAAAACGACATCTCCAGAACTCGGCATGACAAGCCCTATTGTTTGGGTTGATTGACTGGCAAGACTTCTGGCATTTTGGTTAGGATGATACCCTAGCTGTTCCATTGCTTTTTTAACTTTTCGTTTCGTCGCTTCACTAATTCGTGAATTATTGGCAATTACTCTTGAAACAGTTGATGGTGCGACATCTGCAAGCTTTGCCACATCCTTGATGGTAACAGCCATTTCTTCTCCCCTCTCATTCAAAGTTAATTGATTCTACTACTAATTTTAATATAATAGAAACGGTCACTTTTGCATATTCCATCGTCTTTACAGCACTTACATTTACGAAATCGGTTGCACAATCCACCCTTTATTATAAAGTGTTTACAACCAGTTATACAGCTAAAAAATAATGACTTCCCGATTTTGGTAATGATGTATCAGAAAATTTAGATTTTTTCTGGCTTTCTATTGAATTGTGCTGAGAAAAAGATATAATAAATTTTGAAAGTGATTGCGCAAACGTTTGCACACTAATACAGTCCTCTAAGGATCTTACATACGGCTTTTTTGTGCAACTACATGCAAACGCTTTTCTAGATTAATAGAGTTAGGGAAAGGAGATTTTTCATGAAGAGAAATCAGAGAACACTGCTGTCGCTTGTTACCGTAGTTGGACTAATTCTTCAGTTATTTTCTGGGCTTGTGACAAGTCAAACAGCCAAAGCGGCAGAAACAACACCAAAGCAGGTTGTACTTGTTGGCAGTCTGCAGGAAGTTTTAGGAAATTCAGGAGATTGGGATCCATCTTCTGTTAAAACGCAAATGGATTACCAAGGAAATGGTTTGTATAGCCTTACTGGCACACTGCCGTCTGGGACATATGAATACAAAATCGCCATTGGAGGAGGCTGGTCCGAAAATTACGGAGACGGCGGCGCGCCTGGTGGAAACAACATTAAACTAACTCTGACCGAACAAAAAAAAGTCACCTTCTACTACAATGACAATACCCATGCCATTGCTGATAGTACCCATTACACACTTTTAAATGAGGACAAAAAGCCCCGCTTAGTAGGAACCATTCAACCTGCCATTCACGCAGGGACTGCATGGAGTCCGACAGACTCAACAGCATTAATGGAGGACACCCATTTTGATAACGTCTATTCCTTTACTGCAAAGGTACCTAGAGGCAGCTACGAATACAAGATTGTATTGGGCAAGGACTGGACGGAATCCTATCCTGGTTCAAATAAGAAGCTGAATGTACTCTCTGATACGACAATCACATTTTTCTATAACAACCAAACAAAAGAAGTTTATTCAGATTATAAACCTATTGGATCTGATGGCATGATAGATAAGAATGCTCTTTATCATGATTCATGGGACCAAGTATACCGGACGCCGTTTGGGGCAGTTCCAGCAGGGAAACCTGTCACCTTCCGATTATCGGCTAAAAAGGGTGACCTGACCAGAGCCAGCCTGTATGTGAAAAACTATAATACTGGCACAACAAAGGTTCTTTCAATGAAGAATACAGGCTGGTCAGACACAAAAGACAAAGGTGCCATTGAGTTCTGGGAAGCCACCTTTACACCGTCTGACAAAGGAGTTCACGGCTATAAATTCATTGCCTGGGATCAGGATACAACAGTGGAATACGGAGAAGACACACAGGAAGGGCATACCGGTAAAGCGGAGGATAAAAATGCAGGACTCTTCCAATTGACCGTTTTCGACCCGGGCTATCAAACACCGGATTGGATGAAAGAAGCTGTTGTTTATCAAATATATCCGGACCGTTTTTATAACGGCAACAAAGCAAATGACCATGTAAAGGATCAGATTGGAGCCCGAGGCAGCCAGCCAATAGAACATCCCGACTCCTGGTCATCCTTGCCGGATAATCCATATGAACAAGGCACTGGCTCCTACACAGGGGACGGAGAATTTACAAACGACTTCTTTGGCGGCGACATTGCTGGTATTAAGGCGAAGCTTGATTACCTTCAATCGCTTGGCGTCAATACCCTATATTTAAACCCAATTGCACTTGCACCGTCCAACCATAAATATGATGCAACAGACTATAAACAGGTGGATCCGATGTTTGGCTCGGAAAAAGAATTCGAGGATTTCGCCAAGGAATTGTCTAAACGGAACATGCACCTGATTTTGGATGGGGTATTTAATCATGTGGCTGATGATTCCATCTATTTTGACCGCTACCACAAATATAAAACAGTGGGTGCCTATGAATACTGGTCTCGTATATACGATTTAATGAATAACGAAAAATTGTCTGAAACTGCAGCTAAGGATAAGGCCAAACAGAAACTCATGGCTGAAGGACAAACCTTTAGCCCATATGGCTTTGAAAACTGGTTCCATATTGAAAATGTTAAAGTTCCAAATGAAAAAGTCAACGGTGTTTCGACGGGTGAGCATTATAAGTATGAAGGCTGGTGGGGATACGACAGTCTTCCTGTATTCGAATCCGTTAACGGCACAAAGGTTGACCATCCAAGTGAACTTAACAACACAGCATTGGCAAATTATATTTTTTATGACAAGGACTCTGTAGGAAAAACTTGGATTAATCGAGGTTCATCTGGCTGGCGCCTGGATGTAGCTAATGAAGTGGACAGTTCCTTCTGGCAGGAATTCCGCAAGCAAATGAAGTCCAAGACTATGATAGGAGCCGGAAAAACACTTCAAAAAGAAGAAGAGCCACTTATTCTAGGTGAAATTTGGGATGATGCATCCAAGTACTTCTTAGGGGATCAATATGACTCAGTCATGAACTATCGTTTCCGCGGAGCCATTTTGGATTACTTAAAGAACGGTAATGCCGCTAATGCTCAAAACACCCTTCTCGCTATACAGGAGGACTATCCAAAGGAAGCTTTTTATGCCCTCATGAACCTGATGGGATCCCATGATACAGCTCGGGCAATCTTCCTGTTAGGCAATGGAACGGATACGTATTTCAGAGCGGAACAAGATCCGAACTACAAATACGATGAAGGTGTGAAGCGATTGAAGCTGGCTTCTATCCTGCAAATGGGTTACCCTGGAGCACCAACCATTTATTACGGAGATGAAGCGGGTCAAACAGGATCCAAAGACCCAGATGACCGACGCACATATCCGTGGGGGAACGAAAACAAAGACCTCATTGCACACTATCAAAAGATTGGTCAAATCCGCAAGGAAAATGCTGACCTATTCGCTCATGGCGATCTGCACCATTTATACGCAAAGGGTGATGTGTTAGCCTATGTCCGGACAAAAGATACAAAATCTGGCCTTGTCATTATTAACAGAGGGAAAACCACACAAACGGTTGATATCGATACAAAAGTGCTGCTCGCGAATGGTCTTCGTTTTGTGGACCAATTGGACCCTAAATATCTGACTACAACGAAGGATGGCAAGCTGTCATTAACAGTTCCAGCAGAGTCCGGAAGAATGTTAATAACGGTTAATGATGTTAAACAACCACAGCCTGTTAAAGAAGTTACCGGCACAGCTGGTTCTAAAGAAGTTACTTTAAGCTGGACAGGATCAGGTACAAAATACAATGTCTATCAATCTACTGTTTCAGGTGGATTATGGACAAAAGTGAAAGAAACTACAGGTACATCTGTGAACATTTCCGATTTAAATAATGGTCGTACCTACTATTTTACTGTGACGGCCGTGAATGAAAGTGGGAATGAATCTATACCAGCTGCCTCATCCGGCCTTGTGCCTCATTACGATGCTGCAAAGGCTAGTATTAAGGACCTGACTACTTTAGACAACGGGGAATTGAATCTGGCACAGGCCTCCAATGTTAAAGCAGCTATTTACCTGCCAGGTGCGACAGAATCTGGTGCAGCAGAAGGAATCACGGCCGATCTCCAAGTAAGAATGAAAGGCCAAACCGCTTGGACATCTTACCAAGCCTTGTATAATGGCCAGGCTCAGGGAGACCAGGCAAATGAGTTTCAGGGAAGCTTTACAGCGTATGAGGCGGGCACATATGAATACCGAATGGCCTTTACGCCGGATTTAGGAAATACATGGGTTTACTCAATTACTGGTGAAGTGACCTTTTCACACAGCACGTCTGATACTACCCCGCCTGCTAATGATGTTACTTTGGACACTCCGATCAAGGAATCCGGTCAGGTCAACTTGAACTGGAAACTCACGCAGCCGGATCAGCCATTTAAAACGGTCATTTACCGTGACGGCCAAATTCTTTCAACATTGGACGGCAGTGCCGCCACCTTCCGTGATTATCAGGTGGCAAATGGAACTGCCTACCAGTATCAAGTGCGTGTCTATGACCAGGCTGGAAACCATGTAGAATCCAACAAGGTAAGTGTAACCCCTGAAATTGTTATGGTACAAGTGACCTTTAAGGTTCATGCACCGGATTATACACCTTTAGCAGCGCAGGTCAATATACCAGGCAGCTTGAATGGTTGGAATACTAGTGCCTGGACTATGAGCCGTAATGGCGCTGTGACGCCTGATTGGGAATACACAGTGGAGCTTGAAGAAGGAACTGAGCTTACGTATAAATATACGAGGGACAATACTTGGGATCATGAAGGGTTAGCAGATCATACGCCATCTGATCATTCGGATGACGATATCAGTAACTACGGCTATGGTGCCACAGGAACCGATATGAAAATTGTGGTCACCAACCAAGGGAACAACAAAATGGTTGTACAGGATACCATTCTGCGCTGGATTGATATGCCGCTGGCAGTCAGTCAAATTGATGTCAATGGATCAACTATGACTATAAAGGGGAATGCAATTAAGCGAGCTGACCTCACTATCAATGGGGAAAAAGTGACAGTCGGAAATGATATGAATTTCACTCAATCCTTTACCCTTCAAGCAGGACAGACACAAGTACCTGTTCATATCGAACCAACTGACTCCACAAAGTCCGCCATCTTTAAAGAGGACGGCGGTTCTATTAGCAAGAATACAAAGAACTATGTCATCGACGTCCTAACAAAAACGATAAGCGAAACCAAGTAAGTGGTCATCGAAAAGGTCTGCCGGAATCATGGCAGACCTTTTTTGCTGAAAGTTAAGAAAAGCGACTTGGTATTGACATCAGCTTTCACAACGGTTGTTTCCGCATAACAGCTCGATTATAGAATCTTTGAATATGCATGGAAATATACATTAACTCTGCATCAGGGTATTTTACACGGTATTTCCCTTCAACAAATTGGCCAACTTCTTTTGCACAGGAAAATGCTTCTTTAAAATTTTCCCTTCTGGCGACCAAATTTCCTGCCATTCCCCGTTTAAGGCCAGTTGAAACGTGATATATCCATGCCGTCCCATTCCGAGCATAAAACCTTGTTTATTTCCTTTATCCTGTTGATTGATAATCACGGAGGGCTGTCCATTGTCTCCCCATTCATAGGCCCTCGGGGCAACCCATGCTTCAATCGAAAAAGACCCAGCTGGGTTATGAACCTTTTCTGAAGGAATTTCCAGCCAATTGGAATATCCATCAAATAATAATGCTTTACCGCTAATGCCGGTTTTCCATTCCGGATCTGATGTTAATGCATAATGAATAACAGACGACACAGCTTGAGCATGATCACGAGTGACGTTACCATCGCCTTCATCAAATCCCCACTGATGGAGAGCACGATTACTAAGCACCAGGTCTAAAGGTTGATCCTTCTTTTGATTGGTATTGGTTGTTTCTAATCTGGTGTTCACCTGTTTTTTGATTAAAACTCCTGTAATCGTCAGGAAGCAAACTGCCAAAGCACAGGAACATTTACATCATCAATATTAATATGTCCCCATCCGCCAGTTTCATAGTCTACAACTTTGATGTATAACTCTTCTCCTATATATTCCGAAGCATCCCAGTTAACTCTTCGATAGGCTTCCCAGTTACCACCCGTTTCCTTCATTAACTCTTTGCCGTCTGAAGCTCTTACCAGTGCTAGATAAAGTCTGTCGATATTAGCTCCGCCGTCAATTAGGAAATCGATTTTTCCGTTTCCACCTAACACAAAGTTCTCCGATTTTAACACTCCTGTCAATGAATCCCCGCCTTTTTCTCCATTAAAACCCCATAAATGGTATCGTTCCGGGTCGATTCGGTCTGAGGCTTGGTTAAATGGTCTGCCCCATCCCCAATCGTTTGCCTTGGAAACGTGTTCATTACTAAAAGCTTTCCCTTCTACAACAGTCCATCCTGTTAAATCGCCGGTTTGGAAATCATGGTTTGGCAATTCTGCACTTTCTGGAATAGGATCTCCTCCGCCATTCAATTCAGGCCAATTGGCAGGAACCGTTTCCCCGTATGCGGAACCCATTTCCCATACCTTCATCGACACCACTTTCGCCTTTCCGCCACTACTCCATAACTCAAGGCCCAGAGCATCGGAAAGGGTTGGATATACACGTGAGGTGATACTTTTTTTGCCATTCGCATAGGCTTCTATCATGGACCGGTCCAGATAAATATGAAGCTTGAGATTCTCTTTACCAATCTTAAGTTCTCCGCCCTGTATCCCTTTTTGGATATCTGGATCGAGACTCGATTTGTTTCGATCAATGTTCAGTAATTGTTTTTCAACATCAAAGAATAGTAATGTTTCTTCCTCGCCATTTGTTGACTTTCTAGCTTTTAGACCCACTTGTTTTGCAGAGGCTGGATTGATTTCCAGTTGAATTTCCAACTGATCACCCTTAACATTTGTTAATAATTCATTGGCTTTATCTGTATTTTCATTCTTGATTGAAACAAGTTCCTTTTTCCTTAGAGAACTCAATTCAGTAATAGGTTTAATTCCCAACCCGCCTTCTGAGTTTAAGGAAAGCTCTAGCGGCAATCCTGCATTATGAGCCCAGCCAGCATCATAATGCTGCTGCTCCGTCCGGCGGTCCTGTGTAATACTAAAGAGAATCGAACGTCCCTTTCCATCAACCATTCCGCTTGGTCCTGTATAGTGTTCACCATAATCAAATTGTTTCGGTTCCTCGTGGTCAGGAACAAACTCTAATTTTTCTTTATCCCATGTTCCAATCCAATACCAAACATATTTGACATTGTGTGGACTGTACCCATCAAACCAAGGGTTGAAAAAGAAGACATATTTTTCAACACCTTTTGCATCTTTACCTAATGGCAAGAACACTGGCAACTCCCAAACCTGGCCTGTTTTCGGGTTCTGCTTATAATTGCCGACAATCAGTGGCTTTTTGTATTCCCAATCTTTCAGGTTCTTGGAGGTATAAAGAAGTGCCGTTCCCCCTGCACCTTTAATACCTGAACCAACGAGCTGGTACCATGTATCTCCATCTTTCCAAACATATGGATCACGGAATTGCCCGTACCATACCTCCCCTTCTTTTGCCGGGAGGTTGGGCTCTTGAATCGTAACTGGCTTCTCATACATGGACCATTCCTTCAAATCCGGGTCTTCAGGATCCTTACTCGTTGCTAGACCAGTCATTTGATTTGGAACCTTCTTATCATCCCCGGCTGTAAAAAATAATACCGGATTACCATTACCATCCACAGTTGATCCGCCTGACCAAACACCATCCGGAGCAACGGAATTCCCATCAGGTGCAAGTGCTATCGGTGCATCTTTCCAATGAACCATATCCTCACTTACAGAATGCCCCCAATGAATTTGATGCCAATATGGACCTTGGGGATTATTTTGATAGAATAGATGATATTTCCCATTATAGTAGAACGGTGCATGAGGCTCGTTCATCCAATGCTCCGGTGCAATAAAATGATATTGCGGCCGGTACCGGTCGCCATCATATCTGCTGCGGTCAGGTGCCAGATCAGGTATTGGAAGTTTATGATTCTCAAAACTATTTAAATAAGAATCATAATTCTCTTTAATTTTTTCTCCTGACAGAGAACGGTTATGCATTTTTAATTCGTCTATCATTCCATTAAACATATTGGCAGTGAAAGCTCCATTAACCAAGGCAGCGCTATTATGTTTTCCGATTAACAAATCATTCGATGATGGGGTGATTGTACCTTTTGGTGTAACCGTTTCCCCGACCAATTCACCATTTAAATAAAGCTTCATTTTTTGTTCAGCCTTATCAAAGGTGGCAACAATATACGACCATTTCCCGTGCCGTCCCAAGCCAAGGATATAACCTTCGCTTGCCGTTTTATTGTGTTGGTTGACGATCGCTGATAATTGACCGAGATCGCCCCATTCGTAAGATCTTGGAGCAACCCAAGCTTCTATCGAGAGAGCATCCGTCGGCTTAATCACCTGGTCAGAAGGCCTCGTAATCCAAGTGGAATATCCGTCGAACAATAAAGCCTTGTTGCGGATTCCATCCCTCCATAAAGGATCTGTCGATGGCTTGTATAAAGCCTTGGTAAACACATAGGAAATAGGATCTTCCGTTCCTCTTACGATGTCTTTTGTTTTGGTCCCACTGCCTTCATCCAACGGCCAGTTGGCTATAATGCCAGTATTTTTCACATGAAAGTCATCTACATTAATATGGCCCCATCCTTCTTTTGACTGGTCCACCACTTTGATGTAGACTTTTTCCCCCAGGTAATTGGCTGCATCCCACTTGACCCGAGTATAAGCTTCGCTGTCCTTCCAATTGGTATTCGTCGCTTTGAGAAGTTCTTTATCATCGGAGGCTCTAACTAAGGCCACATATAATTTGTCTATGTCATTACCGCCGCCGATTAGGAAATTAATTTCACCAGTACCTGCCAGGGTAAAGTTTGATGATTTTAAAATTCCAGTTTGTCCGTCTCCACCATCTTTAGCTCCCCATAGATGGTATTGGTTATGGTGATTAAACGGTCCGCCCCAACCCCAATCCTTATCAGCTGTAACATCCTGATTGCTGAAGGCATCGCCTTCCACAATTGTCCATCCTGTTAAATCACCAGTCTCAAAATCTGGATTTTGGATAACATCGGTATTCACCGGGTCATTATTAAAAACATGAAAATCATCGACATTGATGTGCCCGAATCCGCCAGAATGATAGTCAACTACTTTGATATACATTGCTTCCCCGATATATTCCGATGCATCCCAACTGACTCTTCGGTAGGCTTCTGTGTTGGATCCCGTTGCTTTAAAAAGCTCTTTTCCATCCGAAGCACGAACCAAGGCAACATATAGTTTCGTAATATCCTGGCCCCCGCCAACAAGGAAATCAATCTTTCCATTCCCGCCAAGTTTGAAGACCGATGATTTCATTACACCTGTACGGAAATCAGAGTTTGCATCATTCGCTGCCCCGGCAAATCCCCAAACATGGTACGTTCCTTGCTGCTGAAAAGGACCGCCCCAAAAACTAGTAACATTTGATACTGGACGATCAAATGCTGAGCCTGCCTCTGTCCATCCTGATAGATTGCCAGTCTCAAAATCTGGATTTTCAATCTCATTTGGCAGACTGACTCCATCAACGGCCACTTGATCTATTTTTGAAACAAAGGTTGCGCTGTCCAAATCATATACCTTTAATGATTTTAGGGATACTTCTCCACCGGTTGTGTAAAGTGCGAGAGATTGATTTTTAGGATCAGGGAAGAATTGATCCGTCATCACAACACGGCCGTCTTGACCAAATACTTCAACAGATGCCTTGTCAACAATCAGATGGAGTTTAACGGTTTGATTACTGGCATTTAACGGTGCTTCATGTTTTGCAGCAAAATTGCCATTGAAACTTGATTCACCAGCATTGGAACGGTCAACAAACAATTTTTTATTGCCAATATCGTAACCAATTTTGTTTCCCCGCTATCTCCCTTTCGAACTTTAAAACCAAACTCCGTTGCTGTCGCCGAATTCAAATCAAAGTCAGCCATAATCTCAAAGGTATCTCCTGATACGTTCGAAAGCAGATTTTCTCCCGGAGTTAGCACTTTATTTTCAAATACTTGTGGCGTTCCCCTCAGACTTTCTAACTCTTTTACAGGTTTCTGTGTAAGACGAATTCCTTCCCCATCAACCGTTGATAAGCCAAGTTCACGCGGAATCGACATCGATCCCCTGAATGATGATGTAGGAATGTCCTGACCATATTTCCAATTATTCATCCACCCGAGCAATAAGCGGCGTCCATCAGAAACATCACTCCATGTAACAGCTGCATAAAAATCAGCACCATAATCGGCCCAGAGAACTTTACTCGGGTCATTGGCATTGGTAAAATTTTTCCCATCAAAATCACCGATAAAATATTGCATCCCCGAACCGCCGGAAGGAGCACCTTCACTGATACTGACAGCTAATACCCACTTTATCTTAGTTGGATCCCCATCAACCGGAAGGGCAAATAAATCCGGGCATTCCCATGTTCCCGTATGGGAGCCGTCATGGTTGCCAAATTCACTTACTTTCGTCCAACTTTTTAAATCTGGCGAGTTATAAAAATAGACGCGGTCACCGGCTGAAATGGCCATAATCCACTTGTTTGTTTCCTCATGCCAGAATACCTTTGGGTCCCGGAATACGTCAATCCCCTCTGGCATCGGGATAATCGGATTGCCATCATACTTCGTCCAAGTACGGCCCTTATCGTTACTGTAAGCTAAACTTTGAACTTGATGGCCGCCTTTTTCCTGAGTAAATACAGCAACCATCGGCGGTTTAGAGTCTTTTCCGAATCCAGTCGTATTGTTCCAACCCCACAACTGCACTCCCTGACCAGATAAAACCTGTTTCATCTGGATAAAGACCGATCGGCAGGTATTCCCAATTGACCAAGTCTTTACTTACCGCATGTCCCCAATACATCGGTCCCCACTTTGATTCAGTAGGATTATGCTGATAAAACAGATGATACTCCCCATCGTAATACACCATACCGTTTGGGTCATTCATCCAGTTTTTTTCCGGAGAAAAGTGGAATTTGGATCGAAAAGGTTCATTTTCTCCGCCAACAGATGAACCGTTGTTTCACCAGTTTCGGCTTTACTGGAGATTGTTGGCATAAACATCGAAATCATTAAAGAAAAAATGACCACAATCGATATTCCTTTATTTTCCAATTTTCACTTCAACCCTGTTCCCCTCCAACATTTATTTGTCTTTTATATTCAAACAATAAGAAGGCGCTCACATAACAACTTAAAAGAATGGATGCTAGCATGTTTGCAGTAAAAAGCACCCATTTGTGATACATATTCCCCTTCAGTTCGTTCCCTTCATGTATAGCAACTGGTTAAACCATAGTTGGCATAAATAGTAAACCGCATAGGCTGCGAGACTGCCGATGATGAAAATCGTAGCTGGATAAAAATAGAAAAGAGAAGTACCCGCCCCAACAATTATCAATAAAAGAATCGTTAAGACCGGGTTCATAAGGGAAAAGAGAAAGGCATTTCGAATAACGTGCTTAAAGCTTAGTTCAAAATGTACCATAATCGGAAATAGATAAATGGAGATCGAACTAAACAACAAAATGCCAATGACTAAGATGATATACAGAATGAGGTGACCAACAGAACTGCTTGGATCTATAAGCCTATAATCAAAATATAAGAAACAGGCAAGTACCGACCAAATAATCGAGATAATAAAGCTTTGTTTGAAATTTCCTTTAAAAATTTTTAAAAAGCTTTTTAAAATACTTTCTGTTTCTTTTTGTAAAATTCGTTTGCGGATAACGCCAAACATGGCTGCTGTTGCAGGAAAAAAGGTTATTAAGGGGAGCGAAGTAATGACCCATAGTAAATTTAAAAGAAATAAATCTACCATTGTATTCAAGGTATTAAATAATCTGTTGTTTAAACCGTTCATTAATTTCATTCCCCCTATTACCTTTTCACTACATTATCGCCAAGTAGATTTTAACGAATAAAGCTCTAACGAGTGTAACTTAATTTCTCCATGTTTTACATAGAGCTCCAATTGCTTATTTTCTTGATTTGGGAAGATCAAGTCCGTTATGACGGACTTTCCATTATTTCCAAACAATTCTACAGACGACTGGTCAACAAAAACATGTAGAGTGATCTTATTATTTTCTGGAAGTAGATAGCACTCATGTTTTCCTGCGAAGGCCTCATGGAAAGCAGCCTCTCCCGAATTAGTTCGATCTATAAATAATGTTTGGTTTTCTACATCAAATCCAATAATTGTTTCTTCATTGGCTCCCTTACAAACCTTGAACCCAAATTCCGTTGCGGTTCCAATTTCAAACTCGGCAATGATTTCGAATGTGTTACTATTCACATTTTCCAAAAGATTTTTACCTGGTACAACCACTTCGTTTTGAATTAATATTTTTTCATCACGAATACCTTGTAACTCACGAACCGGTTTTTGTACAAGCCGAATCCCTTCTTCGGTTTTCTTTAGCTCAAGTACTCTAGGAATCGTCATCGCACTTCGCCATTCTTTTGTAGGAGTAACATTTGCATATTGCCAGTTGCTCATCCAGCCAATATAAATCCTTCTTCCGTCTTCAGCTGGAACATCGGACCAGCTAACGCCCGCATAATTATCGCGTCCATGATCAATCCAAAGGGACGTTTCTGGTTTGTAATCGTTGAAAAATGTTTTACCATCAAAATCGCCAATAAAATATTGCGTTCTGGATCCTTCTTCATATTTTGGATCATTGCCAATGCTGACAAATAGCGCCCATTTTTTCTGATTGGAATCCCCATCAACAGGTAATTCAAAAAGGTCGGGACACTCCCAGACACCCTGATGTGAGCCATGTCCTTCTCCAAATTCACTGGCAAACTCCCATGAAGTTAAATTTTGGGAAGTATAAATTCTAACCGTTTGACCTGCGGCTAATACCATGACCCATTGGTTAGTTTCACGATGCCAGAACACTTTTGGATCACGAAAATCTGTTATACTTTCATCTTGCAGAACAGGGTTCCCCTTATATTTTATCCATGTACGCCCATTGTCTTTGCTATAGGCTAGACTCTGCCTTTGTCGTGGACGATCAGAATCAGGGTATGTATCGGCATGGGTGAAAATTGCCACTAACCCTGATTTCCCTTCAAAGAAACCGCTAGTGTCGTTCCAATCTACGACTGCACTTCCGGAAAAAATCGTTCCATGCTCATCTGGTGCCAAACCAATCGGGAGGTGTTCCCAGTGAACAAGATCTTTACTTACCGCATGTCCCCAATGCATCGGACCCCATGTTGTTCCATTGGGATGATATTGATAAAATAAGTGATATTCCCCGTTATAAAACACCATACCATTCGGGTCATTCATCCAGTTTCTCTCTGGCGAGAAGTGGTACTGCGGACGGTATTTTTCTGTAAAATACTGTTGTTTTTCCAGTACGTTGTTATTCATTTCTTACACTCTTCCTTTCTCAGGAACTCTTTTTTTTAGGCTTTGTTAAGGTTTGCTGTTGATTATTTCAGTTAAACTATTTACTATGAGTAATATTAACAGGTTCAATCTTGTTTTCATCATAATAAAGAGTCTTTGCTGTTGATATAGATTGAGAATGGTATATGATTTTTTGCAACATCATGATTTTTCCATCTAATTGCTGACTAATTTTTATTACACGTGGATCAGAAATGCCCTTCTTCTTTGCTAATTCGTACATACTCTGGCGAAATTCATCTATAGTCTCCCGTAAAGCTGATACAGTCCCCAAAACCATTGATTTTATTTCCTTTCACACAGTTCATCGAATATTGTTAATATATAAAAACTAATCTTTCTATATAAAACCAGCACAGACTTTTACCCTTCACCCAAAATCAACACTAGCCTTTAACAAAGCCTTTTTTTAAAAACCTTTCAACCTGATCGATGGTTGGAATACTGGGAATTCCACCTTTTCCGAATGACCGGAGGGTGTGAAATCAATTAAATCTTCTCCTAAAGCCGTGACATCAAACATGTACATCATCCTATTTCTTATTTTTTGAAAAGAAAAGCCAGACGAGAAAGAATATCTGGCTTTATATTGGGATTATTGTTTGTTATAGCGGTCTAATCCTTTTTGGTAAACTTTCATTAATTTATCAAGACCCATATCATTTAATTGCTTCACATACGCATCCCATTCCTTCTCAATTCCTCCCTCGATCAACCATTGAGCTTCTTTTTGCTTCACAAAGGCTTTAATTTCCGGCTCAATCGTATTAATCACTTCAAGCTCTTCAGGGCTAAAGAAGATGGATGGATAGCTTTCTTGTTCCATATGTGGTTTATAATACTGGTCAAGAATTTGTAATCTTTCCTTTGCTCTTGGCTCCATGTCTACAACTTTGCCAAAGTGCTCCTTTAAGACTACAAACGGACCGCCCGGAGCAACCTTTTGACGTAATTCACCCATTGCTACGCCTGCTGGAAGCTCTTTATTCACTAACATGCCATTCGCATCTTCCTCGTAAATTTCACCAATTGGGCCCCAGTTAATTTGTGCTGACATTTTTGGCTCATATAATTGGTCAACCCAGCGCATCGTAATCTCAGGGTTTTTGTTAGCTGAGGTAATCACAAAGGCATCTCTTCCATATTCGGAATAGTTGGAACGTCCAATCACAATTTTGCCATCTTTCCCTTTTAATGGCGGTAATACGACATAATCTTTAACTCGATCCGGTCCAACTACTTCCGTATTTTCCCACCAAATGAACGAGCCTAGTGTTGGATTCTGTGTTTTCCCTTTGGCAAACAGCTGCTCCGTCTTTTGGGTTACGACCTCAGGGTCAATTAAACCTTCTTTTACCCAGCCGTTATAATACTTAATGGCTTCTTTAAACTCTGGCTGAACCGCTGCATAAAGGACTTTTCCATCTCTTACAATACGGTGGTCAGCTTCAAATGGAGCATCCGGCATTCCGAATAAACCAATTAAATCTCCTTCATTACCGCACCAGCCGTTATACCAGAAAGTCAACCCAATTTCATCTTTCTTACCGTTTCCGTTCGGATCCTTCTCTTTAAATGCTTTTAACACATCATGGTATTCCTCTAATGTTGTCGGCATTTTTAGGCCAAGCTTATCTAACCATGCTTTGTTGATGAACATAATATTTGGCATACCGATTAGATCCATTTCCTCAGCACGCGGAAGGGAATAAATATGCCCATCTGGTGCGGTTACAACCTTTTTCAACTCTGGTCTCTCTTCAAATAGTTTCTTTAAATTTGGTGCATATTTGTCGATTAAATCCTCTAATGGGATAATGGTGCCGTTCTGACCATATTGGGCGAGATCATGATCAGAAAAGCCTGATGAATAGAACGCATCTGGCAGGTCACCGCTTGCCAGCATTAAATTTTTCTTTTCTTGATATCCATCTCCAGGGATATTATTCCATTTAATTTGAACGTTCGTTGCTTTTTGAAGTCGGTCAAAAATCACCATTTTCGAATAGTCAGGTGCCAGAGCTGCTTTTGGTGAAACAATGTTCAACGTAACCTGTTTGTCGACAATCGGTAAACCTGTTTTATGAAAGGCAGCATCTGCTTTTTTCTCGGAACTGGCAGAATCACTGTTTGAACAGCCAGTTAATACGAATGAAGCACTTAATCCTAAAACCAATGCCATTGCTATGCTCTTTTTCTTGTTTTTCTGAACATTTTTCTTGATTGATTTCAACATTTGTTTTTCCCCCTATTAGATCGATTAAATGGATGGCAAACTATAAATGACGTCGACCACCACCCCTTATTACAAATCATTTCGATTAACCTTTAATTCCACCGATCATAACACCCTTGACAAAGTATTTTTGAACAAATGGATAGACGATTAAAAGCGGGATGGAAGCAACAATAATCACACCGTATTTAATTAGCTCAGACACTCTTTGTTTTGCGGCCAAGGAGTCCAAATCACTGATCATCATTGTGGATGCCTGATTTTGAATTAAAATGTTTCGTAAAATCAATTGCAACGGATATAAATTTTCATTATTTAAATAGATTAAAGCATCAAAATAGGAGTTCCAGTGTCCAACGGCATAGAATAACACCATGACAGCGACAATCGGTTTTGATAACGGCAGAACAATCTTCCAGAAAAATTTCGCATCGGAACATCCATCTATTTTGGCCGCTTCTAATAACTCACCAGGAATAGAAGACTCAAAAAACGTTTTAGCTACTATCACGTTCCAGACAGCTACAGCTTTCGGCAGGATCAACGCCCACATTGTATTTAGCAAACCCAGATTCTTAACAACCAGGTATGTAGGAATGAGTCCGCCTGAGAAAAACATCGTCATGAGGAATAAAAACATAATCACATTTCTTCCATATAAATCTTTTCTTGATAATGCATAGGCAGCCATTAAGGTAAAAGAAACGTTTACAATCGTACCAACCACCGTATACATGATGGAGTTCTTATAGCCCAGCCAAATCTTGCTGTCTCCAAAGATTCGCTGATACCCTTCAAGGGTCAGCTCTTTCGGCAATAGCCATACCTTTCCTTCGTAAATCATGTTTGGGTCACTGATAGAGGCAATTACAATAAAGTACAATGGATAGACTACCAATAGTAAGATGATCGCGACCAGAAAAAAGTTAATAATATCAAAGACTATATCTTCTTTCGATCTTCTGGTAATCTTCTTATTTTTTAAGGCTAATAAACTCATTATTGATGCACCTCCTAGTTACCATAGTCCTGTTCCGGATAATTTTTTAGCGGACTTATTTACTGCGATTAGTAAAGCTAAGTTAATTACAGAATTAAATAATCCTACTGCAGCAGCAAAACTATATTGCGCCTGCTGTAACCCCATCTTATAAACATAGGTTGGGATAATCTCTGCTGCCGGCTGGTTCATTGGTGTTTGTAACAGGTAGGCCTTTTCAAAACCAATATTCATAATGTTACCAACGTTTAGGATTAATAGAATAACAGCCGTTGGCATAATCGCCGGAATATCCACATGAAAAATCCGCTGCCACTTATTTGCTCCATCCATTACCGCAGCCTCATGCAGTTCAGGGCTGACTCCTGCAAGCGCTGCTAGATATATAATCGCAGCCCATCCGGTTTCTTGCCAAACGCCTGAGGCAATATATAATGGTTTAAACCAATCAGGTTTTGCCATAAACGAAATCGGATCGCCGCCAAAAATCAGGATTAAGTTATTAATAAGCCCATTGTTTGAAAAGAAGACATAAATCATACCCGCTAAAACAACTACTGATATAAAATGCGGCGCATAAACAACTGTTTGAATAAAACGTTTGTACTTATCACTTCTAATTTGGTTCATCATGAGAGCTAGAAAAATTGGAAGCGGAAAACCAACGATTAGTTGTATAACGCTAAGACCAAGCGTGTTTTTGATAAGGGTCCAAAATTGATAAGATTCAAAAAATCGCTCAAAGTGTTTAAATCCAACCCACGGACTTCCCATAATTCCTTTTGTTGCCACAAAATCTTTAAAAGCAATTAATATTCCATACATCGGGACATAATGGAAAACAATAAAATAAACTAAAGCGGGTAAAAGAAACAAATAGAGCTGATAATTACTCAAGACTTTTTTTAGTTTTGATGCTTTTCTTACTTGGATGGGTGAATCGATGATCGGATTTGCTTTCCTTGCCACTTCCATATTCTTGCCTCACTTTCAATTTAGTTATATTAATTGAAACGTTTCCAATTGAAGTTAAAAAAATTATTTTGCTAAGTAGTTTTTACTTGATAAAGGATTTGGTAAAATCTTTTACTCAATTGTTTTTATTGAAACGTTTCCAATAAAGACTAAAAAACGGTACTTAACTGAGCCGTTTCTCTCAATCTTACATCATTGAGATTCAATAAAACGTTTCCAATGATGAGCTAAAAAATTTGACACAGCTAAGTCGTTTCCCCTTCTCTGTACATAACAGGCAGTCTGTAAATCTGTTGCTCCAATGTTTCACCTTCAATTTTTCTTAATAGAAGTTGAACAGACATTCTTGCCATTTCTTCAACCGGCTGCCGGATCGTTGATAGAATTGGATGAAACAGCTTATTATCCTGAATTCCATCATAACCAATTACTTTTACATCCTCTGGAGTCCGCAAGCCATATTGTTTAGCTTTATCGATATATTTGGCGGCAAGCAGATCGGTATTGGCAAATATCCCGTCCACATCCTGATGTTCTTTTATTTTAAAGAAATTTTCGAAGTATTTTTCATCATTAAAAACAGCATCAAGCTCCTCGTAGATGATATATTCGATACCTTGAGCCTCTGCTTCATCGATGAATCCTTTTTTCCGAAGTTCAACCTCACTATAAACATCACTATAGGTTGCAAGATATGCGGCTTTTTTAGTTCCCGCTTTCACAAGCTCTCTTACGGCAATGCGGCCGCCAGTGTAGTTATCCGAGGTTACGCATGTGATTTTTTTTCCAAAATGGCGGTCAATGCTGATAATCGGAATATCAGTACTCACACTATCTTCGATGTCATTGTAAGTGATTCCAATAATGCCTGCTACTTTATTCTGATTGAGCATATCTAAATAATAAAGCTCTTTGTCGGGTCTGCCCCCACTATTGCAAAGCATCAATTTATACCCTTCTCGGTCAAGCTCATCTTCGATATAATAGGCGAGTTCTGAGAAAAATGGATGCCATACACTCGGAATCAACAGCGCAACCATTGTTGATTTTTGCATTTTAAAATTTCTTGCTACTTCGTTTGGAATATAATTTAATTGTTTGATCGCAGCATTCACTTTCTCCCGTGTTTCGTTCCTTACATTCGGATGATTGTTAATGACTCGTGAAACAGTGCCAACTCCAACTCCTGCCAGGTCTGCAACATCTTTTAAACTTGGCACTACAACTACCTCCAATATTAAAGCGATTTCATAAACTTATGATATCTTTACTTTGGAAACGTTTCAACGTTTCCATGAACCTATGATATCACCATCTTGGAAACGTTTCAACGTTTTTTTTAAATAAATTAATTTTTCTGATTTTTTAAGATAGAATGTATTTTTTTAATGCCTCTGCTACACCGTCCTCATCATTGGAAAGTGTGATATCATTAGCAATTTGTTTCACTTGTTCCGGTGCATTTCCCATGGCAATTCCAAGTCCCGCAAATTCGATCATATTCATATCGTTATAGTTGTCGCCTATTGCGATAATCTCGTTTTTTAGGATATCAAACTCTTTGCATAAAAATTCAATGGCAGAAGTTTTGGTTGTATGTTTCGGCATTATTTCTAAGTAGGTAGGTTTTGAAGGGTATATATTTAAATAGCTAGAGAGATAATCATTTATTTTTACATCCAATTGATGTATCTTATGGGATTCGGCCATACATAAAATTTTATTAGGTCCAGTACTTTCTTGCTCCCAAATAGTAAATAGGTTACTAAAATCGGAAATAGCAGGAGTAATACTGGTTATTTCACTCTCTTGTTTTGCCCATTCATCCATTTCTTCTATATACCATTCATCATCCTTGTATAAACTGATATGGATGCTTAAGTTTTTGACAATAGTATACACCTTCTTTACATCTGAAACTGGTATCGTAATGTTCAATTGCAGATCACCATGATTCCAAATAAGAGCACCGCTGTAACAAATAATCGGCTGAACAATATTTAGCTCTTTCTGTAAGGACAACATACCTTTTGGCATTCTTGCAGAAACTAAGATGACTGGAATATATTTTTGATTTGCAACATTCTGAATGACTTGTTTCGTTTTGTCAGAAATTTCATGCCTGGAATTCAGCAATGTTCCATCAATATCCAAACATACCATTTTGAAATTACCCATATGAATCCCCCTAGTCCTTAATAAAATGTTTTTAGTCGGAATTTATAACAAGTGTCTAAATTTTTAGTAAGTTAATATATCAATTATATCGTCGATTTGAAGATCATGAATATATTGTCAATAAAAATTGGTTTTCTTCTTTAAGTTAACTAATTTTGTCCTTTTACCTTTATGAACTGACACATCTCATTACCGCACTTTGAATGGTATAGCTTCCAGTAATACTCCTTACGCCTAATTAATTCGTCATGGGATCCCTCCTCTATGATTCTACCTTTTTCAATGAAAGTAGCCGCGGTCGAACACATACATGCATTCCTTGTCATCAACCAGCACTTCCAGTTGGCCGCGATCGTGTTCCTTGGCGTTCGTCAAGACCGCCTGATCGGGGTAGGAACAGCCATTTTCCATGAACACGAGCCGCAGATGAAGCTTTATGCCGGACTTGGTTTGCCGGAACGCCGCCCATCGGTGGTTATTCAAGTTCAAAGGCAATGTGCTGGAATCGATGATCTTCAGCGGAACGGTCCGTTTGCGACGCATCTGGAAATCCGTCGCTTCGTGGATCTGTGCGACCAGCTCGAGAAAGATGACCTGGAAGAACTCCGTCGGCACTTTGCGCAACCGTCTGCCGAGCTGGGAAAAGCTGATGGAATCCAACCCTTTGGCTTCCTGCAGTTCCTCAGAAAAGACGCTGTCGCTGACGGCGCGCAGACTTTCTGTTTCGTGAAGTTGTGCGTACAAGAGTAACTTCGTGAAAGAAGCCATGTGGAGCTTCTTTGTATAGTAATCGAGACAATGGAGCTGGACCTGTTCCGTAAATAATTCATTGGAAATCGGCGATGCCCGGTTTTATAATCCTAGAAGACCTCATTCTACCATTGTCATGCTTTCTCCAAACTTAAAAGAAGACATTTTCTGGCAGTCTTCCTAAAGAAACATTCCTTTTTTCTGTCTACTTTATTGGCATTTCCAAATATGGGAAACACTATAAAAAGAGGCACTTCCATCGCTAGGAAGCACCCCAAAAATTAAATGACAAACGAAATAATTCAAGTGTCCGACTTGCAATTGAAACTTTGGAACAAAAACTACCACAAAAACATAGTTGAATATATTATTTATGCTCCTGGCGTTGGAGTGGCTCTGAATGCATTTACAGTCTTGTCCATAACAACCTGTGCATCACTTCCCGAATCAAGAATCGTATTTTGAAGCGATTCTTTTTCTACCAATACTGTTGTTACGGTAAGCGGCTCTGATGCTTCGGTAGTCAACAAAGCGTCTACTTGCGCAGAGAAACATGAATCACTTATCTTGGCATGAACCTCCGTGGCAACAACATGATTATTAGAAATATAATTTCCATTACCCGAAACAATACGTATGATTACAGGTGTTGCACCTACCGGCTTGATGTTCTGAGTATTAATTACTTCAGAAAAGTGATTAGCAATTACAGAATTATTATTGCCACTGATATAGAGGAGACCATACAAATCATCTAAACCATTGTCTATTCCCACAAAAGGAGTCCAAGGTTCATGGTCACGTAAAAAGTGATTTGTAGAAACCAAGTTTTCCGAGCAATTTTCCCTGAATACCACCATTCCTGGATAAAATGAATGAAGTCTATTATTTGTGATACTGGAACGTGTCACACCATCAAAATAGATACTGCTCGCACCTCGTGGAAAAACATTATTCGCTGTAATCAAAAGTCCACCAAAATTTTGAGCGTAAATTGAATATCCTTTAAAACCAGCTCCTATCAAGTTATCGGTTATTTTTGAAGCCTGTCCCCAACCTCGTAGTTCTATACAGTTACCACATTCAGCTATGAAATTATCATGTATAGTCAGTGCATCTGCATGATAAATAGTAATTCCATGCTCTAAATACACAAACCCCATGCCTGTAATCCGAAATGAGTCACAAGCACTTGCAACATAAATACCCGTTTTCCCGTTAGTGTATGTGTTTTCCGGATTTGTTTCTCCTGAACCATCTTCAATAAAATGCAAACCATCAATACAAAAGTCAGAAAACTCTACCGAACTTATTCGGGGATTTCCACTTCGTTCAACATAAAATGCAGCTCCTTTATATTCCTCGTCATTTACTTCTAGGGGAATATCTACGAGTATGCGACTTCCTCCCGGCCACAATTCATGCAAATCCGCCCATTTATTCTCAGAAGTATTAAAACGAATACTCGAAGATGTAAACCCGTGTCCAGAACCCATAATTTTAAGATAACTGATGTCTATAACTACTTGACTGCCAAGATGATAATCTCCCGGTGGAATATAGATAACCGCACCCGGCTTTCCGCCTTTATTCACATCAGTGTCCGTTTGCCTACTTTTAATATCTGCTATAATGCTATTGATTACCTCACCAATATCCTCATACGGATTACCGACAGGCCACTCTGTTACGTCGTAATAATTTTTACTAGCCATAAATAAATTCTCCTATCAATTTAGTGTGTTTGTTCATAAACTACTTTTTCCTTGATATAGCTGGAAGTAAGCCTTACGAATTCGTGCTTTTCCTGCAGCTTTTCTGAGATTCTCCTATACCTTTTGAAGCACCCGTTAAAATAAAATAATTCACTGTTCCATCTCCCATTTTCCAAAAGATATAGTTATATTCTCTGAATTTATATAAAATTCCTTTTATAATATATATATCCAGTGTTTTTGAGAATCTTATTCAATTAAATGGCCCGATTGTGGAATAAAACTTAGATTTTTAAACGACTTTATTGCTAAAACATCCATTATAAAAAAATTTAACAACTTTATTTTACCCCCATCTAAAACAGGATGAAGGTATGCATGTTAGAAGTATTAAACTTAAATAACTTATTGTTATCTTGACAATTCCTTTTTGCGGGTGGTGACAGCTTCGCTGGTACTACCCCAAATAAGACAACAGAAGTAACTAAATAATATCATTGAGCAAGACCATCGCTTTATAAAGAAGCGAGTTCGTTCTATGCTAGGATTAAAATCGTTCCAAACTGCCAAAAAGATATTAAGTGGTATAGAAACAATGCATATGCTTCGAAAATAGCAAATTTTCTTACGGGAGAGATCTGTCCAAAATCAGACAGAGTTTATACATCTATTGTTTGGACTTACTGCATAGGATAGGATTCCGAAGGAATCTATTCGTTTTTTCAAACTGTCGTTATATTTGCACCAGAACCCTTTTTCTTGTTTTTAAATAGATTCGTATACATCTTTATTACCTTCTTTAGCCCTATGCTGTCGTTTATATACGAATTTTGATAAACTGACACTGCCTTCATATAAGAGTAATAAAGGTATACTTACAAGGATATCTGATAGAAAATCTGGTGGCGTAATCAAAATTGAAACGACGATTAATATGAAGTAGGCATATTTTCGGATTTTTTGCAGACGGTACGGATTGATAATTCCTAAGCTTGTTAAAAACAGCATGACAACGGGTAGTTCAAACAGAAATCCAAAAGGCAATGTCATGTGAAGCAAAAATTGAAAATATTTCTCCGTTGTAAAGAACGTATTAAACATGTCGTTTGATAGCGACATTAAAAAATTTAGTACAAGAGGTAATAGAATATAGTAACCAAAACTAATTCCTAATACAAATAAGATAAATAGTGCTGGAATATAAGTGATTGTAACTTTACGTTCTTTTGGTGTTAATGCCGGACGTACAAACAGCCATGCTTGGTGCGCACCAACTGGTATAGTAGCTGCAATGGCAACGACGCTGGCAATCATAAAATAAACGATTAAGATATCACTTGGCCCTAGCAATGCTAGCTTAAATGGCAAATCTTTGACTAACACATGGTAAATATCTTGAACATATACAAATACCATCACTAAAAACAGCAGAAAGACGAGGAAAGTAATGATAATACGTTTGCGCAGCTCTTCCAAGTGTTGAACTATGTGCATGTCTCGATCTTCCAACATAATCACTCCATAAAAAAAGAGATGTAAGACGGATCTACATCTCCTCTTAATTTATTTATCTCATTTTTCTTTTTTACTAGATGTCTCTTCATTAAGATCATCTGTCACAATCTCTCTAGTAGACTTTTTAAATTCCCTTAAAGTTGAGCCAAATGCTCTTCCGATTTCCGGTAATTTAGAAGGACCGAAAATGATAAGCGCGAGTGTTAAGATAAGTATTAACCCTGGAATTCCGATATTTTGCATCATATTTTCCTCCTAGTAGTTAAATCTTGTAATTCTTTTTTAGACATTTATTGTTATTTTCAGAATGGTTTAATTCTGCTCCAATTCCTAAGAATAAAGCGCCCAAAATTGGAGAGAAGATTTATAGATCTTTTGTACTATTTGGATAGTTTATGATATTGGTAAGATGAATGCATTCGAATTAAAAAAACCTCATCCAAACACGAGCCAGGTTGTGATTCCACGAAAGACGTATTTTATAGGTATGCTCTGCTATTGTGAAATAGAGTAATAGCAGAGTAATAAATTACCAAACGATTATTGTATTTGAACTAGATTTATCTACATCAAGCGATGACGCAGAATGAACAATACGTGTATCCACGCAGGAACCATTGACTACAACTTTTCGATTCGAAGAAATACCATAAATCTTGGTATTAGTCACCCAGTTTCCATTACCACCCATAATTAAGATACGAGTGTCATTTTCTGGTTGAGCAGAATTGATAGTTGACGCAGTGATATGATTATCATTTCCATTAACATGAATCAGTCCATAAAGACCATCACGCCCAATAGGGTCACCATCAATATTCCAGTTACCTGCACCATCTCTGAGCGCTTGCACTTTTCCAGAAAACAAATTTCCATTTCCTTTAATAATAACAGCACCAGTGTAGTAGCTTTGGATATTATTTCCTGTAAACGTACAGTCATTGGCTCCTATAGCTTCTAAACATACATATCCATCAGGATAGATGTTGTTACCTACAATATTTGCCCATTTAGGATTTTCTAAAAATACACTTTTTCCTGACGGTTGTGCTCCAAAGTGGTTATTGGCTACTAATAATTGCTGAGAAGAACCGACCGCAAGAAGTCCATTACGAACTTCTGAAATCCAACAGCCTCTTACCATGCCTGCGTCAGCTCCACTTAATTTTAAACCTGTATCTACGTTGATAGTTGAAACACCAATAATATGAACTGCATCATTATCTTGGTCGATACTAATAGCAGTTTGACCTTGGTTTGTTCCACGACCTTGAATCAAAAAGTTTTCCAGTTGAATCGAAGATACTCGTGGTGCTCCAGCGCGTTTTTCAGAAAGGATACCTATTTTAAAATCAACAGTAGCATCACCTAATACAAGTTTACTTCCTCCACCTGGATGATTTAGAGCTGGTTGATCTGGACCTGGTGGTTCTTCGGCATCGACATTCGAACGTGTACCTGCATTAACGCCTCTGATTGTCACATAAGAGCGATTAATTTTAATTGGTGCATAAATCCACATTTCTCCTGCTGGTAATTCAATGACTCCTCCAGATGGAGGCATAGTATTAATAAGATCATTAATAATGTCTGCGTTGCGACGAAAAGTGGGGTCATTTAACTTTGCTCCATAATCTACTGGGTTAAGTGTCATAGTTTGAGGAGTGAGAGCGCTTACTTCTTTTGCCTTAAAAGGAAAACCGCTTAAAAATACTAATAACCAAACAGATGATCCTACTACAAAGTTCCTTCGTTCTTTTGAATATGACTTTTTAATAGATTTATTTGTTTCCATATTGCCCTCCCATTAATTGGCTAAAAATCAATAATTTTCCCGTTGGGGCTTATAAATTTTCAAAACTTATTTTTATGCCATTAGTTGCTCCATATTTTGGTTCTGGTGCAAATAGGATTTGTTAGAAACATAGGACCTCAATATCCTTTTCATCTTACAGGCTATCAAATGAATCGATAGCCTGTACAGGTGCCTCATTGCTATTATTGTTTTTTAGGAGTGTATTTAATCTGATTGAATACACTTGTAGAGTGCCATACATTTAATCCGGCATAGCCGTCTTTAAATGCATTGTCTACTGTATCAATAACAAGCTTGTCATCCAGATAAACTTTAATACTGTCACCTTTTGTAACAACTCTCAGGTGATAATCTGTGTTTGCTTTTAATTGTAGTTTTCCATTGTCATTGTAAACAGCGAGATCCGTGCCTCTTCCATCGGCAAACTTAACTAGTTTTACCGTGTTATTGAGAACATCAACATTTGCAACATAGGCATTTTTCGCATCTGCATCAGAGCGGAATACTAACGCACCGGCACCGATTGGATTTCCAACTGTATCTTTGGATGGATCGCTTGGGTGGGAATCAGTATCAAGTACTTTAATTTTCGCTTCATACGTAAAATCACTGCCTTTTTCGTTTGAAAGAATAAACGCATCTCCTTGACTTTGACCTTGCTTTCCGGCAATCGTATCGGTCCAAAGACCATTCACTGTTGTCCATCCTGACATTTTTGTATGAACAGGGCTCTTTCCCCAAATGGACTTTAATGGGTAAACATCAAGTGATTTTAATTTGACTTCTCCGCCCTTACTATAAAGCTCTAACCCATTGCTTGACGGAAGCGGAAACAGTTGATCGGTAATAACGCTTGCCCCTTCGTTTCCAAAGACTTCAGCAGATGAGCGATCTAAGAAAATATGCATTTTTACCGTTCCGTCTGTTGAACTCATTGGAGCAGTGTGCTTTCCTTTTACATTCTGTCCAAAGTTAAAGCCTCCGGAATTCGTTCGGTCAACAAATAGTTTCTGGCTGCTTACATCATAACCGATTGTAGCTTGTTCCGTACTTCCTTTACGAACCTGGAGTCCAAACTCCGTTGCTTTTGTACTGGAAACATCAAATTCCGCAATGATTTCAAAAGTATCTCCGGTAATTCCTGAAAGAAGATTACTATTTCCGGAAATTGTCTTATTCTCAAACGATGTTTTCTCTTGATGCTTGCGAATTCCTTGCAAAGAAATTGGTGTTTGTTTTAAACGAAGCCCTTCTGTCGTTTTCGTTAACTCTAATTCCCTAGGCAGCGATGTAGAACTTCTCCATGTCGTAGTTGGTGTATTGTTTGCATACTGCCAGTTGCTCATCCAGCCAAGCCAATACTTCTCCCCGTTTTTACCTTCAATCCCGCTCCATTCTACCCCTGCATAAAAATCTGCACCGTAGTCAGACCACAATGTCTGCTGAGGCGGGTTTTCACTTTTAAATGTTTTTCCGTCGAAATCACCGACAAAGTATTGCATACCTGAGCCGCCAGCTGGCGCACCATCATTAATACTTACTTGCAACACCCATTTTTTGTTGTTCGGATTTCCGTCCACCGGTAGTTGAAATAATGCAGGGCACTCCCATATACCATTGTTACTTCCGTAAGTAGACGCTATCCAGTCACCTGTCACTGTATTCCAGTCAGTTAACTTTCCGTTATCTCTTTGTTCTGCAACCTGAGATTCTTGTTCTTGTGCTACATTGTCAACTTGTGCAGGCATGTTACCCGTATTATATACGTTAACATCATCAATATTAATATGGCCCCAGCCCCCTGTAGCATTATCGACCACTTTGATATATAATACTTCCCCTAAATACTTTGACGCGTCCCACACATAACGTTGATACTTTTCATCAGCAAATTTCGTATTTGCCTGGCGAATCAATTCTTTGTCATCAGAGGCTCTTACTAAGGCAACATAGCGGTTTGCAATGTCATTTCCGCCACCGATTAATAAATTGATTTCACCGGAACCGCTCAGCTTAAAGTAAGAAGAATTCAATTCTCCTGTCGCATCGTCTCCATTATGTTTGTCGGAAAACCCCCATAAATGGTATTTTCCATTTTGTCCAAAGGGACCGCCCCAATATGTTGTCGTGTCGCTCACATGATCGTTTGTAAACGCATCTCCTCTTACCACTTTCCAGCCAGTCAAATCTCCTGTTTCAAAATCGTGATTTTCAATTTCCTTTGCGTCTGTCACAATATATTTGCCTGTATTAACATTTTGGAACAATGCAGAAGAGTTCCCAACATGTAAACCGAACAAACCGCTTGAAAAGGTTGCATCATTTACATCATGAATAAGATTATCGTCTACATATACTTTGATTTGATCACCAGCTGCTTTTACCTTCAGTCGATATTTTTGATCCGTATCGATCTTAGTATTTTTTTCCGCAATCACAGTGGCAGTTCCATTTTCAAGCTTCATTAGCTTGATTGTATCAGTTGAGGCATCCATGCTAGCAACATATCCATTCTTAGCATCTGCATCAGCGCGGAATACAAGAGCACCTGAACCACCCTTATCACCTACAATGGTGATTTCTGTCTCGTAACTAAATTGATCTCCCTGATCTTCACTCATAATAAATCCATCACTGTCAGCGCTTCCACTTTTACCATCATTTGTATCATTCCATGTACCATTTACTGTTTTCCATCCAGACAAGTTCGTCACAAAGTTGGTTTTGTTCATAAATTCCACATTACGAAACGCAGCGGTAGAATTCCATGCCGTTAATCCAAACTGCCCATTTTCAAAGGATGAGTCTGTTCCTTCAACAGCTTGTTTACCATTGAGGGAGACTTTTAAATGGCTTGCCTCTGCCTCCACCTTTACATGATAAGTTTGGGAAGTTTCGAGAGTCATTGACTTTGAAGCAATATCAGTTACCTTTCCCTGATCGATTTTACTTAGCGTTACGAGATCTTTTTCAGCATCCACTTTTGCCATATATGCGCTGGTTGCGTCTTTATTTGAGCGAAAAACAACCCCTCCTGCTCCTTCTCGACCATTTTTTTCAACAAGAGTGATATCCCCTTCTAGCGTAAAAGATCCGCCCTTTTGAGGTGACAAGGTATACGAGTAAGCACCAGGCTGTCCATTTGCTTGAATACCGCCATCAGGACCAAACTCGCTTGCATATTTCCAATTTTTCAAATCTGGAGAAGTATAGAACATCACTCTATCCTTCGCAGCTAGAGACATCACCCATTGATTTGTCTCATCGTACCAAAAAACTTTTGGATCGCGCCAGTCAGGAATCGGGGCATCCGGCATAACAGGATTACCCTCATACTTTTTCCATGTCCTTCCTTTATCATTGCTGTACGCAATACTTTGAACTTGTCCCTTTTCCCCAGAATGAGTAAAGATTGCAACCATTGCTTCTTTACCAAATCCCGCCGTATTGTTCCAATCAATAACCGCACTTCCCGAGAAGATATCCCCATTTTCATCAGGAGATAAGGCAATAGGAAGATGTTCCCAGTGTACTAAATCCGTACTGACAGCATGCCCCCAATGCATCGGTCCCCATGTTGTTCCATATGGATGATACTGATAAAACAAATGATATTCACCCTTATAATAAACCATCCCATTTGGATCATTCATCCAGTTCGCTTCGGGAGAAAAATGAAATTGGTTACGATACGGCTCATTATAATAACCTGGATCTTCTGCAAATGCGTTAGTTGTTAATGGCAAACATAAGACCGTGAAACAAATTAATAGAATACTAAACCTTCTCTTCAGTTTAAACACATCCCAATTAATAGATTTGAAATTCTTATGTGATGTTCTTTGATGAGAATTAAGCTGCACTATTTCCACGTAATCGATCTAATAAAACTGCGGCAACAATTACTCCACCTTTGACTACAAGCTGCCAATAATAGTTAACGTCCATTAGTGTTAAGCCATTACTAATAACGCCCATAATTAATACCCCAATGATCGTTGCTTGTATCTTTCCTTTACCACCTGTTAGACTAGTTCCACCCAAAATAACCGCGGCAATTGCATCTAACTCATACATTTGTCCTGCAGTTGGTTGACCAGAATACAACCTGCCAGCTAAAACGACCCCACCTAAACCTGCTAATAATCCACTGATGGAATACACATTAATTAATGACTTCTCAACCTTAATCCCTGTTAATCGTGCTGCTTCTTCATTTCCACCAATGGCATAAATATGGCGGCCAAACATGGTATACTTTAAAACATAAAACATAACGATATAAACAAAAACCATGATATAGATAGGAGTTGGTATTCCGAAAATAGCTCCGCCGCCAATGAATTTGAACGTTTCATTTTGTAAAACAATCGGATAACCACCACTAATGACATAAGCAAGACCTCGAACATAGGTGAAACTACCTAATGTAACAATAAATGCTGGTAATTTTGTTTTAGCAGTGAAAAATCCATTTATTAGTCCTACTGCATACCCTACAGCCACACCTGATACCATGGCAATAACGGGGTTAACTCCTGCTGAAGAGACCATAACTGAAATAACCCCGGATAAAGCAACTGTTGACCCGACCGACAAATCAATTCCACCAGTTAATATCACAATTGTCATTCCAGCAGCTAGCACAGCAATGATGGAAACTTGCTTTAATACATTTAACATATTGGCCGTTTCTAAGAAATTAGGCGCGGTAAAAGAAAGGACAACGCATAATAAGATTAAAATCATGATCATACCCAATCGATTCCATAATCCGTGAAGGATCTTCCCAACATGAAGGCTTTCTCTTTGTGATATTGTTTGAGTATTTCCCCTCATTTTCTTTACTCCCCCCTAGTAGCTAAGTACATAATTTTTTCCTGTGTGGCTTCTTCTCTCGATAGTTCTCCTGTTAACCTACCTTCGCACATGACGAGGATTCGATCACTAACACCTAATACTTCCGGAAGCTCAGATGAAATCATTAAAACTGCCAAGCCATTTTCGGCAAGCTTCGAAACAATTTTATGTATTTCAGTCTTTGCCCCAATATCCACACCTCTCGTGGGTTCATCAAGCAGTAATACTTTAGGTCCGATGGACAGCCATCTAGCGATCACAACTTTTTGTTGATTACCACCACTTAAGTTCGATACCTGCTGTTCCGGTGAGGCAATTTTTATGTTTAGTTCTTTTATATAACGATCAGCGGTAGCATTCACTTCTTTCCAACTAACAATTCCAGCCTTCGTATGCTTTTTCAACTCTGCCATTAAAATATTCTCTTTTACAGACATAGATAAAAATAATCCTTGCTCTTTCCTGCTTTCAGGTACATGTGCAATCCCATTAGCCATTGCATCTATAGGGGATTGTATTTTAACAGATTTTCCGTCTACAAATATTTCGCCACTTACTAACTCAGATGCACCAAATAGAGCCCTAACTAACTCTGTTCTCCCCGCACCTACAAGCCCTGCTAAACCAATAATTTCACCTGGGTAGATTTTTAACGAAACGTTTTTAACAATGGTGTTATCAGAAACATTTTTCAGTTCTAGTACAGGGGAACTGTTTTTTGAAAGTTTTTTAGGATCAAAAGACTTATCTCGATTAAACAAATCTTTTAAATCACGACCTACCATAAGCTTCACAAGGTGATCGGGGTTTGTCTCTTCAATGGGGCCACTTGCAATCCACTCACCGTCACGTAAGACAGTAAATCTATTAGCAATCGTAAAGATTTCTTCCATTCTATGAGAAATATAAACGATGGCAACACCCTGTTTTTTTAAATCCTCAATAATATCAAATAGTTTCATAATTTCTTTATCTGTTAAAGAGGCTGTTGGTTCATCCATGATAAGAACCTCTGCCTTAAAGGATAATGCTCGGGCGATCTCCACCATTTGTTGTTGAGCCACGCTTAGGGTTGAAACTAATTGGCGGGGGTCAAGATTAGAACCCATTGAATCCAACACCTTTTGTGCACTTTTATGCACCTCTCCCCACTTAACCATCCCTAACCGATTTCTCGGAAAGGTTGAACCCATTAAGATATTTTCACTAATCGTCAAATTGGGAGAAAGGCTTAACTCCTGATGAATAACATTTATACCTTTGTTCCTTGCATCAACAGGATCCTTCCACAAAGTTGGCTGACCTTTAAAATAGATCTTTCCACCATTATTATCAGGTGTATAGATCCCTGCTAAAATTTTCATAAAAGTTGACTTTCCGGCTCCATTCTCACCCATTAAGGCATGTACTTCACCTGGATAAAGTTCAATTTTCACATTGTTTAATACGGTTACACCTGAGAACGTTTTACCAATTCCCTCCATATTTAACACTGGATTTTTATGACCATGTTGAACCTTCAATAACCTTTCTGTAACAGCCATACTTTTATCTCACCCCTTTTTTTAATTTTATAAAAAGGCTGAATAAGGGGTCTTTCCTTATCAGCCCTTTTGATTAGAGGAGGCTTACCACCCTTGGTAAGAATCTAATTTATCTTGAGTAACAAGTTTAACCGGAACTTTAATAAGATCTTCTACATCTTCACCATTTTTTACTTTCATTCCAATTTCAACAGCCTTTTTCACCATATCGCTTGGTGATTGCGCGGAAGTTGCCCTAATAGTACTTCCCTTTTTTGCCATCGCTTCTGTCACTTCAGGAGCACCATCTACACCCACAATGAAAAATTCATCTTTACGATCAGCTTGCTCTTGAGCAATTTCAACACCGATTGCTTCAGGGTCATTGATGGCAAATACGGCGTCAATAGAGCCTGATGGATTCGCTTGTAAAATACTTTCCATAACGGTTAATGCCTTTTCACGATTTCCTTCGCCGTTTTGCTTCGCTACTATTTTAATTTTAGAATCTTTAATAGCATCCTCAAACCCTTTAATACGGTCTGTTACTGCTGAAACAGGAGGTCCATCAATAATAGCAATGTTTCCTTTTCCACCTAATTGTTCAATGACATATTCTCCAGCTAGTTTACCAGCTTGATAGTTATCCGATGTAACAGTAGCATCGACACCACCATCAGCATTCGTATCTACAGCGATTACAGGAATACCAGCGTCTTTTGCCTGTTGAACAGCTGCTGCAATTCCTTTTGTATCAACAGCATTTAATAAAATAACATCTACTTTTTTTGTAATGAAGTTTTCAATTTGAGAAGTTTGTTTTGCGAGATCATATTCAGCACTTTCAACAAAAACATCTGCACCTAATTCTTTCCCTGCTTCTTCAACTCCTTTTGACATGGCAACAAAGAAAGGATTACTTAACGTACCTACCGTTAAACCAATTTTAATCTTTTTGTCCTTTGAGTCTGAAGCGGACGAGCTAGTTTTGTCACTGCTTCCGTTACTGCAGGCTGCCATCATAAGCAACAATAAAACCATGAAAGGTGCCAACACTTTGTACATAGCTTTTTTCATTTTTCTTTCTCCCCTTTTTTCTTTTAATAGTTCCCCTTGCCTCTTCTTGCTCATTTTTGGACACTCAGCGGAAACGTTTCCAATTCTTTGCTTACTTTTTGTACATAGCTTTTTTCATTTTCCTTTCTCCCCTTTTTTCTTTTAATAGTTCCCCTTGCCTCTTCTTGCTCATTTTTGGACACTCAGTTGAAACGTTTCCAATTCTTTGCTTACTTTTTGTACATAGCTTTTTTCATTTTCCTTTCTCCCTTTTTTCTTTTATAGTTCCCCTTGCCTCTTCTTGCTCATTTTTGGACACTCAGTTGAAACGTTTCCAATTCTTTGCTTACTTTTTGTACATAGCTTTTTTCATTTTCCTTTCTCCCTTTTTTTCTTTTATAGTTCCCCTTGCCTCTTCTTGCTCATTTTTGGACACTCAGCGGAAACGTTTCCAATTCTTTGCTTACTTTTTGTACATAGCTTTTTTCATTTTCCTTTCTCCCTTTTTTTCTTTTAATAGTTCCCCTTGCCTCTTCTTGCTCATTTTTGGACACTCAGCGGAAACGTTTCCAATTCTTTGCTTACTTTTAATCATTTGATCATCATATACCTTGGTATTTGATGATCAAATGTGATTATTTATGATTATAATTGATGAATTTGTAAATTACAATGCTTTTTTATTAATTTTTTCCATCAAGTACACATAATACCATTAATGGTTTATTTAACAAATAAAAAACCATATAAAGCTATTTCAGCTTTATATGGTTTAAAAATAGTCATCATACACTATGGACAAACGACATACACATCAATCCCAATTTCTCTAAGTTTCTCCACAAAGGAATCAGGAACACCAGCATCGATAATACATTTATCCACCTCATGAATGTCAGCAAATTTTGCAAAAGCCGCTTTCCCAGCTTTGCTGTGATCTGCCAACAAGATCACTTGTTTTGCAATTTGAATCATTTTCCTCTTCGTTGCCGCCTCAGTAAGATTAGGAGTTGTTAGCCCCTCTTCCGCCTCAATCCCGTTCGTCGCAATAAAAGCCTTATCTACTCTCATCATTGATAATCCCGCTTCGGTAAGCGGACCTACTAGGGCACACATCTCTTTTCGTAAATCCCCCCCTACTATCACAACATCAATTCCTTGAACATCCTGCAACTCTTGAGCAAAAACAAGTGAATTGGTCACTACTGTCAGCTTTGAAAAAGCCCGCAGTTCCTTAACAAGCTGGAAGGTTGTTGTCCCTGCATCAAGCAAAATTGTATCGCCTTCTTCAATAAATTCCAGTGCTTTTCTGGCAATCGCTTTCTTCTCCTCTTGAAACTTATCTTCCTTTTCATTAAATGTTGGTTCAAAGTTGACATTTTGGAGAGCAATAGCTCCCCCATGCGTTCTTCTCAATAGCTTTTCTTCCTCTAGCTCCTTTAAATCTCTGCGCACTGTGGATTCTGATACTTCAAAAAATTGACTCAGCTCTTGAACAGACGCTCTTGAATTTCCTTGAATGTAATCCTTGATTTCCCTTTTCCGCTCTTCGGCATATAACATGAAACATTACACCTCTGTATAATATACTTTTTCTTTCTACCACATCGCATGAGGGCGTTTTCAATGAACGCATTTTTAAGTATACTGCATAATTAAAAGGTTTTGTTTACAAAATTTCATATCTTACTTTTTTTCTACTTAACCATTTGCACATATTGGGGTAGCGCCGTCAAGACCCCATATCCATCAACCTAAAAAAAGAAAACACCCCATGCCTATCAAGCCAAGAAAACAGGGCACCCCCAAAACGATAAAATGACCTTCTTTGTTACAAGAAGGTCTAAAATTTCGTTCCGGGGGACATGGCACCTGAAGAGCCAGTAATTGATCCCAGCTCCCTAACCAAATTCCGAAAACTTAGGCTCAAAGATGTTAATCTTCTTGACCTCCTTATCAATAAGACAGTGGAAATTGCAATTGAAAAAGAGATTATTAAGAGTAAATCCATTATTGTCGATGCAACCCATTCAAGAGCCCGCTATAACCAGATGACACCGAAAGAAGTGCTGATGGAACGATCTAAAAAGTTGAAGAAGGCTGTATATCAGGTTAATGAAGCCATTAAAAAAAGGTTTCCGACTAAAACTAATACAGATGTGCTTGAGGACGAAATTGCCTATTCTCAAGAGTTAATCCAAGTTATAGAGAAGGAAGAGATCCTCCTTCAGTACCCGAAGGTAAAGGAACACCTGAATCTTTTACGAGAAACTATTGAAGACGATTTAGCGCGCCTTCAGAGTTTGAAAGACCCAGATGCCAAGGTAGGACATAAAACTGCCGACTCTGCTTTTTTTGGATATTAGACACATTTGGCAATGAGTGAGGAAAGAATTATTACTGCAGCTGTCATTACTTCTGGAGAAAAAAATGATGGCAAACAACTTCAAACGCTCATTGAAAAAAGTGAGAATGCAGGCGTAAAAGTTGAGACAGTTATTGGTGATGCCGCTTATTCTGAGAAGGATAATATCATTTACACGACAGGGAATAATATTAAATTGGTAGCCAAATTAAATCCAAATATCACTCAAGGAATTCGACAAAAGGAAGACGAATTTGATTTTAATAAAGATGCTGGTATGTATGTTTGTAAGGCAGGACATATGGCAATACGGAAAGCAAAAAATAAAAGATCAAATGAGAAAAAAAATCCACGTGTAACCTATTACTTTGATATTGAGAAATGTAAAATTTGCCCTTTTAGGCCTAGTCACAGGGTTACTGCTCTAGTCCGTCAGATTATTTACATAAAATGTAATTTATCATAACAAGCTCAACTTGGCAGCCCTACTGTACTTTGTCCAAATACCTATACAGTGAGATTTTACTGATTCCAGTCGCTGCTGTAATTTCCTTAATGGTATAGTCCTTACTCTTATACATTTTAACGGCCATTTCTACCGCATATACCCCCATACCCAACGTATACTATGCATGTATTTACTTCTCCTTCCTATAGTTCATAAAAACTATAGTGAAAAGCCCTCCTTTAATTATGAAAGGGCTTCACCTAATTTACTAACCTATTTCTTTTATCTCAATCCTTTAAGTTCCGGTGTTAAGATTGATTTCATCTCTTCCAGAACGGTATCTTCATAGGCATGCTTTTTCCCATTAAGTATGTCTTGAACTTTAACGGGCTGGCCGATTGTTGTAGATTCAAGAGCAGCAAATACAACTCCTAATGCTTCCAGGCCTCTCATCGCACTCGAAATAGGTGTTTTATTTTCAGCAATGGCTTCCCATAATTCTACATAGGAATGGGCGAATGGATGTTCCACGATATTCGGGGCAAACCGCTCAATCAATTCCGGGATCAGAATTTTTTTCCCATCTTCAAGTGTTGCATGAAGCCCAGGGCGAAGGCATCCCTTACTTCCATAAATCCACACACCTCCGGTCCCTTCACCATGGGCTGATGTAGCACACATCCAATGACCGAGTCCTCCATTTGTAAACTTGAAGACCGTAACGGCCGTGTCTTCTCCCGTAGGTTTGACCGTAACATTCCCATTACTTAATTCTTTTTCAAAAATTTCCGTATAGGCAAAAACTTCATCAATCGAACCATTAATCTCAGTAAAAAAGTGAGTTCTATGAACTCCATGATCATTGATCCAGCCCGCCCCTGCTTGACCTTTCATATGCCGCCAAGGTGTACCGGCGAAAAATCCGCGATGCAATGTAACAGTTGCATAATCGATAATGAAAGATACACGACCGATCAGACCTTCTTTTACTGCCTTCGCGATTGCAACATTTTCTGCCCCTAGTACACTTGGTTCAGATAGCGTTAATACTCGATTATACTTCTTAGCATCAGCGATCATTTTCCGGCCAAAAGACGGGGAAATGGAAAGCGGCTTTTGCATTTGTACATGAACCCCTGCTGCAAAGCAATCTTCTGCTACTGTATGATGCAAATCATGATTAATCAGGATGGATACGGCATCTAATTGTTCTTTTTCCAACATCAAACGATATTCCGTATAGACTGCAGGACGGTTGCCTAACCGCTTTTCCACCTCTGAAGCAAACTGCTCAGCCCTTTCCTGCTGAATATCACAAACCGCTGACAATTCAAATGTTTCAATCCCGTTTCTTTTTAACTCTTTCAACCCTTCAACATGTGCCATCGCAATAACACCACAACCAATAAAACCTAGTTTCATTAGACACTCTCCCTTAAACTTATAAAATAGACTAACTTAAAGACTTTTAATCAGCGTATCTTTAAAACTGTTTATTTCCACTTCGGTCGGCAAGGCAGAAATGGCTCCTACTTTCGTGCAGACCATCGCTCCCACTTTATTACTAAAGGAAATGATTTGTTTTAGGTGTGCGAAGTCTTCTAAAACACTTTTCGGTTCTTCTGCTTTCGCCAGCTGGTAAAGCGTTGCTCCTACGAAAGCATCCCCGGCACCGGTGGAATCGATTGCATCAACTACAATACTAGGGATGGTTTCGATGTGATGGTCATTTGAAATCAATGTCCCTTCTTTCCCTAACGTAACGGCTACTGCTATTGCCCCTATTTGATGAAGGGCAGCGATTCCTTCTGTTAAATTATCTGCTCCCGAGATAATCTTTAATTCATCACCACTGACTTTGACAAAATCAGCGATCGCAATTCCCTTTCTTACCAACTCTACAAATTGTTCTCTTCTTCCCTTCCAAAGGTCATGTCTAAAGTTAGGGTCAAATGAGATAAATTTTCCTTTATTTTTGGCATCCTGAATTAAATTTAAATAAGTGGTTTGAAATGGATCATCCAATAAAGCGGTCGCTGAGCCAAAATGTAGAATACTAGATTCCATTATTCTTTCTTTATCCAGATCGTTCTCCGTTAAGAAAGCATCTGCGCCACGGTTAAAAACAAAATCCCTTTCCCCATTTGCTTTTAACGAAACAAATGCTAATGTTGTTGGATGCTCATCATCGAGCACAAGCATGGAGGTATCGACATTCACTTCATCTAATGTTTTCTTTAAAAAAAGTCCGAATGGATCATTGCCAACCTTTCCACTGAAAGAAGCTTGGCCTCCCAATTTCACAATCGCTGCACAAACATTAGCAGGCGCTCCCCCTGCCTGTTTTACAAAATTTTGACCTTCTACTAAATCAATACCTATATCTGTACAGAAAAAATCGATTAATATTTCTCCAATACAAATGACTGATGAATTATTTTTCATTTTAGCTCAACCGTCCTTTCAAATTGTTCTATATAGTAACTTGTTCATGGCCTTGCAAAAACAAAGCTCTAACCTTTAATTAGAGCTCTGCCGAAAAATAAAATTACTTATCACTGGAAGTTAATGATAATTTGCGTTTTTTTTACTTCTTTATTTTATATCAGACGAAAGTGTCCACTGCTGACGCTCTAGTTTCAGATTCAAATCATTAAGTGTCAAAATTCCCTCTCCCGATATTTCGAGTGCCTTGCCATTATGAACAGAAGTGATTCTTACAGTTCCATTATCATTTTTGGTAATTATCCAGCGCTGATTATTATAGCCAAGATAGTTGTACAGCTGAATTTTATTTTGCCCTGTATCCAGATCTATAGCTTTGCCGGCCTCTGTACGTATGGAATAAGAACCATAATCATCACCTGTCGGAATCAAAGTCCAGTTTGTAGCTTTGTCTGCGTCAGCTACGGTCACAGGCTCACCGTTTTGAGAATTAGCAGTATAAATCGCTTTACCTGTTGCTATATTCGTAAAGCTTGTTACGATTAAGTTTGCTTCTGACATATTGCTGACATTGACATTCTGATAGTAAGCTTGACCTCCAAAGACATTTAAACCAAAATGGCCTTCAGCAAAGGTTCCGTCCTGTAAATCCATGATTTTTTGACCATCCACATAAATCTGAATGTGAGGACCCTTTGCTTCGATTTTCACCTTATATGTCTTACTTGGTTGAATAAAGGCATCCACTTTCGCAATGACCATACGGTCCACGAAGAGACCGTCAATCTTGTAAAAAAGGCGAAAAGCCTTCATGGTCGGATCAAGATTGAAGTAATAGCCGCTTCTACCGTCTTCACTTGCCCGGAACAGAATGGAACCTGCTCCTCCCGATTGTCCCAGTTTCATATCTGCTTCATAAGTAAAGTCTCCTGCCGTTTCCTTGGCCATATAGTTTGCATCACTTGTATACGTACCACGGATTCCATTTTCTGTGATGGTCCATTGGGAGGCAGAAAGATCTGCTTTCCATCCAGTGAGATTAGTATAGATTTCACCATCATACACTCTAACAACTACACTTGCTGATGCCTTTCCATTTGCTGCAGAAGCTGTAATAATTGCTTCTCCTTTGCTTCCTGCTTTAAGTACTGCATTGGAGTTAGTGAAGGAGTCAACCCCCACTACATTCGAATCACTAGATGTCCATTTAATTGGCTGAGTTCGCTTTCCTTTTCGGTTCTCCGCGGAAGCAAACAACGTTAGAGCATCGCCAATATTCATCTCTCTTTGATTTGTATCCATTATAATTCTTGTATCCTCATCTGCATTTTGATTCCAAGTATTTGCTAGCGAATGTACCTTTAATGATACAACATTTACATCTCCCCCCTTGGTGAAGAAGTTCATACTGCGACTTGAAGGATCCGGGAAAATAACATCAGAAAAAACAACTTTTCCATCATTAGCAAATACTTCAATGGACGAATCGTCTACAAATATATTCATTTTGATACGTTTATTATCCGGTTTTAAAGAAGCTTCATGTAAAGTGGAAAAAAGGCTGGAGAAATCCTTCTCTCCTGACTCAGCACGATCTACAAATATTTGATTATCTGCTGTTTTGTAGCCCACGACTGTTTTTTGGTCAGCCTCTTCACGAACATGAAAACCAAATTCGGTTAATTTGCTGGTAGAAGGAATTTCAATCTCCGCTTCTATTTCAAATGCTCCTGAAGAGATTCCCTTCAACAAGTTGGAGGCATTAGTCGGATTGACTACCTTGTTCTGTGTCTGGAAAATGGTACTGCGAATCGACTGTAGTTCCTTAATAGGAGCTTGTGCAAGTCTTATCCCTTGATCTGTTTTCACCAATCTTAATTCTCTCGGAATAGTCAGTTCTCCCTTCCAGCCCATAGTTGGAAAAGCGAATGGATAATCCCAGTTGGTCATCCATGCCATTATCACACGACGGTTATCCGGCATATTGGCGAAGGACATAGATGCGTAGAACTCCTTCCCGTAATCCGTTTTCAGTACTTTACCTGCTGTATAGTCATTGACAAATTTACCATCAGCTGTCAAATGCCCTACAAAATACTCCGCATCGGATCCCTGCGTCTTTGGATTTGCACCTGTACTAATCATCAAAACCCATTTTTTCTCTTCCGTACCGTCTACCTGAAGTTCGAAGAGATCAGGGCATTCCCATACACCGCCACGAACATAATTTCCATAACCAAAATTATCAGTAAGCTTCCAATCAATTAGGTTAGTAGAAGTAAAGAAGCGAATGTGATCTCCTCCAGATACAACCATGACCCATCGATTGTTTGCCTCATCTCGGACAACTTTAGGATCACGGAAGTCCCAGCCGCCTGGATTTTCTTCATTCTTGCCCGGATTCTCAATGACAATTGGGTGCTCCGTTGAATATTCCCAAGTACGTCCCTGATCAGTACTGTAGGCAAGACCAATCCGCTGATTACCATTTGTTCCATCCGGATTAAAGGCAGTGTAGTAGGCAATAAGCCCTTTACCACCAGAATTGGTGAATAAACCGGAAGCATTTTTTAGATCTGCTACAGCTGAACCGGACCAAACATGCCCGTAATCATTCCATGGCAAAGCAATAGGGAGACGGTTCCAATTCACCATATCCTTACTTACTGCATGAGCCCAAGTCCCCCCATCTTGATGAAATAAATGATACTCGCCTTCAAAGTAGACGAGCCCATTCGGATCACTTACAGAGCCTCGAGCTGGAGTATAATGATAATCTGGTCGATATTTTTCTTTGTAATAGCTGGATGATGGAACAAGATAAATATCCTGGAAGTAAGCAGAACCTGATGTTACAGAAAATCCGGCAAATCCAGTACTGTAACTCATATCCGCCACTTTTACAGCTGCCTCAGAATATCCATCAACATAAAGTTCGATTTGATTACCGTTTGTTATAATTTCAAGATGGTGTTTGGCACCTTTTTCGGTTATATAGGTGCGGTCAGATGTTTTGAGCACAGTACCGTCCGCCTTCTCCAAATGTGCTTTGACAGTACTTCCTTTTTTCATAAGCACGGCCTGGTAACCAGTTGTTCCTTGTTCATTGGTACGAAATGAAATTGCTGCTTCCGATGGATCTTGATCAAAAGAAATATTTCCTTCAAGCACAAAGTCGCTTGCACTCTTATTGTAGATTTGCTTGGCTTTCACACCATCAACAGCAATTCCCTTCAGACCTTTGATTGCTGGTTCCCAGCTTCCTTCCTTATATAGGGAAGGGCCTAGATTTGCAGAGAGATCACTAACTTTTACATTTTGAAACAACGCTGCTCCATCCCATACATTAAGGCCAAGAAAACCCTTATAATATGTAGCATTATGGACATCAATAATAGGAGCATACTGATTCCCCCAATAAACTTTGATATGATCTCCAACCACCTTCACCTTCAGATGATAGATTCCTCCCTCTTGCAGGTTAACTTGGAATTCCTCTTTTAATTTCTTCTCGTCACGAGCATCACGAAGACGAATGATTCCCGCATTTGGAACGATTTGCAGCATGTACGAGTCCCAGCCATCTTCATTAGAACGGAATACTAGGGTGGCGTCCGCATTCATGTCTATTATTTTTACATCCGATTCATAAATAAAATCTTCAGAATTAACACTTGATATAGCCATTACATTCTCTTTAGGTTCTGAAGTAAGCAAAAGTCCCTGTTCTGTGTCTTCTAACGTGCCTTTCCCTTTAATTTGCCAGTCTGTCAGATTAGTAATTGCTTTGGATACACTTTCAATAATTGTCGCACCCTCCCGCGTTTCTTTACTTCCCGTTTCATTCGATTCGGTTGCCCAGCCTGTTGTAGGATCAACAAGAATCGTGCCCACGGAGGCAGAGATAAGTACGATGGACAAAAATACAGAAGTCCATTTTATCAAAGTTGGTTTCATCCTTTGCCCTCTCTTCCAAAAACAAGGCTCTAACCCAATTAATTCGATTAGAGCTTTGCCTAAAAATAAAGTTACTTCCCCCAAATGGAGTCTAGTTCTGTTAGTTTTAATGAAGACACTCGGATATTTCCTTCGTTTGAAAATAAAACAATTTTCTCATATGGTTGGTTTGGAAAGATTAAGCTAGTAAAAGCTACCTTTCCATCATTTGCAAATACCTCTATTGATGAAGTATCAATAATAATTTGCAGATTTTCCAATTTTACATAGGCTTCTTGTACAGCCGGGAAAGATTCTGAAAAACTATTATCTCCAGCTTTCGTCCGGTCGACTAGTAGCATTTCCTTTTCTGCATCATAACGAATCACTGTATTTACATCTTCAGAGTTTTGAAAAACAATACCAAAAGAATTTGAAGTTTGGTTTTCAAGTTGAATGCTCACTTCCATTAATGGACTGAACATGTTAAAGATTGCAGGTTGGTTTGCTTCAACCGTAAGGTCTTGATAAACCTCTGAACTTTTTCGAATTGTCTCGATTTCCGCTGCCACTTTTTGTATCAAGCGAACTCCAGCCTCGTTGGAAGCTAACGATAATACTCTTGGCAATGTCATCGCACTACGCCAGTCCTCCGTTGGAACCTGGTTGGCATAACGCCAGTTACTCATCCAGCCAATATAAATTCTTCTTCCATCTTCAGCCGGGATATCAGACCAACTTACGCCTGCATAATTATCTCGGCCATAATCCATCCAAAGAATCGTCTCATCTGAATTGTCATTTACAAAGGTAGTTCCATCAAACTGACCAATAAAATACTGGGTCCTTGACCCTTCTTTGAAATCATGGTTATCACCAATGCTGACAAGCAGGACCCATTTTTGGATGCCTTCATCACCATCGACAGGCAATTGAAACAGGTCAGGGCATTCCCAAACGCCATCATGTGACCCAGAATTATTTCCAAATTCACTAGCAAACTCCCAATCTTTTAGGTTTGGAGAGGTGTATATGGTGATGGATTGTCCAGTCGCTAACACCATTACCCATTTATTCGTTTCTTCATGCCAAAAAACCTTTGGATCACGATAATCGGTAATGTTTACATCAGAAAGTACGGGATTTCCTTCGAATTTGGTCCATGTTCTTCCATTGTCGGTACTATAAGCAAGACTTTGACGCTGACGCGGCCTGTCGGAATCTGGATAGTTATCCGCACTTGTATAAATGGCAACCAACCCAGGTCCATTCTGGAATAATCCTGATGTATTATTCCAATCCACTACTGCACTTCCAGAGAAAATTTCACCATGCTCATCTGGAAATAGCGCAATCGGCAGCTGTTCCCAATGAATTAGATTTTTACTAACCGCATGCCCCCAGTGCATTGGGCCCCATGTGGTCCCAAATGGGTGGTATTGATAAAAAAGGTGATACTCATTATTAAAAAAGACCATTCCATTCGGGTCGTTCATCCATTTTTCTTCAGGTGAAAAATGAAACTGCTGACGATATTTTTCTTTATATAGTTGTTTCATCATTTGTCGCTCCTTTTGGTATTTAGATAATGGAATATACCTATTATTTCGAAACAAGGCTGTACGTACTGCCTGTACTGTACAGCCTCAGCCAACCGTTTATTTTGTGTTCCTGTCGTATCCTGCTTGTTTAATCTTTAACCACTCTTGTAATCCTAAGCGGTCTAATTCTTTCAAATATCCATCCCATTCTTTTTCCACTTTTCCATTTTGAATCCATTCGGCCCGTTTTCTCATAACGAAAGCAAACATATCCGTTTCAATTGTTGTAAGTTTATCGCTATCTTCTAATGAGAAGAATACTCTTGGATAAATATTTTCTGCAGTCATATGAGGAGTCATAACATCCTTCATTAATCCTAATCTCCATGCAGCATCATCTGGTTTTGTGGTAACTTTTCCATAATACTCATCTAAAATCGCTAATGGTCCGCCGATATTTGTTTTTTGTCTTAATTCCACTGGTGCTGTACCTGATAAAGGTAAATGTTTTAGCATTCCTGCTGCTTCATCTAATTCAAAGATATTTTGTTGAGTTTTATCACCATACGTACCCCAGTTATCTTGAACTGATTGTTTTGGTTCATATAATTGATCAATCCATTTTGCAGTCAGTTCAATGTTCTTATCCGAACTTGTGATAACCATTCTGCCTCTATCAAATCCCATTCCATTGGTTCTGGCTACATTCACTTGGCCATCTGGACCAGCAAGCGGCTTCATTAGGTCATATTTGTCATTCATTCCAGTAATATTGGCTTTATCCCAAGTGAAATATAAACCATAGCGATTATCTTTGCCTTTTGCTAAATACGTGTTCCAATCTTGTTCAAACGCTTCAACATCGATTAGGCCTTCTTTATATAACTCATTGAGAAATTTAATACCTTCTTTATATCCTTTATCTGATGCTGTAAACGTAACTTTACCATCATTGCTTACAACCGTATGATCCCAGTTTTCACCTAGGCCAAACGATCCAAATAAGAATGCTAAGTCTTCCCCGCCTGCTTGCTTACCAATAAACGACATTGGGATTTCATCCGCTTTTCCGTTGCCATTGGGATCTTTTGTTTTAAAGGCAATCAATACTTGCTTTAATTCTTCTGTGTTTGTCGGCATTTTTAACCCTAATTTATTTAACCATTCCACATTGATCCATGGGAAATCATCAACCGAGTGAATACTTTCTTTTCCTGAACCTAACTCCTCAATCCATGGGAAAGAGTAAATATGTCCATCAGGAGCAGTCATCATTGCTTTATATTCAGGTGCTGCTTCCAAAACCTTTTGCAGGTTAGGCATGTACTTCTCTATTAAATCTTCCACAGGAACAATCGCACCATCTTTTGCAAGTTTTAATAGATCATGGTCATTAAAACCTGCATCGAGGATGGCATCTGGCAGATCACCGCTTGCCATTGCCAGGTTTCTTTTTTCAATAAAAGCATCGGAGGTATAGTTTTTCCACTTAATATGAACGCCCGACTGCTCTTCTAACCGCTTATAAATTAATTTTTTATTAGGGTCAGCTGGAGCTAATGGCGAGCTTTGTGTCATAAAGTTCAATGTCACTTTTTCCTTTAAAGGGAAAGAAACATCCTTTAATTTATACTCTTTTGATGATGCAGTTTCACTTTTGCCACTGTTACTACAGCCTGAAACTAGTAATATCGTAGCAAGTGATGCAGCCATAACTTTTTTTACATTTTTCATATCATTACCCTCCTAAATATTGTGTGTAAGCATTTACAATAAAATCTATTAAATTGGCTCATTATTTCAATGAACCCACCATGACACCTTTTTCAAAGTACTTTTGGAAAAACGGATACATGATAATAAGCGGAAGACTAGAAATAACAATCGATGAGTATTTGATCATTTCTGAAAGCTTTTTAAGTTCAGCCATAGCCTGCTGATCACTAATCATTCCTGGTCCAGTTTGATTTTGAATCAATATTGACCTCAAAACTAACTGTAATGGGTGCAATTTCGGATCCTCGAGATAAATCATCGCATCAAAATAAGAGTTCCATTGACCAACAAATGCATACATTGCTAGGACGAAAATGATAGGTTTGGAAAGTGGCATAACGATTTTGAAGAAGATTAGTAGATCGGATGCTCCATCCACCTTTGCTGCTTCATGTAATTCATAAGGAATACTTTTAAAATAAGTCCTTGCTAGGATAATATTCCAAACATTCACGGCGCCCGGTATTAAAATCGCCCATGGGGTGTTTAACATTCCGAGGTCTTTTACAACCAGGTAGGTTGGGATAAGTCCACCTCCAAAGAAGATGGTGATAATAAATAGTGTCATAAAGAAATTTTTTCCGACAAAGCCATTTACCGATAATGGATAGGCAGCAAAAATACAAACCACAACGGTTATAACGGCAAATCCTACTGAATAAAGAATAGAATTGATAAAGCCATGGACCATCGCATCATTGGATAAAATCAACTGATATCCTTTAAAACTCCAATCTGAAAAATTGAACGAAATCCCTTTATTTAATAACACTGTTGGATCCATAAATGACGCAAGAACGACATATACCAAGGGAACTAACACGATTAATACGGCTAAGCATAGAAAGATATTATTAAAGCCTAATATGATTCGGTCTATGCGGGTGTGCTTTATATTCATCTCAAGACTCCTTTCTCGTTAATATAAACCTTCACCTTCGTTTAACTTCTTAACGATTTTATTAACTACGATTAACAAGATTACGTTAATGACTGAATTAAACAGGCCAACAGCTGTTGAATAAGCATAGTCGCCGGACTGCAAACCTACTTTATACACATACGTTGGCAGAATTTCGGAAGAAGGCAAATTCATTGCGGTTTGCATTAAATATGCTTTTTCAAATCCAATCGACATAATCCCTCCAGCAGCCAGAATAAATGTAACTGCCATTAATGGTTTCAATGTCGGTAAATCGATGTGAATCATTCTTTGAAGAATATTTGCTCCATCAATCGTTGCTGCATTGTGTAATTCAGGGTCAACATTCGATAAAGCCGCCACGTAGATAATCGATGACCAGCCTGCCGCTTGCCAAATACCAGAGATAATATAGATTGATCGGAAATAATCTGGATTTGACATGAACATAAGCGGCTTTCCAGTTATGAAGCTAACCAGTTGATTGATAGGGCCTGTTGGTGATAAGAAAATAAACACCATACCAACAATTACAACCACAGAAATAAAGTTTGGTGCATAGAGCACGAGTTGAATATTTTTTTTAATGGCCGCCCTTCGTAGCTGATTAAGCATTAATGAAAGGATGATAGGGACAGGGAAGCCAACGATTAAGCCAAAAAAACTGAGTTTAAGCGTATTCATAAAAATGTCAGTAAAGTTAGGTGAAGATAAGAATTTGGTGAAATTATCAAATCCGACCCAATCACTTCCTAAAATACCTTTGATGGTACTAAAATCTTTAAAGGCAATAATGGCTCCATACATGGGGATATATTTAAAAATGATTGTTAAAATGACAGCTGGAGCAATAAGCAAATAAAGATGATAGTTTTTCTTGATATATTCCAATTTGCCTGTCAGTTTCGAAGCTGCTTTCTTTTCCGCTTGGATCTGTACAACTGGTTCTTTTTGAACATTTACTAACTCTTGCAAGCTCTTAACCTCCTATCAAATAGCTTTTTTCTTTATCTGGTTTTAACTTTAGCAAATTTGGAAAAGGAGAGAGTTTAATATCTTCGGAAATGGACGTTTAAAATTTTCGGCAGTTGAAAACGGTTCCATTTCTTTTTGGGAAAATTAACAAAGTATTCACGCATTTCTTTTGTTTTTTTATTTATGATTAAGGTGGATTGTTAAAACATAGGAGAGGAAGTGGGAGATGCCTTTTAAAGCACGAACTGTCCCAGGTAAATTAATTATTCTAAGGATTTTAAACAAGAGAATGGATCAAACCGTTGACGAAAAAAAGTACTATTTATACCAAGAAAAAGGCTTTGAGGGTGAAGTTCAATTTGATTTATTAACAGAAAAGATTCAGAGTGAATGTTATATTTTAAATGATTTGCTGTTAAACGTTAACAACACAACATTCCAACTTGATACCACTATCATTTTTCAAAAGAAAATTAGCCTTTTTGAAGTAAAAAATTATGAAGGTTTTCGAAACGGCCGGTTCGAAACGCTGACTGAAAAGGAAATTAAGAATCCACTGGATCAGTTGAGACGCAGCAAATCTTTGCTTCGCCAATTACTCCAAAAATACGGATATAATTTACCAATTGAGGGATATGTTGTTTATATAAACCCCCGGTTTACTTTATATCAGGCCCCCGTAAACGAACCCATAATTTATCCAACGCAGCTAGACGCACTTATGGAAAATTTAAATGCGCAACCGTCAAAACTAACAACCCAGCATAAAAAGATTGCTGAAAAACTAGTTTCGTTGCATCAAATGGACTCCTCATTTATTCAAGTACCGGCTTATAACTTTGATCAGGTGAAAAAGGGGATAACGTGTAAAGAATGCAGCTCGTTTTCGATGTTTGTCCAAGGAAAGAAAATAGTGTGTGGTGATTGTGGGTACGAAGAGGTAGTTGAATCTGCTGTTTTGCGCATGGTGGATGAAATCAAGCTCCTATTTCCGGATCGAAAGATAACCACCAATCTTGTGCACGAATGGTGTGTGGTGGTTGAATCTAAGAAAAGAATAAGCAGGATTCTAGAGAGAAACTTTAAAAGAGTAGGTGTTCGTAATTGGACTTTTTATGAGTGATCTTTAGAATCTCTATAATAGACATTTTTCCTTTTCCCTTGTGGAGTTTTGTCCTTCGGAACCCTTACGATAGACATTTTCCCTGTTCCCTTGTGCGGTTTGTCCTTCGGAGCCCTTACGATAGACATTTTCCCTGTTCCCTTGTGCGGTTTGTCCTTCGGAGCCCTTACGATAGACATTTTTCCTTTTCCCTTGTGGAGTTTTGTCCTTCGGAGCCCTTACGATAGACATTTTCCCTGTTCCCTTGTGCGGTTTGTCCTTCGGAGCCCTTACGATAGACATTTTTCCTTTTCCCTTGTGGAGTTTTGTCCTTCGGAGCCCTTACGATAGACATTTTTCCTTTTCCCTTGTGGAGTTTTGTCCTTCGGAGCCTCTATGATAGACATTTTTCCTTTTCCTTGTGGAGTTTTGTCCTTCGGAGCCTCTATGATAGACATTTTTCCTTTTCCTTGTGGAGTTTTGTCCTTCGGAGCCCTTACGATAGACATTTTTCCTGTTCCCTTGTGCGGTTTTGTCCTTCGGAACCTTCACGATAGACATTTTTCCTTTTCCTTGTGGAGTTTTGTCCTTCGGAGCCCTTATGATAGCCATTTTTCCTTTTCCTTGTGGAGTTTTGTCCTTCGGAGCCCTTACGATAGCCATTTTTCCTTTTCCCTTGTGCGTTTTTGTCCTTCGGAACCTTCACGATAGACATTTTCCCTGTTCCCTTGTACGGTTTTGTCCTTCAGAACCTAAATATTCAACAACAGGATCACTAAGGAGATCTTACAACAAAAAAACTCCTCTAGTATCTTAACTAGAGGAGCTGCTCTCAAAAAATATTATTCTATTACCAAACGGGTCATGATTGCATAGTTCTTTGGTTTTCCATGGAGTTTCTTCGATACCAGGACGGGCGTACTTATAATCCTTTAAAAGAAGCCGTGAATAAAATGACTCGATGTTCCCCACTTCAATCCTCACCGCTGCACCTGGACAGCAATCCCCGTGATGCTCAGAAAGATGAATAATACAATTTTTATAGGATATTTGCATATACAGTGGCATATTATCCTCAAACCGATGCTCCCAATCGATCACAAATCCCAAATAATCCATATAAAACTCTTTTGCCTTCGCTTCATCAAAAATACGAAGGATAGATGTGAGACCTTTCATGGTTATTTCAGATGTATTCATACTAATCCCTTCCCCTTGTCCCCATTTTATTGAATTTCTTTAAGACCTATATTGATTTTTTCTACAGCTTCCCTCGCCGAAGTCTTAACATCCTTCCCGCCGATTCCAACATCCTCAAACAATGTTCTGATTGCTTCACTGACTACGGGATAAGCAGGAGTAACAGGGCGGTTCTTTGAAAATTTTTGAGTTTGCTGTAAAAATATGTTTTTAGGATACTTATTTAACTCCGGAAAAGCTTTAGCTACAGAGAATCTTGCAGGAATATCACCTGTTATAGTTACATACTTTTTCATTCCTTCATAACTTGTCACATATTTAATAAACTTCCATGCTTCCTGTGGGTGTCTTGATTTAGAGGTGATTCCGAGCGCCCATCCACCATTTGGAACAAACTGATATTTATCCTTTGGCAGTGGAGTTATTCCAAAATCTTCTCCGAGCTTAAATTCAGGGTGATTTTTTTCCAGATCTGCAAGTGTCCAAGAACCAAGCACAGTCATCGCAAGTTTACCTGACTCAAACACAGCTGGGGGTAATTCAAATGCCGCAACAGCATTTTTATGATATAGATCTTGATAAAATTGAAGGGCATCTAACGCTTCTTTTGAATCTAAATATCCACTTGCCGTAGTTCCATCGGGGCTTAAAATATTAGCACCAAACTGCCAAAGGAGCGGTGTTTTAAAATAAGCAGGAGATTCTCCATCATTAAAACCCTGTGCCGGGTCAATACCGATCACATCTTTAGCAGGATTATTTACTTTTTTAGCAATCTCTAATACCTCATCCCATGTTAATGGGTTTTTGGGATCTTCAGATGGATAAGGGATACCGGCATCTTTAAATAAATGTCTATTGTAATATAAAGCAATACTTGACTCGACAATCGGTGCAAGGTAAATTTGACCCTTATAACTTAATCCTCGCAAAGTAGAGGCAGGAATATCATCAATCTGCCCCTCCTTTCTCATAAATGGATCAATTGATAATAACGATCCGGTATTTGCATAAAGAGCAAGCGTAGGACTGTCAATCGTCAAAATATCCGGAGGGTTTCCTGCAGCAAGTTCTGTCCGCAGTCTTATTTCATAATCACTGTATGGAATCGACTTCATATTCACCGAGATATCGGGGTTTTCTTTTTCAAAAACAGAAACTAATTCTTCAAATGCCTTATTTTCAGCCGTATTTCCACTATTTCGCCAAAACGTCAACTCAGTTCGTTCGGAACTCTTTGGTTTTGCCGCTTTCTCTTTTTGGGGGCTACCAGAGAATGTTTCAAAAAAGGACAACGCATACACTAAAATACCCAAAAGTATAATTGCAAAAATAGTGAACCATTTTTTCATCAACATTCCCTTTCTTTCTTGAAAACTTAAGTATCTAAAGAGTTTCGGAATTCAACCGGTGTTTGTCCAAAGTATTTTTTAAAAACCGTACTGAAATATCCAGAGTTAGAAAATCCAACTAAGTTTGCTACATCAATGATTTTTAGTTGCTTATCTCTTAAAAACTCCCGGGCTTTGTCCATTCGTAAATTCACCAGATAATCACTAAAATTCTGCCCCACATAATTTTTAAAGGTTTCAGATAAATGAGCACTATTGATATGAAAGAGTTCCGATAATAAGGTAAGTGAGATTTCACTAGCGTAATGCTGGTCCAAATAGTGCCGAACACTATCAACGATTAATTTCCCGTTCGAAAAGCGCGCCGTACGTACTTTTCCAATAATTAATTGGGCTAATTGAAGGAGGTTTTCAAGCACTTTACTTTGCGAATTAAGTTCCCAGATACTTTGTTGGCAATTCCAAATCGTTTTTTGAATATCTTTCGTTTCGATATCATATTTTTTTGCCAGCGACCCTAACAAAAATAACACTCGATTGGCAGCAAAAGAAAAGGACAAAATCGATTGGTTTCCATTCCCTCGCAATAAGGTTTGAATATTTTCTTTAAACGCCTCGAAATTAACATTTTCAATCGTATTAGTTAACTTTCTTTCAAAATCAGGTGAAAACTCAAATTCTTCTTCTTTCGTTTTCTCCGCATCAATTACCTGCGATTGCGAGCCAAGTTGACTTTGACTCCAAGCAAGCAAACTGGAAATATAACCTGTCTTAAAGCTAGCTAGACCCTTGACAACATTTCCGATTCCAATCACCGTTTCTAAACTCAACAATCTTTTCACATTCTGTTGTACCCTTTCAACCAAACTAGAAGGACTATTTATATCTATTCGTATTAGAAAATGAACCATATTTGCATAGCTTGGGTCGTAAAACGAATAAGTTCCTGTATTCTCTTTTGAGATCTCTTTGCATAACATTTGGAAAGGAAGCCAGAGCTCCTTTAATCGATTGGGATTGCCAAAGCCCTCTCTAATTTCCACGCTGACAAATTGGACAATGGCGTCCTCATTTACAAGTTCCACGAGTTGTAGCTGGCGCAGTCTTTCAATAACCAGATTAAGCTGTAACCATTCCTCTTTAACTAAATAGAGCAAGTATTGTTCCTGTACTTCTTGAAGCTGGGTAAGAACAAGCTGCCGCATCTGAGCCGTTTCAACTTGTTTTCGCCGCTCTTCCTCAATTTCTTTATGAATTTTTCGTAATGCTTCTACTAATTCATCGGGAGCTACCGGTTTTAACAGATAGTCTCTAACCCCTTCCTTCATGGAACCACGTACCAATTCAAAATCGGAATAACCCGATAATACGATCACTTTTACTCTTGGAAATTCCTGCTGACATCGTTTAGCTAATTCAAGGCCATCCATAATGGGCATCCTCATATCTGTAATGACCAAATCAATATCCATGCAACCAAGCAATTCAAGTGTATCTTTCCCATTAGAAGCTTCGCCAACAATTTCAAAACCTTCATCTTCCCAGTTCACTTTCATTCGTAAGCCTTTACGAATTTGAATTTCATCATCCGTGATTATGACCTTCATCATGTATATCACCTCTATCAAAATTTATACATAATGTAATCCTCGTGCCTACATTCTTTTCAGATTCAATCTGATAGGAAAAGCGCTCTCCGTAGTAAAGCTTTAATCTGCCAAGGACATTCTTTAGACCAATGCTGTTTCCTTTGCTCGCTAGGACACTAATGGTTTCATTCTTTGTTTCTTCACTCACTAAGTTTGATATCACTTCTTCAGACATGCCAATTCCGTTATCTTCTAAAACTATCTTTATTTGATTATTCGCTTTTTTCGTTATAATAAAAATTTCAGCCGTGGTCTTTTCTATAAAACTATATTTGACGGCATTTTCCACGAGTGGCTGGAGAATGAATTTAATAATAGGAAGATCCCTTGTCTCCGGATCCTCCACAATATCAATCGTGAGGGCGTCCTCATATCTCACCTTTAAAATGTCGGTGTAGCTGCGAATATAGCTGATTTCTTCACCTAATCTCACGACGTCATTTTGTGTATTCAATGAATACCTCATCATCCGGCCTAAGTAGATGCTTACATTCATCACCTCTTTATTCTTGCCCTGAACAGCTAATCCCCCAATGATTTCAAGGGTATTGTTCAAAAAGTGAGGATTGATTTGTAGTAATAAGGCCTTGTATTCTGCATCTTTTCGACGGATGTTGGCTTCATATTCTGTTTCAATTAAATTCTTTAAATGATCGACGGTATGGTCGAATACTTTAATCACATAACCAACTTCATCATTAGACGATTTAATGGTTGGCATAAAGCGTTTTGCACCTAAAAAATCACCATGCTCGATAAATTTCATCGCTTTTGCTAGTTTTCCTAAAGGGCTTACGATATTGGAAGAGAGCATGAACGACACAAAGATTGTTATTAAAAACACAATCGCACTAGTAATAAGTAAGTTTCGCTGTAGAATATTAACTTTTGAGAATAAGTCAGACCTGGTCACTTCACTGACAAGAATCCAATCACCAACTGATAACTTTTGAAAAAAAACAAAGTATTTTTCTCCATGATAATCAGCTTCTAATAAACCTTTTTGTTTTTGACTATTTTTTATTTTAGTCAAACTATTTTTTAATACCTTTGTTGGGGTATTGATCTTCCCCTCTAAAACATTTGCTCCCTGAGCATCCAACAAATAAGCATGTCCATTTTTTCCAATCGTTATTTTTTCTAAGGCTGTTTCCAGCAAAGTTGTAGGGAAATTAACCTTTATAAAACCGTATGAAACGACCGTATTCAAATCAACGAGGGGCAAAATATAACTATTACTATTTCCTTGTGCTGGCAAATAAGGATCAATATGTGATTTTACAAATCGTTGTTCATTGATCCTAAAGTCTTTAAACCAATCTAGGTTGTGTAAGTTGGGGTTATTACCCCATGCCCCTTCGCCATTATTTAGAACGACTGAAATAGACATGCCATTTGAGTTGTTCACCATCATTGATGATAGCATCATTTTCAGTTGATTCTTCTGTAACAAGCTTTGTTCTTTCGGTATATTTGCATCCTTTTTTTCTAACTTTAACCACTGCTGAGTCGTTTGATTGACAAGGACCTGTTTTCCTAAATCCTCCGCCTGCGTTGTAATCGAGTCAATATAGAGCGAGTACTGATCCATGGCTTCAATTGTTAGCTCCTGGGTCTGATCTTCAATAATGGATGTAAACCAGCTTGGGATTATAATCGATAAAATAATTAATGGAATTGTTAACAAACAAGTAAAAATAATAAACAAGCGATTGCGTATGGAAAAAAACATGGTATCCCCCCGAACAAAAAAGAAAACCCTTACATTCTATAGCTCAATCTATTAGTTTTGACTATTATTATCTTTTCAATTTAACATATCCCCTAGCAACTTACCACGTGATATTTAATTCCAAATAAATAAGCAGAAGCTGGATTCCGGCTCTGCTCATTTCTGATTCATATAGGCTTCACGATATTCATTCGGGGTAATGCCCTCAATCTTTTTAAATACTTTGCGAAAATATTTGTCGTCTTGATACCCTATCATAGTCGCAATTTCATAGATTTTTAACTGGCTGTTTTTCAATAAAGATTTGGCCTTCTTCATCCGAAACTTCACAATATAATCTGATATATTGACGTTAAATTCTTGTTTGAATTTTCTCGAGATATATTCTCGACTGATATAAAAATGCTCGGAGATCTCTTGCAGTTTTACATCCCGATCGAAGTTCGCTTGCAAATACTTTTCAATATCATAAATGATGTTACTATGTTTCTGAAGGGTTCTTTTCTTAACTTTTTTCAAAAAGATAGCAATCTCTCGTTTCTTTCTCTGTTTGTATTCTTCAAGCATAAAGTGACCGTTTATATCAAAAAATAAATCAATTCGTTTTTCGATGTCCTCAGCTGCTTTAACAGGTAGATTATAATGCTTAAACCATCTATTGCTGATCACCAAATATTCATTTTCTAAATGGAACAGCTGTTTTAATGATAGAAAGTGGTTTTCTGTAAAATCTGTTGAAATTTGATTTATCACTTCTTCAAAGGCACCTATTTCACCAGCTTGTACAGCCAGTTCTATATTAGCAGAGTAGTCCAAAAGGTTCCTTAAGGCTTGGCTTGGCAGTTTCTCCTGCACATAGACTCGATTTTCTGTTTTGTCCAAGATGTTACTAGTGAATAATAGCTGTTTAGCATAAAGATACGAATCAAATAAATTGGAACTCTTAGTAACTAACTTACCTAAAACGATGGGACAAGAAATATCCATTGTATTTCTTATCGTCTTATATATTTGTTTTAAAAGTTCTTCTATTTGCTCAAACCTATTCCAGAAGATAATCACAACTTCTCCCTTATTGGATAAGTAGCGAAAACCAATTCCACATTCATTTTTCATCATAATTTCGTTAATGACGTTCAAAATCGTAAAGTAGGCTAAATCTCGATCTCCTTGAAATGCCTCAATTGTCTTTCCGTTAATCCGAACAAGGGCTACTTGATAATTGTGAGACGGATGAATACCAAAATTCTCATACAAATCTTCCTTCAGATTGTCGCTATTTACTAACTGGGTAAGCTTGCGGTCTCGATAAACCGGCTTCATTTCATTGATTAATTGAGAGCTGCTTTCTTTTCTCTCCCTGTCTAAAGCTTCTTTTTTCCATTCATCTACAGCTGTTTCCAACGTATGATTTAAGATTTCGGGATCAATCGGCTTTAGGAGATAGTCAGAACTCCCGAAATGAATGGCTTTGCGCATGTAGTGGTAATCATCATAACCTGTTACAACAATAGTTTTGCTTGTTGGCTGATTTTCTTTAATCCATTCTAACAGGTTGACGCCATCCATTTTTGGCATTTTCATATCTGAAAAAATAATCTCTGGCTTATACTTTTGAATTAAATGTATCGCTTCTTCTCCATTTCCGGCTTCATAAATTTCATCAATTCCGTTTTTTTCCCAATCACCCAGTATCTTAATTCCTTCGCGAACGTGCTTTTCATCATCGACGATTAATGCTCTCATGAATGCTCCACCTCTTTTTGCATAACCTTTGGAAACTGAACGGTCACAGAAAATCCAGTTTCTTCATTACTGTTAATAGTCATGTGTGCTTGATTAGCGTAGTAAATCTGTAAGCGGTCATATATATTTTTTAAGCCAATCGTTTCTCTATGCTTCTCTTCTTTTGACACTCCATGATATAATTCCTGCCTGATACTTTTCAACTGTTCTTCATTTGCGCCTATTCCATTATCTTTTACAGTAAGACAAACCAACGCGTCATCCTGAACACTCGCCTCAATTTGTATAAATGCTTTTCCTACCTGCTGATCAAAGCCATGCTTAAAACAATTTTCCACAATTGGCTGCAAAATCATTTTCGGTATCATGATTTCTTGTACTTCTTTTGAGACATTTAATTCAAATTCGAACTGCTCGTCAAAGCGTTGTTTTTGTAACAATAAATAGGATTTAACATGCATCAACTCTGAAATAAAAGGGACAATGTCTTCCTTCATATTCATACTGTATCTCATGATTTTCGATAATGAAGTGAGCAAGGAATAGACAGGAACGGCTTTGGATTTTAACGCCAAGGTACCAATCGATTGAAGGGCGTTATATAAAAAATGCGGGTTAATTTGTGACCGCAATACACGCAGCTGTGATTCTTTATTTTCTATATCTAATTTATATTCTCGCTCAATTAAATCATTGATTTTCGCAATCATTACTTTGAAATGCCTTCCTAACATCCCAATTTCATCGTTTCCTAATGAATCAAAATCCGCCTCAAATTCACCTTTTTCTACTTTTTTCATGTTATCAATTAATACCTTGATCGGTGCGGTTATCTTAAATGAAACAAACATGGTCGCAATTAACACAATAACGAGCGTCACGATACCAATCAAAATGTTGATTAAGGCCGTTTCTCTTGCACCTTGATAGAGTACATTGTAAGGAATTCGTTTCACAATATACCAATTCTTGTAGGGGGCGGAAAACTTATCGTGAACAATCACACCCGAGAATTGTTTATCCTTCCATTCCGTACTTTTACTGGAGGCGGACTCCTTTTTTACTTTCCCAAACCACTTTTCTTTATTTTCCTTGCCGATCATTGATTCGTTGGAGGAGTATATAATAACTCCTTTTTCATCCATAATGTACAAGTCTTCCATGTCCTTTGTATATAAGCGGCCGGCAATGGCACCTATTTTGGAAAGATTAATATCAATAGACAAAAAGCCTAATAGCTTGTCTGACGGTACGTCACGAAGGATGTTATGAAAGCTTAGGACATTTTTCTTTTCCGAGTTTGGGATAACCGATATATTGTTATAACTATACATTTCATGGGGCGGTTCAATAACGGAAAAAAGGCTTTTATATCGATTTAATCGTGCATAATAAGGATGCGAAAAGATACTCTCATACTTTGCTCTGCCGCTAATTCTAGAATGATAATTGGTATAGGAATCCTTTCCTTTATCAATGTAAATGTGCATTTGTTCAATCTCAGGACGTGTATTAAATAAATAGGCAAGAGCTCGGCGAACTTCTTCCTGATTAGTGTTTAAATTCTGTGATAGCCCATCCCTCATCACATTCATAAAGGGCGTATAACGGTAAAGTACGGACGACATCTGGGCCACATCTTCCAAATATACAGTTAGCTCGTCTTCACCTTTGACAATCAGGTCATGATTGGTTGAAACAAAGCGATTATTAAGAGACTTTGTTGTTTGGTAATAAGTAATCGCAATCGAACTTCCAAAAGGCAGAACCGTTACTAGTATTAAAAATATAATAAGCTTTTTACGAATTCCCCACTGCATATCATCTTGGTTAGTTATATGAAAAAAACAGAACTAACCTTCCTCCAATTAATGAATTTTCTCCATTGTAACAACTATCTATATCCATTCCTATGGCATATATTGACTTGTCCATAGGAATGACTGTTCAATATATTCCACCCTACTGGTCAATGTAAGCCGTTTCATAATTTTCATTATTCTCTAAAATGAAATTATGGAGGTGCAGGTAATGAATAGTCATAGTAAGTTGGAAAAAGTAGAATCATCAGTATTAGTAAATCCAAAAAACGCAGCAGTTTCAAAGTCAGTTTCCTTAAATAAAAATAAGAAACTGAAAGATGCAGGATTATTTGCTCTATTTGTAGGGCCCGTTTTGTTAGCTTTTACACTCATTGTTCTGATTCCTTTCTTCACAGGTATTTATTATGCCTTTACAGACTGGAACGGGATCACAGGAGCGGTCAAATGGGTTGGCTTGGACAATTTCAAGTACATCTTCACCGAGGACAAGCAATTCCAAGCTTCCTTTAAACTTACAACGAAATATACGGTCGTTGCCATTATCTTAACAAATGCAATTGGGTTTGGATTAGCGTTACTTGTCACCCAAATGTTGAAAACGAGAAATATTTTACGGACAGTGTTCTTTATGCCTAACTTGATTGGCGGCCTTTTATTAGGATTTATCTGGCAGTTTATTTTTGTCAAAGGCTTTGCCTCCATCGGCGCGCTTACAGGTATCCCTCTTTTCGAGTTAGCGTGGTTAGGCGATGCCAATACCGCCTTCTGGGGAATTGTGATTGTCAGTGTATGGCAAGGTGCCGGCTACATTATGATTATCTATATCGCAGCATTACAGAATGTTCCACAAGAATTAATTGAAGCAGCGAAAATTGACGGTGCAAATAGGTGGCAGATTCTTCGTCACATCACCATGCCCCTCGTCGCACCAGCTGTTACCATTTGTTTATTTTTAACAACGGCATCATCCTTTAAGGTCTTTGATGCAAACCTTTCCTTGACGAATGGCGGTCCATTTAAGTCAACGGAAATGTTAGCGCTTAATATTTACACAGAAGCATTTGTTAATAACCGCTACGGAATTGGTGAAGCAAAAGCACTTATTTTCTTCCTTGTTGTCGCAGCTATTTCTGTTATTCAAGTGACATATTCGAAGAAAAAGGAGGTTGAGTCCTAATGGGAAACAGGTACACAGGAAAAACATTTATTGTTGAAATCCTTGCCATCCTGCTTGGCCTAGCCTTTTTAGTCCCTTTCTATTATGTTATAGCAAACTCCTTAAAGCCGTTTGCTGAGATTTTAACTAACACTTCGGCCCTGCCGTCCGTGCTGCAGTTTGAGAACTATGTGAGCGCCTTCGAAAAACTGAACTATCTGAAGGTATTTTCAAACTCTTTAATTGTTACAGTTGTAAGTAATGTCGTTCTGGTTATCTTTTGTTCAATGGCGGCGTACATGCTGGTCCGAACAAAAAAGAAGATCAGTAACGTAATTTTCATGATTTTCGTTGCAGCGATGATTATTCCGTTTCAATCGATCATGATCCCGCTTATCAAAACAGCAGGTACCTTTGGACTTTTAAATAGCGTCTGGGGTCTTGTCATTATGTACTTAGGCTTTGGATCAGGGATGACTATTTTCTTGTATCACGGTTTTATCAAAGGAATTCCGGTCGAACTTGAAGAGGCAGCAATTATCGATGGCTGTTCAAGGTTTGGCGTATTTTGGAGAATCGTTTTTCCACTATTAAAACCGATAACGGTTACGATCGTCATTTTAAACAGCTTATGGATTTGGAATGACTTCTTATTACCATCACTTGTTCTACAGGATCCGGAATTAAAAACGATTCCATTAGCAACGTTCTCCTTCTTTGGACAATATACAAAGCAATGGGATTTAGCACTAGCAGCATTGGTCATGGGCATCATTCCGTTGTTAATCTTCTTCTTTGCGATGCAAAAACACATTATTAAAGGGATTACCAGCGGTTCAATAAAGTGAAATATACGTGGGGAACAACCTCTTCTATCTAATTGACAGTTAGCAGAGACTAATATAAAAATAGATTTTACAAACAGGAGGGAATTTTAATGGGGTTCAAAAAGTATTCTTTACTAGCAGGTGTACTATCCGCTTCACTTCTATTAGCAACAGCTTGTTCTAGCGACAGTGCATCGAGTGATAAAAAAAGCAGCGGTGGCAAAGACGGGAAAGTAGTTGTTGATCTTTTTAATGGGAAAGTTGAAATCGCTGACCAATTAAAGGCCTTAACAGACCAATATACAAAAGAACATCCAGAAGTTACTTTTAATATTGAAACAGTTGGCGGCGGCGCGGATGGTTCTGCAGCCCTAAAAGCAAAGTTTGCTTCTAATAAAGCACCTGATATCTTTGGTAATGGCGGTTATCAAGAGGCGCAAACATGGAAAGATAAATTTGAAGATTTATCCGATCAGCCTTGGGTAAAAGATGCCTATGAGAGCGCGTTACTACCTATGACAATTGATGGGAAAGTTTATGGCCAGCCTGTTAATATGGAAGGCTATGGTTTTGCTTACAATAAAAAATTATTTGCAAAAGCTGGTATTACAGAACTGCCAAAAACCTTCACGGAGTTAGAAGCTGCGTCGAAAAAACTGAAAGCTGCCGGGATTACTCCTTTCTCTGTTGGCTATGCTGAATGGTGGGTTTTAGCAAACCATGGTCTTAACGTTCCGTTCGCTTACCAACAAGCGGATGACGAAAACTTCATTAAAGGTTTAAACGAAGGTACAGCAAAAATTGAAGGCAACAAATACTTCAATGACTACTTTAAGCTTGTAGACCTAACGATTAAATATGGTAACAAAAATCCATTAACAACTGACTACAATACAGAAGTAACACAATTTGCAAACGGCGAAACAGCAATGATTCAGCAAGGTAACTGGATCCAGCCGATGCTGGATAAATTAAGTCCTGGCATGGAAGTTGGTTTCATTCCATTGGCACTGACTGATGATGCAGCACAAGCAGATAAATTAATGGTTGACGTACCAACAAACTGGGTAGTTCATAACAAAGCTCCTGAAGCAGATAAAAAAGCGGCAAAAGATTTCTTAAACTGGATGGTTTCATCTGAAGAAGGTAAAACAGCATTAGTTAAGGAATTCAAATACATCCCTGCTTTTAAAACAATTGAAGCAAAAGCAGAAGATATTGGACCACTAGGTGCAGAACTTCAGAAATACTCTCAAGAAGGCAAAACCTACTCTTGGCAGTTCATGAAATATCCTGATGGTGCTGGACAAGAATTTGGTGCTTCCCTTCAAGCCTATGTTGGCGGCCAAAAATCTAAAGCAGAAACAGAAAAAGCTTTAGATGCAACTTGGGCTAAACTAAAGAAGTAGTATTAAAAATCTAAGGCTCTTCTCAATCTGAGAAGAGCCTATTATCATTTAACTAGTTCTTATTCACGGTCCGGGCTATTAACCATAATTCCAGCCACTTGTGTTAACCGGTCATAAAAGGCCTGTCCTGCTGGTTGCTGATCAAGCCCAATTTCTTCAAATGCTTCCTTCATACAGCGAAGCCAGCATGCAGCTCTTCTCGGTGTTACTTCAAATGGCAGGTGCCGCCCTCTCATTGCTGGGGGACCAAATTCCTGAGAATAAAGGGCTGGGCCCCCTAAAAACTGTGGAAGAAACATCCTCTGTTTGCGCTTAATTTCTTCCATTTCCCCTTCAAACAAGGGTCTTAACTCTGGGTCAGCATATACTCGTGGATAAAAGGCATTGACCAATTTATCAATTGTTTCCTGCCCGCCTATTTCCTCATAAAGTGATTTAAGTTTGTATTCCAATTTCGTCACCATCCACTTTTATTTTTTTCCCTATTTTTGATTATTATAAAGTTAAAGCGGAAAGATTTTTGTGATTGATATCACAGTAAATTTAAAAATACATAAATTTCCACGCGTTGGAAAGGTGTTTAAAACAACTTTCTAAAAAATTGTGGTATCCTAATATAATATGCTGGTTTCATATTAGTATTTAATCGGACCATTTTGGTTTATAGTACAAGCGGTCTTTCAAGAGGTGTAAAGAATGAATAAGGCCTGGATTTACGTAGGCTTAACCTGTTTGTTTGAATTGATTTGGGTATACGGATTTAATGAGGCACAAACGTGGTGGCAGTGGGCAATCGTCGTTGGAGTTATTTTTTTAGACTATCATATTCTACCTAAAGCATGTGAGACTCTCCCTACCGGTACTGTTTATGCAATATTTGCCGGAATAGGGACAATTGGTACGGTGTTAATGGATATATATCTTTTTGGAGAAAGCTTTAGTCCTGGGAAGGCTTTTTTTATCTTGACCATTGTCATTGGCGTGATCGGATTAAATCTCTCGGACAAGGAAGATGAAAAAACAGCCGTAAAGGGAGTTGCCTAATATGGGCTGGGTTTTTGTCTTTTTAGCAGCTGCAAGTGAGGTCGCCGGTGCGGCTGGACTTAAATTATACAGCCAGCAAAAAACGCTCCGAAATGGTGTTCTATATATTGGCGGGTTCGGCGCATCACTGGCTTTTTTATATGTGTCCTTTCAGTTTCTTCAACTAAGCATTGCCTATGCCGTTTGGGTCGGAATTGGGACAGCCGGTGCTGTTTTTATTAATATGTTTCTTTTTGGTGAATCAAAAAACCTTGGGCGCATCATTAGCGTCATTTTAATTATTATAGGTGTTGTCGGCTTAAAGGCACTATCATAATACTTAAAAGGGTCAGCTCTCAGGTAAGTTAACGCGTAACTTATCAGGGACTGACCACTGCTTTTACGGTGCTACTAATTCCACTTTGATTCGATCAGGATCTTCGAAAAAAACAGCGTAATGAGATCCCCCGCCAGCAAATGGATGTTTATCTGGATATAGAATATTAACGCCTTTTTCCTTCAATTGTAATGTCATTTGATTAACCTGCTCTCTTGATACTGCCTGAAAAGCTAAATGGTTCAGGCCGACTCTAGAACGATGATACGGAATATCTAGAAAACGGTCATCCGCCTGAACAAAAACAATATAAGTCTCTCCATGTTTCCAGCTGAAACCAGACTCCCACTTTTGGAAAGGCTCATATCCTATTTCAGTTAAAAACCACCCCCAAAACTCGATAGTTTTGCTTAGGCTAGAAACATAGATTTCTAAATGGTGCAACATTGGGCTTCTATCTCCTTTATGGCTTACCTGATTTTCCCCAGTTCCTCTAAAAATGCAGGCCGTCTCATATACTTTTGTCTTAATTCTCCGATCAGCTTATGTGAATGAATCGTTCCACATGCATTTTTATAGGTTTTTATGATTGAACAAACCGTACGATATTTTTTTCGATCCGTAGCCTCCTCCGCCGAGTATTCAATATACTTAATAAAAAGGTTGTTTACTTCTTCTAAATATTCCTTAATTACATATGGATAAAGGTCCGTTATAGATGAAATATGATTTTGACAATAGTTTAAAAGCTCATCAGACAAATTTTCCTCTTTTAATATTGAGAGGTACACAGAGGGCTGGTACTCCATCTTTTTAAAATCATCAACAAGCTTTTTCAAAGTAGCATCCCATTCATTTGCTCCATATAATTCTTTTAGTTTTAAATAATATGTAAATTCATTTTTGAATAACAGTTCTCTTGCTAACTTCTTTTGTTGTTCGATATCGCCAAGAAATTCATAGGCTTGATATCGGTATTCCCGCCACTTATGGACAAGGCCTCGATATTCTGCGTCTGCTTTTTCTCCATCCAAACAAAGTTGAATTACTTTCTTGTAGTCGCCTTTTCCAAGTTCATTGACAATTGCCTTTTCACGAAACTCGCTATGGTCGATATTCTCAGAAATAAATCTTTCAGCTGCCTCAGCCCCATCACATCGTTCAATGATTTCGTGCTGAAGCAATTTAATTTCCTTTTTTTCAAATCGATCACTCCAAGATGATTCTGTCTTCAAATAGAGGGATTCCAGCTGTTTTTCTAACTTTTTTCTAAACACTTTATTAGGAGAATAATAGGCACAAATTTTTAAAAGAGCATAGCGCCAATCACTCCAACCATCATAATGTGCTTTTAATGCTTCTTTCATAATCGCGTCAAAAAGACCCTTCTTCTCTTTCTCATTCAAATGTGTCAGACCGGAAATAACTGCATCGTCAATCGTTCTTATTGCCCAATTCATAATGTCACCGATTGAGCCATTTGAGTCATCAGAAAAATTGAGCATTTTTACAACAGGTGACAATACGACCAGTGATAGTAAAACTGCACTCTCCCATTCACCTTTATCTACTTTTTCTTGTGCTTTTTGGAGAGTCAGATCTGCACCTTGTAATGCTGGGGCCACGTGACGCCAATCGATGAAACCTTTCCTTTTTGCACGATTAATAGATTCAGAAATAAGCTTTTTCGCTGATGAAATTTCGTCTTTATGAGGAGTGTATTTAAAAAGAAGTTGTTTTTCAATTTCGGGGAAATCATCTGACAGGTCAAGAATAATCCTCATTAATTCTTCTTTATTTTGATTGGTAAGGATAGTTTTTAAATCGATTTCACTTGATCGTGAGTTATTGTTTGGATTAGATGGATTCATGCTTTTCACCCCGTGTTGATTATATATATTAATTGTATCATGTTAAATTAAGAGCTGCCGAAAATTGGAAGCAAAAATTCGCCCATGGATGAGGAATGCATTTAAATAAATTATAAATGTCCAAATATCTTAGTTTAATTTTACACAAAATATGATTTTTATTAAGCTTCTCCCACCAAATTTTAATTTTAAAAATGGATAATTAAAAATGAGTGACTATTTTTTTGTATAATAAGCAAGTCCAAACAATAGCAGAGGCAGCAGACCAGCGAATCTAAACCATCCCTCCGCACCGCCAACATAGAGCGAGATGGTTGGTATCGCAAGGGCAATCCCACTCCACAAAAAGGCTTTCCATGATTTTTTCCAAAGACCCCTAACAAATAGCAGCACGGATGCTCCAATTAAAAGCCAATAGACGATTCCTACCAAGAAAAAATCCATTAAATATCCCCCTGTAAAAATATTTTTTATCCATTTATAATATGTCTTATTCACCAAATGGTCCTTTTACTATAGGAAATGTGCTTTACTCGGCTTATTTTTTAAAATGCCGGTCATGTAGTTATGAATATTATGATAGGATTATTCTATGCCAGTCCACCTTATGGGTTTTCTTTTAAAAAAACGAATAATATCTTTGCTGTCCCTCATACCATTAGGATGAGGAGAGACTGATGTCATGAGATTAGAAGGGAGATAATGAAATGCTGCAACGTCCTTTAGCAAGTGAGTACCCAGAATACTATAAACCTTATGTGAATCTAGTTCCTGAGGGTAATCTATTAACACTTTTGAAAGAGAATTTGGTCAAAACGATTGAGCTTTTTGAGTCGCTTTCGGAAGAAGATGGCCACTTTCGCTATGCCGAAAATAAATGGAGCATCAAAGAAGTACTTGGCCATATGGCAGACACTGAAAGAATTATGAGCTACCGGCTTCTCCGTGTTGGACGGGGAGACCAGACTGCTTTAGCTGGTTTTAACGAGAATGATTATGTCCAAGGTTCGCAAATTAATAAATTACCAATAAAAAATATTCTCGAAGACTTTATTGCCATTAGAAAAGCTACCCTTTCCTTAATTCAAAACATGCCGGAAGAGGCTTGGGCAAATATTGGCTTTGCCAATAACACTGAAGTCACTGCCCGTGCCATAGGCTGCATTATCGCAGGTCACGCCCTCCATCATTATCAAATCATTAATGAAAGATACGTTTCTTTATTGAATTGAAATAAGCCTTGGCATAGAAGTGAAAATGGTGTCAGGCACCACGATTAAAAGCCCGTGAGTTTAGTTTTAGCTCATGGGTTTTTATTGATTTTGGTAAAAATTAACTTGCGAACATTTGTTCTTTGTTTTATAATCAAAATATCGGTAATAATAAGAAGTGAGCATCTCTTAGGAGATTGGCTGGCTTATTTCCTATCGAGGATAGCAAAAAAAATACTTTTAAACCGAGGAGAGATTTATTATGACATTACGTTTGATTCCCTATTTAGTGATGGATGGAAATGCGAAGGAAGCGATTCAATTTTACGAAAAGGCTCTGGATGCACAGGTTCTTTTTTCTCAATCTTTCGGTGAAATGCCAGAAAACCCTGAATTTCCTTTACCTGCCGAAGCCAAAGATCGTGTAAGTCACGCGACGATCAAAGTGGGAGAAACGGAAGTAATGTTTTCTGATACGTTCCCAGGGCAGCCACATCAAAGCGGAAATCAAGTGACTATCTGTATTTCAACGAACGACGCAGACCAGGCGCATAAATTTTTCGAAGCCTTACAGCAAGGTGGTCAAGTGAATATGCCTCTTCAGGAGACGTTTTTCAGCCCAGCTTATGGTAGTCTAACAGATAAGTTCGGTGTGAACTTTCAAATCTTCACTGAGGGTCGACAATAGGACTTTTACATACGAGATGCACGCAAAAAAGCCCGGTCCATATGCGACCGGGCTTTTCCACATTAGTTTCCTTGATTAGTTTTTTCAACCCATTTTAGTACGGGAAACAGCAGGCTGATATTTTCTCATCGGGGCCTTTTCTAGCACCTCTTGCAGATAGAGGTTTCCATTCGGACTTGTTTTCTTGAGCAACTCTAACAAGTATGTAATATCATCTAGAGCTCTATGTGTTTGGTAATTTGTGATGTTATGCGCTTGTAATAGGGTTAATAGTTTCCCATTTGGAAAGCCGTAATTTTTCCAAGGGATGTTTCTCATTGTGCAATACCACTTCAGGTCGTTGACTTCCGGATACATGTGATAGAGAAAGCTTCGATCAAAGGAAGCATTATGGGCAAAAACCGAATCGGCACGATGGAAATAGGTTTTTATTTTTACATCATAAAAGCTTTTCCCTTGAACTAACTCATAAGGGATTCCGTGAACTCGATAGGCTGTGTCATAATTATTTCTTGCCGAACGGGAAAGCGGCTCACGCAAAAAGGAGTCTTCATCAATAATATCGATAACCTCGCCGGTATCTGCTCGATAGGAAAATAACTTTAATGCGAGCTCGATTACTTCATCCTTGGTAGGACCTAAACCGGTTGTCTCCACATCTAATACTAAACCCAATTTTTCTGACCTCATCTAAATGATCATCCCTTAATACTAAACTTTATCCCATTATACCAAAGCTTGCCATAGGACTCTATCTCCAAAATGTACCTTAATGAGAATATTACAGGGGAGGAACGTTAGAGAGTGACCATGACCGATATTTTTCGATGAGTACGGGCACTGTGGTCCACTCTTAGTTACTGTCCTCGGCTTTTTTCCTCCAGCATGGGCACTACTGACCCTCTCATCTATTAGTCCTCCAGCCCAATCCCCACAAGAAATGCCTTAATAATTATCATAAGACTTTCATTCAAATCCAACGACATCTTGAATCCGCCTTTTTGCTCTAGAGCAGAAAATCCATGTAAAATACTACGTAAGCCCCGGACAGCATGTAAAGCACGCTCCCCTTCTAAATGATATGCCTGCAAAACGCGGAGGGAAAGGTCAACGATTTTCGCCCCTGCTTGCTGCACATCCACATCTTCCGGGTCAGGGGCAAGTAATGTTGCCTCATAAATCCCTGGGTGCTTTCGGGAAAAATCCACATAGGCCTGGCTAACCGCCAGCACAGCTTCGGTGCCTGACACCCCAATTGCTGCATCAGCCATCACTTCATAAAGCTTATCGATTCCGTAAATCGCCAATTTCTTTCTTAATCCAGTGAGTCCATCAAAATGATTATATAAAGAAGGAGAACGTATCCCCAGCTTCTTTGCTAAGTTGGCCAAGGTAACTTCCTGCACCCCATGTTGGTCGGCAATCTCTCCTGCTGCTTCGATAATATAAGATATTTCGAGACCGATTTTTGGTCTTGGTGACATAATAATTACTCCCTATCCTAATTTTCGTTCCAGATTTTTGATTGCATGCTCCATTGAGTTTACAGGATTTATCACGAGGTCTCCGTGGCCGACTGCAAGCAATTCAGGCCGATAACTCACTAATTTCCGGGCACTGGACAAGGCGGTTTCCTTACTCCACGTACCATAAGCCGGGAATGGAAACCAAGCTCTAATATCCCCTGCAACAGCCATTCCACCTCGTGTTTGAAAGGAATCACCTGCTATCAACGCCTTGGTCCGCAAATCTAAAAATGACATGGAACCTGGTGTATGTCCTGGCGTTTCGATCGCTGTTAACGAACCAATCAGGTCGCCTTCCTTCAATAATAGATTGGCCTTCGTTTTTAATTTTTTCGGTACACCGCCTTTAATCGGGGTTTGTGCCTCCTGAGGATCCAGCGATCGATCGCCATTCATTAGTCTGTTGTCTCGCTTCGAAATATAAACCGGTACATCTGGCAGCAAGTCTTTTATAGAATCCAACGCCCCGACATGATCCTCATGAGCATGCGTCAACACAATTTTGGTAATCGGCTTTCCAATCGATTCAGCCGCCTTCATAATGCCTTTGGCACAAAAGCCAAGCGCTGCATCAATTAACGTTAACCCGTCCTCTTCCTCCACCAAATAGCAGTTGACCGGAAAAACATTCGCCATGAATGTAACTTGATACAAGTACCCATTTTTGATCATCCTCATAGTGACACATCCCCTTTAACTAATATCATTAGTTTTATATTAACTAATACCATTAGTTTAATCAAGTCCATTTTTGGAAAAAATTTCAATACTCTTTTGAATTCATATATTCATCTTTTTTGCCAAAAGATACTAACATGACTAGCATTTAATTAAGTTGACACTTAATTAAGTGTACGCTAAAATAACGATATGATTGAAAAAGTCCTTCATGCATTAGCAGAACCTAGACGTCGAGATATACTCTATCTCGTTCGTGATGGAGAAATGACCTCCAGCGCGATTGCCTCACATTTTGACATTTCAGCTCCAGCAGTTTCTCAGCATCTCAAAGTTCTCGAACAATCCGGCCTAGTTATAGTTCGGAGAGACGGAACGAAACGGTACTACGGTATTAGAAGGGACGGTTTTTCTGAATTAAAGCAGTATATTGACCGTTTTTGGGATGATAGTTTACTTCGTTTGAAAGAAGCTGCCGAAGAGGAAGAAAGGAGAAAAAATGAATCAGACCAATAATGAAATCATCACAAAAGAAATATTTATTGAAGCCCGTCCGGAAACATTATTTTCGTTCTTTACTGATGCGGACAAAATGGTTCGCTGGATGGGGAGACATATCCTGCTCGAACCAAAAATCGGTGGTAAATATCGAATTGATGTGAATGGCAGCGATATTGCCATGGGCGAATATGTAGAAATTGTTCCTTATGAAAAAATCGTCATGTCTTGGGGTTGGGAAAAATCAAAGCTCGTGCCACCTGGTTCAAGTAAGGTTGAATTCAAACTGACTCCGAAAGAAAATGGCACAAATTTAGTTTTAACCCATTATGACTTGCCAGTTGAAGAAGTCCCATCGCACAAACAAGGATGGTCCCATTACATGCCGCGCATTAAAGATTTTGCAGAAGGCAATGATCCGGGTGTAGACCCATGGTCCGAAATGGCCATGCATTAATTTTTATAAAAAATAAATAACCTTTTCTATTGAATAATATATTGGAGGAATAAAAAATGACTAAAACAATTCATCAAGAGGTAATTTTCAATGCCAGCCCTGGACTTATATATGAAGCACTCACAGATTCGAAACAATTCAGCGAAATGACGGGAGGTGCACCCACAGAAATCAGTCCCGAAGCTGGTGGTACTTTTTCTTGTTTTGGCGGCATGATTCTTGGAAGAAACATTGAACTTGTTCCAGGTGTGCGAATAGTACAAGCTTGGCGAGTAGCGAACTGGCCAGAGGGTGTTTATTCTATTGCTAAGTTTGAGCTAAAAGAACAAGACTCAAAAACCCTTTTGGTTTTCGACCACATTGGTTTTCCTGAGGCTGAAGGAGAACATCTTGCAGCAGGATGGGGAGAGAATTACTGGAACCCTTTAGAAAAATATTTAGGTTAATTCACACCCAGAATGACGTTAAAAATGCTTGGAGCATCTCCAAGCATTTTTCTTATTAATTAGTAAGTAATGGAGTTCAAGGCCCTGTTAATAAAATGTTCACAACTTTTTTACGAATATGTGAAATAGTGAACAATTTACCCTTATTTAAAAATAAGTTTGGTATAGTTACAATGTAGTTAACGAACAAACAAATAAAAATAAATTAACAAGGAGTGTTTCACATGGTAGTAAATTGGTTAAGAGAAAACAAAGTTGCCGCTGGAATTTTAACAGTTCTTCGCTTATATATGGGGTATTCTTGGATAACAGCTGGGTTCCACAAATTATCAGGCGGTTTTGATGCTTCTGGCTATCTAAAAGGGGCAATCGCTAATCCAGTGAAAGGTCCAGACGGCGCGATGGTTTATGGCTGGTATGTTGATTTCTTAAAGCATTTCGCCTTACCAAACGTTGATATTTTTAACACGATCGTCCCTCTAGGAGAATTCTTAATCGGACTTGGACTTATTCTTGGATGCTTAACAACTGCTGCTATGTTCTTTGGACTTGTAATGAACTTTTCATTTTTCATAGCAGGAACCGTATCACATATTCCAACAGATCTTTTCTTAGGAGCAATTATTCTTTTCTCAGGCTATAACGCTGGTCGCATCGGTCTTGACCGTTGGGTTATCCCATTCATTCGCAACACAGCATTTAAAGGGAATAAAACTGTAAAACATAACGTTTAATGCAAGTAAGCAGGGGGAATGTCTTTGATAAGCTCCCTTATATACAAAACTCTCTCTAAGAGTCTGGTGAAGGATCTTGTTCGTTTGAAATTTGTTCACAACTTTTTTACGAATATGTGAAATAGTGAACAATTTACCCTAATTTCAAAATAAGTTTGGTATAGTAAAAATGTAGTTAACGAACAAACAAATAAAATTTAATTAACAAGGAGTGTTTCACATGGTAGTAAATTGGTTAAGAGAAAACAAAGTTGCCGCTGGAATTTTAACAGTTCTTCGCTTATATATGGGGTATTCTTGGATAACAGCTGGGTTCCACAAATTATCAGGCGGTTTTGACGCTTCTGGCTTTCTAAAAGGGGCAATCGCTAATCCAGTGAAAGGTCCAGACGGTGCGATGGTTTATGGCTGGTATGTTGATTTCTTAAAGCATTTCGCGTTACCAAACGTTGATATTTTTAACACCATCGTCCCACTAGGTGAATTCTTAATCGGACTTGGACTTATTCTTGGATGCTTAACAACTGCTGCTATGTTCTTTGGACTTGTAATGAACTTTTCATTTTTCTTAGCAGGAACCGTATCACATATTCCAACAGATCTTTTCCTAGGAGCGATTATCCTATTCTCTGGCTACAATGCGGGCCGCATCGGTCTTGACCGTTGGGTTATCCCATTCATTCGCAACACAGCATTTAAAGGGAATACAACTGTAAAACATAACGTTTAATCAAAAGGCTATGTTAAAGCTTATTGTTAATTTTGGCACCCTTTTGATTGGAGTGGAAGGCGCGAAGACTCCTGCGGGAGGACGGGGCAGGGGAGACCCCGCAGGAGCGCAGCGACGAGGAGGCTCCCCGGACCGCCCGCGGAAAGCGAAGCGCCTGGAGCGGAAATCAACAGGCAAGTTAAACAGAGCCAATCAAAAAAAAGCGACGCAGTCTTGGTCATCCTACCAGATTGCGTCGCTTTTTTTAATACTAAAAGCTTTTATCTTCTTTTAAACTTTCTTTGTTCATATACCAATTGGTTACCTGTGTAAGGATGGCAAACATGAAAAAGAAATTCATAGCCCAGACATTAATAAACGGAGCCAACCCGCCAAATTCAATCGTTTCAAGACCTTTTAGCTTCATCACAATCATCGACTCGATAAAAATAAGCACAAAACCAACAACACCAGCAATAGCCGCTCTAATCATATCGTTTCCCCCAGAAATGATTTTTTTTATTTATGTAAGTTAAGGAAGTAGCATTTTTGACAATTTTGTGAACATCTTCCCTCTATTATATTGCAAAAATGGGATTTACAACACCCTGAAAATAAAAAAAGGCCCTCCCCCACATCTAATTCCATGTGGGTGTCAGGCACCATTCTTATCTTATTTTTTTAATAAATACTACCTTCAAGTAGTCCCCTTCTGGAAATTCTTTGATGGTTTTGAAATCGATGGGAAGTGAAAATTCTTCCAATTGTTTATACCGGCTGCCAGATTCTTTAAAGGCAGCATCAATAAAACTCTTGAATTTATCCATCCCAAAAGCGCTGCTGTTTGTGGATGCAACAATGGTTCCGTTGTCCGCAGTTATGGCAATCGCTTCGATTAGAAGATTCTTGTAGTCCTTTTCCGCACTAAAGACAAATTTCTTTGACCGGGCAAAGCTCGGCGGATCAAGGATGACCATATCAAACTTCAGCTGTTTCTTGACAGCATATTTAAAGTACTTGAATACATCCTCAACAATAATTGCTTGTGTTTCATGGTCCACACCATTTACACTAAACTGCTCAATCGTTTTACTCTTACTCCGATTGGCCAGGTCTACACTTGTAGTTTTCGTTGCTCCCCCTAGAGCTGCAAACACGGAAAAAGCCCCCGTATAAGAGAAAGTATTTAAAACTGTCTTACCGTTTGCATACACATCTCGGATTGTGCGCCTTACATCCCGCTGGTCTAAAAACACCCCGACCATGGCACTTTCATTTAAATATATCGCAAAGTTGACGCCATTTTCTTTGACAATAAGCGGGAACTGTCCTCTTTCACCTGCGACAAAGTCATCTTCCTCGATGTATTGCCCTTTTTCATCAAAACGCTTTTTCTGGTAAATGCCCTGGAATTCAACCAGTTCCTTTAAAGCTTGAATGATATAGTCTCGGAAATGATAGATACCCTTGCTGTACCAAGTTAACAGATAATAACCAGCAAAGTAATCAATCGTCAAACCACCGATTCCATCACCTTCACCATTAAACACTCGAAACGCGGTAGTTTCTGATCTTTGATAAAATGATTCTCTTTCCTTAATCGCTTCTTTAAGCATTTTCTCAAAAAAACGTTGATCAAAAGAATCATTTTCTTTTCTGCTCAACACCCAGCCAATTCCCTTATTTTGCTTACCATAATAGCCTTTGGCAATAAATATATTTCTTTCGTCGACCAATTTAACAATGGACCCCTCTTTTACGAGGTTGTCCACATTAATGACGGCTTCCTTAGATATAAGTGGATAGCCGCTTTTAAATTTATTTACAAACTTTGCTTTTACCTTTAGACTAACTTCTTTATTCATCGTGTCATCCCATCTGTTTTTTATCCTATTAAAATATTGTAGACAATATCTTGACTTACGAATCAACTCCGAAAGCAATATTGTAATCATAACACTAATTGCTATAACTTAATCTTACAGAGCATTTTTTAAAATATCTGATATTTTAAAAGTATAGAAAAAAAGCGGGGAGTAAGTTGATAACAAATTTTCATGAATACAATCATCAATATTTTATGGAAGAAGCATTAAAAGAAGCAGAGGAGGCTGGAAAGCGCGGAGAACGACCCATTGGTACAGTTATTGTCCACAATGGCACCATTTCATTGAATCAAATGCCTATATTCAGAAGCGACTACATAACTATATGTGCGGCGTGTTGAGGGACGAATCAACAAAAATATTGAAGAAGTACTCACCTTTTATGGCGGAAGTTGTATTAAATGGGCGCAGACCATCTTATATAATTAGGGACATTTTAAATCTTCACAACTTCCACACAAGTTCCACCTAAATTCTACACAAGTTTTTCTTATGATTAAGTCAAGTTAATACGGAAATGGTTCAAAGAGCTCATTTCTTAAAACTTCCCATAATTTTGATTGGTGCTGACACCAATCTATTTTTTTTGCCCAAAACTCTCTCCAGTATCACCTGAAAGCCAGCAGCTACTGCTAGTTTGAGGCTAAGTGATCACGGTCAGCCGCTTTTGGTGGCTGTTCCATCCAACCATGATCAATCATTATATTAGCTGCATCCTCGACATAAAGCCCGACATCCTTTACAAATCGTGCATACATTCCACCTATATCGTGTCTACCGTTAAGAGACATTCCGTTCCCATATGCTCTTATTTTCATGGAAAACATGTCGATTTTATGGGCTAACATTAATTTATCTGAAAATGGTGAAATAGTAGAAGTGCTTACTAAATGATCTAAAAGAGGTAGAGCAGGCAAATTTTCTTTATTTAGATGTTGTGAACAATTTACTATATGTTTGTTTGTCATTTCTTTTCCTCTAATAAAAAATTCCTTAATTTGCTCATTCTTGGCGACCTGGCTAAAGCCAATTAATAAAGCTTTGCTTGTTACGTTATTTTCATTATTTAAGTAAAGATGTGTAATTTCTAGAGCATGGAGCGGTCTCACATTCCCTATAAAACCATTTAGATAATTTTGTTTTTTTATAAAATCGACTTTTTCTGGGGTAGGAATAAGTGGTGGCTTAATTAAATAACCCTTAGCCATTAGAGCATTATTGACCTCATTTATTAGTTTAACTGTAGTATTAAGGGTATTGATAAAGAAGTCCCTAATATCTTCTCTTGTCATTATTGGTACCGCAATTGAATAAATGCTTAGTCCTGCTTTACCTGCATACTTTAAGTAATGCAGATAAAACTCATCAGAAAATAACCTTGGAGCATTTATGTTTACGTCCTCATCTGTAAATCCAATTGGCACAGGAAAGCTTTCTTCAATAAAGATCTTTTTTATTTCTTGTAATATGGATTCACATATATTCAGTGCGTTTTCTACAATTTTTTTGACATCTTGATCCTCAACATGTTGAAGATAGTACATAAGATAACGTTTGGACATGGAATTCCCCATATATGTGACCCAGAGTTTTCCCATTTCAGCAGATGTTAATTTTTCCTTAAATGCTCCCATAACAAATAATCCCCTTAACCACTTATTTTCACTTAGTTTTTTCCTTTAAAATAAAAACTATTCAATTAAACGGGACTTTTGGATATTTCCATCTTCACAACTTCCACATAAGTTCTACACATTTTTTATTTATGATAAAAGTAACTTAATTAGGAAATGGTTCGAAGAGCTCATTTCTTAAAACTTCCCATTTTGGATTGGTGCCTGACACCAATCTATTTTTTTTGCCCATAAAAATGTCAACCAACACATTATGTGACGGCTGACATTGGAAATAGTTAATGGCCTAGTTTACTCCCACTTGTGTCCAAGCAGATTTAACGGCATTGTACTGTGTGCTGCTTGAGCCATACATATCAGCTGCAGCAGCAAGAAGAGCCGCGCGTGCGTCGCTAAAATCACTTTGTGGAGCTAAATAAACGGTGAGTGCTCGATAGTAGATTTTTTCAGCAACAGCTGTACCCAGACTTGAAATCGTTAAATAGGCTGCTTTATTGGGAATCCCGCTGTTCGTGTGAACTCCTCCATTATCCGAAGTAGTATTCACGTAGCCGCTCATATTCTCCGGTTGTCCATAAAGACCAGGGTTTGAAAGACTGCGAAGAGCATCGCCAGCTTTATTCGGCGTGTACACATCCTCACCAATTAAGTAATCCCCTTTATCTAGGAATACTCCGAACGTATCAGAAATGGACTCATTTAATGCACCTGACTGATACTGATACTCTAACCCGGCTGTTCTTTCTGTTACTGCATGTGTTAATTCATGGGCTACGACATCAAGCGCACCTGACAATGAACGGAAGGTAATTCCATCCCCATCTCCATATACCATTTGCGAACCATTCCAGAACGCATTGTTGTAATTCCTGCCATAGTGGACGGTTGAGCGAAGAGTCGCTCCATTATTATCAAAACTGTTTCTATTAAACGTATTTTTATAATAATCATAGACCACACCCGCATAGTAGTGGGCATCTACATCGGCCCGCTGTGACGTTGAGTTAAAATTATTGTCAGGGTCAACAGAATAATTTCCAGGTAACCGGGATCTATTTACCGCCGTTCTTGTTTCTATGACACCCGTCATTGGCTTAGTAATATCATATAGATAGTAAGTACCGCTCGAATAATAGGTGTTAAGCGTTTTCGTATCTCCTAGAACACCTACTCCAGTGCCATCAGCTACTGCATTATAGGAATTTAAAATGTTACCATTTACGGCATCCACATAGACCACCCAGTTTGCAGGATATGGCTGAATAAATTGCAGATTTGTTTTGTAAGCCAGATTAAATTCATTACCATTTTTATAAACAACTAGTTCCGCCTTTTCAACGGTATCTTCTATTTTTTTGCCAGTAGGACCTGCTTCAGCATTCGTGATGGTTTCCTCTTTGGTTACTTTTATAGATTTCCAAGACTGATCAAGGGCAGTTTCCTTGGATAGTTGTGCTTTCAGGGCACCTTTGAAATAAGAAGATGCTTCTGGGAACACATCACCATTGACTGCTGTAACGATTCCATTTTTATCGGTATGGACCTTAAACTTCGCCCCATCCACCGGAATCCCCTGAATCGATTGAATAAAATTATAGTGAGTGCTACCTAGCCCGTCCGTCTCAACATCGAGTAATGTTAAATCTTTAGCTGTATCTAACTGATAAAGTGCTTTATTTTCTTTTAAAAATTGCTTAATCCCATCTATGTCTTTATAAACTTTGGTCGATAGTTTCCCATGGACAAAAGATGGTACCGTTTGTCCTTTCTTCCAGTTGACCTTTGCATCCTTACCAAACTGCGACGCGTCTTTCTTAAACGTAACATTGTAAGGAATTGTCTCAGCCGCAGCTGTAATCGGTAGCACAGACCCCATTGTTAACCCCAAAGCTAGTACAAGTGAAGTTCTCTTTTTCATCTCCAACCGCCCCCTAATGATCATTCTGTAAGAATTTTCAAAATAATCATAACACGATGAATCTTTTAGGATAATTGGGAAAAAGTGTGGGACATGGTGTCAGGCACCAGCGAAAATATCATCTATTCTATTAAAAATCCCAAAGCTAAGTTCATTTTTGCGTTGGGAAAATTTATTCGATTATTTTTTGGAGGAATAAACGGTGAAATCCTGTTGGTCCAAAAGTTTCATTTTTTTATTAATAACTTCATAGTATCAAAAGGTAATTCATATGCAGATTAAATAAATAAGAAAAAAACCGACATTTAAAAAATGACGGTTTTCGAAAAAATAGTTGAATATAGTAACTTAAACTTAGTCTCCTAGCCCTTAAAGCAAGTCATTCTTAATTTAACCAAAAACTCCCTACAAGCAATGCCTTATGGAGGAAAATTTTCTATTACGCTTGATAAACAATTAGATAATTGTTTGATTACAGTGACTGATAATGGAGTTGGGATGCAGAAAGATCAAATTAGCCAAGCATTTAACCCATTCTACACATTAAAGAAAGATGGATCTGGACTAGGTTTAACCGTATGCAAACGAATTATTGACTCCTATGGCGGGAAAATTTCCATAAAGAGTAATCCAAATGAGGGAACTCAAGTAGTAATTACACTTCCATTAGTAATCGACGAAAATAGTGACTAAAAAATCGTAGGCTTCCACTACGTTTTTTTTTGTGGAAGAAAGAAGCACATGGCACTGGTGTTTTTTTGCGTAAAAAAGCTGCTCGAAAAACAGAGCAGCTTTAAAACTTATACTTCCTCACTCTTTTTCAATATACTAACCGAACGCTTAAAGAGTGGAATGAGGATAATTACACCCACAATAAAGAGTAGGGCTGACGCTTCGTACATCGCGACAAGCGAAGTTGTTTTCTTCAGCCATCCGCTCGCACTCATGGTAATGACCATGGTCCCCATAAACATCGGGTTTAAAATGCCATTGACTCGGCCAATAAAAGCTTCATCTGTATTTTTCAAAATCATCGTATTAATTCCAATGTGAATACAAGGCATAAACAAGCCGCTAATAAATTGCGCGGTCAATGTCAGCCATAACTGCTCTGATAGCCCCATTACAAAAAATCCGAGAGCACTGGCGCTCATTCCAATTGCAAGCAAGATTTGCGGAGGAGTCTTTTTCGCTAACCCCATCGTGAGACCACCACCTAAAATCATCCCTGCCCCAAACGCTGCCATCAACCATTGCAGCATCTCTTTAGGTAAACCAAGTTGTTCCGTAATGAGGAAAACAGAAAGTGGCTGCGTTAACCCCAGTCCTAAACCTGCTGCTGCAAAACAGCCCCCCAGCAAAGTCAGTGCCCGGCTGTTCCAGACATAACGGAAGCCTTCCTTCATTTCTTCCATAAGTGTGGTTTTTACAGCATTTTCTTCGCTTTCCCGGTCAGGAGGAAGCATAAATAGAATCGTTGCCGATAGCATAAAGGCAATACCCATAATGGCAATCGCTGCACTAATGCCGTAATGCTGGTAAACAAACGTACCGATAATCGGCCCTAAAATCATAAACAAAGCAAACACCGTTTGGTACATCGACATACCCATTTGAATAAGTTCTTCCTTTACATGAAGCTTGAACAGTTTCATTCCAGAAGGCTGTGAAAACTGTGAAAGAATCGATGATACAAGTGTGGCGAAGAAAATAACTTTCCAGCCCCCAAATACTAGTGTTAACAATACAATAAAGATAGACAGCGCGCTGAGGAAGTCACACCATATCATTGTCCGTTTCGGACGCCATCTGTCTGCAAAGGTGCCTCCAATAAAGGAAAATAGAAAAATAGGCGCGAATTCTGCTACAGAAATAAGCGATACCGCAACCGGATCTTCATTTGTCTGCTCAATAACAAATAACAATATGGAGTAGTTACGTACCCAAATACCGATTTGTAAAAATAATGTCGAGAGCAAGATGGTACGTATCACTCGATTTCTAAATAAATCCCCCATGGTAATGTTTGATTTTGTTTCTTCCATAAAAAAACCTCCTTATCCATTTATCTGGACAGGAGGTACTTCAGCAAAAGGGCACAGTACACCAAGTACCTTCTACTCCCTTTTGTCTATAAAAGCCCGCACTAACCCTATCCAGAAATATGTTCGTATGATGATCCGAATTTTTTCTTTTAATAGGTTTAGTGAATCATTGGCTTTATGGTCACCCTTTCGAATATCGTAGTTTCCATACTACTTTATTCTACGCTAAGAATCAAGAGCGAAGTTTGTCATAAAATGTAAATCAATGAAATTTACCTAAACCTAAAGCTTAAAATTCTTTACGAATGCTTTCATGGACTCGGGACCGCATAACTGCGCAAAATGGTTTTTCAGCTCATGTTTTGCTTCGTCCATTTCTATTTTTCTTTGATCCACGTGGTTATTTTTTGACCAAAAGGCAAGTGTTTCGAAGGATGTACTGCTCCAGCCGTTTTTCTCGCCCGAAACGTTTGTTTTCTCCTTTGTCCCTGAAACAACAATATCCATAGACCCCTGTAATTCCAACAATGCGTTATCAAAAGCCTTTTTCTTTTCTTTGTCTTTCATGCCTGCTTTGGCCCTTAATACTCTTGTGTCTATGCCTTCTTCCGCACTAATCAAAGTAAATAATTCTAAGGCTTCTCTAGAAACAAGACCGTCATTGTAACGTTTAGCCACTGAATACTGTGACCCCAATATCGCACTCACTAAAGGGAGGAGTTCAGAGGAAATTAAAATAGACTTTTTCTTAATGAATTTTCCGTAGGCTGCTACTCCATCAACTGGGAACCTTGCACGCCACATCCATGGATCATCATCCGAACCTGAATGCCAATTCTCTTTCGGAGTGATGCTATCAAGTGATGGGTAGTCAGGTATTAGCGGTGATAATGGAAGTAAACCAACTTCCTTAATGACCTTGACTGCTTCCTCATATGTACTAATTTTATAATCTACCAAACACACCAACCTCCCTTTAATCCGACTTTCTCTTTAATTCCCTATTAGTTTAGGTAAATTCTCTACATTCTAAACTCATAGAAACCATAAAAAAATGATATAATACTAACCATTAATTATATGGTGCAAATAGTATTATCGGGGGTTTGCTAGGAATGTCAACAACAAATAGTTTTTTAGGAAAACAAGCACTTGTTATCGGCGGAAGTATTGCTGGTTTATTCGCTGCACGCATCCTGTCCGTCTTTTTTGAAGAAGTGTTAATTATAGAAAAGGATCAAAAGCGCGAAAAACATTTGACCAGAACCGGAGTGCCACAAGGGTCACATGGACATGCCCTTTTAAAAAGTGGTGAGGAGATTCTCACTGAACTTTTTCCAGGGATTGTCGATGAACTGATCGCAGATGGCTCGGTAAAATCAGATTTCACCAGTGAGCTAGCCTGGAATCATCATGGGAGCTGGAAGGTGAAATTTCATGCCGGGATATCAATTATCCAGCAAAGCAGACCCTTCCTTGAATGGCATATCCAGCGCAGGCTCGAGATGATTCCAAATATAAGCTTTTTATATGGTGCCAAAGCGAAAAGGATGCTGATAAATAGTGATTCTACCAGTATCATAGGAGTAGAAATTCAAAAGGAAGGAGAAGGAGCCATTCCACTTAACGCTGATTTGGTTGTGGATGCTACAGGGGCTGGGTCAAATTCAACTAATTGGCTCAGACAATTAGGTTTCGATGGTCCCCAAAAAACCGAAGTAAAAGTAAACCTTTTCTATGCCAGTCGCATCTACTGCTCGCTTTCCCCCAAAAATAAAGACTGGGGTAATTTATTGGTTTACCCTAATCCACCAAGACAGAATCGTGGAGGGAGTATTTCCCCAATTGAAAATCAGCGCTGGATGGTGACATTACTTGGCTATGGCGTGGAATCACCACCTAGCACGGTAGAGGAATTTATAAACTATGCCAAAAGTCTTGAACAACCTGATGTATATGAAGCAATTAAAAATGGAACACCTGAGACGGATGTCAGTGTTTATCGGTTTCCAGCCTTACGCCGCTTTCATTATGAGAAGCTACAACGTTTCCCAAATGGACTAATTGTTATTGGGGATGCCTTTTATCGTATTGATCCTGTTTTTGGACAGGGGATGAGCATCGCTGCACTTGAGGCGGTTGCTCTGAAAAAGGAACTTCAAAAAGCGTTAAATAAAAATAAGCTTTCACAAATTTCGAAAAATACTCATCGAAGCTTCAGTAAAATCATAGATGTCCCATGGTTAATCGCTTTAACTGAAGACTTTCGCTTCACCCATACCGACGGTGCAAAACCGTTTGGCCTGCCATTACTGAAGTGGTATGTAAAACGAGTGATTTTAGCCTGTGAAAGCAATCAAAAGGTATACGGAAAGCTTATCAATGTACTTCAACTGAAAGCCCATCCGATTAGCTTATTCTCATCTTCCACGTTAAAAGCAGTCCTATTCAAAGTTAAGCGGTAAACTTAAATGGTGTCAGGCACCGTTCGTGGACATTTGTCTACGAGTGGTGCCTGACACCTTTTTAGAATGGCTTGAAAATCATCAGGGCGATGATGATGAGAAAGATCACATTTTCAAGGTTTTCAAATCGAAAAAGAACTTTTGATAAGCTCCAATATTCTTCGGGAATTTCTTCTCCTTTGTGCGACGCTAATAGGGCTTTAACTGGTTTTGACCTAGGTGATAAAACGAGTGGTCCAATTGCTAGTGCAGCCAAAAAGAGAAAGAGACTGGTTACATACCATCCCATCCGAAATAGGCTCGGATTGATGACCCCCATGCTCAACCCTGTGATTAATAAAAGCGTGCCGCCGACCATTACAAATATATGTAACTTATGCCTAATCCTATATGAATGTCTTAATTCGGTCATGTTCTTCCCAGATTTGACCACTGTCGTTAATATGAAACCTGGCCCCATCCCCAGGATGGCTGAAAAAATATGTATACATACAAGGATTTTATAGAAAGTAATCAATTGCTGCCAACCTCCATTCGCTCCCATCCCCATTTTATCATATTCTTATTTAATATATTAAAGTGAAATATAGTAGTTTTTGTGGCTACCATTGAATAAACAAATTTTTAAAGTTAACCCTATTTACATACAATAAAGATACAAAGGAGCTTAACTGTGAAACCTTTTGAAATATTTAATATGATTATTGATGAGGAAGCTTATGACCAGGAAGAAGTGACAGCTGATTTTACATACGAAGATCAAGATTACAGTATTACCTTTAAAAAAGGAGACCTTGAACTAGTAAATGCTTGGGTTTTTAAAAATGGGACATCCCTGCCTGCGAATTTATCCGAGAATATTATCGAACTGATAAGAGAGGATGTTAAAAACAGAATTTAGTTTTTATGATTTAAGGTATAGTAACCACGAAAGGTCATCAGAAGTCTACTCTGATGACCTTAGCTTATGCGACTAGTTAAGCGGATGATGGTAGATCATCCAGTTTCTTGATTACTTTTTAATTGAGCGAAAATTTTTTGATAGGCTGAAGCCTCTTTTACCATCCCTTTAGATTGATACATTTTGCTGATTTTTCGTACGGGAGAAGGATTTTGCGGCTGCAGCTCCATTTCCCAGAAGAAGCAATCGATCGCTTGATCGAATTGTTTAAACTCCGCATAATAATCACCCAATTCCATCATCCGATCGGGATCCTCTAATAAATTTACCATTTCACTAATTTTTCTAATCACCTCTAAATCCGGGATTACCTTTTGAATAGGGATAAGTTTTTCATGAACAGTTTTAAGATCATGCTCCTTAAGAAGGATTTCAGCAAATTGAAACACCTTTTGTTCAAATTGCTTGGTCTTTTCAGTATGTGGCAGGTGCTGCAACAATTTAATAAATTCGTCTAAATGTTCTATGACAAAGCTCGGGTCAGAATTTTCCCATATTAAAAGGAGTATAGCATCATAGGAGGCGGGAATGTCATCGATAAAATCTAATATGCATAAGGCAGCTTTCTCATAATTACCGTCTTTAAGCATTTTTTCGACTATAGATTTTGAATCAGGCAGCACTTGAAACGGATTGAGGTTGATTTGAGCTAAAATTAGCATCCATTCTTCCATCGAGATAAAACGTAAAGCTATGCTGGTATATTTTTCAATGGATTCAGCAGCTTTTAGCCTCTTTGCATTTTCTAACCACAGCAATAACTCATCTAAACCGTCTTGTTTTCTTACGATTTCTTCTAATAATATTCGTTCATTTGAATTGTATCGATTTTTGAAGCAATGTAATTCAACAAAAAGAGGATCCTTTGTTTGGATTTCATCTAAACTTGAGGAATGGTAAAATTGGTTGTATGAACTAAATTCGAGAGAGGATAAACGATCTTGTGCAGATTTTAATGTCGGTGCAAAATCAGCTAACATTTGAATGATTTGAAAGGATTTCATAAATTTCCCGTTTCTTCTAAAGTGGAAGAAAACTTTGTCGATGATCTTGATCAGCTGTTCTTTTTGAAAAAACGAGTCAAGTGTTATCAGAATGTAGACCATTTCCTGAAGAGAATAATGGATTTGTAATTGAGAAAAAAGGTTATTTTTATTCGGAATGGTGTTGTTTACGTGGGGAATTAATGCGCTTAAGAGCGGATGTGGGGATTCAATAATGATACCTTCATGAAATGCCTTATCTATAAATGTTCCTTCTTCAATCTGATCAAGCTTCTCCCCATATATAAGGGCATTTTTATAATAAATAAGATAATATCTTTCCTGGTCAGCGGTCATAACCTCGATTACTTTGCTTCGTGCAAATACGACTGTCCTTATAGCATTTCCTTTTACCATATGTTTTTTATCTTTTATGGAAATTTCGGTTGGCAACATTTCTTTCTTATTCATATCACTTTTGCCCCCTATCATAATATACACATATTAAAAACATTTACTGTTATGACTTTATCTTTATTATAACATAATCGAAAAAAAGAGTTCCTTTACCAAGGCCCTCTCCTTCCGATTCGAGTCTTACCGACATTATTTTTTAAAAAGCAGATTTACTTCAACTACTAATTCCTTTTGTAATGGGAAGGTTGACTTGTGACCGAGACTGTCAACAATATTTGTGTAGTACCACGCTTGCTGTTCTTTGCCGGCGTTAAATATGTTCCACACAACATCTCCCTGCTGCTCATAATCCTTTATGATGGAGCGAATGTTATGTAATTTATCGGCACAGGCAACCACACGAATTTCCTCTGATGCTGTCTTTAAAAACTCAATCGTATGTTCCTTTCGCTCCTTCCAGGGAAGCGATTTATCGGGTTCAGAACATCCTTCCACAATGCTAGCAATTCTTGGTCCAAATTCCCGCTCAATATCTTTCAAAGTAAGTTCTGTATCTTCAACTGTATCATGCAAAATTCCCGCTGCGATGATGTCATCCTCGTACCCTGCTTTCATTAACATCATTCCGACTGTAACCGGGTGCGTGATATAAGGGATGTCGGTATTCTTTCTGCATTGGTTTCGATGACTTTTACTCGCTATCTGCAGCGCTTTTTCAACTATATTCATTTTTGGGACCTTCCTTTTCACGTTAAATAATATTAGTCATTCGGATTAATAATCGCCAAAACTTGATGGTCTTCCCATTTTCCGTTGATCTTTACATTTTTCATAGCGATTCCTTCTTTATGAAATCCGGATTTCTCCAACACTCGAATGGAACCAATATTATGAGGCATGACACCGGCTTCTATCCGGTGTAATTTCAATTCATTGAATGCATATTTCACAAGCAGTTTAGCCGCTTCAGTTGTGTAGCCCTTCCCATTGTGCTTTTCATCTAAAAAATAACCGATGAACGCACTTTGAAGCGAGCCTCTTAGTACTTGAAATAGATTAATAGTACCAATTAAGAGACCATCATTTTTAAAAATTCCAAACGTATATGTCTGATCACTTTTACTATCTTCTTCATACATACGTATCCGGTTCAACTGAGTATCAACCGAATAAAAATCGTCATTTCGTTCCATCGAAAACTTTTCGAAAAAACTTCGGTTTTCGGTTTGTAATGTAAGCAGTGCATGTGCATCTTCTGTAGAAAATGGTCGAATATAGATGTTTTCACCTTTAAGGGTCGAATCTCCCTTCACCGATTTCAAATGCAGAACCATATGTTCATCATTATAATGAATTCCGTTCAGTTTAAGGGCATTTTCTTCAAATCCATACACTTTAAAACCCAATTGGGTATAAAGATTTTTCGCCTTTTCATTGCTTGCCATCACTGATAAATTAATTTTTTCAATCTCTTCCATCGTTTTAGCTTTATTGATCGCCTCTACCATTAATGCCTTACCTACGCCTTGTCCTTGTTTCTTGGGCGTGACATACATCGCAAAAATATTTGCTCGATGCCGTATTTTCTCGGCACTTTCTTGAAGTAAGGTGACTACTCCGATTAGTTCATCATCATCAAATGCACCAAACGTAAAGTTTCCTTCTGTGGTAAGGTTACGGGCAACTTGCTCAATGGGATTTTCTCTTTTTATGGCATCCTCATAACTTGTTAAAAATGCCTCTGGATTTTGCTTGAGTGCTTCTAGTCTTAACTTCCAATACCTCTCTGCATCAGATGTATCTAATAATATAATTTTCAAAATGATCCCCCCTTTAATCCATTTTGTGTTTCTCTATCTACCTAAAATTCACCCACAACAAATTGCTACTCTTATTAAATTCTATGAATATTATTCCATTCCTGTTTATTGCTCGGAAAACGTAAAAAGCCGAGATATCATCTACATCTTGGCTTTTAGGTCCTAAATTATTTTTCTTTGGCAATTTCTGTTCTATTAGGGGCAAGTGGCGGTTGCTCCAACCACATATTTTGTTCCATTATGTTAAACCATTTTTTGGTTACGTACAAATTTTTCAGAATAGTGGTTTCATACGCTGCAACGAGGTCTGATCTCATGGAAGATGCCAAACCTGTCCCATGATAGGCTTGCGCAACTTGTGACAAGAAACCTATATGATACATCATTAACTTATCGGAAAAAGGAGACACTGTTGAAGTGGTCACTTCCGTTTCCATGGAACGAGGAACTGGTAAATGATCTGCCTGCAGGATTTTTGAAAAGGTTGCGATATGCTGCTCAGCCACGTTTTGCGACTTTGTCATAAACTTCCTTACTTCTGTTGATTGAGCAACCTGACTAAATCCAATACAAAGGGCTTTACTCATCATACTTTTCTTTAGGTTTAAAAAAATACTGATGATTTCAATGGATGCTAAACTTCTCCCTTTTCCAAAAAATCCATCGATGAAATCATTGCTGGAGATAAACTCAGGGTTCACGGAAGGATAAATATAAGGGTCGCGCTGGAAATGCCCTTTCTCGAGCAATAGCTCCACGGTTTGGTGGTACATCCTACTTCCATCATTTAAACATGAATCGAAAAAATGGCGTAAATCTGCTCTGATAGAAACACATAAGGATGTTGAATGACCTATATGCCCATGCAGGGTCATGATATGTAAGTAATTTAAGCAAAATATATCAGTAAATAATCTCTTTGCACCTTTATTGATATCATATTCAGTAAAACCAATCGGAACCGGAAAGCCCTCACTCTCTAAAAAAGCAGCGGCTTGTTTCTTTTGTCCTCTGAAGGTCTGAATGGCATCCTCAAAAATGGCCTTTATTGATTGATCATCAATAATGGAGACCATATATCTATTTACCACGTCAGTCATAGTTCCATTTATATATTGTCCCCAAAGTGAACCTATTTCGGAAGCTGTGAGTCTTAAATTTCCCTTATCCATATTTTCGCCACCTCAATTGTATTATTTGCCAAATGAGCGAGGGTTATGAATTATTTTGTGTTTAAGGTTAATAACTACAGTGATTTACAAAAACCTACATAAGTTATTGCTCGAAATGAAATGATATAAGCAAAAACAAAGAGGGTAATTACGTGAAAAAGATACTGATTAGTTTATATATAAGCTTACTTTTCATCTCGGTAAGTGTACATCCACTGACCCCCATTTATGAAGTAAGTGCACAACACAAACCGATTCCCTCCTATGCCAAGTGGGGTACATTAGCACTAAAGAAAACTCATGAAAAATATCCGCATGCAAAAATAATTGATTATCTCCACATTGGAAGAACGAGTGGACCACAAACCTCCACCGAAAGGTTCAAGCTTTGGTTAAAAGAAAACAATAGAGAATTCGGCGTTTTCATCACAATTGAATTTAACAAGCAGACCGAAAAGGTCCTTAAGGTAACTTTTGAGGAGACAGCAAGGTAATTCCTTTTGAAGGTGGATCTAAAACGCCTAGTAAGACAGGATTCTATAGGATTGGGATATTGTTGGCTATGACCTGATTGATAAAAAATAAGAACATTATTAAAAACCAAGTAAACCACTAAGAAAAGTTTCTACTTAGTGGTTTTGTTTATAAATAGTAAGCCTTAGTGCATAATTTCCATTCTTAGGAACAAACTATATTAATCCAGTTACTATCGGAGTGAATAATATGCATAATTCATATTGGTATTATGCTTTACTGGTTCTCAGCACTATTTTATTTTGTTTTATACTATTCAAAAAAAGAAATACGCAAACTCTATTCCTATTATTAACCATGATTGGTATGGGATTTATTATTGAGACCATCATCTTTAATTTCTTAGGATGCTATAAATACAACCCTAATTTTATCCAGCATAATACTTTCTATGACAACAATTTGGGGGCATTTGTCTCAAACGCCTTTTCTTTACCCATAGTTGCCACCTTAATAGCAACGTTTCATTTAGGTTGGATTTGGATGGTTTTATTTTCTGGATTATTTGTCGGGATTGAATGGTTATTTTTAAAGCTCCATATCTATTCCCATAATTGGTGGAGGTTAGCGTATACGGGACTGGGGCTCCCTTTTTATTTTGCTACAGCTAAGATTTATTATAAATGGATTTTACGACCCTCCAAAGGGTTCAAGCATAATTGGATGCTTTATTTAATTATTGGCTCCATATCTTGCAGTGCCCATATACTTCCGATCATCTTTTTCTCGAATCGAATATACACTCCTGGGTGGTTTGAAAATTCTGGACGGGATTCGATTGCCTTAGCAGCTATTTTCTATTTATGTGATAGTCTGTTTTATTGTCTAATGAGTAAACTTAACTGGAAAATGAAGTGGGGCAAATATATCTTAGCAGGATTACTTATGTATGCGGTGAACCAAGTTCTGATCCGATTTGGAATCCTTCATAGTTTGGTATGGTGGGACCAGCCGTACTATGTGGGTCTATCTTTATTACTTACCCTTATTACGGGGATTGTTAATAAAAGATTGTTTAGGGTCCCCTATAAAGAGCAAGCATAAAAAAGCTGTAAATTTATATATTACAGCTTTTTTGAAAAGGAAGGACAATTAGCAATTAATCATTTGGTCCAAACACCCTATTTCTGATATCCGGTGATTCCCTCATTTCTATTCGTTTCTCTAACGTGGTTCTCATCCCTGGTGCAAGCAATTCACATTGGGAAAGTTCACGCATTTCCTCGATATTTTGTTTCTTAGCATGGATAATTTGATTGCACTTTTGAATGGTCCATTGTGGATATGGTCGGTCAACCAAAGTAAACGTCTGCCCCTCTTCAACAAACCCCTCTGTTAACACTCGAAAGTACCAGCCGGTTCTGCCCGTATTTTGTAATAACAGCGCCAAGTTTTTAACTTTAAAACGGCGGGCTGGTTTCCAGCAGGGCTGCCTTGGCTGCGATACCTGTAGAACAGCCCCGCCAATCTGGAAAGTATCACCAATAGAAATCTCCTCCTCGTTTATTTGTTCCATGACGAGGTTCTCCCCCATTGCGCCGGATGTGATCTTAGATATCCCTATTTCCTTTTGCCAGTGGGTGTAATTTTCAAATCCATAAGCAAATACAGCTTTTTCCGGCCCGCCATGATGTTCCAAATCCCATTGTCCATCACCAGCTAAACCCATTTTCCCGACCCAGACAGGTCCTTCAACCAACTCTTTAAAAATGGCGCTTGTCCATTCTCGATCCATAGGATTCTTTGCCTCTTTATTTCCGACCGTTTTTGGTAAACCTACAAAAACTTGTTTTAGAAAAATACTCATCTTAATTTCCTCCTAAAAAAACTGCCAATATTTTCATCATAGGTTTTCATTCATGCATCTGTAATGTTGCCTCTTCTTCATGATTCCTATATTTAATCGGCCTTATTTGAGATAATTTTTATTAAATTCGCTAAGAATAATTAATACACCTTCCTGCGCTGCTATGTAATATTAAAAAAAGCGCTTGCATTTTTTAATATCTATTCTATAATACTTGTATACAAGTATACTCGTATAAACAAGAAGGTGAAACGATGAAAGACTCAAAGGAATTATTGTATCCCGCAAAATGGCTTTCAAAAGCTTCCGCAGGTGATCGTGTAACATGTGAGCTTAGGATGCAGATTATTTCTGGTTTAATTGAAAGCGGTACCACCCTATCAGAAAATAAATTAGCCGCAGATTTTGATGTGAGTCGGTCACCGATTCGCGAAGCATTAAAAACACTAGCATCTGAAAATTTAATTCGTTTAGAAAGAATGGGTGCAATTGTCCTTGGATTATCAAATAAGGAAATAGAAGAAATTTATGATGTCCGTTTACTTATTGAAACGTTTGTATTTGAACGGGTTGTAAAATTAGACACCAAAGAGTTAGTGAAAGAACTGAGTAAAATACTCGAGATGATGAAAATTGCTATCAAATATCATGATGCCGATGAGTTTTCATATCAAGATGTCTTATTCCATGAAACAATTATTCGATCGATTAATCATTCTTACATCACGATGATCTGGAATAATGCAAAACCTGTAATGGAATCTTTCATCCTTTTAGCGATGAGGGCCCGCTTCGAGGAAAAATACAATGACTTTCCACGCATTGTGGATAATCATCAACTTTATATTGATGCGATCGATGCGAAAAATAGAGACCTGATGATTCTCTCTTTGCATCAAAATTTTGATGATGTGCAAGGAAAAGTAGAAGACCTTTGGAGGTCTCAACTAATACTTAATAAAGGAGTTGTGCAAGAATAATGACAAGCTATATGTTAGGGTTAGACATCGGTACAACAAGCACAAAAGCTGTTTTATTTACTGAAAAAGGCGAAGTCATCCAACAAGAAAATATCGGTTACCCACTCTATACTCCTGATATTTCGACAGCCGAACAAGACCCTGAGGAGATCTTTATGGCTGTGGTACAAGCCATTTCGAGGATCATGAAACATCATCCTCAAAAAGAGATATCGTTCATCTCATTTAGCAGTGCGATGCATAGCCTCATTGCCATGGATGAAAATGACCAACCGCTGACACCTTGTATTACTTGGGCAGATAACCGCAGTGAAGCCTGGGCACATAAAATAAAAAATGAATTAAATGGGCATGAAGTCTACAGACGAACAGGAACGCCTATTCACCCGATGTCACCATTAAGCAAAATTACTTGGATTGTGAATGAACGCCCAGAGATAGCCGAAAAAGCGAAAAAATATATCGGAATAAAGGAATATATATTTAAAAAGTTCTTTGACCAGTATGTTGTCGATTATTCTCTTGCTTCTGCCATGTGCATGATGAATCTCCAAAAATTGGATTGGGATAAGGAAGCATTAGAAATCGCCGGTATATCACCTGAGCAATTATCTAGGCTCGTACCAACCACCGAGATTTTTACTAACTGTAATCCAAAATTAGCAAAACAAATGGGCATTGATCCTCTAACTCCCTTTGTAATTGGTGCTAGTGATGGCGTCCTTTCCAATCTTGGTGTAAATGCGATTCGAAAAGGTGAGATTGCCGTAACCATTGGGACAAGCGGGGCAATTCGCACTATAATTGACCAGCCGCAAACCGATGAAAAAGGACGAATCTTTTGCTATGCATTAACGGAAAAACATTGGGTCATTGGCGGACCAGTAAACAATGGCGGGATGGTCTTTCGCTGGATTAAGGATGAGTTTGCAGCTTCAGAGGTAGAAACCGCGAAAAGACTAGGAATTGATCCATATGAAGTATTAACCAAAATTGCAGAAGGTGTAAAACCGGGGTCCGATGGATTGCTATTCCATCCATATCTTGCTGGTGAACGTGCTCCCTTATGGAATCCAGACGTGCGTGGATCCTTTTTCGGCTTAACGATGGCACATAAGAAGGAACATATGATTCGATCTGCGCTAGAAGGTGTTATTTACAATTTATACACCGTATTTTTAGCATTAGTTGAATGTATGGAGGGACCAGTGACTCGAATCCAAGCAACTGGTGGCTTCGCAAGGTCAGAAGTTTGGCGTCAAATGATGTCTGATATTTTTGACCTGGATGTAGTCGTTCCAGAAAGCTACGAAAGTTCTTGTCTCGGTGCTTGTATCTTAGGCCTATATGCTACTGGGAAAATCGAATCCTTTGAAGTCGTTTCTGAAATGATTGGCAGTACCTACAAACATACACCTAAAGAAGAGGCAGCAAGAGAATACAGAGAATTATTGCCAATTTTTATTAATCTATCAAGGGTGTTAGAAGAAGATTATACACGGATTGCTAATTATCAAAGAGGTTTAATCAATAAAAATATATAAATTATTGGGGGAAATAACATGCCATTAGTTATTGTAGCAATAGGGATTGTAGCATTACTTGTATTGATCATGGGCCTTAAATTAAACACCTTTGTTTCACTAATCATTGTCTCATTCGGTGTGGCTATAGCACTTGGAATGAAATTAGATGAAATCATCGCAACAATTGAAGCTGGATTAGGCGGAACACTTGGACATATAGCACTAATCTTTGGACTCGGTGCAATGCTGGGTAAATTAATTGCAGATTCAGGAGGCGCGCAGCGGATTGCGATGACTCTCGTTAATAAATTTGGCGAAAAGAATATTCAGTGGGCTGTAGTGGCTTCTTCATTCATTATCGGAATCGCTTTATTCTTTGAAGTAGGATTAGTTTTATTGATTCCAATCGTATTTGCGATTTCAAAACAAATAAAGGTTTCTATTTTATATCTTGGTATTCCAATGGCAGCAGCATTATCTGTAACACACGGCTTTTTACCGCCACATCCTGGACCAACCACCATTGCTGGTGAATATGGTGCAGATCTTGGTCAAGTATTACTTTACGGTTTCATTATTGCTATTCCAACTGTTTTTATTGCTGGACCTTTATTTACAAAACTTGCAAAAAAATTGGTTCCTAACTCATTTGCAAAGACTGGTAATATTGCCTCTTTAGGTGAACAAAAAACGTTTAAAATTGAAGACACACCTGGATTTGGTATCAGTGTATTTACTGCAATGCTTCCTGTAATCCTAATGTCAATCGCTACAATTATTACTTTGCTTCAAAAAACAATGGGATTTGCAGATAATACTTTACTAGCCATTATCCGTTTTGTTGGCGGTGCATCCCCTGCCATGGTAATCTCTTTATTATTCGCTATTTATACAATGGGATTAGCAAGAAATATTCCTATTAAATCGGTGATGGATTCTTGTTCAACAGCTATCTCTCATATTGGGATGATGCTCTTAATTATCGGCGGCGGCGGTGCCTTCAAACAAGTATTAATTAATGGCCATGTAGGTGACTATGTAGCTGAATTATTTAAAGGAACTTCTATCTCACCGATTTTACTTGCCTGGATTATTGCAGCAATTTTACGTATTTCATTAGGTTCTGCTACTGTTGCAGCTTTAACTACTGCTGGTTTAGTGATCCCGATGCTGGGTCAAACCGATGTTAACCTTGCGTTAGTCGTTCTTGCAACTGGTGCTGGTAGTTTAATTGCCTCACACGTAAATGATGCTGGTTTCTGGATGTTTAAGGAATATTTCGGATTAAGTATGAAAGAAACATTCGCAACATGGACATTACTTGAGTCAATTATTTCCGTATCTGGATTAGTGTTTATTCTATTACTAAGTTTATTCGTTTAATATCCAGTAGTGGGAGATATTATTTATCCCTCACTATTGGCGTTAGGTCAAGGGCAGGATCCCCCCTCTTATACTTAGAATCCACTAAGTATTAAAGCGGCGGATTTACTGCCTTTTATTTTTATATAAAGGAGAAGGAAGTTAAATGGACAATACAATTGGAGTTATTGGTTTAGGTGTAATGGGCAGCAACATCGCCTTAAATATGGCGAACAAAGGGGAAAAAGTAGCGGTCTATAATTACACCAGAGATTTAACAGATAAACTTTTACATAGAATTGAAAATCAATCGATCAATCCGTACTATGACGTGCAAAGTTTTGTTCAGTCCTTAGAAACCCCTAGAAAGATCTTTCTTATGGTCACAGCTGGTGCAGCGATAGATTCTGTGATTTCTTCGTTAGTTCCTTTTCTTGAGCAAGGTGATATGATCATGGACGGCGGCAACTCCCATTACGAAGATACTGCCCAAAGATATGATGATTTGAAAATTAAAGGAATCGATTATTTAGGGATTGGTATTTCCGGAGGTGAAGTAGGAGCATTAAATGGCCCGTCCATCATGCCTGGCGGAGATAAAGAAGCATATGAAAAAGTTGCTCCCATTCTTACAAAAATAGCTGCGCAAGTCGATGGGACCCCATGTTGCACATATATTGGTCCAAAAGGTGCAGGGCATTTTGTGAAAATGGTCCATAACGGAATTGAGTATGCAGATATGCAATTGATCGCAGAAGCCTATACCTTTTTAAGGGATAGGTTACAGTTATCTGTGAATGAAATTGCTGATATCTTTGGAAAATGGAATCAGGGTGAACTGAAAAGTTACCTAATCGAAATCACGGCAGAAATTTTAAAGAAAAAAGATGAAAAAACAGGTTTACCACTGATCGATGTCATCCTTGATAAAGTAGGGCAAAAAGGCACAGGTAAATGGACAAGCATGCAAGCGATAGATAACGGTATCCCCCTATCAATCATTACCGAGTCATTGTTCGCCCGGTATGTATCTTCATTAAAAGAGGAACGGGTCATCGCAGAAAATATATTAGCAGGCGCCGGAATGGACCAGCAGGCTTTAGATAAGAATTTATGGATTGAGTACGTTAGACAAGCATTATATATGGGGAAAGTTTGCGCCTACGCCCAAGGTTTTACACAATATAAAATGGCTTCTGATCTCTATGACTGGAATTTACCATTAGAAGAGATTGCACTTATTTTCCGGGGCGGCTGTATTATTCGGGCCGAGTTTTTAAACGTGATTAGTGAAGCCTATCAGAGTCAAGTAAATCTGAAGAATTTATTAATCGCACCATTTTTCGCTGAAAAAACAAAAGAGTATCAATCAGGACTGAGGAAAATGGTATGCGAGGGTATAAATTCCGGTATCGCCTTTCCCTGTTTAAGTACCTCCCTTTCTTATTTCGATAGTTACCGAAACGGCCGTTCAAATGCCAGCCTCCTGCAGGCACAACGGGATTATTTCGGTGCCCATACGTATGAGCGAACTGATATGGAAGGAGTCTTTCATACGGACTGGAACTAAAATTTTTTAGATGATCTGAACGTACAAAGGTCTATACTCGAAAATGAGTATAGGCCTTTGTTTTTCTTTTTTAAATGGAATAATCCGCAGGAATAAAAACCTTTAATTGTTTTGGTTTTACATACACTTCTTCACCTGTTTTTAGATTAAGGCTTCGAAATTGTTCTTTCCTTAAATCCACTTCCAGGAACTCGCCATTATCTTTTCGAATCAGTTCAAGTTGGACGGAGGCTCCGACTAAATGAATATAATTAATTTTTGCAGCAACTGAATCCAGGCTAGCCTCTCTTTCGATACTTATATCATGCGGTCGAACGTAACCGACTGCCTCGGTATTCTCTGTTGCGGAGAATTCGGGTGCATCGACTTCAAAATTACCGTGTCGTAATTTCCCTTTATGGAGGCGCCCTTTAAATAAATTAACATTTCCTAAAAAGTGATAAATAAAAGGACTGTTTGGATTTTCATATACTTCCTCTGGTGTGCCGATTTGCTCAATCTTCCCTTCATTCATCACGACAACTCGGTCGGCAACATCCAGCGCTTCCTCTTGGTCATGCGTCACAAAAATGCTCGTAATCTGGTAATCATCATGGAGCTTTCTTAGCCATCTGCGAAGATCTTTCCGGACTTTCGCATCTAACGCACCAAATGGTTCATCTAACAAGAGTACCTTAGGCTCAACCGCTAATGCTCTGGCTAATGCCACCCGCTGCCGCTGGCCGCCAGACAAATGGGAAGGATACCGTTCGGCAAATGCTTCTAATTTTACTAGCTTTAGTAATTCCATGACCTTTTCTTTTATTTCGGTTTTGGAAGGACGCGTTTTCCTTGGCCGGACTTTTAATCCATAGGCCACATTTTCAAAAACAGTCATATGACGAAACAAGGCATAATGCTGGAAGACAAATCCTACTTTCCGCTCCTTTGTACTGATATGAGTCATATCTTCTTCCCCGAACAAAATGGCTCCCTGATTCGCACCTTCTAAGCCTGCGATGATTCTTAGAAGCGATGTTTTCCCAGAACCAGACGGACCAAGCAGGGCAACGAGCTCCCCTGTTTGAATATCAAGATTAATTTGATCAAGGGCTTGAAAGTTTCCAAATGATTTTGAGATATTTTGAATTTGAATGCTCATCTTAGTGAACTCCTTCTTCAGGTTCAAATGATTTTTTTGTTTTCCATTCAATGACATTTTTTACAACCAAGGTGATGATGGCGAAAAATGACATTAAGGAAGCAACCGCAAATGCCGCGGAAAATTGATATTCATTGTATAAAATTTCAATATGGAGCGGCATCGTATTGGTCATTCCGCGAATATGTCCTGAAACGACCGAAACAGCTCCAAACTCCCCAATTGCTCGAGCACTACAGAGAATAATCCCATATAATAATCCCCATTTAATATTCGGCAGAGTTACCAAAAGGAATGTCTTCCATCCGCTCGCACCCAAAGTCAAGGATGCTTCCTCATCGGCCGTCCCCTGCGTTTGCATTAATGGAATGAGTTCCCGAGCGACAAAGGGCAGCGTCACTAAAAGTGTGGCCAGGGCGATTCCGGGCACTGCGAAAATAATTTTGATATTATGGTCGATTAACCATTGTCCAAATAAACCATGCGCACTAAATAATAGAACAAACACCAATCCGGCGATGACTGGGGAGATGGCAAATGGCAGATCAATAATCGTAATCAAAAGACTTTTTCCTTTAAAATTGAACTTGGTTACGGCCCAGGCGGCAGCCACACCAAAGATGGCATTAAGTGGCACGGTAATCAAGGTAATGATCAAAGTTAGCTTGATTGCAGATAATGCATCTGGATTGCTAACGGCCTCTAGGAAAACGGCTATACCCTTATCAAAGGCTTTTATAAAAATTGCCACCAGCGGCAACACCAATACCAGCCCTAAAAACCCTAATGCTAGTGTAATTAGAACCCAACGAACGAACCGGGGTTCAGAGTCGCGTGTTGTCGGTTGAATCAGTGTACTTGAATATTGCATTGGTACATTTCCAGCCATAGTTACCTCCTTCTGGGTCAAAAAATCGATCCTTTTTTGTTTGCTAAAATTGATTCGCTGATATATGACTTGGTTTCGCTGATAAAATCTCATTTTCGCTGATATATGACTTAGTTTCGCTGATAAAAGGTCATATTCCGCTGATAAATTTTATAAGTTACCTGATAAGGTGTAATTTTACACTAGCAAAAAAACAATCTTGATGGAAACAGCCAATTTTTCAAATATTTCGCTTTGTTACAGATATTTGTTTGCGGAAATACTAAGTTTGTTTGCGAAACAGATAAAACCTCCTCTAAAACTAGTTATCTCTAAATAAATTTCCGATTCGTCCACCACTGCAATACATTAATAATAAGTAGAATCGTAAAGGAAAAAATCAACATAACGGCTGCTATCGCTGTAGCACCGGCGTAATCATATTGTTCTAACTTGGTCATGATTAGCAGCGGAGTAATTTCTGTCTTCATCGGCATATTCCCTGCAATAAAGACCACCGAGCCATATTCCCCAAGCGCCCGGGCAAACGCAAGCGCGAAACCTGTTAAAGCAGCTGGCAGAATTTCTGGAAAAATTACTTTTACAAACGTTTGCGAACGATTTGCACCTAAACTAGCTGATGCTTCTTCGATTTCTTTTTCCAAGCTTTGCAGGACGGGCTGAACGGTGCGCACCACAAAGGGCAGCCCGATAAATGTTAATGCTAATGTAATCCCGAGCGGAGTAAATGCCACTTTAAAACTCAAAAACTGCCCAACCCAGCCATTTTCCGTATACAAGGTCGTTAAGGCAATCCCGGCAATCGCTGTTGGTAAGGCAAAAGGCAAATCAACTAGCCCATCGATAATTCGTTTACCAGCAAACTGATAACGTACCAGGACCCATGCAATTAGAACGCCAAAAATAACATTTATAAAGGCTGCTAAAAAGGCTGCACCAAAGCTCAGTTTATAGGAGGCCACCACCCTCGAATCCGAAATAGTCTCCCAGATTTTCGACCATTCGACTGTCACAGAATTAATAAATATCATTGATAATGGCAGAATGACAAGGATGCTAATATAAAACATCGTAAACCCTAACGAAAGACCGAAACCTGGCAGCACACTATTTCTTTTCATTTTTAAACTTGCTAAACGAGCCATGAGGTTGACCCCTTCCGGATAAGATACATGTAGGGCATCCCAAATCGTAACGATTTAGGACACCCATCTAACTGAACTACTTACTATGGCTGGTAAATCTGATCAAACGTCCCGCCATCATTAAAGTGCGTCTCTTGTGCTTTTTTCCATCCTCCAAAATCTTTGTCAATTGTGACTAAATTAATTTTTGGAAAGACATCTGCATACTTGTCAAGGATCTCTTGATTACGCGGGCGATAATAATTCTTAGCGATAATTTCCTGTCCTACATCACTGTATAAATAATTCAAATAGGCCTCAGCTACCTCTTTAGTTCCCTTTTTCTCGACGTTCTTATCGACCACGGCAACCGGTGGTTCAGCAAGAATACTAATGGATGGGACAACAATCTCAAATTTGTCTTTTCCTAATTCATTAAGTGTTAAGAAAGCCTCGTTCTCCCAGGCAATCAAGACATCACCAATGCCTCGTTCAACGAAAGTGGTGGTTGCTCCGCGGGCACCAGAATCTAATACTTCAACATTTTTGTACAGTTGGCTCATAAATTTCTTAATTTTTGTTTCATCCCCATTATATTTATCTTTTGCGTATGCCCAAGCTGCTAAGTAATTCCAACGGGCACCACCGGATGTCTTTGGATTTGGAGTTATGACCGAAGTTCCCTTTTTCGTTAAATCGTCCCAATCTTTAATCCCTTTTGGGTTCCCCTTTTTAACTAGAAACACAATCGTTGACGTATACGGAGTCGAGTTATCCTTCAGCTTCTTTTGCCAATCCTTCGAAAGTAAGCCGCCTAAGTTTGCAATCTCATCGATATCATATGCCAATGCCAGCGTAACAACATCTGCATCAAGACCATCGATGACAGCACGTCCTTGTTTTCCTGAACCACCATGTGACTGTTGAATGGTTACCTTCTGACCTTTTTCCTTTTCCCAATACTTAGCGAATTCTCCGTTAAACTCTTCATATAGTTCTCGGGTTGGGTCATATGAAACATTTAATAATTGGACAGGTTCTTTTGGTTTCGCAGCCTCTTGTTTGGTTCCCCCATCTTTTTTCTCAGTGCTTTGATTACTAGACTGACTGCTGCACCCTGCTAGAATAAGGGCGATAAGAATAAGTACGGTTGTGAATTTGTAAGCTAGTTTCATTTGTGATTTCCTCCTTTTTTAAACAAAAAAGGCTACCTATTCTTAGGACTATCGCTTAAAGGTCGGTTGTCTGCTTTTCGGAGTTAAGATAAGTCCGGTGAGCAACAATCATCTCTCGCATAGTCTAGAAAATAAGTAGCCTTCAGTAGACTGATCGGCTAAATTTTTTAAAAATAAATCCAATAATAAGTGTGGTCACTTTTTGCAAATCATCTTTGTTATTTAGATGTTTTCTTATTTTGTGCAAATCGTGTTTTCTCTGTCTTATCAATTTGAGTGATCGTACCGTCATGAACGGTTATGACCACAGAACCATACTCCATCCCCTTTAGTGTCGATAAAATATAGTTTGCTTTTGCTTGATCCACAATTGCCATATTTTCATCCTCCCTTAAACTCCTAATATCACATAAGAATACTTGGTTTTATGATCTAAAAAAAGAACCTATGATTCTATTCATCTACATAAACCTGAAAAAATACAAAATGACTGACAACAATGTGGACTCCACTTACTAATCGGATAGATCATAATTAGTCCCCCTTCGAATAAAAAAAGACTTATACCCCTAAATAAGAGTATAAGCCTTTGGTTTTCCAATCAGCTTAATATTAAATTAATTCTCCTTTGAATCTATTTGAATTATTTACATTTTATTCTGACTTTTCCTACCTGTCAAGTGGGTTTTATAAAATAATTTCTAGTACCAGCTTTCTAAAACAATAAAGTACTATTCAAAAGTAAGTCGATACGCTTTCACAATGATGCCGTCATCCGCAGGTTCAAAATCGAATTGCGGTAACCTTTCAAAACCAAGGCGCCCGTATAGTCCCATCGCACTTTTCATAAAATCTGCGGTATGCAGGCCGATTGAATGACAGCCTTGCACTTTCGCTCGTCGAATACATTCTGAAATCAGTGCTTTTGCCACCCCATTGCCTCGAGCTTGCGGTGTCACTGCGAGCATTCGTATTTCAGGATAATCCAACTTATCTACCAATCCTTCGTAGGCATCGGTTTTTGCAGGAAACAAGGCAATACTGCCTACTATTTTCCCATCAATTTCAGCAACAATTCGTTCCACATCCTCCTGCGCATCAGCATCGGACGAGATTGCGTGTTTAAGCGCCTTCCAATGATCTTCAAGAATGTTTTGGGCATGTTCTTCATATGAGTTTACTCTTTGTTCTCGAATGAATGATAATTCATCCGCTGCAGCATTGCGAATAATCATTTTACCACCTGCTTCTAGTCAGTTTTTCTCAGTGTATTAAAAACTTTTCAACCTTATTACTTAAACCTTGTCGACCATGTTGAGAAGTAAGCCCAGAGAGGTCGGGACCCTTCGGCAAGATATTATATCCCTTCTGATCATCACTAGCGATATGGTTCGACAGATGATAATGCCGTTTAATTGCATCGAATTCTGTCGTATCTCCAAAACCGGGGGTTTGAAATAAATCTCGTAAATAGCCCCATAGATTTGGAAAATCAATTTTCTCGTTTATATACAAATTAAATTATGAGTATTTCTATCGGTTTTATCCATTTTAGTATGTAAAACTTTTATGAGTCACTAATATTACCTGACTTTATTTAAGATTCAGAATCATTAACCCAATGAAAAAGGACATCTCCCATTTCAGAAGATGTCCTGTTTTCCCTATTTTAAGCTACCTTACGTTCCTGATAATTTTTAAGCTCATGGCCTTCCCATTTGGTAATAACAATTGCAGCCAAAGAGTTTCCGACAATGTTTACACAAGTACGAGCCATATCAAGAATACGATCAATTCCGGCAATAAATGCTAGCCCTTCTACAGGAATACCTACGCTGCCCAAAGTGGCTAGTAGAACAACAAACGATACACCTGGTACCCCAGCAATTCCTTTAGATGTTAACATCAATACAAGAACTAATGTAATTTGATGTCCAATACTCAAATGGATTCCATACATTTGCGCAATAAACAGTGCGGCAATCGCTTGGTAAAGCGTAGAGCCATCTAGATTAAAGGAATATCCTGTTGGAATTACGAAAGATGTAATCGATTTAGGACAGCCCAATTTCTCCATTTTTTCCATGATTTTTGGAAGAACGGTTTCTGAACTTGCTGTCGTGTAACCTAAAATTAATTCGTCTTTTAAATATTTAATGAGGTGGATAATATTGAATCCGGCAATTTTTGCTACTAATCCAAGGACGACAAGGATGAAGAAAAACATGGATCCGTATACAACTAAGACTAGTTTTCCCAGTGGAATTAATGAGGTAATTCCAAATTTCGAAACAGTAACACCAATTAATGCAAACACACCGAATGGCGCGAGCTTCATGATTTGGTTTGTGACATAGAACATCGCATCGGCCGTTCCTCGGAAGAAATTGATAATTGGTATCCCTTTCTCTCCAATCGCTGCCACACCAAGTCCAAACATAACAGAGAAGAAAATAATCGGTAACATTTCTCCGTTAGCTAATGATTGAATGATGTTCGTCGGAACAATATTCACAACAGTGTCAATCATAGAATGGGACTCAGTTTTTTCGGCTGTACTTACATAGCTGTTAATATCCGTTTTAGTAAGTTTCGATTTATCAACGCCATCTCCTGGCTGAAACACGTTCGCAGCAAGAAGTCCAACAATGATCGCAATCGTGGTAATGATTTCAAAATAAAGCAGGGTTTTCCCGCCCAGTTTTCCTAAAGACTTCATATCACCAACACCAGCAACACCTACAATAAGGCTGGAGATAACAATTGGGACAACAATCATCTTAATTAAGCGAATAAATATATCTCCAATTGGCTGAAGGTAGCTTGCCACATGTGGATTTCCGTAAAAAACCGCACCGACAATAATACCAAGTGTCAGACCAATGAAAATCTGCCATGCTAAACTAATCTTCTTCATATGCATTTCCCCTTTTTTATAATATTAAAAAATTGATTACATAGAGGTATCAACTAAGAAGTACAATCTTTCAAATTTTTTTATAAAATGAAAATTTCTATCTACTAAACAATCTATCTTTATTTATTTTAATAATAATTCTTCTATTAAACAACATATATTTAAGTGGGAATTACTCTCATTTATGATATTGATATAGTAAAAACCATAGATACCAAGGCTTCGCGCCTATTAATTGATTAGTTATTGCTTTCAGAAAACCCGCCATCAAATTGACATACATACCATTTTTACATTCAAATCAGTTAAAAAGTTGGTAACAAAGCTTACACAAAAAGTCATTAGAAGTTATTCTAAAAATAAAAAAGAGAGAGGTATGCTCCCTCTCGATTTTGGCATTTTATTGGAAAATTCCTATTAAAAGATATTGATTCCAGTCAAAAAAAATAGAGCAGGAATTTCAAATCCCTACTCCGTCTTAATGACTACCTTAAAAACTCAAGTACCTTTTTAACTGCAGCCTCTCCCTGATCAATACAGTCTGGAATACCAACACCTTCATAGGAACCTCCAGCTAGAAATACTCCGGGTAATTCCTTAGTCAGTGATTCCTTCACACTCTTCATCCGTTCAATATGACCAACATTGTATTGCGGCATCGCTTTTTTCCATCTTGTGATGATATGGAACAATGGTTTATCGGTTATGTTCATGGTTTTATTTAAATCCCGTAATGCAACATTTATAATCTCTTCATCTGATAAATCAACAGCCGCTTGATCATTTGGTTTTCCAACATAACAGCGTAATAAAGCCATATCCTTTGGTGTCGTACCAGGCCACTTTTTATGCGTCCATGTACAGGCAGTTATTCTAAAGTCACTGTTTCTCGACACTAAAAAGCCTGTCCCCTCTATGTCCTGTTTAATTGCCGACTTTGGAAATGCCATGGCAACGTTGGCCACAGAATAGGATGGCATATCATCAAACGTGTGCATGAACGGATAATCAGAAAGCATTTTTTGTGCATGGAAATGTTCTGTCGCAATGACCACGCTGTCCGCCTGTTCAACCGTTCCATTAGCGAAGGTAATCGAATAGTGGTTTTGATCTCTCACAATTTTTTCAACAGGGACTCCTTTCCTAACAGTTCCTTCATCCATCCGCCTGACCACTTCTTCAATCAACGATTCCAGACCGGTTGATAGGGAGATAAACATTCCTTTTTTTGAAGGTTCTTTTTTCTCTGTTTCAGGTGGAGACGGCATCGTTTTTTTCAAGCCAAGCACAAGGCTTCGATGTTTTTGCTCCATATGATAGAACATCGGAAACAATGACATTAAGCTTAAGCGGTCGATATCGCCTGCATAAATTCCTGACAGTAGAGGGGCGATTAAGTTATCCACTATTTCATCCCCAAGCCTTCTTCTGAAAAACTCACCGAGGGATTGATCTGCCTTTTCCTTTCCTTTTGGTAAAATAAAATCACCTGCTGCCCGTAGTTTTCCTAGTGGTGAAAAGAGTCCTGAGAGCGCAAATGGTGTAACCTGGGTTGGGATCCCCATAAATGCTCCCTCAGGCATCGAACGGATCCTTCCTCTAGCGTATATATAAGATTTCCCGGCTGTATTCGCGACCACTTTGTCTTCTAAGCCGACTTCTTTAATTAATTTAAGCGCACTGGCTTTTCGAGCCAGAATGGAATCGGGACCTTTTTCAATCATAAAGCCATCCCTCTTCACCGTGTGAATCACACCGCCAAATCGGTCACTAGCTTCATATAGCTTGACTTCAAGCGGCAGTGCTCTCTCCTTGATCTCCTTTTGCAGGTAGTATGCTGTTGCTAAACCTGTGATTCCTCCACCTATTATGACGACCTTCTTTTTCTCCATATCAAAAACCAGCTCCAGATAATTATTTTTATAAAAAATTCTATGTTGTATGAAAGTTAGTTTGCTCACATTTTCACATATATATATTTTTATAAAGGAGAGTGCGATCCATTCTCCTACATTTATCATTTTAAACTATTAAATAAAATAAAAAGTAGAAATTTACAACTTGTAGCAAAATGTTCACGAATGTATTAGCCTAGCTATCCATGAATAGCTTATTGATAAAAGGACTTTTCCCATACCTTTTTCAAAGGAGGGATAAAAAATGGGATATTATGTTAAAGTGGCGCCTGAAGTGAATATATATGTTGAAGATGTAAATCGTAAAAGTAGTAAAACCATCCTCTTTGTCCATGGCTGGCCAGCCAATCATAAATTATTTGAATATCAGTTTAATGTCCTTCCTGCGATGGGATATCGGTGTATTGGGATCGATCTAAGGGGATTTGGCAAGTCAGATAAACCTTGGGAAGGGTACTCGTACAATAGACTTGCTGATGATATTCGGGAAATTGTTAAAGCACTTCGCTTACAGAGTTTCACGCTTGCAGGTCATTCTGTCGGTGGAGCGATTGTTATCAGGTATATGGAACGCCATAAGGGCTTTGGGGTATCGAAGTTAGCCCTTTTTGGTGCAGCTGCCCCTAGTTTTATTAAGCGGCCAGGCTTTCCTTTTGGATTAGAGGCGAAGGATGTCAATTTACTACTGGGGCAGATTTATAACGATCGGCCGAAAATGCTCTCTGATTTCACGAACATGTTCTTCCATCAGGCGCTCACTAAACCTTTCTCAGACTGGTTCTTTCAATTAGGAATTGAAGCAGCAGGGCATTCCACTGCAGGCTTACTAAACTCCTTAAGAGATGAAACCTTATTTACAGATATCAAGAGAATTCAGGTGCCTACATTGATTCTTCATGGTCAACATGATCAAATTTGTTTGCCACCGCTGGCTTCCATCCTTCATCAGGGAATTATCAACTCTAGGCTTGTTTGGTTTGAACACAGTGGTCATGGTTTGTTCTGGGAAGAGCAGAAAAAGTTTACACAGGAATTGGCTAATTTTATTGGGTAAAATCTTACTTCTTAACAATTGGAAAACGGAATTTCTGCGGAAACATAGAGAGGCTCTTTCTTACCCTACTATGGAAATTGGAAGGCTCGCGGTAGCATAGAAAGCCTCTTTCTTCATATACCGCTTGACCATCTTCAAGTCAAACTTACTCACTGCTTTTCGAATATGGATATTTTTTCTGCAAAAATCCGACCGATTGGGTAATTAGCTCTTTTAATACATCGATATCAATATCAGCGACCTTATTGATGTATACACACCCTTTTCCTGTTGTGTGTTTCCCAAAGTCCTTTAGCAATTCCTCACGCTTTGTTTCTCCCGGTGCAAAATACAAACTAATTTTTGCCTTTCGTGGCGAAAAGCCAACTAATGGGGCATCTCCTTCATGGCCTGATTCATATTTATAATGATAGGAACCGAATCCAATAATACTCGGCCCCCACATCTTTGCCTCATAACCTGTTGTTTCAGTAAATATATCTATTAGTTTATACGCATCCTCACGTTTTTTCGGGTTTTCGACATTTTCAATAAACTCGATCACACTATGATCGGTTTCTTTTGTTTTTTGCTGATAGCTCATTTTTCCACTCCATTCTTCATATCAAATACATTATTGGTAAAAAGAACTAATTACAGACTCCTATAGATATACATAAAGCGCGAATTGAAGGATTTATTAATCGTGCCCTTCACCATTGAATTTTGCTGTCGACGGTAACAATTAATGAGAAGTACTAATTAAACAGTTGGACTTTTTCAAAAAGTAATAAAAAAAGAGAGTATCGCTACTCTCCTTCTTCTACAACAACAAGGTAACCATGTTGTTGCGGGCCTTCCTCGTATACTTCGCGAGAGACTATGTAATAATTTTCTTTATTCTGGTCTGTAATGACCATTTCACTCGGACTCTTGTCCACTGCTGCTGCTTCTAAGCTAAAGTATGGTAACCCCAGTTTTGAGTTATCAAATGACATGGTTATCCCCCATTTCTATCTTTTAACATGTACATTACTCATGAAAAGTATAACAAATTTCAGACATCAATGTGACCTGATCGTTTCTTTTTTATATAATCTTATGGTAATCTCATTAAAGACAAAATCAAACGTTTCTGAAAAGAGGGATTATTATTAACGTATTATGGGATTTCGACGGCACTCTTTTTGATACCTATCCAGCACTTGTCTCAGGTTTCATCAACTTAAGCAAGCAAGACCTTGATCGCGATGAGGTTCTAAAATGGCTAAAAATTGATTCCAAAACAGCCTTTAAACATTATGGAATAGATGAAAAGCAGAGACTTGAGTATCAAACCTTACATAACTATTATTCAAAGACGGAAAGCAGGCCATTTGAATACTTAGCGGAAGCTTTATCTTCTGTTGATCACAATATTATTGTTACGCACCGCGATAAGGAATCGACCATCTTTCTGCTTAAAAAATATCATTTAGACAAATACTTTAAAGAGATTGTTTCTGTTGAGGAACAAGGTTTTACAAGAAAACCCCACAGCTCCTCCTACGAATATGTTCTAAAAAGTCACCATATTGATTTGGTCGTCGGTGACCGTGACTTAGATTTAATTCCCGCTCGAGAATTAAATATTAAAACGTGTGCCTTTCAAAATCGAAACATTGAAGCTGATTTTCATATCGACAGCTATGCCGATTTTGTCGCAGAAGTTCTTAACCCTCTTCAACAGAAATAGGTTGGAAGTTCCTTATTAATATTTTGAAACTTTATTGGACCTCAATCGTATATGTATACATAAGTTAGGTTTGTACGATTAAAAAATTATTATAGAATGGAAGATCTATATTGGGCTCGAATATTTTACTGATTGGACAGTATGCTTTTGAGATTTATTATTGGTTAATTTTAATATCTATTTTCAGTTCCTGGTTTCCTCAGTTTCAAGCAACAAAGATTGGTATCTGGATTGCCAAGCTTGTCGAACCATATTTAGGATTGTTCAGAAGGTTTATCCCCCCTCTTGGTCCAATTGACTTTTCACCGATCATCGCATTATTTGCCTTTAGATTTATCAGGCAATTTGCTTTAGAAGGTCTCCGTCAATCATTGAATGTCATCGGGGCATAAAAGCTATTAAAAAAAGGAGTTGCGCTGCAGCTCCTTTTTTCTATATCATCAATATCTCCCTGATATCCTCTTCAGTAAGAGTTGTCATGACTTTCTCATCAGAATCGATGATTTCTTCGATGAGATGTCGCTTTTTATCTTGCAGTTCATTCATTTTTTCCTCGATTGTCCCTCGGGCAACCAGTTTGATGACCTGGACGATGTTTTTCTGACCCATCCTGTGGGCACGATCGGCTGCTTGTTCCTCGACAGCCGGGTTCCACCACGTGTCATATAAAATAACGGTATCCGCACTCATCAAATTAAGACCTGTTCCTCCTGCTTTTAAAGAAATGAGGAACAAATCCCGTTCACCGCGATTAAAGCGCTCGCAGATTTCGACTCGTTCTTCAGATGGAGTCTGTCCATCCAGGTAAAAATAAGGCAATCCTTTCGCAGTTAAAGCTCTGCCGATAAGATCAAGCATTTTCGTAAACTGTGAAAAAATTAATACTCTTCTTCCAGAAAGCTTTGATTCGTCAACAATCTGCAAGAGTTGTTCGAATTTCGCTGAATTCCCTTGATACCCATCGACAAACAAACCTGGATGACAGCAAATCTGCCGCAAACGAGTCAAACCCGCTAGGATTTTGATTCTATTTTTTCGTATCGTGTCCTTGTCCAGATGCTTTAATGTGTCATGCCTTAGTTTCGCCAAATAGGCTGCATACAGCTTTTTTTGTTCTGGAAACAGTTCCACAGACTCCAGCGACTCCATTTTTTCAGGAAGCTCAGCAAGGACATCCTCCTTCAACCTGCGCAGTAAAAAAGGACGGATTCTCCGTGCAATGTTTTTCCTAGATAGCTTGCTATATTCCTTTAGCCCAAGGAACAGTTCAGGAAAGACAACATGAAAAATTGACCACAGCTCTTCCTCGGAATTTTCTACGGGTGTCCCCGTAAGTGCAAAGCGATGATGGGCTTGTAACATCTTTGCTGCATGGGCTGTTTGCGTCAACGGATTTTTAAAGGCTTGCGCCTCATCAAAAAACACCGTATGAAAGGATTTCTTCTCAAACCAACTGATCTCGCGGCGCAGTAACGGGTAGGAGATGATCATTACATCGACATCCTTCCCTTCCTTCAGAAGCTTGGTTCGCTCTGCTTTTGTTCCATCAATGACAGCGGCCTTTACCTGGGGAGCAAATTTCCTGATTTCACTTAGCCAGTTATACGTCAAGGATGACGGACAAACAACGAGGGCTGGCTGGTTACTTTTACGGATATCGGACTGAACGGACATAATAAAAGCGATGCTTTGAATCGTTTTTCCAAGTCCCATATCATCAGCCAGTATCCCGCCGAAGCCGTAGTATGCCAGAGTCTTCATCCATTTAAACCCATGCTTTTGATAATCTTTAAGGAGGGGCTCTAAACTCGTTGGCACCTCAAACTCCAACCGGCCTGGATTGTGAAGGTGATCAAGGAACTGCCGAAAGGATTCCTCTAACTTAAACGCATCACTAACCTCAACCGTATCAAGAAGTTGAAGACTCTGCTCAATTGGTAAATCCAAACCACTGGCGAGATCCTTATTCTTGGCTAGTGGTGAGTAAAGAAAACGCTGAATTTCATCGAATTCTCTCGTCTGAAGCGAGAGCAGCGACCCATTAGGCATACGATAATATTTCCGTTTTTCCTCTAAAGCCGACAAAACCTCACGTATTTGTCTTTCAGGAATGCCGTCCATTTCAAATTTAAATTCAAGCCAATTGGTTCGTTCCTTTTTGACCCTCACCCTAACCTGCGGGCGAAATTCCCCTCTGGAAATCCGATTTCTTACAGCCGTCGTCGCATAAATTCGGACGAGCTTTTGGAGCTTTGGAACGACATAGGTCAGAAAGTCATACTCCAGTTCTTCATTATGAAGAAAATATCCACCATCTGTCTTGGCAAACGAGCTATCCTCAAAGAGCTGGAGGATTTCATCTTCCTTTTCTACATCACGGATTACTAAAGAGCCAGATGGGAGATCTCTACTTTCCAATGGATTAATGATCCAATTTTCGTAATGAAATTCGAGTCCCGCCAGCAAGCGGTTTTTGACACGATCCAAGTAGAGTTTGGCCATAAGTGGTGTGTTCATCAATTGCTTCGTGATCGTTTCTGCAATCGTAACCTGTCCTAGTTTTTTTAACCCTGGCGCCACTTTTTCCAGAAAAAAACGGATTTGCTCTTGCGGAATGGGAATTTGATTGGTCCCAGAGGCATCCAACATCTCTTTCAGATCCGATAGGCGTTTATAGTCCTGATCTTCTAGTTGTTTTACTTTCCCTTCGTATAAAACGGAATGATAGGCACTTAAGAAAATCATCCGAGGTAAGTTTTTAACCTTCAGTTGATAACCGTTTCCTTCCGCTTTTGTAAAATCAAACTCTAATGGGAGCGATTCGGCTGATAAGTGCAGACCTTGAAAGGTATGCCCCTCAGATTTCACCTTCACATAGGGAATTTTTATGAGCAACGGAAGCAGCCGTTCCCAAGAGGATGATGGAATGAACAGCATCTGATGTTGATTGGTGTCAGGCACCACATCCACATACACCTTTTCATCCCGTAGTACTTGGATGAGCTGCTCCAGAACGGCATTGGTTTCTTTTTGAAAGCAATGGAGATTTGGATCGTATTGGAATGAGCTCGAAAGTGAGTAAGTCTTTCCCGTACTTACCCGCCCCAAAAACATTCGGATATTTTCCACCTCAGTTGATGCGACGGCCAATTCGATAGCGAATAGGTATCTTCCCTTGCCAACCTCCATGGGTTTACAGGTAAACTCGATATCAAGTACATTTCTTTTTTCAAAATGGAGTTGATGACCGCTTGAGCGAACAGGCTGATCCGTAAAAAGTGTCAGTAACCCTTCCGTCAGAGCCTGATTAGTGGAATTGGAAACCATCGGGATGGTTCCTTTCTGTTGATGCTCGTAAACCGCCAATAAAACGGCTGCAATATGCTGACAATCCTTTGTAAACGAGGCAAGCTTTGGGCAGCTGCATTCCGTTAAAATATCATCGTTGCCACTCGCTTCGATTGTCACATGGAAGTCTTCCTCACCTGTTACCGTAGCTTGACAACGGTCAGGTCGATATTGTTCAAATGTGACTTTATTCGTTTGATAAAAATAATCTCCTCGTTTGAAGGAGACAGTGCCACACATTTCTTTGATGAGTTTTTGATTTAATGGGATGTTCACGTGTCCTGCTCCTTCCTGAGTTTCTGCACCAATTAAGATATAGAACATTATAGCATACGTACTATTTTTTATAATTTACTTCAACATAGTAATAGGAAGGAATGATAAGATAGTAGGAGTAAAAAAAGCGTCTGCCATTCATTTCTGAATGGCAGACGCTTGAAATATTAAAAGCCTACGCTCATCGTATCCGGATGGGACCCAGCACGGCTATCTTGATTCAATCCATCAATTTTGTCCATATCCTCAGTGGATAATTCAAAATCAAAAATATCCGCATTTTCAATAATGCGATGTTCTTTGATTGATTTTGGAATTGTAACCACTCCATGCTGTAAATCCCAGCGCAAGATCACTTGAGCAACAGATTTATTATATTTATGCGCAAGATCTTCTAGAACCGGTTCACTTAGAAGCTGCCCTTGTTTTAAAGGCGACCATGCTTCCAGTTGAATTCCTTCATTTTTACAATAGGCAAGAAGCTCTTTTTGGGTTAAGTGCGGATGGAACTCCACCTGATTTACCATCGGTTTAATCTCTGCAGAACTGATTAAATCTTCTAAATGGTGAACTTGGAAGTTACTTACGCCAATCGCGCGCACACGCCCCTCTTTGTAAAGTTTTTCAAACGCCTTCCATGTTTCTTTATATTTATCTTTTCCTGGCCAGTGAATTAAATAAAGATCTAAGTAATCAAGTCCAAGTTTAGTAAGACTTGTTTCAAACGCCTTTAACGTTGATTCATATCCCTGTTCGGAATTCCAAAGCTTTGTTGTAATAAACAGATCCTCACGGGGAACGCCAGAATCCTTAATCGCTTGGCCTACACCTTCTTCATTCCCATAAATAGCGGCTGTATCAATGCTTATGTATCCGTTTTTGATAGCAGCTTTTACAGACTGAATAACCTCTTCCCCTTCGGTTACTTTAAAAACGCCTAATCCCACCCATGGCATCTTTACTCCATTGCTTAATGTAGTCGTGTCTTTCAAATTTGTCGGCATCGTTTATTCCTCCTTTAATTTGATTGTTGTTATAATAATCACATAATTATTGAAAAAATTCCATTCTAAGGAATTGCTTTATTAAAATGTAGCAGCGTGTCGTTCATTTTGGTAAAATCATGTAACAACGTTTGAAGGGATCATCATGATTACCTATCCGTATTTAAAAAAAGGAGGTTCACATGTTTTTATCCTATCCCATTTTAGCCGCCCTTTTAGGTATGTTTATTGCCCAATTTGTAAAAATTCCGATACACTATTTTGCTTCAGGAGAATTAAGATGGAACTTGATGTTTAGCACTGGCGGAATGCCTAGTTCTCATACAGCTACAATTATTTCATTAACTACTGCTATCGGTTTAACTTCAGGACTCCATTCTAATGAATTTGCGATTTCTGTGATCGTTTCACTAATTGTCATGCATGATGCGACTGGAGTTCGAAGACATGCAGGCTATCATGCAGAGGTATTAAATACATTGTTAGCTGATTTTAATCTTTTAATTGACACCTTAAAAAACCCGAAGTTAAAGAAAACAGAGTCTAGAGAAAAGCTGAAAGAATTATTAGGGCATCAACCGGCAGAAGTATTTTTTGGATTGATCACAGGAATCATTGTTGGTGTGCTGACCTATCAGTTCTATCCGTTTAACTAGTCGTTTTGGAGTGTGTTCTAGGTTAAATTTGGCTGTTGCCATGACAGCCAAATTTTGCACCTACTCTATCAACCTAAAAGCATGGAAATTATATAATCACTGCCGCTTACGATAAGAACGCTTTGCCCCAATCCACTCATTATACCAGTGATAACCCTCAAGACATTATTACTCATCCGATATTTCCTTTTCTGTGTCCAACCATCAAGAACCATCGGGACATTTAAAAGTAGTCCGAGCCATAATGACAAATGTATACCCGCAATCAGCAAAAACGGGAAAAATAAATAGCCTAGCAAGATACCCGTACATCTTGCACATAAGGGGAGAGTATACCCCTTAATCGTAATACTCCGAGACTTCATCCGATGACAAGGAATGATATCTAGCAATCTCATTTTATTAATTACAATCCGGTCCACAATCACAATCCGGCCCACAATCCCCATCAAAGTCCGGAATACAATCACAGTCTGGAGTCCAATCGTATTTCTTTTTTCGATGTTTCTTTTTTCCATAATAAATCAAAATAAACAGCAACAGTAGTATTCCGGCACCAATAGCAATGGCCCCGACTGTTACTGTACCTTTTACCAATAAAGTGGTACCCACGACAAAACAAATAATCATCGCCGTTAATAATAGAAAAAACATCCCCATCACCTTTGTCATTTGGACTTAACTTTTATCATTTAATCTATTCCTGACTCCTTATCCATCCACTCAACTTTATAGAATTCTATCATTTTATTTCGCCTTTGAAGAGGAACTTTCCTTCTTCCATTTAACTTGGTATTGCAAATGAGAAAAACCGCCAAAGACTGGTGTAAGCTTGAAGGTTTTTTGATGTTTAAGCTTCGATGGGTCTTAATGACCCTGTTTCAACTTTTCCAAAAATGGTTCTTTTTTCTTTATTAATTCACTTGCGAATCCCCAAACTAAAAATAAAATCGTAATCGATTTAGCTATTTCACTAAAAAAGACAGGCCTCATTTCTTAATATAAATTATTGAATTCATTGATTTCTTTCTTTTAAAATATCCTGAATGATTTCCATATGAAAAGCAGCCCATGCCTTTTCTCGAAAATGAAGGATGACACTTAAAGTTAAAATCATCAAATATGTAACCCCAAATATTGCCCAAAGTTTGCTTCCATCCTTGAAAAGGAAGTCCATCAATGGTTTGGAAAATAGAAACAAAAGCCATGGGACAGAAGAAACAAAAATCGGTATAATCCCAGATCCATTCTTTTCCTTGATCATTCGATAATTAATTAATTGCAACATGCTGCTATCAAGTGATTGATACAGTCTTTGAACCTCTTCAATTTCTATGTATTCCCTCATATGTTTGGTGGATTCACCGTTGTTTATGGCTTTGTTAAGCCGAAGGTAAACTTTATGCGCATCGCCTCGAAATGAAAACATATCTTCTTACCTTCCCTGCTATTTTTTATATTATTTTTCGCGACTGACAGGATAGTATGTAAAAAATAGAGAAATAGAAAAATGAATTAATTTTGCTTGTAACAAATTAGTTGTTAAAAAGACTTATAATTACAAATAGATGTAAGGAGGATGAATTATATGAATTACAAAATTATTGAAAGAGACAGTTTCCAAGTTATCGGAATCAAGCGAGAGTTCTCATGTGCAAATGGGGAGAACTTAACGGAGATACCAAAAATGTGGGCGGATGTTCATGCAGATGGAACCAACGATTTATTACTCCAATTGAATAATGGGGAAATTAATGGGGTGCTTGGGGTATGTGTTGATAAACGAGACACGCAACAGCAATTAATGGATTACTGGATTGCATCGGAACATAACGGTGACACTCCGAAAGGTTTATTGAATCTCGAGATTCCACCTTCAAAGTGGGGCGTATTTGAAGTTCAAGGCCCAATGCCCGAGGCAATCCAGAAAGTATGGAAACAAATATACTCTGAATGGTTTCCGTCAAGTCATTACAAGCATGCAGGCACACCTAATTTAGAAGTCTATTTCGCCGGTGATCCTTGGGGCACCGATTACTACTCAGAAATCTGGATTCCCTTAAAATAACAAATTATTATGCTTAATCTTTTAATTAAACGTTTGGTTAGTTCCTAAAAAACTAACTGATTGTTGTAAGCAGTAAACTATGCTTTATAATAAGGCGGAATTCGTAGCCACTCATGCCGATCCAAATACTGTTTTACCGTTAAGCCAGCAGTAGTCTTCTTCAAAATAATTTTTGAAAAAATTAACCCAACATCTGCCCGAATAGATTCAGTAAGTCCTTTGGCAGCATAATTAACCCCCATAGCAAGATTATAGGACATTAAATTAGCCATTTCTTCATCATCTAATTTAGCACCCTCGGGTATACTCTTAAAATCTCCCATAGGTTTTTCCGGTGTCGATTGAGGAAAGGGAACCCCTTCTTTCATGAGAAACTCTTTCAGTTCGTCTCTAATTGGAATATGTACGGTTTCTCTTACATCCTTTAAAATTTGTTTTAATTCCGGATCTTGGGCAATATTGTAACCGATTTCCTCATTACGCATTGTCGTTTCAGTGCCTAAAAGAAAAAACCATAGGTTGGAAACCTCCATTACATTTAATGGTCTTTTCTCGCCGTCCATAAATGGTTCAAATACATCTTGAATTAATTCAAATAATTTCATGTTTTGAAGATCCCACCAAACTTTGATTTGTATGATGGTAGGATTTCCAATCATACTAATTAAAATACTTGTTGAATAGTTTTTCTGCTGTTCGGGTAGCTAATGCCTGTGTCGTAAGGGTAGGATTGACTCCGCCTAAACTATTATAATGGACGCTGTTGTCAGCGATATATAACCGTTTTACTTGAAATGACTCGCAATGTTGATCCACAACGAAGCCGATTCGCATCGTACTTTCCAAGTGAATCATCATTCCTGCCGGCCAATTTGACCATATAATTTTTTTTGCCCCCGCTTTTCGTAACAGATCTGCGGCTATTTTCACCAGTTCGCTTCGCTTCCTCCGGGATTGTTGGGCAGGCTGATACGTCACAACAGGGACAGGTCCATTTTCATCACTAATTAGCGGATCGAGAGTAATTCCATTTCGTTGTTCCACTTCATCATCGGTACTGACTAAAACATTTAAGGTTCTTCGGTAGGAGTCCATTGTTTCTTTTAAATCATTACCGAAAAGTCGCCCCTTAATATCCCAGGGATCGTCCATACTAGGCGGGTTTAAGAAAGAGTATCCAGAATCACTCACCCCATAAAAAGAAGCGGTTAATCCCGGACTCATCCCAACCGACTGTACCGCTCCAAGTCCGGGGTAGTCCATCCTTGCTCCGCATGTATTTCCCACAAAGGGATTAATTTCTGAAGTTCCCAATATTGGCATCAAATCCTTTTCATCGAATATCCCAGATATCCAGTCCATATAATGATTAACCAATCCTCTTCCTACCCATGGATTGTCAGGCAGTCCTGAATTTAACCAAAGTCTTGGGGTTTCAATGCATCCGGACGCCATCACTATGATTTCTGCCCATAGATCCTCCTGCTCCCCCGTCCAGGTGTCCCTTATTTTTACTCCAACCGCATGCAACCCTTTACCAACGTTATTTTCTGTTAATATTTTTATAGCAAAGGCATTTGGTCTTATACAGACATTTCCTGTCTTTAAAGCAAGCGGAACATAACTGACATTTGTGGAGCGTTTTGCAATTTTATCTACGGATGGTCCATGCGGACAACCGTTGATACAATGTCCCGAAAGAGTGCAGCCTTCCATCCAGGATAGTTGCTTTACGGAGAGGTTTGGATTTGTGATATTATCATTGGGAGGCAAAATGGCATTAGGCTGCGGCCTATATCCTGGAACGGTCACATCCAGTGTAGGAATCAAGTTCCACCCAGCCTTTTTCGCACCATAATAAAATAATTCTTCCTTTGCCGTAGTAGCCGCAAAGTTCACCGGTAATGTCGCTTCAACCTTTTCATAATATGGAATAAGTTCCCGATAAGATATGGGCCAGACATTATCTATTGCGGCTGGATATGCTCGGGGGCAATTAGCCGTATAAGTCTGGGTGGTCCCTCCAACACCGGAGCATTGCCAAATTATGCCCTTCTGGTTAGCATTCCGAAACCATTGGGGGCGACTGCGATCCGCCGGGCCCCACCGATATCTTCCTGAAACTAAATCATTCATATTCATTTCATACTTGTTCAACAATTGTTTATATAGCAAGATATCCAAATCATTTGTAGTCGAACTGGATTTGGCTCCAGGCTGTGAATTTGGATTGGGCCACTTTTTGTTCCCGTACCAGGGGCCTGCTTCTAATACCAATACCTTTAATCCCATTTCTCCGAGCTCTTTTGCTATAACGGCTCCCCCGCCGCCTGCACCAATTACAATCACGTCCTGATTGGCCATTAGTCATTCACCTTCTTGTGTTGAATGGTTGCTAAGAATCCGCGAAAATCACGATATCCAAAAGACGGACCTGGGTATAGGGTCTGGGACCATCCATGTGGAAAATATTCCACTCTCCTGTACTCAGGAGAAAATAGTCGTGTTGTTCCATAAGCTGTCCATTCCGAATAATGTCCAAACATAGGGAGTTCATTTAGGGCATCCATCATAATTCGAACAAGTCTCGGATTATTTTTGTAGGGAATACTCAAGTTTTCAAGATTAATTTCAAGCCGTTCTATCAGGGTAATAGCCCTTAACCGGTCGATCGGCGCAAGTGCTGAGAATGCACCACCGCCAGGAAATGTATTTATATTAAGAGGATAAAGAATCTGCCCCGTCTGGATTAATTGAGCAGCACCCACGTCCAGCAATTCAGCAGTAGCTTTCGACATCGAACTACTCTCAGCAAAATTTAGTTGCGCTTTTACCGGGAGAGCAATTGAATGCTCCAATATCCAAATGACATATTCATACACATGTAATTCCAGTGCTCCGGCCATTTGAAACGTTCCTAACGAATCTTTATATCTTACATGGGGTGGAATGATAGCTTGAACTAGTGACTGGAAAGTGGATCGAATATAACGATTTATGGTTTGCTCACTTTCACTCGGTTCCGTTATTTTCCCCCCCCTCTTAAAAGATTGAAGAATGATTACTTACACTTCCTAATAATATTTGTGTGTTCGTTTTTCTATGTCAGGAAGTTTAACTAGGGGTAAAAAACCACCCATCCAAATCAATACCTTCATGTGAAAATGGAGAGAACTTAACCGAGATAGCAAAAATGTGCGCTGATGTTCATACCTCTATTAAAATTAATGAACGATTAACATCTAGTTCATATTTTATTAATATTTTAGCGTTATAGTACATATTAGAGGGGATAGCACGCGTGGCTATCATGGTATTTGGCGTAGGTGGAGCCGGTACCTTAGGAAGAGCACTAGTTAAACAGTAGCTCCCTTAAATAGGTAAATCTTTGACTCACTTGTTTGATACATATGAAAACCCAACTGGAGTGCACCTCTTTAAGAAGGAGGTGTACTGTTTTTTATTGCCTGCTTCCATTATTAACGTTGGTATAACTCATTAAGAATGATATTTGGTGTAAAATTACACTTGCGTATTTGTATATTTTTGATTATTTAACGACTTTTCGCTTCAATGGGCGAATTTCTGAGTTTTATGAGCGAATTTTTGGGTTTTATGGGCGAATTTTAGGTTTCAATGAGCGAATCCAGCTTGGGGTATCGCTTTGAGCACTACAGGTAGTGGTAACCAAAATAAATACTGCAAAAAGCTCAGGGACAAATTGTCCCCGAGCCCTCATTATTTACCAATAAATTCCTGTGTCCAGTAATTACCTTGTGATACATAACCAACACCGATATAGTTGTAGTTCGGGCTAAGGATATTCTTACGGTGACCTTCACTATTCATCCAAGCCTTGACTACTTCTTCAGGAGTTCGCTGTCCCATCGCAATGTTTTCACCAGCATATCGGTAGGCGATGCCGTATTTTTTCATCATATCAAACGGTGAACCGTATGTCGGGCTTGTATGGCTGAAGTAGCCATTTACAGACATATCACGGGACTTCTCATGGGCCATTTTGCCAAGTGTTCCATCCACTTTAAGTGCTGGTAAACCATTTTTTGCCCGTTCTTGATTGGTTAGGTCAACTACTTTTTGCTCATAAGCACTTAACGAACTTGTAGTTGGTGTTGAACTTGGTGGTGTCGCAGTTACCGGTTGTTGCTGCACAGGTTGTGGTGTCGCCGTTTGAGCAGGCTCCTGTGTTGGTACGGTTTGATTTGGTTGAGCCGGAACAGGCTGCTTTACTGTATTTTGTGAAAATGAGAATCCTAAACTAGCAAGATATTTTTCGATTACACTATTAATCTCATTCATATTAGTCCCTTGGTAAACAAATACCTTTTCCTGCACGGAAGGGCTAGTAGTAGCTGCATGAGCTTTATTTAATACCGGATTTGACATCATTAACGCGGCCGCAGCTGCTACAGTTAGAATTGCTTTTTTCTTCATCATCGTTTCTTCCTCCTGTTTTGACAATTTGCCGATCTTTCGCAAATTCATCGTAACATATGATTTTCGTCATATTTGAGGAAGGATTTTACAGAAATGAAATGCAATTGGTTCTTTTGACAGCTTCAAATCTAATAGTCTCCTGATACTCCAAGTCTCTCGAGTCCATTATAAAAATTGAATTTTCTTCTCACTATTAACTAGATATCGGAAAAATTACCAATAATTATAAGGCGAAATAGAGTTGACAACTCTTTAAACAACCGCCTTTTTTAACAAATATTTCAGACAAGTATCGTATTTTACATTTATTATTTATGGCTAATCACTGCGGTAATTGCTTCATTACCAGTTAATACACTTACCATATTATCGGCAGCTAAATGAGCCATACTCATTCTTGTTTTCACACTGGCACTTCCAATGTGAGGCAGTGTAACCACATTTGGCAGGGATAATAATGGATGATCAATTGGAACTGGCTCCTGTTCGAACACATCCAGCCCAGCAGCCCAAATTTCCCCATTCTTCAATGATTGAAATAAAGCATCCTCATCGACAAGACCACCTCTAGCCGTATTGATCAAGATGGCATTTCTTTTCATTAGGGACAATTCTTCTTTTCCAATTAGGTGGTATACCTCGGCGCTATAAGGCAGCAGAAGGCAGACAAAATCAGATTGCTGCAACAAATCCTTCATTTCCCTGTAGTGAATCCCCAGCTTTTCTTCTTTTTCTGGTTTCCGTGTCCGATTATAATAGAGAACATTCATATCAAAGCCCTTTGCCCGCTTGACGAGTGCTTCTCCAATTCTTCCTAATCCAATAATCCCTAAGGTTGCACTATAAATATCTTGTCCAGTCATCTGCATAAGGGACCATGCTCCCCATTCACCACTACGCAGGAACTCAGATGACTCCACGACTCTACGTGCTGTCGCCATTAATAGCGCAAACGTTAAATCAGCTGTCGTTTCGGTTAACACGCCAGGAGTGTTGGTTACGACGATTCCCTTCTTTGCAGCAAAGTCAATATCGATATTATTATAGCCTACCGCTATGTTACTAATGACCTTTAACTGTTTGGCTTTACTTAGGACCTCTTCATCTATCTTTTCTGTTAGAAGACAAATAAGCCCATCCACATCTACTATTTCTTTTAGTAAAACATCCCTTGGAACAGGGACATATTCCTCGTGCCACATTCTCACCTGAAAATGATTTGAAAGTTTATCGATCATTTCATCGGGTAGCTTTCTTGTAATATATACTGTTCTTTTCAAATCGTGCTCCACCTTTCCACCTGGCGAAATTGCCATACAATTTTACGATGTAAACTTTTCTAAGAAATGTTCAATAGCAATCGAGGATGTCCCTAATGCGGGAGCATTTTTTCCTAAGGAAGACAATAATAACTCATGACTGTTATTAAGTTTGTCATTACTTCTTGATAAAATAGAATTTCGAATCGAATTCAACACCATAGGCAGAGCTTCAACAATGTCGTTTCGGATAATGACCGCTTGCGGATTAAATGTATTTAAGATACTTGTTAATCCAATCCCAAGGTAGAAGCCGAAATTTTGTAATGCCATTAATATATCCGGATCATTTTGGTTTGCAAGATTAATTAGTTCCTGATAGGAAGTGATGGTATCGTTATTCTGAAAAGTATGTAGTAATGCTTTTTCAGAGGCGTATAATTCCCAGCACCCTCGGTTTCCACAGCTGCATTTGAGCCCATTAAAATCGATAGTCAGATGACCCATTTCTCCAGCAAAACCATTGACGCCTCGATATAAATCATTATTAATAACAATTCCGATCCCGATTCCAGTACCCACGCTAACGTAGATTATGTTTTCATAATTTTTAGCTGCCCCAAATACTTTTTCTCCATATGCGCCTGCATTGGCTTCATTTTCAATAAAAACTGGTACCTGAAATTCCTGTTCAATGAGCGATTTTAAGTCAAGTTCATAATTCCAGTCGATATTTGGAGTGAAAATAACCTTTTGCTCGGTATTGACAAGGCCTGGGATACATAAACCAATGCCAATCAATCCGTAAGGGGAATCTGGCATTTGCTTGATGAGATCCTCAATCATTGAAAATAAAACGTCTTTGTTCTTATCAAGAGAAGGATTTTCTAGATGCTGATATTGGTCTAGGACAATGTTTCCTTTTAAATCCGTTAAGATGCCATTTATAGAATCAACACCGATATCAATCCCAATGGAATAACCAGCATTCTTATTAAAAACGAGCATGACAGGCTTTCTTCCACCGCTAGATTGCCCCTGTCCGATTTCAAAAATAAGATTCTTTTCCATTAGCGTATTAACTTGGGAAGAAACAGTCGATTTATTTAAACCTGTTATTTCAGATAATCTTGCCCTCGAAATAGGCGAATTGGAAACGATTTCATTTAATAGTACCTTTTGATTCATTTTTTTGACTAACATTTGATCTGCAATAATCACAAGTTTGCACCCCCATTTGTATAATGCACAAATTAAGTTCCGATAACTTTATAGTAGTATATTCCCATTATAAATCAATTTTTAGCGAAAATATACATAAAATTTTCAAAAAAAACTATTGATTAAAGCGTTAAATTTTTATAAGATGTAATCAAGTTAGTTTATCCAAACAACAAACTAACACAAATATACATCTAATGAAGCTACATAGTTTTGAATTTCATTTTATTTCAGGAGGGAAAAAACATGGCTCAAACACAGACGAATACCTATTTTGGAAGCGTAAACAAGGTGGCTTATGAAGGAAAGGATTCTAAAAATCCATTAGCATTCAAGTATTACAACCCTGAGGAAGTCATTGGCGGCAAAACTATGAAGGACATTTTACGTTTTTCAGTTGCTTACTGGCACACCTTTACTGCGGATGGATCTGATCCTTTTGGTGCCGCTACAATGGAAAGACCATGGAATCACTTCACTGGGATGGATTTAGCTAAAGCAAGAGTAGAAGCTTCATTTGAACTATTTGAAAAGCTTGGCGTACCATTTTTCGCTTTCCATGATCGCGATGTTGCACCGGAAGGCAGAACCTTAAGTGAAACAAATAAAAATTTAGATATCATTGTGGAAATGATTAAAGATTACATGAAAACTAGTAATACAAAACTATTGTGGAATACAGCTAACATGTTTACTAATCCACGTTTCGTGCATGGTGCTGCCACTTCTTGTAATGCTGACGTATTTGCCTATGCAGCAGCACAAGTGAAGAAAGGCTTAGAAACTGCAAAACTACTTGGCGCAGAAAACTATGTATTCTGGGGCGGACGTGAAGGTTATGAAACATTATTAAATACAGACTTAAAACTTGAGCTTGATAACTTAGCAAGATTCTTGCATATGGCCGTTGATTATGCGAAGGAAATCGGCTTTACAGGTCAATTCTTAATTGAGCCAAAACCAAAAGAGCCTACCACCCACCAATATGATACAGATGCAGCAACAACGATTGCCTTCTTAAGACAATACGGCTTAGAGAATTACTTTAAATTAAACCTGGAAGCAAACCACGCAACACTTGCTGGACATACATTTGAGCATGAATTACGTGTGGCAAGAACAAGCGGACTACTAGGTTCTGTAGATGCAAACCAAGGAAATCCTTTACTTGGCTGGGATACCGATGAATTCCCAACAGATTTATATTCTACAACCCTAGCAATGTATGAAATTCTGCAAAATGGTGGTCTTGGTCGCGGCGGGTTAAACTTTGATGCCAAGGTAAGAAGAACATCCTTTGAAGTTGAAGATCTAGTCCATGCGCATGTAGCTGGAATGGATGCCTTTGCAAGAGGTTTGAAAGTAGCTAATAAATTAATTGAAGATCGCGTTTTTGAAGATGTTATTGCCGCACGTTATAGCAGCTTTACGAAAGGAATTGGCCTGGATATTGTTCAAGGCAGAGCCAACTTCCACACACTTGAGACATATGCCCTTAACAATGACACAATTAAAAATGTTTCTGGTAAAACGGAACGCTTAAAAGCTGTTTTAAACCAATATCTTTTAGAAGTTTAAAAAATTAAGTCTTGTCCTTCTAAATGGACCCGTCAACTGAAGAAAGCCAATGTTGTTGCGGGTCCATTTTTTTGAAAACCATTTAACTGAAGTAATTTCCTAGTTTTTCATTTCATCCAAAATAAAAGGAGGATAAAGACAGATTTTAGGTGTTGAGCTTTTATCTACTTTATATATTGGCTGTATTAAAGGTCATTGTTGATTTTTTTAGCAAGTTGATTGGAGCGGAAATCAACAGCCTAGTTTAACAGAGCCTATATATTAAACAACTTGAAAGCGCTGTTATTATTAAAGAATGGTAGAATCTTATTTTCCTAAAATGAAACTGTCTTTAAACATTACGATGGAGCAAAAAAAGAACTCGCTTTATCTTTTTGGAATTACCCTGGTAGCTGCCATTGGCGGCTTGCTTTTCGGATATGATACAGCCGTTATTTCTGGTGCGGAGGAATCAATAAAAATTTATCTGATTGATAGTCTGAAACTAGGGGCATTTATTCATGGGGCAACGATTTCAAGTGCACTGATTGGTTGTATTATCGGCGGTTTCATTTCAGGACTTTTTGCCTCGAAATTCGGCCGAAAGAATTCTCTCATTATTGCTTCGATCTTTTTCCTAGTTTCGTCACTAGGGGCTGCCTATCCTGAATTTTTATTTTTCACCAAAGGGGAACCAACCATCGGATTGTTAATTGCCTTTAACCTTTATCGGATATTAGGTGGAATTGGTGTTGGATTGGCTTCAGCCGTTTGCCCGATGTATATTGGGGAAATAGCCCCTGCAAATATCCGCGGCCGGTTGGTTTCCTTTAACCAATTTATGATCATCCTTGGTATGCTTGTTGCTTATTTCGTTAACTTCTCGATTTCGAGCGGCGAAAGTCAAGCATGGGTAAATGATATTGGCTGGAGATACATGTTTGCATCGTGTGGTGTACCAGCTCTAATGTTTGGGTTATTCTTACTGATGGTTCCTGAAACACCTCGCTATTTATCCTTGAAAAATCAAGATGATAAAGCACTTGCGATTCTCGCAAAAATTAATGGATCATCAGCAGCAAAAACGATTTTGCAACAAATCAAACAAACGGTTGATGCTTCTTCAGAGAAACTATTTACTTACGGAAAAGCCGTTATCGTTATTGGAATCTTACTTTCTGTGTTTCAACAGTTTGTTGGAATCAATGTTGCCTTGTATTATGCACCAAGGATTTTTGAAAGCATGGGAGCAGGAAAAGATGCTTCGATGTTACAAACAACAGTTATGGGATTAATCAACGTTGTTTTTACCCTTGTAGCGATTATGACTGTAGATAAATGGGGCCGTAAACCATTATTAATCATAGGTTCCGTTGGTATGGCTATCGGTATGTTTGGTGTTTCTAGTTTGGCTTATTTTGATGTCATCGGAGTAAGTACTTTAATCTTCATTATCGTTTATACTGCTTCCTTTATGATGTCATGGGGTCCAATCTGCTGGGTATTGATTTCTGAAATTTTTCCGAATAATATCCGTGGGCGCGCTGTTGCAATTGCGGTTGCGGCGCAATGGGCAGCAAACTATCTTATTTCCTCCACGTATCCAATGATGATGGAATATAGTGGCGCTGTAACCTATGGGTTTTACGGATTAATGAGTGTTCTTTCTGCCATTTTTGTTTGGAAGTTTGTACCTGAAACCAAAGGCAAGACATTAGAGGAAATGGAAGGAAGTTGGAAAAAAACCGCATGATAAATATAGGTCGCTATCCTTTATAACAAACATGGAGGGTAGCGTTTATTTTTAACAATATGGAAAAAGTTAGTAATTTTGTCCTCAAGAGGACTTTTTCAACATCAAAGTAAGTTTACTAATATACAACTCTATAAAAAGTGAGGAGATCAACATGAAATATGTAATCGGTGTAGATTTAGGGACTAGCTCTGTGAAAGTGCTTCTCGTTGACCAAGAAGGCACCGTCAATTATTCGGTTTCAAAAGACTACCCGTTAATCCAGCAGCAGCCAGGATATAGTGAACAAAATCCCGAAGATTGGGTAGAACAAACAATTACAGCATTACAGCAGTTAGTAACTGCATCAAACATACAGCCCGACGATATTGAGGGTCTTAGTTTTTCCGGACAAATGCATGGGTTGGTCTTGCTGGACAAAAATCATCAAGTAATCAGAAATGCGATTCTATGGAACGACACAAGAACCACCCCGCAATGCAAGAAAATGGATCAGCAACTAGGCGGCAAGCTCCTTGAAATTACCAAAAACCCTGCTCTTGAGGGCTTTACTTTTCCAAAAATTCTTTGGGTAAAAGAGAATGAACCCGAAAATCTGCAAAAAACAAGTGTTTTTCTTCTTCCAAAAGATTATCTCCGCTTTCGTCTAACTGGAAAAATAAACATGGATTACTCAGATGCAGCAGGTACGCTGATGTTAGATGTCGTCAACAAATCATGGAGTGCCGATATTCTTCGCACATTTGAAATCTCTGCTGCCATATGTCCTCCATTAGTGGAAACTGAAGACTTCGTCGGAACGCTCTTGCCAGAGATTGCGGTGCTTACTGGTTTATCTTCATCGACTAAAGTGTTTGCAGGTGGGGCGGACAATGCTTGCGGTGCGATTGGAGCAGGGATTTTATCCGAGGGAACGGCCCTTTGCAGTATCGGAACATCAGGTGTGTTCCTTTCATATGAGAACGATAAAAGCAAAAATTACGGCGGTAAAGTTCATCTTTTCAATCATGGGCAAAAAGACTCCTACTATACCATGGGTGTCACGCTTGCAGCTGGCTATAGCTTGACATGGTTTAAGGAAACCTTTGCCAAGGATCAATCATTCGACAGTCTACTAGACGAGGCCGCACAATCCACAATCGGTGCAAACGGTCTAGTCTTTACTCCATTCTTAGTAGGTGAACGCACACCCTATGCGGATGCAAAAATAAGAGGAACTTTTACTGGAATTGACGGCTCCCACAACAAAGGTGACTTTACTCGAGCGGTCATCGAAGGGATTGTTTTCTCGATTAATGAGAGTGTCGAAATCTTCCGCAATTATGGCAAGACCATTGATACCGTTATTTCTATAGGCGGCGGTGCGAAGAGTGAATTATGGCTGCAAATACAAGCTGATATCTTTAACGCAAGAGTCGGGAAGCTACAAAACGAACAAGGCCCAGGTATGGGGGCCGCGATGATTGCGGCAGCTGGATTGAATTGGTTCTCCTCTCTTCAAGAATGTGCAGAGGTCTTCATTAAAGCTGATAAGGTATATGAGCCAAAACCAGAAAACGTTCAGCGCTATAAGGATTTCTATCAAGTGTACAAAGATGTTTATCCGCATACTGTTGCGATGAATCATCAATTATTTGATCTTCGAAAAGGGAATTAAAGAGGGATTATGATGAAGCTAACTGAAACTATTTTTGGCACTTTGCATGGAAAAAAAGTGAAATCCTATACCGTTACAAATGGGAATGGGATGGAATTTACCTGTATGGAATATGGATGTACGATTACAAAAATCAATGTTCCAGACCGTAACGGGAATATAGAAAATGTTGTGTTAGGTTTTGACACTTTGCAAGAGTATATCGATCACTCCCCTTTTTTCGGTTGTGTGATTGGCAGGAATGCCGGCCGGATGAAAAAGGCGTCCTTCGAAATAGATGGAGAGTGCTATAACTTGTCCAAAAATGATGGAGAAAACAATCTTCATGGCGGACCGAATGGTTTTCATAACGTTATTTGGGATTCTACTGTTGAGAACAAAGAAAATGAAGTGAATATCATCTTTTCCTATACAAGCCCTGATATGGAAGAAGGCTTTCCAGGCAATCTTCATGTTACCGTCATCTATACGTTCAACGTGGATAATGAGTTATTGATTACCTACAAGGCGGTTTCTGATAAGAAAACAATCGTCAATTTAACTAATCATTCTTATTTTAATTTAAGCGGGAATTTAAAAAGAACCATTCTTGATCATGAGTTAAAGTTAAAAAGCGATGCATTCTTAGAACTAGATGCCTCTCTTCTTCCAACTGGCAAGGTTATCCCTGTGGATGGGACAGTATTTGATTTTAGAGAAGGTCAAAAGGTAGCTCAAGGAATTGAATCTGACCATCCGCAAACGGATATAGTTGGTGGCGGGTTTGACCACCCCTTCCTCCTTAGTGCTCAGAATCATAAGCAAATCAGTTTATATGATCGGGAAAGCGGACGGAAACTAGAAATTGAGACAGATGAGCCCGCTGTTGTCTTTTATACTGGCAATATGTTAGGGAATGATTTTTCGATCAGAGGAAAACAAGCGGAAAAGCATTTAGGCTTATGTCTTGAAACACAGAAACCACCCGGTGACCACAATTTCCCTTCCTTAATAGTAGAAAAAGATCAAGTTTACACATCCAAGACAAAATACATTTTTCATTAGGAACACAGCGGTGCCAGCCCCAACCGCCAATTAAAAGGCGGACAGTGCCTGACACTGTCCGCCTTTTATAATATCGAGAAGAAAGGCAGGATGATAATGCAAATGGTGAGGAAAAAAACGGCCACTGCACTCATCTTTTGTTTTCCCTTCCATAGTGAGACAGCAAATCCCATAGTATATATAGTAATACTAAAAAGACTAACGTAAATAAATAGGCTCATCCTCATTCCCTACCTTTTCGTTGGTTTTGCTTGTTTCCCATAATCAATAATTTCAATACTCGGGTGCACCCTTATGTCCGCATTTAGGTACGATTTTCGCCAATTGAATTTCTTAAATTCCTGAATGGTTCCAAAATACCTTCGAGCATACATGGATAAGGGGAATGGTGCACCTTTTAATTTAGTCTGGGTTTTTTTTAATAACCTTTCATTTACTTTTTTGAAATGATGTGCTATTTGTTTTTTGATTATTTGCTGGTTTTTTTTCTCGATATAGTTGGTCATTGATGGGTTTGATATAATTTCAATCTTTAATGGTATCATTATGTCAATCTTTAGCCTAACGCCCTTCACGTTCATTTTTACTTTATTACTTTTTGTTTTTAAGACTCTTGCTGCGAACTGTTTATGATTATTTGAAAAAGGATCTGGTATATCCATCAATATATCTTTAATATTCGTTGTGTCATCAAGAATATTAATCATGCGTGTTTCTTGACCGTTTAATTTCCCTATCATCACGCCATTCCTGAAGACTGCGGACCCAATAAATTGTGTATCATCAAGCTCGCCTGTTGCATTCAATTGCCCTGCGATGTATTCATCTTCGCTTTTTATTTTAGGATTCTTTGCCCTTTCAGCTGTTGTGTACATCGCCAAAAAGAGGTCAGTCTCTCTTTCCAATGTGGTAACAAAGCGGAATAGAGTAGAATCTGGAATGAAACCATTTTCAATCCCGTGATTGACCATGAATTGAAAGTACTTATGTGGCCTTGTTTCCATTTTTGGTCGATTATTTACAAAAAACTCACTTGCCTTTTCTTTCGATACTGCTAAATAACTACTCAAGCGAATCTCTTTATCTTTTACGACGTCGTAAAAGATTGTAATAAAATTTTTGTCTTTTGCAAATTCCTCGGATACCACAATAATCTTTAATAGTTCATAGCTAATATCACGGGAGATGATGGCATTGCCTGTCGCTTTTGCCGCAATGAAATCATTGGCATCAAACGAGACAATTTCTCGCGGCTTTTCTGTTGAACCGCCGCCCCCTTGCATAGTCCCTACTTCGGGATTGGCAAGTAACATGGTGACTTTGATTTTTCCGTCTTGTTTGGAGTGATCTAATCCTAGTCCGATCACATAGGCTTTATCTTCAAGTTCCTCACGATCCCAACAGCCTGTTAATGTGCTAACAATGACTAGAAGCAATAATAATTTACATACTGTTGCTGTTTTTTGCATGCTTAAATTCTCCTTTTACCAATGCGACCAACCATAAAATGATTGGAATGGTGATAAACGCAGATCCAGAAGCATATGAAATAATCGGTTTAATACCTAGAATGACCTCAATAGCTGATTCCGGAATGGATCCAATCAATAAATAAAGCGTCGCAAGTGATGGAATCAGGAATTCAAAGTCTTTAATTTTAAAGAGATGACCAAACATAAGGGCATTGATGTACAAAAATGCTGTGAAACGAATAAATGCCGCCAGTAACCATATGACGAAAAAGACGATTTCGATATTCGGAATAAAAGTTCCCAGTGAAATAAAACGAATGGCTGTATGGAATGGATAACCAATTCCTTGTAAGGATGTATCTAACAAACAGATGTAAACCATAATAGCAACACTCAATTGGAAGCAGACATAAACTAAGGCAATCCATATTCCTTTTCGAAATTCTTTGCTTGATTTGATGTAAGGTGTAATCATGGCAAACAGAAGAAGTTCAGAAAAAAGGGATAGATTAAGTGTGCCTTGCTTCAAAATTTCCAGTTTTCCAGAACCCCAAATTGGGAGAAGGGATTGAATACTGCTTTCTTGAGTACTTAAAAATAAGGCAAGATACAAGGAAAGTACTGCATAAAAAATGATAAGATAGGCAACCGAACCGATATGCTGAATTCCTTTTTTCGCCCCATAGGTACTAACAGCCATTAACAGGGCATAGATAATTACATTTGGTGTTGTTGGAAAATAAAACGTCTTAATGATATTTGTATATGTTCTTGAATCGAACGAAATCGAAAATGAGTTGATGACCAATATCAGAAGGCAAACAAAAAACCCAATATATCGTCCGAGTAATTTTTGAATAACCGAAAATAGATTTTTGTCTTGAAACAATGACATAGTTTTTATTAATAAAAAGAGCAGGATAAAAGAGATTCCTGCTGCTATGATTGGGATCATCCATGCTGCGTTTTGGACCTGATTATACAGTTTAGCAGGTGTGTCTTCACTTACTTTCGCACCCACCATTAAAATAGCGATGGACACATATTCACGAATACCAAGCTTTCCAGGTTGCTGCTTCATATGATTTTTTATCCCTTTCTTTGTTTGACCATATCCTTTGGTTTTACATACCCTGGGCGAAACCTTTCTTTAAAGGGAACATGACGGATAAGTAAGTCCTTTGACGAGGAGGAATGTGGCGTCATGGGTGCAAAGTAAGGAGTGCCAAATGATTTTAAGGAAACTAAATAAAAGAGTCCAAGGATAAATAAAGAAGTGGCTCCATAAATACCGAGAAAGCCAGCTGCAAAGATAAACAAAAAGCGAGTGATCCGGATAGCAAAATTCATGCTCACATCACTGATAATAAAAGAGCTTAAGCCACTTAAGGCAATAACTATGATAACAATTGGACTAATAATATTGGCTTGAACAGCGGCTTGGCCTAAAATTAATGCACCGACAATCCCAATCGTTGGGCCAATTGGGGATGGCACACGTAATCCGGCCTCTCGAATAAGTTCAAAAGCAATTTCCATCATTAAAATTTCAATAACAGATGGAAAAGGGACTCGTTCCCTAGTTCCAGCAATGGCCATTAATAAATCAGGCGGGATCATCCCTACATGATAATTTGTAATCGCAATATAAATAGGAGAGGCAAAAACGGCGACAAATAAAGCTTGAAATCGCAAAATCCTGATAAAGTTACCATATGGTGTACGTAGGTAATGATCTTCCGGTGAATGGAACAATGCCCAAAAGGTACAAGGCAGTACAAGACAGCTTGGTGAATTTGACATTAACAAAATAACGTGACCTTCTTCAATGAATGAAGCTGCCCGGTCAGGTCGTTCCGTATATAATATCGTTGGAAATAAGGACCTCGGTCGTTCCTCTAGGTATTGCTCTAAAATACTTAAATCGAGAATACTATCGGTTTCGAGCGAAGATAACTTATCTTTTATGGTTTGAAGGAGTTCATCATTTGCCAGGTCCTTTTGATAGACAAGAAACACATCGTTTCTTGATCGCTTTGTAATTATCTTAGTTTCCACGATAAGATTTTCATTTTTAATTTTTTTACGGATTAAGGCAATATTGTCAACTACCTTTTCGTTAAAAGCTTCTTTTGCTCCTTTTACAATCACTTCATTATCTGATTTTCCAATGGAACGGCCTCGAGTTTTCGTGGTTTCAAATAAATAGCATTGAGAATCACCTTCCACAAAGAGTGCTGTGATTCCACCACAAATGAATTCAGTAATTTCTTCTATATTGGTGGACGCCTTTGCCATTGGGTATGAAATAATATCTGGAATCTTTACTGAAGGTTGCTCGTTTCCCAATAATTTTTCCAATATGCTTTCTTTAATATGCTCTAAGTCGACCATTGTACTTATGAAAATGATAAAGGCACGGCGATTTAAGGCACGAATGGTAAACTCCCGTACCTTGACATCCGTATTTTTAGGAACACTGAAAATGGACTTAAATGTCGCTAAATTTTGATCATAATTACTGCTGATATCTTGTTTTTTTAAATCAATCTCCTGTGCATTGGATTTTTCCTGAAATTGTGGTTCCGTATTAAATGTCTTGAAAAGTGACTTTATGACCCTTTTTCTCATTATGAAACCACCCCCAATTTTTATTTAGTTTTCCAGTTCTAGGGGTCTTTATGTACGAAAGATAAGAACAACCTTACTTTATTTTCACATTTGTTCAGAAGGTAAAATAGGAGGGTCTAGTTTGATTTTTCGATTTAGAGATATTTTTGAAATGACCGATGAGAATTCTGCCAACCTTTTGATTTCATACTTTCCTGAGATCCACTCATGATAGACAAGATAGCTACTGTCAAAATGGCTCCACTATTACACTTCTTCATAATCTTTACGTCTCCTTTTTAAGCTGAAAGGAATTTTACCCTATAGTATTCACCCACCCTGTCGCAAAAAATAACTGCCTATCACTCAAGATCAAGAGACAGGCAGCTTTCGTTTAATACTATTTATATTACCCCATAACCTTACTTGGGTAGGTGATTTTGATCATAAGGAAGGTGTGGCACTTTTTTAGGAGTATAGTTAATGACATCTGAAGAATATATCTCGATGGTTAATTTGTTTCCTACCGTTTTTGATTGTATTAGAATTGGTTGATTGTATTTATTTTTAAAAACAAAATCTGGTCCATTCCAACTAACGGTGGCATCCCGCCCAGGTGGAATGTATGTTACCTTTCTGCTGTGTGAGGAACGCTGAGTAACTTCTAATCCGGCATTATCTACTGCATTAAATAGGGTAGATGATACCTGACAGATTCCACCGCCAATATCTTTTGCTAATTCTCCTCTTAGGATCACTGGTGCAGGCAAGTATCCTTTTCCTGCTGTTCTTTTTCCAACAACTTTATTAAAGGAAAATATTTCACCTGGGAAGAGAACAAAATTATTAATAGCCTCGGTTGCAAGATAAATGTTATGGGTTCGTCCTCTGTTAGACGCGTTGAAGGATGTTACATATTTTCCGATTTTTTCATTTTGAATATTTCCAAGTAATTCACTGTCAACTCTAGGATAAATGGCAAGTAAGGGGACCTCTATTTTAGATGAACCATTGTTAAAATAATAAGAAAAAACTTTTTCTGTGAACCTCTGACGATATAAGCGATAACCAACATGTTCGGGTATAATTTTTCCGGACTCATCTTTCATTGCATTTTTAGGCATTTTAGAAACATGTTTGTCAATTTGATCCATACATTTTTTTAACTTTTCTGTATTAATAATAGGAACTCCAGGTAAGTTCATCGATAAATCAGTACAATTAACAACCGATAAAGGGTGCCCGTTGTTAGTGATTAATAAACTGTCTGGCATATTCACTTGTTGAGATAAAAAAAATAGCCCAAATAACCATGTAAAATTCATTTCCAGAATGCCTCCTTTCGTTTAATATGAATTGAAATCATCCATTTCATACAATTTACGTTATTCAAGTTTATAACAAAGTAAGGTATGATTTTAAGGTGATCCTGCTGCAACAGCAGTTGAACGATCAGTCATTTGGTATTTAGATAAAGAACTAGGGGGGATCAACATGAAAGGGAAAATGAGACTCATCCTAACGATGCTCATTTTTGGAAGCATCGGGGTTTTTGTAAAAAAGATTGAGCTGTCTTCAAGTGAAATAGCGTTTTTAAGAGGGGTCATCGGAAGTCTATTCCTTCTTCTTGCTAGTTTCCTTGTCAAACATAAGCCATCTTATCAAGTGTTAAAAGAAAATGCGCTTCTTCTTCTATTATCGGGGGCTGCGATTGGCCTTAATTGGATTTTTTTATTTGAGGCTTATCGGTATACAACGATATCTAATGCCACCATTAGCTATTACTTTGCACCGATATTTGTGATGATCCTAGCACCATGGTTACTGAAAGAAAAACTAACAAGTGTGAAGGTTATTTGCATCGTAATGGCAATGATTGGTCTATTTTTAATCGTTAATCCTGGAGCTGGCGGTACAAGCGGTTCGCAGAACAACACCCTCGGTATTTTCTATGGCCTTTTAGCGGCCGCATTTTATGCAAGTGTAGTCTTAATGAACAAATTCATCAAAAATTTATCTGGTTTCGAAATCACGTTAGTGCAATTAATGGCAGGCGCCTTGGTTCTGTTTCCCTATGTACTGTGGCAGGGCAATCTAGACTTGGGTCGTTTAAACCCAACTTCGATTATTTTTATCTTGATCCTTGGTATTGTGCATACGGGTTTTGCTTATTTTTTATACTTTACTTCTCTCCAAGAACTCAAGGGGCAAACAATTGCTGTTCTTAGCTACATTGATCCGATTTCAGCTGTGATCATTGCCTCAATTTTCTTAAGCGAGGGCATGACATGGATTCAAATGATTGGCGGCGGCCTGGTTCTGGGCTCCACTTTCTTAAGTGAAAAACTCGAAATAAAGGTTGCCAAAAAAGGGCAAACTCCCACTACTACACCGTAATGGAAGTTTGATCCCATCTGGGAAATAGAGCGGTTCAATAAGGACACTCTATTTTGGGAGAAATTTTCATTGACATTCATTTTCATTTGTTTTAAAGTAACAAAGTCAAATTAAATAACAAAATTCATTTGTTTGTGGACTTTTCTAGAGATATCTCTATTTTCGCCACACAGCTTTCATATGAGAGCTGTGTGGCTTTTTTTATGGAATGAAAGGAGTAGGAAAATGAAAACTTGGCAATATGCACTAATTGTTTTTTTAGGGGGCTGCAGTTACGGAGTATTATCGACCTTTGTAAAGCTTGCTTACTCGGCTGGTTTCACCGTGACACAGGTAACAGGAAGTCAATACTTACTTGGGACCTTGCTAATCTGGGGGGTCGCTCTTTTTTCGAAAAAGAAAAAACTTACTCTACCTCAAATAGGTAAATTACTTTTATCAGGAATTCCAGTTGGTTTAACAGGTGTATTTTATTATCAGTCATTGCAAACCCTGGATGCTTCACTTGCGATCATCTTTTTATTTCAATTTGTATGGATTGGCTCTTTAATTGAGTGGATGGTTTATAAAAAAACACCAAGCACCGGGAAAATGGTTTCGATTGGTATTTTAATCATTGGCTCCATTTTAGCAGCCGGCATTATTACAGAAGGCGGCGTTCAAATATCATGGCAGGGGATAGTTTGGGGTCTGCTTTCCGCTTTAACGTATACCGCTCTCATCTTTCTTAGCGGCTCCGTGGAAAAAGATACACCACCCGTGCAGAAAAGTGCTCTACTTTCCACTGGCGGATTGATCACTGTTTTTTTATTCTTCACGCCAACGGATTTATTCCACTTACCAGTTTTAATGGGAGTAGCACCGTATGGATTGTTCCTTGGACTATTTGGCGTAGCCTTGCCACCGCTCTTATTTTCTATTGGAATGAAGCATATCGGCCCAGGACTTGGAACGATATTAACAGCCTCAGAACTTCCGGTTGCGGTTATCTTGTCATCGCTCGTCTTAGCCGAAAACGTAAGCTTATCACAATGGAGCGGAGTGGTCCTTATTTTAGGCGGCATTGTGGCGGGTAATGTTAAAATGCCCACAACTAAAGTGGAATCAGTCTCTTTAGAAAGTGAATCTTTGACTTAAAATTGTCGGGGTGGGATTCCCCGCCTAACAAATTCAAAATAAAACTGGCGAACAGTGCTAAGCACTGTTCGCCATAATTATTGCCTACTATTCTTTCTATGGGCGAATTTTTGAGATTTATGGGCGAATTCCGGGTTTTTATGGGCGAATTTTGAACCTTTATGGGCGAATATGGTGTTTCAATGAGCGAATCCTTGATCTTTATTTTATTTCATATTTTCCAATATGTTCCGTATTTTATCAGTATAGACCTTAGCTAAGCCTTTCTTACTGTATTCGAAGTTTTTCATACTTGATTCTTTCGGGATACCCATGTTTACAAATTGAATATCAAGTTTTTCAATGACAAAACGCTCATCTTCATCATTTTTTACTCCACCCACTTGAGTCAAATCAATCTTTGTACCATCATTTAGTTCAATTATGTAAAAGAAATCACCCTTTGAGTGTTTAAACAGAGAAGGACGCCCCTTACCGTACACTCCTGTATTAATCTTAACAATCTCCACAAGGCTATATTCCCTGCCTTGTGGAGATAGGAATGAATAATCGATAATCTTGTCGTGGGTTATTACAGCAACAGCTGAAATAATCGTATATATCAAAACAACATTGAAGGTGGATTTGGATGCTCCTTTTCAATGTTATAATATTATTATTTTATCCAAGGGTATAGCGGATTATTGTCGAGAGACTAACCCCTTGAAATTGTCATAAAGGACTTGTACTATTTATAACCTTTTAAATAGAAGGTAATAATTTTTAGCTGGTTATAAAGGAGCGGAACTATGATTCTCTCTAAATTTGTAGACGAACTCCCTATCCCCCCGATTTTAAAACCTCGATGGAAGGATCAGATTAATACTTATTACGAAGTGAATATGACGGAATTTAAACAATCACTCCATCGTGAATTAAATGATACAACCGTTTGGGGGTATGAAGGCAGCTATCCAGGACCTACGATTGACGTTGAAAGCGGAGAAAAAGTGTATATCAGATGGATCAACAATCTTCCAGACAAGCATCTCTTACCCGTAGACCATACGGTGCACGGTGCCCATTTGGATGTACCGGAAGTACGAACGGTGGTACACGTTCACGGTGCTTGTGTGGAATGGGAAAGTGACGGCTACCCGGAGGCTTGGTTTACAAACGGATTCAAACAAGTCGGTCCCTATTTTAGTAAACAAGTCTATCGATATGATAATTGCGAACAAGCTTGCACCCTCTGGTATCATGACCATACCCTTGGTATCACGAGGCTTAATGTATATGCTGGATTGGCCGGATTTTTTCTGATCAGAGATCAACGCGAACGGTTATTGAATTTACCAAGTGGGAAATATGAGATTCCGCTTATTATACAAGACAAGACTTTTCATAAAGATGGTTCACTTTATTACCCGAAACAGCCAGAAAAACCCGTCCCCGAATTAGAAACATCGATCGTTCCAGAATTTTTTGGGGATACTGTCTTGGTGAATGGCAAAGTATATCCCTATTTAAAAGTGGAACCGCGTAAATACCGATTGAGGCTTCTAAACGCAGCCAACTCTCGTTTCTTTCGGATTAAACTTGATTCGGGACAACTTATCTATCAAATTGGGACCGATGGAGGACTGATGCAGCACCCGATCGGTGTAAAAGAAATCATGTTAGCACCTGCAGAACGAGCAGATGTGATCATTGATTTTACCAATCTAGAGGGTAAAAATATTATCATGCAAAACGATGCTCCTGCTCCTTTTCCAACCGGAAATCCACCGGATAATAATACAGGCACAGTGATGCAGTTTCGAGTGACTCTTCCCTTGGCCAGTATCGATACGAGTGTTATTCCGGCGTATATGATGCATATTCTCAAAATGAATGAACAGTCAGCTTCGAATTCACGATACTTAACTTTAAATGACAATATGGATCCGTACGGTCGGGAATGGATGCTGTTGGATAATAAACAGTGGGATGCCCCGATCACTGAAAATCCAAAATTGGGCTCCACTGAAATATGGTATATTATTGGCTTAACGAAGGATTCCCACCCAATTCATCTCCACTTAGTTGATTTTCAAATCTTAGACCGTAGAGATTTTGATGTAGAAAAGTATAAAAAGGAGAAAATCATCGATTATACGGGTCCGGCGATCCCTCCCGAACCACAAGAACGAGGCTGGAAGGATACCGTTCGAGCTAATCCTAACCAAGTTACTCGAATTATCATGAAGTTTGGTCCTTTTACAGGGTTGTATGTATGGCACTGTCATATCTTGGAGCACGAGGATTATGAGATGATGAGACCGTTTATTGTGATCCGATGATAGACGGTGCTCTGTCAAAAATACATTTTATATCAATTTCCTAATTTATTCTTCCATTCGCTTGATCATATACTGAATCAAGTCAATATTGTTATCAATGAAGTTCAATCTTTCTCGGGCAGTAGTGGACCATTCTGAACTATGATTCATAGATGCTGTAATATGCCGATAGCTGAATGTATATCTCGAATAAAGTTCGGAAATCACAAAGCTTATTCTGAGTTTGATTTTCTCCTTTTTTGCTATCCCTTCAAGGTCATCATTTAACCAAGCAGGAGCATTCTCAATCGCTTTATTTACTAAATTTAATTCATAATCTTCGTTTATCATCGGTGTATCTCCTTTTAAAAATAGGTTTATAAAGTTCTAAATTATTCTAACAAATCATACACTTTCATTTCAATGCCTCGTAACTACCTATCGTTAGCACATTTCGTATGTTTGGATTCAGTATCTGCGTGTGATATAACCGTATCCTTAGAAGCTATAAAGTTTCCTTTGGTGCCTGTAAATATGCAGAGATTATTGAAAAAATGATAGCCATTTCCTAGGCTGGTGGAATGCTTAGCAAATAACTGGCTTAGTTTCACAAACAAACAAGATTTACAAATTTTAATAAAAGTAAGTAAATAGGCGAACAGTGAATGTCACTGTCCGCCATAAGTTCATATTTTATTTTTCCAATGAATCGAGCCCGTATCACTATGAGGATGACAATTCGACTTTAATCTTTTGTATTCATTTTCTAACTCTGTTAAAGATAACTTCAAAAGCTGTTCCTCACTATCAAAGATTTTAAAGGTAAGCAGAATGTTAATTAATGTTTTTCTTCTTTGTTCCACAGCATTCCGAAGTATATTTTCCATGAAATCCTCTCCTTTATTAATCGTCTCATTAGAATCAGCTCCTTTAAAATAGATAAAAAAAGAGACTTCTCATGGGTGCGAGAAGTCTCTATCCGAATAGTCGACTAGTGTATGAATTTTTATAAACAAAATTATATTCGTAAGATTGAGATCATTTCTTAAAAAGGTGACCTTGCTTGATTCCCTATTCTTAATTCCGATAATACTTATCTGATTACTTATAAAATATTAACATCCTTGGATTTACCCTGTCAATCAATAATTGGAAAATTTACAATTTTATTTCAGGTCAATTTTTCTCGTAATTTTACACTGTAAAACCGTATCGATCTTGGTATCCGTTTTAATTCAAGGAATCCGCTATAAATTAAATGCCGGATTCGATATTCTAGATAAAAGTCACCAACCATTTCTTCCATTTATACTAAACCTAAGGAAAAAAAAGGAAGATAGGAGAAGGATCCTATCTTCCTTATCTATTTTACCCGATAGCTATTTTAATATTATTCTATTAGTGGTATTTAATGATCTTGCAAGATTCTCATAGGCTCATAGAGTGGTCATCTATTTTTCCAAGAATACTGTTTGTTTTTGGAACGATCGGTTCAACTTTTCCAAGCCAAAAAATATAAGTTAAAGCACCGATTAAGGTAGCGGCTCCTGACACTATGAGTGCCGGGGTGAATGAGTGAGTAGTAGAAATGATAAAACCGGTTACAATCGGACCCAAAATACCACCCATATTTGAAACACAGTTTTGAAGTCCTCCAACGACTGAAGTCATATTAAGAGGGGCTACGTCTCCAGGAAGGGACCAAATAGCACAAGCAGCAGTCGTTAAACCGCCATAGGAAATGGAAAGTAGGGCAATTGAAAGAGCAGGTGAATTAACCAGTCCTGCAAAAGCAATCGCAGTTGCCAATAGCATACCTCCACCTAGGTTCAATTTACGAACAAAGGTTAACGAATATCCCTTTGCGTACAGACGGTCGGAAAACCACCCCGCAAAGAGTTCAGCTACTAAACCAAATAGAGGAGGAATCATCGATACCCAGCCCATTTTTATCAATTGGAAGCCGCGTTCTTGTACAAGATAGGTCGGGAACCAAGTGATAAAGAAATAAATGGCATAGTTTAACATGAAAAACCCAACACACATTGCTAAAATATTACGATATTTAAGAAGTTGATACCATTTCATTGGCTGTGCATTTTCAAGACCTTCCTTTTTGACCTGCCCATCACGAATATAGGTTAGTTCTTCTTTGTTTACATACATATGCTTTTCCGGATCACGATAATATGCCCACCAAATCGTTACCCAAACCAATCCTAATAGACCAGATACGATAAACGGAACTTTCCAGCCAAAGGCAGTCATTAACCAAACAACAAACGGCATAGCTATAGCCGTACCCACTTTAGAACCGCTGTCAAAAATAGCAGAAACTCTTGTCCGTTCTCTATCAGGGAACCATTTTGCCGTCACACCAGCACTGCTTGGGTAGGCTCCTGCCTCACCCATTCCCAATAGGGTACGAAAGATTAGGAGGGATTTCATTCCTTGGCTAAAAGCCGTCAATGCGGTGGCAATGGACCACCAGGCAACGCTTAAAGCAAGAGAAAAGCGCTGTCCAACTTTATCTGCCAACCATCCAGCAGGAATCTGAAATAACGCATAAGTCCAAAAGAAAGCTGACATGACAATCCCCATTTGTGCCGCATTTAGTCCAAATTCCTTCATTATAGTCGGAGTGGTAGCAGAGAGGACAGTGCGGTCCAAATAATTAATGGCTATCGCCGCCCACATGAATATAGAAATCTTCCATCGAACATTAGTTCTCTTTTGGTTTATTTCGCTCATTTAATAACCTCCTATTATTGAAATCGTTTCCAATTAACGATAAGAATATTATAACAATTTAGATAATTCATTTGTTAGTTAATCAAAGGCTACGATAATCATTGTGCATAGCTAAAGAGGAGTCTTACATTCTTCTGCTTTATTTCCAATCCTTAAAACAGGATCATTAATAACGTTCGTTTTTGACTAATACCGCCCCTAAAATCTTAAAAAGATTTTAGGGAACAATCTTATGAATCTATCTGTCTATGCTTTTACAAATACGGTTTTGATCGCAGTAAAGAATTCAATCGCTGCCTGCCCCTGCTCGCGGGAATGTGAGCTGGACTGTTTCATGCCACCGAATGGTGCCTGTAATTCAACACCGGCGGTTTCAGCATTAATACGTACAAGTCCGGCATCTACGTCGTTGATGAAAGACATCATGGTACCGATGTCTCTTGTATAAATCGAGGCACTAAGCCCAAACTCGACATCATTAGCCTGCGCCAAAGCTTCTTCGATTGTATCCACTTTGATAAGAGCCAGCACAGGACCGAAGATTTCCTCCTGGGCAATGACCATCCTATTCGTAACATCTTCAAATATGGTCGGTTGAACAAAAAAGCCGTTTTCGCTTCCGTTTTCCGTGTACCGTTCGCCGCCGTGAATCAATCTTGCCCCTTCAGCTTTCCCTTTTTCAATATACGAAAGTACGGTATTCAACTGATTCTCACTGGCACATGGTCCCATCCATGTCGAGCCTTCCATGCCGTTTCCAATTGTAATCCCTTTCACCTGTTCAAGCAGTTTCTCTTTAAATGCATCATATACTTCTGACTGAACGAATACCCGGCTTGTAGCGGTGCATTTTTGACCTGTCGAACGGAGGCCGCCGCTGATTGTTCCTTCTACCGCAAGATCTAAATCAGCATCTGCCGCTATAATGACAGGATTTTTTCCGCCCATTTCCAACTGATATTTTGCTCCACGAGCCAGAGCTGCCTGGCCAATTTGTTTCCCAGTGCCATTGGAGCCTGTAAACGTAATGCCGTTTACGTCCGAATGGTTGACGATTGCTGTACCGACTTCGGATCCAGCCCCAGTAACCATATTGACTACACCAGCCGGGATGCCGGCCTCATCCATACACTCCATAATCTTTGCAGCTGTAACAGTTGCTTCCTGTGCCGGTTTAATCACCACGGTATTCCCATAAATCAAGGCAGGTGCCATCTTCCAGATCGGGATGGCAACGGGAAAGTTCCAAGGGGAAATAACACCGACGACTCCAAGCGGAACGCGCGTCGTAAACATTAATGCTTTGCTGTCAGTGGATGGTATCACATCACCAGCTTTGCGCATACCTTCACCAGCATAGTAACGGAGAATGGCGATCCCGCGAATTGTCTCACCTTTGGCTTCAGAGAACGTTTTACCCATCTCTCTTGTCATCGTTTCGGCAACCTCTTCAAGACGCCTTTCTAGTTTATTGGCTATTTTATAGAGATAATCACCCCGTTCTGCTCCTGAAAGACGGCGCCATTCTTTTTGCGCTTTTTTAGCTGCTGCCACTGCCCTGTCAACATCTTCCCCTGTCGAGCTCTGAATGTAGCCCACAATTTCATTTTTATTGGCAGGATTAATGGCTGCCTCCACTTTTTTTCTGATGGATGATACCCATTCTCCGTTAATATAGTTAAGATGGTTTTTTACCTGCGCTGCAGTCGTCATCATTAAAACTCCTTTCTATATTCTTAAAATGTAGGGCCAATACGCCAAATACCGAAATCATGCTGTTTCAGAATTTCCGCTTTCGTCAGCTTGCCAGACGCAACAAGCTCGATTTCATCAAAAATATGTTGCCCGACCGACTCAATCGATTCTTTGCCTTCGATAATGGTTCCGGCGTTCAAATCGATATTATCTCCCATTCTTTCAAAAATTCCTGTGTTAGTGGCAATCTTGATAACAGGTGCAATAGGTGATCCGGTAGGTGTGCCTCTTCCTGTAGTAAACAAAACGATTTGGGCTCCACCGGCCACCATCCCCGTTAGCTGCTCAATATCATGCCCCGGTGTATCCATCCAAACCAGACCTTTTTTGGATGGGACCTGAGCATAATCGATCACTTCTTGTAAAGGTCTGCTACCGGACTTATTAGAAGCACCTAATGATTTTTCTTCGAGAGAACTCAACCCTCCCTTGATATTTCCAGGGCTTGGATTCCCTGTACGGATATCTACTCCCATCTTGATGGCCCGGTTTTCCATAGCTCCGATTACTTCATATACACGCTTGGCTGTCCGGTTATCTACTGCACGCTCTGCCAAAAGATGTTCCGCACCAATTAGCTCTGTGGTTTCAGCTAAAATCGCAGTACCTCCATGATCGACAAGCATGTCGCTAACAACACCTACGGCTGGATTGGCTGATAAACCAGAACATGCATCCGAACCGCCGCATTCTGTTCCGATAATTAGCTCACTGAAATCACAGAGTTCCTTCATTTGAGAGGAAGCCGCCTGTACCATTTTCGCGGCTATTCTTGATCCTTCAGCAATAGCACCAAGTGTTCCACTGTGGTCCTGAATGGAAACCACTTCAACAGGCTTTCCTGTCTTAGCTAGCTCTCCCGCAACACTGCGTGCTTGATGAGTTTCGCAGCCAAGCCCTAGAACAACCACTCCATAAACATTCGGATTGGCGCCCATTCCTACATAAGTACGAAATGTTTGATCATAATCGACACCTACTTGTGCACATCCATGCTGATGAATGAAAGAGACCGTGCCTTGCACCAATTCCGTAATTTGTTTAGCTGCCTGAGTAGCACAAGTAATCGTAGGCAAAATTAATACGTGATTTCTCACTCCAACTTGACCGTTTGGACGCCTATATCCCCAAAACTTTTTTCCATTAATCAACTTTATCCCCCCGCCCTCTTTTTCCTTCCAGATTATGAATATGAACGTGTTCTCCCGTACTAATATCTGTTGTGGCCGAACCGATTACCGCGCCATATTTAAGAATATCCTCCCCTTTTGAGATCGGCTTGACAGCGAATTTATGCCCGAACTCAATTTTTTCTTTTATTTCAATATCAAAGCTCTTCCCCTGGCATGTGACCTTGACGTAACTACCTTCTGGAACACTCTCTAAAGCCACAGCCACTTTATCATTTGGCTTCATCATCACCGCTTTAAAAGATGTACTCATCTAAAATCACCTCTACTATATTGATTTTCCTTTTAAAAATGGTTAGCGAACTGCTTACAAATTGGGTACCACTGCTTTTGCGAGACGAGCAGTATTTTGTAAAACCCCGATATCAGAGATTTCAATTTCTATTTGGTCTCCATCCGCTAAGGTAAATTCATTTGGGGGAACAATACATGTACCTGTCAGTAAAACAGTGCCATTAAAAATCTGATTGTCTTTCAAAAGATAAGAAACAAGCTCATCAAATTTCCGCTTTAATTGGCGGGTATTAGCTCTTCCTTCTACCACAATTTCTCCATTTCTATAGATTCTGCATGTAATTTCAAACTGATAAGGATTTTTAACCGCTTCACTTAGCAGAATGGCAGGGCCAATAGAGCAAGAATTTCTCCAGATTTTTGCTTGAGGCAAATAAAGTGGATTTTCCCCCTCAATATCACGGCAGCTCATGTCATTTCCAATCGTATATCCTAAAATTTCTCCTCTGCTATCGATGACAAGCCCTAACTCCGGCTCAGGGATTTGCCATTTAGAATCGTTTCGAAGAAATACCTTATCATTTGGACCCACTGTTCTTGCAGCAGTGGATTTAAGAAAAATTTCGGGGCGTTTGGCATCATAGACCTTGTCATAGAAAGTTGCTGAACCAATTATTTGATCCGTAGTCTCGTAGTTTCTAGCATCTCTGCTTTTTTCATATGTGACACCGGCCGCCCACACTTCAGGGGCTTCAATCGGAACGAGCAATGATAGCTGCTCTAGAGGTTTTGGAATTGGATCTAATTCAGAGATAGCGCTTTCAACAAAGTGAAGAAGAGAAATACTTTGATCTTTGGCTTGCTGTGCTAACTCCAAGAAGTCTTTTTGCGGCAGTGAATAGATGAGTCCTTCATTAGTTAAAGCAGCTAGAACCGGTACTGACTTTTCATTTAAATAACAAATAATACGCATATAGTCCTCCTTTTATATTTAGAATAATTCCTGTTAAATTGTTGTTTCTCTCCCATTTATTTTTTCTGGCGCGCTTACTAAATTAAAATGCAAATTTCGTGCCAAAAAAGAAAGATGTTATAATTTTTTTAAAAAAAACACCAAATAGCCTATCAACCTTGAATTTGTCAGGCTTCAAAAAAATAGCTCCTATTCATTGAAGAACAATAAACCATTTATATTAGTTACTTATTTACTTTTTATCTTTCATATTTGAAATTCATATTTCAAATATGAAATCACACAAAAAAACTTAGTATCTCCAAGGTACAAAAAAAACAAGGGCGGGTACTTCACCGCCCTTGTTAATAAAATCATCCCTTTTGGATATGTATTTTGCTTTCTTTACTATTCTTTCATGACGCCGAGAATTTGCTGAACCGTAAAGTATGCACTATACACCCAATTATACAACATTGGCTTTAACCAAAATACTCCTTACTTTTTCCTTTCCTTGCTCATCCAACATAGTCCCTGGGGCTTTGACCATCGGTATCATCGTTCTTCCTGTAAGCATAACCGCCGTCTTCATTGCTGCAACAAAAGGTTGTGAAGCATCATAAATACTCATAAGTTCGCTAATTTTTTGCTGACTCGTAACGACCGTGGAGAAATCCCCACCCTGGTAGGCTTTAAAAAGTTTACAGAAAAGCTCCGGTACTACATTTGTGAGTCCGCACAGAACCCCGTCGCCACCAGCCATTAAGTTCGGAACTAAATATTCGTCAAAGCCAGAGAAAACACTGAAGTCTTTAACCGCAGATTTTACACCCTGAATCAACTGACGAGTGTGTGAAATGTTATCCACTGTATCCTTAATGGCCACAATATTTGGAAAATCCTGGACCAGCATTAGAACTAACTCTGGACTTATATTAACATTCGTCCTCTCAGGGAAATTGTAAATCACAATCGGAAGCTTCGTAGACTGTGCAACGGCTGCATAATAATTATATAGGTTTTCATCATCGAGCTTGAAATAGTATGGTGAGATAACGACCGCGGCATCCGCGCCTTGAACCTCAGTAAACTGAGTTAATTTAACTACTTCTTCGACGGAAGTTCCTCCTGTCCCTATTAAAACCGGTACCCTGTGATTCACCGTTTCAATTGCAAATGTAATAAGCTTCTTTTTCTCTTCCTCTGTAAATGCGAAAAACTCCCCCATGCTGCCAAGAAATAACAGACCATCGATACCATTATTAATCAAATAGTCAATATGTTCATGCATACCATGAAAATCAATCTTCCCTGTTTGGTCCAGGATAGTAATAACGGGTGAAAAAACTCCTTTAAACATTTTAGCCCTCCTCTTAAATTTACCTTGCTTACTAGATACTCAATTTTAAATAGATATTTCATTGCCGCGCTCACTAATTAAAAATGCAAATTTCGTGCCAAAAAAACGCAGATCACAAAAATTTTTTTTTAAAAACACCTAAACAATTGAATTCTAGTGTTGCCATGCTCAAAAAAAATAGCTCCTATTCATTAAAGAACAAGAAGCTAGTTATAACAGATTATTTAATCTTTATTTTTCATATTTGGAAATTGTTTTTACAAATATGAAATAATACAGGTTCATTTATGAAAATTCAGCTTACGCCAAAGGGTAGTTTTACTTATACCAAAATCCTTACAAAGTCTATCCTTGTTACCATGGTAACGTTCAAGAAGTTGCTTCCAGAGCTGATTTTCCATTTCCTCGAATTGATTTGAAAAGGTAACATGTAACTGGTCTTGATTTTGACCACTTCTAGCGTCAAGTCTCCCTTTCTTCTCGGCCAACAACTCATAGATCTTGAACTGTGTTAACTCTTCACCCTCCTCTACACTAATCACTAACTTCTCGATGAAGTTTTGCAATTCCCGTGCATTACCGAACCATTCGTAACTCTTTAGACAATCAAAGAGTTGATCCTGTGTATAAAACAAAACTTTTTGCTCTTTTATACATTCATTCTTGAAAAAGGATATAGCCATGGGGACTATGTCGTCTTTTCGTTGCCTAAGTGAAATTAATTGTAACTCCAATACACTCAACCGGTAATAAAGATCTTCGCGGAACCGTCCCAAACGAACCTCTTCACGCAGATCCCGGTTCGTAGCGCAGATTATTCGAACATCTATTGGTGTCACCCGATCGCCACCGACACGACGGACTTCCTTTTCTTGCAATACCCTTAGGAGTTTTGCTTGAAAATTTAGGGAGATTTCCCCTAATTCATCAAGAAATAACGTCCCACCATGGGCTAGTTCAAAAAGTCCCATCTTACCACCTTTAAGAGCTCCTGTAAAAGTACCCTCAACATAGCCAAAAAGTTCACTTTCAAGAAGATTTTCACTCAATGCAGCACAGTTAACGGAAACAAATGGTCCCTTAGCCCGCTTGCTCTCATTATGTATACTCTGAGCAAAGATCTCCTTTCCTGTCCCCGTCTCACCATAAATCAAAACGGTACCGTTAGATTTAGCATACTGCCTCGCTCGATATATACATTGGAGCATTTCTGGACTACTACCTTGAATATGGTTGAAGGTTTGCTTAGCCACTAATCCTTTTTCATTAAGCCTGGTCCTGATGTTCATTTCTAAATTTTGAATTTCACCGATTTCTTGGAAAATAGCTACAGCACCATGAAACCTACCATGAATGATAATAGGAACCCGGTTACAAACAATCTTTTTCCCACCAATCTTAAGAAGGATATTTTTTTCTTCGTCATGTATGGATAAGACTCTATTCAATTGACTTTCGGGTAAACACTCAGTTAACTTTTTCCCCAACACCTGGTTTATTGGTACGCCAAATATTCTCTCAGCTGATTCATTATATACGATAACTTTCTCGTTATTATCAATTGTAAGAACTGCCTCTGTGGTAAAATTAAGAATCGCTTCAAGTTGTTTTAAACGGGCTTTCTCTTTTTCTATAGATTTTAAAATCGTTAACGCTTCATTTAGGGCAATTTGAAGGGACATAGCACCCGATTCTAAAATACATCCATAGATTCCGTGGTCCACCGCCTGTTGTGTGGCTACTACATCGCCCACCACTGCTTCTATGCCTTCGTCTTCGATAAGATGTTTCACTTTCGCTGGTATTTCGTTAACATCTTCACAGGGCATGAATTGCAAATCTATGTCCATAATGTTCTTAAAATGCTGAGCTTGAAATAAAATATTTAAAGTTGTGATAAAGGCGATTTTTTTGAAACCTTTCTCACTTGCTTTACTTAATGCCATTAAAATGTCGACAGACGTTACGGGTATTTCAATCACTGGTAAATCGAATGCATTACGTAAAGCTTGGGCTGTTCCCCCACGAGAAATAAGGATCTTTGCACCATGATTGATACAAGTTCTGATTTCGTCAAGATTCTCCTTGAGATTGCCTGGAATAATGGTATAAGGTATATTACTACTTTCAATCATTCTTTCGGCCTGCTGTACCAAGGTTTCATAGGGGGCAATGATGAGTATATCGTTCATTGTGTAGACACCTCTATTAAAAAAATTGTCTCCAAAATTAACTTCCGTTGTAAATCTCCAAACACTAGGGATCCAATTAAACCTTCCGCTTTGTCAAACTCCTTCACTCTAGAGAGTATATGAGGAGACTTATTAATCAATAAATCTAAAGAATAATTATTAATCATTGTTACTATTTTTAAACTTTTAAGTATTGTAATGTTAGTCTCTAGATATATTCAAGTCTAAAATTGTGCAAACGGGAAATGGAAAAGGGGAATCTAACTCTTAAACCTTAGTAATCTTACAAGACAAGCCTTTCTCAATAATTAAATTTCATCTTCGACTACTACTAGTTTATGTATGTCTCAATAAGTCTCCGGAAATGAAGATATCTTTTACATTTGAAACATTTTTATTTGGTGAAAATATTTCTCTTGAAATAAGCAGTACACATACATTTGTTACTACTTCATTATAGCATATTTTGAGCTTGCTGCCCTTCAGGCATCAACCGGTACGATCTGTAGCATCCGTAATTGGCTGGGACCCCTGACCCAATAGCTCACCGAATCCCCTTCCTTTTTACCTTAAAACTGACCTACAATGTATATTATTAGTAGAAACTAGCATTTGAATTAGCAACATCACTATCAATAATGCTTCCTGCAAATATACTTACAGTAAAAACAAAGTGAATGTATTAATTTACTTGTGAGTTTTAGGCATTGCATCGAAGCAAACGAAAACACCAAGTGCAAGTAACAACACCTTCTTACGATTTATACCAGAGAACAATAACGGCAAAATCGGACCAGATTTAGCAACAGGAAGAGCAAAGAGACTCACTATCAACCCTGCTCTGATGATATCGCCCAGGCTGTATTATGACTACCTCCGCAAATAAATTCTCGTGTAGCAGCATCCCCAGCTGCATATAACCCCGGGAACTTTTGTTTCACAATTTTCATTGATAAGATGAATGCCACCCGTTCCTCGAACTGTTCCTTCTAATCTCAAGGTCACTGGAAACCGGTCCGTAAACGGATTAATACTCAACCGGTCAAAGGGAAGGAAGAAATTCGATTGTGCTTGACGCATCCATATCTGCATTTCTTCATCCGCTTTATCCAGCCTTGCATACACTGGCTGTGTTTGCAGCGTTTTTGCGATCACCGACCGACCTCGTTGTGAACCTGCACCTTCGATAATCGAACCATCTTGATAATAAAAGGAAGCCCATGTATAAAATGCTGTTTTCGTTACCGAGGAAAATGCTGGAGCAATGGCATAGGTATTTGAAAATTCCATGCCAGACAGGTTGGCACCAGCTTCTGCCGCGAGTAAATAGCCGTCACCCGTTAAAACATTGGTACCCAATGCTCTGCTGAGAAAGGCACAACCCCCAGAAGCAATGACAACGGCTCCGGCCTTTACTTTCCAGCGTTCCCCCGTTTCAGTAAAAATCCCTGCTGCTTCGCCAACACCGTGTTCATCTGCTAGAAGTTCCAGTGCCGGGCTATGATCCCAAATTTTAACCCCTGCCATTTTTACCCGCTTCCGCATTAACCGCATATATTCTGGTCCCTGCAAACTTTTAAGATGTTTATTGCCGCCATCATCTAGTGGAAAAGGATATCCCCACGTATCTAGCTCATTGACATTGCTATGCGTTCGATTCAATACGTTTTTCATCCATTTACGATCCTGCAAATACCCGCCGAGCGCTTCTCTGCTTTTCATCGCTCGTTCTTGCTCCTCCGGGATTGGATTCACATACCAAACTCCAGTCCCCGATGGCGCCGTCTAGGGCTCCGAGTGGTTCATCAAGCAGCAGTAAGCGTGGTTCGCCTGCTAATGCACGGGCTAACGCGATTCGCTGCCGTTGTCCTCCAGAGAGAACAATTGGCCATTCGTCGGCACGATTTTCAAGTCCTATTAAAGACAGAGCTGCTTTAGCTTCATCCTTGGACCGGGTTTTCGTCCCAATCTGAACAATAGTCAAAACCTTCTTCCAAGGCAGTAAGCGTGCATCCTGAAACATGATTCTTGAATCAATATGATTTCGTTTCACTATTTCTTCATCTGCTTGAACAACCCCATTACTGACAGATTCTAGTCCAGCGATCAGTCTTAGCAATGTGCTTTTCCCGCAGCCGCTTCTTCCTACGATGGCCAAACTCGCCTGGTTTGATAGAAAGATTCACCCCCTTCAACACCTTGTTTTTACCAAATGATTTTTCCACTTTCGTAAGTTCCAGCTTCAATCCCTTTTGGTTCCTTGCCATACTTTTTCACTCTCGCTTTCTATAAAAATCTTTGTTCTCGAAAAAAATGTTGTTCTAACTCAAGGAGAATCATATTTTGTGTAAAATTACACTCTGTTTTTTTAATATTTATGATTTGTTTATCGACTTTTCCCTTCAATGAGCGATTTTTTGAGTTTTATGAGCGAATCTTGGGTTTTAATGAGCGAATTATTGACTTCAATGAGCGAATTTTGGGTTTCAATGAGCGAATTTTAAAAGCAACAATCTTTTAGAAGTAAGCGATAAAAATATAACGTTTCCGATTTTTCACGTGGTTATAATTGGGGTGCCATTGCAGCCACTGCTTCTCCAAAAACTTAGCAGCCGAATCAGAAAGCTTTCCAAGTAATGCATAGAGTAAAATGCTGACAACAACGATATCCATATGCATAAACTCTCTTGCATTCATAGCCATATAGCCAATCCCTGAGTCAGCTGATATCGTTTCAGCCACAATGAGTGACAACCACATAATCCCTAGTGCATAGCGGAGACCTACCAAGATTGATGGCAACGCACCTGGAAGAATCACCATCATAATTAAATGGAGGGATTGGAGGCCGTAAACTTTTCCCATTATAATTAGTCCCTTATCAACCGACCTGATTCCGTGAAAGGTGTTAAGGAAGATTGGAAATGCGACACCAAGTGCGACAAGGAACAATTTGGATGACTCGCCAATCCCAAACCACAAAATAACAATAGGAATGAGGGCTAGATGAGGAATGGTTCTCACCATTTGAATCGAACTATCTAATAGTTTTTCTGAAGTTCTTGATAACCCATTCGCAATGCCAAAGATAAAACCAATGCTGCCGCCAATTAGAAAGCCAATAAATGCCCTTTTAGCACTGACCCCCATGTTTTCCCATAAACCCCCTCCTTACTTAATTGAATGAATGCCTGTAATACCTCGAGTGGTGTGGGCAAAATATCCTGACCAATTAAACCGATTTGTCCTAACACTTGCCAGAGAACTAGGATAAGAATCGGAACCACCCATGTTGACCATTGTTGACCAATTGAATCTCTTAATCGTCTCATTTGAATCAGCTCCTTTAATCTGGATAAAATAAGAGACTTCTCATGGTGCGAGAAGTCTCTATCCGAATAGTCGACTAGTGAATTAATCTTTAAAAACAAAAAGGAGACACTTTAATTTGTGTCTCCAGTTGTCTGGTAATATTATACTTTTATTAACAGGTGCAAATGTTCCATTTTGATTCGTTGTTTGTTAATTCTGACAATACCCATCTGATTACTTAATAAGATAGCCGAATTCGGTATTCTATATAAAAGTCACCCACCAGTTCATCCATTTGATGCATCGTTTCAGCAATCACTTTTCCAGTCCTAATAAAGTCTTTATTTTGATGCTCCTTATGCAAATGGTCAATTGTCTTTAGGATGAGGTCGTCAAAGTAATCTTCAGTCACACTGGTAACTCGGCCATTCTTCCATAGACGAAGGACATCTTTCGATTGCGCCAGATCTTCCCATTCTCTTTGAAGCTGGATTCGGTCCTGATACGACAACGGATTTGCTGATTGTACTTGTTCTAGTAGAAATTTTAACTGATCGGGATGAAGCATACTGGAGTAGAGCTTCTCAATCATGGGGTCGATCCTTTGATGATAATGTTCAGTCGTATTAATCAAAAAAATATCATTATCTTTCTCTTTTAATAAATGAAGAATAAATCGGAGCCCTGTTTGTTCGTTGCCATTATTAGCCGTCCAATTATAAATAGGCACAAACTCGGGAATATCCTCTATTTCTAACAGCGTCTTAGAAAAATTATTTTCGAATTCATACTCATCCTGCTCAACATTAACATTCTCGTTCAACCATTCATGACGAGAGTCTTGGCCTATCTTTTGATCCATCTTCCATACTGGTCCAATGGAAAAAAAATCGTGGAAAGCAATCACTGTCTTTGGCCGATCTAACCCATATCTTAATGCACCAGCGGTTGATTCGGAAGAAACAAGATGGACCGCTCCCTTTTCCTCATATGAAAAGGATTTTCTTTTTCGCTGACTTTGAATAAGTCGATTAATTTTTCCAGCCATAAAGTTGATATCGTCCTGGCGGAGAAAATAACCTCTGCCAATAAGAGGAATATTCGCTTCGTGATTAAAGTTCTCAAATTCATCCGTATGACGAAGCTCAAACGTTTCCCATTCCCCTTGCTGTGACAATTGGGAGGCGGTTAAATAATCTTCCCCTTCAATTTTATAAACAAAAACGATATTTGGTTCCGTGAAAAAATAAATATATGGAAAATTCTCTCTCGATTCCATGAACTCCACTCCTTTTTATTTGAGGATATCCTCCCCCTTCTATATATTTCAATCAAACTTCTAAAAACTCTTTTTAGGTGTCAGGCACCATGTGAATTTTTCACATGGTGCCTGACACCTTTACTCCTCTATGCCTTTACGAAGGATTGACCACTCAACGACAACGAAATTGATGATCAATCCGACCCATATATTTACATTCAGAACTTCTTCAATCATTTTCTCTTTTCCTCCGGGAAGGGAGAAGTTATTTAAGGTGTAATATGTTAATAGCAAAACTGGCACCACTATTCGGCCGCTTACTGCCACTAACGTGACACCAAAGCTTCGAATCATCCATTTGCGATGATCTGCAATTTGTTTTCTTACTGCCGTACGATATCCTTTCCAACAGGTAAAAAGCCAGATAAGTGACAATACAAGAAAAGAAGTGGCTTTCGAAAAATTTTCAATATACGAAACATATACTAGACCAAGCCCACCGCTTATTAAGACACTGCCTACATACACTCTGCCAAGAAAGCGATGGACTTTTGGTGTTTTGATTCGAAAATGTCCAACGAATTGGAAAAAACCGGATAGTAGTGCCAAACATGCCGTTACAATATGTGCAATTAATAAGGGAAATTGCATGCCAGACGATGTGATAGATACTCGGCTATTGGCGGGATTTAATGTTAAATAAGGAACCACAAAAGGAATGATGACTCCTAATGAGATAATAAATAAAATCCACCAACTTTTTTTAGGTTTCACTACTTACACACTCCAGACTCTTCAACCGAATCTCTTCTGCTGTTTCCTTTTTTCTTTCCTAATTTCTTAATCATGTCTCTTCTCCCCTTCATCTTCAAGCAAGGTTCGATGCTTTTTTCTGTTTTCGCTGTCCCCATGGTTTAAATACCGAAATTACAAACATCGCACCAAGCGAAATAATCTGAAGGATAATTCCGATCCATAGCTGCCACTTGTTTACTGTGAACGATGGATCCGTAAGAGCGTTTAGCCCTCCACTAGTTGTCAACGTTACTGCTTTTAGCGTTAAGGTATACATTGCGAAAGGACCTAATAAGATTGAGAGGACCGTCAAACCTTCTTTGACGATAATCCAGTAAAATTTGAACAAGCCCCATTGCGTAAGCACAGATAGCAAAATCCCCGTTACCACCGTGCCAATCGTGGATGCACGAACCGATGTCTGGGCTAGCATATGCATACTTATATAACATGCCTTGAGCACACCAGCATCGTTTGTGTTAGCCGCAGTTATACTTAGAATTAAAAAAACAATGGCCACCCCGAACATGATTGCAGCAAATAATAAATGTAAGATAATCAGCCATCTTCTCTGGGTAAGATTCAATTTCCTCATATGATTCCCCCCTTGTTATACATTAAACCGATACCCGACACCCCAAATCGTCTCAATATATTGTGGCTTTGACGGGTTCGTTTCAATTTTTTCACGTAATTTTCCAATAAAAACAGTTACCGTGGCATTGTCCCCGATGGAATCCAATCCCCAGATCTTTTCAAACAGCTCGTCTTTACTGAACACCTGATTAGGATGGATGGCCAAAAATAGTAATAAATCAAACTCTTTTGAGGTAAACGGAATTTCGGTTTCATTCACGAACACTTTTCGAGATAACTTATCAATACGAATTCCTCGAATCCTTATTTCGTCTTTTTGTCTCGCGAAGTTATCTGTCATTAACCGGTCATAACGTGCCAGATGTGCCTTGACCCGTGCCACCAGCTCGCCGACACTGAAGGGCTTGGTCACATAATCATCTGCCCCGAGGCCAAGCCCGCGTATTTTATCAATTTCTTCCCTCTTGGCGGAAACCATTAAAATTGGGATGTTTTTTGCTTGTCGGACGTGCCTGCAGATTTCAAATCCATCTGTATTTGGAAGCATGAGGTCGAGAATGATCAAATCATATTCCTCTTCCAAGGCCTTTTTCAGACCCACCTCTCCGCTAATGGCGATATCTACCTCATAGCCGCTTGCTTCTAAATAATCTTTTTCCACTTCCACAATAACCTGATCGTCCTCGATGATTAAAATTCGTTTCACTCGTCCTCACCCTTATGATTGATCTTTGGTAGTGTAAAATAAATGCTGGTCCCTTCCCCTAATTGACTTTCAGCCCAAACGGTTCCACCTTGTCCTTCGACCATCTGTTTGACAATAGCGAGACCAAGGCCTGTACCTCCCGATTCTGTATTTCTCGAAGGTTCTGCCCGGTAAAAACGTTTGAAAATATGGAGGAGTTCCTCGCTGTCAATTCCCGGTCCGTTATCCAGGATGTGTACTGTTGCTTTTGCCTCGTCGTCGAACAATTCCACCTTGATTTCCTTTTGTTCGTTGTTCATATATTTTAAGCTGTTGTCGATTATATTCATCATTACCCTGCTCATCTTTTCATGGTCTCCCATAACGAGAACCGGTCTGTCGCTGACGGAAGAGAACGTAATCTTAATATTCTCCATTCGCAGGTCGAGACGTAATTCTTCTATATAATTCTGCAAATACCCACGAATGTCCAGAGGTTTCAAATCAAATGGCAGTCGTTTTAAATCAAGCTTAGAATACAACATCAATTCCTCTATCAATTGATCCATATCGTCCGCTTTTTTCGCGATCATATTTATATATTTATCCCTTTTCGAAACCGTATCTGCGATTCCATCTTGAATGCCTTGAACGCACGCTTTAATTCCAGTAATCGGCGTTTTCAGATCATGTGAAATGTTTGAAATTAGTTCTTTCCGGTTCTCTTCATACTGTAGCTGAAGATGGATCGATTCGTTCAAGCGGGCGCGCATTTCATCAAAGGAAGCCCCCAATTCTCCGAATTCATCTCTGCGGTCCAACTTCACCTCATGAGCAAGGATCCCTTTTTTAATTTGTTCTGCAGCATGTTTTAGCGTGTACAAAGGTTTGATAAAACTTCGGGAAACTAAATAGGTAAGAATACCATTCGTAAGGCCAATAACAAGTAGCAGCGACAATACCAGCAGCGGGAAAAACTTTCTTGCTTCCTTGAAAAAAGGATATAAATCAGAAAATATATATACTGTACCTGTAGTGTCATCGCTAAGAGTGATATCGTACTTTTCCACTGAAAAACGACTTTTTCCCCATCGGCCATGAGTCTGTCCCCTTTGCATCTCCTTAATCTCAGTAGTATTTAGATCAAGGCTGTTCACGAAAGGGGAAGTGAAGCCAGTTCGATTATCTTTCATTACCACGAGTCCTGAATGAACACGATTCAATTGTTCGTCCGTGCTTTTCAAGAACTCGTTGTCGTTGAATCGGTCTGGGTCATTTTTTGTCATAAACTTCACGCCGGCAATCAGGTCTCTGCGTTGATTGGCCGTTTCCCAAAAGGCTGGCATTCCCCTACCATCCCTGGTTCCAGCCATATCCTTATAAAAAGCTGAAACAAGTGTTGTGGAAATTAAGGCGAACAACACGATGGGAATGAAGGTCATGGCCATATAGGATAGTAGTAGTCTCGTCTTGATCGACATGAGCAAATCTCCTTAACGCATTTTTTTCGAACAGAATGAACCCTGATATATCTCCAAACTAGGCCAGCCAACGCTTTCTGTTATTTATCATAACCGGGAATTATAAATCCCTTCTAAACCAATCCTAAAAAAAGTATAAAAATTATTTAAACAGTGTAGTTTGATTCCAAAAAGGACTATCATTGAATTAGCTCAATGTATAGGACCAATTGAAACCGATAACCCTATCTTTGCATTGAGTGAACATTTAAGCTAATTACTGTTTGTTTTCAAGGAGGACAATTATGGAAAATGTATTTGATTACGAAGATATCCAATTGATCCCGGCAAAAAGTGTTGTAAATAGTCGCTCTGAGTGTGATACAACTGTATCCTTTGGCGGGCATACATTTAAGCTGCCGGTGGTTCCTGCAAATATGCAGACGATTATTGACGAAAAGATAGCCATTTACTTAGCTGAAAATGGTTACTTTTATATCATGCATCGTTTTGAGCCAGGTAAGCGATTATCATTTATCAAAGATATGAAATCACGAGGTTTATTGTCATCTATCAGTGTTGGAGTTAAAGAGGAGGAGTACCAATTTATCAAACAATTAGCCGAGGAACAGATTTCACCCGAATTCATAACCATTGATATCGCACATGGTCATTCCAATGCGGTAATTAAAATGATTCAGCATATTAAGAAGTACATACCTAACAGTTTTGTCATAGCTGGAAATGTCGGAACTCCAGAAGCAGTCAGAGAATTAGAGCACGCTGGTGCGGATGCGACTAAAGTTGGGATTGGACCTGGGAAGGTATGTATCACCAAGATTAAGACTGGATTTGGGACAGGCGGCTGGCAGTTAGCTGCGCTGCGTTGGTGTGCAAAGGCAGCAAGTAAGCCGATTATTGCTGACGGAGGGATTCGCACACATGGTGATATCGCCAAATCCATTAGATTTGGGGCAACCATGGTGATGATTGGTTCATTGTTTGCAGGACACGAAGAGTCGCCAGGAGAAACGATCGAGAAAGATGGTAAGTGTTATAAAGAATACTTTGGATCAGCATCGGAATTTCAAAAAGGGGAAAAGAAAAATGTAGAAGGCAAAAAAATGTTTGTTGAGTACAAAGGCTCTTTAAAAGAAACGTTGATAGAAATGGAGCAAGACCTTCAATCCTCTATTTCTTACGCAGGAGGAAATAAGTTAGCAGCCATCCGTAATGTAGATTATGTGGTTGTTAAGAATTCAATCTTTAATGGGGATAAGGTCTATTAAAGGGTTTGAAGAGTTTTGTATAAACAATTAGTGGTTTTAAATGGAAAAGGGACGCCATAAGCGTCCTTCATCTGTTGTTAAACAATTTCATTGAATTACGAAAAATAGCTCACCTTCCCAATGAACCCTTTGGGCAATGGCTGAATAGTTTCCGCTTAGCAAGTGAATTTTGATGATATTGAACTAGTTTTGATCGACTTCCTCTTATCCTAATTTGGCAGGTATTCCGCTCCGTCTGCTTTCCTATTAGATTGAACAGCCGCTCTTTCAACCGCTTCGGTCACCATTTCATGAACATGTAAATCTAAAGGATGCGGAACCAAATCTCCAAGTTTAGTACATGCTGCGATCGCTTCAGCGGCAGCGACTAGCATAGGATGGGTGATTTCACTAGTTTGCGCGTTTAAAGCTCCTCGAAAAATACCAGGAAATCCAAGAACATTGTTAACAGAGCGGCCATCTGCCGCATATGCAGCTCCCGCCTGCAGGGCTAATTCCGGTTCGATTTCCGGTTTAGGGTTTGATAATGCTAAAATCACCTGCCCTGGGCGTACCCATTGCTGTTGAATCAGTCCAGGAACACCTGTAGTGGCGATAACGATATCACAGTTCCTCAATAATAGTTCAATGCTATCAACTGGATGACCGCCATAGTTCTCTAACCTCGCCTTCGCATCCGGAGATAAATCTGATCCAAATACAGCCTTTACTCCGTATGCCATAAGCATTCGAGAAATCGCCAACCCTGCTGCTCCAAGGCCAATCTGGCCAACTTGTGCATTTTTCAAGTCAATACCGGCACTTTTACACGCTGATATCGTGGCAGCCAGGGTAACGACAGCCGTTCCATGCTGATCATCATGCATTACCGGAATATCCAGCTCCTTCTTAAGTCGTTCTTCGACCTCGAAACAGTGTGGAGAACCTATATCTTCGAGTAAAATACCACTATAACCCGGAGAAATATTTTTCACTGTCCGTACAATCTCATCCGGGTCTTTCGTATTAAGAAGAATCGGAATCCCATTAATACCGGCTAATTGGTCGAAGAGAACAGCCTTCCCCTCCATAACTGGCATTCCGGCAACAGGGCCGATGTCTCCCAGGCCAAGAATCGCGGTTCCGTCAGTAACGATCGCTACCGAATTACCAATACTCGTATAAATTTTTGCTTTATCCGGTTCTGCCTCGATAATTCGGCAAACATCGGCCACACCTGGTGTATAAACTCTTCTTAAATCAGCTAATGTTTGAAGATTCACTTTACTTTTCATATGAATTTTCCCTCCTTCATGTGCATGAAGGACTTCATCTGAAACAGCATGAAGACGAATTCCCCCGTCTAACCGGGAGAGAGCGTCTGCCAATTCTTCTATCTGCTCCTCATGATCGACCTGAACAGTAATATTACGTATTGTGTAATTTGGACCTACCTTTACCGTTTCTATTTCCCCTATATCCCCACCTGTAAGACCAATTGTCGTTGCTACTTTCCCGAGATTACCGGGGAAGGAAGGTGTTTCTACCATCAACGTTCGAATAATTTGTTTGCTAATCATATCTAATTCCTCCAAAACTACTTGTCTATGAATGGGCAAGGGAAGAAGTGACTCCCATTTTCCTCTTTGATCGTTAACATTTTATACAATTTCTTTTGACCATTTAAATAAATGATTCCCTATTCGTAATATAAGAGTTGATATACATCGAACGACAAAATACTACAAAAACTAACAAAGGTAATTTATACTCATTACCGAATATTTGATATATTATAAATTTAACTGGGAATCACTCTACATATGACAGGTAAGCAGGAGGAAGAGGTAACCTTTATTTGTTAATAATTTAAAGTTCCAATTTGGGGTGCCTTCATCTATAGCCAGAAGCACATAAAAAAGAAAAAAAGGCCATTTTAGAGTTCTGCTAATTAATCCTCTTGAATGAGCCTCTTCGATTCGAAATAAAGAACTTGAATAAATTTTTTCGTATTAATTCGTGTACTGGAAGCAGTAGCTTTAGGATTCTTTTGTAATTCTGTCATCTTCTTGCGTACAATCGTAAAATCAAAAAACTTAGAAGCATAATTTTCGAACTTAGCGTTGGAGAAATCTGATAAACCGAGCGAAGCTAAATGATTTAACGATTGGTAAATCGCTCTTCGTACCCGTTGTTCAGAGGCTTTTACTTCCCGCTGGATATCAATTTGTGCCGCGGGCGTCCCAAGCTTTTTTAAAGTAATTTGCACAAAAATCTCTTTAAGCGGAGGAAATTGTTCGAACGTATGATATTGTTCATATTGATCTAAATATTGGAGGATATCCAGTAAATCTTTGCTGCCGCTTTCACCTAAGATACCTAATTCAGATAAGAGAAACTCTCCAGCTGTTACAATACTAGTTTTCTTCAATACATTTGCCGTTTCCTGTTTTGGCTGCTGTAAATTAAACACGGTATTTAATGATTTTTGAATCTCTGAAATCGACTTTTCTAACTGGATTCGCTCCATTACTTTTCGAATAACGCTTAACACTTCAATGCGATTAATTGGTTTTGAAATATAATACTCAACACCAAGGGTATAGGCTTCACCTATTAATTCTTTTGATTCCACTTGTGAAATCATAATAATTTTACCTGAGAATTCCCCTTTTAAGCGGCGAATGGTTTCAAGTCCATCACAAACAGGCATTAACAAATCGATAAATAGAATATCCACATACTTAAGGATCATTAAGTTTTTTTCGAGCATGAAGCCATCTTCGGCTTCTCCGATAATATCTCCCAAATCCTCATCCTCGATTATTTGTGCCAGCATGGAACGATGCACCTCATCATCATCAACGATATAAAAATTCATAAAGTTTACCCTCTTTCAACTAGGCTATATATCGGAATTTTTATGGTAAAAAGTGCTCCCGAATTTTCTACAGTATTTTGGAGATCAACACATCCCCCAAGTTCTTCGGTAATTTCTTGTACATAGGAAAGACCAATTCCTGTTGATGGCGTGCCTGCCTGATCAAATTTTAAAGTATACCCTGGTTTAAAAATCAAGCTTTTATACTTTTCGGGAACTCCGGGACCATTATCCTCTACTTGAAACCATACAAACTGATTTACCAGCTTTAAATAAATAGCTATTGTTCCTTTCTCCTTAATAGCTTCTACCGCATTTGCCACTAAATTATTGATCAGCGATAAAACGAGATAGGCATGATATTCCGGATGTTCACCATTAATTTTATAGCGAAATTCAATCTTCTTTCCTAATGAGCTTGCGTATTTTTCATTTGTTCTCATAATGATCAGGACAAGTTCATGTATATCCATGTAATCTGAAAACTTTTCATCTTCAATCAACTTGAATAGTCCTGCAAAAATCCGTTGATTGTCTTTTTTTATATCATGTACTTCTCCAGCAATCCGTAAAGCCCTTTTGCTAAATTCCTCCAAGGAAATTCCTGTTTGTTTCATATGATTATTTAAGTCCCGATATAAATCGTACGATGTAATTGTAGTATTTTCCGCGTTTTGCAATACTTTTTTTAGCTGAACGGATTCCACATACAAATTGGATAACAACATTAATAAATACTGATTCTTTTGACGAATTTGCCTCTCTCTTATTTTTCCTTCATATAACTTCATCATACTAAAGAAGGAAAGCACAAAAAAGCTTCGGAAAATGGCTATGATAAAGATCTGGGCTAGTTTTGACAAAGTCAAATAGTCTCCAACAGCCACATGCCGAAACATCAGTTCCGTTAAACTGGCTATGATTTCAATGGTAATGCCTAATACTCCTATAATCCAAGGACGGTTGTGGAACTGATTTATTTTTAATAAGTAAAACAGGAACACGAACGCAAAATAATAAAGGGAGGAAGGATAGCGTGTTTGTACGGAAGCGAACAAATCGAAATGATCCTGTGTAAGCCAGTCCAATCCTACCCGAAAGGAAAAAATAGACAGCGCTGTGCCAATACCTAGTAAAATAGGTGAAATGCCCCGCAAAAATAATAGTGAAAAGAATATAATGGGCGTACCCAAACTAACACGGAAGGTATCATGAAAAGGATAAAATTTTAGCTCTCCCGCTAACGGAACAGCAACGATAACAAAAATGAAAGTATATAAATTCCTCTCAAACAATTGATTAATTTTCAAACGTTTCACTTCCTAAGATTTTAAACAGATATAAACATAAATAACGAATCCAACACAGGCAAATACCACCTATATTGAATTCGTTATGAGGTTTAGAAAAGTATACAATGCTGAAAAACAAAAGACAACTTCGTTGTTAAAAGATACAGTTTATCCTCTGTCCAAAAGCGATGCTCCGGAAATGCCTGGGTTTGTCATTTCGTAAGGGTTTAAAATCAGATCAAGCTCTTCCTCTGTCAATACATCATATTGCAAGCATAATTCACGTACTGGTTTACCTGTTAAAATCGCCTCTCTTGCAATACGCGCTGCTACTTCATATCCAATATGGGGATTAACAGCGGTAATGACTCCCACACTTTTTTGAACATATTCTTTTAACTGTTCCGTATTTGCTTCAATCCCTGCCAAGCAGTAATCCGTAAACGTACGGAATGCATTGTTCATGATGCTGATTGATTCAAGCAAGTTAAAGACAAGCACAGGTTCCATTACATTTAATTCAAGCTGCCCTGCTTCGGAAGCCAGGCAAATGGTATGATCATTGCCAATAACTTGAAAGGCAACCTGGTTGATCAGCTCCGCCATGACCGGGTTCACCTTCCCCGGCATAATAGATGAACCAGGCTGACGAGCTGGTAAGGTGATTTCCCCAAGTCCTGCACGGGGACCTGATGCCATTAACCTTAAATCATTGGCGATTTTGGACATGTTCATCATACATACTTTCAGTGCGGCCGATACCTCCGTGTAAGCATCCGTATTTTGAGTGGCATCGACAAGATGTTCAGCCCCAAAAAGCGGCAATTCGGAAATAGCGGCTATATGCTTAACCACATTTTCGATATAACGGGGATCTGCATTTAAACCTGTACCCACTGCCGTTGCCCCCATATTGATTTCATATAAGTGCTGACATGATTGCTGGATCCGTTTTATATCGCGCTCTAGGACACGGCTGTAGGCTTCAAACTCCTGGCCAAGACGGATTGGCACGGCATCCTGAAGATGGGTTCGTCCCATTTTAATTACATGATCAAATTGCTGCGCTTTCTGTTTGAAAACGGCCAGCATTTGATGCATCGTATCCAATAGCTTTTCCATTAACTGAAGTGTAGCAATATGGATCGCGGTCGGAAACGCATCATTTGTAGATTGAGACATATTCACATGACTATTCGGACTCACATGCTTGTACTCGCCTTTTTCTTTCCCAAGTAATTCAAGTGCACGGTTAGCAATGATTTCATTCATATTCATATTCATGGATGTTCCTGCGCCACCTTGAATGGGGTCCACGATAAATTGTTCATGCCACTTACCAACTATTATTTCCTCTGCAGCCTGAACAATGACCTTGCCGATTCCTTCATATAACCGTGTTGAATCCATATTGGCTAAAGCAGCGCCTTTTTTGACAATTGCCAACGCTTTAATTAACTGTTCGTGAACACGATAGCCTGTAATCGGGAAATTTTCAACTGCCCTTAGAGTTTGTATGCCGTAATAAGCATCTGCCGGGATTTCTTTTGATCCTAAAAAGTCCTTTTCTATTCGTACTTGAGTACTTTCCTTGGTAGCTGACATGGTACTCCCTCCTATGCTCAATAAAATTATGCTACATTTGACTCTTTAGACTCTTTAAAGGAGTCCACATATTGATTTGCTTTTTCTTGGTCAAATTGCCCTTCCCATTTTGACATCACGATTGTCGCCAATGAATTTCCCAGTACGTTAACTGCAGTCCTAATCATATCCAGAATACGATCAATACCTGCAATGAAAGCAACGCCTTCTAAAGGAATTCCCATTGTACCAAGTGTGGTTAAAAGGACCACAAACGACGCACCAGGAACACCAGCCATTCCTTTTGATGTAAGCATTAACACAAGCAGCAACGTAATTTGCTGCATGATGGATAAATGAATCCCATACATTTGTGCTACGAAAAGTGAAGCAAGAGCCTGATAGATGGATGAGCCATCCAAGTTAAAGGTATAGCCAGTCGGGATTACAAATGAAGTGATTGCTTTTGGGCAGCCCAATTTCTCCATCTTATCCATAAGTCTTGGTAAAACAGCTTCAGAGCTTGCGGTTGTAAACGCCAGAATAAGCTCGTCTTTTAATACCTTCATGAGAAGAAAAATGCTGGTACCAGAGATTTTCGCAATGACGCCAAGAACCACGAGCACAAAAAATATCATTGTTACATAAACAGCCAGCACCAGTTTTCCCAAAGGAAGTAACGAGGCAGCGCCAAATTTTGCAACGTTCACCCCAATGAGTGCAAATACTCCAACAGGGGCAAATTTCATAATAAGATTCGTTACCCAAAACATCGCTTCTAATATACCTTCAAAAAATGTCAGAACAGGCTTTCCTTTTTCTCCAATTGCTGCAATTCCCAATCCTAAGAAAACAATAAAGAAAATAATTGGAAGTAAATCACCTTTAGTGATAGATTCAAATACGTTTGTCGGAACAAGATGTACAATCGTATCTGCTACACTCGGAGTTCCAGTCGTTTTCATTGTTTCTTCATACTTTGAAATGTCATTTGCCTTAAGACTGCTCGTATCTACACCTGCTCCAGGCTGAAATAGATTTGCCGCCAATAATCCAATCGCAATAGCCAAAGTTGTAACGCTTTCAAAATAAAGTAGAGTTTTTCCGCCTAACTTTCCTAATTTTTTGATGTCGCCCACACCGGCTATTGATACGATTAATGCCGCGATGACAATTGGCACTACAATCATCTTAATCAGATGGATAAAAATGTCCCCCATAGGAGCTAAAATGGATATCGCTGTCTCGTTACCGTAAAAAATGACACCAACGATAATCCCGAGTATAAGTGCAATAAATATTTGTGTAGCCAACCCAAATCTTTTCATAGAAAAACTCCCCCTTATTTGTTGTAAGCATGTTTTGTATCTTAATCAGAACACTTTGCAGGTTATGTTTTTACTCTATTAGCAAACCTACTTGATTACACAAAAAACTACAAAAAGTCTAAAATAAAAAAATATTTTTTTAATAATTAATATTTTCTTGCTTTTTTTGGAGATGGTATGTTCAAACAAAATAAGCCGTTCCTGTACAAGATTTATGTCTTGTACAGGAACGGCTTATTTTGGGCATTTCGCAAATGGAATTGATCTATCTGCAAGTTCATTCTTTCTTTGGTTTGTTTCAAACGTTTGTTTTGTTGTACCCCTCTTTAATTACTTTTGAAGTTCAGATATTTTATTCCCTTTCGCAAATGGCCAAGTGAGTTTTGGTACCTTATGACCCTCACCGCTTCCGCCAAATTTAAAGACAATAATCCCACCAACGATAACCAGCACACCGATCAATTGATTGAACGTAAATGGAACTTTATTCAGACCTAGCCATCCTAATGTGTCCCCTAATAGAGCAACCACGAGCTGTGATGTCAGTGCGATAGCGATGGCATAGGTTGGTCCCAGCCGCTTGATCCCTTGAACGAGACAAACAACCACTCCCACTCCGATCAGACCGCTGAACCAGTACCAAGTCTGCATATTTTGCAAGTGAAATAACTTTCCCCCTTCAAAGAGGAGCCCAAACGTCAATGAAGCAAGGAAACCCATTCCTAATACTAAAGTAGTCGTTGCCCAAGATCCCGCCCGTTCATTGACCTTACTGTTAAAAATATTTTGCAAAGCTACCAGCGCACCGGCAATAATCGCAAATAATAATCCTAGAATCATACTCTTCTCTCCCCTGTGTTGATATTTTTCAAAGTTATTCGTAGATGTTATCCCCTGCGAGTTCCCTTAATCCATTCCTGTCTTTAACAAGGATGGAACCTCGATTACGCTCAATCAGACCTTCCGCACATAATTGCGTGATGACCCGATTTAAATGACGATAGCTCGTGCCAATTAAATTAGCTGCATCCTTGATACTGATGCTAAGTTGGTTTTTATTAAGTGAATCGGATTCATCAAAGGAAACAGACAATAGATAACTAGCCAAGCGCACCTCAACGGGATACATGATATTAAAGCTCATTGAATTGTTTTTCAGATGGAATTTCCTCGTAATAATATCCAATAAAAATTGCAGGAGCGGTGCATGGTCACTTCCATATTTCTTTAACCAGCGATGGTGAATGCCAATCATCCAAACAGGCGATACCGCCTCAACTGTGTTAATAATTTCAATGCCCCGTACATACTCAATATCGCCGATCACTTCAAGCGGCTTCTTAAAAGAAAGAATGAGTGTATTACCTTCTGGCGAGCTGGTGTAGATTTTAACCTTCCCTTTTACTAGTACATACAAATACTGTGATGCTTCACCCTGGGAACAAATGAGCTCGCCTTGCTCAAAGCTGTACAGCGACAAATGGGGAATTAATGGTTCATGAAAGATCGATTCTAGTTGATATGTCTGGATATACGCGTCCAATTGCTCCTGATCATTCAGTTCTTTCACTCTTATTCACCCTCCGCCTTTCACCTTCTACATTCCAAAAGACACTTATTAAGTCCTTAGTATCACCACACCAATGATCATCATCCCAATACCGATAAACTGTGGCAGCTTCATCTTCTGCTTTTCCAGACCAAACCATCCGTTACTGTCTATGATAAATGTCAGCGTAAGCTGTGCTATCAGGATCGCCGATATACTTAGGGTCACACCGATTCTCTGAATAGAGGTGACATTACTGAAAATAACAATCGCTGCAAAGGCGCCCCCAATCAAATATAACGGCTTCACTTGTTTGAAGCCTTGCCCTTTACCGTCTCGAACGATCATGAAAATAATGAGAGCCATTATAAAACCAGTAAACTGGGTAATAGTTGCTGCTTGCCACGTGCCAATGTCTTCACTAATCCGTGTATTGGCAATCCCTTGCAGGGTAATAAAGGCCCCGCCTAAAAATGCAAAGATAATCCCCTTCATACTTTTCTCCCCTAATTTAGATTTCTTATCTATATTAAAGGATATATTCAAGTAGTTTGGATAGGACATATGTCCTCAACTCATTTTCATTTTTTTATTAATGTACCCTTTTGTAAGCCGTAGAAAAAAGTGGATCTGATAAACTAAATTAATAGTGGTACACTTAAGGGAACGTTCAATTAAAAAAGGAGCTTAGAAATTACGACTTATATCTAAAATAAGTTTATAATAATTAAAAAATATTTTTGAGGTGAATAGACATTGGATTTCCATTCAAATTCGAACCAACAATTAGAAAAAGTTGATGATGAAGAATATAAAGAAAGAGATTACGCTACTAGACAAAAAGCAGAAGAGGAACCGGAAGAAAGAGGATTTAAACAATGGATTATGGGATGGAAAAAGAAAAAGGTAGATGAAGATGGCGAAGCGAGAGTAGATTCGCCATCCAGATCCAGATCCTCAAATAAGAAAAAGAAAGGAAGGATGATCTCATTAAAACTAGTCTTTAAGATATTTGTAGTAGCAGCTGTTTGTTACAACTTCAATTTCATTTGGAATTTTATGAAAAATCCTATTGGTAATTTTACGTTTTATCATACATTATTTGTACTAGGAATATGTGCAGGCATTAATTTTATTGCCGTTTGGATTCTATTTTATAAAAGTTCGTTTATGAGATTTTATCTTTCCTTATTAGCAATTTTAGGATCGTTTGGGTATTACTTTTACGTAAATTACACTAATCACTCTTTTATGGGGAATAATATCAAAACTTCGTTGCTTGTTATGATATCAGTTTTGATCGTCATTAGTCCTAAAGTAAATTATTACCTGAAAAGCATCGTACTTCTGTTGATACCTAGTATAGGTATCTATTTAAGTGGTAATAAATTCGCACTTGTATGGGCTTTAATGTTGAGTGCGGGATTTGTACTATTATTTAGAGTGTCAAAATCAAGAGGAAAATCAAAATCAAATAAAAAGGAAAGTCGCGCAAGAAGAAACCAAAAGCAATCAGCATAATATTTATTATAGGTAATTAAAAAATGCTGGTTATGGCAGTATATTTATTAAATGAAAATAAGCCGAAAATGTACAAGTGGTGAATAAAAACTTGTATTTTTTCGGCTTTTTATATTTTAAAAATGGAAGAAAAATATATTGTTAGCTTAATTTGAAACTAACTATAGCAAATATGAACTTCATCAAGGCAATCCAGTGGCAATTATTAAAAAAATGATTAATATACATTCCTTATTTGAAATAACCCGAAATCAAAATGTAAATATTCTGTCACTGTAATACAGTTGATGTTAGGCATTTGAAAGTATAAACTTTACTTACTATTTGAGGAGTGATTAAAGTGAAAACAGTAACTGTGGATAAGCTAACATTCAAGAAAAATTTATCGATGATTGAACAATTTGCAATCAAAGATTTCCTGTTTAAATGGGTTGGTCAACCAACAGAAGGATTAGATGATTTTCTACCACTTGAGTACACAGAAAATGTCTTTGCCAAGATGGAGGCAAAACAGGTAACTGCTTTACCCATTAATGGGGATAAACATTTCAGATATGCCACAATAACAGAAGACAATCAAATTGTAATAGGAGTTTTAGATTCGAATGAAGAGTTAAATCATAGAGTCATTTCTCTGGATGAGGTTTTAATAGGTAAGAACTTGTAAGGTGCTTGCCTCTAAACTTTTCTCTAGCTTTCTTCTCGGACAATGACTTGAATTCCATGTCGTTCTGCTTTGTATCGAATCATTTCTATGAAAGTGGCAGATGGGATTTGTATGAAGGCTTGTTTAGTGGTCTCTTGCATATCAACCTCCATCTTCCAACCCTCATTTTTTCCATTGATGATTGTATCAATGGTTCTTTCTTGAGCAATCCCCACCACTATTGCATTAGCCTTATGTAAAAAATCCATGACTCGATTGTTTGTTTTTCGGTCTAATGAAATTAATCTTGTCGTGTGAAACTTCCCTTCCTTCCTTCCTTCTTTTCTTCCTTTTTAGCCAGATTGTAAAATTGGGGTCCTTCTTCTGAAAAATATGGAAGTAGCGCTGTTACATTTAACTCCTTCTCTGTTCACTATGGTATACTTTAAAAAGTTTGTTTTAAGAGTGGGAGGTTCTATTAGTGGAGTTACTAAAATCATATACTCAAACGAAATCGACCTATATATTTTGGCTCGTTACAGGGATTATACTTGTAGCATTTAATTTGCGCCCCGCGATCACTTCATTAGGGCCACTGGTTGGAATGATTCAGGAAGATGTAGGACTAGCACATTGGAGTACAGGTTTATTAATGAGTTTGCCATTACTTGTTTTTTCCATCATGTCACCCATCGTGCCAAAGCTCGCCAATCGATTAACAAATGAGGTGACTTTGCTTATAGGTTTGTTCACTCTATTAATCGGTATAGGTCTAAGATCCATCCCAATGACGTTTTTCCTTTTTACTGGGACTCTTTTTATTGGAGTGGGTATAGCCGTTGGCAATGTTCTTTTACCAGCCATTGCAAAGGACAAATTCCCACAGCACTTCGGTCTTATGACAAGTGTTTATTCTACCTCAATGGGATTGTTTGCCTCATTAGCGTCAGGAGTTAGTGTTCCTTTAGCAGACGGAATGCACCTGGGCTGGCAGGGAGCTTTAATTGTTTGGGGTATTCCGGTCGTGCTAGCTATCTTGGTGTGGGCCTTTCTTTTCAAATATAATCATGGAAGTCAAACAGATATAAAAAGGATTGGTTCTAAATCTAATCAAATCTGGCGTTCACCACTTGCTTGGCAAATCGCCATTTTTATGGGGTTTCAGTCTTTTTTATTTTATGTAACGATTTCTTGGTTACCAGAAATCCTGCATAGTCACGGAATGAGTATGGAGAAAGCAGGGTGGCTGCTTTCAATCACCCAAATAGTCGGACTACCTTTCAGTTTCTTCATTCCTGTCATTGCAGGACGTTTCCAATCACAAAAATGGATCGCATTCCTGTTAAGCCTATGCTCTATAATTGGTTATGGAGGTTTACTGTTGAGCTCATCCTATCCCATTTTAATTGCCAGCATTATTTTCATTGGGATGGCTTTGGGAGGAATCTTTCCATTGTCACTAACCTTTATCGGACTTCGCACTAAGAATGCCAGTCAGGCTGCAGAGTTATCTGGAATGGCACAATCAACTGGATATATCCTTGCAGCAGCGGGCCCCTTTTTTATTGGATATTTATTTGATCAGACCCATTTATGGACAGTTCCACTTAGTGCACTCATCATTATTTCTTTAGTGGTTTTGGTATTTGGGATGTTAGCTGGTCGCAATCGATACGTATAAAAAGCGAACAGTGCCAGGCACTGTTCGCTTTTTATGCTGATTACTATTTTTACATGACATTTGATGTATTTGCATTTGATAGATCTGAATTTTCAATCTCTTTAGGACGGACGGCCAGCCAAACTAGTCCACCGAAAACAAGAAGGATTACCCCGCATAACTGGAACGCATACTGGAATCCAGCGGCTGGACTTACTGAATGTTCAATGAAATAACCTGTTACATAGGGTCCGACAATCCCACCCAATGAAGTAAGCGCCATAAACCACCCTTGAATTTTACCTTGATGTTTAGGTGCAACCAAATCTACTAGAATCGCTGGTCCCATAACCAAGGTAATACATCCAAATGTTAACCCAAGTGATAATAATACAATGGCAAGAAGATTAGAGCTGACCAATGCCCCGAAAAAATAGCTGACGGCTCCCGCTAACATTACTGGTCCAAGGACAAAAATCCGTCCCTTTACCATATTTTTCGTCTTATGATACAGTCGGTCAGAAATGGTTGAAAAGGTAATTTGCGAAAGGGTAATCATAATCCAAGGCAATGCTACGACCATTTTTAAAGTACCTTCGCTGAGGTGGCGGACATTTTCTAAATAATTGGGAAGCCAGTTCAGCCCAATCGTAAAGGACCAATAAGTGGCAAAACCACATAAGGCAACTAAGATGAAATTTTTCGAAAACAAGGCAGAGGTGAATTTTGTTTCGTTTTGAATAGTGGATAACTTCGTACTGCCTTTTGTTGCAACAAGCTCAGTATCTGTAACCGCTTTATCCTTTGCGATCCATAACCACACGATAATCCAAATAAAGCCTACTACTCCAGTTGAGATAAACGCCGAGCGCCATCCATAACTCAAAATGAGATGCATTAAGACCGGTGCTGAAATGGCGACACCAAGCGGTCCGCCAACTGAAACCAATGTTAAACCAATCCCCAATTTTTCCTTTGGAAGATACTTTGAGGCGGCTGTCATCGCTAAAGCGTAGGAAGGTCCTTCCCCAGCCCCTAAAATGATTCTAGTTACCAATAAATAAGTAAAACTGCTGACAAAGATCGTTGAGAATTGAACGATGGACCAAATTGCGACCATACCGGCAATGACTTTTTTCGCTCCAATTTTATCCGCAAGACTGCCGCCTAAAACAGCTGAAAGCGAATATAGTAAGAAGAAAATACTCCCGACAACTCCCCATTGCTCTGGAGATAATCCTAATTCCTTAATGATTGATACTGAGGCAAACCCAATAATCGCCTTATCTGCATTACTAATGACCGTTAATAAAAATAACAGGAAGATGATCACCCATGTTTTTTTTGATACTGCACTTTTCTTTTGCTCCATATAAGAACCTCCTTGAAATTTCTCCCTTTTCCCCTCGTTCGTTTTCATGGAATGATACCAGTTTGACTTCAAGACCTTTCCACACCATCAATGAAAAAGTCCTTTTAGGTCATTACTTAAATGTAACTTCCACCTTACCAATATGTGAAAATCCGGCAGTGAACCGATCCCCTTTTTCGGCCACTACTGCTGCTGATAATGCCCCTGATAAAATCACTTCTCCCGCTTTCAAAACAACATTGTATTCGGATAACTTATTTGCCAGCCAGGCCACACATTTGGCAGGATGGCCTAGTACATCTGAACCATATCCTGTATTGATCAGTACACCATTTTTAAACAATTTCATTTCAATCGATGGTAAGTCGATAACCGTTAACGAGAATCGCTCATCACCAATGACAAACAATCCGCTTGATGCATTATCGGCAATCGTGTCTGCTAAGGTAATCTTCCAGTCGGTTATCCGGCTGTCGACGATTTCTAAGGCTGGGGCTATATACTCTGTCGCATCAAGGACATCCTCGATGGTCACAGATGGACCTTTCAAATCCTTGCTGAGAACAAAGGCAATCTCGCCTTCTACCTTTGGCTGGAACATGGCATCTAAGCTGATGATCCCGTTATTACTTATTTCCATAGAATCCAATAGGTGACCGTAATCTGGTTGATCCACACCTAACAGCTGCTGCATGGCAACAGAGGTTAACCCAATTTTTTTCCCAACAATACGCTGGCCATCTCCAACCTTCTCATTAATTGCGAGAAGTTGGACCTGATACGCCTCATTAATGGATAATTCTTGATACAAATCAGTAAGTGGTGTAATGGATTTCTTAGCAGCTTCTGCCTGCTGCAAAAGCTCATATACATGTTGAACACGATGAATGACTTGATTGCTCATAGTAAAAACTCCTTTTGTAAAAAAATAAAGCACTATTTCATAGATTCAATACCATGTTAACCTATGAATCAATCAATAGTGCTCTCAAAGTTAGTCTTATTATTTTGTTACCAAGGATGCGTCGTTTTGATTAGCAACTTCTTTTCCATTTTTCAATAAGAAGTCTATTAATACAGTGTTAAACTCTTCAGGTTTCTCCCATTGCGGCCAGTGTCCGGCATCTTTGATGACAACCAACTCACTATTTGGAATCATATCCTGAATTGGTTTGGCTTCTTCAACGGTTGAAGTTGGATCATGGTCTGTCCATGCTAACAATGTCGGAACATTGATTTTACCGCACCAAGATGGGTCCCAGCTGTACAGCTTTCTAACTTCAATATCCTGCAGGCAGACGATATGATGAACGGCCTCTTGATAAGATGGCTGTGTATAGATTTTGTAACGAGATTCAATTAGTTCATCGTTTACTTGGCTCTTATCATACATTAACCACTGAAGTCTTGTTTTTACATTTTCATAGTTGGCTTCAAGAACCGCTTTTAACGTGGAGTCCTTCAGCTTTTGCATAACTTCAGGTTTGTTATTAACGTTCCCTGGCGTATTTAACACCATTGCTTTCACATACTCTGGATGTTCAGCCGCAAACCAGGCAGCGACCCAGCCTCCTAATGATTCACCTGAAAGATATACCTTTGATAACCCTAATGCTTGGATAACACCCAATAAATGCTCGCTATAATAATCAATTCCGTATGGGCGATCTGGTTTAGCGGTGTAGCCATGTCCTACCATATCGATGCAAATCACACGGAAATGTTCACTTAAGCCTCGGATATTTCGGGCATAAGCCTCAATATGGCCACCCGTACCATGAAGCAAAATCAAAGGCTCTCCTGTTCCAGCTTCTAGTACTCTCGTTTTAATATCGTTTGCATTAACATAATAGAGTTTATATTCCAAATCAGCTAAGTCTGTCCAGATTGTCATTTAAATCTCCCCTTTTTAAAAATAATAGTTACATAGTGGTGTTCTACCTTTTCCATCACTGATGTTGTTGAACCTTTCAATTTCGAGAGTGGTTCCCGCTGCTAACCTAAAATGCTTACTTTGTTTTCAGATGCCTTTTCAGGATGATTTTGGTCAACCGGCTGACTAAACTGAACGATCGCCATACCTGTTACCCATTCCGGAATTGGCTCATAGCATGCGACACTTGCATCCAAGCTTTGCAGTACACCAAGCAGGACAAGCCAGTTGTGAATTTCCTGACCGCCATTCCCTAAATGCTCCTCAATATAATCAGCACTCCAGTTTCTTAATGCAGTAAAATCCTTCTCGGTAATCAATCGTAAAAATTCACGGTCCATTTGTTCATTAACGGGCCCTGATTTAATTCGTGTGACATTTGTTTCCCGTAACTTTAAATATTCATCAAGCTGGTCTATTTCCTGACGGCCGTTTTTTAAGACTTGTATCAAGGATTGGTCTTCTGGTTTTTCACTCTCAATCTTTGGAATCGGCACCCAGTGAGATAAACCACCCGAAGCGACAATTGCAACTTTAAAATCTTTATCCCATGACTCAATCGCTTTACGAATCACTTCGCCGACTTGGAAACAGCGGTCCATCGTTGGCAGCGGCGGCGCCGACGTATTCACAGCTATTGGAACCACTGGAATTTTCAAATCTGGATTTAAGAAGTAAATTCCTTGTGTATGGCCGTGATCGACTTTCATTTTTAACGTAAAGGCAAAATCAATATTGCTGTCTAAACCGGTGTGAAGGATATGCTTCGCTAAGTCTTCCTGCACAGGGATATTGTATTTCGGCAGCTGCCAGTCTCCCCAGCCTTCACATTCGCCAATCCCAATGGTAAATGCAGGCATTTGGTCGTAGAAATAACTATTGAAATGATCATCCGATATCAATACAATCACGTCTGCTCCTGAATCTTCGAGTACCTTCCTCATTTCAGACGCAGTTTGGAGGAAGTGCTGTCCTTTATCTCCGCCTCCCGCCTCATTTGTCATGATCATCGGACTATGCGACATTGCGACGCCTGCAATAATTTTAGCCATTTGATCCTCTCCTTTTTTTTAAGATATCCTTAATTTTCTAGACTCAGCTATTTCTTTATGCCAAATAATGGATAGTTTCCCCTTTAAAAATAAAGGCATAACATCGATACATTTGAGCGTTGTACCATCATTCATTACGGCTACTTTTGTTTGAATAGAACCTCTTTCATTTCTTAAGGTAACCTCATAGCTTCCTGGACCTGGAAGAGTATAATAGGGGTAAAGTGTGAATGATATTTCATCCCATTCGCATGGAGTTTCATAGAATCGACCGAGTAAATCGTGCAGTTCTGCAACCTTCCCGTTTAACAGCCGCTCACGAATACAGGTGGAACTTATTTTCTCGCCCCGGAGCTCTACCTTTGCTACTTTGGTGACATCAATTCGACCGCCTGAGTCCTGTTTTAACCGTTCCAAATTACCAGCACCACGAGAGCCATATGAAAAATCAAATCCTGCGACTGCATGAATTACACCAAGACCATTCAAGTATTGCGCAACAAACTGTTCTGGCGATAATCCGGCAAACTCTTTATCAAATTTAACAATATAAAACGTATCGACTCCCATGTTCCGAAGCTTCGTCTCTTTTTCCGCAAGCGGCATTAAATAATGGACGTGAATGTTTCCATTGGAGATAACGGTTTTCGGATGTGGGAAGAAACTCATGACAGCAAAAGGCATTTGTTTTTCGCTTGCCTTTTGATAAGCGGTGTTGATGACTGCACAATGTCCATGATGGAGACCGTCGAAACAACCAAGGGCCATCACATTTGGCCTCGCCTTTTCCTGCCATTCTGCCAAATTACTCCGGTTTACATGAATTGTTTCCATAACAGTCTCCTCTCATCATCCTTAGATTGTCACAGGCAATACTTCTACTAATGAACGGTACTTTCCATTATAAAAAATCAGTGGTTCTGCATCTTCAAGGTGAATATCCGTTACTTTGCCAATAAACAAGGTGTGGTCCCCTTCAACATGTTCTGCTGATACTTCACATGCAACTTGTGCAACAGCACCAGATAATACCGGCTTTCCATCAAGGCGGTCAAAGACCACTTCCTTGTGCTCCTTCAATTGTCCAGCGAAAATCATTGAAAGCTCTTGCTGGTCAGCGGCTAAGATATTCACAGTGAAAATCTTGCTTTCTTTTATTTTGTTTAAGATTTTTGCCTTTTCCCCGATAGAAATAACGATAAGTTTTGGGTCAAGCGACACAGACATGAACGCATTCGCTGTCATTCCGTGAACGTCTCCCTCTACTTCTGTGGCAATAACGGTTACCCCTGTGGCAAACTTACCCATTGCACTGCGAAACTGACGATCATCCATTTTAAAAATCCTCCTGTGATAAAAATTTCTATAAAGCTTGTTAGCTATGATTCGTACCCTTCGAATTTAACCCCTAACTCCACTGTTAAAACCAAATAACTCCTGACCATATGCAGCAACCGCATCTTCGTATAAAGAAGTTTTATGTGTAGCAACGGCGATGATATCCCTTAAGAACAATTCCATTGGTCCGCCTTTATAAAGAGCACCTCCGCCAAGAGTTAACAGAGATCTTACGGCAATATCCGTGCAAATCTTAATCGCTTTTGTGCGGATTGCAAAGAATTCAGATGGAGGAGTTATACAGCCATCTGTTTCATAGTTTTCTAGCAGATTAATATATTTTTCTAGCAAAGCTTCCGCCAGGTGGAAATCAGTTGTCATTTCGGCTAATACCCGCTGACTTCTTGGTGACTCACTTTCCCTTACTCCATCCATTAAGCGCACACGTTTTTCAGTAAGCACTTTAAATTCCTTAAGAATCCGTTCTGCCCCGCCCAGGGCCATGTAACCGAATCCCAAATAGAAGGAGGGAAAGAATGGGACATGATAAAAAGGATAGTCTATGTCATATTCTTCTAGCGGTGGTCTTCTTGTAAGCTCTGCTTGATCTAAACGCAAAATCCGCTCCATTGGGACATACACTTGATCGGCAATAATTTGGTTACTGCCTGATCCTCTTAAGCCAAATGTATCCCAGTTATGGACCACTTCCACCTCGGATGTTTTTAGCATTGGCAAACAATATACAGGTTGTTCGCTGTCAGGAAACTGAATCATAACCCCAACACCAACCCAATCACTATAATTGACACCACTGACAAAACTCCACTTGCCACTGATACGATAACCATCGCCATCCCGTTCTGCTTTTCCTAATGCAGCAAAGATATCGCAAATTAATCCGCCCTGATGAATGATTTCGTCTGCACCCTTTTCAGGAAGAAATGCTGGAAGCATATTATGAAGCGGATAAAGATAGGTAAGCCAAGCTGCTGAAATATTGTAATTCGCCACCTTACGAACGACCTTAGCAAACGTTTTCAAATCTGCCTGTGGTCCGCCATATTTTTTTGGAAGCATCATCCGTGAAATTTGCGTTTCTTTGATGAGGTTCACCACATTTTGTGATATAGTCGCATTTTTCTCTGCTTCTAGTGCTTCTTGCTCTGCCAATTTTCCAATTCGTTCCGCTCCGGCTAGTAAATCTTCAACTGTGATATCTTCCCCTTTTAATACAAAACTTGCCATCGTTCTACACCCCTTCTGTTTGATTAGATATAATTGTTGAGAAAAATAATAGGTTATGGACTAACGTCCGTTGGTCAATTTAGCTGGCACCGCTTACATTTGAAATTGAACTAGGTTTTTACTATTTCAACCTTGTAAATAAAGTTTATATAATTTGGAATTTTCATACTAGGGCAAAAAATGTCTATGTTTTTTAATTTACTAGACAAAATTTGTTCATCCAAGAGAAATCAGCGGTGGAAAAAGGCAGAAGAAAAACCACCCGGCTTATTCCGGATGGCTCTAATCTAATGTGAGTTCCCCTATGGCAATCAACGATTTTATAATCAGTAGTAATTGATGCATTTCATCTGAATCGCGAAGGTCTTTTTCTAATAAGCTTTCGATTCTGCTAATCCTATGCCGGAGCCCGCTCATCGATAAAGACAAATCACTCATCGTTTGCTCAAGCTTTCCCCCATTCAACAAAAAACTATACAAAGTTTTTAGAAGTTCGAGGATTTTTGGATCTGTCATGTTATATAGAGGTCCTAATTCTTGTTCAGCAATTAGTTTAATCCCACTGATATTTTTCGCGTTAATCAGTACCCCTACGATCCCTAATGATTGAAACGGGACGATATGCTTCTTGACTGCTAATCGTAAAGCAATGGTTGCTTCCTCGTAACATCTGGATGCATGGCAAATATCATCCTCTAGATGGCTGATACCACATTTAAAATGACCTTGTGGATATTTTTTTAACATATAATCGAGGTATTCTTTTATCACATCATAGATTGCTTTCTTTTGAATGGTTTCATTGGTAATCAATAACACCATGTTGCCATCACGGTGTCCAACCAAGATATTATGCTTTTTCTCATTGAAATAATGAAAGGTCGTTTCAAAAATATGTTCCTGCAGAAGAAACTCATCTTCAATTGAACTTTGGATTTTTTTATATTCCACTACCGATAGATAGTATTTCTGCTCAAGATCTACACCAGTATATTTCCCTCGATTGATGATCTCATTTGTAGACAGCCTGCCCTCTACTATTTGTTCAAGAAAATTCCCCTTCATTCTCTCAAACGTTTCTACCTTTGTTTTCTCATTTAAGAGAATGAGTGAGGCTGCATTGGCAAATCGGTCTAAAAACAAATAATCCTCTTCGTGATGATGATTTTTCATTTCATCATAAAGCAAGGTACAATAACCGATTACCTCTTTTTGTAAAATGATTGGGGTGATGAGACGTTCTTGAATCGAAGTTTTGATCACTTTTTTTCTAAAGGGTAAAAGTGACTTCGTGCTTAATCGATTTTCTTGAAGATAACTTTCCATATCGTCTCGATAATCCAAATATTTTTCCTTCGATAGCCCCGAATAGGTAATCGTTCGATGTAACGTATCCTCAACGATAATGGGGATTTGCATCATTTTATATACCATATCAGCTAGGGTTTGCAAATCACTGCCATTAATAATCTCTTCGGTCAATTTGTTTTGAAAATTGGCCAAGCGAGTGACGACATTTTTCTGATCCAATAATTGGTCATAGGTTAACTCAAGTTCTTTTACAATCGGTGTTTCATTATAATAATCGAGTTCATGCTCATCTTGAAGTTCCTTTTCCCATTCCTTTTTGGGCTTCATCACCCATCGGCACTCCGAATCGCCCTTCCCCACACAAGTGATTTCTCTCGACAGAAGCGATTCTCCAAATATTGTTGTCATAAAACCGCTCGCAAATCCGCTCAATGTGTGACAAACCGGACCATTAGATACTCCGAGATGCTTTATATGCTCCTCAGCCTCATAAGAATCAATCCATGTTCCGGATGAAAAGAAATATTGGATCCGGCGTTGTTCATCTAACTCATAAGAGCAATCATGTTTAATCCCTCTTATATGCCCATTTTGAATGTGAAGAATCGGCCCATGTTTGATGAGATTTTCTAGTGAGGATTCGGTTTGCACCACTTCATTGGCAATTTTGACACCCATTTCCCAGCCATAATGAAATAAAAATCCCTTTATCCTCTTAATGCCAATATTCTTTGCCAGTTGCTGCCTGAGAATCCCGAAAACGGATGCAGATGTAACAATCTTACGGTCACCTGCAACTACCTCGTGGCTATAACTCTCCTCCGAAACCTTGACGTTCATGCTAACACATCCTGTTTTCATGATAGATAGCATACGTCCTTCTAGTTGAAAACAAATCTTTTCGTATGCCTCAAATTTCAGTAATTTAATCATAAGGCTTTTCAAATAGACCATCAATCAAAATTCACCATTTTCCCTCGAAGAGCACCTTAACCTAGAGGATCTTCTCCAAATCGTTCCCATAGATTTGAAAAAATAACAAGTGTTACGATAACTTACAAATTTCTCCTCTAGTTCTAAAATAGCATTAGTTAAAAAATTTTTCTGTTCTGCAACTTTAATTAACTTTCTCCCAAACTACATTCCTCTCCTATTTCTTAATATCCTTCTTTCATTTACCTGCAACCTTTAATAGAATAGCTCTGTTAAACTGGTCTGTTGATTTCCGCTCAAGGCTCCCCATTTCATAAAGTATATAACTTATCAGTCCCCTTTCTCTGTTAAACACTCTTCTTCGGGCTTCATTTTTATCTGTTTCCACTTTTCAATGCCAACTTTGCGAAATTGAGCAATTTCGATGTCAGTTCCATTTGTTAAGGTAATAAACATTAAACAATAATCAGCACCATCCTTACCGTGAAAACAAATATTTTTAACATATCCAATTTTTATCGTTGGGTATATTACCTGAATTAACTTGCACCAATTTCCATATTTCACCTCTACTACTGATTCCCCATCATGACTCCATCCATGATAAGGTGCGCATAGAAAGTCCTCAGGAAGCTGTCGCAAATCTGATATTCGATAACCTTCTTCTTCGTGAATAAGCTGGATAAATCCGTATGAATAGCCAAAATACTCAGCCCTCTTGCCTTCAAACCCCTCTATCGTTTCAATTTCATAAAAAAACCTTATTCCCCGTTTTCCATCTGGCACTTGACAAAGCTTTATCAAATTCGTATGACCTATCCCAGCAAATAAATTTAAATAATCTTCATAGCTTAATTTTATTTGATAATTCTTAGACAAAAAATTGTATGCAAGCGGAAATGGAATACGTGCATGACCGATCGAACCGCAACTTCGCCCTCCCATATTTTCTGCTTCACGCAAAATGCTAAAATAATTCAGGAGGGTATCTTCTGGGGTTCTAGTCAATTCCTTTGGTACTTGAATTTGGTCATGAGTTTTTTCATAATATGGTAAGTAGAAATCCCCATTATTAAATCTCAAATTTAATGCTGGTAAACATGATGGACGAAAATACTTTTGTTGACAAGAAGTGGTGTCCATTTGATTTCGTAATAACACATTCATCACCCCATATTTAGTTTATGGGTGAACGAAAGATACGTGTAACCTGGATTTTTCCCCATTTTCCATATAATTCTAATTCTATCAACTTCAGTTCTTTATTAAACCAATAAGACCTAGTTTATTATTCTATTTGTTTAATTACTTTTGCGGGATTACCACCTACTACTACATTATCTGGTACATATCATCTTTTTATAGTCCTTCATATTTTAGGATTTGTTGTTAGGTTCCACCGTTATGACAACATTTCCCTTTTTGTGTCCTTTTTCGACATATCTATGAGCCTCAACGATTTCTTCAAACGCATAGGATCTGTCAATGACCACTTTTAACTTCCCCGTCTCAACAAGTTCTTTAAGAAAATCTAGTGCTTCTGAAGTTTCAGGTGAGTTTTGACTCAATATTAGTTTTTTGCTGCTTGTCAATTTAGTCCATAGCATCCGAACACCTGGTAACGGTACAGTGACATTTATATAGGTTCCGTCCTTCTTTAGCGATTTCATACAAGCCGAAAACGAGCTCTTGTCAACCGCTTCAAAGATCACATCATAAGTCTCGCCTTTACTCGAAAAATCTTCTGCAGTGTAATCAATTACCTGATCCGCTCCAAGAGATTTTACCAATTCTATATTCGTGGTACTGCATACTCCTGTAACATTTGCTCCGAGATATTTGGCAATCTGAACTGCATAACTTCCTACACTTCCTGAAGCACCATAAACTAGAACCCTTTGACCGCTCTGAATGTCAGCTTTTCTAAGAAAATACAATGCGGTGCGTGCTCCAATCGGAATGGCGGCGGCTTCTTCATATGTTAAATTGGAGGGCTTAATAGATACTGGTCCATCTTCCGGCAGACACTTATACTCAGCATAAGCACCAAAACCCAAAAGAGAAGCAGCAAAAACCTGATCACCTTCCTTAAACCTTTTGACATTTTTCCCTACTGCCTCAACTTCCCCAGCTAACTCCATCCCCAATGTAGTTTTTTGGGGTTGTCTAAAACCAAGTGTTAGTCGGGCAGGCAGCCAAAAAGCGGGAGGAACTGTAAAACTCCGTGCCCGAATATCTGCTACTGTTACGGTTGTCGCTTTTACTTTTACCAGGATTTCATTTTCCTTAGGAGAAGGTTTTTCTACCTCTTTCAGTTGAAGAACGTCGGGGGGTCCGTATTTTGTGTACTCAATTGCTCGCATATATTCTCCTCCAATTCGTTATATTCATTTATATCTACGAAGGTCTACGAACAAATAGAACGAGGGTTCACTCCTTAAAACTATTGGGCAGTTATATACAGTATCAACAACAAAACCTACGAATGGTGCACCTTTTATCTTTGTTTATATGTATCCATAGATAAGCGTTTAAGGTCTTGTCTAGGAGCCTCTGGGTGTATTTGGAAATTTTAAAATGCTGATGTGGGAGTATGTTTTTTGAATGTAAAAAAAGCTAAAATATGCAAGTGTGCATAAAACTTGCATATTTTAGGCTTATTAATTTTATTCATTACTGTGATAAAGGACCCTTTAGTTGAACAAGGATTATCAAATTTATTATAACTTTTGAACCTATGCATTAGTCATTTCATAATTGATTAAAAATGGATGTGTTTTATCATAAGTTTTCTATGCTTTTTATAAGACCATGTTGATAGAAGCACGTCTTTTTATTGGATATCTCTGTTTATTAATATTTAGAAATGAAATGCCATCACTGTACTTTTCATCACATTTTTTATGTTAAGCAGGACATTCTAAGGTTACGTTGGTGTAATGTTAAATTTTATTTCCACAATAAAAAACTAATTAAGTTTTTAATGAATAATGATTAGTGCGATTGCCTTTTTTACAATTGACATAATCACACTATAAGAAACTTGGTAAGGAGCTTGAATTAGGTGACTAACTCAAAAGAAGTATTACTATGGAGTATTGCTCTTCCTGGCTTTGGTCAATTTTTAAATGGCAAACTAATAAAAGGTATTGTTTTTGTATTTTTAGAATTCCTTATAAATGTAAATGCAAATTTTAATGTTGTTATAATTTCTAGTTTTCATGGAGAAATCGAAAAAGCCATTGCTCAAACTGATTACTTATGGCTAATGTTTTACCCTTGTTTATACTTTTTTGCTATGTGGGATGCTTATAAAGATGCTGGTGGAGGAAATAGAAAATATTCTTATTTACCATTCGTTTTTTGTGCTTTCTTTGTAACAGTGGGGTGTATATATTCATCAACTTTCAAGATATTCGGATTTTTATTTGGCCCAATATGGTTACCAATTTTGTGCGTGATACCAGGAATTTGGATAGGCCTTTTACTAATGAAAATCATTAAATAAGCTATTGAGAAACCTGAGAGCCAGTGAATTTAATTAGTATTCTTTTAACAGAAACTCTAATTAAATTATATAAATTACAATAATTAATAAAGTTTGAGATTGAGACTAAATGTATTAATTAGAAATATCCCCTGAATAATTACCAATATTTTTGTCATTCTAATAAGAGAAAATAAATAATGAAGGAGCCTTTTGTATGAACGTAAATGAGTTCGGCTTTCTTTGGTATCTACAATCAAGTTCGAATATGGTTAATATTATTTTAAAAAATCTTATTGACACTGCTGAGGATAAAGATTTGAGAAGTGTTCTAGATGAAATCAATTCATTATCTACATTTCAAGAAAAAGAGGCTACAAAGATATTAAATGACAGCGGTTATAATGAAACGCCATTTTTCAGTGAAGACGATTTATATAACTCCTCAGTAAAGCTTTTTACCGATCAATTAATCATTGAAATTCTTAAGCATATTACCGGAAATGGGATGCGGGTCCTCGCTTCTCAATATTCAGAACTAGCGGATATGAATGTAAAGAAATTCTTTAGTGAAGTCCTCACTAAGATTATTCAAATTGATGAATCTCTTTTAGGTTTATTAAAAGAAAAGAACTTGTTACAAAACAGTCCATTTTTATACATGAAAGCACATGAAAGAGAGAGTAAACTGTTTAAGGTTGTATCTACACAATTGAGGCCACTTAATGCGGTAGAATTGGGACATATGTACAGTCCACTTCAATGCAATAATGTTGGTGTTGCTCTATGCGCTGCTTTTGCTGATGTTGTAAAAGATGAAGAGTCAAAGCAATTATTTAATGATGGCAAGAAATTAGCTTTTCATCAAGCTGCTACTTTATCGGATATTTTAAGGGAAAACGGAATTAGTACTACAACTGGACTAGAGAGCTTCGTTCATAGGGTCCATGAATCTCCATTTTCAGATAAGTTAATGACGAACCTAATAATGTTTTTAAATCCTATTGGAATAATAAATTTACAAAACGCTGCTGTATCTAGTTATAAGAAGAATCATGTCAAAATACTAAATGAATTAATGGAACAGGTCCAAAGTTTTTCAGAAAAAGGGTTTAAACTATTGGTTAAAAAAGGTTGGTTTAATGAACCACCATTAACTAGTAGGTCAATTAAATAATTATAAACTGAATCCAATAGTGTAAATAATAAAGAAGGAGGAATTTTATGGAAAAATCAACCGATTCTATAGAGCAAAATTATAAATTTTTCCAAGATAAACTTACACATTGTGAGGATATAGAATTTTAAACCCTCGAAATATTAAAGGGAAGCAAATTATTTTTATCTATTGTGAAAATATTGTTGACGAAACATTATTATACGAATCCTTGCTTGAAAAAGTTGTAAAAAATTATCCTCACGGAAACGATGATGTCGATATCACAGTATTAGAAAATGTGTTTCCCACAGCATCAGTTTTTTTTCAGATAAAATTGAGGATATATTGTCGTACTTATTATACGGTTTTTGTATCATCTTATTTCCTAACAAGAATAAAGCAGGAATAATCTGTTACTCTAAAAAGACTTTGCCATCTACTTGAAAATGTTCTTGCAAGCATCTGAGGATTATTATGAGAGGTTTTGGTTAGGAGTTACATTAAGAGCTGTACGATTCTTTGCACTTTTAATAGCATTATTATTGCCTTGAATCGGCTACACTTAACTTAACTGAACAAAAAAATTAAGGTCAAGTAGACTAACCGCCAAACCAGGGCATACTGCTTATTAGCATAAGAGATCCTTCTAGCGACTTTACTAGGAGAGGCGGGTATGCTAGCCTGTTTCGGCAAGCCAGATGTCTTTGCCATCTGGTTTCCTGGCAGGGAAAGCATGCCCGCAGAGGCTCCTTGTCAAGTTGCGGAACCTGATAAGTTGTTTTGCATACACTTGCTTTTATTTTCAATTCTAAGTTTTACATCTTGCCTCGTATTTTACCGACTAAAAAATAATCGAAAATTTTTTTGTCAAATGCAGGATTAAGGAAAATGGGTTTTCATTCCACTTCTTTCGCTCCCTCAGTTTAATACGATTTTCCCCCGAATACTCGCTTATTCGCAGGATTTCATACCATTGATATCGGAATAACAATCAATACAATTATCCATGGAATTATTAACAACCCCAAAGTTATCCACCACTGTGTCTTAAAAAGTATATTCCTAGACCAATAAGAAAATAGTTGTTTATTCAAACCAAATAGTTTCTCATAAATCTGCTCTATGTTCGGATTTTTATGCACTTCAGAAAAGCCACCAAATTTAGCAGCCTGATTTTCGATAATTTTTAGCTATGAATTTTGCAGCATTGACAAAATGGTCAACACTTCAGTCTGAAATGTGGATATATATCATCCATCATAAACTTCTCTTTTTTTCTCTTCTTCCTCGAAGATTTCGTCAGTAACTTTTTCTATTTGAATATTGTTAGGGCGGAGAAAATTTATGGTTTCGTGCTCTTCATCAAATTGCTGAACAATACCTACCATGGTTGGATATTTTTGAATATACTCTTCATAGCATGATTGAAAGTCTTCGTTACAACGAGGATTTCCTTTTTATGGCCACCAATTTCATTATCTTCTATATATGAAATAATAAATTCTTTCATAATTTCCTCCTTAAAAAACAAATTTTTTATAAGGGAAAATTTAAAAATACCAAAGCACTTAGGGAAGCCTATTATTCATTTATATCTAATCCAGATAAATTTAAAGAAAGTTCATCTAATACTAAAAATACACAACCAAAAACGGTTCTGTAATCGATATAGTCCCCTTTGACTTCAACATTTATCTCAATAATATTCCTTTTATTATGTATGAATTTTTCTTCAAATTGATTAAAATTAATACTTGTAACAGATACACTAATTTCCTCTAAGGATTTTTTTAGCTCTCTTTAAAATATTGAATTATTAAAGTTTTCCCTGAAGAAAATACGAATAGTAAATTTCATTTCAAATCCTCCTTCTACTTATAATTTGCCAAATCTTCCTTACTTAACCTTTTTTCGAATAACTTGTGTATCTTTTATCCCATTTAATTTATTCAACTCCCTCAGTTTAATACGATTTTCTCCCGAATACTCGCTTATTCGCAGGATTTCATAACCTTTCGGTTAGGTGAAACGGTAAATTGAAATGAGTTCAGATCATTATGGCTACCTGAAGGCATAGTTAAATAGAGGAGTAAATTATTACTCCATATTTTACCATATAGTACGTGCTCCACGCCGCCTTGGAGGCTTTCCCTCCCATGTCTCAACGGGTCAATGCCCTATCATTCCTTCGTCATGCCTATCCAAGGGGTGGGAGGCCAATCATGCTAAACTAATGGGTCCGTGCCCTTATGTTGAAGAATCTGGTACTCCGTACATATTTGAAATCCTACGAATAAGCCAACATTCGGTAAATTTAAGTTTATATTTGTTCCTAAAAGGGTGATACTAATCTACAATTCTGTAGGTTCATTAAGCCTCCATTGGTGATAATGAGTTGTTTTCTTTCAACTTCTGTCCACTGTTGACTTTGAATTAACTATTAGCCTTTACTAACAATGTAAAGAGATCCTCAATGCGAAAAATACTACGGTTTTTCTTTCTGTTTTCGTTTTTGTCGTTCTTCCATTCGGAATAGCTAGAATCCATTCTTCTTCCATTAACCTGCACCGTTACAAAAAAAATGGCCTTGCTTTTTTATTGGAAGCAAAGTATCAAAAGTTTAAGTACTTCTCACCCTCCTTTTTGTTTCGTAGCCTGTGTTAACGGTACCGCTCTTCTTTAAATGGATTTGCTGTCATCGAATAGCCAAGCTCTTCCCAAAAACCAGCCTCGTCTACTTTCATAAACTCAATCCCTGAAACCCACTTTGAGCCTTTCCATAGATAAAATACTTCTGGTGGAATAAACCTTAGTGGATAACCATGTTTTTGATCAATATCATGCCAATCATGATTTTTATCCTTCCAACGGTATACAAACAAAGAATCGTCCCCTAATAAAGGCTCTAGCGGCAGGTTTGCAGAATAACCAAATCTGTCCCCATTGTAGTATCCGTAAATTTTAATGTATTTTACACCTTCATTAATTTCAACAAATTTCAATAACTCTCTAAGTGCAATTCCTTCAAAAGTTGTATCAAATTTAGACCAGGTGGTAACACAATGCATGTTAACGCTTGATATGGTCTTTGGAAGCTCCATGATTTCCTTATAGGATAAGGACTTTTCTTCCTTCACCTCACCAAAAAGTCTGAAATCCCATGTGATTTCATTAAACTCGGGAACATCCCCTGTGTGCAGTATTGGCCATTTTTCTGTTTCGAATTGGCCAGGTGGAAGCTGCTTTTTCATCTTACACCATCCCTTTTTCATCTTAAACGTTAATTAAATCACAGTGCTTTGTATAGTTTGCTTCAAAATAATGAAAGCATACTGTAGTCAAATCCGTTATTTGAGATTTACCTAAAATTTGGAACCAGTATATTCCCATAAATTTCTTATTCCACTATCCTGCTCCCGTTACTTGAAGAAGAAAAAAGCGACCACTTTGTTAAGCAATCGCACCCGCTAGCTATATTTTTTTAATCTTTTTTACTTTGTTTTGCTTTGAAAAAATCCCCACCCTTTTGTTTCTCATCATCAGTTCCCCAATATATTTTTTTGTCGATTTGTTTTAGCTTTGGGATATGTTTTGAACAATGAATATAAGCTTCATCAACTTTGATAATAACCCAACGTTCTGGTCTATTACCTTCTTTTTCTTTAATATCATTCATTATCTTTTCTGTCATCTTTAATGAGGCTAATTGTCCATTTTCTATAATAGAGGCTGTACCATTTACATGTAACCCAATGGAATGCTCAAAAAAATCTATAAACATTAATCCTATATGGGGATTTTCAATGATGTTTCCTAAACTTGCCATAACACCATTCCCCTTGTATTCAGGATATATTAATGTTTTATCATTAATAACCCTTACAAAACCTACTGAGCCAGCTCTAAAAGAGGAGTCACAGTTTCCACTAGAATCAGCTGTAGCAATAAACATCATACCTTGCTTAACTATAAAATCTATCATCTTATCATTTAGGTAATTAAGCATTTGGTTCTCATAAAAAGAGGATGCTTTCTTTATAGTCCCATGTTGTTCTTGCAGCAAGTGTTCCCCTCTTGACATTTTCTTTCAACCCTTTCAGTAATTCTGCCTTATATCTTAACACATAGTTGTTAGGTTATTATTCAATTCTTCAATTAACCTCCCTCAATAAAGAAAGCAAAATCTCACGATTTCTCCGTTTTTCTTAGATTTTCATAGTAGTTTACCTTCCGGTAATCACTTAATAGTTGGGTGAACATTACTGAAAAGGATAAAACTGGACCCTTTGAGAAAAAAGACTTATAGCCCACCAACCAATAACCTGGAAGAAATTGGTTGTTTAGTCAAAATATGATCGCACTGGTGGATGTCCACATTTCTCATGGAGGTCAACCCTCCCATGCCTCACAGAGTCTTCGCTCTCAAATTCCTTCGTCCAACCTTTCCATGAGGTGGATGTCAGCCATGCTGCCCCACAGGGTCCTTGCCCGTAATTTAGTTGCTTTGCCGACTAATCCGTGCTTCAAATGTACCCAAATCTATAATGCAATTACTATTTAATCTAATTTAAAACAGAATTAAGCAGCCAGTTCTGCCTTCTTTGTTACTGACACATGAGGAATATCCTTTAACATCTTTTCTTCGCTAAATTCAAATTGCTTTTTACCTATGCTAAAGAAAATACGGATCAGCTTATTACATAAAGCAATAAGGGATTGCATCTTCTTTAATGGATTATCAGAACGTTGAGTATAGTAGGCATGTAATTCTTTAAAAGCTGAATTCTTAGCTACTAGTATCATACATACTCTAAACAACAGGGCCCTTAGTTTCTTACGTCCCCTCTTTGTGATGGTCGTTTTCCCCTTGTGCTTACCGGATGTATTTTCTTTTAAACTTAAGCCAGCCAGCTTAATAATTTGTCGGGGATGAGTATAATCATTGAGGTCACCTACTTCCGCAAAGAAACCGGCAACCGTATCCCTTCCAACACCTTTAATGGCCAACATTTGTGGTACACCTGGTATTTCATCAAGTAAAATATCTATTTTTGAATCTAATTCTTCGAATTTAAGCTGGATTAAATCATATTTATCTAGTAAAGTTTTCAGCTCCAGTTTAGCCATATCAGAGCCTTGCCGAAGTCCAATGGACTTACTGGCTGCTTGCTTTAACTCTCGTATCTTATTAAGCCCCACACTCCGGGAAACTGCTTTTCTTAAGTGGGCAAGCAGTTCTACTTCAGAGAATTTTACTATCTCATGCGGTAAAGCATATAGTTTTAAGAATTGTAATGCTGCCTTGCCTTCCCACTTCTTAAAGACCGTTAGAAATTCTGGAAAGTACCGATCAATCCAGTTATGAACCTGTCCTTGGACGGTTTGGAGGTCATCAGTTAGAAGATCGCGAATTTTCTTTGCCACTCGGAGCTCGGCATAAACTCCTTGTGGGATAGTAGGTTCGGCGTATCTTCCGTCTTTGACCAGCTGAGCTATTACTTTGGCGTCCTTTACATCATTTTTAGTTGGCGAATTATCATCGAGTTCCTTGCTTTTCTTTACATGCAAGGGATTGACTACTACAAACTTAATCTCATTTTCTTTCAGAATATGTGCGAGGTTGAACCAATAGTGGCCAGTTGGTTCCATTCCAACCATCACTTTTTCCATGTCTTGTTCTCTCTTCAGTTCAGAAATCCATGTAAGAAAATGCCCGAACCCCTCTTTTGTATTTTCAAAATAACAAGGTGATCCGAACTCCATTCCTCTAAAGTCCTGGGCACGTGCCACATGCTTGAATTTAGCAATATCGACTCCTATAATAAGAGTTTGGGAAGTAATTTGAGCAATCTTCTTATTTTGGTTATAATTCATTTTAAAGCCTCCTGGTATTTGAGTGTTGTCCTTTTTCGCTGGCCAGCTTCAGGACACTCTTATTCTACCAAGAGGTTATTTTTTTGTTCAAACCTCATTTTCACTCATTACAGGAATGCTGCCCCGTTAGCTGAATAAGAAAAGCTGCTCCAATGGCAGCTCCGATCTTAAACTCTTGCACCCGTTAGTTTAAGTGAAATATTTCACAATTTCTAAAATTAATTTTTAGGAAACTCCAGTAAACTATCTTCCCCTGTACAATTAATCTATGTATGATTTGATAGTAGGAATATATCAGTTTGTAGGGCCTAAACGAAAATGAAATTCGAATTTAGGCCCAATTATTAAATTTTTTTTAAAAGTCCTAATTTTAGAAATCAGGTTGTTTTGTCCAATCTCACTTAATCCTTTTCCATAGACTAATTAAAAAAGGAGATGAGAAAGTGATGAAATATAAAGGAGAATTACGCAAAGATTTCTCAAGAAATTCTAAAAATGAACTTTTAAAGGAAGAAAAAGTATATCAATCATCGGGACACAAAGAATGTATTGAGCGTGCCTATCGTATTCCCATATTTTTAAGTACGACAACTCATTTAAATGACAAACAAAATCAGTTTCTAAACCGTCTAATTTTAGAGATTGAAAATGCTTTGCTTTTTCCACGTACATTACCTTTAAGCGAAAGTTATCCCGAAATCATTTTAACTGATATTCGTCGGTTGGTTTCATCAAGCTATGGAATGTTGGCAATGAATTTTCGTCGTTTTTTCGTTGATATAGTTAACACCAATGTAGGCCAACCCCCTTCAACTACTCCGTTCTGGGAAGGGTCAGTTTATTCACAAGTAGAACCTTCAATGGCTTTTCAATTTGGTCTACCCTTATTATTAGTAAGGGAAGATAATACTGACCAAAATAATGGAATTTGGGCAGGAGGAATAGCTCCACTCAACACATTTATAATTTGGGATTCTGAAAATCAAACTGTTGATGAATTCTTTAGCACTATTGAATGGAGAGAAGCCTTTGCAAACTGGAGTGCAGAGGTAAGAAATGCTTATTATATTCAGACAGAGCCTAAGTTCAAGTTCAGATGTGAACGGTAAACTTGTACCTTAGCATCAAATCGAATATTTTTAATAAGTTGAAAATATACAAGATTTTATTCACCTTTATATATTTTTGGCTTATTTACATAAAAATAACATTTCCATAAATGAATAATTAATAAGGGTAAAATAATACTTGCTATATATAGATTAATTGGTCCAAAGGATAACCATCGATGAACACCATCTAAATCATTAAACCAGAATGGCAAAACTAATAATGCTATTATAATAATGTTATGACTAAAATTACCTTTGCTTAAATTTTTTCCCTTGGTCCTAATTAAAAAAACAGAACCCAAAAAGGTTCCTAATATCCAGATTATAATGTTTTGAATCCAAATACTCGAAGTCACACCATATGATATCATCGCAAGAGTTCCTATAAAGATAGCAGGAAGTTTCAGAGGCAGCAAAGCATCATACCCCCCCTCCAAGTAAAGTCCTATGTTTGTTAAAGTTAAAAACTATAAATACTTACTGTTGTTAATGCTTCTACAAAGATAGAAAACTCACATTTTTCGTATCAGTGCTTACGTTTAATACGGTGGAAAATCATACTGTATATAAAGGCAGTTAATTGAATAAGTCTATATTTTTTCCATAATCTTACTAAAAACGTACTAAAAGCAGTGTGCTTCCATTGAGAAACACACTGCTTAGCTTTTTCCTAAGCGGGTTATCTGGAGTTCAAATTTGTATTCTGGTTAGATCCTTTCGGCGATATACGCTTAAGACAATCCCAATTAATATCGCATTGAGCAGCATCGGCATTAATCCATAACTTATAAAGGGCAAGGACATCGCAATGAATGGGAAAACACCTAGTGTCATTCCGATATTAGTCGCTAACTGTATCGTATAAAGTGCAACTGCACCGATTAGAAGAAGTTTTCCATACGAATCTTTTATCCTACTTGTGATGACAATGATTCTTACACTAAAAAGGAAAAGGATTAAAACTAGCATAATGGCAAAAAGCCAACCGTAATAGTAGGTTAAACTTACAAACACTAAATTAGTATGGGCCTCAGGAATAATTTCCTTGTTCATGGCGTTACCAAACCAGCCTGCTTTTAACAGAAGCTCTTTCACACGCAGGATCATAAATCCTGGTCCATCCGAATACTTTTCCGGGTTTAGATAGGCCAACAATCGATCTTTCTGATAATAGTTTAAAAACTTCCAAGAAATGAAATTCACGAACAAGAAACAACTAACGGATCCTCCCCAGATCAAAAGAACAATTTTTCGACTAAACTTGCTCCACCAAAGCATCGAAAATACCATGATGGTGTAAATGTAGGTAGTTGAAATACTTGGTACCGTAAATAGTAAAAAGAATGGCAGGAAGAACAATAGAATAAACTGCCAGACCTTCAACCTCTCATTACTAAAAAATGTTGCCCACGCTAAGAAGAAGAAGGGTAGAGACATGATACTTTCAATGGTCAACGGTCCAATCCTAAGAAGTTGAAGTCCATTAATCGTCGTGTTTGAAAATAGTCTTAACACCAATAGAAAGAATACTCCAATAGAATAAAATAACCATCCTTGTCTCTTTAACTTCCTATAATCCATTAGCATAATCCCTAATGTAAACGCACCGCCGATTAGAGTAATAACAACTTTATAAACTAATAAATATTCTCCCATAATACCGATTGAAAACATCGGTAAAAAGCCGAGACCAAAGATAGTTATTAATAGAACCACGAGGATCCAATCTACTTTTGGCCGATGGAGTTTATTCAGCTGCTGGCCTAATTTAATCGGGCTTCCCATTTGATCTACCGCTTTTTCCTCAGCCTCTGATCCTGTTAACCCCTTCTCTATCCATACATTCTTCGCTTCCTTTAAGTGATAACTCAATTCATCCGTAACATATTTCTTTGCTTCCTTCGATTTGATTTGAGCGATGACTTCATTTAAAAAAACGTGTTTTTTGTTCACTACTGTATCACCTCTCAAATAATTCTTTTAATACCACTTGTTTTTTGTTTTGTTTTTTCTCTGCCTTTCTCAACACTCTTCGGCCTTTGTCCGTTAATTGATAATACTTCGTCTCATCTTCCGTCCAGCTTGATTGTATAGATCCAGACTGTTCTAATCGATGTAAAAAAGTGTATAAAAAACCTTCGTTGTCTTCAAATTTTCGGATACCTCTTCCTCGCAACAACTTCGTTAATTCAAAGCCTGTTTTTTCATGAACAAGTAGCTGCATAACCGCTAGCAGAATATCTTCGTCATTTTCGGCTTGTTGATTAATTTTTTCACGGATGTTTCTACGATGCTTCTCTGTAAAGTTCAATTGAGAAAACGCCCGTTGATCCATCGCCTTTTTTAAGTTCTTTAAACGGTCCTCCACCACTATTCCTCCAATCGTTCTTTCAGAAGTTCCTTTGCACGTCTGAGCCTGGTTTTCACTGTGTTATCGCCTACTTCCGTTAATAACGCAATTTCTTTAATGGGCAGTTCCTCATAATAAAAGAGATATACCACTTCTCGATACTTAATTGGCAGCATCATGATCGCAGAAATCAATTGATCATCCTCTTGTTTTTGGATGACAGCCTGCTCGACCATTTCCTTTTTTGTTATGTTGTTTAGCGGTTCAAACTCTGTTATGACCACGTTCTTGTTATACCAGCTTTTTAGAAAATCCTTACAATAATTGATAGCAATCCTCCACAACCATGTTCTTAACGTCTATTTGCCGCTATATGTATGAAGTCCTTTATAGCACTTAACAAATATATCCTGAGTTAGGTCTTCTGCTATGGTACGATTATTTACATATGAAAAAACAAGCTGGAGGACTTCCTGACAATAACTATTCATAATTTCGTCTATAAGTACTTCTTTGTCTTCTGTATCTAATACTTCCAAAGTCATTTCTTCCACGTCCATCCCTCCTTCATAAACAATAGACGATGTACTCCCAGATAAAGTTTTTAAAAACAGCTTTTTTTCGTAAAGGACAAACGACAGGCCCATCTCATTTAAATCGCACGGCTTTTCGTATTTTATTAGGAAAAATATGTTAATATTATTCTACTAAGCATAGTCAATTAAAGGAAGCAGGTTCTTTAATCTGAGCTGGCTATTTTATAGGAGGGGATATAAATGAAAAAAACTATGATTAGTGTGCTATCTATCCTTGTTTTAAGTTTTTTACTTTGTAATGTCATTGCTGAGGCAAAAACACGAATAGGCGGGACGAGGGGGACGAGTCCTAGCTATACCAAACCGTCTACGACGACTCCGAAGACTTCGCCGTCAAAACCGAGCTCAAGCAGTACAACGAACACAACGACAAAACCGACATCTTATTCTTCACTTACGACAAAATATCCAAAATCTACACGTTATTTTTCTGGCGATGTGTTATCAAAAACGCTTGTTTTTGGAACGGTTTTATTAATGCTAAACGATGCAAACGAAGTTGAACCTACATATGCGGATGAAGCAGGGAACGTTTATACGCTTGCTGATTTAGAAGAGATGGATGTACAAATACCAGAAGATGAACCAGTAGAAGATGATTTATATTCTGAAACGGTTAGTTTTGATGAAAATGAATCGGACACGGTAGTGCCTGAAGAAATAGAAACAGCATCTTCTTATGAAAATTTTGAAAACGAAACATACTCCGAAGAAGAAAATCACTCATTTAATTGGCTCTGGCTTATCCTCCTTGTAACTGTCGTAGTGATTGCATTATCTTTTTTACGGAGAACTAAAAGATCATAAGGGGAATGAAGATGAATATTTACGTGTTGCACGCAAATATGAATGGAACAACAGAAATATATTTGGACGTCGGATGAAAAGTAATTTTATTTGAAAAAAGTCTACATTAATGCAGGCTCTTTTTCATACTATATTTTTGGGGTGAAAAAATGCCAAGAGTAAATTACCGAAGTTCAGACGTTGACTTAATGGCAAGGATGATGAGAGCGGAAGCCGAAGGTGAAGGAATACAAGGAATGTTATATGTTGGAAATGTAATTGTTAATCGTATTAAAGCAGATTGTTTAGACTTTAAAGGTTTAAGATTAATTCGCCAAGTAATTTTTCAAGTACAAGGAGGGAATTTTTCCTTTGAAGCTGTTCAAAAAGGAAATGTATTTTATCAAAGAGCGAGAACTTCTGAGAAAAGATTAGCAAAACAGAATTTGGATTATTGGAGAGAACACCCAGGGAAATATGCCCTTTGGTACTTTAATCCATATGCTCCATGTCCTCCAACATGGTACGGTCAACCTCAATCTGGTCAATATAAAAATCATTGCTATTATGAACCAAAAGCTGGAACATGTGATAGTGTTTATAAAGGAAGTTAAGCTTACTCTTTGAGTAAGCTTTTTACCTTTTCAGCACAATATCCTTTTTCGGTTGTTAAATAGGACAAGGTGAATGTCCATCCGTCCAACTGGAATTTTTAAAAGTAACTTTTTTATTTTCATTTAGAGTAAATGTAGTAATATAGGTTTTATATGATTTTGAGTAAAGAAGGAGAATAAATTGACTGTAGAGAATAATAAGTACCAGAATCAATCATTGTTTAGTATCACGTGGCCTCTTTTTATCGAAATATCGCTTCATATGAGTATGGGAATTGTTGCTACGTTAATTTTAAGCGGATATTCAGACAAGGCTGTTGCAGGAGTTGGAGTAGCCAATCAGATTCTTAATATTTTTATTTTAGTATTTAACATCACAGCCATCGGAGCGACTATCCTTATCGGTCAAAATTTAGGAGCAAACCGATTGGACCGGGCGCAACGCCTTGCAAGATCTTCCTTTGGAGTGAATTTCTGGTTTGGAGTTATGATGACCATCATTGTGGTTGCTTTTGGCGGTTTGTTTTTAAAATTTTACGGACTTAGCGGTGAAGTTTACGACTTTGCTTACACCTTCCTTACCATCATTGGCCTATCTCTTTTCCTTGAAGCCATCTCTTTAGCTTTAAGTGCTGTTTTGCGCAGCTACGGACATACAAAAGAAACCATGGTCGTTACGGTCATCATGAATGTGATTAGTATAATCGGTTCCTTTATTGCTATTAAAGGGTGGTTCGGCCTTCCTGTAACAGGGGTTGCTGGGGTGGCTTATTCCATGTTTGTTGCCCGGATTTTTATCATTGTAGCACTGTTTTACTTTGTTTATAAACAACTAGCTTTAAAGTTTCATATAAAGGATATCTTTCAAATCAATAAGACCGATGTAAAGGAGCTTCTGTCGATCGGGATTCCATCCGCTGGTGAAAACCTTTCCTATCAATTTTCACAAGTGGTGATTACAAGCTTTGTCGCACTTACCGGTGATGCTGCATTAGCCGCACGGGTGTATATATTAAATATATCGATGATTTGCTTCCTGTTTACAGTGGCAATTGCCCAAGGGACACAACTTTTGATTGCCCGCTATATCGGAGCTAAGCAATACGACAGAGCCCTGAAGAGGGGTCTTAAGACATTAAAAATTGCCGTCATTGTATCAGCTGCGGTTTCTCTTGCTGTTGCTCTCATTGGTAAGCCCATCTTAACTATATTTACAACCGATACTAACATTATTGCTATAGCTCTTCCAGTATTGTGGGCAATTGTATTTATTGAACCTGGCCGTGCCATGAATATCGTCCTTATGGGTTCTTTAAAATCAGTAGGTGATGTACGGTTCCCAGTTGTCATTGGTGTGATCTGCATGTGGGGCATTGCCGTAGTATTTAGTTACTTTTTCGGAATTACACTTGGTTTAGGACTACTAGGAATTTGGCTGGCCCAAGGACTCGATGAATGTATACGAGGATTTTTCGCCTTGAACCGGTGGGTCTCCAAACCTTGGTTGAAGAAAAAAAGTGCCGAACAGAACGTATCGCCAAGCGTGTCTTAGATTACTAGGTTACTTTGCTAACCTTGCTGCCAAAATGGCAGCTTTTTTTTTTATAAACGGACCAGATTTACCAAAAGTGTTTGCTAATGATGCTAGTAGGCAAACTAACTATTACTATCATACGAAACGAAAAATAAAAAGCACTATATAAGACGATGATTGCCTTAATAGTGCCGTGTTAAAATTAGCCTTTTAAAACTCTAAAGGCTTCCCTTACTTTTCTAGCAAATTGCAGTGGTGGTTCAACTGATTCAAAGTGCATGTACATTGCTCTAGGTTGTTCAAACAGCCAGTGATTATGAACAGCCGTAACGATAATGTCCCGCTTACGAAGTTCTGTTAATAGAGGGTTAATTTCTTCTTGTAAAAGAACGGTTTCACCTAAATTTAACGCATTCCCTTGTCGATCTAAATTTTCAAAAGAAAAAAATTGAGGATTAACTAGTGGAGAATGTGTTTCACGTCCAAGAATTGTAAAGTTAATATCACGAAACTTTTGCACTAAACAAACTCCATTTTCATCAAAGCTTCCACTCCCACCGAGGATCCTAGCAAATTCTTGACATAGGTTTCTTCTCTCATTCCAACTCATCATGTAACCTCCTTTGTTATAGTTATTTTAGTAAAAGGATTTCCCTTTGCTATTACACTATGATTTACTTTTTGATTTTGAGTGGACAAGAGTTTAGTGATAGTTATTTTTTTTGCTGCTTTCTTACGGAATCATTATTTTATACGTCAAACGGTTTGGGGTATTCTGAAATCTGTTTAATTCCATTTTTCCTGCATTAATTGTTTGGCAATGGTATATCCAATGAGGAATGCTGCTGCAGATGTGTTGCCATCAACCGTAAAGGGAATAATCTGTGCATCGGCAACTATTAGATTATCAACTCCATGTACACTTCCAAAACGATCAACTACGCCACCTTTATTCAATGGTGCCATTCGTAGTGAACTTTGTTGATGGTGATTATGACCGAAGTTTTCTTTAATGAAATTTTCAAGTTGTTCATCATCATTCATTGTTTCAAGTGTTGGATTTACCAGCTGGTATGTTGGATCAATGTTTGATAGTTTTTCTGCAATATTTTTAATATACGTCCTATAAATCTCTTTAATGGAGTTGAGGTCATACTCGTTTTCAAGAAAACCTTCATCAGCAAATACAATCTTTAAGGGATCATTATTTTGCATTTTAATCGTTCCTCGGCTTTTTGGTTTTAAAAATAGAATCGCAATGATTAAATTTCCCTCTGCTGGAATTCCTATAAGTTGTACTGCTCTACTGCGATCACTTCTTCCTGAAAGAGGATGAGGCAAGAAGGCTCCACCTGTATAAAGGGAAAACGGGTCGTTTTGAAGTTCAGGAATATCCTTTTGATTCATCGTAAAGGTAGCGGTGTTTAACGTATGATTGGTTAAATATTTACCAACATTGGGATTATCAAAAACAATTGGGATGCCAGTCTGTTTTAAATCCTTGGAAGGTCCAATCCCAGATAACATGAGAAGCTGGGCACTGTTTATCCCTGCTGAAATAATCACTTTTTTCCGGGCAAATGCTTGTACCATTCGCCCTTCTTTAAGAAATTCAATTCCAATTGCCTTTTTTCCCTCGAATAGAATGCGGAGGGCGGTTGATTTATAAAAAACCCTTAATTTTCGATCATTTACTCCAAGTCCATCGGGAGTCATGATATCTGAAGATAAAAATGCAGTTGAGGAACTCTCACGCTCTCCATTCGATCGCTGATATAATTGCCATCGGTTAAAAGGACCCAGTGGAGTTCTGGGGTCATTATAATCAAGAATTTTAGGAAAGCCTGTTGCATCCTTTATCGCTGAAACTAATTTTTTCGTTACATGTGGAGGATTAGTAGGAGTTTGTCTGATATTTAAACGACCATGAAAGCCATGAATTACTGGATTATTCGTTTTCCCATCATAATTTTCTAACTGTTTGAAGTTTTGAATCACTTGTTCGGGTGACCACAACGAACCCAAAAGCCTTTCCCATTCCTTTAATACTGCTGGTGTAGGTCTGACATACTGTTCCCCATTGATGGAAGATCCCCCGCCTGAAAGACGGCCTGTTGTCCATTCAAAAGTTCTTTCATCCACCTCTGGTTGTGGTACACCTTCTCCTTGCCAAAAATACTGTGGGAAAAACTTCTCTTCAAGTTCAGGTGCAAATCTAGAATCTCTAATTGGCTGATCCCGATCATTATTCTCTCCTGCTTCCAAAACGAGAACCGAGGTGTTTTTATCATCTGTAAGTGTCTTAGCCATAACTGCACCAGCAGGTCCAGTCCCCACAACAATATAGTCAAATATAATTTTTGACTCGCTTTTATTCATATTGCATTCCCCTTTTTTTCAGTTTAATTATCCTATGAAAAAACACCGGGGGAGTAGTGGGTAAGATACACCTATTCACCCTTCCTTTTTGTTATTTTAGAATATATTTTATAAGAGAAGTTCTGAAAGTGGATGGTATATTTTCAACCGAATTGGATGGTTAATAATTGTTCTAGTTGAGATATTATTTAATTAATAATAAACCCTAATAATAAATTAAAGCTTTAATGGAGATGATGGAAAATGACCTGGGCTGTAATTTCGATAATTCTTTTAAGTATTGTAAAAATATTAATGACTTGTCTTCCAACTGGTCCTGTGGAATGGCTTATAAGGAAATTTGAAATTCATTCAAAACTTAGTGAACCGAATGTCACTGTAACAATTGACGGAAAACTCTTAGAAGGTAAAGACAAAATTCAAGTTATTCATTCCTTTAACGAAGCAACATTTTTAAAGCAGCATTATATATTTCCAGGGACCGAGGAATTATATTTGCATCCAGAGAACAGTGAGACTCCATTAGTTATTGATACAAAAAGAGGCAAAAAAGATGTTAGGTTATTTGTTTTTAGCTACAACGATCGCATTGATGTAGTCAAACAGTACAAGAAGAAAGTAGTTGCGTATAGTCTCCTTTCAGATCATCTCCAAAAAGGTTCTTTGGCCGTACAGGGGATTTAGTTTAATAGATCAGAAGAAAGTCGGTTTCAACTATTTGTGAAAAGTTGTACTTAATCTATCGGAGTGCGATTGTTGACTAGAAAACACCTATACCTATCCTCAGCTTTTCTAAAAATTGAATAATAATTTTACTCTGATATGAAAATGAACACGGGAGCCTTATGCCTATGTTCATTTTTGTTGGTCAAGACTCTTTTTTCTCTAACTCTCCTTCACCATTTATATAAAAATATCGAAAATAAAAAGAACCCTGATGAGCGTTATCAGGGTCTCTTGAAAAGTATTTAATCAAACGTTTAGTTAGTTTCTCAGTCCATGTATACCAAGGGTTGTCCAATTTAATTAACCGTTTAGTTAGTTTTTTCTCCACTCTTTTTATAATTCTCTTAAAAACTATCGAGGGAATCTATTCACTAGCAACCTTGGATTCTACATCCTAAGGTCTAACTAAAGACCAACTCTTTTTCCAGCTCTTTTTCGCTTAGACCAAGCGTCTTTGCTGTTGATGTATGAATTTCGTGCAGAAGCTCGGGGTTTTCCATTAGTGACATGCCAAAAGAAGGAATCATTTCTTTGATTTTCGGTTCCCACTTATTCATATGTTGCGGGAAGCATTTTTTGATTACTTCAAGCATAACGTGCACGGCAGTAGAAGCACCCGGTGAAGCGCCTAGTAATGCTGCGATCGAGCCATCAGCAGCAGTAATTACTTCCGTACCAAATTGAAGCGTTCCTTTGCCGCCAGCTTCAGTATCCTTGATAACTTGGACACGTTGGCCCGCTACTACTAAATCCCAATCCTCGCTTTTGGCATTCGGGATAAACTCACGTAACTCTTCCATGCGCTGTTCCTTCGATAACATAACTTGCTGAATCAAGTATTTTGTCAATGACATCTCTTTTACGCCTGCCGCCAACATAGTTAAGATATTATCTGGATTTATCGAAGTTACTAAATCGAACATTGAACCAGTTTTTAAGAACTTAGGTGAAAAGCCGGCAAATGGTCCAAATAGCAACGATTTTTTATTGTCGATAAATCTTGTGTCAAGATGCGGAACAGACATTGGTGGAGCACCAACCTTAGCTTTGCCGTATATTTTTGCATGATTCTGCTCTACAACATTCGGATTATTGCACACCATAAATATTCCGCTTACCGGGAATCCTCCAATATGTTTTCCTTCAGGAATACCGGATTTTTGCAGTAAATGCAGACTTCCTCCCCCGCCTCCAATAAAGACGAATTTTGCCGTATGGCGTTCGACCGTACCGCTATCGAGATTCTGCACTTTCAATTCCCACAAGCCGTCGCTAGTACGTTTAATATTATTAACACTATGTTTGTAGTTTATATTGACATTTTTACTCTCTAAGTGATCAAACAACATCCGTGTTAAGGCACCAAAGTTGACATCCGTTCCAGCGTCCATTTTAGTTGCCGCTATCGGTTCATTCACTTTACGGCCTTCCATGATAAGCGGAATCCATTCCGCCAGTTTATCATGGTCATCCGAAAATTCCATCCCTTGGAATAGGGGATTGTTTGACAGCGCTTCAAAACGTTTCTTTAAAAACGTAACATTTTGTTCCCCTTGTACTAAACTCATATGAGGCAGTTGTCTGATAAAATCCTCTGGATTATGCATCAGCTTGCTGTTTACAAGATAAGACCAAAACTGCATGGAAACCTGAAACTGTTCATTAATTTTTATTGCTTTACTAATATCTAAAGATCCATCCGGTTTTTCGACTGTGTAGTTAAGTTCACATAGTGCAGCATGCCCCGTTCCCGCATTATTCCACTCGTTAGAGCTTTCCTCTCCAGCGTTTGCGAGCTTCTCAAACACAGTAATTTCACATTCCGGTACTAATTCTTTTAAGAGTGTCCCTAAAGTCGCACTCATGATTCCGGCGCCAATTAAAATGACGTCTGTTTTAGTTTCTATGTTGTTCATTTTCATCAACCTTTTCCCCTAAAATTTGGCTAGACGTCACACCAACCTAAGCGCGACCTAGTCACACACCTTTTCTGTCTTAATTATAACCATTTATAGTGTAAAAATGTTGTTTATAGATTTAAACACTTATATTATATGATAATTTCAAATTATTTAAAAGCCGGTAAATAGTGAGAATCCGTTTATGAAACTAACATTCTCTTAAATAAAAGGTGCCTGACCCCCAGTGTGTTAAAGCTTTAATGCGCCGGGGGTCAGACACCTTTATTAAAAATTAGCTTATCCAGGTCTCTTTCGACTCTTTCATTTGCCAAATACCATCTTTGTAGTGGACAGTACCTTCTACACCAATTGCACCTAATCCTGACCTATATTTAGAACCTTCAAAGAAAACATTGTTATTTAGTTTAAAATCCATTTTCTCTATTCTAAGGAGTACACCATCCAACGCCATTTTATCGGGGTCGTAGTATCCTTTTTCTTTCAGTTCATCAAAAGTGGCATCCATTACATCAACTTTATATTTATCTTTGAAAAAGTTCATAATTTCTTTTTTATCCTTTTTACTTAATCCGTCGTCGAAATTGCTCATATCAATAGCAATAAATTTCATTTCACTACTCAATGCCTCGTCTTTTTCCATGATTGCGTCCAACGCAACGCTGTATATTTCTCCTAAATGTTCCTCCGGTTTTACTCCAAGGTTACAATCCGTGAGAAAGAGCGATATGATTAATAGCATGGAAGCAAACTTAATTTTCAATTTTATGCCCCCCCTTTCATTAACTAATACTAGGGCTTTTTTTGATTGGGAGTTCCTTTTTAAAGAAACTTCTAAAACCTACAAATGATAACTCATGATGATTAGTTCCCCTTTGTTCCCCATCCTTCGTTCACCTTCATCAATAAATCCACATTTTTTATATAAGCCTTGTGCGACAGTATTTTGAAGGTTAACTGCTAGGACAATTTCATTCGTTTCAATAAAATGTTCCTTTACAAAGAAAGGTAATTGCAAAAGTACATTCTTGGCATATCCCTTACCTTGATGCGGAAATCTGTCGAAAAGGCTCTTAGTAAAATGGAACGATCATTATTAGAGAATGGTTTTACTCCTTCCTTTTTATGTAGATTGAAAAAGGTGACCAAATTTTCTTGATCCATCGCTAAGATTGAATATCGATCTGGCTCTTCATTTGAAAGTTTGATACATTCTGTTGGCGTACCAGTAAAACGAAGTTGTTCCTCCGATAATTGATACTTTTCGATGAGATTTATATATCTCTCAACATAAAAATATAGCTGCATAATTAGATCCCCTATCAACAGGAATATTCGTTCTTTTTTCTTTAAATTTAGCTAACATTACTATACTCAAACTCTCTGTTTAGATGCCTCGGCTGTTAATGCAAAAATATATGCTGTACTTTGTTACTTTTTGGTAGCTTCCTGACGACTACTAGTATCTCCTTTTAACCAACGTTCATAGCATCGGTAGACAAATTCAAAATCCTTGAACGTTATGATTCGATCCATCGAAATTTTGACACTAGGTGTATGGTATTTAGCTTTCTTAATCACCAGATGTTTATCTGAGACACCCACTAGAAACCATAATGGTATACTTCTATTTTGTGGTACCGTAGGTATTTCAAACTCTGACAAACTTGCTTTTGCTCTAAGCTTGTCCCATAGAATCGCTGCGTCCATATCTTATCTACTCCCCTTTGTAAATTCGTACTCAAGTTCTTTTACCCAATTAATAAATTTGGGCTTATTTCTTTCACACCAATCATTACAAATCAGATATCTCTCGTTGTGAATAGTTACAACTTCTTTCCAATACAGGTCATAACCATTAATTTTTCGTTGTTCAGAAAGTGGAGTATCCCATTTGACCCTTTTTAAAAAAGGATAATTTATATCAAATGTAAATTTACAGTACCTAGGATTCTGTAATAATCGAATCCTTTCTTCCGATAGTTGTTGCGCTCTAATTATTTTCCTAATGGTTGTTTGTACTAGAATACCCACTTTAATGGAATCTTGAGGTTTTACAGTTACAGGCTCACTGTGCTGTGCAAGCTCATATTCTCTAATCCATTTTTTCATATACTTAATCTTATTCTTAGATGTTAATCCATTTACATCTTGTTCAAGTAAATTTAAAACTTTCGCTTTAAATTGCTTTTTATCCATAGCAACCTCACCCTATTTATGATAGTTTAGGAGGACTAATTTTCCCCTTTGATTTTCAACTATGCCGGACCATACTAATATACAAGCGATAGGAGTGATTCTACGAAAAACATTCTGGCCTAATTGTTTCCCATAGACCTTTGAAGCAATTCTACCTTCAATAGAATCATGTGGCAGTCCCGTTTCCCCTAATTTATTACTCATTGCATCACCCTTAATTGCGCAGCCATTTTTCTCATTTAACAACACAATCGTTTCTTCAAACACTGACCATGGTAAAAAAGATTGATTGGCTAAATTACTGACGCTAATACCACCATCATGTAAGACCGCTTGAAATGTCTTTTGCCCTTTTAATAAAGGGATTTCTATCGTTTTACCATTTTCTAAAAAACTATCTTTAATTCTTTCAATTACATTTATTTTTTCCAAAATATCACTCCTGTAAACCGATTCGTTCTATTATCTTAATGATAGATTAGTAGGGTTATTTTTCCAACAAAACTTTCACAATAAAAAGAAAAATCCCCTTAAAGAATATTTCCATCAAAAGTGATATATTATGACTAGTACATCAATCATCAAGGAGGATTACATTGAAAAAGCTCGTAAAAGTAGTCGCAGCAATTATTGAAAATGAACAGAATGAGATTCTTTGTGCTCTTAGGTCCCCAGAAATGTCTATTCCAAATATGTGGGAGTTTCCAGGAGGAAAAGTGGAAGCAAATGAGGATATCTACTCAGCCCTCGTAAGGGAAATTGATGAAGAATTAAGCTGTAAAATTGAGACAATAAATGAAGTATTTAACGATAATACCCATGAATATGAAACATTTATCATTAATTTAAAATCGATTAAATGTAAGGTTGTCGAAGGAACACCAACATCAAGTGAGCATTCCAAGTTAATTTGGCTAAAAACAGAAAATCTAGATTCACTAAAATGGGCACCGGCTGACATTCCAGCTGTTGAGCAATTAATCCATGAAAAATAGTCTTCTCGAAAAGAGAAGACTAAACTTTTTTTGTAAATTCTGTATATAGTGTTGCGGGTATTTCGTGCTCTAATTTGATTTTCACCGTGATCGGTTTCTCACCTTCATATTGGACCGTGTCGCCTTTACCAATATATATGAAAGGCTCGTTCTTCCCATCTATTTCCCTGTACTTCCTCACAAATAAATGAAGATTCACTCCACGTTGCTTATTGTGAATAATATTCTGTCCTCGATCAGATTGTTGGGCAGTACTATTTTGTGATTGCCACTGGAAGTATCGCTCGTTAATAAATTTATCTTTATAGTTAATACTTTCCTTTACGTCCTCTTCCTTATGCAAATCAATAAATAGGAAATATTCCTTCCCATTAGCGAGCAACCCTGAACCCCTAAAGGAACTATGGATTTTTCGATAGTTAGAGAGTAACGCAGCGTCCATCATTTGATATTGTTCATACAGTTTAAAGTGTGGAACACCGTAGTATTCAGACCTAAACTCTTTTTCGTAACGGAAAATCCCGTAGGTAATGGTATCTTCTATATATTTACGATGCTCCCTATTTTCTAGTATTTCTTTAAAAATTGGAGCCTTAACAAGTATTCCGTTAGTATAATTAAATAGTTTTGGTTTACTCTTTAACTGACCGCTATCATAGTAGTTCTGGTTCAAGCACTCAAATGCATGCAATACACTGTCATCGTCAACGTCATTAATCATCTTTAAGATTTGATGTTTAGCAATTTCTAAATTAATTTCTTCATGTTCTAACAAATATCTGATGATAATAAACTCATAAATCCTGTTTAGAGGAAGCTTACTGGATAATTCTTTTAAAGCCCCTTCGAAAGCTTCGTTTTGTAATAATCCTTTTAAATAATCATCTTTTTCAACTTTTGCCACAAATTGTAGATATGTTTTTTCTCGGTCAATAAATTTTGTGGGATCAGGTGCGCCATCGTATTTGAGATAATCCAGTAACAAATAAGGAATTCGACCTTGATTAAGCTTTTTAAATTCAAAGTACTCTTCCTTTAGGTATTTCATCGAGTTAAAGTTTTCATTGTCAATCTGCGCCAATATTCTTTCCTGTGATATCTTATCCATTTGGATATGAGTACACCCGGGAATATTAGCAAACCCAGTCGCAATCGCTACCTTTAAACTTTCTTTATCGTAATATCGACTTCCGTTAAGTGCGAGTGCAATGAGAAACGTTTTATTATGGTTTCCAATAAAATCAAGGACAGTTAAGAAGCTTTTATCCGCATGTTTGCGTAAACCTCTTCCTAGCTGTTGAATAAAAACAATTGGAGAATTAGTTGGCCTCAGCATTAGTACCGTGTTGATAGAAGGGATGTCCACTCCTTCATTAAAAATATCAACTGTAAATATGAATTCTAACTCGTCATGATCACTTTCTAATCGATTAATATATCGCTCCCGTGTTTCAGGTGAATCAGCACCGTATAGACAAACACTTTTATAGCCTCTTTTATTAAATTCACTAGCCATATACTGAGCATGTTCGATACTGGCACAGAAACCAAGCCCTTTTCTTTTCTCGCCGTCATGGCCATAGAAGTCCATTTTTCTAATAATAAAATCTACCCGTTCATTAACCTTTAACCGCTTGGTTATTTCAGCAATATCGTCAATATTAACATCACTTAAGTCAATGCCTTCAATATCAGTAATCCCAAAGTAATGAAAAGGAATAACTAACTCGTCCTCTAAAGCCTCATGTAACCGCACTTCTAAAGCCACATTATTATCAAAAAGATCAAAAACATTATAACCATCACTACGTTCAGGGGTTGCCGTCATCCCTAATGTGAACTTAGGCTCAAAGTATTTTAAAACAGTTTGATAGGTCGGGCTTGTCGCATGATGAGCTTCATCAATAATTAGATAATCAAATTCATCCTTTTTGTATTCATGAAAACATTTAGAGATTGTTTGGATGGTGGCAAAAACATAATCCACATTTTTTTGTTTATGATTACCTGTCAGCAGGCCAAAGGAAAGACCATCATTCGGTAGAAGCATTTCAAAGGTTTCTTTAGCTTTTTTCAAAATCTCTTCCCTATGAACAATGAACAGGAGTTTTTTCGGTCTCAAGCTCTTTACATCAAACGCTGACATATAGGTTTTACCCGTACCGGTTGCTGCAATGACAAGCGCCTTCTTCTCCCCAAATCTTCTTAGTCTTTCTAAATTCTCAGTTGCTCGCTTTTGCATTCTATTGGGGACAATATATTGTTTGTTTTCATAAATCAACTGATGATTTTTTTGTGTATTCTTAAAGCTATTTAGGAATTCCTCATATCTACTAATAAAATCCTGATCGGCATCTTCACTCATACTCCAAAGATAATCATATTCCTTTAAAACATCCTGTATAAATCGGCCATCCTCTTTCGTAATGATTTCGACATTCCACTCAATATTACTTTTCAGAGCACTTTGAGTTATATTCGAGGAACCAATAATCACTTTGTAGCTATCTTTGTACTCAAATATGTAGGCTTTCGTATGGAAACCAATTTCTTTATCGGTAACAAAAACCTTAAGCTCGACATTATTAAACTCTCTGATTTTTTCTAGAGCTTTTGCATCTGTGAAATTGAGATAAGTGGAAGTAATGATTTTCCCTTTGGTTCCCTTTTTCTCGGCTTCCTGTAAGGGATCAAGCAGAAGCTGCAAGCCACTGAAGTTAATAAATGCGACACTAAAATAAAACCTTTCACACTCGCTCATCGATTTTACTAACTCTCTTAATAAATTCCCCTTATCGGAATTCACAATCAACTTCTTTTCAACCGCTTCCATTGGTTTGCTCCTGACTATATATTAACTATCAATACCTATATTGTTATTTATTGGATATGTGAAAATTGTACTATATTTTGGGGTAAATAAAAAGATCCACTATTCAAAATGAATAGTAGACCTTTAAATGGACATAACAGTACATATGAAATGTCACAGTAACACATTAAAATGCGAGAAAATTACCCCTCTGTAATTGTTTTAAATAGGCCCTTAGTGGTACCTATTACGCTGACTTAATGATTATCTAGAATATCAAACTTATCAGCACAGGATAGATAAGTTTCAATATCGTCCAGATTATATTTGTTCTGTAAATACGCTCTTGGTAGAATTGTTAGGGTCAAGCGACTAGTAAACTTTCGCTGCTGTATAGCAGCCAGGAAAGTACTTACAATTAGTGCAATTAACTTGAACCTATTCTGTGTGAGGCGTTGACGCCCACTTCCAATAATCGGAATAATCAAAGGTCTAGTATTCCCTTGCTCTCCTATATAGTTCCATAGCGAGATTAAAGCAGTCCTTAAATGGTTAATATTCGGTTCTCCTCTACCATGCTCATTCAATTCTCCTGAAGCTAACACATAAGCTGTTCGTCCATCAGGTCCAGGTAGTGAAATTTGAGCAACGGTTCCAATTGGATACTTATTCACAGGTTTTCCTTTTATGGCGATACACTCTTTGGGTACATTCTGAAGAGCGTTGGCAATAGCTTCATCAAATAGTGATGGATTTGAGAAAAAACGATTGCGAAACTGAACGATTACTGCATCCTCATCAATATAGTCATGTTGAAAAGAACAGTTGGATGGAATGATCAGTGAGCCATTTTCCATTTCAAAAATGTTATTCACATCTACTTGCATTGTTATATCTTTATCTGATAGATTAACAGATCTGCACAATCGTGGCCTGCTCATCCATGTCGAAATTAGTAACCCAATTGCTAGAACATACCAAACGTTAGGTTTTAATGAATCGTTGTCTCTAATAAAAAAATATCCCAAAAACTCAATGAATGTCCATATAACACCAAACACAGCAAGCCAATGAACAAATAACACTTTTACGTTTAACGAATATCTCCAAGCATGAATAGAAAAAAACGCTTTTATTTTTAATTTCATAGCAATTTATCACCTTTTATTTTTAATGAGCAAATGGTATTAGGATTGGTCTTTCTTGATAAGGCAAATATTTCTGTACATGAACTTTCACTGGACCTTCTATGTCGCGCCGTAAGTGAAAGGAACGAAAACGATCTTCTAGAATGCTAAATTTTCGTCTAAATAGTGTCGCAATTTGTGGATTTGCTGTAGTGAAAAAGATTTGAGTACCTTTAGTAATCGAAAGTTGTCTTAAAAAATCAAGTAGTCCTACAACGTTAAGCTCATCCATATTGGCTACAGGTTCATCAAGTAGTAAAAATTGGGGAGCTGATTCCATAACCAAATGCATTATGAAGAACACAGCGAGTATGACAGATGTGCGCTGCCCCGTGCTCATTTGGTGTAGGGCACATATTCTATCGCTACCTTTTCGTTTGGCGACAATTTTGTCATCTTGGGTCCATTCCAATCGATCAAATTCATTAGGAGAATGCAAGGCAACAAAAAGCTGGCTGATTGCTTCAAAATTACTTCGTACGAAATCATCTCCATATTGTGCTAGATTTCGTATTTCCGATAATACTTGTATCGCGTGATGGCAACGCTTTAGCTTGAAGTTTAATTCTCGAAGTTGATTTCTCAAATTAGATACTTCATGTGATTTTTTTTCTAACAGAATGCGCGGCTCCAACGACTTATCAAGATCCTGAGATGCATGGAACAGCTTAGTAAAGTATTGCCTCCATTCTATCCAATTATAGTCATCCGGTATATGAACATTTTTCTCTTTTAAACGAACCCACGCTTGCCTTAACTCACTAAGATACATCTTCCTCTGCATAAGTTGCTGTTCGTCCGTTAAAAGCTCGTCCAGTTTCTGGGTTAGTATTTGATAGGATTTGTTGACTTGTTTTGAATCTTCTCGTTTGGAAATATACTCCAGTCTTGCTAATTCTACTAACTTTTTAGTATTTACAAGTTCTTCTGTGATAAAAACCAAGATCTCGATACTAGTCTTTTCTGGAGTTACATCATCCAAATACTTGGCAAAGAGTTCACTATCAATCAACATATTCAGCTCATGAATGGCTGATAAAGTAATGCCCTGCTGATCTAAGGTGTCTGCTTGGTGACGAAGCTCTTTTTGATAATTATTTTGTTTTATCATTCGAACATGGATACGCTTTAGGACATCTTGGACATCCTTAAAATCAGAGTTATCCGATAATATCGTGGTCTCCTCAACCTTATGCTTATTAATAAGGTTTAATCGAGCATCTTTTAATTGTTCTAATATTGATACAACCTTATTAAGCTTATCTAGTTCAATGATTGATACATTCAGTTCCTCCTTGATTTGCTCTTCTTCTTCCAACCAAGCTGTAAGTTTACCATCATCTGCAGTTAAACTGGTGTTTATAGCCCCTCTCAGAAGCTCCACAGTTTCATGGTTATGACCACATAATGGACAATTTGATTGGTTAGGATGCTCATGAATATACTGCAGGGCGTTAGATTTCAATTCAGATAAAAGCACTTGCAGCTTATTAACATGAACCTTATGATTGTTTATACTCTCTTTAATGCCTGCAAGCTTCACATGGGCTTGATTTCTCTTTTCTTTCCATTTTACAATTTGGTCTCGAAGTTCAATTTCATTCACAAATTTCAACTCTATATCCGTCAAGGGACCGAAGAGGTTCCAGATATCCTCTAATTGGCGGTTACTCTTCTCCAGTGAAATCAATTCGTTATTAATTTGTTTCCTTCTTTCAAGTGAGCCCCTGTTGTCGAGTATAACCGCAAAATCCTTGATTTTTTGAAGCAATTGTTCGAGTTCATTATGGCGTTTGTGTTGCTTTTCAAAATTTAACCAATGACCTTCAACATTCTCCTTTATTTCCTTTAGTAAAGGCAGTTGTCCCAACTGCACCCTTAAGTTGGCAATTTGATTTTGAAGAGAATTGTATGCTGTGTCAACTGAATTCTCCTCTTGAACTAGTTGCTTTCCATTATATACAACCCGATGTTGATGGTTTGCTAAGGGAGTACTAATCACATCAAGGTCATGAAGCCATGGCTTTATATGTTGCAACCATTGTTCAACTTCTTCCAAAGTTGCAGGTTCCTCCGGAGTGGGGTAATTTGGCAAAACATTCTTTATCCACTTCACCATAGATTTTAATTTAGCCTGTACTCTTTCTTGTAAAACAACGTTATCTGTAATGTCCTCATCTATAGATGCTTCCAATTCAGCTTCCACTCTTCTATACTCTTCTCCCAAACGTCTAGCCGACTTTTGAAATTCATCATTGTATTGGTTTAAACACTGTTCATAACGTTCCAGCTGTTCTCCAAATATGACTCGTGCAAAAGCTGACCGATAATCAATCTGACTGTTGGAGGAAAAGCAAAATTGGTGGACTGATTCAGAAGAGAAGTAGTTGTATTGATGAAAGGCTCTGTTTAGTTGACTGCTCCTCCTTGGTCCTACCTTGTGTTTATAATAGGCAGTTTCTCTAATCTTTTTTTCCGATTCCGTAGGAATTTCATTAAACTCTACTTCATTATCCCCGATGATAATTCTGCCGTTCCAACTTTCAGTAGCATTACGGTCTGCTAGCAGATTTCTCTGGATTGCCCCAGTATAGGCAAGCTCAATACATTCCAAGACTGAGGTTTTGCCCATTCCATTTGGTCCTTCCAATAAATTAATCTGAGAGAAATTAAGCATAGGCGAACTTGAGAGAAAATGAGGTCGAAACTGCTCTCCAAATTGTAAGGAATGTATATGGCCTGCTGGTCGTTGTAACGTGTTTTCATTCGCAATTGGCGTTTCCATGCACGGGACAATCGTATTAACATCCGATTCGAGGTATTCCCTTAACGGCTGTTGTCTGAAATTATCAAGGCAGAACAGTAGTCCTTCATCAGTAAGTTTTTCTTGCCATTCTTGCAGAGGGTCCACTATCGTGGCTCCGCTGAGAAGTTTAGGGATTCTCGCCATAGGGAGTTTATCGGACATTTGATTCTCTGATATAATGATTTTTTTCGCAAACCTTTTTCCTCTTTGGACTAAAGAAAGTCTGTCAGTTGTTACCCGGAGTAAGTCAGAATTTTGTAAAACAAAACAAATGTATAGATTCCAGCTCCAGTCCCCTTTCAAACTAAAGTAAAAGGGGGATACCACTTCTTCTTCAAATTGTTTAAAGTGATTGGCGTTTTCTGAAATGTCAGCGAATGTTTCGAACGAGACGGGAAGGATCAAATACTTACCTATCACCATGTTATTCCATTTGTGTAATGACTCATATACGTTCATATTCTCACCAAATGTATGTTTGCGGATAAAAGTTAATCCGCATTCCCTGATAGCTTTAATCCATTTCTGGGTCAATTAAAGCACCTCCTTCAGTGAAATCTGTGGAATGGTGTGTTTTTACAGGGGAAGTATATTCTTCTGAGTACTTAGGATAATACACTTTCCTTCCAGTATGTTCATGAGAAAAAACACAAATCTTATCATCCATAAAACCTGCAGAATCACCCAATGATTCGTATATCTGCTCAAATTTGTGTTTCATAGAATTTGCCCGTTCTTCATAAACCGCCAACGCACCTTGATTTTCGTTCCCTCGTTGTGGGATTAAATTAAAAGGAGTCCGTTGCGCCAATTGGAATCGGAAATTGTCTCCCAGTCCTCTTAACTGGCCTGGTAGTTCTTCTTTAGACTTGAGACATTGAATCAACTTTACAATTAATTCGGCTCTATGTTCACGTTCAGGTTCACATTGCTTGTCGATATGATAGCTTATTCTCCCACTGCTCTCTTGGTCTGAAATATATAATTGCCCGCTTTTCATGTTACCTAGACAGTATCCAAAAAACTTATCTCTATCCTCAACACTTGCTGTAAGCGGATATATATATTCCTGAGTAACTTCTGTCAAGAGAGTGGTTGGTAAATCCTCCTGAAAAGGAATTTCACCCTCCTGCCATCCATTACGTGAAGGGTTAAGAAAATAGGCCTTTTCGGCTTGTACTTTACCTAAGGGACTAGCTAATTCAGCACCTCCATCAAAAGGCTTGGACAGTTTGAGCTGCTGGATATGCTCAGTTTTGTTAGCAAACCATACTTTATATTTTCTAGTCCTATGAAAGCCTAGTCCGAGCCCATATTTATAGTTTTTAATTCTCACCTCACGAAGAACATCTTTCCAATTACGCTCTCCGTCATAGCTTAGAAATCTCCGATATATGGAAGACCAGGGTATTTCTATAGATAATGTCGAACCTTCTCCGGTTGAAATGGTTGTCCCGTAAGCCCAGTTAGCCGTAATATAAATAACATCTTTTCCTGATGTATTGTCAAATGCATGATTTCGTAGCGCAGCCATATCTGGATGTCTAGGGGAAGGGTTTAATTGCGGATGCAAAATAATATAACGCTTTGGTTGGCGGTCCGGGAAAAAAAGGTGGCCACTTTTGATTTCTGGGCTAAAAGCATCCGCACATAAGAGAGTAAATAGCTGATTTTCTGTCTCCTTGCCGAACACGATAATTTTACTGCCAATTGTAAGGCCCGATCCCTCACAAACTAAAATAGGTTCACTCATTCTTTGCACTTTTAGTTGCGGAACCAAGCATAGCCTCCCATCTTCTTTAGAAATAAAAACATAAAGGAGAAAGTTTACGAAGTGATTTTCCCTTATGTCCTCAAGTGTTCGCTTTCCTACTATTGCTTGATCTCCCCAACTATTGATATATTCATTAAACTTATCATATGACACGCCTTCACATCCGAGGCACCATAATTTATTCGTTCGGGGGCGCAATTCAGGATTGCTTATAATTTCGTCAATGAGACTTAGTGGAATACAATATTCTGGTGTAAGAAACAAATCCGCTCTTTCCGTATGGGCAAGACGCATTGCATCCCTGCATTTATCCATATGGTCGTTCGTGGTGTGTTGTACACCTTCATACTGATTTGCTTTTAAATCTTCTTTGCATTGTAAGCGTATAAGTCGAAAAGGAGAGTCGTCTTCAATATCAAGAAAATGAAAGTTAGGAACGACTCTTTCCCCTTCCTCCGGACTAGCAAAACAATCTTTGATAGGTATAGTCGCAATCGACACCGACAAATACTCCTTTCTTTCGATAAAAAATTACATTCTTTTTCATAGATTAACATTAAACAAACAGGAATAAAATAGAAATAAATAAGAGACTAAAAGTTTTACTAATTCTTATTCAAAACAAAATAAAACCTCCCTTTCGAGAAGGGAGCTTAATAATTACCAATATTAAACAGGTACAAAAACCATGCGCAGTGGTCTTATCCCAGTTCCAGTAGACAGTAAAAAAAGCTAAGGTCTAACGCGTGTCTATTCTCAATCTGCCCACGTTGATTTAGTTTCTTTTGAATTCCTTTGTAATTATAGTGATACATTTATTCTTCAATAGCGTGTCGTATTTCCACTTCTGTTTTACGCTGTTATATATGCAACTTCTCTGTTTTGAGACGAGAAGAAGGATTGCAATACAAACATAATCTAGGCAGTTTCCTTGTTTAAGCTACACTTTTTTCTTTTCTATTTTTATACTGTTTTCAAAACTAGTATTGCTTACCATCCGAAACATAAGTTATATCTAAATCCCCTACCTACGCCCCGGATTTTCTTGTTTCACAACGATGTTCCACGAACAACTTTAATCTATATAACAAATAACAGGCGAACAGAACTGTCACTGTTCCCCTGTTATTTGTTATTTTATGTCCAACTTTTTACAGTCAACCAATCGATTTGTTCCATTCCTAGCTATTTATTGCATCGAATTAGTAAAATCATTAACCAAAACCTGGACTTCATCATTTTCATGAATTATTCCAGGCCTTTCTATTGCACATACGATCCCCCGCCGCTTATAACATGCACGTACAAAACGGAAGGATAACTTGTCATGATCTTCATAATGATTTTGAATTTCATCACCAGGTAAGGTACAAGGCTGGTTTTCACCCATACATATTAATCCTGCACCACTAGGGAAAAGGATACGTGAGCCCATGGTGAGTTTCGTTAATCCCGGGAATCCCTTTATCAAAAGATTAGCCCCTAACCACTCGGGCAGAACAGATTCAACACCTAATTCTTCAGCAATTCTATCTAATTCTTCCACAGACACAATCGTTATTTGGCGGCGGTTTAGAATCTCTGTTCCTCTTGGATACATCGGCTGCCTTGAATCAGCCTTACTGGTAATTCCAAAGTGGCGATCCCCACGAATCCCCCCAAACTCAAGATTTGCTTCTGATATTCTTCTAGTTACAAATGTCTTTGGATTATCTGCAATTAATACCGCATTTATGTTTGCGCAGACTTTTTTCAAAAGAAAACTCCTTTTCGTACAAACAATTCCTACAAATAATACCTCACAACCTAGGTTGGATTGGAAATGCTTGGTGTATTTAATTACAAACTACTCGAAAGGTGTGGTAAAATTCATTTTATCAATCCATTCATTCCAATACAAAGCAGGTGTTTACATTTCCGCTGAAAAAGAAGTGAAACTTTATTTTGTTCGGCATGGGGAGACCCATTATAATGTAGAGAAGCGATTACAAGGATTTTGTGATTCACCACTTACAGATAATGGAATTGCACAGGCTAAATCTGTAGGAATCGGATTATCTGATATCGAATTTAAAGCAGTATACGCAAGTGAAAGCCAAAGAGTAGTAGATACGGCTAGGTATGCCATTGGCCATCGAAACATTCCCATTATTACTGACCCACGTCTAAAGGAAATGAACTTCGGTGTTTGGAATCCCTATTACAAACAGAAATTCTAGCTCAATATGGGAATATCCTAGAGACATTATTTAGTCTGAATGATTTAAATATGTCAGCACCTGAAGGAGAATCCTACTTACAGCTTTTTTCACGAACAAGCTCTGCTATTGATGAAATCATTCATAATCATAAAAATGAAGGTGGAAATGTTCTAGTATTTTCACATGGGGTAACAATAGGTAACTACTTAATGCAATTAGCAAAAATGAGCAGTTACCTTCACCATGATAATTGCAGTGTTTCTGTGATCAAATATTGGAACGATGAATTTTATGTAGACAGGATTGCTGACACTTCCTTTAGGGATAAATACTACCTAAAATAAAATCCTATCATAAATCTACTGTAATTTAGGGTCAGTCCCCCGCTTTGATATCACTTTAAAGCAGCTGGGGACTGACCCCAAAATTTTAAGTCTGTTGGTGCTCATGTACTTATGATACGGTTCACCGAGACATAACTATATGAGGTTTTAATAGAAACGGGGACCACTCAATGGTCCCCTTTAAGATTTATTTAGATATATAGATTAACAACTCTTTCGTATCAATTACAAGGTTTGATGCACTTATAAAATCAAATCCCAAAATGCCGTCAATATCCATTCCATAATCCATATTGCCAATCTCAACTTCAAAACTTTCTTGGAGTAAATCACCAAAATGAATCATGTCGAATTTCTTTACATATACGTATTCTACACCGCCGACACCTCGAATAGTGTCTACAATATCGTTTTCTTCAGGTGCTACACCGATTTCTTCTACCCGATTTGCATTAAATACCGTTCCTGCAGATCCTGTGAATAATAAGACTTTATCTAGTAGTTTCTTTTTCCCTCGAAAATTAACTTCAAGCTGAACAAAAGGAAGACCATACTGAATATCAATTTTCATCTTGGACCTCGCATCCCCATATATCTTTCACGGGCTATTAGATTAGGTCGGGAGGTGTGGAAATAACAATATTCACGATGTGGTTGTTCTTGACGTAGCTTTTCATAACAATGCATTGCTTCAAGTGAATTTTCAAACCGATCAATAACTATGACTTCTTCAATATATCTATGTCCTTCATTTGAGTGCGCCTTAATGACCTCTAATACAACCCAATCATTTGGAAATCCTTCTTGTACTTCTAGCTAACGCATCTCGCACCTCCATTCATGTATTATTTATTTTTATTATATAACACAAGCTATTTAAACAATTATATGCCTACTTATTATTATTAATTTTAAGTACTAAATTGGGTCAGTCCCCCGCTATGATATCACTTTAAAGCAGCTGGGAACTGACCCCAAAATCCTTTTGTAAAGCGGTGTTTCGTTCTTTTCAAAAAACTCTTCAACTAACAATTTCGTCTTATCTCAGTTCCTTAACTATTCCTCAATGGGAACCATGAAATCAAATTCAGGTACCCCATACTTTGCAAACATTTTTTCCCTATATTCTTCAAATAGTAAATAGAAATTATCAGGAGGATTCCCTAAAAGAACAGTGAATTCTCCGTCTCTGAAAGAAACCAAGTAACTTTTATCCTGATTAATTTCATCGGCCATAAAGGATGCTTTATACTCCTCCAATTGCTTATCCGTAACGCCGTTCAACAACATTTTTTTACGACTTCCATCTTTTTTCTCTAAGATAAACACACCATTTCCATCATACTTTTCTTCCTTAAATTCAGGACTATTTGCGGTCCACTTTTCTATTATTTTGGAGTAATTATAACCACAGCGCATGCAAAAAGTATAAAACTCGTCCGTTTTGTAATAATAATCTTCTATTGCTGAACGTCCACAACATGGGCATTCTCTAGCATATATATTCGATCCCACGAATTAATCCTCTCCTTTTTATTAATCTAAACTTTGAATAATAGATTTCGAACATGAATGAGTGTGTTTTTAGAAGCAGATAAAATGGTGGTTGTGAAAAGGTGTAAAGAGTCTCTTTGTTGTAGCATTGGAGGTGTTTTCATGGAGTAGGTTTAAGTAGGTTTTGTAAGGGAGAAAACGAGAATTTTGTTAATTGAAGGATTTTAGGATGGAACTACTTTCAGTTTAATTCAAATCCCCGATTTGTCAATTATTTCCCTCTTAATCTTCGACAAATTTCATGTAATTATTATACATCAAAGAAAACTTGTGCTTAATGTTCTGCTAATTGGCCATCTAATTTCTATGCTAATTTGATGATTTGATAAGGCGATATCTCCACCTCTTGTTGCACCAAAATATGTTCTTCACTCCTTATTTTTTTAGTCTTGAAAAAGTTATTTTATCTATTTAGACTTTCTAGTTTATTTTAACTTAAACTTTTTACCTTCATGGGTAAATGATTGAAGGCCATGTAATTTATAAACCTTCATTAAGTCTCGACCTAAAAAAGCGCCCGCCCTCACATTATCATGATGATTGGACTGGCAACAGGGATAATTATTTGAATAAATCAATTTCAAGATCAAAGCTGTTTACTGATCTCTTCAATTTCAGAATAATCCAGATTTGTCACTCAAACGATGAATTCAATGGATGAGCCTTCTTTTAACATATTTAGGGCTACTTTTCTTATTCCTTCCAATTCACCTTCCTTTTTTCCTTTTTCAACCCAAGAATTTGGCAGTTTCAAGATTTGTTCTGATTCTTCCCGGTCTAATTGTTTAATTTCTTCCATTAGCTCTTTCTCCTCGCTTTCATTTAAAGTTAAGTATGTTTCAAAAAATCCATTTATTAACTCCATTTTTGCCGGATTTATTTCCATATTAACCAACATCCGCAAAAATTCCTTTTTTACCTGAACTCTTTCCATTTCGGTATAGCCCATTTTACTTATTAAAGCAGCGGTAATGGGATTTCTTGAATAGATAAAGTTTCTCCAATTCAGTTTTCGTAACTCAACCATCAGATAGTGAAAAGACAAAACGTGGAAGAACGGAAAGGTAATTGTATATTCATCCTTCTCATTCCGATTTTCATCATAACTAAAAAGAGCAATTGGTAAAATCGGTTTACGATACTTATGATAAAGCAGGCTGAAATAATGATACATTCTTTCATTAAAGTTTCGTTGACCGTAGCTTTGCGGTTCAACATGGATAATGATTAGCGTTTCCTGTCCTTTTAATTTTGCTTCAATAACAATATCTGCTCTCCGTGCCTCCCCAATATAAAGGTCAGTAAATACTTCTTCCGATAACGGTTTCAAGGAAGAAAAATCAATATGCTAATGGACTTCTGGATAAAACATTTCTAAAAACTCTGCAAAAAAGGTGTGGATTAACTGCTTGAATAGTTGATCGTGGTGGATATACTGCCTGGGGTCTTCATGTACTATCATCGTTGGGGACATATTAGCACATCCTTCTAAATGAAATGAGAGGAATAATCGTGGAAGTATTCTAATTCTATTATAGCAACAACTTCCAAAACAAACAAACGTTCTCGATTTTAGAATAATATCTTTCATATCTTCTCCGGATGGCGAACAGTATCTTTCACTGTTCGGCTGGGTTTGTTCCATCTCTCTCACTTTCATCCTACCCTCTTAAAAAAAGTGGTGCCTGACCCCCAGTGAGTTAAAACTTTAACGCATCGGGGGTCAGGCACCTTTGTTTAGAACCGCTCCCTCACCTCCAATTTAAACCATTCAATTATTCCATTATCTGTGTTATAGTTAAAAATTGAATTCTAACCAACAGGCGAACGAAAATATAAAAACATTTCCAAACAAAATAAAATGAAATTTAAATGAGGTTGAATAGATGAGTATATTAACGGTTAAAGACTTAAACCACGGCTTTGGTGATCGGACTATTTTTAATAATGTTTCCTTCCGCTTATTAAAAGGAGAACATATCGCTTTAATTGGGGCAAACGGTGAAGGTAAATCGACATTTATGAATATCATTACAGGGCAACTTCAGCCTGATGATGGAAAAGTAGAGTGGGCAAAGCACCAACGAGTCGGTTATCTTGATCAACATACTGCTTTACAACAGGGAATGACAATCCGTGACGTACTAAATACGGCTTTTCAATACCTCTTTGACGTCGAAACGAATATTAATACGATTTATGAAAAATTATCGAACGTTACACCTGAAGAAATGGAAAAGTTGTTAGATGAAGTCGGTACATTACAAGAAATATTAACAAATAATGATTTTTATATTATTGATTCTAAAGTAGAAGAAGTGGCACGTGGACTTGGTCTTGATGATGTAGGATTAGAAAAAGATGTTCATGATTTGAGCGGCGGGCAAAGAACAAAGGTTTTATTAGCCAAGCTTTTACTCGAGAAGCCAGATATTCTTCTTTTAGATGAGCCTACAAACTATTTAGACGAACAACATATTGAGTGGTTAAGACGTTACTTGCAAGAATACGAGAATGCTTTTTTATTGATTTCGCATGATATGCCATTTCTTAATAGCGTGGTAAATGTCATCTACCATTTAGAAAATCAAGAATTAAATCGCTACGTCGGTGATTACAACAATTTCCTTATTGTCTATGAAGCTAAAAAAATACAAGTTGAAGCTGCTTTTAAGAGACAACAATCAGAGATTTCTAATTTAAAGGATTTTGTAGCCCGTAATAAGGCAAGGGCATCTACTAGCAGCCTGGCAATGTCCAGACAGAAAAAACTCGATAAAATGGACGTTATTGAAATTGCACAGGAACGACCAAAACCTGATTTCAACTTTAAAGAATCAAGAACTTCAGGTAAATTAATTTTTGAGACGAAAGAATTTATCATTGGGTACGAAGAGCCACTTTCAAAACCGTTAAATCTTTATATAGAGCGTGGACAAAAAGTCGCCTTAGTTGGCGCGAATGGAATCGGAAAGACGACACTCCTTCGTAGCATGCTTGGAGAAATAAGATCTCTTTCTGGTACACTAGAACGCGGTGAACACCAGTATATTGGCTATTTTGAGCAAGAAGTGAAAACAGAAAATCAAAATACGTGCATCGAAGAAATATGGAATGAGTTTCCTCATTTAAGCCAAGGACAGGTCCGCGCTGCTCTTGCAAGATGTGGATTAACTAGAAAACACATTGAAAGTAAAATATCGGTTTTAAGTGGTGGCGAGCAAGCGAAAGTCCGCTTATGTAAACTCCTTAACCAAGAAAGCAATATTCTTGTTTTCGATGAGCCAACCAACCATTTGGATATAGATGCAAAAGCTGAGCTTAAACGAGCTTTGAAATCGTATAAGGGAAGCATGCTCCTTATCTCTCATGAACCTGAGTTTTACCAAGACGTGGTAACAGATATTTGGGACGTAGAATCATGGACGACTAAAGCTATATAAACTTTAAAGATCGAAAAAGGTGCCTGACCCCTAGTGTACGCAACGGGGGTCAGGCACCTTTTACTTGATGTAACTTCACATTATTGACTAAGAACTGACATCTAGCCATTACATGATGGGTTGACCTGTTTGGTCTAAATCCGTATGAATGGTTATAAAATTTAGCTTCACAAATTGGCTCTAATACTTGTTTGAACACCGTCTGTTGAATTAATCTATCTCTCATAGTTGGAATACCTAACGGTCGTTTCTTTCCATTCGGTTTAGGTATTTCAACTCTTCGTACCGTTTGGGGTTTATAATTCTTTTAGATTCAGTGCCTGTCACGCCCCGGATTTTCTTGTTTCACAACGATGTTCCACGAACAACTTTAATCTATATAACAAATAACAGGCGAACAGTACTGTCACTGTTCGCCTGTTATTTGTTATTATATGTCCAAATTTTCACAGTCAACCAATCGAATTGTTTCATTCTCTTCTATTTATTGCATCGGATTTTTAAAATCATTAACCAAAACCTGGACTTCATCATTTTCGTGAATTATTCCAGGCCTTTCTACTGCACATACGATCACCCGCCGCTTATAACCTGCACGTACAAACCGGAAGGATAACTTCTCATGATCTTCATAATGCTTTTGGATTTCATCTCCAGGTAAGGTACAAGGCTGGTTTTCACCCATACATATTAATCCTGCTCCACTTGGAAAAAGGATACGTGAACCCATGGTGAGTTTTGTCAATTCCGGAAATCCTTTTACCAAGACATTAGCCCCTAACCACTCAGGCAAAACAGATTCCACACCTAATTCTTCTGCAATCCTGTCTAATTCTTTCACAGACACAATCGTTATTTAGCGGCGGTTTAGAATCTCTGTTCCTCTTGGATACATCGGCTGCCTTGAATCAGCCTTACTGGTAATTCCAAAGTGGCGGTCCCCACGAATCCCCCCAAACTCAAGATTTGCTTCTGATATTCTTCTAGTTACAAATGTCTTTGGATTATCTGCAATTAATACCGCACTTATGTTTGCGCAGACTTTTTTCAAAAGAAAACTCCTTTTCTTACAAACAATTCCTACAAATAATACCTCACAACCTAGGTTGGATTGGAAATGCTTGGTGTATTTAATTACAAACTACTCGAAAGGTGTGGTAAAATTCATTTTATCAATCCATTCATTCCAATACAAAGCAGGTGTTTACGCGTGTCCTCTGAAAAAGAAGTGAAGCTTTATTTTGTTCGGCATGGGGAGACCCATTTTAATGTAGAGAGGCGATTACAGGGATTTTGTGATTCACCACTTACAGATAAAGGAATTGAACAGGCTAAATCTGTAGGAATCGGTTTATCTGATATAGAATTTAAAGCAGTATACGCAAGTGAAAGCCAGAGAGTAGTAGATACGGCTAGGCATGCCATTGGCCATCGAAACATTCCCATCATTACTGATCCACGTCTAAAGGAAATGAACTTTGGTGTTTTGGAATCACTATTCCAAAAGGAAATTCTAGCTCAATATGGGAATATCCTAGAGACATTATTTAGTCTTAACGATTTAAATATGTCAGCACCTGAAGGGGAATCCTACTTACAGCTTTTTTCACGAACAAGCTCTGCTATCGATGAAATCATTCATAAGCATAAAAATAAGGGTGGAAATGTCCTAGTATTTTCACATGGGGTAACAATAGGCAACTACTTAATGCAATTAGCAAAAATGAGCGGTTATCCTCACCATGATAATTGCAGTGTCTCTGTAATCAATTATTTGAACGGTGAATTTTATGTAGACAGGATTGCTGACACTTCCTTTAGAGATAAATACTACCTAAAATAAAGGGCAGCCCACTTCTTAGACTCCGTGCCTGTCACGCCCCGGAGTTATGGGAAGGTTCTAATGATCCTTAATAAGGTTTATGAAGCGACCACAAGAACCGTCACCATGGTTTTAAACTATGACACACTCGGTAAGATAAATAAGCTGAAATGCTTCCAAGAATAAAAATAGAAACCGGAAAAATGTAGATGAGAAGAATTGTTACAAGAAGGATAACTACTAATAATGCTGTTTTTAATGGAAATGCAATGGCCATTGTCAGTGAATTTCTAATAATATTATTCCAATTTGTATTAAAATGAGCCATGGTAGGAAATAGGTATACCGTAATGGCTAAGAAAATTAGAGTTACAAGCCCGAGAATAAAAATAGAACCGGTAAATCGCATGATATGATAATCGAAATATAGAAAGCATGCCAAGATAAACCAGCCAATCGAAATACCAAAACTTTGCATGAAACATTCCCGTAGTAATGAAAAATATAAACGGAAAATACCTTCACTATTCCTACCCGAAATCCATTTCCTAACTACACCATACATAGCAACAGTTGCTGGAAAAATAGTTATGACTGGTAAGCACATAATAATCCATATGATATTCAACTGTACAAGGTTTCCTATGATTTCAATAATTCGTGAAAATCGACTATTGAGGACCTTCATAGATAATTCCCCTTTTCATTCCCAAATCGATGCTAATCGGTAAATTTGCAATGTGACAAGTTTAACATCCCCATCGAAAGCAAACAATACTAATTCTTCACTCTCACTAGCTGGAAAGATTTCTTAATAATATTGATTTTCCGGCATCAAATATCACCCTTCGTTTTTACTAAAAACTTTTTATAAAATCTAACACTTCCTGTTTTTCCGGCATAACTCGAAGTGCCCCTTTCTTCGTTGTAATTAAAGAAGCAGCTGCGTTTGCAAATGTGAGCATTTCTGCCAAATTAGCTTCTGAAAGGTTTTCTACTCCATATTCCAACACATAGTTAATGATTGAACCGAAGAAAGTATCCCCTGCACCAGTCGTCTCGATCGTATGTTCCTGAAGGAAAGCTGGTCTTTCAACTTGTAGATTTTTGTAAAACCCAAGACTCCCTCCCGCTCCCATTGTGATCAGAATGAGTGGAATCGAATATTGACTTCTTAAATAGCTAACGGCTTCCTCGATATCCTTTATGTTCGTTATGAATTCCAATTCTTCTTCAGACAACTTTACAACATCACACTGTGTCAGTCCGAACTGAATCTGCTCTTTTGCTTCTTCAAGAGATTTCCACAATGGTGGTCGAAGATTAGGGTCAAATGTGATCAATAGATTGTGGTCTTTTGCAATACGAACGGCTCTTTTTGTCGCCATTCTAACAATTTCATCCGTTAATGATAGAGTCCCAAAATGGAATACCTTTGAACGTTTGATTAGGTCTTCATTCACTTCTAATTCTGTTAGCATCATATCTGCTCCTGGTTTTCGGTAGAATGAGAAGTCTCGATCTCCGTCTGCAAATGTATGAACGAAAGCTAGAGTCGTAGGCACTTCATGATCGAAAATTAGACCATCACTATTGATTCCCACTTCTTCCAGAGTGGTTTTTAATGTATGGCCGAATTGATCTTTCCCCACTTTCCCGATAAATGCTGTTTTCTTTCCTAGCTTTGAGAGCATTGCCAAGACATTACACGGTGCACCTCCTGGATTTGCTTCAAATAATGAATTTCCCTGAGAACTCACACCATTTTGCGTAAAATCTATTAATAATTCACCGAGAGCCGCGACATCGAACGTTTTCTCGCTCATTTTCCTTCCTCCTTGTACTGTTAGCTATGCAATTCTTTAAATACATTCTTTAGTAATGGATATAAAGATTGATATATTCTATATAATTTTTTATATATTTCTATATTTTCTTTTAGAGGATATAATGTGTCCTCGTAAGATACGTTCCTATGACAAGCTTCCTTGATATCTTTATATTCACCACATGCAACTGCGGCAAGTAAAGCTGCACCATAAGACGAATGTTCATTGTTTTTTATACTATGAAGAGGCAGTTCCAATATATCCGATTGTATTTGTCTCCAAACTATACTTTTTGCCCATCCTCCTGAGCTCAACAACTTTTCAACCGGAACTCCAATTTCATAAAATACATTCAAGCAATCTTTAAGGGAATAGACCACACCTTCCATAATGGATCTGACAATATGAGAACGGTTATGTTCTAAAGTTAATCCGATAAAACAGCTTTTTGCCATGTGATCCATATGTGGAGTTCGTTCACCGGATAAATACGGCAAAAATATCAACTGATTAGAACCTGGATTTGCCTTCATAGCTTGGGCAGAAAGCAAATCAAATGGACTCTTATCACAAAACTGAGAGCATAATTCCTCTATATATCCAAAAGTTTCTTTATACCAACGCAGTGATAAGCCTCCTGCTAATGTAGCTCCCATAACAAGCCATGAATCTTTTTCGACATGACAAAATGTATGAATTCTACGATTGTTATCTATTATTAATTGATTTGTTGTTGTTATTAGCTGACCGCCTGTTCCGAGAACAATGGCGGCAACTCCTGGTTCAATGGCGCCATTGCCAATAGATGCAATGATCTGGTCTGCCCCACCTGTAATGACAACTGTACGAGGATGAATGCCAGTTTCTTCCTCACAATCGTCTGTTGTTTTACCAGCAAACTCGGAAGTTTCTAACACCATTGGAAGGATTTCCTTGTTCAAATCCAATACTTTAATAATTTTGGAGGACCAATCTCTTTTCTCTAAATCAAATAGTAAGGTACCCGATGCATCTGTCGGGTCCGTAGCAATACAACCTGTCAGCTTATATCGAATATAATCTTTAGGCAGGATTGCTTTATAAATTCGTTCATAAGAGTGTGGTTCAAACTGTTTAATCCACAGAAGTGTTGGTCCGAAAATTCCGGTTGAAAGAGGATTTCCAGTAATCCGATATAATTCATCCTCCGGAATTTTTTGTCTGATCTCTTGACACTGATCGGAAGTCCTTTTATCAAGCCAAATGATGGCATTCCTGATAACGTCTCCGTTCTTACCTAAAAGAACCAATCCATGCATCTGTCCTGATAATCCTACAGCTTTAATATCATCAGGGGTAACCGATGATTTTTTTATTACTTCTTTAATCGCATGGCAGGTGGATGTCCACCATTCATTCGGGTCTTGCTCAGCCCAATTAGAAACAGGAATGTGTACGGGATATTCACCGCTAGCAACAGCTACTACATTCCCTTCACTTTTCATTAGTAACGCTCTTACACTAGAAGTTCCTAAATCGATTCCTAAATAATATCCCATTTCATCGATCCCACCTTTGTTGGACAGGCAGCAACTCCGGATAGGCTGCATGTGGTTCAGACTGATACCAATAAGCAACTGACGCAACATCTTCATCTAGCGCCCTATACTTTCCAAATCGCACCCCAAGGGTTTGTACCGTTACTTTTAGATCGGAGGCAAATCCAATTGAATCATAGATGTGCCATCGGTATAAACTATATTTTCGAGGACCAACTGTATTATTGGTCTTTGCCAAAGGCATTCCAAAGAAAGGCGTCATAAACGGTTGTTCATCATTCCAAACCAGGTCAGAATTGAATGTAGAAAAACCGAAAGATCCCCCAAAGTAATCTTCCGTTCCATTATCCGCCATTGTCGGAAACTCATCATCACCGTCGATGTAAAACTTAACCTCCCCTTCTCCCCACCAATCGCTAGACAGAGCATTCCAAGCTAGGTATGTACCTACATAAGAACCTTTGCCGCTGACATTATCCAATATGATATGTTCAGGATGAGTAAGTGAGGTGGTGCTCCTTCTCCACTGGGCATGGAAATACATGGCGTCCTCGGGAATGTCGTACAGTTTATATAACACACGATAGGCCACACATTCGATTTCTTTTGTACCGTCATGAGTGACCGTAATTCGTGCACGCTTACGAAAAGGCATTTGCCAATAGGAAATATACGCATTCCTTGGTGCTACGACGATTGGAAGGGAGTTCACGCCATGTTTTGCCGAGTCGTGTCCATTGGCGAAAAAAGCGCCAATCGGACTTTCCACAGAAGGTGTTTCCTCATCATCCCAATACATCCGAAGAACAAGCTCCGAGTCCAATTCATGTGAAGAGGTAAAGAAAAACTGATTGATGCACCCAGGACCTTTAATGTCCGCCAGAACCGCGGTTTCCCCTGGTTGAAGTTTAATGAAAGGTCTTACCTTCCACCCTCTGCCCATATTAAGAGCAGTTCCGCTGTGAGGAAGGAATGGATTACTTGGATCCGGTTCCCATATACATGCGTTTCCTTTCTCGCCGGTTGGATTTTCCGCTGAAATTTGTCTGGTTGGTATTCCCCCATTGTAAGGGACTCGATCAAGCATGTTCCTAACCTCCTTTTAGATCATTAGTAAACAAACCCTGCAAAAACTGCAGGGCTCGAAATAAGGTATTTTATCTTGGACGTCTGTCTTCTTTGCTTGCAAGCGGCTTAAATGTATTGTGTGGCTCTGCTTGATACCAATAAGCAACCGAAGCAAGATCATCCTGCCTTTCGAACAAGCCATTTTTCTCGACGCCAATTTGTTGAATCGTCACTTTTAGATCTTCGGTGAATCGGATTGGGTCAAGAATATGCCAGCGATAGAAGCCTCTTTGCGGCATCGTATCATCATTATGATAGAAGTTATGAACAACTTCATCATGAGCAGAATAATATGGATATCCCATAAACGGCGTAGAATATGTATTTTCTACTGTCTTACCATCCTTTTGGCTCGCAAAACTCCATGCTCCGCCAAAATAATCTTCCATTCCAGTACCACAGATCGTAGGATAATCAACGTCACCGTCGATATACATTTTCACTTCACCTTCACCCCACCAGTATCGTTCCAGCGTGGTTAAGGCAATATACGTTCCCACATATAGACCTTGGCCTTTTATGTTGTCTACAATCACATAGTCTTCCTGTTTAGTAGTGATCTTTTGACGATTCCATTGTGCATGGAAATACGCTGTATTTTCAGGAAGTTCATCATATAAGCAATAATCGATTTGATAAAAGAAAGCCGGAACGACTCCATCATGCTGATTTTCGATGGTAATCTTTGCTCTTTTTCTAAAAGGCATTTGGAAGTAGCTATTAAAACCCCTTGAAGGATTTACAACGATTGGCATAGAATTCACCGTGCAGCCTCTTCCGAATCCATTGCAGAAAAAGTCACCGAGCGGGCTTTCAACAGAAGGAACGGTTTCGTCATCCCAATACATTCGAAGGACTAAATCTCTTAAAACAAAGACGTCCTTATCTGTTTTATCAGTAACTGTAATCCAAATATGCTGAATCACTCCTGGACCGTCTATTTCAGCAAGCGTTACCGTGCTACCAGGTTGAATTTCGCGAATGCATGGCGAACCTTTTCTTGACGGTCCTAATTGGCTTGCGGCCATGCCGCCTTTGCCTTTTTCACCACGCGGATTTTCTGCGTTGATTGCTCGGCTTCTGCCGTTGTTGATTAACGGAAGGGACGAAAGTCCTCCGATTAATGGATTAAAATTCATGTTAAAATACTCCCTTCAATTATTAGCCTTTTATACCGCCAGAAATAATACCTTCCATGATTTGCTTTTGGAAGATACTTACGAAAATGATGATTGGCAAAATGATTAAAAATCCCATTGCACTTACAAGATCCCATGGAATGGAATACATATTGTCCCTCAAAGGTAACTGGGTAATGGCTGTTGCCAATACTGAAATTCCGTTTGAGTAGAACAAAGGTGTAAAGAAATTGTTTAAGCAGCTAATAAAATTAACAATACAAACGGTAGCGATCGCAGGTCTCAAAAGAGGCAGGATCACATAAAACATCGTTTGGAAGAATCCACACCCGTCTATCGCAGCCGCTTCTTCAATAGAAGTAGGTATATCCCTAAGAAAATTCTGTAGAATTAAAATCGTAAAAGGAAGTATCCCACTTGTATAAACAATAATTAAGCCTGGATACGTATCGTACAATCCTACAGTTTGTAAAAATTCATAAAGTGGACGGGCTGTTACCACTTCTGGAATTAGCATGGAACCCAATAACAAGGAAACGGCGAAAGCTAACCATTTGCTTCTGAATCTAGCAAAACCGTAAGCGGCCATGATGGAAACAACCGTGCTCACGACAAGAGTCGATCCTACGATAATCAGTGTATCTTTGATTTTTGGCAGCAAGCCTACAAATTGAATTAAATAATCATAGCTTGCTAGAGTAGGATGTTCAGGAAAATATTGAATCGGTTTCTTGAACAACTCCCCAGCAGGAGTAATGGAAGATTCAAATATCCACCATATCGGAAATAAAATAATAAAAGCGACAATGAGTGCCAAGATCCACTTAAAACCATGCAGTAACTGTTTCTTAAATTTTCTTGAAAGCATTGACTTGTTTTGTGCTGGCTTTGATAGAGGACGTTCAACACTTACCTGGTTCTTATATCCTTCTTGAAGCATATTACCTCTCCCTCCTTAATAATCTACTTTTTTAGATCCATACAGACTTATTCCGCTTAATATGGCCATTACAACGAACAGTGTAACTGCCATTGCTGCGCTATATCCTGTATTCAAGTTGGTAAATGCCTCTGTTGTAATTCGGTAGGCGATTAAATCTGTACTATTTCCTGGTCCTCCAGCTGTCATAGCGTAGACCACATCGAACGACGTAATTCTCCACATAGTGAAAAATATACTTAAAACAAAGAGGTTTTTAGAGATCAGTGGTAATGTTATCTTGAAAAAAGATCGGATACTCCCTGCACCGTCTACTTTTGCAGCCTCATACACATCGGATGAAATAAACTGCAAACTTGCCAACACCAAGATCGCAAAAAACGGGAGATCCTTCCACAGGTCGACCGCTATAACGGCGAAACGGGCTGTATCTGTATTAATTAACCAATCCATGTGAAATGATGGATTGAACCTACGTACAAAGTCATTGATCAAACCGTAATCGTTATTAAAAGCCCATTTGGAAGCGATGGCGACTACAACCATTGGCAATGCCCAAGGAAGCAGTACAATCGTTCTCAGAATTTTTTGTCCTCCGAATTTCATGTTCAAGATGAGCGCTAGGATAACCCCTAAAAGAATGTGACCGATCATGGAACCAACAACAAAAATTGCTGTAAAGTTAATCGCATCTAGCAATTTGGGATCATGAAATATTTTTACATAGTTTTCGAATCCAACAAATTCATTGATTCCTCTGAGAATCTTAATATCATAGAAACTGATTCGGAACGTTTCAAAAATAGGATAAATCGTTGTAAAACCTCTTATTAACAGTGCAGGTAAAACTAGAATCCATGCTATGGTTAGGTATTTTTTATTTGCATACATAAAAACCAACCTTTCTTAAACAGGCATTTGGAAAAAGTAAGCAGACAACACGCATCTGCTTACTTTTTGTTGGTAGTTTTGTTGATATTATTTGTATTCTTTAACCGCTGCCTGTGCTTTTTCACAGAAATCATCCAGAGTGATTTTGTCTTGGATATAATCCTGGAAGAGTGCACCCATTGCTGAGATAAATTCCATTGTCTGAGGTAACATTGGACGACCATGAATTTCGTTTGTTGCTTGGATTTGTGAATAGATTTCTTTGACATCGCCAGTAACAGAAGAATCTTGTGATACATCAGCTCTTGCAGGATATCTAGCGAAATCTTTCCAGCCTTGTAATTCTCCATCTTTACTTGCTACATACTTCAAGAATTTTTCGGCAGCAGGTTTATTCTTCGAAGATGAATTCAACACATAGCTCCAGGAATCCGTGAAGATTGATCTCTTTTCAAATTGTGGTGTGTTGATGATATGAATTTGGTCTGGTCCGTAACGATTGGCTTTCTTATAATCATCGCCAGTTCCCCACATGAAGACCGATGCATACTTTCCATCATTAAATTTTTGGTTCATTTGCTCGTATTTGTCAGCGATTTGGTCAACTGGAGTGACCTTCCAGGTGTTCGCCATGTCATACATAAACTTAACTGCTTCTCTGCTCTTTGGATTTGACCAATCAAAATAATCTCCTCCGAAAAGGTTTACAAATGATGCGATTTCGTTAAATACATAAGTTTTTTCCCAAGAACCGCCATAACCGTACTCACCATTCTTCGTAGAGGCTTTTACAAACTTAATAAAATCGTCCTTGGTTTCAATTGATTTCATGCCTGCGGCGTCAAGTTTCTTTTGGTCAACCCAAAGTGCAAGATAACCTTGATAACTTGGAACACCAACAATGTCGCCTTTTGTTGAAGTCAGCATATCTTTCAAATAACCTTGTGCAAATTCACCACGAATATCTTCTGTTAACACCGTATCTTGAAGAGGTTCAAGCCAGCCGGAATTCTTAAAGGAAGTGGCCATTTCATCGTTTACCTCAATGATGTCAGCTGAACTGTCTTTTGTAGATAGCATCGTTGTGATTTTCTGTTGTCGTGTATCTGAGTCTGTAGGCTCTGCAACAACGTTAATCTTAAGACCCGTTGCCTTCTCAGCTGCACTCAGCCAGGATTTGAAATTAGGATTCGTAGACTGAATGGTATAAAGAGTAATTTCATTTTTACCACTGGAATCTGATGTGTTGGAACTTGACGAACCTGAACATCCAGTCAGTGCAAGTGTTGCGGCCGTTACTGTCGCTAGTAAGGTACTCATGATCTTCTTTTTCATTTTCATGTTCAAAACCCCCATTATCAATTTTAGGCAATCAGATAATTATTGCGTTTCGGGTTATTTAATCAATTTTACTTATGTATCCCCCCATGCAACTTAATGGTTAAAACTTACGCAATCGATTACGTAATTGATTACGTAATCGATTTACTGTATAATCAGTATAAGACAAGTATAAATCTTCTGTCAATTAAAAAATGTAAGCGTTTTTCAATTTATTACGGAGTAGCCGTGATATGATAAATAACAACAATATATTAAAATGGGGAATAACAATGACAACAATTAAAAAAGTGGCTCAACTTGCAGATGTTTCGACCGCTACAGTATCGCATGTAATTAACGAGACACGATTCGTTTCCGAAGAAACAAAAGCGCGTGTATTGAACGCCATGGAAGAGCTGAAATATATTCCGAATCCCGCTGCCCAAAGTCTTCGGAGTCAAAAAACAAAAACGATTGGACTGCTGATACCCATATTGGAAGATGAATCCAATAACATTTTTTTTATGAGGGTAGCCCGAGGCGTAGAGCATGTCTTTAGACAAAGTGGTTACCACATTATGCTAGGAAATACGAATGAATCCTTTGAATATGAGATGGAGCAAATTAAATATTATAGATCGCGCCAAGTCGACGGGCTGATCATTGCTCCTTCTGCAGGCAGTCATGAGAATATCGCTGAAATGATTGACGCCGATTGTCCTGTAGTATTTATAGACAGGAAACCAGATGGGGTAAAGGGAGACTTTGTGTTGAACAACGGTTTTCAAGGCAGCTACGATGCTGTCAAGCTGCTGATTGATAAAGGCCATCGGAAAATCGGTATCCTTTCAGGACTTCTGAATTTATCGCCAGGGCAAGAACGGTTGGCAGGTTACCGTAAGGCACTGACAGACCACGGTATTCCTTTGGATGAGAATCTCATTTTGATAGGCAAATCAAGCTTTGACAGTGGCTACGAGATGACAAGGAAATTGACGGAACACTCGGATGTAACCGCCTTATTTATCGCTTCTAACTCAATTGCAATGGGTTCTATTGGATATATTCAGGACAAAGGGATCAAGGTTCCAGAGGAATTAGCAATCATCGGTTTTGACAATTATGACTGGGGGGCCGTGTCCAATCCGCCGTTGTCAGTAATCAAACAATCTGCCTATGAACTTGGCGCCAAAGCCGCTGAGGTACTGCTAAAGAAACTACGTAATCCATCAAATCGCTTTAAAGAATATAGACTTCCAACACAAATAGTAATAAGAAATTCTTTTTAATAAAATTATAAAAAATCTACTCCTTCCATTTCTTGCTATTTCAATAAATGAAAGGAGTAGATTTTTTCATTTGGAAGATTTCAGTGACTCTAGTATTTGATATGACGATTGCCATCATCAGCGTTTTATCAGCGGTGTATGTATTTAATCGTATAAAAAAAGTATTTGTTTAAATTTACATGACACTATATTTAAGTTCCATGAGGTAACAACAAAATAAATCACACATTTAAAGGAGATTATTAAACATGAATACAGTAGAAAAAAACATTAACGGAACAACAAAATTAGTAGGATTATTAGCAAGACCAATTGGACACAGCTTATCACCACGTATGCACAATTTAGGTTACACAATGAAGGATTTAGACTATGCGTACCTCGCATTTGAAGTTGGTACAGAGACATTAGAAGACACAGTAAAGGGTTTAAAAGCAGCAGGTGTAGCCGGTTTTAACGTATCAATGCCAAACAAAATGAAAGTGTTAGATTATCTTGATGAATTAGATGATAGCGCAAGATTCGCTCGTGCAAGTAACACAGTCGTCAATCGTGACGGTAAATTAATCGGTTTTAACACTGACGGCTTAGGTTATGTACGTAACTTAATTGAACATGGGGTTGAGCTAGAAGGACAAAAAGTAACACTTGTCGGTTCAGGTGGTGCAGCTTAGTATTTTTGCTAGGAATGATCAATTCTTCGAACAAGCATATTACGTCCAGGTTTAGTCGTAACAGACGTCGTTTATAATCCACAAAATTCAAAACTATTAGCACACGCAGAAGAAGCTGACGCAACGGCGATTAATGGTTTAGGTATGATGTTATGGCAAGGTGCATTAGCATTTAAATTATTTACTGGTGAAGATATGCCTATAGAACAAGTAAAAGAAATTTTATTCGGATAGAATCCGTGCCTGTCACGCCCCGAATTTTCTTGTTTCACAACGATGTTCCACGTGCATATTTAATTGTACAAACCTATAAAAGGAGAACAGTATCGTCACTGTTCTCCTTTTATAGGTTATTTCAAGGTTCGAGGCTCTTAACACGGTTCGGGTAATTTGCTTTTTTCGTGTTATTCAGCAGGATGGACTGTTAAAGGTAATAATTTTTCGAAAGGCTTCTTCTAAAAAAACCTCTGTAAAGTTCTCTAATAAGCTCAAGGGCTCCTACTCCACGATATTAATGCTTTTTCCATAGTATTAAAAATAAATACCGTTACTTATCTTCTGGAAAAATGTCTTTAAGATTTATGCTTAAATTTTCTAATATGGAAACCTTAATGGAATCCATCCTCTTTTATATAAAATCCTGATGAGATAAACCTGTTGTTTTGCAATAAAAAAACTTCCACGTATTCGTTGGATGGATCGACAATCCAATATTCTTTGACTCCCGCCTTTTGGAAGTTATTGAATTTCACTACCCTGTCATTTCGAGCCGTGGAGGGAGAAAGAATTTCTATAACCAAATCAGGAGCACCGACAATATTTTGCTGGTTAATTTTGTTTCGATCACAGACAACTACCATATCTGGTTGAACCCAATCCTTGATCTTTTCGTTCGACGTTGTTTGATCTACGAAAAGACACACATCAATGGGAGAACCAAATACACTGCACTCTTTCCCCCTCAAATACGTGCCGAATTCGATTAATAGCTCTCTTTGAACGTGTTGGTGCCTTGATGTCGATGCTGGAGACATGCTAATGATCTGGCCATCAATCACTTCATAGCGGACTTCTTCCGGATATCAGATTTCCTATTTTTAACATTAGAAAATCTTGCAGCAAATTCTTTTATTTTTACTATTTCAATATTACTCTTATCCAAAGTATCCATCAAAAAACCAACCTGCCAAAAATACATATCTATCAACTTCATTGGAGTATAGAATGTCCCATCTTCACTAAATAATCGGTGACATTTTTCAAACTCGTCACGATTTTGATTGTAAAAGTTTATTAATTCTACTAAAGAAGCCTCGTTAAATTGCTGGTTTATGCCATGTATCTTTAAGGCGTCTTTTAAATATCGATCATATGCCGGTACATTTCCATATACATCCAGTAATAGTTTCGAGGCCAATGTATCCGTCACACTTATTAATTTTTCCTCCCTATTAATCTGCGGTATGTTATTTATGTATGATTCAGTCGTTTCCTTAATTAGCATATCAATGCCTTCAGCACTGAACCGATTCATGCTTAGTTGGAGTTCACGGTCGAAGTAATGATGATATTGTTGTTTCTTCACCACATCATTTAAAAAGTATTCATGAATTCGATAAACCTTTTGAAGAAGAAATGCACCTCCTCTCAACATCCCCCAGCTTACTAGGTAAAAAGCCAAATGAAGGCAACCATGGTCGAACGTTTTGTCATTATGTAAAGTTTTATAATTTAAACTTAAAAATTGATAGCAATGCTCCCAAGACTTAAACCGATGATGATTATCTATTTTTGAAAGTTCATGATATTTTGATATTACTTCTAAGATTATGTTAATCTCCTCCTTCTAGGATGCCTTAATGGTTTTTGGGGTAATTAAATATTTTTGATCATTACCTTGAACTTGAATGTGATTCGCCCAAACGAATAGTTTCCAATGCTCGCCTACAGCATAATTATTAAGCGTGATATTAGGATGTACTTTTATAGAGTAAATTTGAATTATAATATCCAAATTTCAAAATAAAGTAAAAAAACGCAAGGACAATTGTCTTTGCGTTTCCTATTTATCAACCTATTTGATGGTAAAGTTCATCGGAAAACTAACTGTTCCGTTGCCAGCTCTTCTGTCAACAATAGTTCCTGTAATGCCTGCAATGCCTCATTCTCATCATCACCATTAGCATTAATTTTGATTTCAGCACCTAAACCAATTCCTAGAGACATAACACCCATAATCGATTTTAGATTAACGGATTTACCTTTATATTCAAGATTAATAGCAGAATCAAATTTACTCGCTTCATGAACTAAAATGGTTGCTGGTCGAGCATGTAATCCTTGATCTGCTATGACCTTGTATTGTTTTTCTTCCACGTATCTCCAATCCCTTCATAACAAATATCGTTCAACGAAGATGTCTTCGAAAATTCATATTATATAGAAAGACTTCTTGCTAAATGATAGTCAGCCATATCAATCGTATGTTTTTCTTTTTCTGCTATCTCAAAAGGTAAATGGACCAGTTGACTATTCTTCCAGCCAATCATGACACCTTTTATCCCGTCTATTAACAAATCAATGGCTTTTCCACCCATCTTACTAGCCATCATACGGTCATAGGCAGAGGGGGATCCTCCACGTTGCAAGTATCCAAGTACCATAACGCTTGCTTCAAGGCCTAACCCCTTATTAATCATATCTTTGAGCACATCGGCCTTACATACACCTTCAGCTAGAACGATAATCGTGTGAGATTTACCGCGTTTTTGCCCATACTGAATACGGTTTATGATATCCTCGATAGAAAAGGCGGCTTCTGGAATAATAATAGATTCCGCTCCTGAACATAATCCAGCCCATAAGGCTAAATCTCCTGCCTTACGTCCCATCACCTCAATGATACAAATTCGGTCATGTGAATAAGCAGTATCTCTAATTTTATCAATCGCATCCAAAGCTGTGTTAACGGCAGTATCAAACCCAATCGAATACTCTGTACCTGAAATATCATTATCTATTGTTCCAGGAATTCCTATGGTGGGAACACCATGGGAGGTCAACTTACTAGCCCCTTTGAAGGTTCCATCTCCTCCGATAACAATCAATCCATCAATCCCTGCGTCATTTAGAGAAGTTATCGCCTGTTGTTGTCCTTCAACTGTTTTGAATAACTCACTGCGTGCACTTCTTAGAATGGTTCCTCCCCGATGGATAATATCGCCTACACTGCCAAGGTCCATCTGATAATAATCTCCATCCATTAAGCCAGCATAGCCATGTCTAACCCCATAAACGTCTAAACCTTTAAATATCCCCCGTCTTACTACTGCACGAATGGCAGCATTCATTCCGGGGGCATCTCCTCCGCTCGTCAAAACGGCAATTTTCTTCACACGATTTCATCCTTCTTTTGGTAAAATAAAGCAGATAGAAGATTAAAAAACCTAAACCATCTGCTAACACATTGCTAATCTTTAAAAATAAAAGCGGTAATAACTTTGTTCAAAAGTTATTTTAAACCCCCTACAAAGTTTGTTACAAACGCTTCTTTATACTTTCTGACAATATGGTCGACCGTAAAACCATATTGCTCTATTACTAATTCACCTTTTCCAGAAGCTCCGAATTGATCAATCCCAATGTTAATGCCGTCTAATCCAGTATACTTGCCCCATCCTAAGCTTGAGCCCATTTCAATAGAAACACGGTTACGTACATTGGTAGGGAGGACAGCTTCTTTATATTCTAGATCTTGCTTTTCAAACAAATCTAAACTTGGTGCGGATACAACCGAAACATGAATGCCCTCTTCTGCTAATTTTGCTTGAACATTTAATGCTAGTTTCACTTCAGAACCACTAGCCATTATAATGCCATCTATTGTTTTTCCTTTCGCTGAAGATAGAACATAAGCGCCTTTCTCAACACCTTCTGGGGCTTTTTCAGCTGTTCCTTCAAGAACCGGTAAGTTTTGACGACTCAATACTAATAGTGTCGGTGTTTCTTTTGATTCTACTGCGATTCTCCAAGCCTGTGAAACTTCATTTCCATCAGCTGGTCGCAGGACGTTTACATTTGGCATGGCACGGTAAGAATCAATTTGTTCAACAGGCTCATGAGTAGGACCATCTTCTCCTACACAAATCGAGTCATGGGTAAAAACATAAATTCCAGGTAACTTTGAAATGGCTGCTACACGAATCGCTGCTCTTAGATAATCTGAGAATACGAAGAAGGTGCCTACAAACGGAATGGTGCCCCCGTGTAAAATAATGCCATTCAATATCGCGCCCATCGCAAACTCGCGAACACCAAACCAAATATTTCGCCCGGCATAGTTTTCTGGTGTGAAGTTTTCATCTGATTTGATTAGGGTATTGTTAGAAGAACTTAAGTCAGCTGAACCGCCCCAGAACTGAGGTAATCTCGCCCCAATCGCTTGAATAGTCGCTTCACTAGTTTTACGAGAAGCAGTTGGTGCGTCTTCAATCGAATAGTCTGGTAAGATATCATCCCAATTTTCTGGTAGATCACCAATAAAGACATCCTCTAATTGTTGACCTAATTCAGGATAGACTGCTTTATACTTAGCAAACAAAGCTTCCCATTCTGCTTCAATCGTTGTTCCACGATTAAGGACTGCTTCTTGAAAACGTTGAGCAACTTCTGTTGGAACCGTAAACGGAGGGTAATCCCAACCATAAACTTCTTTAGTGATTGCCGTATTCCCTTCTCCTAGCGGAGCACCATGTACTTCTTTTGTACCTTGGTTAGGCGAGCCGTAACCAATGACCGTTTTCACTTCAATCAACGTTGGCTTATTCTTTTCGGTTTGGGCGACTTTAATTGCTTCAGAAATGGCTTGTAAGTCATTACCATCCTCTACTAAAATATGTTGCCAGCCATATGCTTCAAAACGACCGCCAACATCTTCTGTAAAAGTCATGGATGTGGGACCATCAAGAGAAATATCATTAGAATCATATAAAACGATTAATTTCCCTAGTTTTAAGTGACCAGCTAATGAGGCGGCTTCTGCAGCAACCCCCTCCATTAAATCTCCATCACCACATAAAGTGTATGTATAATGGTCAACAATGTTATATCCTTCTTTGTTATAAGTCGCAGCCAAATGGGCTTCTGCCATAGCCATCCCTATGGCATTGGCAAAACCTTGGCCCAATGGACCTGTTGTTGCTTCCACCCCATCCGTTTCACCAACTTCTGGATGACCAGGAGTACGACTATTTAATTGACGAAATTCCTGTAAGTCTTCCATCGTTACATCATACCCAGCTAGATGCAATAAACTATAAAGTAAAGAGGAACCGTGGCCAGCAGATAACACGAAGCGATCACGATTCACCCATTTTGCATTTTTCGGATTTACTTTTAAATGTCTTGTCCATAATGTATAAGCCATTGGCGCAGCACCCATTGGCAATCCTGGATGACCCGAATTAGCCTTGTTGATCGTTTCTATACTTAACATGCGTATAGTGTTAACGCCTAATTGATCGGTTTCATCAAACATGCTGTACATCCCTCAATATTCATTAGATTTTTATAACTAGATATTCTCTGATTCTAATAAAACCTATAGTTGACTATAAAAAATAATTAATATAAATTAATTTTATATAGGTTCTCCTAATTTTGACATGCATAGAGTTTCCGACTACCAATCATGAACCCTATGCACATCAAATAGTAAGACATTGATCTTGGAGAAAAGAACTACTTAACCTATTGAAATCACTTCAGAGGATTGTAGCTTATCTATAATTCTCGAAGTGGATCCTTTTAGGTTATAACATTCAACATAGTCTCGAATTGGGCGCTTAATATGGTCTATTACAAATCTTTGCCCATTAATATTTACTTTGCTTAAGTTTTCATAAAGTTTATCAATTTCTACTTTTACTTCTTCATCATTAAAAGTATAATGACCGGCGATATCTAAAATTTCAGCAGATATGTCATTGTCTTTCATAATTTCCTCAACTGTTAAGTCCGTTTGATCTCCGACCATCCATTTTCTCCAACGTTCACTCTTAATCGAACGAACTAAAAGAGTATCTCTTAGGTTAGACGGCTCAGCAACTAAACCATATTCTTTTAATCTTTGTTCTACTTCTGCTAGTTTTAGATACGCTCTTGTTTCCTCAGTTCCATACTGAGGTGCTACATTTGTTGCAACAATGTTAGACGGAATATGCTCCAATAAGGTCACATCATCTAGGTAGTCACCATTATGTTCTTTTAATCCAACCCCATACTTATTTGCCATTTGCGCCAACTCATAGGCATTATGAAAATTAAACGTTCCAACTTGTTCTGTTTTTCTAGTTAATGTTCCTGTTTGCCCTACAATAAAGGTCGGCATTGGAAGACCTTTGCTGCCAAGTTCTTCTTTTAGTCTATTAATGAAGGTTTCATAGGTTTCAGTGGAAGTTAGTCCTCCATTTGTTTCTTCTGTCCCCACTTCATAACCGATTTCTGGTAAGTTTCTTGCTTTTCTTTCTTTTTCACAGTACTCAATCAGTTCAACAGTCCGACTGATGACGTTCTCTAAAGGAACAACTTTCCCTACTTCAAACGGATCTTTCGTTGGATCGATCATCAATAAGTCAAATCCTGCTTCAATATCTGCAAGATAGGATTTTTTTCCAAATTCCATCGCTTGTTCTGCAGGTAAATGATCGTTTCTTTCTTTATCTCGCTGCCATGGACCACCATGGTCTCGGCAGACATAATATAGGCCTTCGAAACCAGCTTCCTCCGCAGTACTGCGAATTGCCTCTACAAAAGAATGTTGATTCCAGCCATTAACATAGCCGCCGCCCAATTCATCCATATCTACTTGATTACGACTTGCAATAAACATTAATGGAAAATCTTCGTCTCTAGCTAACTCAAAACTTGCTTGTAATAGATTAGCTGACATAGGTCCAATCCCTAGTAATGTAGCGCCTTTCCCTTCCTCTTGTAATTCCAATATGGCCTTAACAGTTGAATTAATTGATGCTTTTACCACAATATCTTCCTCCTAGTCATTTATCGTTTTTTTCATTAACCTACTTTTTTTTCTTCCTTCTTTTCTGTAGTTGCCTTTACTGCGATATCTGGTTTTATGAAATGTAAGATGCCTGCTGTAACAACAGTTCCGATTAACATCGCAAGAAAATACCACAGTTTACCGTCAACAGCACCGATAACAATTAATCCACCGTGAGGAATATAAGTGCTTACATTTTGTATCATTCCTATTCCACCACCAACAGCACTACCAATCATAATGGCAGGCAACACACGTTTCATATCTTTCACGGCAAAAGGAATCGCGCCTTCAGTTATACCAATTAACCCCATGAAGCCAGCACTTACGCCCAAACTGCGTTCTTCTTCCGTATATTTTTTTCTTGAAATAAATGTTGATAAAGCCATTCCTAATGGTGGAATTGCGACCGCGATTCGATGAGCACCATTTGGTCCAAAAATTCCTTCAGCCATTAATGCTAATGTAAATGCCGTAATCGTTTTATTAATCGGACCACCCATGTCAATAGCAGTAAAGGCTCCAATTGCTAGCCCTAGAATTAACGCACTTCCACCTTGCATAGAAGACAATAATTTAACAAGACCGTCAACTAGACTAGCAAGAGGTTGAGCTAAGATATAAATATATCCCATACAAGTAACAAATGTGGTAATCACCGGAATAATTAAGATCGGCATAATCGTTTTAATCGTATTCGGAACTTTCCATGTTTTAACATACTTAGCAATATAACCGGAAACAATCCCTAAAATCATTGCCCCAAGGAACCCAGTTTTAACATCACCATCACCAATCGGATTATTGGCGATAAAGCCCGCAATCATACCAGGAATTAACCCTGGTTTCCCCGCGATGGAATAGGCAATATACCCTGCTAAAATTGGAATCATCATCGCGAAACCAGCTGCACCAATCGTATTCAAGTTTTGAAGGAAAGGATTTGTAACTACCATTCCCTCATCAGTCGGTTTCCCAGAGGCTAATGCAATCGCTAAGAATATCCCGCCGACAACTACTGAAGGCATCATGTAAGACACACCGGTACTAAATGCCTTTTTAAGCTCTTCTCCTACCTTTACCTTTTTCCCATTAACCGCCATAAATACATTCCTCCTACAAGTTAACTAATTGGTCAACAACATCCTTTACATTCTTGATTACATTAGACGGGTCTAACGTGATAACTTTGCCTTGATCTTGTTTTTCCTCAAATCGCTCTTCGCCTTCGATTCCAATCGCGATCGCAAGAATAACCGCATCTGCATCTGCAATTTCTTCCTCAGTCAACTCATTATCAATTCCCATTCCACCTTGGGTTTCAATTTTGACTTCAAAACCGCGCTTAGCACATTCTTTTTCTAACGCCTCTTGTGCCATATAAGTATGTGCAATTCCTGTTGTACAAGCTGTAACTCCTACAATTTTCATTTAAAGTTCCCCATTTCTTCAGCATATATATTTTCTTCAATGCGTTTTAATAAACTAAAGGCTTCATCAATAGATTCCGCTTCTAGTAAACTACTTCTAAAATTTTCATCCATTAAGTTTTTACTAATTTGTGCTAAAATTTTTAAATGCAATTTATCTTGTTGATTGATAGGAACACCAATCATAAAAATTAATTGGGCTTGATCATTGCTTTTTTCTTCCCAAACAAATGGTTCCCTGGTTCTCATAAATGTAATAAAAGGAGATGTAACAGCTTCTGATTTCCCATGAGGTATACTTACATCAAAACCCACAGTTGTTGGGATTTCTTCTTCTCTTTTTAAAACTGCATTGACATAAGTATCAACATCAGTAATCAGCCCATTTTTTAAAACATCTTCACTCATTTTTCTGATGATTTCATTCCGACTTGTTAGATCACTATTTAAATAAATAAATTCTTTCTGTATCAATTTTATCCCCTTCCTTCATAAGCTGTAATATTCCATTCCTTGTGTTATCCGAGAAATACTTTTTAACGTTTTTCCTGGATTCTATTAGTTTATAAATATCACTTAAAATATTTTTAACGTTTTTTAAATCGCTAGGTGAAATACAAATTAGGATAACTGTATCGACTTTCGTGCCTCCCCAATCAATCATATCCTCCGTGGTTAAAATGAATATTCTTGTATTAACCACAAATTTAGGTGTGCCATGGGGGATAGCCACTCCTGTGTCTAGAGCCGTTGTTCCTACATTCTCGCGGTTGTAGACAGACTCTTCAAATCCGGAAATGATGTCATTTGAATCCTTTAATTTTTGAATTAAAAAACTCAATACCTCTTTCTGATCCTGCATTTTCTTATTGATAAAAATAGAATCTTCTTTAATAAATTTAGATAAGTACTTAATATCAGGATAATCGTCGACAGGTGCCTTTTTTTCTTCTTTTAGTAAAAATAAATCTGTGTAAAAATTCATAATATTTTTGATATCTGTACTGGTAACTAAAGGCGATACATAGATCACTGGTTTAGTCGTATTTCTGATTGGGATGGCTGAAATGATAAAGTCGACACTATTAATATTCATTTGATAAAGTTTGTCAATTGGAACCACCTCAATAAGGCATAAAGCTGGCAGCACATGCTTCACTTTATTGGCAATCAATTCCGATGTTCCAATCCCATTAGGACATACAATTAAGACTTTTTTATAACTTGAATTTCTTTCTAACGCAGCTTGGAAATGAACCATGATAAACGCTACTTCATCTTCCGTTAAATTAACTTCAAATACTTCTTCAATAATAGAGGTTACAAACCAGCTAACTCCTAACATGACGGAATATTCATCTTTGATCTCAGTAAGCAACGGGTTTTTAACAGTAATCCCCGCCCGCAATCTATAAATCATCGGAATGATATGAGACACTAATCCTTCAAATAGTTTCTTATCATTTGATAAATCAACTTTAAGGACACTACTCATTTTCTGAATGATTTCTTCAACGAGATGAATGTATTCTTCCGTGATTGAAGTTGGATGATAACTGGATTCTATTCCGATGGCGATTAAATATTGATTTAAGTAAATCGTATCTTCAGTTGTAAAAGTAATCGCTAATGCATGTTGTATATCATCCAGAATATCTTTAGCCATAAAATAAGTTTTTAGATTTTTTACCTCATCAAAGATAAGGTTATTTATCACTTCTAAATGGTGTTTATTCTTTGAAGCGCGAAAGCATAGAACGACGAGAGTGTTAAATAAAGTTGTTAAATAATGCTCTGCAAAAGGTTTGGCTGATTTATTTTCAACTTTTCTAACTATGCTAAGCGAAGTATTCACAATTTCACTTGGATAATACTGTAGTAATAAATCCCCGAATTTATCAATCCCGACCAGATTGTTCTCGACTTTAGATTTTTTAAATAGTTCTTCATTAAATAACTTCAAAGAATACTGGATTTGGGATTCTGTACCGGTAATATATGTACCCTTTTGATCCCCTTTGACCTTAACAGTCCATCCATTTAACTCTGATTGAATTTTCTCCAGATCAGCAGCAATGGAGGATTTACTAACAAAAAATAGTTCAGATAAGCCTTGGTACGATAATACCTTTTCCTCGATCAATAACATTTTTGTTATTTGAATTTTTCTATCTAATGGGGAGAGCTCTTGAATCTCCTCATTTTCAAATTGAGTTTTGAGATATGTTAGAATGTCCAATTTGTTATTCATTTCACCACTAATTTTGACCCCCATGCTCGGTTTCTTCTCTAACATTAAGTCAAAATGATTAATAAATTTTTCAACTACTTTTAAGTCGTTGTGAAGTGTTCTTTGGGAAACATTCATTACGTCGGAGTAATATTTTACAGTTTTATAATCTTGATTACTTAGCATAATTTTTATTAAATGATATTGCCTTTTAGATAAATCAATCACTTTAACACCTCCTTTTAGAATTGCTTTATCCCATTTAATATCAAAATTGAAATATTGCCAACCATCTGATAGCGCTTACTTAACCTTATGTACTCATTTTATCATGTAAATTTTTTTCGTTAATAACAGGCTATTACAACATCATTGTTGCAATTGTAAAAACTACCAGAACGAGATAAAGATGATATCCTATTAATAATAACTAGAAAAACTAGATTTTTAGGAGAGGAATAGGAAATGGATACTATTTTGTTTGATGTCGATGACACTTTGTATGATCAATTACAACCCTTTAAAAATGCGTTTCAAATTACTTTTAAACATCTAACGAATGTTCCAATTGAAAAAATTTATGTGGCTAGCCGGAAACATAGTGACACCCTATTTAATAAAAGCGAAGCAGGAACCATTTCTTTACTAGAGCTACACACCTATCGCATTATGACTGCTTGCAAAGATTTTGGAGTTGAAATCCAATATGATGGGGCGGTAGAATTTCAAAAAATTTATGAATTGGAACAAAAAAAAATAACCCTGTTTCCAGAAATAGAAGAACTACTTGAGCTGCTTAATAAAAAGAACAAACAACTTGGGATCCTTACAAATGGTCCTCACCAGCATCAACTTATGAAAATAACCCAATTGGGAATGACTAGATGGATTCCTGAAGAGAATATTTTCATTTCTGGCGCAATCGGAAGCGCTAAACCAGATTCCCAGGCTTTCGATATTGTTGAAAAAAACCTCTACTTAAATAGGGAGAAAACAGTATACATAGGAGATTCTTTTGATAATGATGTAATTGGTGCCAAACAAGTTGGCTGGAATTCGATATGGATGAATCATCGGAACAAAGCTAAACCCATCTCTACTATTGATCCTGACAAAATAATTAGTTCACCTAAAGAATTATTGGATTTAATTGATTGCTATCTTTAAGATACTTATTACTATTATTTCATAAGACACGAAAAGGGATACCATCTTGATATGGTACCCCTTTAATCGATTATTACCTTGAACCCGTACACTGTCACGCCCCGGATTTTCTTGTTTCACAACGATGTTCCACGAACAACTTTAATCTATATAACAAATAACAGGCGAACAGTACTGTCACTGTTCGCCTGTTATTTGTTACTTTATGGCCAAATTTCCACAGCCAACCAATCAATTGTTTCATTCCTTCTATTTATTGCATTGGATTTTTAAAATCATTAACCAAAAGCTGTACTTCATCATTTTCAGTTATTTTTCCAGGCCTTTCTATTGCACATACAATCCCCCGCCGCTTATATCCTGCACGTACAAAACGGAGGGATAACTTCTCGTGATCATCATAATGCTTTTGGATTTCATCACCAGGTAAGGTACAAGGCTGGTTTTCACCCATACATATTAATCCTGCTCCACTTGGAAAAAGGATACGTGAACCCATGGTGAGTTTTGTTAATTCCGGAAATCCCTTTACCAATACATTAGCCCCTAACCACTCAGGCAGAACAGATTCAACACCTAATTCTTCTGCAATCCTGTCTAATTCTTCCACAGACACAATCGTTATTTGGCGGCGGTTTAGAATCTCTGTTCCTCTTGGATACATCGGCTGCCTTGAATCAGCCTTACTAGTTATTCCAAAATGGCGGTCCCCACGAATCCCCCCAAATTCAAGATTTGCTTCTGATATTCTTCTGGTTACAAATGTCTTTGGAGCATCTGCAATTAATACTGCATTTATTTTTGCCCATACTTTTTCCAAAAAGAAAACTCCTATCCATATAACCATTTCCTACAAATAATACCTCACAACCTAGGTTGGATTGGAAATGCTTGGTATATTTAATTACAAACTACTCGAAAAGTGTGGTAAAATTCATTTTATCAATCAATTAATCCCATTACAAAGAAGGTGTTTACGCGTGTCCTCTGAAAAAGAAGTGAATCTTTATTTTGTTCGGCATGGGGAGACCCATTATAATGTAGAGAAACGATTACAGGGATTTTGTGATTCACCACTTACAGATAAAGGAATTGAACAGGCTAAATCTGTAGGAATCGGTTTATCTGAAATAGAATTTAAAGCAGTATACGCAAGTGAAAGCCAGAGAGTAGTAGATACGGCTAGGTATGCCATTGGCCATCGAAACATCCCCAATCATTACTGATCCACGTCTAAAGGAAATGAACTTTGGTGTTTTGGAATCCCTATTACAAACGGAAATTCTAGCTCAATATGGGAATATCCTAGAGACATTATTTAGTCTTAACGATTTAAATATGTCAGCACCTGAAGGGGAATCTTATTTACAGCTATTTTCACGAACAAGCTCTGCTATCGATGAAATCATTCATAAGCATAAAAATAAGGGTGGAAATGTCCTAGTATTTTCACATGGGGTAACAATAGGCAACTACTTAATGCAATTAGCAAAAATGAGCGGTTATCCTCACCATGATAATTGCAGTGTCTCTGTAATCAATTATTTGAACGGTGAATTTTATGTAGACAGGATTGCTGACACTTCTTTTCGAGATAAATACTAACTAAAATAAAGGGCAGCCCACTCCTCAAACTGCCCCTTGAATCTGTATCCATTATGTCTTATTTCTAGTTATAATTAACTAAGTGATAATCAGATAATAGTCATAGTCTTATTGGTTTAATAGATTAATAAACTCTTTCATGAACCCCGGAAGATCTGGCCATGCATGCCCAGAAACGAGATTACCTTGAACATGGAGCGGATTTGTTATATAGGTTGCCCCTGCTGCTTCTACATCCGGCTTACAGGCGATATAGGCGGTCAATTCTCGACCTTCCAAATATTGACGAACGGTTGTTAATACCTGACCTGCATGACAAATGGCCCCCACAGGTTTATTTGCTTCAAAAAAATGCGCGACGATTTTTGGAACATTTTCATTTAAGCGAATGTATTCCGGAGCCCGTCCTCCTGGAATAATGAGCCCATCGAATTCGTCCGGATTTACATCTTCAAAAGCTAACTGTGCTTCAATTAAGTATCCTTTGCTTTCCGTATAAGTATCCCATCCAATAAAGTCATGGACTACTGTTTGCAGCTTCTTCTTTGATGGTGCTGCTATTTGTACCTCGATGCCTTCTTCAAGACAACGAAAATACGGATAATAAATTTCCAATGCCTCTACAGCATCTCCTGCTAAGATTAAAACCTTTTTTGACACGTTAAAAACTCCCCCTGTTAAAAAATTAGGCTATTGCCTTTATTTATATATTCATAATGCTTCTAATAATTCCTTATATTTGAAAAAGCTTCATATCCAGCAACGATCATACACACGTAGATTTTTTTATTTTTAATATTATTTAATAACATTGGAAAATAAAAAGGTGACACAGTTGATGGACTGTCCCACAAAATCATTCAAAAGGTCAATCCTTCGTAGTTACAATGTTGGCAAAACTTTTCTCGCCCCTAAAAAAAGCCAAGTAATAAGGACAAAAGGCATAGTTAGGGCAGGAAGTCCATATGGTAAAAGCCAGATACTGGTACTAGCAGTAAGTGGGACTGTTAAACAAGCAGCTGCAATCCCTGAAATACTCTTAAAACGATTATCTTCAGTGCTAAATACAGTTGCTACTGCCATACATGCCAATATTGCATTGTAGCCATATAGCCCTAGTATAATTAATGAGTGTTCTCCCCCGAGTCCGTAAGCTGTAAGCAAAGCAGCCGTATTTCCTACTACAGCATAAAGACCGAGTTTCCATCCTGCCCAAAATACAGCAATAAACAGCAACACTCCAGATAGGGTATGATCCAGAAAAAATATTTGTCCAATTCCATTAAAAATTCCCTCCGTCCAATTTACCTCACCTTCAATATCTAGTTTCCAGTGCGATAAACTTTGAGGTACTAAGGTGTTACTTAATTGGAATACTTTTAATCGGTAAGAAACTAATAGCATAAACCAAGTCAGGATGATAAAAGGGAAAGTAAGAATAGGAAGTGCAGCATTCTTTATAAAATGGACCATCATAGCTGCAAAGATCGCCGCAATAACTGCCCCTACTAAAGCAATAATCCACCGAGAAGATCCAGTTAAAAATAATGTAAGGGCAATGCCTGTTAGCACAGAATTATACCCGTATAAACCGGAATTTACACTTTTTTCATTTGCCCCTCCTATTTTTCCGATTAATGTACCGATAATAGAAGACAAAAAAGCAATAATTCCTAATTCATAAGAAGAAAGAGTAATAGCAATTAGAATAAGGACACCAGAAACAGCATTCTCAATAAAGATGACTTGAGAGACCCCTTTCAGCGACGCCAAAATAATTGAAGGAAACTCCCTCCTTAATAAGTAAGCCTCCTCTGGCAAATATAAACTATTGTCTTTTAGCATTGACAACACTTCTCCTTAAAAAAATTTCTAAATAAAAAAATAAAAGATTAAATCAAATCTATATGGAAAAGCTATTTATGTTTGCTTTTCTAAAAGATGACTACACATTAGTATTTTCTTAATTAAGAAAAATACATTTGGTAATTATATGAAAAAGAGGAGGTTTACCATGCAATTATTACCTCGTGAGATTGATAAGCTCATGATTGTCGTTGCTGCGGATCTTGCTAAAAGACGAAAAGAAAGGGGCTTAAAATTAAATTACCCAGAAGCTGTTGCGCTAATTACTTATGAAGTACTAGAAGGTGCAAGGGATGGAAAAACGGTTGCCGAATTAATGGAATTTGGCGCAACAATCTTGTCTCGCGAAGATGTCATGAATGGCATTCCAGATATCATTGACGATATTCAAGTAGAAGCTACATTTCCTGATGGAACCAAACTAGTAACTGTACATGATCCAATTCGATAAGAATGAACAGGAGGCTTAACTTTATGGAACACATTGAAATGGAACCAGGGCAGCTATTTTTAAAGGAAGAAGATATTATTTGTAATGCTGGAAGAACGACATCAAAGATATCTGTAACCAACACCGGCGATCGTCCCGTCCAAATCGGGTCTCATTTTCACTTTTATGAAGTAAATGAATCTCTCCAATTTAATAGAGAAGAAGGGTTCGGGAAACGTTTGAACATTCCATCAGGTGCTGCCGTTCGTTTTGAACCTGGGGATGAGAAAGAAGTAGAATTGATTCCCTATGGTGGAGAACGTCGAGTATATGGATTTAACAATAAAACAGATGGTTCCATTGAAAGAGGGTCTAATCAATGAGCTTTAAAATGACGAGAAAACAATATGCCGAAATGTACGGACCAACAGCAGGTGATTCCATTCGTTTAGCCGATACGAACTTAATCATTCAAATTGAAAAAGACCTTACAACTTACGGCGAGGAAGTCGTCTTTGGCGGCGGCAAGGTTATTCGAGATGGTATGGGGCAGCATCCCCTTGTCACTCGTGGAGATGGGATACCGGATGTAGTGATTACAAATGTCGTCATTTTGGATTATACCGGAATTTATAAAGCTGATATTGGTATTCGTGATGGGGTCATTGCTGCAATTGGAAAAGCAGGGAATCCATTAGTCATGGATGGTGTCGATATTGTGATTGGAGCCTCCACTGAAATTATTGCCGGTGAGGGAATGATTGTAACGGCCGGTGGAATTGATACACATGTTCACTTTATTAACCCGGCTCAGGTAGATACAGCACTTACTTCCGGTGTGACCACTCTGATTGGAGGAGGAACCGGTCCAACTGCAGGGTCCAGGGCAACAACCGTTTCTCCTGGTGAATGGAATATTCATCGGATGCTCGAAGCTGCTGAAGGATTGCCCATAAACGTAGGTTTTACTGGGAAAGGCCAGGCTGCAGCAGAAGAACCGCTTGCGGAGCAAATACGTGCAGGTGTCATTGGTCTTAAAGTTCATGAAGACTGGGGAGCTACCGCTTCTGCTATTGACCATTCACTTAGAGTAGCTGACAAATTTGATGTACAAGTAGCCCTTCATGCCGATACCTTGAACGAAGGGGGATTTGTGGAAAATACAATGGCAGCCATTAAGGATCGGGTTATTCACATGTACCATACGGAAGGTGCAGGGGGTGGTCATGCTCCTGATTTAATCAAGTCGGCTGGATTCATGAATGTTCTTCCGTCCTCTACGAATCCAACCTTGCCTTATACCGTGAATACGATTGATGAACATCTAGACATGCTGATGGTTTGCCACCATTTGAACCCTGCTGTACCAGAAGATATCGCTTTTGCTGATTCCCGAATTAGAAAGGAAACAATTGCAGCAGAAGATATCCTTCAAGATATGGGAGTATTTAGTATGGTCAGCTCAGATGCACAAGCAATGGGACGGATTGGGGAAGTTATTTTACGTACATGGCAAACTGCAGATAAAATGAAAAAACAAAGAGGAACTATGCAAGGTGACAGCGAGTATTCAGATAATAACCGAGTAAAGCGATATATTGCCAAATTTACCATTAATCCAGCGATTACACATGGTATTTCTGATCATGTTGGTTCTATAGAAGTAGGGAAAATTGCTGATCTTGTGCTCTGGAATCCAGCGTTTTTCGGTGTGAAACCTGAACTCATTTTAAAAAATGGCTTTATTGTTCAAGCCTTAATGGGTGATGCCAATGCATCCATTCCGACACCACAGCCGATTATTTATCGACCGATGTATGCTTCAATAGGGAAAGCCCTGTCTAAAAGCTCGATTACCTTTATCTCTCAAGCAGCCTTTGATGGCAAAGTACATGAGAAATTGGGATTGGAAAAAATCATTCTCCCTGTTCACGGAATTCGAAAATTAACAAAAAAGGATATGAAGCTTAATTCCGAAACTCCTGAAATTACTGTAGATCCCCAAACATATGAAGTAAAAGTAAATGGGGAACTGATTACCTGTGATCCTGTTGACGAAGTACCAATGGGACAACGCTATTTCTTATTTTGAGGTGAAAACAATGATTGTTGAAAGTATTGTAACAAATATAGAAGAAATGGAAATGGAAGAACTTTTAAAACGACATAAGGAAAAGGTATATCTAGAAAGTTCTGATTTAGTGAAACGAATTCAGCGAGTGACAACAGACCACGGCAAAGAAATAGGGATTCGACTAAAAAATCCACGTGATCTTGTGGCTGGTGATGTTTTATTTATGGATGATAAAAATATGATTATTGTGGATGTTCTATCAGATGATGTACTCGTTATTAGCCCGCGTTCCTTGAAGGAAATGGGGACGATTGCTCATCAATTGGGAAATCGCCATCTTCCAGCGCAATTTGAAGAGGAAGACATGCTCGTACAATATGATTACCTAGTGGAAGAATTGCTGCAAGAGTTGCAAATCCCTTTTAAACGCGAAGATAGGAAAGTAAAGCAAGCATTTCGGCATATCGGTCATAGTCATGATTGATAAAACACTGTCTTTGTTTCAACTTTGTGATTCTAACTTTCCAACAGGTGCTTTTAGTCATTCATATGGCTTAGAGAGTTATATTCAGGAAAATATCGTACACGATCAAGCCACGTTTGCCCAGTGGCTTCAAGTTTATTTAAATGAGCAGCTCGTCTATTCAGATGGGCTGGCAACTCGTCTTGTCTATGAATCATTAGAAAATAACGAGATGGAAAAGGTTTGGAAAATAGATCGGATGTTAATGGTTCAGAATTTACCACGAGAAACACGAGATGGGTCACAGAGAATGGGTGAACGGATGTTAAAGCTTGTGGAATCTTTATATCAGAATCCAATACTTGCCCAATATAGAGAACGAATCCAGCAAAAGAAATCTTTTGGACATCCGGCCATTGTGTTTACGATGATTGGTCATCATCTTGGCGTTTCACAAGAAAACACAACGCTCTATTATTTATATTCTACCGTGTCAAGTCTTGTTCAAAATGCGGTACGTGCCATTCCGTTAGGTCAAACAGCCGGGCAAAAAATCATTCAAGAGTTCCAAGCTGCTTTAGCCAAGGCAACCGAAAAAATTCAACTTTTGGACGAAGAGGATTTTGGAATTGTGTCTCCAGGTTTAGAATTAGCGCAAATGATGCATGAGCGTGTGAATATTCGTATTTTTATGTCTTAGGAAAGGACGTGTTGAAATGGAACCGATAAAAATTGGCGTAGGCGGTCCTGTTGGAGCAGGAAAAACATTGTTAATTGAGAAGATTACCCGAGATTTAGATGGAGAAATTAGCATGGCAGTTGTGACAAATGATATTTATACAAAGGAAGATGCTAAATTCCTTATGCAAAATGGAGTTTTACCTTCTGATCGTATCATCGGTGTTGAAACAGGTGGATGCCCTCATACAGCAATCCGCGAAGATGCCTCAATGAATTTTGCAGCCATCGATGAATTAAAAGAGAAACATCCGGATGTTGAACTTATTTTTGTTGAAAGTGGAGGAGATAATCTTGCGGCCACATTTAGCCCGGAGTTAGTTGATTTTTCTATCTATATCATTGATGTAGCCCAAGGTGAAAAAATTCCAAGAAAAGGCGGACAGGGAATGATTAAATCTGATTTATTTATTATTAATAAAACAGATTTAGCTCCCTTTGTTGGCGCAAGCTTAGAAGTAATGGAATCAGATACTAAGGTTTTTCGTGGCGATAAACCGTTTGTCTTTACAAATTTAAAAAATAATTCGGGGCTTGATGAAGTCATCAACTGGATCAAGCAGGACACCCTTTTAAAGGGATTGGCTTAGAATGACAGGTTGGACAGGAGAATTACGTTTAGCTGTTGAAAATCGAAAAGGAAAGACAGTTGCAAAAAGTGTATATTTCCAGGGCGCATTGAAAGTAATGCGCCCTATTTATCACAACGATTCGGGACAAGTCTGCTATTATATTTTAAACCCTGGGGGAGGCTATTTAGACGGTGATCGATACCGCATACAAATTGCATTAGAGAAACAGGCTAGACTCACATTAACGACACAGTCTGCTACGAAAGTGTATAGAACCCCCCATACACATGCATATCAGGAAACGGAAATCTTTTTGAAGAAAGGCAGCTTTTTGGAGTATACTCCCGATCCTTTGATTGCCTATCGACAAGCGCGATATAAACAAAAAAATGTCATCCACATGGAAAAAGGCGCTACGTTTCTTTATTCAGATATTATTACGCCAGGCTGGTCTCCAGATGGGAAAAGATTTAGCTATGACCGGCTTCAATTAATGAATGAAATATACATGGATCATGAACTTGTGACTTATGATCATATTAAGTTAAGTCCAGCAAACCATAATGTGGAAACGATTGGACTTATGGAAGGTTTTTCTCACTTGGGCTCTATGCTAGTTATCGGGGAACAAACCACCTCTGAGCTACTGGATCGGTTATATCATGTGATCCAATCAGAAACGAATACCTATAAAGTTGGATTATCCCAATTAGCTGTTAAAGGATTTACCGTACGGGTTTTAGCAAACTCAACACAGGAAATTGAAAGAATATTTAAGAATGTCCATCATATGATTAGTCATGAATGGTTTGATACAACCCCAAGCTTTCTTAGAAAATATTAAGGTGTAAAATTTGGATTCAGTATTCAACAAGGGTATCGAATTAAACAGAGAAAAAGTTTAAGGGAGGATCTTGATGGAGATTACTTTGTTTTCCGTGTTGGCACTTGGGTTCATTTTGGGGATTAAACATGCGATTGAACCTGATCATGTCATTGCCGTATCGACTATTGCCAGTAATAGCAAAAAGTTATGGCATGCCTCTCTAGCTGGGGTATTTTGGGGCATTGGACATACTGCAACTCTTTTTATCCTTGGGATTATATTAATCCTAATGAAAAATGATTTGTCGGATAAATGGTCCATGTCATTAGAATTTCTTGTAGGTATTATGCTTATCTATTTAGGTATTACGAGCTTACTTACATTTAGAAAGCACAAACAACACTCTCATCTAAAAGAAGAACATTCAAAGAATGATCATTTGAACAAGAAAGATGTATCCTATTTTAAATCATTGTTCATTGGATTTGTTCATGGACTTGCAGGAAGTGCGGCATTGGTTCTACTTACGATGAGCGCGGTTGACACAGTTTGGCAAGGTGTTTTGTATATTTTTATATTTGGAGTAGGTACAACAATAGGTATGTTAATATTCACAACGATTCTCGGCATTCCATTTGTATTGAGCAAGAAACGTTTAAAATTAAGTCGCAGCCTTATCCTGCTAACAGGAGCAATTAGTGTCATGTTTGGAATCTATTATATGTATAATTTAGGAATTAATGAAGGACTATTTAAACTTTGGATATAAAAGCCAGAATTTGATAAAAAGATCAATCCATTTTAATAAGGGATTGATCTTTTTTATAGACATTCACTTCATAAACGTATATATTGTCTTATTTACTTAGGCTAGTCCAAGTCCAAGTTTGTGTCCGTTTTCTTTTACCGTACGTATTCACCATTCCAAATATGCAATCTCTAAATCCTGACTCAGTCAAATATAATTTGCAGTTCGTTTAACGATCTAAACCCAATCATTTTTCGCCATTGCAAGTCAGGAGCCGCTAATTGAAGGTTGTCTTTCCAAACCAGGAGTGATTTAATCGTAATTTGTGTTTCTAACCGTGCCAACGGGGCACCTAAACAAAAATGCGTGCCATATCCAAATGCAAGATGGGGATTCGGATTCCTCGTTATGTCGAATAAATGAGGATCATGGAATTTATTCGGATCGCGATTGGCAGCTCCCAAAAGGATATATACCTGGTCGCCTTTTTTAATAGTTGTTTGATGGATCTCGATATCCTCCGAAGCAATCCGAGCGGTCATCTGTGTTGGACTCTCATAGCGCAAAAACTCCTCAACCGCCCCTTCAATAAGTAATGGTTTTTCCTTTAGGTCCATCAGTTGATGAGGATGTTTCAATAAGGTAAGGATTGAATTGCTGATAAGATTGACTGTTGTCTCATGACCGGCAATAACAAGTAAAATGCAGGTTGCCAATAATTCCTCGTCTGTTAACCTGTCCCCTTGCTGTTCCTCCTTTATTAACAAGCTGACAAGGTCCTCTTCAGGGCTGTGTTTCCGTCTTTTAATCAGTTCTTTAAAATAATCCCTTAAGATTATAGTAATTGCATTCCCATTGTCTAACGCCTTTCTCGAACGGGTAAAATCAATGGTTTGAATTAAGCTTGCCGCCCATTCTCTAAATTGATATCGCTCTTCTTGAGGTACTCCTATTATTTTCGCTATAATGAGACTTGCTAAAGGAAACGCTAAATCGGAAACCACATCCATTGTTTTCTTATTTTGAAACTGTTGCAGTAAATCGTTTACCGTTTCTTGGATATAAGGACGAAGATGTTCCACCATTCTAGGAGTAAATACGTTACTAACCAGTAAACGCAACCGCTTATGGTCTGGTTGATTTTTAAAAAGCATCATGTCATTTTGGGTGTTTTTTAGCCGCTCATATTTTTTTGAAGTCTGAGGCAGCGGGATGCGATTTTTAAATCTAGTATCTTTAAGAATCGCTATCGCCTCTTCGTATCCTGTCACGTACCATCCTGGATATTTTAATAGATTTCCCCAATAGATCGGATGAATGGAACGCAGCTTATCGTAAAATGGATAAGGATTTTTAAAAAACTCAGGAGAAGTAAATGAAAATGGTATGGTTTGATTTAAATCGGTTGTCATGTCACGCCCCCTAAAATAGATCACGATCGTTTAACAGAGATGTGTAACTCACATCTCTGTTAAACTCTTAAATTTATCTCATCTGGACAGTCTAAGATTGAAAGGGCCTCCTAATTTGTTACTTCCTTCCCATCTAACACTTGATCTGCAAGTTCCATCCATTTATTCATTTTCCTACCTCCATTTGATTGATTAGTAATGTCACATCTATGTGATCCTTTACCATTTTTTGAATGTTATCTTTTGTTATTTCTTTAAGTTTAGGTGTGATGCCTAATATAGGCACACCACATAACTCTTCAATTAGTTTCGGGTTTGTTTTTTCCGCAAGATCAGGACATTCACTTATGCCGTTGATCACGATTCCGGCAATCGTCAGACCTAGGCTTTTTGCGTATTGAACCGTTAGAAAAATATGATTTACTGTACCAAGATTAGGTCGGGCTACAAGCACAATTGGCAGCTGTAACGCCTGAATTAAGTCACTAACTAAGAAATGTTCACCCAGTGGGACTGAAATACCGCCAGCACCTTCTACGATGAAAAATTCATGTTTTCCTCTAATCTTTTCCCAGTGACTTAATACATCTTCAATCCCCACTATCTTCCCTTCTAGCTTCCCTGCAACATACGGTGCAAGTGGTTCTTTAAATTCAAAAGGGGTAATCTCTTCATAGGATAAAGATGTTTGTGACAGTTGCTTCAGTAAGCTTGTATCACTTTCTGGATCTTCACGTGAAGTACCGCTCAACAATGGCTTAAATACGCCAACATCCACATTTTTCTCTTTTAATACAGCTGCAAGTCCACTAGAAATAATGGTTTTTCCAACTCCTGTATCTGTTCCTGTTACAAAAAAACCGTTCATTTAATCATATTCAACTCTTTTCCGATGAAATTAAAGGACTCTAGCAAGTAATCGATTTCTTTTGAACCATGGTCGGAGGAGACTGTTAACCGGATACGACTTTCTCCAATTGGGACGGTTGGTGGACGAATCGCTGGTGCATGTATTCCTTTTTCCTGTAATTTTTTCGCAAATTGTACAGCCTTTTCGGTATCCCCAATGATTACAGGAATAATCGGTGTAAGATCGCCCTTCACGGTATAACCCATTTCTTCAAGACTGATTTTTATTTTTTTTACATTTGAAAATAACAGTTGGCGTATTTCTTTACTATCTTCAATTATCTCTATGGCTGCATACGAAGCAGCACAGATTGCCGGTGGCATGGCTGTTTGAAAAATAAAGGTTCTCGCATGGTTTAACAGAAAATCAATTAACACCTTCGAACCAGCAACAAAACCACCCTCCGTACCAACAGCCTTGCTTAAGGTTCCAATCACCACATCGGGATGAACACCAAAATATTCACTTGTGCCCCTGCCATTTTCCCCCAAAACACCTGTTGCGTGTGCATCATCAACAATAACGTAGGCATGATAGCGTTTACCAAGTGAGAGCATCTGATCAAGAGGTGCAATCGTACCATCCATACTAAATACTCCATCTGTTACAATAAAACGCCGCTGATATGACGCTGTTTCCTTCAACTTTTCTTCAAGATCACCCATATCGACATGGCTATAAATGACTGTGTCAGCATTGGATAGCCGGCAGCCATCGATAATACTGGCATGATTTAATTGATCACTTAAAATGACATCCCCTTTTTCAGGCAATGACGATAGCACACCGACATTCGCTAAATAACCGCTTGAAAACAGGAGAGCTTTCTCCGTTTGCTTGAAGCTTGCAATTCTTTCTTCAAGTTTTTGATGCCATTCAGTGTGACCTGTCGTTAACCTTGAGCCACTGCTTCCTACTCCAAAATCATGTAAGCTCGTTTCTGCCGCATAAACCAATCGTCGATCATTCGCCAGCCCTAAATAATTATTTGATGAAAAGACGATCTGTCTCTGACCATCAATCAACATCTCAGGAAGCGGAGCCGTATTCATTGTTCGAAACTTTCGATACAAACCAGCCTCTTTGGTCTTGTCTAATCGATGGCTTAACCATCTATCAAGCTCCAACACTCGTCACCCCATTTGTCACCTCAATGATGGCTTCTTTCATGATCATGACCATCGCTTTAATTTCTTCCCTAGTACTAACAAGCGGAGGAAAAAATACAATGACATCACCTAATGGTCTCGTTAACATACCAAGCTCTCTCATTTTTAAAGTAACCTGATAACCTACTCGTTTATGAGCAGAAAAGGGCTCCTTTGTTTCCTTTGAGTAAACAAGCTCTATTCCACACATAAAACCAAGTTGCCTAATATCCCCAACGTGCGGAAGCGATTGCAGCTCTTGTAGGAGTAAATGGAGATACTCTGCCTTTTTGGCTACCTGTTCTACAATATTTTCAGATTCAAACAAACGTAAATTTTCAATTGCAACTGCACAACCAAGCTGATTTCCTGTATAAGAATGACCGTGGAACAACGTTTTTAACTTTTCGTAGTCATCATAGAATGCCATATAGATTTCCTCTGTTGTCAATGTAGCAGCAATTGGCAAATAGCCTCCTGTAATCCCTTTCCCAACTGCCATTATGTCTGGTTGGACACCTTCGTGTTCACAGGCAAACATTTTCCCCGTACGTCCAAATCCCGTTGCTACTTCATCAACAATCATTAAGACATCATATTTTGTACAAAGCTTACGTACACCTGCCAAAAATCCTTCTGGCATCACAATCATACCTCCGGCTCCTTGGACCATTGATTCAATAGTAAGTGCAGCGATTTCTTGGTGATTTTCAATCAGGAGCTGTTCAAGTATATCTAAACATTCATCGCGGCACTGTACAGGATCACCACTCTTAGAGTGATATACGTAAGGAATTGGTGCTTTAAAGCTCTCAAACATTAATGGGCCGTACACTTGATGGTAAAGCTCGATTGAACCAACACTAACGGCCCCAATCGTATCGCCATGATAGCCATTTTTCATCGCTATAAATTTTTGTTTCTCTGGCCTACCAATATTCATCCAATATTGAAACGCTATCTTAAGAGCAATTTCCATCGCTTCTGCTCCACTATCTGAATAAAAGACACGTGTTAACTTTTCAGGACTTATTTCAATTAGTTTTTCAGCAAGCTCTGTTGCTGGAACATTTGTCATCCCCAACAATGTAGAGTGGGCTATTTTTTCAAGTTGTTTCTTAATCGCTTGATCCAATTCTTTTTTTCGGTGGCCATGTACATTGAGCCACAAAGCAGAAAATCCATCATAATATTCCTTACCATAAATGTCTTTTACTTTAATTCCGTTTCCACTCTCAATAATGAAAGGATTTTCATCATAATCTTTCATTTGAGTGAAAGGCAGCCAAAGATACTTTTTACTTTTTTCAATTAACTCTTGTGTCATTCTCTTCCTCCCATTGAATAAAAATTGGTTGTTTTTCTAGGTAGTGTATGTATGAATGAAGATCGCTTAAGCCATCCACAAAGAAGATTCGACAGCCGTGTTCATCTCCGTATTCTTTTAATTTTGTAATGCGTTGATAGCCTAGCTTTTTACTAGCTACATAGCCTGTTATGTATTCAGGATCATCTGACCAACATAATTCTGCGACAGTAGCTGGATGCTCATTCACCTTTGTTGCAAGTACAAGTGCCTCCTTCACTCTGGAATTCTTAGGCATTTTAAAGTAGTCAGCCCATTTTTCAAAATTCGTGTCCAACCAGTCCATTCTTGAAACACGCAAGCCCTTTTCTTTCCGTTCATCAATTCGTTCACCTGAATGAATATCAATCAAAATAGCACCCCTGATTCCTGAATATTCAGTCATCAGTTGATACGCTTTTTCAATGCTCGTTCTTGGGATCCCCTCTCTCTCCAAAAGTCTCCTGGCGAATGATTGCCCTTCATCTACTGATTCCACTTCATTTGTTGCAATTTGTAATGGCTTAACTAGTTTTATAGGCTCGTCAATAGATTCAAACTGAATCTGCATAAAATCTGGATTTCCTCTTGAATGAGTTAAGCCCTTTTCCAATAAAGCATTCACTGCATGTTTCATATTGCTATATGTTGAAAGTAGTTCTCCACCGGATATATGCTTTCCTCCTTGTTCATGAGGTCCATTCTTGGCAGCTCTCATTCTAATGCTATAATACTTGCCCTCTTGCATATCTTCTACCTCCCAACCTGGGTAATACTAATTGTAAACCAAAATCAACAATAGGTTAACAATTAGAATAATAAGATAGTTACCCTTTTCTGTCAATATTGTTAACAAAATTGTATTTGTAATTTAAAAGTTATTAAAGAAAAAAGGAATAAACCATTTTTAAGTACTTTTAGGTTTATCCCAAATTATTGTCTTGTTTTGGTTTTTCTTTAATAGCTTTTTACAGGTGGAATGGATGTAACTAACAGTTCCTATTGAATCTGTTCAGAAATATGACTTAATGCTTCTCCAGCTTCGTTTACATGAATGTTGACTGTTGATAGATCACCAATGGCACAAATACCAATCATTTCACCATTTTGTACAACTGGAATGCGACGGATTTGATGGTCTGCCATCATTCGAGCACATTCATGTACATCTGTATCAGGCGAGCAAGTGATTACATCCGAAGTCATACAATCATGGCAATGAACGGAATTGCAGTCTTTCCCATCAGCTACACAATTCAATACAATATCACGATCTGTAATCATTCCAACAACTTTTCTACCTTCACAAACTGGAACAGAACCACAGTTGATATCACGCATTATTTTTGCGGCTACTGTCACAGAGTCATGTGATGCACACACCTTAACATCCTTTGTCATAATGTCTTGTACCATTGTCATTGTTTTTTCCTCCTATTGGTGATTGATTTTTCCTTCTTATTTTCTCCATGTGAATCTAAATTATTACTCAAAGCAAGATTTCATTTTTACTAAAAGGAAATCCGTTTTAGAATTTTGAATACACGTTAGTAGACATTAAGATATATAAAAAAGTATTCCCAATTGATAAAAGCCTTTGCTCTCGTTGAGCAAAGGCAACTTTTTTTTACGAGTTCCTTCTATTATATAATGTTATTTTTCTCGCCTTCACAGCTGTCATCTCTCCCGTTTTCCATCGATGATAAGCTTGTTGGCCCGTGTACTGTATCTGAACATCTTTTTGTATTATTTACATCGCTTTTTCCTTTTTTGAACTTGAAGTAGCTGGAGTGTGCTCCCAACATTCAATGCCTTCATGATTTTTAATACAATCTTTATAAAAGACAGGATCTTTACCAGCTTTTTTCTGTTTCATGTAGTCCGTTAAAGCAGCAAAGGCTATTTTTGCTAGTAATGTAATAGCAATCAAGTTTATGATAACCATAAAGCCCATAAATAAATCCGCTAAATCCCATACAAACTGGACCTTTGCAATGGAACCGAATACAATCATGGCTAACACGCTTATTCGGTATAGTATCAACCATACTTTACTTGTGTGTAAAAATCGAATATTTGTTTCCCCATAATAATAGTTACCGATTAACGCACCGAATCCAAATAGAAAAATAAAAATAGCCAGACAGCCTGATGCCCAGGAACCGACATGTTCACTTAATGCTGCTTGTGTAAGTGCAATACCACTTAGCCCTGGTTGTTTGTAAGCATCAGAAAGTAAAATAATAAATGCTGTGCTTGTACAGATGATTAGTGTATCCGTTAATACGCCAAATGCTTGAATAAGTCCTTGTTTAACCGGATGACTTGTTGTTGCCGTTGCGGCAACGTTTGGCGCACTCCCCATTCCAGCTTCATTCGAGAACAAACCACGTTTAACTCCATTCATGAGTGCAGCGCCGATTGAACCGCCTGCTATTTGTTCAAGGCCAAACGCATTTTTAACAATAAGAGAAAGAATTTCCGGCATTTTTGTTATGTTCGTAGCTATGATAAATAATGCAATACCAATGTATAACACAGCTAGAATCATAACCTTGTATTCAGCCATTTTTGCAATTCGCTTCACACCGCCAAAGATAATCGCAGCGAAAGCAAGTGCCATGATAATCCCTAAAGTTAAACGATCTGTACCAAATGAGTTCTCAAAAGCAATTGAAACGGTATTTGATTGTACAGAATTGAATACAAGACCGAAAGAAAGCGTAATTAAAATGGAGAATAATACTCCCATCCAACGTTTGTTTAATCCTTTTTCCATATAATAGGATGGGCCCCCGCGGAAACCATTTTTATCTTTTACTTTATATACTTGCGCTAACGTACTTTCAATAAAGCTGGATGCTGAGCTAATAATAGCAATAATCCACATCCAGAATACCGCTCCAGGACCGCCTAATGCAATCGCAATCGCAATTCCTGTGATATTACCTGTCCCAACGCGAGCGGCCATACCAATACAGAACGCTTGAAATGGGGAAATGTTGTCTTTAGAACTAGTTCTCCCTTCCATTAAAACACGGACCATTTCCTTTAACATTCGAAACTGTACAAATTTCGATTTAAATGTGAAATAAATCCCGCAAGAAACAAGCATAATAATTAGTAATTTTGACCAAAGGAATTCATTTGTTATACCAATCATATTTTGTAATAATTGTGGCATTTTACCACCCCTTTTTAAAATTTAGTAGTTTATATTGAAGTAATTAGGACATCAGTTTGATAGAAATGGTTCGAATCGAAGTAGGTCAGTGCCGGCGATGGTGCCACCTGCTGCTGGAATCTTAATAAAAGATCATTTTTTAACAGGGTTTATTGCATCAGCATCATTTGCAGCGTTAGCTGATCTCCGTATAGACATGGATGCTTATGCAGCGGAAGAAAATGTTTCTTTTTTCGCTGTGGAAAGAAACCATTGAAAAAAAGACCCCATTTTGTTAGCTTAATGGGCATGTGAGATGACCCTCTAACCTAACCAATTTGGGGCCCATTGATTTGTTCCCTCCAATATAGTCTACATAACTTGTCTTACGTTGGATATCTAGACCCGCTAGTGGATCTTCGACAGGTAAAGGATCTCAGTAAGAATTTTAGAGCCCTTCATTTTTTCGAAAGCTTCTTTTGCTTCTTCTTCAGTGTCAAACTCAAACATGTTTAGATTGTTTTTTGAATGGACAGTGATAATCCACAAGTAAATCTCCTTCTTCCATATAATTGTAGAAAATCTCGCATTTTAGATCCAGCCCCGGAAATGTGAGGCTTCAGCCAGTTTTCTTATACCAACCATATACGCTGCTAGGCGCATATTAACTTGATGGTCATGTGTTGTTTGATAAATATTTTCAAAAGAATCGACCATTACTTTTCGTAATTTTTCAGCCACCTCTTCCTCTGACCAATAAAATCCTTGATTGTTCTGAACCCATTCAAAGTAAGATACGGTGACACCACCTGCACTTGCCAATATATCCGGAACAAGGAGGATTCCTCTTTCATCCAAAATTTTGGTTGCTTCAAGGGTTGTTGGCCCGTTAGCTGCCTCCACTACGATGGAAGCTTTAATACGATTGGCGTTTTGTGCTGTAATTTGGTTGGAAATGGCAGCCGGCACCAGAATGTCACATTCTTTTTCCAGTAATTCTTGATTCGTGATAACATTGTTAAATAAAGTTGTTACTGTACCAAAACTATCGCGTCGATCGAGCAGGTAATCAATATTAAGCCCTTGTGGATCATAAAGAGCACCATATGCATCCGAAATACCAATCACTTTTGCTCCAGCATCATGCATGAATTTGGCCAAAAAGCTTCCTGCATTCCCAAAACCTTGAATCACTATGCGGGCACCTTGCAATTCAATGTTTTTTTTCTTTACCGCTTCTTCAATACAGATGGTTACACCCCGGGCTGTTGCCGTTTCACGTCCATTTGACCCCCCTAAAACAAGGGGCTTGCCCGTAATGAATCCTGGAGAATCGAATTCACGAAGGCGGCTATACTCATCCATCATCCAAGCCATGATTTGAGAGTTTGTATATACATCGGGTGCCGGTATATCTTTTGTAGGCCCGACAATTTGGCTGATGGCACGAACATAACCACGACTCAATCTTTCCAGTTCTGCAAACGACATTAATCTCGGGTCACACTTAATGCCGCCTTTTCCACCTCCGAAAGGGAGGTTCGCAATGCCGCACTTTAAACTCATCCAAATAGACAAGGCTTTTACCTCTTCTTCGTTCACTTCTGGGTGAAAGCGTATGCCTCCTTTTGTCGGACCTACTGCATCATTATGTTGGGAACGAAAACCGGTAAACACTTTGATTGAACCATCATCCATTTTTACAGGTATGCGGACAGTGAGCATTCGGATAGGTTCTTTGAATAATTCAAATTCATTATTTGAATAACCTAATTTATCCAACGCCTCTTTTATGACCGTTTGTGTAGAAAGAAATAAATCTAGAGATTCCTTTTCTTTTTTCTGTTCTTCGGCTAGCTTTTCTACAGTAGTTGTTAATACCATTAATATCACCCCATAATTTAAAAGAATAAAAGTTTTATTGTATCGTTTTCTTAGTTTCGTATGAATTTTTCAAATGTCCAATGAAATCTTCCTTGGACTATGGTATTTTTATACAATTCGACGATTACATCTTTCTGATAAGATGTTTTTAGAAAATACACAGATTCCATTCTTGCGATAGATGTTTCAATAGCTTAACACCCGTCAGGCTATTTCCATACTGATCAATAGCTGGTCCATAAATACCAATTCCACATCCATCTTGAAAAGGCAGTTCTCTTTTCATACTTGGGGGAACTGTTGCTAAAATACCTCCCGATACCCCGCTTTTGGCTGGTACTCCGACAAAGGCGGCAAATTTGCCTGAAGCATTGTACATTCCACAGGTAAGCATTAAGGCTTTGGAAAGTCTGGCCACTTCAACAGGCAGTACTTGTTGTTTTTGAATTGGGTGATATCCATCATGAGCAAGAATCATTCCAATCAGGGCTATATCTTCCGTATTTACTTCTAAGGAACACACCTTCAGATAAACTTCTAAAGCTTCTTCCACCTCTGATTCTAAAAAACCCGTCTCTTTTAAATAATAGGCTATTGCTCTATTTCGATTGGCAGTCTGCCATTCTGACTGAAAAACCTCCGCATTGATGTTCGGACGTTTCCCTATCATTTTTTCGATAAATTTGTAAAGAAACTCCAATTTATTTTTTGATGATTCTCCCGGAAGCAGTGATGCGATGGTAATTGCTCCTGCATTGATCATGGGATTAAACGGCTTACCTGGTTTATGCATTTCAAGGCGGATAATGGAGTTAAAGGCATCTCCAGTTGGTTCCACATCGACCCGATCTAACACATAAGGAATTCCGCGACTTACACATGCCGCTATAAAGCTGATCACTTTTGAGATACTCTGTAATGTGAAAGGGACTTGCCAATCACCCGACTTGACCACTAGTCCATTTGATCCTACGATACAAATACCTAACTGTGACGGGTTTGCCTTTCCCAAAGCAGGAATGTAGCTTGCACATCGTCCTTCTGTACCATAGGAACGATAATGATCCACCCATTCATCCAACCAATCCTGCTTTTGGTTCCCGATTTGATCTCTTTCCTTTTTTTTAATCATGTGAATCAACTCTTCCAACCCTCTCTTTCTAAATTCTTTTTTAGGGAAAACATTTCACGCTCAAAAGAAAACGCTTTCTATTTTCTGATGGAATGATATTATTGATTCTATAATTAGAACTACAAAAGATAACAAAAACCTACAGAAAATTTTTTATCTTTCGTTTAATTTTTTACTCGAATAAAATTGGAGTATCTAATAATAAAGTTTGCATTGTATTGTGGCCAATCTATCTGTATACTAATTTTCAGAAAAATTAGGAAGTGATCTGCTTGAACATCAGTCCTTTAGTAAAAAAAGACCTATTCATACTCGTTTTGATGATGATTACAGTCCCTTTGGCGGGTGAATTAAATTTCTATCCGATTAATGAAACGTTCCGGGTCAGTTTTGGTGTACCAATATTTTTATTCTTTTTGTTATTGTTCCGAAAAATTCCTGCTATTTTGTCTGGTTTATTGACAGCTATACAAGTTGTGGTCTTTCGTATTTTACTAGAATTCATCAACCAAGGTAATATGAATTTGACTTCCTCTTTTGAAGCTAATTTTCCTAGTTTTTTCTTTTATTTTGCCTATGCTTGTTTATTTTATTTGGCAAAAGTAAACCGATTTTATCACCGTCCTATTTTAATTGGATTGATTGGCATCACCATCGAAATATTGTCGGATTTGACAGAGATACTGATGCAATATTTTGTATTGGGAATAACGATTAAATTGGCAGCACTTAGCGAAATTCTGATTATGGCGATTTCACATAGCTTTCTGGTTGTCAGCTTTTTCACGATCATGCAGTTATATGAGGCACAGGCAAGGGAAAAACATATAAGAAAACAAAATGAGCATATGCTCATGCTCATTTCCAATTTATACGAGGAATCAATTCATTTAAAAAAAACATTGCTAGATGCTGAAAACATCACAAAAAAATCATATGATCTATACAAATGCTTAAATGTTTTGCAAAACGAAGGGACGACTACCCATACAGTCAAGGACCTCGGCAGGCAGGCATTGACAATAGCCGGCGAAGTCCATGAAATAAAAAAAGATAACCAACGTATTTATGCGGGACTTTCAAAACTTATTTCTGATGAAAGTTTTACAGATTATATGAACCTGGTTGAACTAGTTTCCATTATCAAACGAACAAATGAAAAATATGCCAGTATCCTTGGAAAAAATATTCAAGTTGAATATTCCATTACAGGAGCTCATCCCCCTTACCATGTTTTTACCCTTTTATCGATTATCAATAATATCGTCACTAACGCCGTAGAAGCCATCGATAAAACGGGCAAGATTACCATTAGTATTGAAAGGGAAAACCATTTGGTTAAATTCCAGATCAAAGATAATGGCCCTGGTTTTATCCAGAAACATAAAAATTTAATTTTCAAGCCCGGGTTTACCACTAAATATGATTATTCCGGAAATCCATCAACGGGAATGGGATTATCCTTTGTAAAAGAGATAGTTGAACAACTTGAAGGTGATATTACAGTGCAGAATAGATTAGAAGGAACAGGGTCCATTTTCACTATCCGCTTATCGGCCAATCATTTAATGGAGAAAGGGTGATTTGTTACTTTTTCATATAATAGATGATGATGAAGCCGTTCGTTCGATGCTGGCTCAAATCATCGAAGACGAGGGCTTAGGGGAAGTGGCCGGGGAGGCAGCAAATGGATCCTTATTGGATGGAAACAGGTTAGACATTGATATACTTGAGAGAGTCCTTGCATAGTCTCAATGACGAAAAAACTTCACTGAACCGTTGTTTAGTGAAGTTTTTCTGTTATAAGACGAGAAAAATATACTATTCGTTAACAAAATTAACATAAGCTTTGTTGACCTTAAGGATAATTTGTTGTTAAAAAAGCAGCTAATTTTTTGCTCTTTTGTTTTCTTTCTTTGCGAACTCTTGCTCGCTCTGGTGCGGTCTCATGCAATTTTTTCTCTTCTTCTGTTTCCGGAATAACCTGTGGAACATGTGTTGGACGTTTATGTTCATCAAGTGCGACAAATGTTAATAGAGCTGTTGCTGCAATTGTACGTTTACCACTTTTTAAATCTTCAGCAATAATTTTCACAAAAATCTCCATAGACGACGTCCCTGTCCATGTCACATATGATTCAAAACAGACCGAATCTGTTGTACGAACAGGATATAAGAAGTCAACTGAATCGGTTGAAGCAGTTACACATTCCCTGCGACTATGGCGAGCCGCAGAAATAGAAGCTACCTGGTCCACATCACTCATTAATTTTCCTCCAAATAATGTATGGTGATTGTTTACGTCATTTGGAAATACACGACTTGTTCTTATAACTCGTGATTCTTTACAATATTTTGCTTCCATAATATACTCCCCTATTGAACTACTGGCACCATCTTCTACGAGATAGCTTTAATTGACACACACTATAAAGCTCTTAGTCTTCTAATAATTAAGTTTCTGGATCTTACATATAACTAGTTGACAGTGAAAGAAACTAACGACTTCATTTTCCATCCCAATACAAAAAAATGTTTTATGGAACCATTTACATAACCCAAATTTTCCATTTTATAGCCAAGATTTGGACCATGAAAGTATCGACAAGAATTTTTTTGGGTTTTCTGTATTTCCATGCACAATATCCCCCATGATTCTGTTTCTCATTAGAGAAGTATTTATATGTCTAAGAATAATGCAATTATTGAAATAAATAAAATGATATAAAATTATAACCACATATAAAAAACTTTTATATCGTATAATTTTAGGGATTAATATGGATTACCGTTATAAAAAAATAGTAAAAAAAAAAACCAACTAAATCGGCACGGCATTTTTTTATCTCTCAGCCTTCATTTAAAAAGGAACCACGGCAGATCATGCCACGATTCCTTTCTTTGCTGAATATAAATGTCACTGCTTAAGAATGACTTCTATCCTATTCTTGTAATCAGACTCTTTAAACTTACTGCATGAGTAAAAATGACTAAATTTTTAATATATCCTCTTCGTTTGGTAAGGAAGATATCGCTCCTACCCTTGTACATACAAGTGCCCCTACTTTATTTGCAAATAGAATGATCTCTTTCAGTTTACTAAAATCATTAAGAATTGTATTAATGGACTCCAAGTTTGCAAACTGATATAAAGCAGCCCCGACAAATGCATCACCAGCACCGGTAGAGTCAATTGAATTTATTTCTATACTGTTTATTACACCCACATCATTTCCATTTGAAAGAAGAGTTCCTTCACTTCCAAGAGTCACAGCCACAATTTTTGCGCCCAAATGATGGAGCTTCTCTATTCCTTCATACTTATCCATTTTTCCTGTGATAAGTTCAAGCTCCTCTTCACTTACTTTTACAAAATCAGCCATGGATATACCTTTTCTAGCTAAACTAATAAATTCTTCTATTCTATTTTTCCATAAATCCTTACGGAAATTAGGGTCAAATGATAGGAATATTCCACTATTTTGCGCAAAGTTCATTGCATTAAAGTAGGTTGTTTTAAAAGGGTTATCAAGTAACGCTGTTGCGGATCCAAAGTGTAGTATTTTTGCTCTACTTAGTCTATCTAAATTTAAGTTTTCGTCTGTTAGATGTTGATCTGCTCCTCTATTGAATACAAAATCCCTTTCACCGTCTGCTTGGAGAGAAACAAATGCTAAGGTTGTTGGTGCTAAATCATCGGTAACAACCATCGATGTATCTACACCCACCTCGTTTAAAGTTTCTATCAAGAATGATCCAAATGGGTCATTTCCTACTTTCCCAATAAGACTCGCCACCCCACCTAGCTTTGAAATTGCAGCTGCTACATTCGCTGGGGCACCTCCAGCCTTCTTTAGGAAATGATCACCTTCTTTTAAATTAACATCAATATCTGTACAGAAAAAATCGATTAACAGCTCTCCAACGCACATAACTGAGCGGGATGTTTTATTCATTTATTTTCCACTCTCCATTCTTACCGCTTCTATTAATTTAGAATACAAAGTATCTAGATCTATATCATAAACAGTTCTCTATTTTGTATATAGAGAGATTTAAATAGCTCATATTGCTCATTATATACATATCCATTCTTTTCATTTGGCTCTACTAGCCTATCACTCTTTTTTACCATTTCACTTACTGCTTCTTCCATTGAATTGAAGACTTTTGTACCTACAGCTGCCATAATTGCTGCTCCTTTACAGGCATGTTCCTTCGTCAAGGTAGTACATATACTTTTTTGAAAAACGTCTGCTACAATTTGCATCCATAAATCACTTTGGATAAATCCACCTGAAGCGATAACCTGCTCAACAGGTATTTGCAGTTCATTAAAAATCTCTAATGAATCACGCAATGAAAAAGCAACACCTTCCATCACCGCTCTCAACATGTGGTAACGATTGTGCTTTAATTGAAGTCCAAAAAACATCCCTTTAGCATTAGCATCCATATGGGGTGTTCTATCTCCATTTAAATATGGTAGGAAGAGTAACTTTTCACTACCTGATGGAATCTTACTAGTTTCTTTGTTTAACTTAGTAAAGTCTGCGATATATAAAATATTTTCCATTAACCATTTTAATGATAGTCCTGCACTTAAATTAGCACCTAATATGTACCAGTTTTTCACATGACAGAATGTATTTGTACGATATAGTCTGTCATGAACTGGTTGATTTACAGGTGAAAATAACTGTCCTCCTGTTCCAATCGTACAGGAAATTGTCCCTGAAGAAAGGATGCCATTCCCAACAGCCTGCATCGGCTGATCCCCTCCACCATATACGACAGGGGTTGCTAATTTCAATCCAGTTTCATTGGCTGCAATTCGAGTTACGTAACCCGCGATCTCGTATGGCTCACGGCATAGTGGAAAAAGGTTCCTATTTATCCCTAACTTTTTAATTAGATCTTCAGCCCATTCCCTTCTTTCTATATTAAATATTAATGTTCCACAAGCATCTGTTGAATCTGTACCAATCTCACCAGTTATTCTGTAACGTATATAATCTTTAGGTAAAACCACTTTATCTATTTTTTCATAATTAAAAGGTTCATGTTCTTTTATCCACATTAAAGAAGGCAGTAAAAAACCAGGAGAAAGTGCATTCAGTGTTTGCCTTCCTACTTCTTCCTTATGTATTTTATTATGTATGGAGTGGATTTGCTGCTGACTTCTTTGGTCACACCAAATGATCGCTGGTCTTATTACTTGTTTGTCTTTATCAAGTATTACTAAACCATGCATTTGTCCAGAAAAACCAATTCCAGTAATTTCAACCTCATATCTCCCCACTTTTTGTAAACAATGCTGTATGGTCTTCTTTGTAGCTCTCCACCATTCTTCAGGATCTTGTTCTGCCCAATTTCTTGCTGGAGTATTTATGCTATATACCTCACTATCTGAAAAACACTCTGTTCCAGTATAGTCAATCAGGCATGTCTTCACACTAGATGTTCCAAGATCTATTCCAAGCAAGTACTTCATCAAATACCCCCTTTTTGATCGCAAAATTGCATGGAGAATGAAGGCTGCCGATCATTCGACAGCCTTTAAAATGTCTTACTTTCAACAAGAAAAATCCACTTAATGGAAAGATATTTTATCTTTTTTTACCTTTATTACTCTTGTTCTCTACATTGTTAAATACATCTGTTGAATTCCATTAAGCTGCACTATTTCCACGTAAGCGATCTAATAATACCGCGGCAACAATTACTCCACCTTTGACAACAAGCTGCCAATAATAGTTAACGTCCATTAGAGTTAAGCCATTACTAATAACGCCCATAATTAATACCCCAATGATCGTTGCTTGTATCTTTCCTTTACCACCTGTTAGACTAGTTCCACCCAAAATAACCGCGGCAATTGCATCTAACTCATACATTTGTCCTGCAGTTGGTTGACCAGAATACAACCTGCCAGCTAAAACGACCCCACCTAAACCTGCTAATAATCCACTGATGGAATACACATTAATTAATGACTTCTCAACCTTAATTCCTGTTAATCGTGCTGCTTCTTCATTTCCACCAATGGCATAAATATGGCGGCCAAACATGGTATACTTTAAAACATAAAACATAACGATATAAACAAAAACCATGATATAGATAGGAGTTGGTATTCCGAAAATAGCTCCGCCGCCAATGAATTTGAACGTTTCATTTTGTAAAACAATCGGATAACCACCACTAATGACATAAGCAAGACCTCGAACATAGGTGAAACTACCTAATGTAACAATAAATGCTGGTAATTTTGTTTTAGCAGTGAAAAATCCATTTATTAGTCCTACTGCATACCCTACAGCCACACCTGATATCATGGCAATGACGGGGTTAACTCCTGCTGAAGAGACCATAACTGAAATAACGCCGGATAAAGCAACTGTTGACCCGACCGACAAATCAATTCCACCAGTTAATATCACAATTGTCATTCCAGCAGCTAGCACAGCAATGATGGAAACTTGCTTTAATACATTTAACATATTGGCCGTTTCTAAGAAATTAGGCGCGGTAAAAGAAAGGACAACGCATAATAAGATTAAAATCATGATCATGCCTAATCGATTCCATAATCCGTGAAGGACCTTCCCAACATGAAGGCTTTCTCTTTGTGATATTGTTTGAGTATTTCCCCTCATTTTCTTTACTCCCCCCTAGTAGCTAAGTACATAATTTTTTCCTGTGTGGCTTCTTCTCTCGAAAGTTCTCCTGTTAACCTTCCTTCGCACATGACGAGGATTCGATCACTAACACCTAATACTTCCGGAAGCTCAGATGAAATCATTAAAACTGCCAAGCCATTTTCGGCAAGCTTCGAAACAATTTTATGTATTTCAGTCTTTGCCCCAATATCCACACCTCTCGTGGGTTCATCAAGCAGTAATACTTTAGGTCCGATGGACAGCCATCTAGCGATCACAACTTTTTGTTGATTACCACCACTTAAGTTCGATACCTGCTGTTCCGGTGAGGCAATTTTTATGTTTAGTTCTTTTATATAACGATCTGCGGTAGCGTTCACTTCTTTCCAACTAACAATTCCTGCCTTCGTATGCTTTTTCAATTCTGCCATTAAAATATTCTCTTTTACAGACATAGATAAAAATAAACCTTGCTCTTTCCTGCTTTCAGGTACATGAGCAATTCCATTAGCCATTGCATCTATGGGGGATTGTATTTTAACGGACTTTCCATCTACAAATATTTCCCCACTTACCAACTCAGATGCACCAAATAGGGCCCTAACTAACTCTGTTCTTCCCGCACCTACAAGCCCTGCTAAACCAATAATTTCACCTGGATAAATTTTAAACGAAACGTTTTTAACAATGGTGTTATCTGAAACATTTCTCAGTTCTAGAACAGGGGAACTGCTTTTTGAAAGTTTTTTAGGATCAGAAGACTTATCTCGATTAAACAAATCTTTTAAATCACGACCTACCATAAGCTTCACAAGGTGATCGGGGTTTGTCTCTTCAATGGGGCCACTTGCAATCCACTCACCGTCACGTAAGACAGTAAATCTATTAGCAATCGTAAAGATTTCTTCCATTCTATGAGAAATATAAACGATGGCAACACCCTGTTTTTTTAAATCCTCAATAATATCAAATAGTTTCATAATTTCTTTATCTGTTAAAGAGGCTGTTGGTTCATCCATGATAAGAACCTCTGCCTTAAAGGATAATGCTCGGGCGATCTCCACCATTTGTTGTTGAGCCACGCTTAGGGTTGAAACCAATTGGCGTGGGTCAAGATTAGAACCCATTGAATCTAACACCTTTTGTGCACTTTTATGCACCTCTCCCCACTTAACCATCCCTAACCGATTTCTCGGAAAGGTTGAACCCATTAAGATATTTTCACTAATCGTCAAATTTGGTGAAAGGCTTAACTCCTGATGAATAACATTTATTCCTTTGTTCCTTGCATCAACAGGATCCTTCCACAAAGTCGGCTGACCTTTAAAATAGATCTTTCCACCATTATTATCAGGTGTATAGATCCCTGCTAATATTTTCATAAAAGTTGACTTTCCGGCTCCATTCTCACCCATTAAGGCATGTACTTCACCTGGATAAAGTTCAATTTTCACATTGTTTAATACGGTTACACCTGAGAATGTTTTACTAATCCCTTCCATATTCAACACTGGATTTTTATGACCATGCTGAACCTTCAATAACCTTTCTGTAACAGCCATACTTTTATCTCACCCCTTTTTTAATTTTATAAAAAGGCTGAATAAGGGGTCTTTCCTTATCAGCCCTTTTGATTAGAGGAGGCTTACCACCCTTGGTAAGAATCTAATTTATCTTGAGTAACAAGTTTAACCGGAACTTTAATAAGATCTTCTACATCTTCACCATTTTTCACTTTCATTCCAATTTCAACAGCCTTTTTCACCATATCGCTTGGTGATTGCGCGGAAGTTGCCCTAATAGTACTTCCCTTTTTTGCCATAGCTTCTGTCACTTCAGGAGCACCATCTACACCCACAATGAAAAATTCATCTTTACGATCAGCTTGCTCTTGAGCAATTTCAACTCCGATTGCTTCAGGGTCATTGATAGCAAATACGGCGTCAATAGAGCCTGATGGATTAGCTTGTAAAATACTTTCCATAACGGTTAATGCCTTTTCACGATTTCCTTCGCCGTTTTGCTTCGCTACTATTTTAATTTTAGAATCTTTAATAGCATCCTCAAACCCTTTAATACGGTCTGTTACTGCCGAAACAGGAGGTCCATCAATAATAGCAATGTTTCCTTTTCCACCTAATTGTTCAATGACATATTCTCCAGCTAGTTTACCAGCTTGATAGTTATCCGATGTAACAGTAGCATCGACACCACCATCAGCATTCGTATCTACAGCGATTACAGGAATACCAGCGTCTTTTGCCTGTTGAACAGCTGCTGCAATTCCTTTTGTATCAACAGCATTTAATAAAATAACATCTACTTTTTTTGTAATGAAGTTTTCAATTTGAGAAGTTTGCTTTGCGAGATCATATTCAGCACTTTCAACAAAAACATCTGCACCTAATTCTTTCCCTGCTTCTTCAACTCCTTTTGACATGGCAACAAAGAAAGGATTGGCCAAAGTACCCACAGTTAGTCCTATTGTTAACTTTTTGTCACCTTTTTGCTCTTTGTTATCTTTCGTAGATTCACTTGATGATTCACTAGCACTAGTACACGCAGTCATCACAGCCATTACAAACATTAAAACTAGTATTAATAGCATTTTTACATTTTTTCTCATTATGATCCCCCTAGTTTTTATAAACTTAAAGATTACTTAAAGAAGTTAAATTTGTTATCGCTTTCAATTTTAATTACATCACCTCCTTAAAAACATTTTTAGGTAGTACAAATAGATTTATAAATCCTTTCTACTAGATTATTAGGTATAAACCCCTCTGTTACCGTTTTCATCTCTTTGGAAAATAAAATCATTTCAATGATTATTTTTGGAGTTTTATTTGAACGTTATTGATCATTTATGATTGTTTTTGAATGTTTTAAGTTAATTCAGATTATATTATGGCTGTTTTTAATTGTCAACAATCCCATATTTAGACAAAAATATATTAATATAGCTAAATATGAACTATTCAAATAGAAGTTCTCACAGATCGTAGCATATATTTCAATGATGTTTGACAAACTTATCTATAAAGAAAGGAACCTACTTTTTATGCTTTTTTATTATATTGGTAAAATGCAACAAAAATAAAAAATAGATTCAGTGCCTGTCACACCCCAGAAAGTTTTATCGTTTTTATCGGAGGATATGACAGACAACGATAAACCAAAAACACCCTCTCCTACTAGAAAGGGTGTTTTGGTTTATTTCTTTTGGATTCGCAACGCACAGGCACTGTTCTCATAAAAAAACCTGTGTAGATTAAATCTACACAGGTTTTTGAAGCATATCTTTTAATCATATCACTTGAATTTCTTGTCCACTATTCTCTTTTTTAAATGAAAATTTCATTTTGAAAAGACTTACAACAAAATAGACAATCGCTAGAATTAAAACGAGGGTCCAGATTTGAGAGACAAATCGTGTATTCCAGACACCTAAGAAATACAGCAAAGCTGGAATGGTCAGCGTTACCCATGACTGTACGAAAGCAACAATCCCAATGTAGGTATCTATTTTCTTTTTAAGCGCATTTGATAAAAAGAACAAAAACCATAATAGTGCCCACATACCCCATGTTAATGCATTGACAACATCGTGAAAGTGAATAATCGATGTTAACGTATAGACGACTGCAATAATAGCGACCCATAAACTAAACCAACCGAGACCGCTGCCATCAAGCCCTTTCAATACGGTTACCCCAACATATAAATAGGTTAAGCCAAATAGAAAAATAGATGCAACATTATAAAGTTCCCAATTATTTTGACCCGATACAAACATTAAGTAAGATGGGATTATAATTTGAATAATTCCAATGAATATATTAAAAATACCTACACTTTTTGCTTCTGCCTTCCCCAATAGCATAAGACTGTTTAAAAATAATACTGCACCTGAGAGAAATAAACCAACAAAACTCATATTAATAGTTGTGAAAAACTATTTTCACAACCTCCCCCTCCTTTTAGAAAGCAATCCCCTCTCAACTAAGAAAAGAAATTGCTTTTTCAACATCATTTATTGTCTTTACGAAAACAACCTCATTTATAACACGATACTTACGATCACAGATGATAAAACACTAACTAATGTTGCTCCAAATAAAAGTTTTAGACCAAATCGTGCGACAGTGTTTCCCTTTTTTTCATTTAAGCTTTTTACGGCTCCTGCAACAATTCCTATCGAGGAGAAGTTTGCAAAGGAGACAAGGAAGACAGAAATAATTCCTAATGTACGCGGGCTAAAGCTCTCCTGTATTTTTGCTAAATCCATCATCGCTACAAACTCATTTGTGACAAGCTTCGTTGCCATAATTCCCCCAGCTTGGACAGCTTCTGAAAATGGAACTCCCATGATAAAGGCAAATGGTGAAAAAATATATCCTAAAATTTCCTGAAATGAAATTCCGAAAACCATATCAAAAACACTATTGATACCAGCCATTAAAGCAACAAATCCAATCAACATAGCACCGACAATGACGGCTACTTTAAATCCATCCATAATATATTCGCCTAACATTTCAAAGAAGCTTTGCTTTTCCACATCTTGAATGTTGAGAATATCTTCGTCTTCTGGCACAGTATATGGATTAATAATCGATGAAATAATAAATCCGCCAAATAGGTTTATCACAAGTGCTGTCACAACATATCTTGGTTCAATCATTGTCATATACGCACCGACAATGGACATCGAAACCGTTGACATCGCGGAAGCACATAATGTATATAAGCGATGGGCAGGCAGCAGGCCGAGCTGCTTTTTAACCGTAATAAATACCTCTGATTGACCAACGATCGCGGAAGCTACGGCATTGTATGACTCTAATTTACCCATACCATTTACTTTACTTAACAATAAGCCTATTGCTTTCATAATGAAAGGGAGTATTTTAAAATGCTGGAAGATCCCAATTAATACTGAAATGAACACGATTGGAAGTAATACATTAAGGAAGAACGACATTTCACCTTTATTCGCAAGCCCGCCAAACACAAAGGAAATACCGCTGGCTGCGTATTCTAATAATTTACTAAAAACGTCAGCAAATCCTTTAACTAAGACTAAACCAAATTTTGTATTTAATAATAATGCCGCTAATATTACTTGAATGATGACCATTAGGATAATCGGTTTGATTTTAATATTTTTCTTATTATTACTTGCAACAAAAGCAAGTCCAAAAACAACAAGTAATCCAATGATGGCTATGATGTATTTCATGATTTCCTCCACAATGATGTATTTTATTCTAAGATGTAAATGATTCCGAACCTGACTACAGGGCTATCCCAAACAGATTACTTCTTTAAATCCTTTGAAGAAAAAGATACCTGGTTATTCTTTGTTAATATAGCTGCAATGACTTGAAAGCTTGAATATGGCGAATAGGCCTGTTTCCGAGCCTAGATCGCTTGATCAATTAATTTATTATTCTCCATTCATGATTTTTCTATAAGAAAACAAAAAGCCTGAGACTGACCAACAAGCCACCCTCGTCAGGGATTAATGGATTTCTGTATAAATAAGTGTTGGCTGGGCTACTTTTTCTTCAACTAGTTTGTAGGCTGCGTAAATTTTCTCGATGACTTCTTGAACATTCTCACGATTACTGTGGATTGTCACAAGTGCGTCACCCTGTTGGACAAAATCGCCTACTTTTTTGTGGAGAATAACGCCTACTGCCAAATCAATGACTGATTCTTTAGTGATGCGTCCAGCTCCTAACATCATTGCGGCAATCCCAATCATCTCGGCAGTGATTTCAGCAACACATCCTGTTTTTAGGGCTGGTACTTCGATCGTATATTTAGCTGTAGGAAGTTTTGTAGGTTCATCAACAACAGAAGCGTCTCCACCTTGGGCAGCAAGGAATGTTTTAAAGGATTGTAATGCTCTTCCGTTTCGGATCGACTCTTCCAACATTTCACGCGCTTGTTGCAAATCGGCTGCTTTTTCTGCTAGGACGACCATATGGCTGCCAAGTGTTAAACATAATTCATGTAAATCCTCTGGACCTTGTCCACGAAGGGTATCAATTGCTTCTTTCACTTCTAAAGCATTTCCTACGGCAAACCCGAGCGGTTGGCTCATATCAGAAATGATCGCTTTTGTCTTCCGTCCCACACCATTTCCAATGTCCACCATTGTCTGTGCCAATTCTTTCGCATCGTCGAGATTCTTCATGAAAGCCCCACTGCCTGTTTTCACATCAAGAACAATCGCATCTGCTCCTGCTGCAATTTTTTTACTCATAATTGAGCTTGCAATAAGCGGAATCGAATCGACTGTAGCGGTTACATCTCTTAAGGCATAAAGCTTTTTATCTGCAGGTGTTAAATTGGCACTTTGGCCGATTACAGCAATTTTATTTTTGTTCACTAAACGAATAAACTCGTCATTTGTAATTTCAACATGAAAACCTTTTACTGATTCTAATTTATCAATCGTGCCGCCGGTGTGCCCAAGACCGCTGCCAGACATTTTGGCAATAGGTACCCCAACAGAGGCGACTAATGGCGCTAACACAAGTGTGGTTGTATCACCAACACCGCCAGTACTATGCTTATCTACTTTAATTCCTTCAATTCCGGATAAATCGATTTGATCCCCAGAGTTAACCATCGCTTCCGTCAAATAGACGCGTTCTTCTTTGGACATTCCTTGGAAAAATAGCGCCATTGAAAATGCAGACATTTGATAGTCAGGAATACTTCCGTTGGTAAATCCATTTATTAAAAACTGAATTTCTCCGTTTGTTAATTCAAGACCATTACGTTTTTTCTCAATAATATCAACCATTCTCATATCGTTTTCCCCCTAAATTTAGGTTAAAGTCTTTTTAAATATTTTAAAGAAAGTTTAAGATCATTAAAGTTACAAACTGTTCAGCTGCTAAATACTAGTAGAAATCTGACTAATAACTTCTTGAAATCTTGGTTTGTGTTTTCCCAAAGCGAACGCTTTCATCTATCCGCTTATTATTTCAAAATAACTATAGCACAGATGGTGAACAAATGTTAAGTAACATTTGAACAAAATTCAAACTTATTTTTTACCATATCGCCATCTTCATCCTAAATAACATTCATATCAGCAAATATGCACTATATTTAAGAATTTACTGAACTTTTGTAAAAGTACAATAGAAAAATTGTAAAGATTGGTAATATACAATGACCCTTGCCATTTCATCAAATAATTCAACTGGGTTTACAAAACAATTGGAGTTAAAAGCGGGAAATGGATGATCTACCGATATATCCGATCGTGGAAAGATGGAGATAGATAAGAAATGAGGTGACATGGGTGTTTTAGCTGTAGATAGGAAAAACATTTCTCTTTTTTTAAAAAGCTTTGTTAATTAACTTTGTTGCTATTTTTACATTTACGAAAAAGGGAGCTTTCGCGGTGCATGAAAGAACGTTCCATTGACCGTTTGAGGAAAACAAAGTAGTCCCTCGGGCATTGAAACATCGTTAGAGTGACCGTTCGATCAAAAAAAGCATTCAACTGGGCACTGTAACACCATTAGAGTGACCGTTCGATCAAAAAAGGCTCTCACTCGGGCACTGTAACACCGTTAGAGTGACCGTTCGATCAAAAAAAGCTCTCACTCGGGCACTGTAACACCGTTAGAGTGACCGTTCGATCAAAAAAAGCTCTCACTCAGGCACTGTAACACCGTTAGAGTGACCGTTCGATCAAAAAAAGCTCTCACTCGGGCACTGTAACACCGACCGGTGACCCTTTATTTTTCGGTGAACAGGCTTTATGAACCTCTCTTATCGACCGGTGACTATCCATTTTCCGGTGGATGGGCTTTATGAACTAAATGCTTACCCTATGAGGAACATCCGCTACCACAACTAGAACAACTTGAGCAACTTGAACCTCCATCATGACCGCCTCCGTGACCTCCATCCCCATGACCAGAACCATCCGAAGCAGTACCGCAAAAAATGGCAGTTGAGCAACCGCTAGTGTATTGGCCGCGTTGGCATACGTATACACACTCGCATACTTCCAATAATCATCAAAATAAAAGTAAGAGAAAAACACCATTACAAGAGACAGGTTGCTCATTTCACCGTACCTTCTCTGCTTAGCAAACTGACCTTTTTCGTCCACCTTGCGAACAGTGACTGTCACTGTTCGCCTATGTGGAGTCCTAAAAATAACCCAAAATTAAACCTATTGAGGCTTAATTTTGGGTTTTGATTTTATTCGGCCCATACGTACCAAGGATTCCAGCGATCCAATCAAACGTTTGATTAGTTTTTTTAGACCTTATGTACCAATGACAAACAGTGCAGTCACTATTTACCAACCGAAATCTACCACTTAACCGAGAGGATCTTCTCCAAATCGTTCCCAAAGGTTTGGAAACATCTCTTCTAGATCATCTTCGTCTTCCCAATCAAATTCAATTTCTATATTATCTACCAATCCCTTTTGAGACAGCAACTCTAGCATCTCGTCATACAAATCTTCATCCCAATCTTCTGGGTCACCATCCTTTTTCAGTGTATAGGCATCAAAACCTACATTTAGAAAATCCTCGTATTCCGGAACACCTTCATCTCCCAAATTTTCATCAGTTATATAATTTGCCAAAAATTCGGGTTCCTTCAGTGTTTTCTCGTATACCTCTTGTCCTTGTGAAATGAGCCATCCTCTAAAATAATCAAAAGAATCATCAGAGCATCCTCCCATGATCAGATAGGCTGCACCCCATAGATGAGATTGATAGCTTTCCTTCATGTAACCTTCGAAAATAAACTCAAAATCCACGATCTCATCTATCGATTTCTTACTAAGTTCTTCTGTTAACCAGTCAACCTGGTCTTCTTTGTAAGACTTGGACTGCTCTATTAAATTCCAGTATTCCGTTTTATTCACTCTATGACCCCTCCAGTATATGTAGATATTACTCAATTACGGTTTTTCCTTTTACCAAAAATATTTATTAATTCCTATTTTATCAAGTATAACAATTTATTTACAATCCAAAAAAACTGCGATACCGTTAAGGAGTATCGCCATTCTAAGAGTTATACTCCTTTTGAATAATTTGCTATTATACTAGGTATGCCCCTAAGGCCACCATCGCTTTCTTTAATGCTTGTTCATAGGCCTTATCCTTACCCACTACAGTACGAAAATCTGCAACATCTCGAACTGTCGAACGTCCTTCAATTTCATACCCATTATTAAAAATAAGAAGACATATCGTTGATTTATCACTCATACGATGGAATTTTTTCTCTATGAGCATTTCTTCTAATTTAATCCGTTTTTCATCCTTAATCGGATGGATTCGAGAATACGGGATGACGATATGGTCATACATATGGTGATTCTTACAAGTTACGATAAGAATTTTTTCCCCTTTATGTTCCACTTGATTGATCTCTCCGCATTTTGGACAAATACTATCTATGAACATACTTACCATTTACCGCACTCCCTTTAAATTATTTGGTTAATAGGATGAAAACATCTTAGAACAAAGGTTGTGTTACTTTATATATTTCATTTCCGAAAAAAAAATACCTTCTAATATTGAAGGTACTTAATTTTTCTTACATTGGATTTGCCCCTTACAAAAGCAGAACTACTTTCCAATATTGGTTTAAAAACCATATCTAACTAAATACAACAAAACACTCCAATTAGGGTTTAACGAAAGGTTATTTGGAATAAACATTTTAGTATATCACGAGGTTATTAATCTTTTTATTGAAAAATGTTGACAAACTATTAGCTGGTTTAGTTGAAGAAGGGGTCCTGATGGCAAAACGCGAATTTCATATAAAATTCGCGTTTGTTGGTGAGGATAGCTAACTTTATGTCAAGGTTGACCTTTGTTGATCTAAGCGTTCTGCTTGCCGTGATCTCTCTGTGCTCCCCTATAGCTTCCAATTAAATTTTGATAACCAGGAAGTTGACTAGAGAGTAAAGCGCCAAAACCTTCAACGTCGTTGCGCCAATCGCGTTGTAATTCGCACGCAACGCTAAACCAGTTCATAAGCTGTACTCCACCATGGGCCATACGCATTAATGACGCGTTCGCTACTTGTTTGCTAAACGTTCCGGAAGCATCAGTGACAACACATACTTCGTAACCAGCATTTACAGCAGATAGTGCCGGGAACGCAACACAAACATCAGTAACAACTCCTGCTATAATAAGTTGTTTTTTACCTGTTGCTTCAATGGCTTTAACAAATTCTTCATTGTCCCAAGCGTTAATTTGTCCAGGCCGAGCTATTTTTGGCGCATCAGGAAAGAGCTCAACCAATTCTTGCATTAGTGGGCCGTTAGGTCCGTTTTCAAAGCTTGTTGTTAAAATAACCGGTAAATCAAAAAACTTAGCGGTGTTAGCAAGAGCCAAAACATTGTTCTTGAATTCATCAACACCATAGTCACGCACTAGGCCGGAAATAAGGCCAGTTTGATGATCCACAAGAAGAACGGCAGCATCCTCTTTGGAAAGACGAGAATAGAGATCAGACATTTTATAATCCTCCTTATATTAACGAATATTAGAAAGTACCATATATCGGTAAATTTACCTTAAACTCCTTCGTCTGTTATAATTAGTTTAATAGTAAATTGATTGTTGTCATTGGTTTATCTATAAACCTATTAAGTGTCAACAGCATTTTTTAATAATACAAGATCATCATAAAAAATTACTTGATGATGTTTTGTTTTCTTTGGTTAATTTAAAACAGAAGTCTGATCAATCCAATGAATAAATTGTTGTAAATAACGCTCAAGATATCGTTTTGTTTTTTCGTCAGTAAGCACTTTCTGACCGGAGTCAATCTTTTCATGTACTTGCGAAATCAGCACTTTTTGAAATGGAAGAACCTGAGCTTGTATTGCTTCTAATATTTGTCTGATTTGCATTTGAGCAAAGGCAGTCCCTAATCCCCCAGGAGTTGCTCCGATTAAGCCAACCGGTTTTCTACTAAGAACGGAGGACTTCGGAGTTCTTGACGCCCAGTCTAATGCATTTTTTAGCACGCCCGGAATTCCAGAATTGTACTCCGGACTAACGATAATGATACCGTCAACGTCCTGAATAGCGGACTTAAATGATGTTACTGTTTCTGGATCACCGCCAATTTCTAAATCTTCGTTAAACAAAGGAAGATCGTTGATTTCGATCCAGCGAAATTGGGCGGCATCACTCATATCTGTCAATGATTGAGCAACGATTCGGTTATAAGAATTTTTTCGTAAACTTCCACAAATAAGGCCAATGGTTTTGGGCATAGAGATTCCCTCCTTGTTTGAAATCAACTTTAATAATACCATATTTTATTATTTATAGGAGGTATTTCCAGTGGTGGTAGAAAAAAAAGTGACGTGGTTAGAACTTTTTTATGACTTGCTATTTGTGGCAGCAGTTGCAACTACTACTCATGTTTTACTTCATGTTGAAAAAGGTTATATTTATCCAGAATATCTATTAAAGTTTGCTCTAATGTTTATCCCGATATGGTGGTCTTGGACTGGACAAACAATGTTTATTAATCGGTTTGGACAAGATTTTTTGCATCAACGTATCTTTATAATTCTTCAAATGTTATTTGTCCTTGTTATGACATCCAGCTTATCGGAAGATTTTGATCAATACTATCTCCCTTTTCTTATTGGCTATATTGGAGTAAGGGCACTAACGGCAATTCAATATCTTGTTGTTCAGAATCTAGAAGAAGGGGATAGAAAAACAGCTGCTCGGTTTTTAGGAACATGTTTTGGGATTGGAGTCCTCATCTCATTTCTCTCTATCTTTTTTGACTCATGGATTCGATACGCTGTGTTATATGCAGGAATTATTGTCGATGTTATTGTGCCTGTTTTCGGACGCAGGTATTTGGTAAAAGCCCTGACCAATACGGCTCATTTATTAGAACGATTTGCTTTATTGACATTAATCCTTTTTGGAGAATCGGTCGTCAGCACCCTATTTGTACTACAGCCCCAAAAAGGTGATTGGAATTCGATCTCATTTTCGATTATTTCATTTATCCTTATTATTTCGATGTGGTGGCAATATTTTGATAATGTAGAAAAGAAGGTAGATAAGTCGATTCATGGGGCAGGACAAACTATTATTTACGGACATCTGTTTATTCTAATGTCTTTGAGCATGATTGCAGCATCTATCAAACTGATGTTTTTATCTGAGGTCCATTATTCATTTATCGTATATTTTGTATTTAGTTCTGTATTGCTCTATTTCATTTCAACTACCATTGTTTTTCATCAATACAGGTATGAACAACACCGTCTGAAAATTTATCATTTAGGGTTGTTTTTAGGGATTTTAGCAGCCTTTTTTATTATTAATTTAATCATGGTAGTTCCAAACATTGTCATAATGGGTGAATTAACTCTATTTTTTATCATCTATGCTAAATTTACAACCACTTAATAAAATACGGAAAATTTAATAATGGGGGTCCTGAAGGCTCCTTTCGGCGATATACACTTAAGACAATACCAACTAAGATAGCATTTAGCAGCGGTGGCATTAAGCCAAAGCTGCTAAATGGCAAGGACATCGAAATTAATGGGAATTTACCATGTGTCATTCGTAAAGGCGCATGGTTACTTGGAATTTTTTCTATAGCAGTTTTTTCTTAGAAATTAAATATCCAAAACCAATAACAAAAACTGTAATAGCCGTAGGAACCAATAAATGTAGACCGTGAGTGAGAATAGGTTCAAATTTTGGTTCTCCGACGATCATTTCACCTGCGGTCCAAGATAAGATTCCCGCACCTGCATAAGAGATAATAGGGTAATTTTCCATTGCTTTTAATATTAACTGGCTCCCAAAAACAACGATAGGAATACTAATAATAACTCCGATGATAATACCGACTAAATTTCCTTCAGCAGCACCAGCAATAGCTAGTACATTATCAAGCGACATTACGGCATCAGCAATCATGATTGTTTTCACAGCGGAAAATAAGCTTGAACCTCCTTCTCTAAGATTTTCTTCATCATCGCCAATTAGTAGTTTAATGGCAATATACACTAGAAGAAGCCCACCTATAAAAGTTACATAAGGTACGTCTAGTAGGTAAATAATTGCTACTGCAAATATTAAACGTAAAATAATGGCTCCAAATGTTCCCCAAAAGATCGCTTTCTTTTGTTGTTTCTTTGGAACATTACGTGATGCCATTGCGATAACGACTGCGTTATCTCCACTTAAGACAATATTGATTAAAATAATTTTCAAGAGTACCGCAAATGACAAACCAAAAATCTCCAAAGTATTCACCTCTAGAAAAAGTTAACTTTGTCATTATATTAATTTGATGTAAAAAAAAGACCTTTTCATATACGTATAAATGGATGAAAGACATGGCATTGCGACGGAAGCGTTGAAGTTTGTAAGGGTCAAAAGACTTTTGATGACGGATGTTTTCATACTAAAATTAGGGTGTGATTCGTAGATTCAGTGCCTGTCACGCCTCGGAAAAAAAAGCATTCAACTGGGCACTGTAACACCATAGAGTGACCGTTCGATGAAAAAGGGCTCTCACCCGGGCACTGTAACACCGTTAGAGCGACCGTTCGATGAAAAAAAGCTCTCACTCGGGGACTGTAACACCGGAGTTTGAATCAGTGGTGTGCCTATATGGGGTATAACTCTTTTTTGGCAGGTTTCTCATTCTGATATTCGATTGCTACCTCATTCCAAACGGCAAATTTAAAACTAGTCGGGCTGCTATCCCTTTCGGAAAAGATCGTATATAAAAGGAAGAACATTTGGCTGTCAATTTTGTAGATAGCCCTTAAAATTAAAAACGTTTTAATTAGTTGGGGAAAATTCTAGTTATGGAAAGATCGATAATAATATCTTGATTTTTCATAAAATTAAAAATAGTATATAACTACATCGTAGATTATTCTCTAATCAAGTTTTATTAAAACAAAACCTAAAAAAGTGAGAGGATGGTTTGTATGTTAAAGGTAAAAAAGGATTTTACTTTTGTTCTATACCTTATCCCTAAGATTCTCCAAGTATTTTTGAATATTTCCCTCATTTTTTTAGCAATTATTCTATCGATTTTACTAGTTAAGGAATTAATCATTTTCAGTCATATTTTGATAGAAAGTGGCAGCGACGACTATAAACTCTTTCTGGACAATATACTCATCTTCTTTTTATATTTTGAGTTTATTACGATGATCGTTAAATACTTTAAAGAAGAATACCATTTCCCTATTAGATATTTTATATATATAGGCATAACGGCAATGGTACGAATAATTATTGTTGACCACGAACAGCCTGTAAATACAATGCTTTATTCGCTTGTCATCTTAATCCTGATCATTGGGTATTTCATTATGAATTTAACTCCTCGTGAAAGACCAGATAGTAAATGGTTCTTTAAAAAAAATAATGTTTGAAGCATGGCAGAGGGAGCTTGCGGAGAAAGACCTCCTGTTAGTTCGTGATGTGTGAGTCTTCCGACATGCCAAATCTGGGCAATAATCGTGCCCCCTTCAGCATGTACGGCTTCGGTCACTTTTTTCCATGCTGCAATTTGTTCTAGGGAATATAAACCTGGAATACCCGGATTCCCTTTCCCTTGTGGGCTGATTACTGTCCCTTCTGTAATAATTAGGCCGATACCGTCTGCCGCACGTTTCCGGTAATACTCGACCACGTCCGAGCCTACGACACCTGTTTGGTCGTCAGCAAAACAGCGTGTCATCGGTGCCATAGCTGTGCGAGTTCGCATTCCTGTATTGGGTTTTAGTGGGGCGATTTTCCAAATAAATGTTTAAAATGTGATCTAAAACCTTATATTAAATGAAAAGGAGATACTTAAAACAAAGTGTCTCCTTTTCAGATTCAGCAGAGAATGGTATGAAGCAATATATTTTCTAAAATGGTTAAGTGAATATCAAAATTATTCTATGACCCCAGATTCCGTAATGGCTACATCTGCATGGACATTTACTTTTAGATTTTGATAGTCAGTTGCCCACTGTTTAAAATTGAATTGCCTAGTGTTGCTTTTTACAAAATGCCCATATCCTACTGGATCAATATTTTTTTCCCGAAACCTTTTTGTTAATTTTTTACATTCAACTTCAATTTTCTTTTGTAGTTTCTTTTCGATTTCTTTAATTTCCTTTGGTGTAGCACGGTTGCCGGAGTATTCATTTAAGATAGCTTTAATCTTAAGCTGCACATTTACTGTAACGGGATCTCTGGATGAAAGCCGCATTTTGTATTTTGAACGGATGCTTTCAATGGCTGCCCAATCTTTGCCCATGTTCACCTTTAAGGTTCCTTGACTATATTTGTCAACCAGCAGCTTGAAATAGAACATTTTCTCAGCTGGAATGGTTTCCACAACTTTTCCATACCGAAAAAAGCTGATTCCGCTTATTTCAATCTGATCCTTTCCAATTTTTCTTAACTGCGGGAGATAAGGTGTTTTCCCCAATTGATTAAAATCAAATAAAAAACGCTGAAGGTTTGTTTTGGGCACATCTTTTGTTTTCATATTATGGCGAATGAGATTGGATAAATAAACGGCATTTCCTCTTTTTCCAAACTGACCTTCAACAAAATCCTTTGCTTCACCCTCTGTTACAGCGAGGTAAAGGCCGGCACCTACGCTGGGATCCCGTTGAAACGAATCAATGAGGTCTAAAATTCCTTTTTTTCTCGCAAGCCGTTCACCAAAAAGGACTACTTTAAGACTTCCTGTCACGATCGGATCTGAAGATTGACGCTGCACATCTCTTAAAAAATCCCTGCTTAACATAGAAGAGGCCGTAAAGGTTTTATTTTCAACGGCTTTATCTGGCAAATAGATAGGTATTAATGCCGTTCCGCGTATCTTATCACCAACATAATCATAAGCGCTTCCCGTTTCGAGATTAACATCATCTAAGATCTCCTTTTGTACACACCCTACAAGAACTGTGGTTAAAATTAGTAGGGATATCATGATACTTTTCATTTTTTCTTCACCTTCTTCACAATAAGAATGAGAAAAAAGAGTAATGGGATGTACCCGTAGTTAATCCAAAAAGCAATTTTTCCTGTATAGTCGATCAAGGTGTGAATTTGTTGCCGGGTCTTTAAAAAATTAATGGTGATTAACACGACCATTGCTAATATAAGGACCCCATATTTTTGCTTCATGTTGGTCACCCTTTTTACAATGCGGCTGGCACACCATAGGGCAATACAGAAATTGGGGAGAATGATGATATTCCAATTGGCGATGCCAATGTATTCAAATCTCTCCACAAAAGGCATTTCCACTATTTTCCACATTGTCAACGTTGCCCAGACATTCTTTTGCAGCTGTCCCTCTGAAAAATAGGCAAAGGTTACAATAGTAAGAAACGTATAAAGAAAAGTGGTAAAAAGGACACCCAGATGAGCCCATTTTTTTGATTTTTGTGGTTCTTTAATAAACGGGTAAATAAACAATAGTATCTCATAGCCGAGATAAGTAAGCGACATTTGATAAGATGCCATAACCAGATCCCTAATCGAGTGATCAAAGATTGGAAGTAAATTTCTTAAATCAGCATAAGGGATGGTAAAGAAAAAAGTGAATAATAGATAGGCTGGAAGAACAACTCCAAAGAATGCCACTCCTGTTACGGTTCTAAACCCTCCGAAAATAATATAGATAGCTAAACTACAAAAAGCCAAGGAATACCAAAAAGTACTCATATCCTGAAACATCCACACTTGTACGACCTCAATAAAGGTCCTAAGCACCGAGACACAGATAAGTAAAAAATATAACACAAATGGCAGAGATAGGAGTTTGCCCATTTTCTTTCCAAATACGAAAGTATGAGCTGATACAATATCCCCATTGGCTGTTTCAGCGATTTTGTAAATCATCCATAGAATGATATGGACGCTTAAACCAGCAATAACTACCGATATCCATGCATCATATCCTGCGGTCTGAGCGATAATGCGCTGATAGCCAAGGACACCTATGCCAAGCTGCATAGTGTGGACTAGAAAAAAAACTAAAAAAGGCGATATTTTTGCTTTTTCAGGCACTAATTGTTCCATATCCCAACACCCGCCTCCTATTCATCAATATCTCTTTTTTCCTTTTTTTCATTAAGAGAAAAACGAACAGGATTTTGTGTCCGTAAATCTTGTGGCCTTTTGGATTGTTTGCTGAACGGAAGCCTAATAAGCGAATCCTTCAAATCCGTCATTCTAGGTGGATAGATTGGTTCTAAAAAAGGCCTGTTAAGGGAAGTAAGCCTTATTACGTGTGTCATTAACAGACAAAAACAAAAAACGATTCCAAGCAGCCCCCACAATTCTGCAAAAAACAAGAAAGGAAAGCGCAGTAACCGAATGGCGTTGCCCATTTTATAAACAGGTGTTGTAAAAGATGCTAATGCTGCCAGCGCCACGATGATTAGGAGGACGTTACTTGTCAGTCCGGCTTCAACAGAGGCCGTTCCGATAACGATACCGCCCACGATACCAATCGTCTGGCCAACCTTAGTAGGAAGACGTGCTCCCGCTTCCCGAAGCAGTTCAATCGTCAGTTCCAAAAAAAGTGCTTCCAGAATGGGCGGGAGCGGTATTTCCCGGCGGGAGGTAACCAAAGTGTTCATTAAATCCTTTGGTATCAGTTCGTAATGGTAGGATAAGGTCGCTACATATACAGGCGTTATTAAAATAGAAAAGGCAACGGCGAAAAGCCGGATCAGCCGGAAAAAAGAGGATAACATCCAATTTAAGAAATAATCCTCAAAGGAACTGAAGAATTCAACCAGTGTTGTTGGCGCAATCAATGCTTGCGGTGACCCATCAACAAGGATAGCAATTTTCCCTTCTGCCAGAATGGCTGTCACCCTGTCTGGACGCTCCGTATCCAGAAGTTGGGGAAAAGGGGAATTTTTATTATCAGATATGATTTGGACGATATAGGAACTATCCGTAATAGCATCAAATTCGATACCTTTTATCCGTTCCCTAATGGTTTTGACATTGGTGGGATCGGCAATGCCATCAATGTGCAAAACGGATATTTTCGTTTTAGAAAGAGAACCCACTGTAAAATCTTCAATAATAAGTTCTTTCACGGGGAGCCTTTTACGAATGAGGTTGATATTTTGCTCTACTGATTCGACAAAAGCTTCCTTCGGGCCGATTACACTAAATTCAACCTCCGGCGTTGTAATGCCGCGGACAAGCTCTTTTTGGGCGGCCAAAAACGCAAAGTTTTTTTTGTCTGAATCATGTGTTAATAGTACATATCCATTAAACAATTTCTGTTCGATTACGCTTGGATTGTTGCTAATTTGCACGTCAGCTATCGCGATAAGTTTCTTTACATCTTCGATTGTTTCGAAGGGTTTCTCTAGTAAATAAGGAAGGGCATTCTCCTGCAAAATGCTTTCGTCAATTAGCGTAGCAATAAAGGAAAAAGAAAACTGAGTGTTTGTTGGTTGATTGATATAATAAACCTGTTTAAAATCGTTTGAGCGTTTGAGATATTGTTCGAGTGATTCTTTTTCATCTGTTTGTCCCTGTTTTTTTGTAAACCAGCCCATTATCGTTTTCACCGCCGTATTCAGCATTGTATTTATTATTTCCAATGCTGGAAGGATTATGAATTACAATTAGTAGTCAGATGAAAACTCATTTTGAGCACTATGAACCTTTGTTGTTCATATTCAATTCATATATTCTTTGTATAATCATGTTTGTAATAAGGAATGGGATATGTTAATTACCGACAAAGATAGAAAGGATGTAAATTAATATGTCAGAAGTGAAGCAACAAAAAGGCTGGGGTCAATTTATTCAATTGGTGCTACGAACAAAACCATCAAAGCTTTTTAATGAAGGGAAGAACGACCCTCATTATCGCCCATCGTTTATCAACTGTCATTGATTCTGATCAAATTATCTTTTTCGAAAAAGGAAAAATTACCGGAAGTGGTACACACGAACAACTTCTACAAACTCACTCTTTGTATCGTGAATTTGCCGAGCAACAATTACGATTAATCGAACCTGCGTAATAACTCGGAAGGATGAGGATGAATGACGAAAATAATAATTGTCGATGATGACTGCTATATTCGAGAACTTGTCCTCCTTTTTTTAAAAAAGGAGGGATTCGAGCTTTATGAGGCTTCTGATGGTTTAAAGGCATTGCAATTGATGGAAAAAATAAAGGTAGATTTAGCAATCATTGATATTATGATGCCAAACATGGATGGCTGGGAATTATGTCGAGAGCTTCGGGAGTTCAGTGATATTCCGATCTTAATGTTAACCGCCAAAGGAGAAACAGCGCAAACCGATAACAACGGTCTGTACGGCTAACGCCTACATTCCGTATGTTCCTGTTCCATTTACGGCTTACTCCATTTAGTGCCGAAGCGACACGTACAGAATGACAGAAAGCGTTCTTTGCTTTCTGATCAGTCTGTAGTGCTGCCGCCCAAAATATGTTCTTATCCTTATAACACTCTCTGAACATTCTCGTAACCTTCCGAACTCAATAAAAAAAGCCCCTGAACTTTAGTAAAGGAAAAAGTAATCAATAGCAATAGATTTTTCACTTTTCGCTTCCGATTTCTATTTTTCGTATTTTTAAAGATTCACATTTTAGCGATATGATGATGAAAAATGAACGTGTAATGTATATTATGTGCTTAGTTAAAAATACGGATAGTAGCGTGAAAAAGGAAGATTTGATTAAGCATATACAACGAAAAAAGAACGGGTACAAAAATGACATAAAAGTGGGATTACATAGTGGTATTTTGTAACATTTTGACTTCTTTTGTAGAAAGTGTTTTCATTTTGTTTCCTATTGCTCATAATTGCTTTTGTTGACCCTTGAACATGCTATGAAAAAGGGGAAAAATTATCTTTTAGTGGGGGAAACTTTTATGTGGGTAATCACCGTCTATTCAAAGGAGAAAATTACCATGTTTGAATTTAACACAGAAAACGAAGCAAGAGAAGCTTGCGAGAACATTCAAGGCTACAAAATTCTTTCCGAGGTTGTTTACTTTAATGATCATTATGTTGCTTAGCTACTGATAAGGGGTAGCGTCAGGAAAATGCAGATATACAACGTTAAGGAAATCCAAAAGCCTAATTTCTCGCTTACAACACCGAGATATTAGGCTTTAATTACTTCATTAAAGCGCCCGATTGTTGAAGATCATTGCAGATATTTTTATTAAACAAAAGCACCCTTCAAGAGGGATAAAAAGTAACCTCTCTTTAAAATCTTAATCATTCCGTAATTTCCTAAGCAACTGGAAAATCTGACCCCTATGATGTGATTCATGTTCAATCAAATGGTAAACAACCCACTCAGGTGTGACGTCATAATGTTCAAGTACCCTCGGTTTTCGCCAATCCGTTAGGTCCATTGAACGAAAGTGAGAAAGAAATACTTCACGCACCTTATTAAGGCGGTAAAAATGTTCTTCTAAACTTTGTCCTTCAATGTGGGTTAATGAGCCGTCTTCAGAACGGCTATCTAACGGAAACAACGAGCTTATTTCGGGATCCCATTCAGCACCAAGGACCTCTACATATAACCAATCTGCCTCGATTAATGCAATGTGATATAATATCGAGCCAATCGTTTGTCTTTCATCAATTTTTGTGTCGAGTATACTTTGGCTGATTCCAGTTAATTCTGTTATAAGAGTACGGCGAACATCTTCTAAACACCATAGCCATCGGCCAATTTCTTCTTCATATTCTGGTAATGGAGATACCAGTAAATTTCTTCTCTCCAACAAGATCATCCTCCTCTTAATTAAAGTACTTAAATTCTATTAAAAATAGATGTTTCCTTCTTTTAAATAAAAAATTTCTTCCCTTATTCCACAATTTGTCCCAATACAAAAAGGACACCTTCTTATTTAAGAAGCGCGCCCTTTTATTGAATAAGCTGCTCTTTAATTGCACATTGTTTTTCGTATTGTTCATTAACTTTTGTCAATAACTTTAATAAATAAAAGTGTCACCAGTAAAGTAACGGGTTCGGTTTTGAAGTACAAAAGAGTAAAAAACAACCTCAATAGCACAAGAAATCGCAGCAATTTCGACAGTAAATTAGCGATAGAAAAAGCAGATGATTTAACATAATCATCTGCTTTAATATTTACTACTGTGCTACCTCATTGTATTGTTCACCGACTTAATACCCTAGGATTAATTAGTGGTAATCAACTTGATGGCTTAAGTGGCTCTGCTTCCTTAAACGTAATAGATTCAGCTTTATACATTTTGCCATCCCAAGCGTATTTAACTTTTAAACTGCCTATAAATGCCTCAGGGATAGATACAGATACGTTTGTATCGCCATAAAGAACACCATTTTCTAGTTTATAATCTTCCATTGCACCTACTCCAGGAGGGTCAACAGAAGGCTGGTAACCAAATTTTAAAAAGTCCACTAGATATTTCTTTTTACCGATTAAAACAGTAATTTCGTTGCCTTTTCGTTCCATTTTTACAAGTCGTTTGACTGCATCATTAATGGATTCAACTGGTACCTCTTCGTATCTCGTATAAGGGTCACGGGCTTGATTCAATACATGAGTTTCTTTTGTGGATAATGCCACACCTGCTCCAGAAATCAAAGCGACTATAACATCTTTTAGTCCATCGCCATTTATATCTTCATAAAATAATTTAGGGGCAAACTTATCATTGTACCAATTTGGGAAGTTGTACAGATATTCGCCTCCAACGCTATCAACTCCACCGCCAACTTGAACAGTAAAGTTCTTAGTAGCCATATTATCTACTTTATCAGCAATTAGAAAAACGTTTTCATACCATACATCCGATATGATATGTGATGTTACAACTCTTTGAGCTGCATGCACTTTTCCTGTATGACAAACTAAAACCATTATTAATAAACATATAAAAAATTTCTTCACAGGGTATCATTCCTTCTTACTTAGGATTTCCAAAAAGAAGTGAACAATTAGAATCATTTACATAGTTTTTCACGATCATTCGCTCAGAAATAAGCCATTCTACATTTTCTGCTTTGTTGTTTTTCGGCTTATTAAACTTCAGTGATTATCTTCCTCCATAATTTAAAATTGAACATACGATTAGTAAACCAATTAGCACCTATTTTTAGCACGGTTTTGAGAGGTAATCTGCTAGACTGTCACTTTTACCGATAATTTGCGTATATTTTAAGTGTTATTTTGCACTTCCAACATTAAAAACCCAGCTACCTTCACATGAGAAGATTAGCTGGGTTTCTTAATTATTTACATCCAATCATTTATGAATCCGACTAGTAAAAAGCGACTGCTCATTGTTCTGCAATCGCGCCCTTTAACTGAATAATACTTAGCTTCTATTAGCTGGTTTAGTCACCCACGCAGCGCAAAATCGAGCTGCACCACAGAGAATGAAAAGAAATTATGCGGTCTATTCTGTTTTAATGGCTGGAGAGGAAGGGCGATACATTATGGTGCTATAGAGCCCGTCCATTAGTCTGACTCCAGCGACCACGGTGCACCACTGATTCAATTTTACCAAAACTTGTCTTAAGTAGATGCCCGTATAATATTATAACAAAAGCAATCTCTCCATCTGTTGTTCGTACAATCAGGCTGGCATACAAAAATAAAGGGTATTGCCAATAGCAAGTAGATATTTTATTGACTTTATCATTGAAAGGTATAGTAATCCTTTATGAAGTTTAATTAAAATTCATGTACACATTATTAAAAAATACATGACAAAAGTAAATTGGTTAAAAAATTAGTAAAAGACATTCTTTCAAAGAGGACACTGCAAAACACTTACATTTTTTAGAAGATACGCCCTTCGGGGCGTTTTTTTGTTAAAATAAAGATATATCATTCTGTATTGGGGTTAATGCACTGTTACTAAATCATAATCAATTAAGTCTTTCTTTTCACTCAGAACTATACTCTTTTGTTCCTGAAGATCATCTGTTAAAACGAATTCATGAATTAGTGGATTTTTCTTTTATTGATGAATTAGTTCAAGAATCTTATTGTGTGTATTACGGAAGACCAGCTAATGAGCCAGAGCTGCTGTTCCGTCTCTCCTTTTTCTTCAATTTTTGTACAATTTATCAGATGAGAGAGTGATTGAGGATTCCCAATACAATTTAGCATATAAGTGGTTCTTAGGTTTAAATCCAGAAGATACCTTACCAGATTCTTCTCAGCTTAGTCGATTCCGTGTACATAGACTTGGAGCTAATCTAATTGAAAAGGTATTAGTCCATATTGTTAAGCAATGCGTGGAAAAAGGATTAATAAAGTCAAACACCCTCATTATCGATTCAACACATACTATCGCAAACGCAGCCAAGGATAAGCCTTTAGATGTTTTAAAAAAAGCTGCTAATCGACTATTAAAAGGGGTAAAGAAACAGTATTCCAATCTTTATAAAAGGCTTCCTAAGTTTCCACAATTAGATGGTATTGATGAAGAAAAAGCGAAACAACTTTTGCAATATTTGGTGGAGCTAAAGGATGTGTTGGAGGACAAACTCCCAGATGCCGAAGGCAGCTTGCTTGAGAAGATAACCGTCATAAAGCAAATTATTGAAGATGAGAGACTATTACTAATAAAGGAATTTCCTCTGCAGTAGACCCTGATGCACGTTTTGGGAGAAAGTCTAAGTCTAGAACTTTTTACGGATATAAAAACCTCATGTAACCTCAGAAATGAAGATGATGGGAAACAGCTTCAAACGTTAGTGAACAAGACGATTGAACAAAAAATAACCATTGATGAAGTACTCGCAGATACTGCTTATTCTGGTAAAGGAAATCTTAGCTTTCTCCAAACTTAAGAGATTAAAGCTTCTATACCAAAAAACATATATAATATTTCGACAATAAAAATGGGATTAAACTCAACTTACTAGTTTAATCCCAAGATAAAAAGGTTTATTTTTTTATTTAGATTGACAACTCAATAATAAAAATCATCGTTAATAGTCCCATGACAAAAGAAAAGGTTGCCGATCGTTCGTTTCCATCTCCATGGCTTTCAGGAATTAACTCTTTATACACAACAAAAAGCATGGCTCCGGCTGCAAATGCTAGTCCATATGGTACGATATTAAGGAATAGGTCAGTTAAATGGATTCCAAGAAAAGCTGATACAAACTCAATAGCTCCTGTAAAAGCAGTATATAAAAAAGCTTGTACTTTAGGAATACGATTAGAAACTAAAAATAAGCATACAAGAAATCCTTCCGGTATATTTTGAAGTCCAATTGAAAAGGAAACAAGGGATCCTAAACCCTCATATTTACTAGCATAGCTGACTCCTACTGACAGTCCCTCTGGTATATTATGTATAGCCATAGCAGCTATTAATAGAAGTGGCCTTGCTTGTCCAGAACCATGGGTTGAATGGTCAACTTCTTCATGTGGTAAGATAATTTCTAATATGGTAAGCATAGCTGTCCCGAGTAAAATCCCTAAAGTTAATACGAACATGTTTGAAAGCTTTAAGGTAGAAGGAATTAATGCATAGGTAGATGCTGCAACCATAATCCCTGCACTATATGCCAATAAATTATCCTTAACGCGGTGCGATACATTGTTTAATAACAAAGCAGGCACCGCTCCAACCGCAGTACATAATGCACTCATAATTATTCCTAAATTGGTCCCCACATAAAACCACCTTTAATCATTTTTTATTGCATTATATGTACAACCACTGTAAAAAAGACAGGTTTCAATTAACCTAAAATCATAGACGATTAGCCTTACTTCCTACAGAAGTAAGGCTAATCGTCTTTCGTTGTAACAATATTCAAAAGCATATTGTTGTTTTTAATGAACCATATGCGTGAAGATGTGCTCCCCTTTTGTGTTTTGACAAGTATCTACTTACTCCATTTTTACTTCCAGGCGTAGTGTCAGGAAAATGCGAATTTACTACGTTAAGGAAAATCGAATATTAATAAGCCCAATTCCTCTATATTATAATAGAGAAATTGGGCTCCTTTTCGTTACTCCATTAAAGCGCCCGATTGTGGAAGAACTTAATTTATAATAATTAGTATCATTACGGGTGCATATTAAATTCACCTTTTTGTTACATAATCAAGTGTTATCGGTAGTTATAAAAAATGATTATAATATGTTGAATTTTCGAAATATTATATAGATCTTAACTAAGAAAATATTGCTTTATGTGTCTTGCAACTTCAATTGGATTATGTTCATTACAAGGAGAAAGATGATGTAATTTTGGGAGCATTAATGTTTGTATTTTTGGAATTGTTCGACTTAATATTCGAATCATTTGGTGCACTGTTTCTGAACTTTTTTCTCCAGAAACTAATAATATATTTGCATTAATGATTTGATAATTGTTGTAAGTGCCTTCTAAGCGTTTTACTTCCCTATGCTCACATAAATTTGCTGGTAATAATTCTTTTATTTTAATCCAATGATCTCCACGTATTACCATACGTAAGATAAGTTTTGCGTACCAGTTTGGCATTCTTGTTAAAGGACTATGGCCTGCACCCTTTACAAAACTAGTAAATGCTTCTCTAAAATCTTTTTGGTTCATGGCCTTTTCATATTTTAATATCCAGTCCCACTCTGTTGGTAATGAACCTATAGAAACTCCAGGTTCATACAGAGCTATTTTGGTAAAAGATTGAAACGTACGTGCAGTTTCTAAAGCTACGAGTCCACCATAACTGTGTCCAAATACATAAATTGCACCTGTTACTTTTTGTAGCGCTTGAATATCTTCGCATTCCTTGTTAATAGAATACTCACTTCCCTGAGGTCCACTCATCCCTCGTCCTCTTCGATCAATGATGTGGACTGTAAATGAATCCGATAGTTCTTGGGCAAGCTTGCTAAGGTCCCTCGAATCATTTAATGCACCATGGATTAGAATAAGACTGGGTCCTTGACCGATACTTTGATAACTAATAACTGTACCATCTTGTGATGTAAGTGTTGATTGAGTGAATGTATCTACTGGGTATGTACTTTTTAAAATGTTTGACATATATAGTTTCACTCCTCTGTATACAAGGTTAGATTGAATTTATTATTGCTTACCTTACAATAGATTCGTATCAGTTAAAGAGTATTCCTCTTTATATATTCCATACAAAACTAGTTAACAATAATCGCACATTTTAGGATGTAGGAAAAACGTGAATCCCTTGGCACACAAAAAATTAGCGTTTTTTTGTTTTAGTCGTTTATTCAGGATTTTATAGAACTTCGATAAATCAACGATTTCGCACTCTCAAGTACACCTGATGGCTGTAAAAAAAATGGGGTTTATTATGACCTCTTATTCCATTATCTGGCCCTTTAATGGAATAACATGACTGGCGTTTTTAAACACCTTTATTGTAAATGTAACAACTTTATTTGTAATGAAACATCTCTATTGTCATCCAACAAGGAGTCCTGCCGACAAAACGCGGATATCGTATGTTAGACATTTTTCAGAAGATAAAACCCTGATTTTTTTTACGCTAGGAGTACCTCCAACATTTTGACGTGCAACTCACACTAATTACTAAATGGAAAAAAAAAGCTGATTTCTCGTACGCTAAGGGAAATCAGCTTTTTTTATATATCTTTATTCACGGAAACGGGGATCAGCCAGAGCAATAGCAGTAACCTACAATACTCAAGTACAAGAGTATTATAAAATTGAATATTGCCATGACTCAGTGCCTCTAATGCCAAAGTTGAGAGCCACAAGTGCCAGTAGGACAGCCACCAATAAAAAAGGGTTCTGCAATTGATTGTCACTTTACATGGAGCCTCTACGGGCATGGATTCTCAGCCAAAAAGCCAGCATTCATAAGGCTGGCTAAGCCAACAAGGCTATCATGCCCGCCTCTCCATGTAAAGTGCACGTCTGGTCCGTCAACGTATCATAGGGTGGCTCTCGTCATGGCAGAGGTGACACTTTTGCATGGCTGTATACAAAAATAGGTATACCCGACTTCCCGCTATCTTTAAAAGCAACATTAGCCCTTTTCATTGACCTTTTTTTCCTTCCGCTGTGTTCGAATAATCATAGGACCAGTTTTGTTGTCATTTTTGATATTTTGCACATACTTTACCAGATAACTTTCCGTGATCCGGTCCGGTACATACCCTAAACGGGCCCGAATGATGTTTTCCACAACAAACGCCTTTTTTGTGAAATACAAATAATCCCGGACTGATTCCTTTTCAGCTTCTTTAAAATCATTGCTTTCTTCACCAGCACGGCGAAACACATGCATATGATGATACATGTCATTGCGCTCTTTCCGTATCAATTTAAGCAAATATAACAGCTCAAAGGTAGATAATGTCATGATTTCCGGTGTTGTCTTATCAATATAAGCATCCAAAACAAAATCACGAAATCGAACGTCTAAGCGTTCGTGATTCTCTTTTACAATCCTGATATCAATATTCATGCAACAAAAATCAGGTAAAGATAACTAAAGGAGGTTAATAAGAGGTTTGGTAATATGCTTTCACTATAAATAGAGGAGCATATTACGATAGAACAGTTAAGGCAGAACGTATTGCCCACTAACAACAAGCGATTTTTCATAATCCCTTTTTAATTCCTCTACTTAGTTGCGTCAATTTAATACAAATGGAAAAAAGTCCACTCTCGTCGAAGTGGACCTTCACTACCTGTTGTAATCTTATGAAAAGTTCTACTATAAACGTTTCGCCCCTAAATAACGTGGGCTCCAATATGGATTATTTAAGCTGGAAATTTCTACCCCTCTGGAAGAACCTGCGGAAATGAATTTACCATCTCCCAGATAAATTCCCATATGAGAAGGACCCGGCGCGTACGTTTCAAAGAATACAAAGTCTCCTGCCTGCGGTACAGCTACGGATGACCCTTTTGCCCAGTACCCAGACGTGGTTAGACGGGGAAACGGCTTTTGCTTGTTGATTACATAGTAGATGAAGCCACTGCAATCAAATCCGCTTGGCGATGTTCCTCCCCAGACATAAGGTGTGCCAATCAGTGACTTCGCAGTTGAAATCAGTCTATTTACATCAAGTGAAGAAGATGACGATGTTGCCGGTGCTGAAACTTGTGCTGGTACAGGTGATGGTGTAGAGGTTGTCGCCCCTGCCACCGCGGTCAATTTCAATGTTTGGCCTGGGTAAATAATATCACTTGATAGATTGTTAGCGGCTTTTAATTGGGAAACCGATGTGGAGAAGTTATTTGCAATTAACCAAAGGCTATCCCCGCTTTTGACTATGTATGTTCCAGATGAAGCTTTTGGAGCAGAGCCTGTCCCTGATTCTGGAATTGTCACTGTTTGTCCTACATAAATAATGTCATTATTTAAACCATTTACTTGTTTAATATTCGAAACTGAAGTGCCGTATTGGCGTGAGAAACCCCATAGTGTGTCGCCTTTTTTAACTTGGACGCTAGCTGCTTCTGCAGATTGAGAAAATAATGCAGCTCCTAATGCGATCGTTACAGCTAGTGTTGAAACTTGCTTTATCATTTTTATGATTAACCTCCTGATTGTTAAAAACTGAACTTGTTTTATTGTAAATAATTTTTTGATAGATTTCTAGACCAATAGAGGAAAGACATGGAAATGTAAAGGTTCAGTTTAGTCAAAATAATTAGATAGAATTAAAAGACATTGTAAAATATCTTAACTTGATCAAAAATGATTCTTTAATAATCCCCCATTTGAGGTAGATTGCAGAAAAATACGTTGAATCAGTCCGTAGTACTGCTACCCGAGGTAAGTTCTGTATAATCTAGAGCTTTAAAGTGCTTAATTAACAGTTAAAGAGATGTGCGAAAAAACAATAAAAGCCTTGCCAACTATATCGGATTCTTTGTGCCCGGGAATAGTACAATAAAATTTGTAATTTCCTTCTTTTCAATTTTAATAGCAACAACACTTATTTCTTCGCATAATTTACATGCAATTGGAAACTTCCTTTACTATTCTGGTGATTGTGAGTTGTTCTTCATTATTTAATGTCCTCAATGGAAGACCTATTAATAAAAAACTGGTAGTCTATATGACTATCTTGCTGAATAAAGTTTATTCATTCCTGGTTACATTATCATAAAATTTGCTCAATATGTAATTATTGTGCGACTTTTTCGCAACTAACCATTTCAGTAAATTTTCTATTGATCTCTTCCGTTATGGAGTAGCGTCAGGAAAGTGCGTATTTACAACGTTAAGAATTTCCATCATAAAAATCCCGACTTATCTATAAAATAAAGAAATAAGTCAGGATTTGTTTTTTTACTAAAGCACCCGTTACTTTAATAACCTTTTAATTTCTTCCCCATTTATTTTCGAAAATAAGATGTTCTAAAGAACGTCTTTTTTCCCAATTAGCTAATTCTAAAATAGGTTTTTCTGGGTAGTCATCAGTGTAACCAATAGATATAAGAGCAATAGGGTCAATATGTGGTGGTATTTCTAAAATATCTCGAATATCATTCTTTTTATAAAAACTTACCCATCCCATCGCCAATCCTTCAGCACAAGATGCTAACCACATATTTTGAATAGCACAGGCTGTTGATAAAATATCTGTTTCAGGAATTGAATTTCGTCCTAATACATGGGAGCCTCCTCTTGTAGGGTCACATGTTACACAAATAGTTATAGGAGCTTCTTTTAAGCCCTCAATTTTCAAATCAAGAAATTTCATTTCTTTTTCCCCATCATAATGGATAGCTAATGCTTGTCTTTCTTTTTCTGCTGCCCAAGCTAATTTTTCTTTAACTTCGTCAGAGGAAATTAAAATAAAGTTCCAAGGTTGCATAAATCCTACTGAAGGTGCATGATGGGCTGCGTTTAATATTTTATGTATCGTGTTTTCGGGGATAGGAGTCGACAAGAAACTTCGAATATCTCTCCTGTTATAAATAACTTTATAAATAGAATCTCTTTCTTCATTAGAAAACATAAGATTTTTCTCCCTTTGCTTTATTAAAAATGCTTATTTTAATATAAATCATTTTTCGCTATCCTGCCCCTTTAGTTTAAGTGAAGTTCTTCACAATCCACCTTAATAAGTATTCTAATTCCTCCTGATCTCTACAATAATATTGCAATATGGTAAACAATACCTCTCCCCGTTAAACCACTATTTCAATACACAAAAAGGCTCTAGGGATCACTCCTTAGAGCCAGTTCTGTAAGAAATATAGAAACTTATTTAACAGCTTCTTTTAATTCCTTGCCTGGTTTAAAAGCTGGAACTTTAGAAGCAGAAATCTGAATTTCTTCACCAGTTTGTGGGTTACGACCTGTTCGAGCTGCACGCTCACGCACTTCAAATGTCCCAAATCCAATCAACTGGATTTTCTCTTCTTTAGCAAGAGTATTAGAAATTGTTTCAAACAATGCATCGACCGCATTCGCAGCATCTTTCTTTGTTAATTCTGTCCGTGTTACAACAGCATTCACTAATTCTGTTTTATTCATATTCAAACACCTCTTCTTTTTATTTTTGAAATTATGTAGGGATAAAAAACATAACATATGTTCTACATCTTTGTCACTTTATAAGATTAGATAAAAGAAAGATAAATTCGTAATTTTTCATGAAGATTAATGGTTAGACTGGCTCTTTAGCGAAATAAGATGTATTTTCCTTAGTCCCTTGTTCACTTATGGCGATTGGTGCTTCCAATCTATTTGCCAACAATATTTATCGGGACCTGATAAATCCGAATGCATCTTCCGTCAAACTAACGATGGTCACCCGTTATATGGTATTTGTAGTCATTGGCTTGGCATTATTATTTGGACTGCTTTTTCCAAGTGCGTTAGTGTGCTAGCCGCTAACGGAAGCGGCGGCGGAATTGGCGGTGTTGTTTGAGGTGGTAGGATAACATATTTTGCACCTTTTACAAACAGATTCAACTAAAAGTAACTCTTTTCGTTGTTATACTAAGCAGCAAATTTAAACAAGGTTTGATTAGTTTATTAAGGGCACCCTATTATTAAGGGTGTCCTTTAATCTTGGCATTTATAGTAATACTGTATTCTCCATTATTCCCGTTAGCCATCCATGCAGCAAAAAATCAGGGCTGCACCACAGAGAATGAAAATGGTTAGGAAGTGTCAATACTGATACTGACCTTAATCCAGTCAACCCTAATCCATAGACTTATTAATTATCGCTCTCCTCTTTTTTTTAACGATTGAGCAGGGTCTTCTTAAGTATTGTCATTTTTCTAATCTTGAAGAAACTTATTTTCATGGTAGTATACCTTGTAGTTTGTAAGCTCCTAATTTCCATTTGTGATTATTCTAAACCTGTATGTGTTACCTTCTTATAGCTGCACCTCGTTTCTTTTATAATTTTTCTCATATAAAAAACTAAATAATAAACACCTTATGACTACCACCAATTAAAACCATCCTCCTGCAGTAGTTGATCCGAAGCACCTGGTCCCATTGAGCATGAAGGATAGGAATAAAGAGGAATAGAATTTTCCTCAAATATATCTAACACTGGCTGTACCCATTTCCACGATAATTCAACTTCTTTCCAATGGGCAAAGAATGTTGAATCACCACGCAAAGCATCGAATAGTAGAAGTTCATACACTTCTGGTACATTTTTCGAGCTAGAAGAAAAATCTACAGTGATAGGTTCAATTTGATTTGTTAATGGATTTTTCATATTTAATTGTAAGGAAACACCTTCATGTGGATTTATTTGGATTATCATAAGATTAGGAACTATTTTTTCCCGCTGTGATTCATAGTGTTCTTTTGAAATTTTTTTAAATTCAATAACAATTCGTGTCGATTTTTCTTGCATTCTTTTCCCCGTTCGGATATAGAATGGTACCCCCTGCCAAAAAGAATCATCAAGCCATAAACGGGCGGCAATAAAAGTATCATTGGTTGAAGAAGTGGCGATTCCAGGTTCATCTATATATCCAACAACCCTAGTCCCTAGAATCTCTCCTGGACCATATTGACCGCGAATAACATTTGTAACGACATCTTCTTTCCGGGGCGGTCGAAGAGATTCCATAATTCTTATCTTCTCACTGCTGATCTCTTTGGGAGTACCTTTTTCTGGTAGGTGCATGGCGGTCATCATCAGTAATTGCAGCAAATGATTTTGAAACATATCCCGAATGGCCCCCGCCTGATCATAATAATCCGCTCTCCCTTCCAAGCCGACTGTTTCACTAGCTGTAATTTGTATATTGGCGACATGTTGGTTGTTCCATAATGTTCGAATTACAGGATTAGCTAACTCTAATGCTTCTAGGTTTTGAACCATTGGCTTACCTAGATAATGATCAATACGATAAATCTCATTTTCTTCAAATCCCTGACTTAATTTTTGATTTAATTCTCGTGCTGATCTTAAATCATGACCAAATGGTTTTTCGATAATAAGCCTCCTCCATCCTTGTGTAGACCCCAAACCACTTTCCTTAATATTCAATGTGATGTCATTAACGAATTCTGGAGCAACGGATAAGTAGAACATGCGGTTTTCAGGGATATCTAACTGCTCTTCACCTCTTTGAATGGTTTCCAGTAACGTTTTATACCCTTCACAATCGGTTACATCGAGAGCCTGATAGCAAAAGGCATGTAAAAATGTATCCATTTTTGAAAGCTCATCACTTGAACGCCTAGAGAATGTTTTGATTGATTCTCTGACATGCGTTTGAAATGTAAAATCAGACCATTGCCTTCTTCCGGATGAGTAAAAATATGATCGCACTGGTGGATGCCCACATTTCTCATGGAGGTAGTTATCATTGCCTGTGTAAATTAGCACTTACATTGTTTTTATGCCTTACTAAAACGTAGAACTACATCCCAAGATGTAGCTTAGAACCTATATCTAATTAAAAACAACAAAACCTTCCATTAAGAAAAATGAGGAAGGTTATTTAGCATGGACATTTTTAGTATATCATGACGTTTTTAAACTTTTTATAGAAGAATGTAAAAGCTATTAGCTGCTTTAGCTCAAATATAAAATAACTACTATAGTTAAATAATTTCGATACCTAATTCCATATACTTGTTTAAATTATGACTTAGAGGACCATCTTCCGTAATTAAGTAATCAAGTTCTGAAACAGGACCAACCAAGTAATTGGAAATTGTATTAAGTTTACTTCTTGTTACCAGGGTTGCGATTTTATTTGAACTTTTAATCATCTGACGTTTAACATGAGACTCTTCTATATGAGGAATGCTGATACCAAAGTCAGGGTGCAAGGAATACACTCCTAAAAAACAAAGATCGGCTCTAATATTTTTAAGCACTTCAATTACATCTAATCCTACAGTTACAAAAGATTCCTTAAAAAAGGTTCCACCCAAAAGGATGATATCTGTATTTGGATGTTTTGATAATGCCAAACTAATAGAGGGACTATTCGTAATAATGGTCCCTTTAAACTCCATTGGAATTTCTTGAGCCAGAAAAAGATTTGTTGTACTTCCATCTATTAAAATAACTTGTCCATCTTTAATAATCTTCACCGATTTTAAGGCTAATTCTTTTTTTGCATCTATATTTTCTTCCGTTCTTTCAGAAAAGGTTAAAGCGCTCGCAGATGCAGGAAATGCCCCGCCGTGTACTCTTTTGAGAAGACCAAATGAATCCATTTCCCTTAAATCTCGTCTAATTGTGTCCTCGGAAACATCCCATTTCATGCTTAATTCTTTAGCAACGACTTTCCCTTCTTTTTCAAGTATTTGTAAAATTTTGCTTTGTCGTTCTTTTCTAAGCATAACATTGATCAGCCTCCGTGTTTTTGCATGTTTTTTCTTATATTATATATTTTTTTCTTAAATTCACCAATTCTAAAAAAAATCCGGCAAAATTTTTCTTGTTTTTTCTTGTTTTTTCTTGTTTATAAAGATAAAATATTCTCAAACACGAAAAAACTAGCTTTAAAATGCAAAAACAAGAAATCATTTGAGGCAAGAAACCTAATACTCACATTTTGTGCTAATTTAAAAATCACACGAAATAAAAGGAGGAAAAAAAGATGAATAATAGTATTGAAACACTTGCTGTAAATACGATTCGCACCTTATCAATTGACGCGATCAATAGTGCTAATTCCGGTCATCCAGGCTTACCTATGGGGGCTGCTCCAATGGCATATGCACTCTGGGCGCATCATCTAAATCATAATTCTGCAAATGCAAAATGGTTTAATCGAGATCGATTTATTCTTTCTGCCGGACACGGGTCTAGCTTGTTGTATAGTTTGCTTCATTTAGCTGGGTACAACGTATCTTTAGAAGATTTAAAAAGTTTTAGAAAGCTTAATAGCAGAACACCTGGTCATCCCGAATTTGGTCACACAGAAGGTGTTGAAGCGACAACTGGGCCTTTAGGGCAAGGAATTGCAAATGCAGTAGGAATGGCGATGGCGGAAGCGCATTTAGCTGCAAAATTCAATCGGGATGGATACCCTGTAATTGACCATTATACATATGCTTTAGTTGGCGATGGAGATTTAATGGAAGGCATCTCTTATGAGGCCATGTCTATGGCCGGCCATATGAAACTAGGAAATTTAATTGCATTATATGACTCAAATGATATTTCTTTGGACGGTGAATTAAACCTTTCATTTTCAGAGGACATTCAAAAACGAACAGAATCTGCTCATTGGCAATATTTACGAGTAGAAGATGGCAATGATGTAGCAGAAATCTCAAAAGCTATTACATTAGCTAAACAAAATACAAACCAACCAACCTTGATCGAAATTAGAACCACTATCGGTTATGGAAGTCCCAAAGTTGCAGGAACAAACAAGGCACATGGAAATCCACTTGAAGCAGAAGAAACTCGTGCAACAAAACAGGTATATGGCTGGCAATATGAAGAGGATTTCTTTGTACCGGAAGAAGTTAAGGCCCATTTTGAAGAGCTAAAACAAAGAGGAATTAGTCAAGAACAACAATGGAATGCATTATTCCAGTCTTACCAAGAGACATATCCTGAATTAGCGAAGGAACTGGAACATGCCATCACGGGAGAAGTTTTAATTAATGTGGAAGACATCCTGACATTTGATACAGGTAAAACAATCTCAACTCGTGTAGCCAGCGGAGAAGCCATAAACCATTTTGTAAAATCAGTTCCTTCTATTTTTGGAGGAAGTGCGGATCTTTCTCATTCCACAATGACAGATATAAAGGAAGACGCAGCATTCGCGGTAGAATCATTTAGCGGACGAAATATCTACTTTGGGGTTCGGGAACACGCAATGGGAGCGGCTGGCAATGGTTTGGCTCTTCATGGCGGGGTAAAGCCATTTGTAAGCACATTCTTTGTTTTCAATGATTATCTCAGACCATCCATTCGTTTGGCAGCCTTGCAAAAGCTTCCAGTCACTTATGTATTTACTCATGATTCGATTGCGGTTGGTGAAGATGGTCCAACTCATGAGCCAATTGAGCAGCTAGCTTCTCTTCGTGCGATCCCAGGGCTAACCGTAATTCGCCCATCAGATGCAAACGAAACTGCAAGTGCTTGGGCTTATGCACTAAAACAAACAGACGGTCCTGTTGCCATGGTGCTGAGCCGTCAAAACCTGCCTGTGTTCCAAGAAACACAAGCCAATTTAGACAACCTTTCACAAGGAGCTTACGTATTAACGCAAACAAATGACCAACCAGAGGTTATCTTGATCTCTACCGGTTCGGAAGTGTCATTAGCCATTAACGCGAAAGCTGAACTTGAAAAGGAAAATGTATCGGTTCGCGTTGTCGCAATGCCAAGCTGGGAACTTTTCGATCGTCAACCGAAAGAGTACAAAGAGCTTGTCTTCCCTGCTTCTATTACGAAGCGTGTGGCACTAGAAATGGGTATCTCTCTTGGATGGGAACGTTATGTAGGATCAGAAGGGAAAGTATTATCTATTGAAACATTCGGTGCTTCAGGAACGGGCGCTGCAGTCATGGAGCTATTTGGATTTACGACAGAAAATGTTGTTCGAACTGCAAAAAGTCTACTGCAATCTTAAAATGGAGGAAATATACGATGAAATTATTTATTGATACTGCAAATCTTGTTGATATTAAAAAGGCATATAAAATTGGCGTTTTATCTGGTGTTACAACCAATCCTTCCCTAGTTGCGAAGGAAGGCGTAAAATTCGAAGACCGCATTGAAGAAATCTGCCAAGTAGTTCCACAAGTAGAGTCTGTTTCCGCTGAAGTAGCTCCAGAAGCCATTACAGCTGATGAAATGATCGCCCAAGCTGAAGAGCTTATTAAAATTAACGGCGGAGATGAGAAAATTACAATCAAGCTTCCTATGACTTTAGCTGGCTTAGAGGCTTGCCGTTATCTTGCTGATAAAGGCGTTAAAACAAATGTCACACTTATCTTTACAGTAAACCAAGCACTATTAGCAGCTCGTGCTGGTGCAACGTATGTATCTCCATTTTTAGGCCGCTTAGATGATATTTCCGAAGACGGTGTCCAATTAGTATCAAAAATAGCTGAATTGTTCCGCATTCATAATTTCGACACACAAATTATTGCAGCATCTGTTCGTCATCCGGATCATGTAACTCGTGTAGCAATGGTAGGTGCACATATTGCAACGATTCCATTTTCAGTCATTGAGCAAATTTCTAAACATCCACTTACTAATCAAGGAATCGAAAAATTTGCTGCTGATTGGGAAAATACTCTTAAAAACTAAGTTAAATAAAAACCACGACAGGAGAAATTCATCCCTATCGTGGTTTTAATTCCTAATTTGTTATTTAAGATTTTCAATTGCCGCTCTTTCAATTGCAAGTCCGTTGGTATAACGTTTCATAAATTGCTCAAAGCCCTCTACATATCTTGGTCCGTCTCCCTTACGAATATGCATAAAGAAGAATAGCTGAATGGCAAATTGCAAAATAGCTGCAATCAAGATATGCTAAAAGTTTTAATTCAATGGTTCATGAGATTAACAGTTTCATCCGGACTCATGTCGACTTGAGATTCGATAAGGTATCGTATGGAGCGCCTAATTTTGCGAAAATATTTATCATAGATTAGTTTATACATAATTATCTCTAACTGCTTTATTTAAAAGGCCTATGCTGCGGTCTAAATCTTCTTTAACTTGCTTCTTATACCGTCTAGCTTCATCCTTATTGGCGATTTCATATACCTTAAGCTCTTGGCGCTTTGACCCCTCTTTTATAATGCGAGACCTTGTGATGATTCCATCATCCAGCAGTTCGTGTAATCCTTTGTAAACTTCAGAATGGTTGGGCTTATAATTAAAATATTTAAATGTTTCATAAAAATCATCCAACATCTCTTGGCCGTATGGTCTCCCCTGCTCGATCCACGAGAGCAAATACAGCTTCACAAACGCACGCTGCTTGATTAAAAAGTTATCTCGGTTGCGTGATTTTACCTCTTTTTCCTTTATTATATTATCCTTCAAAACAAACCCTCCTTGCTGACCGTTTGGTGGTGTTACTTGAATTATAAACTATACGTTGTCCGGGCGTGTATATAATAGTAGATGTGAATTTAGCACATATTGAAATTAGAAAATTTTTTTGCAGCCACAAGTTGTTCTAGAGCTATAATTTCAATTTGTCACGAATTATCCGTGTATTTATTGGAGTTATTTTCTTATTCTTAAAAAATTAGAAAAAAACATCGTAATCTTACATTCTTCGACCTTTTTTCTCTTTTCCATTGTTAATCAAACGTTTGTTTAGTTCCGGTATGAATCCTTGCTTATAAAGGAATATTTCATCCTAGCATGTAAAAAGATTGTCACGCGATTTTTGTAGTTTTCTTCTTAATTCTCAAAAATTAGAAAAAACATCGTAATCTTACATTCTTCGACCTTTTTTCCTTTTCCTTTGTTAATCAAACGTTTGTTTAGTTTTGGTATGATCCCTTACTTATAAAGGACTTTTCCATCCTTGAAGCAAAAAAATTGTCGAGATTGGGATACGTTTAAGTAACCTTTTGTAGTTAATACAGATATCAAACTTCAAAGTCCAATTTAATAAAATTCCAAATTCGATATGTATATTTTTCAGAGTCTTATTCATACAGATAGTCTCGATTTAATAAGGTAGAATGTTTTATGTTTGAACTATTCGGAAGTAAACCACGGAGAAGAATAGGAAGATAGGAAGATTTCTTGATTCACGAGGAATAAACCAAGGATGC
>NZ_JBNPWB010000002.1:4465000-5722500 GCF_050434045.1 Neobacillus sp. B4I6
GGCATTCGGAGTTTGTCTGAATTCGGTAACCCGATGAGGGCCCCTAGTCCAAACAGTGCTCTACCTCCAAGACTCTTACTACGTGAGGCTAGCCCTAAAGCTATTTCGGAGAGAACCAGCTATCTCCAAGTTCGATTGGAATTTCTCCGCTACCCACACCTCATCCCCGCACTTTTCAACGTGCGTGGGTTCGGGCCTCCATCCAGTGTTACCTGGACTTCACCCTGGACATGGGTAGATCACCTGGTTTCGGGTCTACGACCACATACTCATACGCCCTATTCAGACTCGCTTTCGCTGCGGCTCCGTCTCTTCAACTTAACCTTGCATGGGATCGTAACTCGCCGGTTCATTCTACAAAAGGCACGCTATCACCCATTAACGGGCTCTAACTACTTGTAGGCACACGGTTTCAGGAACTATTTCACTCCCCTTCCGGGGTGCTTTTCACCTTTCCCTCACGGTACTGGTTCACTATCGGTCACTAGGGAGTATTTAGCCTTGGGAGATGGTCCTCCCTGCTTCCGACCGGATTTCTCGTGTCCGGCCGTACTCAGGATCCACTCAGGAGGGAACGAAGTTTCGACTACAGGGTTTTTACCTTCTATGACGGATCTTTCCAGATCGCTTCATCTACCCCGTTCCTTTGTAACTCCATGTTGAGTGTCCTACAACCCCAAGAGGCAAGCCTCTTGGTTTGGGCTATGTCCCGTTTCGCTCGCCGCTACTCAGGGAATCGCGTTTGCTTTCTCTTCCTCCGGGTACTTAGATGTTTCAGTTCCCCGGGTATGCCTTCAATACCCTATGTATTCAGGTAAAGATACTGTTCCATTACGAACAGTGGGTTCCCCCATTCGGAAATCTCCGGATCAAAGCTTACTTACAGCTCCCCGAAGCATATCGGTGTTAGTCCCGTCCTTCATCGGCTCCTAGTGCCAAGGCATTCACCGTGCGCCCTTTCTAACTTAACCTAAAAGGTTATTCTCTTACTTACATAAGAGAGAAAACTAAAATGGCATTGACTCGGTTCTTATATTGACTTCTTCATTACGATTATCTAGTTTTCAAAGAACGAAAGTTCTGAGAGAATTGCACTCTCAAAACTAAACAAACAAGAAACGTCGATCAAACAAACTGTTTTGTCTGGCTCACAGGTCCAGCTTTATCCTTAGAAAGGAGGTGATCCAGCCGCACCTTCCGATACGGCTACCTTGTTACGACTTCACCCCAATCATCTGTCCCACCTTAGGCGGCTGGCTCCTTACGGTTACCCCACCGACTTCGGGTGTTACAAACTCTCGTGGTGTGACGGGCGGTGTGTACAAGGCCCGGGAACGTATTCACCGCGGCATGCTGATCCGCGATTACTAGCGATTCCGGCTTCATGCAGGCGAGTTGCAGCCTGCAATCCGAACTGAGAATGGTTTTATGGGATTGGCTAAACCTCGCGGTCTTGCAGCCCTTTGTACCATCCATTGTAGCACGTGTGTAGCCCAGGTCATAAGGGGCATGATGATTTGACGTCATCCCCACCTTCCTCCGGTTTGTCACCGGCAGTCACCTTAGAGTGCCCAACTAAATGCTGGCAACTAAGATCAAGGGTTGCGCTCGTTGCGGGACTTAACCCAACATCTCACGACACGAGCTGACGACAACCATGCACCACCTGTCACTCTGTCCCCCGAAGGGGAAATTCCTATCTCTAGGAGTGTCAGAGGATGTCAAGACCTGGTAAGGTTCTTCGCGTTGCTTCGAATTAAACCACATGCTCCACCGCTTGTGCGGGCCCCCGTCAATTCCTTTGAGTTTCAGCCTTGCGGCCGTACTCCCCAGGCGGAGTGCTTAATGCGTTAGCTGCAGCACTAAGGGGCGGAAACCCCCTAACACTTAGCACTCATCGTTTACGGCGTGGACTACCAGGGTATCTAATCCTGTTTGCTCCCCACGCTTTCGCGCCTCAGCGTCAGTTACAGACCAGAAAGCCGCCTTCGCCACTGGTGTTCCTCCACATCTCTACGCATTTCACCGCTACACGTGGAATTCCGCTTTCCTCTTCTGCACTCAAGTCCCCCAGTTTCCAATGACCCTCCACGGTTGAGCCGTGGGCTTTCACATCAGACTTAAAGGACCGCCTGCGCGCGCTTTACGCCCAATAATTCCGGACAACGCTTGCCACCTACGTATTACCGCGGCTGCTGGCACGTAGTTAGCCGTGGCTTTCTGGTTAGGTACCGTCAAGGTACCGGCAGTTACTCCGGTACTTGTTCTTCCCTAACAACAGAGCTTTACGACCCGAAGGCCTTCATCGCTCACGCGGCGTTGCTCCATCAGACTTTCGTCCATTGTGGAAGATTCCCTACTGCTGCCTCCCGTAGGAGTCTGGGCCGTGTCTCAGTCCCAGTGTGGCCGATCACCCTCTCAGGTCGGCTACGCATCGTCGCCTTGGTGAGCCGTTACCTCACCAACTAGCTAATGCGCCGCGGGCCCATCTGTAAGTGTCAGCCGAAACCGACTTTCAGCTTTTCCTCATGAGAGAAAAAGGATTATCCGGTATTAGCACCGGTTTCCCGGTGTTATCCCAGTCTTACAGGCAGGTTGCCCACGTGTTACTCACCCGTCCGCCGCTAACCAACAGGAGCAAGCTCCTATTGATTCGCTCGACTTGCATGTATTAGGCACGCCGCCAGCGTTCGTCCTGAGCCAGGATCAAACTCTCCAAGAAAGTTGATTAGCTCATTTTGTTACGTTGGCTCATGTTCTTAATATTAATAGAAGAAACACGATTAATTGATTGTTTGTTGACGTTTTTGTTTGTTTAGTTTTCAAAGAACAATCTGTCATGTCAGAAGCGACATTTATTATCATATCAAATCTCAATTACTATGTCAATATAATAATATAACTTTTTTGTTTTCACTTTTAACTATTAAAACCGCCGTTAAAAGCAACTTATCTATCATAACACCTCCAATTTACAAATGCAACAGAAAGTTTTTCTTTTTTTAGGAAAGTTCACTTCCCTAAAACTATTTCTTGAGATAACAATATCTTATCTCTTTAAATCAACAACCAAAACCCTGGCCACTTGCAGTCTTCAACAAATATCAGGGCATAACAGGCACTGGAAATAGGGTAGGATTTAAGCGTATACTAGTTTAAGTAAATATAAATATATAAAATCTAAATTATGAATTTGATTGCTTTCTATCTGGAGAGGACTATCGTATGGGAATTGTAACAAAAGTTAAAAATGAAGAACTAGAAATTATAAAAATCTATATAAGCCTGGGATTTACTATTACTATAGAAATATTCACAGTACCAGAGGGCTACAAAAGCTTAGCGAATAATTCCTTCCCTCAACACGATTAATTATTAGGAACTGGAGTGCATGAAAATAAAAAAGAGAGTGTAAAACTAGCCATCAAAGATTTACGGGAATTGATGGAAGCGTTCGAGGAATAATACTCCGAACCAACCATTAAGGTGCTTATAAGATATACAACTAAACTACCTCTTTAGCTTCTTTTTTTACAATCTGGCCCGTTTGTTGAAAAATCAAATAAACCCTTAATTGAAAAAAGCCTTTGCTTTCGTTGAGCAAAGGCTTTTTTTGACGACTTTCTTCTATTATATATTGGTACTTTTTAATTCTTTTTCGTACTCCTTAACTAACTTATAAAATGTTGTCTTTTTAACCGATATTTCTTTCATCGCTTTCACAGCTGTCATCTCTCCCGTTTTCCACCGATGATAAGTTTGTTTAAACTCTTCCGTAATAATAGATTTCGGTCTGCCAAAAGCTATGCCATTTTTCTTCGCCACATCAATTCCTTCACGCTGCCGTTTTCGAATTCGATTGCGTTCGTCTTCTGCCATCCAAGAAAGAATTTGTAAAACTAGATCGGCAATGAAAGTACCTAGACTGTCTTTAAATTGAGTGGTATCCAATAATGGCATATCCAGCACTACAATGTCAGCCTGGATATTTTTCGTAATGTCATTCCACTCTTGTAGAATTTCTTCTTTGTTCCGACCAAAGCGATCAAGCGAATGAATATAGAGTACATCCCCTTTCCGTAAGATACGCTTGAGTAATTGGTATTGAACCCTCTTGAAATCTTTTCCGCTTTGTTTGTCCAAGAAGATGTCACGTTCATCTATCCCTTTTTCCTTCATTGCTTCAAGTTGTCGTAATTCATTTTGATCTTTGCTGCTGACTCGTATGTATCCAAACTTTCGAAAGTCCACTTTAATCTCCCTCATTTTAATTATCTTTTCTTTTATTCTACTATAATATGTTCGTAAAAGTATAATAAAAACGTGAACGTTCGTAAATTATTTTTTAACTTTTACAGACGTTAAAAATGGATGTTTTTGAACAAAAAATACCCGTTCGCAAAAGTGTACTTAAACGGACTATTATTAGAAGAGGATACTATGCCCAATATAAGGGCGTAGATCCTCTTTTTTCATACATAATAGAATGTATAATCAGACATTGAAGGTCTGGTTAATTATGTATATTATGTTTGATTTTAGTTAGGGGATAGAGCCCCTAGCGGGAGGCGTAGTGAGGTCAGAAACCGAGCTTGAAAAATAATTTTAGGAGTGATGGGTTATACGTGTACAAGAAGTAATACTAGAGCATGGAAAGAGATATTTGTTAGTCGATGGAGGAGGAATGCCAATTATTCCGGTGGTTAAATACTTAAAGTATTTAGATAGGACGGGGAAAAGCAGCAATACACTGAAGACATACTGTTATGCGTTAAAGCAGTATTTTACATACTTACTGGAAACAGAAAAGGATTACCGAAAGATACGTCTAGAGGATTTGGTGGAGTTTGTAGGGTGGCTTCGCAGTCCATACGAAAGTACCAAAGTAACGTCTCTTACCCCTGTCAAAGCAAAAAAAACAGAGAAGACAGTGAACCTAACGGTCACGGCTGTTACAAATTTCTATGATTACCTGTACCGTAATGAAGAGCTTCCTCGAGACATAGGAGAAAAACTGATGCGACAAGTATTCACGGGTGGAAGAACCCGATCTAGTTTTATATGCAATATAAAGTTTTTTGAATTCTTCCCTATAAAAAAGGGTTGCCGTAGCAACCATTAACGATTCAGATAACGTCCCATAAATGTAGTAAAAAATTATCTATGGGTCCGCTCTCTGATAATATTTCCTATACGGCTCAATCCTTTTCTGCCGCAGGAATCATCTCATCAAAAAACTACTGAACCGTAGGAATATTGTTCACAATTGTTCAATAAAAACATCGTTAAAATAGTGTCAATTAAGGGTATTTTCTTTGCTCTTTTAAACGGTAATGTTTTTTAACTCTGATTATGATTCCCCTTTGAATACCCTATCCTAAAATTTCATTGATTAATCTGTTTATCATAAGATTTACAAAAAAACTTTGATCAAGTTTTACTACTTTTTGAGTTCTCTGCTTCTATTTTGTTATTATAGGGATACTATAATAAAAATGTCTCGGAGGGTTATTACTTGGATAAAAAAGAAACCATTCCCGTTCAACGTTCACCAAGAATGTTTGAACAAGCTTCAAAACAAATTGTAGATTATTTAACATCAGAAAAGTTATCAAACGGATCAAAACTTCCTACAGAAAGAACTCTTAGTATTTTATTAGGAGTGAGCCGGGCATCACTTCGAGAGGGATTACGTGGTTTAGAACTGTTAGGATACTTAGATTCAAGACAAGGTGAAGGAACCTTTGTATCTGAACCACCTCCTTTTATCATTCCTAGTCAGGTTCTCACGCAAAAATTGGATCCTGAATCCCTCAAGCATTATTATGAAATATCAATCATGTGTGCAGAACAAATCGTAACGTTATCGCTCAAAGAATCAATAGATAATAATGCTATTAAATCTAAGTTTAATTCCCCAATTAGCTTTTGGTCGGATTTTGCATGCTGGATAGAAACCCTCAGTTCTCAACTTGAAAACCCTTATTTTCTTTCATTATGGCAAAATACTTACTATTTACTAGTTGAAAATAATTATTTTTTACATCGAGACTGTCCTATAGAACTAAATACATTTATAAAAGGTTTTGAGGAAAAGGATAAAATGAAACTCAAACAATTATTCTACACATTGTCCAGGATCGCTTGAACTTTAACCACCTATATTAACCATGTTAAAAAGGTGTCAGACTTAATATGAGTATAAGTCCCTAAAATGCGGAGAGTTATTTTGCAGTTAAAATTCATTTTAAAAACTTAAATGATCAAAAAGTGTCCCTAATTCAGATTATGATAAGTAGTTTATCAACAAAAAATAATTTTTTTCTAATTATTGTAATTGAAATGCTTTTATTGGAGATTCAGCTGCCACAAAAAAGTGGTGGCTTTTCTTATTATCCTAATGTAATCAGTATAATGATTTCATAATTTTAAAATTTAAAAAGAATCTTTTGAAAGGGAATTATAAATTAGAGGCGAAACATGGAGGTTTAAAATATTTAAAATACTATTTATGTTATTTTAAACAGTCAAAACAACCTTAATGTAGGAAAAAGAAAAAAGCCCATAAAAAAGCATTAATTTTACTAGATTAACGCTTAACTACGTGCCTTATTGAAGTAACAAAAATCGTTAGTAATGCAATAAAAAGGATACCTTAATAACACAATATTAAAATTTTGTATAGCTATTTCATTAAATTTTTTAGACACCTTCAACCTTTTTCTAGTATCCATAAGACTGGAAATATATCAACACTAGAAGAATTAAAGCTCGTTATTCCAGATTTTTATTTCATTTTTATAAAGATGATCTAGCATAGCTAATCGAGCTTCAGTTGGATTCCTTTCCTTTAATGCTTTAAGAATTCGTTCATGGTCTACTTGGGCTTCTTCTAAATATAATTTTGATAATCTCTTTGATTGATTTTTAGTAATTTTTAAGGCCTCCATGAATTGTGTAGACATTGAATCAAAGATGTTCTCATAAATCGAGTTACCTGATGAAATGAGAATTAAATAATGAAATCTGAAGTCTTCTTCAATCCCAACTTCACCATTTCGATTCACTTCAATTAATTCCAAATGAGCATTTTCAATAGCTTCTAATTGTTCACTAGTTGCCCTTTCAGCGGCAAGTGCAGCAGATTCAATCTCTAGCCCTCTTCGGAACTCTAAGAGTTCTCTTAACACGTGCTTTTCCATTATAAGTTTACTTGTAATGGGTTCGATTAAGGTACCACCATTAAACTCCTTTAGTATACTACCCACACCTGAACGTTTTTCTAAAATCCCTTTTGCTACGAGAACGCTAAGCGCTTCTCGAACTGCTGTCTTACTGACCTGAAATATCTCTACAAGTTCATTTTCAGAAGGTAACTTTTCACCTGGCTTAATATTTTTTTCCTGAATAAACCGAATAATCTGAGAAACAATTTCCTCATATAATTTTTTTCTCTTGATAACCTCAAATTGCATAATCAACACCTCCCCACTATTTTAAAGTTAATATTGTCAGACCATTTGCAGAGTAAATTATTGATAATAGTAATATATATTATATTATGATACTCATATGTGAGCAAGTAAGCTAATGTACGAAAATAAAAACTCCTCTTTATTCTTTAATTAACCTTTTACCCTCAAATTCTTTATCACTTTTTGCATACGATCCATTGCTTGTTCAATTTTATCGTAACTTGTTGAATAAGCCATACGGATATAGCCCTCACCGTGATTTCCAAATGCCGAACCCGGTACGCAAGCGATATGTGCTTCTCTAAGTAAAATGGTGGCAATCTCTGTAGAAGGAAGGCCTAACTCTTTAAAGGAAGGGAAAGCATAAAAGGCACCCTTTGGCACAACGCAGTTTACACCAGGAAACTCGTTCAAACGGCTAACGAGCAGTTTTCTTCTTTCATCAAAAGCTTTCACCATTATTTCAACAGGTGCTTGCGTTCCGCGATATGCCGCTGTACCACCGAATTGTGCAAATGATGTTGCGCAAGATGTGTTATATTGATGCATTTTTAATATAGGCTGGATAAGCACCGCAGGTCCCGCCGCATATCCCAATCTCCATCCATCCATCGCATACGCTTTGGCAAATCCATTGATTGTGATGGTTCTTTCAAACATGCCTGGCAAAGTAGCCATACTAATATGCTTTTCTCCGTCATAAATAAGCTTTTCATAGATTTCATCGGATACAACAAGTAAATCGTTTTTAATCGCAATGTCAGCTAATTCCTTTAAATAGGACTCTGGTAAAACCGCTCCCGTTGGATTATGGGGAGAATTGATTAAAATCATTTTCGTTTTGTCTGTGACACGGTCGCGAACATCATTTGGATTTAAAAGAAACTCATTTTCTTCTAATAACGGTACTGAAACTGCAATACCTCCTGCAAGCTCAACGATATACTGATACTCAAGCCATGCTGGATCAGGAATGAGTACCTCATCTCCTGGATTGATAAAGGCAAAGATCAGATTGAAGATGGCTTCCTTGCACCCGACTGTCACGACAACTTCTTTTTGTGGATCGACAATGATGCCATTTTCACGCTTCAATTTTTCTGCAATTGCTTCTCGAAACTCGAGCGTTCCGCTGTTGGAAGTATAATGTACATTTCCTTGCTGTAACGCAGTATTTGCTGCATCCTTAATATGCTGTGGTGTATCAAAATCTGGACGGCCAATTTCCATGTGTGTAATATTGATGCCGCTTTTTTCCATTGCTGCTGCTTCTTCAAATATTTCACGAATGCTGGAAAAAGGGATTTTGGATAAGCGATTTGATATAGAAAAATTCATTTTGATAAGCTCCTTTTGATTATAGATTTAAATAATGGCTCCATTTTTAATCTTCATTTTTTTATATGCTAAAGGATTGTTCCTCTGTATAAATTGACCACATCCTTTAATGCAGCGGCTGCAGCTCCTCTCGGATGAGAAGCACCTCCTGTTGCACAAACGGTCCCCATTTCAATCGTTTCAAAAACAACACCCTTATTAGTTCCATTGACATGAGCTAAAGGGTGCTTGCTTTCAAGCTCACTTGGTTTTACTTCTATGATCACATTCTCAGCTTCTTTGTAGGCACTTCCCAGAAGCTTTAGCATACGGCCATTTTGTTTAGCCGCCGTAATATCTTCTTTTGTGACTAATTCAATCCCTTTGATTTTCACATCTTCAATTGATAAGCTACTGCCGAAAAATCTGTTGGCAAGCAAGAGAATTTTGCAAGCCGTATCAAATCCTTGCACATCTAAAGCAGGGTTTACTTCCGCAATTCCTTTTTCCTGTGCAATTTTTAGCGCTTTTTTAAAAGATAAGTTGTTCTCGCTCATGCTTGCTAAAATGGAATTAGAGGTTCCATTTAAAATGCCTTCTATGCGAGTAATCGTGCAACCTGCTAAACTGTATTCTCCGATATCAAGCGTTGGCAGGGCAGCTGCGGTTGCGCCGCAGTATTTTAATCGTCTGCCATGCTTGTCTGCTTGTGTTTTAATTTTATCAAATGACTTCACAAGTGCTCCTTTTGAAACAGAGACGATGTCCATTCCATTCGTTATTGCTTTCTGAATATAGCCAAATGCTGGTTCTCCCGTTTCTATATTTGTCGGGGTGCATTCAATCAGGACATCTCCTTGAAAAATTGGTTCAGTAAAAGGAAGATGGAAACATTCCGAATATCTTGAAAGTGCTTCCGAACCTGTTCCGAAATCTATCAAGTTTGAAAGCTCAATTCCTTTTTCTTCGTAAATCATTCCTTTACTGCCAACAATTCCGGTTACAAGTAAGTCAATGCCGTATTTTTCTTTTATCAAAGCTCCATTGTGAATAATCAGTTTGATTAGTTCTTTTACTACCGTACCATATCCAGTTAATATAATATTCTTCTGCATAGTGAAACCCCTTTGTTATGCTACACACAAGTATTTGAAATCACAATGGATGGAACAAAATGAACTATCTCTTGTTAAACAATATTCTCTTATTAAATTTGTCCTCAATATTATCTAGTAATTTAAACAACATATCTGTAGATTCCCGAAGCTGTGCAAATTGATTAACAATATTTTCAGGTTTTTGTACAAATTCACCTTCGCCAATCTCATAAGTTTTTAACGTTTTGTCAATCTGTTCATTTGTAAACTCCGGATGAAATTGCATTCCTATGACACGTTCTTTATATACAAATAATTGGTTCCTGCAAGCTTTACTTGAAGCTAAAAGGATTGCCTCTTCTGGTAAATCAAATGTATCCCCATGAAATTGAAGAGCAGTAAATTTTTCAGATAATCCGTATGTAAGTTCAATATCTTCAGCCCCTTTATTTAGTACAACTGGCCACCAACCGACTTCTTTCTCTTTATGTGGAAAAACTTTCCCACCTAAAGCATCTGCAATTAACTGCGCACCAAGGCAAATACCAAGAACAAATTTATTATTTTCCACAGCCTCTCTAATAAATTGTTTTTCTAAGTTAAGCCATGAAAAAGTTTCTTCTTCATATGCCCCCATACGTCCACCCAAAATAATCAGAAAATCGATCTCATCCAAAGGTGGAAAATCACATTTTTCATAAACTTTGGTCGAGGTTAGAGTATGCCCTTTTCGGGCAGCCCAAATATCAATTTTCCCTGGTTCAACTTGCGAGTCATTTTGTAAATAATGAATTTTAATTATAATCTCTCCAATCTTTTGCAATCGTTTTAGTTGATTAATTCCTTTAAACCTCTCTTACCCTTGTTTTCTATTTGTTTCATTACTGCTCACCACTGGTATACAGCAAAGATAAATATAAAAAAGTATTAAAGGAATTCTATTTGTAAAAGTTATTGGTTATAAAAATAATTTTATAATCATTAATCAAAGTGATTATTTAACAGAACCAATGTTTTACAATAAGAATTCCTTTAACGCGAAATAGTAGGTTTATATAGAAAATTGTCGCAAATACACTACTATAATATTATGGTCAGACCCTTATTGATGGTGATAAGTGATAAATCACATCTCATTAAAACAAAGTCATTTGTCAAAATCCTCAATCGAACAACTCTGTTCCCATAATAATTGAAGCAGTTCTTGATTCGGCCCTGAGAAAAATATCGTCTTTGCCCCATCGATAGCAATATTGCGTGTTTTATGTTGCTTCATTTCTTAGATGGATTTTATCATGCCACCATCAACCAAGAAGGAACTCCCTGTCATATAGGTGTTGGCATCGGACACCAGAAATGTAACCACTTTAGCAAATTCTTCGGGGGTTCCATACCGTTTAAGAGGAATGGAGTTCTTCGTTTCTTTTTCAATATCTTCTCTAGTTAAACCTAATTTATTTGCCTTCAGTTGATCAACAAACACTGTCCTATCTGTACCAATTTTCCCTGGAGCAACGGTATTTACCAAGATATTATAAGGCGCTAATTCCTCGGCTATCGTTTTGGTCAGTCCCACAATTCCCAAACGGAAGGTATTGGATAAAATCAGTCCAGGAATCGGTTGTCTTATTGATGATGAGGCCAGATTAATAATTCGACCGCCCTCTTTTTTTAATTCAGGAAGAACTTCCCGAATGACCCGGATATAACTTAATAAATTTAGTTCAAATGCTTTTTGCCAATCTTCATCGGTGAACTGTTCAAACGTCCCACCGGGTGGTCCGCCTGCATTATTTACGACAATATCGATCCTGCCAAACACCTCTCGCGTGGCTTGCACTAATGATTTTATGTCTTCCGCTTTAGTAATATCAGCCGAATGATAAGCGACCCTTCCCCCTTGTAATTCCTGCAACTCTTTTTGAACACCTTCCAATTTTGTGCCGTCGCGGCTGGTTAGCATAACGTGTGACCCTTCTTTAACTAATTGCGTTGCGATAGCTTTTCCAATCCCCTGACTTGATGCGACGACAAGAGCAACCTTATTGGCTAGATTTAATTCCATACCTATTCACCTCTTGTAGATTTTTAATAAGCCTTTAAATCTTTTACGGGATTCACTAATTTCTCAAATCCATCAATGTGACACTCTACAACATCCCCATCCCGAATGACGACAGCTCCTGGAGTACCGGAAGAGATTATATCTCCTGGCAGCAATTTCATTACCTTAGAATGGAAAGATACGAGGTGCCATGGGCGGAATGTCATATTGGAAACAATATTTTTCCGATGAAGATTTCCATTGATTACTGTGGAAACATTCAAATTTAACACCTCATCAACCTCATCAGGTGTGACCAAGTGAGGACCAAAACTAAAGAAAGTATCGAAACTTTTGGAGCGGGTTAAATATCTAGGATTTACCTGTAAAATATCTTCTGCTGTCATATCAATAATCGTTGTAAAACCAGCAATTACATTAGGTGCATCCTCTTCGGATACATCTTTGCACTCTTTTCCAATGATGATTCCCAGTTCTGCCTCCGCAGTAGTTCTGTCAGATTGCAAAGGAATTTCAATGGTATCAAGTGGGCCTATGATAGTGGTATCCGGCTTCATAAAGCTTGCAGGTTCTGTATTGGGTGCCTTTTCACTCAAATCAGCAGCATGCTCCACATAATTCAAACCGATTCCCCAGATCTTCCTTGGATGGCGATAAAGAGGTCCATACTTTACTTCTTCAAAAGAGATCTTATTAGTTTCTAATTCTTCCACTCTATGTTTACCTTCTGTTTTATACCAATCCTTTATTCTATCTAATTGTCCCGATTGAATGATTTCAAATAAATCGGTTGACCATTCCTGATTAAGTTTCAGATTTAAATCCTCAATTAACAAAACTCCATCACGTGTAACAAGTGCAGCTGTCTCTCTTCCATCTCTAAGAACTGTTGCTAATTTCATATAGTAGTCCTCCTTAAATGTTATTATGTTATTATGGTCAGACCATAATAAGTTTATATACAAATAATAAAAAATATCTTTCGCTTTGTAAAGTATTTTATTTTTAGATAATTTTTAAAACAAGAAATACGAAACCTTCAACTCGTACTATAACGTTCCCTCCTTCTGATTTAAATTACTATTTTTAATAACAGTTAATTCTTTCTTTTCATCAAACAATCCCTCGGACTTTGCCATAATAATTGTGGCTAAAGAATTGCCGACAACATTGGTTGCTGTTCGTGCCATGTCCATTATATAGTCTACTGCCATTAAAACCGCAATACCTTCAAGTGGTAATCCAAGAGCGGTTAAGGCGCTCATAATAGTCACCATTATTGCGGATGGCACTGCTGCAACACCCTTTGAGAGGAGAATAACAAGCAGAATAATCTGAATTAGATGTGAAATATCAAGGTTTAGACCATAGGAATGGGCAATAAATATAATAGCTGGAGCGATATATAGTGTTCCTCCATCTAAATTAAAGGAATAACCTAGGGGGAGTACCAATGAAACAACTGAATTATGAGCTCCATAATTCTCCAATCTCTTCGTTAGTGGAGCTAACACCACTTCTGAACTTCTAGTTGTAAACGCGATTAATAATAAGTCCCATATCGCTTTAATCATTGCAATATACTTAACACCGAAAATGCGAGCAATAATTGGGAAAAGAACCAACAAAACTACCAACAAACCTATATAAGTAATTAATACTAAAGCTCCTACCATTTTAAGCGTTCCCCAACCGTAAGTAGCCATACTATAGGATAGGTAACCAAATACTCCAATTGGCGAGAATTTTATAGCAAAATCAAGTACTTTGAACATTATTTGAGACACAGCTTCGAGGAAATCTTCCACAATTTTAGCTTTTCCTGCAAGAGCTGAAATTCCCAGGCCAAAAAAGATTCCAAAGAAAATAACAGGTAACAATTTACCTTGAGAAAAAGCATCAAAAATGTTGTTGGGTATAATTTCTAATAAAAAAGCTTTAAAATCAATTCCTTTAGCTAGACCACTTAATTTACCTGGATCTCCACCTGAAAGATTAGCCCCTTCCCCAATATTTGTGACCTCTGCTAACCAAACGGAAAAAACTATTATAATAGTAGTAACTATCTCAAAATATAAAATAGCCTTTCCTGCGAGTCTCCCCAATTTCCTGACAGATTTCATCTGGGCAACACCCAGAACAATCAAAGGGAAAATTAAAGGAACAATGGTCATTTGGATTAACCGAATAAAGGCATCACCAAGTACTTTAAGTTCTACGCCAACTGATTTACTTGTTAAACCTAAAATAGCACCAACGATTGCAGCTATAAGCACTTGAACCCCTAGAGGAATTCGTTTCATTTTTTTTCCTCCCAACAGATATAATTTCATTTACTTTTCCGTATTTTTTAATGCGAAAATAGATTATTTCTTAATACTTTCATATTGACTCCTCCTTTTACTAGATAGATTATTATGTCAACTCCCCGTCTTATGATATTTAAATATCAAATTTCACAAATCGGGTGAGGAACGACCTATGGTATAGCGTACAAAAAATGTTGTTTACATTTACACTATTGGAATATCTCTCTTTTTTGTTGGGTAGAATATTATGATTTTTCTACCCTTTTAGGGACTACGAAAATGAAATGTATGTCATGCAAAGGATATCAGCAGAGTTATTGTTATATTATGGTCATACCAATTATGGATAAATAATTATATTTAATTACGTTTTTTGAACCTATCTATTGGCTGATAAAAATGTAATAGTGATCATAGATTTGTATTTCTACAATTTAGTAAGATATCCTATCATATTATATTGTTGTTTCCATTCTTATGTACAGATTACAGTAAGCATATTTAATAATGACGAAATAAGATAGTTAATAGTTGAAACATTTTATTGAAAGTGCCCTTTTTCAAGTAATAAAGATATTTCACTTTGGACCGCTTGCAGTAAGTACATGATCTTCATTAAAACGCTTACAATTAATTTATTAATAATGGTTTTATCATCCTTTTCAATTAATACATAGTTATAGACATAATATGGTCATACCAAAATTTTTACTAAATCTACTATTATTTAATACAATACATATTGTATATTATTATTAAATATTCTGTCAATATAAAATATTTAGGCAATATGATTTTCTTTCTGTATGGCTTTATTTACGATAACAGGGGGAAGAGAACTTCTCGTATTCTTAGGTAAAATACTCAAAAATTCTAGATATTTAGTTTGAAGGATTTTTTTATAGACAAATTACAATATTTCAAAAAAGGAAACGAATAGATTCCAAAGATTATGAATAATTCATTTCCATTGTGATAATTCAAATCTGGTTTGGAAAAATAAAAGCCAGGTCGCAACGATTTTGCGCCCTGGCATTTTTTGAATCAAAAAGTAGTGAATTAGCTATACACAATTTCGTGATCTTCGCGTTTTTCATAAAGCTCCAAATATTTGTCTGCGATTAGTTCAGGAGCAAAACGAGTGTCCGGAGCGACGTTTCCTGCAATTGTAACCGTACCGACAAAAATGCCTTGAGGCTTCAGTTCTTCGGCCAGAGTAAAAGCCAGGGTGCGCAGCGCTGCTTTGCCAACGGACAGAGCAGCGTATGATACCGAAGGTTCAAGCGCAAAGCCGCCACCTGTAAAGAGAATTGTCCCCATTTTTTGATCCGCTTGATCTGAAATCACTTGTAGGGCGGAATGCAATGCGCCTGCAACATCAACCTGATAGTGAGATATAAGAGATTCCGCCGTCAGCGAAGTTGGTTGACCGTCTTTCAGAACAGCAGCGTTGTACACCAGTACATCTATTACCCCATATTTTTTCTTAATTTGTTCAAAAGCTGCCGTTATCGATGCCGACCTTTAGGCATCGGCAACTTCAGCATAAGTTTCGATTCCATCCGAACTTAGCTCCTTCACGTATTGTTCTAACGCATTCTGATTACGAGAAATTAAAACGACACGGAAGTTATTGTCTCCAAATTTTTTAGCAACATTGTTTCCGATACCCGAACCAGCACCAACAACTACGATAAGCTTCTTACTCATTTTTCTTCCCTCTATAAATTTAGTTAAGTTTCACTATATATAATTTTGAACAATTCTATTTAACATTAAAATAACTATTATTTCAGAGATTATTCACTAATGTTTTTGACACCCATAATTTACCCATAGTTGACGGTATTGCCTGTCCGGAAGTGGACGAGTATAATGTCCACGTATAATTCCGGAGAAAGGAAAAGACGCCTCCCATGATGTACAACTGCGCCAACAGTTATACGGGAGACGTCCCACAAAAAACAACTATGGTCATTGTATCAGATTACAAACTTATTGAAAAGAACAATACAGGAGTTTTTAGTTAGGGGTGCGGGGAGGATTCCCTCTCCTTGTTGTGGTAAAAGCATGAGTGTAATTGGGACTAGAGATAGAAAATCAAAAGAAAGATCTGGGGAAACGAGAGTTTATAATATTCGAAGATTAAGATGTGATAATTGCGGTAGTATTCATCATGAATTACCAGATTTCTTGGTTCCTTATAAGAGGTACGAATCAAATTGCATAGAAATGGTTCTCTCGAACCCCCACTAATCACGATATACCTGCAGATGAATCAACCCTGTTTCGTTGGTTTGAATGGTTTAAAAGTTTTGTAGATTATTGGGTGGGTTGCCTTGTTTCCATCATGCTTCAAACTAATCAGGAAAATATCCCTTTGAATTTGATGTCCGCAACTTCAGAGACCGCACTTCATAGATTAGGACAGCTGGTTGGGGATGCGCCTAGATGGCTAGCGCGAATTGTCCGACCCATAGTAAATATTAATTTTTGGGTACATACCCGTTCTGCATTTTTGTCCTGAGGGGGTTGATTTACACTCATGGTAGACACATTGAGAGGAGTGTTACCATGAGAGATCAGAAAAAAGCAGAAGAAATTGCAGTACAGAGATTCCAGCTTATTGCACCCCTATTAGCAGAAGGTCTTGACGCTGGAAAAGCCAAGCAACTGAAGGATCAGATTTGTAAGACCAGCGGTCTTTCTGAAAGGACAATAAGACGTTACCTTTCACAATATCGTACCGAAGGTTTTGGAGGATTAAAACCTAATGGGAAAAATGCACAAACCAAACCAGAGGCTATTCCTCCACATTTATTGGAACAGGCTATTCTCCTTAGAAAGGAAGCTCCTAGTCGTAGCGTTGCACAAATTATTCAGATACTTGAGTGGGAGGGCTTGGCAGATCCTGGTCAACTTAAACGTTCTACTCTTCAAGAGAAATTAACGGAAAAAGGATATAGTTCTCGTCAAATGAGGCTTTATTCTCAATCAGGAGTAGCTGCGAGACGTTTTCAAAAACGGCATCGTAATCAGTTGTGGCAATCTGATATCAAATATGGTCCGTATTTGCCCATTGGTCCGAATGGAACTAAAAAGCAGGTATTTCTTGTAGCTATTATAGATGACGCAACCCGTTTTGTTTTACATGGTGCTTTTTATCCGACCCTTGATTCCAGAATTGTAGAAGATGCTTTTCGACAAGCTGTACAAAAATATGGAGTACCGGAATCTGTTTATTTTGATAATGGAAAGCAATATCGGACTAAGTGGATGTCGCGAACATGTTCTAAAATCGGTACACGCCTTATTTTTGCAAAACCCTATGCGCCTGAATCAAAAGGTAAAATTGAGCGTTTTAATAGAGTTATTGATTCTTTTCTTGGTGAGATTGCACTTGAAAAGCCAAAAACATTGGACCGGTTAAACGAACTGTTTCAATCTTGGCTTACCGAGTGTTACCAAGAAAAACCTCATTCAGCACTTGGGGAGAAAATTAGTCCTCAGTCGGCATTCCGTAGCGATCGGAAAGCAATTCGATTTATTGATCCTGATAAATTGGCTAATGCCTTTCTGCATTGTGAGTCACGGAAGGTAGACAAATCTGGCTGTATAAGTTTTATGGATCAAAAGTATGAAGTTGGACTTACTTTTATGGGACGTCAAGTTGACGTTATGTACGATCCTTCGGACCTGGCGGAATTAACTATTGAGTATGAGGGGCACTCCCCTTGGAGAGCGAGGAAGCTAGTCATTGGTGAAAAAGCAGGAAAACGACCAGCATTACCTTCGCATCTTCAACCACAAGAAGCAGATTCATCTAGATTATTAAAAGCAGCGGAACAGAAACACCAAGAGCGGCAAAAGGGTATGAATCCAGCTGTTACCTTCCGTGCAATTTGGAAGGAGGACGAAGAAAATGTTTGAAGAGGCTTATGGGATGGAAAATACCCCTTTTTCCAGGGATGTACCCACCGATAAATTATATGATTCTCTTATGATGCAAGAAATTCTTGGCAGGCTTAAGTACTCGGCAGAAAGACAACTTTTTGCTGTTTTAACAGGTGATTGTGGTACCGGTAAAACGACCACTATTCGAAAATTTGTGGATCGATTAGATAAAGGTAAATATCAAGTCCTCTATTTGTCCGATTCAAAATTAACTCCTCGACATTTTTATAAGGGATTACTTGAACAATTAGGCTCTGAAGCAAAGTTTTATAGAGGTGATGCCAAACGGCAACTCCATCGAGAGATAGAATTGATGAGAGGAATTCGCGGTATTCAGCCAGTGGTTGTGGTAGATGAAGCTCACCTCTTAGATCGTGAGATGCTTGAGGAGGTTAGGTTTCTGCTTAACTTCAAAATGGATGCACAAAGTCCAATGGCACTTATTCTTGTAGGGCAGAGTGAATTATGGGATCGACTTCGTCTTCAATCATACTCAGCTATACGACAAAGAATTGATATCCAGTTCAAATTGGGGCATTACGATCGTGCTCAGGTTGGTGAGTATGTAGAAAAGCATTTAAAATTCGCAGGAGTGGACCAACATTTCTTTTCTGACGCTGCTTTGGATGAAATTCACCGCTTTTCTGGAGGAGCCGCAAGGCTCATAAATAAGTTATGTACTCATTGTTTAATTTATGGATCTCAGAATGGATTTAGGATTGTAGATGACCACATGGTTAAGAGGGTGATTGAGGGAGAATTTTCGTGATTCTCCCTTTTTTCAAAATTTCATTTGGACACTGAGCTCGTCAAACTATGGACATCTAATTTCGTCAATTTCTGGACTATATACCATATCAATAACAACTAATTTTGAACCAACCTGGAGTAGTTCGAATTGCATTCCAGAGTTTTTCAGGAATATCAAGTTCATCTACCTTTGAAATTTTCAATACTTTCTCAATTTCATCTTTGCGTCCATTAGCTACCTCTTCAACCCAATTTGGATTCATAATTAATCCTTTACCAACCGCAATAAGAGGTAACCCTAATTCTAAAGCTTTTAATGCATCATTTGGATCTATAACTGAGCCAGCAGCAATAACAGGCACTCGACCGTCCACTCTTTCTAGAATCAATTCCAAGCGTGTTTTTTCATCCTGGTTTCCTAAAGGCTTTGAAAACACATTATCTAATGAAGCGTGTATATAATCTACCTCATTTTCTATCAATCGATCAATTAACACATAAGCGTCTTCCATTCTTAATCCACCCTCTAATGTTCTTTCCTCAGGAGAGAATCTATAGCCAAGGATAAACGGTTTTGTAGCATATTTTTCAATCACTGCCTTTACTTCTTGAACAATAGCTAACGGAAAATACAATCTGTTTTCAAGGGTTCCTCCCCATTCATCTTTTCGTTGATTAAAATACGGAGAGAAGAAGTTCTGAATTAAAAATCCGTGAGCACCATGGATTTCCACCCCATCAAACCCTGCTTCAATCGCACGTCTTGTTGCTTCACCGAACGATTTAATCATATCCAAAATTTCTTCATGTGAAAGTGCTCTAGGTGTTGTCGCATATGGAGAAGATTTTAATTCACTTGCACTTACTAAATCAGCATTCGGAATAAGTTCTGGAATAGCTTTATTACCTGCATGAAAGATTTGTAATATCACAGGAGCTCCTCCACTTTTCGCTGCATCCGCCAATTTTCTTAAGCTCGGAATAAAAGAATCATCGTATCCCGCGAACTCATGCGTAAAGCCTATCCCGTTTGGTGTAACATGCGTACAACCAGTAATTACAAGTCCTACTCCATTAACCCGGCGTCTGTAATATGTCCCTTCATCATCTGAAATAGTAAAATCTTCATTACCAGACCAAGTGGTCATTGGTGCCATTACTACTCGATTATTGATCGTGACTCCATTTTTGAACGTAATGGGTTCAAATAATTTGCTATATTTGTTACTCATCATTCTTTACCTCAATTTTCAATTTTTAAATGCATTGTTCTTTTAAATGGATCTAATCCTCAAAAAGAGCACCTATTCTAATTAGAAGAATAGAGCTCTGCAATTCAATAATGGTAGTACATACTAGAACCTATAAGAATTCTTATAAATTATTTAAAGCATCTGCTATTGGAGTTTTACCATCACACATTGTTATGACTTTGCCAATAGTAGCTTGCACTTGAAGACTTTGAACTAGAGTATCCACTACATTTTCTATAGAGTTTTCACCAGGATAATCAATATTGATATTAATTTTTCCAGATCCGGGGGTTTCTTTTAAAACTCCGGGTTGTAGTATTGTATAATCTAACTCAGTATTATTTATTAACCATTGATCAGCATAATGTTTCGCTATATTGTAGTCCGTTAAATCTTTTAGAAATGACTCATTCCATTTATCTTGATTCAGAGAAAAAACTGAACTAAGCATGATAAATCTCTTTATTTTTTTGTTCTCAGCAGCCTTCATAACTTTAACAGCACCATTCAAGTCAATCTTCAATAAATCTTTTCCTCTTGAACCTGCCACAAAGAAAATTGCATCAGCATCAAACATCTTTTCTGCCATTTCCTTAGGACTAGCCAATAAATCAAAAGGAACAAATTGAACATTGCTCGAACTACTTGAGTGATTGTCTTTTCTTGCACCTGCGTAAACGAAATATCCATTTTCAACTAGTTTATCAACAAGGAATGATCCTACTCGACCATTTGCGCCAACTACTAACACATTCATAAAATACCTCCCAAAATAGTTAAAATAATTCAATCAAAAACATATCTTTAGTTACTTTCTCATAAGGGTAGATAAAATTTTCAAAAACAGGCGGCTTATCATTTTTAGCAAGCTGCCTGTTTTTTATCAAAGAGAATAGTAACTCCTTGTATTTATTTCAAGATATTTAATGCTTCCTTCGTAAATGAACGCAGTTCTTCGGTGTTACCTTCACGAATTTTTGCTACCCAAGCCGGATCGCTTAGTAGTGCTCGTCCAACGGCCACAAGATCAAACTCTTCACGCTCAAGACGCTCGATCAGATTATCGATATCTGCCGGTTGTCCACCCTTACCTTCCGTGAATAAGCTCATGAACTCAGAATCCAAACCAACAGATCCTACTGTAATTGCTGGTTTACCAGTAATTTTACGAGCCCAACCAGCCAGGTTAAGGTCTGATCCCTCGAACTCTGGCTCCCAGAATCGTCGTGTTGAAGCATGGAAAATATCTACACCAGCCTCAGACATTGGTTCAAGGAAAAGCTTCAATTCATCGGGAGTCTTTGCTAGTTTGAAATTATAGTCGGTAGCTTTCCATTGAGAAAATCGGAAAATAATAGTGAAGTTAGGACCGACAGCTTGACGCACCGCCTTGATTACGTCTACAGCAAAACGTGTGCGACTTACTAGATCACCACCATATTCATCTGTACGCTTATTGGTTACGTCCCAGAAGAACTGGTCTATAAGGTATCCATGAGCGCCATGTATTTCCACTGCATCAAACCCAAGTTTCTTAGCATTAGAGGCAGCATCTGCGTAAGCTTGAATGAGTTCTTGAATCTCTTCAACGCTTAGCGGTTCAGATACCTTTTCACCAGTTAAACTGATACCTGAAGGCCCGATTGGATTGACATCTGAATCAGGGAATTTTTTCTTTTCGCGCGCCATACCAGTATGCCAAATCTGTGAAGCAATTTTTCCTCCAGCCTCATGTACTTCCTTAACAACTTGCGCCCATCCGTTTAGAGCTTCTTCACCATAAAAATGTGGAACATCAGGTTCTGCTCCAGCTGCAGGATGCTCAATTAGCGTACCTTCAGTGATAATTAAACCAACTCCGTTCTCAGCTCTTCGACGATAATATTCAACTACATTGGAACCTGGAATCCCGTTCGGTGAAAAATTGCGGGTCATTGGTGCCATAACAAATCGATTTTCAAGCTTCAATTCTCCAATTTCAAATGGGGTAAATAATGGTTCAACAGATTTTGTTGATTTCATAAAATTCTCTCCTTTATAAACTAATAAAATAATTGGTTAATCAAAAGTAGTCTCTTTTGACACACCTACTCGTTCCAGATATTTAATCTAGAAATGCTTGTTGCAATGACTCTAAGCCGCCTCTATAGAGTCCATGGAACAGATTTATAGCCTCTTCGTCACTTATACCTACAGATGTGAAACTGCCAGACCACTCTACCAAAGATGTATTACTGTCAAAAGTCTCGCGAACACGGATTGTAGCTTGATAATTAGTGACAGGAAATGGTGCTTCCATAATCGAGTAAGTGTAGTAGCGCTCCTTGTCGTTGAATATTTCCAGACGCTCTTCAATTACATTACCATCAAGAGTAGCTAGATGACGCACGCGCCCACCTTGGCTTAGTTCACTGCTAGGTATATGAGGTAGCCAGTCCGGAAGGGAGTTAAAGCCTCCGATCAATTTCCATACCTGGTCAGGTGAAGCAGAGATTTTTATTGTAGTAGTTGCCATATTAATTACTCCTTTATAAAGTAGATTGGCAGTACCGCATTAGGTGAAAAAAGGTAACTGTCTTAATACCGATTTACATACGTTGCTTATATTTCCATGCGGAGATTTATGAATCTTCACATATCTTTTGTTATCTCTGCGAAAGTGACCCTTATTACTTTTTGCAGGTCACTTAGTGTTAGTTGTATTTGATGCCCTACACGTCCACCGGAAAAATATATCGTTTCAAAGTTTTCTGCAGTGTAGTCAATGAAGGTTCTAAACTGCTTTTTCATTCCAATAGGTGAACAACCACCGTGAACGTAGCCTGTAAGGGGTAGAAGCTCCCTTTGAGGAATCATTTCTATTGACTTTTCTCCGGCTACTTTTGCAGCCTTCTTTAAATCAAGTTCCTTTTCAATTGGCACCATGAAGACGTAATACTCTTTTGATTTCCCAACTGTAACAAGTGTCTTAAATACCATAGCAAGATCCTGCTGCCCCCGAGGATTAGCTACCACAGCAGTATTAAGCCTTTTACTGTCAAAGGAATAATAGTTATACTTAATCTCCATCTTGTCGAGGATTCGCATTACATTAGTTTTGTCTTCTTTTTTACCCATACTACTTATTCCTTTTAAAAAAATTAGTTCTAAATAGTGCTTATCTGATAACGATTAATTTAACCAAAATGATAAAAATGATATTAATATGATATGAACATATCAATATCATTTTTATCTCATTAAGTTTAAAGCAAACTGTAAAAGCAAAACCTAAAACTCATGTTTTATTCTTATATACATAAACAAGTATGGATCCAGTCTTACTTTGGTTTAATAACCAAGAGTTTTTCTTTTAATAGTATTTTATTACCACACCTGAGCTGTAGGTGTCACAATCACATCATTAATCATTACGTTTGTAGGTTGATTTACAACAAAAGCAATAGTTTCAGCAACATGCTGTACATCTATGCAATCTCATTCAGGTCTTCAAGTACAGATTTTACATCTTTATCTGTTACTGTATCTTGCCAATTAGTCGCAATTACACCTGGTGATACTAATACTGCTTGTATATTATGTTTTACTGATACCTCTTTACGTAAACTTTCTGTTATTGCTCTTACAGCATACTTAGTAGAACTATACACGCCGTGACCTTCGCCAATTGCATGACCTGCAATAGAACCAACGTTAATAATTTGTCCAGATCCTTGACTCTTCATATGAGGAAGAACTGCAGCCACTCCATATAGTACCCCTTTAATATTAAGGTCAATCATTTTTTCCCACTCATCTACGATCGTATTATCCCACATAGAAAACAACATATAACCTGCGCTATTAATTAGCGTATCGATGCGTCCGAATTTATCTAGTGTAAACTCAACTAAAGATTGAACATCCTCATTTGCAGTAACATCTGTTACTTTATATAAAGCAGTCCCACCATCATTATTAATACGTTCAGACAGATTTCTTAACTTGTCTTCATTTCTTGCTGCTAGTACTACTGATGCACCATTCTTCGCAAGATGAAGCGCTGTTGCTTCACCTATACCACTTGAAGCACCTGTAATGACAATAACTTTATTTTTTATATATGACATATCAAAATTTCCTCCTAAAGTTTTAGATGTTATAAAAATTCATGTGATTACAAATTAAAACTTTTTTAATACAATGTTGAATAAAATAATCTTGTTTCTAGCTTAGCTACAGTTTCTATAATTTCGTCAATTTCATTTTTCACTTAAGAATGTCTATGGAATAGTTTTGAAATAATTTTCCATTCTCCGCCAATTTTAAGTAATTGGTGAAAGTCAGTGTACGTTGCTCCATGCGCACTCCCTAACGCTATACGAGCTGAAGCGACTGTACCTTCAACATCTAGGATATCGATTCTTGCTTGAAGTTCTTTTGTAGAACCTGCTTGATCCACGAAATCATATAAATTTTGAATAGATCCTTCCACTAGTCCATCAACTTCGAATCCATACATAATCGCATCTTTATAAAAAGCAGGTTGCATTACTTCACTTTTACCAGTGGTAACACCTTCTACATACTTAGTAATTGTTTCAATGATTTGGTCATGTTCGTTGTTTTGCTCATTTTTCTAAATCCTCCTATAATAAAAAGATATTTAATTCGTTATTTGATATAGTAAATTTTTAGAATTAGTTTAGATTTTCAACTTAAGAATGTCTGTGGAACAGTTTAGAAATTATTTTCCATTCTCCGTCAATCTTAAGCAGTTGATGAAAGTCTGTGTACTCGGCATCATGTGCATTCTCTAACGCTATACGAGCTGAAGCTACCGTCCCATCAATATCTAAGACATCAATCCTTGCTTGAAGATTTTTTGCAGGGCCCGCTTGATCCACAAAATCATATAAATTTTGAATAGATCCTTCCACTAGTCCATCAACTTCGAACCCATACATAATCGCATCTTTATGAAAAGCTGCTTTCATTACATCACTTTTACCAGTAGTAACACCTTCTACATACTTATTGATTGCTTCAATAATTTGGTCATGATCTTTAATTATTGTTTTGCTCATTTTTGTAGTCCTACTAAAATAAATAGAAATTTTATTGTTTTTTTAAACCCATTCAGAAATACGAATTCCGTTTGTAATACCTTCAATTTAAGTAAGAGAATAGGATTTCCCCCCTATCTCTTACTTAAATTGATTTATAGTTAATTATCTTTTAAACCCGTCTAAATACTGTTTTGGTACTTCAGTCTCTTTTCTTAATTTAAGTGAAGCTTCTAATGTCCAATATGGGTTTCTTAACATTCCTCGTCCAACAGCTACAAGGTCTGCCTCCTCATTTCCAATAACAGCATTTGCTAATGTAGGATCATCCAATCTCCCAACTGCAATAACTGGAACATTAAGAGCTTTCTTAATTTCTCGAGCTAGTGGTACTTGGTAAGCAGCATGTGTACCAGGTCTTCCCCACGCAGCGATTGGACCTTCACCACCTGAAGAGATGTCAAAGATATCTACTCCTGCTTCTTGATATTCTTTTGCAAACTCAATACTTTCGTTAATTCCATATCCACCTTCTACATATTCTTTAGCGGATATACGCATCATTAAAGGCATATCTTCTGGCATCTCAGCTTTGGCTGCCTCAATAATTTCTCGACCAAACTTAGTTAGATCTTTTCCATATTCATCATCTCTTTTATTTGTTAACGGAGAGTGGAATTGGTGAATTAAATAGCCATGAGCACCATGAATTTCAATTACGTCAAACCCTGCTCTTACTGCACGGTTTACAGCTTTGCGAAACTTTTCTACTAATTCTTTCACTTCATCCGTAGAAAGAGCTCTTGGTGTTTTGTAATTTTCATCAAATGGAATTGCTGATGGAGCAACTGGTACAGCAGCATCTTCTGCTTTACGTCCAGCGTGAGCAATTTGAATACCAACTTTCGCTCCATATCGGTGGCAAACTTCTACAATTCTTGCTAAAGCAGGGATCTGCTCGTCCGACCATAAACCTAAGTCTAAATCTGAAATACGACCATCAGGTTCAACATCTGTCATTTCAATCATAATAAATCCAGCACCACCAATTGCTCGGCTTACGTAGTGTAGGTAATGCCAATCAGTAGCGATTCCATCTTTATTTTCAACCGAATATTGACACATTGGAGACATCATAATACGGTTTTTTAATTCCAAACCTTTTATTTTATAGGGACTAAATAAATGTTCCATGATAAAAAACTCCTTTTTATTTATAATAAATGCATTACGCATGCATATAATTTAACAAAAAAATTTTCATGTTAAAATAAATGCATTACGCATGCATATAATTTAACGCTAAATTTTCTCAATGTCAAATCAAAGTACTCCAACTGAAAAATGAGTACTTTGACAGGTTAGGCATTTTTATAACTCTTTTATTAACTGTTTCATTAATCCTTCAACATTAACTGTAGAGAGATTTGATTTTAGTATTTCACGGAAAGAGACTAAACTTCTTTGTAGTTTCTTCTCACCTAAGTCAGTTAGGCGAGTATAGGTACCTCTACGGTCATCTGTACAAACATGCTTTTCTAAAGCACCACAGCTATTCGCTTCCATACTACCTACTAGCCGAGAAAGCGCACTCTGACTTAAACCAATCATCTCTTGCAATTGCTGTAATCTGAGTTTTTTGTCTGGTGCCTTGGAAAGGTAGTAGAGCACGTAGAATTCTTTTAAAGATAAGCTGTACTCTGTTTGCAGCACATTCTCCAATTCTTTCTTTACTTTATTTTGTATAGAGTCAATGGATAACCAATAATCCATAAAATCTTGATTAGTATTCATGATATTCCACCTATTCTACGTTATATTATAGCGTTCTAATCAGAATATATACACAAAATGGTACGATACATAAACCATGTTCCATAATAATTCATTAACATATAATTCTATCAAAGTAAAGTTTAAATTGTCAAATTTTTACGCTTTTATTGAATGTTGGGTACCCGAATAGGTATCCTAAAGGCATTGCCATAAATCGAAAACCGATTGATAGACAATATATTACATCCGTTATATATGGTAAACTAGCCGATGAACTTCACAGATAGTTAAAGTCTGATTATAAATTGAAAAAATTAAACAAATAAAAGATAACCTACTGGCTGTATATCGCAAGTATTTCATTACGAGTTAACCCCTCAACCTTTAATGGTAGAACAATACTTATTTCATTTTGAAACCAGCCTTCGCTTGTAAATCCTGCTGAGTATTCCATCATTTACTGTCATTCACTCCTTGCTACAATACCTATTCATGTTGAGAGTCCAGTGTTATGGGTATTTTTTCTTACTAAATTATAACAGTAGACAGGTGACAAAAGAAGGGAATAGTACACATAATAAAAAGCCTCCGAAATTTTGGAAGCAAATGTATTCTCTGTTTGTGAAACTCTTCCTTACCCTAAAAAAAGGGAAATTCAAACCAGTATATACCTATCAAAAACTTGATATAATTATTTTGGAACCCTGTATAAAAAAAATTCAGTTCGTTTAGTAATAAATAAATGTTATTATTATTTTCAGACATGTTTTAAGGGGCTAGTAAGCCTGGGATGGCCATTAGCAGCTTTATTTAAAGGAATTCTATATAACATTGTATATATTCATCTTAAGTTAACATTTTAAGAAGTATACAAAAACGCCAATTCCTTATGTATCAAGGATTTGGCGTTTCTTCGTTTTTACTCATTAATGCATGACTTTATACATCGTTGATTTATCAACGTTTTCGGCTTTTGAAGACGCCTGGCAGCCACATAAAAAAGTGGGGTTTTTATGCAATCATTCTTTCACTAAAGCGCCCTATAATGGAATAACTAAGATGCTTATATTAGCTGGTATAGTTCTATAAGAACAGTAAAAATTTAAACCTGAAGAGCTTTTTGTAATGATTTTTTCATTGCTTCTACAAAATTCTGACGTGTCTCTTCAGATAATTCTAATAAGGAAAGATAGGGATTTAAATCTTCTAATTCGACTAATAAAAGCTCCCCTTGTTCGCTTCGACAGGCATCAACTCGTTGAATCCCCCAGTCAAGATTATTCCAGTCGATGAAACGTTTAGCAAAAGCTAAATCTTCTTCCGTAGGTACATACTCTTTCAATTCCCATCTTTTATCTTTATCCGGTGCATAAAGAGCATACTGAAATTCTTTGTCGATAAAATAAAATGAGACTTCATATTCAAAATTGATAAATGGTTGTACCAATGTATTTTTCGATTCTGAATTAACTTTTTCACTCAATTCATCTTTCGTAACAAATTCCATCCCGATAGAATCTGCTCCATTTTTCGGCTTTACGATATACGTGTCTACATTAGGGAGTTTATTTAGGGAATCAAGCGTATCAATCGTTGGAATAACAGGAAAATGAGCATTTGTTAGTTCTATTAAATATTCTTTTCCGTTCATATCAGCCTTCCCATCAAACGAATTATATGTGTTTAAATGTTTAGAAACAATTCGGTTGCGGAACGCTTCATATTTGTCTTTAAAATTTGCGACTGGACCTGCATTTCGGAAAACAATTAAATCAGCATGATCTTCAAATGCTTCGATATCTTCAGGATGACAGATGACCAAATTAAAGGCTTCTCTAAGTTTAGAAGTAAGAAATAAATCCTCTTCATAATAGTTTCTTCCTTTTGCTTCATAATATAAATCTGTTACAAATAGTAGCGTCTTCATTACGCCTTCACCTGCTTTTCTTAAATTTTTATTGTAAAAAAAACATCCTAAAAAAAAAATCCCGTCTCAGTAAGAGACGAGATTGAAACTCGCGGTACCACTCTTGTTTAATAAAATGTTTGAATAACACTTTATTACCCTTTACAAACGTACAATCATACGTTGTCCCTTGTAACGGTGGATACCGATAAAGCTTACTAAACATTCGGCTTTACTTCTCAGAGATGATTTTCGGTTATTATCTGAACACTGGTTTTCAGCAAAACACCAGCTCTCTTTGGAACAGAAACAATAACGTACTCTTTCTCTTCATAGAATTTAAATAAAATTAGATTAATTAGACATTATTATATATTAATCAGAAAATAAAACAAATGGTTATTTAAGGAAGTTAATTGGATTTCTTTATACAATTATTTGCTTCTACACTTTAATTTAAATATCCAATTCCCTTTAAAAGTTTTGCTCCACAATCTGGCCCGATACATGAAAAGGCACGTTCCTCAATAAACGCGACCGAGTGCTGAAGATCTTAATATAAAAAAATCAATACTTCACCACTATTTCTTATTGTGCTCCCTCAGTTAGATACGATTATCTCTCGAATACTCACTTATTCGCAGGATTTCAAATCACTTGTAATAATTTTAGGGGACTGAAGAAATGCGTTGTTAGCATTTAGGCTACATGAAGGCGTACTTAAATAAAGGAGGTAGTAATATCTCCATTAATTTCCATTATGGGGTCCCGTCCCGAAAGTGCGGATTTACAACGCTAAGCTATGGATAAATATTAAAAAGAGCACTTTAAATTGGATATCTATTTAAAATTTTTGTATCAAATGGAACAAGCCTTAAATCCTTTGGCTTTATTCTGGCGTATCGGTCAGCATATGCCGGATGCCATGGGTACCATCCTTGTGATTTTTCTTTTTCTATTTGTATCATTCTGGAATTATTCTCTTGGAGTAATTGGCGAAATTCAAGAGGTAAAAGCACTGAAGTCCTATTCTTTACTAGAGTCCCCCACCCTAACCAAACTGGTGAAGAGGAATTTTTGATAATGTGCTTAATAATCTTGAAGTTAACAGGGTCAAATTTATAATCTTCTTCTAACAATTTTTTCTGATTTCCTGTAATCGAAGGAATTAGATTTACAATATCAAAACTACTATAATTAATGGCAAACCTCTTCAATATACTTTACTGTATCATCCTGACCGTCTACAGTTCCGGAATTAAACAAAATTAAAGATAGGTGTGTATTTTTTGATGTATTTTCCAACATGCTATTTATAATAGTATCGTTTTTTTCTATCCTTTGAACAAACTGCGACTCCTTGTGGTGTCTCAACTATATCAAATTTACCCATTTTTATTATGCCTTCCAGCATTCCTACACTCACCTCTGTCAGTAGCAAATAAATTAATAATTAATAGAAAAGCTGCCATTAATGACAGCTTCAATACCTACTTTAATTTATTATCTATTTCCGATGTATCAATATCATCATCACCGAACAAATCAATAAGTTTTTCTTTTGCCCGTTTTTTGACATCCTCATCAATATACATAGCGACTTGAAATAATGCTGCCATTAAGATACTAAAGTCATCGATATATCCCACTCCTACTGCTGCATCCGGAATTAAATCGAAGGGGAGTATAAAGTATCCTAATGCTCCTCCAATAATAGCTTTTGCTCTAAAAGGAATATCTGGTTTCTGCAATGTGTAATAAAGGATTAAAACCACATATACAACTGTTGATCCTGCCTTCTTAGAGAACTTTTTAACCTTATTCCAAAACCCCTCGTTGGAATAATGTTTTTCATGTTTTTTAATATCTTCTTCTTCCATATTTTTTGCTTCAATCTTTAAATCTTCTATCTCTGATTCCTCTATGTTTAATTCCTCTAAACTTAATTCTTCTTTTGTCTCATCTAAATCAAGTGACTTCTTCTTTTTAAACAATTCAAACAAACCAAACTCCCCCATTTAAGATTCCAATTTTTTCATATTTATATAATACATCATTTTGGTTTAGGCTTACACAAAAATTCTCGTTATAAAGTTCAATTTTCATTCTATTTTAAGAACATAATTTATTACTATTGTTGGGTGTACCTGTTAAAATTGTTTTAGGGGTGGAAAAAATGAACACTTTTCAGTATCAGGGTCAAGAAGAAGATCATTATACAAACATTTTAATGTGCATCTTGGATTACAAAAACCAATTGATTCTACCACAGTTTATTAAAGGGTTAATACTGAAACAGGCTTCTGATTTCCAATTTACTTCCCTATCAATACATACTAGAACAAAATTTTGCCCACAGCCACACAAACTGTATGAATATGTTATTGGCATTGCTCCGTATAAAAGTGGAATAACGCATTCGAAATTAGAAGATAATTCAGGTTCTATACCAGATGCATGGATTTGTGGTGACAATTTTAATTTACTCTTTGAATTTAAAATAAGAGGAGTTTTAGATGAAGGTCAAATATCGGCCCATAAAAGATTAATAAATAAGGAAGATGTTCAAGTTATTCGCCTTACTTGGGATAATGTAATGGATAGCTTGGAAGGAATTGAAACTGATGATGCTGTTCTTTTTTATCTATTACAAAATTTTTTAAATTTAAAAAATAAATTTAAGTCTAAAAGGCGTTCATCTGGAATGCCGAAAGAAGTTATAAGTAGTGTAAATAAGAGTAATGACCTTTATTTTGTAATAACAGGAAGCAAAGTACATAAGCCTTACAAAGTAGAAAAAGTCTTCAGTGGAAATAAAGAGTTAATAAAAGATGATTTACCTGGAATTACTGCAGCAAGAAAATTTATTGCTCAATATGTTAATCAAAATAAGGGCTCACTTCCTTTTGATTATCAGGGAGATTTAACAGTAATAAATGACTATTGTGTTGCACCTGGAAGAGCAGAAAAAAAGAATTCCTGGAATCAATGGAGACTGGGGGCTTTTTTAAAATCCTAATAGCCTCTATAAATTCTAAAGGACGGAATCCGGAGAAATCCAGCTTTAGTTAGGTTTGATTTTTGGTTATGCGAGGGTCAGTTCAAAAGATCAAAATTTATTAAGGCAGCTAAAAGAATTAGAGGGAATATGGTTGTGACCGGATTTATAAAGAAAAACAATCTGGAAAGGACTTTTCACGTCCACTTTACTAAGAAATGCGTTCTAAAATGCGTTTTGGGGATGTGCTGGTAGTTCACGATCTTAGTCGTTTCGGTCGTAATAAAGAAGAAATTCGAAATGAATGGAAAATGCTTATTGAAGAAGAGATCGATATTGTAGTTTTAAATATGCCAATACTTGATACACGAAAGTACAAGGAACTAGAAGGGATGGGCCAGCTAGTTTCTGATATTGTATTGACATTGTTTTCTTGGATGGTGGAAGAAGAAAGACATCGAATCAGAACAGCTCAACGTGAGGGAATGGAAATTGCTAAAAGCCAAGGGAAATTTCGAGGGGGAACTAAACGTTATCATGCTGGAGCTACCGGAAAAGATAAAGTTATTTATGATTGAATTGTAAATTTGTTGGAATCAGGTTTGAGTGTTATGGATATTCATCGTGAAGTTGGAGTTGCTCGTAATACCATTTATAAAATACAAAGAGAGCTTCCATAAAAATATTAAAAATAAAGCCCTTTTGTAGTAAAAATCCAATATTAGCGATACCTTAAAAATTATTTCTTTTTAATAGTAATTTATTTCAATAATATATAATTAATACCTACACTAATTATTCGGGGGCGCAATTAAGTGATGGAGAAATTACTATATTCAAAATCAAGCAGAAACAAATTCCTAGCATTATCTTTACTTATACTGTTCTTTATATTAATGATTCGGTACTTGCTCTTACCACACTTTGAGATTGAAATCCCTATTCTAAATAATGTTTTAGAAAACATTTTCTCATCTGGGTTTACTACAGTCTTTATCGCATATCTAGTTTTTTGGTTAACTCCAAAGGTTATGAATAAATCAAATATGGAAGTAATACCCCCGTACCAAATAAAGGAGAAGTTAAAAGAGGGCCGAGAGGCCGATGAGTATTGGTATAGTGGTGGTACTGGCCGTCATACAAGAGCTGTTACTTTACCAGAACTCGCAATTGAATCTAGAAATTCAAATACAACAAAAAGATTGTATATCCAAGTTCTTGACCCAACAGAAAAAGATGTTTTAAAGGCGTATGTAAACTATAGAAATCGTGTTAGAACAGGAGCAAGAGATCCATGGGATCTTAACCGAGCCCAAAACGAGATATATGCTACGATTGTATCTGCATACATATGGAAAAAAGAACAGCCATTATTAGAGTTTACAGTAGCTTTAAAAAAAGAAGTATCGCTCTTTCGTTTTGATTTGTCATCAAAAGTTTTAGTGATAACCAAGGAAGACTCTTCTGAACCTGCATTATTTTGTACAGAGGGAACCTTTTTTCATAAAGCTTACAAGGAAGAGCTAAGATTGAGCCTAGAACAGAGCAGAAATTTACGAAGTGACATACAGGGGTATACCTTTAATGAACTTAATACTGAAAAGTTAATGTCTCTTATTCGACAATTAGAAATTTATGACGACAATCTAAATGAAACTGCTTTAGAAGAAATTGCAGCATTAATTAGGAAGAGAGAAAATCCTTATGGATGATATTCTAAAAAAAATTTCAATTCAATTAAATAATGAAGCTGAGCATAATGAGCTATATGGAACTGTTATAGAAGCCATTAATTGGTGTGAAAAAACAGAACAACTAAAAGGTTATTATCATCCTTTAGGATTTATACATATACCTTTGGGCAAAGTTAATAAACAATCTATAAGGTTACATATTTGGTCCCACCAAGAGAGAAGAAAACAGCAACCCTTTTATCCTATTCATACCCACATCTTTGAGCTTAAAAGTCACCTTTTATACGGAAGTTTAAAAAATCGTATTTACGAAATTAGTACTGAAAACTTCCCACTTGAGAATGTCATTTACAGTGTGGACTATAATTCACAGGTTTCAATTCTTAAAAGGACTGAAAAAAAGATTAATTATAAGCAGATTACTGAAGGAATTTTTCAAAAAGGGGATTATTATTCAGTAAAAAAAGGGAATTTTCATTCTTCAGAAGTTAATGAAGGACAATTCACAGCAACAATAGTTTTAACTTCTGACATTGAGAATAGTACACCTTTAGTAATAGGTGATGCCATTGGAAATGCAGAGTATTGGTATTCTCGAGATATGTGCACTAAGGAGGAGCTATTAAAAATAACTTCTTATTTAAAACAATGTAATTAAAAACAAAGGGGATCTTAAGCATATCCCCCTTTAGTTAATTCAGGATTTTTAATAAATAGCCCCCTAATCATTTCCCTTTTAAATTCTTTAGTATTTAAAAACTCCTTTCTTCCATGTGAAATTTTGTCATTTGCCATAATAAGCCCTTGACCCGGTTTTAATTTAAATGTGATGTAGTATGGAGAACCATCGTAGACTAAATCAGTCAAGGATAAATATGCTTCTTCTAATCCAGGAAGTATATTAAATCCGTATCTCCAATCACAAGTATTATCTAACGAAAATCTTGAAATAATTTTATTTTCTTGTATTGCAAATGCAGGACCTATGTATTCTTGATGGTTTATGCTGCTAATTCTTTTAAGACTTTGAGCATCTAATAATAATTTAGCAATATCAAAGTTTGTAGTAAGCAGATTGTAAAAAGCACCCGTTGAGTTAAATATTGTATTTTCTCCTCCACTTAGACCTTGTGATCTACAATACAATAAGCTTGTTTTTATAAACCCAATTTTTTCTAAGGTACCATCAGAATGAATCTCCTGCTCTGAAGAAGTGTTAAAAGCTTTATGACTTGGATCATTATCTTTTTGACCTATTAAGTTAAATCCCATTTTTGAATTTAATAACTTATAATTATTGTAAACTTGGGGGATATATGCGTTACCTAAATTTAGTGAATTAGCAAAGGCTTCAAGAGTCTCATTGTTTACTTTCATATCGATAAATTCAAATATTGCAAATCCACACAAAAGATATTTTTCGATTAAATTTTTTATGGTCCTTGTCTCATGTAAGTCATTAATTTGTACTACATTGGTATCGTTTGAAGAATACATATGAGTATATATTCGTTCCATAAATAAATTTTTAATCATATCTTCTCTCCTAAATCAAATAATAAAAAACCTACCAAATAATATATCTAACCCAAAGGTCCCCCTTCAAAACTATGGAAAAAAACAAAAAAATTTTTAGTTACAAATAATCCATTTAATAGTTCTTCTACTTTTTCAGGTCCTTCTTTAGCTACGTTTATAAATTCTTGAATATGTTCGTTAAAGGTTTGATTAGCAAAAGGTTCATTTAAAAATGGAATAATCGTCTTCAATCCTGACAAATTGTCAGATATCTGTCATGTTATCAATAATAGCCCCAATAAAAATAAGCATAATTAACTCTGTCTCTTTATCCAATTCTTTTTTTATTTTTGTTTCGATTGCTTTTCATTAAGTTTATTTTTATATTTTAAATACTTTTCCTGTATTGCTTTTATTTTATTATCATGTGCATCAGTAAATTTATAAAGATAAAAACCATCTTTATGAAAATTGGGGACCTCTGTCAACAACGGTTTATTTTTCCCCATTTCCAACGGTCAAAAAATCCCCGATTTCAGCGTTCAACCTTGTATAGGTTGAACGCCAGCCCGTTGTTTTTCTCTTAATCTATAGGATTGTCCTTTAATATTAAACGTTATTGAATGATGCAATAAACGATCGAGAACGGCCGTAGCTAACACATCATCTCCAAATATTTTTCCCCATTCAACATAGGATTTATTGGACGTAATAATTATAGATCCATGCTCATATCTTTTTGAGATGATTTGAAACAATAGGTTAGCGCTAAGCTCATCAAATGGAAAATATCCCATTTCATCAATAATTAATACATCAGGAACACACAATTTATTAACTAAGCGGGCAGTAGTTCCACGCTGCTCGGCCTTTTTACAAGATAATATAAAATCATCACATCTGGTGTAATAGGCCGTATTTCCTTGTTCTATTGCTTCAATTGTTAGACCAATTGCTAGGTGTGTTTTCCCTACTCCTGGCGGACCCAGGAGTAAGATATTTTCTCCATTTTGGATGAAACGACAAGTCATTACCTCCTTTACTCTACGTTCGTTTACACTTGTTTGAAATTCAAAATCAAAGTCCTCAATTTTTTTATAAAATGGTAGTTTAGACTTTTTAAGCCTTCTTTCAAGGTTTTGTCTCTCTTTACTTTCAATTTCTTGTAATAAAACGATGTTAAGAAAGTCAGAATATGATACATTATCTTTAGAGGCATCCTCTAAAATGCCTTCTATTCGATTTGAGGTTAGATGAAAACCTACACTTTTAAGACGTTCAGTTAGAAGGTTAGTGTTCATTCATATTCACCAACCTTTGACTGTTCTTCATACACCAAGAGGGAACGTTGTTCCACTTTTGGACCAGAGAGAGGATTGTGACCGGTCGCCAAACCTTTAGGTGTCACTTTCTTCTCTTCTTTTTTGTTTTCTTTGTAATGTTTCAATTGAGCGATTGATTTGGTATTCCCTTTGATTATTGGATGTGTCGCAATACAATCAAGTTCATAGTAAATTTCGATATGGTGTTCTAAGGTCTCTTTAATCTTCACTTCTGCTCCCTTATAACGGTAGGGGACAGAGTATAGTTTATTCTCGTAAGAGATATAGCCCTGTTGATCAACTTTAGTAGTTGTCCATCTACTCATTGGGAATAGCGGGCGTTGGTTCCAATTTAGTAATTTCTCTTGTTCCACTTCAAAACGTTCAAACGGTGATTCCCTGGTTGTTTGATTAGGCTTCTTATTAGCTATTTTGTCCAACCATTCTATTAGACTCTCATTCATCTTAACTAAGGATGGCTCCAACTTTCGCTGCATAAAGTTTTTCTTCACATAACCAACTGCGCTTTCCACTTTACCTTTTGATTGAGGACGAGCAGGTTTACAAGCTTTTGGAACAATGCCATAGTAAGCTAAAAATTCTTCAAACTTTCTATTGAATCTAATTTCAGTTGGACTATGCTTAATTACTACAGTTTTCATGTTGTCATAAAGAATTTGTGATGGAACACCATTAAAATACGAGAAAGCATTCATGTGGCATTTCATCAGTTGTTCCATGTTCATGGTTGTTGTAATCTCCATGTATTTCATTCTTGAATATCCAAGGACGATGACGAATACATAAAGTTTTTGTTTCTTACCGTCAATCTCGCGTTCCCCTAATTCACCCCAATCCATTTGAGCTTGTTTACCTGGAGGAGTTTCAAATCGGATACTTGACTGCTTATTAGGTTTTTCACGAAAGGGACTAATAAACTCCCTCAGTATTGTCATTTGGCCATCATAGCCCATTGCCTGTATCTCTTCTAACAAAACAACACAATTTGTGGTTCCTTCTTTAAGTCTCTTTAACAAATACTCTTTATAGTCATCTAATTTACTTCCTTTACTTTTTTTATCCCCTTTTCTCTTAGGAAGTTGATTTTGGTTTATGTACTTCCTAATGGTCTTTCTATCAAACCCTGTTTCTTCTGAAATTGCAGTTTGAGTCCATCCTTTCTGATGTAACTCTCTGATCATAAAAAATTCCCCGTCCTTTAACATATTGTCTCTCCACTCAAAAAATTTTGATGTAACGAGACAATTATCCGTTATTTTTGGGGAATTTTTAACCGTTTATATTGGGGATTTTATCACCGTTGTTAACACCTCAATAAACTTTTTTTGCATATATGCAAGTGTAATTCCATATTCACATGTTTCTTTATTAATTTTTTCACTGGGCTTAATAAATTTACCCTCATCAAAATCAGCATATAAGCTACCATTTTTGTATTCGTTTAATAGCATAGTCATTGAATATTTCTGTCTAATTTCTTTTTCCAAATCTAATTCTTTAAAATAAGATTCCCATTCATATGGATCTATAACTACGTCATTCTCAATAAATTGTTTGACTACCTCTAGATATTTATAATCATTATCAGACTCTTCATACTCGATATTATGAGAACTAGCATAATTCGCATTAAATTTCCTCATTACATTATTTAGATACATAACTGTCCCATAACTTTGAGATATTTTTCTTTTATGATCTCTTATTCTTTTGTTTACATACTTCCAATCAGTTTTAATACCATTGTAAACATTTAAAGCTACCGAGTTTAACATAGGTAATTTACCGAATTCTTCAAATGCTATATGGGCACACAAATAAGCTCTTGCATATTTTTGATGATTGTATAAAATTTTCTGCCTCCTCTATCAGCTCACAAGCATTCTCATATATCTTGAGAAATATTTTTTCAATTTCCTCTACTTTTAATTGGTTAAAGCTCATTCTTATTCTCTCCTAGGAAATACATTTTACATTTATTGTATCTTTAGCTAAAAATAAATAAAAGGAAAACCTTAGTTACTCCTTTCTCCTTGATACCAATAAGCGAAGGAAACATCATCTATTCCCTCAAACAACCCATCATCGGAAAATACCGGCTCATACTTCCACAAAAAAGGTTAGTCTAAAAGTTGTAAGTTTTGTACACTACGAAAATATTCGTTTTTTTCTTTTTTTCTTTCTTGTTTTCCATCTAAAAGTTAGTCTATAATAAATGTACAGAAAGTTATATATCTTTTAGACGGGAATGATCAAAATTGAGTGAACTTGTTGGATACGCAAGGGTAAGTACCTTAGATCAGGATTATTCCTTACAAGTTGAACAATTAGAAAAGTATGGATGCACTAAGATTTTTCACGAAAAGAAAAGTGGTAAGAACACTGGTAGGCCCGAACTGAACAAAGCCATGGAGTATTTAAGAGCAGGAGACAAATTAGTGGTTTATAAGATTGACCGTTTGGCCAGATCAACAAGAGACTTACATAATATTGTTCATGAATTACAAGAGAAAAACATCGGTGTTGTATTCATCAAGGAACAGATCGACTTTTCAACTCCGGCTGGAAAGCTCATGTTTACCATGCTGGGGGCTATTGCTGAATTCGAGCGCGATCTCATCAATGAACGGACCAAAGAAGGGCGAGAACGGGCGAAAGCACAAGGGAAACACTTAGGAAGAAAAGGACAGGACACAAAGGAAATCAAAAGGGCATTAAGGCTGTTTGCAGAACGGGAGAAAAATGGATTAAGTGTAAATGACATTTCTAAACAAACAGGCGTGCCACGTTCAACTATATACGCAAAAGCGAAGGGGGCAAAATAATGACAGTAGACGATCACGCAATAAACAGTTTAAGGGTTTGGTTTGATATTGAATATGAGGAACTAAAAAAGGAATGGAAGAGCAATGAATACGAAAAGCTTTCTGATTGTCCATCCTTTAAAACAGCCTATACCTATCGAGAAGCTTTAAATGTTTTAATTAAAGGTCCTAAATATGTGGATGAAACACAGTTAAAAAGAATGATTGAAGAAGAATTGGAGATTGAAGAGCATTGGGAGAATCAGAAGTAAAACAAATGTGTGCTTACTGCGCAAAGTGGTTTCCACAAACGAAAATGCAGCAGCCTCCAGATGATTATAGAAACTGGTATTGTCCAAAATGTTCCCTGAAGTGTTAGAAGCGCATTGGAAGTTACCTTGGAATCGGAAAAAGATTTAGGAGGAATTGACAATGAAAGTAAAGTACAAAGACGGCAGTATATACGGACCAGGATTAACCGATTTCCCATATCAGGAAGGCGACTATGTGACAATTGTTGTCCGCTATTGGACTAATAAAGAAGTTGAAGATGATCTATATTATCATGGACATATAACACAATTAGAGGACGAAAGGGTAGGTTTTTGGGCCGTTTTAGATGATGACCCCGATCAGGAAGAATTTTTTAACTTTGGAGATATAGAGGCCGTCTTTGATGGAGATAAAATTCCCTTCTTGGGTGGCTGGACCAAACGAAAAGAATAGTTATATTATTAATAATTTGTTAAGTTTAATGAGTTAAAATACAAGCATGAAAGGACAAGACCTTTCATAGCCCCCCTTAATATATATTTTTACGCCCTCGATTGAGGGCTATTTTTTTTTTGCTTTGGACCCCTAAGGAGCATAGATTATCTTACTCCACTAAAGCGCCCGATTGCGGAATATTGAAAAATGCGAAAGAGCTTCAAAATGTTTAATTTCCGATTCAGCACAGAAGTTCTTAACTTATATTCAGTTATGGATTTCCGAAGAGTATGGCTTGCAGCTATAGTGCTACCTTACCCTCTATCTGAAAATAATCTTTAACTATAATTTTACTGTTAAATAAGATTGTAGTAACAGCTATTAATAAATAAATTGATGTAGATAGTTACAGGATGCTGGAGCAGTCATGAAATTGAAGAACTTAGCTTAGAGGTAGGTATCGCATTAGATAAAGGGAAGGAGTCAACCGTTGAGTAGGGGTCTAAGGTTTCTTTAATGTATCGACAGCATAATATCATTTATATAGTATTTATGATTTTGCAAGTAATAAAGTTTATTAAGGAGGTCATCTAGCTGCTGACTTACCTGAATAACTTTTGGTGATGTAAGGCTATATTGGTTTCCAAGGAGAATCATCTCTTTTCTTTTTTGCTCAATTTGAACATGCAAAACTTCAGATAAATTTCGTACCACTATTTTAACGCCCTAACACATTTCATAATTAATCAGATAAAGTAAATTTTACAGAAAATAGGACTTAAATCTATATTAATTCCCATTTTTCTAAAAATATCCAATTTAAAGGATAGATATCAACAATTATATGGAACATTAACTGTATCCTCGAATCAATTACTAGCATTGTTAAATCCCAACCCATCCCAGTAATATCATGATTGATAAATGAATAACATGCTATACAATGAGCAAAACACAATTGACGCCGTGAGGCATCAGGTTGTTTATCCAACTTCACCTATTTACGTGTAATTCTTTTTGAAGCTCTCCAGACAGAACAGGGGAGTTTTTAGCTCTCTTTAAGCCTTCTCAAAACTATAGTTAAAAAAATGATTAATAGATTTCTTTAATACCTGATAGACGAATCGAGAAGATGTTATGTTGTTCATCTTCTAAAAAAAGGGTTTGTTCATTAATGTTAAGGTTACATAGACGACCCTTACATGTTTGTAACAAACCATTTTCGTAATAACTAATGGTAATTAAGCGATCTTTTCTTAATGCTTTTAGAATCATCTATTTACCTCCTTTCTAACGAGTGGTATGTATATGACCGAAAGGGATGAGTCTTGCTGAATTACTCTTATTTTAGAGCATTTAGCAGAACCTTGGCTGCTAGTCGTTCATTATTGATATCACCAGTTGGCAAATTAAGTTCCTACACCCTTAAAACGCATCTCATAATTTTCCTACTTTTCAATTTCTTGAGGGTATCGTTAAATTCAAATTCTCTTGGATTTTCATGTGCGGTAAGAATTCTACTGTTTAAAGAATCAGATAGCAAAAGTTAACTAGTAATTACTTCCCTTATAATGAGATTTCATGATAAAATCAGATCTCCATGAGATCGGAAAAATATGAAAAATCCAAAACACTTGAAAGAAAGCGCTCAATCTTTTGTTTATCTTGCTTTACTTAAAATAATAATCAATGGGGTTTCCTTCGGAATCCACTACACCATACAGATATATCCATTGGCCTTTTACCTTTACATAGGATTCATCCACTCTCGACGAGTCATTGATTTACTTGAGATGACAATGCATTAATTTGTCCAATTCAGCCATATTCTGATGTACCAAACCTTCAATTTCAAATGATGAACGCCCGCAACTAGTTTTGGAACTTATTCAGGTATCTCCACCATGTACTTTTCAAACTTGGAAATAGATACCTGAATCTCTTCCTGTATAGCGTTAAACGGGAGGAAATTTCAGCTATTCCTCATCCTTTTACACATATTTATAATCCATATGATTGGAAATTTGGACAGGTTCCCCAACAACAGAGGAAGTCTGTCCAAAATCAAAATAAAGTTGAGTTTATACACAAGTTGTTTGGACTAGTTTGTTAACCCAAACTTCGAAAGACATGAATGGCTCTATGTTTCTAATGAATGTTTTTAAACCAGAACCTTTTTTAGAGCCATTTAGTAAAACCTTCGTTTCTAGTCTTCTATTGTTGATAAATCACCGGTTGGTAGATTAAGTTCCCACGCTTTTAAAACGCGTCTCATAATTTTTCCACTTCTCGTTTTCGGAAGGGTCTCACGAAATTCGATTTCCCTCGGAGCGGCATGCGCGGCAAGCCCCTCTTTCACAAAAATCCGAATTTCTTCTTTTAAATCATCTGATGCTTCATATCCTTCTCTTAAGGAAATGAATGCTTTAATGATTTCCCCACGTACCGGATCTGGTTTTCCAATAACCCCCGCTTCAGCGACCGCCGGGAATTCAACTAATTTGCTTTCCACCTCAAACGGCCCGACACGTTCTCCTGAGGTCATAATCACATCGTCGACACGCCCCTGGAACCAAAAGTAGCCATCTTCATCCATGTAGGCAGAATCGCCAGATACATACCAGTCGTTTGACAGGAAATAAGAATCATACTTTTCTTGATTGTTCCAAATAGTTCTCATCATAGACGGCCAACCTTTTTTAATCGCTAAATTCCCCATGCGGTAAGGCGGCAGTTTTTCTCCAAGGTCATCCACAATCGCTGCTTGAACGCCGGGTATTGGCTTGCCCATTGACCCTGGCTTAATCTCCATTGACGGGTAATTGCAAATAACTTGTGCCCCTGTTTCTGTCATCCACCATGTATCATGAATGCGTAAGTCAAAGACTTTTTTTCCCCAACGAACGACTTCGGGATTTAATGGTTCACCCACGCTTAAAATGTGTCGCAATGAACGTAAATCGAATTTCTTTATAAGTCCATCGCCCGCTCCCATTAACATACGAAAAGCGGTTGGAGCACTATACCAGACGGTTACTCCATAGTTTTCGATCGTTTGATACCAATCCTCCGGACTAAAGCGGCCACCGCGTATGACATTTGTCCCTCCGACCAGCCACGGGGCAAAAACGCCATACGAAGTACCTGTTACCCATCCCGGGTCCGCTGTACACCAATATACATCATCTTCTTTTAAATCTAATACCCACTTTGCTGTTTGATAGTGTTGAATCATTGCATTGTGAACATGAAATACCCCTTTAGGTTTTCCTGTCGAACCTGACGTATAGTGAAGAACTAGGCCATCCTCTCGATCTACCCATTCGATTTGCAACTCTTCGCTTGCCGTTCCCATTCTCTTGTAAAAATCAATATATGGTCCTTCTTCTTTCACATCGCTTCCAACAATGATCACATGTTTTAAATGCGGCAATTCATCAACCGGAACGCGTCCTAAAAGCTCAGGCGTCGTGACGAGAACCTTCGCTTCACTATCTTTCAAACGATCGCGAACAGCCACTTCCATAAATGCTTCAAATAAAGGACCAACAACGGCTCCTAATTTAATCGCGCCCAATAAGACGAAATAAAGTTCAGGGGAACGCGGCATAAAGATAAACACTCGGTCGCCTTTTTCCACACTGGCCGCCTCTTTGAGAACATTCCCGGATTTATTGGAATAATCTTTCATATCTTGAAATGTGTACTGTTCATTTCGGTCTTTATCAGAAAAATACAGGGCGATTTTATTCTTTTTCTCTGAGTCCGTATGACGATCAATCGCTTCATAGGCCATATTTACAAGGCCCGTTTCGTTCCAGGAGAATTGTTCCTCCACTTGCGACCAATCAAATAACTCATATGTTTCCTTGTAGTTTTCTAAGTTAAACGGTCCTTTTTGCACAGAAAGCATTTCCAGTTTCATAGCTTGTTATCCTTTCTTGTTTAATAGGTCTTTTATCATTGTCACGTGATTTTACAGTGTTTCATCGACTCGCCAAGAATCACTAATAGGCTTAAGTTGACGGCGTATATGTTTATCACATTCAGAATCCTATTGATAGACCCAACACATAATCATCGTGTGAGCAATAGATGAGTCACGTTCCTCCATAATTTTTACCAAATCATGAAAGCCGTGATTGTACCATAGATACCATTTCTCTGTTAATATAATCACTTCCAGCTGGTATGAAAAATACTCATTGAGAAGGTAGCATGAACAATCTTTAAGCTACCTTCTTAGTTCTTAGCCTTTGTAAATGATTCAGTCTAACTCACTTTTATAACTCAGCAAGTCCTTTGAACAGTTCCACTCCTGTTTCGATGAGATCATCTCGGAAGTTATACTCGTAGCTGTGCAAGTTCGGATAGTCTTCTCCATTTCCAATATAACAGTAAGAACCTTTTGTGAGTTTCGTGTAATGACCGAAATCTTCTGAAGCACGGAACGCTTCCGTCAGCTCAGTCATCGGAATGCCTTTTTCTTTACAGACCTGACGAATCTTATCAGAGCTTTCTTTGTGATTCGAAGTTTCCGGGAATTCATCCTGGTATTCAAAACTCACCTTCAGTCCATATTTCTCCACTTCAGCCTTCGCAACATCTTCAAGATTCTTCTGAAGCCTGTCCATCTCTTCCTCGTAAAGTGCACGAATGGTCATTCTTAGTGCACCCTTACTGGCATTTACACCAAATGCTTTTGCACCAATGTCTACTTGAACGACAGTGCATAGTGCGATACCCTTATTGATTGCAGGATCAATGAATCCTGGAATGGCATCGATTACCTTTGCAATTGCGAAAGCTGGATTTATACCTTTCTCCGGTTCACTGGCGTGAGAAGGAACACCTTCCATATAGATGGACATGCCCTTGGATGCGCATTGTGCTGTTCCATCAATTACATGGACAGTATTTTGTTTAATACCGCTCATATTATGCCAGCCAAAGATTTCATCAATGTTGTTTTCCTTGATGAAAACAGAACACTCGGCAGCGCCATCACCTGTTTCCTCTGCGTGCTGGAATAGGAAGAACACGTTATTGTCGCACCCCTTCTGATCAATTTCCAGTGCAAAACCGCAAAGTGTTGCAGAGTGTCCATCATGTCCACATTTGTGAGAAACCCCAGGACATTGGGAACCATATGTGAGATCAATGGTTTCCTCAATTGGAATAGCATCGAAGTCTGCACGAAATGCTATGTTTCTTCTTCCAACTTTGGAATAATATATAGCATAGAACCAACGGCCCCTGTCAACAATTTCAAGATTTGTGTATGCTTTAAGGAAATCGATTAAATGCTGTTTAGTCCAAACTTCATGGTTTGATAATTCTGGGTGGGCATGAAGTTCATGGCGCAATTGAATCGCCAATTCAAGATTTTTCTTTTCCAATATCACTGTCTCCTTTAATTCACGGTAAATCCCTTACTATTCAGATAAATTACTAGAGAAATTCTAATAATCTATTTTAATGTGATAGGACCACCAAAATTCTTTATTGTATTTCTGTTTCATTTAGGTGCGCTTCTAAGAATGGCTTATAATCTGTTTCTTGCAGTTTTCCTTTTTTATTCAAATAGGTACCAATAATGAAGTACAACACTAGCAAGGGTGCCCCGATATAGAATGAAAATCTTGTACTAGGGCTGTAGGCTGTATAAATGGCAATAGCAACTAAAACCAATAAGCAAATGATGGTTGGAAACGGATAAGTACCCATTTTAAACTTTAGCTTGTCTACAGAACCGCCATTTGCCACCAGCCATTTTCTAAATTTATAGTGGGAAAGGAAACTACTAAACCAGCCAAGCAGTGTATTGAAACCTGCGATGGAAACAAGCCAAATGAACACTTTATCCGGTGAAACAAAGTTGGTGATTAGGGAAACCTGACCAAGGAACAAAGTGAGAAAAACTGCGTTCATCGGGATACCACGTTTATTTACTTTCCCCAATGCTTTCGGTGCTTTTCCTTCTTTTGACAATGTAACTAACGTTCTACTTAGTAAATATACGATGGAGTTTGCAGCGGATACCAAAGATGTTAAGATAACGATATTCATTATTGTGGATGCACCTGGAATTCCAGCCAATCCAAACAGGCCAGCATAGCCATTCTTTAAAACGCTTACATTATTGTGTGGAACAACCAGTCCCATAATTGTTACAGAACCAACGTAGAAAATTAATATACGAACGAAAATGGTATTGATTGCTTTAGGAATATTACGCTGAGGGTTTTCTGTTTCTCCTGCTGCTGTTACAACAGTTTCAACACCAAGATAGGACCAAATAACCCCAGTCATCATCAAGATTACAGCTGTGAATCCCTTCGGGAAAACGGTCTCGCTGTTCCAGTGGGATAACCCGATAAATCCTTGATTTCCAATTACTCCAAAGATCATCAGAACTCCAATGATCAGAAAAAAGATGATTGCGACAACCTTAATGCCGGCAAACCAGTATTCAGCTTCTCCATATGACTTTACATCAATACTATTTAATCCCAATACCAATAGTGAAATTATGATACAGAATACAACAGGAGAGATGCTCGGGAAGAATTGGTTTAAAATCATTGCACCTCCAACAACTTCAGCCCCAAGTCCAAGGAATCCGTTGATGCACAGGTTCCAACCTACCATGAAGCCTAAAACCGGATGAACAAACAAACCTGAATAAGTTGTATACCCACCGACAGTAGGCATGAAGGTTGACATTTCGCCAAGACCTTTCATTAAAATATAAACTAAAATTCCAATTACTAAGAACGCAATAGGCCCTCCAAGAGTACCCGCCTGCGAAACAACATTTCCAGAAGCAAGGAATAGTCCTGTTCCGATTGTTCCACCGATTGAAATCATGGTAATATGTCTGCGTTTCAGCCCACGTTGTAAGTCATGGTTTTTATTTTCTATAATTTCCTCATTCATAATCATTTCTTCCATAATTAACCATCACCCTTTTTCCTTTTAATAATTTTACATTACAGTTTTTACTTCTCCTTTCTAATTGTCTTATATAAGACTAACCAAAATATTCAGTCTTTTATATTATATATTTTATATATTATATATTATATTTTTTATTGTCAATAAAAAAAACGATTCTGTTTCAGATGAAACAAAATCGTTTTTTTCATTTTTCAAATTATATTTCTATCTTTATAGCAGTGTTTTCTCCGCCTTTTGTATATCCCAATGCACTTCTTTCATGAATCTTTCCAATTCAGCTGTATCTTTTTTTTTGAAAAGCTCCAATATTTCCCTGTGTTCATTATTTAATTGAGATAACATTTCCTTCGCCCTATCCGGCGAATCATTTTCACCTAAATTTTTCAAAAACTTCTTTTCTAATTGAAGCAGAAGATCAACGAGGCTCTTGTTGGGACAAACCTTTAGATAGACACCATGAAAGGCTTCCTGCATCTTATCATACATCCTGTAATTCTCTGTATTAATCGCTAGATCGATACTTTGGATATAAAATTCCATCTCTTTCATGTCTTTTTCGGTTAAAAGTAGAGCTGCAAGTGAAGCAGCCAGGCCATCCAATGCGCCGATGATAAAATATGTTTCTTTCGCCTCTTCCTTTGTAAGGCTTTTTATTACGAACCCTTTTCTTGGGACATTGTCAAGCAACCCCTCTGACGCAAGCTGTATAAGCGCCTCCCTTACCGGTGTCCTGCTGACATTCAGACTTTCACAAATATGGTTTTCGTTTACCTTTTTACCAGTAAGCAAATTCCCGCTGTTGATTTGCTCAACGATATAGTTATATACATGGTCTTTTAACGACAAAAATTCCATCATGATGATCTCCAATACGTTATTTAATATAATATATTATATTTATAAATAGATTTTATATTATTAATGAATTTTTCTCAATTAATGGTATACCCCAAGTAGTAAAAAAGCCAATGAACATCATTAGCTTTAGCTTCCTTCATAATATACGTTTTTTTGCAATTTCTCCTTTATATATTTTATAAAGCATTTTTATTATATGGGGTAGCGTCAGGAAACCGCATTTATCTTAACATATGTATAGAAAACCTTTGTTTATCAATGGTTTATTCATTGAAGTCATGTAACAAAGTATTCTTCTAGACAACAAGCCTCGTAGCATCTAGTTCTACAACCGTTTTGCCTTAAAGGCAATTAAAACGCCTTAAGGCGTTATTTATACGGAGAAATATTATTTCTACGGGATGGATATTATAATTTAAAATTCTTTCAATCCTCCACCACAAAATGTCGGCAGGACCCCTATTAGTGTTTGTCATCTTACATTTCTTTGTACCAGTTTGTTATGATTTTTTCGTTGCTTTGGTTCCAAATTCGCGAATTTTCACCTTTACCTTTAAATCTACCGGTACCTTACTAAATCGATCATCCCAATCTCCTTTCACTTTTTTCCATACCTGGGGGTATTCAATACTCAGCCTTTTACCAAAACCCACTACATCCACCTTATATTTCTTCTGCGTTTTGGAAAGTGCTCTCCCAGCTTCCTTCTTAATTGCCGCTTCTGTTTCTTGTTGTGCTCTTTTTATAAAATCCGATTTAAAAGCATTTCCTGGATCTATCCAATCTTCACGCAGTTTTCCTTCTGTCTCAATTTCTACTGTAAAGGAGATCTTGTCTCCTACAACTTTTGGTTTGATTTTACTTTTCATTTTTTGAAGCTCATATACAAGCATCTCTCCACTCTTCGGATCTACCCCTTTAACGATCCCTGATCTTCTCTTGTCGATGATACTGTAGATAAGCGCCCTTTAATTGAATAAACCACTAAATATTTTAGCCGTTATTATGGTGGAGAAAATGTAACTAAAGCACCCGTTAGCCATCCATGCAGCTGAAAAATCGTTGCTGCACCACAGAGAATGAAAGTAGGGTTTTTGTGGTCATACTGATATTGGCGACATGAGGTTTAATTTACGGCTCAGTTTTAAAAAATTTAAATTGCTGGGTCTACTTTAGTATTGTCATTTTTAGATTTTCACTGTTTTGTACTTTCATGGTAGTTGAAGAACACTATTTATTTGGCAATGGCTTTTCAGGGCGTTTAGGACAGTAATTACAGTCAGGGTCACTACATTTAGATTCAGTCCAGTAATTACATTTAGGACAAAAATAAGCATCAAAATCTTCATAATAAACTAAATTAAATTTACAATTAGAACAACAACGTTCTTCATCAATATGACCATCAATTTCAAAGTCATCAATTATTACTTTGTCATCTTTTTCTTCTATTTTCATAAGTCTTCCTTTAATTTCACTACTGCACCCGTTAGCTGAATAAGATTATTCCTCATATAACCAATCAAAATCATCATGAAGGACATACTCTTGTTCCTCTAAAGTTAAATAATAGTTCGAACAAACAATATCTAATTCTTTATAATCAACACCGTAGTCAATGCCTAAGAATATATGCTTTAAAGATTTATTTTCCTTTGCCATTTTAGGTATCCTATCAATCACTTTCGAACTGTCTAATACGGCTGAACGATAAAATTCACTCCATTCTTCCCACTCAAAACTATAAGGAATGTTTGCATGAATAACATTTTCAAACTTCAAAATTCCTTTCTTAACACGATAGGTAAACCCGCCCGTCCTATCTACGCGAGATATAGGCTTTAAAATTTGAAAAGAAATGCTTTTTTCTCGGTGACTAATAACTAATTCTTCAATTACGGTATCGTATAATTCTAGGTCATCTTTATCCTTATAATCTTCCATCGGTATCACCATTTTCGTTCTTTTTATCCCTTATTCGATAAAGAAATTAATTATTCCTTCTTCAAGTAGTCGAGTAGAAGGGAGCCTTTCTACCTTGCGGTAGATTGTACTCCACCCCCCTCACAGAACCGTGCTTGCACTATTAATGCACACGGCTCCTCCTAGTTACCATTCACAAAATGTAGCTAATCTCTTAGATTGAGATTTTGCTACTTCTGCTATCCTTAGTAGTTTTGATTCCATTTATCCCTACCTCTGAGTGTAGTAAATGTTTCCCTAGTAAGGGCGATAACTGGTAGCTAGCCTTTCCTCCATCGGCATTACCCAACTTCATTGGTACTACGCTGCTATCCGACTCCCTACACAGCATTTGGTCTCCTTGCTTTTTATCGCTTGTATACCATACTCTTCTAACAAGAAAAGACCGGTAGGGTCTCCCGAGTTGCCGTATCATATCGATGTGTAACGTGCCAAGGTCTCTGACTCCAGAGAGGTTTTATCCATCTTGCCCTAACGAAGGATAAAATGTAGCTTTCTGCTGCAGGTAAAGTATCAGCCCTCTCGATTTACTAACATTATGGAGCTCAATCCCTTCAACCATTTGGCTTTCGGCCCGCCGTCGGGTAGAAAACAAGCGCGCGCAATCAATATTTATAGATTCACGTTTCTTGTAGCCCCCCTACGATCCCGGACGGTCGGATTTCCCGAGTCCGGTTCTGACCTTGGATTAATCACCTACAAGCCTTCCCATACAACCGCAGGATTAAATGTCGGTACACATATTCCCCCTTCATTTGTAGGTTTACTTGTAAGCTAGTTTAAACATACTTTATAGCTCAGAGTCTATAATGCTCAAACATTCCAAGTGCCCAGAGGTCCTTTGCCCTATCAAAGGTGTTACCTAGATTAGGAGTATAATTTGCTTATACTTAAGAAGACATTACTCTTCTCTCAAAGCTACTACGACCTCATGCGCCAGTCCTAAATCTTCCTATCAACTTCTATTAGCCTCATATATGATAGGTCTTTATTGGTTTGTACCATTCCAATTTGAAGTAGGACCTTCCCGTCGTTATCTCTGAGAATCTTTCCCTAGATGCTAGAACCCGTATCCCGGCTGCCCTTACGGTGCTTTTGACCGTTTCTTCCCGTAAGACATCGGTCTTCCCCCGTTAGATAAAGGTCGACGCTAAGCATATATCCCTCGAAACAGTTTCTCAGAGGGCGTAGATTTCGGGACTGCAGTATTCGTTAAATCCTTCTGGCCTCTAGGTTTGCTCGCCACACAGACTGTTCCGACCTTATTCTCTCTGTGTAGAATAGGCCGCCGTGACTTTTACTTCCAAGCAGAACGTAGTTCGTTACCTCCCCACGCATTGGATATGCTAGTCATCCGAATCGGTCAATTGATGACAGGAGACTTTCACTCCATAAGATTCTCAGCCTTGACGGCTGCTCCACCTAACTGTCTACGCTTAAAGACTAAAGTTACCTTTAGCCCTCCAAGACTCGCTACGAGCGAATGGCTAGTTCTTACTCGACGGGAATCCCACCCGCTATATGATACGACCTAGGCTCGGCCGCACACCTGCCCCGTTAGTGGAACAAGAAAAGGGATTGCCGCAGCAGTCCCCATCTTTAACTCTAGCACCCGTTACTTTAAGTGTAATTCTTCACAATCTATAACCTTTTCTAAAACTCTTACTAACAACGAAAATTAAAATAAATAAAAAAAGTGGTAGTTCTATTGATAAACTACCGCTAGCTTATTATCGCAGTTATTTTGATTTAATTCCTGCACCACAAAGAGGTATTATAATTTTTTCATCTGGTACCTTCTTATATTTTAAATAACCTGCATAGTTTGCAGCTGTTGTTACTTCAACATAGAAACCTTTATTAGCAAGCATTGCCCGTGCACTCAGAATTTCATCCTCTTTAATGTCAATAAATAAACCATTTGTTTCACGTACCGCTTCTAAAATTTGTCTTGAGCGTGCTGGGGCTGCAATGGCAATACCTTCTGCTAAAGTACCTTTATTGGTTACAGGTTCTGCTATTTCTAGTCCATTTTCATATGCACTCATAAGAGGTGCACAGTTTGCTGCTTGGATTGCAACAATCTTCGGCATTTTTTCTATTAATTTGTTTTCAAATAACTCTTTAAAACCATTGTACGCACCAAGTACAAGTGTACCATTACCAACTGGGATGATTAATGCATCTGGCACTCCTTTTAATTGCTCGTAAATTTCATAAGCGTACGTCTTAGTTCCTTCATAAAAATAAGGATTATACACATGACTTGCGTAAAAAACTTTTTCTTCGACTACTGCTTTTTGCGCCGCAGCTGCAACGTTCTCTCGTGTACCATGAATTTCTTTAATCGTTGCTCCACTGGCTTTTATTTGAGCGATCTTTTTCGGTGAAGTTTCATCACTTAGATAAATATCACAGGCAATATTACAACGTGCTGCATAAGCCGCAATCGCCGTTCCTGCATTACCACTACTATCAGCAATCACCTTTGATACCCCTAATTCCTTCGCCTTCGTCATCAAAACAACGGCTCCTCGATCTTTAAAGGATAATGTAGGCATCATATAATCAACTTTTACATACGTATTTGGCTCCATAGGATCTAGAACGATTAAAGGTGATTGACCTTCACCCATTGTCACGGATTCCCATGTCTTAGAATCTTTTGCAAATGGCATGGATTCAAAATAACGCCATAATGAGTTTGGATAGTTATTCCAAGCAGCAACATCAACTTTTGGGGTATCTTTTACTATGTTTAATACTCCGCCACATTCACATTTCCATATAGTTGGTGTAATATCATGCTTTTTGCCACAACTGTTACAAATAAATTGTTCCATCATTTATCAATCCTTTTAAATATTATAAAAATTAGACTTTTTTATATAAGACAGGTAAAAAATATAACTAAATATATGCAATGGCATCAATTTCAATTTTGAATCTAAAATGTAATTCATTAGTTGGTACCACGGTACGAGCTGGTTTATGTTCACCGAAAAATTCATTATAAACAGCATCTACTTTATCCCATAATTTCACATCTGGAATATATAATGTCATACGCAAAATTTGCTCTTTTTTACTTCCAGCTGCTTCTACAATCATTTCCACGTTTTTAAGTGCTTGTAATGTTTCTTCTTCGATGGTGCCAAATTTCTTTTCACGGGTTTCAGGATTAATGGCAAATTGCCCTGAGACATAGACAGTATTCTGATGAACTGTTGCTAATGCATAGTGTCCATTTGATTTTAAATTGCCTACTTCAAAGATGCTTTTCATTTGATTCTCCTTAACTTGATTTATTTTTGATTTCATCCAAATAACTATAAACTGTTACTTTGGAAATGCCTAACAAAGATGCGACCTTCTCAACAGATCCTTTCATTAAAAAAATGCCTTTTTCGTCCATAAATCTTATTAATTCAATCTTTTCATGGCGTTTCATGACTGGATGTACACTGTTTTGAATGATTTGTTTAATCAATTGATCCACTATTCCTTCAACATTTTCAATATCATCATCTGATTTTGTTTCATTCTCTTGAACTTCAACTTGTGTTGAAAGAAAAGTATTCATAAATTGTTGCATTTGATTCAGTGCTTCAACATCAAAATTTATGCAGAAAGCACCAATCACTTTTTTCTTGGAATCACGTATTAATGAAGTCGAAGAACGAATAGTACGCTTATCTTCTGTTACAAATGTATAACCTGCAAGATAATCTTCTTTAAAGTCTTCCGATCGTAATACAGTCTTCACTAGGTGATCAAATGATTGACCGATTTCTCTTCCTGTAACATGGTTATTTACTGTTAACATTACAGATGCTTGAGGGTTCGTCAAATCATGAATAACGACTTCACAGTTCGTTCCAAACATCTTTGCAGTAGATTTTGCTATAGGGATAAAACTCTCTAATACTTTCTTACTCTGTTCCATGTCTAACTACCTCATTTTTTAAAGTCCATTTAATTATATATTTTTTTATATAAAAATAGCAATATGTAGATTTTTTTATATAATTTTAAAAAATTCCTCTTAAGGATGAGCAAATCACCTAAAAATGAATATCCCCTCAGAGTTAGTTGATTAGATAGGCTTTCTTTAACTAAACTGCTTCGTTAGTGGAACAAGAAAAGGAGCTGCCGCAGCAACCCCAATCTTCAACTATTGCACCCGATAGTTTAAGTACAATGTTTCACAATGTTCCCAGGTAAAGATCAAAATGAAGGGTTTCTTACGAGCCACTTAATATAATTTATTGCTCTAATGAACGTTTTTAACAGATTGGTTTTTATTGAAGGATGGTTTCAGCTCAGCAATTAAGATTGCCATCATAATTAATACCGCCCCGATAAGCATACGCCCGGTCAATACTTCGTGTAAAAATAAAACGGAAAACAACATCCCGAAAAAAGATTCTGTAGATAAAATAATAGCTGCTTTTGTAGCTGTGGTATATTGATGTGCTTTATTTTGAAAAAGATAGGCAATCGTCGTTGAAAAGACTGCTAAATACAAAATCGAATAAACTCCTTCACTTTCCAACGATGTCGGTATATCTCCTTTAATAAGGACAGCAACTACACTTAATAGGGAAGCCGTTATGAATTGCACAATGGTCAGTGATATAGGATCTTCCTTTTTGACAAAAAGATTTGTATAAAAAATATCGAAAGCAAAAGCTGCTGCACATGCAAGCGATAATATATCACCTATGTTTCCGGTCATGGAACTCTGAAGGCATAACAAGCCAATACCTACAATGGCTATGACTGAGCCAAACATTTCATATCGATCAATTCTTCGCTTATACAGCAGGTAAGCAATTATAGGTACAATCACAACATTGACGGCAGTTAAAAATGCATTCTTTGAAGGTGTCGTATATTGCAAACCAACCGTTTGTAAAACGAAGCCCAGAAATAAAAACGTGCCTAGTATGGCTCCTTTCCACATGACGGATTTGGTGAGTGTTTTGAGTTTGAGTCCAAATAGCATTGTAAGTAAAAGTGTAGCTAAAACAAACCTTCCTGCCATTACCTGATATGGAGTTAAAAATTTCAGTGCAATATCGGTTACAACAAATCCGCTGCCCCAAATAATCGCTGTAACCAACAGCATTCCATCACCTATATATTGTTTCATCTCTTTCCCTCCTTGACTACAACCAAGGATATCACAAGAAAAACAACAATATTTTGATAGTGATTCTAAAATTTTTAGCTTATTTTTGTATTAATTCCAAAGCGGTTCCTTCGATTGTTTTATGGAGTAAATACACTTTTACTGCTGCGGATAGATTCTCATAAAAAACAAACTCGTTACCAAAAGGCTCTATTAATTGACGTATTTTCGCCATACGATAACGGATGGTATTGGGATGACAATAATGTGCGTCCGCGACTTCCTTCACATTACTTTTCTTTAACACAAATGTAATTGCTGTATGTAGTAAATCCTTATCTGTTTTTTCAGTAAGAAGAGGTCCCAAGTATTCTTTCACATAGCTGCTCGCGAATTGTGCATCCTTCCTATAGAGTTCTATAAGCAGACGTTCTGATGCCAGATCCGCATAGTTACAAACAGACTTCGTTCCAATGTCAGCCATAATCCGGGCATAGTACGCTTCTCTGACAGCTAGATGAAGTTCTGTATGTGTCTGGTGGACTTGACCGTAACCAATTGTTAGCCCATCGGTTGGAATTCCATATAGGTCCATCCATTCCTTTAGTATTTTGGTAAATTGGAGCCGCTCGGATTTGTCGGTCAACAGGATCAGAATATTGTTTTTATAGGTGCAGACGATACCTGACTTCAAAAACGACTGGAATTGAAGAAAGGAGTCCATCCATTGAGAGTTCTGGGATTCCATCATTTGAATATCGGCGGTAAATACATATTTCTCAAACGGCTTATTCATCTGTTGTAAGAAGGACTGTAGTTGTGGCTGTGATACCTCATCTTCGATCAAACAACGCATGATATTTTGTAAAAAGAGGTCACTTTCCCTGTTTTTAATAAAATTCATCACTTCAAAAATGATATCCTCAAAATATTCATCTCCACCAAAACGTAAAATCGGAAAATCTTGCTCATTTGCGAAATGTAGGACCTCGTCTGGTAAATCCTGAAAAATAACCGGCTTATAGGCTAAGGCACTCACCTTTAACTTAATGAGCTCTTTAATTGTCTCGATTAAAAGTTCCGGCATTTGGTTAGCAAATAATAAGCTGCTGAGTACAAGGCTATGAGGACTAAAAGCTTCTTCTCTCACTGGCTGAACACCTTCAGAAAATTCAAAATCCAAAATTCCAACACTTCTGATTGTTTTATGTAATGCATTGTCACCTGCTACAACTGAAAAATTCTTTGTAACGGACAGTTGAAATACGTCCTTTACGGTCATCATAAAAATCATCCTTCTTGATAACAAAGATAACCTAATTATAAAGCATTTTATTTATTAAAACATACCTTGTTAAACTCCCTCAGTTTGATACGAATATCTCTCGAATGCTCACTTATTCGCAGGATTTCATAACCCTTGTAATTGAATTTACGGGTCATTGAAATGAGATCAGATCATTTTGGCTTCGTGAAGGCATAGTTAAATAAAGGAGTTAGCTAATACTCCATATTTTACCATATAATGTACATCTCCACGCCGCCCCTGGAGGCTTTCCCTCCCATGTCTCAACGGGTCAATTGCCCTCTCATTCCTTCGTCATGCCTATCCAAGGGGTGGAGGCCAGTTATGCTAACCTGATGGGTCGCAGTGCCCTTTTGTTGAACAAACCTGGTACTCCGTACATATTTGAAATCCTACGAATAAGACAACATTCAAAATTAAGGTTAACTATTTTAATTGATACATATTATAAACTAATGATTTATTTCTAGGCTGCTAAAGGGATTAATTCTTTTATTTTATTTGGACAGTAAGACTCGTTTCGTCGTGCTATTCCTACAAAAATCCTTGCTAATTTACCTATCAGTTTCATTATTGATTTCATTTTCTTTAGCTTCTTAACCTTCACATTATGGGAATGCATTGCTTTAAATTCAGGATTATTCATCACAAGGCTCATGGTTGCTAAGTATAGGAAACGTCGTAGTCTTGACCTTCCACGCTTCGAAATAACAATCTGACCTTTCCACTTTCCAGAACTTGCTTCAGCTAGATGTAATCCTGCATGACGTAATAGAGAGTTTCCGTGAGAGAATCCACTTAGATCACCTGACTCACCTAGTATCCCAGCTAATGAAATTTCACTTATTCCTTTAATCATAAGTAGTTTTTTTGCAAATGGTATTTTATTGAGAACTTCTTTAACTTGTTGTTCAACTCTTTCGAGTTGTTTTATAGCGAGGTCATATTCTTCTAATAATTGTTCTAGGTGGAATTTATAAGCATCAAGAGCTTGTCCAGTTCCAATAGAAGTTTTTGCTAGGTTGATCAATAATTGAGCTTTTTTAGGTCCTGGTTGTCTTTTCATTAATGACTTCCATCCCCTCTGGACATCTAGTGACTCCATTGAAGATATTTCATCTGGAGTTGGAAACAAACGAAGGGTTGCGATGGCTCCTTTGCACGAAACATCGTTAAACACTTGTCGCAGCTCTGGAAAGACAATATCCACCCATCGATTTATTTGATTTAGAGACATTACAAGACGTTTTACAATCACATCACGGTTAGACATAAGAACTCTAAGTTTCTCAAATGATTCTGAGGATGGGCGAATAAAAGAATAGTATCCGTTTTTGACCATATCTGCGATAACTAATGCATCTTTTTTATCACTCTTAGATTGAGTATTATCACGATTCTCTTTATTCCTTTTTACTAAGTGAGGATTGACAGTTGCTACCTCAATTTTTTGGTTAAATAACCATTTTGAAAGGTTAATCCAGTAATGGCCTGTAGGCTCCATACCTACTATTGCTGCATCTAAGTTTTTTAATCTTTTTAAATCATGAATCCAGTTTAGTAGTTTAACAAACCCCTCTTCATTATTTTCAAATGTAATAGGGTCTCCCACTACAATTCCACGGAAGTTAACTGCTCTTGCAACGTGTAATTGTTGAGCGATATCCACACCAACAATAAGATGTGTATCGGAAATTCTTTCGATTAGTTGATTTTGTTTGTCTTGCATTTTAAAATTCATAGTAGGGCTTCCTCCTTAAGACTTTGAGTTAGATTGGTCTCTATACTCGTATCTTACTGAGGGGCTCTATTTTTTTCAAACCTGATATTTAACGATCTACAGGAATGCTAACCTGCCACGTTAGTGGAACAAGAAAAGGGATTGCCACAGCAGTCCCCATCTTTAACTCTAGCACCCGTTACTTTAAGTACATTTCTTCACAAACTTTTATCGTAAAAGAAAAAGTTGCCTTTGGAACGATTTCTCGTCCCCACAACTTTTACTTTATCCACCATTTAATTTTTCATTTCTGTGGGGGAAACGATAGATGTAACCGTTTTGGTTTAATCTGCTTGCTCCCCAAACTTCTTTCCGAACGCTTCCATCAAATCGATAATAGGAATGAATTCTTCCCCTTTTGAGGTTAATGAATATTCAACACGAGGAGGTACCTCTGGATAAACCATGCGGTTAATTAAGCCATCTGTTTCTAGTTCTCGAAGTTGCTTTGTAAGAGAACCTTGTGAAATATCACCTAAAAAAGCTTTGATTTCACTATAACGACGCTCTGTGGGCTTTAAAAACCAAAGAATAAGATATTTCCAACGGCCTGAAAGTATGTTTTGGGTATAGGCGATACCATATACTTCTCTTTGTTCCTTTATACACTTTTTGTCAAATCCATCCTTACATAATCTAGACACCATTTCACCTGCTTTCTACTGTTAAGTACAAAAAAATGTACTATGTCAATTTTTATTGCCTTCTTTAAAAAGATGAGAAATGATTATATTCTAGTATATGTAACCAAAATACTCAATACGTTTATAAAGACATATGATGCTTTGTTTACGGTTTGATAAGAGGTGAATGATTCAGCTGAAAATATGATTGTGTAACATTAGCGGAATTATTCTTTGATATACAAATTCTTTAGGAGGAACAATCATGCGATTTGGAATTATAGGTGCAGGACCAATTGGGTCCATTATTTCTAAAAAATTAGTTAAGAACGGGCATAATGTGAAGATTGCAGATGCACGAGGAATTGAACGTTTAGAAGGAAAAGAGCTTGCTGGAACACCCGTGCGTGTGGAGGATGCCATTACAAATATTGAAGTTCTTATACTATCTCTCCCTATAAAAGCACTGCCAAGCATTCGGAACATTATCGATCAAGTCGGGGAGGAAGTAATCATTGTAGATACTTCAAATTATTATCCTTTTAGAGACGGCCAAATTGAAGAAATCGAGAACGGGATGGTTGAAAGTGTTTGGGTTTCAAATCAATTAGGCAGACCTATCATTAAAGCTTTCAACAACTTATTAGCCTATACTTTAGAAAATGAAGGAACATCCGAAGATTCTAGTGGACGAATTGTGATGGCAGTTGCTGGTAATGACCCATCACAAAAACAAGTAGTCATGAACGTAGTAAACGAGCTTGGATTCGACGCAGTAGATAGTGGTTCTATAAGTGACTCTTGGAGACAACAGCCAGGAACTCCTGCTTACTGTACGGAGCTAACAAAAGATGAACTAACGAAAGCGTTGAAAAAGGCAAGTAAAGAAAAAGCACCATTACTACGGGATAAGGTGATGGAAATGTTTGCAGAGCTCCTTGCAGAAAAAAAAGAAGTTGAATTTTCACATAAGGATATTGTGAATTTAAACAGAGAAATATACAATTCATAAAACAAAAGGTGCACTCGTTAGAGCGCACCTTTTTGTATATCCATATATCCCTATAAAGTTATAAAGGTATGTCTTACCTTTTTCCGCCAGACAATCCTAAATAATATTAGTAATTCTGAGAGCTTACAAAGGTCCTTCCAGGACGATCTCATTTTTTTCAAAAAACAGAATCTAAGTATGTTTGTGTTTAAAATCCCTCTACCACTAACCTGCCCCGTTAGCACAAGAAGAAAAAGCTGCCTTATTGACAGCCTTAATCTCAAACTCTTGCACCCGTTAGTGAAAGAAGGTTCGCTTCTAATCTAACTTTTATCCTTTTTACCTTTATCACTGAATGCCCAATTGCCGTTAGTATAATAAGAAAATGACACCTCTTTGGAAAGTAACATTTTGTTTCAATTACACTTAAATAAAAAAGCGTTTTCTTATTATTAGAAACGCATATATAAGCAGAAATTAATTTTGTTTAATCTTCTTAATATTATTGAAGAACAATATCTTTAAATTCTTTAAAAATTGCTAATTCCTTATTTAAGGTATCCTTCATTTTCTTTCCGCATTTCTCACTACATAAAGCAAAAATACCATCAGTTCCTTGTAACTTCGCTTCTGATTCTCTCGCTGTTACTATCATAGGAACACTAGTGTTTCGAGTACGCAGACCTATTTGCATTATTGTCCCTTCACTTTCAGTGTAATCTATACCTTCTGCGAATTTAACACTTAACCCAAAAACTGGCTTGTTATTACTAATTTTTTTCATACACCAAGCACATCTCAGCATATTGCTCCCTCCCATTACCCAAAAATTTTGTAATAAATATACCTTAATATTTTATTAAGTTCAAACTATTAATGGAGAAGTAGATTTTTTACCATTAAATAGATCTCTCTTAAATTAAACTGCCTTTAGTACAAAAGAAAAAAGCTGCCTCAATGACAACTCCGTTTCTTTAACTCTTGCACCCGATAGTTTAAGTGCATATCTTCACAATCTAATAAAGATTAGCATCAATTACGATACTTTAGCCACTTTCTTCGGAATCGGTACAATTTGTGAAACAAACGTCCAAAGTATTAAACAAATAATGAGGAAGCCAACATTCAAACTGATTACTCCTCCCCATCCGTATGCAGACCAAAACACCCCTCCGAGTGTTCCACCTACACTAGAACCCGTATAGTAAAGAAATAAATATAATGATGAAGCTTGTGCTTTGTTTTGTAAAGCACGTTGCCCGACCCAGCTGCTTGCAATCGAATGACCTCCAAAGAATCCATAGGTAAACAATCCAAGTCCAAGTATTTTAATCAATAAATTAGAATCCAAAGTTAAACAAACACCGATTAATGCAATTAATAAGCTGATGAATAATACCTTCTGCTTTCCGTGACGATCTACCAATTTTGCTGTCCAGACAGAGCTAAACATTCCAACTATCATGATTAAAAATATCCAACTTACAAATGTTTGGCTAAGCGAATAGGGTTTTCCGAGTAATACATAACCAATATAATTGAATAACGCTACATTACTCCCTAAAAGCAAAAATCCTATGACAAATAAGCAAACTAGACCTGGATCTTTCAGATGGTCAACTAATGTTTTACCTAACTTACCAAGTTCTAACTGACGAGCTTTGAAATTTTGTGAAGGTGGCAAACTATTCCAAAAAATTAAGGTAGCAGCTAAACTTATGATTCCAATTCCCCCTATTGCAATGTGCCAACCAAAGTAGTCGCTCAACATACCAGAGAAAACTCTGCCAAAAACAGCACCAATGGAATTGCCACATATATATAACCCCATAGCCGAACCAAGACTCTTGGATTCTATTTCTTCACCAAGATAAGCCATTGCAATTGAGGGCAATCCAGCCAATGAAATTCCTTCAATAGTTCGTAAACCTAGCAGAAAATGAAAATTTGGACTGAATGCTGTGAGAATACAAAACACAGAAGCAGCCAGCATGGAAATGACCATAATAGGCTTTCGTCCCCATACTTCTGACAAAGAACCCAAAATCAGCATGCTGATGGCAAGAACTATTGTTGTTATGGAAAGAGACAGACTTGCAGTAGCTGGATTAATGTTAAATTCTTTTGTAAATTCTGGCATTAAAGGTTGAACACAGTAAAGAATAGCAAATGTATTAAAACCAGCAGCAAAAAAAGCAAAGCTGGTTTTGCGAAATAGAGGCGTACCTTTTTGAATGTAATTCATAATACAATCACCCAATTCATATGACTTCCAACATAATGCATAATAAAAATCCCTTTATTTCAAATTATGTATTTTGCTTCTGATTTTTATAGTACCACCGATTATACATGATGTATAATTCATTATGTTAATGTATTTAATGCATTTATGTAATGAATAAACCAGTGGAAAGTGGTGTTATAAAATGGAATGGCAACAGTTTGAATATTTTCAAACACTGGCAAGAATGCAACACGTAACCCATGCCGCAGAAGCCTTATCAATCTCCCAGTCAGCCCTTAGCCGTTCGATTGCCCGATTTGAGGATGAAATAGGTGTGCCTTTATTTGAACGTCAGGGACGTTCAATTAGATTAAATAAATATGGTCATATCTTTTTAAAGCGTGTGGATAATATGATGAATGAATTCTATGAAGGCAAACAAGAAATTAAAGATTTACTCGATCCAGAGCAGGGAGAAGTATCGCTTGGGTTTCTGCACACTTTAAGTACAAGTCATATACCTGATATACTCGCCTCTTTTCGATCCTGCTATCCTAAAATCAATTTTCGTCTTGGACAAGGACCCTCCCACAATCTTATTGACCAGTTGCAATCAGGAGAGTTTGATCTTTGTCTAATTGCTTCTATGGAGAATAAATCACCAATTGTATGGAGACAGCTTTGGAATGAAGAACTTTTCGTTATAGTCCCTAAAGACCACAAATACGCTTATCACAAAAATATTACATTAGAAGAAATTGCAGATGAATCTTTTATCCATTTAAAAAAAGGATTCTCACTTCGTATTACCTTCGATCAATTATTTAAAGAAGCGGGAATTACTCCTAAGATAACATTTGAAGGAGAGGAAGCAGACACTGTTGCAGGGCTTGTCGCTGCGGGATTGGGAATATCAATTCTACCGGATTTAAAGGGAACAGATCAAAGTAAAATATCACAAATACCTATCAATAGTAAGCAATGCCAGCGGACAATTGGAATTGCGTGGGTAGATGGAAGATATTTATCACCTGCAACTCAAAAATTTAAACAATATGTCTTGGACCATTCCTACGAATTAGAATAGGAGTGGTCATTTTTTTGAAACAAAATTTTAAATTGTAATGTTAAATCTGTATTAGATAAATCTCCTCTTATTGAACTAAACTGCTTCGTTAGCGGAACAAGAAAAGCGACCGCTCTTATTGAACAATCGCACTCGTTAGTTAAACAAGACAATAAAATATCTTTTATAGTAAAATATTAGTATTTACAAAAGGAGCATCATTCTTATGAATATTTTAATTTTAGGTGCAACTGGACGAGTTGGAAGTCAAATAGTTACTTATGCCCTTCATGACAGACATCATGTTACTGTATTAGTTCGCACTCCAGAGAAGATTCAAATAAATAACGAAAATTTAACCATTATTCAAGGGAATGTTTTAAAGAAAGAAGATATAGTACGTGCAATGCATGGGGTTGATGTAGTAATTAGTGCACTAAATACTGATGGCACAACCACTCTCTCAGAAAGTATGCCACTTATTATCGAAGCAATGGAAAACGAAGGTATAAAACGAATAATAACTATAGGAACTGCGGGTATTTTGCAAAGTAGAACCACACCAAATTCTCTGCGTTATCAATCAAGTGAATCAAAGCAGAAGTCAACCCGTGCAGCGAAAGAACATCATAAAGTTTACGATATGCTCAAACAATCAACCCTAGAATGGACGATTGTCTGTCCTACGTACTTGCCGGATGGAGAAAGGGTAGGCAAATATCGAATAGACCGAAATTTTTTGCCGGAGGGTGGAGCTGAAATATCCGTACCGGATACAGCGGAATTTACTTTTAAACAGATAAAAGCAAGCGATTATATAAAATCGCGTGTAGGTATCGCCTACTAATAATATTCTTATACTACTTGGATTAACCCGTTGTTGAAAAGGAAAATGGGATGCGGCAATAATCCCCACTCTTTGGTGAAGTTAGCAATAAAACAGCGACAGGCTAGAACTTATTTTCTCATCCTAGGCTACCACTGTTTTTATTTTTGGGGCTTGTCAAAATAAGCATGGTCGTTTTTTTGTCCATCCACCGTTTAGGTCAAAAACTGGGGGGATTGGGGAGCGTGCATCCGCCAAAAAGAAACAACCTGTTCCGTATCTGCCACCATTCCAAAATAGGTATCCACGGTTTTTAAGGTCATATCGTGTTCTTCCTGCGAAAAAGCAGCACAGGCATCTTTCATGAGCACGATTCGATAATCCAGCATAAACCCGTCTCTGGCGGTTGATTCCACACAAAGATTCGTGCTGACTCCTGTTATAATCAAGGTTTCGATTTTAAGAGTTTGCAATATGGACTCCAGCATAGTATGAACGAAGCCGCTGTAACGATGCTTCTTCACAATGATGTCATTCGACTGCGGCGCAACTTCGTAAAATTCCGCTCCCCAGCTCCCCGTCTGGCAAATCGGGTTGACACCATCCGGAAAGCGGGAAAGCCAAACCTCGGAATCAGTCGACTTATCATGATTCGTCTGCAAAAAAATGATTGGAACGGAGTGCTCTCTTGCCGCATCCAACAAGCTGCGCAAGTTCGGAATTATTTTTTTGACCGCGCTGACATCGCTTGCGCTTTTGGCAATTGCTCCATCGGGATGGCAATAATCGTTTTGCACATCCACGACGATGACGGTCGTGTTTTTCCGTTCCAAGTTCTTTTTTAATTTTTCCAACCTTTTCACCCCCTTTACCATGTTTATTATTCCAATTCGATACCACTAATATTACAACATGCACATTAGGTCTATTCATCCCCATTTAAGGTGAGATTACAATTCGCTCCCCAAAAAACCTAATATGTCAATAAGCAGGTAAACCATAAAACATTTGAATCGATAAAATAACTTTGTGAAGAAATACTTAAACTATTCTGCCACGTTAGTGGAACAAGAAAAAGAGCCGCCGCAGCAACCCTTTGTTAAACTCAAGCACCCGTTACTTTAAGTACAATATTTCACAAACTTTCAAATTAATGTATTAATGAAATACCCCCATAATCACAAGACCAATAAGGATAGCTGCAAGAGATAAGATTAAAGCAAAGCCTGCTAATTCACCACCTGTACCGAAAAAGGTATCAAGTATTCCTAAAACAAAACAGAACACTTTTTTTGATGTTTTAGACTCATCTGCCTTAAATTCTTTATAACCATAAACCAATAGCGATATAAAAGAAACAAAACCTATTAAAAAGAGAATGAACCCACCGAACACTACAATAAAAGTTTTTCACTTCGTTTCCATTTGTTGCGAAGCTAAAGCCCGCCGTTAGTGAAATAAGATTTAAATTTCTTCCTGATATATTTCTGATTTTATTGGACTTAAATTAAATGGTATTTTAAACTCCTGAAGACTTTCTATATGATTAAAAAAATCATATAAGTCATCATAATCCATTGACCATTCTGATACCTCTAACTTTCTTAACTCAACTGTTGGTTTAAATAAAAATTCACAATGAAGTTGTTTCGTATTCGAATACTCGTCTTCTTCATAAACAGTAAACTGACGTACAAAATCAAAATGAAATAGTTCCTCTCCAGTAAAATCATAAACACCACATTGAAATAAAATTTCTTTATCTTCTTCTCCCTCAACTGGTTCTTTACAAAAATCCTTAAATGTTTCCCAAGCTTTTTTTATATCATCGGAATCATTACCAATCTTATCTTTAAGGTAGCTTTCAGCATTTTTAACCGTAATCATTCCAACACCTCCGCTATTATTATGTAAGTATTTTTATTAAACTATCCTGACCCGTTAGCACAAGAAGAAAGCATCCATTTTTGGTAGCTGGATCAAATCTCTTGTCCCCATGTTTAAATTAACCCCATCCCTGAAAGAGTATTAAACATCGTCAAACTCCTGCCTCTTATACTAGTCAATTATCGGATTCGATTTGCGCTTTTGAACCTTGAACATCTTCTGTGTCATTTCGAACCATAACGGTATAAAGGAAGCTTCTTCCATTTAATCTTACCGTAGTCGTGTATCACTAATCGAATATGAATTTTAATCTTATAAAGTTAAAATCTTGGTATATATTGAAATAAATTGCTGTCGAAACTTGAATATTGGTAATCTTTGAAAATGAAAGCGCTTTCTGATATGATTAAATCAGACTAATAGCATAAGTGGCCAGTACATTCAAATTAATTTACTTACAGAAAATCCATAGAGATCCAATTAATAAAGGGGAGAGAAAATTGAAAAAAAGTCAAATTCTGTTCAGTGAATTTGTTAAGGAAGACAGATTTGCACTCAATGAGTATCTAATAAGTTTATTTAATCAAATTAGAGAATACTTTCCAATACAAAGCACGACAGAACAGCAAGAAAATGGAATAAAAAATTAATAGAATGCTCCTTCATTAAGGAGAGCATTTATTATTAAAACAGGCATAACGATGTTTTGCCTGTTTTCTGTGTATTTGGCAAGTAAAAAATGTTGGTTATGTTTATGGCAGTATGTTTTATGATGTAAAAAAGCCAAAATATACAAGTAGGTAAAAAACTTTCATATTTTTGATCCCTGTGTTTTATTCCTTATTATGTTAAAGCACCCGATTGTTGAACATCTTAATTTATAATAATTGATTTCATTCTGCTTTATACGGTGAATAGCAGCCAACTGGCTATACAACAGTAAAAAACTCCTTTCTTAAAATGAGGCTACTGCAAAAAACAGGAATTAATTACTGAAGTACAATATGTAGAGGTAAAATAAAAGGGTGAAACACTACTTGTGGTAGGTGCTCACCCTTTTTTCATTTGTTTTTGGACTTTTGCAGTGCCCTCTAAAATGAAGGAGTTTTTTATTGTTGCCTGATGTTATTTCATCACCAATCCACCGTCAACATTGATGCATTGCCCAGTAATAAACGATGCCCAATCAGAGGCGAGGAATAATACAGCACCGGCAATATCCTCAGGCATAGCCAAACGGCACATCGGGGTTAACTGGATGATCGAATTTCTTACATCCTCCTTCGTTTCATAGCTGGAGTCGGTTGGATAGGTAAGGCCCGGTGAAACAGCGTTGACGGTAATCCCAAATGCGCCTAACTCTTTTGCGAGATTCCTGGTAAAGCCAAGCAGGGCCGCTTTCGCTGTTGAATAGTCATGATAGGGAATCACGGGAAAATCTATTAAATTACTGACAATGTTAATGATTCTTCCTGAACAACGGTCTCTCATATATGGCAACGCCGCCTTGCAAATGTTATAGGCGCCGTGGACATTCCCCTGAAGCTGTTCCTCATAGTCTTCCCATTCCATTTCCCATGCTGTTTTCCGTGTTTTCGGATTAAACGTATAGTGGCTTAAGGCATTATTGACCACTACATCAATACCGCCAAATTCATCAATGATTTGTCCCATCATCTCATTTACTTGGTCGGCATTCCGAACATCTGCCTGGATGGCAGCTCCTTTCCCCCCAATTAATTCAATTTCAGTGACCACAGCCTCTGCAAGGGATTGATTTTTTAAATAATTTACGACCACAAAAGCACCCTCAGCAGCAAATTTTTTCGCAATTGCAGCCCCGATCCCCCTGCTCGCACCTGTTACTAAGACAATTTTATCTTGTAAATTCATAGTCAGCCTTCTTTCTACTCCACATCCGGATCATACTGTTCAAGGTCTTCATCCATATTCCGCTCAATATCCACCATCCGGACCAAATCAAGTAAGTTAAACCTGCCATCATGGTGCCAGCCCGGCTTGGCGCGATTCATTTCACCAATCGAACAAATTCGATTGACACCCAAATTCCCGAGCATTTCTGCCATCCTAAAAAGTCGAAATGGTGAAACTGCGATGCCGCATGATTGTAAGTACTGCTCAAATGGCTGCATTTTTTGAAGATCCTCTTCCAATTCTTCAGATGAAAACACATGGATGGTCCGATTCAACGCAGATCCAGCAAAGCCGGGTTCATTATGGTAAAAAACCGTCCAGGCTGTGTCATGCTGGCTGGCATAGACAGAAACTTTCTGATCGCTAACTGCCTGAATCTCATACTGGTGCCTAAGCCGATGAATGGACATGGCCTCTTCATCTGAAAGCTTTGCTCTTGGTCTTTTTTTATTGTACCGTTCAAGTTCTGCTGCAAGTATTTGCGCAAATTGCCTTGGACTGATGGCTCCTCCTGTTTCAACGAGAATGGATTGTGGAGACATACAGCTTTGTTGGTCATAAATGGACATATCTTCAGCCAAGTTAAAAATTGTTTCATAATAATGATCTGGCGTTAGTGCTTCCTTCCCAATGACCGCCAAACTAATTTTATGACCATAGGTTAAAAACGTTTTCGAAGGAGGAACCATTTTTTGAATCGCATCGACGGCTTTATTAGACCCATAGATGATAACCGATTCTGCAAAATCGATCGCCGCTTCCTCATGCTCGCTCGTCCCGCCTTTCCAAGGTAAAATCGCAATCGTCTCTGCAAGTTTTTCATCTACCTCTGCCAGTGATATTACAAACAAGACTGGAAACAGAGGCTCAGAAGTTGAAGTCTTGCCAAGATTAGCAGATTTTAGAATAAGCCCCATAAGTAAACTCCAAATTTGGACACCTGGAACATTCCCTGAAAAAACATGAAAAATCGACTTTGGTCCATATGCCCGCGTGAATCCCCCTGATTTTCGAGGACGAAACTCATCCAGCATGGCAGGCTGGTCAAACTCTTCATCAAGAAAGCGCAGTAATTCCTTCTTCCGGAACGTCCGGATATACCTTTTTAATTCAAGTCGGACCATTTCCGCATCATAGCCGGTGATTATTGGAATAAGCGTCTCTGATAACTTTCGCAGCGGGTATTCTGGAACGAGCCATTTGGAGACTGCCTGATCAATTTTTTCAATAATTTCATTTGTTCCCAGCTTCGCTAAATAGTGGTCCCGGTTCTTTTGCACGATACTCCCGATCATTTGAATTTGTTCACTTGTTAAAAGTGGATATTTTAATAAAAATGATCTGTCTGCTGTCGTAATGGTTTCTTCGCGAAAAGAGGTTAATTGTACCTCTTTGGGCAGCCAATAAGCAGGAATCTCTTCTATGTCCAAGATGCCGTTCCCCCTCATTTGTTCGCTTGGATTAACTGGTCGACTGCAATCGAGCATCCTCTTGCTTCCGATCCTTTTACTCTTCCAAGTAAAACTAACCCGTTTTTTGTTTTGTATCCAATATCTTCTGTTAAAATAGCTAGAGATGAATTCCAGTTCGCCAGATCATAGTGAGCAATGACCCCTACATCTCCTTCTTTGACCGGTTCTAGTGTATTCGTATCAAGTACAAGCGTTTTAACCCAGGCAGGGCCAGCTTTATCAAAAATAACCTCTCCGCCCAAATAGGATGAAAGAATGGTTTGATCATACATTTGCGAGCATAACTCCGTCATCCCGTACATATTGATGCACTTGGTTCTTCCAACCTGAAAAAATTCCGCAAAATCTTCAAATAATTTTTCCATCTCCACTTCACGCGATTGACCTTTAAAGCCGCCGGTATCAAAAATACGGCTGCCGCTTGCCAGCTTAAACTGAAGGTTCGCTTCTTTTAAATAATCGAGTAAATGAACATAAGCAAAGGTAGCCCCCAGTAACATAACAGGTTCCTTCCGCTTCTCACATTCCCTTAATGCTTCCGCTAATCCTTTCATTTCTAAGCCATTTTCATGGAAGAAAAACCGGCTGGTTTCTGTGCCAAAGAATGTAACAGCATTGGATAAATAGCGTGACAGGGATGAGTTTTTGTTCAGGTCCTCTGCAGGTGACAAGACAAAGGTGGTTATTTTTTCACAATTCGGCAGCACAAATTGCTTAAACGGGTATTTCATTGACCGATCCCAGACTTCAAATGTCGGGTGATAATTTTTCCCCTTTGCATTTGGATTGGTTGTCCCGCTTGTCATAAAAACAGCCTTGACCTCATCTACCGGCTCACAAGATAACGTTAATTCCTTGAATCCTTGTATGGGGATCGGAGGAATTTGGCTCCAGTGTTTCACCGTCAACGGTGTTTTTCGTTTTGCCTGACAAAATTTTTTATATGGTTGATTATATTGAAATTGAAATTTAAAAAGCTTTAAAGCAATGTCGTTGTAATCTTTTTCAGAAGAATCTTCTTCTTTGTATCGTTCAATAAACGCGATGATCTCAGTCGTAATTTTTACCGAATCCTCTCTCATTTACTTGTCTCCTTTCCGAATAAACGAGGTATATTAATAAGCACGACGTGAAGGATAATCGATGAGAACGCAGCAATTAAAATACTATTGGAAAGAAATGTTCCTACTGTTCCTTTAACATCCTTGAAATAGGTTGGTAGACTAACCGCCAGCAAAATAGAAAGACCAGTGATCATATAATTCGTATCTGTTTTTTCCATTTTTTCAATTAAAGAGACACCGGTAAAGATCAAGCTGGCAGCAGCCGGTAAAAAGATGCCCCCAACCACTGCGTCAGGAGTTAACGCAAGTAATGCCCCTGCCTTTGGCACAAAACCTAAAAACAAAAAGATGATACCAGCGATCATGACAGGCTGTCTTGAGCCTACACCGGTTAATCGTAAAAGACCAACATTCTGGGCATAAGCAGTCGTTGGAAATCCCCCAATCAGCGAGGATAGCAACGAGCCGCCTGCCTCCCCGGCAAATCCATTCCTAATCCTTTTCGAATCAAGATCAATCTTCAGCATTTCGGCTGAAGCCTGATAAACGCCCATCGCTTCAATAACCGCCACCAGATAGGCGACGAAAAATGGAATAAAGGTACTCCAATGAAAGGCTAAATGACCATATGGAAGAAACTGTGGCAGCCCAAACCAATCTTTATCAGCAATAGCTGAAAAGTTTGTTTTTCCCAGACAAAAGGCAATGATATCCCCGATCACTAAGGCAATCAGAAATGAGAATGATTTTAATGTTCCTTTGCCAAAAAGGGATAAAAGGACAACAATCGCTGCGGTTGGAATCGACATAAGTAACGTAGTTGGTTTTGCAAAAGTAGCCATACCAGGTGTTCCGCCTAAAAATTCAAACAAGGTAAAGCTTGATAAGGAAATACCTACTATAAAAATAACCGTTCCCGAAATGACCGGTGTAAACAAGGCTTTTAATTTTCCAATTACTCCAGTAATAGACAAGATAAAAAAGATAATAGCACTAAGAAAAATACTTCCACTCGCTGCAGCAAGACCGTTCGCCTTCCCCGCAGAAATCATAATGGAGTCGAATGCTGCAGAAGGTCCTTGAACAATCGGTAAACGAACAAGCTTTGTTGCCTGGACAAGAGTTACCAGCCCTGCAGAGATAAAGATTGCATTCACAATATTTGCAGATAACGATAAAGGGAGCCCAATCATTGCCGCAACAAAAATAGGGTCGAGCCACACATTTGAAACAAACACATGCTGTAAGCCGTACAAAATCCCTTTAGCTGGCGGTAATTTTGTATCAACTCCCACTTCTAATGAATTATTTATTCTTTCTGCTTCCATTCTTTTTTCCCCTTTTGTTGTATAAAATGTTACCACCATTTCAGCTGGCCTAAGTTTCAGAAACTAAGATTTTGTTCTTTTCGTATCCTATAAACCAACCCTTCCGTTTTTTCCCAAAATAAAAAGCCACATCCACTATTGGACCTGGCTTTAAAGGTAGAGAAAAATTTAATTTTTTCCACTACTTTCCTACGCTGGTATTTCCAGATCAGGTTCAAAGGGTTAAAAAACAATTAGTTTTTCTCTCAACCTAATAAATGGCACCCCTAGTAGTCTATTCACTTTAGTTCTTTAATATTATACCTTACTAAAGAATACCGCAACCTTTAAAATGGTTGCAAAGATCATTTTGGTTCATAATACATTAATGTTGATCAAAAGGAATTTGGTTTCATGGCCATTGAAAATAACTTTGCCAATCATAGAACATTTTTAACTCTTTAGAATTTGTGCTCCCGGGGCCACAACGGAATCATTGGTTTCAATTTTGGCATTGAGCATACTATGCAGTGCAATTGGATTTACCGGCCAAACAGAAGCCCCAAAATTAGGTGAATCAGGGATAGCTTCATATTCTCTTGGTGATGTCTCTTTGGCTATCTTATATTCATTACGTAAATCTTGAACATAGGCACGGACAGTGCTTTCACCTATTTCTAGTGATATCTTTCCTGCAACCAATCCTGTACCCGTGCAGCTGACATATCAGGATGTTCCGTCAACCAAGATAAAATTAATTCCTTATAAGGGTCTAACTTCTTCCTTCTTGTTTGTAAGGATTCCACCCAATCAGACATTTCCGAAGGAGTTCTTTTAAGATTTCGGTACACTGTTGATCTTGAAATCCCCAGCTTTTCTACCACTTTGGATTTACTAAATCCTTTCTTAATTAACTGTTGTATTTCCATATACATTTCCCACTTATCCACCTTTTCTGTACCCTCCATTGATGTATGAATAAAGTTCATAAACATCTTACAATGGAGGAGCCCTGTGTTTTACTGGTATATTTGGGTAAATAAGTGTTTCTTCTTATCTAGCGAAAACTGTCTACTTTAGTTTAGCAGTCACATTTCCCTCTTTAGCAGCAAACCTCCACTCCATTTAAATAAATTTTGTAAGGAAATTAACTATGCATATAATCGCTAAGCTATAAATATTTAAAATAGATATATATAATCTAATATAACTGGTAATGATAATAAGGCGTCCCCTTTGAAAATAGCCTTTGCTCTCGTTGAGCAAGGGCTATTTTTTTATGGGTTCCTTCTATATATATATTGATACTTTTCAATTTTCTTTCGTACTAATTAAATAGCTTATAAAAAGTTGACTTTTTAACCCCTATTTCTTGCATCGCCTTCAAAACTGTCATCTCTCGTAGAATTAAAATTTCGGCATAGCTTCAACAGCATCCGCCAAATCACTATAGGAATCTCTTAAATTTCGTGCTGTAGTCGAAATATTACTATGTCCTGCTAATCTTCGAACTTTTTCAATGTCATTATTCGTTGCTTTTAACATCCATTTACAAAATGTATGCCTGAACATATGGGGTGTTAATTTTTTCTTCGGCAAGCTGTAACTTTCAATCATGGTCTGAATTCCACGAACCGTAAATTAGGGGAACGCTGGCTATAAAACAAGTAGATATTATAGAAGATCTTTTCTGGATTAACTTTGAAACCGATTAATGTCTTAACTAAATGGGAGTGTTTTTTACAATATCGTTAGCAGAAAAGAAGAATCTCTTCTTTCTGCTAATGATATTGTAAATTCTTAGCGTTGAAAAAATTCAACCCATTCCCCTTCTGAGCCGTATACGAAAAAGTAGCGATGTCCATTAGGTAATGAAGTAATTTCTTGATCCACTAATTCTACATCTAAGCTTTGAATACGTTTAAATTCTTCCTCAATATTGTCCACCGTAACAGCGAAATGATGGACCTTACCTTCCACAGGTAGTTGATCATTGTAGCCTTGAATTAACTCCAATTCAGTTTCATCTGATTCATTAAACCCAAGGAATGCTAATCGGATAATTCCATTTGTATGGAGAAGTGTGCCTTTTAATGTTAAACCTACAACATCTTTATAAAATTTAATAGAATTTTCTAAGTTTCGTACCATAACTCCTACATGGTCAATCCTTTTTCTAGTCATTTTCTAACCCCCTATGAGAGTGTTTAGCAACCATTTTTCTTAAAGGTAAATATAGGATAACTTAGGATAGCGATATCTGATTCTTAATTGCCATAAAGACTCATGCTTTTTTGCCAACCTCTAAAGACAAATAAAGCCAAGATTCTGTTGTTTTTTTCAATTCACTTTTCTTAAGCTTTCCGCCTGAATTCTCCTTTACACTATTACTCAAATTCAATTCCTTAAAGAAAATCACTATTATGGTGCCTGTCTTTACTTATCTTACTCAACTCAATAAAGGACTAGAAGAGGTTCTATCATCTTAAAAATTTTTTAATTCATACTCCTTAATAACACGGAAAAATGAAGTCAAAAAAATAAAATCCTGGCACAATCAGTGGGCTCTCTCCTTGTAATAGGATTATTTTATTTATTAAGTTAAAAAAAAGACATTTTCAAAGCTCTTAATGACTTCAAATTAAAGTTACGTTCATAATGATAAACAACCATCTTCATAAGCTCCAATCCTTATAAAGTTAGCTTGTGCTTGCACAATGAAATTACTTATTGCTGGCGATTTTTTTTTATAAAGGTTACTATCCTTTTTCATCCATTCAAACTCTTTCTATCGTTCTATTCCTCTTTGTCGTTTCTTCTTTTTATTTTTGTGATACTGTTCGAATTCATCTTCCCTCCACTTGCGGTCTGCTTCACGGATTGCACTTTCAAGAATCGAGAAGAAATCCGTTCCATCAGGAGATATAGAACCTAGATAATGATTATGATGTGGTGTAAAGGTGTTAGGAGCTTTAAGTTCCAAGCTCCAAATTGAATAGTCTCAAAAAGTTTTCCTTGTACTGCTGGTTTCATAGTGTTTCCTCCTGTTCGGCGGGTACCCGGTTTATGATTATGCGTTCATATTTTATTTATCCCTTTTATTGTTCGAAAATATTCGAACAATTGAATAGTATCACCCTTTTTGATATCATGCAATTATGAGAACACCATTCCAACCAAATCAATCAGATATTCAATTGACGGCTGTATTATACGCTTTAAGTGATCCCATTAGGTTGGGGATAGTCAAGAATTTGGCAGAAAACAGAGAACAAAATTGTGGTGCTTTTGATATTTGTACCGCTAAATCAACACTTTCTCACCACTTTAAAGTGTTACGTGAAGCGGGAGTGATTGAAACAAGAATAGAAGGAAGGCAACGTTTTATCTCTCTTCGGGTTAGTGACTTAGATGCTCGTTTCCCTGGGTTACTTCCGTCTATTCTAAAAGCAACCGATCCATTTTAATACTCTCCATAGCCTTAACAAATAAGGTCAAATCTATTGACCTTATTTGTTTGAATCATCTAGAATTCTTGTACTTTTTAGAGAAAGAATAGTGTTTTTGGGGTTATGGGGATAAAATTTCACCTTGGCTTGATGGCTTTGGGGTCTAACCCCAAATTCCTGAAAAATAAAAGAAGAAGATATCATATTGATAAATCTTCTTCTTTTATTTAGGGTTTTTATTTATGTTCGTTCTACTTTTGTTTCGTTCTTGTTAATCTCTGTATTATTAGCGTCCTGATGCTTGATGCAAGCATTCAAGGGCCATTAAACCGATATCCTTCCGGAAACCGAATGAATTATCAGCGAAACCTTATTTTATAAGCGAGCAAAAAAAGAAATACCACCATTAAGTCATCTTTACGGGTATTTCTTTTGTCTAACTATTCTTTTCATGCCCCATTATTACGGATGGGAAACAATCATTGACAATCGCCGTCAATCGTAAATTCCCTAATCCCACTGGAATAATAAGATGGGTTCCTTTTTTTAATGGATAGCGCTCTTCATCGTGAACAAGTACACCATCTCCCATTCCCTTACAAACCGTTAAATGACAAACCTCGCCCAGTTCCAACAAGTTTCCCTTTCAATCAAACGTTTAATTAGATCCGCTACACCCCTTGACTTATATGCAACTGTCCTTCCAGGCGCATAAATAAATTGTTGAAAAATCAGATAATAAAAGTCGATAAACAGCGTCCGAACCACTATTACCACTAAACGACAACAATTCGACTAAATTCCGTATAGGATATACTAATTAAACGTTTGATTGAAACTGCTGAAAGTGCTGACCTGTAATAATCTTCCCCGCTAAACAAGTGTGAAGATTGTCGAGAACTGTTTATATATTTCGCAGGAAATAAACCAACTTTCCACAAAATCAATTAAGTTTCTCTTGAACTTACATCATTCCATTAATTCCCCTCCATTTCCCCACTACATAAACGTTTGGTTAAAAGTGACCTCTCCATGCTCCATTACTAGCGAAAAGCTAGTAGGCATGGTTTTATATTTCTTATAGGCTTCGAAGAAACTTTTCCAATCATCATAGACCTTTTTCATGGTTTGTTGATTGGATTGAGAGGGCATAGAAAGGTAATCGGTTTGTTTCATCACTTTAAACAGTGCTTCTACAAAGGTATAGGGAAGGAATGCTTTCTCTGGATGGGGCATTTCAAATAGCTTTGGTTTTGGCTCAAAAACATGACCATTATTATCGACTTTTTGAGGCTTAGATTTGGCTCTCTCAAAACTTTTTAGACGAATTTTATTCATTTGAGGTAAATGGACTTGAATATCTGTTAGAACTTGAAGTTGATTTTCATTTCTAGTTTCTTTTTTTAAAGCTGTGTAAACCTGTCTAATATAGTAATTGGTGATATTGTACAAGTTTTTCGCTTTAAAACAGAGTGAGTCACAGTAGTCGAACAATTCATGTTCCGGCTGAATTTGTATTTTATAGGATCGATACATTTCGTACACTCCTTTCCTACGGGAACGAGTGTTCTATCTGTAATTCCATTACACCAAAGAATTTCAAAGAATGTATAGTAAAATTACTTGCATTATCCTAAAAAAACGAACAAAAATACAGCTTATACCCCCATATCTAAAAGCTAGGGGTTTTACGCTGCTTTTTGATAAATAAAAAAGACCATGGGAGAGACCATGGCGACGGTTGGACGGTTCTTGCGGTCGGCACTAACCTCAATAAAACCATGAGAACCGTCACCGTGGCGTTCTTCTTCAAAAGTTATTCCATATTAGAATTCGAAATATCGGCCTCAATCCTGCTCATGAACTCTTCTGCTGCGCTGTATCCTTGCTGCCTTAAATACCAGTTATTTGCCGCAGCCTCAATTAACCCCGCTACATCACGCCCTGGCTGGAGTTGGATTTCCATAGATGGAATCTTAACACCCATATATTCCGTAAATTGAAGTTCCTGGTCCAATTCATTATTCAAATCATCTTTCTGCCATTTCGTTAATTTTATATCGAGCACAATTCTTGATTCATCTTGAAAAGCCTTGCGACCGTATAAGCGAACCACATTCAGCAACCCTATACTACGAAGAGCCAAAAATTCCTTGGTTTTTTCATCATGTGTACCGAGGATGGTTTGCGGGCTAAGCTTCTTCAGGACAACAATATCATCAGCAACCAGCCGGTGTCCTCGACGAATTAACGTATGAGCTGTTTCGCTCTTCCCTACCCCTGAATCACCGCGAAGTAAGATCCCAATGCCAGACACATTCATACAAACTCCATGCACAGCAATTTCTGGGGCTAATTCCTTTACCAGATACGCATCCAATCTGGGGATAAACTCTGAAGTGGTCTCAGGCTTGTTTGTAATTAATAAGGGAATACCCTGTTCAACACAATGGTGAGTTAAATAGGTAAGTCCTTCTTCACCAGCCGTAACAATAAAACATGGCGGGTGATAGTGAACGATATTCCCGATTCGTATTTTACGTTCCTCTTTACTTAACTTATGTAAATAGGTAATTTCCTTTTTTCCTAGAATTTGAACTCTCTCCATCGGAAAAAAATCAAAATGGCCAACAAATTCCAAGCCAGGGCGATGCACACGTGATTGCGTAATCATTTTCTGCAGTTGATTTTCCCCAGCTACTACTTTCAATGAAAACTTCCGAACTAAGTTTTCGACTGTTATTTTTTTCACCTTATATTCACCGTCCTAATAGCCTATCTATAGTTGAATTATACTTAAGAAAAGAGGAATCGTCATCCCTTTACGAAATGATTCCAATTATTTGGTATGGTTTCAATTCCTCGAAATGAAGGGCTTTGACGCAACAACGTCGAATTTTAAAGAGGTATTTGTTAATACTAGTCAAAAAAACAACTTGAAGAATGACTTAGTTTACTGAAATGTGGATTCCTGTTGTTCTGAAATAAAGAGAGAAAAGGAGGGATGGAAATGTCCTATATCGTTGATTTTAAAAATGTGTCTACGGTTGGTTTAGAGTCTTCACCTATAGTAGAAGCGCTGGCTGGTTTACGTGCTAATGAAGCCCGTTACTTTATGAACAAATACAAGCATGAATTTACGGTTGTACCAGCTAGCGAAAGCCGGGAGACCCTTGATTATGTGAACCGAATTTTGAAAGAAGAACGTGATATTGAGTTTGCGGCCAAACCTTTAGAAACGTCGCGTTTTCAAGTGGAAAATATCAAAATGGCCTACGTCTTTTATGAGGATGGTCTTGAGGTCAACGTCATGTATACGGTTGATGGCCCTAAGCCGAAGCGGGCAGTTGGTTTTAAGCTTTCTGAGGGGATGGAGGTACCAAAGGAGTTAGAAGGGAAGTTTAAGTTTGCTAGGCAGAAATCTAAACTAGCTGGAACAATTCGGGGCTCGTTTTTTGTAATTAAAGGAGAATATTAAAGTAAGCAAAAGCGCAAGTGGAGGAGTCCAGCCATTGCGGTCTGTGTCATCTACGCTGGAATCAGGCATATATGGATGAGTGGATGGAGAAACACTATTGACTAAGAAAACAGGTGCTTGACCCCCAATGCGTTAATATGTTCATGCAGCGGGTGTCAGGCACCTTTTTGCCAAGATTTCGCAGAAAAGAAATACCAATGCTTGGTATCGATCAACATGAAGTAGTAGCAGAATCCATGAGATTTGGTAATAAGACATATACAGCAACGCTTGTATCAATGGGAAATCCTCATATTATTTTTTATATAGATGATATTGAAAAAGCACCTCTTACAACATTAGGTGCCATTGTTGAAAAAGACAATCGGTTTCCTATGGGTATAAACGTTGGATTTGTGCAAGTGTTAAATGAAATGGAACTACATTATCGCGTATGGGAACGAGGATCAGGGATCACTCAAGCTTGCGGCACTGGTGCCTGCGCAGCAGTTGTAGCCTCCATCTTAAATAGCTATACGAGCAAAAACATGTCAGTAACCGTACATTTAGCCCGGGGTGATTTGAAAATTACTTGGACAGAGCAAGGAGATGTCTTGATGACTGGCTGCGCTAATACAGTTTGTCATGGGATTTATTATTACGTAACTTAAATTGTTTACTAATTAAGGAAAACTCCCCTATTAAGAAATTCAATTAACCATAAAACACAAGATATTTGATTTTAAAATCTAGTTATAAAGTTGAACTAAAGATACATTGTTTGATTATAAAAATTATATGAAAGCGAGGTAAATTCGCATTGGATCGAAAAATTATTACTTTGGCCGTTGGAAAACCGAAAGAATATGATTGGAATAATAAAAAAGAGGTTTCGGCAATAGGAAAATCTTTTGTACAAGTTGTTGAATTGAAAAAATCCTGTTTTGTCGGTGATGATGTTGCAAACCACAAGTTTCATGGTGGTATTGATCGTGCAGTATGTTTATATCCATTTGAGCATTACTCTTATTGGGAAAAGATATTTCAAAAAAAACTGGCTCCACCTGCTTTCGGGGAAAATATTACAGCAACAGGGATGTTGGAAGAACAGGTTTATATAGGCGATATATTTAAAATAGGGGATACTATTCTTCAAGTTACCCAAGGAAGAGTACCTTGTGCAACTATCTCCAAGTATAATCAGGAAAAACAATTTTTAAAGAAAGTGGTTGAAACGACTCTAACTGGTTACTTTTTTCGAGTATTGGAAGAGGGGGCCATGAAGTGCGATTCGGAAATAAATCTTGTGGAAAAAGACTCAAAAGAAATATCCGTTTCTTTTGCTACACAAATTCTTTTTCATCAACAACAAGATAAAACATCAATTGAAAAAATATTGACGGTTGATGCTCTTGCAGAGGACTGGAGAAATAGATTTTTAAAATTGTTATGATTCTTTTCAAAAATTGTAGGTACACAAATAACCTAGACTAAAAAGCTAGGATTTTTGTGTATCCTTGTTCAACTATCCTGCCCGGTAGTGAAACAAGAAAAGCTGCCAAAATGACAGCTCCTACCCTTATCTCTTTCACCCGTTGTGTTCACAATCACAATGACGGAAGTTTCACTCATTAAAAAAAAGAGCAGTTAACTAGCCAAGGGTATCCAACCTGTCAATTGTGCACCTCCATCTATATAATTTTCCGCGATAATGACACCACCGTGCCGCCTTATGATTCTTTGTGTAGTGGTCAAACCTAATCCGAATCCACCTGTGTCATAGTTTCTCGATACTTCACCACGATATAGTGGTTTGAAAACATGTTTAAGTTCTTCCGAAGAGAATCCCTCACCTGTATCTCGAATGGTAAAACAAACTCGGTCCATATTCTTATAGCATTGAATAAAAATCTTACCTTGATGGGGTGTATGCCTTACAGCATTGTCTAATAAGTTATTCATCGCACGCTCTAATAAGTGTGTATCACCCTCCATAACGCAATCATCTGCAAAACCGTCCTTGATTATCGAGATCTGCTTCTGCCCGGCTTGCAGCTTGATGCTGTCTATAGCATTTTTTAGTACACTTGCAAGGTCCACTTGGTTTTTGTTATGGTCGATTTCCAAGTATTCCGTCTTTGTAAATGTGAAAAGGTCCTCCACAAGCCGGTCCAACTGAGCTGACTTCTCCTTACAAACCGCAAGATATTTTGCTTGTTTTTCAGGTGAATCGGCGATGCCTCGCTCTAAGCCATCCAAATAACCTCGTAAGGCAAATAACGGTGTCCGTAAGTCATGGGCGACAGAAGCAATAACGAATCGCCGTTCGCCTTCCAATTCAACTTGTTTCTGAAATGATTCTTTTAGGCCATCCACCATCACTTTAAATCCGTCACCTACCTCAGCAATTTCTGCCATTTTGGACGAAGGTAATTGAACGTCCAAATCTCCCTCCGCTATTTGTCGAGCACAAGTGCTCATTTTTTCTAGAGGTATAAGAATATATCTTCGCATTCCATAGGCGACAATAAAAAAAGCCAACAATAGGCCAATGACTGCCGCTATCATCGGAATGACTCTAGAATTCGAATAATATAGGTCAACCTTTCCGATTACTCGCCCGTCCTGAATGATGGAAAAATGTTCCGAGCGCCTAAATGAGTGATGAACGTTAGAGGGGGGTTGATAAATAACCTGTTCTTTTCCAGATTGAATTGATACATCCATGTTCGTTCTCTGTAACTGTCTATTCAGTTGTTTTTGCCAAGCAGAGCTCGTCCAGTTTTCTGAATTCATTTCGATCAATTGAATGGACTTTTTCAAGTTTTCCTTTTGTAAATGACTCATGCCAAAATCGAGCGTTTTTGTTTCAATAAGGTGTGCGGTTACAAAAAACAACCATGGTAATAGTGTAATGAAAAGTAGACAGAGTATAGTAAACTTACGAATGTGAATGTTTTTCATGTTAATCTCCCTTGAAACGATAACCGATGCCCCATACATTGATGATGAATTCTGGATGGTTCGGGTCATCCTCGATTTTCTCTCGAAGTCGGCTAAGATGTACGCGAACGGTATGTTTGTCACCCACTCCCTCCCAAAACTTTTCGAGTAATTGATCGTATGAAAAAACATATTTTGGATGTTCGGCAAACAAACGTAGTAATTCATATTCTTTCGGTGTGAGTGAGACGATACTTTCATCTATAAATACTTCTCTTGTGGACAAATCCAAAGTGAGTCTTCCATATTTCAATACCCTTCGAATAAATCCCTGTTGTGAACTTGCCCGCCTTAACACAGCCTTTACTCTAGCAACAATCTCTCCAGGGGACGCTGTTTTAACGATATAATCGTCGCCTCCAAGTGCAAGCCCCCTTATCTTGTCAACATCATCACTTTTGGCGCTAAAAAAAAGGATAGGAATATTGCTTTCTGTTCGTATCTTTCGACATAAATCAAATCCATTTTGTCCTGGCATCATAATATCAAGGATAATGCCATGAATGATTCCTTGGTTCATCACGTCTAGTGCCTGAGCTGCGTTATAGGCGATTTTCACATTAAAACCGTCATTCTCTAAGAAGTCCCTTAATAGTTCGACAATGCTTTTGTCATCATCTACGACAAGAATAGTATGTATTTCCTTCACGTAGATCCCCCCTTTTCTCCGAAGCCTCTTACTAGTCATGAATCTTTCAATCGAAATCCATTTTTAGTTTATCATTTTACAAACAAGGAGCAAGCGTAGACATATTTTTGTGATGGATTGTGATGGTTTTGTGACTTTTTGTATCTTCATTTGAGATTCTCATTGGTTATTCTTTTCATGTAGACAAACGGCAAATATTTACTACAAATTGAAATGGGGTGATAAAATATGTATTCATTGTTGGTATTTGTACATGTAATAAGTGCTTTTTTCCTGGGGAGTTATCTTGCTTTACCTTTTGTTTTTCAAAAACTCCCCTCTAAATCAGGCCATCCATTAAAAGCATCACTTAAGATCATTTTAATCTACACTCTTTTGGGACATTTTGCCTTAGTGTTTTTAACGATTACAGGTGGCTGGATGGTCATGGCTTATTCCACTCAACCTTCCATTTTATGGATAGTCCTTGCATTTGTACTGCTTGTTCTTATTGGTGGTCTCATAGGAATGATGAATAAAGAGATGAAATCGATTATTCATACAGAAAGCTCAGAAAAGAAGTTAGTAGATAACATGCTGAAGTTAAAATGGTATGGGTGGATGACATTTACCTTAATAGTTCTTGCTGCCTTTATCATGATTAATCGAAATTTATTTTCATAAGAATGACGGAGGAAAAGTGGCATGAAAAAGGTAATCAAAGTAATCCTCGTGTTCATTTCGATCATGTGGGTAATTCATACATTTTCAAAGAATTTTATCGTAGACCCAACGTTTGAAAAGTTTCTTTCTAGAAAGGATCAAATTCTAACAAATGAATCCCTATGGATATTGATGATTCGTATTCATATCTCGCTGGCCCTGATTTCTCTTATCACTGGTCCTCTTGGTGTTATGAAAGCAATTCGAGTTAAATCAAGTTCCTTTCACCGTTGGAATGGCCGTATATATGTCCTAGCAATCCTTTTCAATTTCCTTCCAGGAGTTTATGTTTCATTCTTTGCAACAGGGGGTTGGTTAAGTACATTAGGTTTTCTCCTATTAAATACGTTATGGCTGGGAACAACGATCCTTGGTTATCTGTATATCAAAGGAGGAAAAATGATTTTACATATCCATTGGATGATTAGAAGTTTCTTTCTTTCATTTGCCAATATGACGATTTATATAATCGTCGCCATTACACATGACCTAATGAATTTTTCCTATGGAAATTCCTACACTGCAGCGGTTTGGTTATGTTGGATGATAAACCTACTTTCCGCTGAATTCGTAATAAAGAAGAAAATATTATTTTAATGAGAAAGTCATGGTCTGCTAGAAGTAAATGAATATTGCCCAATAAAGTCTATGAATTCAAATTTAACTCATGATAAAAAACCCTTCGTCCTACTGGAACGAAGGGTGGTTATTAAAGATTCTTGCAGCTTATCTTTTAATACACATCACGTTGATAACGCCCTTGCTTCTGCATATCTTTTAAATACGCTTCTGCTTCATCACGGCTCATTGAACCTTCTTTTTCAAATACGCTAATAAGCGTTTCATGGACGTCTTTCGCCATATATTCCTTATCTCCACACACATAGAAATAAGCACCTTTTTGAAGCCATTCGAACAGTTCTTTACTATGTTCTTGCATTTTATGCTGAACATAGACTTTTTGAGCTCCGTCGCGAGAGAAGGCCGTATCTAATTTGGAAAGTACCCCATCTTGCTGAAATTGTTCCAACTCTTCTTGATAAAGGAAATCAGAAGCTGCATGCTGGTCTCCAAAAAATAGCCATGACCGCCCTGTTCCTTTATTCACTGAACGCTCTTGTATAAATGAACGGAATGGTGCAATACCGGTACCAGGTCCGACCATAATAATATCAATATCATGAGACTCTGGCAGATAAAAATGTTTATTTGCTTGAATAAAGACTGGAAGCGTATCTCCTTCATTTACACGTTCAGCACATAATACAGAGCAAACCCCTTTACGCTCGCGGCCATTAGCATTGTAGCGCACAGAACCGATGGTTAAATGAACTTCATCTGGATTAGCTGCAATGCTGCTTGCAATCGAATAGAGGCGCGGCGTCATTTTTCTTAAGATAGAGACGATTTCCTGAGCAGTAGCTTTCCATGGAGCGAATTCACGTAACATATCAAGCAAATCTCGCCCATAGCAATATTCTTTCAATTGAGCTGTATTTTCAACCAAGAGAAGCTTTTGTAACTTTTCGTTTTCTGTAAAGGCAGCTGCCTGCTGTAAAACCTTTTTTGATAGTAGTGTAATTTCAAAATAGGTGGTTAGCGCTTCCTTCAGTGGAAGTGTCTCACCTTGCTTATTGATCGTTACAAGCGCTTCTTCATCCCAGTGCATTTCATCAAAAAGGGAAGCCACGAGTTCTGGATCATTTGAAGGGATAATGCCAAGGGCATCACCTGGCACATAAGAAAGGCCTGATCCTTCTAGTGATAACTCAATATGCCTTGTTTCTTTACTAGAGCCTGCCCCATTTATATTAATGTTTTTAAGAATTTTTGCTTGAAACGGATTTGTTCGTGAAAATGTTGTTTGAACCAGTTTGTCTTTTTGGGCTGTTTTAGTGTTATCCAAAGTATTTTGCATGGTTCTTAACCTCCAAAAGTAATATATACATTTTAACATTGATTTGGGAAATCTGTTGTGTATTTTTTCACAATTTTCTTTCCAATTTCGAGTGAATTTACCTATCAAATGGAGCAGATCTTTTAAATGAAAGCTTTATAATATAAAGTTTACAAAAATATATAAAATGAAAATACTAATTAAAATCGTAATATTTGATATAGTAGCGATTAAACGGGTGCTGCTGGTGCTATATTTAAATTCAACTGCAAATGTTAAGGCGGATGCTGCAACAGGTAGTAACAAACCAATCAAGATTGTAAATCGATACATCTGATTGTACGGAAGGATATAGTATAAACCAAATCCAAAAAGTAGACCTAAACCATATCGGAAGGTTAAATATTTCAACATTGGTTTAATCAATTGTTTGTCAAATTTAAAATTCAAATAGAGCCCTAATAATAATAATGATAACGGCATATTGGCACCAGAGATTGTACTTGCAACATGAATGATTGTATCAGGTAAATGGAGGTGGCTAAAATTTAAAAGACTAGCCATAAGATACGTCATTAACGGAATAGACTTGGCAAGTTTTTTTAGAATTTCTAATGGTTTAAGCCTAAGTCTTTCTGCTGAAAAATAACTTCCTAAAATATAGGCAATTCCAAAAACGACAAATGATGTTCCGACATCAAACATACTAAAATAGGTTAATCCATCCATTCCCCATATTGCATAAACTAAAGGAAATGCAAATAAGCCAACATTAAATCCGGAAGAAAGCATCAGAAAAGAACCTTTCAGTTCCCTTTCCTCATTTTTAAAAACTAAGAAGCCTAGACATGCTGCTATGATTCCATAAACAAGTACCATAACTGGTAACAAAATTAAAGAAGTTTCTATTTTTACAGAATCGAATGTGACAAGAACTAAGGCAGGAAGGGTAATTTTAAAAATAATTTTCGAAATGACTACTCCATCTTTTTCTTGTAAAATATTTAAACGTTTTAATAGATACCCAAGGGCAATGATAATAATAATATAAAGAAATTCCTGATTCATTAAAAAAATACGCTCCTCTATGAAGTATCTAAATTTGAGTTTCTGTAAGTAACAAAATGTGCAAATTCATCCAGTCATTTCATGAAGATCGTCTCTGTCTAATAATAAATAGAAGAGTGTTGGCTAAGTCAACACTCTAATTAAAAATAACTTGTTTAAAAAGCCTCCTAAATTGCTCCCGATCTTCTTCTGTAAAAGGCTTGGGTCCCTTTGTTCGCTTTCCGCTTTTTCGAGCCATAGCACTTAAATACCGTGTTTGCAATAATTCGTCAATGTTTTCATTCGTATAGCTAAACCCTTTATGGTGAAGGACCATACACCCTTTTGCTAAACCTAGCGATGCAAGTCCGTAATCTTGCGTAACAATAATATCTCCTGATTCGGCTAACTTCATAATCCGATAATCGGCAGCATCCGCTCCAGAATCAACATAAATGATTTCCACTCCTGAAGGTTGTTCCGCATTAGAAAAATGAGAAAAGCTCGTAACAAGAATAATAGGAATTTCTGCATTCCTTCCTTCCGAAATAATAATATCTTTTACCGGACAAGCATCTGCATCAACATAAATTTTCATCTTTATCTCCCCTGTAAAAAAGTTCGAATTAATAGTGATACTATTGCTAAATTCAGCTTTTGTCAAACTATGTAAGCACAGGGACGTTGCTGTTGCAAAGTGCCTGACCCCCAGTATATTAACGTTTAACGCAACGGGGGTCAGGCACCAAATGTCATATTATAATTCAAAAACCTTCGTCCTATATAGAACGAAGGGATTGTAGATTTATTTACTTAAGACCTTTTAATACACATCACGTTGATAACGCCCTTGCTTCTGCATATCTTTTAGATACGCTTCTGCTGCATCGCGACTCATCGCACCTTCTTTTTCAATTATGCTGCTAAGCGTTTCATGGACGTCTTTCGCCATGTATTCCTTATCTCCACAAACGTAGAAATAAGCACCTTTTTGAAGCCATTCGTACAGTTCTTTACTATGTTCAAGCATTTTAGAATAAAAAAAGAAGGATTCATAATCAAATGGGAGAAATTACAAATCTCCACAAGATTGTCTCGTCCCTTTTGCTTGTTGTTTTGTCTGTTCCGCTCTTGTTTCTGTTGTAACAGACTCATATCCATAACCTGTAGAACTAATTTCCAAGCTTTCTTCTTGATTCTTGTTTGTAAGATTTTTATCATTATTGTTTGTTTCCATTGTCCTCCTCCTTCCATTTATATAAATTATCTGCAATAATTCGTTTTTTATTTAAATATTTCAACATACCTTTGGTAGAATTTCTAACTGAACGATGACAATTGCACTTTTTGCTAAAAATTCTTTTACCTTTTCGATATCCGAAGGAAATAAACTAAAATTAGCACCTGGAACGACAATAATACGATTATCATTTTCAGATAATATGATATTTGCCACACCTGTGGATTGATCTTTTACTATATTAATATGTTCAATGCTAATGCCCTCTTTAGTTAAATTCTCTTGGAGTTCTTTCCCAAAAATATCCTTACCGATATTCCCAACAAAATTCACACAGCTGCCTAACCTAGCAGCTGCGACGGCTTGATTCGCTCCTTTACCACCTGGAAAGGTTGAAAAGGACTTCCCTAAAAGTGTTTCTCCCTGTGTTGGATTTTTTTCACTTTCAACTACCAAGTCCATATTGATACTGCCAACCACGGTAATCATTTCATCGCCACCAGTAACGAAGGTCAGGCACCAAATGTCATCTTATAATACAGCTAGTCCTTTGAACAGTTCCACAGCTGTTTCAATGAGATTGTCCCTGAAGTCAAATTCGTAACTGTGCAGGTTCGGATAATCTTCACCGTTTCCAATATAAGCGTAGGCACCTTTTGTGAGTTTCGTGTAGTGACCGAAATCTTCGGAACCGCGGAATGCTTCAGGTAATTCCAACATCTGAAGCCCATTTTGTTTGCAGACCTGACGAATCTTGTTAGAGCTTTCTTTGTGATTAGAAGTTTCCGGGAATTCATCCTGATATTCGAAGCTCACTTTCAATCCATACTTCTCAGCTTCAGCCTTCGCAAAACCCTCTAGGTTCTTCTGAAGTTTGTCCAGATCATCCTCGTATAGTGCACGAATGGTCATTCGAAGAACACCCCTGCTGGCATTGACACCGAATGCTTTTGCACCAATGTCAACCTGAACAACAGTACAGAGAACTAACCCCCTATTGTTTGCAGGATCCATGAATCCAGGAATGGCATCAATTACTTTCGCAATTGCAAAGGCTGGATTTATTCCCTTCTCCGGTTCACTGGCGTGAGAAGGAACACCTTCCATATAGATGGTCATACCCTTGGAAGCGCAATGCGCTGTTCCATCGATGACATATACGGTATTGTATTTAAGACCACTCATACTATGCCAAGCAAAGATCTCATCCATGCTATTTTCCTTTATGAAAACAGAACACTGTGCAGCACCATCACCTGTTTCCTCAGCGTGCTGAAACAGGAAGAAGACGTTATTGTCACAACCCTTCTGGTCAATTTCCAGAGCAAAACCGCAAAGGGTTGCAGCATGTCCATCATGTCCACATTTATGAGAAACTCCAGGATATTGGGAACCGTACGGCAGATCAATCACTTCGTCTATTGGAAGAGCATCGAAGTCCGCGCGGAATGCTACGTTTCTTCTTCCCACTTTGGAACGATAGATGGCATAAAACCAAAGGCCTCTATCAACGATCTCAAGATTTGTGTTTGCTTTAAGAAAATTAATCAAATGCTGTTTCGTCCAAACTTCATGATTTGATAATTCTGGATGAGCATGGAGTTCATGACGAAGTTGAATCGCCAATTCAAGATTTTTCTTTTCCAATTTCACTGCCTCCTCTAATAAAAGGTAATCCCTGGCTGTTCTAATATATTACTAGAGAAATTCCAGCAATCATTTTTAATGTAAAATTTTTTTGTTATGGAGTAAAAAAAATTTTACTCCTCCTACCTTTTTTTAATAGGTTGTTTAATTATTGATCCAATTTATTGCTGTATGCACAGCGACAGCTACTCCCCATGGTATAACGCCTTCGTCTAAGACGACATTCGGATTATGAAGGGGATAATTACGATCTTCTAATCCGTTGGCACCCGCCCACATAAACATCGTTGGAACAAGATTACTAATATAGGAAAAATCTTCTGTACCGGATAATGGTTCATTGTTAACTTCGAGGTTATTTTCTCCAATAACTTCTTTTATATATGGTGACATTTGTTCGCATAATTCTGCATTATTATATAACGAAGGTGTTGATAGGGTTTCAAGCTGATAGGTACCACGCATCATTTTCACAGTTGCATCAATGATTTCTGGGATTCTCTTAAATAGATGGTCCCTAACTTCAGGATTTAACGTCCGTAAGGTTGCATCGAGATGTGCGGAATCAGGAATAATATTTGCAGCCGTACCGCCACCCATCTTCCCAACAACAAGAACCGCTCTTTCACTTGGATCTATTTCTTTCCCCACTAACGTATTTAATTGGCTGTAGATCGCGTTGATAATCATCAATGGATCAATGGCTTTTTGAGGTTCAGAACTATGTCCTCCTTTTCCTTGTACTTTTAGGAAAAAGCCATCTAATGATGAAGCAGCAATGCCTGGTTTATATCCGAATTTCCCCACTTCCAAACCTGGGTCAACATGAAGGGCAAGTGCTGCATCTACTTTTGGATTTTCCATTAACCCATTGGCCACCATATCCTTCGCTCCAGCGCCAATTTCCTCAGCTGGTTGAAACATGATTTTGACCGTTCCGTTGATTTCATTTTCTCTTTCCTTTAATAACTTTGCTGTACCGAGCATGAATGTCGTATGGATATCATGACCACAAGCATGCATAAATTCATTCGTCGATTTAAACGGCAAATCGGTATTTTCCTTTATAGGTAAAGCATCCATGTCTCCTCTTAACAAAAGAGTTTTTCCATTTCCCTTGCCAATAGTTACAACTAGTCCTGCTTTCCCGACCTTTTTGGGCTCGAGCCCCATACCTTTTAATGTTTCTTTCACGTATGCGACTGTATTTGGTAAGTCAAATCCAAGTTCAGGATTTTCGTGAAGATGTCTCCGGTGTTTGATTAGTTCATCCTTGATCTCAACTGCACTTGATAAAGTGTTAGCCATGTTTATCGTCTTATTCATAAAAATACCCCTTTCCCTTTTTAAATTATGCTACATCTTCATCCAATGAATTTTTAGAAAATTTAGGCTTCAATTTAATGGAAACGAAGAACAATCCGAATTGAACAACAGAAAGCACCATTAAAACATCTAGTAATAATTCATAGGAATGGTTCATATTAAATATCGCACCTGATACGATAGGAGTGATCGCTGCACCTAATGAGATAAATATTGATACTACCCCATATTTTGCACCAAATTCTAGCTCACCAAAAAGTGCTCCAGTAAGATAAGCAGGTGAAACAGTTACAGCCGTTGCACCTATACCTGAAAAAACGGTATAAAGAATGGCAGGTAATAGAATGTTCCCTCTCATCAGGAATATAAAACTTACCAAACTTCCTGTAGAAATAATAAGTAAGGTGGAGAATAATCCTAACTTGTCAAATAAGCGCCCGACTAGTAGCTTTCCGATGATCACCATTGCCGAACCTATTGATAATAGCAATACCGCTGTTTTAGCTGTGGCACCTATATCTGCTAAATAGGGGGCAAGATTGACCAGCATACTATTAACCACAATGCCACCTACTAAGACGGCGAAACAAAGAGTCCAAAATGACACTGACTTAAGTGCTTGTCCTTGAGTTGTACCTGTTAATACATTCTTTTTCGTAGGATGTAAAGTTTTTGCCTCACCTAATGGCATTAAACCTTTATCAGTTGGATTTAATCTTATTACAAATACTGCAAATGGGATTAATACCACACCTATTAAAATCCCTAGAACAAGATAGGCTGATCTCCATCCGTAGGTTGTAATGAGCCAGTTAACTAAAGGACTCAGGATGACACCGCCGAAACCAGTCCCTGATAACGCTAAACCCAAACATAATCCACGTTTATTATTAAACCAATTTGTGATAAGAACGGATGTTGGAATCATAGCTCCACCTGATAGGGATGCACCCATAAGTACTGCAAATAAATAAAAATGAATTAGTTTTGTTGAAAATGAAAAGCCAACAAATGCACTAGCTCCTATTAAGATAAATAATGTTAAATATATCCTAATGTCCATCTTTTTCATTAGTTTACCTGCTATAGGGCCTACAACCATTGCAGCTAAAGCCATAATCGTATAATACGTCATAAACTGGGACCGTTCGAATCCGAGTTCATTGGTAACAGGCAGAGTAAATAGTGAAACTAAGTTAGCAATCGGAGCATAAATGAACATCATAATCAAAAAAGTTGTTACTACAATCCACCAACCATAAAAAATCTTCCCCTTGTTGTTCACAACATACCATCCCCTTTGTTAATATTGTTAGCTGTACTGCCCTAAATCTATTTTAACTAAAAATAAAATCCCTCCTTTTATCATCTTCTTGTAAGCGCTCCCTAGTATCATCGGCCAAAAAGAGACATTTTTCTTATGATTTTTTATTATGCAAATTTTGTGCCAACTAATCTTTCTTTTTTAATTTTGTCTGATTTTTGCTGGTAAATCCTATTATTCTTTAACTTTCAGCACTATAAACTTTATAATTAATGAATGATAAGAATGTAGATACTGTAAAAAAATTTTTACAGTATCTACATATTATTTTTTGTATATCCTTTTAACCAATCTTTTCTCGGATCCAACGGTGGGTTTATTCGGGACTTTATCTTATTTCTTTAATAAATTTTTATAAACCATCCAACTCAATGATTTCACCTTTGTTTATCACTAAAATGCGATCGGCATTTTCAATGGTTTTCAAGAGATAGTCGAAATTTGTCATATTTTTTTCTTTTTTCCTATTGCCATTATTTTTATATACTGCTAATATAAAAAGTGCGTAATTTGGAAAGCGATTATTCAATATGTCTGGATCTTTCCAAGCAGATAACTTTTGACCACTTCCTCAAAGAAGTTAAGGCCATACGGACAGCCGGGTCAAATGCCGAATGGCAACTTTAGTTGCCTTATTGATTGAGTTAAAAGCTCAAATTTTATAAGTTGGTTACTTTACAACCAGTGCATATGCATACAACTTGTGAAACGGTCAATAAGAGTAGTAAAAGTGATTATTTGCTATATAGACTCTGATCCTATTATGATATATTTTGAATATTATAGAGCTTCCTTACAAATGTCCTCGGACCTTTATGGTAAAAGTATACATATGATTTTCATTACGGTATACTTATGCTTTTTTAATATTGATGATTATATCGAAAGCAAGTGTTGTGCGCGATTATGCGCTTTGCACTTGCTTTTTTTGTTGCGTTTCGACAGTTTTTTTAGGGGTTATGACAATAATTATTATCGTTCAAACCATTGAAATATTGTTATAGAACTCCTCTTTGCACGGTCAAAAGTCTATTAAGTTAGGAGATAGGAAAATGGGAAAAGCGCTTATTATTGGTTGTGGTGGAGTGGCATCAGTAGCCATCCATAAATGTGTTCAAAACAGTGAGGTATTTGAAGAGATTTGTATCGCAAGTCGGACAAAATCAAAATGTGATGACTTAAAAGCCAAACTAGATGGCGGCAAAACGAAAATTACAACTGCACAGGTTGATGCAAACAATGTTGATGAGTTGATTGCTTTAATTGAAGAAGTAAAACCAGATATCGTGATGAACTTAGCATTACCGTATCAGGATTTAACGATCATGGATGCTTGTCTGGCTACAAAAACAAACTATATGGATACAGCAAACTATGAGCCAGAAGATACGGCGAAATTTGAATACAAATGGCAATGGGACTATCGCGAACGTTTTGAAAAGGCTGGTATTACGGCTCTTTTAGGAAGCGGCTTTGACCCTGGTGTAACAGGCGTATTCTCTGCCCATGCGCTTAAACATCACTTTGATGAAATCGAGTACATCGACATCCTTGACTGTAATGGCGGGGATCATGGCTATCCTTTCGCGACTAATTTCAATCCTGAAATCAATATCCGCGAGGTTTCTGCTAACGGAAGATATTGGGAAAACGGTGAGTGGATCGAAACTGAGCCAATGGAAATCAAACGCGTCTATAACTTCCCTGAAGTTGGCGAGAAAGATATGTACTTGCTTTATCATGAAGAACTTGAATCTCTTGCTGTAAACATCCCAGGCATTAAGCGGATCCGTTTCTTCATGACATTTGGCCAAAGCTACATTACTCACCTAAAATGTCTTGAGAATGTAGGCATGACTTCCATTGAGCCCATTGAATACGAAGGAAAACAAATCATTCCACTTCAATTCTTGAAGGCTATGCTACCAGATCCAGCTTCACTTGGACCTCGTACAGTTGGAAAAACAAACATCGGCTGTATCTTTAGAGGTAAAAAGGACGGAAAAGAGAAATCTTATTACGTTTACAATGTTTGTGACCACCAAGAATGCTATAAAGAAGTCGGTTCTCAAGCAATTTCTTATACAACAGGTGTTCCTGCAATGATCGGTGCGATGATGCTGATGACTGGTAAATGGAATAAACCAGGCGTATTCAATATTGAAGAATTTGATCCAGATCCATTTATGGATGCATTGAACAAGTGGGGACTTCCATGGCAAGAAGACTTATATCCAGAACTAGTAGATTCTGAGCCTATTAAGGTAAAAGAGCCGGAGCTTGTTCGATAAGATGCGGTTTGAGGAATTACCAACACCCTGTTATGTAGTCGATGAAAGTCTTGTCGAAAAAAATCTAAAAATCCTGAACGGAGTCATGGAACGGACAGGAGCAAAGATTGTTTTGGCGCAAAAAGCATTTTCTATGACAACCATGTATCCTCTCATTGGAAAGTATTTAAGCGGTACAACAGCAAGCGGCTTGTACGAGGCTCGTCTAGGTTACGAAGAAATGGGCAAAGAGAATCATGTCTTTGCCCCTGCCTATCGTGAAGATGAAATCGATGAAATTGTCTCCATTTCCGACCATATTATCTTTAATTCCTTCTCACAGTTGGAAAAATTTAAAGATAAAGCCCTTCAAGCTGGTTGTAAAGTAGGATTGCGCATCAATCCTGAATGCTCTACACAAATTGGACATGCCATCTATGACCCATGTTCACCAGGTTCTAGGTTTGGTGTTACAAAAAAGCATTTTCGTCCCGATTTGCTTGATGGCGTTTCAGGGCTGCATTTTCACACTCTTTGTCAGCAAAACTCTGATGACTTAGAAACCACTCTTCATGCAGTGGAAGAAAAGTTTGGTGAATGGCTCCCGCAAATGGAATGGATCAACTTTGGCGGCGGTCATCATATTACAAGAGAAGATTATGATATCCCGCGCCTAGAAGCTTGTATTAAGAGAATGCAAGATAACTATGGTTTAGAAGTCTATCTTGAGCCGGGAGAAGCGATTGCTTTAAATGCAGGTTACTTGATAACGTCTGTTCTTGATCTCCATCAAAACGGATTGGAGATTGCGATTCTTGACACGTCTGCCACCTGCCATATGCCTGATGTATTGGAAATGCCTTATCGTCCCCCTCTTTTTGGATCAGGGGAAGCTGGAGAAAAGCCATTTACGTATCGACTTGGCGGGCAAACCTGCCTGACAGGCGATGTCATCGGAGATTATTCTTTTGATCAGCCATTAAAGAGCGGCGACCGCTTAGTTTTCGGTGATATGGCGATTTATACGATGGTCAAAAACACCACTTTTAACGGCATGCCATTACCAGCCATCGCTATTCAAGATAAAGATGGAGATTGTCGTGTCGTGCGTGAATTTGGCTATCAAGATTTTAAGATGCGACTAGCTTAAAAGACTACTATCTATGAAGAGAAGCAATTACGAAGTTGTAGCTTCTCCTTCCTGAATATCTATTGAAAAAACCAGATTCTGAAAGATGAGTCTGGTTTTTATTAAAGAGTCTGAATTATTTTTGAACACTTAATATTTAGATATTAAGTGGATAATAGGTTATAATCGAAAGAAACTCGTAAAAAGAAGATGATATTTTGTTATGTAAGAGCCTAGAGTTCAAAAATGTTTTTGGACAGAAGATAAAAGTCATTGAAATTCCTGTGTTAGAAACAAATAATCGCTATTATTTTATGATACAAGTTCGTTTACAAATGTTTATTTCTTATCTTTATAATAAACCTCACGAAAAAAGCTGCTATTCCTTTCGTGAATATTTGAAACGAAAATTGAGTTGGCCTGATTACCAAGATTTATTTCGTATGATGGAGTTTAGAAATAACGCTTAATTTTTTTAGAAACTTTGTTTAAATGATAGCAGTAAAACGAGAGGATGAATTCAATGTCACACTTTACAAATGCAACAATCACCAAAAAGGCAAATATATATTTTGACGGAAAGGTTACAAGCAGGACGATCCAATTTCAGGACGGAACCCAAATAACTTTAGGTGTTATGCTTCCAGGCGAATATGAATTCTCTACATCTCAAAAAGAAGAGATGGAAATTCAAGCGGGAAAACTGGAATATAAATTAAAGGGTCAGGATTGGGAGCTAATTCAAAATCAAGGTGTATTTTATGTGCCTGCAAATGAAAGCTTTTTATTAAAGGTTCATTCTATTGTTGATTATTGCTGCTCCTATCTACCTGAATAGCAATCAAACATTCTATTATTCGCAGCAAAGGAAAAATACGTTCTTCGATTATTAAACGAACTCATTATGGTATATAAATCTAAAAAACCTCGATTAGATCGAGGTTTCTTATTGTTCATTATGATCATCTAATTTTATAACATAACATGTCAGGTATACTGATTTTCTTTAACATACAAACCTAGTCGTGAACCCTTCTAAAAAGCGAACCGAGCTTCACATTCCTGAGCACACAGATCCCTTAAGCATTCCCTTTTACAAACACCGTCTTAATGGCGGTAAAGAATTCTTTGGCTGCTTCTCCCTGTTCGCGGGAACCTGTACTTGATGCTTTCATTCCACCGAATGGAGCTTGGAGTTCTACACCAGCACTTTCTGTATTGATTCTTACGAGACCTGCTTCAATATCATCGACGAAGCTCAATAATGAATTGATGTTGGATGTAAAGATAGAGGCACTTAGGCCATATTTTGTATCATTTGCAAATTCAATCGCTTCTTCTAATGAATCAGCTTTGATTAACGCGATGACTGGGCCAAAGATTTCCTCCTGGGCAATAGCCATTTGTGGTGTTACATTTTCAAAGATAGCTGGAGTAATAAAAAATCCGTTCTTATATTCTTCTCCTTGTAAAACTTCACCGCCCAAGATTAGGGTTGCCCCTTCTTCTCTGCCAATTCCAATGTATTTTTGTACAGTGTTAAACTGGGCTTTACTTGCACATGGCCCCATCCAAATACCATCTTGTAAGCCATTACCCACTGTTATTTTTTGGTTTCTTGGATCAGTTTTTCTTTAAATTCATCATTGAGCGGTTTCCAAAATTGGTATCAATGCTTACATGTCCGATATCAGTAATCTCCGTAGAGTTTTGTACTAAAGCAGGCCCAAACGACAATGTTTGTGTCACCCCTTGTTCAACTAATTCCTCTGCGGTTGTTTCCGTTTCCTCATATATTTTCATCGATCCGTCTTTGTATAGTTTTTCCTCTATTTCCTGATCGAAAGATTACTTTTTCGATTCAATGGCTTTTTGATAATACAGCAAATAAATGGATAAAGATATTCATTGACATCTGTTTCTACCATTCATTATACTAAAGTTATAATAACGATACAACTGTACCACGATGCGGTTAATTATTTTATCATCAATACTATATAAAGAACATTTTCAAATAAATCCTCGGATTTTCATATTAAAAAAAGAATCTAATAGTAGATGAGGGATAGAGATGGGCTTAGTTAAAGTTGGCGTGATTGGAATAGGAAATATGGGTAGTTCACATGTTCATATGCTGGATCAAGGACAAATCAAAGGAGCAACTTTAACGGCGATTTGCAGTAGTAATGCAAGTCGAACCGAATGGGTGAAAAATAATACGCAAGGTAATGTGCAAATTTTCCGGGACGTAGAGACCTTTTTTAATGAGTCGGGAATTGATGCCGTCCTTATTGCCACACCACATTACAGTCATCCGGAACTCGCCAAAAAGGCCTTTGCGAAAGGAATACATGTCCTCATTGAAAAACCGGCAGGCGTCTATACAAAAGATGTACTGGAAATGAATGAGGCAGCGAAGTCTAGTGGAAAAGTATTTGGCATCATGTATAACCAAAGGGCCAACCCGCTTTTTCAAAAATTACGAGACCTTATTCAATCAGGTGAACTTGGCGCAATAAAACGGATCAACTGGATTGTTACGGATATTTACCGTTCACAAAGCTATTACGATTCAAGTAAATGGAGAGCCACATGGCAGGGTGAAGGAGGCGGTGTTCTATTAAACCAGGCACTACACCATTTAGATATTTGCCAGTGGACAACAGGATTTCTGCCAAAGAGCATTCGTGCCATGTGCAGTATAGGAAAGTATCATGATATTGAAGTGGAAGATGATGTAACCGCATTTTTGGAATATGAAAATGGAGCGACAGGTGTGTTTATCGCTTCAACAGGAGAAGCTCCGGGATCGGATCGCTTTGAGGTTGTTGGGGATCGAGGGAAAATCATTGTTGAAAATGAAGAACTTACTTTTTACCGATTAACACAATCTGAACGTGAATTTAATGCTTCGTATACAGGCGGTTTCGGTAAGCCTGAATGGCAGAAAGTCGTAATTCCTGTAAAGTCTGAAAATGCAAATCACTCCATGATTGTTCAAAATTGGATTGATTCGATTGTTACAGGGTCATCATTATTGGCACCGGGTACAGAAGGCATAAAGGCGTTGGAAATTTCAAATGCCATTTACCTATCTTCTTGGCTAAACGAAATAGTAGAATTACCTATCGACCCGGACCTCTATTATGAAAAATTACAAGAAAAAATCAACACTTCCACATTTAAGAAAAAGTCCGTCTCCAACACTACCTTAGATGTTTCTGGGACGCATTAAGTACTACAACAATGAGAGATTTTAACGATTTCTAAACCAATACAAGGCGAACAGTACCTGTCACTGTTCGCCTTTTCTCAGTAGGTTTTTATCGTCGGAGGTATATAGTCTAAAAATTTATCTAATAATACATCTGGTTGTTCTGCGATAATTGCCATCGAACGGAATTTCTCTTGGAGGAATCTTTGTTCGATCATATGGTCAAACAAGCTGATCAATGGGTCATAATAATGATTAATATTTAGAAGACCACAAGGCTTTTGGTGCAAACCAATCTGACCCCACGTGAACATTTCAAAAAACTCTTCAAGTGTACCGGTTCCACCAGGCAAGACCACATATCCATCAGACAAATCAGCCATTTTTGCCTTTCTCTCGTGCATGGTTTCAACGGTAATTAACTCCGTTAAGCCTTTATGAGATATTTCACGTTCCTCCAATACTTTAGGGATCACACCAATCGCATGACCGCCTTCTTTTAATACAGTATCTGCAACTGCACCCATCAAGCCGTTACTCGAACCGCCGTATACTAAGGTAATATTTCGTTTTGCTAACTCTTTTCCTAATAGAATGGCTCCTTCTCTATAAGCCTCAGAAGCACCAAAACTCGAACCGCAAAAGACTGCTAATCGTTTCATATGCTGTTGCCTCCCCATTTTTTCTATCTATTATAAAATATATATGATTCCCATTGGAACTAGAATACAGATATACCGACGATTACTGACTTTATATCTGTGAAACGAAGGACTTATAACAGGAGAGCCAAACTTCCCTTACTAGATTCCTCTAAATAATTGACAGTTTCTAAATTGTAAGAGACATCTATTTATTATCCCCCTGTGTATCTCCTTGTAAGATTCATAAGCAAAAAACCAGCAATGACTTTCCCTTGTGTGTTAATGATTTACCTGAATTTTTTTGCGTAAGCTTCCAACAAACCATAGTAAAAGTGGGATTCCCACCATATTGACAGGCAGGGCAAAATAGAGCCAATAGGTTTTATCATAGATGAAGGTATACGTAGGGTTTGGAAAAATAACGGCTAAAACGAAAAAGAATGCCGAAGTAACCCAGATCAATTTCCGCCAGTTTTTTATATGGAACAATTGTGCTGTGCCATAATTGGCTAAAAAGAAGTAAAGCGATAACTTGATAAAGATACTAAGAATCCAGACTAGAACCGCAAGGATTTCTAAGTTTTGAATAAAATTCATGACGGTAACATAGCTCACTGCATCAAAAGCAGGGTGTCGCAGCTTCGATGCGATTTCGGGGCCCAAAATCAGCAAAACCCAAATAGCGACGGTACTAACTAAACAGGAGGCTGCGGCAATTCCCAAAACCGCTCTTTTTGGACCCTTGTTGGGGTGATCCATAAATGAGAGCAGCATCAACATCATGACAGACTCCCCCAAAAAGGAAAGAGGAGGGAGAGTCCCTTTAAGGATCGGCACTAAGCCGGTATCTGAAAAAACAGGGAGAAAATTCTTGTAATTGAAAATTGACACGGATAAAATCAACAAAATAAACACAGATAAGAAGATGATGGGACCAAACACTTCGCTGCATCGTCCAATTCCTTCAATTCCACCGCTGTAAGTTATATAAATCAGTAACAACAACATTGTTAAAACCAATACCCACAATGGTGTGGTGGGAAGAAGGATGGTAATCGTGAATTCCGCAAATTCTCTTAAAATATCGCCAATTACGGAATACCATTGAATAAGATAGACAATCACAATGAACATTCCGAGCCACTTCCCAAAAATAAGTTTACTGTATTCAATAAGTGTTTTGCCGGGATACAGCAGGGCTGCCTTTGATGAAACATAAACAATCAGCATCCCCAAAATGCCGGCAAGGCCATAGGAAATCCAAGTATCCTGTTTCGCCTCTTGAAAGGTTGGGGATAGAGTAAGCAGGATCATATTTCCCGTTTCGAAAGTGAACATCAACCAAAAAATTTGTAGCCCTGAAAGTTTCATTTTTTTATCTCACTTTCTTTGAACAATAATGAGGGTCCATCCATTCCGAGCTCCTTGATCTTTATATCTGTCTTGACTATAATGCCCGCTTCTGAAATTTTCTTGTCCCAATCATACTTCAGGGATTTCCACTGGTTTGGTTTCTTTCGGTGGATCACTTCACCCAATCCAAAGATATCAAGGCCGTATTTCTTTTGGACTTTTGTAACCGTTTGTTGAACTTGTTTTTGAGAAATTTTTTCAAATTTCTTTTCTAGCCGTTTAAGATTATTTGGGTACTGAACGTCCAAACCTGAATTATTTTCCTTCAGGGATCCTTCACCTTTTAAGGTGACAGTGAATGTAATCTGCTGATTTTTACTTATATGTGGTTCGATTTTACTGCTGAGTTTGTTTAAGGTGAGGCTGGCATTGATATCCTTTTTTTTAAAACCAATTGTAAAATTTTTTAGGATCCCCATCACCCAAAGCATATGTCTGTTTTCTTCCATATTCAAAATTCCTTGCATTTTAAGGTTTTTATCAAATATAGCAACACCAGCCACCCGAAGTAGCGGGGGATTAGCTGAATCTGCTTTCCCTTTTTTTACTCCTTCTTGAGAACTGCTAAATTCAAGAACAGGAATAGAAGGGCGTAAACCGTCACTGGTAGCGGCCATGAGGAGACTTAAATAAGCCGTGTTCCCTCTGCCTCCACTTAGTTCATGTTCACTTAATGTGGCAATAGCCGGTGGATTTTCTAATGGATTGGCTACAGAAAGGGCTTTCTTCGCCGTCGACCCTTTGATCACAAAGACATCCGTCCGCAAACTAACATCGGCTCGCCGTTGTGTGTTATCCAGGTCTCTTTTCAGTCCTCTTCTGGCAAATTGTTCTCCGAATATAATAACGCGCCTCTGTCCAGAAAACGCCTCTCTTGGAAGTTTTGTCTGTATGTTTTGCAAGGCGTCGCTTAGATTTTTTCCTCTCGCGGATATTGTAAAAAAGCCCTTTTGCATTGTTCCTCCTCCACCGCCTTGGGTTTGAATGTTGGAGGGAATGACAATTTGTCCGCTGACTTCTACATCATCATTTTCGGCAACATCCCAACCTGAAGCAAGCCAAATGGCCTGTTCATTTAATTCCTTGCGATCCCAGCAACCAGAGATAAAAAGGAAGGAAAAACATAATCCTAAACGAAGAATGATCTTCTTCAATCGTCTCTTCCTCCTTTTTGGGGATCTGGCTTCTGGCCGGGGGGGACCCGCTGTTTATCCCTGCCAAATGTAAAAATTGGACCAGTCTGTAAAGCCCATCTGGGTGACCTGACTATTACATCCTTTAAATCAGAGGGAATCTGCGGGGCCACCGGAGTAAAATACGGAACACCAAAAGAACGCAGATTGACAAGATGGATCGTCAGTGTAATAAAACCTAGGGTAATACCGTAAAAACCAAACATCCCAGCTAATATTAGCATGGTGAATCTTATGAGCCGGAGTGCAGTTCCAAGATTGTAACGTGGAATCGAAAACGATGCAATTCCAGTTGTGGCCACCACAATGACCGTCGGAGCAGAAACGATGCCAGCTTGTACAGCAGCCTGGCCGACGACAAGTGCTCCGACGATACTGACGGCTGAACCGACCGCTTTCGGCAGTCGGATTCCTGCCTCCCTTAGACCTTCAAACACAAATTCCATGAGCAACGCTTCGATGATTGTTGGAAACGGGACACCTTCCCGGGCAGCCGCAATACTAATAAGAAGTTTAGTCGGAATAAGTTTTGGATGATAGGTTGTAAGGGCGACATAGATAGATGGTAAAAAGAGAGCTATATTAAACAAAACATAACGAACAAGTCGAATGAAGCTGGTATAGATAGGCCGTTCATAGTAATCTTCAACCGCCTGCATTCCATCCCAAAATGTCATTGGCACAAGGAGGGCAAAGGGAGTGTTATCGACGATTATCGCCACCTTTCCTTCCAGCAGGTTGGCAATGACAATGTCGGGCCTTTCGGTATTTTGGATTTGCGGGAACGGGGAATAAGGCATGTCCTCAATAAATTCCTCGATATATTCTGATTCTAGTATTGCGTCAATTTTAATGCGGTATAGCCTTTTGCGGACCTCTTCCAAGAGGGATTCACGAGCAATTCCCTCAATATAAGCAATTACAACATCAGTTTGAGAAAGCTCGCCAATCGAGAGGGGCTCGAATTTCAGTCTTGTGCTGCGGATTCTCCTGCGTAGAAGGGTGGTATTTGTCCGTATTGATTCGGTAAACCCTTCTCTCGGACCTCTAATAGCAATTTCTGTCGTTGGTTCTTCAACATTGCGCTTTTCAAATCCTGTTAAACTGGCAAGTAAAGCCTCTGACTCTCCATCTATTAACATTCCGACATTCGCCTTCAAGATTCCGTTGACCAGGTCGTTAATATGTGAAACAGTTTTAACTGGAGTGGCAGAAAAAAGTTGCTCCTCCATTATTTGTACAATTGTACGCATTTCACCTAATTCGTTGGGAAAACCATCAGACAATATAGGCTTTAACAGAATATTTTCCAGTGTTATTGTGTCAGTTAACCCATCTAAATAAATTAGAAGTATTTTAGGTTTTCCAGTTATATGAATAGGGCGAATAACAAAATCAGAGCATTTTTGAAACATTTCTTTTAAAATTTGCTCGTTTTTTGAAAGATCCGAACTGAACGGTTCGATTTTTTCATCTTCAGAAGGCAGTGAGGTCATCTTTTTCAATTCGTTTAACTTAATTCGTTTGCGGAACCGAACCATCATCAGGCCCCCTTTATTTAACTATGTATATTTTTCCAATTATAGGGGTTAATATGCGCTTTGGCCGAACCTAAGATGGAATATTATTTCATTATATCTAGAAAATTTTCACTAAATTTGAAACTGCTAATTAAGTTGTTCACTTTTTAAATCCGTTTTTTATAACTCTAGAACTGTTCAAGCATGTTTTTTATAGGACAAGAATAAAATCAAGAAAAGGACAAATCACTGGAAAGGTGATAAAAGTGAAAGAGATTACCTTTAAAGCATTTGCCATTACCCATGAAATTGATTTGAACAAAATCGCCATCCATTGCGGTATTCCCAAAAAATTCACCTGGGAACAGCCACTAATCCTAAGAGGCGATATTCTAGAATCGATCCTCCACCAAAATGTAGATGATTCGCAAATGGTATTAGTCTTTTCTTTTGGCAGCATTGTCTTCATTAATCACTCACACGTGGATGAGATAACAGTCCTACTTCACTACATCCATTCCTTTGAACCAGACTTTGAAATCGAACAGGCCGACAGATATACAGACGACTACTGCCTTCATATTACTGAAACGGAGAACCTTGAATTAACCGATGAATATGTGGTTGTACCAGAATTTGAGGATTTTTACCCTGAATTGATTTCTACTGTCATTGCAAAATCGGTGGCGCTTGAGAAAACAGAGGAACAACTTGGGAAAATCCATGACAAACTCGAAACCATGATCGATAGGCTGGAGAAAGGCAGACTGCGAATCGGCAACAAGGAATTGGCACGGACAACCGCGAAAATCGTGCGTCACGAGTATAATACGCTTGCTTATATCATGATTTTGGATAAGCCTGATATTACATGGACGAGCAGCACGGCCAGCGAATTTTACGACAAGATGGTCGAGTTTTTTGAGTTAAATGATCGCTATAAAATTTTGAAAAGCAAAACGGACATTTTATATAACATCATGGATGGTTTTTCGACAATTAGCCATTCGATCCGGGGACTATTCGTGGAATGGATCATAGTAACTCTAATTGTTGTTGAGATTGGTCTGACGATATTAGAAATTGGCGGATGGTTATAAAGGATTTATGTTTTAAAAAAGAGACACCTAATTGTCAGGGTGTCTCTTGCTTTGATTTGGTAATAAACCCTCTAGCTAAGGCTAGCTTTCATTTCTTCTACGGATTCTACTTCAAATCCTAAATCAAGTAACATTTTGTGATCTTCCGTTTCATCTTGTCCAGCAGTGGTTAAGTAATCACCGACAAAGATGGAATTGGCTGCATATAAACCCAATGCTTGGAGTGAACGGAGGTTGACTTCTCGTCCACCTGATATTCGAATTTCCTTTGTTGGATTGATAAAACGAAATAACGCCAAAACCTTTAAACAATAAAGTGGGTTCAATTCTTTTACTCCTTCTAATGGAGTACCATCAATCGCATGTAAGAAATTAATGGGAATTGAATCCGCATCAAGAGCTTTTAAGCTGTTAGCCATATCGACTACATCCTGCTTTGTCTCCTTCATCCCTACAATAACACCCGAACATGGGGACATTCCGTATTCCTTTACCGTTTCCACCGTAGTGATTCGATCATCGTATGTATGTGAAGTTGTGATGTTTTCATGATTGCTCGCAGATGTATTGATATTATGATTGTAACGATCTACCCCGGCTTCTTTTAATCGTTTTGCTTGTTCAGGTTTTAACAGCCCTAGACAGGCACAAACTTTCAATCCATATGTTGTCTTTATTTCTTTAACTGCGTCCACCACGTGATCTACATCTTTATTAGATGGCCCTCTACCACTAGCAACAATACAATACGTCCCTATATTTAAATCATGTGCACGTTTTGCACCTTCAATTATAGTATCCTTATCTACCATTCTGTAAGAATTAATCGGTGCTGTCGAAATCGAAGATTGCGAGCAATAGCCACAATTTTCGGGACAGAGTCCAGATTTTGCATTCATGATCATATTAAGCTTTACTTTTTTCCCATAATAGCGCTTTCTAATTTGAAAAGCAGCATGCATTAGTAAAAGTACGTCATCATCAGGACAATCTATAATTGAAAGGGCCTCCTGATTTGTTATTTCCTCCCCATCTAACACAAGATCTGCAAGTTCCATCCATTTACTCATCTTTATCCCTCCATTTTATTTCATTTACCGTATCTACCCGATAAATACTAACTATCCATAGTTCCAACCTATGTCCCTCTATTGTAAACCAAAATAATTAAAAGGTTAACAATTAAATCATATAATTGTTAAATTATTCCGTTAATAAAATTCGGAAAATTTTTCTTATGTCCAAATGAAAGACTATTTCTAGATTATTCCGATAACTACTGCATTGCGCTTGGGGGTACGAACGGATATTGAAAGGAGATTACAGTATTAATGTATTGGATCAAAGCGGCAGGAGTTTTTTCCTTCCGCCAAATAAAAAACTCAAATAAAGTCCACCTCCACATAAAATAGCGGGAAATGGACTTTAAATGATCTCTTTATATAGCACCTTTTGTTTTTTATCCATCTGTTTGTCTAACCAGCCAACCAAATCTCCTAAAAACTTCTCTCTTCCCACTCCATCAAAGGGGCGATGCTTGACTAAAGAGTACTCATATAGCTGTTTATCCTTTGAAGCAACTTGTTGAAAAAATTGGCTCAGCTTTGCTGGTGGTGTAATTCTATCGTCAAGTCCGTATTGCAATAAAAACGGAAGACTAATCGACGTTGCTTTATTTACGACGCGTGAAGTCGCTTGGATTAAGCTATGTCCCAAACCTGGTGTAACGATATTGTGACGTAAACGGTCGGAATAATATTTAGCACGCACGGCTGAATTTTTCCTCAGCAATCGAAAATTTCGAGATTTATTGATACTATAGTCTGCTTTAAGCTTCCCCATTAAGCTAATGCCTAACTGCTCTATCGGTGTCACTTCGTAAGAGATGGCAGGAGAAATCGCAATAATGCCTGAGATACCTGCGCTATGGTCTAAGCAATAGTCGAGGGTAATCAGGCCGCCAATGCTATGTCCGACAATATACAATGGTAATTCGGGCTGATCTAGAGAAACGAGCTTTCGAAACTCGTGTAAATCCCCTCTAAATTCATCCCAAGACCGGATAAATCCCCTTTTACCAGTGCTCTTTCCATGACCGCGCAAATCAAAGGCATAAACAATATATTCTTTTTCAACCAAGCTTCCACTTAGATTCTGGAGCCCGCCGCTATGGTCGCCATGTCCGTGAACTAAAATAACTGCCGCTTTTGGAGCCGTTAATGGTTCGATCACTTGAAAAAATAGTTCTGTTCCATCGACACCATTAAATGTCCCTTCTGTTGTCATGCTATTTAATCCTCCAGTTGCAAACAATATTAAAACAAGTCTTTGTAGTTTAGAAAGCTTATTAAGTTCCTTTTATTATAAAACAATGCAAAAATAACCGCAAAAAAACTTGGACTTTGGAAACCACAGCTATATACTCCGGCACCTTATGTTTGTCTAAAAAATCGCTTACAAATCTTAATACTTTGAATATTATAAAGTATATATACAAACCTAAGAAATTGTATTATTATTTCAATAATATAAAAATTAAAGAAATTTCGACAAAAATATAAGCAGCCATTTGATAGGAAAAAATGTCTATAAAAATTCGACAGCATGTACGGGAGGTGAGTAAGATGGAAATCCTTGAAAATAAGCGGTATTCAACAAAGGGTATATGTACGGTAGAGGGATGCGGTGAACAAATAAAAGCACGACAGTTATGTAATAAGCATTATGTAAGAATGAGAAGGTCCGGAAAAATAGACACTATTAGGGTAGAAGCTTGCTCAATTGACCATTGTCTGGCTGTAGACTGTTCCAAACCTTATTTTGCAAATGGATACTGTGAACATCATAACTACATTTACAATAAATTAGGCTACCCACATATGCCAAAAGTAATAAAATTATGTGGAGTTAAAAATTGTTCAAATTACCACTTTCTTAGAGGGCTATGTGAAGGCCACTACAACGAGTGGATATCAAATCTAAAAAAATTACCAGCTTTTGCTGCGAATGAGAAAATGTAATTATTCTGTCTATATGATGTCCATGGAGACGAATACTATGATTAAACCATACCTACAAATAGACCTTCTTATGAAAGGTCTATTTGAGCATATTAGGATATTGTTGAATCATCTTCCTGACTAACGGACTGGTTTGTTCCGGTAACTCGTGTAACGGAAAAAATCCAGCATCAATTGACTCTTTCCCATCAATTTTGATTGTTTTCTTTTTTATATCTTTTGATACATAGGCAATCGTGACTGGATAGAATTCATCGCCATTTGGCAACTTTCGAAAATACTGCTTACCTGAAAATATCTCTACTAACTGAAGTTGGCCAATTTCAACGCCGGTTTCTTCAAACACTTCTCTTCTTCCGGCCTCCTCGACAGACTCCCCTAATTCTAATAGCCCGCCTGGAAGTCCCCACATGCCTTCAGGTCTTTTTTGTAAAAGAATTTTCCCCTGATCATCAATTACGCACACCATTGCACCTACTAAAATAAGTGGCCGGTTCCCGACTATTTTTCGTAAATCTTCAATATAGCCCATCATTAACCTCCATAAATTGCCTCATAATCATTATAATCTAGCGAATTGGTGCCTGACACTCATTTCGACACCCAATTAAAGGAAATTTTTAAAAATGCGTCTTTTCTTGGTATAATAGATTATGTTTTTTAGATAAACTTGAGGTGAAGATGAAATAAATAAATTAAAGTATGATAAAGATTTGGATATAACTCTCCAAAAAGGTACGACCTATATATATACTTACGCCTATGCTGAGGATGAACGCTCTTTGTGTGCTTTGGAAATGCGCTCATTATTCGGTGAGGTGTCTCAATCTAATGTCTTGGAAAGTTTCGTAAAAATCGATCCAAGTCGAAGCCCGTTTATTAAAGAAAGAATCACGGTGCTATATGAGGTGGAAAGCCTTGAGGATCTTTTTATACAGGTAGAAACTTTACAACTAAGCGGAGCAACGTTTAAAGTCACCTATGTAAAAAATAGTGGTCAGGCAAACAGTGAACAAGAAGGATTCGAAAACCGACGTGCCATTGAACGAGAGCTTGGCTTACACATCAATGGTCAAGCAGATCTTCGTCATCCTGATCGATTGTTTGGCGTCATGAATATAGACGGAAGTTGGGTCTTCGGTGAGTATGTAAAAAGTGAGTCGGTTTGGTTTCGGCATCAAAAGAAGCCAAACGGTTATTCCACAGCGCTCAACACACGTGTGGCTAGAGCAGTGGTAAATATCGCCATCCCCAATCCAAACGGAATTAAGGCCATCGATCCTTGTTGTGGAATTGGAACCGTCCTAGTTGAAGCTAGATCGATGGGAATTGATATTGTCGGAAGTGACCGCAATCAGTTGATTCTTCCTGGAGCACGAGAAAATATGATACACTTTGGTCTTAACGGAGAAATACACTTAGCTGATATTCGCGATATCACCAATCATTATGATGTAGCCATCATTGATTTGCCTTATAATTTGTGTTCGGTGATAACCCCTGACGAGCAGCTGGAAATGCTCCAAAGTGCACGTAGGTTTGCTGACAAAGTGGTCGTCGTTACCGTTGAACCTGTCGATGAAATTCTTTTAAAAGCTGGTTTTTCGATTATTGATCGAGCGATTGCTAAAAAAGGGTTATTTATACGAGAAGTGATAGTATGTAATTGATAAGGCTCCATCTTTGCCTATTCATTAATAATATAACGTAATCTTTATTAAGTTTTATCGTTACGAAAAGAGGGGAATGTATGAATAAACAGTCCATATACGGATTAACTATAGATCAATTGGCTACTTGGCTTACCGAGCACGGTGAGAAGAAGTCGAGAGCACAAAAAGTATGGGAATATCTTTATCGAAAGCGTGTAACAGCTTTCTCTGAAATGACAGAAGTAAATCAAGCGTGTCTTCAATTACTGGCAGACAACTTCGAAATCCAAACCTTACAGGAGCATATTAAACAAGAATCAGCTGATGGAACGATTAAATTCTTGTTTAAACTTCAGGATGGCAACTTGATTGAAACGGTTTTAATGCGCCAGAAATATGGCCTTTCTGTTTGTGTGACAACACAAGTAGGCTGTAACATTGGCTGCAGTTTTTGTGCGAGTGGTTTATTAGCGAAGAGCCGTGATTTAACCAGTGGGGAAATTGTCGAGCAAATTATGAACGTTCAATTGCATTTGGACAACAAAGGACAAGGTGAAACGGTCAGTCACGTAGTCGTGATGGGGATTGGTGAACCATTTGATAATTTTATAAACCTAATAGACTTTATCAGGGTGATTAAAGATGATAAAGGGCTTGCGATTGCGGCTAGACGGATCACCGTGTCAACCAGCGGTCTCGCGGACAAGCTTATTGAGTTCACGGATATGGGGCTGCAGGTAAATCTTGCTGTTTCCTTGCATGCGCCAAATAATGAGCTTCGTACGCGTATTATGAAAATAAACCGTGCGATTCCGATTGAAAGATTAATGCAGGCGATGGAGTATTACGTAGAAAAGACAAACCGTCGGATTACCATTGAATATATTCTGTTGCGCGATGTAAATGATCATAAGCAAGAAGCCGAGCAACTGGCCGAACTTCTTCGCCCTCTGGGACAGCAAGTCTATGTAAACTTAATTCCATATAATCCGGTCGATGAACATAGTCAATATCAAAGAAGTGAACAGGAATCAGTCCTGGCATTTTATGATACGTTGAAAAAGGGCGGGATTAATTGTAAAATCCGCCAAGAACACGGAACAGATATTGATGCGGCGTGCGGACAGTTACGAAGCAAACAAATCAAAAAAGCTGAAGTACAGTAATTTCATTAAAAGGTTATGTTAAACAAGGTCTTTGGTTTAACATAACCTTTTTAGTTTTATCCGCATTTTATGTCTGTGCCGATTTCGACAATCTTTTCTCCATTTCCCGGGAAAAAGTCCTGTTGATAAAAGGGTTTATATAGAATCTAATCAAACGTTTGGTTAGTAAGGAATTATCGGGAAACCTGTCAAAGTGTGATTTATTACCGATAAAAGTCCTTTTATCGACTTGTTTTTTATTTTAATAGCGGAAAAACAACATACAAAAAAGGTATCTAAATAATATTTAGACACCTTCGTTTTAGTTATTCGGTAAACTTTTTAAAAATCAATGTGGCATTATGCCCGCCAAATCCTAATGAGTTTGATAAAACCACTTGAACATCCTTCTTCTTTGCTACGTTGGGGACATAATCTAAATCAAGTTGTTCATCAGGTGTTTCATAGTTGATGGTTGGAGGGATGATTCCTTCCTTGATCGCTAAAACAGAAAAAATGGCTTCAATTGCCCCTGTCGCTCCTAACATGTGGCCTGTCATCGATTTTGTGGAACTTACAGATAAAGTATAGGCATGTTCCTTGAAAACCTCTTTAATGGCTAACGTTTCATACAAATCATTATAATAAGTCGAGGTCCCATGAGCATTGATATAGTCGACTTGTTCAGGGGAAATCCCAGCATCCTCTAATGCTAATTTCATTGCTCTCCCTGGTCCATCTCCGTCTGGTGCAGGTGTAGTAATATGATGGGCATCACCCGTAGCTCCATATCCTATCAATTCCCCATATATATTCGCACCACGGGCTAAAGCATGCTCTAATTCTTCTAGGACCACAATTCCTGCGCCTTCCCCGATGACAAATCCATCACGATTCTTATCAAAAGGCCGGCTGGCTGTGTTTGGATCTGGATTTTTTGAAAGGGCTGTCATATTAGAAAATCCGGCAACGGTCATCTCTGTAATCGTTGCTTCTGTTCCACCAGCAATTATCATATCTACACTCCCCTTTTGAATCACGCGGAATGCATCACCGATTGAGTTAGCGCCTGACGCACATGCTGTTACCGAACAATTATTGATTCCCTTTGCTCCAAGTGCAATAGAAACTTGTCCAGCCGCCATATCAGGGATAAACATGGGAATAATAAACGGGTTGACTCTTCTTTGACCTTTTTCAATAAATTTCCGATGTTGTTCCTCGAACTCAGCTAGCCCGCCAATTCCTGATCCAATCCAAACGCCCACTCGCTCAGGTTGAATATTTTCGCCGATTCGGATTCCTGCATCATTGACAGCCATTTGACTTGCAGCAACTGCGAATTGGCTATAACGCCCCATTCTTCTCGCTTCTTTTTTATCCATAAATTCTTCTGGTGCAAAGCCTTTTACTTCTGCTGCGATTTTGATATCCACTTTTTCCACATCAAATATGGTGGCTGGACCAACACCTGATATACCCCTTTTAATCTGTTCCCATGTTGAATGAGCATCATTCCCCAAAGGAGTGACTGCTCCAATACCTGTAATCACTACTCTTTTATTCATATAATGCTGTCTCCCACCCATTTTTTAAGTAACTATAAATGATTCTTAATCTATAGTTTAACTAATTCAGAGTGGTAGGACAAATTGATATCGAGCTATCTTTAGATTTAAGTTTATTTTTTGGAAGCAAATGGATGTCGGTTAAGCAAATCACGGTTTAACCACACATCTCTATTTTGGACAAGTGAAGGTTGTTTTCAGTTTCATGAACCCGTACATTAAGCGTGCATTTCTACCTTTTTGAGTTTGAGGATTAATTTTTGACTCAAGGCATTTCATAAATTGCTTATCACAATAACATGGGGAATTCCCTCGGCTCAGACAGCGATCATGCTGGTAGCAGCAGCTATCTACATCATTAATTGGACTACCCGGCCCGCTGCATCCTGGCCCACACCATCGATAACCCGGAAAAAGACAAAGAGGCAGCAGACTCTTTTTTCTACGTTTCAATCATTTACACCTCCTATAATTTTACTACTATATTAATATGAATAAATATAAAAACCTGATTAGACTTGTTCTCTAAAAAAGGTGGGAGGTTTGTATGTCGTTTAAGGAAAACTATCCATTAGCACTAGCAAATACACGTATGTGTTAAAAGTGGTTGAAACGATGATTTTATTTTTGCTATACAGTAGAAGGTTCTCTAACAAGCTATGTCGGAATATAAATAAATATATAGCTTTAAAATTATTAAAAATCTTCACTTGAAAGGGGAATCAATTCTTATGGATGTTTGCATATCTTGTGGGAGTGAATTGTCCAAGTTTGAACGGAATAGAAGTGAGTGTTGGGAGTGTATGGATACGACCACAGAAGCTTATACAGAAGAGGAATAATTTTTTTATCCAGACGAAAATCCTTTTATAAGGTAATAGAAATGGCCCCAGTCCCCTAGAAAAAAATTAGGACTGAGGCCATTTTGGTTATCGGTACATTACAACAGTGTCTTTCACCAATTTCTTCCAATCGGTACCTAGCATTATTTAGGAATCTCTTTTACCAAACAAATAATCCAACTATCATCGCACTCAATAAAGATACTCCCACTCCACTGACCAACAGCTTCCAGACATTTTTTCCGATGATACTTGATTTTTCCTCACTAAGGATCGAATTAAACGTTCCATAAATCATCCCGACTGTACTAAAGTTTGCAAAGGAAGTTAAGAACGTGACGGCAACAGCCACTGTATGTGGAGTAAGTCCACTTATTTTACCTTTGAGGTCCAACATCGCAACAAACTCATTGGTCGCTAGCTTTATTCCCATTAGTTGCGCCACATACATCGCATCATCCCCAGCTAAACCAAGCAAGAACGCGAATGGGCTAAAGATAACTGAGAAGATTTTTTGGATGGTCAACCCTTTCACAACGAATCCTAAAATCCCATTTATACCAGCGGTTAAGGCAACATACCCAATAACCATTGCCATGATGACAATGACCATTTTGACACCAACAAGCATACTGTTTGAGATAGTGGAAAAGAAATCTTTTCGCTCCTCCTTCGAAGGAACATATACGATATCTTCCTCTTTACTCACCTCAACAGGGTTCAGCATGTTTGCAATCAAAAGCGCGTTCAAGCAGTTCAACGGAATCGCCACAAATACATATGTCGCCGGAACCATTGTTAAGTAAGCCCCAATAATCGAACCGCTGATGCTGCTCATACTCATGATTCCAAACGTTAGCAGGCGATGTTCCTTTAATACGGTCAGCTGTTGACGAATAACAGCCAGGGCTTCTGTATTTCCAAGAAACATCATCTGGATTGAAAAGAAACTCTCTAGCTTTGGCAGTCCTGATACTTTTGAAATGAGCCAGCCCACTTTATCAATAATCCATGTTAAGATTCCGAAGTACGTTAAAATATCAAAGAATGTAATAATGAAAATAATTGGCATTAACGCACTAAAAAAGAAATCCACATGCTCGTTCGCCATCACGGATGGGAATACAAATGAAGTCCCTTCGTTCGCACAAGCAATTAACCAGTTAAAAAACGATGCTATTTTATTAATGATCCATGACCCGATTTTTGTCGATAACATAAACCAGGTGATCGCTAATTCAACAACCAATAACGTCAAAATGGATTTCCACTTAACGTTTCTTTTATTAGGCGAGCAAAAATAAATAAGTACGAGCATTACTAATACTCCAAGTACATTAAACAAAAAATACAAGTTATCAACTCCTTTGGTTTATTATTCCCAAAATGTTTATTTGTATAGAAAAAGTCGTCAACTTTTCACGGGTTTGTTGAAGAGTAAAGCCGGAGAAATATTATTTATGTTAAATAAAAAACAGTGCTAATTCATTTGCGAATTGCACTGTTAATTTTATAGATGTTTTTTGAGTTACGGATCATCAAAATGTGAAAGACTTCTCTTCCTAAACTATTAAGTTCTTAAAAACAATGTTTACAGTTGTCCAAATACAACTTTTCCTTTAAAAATAACTGCTTCGCGCTCTGGTGTTCTAGCAACTGCTTCAGCAGAACACGATGCATTTACAAGAACAAAATTTGCTTCATCGCCTACCAGTGGCCAGGTTACTTCACCGTCTTTCGTTAATGGGGTAGGTCCCCCAGTAGCATACTTTAGTGTCTGAGCTAATGCACGTTCGTCACTTTTTCGGTACAGTTCACTATATCGGGTTGCCTTTTCTAATACATCCCCTGTTCCATATGGTCCCCAAGAGTCATAGAAACCATCACACCCTAAATACACGCTTACTCCCATTCTATCTAATAAATCAATTGGAGGCAGAGTATTTGTAATTGGAATCGTAGACATAACCGACATTCCTAACTTGCTCATTTTATTGGCAATTTCTTCTTGCTGTGGAACCGGCACCTCTCCTAGACTGAATGCATGACTTACAGCCACTCGATTGTGCCATTTCGCTGCTTCGACCATTTCTATCAATTTATCTACCGTATAAAAACCAACATGTCCTTTGTCATGTAAATGGATATCGACATCTGCATCAAATTCTGTTGCTAGATTCATCACTTCATAGAGTGATTTTTCGATATTGCGGTCAATTCCAGCCGGGTCTAACCCACCAACTAATTGTGCACCAGTTCTCATTGCCTCTTTCATTAGTGGAATAACATTTTCAGTTAATAATCCATGCTGTGGGAAGGCAACAATCTCGTAGGTTACCTTATCCTTGTTATCCTCCAATGCTGCTTTTACGCCTTCTAAATTTTTCAAACCAATATAAGGGTCAATATTTACATGGGTGCGGATGTGTGTGGATCCATGTGAAAGCAATAAGTCAATCATGGCACTAGCACGCTGTTTTGTTGTTGGCGCCAATTCCTCAAGTTCCATTGCCTCCATACGTAATCGGTCCTTCAAATTTTTTGCAGGTATAGGAGCCTTCCAATCAAGTGAAAGATAGGTTTTATCCAAATGGTTGTGCATTTCTTTAAAGGTAGGTAACGCCAAAAAACCTTTTCCATCCACAGTATTCTCACCAGATGGAATGTTGAAACTCTCCTTTTGCTTTTCAACTATTTTCCCACCCTGAATTTTCAAATGGAAAAGCTCTGTCTTTGTTTCATAAACTCCTTTTTCATCCTGTACATAGCCTGTCTCTAACCGAACATTTGTCAACCAATATGAGGTAGTCATTCTTTCTCCTCCTTTATAAGTTTAAACACGCACCAGGTCTGTGTCTTCCAGTTTACTTTCAACCTTTTTCCCTTTGAAAAACAATGCTTCTACCTTCGCTCTTCTTGCGACTGCTTCTGCTGAACAAGTTGCCTTTACTAGCATCATCGTTGCATCATCGCCAACTTTAGGCCAGACACGCTCACCTTCTTCATTCAGTGGTGTTACACCGCCAGTACCATATTTTAAGGCAGTTGATAATGAATATTCATCACTCAAACGAAATCTTTCAGCGAGAATCCCAAGCTTTTGAATCGTGTTTCCGGTTCCAAAAGGGGACCAGTGGTCTGTAATACTGTCGTGTCCAACAGCTACACGAATCCCTAATTTATCAAGAGTTGGTATCGGAATTGTCGCTCGATTTATAGGTACAGTAGTGGTAACATCCATCTCTTGTTCTTTTAGAATAGCGGTGATTTCTTTAAGTTCCTTACCATCCATGTCACCTAATGCAATCCCATGGCTAATCGTGGCTCTACCTTTGAGTCCAGATTCCCTCGTATAATAAGCCATGCGTTCAAATGTAAATACCCCTAATGTATTCGGATCATGTAAATGAATATCTACGCCCTTATTGTTTTCAACAGCAATATCAAAAATAGTGTTTAAAGATTTTTCAATATTCCGATCCACAGTCGCAGGGTCGACACCTCCAACTAATGTCGCGCCATTCTTCATCGCATCACGAATGAGCTGAACTGAGTCACTTTTTAATAAACCGTGCTGCGGAAAGGCAACAATCTCATAGGTAAGAACATCCTCATATTTTTTCAAGGCATTGACGGTTGCCTCAAGATTTTTTAGTCCAATCACCGGGTCCACATTACAATGGGTGCGAATATGGGTATGGCCGTTTTTAATATATAATTCAATCATTTTCTCCGCACGCTCTTGGGCTGTCGGCAGGAGCTTTGGCAGCAATTCTTTTTCTTCTTCTAATCTGGTGAAAATGCCATTTGTAAGGGGCGTACACGCTTTCCATGGTCCACCATAATAGGTTTTGTCGATATGAATATGCATATCTCTTAAGGATGGCAGTAGTAGCTGACCATGCGCATCGTGCTGTTTAACCTTTGTATCAGGAATTTCATTTGTAATTTCAGTAATTTTACCGCCTTCAATTTTTAAGTGGCAAATTTCCGTCTCGGTTGCGACAATTCGATCATTTTCATAAATGAACCCTTTTTCTAAGCAGACATTCGTTAACCAAAAAGTGGTCATTCCTGTTCCCTCCTGTTATAGAACTAGTAAAAGTACTTTTTTTTACGAAAGTACTTTTCCACCTTGGACACTATTCATTTCTTCATAAAGCCTCTATTTAATTACCACATCATCAATCATTAGATAGTTAGCAGCATTTAACCAAAATCCACTTACATTTTTACTATAGGCAGCCAAATGTTCATAATTTCGGATAGGAACATAAACCGCATCGTCAATCTCTTTCTGCATTACCTTTTCATATAGCTTTAATCGTTTTTGCTCATCTGTTTCTTTTCGTGCGGATTCAATCATTTTGTCTACATCTGGATTACTATAGTAGAACGTGTTCCCTGCAGCTCCCTGTGATGCTGAATGGAATAAGTTATACTGGTTGTAATCACCGTCCCCAGTTGCATTACCCCAACCGCCAATAGCCATCTCGTGCTCACCTTTGTCGATCATGTCGATATAAGCGCCATATTCCATTACTTGGATCTTTACATTAATTCCAATTCCTTTTAATTGCGATTGCATCACTTCAGCCATGTTAATACGTTCTTTTCTGTCACTTGTTAATAAAGTGACATCCAATCCCTTTTCATAGCCAGCTTCTTTTAACAATTTCTTTGCTTCGTTCAAATCATAGTCGTAAGCTTTAACCTTATCACTGTATCCAAGCACCTTAGGGCTCATTGCTACATTGGCAAGGGTTCCAACGTTATTATAAACGCCTTTAATAATTGCTTCTCTTTCAATGGCGTGGCTGATTGCCTTTCGAACCCTTACATCATCAAACGGTTTTTTCTTTACGTTAAATCCAAGATATTCAACAGCTAGTCCTTCTGTACGATAGAGTCCCATTTTGTCGGAAGCTTCAATGCGCTCAATCTCGGTTACAGGTACTTGGTCATTAATATTCGCTTCACCAGTTTCAATCATAGCCAGGCGTGTCGCATCTTCGGGAACGACTTTGAATACTACTCGATCAATATTAGCTTTCTTTCCCCAGTAGTTTTCATTTCTCTTTAATGAAATTTCTTGTCCGGTCTTCCATGATTCAAATACAAATGGACCTGTTCCAACTGGATGCTGTGATAATGCATCTGGATTTTCTGTAATCGCTTTCGGACTAATAATACTACCTTCTTGGCTGGCCAAAATAGATAGCAGTGGAGCATAAGAATATTCAAGTAATAATTGAACGGTATAATCATCAACAACTTTTACTTCCTTAATCATGGAGAATTTCTCGCGTTGCGGTGATTCCGTTTTCGGATCTAACAAACGATCAAATGTCTTTTTAACAGCTTCAGCATTGAATTGTGCTCCGTCATGGAATTTAACACCTTCTTGTAATTTAAATTCCCATGTTGTGTCATTTACGACTTTCCATTCTTTCGCTAACAGCGGTTGAATTTTGAAGTCTTTGTCCGGTGCAACTAGTGTCTGATAAACTTTTTGATAAATGATATTCGCAGAAGGAATATCTGTAATAAAATGCGGATCAAGTTTTGTAGCATCAGAAAGCCTTACAACTGTCAATGTACCACCTTGTTTGGTTGCTTCTTTTTTGCCTGCCGTATCAGTTGAAGAAGTTGATTTTGTAGAACAAGCTTGAGCAAAAATCATCATTAAGCCGATTAGAACAAATAGTAGTCCCCTATTCATACTGCGTCCTTTTTTCTCCATTTTTTTATGCTCCCTTATTTTGTTATTTTGTAAATTCTGACCCTTCATTCGTGTATCCACCATCCCTCCGCTAGTACATATCTGCATTATAAAAGACAATCGACAATAATATTTACAGAATATTTACTTAAATTTTAACTATATTGACATATTATTTAAAAAATATTTACTTTTCACCTAATTTTGATAATTTGTACTTAACCCAATAAAAAGTCTGAAAGTTTAGAAGGGGGTCTACCGCAACGATCAATTACATCTTATCTTTCAAAAAAATTAAAATAAGGAGGGTTTTACATGTCAGTTGAAGTAAACACTGAAAAACCAATTGTAATCACACAAACAATTAATCTACCGAAACGATCTAAATTAAAAGACTTCCTTTCTATTTTAATGGTTAATAAAGCAGCGATGGTCGGTGCAATTATTATCCTCTTTTACATTTTTATCGGATTATTTGCACCGCTCTTAGCCCCCTACAATCCATATGAAATTATATTAGGAGATAAATTACTGCCTCCATCGAGTGATCACTGGATGGGAACCGATGATAAAGGGAGAGATATATTAAGTCGTATTCTGTATGGCTCAAGACTTTCGATGGGAGTCGGTTTTGCTGCTGTAGCCTTTGGCTCATTCTTCGGAATCATTTTTGGACTAGTTGCTGGCTATTATGGAAAATGGGTTGATTCGTTCATTATGCGATTGATGGATGTCATGCTCGCCTTTCCTGGAATCTTACTAGCATTAGCCATCATAAGTGCTCTAGGACCTGGTCTTATTAATGTTACGATTGCGGTTGGAGCATTTTCCGTTCCGTTATTTGCACGAATTGTCCGTGGTTCTACATTAGAAGTGAAACGTCTCGAGTATATCGACGCCATACGGTCGCTTGGCGCAAATGATTTTATAATTATTTTCAAACATATTTTACCAAATATTCTTTCTCCAATTATTGTCCAAGGGACATTACGTCTTGCGACGGCGATTTTATCAGCTGCAGGCTTATCGTTTCTTGGTCTTGGCGCACAGCCTCCTTCTCCGGAATGGGGAACGATGCTAAGTAATGGAAGGGATTTCTTATTCTCTGCGCCATACATTGCGATTTTCCCAGGTTTAGCGATTTCTATCCTCGTTTTAGGTTTTAATATCTTTGGTGATGGATTACGCGATGCTTTTGATCCAAGAATGAAAAAGTAAAATTTAAGGAGGTTAGCAGACGATGTTGATGTTTATTTTACGCCGTTTAATCCAAATGATCCCAGTAGTAATTGGGGTAACTTTTGTCGTATTTTTTATCATGCAACTAGTTCCCGGCGATCCTGCTGTTTTGCTTGCAGGTGAAGGAGCATCAAAAGAAACAGTTAATGCCATTCGCGAGCAATTGGGGTTAAACCGGCCATTACTGGTTCAATATTTTGACTACCTTTTGAATGTATTTCAAGGAGACTTTGGTAATTCACTTAAGAATAGCCAGCCAGTACTTGATGAAATAATGGTTAGACTACCGATCACAATGGAGTTAGCATTTTTTAGTATCATTATCACAATCGTTTTAGGTATGGCAGCGGGAATTATTTCAGCGGTTAAACCTTATTCACTTACAGATACAAGTGTTATGCTAGTTGCCCTACTTGGAATTTCCTTACCGAGCTTTTGGTTTGGTTTAATGATGATGTATTTCTTCTCCGTAAAACTGCAAATTCTTCCGGTTGCAGGATGGGATAGTATCCTTCACGTCATCCTTCCTGCTCTAACATTAGGAGCAGGAGGTGCAGCAATTGTTGCCCGGATGACTCGTTCCAGTATGCTTGAAGTCATCAGGCAAGATTATATCCGTACAGCACGAGCAAAAGGACTGCGCGAACATGTCATTATTTATAAGCACGCATTACGGAATGCCTTAATTCCAGTAATAACGGTTGTTGGGTTACAGTTTGGTGCTCTGCTTGGCGGAACTGTATTAGTTGAATCCATCTTTGCGATTAACGGACTTGGCAGAATGATTGTTGATGCTATCCGAATGCGGGATTTACCAGTGGTTCAAGGGGGAGTTTTAGCTGCCTCGTTAATCTTTGTTATCGTGAACTTATTTGTGGACGTATTCTATCGGTTCTTTAATAAACGAATTGAACTAAATTAACAGGTGGTGAATAATGGTGAGTGAGAAAAACAATCCAATTTTAGAAGTAAAAGGATTAAAAACACATTTCTTTACAAAACATGGTGTAAGTAAGGCCGTTGACGGTATTGATTTTACCCTTCGAAAGGGAGAGACTTTAGGTATTGTCGGAGAATCAGGCTGTGGAAAAAGTATGACATCTCTCTCCATACTACGACTAATCCCCTCCCCTCCAGGGAAAATTGCCGGCGGACAGGTTCTTTATAAAGGGAAAGATTTAGTCACACTCTCAGAGGATGAAATGAGGAAAATCCGTGGAAACGAAATCTCGATGATTTTCCAAGAACCGATGACATCATTAAATCCTGTACTTACTGTCGGAGAACAAATTGCTGAAGCATTAAGATTGCATCAAGGTATGAGAAAAAAGGAAGCGTGGATTAAGGCCGTTGAAATGCTTAAGCTTGTGGGAATACCTTCTCCTGAAAAAAGGGCAAAACAAGAACCATTCCAATTAAGTGGCGGTATGCGCCAGCGTGTAATGATTGCGATGGCACTTGCCTGTACTCCAGAAGTGTTAATTGCCGATGAACCAACAACAGCCTTAGATGTAACCATTCAAGCACAAATATTAGAGCTAATTAAAGATTTACAAAAAAAGATAGGTATGGGCGTTATTATGATTACACATGATTTAGGAGTTGTTTCTGAAACATGTGATAAAGTTGCCGTTATGTATGCCGGCAATATTATTGAACATGCGCCAACTGAAAAGATTTTTACAAATCCAAAGCACCCCTATACACAAGGGTTGTTAAATTCTTTACCGAAGATCCATGAGGACCAAGAAGAATTGCAAACGATCGAAGGGAGTGTACCAAGTCCGTATAATTTGCCGACAGGCTGCCGTTTTGCTTCAAGGTGCCCCCATCAGAAACCTTTGTGTCACTTGCAGAAGCCTGATCTAATTGAACAAAATGATGGTGTTAAAGTACGTTGTTGGATGTACACTGACGAATGGACGAGACATGTGGAAAAAGAGGGGGCTGTTAAATAATGGTGACTGCTATAGAGAAAAAAGTATTATTAAAAGTGGACCATTTGAAACAATATTTCCCTGTTAAATCAGATTCCATTTTTAAACCTAAGGCATATGTAAAGGCAGTTGATGACATTTCTTTTCACCTATACGAAGGAGAGACATTAAGCATAGTTGGGGAATCTGGCTGTGGTAAATCGACTACAGGACGCGCGATTCTACGTCTCGATGAACCAACAGATGGAACTGTATATTATGATGATAAAGACATTTTAAAGCTCAATAATAAAGAGATGCGAAAGCTAAGAGGAGACTTGCAAGTAATTTTCCAAGATCCTTTTGCCTCACTTAACCCCCGTCAAACGGTAAAACATATTTTAAATGAAGCAATGGCCATTCAAAATGTCGTTGAAAAATCGAAAAGGATGGAAAGAATGATAGAATTATTGGGGTATGTCGGTCTACCCCAAGAAGCACTTGAGCGCTATCCCCATGAATTTAGCGGGGGGCAGCGTCAGCGAATTGGGATTGCCCGTGCACTTGCCGTCGATCCTAAATTAATTATTTGTGATGAAGCAGTATCTGCTTTGGATGTTTCCATCCAAGCTCAAATCCTAAATCTATTAAAAAAGCTTCAAAATCAGTTTCAGCTTACCTTTTTATTTATCTCACATGATTTAAGTGTAGTTAGGCATATTTCCGACCGAGTAATGGTTATGTATTTAGGAAAGGTCGTTGAGATTGCTAACAAAAAAGATCTATTCGATTCACCTCTTCATCCATATACAAAGGCATTGTTATCATCAATTCCTGTACCTAATCCGGTCCACAAAAGGGAACGAGTCACCTTAAAAGGAGATGTCCCTTCCCCCATCGATCCTCCAAGCGGATGCCGTTTCCATACGCGCTGTCCGTTTGTAACGGAGAAGTGTAAATTAGAAGAACCTGCCTTAAGAGAATTAGCTGAGAATCACTTTGTCAGCTGCCATTTTGCAGAACAACTTTCACAATAATGTTATATTAGAAATAAAAAACTTTATAATATTAAAATTGGGAGTATTTCTAGGCTCCCTTTTTCTACATCTAAAGGAGAATCTCGTTTAATGCTTAATATTGAAGCTTTCTCCATCTACATTATGTTATGTGTCTTAGCCCCTTTACTTGGTGCATTTACTTTGCTGTTTTTATTTATATTTGAAAAACGAATTGATCTTTTAGAAAAGCAAACAAGGGAAATTGCTCTCGAGAAAGAACTGCAAACAGCCCTATATAATCAATTAAATCAGGAAATCCAACCACATTTCCTCTTTAATACATTAAATTCCATTTTAAGCCTTGCAAGGTTGGAGAGGAAAACAGAATTGATTCACTCGATTGAGACCTTTTCAAAATTGCTAAAATTTAAATATAAGACGAATACACCTTTAATAACCATTAATGAGGAATTATCCTATATCAATTATTATTTGGAAATACAAAAAATAAGGTTCCGTGACAGACTTCATTACGAAATATCAATGGATTCAACGGTGGGACAGGCTGTTATCATCCCTTTTTTAATTCAAACCCTTGTCGAGAACGCCTTTAAACATTCATTTGACAGACATATTGGTGAGGCTTTTTTAAAAATAATCATTGAAAAGAACGAGAAGGAAGTTTATGTAACTGTCTGGAACAATGCCTTAGAAGGACAGGTGGTCCAATCTCATAAAGATGGACTTGGTTTAGATAATATTGCAAAAAGGCTTGATCTTCTCTTTCCAGGAGATCAGACTTCAGTAAACTTAATACCTTCAGAAGACGGTACCAGTGTTTTAGCTGTTTTCCCATTTGTACTAGGATAGGGAGTGCATCCAAATGAATATTCTTTTAGTAGATGATGAACCACTTGAATTAGAACTCCTCGAATATTTAATTCAAAAAAAGTTTCCAAACTGGAAGTTTTTTAAGGCTCTAGATGCTTCACAAGCCATTCAAATCATCAAACAACATGAAATCTTTCTTGCATTTCTTGATATCCAGCTCCCAGGTAAATCAGGTTTGGAATTAGCGATGGAACTCACACGAAATTATTCAATGGATATTATCATGGTTACAGCTTTTCAGAATTTTGAATATGCTCAAATCTCGATAAGAATTGGGGTTGTTGATTATATTACGAAGCCTGTCATTGAAGAAGAGCTTTTGAACGTATTAAGCAGGTATGAGCGATTGGGACGATATACGGAACAAATCGTAAACGCCTTACAAATTATACATCAGGAATATAGTGAAAAATTAACATTAAATTATTTAGCTTCAAAGATTCACATTAACCCTGCCTATTTAAGCAGAAAGTTTCACGAAGAAGTAGGGATGGGCTTCTCTGAATATTTAAATGATTATCGTTTAAAGGAAGCTCAAAAAATGTTAATTAATAATCCTGATTTAAGCATTAGCACGATTTCAGAAAGATGTGGATTTAATAGCCAGCATTACTTTAGCCAAATCTTTCGGAAATTGACTGGACAATCACCGAGTGACTATCGCTTAAAGGAGACATACCGTTGAATAGAAGTTCTTATCAATTATATATAAGCGGTGCGATTAAATTGGGAGTAAGCTTTGGGGTTGTTAGTCTTTTATCGAGGTGGATAACAGGCAATACGATCCTCTCTTCTCCAGAAACACTAATTAAATACGGATTAACTGGGGGAATTGGCTATTCTTTAATGGGGGCTTTAGCACTCATATTGTTTGGATTTTTAGCCAAAGTCATTAGAGAAAAATTTCCCGATGAGCAAACGATTGGAGATGTACTGAGAAAAAAATTATCACCAAGCGGCTACTGGTATGTCATTACAATTCTTCTCATTACCAGCCTGCACTCCTTATTTATCCAAGCAATGGGAGCGGGAATCCTCATTCATATCCTGTTCCCTATGCCTATTTTTATAGGAATGCTATTGTTTTTAGGCTTTTGTTTTTTTGTAGGCGGTGTTGGTGGAATGCAGCGGCTGCACCAGTTATCAGGTGTTAATGTCTCATTGATCTTCGGCTCTGTTTTAGTCATTCCTGTCTATTTTTATATTCAGGAAGGTGTCCATCCTGTTTATGAAGGGATTAAACTTTTTCATCCTTATATTTTATTCTATAAAAATACAGATTCGATTTGGTTTATTTTCACAGCGATTTTGATTGGCTTTGGACAGGTCTTAATTGATCGAGCAACATGGCAGAGATTATTTATCATCAAAAAGGAAAAAATTCAAATGACCTTTACTCTAGCAGGAGTAATATGGGCCACAATCCCACTAGCTCTAACCTCCCTGCTTATGATTATTATGTTTGGCAGAAGCTATAAAGATATTTATTCGTTGCTGTTTGAACTTGTTGATAAAATACAATCAACCATGCTAATTGTTTTATTTGTATTATTTTGCTTTAGTGCGATTTCGTCAGCAATTAGTGCAGAGCTACATGCGACGACTACCTTGGTTGTAAAAAATATTATTGAATTATTTCGTCCTTTATCTGACCACGAAAGATGGAAATTCACTTATATTTTTTCAGGAAGTATTTGTATATTTTTACTAATAATCGTGAGTATTTTTAAACCTACTCCGCTACAATTATTGTTTTTCTCTGGGAATATTTACGCTGCCATCATTGTACCGATGTTATTTATTATTCTAAGTAACAAATCGATTCCTGCAATCATCCCCTTTTCCTCATTGATTGGTGCCTTGGGGGGCTATATATTTATTCCCCTGAATGATAACTTAACGATCATTTGGATCAGCTTCATAATTTCTGGTTTGATTTGTTTATTGGTTTTTATTTTCCAAACAGTATCCACTAGGATAAAGCTTTAAGGAAGATTGGAGGTAAGCAACATTGGGAGAAAAGCAAGTCATCCATGATTCATTGTCGGATAACACAGATTTATTACCAACAAAACCAGAAGCTAGAACATGGAAGTTTAGCCATTACTTCTCCATTTGGATGGGTTCGGTTCATAATGTTCCATCCTATGTTACCATTGGGGGTTTCTTTGCGTTAGGTTTATCGATATGGCAGGTATTTTTTATCATTATGACTTCATCGATAATACTCGCTGGAATGATGGCATTGAATGGCCATGCAGGGGGGAAATATGGAATCCCTTTCTCAATCCTGCTCCGGACCAGTTTTGGTCGCAAAGGAGCAATTATTCCAGGGGTATTAAGGGGGATAATCGCAGCCATTATGTGGTTCGGTCTGCAAACATATGCTGGAAGCCTTGCCGTAACTATTTTAATTGCAGAATTTTGGGAGCCCTATCCAACATTAGGAGCAGATTGGAGTTTTTTAGGATTAAATTTAGCCAATCTTATATCCCTTCTCCTCTTTTGGGTGATTAATGTCTTTTTTATTTTTGCAGGGGTTGATGCCTTAGGAAAGTTAACTAAGCTACTCTCTCCAATGGTATTTGTCGTTTTTGGCGGAATGTCCATTTGGGCAATTAATTTAGCAGGTGGAATCATCCCAATCTTAAACTTTAGCGAGAAAGGTGTAGAAGGAAATAGTATTTTGATTATCCTAAGCTGTATTTCAGCGATATTAGCAACATGGGTGGCACAAATACTAAGCGTTTCTGATGTTACAAGGTATTCTCGCACCAATAAAGGCCAGTCATGCGGACAAATTGTTGGACTTCTAATTACCTATTTATTGTTTGCAGTTGCAAGTATTACCATCATCGTTGGGTCTGAAATTGCTTTCGGAGTTCCAATCTGGAATGTACTTGAAGTGATTAATCGATTTGATAGCAAATTTGCCATTATCCTTTCTCTACTTACCATTTGTTTAACGACATTATCTGTAAACATTGTAGGTAACATTATCCCTGCAGGGTATCAACTGGCCTCCCTAGCCCCGAAAAAATTAAACTTTAAATCTGGTGCCTTCATTGGCACCATTATTGGATTACTGATTATGCCCTGGAAGCTGATGGAGAGCCCTACAAGCATTTTTACTTTTTTAAATATGATTGGTGGAATGTTAAGTCCTGTAATTGGTGTGATGCTTGCGGATTATTTTATTATCAAGAAAAGAGAAATCAATTTACAAGAATTATATTTTCCAAATTGTAAGGGCCGTTTCTCATACGGAGTAAACTGGCCTGCACTGCTTACCACTATATTCGCTGGGTGTACTAGCTTGATTGGTAGATTTATTGATATCCTTGAGCCGATTTATAATATTTCATGGTTTACTGGGATAATCGTTTCAGTCGCCCTATATTTACTATTTATTTATTTGAACAACCTGTTACACGCCAGTAGAACAGATAAGGATTTGGCAAATATAACAAAAGGGGGATGATGTTTTCATCCTCCTTTAAAATTAAATCTAGCTAATGGAACCTGAAACCAAGTTACCCTGATAAAAAACTGCCTTACGGTTTGAACGTCTAGCAACGACTTCGGCAGAACAACTTGCTTCTACTAAAATCATATTGGCTGCATCCCCTTCTTTAGGCCATTGCTTTCTGCCTTCTCTATCTAAAGGCGTCAAACCACCAGTAATATATTTTAATGCTTGAGAAAGAGAAACTTCATCTGTCCAACGACACCGTTCAATTAGTCGGCCAACCCTTTCAAGAACGTCTCCATTTCCAGTCGGCCACCACGAATCAAAAATATTATCGTTTCCTATGGCCACATTAACACCATATTCTGATAGCAGGCTTACTGGAGGAATGTTTCTACCAATTGGCAGGCTCGTCACAATCGAAATACCTGCATCCCTTAATAACTCTGCCATTTCTACGGCTTCTTCTCTTGATACATCTCCAAGTCCAAAGGCATGACTGATTGCTACTCTCCCTTCCAAGCCTGCTTGCTTCGTTAAATAGGCAAGACGTTTCATTGTGAAAGTACCTAAGTGACCAGGATCATGTAAATGCAAATCAATATCGGCATTACCTTCAACTGCTAAATCCATTAACTGTACCAATGATGCTTCAATATTATTGTCGACCGTTGCTGGATCGACAGCTCCGACAATCCCTGCCCCATTTCTCAAAGCTTCCCTTACAAGCTGTACTGTTCCTGGACGGAGCAAGCCATGCTGGGCAAACGCAACAATTTCAGAGCTTATTTTATTGGAATAAGATTCTAGAGCGTGCTGAACTCCTTCTAAATTTTGCAATTTCACCTCAGGATATATATCAACATGCGTTCTGACATGAGTGGATCCGTATGATAGTAATACTTCAAGCAAGGCTTCAGCACGTTTTTGTGTGCTAGATGAGATAGAAGCTAGAATATTCTTTTCAATATCACAGCGTTCAATTACGCCTGAAGCCTGGATACAAGCCCGCCAATTATCACCCATATAGGTTTTATCAAGATGAACATGCTTTTCAATGAAAGAAGGAAGCAAAAGCATTCCTTTTGCATCTATTAGAGGTAACACAACTTCAAAAGGCTCAGAAGGTTTTATTATTTTTGAAATTTTCCCATCCTCTATTAACATATGACACATCTCAGTCATAGTTCCTAAAACTCTTCCATTTTCTTCATTGTACCCTGTTTCAATACGTGCATTCTTTAACCAATACTTGCTATTCATTTCTATTCATCCTTTCATTTGTTAATCACCACGATAAAGAGGTTACCCAAAATGGATATCCCTCTTTTAAGCTGTGTCTTATTTAATTGACACATCATTTATTTCTAAATAGCCTGATGGACTAATAGAAAAACCTTTTACATCTTTTCCAACTGCCGCTAAATTTTCAATAACTCGAACAGGGATATAAACTGCCTCTTTCATTTCTATTTCTTGTGACTGTGCATATAATTCTTTTCGTTTTTCTTGGTCTTTTTCACTGCGTGCAGCTTCTATTAAACTATCGACTTCTTTATTACTGTAAAAGAAGGTATTTCCCGCTCCTCCCTGTGAGCTTGTATGGAAAAGGTTATACTGATTATAATCAGCATCACCGGTAGCATTTCTCCAGCTAAGGATAAACATCTCAGAGTCACCCTTGTTTACTTGGTCAACAAACGTACCGTACTCCAACACCTGTATTTTTATTTTGACACCGATCCCTTTTAATTGTGATTGCAGTACTTCTGCCATGTTCACTCTTTCTTTGCTATCCATCGTTTTAAGTGTAACCTCAAAACCATTTGGATAACCTGCTTCAGCTAGTAATCTCTTTGCTTCATTTAAGTTATATTTATACGATTCCATATCAGGATGGTAACCGAAAACCTTTGAGCCTAATAAGGAATTTGCCTTTTTCCCCACATTATTATAGACACCTTTAATAATGGAATCCATTTCAACCGCATGGGCGATGGCCTTTCGAACCCTTTCATCATTAAATGGCTTCTTTTGAACATTAAAGCCGATATACTCTGTTCCATATCCTTCACTACGGTAAACATCGATTGCTTGTGAAGCCTTTACTGTATCCATCATTGGTACAGAAAGGGGTTCAGCTATTTGAGCTTCACCTGTTTCTAGCATCGAGATTCTGGTTGTTTCCTCAGGTACAACCTTAAAGACGACTTTATCGACCTTCGCCTTATCTCCCCAATAACTATTGTTTTTTGTTAATACAATTTCTTGCCCAGGTGTCCATGATTTAAAAACAAATGGACCTGTCCCATTTGGTTCTTTAATAATGCTTTTCCCGTATTTCTCGATAGTTTTTGGACTAATAATCCCGCCTTCATGACTAGCCAAAATAGAGAGTAATGGAGCAAACGGCTCAGTTAAAATAAACTGAACGGTGTAGTCATCTATTATCTTTACTTCTTTTACCATTTTAAAAACAACAGCTCTGGGTGATGCCACCTTTGGATCTAACAGTCGATCAAATGTAGCTTTTACAGCATTAGCATTAAAAGCTGATCCATCGTGAAATTTAACACCTTCTCGTAATTTAAACTCCCATGTCGTATCATCTAGTTGCTCCCACTTTTCCGCCAGCAATGGTTGGATTTCAGCATTATTATCACGACCAACTAAACCCTCATAGATTTTGCGATGGGTCACACTTGCTGCATTGATTGTTGACATAAAATGCTGATCTAAGTTTTCAGCGTCCGACAATCGGGCAATCACTAATGTACCCCCGTCCTTAGATTCTGTGTTTTTACCATTGCTTTTTGTGCTGACATCTTTACTTGTCGAGCAGCCTGTAATGACAAACACGATCAACATTATCAGAAAAAATCTACCTAACCCCCACTTTTTCACCATGGAATCCACCCCCTGAATATTTTTATAATCTTTCCTTCCGTTTATCTAATTATAAAAAATATTCAGACAATTTTATTTCGAAAATTTTTACTTTATTTTTCAATATCTTTACTACTTTTGATAATTTCAGATAGAATCCACTATTTTGAAGGACGGAGGAAATAATTCTCTTTCTGTCAATTGCTGATAATCTCTTTCTAAATATCCTTTTCTCATTTTGTTAAAATATTGTTGTCCCTTGGTTTTCATTTCTTCTAAATCAAAATTAGGTATTTTTTGGTCCTTCATTACAACCCTTCCATTAATAATGGATAGTTTCACGTTCTCTTCCTGTTCCGCTCACAATCATAGTTCGGATGGGATCGTCGAGAACTCCCAGATGATATCCACTTAAGTCAATTGCAATAATATCTGCTTTCGCTCCAACAGCTAAACGGCCGAGGTCATTTCTCCCCAGGAATGTAGCTGCCCCAAGTGTGGCCGCCCGGAAGAAATCGGCGTATGTTGAACCCTCTACTTCCTTTTCAATGAATCGGGAAAACATGCTGCCTGTTCGAATGTTTTGAAACATATCTGGAGGAAAGGCATCTGTTCCTAGCGCTAAATTAATACCTGCCCGTTTATATTTAGCAAATGATTTTAATGCCGAAGCATGCCTGCCAATGATTAAAGGACAATGAATGACCGTCGTATTTGTTTCTTTCAGAAGTGCTATATCATCACCTTTACCTGAATGTGCTTCACTATATCCAGCAATAAAGTGAGCATGCGGAATTCCTGTTTTTGACCCTAAAAAACCAAGGTCATATAAATAGCGAATAGGAGTTACACCGTGCTTTTCAACAATGGTATGATATTCATAGTTTCCTTGTGCTGCATGAAGTTTAATTGGCACTCCTAATTTATCACTATAGTATTTTGTTTGTGTCAAACTTTCTGACGTTTGACACTCAATTCGTTCGGGTGCCAGCATCCCCTTAACTAATCCATCAAAAGCTCCGTCAAATTCTTCTACAAACCTTACAGCATCTTTTAATCCTGCTTTTCCTGCTTCATCATCCCAGTACAGATGGATAGTACCATCAGGTTTTACGACCCTGATTCCAGATTGGTAGCTTGGCCCAAGATAGATTCTTAATCCCAAACTTCCAGCATGGTTTGCTGCAGCAGCAAGCTCCTCATACGTTTCTGCCCATTCTTTATAAAGTACCGATGTAATTGGCATCGCAGTAGTAACCCCATGGAGAATCAGTTGTGAATAGGCATAAAGGGATTTAAAATTTTCTTCTTTAGCTGTCATGACTTCATGGTGTCCGTTTTTTATATATTGTTCAGACCAAAGCAGGTTATTCTGTCTGTTTGTCCTTGCCTCTAAATGTAAAATATCGTGGTCAATATCACCTAATGCATTTAAATCGATAAACCCCGGACTAATGACGGAGTTCCCCATATCGATTACCTTATTCACTGTGCCAAGGTAATTTTTGCCGACAAAGATTATCTTATCATTTTCAAAAACAACTTCCGCGTTTTCAATTAAGACGTGGTCTTCTCCATCGTAACCAATAACGTACCTTCCCTTTAATTTGGTTTTCAATTCAATTAACTCCTTTCATTTCTGCAATATTAACTGCGGTTTCGCATACTGCTTCATATTGGTCATTGACAGAGTCAAGACCATTTTCTCGGACTAATGAGTTTCCTCCAATTGCAACAATCACTATTTCCCCTTGGTTTAATTTGCTTATTTCCTTAGCAATTCAAGAGATTGCTCCTTATGCAAATGATATAACGGGTTAGCTGGATCATTTGCAATCGCATTCTCTATTGCTTCAATTGCTTCTTGATGTTTACCAAGCGACCTAAGGCTATTTGCCTTATGAAATGAAAAATCGTAGCGATTTGGCTTTAGTGCCAGCAATTTATCCATTTCAATAACTGCTTCTTCGTGTCTGCCTAGTTCTCTTAAGTAATTTGATTTATGATAACGATAAAAAGTATCAACAGGGTTTAATTCACAGGCTTTATCGTATTCCGATAGAGCTTCCTCTGGTTTCCTCATTGCTCTTAAACAGTTGGCTGTATAGAAATAGAAGTCTAGATCCATTGGGTCTTGTGATAATGCTTTGTTGTACTCCTCTAGCGCTTCCTCGTATCTCTTTAGTTCTTGCAAGAAATAGCCTTTGTAGTAAATCAAATCAAGGTTTTGATTATCATCTTCTAGACCTTTTTCTATTTCTGAGATGGCCTCTTTATACTTATCAACTCTAGCAAGTTTTTTTGCCTTTTTGATAGATTCATTTTTTTCTAAATCTTCTTTATTCAAGATGTTTACAATCTTTTGGTGCCCCATTTCTTGAGCATGCTCCAGCGCTGACTTTCCGTCCCTATCTGGAAGATTCACATCTGCTCCTGCTTCCACGAGCTCTTGAATAATATCAGAATAAAGCCTGCCGCCATTACCTAATATCACAGACTCTAGAAGGGCGGACCAGCCTAAATTGTTCACATGATTTATCGGAACCCCAGCATCTAAGCAGACTTGTACAGTCTTTAAATAGCCTTTTTCACTAGAAGGTAACAATGCCGTACCTCCAAATCGATTAACACTGTTTAGATCTGCACCAAACTTAAGCATCATACTTAAAATTTCATGAAATCCGTTCGCACCAGAACTTATAAATGGAGTTAATTGGGTAATATCTCTCGTATTGACGTCGCTTCCAGCCTCTAGTAACAATTTCACTACGACAATTTGGTTTTTTTGTACAGCCGCCATTAAGGCTGTCCGGCCTGCTGCATCCTTATAATCAATGCTGGCTCCTTCATGTAAGAGCTTTTCTACAGCAACATAATCCCCCTGCTCACTTGCATGAATAAGTTCTCTGTCTATGGTATTACTTTCCAAGTTCATTCTCTCCTTTAGATGTATTTCAAACAGGAAGTTATTAAAATACTAAAGATATCAGTTCTGGTCCTAAACAAATTAGGACCAGAATTAATTATTGAATGTTTTGACTTAAAGTAAGCAGTGCCTTTTCAAAAGCTTCAACTGGAGGATTAGTGATTCCTGCTCCAATCATTCCAATTCCTGCTTCCTTATGGGCTATTGCCGTATTAATGATTGGCAGGATTCCAGTTTGAACAACCTTCCGAACATCGATTCCAGTCGGAATACCCATGAAATTTAGCAATGGAATCGTTACGTTTGGATTTTCTGCTGTTGTAATTTCTTTCATCTTTTTAGAGTAGCCAATTGCATCATCTATTCTTCCGCCTACAAGGGCAACAATTGCAGGAGCTGTAGCCATCGCAAATCCACCAATTCCATATGTTTCTGTGATTGCGCTATCCCCAATATCCAATCCAGAATCTTCAGGTTTATACCCGGCAAACATTGGACCAATTACTTTTTGCGCCGGGCCTGTAAACCATGTATTTCCTGGAATTCCACTTACACGGATACCGAATTCAGTACCATTACGTGCCATTGTTGTCACAATCGTCCTATTTTCAATGCCACGTGCTGCGTCAAGAGCACATTTTGCAAGGGCCATCCAAGTGGGACCAGAGAAATAATCACTGCTTGCAACAAACTCAAAAACTTCTCGTTTTTGTTCAAGTATAAAATCTGTTTGAATAATAAAAGGTGTTAACGCTTGGATTAAAAGCGTTGTTCCGGCAACGTTGCGGTTATGACACTCATCACCCATATGAAGGGCTTGTGCCAGTTTGACAAAATATGACCTTACATGTTTATTTTAGATAGATTGCATAAAAGCATCATCGTTTAAGCAAACCAAAAAAAATAGATATCATTTGTGCATGTTATACAATTAAATGTGTAGATTTTTTGACAAAGGAGTGATAATCTTGCTGACCGTTAAGGATTTATTTGAAATACAAGCGATTGATGGCTTAAAGATTGTTGCTGGGGAAAAAGGAATTGACAATGAAATCTCAATAGTCAATATCATCGAAAATCCCGAGGCATTTGACTGGCTTTCACCTAATGAACTCCTATTATCAACGGGTTATATTTTTAAAGGTAACGAGGATTTGCAAATTAGAATACTTAACGAACTTTCAGCTATTAATTGTGCAGGACTAGTTGTCAAAATGAAACGATACTTTGAAAAACTCCCACAGAAAATGATTGATCATGCAAATGAATTGGGTTTTCCACTGATTGAGTTACCTTTTGAATATACCCTATCAAAGGTCATTTCTATTATTAATGAGAAAGCATCTGGCCGATATGATTTATTAAATAGAAAGACCTTAGACATGCATAATTTATTTTTTCGAATTACACTTGAAGGCGGCGGGATTGAAAGGATTTCTTCCATGTTATCGGAATCTATTAATAATCCAATTATTTTCGTTGACCAGGATTGGAAGCTGCTTCACTTTACAGAACACCTAAATAATAAGGCACCACTTTCATACTTCTTTACTCTGGTTAAAAATCGACCTATTTTCAATAAAGAGTTTATTAATTCCGTCCCTAAAGAAATAAGTGAAATGAAAAAGAGTATTCAACGCATTTATTACTTAGAAGGAATGGAAATAAAATGCCGCATCCTTCCTGTCGCAGTTGCAAATAATATTTATGGATATATTGTTGTATGGCAGACTGTCCAAGATTTAACGGAGTTTGACTTACTTATTTTAGAGCAGGCGTCAACTAATATGGCACTGGAACGTATAAAAGCAAAGGACATCGAGGAGGTAAAATTAAAAATCAAACAGGATTTCTTTGATGATTTGCTGACTGGAAAAATAACATCCGTCGAAACAATCCACACCTATAGTGAAATGCATGGATTAAATCCAAGTTATAGTTACTACTGTATAGTCATTAATTTAGAATCAGAGGAACATGACAGTTATGATGATATGGTAGCTAGAAAGGTTCAGTTAGAGAACAAATCTAGAAAATGCGTGGACTTAGTCTATAGTCTTTCGAATTATTCAAATGCTGTGGTTACTTGCTTTCATAGAAACAATCGTATAATTATTATGATTGGTCAAAATGACAATAAACCTTCTCTATCGGTAAATGAGGTAAAACGATACGGAAATACAATTTACAATGTATTTGAAAAGGAAATAAATAACACAACCTTCTTAATTGGAATTGGCCGTCAGTACGAAACCATTCATTCACTTCATAAAAGCTTTTCTGAAGCAAATGAATCTATTCGACTCATGGAGAAATTTAATATCCGAGGGGGAGTATCTCACTATGAAGATCATTCCATCTATCACTTTTTAGACAGTAATATCAAAGACATAGAATTAGAAGAATTTTTCATGAAGAGCCTTGGGAAAATCTATGAGCATGACCATTTGCATGGGACTAGTTATATCATTACGTTAGAGAACTATTTTATTAATAACCTTAATATTAGTGAAACAGCAAAAGCGATGTTTTTACACAGAAATACGCTTATTTATCGAATCGATAAGATCAAGGAAATCTTAAATACCGATTTAAAAAACTCGGAGGAATTGCTGCAAATCCAATTAGCTTTAAAGATATTTAGACTCTTAAATAAAAAACTTCCAATCAATTCTTAAATCAGATGGGTCCCGTTGTCTATGAAACCTCGGGACCCGTCTATTTTTTGTGAAAAGAAGTCGATAAGCCTTTATGCCGTTAAATGATATTGAAGGAATTCAATCACTTGTTTAAATGCACCTTGGATAACTGGATTATCAAAATCCTTATCAAACACATGCTCTCCATTTGGAATTGTGAAAAATTCCTGTGGCCCTTCTGATTTTAACCACTGAAGTGCGTCTCTTCATTTGTACTCTGCACGTCCTTCATGAAATTAAATTCGAATTGTTAGTTTGTAGATAAAGTTATTGTTTTCAGTCAATCAAAACCCAAAGGGTAAACCATTAACTTGAACAAGATATTCCCTACTCTAATTTACGACATATTTTGCGCATATTGAATTGTACAACATGCCTAATTAACACCCTATATTTTTGGTATTGGTAAACAATTAAGTTATTAGAGTTTCCTACAAAGTAAGAATGTGGAAGTTATAAAGGTAAACTATAATGAGAAATAGAACCTAAGACTTAGAGCAAATTACACACTCATTGCCTCTACAATATCATTGTCATGCCCTGCCGCCTGAGTTTTTTTACTATACAAAATCTTTACATTTTATTAACAGAATCTTAAGAAGATTGGTTTCCTTTATTTAATACAATAAAGGGGAGCTTATATTTTGGAGGGAGTAGATGAGAATGACGTTTAAGTATCTAAAGTATCCCCAAAACGGTAGTTCAATATTGGTCAGAAAGGAAAGGTTATGAGGATCGCCATTTTCACTGATACCTTTGACCCGGATATCAATGGAGTTGCTCGGACGCTTAAATATTTCATTCACTACTTGGATAATAAAAACATCTCGTACAAAATCTTTGCACCCGATTCTCTTTCAAACGAATATGTTTCTACAAACGTTCGCCGCATTAAAAGTCTCTCTTTTTTCTTATATCCTGAGTGTCGCCTGGCTTTTCCCAATCTTTCTCGTATTAAATCAGAATTAGAAGAATTCTCCCCGGATATCATCCATGTCGCTACACCATTTAACATGGGACTTTGTGGTGTCTATCTTGCAAAAAAACTAACTATTCCACTTGTCGGCTCCTATCATACTGATTTTGACCATTATTTGAAATTTTATGATCTTAGATTTTTTTCAAAAATCCTTTGGAAATATATGAATTGGTTCCATAAACCCTTTAAAAAATTATTTGTCCCTTCTAATGAAACGTTAACTCAACTCAAATGTCATGAATTTGTTAATTTAGAAGTTTGGCCCGGTGGAGTTGACTGTCAGCTTTTTCACCCTTATTACGAAAAACAAGCTATTCGTGAGCAATGGGGGATTTCAAAAAAGTACCTCTTAACCTATGTAGGCAGGTTAGCCCCCGAAAAAGATGTAAAGACACTCCTAGCAGTAGCAAAAGCACTGCCAGCTGAGATCAATGAGGAAGTTCAATGGTTTGTTATCGGAGACGGTCCCCAAAGGGAAGAACTTCAAATAGAAGCGCCTACGAACATGACATTAACAGGATACTTAACTGGAGAACAATTAGCGGAAATCTACTCCGCATCAGACTTATTCGTTTTTCCCTCTCCTACTGAAACGTTTGGAAATGTTGTGATTGAAGCACTTGCAAGTGGTACACCCGCAATTACCGCCAATTCCGGAGGCGTAAAAAATATTATTAAGGCAGGAGTAACAGGTTATTTGTGTGAAACTGGCAATGTAATTGAGTTTACGAACGCCATCTTGAAGTTATTAGAAAATGATAGCCTGAGAAAGCAATTGGGGATAGAAGGGAGAAATTATGCCCTAACACAAAGCTGGGATAAAATCTTTTCCAATTTACTTTGGCATTATCGAGCCGTTATCGATGAACCAAAGATACAAAAATATGCCTGATTTGTTGTACAATTTTTTCCCAATATATGAATAAAGTAGAGGAGTGATAGAGTGGATACTTTTTCGCATATTGTTATAGGGTTTGGCATTGGTGCTCTTTCTCAAATCGACCCTGCCGTATCATCTAATCAGACCCTATCACAGGCGGTCATGTTAGGGGTGGTAATAGGTTCAAATGCCCCTGATTTTGATATCATTTACAGATTAAAAGGAAAAGGTAGCTATTTCAGGAATCACAGAGGCCTGTCACATTCCCTGCCAGCTCTTCCTTTATGGGGATTACTGGTTTCAGGCTTACTTTACCCACTCTTCCCCGTTTCAGAATTTCTTCCTCTCTTTTTATGGACGTTCTTAGCAGTGATTCTTCATGTCCTTTTTGATTTATTCAATGTCCACGGAACGCAAATCCTGCTGCCTTTTTCCCAAAAATGGATTGCCTTTGACGCTATCCCATTATTGGACCCTTACATTTTAACACTCCATTTTCTAGGGTTTGGATTACTCTTTTTCTACCAGGCAGGGATTATCTTCTTAATCATTTATGTATTCATATTTTTATACCTGGCTGTTCGAACTCTGTCAGCATTATTAACCAAAAGGCACCTACAGCAACATTTTATTAGAGCTGACCGTATAAAACTAATCCCGCGCATCACCCTATTTAAATGGGATATTTTTATCGAGACGAGGGAGGACTTTTTATTTGGAGTTTATTCAGATAATACACTCGACATAGAACATACTCTTTCCAAAAATATTGACTTTCCAGTATTGGTTTCTGAGAGTACAAATGACGAGTCCGTGTCAGACTTTCTTGCCAGTACATCGTTCGCTTATCCTTTTGTTGCTGTTAGAAAAAACGGCTACTTTGTTTATTGGAAGGACCTTCGTTTTCGTACCAAAAAATTCTTCCCATCCCTTGCCATCATGTTTATTTCCTCTGATTTCAAAAGAAAGAATAGCTATATAGGCAAGGTAAGCTCTTTAAAACAATACAAAAAAGTGCTTCGTAGCTTAACGAATTCCTCTTCATCAATCAAATAAAAGTTTATAAAAAATGACCCCGATTCAAATACCGTGGTCTTCTTTTAATATAGGAGGACGATCTCTTATAACAATCCTGTATCTTACCTTAACGGTTCGGAGGTCAACGAAACAATAACGTTTACATAAAATAAGGAATCCCTCCGTGAAGGGATTCCAAGCTAACTACATTACTTCCTTTTCCTTCCTAATGGTAGGAGATGCAACGGTGATCCCCGTTGTTTCTTCAAAATTAAATAGGCTAGTTGGGATATCGGTAAAACGCTCTAATTCATTGTACGCTGGAATACCGTGATAAGACATATCTAAGCCCTCGTCTTCTTCCCGTTCTGTTGCTCGGAAACCAACTGTCATTGTGCATATCTTCGCAATAAAAGTTCCAGCAATTAACCCCCAGACAATGACCACCACCGCACCCAGTAGTTGCACCTTTAAAAGGGCGAAATCACCAGTTGTTAAAAAGCCTTGTGACTGATCAAGCAATCCAACAGCAATCGTTCCAAACACACCGCCGAAACCGTGAACTGCCACGGCCCCCACAGGATCATCCACCTTTAAATAATCGACTAACAGAGTAGCATAAATAACCAACAAGCCACTTAAAGCTCCAATCAAGATAGCGCTCCATTCAGAAACATATGCACATCCGGCCGTTATGGCTACCAAACCAGCTAATACACCATTTATCGTCATACTCGGATCGGCTTTCCCGAACTTTCGCATCGTCAAAAAGAGAGCTGCTGACCCGCCGCTTGCTCCAGCTAACATTGTATTAATAGCAATAGGCGCTAGCGCTGAGCTAGAAGCATCCAATGTACTTCCTGCATTAAACGCAAACCAACCGAACCACAATATAAATGCTCCCGCTGATGCTAAAGGAATGTTACTTGGGGCAAACACATTAACGCTGCCATCCGAATTAAACCTTCCTTTTCTCGGTCCCAATAGCTTTGCCATAGCCAAAGCAGTAAACCCACCAAGTGCATGAATAGCGGCTGAACCCGCAAAATCCTTCATTCCTAACTTCGCTAACCATCCTTCGCTGTTCCAAATCCAATGACCAGAAAGAGGATAGATAATCATACAAACGAGCGCAGCAGTGACTACATAGGCTTTAAAATTCATCCGTTCTGCTACTGCACCCGAAATAATCGAGACACATGCCACAGCAAACCCCATTTGAAAAAGAACAAAAGCAACACTTGGCAATTCAAGAGAAAGTACAATTTTCTCTGGACTTCCAAGAAGGCTGGTCCCAATGAACCCAAAGGCATCTTTTCCAAACATTACCCCAAATCCGATAATCCAAAACGCCAAAGCTCCAATCGTTAAGTCAACAAAGATTTTCATTGTAACATTAACCGCATTTTTCGTTCGAACAAATCCAGCTTCCAGTAAACTAAATCCACCTTCCATAAACAAAACCATGGCTGCAGCAAGGACGACCCACACGGTATTTATATACATTAATTCCATAAGATCACCCCTTATCATTCGCTAAATCATCGATATCATAGTCAATTGCCCCAGTTCGAATGTTATAAGCTTCCAGAATTGGATAAATATATATTTTGCCATCTCCATCTTCACCGGTCTGGGCAGAATGAACGATGGTCTGGATCGTAGACTCAACCAAATAGTCCGAAAGAACAATTTCCATTTTTACTTTTGGATGGAGTGTCACTTGATAATTTTTTCCGCGATACACACCTTGCGTATCTTTTTGTTTCCCTCTTCCAACCACCTGAGAAACAGTAAAACCTGTAATTCCTATTTTTTTTAAACCCTTAATGGTCTCTGTGAGCCTCTCCGGTCGAATGATTGCCTCAATCTTTTTCAAAGAATCAGCTCCTCGTGTTATATTTCCTAACATCAATATGTTAAAATATATAACAGATCGGTATTCTCCGTCAATATTAATTTATGGAAATCGGAAAATTCTAAAAAGATACAGGTTTATAAAAAAAGAAGGATGCGGTTACATTACCGGCATCCTTCTTTTTCTATACTAATAATTTTTAATTTGTCTGAGGAATAGTACGTTTTTTTATTTCAATGTCCCCTTAGACACCGTTAATTCCTTTATCTTAACAATCCAATCCTTGAAACTCCCATATTCATTTGAATCGAAGCCGAAGTACGACTTTATGAATTGGATGGTTTCGCTTTCCTGATCATGAAAAACTCCATCTGAATAGATGAGTTGAAGGAGTTCGGTTAAGACAATATTTTTTGAGCGTTCATTCTTAAATACTTTAAGGATTTCCCCAATTTCTAGACCCTTTATTTTATAATCCTCAAGTCCCATTTCCTTTTGGTACCTGATAAGTACGGAATTCTCAAATATAGATATTTTTCCATCAATTTTGGCAATCAGAGCAGCAAGTTCAAGAAACGCCTTCCTCTCTTCTGGCTGAAGTTCTGCTAGGAACATTCCTACACATCTCCTTTAAGGGTTTGTTCTAAGTATACGAAAAAAGTAGGAGAAAGTTTCAAATTGTTGTTTCTCCATTGAATAATTACATCCATACTACATATACTACTCTTTGTGTTTAGGAGGTGAAGATCATGCCAAATCAGCAAAACAACCAGCAAAAAGGGAAATCCAATCCTAATCAACAAGGTTCAGGGTCACAGTATCACAAAGAGCATGCGAGCAATGTTCCAGATTACGGAGCAAACACGGTCGACCCCAATGCATTTACTAATACCACTGAAAACAATGAACAGTAATTATGAATTTTTTTGACGCCCTATTGTGGCGTTTTTCTTTTTTACCACCCTTTAACTCACTATTTTAGGATTCAAGGATCTCCTTAATCTTTTTTAAATCTTTCATGTTTGCTCGCTTCATCATTGCAGCCATAATCGGTTCAAACACTTTTGAGAAACCGGTTGGATTTCCTTTGTTCCTTAAGGTCATTCGTGTTTGATTTCCCTCTAACGCTTTCCAAGTATAGGTCGTCTCCATTGGAAAAGGTCCCTGCGCTGTTTTCATAACCAGCTTTTTTTCTGGAATAAACTCTGTAATTTCATAGATATAGGCAAGTTCTCTCCCAAGGAATTGTGCTTTAAAGGCCACTCTTGAACCCAATGTTAAGGGTTTTTCGGTTTGCCATTCGGCTGATTGAATATTTACATACCATTCAGGGGCGTTGTCAGGATTGGCTGCATATTTTGAAACTTGCCCGACTGGGCGTTTGATAATTATTTCTGTAAAGACATCAACCACATGTTTGACCTCCTTAACCTTAACTTTTAAAATCTATTTTTTTCTACATAATTTTTAGGCAACGTGCCAAGCAAATATTCCACGCCTCGGTAGGGGATCGCTAATTCTCCTCCTGCTTACATTTAGTTAAATATTACCACAATCATTCTCCCTTTAGTCGTGCCCATTTTAAATAGGTTCCATTACGCAAGATTTTGTTCATCTTAATCTTAGAGGATGGAAGTTTGTACTACTAAAGTGTTATAGTTAGATAATACAGTTAATTTCAATTCGGCTCCCCATTTGGATTTTACGTTTCAAAAGTTTAATATCTAATGAATATGGCCTACTTTTCAACAAGGTAAAGTAGAGAATCGACAAGAGGTGTAATCATGAAACAAGAAATTGGATTTATTCAAAGAGAAGTTTTAAAGGAAAAGCCTGATTTCGCTTCACTTGGTTTTGGTAAGTATTTTAGCGATTATATGTTTGTTATGGATTATCAACATGAAATCGGATGGTATGACCCGAGAATTACTCCATACGAGCCATTAACACTCGATCCTTCTGCGATGGTTTTTCACTATGGACAAGCTATATTTGAGGGAATGAAGGCCTATAAGACAGCAGATGGAACGATCCAGCTCTTCCGCCCTGAAAAAAACATGAGGCGATTGAATGATTCATGCGAAAGACTGTGCATTCCCCAAATTGATGAGGATTTCTTATTAAATGCCATTAAACAATTGATTTTAACAGAAAAGGATTGGATTCCTGATGGAGAAGGAACTTCTCTATATATCCGTCCGTTTATTTTCTCAACCGAACCTTATCTTGGTGTTCGTCCTGCGAAACAATATAAATTGCTAGTCATTCTCTCTCCATCGGGAGCATATTATGGTGACCAATTGAGTCCTGTTAGGATTTATGTGGAAGAACAGTATGTTCGGGCTGTTATTGGCGGAGTGGGCCATGTGAAGACTGCTGGAAATTATGCGGCTAGTCTGAAAGCACAGGAAAAAGCTGATGAAAATGGTTTTGCTCAAATCCTCTGGCTTGATGCAAAAGAGAAGAAATATGTCGAAGAAGTTGGCAGCATGAATATCTTCTTCAAGATCAATGGTGAAGTGGTAACACCAAGATTAAACGGAAGCATTTTACCAGGTGTCACCCGTGATTCGGTTATTGAATTACTAAAATATTGGAATATTCCTGTACGCGAAGAGAAAATTTCAATTGAAGAGGTTTTTGCAGCACATGCGCGCGGCGAGCTTGAAGAAGTTTTTGGTGCAGGAACAGCTGCTGTTATTTCCCCTGTTGGCGAATTAACTTGGAATGACCAAGCGATTACAATAAATGACGGTCAAATCGGCGAACTTTCTCAGAGCCTCTATGATGAAATGACCGGAATCCAACTTGGAAAAAAAGAAGATCCATTTAACTGGACAGTGAAAGTTGCCCAGGTGGAAGTTTAAAAATAAGGCGGACAGTGCCATTCACTGTTCGCTTATTTTTTTTGAAAAAGTGAAATTACTCTCTTTAAAGTGTTGAAAAATATCTTTGTTACACAAAATACTTAGGAGAGGAGACATGAAATGGAATTTTTTCTACTTACACTTTTATTACTCGCTGTTATCGGCTTGTCTAGTTTCATCCATCATTTTATGCCATACATACCAGTGCCGCTGGTTCAAATTGCACTAGGGGTTTTGCTTGCGGCACTTCCAATAGGAATTCATATCCCTATGGAGCCGGAATTGTTCTTCGTTTTATTTATCGCTCCCCTGCTTTTTCATGATGGAAAAAATGTTTCACGGCACGCATTATGGAAATTACGAAAACCAATCCTATTGCTAGCTCTCGGGCTTGTGTTTGTCACCGTATTCGCAATAGGATACTTAATCTATTGGCTTATTCCGTCGATTCCATTGCCTGCCGCTTTTGCATTAGCAGCCATTCTTTCTCCTACTGATGTCGTTGCCGTGAGTGCCATTTCAAGCAGGGTAAAGATACCGCAAACAATTATGCATGTCCTTGAAGGAGAAGGACTCATGAATGATGCCTCCGGTTTAGTAGCGTTTAAATTTGCTGTAGCCGCCACTGTGACTGGTGTTTTTTCTTTGGCTGAGGCAAGCTGGAGCTTTTTAGTTATTTCCATTGGAGGTTTAGTAGGTGGTGCCATTCTTGCCGTCCTTATTATCCAATTGAAAATTTTTATTCGACGGCTGGGGATGGAGGATGTTACGATTCACATGCTCATCCAACTCCTCACCCCTTTTGTGATTTTTTACCTGGTTGAGCATTTCCATCTCTCTGGCATTTTATCTGTCGTAGCCGCGGGCATTGTTCATACCATCTATCGCGATCGTGACCAATCCCCTGCAATGCAATTGCAAGTGGTTTCTCAAAGTACCTGGACCGTACTTATCTATATTCTGAACGGATTGGTATTTGTGCTGCTGGGCTTACAAATACCAAGTGTCATTAGTGAAATTTTTCAAGACCCATTGTTTAATAATTGGGAAGTGAGTAAGTATATTTTCATCATTTCTGCTTCACTTTTCGTCCTTCGCTTCTTGTGGATTGGGGCTGCCTGGCATTGGGGCTGGCTGAAAAAGCAAATCCAAATGCCTTCGATGAGAGCGATTGGCATCATTACGATTTCAGGTGTACGAGGGGCTGTTACACTAGCCGGTGCATTTACGATTCCCTATGTACTGGCGGATGGAAGTCCTTTTCCTCAGCGCTCGTTATTCATCTTTATTGCTGCTGGGGTAATACTTGTAACACTAGTAGCAGCGAGCACTTTCTTGCCGGTTCTCGCCAAGCCGGATAAAGGAAATACGGATAAACTTAAGGAGGAAATGGAACAGGTTGCTATGCTCCGGACAATTGACTCCGCGATTCGTTCGATTCGGGAATTGATGAATGATGAAAATCGTGGAGCAGCTGTCTCCGTTATTTCAGCATACACTCAAATTCGGAATCGCCTTACTAATGTAAGTGATGAAAACTCCGAGCGACTGAAATTAGTAGAAAATGAAATTCGGATGAAGGCCCTTGATGCCGAAGCCAACTACATCGAAAAATTGAAACAAGAGGGACAAATTGACCGTGAAATGACTTATATGTCTGAAGAACATATCCATCGGATGAGGCTCGCGGTTACAAACCGAATCCACTACCGTAGATTATTTATTTGGACCTTGGTTAAAAGAAGTTTGTATCAGGTTGTTCATCTTTTTCTGCCAAATAACAAAGAACGGCTTAAACATCGCCAAGCACAAATAAAAAAGATCATCCGATTAAAAGTAAACATGGCGAAAGCAGCTATTCAGTATTTGAAGAATCAAATGACTTCTGAAAATTCCAATATTTATTTAGTCATTATCGGAGAATATAGCGAATTAATCATGAAATTAAAACTAGCCAAAAAAGGCGCAGATTCTACTCACTACACACAATTACAAAGAGAATTACGAGTGAAAGCCTTTCAAGCAGAACGTGATGAAATACAGAACTTGTACGAAGAGGGTGAAATCACTATCGATGTCACACGGAAAATTCGTAAGCAGATCAATATACGGGAAGCTTATTGGATGGAAGAAAGTAGTTTGCGTTCTCATTAACGGAACATCAAGTTGATAACAAAGGCAGCAGGAACTATATCCCTGCCGCCTCTTTATCTTAATATAAAAACCTTAGCAAAGTCGATATCATATATTCTAGTGCTTTTCGGTATTGGTATTACAATTGGGAATATTTATTTATTGTTTTTTACGCTTTTCCGCCAGACAGATGTCCCCCGTATCTAGGAAGAATCATATCCTTCGTATAAACATCCACTTGATGAAGTGTTTCAACGATTGTCGGCATATCCAATGCCTTTACAAGTTTAATAATTGCTTGAACACCCGCCTCTGCATGTGCTTCTCTTTCTTCGGGTGTTTTTAATAGCGGTGTAGCCATATGATCAGATGGTTCATCAAAGTAAGAACCCACTGCGCCGGATTGATAAGCGTATTTTCCCAATGTATTACCAGGATTTTTACCCATCCCTGCTAACATATGTTGAACATCATACGTAACAGAATGAGATTCAGGTACATTCAATGGAACATCTTCTATTCTGCCTAAAACTTTATAAGCACCGATGGTCATATCATGAAATGCATTCATCAGATTGAAATTAGTTGCCTCTGCTGCTTTTAATACATCCATATACAAAGCAGGCACTTTGGTTTCGTCAAAGAAATCGCGAACCATGCCGCTTACTGTCAAATATGCTGGACCATGACTGGTGATATAAATTTGTCGTCTAAAGCCTTGATATAGTAATGACTTTGCAATCTTATCTAAATAAGCCATGCCGTCTTTTATGCTCATTTGAATCGTTCCCCGACCAACGATTGTTCCGCCTGGGAAAAAATAAGGTAAGTTATGCAAAACAAGTCCATCTGATGCCTCAGCCATTTTTAAAGCAATTGCTTCCGCCAAAACAGTTTCAGAATCGAGCGGTAAAGCTCCATGAGTTTCCGTTACTCCAACTGGAACAAAAATAATATCATTTCGATCTAAATATTCTTCAACTTCCCCATTTGTCATTTTTGATAGGAATCTAGTACGCATATGAACCTCTCCTATTATTCTATTTAATAACGATTCACTATAAAGAGCTCTCCTTATTACGACGCTCTTCTTTCTTTTAATACTGCATACATTTCATTTGTGCTCTTTGCATTTAGGTTAAAGATTAAACCTACACCGATTAGTATGAGAATAAATGCCACAACTGGCATACCTGTGTACATTTTTAATATACCTTCTGCAACTTCTTGTGACTGTGATTTTGCACCAGATACAAATCCAACCCAACCTAAAGAGTAACTTCCCACTGCTGCTCCTAATCCCATTCCTACTTTACGAGCGAAAGAATAGAGGGAGTAAAGGGTTCCTTCGATTTTCTTTCCAGTTTTGTACTCTGTATAATCGATACAGTCTGTAACCAATGCCCAAACAAGCATAACGAACACGGATGAACCGATTGTTGCGATATTGTATAATGCTGCAAATACATATACATTTTCAAACGTAACAAAAGTCATTAAAGCGGATGCAACTAAACTGAATGCTGAAGAAGCAAGAATCAAGTTGCGTTTATTGAATTTTGCTACGAGTTTTGGAATGACAACGAATAACGCAAGTATAATTCCCATGCTAATGAAAGAGTTGATAGCAAAAGCACTAGGCATGTTATAATACTCAGCAAATACATAAGCAGCTAACGTAGCAACACCAGAAATAATTAAGGTAGAACCGAGAGTTGCAACCATCATACCGATTAATGGTCTGTTGGAAAATGCTACTTTAAATGCATCCTTGAAATCGTAATCAGGCTTAGCTCCAGCAGACTTTTCGTCACGGATACGTTCAGTTGTTAATTTTACAAGCCCTGTATAAGAAAATAATGATAAAATACTGAATACAATAGCGATATGGAAGAATGCTTCTGGAACGATATTTCCAGCTTTATCATAGATGAACATTGGAACAAAGGATAAGAAACCAACTCCTACAATCATGCCACCGATCGAACGGGCACGAGATAATTTTGTACGTTCAACAGGATCATTTGTAATAACAGATGCTAATGAACCATATGGAATGGCATCAGCAGTATAAGCAACACAGAAGAATAGGTAAGCAGCTACTACCCAAATGTGAGTAGCGGTAGATTCCCAACTTGATATGTTAGCAAAGGCTATTAAACTTGATGCCGCTAGTAACCATTTAGAAAAGCTGATCCAAGGCAAGAACTTATCTCCGCTTTTTCCTATTCTAAAACGGTCAGTAATTGTCCCCATAATTCCAGTGACAAGGGCATCGAATATTTTTCCGACTAAAAACATTGTCCCCATAAAGTAAGGGCTTACACCTAATACATAGGTACAAAAGACAATAAAGAAAGAACCAATATATAAGTTAACGAAACTTCCTCCAACATCCCCAAGCGCATATCCAACTTGATCTCTTACTCCGAACTTTTTCATGTGTAACCCTCCCCTGAATTTTTTCTTTTTTTGTAAACGCTTTATCTAGTACGTGATTAGTATACATCGAATCGCAATTACACATTTGCACTATAATTGCATGTTTTTATAGTATAATTGCATGAAATTTTAAACAAATGAGGGAATAAAATAATGCAGCTAGAATAAGACGGGCTAAATAAATAGGCGCATGATTTCTCATGCACCACTAAAAAGATCACATACGTCTCTTCATTTATTGAGGTTTCTTCCTCTTCTTTTTAAACTCTACAGGAGTTACTCCTTCTATCTCTTTGAAAAATTTAGAAAAATACTGAGGGTTGCTGAACCCCACCATATATGCAATTTCAGTCATCGAAAGATTTGAAAATAGGATCAGCTCTTTTGCTTCTCTTATTCTTCTCAGATTTCGATAATTACTGATAGTGATTCCTTTTTCTTTCTTAAAGGTACGCATTAAATGTGAAGGATGAACATGTAATTTCTCTGCCATATCCTCCATGGAAATGTCCTCCGAAAAGTTCATCTCTATATAGTTCTCTGCTTTCTCTACAATGGTTAAGTTGTCACTTTTCGATTTTCGGATGGCAGGGTCGGAATACTCTGTTACCATATTTAAATGTATTTTTCCTAGTTCAGAAAAGGTTTCGGCATGCTCGATCATAATTGCATATTTTTCTGATATAAAGTGACTTTGCCAGGGACTTAATCCGCCCTTTTCAGCTGCATAGCTATAAAGGGTATTGTGTGATAATAGAATATTTTTATAAGATCGGACTTTATCATTTGGGACTCTGTTAAGAATCTTTAATTGATCATCTCTAAATTGCAGAGACGCGTCTCCTTGATATTCGGCTACCAAATCTCGATCAGCATGTTGAATTCCGGAGAGTAATTTTTCCCTTAGCTTATGGCCAGCTTCAATGGATTCAGGTGTAAGTCCATTTCGATTTATTTGCGAATTTGGAGGATCTGCTTGCGGTTGTTCCTTCATTTAAAGTCCCTGCCTTATGCATTCTGTCTTAAGTCCTATTATATTATCTTTTGGGACATATTGCATTTGATTCTAGAGGCCGCAAATCCATTAACACGATAAATCCTTTTCTGTAACCGACTGAACCATAGCTTTTTGGCATTTTTGTGAAAATTGGACATAGTTTATTTTCTCCAGTACATCCTAAAAAGAAGAACCTTGTGGACGGAGGATGAAAAACTTGAACATCGATGATATCATCATTGCACGGGATAAAATGAAGGGAATTGTCCATATGACACCCCTTGATTATTCCAAAACATTTAGTCAGCTCGCTCATAATGAAGTCTATTTAAAGCTTGAGAACCTTCAAAAAACAGGCTCCTTTAAAGTAAGGGGCTCTTACAATAAGCTTAATTCACTATCAAAGGAAGAACTAACAAAGGGAGTAATCGCTGCTTCTGCTGGAAACCATGCTCAAGGAGTAGCATATTCAAGTCAAATGCTTGGCGTACCATGCAAAATTGTGATGCCTAAAGGCGCTCCACTTAGTAAAATTCTAGCCACAAAACAATATGGCGCTGAAGTAATTTTAGAGGGTGCCACATTCGATGATGCTCTCTCCTATGCATTAAAACTGAAAGAGCAACTCGATGCGACCTTTATTCATGCTTTTGACGATGAGGCTATCATGACAGGACAAGGTACGGTCGGGTTAGAAATCCTCGACCAGCTTCCAGATGTGGAAGCGGTTATTTGCCCAATTGGCGGCGGTGGACTCATTGCTGGAGTCGCTATGGCAGTAAAGGAAAAAAATCCTCATATATCTGTTTATGGTGTTCAAGCACTTGCCTGCCCAAGTATGAAGCAGTCCTTGTTTGAAAATAAACCTGTAATGGTTGACTCCACACCCACAATGGCTGATGGGATCGCGGTTAAAAAACCAGGGCTGAAGCCCTTTGAAATCGTTCAAAAATACGTGGATGATGTTTTTTGTGTCGATGAAATGGAAATTGCCAGGACCATGCTAATGGTTTTGGAGAGGAATAAGCTTTTAGTTGAGGGGTCGGGCGCCGTCTCACTTGCTTCCTTACTTTATGAAAAATTGAATATTAAGGAGAAAAAAGTGGTTGCTGTATTAAGCGGCGGAAATGTAGATATGAATTTTATTTCAAGAATTATCGAACGCGGTTTAGTTGAATCTGGAAGGTATGCTAATTTTACGATTACTTTAAAAGATAAACCTGGTGAACTTCAACGAGTATTGAGTTCAATAACCGATTTAGACGCCAACGTTCAATCTGTTAATCTCCATCGGATTGGCAAAGATATTTATCCTGGCTATGCCCAAATTGAGATTTCAGTCGAGACAAAGAATCACGATCATATTGAACAGCTGCATAAAGTTCTTACCGAGAAAAACTATCATGTGGAAATGGGGAATTTCTAGGAGCTAGGCTTTATACCTAGCCCGTTTCATTCTTAGACACTATAATAACTTCTTAACAAATTCAGATTTTAAACTCATCGCGCCAAAACCATCAATTTTACAATCAATATTGTGGTCGCCATCCACTAAACGGATGTTTTTAACCTTTGTACCTGCTTTTAAAACAGATGAACTTCCTTTTACTTTTAGGTCTTTGATGACTGTAATAGAGTCCCCATCGGTTAAAACATTTCCATTTGAATCTTTAACAATATTTTGGTCTTCATTTTCTGTATCTGATTCTACATTCCATTCATGAGCACATTCCGGGCAAACAAAAAGGCTTCCATCCTCGTACGTGTATTCGGAATGACATTTTGGGCAATTTGGCAAATTAGACATATGTTCATTTCCTCCATTCATCCCTGTTATTCTAATACATACGTGGGTTTCTAGTCTAGGCGGTTATAATTGGTTTTAAAACACTTTCAAAAAAAAGAGTGCCTGACACCAATTCGGTAATCCTCGAATTGGTGTCAGGCACCATTCACTTTTCCTATTCTAAATTGCTATGTCGGCCGAAAGCTAGGGTGTGATCCACTTCGTTCAGCTGGCTGAAAAGCAGGCATAAGGTATCAAATAGAATATGAGCGCATTGATCGAATAAAGATCCAAGCGGTTGGATCGTTTTCAACTCATTCTCGCGGCGATATTTTGTCGCTGCGGGTACATGAAGAATCTGCGTTGCCGCCATAGCTAATGGAGACTCTGGATTTGTAGTTACAGCTATTACCGAACAACCAAGTGAATGCGTTTTTTCAGCCGTCCAAACCACATTTTTCGTTGTCCCTGAACCCGAAATCGCGACTAAAAGGTCACCTTCATCAATGGACGGAGTGATCGTTTCCCCTACAACAAAGACCGTTGCTCCCAAATGCATTAAGCGCATCGCAAATGATTTTGCCATTAACCCGGACCGTCCTTCTCCAATGACAAAAATCCGCTTGGCTTTTTGCAATTGAACCGCTAACTCTTGAAGCTGCTCCTCTTCGACTTGACTAAGGACCGTTTCCACTTCTTTTAATATAGTAGGAATGACTAACATGTTCTATTTCCCTCCGTTTGTAAAATAAGTTGTTTAAATTGTGCCGCTGCCGCTGACGGATTATCCGCTTTCGTAATAGCAGAGCCAATAATCACAACGGCTGGGTTTAAAGACCCTACGAGGTCTTCGATCGAATCTAAGGTAATCCCACCAGCTGCCGCTACCTGAAATCCTGAAAAATCACTTGGCTTTGTTCCATGATTTTGACTGCCTAATTCCTCTTGTTGGTCCTTACTTACGTGCTCGCAAAATATGGCGTCCTTATATTTCCTTAAGTCTCTTTTTTGTTGATCAGACGTATTTAACAGATCAATCATGACCTTTTTTTGATAACGATGGGCTACTTCCATGCAGGTATCAATTGTTACAAGGGGAGAAACTCCCATGACGGTAGCAATATCAGCCCCAGCATCAAAACACAGTTCAAATTCATAACGGGCATTATCAATCGTTTTTATATCAGCTACTATTTGTTTATTTGGAAATGCTTGTTTCATCTCTTTTATGCTAGCCACACCGAATTCTTTGATTAGAGAAGTACCCACCTCAATCCAATCAATGGAATCCTCTACTTTCCTTGTTAACTCGATGGCTTCAGCTATTTCCATCCGATCCAAAGCAAGTTGTATTTTCATAATCAAACTCCTTTACATGGGGTTAGATAAATCGGTTTACTAAATCGGTTTATGAATTGATTATACTTCATTTGTAAGCGTTTTTCAATGAACAATGTGTGCCCGAACCAGTTTTGGTGTCAGGCACTAATGAATCGTTTCTACACCAACTTGCTTGGAAAAACAAACACTCCTGGAGAAGTGTTTTCTTTATTAATCTGTTCAAATAACAGCTCTGCAGCCTTGTGTCCCATTTCTGATGCCGGCTGACTAATGAAGGAAATGGGGTCCTCTAGTAAATGAGCAAATGGAATATTATCAAATACTATCAACTCAAGCTCTTTCCCTAGCTTTATTCCCTTTTCCTTAATAAATTCTGTAACCGCGAGAAAAACACGATCATTTGCTGCAAAGATTGCTGTTGGTTTAACCTCTAATGAAAAAAGCTTTTCTAATTTGCTTTTCATCTCCGTAATACTAGCTTCTATAATGAAATCTGAATTAACCTTTAAACCGGCATCCGTTAATGCCCTTTTATAGCCCTCCAGTCTATCTATTCGGGTACTAACTGTAAGTGACTGTACCGCAAAGGCAATATTTTGATGGCCCCTCTCAATGAAACTTTGCACGGCCATGGAAGTGGAATGAGTATTATCCGTAATTACTGAAAACACATCAAGATTCTCGACTCTTCTATCTACAAATACTACAGGATAGCCTTGACGCACCATGGTTTTATATAAATCATTATTTTGTCCAGTAGGAAAAATGATCAGACCATCTACCTGCTTTGCTCTCAACATTTCAATATATTTCTTCTCTTTTTCGGGATCATCATCTGCGTTACAGACGATGGCATGCAAATCATGTTGATGACAAAAATCCTCAATGGCACGGCTGATTTCAGTTGAAAAAAAATGCGTAATATTTGCAACAATGATTCCAACCATAGAGGTCCGCTTTTGCTTTAGACTTCTTGCGATAAAATTGGGCTGGTAGCCAAGTTCTTCAATCGCCGCTTCAATTTTAAGCTTGGTTTTTCCCCCCATATATTCAAACCGTTTATTTAAGTATTGAGAAACGGTACTTTTTGACACGCCTGCCGCTTTTGCTACGTCGGCCATTGTTACTTTTTCCATGCCTATCTTCCTCTTTCCTCTTGGTTCACTGACTTCATTTTAGCGGCAAATCTACTAATTTTCCAGCAATGATCGATTCAAAGTCGCCCACATGTAAACAAAGGAGGATGACCCCCTAAATGACAATGCACTTGTTTTATAACCAAGTACTCGCCACTATGGTCATCCTCCCCTTATGCTTACCGAGCTAACTGGACTTCTTCCATTAACTTCCTTGCATTCTCGGTTATCAAACTTAAATAATCATCCGTTAATGCTTTTTTCGGATTAACCAACGAGCTTCCGACACCAACAGCAACCGCTCCAGCACGGATATAATCCTTGGCATTTTCCATGTCAATACCGCCAGTCGGCATTAACGGAATATGCGGCAGTGGACCCGCTAGATTTTTAAAATAACCAGGTCCCACACTTCCTGCTGGGAATACCTTAATCACATCGGCACCATACTCATAGGCAGTTAGAATTTCGGTTGCGGTAAATGCACCAGGGACACTAATGACTCCATACCTTTTCGTCATCTCGATCGTTTCCTTGCGAACAGTTGGTGAAAAAACAAACTTTGCTCCTGACAAAATGGCTGCACGGGCAGTCTCAGCGTCCAAAACCGTTCCGGCCCCTACAAAAACCTCATCACCAAACACATCGGCAGCTTTTTCAATAATCGCTAATGCTTTTGGGGTTTCCATTGTAATTTCCAGAGCAGTAACTCCGCCTTCTTTTAGGGCATGAGCCATAGGAATGATGGTTTCCATATTAGCCCCACGAATGACCGCAACAACCGCCCGTTTTTTAATTTCTTCTACTCCCATTTTAAAAACTCCTTTTATCTCTTTTATGTTATATACAATTGGTAACAGCCTTGGAAAAATCCCAAAGCTGTTGACAGTTTTTTATGCACTCATATTTACATCAGATGGTTTGTTTCTTTCCTTTTTTGCCGCTTTTACCGCCAAAATGGTTAAAATAGCGGAAAGGAATAAAGATCCTGCCATGAAGATGTAAGAAGCACCGAATCCACCAGTCGAATCATTCAAATACCCTACGATATAAGAGCCAACAAACGATCCTAATGCACCCATGCTGTTAATAAGGGCCATCGCGCCGCCAGCCACGTTACGAGGGAGGATTTCAGGAATGATCGCAAAGAATGGACCATATGGAGCATACATGGCACCACCGGCAATAACTAATAAGACAAATGAAATCCAGAAATGGTCCGTTCCAATAGCATAAGAGGCATAAAATGCGACTGCACCAATTAATAGGAATGGCCAAACAAAGGCGTTTCGGTTCAATGTTTTATCAGAGAAATAAGAAGCTACTAACATAAGAATAATGGCTAAAATATAAGGTACAGATGACAACCAGCCTGTTTTTACAATATCCATATTTGGTGCTGCTTTAATAATAGAAGGAAGCCACATGACAAACCCATATACACCAATGCTCCAAAGGAAATATTGAGCGCTTAACAGAATAACTGGTTTCGATTTAAAAGCTTCACCGTAATTTTTAACCGGCTTAATACCTTCTTGTTCTTTTGCTAATTGTTGTTCAAAATCATTCTTTTCTTGTTCTGTTAACCATTTTGCATCTCTTGGTTTGTCATTTACAACTTTCCACCAAATAAATGCCCAAATAACGGCAGGAAGACCTTCGGCAATAAACATCCATCTCCAGCCCACAGAGTTAACTAAATAACCAGAAACAATTGACATCCATAATACGGTTGCTGGATTTCCTAAGATTAAGAACGTATTCGCACGAGAACGCTCTGCTTTCGTAAACCAGTTACTTAAAAGTACAAGCATGGACGGCATTACCGCACTTTCCACTACCCCGAGGGCAAAGCGTATCACAAATAATAATTTAATATTGGTGATCATCCCTGTGAAAGAAGCTAATAACCCCCAAGCAATTAATGACCAGAAAATAAGGACTTTTGCACTCTTTTTCTCGGCAAAAGCAGCTCCAGGCACTTGGAAAAAGAAATAACCTAAGAAGAATAGCGACCCAAGTAAGGAAGAAGTACCCGCTGTAATGTGAAGGTCCTCAGCCAATCCTGAAGCTGCACCGAATCCATAGTTAGCACGGTCAAGGTAAGCAAGACTGTAAGTGATAAAAGCAATTGGAATCAGACGTAACCATCGTTGTTTTGCAATCGTTTGTTTCATGTTATTTCACTCCCTGTAAGTTTTTTTCTATATATTTTGCTAACTCTTCTTTGGTTGGATAGCCATCGTTATCACCGGGTGATTGAACTGCTAACGAACCAATTGCATTTCCCCTTGAAACCGCATCATGAACGTGGAGACCTTCGAGTAATCCACTGATCACCCCAACCGCAAAGCCATCTCCCGCACCAACGGTATCAACAACCGTTTCGACATGAAAACCACGAACGGTTCCTTCTTCAGTTGCTGTTTTATAAAATGCTCCCTCTGCACCAAGCTTTATGACAACAAGCTCGACACCTTTTTCCAAGTAAAAGGAAGCGATTTCACGAGGTTCCTTAAAGCCGGTTAAGATTTCACCCTCAGCGATTCCCGGTAACACGTAATCAGCTAGGAACGCGGCTTCATTAATTTCCTTCACCATTTCTTCTTGTGATGCCCAAAGAGTTGGCCTTAAATTCGGGTCAAAGGAAACCTTTTTGCCATTCTTTTTCATAAACGATAGAGTAAGTCTTGCAAAGGCTCTGGCGCTTTCCGAGAGGGCTAATGGAATTCCTGTCATATGCAAGTGCCTTGCATTTTGAAAATAATCTTCATTTAAATCCTTACTATTTAGATGGCTCGCTGCCGAACCCTTGCGAAAATATTGAACCTCTGGGTCGCCTTCTAATACCATTGACTTCAATTGAAATCCAGTCGGATAATTTTTGTCGATCAACACATGGTCAATGTCAACGTTTTCATTTTTGAGCCTTTCGATTATAAATCTTCCAAACGCATCATTTCCGACTTTGCTTGCCCAACCAGAGCGGAGACCAAGCCTGGCAAGCCCAATTGCCACATTGGTTTCTGCACCGGCAAGCTCACGGGTAAATTGGCCAACTTCGTGTAAGGAACCCGGATGATTAGCCATAAACATTGCCATCGCTTCTCCAAATGTAATCACATCTAACTGTTGCATGATAAAGCCTCACTTTCTGTTATCATCTGAATAAACTCTTTTGTTTTCTCCTTTGGTTCGATAGGAAACTCAAGCGCCTTTGCGATTTCAGATGGTAAACTATTCATAACCTTCTCCCAGCTGTGACTCCCATCTTTTTGAAGAGGCACAGTGATGAACTCGCCATGAACATCTTCTACCTGTTTCAAATGCAGATAATGGACATATGGTGAAAGCTTGCTTAATGCATCGTCCACATCCTGACCGGAATAGTACCAGTTCCCTGCGTCAAATGTCATTTTTACTGGTGTGTCCTGCTCGGAGGCGCTTTCAAAAAAGGACGATAATTGGTTGATATTCCCACCATGAAGCGTCTGGTCATTTTCAACTAGCAATTGAATTCCTTGGTGCTGGTTCAAAAAGGTATTCAGCTCGATGACATTTGATTGACCTTTATGAAAATGCCCTAGTGATACTTTTATCCATTTAGCTCCAAGTGCTATTCCTTCGTGAAAGATCTCGTTTAATTCCTTTTCATTTAAACCGTAATCTTTTTTCCATAATTCAATCGGAGCCGAGTACACGGTAAAAAGTTGATATTGTTCTATTTCTTTTCTAATGCTATCTAGAGGTAGATCTTGGTCCGACAATAATTCACGGCGAATTTCAATTCCAAAAGCACCGGACTCGGCAATGTGCCTAATGAATGAAGTTTGCCCCTTCTTCAACACTTCAAATCTATCATAAGCATTTAACGGGACAATTACATTTTCCATAACGAAGACCCCTTTTTAAAAAGTAATTCTGATAAATCGTTTTAGTAAATCGGTTTAGTAAATCGATTTATTCATATTATAATCCCAATGAAAGCGTTTTTGCAAGAAAAACTTTTTTTCTTTAATTGATAATCCATTGTGGTGCCTGACACCTTAAAAAATAGTAATTCACTCTGGTGCCTGACACCATAAAATGGATTCAAATTACTTTGAGGAAAATGTAGAAAAGGTAAAAGGTACGGAACCCCTAAGTATAGAATCCAAAAAAAAGACCCCATATAGGAGTTAGAGACCGAAGCTTTTCAACTTCAACTTGTCGATAGATTTTTCTAGTTTCATTTCTACCTTTTCATATTCTTTACGAATGACTCCGACACCCTGTTCCATATCTCGTTGGATCAGGCGTTTGATATATGTCGCAAAGTGAATGTACTGGTTACAATGTTCTAGAAGCTCTCTTTCATAAGGGTCATCGAGGTTGAAAGGGACGGACTTGATCTTTCGATTCAGTTCATTCATCAACAAAGACCGCTTTCCCCATAGAATAAAATCCGAAAGCATTGGCATATTGCGGACTGTATGCTTTGTGTCCGTTTGTCCGGTAGAGGACCGGTCTGATTAGCTTGATATTACTAAAATGCTCTTTAATATGTGGCAAAAGATATTCAGCAATTCCTCCGCAAAGATAGGTCGGTTCGTATAAGTTCCACTTGCCCCGAAGTTCCGCCAGGATGGCTACTGCCATTTGTTTTTCTGTCATTTCCATGTCTGTTTCAGCACCGAAAGCAAGGGTCCCACTTTTCCTGTCAATAAAGTAGCCATCTTCCACTCTTAAATAGTTGAAGGTACCACTTCCAGCGTCGATGATGTTCGCAATGTCCTCCGGCCTGTCTTCCATGCTGAAGTATGCCCCAGACCCTTCAGGAGCGACTTTTACTTCCTCGATGTAAAACGTCTTCCTAACATTGTTCACCGTGATCGTGTGTTCCCCTTTCAGCATCTTCTCCATACTTTCCCTGTCTCTATTCACCATTCCACGGATCGGCTGCCCAATCACTACACAGTTCCCTTCCGTTTTACCATACTGATGAACTGCCACCAGTACCCTGATCTTTGTTTCTTCGTGCGCCTTCGAAATATCTCTCGGCTCTCTTATTGCATGACATTCCCGCCAGGCGATATTCCCCACAAACAGCTTCTCGTCCCCGTACTCGACGATGTAGTCGCCGGCTTCCATTTGGCTGCTATCTGCATTCACCAAATGAAGATGGCGGTAAGGTCCAATTGTTGACCTAAACTTAAACACATCGTCCCTTGTTCTTCCTTTCACCTCGTATGCGCCGGCATCAATCGCTAATATCCATTTGTGAGTCATTTTTTCTACCCCTTTTAACAATATTTTGAAAGTGCACCTATGTCATACAACTAATCTTTTTCAAACTTAGTATATGAGTGGAGGCCCAAATGTGACACACACAAGTCATACAATACTGTTGATTGGAAAAAAGAAAAAACAATAAAGCAGGATATCCCTCAATCATGAAAGGCTTAGATTCTTACATCTTTGAAATACCGAAAAGGAATCTTAAAACTTAAAATTTTAACATAATCTTCCTATATAACGCACAAAAAGCAGTGTGATTCATCTGAGAAACACACCGCCTTTATAGTTTTTTTATTTTATATTCGCCTTTTCCAATGGTTAGTAGCATAATACTGATACCTGACCCTCTTTTTTTCTTTAAGGAATTAATAAAATTTTCCCCATGCTCTTACGGCTTTCTAGATAACGGTGTGCTTCTTGGCCATCGTGCAACGGGAAGACTGTTGGTTCGGAAACTATTAATTTTCCTTCCTCCATCCACCGAAACAGCTCATTTGAACGAGCTATTCGTTCTTCTCGGGACGTCAGCACATTCCATAAGTCTCCGCCTGTCAGAGTTTTTGATGTATCCATAAGTATCCTTGGGTCAACCAATGCTGGGTCGCCCCCTGCCATTCCGTAAAATACGACCGTTCCACCGGTGCGAGTAACCTCAAAGCTATCTTGAAGAGTAGAACCTACTGATTCGTAGACCACGTCTACGCCTTTGCCATTCGTCTCCTCGAGTACTTGTTCCTTCCAGTCATCCTTGTATAAAAAGACTTGATCCGCACCCGCTTCTACTGCTGCAGCTCTTTTTTCAATGGAAGAAGTTAAGCCAATTGCCGTGCCTCCAAGTAATTTTACAATTTGAACAAGAAGCTGCCCCACACCACCTGCTGCAGCATGTACCAGCACGGTATCATTCTTTTTCACCGCATAGCTATCCTTCGTTAAATAATGAGCCGTTAATCCTTGAAGCAATACGGACGCCGCTTCTGCAAATGAAATGGTGTCAGGCACTGGTATAGCTTTTTCAACGGGAACGGCTACTAGCTCGGCATTTGCATATGGTACATCGGCAAATGCCATCCGGTCGCCAATGCTGATACCTTGGACATCTGATCCCGTCTTTGCTACGATTCCAGCCCCTTCATACCCTAAGATATAGGGTGGCTCTCCGGCTAGATGATAGTTTCCTTTTCTTCTATATATATCAGCAAAATTCAGACCAATTGCTTTCATGCTTAGCAGTATTTCGTCCGAACCAATCACAGGTTCCTCTATATCACCATATTCGAGGACTTCTGGGCCGCCAAATGTTTTGAACATAAGTGCTTTCAAATGAATTACCTCATCTTATTTAAATTTTTATGACTCGCTTATATTAAATAAGATCGTGAAAGGTAATGCAAATAATCGTTACCGTTATTTCTAATTTCCCGCACACAAGGGCACAATTACCTCCTAATCGAATGCTTGGTTTATTATAGTTGAAAATAAACTTCAAAGGGTTCGATGTCTTCTATAACATGAAGATTACATTAATATGTTGACATTCAAGGGATAAAGATAATAAATGAAATAGAATAGCGTTAGGTATAATCCACATCCACTTGTAGTAGAAAAGGAGACATTATCTATGGATAGAAACAAATTTTCAGCAATTGCTCATCGTAACCATGCATTTAGTAATCCAATTAGCGAAGCAAAGATCATGAAGATGCTCAGAATTGTATCGCCTAAAGCATCAGATAAGGTGATTGATATTGGGGCTGGGAAATGCGAATTGTTAATTCGGTTGGTGGAAAACTACCAGGTAACCGCCACTGCAATAGAATTGTATAACGGGTCCATTGAGGAAGCAAAGCGGATTGCTAGTAATAGAATTCCTGATGGCAGAATTGAGTTTATCGTGGAAGATGCCAGCACGGCGGTCGAGAGATGTGAGCCAGACGGGTATGATTTTGGGATTTGTATCGGATCTACCCACGCCTTGGGCGGAATGGATCCCACACTTAAAACACTAAAACGTCTTGTAAAGAAAAATGGCCATATTTTAATAGGTGAAGGCTATTGGAAGCAGACTCCCAGTCCTGAGTATTTAGAGGCGCTTGGCGGTGCAGACGAGTCGGAATGTAAAAGCCATGCAGATACTGTGAAGGCTGGTGAAGAATTAGGTTTAATCCCACTTTGGTCTTATGTTGCTAATGATGATGACTGGGATGATTACGAATGGCTTTATTCGATGTCGGTCGAGAATTATTGTCTTGAAAATCCAGATGATCCCGATTGTGAAGCGATGCTGCAGCGAATTCGTACATGGCGCCGGACCTATTTGACATGGGGCAGAGATACCTTAGGATTTGGTTTGTATTTGTATCGAAATAACTAATAGGAAAAAATTGAGCTATACCAAGGCTTCATCCACATTTAATCAAACGTTTGATTAATTTTTTCAGGTAAATTTTCTGCTCTTTTTAATCAAACGTTTGATTAGTTTTTTTTCATAAAAAATTACCCACCTCATAAAAACCTTATACACCAAGGACCCAGGCCCTTTTAATCAATCGTTTGATTAGTTTATCAAGAAAAATACTTTACCTTAAAAATCTATATACACCAAGGCCTCATCTCGTTCCAATCAAACGTTTAATTAGTATCATCCCACCTCTGACATTAGACATTTTATTATCATTTCTGTTATACTATAATAGTTACCCAAGGTAATCATTACTCTAACTAACCATTTAACAAGGGGTGTTTCAAATAAATACTTCTCAAAAGTTTTTTCACCAATTCCTGATGTTGTACCGTCCGTTTGAGAATAAACTTAATATCCATCTCGCCGAGCATAATCTCCACAGAGCGCAATGGTCGATTTTTTACTACTTATTCAATAATGGCCCGGCAACGCTAGTGGAACTCTCTCATTATTTATATGTAGAGAAGCCCACTGTCACCCGGACCATGAACCGCTTGGAAGAATTGGGCTATGTCGAGCAGGTTCCGAGCAATGATAAACGTGAAAAAAGAACACAGCTGACAGAGCTTGGGAGAAAAGTATATACGGAAGTCCGTGTGACGATTGATCAGTATGAAACGGACATTTTAAAAGGCATCTCAGAGCATGAACAGCTCGAGGCCATCCGCATTATGAGGGAAATTCGTAAAAATATTATTAAATAAGGGGTTTTAAAAAGTGACTCAACCTAGAGCTAAACTGTGGACAAAGGATTTCACTATTGTTTCTGCGGTCAATTTTTTCGTAACTTTAGTCTTTTATTTATTAATCGTAATCATCGGTGTTTATGCCGTCGATGAATTTGGTGCTACTACAAGTCAAGCAGGGCTTGTAACAGGAATATTTATTGTCGGGTCTTTAATTGGCCGGTTGTTGATTGGCCGGTTTATTGAGTCAATTGGCCGAAAGAAAACGTTATTCATTGGTGTCATTTTATTTATTTTGACGCTTCTTTTGTATTTTGTGAACTTCGGGATTACCTTCCTGCTTATTACCCGCTTACTCCACGGGATTGCAGGGGGAATGGTCGGGACTGCTACAGGTACGATTGTGGCCCAGATTATCCCGGCTACTCGAAAAGCGGAAGGGATTGGCTACTTCAGCATGAGTGCAACACTCGCTACCGCTATCGGGCCATTCATCGGACTCTATATGACCCAACATACAGATTTCCAAATGATTTTTATCTTCTCCCTTGCTTTAGGGGTAATTAGTTTGATCACTGCATTCTTTGTTGATGTGCCTGCATTAACTGTATCGGTGAAAACATCTGAAGTAAAAGGATTTAAGCTTTCCAACTATATTGAGCCAAAGGCACTGCCCATCGCTGTCATTACACTGGTAGTAGCTTTTTGTTATTCCAGCGTTCTTTCTTTTATTAACTTCTATGCAATCGAAATCGACCTAGTTAGTACGGCTAGTTTCTTTTTCCTAGTCTATTCCATCGCAGTATTGTTATCACGCCCGATCACAGGCCGCTTAATGGACCTGAAGGGTGCAAACTATATAATGTATCCGGGCTTTGTCCTCTTAGCAGCCGGCTTATTTATATTAAGTTCAGCAAGTATTAGCATCACTTTATTGGTAGCAGGTGTTCTAATTGGCCTTGGTTTCGGTAACATGCAGTCAAGCACCCAGGCAGTGGCCGTTAAAGTAACTCCTCCGCATCGGATGGGTTTGGCGACATCGACCTTCTTTATCTTTCTTGATGCAGGACTTGGATTCGGTCCATATATCCTTGGATTCATTATTCCATTAACCGGCTTTAGCAGCCTGTATGTAATCTTAGGTATTGTCGCTCTGGCAACCTCAATTCTTTACTATTTTCTGCACGGCAAGAAAGAACGTTCAGGAAGGACGATTATGACTGGACCAACCCCCGACCCTAATTGATTTCAGGTAACCGGCCGATCGAAGGCACGCATAAAACCGGTTTATAGCCAATATGATAAACATAAGAATCCTAATTAAAGGGGTCGGTAGATATGATAATTTTTAATAAAATTGCATTATCATTTGTTGTCTTTTTTTCCTTCAGTATTATCATAAATACTTATTTGGGAGAAAAGGAACGGGTCCAATCTAATGTTATTTACTTTGTTATGAACGGGTTTGCTTATATTGTATCTGCCTTAGAAGTTGAAAAGGATAAACTGAGTTTAGAAACGGCAGAAATATAGTGTGAATTTCAAATAAAGTTCCAATTGCCCTTGAACCAAAAGGAATATTCTGATATATTTACTATCAATTAAATATTTTCTTACTTCATGTTTTTTGAAGTGAGGATAGAGGCGCAAAGACCATTAGTACACAATATGAGGATAATGAGGTCCAATGATGATTGTGAAAAGGGGAATTTGCCGAAGCTTCAATGAATCTCATTGGTCTTGAAGCTGGTTCTGCTATTGAAAAAATACAGAACTGTCATATAGGAAACTATATGGAGGGCTATCTTACGCACGGGAACTTATTTTTCTTATGTTTCTACTGCAACAGCGAACCCTCGTTGTTGCTTTTTTGCGTTAAATTATGAATGGCCTTTACCCACCTCTAAATTTTATAAAAATTTTAATTAAAGGGTGAGAAATGATGAATTTTGGCCAAGTTTTAACCGCAATGGTTACGCCATTTGATCAAAATGGTGAAGTAGATTTTAACGCAACAAGAATACTTGTAGATTATTTAATCGAAAATGGTACCGATGGAATCGTAGTTGCTGGTACAACCGGAGAATCTCCTACATTAACAACGGAAGAAAAAGTGGCATTATTTAAATTGGTTGTCGACGCTGTCAATGGAAGAGTTCCGGTTATCGCTGGAACTGGCTCAAATAACACGAGAGCTTCCATCAGCTTAACAAAGCTGGCTGAAGAAACAGGAGTCGATGGGATTATGCTTGTTGCTCCTTATTACAACAAACCATCCCAAGAAGGCATGTATCAGCACTTCAAAACGATTGCTGAATCTACACCATTACCGATTATGCTTTATAATATCCCCGGCCGAAGTGTGGTCAACCTGTCGGTAGAGACCATTGTTCGACTTTCACAGATTCAGAATATTGTCGCCTTAAAAGAAGCAAGCGGTAACTTAGATGCTATGGCTGAAATTATTAGCCAAGCACCAAGTGATTTTACCCTTTATAGTGGTGATGATGGCTTAGCATTGCCGGTTTTATCCATTGGTGGAGCTGGAGTGGTTTCCGTTGCTTCCCATGTCATTGGTAATGAAATACAAGAAATGATTAATCATTTTAAAAATGGGAATGTCCAAGATGCAGCTAGTGCCCATCGCCGTCTTCTCCCGATTATGAAAGCATTATTTGCGGCACCAAACCCAGCACCGGTAAAAGCCGCATTGAATATGAATGGAGTGAACGTTGGAGGTCTTCGCCTGCCATTGCTCCCGTTAACCACCGAAGAGCAAAGAACACTACAAGGTGTTCTACCAGCAAGCAATGTTAAAGTATTAATCTGAATACCGATAAAAATAGCTGCCAAACTCCGTAAAAAACCGGGTATTTAGCAGTTTTTTTTGTGAACGACAAAAGTTTTACCTCCCTTATTCGATAAAGTAAATCCAAAGGGGCATACTATTCTTATTTACTTGGAATAAGGAGGATATTAACTTGCGAACTAATGATAATAAATTATCTATTTTCGCCTTAGGCGGCATAAATGAAATCGGTAAAAATATGTATGTGGTTCAGTACGCAGATGATATTTTTATCATTGACTGCGGCGGTAAGTTTCCAGATGAAAGTTTATTAGGAATTGATTTGATTATCCCCGATATTACTTACTTAGAAGAAAATCAGGAGAAAATCCGTGCTCTAATTGTGACCCATGGGCACGAAGATCATATTGGCGGTATTCCTTATATCTTAAGAAAATTAAATATCCCTATCTACGCTACCCATTTTACACTTGGTTTAATTGAATTAAAAATTGACGAGCATCGTCTCCATGGAAACACCAAACTCATGACAATTGACTCTAATTCAAAACTTGAGTTTGGAGAAACCACTGTATCTTTTTTCAGAGTAAGTCATAGTGTTCCTGATTGTCTCGGTATTGTCTTTCATACACCTGAGGGTAATGTCGTTCATACCGGGGATTTCAAGTTTGACTTAACGCCTGTGAATAATCAACATTCAGATATTCATAAAATGGCCAATATCGGTCAGCAAGGTGTGTTAGTTTTAATATCTGAAAGTACGAACGCTGAGCGTAAGGGGCTAACACCGTCCGAGCAAATGATTGGTGGCAATTTGGATGAAGCCTTCATGAAAGCTGACGGGAAAATCTTTATCTCCACTTTTGCATCGAATGTTAATCGGGTTCAACAGGTGGTTGCCGCGGCGATAAAGGCCAATCGAAAGATCGCTCTTCTTGGCAGGAGTATGGTAAATGTGGTCTCTGTTGCGATTGAACGTGGTTATTTAACTATTCCCGATGGGATGATCATCGAACCACGTGAAGTCGATCGACTTTCTCCTGAAAAGGTGGTTATCCTTTGTACGGGGAGTCAAGGAGAGCCAATGGCTGCCCTTTCTCGTCTAGCGAGCGGAAACTTTCGTGATGTCTCCGTTTATCCCGGAGACACGGTTATCTTAGCCGCATCTCCAATACCAGGAAATGAAAAGGACGTTTCTCGGATCATAGACAATTTATTTCAACTGGGAGCCAAAGTTATATATGGATCCGGAAGTTCAACCGGTATGCATGTTTCTGGTCATGGCTATCAGGAAGATTTAAAACTGATGCTTACCTTAATGAAGCCGACCTATTTCATTCCGATTCACGGTGAATATCGAATGCTGCACCACCACCGTTTGTTAGCTGAGTCCGTTGGAGTAGAGAAGGGAAATACCTTCATTATCAAAAATGGTGATGTCGTCGATGTTGAAAACCAGGTGGCCCGTCAGACTCGGTCGATTCCAGCCGGAGATACCTATGTGGACGGGATGGGCGTTGGCGATGTCGGGGACATTGTATTACGAGACCGTAAACAGCTTTCTGAGGATGGCATGCTCGTAATTGTGATAACCATTAGTAAAGGTGACCGAAGGATTATATCCGGACCTGACACCATTACACGTGGTTTCGTGTACGCAAGAAATTCGGATGAACTTCTAAAAGAGATTAACCGCCTTGCTAAGAAAACCATTAATGACCTGCAAAGCGAGAATATCCGGCAATGGAATGTAATCAAACAGAACATAAAAAAATCAGTCGGACAATATGTATTCACCCAAACAAAGAGAAAGCCAATGATCCTTCCTATTATTATTGAAATTTAAAACAAAAAAATGGTGTCAGGCACCATGTGAAGATTTCACATGGTGCCTGACACCTCATTTTTTATTAACCTGTTGGTAATTTTATTCTATCTAAGATGGTTGTCAGGTAATTTCTAACTGTGCTAATTTTTGTCTTTCTCTCGGCTAGCGGTTGGAATTCTTCGATGTTCTGTTCGTTTTGGTTTGAGTCTTCATCGATTAGTTCGGGGCAGTATATTCGCTGTCCATTGATGATGCTGCGAATCGATCCTGCTAATTCCTCACTCGGGCTATCCTTCAATAAATACCCGCTTACATCTGCTTGTAAGGCCCTCCCAAAATAGCCACTCCTGGCAAAGGTTGTTAAGATAATAACCTTACAACCAAATGACCTTAAAGCCTCAGCTGCCTCAAGACCGCTCATTTCGGGCATCTCTATATCCATGATACAAACATCTGGGTGCATTCGGTACACTAGTGCAAGGGCCTCTTCCCCATTGCTCGCCTGCCCGACTACTTCCATATCCTCTTCCAAATTGAGGAGAGAACCAATTGCCCCTAGCAGCATTTCCTGATCCTCAGCAATAACAATTCGAATCATATAAGTTCCCTCCTTATCTGTCAGCTGTTATGTAAGTAACAACTCCCCTTAAATTAAGGGGAGCAAGCCTTTATTGATCTAGTTAGATTTCAGGTTTAACTTGTACGGAAAACCTCTTTTTAGCTAAAGCTTTGACTTCTCTAAAGCTCACAAAGTTCTTTCTTTCCTCATCCCACAAACGGAAACGTATTGACTTTAAGCTTGTAGCAAGAGAAATGGTTGGTACGTTTTGTAACGGAGGCGTATTATTATGTGCTTTCTCCAATTTATAGTTAGGCACCCGTGGGCTTAAATGATGAACATGGTGGAAACCAATATTCCCAGTGAGCCATTGCAAAACTTTTGGAAGCTTATAGAAAGAACTACCCTCTACTGCCGCTTTTACATATTCCCACTCTTTGTCCTCTTCAAAATAAGAATCTTCAAAAGTGTGCTGTACGTAAAACAACCAAATACCAGCAGCTCCGGAAATCATAAAAATTGAACCTTGTACTAGTAGAAACGCCTGCCATCCGATTGCCCAACAAAGCAAGGCAATCAAAGCAACGATTAGAACATTCGTTAAATAAGTGTTGTTACGTTCCTTCTGTTTTGCACCTTTACGGTTAAATCGATTTTTAAGAAGGAACACATAAATCGGACCTAATCCAAGCATGACCAATGGATTACGGTAAAAACGGTAGGCTAGACGCAGTCTAAGTGGTGCAGCTAAATATTCATCTACTGTAAGTGTCCAAATATCACCTGTTCCGCGTTTATCCAAGTTACCACTTGTCGCATGATGGACAGAATGCTCATGTCCCCATTGATCAAACGGGAAAACCGTTAACACACCCATCGCAGTTCCAACGATTCGGTTGGCCCGGCGGCTTTTGAAGAAGGAATGATGGGTACAATCATGAAAGATGATGAAAATTCTCGTTAAAAATCCTGCCGCTACCACAATTGGAACTAATGCTAACCAATAGGAAACGGATAGACTTAAATAGGCAAGGTACCACAAGCCAATAAATGGTAGAACCGTGTTAATAATTTGCCATACACTTTCTTTTGTCGTTGATTGTTCAAAGGGAGCAACTTGTTTTTTTAGAGTTTTCGTATTTTGTAAGGTCATTTTATTTGAATTCCCTTCCTTCGTTTCGTTAATAACCAAAGTATAAACGAAGGAATTTGTCCATGTTAGTAGCAGGTGTCATGTACAGGGTATGACAAATGTCACATTTCGAAAAATTTCTCATCAAAAAAGTGCCTGACACCAGACGCAGCAGCACTTCTGGGTCATGACACTTTTTTTGATAAAATAAATTTTTCCTTTTCATTGGCCAGAAAAATTCGCTTCCCAATTTAAATTAGAGCGAACAGTGCTAGTCACTGTTCGTTTTTTACAGTATATCAAGTATAATGGAGCATATTCAGATTATGCATACGATATTTCTTTGCGAGAAATCCTATAGATAAGCCGGATAATACAAATAAACGAGGTTAATATATGAGCGAAAAAAGTTTTACGGATTATAATTTAAGTGAAGAAATCACAAGAGCACTTGCCATTTTAAAATACGACACTCCTACTGACGTTCAAACGGAAGTCATTCCATTAGCTTTGAATAATCAGGACCTGGTCGTAAAGTCGCAAACTGGCAGCGGCAAGACCGCCTCCTTTGCGATACCTATTTGTGACATGATGGAATGGGAAGAAAGAAAGCCACAGGCCTTAATTCTTACCCCAACTAGAGAGCTTGCTGTTCAAGTTCGCGACGATGTAACGAACATCGGCCGATTTAAGCGGATTAAGGCGATGGCCGTTTATGGAAAAGAACCTTTTTCGAAGCAAAAAGAAGAATTGCAGCAAAAAACGCATGTCGTGGTAGGTACTCCGGGACGTGTTATGGACCATATTGACAGAGAAACCCTCGTTCTAGACGAAATAAAGTATCTTATTATTGATGAAGCGGATGAGATGCTGAATATGGGTTTTATCGACGAAGTGGAAGCCATCATAAAAGAGCTTCCATCAGACAGAGTCACGATGGTATTCTCGGCTACCTTACCAAAGGATGTTGAAAACCTCTGCCATAAATATATGAAAAATCCTGTGAATGTCGAAATTGCTTCTACCGGGATCACAACAGAAACGATCGAACATCTGTTAATTGAAGGAAAAGAAGAAGACAAGCTATCGCTTCTAAAAGATGTGACTGTCGTTGAAAATCCAGACAGCTGTCTTATTTTTTGCCGAACAAAAGAACATGTGGATACCGTATATTCGGAATTGGAAAGCTCCAATTATTCTTGTGAACGACTCCATGGTGGATTGGAACAGCAAGATCGATTTGCGGTTATGGATGGCTTCAAAATGGGGAATTTTCGCTACCTCATCGCAACGGATGTTGCCGCACGAGGAATTGATATTGATAATGTAACCCTGGTCATCAATTATGACGTCCCTATGGAAAAAGAAAGCTATGTCCACCGAACAGGAAGAACGGGCCGTGCGGGTAATGAAGGAAAAGCGATTACTCTCGCCACACCGTATGAAGGAAAATTTGTCCGAGCGATTGAAAGATATATTGGCTTTGAGATCCCTAAAATGGAGGCTCCAAAACCGGCTGAAGTGGCTAGAGCAAAAGAGGCTTTCGAGGAAAAAATCAGCGGCAGACGTGTCGTGAGAAATAATAAAACGGCTCGGATTAACCAAGGCATCACGAAACTCCATTTCAACGGTGGAAAAAAGAAGAAGATGCGCGCGGTTGATTTCGTTGGAACAATCGCAAAAATTCCAGGAGTTACTGCCGATGATATTGGCATTATCACTATTCAGGATCAAATGACCTATGTTGATATTCTTAATGGAAAAGGCTCACTCGTCTTACAGGCGATGGAGAATGCAACGATTAAAGGAAAGAAGTTAAAGGTTAGCAAGGCAATTAAATAATAAATGCTTTATTATGGACGATTATGGGACCATAATTGTCCTTTAGAGTTTTATAAATCCCTGCATGAAAAATTTCATGCAGGGATTTATAAAACAGAATATGAATACTCTATTTAATACCACGGCTTCAACCTGATTTAATCATACGTTTGATTAGTTTTTCCTTTTTTTAAATTTTTTGTCGAAAATAATTAAGAGTATCAATTAAGGAAGAATTAATAGAAAATATTGGATTCCAGCCTAATTGGATTAGTTTTAAAGGTTTTTCTTCAACAACCAGATCATCAACACCATCGGTTAGCGCTCTAACCTCAAAGTCTATATCTGTTAAGTTTTTATATATTTGAATCAATTCCCTAATTGAATGGCTTTTTCCTGAGCATATTTCATAAACTTCCCCTGCAATCCCTTTATTAAAGAGCACTTCATAAGCGCTTATAACATCGCGAACATCTATGAAATCACGTTTAGAATTTAAATTGTTTACTACCAACACTTTGTCTAACATGTTCTTTTCCATTTGAGCAATTTTATTGGCAAATATGGAATTAACACCATTAGAACTACCTGGTCCTATTATATTAGATGGTTTTGCAATTACGATGTTCATTTTGTACAATTGTACCCAAGCTTGTGAAATTAGTACCTGAAGTGTCTTACTAAGGCTATAGGGATGTGTGAGATTTGATATTTCGTTGGGGCTAGTTTGGAGAGAAGAACCGACTATGACAATTTTACAAGTTGGATTTAGTTGCCGGGTAACATCAATGATATATAGTGATGATAACAAGTTGGTTTCTAATGTTGTAATCGGGTCATTCCAAGAATCACCAACATGGTTGAGTCCTGCTAAATGTAATAAGAAATCAGGTTTTACTTTTTTTATTAAATGATTCACATCATTCTTATTTGTTAGTTCACAGTATTCTGTTTTTATCCCTTTACATCCATCAAAAGGTCGGTTTCTAGTAACAGCTGTTATGTCATATCCTAATCCGGAAAAATGTTTACATGCATGTTCTCCGGTAAAACCACTTGCCCCAGTAATTAGCAACTTTGGCCTCTGATTCATCATTCTGCCTCCATATGATAAAATTACTGTAAAAATTTTGATTTAATCAACAATTTTTTTATTTCCTCATGGTTCATTAAATCATCATTCGAACTATAAGATGACATATTTATTGGTTGACAGTTTGAGTACAGTTCCCTTACTTCTGAAATGTTTACCTCAGGAAGAACAACCAAATATTCTTGGCTATAAACAACTGTATCCTCTATTTCATGGTCTGATACAAGTACTTCATGCAGTTTCTCTCCTGGTCTTGAACCAGTTTCAATAATATTGACTTCTTTTCCAAAATGCTCAATTAAAACTTCGGCTAAATCAATTATTCTGCATGCTGGCATATTTATGACAAAGATCTCCCCGCCCTTACCATCAGTAGCGGCCTTTAATAAAAGCTTGATTGCATCTTCTTTAGTTAAAAAGAATCGTGTCATCCGTTTATCCGTAATGGTAATTTCATTTTTAATTTTTATTTGATCGATAAATAAATGGAGAACACTTCCGTTTGTTCCGAGAACGTTACCACCTCTTACACAAACAAACTTCGTTTTTGTACTAAATAGATTTGCATGTATAATTAATTTTTCACTTATTGCTTTTGTAAAACCATAGAAATTTGCTGGATCTGCCGCTTTGTCAGTTGATACATTAATCACCTTTTTTACTTCATTAAATATAGCTGCATCAATCACATTTTGAGTGCCAGTAACGTTTGTTTTAAGTGCTTCCTTAGGGAATTCTTCACAAACTGGAACATGCTTCAAGGCCGCAAGGTGGAAAACATAATCGACACCTTTACAAGCCTGGAATAAAGCATCCCTATCCCGTATATCCCCTATCCGAAAACTTAACCTTGAGTCTTCAATTTCTCTTCTCATCTTAACTTGACTATCTTCGTTACGGGAAAAAATGATTATTTCTTTTGGATTATAGGTTAATAATTGGAGTGTAAGCTCCTTCCCCCAGGAACCTGTCCCCCCAGTTACTAAAATGACTGCGTCTTTAAACATCTATAAATCCTCCTATTAATTAAGCTTTAATATTAATACCTTTAAAAATGGCTTCCCAGTAATGGTCATTGCCATGCCATTTTTCTTCATTAGGAAGCTCTATGGCACATACATTTTTCACAGGCCAGTCTTTTTCAATAAGGTCTTTGGTATTCGTATGGTTTACAAGAAGAATATGGAATTCATTTTTCACCAATTTCGATAACACTGACTCAAGTTCCAGCAATTCTTCAAAGGTTCCTTCTGTTCTAATAAACAGGATACGTTTTCCGTTGGAAAGTATATCTAAGAATCTCTGAATTCTTCGGTCAAATTTGGCTCTTACCTCAGGGTAAGTGGCTAAATTTGTAAATGTGTTTTTGTTTGCTTTAAAATCATGACTTGAAACGATCTGATAGGCCATATCAGTTACAACAAAATGGGGTTCGGAGCTGTCTACACCAGTAGCATAGCCTGAAGGTATTAAATTTGGCAGGTCCATATAACCAATGAATCGATTTTTCAATAGACTACTAACGCTAGACAATGAAGGGGATGACATCCAGTCCAATGGTCCCGCGAAAGGTCTTAAATTGTTTTGTCTTAGTTGAAGGGCTGCAAGGCACAAATCCCCCAAACTATATATCGCATCGTAAGTTCCTTTTAAATCTTCTAATCTCATAAAAAGTAATCAGCTCCTTACATTAATAAAATATTAAATATTTACCTGTGTTATTAAATGCAAAAATAAAATAAATGATAGGGCTAATACGCTGTATTCAATAAATTTAATATAAAAAATATAAGACCGTTATCACTTTATAGTGATAACGGACCTTTTTAAGGATTAAATTTTTTCGTGTTTTGATTAATATGTTTTCTAATAAATTTTCTACTTGTTATCTCCATAATTAATGGGTTAGGAAGTCGATAATCATCAGGTACGGTATCTTTAATTTGCTGAAGGACCTGATGATCAACTACGACTTCTGGATTGAATACTTTTGATTCAAACAAAGAATTATATTGGTCGGCTTTCATGGGCTCAAAGATTTGTAGGGTCTTTGGATTAGGTAACTTAAAATCTTCAGTCAAGACTCCCTTAATTGGTTCCCAAACTTTAGAATCCACAAATATATTTGGTGTAGGAGTATTTGTGGAAAATAATAAATGATACAAATCACTGTTCATTGGTTTGAACGTCATCTCCGCAAATGGGTTGGGAAGTAAATATTTTTCAGGCACAGAATGTTTAATGGTTTTCCAAACCTCTGAATCCACGAATATTTCAGGTGATTTTATAGGTGTTGAAAACATCGAAGAATAGGAATCGGCTTCCATGGATTTATAGGTTCTCTCAATAAAAGGATTTGGCAGTATATAGTTATCAGGAGTAGTATTTACAATAGATTCCCATATTTGAGGATCTACAAATACTTTAGGAGAAGGTACCATTGTGTGAAAAAGGGAATGATAAACATCGCCTTTAAATTTTTTAAAGGCATTCAATGTGTCTGGATTAGGGAAAACTAATTCTTGGGGAACCGAATCGATAATTTTTTCCCATTCTAGGCTGGAAACAAAAACATTTGGACTTGAGACTGGGATAGAAAACAAAGAATTATATTCATCCGAATTTATTAAAAATATTTTGGAGTTATCATCGAAAGGCTGACTAAATTGCACCGTTTTTTGGGTTCTTGACCAAGTTTTTTGAGACTTTGACCAGATTTTTTTCAACCAAATCTTACAATTGGAGAAACAAACGAGTAGATATTGATTAATTAATAGGTTCAGATGCTCCATTACTCTCGTCCTTCCCACGTTTGGAAATCGCACTCTTATAAATTTCGATTAAATGTTTAACTCCTTTATCTAAAGACCAATGAGTCATACCCCATTTTTTGGCGTTGGCCCCAAGTCTATTTCGATATTTTTCATCTCCAAGCAACAAATTCATTTTTTTGCAAAGGATTTTAATATCTCCTGCAGGAGTAATCAACCCTGTAACTCCATCCTCAACAATTTCTGGCAATCCACCTACATCATTAACAATTATGGCTTTACCAGCAATTTGGGCTTCTATTACAGATAAAGGCTGATTTTCTAGGAGACTAGGCAGAACAAAGATATCTGATTTTGCTAACAAGGATGGAATATCATCTCTTTTTCCAAAAAACAAAATGTCATCTTCCAAACCAAGGTTTTTACTTTGTACTTTTAATTCAGCTTGTTTATCGCCGTTACCAACAATCCAGCATACCCAGTCTTTACGTATTTTTTTTAATTCACCTAAAGCAGATATTAAATGATCGACCCCTTTTAGTTCTACCAACCTGCCCGAATAAATAATTACTTTTTTGTCCTTCGGACGTATTATGGATGATTTTTGCTTCGACCGTTTAATAAAATTCTCAGTATCAAAACCATAATGCAGTACTTTAATTTGTTCATTTGGAACCTGGAATTCATTTGTTAATATATTTTTTAGCCACTCATTTGCAACAATGGTGACTTCTGCAGATGTAGCTCCTAGCCGCTCTAGCTCATCATAATATACTCTAGCCATATACGATGTATTTGATTTATGAATTGTATTCAATTGATACCTTATTTCATGAGCTACAGAACCATGAAGAGTAGCAACCAGAGCGGATTTTTCAGGCCTAACCCTATCTATGGAGGCAGTTGAGATTACGTCATGTGTATGAATCACATCATATTTTTCCAGCCCTAAATAGGCAGCGCTTAACTCATAGACGTATCGGTGAAATTCAGTATATTTTACTAAATCATTTGCATAAATTGCGGGGTAGGTTTTTTCGTTTAGTTTTGCATTTAATAATGGGAGAAGCTTATCGCTATCTACTTTTCGGTTTTCATTTACAATGTAAACAGAAATATTATCCTCATCATAACCAAGCATATCAACCTCATGACCCAATGATTCAAGCTTTTTCCTAAGTTGAACCATATAACTCCATACTCCTCCTACATGTGGAATAGGCCAATAGGTTGCAAGCAGTATTTTCATTTACATCTCTCCTATATCTATTGATATATCATAACAATATGGGAAGATACTCAATATGGTATAGGCCGTTAACTTAGTTTAGTTTTATATTATATATTTTTTATTTAAACGACTCATAAAAACGATGTCCCTTTTTAATAATCCATTATTTTTATTTCAAAGGGAATAAGTGCAAAATGGGCATATGTATTAACTTAATAAAATTCAACTCGTCTATCTATATCTCATTTTATATATTTTACATATGTTGTATTGAAATATTATAAGGAGGAAATATAATGGGCCTAAAAATTATTAAGCTTGCCGTTACATCTGATACTAAAATTGCTATATCCCCCACAGTTACACGTTTTTTTTATGAAGTGCTTGAGCCTTTGTCACAAATAACCACTTTGAGAATCGATGCTGCTGGTTTTTTAGATGACTCTGGTCATAATGTTGATTCATTACCGTCCTTAAATCTAAATAATAGCTATTTTAATGTTTATATCAATGGTGTTTTGCAAATGGACGATAATTTCGCTTATACAGCTGGCGAAGAAGGTATTGGGAACCTTCTCATTTCAATTCCAGATGGTTCGGAGATTGCTGCAGGAACTCCTATCATTTTAGAAGTTATAAACTTTAACCCCTCCCTTAAGACCACTTTTGAGACATAACTTTTCACAAGATGACATTAAATAAATAAATAAATGAATAGGAAATAAAGGCTACTAAAAAAAGCGTTATAAACACCTTTTGAGTTAGCCTTATTTTTTTCAAAAATATTAGACTATTAAAGTATTTTCCTACTGGTCTTCTGCGTTAGACTTTACCATGATCAGTTATTTATGAAGTTCTTTTGTTATTTCGCACTGTATAGATAATGGCTGATGTCCAACAAATTAATATTAAAGAGTAAATAATAATCATCCAAACTTTCATTATTGAAAATGCATTAACTAAAGCATGAACATTGGTCAGTATAATAAACCCTCCGACAATGACTCCTAATAAATACGAAGGTAATTTTCTTACTAGCCATGCAGCAATGGGTGCTGCAATGACTCCTCCTAACATAAGCGTTACTACCCAAAACCAGTCAACTTCATCCCAACCTATTGAAATGAGAAAGCCTAAAGTGGCTGAAACAGAAACGGCAAACTCACTTGTATCCACAGTACCAATAACTTTCCTAGCTGAAATCCCATTTCTAGATAACAGAATTGGAGTTGTGATTGGTCCCCAACCGCCACCGCCAGTGGCATCTGCAAACCCGGCAACCAACCCTAAGGAAATCGATTGTGTATGGGAAAGGGAAATTGATCTATCCTCGCCAGTATAATTGAACTTAAACATAAAGCGGAAAAGGACATAACCTCCAAGAAATAATAAAAACAAAGAGATATATGGTTTTATTATTTCCCCTGGCAGGTTGCTTAAAAAACAAGCCCCAGCAAATGCACCAATAGAACCTGGTATTATCAATTTAAATACCGTCCGGCGATCAACATTACCAAATTTTATATGGGAAATGCCAGAGGCTGCAGTTGTTACTACTTCTGCCAAGTGTACAGATGAAGATGCAACTACTGGGGTTACTCCAAAGGCTAACAACAATGAAGTTGAAGTAACCCCATAAGCCATTCCTAAAGATCCATCTATAAGCTGCGCTATGAAGCCGATAAAAGCGAAAATTATGAGTTTTTTCAATTTCATCCTCCTCTCAAAGTGTCAAATCCCTTTTTGTAAACCTCTTATCAATACCTCGATAACCTCTCTTCGGCTAAATGTGCTTGGTGGAAATTCACCATTTCTTAACAACTCTCTTACCGCAGTCCCTGACAGTATGTCGTGATCTTCTGAGGGATGTGGACATGTCTTGGTAGAAGCCATACCTTCACATTTTTTGCAGTAAAAGCTATGCTCGAAGAAGAGAGGGGTGATACCGAGCTCTTCATTTTCAAAGTTACTAAAAATTTTTTGGGCTTCATATGTTCCGTAATATCTTCCCACCCCTGCATGGTCACGGCCAACAATAAAATGGGTACAACCGAAATTCTTGCGTACTAGCGCATGAAAAATCGCTTCACGAGGACCAGCGTATCGCATTGCAGCTGGAAACACTGACAGAAATACCCTGTTTTGAGGGTAATATTTTTCTAATAAAACTTCATAACTTTCCATTCGAATATCGGCAGGAATGTCATCTGCCTTCGTTTCACCAACAAGAGGATTTAAAAAAAGTCCATCGACCGTTTCGAGCGCTGATTTTTGAATGTATTCATGTGCTCTGTGAACGGGATTTCTTGTTTGAAATCCAACTATGGTATTCCATCCATGTTCCTTGAACTTATTTCTTGTTTCTGCAGGATCTAGATGATAAGAAGCGAATTTTCCCTTTTCAGTTTTCCTCACAAGCCGGATTTGACCAGCCGCATAAACAGTAGGTCGTTCAAATAGTTTTTTAACACCTGGATGAGCAGGGTCGCTCGTCCTATAAACTTGCTGAGCTTCTTTCTTCTTGTCAGGAATAAATAATTGTTCCAGTTTTAACGCGCCATATACAGCCTGATCTTTCACCAATTTTACCCATTCACCTACAATTAGCTTCTCTGCTTTCTCATTGCTTACAGGCAGGGTAATGGGGATGCTCCAAACGGTACCATCAGCCAGGCGCATATCGTTTACAACTGAGTTATAATCTTTTTCATTTAAAAAACCAGTTAGCGGACTGTAGGCTCCACTTCCGATTAGTTCTAGATCACTTAAAGCCATATTATCCATTTCAATTTCTTGTTTAATAGAATCATGATCAAAAGTTGGATTGAATAACTGTACCAATGTTCCCCCATGTGGAGCAATTTGGCTCATGTATAGCCCTCCAATCATAGTTTATTTATGGTCATTTGATGAAATAGCGAGCGTATACAAAGCAAGGAAATTTTTCACCATTTTATCGATTGACCATCGATCTTTTGCCCATTCCTTCGCGCGGTTTGCAAACTGTGTCCTAATGTCGGGATTGTCGAGAAGATAATTAATGTGCAAGTATAGTTGATGGCTGTTTCCTGCCGCTGCCACTAATCCATTTTCCCCGTTTATAACCATTTCAGGCAGCCCTGCTGCATTGCTGACGATTACCGGAACTCCACTAAGTTGTGCTTCCATGACAGAATGCGGCTGAGTATCCTGCAAGCCAGGGAGTACAAAAATATCAGATTTGTTAAGAAAATGCGATATGTCATCTGTTAGGCCTAAGAACTTGACTACATTTTCTAGACCCAATCTTTGACATTGGCATTGCAGTTCACCGTTTAAATCTCCTTCACCAAGTATCCAGCACTCCCAATCATTTCTATCCGCCTTTAACAACGCAAGGGCATCAATAAGGTGGTGTATACCTTTTAAATAAACAAGTCGTCCCATAAAAAGAATAACTTTCTTATCTTGTGCAGGTACCTTTGTTGAAGATGGCTGTAAAAATCCTTCCACATCCATACCATATGGAAATGTAAACAGTTTATCAGGGGAAACTGAAAATTCGTTAATTGCATTATTACGCATCCAGTTTGATTGAGTATGGATAAAGTCACTTGACTGGTACCCTAGAAATTCCAGCGTTTTATGGTAATGGTACTCAAACGAGTCTAGAAGCTGATCCTCTGTTTTATGGGGATACAAGGTCTTTAGAACATAGAAAACTTCCCTTGATAGAAAGCCATGGGCACTGGTTACTAAAGGAGTATTTTTGGGCTTAACTCTACTAATCGCTCGTGCAGCAATTACATCCTGTGCATGAATGATGTCATATTGGTCAAGTCCATAATACAACGAAGATAATTCCAAGCTGTACCTGTAAACCTCAGTGTGAAAAATCCAGTAGTTTGAATGTAATGTAGGAAATGTTATAGTGAGGTGTTCATTAATATAGGAAGATAATTGTGAGATTGAGATTTCTGGTTGCTGGCCTATTATGCGGTATTTGGTCGTGTCAGGAGTATGGCTAAGTATATCAACTGTATGCCCTAAACGCTCTAAACGATCTTTTAGACGTGATACAAATGTCCAAATCCCCCCTGGATAAGGAAGCGGATAATAAGACACGAGTAAGATTTTCATCTGCAGCCTTCTTTCAACAATATTGTCATCGAAACTTTCTCTGTTGGAAGGGACCTGTTAAATAACTAACACTCCATTGTAAGAAATGTCTCTGTATAATTTATGGGATACCATTAGTTACTTGATGAAATCGCGTGCTTATACAAAGCAACGAAATTGTTCACCATTTTATCGATTGACCATCTGTCCTTTGCCCATTCCTTCGCGGAGTTTGCAAACTGTGTCCTGATGTCGGGATTGTCGAGAAGATAATTAATGTGCAAGTAAAGTTGATGGCTGTTTCCTGCTGAAGCCACTAATCCATTTTCACCGTTTATAACCATTTCAGGCAGTCCTGCTGCATCGCTGACAATTACCGGAACACCGCTAAGCTGTGCTTCCATAACTGAATGCGGCTGAGTATCCTGCAGGCCTGGAAGAACAAAAATATCTGCTTGTCTAAGAAAATGCGGGACATTATCCGATACTCCTAAAAACTTGACATCGCCCTCAAGGCCCATGTTAATACATTGTGCCTGTAACTCATTCTGTAACAATCCTTCACCAAGAATCCAGCACTCCCAATCACTTCTGTGAAGTTTTAAAATAGAAAGCGACTCAATAAGATGCTGTAGTCCTTTAAGGTAAACCAGGCGGCCTGTAAAAAGGATTACCTTTTTATTAGGTGGACGGCTAATGGACGTTTCACCTTCTGAACGTTTAAAATAGCCTTCAATATCCATTCCGTATGGAAAAGTAAACAGCTTGTCAGCTGAAACGGAAAATTCATTTATAATTTTTTCACGCATCCAGTTTGATTGAGTATGGATATAATCACTACAATGGTAACCCGAATATTCTAAAGCTTTATGATACTCATACTCAAACCTGTCTTTAATTTGATTATCGGTTAAATAGCGGTTCCCCGTTTTTAAATGGTAGAATATTGCCCCTGAGAGGTTGCCGTGTGCACTGGTAACTAAAGGAATATGCCTTGGTTTTACCCTGCTAATGGCACGTGCCGCGATGACATCCTGTGCATGGATAATGTCGTATTGGTCAAGTCCGTAATACAAGGATGATAATTCCAGGCTGTAACGATATAACTCAGTATGGTAAATCCAATAGTTGGAGTGTAATGTAGGGAAAGTTTCCGTTAATTTTTCATTAATATAAGGAGAAAGCTGGGAGATTTCTACTTCTGGCTGACGTCCAATGATGCGATACTTGGTGGCTTCAGGGTTGTGACTGAGTACATCTACGGTATGTCCTAACTGTTCAAGCCGATTTTTTAATTGCGATACAAACCTCCAAATCCCGCCAAGTGCAGGAAGTGGATAGTAAGAAGCCAGTAAGACTTTCATTTTATTAACCCCTCATTTGGGGGATAAAACTTTTTGATCGTTTCTGCTAGTTGTGGATCAGGAATAGTAAGCTCCAATGCCGAACTTTCCTTTAAATGTTTCCAAAGGTCAAAATCATTTACGGATAAATTCGCTGGTTGCTGCTGTTCTGTCATTTTAGCCACCCTTTCAGTAAAATAAGTTTGTATATTTTATTATTGATCATTCATTGACGCCGTGAATGGAGTAAATAGCATTCATATCATAATCCTCAAGTTGCTGTTCCCATAGTAATTTTTCATTTTTTAAATCATAACAAGCAATTCTGGTCGGAAGAACTCCGTACTCACCTTCCCAAAAGACTTTCCCGTCAGGTGCAGTTTTTCTCACCGGCCGTATTCTTGTAAAGCCGACAACCACTTTATCAGAATTCAACACTTTAATTCCTCTGCACCAGCCTAGTGGATTATTTGTATTTGTCATATTGTTTAAGTTATACGTTTGTTTGGCTTCATGATTTTGAAGGTCAACTTTAACGACATGTCCATCAACCTGGGTAAAGTAAAGGGAATCCTCGAAGACAACGCCATCATGTACCAGCGCCCGTCCAATATCGATGCGCTTACTGGAGTTAGTTAAGCATATCGCATCCTTTTGTAAACAGCGGGTGACCCAAATATCATCATTCATTTTAAATACATAATTTGGGTGTGATTGATGAGGTTTTGTAGATGCTACTTTACGATAATCAATGTTACGAGAGAATCGCTCCCAGGTATTTCCTCCTAATACATTCCACTCGTTTAAAATTTCTCCTGTAAAAGATACTTCAAGAACCGTATCTAAGCCGGTAATGACAACCAATAAATTCCCTTCTGCAGTCGGACAGACATGATGAATATCATTAAAGCAAGATAGCGAGAGGTAATGGACTTGTTTAAAATCAGGAAGGGAGTATACCAAAATTTCTGTTTGCGTCCCCACATATAAGAGATTGTTATGAATCGTTCCAGCTGAAAATAAGATAGAAGGGTTTTCTTCCGTGCAAACTTCTGAGGGAGATATATATTCTAAACATTTTTCAGCCATGTTGTTTACTGGACAAACCTTTAAGATTAACCCTTTTTTGTATTGTTCCCAGTCTTTTAGGACCTTGTTCTTTTGTTCGGCTCCAACAATATAGAATTTTTCCAAACCTCTCACCTTTTTCTATTCGTCTTTTTTACGTATTTATTCGCTTTATAGAAAGTAACTCATTTACACAAAGAATGGTGCTTTATCTTATAAATTATCATTGATGTACTCTCTGAGGAGGGGACGATATTTGTTGTTAAGGATAGATATTTCTTCTTTTATTTGTGGTTGATATTTTTTTGTTCCAGCCTCTTCATGTGATCTGAATTTAAGAAGAACTTCATCTAAATAGTGGATTGGATATCCGTTTAAAAACATCCGAAACCACATATCATAATCATGTGTATAACGCATGTCGGGATTGAAATAGCCAATGTGATCAAATATATCTTTCTTTATGACCACACTACAGCCATTTACAGGGTTCAATCTGAGGAAGGCCTCATAGACCTCCCTTACATTTGAAAAGCGCGGGCATGTCCACGAGATTAGAATATTATTATTTTTGTCAACGTAATCATAATTTGTAAAGCATGCTTTTGCATTGTGTTGTTGAATAAAAGCTATTTGATGAGAAATCTTATCTGGAAGAAAGTAATCATCTGAACTTAACCATGCGATATATTCCCCAGATGCAACACTTATACCTAGATTTAGGGCTGTAGCAGTACCTCCATTTTCCTTCTTAAGATAATAAAATTCCCCTTGAAATGGTTGAAGTTTTTCCGTGTATTTCGTCGAACCATCATCAACAACAATAATTTCGATATTCGGGTACGTTTGATTGAGCGCACTTTGTATGGCCTGATCAACGTAGGAGCAGTTATAAAAAGGGATAATAATCGAAACTTTAGGTTCCATTTCTACCCTCCTAAATACATGTAATAAACTCAAAACTAAGTAAACATAACCAAAGCTACACACATTTTGCCTGCTAAAAGGGGCGTGCTCAACCATTCGATCAACCATGCCCCTAATGAAAAGTAAGTTAAAATATTTTAGACTATTAGATAGTGAACAGAGTTATATAATTTATTTTTGTTACTACGCTTTTGCTTCAATGTCCTAAAAACCCGTAATTATCCTAATGGCTGGTCCGAATAAACGGCAGCATTAAAACTTTCTGGGCCTACACGTACAGTTCCCACTACATTAGCGCTGACAAAAGCTGTATACGCTAGTCGATTATCTAACGGAATAGGCACTCTAAAATCAGAAGCCGTAAAAGAAATAACTTGAGGTCCTATTACAGACAACTCAAGAGCTTCACTAGCAGAATAAATGACTAAATCAGTCGGGGCCAATCCTCTTACAATAGTAACGGTAACAGTGGTTGCAACTGGAAGAAGAGGTAGTTGAACAGTAACTGTTCCATTTAATTGAGTACGAAGCAGCCCGGTTGCACCGTTTGTTAAAAGTACAACTCGTCCAAAAAGTTCTTGTTGTCCAAGTATAATAGGAACCGAAATGGAATTAGCATAGCTTGCGTTTTGTGACGTTCTAGCGTCTATCAATCTAGTGATAAAATCACCCCCTTTCAAAAAGTTTTAATACTCTAACATGATATGAGCAGAAGCTAAAAATGCATGGACATTTGTTTGAAAAGGATAAAAATATATTTTATTTATGTGTAGGTGTCTAAAACCTTGTCTTACTTGAAACATATACATACCATATGCTCGAAGATCAGGAGGAAAAATATGAATATACTTTTTGTTTTTTATGTTCCTAGTGGTGGAGTAGAAACATTGAATCGTCAAAGATGCTCTGCACTTAAGATGATAAACATCAATTGCCACTTTTTGTATTATCGGAAACAGAGGGAGTTAATTAATAATCATGATGCACCAACCTTTATTACAGATGATGACAACGAAATAAAAAAAATAATAGATGAAGGAAACTATACAGCTATTATTATTATTTCAGATTATCGGGCGATAAAAAGATTTAGGGACTTAGGGTACACGGGTAAAATAATTTTAGAAATTCAAGGTTATGGCCCCAAACATGTTGCAAGGTCGGAGCTTCAGAATGCAATACCTTATGTTACTGGCTATGGTAATGGAGTGTTAAATCCAAAAACCCCACATATCGTGGAAATATTTAATGAGTTTTATCCATCCTTTCCAAAGTTCGCCTTTAATAACTGTTTTGATACAAGTCAATTTAGCTACCAATCCCATCCTGTCAGCAATCAACCCATCATTGCTTGGACTGGGAGGATTGAAGATAATAAAAATTGGAGAGAATTTCTACACATCGGCCATCAACTTATTAACCACTATCATCCTAATTTACAATTGTACATGTTCGAAGACCCTACGTTATCAACTGCAAAAGAAAGAGAGGATTTTCACCAATTAATTCAAGGGTTGAATCTTGGAAACAATCTTACAATCCATTCAAATATCCCCCATAAAAAAATGGCTGACTACTTTTCGATTATTGGTGATTCAGGCGGCTTTCTTTGTTCGACCTCTAAAGTAGAAGGTGCTCCGTACGCGATTCTCGAAGCAATGAGCTGCAAATGTCCGATATTAACCACAGATTCTGATGGAGTCAGAAGCTCCATTATTCATAACCAAACTGGCAAGTATTACACCATTGGGAATATTGAAGAAGCAGTTCGAGAGGCTAATGAACTTATGACAAATCAATATTTGCGGGAATATATCCGTGCGACAGCACTTACACATGTAAAACAAGAATTTAGTCCAGAATTATATAGCAGGCATTTTGCCGAAATGTTAACTAGTTTAGGCATAGTCCTTAAAAAGTAAAGTAAATAAGTTTCTCAATTCCTTTTTTAGGACTGGGTATAGGAAATAGTAAATGATGTAGTTAATCCTTTAAAACAAATGAACCGGTTTAGTACGGATGATGTAATTCACCCTGCTAAACCGGTTTTTTAATATTGACGGGAATCATTTATTTTTGTGTTCCATCCAATTCTTTAATGCTATTAACATCTGTTTATAATCTGGAATTACATATTTAAAATCGGTTCTAGTGTTTTTAATCGTCCGATCAAGCACGATGGCTTGATCAGGGATGATTTCAACATCATTTTTCCCAAAAACATCCTGAATCAATTTTAATAATGAATACTTTGAAATTTTTTGTTCTGAACCCAACTGATATAAACCTGTAATCTGGTGCTTGATTAATTCTTCTGTTGCCTTAGCTAGTTCAAGAGTTGTTACTCCATTCCATAAAACGTTTTTATACCCTTTTATTTTTCCTGTTTGTTTCATGAACCATAAAAACAATCCAATTCCATCCTCTTTTTTTTCTGGACCAATTATGGAAGTGCGGATTGTCAAGTGCTTATCACTGATAACTTCACCCAATTGTTTAGATTGGGCGTAGACCGAAGTACCATCCGGAAAATCATCCTCTGTATATTCTCCTTTAAATCCCGAAAACACACAGTCTGTACTGATATGAATTAATTTCCCATGGCGGCGCTCAATAAATTTTGCTAATTGATGAGGAAGCAAACTATTTACCTGGAAGGCAAGAAGAGGGTTATTGGCTGCATGATCATTTAAAATACCAACACAATTGATGATGATATCAGGTTTTAACCTTTCAATGGTTTCTTCAACTCTTTTAAAATCAGTGACATCCAAATAAATACTTTTTTTATCATCGGCATCCCTTGAAGTATAGTTTACCTCATATTGTGGTTTGTCCATAAAATATTCAGTCATTATATGTCCGGCCATACCTTGTCCACCAAGTATGAGTATCTTCATTTAAATAAACCCGCCATTAAGTAGCATTTCTTTAATTTTGTCTTTACTTAATAATCCTGTGCTGGAATTATAACTCTCTAAATTAACACGTTTATATCCAGCATAATGCTCCTTTAAACCTTCTATATGAATGGCCGGTAAAATAACATAATACCCCTCATCATAAATGTAAGTCATTTTGCTTTCATACTCTGAAAGAAGTTGTTCATGGATTTTTTCCCCAGGACGTATACCTAATGTTTCAATCTGAACATTTTTCTTATTTGAAGCATCTATTAAGACATGGGCAAGATCGAGAATTTTGCATGCAGGCATCTTCATGACGAAGATTTCTCCGCCAACGCTTTTAAAGGTTGCCTTAAATACAAGTTTTATAGCCTCGTGAATTGTTAAGAAAAAACGAGTCATTTTTACATCTGTAATACCAATCTTTTGCTTCTCATTAATTTGCTTTTTAAACACATGTATCACACTACCACTTGTTCCTAATACATTACCTCCACGTATACATACGAATCTTGTATTGGTATTTCGCAAGTTTGAATGAATAATAAGCTTCTCTCCCATAGCCTTTGAAAGTCCATAGAAATTGGCAGGGTCTGAGGCTTTATCAGTAGAAATATAAATAACTTTCTGGACTTTGCATTCTATAGCTGCATCGATTACATTTTGTGTTCCAGTAACATTCGTTTTCATTGCTTCAGCGGGCTGATCCTCACATACTGGAACATGCTTTAAAGCCGCAAGGTGGAACACATATTTAACATTCTGACATGCCTCAAATAATGCATCCTTATCTTTAATATCGCCAATGATAAAATTCAATTTTGGATTATTGTCAAATTCTTGCTTCATCTTGTATTGATTGGATTCATTCCTTGAAAAAATTCGAATTTCTTTCGGATTGTATGTTAATAGCTGCCTGACTAATTCATGGCCCCATGAACCAGTACCGCCTGTCACCAGTACTATTTGGTTATTAAACAACTTTTATTCCTCCTAGTAATAGTTTAATAATTTTATCTGCCACGTTTTTATAAGCATAACCCTCTGGAAAGGACCATGTGTTAGGCAGATTTACCATAATATGAACACAAGCTACAATTTGATTCGCATTAATACCCGAGAGGATATTGCTTCCACACTCAATCGTTTCAGGTCTTTCAGTGGATTTCCGAATTGTAACCGTTGGAACATGAAACAAACAGCATTCCTCCTGAACAGTACCACTGTCAGTTAATACGCAAAAAGCATTTTTTTCAAGTTTTATAAAGTCAAAGAAACTAAATGGCTCGTGGAATTCCACTAAAGGATGAACTTTTATAGCTGAGCTGCTTTGTATGCGAGATTTAGTACGGGGGTGTAAACTGCATATCACTCTTTTTTTATAGGTTTCTGCTACAAGATTGATTCCTTTAATAATCTCGAGTAAACGATCTTCATGATCCACATTTTCAGCTCGATGGATGGTAACTAAAAAATAACTCCCTTCTTTTAAATTTAATTTCTCAAGGATTTTACTTTGCTCTATTTCGTCCTTGAAATGCTCTAAAACCTCATTAATGGGATTTCCAGATACAATAACCCGATTTCTAGGGATTCCTTCATTGATTAAATTCTCTTTGCTTTGAGGAGTATATGGGAAATTAAAACTCGATATTGTATCAATAATACGACGGTTTTTTTCTTCTGGTACTTCAAGATCGAAACAACGGTTTCCGGCCTCCATATGAAAAACAGGAATTCCCATTCTTTCAGCTAGGATGGAACTTAACCCACTGTTTGTATCACCTAATACTAATACTTTATCAGGCTTTTCTTTTATGAAAATTGTCTCTAAATTTTTATACATGGTTGATAATTGCTGCCCAAGGGACATCTGTTCATCAGACAAAATATAATCGGGGTCTCTAATCCCTAATTGCTGAAAGAATATATCACTTAATGAAGATGTATAATTTTGTCCTGTGTGTACTAAAATATGCTTTTCAGCATACTTATCCAATTTTTTTATAATGAGACTTAAGCGTATAATTTCAGGCCTTGTCCCTAAAATGGTCATGATTTTCATCATCCACCCCCTACATATAATTAGTTCTTACACTATGCCCCTTTTGATAATTACTTTATAGATTATTCATTTATTTTATATTTGCTATAGACATATAAATTAATTAATTTACATCGATATCCATAATCAATATTCCTCTCAAAAAATCCAGGGAGATAAATAAATTATTGTTGTTCAAAAGGACAAGTACCCTATACCAATTTATTCTTCCAAAATACAATATTAGATAGTTATTTTTAAGGGAGATGTGGTAATGAAAGTTTTGCTTGCAACGTACTGGGCTGTTCCACACCTAGGTGGAGTTTGGACCTATATGGTTCAGCTGAAAGAAAAAATGGAGTCTTTAGGACATGAAGTGGATTTACTGGGTTACGGTCATGATAATTCCTATGTACACATGGTAAATAAAGAACGAAGGGTAGAAAAAAGTGAGTGGTTTTCCCTGCTTAGCGACAACGCTGAAAGCTTTATTAGTTTCCATATAAATCCCTTGGTGCAGTATACTGAAACTCAACAAAATTTTTACACGAAAGCCGTTAGCTACTTGGGTTTAGAAAAATACGATATAATCCATACACAAGATGTTATTTCTACAGCAAGTATTAATAGAATCCGCCCCGCACATACAGCATTAGTAGCTACACTTCATGGATGTGTAGCGCATGAGATTAGGCAGCAACTAACTACTATTCATAACTCTCCAACTTCTTACTTGGCAAGGGTATATTTTGATGAACTTGAACATATTGGGGCTACATCCCCAGAGTATACAATCGTTGCGAATAATTGGTTAAAAAATATTTTAACAAATGAGTTTAATGTACCAGATGAACAGCTTAAGCTATCTAACTATGGATACGATACAGAGTCCTTTATTAAACAAATGAAAGAGGAAAATTCCTTTCAAAAACCTAGTGACAAAAAAGTAATCATTTATACTGGAAGACTTGTAGAACTTAAAGGGGTTCAGTTCCTAATATCTGCTCTTTCCAAGCTGAAAGAAATTCGTACTGACTGGGTGTGCTGGATTGTTGGAGAAGGTGATAAACAGGCAGAGTTACAAATTCAAAGCCGTACTTTGGGGTTAGAAGAGAACATTATTTTTCATGGAAAGAGGGATGATGTACCTTTTTTATTAAGTCTTTCTGATATTTTTGTTCTTCCCAGTCTAATCGAAAACCAGCCTCTGGCTGTCATAGAAGCACAAATTGCCGAAAGAGCTATAATAGTTAGTGATACAGGTGGATTGCCTGAAATGGTGGAGCATGGGGTAACAGGTATAGTAACTCCTGCTGGAGATTCAGAGGTCTTATGTAAAAATTTGAATTTATTACTCAGTAACGAAAAGTACAGAAAAATTATAGGATCCAATGCCCAGAAATGGGGAATGAAACATTGGATTCCGGAAGAGGCCGTTGAGAAAGTATTGAATGTATATCAAAGTGCAATCTCTAAAAGGAAAAAGACTAAGTAAATTTATTAACGAAGGAACGCGAGGAATGACCCAAAAGCAGGATCCGATTAGGGAGTCTGCTTTTATAATGACTACAGAAGATTAATTCTTAGTGATTTATAAATTTTCCCCATTCTGTGCTGGAAAAAATACGAGTAGATATTGTTTAATGTCCCTTTTTTAGTCTTAGTTTTTTTTTATTAAAATTTAAACATTTGTAACACAATAGGCGCTCCTTTTGCTGGAATATCATCCGTAAGGAAAGTAATTTTTCCTTCTTCAATTAGATAACATGTTTTGGGCTGTAAAACTCCATTAATAAACAGATTGAGAAATGATACGTTTCTTGGATCCAAGATCTTTTGTTTTCCGTAACCCATTAAGGCATCTTTTTCTGTGTAAACCCTTTTGAAACCATCCGATAGGGCATAAAATTCAATAGTATCTACCTGTTTACGACTAACATAATATTCTTGTCTTTCTATCACTGGAAAGTTTAGAAAAGGAGGGGGATATTGTATTGTAGATTTACGTTTTCTCAAGTCACTTTCCTCCATTCACAAGAAAACGAATGTTATATATAAATTTTAAATATTAATAATTCATTATATTTGAACAAAGGGGAATAAGTGTAAAAAAATGGGTGCATGTATCATATTTATAAAATCAACTCTTCCAACAATATCTCATTTTATATATTTTACATAAGTTGTATTGAAAATTAAAAGGAAAAATTATGGGTCTAAAAATTATGAGGTTATTTCCGACACAGGTTCAAGTACTTCATAAAAAAAACGTGTAACAGTGGGAGATGTTGCAATTTTAGTTTCAGATGTAACGGCAAGCTTAGATGACACTGGTCGTAACGTTGATACAATACCATCATTAAATCTAAATAATAGCTATTTTAACGTTTATATCAATGGTGTTATACAGATGGACGATAATTTCGCTATCCGGCTGGCGAAGAAGGTATTGGAAACCTTCTCATTTCCATTCCAGATGGTTCGGAGATAGCTGCAGGAACTCCTATTATTTTAGAAGTTATTAACTTTAACCCTACCCTTAAGACCACATTTGAGACATGAGGTTTACAGTTGGAAAATAAATAAGGAGAAAATGAAGGCTGACTCAAAAAAAGTGGTTTATAGACCACCTTTTTCAAGTCAGCCTCAGTTTTTATTAAAAAATACAAGATATTGAATTTTTCCATTTAACTTATCAACCAGATTCGAACCTATAAATCCACAACCCACAGTAACTAATACTTTCATTGCTTCCACTTCTTTCTCTTTCATGCTTTGCTTTTTCATTCCTCCTAATGTTATGAAAAAAGAATGATGTTTTTGGGGCTAATGTCTCATTGAATTTAAAGTGCTTGCAAATATTAACTTCATCTAATACCCGACAGAAAAAAGCAGGAATCCCTTAACTGGATCCTGCTTCTTGTAATCCCTCTAATTCATAATAATCTTTGATCTGAAATAGTTGCTCCATTATGAGCTGCACTTTAAGCGAGGTGCTGCAGCCAACCTAATGGTTCCTCCTATTATAGAATTTAGTTTTGTAACAATATTCGAAGATTTTTAACAAAATGAAATTAATCGATTACAATACCTGCGCTTGCAAAACCTACAACAGTAGTGAGAACAGAAACTGCAGTATCTATAGAGAAAACCATTAATAATTTATCCCCTGTAGCAACCGGGAGTGCCGTTGCAGCAGTACCAGTAGAAACATCTAAAAGGTTAATTATTGGTCCTAAAGCTGGGGATAAAAGTACAAAAGCGCCTGATGGGGAAAAGGTATTGCTAGCTGCAGGTGCCGTATATAATTCTGCTCTAACAGTAACAGGTGTACCTATAATTGCTGCCACTGTCGTACTAAAGAATGCAGATATTGATGATACAGTACCGGCACGAGGAGCCACAAATGCGAAGTCAAGAACGCCCCCGATACCAGGACTTAGAGTAATTGTTCCTCCACCTAAAGAAACACCTTCAAAAGAACTTCCAAACCCAATGAGAGCTCCAGTATTAAGTGCTCCACCTAAAACACTAGTCAGTTCAACTGGAGTACCTGATGCAAATGGAATTATAGCACCAGCTCCAGGAGTTCCAGTCGCTCCAGTAGCCCCTGTTGCTCCAGCAGGTCCCGTTGCTCCTGTTGCTCCGGCAGGTCCTGTTGCTCCTGTTGCTCCTGTTGCTCCGTCTGCTCCGGCAGGTCCTGTTGCTCCTGTTGCTCCGGCAGGTCCTGTTGCTCCTGTTGCTCCGGCAGGTCCTGTTGCTCCTGTTGCTCCGTCTGCTCCAGCAGGTCCCGTTGCTCCTGTTACTCCAGCAGGTCCTGTTGCTCCTGTTGCTCCGTCTGCTCCAGTAGGTCCCGTTGCTCCTGTTGCTCCGTCTGCTCCAGCAGGTCCCGTTGCTCCTGTTGCTCCGTCTGCTCCAGCAGGTCCCGTTGCTCCTGTTGCTCCGTCTGCTCCAGCAGGTCCCGTTGCTCCTGTTGCTCCGTTTACTCCAGCAGGTCCCGTTGCTCCTGTTGCTCCAGCAGGTCCTGTTGCTCCTGTTGCTCCGTCTGCTCCAGCAGGTCCCGTTGCTCCTGTTGCTCCAGCGGCACCGGCAGGTCCCGTTGCTCCTGTTGCTCCGGCGGCTCCGGCAGGTCCCGTTGCTCCTGTTGCTCCGGCAGGTCCCGTTCCTATATGTCCACCAGGTGCATATACCTTGACTTCGACTTTTTGCTCTACCTTTGATTTTTGTTTAGATTTGCACTGACATTTCTCGTGCCCACAATCTTTACATTTTTTTTGATCGCATTGACAATTTTTATGCCCGCAATCTTTACATTTTTTATTATTACCCAATTTTTTCACCTCCTTTAATCAGAGTTAAGATATTATATGATGGGGAATTCACTTGGAATGGACGAGTTCCATAAATTTTTTAAATTTTATTCAATATTTTATTTTTTTAATAACACTCAGTATCATCTTAATAGGAAAATAAGAATGGGCCGATAAAAAGCCTAAATTAAAGATCACCCCAGACACAATTTCTTATGAGATATGTTTTCAATTCAGTCACCTTTAAATACTCCGGAAAACATGTACATTATCTATTCGGATGAAGATTCCTATGCTACAACTACATATTCCGAAGATAAAAAAAATCTCCCTATACAGGAGATTTAATAATTATTACGTTATTAATTATAAAAGTTCCTTAGTCATATGGCCCCCCAGTTGTTTGGATCTGTAGATAGTTGAATTCTCCGTTAGAGCCCTGTGAGACCAAGGTAATTTCTGCCGAATATTTCCTTCCCTTTCATCCGGCCGGTTTGATCGAAAGCTCGGAAACTGCTTTACAACTTCACTTTGAGTTTGTGAGAGTTTCATATCCATTCGAAACTAATTTAATTTTTTAATGACAATAGAAGCGTTTACGTTTGTTTGTGTGCCTCCTGCAAGTGTCTGAAGGGTAACTGCTGCAGTAGAAGAATGATTTCGAAGGGTAATAACATCGCCGGCTGCTATAGCGATTATAGCCTGACCGTTGTTTTGCTGAGTACCAGCACCTGAACCGTAGACAGTTCCCGCAACCGGCGCCCCATTTAAAAATAGTGCGAATTGGTTGGGTTCTACACCCGACACGGAGAAAGTAACCTCGTAGTCTCCCGGACTCGTAACTAAAATCTGAGATGTTCCGGGGGCATGCGTAATTCCAGGTGTAATTATTCCATTTGAATCAAAAATGACATCCGCCTCTATAGGTACAACTTGAGCACCGAGGTTGTAAATATACCCGTATAGGGATAATCCACCTGCTGCTCCTGTTGCGCCTGTAGCTCCTGTAGCTCCCGTTGCTCCTGCTGGTCCAGTTTCTCCCGTTGCTCCTGTTGCTCCCGTTGCTCCAGTTACTCCAGCTGGTCCAGTTGCGCCTGTTGCTCCCGTTGCTCCAGCTGGTCCAGTTGCTCCTGTTGCTCCTGTTGCTCCTGTAGCTCCCGTTGCTCCTGCTGGTCCAGTTTCTCCCGTTGCTCCTGTTGCACCTGTTGCTCCTGCTACTCCAGCTGGTCCAGTTGCTCCTGTTGCTCCCGTTGCTCCTGCTACTCCAGCTGGTCCAGTTGCTCCTGTTGCTCCTGTTGCTCCTGCTGGTCCAGTTTCTCCCGTTGCTCCTGTTGCTCCTGTTGCTCCAGCTACTCCAGCTGGTCCAGTTTCTCCTGTTGCTCCCGTTGCTCCTGCTACTCCAGCTGGTCCAGTTGCTCCTGTTGTTCCCGTTGCGCCTGTTGCTCCAGTTGCGCCTGTTGCTCCAGCTGGTCCAGTTGCGCCTGTTGCTCCAGCTGGTCCAGTTTCTCCTGTTGCGCCTGTTACTCCCGTTGCTCCCGTTGCTCCCGTTGCTCCCGTTGCTCCCGTTGCTCCCGTTGCTCCCGTTGCTCCCGTTGCTCCCGTTGCTCCAGCTGGTCCAGTTTCTCCTGTTGCGCCTGTTGCTCCAGCTACTCCAGCTGGTCCAGTTGCTCCCGTTGCTCCAGCTGGTCCAGTTTCTCCTGTTGCGCCTGTTGCTCCAGCTACTCCAGCTGGTCCAGTTGCTCCCGTTGCTCCAGTTGCTCCCGTTGCTCCCGTTGCTCCCGCTGCTCCAGCTGGTCCAGTTGCGCCTGTTGCTCCAGCTGGTCCAGTTTCTCCTGTTGCGCCTGTTACTCCCGTTGCTCCCGTTGCTCCCGTTGCTCCCGTTGCTCCAGTTGCTCCAGCTGGTCCAGTTTCTCCTGTTGCGCCTGTTGCTCCAGCTACTCCAGCTGGTCCAGTTGCTCCCGTTGCTCCAGCTGGTCCAGTTTCTCCTGTTGCGCCTGTTGCTCCAGCTACTCCAGCTGGTCCAGTTGCTCCCGTTGCTCCAGTTGCTCCCGTTGCTCCCGTTGCTCCAGCTGGTCCAGTTGCTCCTGTTGCACCTGTTGCTCCCGTTGCCCCAGTTTCTCCTGTTGCTCCTGTAGCTCCGGTTGCCCCAGTAGCTCCGCCAGCTGGTCCAGTTTCTCCTGTTGCTCCTGTAGCTCCGGTTGCCCCAGTAGCTCCGGCTGCCCCAGCAGGTCCCGTTGCCCCAGTTGCTCCAGTTGCTCCTGTAGCTCCGGTTGCCCCAGTAGCTCCGCCAGCTGGTCCAGTTGCTCCAGTTGCTCCTGTAGCTCCGGTTGCCCCAGTAGCTCCGGCTGCCCCAGCAGGTCCCGTTGCCCCAGTAGCTCCAGTGGCTCCGGCTGCCCCAGCTGTTCCTGTAGCCCCAGTAGCTCCGGCTGCCCCAGCAGGTCCCGTAGCTCCGGCTGGTCCGGCTGGTCCGGCTGCCCCAGCAGGTCCCGTAGCTCCGGCTGGTCCGGCTGGTCCGGCTGCCCCAGCAGGTACATATACTTTTACTTTTACATTTTGCTGCACTTTGCATTGGCAATTACTATGCCCACAATCTGGACATTTTTGGTTTTTGCATTGGCAATTACTGTGCTCACATTTTGAGCATTTTTTGTTTTTACATATGCAACTCTTTTGTCCACAATCTTTACATATCTTCTCTTTGCATTGGCAATTACTGTGCCCACATTTTGAACATTTTTTGTTTTTACATATGCAACTCTTTTGACCACAATCTTTACATTTCTTCTCTTTGCATTGGCAACTTCTATGTCCGCATTTTGAACATTTTTTTTGCTTATCCATATCTCTTGATCAACTCCTTTTCTTACATCACTGTAGTTTATGAAAAAGAATATAGTGGAGATTGGACATGCAACCATTATTAAAAATAAATTATATTAAAAGGGCATCCACTAAGAGGGCACTTTAAAACGAATACAGCCCCAAAGTTATGATTAACATAATTTTGAGGCTGTCTTATTAAACATTATAACCTTCTACCCTTTTTACAGTGTCCTCTACTTGCATACCTTTTTTATTACCATACTTAACTAAAAATCAGCCTGCTCTGCTAACTGTTGTTTTTGTAAAATAGGTTCTAGAAAACTTTTGTTGTGCAAAATACTAGGGTGATCAGGTAGATGTTTTCGGGCAATCTCGTTATGGGCATTGGCTAAAACATAGTTGCCTAATTGTGAATAACAAACGCACAACTGTAAATGCGGAAGCCATGTCCAGCAAGCATGTTTAATCATCCCAAGATTCTCAGTGGGCTTTTCGAGTTGTGTGGCAAGTTTATACCAAAAGACAGCATGATGGAGTTGATTGTTCTGGAGGAATCTGTAGCCTAACCGGCAGCAAAACTCGGCTCTAGGTGAGTCATATTCAAAAGATTTTAGAGTAAAGTGAAGTTCGCTTTCGTGGTCACCTAATGTATTATAACAATCTGCAAGCTTTCCACATGCAGAAATATAATCTTCTACCCAACCGTTTTTTGTTGCTAAAAATTGCTTATAGTAATCGATTGCAGGCTCTATCCTTTGATGGTCGAGCAATTCGTTTGCAAAGTAATACAAATCTCTTGGTGAAAAATTTTCACCTAGGGAAAGTCGGTTTTCATAGATTCGGAGATTTCGATCTGAGTCATGATGAATGCTACAATGGGTTACAGCAACATCGCTGTGAAAGATGTTGCCCCAAACCTCTAGGTACTCATGTACGGCCCCGTGCCATTGGAAGTCGTTTTGCCTTTTTACGAGGCGATTACGTCGCAAGCTTGAAATGACATTTTCTTTTTCATCAATCGCGAGATTATAATGCATCGTGACTGAATCAATGGACGGATCTAGCGTTTTCTTTAACGTCAAGAATTTTTCGCGATCCTGCTCCATTACAACATCATCCGCATCTAACCAAAAAATGTAGTCCATTGTTGCATGACTAAAAGCGAAATTGCGTGCTGCGGCAAAATCATCAATCCAGGTGAAGTCAATTATATGGTCGGTAAATTGTGAAACAATTTCTTTGGTTTTATCGGTAGAACCCGTGTCAACGATGATAATTTCATCGACGAGATTTTTCACTGCTTCTAAACATCTTGCAATGGTTTCTTCTTCATTTTTTACAATCATGCAAAGGCTAACGGTAATCAATTTGATAGCTCCTTTACGTCCCCTTTTTTAGGGTAGATAACTATAAAACAAATGATAAATATTTTATATTTAATCCATTATATTTGTAACAAAGGGAATAAGTGAAAAAAACGGGTATATATATGAAATTTATAAAAATCAATTCGTCCAGCAATATTTCATCTTAAATATTTTACATATGTACATGAGGTTTGAAAATAAATATGGAGAAATAAAAGGCTGACTCTAAAAAAGTGGTTTATATACCACCTTTCGAGTCAGCCTTAGTTTTTATTAAAAAATACAAGCTATTGAATTTTTTCATTAAATTGGCATGTTTTTGTTAAACCATCGATAATTGAATATATTGGCTGCCACTTTAGTTCCATTTTTGCTAATTGATTATCAAGACAACTGTGATTGATGTCTCCTAATCGTTCCTGTTTATATTCAGGGACAACTTTTTTATTTAAGATAGTGTTTAATTTTTCAATAAGTTCATTGATGGATAATCGTTTGTTTGTGCCAATGTTATATGTTCCATTTTTTTCTGTTTTTAGTGAGGCTAGATTCGCTGCAACGACATCCTCCACATAAATAAAATCTCTTGTATGTTCTCCATCTCCAAATACAACAGGAATTTCATTATTCATCATTTTATTAATAAAAATGGAGATAACACCACCTTCGCCCTTTGGCATTTGCCGAGGACCATAGACATTTGCATACCTTAAAATTGTATATTTTACGTTATAAAGTTGTGCATAACAACGGATATAAAGTTCTGGTGTATACTTGGATATACCATAATTGGATAGAGGATGAATCGGATGTTGTTCACAAACTGGCAAATTTAGTGGTGTACCGTAAACGGCTGCAGAAGATGAATAAATGAGTTTACTATTATACGTTTGGCATAATTCAATAATGTTAATGGTCCCTAAAATATTCATTTGGGCATCAAGACCTGGATTGTGTATGGATGTTTGTACGTCTATTTGTGCCGCTAGATGAAACACAGCCTTTGGTTTCACTTCTTCAAAAACTCCTATCATTTTCTGTGCGTCTAAAATGTCTGACTGATAAAACTTAGCCCTTGGATTAAGGAATTGTCGTTTTCCGGTCGATAAATTATCGATAACATACGTATCAAAACCTTCATTTATTAGCCTATCAACTAGATTCGAACCAATAAATCCTGCGCCCCCAGTGACGATTACATTCATTTCTTCACCTTCTTTCATACTTTGCTTTTTCATTCCTCCTATTGTTATGAAAAAAGATTGTACATGGTTCCACGGTTTTTGCAAGAAATAAAATAATCAATTATGGAATATAAAGCTAACTTTTTGAAGTACTTATCATATATTATTTTGTGGCAAGTTGGATTATTCTTACTCTTTATTGAAAGGTGTGTAAAGATGACTAAGCAGACAACAGCTTTTTTAAGGATTGATTTTAAAAATCTTTATAAAAAACCTGTTCTAGAAATATACGATTACTTCATACAATATCTTGGTGAACCTGATTATATTGAAAAATGTGCAGATCAAATTCACTGGTTTCACTTTAAGTCTTTTAGAATTGAAAAATTAAATAATCAATGGGGAATTACTATCCCTTTTTGAAACCAGTAGTGGATTACGACTCAATAGACGTATTTATACAATTAGCAGAGGAATTAAAAAATAAATTAATTAATATATATAAAGCGATACCCTTTCAAGATGATGAAGTGGAAATTTTCTTAGATTACAATATTCACCATTCCATACCACTACCATGGACTGAATTAATAAAGGAATGAAAAGATAATAAGGGTAGAAAACACAGTAAATATATTACATTGCAAAGATTGATATTATGAGAATAAAAATAAAATATATAATTAATTAAAGTATAAATTTATATCAAAAAAAGAAATTGCCCTCTTCTACAAGCCATGAGAAGATGATCGTTTATAACATTAATAAAGGATAATCCTTTACTATGGAGGCAAATATGACTAAAAAACAATGTATAGCGATGCTATTAGCTGGGGGTAGAGGGACTCGATTAAAAGAATTGACCAATTATATAGCAAAGCCAGCTGTTCCATTTGGTGGAAAATATCGAATTATTGATTTTCCATTAAGCAATTGTAGTAATTCTGGCATTGATACTGTTGGTGTTTTGACACAGTATCAACCTCACACTCTTCAAAATTACATTGGCGATGGCAAGCACTGGAATCTAAACCGAAAAAATGGAGGGGTTACTATTCTTCCATCTTTTCAATGTGAGTTGGGTGAACGATGGTATGAAGGCACCGCCCATGCTATTTATCAAAACCTTCGATTTATTGAAAGTTACAATCCAGCGTATGTTCTAATTATTTCAGGTGATCACATTTATAAGATGGATTACAGTAAAATGCTAAAGCAGCATATAGAAACGTCGGCGGATGCCACCATTTCAGTCATAAACGTACCGTGGAGGGAAGCCAATCGATTTGGAATTATGAATATCGATCCCGACTCTAAGAAAATATTAAATTTTGAAGAAAAGCCAGAACTGCCTAAATCAAACCTTGCCTCTATGGGCATTTACATTTTTAATTGGAAACTGTTAAAAAAATATTTAGAACAAGAAGAAAAAAAACCATTTTCAACTAAGGATTTTGGGAAGGATATTATACCTTCGTTGATAAATGATAATTGCAAACTATATGCTTATCGCTTCAAAGGTTATTGGAAGGATGTCGGAACCATTCGTAGCCTTTGGGAAGCGAATATGGATTTACTTTCATTTAAAAGCAATCCAATTTTACAAAATGAAAACTGGACTATTTATACTCATGAAACTTCTCAGCCGCCATTGTATTTGGACGGAAAGGCTAGCACACACAAATCTTTAGTAAGTGAAGGCTGTAAGGTGTTTGGAAGTGTAGAAAATTCGGTTCTTTTTTGTGGAGTAACCGTGGGTAAAGGAGCTGTTATTAAAAATTCTGTTATTTTGCCCAATACTATTATTGGTGAAAATGCGGTGATTAACCAAGCAGTTGTTGGTAGTGGAACTGTAATTGAAGCCAATGTTAAAGTGGGAGAAGAACAGCCGTTTAGTGAAATTACCTTAATTGGGGATAATCAAACCATTCAAGTTAATAAAATAAAAAAGGCTTTACTCCTTAATTTAAGTAAAGCACCCTTGAGTCATAATGAACGAAACGACTCCCATCGCTTAACGTAGATTGCACTTGGTCATAATGTTACTATCCATATCAAAACCAAGTGTAGAGCTGCACAAGAATAGGAGCTGATTATTATGAAGGATTGCCAAAAGATTTGTTGGTTTAGACGCCTCAAACATACATAAGTTAAATACCAGAAATATTTAAGCAGCAAAATGGTGTGAGCGTCAAGTAGAAATGAACAATTTTGCTGATTATTTTTGAACACTTTCTTCATTAAAGATCCTTTGTCTGTTTCTCATTCTGTGGCTATCTTCATTGAAGCTCACAATCTCTGCACGATGAATCAGACGGTCTAATATGGCTGTAGCTACACCCACATCCCCAAGCAATTCTGTCCACTCCTTCGGAGATCGGTTGGACGTAAGGATGATTGATGAATGGTTATATAAATCATTGACTAGCTGAAAGAAAAGGTTGGCTTCTCTTGGGTCCATAGCTGCGTACATTAAGTCGTCAATGATGACTAGATGAGAGTCCTTAATTCTTTTTATCCTAGTTTGTGATTTCCTCGTGATGTCCAGAGTTTTTAACGTGTGGACCAATTCTCCCATTGATATAAATGAAACCTTATAGCCCTTTTGTATAGCTTCAAGTCCTAGTCCAACTGCCAAGTGGGTCTTACCGACTCCTGGAGGCCCCAATAGGATTAGGTTAAAGAGCTGCTCCACCCATGCCAATTCCTTTAATTGATTAAATTCCTTTTGGCTCATCGATTCCTGTTCCTCTAAATTAAAATCATCCAAAGGGGCTATACATGGAAAAGAGGCAAGTTTAAGCCTTTTTTCCATGTTCTTTTCATCTCTTTTGTTTCGTTCGTACTCTACCAGATTATTTAAGAAAGAAAGGTAGCTAACTTGATCTTTCTCAGCTTTGGCCAGAATAGCGGGAAGCTCTTTTGAAGCTTCCGAGAGTCGGAGAGATACGAGGGCATCCTGAAGTTTCTGGATCTGTCTCATTTAACTCCCTCCATGATTGCGACATATTGATCAAATGGACGCTGCTTAGCTTCTTCGTTAAGTAACGGCAATTCCTCTATATCGGCAGATGTTGGTTTAGTTTCAGCGATAGCGTTTAGACTGTTCAAGTTAACTTGGCGCTGGCGTTTCAATAACTGGACCACATCCTGAAAATCGTTAGCGCTAAAAAGTTGTCTTTCCATACATAACGCAAGTGAATCATCAAGTACTTCGACAGAACTTACATCAATACACTTTTTTATGATACTCAACTGATCACGGAGATATCTTGGATATCTTTTTCGTAACTCCTGAAAATACATCTGGGCCATCTCACCGTTTGTAAAGTGGCTACCCACAGCCTCCATTAATTCATTAAGTCCTCTAGAGCGGTCACGCTGATGGGATGTATTACGAATCAGTTGACCTTTATCGGGGCTGATTGAATGACTTGCCAATACTTCTCCTGTCTCTTTGACATAAATGATTAGTTTATTTTCTTTATTTCTCATTATCTGAACTTCTGGGTGTTTCTGATAGGTGCCGAGAGGCACCGTATAACGGTTCGAAAGGAATAATACCGTGTTGTCCTTCCGTACACTTCTTGTTATACTATTATTACTATTATGATTTAATAGGCTGACCTGCCTCATGTGTTGCTTTTCCAGGAGAAACACATCGGCGGGTCTTCTTTTTGTCCCATTGTGGATTTTACCGTTTCCTGTTCTGCCCAGCCAGTGCTGGCACTGCTCATTCCAGGAATCAATATTGTTAAAAACTCTATGTAGTACAAAGTTTTTCTTGATGAACCCCACGGCGTTCTCGACCCTTCCTTTGCTTTCAGGATCTGCCTTCCGGCATAAAACCACCTTAAACTTTACTTCGTTGACAAACTGCTGAAATTCCTCAGTCAGTAGGAGATCGCCTTCATTTTCGGAGACCACCAACAAACGATCCTGATCATATAGAATTTCCTTAGAGACTCCACCAAAAGCAACAAACGCTTTTTTATGGGCTTCAACTACATCCTTGGTAGTAAAGGGACGATTTTGAAACCAAACATATTTGTATCTCGAGTGAGCAAGCACAAATACGATAAACATGAGTTTGACCGGCTTTCCAACTTTATTTCTTACGGTGACAAATCCAAAGTCAGCCTGTATTTGTTCACCCATTGGAGGATCAGGTATTGCCTCATAGTTTCGTTTCTGAGCCTCTTTAGGGATAGAAAACTCCTCTCGAAGTTCCTTCACATAATTCCGTACGGTACTTTCACCAACTTTGAAGGTGGGGAATTTATCTTTCAGCCAATCATTTACCTGTGCTGCGGAAATGTCCGGGTATTCCCTTAGCCATTTCAAGATCAATTCTTTATGTATATCTAATTTCTTCGTTCTGATCATAGTTGATGCCGTCCATTCTGCCATTTCATCTGGTGACTTCTTAAGGTACTTATATACTGTATTTCTTGATAGCTCTAACTTTCTCGCGATAGCTGAAACGCTGTAGCGCTGATTAACCAGTCCTCTAATCTGTATGTACATTTCAAACTTATCCACCTTCCAAATCCTCCTGCCTTTATCTTAGAACCTAAAAATCTATGATAAAGGCAATAGGTATTCTAGTAAATAAGTGTTCATATTTATTTGGCGTAAACTGTTCACTTTATTCTAGCAGTCACAAATGGCTGTTTTTTTTATTTTTAGTTATTTAATTTATTTAATTTCAATATGATTAATAATAAAATAAGTTTTGTATACCAAAGCTATAAATATTGAAAAAAATTTAGTTATCCTAATTTATTGAATGATTACTTTATTAACCCCTATGCAACGTTAATTTAATTAAATAAAATCTGTATATCTGAAAATTCAAATATACAACTCTTAAAGGATTGAATACTAATGAAAAAAAACGAGCTTAGAGGAAATTTAATTGAAGTCGTGACTAATATTAAAGAAGACAAAAAATTAATTAACAAAATAAAAAAGGGTTTGAAAGTATATAAAATTTTACCGGGTCAAGTACAAAGTTATTTTAATAACCCTGATATATTATGGGAGGTAGATATCGAATCGGTCTACCTTTTTCTTGAACAAATTTATTCAGCTACCGAAAATCCAAAAATAAAACCATCAATATACTTTTCACCTAGAGAAATAAAAGAAATTAGGACAAATTTTGTTGGGTATCACACGAATAGTATAGTGTTCCCCTATACCTTTAGAAATGTACTAAAGGGAACGGAAGATGACTTTATTCTTTATATCAAAGCAAGTGAGATAAAGCGCCTTTTTGAAAATGGATTACTACAGTATAATCCAGAAACTCAACGTGAAATGAGACAATCGATAGGTAAGGACTCGAACGAAATTATCGAAACTCCTAAAATTATTGAGAAAAGCATAATCGAAATGGAGGAGCTATTAAATAAAGGTGAAATGATTAGCACCATTATTACGTTAAACGCACGGTTAGGCAGTACAGATGATGAATCTGGAGAAGAATTACAATATGCAGAAGATTCGATGACATTAACCGTTACAAATGGAACATTATTAGATGTACTAGATGGATTTCACCGCATAAATGCCATTGTCAGAGCGATAAGAAAAGATCCTTCTTTAGAAGCTATGTTCAAATTAAATATTTTACACTTGGGAAAATCTATGGCTCAACAGTACTTTAGACAATTAAATACAACTAACCCCGTTGGGAAAGGACAGTTAAAAAAATTGGGTGAATCCAGGCAGGCAGATTTTATTGCTAAACAAGTGCAATACAATAGTGAATTAAAAAATAAAGTGGCAGCTTCAGATAGTATTACGCCTTATTCTAATTTTTTAGTTACATTTAAAACACTTTCTGATGCAATTGATGAAGTTTTTAAAGTTGAAGATAAACGTACTGCAATAAACATTGCTAATTATTTAATCGAATTTATCAATGAATTATTTTTCGCTTTCCCAAATGAATTTCTAGGTGAAGTCGCGGTTGTTAGGAAAAATAGTTTAATCAATACGAATTCCATGTTTTATGGATATATAACTTTAGCAAGAAGAATGAAGGCTGAATGTATTCAGTTGAACAAATTATTTGAGATTATTAAATGTATTGATTTTTCAAGACAAAATAAAATATGGATAGAATCCGATATTTTAAATCAATCGCAAAAAATTCCAAAGAGTATAAAAAAACAAATATATAAATTCTTTAATGATATAGATTTATCAAAATATCAGGAAGGTGGTTAATTTGAAAAAGCTTTATAACGAAAACATAAAAATAGAGTATTTAATGTGTATTCCTGAAAATAGAAGAACTGTTTATAAATATGCACTCTGTAGAAGTTATGACACGGAGGATGTAGTTGGGAAAGATTTATTTGAGTTTAACACTAATGAAATTAAAGATGCATTAATCAATGCTGATCATTCTACATTTAATTCCATTAAATTAACCCTTCATGTTTTTGAGGACTATATAAATTGGGCCATTAAATCTGGAAAAACTCAAAGTAACATTAATCCCATTCTTTCAATAAAAAATGATGAGTTAAAAACCTACTTATCTAAGAAAAAAATTCTATTCTCGAAGTATGAAATACAAGACATGCAAAAAAAAATGGTCAATGCCCAAGATAAAGTGATCCTTCAGCTTCTATTTGAAGGCGTAAATGGGCATGGACTATCCGAGCTATTAAACTTAACCCAATCAGATGTTGATCAGGCCAATCAAATATTGAAGTTAAATGATGATAAATATGGAAAAAGAAGTGTCAAGGTTTCAGAAAAATGTTTAACTTTTGTTATGGAAGCGCTTAATCAAACTCATTATCAAAATAAGAATGGTACCTCAATGGGGAATAACCCTGAATTACCATTAGTAAAAAATAATTATGTTCTAAGAACGGCCACTACAAGGGTACAAAATTTTAAAAGAGCAGATAAACATTTAATTTATAGGAGAATATCTACCATTGCTGATTTTTTTGGATATAAGTATTTAACGGCTAAAAACATTGAAAAGTCAGGCATGATTGCTTTTGCTGTTGTTTTGTACCTCGAGCGAAAAAAATTAGATAATCTGGAATTATCAATTATCGGTAATCAGTTTGGAGTTAGAAAGGTTGTAATGAATGGTCATGAAATATTTAACTTCTCTTTGCTGAAAGAATTTATAAATGCAACTACGATCTTTGATTTATATAACATAAATATAACTTGATGGTTTATCTAATCTCTATCCTGCTGGATAGGGATATAATTTGAAAATAAATATAAAATAATTAATACATTTGTACTATCATATTCCATATAATGGTTACTATTAGGAAAAAATACATATTGGAAAAACCTAACAATTTGTTTATGATTAAAAATGTGAATATAGATATTTTGTCTTAGGGGGAAAAAAGTTTGTCCGTAGTATATGGTAAAATTATCTTAGAGGTATCCATTCAAGATAGTAAATTAGAAAATTTATTAAAAGTAATAAAGGGAATTAATAAATATAATATCGAACTTTATGAGATTGATATCTTAACAAGCTCAGGGAATGTGTATAGTTTAAAGGTAGATGGTGTTGATGTAGAATGGTACTTAAAAGAAAAATGATATTATACACTGCCTGTCATTGAAAAAGTATGTTGAATTTTGTGATTGACATGCACTCCTGATCGGTCAATGGAGCGCTCTTTCATAGTCGCCGATCGCCAACAAACTACTAACTCCCCCCTTATGAAGCCCCATTTATAATTTAGCAGTTTTCATTTTTTTCACTCCTAATTATACCAAGACATCAAGCTATTTTAATCAAACGTTTGATTAGTTTTTCACTCAATCAATAGGGCATGGAGAAACCCTTATAGATCCATGCTTAAATCCCATTTAATCAAACGTTTGATTGGTTTTTATTGAATCATCCATCGGTGTTACATGTTGGTTTCTTAATGTATTTATTTAGAACCTTTTAGGCAAATTTCATATGCCTCTTTAATACTTTTCCACTGGAGATGATTAGTTGATCCTACTAGGTAATCGGCATCACGAAGCGTGTTTCCAACTCCAACTGAAAACATTTCGCTTGAATTAATTGCCTCAATACCCGCTTGAGCATCTTCGATTCCAATCGACAGCTTTGGGCTTGCCCCTAATCCCTTACATGCTGTTAGGAAAATTTCTGGATCTGGTTTAGACTTTTTAATTTTCGCGGCATCGGCAATATAATCAAAAGCTCCTTCTAAGTCTAATGCTTTTAAAACTGTCCCAGCATTTTTCGAAACTGACGCTAATCCAACTGGAATTCCTTCTGCTTTTATATTGGATATTAATTCTAAGATTCCAGGCAAAACATCGTTTGGTGTTAATTGTTTTAATAAGTCACAATAATGAAGGTTTTTCTTATACGCCATTTCTTCCTTTTCGGATAAAGTGAACTCGTTTTGACGGTTTCCTTCTTTTAATATTAATTCTAGGGAATCCATACGGCTAACACCCTTTAACCGCTCATTAAAAACCTCATCTATTGTAATATCTAGCTCCTCAGCAAGTTGTTTCCACGCTAAATAATGAAAATGAGCGGTGTCCGTTATCACCCCATCAAGATCAAATACGACTGCCTCAATCACTTGATTTACCATACTCTATTCCCTCCTTTTTGAAGAAGCGCAGCAATGTTACGAGATGTTGTCTCAATATTCGTGTAGGCTCCATCCATAATTTGTTCAATTGGAAGTAATCCAGGAATCGTTGGAAAAATGGCATCAAACCCATATTCATAAAGTGCTTCACTGCCAATTCCCACACTTCCGCATATCGCAATAACCTTGGCCTGTGGCGGAGCACATGATGCAACGCCCATAGGTGCTTTGCCATACAGGGTTTGCCCGTCTATTTTCCCTTCCCCAACGATCACGATGTCAGCATCCTGACAAATTTCCTTAACCCTTAATTGCTCGAGCATCAGATCAATGCCTTTTTTAATAGTGGCATTAGCAAATAGTATTAGGCCCGCACCCATGCCGCCGCCTGCACCACTTCCTGGAAGGTTGGTGACGTCCTTACCTAAATGACCGCAAGCCATATGATAAAATTCACCCATTGCTTGATCTACTTCAAATAACATGGTTTCAGGCAGACCTTTTTGAGGTCCATACACATAAGTCGCACCATTTTGACCTGTCAGTGGATTATCCACGTCTGCCGCAATTGTTATTTTAACATCATCTAATCGTTTATCCCGATTTATATCAGACATTGAACATGTTTGAAACAAATCTTGACCATTACCGTATACTATTTCTCTATTCTTATCGAAAAATTGGTAACCTAGCGCTGAAGCCATCCCCATTCCGCCATCATTTGTCCCACTTCCCCCAACTCCAATAATGAGTTCGACAGCGCCCCGGTTAATGGCATGCAAAATTAGTTCTCCCACACCATAAGAAGTTGTTTGTAATGGATTTCGTCGATTTAATGGAACAAGATGCAACCCGCACGCTTCTGCCATTTCAATAAAGGCTTTTTTCCCATCGTTGGAAAAAGCGATTTTTGCCTTAACTGGTTCATGTAAAGGTCCCGTTACCGTGATGGTTTCCATTTTCCCGCCGGTTGCGGATGATAAAGCTTGAACGGTTCCTTCACCGCCATCTGCAATTGGCAGTAAATGATACTCTGCTTCAGGGAAAAATTTCATGAACCCAGCTTGGATGGCTTTTGCTACTTGATCTGCAGCTAGACTTTCTTTAAATGAATCTGGTGCAATAACAATTTTCATTGTTTTCTCCTTGATTTATGAATTCACTTCAATTCGATCAGTCAAAAGGTATTCAGTTCCGTTAATTTCTAGTAAAAGATTCGGTCCTAAATACTTTGAAACTACTACTTTCTCATGTGTCATAAAGATTTCTAACGGGCAACCCTGTATAGTTAACTTGAATTTTATTTCAGACCAACTTGCTGGTAACCTAGGATCAAGTTTCAATCGATTATTTGTTAATGAAATATTAGCAAATCCAAACATAGCTGTCAGCCAGATCGCCCCAAGTGATGCAGCATGAAGTCCTTCGTCTGAAGAGTGTGGATTGGGACCCAAATCAATTAAGCATGCCTCCTGGAAAAAGCGGTAGGCAGCATCACTTTCATGACATCTTGCAGCGACAATGGCATGAATGGCTTTACTTAACGATGAATCATGAATGGTGTGCTCTTCGTAATAACTTAAGTTTTTCGAAACAACTTCGGATTCAAATAGTTCGGGAAACAAGTACATTAACATGACAACATCTGCCTGTTTTAATATTTGCATTTCATTGACTTCTGCCCGTGAGTAATCCAATAATATCCCTTGGCTGCCCTGATTTTCTTTATAGTGGGTTAGGTCAATCTCCGGCTTACTCAAAAACGTATCATCCTGTGGAATGATTAGCTGCTCATTGGGTTTTGGTAAATACAAATGCTTTAAAAATGCTCGTCCCTGCTCCTTCAGCTGCTCATCAACTTCACCATATTTTTCCGTAAAATAAAGGGCTTGCTCCACATTGTAATATGCCATATAGTTTGTATAAGCATTATTGTCAATGTGTTCCGTATACTCATCAGGCCCGATGACATCCTTAATGGAAACCTGTCCATTCTCCAGTACTGCTCGGCTGATCCAAAACCGTGCCGTTTCTTTAAGTAGCGCTAGCCCTTCTTTTTTCATAAATTCTTCATCAAGGGTCGTTTGATAATATTGAACAACAGCATAAGCTATATCTGCGACAATGTGATGCTCGGCTAATGCAGATGCGACTTTTTGCCGTTTTCCTGTTCTGATATTAATAGCGGCAAATTCAGGTGTTTCTTCTTCCCCAGTAAACGCACTTTCCCATGGGAACAATGCTCCCTTATATCCATTTCGTGCAGCCTTTTCTTTTGCCTGCTGCAAATGTAAATATCGATAGATTAGTAGTTTCTTTGCCGTATCCGGTTCTGTATATTGATGAAACGGGTTAATAAATATCTCCGTATCCCAAAAAACATGCCCTTTGTAGCCTTCTCCAGTCAGACCCTTTGCGCCGATACTAAAACGTTCATCATGGGCTGGTGTCATAATCTCGAGATGATAAAGGGAAAAATCCATTGCTGTTTGATCAAATTTATCAGTAGATGATATGTGAATCCGTTTTTCCTGCCAAAACTCCTGCCATTTAAGCGCTGACATTTCCAGTAACGCATCGTATCCTATCGGTGAAATTTCATTTAATTCTTTGATACTCGCTGCCTCGGGGTCTTGCCCATCCACACCTTGATCAAGTGAGGTGAAAACAGTACCAAGTTTTTCAAAGATAAATGGAATGTTAACATTTAGGCCATGCTTAATGGTCGTATGGAGCTGGCGATTCTTCGCTGCAAATGAAACTTCGCTCTCAGCCGAGCATTTACAACGTGTTGCCAGCGCAATCATATGTCCCGATTCCGTCGTTTTATAAACTCCCTGCATTACTTCTTCATCAAACACACGAACTTTTTCTTCAATTAAATGCTGTTTCCCAAAATTGGTCTGCTGAGCATTAATTCCAGTTACAATTTTGATACTAGCAGTTTGATCTAAGCTCGTAACGGTCATTTTTGATGCGAATACGTGCAGGTTGTTTTTCGCGACAAAACGTTGGAAAACAAATCGAAATCGTGCCCCACCTCTGTTTTTCCACAATAACTCACGTTTTAATTCCCCTGTTGCAAGATTTAAGAAGCGTTTATAGGAAAGAATCTCCCCATTTAAAAGAGAGAAAATCTCGTTATCAATCTCGATTCTTATACCTGCCAAATCAGGCAAATTCACTAAATCTGATGGTTCGTTTTCAGCTGCTTTATTATAAATACCAGCAACATACATACCACGTGTTTGTTCAAAATAATCTTCATCATACGTAGCACGCAAGCCTAGGTAGCCATTTCCTAATGTCATTAAACTAGCAAATTTATTGATGGAATGTAAATCAAATTTATTTTCGTAGATTATTTGTTCATTTATCATAAGGATACACTTTCACCCTTTTCAGCAGATTGATATAGAGCTTCTATTAGTTGTTGGATAATGTATCCTTGTTTACCGTCTGCAACCATGACATCTTTTCCTAAACACTTATCTATAAAAGCAGACATACTTTTATGATGGCGGTCCGTGTCTGCCTCTTCTCTTGATAATAACGAGACCAACTCTCCGCTCTCATCCGTATAGATTTGGGCAGGAAACAAGGTTGCTCCTGCTTGATCTCCGCAAAACTCAACATTCATGACAGATGTCTCTTTGATATTTAAGGCAAAGGAGGTTTCTAGTTGTAAAAGTCGGCCTCCTTCTAATTCTATAAATCCAAAAAGGGAATCTTCCACCTTAAATTTCTGCGGATCCCATTCTCCCAGTGTGCCTTGGGTTTTCTTTGTTCCAATCTTTTGATACATTTTCGCCGTAACCTTCTCTATTTTCGGAAAACCAAGTACATATAAAGCGGCGTCCAACATATGTGCTCCTAAATCGATAAGAGGTCCTCCGCCTTGAATTTCTTTATCTGTAAAAGTCCCCCAGCCAGGGATTCCACAGCGTCTTAGAGCTTTTGCCTTCGTAACATAGATGTCACCAAGCACACCATTTTCAACACTTTCACGTAAAATTTTCACATCATCAGCAAATCGATGGTGAAAATTATAAGCTAGTATGCAGTCGTTTTTTTGAGCAGCAATCTGCATATCGTTTGCTTCAGCGGCAGAAATTGCAGGAGGTTTTTCACACATAACATCGCACCCAAATTCCAAGGCTCGCATCACATTTTCATAATGATACTTATTTGGCGTGCAGACACTAACAATATCCGGTTTTTCCATTACAAACATTTCAGCAGCATCTGTGTAAACACGAGGAATACCATTCCGTTCAGCAAAACTCCTTGCCCGGTCAGAGTTTGGACTAACAACCGCGACTATTTCTAGTTCTTCGCGTGCTTGATAGTTAGGAATATGCACCTTTTCCGATACTTGTCCTCCGCCGATGATTGCAACTTTCTTTTTGATCACGATTTAACCCCTCTCAAATTAATGATTCTTGAAGGTGACGTAAAGCATTAATATATTCTGCTTCCGGGTCATTGCCTCTGACACGGCATTCAATTGTTAAGAATCCGTTATAGCCGTCTTCCTTTAACTGATTAAAGTGCTTTTTGAAATCAAGCGAGCCGCTTCCAGGTTGATAACGGTGATTATCCGCCAGATGAATATGACCAACTAAATCACGATTCTGGTGCAAGGCTTCAGAAATATCATCTTCTTCAATATTCATATGATAAAAATCAGCAATGATTTTAACGTTTTTCAACTCATTTTCTTCTATATAACTTCTTGCATCTGCAAGGGTGTTTATCATATGATCTTGATAGCGATTTAATGGCTCTAAGAATATAGTTGTGCCCGTTTCTTCTGCTACTTTATCCAGGTAAATCAGGGAATCACTTACAGCTTTTCTATCACCTGCCTGGCTTCGTGGTGAAACCATTGGCGGTAAGCGGAAGGTAAACATGCCCCATGCAGCGGGAACTACGATGCCTTTTCCTCCGACTTCCTTGAGCGCTTCTAGAATTTGTTTAATTTCTGCTAAGCCGTTCAAGCGTCGCTCTTCAATAAAGTCCCCTATCCAGCCTGTATACCCACCACATGCTGTCGTAACCGGAATTCCTGTTTCCGCAATCGCTTCTTTTACTTCATCTAAATGATCGACTAAAAATTTGCCGTCTATTTCAAATCCTTCAAAGCCTACTTCTTTTAAATATCTAAACTTTTCTTTAATACCTTCAGGAAAAAACGCTTGGTTTTGTGTACCGATCTTCACAGTATCTCCTCCTACTAGTGTATGACTGAAATCCCTATCATTATCTTTGTGTATGGATTTCAGTCAGATTGTAACTGAGACGAACGCATTTAAATAAACGATTATTTTTTATATTCGATTCCCATCTTAATACTTAGCTCAGGGTGTTGGTCCACATATTCCATGTATGCTTCTGCACTGTTTTCAAAAGTAACGATTGGTTGAATAATATCTTCACAATTAAGATAACCGTTCATTAACAATTCCCAGCATGTATCTTCAATTCGCTTACGATTCCAGCGAGGATAATCAGGATTAGGTTCACTAGCAGCACGTGAGAAGACAATTTTGGCATTGTTAAAATGAGCTTCACGGCCAAAGTTTAATCCTGCAGGGAATGGTTTTCCAAAAGCGACATAAGAAATGATTCCGCCATAGGCAATTCCTTTTAATGCATCCTGAAGCGCTGCAGAATTTCCACTTGTTTCAATAATGGAGTCAGCCCCCATTTTATTTGTTAGCTTTTTCACTTCATATCCTACATCACAAGATGTAGGGTCGAAACAAACATCCGCACCATTGCGAAGAGCTATTTCACAGCGATGTTCAATAGGGTCAACCCCCACAACAATACTCGCTCCCGCTTTCTTCGCTAGTTGAATGGCGATTTGACCGATTGCTCCTAATCCTACAATCACAACAACATCACCGGCACGAACCTGGGCATCACGCACACCGCTCAAAGCAAATTGTGCAGGGTCATAGCAAACGGCATTTTGCCATTTTGCTCCCTCAGGCATTTTGCGTAATCTATGATTATTTACAGCATTGACAATAACAGTCTCCATAATCGGTCCATACGTACATACCGTTTCGCCAATTTGATACTCTGTTACATCACTGCCAATTTCAACAATCTTACCAACTATCATGTTACCAAGCTGAAATTCACCAAACACGATTCCAGGTGCTGAACCCTCTTCTCGAGGCATGAACATGCGCCATTCTTCATTAAAATTCTCACCCATAAAAGGGGTTTGACCACGGAAGTCGATTACTTCAGTACCGTGTTTAGGTGCAGCAAAATCAACATCAATTTTCACTTCATTTGGTTGTACATGGCGATCTTCATATTCTACTAATTCTGCTTTTCTTGGTTCTACAGCTACTAGCTTTTTCATGATTACATTACTTCCTCTCGTCTTTTCAAGTTTATTAACCTTTGACCCCGCCTGCTGTTGCATCTCCCTTAATAAAGCGCTCAGAAATGGCATACATAATAACAACTGGTAATGCTGTTACGAGCGATGCTGCCATCATTCGTCCCCAAACATAATCTGGTGTACTGAACAGTGCATTTAATCCAATGGGTAAAGTGAAATTGGCTGAATTGGATAAGAAAATGGATGCAAACAAATAGTCATTCCATCCAATCATAAAGGCATATACAAATACCGAAATGATACCGGAAAGAGATAATGGGATAATGATATGAAAAATAATCTGAACACGGTTTAATCCGTCAATCATCGCGGCTTCTTCTAAGTCAACTGGAATGGTATCAAAGTAACTTTTTAACATGAAGATAGCAGTTGGTAATGTTTGCACAATCATCGTAATGATTAGAGAAGTTTTTGTATCATATAAACCTAATCCTGAAATGATTTTAAATAAAGGCACGACAAGCAAAATACCTGAAAACATATAAACTGTGTAAAAGCTGGCATTAATCGTAACTCTGCCTTTAAAGTTTAGTTTTGAAAGAGCATATGCTCCAAAGATACCAATGGCAACCGAAAGTATCGATGCAGTTAGAGACACGACTAAACTATTATTAAAATAGGAAAGATATGGGAAGATATCCGGATTGAAGATATCGAGATAATGCTGTAATGTCCATTCTTTTGGAAGGAATGTCGGATTTGTGGAAACAGCTTCCTTCGAACTTTTAAAGGATGTCATCAACATAATGAAAAATGGAAACAGACACAAAGTTAAAATTGCTATAAGGGCCGTGTAAAACCCTGCCGTTTTTGCTACTTTGTTCTTTTTACTGCTAGCCATTGCCATTTAAATTCACCCGCTTTCTTGCAATCATAATGACAATAAAGAGAATAATGAACAATATCACGGAAATTGATGCTGCTTTGCCTAAATCGTTAAACGCAAAAGCTGTTTTATACAAGTAAATTCCGAGAATATCTACTTTGTTTGTTAAAAGGTATACATCTGTGAACATATAGAACATCCAGATTGAACGTAGTGTTATTACAGTTAACAAGACTGGCATGATTGCAGGTAACGTTACAATTTTGAATTTCCCCCAAGCACTGGCTCCATCAATTTCAGCCGCTTCATACAAAGTAGAATCAATGGTTTGAAGGATAGCCAAAAACGAAATGAAAGCGTACGGGAAGTATCTCCAAATCGCAAAAAGCGATACTAAGAAAAAGCTGCTAATCGGGTTGTCAAACCAGAGAGGTGCCTGATCAAACAGGTGTAAAACGTCATCTCCCAAATAATTAACAACACCATAGCCGTTATTAAACATATATTTCCACGCAAAAACTAATGAAATCGATGGTGTTACATAGGACAAAATGATTAAAGATCGAGCAGTTTTACGAAATTTAAAGGGACGATTAAAGAAAATTGCAATCCCTAATCCAACTGCCGTGCTGCCTCCCACTGTAAGCAGCATATACAAAAGAGTAATCCCTAATGATTTAAAAAACTCAGCATCTGTAAGGATATCTATATAGTTTTTTAATCCTACAAAAGTGGCGCTTAATCTCGGATTAATGGGTTGATCAAAGAAACTGATTTGAATATTTGCCACCATTGGATATGCAACTAGCAATAGAAGCAAGAAGATACTTGGAAAAAGTAAAGCTAATGCCAATTTAATATCCGTTTTTTTTCTTATATTCGTTTTCATGTTACCCTCCCTTTGGAGAACTAATTTATTCTTTCTTTAAAACATCTTCGAGTGTTTTTTCAGCTTTTTTCATTTCACTATTGATTTCTTTTTTGCCAACCGTGATATTGTTAACTAATTTAGGAATAGCTCCTGAACTAGTTACATCACCCATTTTCAAGAAATTTTTACTATCTACTAAACCAAATACTTGAATGTCATTAAAAGATGCAGCAATTTCAGATGATAGATCACCAAAGGCTTTTACAACTTCATTTGCCTGATAGTTTTCATTTTCAGTTACGAGTTTGCTTACTGGTTGAGCGCCCCCTGGCGACATTAGAACCCATTTTGTCATGTTTTCAGGTTTTGACATGAACGCAACAAATTTACTAGCAGCTTCTTTTTGGTCTTTTTCTAAAAAAGAAGCAATAGTTAAAGCAGAAACAGTTCCGAAAACAGCCTTTGTCTTTTCACTTGGAATAGAAAATCCAATATTTTGGGCATTTCCTTCTTCAAATACAGGAGGAAGAATATAAGTTGAATAAATCGCCATTGGCGCCGTACCGTTCATGAAAGCATCTTTTACTTCCGTGGTATCATTAGATCCAGGCATCGTGTACTGAGACAATTTTTTATAATAAGTTAATGCCTCTTTCATTTCTGGTGTATTCATATTTAACTTACCTTTGTTGTCTAACACATTCGCATTATTTGAAAGTGCAAATTGTGAAAAGGCTTGTTCAGAGAATCCACCTTCTACTGTCGGCATGGCAATACCATATTTTTTATTTTCTTTATCCGTAAATGCTTTAGCAATTGTGATTACATCATCCCAATTTTTTGGTTCCTCAAATCCTTTAGCTGCAAGCATTTCTTTGTTGTACCAGATGCCTTGAACCCAGCCGCTGATTGGAACACCTGTATAGCTTTTTCCATTTTCCGTACTCATTAACTTCAAGGCACCATCATAGTAATTCTCTTTACCAACTTGAGTAATAATCTCTTTAACGGCATCTTTATCAATCAGTACCTCTTTATCCATTACTTTTGCATAATCCTGTCCTACTTCGAGTACAGTTGGAAGTTTACCTGCACTTGCTAATGTAATAATTTTAGTATTATAAGAATCTTCTTCTACAGGAATTTGTTTAATTTTTATATCTGGATTTTCCTTTTCGAATGTTGCAACCAATTCGTTAATTACAGCCAAACGCTCTTGTTCAACAGAGGAGTGCATAAATTCGATTGTAGTTTTTCCATCCGCATTCTGATTACTGCCACATGCAGTTAATGCAAAAGCTACTAACAAAATGATTGCTAGACTTAAGCCCTTTTTAAACAAACTAATTCCCCCTAGTCAATTGGTCTTAACCACATGAATTCATATGGGTTTAACATTAAATCTTCATGAAATTCCACTTTATCGCCATTAACAATATTTATAAATCTACCGGTTATTTCACACTTAACCGTTTCATTTGTTAGATTGTTTACTACTAAAAGGCTATCATCATGTTGATTTACCCTTTTAAAAGCAAACACTTTCTCTCCAAAATCGATGACTTCCATTGCTGCATTTGGATGGAAAAGGGTTTCGTTTTTACGAGATTGAAGAATTTTTGTTAACTCAGAAAAAACTTTGTATCGTAAAGAATCTGTATTGGCTAATTCTTTCTCAATCTCTGTTAAGTTGTATTTTTGTCGATTAATAGAGCGGTTCATTCCTGTTTTTGAAACACCGTCATAGTCATTTCTAGATCCTAGGACGCTTTGAATATAAACAGCTGGTACACCAGGAAGAGTTAATAGAATAGAATGAGCGACTAAAAATCTTTTTACTCTGATCTCATCATCACCCGATTGCTTATTTAATGCATCCATGTAAGTGACGTTAATTTCGTATGGGCTTTCACTTCCATCAGGGTTTTTCTTGTAGTTGACCAAGGCCCCTTCTTTCTTTAAATCCTCTACCATCGCTAAAATTTCTTCTTCTGGAATAATGCCGCGAATCGGATTCAATCCAATTCCATCATGGGAAGCTAGGAAGTTAAAAAATGTTGTTTCCTTCTCCGTTTGCGGCAGCTCGCTCGCCCATTTAGTGAGTGCCACTCCATTTCCATTGTGCAGGGCATTCAGCACTAATGGCGGCAGTGGAAACTGATAGACCATATGAGCCTCATCATCGCCATTTCCAAAATAGGCCACGTTATCTTTATGGGGTACATTGGTTTCTGTTATGATAACCGTTCCTTTAGCTGCTTCATCTACAACATCCCGGAACAGTTTAACAATCTCATGTGTCTTTTCATGATGGATACAAGTTGTCCCAACCTCTTTCCACATAAATCCAATTGCATCTAAACGAATATATTCTGCCCCTTGCTCTAAATAAAATAGCAAAACGTCGATCATTTTTAATAGAACTTGTGGATTACTAAAATTCAAATCGATTTGGTCCTCACTGAATGTTGTCCATATATGTTTTTCCTCGCCGTTTTCCAATTTAAATTTTGTTAATAAAGGTAGGGCCCTAGGTCTGGTAACTGCGCTTAGGTCAACGGTTGGATCCATTTCAACGAAAAAATTCTCATATTCAGGGTGACCATTTAAGTATTCTTGGAACCAGTCACTTTTTGCCGAAATATGATTGCAAACATCATCAAACATAATTCTTGCTGATTTGGATAAATTCTCAACTTGTTCCCAATTACCGAGGATTGGATTTACTTTTTTATAATCAATGACAGAAAAGCCATCGTCTGATGAATAAGGATAAAAAGGTAACACATGAACAATTTCAAATTTGTCTGCTAGATATTGGTCGAACATTTTCTTGAAAGTATCTAAAGTGGGGTTATTATCTTCATAGAATTGATCGCCATAAGTAATTAATACTAGATCTTTTTCATCCCAATTTTGTTTTCTTAGCTTAAGTGATTTTGATTTTGTTTTTGCAATACGTTCCTTTATGCTTTCCCATATTGGTTCAATATCTTGATTTTCATAGATAAATGAAAGTCTTTCTTTGATTTTCTTCATGGTTTCCTCCTTTGTGGTACCGCTCCCATCAAGGATAAAAAAATATTATTTCATTGAATAATATTCCCATGGTACCGCTCCCATAAAAGGTAAAAAAATATATTTTTATTTGATTGATATTCCTATGGTACCGCACTATTTTAAAGAGATATATTTTTTTTAAAAATAATTTCATGGTACCGCTCCCACGACGTTAATATAATATAGAAAACGTTTTCTGTCAACACTAATACTTCTGTTTTTTCAATATCTGAGGGTGTCTCTTGTACGATACTATTAATATTGTAATCACCAATAACTTTCTATTGCTACATTTGTCAATCATCAATATAATGAATCCTATATTGCTCCCACAAATGCAAACGTATTCATTATAAGCTATGATAGCTGCTTGATTATTTCTGGCACGCAGCCATTAAAATAACTATTCCAGATAAATTTTTTACTATCTATTTTAACTTAGACATTCACAATATTTACAGAGGGGGTGAGATATTGGTTCACACAATTTATGATATAGCTCGTGTTGCAAATGTTTCGAAGTCTACAGTATCTCGTGTCCTTAATAACCAAAGTAATATTTCTGAGGAAGCTCGGGAACGTGTATTAAAAGCAATTGAAGAATTAAATTACCAGCCTAGCAAATTGGCCCGTGCTCTTTCTTCAGGTTTTGATGCCATAATGGTTGTTTCACGTTCTGCCAAAACAACCACTAACAATCCTTTTTTCTCTGAGATTATACACAGAATTTCTTCAAATGCAGAGGAAGAAAATTTTGACGTAATTATACAGACATCGAGAAACAGTAAAGATGAACTTGAAAAATGCATCTCTAAAATAAAGGAAAAAATGATAAAAGGAATTATTATGTTAAGTTCTCCAGCAAATGAGGACTTTTTCAAACAATTAGATGTTTTTAACATTCCAATTGTTGTGATCGGAAAAGTAGACGGGGAATATACCAATATTTATTCTGTGGACACGAATAACTACCAAGATAGTTATAATTTAACTAAATTTTTAATTGAGCAAGGACATAGAGATATTGCTTGTCTACACTCACCACTTGACTATCATGTCTCAATCGATCGATTAGAAGGATATAAAGACTGTTTAAAAGATTTTAGCATACCATTAAAAGAAGAATGGATCATTAATAGTGGCTACACAGTAAATACTGCATACGAATCAGCTACGAGCCTGCTTCTTTCTCCTAACCGACCTTCTGCTGTTTTTGCGACAGACGATTTAAAGGTATTGAGTCTTTATAAATCGTCGTCAGATCATGGTATTTCTATTCCAGACGAAATATCCATAGTTGGGTACAGTAATTCAAGCATTTCAGCATTTTTGTCGCCCTCATTGACTAGTATAGAAATTCCGGTTAAAGAATTAGGAGACGCTGGTACCACACTCCTATTTGCAAAAATTAAAGGAATTACAAGTAAACATAATCAAAAAATTGTCCCCACAGAAATGATTATTAAGAGCTCTGTTGCAAAAGTTCTAGAAAAGAACGACTAAGTAAAAATTATTTGTTTACCTTATACTTTGAGTCAACGGACACCGAACCGTTGGCTTTTTGCTATTTCTCGCTTTCCAGAGCAGGACCCTTTTAGTGGTCTGGTCTGGGGTTGGATTTTTCAGAAGGGCATTTTATTGTCTATACTCAAGCGTTGAATTTTTCAAATATCGCTAAACTTGAGGGTGGTTCTTCCTTGCAACAGCCCTCACCCATCTTTATTGGGGAAGCGAAGGGAAAAACGATTCATGCTGCCATTAGTAAATTAGAACAAAACGCTGCTCTCCCACTCTACTATGGGCATGTTTCCACCCTCCTCTTAAGAAAAAGTATCATCAAGGAGAAAATGAAGTCAGTCATCGAATTTATGGGACAGAATCCCTATCTAAGATACAATTGCTGGATTTTTGGGGCAGATCAGGATATAAAAGAAATTTTTTTAGGGGGGAGTTTTTTTAATTTCCCGTCGATATATACCATAATCCATGACCCCCAGCCCCTTTCTAAAAAAAATTATATAATGCCTATACTAAAATATAACAACTTCATTTCTACCTATTACCAGCCGTTGGTACTAATATCATTCCTTCCATCAAAATAAAGGATGACTTTTTTATAGAAGATAAGAAAAATAAAAGTGAAAAATATATCCAAATAGGAATTAATGTCGTTAGGAGGTCATGTATGAAGGAAAGAGTTTTCTTCAAGGATAGCACTAATTATTATGTTTGTATTTGTTGTGTTAGTAACCACTAGCGAACAAAGTAAGGACGTTCTAGCTTTCTCCAACCAAGTATTGCAAAGAGGTTCCACTGGCGATGACGTGATTGAGTTGCAGTCACGGCTCAAATATAACGGTTTTTATACGAGTGAGGTAGACGGTGTATTTGGCTGGAATACTTACTGGGCCGTACGCAATTTTCAAGATCAATTCGGTCTGCCTGTTGATGGTGTTGTCGGGGCAAAAACAAAAGCAGCTATTGTTAAAGCGACTAAGTATGAGCCAGGATCATCAGGTAATAATAACAATTCCGCTAATGTACCTAACGGTTATTCTCAAAATGATATTCAATTGATGTCAAACGCAGTATACGGGGAATCACGCGGAGAGGAATACATGGGTCAAGTTGCTGTTGCAGCAGTTATTTTGAACCGAGTCAGCCATTCATCATTTCCAAATACGGTTGCGGGTGTCATCTATCAACCGGGGGCCTTTACTGCAGTGACGGATGGACAGATCAATTTAACCCCAAATGCCACTGCCAAGAAAGCCGTTTTAGATGCCATTAATGGCTGGGATCCTAGTGGTGAGGCGATATACTATTTTAATCCTGATACCGCGACAAGTGGTTGGATATGGAGTCGACCACAAATTAAAAAAATTGGTAAACATATATTTTGTAAATAGTTTTGTAGGTATATAAATAAAATTCTGTTTTCATAAACTATATTGTTTATGGCTTATGAAAGACAAATTTCTTGTTCCTGCCGTGAGTTTTGTCCTTCATGGAGCTTACGAAAGACAAATCTCTTGCTCCCCCAACGAGTTTTGTACTTCATGGAGCTTACGAAAGACAAATCTCTTGCTCCTCCAACGAGTTTTGTCCTTCATAGTGCTTACGAAAGACAAATCTCTTGCTCCTCCAACGGGTTTTGTACTTCATGGAGCTTACGAAAGACAAATCTCTTGCTCCCCCAACGAGTTTTGTCCTTCATAAGGCTTACGAAAGACAAATCTCTTGCTTCTCCAACGAGTTTTGTCCTTCATAGTGCTTACGAAAGACAAATCTCTTGCTCCTCCTCGAGTTTTGTCCTCCATAGAGCTTACAAAAGACAAATCTCTTGTGCCCGTGGCGAGACCCTTTGTCTTTTATACCGCTTAGTTGACCGATCACTAAAAAAGGTGATTTGATCATAAGAAAAAGGGATTTAAGATAACGATAAAAAACAACAATTTCTCAGAAAAATGCCATAAAAAAAGACTTGAAAGCTTTAAACAGCATTCAAGTCTTTTTGGTTGTATGTATAAATGATGGGCCTAAATGGACTCGAACCATCGACCTCACGCTTATCAGGCGTGCGCTCTAACCAGCTGAGCTATAGGCCCAAATTGAATTGGAGCGGGTGAAGAGAATCGAACTCTCATCATCAGCTTGGAAGGCTGAGGTTTTACCACTAAACTACACCCGCGTTGAAAAAAAATAAGCAAAATGGCTGGGCTAGCTGGATTTGAACCAACGCATGTCGCAGTCAAAGTGCGATGCCTTACCGCTTGGCTATAGCCCAATATTAAAAATAAATGGGGCGACTGATGGGAATCGAACCCACGAATGCCTGAACCACAATCAGGTGCGTTAACCACTTCGCCACAATCGCCAAAATCTATAAATTAATAGCAGGTACCCTACTAGAAAAAAATGGCGGTCCGGACGGGACTCGAACCCGCGACCTCCTGCGTGACAGGCAGGCATTCTAACCAACTGAACTACCGGACCATATTGCGGGGACAGGATTTGAACCTGCGACCTTCGGGTTATGAGCCCGACGAGCTACCGGACTGCTCCACCCCGCGACAATAGAAATTATATAGTTTTGTCCATGCTCAATGTTCCATGGACTGTATCAATCTCAGTAAGCATATGCAAGCAGCAGCTCGATTGATACAACTCGCAGATTATTCATGAAGCAATGCTTGTTGCTCCACCCCGCGACAATAGAAATAAAGTAATACTATGGAGGAGGAAGAGGGATTTGAACCCCCGCGCGGTATGACCCGCCTGTCGGTTTTCAAGACCGATCCCTTCAGCCAAACTTGGGTATTCCTCCAGATAAAAATAAGCAGAAACATTTGGTAGCGGCGAAGGGAGTCGAACCCCCGACCTTTCGGGTATGAACCGAACGCTCTAGCCAGCTGAGCTACACCGCCAAAAAACAAATATTATAATGGTGGAGGATGACGGGCTCGAACCGCCGACCCTCTGCTTGTAAGGCAGATGCTCTCCCAGCTGAGCTAATCCTCCACTATATTGGAAGTTACTTTACGCAAACTCGTAAAAAACTTTGGTGACCCCTACGGGACTCGAACCCGTGTTACCTCCGTGAAAGGGAGGTGTCTTAACCGCTTGACCAAGGGGCCATCTATTAATATTAAGCAAAAATAATAGCCCCAATTAGGGCTAGCCCGGCAGCGTCCTACTCTCACAGGGACGCGTGTCCCAACTACCATCGGCGCTGAGAAGCTTAACTTCCGTGTTCGGTATGGGAACGGGTGTGACCTTCTCGCCATTACTGCCAGACTATATGAGGGTTTCATTCCCTCAAAACTAGATAACTGACAATCATCATATAAAATTTTGGTTAAGTCCTCGAACGATTAGTATCAGTCAGCTCCACATGTTACCACGCTTCCACCTCTGACCTATCAACCTGATCATCTTTCAGGGTTCTTACTAGCTTGCGCTATGGGAAATCTCATCTTGAGGGGGGCTTCATGCTTAGATGCTTTCAGCACTTATCCCGTCCGCACATAGCTACCCAGCGATGCCCTTGGCAGAACAACTGGTACACCAGCGGTGCGTCCATCCCGGTCCTCTCGTACTAAGGACAGCTCCTCTCAAATTTCCTGCGCCCACGACGGATAGGGACCGAACTGTCTCACGACGTTCTGAACCCAGCTCGCGTACCGCTTTAATGGGCGAACAGCCCAACCCTTGGGACCGACTACAGCCCCAGGATGCGATGAGCCGACATCGAGGTGCCAAACCTCCCCGTCGATGTGGACTCTTGGGGGAGATAAGCCTGTTATCCCCGGGGTAGCTTTTATCCGTTGAGCGATGGCCCTTCCATGCGGAACCACCGGATCACTAAGCCCGACTTTCGTCCCTGCTCGACTTGTAGGTCTCGCAGTCAAGCTCCCTTGTGCCTTTACACTCTGCGAATGATTTCCAACCATTCTGAGGGAACCTTTGGGCGCCTCCGTTACTCTTTAGGAGGCGACCGCCCCAGTCAAACTGCCCACCTGACACTGTCTCCCACCCCGATCAGGGGTGCGGGTTAGAATTTCAATACAGCCAGGGTAGTATCCCACCGACGCCTCCACCGAAGCTAGCGCTCCGGCTTCTCAGGCTCCTACCTATCCTGTACAAGCTGTACCAAAATTCAATATCAGGCTACAGTAAAGCTCCACGGGGTCTTTCCGTCCTGTCGCGGGTAACCTGCATCTTCACAGGTACTATAATTTCACCGAGTCTCTCGTTGAGACAGTGCCCAGATCGTTACGCCTTTCGTGCGGGTCGGAACTTACCCGACAAGGAATTTCGCTACCTTAGGACCGTTATAGTTACGGCCGCCGTTTACTGGGGCTTCGATTCAGAGCTTCGCGTGAGCTAACCCCTCCTCTTAACCTTCCAGCACCGGGCAGGCGTCAGCCCCTATACTTCGCCTTGCGGCTTCGCAGAGACCTGTGTTTTTGCTAAACAGTCGCCTGGGCCTATTCACTGCGGCTCTTCGAGGCTATTCACCTCAAAAAGCACCCCTTCTCCCGAAGTTACGGGGTCATTTTGCCGAGTTCCTTAACGAGAGTTCTCTCGCTCACCTTAGGATTCTCTCCTCGCCTACCTGTGTCGGTTTGCGGTACGGGCACCTTTTATCTCGCTAGAGGCTTTTCTTGGCAGTGTGGAATCAGGAACTTCGGTACTAAATTTCCCTCGCTATCACAGCTCAGCCTTCGCGAGAAGCGGATTTGCCTACTTCTCAGCCTAACTGCTTAGACGCGCATATCCAACAGCGCGCTTACCCTATCCTCCTGCGTCCCCCCATTGCTCAAACGATAAAGAGGTGGTACAGGAATATCAACCTGTTGTCCATCGCCTACGCCTTTCGGCCTCGGCTTAGGTCCCGACTAACCCTGAGCGGACGAGCCTTCCTCAGGAAACCTTAGGCATTCGGTGGATGAGATTCTCACTCATCTTTCGCTACTCATACCGGCATTCTCACTTCTAAGCGCTCCACCAGTCCTTACGGTCTAGCTTCAACGCCCTTAGAACGCTCTCCTACCACTGACATCTAAGATGTCAATCCACAGCTTCGGTGATACGTTTAGCCCCGGTACATTTTCGGCGCAGAGTCATTCGACCAGTGAGCTATTACGCACTCTTTAAATGGTGGCTGCTTCTAAGCCAACATCCTGGTTGTCTAAACAACTCCACATCCTTTTCCACTTAACGTATACTTTGGGACCTTAGCTGGTGGTCTGGGCTGTTTCCCTTTTGACTACGGATCTTATCACTCGCAGTCTGACTCCCACGGATAAGTCTTTGGCATTCGGAGTTTGTCTGAATTCGGTAACCCGATGAGGGCCCCTAGTCCAAACAGTGCTCTACCTCCAAGACTCTTACTACGTGAGGCTAGCCCTAAAGCTATTTCGGAGAGAACCAGCTATCTCCAAGTTCGATTGGAATTTCTCCGCTACCCACACCTCATCCCCGCACTTTTCAACGTGCGTGGGTTCGGGCCTCCATCCAGTGTTACCTGGACTTCACCCTGGACATGGGTAGATCACCTGGTTTCGGGTCTACGACCACATACTCATACGCCCTATTCAGACTCGCTTTCGCTGCGGCTCCGTCTTTTCAACTTAACCTTGCATGGGATCGTAACTCGCCGGTTCATTCTACAAAAGGCACGCTATCACCCATTAACGGGCTCTAACTACTTGTAGGCACACGGTTTCAGGAACTATTTCACTCCCCTTCCGGGGTGCTTTTCACCTTTCCCTCACGGTACTGGTTCACTATCGGTCACTAGGGAGTATTTAGCCTTGGGAGATGGTCCTCCCTGCTTCCGACCGGATTTCTCGTGTCCGGCCGTACTCAGGATCCACTCAGGAGGGAACGAAGTTTCGACTACAGGGTTTTTACCTTCTATGACGGACCTTTCCAGATCGCTTCATCTACCCCGTTCCTTTGTAACTCCATGTTGAGTGTCCTACAACCCCAAGAGGCAAGCCTCTTGGTTTGGGCTATGTCCCGTTTCGCTCGCCGCTACTCAGGGAATCGCGTTTGCTTTCTCTTCCTCCGGGTACTTAGATGTTTCAGTTCCCCGGGTATGCCTTCAATACCCTATGTATTCAGGTAAAGATACTGTTCCATTACGAACAGTGGGTTCCCCCATTCGGAAATCTCCGGATCAAAGCTTACTTACAGCTCCCCGAAGCATATCGGTGTTAGTCCCGTCCTTCATCGGCTCCTAGTGCCAAGGCATTCACCGTGCGCCCTTTCTAACTTAACCGAAGTTAATTAGTAAAAGAACTTACTTGTTTATATGATGTCTTGTCAATTGCTATCTAGTTTTCAAGGAACAAGTTTCGAGAGATAATTCTCTCAAAACTAAACAAAAACAGAAACGTCATTTTAATGAAGTATCTAGTACCTCATATTATCCTTAGAAAGGAGGTGATCCAGCCGCACCTTCCGATACGGCTACCTTGTTACGACTTCACCCCAATCATCTGTCCCACCTTAGGCGGCTGGCTCCTTACGGTTACCCCACCGACTTCGGGTGTTACAAACTCTCGTGGTGTGACGGGCGGTGTGTACAAGGCCCGGGAACGTATTCACCGCGGCATGCTGATCCGCGATTACTAGCGATTCCGGCTTCATGCAGGCGAGTTGCAGCCTGCAATCCGAACTGAGAATGGTTTTATGGGATTGGCTAAACCTCGCGGTCTTGCAGCCCTTTGTACCATCCATTGTAGCACGTGTGTAGCCCAGGTCATAAGGGGCATGATGATTTGACGTCATCCCCACCTTCCTCCGGTTTGTCACCGGCAGTCACCTTAGAGTGCCCAACTGAATGCTGGCAACTAAGATCAAGGGTTGCGCTCGTTGCGGGACTTAACCCAACATCTCACGACACGAGCTGACGACAACCATGCACCACCTGTCACTCTGTCCCCCGAAGGGGAAATTCCTATCTCTAGGAGTGTCAGAGGATGTCAAGACCTGGTAAGGTTCTTCGCGTTGCTTCGAATTAAACCACATGCTCCACCGCTTGTGCGGGCCCCCGTCAATTCCTTTGAGTTTCAGCCTTGCGGCCGTACTCCCCAGGCGGAGTGCTTAATGCGTTAGCTGCAGCACTAAGGGGCGGAAACCCCCTAACACTTAGCACTCATCGTTTACGGCGTGGACTACCAGGGTATCTAATCCTGTTTGCTCCCCACGCTTTCGCGCCTCAGCGTCAGTTACAGACCAGAAAGCCGCCTTCGCCACTGGTGTTCCTCCACATCTCTACGCATTTCACCGCTACACGTGGAATTCCGCTTTCCTCTTCTGCACTCAAGTCCCCCAGTTTCCAATGACCCTCCACGGTTGAGCCGTGGGCTTTCACATCAGACTTAAAGGACCGCCTGCGCGCGCTTTACGCCCAATAATTCCGGACAACGCTTGCCACCTACGTATTACCGCGGCTGCTGGCACGTAGTTAGCCGTGGCTTTCTGGTTAGGTACCGTCAAGGTACCGGCAGTTACTCCGGTACTTGTTCTTCCCTAACAACAGAGCTTTACGACCCGAAGGCCTTCATCGCTCACGCGGCGTTGCTCCATCAGACTTTCGTCCATTGTGGAAGATTCCCTACTGCTGCCTCCCGTAGGAGTCTGGGCCGTGTCTCAGTCCCAGTGTGGCCGATCACCCTCTCAGGTCGGCTACGCATCGTCGCCTTGGTGAGCCGTTACCTCACCAACTAGCTAATGCGCCGCGGGCCCATCTGTAAGTGTCAGCCGAAACCGACTTTCAGCTTTTCCTCATGAGAGGAAAAGGATTATCCGGTATTAGCACCGGTTTCCCGGTGTTATCCCAGTCTTACAGGCAGGTTGCCCACGTGTTACTCACCCGTCCGCCGCTAATCAACAGGAGCAAGCTCCTATTGATTCGCTCGACTTGCATGTATTAGGCACGCCGCCAGCGTTCGTCCTGAGCCAGGATCAAACTCTCCAAGAAAGTTGATTCGCTCATTTTGTTACGTTGGCTTAGTTTCACTTTCTGACGAAAGATTCACTAATAAAAAATTTGTTGACGTTTCTGCTTTGTTTAGTTTTCAAAGAACTATTTTGTGACAGAATAACATTGTATCATCTCGCCTCAATAAAGTCAAACATTATTTTTAAATTATATTATTTGAATCAGTGAGGTTACTATCATATCAATCAATATCATTGTTGTCAACTGGTGAAGGATTATTTTTTCAAGGGATATCATATCCTCTCTCGCAATGCCCTCATCAGATTTACTATATTACTATCGTATCCTTCCAAAGTCAACTACTATTCTACTAAAAATCTAATTAATTATTTAGATCACGAAAATACCACTTCCCTGTTACTTAGTCGATTAGCATTTAGCTAATCAGGTGTCAGGTACCTTTCGTTATTATATTGATTCCATCAATGCACTTGTTGTCGTCCACTGATACTACAAAACATCCTGGTTATATTATACAATTATGCAAAGATTAATTGAAAAACGCGGGATTGCAATGGTGTCAGGCACCGCTAAGGAAGGTACAGTATGACAAACATTAAAGATGTGGCGAAGATGGCAGGGGTATCTGTCACAACTGTTTCTCGAGTGTTAAATAATCATCCTTATGTAAGTAATGAAAAAAGGGATGCCGTATTAGAAGCGATCAGACAGAGTAATTACCAGCAAAATATGAATGCCGTCCATTTAAGTATGGGGAAAACCTTTCTTGTAGGTGTGGTTGTTCCTTTTATCGATCACCCTTACTTTGCACTATTAATTAAAGGGATAGCGAATGAAGCGTTACAAAACAACTACAAGTTGGTTTTATTTCAGACCAACTACGTAGAGAGCAGGGAATTAGAAGCCCTGCAAATGCTCAAACAAAAGCAGATTGATGCGCTAATTATTTGTTCTAGAAAGTGTGCGTGGTCGACAATCGAAGCGTATTTACCTTTTGGACCCATTGTTTTGTGTGAAGATACTAGAGGAGAAAAAGTATCTTCGATATTTGTGGATCATTATAAAAGTTTCATGTTTGCTTTAGATTACTTGCACCAAAAAGGTCATCACAAAATTGGTTACTGCATTGGACGTAAATCAGGTACGAATAGTAGAAACAGGGAATTAGCGTATAAGCATTTTATCAAGAACTATCATTTGCCTTTTAACCCTGCCTATATTTTTGAGGATTGCCTTCACTTTGAGGATGGAGAAAAGGTAATAAATCGGATTAAACAAATGTCTAATCCTCCGACAGCATTGCTAGTGACGAGCGATGAGGTCGCAGCAGGGATTGTAACCTGTGCGCAAAATTTAGATGTTAGGATACCAGACGACCTCGCACTAATTGGTTTCAATAATCAGCCCATTGCTAAAATGATGAATATCACCACACTTGAAATCCCCCTTGAGGATATGGGCCGGAAACTATTTTTACAAGGAATCATCAAAAATGAAGCGATTGCACAAAATGAAATTCCCGTGAAATTAATTGAGCGAAAAACGGTATAATCTCAAGCATCACTTGTCCTCTCCCTTCGAATTCTTACATTAAAGGAACTGCTAAAACAGAATTTTTTTTACAAACCACTTGACCTGAAACGCGTTTCATAAAATATTCTGTTTTTGCAGGAACTCACAACACGATGCCGGCGTGATCGGAATCCTCTGAGCGTAACGACCGTGTTGTGTTTAACGGAGGGGTAGAAAATGACAAAGCCTATTGTGTTTTTTGATATTGACGGTACGCTGCTTGACGAGGATAAAGTGATTCCGGATTCTACAAAGAAGGCCGTTCGTTTACTTCAGGAAAAAGGAGTCCACACAGTTATTGCCACTGGTCGTGTACCGAAAATGTTTTATTGGATTCAAAAAGAATTAAAGATCGATTCTTTTATTTCCATGAATGGACAATACGTCGTGTTTGAAGGGCAAGAAATTTATGCGAATCCTATCAAAACTGAACTGCTTCAGTCCATTACCACTATGACTGCGAGTACGGGGCATGCTCTTGCTTACTGCAGCCATGATGAGTTTACGGTCAGCGAAGGAAATCATCCATTTATTGAATCCAGTTTTGACTCATTGATGATGTCCTATCCTAAAGTAGACGAAGTATTTTATATAAATAGGCCTATCTATCAAGGACATCTTTACTGTAATAGCGGGGACGAAGATCTATATATCAACAGTTTCCCTGATTTCCACTTCGTCAAATGGCATGATTATGCTTATGATTTCCTTCCAAAAGGTGCCTCAAAAGCGGTCGGTATTCGGAAACTGCAAGAGTACTTAGATATCAATAATGAGAACTGTTTTGCGTTTGGAGATGGTTTGAATGACCTGGAGATGTTAACGATGATTGGAACGGGAATTGCTATGGGTAATGGGGTTCCTGAAGCAAAGGCTGCAGCCGATTTAATCACGACGAGGTCTTCTAATCACGGGATTCTCAATGGTCTTATTCAGGTGGGTCTTTTAGAAAAAGAGGCAGCTGTAGAGTATGAAAACAAAAGATAGCACCTGTTCGAATTGGTAGATTTTTAGAAAGTTAGAAGTCATTCAAATTTCTTATGGCGGACAGTGTCAGGCACCGTTCGCCATAAATTTATGCTTTAAAAACAAGTGGAATATAAATCATAAATGTACTCCCTTTGCCGAGTTCACTCGTAACTTTAATGGTCCCTTTATGTGTGTCAACGATCCACTTGGCGATGGAAAGTCCCAAACCATGCCCTCCCATTTGCCGGGAACGAGATTTATCGGACCTGTAAAAACGTTCGAAAATACGCTGATAATCCTCTGGCCTAATTCCGATTCCTGTGTCCTGAACAGAGATACAAAGCTGTTGTCCTACTATTGATAGTGAGAGCTTAACTTCACCGCCCTGCGGGGTGTATTTTATCGCATTGTCTAAAAGTATATATAATAGCTGTGATAGTCTTTGCGGATCACCGACTGTAATCAGCGAACCCAGTGTATTCAATTGGAATGTGATTTGCTTGGAAACTGCCAGAGGACGGACGGACTCAATTGCAGTTTCTGCCTGAGGACGGAAGTCAAAGGTCTCTAGACTAAGTTGGATTGTATTTGAGTCGGAACGGGCTAAGGTTAATAGATCGCTCACCAAATGTGTCATCCGCCTCACTTCTTGCCTCATATTCGAAAGTATTTTCTCCACCATGGCTATCTGTTGAGGTTCGATTGTCATTTCCACCGCATCGATCGATGAGAGCAAGACACTTAATGGTGTTCGTAATTCATGTGAGGCATCTGCCACGAATTCGCGCTGCCTTGTAAATGCACCGCTAATCGGAATCATCGCTTTTTTTGACATAACCACACTCATATAGATGGCGATACCCAAAAACAAGCTGCCTATTGCTATCAGAATCAGCAATAGAGAGTGGAATAACTGATACGTAAATGTAATGTCTTTTCCCACATACAACTGCCCAATGAATTGACCTTTGTCGTAAATGGCTCGACTTGTAATTATTAGACGAATATCTTTAGGCGCCTCACGCGGATGAAAGCCCCCCTTCATTCCCCTTCCGTTTGAATTTCCTTCATCATGCAGTGTTTCCTTTTGAATTTCTCTTTCGTTTTGAAATCTTCCATTTATTAGCTGCAGTAAATCAGAGCGCAAGCGGGGATCCGATTCATTCCCCATGATGATTTCTCCTTTAGAATTAACCACATAATAAAAGAACTGATTGACTCCAGCAAGCACCAATTCTTGGTCATCCATTCCTTGTAGATCATTCTGTTCATTTTTTAATAAATAACTCTCAATAAAATTTGCTTCCTGATTCACTAATGATTGAAGTTCTCGTTCCTGGTTGTTTAGGATAACAACGTGTAGGACGATATAAACGATCGCAATAAAAAGGATTAGAAAGAGCATGAGCAGTCCACCATACATGCGTGTTAATCGGCCTTGTGTGCTCTTAAAAATATCTTTTTCACCTAGGTTTGTGAATGTCTGTATGAATGAGCTAAAATTAGTTACCAAACTTATACCCTACCCCTCTGATGCTTTGAAGCAAATTTTGTTTTCCGAAAGATTGGAGTTTCTTTCGGATTAATTTGACTGTCGCATCTATGGTTTTAGGGGCTACCTCTGAATCAAAGCCCCAGATTCGCTCAAGAATTACCTCACGCGGCAGGACCTGTCCTCTATTTTTCACCATTAAATCTAATAACTGAAATTCACGAGGACTTAGTTGAATTTCCTCTCGATCTAAACGTACAATATGGCTCTTCCGATTCAGAACCAATCCATGAATTTGGATCTCGTCCTCCAAAATTGGTGCATAATTCCTGCGGGAAAGTGCACGCAGCCGAGCTAAAAGTTCGTCAATTTCGAATGGTTTGACAAGGTAATCATCCGCACCAGAATCTAATCCCTCGATTCGGTCACCAACGGTATCTTTGGCGGTTAACATCAGAATTGCACCCGAATAACCCTGTTTACGCAATCGGCTGCAAATTTCTACACCCGTCCCATTTGGCATCATCCAGTCCATGATTACTACATCGTAGTGGGCAGAGGTGGCGTAATAGTAGGCATCTTCTCCGTCTACTACCCACTCAACCTGGTATCCGCCCTTCTTTTTAAGCATATAAACGATCAGCTCTCCGAGACGTATATCATCTTCTGCTAATAATATATTCATGGTATGAACCCCTTTTGAGATAGATTTATAGATGAATCTATTCATCTCTAGTAACACAAATCTAGCATCGCAATCTTAAAGTTTGCTTAAGAAAAGATAATGATATAAAAAAAGAAGCACCATAAATCATGGGTGCTCCTTTCTCGTCCTATTTTACGATTTCTTCTAATTGCAGTACTTTTTCATTTTTTAGCTTTTCAAGTTCCTTATTCAATTCTTCCTCGTTTACAAAGTTGCTGTACGCTGCATCATACTGGGCTAACGGTGCGGAAAACTGCTGACCAGCTTGTACCTCTGCTTCCATCATTAAAATCCGTTCCTCCGCACGGGCCACACCTCTTGTAATGTTGTCCGTTTGGAAGGACACTGTTGCATTTTGAATCTGCTTCATCGACTGCGCCACATTCGCGCGGGATGCTAAAAGGATTTTCTTATGCTGCATTTGGTTATACGTCTCTTTCAGCTCATTTAATTTTTCGATAAGAATTTGAGTTTGGGCTTTAACCGCTTCATATTGTTGCTTGTAAAGGTCTAACTGCTTTTCATGGACTAGTTTCTCTTGCACCGCTAACTTCGCGATTCCATCCTCACTCTGTTCAATTGCTAGTTTTGCTTGACGGGTACGCTTTGCTACTAATCCTTCGGTTTCCAAAATGAGAGCAGCTTGTTTATTCTCCACAAAAATTTGACGAGACAAGGCTTTCTGGCCTTTTAGAATTTCTTGCTCCATTTCTCGTGAATATTCATTTAACATCGCAATTGGATCCTCGATTCCATCTAGTAACCCATTGATTTCTGCCATCGTTATCGTCTTCACTCTTTTAAAAATACCCATTTTACACATTCTCCTTTTTATTGGTTAAATTTTTTTCCCATGTATCTAAAATACTTGCATTTTGATTTATTACCGGTATATGTGAACCCACTGGTGTGTTAATAAATTGTTTCATCGATGAGGCCTTTTCATTCTTTCTAAACCATCTCACTAAGAGAACCACAACAGCTAGTCCAATTAGAAGGCCGAGCCAAGGAACCCCTCCGCCGTGGTGCGGTCCGTTCATAAGCTGGTGAGAACCAAAGCCACCTTGTTGTCCCATGGCCCCTCTAGGTCCAGGGCCATATCCGTGCGGTCCATCCGCATAACTACCATGACTATGGCCTCCAAATAAATAGTGGAGAACATTGACCACCAAAATCATGACGGCGATTCCCACACCCCAGAAAATACCTTTTCTCACTTTCGTATTCATCTCTCTTTCCTCCTTTCTACTTGATACCTGAAGTCTAATAGAGAAAAGTGAAAACTTGGTGAAAGCCTGTCCCGTTATTTAAAATTTCTCAAAAAATAGAAAAGGTGTCAGGCACCATGTGAAAAATTCACATGGTGCCTGACACCTTTCATTCTACTTTTTTCTCAGGGCATAAATTTTTTTAGCATATCCTTTGTTTCGGAATCGGCAAAGCTTGCTTCGACACTATTAAGGTAAATTTGCTTATAGTCATTTTCACTTATATTGAATTCTTTAAATACGATGTTACATTCATTCGCCATTGTAGTATCTGAGACGGTCCGGTTGTCCGTATTAACTGTTACCTTGATACCATCCTTATGAAACTGATAGATTGGATGTTCACTAAACTGGTTCACTGCTTTTGTTTGCACATTACTTGTTGGGCACATTTCAAGGACGACATGTTTTTCCTTCACAATGTTGTATGCTTCAGCACAATCCTTTATGAATACGCCGTGTCCAATTCTCTCTGCACCTAAAAGTTCAACCGCCTCTAATACATTCTTCCCTATGCCTGTTTCACCCGCATGGATCGTAACTCTATAACCATATTCTCTAGCTAAGGCGATCGGTTCTACGAATTTCCCACAAAACCCTTCCTCTTCCGATGCGCATAAATCGATGGCCACTACACCTTCTCCAAGGAATTTCTTCCCCTTCTCAACGACCTCAAAGGCACGGTCCGCAGACATCGTTCTCATACAGGAAAGAATCAAGTTGCCCTTTATATCAAATTGCTTTTCAGCATCCTTCATTCCAGCTAAGACGCTTTGAATGATTTCTTCAACGTCTAATCCCCCTGCTGTATGAAGGAGTGGCGCAAATCTTACTTCCATGTATTTCACATTTTCCCGGTCCGCATCCTCAAAAAGTTCAAAGGAAATCCTTCTAAGATTTTCCGCTGACTGCATAACTAAGTTTGGAATAGAAAATTTCTCTAAATATTCATCTAAGGATTTGCAGTCTAATGGAGCAATAAGCTCTCCTTTTATCTCGTCTATTTTCATAGAGGGTAAACTGATACTCTCTCTCTTTGCGATATCAATGATTGTTTCAGGTCTTAGACTCCCATCTAAATGGCAGTGAAGTTCAATTTTGGGTAAGGTTGCGAAATTCATGTTGGATCTTTCCCTCCTAATTTTTGTTTGGTAAAAAAGTGAAAAAAAAAAATTCCTGATTACGAAGAAAATACACATCCATGTACCTTCTTCGTAATCAGGAATTTATAGGTTCCTGGTAGAGACCCCCAAACCATATCATTGGAGTTATACGAAATTTTTATTAAATTACTATTGCTCAAGAATAATAAATCTTATTTTTATTGTCAAGTGTTTAAGTTTCGATTAAACCGGCAATATTCCCCTTTTTATTCGGAAGCAACTTATTTATTTTTATAAAAACGATCTCTTACTCTTTTCAACCGGGCGTGATAATTTAGAATGTCCAGTCTAGCTTTTTCTGCTTCTGGTGCAATCGGTCTTAATTTTTCCAACTCCCAATAATCAACAATCACATCTAAAACTTGATCAAAATATTCCAAAGGGCCGTAGTTTGCTTCTTTTGCTATAATGGCCATGCGATCTTCAAAATCAGGCATTACTGTTCCAGGCATTTGAAAATTCTTAATAACATGTCCTAAATGATAACAGTAATTGGGTTCTAGTTGCAGATGGAATTTAATCACGTCCCTGTAAAAGGCATAATGCAACGTTTCATCCTTTGCAAGTCGGCGAAGCAGACTAGCTAAATCCTTATCATGCGAACCAGCTACTTTGGCAACATTATTATAAAAAACCATGGTTGCCAGTTCTTGTAAAGAGGTATAAACCATGGTTTCAAAAGGCGTATGGTAATCAGGATTCCAGCCATTCTCAACCGTTTGTTTGTGTAATTGGTGGAGTCGCTTGGGATCTACATTGCGTGTAATTAATAAATACGTTTCAATCAGGTTTGAATGCTGATCTTCTTCCGCAGTCCAAGTATGGACAAAATCTTTAATAACCGTTAAAGAACCCTTAAACGTTTGATCGAGATGAGAGGTAAACCATGGCAGGTTTACTTCGGTTAAAAGAGCCGTTTCAACCGCAGTAATAATGGACGGCGGCAGTGTGACCTGACTTTCATCCCAGGGAACACGTCGAAAATCCATAGCCTTATCCCATGGTAAGAAATCATGGTAACCCCAATCTATTTTTTCAGACCGTTTTTTATGTTCTTCATATAAATCAATAAGTTTAGGCTCTAACCTAAAGTCCAAATCATTCGTTAACATCATAATCCCCCGTTGTTGTAAAAATTTATTTAGGTTTCCTGACAAGCGCTATTTCCAAATTCCAAAAATAGGACCACTTATAAAATCTGGAAAAATAGTTATTTTAATATCTGATATTAGTACCTACTACCAACCAAATTGTAGCACACTATTCTGAATTTATCTAACTGAAGGGATTTTTAATATTCTCAGGTGTCAGGCACTCTATTCATGATGAAGATGCTGAATCTTACAATTTCTTTACATTCTTTTAACACCAGCTTAAGAAAAAATTCTCTATTCCCTTATACAATAAAGTAAATAATATCAATTGGAGGGATTGGATGAAGATTACCGTTGCTGGAGCAGGATATGCAGGGCTAGTCACAAGTGCTTGCTTAGCAGAATTAGGGCATATGGTGACATGTATAGACATTAAGAAAGAGAAAATTGACATGCTCCAAAATGGTCGTTCTCCAATTTTTGAGCCTGGTCTTGAGTCTCTTTTAGAAAAAAATCTCCATAACGGTCAACTGAATTTTACAGTGAGCCATCATCAAGCCTATTCAGAGGCTGAAGTCATTTTTATCGCGGTCGGAGCACCAAAAAAACATGATGGGTCACGGGATCTAAAATACATCCATGTAGTTTCACACACGATTGCTCACTATATCGAAAATGATGTAACCATTTGTACAATAAGCAAAGTCCCAGTCGGCACAAACGATCTTATCCAACAAATTATTAATAGAAGCAAGCCCCCTAACCTACTCGCAAACGTTGTCACCAATTCCGGGTTTCTTCGGGAAGGTTCTGCAATCCAAGATTTTTTCCACGGTGACCTAATCGTAATTGGAACCAATCATCCTGAAGCAGCAACAATAATCGAAAAAATTTATCAACCATTGAAAATCCCAATAATAATAACAGACATCCGAAGTGCTGAAATAATTATATAAGCATCGAATGCAAAGGGGAATAGACAATGATAAGAATGCTACATGTATTTTATGGTTTTGAATGTAGAGTCCTACAGAAAGTAAACAGCCATTTTGATAAAAAGCTATTAAATCTTTTTTTTCGCACGGTTACACACCTTGGTGGAGCTAGAATAACTATCGCGGCGACATTTTTTCTCTTATTCCTCTCGCCAAGGGAGATCAGATTGATTGCCATTGCTAGCGCACTTGCTTTATCAGCAAGTCATATACCTGTACATTTTGCAAAGTTGCTATTTCCTCGTAAAAGACCCTATTTAATGATTGAAAAAACAAAGTTTCCTGCTAACCCATTACAAGATCATTCTTTTCCTTCAGGGCATACTACGGCAATATTTTCAGTTGTGACGCCATACGTCTTATTCATACCTCTACTTTCTTATGTCCTAATCCCTTTAGGGCTATGTGTAGGCATATCTAGAATTTACTTAGGTCTTCACTATCCTTCCGATGTGATTGCTGGAGGAATTCTAGGTACCCTCTCTGGGAGCCTATGCTTTTATTTATTGTGGATATGAGAGATACAATTAGGAGGGATTATATGAACCAATAATGTAATCGAAGAACAAAATGGACAAAAGTATGCATGATTAATTTAAATAAAAAAAGTGAAATGGAAGGACCGTCCTTCCATTTCACTTTTCGCAATTTTACGGATTAACTTTAGTGTTAAACACTTGCTTACCGTCTTTATATTCTAAAACAGTTGCAGATTTAATTGGATTGTGGTCTTTATCGATAGTGATCTTACCTGTAATCCTAGACAAATCTTTTGTTTTCTCTAATGCTTCTTTAATCTTTGTAGTATCCGTACCGCCAGCGCGCTCAATCGCATCAGCTAATAGATAAACTGTATCATAGCCAAGAGCATTAAATGCATTAGGTGATTCACCATTGAACTTTTCTTTGTATGTCGTTACGAATTTTTGAATATTTTTATCTGGATCTTCAGATGTGTAATGGTTTGTGATAAATGTATTATTTAAAGCGTCAGCTCCAGCTAATTCCACTAACTTCGGTGAATCCCAGCCGTCTGCACCCATTAAAGGAACAGTGATACCCATTTCACGAGCTTGTTTCACGATTAAACCAACTTCTTCATAGTATCCAGGAATAAAAATGAATTCTGGATTTTTGGCTTTAATTCGAGTTAAGGTTGCACGGAAATCAGTATCTTTCGCAACATATGCCTCTTCGGCTACCACTTTACCGCCAGCCTTTTCATATGTCTCTTTGAATGAAGCTGCTAAACCTTTCGCATAATCACTAGCGCTATCTGCAAAAATAGCTGCATTTTTTAAATTTAATTCCTTCGTAGCGAAATTCGCTGCAACGATCCCTTGGAATGGATCAATAAATGAAGTACGGAAGACGAATTCGTTCAATTTTCCATTATCACCCACGGTTACGTTTGGACTTGTTCCCGATGGAGTTAAAAGAATTGTTTTTGTATCATTTGCGATTTGAGCCTGTGCCACCGTATCACCACTAGTTGCCGCTCCAATAATGGCTGTAACTTTGTCTTGACTTGTTAATTTAATGGCACCGTTTGTAGCTTCTGCTGCTTCGGACTTGTTATCCACTTTAATAATCTCTAGCTTTTTACCCTTTACTCCACCAGCTTTATTAATCTCATCAACTGCAATATCGATACCGTTCTCAAGTGACTCCCCGTAAGAAGCAACCCCGCCGGATAACTCTAAGTTAACTCCAACTTTAATCGTTTTACTGTCACTGCCTGAACTTTTTGGTGCTCCTGAACAACCTGCAAGTATTCCAGCTAATAAAGTGGAAGCCATAAACATTTTTGCCCATTTTTTCTTCATTATAATGACCTCTTTCTTTTTCTGATTTTTCTGACATAACAAAGCGTAGATTGATAGCCTTTTATGATTCAAAATACTTTTGTTTACTGTCTTAACTAATTGATAAATATTATTTTAAAACAATTTTTTCGATTCGTCTAGTATATTATTCGATTTATTTAAATATTTCTGATTTTTTTGATTAATAGTGTTTTTGGCAGCGCTTTCTTTTGCGTATCACCAATAAATTTCTATTCAAATCATGTTTTGTGGTTCACAAAACATTATACATAAATTTTATCGATGTATGAATAATCCGATAATGGTTCTTATTATTCAGTTGAAAAAATAATATGGTATAAGAGAGTCTCATTCTGAAGGTTATGGGGGTGTTTGCTCTGAAAATATTACGGCTTGGCCATGCCATGTACGTTCTAAAAAGTAAGATTGGGAAAAAGTATCTTATTGATCCATTCTTTGATTTAAATCCTGGCTTTCCTCCGCAATTAAATACTGCTGATTTCTACCAATCTATTGATTGTGTATTTTTAACCCACGGTCATTTTGATCATACAAGCGGTCTTCCGAAGTTGGTTGAACATAAACCTGATATTATGATTGTGGCACAATACGAGCTGGCGCTCATCCTTTTGCAGCAAGGAATTAAAAATGTCCTTCCCATTAATTTAGGGGGTTCTGTTTCCTTTGAGGATGTAAATGTAACAATGGTACAGGCAAAACATACTTCTTCCTATGGTGAAACCCAAGGTCCACCCGTATATGCCGGTGAATCGGCAGGTTATATTTTTGACTTTAATGACGATTATACTCTTTACCACTCTGGTGATACGGCATTAATGTCAGATATAAAGTTAATTCAAGATGTATATGAGCCGGAAATTGCGATCCTTTCTTCAAGCGGCCATTTTACAATGGGACCAAAAGAAGCGGCCTATGCTGTAAAAAACCTATTAAAAGTTAAATATGTGATTCCCAGTCATACCTTTCCGACACATGAAACAGCTGCCTCTCCTGAATCATTAGCCCAATTATTAAAGGCTTTCCCTGTTGTTGATTTTATGATTGATAAAGACAACGAGTTAAAAGAATTATTAAAGGATTATCCAAAAACAGCCGTGATTACACTTTCTTATGGAGAAGAAACAGAGTTCGATAAAAACCTTTGGTCAGAAGCTTTAGTTAATAAGGAATTCTCATGATTAGCGAGGCACCCTTTGAGAGGGTGCCTCATTTTTAAATAAAAGAGTGTCAGGCACCGTTCGTGGACATTTGTCCACGAGTGGTGCCTGACACCTTTAGCTCTGTTCTCTTCCAAGTACAACAGCTGTGGTATTTTTAGTATTGAAGGAAGAAATCCGAAATGAAAGGGTAAAGTCTTCGAATTTACAACGATATTTTTCTAGTTGGTCCTGCCCGCAGGAATTGCTGCCGAGGCCGTTTTGTTTGTAGTCTATATTCAAGACTATGTAGTCACGCGGCTTTAAATCGACCGTATGCTTGGCAAGTTCTAGGTCACTAACTTCATAGTGTGAAGCACTGAAGTCAAATTTGTCATCAGCGATGAAAATGAGGCCATTAGACTGACGATCAGTTATGCTTACCCAGTCACAATCAGAACGGTTGCCGTTTTCTTGCGGTTTCACGTAGTTTGTGAACAACTCATCAACTGTTTGACGGTAAACACCTAAGTGATTTGCTTGCTTCGAATCCACATAACTTTCACCAGGTCCTCGGCCGCGCCACTGAGTATCGATAAACTCTTTAGTCAAGCGCATATTCACACCGAGACGCGGAATCATGTCCGGTGCATTTTCTTTCATACCGGATGCAATCCCATTTATGCTGCAAAGAATATCACCATCCGGATAGATTCTATATTGATAGTTTATTTGATAGTACCAAGAACTGTTTGTTGTACCGTACAGTGCATCTGCATCCCATTCGAATACTCCGTCTTTCAACTCATAGCGGATATCCTCAACAATTTCATGTCCGAGATGCATGAAGTATTTTGTTCGATAATCAGTAAGCAAGTACATATCATTGTCAATTGGTGCACGCCAGAGGTTGAACTGCGGACCCTTTTCAATCTGGATTTTCCCATTTCGGGTAACTTGTTTTAGTGTTCCTTTGACGCAATCGAACGTGATGGTAAAATCAGTGCCACTAACGTTTAGTAGCGCTCCCTCTTTTTTAATGAGGAGCTCGCCATCACCGTGAGCTTTTGGTGATTTTGGCTTTCCTGGGAGCACAAAGGAAGCGTTCGCTAATTCATGTCCTTTCGGTGCCCAAGGTGTATCCTGATTTAATTTATATGAAAATACAAAATAGTAATGGGCTCCACTAACTTTTTCAATGTCCTGTCCAACTGGCAAATGAATCTCTGCTATTTCACGCCCAGCTAGTTTTGGAAGCTTTACATCAAAGGAATCAACCAATCGATCATCCTCAAATAACGAACATGTTAAATCCAAATGAGCTAATGATAAGAAATCATATCGATTCATCAGACGGAAAAGGCCCTTCTCGATATCAATACATTCTGTTTGAACTGGTTCAATCACTTTTTTATACTCATATAGACTTGGGGAAAGTGAACCATCCGGCATGATTAATCCATCGATACAGAAGTTTCCATTCGTCGGGTCATCACCAAAATCACCGCCGTACTGATAGTAAACTGTACCATCCTCTGCAACAGCTTCAATTCCGTGGTCAAACCATTCCCAAACGAATCCGCCTTGGAGTTTATCATACTGATAAAATAAGTCCTGATATTCTTTGAGATTTCCAGGCCCATTCCCCATAGCATGGGCATATTCACAAAGAATATGGGGTTTTTTAGACTTTTCAATAACCTGATCCATTGTCCTTCTTTCCTTATGTTCAAGCCATGTATACATCGTGCTGTATACATCGGTCACCTCTGCTTCAAAATCTCCCTCATAATGAACAAGGCGCGTTGGATCCATTTCCTTTGCTCGCTTGGCCATAGCTCGGAAATTATCACCAAATCCAGACTCATTCCCTAGCGACCACATGATAATACAAGGATGGTTTTTATCACGCTCAATCATCCGCTCAAGCCTTGAAACATATGCCGTTTCCCAGTCTGAATCATTACTGATCCAATCATACTTTCCTGTCAATTCAAAGCCGTGACATTCTAAATCCGTTTCATCAATCACATACATCCCGTATTGATCACAAAGATCATAAAGGTATGGAGCATTCGGATAATGAGCCGTACGGATTGCGTTGATATTGTTTTGCTTCATTGTCTTGATGTCGCGCTCAATTTCCTCTCTCGTTACCACTCGGCCTGTCCTCGGGTTGTAGTCATGACGATTCACGCCCTTGAACTTAATGGCCACATCATTTACGAGGAATGTATCCCCGGCCATGACTATCGAGCGGAATCCTACATGCTGATACACCACCTCAATAATTTTTCCATCTTCCATTACTGTCATATAGAGGTTGTATAAATAGGGCTGCTCTGCACTCCATTTTAAAGGTGACACTATATACTTGCTTAAAGGCTCGTTTGCCTTTCTTTCCTCGATAAAAACTGGCTTGCCTTCTGGATCAATTAATTCATAGGTAATGATTTGGTTGCTCTGTTCCGTCAGCTCAACCAAAACAGTTAAGGTCGCATTCTTCCATTCTCTATCAAACTCTGTCGTTACGGTAAAGTCATATACGCCAGAAACCGGCCGAGTATATAGTTCAACATCACGGAAGATCCCGCTCAGCCACCACATATCCTGGTCTTCAAGATATGTCCCATCTGACCACTGGAACACACGGACAGTCATAGTGTTTGGACCTTGTCTGCATAGTCTCGTAATATCAAATTCTGATTGAATCCGAGCGCCCTTACTAAACCCAGCGAATTCTTCATTTACATACAATTCGAAGGCAGAATCGACACCATTAAAACGAAGGATTAATTGTTCTTCATCCAAATTGCGATCGAGCTCAAACTCTCGACGATAAATGCCCGTTGGGTTTTCGGTTGGGACGCGGGGCGGAATAATCGGAAAATTGTACCACAGATCAGAATAATGCATCTTCCCGTAGCCTTGCATTTGCCAGTTGCCGGGAACAGCAATTTCGTCCCAATCATTCGTATCCAAATCGTCATCATAAAAGCCATCCGGCCAATATTCGGGAGCTTCGAGGAAAACAAATCTCCATATTCCGTTAAGGTTTTGATAGTAGCGACTATTGGCCACATCATGTGTTTCAGCCGCACTAAGTGAAGGATAGCTGATAAAGTGAGCACGGGCACTTAAGCGGTTTATACCATCTGTATGGATGTCTTCCCATCTTTTTAGTTTTTTCATCATTTAACCTCTCAATCGTTAATATGTTTATTCCAAAACGGAATGTTTTTAGATGAAGACGATTTACCTTCTCTTTAATCCTTTATTGAATCCTCTTGACTAAGATGTTGTCCAAGGATAAGGAATACGCTCGAGGTCCATGTAAATGCCGGATCACGAAGTCCAGATCCAGTTAGAGCATCATAGTTTTCCGCCATGCCTGACTTGGTTGCCATTGCACAGAATTTCTCTGCCACCTCGAGAGCTAATTTCTTTTCACCGGATGAGACCAAACCATCTACTAGAAGCATAGTTGTTGGTGCCCAGATTGGGCCGCGCCAATACCCATCTTCCCTGTAAAATGGACTGTTTGGCAGCTCTGTTGCCAATCCATATTCTGTTAAAAACCCCTTGGTCTTTATATCTTCTACCAATTTCTTTAAGATTTCCGGTGGAAGCCTATTTCCAAGAATCAGAGGAACATACAAAACTAGACTGTCAGATTCGATTATTTCATGTGTGCCTGACCGTTTTGCTACAAATCGTTGTCCGTTCCAAAAATGTTCAATCATTCTATTTAACAATGCTTGGGACTCATCCATCCATTTTCTAGCTTCCTCATTTTTTCCAAGCTTACAGGCTAATTCCGACAAAACTTCCATTTGCAGCACTAGAAAAGATGATAGGTCGGGACTTTCAACCGGAGTCCCTTTGTGGAAAATTGTACTATTATCCCAACCACTGTCATTTCCGTGATTGTATTGCGGGATCCCATCTTTGTCACTGTCCTGGAAAGTCAGCCACCACTTCGTCCATTTAACAAGTGGCAGATAAACTTCTAGCAGTTTCTCCACAGTAACAAAATCGTTTTGTTCCCACATGTACCTTAGTGTCCAGCCATGGATAGGCGGTTTTGTGAAATTCCACAACACAGACCTGTTATTGGCGAAGTCTGGCAGCATCCCAGATTCATCCTGCAAATCAAAAAAGATCATAAACTGATCCCAGGCGAGGTCGGGGTTATTTTTTGCTAACGCCAGGGCATTAAAGCAGTGATCCCAGCTCCAAATGTTTGTCATCCAGTTCTTCGACATGTACATCGCGGGCCTGGTCAGGATTCCTTCAGGCGCCACCACGCATGACCAGGTAACATAAGCCGCCATTTCTTTCCCTCGGACATACTTTTCAGGAATCTCCAGGGCATTCTCCACCCAAGACTCATATTCCTTTGAAACGGTAACGTGCCCTTCCGTAAAAGCTGAGTAGGAACGGGGCTGGTAAACGGTTGTAAATTCCTCTATTACACCTTCCATCTCCCCGAAAGGATGCTCTGGAAGAAAGTCGACAATAATTTTTTCACAACGCTGTTCAATGAAAGGTGCATCCACGACGAGGCATCCTTTTATCGAAGTAAGCATATACCGCATTTCCTGACGGGAGTGATTAACTTCCCAGCGATCATCTTCCACAGGAACAGCATAATCATAAGCTCCGGTAATTCCTGTCAGTCTGACCCCCACGCTATGACTTCTTATCTGTAAAACGCGGGCTTCTGTTATACAAAATTCTGCAAACCCAACCTCATTTTCGAGCCGGAGCATGCTCGGACTTAGTACTGCCTTATATGGCAGGAGGTTCCCCTCATGTATAAGATCAATTCGGAACACCTCGCCAAACTCATTGTCTCCATTTCGGATATTACGGAGGTAGAGGGGGCTATCACCCTCCTCTTGGTGATTTGGTGAAATTGTCATAAATGAACCATAACGGCTAAAGGGGATTTTTTTTATATCAAACATAAACTTCACTCTCTTTCACCATTCATTTGTTATCCCATCCTGGTTGTTTACTCGGAATTCTGAATCTGCTTCAAAGAATTTCGGTCTGATAATATAAGTAAAGTACACATATCCAAGCAGGAGAAGCAGACCGGCTAAAATAAACGGAAGTGTATAATTTTTTCCAGCTAGGATGGTGCCGACTAGAAATGCAGCTAATGCAGAACCAATGCTACGGAACACGGCTCTCATCCCCGCATACAAATCACGTTCCTCATCCTTAAATGATGACATCGATAAACTGTCAACCAGATTGGTCAGCATGGTAAAAACCCCGCCCCTTACTAATAAAAGTGTCGAAAAGAAATAAGGATGGATGTTTAAAAATAAAATAAAACAAAGAAGGATATTCACCATGTAAATATAAAGAAATGTCTTTTTCACCCCGAAGCGGTCAATCAGTGCCGGAGAAAAAACAGAACCTATAAACAATGCCAGACCATTTAGAGCCAGTAGCATCGACACAGCCTCATTCGAGAAATCGAAACGGAACTTAATAAATAAATTCAAGTAAGGCTGAAGGCAGGATACTGCACCGCCAGTAATCAGTGCGAAGACAGCAAATAACAGCAATTTTCGCTGAAAATCACTCGAATGCTTACCTTGCCTTTGAAGGAAAGCATTCGGTTCAGAACCTGTTTCCCTTCGCTGGTTTAAATCCTCCCGTGTAACTTTTTTCCTTCGCTGCTCTGCAGGAAGCAGGCCTCCTCTTACACAGGCTAATAATAGAAACAATATTGAGGTAGTAATTAATGTATTTTGGTAGCCTTTCTCTGAAAGTTCAATCCAATTAGGCAAAAAACCGCCAATTAGTGTTCCCGCTCCCGTAAATGCAGTAAAGACTGCGAATAAAAAGCTATAGGCCTGGGTTTCTTCCCTTTTTGAACGGCTATAATGGAACAACAACTGTATTTCCGTCGTTTCCACAAGTGTTAGGCCAATGGACACCACAAATTGAGCCAAAAAAAAGAATGCAAAGCCTTCTGCAAAAGCAAAAATGCTGCATCCAAAGGCAATACTTGTTATCCCTGTAACAAGCAGCTTTTTCCGACCTGCTTTTTTAGCCAGGATGCTCACAGGAATTGCAAAGATTCCCATTACTAAGATCCCCATCGATGTGATGAGTCCAATTTGCTTTTCTGTAATACCCATTTCAATTAAATGAAGGTTCAAGATCAAGGTAAACATTCCAATGCTCAGCCCGTACAGTGATTCAGTGGCCAAAAAACGTTTCACACCAGACGGCATAGTAAGAAATCTTAATGACTGTATCATAGAGTGTTTCAACCTTTCATTTTTCAAAAAATTTCAGAGGAATCTCCCCTTCAATAAACTAACTAATCAGAAGGGCTTATCCCTTCTGATTATTTCCTGTTTTGCGAAACAAATAAATACTTGTTATCCCTTTACCCCTGACTTAGAAACATCCTCCACTATATAGCGCTGTGCCGCGAAGAAGAGAACAAGCGGTGGTATGCTGATTAGGAAGGTTATCGCCATGATTCCTTCCATATCAACGCCAAACATTCCTTTGAACTGCGCAAGTCCAAGCGTTAGTGTATATTTGCTCTGATCATTCAAAAACACAAGCGGTCCTAGGTAATCGTTCCAGCAATTCAACATGCTGAACACCCCAACTAGAATTAATACCGGTTTCATGAGCGGAAGATAAATTTTATAAAAAATTTGAAAAGAGTTGGCTCCATCTATTCTTGCTGCTTCATCCAGTTCTTTTGGTATGCCCATGATAAACTGGCGCATCAAGAAGATATAAAATGGGGCACCGAACCAGGCTGGAACAATCAACGGTTTCAACGTGTTAATCCAGCCAAGGAAGTTAAATTCCATATATAAAGGAATCATGGTCACTTCCCACGGAATCATCATCGTGGCAAGAAGCACCATAAACAAGAAGTCTCTTCCTTTAAATGTAAATCTTGCAAACCCATAGGCCACTAGCGATGAGGAAACAATTTGGCCAAGAGTTGCCAAGATTGTTACCGTTAGTGAATTCATCAGAAATTGCGTAAATGGCTGAGAAATCCATGCTTCTTTAAAATTCTCAAAATGAAGACTGGAAGGAATCCACTTTGGCGGGAACAGATAGAGCTCTTCGGGCGATTTTAACGATGTCGTCACCATCCAAAATAATGGCGCCAAAAATAATAGCGAGAAAAAGATTAAGAGACCGTATATAAAGGTTTTTTCAACCCTGCTTTTCATTTTCATAGTAAAACCCCTCGTATCAATAGATTGGCTGCGATTTTATTTCTTCTTCACTTCTCCTTCGTAGTACACCCAGGCAGACGAGGATTTAAATACAAGCATTGTTAAACCTAAAACAATCAAAAACATAAACCACGCATTTGCGGAAGAATAGCCCATTTTAAAATATTTAAAGGCATTTTCATAAACATACATTGCGTAAAAATACGTTGAATTGAGCGGCCCTCCGCCGGTTAATAGCAGGGCTAACGTCAATTGTTGAAAGGCAGCAATAATCGTTGTGATGACATTAAATAGAATGGTTGGCGTCAAGAGCGGTAAGGTAATTTTGAAAAACTGAGTTATTTTATTAGCTCCATCGATGGATGCAGCTTCATAAAGTTCACCCGAAATACCTTTTAAACCTGCCAGGAAGATTAACATCATCGTACCTTGACCCCAAAGGCTTGCAATCACCATCGCAATAAGTGCCCAGCCCGTCTCATTGAGCCAGTTAGGACCTGTGATATCAACCAAGGAAAGAAAGTAATTTAGAATACCGTATTCACCGTTAAATACCCATGCCCAGATCATCGCAAGAGCAACGCCGGAAATGACGGATGGGAGGTAGAAAAAGGTTCGGAAAAAGGAGTGACCTTTAACGTCTTGATTCAACAAAATAGCTAAAACTAGGGCTACAATGATATTTAAAGGGACGAACAAAGCGGCGAATTTCACCGTTACCCCAAGTGATTTCCAAAACAGCGGATCATCCATAAACATGGTCTTATAGTTATCAAGCCCGATAAATGTCGCCTCACCGACAACCGGCCAATCATAAAAGCTGATAAATAGAGAATATAATAACGGTCCGAGCGTGAAAGCAAGAAACCCGAACACCCATGGGGAGATAAAAAGAAGTGGGACAATCTTGTCCCACTTTATTTTCTTTTTCTTATTTATTTCCACATAGGGTGTTGGAGAAGCCGGTAAAGAATTCAACATGAACACCCCATTTATTTAGTCTACTTCTTCATGTATTTCTCAGAATCGTGAACAGCTTTATTTAGTAGTTTCTCAGCATCTTGCCCAAGCATAACCGCATTTACGGCTGCAGACAGGTTACGGTTGATTTCATTCCAATTGCTGTTCAAAAGAAAGGCTGGTGTATCGTCAGATCGTTCAAGCATTTTATAGAACGGACTGATCAATGGGTCCTGCTCCATATTCATTTCCTTTACCACACTGATTCGAACTGGTAAATCGGCTGTACGCATTTTAATGGCTTCTGTAGAGGAATAAAACTTTACAAATTCATAAGCAAGATCTTTATGTTTAGAATCCTTCGCTATCGAAACCGCTGATGAAGCAATAACCCCTTTTGCCGGCTTTTCGCCAAATGACGGAACTTCCACCGTTCCGAAATTAATCTTAGCTTCTTTAAAGCCTTCTAAAGGCCAAATACCGCTTTCCCACATGGCGATTTTTCCTGCCTTGAAAATATCATCACCACTTTGCTGATTTTTCCCACCAACGAGAACAGCGCTTTTATTTTTAAGAAGATCACTTAATATTTGAATCGATTCAATGGTTTCAGGACTGTTCATATAGCCCTTGACTTCTTTCCCATCATTACTAATGAAACTGCCACCATTACTCCATACCAACCCTTGGAGATCATAGGTATCTGGCTCTGGTACTATCCCAAAACCGTATTGCTTTTTACTTGGATCAGACAATTTTTTGGAAATTTCCTTAAAATCATTCCATGACCAGCCATCCTTTGGATAAGGAACATTTACTGCATCAAATAAATCTTTGTTATAATACACAACCCGTGTTGTAAATCCAGCAGGCATGCCGTAAATTTTTCCATTCATGCTGGAATAATTAAATAACCCCTGATAAAAATCATCCATATCCATTTCGGTATCGCCTTCGATGTACTGATCAAGTGGCTCGAGTGACTCGTAATATGCTGGGAAATTCCACATATACATCATATCCGGTGGATTTTTCGCCCCAAAGGAGGCAGCCAACTTCTGGTCAAAGCCATCACCGTAAGCTTCCACTTGAACCTTAACACCTGGATTCTTTTCCTCAAACTTTTTGGCAATATCCTGTTGAATTTTCAAAGCCTCTCCGGAGTCCCAGGTAGCAAAGCGAAGTGTAATATTGTCTTTTCCATCCTTCTCTTCTCCAGTTCCGCCAGAAGTTTTTTCCCCTGAACTGCTGTTGGAACAAGCAGCCAAGGAGAGGACGCTAACTAAAAGTAAAATCATTGCTAAGATGCTGATTTTCTTCATTCTGAATTTCCCCCTCTTTAGAAAAAAATTAACCGCCTTCATTGTACTTCTAATGAAAGCGGTCTCATACTGAAATTCATCTTAACTTGTTAGTAATAATGTTTTAATGTTCTTTGAAATTTATGGGATGGGGGTAAAATTGTCCGGATGGATTCTCCTTTTTGTTTGACGATAATCAGATGGTGTTTGTCCGGTACATTTTTTAAACCATTTACTAAAATATTTACCGTCATGTACCCCGACTTTCTCCCCTATTTCCTGTAAAGTGAGAGAAGTGGTTTCAAGCAATTCACTAGCAGCATGGAGCTTTAATTTTTCCGTAAATGTATAGAAACTTTCTCCAACTGACTTACTAAAAAGGGTACTAAAATGACTTCTGCTAAGGCCGACTTCATAGGCAATATCAACTGAAGAGTGGGATTGTGATAAGTCTCTCGTAATCAGTTGAACGGCTTTTTGAATCGGTTCCGGCCATTTTTCATTAACCTCATTTATTACGGCTTCAGCTAGACTAGAGTCTTGTTCTTTATGTTGTGATTTTTCTATTTCATCAGAGAATTGTTTTAGATACTCCTCAAATTCATTATCTTGAAAGGCCGTTTTTAAGATATAACCTGAAGCACCCAACTTAATGCCTTCTTGGGCATATTCAAAATCCCGGTGGCAGCTTAATAGCAGGATTTTTGTGTTAGGGGCTGCTTGTTTAATTTTCCGGGCCAGTTCTATGCCATTTTGTTCTGGCATGACAATGTCTGTAATGACTACCTCAGGGGAATGCTCTTGAAACACTTCCCAGCCTTTCTGACCATTGGAGGCATCCGCAACTACTTCCATATTGTATTTCTTCCAATTCACCGTTGCCATTAACCCTTTACGGACGATATATTCATCATCAACTACCATGACTTTTATCATTGCTCATCCTCCTTTTTGGCCAGCGTATTTTAAATGTTGTTCCACTCTTCGGTTTTGATTCTATTGTAAGACCATATTCACTTCCAAAATGAAGCTTTAGCCGCTGATCAACATTAAACACGCCTATTCCACGGACTTTATCCTTAGGCGACTGTTCATTAAGTAAGTTTAAGGCCGTTTGTTCACTCATTCCTTTACCATTATCACTCAAGGTAAGTTCAAGTAAGTCTGATTTATCCTCAATAGTTAATTCAATAATTCCCTGTCCGTCTTCAAAAGCATGGAAAAAAATATTTTCAAATAATGGCTGTAGAGACAACCTGGGAATTAAATAATCGGAGCATTCTGGGCTGACCTTTTCATTGTAATCAAACATATGTCCATAACGGATTTCCTGCACCTTCAAATAGTGGCTTATCGTAGCCAGCTCTTTTTTTAATGGAATCAATTCATCAGAAAAATTGAGATTTTCATGAAGAACCTCCGTTAGATGGTAAATCATTTGCTGGACTTCCTTGGCATGACTAAGTCTTGCTTTCCACTGAATGGAGTTTAACGTATTAAACAATAAATGGGGATTTATTTGGTAATGAAACGCCCTTAACTCTGCTTTCCTTTTTAACCGTTCCGTCTCACCGATTTCATCAATTAATTCCTTAATTTGCTGGACCATCTGATTAAAGCTGATTGTTAATTTTCCAATTTCGTCGTTTTCTTTTACATGAATCTGAGTCTGCAACTCGCCCACACTAACCAGTTCCATTGATTCCTTCAGCTTTCTGATTCGTTTTGCAAGCGGTGCTGAAAAGACAATCGCTAGTAGGATTGCGAGAATAATTAAAAAGAAAATGCCTAACATAGTATAGTTAAAAATAACCTCAGAGGATTGATAAAACAGTTTTTCAGGGACTCGGACTTCAATTTTCCAGCCATAGGCATCAATATTTTTCACCCTGACAATATCGCTTGAAAGCCGCTCCCTTTTTGTTTTTGTTCGGTAAAGGACTTTATTCTTTTCATTATGAATGGTTACAAAGGCGTGAACATCCCGTTCAAGGTACTTAATATATGAAAAAAGCTCTTCGGCATTTGTCTCAATTAACAGTTTGCTTCCTTTTAAAATGCCATATTGGCTCTGGATCGGCAATACTAGACCAATCATTGGTTCAGGCGGTTTGCTGCTGTCATAATGATTAGATTCATAAAATCCAATCCATCGCTCCCCTTGTTTGATTTTACTTGCTTCCTGCCAAAACGGCATTTGAAACAGTTTTTGTGAATTAAGATGGTTTCCCCCGTAATAATAGCCAGAACTCGTTATTAAGTAGATTCCTTTTGTATTAAAAGTTCTATGGGCTTCAAGGAATCTTTCAAAGTTCTTTTTCTCTATGAATCCTTCATAGGTTCTTGGAATCTCTTCTTTGATAACAATTAAGGTAGGGTCGGATAAATATTGATGAATATCATTTGAGACGACAAACATCTGATTAATCGTATTTTCTAATTGTTTTTCAAGCTGTGATACAGCAAAGTTTTCATAATCATTAAATTGCTTATTCACAATCGTGGATGACTTTTGATAGGAGAGATAGCCAAATAGTAGGAGAGGTATTAGTGCCACCACGATGAAAAACAGCATCAACTTGGTACGAAAGCTTCCATACAATTGATTCTTAAGATTTAAGGTAATATTTTTAATAACTTCGATCATCCTATCCCTCTTCAAGACTAGTGGTTTTCGTATCTTATCACTTTGTGCATAACAGCAAGTCTTTTCCTTTTTATTCGTAATCGTTTTCATAAATCTCCCTTATCATAAACCAGAGTTGTTCCAATTTCCATAGACATCTCCGGAGTTTTTAGATGGTAGTTACGACCACTTTTATGAAAATAAAAAATGAAGCATCAAAGAGAGAAAACTTCCCTTGATCCTTCATCCAGATTTACAAATTTTCTATAATTCAATCTTATATTGCTGCTCACTTATGCCATCCTTAGTGAAGACTCGTTCCATGTATTGAATTTCTTTATCTGACATCAACATGACGGTCGAGCTTCTCGTCCCGTAGTTCCCGCTTTTGATAAACAATGGCGAAAGCATTCTTTCCCATTCTAAAGAAACGCCCGTGTGCGGAAGAAGTTCGTCTGGAGCTTGATCTGCATTTTGGAGGAGACTCAAAAGCCGTTCTACAAGTTCGACCTGTTCCCCGTTGATGATTTTGGACATGCCTTCCTTGCCTTTTTGCACCTTGGGCCATTCAGTATTTAATAAATGGTTGCTGACTCCATAAATTCCAGGCTCCACCTTCTGAAGTTCCTGCCCTTTATTTGAATAATAATATAGTTCCGTTCCGTCCCCTGCTAGTAAGTTATAGCCAGGATACAGATCTTTTTTCTTTACAAGACTTTGCATATAATCCTTTATATTTCCTTTATGTTTCAAGGCATCGGCCACCAACTCACCTCTCGAACGCTTTCCTTCCGTTACTTCTTTTGGGTCGCGATAATTGGTCAAGGCCGCAAAACGTCCAGATGTGGTAACACCCATCCAAGTGCCCATTTTTTCTAAATCTCTACCGGCAAGGATGTCAGGGCTGTCTTCCCAATAATGAGCAAGGGCAGTAGACCGCCCGTAAAATTCATCTCGGTTTGCCGCTACAAGGAGCTTGTAGACTGGATGGACTCTATAGGCAAAAACGATTAAACACATATACAATCACAGCCTTAATAATAATTTAACCGGGGGTTTTTTTATTGGAATTATGTCGTTCATCATCGAAACTAATTTACTAAACTCCAGGCCCAAACCGTCTTTTTGATCTATTAAGTATAATGTATCCAAATTCACTCCATAACCTCCATATGGAAAAATAAACCACAAGTTATTATTCGCCATGTCTCTAGAAAATCCTTTTAACATAGTGGAATCCCGAAGCGTTTTGTATCTTTTAAGTGCTAAAAATGCATAAGGAAAATAAATCTAATCCTGATTTTAATCGCAAGGTTGGAAATAATAATAGCTACGACCTAATTTAATTTGGAGGTGTGTTTCCATGTCAGAATTAGAGCCCTTAGAATACGAAACAGGGACTGCTATCCGCGAATACGACATTATTGATATTACCCAAACAGCCAACGGGTATGAAGTACTGCTTGATATAGAATTAGACAGCGGCTATTCCTTAGCAAGAACCAAGTTAGAAGTTACCAATGAGGACTTATTAGGGTATGAAACAAAAGAAATTAAGGAAGGGATTAAATTTGCCTTAGGGTTTTTCAATCATTAACAACAAACTAATATTTTTGAGGGCAAATCACTATGAACTGTGTTAAACTAACCAACGACGTTAGAAGAACGTACATTAATAATGGAGTGGTTAAATGAGTAGTGCGAAAGGGAAAGGCGGAACAGGCAGAGGAACCGGCAAGAAGGGCTGGACTCGTTGGCAAGCAGGTGTCAAAAAAGCAAAAAGCGCCAAACCATATGTCAGTAAAGGTGTTAAAAGAGTAAATGACGGAAACAACACCAGCAATAATAAAGGTGATACATCCGAAAAATAGTAATAATACAAAGACTCAGGGGAACTCCATCCCCCGAGTCTTTTTTTCCCCAGCAAACGACCTTTTCAACAAAGCACCAGTCCACCACAGGTGGACAAATGTTCACGAGTGGTGCCTGACACCTTATTTCCTTCTTATTTGCTGGTTTCCCTCCTTACGACTGGTGCTACTTCTGTTGCTAATCGCTCGATGCTTTCAGCGACTTGTTTAAAGGGCATTCCGCCGATGTCCATTTGGGCGATAAACCGCTGGTGTCCATATAGTTCGTATTGTTGGAGGATTTTTTCAATGATCTGCTGGGAACTGCCAACAAATAAAGCCGTTTCTGGTCCGGCCATCTCTTCAAAATCCGCTCTAGACATTCTTGTATTCATCCCACGCTGGCGATTAAAGTATCCCCAATAATTAGAATGATACGGATAGAACTCATCCTTTGCCTTTTGGGTTGTTTCCGAAATAAATGCATGACCTGTCACTGCAACCTTCATCGACTCTGGGGCATGGCCTGCTTGGCTGGCGGCCTGTCGGTAAATATCTACCAACGGCTTAAACCGAATGTGTTCGCCTCCAAGTATCGCTATTGCTAAGTTAGTCCCTAATCTTCCTGCTCGTGCTGCGCTTGACGGAGTTCCTCCAACACCTACCCACAATGGAATATTTCCCTGTAAAGGTCGTGGAGCAATTTCCGCATCCTGCAACGGAGAACGAAATTGACCATTCCAGGTCACTCGCTCCTGTGCATTCAGTTGCTGAAAGAGCTTGATGTTCTCTTCAAAAAGCTGGTCATAATCGTCTAACTCATACCCGAACAGCGGGAAAGATTCTATAAATGCCCCGCGCCCTGCAATAATTTCTGCCCGTCCGTTTGACAGGAGATCAAGTGTCGCAAAATCCTCAAATAGCCGAACAGGATCAACGGTACTTAAGACAGTAGTAGCACTTGCCAGTTTAATTCGCTTTGTAATTTGTGAAATGGCAGACAAGACAACGGGCGGTGCGGACACGGCATAGTCGAGGCGGTGATGCTCACCCACGCCAACTACATCTAATCCTGCCTCATCAGCCATTTTCGCTGCTTCAATAATTTCCTCAAGTCGCTGTCTTGCGCTGATTGTCTTCCCTGTTCCCCCATCCGGAACTAAATCTCCCAATGTATAGATCCCTATTTCCATACCTGAACGTTCGTCTTTGGAATCTGGCGTCATCTTCATATCTCCTTCATTCATTTATATTACTAATCGAATTTGATTTCCTGAAGGATCTTCCGTTACAAAGAAATCAGCTTCTTCCGATATTTGCGCACCTAATTGCTTTAGCTGTTTAATCGCATTCTCTCTGGCTGCCTCATCAGGGAAAACGAGTGAGTACCAATTTAAGCCGACACTATTTTTCGGTGGTGTCGCTGCCCCTTCACCTTGCCACGTGTTGATAGCAATATGATGATGATAACGTCCTGTGGAAAGGAATGCCGCTTGTGGATAGTAACTTACAATTTCAAAACCAAGCCCTTTTGTGTAAAATTCTTCTGCTTTTTTTAAATTAGATACGTGAAGGTGAATGTGGCCCATAACTGTTCCAGCCGGCAGACCGCTCCATTCGGCATCACTCTCCGCGATAATTCCATTGCCATCAAGCTCTTCCGTTGCCATTTCTACTAAACCGTTGTTCCATCTCCATTCGGAAGAAGGGCGATCTCGGTACACTTCAATCCCATTGCCGTCAGGATCGTTAAGGTATAACGCCTCACTTACATAATGATCTGCAGCACCGAGTGGATATCCCGTTTGAATCATATGCCGTAAAAAGACAGATAAATCAGCTCGCGATGGAAGCAAGATCGCAAAATGATACAAGCCTGAACTACGTCCTGTTTTCGCAACCACATCTTTCGGCTGCTCTAGCGTTAATAATGGGGTTTTTCCGTCTGTTGTTAAGACTGCTTTACGATCTGATTTCTCCAATACTTGAAAGCCCATGATATTTTGATAAAAAGTAAGCGCATAATCGAGGTTTTTTACTTTAATATTGACCTCACCAACATATATATTTGGTGCCTGATGAAATTTATCCATTTTCTCCTCATCCCTTCCTTATTCATTTGTAAAACGAATGTTATAAAAATTAATCTTTTTATTAATATGGTTATTTTACATTCCATTAAACCGATTACTATTTCCTATACTTACAGTGTACCTCTAATTTATCTTGAATTCAAGTATTTTAAATTCAAAGCATATGGAAGACCAGCGTATTTTTTACCCTTGCAACAGAAAAAGGACTCTTCCGCTTAGCGAAAAAGCCCTTGAACCTTGCTTCTCGATTTTTATGCTTCGACGATATTAGGCTGCTCGTAAACCTCGTTTTCAAACTCGCCTGTTACTTTACTAGTGAGTATGCCTGATGTCATCGCTCCGCTTACATTTAGCGCTGTACGTCCCATGTCAATAAGAGGCTCAACTGAAATAAGCAGACCAACAATCGCAATTGGGAGATTCATCACTGATAAAACGATTAAGGCTGCGAAGGTTGCACCGCCACCTACACCAGCAACACCAAACGAACTAATCGCCACCACAAGAATGAGCGTTAGAATAAAGGATATACTTGTTGGATCCACACCTGCCGCTGGAGCAACCATCACCGCTAACATCGCAGGATAAACGCCTGCACATCCGTTTTGACCGATTGTCAGCCCAAACGAACCCGCGAAGTTGGCGATACCTTCAGATACACCAAAGTCCTTTGTTTGTGTTTTAATGGTCATTGGCAAGGTTCCTGCACTCGTCCGTGAGGTGAAAGCAAAGGTTAAGGTTGGCAGCCCTTTTTTCACATAACTTATAGGACTTAGTTTCGCAAATGATAAAAGGAGAAGATGGACAATAAACACAATAATGAGCGCCACATACGAGGCAATCACAAACTTACCTAGTTTTGCTATCGCCGCATAGTCACTCGTTGCTGTAACCCTGGCTATGATAGCTAAGATACCATATGGCGTTAAACGAAGAATCAGTGTGACGACCCTCATGACAACAGAGTAGAAGGTATCAATGATCTTTGCAAAAAATTCACCATGCTCTGGGTCCTTACGCTTTACTCCAAGGTAAGCAATACCGATAAATACGGCAAAAATAACCACCGCAATCGTCGATGTTGCGCGGACCCCAGTTAAATCCTGAAACGGGTTGCTTGGGATTAACTCAATGATTTGTTGTGGGAGTGTCATATTTTCGATCCCTGCGGCTCTTTCCTCTAACTGGGCATTACGGGCTGCTTCTGCATCTCCTTCAGTTAGCTGAACCCCGTCAAGACCAAATCCTAAAGCTGAGCCAATGCCAACCGCGGCAGAAACGGCCGTCGTTGCAAGAAGGATGCCGATCACTAGAAAACTGATTTTCCCTATATTCTTCGTTAACTTTAACTTTGTAAAAGCCCCGACAATCGAAACAAAAATGAGTGGCATAACGACCATTTGTAATAGCTTTACATAGCCATTCCCGACAATATTAAACCAATCAATCGAACCTGTCGTCACTTCATGTGTCGTACCATAAATGAGATGAATAATAAAACCAAATATAATTCCTAAACCCAACGCACTAAAAACACGCTTGGAAAAAGAAACATGCTTTTTTTGCATCGTAAATAAACCAAACATGAGTAATAGCAGCACCGCGACATTTACAATGATAAGAAAAGTATTCATGGAATTCCTCCTCTTTTTTTTTCGGAAAAATTGAAAACCAAATATTCCAATGCATTAAGTCGGAATTATATTCATTCGTCTTCGTCTTCATCGTCGTCGGTAATTTCGGTAACTTTATACTTTTATAACAATCAAACGTTTGATATGGTAAATAATATGACATAGCGACCCTATATATTCCAAGCCCATTAATTATTCAATCAAACGTTTGATTAGTTTTCAATCCTTCCAAAAAGTTACGTGTACTTATTAGGACTGCACGGCGGATAAACTCATATCATTTCAGTCGGTTTCGGATGGATAGCATCCTTTAGTGCGGTTTCTAATTCGTCTTTGAACGCGGCTTTCTCCTCCAATGTCCATCCAAGAGCATCTTCCATAAAGCCAATGATTGCTTCTTTCCACTCATGTACCCATTGAATATCAAAAAATAAAGCTCCTGTACGACGGATAAAAAAGTCCACTGGTTTTACTGCCATTTCTTCCTCTAGGGAATAAACGATTTGAACATACACCTCCAGCGGCAAGCCAAATTTGTTATTTGGGTCATACGTTTTCGCTATTTCAAAAATACGATCAATATTGGAACCATAGCGATGGACTAATTTTCGGTATTGGTCCTTTGTAAACCCTCTTAACTCGCCATCTTTTTCCTTGGTCTCTATAAATGAAACAAAGTTACGAGACCCATCAATATGACCTCCTGAAATAGGTAAATGCTTTGTTTGGCAAGATCCAATATGGCGTGCTTCGCCGCACTGTTTAGCGATCAAGTCTACCACTGTTTCTGCCATTTTTCGGTATCCGGTCAGTTTCCCGCCTGCGATTGTAACCATGCCAGAATTTGATACCCAAATTTCATCTTTTCGCGAAATTTCAGAGGGATCCTTGCCTTCTTCATAAATAAGTGGTCTTACCCCTGCCCAACTTGATTCAATATCCTCCCCCTTAATAGCAACGGTTGGAAACATATAGTGAATTGCATTAATAATATAATCTCGGTCATCTGCCGTCATTTTCGGATGAATCGGATCGTTTCCATAATAGGTGTCTGTTGTCCCCACATACGTTTTCCCATCCCTCGGAATGGCAAATACCATGCGGCCATCAGGTGTATCAAAATACACCGCCTGTTTAAGGGGAAATCTCGACTGATCCATCACCAAATGGACCCCTTTAGTGAGCCGCAGTTTTTTCCCAGATAATGACTGATCTTTGTCTCGGAGCGAATCGACCCAAGGGCCAGTGGCATTAATGATGTGTTTTGCATAAATATCATGAACGGTACCAGTTAATAGATCCTCAACTTTTGCACCGATCACCTTACCCTCTTGATACAGAAACTCAATCACTTTTGAATAGTTTACTGCTTTGGCGCCATGCGCGACCGCTTCTTTTATGACTTCGATGGTTAACCGAGCATCATCGGTCCGATATTCCACATAATATCCGCCGCCTTTTAATCCCTCTCTTTTAATAAGAGGCTCTTTCTGAATGGTATCATCCGGAGAAAGCATTTTTCTTCGCTCACTTTTTTTTACGCCTGCTAAAAAGTCATAGACTCGTAGTCCAATTGATGTACCGAATTTCCCAAACGTTCCACCTTTATGCATTGGCAGGAGCATCCATTCTGGTGTAGTTACATGCGGGCCATTTTCATAAACAATCGCCCGTTCCTTCCCTACTTCCGCGACCATCTTCACTTCAAATTGTTTTAAATACCTGAGACCACCGTGAACAAGCTTCGTTGACCGGCTTGATGTCCCAGCGGCAAAATCTTGCATTTCGACTAATGCCGTTTTCATTCCCCTTGTTACGGCATCTAATGCAATTCCAGCGCCTGTAATCCCCCCCCCGATGACAAGTACATCAAATTCCTCAGCTGCCATTTTCTTTAAGATCGTGTTCCTATTCGAACCCGAGAATTTTAATATTTCCACTATGGTTACCTCCAATGGGGATAAAAAGAGAGTACAATTATTTAAAAGCCCTTGCTGCATTTACAGCCTTTTTCCAACCTGTATATAAATTGTTTCGATCCTCTTCAGCCATATTTGGTGTAAATGCTTGATCCATATTCCATTGAGCAGCGATTTCTTCTTGGCTTTCCCAATAACCTATCGCTAATCCTGCTAAATAAGCAGCTCCTAATGCTGTCGTTTCATTTATTTCGGGACGTTCCACTGGAACATCTAACACATCGCTTTGGAATTGCATTAAGAAGTTATTAGCAACAGCGCCGCCGTCTACACGCAAAGCTTTAAGCGAAATACCTGAATCCGCCTCCATAGACGTTAAGACATCCTTTGTTTGATAAGCTAGGGATTCTAACGTTGCGCGAACAAAATGCTCTTTCGTTGTACCACGAGTTAAGCCAAAGACCGAACCACGGACATCACTATCCCAATAAGGTGTTCCTAATCCCACGAATGCTGGAACGACATAAACACCGTCTGTAGATACTACACTAGTGGCAAATTTCTCGCTCTCCTCAGCGCTTCTAAACATACGGAGCCCATCACGAAGCCATTGGATAGCAGACCCTGCAACAAAGATACTTCCTTCTAATGCATATTCCACTTTTCCGTTTATACCCCATGCAATTGTTGTTAACAAGCCGTTTTCCGATTTTACTGCTTGTTCGCCAGTATTCATCAACATAAAGCAGCCAGTTCCATAAGTATTTTTCGCCATCCCTTTTTCATAACACGCCTGACCGAATAACGCTGCCTGCTGGTCACCTGCCACTCCGGCAATTGGCACATGACAGCCAAAGAAATGGGAATCAACTGTTTCTGCGTATACTTGTGAAGATGGGCGTACTTCTGGCAGCATCGAAGCAGGAACTGAAAGAATTTCTAATAACTCTTCATCCCATTTAAGGTCATGAATATTGTACATCAATGTTCTCGATGCATTGGAGTAATCTGTTACATGTGCTTTTCCTCCAGATAGTTTCCAAATAAGCCATGTATCAATTGTTCCAAAAAGCAGTTCTCCACGGTCTGCTTTTTCTCTTGCGCCTTCTACATTATCTAAAATCCATTTCACTTTTGTTCCAGAGAAATAGGCATCAATTAAAAGGCCTGTTTTATCCCTGAATAATTGATCATGTCCTTTTGCTTTTAATTCTTCACAAATCGATGCTGTTTGGCGGGATTGCCAAACAATCGCATGATATATCGGTTGGCCTGTTTCTTTATCCCAGACAACGGCTGTTTCCCGTTGGTTTGTAATACCGATTCCGGCCACTTGTTCTGGTATTACGTTAGCCCCTGCCAAACAGGAAGCCATTACCGCTAGGATCGAACCCCAAATTTCATTTGCATTATGTTCTACCCAACCTGGTTGAGGGAAGAATTGTTGAAATTCTTGCTGAGCGACTTGAACAATCTTTCCTTCTTTATTAAAAAGAATGGCACGTGAACTTGTTGTACCTTGATCTAAGGATAAAATGTAATTTTCCATATATGAACTCTCCCTTTAATTAAAATTATGCACTGATTTTTCTACCCGGACCATTTTCCTGAGGTTTCTTTCTAATTACGGAAGTTATTGCAAGAACAACTACTATTGCCCCTATTATAAACTAAAGACTCGTTTCTGTTTCACCTAGGAAGGCAGCTTTATAAAACAAGGCTCAAACCGATACTCACAATCAGGACGCCTACAACAAGTGGATTTAGTCTATCTGTAAATTTATTTATACCGATTGCTATTATTCCTACAACAAGAATAATTTTTACACAAAAAAAAGCCATAAAAACGCATAGGAATAGTAATAATCATTCCCAAGGGTTTTTATGGCTTTCTCCAAGTCTCTAAGCCTGCTATTATATTTTCTACTTAAGCATATACCAAAAATATTTCTTTACACAGGTAAATGGCATGTCAAAATTGTAAATTTTAATTGAGATATATAAGGTAATGCTCGTATTTTTTATTTGATTACTTTTCGAATGCTTCAATGTGGTAAATAATCGAGGTAAAATCTCTTTTTATCAATGGCAGCATTAATCCAATTTTCATAAGCTCATCGCCCACATATTCCTGTTCTCCCCTATTTACTCTATATATCTCATCCGACTTTAGCCCACGCAACTTCAGCCGGAAAAACGGTGGATTTGGTGTTGCCAACGTTTTAAAGTAAAAAACAGCAGCCCTTTCCTGATTCGGTGAAACATACATCCACGCCGAATCCATTCCATCAAACGGACTTAACAGCCTGAATAAGTCACCAAAACAGACAATATCCTTGATTTGATGATATCGTTTGATTTGCTCCATTACCACCTCCTTATCATCACTACTCAGCTTGTCGATATTTAATTCAAACCCCAAATTTGCAGCCATCGCCACATGGCATCTCATTAAAAGCGGTGTGGTTCTACCAACCTGGCGATTCGGCACATCTGATACATGTGCTCCCATTGTAATGGCAGGATAAATGAGACTTGTTCCGTATTGAATTTTAAGCCGTTCAACAGCATCAGTATCATCACTCGTCCAGGTTTGCGGCATATAATAGAGCATTCCAGGATCAAAGCGACCGCCTCCTCCGGAACAGCTTTCAAATAAAATCTTAGGAAATCGTTCGGTCAGTTTTTCTAGGATTCGGTACAAGCCAAGCATATAACGGTGCGCGGTTTCTTTTTGCCGTTGAGGTGGAAGCGCAGCCGAACCCACCTCAGTCATATTTCGATTCATATCCCATTTCACATAGGAGATCTTAGCACTGCTAAAGACTTCGGTCAGCGTTTCGATTAAAAAATTACATACGTCTTCCCGGCTTAAATCAAGAATTAATTGATTTCTGGACTGTGTTCGGTTCCGTCCCGGCACATGGATACACCAATCGGGATGCTTCTGATACAAATTACTGTCAGGAGAAACCATTTCCGGCTCGACCCATAACCCAAATTGCATCCCCTTTTTTTGGATATAATCAGCCAATCCGTTTAAACCATTCGGAAGTTTTTTCTTAAAAACAAACCAATCACCCAACGAACTTTTATCATTGTCACGATGCCCAAACCAGCCATCATCCAATACAAACAGTTCGATGCCCAACTCTTTTGCTGCATCCGCAAGGTCGATAAGTTTTTTTTCATTAAAATGAAAATAGGTGGCTTCCCAGTTATTAATGAGAATTGGGCGTGTTTTGTCGCGGTATACCCCTCGACAAACCCTTTCCCTCAGAAATTTATGATAAGTCCTGGACATTCCTCCTAGCCCGTCCGAGGAATAAACCATTAAAGCCTCAGGAGTTTGAAACGTTTCCCCCGGCTGCAGCACCCATGTAAAATCAAAGGGGTTTATGCCGATGCTAAGTCTGGAAGTTTGATAAGGATCCACTTCGATGGAAGCTTGAAAATTCCCACTGTAGACCAAACTGATGCCAAATACATCCCCATATTCTTCGTTGGTGTCTTTTGAAAGCAGCGCAACAAAAGGATTATGTCGATGGCTGCTTGAACCCCGAGCTGATGAAATCGTTTGAATCCCGTGGTTAAGTGGCTGCCTTTCAATGTGACGCTCACGCCCCCATGTTCCATAAAGGTGCAGCCAATCCCAATCTGATTGATGAATGTCGACTGACATACTCATACATTTATGTATTTCCACATCATGGCTGCCAAGATGCTCAAAGGAGACCGATCTAGTTATCACATCAAAATCACGATAAATTGTATAATGTAGATTCATCCCGATCCCAAGCATGGAATCTACCAGTGTTAGCACTAATGTTTCAGCATCAGAATTATCCTCGACATAAGCAGACGGCAATCCCTCAAGCGTATGTTTCCCTTGAAAAATTTCATGAGAATCAAAGACAAAGTCCGTTACCGTAGTTCCGTCAGCAGAACGGATCTGATAAGCCGGCGAACGAAAGTCCCCGTTCCCAAAAGCGGGATATTCCTGTGGTAGCGTATCAAGTGAAAATTGCGGAAGAGAAGGTTCGGTAGTCGGCGAAAAAGCCCTGCCTTTAAACGCCAGAATGGAAGAAGGATGCAGCGTCTTAACCATCTTTCCCCAATACAAATGAGCGGGATATTTACCATGGACAATTTGAATCAAATAACTAATCTTGCTATTGTACAAATGAAAAATCCTATCCTTTTCATCCCAATCAATTGGCACGAGCGCTCATTCCTCCATTGTTAGATAACCTAAATTACTTACTTATCTTCCTATGAGTATCCCCATAGCTGAAGCTAGGGGTTTCGAAAGAATAGGCTTTAAAGCCGCATTGTCTTTACGAGGGCTACCACAAGTCCCGCTACTACATCAGACCGAGGTCTTCAGCTTTGCCTTTCTTTTCTTTTTGATGATTATTTTTCGTGGGGATTGGAGGAACTGTTTTCTCTCCAGTCCTTCGAAGACATCATTGGTATGTTTACGGACAATATTAAAAGCTCCATTCACATCGGCATGGATCAAAATCTTAGAACCTTTGATTTTGTAAAAGGCTCGACTGCTTCTATACCCGCTAAAATTAGTTTGGTGCTCTTCCCCGTAAGTTGGAATTGGGTCATGATTCAAGAAACTAGACTTGGAGGTATAGCTTTCTTCTCGGACAATGACTTGAATTCCATGTCGTTCTGCTTTGTATCGAATCATTCCTATGAAAGTGGCATATGGGATTTGTATGAAGGTTTGTTTTGTAGTCTTTTGCATATCAACCTCCATCTTCCAACCCTCATTTTTACCTATGATGATCGTATCAATGGTTCTTTCTTGAGCAATCTCGACCACTTTTGCACTGGCCTTATGTAAAAAATCCATGACTCGATTGTTTCTTTTTCGGTCTAATGAAATTAATCTTGTCGTGTGAAACTTCCCTTCCTTTGGTCCTTTTCCATTTCGAAGGATACTCATGTAATTGGCTCTTAATTTGTTATAGTATTGATTGATCGATTTTAACCATTTGCCTTTGATAAGCAGAGGCTTTAGCCCCGTGTTATCGATGATAGTTGCAAGGTTATTTACTCCTAAATCAATACCCATTACTCGTTTCGGCTCAAATACCCACTCATTTAATTGTTTTTCGGATCGTTTGATCTCCTTTTCCTGTTCACTTTTAAAAACAACTTCCATTACATACCGCCCATAGGACGGGACAATTCGCACTTGTTGTAGTTTACCATCTATATGTGCGATTTTTCCCAGTTTTAATGTAAGAGGAGTTCCTGGTAATGAAAGCATATTTCCTTTAATTTTGGTAATTTGATTGGTTAAATAACAGGTCGTGCGTCCATTTTTCGGTTTGTATTTTGGAATCTTTGTCTTTCCGGAAAAGTTAGTAGGATTAATTTTATATTTCTTGGAGGCTTCGAAGAAACTTTTCCAATCATCATATACCTTTTTTATTGTTTGTTGATTGGACTGTGAGGGCAAAGAAAGGTAATCGGTTTGTTTCATCACTTTAAACAGTGCTTCTACAAAGGTATAGGGAAGGAATGCTTTCTCTGGATGAGGCATTTCAAAAAGCTGTGTAAACCTGTCTAATATAGTAGTTGGTGATATTGTACAAGTTTTTCGCTTTAAAACAGAGTGATTCACAGTAGTCGAACAATTCATGTTCCGGCTGAATTTGTATTTTATAGGATCGATACATTTCATTCACCCCTCCCTCGCCAAGAACAAACGTTCTGTTTATATCCCCATTATACCAAAGAATTTCAAAGAATGTATAGTAAAATTACTTGCATTATCCTAAAAAAACGAACAAAAATATAGCTTATATCCCCATATCTAAAGCTAGGGGTTTTACGCTGCTTTTTGATAAATATGATTTTCCCTATGTATTTCAGAACAATAAATTTAAAAAGGGTGTCAGGCACCGTTCGTGGACATTTGTCCACGAGCGGTGCCTGACACCCAAAACAACACAAAAATGGTTTTTATAGTGTAATGGTGAAGGTGGTTCCCTTCCCTTCTTCGCTGTCAACACAGATGGTTCCTTCGTGCATTTCGATGATTTTTTTTACGATGGAGAGTCCTAAACCGCTGCCGCCTTTTGACCGGTCCCTTGCCTTATCTGCTTTGTAGAATCGTTCAAAAATATGGATCTGATCTTTTTTCGTGATGCCAATCCCCGTATCGGAAATTTTCACGATCGTTTTGTCATCGACCTGCTGAAGATGGACACGAATACTTCCGCGCTTTTCAGTAAATTTAATACTATTGTGAATCAGATTGGTCCATACCTGGCTCATCAAATCTTCATCCGCAATGATGATGACCTTCTCGAGGGACACATCCAGTTCCAGTTCCTTTTCAATCCAATGTGGTTCACACGCCAATATAATTGTCCGTAATTGTTGGTCTAACCGATAGCTATGTCGCTCAAAGGGATGATGCTTGGATTCTAGTGAGGTTAGTTTTAGAAGATTATCACTTAATTTCGATAATCTTTTGCTTTCTGTTTCAATAATACTGAGATAATGACTTCTTTCATCAATCGAAAGCTGGCCATATTGAAGTGCTCTTGCAAAACCCATGATGGACGTCAGCGGCGACTGAATTTCATGTGAGACATTTGAAATAAATTCCTGCCGCATCTCTTCCAACTGCTTTAATTGCTTAGCCATATGATTAATATGGTCAATCAGACTTGTGAATTGATTTCTTTTACCAGCCTTTAAATCGAGGTATACATTAAAATCACCTTTAGAAATCCTACTTAACGCATCCAGTACTTCATGAAAGAGATTGCGTCGCCTTGAACGAGTGAATAAAGATATAAGAAAACCAACTAAGCTCATCGTCAATAAACCAGTAATTACCGATGCCATATGACGAAGGTAATCGGATGTATGAAAATCGAATAATTGATAAGTTCCGGACACAATGAAATAACCTGCTGAAAAACCAAAAGAGACAAATACAAAGAAAAAGACAACCCCAAATACATGTTGAAAAAAGCGCTTAATCTTCATGATTTTACCTCAAAGCGGTAGCCTAATCCCCAAATCGTCTGAATCCGGAACGGGAATTCTCTTTCTGGAAACCGCTCTCTTAACCTTTTAATATGAACATCGACCGTTCGTTCGTCTCCTTCATAGTCGTAGCCCCAAATGTCTTCAATGAGCACCTCTCGTGAAAACGTTTTTCCAGGATAGCTGGCTAGTTTAAACAACAGCTCGAATTCTTTCAACGGAATCGTATATTCCTTATTTTTAAAAGAAATTTCATGTGTTTTTCGATTCAATTTAAATTCATTAATCGTAATCGTTTGCGAAGCCGTTATATTATACCGTTTTAATAATGCTTTAACTCGAGCAGTTAACTCCATTGGGTCAAAGGGTTTAACTAGATAATCGTCCGCTCCCAACTCGAATCCTTTCAGCTTTTGTGTTGTTTCCCCTTTGGCGGTCAGCATTAAGATGGGAATATCACTAAATTCCCGCAGCTCTTTGCATAATTCCCAGCCATCCATATTTGGCATCATAATATCAATGATCGCTAAATCTATCTTTACTTTTTCCATCAGTTGTAATGCCATTACACCATCTGATGCCTCATAAAGTTCGAATCCTTCTTTTTTTAAAAAAAGTTGGATTAGTTCGCGAATATTAGCATCATCATCGACCATTAGAACTTTTGTCATTCATCCTCATTCCTTTCCTTCTATTAAGCAGGTTCGTTGATCCGTAATTGCTGCTCGGCAAATTCACGATACAAGGAGTGAGTTCTTAAAAGTTGTTCATGTGTACCGCTTCCGGTAATTTTCCCTTTATCCAAAAAGATAATTTGATCAGAATCGATCACCGTTGACAGACGATGCGCAATTACGAGAGTGGTTCTTCCCTTCATTAAATTTTGCAATGCTTGTTGAACAACACGTTCTGATTTGCTATCAAGACTGGAAGTTGCTTCATCTAACATTAAAATTTTGGGGTCCCTTAAAAAGGCACGAGCAATCGCAATCCTCTGACGCTGCCCACCCGATAATTTTATTCCTCTTTCACCAACTTCTGTATCATACCCGTTTGGCAGTTCCGCAATAAATTGGTCCGCATAGGCCATTTTTGCCACTCTTTCGATATCTGCCTGCTCAATTTTTTTATCCATTCCGTAACAAATATTATCACGAATCGTTCCCACAACAATCGGGCTTTCCTGTGATACATAGCCAATTTGACTTCTCCAGGAATACAGGGAGAATTGATTAATCGGTTCTTGCCCCAGACGAATTGCGCCTTGTTGCGGTTGATAATAACGCTCCAATAAAGAAAATAGGGTCGTTTTTCCGCTTCCGCTTGGACCGACAATCGCAGTCACCTTGCCTGCTTCTGCGGAAAAGCTAATATTCTTAAGTACGTCTTCCCCATTTTTATAAGAATAGTTCAGATCCTCTACAGTGATCGATTGATTCACATTATGAACATCCTGATTCGAATGGACTTCTTCCTCGTTCATATCCATGATGGTGATAATTCGTTCTGTGGCACCGGTTGCTTTTTGAAATTGGGTAAAGAAGGCGGCTAATTGCCCCATTGGCATGACGATTTGAAACAGATACATAATAAAGGCAACTAAATCACCCGCCATTAATGCACCTGATGATACCCTCATTCCACCGTAACCTAGAATGACGACTAGTAATACCATGATTACTAAACCAATCAGGGGTGAGATTAATGCTTGAATCTTCGCCTCTTTCAACCCATATTGAAACAATTGTGTGATCCCGTTTTTACCATTCTTATACTCGATTGCCTCGGCGTTGGAAGCTTTGACTAATCGTATTTCTGATAAAACTTGCTGGAGAACTGAGGTAAAACGTGCTGTTTCGGTTTGCATCCCTTTTGACACCTGATGCATCTTTCTTCCAAGTGTCATTAATATAACTGCTGCAAGCGGCAGTGCTATAAACATGAGCAAAGCCATTTTCCAATCCAATAGCAGCAAAACAACAATCGAACCAATGATGGAAATCATTCCTGATAGGAAATTGGCTAGATGATCGGTAATTAATCCTTTGACCACGGCTGTATCATTGGTCATTCTACTGACGGTTTCGCCGGTTTGATTTTCATCATAAAACGGTACCGGTAAGACGAGCAGCTTTTTCCATAAACGGTCTCGAATCCCGGCCACAACTGATTGGCCGAGATGATTTAATAAATAGATGGATATCCCACTAGCCACTGCTTGTAGTAAAAGCGCAGTAACAAGAAGAAGAATCCTACCCGTACTTAAAGAACTAATTGAAAAATCATTAATAAGATTTTTTGTAAACAGCGGGACCAATAGCCCCACTATTGTGGTACCTACACTTAATAAAAGGGCGATACCAAGGAGCAATTTAGATGGATTGGTATGCTGAACCAATCGAATAAATTGGCGCCAGCCCTTCTCTATCTTCACTTCCGTCATATATATTTACATCCCTTCTAAAGGTCACATTAATTTCAAGTCTACATTCTCAATTACAAACTCGATTATACAAAGAATATATGAATTGAATATGAACTGCCAATAAAGAATAGCTTAAAAAAGGTGTCAGGCACCAGCCGTGGACATTTGTCCACGGCCGGTGCCTGACACCCTAACAAGATCGACTTACTTCTACCTACTCTTTTCGAGTTGGAAATGAAGTCCCAAATTAATTATTGTTACTATCTAATAGCATACAATTTACATTTTTCATAGAAACTAGTTTTCCCAATTTCCAGTAGTTTAGCAGCCTCCAGCTTATTGCCATTTGTCACCACTAATGCATTTAAAATGGCTTTCTTCTCGGCATGAGCAAGTGTTTCTTTTAATGAGAAAATCGGTAATAGCTGTTTTGTCGTCGTCTCAAGATTCTGGGTATTAGCTGCCTTAACAAAGTTAGTCTCCGGTTCCGTGTCACGTAAGTATAATGGCAGGTGGACCATTTCAATCGTTTTCCCATCCAGAACATTGATGGATCGTTCCAAGACATTCTCAAGTTCCCGGATGTTTCCCGGCCATGAATGCTCCATTAGTCTCTCTTCTACCACAGTAGATAGCTCAATTCCTTTGCGGTAAAATTTCCCTTCTAACTTTTTCAATAAGCTTTGAGAGATTAGCGGAATATCCTCTTTCCGCTCTCTAAGAGGGGGAATTTCTATTTTGATGACATTTAATCGATAATACAAATCCTGACGAAACTTTCCTTCTTCCACCAGCATCTCTAAATCCCGGTGGGTTGCTGCAATGATTCGCACATCTACTGTAATAGACTTTTGACCTCCGACTCGCTGAATCTCTTTTTCCTGCAGCACCCTCAAAAGCTTACTTTGCATCGAAAGTGGCATGTCGCCTATTTCATCTAGAAAAAGTGTACCATTGTTGGCAATTTCGAACTGCCCCTTCTTTCCGCCCTTTTTTGCTCCAGTAAAGGCACCATCATCATAGCCAAATAGTTCCGATTCTAGCAAATGCTCAGGTATAGAAGCACAATTGATTGCAACAAAGGGCAAGGTGGCACGCATGCTGCTATTATGAATGGCATGAGCGAATAATTCCTTGCCTGTTCCTGAATCCCCGATCAATAAAACGGATGAGTTGCTTCCAGATATTCTTTCTGCTAGTTTTTTGGTTGCTAGAAAAGTAGAGCTTTTTCCAATTAAATCATTGAATTGGTACTTACTTTTCAGCTCTTTTTCCAGTTTTGTTTTATAATACTTTAATTCTTCAACTAGCCCCTGGATTTTTGTTTTATACATCCGCCATTCCTCAGGGGTACGAAACATGACAGTTCCCACCGCTCCGACAATTTTTCCATCCTCAATTATCGGGAAACGGTTTGCAATCATTTCACTTCCATTAATCGGATGAAGAGCAGCAAGTTCTTTTTGTCCTGTTTTGACGACAATGTGCATGCGAGAATTTTCAATGACCTCTTGTACAGGCCGGTTGACAGCATCTTTAACGGTGGTTCCTAAAAACTCACAATATGCCTCATTTATATAAAGAATAATACCATTATCATCGACGACTACGATTCGTTCTGCTAATAGATGAATCATTTGCTCATGCCATTTATTGGGGATATTCTCAAATCCTTGGTACATTCTTTTCCCACCTCTGCTCTACACCTTAGATATTATAATTATACCAAACGAGTACGTTGATTTGAGTGAATGGAGGCATTTTCATGCAATATGAAAATCCTATTCGAACAATCGAATAGGATTCTCTATTTGGAATTATTGAGCCGTGTAGCCGCCATCTAGAATAACTGCTTGACCTGTAACACCTCTTCCTTTATCACTTGCTAAAAAGACCGCATAATCAGCAATTTCTGTTACGGATAATAGCCTTCTTTGTGGAACCAGCGGGAAGAGTACTTCTTCAATGACACTGTCTAAGCTGGCATTTCTTGTTTTAGCCAAGTCTCCCAATTGGTTTCTTACTAGTGGTGTATCCACGTAACCTGGACATAATGCATTTACGGTGATTCCATCTGCTGCACCTTCCAATGCTGCAACCTTTGTCAAACCAATGACGCCGTGTTTGGCACTATTGTAGGCGGCCTTGCCAGCAAACCCGATCACACCATTAATGGAAGCCATATTGATTACTCTTCCAAAGCCTTGTTTCTTCATGATTGGAAATACATTTTTAATCCCGATAAATGGGGCGGTTAACATGATTTTGACTAGTAATTCAAATTTCTCAGTCGGAAACTCCTCAATTGGTGATACATACTGCATTCCTGCATTATTGACTAAAATATCAATACTTCCGAACGCTTTATAAGCTGACTGAAGACTATTTTTAAATGCTTCCTCGTCGGTCACATCACATGGCGCCGATAATGCTTCAAATCCTTGCTCCCTTAATTCAGCAGCCACTTCTTCACTTTTACCAACATTTAAATCGGAGATCACCACTTTTGCGCCTTCCTGTGCAAACGCCTTTGCGATTTCTAATCCAATCCCACTTGCAGATCCTGTAATAAATGCTGTTTTTCCTTCTAATGACTTGGTCATACGAGAATCCTCCTTTATAACTAGACAACTATTCTTCTATATTTACGCGCAATGTCTTTAGATAATCCCAAATAAAGTGTAGATACCAATGATGACAAAAACGGCTAATGTTTTAATGACTGTAATAGCGAAAATGTCCCGGTATGATTGTTTGTGCGTTAAACCTGTAACTGCAAGCAAGGTAATGACAGCTCCGTTGTGTGGAAGTGTATCCATACCACCGGATGCCATCGCGACGACACGGTGCATTACTTCTGGAGGAATATTCGCTGCTGTAATCGCCTGATTGTATTTATCAGCCATCGCGCCTAAAGCAATACCCATACCACCAGAGGCAGAGCCAGTAATACCTGCTAGTGAACTTGTGGTAACAGCACCGTTAACAAGTGGATTCGTAAAGGTACTAGAAATCCCGTCACTTATTTTTGCAAATCCTGGAAGTGAGGAAATAATACCGCCAAAACCGTATTCGGCACCTGTATTCATCGTTGCAAGCAATGCTCCGGCAATACTGAGGTTTAGTCCTTCTTTAAAGTTTACTGTCACACGCTTCCAATCGAAGGCAAGTGACGTGACGATCCCCACGACTAAGGCCATTTCAATGGCCCAGATAGCTGCAACAGTAGGAACATCTACTGTATATGCTTTTAAGCCAATAGCAGAAAAATCAAAACCGTTCGGGTACCATTTTGGTATGTAGGTAATGAACAATTTATTTGAAACAGCTACCAGCACAAGCGGTACAAACGCTAAAATTTGCTTTAAAACAGATTGATGAGTCGTTAAATCTGGAACGGTTACGTCTTTTTGATTTGATTCCGCCAAATCCAATGCAGCCGCAGTTTCGGCTTCAAATCCATAATAACCTTCCCCAGCTTTTGCTGCCTTTCTCCTTCTCATCTCTAGATAAAGCAGCCCTAGAGTTAAGACAAAAATAGCCCCGATAATTCCAAGTGTTAGTGCCGCATAAATATCTGTTTTAAAGAATTGAATTGGTATAACGTTTTGAATTTGCGGTGTTCCCGGCAGGGCATCCATAGTGAATGTGAACGCACCAAGTGCAATCGTTCCTGGAATTAAGCGTTTAGGAATATTCGCTTCCCTGAACATTTGAGCAGCAAATGGGTAAATTGCAAAAACAGCTACGAATAAGCTTACACCGCTATATGTTAATATGGCGCCTAATAATACAATGGTTAGCATCGCACGTTTTGCACCAAGCAGACGGACAATCGTCTTAGCGATGGATTCTGCAATCCCTGACATTTCAACTACTTTTCCAAAAATGGCTCCTAATAGGAACACTGGGAAGTATGATTTAATGAATCCGACCATTTTTTCCATGAACACACCGGAAAAGAACGGTAAAACATGGCTTGGGTCAACAAGTACAACAGCTAAAAGTGCACAGATCGGTGCAAATAAGATAACAGAAAACCCTCGGTAGGCAACAAACATTAAGAGCCCAAGTGACAAAAGAATAATAAATAATTGCATTTAAATCCCCCTTTTTACTTTTTGTATGAGCTTCAGCATCCCCTTGGTAAGCGTTTACAGGCTAAAGGTCAATTAAAAAAATGCAAGTTCCATGCCAAAATCGGTTATTAATTTCTCAAAAATTTAAATTTTCTTTATTATCATACAAGTATTATACTAAATTAATAGTTTATAACTATATGTTACCAAAAACCACCCTTTATACTCTCGTTTATGATTCCGTGAATTCGGAAAATTCAGTGCGATTAGTTTCCGTAAATCCGGAATTTTCCGTTTTTTCGGAATTGATTTATTTAAAACACTGGCTTTAGCAGCATTTGATAAATGCCTAATCCCTCGGAATCTATCAAACTCGATTTACTTTTCATTTTCTATCATATTAATTAACCGTTTTTTGCTTTTAAAATAGCTGGAATGATCGTAAACGCAGCTTCTGTTTTTTCCTTAACGGTATCAAGTTCGACACCATCTTGAAGTTCCTCCAGTACCAATCCTTCAACTGTTACACGAAAGACCGCTAGTTCCGTCACAATCAGGCCCACTACGCCCTTTCCAGTCAAAGGCAATCGACATTGTTCTAATATTTTGGATGATCCGTTTTTGGCCATATGTTCCATTGCTACAATAACTTTCTTGGCTCCAGTAACTAAATCCATTGCTCCACCCATACCAGGCACCATTTTTCCAGGAACCATCCAGTTAGCAAGGTTGCCTTTCGCATCAACCTCTAATCCTCCAAGGACCGTTACGTCCACATGTCCTCCACGGATTAATTCGAATGAGAAAAGGCTGTCGAAGAACGCACCTCCTGGATTAATACCCGAAGGCTGCCCACCCGCATTAACCAAATCCGGATCAATATCTCCGTCTACAGGCCCGAGTCCGATATATCCATTTTCAGATTGGAGAATAACGTTAACATTTTCAGGCAGGTAGTTTGGGACCATAGTCGGCAGTCCAATCCCCAGGTTAACTACATCTCCATCTTGCAATTCCTTTGCAACACGAGCAGCGATCACTTGTTTTGGATTCACTAGCGTATTTATCATTATCGACTACCTCCCTGAACGAAAATTTTATCGACCAAGATTCCGGGTGTCATTACTTCATCCGGGTCAATTTCTCCAACTTCAACGATTTGTTCTACTTGAACAATCACGAGATCTGCTGCTAAGGCCATCAATGGGTTAAAATTCCGGGCCGAACGATGATAAATCAAATTGCCAGCTTTATCTGCTTTAAATGCTTTAAGAATGGCAACTTCAGCGCGAAGCGGTTTTTCGAGTAAATATTCACGGCCATCGACGGTGATCTTTTCTTTGCCTTCTTCGACTACAGTTCCAACACCGGTGGGAGTCAACACTCCGCCAAGGCCAGACCCTCCGGCACGAACACGTTCAGCAAGTGTTCCCTGGGGAACTAGTTCCACTTCCAGTTCACCAGCAATCATTTGTTTGCCGGTTTCAGGATTTGTGCCAATATGTGATGCAATTACCTTCCTTACTCGTTTGTTTACAATTAAAGGTCCTACACCCGTTCCAATGAAAGCGGTATCATTTGCGATTAGCGTTAAATCCTTCACATCTGCTTCAAGCAGGGCAGTTACCAGTTCTTGTGGTGTACCTACCCCCATAAACCCACCTGCCATAATGGTCATTCCATCTGTCAGAATGGAGGAAATTTCCTCTATTGAAATAATTTTATTCACTATAACGCGCCTCCTGAAAGAATTAAATGAAATTAGTGTTAGTTACATCCATTTATTATGCAAGAAGTGTGCCAAAAATAGAGTCCCTAAGGCGATGTCCGAAGTTTTTTGAAAATCAAAATTACGAGGAGCAATAGCCATAAAGTAGATTGGTGCGAATGCCAGATGAAAAATACTATAAAACAACCAAGAATCCGCTCCGTAAAACCCACTGCTAATAAGCATAAATACAGCCCACAGTACTGCTGTATAGGCAAGAGGAACAAGCCAATGTAAAAAAGGGACCTTTCCGCATCACGAAAAGGTCCCTTTAAAGCTAGCTTATTTAATTAAAAACTATTTTGCTAACATCGTTAAAACCGTATCCAATAAAACATTGATCCCTTTTTCGCAATCTTCCCAAGTGGTTAACTCTTCTTCACAGTGGCTTTTGCCGTTAATACTAGGGACAAATAGCATGGCCGTAGGAACGAAGCTCGCAATGAATTGGGCATCATGGCCGGCACCGCTGACCATTCTTCTATTAGAATACCCGAGCGCCTGTGCCGATTCTTCTAAACGCTGGCAAATTTCAGATTCGAACCAAACGGTGTCCCGCTCCCATAATTTTGTTGTTTTTACCTCACAGCCTTCATTTAACGAGGTTAAATTCGGAAGTGCTTCGATGAAGTTTTTTACCGTACGGACAATTTCCATGTCCTTGTGACGTGCTTCAAGAGTAAAGATGACCTTGTTCGGAATGACCGTATGGATGCTTGGATACACGTTTACTCTGCCAATCGTGAAGACTAAATCTTCATCTAAAACTCCTAACCGCCTGCGGATTTCATTGATTAAGTTATTAGTGGCAAACAAAGCATCTTTTCTCATCTTCATTGGCGTTGTGCCAGCATGGTCAGATTCCCCTGTTACTTCAATCTCATAGCAAGCCATTCCTACCACACATTCTACGACACCGATTGAGAGTGCCTCTTTTTCAAGGATCGGTCCTTGTTCAATGTGGAGCTCTAAAAGGGCCGATGCCTCTTTTAATCGATTCTCCACATCCCCTTCGTACCCGCTCGACTTTAAAGCCTCCCCAAAAGTAGTTCCCTCTGAATCTACCTTTTTTAACATAGCAGACTTTTCAAATTTGCCTGAAAGGACCCCCGATGCCATCATCGAAGGCTCAAACCGCGCACCTTCTTCATTCGTAAAGTTAACAATTGTGATCGGAATCTGTGGTTTAATTTGATTCTCGACCAACGTTCGAACCACTTCTAAACCAGCCACTACCCCTAAGACGCCATCGAAACGGCCGCCTTTTTTCACCGAATCCAAATGGGAGCCAATAAGAATTGGCGGCTTTTCTTCTTTCCCAGTCAGTGTCGCATACATGCAGCCCATATCATCAACCTTGACTGTCAACCCTAATTCCTCGCAGCAAGAACGGAAGTAATCCCTTACCCGGATATCTTCCTTGGATAAGGACAACCTTGTGACCCCATTGTTTTCTGTCCGGCCAAAGTTTGCAAATTGTTCTAATGTCGTCTTCAGTCTTTCTCCATTAATCAATAATTTTTGTCGTTGCATGATTAAACACTCCCCTTTTTTATCTGAGATAAAGTGCATAATTCAATGTTAAAAATCTCGTGGAGGATAAAAACAGTAATTTGCGGACTTTTGATTTTGAAGCTGTTCTGGGGTCCAAAGTAAGCCTATTATTAAATTTAAGTAAATATTCAGACAACAATTTAATTATACACCACTGCTAAGGCCTGTCATTAGACAAAACATCAAATCTTTCTTACAAATTGTTTTATAGTTTGTATGTATTAGTAACATCACAAAATATAAAAAGGTGTCAGGCACCGCTCGTGGACATTTGTCCACGAACGGTGCCTGACACCAAATTTTTAATACTAATCTACTTATTTTTTCTTTGCGTGTTTGCGCATGTCAAAGGCTACTGCGACGATGATGATTAAGCCTTTTACGATGAATTGAATGTATGGGCTTACGCCAAGGAATGCTAAACCGTAGTTGATGACTTGGAAAATCAGTACCCCTGTGATAACACCAGGGACGGTTCCAATTCCACCTGATAGTGATACACCGCCGACTACGCAGGCTGCGATTGCATCTAGTTCATACATGTTACCTGTGTTGTTTGTTGCACTACCTACACGTCCAGCTTCTAATGTACCTGTTAAGCCGTATAGAAGACCTGCGATCGTGTAGATGATAATCAGATTTCTTGCCACGTTTACACCGGAAACCTTAGCAGCTTCTGGATTGCCACCAATGGCATACATATTTTTTCCTAGCTGTGTTTTATTCCAAATCACCCAAATGATAAGTGATACCACAATGGCATAGATAATGAGGTATGGAAATTCATATTGGCCAATTTTTATTCCGCGTTGCGCAAACGTTGTAAAGGCTTGGCTTAATCCGCCAATTGGCTGCGCACCATATGGCGGGCGGTCAAAATAAATCGAAGTTAGTCCGTAAACACCTATCATCATACCTAAGGTAGCAATGAATGGAGGAACGTGAAATTTTGCTACAATGACACCGTTTAATGCTGAAATGATACCCGTTGCTACCATCGCAATGACAATCGGAACAATTAACGGTAATTCCGGCAGGTTTGGATACATTCGATAAGCATAATCCCCTGCTTGCAGCATCGAGGCTGATATGACGGCAGCAAGTCCAACCATCCGTCCCGCTGAAAGGTCAGTACCTGCAGTAATTAAGATACCTGCTACCCCAAGTGCGATAATAATACGTGAGGATGATTGACTTAAGATATTAATTAAGTTTGTCATCGATAAAAAGTCCGGAGAAGCAGCGACAATCCCGACAACAAGAAGGATTAAAACTACATAAATTACGTTATCAACAAGCCATTTTGATACGCTTGATTTTTTTGAAGCTTGAGTATTCATATCCATTCCTCCTAATACAAAGCTGCTAATTGCATAATTTCTTCTTGAGATGTTGCGTGAGTCTCAACAATTCCAGCTGCTTTTCCATTACTCATGACTAAAATTCGGTCTGTTACACCCAAAAGCTCAGGCATTTCGGAAGAAATCATGATAATTCCTTTTCCTTCCGCAGCTAATTGGTTAATGAGCTGATAAATTTCAAACTTTGCCCCGACATCAATACCCCTAGTTGGCTCATCTAGCAATAAAATATCTGGTTTTGTTAGCAGCCATCGGCCAATAATTACCTTCTGTTGGTTACCACCTGATAGACTTCCAATCGAAGTCTTTTGGGAAGGTGTCTTTACCTTCATGGAATCAATTACCCACTGGGTATCATCGGCGACTTTGCGGTCAGATAAGAATCCGCTTTTTGTTTTATATTGCTTCATGTTAGAAATGATCGAGTTAAAGCTAATGCTTAGTTCTGGGAAAATACCGGTTGATCTTCTTTCTTCCGTCACAAGGGCAAAGCCATTTTTGATGGCTTGCTGCGGTGAATGGTTTTTAACTACCTTGCCATTTAATTCAATCGTTCCTGATGTTAGCGCCCTCATTCCAAATAATGCTTCAACCACCTCGGTCCGTTTCGAGCCAACCAATCCGGCAATACCTAAGATTTCGCCTTTTCTTAACTCGAAGCCAACATTAGAAAAAGAAGGCTGTGTTTCTGCAGTCAAATCAGATACTTTCAATATTAATTCCCCTGGTTTGTTTATTTTTTCAGGGAACCGTTGTGAAAGGTCACGTCCTACCATCAATTTAATAATTTCATCGGTTGTTAGGTCCTTCGAACTTTTTGTTGCTATATACTGACCATCACGCATGATCGTTACTTCGTCTGAAATCTTTAAGATTTCCTCCATTTTGTGTGAAATATAGATAATCGCAACGTTCTCACTTTGAAGCCTTTTGATGATTCTGAACAGATGATTTACTTCCGTCTCTGTTAGAGAGGAGGTTGGTTCGTCCATTACTATAATTTTAGAATGATAGGAAACAGCTTTTGCAATTTCCACCATCTGCATTTCGGAAACAGAAAGCGTACTCACCTTACTACGTGGATTAATACTGATATCAAGACTTTTAAAAATAGCCGCTGTATCTTCGTACATTTTCTTTTCATCGATGAAAATGCCCTTTTTCGGATAACGGCCAAGCCAAATATTATCCATAACATTCTGTTGACGTACCTGATTTAGTTCTTGGTGTACCATGGAAACTCCGTTTTCGAGTGCTTGCTTCGAATTGGCAAAGGAAACTTCTTTCCCACCAAAGAGAATTTTGCCTTCATCCATCGAATAAATGCCGAATAAGCATTTCATCAACGTCGATTTTCCTGCACCGTTTTCGCCCATTAAGGCATGTACCGATCCAGGCTTTACTTTTAGGGAAACATTGTCTAAAGCAAGTACCCCTGGGAACCTTTTGGTTATATTAAGCATTTCTAGTAAATTAGTAGAACTTGATTCTGACATGAGCGAACCTCCTCTGAAACCATTTAAAAAAGGATGAGAGCTCCATTGGATGCTTCTCAAACTTTTAAAGAGAGTAATAATTTTATTGCGGTATCCAGCTCCAAATATTTGGAGTCTTACCCCGAACGAAAGAAAAGCGTCGGCTTTTCCTTTGTTCGAGGAGCGCCAAGGGGCTGAGCGCCCCAGGACAGGCGCTTCTGCTTTTCTTACTGTCTAGCTCCAGCGCCTAGGGGCTCGGGGTCATAAGCCAATCCGTCAAGAAGGTCAAAGAGCAACCTTCTCGCCGGCTCGTCTTATGCCTGTCGCCCCTGGACAGGCGGCTTCTGCTTTTCTTACTTATAAGCGTCTCTACCAACTTGGATATTATCTTTTGTTACTTCAATGTAAGGAACACGAACTGCTTTATTATCGTCTAGTTTCCACTCAGTTCCGTCTAATACATCTTTGCCGTTTGCTGCATTTGCTGCTAGCTGAATAGTGGCGCTACCTTGGTTTTTCGCATCATTTAAGATGGAACCAACCATTTTACCATTTTCAATCATTTCAAGTGCTTCTGGAATCGCGTCAACACCTACAACAGGCATGAACTTGTCGCCGGAGAAGTAGCCTGCTTTTTCAAGAGATGCAATTGCACCTAATGCCATACCATCGTTGTTGGCAATAACGAATTCGATTTTGTCATTGTATTTTGCAAGCCAAGCATCCATTTTTTCAGTTGCTTTCATTGCATCCCACATCGCCGTATCCATAGCTAATTCTTCCACTTGAATCCCTTTTTCTTTTACAGTATCCACTGCAAATTTTGTACGAGCTTCTGCATCTGGGTGTCCTGGCTCACCTTTTAGTAATACATATTGAAGCTTGCCATCTTTGTTTTTGTCATATTTATCTTTGTTAGCTTCCCAAGCTTTTGCAATCAGTTCACCTTGAAGTACACCTGATTCAGAAGATGTTGTTCCAACATAGTAAGCTTTATCATAGCCTTTTAATACACTTGCATCAGGCTCTTTATTAAAGAAGATAACCGGAAGATCTTTTGCTTTTGCTTTGTCCACAATTGTTTGCGCCGCTTTTGGATCAACCAGGTTAATTGCTAGAGATTTTGCTCCTTTAGCAATTAGGGTATCAACTTGTTCAATCTGTTTTGCTTGGTCGTTTTGCGAGTCATTTAGCATGAGCTTTACTTTATCTTTTGCTGAGGTCTCCATTGCACGGCGAACATAGGACATGAAGTTGTCATCAAATTTGTAAATAGTTGCCCCAACTGCTGGAAGACTGTTGTCCTTGCCTTTTCCAGAATCTGTACCGCTTGTTGAATCACTGCATCCTGTTGCTAATAGAATACTAGATGCAACTGTTAAAGATAGAATTAAACCTTTTTTCTTTTTAAACATGTTGTCATTCTCCTTTTACTATTTAGTAAAGACTCTGGTAAGGCAGCAGAACCGATCCACTTAACCTCGTTGTAAGCCCTTACACTTATGTTAGCATGGGGGGATTCGCTTCAATAGGTCAAAAGTCTAGCATTAATTTGTGATTACCTAGACTTTTTTGCAAACGCTTTATTTTTTATTAAAAAAAATGAGATCAATCCACTACAACGGATTGATCTCATTAGAGAAAAAATATTAACCTACTGTTACTTTGCGAAATTCTGTTGGCGATAAGCCTGTATGCTTTTTAAACACGCGGCTAAAATAGTTTGGATCCTTGTAGCCAATCGAATAGCAGATTTCCTTCAGGCTTTTTCCTGGGTCAACCATTTCAGCCTTGGCATGCTTGATTCTTATTTCCGTCACATAATCAATAAAGGTCATCCCAAAACGATCTTTAAATAATTTGCTAAAATAATAGGGACTAAGCTCTACATATTCTGCCACTAATTCCAATGTGATCGAAGCAGCATAATGGTTTTCGATATATTCCTTTGCCTTATGGAGCATGCCCTTAGCGTGATTGTTTCGCCACACCTGGACATGATGAACGACGGCTAATAAATGGGCCTTTCCTTTTTCAAAAATCGCCATAATATCCTCAGACTCTTCCACTGCAGGTGTTCGTTCATAGCTTATACCTAAATCATGGAGCATTCGGGAAATGAGAATAAACAATTCATCAAATGACTTTTTAACTAGTGACCCTTTTATTTTCTTATCATCTGCCAGCATCGTTGCAAACGATTCAAAGATGAAATAAGACCTGATTGACATCTCCCTGCCGGACAGCTTCTAATAGTTTTTTCTCAATCTCTAACACCCCTGATTGAGAAGGGAGTTCAGTAGACCCTTGTTTAACTGCAAATAAATATTTTCGATTTGGAGTTTTTACAAGGTGCTGCAGGGCCATTAGCGCTTCATGATAAGATTTATTTAGTTCATGTGCATAGTTATAAGGAAGACCGACCCCAATCCTTAGTTCCGCATCCAAGTATTTCTTTTCAAAAAGACTGTTCAGACCATCGATGACCGCCTGCGCATTAGTTTTAAATTGGACCTTTTCCGTCGTTTTTTTACAGAGGAATAAAACAGGTACCTGTGCGTCAGTTAACGGCCCAACCATCATTTCCTGTTTCTTCACGACAGAATTAAGGGTATCCTTAAGCCATAAATACCAGTTTTGTTTTTCAACTGCTGAAAGTTCCGTCATGCCTCGAGGCCGCAGTGAGAAAAGCATGATATACCCTGAAGTAATTTCAACCCCAAGCAGCTGGCCCCATTCATCAAAGGTAATATCCTGGACTTGATTTACTAATACCGATGATACCCATTCTTTTTGCGCGATCGATACGGCACGGTCCAGGTTTTGGCGCAAATTTTGCTGCTCTTTCCGCTGTATACTCTCCTCCAGGATGTCACCAGAAACGCGGTCTAAAGCCGCAAGAATATCTTGTTTTCTGCTGGGTTTTAAGATGTATTCCTTAACCCCCTGCTGCATTACTTCCTTTGCATATTCGAACGTATTAAAGGCGGAAACCATAATAAACCGAATACCAGGGTCGATTTTTTTTATCGCTTTGACAGCTTGAACGCCATCTATTCCCGGCATTTTTATATCCATAAAAATGATATCAGGCCGATGTTCCGTGGCCATTTCAATTGCCTTTCTCCCATTGGGGGCTTCTCCAATGACGATTACGTCCATGGATGAACGGTTAATGATCTTCGTTAATGCCGTCCGCTCCAAGACTTCATCATCCACAATAAGAATTTTCAACAAGGCCTTTTCCCCCTTTGGCAACAACAGGAATCGTAAGTCTAAAATTGGTTCCATGGTCTACTTCTGATTCAATTTCAACAATGTCATTTCTCTGATAAAAGAGCTGCAGCCTTCTGATCACATTTTTCACACCAATACCCGTTGATTGACCTTTTGATTTTTCAGCTTCGTATCTTTCCTCTGGTTCGATACATTCTACATATTTGAGCAATCTATTCTTGGTGGTATCGTTCATTCCCGTACCGTTATCAATGACTTCGACGTAAATCTGATGATTATGCCTGTATATATGAAGACGGATGATCCCATTTTCTTCGTAGGATTCAACCCCATGCATGAATGCGTTCTCAATTAATGGCTGTAAGATTAAACTAGGGATTTCAATATCTAAACAATCATCCTGGATGTCTGTCACAAATTGAATCCGTTCCCCAAAACGTGTTTGTTGGATATAAAAATACTCTTGAACAATTCTCACTTCTTCTCTTAGCGTTGAGGCTTTGTCGAAATCACTCAAGTTATACCTGAGTATGGCAGCAACAGCTTCTATTAATCTTGTAGTCTGTTCCGCTTCTTCCAAATAGGCCATTTTTGAAACCGTATTCAAAGTATTGAATAGGAAATGAGGATTGATTTGATTTTGGAGACTCTTTAACTCCAATTCTTTTAATAACTTATCCAACTCCCCTTGTTGTTTGATTTCCGTTACGAGCTGTCTAAGGTTCGTACGCATTTGATTAAAGGTTTCTGTTAATGGCTTAAGTTCGTCCTTTGTGGTAATTTTTATATCCTCACCTGCTAAGTTTCCAATGGAAATCTCCTTAGCTGCATGTGATAACAATCTAATTGGCTTCGTAATCCCGCCGGAAATCCATAATGCTAACAAAGTGCTTAGAACAAAAGCTGCTGCAAAAAGGGAAATCGACATGAGCTTATAATAATGGTTTTGCTGCTCCATTTGATCATAAAATTTTTGATAGTCCGTCAGTTTATTGTTTAATAGTGCAAGAGTGCTTTCTTGAAGAAATGAGTTTATCTTCAATACTTCATTAAAATGACCCGAATATTGATTAATCTCGTCCTGCTTAAATGCACCAACAGTGGCATCCCCTTCATCCAAAAAACTATCAATCATATTTTTATAATTTGTAAGCGTAATCTCATTCGTATTGATTACTTTATACAGCCTCTTTTGGTCCTTAATAAGCTTTAGCTTTTCTTTTCGATAGTCTTTTAGGTAGGATTCATCCTTATCTAAAATATACCCATGAAGCTTTTCCGTAAGTAAATTGGATCTTTGCGAAATATCATTTAGCAAAAGAAATCGTTCAAAGCTGTCATCATATTCCGTCACCAGTTTTTCACTGCTGTTATAAAAAAAGAACCCGACCGAAGTTAACAAAACTACAAGGACAATAAAATAAAGCAGCAATTTTGATCTAATCCGAAATAACATCATTCATGCTCCCCCATTCTGCCATTATTCACGGATAAATCGCTTATTCTCAAAATTCGAGTATCCGTATGGACAATAGGCGAAACCTTTTTCCCCTCAATTAGATCAATCATCATTTTTACTGCCCCATAACCCATTTGAAATGGTTCCTGGACAACGGTTGCCTTAATGGTTCCCTTTCTTATCAACTTAAGCGTTTCCGGTAGTGTGTCAAAGCCAATAATATAAATTTGATTCTGTTTTTTATATTTTTCGACCACTTGGGCAATTTCGATGCCATCCAAGGCACTTGTCCCAAAGAACGCGTTAACCTCAGGGTGATCCTGCAAAATTTGGTTGGCCTTTTCCGCTGCTTTCACTCTGCTAATCTCTGACTCTTCCACAGCAATGATATGGATTCTTTTTTCTGCTTTTACAGCATCCTGAAATCCCTTAACCCGCTGCTGCATATGATTCGCATAAAAGCTCCCCGTAATAATCGCTACATTGGCATTACCCTTTGTATCCGCTATCAAAGCTTTCCCTGCTAAAAAGCCGGAATAATAATTATCCGTTCCAATATAGGCCAGCCTTTTACTGTTCGAGGTGTCCGTATCGACCGTGATAACAGGGATTCCCTTCGCTACGACCCGATTAATAAGCGGAGTAAACTGTTCGTCACTCAATCCCTGTGTAATGATCCCATCAACTTTTGAAGCAGCTGACATTTCAATTGTTTTTACATGATCATCAATATTTGCCTGCTTCGGCCCAGCATATTCCAGCTGAACGCTATATTTTTCTGCTGCCTTCTTTGCTCCTTTTTCTACAAGCTTCCAATATTCATTATCTAACTCTTCCGGAACAAGAATAAGATGGTAGCGATACTTTTTTACTGCACTTTCCTCCTTAGGTAAGTGGTGGGTAACGATCTTATAACCGTAAAAGATTGAAAGTGAGCAACTGACAAGAAAAAACAAACTTCCTACTGTATAGGCAACGTTAGATAACTTGCTCATATAACATCCCCAATCCCAAAGCATAGTTAAGCTTATTATACGGAACATAGCAATAATCGACAATCTCCCAAAATATGAAAATGTTTTGATTTCCATTTCAATCGGAACCTCATTTTTAACCACTTTTACCAATAAAAAAACAGCCTTCATTCACTTTCAATGAGGGCTGTTCACCAAGGTCTTTTTTAGGATTTATTTGGTAAGCGGTTCAAAATCAACTATAGGTGTCAATGCCTCGTTAACCTTTTCAACAACCATATCGTGGTCTACCGTAAACGTTGCTGTTCCTTTAATGTCTTCTGAGGATGCCCCCACTTTTACTGTATATGTGCCTTTTTCAAGAATCCATGCATTTTCCTCTTCATCGAAGGAGGCAAGGTCTTTGGCATTTAGATCGAATTGAAGCAGCTCACGTTGATGCGGCCTAAGTTCTTTTGTTTTACCAAATGCCTTTAGTTCAACAGCAGGTTTCTCAAGCTTTCCATCTGGGGCGGAAACATAAACTTGGACGACTTCTCTCCCAGAAAGCTTGCCCGTATTTTCGACCATAGCAGATACCTTAAGCTTGTCCTTAAATTTCTTTCCTTCACTGATATTTACATGACTAAAGTTGAAGCTTGTATAGGACAATCCATAACCAAATTCATAAGCAGGCTTCACATTGAACGTGGTATTGTAGCGGTAGCCGACATAAATGTCTTCGTTATAGATCACCTGTGTTGGGTTCTCAGCAGGTGTTCCAGGGAAGCTATCTGCCGATGCAACATCGCTGTATTTTACAGGGAAGGTAGTTGGCAGTTTTCCGGACGGATTGACTTTACCGGAAATAACATCCGCTACAGCATAACCTGCCTCCTGGCCTGGCTGCCATGCTAATAGGATAGAGTCAACCTTATCCCGCCAGCTTGATACATCGATAGGTCCGCCAATATTCAAAATAACGGCTACTTTTTTACCCTGATTGTGGTATTCTGCTGATACTTTCGAAATCATGTCTTGTTCTGCATCACTTAATAGGTAATCCCCTTTTACCACTTGACGGTCCGCACCTTCACCTGAATTACGGCCAATAACAATGACGCCGATATCCGATTCTTTCGAAGCAGCGGCAATTTCATTATCTGCTAGAGGCTTTTCAGGAATGGCAGGGATTGACTTACCAAAATCCTCACCCCATGGACTTGGTTTAATTTTATATTGTTCCTGCGAGCGCAATGTATCAATATATGTCTTATATTCCTGGAATTCGGATTGATTTAATTCGTATCCAGCACTCTTTAAGCCATCTGCAATCGAGGTTGTGTAAGCTGCATTAACATCACCGCTTCCTGTTCCACCTTTAACCGTCTCGATTTGTGTATTGCCAAATAACGTGACCTTTTGATCTTTGCTGATTGGCAGCGGCATATTGTCGTTCTTTAAAAGAACCATTCCTTCCGCAGCTGCTTTTCGAGCTGTTTGTGCATGAGCAGCTAAATCAGGCTTGTCGGAGTTTTGGTACTTTTTAAACTCAGGTGTTTGGATGACGATCTGGAGAATGTTCTTAATATTGCGGTCAAGCACTTTTTCGTCCAAATTTCCACCTTCAACAGCTGCTTTAATTATATCGGATTGGTACGATGCACCCGGCATAATCATGTCATTGCCAGCCTTCATTTGTTCTACCGGATTATCTCCTCCAAACCAGTCTGTCATGACAAACCCTGTGTAGCCCCAGTCCTTACGCAAAACAGTTGTTAACAAGTCAGCATTTTGGGAAGTGTATGTTCCATTAAGTTTGTTATAGGAACTCATAACGGACCATGGATGGGATTCCTTAACAGCAATTTCAAAGCCTTTTAGATAAATTTCCCTTAATGCTCGTTCAGAAACGACGGTATCAATGCTATTCCGGTTTGTTTCCTGGTTATTAGCAACAAAGTGCTTGATTGTTGCGCCAACACCGTTCGATTGTACCCCATTCACCATCGCCGCAGCTATTTTCCCTGAAATTAAAGGATCCTCTGAATAGTATTCGAAGTTTCGTCCATTTAATGGATTACGGTGGATATTCAGTGCCGGTGCTAATAAAAGGTCGACACCATATTCTTTCACTTCATTTCCCTGAGCTTTACCTACTGCTTCTGCAGTTGCAGGATCCCAAGTGGAGGCCAGCGCCGATGCAATCGGGAAAGCGGTTGCATAATAAGTTTGAGTTTGTCCTGGCCTTGTTGGACGAATCCGTAGTCCTGCCGGGCCGTCAGCAAAACGCAGTTCAGGGATCCCTAACCGAGGAATTCCGTAGGTGCCGCCTACTGCTCCGGTTACTTCGAAGGGTCCTCTTGTAAACCCAGGCATTCCAACACCCACAACGAATTTAGCTTTTTCATCGAGGGTCATAGCTTGAATCACACTGTCGATGGAAGCCGCATCTGTTAAGTAAGGTGCTGTTGTCTGGACGATAGAAGTTTGTTTTTGTTGTACGGTTGATGGATCTTGACTCTGAGCGGATGCAATGTCAAAGGTGAGTCCTGAGAGAAGTAATGAAGATGTAAGAGTAATGGCCAGTAATTTGGACTTTTTCTTCTTCTTTAGTCTTTTTAACATAATTCTAATTCCCCCATCAAATTAGTCTGAACTTTTTACACTTGTAAATTAAAACGCTTTCATAGTTAGTTTAACTTAAGTGAAGTTTCAGACTATTAGCATTCTTCTGGATTATCTTGCGAATATCTTCATTATTTTGTTTTAGTTGAAAGAGATTAAGAGATAGAAAGAGTTTAAAAAGGGATTCCCTTTACAGTTTTATACCCTTCTCTTAAGTCATTTAGAATAATGTCTAAGAAATATGTATAATTCCTCTTGAACATTTAATAATTTATTGAATTTTCAGTCTACAACAAATTAATCTAGTAAATCACAATTTAATGCTACCTCTTGTAACTTATCGAATTACACTTTACATGTTAACCTCTTGATTGTAAGGGTTTTCATTCGAAAGAAGGGGTTGTTAGGTGTGAAGGGTTATTACAAAGTTCTAAGGTTCATCCATGTTTAGTCTAATGCTATTGTCTTCTGGTAATTCAGGAGTACTAGCAGAAGAACAGCCACCATTACATGTTAGTGCTGCGGCTGTTGCTACTTAGGCGTGCAAGATCAGGGTGTTGGTGTAAGTATGAAGCACTATGCAGCAAATAATCAGGAAACAAACAGACAGTCCGTAAATGAAATCATTTCTGAACGTGCCTTAAGAGAAATTTATTTAGCCAGATTCAAGCGGGTTGTTAAAGAAGCGCACCCATGGACAGTGATGAGTTCCTATAATTCTATTAATGGACCTTTCTCTGCTCATAACTCTTGGCTGTTAAATGATGTTTTAAGAAGTGACTGGGGCTTTAACGGAATGGTCATGACAGACTGGGGTGGATCTAAACTAAATGGAATAGCCATGTTAAACGGCGGAAATGACTTGTCCATGCCAAGTTTAAATGCGGTTGGTAAGGCAGCAGTTAAAGCGGCCATCTTAGACAGATACTTCTTCTTGGATTTTAGAAAAGGGTTCCTATCAATTCCATGTAGGTTCGTCTTCAAAGGATTTTAGAGGCACCTTAACCTTTAAAGTAGATAAAGAATTAGTTGTTGAAACGGTTAATAACAATGGTCCTGAAGTTCAATTAGATAGGCTATCAAAGTACAATCAATAGAAAGATAGATAGACTTAAAAGGGAAAATGAGGAGGCAAAATAAATGATAAAAAGAATAATGTTCTTACTGATGGCCATTATGATGGCATTTCCTTTCAGCTTAGGGGCACTTGCCAAGGAAGTTAAGACGCAGCAAACCTCTTACCGTACGGTTACAGAGATTGAAGATTGGGGAGCGGCCATTACAAAAGTAATCGTCGATGTAGGCAGACCGATTCCAAAAGACTCCGTAACAACAAATACGTTCAATGTTCATGTTGTTAGAAGTGACAGCAGGTTAAAGACACCATTTCTAGAGGAAGGTGACCGCACCGTTACAAAAGCATATGTTTCGGATAAAGACGGAAACCCTGCAGTTGCAACAGGAAAATACGTGGTATTAGAAATGAAGATTGGACCAACTGTATCTTTAGGTTCCCCGCTCAACTATGATTTTGCTGGAACCCGATTTAATGATTGGATTGATAGCAAATATACGATCACTCAACAAAAAGACATTGTGACTAGCGCTGGAACCATCTCAGGGTTAGTGGTTGACACATTTGCAGGGGAAAAAAGAGAACTTGTCGATGACTTCACTACCGGGAAAGCAACGTTTGATAATACTACATTAACTTACGCAGATTATGCACCAGCAAAAGACAAAGGAAAGAATCCACTAATTATCTGGCTCCACGGCGGCGGTGAAGGGGGAACAGATGCAACCATCCCACTTTCTGCAAATAAAGCTGTAAGTCTTTCTACTGATATAATTCAATCTTACTTTGGTGGAGCTTATGTTTTAGCACCTCAGGCACCTACTAGATGGATGCATGGTTCTATAACGGGTGGAGCAGATGGAACTTCTATCTATGAAGAAGCTCTTATGGCACTAATTAAAGATTATGTTTCAAAAAATCCTGATATTGATCCAAATAGAATCTACATTGGCGGAGCTTCAAATGGTGGATATATGACAATGCTAATGGTTCGTGATTATCCAGGATACTTTGCAGCCGCTTATCCGGTATGTGAAGGGTTAAATGATACATTGATAACCGATGCTGACATCCAAAAAATTAAAGAAACGCCAATCTGGTTTGTTGCAGCTAAAAATGATACGACATTGCCTCCTGCAATCAACACAGTACCAACCTATGACCGATTAATCCAAGCTGGAGCAAAGAATGTACAATTATCGTTATTTGATGACGTACATGATACTTCAGGCTTATATAACAATGCAGATGGTACACCTTATCAATACGCTGGACACTGGTCATGGATTTATGTATACAACAATGAACCTGCAGCATCTATTAATGGCAAAACAACAACAATCATGGAATGGATGGCTGCCCAGTCGTTAAATAAATAAATGGTGTCAGGCACCACAAAAAGACAACATGCCAATTTGTCCACCTCAGGTGGACAAATTGGCATGTTTTAATTTTTTCTTAGGTTAAAAGCTACTGTTACGAATGATTAGTTCTGTGGCGATGAATATTTTTTTGGCTGTTTTTCTGCCTGCGATTCTCTCCAAAAGGGTGTCAACGGCGGTTTCTCCCATGATTTCGGTATACACCTTAACCGTGCTTAACGCTGGATAGACATATTTCGAGATACTGATGTCATTCACACCGATGATGTTAACCCGTTCTGGAACAGAAATCCCTTCCTCCAGCAGTGCCCTTAATGCCCCAACTGCAATCGAATCATTACCTGCAAAAAAGGCGGTTGGCAGGTTGTCCCCATGTTCATCAATCGCCTTTTTCATCATGACATGACCTTCATCGGCTGAGAAGGTTCCTACATACATAAAAGCTTCATAGGGCATCCCTTTACCTGTTAAATAGCGCTTGAACGCCGATTCCCTTGGGTCTTCTATGATGGAAGTTTTATCTTTAAAAACTTCTCTTCCGCCGATATAGCCGATTTTCTCATGACCCTTCTTCATAAAATGATCAAGTACCTTTATTGTTGCCCTTTCAAAGTCAATGACGATCGAATCAAACCGATCTTCGTCTGGTGAGGTGTCCACAAAGACAATATTTTTGGTTATCTTAAGCAGCTCATTCACTTGCTTCTTGCTAAATTTCCCAATCGCAATCAGCCCTTGAATATCGTCTTCCTTCAAATCCTCATAGTTGTCTTGAAAATATTTGGCCACTTGAATCCCTTGCTGTCGGCATTGGTTTTCAACCCCAAGTCGGATCGACATGTAATACAAATCTTCCAGTTCTTCTTTTTCGGTATACCATTGCAGGAGAGCAATTTTCCCCGCCCCCTGCTTGCGGGCTGGTTTCTTTTTATACGATAATTCCTCTGCCACTTCGAAAATTCTTTTTTTGGTTTCATCGCTGACAGAAAGTGTCGTATCATAATTCAAAACACGGGATACAGTGGCGATCGATACCCCTGCCATTTGTGCAATATCTTTGATGGTAGCCATTAATCAATCTCCTAATGTATTAGCAAAAAAACGATACACTGTTTTGGAATAGTATACTTCCTCCGGGTTTAAAATGACAGAGGGGAACTCCGGATGATGGATAGCATCTGGAAATCCTTGCGTTTCCAGACAGACACCCAAATAGTTCCTTGACCTGACACCTGCTATGGAATAAGGTCCTTCTAATTGATTCCCTGTATAAAGGACGACGCATGGCTGGTCGGTCGAAACAAGCAGCGAACGGCCGCTTTCCTCATCACTAAGCATGATTGTATTTTCATCCTTTTTGGTAAAAACAAGTGGGTGGTCGTACCCATTACCAACAAGGACATTTTGTGGATGAGACGAAACCATCCCAGAGCGTAACCTTCTGCCATGCTTAAAATCAAATGGGGTATTTTTCGTATCAATCATTTTACCAGTAGGGATAAAACCTTCGCCCAGTTCTAAAAACTGATCACTTTCTAATTGGAGAATATGTTCAGAACAGTCTCTTTTTACATTTCCACTCAAGTTAAAATACGAGTGATTCGTTAAGTTAACAACTGTTTTTTGATCCGTTTTTCCTTCAAAAGTAATATCGAGTTCATTTTTATTGTTTAGAATATAGGTAACAGTGGTGTCTAGATTACCAGGATAGCCTTCGTCACCGTCTGGACTATGATAAAAAAACTTCAAACCGACTGCATTTTCTTCCTCTATTATTTCGGTTTTCCAAATCACAGAGTTAAAACCCTTCTTGCCCCCGTGTATATGATTGGGATAATCATTGTCTGCAAGATGGTATTCTTCTTTTCCGTCCAACTCAAAGCTGGCACCATTAATTCTTCCGGCTACTCGTCCCACAACTGCGCCAAAATACGGGGACCATTCTGTGTAATCTTCGAAGTTTTCAAATCCAAGCACTACATTTTCAAAGTTTCCATGACGGTCAGGGACGATGATTTTAGTAATCACACAACCATAATTAAGGCAAGAGACCATCATGCCGTAATCATTCACTAAGGTATACTCAGTAACGGACTCACCCTCGTAACTGCCAAATATTCTATCTAATATTTTCATCGCGTTATCACTCCATATTTTTCAGAAGGTATTCTAATTCATTTCTTTTTAAAAACTAGAGCTATCAACAAAGTTCTGGGCCGATTATGTTTTTTATAACGTACTGATAAAACGCTGGAACCCAGCTGCACCCACTTCATTTCGCTTAAACACTCCTGCATCTTCCAAGCACCTTAAAAACTTCTTTCCTACTTCTTCTCTTACCAGACCATCCACATTCGCTTCATTAGCAATAGCTTGATAGCGTGCTTTTAACGCTTCCGCCCAGTCTAAATGATAGTCTGCTACTGCCGATGATTGACCTAGGATGTAATTTTCCACTTCTCCTAGTTCATCCTTTAACCGTGCTGGTAAAACCGCCAGCCCCATCACTTCAATTAGGCCAATATTTTCCTTCTTAATATGATGTACATCGGCGTGAGGATGGAAAATGCCAAGCGGATGCTCATCACTCGTCCGGTTGTTACGCAGAACCAAATCCAGTTCAAATACATCCCCATTTTTACGTGCAATGGGTGTAATTGTATTGTGCGGGGTTTCGCCAGTCCTCGCCTCAATTCCTAAACCTTCATCACTGTACTTTTTCCATTTGTCTAAAATATGTGATCCGGCTTCAACGAGCGTACTAATTTGATCGGAACGCAGGCGAATAACGGACATAGGCCATTTAACAACCGCACACTCTACATCCGGATATCCAGCCATTTTAAATGCCCAGTCATCCCCTGCCTTCGCCATCGCAAATTGATAATTCCCGCCTTGATAATGATCATGGGATAAAATCGAGCCACCTACAATCGGCAGGTCCGCATTAGAGCCGACAAAATAATGTGGAAATTGCTCAACAAAGCTTAACAGCCGTAAGAATGTCGTTGGACTAATAACCATATCGGTATGTTTTTCTGCTAACACGATACAATGCTCGTTGTAATAGACATATGGTGAATACTGCAAGTACCATGTGTTTTCTAATAGATTTACACGAATCATGCGGTGATTGGAGCGGGCAGGGTGCCCGATTCTTCCCGCATATCCCTCATTCTCCACACAAAGCAAGCATTTCGGATAGTCCATTTGCTTCACCGACCGCTCGAGTTCAATACTTTTAGGATCCTTTTCGGGTTTTGATAGATTAATGGTAATATCAAGTTCACCATATTCTGTAGTGGTCTTATATTCAATGTTATTTCGAATTCGCTTCATTTGAATATAGTTGCTATTTTTACTTAACTCATAAAAATACTGTGTTGCTGCTTTTGGATCCTGTTTATATTTTCCATAAAAAAGCTGATTAACCGCTGATGGCCGGGCGATGAAACTGTTCATAATTTTACTTGAAAAAATCTCTTTTTCATCAAATAATTCTTCAATAATCCCTTGATTGCAGGCATAATCTACAATTAAATCGAGTAAATCAGGGATATCAAAGTTACTTTCCCCTGCTGCGTCCACTTCCTTAAACTCCGTTAGATGGAGAAGTGACAATATTTGATTGCGCGCATAGACTTCATCTTCCCGCTCAATTAATTGGGCGGCTATTGCTTGATTGATTAATTGTTGTATTAGTTGATAAATCATCATGTTCACCTCTATTTCTGATATCCATTCGGGTGGTGCTGATGCCAGTTCCAGGCATTGCTAATCATTTGATGAATCGATGTTCTCGTTGGATTCCATCCCAATATCTTTTTTGCTTTTTCCGAAGAAGCAATTAATGTACTTGGGTCTCCAGCTCTTCGTTCACCGATTCTTACCGGGATATCAATTCCTGTAACCTCTTTAGCTGTCTCAACAATTTCTTTTACCGAGAATCCTTGACTTGAGCCAAGATTGAAATGATTACTCTCCCCGCCATTTTGTAGATAACGGAGGGCTAATATATGGGCATCAATTAAGTCTTCTACATGAATATAATCACGAACACAAGTACCATCTGCTGTATCATAATCTTCCCCAAATATCGTAACGGCAGGCCTTTTGCCTAATGCTGCTTCTAATACAACAGGGATGAGATGCGTTTCTGGGTTATGGTCCTCGCCAATTTGTCCGTCGCTTCTTGCCGAAGCTACGTTAAAATAGCGAAGGGAAACATAGTGAAGATCAAACGCTTTTTCGCACCAAGCCATCATTTTTTCCATTGCCAGCTTGGTTTCTCCATAGGTATTCGTTGGAATGGTTGCCGCATCCTCTGTAATCGGTACAACTTTCTGCTCTCCATAAACAGCTGCTGTCGAAGAAAAAACGATGTGCTTGACGCTAAATTCCTTCATCATTTCAAGGACAACTTGTGTCCCATAAACGTTGTTATCAAAGTATTTTAACGGTTCAACCATGGATTCCCCGACAAGGGAATTGGCGGCAAAATGCAAGATTGCTTCAATGTCTTCTTTTTCAAAAACAGAGCGCATAAACTCACGACTGCGGATATCCCCTTCATAAAAGCTTGCCTTTGGATGAACTGCATCGCTATGGCCTGTTTGCAAATTATCAATCACAACCACCGGAAACCCCTGATCAATCAACTGAAAAACAGCGTGTGAACCGACATAGCCCGCTCCACCTAATACAAGGATACTCATTTAGCTCGCCGCCTCCATTTGAATTTCTTTTGCCCCGTCACCAATGCTCGCTGCATAAAATTCTGCCTTGTAGCCAATTTTCTCGAGATAGGCTGCCCCAACATTTGCAATAAAGTTTTCAACCTCGTCATTTTGTACGATTGCAATAGCACAGCCGCCGAACCCTGCACCAGTCATCCGCGCCCCTAGAACTCCCGGTTGTTTCCATGCAGCCTCTACTAAACTGTCAAGTTCCACTCCAGTCACTTCATAATCATCTCGTAAGGATACGTGTGATTGGTTAATCAATTGTCCAAATGCCTCTAAATTTCCTGCCTTCAGCTCTTCTAGAGCCTTAATTGTTCGCACGTTTTCATTGACAGCGTGCTTTGCTCGTTTGCGGACCGTTTCATTGGTAATTAGGTATTGATTTTCATCAAACTCCGCTTCAGATAATTGACCTAGAGCCTCAATCGGAAGTTTTTGTTGAAGTTGCGCTAGCGCCTCTTCACATTCTCCTCTTCGCTCATTGTATTTCGAATCAGCTAATTCCCTGCGCTTGTTCGTATTCATGATTAAAATTTTGTAATCATCAAGGTGAATGGGTGCGTATTCATAGCTAAGAGTCTGGCAATCTAGTAAAATTCCAGCATCTTTCTTCCCCATGCCAATCGCAAACTGGTCCATAATGCCGCTGTTCACACCAATAAATTCATTCTCTACCTTTTTACCAAGCTTGATGAGATCAAGCCTAGGAATTTCTAATTCAAACAGGCCGTTTACTAGCACTCCGGTTAACAGTTCAATGGAAGCCGACGAAGATAGTCCTGCACCATTCGGGATATTGCCTTCAATGGTACAATCAAATCCCGTTGGAATTTCATATCCCGCCTCGATCATGTACCGAATCATTCCTTTCGGATAGTTGGCCCAATTGTGTTCTTTCTCATATTCTAGTTCGTTTAAGTTAAATTCGATGATTCCTTTTTCAGGGAAGTTCGTTGAGTATAGACGAATCACTTGGTCTTCCCGTTTCCTTGCTACAGCGTAAGTACCGTAGGTAATCGCACATGGAAACACATGACCGCCATTATAATCGGTATGCTCGCCAATTAAATTAATCCTTCCAGGAGCAAAAAAGGCTTTTCTAGGTAAAATATGAAACATATCTAAAAATACTTTATTGAGTGCGGTAACGTTCATTTTAATTCCTCCAGAAATTCTGTTTCTTGTAAGTAATTTTTAATTTCAACTTAATTTTATAACGGTTAGTAAAAATATTCAACTATTTTTACTAAAAGTTTACTTAAAAATACAAGAAAAGCGCATGAAAAATTTCATGCGCTTTCACAGAGCTGTTTTTTATTCCACTACCTTCCTCCGGTCTTTTGCAAATAAAAAACCTGGGACTGGAAGTCGCCGCCACGCTCGGAACTCCTTCCATTGACACCGTTAAACTCCGTTGGAAGCGGCAGTCCCACGTTCATGAGCTCATCGCCATAATACGTTCGTTCGCTTCCAGCCACTTTATACATCTTCGATTCAGCTAGTCCACTGAGACGAAGCGTTTGCTGCTTTTTAGGATTCGGCGTAGCCAAAACCTTATACCAGCCAATCAAGGCTTCCGATTGGTCCTTGCTCACGACCATCCAAGCCGTTTCATTATTCGAAAAAGGACTCAACAAGCGATAAAATTGACCATCGCGAATTAATCCTCGATGCTTTTTATAAAAAGCAACCTGCTCTTTAATTTCTGCCCGCTCTTCTTCGGTTAATTTCACTGGATCTAATTCATAGCCAAAGGTTCCAAAGTAAGCAGTATTTGCCCTTGTTGCTAACGGTGTCGTCCGCAATGTTTGGTGATTCGGAACAGCCGACACATGAGATCCCATGCTGTAAACTGGATAGGCGAAGGAGGTACCGTATTGGATTTTTAGCCTCTCAATCGCATCCGTATCATCACTTGTCCATGCTTGCGGTGCATAATACATCATCCCTGGGTCGAATCTTCCCCCGCCTCCTGCACAAGATTCAAACAACACATGCGGGAATTCACGTGTTAACCGTTCATAGAGATCATAGACCCCTAAAATATAGCGATGGAAAAACTCGCCTTGCTGATGAACGGCTAGTTTTTGTGAGAATGCTTCGGTAATGTTCCGATTCATATCCCATTTAATATAAGCAAGGTTTGTTTTTTTAATAATATCGGACATTTTTTCATAAAGATAATCAACAATATCTGGTCTTGAAAAGTCAAGAACGAGCTGATTGCGACCCAATGTATAATGTTGACCTGGAACACCAACGGCCCAATCAGGATGCTCGCTAAATAAATCACTGTTCGGACTGATCATCTCCGGCTCAAACCACAGCCCAAATTTCATACCAGTAGCAGATATTTTCTGGGCTAAGCTTTCTAAGCCACCGGGAAGTTTATCTAAGTCCACATGCCAATCTCCAAGAGAGGAGGTATCATCATTCCGTTTTCCAAACCAACCATCATCAAGGACCAGCAGTTCGATTCCTAATTCACTTGCTGATTTCGCAATATTAACGAGTTTTTCCTCAGTAAAATCAAAATAGGTTGCTTCCCAGTTATTAATCAAAATCGGACGGACGGCCTTCTTCCATTGCGCTTGAACCAGGTGCTTGCGATAAAGACTATGAAAGGCCTGACTCATCCCATTTAAACCTTGATCGGAATACACCATTACTACTTCCGGGGTTTGGAAGGACACGTTCGGCTTTAGATTCCACTTGAAGCCAAACGGATGAATCCCAACCATAAGTCTTGCTGTGTCGTAATGATCCACTTCTATTTGCATCAAAAAGTTACTGCTATATATAAAATTAAAGCCATATACCTCACCTGTATGTTCCGTCGCCTCAGGACGCTTTAGTGCCAAGAACGGATTATGGTGGTGAGAGCTGGCACCACGCAGACTGGAAATAGACTGAATGCCTGTTTCCAGTATTCTCTCTTTTACATGCCGCTCCCGTGACCATGCACCCGCTAAGTGGGTAAATAAAAAATCTTTATCCGGAAGGTCGAGTGATGCTCCCATTAATCGATCAATAACCAATTCCTCTTGACTTTCATTTTTCAAGGAAGCACTTCTCGTTATGACAGGCATATCAAGGAATATTGTATAATTTAACGTCAATTCTGCTTGGAGGAATTCATTCTTTAAGATAATTTGAAGTGTACTAGCGTCCTGATTGTCCTCTGTATAGGTTGCCGGCAGACCTTCAAGACGAGGCTTTCCGTCTACAAGTTGATACGAATCGTATTTGAAATTAGGAGCATGATTAGCCGTCGTGTTACTCACACTGATTGCCGGTTCGCGGAAATCAGAATTTCCGTAGGCAGGGTATTCTTGACGGAGCGTTTCCAAACCAAAAGCAGGATCATCTGCATACACGTGTGTAGTAGCCCCTGTTGGCACATCATACGTCTGCAAGTGAGAAAAATCTTCTCTGTGGTGTAATGCCTTTCCATAATAAAGATGGCCTAATTGTCCATTTTTCATCACGTGAAAAATATAACTAACTTGGCCATTTGTTAAATGAAACTGTCTGTCCTCTTGATTAACATGAATAAGCATAACTTTCCGCTCCTTAAGTTTGTCATGTAAAGGAAAGAGCCTGTCTATTTCAGGCTCTTTTCTTGTAAATGCTAATTTTCAAGCTTAGATTCGATCAATGATAAACTCGAATTCCATGTCTTGATTGGCAGGAATGAGGTGTTCATCATGCACCGGTGCACCCCAGCTGTCGTCTCCGCCGACGCCCATCTGCTTGCCTGCAACCGTCACAACCGTGTAATAGATATTTGGAAGCTCATATTGATGCTGGGCATTCTCGAGTTCAAAAGCCGTATAGGGAGAAAAATTGCACTCTAATGGTTTAGTCGCAGCTGAAATTTTTATTCCCTGTCCTTCCTTGTTGGTCAGACTAACTCGGCGCACTCCCGTCCGGTTGCCCGATTCTTGCGGCATGACATATCCGGATAAATTCTCAATTACTTGATTTTTAAATATTCCAAGTCTTGCTCCTTGCGCTCGGTCTGAGTAATTTTCTTCAGGACCCATCGCATACCATTCCAGTTGGTCATAATCGGCAGGCACCTTGAAGGATACTGCAAAAATCGGCAGCTGCGGGAGATTTTCCGCCCCCTGATAGACCGACTTCACACGAACACTGCCATTGGCAAGAACGGTATAATTTACTTTCACCACTACTTTTTCACTAATCGATAATTTATAAGTAAAAGCAATGCTCACCTGACCATTAGCTTGTTCGACATCCATCCCAATGCATTTGCGCGCAAGACTGGCTGCATACCAAAGACCCGAATGATAGCCTTGAGAATAGCCGCGGTCATTATCCGTCGTCGCCCGCCAGAATAACGGTGCCGGCGGAAGAGCAATCATTTCTTTCCCAGCGTAGTTAAGTGAAACCAAGCTGCCCGCCTGTTTCGAGAACAAGATGGTGAAGTCAGGGCCGTGGACACCAACATTGACATCGCCAGCGACAACCCGTAATTCCCCGTGAGCTGCCGTCTGCTCGACAAACGCCTCCGTCCTGAACACATATTGTCCGAACGCGATCTCGTAGCCAGCGTCCGCCCAGAGATTACTTTCCTTCAGCTTAAAAGAAGTTTGTATACAATATTCGCCAGAAACACTGGTGATTTCCACAGGCATTTTAAATTCAATGCGCCCTTCACTCTGTGGTGCCACCACCACATCGAGCTGATTCCGATACAACTCTTTACCTTCAAGGTAGAGAGTGAACTCCAAATAAAAATCGGACGTATCTACGAAAAGACTTTCATTCTGAATGGTTACCCCCGTACGATCCGGACTCAGTTTGATATTTTGATATAAATACTTTACTTCCTGCATCTTCGGTGACAACTCTCGATTGGCATACACAATCCCATTCGTACAGAAGCCATAATCCGTTGGGCGATCGTCAAAATCACCGCCGTAGGCCAAAAATTCCTTGCCATAACGGTCTTTTTTAATAATTGACTGATCAATATAATCCCAAATAAATCCACCTTGATACATCGGATACTTCCGCTCTAAATCTGTATATTTATTCATACCGCCAAGGGAATTCCCCATGGCGTGCATATACTCACAGCTAATGTATGGCTTTGACGGGTTATCGTTCAAATAGTTCTCAATGTCAGCTGGCTTAGCATACATCCGGCTTTCCATATCACTCGTATCATTGTAATCACGGGCATGGAAAACACCTTCATAATGAACCAGGCGACTTGAATCAACACGCTTAAAATACTTAGAAACATTCAGAATCACTTCACCCGCATAGGATTCATTGCCACATGACCAAATGAGGATCGACGGGTGATTTTTGTCCCGTTCAAACATGGATACCGCTCTATCCATGACGATGTTCTCCCATTCCGGCTTATTCCCGGGGATGTTCCATGACGGCTCGACTGCCCCCATCTTTTGCCATGAACCGTGCGTTTCAAGGTTCATTTCATCGATGACATAGACACCGTATTCGTCGCACAACTCGTACCAATAACTCTGATTCGGATAATGGGACGTCCGGACAGCGTTAATGTTGTTCTGTTTCAATGTTTTAATATCCCAAAGCATGTCTTCCTTTGTAATTGCGCGGCCGGTACGGCAATTAAATTCATGGCGATTGACACCCTTGAATACAATTCGTTCACCATTAAGGCGCATGATTTTATCGGCCATTTCAAATCTTCTGAAGCCAACTTTCTGCGGAATAACCTCTACCAAATGACCTAACTCGTTATATACCTGAATATAAAACTGATATAAATAAGGATTTTCCGCGCTCCATAGCTTTGGATTATTGATCATCATTAAAACTGTCCAATTTCCGTCAGTGAAATCACCGTTTTGTGCTGCTACTAAGTGCCCCTCGGTATCGTACAATTCAGCAACTATTTTTATTGGAGAAACCACATCAGATAAAAGCTTTAGGTCTGCTTTAAGCGTCCCTTTCGTAAAAGTCGGATCCAGCTCTGCGCGAATACCGGCGTCATAAACATGAATTTCCGGTACTGTGTAGAGGTAAACATCACGGAAAATACCAGAAAAACGCCAGAAATCCTGGTCCTCGAGCCAGCTGCCCGTGCTCCGTTGGTAAACCGCGACGGCAAGCTTATTCTCACCCTCTGTAAGAAATGGGGTAAGCTCAAATTCTGCAGGCGTAAACGAGTCCTCACTATAGCCGACGAACTCCCCGTTTAACCACACATAAAAGGCCGACTCCACACCTTGAAATGATATATACAGTGGCTTGTTTTCCATTTGAGGAGGAACGGTAAACATCTTCACATAGCTTCCTACCGGATTATGGTCGAGTGGAATTTCTGGCGGACGAATCTCGTTAAGTCCGTCCCATGGGTACATCGTATTCACATATTGTGGTTTTCCGTAGCCCTGAAGCTGGATGTGTCCTGGGACGGTGATGTCCCCCCAGCCCATGCAGTTAAAATCCAGCCGGTGAAAATTCTCCGGACGATTGTCTGGATTAACGCTATAGTTAAATTTCCAGTTACCGTTTAATTCATGGCGCATTGCCATTGGGCCTGCAATTTTTGCCTGCTCCAGTGTTTCATAATATCGGTGGTCTGAATGTGCTGGAAGTCGATTAACGGCAAACACATTTAAGTCGGTAAGCCAATCTATTTTTGGAATGGTTGTCATCACTATCACTCTTCCTATCTACATTTTCCAAAATTTATTATTTAACTGAACCCATCATCCCTGCAACGAAATGCTTTTGCATAATGAAGAAGATAAGTGCTGCCGGCAGGGTGGCAATCACAATCGCTGTCATAATCATTCCAAAGTCGGGTGAGTAGCTTGAACCAAGGTTTGAGATTAACAGCGGAATGGTTTGGTTCTCGGGTGACTGCAACACAACCAGCGGCCATAAATAACTGTTCCAGCTAGCCATGAAAGTAATGATGGCAGCTGCCGCGTAAGTCGTTTTCATTGTTGGTACATAGATTCGAAAGAAACATCCCAATTCAGAGAGACCATCAATTCTTCCCGCTTCAAGAATTTCCTTCGGAAACATCTTGGTGCTTTGTCTAAAGAAAAAGATCAGATAGGCGGTTGTAACCGTCGGTAATATGACCGCTGCCATTGTATCAATACCAATGATCGGTAAGGATTGTGAAATGGCAGCAAACATTCTAAAGAGCGGTACCATTAAAGCCGCAAAAGGAATCATCATAGAAACTAGTAAAATATTAAACACAAAGTCCTTCGACTTACTTTTGTAAATTTCAAATCCATATCCTGCCAAGGAGGCGATAAGCATGGCAAGGATGGTTGTTAAAATCGAAATTTTCGCCGAATTCATTAATGCAGGTACAAGCTCAACTGTATCTAGTAGATTGTGAAGGTTTTCTATAAAATGACTGCCTGGCAGCATCCTTCCTTGCGTCACATCTACAGACTTGTTTGTCGAGCTCACAATCATCCATAGAAACGGAAACATAGAAACAATGGAAGCGATGATAAGAACTGTATAGCTGAATGAGCGTTTAAGGTTATTCATTTTTATCACCTGCCACTTTGAACTGAATGATTGAGAAGATGACGATCATAATGACAATGGCATAAGAGACAGTAGCCGCATATCCAAAGTCAGGGGTATACTTAAATGATAAATTGTAAATGTACTGAGAAATTGTCATGGTCGCATTTCCCGGTCCACCCTTGGTAATATTCATGACCTCGTCAAATAGCTGAAGCGTTCCAATTGTTGAAGTGATAGATGTAAATAGGATAATCGGCTTCAACATTGGGATCGTAATCTTGAAAAATTGTTGAACTGGCGAAGCCCCATCTATCCTAGCTGCTTCATAGATAGATTCATCGACGTTTTGAAGAGCGGATAAATAGAAGATCATGTTATAACCTGTCCAACGCCAAGTGATAGCCACAATAATGGCAATTTTGGCCCAAAACGGATCGGTGAGCCATTGGATGGGCTCAGAAATTAGTGAAACTTTCATTAACATGATATTGATAATCCCATCTTGACCAAACAAATATTTGAAAATGACGGAATAGGCAACAAGTGAGGTTACGCATGGTAAGAAGATGGCTGTTCGAAAAAAGCCCTTGAACTTCAACGTTTTATTATTTAGTAAAACGGAAAGAAATAAAGCAAGTAGAATCATAACTGGTACTTGGATGATCAGATAGATCACCGTATTTTTTACCGTTGTAAGGAACGTTGGATCCTTAAATAAACGCGTATAATTATCGATACCTGTAAATGTTAAATTCGCACCTACCCCTGATTGAAATGACAAAATAAGAGCCTGAACCATTGGGTAGAAGTAAAACAAAAAGATCATTACGGCAGCGATAATCACAAAGGACCAGCCAATAACATTATTTTTTAACCGAAGCTTCCGACCTGAATTTGCTTTTGGAAGAGTTTGAGTGTGGTTTTCTTTCGCAGTTATCAATTTTAGTCAACTCCTTACGTTGTAATTTCAAGAAAAAAAGAAAAGAGCCTCAGAAAATCGCCTGACACATCAGATAGCTCCAATTACTGAAGGGTTGAAGCCGGCGAATTCCAAAGGCATAATCTCTTTACAAAGATGTGTTACTTGCTAATTTGTTGTGTTATTTAATTTGTTCTTCAGCTTGCTTTTGAGCATCTTCTAATACTTTATCTAGATCTTTACCCTTAAGGTAGTCCTGCATTCCAACAGCTAAAATATCCTCAATTGCATACGTATGCATACCATAGTTTACTTGAGGAATTTTCTCTGTCCAGGCAGCAAAGTCACTAACGACCTTTTGACCTCCGAAGAAATCGTCCGCAGCCTTATACGCTTCGCCTTCAGCAGCTGGCTTGTAAGTACCGATCGCTCCCATTTCCTTATTCAAAGTCTGATAAAAATCAGCATTAGAACCAAAAGTTTTTGCTAAGAAGTCAGCAGCCTTTTCTTTGCCAGGAATGTTAAGCACGTACCAAGAGCTTCCGCCTAGGTTAGAGGCGTTCACGGAGCCTGAAATTCCAGCTTGTTTTGGCATTGGAACAACTGCCCACTTACCTGCTTGTGAGCTTTCCGCTTTGATGGATGGAGTAATCCAGTTACCCGTAGGAACCGTAGCAACTTCGCCACTGTTAAATCCTGCTACAAATTGGCCCCAATCAGAGACAGGTTTCACTAAATCCGCATCTAAAAGCTCTTTATATGTTTGGAATGCTTCCTTTAAAGAAGCGTTGCCTGCTATGTCAGGTGTAACCCCGTCGTTCTTTAAATACCATGAACCGCTTGACTGAACCATCATTCGAATAAGACCAAGGTCTTTTGGATCCTGTGTAAGTATTTGTTTCCCCGTTGCTTCTTTTACCTTTTTACCAATTTCAATGTACTTGTTCCAGTCGATATCTTTTAAATCATCAACCGTGTAGCCCGCTTTTTCCATGTAATCCGTTCTAACGTATAGTCCTGTAACACCAGTATCGAATGGAAGGCCGTAGTTTTTGCCGTCCAAGCTCGTAGGGGCAATTTTATACTGAGCGAAATCATCCGCTTTAAAAGAGCCAGTTAACTCATGGAACATATCTGGATACGCTTTAAGGAAGCTTTGCGCCCGATAATCTTCAATTAAAACAATATTCGGAAGTCCTTTTGTAGTTCCAGAACTTAAGCTCGTATTAAGCTTTTGAATAATGTCATCTTGAGCATGTTCAATAACTTTAATGTTTACATCTGCGTTTTCAGATTTATAAGCTTCTTTTGCTAAATTCATTGCTTTAATGTTAAAATTCGGGTCCCATGCCCATACTGTTACTTCATTTGTATCTTTGCCGCTGTCGGAAGTCTCTTTATTTGATCCCGAAGAACAGGCAGTTAGCATCAATATACTAACTAAAAAGAGTGCTAGTACTTTTTTCATTGATATTCCCCCAACATTCTATTTTTGTAAGCGTTATCTAACTTACAAATACAATGTTATCACCTGTTAGGAAGTAACCGTTAGGACGATATTTTTAATGGTTGGTAATATTTTTATAACATGAACACGCTTCCAATTGATTTATTTGGATTATTTTTAGATTTTATGACTATTTTCACTTAGTTGAAACTGGAAGTGTCATCCGGACCTTTGTCCCTTCACCCAACTCGCTAGAAATTGTCACCCCATACCGGTCCCCGTAAATCAGTTGGATACGCTCATGGACATTCCGCACACCAATCCCAGAAAACATCTGTTGTTTACGCTTTGTAGTCGGGAGTTTATTCTCTGAAGAGACTTCCATTCCATCTCCGTTATCCACGACTTCACAAATCAACGTATTCTCCTCTTTCCAGACAAGTACATTAATATAGCCACCAGTCTTACGATTGAAGCCATGAAAGAATGAATTTTCCATAAAAGGCTGCAGGATAAGCTTTGGTACGTGATATTCCAAACAATCTGGCGCGATAAAATAGTTAACATTAATCCGGTTACCGTACCGCTTTTGATTAATAAGGACGTAATTTTTTAAATTATCCACTTCCTGGACAATGGTATTCGTCTCGCTGACATTGCCAATTGTATTCTGAAGCAAGGATATTAAAGCATTAATTGTTGCTTCGGTTTCTTCTTTTCCACCTTGCTGCACCATGAATTTTATTGAAGTTAACGTGTTGTATAAAAAATGAGGATTAATTTGCTGCTGCAGCGCAGCCAATTCCGCATTGCGCTTTTGCTTTTGTGATTCAACAAGCTGTTCAACATACAAGTGAAGCTCATCGAGCATGGAATTAAAGGCATTGCCGATTTTCATGGTTTCATATGTGCCGGTTGCAGTAACATATTGGTGGAATTCATGTTTTGACGCATCTTCTATCTGCTTAACAAGACTCGATAACGAATTTGTCAATCTCCTCGTCGCTAGTAAGACAATGATTAACGCCACAAAGACGATACCCATTGAGATGAGCACGATATCTTTCTTATCAATTAGGTCTCCAACTGCTTTTTGCTTATCAATTATATTAAATAGGTACATGTCAAACGATGGAAGGTATTCCATCGAGATAATCTGATCCTTTCCCATAAAATTATCAATGATATAATGGTCTGAACTCTTTTCAATTTTTCCCACATAGCTAAGCAGGCCTTTTGGTGATTGCCCTATGAGGTTTGTTTGGTTGCTAGAAACAATAACTCCCTGCTTGTCTACGACAAACACATTATTACCAGGTCCTGTATAGCTTGTGAAGAACTGTCTAAATTGACTTTCATCAAACGCAAAGAACATCGATCCATAAACAGTACCGTTGATCCGTTCCATTAGTACCTTTGATGCCACAATGAACTGGCGATTCGTTCCATCATTTCGCTTGTCCAATTGGTACACCAGTTTCTTTGGTTCCTTAAACGTATTACTAGTAAGTCTGCTAGCCCTTAATTCCTCATCCGTTATTGGCCAGTACGTCCGATCCGTTGCAAAACTGAATCCATTTTTCCCCATGACTAGAACGCTTTCTTCATATGCATCTAAATTAGTTTCAATTCGCTTTAACTGTTGGCCCGCATTAAAATAGGCATTAAGTTTCTCTTTATTGCTATATTGCTCCTTCATAAGAATTTTTTTAACCGTGTTGCTTTGAAGGAGATTGTTAGATGCTAGGACGACCGAATAGTTAAAGGATTCGAAACTTCCCTTTACCTGACTCATTACTTTGGAGTTCGTAATGCTAAACTTTTTAATAAAAAATTGCTCCGACATCCGAATCGTTGTCCATGTAATAGTGATCGAAACTGTGATAATCATCATAACCGTAATGAAAAACATAACGATAAACAATCCGTTATGTTTAAAACGTTCGGGAATAAATCTCATAATTCACCATCTCTTATCTTAGTTTTTGCTTTCTTTTGTATTGGCTTGGAGACAATCCCTTTATTTTCTTAAAAACTTTACAGAAATAACTGTGGTCTGAATAACCAACCATTCCACTAATTTCTGAGATAGATTCCATTCCCTCCATGAGCAGTTTCGTCGCTTCTTCGATCCGCATTCTATTTAGATATTCGATGAATCCTTCCTTATTATGCGTTGAAAAATAGCTTGAAAGATAAGATGGATTAAAATGAAAGTGCTTTGCGACCCCAGTAAGGGTAAGCGGTTCGGCATAATGTTCTCTAATATATTCCATCAGTTTTTTCATATTTATATCTTCGGGCTCACTCTGGACCAAAAATATGCATTTTTCCGCTTCTTCAATAAAGCGATTCATTAGTTCAACCGTGGCCTTCGCCGAAGGTGCTTCATCAATCGACCTAAAATATGAATACTTGGCTTCTTCCAATTCTGTTACGTCAAATTTCATATTACTTAGGAGAATGGTAATGTTAAAAATAATGTTGCCAAAAAAAGCTTTATATTCAAAGACATCCATCGTATAACAAGAAGACATTACCTTTACATGGTCTTGTAGATATTTGAAAGCGGAATCAAAATGTTTTCTCTTTAATTCTTCTGTAAACCAATCCAAATTAAAATTTTCGGGTTTGGGCGGCACTTTTGGAAGATTCTCTTTCATTAAAAACGGTTGATTTGGAAAATAAAAGCGATAATCTAACAATTTTACGAGACTTTCTTTGTAGTTGGTTCCTAGCTTAGAAAGGTCTGAAAACTCATCCGTCAAAGCAATACTCATTCCTGGTATAGACTCTGCAATTTGGCTGGCCAATTTAATAAACTCTTTATCATTCTGCTTGTTTATATTAATTAAGTATCCAATGATATTCTCTTCAACGCTTAAGGGCTCGTAAACAACTTGATTTATGATATGTTGCAATGCCTCTTCGATTTTCGCCTTGATACTTGTTTGAAATTCTGCACTATTTCTAGACTGGTGATTCCTTAAATCAGCTCCAATTAAACAATAATGGCTGTAAGGCAAAGCTTTGGATACTAACTCCGAATCATAATTCACTTCATATCCTGAAATCAGTTTATTGATAATCTGCCCAATTGGGAGATTGCCTGTTAATCTTTGATCCACTTTCTGAAAGGAAGGAATTCTGCTTGCGGCATTTTTCAGCGCCTTTAAGAGACCGTCTGCATTGAGCTTCGGCTTTAAGATATAATCAACGATACCACTTTGGAAGGTGGAGCGAACATAATCAAATTCTCCAAAACTGCTTAAAATAATGATTTCAATGTGAGGATATCTTTCCTTCACAATTCTTGTTAATTCCTCTCCATCCATGATTGGCATTACGATATCTGTAATAATGATATGTGGGGCGGTGGCCTCAATTAATTCCAGTGCTTCTTGACCGTTCGAAGCCTCTCCAACAATCATGAACCCCTCTTGCTCCCAATTGATATAGTGCTTAATCCCTTGTCTGATTAACATTTCATCGTCTACAATAAGTGTTCGGCATAGTTCCCCGACTGTCAACACGATCCCTCCAGAATATGACCTGCACAATTAGAAATTTCAGTATTTTTATTATACTATAATCATACTGAATTACCTTTTCATAAAATTGTTCCAATTAGTTGCACAACCGCAGAATACAAATAGGGCCCTATCCCAATCATGGGTAGGGCCCTGATGTCACTGACACCTTTTTATTCTCCATTAAAAATTAAGTTGGATTTTTTGTGCTTCCTCCAGCCTTTCGTGTTTATCATTAAACACGTCACTGGTTAGAATACTAATCCATTCCGTTTTTTTGCTGCCAGCTTGATCAACTATAAAGCCTATACTCCCCCGTTTTATTTGATTTCCTTCGATTTCTCCATTTAAATGTTCAAGATACATATCCTGTTTCCAGTCCATCTTCACACCTGTATTCGTTTCAAAAAGGGCGATTGGAGCAAAATTCCGTTTTTCTTTGGATTGATTTTTTATATCCACACTTAATTTAATAAAGTCAAATTCCTCGGCTTCCGTTAACGGATGGAAATAGTCAATTAAACTATAATCAGGTCGGTAGTGAAGTAGTTTCATTTCTTTGATCGTGTACTCGATATCCCCAAAATGATAAACCTTATTTATTTGTTTGATTGCTTTTAATGTAGCCTCTCCTTTTTCATCCGTAACAGACTGGCCGGGTTTTTGTAAGGTTGAATCATCCGTAACCTGAGGGCTATTGTAATAAGCGTCATGATCGTCTTCGGAAATCACTTTCGTTTCTGTGGAAGTTTCCTCCGTTTTTGAATCAGACCTTTCACTATTTTGTTGGATTGAAACAAATGAACAGCCCGTAAGTAGTAAAACAAATAAAATAGTTATCATTGCCTGTTTCACATCGATTCCTCCCACTCAAGTAAAACTCCTTTTTAGAAAGATATCCCATTGCTATAAAGGCAACGGGATATCATATTTTCTAATCTGCTTAATTTTTGAAACTTACTTGTCTTCGATGACTGTTTTTCGGCTGCCTTTTTCAAGAATATCAAAGATAATTTTGGCATTGTCTGTATTATCTATTTGACCGGCAAAGCGCTCGCTGGCAGGTCCGAATGCATATACATTTACATCTTCGCCTGTATGTCCGCCCGTCGTCCACCCAGTGAATGAACGGGTATCAATAATTTGTTCGATCGCATTATCGATATCCACTACTTTCTTCGTAGCCGCAGCATCTTTCACAGACTGAATCTCTTTATCTGTTAAAGTGAGATTAATATATTTAGACAAAGTTTCTTTCACATCTGCCCCATTAGCAATTTGCTCTGCCATAAAATCAGGGGTGCGTTTTGTTGCATTGATTGGTGCACTAAACCAGTTGTACTCTCCGCGGGCACCGATCGAGTAACCGCCAGTTGAATGGTCAGCTGTTGCCACTACTAAGGTATGTCCATCCTTTTTGGCAAACTCAATGGCTGCTTTGAACGCTTTTTCGAAATCTTCCATTTCACTCATTGCGCCTACAATATCATTATCATGACCTGCCCAGTCAATTTGGCTTCCTTCCACCATCAGAAAGAAACCTTTTTTATTTTGATATAAGCGCTCAATGGCAGAAGTCGTCATATCTGCTAGGGAAGGCATCTCTGCCGTCCGGTCGATCATTTTTGGCATACCCCGTTTCGCAAATAATCCAAGAACCTGGTCATTTTTGTCTTTTTTCAATTCTTGAAGGTTTGAAACATAACTGTATCCGTCTTTTTTGAATTCATCTGTAAGGTTACGGTCTTGACGGATAAATAACTCCGAGCCGCCTCCCAAAAGAACATCAATTTTGTGTTTTCCGTTAACCATCTCATTATAATAATCATCCGCAATGGCATTCATGTTATTACGGTTTACATCATGAGAACCAAACGATGCAGGTGTGGCATGTGTGATTTCTGACGTAGCAACAAGTCCGGTTGATTTCCCCTTCTCTTTCGCTGCTTCAAGGACTGTTTTCACTTCAGATTTGTCATTGTCAACTGCGATGGCGGCATTATAGGTTTTGACCCCCGCAGCCATGGCCGTTGCTGCAGATGCTGAATCCGTTACATTTTGCTTCGCATCCTCTGGATATGTAGTCTGTTGTCCAACTAGAAATTTATCAAACTCAGTTGGCTCTACTCTTTTAGTAGACGGGTCGTCTTTTAAATAACGGTAGGCCGACGTATATGAAACACCCATTCCATCCCCGATTAGAAAAATGACATTTTTTATATCTGCATTGTTTTTATCTGCTTTTTCGGATTTAGCGTTTGCGGTTCCTGTTCCAACAAGACTGCTAAAAGCAATGCTTGAAAGGACAGCAACTGGAAGAACCTTTTTTATAAGTTTTTTTTTTAACAATTCGATTTCCCCCTCAAATAAACTTGAATATGTTATTTTACGATTTTCATTATAGCGGGGGTTTATTAAGCGAATGTAAACAATTGTAAAGGCGAATAAATCGGAAGTGCTAATATATAGGCAATTTGTATGAGAGTAAATCACTTTTAAACAAAAAAATCTACATTTTCCATTAGGTTGTCAGATCATCTCCTCCTTAAAAAGACCTATTTTTTTTTATATTTTCTTAATAAAAATTGAACATTTGAATAAGAGTAGACCCACCAGATAAAAAAAACTGATTCGACGATGCGAATCAGTTTCTTTCCTAGTTATTAATCATCATTTTTATCATACCCTCGACAAGAATCGGAACTTCTTCAAATGCACTTTTCATATGAAGACGCTCCGTTCGTTTGTGGGCGTCTTTTCCGAGTGGGCCAACATTTAAGACAGGAGCTTGGAGTTCTTTCATCGCATCGAATGGGATGATGTAACCGCTGCCCCATACCGGGGTATTTGATTTGAAGACGGTCCATCCTTCCCCATCGTCCTGATAATTAACATAGCTTAAGTCGCTAATTCCATTAAAATAGTGAACTTGCTGAACAGGCAAATTAAATTTTGCGAGACCTTGCTCTTTCACATATTCTACACATTGTGTAATGAGTTCATCATTTGATGAATTTACCGCAGGATAATAAGGTGGAGCAAATAGCAAAACAATCGCCGGTGCAAGTTCCTGGCACTGAATCATTAGAGTATCTGCAATTCGTAGGGATTTTTCACGGTCATCCCATTCTGAATTTGCATGAACGGCTGCTTTGATTGCTTCGACAAAATCCGTTCCAAATTTATTAATCGCATGCGTAAGTAAAGCCTCATAACGTAAGACACTCACTTCACCCACTGGGTCTACATACTGCTCTTTGCAGACTTCCATATAGGCCCGGTTGCAGGTACTAGCCGCGTTAACAGCCACTTTTTCAAAGATATCCATAATTTCTTCCGCATTCCGCTCCATTAAAAACACATTATACAAGGCTGCTGCGCGGTATGGTGTTTGAGCGGAGTATTCAAGTTTTAAATCTTTTTGTTGAAGTGTGACCGGAAGAGGGGTTGTTTCACCCCTCACCGTTTCTTGGAGGCTCAAATTCCATTCCATCTTCTGCGTCAAAAACGATGCAATATATGGTGCTGTGATTCCACTGAGAGGTTCACCAACATGTGTCTCTTTCCCGTAAAAAAGTGCCGATGGCATAATTTTACCGATGGAACCTGAATACACATAATAATTTTCGTCACCTGGTTCTTGTGAAAATACGGGTTCTCCGTTCAAGAAAAGCTTATAGGTGAGATCATGCTTTTCCTTTAGTTCTAATAATTTCGGTACAGCTGCACACATACCCGCCGAATTTACTTCCTCATCTGGCACGGTTAACAAGAGAAGATTAATCGGCCATTGTTCGACAGTTGCTTTTTCGATTAATCCCATATGCATCACAAGTCCCATTTTCATATCCATCGTGCCTCTGCCGAATAAATATTCTCCAGATTTCAGATCCTGCACCACATCTTCCGGTAACCCATCCAATCTTTCATGGAGCAAGTTGGTTAGCTCTTCTGGCTGATAAGCAAAATCCTCTAGATCTCCATATTCCTCCGTATTCACTGTATCAAAATGACTAATGAGAACGATGGTTTCTTTTGCATTTGGATGTTTATATAAAGCAGTTAAAAACCGCCTGCCCTGATCGGCATCGTGAAGAAGCAAATGAGTAGGATTTTCCTGAAAATAGCCCAACCCTCGTAATTTTGCTTCTACCTTTGAAGGGAAATTACGTTCACCCTCTGTTAATGTCATGCTTCTCCAGCTCACCACTTCGCACAAAAGCTCACGAAGTGCCTCTGGTGTCCCCCAATTTAGCTGATTCATTACCCGATTACTCCTTTAATTAATTACAAAATGGTGAATCACAACTGTCCACCTAAGATGGACAAATACAGCCAACTGTCCACGAGTGGTGCCTGACACCCTAGCGTGACAACCTATCGATAGTCCACATCATTATTTGCACTCAATTTGTCCTTTTTATTCTTAAAATAATAGGAAATATAGCATACGGCTAAAAATCCTAAACCCACTAGTAAACCGACTAATTGGGTCGGATCAAAGGCCAAGAATATTAAGATTGAAACGCAGAATACGATACAAATGATTGGTATTAATGGATAAAATGGGACTTTATATTGTAACTCCTCTAATTTTCCGCCATCTTGCAGGTATTTCCTCCGAAACAACAACTGTGAAAGGGCAATGCCGATCCACGAAATCGTAACAGAAATGCCGGCAATCGACATTAACAATACAAACACTGTGTCGGCTGCAATGAAGCTAGTTAGCAAGGATAATAGAGAAAAAACCATCGTAAATACTAGAGCAGCAAATGGAACCTTGCGTTTTGATAGCTTTCCAAACCGTTTTGGAGCCATTCCATCTTGCGCCATCGCCCATAGTAAACGGGTCGACGCGTAAATACATGAGTTTCCAACCGATAATATTGCTGTCAGTATAACAAAGTTCATAATATCTGGTGCGAAAGGAATACCTGCCATATCCATAAGGGTTACGAATGGGCTTTCCAATAATCCCAGTTCCTTAGATGGGAAAATGGCGGATAATATAACAATAGAAGCTAGATAAAAGACGATAATTCTAAAAAGGACGTTTCGAATGGCTCGGGGAATATTCTTTTCCGGCTCCTCGCTTTCCCCAGCAGCAATTCCAATCAATTCAGATCCTTGATAGGAAAAGATAACATTCATCATCGTAACAAAAAGGATGACAAAACCTGCAGGGAACAATCCTGATGGTGCTAAGTTTTCTAAAAATGGTGCGGGACGGTCGGCCAATGGAATGATTCCAAAAATAGCAGCGAAACCAATAATAATAAAGAAAATAACAGCAACCACTTTAATACCTGCAAACCAATATTCTGCCTCTGCGAATCCTCTGGTTGTAAGAGCATTGAGGACAAATAACAGGGCGATGAAAACAGCACACCATATCCAGACTGAAACATCAGGAAACCACCGTTTCATTAGGATTCCTGCCGCGGTAAATTCAACCCCAGCCGTTGTGGCTGAACCAACGAAATACATCCAGCCTAACGAAAATCCAGCGGAAGGACTAATAAATTTACTTGCATATGTTTGAAATGAGCCTGTTACAGGCATGTGGACAGCCAGTTCCCCTAGGCACACCATGACCAAGTATAAAATGATCCCGCCAAATAAATAACCTAATAATGCACCACCAGCTCCGGCCTGATTAATGGTATAGCCAGCATTTAAAAACAACCCTGTTCCTATGACTCCACCTAACGAAAGCATAAACAAATGACGACGTTTCATTGATCGATTTAATTGATTCTGCTGACCCTCTTGTTCAACCATCTCCCACACACCCCTTTTCTATTAGCAGTCTCCAATGTTCCTTAAAAACGTAGTGATAAACAACTTAAGCCGCCATCTAATTTACGAAATTCAGACATGTCGAGCTCAATCGTCCGAAAACCAGCCTCGTTCATTTTTTGCTTCGTTTGAGGAAAACCTGCTGGAATGATGACATAGTCATTCACACGAATACAATTCGCTGCATATTCCTCTTCCGGTGGAACGATAATTTTTGTATAGGAATTAAAATCTGGATGATCAATAAATTCACCTGCGACAACAATTGTACGATTTCCAAGATAAGAAATACCTGTTTTAAGGTGGAAAAACTTTTCTAGTTGAACAATAGTCGCCTGGTAATGTTCCAATTCAAGAATTTGCTTTAATTGTTCAGCTCCTTCCAAATTTGTCCTTTCAGAAAGTCCTAAATAAAAATGATTATCAATTTGTAAAATATCGCCGCCGTCAAGGGTTCCTGGTGACTTGATATAATAGATGTTTTCATAATGGGATTTTATTATCGGCTCCATCTCAAAAATTTCCCCGTTACGTGAAGGAGCCCCTGGGTTTGAAATAACCGCAAACTCAGGTGTCAGCACTGCCGTGTCTTCTACAAAGGTAGAGTCTGGGAAATCCTCATGATTAGGCAGGACGGTTACTTCTACCCCACAGGTTTTTAGTGCATCAATATAAGCTTTATGCTGCTCGAGCGCCTTTTCTAAAATAGGACTCCCTAGATCAGAAGTCGTTAAGCCATGGATGAAGCTTTCTCCAGGTGTTTTGACAATTGTAGTTTTAAACATATATTTTCCTCCTTCAATTATGTACGGATAACAGGACAAGTGAGACAGGTCGGACCACCTGTACCTAAATAAGAGATTTCATTTCCTTCATATTCATAGACGGTTGCCCCCGCTTCCATTAATTTTCGCTTAGTGTAAGGGCTTCCAGAAACTATCATACAAATTCGCGGTGCTAAGGCAAGGACATTACAGCCTAGTCGATGATATTCTTCGTCGGGAACTTCAATTAGTTCAAAGCCACGCTTGATTAGCATTTGTCTTAAGAAGACTGGCATTAATCTCGAATAAACAACAGCCAGGTTATCATCTACGATACTAATAAGAGACATAAGATGTAGACATTCGTCCTCACCTTGGTCATGAGGAAGCTGAACAACGATACATTCGTCCACTAAACCTTTAGTAATTTCCTTGATTTGGCGGATCGCTTCATCATTCGTTCGATAGCCACGGCCAATTAACAGTGTGCGATCATCCAGCCAAACAAGATCTCCCCCGTCAGCTACTGCTTCACCAGTAAGTTCACCTAATATAGGAATGTCCTTTTCTATTAAAAATTGTTTATACACCTCGGCTTCCGGCTGTCGTAATTTTTTACCTGATTTTAAAATAATTGCACCCTTTTTCGTAAATTTAACGGGATCATGGACATAGAGAGAATCTAATCCTACACGTTCTGACGCGGGTAAAAATTCAATATGGTCCACATGCTGTTTAATAATAGAAAGAAACTGTTCAAATTCATGCTGTGCTTTTGAAAAATCAGGTTCATGAATATAGTTGAATTTTTCCCATTCCTTTTTTAAATGTTCTTGATTAATAAAGGCTTCATTTGGGTGTTTAACAATAACGGTGTTAAGTTTTTTATACATAGATGATGCCAAAGCATTTCCCCCTTCACTTTTCCGTATAGTGGAATTCATTTCCCCTGACAGGAAAACTTATAATATGATATTATAGTAGTAATAATTTCATGTCAATATATTTTGAATTTACTGATTAATAGTTATTAATATTTTTACTGATACCTAATTTAAATAGGAGATGAAGATATGCAAACGATCGATCGAGCCATGCAGGTGATCAAAGTCCTTGTTGGAAATGAAACAAAGAAATGGTTTTCAATTACTGATTTATCTAAGGAGTGTGACTTACCTGTAAGTACGATGCATCGTCTTTTACAATCAATGAAGCAGCATGGACTGATACAACAGGATCCAAATTTAAAACATTATTCAATGGGGAACACCTGGTTAGAATACGGCTTACAGATGTATGATACCTTTGATTTTGTAGGGTTAATTCGCCCCGAGATGGAAAAATTAATGCTTGAGGTAGAAGAGAGTATTTATTTCAGTAAACCAATGGGGCTAGAATCATTAATCGTTGAGAGAATTGACTGCCAGCAAAATCCGATCCGTATATATGATCAACTAGGATTACGTATTCCACTTAACATTGGAGCAGCAAATAAAGTCATGTTAGCCCATATGCCCTCAATTGAAAGGCAAAAAATCGTAAATGAACTAGTAACTGAAGAAGATAGAGATACTTTTTTAACTGTATTAAATCAAATAGTGAAAGAGGGCTATGGGGAGAGTCATGGGGATAGAACGAAAGGCACATCATCAGTAGCTGCCCCTATTTTTAACCAAATAAATGAACTAATTGGCGCTATTAGTATTGGTTATGTCAATTTCAACATAACGGAAGAACGAAAAAACTTCCTAATCGAGAGAGTCATCGTGTACGGAAAGCAAATTTCCACCAAACTTCGATTCAAATAGGTTCCGTCTTTATAGCAGGAGTCTGAAATAGATTATTGGGGGATTCGAACTAAAAAGGACGGTGTCAGGCACCACTTGTGGACATTTGTCCACGAGTGGTGCCTGACACTGTTTTCTGATAGTATTTTGAATAGAATTATATTTTCATATGGATATGAATAGAGGATTGAGGGACACAGTTTATGTTGAGGAACAAGAATGTTTGGATTTTGATGCTCTTGAGAAATTGCCAGAAATCAAAGCAGATCATATCTTCCTTGTCAGCAAAAAAGGAGAACCTGGCCTAGACTTATTAGCGAAGAGTTCCATCTGGAATGGTCTCGATGCGGTAAAAAATGGACATGTTTACGAAATGAACGATCCAAGTAACTGGACAATCAATGGTTTAATCGCTAGTGAAAAAACAATTGACGAAGTTGTAAAATCCCTTAAAAAATAATGGTTAAAATTTCGAAAGGCGTCATCCTATTTTGGATGACGCCTTTTCATCAATATAGCTTATGATACAGCAGGATATGTCCTTTTGAAGGTCATTAACGTTGATTAATTCTTTTTCATTATAGAAGACCAACTAAGCTGGTGTGTTATTAAGTTTATTACTTCTACTAGGTTTTAATCAAACGTTTGATTAGTTTTTTCACCTTTCTTAAAAAGCCAGATGTATCATGGCCTGAACACGATTTAATCAATCGTTTGATTAGTTTTTTGCCAACTGTAAAAATCAAAATAGCTCTTCACCAGTGTGAACGCACTGGGTGTCAGGCACCATTCGTGGACAAATGTCCACGAGCGGTGCCTGACACCTTTTTTGATATCAACAGCAAACTTAAATGTAAAATAGTATTAATTGTTGTTTTTGTAACTAAAGTAGTCAAAATCTGCATGCAGGTTTTGGCCTGATGTGTCTTGGCATTGCATGCCTACAAATGCGCCGGTGAAGAAGCCGCCGCCTTGAATATAATCGTCCGACAACTTGTAGGAGTGGAATGTTACTGGAATCACTGACCAGTTCTCACCATCAAAGGAGAAGGAGTATTGGTATACATCCGTCTTCACATCCACACGAAGATACACATATTCAACATCCTCTGGAATGACAATTTCTTGACCTTGAAGCGGTTGGTCAAAGGTAAAATTGTCACAGGTCATGAGTTCAAGGATTCTCCCTTTGTCCTCGTTCCAGGTGACCTGGCATGATGTCCAGTTCTGAGTATTATAGTAATTCACCAGGCCAGCAGATTGCTGGAAAGTATTCGGGGTAAAGGCAACCTTTGTCTCCGCGCTAAAGGTAAAATGCTGCCAACGTCTTGCCACAAATGCTTGTGTGAATTTAGAAGTTAACGATTCTTTCCCGTACAGGCGCAAGTGGCCAGGGTTATCTTTTAATGAAACGATTTTCTCCCCTAATGGGATCCGTAAGCTCTGAAAATGAGGGTTCAACATTTCTGTATCAAATTCGTCTTTCTCAGGGAAGTCCCTGTCCCACTTCACTTCGTCCACCCTTGGCCCTTCTATCTCAACAGATGGCTGGTTTCCTCCGACAACGTATGGCCAATCATTTTTCCACTCTAGTCTTTGGATCGCAGTTTCCCTTCCAAGTGGACAGTAGCCCCGAGGATCTAACAAAGGCTGTCCTTCTCTGGACAATGGTCTCCCAGTTAAATGAACAAGGAACCACTCACCTGTATGGGTATGTACAATCGAAGCATGACCTGCTTTTTGAAGAGGAATCCTCGGGGCATGGAACGACGTGATCAGCGGGTTCTCCGGATGCACTTCGTATGGACCCCTCAGTTGTTTAGAGCGCGCAATGGTTGCTTGGTGATCAAATTTCGTGCCTCCTTCAGCTGTTAATAGATAATAATAGTCGCCAATTTTATATAAATGCGGCGCCTCCGTTAGTTTAATATCTGTTCCTTTAAAAATAATCTCAGCCTTACCAACTAGCTTTTGTTCTATCGGACTGTATTCCTGAAGTGAAATCCCGAAAAAATTGTGATGACCCATACGATGATCCCAATTCATGTTGACCAAATATTTTTTACCATCTTCATCATGGAATAATGAGGGATCAAAGCCTGAGCTATTCAAATAAATTGGGTCTGACCACTCGCCATCAATCGTTTCACAGGTAGCAAGGTAATTATGGCAATCCTTCCATTGACCTTCAACCACCTTTACATCCGTATAAATCAGCCAGAACTGACCATCACGGTAGGTTAGTGCCGGTGCCCATATTCCTCCCGAATCCGGATTCCCCATCATATTCAACTGGCTTAGCCGGTTTAGAGGCCTCGCTGCTAAACGCCAGTTTTTTAGATCCTTGGAATGGTGAATCCCTACCCCTGGAAACCATTCAAATGTCGATACCGCAATATAATAATCTTCTTCAACCCGGCAAATACACGGATCTGGATTGAAACCCGTTAAAATTGGATTTTGAATTGTAGCCATTTTTAACACTCCTTTTCATCAACTAATATTCATGCTCATTTTTGCACCTGTTTCTTAATGACATGAGGAATGCGCCATTTTTCTTTAGGTTGGAAGAGCTGCTGCAAATCTAGTGTCTAGCCCCCACCCGGTTAAAGCTATAATTCCCTCCAAACATCAGTATCCAAGCAATCGTTGCAGCACTAAAAAATGGGATGAAGCTTGTTTGGTACAAATTTAAGAAAATGATTGCTGCTGAAGCTGCCAGCATCAATATGGTCATGTGGAAATTAAGTACGCTTAAGAAAAAGGCATTTTTTATATAATCCAAAGTTTTTAATTCAAAATGGACATAGACTGGAAAAATATAAACAAGGGTTAGTACATAAAATCCTGTGATCATCAGTAATGGGATGAACAAGGTAAATTGGAGCGCTCCTCCTACTGTTCTCAAGTAAAGAAAGTCAAAAATGATAAATGCCCCACTCAATCCGATACATATACCCAATCCATTTGATTTTTTGAATTCTTGTCTGTACACGGAAAGAAACGTTTTCCAAATGGGGAGGTCGGTTTCTTTCAACTGCCATTTTCGGACGATCGTAAAAAGAGCCACCGTTGCCGGCATGATTCCTAGGAGAACCAATCCTGCCAGGGAAAAGAAAAACCATAATAGATTCACGTATGCAAGCCTCATGATCCACTCACAAAAAGTGAACAGTTTCCCCATCGTTTTTCCATATTGCACGGTTTTTCACCTCTAATCCCAAGTTTCCCTCAATACCTTCTATCCTATTTTCATAGGTTGCTAGATTTTAATAAATCACCCTTTAACTGAACCCGAAGCAATTCCTTCGACAATTCGGTTGCTCAAGATTAAGAATGCAATCAGAATTGGCAGGATACTAATAACAAGTGTTGCACCAATTGCACCCCAGTCCGTTGTATATTGACCGATAAAGTTCTGAATTCCAACTGTCAGCGTTTTAAAGCTGTCTGAACTAATAAATGTGTTGACGAAAACAAATTCATTCCAGTTGTAAATCATGTTAATAATTGCCGCCGTTGCAATAACTGGTGCAGTCATTGGCAGGGTAATCCGGAAAAATATATGATTAATCGAAGCTCCGTCCATAACAGCAGCCTCTTCTACCTCTCTTGGCAGTGCCTCATAAAATCCAAGCAATATCATAATTGTGATCGGCAGATTAAAGGCAGTATAGGTGAAGATGACGGAAAGCGGATTATCAATCAGGTTTATTTTTGTAAAAGTATTGAATAAAGGAATCAGTGTGGAATGGACCGGAATCATTAGTCCAACCATGAATAAGCCCAACACCAATTTACTGCCCTTCCAGTTCATTCTCGTAAGGGCGAATGTTACCATACTTGCTAAAATAACAGTCAATACAACCGCTACTACCGTATAGGTGATACTGTTGAAAAAGTATTGGCTAATGTTCCCCTCTGTCCAAACCTTTTGGTAATTCTCCCACTTTGGCTGTGCTGGCAAGGAAAAGGGAGACATATTAAAAACTTCTTGGTTATTTTTCAATGAGAAAAGAAATAACCAGATGATCGGAAAGATTTGAAAAATTGCTACGATAATAAGGAATAGGTACATAATTCCATAGGCTGCGCGATTAAGGAATGGGATCTTCGCTAGATTCGATTTTTCCTTATTTATGATTACCGGAGATCCAGTCGTTTTCACCGTATTCACCTAAATCCCCCCTCTTTTAATAAATATCGTCATTCTGTGTGGTAAGTTTCCTTATGATATACGTTACAACTAAACAGATGATTAATAAGAAGAAACCAATAGCACTTCCGTACCCAAAGTCAAAGCCCTTAAATGCTTTATGGTACATATATGAGGCCATAACCTCACTGGAATTGTTTGGACCTCCATCAGTCATGACATAAATCAAGTCGAAATATTTCAATGATCCGACAACTGCAAGAACAATCGTTACCTTGATTACATTCATGATTAATGGAATTTTTATTTTTAATGCAATTTGAAGTGGCGTAGCGCCATCAATTCTCGCTGCTTCTTCCAGGGAATCCGGGATGTTTTTCAATGCTGCATAATAGATCAAAATATAAAAGCCTGCATATTGCCAGATAATCGGGACGATAATTGCGTATAGCGCGATACCTGGTTCCGCTAGCCATGCGGGTGGATTTTCAACTCCAAGTGAAACCAGAACACTATTTAGAATTCCATTTGTAGGGTGGTAAATTTTCAACCAGAGTTGCGCAATGGCAACAGATGCAAGCAGCATGGGAATCAGATAGATTTTTCTAAGCAAATCTGCTCCTTTTATTTTGCCTGCCAATATCATCGAGATGAATAAATAACCAATCAAGCTAAGTGTTGAAAAAACTGCCAGTATTAAGGAGTGGTAGGCACTCTTCCAAAACAAGGAATCCTGTATCAGATGGGCATAATTTTTTAAGCCAATGAATTCCATCTCTCCGATTCCATTCCATTTCATTAAGCCGAAATATCCGGTTTGGACAATTGGTACATAAATCAAGGCAAGGATAAGAAAAAGCGCTGGTGCGATATACAGAGCAACTATCTTTTTATTGGACATAACTCTATTCATTACGGTTCAACTCCTTTGCAAACAGGATAAAAATGAAGGGGCACATACCAAAAGTAAAGATATATGCCCCTTATTTCTAAGTTGCGATTATTTGCCTTCGTCAGCCTTTAACGCATCTTCGTGTTGTTTAGCAAAATCTTTTGGATTCACTTCGTTACCGAACAGTGATTGAATTAGATTCAAATGTGTTTCAGCAACAGATGCACTCATTTGAACATCTGCGAATAATGTTAGATTACTAGCTTTATTCAATTCGTTTAATACATCAATATAAAGTTGTGGTAATTTAACTTTGGCAGTATCAACTTTAGTAGCTGGAATTACACCTGCTTTTTCAACAGATTGCTCTCCCCATTTTTCAACAAAGAATTTAACAAATTCTTTTGCTTCAGGCTTAACCTTTGAGTTTTCAGATACAAACAAGCCGACCCCAGGACCGCCAACCCAGCTGTCGATGTTCCCTTTACCGCCTTCAACTGTTGGGAATTTAAAGAATCCAACATTGTCACGGAATGCTTGTGGAATTTCTTCATTTGTCGTGAAGTTCGGAAGTTCCCATGTCCCCATCAGGTACATAGCAGCTTTTCCATTTAAGAATTCTGATTTCCCTTCATCATTAGACAAACCATTAAATCCTTTATTGAATGCATTTTCTTTTACAAGTTTTTGAATTTCATCTGCAGCTGCTACTAAGGCAGGATCTTCAAATGAACCAGTACGATCGATTGCTTTGTTTAAAACCTCAGAACCACCTAAACGGTCTGCAAGGTACATATACCATAGAGATCCAGTCCAACGATCTTTATTTCCAAGTGCAATTGGTGCTACACCTTTACTAGCAATTGTTTTCACAACATTTGTGAATTCACTGTAAGTTTGAGGTACTTCGAGATTAAATTTTTTGAAGATTTCTTTATTGTAATAAATAGGAGCGATGTTTAATTCTAGTGGAAGACCATAAGTTTTGCCGTCTAACGCATATGCTTCTGTTGTTCCACTAACGAAAGAATCTTTCAAACCGCCAGATAATACATCATCAAGTGGTGAAAAAAGCTTTCCTTTAACGAAAGGAGTCATATATCCAGCTGCCCATGTAAAACCTACATCTGGAAGCTCGTTAGATGAGGAAAGAACTTTCATTTTGTTCTTGTATTGTTCATTTTCAAGTACTTCAACCTCAATTTTTACATCCTTATGATTTGCCTCGTATTGCTTGATAATATCTGACACGATCAAGTTTTGTTGTTTGGAGCTTCCGGCAGGCCAAAGGTGCATGAATTTAATCGTTTTCTTGGAACTGCCCTCATTGCTAGCCTTGTCAGAACCACTGCAGCCAGCAAGACCAGCTGTAAGAAGAAGTGCAAGTACTAGTAACGATGTATACGCTTTCTTAAACATTTCAAAACCCCCAGTAAATTGTTTTCGCTTACATACTGAATTTTAGCACTAATAAAAAATCACGGTAAGGTAACCGCGATTGGGGGAAATTCCACTATTTTTGGATAGGTGCTTCGTCAAGGACAGCCACTTTTCTGTATTTGCTTGGTGTAATTCCCTCAAAATCCTTAAAGATTTTAATGAAATACTTAGCTGTCTGATAGCCTGCCTGCTGGGCTATATCTTCGACATGTGCATCCGTGGTCAATAACAGGTTTTTGGCCATTTGCAGCCTTTTTCTCGTCAAGTATTCACTAAATGTCAAACGGGTTTGTTCTTTAAACAAAACACTGAAATAACTGGCATTTAAATGGACAGTATCAGCCACTTCCTTTAAGCTGACCTGCCTATTTAAATTTTTATTTATGTATGTCATTGCATCTTTTATTAGCGAATTCGAGAGGTCTTTCCGGGCATCCACATTCAGTAGCTTTTGATCGGCAACTTTTTCTAGATGGTCTGCCCTTTCTATATTAGCTTCTGTTTCCAATGCCTGCTCAACTGCTTCAATTAGCTTTTGTTTACTTAACGGCTTCAGGAGATAATTAATTACTCCCAGACGAATTGCTTCCTGAGCATATTCAAAATCAGGATGCCCAGAAATAATCATCACCACGGGCTTATATCCTCTATCCTTAATGTTTTTCAACAGTTTCAAACCATCCATCTCAGGCATGCAAACATCTGTGATTAGAAGATGAATTTTATGTTTGCCAAATAGCTCATATGCCTCAGGTCCATCAGTGGCACTTATTATTTCATATTTTCCCCCGGACCATATTTCCAGTGTTTTTTTCAAGCCTTGTCTTGTTGTTTGCTCATCATCGACGATTAAAATAGTCTTGGTAGACATCTGTTATTTACCTCCTCAGCTCTGGAATTTCAAATGTAACCTTTGTTCCCTCGCCTTGTTCACTATCTAGGTATAGATGCTTCAAATTGTATTGAACATAATAAAGTCGAATTCTTTTATTCACATTGGTAAGAGCCATCCCCATTCCTTTAATGGAGGACTCACCATCCATTTCTATCGCGTGATTAATTTGTGAAAGCATTTCCGCCTCCATTCCTGAGCCATTGTCTTTTACGGTTATCGTGATATTTGAGGAGTCGTCCACTTTTTCAACATGAATAAAGATGGCACCTTGCTTTCTCTTTTTCTCAATTCCATGGATTATTGCATTTTCAACTAAAGGCTGAATGATAAGCTTTGGTATTTTTATATCTATGTATTCTGGCCGCACCGATATTGACCATATCAATCGGTCACCCAGCCTCATTTTCATCAGCTGTAAATAGCGTTCAATATGTTCAAGTTCATCGTGAATGGTTACCCATTCGCCACTATTTTTGTTTCCAATTGTATAGCGGAAAAGCTCTGACATCGCAATGACTGTCCCAGCCAAATCCTCTTCTCCCTTTTCTTCTAATGACCAGTAAAGGGCATTTAATGTATTGTAAAGAAAATGGGGATCGATTTGGGATTGAAGCGCTTTCAATTCAGTCCTACTCCGCAACAGTTCCTTTTCATACACCTCTTGTATTAGGTGATTCGTGTTTTCGACCATTTGGTTGTACGTATTATTAAGTTCAATAATTTCCAACGATGCGGAACTTCCAGGATTTATCTTTAATTCATCCATTTTAGCTTTCTTCATTGTATTGGTTAGTCGCTTAATTGGCCTCGTGATCATCGTCGCCAAAAAAATAGAAGAGACAAAGAAAATGATATATCCGATTACACCTGATAGTAAAATAAGGGAACGTACCGCTGAAACACGTTCTGAAAGGAAACTCGTCGGCTTTAGGATAACCAATGTCCAGCCCGTCAGTTTAGATGATTCCTTTACTATCATGAACTCTTTTTTATTAATGGTAACGGCTTTTTGTCCTTCTAGAAGCATATTCTGAATATCAATTCCATAATTATCAGTAATTGGAGCTAAGTCTCGATCAAGGAGCATCATATACCCCTCTTCTCCATGTTCCTCTATGTTCTCTTTTACTTGAAAATAGCTGTTAGTGATCCGAACAACCAAATATCCCCCGTTTGAAAACCAACGGTCTATTAAACTCACTCTTCTAATGGCATAAGAATAATTGGTATTGGCCGGGTCTTTTCCAACCCATACTAATCGTCCTTTTTCTTTATCCGCTACCTCTATCCATCTCGGTTGAATGCGGTTAGATAAGTGCTTATTATCAAAGGGATAAATTCTTTTCCCCTTAGATGTAAATAGTTCAAAGTTGGAAATCCCATCCGAGTAGGCGTAGAAATTATTGATGACTTTGATTAACGATTGCTGCTTGGCAAAATCCATGATATCCCCGTCAACGATCCCTAACAGTAGCTGCTGGACGGTACCATTCGTCGCCAATTGGTTCGACAGTGTGTCCACTTGTCTATATAATGTTTCCATTCTTCCATTTGCTTCAACTGCTGTTTGCTGAATTTGTTCCTCTGCATTGTCCTTCATTAAAGTTCCAACCTGGTTGTATACCATAATGGAAACAATCGCAAGAACAATCATCATAACAAACAAAAAAACAGCTAGAATCTGATTACGCAGGGTATTTAAGCTTCTCAATCGTGACCTGATGATTGTAATCACCCATTCTGTAATAACTTCTATCAATATATAAATCTATTATTCCTGAATTATATCAAAATGCCCTTTTAAATTATATGTATAACATCCGAATAATCTAAAAGTTTCGTATCAAGCAATTTCTTCGAAAAAAGGTGTCACAAAAAAAGGTGTCAGGCACCGCTAAAAGACAAATGTCCATGAGCGGTGCCTGACACCCTTAGTTTGTTTATAACTTGATAGCCTTAGGAAACACGTTTTAAATGTTTAAATTGCCCTTTTGATAGGACGGTTTTTTCTAGTCGGTGGGCCATGATTCCGGCAAGGACGGCTAAAATAATGTCTTTTGGAAGTGGAACAACCATCCATAACCAGGCCATTTTATAGGTGAATCCTTCTGGTGCTGCTGCCCAAAGCTTATAAGCAAAGTACATCCAATTTGTACCAAAGAAGTAGTTTACAACCATTCCGATTAAGGAGGCGATGATAAAGGCTGCGACAGTTTTCTTTTTCTCAACGATTTTTCCAATGATAAACGCTGTAAAAATATACGATAGAATAAAGCCAAAGGTTGGACTAAAAATTGTGGATGGGCCTGCCCCAAATTTAGCAAAAACAGGAACGCCCACAAAGCCAACTAGCATATAAACCGTCATCGCTATCGATCCTAACCTGCTCCCTAATATAGCCCCTGCCAAGATAGCAAAGAAGGTTTGGAGTGTAATTGGAACTCCTCCCACCACCATAAAAGGTACAAAGGAGGTTATGTTTGCCCCAATCGCCATCAACGCCACAAACATCCCCACTAGTGTTATATCCAACGCTCTTAATTTTGTCTTCATTCTCCCACCCCAATATTTATTGTTATAATATTAAAATATATGGTTAACCACTGTATTGTCAACCTAATTTTAATTTGAGTTAACATTAGGAATGCAAGAAGGTGTCAGGCACCAAGAATGACCAATGTCCTCTCCACATGGACAAAAGACAGTTTCGTCCACATGTGGTGCCTGACACCAACTTTTTAACACTAATTTTCTAACACCAACTTTTACTTGGTTGTGATATCGGTCAGGACGGCATAGCCGTTGTCTACTTTTAGTTTGGCTAGTATTTCTCCTTTAGCAGAGGCTTTTTCCCATTCTGCCCCGGTGTTGTCCTCTATGAAGTATTTATCCAGATTGTACTCAATGATGGCAATTTCTTGTCCCTGGTTGTCTTTATCAATATAGTTTATTGTTCCTTTTAGGAATAATCCGTTATCGGGTTTTTCAAGGCTGACTTTAATGGGGGTGTGGACTCCGTTCTTTTTCGCCATCAGGACGTATACGTCGAACTGTCCCCCCTTGTTCTGCAATCTTGTGACCACTGCTTTTTCCAACAATGATATTGGGACCTCTTCAGCTTCATATTGAAGGGTCACATAATCGCCTCTAAAAGGGTCGGATGGGTCCACCGGTTTCGTTTGGAGAATCATTTCCTCCCCCGTTAACATGGTATAGAGGGGCGCGAAGCACATGCCTAACAGAATAAGCACCGGCACCGAACAAGCCAAAACTAACTGCTTTGCTCGCTTATTCATGCACACTCACCCCTTTTTTCCTTTGTTTTTCAAAATAAAAACCGAAACCTAGGAGCAGGAATCCTCCAATAATAAATACGAACGATTTTGGCAAGAATTCAAAGGATAAATCCAAGTAAAAACGGAAGATCATCACGCATAAAATAATGATACTGAGCAAACTTCCTTTTTTAATTAAGTACAATACATAGAGCACATAGATGACCGAAAAAGGAATATACATCCAATCCATTGGCCAGGTATCTTCAAAAGATAACAATAGCGCTGCGGCACCATGAACGATGTATCCCAAGACAACGTAAATGTCTCTAATTTTCCCTCTTGAGAGGACTAGAGCTACGCCTATGACCAAATAGATTAATCCATACACGTAAGGAAAATCAGTATAGTCATAGCGGTTGACAAAAAAGCTAATGACCGTCCCGATAAATGCTAGCGACAATATGCCAGCGATAAAGCCCGTCACTTTTGAGAAACCTATTTTTTCATTAAGTAAATAAATGGCGGCAATCCAAAGCAGTGTCCAATACGGGATATTTACCCCTTCGAGATATTGTCCATCCAGCATGTATTTGAGGACAAAAAGGGAAGATGCTAGTAGGATCCATTTATCCCGTAATACCCATGCTAATGGCAAAATGCCAAGCGACCACCATAAAAAAGCATTTTGTGAATTTGTTCCGAGATGAAACATTTGCTCCACAAGAAAAATCCCCGCCCCGAACACAAGAACACCTACATAATAAAGGCTTTTAGATGTCTTTGGATAGTTCCTTTCCATTTTAAATCCTGCCAGATTACTGGAAACGAACAACGCGATGATTAATAGGAGCTTCGCTGTTTTTCCAATCTCATCCCAATTACTCGCGATAAAACTGAGTACCCCCGCGCCAATCAAAATAGAACCCACATACAAAAGTGTTTTTGTGAAAGAAAGTCTCTGTACCTCGTAAATCTCATCTATTTCATTGGCCTTTCCTGCAGGCAGAATCTCTGAATCTTCTAAGAACCTTAGCTCCCGCTTCAAAAAATTTAATTCATGCTGTTTTACAATCCGTTTCACCATCTATCCCACCCCTTTAACATCTATTTATTTGGGACTACACGCTCACAACCACTTTAGGCTAATTGCACTACAGTTAAGTTTATTCGACAATTAGTGTTAATATCCTTTTAAAAAATGAGTGTATGACCCCCTTTGCCCGATATCACCAAAAAAAGAAAAAGGTGTCAGGCACTGCAAAAGGACAAATGTCCACGAGCGGTGCCTGACACCATTGTTTATTTATCCCGGCAATTTTTGCAAACTTTGATGGTTTGGTTTGTTTCTGTTGTATGCGGATATAGTAGCTTGATTCTTGTCCTTTCACACAGCGGGCAGGTTCCCCGGCCATTTGAAGGCAGGTAGCTGATTGTTTTCCCTCGGTTTCTCTTTGCCATTTCCATCCATCCCTATCTAGATAAAATCCCGTTTCTTTATCTAATGATGGACTGGCACAAATATTGTTAGGCAAATAATTGTTTTTAGAAAAAAGGTTGTTCCAACGCTATTAATTTCTATATTAGGTTAGCAGATCATTTTCCGTTGTTAATTGGGCATAATTCAAAACCGAATCAATACCGAGCAGCCTTCGCGCTGTCCTCCTAGTACGGACAAATGAAGCGTTTGTCCACGGACGGTGCCTGACACCCTAAGGTGTCACACCCATGCATTTTTGCTCACCTATCTACATACATTTCAATAAAGATCAAATACTTTCAATGGCTGCACGACAATAAATCACTTTCCATAAGATAGGAGTAAGAGTCGAGACTAAATTTTTTTAGTTGGAAAGGAAAGATGTGGTGCTTCAAGATGAAAAAAAACGGGGCTTATCACGATTTGTTTCAAAATCTTCAGGAGAATGGGCTGTCGTTCGAACAAGTCTTTGAACGGATTGTAACATTCATGAAGTTAGACCCAAGTGGGAACTACCGACTAATGGTTGGCACAGATTCTCAAGTCCATAGATCCACAACTGTTTTTATCACAGGAATTGTGATTCAAAATAAAGGAAAAGGAGTATGGGCGTGCATAAGGAAAGTCATTATTCCAAGAAAAATGACTCACTTACATGAACGGATTTCCCTTGAATTGTCGTTAACTGAGGAAATTGTATCGATGTTCAACGAAGAAAGGAAAAATGAGTTGATCAATCTTGTCCTCCCCTATATATATAAAGGAGCAACCTTCACAATGGAAGGACACATTGATATCGGTGCTGGTAAACGAAACAAGACGAGTGAGTTTGTAAAAGAAATGGTAACGAGAATCGAATCAATGGGGGTTGAACCGAAAATCAAACCAAATGCCTTTGTTGCTTCTAGCTATGCAAATCGTTACACCAAATAAGGGTGTCAGGCACCACGTGGGACAATTGTCCCTTAATGATGCCTGACACCCTTTTTTTACATCCTTATTAAAAGCATTCCAGTTCAACTTTTACAGTGGTGCCTTTCCCAGGTTGACTGTCGATTTTCATAGTACCATTATGTTCCTGGATGATTTTGTTGCTGACGGTTAGGCCAAGTCCGATTCCTTTATCCTTGGTTGTGTAGAAGGGAGTTCCCAAATAGCGCATAAGTTCGCCGTCAATGCCCATCCCTTCATCCGAAAAGCTAATCTGCACTCGTTTGCCTTCTATCCTTTGCACATGAATATTCACATTTCCACCAAACGGCATCGATTCAATTGCATTTTTTAAAAAATTAACAAAAACCTGTTTCAACTGATTGTGATTACAAAGCAAATCAATATTATCCTTTTGATAATGGCTGATTATTTGCACATTATGTAATAAAGCTTGTGGATGAAGTATATTAACCGTGCTTTCTAAGATTGAATTTAGATTTTCTTGATCAAATTGAATGGCTTGAGGTTTCGCCAACGACATAAATTCATTCACAATCATATCAATACGATCTAATTCGTTCATGATGATTGATAAATAATCACTTTGTTTTTCTTGGTTCCTAGTATCTTTCAAAAGCTTTGAAAACCCTTTCAACGAAGTCAACGGGTTTCGTATTTCATGAGCAACTCCAGCAGCCAATTGGCCAATAATCGAAAGCCGGTCTAAATTTCGGAGGGCATCATCATTTTTTACCCGGTCTGTAATATCCCTTCCCACCGTCACATAGGAATCAATTTCTCCTTGTTCATTAAAAATTGGAGAAATAGTGGTCTCCGAGTATATTACTTCCTTATTACCTGTTTGCAACTTTGTTTGTAGCAGTTGAGGTTCCTTTGTTTCTATTAACCTTTGATAAACTCTGTCAAAATGGTCTATTTCCTCTGGCATGATAAGATCGTATACGGTTTTACCTATTAACTGGTCAGGAGTATATCCAATTCCGTTTTCATGAGAAGGAGATGCATAGACAATCTTTTTATCTCTCGAATAGACCTTAATCATATCCGATGTATTTTCAGTTATAAGCTTGTACAGTTCACGTGTCTTTTTTAATTCTCTTTCAATATTAATATGCTCTGTTATATCGCGAAAGATTGCAATAACAGCAATAATTTCCCCACATGAATTTCGAAAGGGAGAATAGGAAACAGCAATATCAAGTATGCTTCCGTCTTTATGGTATCTTTGGGTAACCATATCAGGATATGCTTCACCACTTTTGACTGATTCAATAATATCATGCACAATGTCAGGATTAGAAAATTCTTCAACTCTTTTTCCGATGACATCATCCTCTGTATAGCCAAATATCTTCGTATACACATGGTTCACTCGAATAAACCGATTCTCCATATCGACCATACAAATCGCGTCTGCGGTACAGTCAAGAAATAAGTCAATTAAATCATCCGGATTATAAACCACAGATTCATCCTCTTTCGTAAAAATCGGGAAACTCTTCGACATAGAGATCTCTCCAAACACATCAATTATACTCTTAATCTCCATTTTACAGAGTTTTTCGATAAAGAAAAGAAGTATTTTACAAAATGGTGTCAGGCACCACCGAAAGACACTTAGCCCGATTGTCCGTCCTACACGGACAATTTGAGCTGCTTTAGTTCATAATAACAAACGCTCGGAGCTTAAGTCCAAGCGTTTGTGGGGTTGTTTCTTGTTTTATAATGCTGCCTCTATTTCTTTGGCCATTGCTTTGACAGACTTTAAGCCTCCACCGCTTAGGTACCATGTGTCTGCATCTAGGTAGATAATCTTATCATTCTTAAAGGCAGCAGTTTTTTTAACTAACTCATTTTCAATAATTTCCTTTGCACCAATTTCTCCGCCAACTGCTGTCGCACGGTCAATAACAAACCCCATCATTTCTATTATTCTAGCGTTCTATTATTGATAATGAAAATCATTGTCAATAATCTATAAATTTGATTATAACATTCTGAATTTTGAAGTCAACGTCTAATTGAGAAACTCTTTCAGTGAGATTACCAAAATAAAACATTTACTGAAGAGCCGAATTTCCTAAACAAGACTATATAAAGCCACGTGATGATTAATAAAATATTATTTTCCACACTCATAATGGACTTCCTAACCCTCATAAATTGGGCATTAGGAGGTGAATGTAGTGAAAAAATGGATATTGGCTATATTCCTACCCATTTTGATTTTATTGTCTGGATGCTCCAATGATCCTGTGCAAGATGATTTACTTAATTATGTAAATAAAGAAATGAAGGAAGCGGGGAAATTAGAGAGGGCTGCCGTTTCAGCCTATGAAGGGGTCTCGGGTACAAACTATCAGGATGATCAAACAATGTACGATGTCTTAAATAATGATGTTATTCCAAATTACAACGAATTTATTAAAGCTCTAGATTCTGTAAAGATTGAAACAGATGAGGTAAGAGAAATCCACGAAATATATATTGAAGGAGCGGATATACAGTTTAAAGCCTTTGCAATAATTAAACAGGCATTAGAAGAACAGGATGCCAATTTGATCCAAAAAGCCAATGATATGTTGGCTGACGCGCGAAAACATATTCGTAATTATCAAACTAAATTGGATAAATTAGCAAAGGAACACGATGTGGATATTGAAAAATAACATTTTCTCCAGACATAAGCTGTAACAAAAATCGAGTCAGTCCTCCAGTTTTAAACATTGGAGGACTGACATTTCTTTAGCATTCCCCATCAAGAGGTGGGCGTTTGCTCTCTATACTCTAGTTTTTCGCATTGGCGGGAATTCGAAGTAGGTCAACGTGCGCCACACCCATTCCAATGGGCCGAAGCTGAAGTGGCGCAGCCAAATCGCACTGAACGTAAGTTGAATGACATAAATAGCTAAACAAAAATAAAGTGATTGTAAATAAGTGATATGATCAAATAAATCCAGCACCTTCCCCGCAACTAGGATTAAGATTGTTTGTGAAAGATAATTTGTCAGCCCCATCCGTCCATAGCTCTTTAAAGGTGACAGAACCTGCCGGACAACAGGAAAATTCAGAAGCAAAATCATCAGCCCGATATAAAAAGCAGAGACAATTGGACCAATCGTGATTCCAATCCGTAAGAATTGCTGCGTTTCTATGGACTCACCACCTGATCCAAATGCAAACGGAGCATGCTGATATTGATAAATAAGACCTGCCACACTTAAAACAAACATCCCCCCTGTGAAAACAGCTGTCACTTTCCATTGATCTGATATTCGTTCAAATAGCCGGTACTGCCCGGCGGCGATTCCTAACAACATCAAAGGAACCACCATAAACATTTTCTGAGCATACAAACTTAGGACGAGCAACATGACCATTCCAAAAACAAGATTTACAACCTTGTTCGCTTTATAAAAAGGTAAAATAATCAGACCGCAAATAGCATAAACCGTTAATGCTTCCCCTGGATGAAATTGCACATGAACTAATCCAAAGATAAACAACACGAGGATTCGCCGTAAAAACAAAACATAGCCATTTTTCCCCTTCGCATTTGCCCTGGAGATAAATATATAAAACCCCACACCAAACAAAAAGGTAAAGATCGTATAAAAGCGACCTTCCACAAATAAGTATAAAAACCTCAAGTACGATGCATCAGAGGTGCTGGGAATTGGTAACTTAACCGACAATAATGGAATGATGTTAACCAGGATAATCCCCATTAGGGCATATCCCCGTAAATAATCAAGAACATCGATCCGTGTGGATATCTCCTTCGCATTCATCCTAATCAACTCCACTATCATTATAACCGTTAACAAGATATTCAACTATTTTGCTAATCTAAAGAGGCTGACAGCATGCTTCCTGTCAGCCTTTAATATTTTCAGCTTTGCCACAATCGTTCTATCCCTTGATCAGGTGCAAGTAGTTCGTCCAGCTCGGGTGCACTTGGCAAATCAACCATGGTTTCATTGACCCAGCTTCCCTTTTTCACAGGATTTTTAACATAACCGATGATGTGGCCATAACGAATAATCGCATCCCCACACTTTAAATCCGTAAGTGTTACTTTATGACCTTGAGGTACTCGCTCATTCAGTTTTAGTCCATCTGAAAAAATTGCCCCCTCAGGCAATCCCCCAGTGTTGACAATAATCGCTACATTATTATCAGGGTGTACTTTTATGTATAAGGGCTTTTCAATCTCAGTTACGTTCAAAGACATGATTTAGGCTCCTTACTAATAGATTAATAGCTTATTTTTTGATTAAATTGTCCGATATCACTTATATTGTATTCCTGTTAGGAAAATTAACCATTAGTCAATTAAATAATTATTATGATAATTTTTTTGGACAATTGCAAAACTAACATCTTGGTAAACCCCTTACAAAAATAAGTTCACTGATGGCAAGTTAGTCTCTTCACATTAACTTGGTTTTTTTCCTCTATGAACTTGCACCTCCCTAATTGACCCAAACCAAACACCGCCCTTTTTCATACCTTAATAAAAAAACTGCAACTGAGATGTGTTTAAAATGGAGGTAAACAGAACTATGTTGGAGGTAAGGCAATCTCAATACGGGAGAGGGATTTTCGCGACTCGTGATATTATGAAGGATGAACTTCTAGAGGTGTCACCCGTCATTGTATTTCCTAAAGATGAGTATAAGTATTTGAAAAAAACCAAGTTAATAGACTATGTCTTCTGGTGGGGAACAAATTATGATGACTGTGCATTAGCATTAGGAGTCGGGTCACTATTCAATCATTCCAGCACACCTAATGCCATTTTTAAAAGAAAATTTAAAAAAGGGACAATCAAATTTTTTGCCTATACCGACATTAAGGCAGGCGAGGAAATTAAGATAAATTACAATGGAGACCCTGATGATAAGACACCATTATGGTTTGAGGAAGATTAAAACATTGATATTAAATTATGCCCAGTCTTTAGACTGGGCAAATTTATTATATCTTTTAGGCAATTTGCTTTTTCATAACCAGCAGACTAAAATTTGGATAAAAAGAAGCGTAAATAAAATTTCATCGAACGAAAAGGAGAGCACGTTTGCCCTCTTTTTTCACAAGTATTATTTAACTATAGTCAGTTTTTGGCCAATATAAAGAGGTTGATTGGGATCGAGGTTGTTGGCTTTGACGATGGAGTCAATCGTTACACCATTCTTCTGGGCAATCTTCCAGAGAGAATCGCCAGCAATAACGGTGTATACATAAGTTGATACAGTTGGAAGGGTAATAGTAAATTTTGCTACATACCCAGAATCCAAAGTCATGCTGTCTTTCTTGTATTCTATTGAATACCAGTCTCCGATTGCGGAATAAATTTTTATATCTGTATTCATCGGGAGCACGATCTTTGTATCATACTGAGTTCCAGGATTGGTTCTAACATTGACGTTTGTCCTTGTCTTAGCACTTTCAATTGTTTGAATCTCCTGATTAGATGGAACTTTGATTAATGGCTTGGAGACATATCCTTTCAGCACGGAGCTAACAATCCTGTACTCAATCTGATACCAATCACCCGTTTCTCCTGTTATGACCACTTCTGAACCAGCAGGGATTGTTCTTAGTATCGTACTTTGTGTGGTTGCAGTCGAGCGCAAGTTGGCATTTTTTAAAGTTAGACCGAATCCTTCTATAATCTGAATCAATTTGTCACGTGCTGCATACTCATTCTTATTTCCAGCAAGATCTGTGAGTTTTACAATTGGATAGTAATTCCCACGGATCACGTTAAAGCCCCGGCTGTTTTTTCCATCCCAATAAAAATTGGATGTACCCTTCAAGTGGCGTCCCCAACCGATGGTCTGAACTACCTGGCCGCTTTCATCAACAATGGTTACATCCATTTCTGCCGTTTCACTTATTGTAACTGGAATTTTAATTTGATTCTTCCCATCCTGAACAGAAAGCTGGCTGACTGCTGGTAAATCGATCGTTGCCGTTGGCTTTTCTGTATCTAGCTGGCTTATTTTTGGAACAGCGTACGTATAGAGAAATTGATTAGTCTCCGTTACAAAAATAGTATCTTTAATGACGCAGATTGGCCGTAGACCAGATGCGCCTGTAGTAGGTGTAAGCTGAAGAGTTGAATAAATGAGCTGCCCATTTGCTGAATTAAAGAATTTTATCTTGTTGTAATTTCCCAAAATAATTCTGTCTGAGGCTACAACCATACCGCTTGACCCTCTAATGGTCTGTAGTCCCCCGGCAACGAACTGCTCTGCGTACATGGTCTTCCATTTTTGTACTCCAGTATTTTTATCAATCGCCATAATATTGATCTCATCCAGGACAATTAAAGAATCATTCGTTACAGACAGAGGCTGTGTAAACATACCCGTTGGACTAAACTTCCATAATGTTCTTCCGCTTGCAGCATCCAATGCCCAAATGGTTCTAGTTGTTTTTTTCGTTTCGAAGTAAAGCTTCTCTTCTTTATAGACAGGAGCTCCGTAAATAGGCAAGCTTGAATCAAGTTCAAATGTCCAGAGAACAGTGCCGGAAGAGGAATCGAATGCATACATTTTGGATGTCATTTGCACTGGATTCCGTATATTGGCATACAGTCTATTTCCGCCAGCAGCAAAAACTCCTTCGATTTGCTCTTGGAATTTAAGGGGATAACTCCATTTCTTTTGACCCGTTTTTATATCTACTGTACCAATCGCATCCAGACCCTCGGTGGTTCTGGTGTAATAAAACAATGTATTTTGGTCTATTAAAAGCCTGTTCGCAAAGGTATCAACGGTCCAGAGTGTCAGTGGAGCGTTTCCGTTATCCTGAATCGCATAAAGTTTATTCATAGTTGATGCGTAAACCACTCCGTCTCTTGCTATCAAATCAAGAAAGGCATCCTGGTTTTCTGTTGAAAAATCCCATTTCTCTTTATAAGTGTCCAAGTCGGTAGCAGAAAGAATTTTTTTCGAAATTCGTTCAACCGAGTACAGCTGATTCTGATTCACGCTAAACAGGGAGGAAGCATTATTAAATGGATCTTTCTTTAACGTCAATAACGTCAAATCTACTGGCATTGTAGCAGTTGAATAATTGGTATTTCCCTGGTCAGCTAAGTGCATTTCCCAGTTTTGGTCATTAGCCCTTAAGCTACGATTCGTTACCAGCGCCGTTAATTCTGTTATCCTTTGCCTTAATTGTTGGTTTTCAACCTTTAATAGATGATAATCACTTGTGACTCTAAAAACCTTTTGTTTTTCATCCCAACTAACCTTTGCTCCTACCCTGCTTAACTCCGATATGGGCACATAAGTATTGTAAGGGTTATTTCTATAGTAATGATTGAAATACATCATATTTGAACATCACACCTCCATTTTCGTGCACTAATCATTTTATGCACATATACCTAGGTGGTGATGTTCAGTTAATTAAACAAACCAAAGAGCCTTTCCAAAAATGGAAAAGGCACTTAATTTTATTGTTAAGATTAGATTTAAACAGTTTGTTGTTGCTGTTGGCGTAGCTTCCGAGCGGCTGACACCATATTTTTTAGCGATGCAATGGTTTCTTCTTCATGACGTGTTTTTAAACCACAATCTGGATTCACCCAGAACTGTTCTTTTGAAATAATTTCTAAACTATCGTTTAAAATCGCATTGATTTCTTCTAGACTTGGTACACGTGGACTATGAATATCATACACTCCTAAACCAATACCAAGTTCATATGGATTTTTTTTAAGAGATTGAATCAACTCCCCATGACTTCTAGACGTTTCGATTGAAATCACATCTGCGTCAAGGGCACGAATCGGCTCAATAAAGTCATTAAACTCGCAATAGCACATATGTGTATGGATTTGTGTTTCATTCTTCACACTAGAAGTTGCTAACTTAAATGCATTTACCCCCCATGCTAAATAATCAGCCCATTTTTCTTTGCGTAATGGCAATCCTTCACGTAATGCCGGTTCATCCACTTGAATTATGGCAATGCCTGCATCTTCTAACGATGCAATCTCTTCTCTTAGTGCTAAGGCTAGTTGGTTGGCTACTTGTTCACGTGAAATATCATCGCGGACAAAAGACCAATTTAAGATTGTGATAGGACCTGTTAACATCCCTTTCACATACTTAGACGTTAATTGCTGTGCCGCTTCTACTTCCTTCACGGTCATTGGGGCTGTCCACTCGACGTCACCATAAATAATTGGTGGTTTGACACAACGTGAACCATAGGATACAACCCATGCTTTTTCTGTAAAGGCAAAACCTTCTAGCTTTTCTCCAAAGTACTCAACCATATCCGTCCGCTCAAATTCACCATGAACTAAAACATCCAGTCCTATTTCTTCTTGAATTTGAATCCAACGGGCTGTTTCACTTTTTAGAAACGATGCATACTCAGCGTCTGTAATTTCCTTTTTACGCCATGCTGTACGTGTCCGTTTTACTTGATCTGACTGAGGGAAGCTGCCAATCGTTGTGGTTGGATAATCTGGTAAATCTAATGCCTTTTTCTGCAAAGGCTGGCGTTCTTTAAACGTCATTGAACGTGCAAAATGCTCTTGTGTTACTTGTAATACTAGCTCTTTCACACGTGCATTTTTCCTTGCCTTATGCTGGGCTAATGCTTCAGTTGCTATCATACTTTGTGACACGCTCTTATTTCCTGTCCAAGCCTCGTCACGTACGTAAGATGCGATATGTGATAACTCAATTATTTTCTCATCGGCAAATGACAAAGCATTTGTCAGTATGGCATCCAGCTTTGTTTCTGCCTTCGTCGTCACAGGTACATGCTGTAAACTACATGAAGACTGAATCCAAGCTTCTTTTACACCGCTTAATAATAAAACAGCTTTTATATTGAATGCTTTTTCAGCCAAATTTGCCCGCCAAATATCCCGTCCATTTACTATACCAATTCCTAATACTTTATCCTGTGGGAACCCGTGTTTTCGAAGTGAAGCCATATTCTCTTCGGCACCATGTATGAAATCAAGACCAATCCCTTCAACAGGTAATTGAGACAGCTCTTCATACGCTGATAGTCCTTCAAAATAGGTTTGTAACATGATTTGTGCAGCCGGTACTTCTTCTGCTAACTGTTTGTAAATTTCTTGCACTAGTTTTACATCATCTGCTGTTAGTGAAAGGGTTAGTGCTGGTTCTTCCACTTGAATCCACTGTGCCCCAGCATCTACAAGCTGCTGGAATACTTGTGCATATAGCGGTAAAAGTTTCAAAATAAACAATGCTTTCGATTTGGCATCGTATCCTTTGGCTAAGCTAACAAAAGTAAAAGGACCGATCATTGTAGGCTTTGTAATAAGACCTAATTCCTCTTTGGCTTCTACAAAATAATCTAAAATGTAGTTCTTGGTTAATTGTAATGACTTGCCTTCATACTCGGGCACGATGTAGTGATAGTTGGTATTAAACCACTTTGTCATCTCACAAGCCACAACATGGCTTGCCCCACGGGCCATTTCGTAATACGTGGTAAGATCTACTTCATCACCTGTCCACTTATAACGATTTGGAATCAATCCAAACATTGCCGCATGGTCAAGCATACGGTCATAAATGGTAAAATCCCCAACTGTTAGTAACTCTAAGCCTAATGATTGCTGGCGCTTCAAATTATTCAAGCGAGTCGTTTTCATCTCTAAAATAAATTGCTCCTCTGATAACGCACCCTTCCAAAAAGATTCTACACAACGTTTCCACTCCCGATTATCACCAATGTACGGGTATCCAATAGCAGTACTTACTAAATTCATTTTTCATTCCTCCTTTTTTAGATTACAAATTCCCAAATACAAAAAAGCCATCTCCACAAAATGGAAATGGCTCTACAATCAAGTTTAAGTTTTGCTAAAAAACAAGAATAAACATAGCTACTCATAACTCGTTTGTCGTACAAATGAATGTCACCACCTATTTCCACGTAGGTATTTGGTGTGTACTGGAAATTGGCAGGTCTCCTGGCTTATCATCATGGCTCCTCACACCTTCCCATCATTTGACAGTGGTATTTGTGATTCACTCCGATTTACAGTTGCGGGACAGCGACGGAATTACACCGTTCTTCCCTATTAAGCCAAGCCTTAGCTTGGCACCAATTCTTACACGATATGTAATTTTCACTAACTATAGCATATTAATAATTTGAAGTACATAATTTTCTGAAAAGTAGTCAGCATGATGAGAGTTCTCTCGCTCACCTTAGCAATCTCTGATATCACATATCATGGGTTCTATTTTGCATTCGCATCGGGTTGATGAATTCCGAATATATTACCTTCGGTATCAATATAGTATCCTTGCCACGCCATTCCAGGCAGGGCATATTTGGCCATTGCGACCTTGCCGCCATTCTCAATAATTATAGCTTCCGTTACATCGTAATTTTCCACTCCCATTGTACAAGCAAATGCATTCAAAGCTTGGTTTGCTTCCGGTGGAGCACTTTGCCGCTGCATCAAAGCACCATTGATCCCAGGTTCATTCTCTTCGCCAGTCACTGCTCCAAAGTAAGGCATTCCTGCATACTCACTCCAATCTTGAAATGACCATCCGAATACCTCTCCATAAAACTTCTTTGCCCGTTCCATGTCATTGACATGAATTTCGAAATGAACTAATCTTCCCATGATTGCCTCCTAATTAAAAAAGTAATTATATTCGCTTCTAGCAAGTTAGCACTTATGTATATCTTGAAGTTATGATGCTTCATCTTATGATAGCAAAACTAAGGATGAAGCCAACTTTTCAATTTGAGCCAAAGCCTAATATATTTCCTCTTTATTATAGGATAATTGTTGGAATATATTCAATTTTTATAAAAATGAAATAATTTTACTTATTAGTTCCTGTTTGATATTCTTGCCATTTATTGCACGATCTACGACTGATACATAACGTCCACCCTTCTTATTATCGGGCACTCTTGGATTAATCTTTTTAAAATAGGACCTGTCATTGGTTTTGGTCATATCAAGATGTTGCTGGGTTATACATCCTTTATCTTTCTTTTGGTCACTTTGTTTGCTGGGTACTTACGCCACAAGAAAGCATCAGGATTTCGAAAAAAGTCCCACCGAATCATGGCAATGATCTTTACGATTTTTTTCTAGTCCATATGCTTATTCCTATAAAGTAACTTGCTCACATGGACAGCCAGGACATTCAAATACTACTTTAAAACGAATCTCTCTTATCTTTTTAATTAGACGACCAACGACAGAGGAAGATTAGTAATATTAAATAGGATACATGGATTGGTTTTGTCGATAAGATAATAAATGTGTTTTTTAGGGGATAAAAGAAATTCATAAGATTATCTGGAGATGGATTGCAAATTGTTACATATGAAGGTAATTGCTACTATAGAGTTATATGGATACGCAGCAAAATTGAAGAATTTAGCAAATAGTTCTAAAACATTAGCCAAAATACACTCTTACACTCCCTTCTATTTTTGCTGTTGCTAAACAATTCTGTATAAAATTCAGGATTTGTTTTTGATCCCAAGTTAAGAAATCACTTTCTGACAGAGAATTACCATTTTTGTAAAATTGCATGTAGACATTCATAGCCTTTTCAATTTGTTGTATCGAGAAGATAGAACTGTCGCCTGATCCACTAACTCCTGCATAGTAATTATTTGCATCAAGTAAATTATACAGTATGGTAGCATTAAAATTCCCCATGCTAAAACGAGCATAAGCAATTTCTTTTCCTGCTTTATTGTATCCTGATATATCGTGACCCATTAATTATCCTCCTTCAGATATAAATTTACTTACCAGAAATAATTAGTCTTAGGAAACTTATAATGATAATATGCCTACATGGTTTACCTATCCATTTTGATACCTCCTTCAGATAAAATAATATCACATTAGAATTCATATAAATTTAGTCTTTTCAAAAGCTTTTCTACAATTATGTGAACATAATAGTAAATCATTAAAGTACCTTTAAAAGGCAACACCCAAAGGGCTAGTTGCCTTCTTTTAATATGAGTTGCGCCACACACTCCACATGTATTGAGTATATGTGGCAACACAAGGGTGCTGGTGGGTTTATTACATTTTTAAGACCTTTTTCTTTCAGAAAACAGACTTTATCAAAACAAAAGTTGCCGGCTGTAACGGAACTTGAAACTGAATAAAATAAGTACACATGAGTTGATGTGATTCATTTTTTCTCTAACTTTTTGAGAGTTACATCATTTCACTGTCCGCGTCCCATCAACATTCTTTTCCAAAGTTATCAAGCAATGCACGCACTTCATCTGTTGATTTTGTGTTCATCAATTGATTTCTTAATTCACCAGCTCCACGGAATCCTTTGACATAAATTTTGAAAAAGCGATGAAGCCCTGTGATTGAACGTGGCAGTACTTCCGCATATTGATCTTGAAGATCAAGCTGCAGTCTTAAAAGATCAAGGTATTCTTTACTGCTATGCTCTTTTGGCTCTTTTTCAAAAGCAAAAGGATTTTTAAAAATACCTCGCCCGATCATAACGCCATCGATACCATATTGTTCAGCAAGCAGCAGCCCAGTTTGACGGTCAGGAATGTCTCCATTGATTGTTAGTAGCGTATTTGGTGCGATACGGTCACGTAATTTTTTGATTTCCGGAATTAGCTCCCAATGCGCATCTACTTGGCTCATTTCCTTTCTTGTACGTAAATGAATAGAAAGGTTCGCAATATCCTGTTTTAAAATATGAGTTAGCCACTCCTCCCACTCATTTACATCCTTATTGCCAAGTCGTGTTTTCACGCTGACAGGCAGTCCGCCCGCTTTTGCTGCTTGAATAAGTTCTGCCGCAACGTCTGGACGCAGAATAAGGCCACTACCCTTCCCTCTCGATGCCACATTCGGTACAGGGCAGCCCATATTAATATCGATGCCTTTAAATCCTAGATCTGCCATGCCAATACTCATTTGACGGAAATATTCGGGATTATCCCCCCAAATATGTGCCACCATTGGCTGTTCATCTTCTGTAAAAATCAAACGGCCACGCACACTTTTCATGCCCTCTGGATGACAATAGCTATCCGAGTTTGTAAACTCTGTGAAAAATACATCCGGTCGACCGGCTTCACTTACTACGTGACGAAAAACAACATCTGTCACATCTTCCATTGGTGCAAGTACAAAAAATGGTCGTGGTAAATCACGCCAAAAATTATCTATCATTTCAAACTCAAATCCTCTCACTATGGATACAACTTCAAACTCTCGGTCAAAAAATATAAAGCCAAATGTTCCACTTCTTTTATACTTATATCATGCTTAATAACTTCTTATCAAACACAATTACTCCATTCTCTGGTTGAGAAAACCACTTGTAATCACGATGGCATTGTTCATATTCAATACAGTTTTGTTAATCCGTTACAAGAAACGTAAAAAGGCAACACCCAAATGGGTTAGTTGCCTTCTTTTAAAATGAGTTGCGACACACACTCCACGTGCGTCGTCATCGGAAACATATCAACCGGCTGCACTTCGACCGTTTTGTATCCTCCGTCTTCCAATATCCGTAAATCCCTCGCTAGGGTAGCAGGATTACAGGATACATAAACGACCTTTTTCGGTTTCATCTCAATAATGGTCTGCAGCAAGGCCTCGTCACAGCCTTTGCGCGGCGGGTCAACAACCAAGACATCAGCGACATTACCTTCCTTATACCACTTCGGTATAACAACCTCCGCTTCCCCTGCAGCAAACTCTGTATTCGTCATCTCATTTAACGTTGCATTCCGCTTAGCATCCTCTATTGCCTCTGGTACAACTTCTACGCCGAATACCTTCCGTGCTTTTTGTGCTAAAAATAGAGAAATCGTTCCGATTCCGCAGTAAGCATCAATCACACTTTCTTCGCCAACAAGGCCCGCATATTCAAGCGCCTTATCATATAACACTTTTGTTTGAACAGGGTTTACTTGGTAAAAGGACAGTGCGGAAATGGCAAATTTCACATCCCCAATATAGTCATAGATGACTTCATTCCCCCACAAAACGCTCGTTTTTTCCCCCATGATGACGTTTGTGCGCTTGGAATTGACATTATGGACGATTGACTTTACCTTTGGCAGCCTCGCAACAATTTGCTCTACCAGCATATTTTGCTGAGGAAGATCCGCCGTCCTCGTGATAAGTACTACCATGAGCTCTCCCGTCTGCTGACCATAACGAGCCATAATGTGTCTGAGTACACCTTTATGAGATTCCTCGTGATACGCACGAATCCCTAGCTCGCTGCATATTTCCTTTACCGTCTGGACCGCGTCATTAATTTCAGGCAATTGAATGACACTCTCATTCGTATCAACAATTTCATGGCTCCGAGGTTTAAAAAAGCCAGCAATCAATTTGCCGTCCTTCTCTCCAACAGGCACCTGGGCTTTGTTGCGGTAATGCAAGGGGTGATCCATCCCCAGAATCGGATGAACAACAACATCCTCCAGTTTACCGATCCGTGTGAGCACCTGACGGACCTGGTTTTCTTTATATTTCAGCTGACCTTCATAGCTGATGTGCTCGAGCTGGCAGCCACCATATTTTTGGATATCACCGCTCTCAATATCGACTCGGAACGGACTTTTTTCATAAAGCTCGACCAATCGCCCAAAGCCGTACCCTTTGCCTGTCTTAATCACCTTCACTTTTGCCTTTTCGCCCGGCAGTCCGTTCGGGACAAATAACGGGTACCCATCAACCTTGGCCACACCCGCTCCGTCATGGGTTAAATCTTCAAAAACTACATCTATGTAATCATTTTTATTAACTGGTACTATTCTGCTCATACGTTTCTTCCTTTGCTCGTTTTGACTGCTAAGATTGTAACACAAAGCATGACTGATTGCGAAACCTGTTAACGGACAAAAGCCTTTTTTTCAATAAGACTACGAAAATTGTCAGAATATTTTTGTTTCCAAATATAATAAAAGTGTATATGATTAAAACAATCTCATTATAAGGAAGGAGAGGATATTGATGAAGATGCTAAAAAACCTTTCCATTCCGTTACTCCTTGCCTTCCTTACTTTCACCTTTAGCCACTTTTCATATTCACTTTCACACTCTCATCCTGATATCAAAGCAATCATCAACGTAGATGATGGCAAAGTGAAAGATCAATGGGGTGATGAAAAAAAGCTGCCCGTTGTGATACAAACTCACTTTATCCTTACGACCATCCTTTCAGCAGCACTAACTCCACTCATTTATTTGTTTATAAGTTTTCACAAAAGCTTTATTTTTCTCATTCCCATCTTTCATCAATCAAACTATGTGATCCACCCTCCCGAATAATAAGCTAACACCATAATAAGGGAGGAAATTAATATGTGGATCCGCTTTGTAATCATTGGCTTCTTTTCAGTATCAGCCGCAAGTATGCTTACCTACCAGGGTATCGAAATTTTCCATGCCTTTGTCGATTTCTTTAAACAAAAATAAACGAAGGGCAGACTCAAAAGGGAAATAAAACCCCTTAAGTCTGCCCTTTTTTATCAAAAGAACGCATGATCGTTACCTTTTCATTGCCTCTACCTTGTCCTTAACCTCTTCAATATTCCTCATCTTGTTATCCCAGCATTTTTGACTCAAGTCAACTGGATAACCTTCTGGATTCGTAATCCGCTGATACTCGCCCCAAAGTGCATCAAGGTTTTGCTTCAAATAATCACGGGATTCTTCCAAGCAAGGCATTTCATAAACAAGCTCGCCTTTAGAAAAGATTTCTTCATGTAATTCTTTTGCTGTAAAGTTGGTAACCACCTTATTCAAATACGTGTGGGTTGGATGGAACATCCGCAGCCGTTTTTCAGGCAGCTTTTCGTCCGCTAACGCAATATAATCACCTTCAGCATGGTGGTTTGTATTATTGATGATTCGATAAACCCTCTTCAATCCTGGGGTTGTAACCTTTTCCGGATTGGATGAGATCTTGATCGTATCTTCCATTTTTCCGGTTTCGTCCTCAATAGACACAATTTTATAAACCGCACCCAGTGCAGCTTGGTCGTAAGCTGTAATCAGCTTTGTGCCAACTCCCCAGCTGTCGATTTTGGCGCCTTGTGATTTCAAGCTCATTATTGTATATTCATCTAAATCACTTGAGGCAACTATCTTTGCATTGGTGAATCCTGCCTCATCGAGCATTTTGCGCGCTTCCTTTGAAAGGTAAGCAAGGTCGCCGCTATCAAGACGAATTCCGATAAAATTAATCTTATCGCCTAACTCTTTCGCTACTTTGATCGCATTAGGAACACCGAGGCGGAGTGTATCATATGTATCAACCAAAAAGACACAATCTTTGTGTGTTTCGGCATATTTGATGAAAGCCGTATATTCATCCTTATAAGCTTGGACCATCGAATGGGCATGTGTTCCAGATACTGGAATACCAAACAGCTTACCCGCTCTTACATTGCTAGTTGATTCAAAACCGGCGAGATAGGCTGCTCTTGTTCCCCAAATCGCTGCATCCATTTCCTGGGCCCGTCTTGTCCCAAATTCCATCGCCACTTCATCACCCACGACTTGCTTAATGCGGGATGCCTTCGTAGCAATTAATGTTTGATAGTTCACAATGTTAAGCAGCGCCGTTTCAATCAATTGGGCTTCACAAAGCGGAGCCTCCACACGTAAGATCGGTTCATTGCCAAAAACAAGCTCGCCTTCTTTCATCGCACAGATTGTTCCGGTGAAACGAATTTCTCTAAGATATTGGATAAAATCTTCCTTGTAACCTACTTCATTTTGCAAATACTCGAGGTCTTCCTCACTAAAGCGGAAGCCTTGAATAAACTGGATTACCTTCTCCAATCCAGCGAATACTGCATAGCCGTTCCCGAACGGAAGCTTGCGGAAAAATAGTTCGAAGACCGCGCTTTTATTATGTATCCCATCTCTCCAATACGTTTCTACCATATTGATCTGATATAGATCGGTATGCAGAGTTAAACTATCATCGTGATAAAAGTGTTTCATAATCAGACCTCCGAAATACTATTTCAGCTTTTCCTCATTATAACCAATATTACCCTCGAAAGTCTATTTAACTATTGCTCCAAGAGATTGTTCAAAATGTCCGAGGGCCCATTCATGACCCGCCTGATTAAAAGAAGCCACGGCATCCTTATATACCACAATCTTAAATCCTTTATTGTAAGCATCTACTGCTGTATGAAGAACACAAATATCGGTGCAGACACCGACCAAATGAACTTCTGTAATTCCGCGCTCTCGTAATTTGGTTTCAAGGTCTGTTCCCGCGAAAGCAGAGTATCTTGTTTTATCCATAAAGGTAACATTCTCACGTTGTTCATTCATTTCAAACACTTCCTTCAGCGCACCAAACAAGTCTCTTCCTGACGTCCCGCGAAGGTTATGCGGCGGAAACAATTTCGTTTCTGGATGGTATTGGTCACCCTGATCATGGACATCAATGGCAAATACAACATAATCACCATTCGTAACAAACTCTTTTGTCAGTTCAACCATCCTTCCTTCGATTTTTTGTCCTGGCTCACCGCATGTTAACGCCCCATCAACCGCCACAAAATCATAGGTATAATCGATATTTATTAACGCCTTCAATTCACAACACCCCTTCTCATTTCATTACAGACATTATTCTAGGACTATTACACAATTCCCTTTTTCACCTGTAAAAAAAGCCCGCTCCGATTGGAACGAACTTTTCACTTAGCTATATCTTTTCCCCGATTCCCAATCTGTCGGGCGATCATTCGGGCGAATATCGTCAAGAGGAACAAACACCTCTAAATGACGGTACAAGTTTTCAAATTCGGCTGGAAGCAAGCCGCCAAACTCCCCATCCAAATTCAACTGGACTTTATCTACTGCCTGGACTTTAATCCGGTTGGCCTGAGTGTAGATGACATTTGGATCATTTACATGCTCACCGCGAAGAGCCAACGTCGCAATCCGGATAAATTCAGCAAGATTCGTCTTTTTCAATATTAATAATGAAAAGAGTCCATCGTTAATAGAAGAATCCGGTGCCAGCTTTTCAAAGCCGCCAATCGAGTTTGTCAGCCCGACAAGAAAGAGCATCGCTTCACCCTCAAACAGTTTCCCATCATACTCAATCGAAACTTCTGAAGGTTTAATAGAAGGCAGCATTTCCATCCCTTTTAAGTAGTAGGCTAGTTGGCCGAGCATCGTTTTCAATTTGCTTGGAACTTCATATGTAAGCTCGGTTATTCTTCCGCCGCCCGCAATATTAATAAAATATCGATCATTGATACGTCCAATATCGACGGGAATCAATTCACCCTTCGTGATAATGTCTACAGCTGGTCCAATATCTCTGGGGATGTGGAGGGCTCGGGCAAAGTCATTCGTGGTTCCTGCTGGAATGATCCCTAATTTAGGACGGTAATCTTGTTCCGCAAGTCCGTTGACCACTTCATGAATCGTACCATCTCCACCCGCTGCAATGACGATATCATACTGACGCTCTACAGCTAAGCGTGCTGCTTCGGTCGCATCGCCTGCACCAGTGGTTGCGTGGCATGAAGCTTCATACCCAGCAATCTCAAGCTTTTGAAGAATTTCTGGAAGATTCCGCTTTAGAATTTCACGTCCTGAGGTAGGATTGTAAATCAGTCTTGCTCTTTTCATCGTTTTCATCATCCTATTTTTGAAATCAACAATCGGCATTTGTTATCTGCTCAATTCAATATTCTACCAATTATTATCCTAGCTTACAAACTTATAATCAAGCCGATAAACTATTTTTTCTTCAAACATCCAACTCCTATCATAACGTTTTTTTATTTTTTTGCAAAAAACTAGACAAGTGGATTTAGCCATGTATGCCTAATCACTTGTTTATATATTTATTTATTCGTAGTAAGACTAACATCATAGGCATTGGCAATATTGATATGGTATTTTCCTTCACCAGATTGAAAAACTGCATTTTTCCTGCCATTGTCGATGCCATTTAAATCCTTTTCCGTTGACACCTTCCAGTCGCCATCTTTCCCTCTTACCTCTTGGGCACCTACTGCTGCAACCTTCAAATTGCTAGCCGCGGCCACATCGACAACGACCGATGCGACACTTTCAATACTCCAGTCGTTCACAAGCGAGCGCGGCTTTAAGGTTAACGCATTATCACTGCCAATCACCTCAAGCTTCACATGATTCGGAACCAAAAGTGTCGCCGCTACTTCCCCAGCTGCTGCATTAAACGGACTCATTTCGTTTGGCAGTGACTTCATGTTTAAATAGAGCGTATCACCCTTTTGGTTTGCTGAAATCACATCATCCGCACTTTGGAGTAACTTCTCCTTTTTGGCTGTTTGCACCCGGTATGTACCGAACAATGATACCTCCTTTTCCTCCGTTGACTCCACCGTCATCTGATGGCCCACCGTCCTGACCACCACCCGTTTGATGCTGTCATCCATTTGGTAGGAAAAAGCAGGCAGTTCAAGCGAGCGCTCTTCCCTCGCCATCACTTCTTCCACCTTCCCCATAATCCCCGTTGTGCTTAAAATTGCAAACGCAATTCCCGCAGTTCCAATTAATCCTACAAAGAAAATACTAAGAAAATCATATTTTAAGACCGGCTTTTCCTGTCGTGACAAAAACAAATAAAGGAGAATTTCAATTCCAATAACAACCAATAGAAGCGGCCACCAAGCCGTCATAACTTGTACAAGGTCTAACCCCAAAAACTTTGAAAAAAAGAGGAAGAGGCCAAGGAAAACGAGTGAGGCCCCCATCGAAAACGTCCCAACACGCCAAGTTCTCATGCTTCTTCTCCTCCCTTTCTTTTTCTAAAAAGGAACCCAATCCCGAATCCGATTATTGCTGCCCCTGCAATTGTTTTTCCCCACTTACTCATGCTTCTCAGCCCCCTGCTTTTGTTTACTTCCAGATAGAAGTTTAATTCCCCCGCCAATCAACAGCAGACAAACAAGTCCCGTTTGAAAATAACCTTGAACCCAATACATCACATCGATATCAATTAGCCTGCTTAACATCGGTGAAAAAGCTGGAAGCAGGACGTTCATCATTAGATAGTAGAGTCCCATCATAACAAGTCCAATGCCGACCCATTTCTGATGATTTAGGAAATAAGCAATAATCGGAACATCCTCCACCGTTTCTTCCCCATACTTTGAAACCTTTTGCATCGCATCAAAAAAGCTGTAAAACCAAATGATTGGGATCAGGAACAAGAAGATACCAAGCCGTAAGATATCTAAAATATAGATAGAAAAAAGAAATGCTGCCATTAACTGGATTCCCCGGCGCTGTAAGCCTAAGTAGAGGTGGCCTGCCCCTGGGAAGATTGAAAGAAAGGTAGCAATCGACTTACTCTTTTTCCCGTCCTCGCGGCGCATTTCAAAGTCTTCAAAAATCGTTCTGTCGACAAGCTCCTCACCGCGCTGCTTTTTATTTACCTGTTGAACCGCATCAAAGAATCCGTAGACCCAGATAATCGGCAGGGCTGCCATAAAGACCATAAATTCGCCGCGGTTGGAAAGTGCAGTTACAAATGTAACCATGACCCCAAGCCCCAAAAACGTTGCCAAAAGTGTTAAACCCCTGTTCATCAATCCAATTTGGAAGTGCCCAAGGCCCGGAATAAATGACAAAACGATAGTATAGAAGCGTTCTGAATCTTGGGAAGCCTGTGGCTGCGGTTCATCTGGGTTCGCTGTCTTCTGCGCTTTTTTATGTTTAGAAACCTGCACACCCATGTCGATAAAACTGATTAGGTAAATGAATAGTCCTAACATAAAAGTAACAATGCCAACTTCCTCATTATTCGTTACTAACCCAATAACAGTGACGAACGCCAACCCCATTACGGTCAGTAGATAAAGTACTCCGCGAAACATGTTGCCGAAATATATATGACCAAGGCCTGGAAATAAGGATAAGGTCAATGCTTTTGTCGGATTTTTCATTTCTTAACTGCCTCCTTTTTTTCTAGTGAATCCATCCATGCAAAAGTTTTATTAATAACACCCTCTGTGACCGAATGCTTCTTTTTCTGAACCTGTGGTTGCGGGCTTTCTAACGAATTCGCATACGTAGCGAGCGACTGAAAAGCACCCGTGAAGGTCAACAGAATCGTCGCCGCTGCAGCCAGAAGATAATGGAATGCCGCTTGCTGATAAAAAGGTTTTTTCTTCATTTTGGTTTTGGCATCATTTTTGGTGTCATTTTTGGTGTCAGGCACCGAAGGAACCATTAACATAGTGTTAAGGTTTCTAACGGTGTCAGGCACCACGATTTTTTGTTTCGAAACCTCTGCCATGACCGAATCGGTAAACTCGCTCATGTCGGATAGAATTGGAAGCGATGATTCATTTGCTTCCATCGCCATTAAGTAATGGTTGAGACATTGGTCGCACGAGTATAAATGGTCTTCTAATTCCTGCCTTGAATTCTCATTGATTTCGTCATTAACGTATTGCAACCACTCATCATAAGTGTAATGCTTCATGAAAAATCGTCCTCCTTCCAATTCTTTTTCATCCAATGGCGAGCCCGGTACAGCTTTGTTTCAATCGTTTTCACCTGTACATTTTGTTCTTCTGCCATTTGCTGATAGCTTTTTTCCGCTATGTAAAATCCATAAATCACATCACGGTAATTTTCGGGCAGTTCATCAAGCTTCTTCCTGACGAGCCTTCTTCGGTCAATTTCCATTATCTCTTTTTCAACACTATCCTTCGGTGTCCCTACTAACTGCAGCTCGAGTTCCTCCGCCACTTCCTCTCTTCGTCTCACTTGTTTTCTTTTGATATCTATCGCATGATTAACAGCTATTCGCGTCATCCACGTTTTGAAACCTTGATTTTGGTATTGGGGGAGAGAAGTATAGATTTTCATAAATACTTCCTGTGCTGCGTCTTCTGCTTCCTTTTGGTCGCGAAGAACAGCAAAGATGGTCCGGAACACATCATTGCGGTACTTCTCAACCAAAAGGCGAAAGGCGTGATCATTGCCTTCCAACACATTTTCTATTAAGGCTGTATCGGTAATTGTTCTCTCCCCCTTTCTTTGTTGTTACTCACTTTAATAGACGACAGGTTATTGAAAAAACCCTACACTAATTTAAAAAATATTTTTTCGAATCTTTTTTATCATACCATGCTAATTTTCATGGCAGAAAAATTCCACAAGAAAAAACCGTGCGAAGGCGGCCGCACGGTTTTAGCAGATATATCGTAGATTATTCTTTAATTTCCAATCCTAATAGCCTCGCAAATCCTAGCGCCTGGTCTGCAGAAACCGTGCACCCTGCAACACTATCAAGCGAGAGATTTAAGCGGTTAAATTTACAGGTGCTGAGGTCCACTCCTTTAAGAGTGGTTCCCGTAAAATTCGCATCATCAAGATCACAATTTTTAAATTCAATTTTTTTAAACTTGGCATCATAGTAATCAGCATTGCGAAGGGAACAATTTTCAAATCTCATTTCCTTCAAATCAGCATATCCAAACGAGCCCATATTCAGATTACAGCTCTCAAACAAGACATTACGAAGTGTAGCATCTGCAAGATTTAACCCTAAAAGTTTTGAATCGTGAAACTCGACACGGTGGATAATTCCATCGGTAAAATCCACATTGGATAGATCGCACCGATCAAATAAAACATCAGTTAATTGAATATAGCGAAACGATCCATCGAGAAAGGTTACATTTCTAAAAACAACCTCTTCAAAACTTAGCTTTTCAATTTCCTCTTGCGATATCGAGCAGTCGCTGATAATTGCCATGTTAATGTAAGAATCTTCTCTATCGTTAAAGTCTAATGGTGTTAGACTTGATGGAATTTTTGGCTGTTGAATTTTTAGCTTCTGACTCAAATTGATCATCCTTTTCATAAGGCGATGTTGATTCATCATGTGATGAGTTTATCTTTTAAGTTATTATAACGTAAATAGTAGAAGGTCTACTCACCAATTCTTAAAATACAAACATTACATTCATGTGGAATGACAAAGGATTCTTGATCAGGGATTGAACTGGCTAACTCCTCCAATGCCGCTTTTCGAACTGTTACATCTATTCCTGCCAGCCATGAAATCGACTCCATTCGCTCGATCCATTCCTGCTTTGTATAGTTGACCCTGTAATTTAACTTATAAAAATCTCTTAGTTCGAAACCATTTGTCTGCCATTCAGCAAACCACTCGACGGGAAATCCGTTCATCCGCATCTGGGACTCTGCTTTCGAACCTGCTGGCAATAAGCCGCCTTCAACGTATTTTGCTAGCACTGCAAAGGTTTTTTCAACGGCAGGCGTGCCTGATAGAAAACCAGAATCAATAACAATTAACGTCCCTTTTGCTTTTAATATCCTTTTCATTTCTTGGATTGCCTTAGGACGATCAAACCAATGCCATGCCCTTATTACTGTGACAATATCAAACTGTGAATCTTTTAGACCTGTATCTTCTGCACTGCCCAGTTGATACGGAATGGTAAAGTTCTTCGTAAGATTGAAAGCCTTTGCCTGTTCTAGCATTTCCTTTGATGGCTCAATGCCAATAACATCCGCTTTTCGTAAGGCCACTTTTCTTGTTAACACACCAGTTCCCGAGCCGATATCAGCGACTTTTTTTCCTTCAAAAAAAATATTGCGGAGATGGAGGCTATCCATTAAGGTTACGGGAATATCTTCTCTTGCGCATGCATAGCTATTAGCAACTTGACCAAAATCAATTTGTCTCATGTTGAGCGCTCCCTTTTCTTACTAATAGTGAGAATTCAACAAAATAATACCACTGAAGTGTGATAGAATCTATAAATAATGTGAGAATTTATTTAAATAATATATGAGGGAATGATGCTTATGTTCTGGCTGTTGCTTCTAGCTTCCTACTTAATTGGAAGCGTTCCCACTGCCTTAATTGTAGGCAGGTTGGTCTTTGGTGTAGACATCCGGGATCATGGCAGCAAAAATCCTGGTGCAACCAACACATTGAGGGTTCTTGGTAAAAAGTCAGCTATTTTCGTCCTGCTTATTGATCTTGCGAAGGGCGCTTTGGCATCCTACATGCCAATTTACTTCAATCTTGAGGCGGAACCCCTTTACTTTGGATTCGCTGCTGTTGTTGGACATTGCTTTCCAATTTTTGCAGGCTTTAGAGGGGGAAAGGCGATTGCTACAACTGCCGGAGCACTGTTGATTGCCAATTTTCCTTTATTAGTGATTGCCTATATTACCTTCTTTTTGGTTATTTTTTTAACAAAGTATGTATTCTTCGGCTCCATCACCGTTGGTCTAAGTATGCTCGTATATGCCTTTGTTTCTCCTAATTTTGAGTTAGAACTTATCTCTTTTTTATTTACCTTTTTCTTAATTTATTTGCACCGGTCGAACATCCGTAATTTCATTCTTGGAATTGAGCCAAAAATCAGTGATAAAAGTTTGCAGAACGACCGCATCCCTCCAAAGAACAGCAGTATTTAATATGGACGAGAAAAGGATCCCCTTGCCAAGGGGATCCTCTTTGTTATTTTAACAGTGTCGATAGGATACTATTGGCAACGGTTTGCCAAATATCCGCATCTGTTTGATAGGTTTCTTTAAAGGTCTTAAACATTGCCATTTGTTTCTCTTGGAAATCCTCAGCGTCTTTATCTGGCAAGGCAGCACGCTTTTCCATTACAAATGCCTGTATTTCGGGTGCTCTTGGTCCCCATACGCCTACTTCACTGCCATCTTCATTGATAAAAATAAAAATTGGAATAGCTCTCGACGTGCCATTGGTTAAATATTGGTCCATTAACTTCAGATTTGAATCGCGGAGCACGAAACGGACTTCCATCCCGGCGGCCTCAGCTATTCGCAGCAAAATTGGGTTATTCAGCATCGCATCCCCACACCAATCCTCTGAGAGGACAATCGCTCGTAATTTTTGCGGTCTTAATGCCTCAAGTTTATTTCTGTCTTCGTCCGTTAAGGTAAATTGATTATAGATTGTAAGCATTTCATCTTTATTGGTGGTCATCGCGTTTATGTACCCATCGACAGTTAATCCTTTTTGAAACCATTGATTTAAATCCATTTACACAGCACCCTTTCCATTTGCTTCTATAATAGTCGTTTCAAGTACACGTTACAATCGAACTGCTTAAGCAGATTCGCCAATGTTATACTACAAGTATTTTTCCCTACTTTATAAAAACATATTTTTACACTAGTAATAGAGTTTTAAAGTTGATAGAATATTTTTTATATAGGAAATATTATTAAAAGTATTTTCTACGATAACAAAACAGGGGAGGAAATATATGTCTAACGAATCACTACAACTACTCTCGATTGGAATCTATATTGCCGCTATGCTCTTTATCGGTTGGTATTCTTATCGAAAGACTAGCAATCTTACGGATTACATGCTTGGGGGAAGATCTTTAGGACCTGCTGTAACCGCTTTAAGTGCAGGGGCTGCTGATATGAGCGGCTGGCTCTTAATGGGCTTACCTGGGGGAATTTATGTAACCGGTTTGGCAGATGCGTGGATCGCGGTCGGTTTAACGATTGGAGCCTATCTTAACTGGTTGCTAGTTGCACCTCGCTTGCGTTCTTATACTCAAGTTGCTAACGATTCCATCACGATTCCTAGCTACCTTGAAAACCGTTTTAGAGACAACACCAAACTACTCCGTATTGTTTCAGGTATTGTTATTCTTATATTCTTTACTTTCTATGTTTCTTCCGGAATGGTTTCTGGGGCTGTCTTTTTTGAGAGCTCGTTTGGCACGAGTTACCATACTGGGCTTTTGATTGTTGGCGGCGTTACGGTTGCCTACACCCTATTTGGTGGATTCTTGGCTGTAAGTTATACAGACTTTATTCAAGGATTAATGATGCTGATTGCCCTAGCACTTGTTCCCGCAATTGGCATCTTTCACACGGGCGGTCCCGCTGAAACGTTTGAAACGATTCGAGCGATTGATCCTACTAAAATGGACTTATTAAAAGGAACAACCTTTTTAGGAATAGTCTCGGCAATGGCATGGGGCTTAGGTTACTTTGGACAGCCGCATATTATTGTAAGATTTATGGCAATCAAAACGATCAAAGAAACAAAAAGCGCTCGTCGAATTGGGATGGGCTGGATGATTATCTCACTTATCGGTACAATTTTCACAGGATTTATTGGGATTGCATTCTTCCATAATAATCCTGATCATGTATTAAAGAATCCGGAAGCGGTATTTATTGAATTAAGCCAGATTTTATTCCACCCACTATTCGCTGGATTTGCTTTGGCTGCCATTCTTGCTGCGATTATGAGTACGATTTCTTCCCAATTAATCGTAACTTCTAGTGCGCTTGTTGAAGATTTATACAAAATGGTGATGAACAAGAACGCTAAAGATAAACAACTTGTCTTCTTAGGAAGAATGGCGGTTCTTCTTGTGTCCGTTGTTGCTGCTGCACTTGCTTTCAAGCAAAATAGCACCATTTTAGACCTTGTTGCCTATGCATGGGCGGGCTTCGGCGCTTCTTTCGGTCCTGTTATCCTGCTAAGTTTATTCTGGAAAAGAATTACGAATTGGGGAGCCCTTTTCGGAATGATCGTCGGTGCTGTTACCGTTATCGTTTGGAAAAATGTTGGACTTGGTGACACGCTTTATGAAATAGTTCCAGGCTTTGTCTTCAATCTAATTGTAGCGGTGGTTGTCAGCTTGATCACTTATAAGAAAAATGATGCGATTGAAAAGGAATTTAATGAGAGCGTTCGCCTATTAAAAAATGAATAAATTGACAAACGCTCGGATCCAATCGATCCGAGCGTTATTTATTTATCAAATCTTCTACCATGGTCGATAGTTTGATGACAGTCTTCCAGTTACGTACTGTCGCTGGAACACCTAGTTTCGTGAGCTGTGATGCTAGTTTTGAATCTAGGATGCTCTGCCGTAAAAAAAGGTAGACTTCTTTCCCTTTTATAAAACATTCGTCCGGCTCGCTTTCGAAGCTGCGTAAAATTTCTGTTTTCGCTTGGGAGGGTTCCTCCGCCAAAAAGGCTAGTTGGATACTCTCGCCTTCCTTAAGAGAATCGATAGAATAGGGGCAATCACGGATAATCTGTTCGTATTCCTCAGCTGTTCTTAAAATAACAGGGACTGGAAAACCAAATGACTTATTTATTTCATCCTCTAATCGTTGGCTAAGTAGTTCAGCCTCGTCTTTTGCTTCGAATAAAACATTTCCACTTTGAATATATGTTTTCACCTTGGTTAGGCCCATTGTTTCTAATAGACTTTTTAAATCTGCCATTTTGATCCGGTGATGCTTGCCAACATTAATTCCTCGTAACAGCGCAATATAAATGGTCATCCGTGCACCTCGCTTTATTTATAACATCACTTTGTTTAAATCTTACCATTTATTTGCCGAATTAAACTACGAAAATCTATTATCCGTAAGTTAGGGAGGAGAATAGAAATTTTTTGGAGAACAGTAATACATAATAATTTATATGGAGGGATTTAATCATGGTTCCACAAAGAGTTAGTTTGCTTACGATCGGTGCCTACGATTTACCGGTCCTTAGGAAATTTTATCAAGCTCTGGGATGGGAGGAGACAGAATTAAGCTCAGATCAATACGCTGTCTTTAAAACGGCTGGGGTCCCGCTTTCGTTATTTCCGATTGCTGAGTTAGCAAAGGATGCCGGCATTGAATTTACACAATCTCCTGGGGGCTTTCATGGTGTGACCTTTGCTATTAACGTGGATCAGCCAGAACAAGTTGACACAACGATTGAAAGCATTCGCAGTGCAGGGGCAAAAATACTGAGAGAACCAAGTGATGCCTTCTGGGGCGGACGGACAGCCTATTTTGCCGATCCCGAAAATAACCTTTGGGAAGTCGCTTGGAATCCCTCAGCCATTTTTGATGAGCGCGGTGCGATGATAGACTTTTAAATACAAAGGGGGTATCTAAGAAAGCTTTAGATACTCTCTTTGTATTTTGAATTTACCTATTTTTCAAAAAAGGATACTAGCCTGTTTTCATTTCCATACCTCGACTATTTTCCCACAAATATAGAACTAACCAAACGTTTGATTAAAACGGGTATCAGCCCCAGTAAATCAAAGTTTCTCTCGGGAATCATATAAGTAGGTTGTCGATAACTGGGACAGCTAAGCCTTCCATTCACCTTATTTCCCTATAAATTTACACCCTTCGACCAACAGTAAACTAATCAAACGTTTAATTAAATAGGTTGCATAGCCCTCCCTTTCAACCTTTTACTCCTAAATCCGGAAAAAAGGTTGTTGAATTTACACACTTCAAAAAAACTAACCAAACGTTTGATTAGTTAGATAGGAAGCCATATAAATAAAGGGTTTCAGCCACTTATTGTGAAAATCCTTTGTCGACACGAGCGATAATTTATCTCTAATAAAATAAGAAACGAGTCGATATTAGGGTTATCTTAGGGAAACTCTTATGCTTCGACACGATACCTGATCATTCCTTACTAACCAAACGTTTGATTAGTTGCGGGATAAACCCTTTTAAGAAAAGGACTTTTTCCCGGGAAATGGCGAAAAGAATGTCGAAACACACAAACTATAAAAAAACTGGCAGAATAGACTCTGCCAGCTTCGTTTAACGTTTTTGTAATTCTTGCTGTAATAACTGATTGACCATCTGCGGATTGGCCTGACCCTTAGTTGCTTTCATTAACTGCCCAACTAAGAAGCCCACCGCTTTATTTTTCCCATTCTTAAAATCTTCAATCGATTGTGGATTCGCATCTAACACCTCAGAAATAATTTTAAGAAGTGTTCCCTCATCGGAAATCTGGACAAGCCCCTTGTCCTTCACAATTTTCTCGGCATCGCCGCCATTTTCAATTAACTCTTTAAAAACGGTTTTCGCGATTTTCGAAGAAATTGTTCCGTTTTCGATTAGCTTAATCATGCTTGCTAGACCTTCCGGTGTTAAGGCTACTTGATGAAGCTCTTTTTGCTCAGCATTCAAGTAGGCGGAAACATCCCCCATGATCCAGTTCGAGGCAAGCTTCGCATCCGCACCGCCATTAACTGTCTCCTCGAAGAAATCAGCCATTTCTTTGGTTACAGTTAACACCTTCGCGTCGTAAACGGGTAAGCCAAGCTCTTCTACATAACGCTTTTGACGCTGGTCTGGCAGTTCAGGGATTTCGGCACGAACTCTTGCTTTCCAGTCCTCATCAATGTACAAGTCCATTAAATCCGGCTCTGGGAAGTAACGATAATCATCGGAGCCTTCTTTGACCCTCATCAGCAAGGTTGCCCCAGTGGCTTCATCAAAGCGGCGTGTTTCTTGATCAATCGTTCCACCAGCAGACACCACTTCGCGTTGACGCTTCTCTTCGTATTCAAGCCCTTTGCGGACAAAATTGAATGAGTTCAGGTTTTTCAATTCTGTTTTCGTTCCGAATTCTTCTTGTCCAACGGGACGAATCGAAATATTTGCGTCACAACGAAGTGAGCCCTCTTCCATTTTACAATCGGAAACGCCTGTATATTGGATAATTGATTTTAATTTTTCAAGATAGGCATATGCCTCATCAGGAGTGCGAATATCCGGTTCAGAAACGATTTCAACAAGCGGAGTGCCCTGACGATTATAATCGCATAAAGAATACCCTTTGCCATGGTTCAGCTTTCCTGCATCTTCTTCCAAATGAATTCTCGTAATCCCAATCCGCTTCGTATAGCCATTTACCTCGATATCAATCCAGCCATGTTCCCCAATTGGCTTGTCAAACTGGGAAATCTGATAGGCCTTGGGATTATCCGGGTAAAAGTAGTTTTTGCGGTCAAACTTTGTATGGGTAGCAACCTCGCAATTAATGGCCATGGCTGCTTTTATCCCAAATTCTACCGCCTTTTTATTAAGGACAGGTAAAACTCCTGGGTAGCCCAGGTCAATCACACTTGTATTTGTATTCGGTTCAGCTCCAAAATGATTGGGGCTCGCCGAGAAAATTTTTGAATCTGTTTTTAACTCAACATGGACCTCAAGTCCAATCACTGTTTCAAATTCCACGGTCTTCACCCCCTATAATCCAGGTTTCTGTTTATGATAGTCTGTTGCCTGTTCAAATGCATGTGCTGTCCGATAAATTGTTGCTTCATCAAAATACTTGCCGATGATTTGTAAGCCTAGCGGCAGCCCGCCATCAAAGCCACACGGAACTGAAATTCCTGGTAAGCCTGCAAGGTTCAAAGGAATCGTTAAAATATCATTAGCATACATCGTTAACGGATCCTCGATTTTTTCACCAATTTTAAAAGCCGGCGTTGGTGTAGTCGGGCCGATAATCACATCATACTTGGCAAAAACATTCTCATAGTCTTGCTTGATTAATGTCCGAACCTGCTGTGCCTTTTTGTAATAAGCATCATAGTAACCTGAGCTTAATGCAAACGTTCCAAGCATGATCCGTCGCTTTACTTCATCACCGAAACCTTCTGCTCGTGTTTTTTTGTATAAATCAATTAACGTTTCCGCATCCTTTGTACGATAGCCGTAACGGACTCCGTCGAAACGGGCGAGGTTCGCTGAGGCTTCTGATGACGAAAGCAAATAGTAAGCGGCAAGTGCATACTCCGAGTGCGGCAGGGAAACTTCTTCCCAAACGGCGCCAAGACCCTCGAGCACCTTTAATGCATTTAAGACAGATTGTCGGACGGATTCGCTGACACCTTCACCAAGATACTCTTTTGGTACTGCGATTCTAAGACCCTTTACGTCACCAGTTAAGGCACTAGCAAAGTCGGGTACGTCCACATTTGCTGAGGTTGAATCCATTGGATCCAGGCCGGATATCGCTTGAAGCAGGTAGGCATTATCCTCAACTGTTCTTGTAATCGGTCCAATTTGATCAAGTGATGACGCAAAGGCTACAAGGCCAAAGCGGGAAACACGACCATAGGTTGGCTTTAATCCGACGACACCACAAAAAGAAGCAGGCTGACGGATTGAACCACCCGTATCAGAACCTAGGGAAAATAGGACTTCACCTGCTGCAACAGATGCTGCTGAACCGCCTGATGAACCACCTGGAACCGTCTCAAGATTCCATGGATTCCGTGTCGTTTGATAATGGGAATTTTCGTTTGAAGACCCCATTGCAAATTCATCCATATTTAACTTCCCAATCGTTACCGTTTCTGCCTGCTGCAGTTTCTGAACGACGGTGGCATCATAAATTGGATCAAAGTTTTCGAGAATTTTACTCGCACAGGTTGTCCGCAGTCCTTTTGTAACCATGTTATCTTTTAAGCCAATCGGCATCCCGAATAGCAAACCTTTTGCCGCATCCGTGTTAAGTTTCTCATCTAATGCTTTCGCTGATTGACGGGCACGCTCTTCATCCAATGTTAAAAATGCCTGAACTTTGTCCTCGACTTGTCCGATTCTCTTGTATGATTCTTCAACAAGATCAGATACATTTAGTTCCTTTTTATGTAGCAGCTCATGTAGGTCTGCAACTTTATAATCAAATAAACTCAAAATTAATCCTCCTTCCCCATAATCGATGGTACTTTAATCTGCCCATCCTGATGTTCCGGCGCATTTCTTAGTACCTCTTCAAGCGCCAATCCTTGTTTGGATTTATCTTCACGTAAAACATTTTTCATATCCAGCACATGGTATGTAGGTTCCACATTTTCCGTGTCCAATTCATTTAACTGCTCAGCAAAGGTAATAATCGCATCCAGCTGCTTTGTAAACTTTTCTGTTTCTTCCTCTGTTATCGCCAAGCGTGCCAAGTTGGCTACATGCTTAACCTGCTCATTTGAAATTCGTGACATATCATAACCCCCAATCCCATTTGTCTTGTCATATCAATACTAATGATGATACCAAACTTTTCCGCATTACCGCAATGATTCAACTATCAGTATTGGCAAGCAAATCAATTTTTGTTCAAACTTTTAAAAATTTAATTCTATTTTTCTCTTAATAATGCAAATATTTTTCAGATAAGTTCATCACAGACATTCTTGGCATCTTCCCTTATAATGGTCATGGATGGGAGGGCTTCTGAATGAAAAAACGAAGACGGAAGAAATTTAAACTCTTTTTGATGCTGTTTATGCTTTTTTGTGGATTGGCCATGTTTCAAAATTATTTTCAACAACCAGGTTCCCTTCAACTTGAAAAATCTGATCCATTTGCTGATGTAATAAAATATCGTCCCTTAATACATGATGAATTAGCGAAATATAATCTCGAAACTCATACGACAGTACTAGTAGCCTTAATGCAGCAGGAAAGCCGCGGCAAAGGCGGGGATCCTATGCAATCGTCGGAATCGGCTGGTTTGGCAAGAAATACAATTACAGATCCGAAAAAAAGTATTCAGGTTGGGGTTAAACATTTTCAGCGCGTTCTTACTTATGGGAATCAGAAAAAGGTCGATTTTCAGACTATTATCCAGTCCTACAACATGGGAATTGGTTACATTGACTTTGTTGCACAGCACGGCGGAAAACATAGTGAAGCATTGGCGAAGGAATTCTCATTGCAGCGGGTAAAAGAAAAGCCAACCATTTATACATGTGGCGGCAATAAAGATAATTTCCGCTATCCATACTGTTATGGTGATTTTACCTATAGCACAAAGGTAACGAATAATATCCAATTGTTAGCAGATACCGTTCCTGTAAACGGCACTGAAAAAACCACCAGTGGATCTTTTTGAAGATTCATCGGTGGTTTTTGTTTACTTTGAAACTGCCCCCTAAAATTGCGTTGTTTTTATGTTTTTCTTTTTCAAATGGGTGATCAGAAAAACGAACTTAATAGGCAGATAACCAAGAATTCCACCAGCCGTATTTAAAATTAAGTCGTCCACATCAAAGCTGCCAAATTCAAATACGAGCTGCAACAGTTCGAACGTTAGACTTAAGCTAAAGGTAGAAAAGGTGACAGCGCTGATTTTTTGAAACTTTTTTGCCAGCAATGGTAAGATAAATCCGAACGGCATAAAACCGATGACATTCCCTGCTAAGTTCTCAATTCGAATACTTAGATTGATATCTGCTAAAAACAGATAAAATTTAATGGTTTTAAAGGGGACGAAATTATTCGACCGCCAGTGGTATTCATCATAGGTAAAGTTAAAATGATTAATAATCTCGGTTAACGGGATATATTTAAACAAAATTAATTTTGAAAGAATCGCTAAATATAAACAAAGAATTAGGAAAAGGGTAATTTTAAAAATAATTTTCATTATCACTGCTCCATTTTTACATATCTAAATAACCATACCATATTTTCAAAATTACGTGGGAGCAAAACTCAAATTGGAGGAATTTAGAATGGCTGAACATATTTTTCATTTAAAGGCGAACTGGCCGGGATTACGGAATGATGTTGGAGAGATTGAGACAGGGAATTTAATAACAAAGGTCTCCATCCCACCAGGAATGGATGGGCCGGGAGTCGGCACTAATCCAGATGAGATGCTGCTTGGGGCTGCCGCGACCTGCTATATTATCACACTTGCAGCGATGATGGAACGTAGCCATTTGCAGAAGGAGACTCTAATGATGGAGTCTGAAGGAATTGTGGATGTCACCAATGGGGTTTTTACATACAAAAAGATTATTCATCGACCACATATAGTCTTGAAACCAGGTGCAATCGAAAAAGAAGTGGCGATGGCTAAGAGACTCGCAAAAAAAGCGGAGACTTCTTGCATGATCAGTCGCGCCATTCAGGGAAATGTTGAAATCGAACTGCAAGCTATAGTGGAAGTGGCAGTTGGGTGAAAATCATAGGAGTTTAGAGTGTCATAATGACAGTTCAAGGTTTTGCATGAGGTATTTGTCCTTATGATCTTCTCATAAGGACAGTTTGGACTCTGGCTTGATGATTTTTGTCCTTATGAACCTCTCATATGGACAGTTTGACCTCTGGCTTGATGATTTCCGGTGTTAAAGGCGTATGTTCTCTGAAATCACATCTGCTTATTTTTTAAAGATTTTTGAAAAAAAGCCCTTGCTCTTTTTAACTTCCTGCAGCTGGGCAGGTACCTTCTTGGTTATATAGATATCTTCCTTATCAATTGCATGATCCATAGCTAACACCAAGCCGATTTCCGAGTCATGCTCTTTATTGGTCACAATAGTATGTTCAATCTTATATTTTGTGGCCAGCTTTACATATTTGGAAAGGGCCTCGTAATTCATGTTTCCATTTAAGAAAAGATGGGACTGGGGCTTTTTCTTCATATGCTGCTCCACTTGGGGATATACTGTTGATTCTCCTACTTGGCTTTTCGTAAGAGCCAACACAATCCGCTCTCTCAAAGTTCCTAAGAATTTCCGCCGCTCATCTGGTTTTGTTTCAAGTGGTCCATAGATACCTTGCTGTAAGACCTCGTCAACGGTTGTCTTTTTCAACTCAATCAACTCCATATAAAGGCTATTATTATCTATGATAATACCCTAAAAAACGTTCCGTTCCAAAAAGTGCTGGAGAAGTAAGTTTGTGGGCTGAAGGAATTAGTTATTCGAGAGTAATCTTGCCTTATCTGAGGGTAAACTCATTCCATACGACAGTAAACTCACCTTATCCGCCAGTAAACCCATCCCATAGGACAGTAATCCCCTCCTATCCGCCAGTAAACCCATCCCATAGGACAGTAATCCCCTCCTATCCGCCAGTAAACCACTAATTTATTTATATACCCACCATCAAAAAATCCCTCCCTCCAATAGGAGAGAAGGATTCGCGCCCTGCTGATACCTAGTTTTTTCCTGTAAATTGTTCTGCCTCAGTCGAACCTTTTAATGCGGTTGTTGATGATGTTCCACCAGTAATGACCATAGATACTTGGTCAAAGTAACCTGTACCAACCTCACGCTGGTGACGTGTGGCTGTGTAGCCGTATTGCTCGCTGTCGAATTCCGCTTGCTGCAATTCGGAGTAAGCTGCCATGCCGCGCTCTTTATAGCCGCGAGCAAGTTCGAACATGCCATGGTTTAGGGCGTGGAAGCCAGCAAGAGTAACGAATTGGAACTTGTAGCCCATTTTTCCAAGTTCGACTTGGAATTTCGCAATTGTTTCTTGATCCAATTTCTTTTTCCAGTTGAAAGATGGCGAACAGTTGTATGCGAGCAACTTGCCTGGGAATTGCTCATGGATCGCTTCTGCAAATTGTCTTGCTTCCTCGAGATTCGGTTCAGAGGTTTCACACCAAACAAGATCTGCATATGGTGCATATGCTAGACCGCGAGCAATCGCCTGGTCAATCCCCGCCTTAACACGATAGAATCCTTCTCCAGTACGTTCACCAGTAATAAAAGGTGCATCATTCATATCGATATCACTTGTAATTAAATCAGCCGCGTTTGCATCGGTACGAGCAACTAGTAACGTAGGAACACCCATAACGTCAGCAGCTAAACGAGCGGCAATCAAGTTGCGAACCGCCGTTTGGGTTGGCAGCAATACTTTACCCCCTAAATGGCCACACTTTTTCTCGGAAGAAAGCTGATCTTCAAAGTGGACACCTGAAGCACCGGCTTCAATCATGCCTTTCATTAGTTCGAAACAGTTTAATTGGCCGCCAAAACCGGCTTCGGCATCAGCGATAATTGGAGCAAACCAATCAATTGAGTTGTCGCCCTCTGAATGGGTAATCTGGTCTGCACGTTGAAGCGCTTGATTAATCCTTTTGACAACACTTGGTACACTATTTGCTGGGTATAAGCTTTGGTCAGGGTACATATGTCCGGACAGATTCGCATCAGCTGCTACCTGCCAGCCGCTTAAGTAGATCGCTTTTAACCCTGCTTTAACTTGCTGGACTGCTTGATTTCCTGTTAATGCACCAAGGGCATTTACATAGTCTTCCTCATTTAATAGCTTCCAAAGCTTTTCGGACCCTTTTCGAGCCAACGTATGCTCAATATCAATGGATCCGCGTAGCTTGATAACATCCTCGGCAGTGTATGGTCTTGTAATCCCTTTCCAACGGCTATCCATTTCCCAGCTTTCTTGTAATTGTGCTACTCTTGAATTTGTCATTTTTATATTCCTCCTATTAATCTATTAAGTATTTTTTTATTTAAAAAATCTAGATAAGCTCATATCCCGGCAGGGTTAAAAATTCAGCAAAATCATCATTTAAGATCAAACGGTCAAACAGTTCAACGGCTTCATCGAATCGACCGCCTGCAAATGCCTGCGCCCCAATTTCCTGCTTAATTTTTTCTAATTCCTCCACCTTATATTGCTCATACATTTCCACAGTGATTTTCCGTCCGTCGTTCAGCATCCCTTTAGGGTGGCGAATCCACTGCCACAGCTGGGCGCGTGAAATTTCTGCAGTTGCAGCGTCCTCCATCAAGTTGTGAATAGGGGCTGCTCCATTGCCTCTTAGCCAGGAAGCCACATATTGAATCCCAACATTTATGTTCAAACGAACGCCCTCTTCTGTAATCGTTCCACCTGGTGATTCAAGCAAATCTTGGGCAGTCACACTGATTTTCTGTTGCTTAAGTGTATGAATTTGGTTTGCAATCGGCATTTCACGGTTGAAAACTTCCAGGGCTACCGGAACAAGACCTGGGTGTGCCACCCATGTTCCATCATGACCATCACGGGCTTCACGCTCTTTATCGGCACGAACTTTTGCAAAAGCCTCCTCATTTGCAGCCGGATTATTACGAATTGGAATTTGGGCTGCCATCCCTCCGATTGCCGGTGCCTTGCGGCGGTGACAGGTTTGAATCGTTAGTAACGAATACGAACGCATGAATGGTACTGTCATCGTTACCTGAGATCGGTCCGGTAAAATGACATCCTTGTGGTTACGCAGCTTTTTCAAGTAACTGAAGATATAATCCCATCTTCCACAATTCAATCCTGCAGAGTGTTCCTTTAGCTCAAATAAAATCTCATTCATTTCAAATGCGCCCATGATGGTTTCTAGTAAGACAGTCGCTTTAATGGTTCCATTCGGAATCCCAAGCTTCTCTTGCGCAAATACAAATACATCATTCCAAAGCCTTGCCTCCAGGTGACTTTCCAGCTTCGGCAGGTAAAAATATGGACCTGTTCCTCTCTCAAGTAACTGTTTCACATTATGGAAAAAGTACATCCCAAAGTCGAAGAAACTTCCTGAAATAGACTTGCCATCTAGTAAAATATGTTTTTCTTCTAAATGCAGGCCGCGTGGTCTAACAAACAGAACAGCTGTTTTTTCATGTAGTTCATATTTTTTACCGTTAGGATTTTCAAAGGAAATCGTCCGATTTACTGCATCTCTTAAGTTGATTTGTCCTTCGATGATGTTTTCCCATGTCGGTGAAGTGGCGTCTTCACAATCAGCCATAAAAACCTTTGCACCAGAGTTTAAAGCGTTGATGACCATTTTTCGATCGGTCGGGCCTGTAATTTCTACCCTGCGATCTTGCAGGTCATCCGGCAGCGGAGCAATGGTCCAGTCATCATTCCGAATATGTTTTGTCTCAGGAAGGAAGTCTGGCAATTTCCCATCATTAATTTCGGCTTGCCGTTTTTGCCTGTACTGTAACAGTTCAATTCTTCTTTCGCCAAATTTTCGTTCTAGCTCTTCAATAAAATTTAATGCCTCTGGTGTTAAAATCTCATCGTACTGGGCTTTTATTGCCCCAACCACTTCAATACCTGTCGTTTGCGTCGACATGAACTACATCACCTCTTTGTTATAATACAGTAACTATCTACGTTTTGTATTATATAACACTGATTTTAAAAATGGAACTACTTTTCAGAAAATTTTATAAAAATAGGTAAAAACTCCCTGTCCTCTGATTTTTCAAAAGGAAAAGTCCATAAAAAAAAGGACGTCATCGACATCCTTTTTTGCAGTCATTATTGGCCCGTTTCGTTAAGAAGCGTTTCATATAATCTAATAAAATCATCTTCCCGATTATCACTAGTTAAGAACTCCGAACTTACAATGGTTTTTAATAGTTTCCTCTTCAAAGAAGCATTTTCCACTTCCTTCAGAATCCATTTTCGTTTTGAAGATAGAAAGTCGAGGTAGCCCTCGTAAGAATCATCAAACTGCTCCTCGAGCTGCTCCCGAATTTTGCTTGCGAGGGTTGGACTCGCACCTCCTGTTGAAACGGCAATGCTCAACAGGCCACGTTGAACATGGGCTGGGACGTGGAAATTGGAGCGTTCTGGATCGTCTGCAATCGTTACAAGCTGATCGGGTGCTGCTGAAATTCTAATCAACTGATTTATTTCTCGAATATTCGTCGCAGCAAAAATCATGAATGCATCCTTTATGTCGCTCGCAAAAAAAGACTTTTGCTTCCACACAATTTTCCCCTCACGATGAAGCCTTTGGATTTCATCCGTAACATCCGGGCTGACGATTACGATTTCTGCACCCGTACCAAGCAGTCCCGTCACCTTTCGTTCGGCAACTTTCCCGCCCCCAACAATGACAACTGTTTTACCATCTAACCTTAGGTTTACAGGATAGCCTGAATTCATCCTCTACACTTCCTCGACAGGACGGACCGCTAAATATTCAACCAAGGCTGCTTTCGTTGCGCTGGCAGGCATTCCATGCGACGTAAAGCCGGCTTTTCCAACTGCAGCTGCTGTTTGTTTTCCCATGCTGACCACATGCAACCCTTGCAACAGTTCAACCGCATTCAAGTCACATTCACATAACGCTTGTACAAACGGTTCAACGGACGCACTACTTGGGAATACCATGGTATTCACGTCAGCCTCATCTAACATTCTTTTAAAAAGAGGCATGAACTGGTGATCTATTTCTTTTCTGCTAGTCACCATGATGTCTGCCTGATCATACTCTTTTTTCAAGATGCTATCTTCCCCAACAATGAGCAAGGCTCCGGTCTTATGCAATTCATCAGCATGTGTAGCTATAAATCCACGATTATTTAATGCTTTGATTGATTTAATTGAAGCGCCAAAGAAATCGGCACGGATTTTTCGAATATCCATTCCACTTTCCATCACCGCTGTGAAAAATTCATCTACACTTTCAGGTGAGGTAAAAAATATTTTTTCATAGGAAGTTACTTTTGTCAGATCAACAGGCAGTGCCGTCTTTTTCCACTTTGGAAATTCAATCACATCGGCGCCTTGATCCATTAATTCCTTTGCTAATTCACTTTGACCCTCACTCGTCCGGGCAAGCAGAATTTGCCGTCCATACAGCGGCATTTTCTCGAACCAGCTGATTTTTTCACGCAGAGAAATGACACTCCCTACTAAAATAATCGATGGGTTGCTAAACTTTGCCTCCAAGACCTTCTCGGAAATATCAGCAAGTGTCCCTTGCAATGTTTTTTGGCGGCCAAATGTACCCCATTGAATCAAAATAACCGGGGTCGACGCTGGTTTGCCATAGTTAAGGAGATTTTCGCAAATAAACGGTAAATTGCCGACTCCCATGTAAAAGGCAATAGTATCAACACCACGAGCCAGTCCTTCCCAATCAAGTACTGGTTTGCCCTCTTGCGATTTGTCATGGGCAGTAACGACTGCAAATGACTCTGCATACTCTCGGTGGGTAACAGGAATTCCTGCATAAAGGGGGGCTGCAATCCCCGATGAAATGCCAGGAACGATTTCAAATGGAATTTGATATTCGGCCAGGGATGCCGCTTCTTCGCCAACTCTGCCAAACACGCCTGGGTCTCCGCCTTTTAAACGGACAACCCGCTTGCCTTCAAGAGCCTTCTCAACCAAAAGCTCGTTGATATTCCCTTGGCGTAAAATATGGCGGTTCGGTAATTTTCCGCAATAAATCAGTTCACAATCCGCTGGAGCAAACTCTAAAAGTTTGGGATTGGCAAGCCGGTCATATAAAATCACTTCGGCTTGCTTTATAGCCTCCAGTCCTTTTACGGTGATTAAACGAACATCTCCGGGTCCTGCTCCTACTAAAAATACTTTCCCAATTATCATTCTGCAGCCATCCTTCCCATTTCGCTCTTATCTGACAATAAAAACGATATCTTCCTCTAATTCAACCTTAAATGTCCGTACTTGACCTACATCCGGTGACTGTACTTTACCATCTTTTAAGGATATTTTCCAATCATAAACGGGGCAATATACATACTCTCCACTGACAAGGCCTTCTGAAAGGACGCCTCCTTTTGGATGGGGACTGCGGTTTTCAATCGCATAAATCTCTCCGCTTGTTAATTTAAATAGGGCAATTTCTGTATTATCGATTTTAATCGTATACCCAGATCGAACTCTTAAATTAGAATAGTTTGCCACTGGAATTCTTGTTATTGTTTGAAGCATATTGAATCACTCCCCAGCCTTAATAGTGTGTTTTGCATAATATTTATCTTGGATTTCTTCACTTTGAATCGCTTCATTCCAAGGTTCGATATATTTATTTAATGTTTTATCCATGCGCTCGTTTAAGGCTTTCCGTGTTTCCTCATTGGCAAGTACTTCTCTCACATGGTCCAAGCCAACATGTTCTACCCATTTTGAAGTACGCTCTAGGTAATTGGCTGTTTCGCGATAATATTGAAGATAAGCACCCGTGATTTCCATTACTTCCGCTTGCGTTTTCACTGTACATAGGAGATCCCCTGCACGGAGGTCGACACCGCCGTTACCAGCGACATAAATCTCCCAGCCGCCATCAATTCCGACAAAGCCAATGTCTTTGATTCCTGCTTCGGAACAGTTCCGCGGGCAGGCCGATACACCCATTTTTACTTTATGAGGAGTATCGAGGCGTTCAAATTTCTTTTCAAGTTCGATTCCAAGTGCCATTGAACCTTGTGTTCCATAACGGCAGAACTGAGCGCCGACACAAGTTTTTACGGTACGAAGCGTTTTTCCATAAGCATAACCAGATGGCATATCGAGCTCTTCCCACATACTTGGCAGGTCTTCTTTTTTCACTCCGAATAAACCAATCCGCTGTCCACCTGTTAATTTTACGAGTGGTACCTCATACTTTTCAGCGACCTCGGCGATTTTTTTCAAATCAGCGGCTGTTGTTACCCCGCCGTACATTCTTGGTACAACCGAGTAGGTTCCGTCCTTTTGGATATTGGCATGCATTTTTTCATTGACGAGTCGGGAATCACGATCGTCTTTGTATTCATCCATATGAATCATACCTATATAGTAGTTAATGGCTGGACGGCATTTGGTACAGCCTTCCTCATTATTCCACTCAAGGACATTCATAACTTCTTTTACACTTGTTAAGCCTTTTTCTTTAATTTCGGCCACAACTTCATCACGGCTAAGGGTTGTACAACCGCACAGGCTTGTCTTTTGTGCTGCCGCTTCATCAAATTGATCACCCAGTGTATAGGCAAGAATATTGCTTACCATCGGTTTACAGCGTCCGCAAGAACGGCCCGCGTTCGTACAATGGCTCACTTGATCCAGTGTGGTTAACCCTTGAGTTTTGATTGCTTCCACAATGGCGCCTTTAGTGACTCCATTACAGCCACAAACTAATTCATCATTCGGCATTGATGCTACATCATCATTGCCGCCTTCTGCACTGCAATCAGATTGCAGCACCGATATACTGGTCATTCCGCTGATATCCTCTTTTTTAGTCAGCATACGGTATAATTTGGTGCTATCCTTGGTGTCTCCATATAGCACGACACCAACAATCGTGTTCTTTCTTGTTAAGATCTTTTTATAGACACCATCATATTCATTGTAGACCATGATCGATTTTGTCGAACCATCTTCAAATATTTCTCCAGCAGAGAAAAGGTCCACGCCGGCTACCTTTAATTGTGTTCCGGTCACAGAGCCTTCATATGGTTCGCCTAAATTGCCACAAATCCGATTAGCAAGTACCTTCCCTTGTTCATATAATGGGGCCACCAAGCCATAGACAATCTCTCGATGTTCCGCACATTCCCCCACTGCGTAAACATGCGGGATACTTGTTTCCATAAAGTCATTGACCACTATCCCGCGATTGACATAGATTCCGCTGTTTCTTGCCACTTCGGTGTTAGACTTAATCCCGATTGCCATGACAACCAAGTCAGCATCCACTTGTGATCCATCTTTAAAGCGAAGGCCTGCTACTCGTTCGTTGCCAAGGATTTCAACGGTTTCTTTTTCCATTAAGAAGTTCATGCCCTGGCTTTCTAGTTCTGCCTTCAGTAAGGATGAAGCAACCGAATCCAGCTGTCGCTCCATTAGATGCGGCATTAAGTGAACAACATCAACCTTCATTCCCAGGTTTAACAGTCCTCTTGCTGCCTCAAGACCTAGAAGTCCGCCGCCGATGACCACAGCTTTCTTAAACTGCTGAGCTGACTTGATCATCATTTCACAATCATTGATATCACGAAATCCAGTCACACCGATTTTGTCTGCACCTGGAATTGGGAGGATGAAAGAGTTTGATCCTGTGGCAATAATTAATTCATCATATTCGACTTCCCTGCCTAAATTACTAACCACACATTTTCCGTCCACATCAATGTTTACAATTGATTCACCTGTAAATAATTGAATACTATTTTCTTTATACCAATCTAGCGGGTTAATGATAATATCTTCAAAGTTTGCATCCCCTTGAAGTATATTTGATAGTTTAATCCGATTGTAGTTTGGATATGGTTCTTGTCCAAAAATAGTAATTTCAAATGGTTCAGTGGATACTTTGAGGATTTCCTCTACCGTTCTGACGCCTGCCATACCATTTCCGATCATTACTAGTTTTTTCATTTATCAATCACTCCTTATATGTTAAATCGTTATTATTAAGATAAGTAAGGTTTTCTTTATAATAAAATTGTAAATGCTAGCGTCGATAAAATTTGTGAAGTACGTCACTATCCAAACAATATATGTGAACATTTTCACAAAATTGTCATAGTATATTTGGGCAACAAAAAATAGCACACAAAAAATGCATGCTATCTAACTCTAAACTACCTTTTTTTCAGTTTTCCTTATTTGAAAGAGTTTTACCATTGAATGAATCATCGGAACAAGCACACCAATTACTACAACAGGGGCAAGTTCCCATAATACCAAGGGTGGAGTGATGAGAATACCTGTTTTATGGATTGCAAACAAGGCAAGAAAATAAGCTAGGCTGCCTGCCAGACCAGCTAACCGTGAGTTATTTCTAAACAATAAATAGCATAAAGGAATGAATAAAAGCGTTATCGGTACATAAGAGGTTGGATAACCAACTGCAGCAAAAATAGCTTTGCCTACAAACCTTAACAGGATATAAAGTGCCGTCGCCATCACAGGTATGGAATAACTGCGGCAATATCGGATGATTAGAATTGTTAGGAGAGCGACCATTAGGATTGAATAGATAGGATAGACCCATTCCGGAATGCCGCCAAAAATCTGTGAGGCAGGATCTGAGATTAGATCAAGGATTTCCTTTGAGGCAATCGATTTTCCATGAATGTATTGATCATATGAAATGGACCCATTTTCCTGTTGCATATTCGGAAACATCAAGCATTCAAGGAGATACATGGCAAACCAAGTATGAATTGACCACCATGACGGTTGAATATCTCTCGTATATTGAAGGTAACCGCGCCAGACCCCAAAAATCATAATTGCTGTACCAATATAATAAATAAAATGGGTTGGACTCCATGTGGTTAAATCAATTCCATACGCAATATGATAGGTGAAATCTAGTGGGATCCCAATTAGGAATATAACGTAGCCTATTGTAATCAGGTTTCTAGAAAATCGGTCCAGATAATGTAAACGTCGCCACTCTTGAATTAACAAATATGCGCCTAAAGCAAAACCGATGGTATTAACAATATGGGGAATGGAGTATTCCTCAAATAAATATTTAAAATGATAAGAAGCATCCCATGCAGAACCAATAAATTTTAATAGAAAGGCAAGTACCCATAAACGATAATATTTCAACGATATCATCTCCTCTCTAGCGCTTATCCAAGTAAATCAAATATATCCCCAAAGATGGCAATAAGAATATAATTCACAGCTAACGCAATCGCAAACGTAATTCCAGCCCCTCGAACATTTTTCTGTCGAAATAATTTATACATAAACGTAAGTCCTGCTGTGACAACAAAAATATTACAGATTAAAAATGTCAAAAGTAAATTTTCACTATGTTGGACTGATGTGACGTGAAATAGATATAATGGAATCAATTTTACAATCCCCCACACTTTTAGTTCCTTACTGCCTTTTCTCTATATTATCATTATTTTTAATATAGGTAACTTTTTAAATTACATAAAATCCTTGCATTGGTTGAATTAGGTAATGTATTTTATCGAAAGTAAGTTTTCTATGTAAGGAGGAAAATTCAACCTGAAAAAACTTTTTTAGTCTACGCCCCCGAATAAAGTGACTTACATTATTATTCTTTACAAAAAAACCTCTTTCCAAGTGTGGAAAGAGATTTTTCTTTTATATTAATACATTTCTGAAGTTGTTTTTGCCTGCATATGAAGCAGCAAGTAGTCAGGACCGCCTGCTTTGGAGTCGGTTCCGGACATATTGAAGCCGCCAAATGGCTGATAACCAACGATGGCTCCAGTACATGAACGGTTAAAGTACAGGTTTCCAACATGGAAGTCTTCACGAGCTTGTTCCATGTGGGCACGGTTTGTAGTAATAACTGCACCAGTTAAGCCGTATTCTGTGTTGTTCGCAATTTCAAGCGCCTCATCGAAGTTCTTTGCCTTTGTGAAACCAACAACAGGGCCGAAAATTTCTTCCTGCATAATACGTGCTTTAGGAGCAAGATCCCCAATAACCGTTGGTTTAATGAAATAACCTTTAGAATTATCTCCTTCGCCGCCAGCCATTAACTTGCCTTCTTGCTTGCCGATTTCAATGTATTCCATGATTTTTTTGAACGCATTATTGTCGTTAACAGGACCCATGAACGTAGCTTGTTCAGTTGGATCTCCAACCGTTAACTCATTAGTTAATTCAACGACACGATTCAATACTTGATCGTAAACACTTTCTACGATTACCGCACGTGAACACGCAGAACATTTTTGACCTGAGAAGCCAAACGCACCTGCAACAATTGATTGAGCAGCAAGCTCTAGATCTGCTTCACTATCAACCACAATGGTATCTTTACCGCCCATTTCAGCAATCAAACGTTTCATCCATACTTGTCCTGGGTTCACTTTCGAAGAACGCTCGAAAATTCGAAGTCCAACATCACGGGAACCAGTAAAGCTGATAAAGCGAGTATCTTTATGGTCCACTAAATAGTCGCCCACTTCAGCACCGCTTCCTGGTACGAAGTTAAGTACACCTTTAGGCAGACCTGCTTCTTCCATGACTTCAACAAACTTCGCTGCAATCACAGGAGTAGTTGAAGCGGGTTTTAATAGAACCGGGTTACCAGAAACAATAGCTGCTACTGTAGTTCCTGCCATGATCGCAAATGGGAAATTCCATGGCGAGATAATAACACCAACACCAAGGGGAATATAGGAATAACGATTAAATTCATTTGGACGGCTTTGAACGGGTACACCATCTTTAAGTGCTAGCATTTGGCGTGCATAGTATTCAAGGAAATCAATTCCTTCAGCGGTATCTGCATCCGCTTCTCTCCATGGCTTACCTGCTTCTTTCGTCATTAGAGCAGAAAACTCATGCTTGCGGCGGCGAATAATGGCTGCAGCTTTAAATAAAACATCCGCGCGGACTTCAGGTTTGACCTTTTTCCAAGTTTTAAATGCTTCGACTGCTGCTTGCATTGCTTTTTCAGCTAGGTCTTGGCTAGCTTTTGAAACGCGGCCAATTACTTCTTCCTTATTGGAAGGATTATAAGAAACAATTTTATCTTCTGTTGCAATTCTTTCTCCATCAATAACTAAGTCGTAATCCTGACCTAAGTAATCTTCAACTGTTTTTAACGCCTTTAGATAGGCCTGACGGTTCTCTTCAATCGTAAAATCTGTAAATGGTTCGTGCTTGTAAGGTTGTACCATTTGTTAAAACCTCCTATGTATTAAAAACGTTTACACTCCACTGTTCATTCTAACATGTTTCATTTAAAGGCCGCAATAATTGTCGGGTCCCACAAAAAAAGACCCAGCATTAAGCCAGATCTTATTGATAAATATGGACAAAAGGTTCCTCTTCATTAGCCTTTCGGACAATCAGTGCTTCAGGACCATCCACAGATGTAACACTTACCGAGACAGACAAATACTTAGGAAAATGTTCCATGACAAGGCCGGTTACATACTGCGTAAAACCTATTCCTTCTGTTTTTCCATAGAATTGAATTGGAATGTTAATATTTAAATCCTGCAGTTGGTCTCCAATGTAAAAGGCTCTGCCAATCACACCATTATAGTTAGGAAAATACTCCTCCACATCCTGCTTAAAATTTAAAAACGCAGTGACATCATCACGATGTTCTTCCTGTGCATCTGCGGAAGGGAAAAGAAAGTACTTTTCATTTACATTTTCCCAGCCATTTAAAGTCGTACTGCCATTGTCGACAGTGGAATAGGTAATGAAGTTACCAGGAACGACGGAAGACTTGCTTGCTTGCTCAAACAAGGCAATCGTAATTGGAACGTCCTTTAAAGACTTTATGCTCCTCATACGCTTTATCACTTCTGCAGCTATTTTCTTCCCTTCACTGATCACTTCTGAATGCGGGACTTTTTCCTCAAGGGTATCGCCGTCTGATGTCTGTTTATAGTAGTAAACTGAATTTAAGGCAAGGCCAATCGTAACACCTCCGAGTATTACATTCCCCTTTTCATTTTTTATTAAGTAGTCGTGTTCTAAAATATGAGCTAAATAGATTGGCGAACTCGGTTCACCCTTGCTTCCAGTATCCACAGGATTTAGCCCAATATTATCAGCATCTTTTAGTGTTGGATCTACTTTTTTCTTTTCCTTGAACTGCTCTTTCGTGTATTTACGGTTTAACCAGAGTCTTATTGTCTCTTCTTTGATTTCCTGTCCTTCACGAAATAAATATTTTTCCGTTTCAAAAGAATTTTGGGCAATTCTCATTAAGCCCATTTCAAATTCGTTTAAGTCATATCTTGTATTGATATTATTGACAACCAATCCGCGTGCTTCCCCTGGTTCAAATGGCAAAATTGTCCGGTAATAGCTGTCCGAAATATTATACTTTGGAATAATTGCCTTCCCTTTCACTTTCTCCTTCGTTTGCACAACCTCATTTTGCTTCTCAAAGTTTGGTGCACAGGCACTCAGCAAAAAGACAAGGGAGAGAGCGAGCAATGAGAACTTTCTCACGTCGATACACCTCTTATTTATTTAATTCAACTAGGAGTTTCTCCTCGTCCCACACTTCAATTCCTAGTTCTTGTGCCTTGGTTAGTTTTGAACCCGCCTCAACACCTGCAATGACAAGGTGTGTTTTTTTGCTGACACTTCCAGCCACATTCCCGCCCAGCGCTTCGATTTTATCCTTTGCTTCATTCCTGGATAAATGTTCCAACTTCCCTGTAAGAACAACGGTCTTTCCTGTAAAAATGGAATCGGAATTTTCTGCAGAAACTGGTCTGGAACCCTTATATTCCATATTAACACCAGCAATAACTAATTCGTTGATTAACTCCACAGCCTCTTCTTTTTCAAAATAGGCGACGATAGAATCCGCCATTTTATCACCAATTTCATTAACAGCGATTAAATCTTCCTTGGTGGCCGCTGCGAGTTTGTCCATCGTACCAAATTGTTGGGCTAACGTCTTTGCTGCTTTGGCACCAACATGACGGATCCCTAGTCCAAATAAAAGCTTTTCAAGTGAATTATCTTTCGATATCTCAATGGCTTTAATAAGATTAGTAGCTGATTTCTCACCCATTCTTTCAAGTGCTAGAAGCTGTTCACGAGTAAGCTTATAAATATCGGCAACATCGGCAATTAATTTTTCAGCAAAAAGCTGGCTGATCACCTTTTCCCCAAGACCCTCGATGTTCATCGCGACCCTTGAAACAAAATGAATTAAGCCTTCCCGAAGCTGTGCAGGACATTTAGGGTTAATACAGCGTAAAGCCACTTCACCTTCAAAACGCACGAGCTCACTTTCACACTCGGGACAATGAGTCGGCATGTGGAATTCCACTTCTTCCCCTGTCCGCTGGTCAGCCAAAACATTGACCACCTCTGGAATAATATCCCCTGCCTTTTTGATAACGACTTTGTCACCAAGCTTGATATCCTTTTCCCGGATTAAATCCTCATTATGCAAGGATGCACGCTGTACAGTTGTTCCTGCTACTTTGACTGGCTCAAGAATGGCCGTGGGGGTAATCACACCTGTTCTACCAACACTTAACTCAATATCTAAAAGAGTTGTGACCACTTCTTCTGCAGGGAACTTGTAAGCAATGGCCCAGCGCGGACTTTTTGCTGTCGTTCCGAGTGCTGCTTGGTGGGCATAGGAATCTACTTTAATGACAATTCCATCAATCTCATAGGGAAGGTGCGGGCGCTTTTCGACCCAGCTATTGACATATTCGATCACTTCGTCAACCGATGCACACTTGTTCCGCTCATGATTTGTTTTAAAGCCGAGTCGATCCAAGTAATCAAGGCCTTCACTATGTGACTCTATCTCACTGCTTTCACTGATATTTCCAATTCCATATAAAAAGACATCCAGCCTTCTAGAAGCAGCAATTTTCGGATCAAGCTGTCTTAGCGATCCTGCTGCTGCATTTCTAGGGTTGGCAAATAGCTCCTCGCCGCGTTCTTTCCTTGTTTGATTCAAGTCCTCAAACGAGCGTTTGGGCATATAAGCTTCGCCGCGAACCTCCAAGGAAACATTTTCGCGGAGACGGAGCGGGACGGATTTGATGGTTTTTATATTAGCGGTAATATCTTCACCAATGGTCCCATCTCCACGGGTAGCGCCTTGTGCAAATAGACCATCCTCATATCGTAACGATACAGCCAGGCCGTCAATTTTCAACTCACATACATAAGAAATATCGTCCCCGACAGCTTGACGGATGCGACGGTCAAAATCCCTTAAATCTTGCTCGTTAAAAGCATTGCCAAGACTAAGCATCGGTGTACGATGCACTACCTTTTCAAACAGATCGAGCACGGTGCCGCCAACCCTCAGTGACGGCGAATCTGCTGTTTTTAATTGCGGAAATTTCTCCTCAAGTTCCAACAGTTCATGCATTAATTTGTCATATTCAGCATCTGCTACAGATGGTTTGTCTAAAACATAGTATTCATAGCCATAGTGATTTAGCAGGCTGCTTATTTCAGTGATTCTCTTTTCTGCACTTTGAAGGTCCATATATTCAGTCCTTTCATCCGAAAACTTTCATGGGTAACTGGCCAGCCACTCATGAAAATTTTCGTTAATCTATCATTTACGCTTTATTAATCGGAGCAAATTTGGCTAACAGGCGTTTGATTCCAACCGGACTTGGAAAAGCAATATCTAACTCCATTCCTTCCCCTTGGCCTTTTACACTTACAACGGTTCCGATCCCCCATTTACCATGTTGGGCTTTATCGCCAACCTTCCAGCCAGCCTCATCCCCAGAAGGAGCTGAAACTGGGCGCATGACTGGTTTTCTGGCTGCAGCCGGTGTACCAAATGACGTTTTCGGCGTTCCGAACGATGTGCTGCGTCCTGAGCCAAATGATTTTCCAGTCGATCCAAATGGTGAATTCACTTTTTTCTCCGCTGGTTCGACTCCTTCGATCAGGTCTTCAGGGATTTCTTTTATAAAGCGGGAAGGTGGATTCATATTGGTTCTCCCAAACAATGTTCTCATTTGGGCGTTTGACAGGAACAGTGTTTGCTCCGCTCTAGTAATTCCTACATAGGCTAGACGGCGCTCTTCTTCCATTTCTACTTCTTCCATCAAAGATCGGCTATGAGGGAATACACCTTCTTCCATACCAATCAAGAAGACAACCGGGAATTCCAGCCCTTTAGCTGAGTGCAAGGTCATGAGCGTAATTGAATCTGCCTTTTCACCATCGTCATCAAGCGAATCAATATCAGCTACCAGGGCCAAATCAGTTAAAAAGGCAACAAGACTCCTATCTTCACTTGAATCTTCAAAGCTTTTCGTCACAGATAATAATTCCTCAAGGTTTTCGAGGCGGCTTTGGGCTTCCAGCGATTTTTCCGCTTTGAGCATTTCACGGTACCCGGATTTTTCCAGTACTTCTTCAACTAGTTCTGTAACAGACAGAAACTCTTGCATATTGGTATAATTACCGATTAAATCGCGAAATTCTCTTGCCGCTTTGGTGATTTTCGGACTTAATCCTAATAATTCTACGGACTCAAGTGCTTGGAAAAGGGATAAATCATGCATATCGGCAAAATCAGCAATTTTATCAACGGAGCTTGAACCAATCCCTCGCTTTGGAACATTGATGACACGGCGTAAGCTAATATCATCATCAGGATTGGAAATTAGGCGTAAATAAGCTAACATATCCTTAATTTCTTTCCTGTCATAGAACTTTGTTCCGCCGACGATTGAGTATTCGATATTCGATTTTAGAAGTACTTCCTCCATTACACGGGACTGAGCGTTCGTGCGATAAAGGATGGCAATGTCGGTTAATTTGTTCTGATAATTACGGGTTAATTCTTTAATTTTTCCAGCAACGAATTGTGCTTCCCCCTGCTCACTATCCGCACGGTAATAAACAAGTTTGTTGCCTTCAGGGTTTTCGGTCCATAGGTTCTTCGCTTTACGGTTTAGATTGTTTTGGATGACCTTATTGGCAGCTAGAAGAATCCTTTTTGTTGAACGGTAGTTTTGCTCTAGTAAAATAACGGTTGCGTTCGGATAGTCTTTTTCAAACGAAAGGATATTTGCGATATCCGCTCCGCGCCATCGATAAATGGATTGGTCAGAATCCCCTACCACGCATAAATTCTTGAAACGACTTGCAAGTAACTTTACTAACAGATACTGTGCTTTGTTCGTATCCTGATACTCATCGACATGAATATATTGAAATTTGCGCTGATAATATTCGAGGACATCAGGAACCCGTCTAAATAATTGAATCGTCAGCATAATGAGATCATCAAAGTCCAGTGCTTGATTCTTTCGTAATCGCTTCTGGTATTCTTCGTAGACATTACCTACGACGTCTTCAAAATAGCCTCCACCTGTTTTCTTATATTCGTCAGGTTCGATTAACTCATTTTTCGCTGAGCTGATGGCTCCTAATATAGCACGTGGATCAAATTTCTTCGGATCAATATTTTTTTCCTTAAGAATTCCTTTGACCACGGATAGCTGATCAGTTGAATCAAGAATCGTAAAATTACGATTAAAGCCGATTCGGTCAATATCTCTGCGTAAAATCCTTACACACATCGAGTGAAAGGTGGAAATCCAAATTTCTTCGGCAGCCCCGCCCATCATTTTTCCGATCCGGTCTCTCATCTCTCGTGCGGCTTTATTTGTAAACGTAATCGCTAAAATATTATAAGGATTTACTCTTTTTTCTACAATCAAATAGCCAATTCGATGTGTCAGAACTCTTGTCTTACCACTTCCGGCACCAGCCATTAGTAACAGCGGTCCATCGGTTGCCTTAACGGCACTTTGCTGCTCTGGATTCAGTCCGTTTAATAGCTTATCAGTTAAATATTGCATTTAATATCCACCACCATTACAAACATTTGTTCTTATTTTTATCTTAACTCTATTTTTCTACTTTAGCAATGATCGGTCAATCTTTACTGTTTCCAAGGCAAGGTCAAAATTTTCATAAATGGCGTTTCCGACCACAATGACATCTGCATGCTTGGCCATTTCTGCGGCATGTTCAATGGTTGTTATTCCTCCGCCATAAAAAAGGATTGTATTTTCAAGCGACTTTTTTACGTTCGCAACCAGTTCAACATCACCATATTTACCGCTATATTCTACATAAAAAATCGGCAGCTGAAACATTTTTTCAGCCATTACCGCGTAAGCAATTACCTCTTCATTGGTTATGTTTGTTTTCGCATTTGTCAGTTTCGCAGCTTTGCAGTCCTCGTTTAAAATGCAATAGCCTTCCATGATAATTTCTTCCCAATCCATGATTTCACCAAATTCCTTAACCGCTTGGTGGTGAAGTCCCGTAATCCATTTGGTATCGCTGCTATTTAAAATGGTTGGAATAAAATAAAGGTCGAATCCTGGTGTAACCGTCTCAATCGTTGATACTTCAAGGACACATGGGACCGAAAACCTACGAATTCTTGCCATCAAATCGAGGACTTTTTCTAATGTAATCCCATCTGACCCACCTACGATAATGGCATCGGTTCCTGATTCACAGATTTTTTCTAAACGGTCTTCCGCTATTTCTTTATTTGGGTCGAGTTTAAACACATGCCGCCACTCGCGAAAATCATACATCAAAAAGATCCTCCCATATCATTAATTCCATTTCACCATTATAGCACTAGCCGATTCGATAAAAAAAGAAAACACTAAATCTAAATATAGAAATCATAACCAATTTTAAAGGTGAAAAAGAAAAACCGAAGAGCAATTTCTCCGGTTTGTTTATTCTTGTTCAGTTGCAGTCTTTTCGCCCTTAACTCGTTCAAGGACCATTTCATACGTATCGTTTCCATAGTTCAAGCAGCGTTTCACCCGTGAAATGGTGGCTGTGCTCGCTCCGGTTTCCGTTTCAATTTTGTGATACGTATTCCCTTCGCGTAGCATTCTTGCTACATCAAGACGCTGTGCTAATGATTGAATTTCATTAATTGTGCATAAATCGTCAAAAAAGCGATAGCACTCTTCAAGATCATTTAAGGAAAGAACGGCTTGAAACAATTGATCAAGCTCCTTACCCCGTAATTTATTAATTTGCATATTGTTTACCCCTTTAAAATGTCTATTTAGTTTACATCAAACGTGGCAATATTCTGAAGACCAGGTTTGGTTGGTACAACATTGACCCATGTTTTTCCTTGGACGAGTGGAACCTCTTCACCATTTTTGACTGGAACAATTTCACCGTTCTTATTCATCCACTCCACTTGGTTGACCTTACCCTTTTGAAGCAAATAGGCTTTTCCGCCAGACTTAAAATCGATATCTCGGCGCCCATAGGAATCGATAAACTGATGCTCAGCTTCGATAATAAAAATATTATCCAACAAAACAGGCTCTTTTGTATCTAAATCAATGGTTTGCTCGTTGCCTGAAAAACGAATATATTTACCGATCGTATCGTCAAATTTAAAGACTGAATTGGAAATTCCACTCTTAGAATAAGTAATCTTTACAGATTTAGCATCCTTACCCGTAATATTTTTACTTTCTTCTTTTGTGAAAAATTTAAATGGTGCTGGACTTTTTTCCATTGAGTATTTCTTCTGCTTAGCACCTTTTAAAATGTTTTCATACGTAATATAGGAGTTATGGGGTGCTTTTCGGGTTTTAGAGCGTTTAAATAGTGTACCATCATAGACCATCCCATTTAAATTATCAATATAGTTACCATTTAGGAGTTTCTTTGCTTCCGGGCTATAGCCATGGGCAATATAAAGAGCATTAAGTCCTTTTGCCAAGTATATATAATAGTCCCTTGCACTCCTTACCGGACCAATATTTGCCGGCTTTTCACTTTGAAATACTGCCAGGAAGCGAGTGATATCACCCTCTGCTAGAATTTCATAGACGATATCTGCCTTGTTCAGGCCCGATTGGGGTCTTGCTTTTGGGTGATTATTAATCATTACAGCTACCGCTCTTCCATCTGTGCTGGTTTCAGAGCCAATCCCTGTTAATGGATAAGAATACGGGTCAACTTGTTTCTCTTCTGGTTTATTCTCTGTTTGAGTTACAGGTTTTTCCTTCTTTACTGTTTCCGTAACCTTTTCCTTATCACTACACCCAGAAAGTAGTAACAGGAAAGCCATCACGAAAACAACCCATTTTTTCATTTTCATGAACACACCCCTATTTACTTTCAATAAAGAAAAACACTTTCACGCTTTAAAACTTTACTCACTTACAGTTTAACGCATTATTGACGGAAAGAGTACTGTTTTATTCATTACATCGTACATTCCCTGTGGGGTAATCCGAATGTAAGGCAAATGTGTTGCAGAAAAGAAGGCAAGACTGTATATAGGATCTGAAAATGAATAGCCTCGTTCTTTTAACTCGGTAAGCAGTCTTTTTTCATGACTGATTAATTCTTCGATTGGAAGGTTTGACATGATTCCACCTAAAGTTAATGGTATCTCGCACACGACCTGATTGTCCTCAACCATCACAATGCCGCCGCCTAATTCTTTCATTCTAGTAAAAGCGTGGAGCATATCTTGTTTATTTTTTCCTATTAAAATAATATCTCCGGTATTTGAATACGAACTGGCCAACGCTGATAATGTAGTCGCAAATCCCTTTAATAACGTATTAATTCGCCATTTCCCATTGCGGTCAATCAATGTAAAAAAGCATTCATCATGATGTGATGGCAGTTCATCTCCTGAAGCATCAATCGAAATGGAATATGGCTTGGTGATGACGGCATTTTCCATCTTGATCCCAAACGGCATGGAAAACTGCATATCATCTACTGACAAATCCCAATCCAACTCCATCGGCTTTAGTCCATATTCGTTCCAAGTAATTGGCGGGTAGGCATCGGCCACTCGCTGTCCATCCCGTTTGACCCATTTTCCTTTCGCTAAAACGGAAACAGGTGTTGGATTTTCAATACTGGATAAGAAGTTTATATTGGCTACCCGGCCAGTGGCAATATTACCATGGAGATGATCAATATTATAATAGCGGGCAATGTTTACTGTTGCCATATTATAGGCATCAATAGCGGGAACACCTTTTTCAATGGCAATGCGAATCATTGCATCAGTGACTCCTTGCTCGTAAAAGGTTGAGGATGAGCCGTCAGTATTAAATATTAATCTATCATATGCCTCTATGCCTAGTCGCTTCATATCATCCAATATGTTCGGAAGATCAGGTCGAATCGATGAATACCTTAAAGATACCATATAACCTTGCATTAATCGGTTATATACTTCTTCACCTGTCATCGCTTCATGGTCAGAGTCCGCACCAAGCAGCATCATTTTTGCCAATGTTTTTTCCGAAGCTCCTGGAAAGTGGCCTTCAATTTGCTTGCGCATCCGTTTTGCTTCTTGAATCCAATGGAGCATCATATCATCGCCATCAAGCAGTTTGGGCCATCCTGTCAATTCCCCGCCCTGAAGAACTGCATCGTGCTCAAGCCATGATTTAACATTACTATGTGAAAAAATTTCTTCTTCATGCAGAATTTCTGTTTGTGAATCAAAACGGCTCCACCAAAACATCGTTGTTGGAATAGAACGAAGATCCTTTAATAATGTAAACGCTTCCCCTTTTTCCAAATGTAAAACAAGGGCCATATTGTCATTAATTAATGTCGTTGTCCCGAACTGGGATGCATACGCAGCCAGTGTTTGGGGATTATATAATTGAAACGGATGGGCATGTGGTTCAATGTATCCCGGAACAAGAATCTCATTGGTGCAATCAATGGTTTCACAGTTATCAAGATGTGTTGGCAAGTTCTCACCCACATAAACAATCCGATCTTCACAAATCCAAATATTTGCTCTTAACCACTTTTGAAACGTCTGATTTAAATACAAGGCGTTTTTCAATAAAATGGTTGGAGACGTTTTTCCATCCAAAACGGATACATGCATGCGTAAGTGTTTATTTTTCCAGCGGTAGCGTTGCTCTAGCATACGTCTTCCCTCCCCTTTTTTAAAAAAACTATCTATACAATAATAAGTTGATTTAACAGTAAAGAAAGCCCTTACAAAAAATTCTTTAGATACAATATTATCATATTTTACTGTTTAACGCATTAAAGAATTGATAATATTTGTAAACAATTTGTGAAGGAGTGAACAAAATGAATGTTAAACCAAATATTAGTATCTTAAATGCATTAATTCGGATTACGATTGGCTTAACGATTCTTTCCTGGACTACCTCTAAACTGGTCAAACATCCTTGGAGAGATTCTTATTTGTTTGTCGCATTGTGTGGTGCAATGAAGGTAGCAGAGGGAATTGTCCGCTATTGTCCGCTTACTGCTTTATTTGAAAAATGTCAGTGCATGATCGAGGATCACGATCGGGCGATGGATTCAATGGATGGAATGGAAGGACTTAATGGGGATGGAGATCAATTGGTACCATATAATCCAACTTAAATCTGAATTTGGAGACTCCTGTTAGTATTTGTAAATATTTTCAATTTTTCGTAAAAATAATTCAAGTTTTGGTGGATAAATTTAATATTTCGTATAAATAATTTATATTTTGGTGGATAAAATTCAATTTTTCGTAGAAATAGCCCAAATTTTTATAAAAAGAATCAAATTTCACCTTTATTTTGCTAAAAAAGAGCTGACCCTAAAGAGGTCAGCCCTTGATTGGAGTTGATTGTTCATGTTTTGGGAGTATCTAACGGATATGTCGTTTGTTCTAATTGCCATTATCGGCAGCATTGTCGCACTTCTTTATGTGTTTATCCGTCGAACTGGAAAGAGGCGAGCCCGTTAGCGCGTAACGGGTTGGATCGCTTTTGCGCCGATATCTTTTCGATAAAATACACCATCACATGTTAACTTTTTCAGTTCACGATACACTTTTTCTTGCGCTTCTACTATACTTTCGGCTTTGGCTCCTACAAGAAGCACCCTGCCTCCAGCAGTAACAAACTCACCTGCATCATTTTTCACTGTTCCTGCATGAAAAGTGAAAACCTCTTGATCATTTAACTCTGCTAACCCTGTTAACACTGCACCCTTTTCATATGCCTCAGGGTACCCTTTCGCAGCCACTACAGCACCGATCATAGCCTGTTCATCCCATTCAAGAGTAGGACATCCTCCATTTAAAAGCTCCAACACGACTTGAACTAAATCCGATTTCAATCTAGGCAGCACTACTTGTGTCTCTGGATCACCAAAACGGGCATTAAATTCAATCACCTTTGGACCATCAGGTGTTTTTATCAAACCCGCATATAACACGCCGCAAAAACTTCTGCCTTCCTGTACCATTGCTTTTGCCGCCGGAATAAGGACAGTATCAACAGCCGTTTGAACGGTCTCCGCACCGATTTGAGGAACAGGTGAATAAGCACCCATTCCGCCTGTATTTGGACCAAGGTCACCATCATAGGCGCGTTTATGATCTTGAGCGATTTCTAATGGTACGACGACCTCACCATTCACCAATGCCATTAACGAAAATTCCTCACCCGCTAAAAACTCTTCAATGACTACACGGGATGACGCTGCACCGAATTTTGCATCAACAAGCATTTCTTCCACGCTAGCAAGGGCCTCTTCTTTCGTGAGCGCTACGGTGACACCTTTTCCTGCTGCTAATCCGTCCGCTTTAATGACAATCGGCGCACCTTTTTCCTCAATGTAGTTACGGGCATCCTCATATTTAGTGAAAACAGCATAATCAGCCGTAGGAATTTGATATTTCTTCATTAATTCCTTTGCGAATGACTTGCTTCCTTCGATCTCGGCTGCTGCTTGGCGCGGACCGAATACGGCCAAACCAGCAGCTTCAAATTTGTCAGCAAGTCCCTCTAGCAAGGGTACCTCAGGTCCAATAATCGTTAAGCCCACTCCATTGTCCTTGGCGAACTGAAGGAGCTGTTCATGTTCCGACTCTGCAATCGAGACAAGTTCCGCTACATCTGCCATTCCGGGATTACCAGGAGCAACAAATACTTTTTCTAATCCTGCGCTTTCACTTACTTTTCGGCAAATTGCATGTTCTCTACCACCACGGCCGATAATCAGTACGTTCATCGAATGCCCTCCATCGGTTTAATGTTTAAAATGTCTAACTCCTGTAAACACCATTGCAATTCCATATTCATCAGCCTTTTTAATCGAATCCTCATCACGGATGGATCCACCTGGCTGAATAATTGCCGTAATTCCAGCTTTCGCCGCTGCTTCAACGGTATCGTCCATTGGGAAAAAGGCGTCTGATGCAAGAGCCGCTCCCTCAGCCTTTGTACCAGCTTGCTTCAACGCAATTTCAGCTGCACCTACTCGGTTCATCTGTCCAGCACCAATACCAATGGTCATATCCTCATTAGTAACCACAATCGCATTTGATTTCACATGCTTGACAACTTTCCAGCCCAGCTTTAATGCTTCCCATTCTGCATCTGTCGGTTGTCTTTTCGTGGCAACCGTGACGTTCGCATCTTCTAATGTATAACGGTCTTGCTCCTGAACTAACAATCCGCCTTCAATCGTTGTCATTTTTAACTCTGGTTTTTTAACATCATTAAACGGAATGGTTAACAGGCGAAGATTCTTTTTCCCAGTTAAAATCGCTAATGCTTCCTCTGAGAAGGAAGGCGCAATGATAATCTCTAAGAAAATTTCATGAAGTTTGCTTGCTGTTTGGGCATCTACTTCACGGTTAAAAGCAATGATTCCGCCAAAAATGGACACAGGATCGGCCGCAAATGCTTTTGTGAACGCATCATACCCTGTTTCACCTGTTCCGACACCGCATGGGTTCATATGCTTTACTGCTACAGCCGCTGGTTCTGCAAACTCTTTAACAATCTGCAAGGCTGCATCCGCATCGTTGATATTGTTATAAGATAGCTCTTTTCCATGAAGCTGGACGGCATTCGCAATCGAGAATGTCGAACCAAGTGGCTTTTTATAAAAAGCTGCTTGTTGGTGTGGATTTTCCCCATAACGAAGAGACTGTTTTAATTCATATGTTACGGTTAATGTCTCTGGGTTTTTTTCTTCAGCCAACTGGGTCATATACTCCGCAATTAAGGCATCATAGGCTGCCGTGTGGCGGAACACCTTTGCTGCAAGCTTTCTTCTTGTTTCAAACTTCGTTTCACCATCTGCTTTTAATTCAGCAATTACAGTCTCGTAGTCAGTTGGGTCGACCACAACAGTGACATATTGATGGTTTTTGGCAGAAGCACGAAGCATCGTTGGACCGCCGATATCAATATTTTCAATCGCATCGGCAACTGTAACATCTGGCTTTTCGATTGTTTGCTGGAAAGGATAAAGATTGACGCAAACCAGTTGAATTGCTTGTATTCCATGCTCGTCTAGCTGTTGTTGATGCTTTACATCATCCTGCTTTGCAAGCAAGCCGCCATGGATCAATGGATTTAATGTTTTCACACGACCTTCTAAAATTTCCGGAAAATTAGTTACATCACTAACGCTAAGAACAGGTATACCCTGCTCTTGAAGAGCCTTTTTCGTGCCTCCTGTGGAAATAAGTTCATATCCTAGGCTGACTAAATCCCTTGCAAATTCAGTTATTCCATTTTTGTCAGAAACACTAATTAGCGCGCGCTTTTGTGTCATTGATTACATCTCCTTGTGTCAATAGCATTTGCAGTACGGATGGATAAAGCTTATGTTCGCTTTTCTGGATTTTCTGCTGCAGGCTTTCTCTTGTCTCATTTTCGTCGAGTCGAACCCGCTCCTGAATAATGATTGGGCCCGTATCCATTCCCTCATCAACGAAATGGATGGTGACACCGCTCCACTTCACTTGAGCAGCCAGTGCCTGCCCAATCGCATCTTTTCCAGGGAAAGCTGGAAGCAGTGAAGGATGGATATTGATGATCCTTCCTTTATACTCAGCTAACAATTTCGAACCAATCAAGCGCATGTATCCGGCAAGGACAATGAATTCTACACCTGAGGTCTTTAATTGAGCTAAAATTTCTTCCTCATAATGTTCCTTACTAGTATAGTCCTTTGCGGTAAAAACAAAACTCGGGATCTTTGCTGCTCTTGCTCTTTCAATCGCAAAGGCACCCGGTTTGTCGCAAACTAAAAGAGAAATATTTGCATCAAGATGGCCTGCTTGAACTACATCAATAATGGCTTGGAAATTACTTCCGCTCCCCGATGCAAACACAGCTATCTTTTTCATAGGCGGCCACCTTGAGCCTTGATGTTAATTCCTTCATTCCCAGTTACCACACCAATTTCATAAGCGGTCTCTCCAGATTGGTTAAAATGTTCTAACAGGTCAGCTGCATTTTCCGGATCCACAGCAATCACCATGCCGATCCCCATGTTAAAAATATTATACATCTCTTGGTAATCAATTTGTCCATGAGAAGATAGTAGTTTAAAAACAGGTGGGATATCCCAGCTTTTTTCATACAACTCTGCACCTAGACCCGCTGGCAGCATGCGCGGAATATTTTCAATAAATCCGCCGCCTGTTATATGAGCCATCCCTTTTAATTGGAACTTTTTCAACGCGGACAAAATCGGTTTCACATAAATTTTTGTAGGCTTGAGCAACTCTTCACCTAATGTACACCCGAGTTCATCAACAAAATCAAGTAACGACCAGTCATTAAATACTTTTCTTACAAGTGAATAACCATTGCTGTGAATACCGCTCGATGCTAAGCCAATCAGCACATCACCCGCTTGAATCGTTTCGCCCGTGATGAGCTGCGATTTTTCACAGGCACCAACCGTAAATCCGGCTAAATCATACTCCGTTTCACTATACAATCCTGGCATTTCAGCTGTTTCACCGCCAACTAGCGCACAGCCAGCCTGCTCACAACCGTCGGCAATTCCTTTGACAATTGCCTCAATTTTTTCAGGCTCTGCTTTACCACACGCAATGTAATCTAAAAAGAACAAGGGCTCTGCACCCTGTACAACAATATCATTAACACACATCGCGACTGCATCGATTCCAATCGTATCATGCTTATCCATCCAAAAGGCAATCATCAATTTCGTGCCCACCCCATCGGTGCCTGACACCAAAACTGGTTCTTTTAATTGGAGTGCTGATAAATCAAACATGCCGCCAAATCCACCCAAACCGCCAAGGACGCCAGCCCGGGCTGTTTTTTGAACATGCTTTTTCATTCTCTCTACTGCTTCATAGCCTGCTTCAATATTAACTCCTGCTTGCTTATACGCATTTGCCACGCTGTTCGCCCCTTTCTACTTTTGGTAATAATATTGGAGTGTGTCAGGGTAAATTTCGGTTGGGTAATTTCCGGTAAAACAGCCAAGGCAATAACCGCTTATGCCGTCCCCATCTTTTCTACCAATCGCTTCGATCATTCCCTCCACGCTAATAAACGTTAGCGTGTCCGCACCAATCAGTTCTCTCATTTCTTCGATCGATTTATCAGAAGCAATCAATTCTTCTTTTGTCGAGGTATCAATTCCATAGAAGCACGGATTTTTAATCGGAGGAGAGGTAATGACCACGTGAACCTCTGTTGCTCCTGCGTCTTTTAGCATCGTGACAATCCGCCTGCTTGTTGTTCCTCGAACAATCGAATCGTCCACCATCACGACTCTCTTTCCTTCTACTACGCCACGTACAGGGGAAAGCTTCATTTTTACCCCTTGCTCTCGTAACGATTGAGAAGGCTGGATGAACGTCCTTCCGACATAGCGGTTTTTGACTAATCCCATTTCATAGGGAATTCCCGTTGCTTCCGCATACCCAATCGCAGCTGAAATACTAGAATCCGGTACACCTGTGACGACATCCGCCTCAAACGGGGCTTCTATTGCCATTCTTTTCCCGAGGTTTTTACGGGCGGTATGAACGTTGATTCCTTGAATATTACTGTCCGGTCTTGAAAAATAAATATATTCCATCGTACAAATAGCTTTCGTTGTACTTACAGCGAATTGTTCAGAAGTTATCCCCTCATCATTGATAATTAATAGTTCCCCGGGGCGAATATCGCGAATATATTCCGCACCTACTACATCAAAAGCACAGGTTTCTGATGCAACAATATAGGCATCACCAAGGCATCCAAGCGAAAGAGGTCTTAAGCCGTGCGGATCAAGAGCCACCATTAATTCGTTTTCTGTCATGATAAGGTAGGCATACGCCCCTTTTAACATCGAGAGTGCGTTTTTGGCACGGTCCCTTGAATCAGTATAGCCGCTTCTCTTCATTAAGTGAGCTAATACCTCGGTATCAGAGCTTGTTTGAAAAATGCTCCCTTGAGCCTCAAGCTGATGTTTTAATGAGTTCACATTAACTAGGTTGCCATTATGTGCAAGGGCAAGACTTCCCATTTGTGAATGAAACAAGAGCGGCTGAACATTTTCGTACCCGCCGCCGCCTGCTGTTGCATACCGAACGTGTCCAATCGCTGCAGTACCTGCCAATTCCTTCATGGCACTTGCCGTAAAGATTTCGGACACGAGCCCTTCACCCTTTACGCCTTTTAACTTACTTCCATCAGATACAACAATGCCTGTTCCTTCCTGGCCGCGATGCTGCAGGCTGTGAAGTCCGTAATAGGTAAGTTGTGCTGCGTCTACATGTCCCCAAACCCCAAAAATTCCACACTCTTCATTTAATCCCTTGATTTCAGGTAACATGGGATCGCCCCTTTCCAGGCATCTTTTAATTCTCCAATTGAAGCTTCAAGTACAGTTGACTCACCCATTGTGATTTGCAATTTAGCTGTATCATTCACTAAACCGATTTGTACTGCGTCTACTAAGCTTTCAAATTCAAGCTTATCTTCTTCTTTTACCGACAAAAGGAAACGAGATTGTGTTTCACTGAATAAGGCAGAAACTAGGTTCCCCGCTATTTCTACTTCCGCTCCAAGCTTTTCATTCGCAAAAAGACATTCAGCTAACCCAACGGCTAAACCGCCTTCTGATAGGTCATGAGCTGATTGAACCAATCCTGCACGAATCGCAGCTAGGACCTGATTCTGTCTTTCTTTTTCAATCGTTATATTTAATTCAGGGGCTTTACCGAACACCTTTCCGTTCAGAAGCTTTTGCAGTTCACTGCCGCCGAATTCATCCTTTGTCTCCCCGACTAAATAAATAAGGTTGCCGCTATTTTTAAAGTGCTGTGTCGTAATATGATCAATATCGGTTACTAAACCAACCATCCCGACGACTGGTGTTGGATAGATCGCTGTTCCACTTGTTTCGTTATATAAAGAGACGTTTCCACCAATTACCGGTGTCTCAAGAACACGGCAGGCTTCGCTCATGCCATCAGCAGCTTTTTCAATCTGCCAGAACACTTCTGGTTTTTCCGGGTTTCCGAAATTTAGGTTGTCTGTAATCGCTAATGGTTCCGCACCAGAACAAACAATATTGCGGGCTGCTTCTGCCACGGCGATCTTCCCACCCATTTCTGGATCTAAATAGACATAGCGGGAATTACAATCCGTTGTCATCGCTAATGCTTTCCTTGTTCCACGAATTCTAACAACGGCAGCATCTGATCCTGGGGAAACGACTGTATTGGTACGCACCATGTAATCGTACTGCTCATACACCCATTCCTTACTTGCAACAGTTGGCTGACGTAAAATTTGTAAAAGCGTTTCTTTCACATCATCTACCTGTGGAATTTCGTTCTCCATCGCTTGGAACTCTTTAAAATAGCTTGGTTCTTTTGACGGTTTTTGGTAAACCGGTGCATCTTCCGCTAACGCATCAGCCGGAACGTCCGCAACGATTTCCCCGTTATGAATGAGACGAAGCTGTTTATCGCTAGTTACTGTCCCGATACCAACTGCCTCAAGTCCGTATTTTTCAAAAAGCTCGACGATTTCTTGTTCTCTACCTTTTTTCACAACGATGAGCATCCGTTCTTGGGATTCAGATAACATCATTTCGTAAGCAGACATCCCTGTTTCCCGCTGTGGAACCAAGTCTAAATTCATTTCAATTCCCATGCCTGCTTTACTGGCCATTTCCGCAGATGAGCTGACAAGTCCCGCTGCACCCATGTCCTGAATGCCAACAAGTGCATCAAAATGAATTAATTCTAAGCAAGCTTCAAGCAGTAATTTTTCCATAAATGGGTCGCCTACTTGAACTGCAGGACGATCCTCATTGGATTGTTCCGTTAATTCCTCGGAAGCAAAGGTTGCACCATGAATTCCGTCTCGGCCAGTTTTAGCCCCAACATACATAACAGTATTGCCTTCACCATGTGCTTGCCCTTTTTTAATGTCCTTATGGTCAATTAGTCCAACACACATGGCATTGACTAACGGATTTCCTTCATAGCAAGGATCGAATTGGATTTCGCCGCCAACTGTTGGAATTCCAATACAGTTGCCATAGCCGGCAATCCCTGCAACGACCTCTTTAAATAAATAGCGTACCCGGGCGGAGTCCAGTTCACCAAAGCGAAGCGAGTTTAACATAGCGATTGGTCTTGCTCCCATCGAGAAAACATCACGGATAATACCGCCTACGCCGGTTGCTGCTCCTTGATATGGTTCAATAGCTGATGGGTGATTATGACTTTCTATTTTAAAAACAACAGCCTGTTCATCCCCGATATCGACGATACCCGCACCTTCACCAGGTCCTTGTAAAACTCGTTCCCCTGTAATCGGGAACTTTCTAAGAATCGGCTTCGAATTTTTGTAGCTGCAATGTTCCGACCACATGACGGAAAATAAACCTGTTTCGGTATAATTCGGTGTACGTCCAAGAATGTTTTCAACCATTGCAAATTCTTCGTCGGACAAACCCATTTGCTGATATATTTTTTCTGCTTTGATCTGGTTAGGATTTGGTTCAAGCGTTGACAACATGTGCTTCCCTCCAAGCTTTTACAATCGATTGGAACATTTTCAGTCCATCGGCGCCGCCTAATAGTTCATCTACTGCTCTTTCCGGGTGTGGCATCATCCCAAGAACGTTTCCTTTTTCATTAGTAATTCCAGCGATATCAGCAAGACTACCGTTCGGATTCTGATTATAGGTAAAAACAATTTGATTATTTTCTTTCAGCTTCGCAAGTGTTTCCTCGTCACAATAGAAATTTCCTTCACCGTGCGCAACAGGGACAACAATTGATTCCCCTTTGCTGTATTCAGACGTAAACATCGTCTGATTGTTTTCTACTTTTAACTCAACAGGCTTACAAATAAATGAGAGGCTTTCGTTTCGTCTCATAGCCCCTGGAAGTAACCCTGCTTCGAGCAGAATTTGAAATCCGTTACATACTCCAAGAACCGGCTTTCCTGCTTCTGCCGCTTTGATGACTTCTTTCATAACATTACTAAATCTAGCAATAGCTCCAGTGCGCAAATAGTCACCATAAGAAAAGCCGCCTGGAAGCAAAATTCCATCAAATTCTTCTAAGCTTTCAGAATCATGCCAAACATATTCAACTTGCTCTCCAAGTTCATCTTGAATGGCATGGAACATATCAACGTCACAATTTGATCCTGGGAAGACGATGACTGCAAATTTCACAGAGTAACACACTCCTCTACTTCGTAACGGTAATCTTCAATGACCGGATTAGCTAAAAGATTGGTACAGATTTCATTGATCACTTCATTAATATCCCGATCTGATTTTTCAATCGTTAACTCCATATATTTTCCGATTCGGACATCGGCTACTTCCTTATAGTTTAGAGAATGTAACGAGTTGGTTACTGCTTTCCCCTGTGGGTCTAATACACTTTCTCTTAACGTGACAAATACCTTTACTTTATACATGCTGACGTCCTCCCAATCTCGCTAAAATATTTTCGTAAGCATCTGTTAAACTTCCTAAATCACGGCGGAATACATCCTTATCGAGCTTTTCATTGGTTTCTTTATCCCATAGCCTGCAGGTGTCGGGGGAAATTTCATCGGCAAGTAATATTTGACCGTCCTTGTCTTTTCCAAACTCTAGTTTAAAATCGATGAGACGTATGCCAAGTTCATTGAAGAAGCTTGATAAAACTGTATTAATTTGGAGTGCTTTTTCTCGTAAAATTGCTGCATCCTCTTCAGTTGCAACTTGCAGTTCAAGGATGTGATCTAATGTTACAAGCGGATCTCCAAGTTCATCGTTTTTCAGGTAAAACTCAACAATCGGCGTCGATAACTCGCGGCCCTCTTCGATTCCCAATCTATTTGCAAGGCTTCCTGCCGCAATATTTCGGACAACTACTTCAAGCGGAATGATGGTTACTTTTTTCACCAATTGTTCTATTTCAGATATACGCTCGATAAAGTGGGATTCAATTCCCTGTTCTTTAAGTTTTAAAAATAACAAACTAGTAATCTCGTTATTTAAACGGCCTTTTCCTGTGATGTCAGCCTTCTTTTGTCCGTTATAAGCAGTTGCTGAATCCTTATACTCAACCAAAACAATCTGTTCGTCGTCTGTTGCATAAATTCGTTTCGCTTTTCCTTCGTATAAAGGTTTTTTCATTGTAGAAACGCCTCCTATATTGCAATATTGGGAATCTTCATACTAGGCGAGGGGCATGAGTGCCCCTGCTCTCGCCTTTTTTATGTTTTAGTCACATGTCCTTTTACTCATTCAACCCTAAGCGGTCAAAAATTGTATCTACATGTTGCAGATGATAGCTATAATCAAAACAATCGGCAATTTCAGCACTGGATAGCAGCGAAGTAATTTTATCCTCTGCTTCAATTAAGCTGCGGAAAGGAACTTGTTTCTCCCATGCTTCCATCGCCTTTGGCTGTACTGTGTCATAGGCTTCTTCGCGAGATAACCCCTTATCAATCAGCGCAAGCAACACACGTTGGGAATAAATCAACCCGAGGGTACGATCCATGTTGCGCTTCATATTTTCCGGATAAACGGTTAGGTTCTTCACAATGTTTCCAAAGCGGTTCAACATATAATTCAAAGCAATCGTGGCATCTGGCAAAATGATCCGTTCCGCAGATGAGTGAGAGATATCACGTTCATGCCAAAGCGGTACATTTTCGTAAGCCGTCATCATATAGCCACGAATCACGCGGGCCAAACCGGTCATATTTTCCGAACCAATTGGATTTCGTTTATGCGGCATTGCTGAAGATCCCTTTTGTCCCTTTGCAAAAAACTCTTCTACCTCACGAGTTTCACTCTTTTGCAGTCCGCGAACCTCAACAGCGAATTTCTCAATAGAAGTTGCAATCAAAGCAAGTGTCGACATGTAGTGGGCATGGCGGTCGCGCTGCAAGGTTTGCGTCGAAATCGGCGCCCGTTGCAACCCTAATTTTTCACAAACATACTGTTCTACAAACGGATTAATATTCGCGTATGTCCCCACCGCACCTGAAATCTTTCCGAACTCGATACCCTCGGCCGCTTGTCTAAAGCGCTCCAAGTTCCGTTTCATTTCTTCATACCAAAGGGCAAGCTTTAAACCAAATGTGGTCGGCTCCGCATGAACTCCGTGCGTCCGTCCCATCATTACCGTTAATTTATGTTCCTTGGCTTTATTTTTTAATATCTCAACAAAGTTTTCTAAGTCTTTTTGTAAAATCGCATTGGCCTGCTTTAATAAATAAGAAAGGGCCGTATCAACCACATCTGTTGAAGTTAGGCCGTAATGGACCCATTTCCGCTCTTCCCCTAATGTTTCAGAGACAGCTCGGGTAAAGGCAACCACATCGTGCCGTGTTTCCTCTTCGATCTCCTTAATGCGGTCAATATTAAAAGAGGCATTTTCACGAAGTTTCTTAACATCTTCCTTTGGAATATCCCCAAGTTCGGCCCATGCTTCACATGCAAGGATTTCCACCTCAAGCCAAGCATTAAAGCGGTTTTCCTCTGTCCAAATAGCTCCCATTTCCGGTCTAGTATAACGATCAATCATGTTTTATCCCCCGATCTTTTCTTTTGTTTTTTTCCAGATGCTGCTTTCATTAATTTCCGCAAGAGCCGCTTCGACATTCTCTCGCAAAATCGTCACATGGCCCATTTTCCGTTTGATTTTTGGTTCTTTTTTTCCATATAAATGAATCTTCCAGTCATTCAAAGTCGGAATTTCCTCAAATAGGTTTTCAAGATGCTCTCCTAATAGGTTAACCATAACAGCCGGTTTTAATAGCCCCGTTCTCCCTAGCGGCCAATTACAGATCGCACGGATATGCTGCTCGAACTGTGACGTTTCACAAGCTTCAATTGTGAAATGGCCAGAATTATGCGGTCGTGGCGCCAATTCATTAATATAAATGGTTCCATCACTAGTCAAAAACATTTCGACAGCAAGCGTCCCGACTAATTGTAACGAATCGGCCAGCTTCTTTGCCAGTTGAATAGCTTCTCTTTGTAAAACTTGTGAAATTCGTGCAGGAACAATCGTCGTATCTAAAATATTTTCTTCATGAATGTTTTCAGCGACTGGAAAAAATGTCGTTTCACCATCAAGCTTTCGTGTCACAATCACAGATATCTCTTTTTCAAAGGGAATCCATTTTTCTACTACACAGGCACCATGTTTTAGAAGGGGTTCCCCTTTCGATAAATCCTGAGGTTCCCTAATCACCAGTTGTCCCTTCCCGTCATAACCGCCTCTTGCTGTTTTCAGGACAGCCGGGTAACCGATGGTGTTAATTTTTAAAAATAAATCCTCTATGCTGTTAACTACTTCATATGGTGCAACATCTACCCCAGCTTGTTGGATGGCTGCTTTCTCCTTAATCCTGTCCTGCGTGACCGTTAACAGCCGCGGGCCTTGCGGCACATAAGCTTGATCACATAACCAGTCTAATGTATCTGCATCAATGTTTTCAAATTCATATGTGATGACATCACTAACTTCTGCTAATTTACCGATGGCTTTGCGATCATCATAAGCCCCAATGACTTCAATATCTGCGACTTGTCCGCACGGAGAATCTGCCGTCGGTTCTAATACCGCAATTCGAAAGCCTTGAGCCTTTGCCGCTAGAGCCATCATACGACCAAGTTGGCCGCCGCCGATAATTCCTATCGTTGCTCCTGGTAAAATCGTTTTGTTAGACAAGTTGATCACTACTTTCCAGTACCTCTTGTTTAGTTGCTTCTCTTCTTGCTTCTAATTTTCCAGCTAATTCAGCGTCTCCCGTTGCTAAAATTTGTGCAGCTAGTAAACCGGCATTCACTGCACCCGCTTTGCCAATCGCTACTGTTGCTACAGGTACACCACCCGGCATTTGGACGATAGACAGCAAAGAATCCAATCCCTTTAATGCCTGTGTTTGTACGGGAACACCGATGACCGGCAAGATGGTTTGTGAAGCTACCATTCCGGGAAGGTGGGCCGCACCTCCGGCTCCGGCAATAATCACCTTTAAACCTCTATCTCTGGCTTCCTTTGCATATGTAAACATCAAATCAGGTGTCCGATGGGCTGATACCACTTTTTTTTCATAAGCAATTTCTAACTGGTCGAGAACCTCACAAGTATATTTCATTGATTCCCAATCCGATTTACTCCCCATGATAACTCCAACAAGAATGGACATCGCTAATCCTCCTTTTTTACCTAAATAAAAAGCCCGAACAAATAGCTTCTCAAGAAAGAGAAAGCCATTTGTTCGGGCATAACAATAGAAAGGGGCCAGCCCTTAATCTACCGAACATATTGACTTTCCCTCATAGTCCAATAATTTACGGTTATTGGGTAGAAACTTATGGGCCATATCCCCATGGATATACGAGGGTAAAGATAAATTGTTTAATTCACTCCTATATAGTACAATCAACTCAGGAAGGTGTCAACACATAAATCGAACGTTATTTTCAAATCGAACTATAATGTTCGTGTTTTACTCTGTTAATATGCCTTCAAAGATGATTTGGCGTGCTACAGGTTCATAAATAGTTTCGCTGCCTTTTTTTATTTCATGAAAAATTGGCTTCTCCGTTCGGCGTACAGGCGTATATCCCAACTTTTTCATTCTATTCAAGCATTCCTCAATACTTTCGTTTTCATGTACCTCAAATTGCATTTTCTTTTTACCCATTGACACTAATTACCTCTCTTTCCACCTTTAATGTCTCTCTCTAAGTAAGGCATTTTCTACCTCTCTTAATAACATAGTGTCTTCTGCCAACTTTATTTCGTAATCAAACAGGGTTTGAGCAATAATCCTTCTTGCTCCTTTTGCCGCATCCCAGTAATAGGCATCATCCACAAGACCCGTTACTGTGTATTCTATCCCTCGATAACCCGAATTTATCGTAGTCATTCCATATACTTTGAACGGCTCTATCGCACAATTGGAATGGTCTAACTTTAAACATGGTTTGTGTACTTCATTTATTTTTTCACACGCAATCTCAAGAATTTCAAACACCCTTTCAGGATTTTCCCGATAGCTTACCACTACTCTTTCAATCACCCTCATTTGATCGATATTAAAGTTGTGAATCTGTTTTACTTCTCCATTGCTTATCGTTAAAACCTTTCCACTCCATTCTCTAATCTTTAAGAACCTTAATCCTATATCCACAACCGTTCCATTAAAGGTATTATTGATTGTGATAAAATCGCCTTTATGCAGCTGCTTTTCATAAATCAAGAAAATACCTGAGAGAATATCTTTGATTAAGCTTTGCGCCCCAAACCCAACGATTACCCCGACAACCCCTGCTCCAGCAAGAATTCTTCCAAAATTACTTACATATTGGGATATCGCAAAAAAGATAAAACTAATCGTAACTGTGTATTTTGTTAAAGAGCGGATCATGCTTTCAATCGTTTGCTCTTTTCGTTCCTCAATGAAATGGGTTTTTAGAAAGAAATTATGAACTGTTTTATTTATGATAAAAACAATGACCCTTGCAATAACAGCAGCTATTAGAATACTTATCAGTTTATAGTGATGCAGGAATTCCATCATATCACCCACTTGTCTTCCAATCATACTTAGTGTTTGCAATGTTTGATGATAATAACAATTGATGGAAAAATAATTTTACGAAAGACTTTTTACCTGCTCACTTGTGAGATTTTGTCCTTTGAAACCCTCAGAGTGACCGTTTAGTCCTTTTTTCTTCGTGTGCGGGCGCTGTGAGCCTTAAGAGCGGACACCTATCCTTACTGCCTGATTTACAGCACCATAAATTCCTAATCACCTAAAAACAAATTATTTTCTCCACATAACAAAAAAGACAACCATTACTGGTTGTCCCTTGATTTGCCTGGCAACGTCCTACTCTCACAGGGACGCGTGTCCCAACTACCATCGGCGCTGAGAAGCTTAACTTCCGTGTTCGGTATGGGAACGGGTGTGACCTTCTCGCCATTACTGCCAGACTATTTTTTTAGAGGAATCATTCCCTCAAAACTAGATAATGCAGAAGAAGTTTGTAAAAACGAGTATGCCTTAAAAAATTGGTTAAGTCCTCGAACGATTAGTATCAGTCAGCTCCACATGTTACCACGCTTCCACCTCTGACCTATCAACCTGATCATCTTTCAGGGTTCTTACTAGCTTGCGCTATGGGAAATCTCATCTTGAGGGGGGCTTCATGCTTAGATGCTTTCAGCACTTATCCCGTCCGCACATAGCTACCCAGCGATGCCCTTGGCAGAACAACTGGTACACCAGCGGTGCGTCCATCCCGGTCCTCTCGTACTAAGGACAGCTCCTCTCAAATTTCCTGCGCCCACGACGGATAGGGACCGAACTGTCTCACGACGTTCTGAACCCAGCTCGCGTACCGCTTTAATGGGCGAACAGCCCAACCCTTGGGACCGACTACAGCCCCAGGATGCGATGAGCCGACATCGAGGTGCCAAACCTCCCCGTCGATGTGGACTCTTGGGGGAGATAAGCCTGTTATCCCCGGGGTAGCTTTTATCCGTTGAGCGATGGCCCTTCCATGCGGAACCACCGGATCACTAAGCCCGACTTTCGTCCCTGCTCGACTTGTAGGTCTCGCAGTCAAGCTCCCTTGTGCCTTTACACTCTGCGAATGATTTCCAACCATTCTGAGGGAACCTTTGGGCGCCTCCGTTACTCTTTAGGAGGCGACCGCCCCAGTCAAACTGCCCACCTGACACTGTCTCCCACCCCGATCAGGGGTGCGGGTTAGAATTTCAATACAGCCAGGGTAGTATCCCACCGACGCCTCCACCGAAGCTAGCGCTCCGGCTTCTCAGGCTCCTACCTATCCTGTACAAGCTGTACCAAAATTCAATATCAGGCTACAGTAAAGCTCCACGGGGTCTTTCCGTCCTGTCGCGGGTAACCTGCATCTTCACAGGTACTATAATTTCACCGAGTCTCTCGTTGAGACAGTGCCCAGATCGTTACGCCTTTCGTGCGGGTCGGAACTTACCCGACAAGGAATTTCGCTACCTTAGGACCGTTATAGTTACGGCCGCCGTTTACTGGGGCTTCGATTCAGAGCTTCGCTTAGCAGCTAACCCCTCCTCTTAACCTTCCAGCACCGGGCAGGCGTCAGCCCCTATACTTCGCCTTGCGGCTTCGCAGAGACCTGTGTTTTTGCTAAACAGTCGCCTGGGCCTATTCACTGCGGCTCTTCGAGGCTATTCACCTCAAAAAGCACCCCTTCTCCCGAAGTTACGGGGTCATTTTGCCGAGTTCCTTAACGAGAGTTCTCTCGCTCACCTTAGGATTCTCTCCTCGCCTACCTGTGTCGGTTTGCGGTACGGGCACCTTTTATCTCGCTAGAGGCTTTTCTTGGCAGTGTGGAATCAGGAACTTCGGTACTAAATTTCCCTCGCTATCACAGCTCAGCCTTTGCGAGAAGCGGATTTTCCTACTTCTCAGCCTAACTGCTTAGACGCGCATATCCAACAGCGCGCTTACCCTATCCTCCTGCGTCCCCCCATTGCTCAAACGATAAAGAGGTGGTACAGGAATATCAACCTGTTGTCCATCGCCTACGCCTTTCGGCCTCGGCTTAGGTCCCGACTAACCCTGAGCGGACGAGCCTTCCTCAGGAAACCTTAGGCATTCGGTGGATGAGATTCTCACTCATCTTTCGCTACTCATACCGGCATTCTCACTTCTAAGCGCTCCACCAGTCCTTACGGTCTAGCTTCAACGCCCTTAGAACGCTCTCCTACCACTGACATCTAAGATGTCAATCCACAGCTTCGGTGATACGTTTAGCCCCGGTACATTTTCGGCGCAGAGTCATTCGACCAGTGAGCTATTACGCACTCTTTAAATGGTGGCTGCTTCTAAGCCAACATCCTGGTTGTCTAAACAACTCCACATCCTTTTCCACTTAACGTATACTTTGGGACCTTAGCTGGTGGTCTGGGCTGTTTCCCTTTTGACTACGGATCTTATCACTCGCAGTCTGACTCCCACGGATAAGTCTTTGGCATTCGGAGTTTGTCTGAATTCGGTAACCCGATGAGGGCCCCTAGTCCAAACAGTGCTCTACCTCCAAGACTCTTACTACGTGAGGCTAGCCCTAAAGCTATTTCGGAGAGAACCAGCTATCTCCAAGTTCGATTGGAATTTCTCCGCTACCCACACCTCATCCCCGCACTTTTCAACGTGCGTGGGTTCGGGCCTCCATCCAGTGTTACCTGGACTTCACCCTGGACATGGGTAGATCACCTGGTTTCGGGTCTACGACCACATACTCATACGCCCTATTCAGACTCGCTTTCGCTGCGGCTCCGTCTCTTCAACTTAACCTTGCATGGGATCGTAACTCGCCGGTTCATTCTACAAAAGGCACGCTATCACCCATTAACGGGCTCTAACTACTTGTAGGCACACGGTTTCAGGAACTATTTCACTCCCCTTCCGGGGTGCTTTTCACCTTTCCCTCACGGTACTGGTTCACTATCGGTCACTAGGGAGTATTTAGCCTTGGGAGATGGTCCTCCCTGCTTCCGACCGGATTTCTCGTGTCCGGCCGTACTCAGGATCCACTCAGGAGGGAACGAAGTTTCGACTACAGGGTTTTTACCTTCTATGACGGACCTTTCCAGGTCGCTTCATCTACCCCGTTCCTTTGTAACTCCATGTTGAGTGTCCTACAACCCCAAGAGGCAAGCCTCTTGGTTTGGGCTATGTCCCGTTTCGCTCGCCGCTACTCAGGGAATCGCATTTGCTTTCTCTTCCTCCGGGTACTTAGATGTTTCAGTTCCCCGGGTATGCCTTCAATACCCTATGTATTCAGGTAAAGATACTGTTCCATTACGAACAGTGGGTTCCCCCATTCGGAAATCTCCGGATCAAAGCTTACTTACAGCTCCCCGAAGCATATCGGTGTTAGTCCCGTCCTTCATCGGCTCCTAGTGCCAAGGCATTCACCGTGCGCCCTTTCTAACTTAACCTAAAAGGTTTGTTTCTTCTTATTAAATAAGAAATTGGCATTGACTCAGTTCTTACATTGACTTCTTCATTACGATTATCTAGTTTTCAAAGAACGATTAAAAAAAAGTTTTGAGAGAATTGTACTCTCAAAACTAAACAAACAAATATCGTGTCACAAACTGTTTTGTCTGGCTCATATGTCCAGCTTTATCCTTAGAAAGGAGGTGATCCAGCCGCACCTTCCGATACGGCTACCTTGTTACGACTTCACCCCAATCATCTGTCCCACCTTAGGCGGCTGGCTCCTTACGGTTACCCCACCGACTTCGGGTGTTACAAACTCTCGTGGTGTGACGGGCGGTGTGTACAAGGCCCGGGAACGTATTCACCGCGGCATGCTGATCCGCGATTACTAGCGATTCCGGCTTCATGCAGGCGAGTTGCAGCCTGCAATCCGAACTGAGAATGGTTTTATGGGATTGGCTAAACCTCGCGGTCTTGCAGCCCTTTGTACCATCCATTGTAGCACGTGTGTAGCCCAGGTCATAAGGGGCATGATGATTTGACGTCATCCCCACCTTCCTCCGGTTTGTCACCGGCAGTCACCTTAGAGTGCCCAACTGAATGCTGGCAACTAAGATCAAGGGTTGCGCTCGTTGCGGGACTTAACCCAACATCTCACGACACGAGCTGACGACAACCATGCACCACCTGTCACTCTGTCCCCCGAAGGGGAAATTCCTATCTCTAGGAGTGTCAGAGGATGTCAAGACCTGGTAAGGTTCTTCGCGTTGCTTCGAATTAAACCACATGCTCCACCGCTTGTGCGGGCCCCCGTCAATTCCTTTGAGTTTCAGCCTTGCGGCCGTACTCCCCAGGCGGAGTGCTTAATGCGTTAGCTGCAGCACTAAGGGGCGGAAACCCCCTAACACTTAGCACTCATCGTTTACGGCGTGGACTACCAGGGTATCTAATCCTGTTTGCTCCCCACGCTTTCGCGCCTCAGCGTCAGTTACAGACCAGAAAGCCGCCTTCGCCACTGGTGTTCCTCCACATCTCTACGCATTTCACCGCTACACGTGGAATTCCGCTTTCCTCTTCTGCACTCAAGTCCCCCAGTTTCCAATGACCCTCCACGGTTGAGCCGTGGGCTTTCACATCAGACTTAAAGGACCGCCTGCGCGCGCTTTACGCCCAATAATTCCGGACAACGCTTGCCACCTACGTATTACCGCGGCTGCTGGCACGTAGTTAGCCGTGGCTTTCTGGTTAGGTACCGTCAAGGTACCGGCAGTTACTCCGGTACTTGTTCTTCCCTAACAACAGAGCTTTACGACCCGAAGGCCTTCATCGCTCACGCGGCGTTGCTCCATCAGACTTTCGTCCATTGTGGAAGATTCCCTACTGCTGCCTCCCGTAGGAGTCTGGGCCGTGTCTCAGTCCCAGTGTGGCCGATCACCCTCTCAGGTCGGCTACGCATCGTCGCCTTGGTGAGCCGTTACCTCACCAACTAGCTAATGCGCCGCGGGCCCATCTGTAAGTGTCAGCCGAAACCGACTTTCAGCTTTTCCTCATGAGAGGAAAAGGATTATCCGGTATTAGCACCGGTTTCCCGGTGTTATCCCAGTCTTACAGGCAGGTTGCCCACGTGTTACTCACCCGTCCGCCGCTAACCAACAGGAGCAAGCTCCTATTGATTCGCTCGACTTGCATGTATTAGGCACGCCGCCAGCGTTCGTCCTGAGCCAGGATCAAACTCTCCAAGAAAGTTGATTAGCTCATTTTGTTACGTTGGCTTAGTTTCTTAATTGAAACTAAAAATTTTTGTTTGTTTGCACGATTTTGTTTGTTTAGTTTTCAAAGAACAATCTCGTTACTTCGTTTGAAGCAACTTTATAACTATAACATTTCAGCAATTCGTTGTCAACCAATTTATCGAATGTTTTTCAACACCAACAAGTTGTTAACTCGTCAATAACGACTGCTTTAATATAATACCACCTAGATAAGACAACGTCAATAAAAATTTCAAATGAATTTACCTATATCAACTTTCTTCTATTAATAAGTATAAAAGCCGATCCAAACATTTGGACCGGCTCTCAATTTACTTAGTAATCTTAATGATACCTTCTTGCTTCAACTCCACTTGACCTTGCTTATTAATAACAATTTTTTCACCTTCAGCTAAGTTCGTGAAGACAATCGGTGTGATTGTGGATGTTGCGTGTTCTTTAATGTAGTTTAAATCTACTTTCAATAAAGGCTGTCCTTGTTCGACAATGTCATTTTCTGACACTAATGTCTCAAATCCTTGGCCTTTTAAATTAACAGTATCAATACCCACATGAATTAGTATTTCACGACCAGTATCAGATAAAATACCGATTGCATGTTTTGTTGGGAATAGGTTTACGATTTTTCCATTGACAGGTGAAACAATCATTCCTTCTGCCGGTACAATTGCAAATCCATCGCCCATCATTTTCCCAGCAAACACCTGATCCGGCACTTCAGTAATCGGCTTGATTTCCCCTTTTAGCGGTGCTGCAAATACTTCATTTTCACGTGCTTTTTGAAGTGCATCTGAATTAGTGGCCTCGTTCTGTTTTTCTGCACCTTTTTCTGGTGTAGCAACAGAAGTCGTACGAGGTCGCTTACCTGACATGATATCTTTCATTTGTCCTTTGATTGTTTCAGAACGCGGTCCAAAAATCGCTTGAATGTTATTACCTACTTCAAGGACACCTGCCGCACCAAGTTTCTTCAGTTGGGCTTTATCAACGTTTTTACTATCATTAACCGATACACGAAGACGTGTAATACAAGCATCTAAATGAGCAATATTTTCCTTACCACCCATCGCATCTAAAATATTAGCTGCTAAATCACCTGCGCCTGCTTTGCCTGCCGGTGCTTGGCTCTCATCTTCTTCTTCTAATTCACGACCTGGTGTTTTTAAATTCCATTTGCGGATCGCAAATCGGAAACCGAAGTAATAAATCAATGCAAAGACAAGACCTACAGGTATAACAATCCACGCATTTGTTTGTGGGTTGATTAAACCAAAAAGAATATAGTCAATTAATCCACCTGAGAATGTCATCCCGATTTTTACATTTAACAAATGCATTGTCATAAAGGATAATCCCGCAAAAATTGCGTGGATTCCAAATAATACTGGAGCAACAAACAAGAATGAGAATTCAATTGGTTCTGTAATACCTGTTAGGAAAGAAGTTAACGCTGCAGAAGCCATCAATCCCCCTACAATCGCTTTCTTTTCTGGTCGAGCCTCATGGTAAATGGCTAGTGCTGCTGCAGGAAGTCCAAACATCATAAACGGATATTTACCCGTTGTAAATGTACCTGCAGTTAAATGTTGTACATTATCTTTAATTTGTTCCATGAAAATACGTTGGTCACCACGTACAAGATCGCCAGCAGCATTTGTATAGCTGCCAAATTCATACCAGAATGGCGCATAGAAAATATGATGCAATCCAAATGGAATTAATGAACGTTCAATGACCCCAAAAATAAAGGCAGCAACAGTTCTGTTTGCATCAACCATGTTAGTGGAGAAAAGATTCAAGCCTGTTTGAATTGGAGGCCAAATAACAATCATTAGCAATCCTAAAAGAACAGTACTTGCAGCTGTTGCAATTGGAACGAATCGCTTACCAGCAAAGAATCCTAGATAGGATGGCAATTCTATTTCGAAGAATCTATTATACATATACGCGGCAATCAGACCTACGATGATACCTCCAAAAACTCCGGTTTGCAGTGTTGGAATCCCTAAAACTGACGCGTAACTTTGAGGATGCTTCGCAAGCGCATCTGCATCTATTCCTAAAGCAGTTCCCATGGTTGCATTCATAATCAGGAAACCTACAATCGCAGCAAGTCCAGCTACACCTTCTCCTCCAGCTAGTCCAATCGCTACCCCAACGGCAAATAATAACGACAGGTTACCAAATATAACACTACCTGCCTGTTCCATAATTTTCGCAACCATCGCAATCCCACTATTATCTAAGAATGGGGCGAGGTCAATTAATGTCGGGTTTTGAAGTGCATTACCAACTGCTAATAATATCCCGGCAGCAGGCAAAATCGCTACTGGTAGCATAAGTGCTTTACCGACTTTCTGTAAAACACCAAAAGCATTTTTAAACATAAAAAATACCTCCTAATTTTTTGTTCAGCTCATAAAGCGGTTACATTATCTACAAAAAATACAATAAAAAAGGCATGAGTAAAAAAATCCAATTGAATGAAACTATGGGTATAGATTACCCCATTAACTTCATTTCAATTAAACTTTTTACTCATGCCTGATCGAATCAGTAACACGTAAAAAAATAAGTGCTATTTAAATTTTTTTTGAAGTCGCTGCAAATGCATTGTTAAATATACTGCTTCTGCATCAAAGACTTTCAATTTTAATGATTGTTGCATCACTTTAATGAGCTTCCATGAGAGATTATAACATACTGGATATTCATCTTTCAATAGGGAAGCGATTTTTTCTGGTTCATCGACTTTTTCACCCTTAACTACTCTATCAATCGCAAAGCGAAGGTGACGAACAAGTCTCATATAATCGATTCCTTCTTTATCTATCTCTATTTCAAGCTGTTCTTCTACCATATCAACCAATCTGCTGACTAGTTGTGAATGTTGATTTACATCCGAAAGATTTTTATTTGTTAGCGCACTATGAATATGCAGGGCGATAAATCCTATTTCACCAATTGGAAGGCTAATTCCTGTCTTATCCTTAATAAGCTCCACGACATCTTTTGCCACTTCATACTCACGACGATAAAGCGCTTTCGTCTCCACTAAAAATGGATTTTTCAATTCCATCCCTTGCGAGATCCTCGTTAAAGCAAACATAAGATGGTCCGTTAACGCCACATGGATATGTTCATTTAGCATCGAATTTGTTCGTTGCTTGATTAATTCAATGGAGGCTATGATTACCTCTAAGTATTCGTTATCAATAAAAGGAAGCAATTTAATATAATTTTCTTGTTCCTTTTCATTTTTTAAGACAAAAAGTTTTTCCACTGAATCTGTTTCGATATAGTCCCCGCGCTTGCGATTAAAGCCAAGTCCTTTCCCAATCAAAACAACTTCACCATAGGAAGGGTGTTCAGCAATTAAAACATTATTATTTAAAACCTTTTCAATCAGCAGTTCTGCCATACCCAATTCCCCATTTCTACCTTTTAACCTATTATTTACAGGATAAAAGAGAGAAAACAGGAAGTCAACGACAAAGTTCGACTGCTACATGAACTTACGACTAGTAATTTATTCAAATTTCATCCCTCTCAACCCAATAAAAAAGAACTGTGGCAGCCCACAGTTCCTTTTGACTTATTTTAAGAAAATGAAATATAGTACAAAGATTACAAAGAAGAAGTACATGACCGGGTGTATTTCTTTTGTTCTGCCCTTTACGATCATTGTAATTGGGTAGAAGATAAACCCAACAGCAATACCAGTGGCAATACTGTAAGTCAGTGGCATCGCAATCATCGTTAAGAATGCTGGAACAGCAATCTCAAAACGCTGCCAATCAATTTTCCCTAATGAAGATACCATTAATACCCCTACAATAATTAACGCAGGTGCCGTTACAGGTGCTGTAACAACCGATAATAACGGAAAGAAGAATAACGATAAGATAAAGAATCCGGCTGTTACTAAAGCTGCAAACCCAGTTCTCGCTCCAGAGGCAACCCCTGCAGATGACTCAATATAAGACGTTGTTGTGGATGTACCAAGTACTGCACCGACAGTTGTTGCAATCGAATCCGAAATTAACGCGCGTCCAGCTCGAGGCAGTTTATTGTCTTTCATGATTCCCGCTTGGTTCGCTACTGCGACAAGTGTACCAGCATTGTCAAAGAAATCAACAAACAAGAAAGTTAGAATAATTCCAAGCATTGCAGTTGTATAAAAAGAACTATCTCCAAACGAAGAGAAGGCTGCACCAAAGGTCGGCGCTAAACTTGGAACTGAATCGACTACTTTATGCGGCATATCAATTAAGTTAAAGATCATTCCGACGATTACTGTGATGACCATTCCATAAAATACGGCACCATTAATACCTCTTGTCATCATAATTACTGTAACAACGATCCCAAAAATAGCAAGCAAAGTAGGTCCTGCTGTCAAATCGCCTAAACCAACAAGTGTTGCATCATTATTGACCACAATACCAGCATTTTGTAATCCGATAAAGGTAATGAATAAGCCAATCCCAGCACCAACGGCGTGTTTTAAATCAACTGGAATGGCGTTAATAATTTTTTCTCGCAGGCCAGTGAGCGTTAATAAGAAGAAAAACACACCTGAGATAAGGACTGCGCCAAGGGCATGCTGCCAAGGAATCCCGCTTCCTAATACAACTGTATAAGCAAAGAACGCATTCAAGCCCATTCCCGGGGCTAGTGCTAGTGGATACTTTCCAAGAAGTCCCATGACAATCGATCCTATCGCTGATGCGAGGGCTGTTGCCACAAATACGGCACCATAATCCATTCGTAAGGCATCAGGATAATCCTTTATTGATGCTAATGATAATGTTAACGGGTTAACAACTAGTATATAAGCCATCGCTAAGAAGGTGGTCAGTCCACCAATAAACTCGCGGCGATAATTTGTACCGTGTTTCTCAAACTCAAAATACTTCTGCATTTATTTTCCCCCTATGAATCTTTTCTTTATTATGCAAAAAAAAGCTCCGGCATATTCTACCGGAGCGTGACTTTAGGCATGTGCAAAAATAGAGGAAAGGAAGCTAGCCTCTTTATTAATGACACTGCCTCGTAGTCAAGCCATTTACGGTGGCTCGGTAGAAACTTTTGGGCCATATCCCCAAGATTATACGATGCAATTATTATATTCTCTTAACTCGTTTTTTATTTTAGCAGGAAAAAAATATCTTGTAAACAAAAAATACGAACGATTTTAAAATTAAAATTGAAATCGTTCGTGAATATTTCACTCCTAAAGAAATAAGAACCGGGACTATAGTCCTGGTTCTTACGCTATCGCTTTTCTTATTCCCACTCAATCGTTGCTGGCGGTTTGCTGGTAATGTCGTACACTACCCGGTTCACATGCGCTACTTCGTTAACAATACGCGTTGAAATTACTTCAAGGACATCCCACGGAATCCTTGCCCAATCGGATGTCATCCCGTCAATCGAAGTAACCGCTCGAATACCGATGGTATAATCGTAAGTTCTAGCATCACCCATTACTCCGACACTGCGAATGTCTGGAAGTACGGTGAAATACTGCCATATTTCTCGGTCAAGCCCAGCTTTTTTAATTTCCTCACGAAGGATCCAATCCGAGTCCCGAACGATTTCAAGTTTATCCTCTGAAATAGCTCCTAAGACACGAATCCCTAGACCTGGGCCAGGGAAAGGCTGTCTCCAGACGATATCATCCGGAATGCCAAGCTCTGTTCCAAGCGCACGGACTTCATCTTTAAACAAGGTGCTTAATGGTTCAATTAAAGTAAACTGCATATCTTCTGGAAGGCCGCCTACATTGTGATGTGATTTAATCGTCTGTGCCGTAGCTGTACCACTTTCAATGATATCGGTATAAAGCGTTCCTTGGGCTAAAAACTCGATGCCCTTAAGCTTTGTTGCTTCATCATCAAATACATAGATAAACTCATTGCCGATGATTTTCCGTTTCTTCTCTGGGTCAGAAACGCCTTCCAACTTCGATAGGAAACGTTCTTTAGCATCGACCTTGATTACATTCATATGGAAGCCTTCAGAGAAAGTCTTCATCACACTTTCTGCTTCATTTTTACGGAGAAGACCATGGTCCACAAAAATACAAGTTAGTTGGTCACCAATAGCTTTATGAATTAACACGGCAACAACTGAAGAGTCAACCCCGCCGCTTAAGGCACAAAGCACCTTTTTATCGCCAACCTGTTCGCGAATCTTCGCCATCTCGATTTCAATGTAATTCCCCATTGACCAATCGCCAGTGCTTTTACAAACGTTGAAAACAAAATTCCTAAGCAATTCATTCCCATAAACAGAATGACGTACTTCCGGATGAAACTGAACAGCGTAAAGCTTTCGTTCTTCATCACTCATTGCTGAAATCGGGCAGTGCGGGTTTGTTCCGTCAACAGTGAAACCTGCAGGGGCTTCTACCACAAGGTCGCCATGGCTCATCCACACGGTTTGCTCTTTAGGCAGGCCGCTAAATAGCGCTGATTCATGCTGCACCGTTATGGTTGCTTTCCCGTATTCACGCTGGTTTGCTTTTTCCACCTTCCCATTGAAATGGACAGTCATTAATTGCATCCCGTAACAAATTCCGAGGATTGGCAGACCCATTTCAAATATTTCTTCATCACATCGGAAGGAATTTTCATCGTACACACTGTTTGGTCCGCCGGAAAAAATAATCCCTGTTGGGTTTAATTGGCGAATTTCTTCTGCTGTAATCGTGTGCGGATGCAGTTCACTGTATACCCCGAACTCGCGGATCCTGCGAGTAATTAGCTGGTTATATTGACTCCCAAAATCTAATACAATAATCATTTCATGCTTTCCTGGCAAAGCATTCACCCCAATTTTCTAAAGATATAGTTATTATTAACCATAACAACAAATGATATAAAAAAAACTAGAATTCTCCCTCCATTTAAATATCAGGAAGGCAGAATTCTAGTTTTCTTGCAAAGTGCTCACAGAAAAATCCTGCCTTCATAGTCAGGTCATTATACGGTGACCCGGTAGAGACTCTCGAACCTTATTTTCGAGGATATATGAAGGAAACGTACATATTTTGAAAAGCGCACACCCATTTAGCGAATTCCGCTAATAACTTACGCTAGACATTGAATAGTACATATTGTAACAATAGGTCGTTTTTCTGGTCAAGCAATTGTTTTTTTGATTAAATTTTCCCACAATTCATGCGATTCTTCCCAAGTTCCCTTTGGCAGGTTTTGATGATACACATAATTTTCATAAATAGCTGTCAATCGGGACATCTCTCTCGTCGAAAAGAACGAATCAATATAACGGGCATAGTTCCTCAGTGTTTGGTTCTCCTTCCGCTTTAAACCGTAGCGATCGAACTGTTCTAATAAAGCCAGGTAGGCAGTCCCGAAACTTTCGTCCTTTTTCTTGAACCGATAAACCGCTAACAGCAAGTACGGAACCCACTTCCCACGGATCCGATAAAGAATCGTAGATACTCCTGCTAAGAGTATGAATATAAGGACCATCCGCTTCCAATTATTTTTCAAAAACAATTTAGAATCAGTCCATATTCTTTTGATATCAGAGAATTGATTCGAATCCTTTGACGCCTTCGTATCATCAAGATTTTCCTGCTGAGGCATTTTCACAGTTGGTGTGCTGGTTTGCGGATTAGATGATGATGTCGCTTTTGATTCATAATTGATGATGATCTCATTTGAAAAGCCCTTTGTCGGCTCAAATGGGACCCAGCCTTGATTCGGAAAAAAGACCTCCACCCAGGAGTGGGTATTATTATTTGTTACTTCATAAACCTGTACCCCTGAAGCCTCATCACTATATTGGAGAAAATCTCCGCCCGTAAACCCTTTGACCCAGCGAGTGGGAATCCCCAGTGTTCGAAGCATAACTGCCATGGATGAGGAGAAATTATCGCAATAACCCCTTTTTGTATCAAATAAAAACTGATCGACATAATCATCGTTGGTGTCAGGCACCGCAACATTTTTTTGGTCGTAGGTGTATTCCGCTTTTCCAAAATAACTTTCCACTGCCTTCGCTTTATCGAACCAATTCGATTTTGAGGCAGTAATTTCTTCTGCTAACTCTTTAACTCTTGGTGGCAGTTCCTCAGGCAGTCGGGTATACTTTTCATAAAATTCAGGGTTGATGCTCGTCGGATCAAAACTAGTTGTTTGCACTAAATCCTTTGCTTTATATTTGGGTGTTTCAAATTCAACTGTAAAGTCGCGAGGTACAACAGGAGCTTTGTTATGATTGTAAAAGCTGATTCTCTCATTTGTTGTATCGACCTCAAAGTCATTTCCAGCTGCATCAAGCGGCAGAATTTTTAACACTTTATTAATACCGGCAGGATACATAAGATAGTTATAATTATAACCTACATGGGTTAATACACGGGCAGTTTCCTTAATGGTCTCCACTGTTTTTGGCAATGAATAAACAGGGACCAAGTCTTCCTGACGGAAGGAAATGGGCGTTGTCCCAGATGTTAGCCAGCCTTTTCCTGTGTACACATCCTTCGTTTCCATCTTCCAATAATTTTTTCCGTTCGCTTCATAGTTAAAAACCGGGTTGTTGTCCCCTATAAATGGACCGCCTAAAGCCGAATCATTCGTTCCGTAGCCAATTCGATGCACACCACTAAGATTGCGTTCTGGAACTTTATCGTTATTAGCTGTTAAATAGGGAACAGGATCGGGCCATATCGGTTCAGCTTTTGGTGCTGCTATTCCAAGAAAAACACTAAATGCAATCATTCCTGCTAGCGGCACCATCCACTTTCGATAGAAAGCTGGCTCGGTGTTTACATTCTCCCTCTGGATAATCCGGTTAAACGTCAGCATCCCCATCACCGCAAAACCAGCCACCACTGTTCTGACAATCGCCGCTTTTGCGCTATAAGGGGTAAACGTATCCAACACGGTAATATAAATCAATGTCATAAAATAAAAGATAAATATTCGCTTCCGGTTTAAGAGCCAATAATGAATTAAATAGACCATTAGCCAAAGCAGCACAAAGAATAATAGTGTCCGGAACACATTGGATAAGTCGTTCCAGTCCCTTGCAGCGATCAAGCCAATATTATCGATCACATCCGTTAATAAGAACTTAACCCAGCCAAACTGAAAGAACCCTTCATCATAGTGGATGCGGTTGATAGAATATAAGATAAATATCATTTTAATCAGGTATTGCCAAATCCATTTTAGATGTAAAAAAGAGAGGGCAAACGAAATAATCAGGAAAATAATAAATGTTTCAATATGTTCCGTTTCCGTTAATTGTTCAACTGGACGAAGCCACTCCCATAATAATAGAAAACCAAACGTATATAACAGAAACGACGGATAATCCCTTTTAATCAAAAAAGTTCACCTCCGAAAAGGCTGCCTTGTGTTGACCTTCATGAACCATAACAATCCGCACCCCTCGTGCATTGGCCATTGCAATGAGTGATCTTTCGTTTTCTGTTGGGGATTCTTTCTCCCCCTTTATTAGAAAAAGCGTAATGGTTCCTCCTTTTCGTTGTCCAAGAAAACTTGCTTTTTCAATCAAGGGTTTGGTTATCTGTGCAGTGACAAGCATAAATGAAACCGTTTGTTGGATAAACAGACCATCTGTATCTAACACCTTTTCAAAAGGTGAGATACATTTCGCTTCTATTTTTGCTAAATGATAAAAGAGTTGCTGGAGATGCTGTTCTCCGCCTCGGATCGGGAACGATGCCCGCTCGCTGCTAATCGTTAATAGGCCTGTCTGGGCTCCTTTTTTCAAAATGGCCCGCAGCAAGGAGGCGGTAAACGATACAACCGGCTCAAAGTGCTTATCCGGTACACAATCCATGACAACGAACACGTCGTGTGATTGCCGCTGCTCAAATTCCTTCGTCATTAGTACGTTTCGTTTCGCAGAGGCTTTCCAGTTAATCCACGAAAATCGGTCACCAGGCTGGTAGTCCCTTACTCCCGTAGCCATTGAGGTATCACGCTGCACACGTTCCCTTGATGCAGTCAGCCCTTGATCATACTGCTTTTCGACTGGTCGATATAATAGCTCTGAATATGCTGGATAGACAATAATTTTCCCCTCTGCAGCTAACCTTTTTTCTTTTTCGAATAAGCCTAGCGGGTCACCGATTCTTACGGTAAAGGACTGAAAAAAATGTTCACCGCGCGGCAGCTCTTCAATGATATATTCATAAGAAAATTCCTTTTTCAATCCCGGTAAAAGAAGTGCCTTTGGTTTCTTTTGCTGATTGGCAAATTTCAAGGAATCATCTAAGTTGTCCTCGACAAGTAAATAAAATAACGGAAAGGATTTTGACCTTTTTACTGTAACTGCCACCCTTAAAGGTTCCCCCGCGTTGTAATCTAATTTTTGCAATGTTCTTGTGACTTCAAGTTCATTTAAGGAGTAGAAGGCTATGGCCACACAATAGATCGCAAAGGGTAAAAAGCTATAAAATAAAAACCAGCTGACAAAACCCCCTTGGAACATCGCGTAAGAAAAGGTTAATAGAATCAAAAAAAGTAACAGGATAAACTTCCACACTTTTTTGATTGGAATCCAGAGCTTTTTCATTCTATTTCACTAACCTTTGGACCGGTACAGGAACTCTTGCAACCACCTGGTTGACTATTTCTTCAGCAGTAATCCCTTCAAACTTTGCCTCTGATTTTAAAATGATCCGATGGGATAAGACAAAACGGGCCAAATATTGAATGTCATCAGGCAGGACATAATCACGTCCAAACATATACGCATAGGCCTGCGCTGCTTTCATTAAAGCAATTGAACCCCTTGGGCTTGCCCCAAGGTAGACGCTGCCATGTCCCCTAGTGCGATTGACAATGTCGACAATGTAACGCTTAATCGTATCATCGACGAAGACATCTTTAATTTCTTTTTGTAAATCGCGGAGGCCCTCAAGGTCAATCACTGGCGTTAAATCCTCAATCGGCGGGACCCTTTGTGCTCGGTTCAACACTTCCATTTCCTCTTGTAAGTCCGGGTAACCCATTCTCATTTTTAATAAAAAACGGTCAAGTTGTGCCTCAGGGAGCGGGTAAGTCCCTTCATATTCGATTGGGTTTTGCGTTGCCATAACGAAAAATGGCTTGTTCAGTTGATGAGTTATTCCATCAATGGTTACACTCGCTTCCTCCATCCCTTCTAAGAGTGCCGACTGTGTCTTCGGGGATGTCCGGTTAATTTCATCGGCAAGAATGATGTTCCCCATTAACGGACCGGGACGAAATTGAAATTCCATTTCTTTTGGATTATATATGGAGACTCCGGTTACATCGGATGGCAGTAGATCGGGTGTGAATTGAATTCTGCGGAAGTTGGCATTCACAGACTTTGCCAGGGCACGAACCATCATCGTTTTCCCGACACCTGGTACGTCTTCTAACAGCACATGGCCGCCAGCTAACAGGGCAACCAGACTAAGTTCAGCAACGTCTCTTTTTCCAATCATAACCTTTTCAATGTTTACGAGTATTTTTTCAATCACAGGATTTATTTGTTCAAGAGACAAGGTGACTCCTCCTAGGATGGTTACTATCTATTTGGGCATTCATCTAAGTATTCTATATACTCCTAAAATATTCCTTTATAAATAGATACACAATATACAAAACTAGGTAAATATTAGAGAAAGGTAGATTGGGGAAGGTTTAGGGAAGAACGAATAAAAAAAGCCTACTCCTATAAAAAGAGTAGACTTTGAATTCTTGAATGCTGGTTTAGAAATATGTTAAATGAATCTCTGCTTGACTACTCCGCATGTCCACCCATGGGTTAATTACACCCCAATCAAATTCTATTTGATTTTTAATTCCCAATTGTTCACCCAATAATGTAATTAACCATTTTCTATGTCTTTTAGCGATAGTCAAACCGTCTTCTTCAATTTCCGAATAAGCTCTAAGGATAACCTTACTTATTTTTTCATCAATAAATACTAATTGGATAAGAAATGATTCTGAATATATAGATTGTGGAGATAAAAAATGCACAAAATTATTGGAATTACCTTCTTTAATCTTAATGTTCAAATTTTCATTTCTAAAACTATTCAAAGTAGTCACGCTAGTAATAGTGATACCACCAACCTCCAGCGTTCCTGCCATTAATTTATCCATTATCTTGTTCCCTCTAACCTCACGATCGACTCTTGGTAAATTCAATTCATTTCCAATAAGTAAAGAGCCCGTAACCACTTGGTATTCATTTTCTTTTTCTTGTAAAACTTGGACTTTCTCTCCAGGATTTATATAATTTAAATAAAAATCAAAACAGCTTAGTAACAATTCATCCTATGTTTTAATTAGAACTTCTCTCGCTAATTCATAAAAGAGTTATTTATTTAATCTTTCATGTGTGCCGACATTGCGGGCTTAAAATCTATTTCTTTTCGGTTTGAAAATAATTCGATTTTTCTTATCGTTCCTGCAAACCTACTAATAAAAGCTTTATATTTTTTATTTTTAATAATAAATCCCTCACCACAAAATTTATAAATCTTCTGGATTAATAGCTGTTATTTCTTCCATGAGTTTTACCTTACTTTTAGGCACCCATCCAAGCCAAGTATCACGATCTACTCTTGGTAGATTTAAATCATTTCCTATAAGTAAAGAGCCTGTGGCCACTTGGTATTCATTTTCTTTTTCCTTTAAAATTTGGACTTTCTCTCCTTGGATCATTCCATAAAGAACGATACTTACACATTCGATTAATTCGCTAGGATTTACTATCTTTGTATATACACCGCTATTATAAAGATCTTCAAATGTACTATCAATTTTTCCTTTTTCTTCAGTTATAATCTTAATATTATTGTCCATATCCACAGTTATTTCATACTCAGTTCCTCTGTACTTACCATATATTCCTGACTTTACCATTACATTCACCTCTTTTTTTACTGAAGCAGTTTAAACATTTTTCCGTCAAAGATGGCAATAACTTCATCTTTGCCATCCACTACTTTGTGTAATTTCGCTCCTTCTCTTAAATCAATAAACTTATTTAATGTCCACTCAGGAATAACTTCATCATTTCTGGACGATGTAAAGCCATTTCCTGTCCATGGCCACTCATTATATTCCCATCCACTATATGGTTTATTCATCGTATGACCATATGGGATCTCTAAATTTTCTGGGGAGAGCATATCTGGGTTCTTTGCTTTAAATTCAATATAGCCATATCTATACCCATCCTCAGGATACGGTTTAACCACCACTTCTGCATAATCATCATAATAGGAATAATCTAATCTCATTGACTCTCGTACATGAGAATATTCATGAATATGTGAACTATCAACAGCCTTTGCAACAAATCCTTTGATAGAGGTATAATCTCCATCCAGATATTTCTGAATATCTTTTTCAGGTAAGTTCTTAATTAAGGTTGTATTTTTACCCGGACGCGAGACAGAATCACGAATATCTTGCATAATCTTCCTTTCATTATCATTTAGCAGGTAGTCAGGTTTTAATTTTAATTCTGTAAATTCATCAAAACTTATATTATGTTCTTTTAGTTTATTAGGAAGTATCTTATTAACAAAACTATCTGAGCTTAATTTACCAGTAGCAACCCTAGCCTCGCTATTCATTCCAATTTCCATTTTACTCCAGTATTGATCATATCGTTTGGCATCCTCTAGGCTCATTAAAACCGAAAATTTCTCTTGTAATCTAGATCCCTTAACAACATCAACCGTACCCGTCGAATTACCACTCCCAAGATTAACCCCATTAATCCGACTAAGCACTTCTTTCAGCTTATTCTCCACCGCATGGGTATTCTCAACAGGTATGCGCACCTTACCAACATCGCCAGCATTATCAATAGCCAAGCCCATTCTCCGCGAGGGGGTAATGTTTTTCGCCTGTGTAATAGCAGAGTCTACCAATCTTCCTGCTTCCACAGTATCTTTTACCAACTTGTTTTTCATCACACTTGTTGTATCTATTATTGCCGATGAGGCACTCTTCAAACGTGTGACCGATTGCTGACCAGCGGTTTTTACCATGTTGTCGATATGAGTCATTCCTTGATGGATACTCCCTTTAACTCCTGTCCGTAATCCGATCGTTCCGATATTCTCCCCTAGATGAGCGAGACGGACCGTGCTTGAGAATTTCGTTAACCCGCTGACACCGGGTACAATATCCAATGGGGCCAAAAGTCCGCGGAACCACCTTTCCGAAGTCCCTAGCTCCCGGTCTGACACCCAGTCCTTGCCGGAAACAGCTGAACTCAATTCCATTGCACCATAGGCTGCCCCTAAGGCCATACCTGCTGGAGGACAGATGAGTGTCGTCCCTACAATGACAACTAACGCTCCAATTTGCACCCAAAATTCTTTGTTTTCTTGCTGGTTCCGAATGGATTCATACTCAAAGGCACGTGTATTTAAAACGGCTTGTTGATATTCTTCTTGCGTGAAATCCCGGTCTGGATTAAGTTCTTTCCAAGCATCGTATTCAAGCTTCATTTGACTTGCATAGTAATTATCACCACTAAACAAGTCATCCAAGCTTACTTCCGTTTTAGGAACTTCAAAAGATTGAGCAGGACCGTAACCTGCATAGACATATTGAGTCTCTGTCGCTCCGACTCGATTCGTTGTCGTATAGTTGGAAATCGTTAAATCACGCATTGCCTCAACAAACGCATCCATATCTTCATAGAATGGCTGATCAATTGTGCGGTCAACAATTTCTCCGACCTTTCCAGTAAAGTTGTGTAAAATCTCGAAGTCTTCAAATAATCCTTGGTACCTGCTTTTTTGACTGGTGTGATGAAAGGATATAACCCCATCACTATCATAATTCGCGATATCAGACTCAGCATCCTCTAAATTATCACTTAGATCTTTCAGAGTATCAATCATCCCTTTGCCCCAGCGGCCCAGACCGATTAAATCGCCAATGCCGTCTTTCATCTTTTCCCAGTCTGATGGGATATATTTTACATCCATCACATCATACCCCCAGTTTTGCGATGATTTGTTCCGCGATTGCTTCGTCTGCCTGCATCATCGTATTTAGGATATCAATCACCAACGCAGCGGCACGGGAGTAATTATCGTATAAATCCATTACCTTCTGATTCGCTTCTGCATATACATCCATTGCTTTTTTTGCTTTTCCTTCTATGTAATAATCGATGTTCGCCAATTTTTCAATACTCGGAGTGGCATTGGTCTCTAGCTCCGTAATAATCCCCTGTAAAAGGGTGAAAATGGTTGTCATCTCATCAGAATTTATATTAATCAGCATTCTGGAACCGCCCCCATCAGCTTTAAGCATATGACTTCGCCTCCTTATAAGGGAAATCCATTTCGTCAAATAGGACCTTCAAAAACCAATATTGACTAGCATGGTAATATTTTTTATTTACAGTATCGACCATGATTAACTTTTCATTTTTCGTAAAAATCAGCCACTGCTGATAATAGTGCCAATTATATTGATCTTTATGTTCCTCCTTAAGATGGAAGAATTCTAGATTCATAAACATCTCTTCCGGCTCAAAACTCTCGGTCTCGCGTCTTTCTTGATTAGATAATTCTTTTTTTAAGAACGCTTTTTCCGTTTCAACCGGTTCTCTTACAATCACCGGAAAATGTTCACTTAACATTTTTAGAAGTGATACTTTAGAGGTGATACGTAACTGATAAGACCCCTGTCTTTCCAACTCCGCCAGAACAAAGACCTCATCACTTTCACGTTCATGGAAGGCAAAGAGAAGATTATTGATACGAACGTATTTCTTACTTTGATGATAAAATTCAATGGTTTGGATGATCAGGGCCCCAGATTTTGTTATCTTTCCCTCCGGTGTGATGATTTTCTTCTCAATCAATCGGTCATGTGCCTCTTTGAAAACCTCTTCGCCTTGTAATTGGTAAACTTCTTTCTCAGGTAAGCCAAAAAGAACAGTTCCGCCAAAAGCTGCCGCTAATAGGTATAATTCAGCCGCTGAAAACATATCTGTTGATTGTTCGATCATAAATTCTTCACTTCCCTCACTGAGCCGTCTTGAAGGAAATCATCTACGTAACCATCCAGGTTATTTAAGGCTTTTGTTTGTTTTGCGACAGCGGACTTCAGATCATGATGATATTTCTGAATGATTTCCAGATAACTTAAAAAGGAATCTCTAGATTTCCCGCTCCATTCCGCTGAATGAAGGTAAGAAATTAGTTGTTCACAAGATTCATAGGTTTGTTCAATCGATTGCTCTAATGCCTTCGCTGCGGCCTTCGCTTCATTTACTTTATCCCCGTCAATTCTAACGCTCCCCACTGATCAATCGCTCCAATCTCTCCTGTAGCTCGTTCAATTCCTTTTCTCTTCTTACTCTTTCCACTTCCGCCTCTTTAATGGCCAAATTTTTATAATGGACATATCGTTCATATGCCTTATTTTTCGCGGCAGCCAGTGAACTCCGCTTTTCCTGATCTGCCTGAAAACACTGCTTTAACTTTTCCGTTAGTTCTTCCCTGCTCGTTTCAAAATCATTTGAAGGTATTTTTGAATTTGATAGATTCGGAATAGCATCTAGATATGAACTGTAGGCTGCATTTGCTTCTGATACCTTATGATCGTGTTCCGAAATGGCACTCTTGAGTTTTTCATACAGCTCGTAATAATCATCTCTTTTTCTCTCCGAATCGCTTTTAAACCAATCAAACATGGACAGTCACTTCCTCTCTTTTTACACTAGGAGCAGCAATTTTGATCTTTTCTGCTTTGCCCTGTTTAATGTAATAGGCTTCATATGGAAGTAAATTTGGCTCTTTATATGGTCTAGTTAGGACCTCAAGAATGTTCTGCTCCGTAATTCTGCCAATCAAGATGCCGGTCTTTTGTTTCTTCACCATGGTCGCGATATCATCGTATTGCCTTTCTAATGCGCCATGGACAGCTCCGACAACAAAATGAATGCCTGCGCGAGCTCCCGTGTCCATTAGTTTTACTAGAATCGATTGTTCTGTAAAGGACATCGATTCGATCACGAATGACACATCGGTTATGAAGACAACCATTGGGCGGATCTCCTTCAGAAAATCATTCCTAGTTGCACGGCCATTGGTGGCCATTTGAACTTGACGGAAGGCATCTTCCCTTGTTTCAAATAATTGCTGAAGCCGCTCGATAAACTCCTCCATTGAACCGGCATGGTCTGCATAAAGATTGACATTTTCCTTATACATTCTAAATCTTGACGCAGCATTGTCGATTAGCCCCACATCGATGTGATGATTAACAGAGATACTTGCGATTAGAGTTAGATAGGCTTGTTCCACTGCATCGATTCGATCACTTAAAAGTAAGGTGGTATGATCTTTAACGACACTTAATTCGACAGGTTCGACATTTTCAAAATCTACCGCAAACGGTATGCCGCCTTTGGTTAAAATGGCTTTGGTTTCCGGTTTCTCAATAAAAGCTGTGAAGTCAAGGATTTCCGGAACCATTGGGATCGGCAATGGCAGCTTGCCCTTCCAAGCGTTCCGCATTGCTTGACTCTCTTCTTGAATCTGTTTAATAATCGCTAGCGTATCTTCTCCTTTGACAGGAAGAGCCGTTTGAAACAAGGTTGGCTGCTCTAATTTAAGTAAACCGCGTCCTGGAACTTCTTCAATCGTTAACTCTGTTCTTCCGACAATATTCCGCGGCTCCATACTATCAATCATAAACAACGAAATTTGATGCTTAATATTTGCCAGAACTGGTGCCCGCATGGCACTTTGCCGCCCCGCACTGATCACCATATGGATTCCTGTACTGACACCTTCCCGTGCAATCTGTGCCGCTATTCTCTCAAAATCGTCCCGATAGGCAGCATCGACGATGGAATCAAATGTATCGATGACTAATACAATGACGGGGACTTCTTCCCCACTCGCCTGTTCATACATTTGAATATTTGCCACACCATACCTGCTTAATTTTTGTTTTCGCTCTTTTAACTCATTGTGCAGGCGGCGGAAAAGCTTTCCTAGTTTGATTTCCTCATCTACCATAATCGTATCGGCTGTATGCGGTAATTCCCGCAATGGCAGCAAACCATTTGTCCCGAGGTCGATCAAATAGAAATGGACTCTCTCGGGACTGTGCTGTCGAGCGATATCCATGGCCACACTTTGTAAAAAGGTAGACTTCCCATACCCAGGACTCGCAAACACAGCAAGATGGCCATCTTTAGAAAGGTCCAAGGTCAGTGGTTTTTGTGCTTGCCTTTCAGGCAGATCTAGAAAACCGAATGTCACTTCTAACGATCTCTTCTTTTGATCCCAAGCTTTTGTGTAGTTCACTTCCTTTAAATCTGGAAGGAAAATCCGCTCCTCTAATGGCGGCAGCCATGGTCTTTGAAGTTCAGCAATCCTTTTTTCCGTTGCATAGGCTTGAATATAATCAACAACCGCATCCAGTTCTGTTGGAACTTTTTTAATGTCTTTCTTATTTGATAGTCCACTTAAATCATGCGAGAGGATGTCATATTGGCCAAGTTCATTAATGGCGTAAATCGTTGTGTCCAGTAAGTCTTGTTCGTTTTTATCAGGAATATAATCAGCCCCGCTCCAGGCACTTTGAAATAGTTCATAAATTTCATTGTTGCCGACCTGTAAATAGGCACGACCAGGAAGTGTGATATTCGCCGCATCCGGCGTTTTCAAGATCTCTGTCGAATCGCTGGCGTTTTGAACTTTGAGTGCCAGCTTGAATTTAGAGTTGGACCATATTTGGTCATCCACCACACCACTCGGTTTTTGTGTAGCCAGAATCAAATGAATCCCAAGGGAACGTCCAATACGGGCTGTCGAAACAAGTTCCTTCATAAATTCGGGCTGCTCAGATTTGAGCTCGGCGAATTCATCTGATATTAAAAATAAATGAGGCATCGGCTCTCTAGCCTCACCTGATTTATACAGTTTTTGATATTGATTGATGTGGTTGACATCATGTTCGCTAAATAACCGCTGGCGCCTTTGTAATTCTGCTTTAATCGATGCAAGAGCCCGCATCGATTGCGTACCGTCCAAATTTGTAATCGTTCCTAATAAATGCGGGAGATTTTTAAATAAATTTGCCATCCCTCCGCCTTTATAATCAATGAGCAGAAAAGAAGCTTCATGCGGATGAAAGTTTACCGCAAGTGAGAGAATATATGACTGAATAATTTCTGATTTTCCAGAGCCAGTCGTCCCAGCCACTAAACCATGTGGTCCATGTGCTTTTTCATGGAGGTTCAAATGGACAAGATCTTCTTTCCCACGCATTCCCAGAGGAACAGCCAGGCTTTTATAGGTTTCATTTTGTGTCCATCGCCCATCAATACCGAGCTCCTCCACTTTCTCTACACCATACATTTCGAGAAAGGTCACGCTTTCTGGAATCGAATTTTTTAAATTTTGCAGGTGATTAAGCGATGCCAATGCCCGTGAAAAATCTTCTTTATGAAAGCCTTCCGAAAAACGATCGGGTGTAAATCGTCGATTGACTAATTCACCTTTCTCAAGGATCATCATTCCGGTTGTGGCATCACGAATATCAATAACCGTTTTCACTTGTTCCGGAAGAGACTGCATGACATCCTGTACGAATACAAGAGAAACACCTAATTCACTCGGGTCTTCATTAAAGTATTCCATCACGGAATGATCCAATATCATTTTTTCATCGGTTATTAACACAACAAAATGAGGAGTGAAATGAATTTTTTCACTTTTATTACTTTTCTCATTGATAGCAAGCTTGCGTTCTTTTAATATCTGATAAAGGGAGTTAAGGACCTGATCACGAGAACGTTCGTGATAAACAAATCCCCTTACGTTTAGTTCTCGTAAACTAGCATGCGGGAGCCAGCGCATCCATTCCCATTTACCTTTTTCCGCTTCAGGAAAGATCGTGACAAACTGAACATCATGGTAACTGTGAAATAAAGCAGCCTGCATCACCAGCATTTGTAACTGTTCCAGCACAAGCGGACGCTGTCCAATGTACCCCACAGGTCCATTCATTAATGATGTCGCTGCCGGTACATCTTCTAATGTGAGGTACTGAGCCCTAAGATTGCGGGCTGCATCCACCAGTTCATCCTTATCAAGGGTAAACTCCTCGATATTGAATTCGACCTCAAAGCTCGAATCAACCCTCCCTAATCCAACACGATACATAAGGAAGTCATGATGCAAGCTGGTTTTTTCATAAATTCGGGGATCAACCTTCATCGCCATCACACGCAATTGCTCCACATCTGGAAAGTGATAATAGAGGGCATACCGCTGTTCTTCACTAGCTTGGTATAATTGCTGTGTTTTCTGTTTCAAGTACTCGCGGTAGCTTATATCCCGCTCTTTAAAACTTAAGCGGTATTGCTTCAGACTTTTTAGATAGGATGTGATTGAAAAAATGACCGTCGTTACTGTCATAGCAAGCATAATGATGATATAAAACCCATTCGACAGAAACAATGAGACCATGATCATCGCTGCAATCATCACAAGCGGCGGAACAATCACCCGTGCCAGCTGTTCACTCGGTTTTCCAGGTTTATTAGAGGGTTTAGCAATTTTTCGTTTTTCCTCTGGCTCACGGTATATAATCCTTGGTGAACGATGATAATCAGGGTAATGACTGCCGAAATCATGGTGAACGTCAAATAAACGAACTAATTTCGTTGTTATGATGGAGTCGACTCCTAGAATTTCAAGGTCCTCCTGACCAATCTTCATCATCATCCCGTCAAAAAAAAGCTGGTCTCCTGGTTCTAGCAGCACCACACCTGTTGTCCGAACATAATTGTGGTAAATTTGACCTTCGAAGATTTCAAGTTTAAAAGGATCGCCCAAATGCTCGCGAATCAGTACAAAATCGAGGGCAGCGTTCTCGATTTTTACATCATCGTAATCATTAGCACCAAAAGTAATACTATAGTTTTCTGTTGTATCGTATACACACCGCTCCGCTTCTTCCTTGATATAAACCTGGATCGCCTCGTCATGAGTGTTTAATGTAAGGCATTCGTTAACCTGCAGCTGCTGATTACCGATTAAGCATTCAGCTCCATCCCACATAATAGACAATCCTGGATTTAAATCGAGAAAGGTAATCGTGTTGGAACGATCATTTCCAACTGTTATTGTTTTTGGTTCATTTATCGTTAAATGGCATTTGTGCAAATGATCTTTATAGCTCAGCAGTAATAATCGTTGTGCCATCTTTCTCTCCCTCAGTTCTGCTGGTTTAGGATGGAGTCCAGACCATATTTTTCAGCATATGTATTATATTGTTCTTGATATTTTTGAACCTTCTTTTCACGCTCTGTCCCAGTTAAATCAGGGTCATTTTTTGCCTGTTCGATCTGTTTGATTAGTCCATACATGATTAATTGAGGATCATCAATATACTTGGCAAGGTCGATTGTTCTAGCAAAATCGCCCCGGCCATTGTAAATCCAATACAACAAATAATCAGGATCACTTTTTATACTAATATTTTTCAAGATGACCTCTTTCTGATCTTCCGAAAGCTTCTCAGTTTTAATGAAAGAATAAGCAAGAACATACTTACTAGTATCTGGTAATTTTTCTGGTGTTTGGTGTTCTAAATCATTAATGACGTTCCCATAATCTAAGGATAAAAAATGACGATCTGCTTTGAGGAGATCTTCCTGAAAAGGTGTTTTTACAAAACTCAGATAGACGAGCGGCACGGCCAATATAACGGCAAGAGCAATCATAGTAAAAGTTAATTGTTTAAACAGGCGAAATCGCTTTGAAGGTACATGTACCATGGTTTTTTCCAGCTCTATTTTTTCCTTTATGTACTGTTCTTCCAAAAACTTGATTAAAGCATCAAAATCATCTAGTTCCTCCACTTGACGTTCAAATGGAGTATCCTTAGCATTTTTCAATGAACCAGAATAGAGCTCGTCAAAGGTATACTTTTTTGAAAATAAGGCGACGATTAAACATTTATATTGGAGTAATAATTTTCCTTCATTCAGCTCATGTGGGGGAATCAACTCCCGGATACCGCGAAACACGATAGATGGTAAAAGATTATCATCAAAAATCAGATTGTTGGGATGTAAGAAGAAGGTCATGCGCGTGGTTAAGATTTTTTTGAATCGAGCTAGATTGTACAACAGGCGTAGTTTATCTTTCCGGTTTAGCTTTTGTACATCTTCCCATGTGTTAGCCCTTGGGTCGACTTCAAAAGAGAAGGTAAACATATCGTCTCCTGCTTCAACCATTGCGGGTACGAATAAGTCTGAGTCGTTATTGATTAAAGCCAATTGGCGAACATCTTTTACTCGTGTTTGTGATTTCGGCAAGTTCAGCTGCCAGCTATTGTTAAGAATGAGAAACTTGTATGTGATTGACTCCCATTGGATGCTTATTTCATTCATGAGTTCTGACTCCTTCCTGCGAAACAGGCGCCATTTTCAGAAAGATTAGTGCCTGTTTCTATATACTTATAAAACTAGTAAAAGGTCTCCATTGGTTACCGGGTAATCGATAAGCCGATCGTCATCTGCTAATAAGAGATTTTTATTGGAAAGCTTTACTGCAAACAGAGGTGCCATTGTAAGATCAAGATTTAAGGTTTCTGCCAAATTTACCAGCAGTTGATTAATCGGTTGGTGCGCAGGAATTCTTACGTCATACTGCCCTTTGCCCCATCTGCTAAAATCAACGGTCACGTTAACATGTGTTTGACTAGGCATGGTGGCCCCTCCTTTACCCAAGCGTTTTTCTCATCATAGTAAAGATCCCGCCGCAGCCAATCACGACCATCCCTAAGAACGTCATGATTGTTTTTGTATTTAAAATACCACCTTGTTGATCCTCAGGCTCGTTCTCGGAGGGAGCTGCAGTATATTGAACTGTATAATTACTCGAAAACAGTACCTTTTCGGTTTGTTTCAGGGTAATATCGGGCTTACTCGGCGAAACAAAAAGCCCTTGTTGTAAATCTGACGTGGATTGTTCCATTTCTATTTGTTTCGTTTTGAGGGCAGCCTGCGTTTGTTCCTTAAACAGGTTCGGCGCCAATTTTTCCAATTCCGTTTCTTGATAGTCTTGAGTTTCTAAGTTCTCTCTTTCAACTGCATCTTGGCCAATCCGGTCCGTTTGCAATCGAATTTTCCCGCTATGATCAAGGGTTTCATCCGCCAAAGGCTGGAGTGAAAACATAAAAAGGAATCCTGTAAAAACAGTGATAACACTACAGAGCTTCATTAATTCCTTCATGATTACCCTCCTCGCTTTTAGCCGAACGATTAAAGACAAACAAATGGCCGGCAAGGCTGACAACCGTCAGGGCTGCTAAGCCAAAAATAAGCCACTTTGTATCAGCTGCTCCACTTCCAAACTTCATTAATAACGTCTCAATGTATTGCAAAGGTGAGTAGTCTCTTAATGTAGCAGCGGTAGAAAATTGATCAAAGTGACGTCCAAGTGCCTCGGTTAGGAATAAATAGAGGCTCAAAATCACCAAAAGGATAAACATACCTGCCATTTTCAACTGCCGTAATAAATAAGCTGACACCATCAGCAATGTGACCATAATCAACGTAATTAAACCGATCCATTGCAGGAATTTCCCTTCACTCATTTGCAGTAAATAGGCTGACAGCAGTCCGATCACGATCCCCTCAACCAGACCAATACTCACAGTCATAATTGTGAGCGGTATATTCTTGCCAACAATTGTTTGTTCTCCCGCAAATGTGTCTTCTTGCAGACGTTTTCGCTCATGATTAGAGAGAACATAGGCCGTAAATAAGGCGACAATAAAACAGATCAAGACAACAAAGTAAGGTGTAAAGGTATCACCTGCAGCGATAACCCCAGCATTCTTGGTTTGGACCGGATTTGAAAGAAAGCTTAACAAATCTTCATTTGGCCGCTCACCTATGCGGCTATTGGCCAGCACCCCGGCGAAATTGTCAGCAAAGTTTTGGTCCTCTGCCAATTTAGTTGTTAAATTACTCGAAAGGTTCCCTGCTTGTTGTACTAAAGTCGTTCCACTGGCTTGAATTTCCTTCGCTTGACGATCAATTGCATCGAAGGTTTGATAAACCGAATCAGAGGAAGTTAAATTAGATTTCGACTGGTCCGCTAGGGATTGACTTGCAGCAAGCAGCGAGTTAAATTCATTTCCTATCGATAGAACTGCCTGTTGTTCTTCGTCCCCATTCAGCAATACTTTTGCTTGTTCAGTTTGTAAATTAAGACTTGCTTCGCGCCATGCTCCCAAATCTTTTAATGTCTCAGAAAGGTTCGTATTTAAAGTTTCTGCTTGTGCCGTTGTTTCCTTTATCCTTTCCGACATTTGTGCCGCATTTTGATTGGCGTTGTCAACCAGCAGCATATATTCTTCTATTTTGCCTTTTACATCTTCTGTCTGTTCCCGTATTTCCTCTGTTATTTGTTCAGCAATATAAGATGCTAACACATCGACAATGTCTTGCTTATTAAATAAATAATATAGTGAATCCCCATCTGCCATATCCGTCAGATTGGTTTGATTCAAATCATTTACTAGGTCCTGACGATTAAATTGTTCTATGCCAATGCCAAAGTATAAATTATACAGAGTCAATAACTTATGGAAATCACTGACGGTATCGCTGGAAGCATTGATCAGAACACTTGTTGAATCCCCAGTAAGAGGTGACATCACTTGGCGGGTAATATGGTTATTTAAAATTTCCAATCTCTCAATAATGCTTTTGTTGTCATTGTCACTTGGTTGAATCAACTCTTGATTTTCTACCGTCTTTTCGTTCGTCGTATCATTCGGACTTTTGCCCATTTCTTCAACTGTTATGGGCTGATTACTTTCATAGGACGATACGGATTGCTCTGTTTTCTTTTTAATTTCAGCTGAAGTTCCCTCTTCCGTTCCTGGCAGTTCTGGATGATCTACATCGGTAATATCCTTCTGATCAAGTTCCCAACTCCATGTAATCGGCTGGAAAACATCAAGGATTGCATCCATGTTTTTAAGACTCACATCAACTTTCACAGTGAATTGTCCTTCATCTGTTGAAGGCAGTTTAATTTTTTGGTACGGAAGAAATGACTCAGTATAATCCATTTCTTGACTATTTGGTAATGATAATAAAACTCTCTCAATCTCAAATTCTTTTGGAATCGATAGAGTAAATTCCTGCCCATTCTTTTTATTTTTCTGCAGGTTTACGGTATCTGTCAGAGTTACCCCCTTTGTCATCAAATCACTTTTGACTTGTTCTACTTTTTCAGACAAAGGAATCCCATTTGCATCACGATTAGGGGTATAACCAAACTCTTGATTGTATTTATTGGTGACAGCTATGACATTTTTTAGCTGTGTGATGGTTTGATCACTTAAGCCTAGGCCATCTAAATCATTACTATCAAGTGTTGGCAGCAGATCAATTTGCTTTTGTAATGTATCCCGTGCATTTTTATCTGGAGCAGCAAACATATGACTTAAGGAAACATTTTGCTCTTTACCTGAATTATGTTTTATTTCGTTCTTAAGCTTATCGCCAATTAATTGCTCCATATCTGATGCCAATTTGCCCGACAGCTCTGCATTCATTTGTTCCATTTTATCCTTCGTGTCCTTCAGGTACGCTTGAAGGGCGGCTGATTCGGTTAAAATAGTCGCCGACTGATTACCATTCTGGTGGAACTGGTCATTGATAGCCTTATTAGCTGACGTTAAATAATCTAATTGCTGCATGACATCGCCATGATTCATTTCACGATCTAACATGTTAAGCTGGCCAGAGAAACCCTTTGTTAATAGACCATTTGCCGCTTTCAGTTTTGTAAAATCCACTAAGCTGGATTGGTAGGTATGGCTTGCGGTTACATCCTCAACCAGGCTAGTTTCAAACCCCTTTAATAGGTCCTGTAAGCCGGTAAAGCTCTCTCTCGATATCTTTGTGTTACTCTCAACAGCTCCAAACTGAGCGGTGTAACCGGATATGGGACGATGGATCGATTGATTATAGTAGTTCGTATATACTTGCTCCTTGTTTACCAATGTTCCGATATTGTCCTGAGCATCATGTAAATTGCCAATGACACTAGCAAAATAGACATCAATAATTTGGCGATTAAAGTCTCCTAAGATAGCGCTCGCCGTTTTCTCGGCTTTTGCTTTTATATTGCTGTTATCTGAAGCATTAATTTTGTAGTTCAATACCACCTGTTCTGGTGATTTCGAATCAATTGATAATGCCTTTTCTGTAAAATCATTCGGAATGACAATCATCATGTTGTAGACATTCCGCGCAAGGCCGCTTTCAGCCACACCACGGCTGACAACATACCAGTCATGTGTATCATCTTTCTCAATATTCTTGATAAATTCAGCACCGAATTCATAGTTCTTATTATTAAAACTTGCACCTTGATCTTCATTAACCAATGCTACGGTCATTTTCTGCTCATCTGTGTTGGCTTTGCTATTTGAAACTTGATTCAATGCCAGATAAGAGATGCCTGAAGATAGCGCAAGGATCAGAACTAGAAATAACAAGACACCCCGCTCAACCCTTTTCATCCACTCAACCCCTGAAATTTTTAGTATGTAATAAAGACATGATTTCTATTTATATATAAAAACACTTTAATATGTTGGGAGACTTTTTGAAGTTGCCTGCTAGCTGCAAACAAAGAATAAAAGCCACACAACAATTGTCGCGTGGCTTTTGGTTTTTTGGGAACATAGCCCCGAATGACATTCCACTTATCTAATGCTCATCTTTCATTTGTCAGGCAAATGAATTAATTAAGCCCAAAATTCTGCGATAATTGCTCATCTTGTTGAGCAACTGCATCTGCCGTCTTGTTCAATTGTGTATTAATTTCCTGCATTAATTGAGCAAAATTTTGTACTTTTGGCTTCAACTGGTTAAACTGATCGTCAAATCTTTGGAAGGCACGGCCTTCCCATTCACCACGAAGTTCATTTTGTAAATTAGTTAAGTCCCTTAAAATTTGCTCAATTTGTTGTGAACTTTGCCCATAGCGAGTCGCTTTAGCTTTTAACTCCGCTGGGGTCATACGAATTTGTCCAGCCACTTGTTCTCCATCTCCTCTGCCTATAGTTTGCCGTGGAATTAATTAATCACGAATTCCAGACAATAACACTACGTTGGAAGTAAATTCCTATCTATTTATTTAACATAGGATCTTGGAACATTCAAACGCCTCTGGAAATGAGTGGGATTTCGTCTAGTACTTTCCTTCCAATTTACATTGAAACTGGGAATTTTCAGCCGGAGGATAAGGGGAATATGATTCTTTCTTAGTAAGACAAAGGGTTGGTTTTTTCACTATTTATAAGGAAATGTTAAAAATCGTAGCACTATTTACCTGTTTTTCCGAGTTAGAATGGGTTCCTTGCACAGTTCCAAATACACAAACTTTACTTGACAAGACGATGTGGTAAGTAGGTATGTTGATACGAAGAAATGAAAAAAGAGGCTTCTCATAATTACCATTACGAGAAGCCTCTTTCAAAGAGTAAAATATTTGTCATTTTTATAAATTTGCATTCAAACTTTAGCAATTTCTATCTCATAACCACTTGGCAATGCTTCAATAGCTCCTATTTTTGTACAAACAAGCGCTCCAACCTTATTTGCAAAAGACACGATGTCATGGAGCTTATCAAAATCATTACTAATAGTTTTGATTTGTTCAGAGTCAGCAAATCTGTATAAGGCTGCTCCGACAAAAGCGTCACCTGCACCTGTAGAATCAATGGATGTAACCTGAATGCTGTTAACAATCTCATTTTTCTTTCCATTAGACAGCAATGTTCCTCTTTTACCAAGCGTAACTGCTATTATTTCCGCTCCCATTTCATGAAGGAGACTAACACCTTCTTCATGATCTTTAGTCTCTGTGATAATCTCCAATTCCTCATCACTTACCTTAACAAAATCACTTAAAGCAATTGCTTTTTTGGCAATTTTGACAAACTCATCGACTCTTCCCTTCCATAAATCGCCTCGATAGTTAGGGTCAAACGAAATAAATTGTCCCTCATCTTTAGCATTGGAAATAAGATTTAGGTAGGTGCTGCAAAATGGCTCAGATAACATAGCTGTCGCCGAACCAAAATGGAGAATCTTTGCATTCTTTATTTTATCTTGATCAATATCGTCTAAGGTCAAAAAAGCATCGGCTCCCCTATGGAATACAAAGTCCCGCTCTCCACTTTTCTTTAATGAAACAAAGGCTAAAGTGGTTGGTACTTTCTCATCCATGACAAGCATAGAGGTATCTACGTTTGCAGCGTCTAATGTTTGTTTCAAGAAATCCCCAAATGGATCCTTCCCTACTTTTCCGCTAAACGCTGCGTCCCCGCCTAATTTTGCAATGGCAGCTGCGACATTGGCCGGTGCACCACCAGCACTTTTTAAAAATTGACGTCCCTTTATTAAATCCATGTCAATATCCGTACAAAAGAAATCAATTAATAATTCTCCAATACAGACAACTGAAAGAATTCTAGTTATATTATTTTGCACATCTATCACACTCATTTACTAAATTTAAATTTTTATATAAAGAATAATTAAACTGGTTGTTTTGATCTTTGCTCCAAATCTGACATCATATTTTTATATTTTTTCTCTGTTAACGGATAGAAGCATATGATTAATACAGCAAGTAAAATAAAAAGTCCTGGAATCAATGCATTCATATTTTTAATAGCATTTAGTGATGTTACTGTCTGTTCTCCATTAGGTACATAGCCTGCTATCCCTAAATAAATGGCAGAGAACGACCCTGCGAGGGCAACTCCTAATTTATTAGTAAAACTCATGCTGGAAATAACCACACCATCAGCCCGAACCCCAGTTTTCCATTCAGCATAATCTACACAATCGGCAATCATACCCCAAGCTAGCGTATTTAAAGGAGTGGTAAAAAAGCCCGAAGCAAATAACCAAAATAAAATTAACGTAACAGAAGAATATGGAGTAAAGTGCAGCCCGATGTACGAAATAAGAGATATAGCAGCTGAGATAATCATCACGTTCTTTCTACCCCATTTTTTTGAAAATACGGGGATAAATAAGTTACTGATTAACGCTGCCCCAAAAAATAAAACGGTTCCCCAAAACACTAATTCCTTTTGATGGATATTGTACGTAAAGTAGTACACCATGGTACTAAGTTTAATATTAAATCCAATAGCAAACGCCAAAAATGATGAGGCTAGAATTAACAAAGGCTTGTTCTTAAATAAAACAGATAACGTCATTTTAATTCCATGTTTCTCGCTCTTTTTGGGGACAATTCGCTCCCGTACTGTAAAAAAGCTAAAGAGGTTCAAAACGATACTTACCATCGCATAGACTAGAGCAGTCATCTGAAATCCAAGTTCTTGATTCTCCCCTCCAAATGCTGTTGCAAGTGGTGTTGCAAATGAAATGGATAGTAGGATCCCTATATAAACCAATATCATCCGAGTAGTTGTTAATACGGTTCGTTCTTGCACGTCATTAGTTATCCGCGCTGTTAAGCTGTTAACTGGAATCGTTTGCATACTAAAGGACATTCCTAGCAAAATATAGGTAACATACGCATAGATAATGTTTCCAGTCGGGCCAAAGTGAGGGTTAGTAAAACACATGAAAGTGAATAACGCGAACGGAAGGGAGACCCATAATAAATATGGTCTTGCTTTCCCCCACCGTGTGTTGGTCTTATCTAAAATCATCCCCATGATTGGGTCAAAAATAGCATCTAAAATTCGTACGACAAGGAATAGAGTTGCAATAACCGCAGGGTGAATCCCACCGACATCCGTATAATAGAAAAGGAGATACGCGTTAACAAATTGGAAAACAATATTATACGACATATCACCAAGTCCGTATCCAAATCGTTCTAACCAGGATAAACCAGTACTAGTATTACTAGAGTGGGAACTGTTTTTGCCTTTGGCCTTCAATCCTGCTAATTGTCCTGTTTCTATCATAGATTATACCTCTCCATTCGTTCAGTTTTAGTCATTCGGATAGACTATAATTTTTAAACATTCATTTTTAAAATTAAGGGCTCGTTCCATCGCTTCACGTGTGTCAGCTAACGAATATCGGTCCGTCACAAGATGCTTGGTGTCAACTATGCCAGAAGCAAGGAAGTTGATCCCTTTTGGATACGTGTTTGCATAACGAAAGATGCCATAAATATCAATCTCATTGTCCGCGATAAATGGTACATTTAGCGGGATTTCATTCTGGGAAGGCAATCCTACAATGGCAAGTTTCCCACCTCGACGAACGGTAGCTAGTGCGGATTGCAGCGCTGCTGGATTCCCGGCTGTTTCCCAAGCAACGTCAACCCCTCTGCCATTTGTAATGTTTTTGATTTCCTCCAGTGGATCCTGTTCCCGAATATTGATAACATGAGTTGCCCCCATTTTTTTTGCTGCCTCGAGCCGTAACGGCTCCAAATCGGTCACTATTATTGTGCCTGCCCCAAATGCTTTGGCTGCACCAACAGCCATTAACCCCACCGGGCCCATTCCCATAATTGCAATGGTTGATCCAGGTTGAAGTTTCGTTCTCATCGCTGCATGAATACCAACAGAAAAGGGTTCGATTAGGGCAGCATCTTCAAAGGAAAGAGTATCCGGAATTGCGAAGACAAAGTCTTGCCGCATTTTTATATATTGTACAAATGCACCGTCAACTGGTGGCGTTGCCAAAAATTCTACATCTGGACAAAGGTTATAACGACCCTCTTTACACGCTTCGCAGTACCCGCAGGTTACACCTGGTTCAACCGCAACGCGATCACCGACTTTAAATCTATCAACAGCCGTTCCAATAGCAGCAATCTCACCCGAGCATTCATGGCCAAGGATGATCGGCTTCTCAACGATGTATTTACCAATTCTTCCGTGAGTATAATAATGTAAGTCCGACCCACAAATTCCAACGGCCATTACTTTAATTAAAACTTCATCGTGACTAATTTGCGGGACAGGCAATGATTCAATTGTAATTTCTCTTGTACTGTGCATAATTGCAGCTTTCATGTGTGTAGGTAATGTGTTTTTCATTTTAAAATTCCTTTCTTTTATGTAAGTGCATACATTTTATTTCCCTCTGTTATATTTTGATTTTACTTGCTAACCCAATGATCTAGTAGCTTTTTACACTGTATAAAAGTACAGCGGCGCTGTACTTTCTAATTTTTCATATACAAAAAGAGATGGATTGGTAAAATAACATTAAAGGAGGTGTGCAAGGCATTATGGCTGAACTCGAGGACCAGAAAGATTTTGCGGAACTGTTATCGTCTGGTGTTAAGTCTTTAAAACTCCATCCTGACTTCAAAATCAGAAGGGGTAAAAATGAAATTAATTCATCAGGACAATCCTATTTAGAAAAAGTCGCTTACCAGCTGGGGGTCTCTTCTAATACCATTAAAAGCTGGATAGGGCAAATGGGCCTAAAATATATTCCCGGCCGAATTGACGACGGAAAACTCTTTGGAATTATCTGGGTCATCATTGAAAAGAGTGACATGAATATACAGTGGTTTACAAAACTACTTGAGACTACTTCCATACCTGTAATTAAACCTGCATTACCTATCTGGGTCGTTTCATGTCTAAAAAAAGCTAAAATCTTATTAAATAACGGGGCATTCGGTGCACCGCTTGATGAAGACATTGAAAATGTAATTAATCGATTGTTTCCTGATACGCAAATAAGCAATACTATTACACCTAAAGAACAGCCAATGACGCATAACTTGCCAACTCGCTGGTCAGGAGGATTCATCGGTAGGAGCTTTGACTTAGAAGCTATTCGTCAGTGGGTGCTCTCTCCTTCACCAGTATGTACAATTACTGGTTGGGCTGGCATGGGAAAAACGACCATCGCGCTTGAAGTAGCATATGCCTGTGTTGGGGGAAATCTCCATGGTGATTCTGTTAATGTCGGCGAAAATTGGCCAACATTTAGATCCATAATCTGGGTAAGCGCTGATTGGAAAGGGTTAACCTTTAGTGATTTCCTAAATACAATTGCCTATCAACTAGGACGCGTAGAACAAATAGATAAATCAATTAATGAAAAACGTTTTGTTGTCCGTAATGCATTGGCGAATTATTCTCGGCAAGAACCGGTATTGCTGATTGTAGACAGTATTGATACTGCCGAAAGTGATATTCACGATTTCATTACCAATCTCCCACAAGGTGTTAAAGTAATCCTAACCTCTCGTGAGAATTTGTATCAAAAATATCGGGAAGCCTTTCGGGAAATGGTTACCATTCAGCTGAAGGGTCTTGAAAAAACTGAAGCTTTTGATTTTTTTACTTATGAAGTACGCCGTCAATTACAAACTTGTAACTCTCCAGATAAGCGAGAAAAGATAGAACAGTTATTGAATATATCTCCTGAAATCCAGCACCAGTTGTTTTTAGCGACTGCTGGTAACCCTAAAGCTATTGCACTCAGCATAGCCTATATTTCAGACGATGACATTCCTGCTCAACAACTTATTCAGGAATTAGGGAAAGCCGGCTACACATTGTTGGAAATGTTTGATTTCCTCTTTGGGCGCACATGGAAACGCTGTGATGAAGGTACCCGGCGTCTATGGCAGGTGCTATGTTTTTTCAGCAAACCTCCTGATGAAGAGAGCTGGGCTGCAGCCGCTGGATTAGATGTTCGAAATTATCATTATGCTGTTGAAAAGATGCGGACCTTTGCCCTGATCCAACCAGAGCGGATAGAAGGGAAATTATATTTTCTTGGGCATCAAACTGTAGTGGCTTATGGCGAGCAGCACTTGTTAGAGAATCAAGACTTTGAAAAGGAAGCACGCAGTCGATGGAGCCGATATTATATTCAGTACTTAGAAACCCATTTAAAACGGGAGCAGCTAAATTCTGTTTATTGGAGTTACCTGCTTGGTCGGGATTTGGATAAAATCAAGAAAGAATGGCCGAACATACTTAAAGTTATAAAGTGGGCAAGCCAAGTTCCAGATAAGGAGCTGCTAATTGATCTGGTAACACGCATAAGTCACTTTTTAAGCCGGATTAACTTGCCGCTCCGAATCGAGTACGGACTGAAAGCCGCTGATTACGCCAACCAATTGGATAAAAAAACGCATGAAGCTTTTCTTCGAATTGATACAGTAGGCTGGGCATTAATAGAAGTCAATGAATTGGATGAAGCCCTTCAACAAATTGAAGCCGGGCTTCAGATACTAGAGCATTTAGATTCTAATAACGCGGATGTTTTTGATTTGAAGGTTTGGGGACTTGCCTTAAAATCCAGACTGTTCTTAAAATCAAGCGATCCTGAAAAGGCAGAAGCAATTTTAAGAGAAGTCATACATATATCCGCGACCCCTATTATCCAACATAGAGTTTTATTAGTTCGCGGGGACCTAAGCTTGTTGCGAAAAAATTATAAAGAGGCAATCAATTTATACGAAGCTGCTAATCAAATCAGCACAATGTATGGCGGTGAAAAAACGATTGAAGCATATTTTAATTTAGGTTTAGCTTATGTAAATTGCGACGAATTTGAAAAGGCAGAAGCAGCGTTTGATAATATTCTCTATCACAAAAATAAGGCGAATCAGATTGAGCTAATTTATTATCATTATGGGATGGCACAAATGTTTTCTCAGAAAGGCGATAATGAAAAAGCACTGCAATCAAATCAAATCGCTATTAACCTTATTGATTCGTGGGAACCAACCATCAGTATTCGAATAGAAGTAGAACAATTTAATGATGTAATTGAAAGTAATTTACATATTTAGCCGTGTTCGTTCAAGGCTTAAGGCTTGGCATTTATTTTAACAGCAAAACCACTACCTAAATTTTATTAGGAAGTGGTTTTTTAATAGAAGAAATAGTGGCATTTTGTCGCTATATACTCAGAATTTGTAGATATTTCCCGGGAATTTGTTGAAATTTGGAGGAATGTCCGTATCGCGTACCGATATAAGCGCATTAATGTCGGATTGAAGAACGATACACCAACAGCCTCTATTAAAAACTCATATTTCGTTATATCGCCGGGCGATACGATACAAGTAAGCAAAAAAAAAGCCTATACAGGCACCTTATTTTCGGAATATGGAGAAAAGCCTCTCCCATTTTTCTTTAGGTTTTTGTATCGCTTCTTCTAAACGCTTATTAAAATCATTTTGTGAACGCCATTCTTTTTCCAGTTCGTCCCGCATATTTTGTATTTCTTTTTGTAAAAATTCACTTTTTTGTATTTCTTGCTGCAGCAAAGTTTCGTAATGGTTATTTTGTTGTTCCGTTAATTTTTCAATTTTCGCATGAGTTTTTTGCGCTGAATTAGCAATACTGGAACTTATAACATGGTGATCTTGCTGGAGTCGGGAAACCGTTAGTTTAAGCTGCGACATATCGTTTGTCAGTTGGACATTCATTTCACGCGTGGCGGCAAGTTCATTGACCAAAACCTTTAAAATCTCTTTTAATTGATTAGGGTCTTGGGGTAAATTTTCATATGTATCGGGTACCGCTATTTCCGTTTCATTGAAATCTACTAATCTTTCCTTTTGTTGATACGCAAGGTCTTTAGCTGTATCGTCTAGGGGCTTATCCGTATCGCGTAGCGCTATAAGCGCTCCGATATCAGATTGAACAAAGATACGCCGATCGCCATCTTTTAAAAACTCATATCCATTCCGTTCTAAGATTTGGCCATACTTTCGAACAGTTGGTGTTGCAATCCCAACTTCTTCTGCCACTTCCTTGGATGAGAAAGCTCGTTCATTCGATTGTATATCACGTCGCATATCGGACCTCCTTTTCTATTAAATATGAAGGTTTATTGGTTCATTTGCAAGATATATCGCCCAGCGATACGAAACAAAAAAAAAAACAGATCAGCCCTTTTTTGATGCTACCACGAAAACACCAAATTAAAAGCGCTCCAATTGAACGCGTCTTTCTACTCAACATCGAAATTCTCCTGTATAAATTCCATTTCCTCTTCAGGTGAGGCTATGCCATTAGCCTTTCCAACCGTGCCACCCTGCAGCGACCAAATGGCATTGTGGTTAATAACCACATGATCAAAATTGCCTTTATCCCAAGATCTTAATATACTTAAATATAAATCAGCATTTCCATATTTTTTCTTATTTGCTTCCACCACTTGTAATAATCTTTTAACCCGTTCAGGCGTTAATGGCAACGCACCCCATTTTTTTTTCGCTAATACCTTTTGATGTGACATATTATGTATGGCTTGCTGAACAGAGTTTTCACTCATGCTAAACGGAAATTCACGATCAACCTTATTATTTTGTTCATTTACTTGGACCACTTTTTCGCCACTAGGTGCTGTTCCTACCCTAACAGTGACATTTTCCTTATCAAGATATAAATAACCCCCAATTAATACCCCCGCGAGTACTACTGGGATCCATATTTTTTTATGTATTTTTTTCATAGTTTCTCCTGCTCCTCTAATGTGAAGGTCTGGAACATTGCTCCGTCCCTCCAAGATAGGCTTTAACTATAATAATTCAACATTTTCCCTTTACTTTCCTTTAAAACCTTTTAAAAAGTCTCAATTCCGAATAAGCTTGGCGAACATCTTCAGGGGAAAAGGGAGCAATAACTTCAAACCCTTACCTATCTGTATGAAGAAGGAATGGTTCTAGGGGTGATTAGAAGTTTGAGATTTTTAAGTATTGTACTATGATAAATTTAATTCCATTATTTGAGTAGGCAAGTGTATGGGACAGTGACCCTTACTCTTACACAATTTAAAATTACCTAAGGAGTGGTAGAAATGGCACGTGTTTTATTTATTAATGCCGGATCAGAAGGACATATCAATCCAACTATTGGAGTTGTGCATGAGCTTATTTCGCGCGGCGAAGAGGTAGTGTACTTTACGATAGAAGCTTTTCGAGAGCGAATTGAGAAAACGGGAGCAATTGTACGAACATTGGACGGTCAAAAATTTATAACAGCCTTTATCTCGGGTGGAAGAAATTATTTACTTGAAAGAATTAACGGTCTTTTACTTACGGCAGATATTGTCATACCTAGCGTGCTTGAACAGATTGAAGGAGAACATTTTGATTACATCATCCATGATTCCATGTTTGGTTGTGGACGTTTACTTGCCCAAATCCTTAAGCTTCCGGCAATCAATTCTTGTACTTCCTTTGCGCAGACAAAGGAATCATTCGATCAAATGTTGGAACAGCTTTCTAAAAACATTCCTCCAGAAGTGGGTAAAGAAATAAACGATGAGTATCAAAGCCTGACGGCAATGGTGAAGGAGAAATATGATGTCGAGATCCATTCTCCTTACGAAGTCTTTTGTAATCCTGCCCCACTTACAATCGTTTACACAACTAGGGAGTTTCAACCTTTTGGAGAAGCATTCGACCAAACTTACAAATTTATAGGTCCATCCATCTCTACACGATTAATTCAAGAAAACTTTGACCTTACAGCAATCAAGGGAAAAAGACCAATTTATATTTCACTGGGTACTGTCTTTAACCAAGCCATTGATTTTTATAAGCTTTGTTTTGAAGCATTTGGAAATAGCAATCATACGGTTGTCATGTCGATCGGGAAACAAACCCCACTAATCGATTTAGGAGAGATTCCCCAAAACTTCATTGTAAAAGAATATGTTCCACAAACAGAAGTGTTAAAATACACTAAATTATTTATTACACATGGTGGAATGAATAGTACCCATGAAGGTCTCTATTACGGGGTTCCGCTCATTGTCATCCCACAAAGCGCGGATCAACCGATCATTGCCGGACAAGTTGCCAATATCGGTGCCGGTATTAAATTACAAATGGATGGTTTGACTGCAAATCAACTACGTGAAGCCGCAGATCATGTGTTAAACACCCCATCTTTTCATAAGGCTGTTTCAAATATAAGGGAATCCTTTCAAAAATCGGGTGGATATCACCAAGCTGTTGATGAGATTTTTGAATTTAAAAGTCAATATGATATCTAAATATAAAAATTTCTCTGCTACCATTGGCTTATTTTAGTGGTTACGGCAATTCCCTTTTTAATCATCCGGATATTTCACAAGATGTGGAAGATGAATTGGAATTATTTAATAGTTACGTGAAGGGTGAAGGGTGGTTTCAAGCAGCTGGAACGTACTAGAAACGCTAATTATAGACATATCCAGAGCCTCCTAATAAAAAGACTACCTCCTAGTTTTTAGGAAGTAGTCTTAACTTTAGAAAATGATGATATATGTGACCTTTCTTACACAATCGTTAGTTCCTTTTCAAAAACCTTTTCCGGTGAGACAAAATTATAGGAAAGATCTTTCGCGACAGCTTCGTATGTGATTTCACCATTTGCTACGTTTAATCCAAGTTTTAAGGATTCGTTGTCTAAAATTGCTTGGAATACACCTTTGTTGGCAATCTGTAATGCGTAAGGAACCGTGACATTGGTTAAAGCAATGGTGGATGTTCTTGGGACTGCCCCAGGCATGTTTGCCACTGCGTAATGAACAACACCGTGTTTTTCATAGGTTGGGTTGTCATGTGTTGTAATATGGTCAACTGTCTCTACAATACCACCTTGGTCAATCGCTACATCTACGATAACAGAACCAGGTTTCATTGCTTTTACCATTTCTTCCGTTACCAGCTTAGGAGCTTTTGCACCAGGAATTAATACGGCTCCAATTAAGAGATCAGCTTCTGCTACAGCTTCTGCTATGTTGAATGGATTGGACATTAATGTTTTAATTTGGTTGCCAAAGATATCATCTAATTGACGTAATCGATCTGCACTTAAGTCAATGATGGTCACGTCCGCCCCTAAACCAATAGCCATTTTGGCTGCATTTGTGCCTACAACACCACCACCAATGATGGTCACTTTACCGCGACTTACACCAGGAACACCCGCAAGAAGGATACCTTTACCGCCATTAGATTTTTGTAAGAATTGAGAACCAATTTGTGCGGACATACGGCCTGCTACCTCACTCATCGGAGTAAGGAGAGGAAGAGTACGATTTACTGCAACTGTTTCATAAGCGATAGCGATAACTCCTTTGTCCTTAAGAGCTTGAGCTAAAGCCGGTTCAGCAGCCAAGTGTAAGTAAGTGAATAAAATTAACCCTTCACGGAAGTAGCTATACTCGCTTGGAAGAGGTTCTTTCACTTTCATAATCATTTCAGCTTGGGACCATACATCTGCAGCATTTTCAATAATCTCTGCACCGGCATTGGCGTAATCTTCGTTGGTAAAACCACTTCCAACCCCAGCATCTTTCTCAACTAATACCTTATGACCAGCATTTACAAAAGATATTAATCCAGCTGGTGTAAGAGCTACACGATTTTCATTATTTTTTACCTCTTTTGGTAATCCAATAATCATTTTAATTTTCCTCCTATGTAAGTAGTTTTCCAGAAAAAAATATTTCTCTAACCTATTAAACTAACATTAATTTGATTACTGTTAGTATTGTATTTCAAGTATAATCATTGGTTACTTACACTTCATTAGACACACTGTAAAATACATACTAAATCTGATACGACAGTATGGATGCTTACTTTTTATGATGAAATGCTATCCATTTTCGTTTTTACTACCCTTTTTAATTGTTTTTCAAATGCAAACATGATTATCCCAAAAACAATGATAATGCCGCCGATTACATGAGAAATGATGACGGTTTCTCCGAGTAAAAAATAAGCTAATATAATAGCCCCGACGGGTTCAAATAATATCGAAACCGAAATGATATTCGTGCTAATCCATTTTAATGACCAATTAAACAAAGAATGACCAAATATAGTAGGAACGATGGCTAACAGCAAAAAATATACCCAGTCTTGAGCAGGAAAGTTCATTAATGGATATTGCAAAGAAATGCAGTAAATAAACAATGTAATCGCACTAAAGCTGTATACAATAAATGTATAAGCGATTACAGAATGCGTTTTTCTCACCTCTTGACCAAACAGCAAGTAGGCAGTCACCATCGCACAAGCTGCCAATGCCAGGAAATCTCCAAATAAAGCCTTACCGCTGACATAAAAATCTCCCCAACTAATAATGACGCTTCCAATTATAGCAATCACTGCACTTATAATAGCAGTAAACGATATTTTCTCTTTAAAGAAAAAATACGTGCCGACAAACGAAAATAGAGGCTGCAGAGTAACAAGCACAACCGAACTTGCAACAGAAGTAAAATTAAGAGATTCAAACCATAAAATAAAATGGACCGCTAAAAACACGCCAGCAATACCCGAAAAAAGCCATTCCTTTTTTGAAAAGGTCTTTAATTCAGGTAAGTTCCTAAATAAGAAAAACGGCAAAATAAGCAGCGAAGAAAAAAATAATCGATAAAATGCAACCACAGCTGAAGGCGCTGTCGTTAATTTAACTAAAACGGCAGAAGTCGAAACAGCCGTTACTCCTATTGCCAGCGCTATGTATGGCATATTAAATGAAGATTTCACAAAATTCCCCCTTCGCAATAAAAAACGGATACTTCCTTAAGATCAGGAAAGATCCGCTGTTTGAATTTAGCCCGTGGAATACAGGGCTAAATCCGCTTAGATACATTTTTATTATTTCCGCTGTTTACTTGAAAGGGTGCAGTTTACAGAGATTCCACTCTCTCTGTTCTCTTTGTTCTCTCCGTTTTTATGGTTATTTCTTTGGCTTCTAGTTCTTCCCAGAAATCTGCGTTTTTAATACCGACTTTACTTGGTCGGAAAACAGGATTGAGTCCTTGATTCCTCTGCTCATCATAGTCTTTAAGCGCTTTTACGGCTGTTTTTGATAGGAAGATGACAGTGATAACGTTCACCCATCCAAGAAGTCCAACACCTAAATCAGTAATTCCCCAAATTAATGCAGCTGAGTTAACTGCTCCAAAAATAACCATCCCGAGAAGTCCAAAACGAAATAAATGATTTACAAAATTACTTGAATTCTTAATATTGAGTGTTTCTTTAACAAACGCGATATTTGTATCCATTTTGTAGAAATACGTAATTAAAGTTGTAAAACTGAACAAGAATAAAGAAGCAGTCATATAATATTGGCCGAATTTTTGAGAAACCAGGGTTCCCATTGCGAACTGGGTATATACTTCTGGTCCTGAAAACAATCAATTGACCCTCTGTCTTCTTAAAATCTTTGTTATTGTTTTTTGACACTGGCTTTAGAAGAAACATCTACTTCAAAAATAGAAAAGTCCTTTCCTAGTTCCTTAGATGTTTCTTCAAGTTTTGATTTTGGCAATTATAAAAGGCTCTTTCTATGAAACTATTAACTCTTAGTAAACATAATAGCTTTGGCCTGTCTGAGCACCCAGAATGCTTTTTCTAAAGGCAAGCGCTACCCTTTTGGCTGGTACTGATTCAAAACCTTGAAAAAAAGGCCCGTAATGATCCATTGACTCTTCAAGTACATTTGGACTCACACTATTAATCCGAATGCCTCTTGGCAATTCAATTGCAGCCGATTTAACAAAGGCACGAACACCACCATTCGCCATTGCAGAAGAGGCTCCCCCGACAATTGGATCGTCCATTAAAATTCCAGTCGTTAATGTGATACTTCCGTTATCGCGAATGTAAGGCAGTCCAAGAAGAACCAAGTTTATTTGACCAAGAAGTTTACTATTTACGGCAATGCTATTTAGTTCTGGGGTAAGTTCCTCAAATGGCCCGAAATGGGCAGCCCCTGTTGTACTTACAAGAGCGTCAATTTCACCAATTTCCTTAAACATTCGCTTAATGCTGTCAGTTGATGTAATATCTACTTTAATATCGGAATTACTTCGACTTGCTTTGATAACTTCTGCATCACCCTTCAATTCATTAACAACAGCTGTTCCAATAGTACCGTTCGCTCCCACTACCAATATTCTCATCTTTTACCTCGCTCCTACTTCTGTCTTCCAATTAAATAGAGATTACTTTTTCACTATTTTCATAAAAATCACTATATAGTTTTCTTCGCGCCGCTTCAATGCCCGGCTGGAATTGGATAAGTGCTTTGCGGCGTGTTTCCTTAACTTCCGCAATCGCTGCTTCGATTTTTTCATCAGCACGATCCACAAGAGCTTTAAGTTCACGTGCAACCGCAAGTCCGGCTACGGCTCCTTGAGCCCTGGCAACTTTGGCGCTTTCAACTCCTGTGATATTGCCTGCCACATATAAACCTTCGAGATTCGTCTGCATTGATTCATTGTGCAGCGGAACATGTCCTCCCAGTTCAGGAACATAGCAGAAAGCACACCCGGCAACAGCCGCAAGTTCGGACATTGGTTGGAGTCCGCCTGCAATACAGACAAAATCTGCGGATACTACTTTTTCTGTTCCAGGCACAACCTCCCCGGTTGCAGTAATATCAGCAACGCGCACACCTTCCACTTGATTCTCCCCAAGTATTTCAAGAGCTGTTTTACGCAGTTGAATCGGAATATCCCACATTTTAAATCCATTTTTCGGATACAGTCGAGTGCCAAGTTTTGGGCTTACCCATTTTCCGCCGAATCGTATTAAAGGCGAAGGGGCCAAGTGGGATAGGCGCAACAGCGATTCCATCATTTTTTCCGGATTGGCGGCATCGCCTGATAAAAGACTCGGCTGAGGAAGCAATAAACTCTCAATGTGAACGCCGCATAATTGCAATTCCCTCGCTATTGCTACCGAGAGTACGTTAACACCGATAATGATCCCTTTCTCTCCCGGCTTCACGCGATGCACATTTCCCATCACCTGGGCTGCACCAATCGACATGACGCCTGGAAGCGTCCAGCCCGGAATAGGAATAGGCGTTTCCGAAGCTCCTGTTGCAAGCAAAAGACATTTAGTCTCGATTGCTTTTTCAGTAGTAAATACACACCATCCATTGTCCAATTCCATTAAATCATATACAGATAATCCGCATTGGATATGCACCCCAAGCTGAATGGCACGTTCATGGAGTTTTTGTGCCTCGGCAATACCGTTGACCCACTTGCCATCGGGTTCCTCGTGCAGTTGCCCCAATAAACGGCCTCCCGGCCTAACGAACTCATCCAATATACACACTTTCAATCCATTTTCGGCAGCAGATATGGCTGCACCTAACCCGGCTGGGCCCGCACCTACAATGACAAGATCAATCATAATTGACCTCCTTTTAAAGACGTTGTAGAGAGTGAGATGCCTGATTCAATCCGCATATTGTTTTCTACTGGAGTTAAACAGGCACGAACTGTATTTTTGCCGTTTACTGTTACCCGGCACTCAAAGCAATGACCAATGTTACAATAAATCCCGCGTGGAGTCCCTTTGTCCTCATGATGCCTTAGAGTGCGTACTCCGGATGCAAGCAGGGCGGATGCAATGGTATCACCTTCATAAGCAGCATATTGCTGTCCGTCAAAGTAAATCGTAACATCCCTTTGTTTTTCAAGGTTTCCTAGAACCGAATGATGGTCCACTCTCATTGAACTCATTTTGACTCTCCTCCTAATACCCCAAATGTAACGGGCCGGACAGGAGGACGATAGCTAAGTGATACTTCGTTAGAAATGGAAGGTCCACCCAGCTGTTCTACTAATCGATCGATCATACATCGGCAAGTACGTCCGCCGCAAGGGCCCATCCCTGCGCGAGTCCTCAACTTTACCTCACGTGAGGAACATTGAAAACGCTCAACCGTTTCTTTAATTTCTTTCAACGTTACTTCTTCACACCTGCAAATTACGGTTTGATTTTCACTCATGGAATTTCTCCTCCATTTAATTTCGTCCGGGTATTGTGCAAGGAACTATCATTCCTTTAGCTATAGATATCTTCTTTATTCGATATAAGGTAACGGTTACATAAATAAAGAGACATCAACATTCATCCTGTGTAAAATAGATGTGCAGCCAACTATTTTTACGCAGAAGAGAACGTTTGATGTCTCATACGTACAAAGTAGCACATCAGAGCTTATTATTTATATACTGCGTTGCTTGAGTGTTACATGCTACGATTAACTGTTTTCTAATTTTTTTAGATAAAACCATAATATGGTTTTTGACTAGTAGCAAAATGCGCCCATTTGATCATGGTAATGAAATCAAATACCGGAAGTTTAACGGCTCTTTGAATATCAGCTGCATACGGAGGTAAATCACTGCATTCTAGTAGAATCGCACCAATATCGGGATTTTCGTTTACCATATTGACAGCTGCCTCTACTACTTCTTTTCTCACCTTTTCGTTATCGAAAGATCCTCTGCTCTCGATGATGGCTGAGAATTCAGGCAATCTGCCTAAATCTCTTACTACTACACTACTTGGATCACTTATCCCGCAGCTTTTAAATAAGTTTGGGGTAATTCCATGCGCATCCGCTGTCAACATTCCAATTTTATGACTAGGTTTTAAGCCTGTTTTGATCCAAGGTACTTGAACGACACTTGAAAGATAAACCGGAATATCAACTGCCGCCGCCACTTTATCTTGAAAATTGCCAAAGAACCCGCATGCTGCGCAGATAGCACGTGCTCCTTCTGCCTCAAATTCTTTTGCCGCTTTGATAATATCATCCAGTAACGTGGGATCACCGACATGGATTCTTTCCTGATTGCAATTTGGCACAACTTTTAGCCTTACCGGAAAGTCATATGTAGATAGATTTGCAACATTTCCGGGTAAAACAGGGTACCAGCATTCATCTAAATAAAGGATTCCAACAGAATATCCTGCTACATACTGGCCTTTTTTCATAGTGATAATACTGCTCTCTTTTTCTTTACCTAAATAACCATATTCCCGTTCATCGATTAATGCTTTTGTGTTCAATGATGACCCCTCCATATAGGTTTAGAGAATACATTTGTATTCTCTAAACCTTGTTATCTCTTTTCTTTGGACCTACACCAAAGATTTATCTAACGATTCAATTTCATATCCTAGCTTAACTAGTTCTTCTTGAATCTTTGTTTTTATTTCATCAGTCGGCTGTGTTAAAGGCTTTCTTACTTTGCCGCCTTTCATTCCGATCAAGTCCATGCCTGCTTTAACCGGGCCTGGATATGGGTTGCCTTCCGCCTCCATTAGGCCATAAATACCTGATAATTTCGCATTCAAATCACGTGCAGCTTGTAAATCTTTCTTCTCAACGGCCAGTTCGTAAAGCTCGACAAGTTCCTTAGGAAGCAAATTGACGAGGATTCCAAAAGCACCCTGTCCTCCAATGGAGAAAGTAGGAAGGATAAAGTGTTCTTCACCGGTAAATACAGTAAAGTTATCGACATCCCTTGTTAAAGTTAAAACCTGACATAGATGACCAAAATCTGCGGATTCCTTGACACTTACAATGTTTTCCTCCTGGCTCAACTCATAAATCATTTCAGGAGAAAGGCACACGCTGGTTGCTCCCGGATAATTGTAAATGACGATTCCTACATTTGATTTTGCAGCTACTTCCTTGAAAAATTCATAAATTCCTTCTTCACTTGTTTTATGATAATAAGGAGGCAGAACCAGTCCCCATTTAGCGCCACATTCTGCCGCATAATTGGCAAGTTCGATTGTCTCCTTAGCAGTAGAGCATCCAACACCTGCCATAACAGGTACTCTTCCTGCGGCATATTCACAGCCAGCCTTGATTAAACTTTTACGTTCCTCTATTGACATAACATGGTATTCTCCTGTTGTGCCTCCAACCAGAAGACCATGGACTCCATTTCCAATTTGAAAGTCGATTACTTTCTTATAAGACTGAAAATCAATGGTTTCATCATCATTGAATGGAGTTATTAATGGTACAAAAATTCCTTTTGGCGCAATACTCATCATACATTCCTCCTATTAATAAACTATTATTTTAATTTTTATTTACATGCATTAGTTTAGATATTAACAGCTTGTTTTTTCTTGTATCTAGAATAATTCAGTTTATCAATATTAAAATCTGTCGGCTCACCTGTAATAAGTTGGGCTACCATTCTTCCAGTGATAGGAGACATACTAATTCCATCTCCTTCATGTCCACTGGCCATATAGAACCCTGGCACTTCTTCAACTTCCGATACAATCGGAAGGTGGTCTTCCACCCAAGGCCTTACTCCTGCATAGGCTCTTATGCAGTTAAGTTCCTTTAAAATAGGTAAAAAGCGGATCGCTCTCTCTGCTATTGCACGCATCACTTCGATTTCTGAACGAATGTCAAACCCTCTGAAGGCCCGATGACCTCCTACTAAATAGTTATTTGCATCCGTAGGCTCAATCGTAAAAGCTACATTATGTCTTTCAACTAATTCACTAACATTTCTTTTAAAATGAATATCTTCAAATTTAGATAACATATATCCGAATTCATGAACCTTTTGACTAGCCACTTTAAGTGGTGTTTTCTCAGAGATTAAGACCATGCCTTTTCTTGGTTTAATCGGTATGTGAACTCCAACCATTTCTGCTATTTTAGGTGACCATACACCGGCACAATTAACGATCCTTTTTGTTTTAAAGGTGCCTCGATCCGTTACTACGCTTTCAACTCTTCCTTGGTCATCCAAGGCAACATTCTGAACAGCATGATAGTCATAAACTTTCAAACCTAGCTTTTTTCCTTCTTCAACAAACGCATAACATAATTTATACGGGTTCATGGAGGAATCTACTTCTGTCCATATCCCTCCGGCTAAATCATCGGCTAAATAGGGTTCAATTTCCTGCAATTCATTCCTATCAACCATGCGCATATCATAACCATCTTTAGCTTGTTGAGAGACATAATCCCTGGCAATTTCAAGCTCTTTTTCTGTTTCACAAACATATAAACTTCCTCTTGAAGAAAAATCAAAATCCACTGAAAATTCCTTCGCCAATTGTTTAAAAAGCTGAATACTTGCATAGCCTATTTCCGTATCAATCCCAGGCTTTTTATCACAAATTAAGGCAACTGCGTCACATCTGCTGGAAGTACCGGATGCAACACCGCCTTTTTCAATTAATGCAACCTCAAGTCCCTTTTTTACCAAATGATATGCTACGCTAGATCCGATCACACCAGCTCCAATGACAATTACATCAAAACTTCTCATTTGTAATCCCCTCTAAGAAAATATGGATTCTCACTATTAATTGCCTTTAAAAAAACCGGATGGTTCCACTTTAAGATTGATGTTGATTTGCTTCGTTTCTAAATACTCTTCAAAACCATACGTTCCCAAATCTCTGCCGATTCCACTTTGCTTGTACCCGCCCCAAGGCGCTTCATTAAACGTTGGATGATACGTATTGATCCATGTAATCCCTGCACGTAATTGGCGAATCACACGTTGTGCTTTCGCACCGTCATTCGTGAACACAGCACCAGCCAAACCAAAAACTGTACCATTCGCTAACTCAATGGCTTCCTCTTCTGTTTTAAAGGTTTGGATCACTAAAACCGGGCCAAAAATCTCTTCCTGAACAATTCTCATATTAGGGGTTGTACCTCCAAAGATAGTCGGCTCAACAAAATAACCCTTTCCTAAATCTCCCTCGACCAAGCGATTGCCACCGCATACCAAGGTAGCACCTTCATTTTTACCAATCTCAATATAGTCAAGCACAGTATTCATATGATCCTCTGAAACTAGTGGTCCCATTTCAATACCCTCTTCCCAACCTGGACCAACTTTGATCATCTTGGCACGTTTCACTAATTCAGGCACAAACTTTTCATATAGACTTTCCTCTAGCAATAAACGTGATCCTGCGGAACACACTTGCCCTTGATTAGCAAAAATGGCATATAAGGCATAATCAACGGCTGTTTCGAATTCTGCATCCGCAAAGACGATATTAGGAGATTTACCGCCTAGTTCTAAGCTAATCTTTTTCACTGTATCCGCTGCTGATTTCATTAACTTAATTCCTGTATCCGTACCACCGGTAAAGGAGATTTTATCGACATCAGGATTCGATACTAATTCTGCCCCAACCTTACTTCCAGCCCCCAACACTAGGTTAACAACACCAGGCGGAAAGCCTACTTCATCAATGATTTCAAACAAACGAATGACAGAAAGTGGTGTTTGTTGTGCTGGTTTCACAACCACGGTACAACCTGCAGCAAGGGCAGCAGCAATTTTTTGGTTGGCCATTACTAACGGATAGTTCCAGGGAACAATCAACCCCACAACACCGATTGGTTCACGGACAACCATTGCCTGGATGTCATCCGGAACATCATAGGTCTGACCATGTGGTTTTGTTGCTAAACCTGCATAATAACGTAATTGGTTTACAGCATCTTCAACGTCACCCAAAGATTCTCTTAATGTTTTTCCATTGTTCAATGTATCCAAATAAGCAAATTCTTCTTTTCTTTCTTCTAATTTATTAGATACTTGAAGAAGAAGTTCCGCACGTTGTCTGGCTTTGCTATTCATCCACCCATTAACATAAAATGCCTTTCGTGCAGCTTCAATTGCCTTTTTAGCATCCTCTACTGATCCCTCAGTTACGGTTCCAATTACCTCTCCATTGGCAGGATTAATAATTTCTCTTGTTTGATTGGATTCACTTAATACCCACTCACCATTTATATACATTTTTTGAGTAGTATTATTGCTAATTAATACGGATTCAATATCTGCTTTTTCCAAAATCATTACGATCACCTCTTCATCGGATTATACAAATTGTAAAATTTAGAATTGTGTAAATATCAACTGATTTAAAGATACATCAGGTCTTGATGTTCTTCATTGGACAGTGTGTAAAATATATCTATTAATTTATTAGACACTGCTTGAACGAAATCGGTCTTTTATAGTCACACTGTCCTCTCATTTGGAATCTTGAAGTATAATGCACAAAAAAAAGAACAGATTCGCTTCAAAGAAACGTCTGTTCAAAATTAACTTCATTTTAATATGTCATTTTCTATGAACTACTTCTACATTGATATAGTCTTACTTTCTTTTGGTATATCTTGTTTGATTTCCTGATATTCATTTTCCCAAAAGTCTGCTCCTTTAATCCCTAGCTTTACAGGATCAAATACAGGATTTTTCCCTGCCTTTTTCTGAGTCTCATAGTCCTTTAATACTTTTAATGCCGGCTTTGTAAGGAGAAAAATAACTGTAAGGTTTACCCAAGCCATGGCCCCCGTACCTAAATCCCCGATCGCCCACATTGTATCAGCTGTTTTAACACTACCATATATGACAGTGGCCAGTAAGAAAACTTTCAATACATGATTGGTCCAAGTTGATTTTATTCTTAAATTATGTCTAAGAAAGGCAAGGTTTGTCTCTGCCTTATAATAATAAGACACAAGTGTTGTAAAACAGAAGAATAACAGAGCAAGGGCAAGAAAAGGTGCACCAAATTTAGGAAAAACAGAATCAACCGCGAGCTGTGTATAAAGAGATGGTGCTACGTCTCCAAGCTTATTCGTAATAGGCTCCATCCCTTGTGGTTTCACATCATACATTCCTGTAATTAGAATCATAAATGCCGTTGAAGTACAGATCAAAAAGGTATCAATGTAAACAGAAAGTGATTGAACTAAACCTTGTTTTGCTGGATGCGATACCTCTGCGGCACCAGATTCAAACGTTTCACTACCTAAACCAGCTCCAGTTGCATAAATTCCTCTTTGAACTCCCCAAGCAATCGCTGAACCCATTAATCCGCCAAAAGTCGCATTTAAATTAAAAGCACTAGTAAAAATTAAGGACATAACACTTGGGATGTTTTCATAATTTAAAGTAAGAGTAATCAAGCAAACGATGACGTAACCAAGTGCCATAAATGGAACGATGATCTCAGCAAATTTTGCAATTCTCTTAACACCGCCAAAAATAATAGCTCCTAGTAGAATCACCACGATGATTCCGGTTATTGTTGGTGATATTCCAAAAGCGTCTTGCACCGCTAATGCAACTGTATTGGCTTGTACTCCTGGCCATAGAATACTCATGACAACCAATGTAATGACTGCCGATACAATGGCAAACCACCTTAGGTTTAATCCTTTTTCAATATAATAAGGAGTACCCCCTCTGTACTCACCATCAATTTTTCTTTTATATACTTGAGTAAGAGTTATTTCGACGAACGAAATAGCACTCCCGAAAAATGCTGCAAGCCACATCCAGAAAACTGCACCTGGTCCTCCTAATGAAATCGCTGTAGCTACCCCTGCTACATTACCGACACCAATTCTACTTCCCAATGACATAGCTAATGATTGAAAAGATTTTACTCCAGCCTTTGAATCTCCGCCCTCAAAAACTAGCTTTATCATCTCTTTAAAAAACCTTACTTGTACAAAACGTGTGAGAATTGTATAAATCAGCCCTAATCCTAGGATCAAATAAACTAATACTGAACTCCAAACATAACCATTTAACCAATTAATAATCTCACTCATCGAAATCCCCCTGTTCAATGATAAACTTTTAACGGGTATTCATATTCAAAACCAAGAACGTAATATTCAGAAATTATTCGATATTAAAAAAGGATTATAACATTGTGTCTTAATAAAGATATGTGATTTAATTTTTACTTTAAAAAATATCATTTGTAATAAATCTAAAAACTAGAACCTTACCACCCCTCCAATTCTATTATGAAATTTCAATTTCACCTGTCCCTTTTGTAAGCACTTTCCGATCTAGTTGTTAGGTTAGAAAAATATCACTATTTGTAACTGCTCATACTGCATGAAAAGACTGACTCTAAAAAACACCTATATTCCATCCGATCACGATATGTATCGGTGTTTCTTCTTTCGAATCGAAATGCAGTAGATAAGTGGTTACTTCATTTATCTAAATATAATGTATATTCAAAAAGTGAACACTAGACACAGTGTTAAATATTGATATCTATTAATTTTACATTAATATTATGTTAAGAAATGAAAAACGATGGGGCAGCCCCCATCGTTTTGATGCATATGTTTCACGTAATTAACTACAATTGAAAAATGCTTTCTTTTAACGTCCTAACAATAAAAGTAAAGTCATCTTCTGTAATGCTTAATGGAGGAGAAAGTTGCAAAATATTATTATATCCCGCAACGGTGTCCCCATTTTTACCAATAATTAGTCCTTTTTGTTTACAAACACTGATGACTTTATTCATCTTTTCAATCCTAGCTGGCTCTTTTGTTTGCTTATCTTCCACTAATTCAATACCTAAAAGAAGACCTTTTCCGCGAACATCCCCTACGTTTGGATGCTCCTTTATTTCCTCTAGTTCACGTAACAGTCGTTCACCTAATTCTCTCGATCGTTCAATGAGGTTTTCATTTTCCATAATTTCTAGGTTCTTCAAAGCTAGGGCGCAAGCAGCAGGATTTCCTCCAAACGTATTCACATGGCGGAAGCGATCATAATCTTCACTGCCTGTATAAGCCTCGTAAATCTCTCTTCTGACTGCCGTTGCAGACAACGGAAGATATGCACTTGTAATACCTTTTGCCATTGTAATGATATCTGGCTTGACGTCATAGTTCATAAATCCGAACGGTTTCCCTGTCCGGCCAAATCCGCATATCACTTCATCACAAATAAGCAACGCACCGTGCTTTTCACAAATTTCTTTTACTTTTGCCATATATCCATCAGGAGGCATTAGAATTCCGCCTCCAGTAATAATCGGTTCCATAATCACACCAGCTATTGTTTGACTTAACTCCCATGTCATGACACGATCAATTTTATCAGCGCTTGCAAGTGTGTGAACATCATCTGGATTTCGGTACGTGTCAGGCGGTGCTACATGTAGAAATCCTTGCCCTAATGGTTCATATTTGTACTTCCGTTGTGCTTGACCTGTTGCTGCAAGAGCCCCCATTGAATTACCGTGGTAAGCACGATAGCGTGAAATAAACTTATAGCGTCCATGATCCCCTTTTTGTTGATGATACTGACGAGCAATTTTAAACGCTGTTTCGTTCGCTTCCGATCCACTATTCGAAAAGAAAATAACGTAATTGTCACCAAGCCATTCATTCAATTTTTCTGCTAATTTAATGGCAGGAACATGACTTTGTGTTAAAGGAAAATATGGCATTTCCTCAAGCTGTTCATAAGCCGCTTTCGCAAGCTCTTTACGGCCATACCCAACATTCACGCACCAAAGACCGGACATACCGTCTAAATAACGATTACCATCGATATCCGTCACCCATGCACCTTCTGCTTTGGTGATAATTAAATTGGATGGATTAGGATCTGCTCCTCTCATCGCGTGCCATAGGTACTTTTCATCTGTTTTTTGCAAACTTTGTGTTTTTTCTGTCGCTTGCACAATTATCGACCCCATTCTATCCTTTTTTGGTTTTACATCACTTTTCTAATAACGAGCCGTAAGCATTTTCTTGCGAGTATAGAATTCTACTCCATCTTTTCCATTTGCATGAAGATCACCATAGAAGGATTTCTTATAGCCGGAGAATGGGAAAAATGCCATAGGAGCAGGAACTCCAAGATTAACACCAAGCATACCCGCATCAATTTCATCACGGAATTCACGAATGGCTTTTGCACTGTCAGTATAAAGGCATGCACCATTTGCAAACTCAGATTTATTTGTAAGTTCAATTGCTTCCTCTAAGTCTTCCACTCGAACAATCGATAACACAGGGGCAAAAATTTCATCTTGCCATATTTTCATTTCAGGACGCACATGGTCAAAGATTGTCGGTCCAACAAAGTATCCTTGCTCATTCTCTGCATCATTTCTTCCATCTCGAATGAGGGAAGCGCCCTCGTTTTCACCGATTTCAATATAACTAATGGTGCGTTTTTTATGTGACTCACGAATGACTGGTCCAAGGAATACACCTTCATCCATACCGTTTCCTATTTTAATTTCATCAGATGCTTTTTTAAGTCGGCTTATTAATTCATCTGCAACTTCTCCAACTGCAACGACAACGGAAGCTGCCATACAGCGTTCACCCGCAGATCCAAATGCCGCACCAATAATATTGTTCACCGCATTGTCTAAATCAGCATCCGGCATTACAATTGAGTGATTTTTTGCTCCTGCAAGAGCTTGTACACGTTTGCCATTAGCAGCTGCTGTTTTGTATATATACTCAGCCACAGGTTGAGAACCAACGAAGGATACAGCCTTCACATCGTCATTATCAAGAATGCCATTAACAACGTCATGTGCACCATGCACAATATTTAATACGCCATCTGGAAGACCCGCTTCTTTAAACAGTTCAGCTAAACGATTAGCCAACAACGGTGTTCTTTCAGATGGTTTTAATACAAAAGTATTTCCACATGCAATTGCGAGTGGGAACATCCAGCATGGAACCATCATAGGAAAGTTAAACGGCGTGATTCCCCCGATTACTCCGATAGGGTAACGATACATACCCGATTCAACACCAGTTGCAATATCCGGAAGCTGCTGTCCCATCATTAAAGTGGGTACACCGGCAGCAAATTCAACACATTCAATCCCGCGTAAGACTTCACCGTAAGCTTCTTCATAACTTTTTCCGTTTTCTAGGGTAACGATCGTTGCTAATTCCTTCCAGTTTTCAACTAATAGTTGTTGATAGCGGAATAGAATACGAGCACGTCTGGGCACTGCAACCTTTCTCCATGTTTTGAATGCTTCTTTAGCAATCGCAACAGCGTTATCTAAATCTTCCCGAGTGGAAATCGGTACACGAGCTATTACTTCTCCTGTTGCCGGGTTCGGTACCTCTTCAATTTGTTTACTTGTAGATTCTACCCATTGTCCACCGATATAGTTCTTTAATGTTTGGACAGTTTGTGCTAACTCCATTGTAAAACCTCCTATTTTTGAAAGAATAACAATCCTTTGAGTTCATTATATTTATTATAAAAACCCCTATCATTAGACAATGTGTAAAATATTCCGTAATTTTTTTCTACATTATGATTGATGCGGTACGAAACTATTTACAAGTTGTCATATATGAAAAAAGAAACCCAGATTGAGGGTTTCCAGTAGATTATGATGATTTAGGTATAGAAGCATATTCATATGGTGTCTTAGACGCAGAGGTATATTCATATGCTGAAATCGCCACTTCAATTGCTTGACGCTTATATGGATCCATGAAGTCCCTTCCAATTAATTCATACAATTTGTCAAGTCGATGATAAAGTGTTTGTCGAACAATATGAAGTTGTTCAGCTGTTTCTTTTTTGGCACCCTTACATTGCAAATATATTTTTAATGTTTTTAATAACTCTCCATTGTTCTGTTGATCATGCAACAATACAGATCCTAAATAATCGGAGATGAATTCATAAAGAACTCCTTGTTCGTTAGCTGCTAACACAAGACGAAAAATATATAAATCCTCATAAAAATAACTAATTAGTTCATTCGGCATTTTTTCTCGGATATTTAATGTTTCTTTTGCTGTATGATAGCTATTTTTTACATGACTTAAATTATTGACAAATTTTCCGGCACTAAATTCAAGTTGGGAAAATTTCTGTTTTTTTATAAACTCGGATTTTTTCAAACAATCTATTCCTTCTTGCACCCTCCGCTTGAAATCATCGGTTTTTGAACTATTGAGAAGTATAAAAATTATCTGACTTTTTTGTATATGAGATAACAGGAAGATACCTCGTTGTTCAAAAATAGAGCGAAAGTATACTTTTAAGTAAGTGAATTCTGAAATTATTTTTTCTAGATTGTCGGCTTTACAGAGCAAAACAGTACATCCATTTGGTTCGAGATTAGGTTCAAGCTCGGAGAGGTATCTATGAATTTGTTCATTACTATACTCTCCTTCAAGCCAACAACTAACCCATTCCACTTCTTTAGCTTTCCTTTGTTCTTCGATGTATAATTCGCGTAAAAGGCTTTGAGCTAAAGCTATGGCACTACGGTCTAAAACTAGAGATTCAAATTCCGTAATGGCCTCCGATTCCGATATGATGAATAGATCTGCAAAAGTCTGATTCAAGGCTTGTACAGATTGGTGAGCAGCGTTCATATGTGAAGGTATCTTATTATCTTTTAAAAGTTGAAACATTTTATCTTGTTCATCTGGTGTTTTTTTAGAGATAACTTGAACTTTTCCTTGGTTTGAAATATAAAATACTGTCATTTTTAAATGATCATGTAAAAGTTGCAAGATGTTTTGTTGAGGATTAGAGGAAAGAAGCACTTGATTTAACCTATTTGAATATTCTTCTAGATCAGAAAGGATTTGATAATGCTTTTTAATCAAGAGACTATGTATCTCTTGTGTAATATCAATAAACCGTACTTCTTTGAAGAAAACAATTAATGGAAAATCATGGATATCAGCTAATTCTATTACTTCTTGTGGTATCTTAGATATATACGGTCCTAATTCAATGCAAAGTCCGGCTGCATTGGAATCAATGGACTGTTGAACTAATGAACTCAAAGCATCTTTATCCCCATTCCATCCGACCCCTGTAGAAAGAATAAGTTCATTTCCATTTAAGAGATTTGAGATAGAGGTTAATTCCAGAACATGAACCCATCGGACGAGCCGAAAAAGTCCAACTTTCCCCGCTATAACTTTTGCATGAGCAAAATGTTTATTCTGTAAAATTTCGTGCACTGATAATTTAACTTCAAAGTTCATTGCCAACTTCCTCCCATTTAGGTTTTGGACAAACTTTAGCGTCTTGTTAATTACAATGGATGGACTAATCTATTACTCTTTGTTAGATTAATTTATTTTCTTACTCAGTCTTTCAATTTAGAAAACAGAAGTTACATAGTGGATAACTTTTTAAATTTGAAGCGCTTTCAATTATTCTAAAAAAACATTTACGTCTTTTCTTATTCTTTCGTATCGCTTTCTTATAATTTAACTGACTTAGATTTTCGACACACCACGTATAACACTGTAACATCCCATTTGCATTGGGGTGAGTTGAGTTATTTTCAGTATACTTTAAAGTCTTTGCATGAGTAAAATGAACGTTTATAATGTTGTATATGAGAAAAACTAATACATAAAGGAGAAGAAGATGACTATTAGTCGATTTGAGGTCTTTTACGCTATAGTTGAATCGGGGGGTCTGACAAAAGCGGGAGAAATGTTAAACTTAACACAATCCGGTATCAGCCATGCCATTACTAGTCTTGAAACTGAATTTGGCTTTTCTTTACTCACCCGAGGACGATCAGGCATTTCTTTAACAAGTAATGGAGAACGTATGCTAGCATATATTCGTGAAATCTTGATCTTAAATGATCGAATGAAGCAAGAGGCGGCAGCAATAAACGGTTTAGAAATGGGTGTAGTGAGAATAGGTACATTTACGAGTGTCGCTACACAATGGCTGCCCCATATTATAAAACAATTTGAAGATGATCATTCAGGAATCGTCGTGAAATTATTTGAAGGTGATTATTCTACCTTAGAACAATGGATTTCAAACGGAGTAATTGACTGTGGTTTTCTTACTTTACCTACACCAAAATCACTTGAATTTCTACCACTAAAAAAAGATAAGATGCTTTGTATTCTATCAGATCAGCACCCTCTTCATACCCAAGATAAAATTTCCTTTAAACAAATACAAGAAGAACCTTTGATTATGCCCAAAGAAGGTTGGGACAATGAGATAAAACAAATTTTTAGAGAAAACAATATAAAACCAAATGTGAAATTCGAGGTATCAGATGACCAAACGATCATTGCTATGGTACAAAATAATTTAGGTATCAGCATACGACCTGAAATGACTTTATCTCATATCCCCAATAACGTTCGTATTCTTAATTTAGAAAATGAATCTTTTCGTTTTATAGGTATGGCTACAAAACCCAATATGTCTCCTGCCACAAAAAAATTTATTGATTGTGTCCACTCATGGTTAAGTGAGCACAATTTACTGGATTATTGACATCAAAGCGTGTCATCTAAAAAGTCCTAGTAAGTGAATTTTGACAACAAAAACCACTCCCTATTTATTATAGGAAGTGGTTTTTGCTATTATATAAATTATTTACATGACTACTTCACTTTTGGTCGGAAAATGTACTTATTTTTAAATGTGATATCAAACATCGGAGGACAAATAGGAGGACACCAGAGGACAAATTTAGATGTAATAATGTATAAAGCCCTTCTCAATTGAAATAGGCTATACACCAATTAAAACCTTAATTAATTGGAATTGATATCGCCAATATTTTACATACTTATAACCACCTTTTTATATTTTTACATTGTAATTTTCTTCCTTTCCAGCATATCAAATAACATAGTTACATAGATCATTTTTATCAACTAATATAATTTTTCTGGGTTAAACCAATTTCTATGATGTTAATGACAAGGTTGTAAATATAATTGTTATATGAGATATTCTTATCATAATATGTGAAGGATTATATAGGAGAATAGTCGTAAAAAATCTCTACCTAGGTGGTCCAAGAATCTATGATAAAAAAGTTAGTAAATAATATTAGAAGTTAGGTGGTCTGACATGAATAAACAACATGACATGAATACTGTACTTGTTACTGCATATGCTAAGGCGCCGACTGGGAGCGCTATGTTTGAAGTTTATAAACATGCAGGGATTGTTCTGGAGATTGATCCTAGTAACCATTCGATTGTGAATGTTGAGTTTACTTTTATAACCGATTTAGCCAAGGATTTTATCAAACGGCTGATTGTCGGGTATCAATTATCTAATGGCATTGAAGATCTTATTCACAGGATTGAAGATCATTATTTTGCTCCATCAACAAATTCAGTCATTGTTGCCTTAAAAGCAGCATATAAAAGGTATTTTGAAAAAATTAATCAATTAGAAAATAAAAAATAGTTTGACATTATTCGCGAAGTGGATTATATTTTTTATAATAATTAATTAAGAAAAGCATCTTCTTAATGACGGAATCTACCAATTCCAACTTGAATTAAGGATACCTAGCTTTCCCAAGAGACAATGAGAGAACCTTTCTGTTTTCTGATTCCTTTTGGTGGCTAGGTTTTTTTGTTTTAAAAAATTCTTAATTGTGTGGAGGTGCTTCCAAAAGGATTTAATTGCTTAAAATTAGTACCAGTAATGTAAGCGTTAACTTAGGGGATAAAAAATAGTAACATAATATTAAGGGGGGCATAACCGTGGAGAAAATTACAGGTTTTTTTACGAATCTGATGAGAAAGTATTTACCTGACCCGTTTGTATTTGCGATTGGTTTAACCATCTTGACAATGATACTGGCGATGGTAGTTCAAGGGCAGGGGTTCATTGCCGCAACAACTAGCTGGGGTTCTGGTTTTTGGAATTTGTTAACGTTTACAACCCAGATGGCCGTTATCCTGGCAATGGGTTATGTACTAGCAACAGCCCCGATTATTAACCGGTTTTTAAACAAAATAGTCTCGCACGTTCACACTCCTAAAATGGCGATTATTGTAGCGACGCTTGTTGGGGGAGTCGGCAGTTACTTAAACTGGGGATTTGGTTTAGTAATCGGCGGAATCATTGCCAAAAAATTAGCGTTAAAGGTTAAAGGGGTTCATTATCCACTTATTATCGCGGCTGGTTACAGCGGATTTACCATGTATGGTCTAGGGTTTTCAGCCAGTATTCCTGTTTTGATTTCGACTGCAGGTCATCCGCTGGAAGGTGCAATGGGAGTAGTCACCTTAGCAAAAACAATTTTTTCCTTACCAATGTTGCTAACTAGTCTAGTCGTTATCATTACGCTTCCACTTTTAAATGCATGGCTTCATCCGAAAAATAAAGAAAATATCATCGAAATTAATCCAGCTGTTGAAGCGCAGGAACAAGTAGCAGCAGCGGCGGCGGCAAGTGCATTTGAGGAACGAACATTTGCAAACAAACTAAATAATAGCCGTTTACTTTCTCTTGCTATTGGTGTGATTGGTGTTATTTACGTTATTGCCTTCTTTAATAAGGGAGGAAAGTTAGATCTGAATATGATCAACTTCATTATTCTCTTCCTTGGAATTATTCTTTTAGGTACTCCTGCTAAATATGTTTCTAGTTTGAATGAAGGGATTAAAACGATCTCCGGCATTATCCTTCAATATCCATTCTATGCTGGTATTATGGCAATCATGGCTGGATCTGGATTGGTCGATACAATTGCTCATTGGTTTGTTCAGTTCTCAACGGCAGAAACACTGCCATTCTGGGGATTAATCAGCTCTTTCTTTATTAACTTCTTTGCACCATCGGCTGGCGGACACTGGGTGGTTCAAGGGCCATTTATGATTGACGCCGCGAAAGAATTAGGTGCATCGATTAGCCAGACATCAATGGCGGTTATGCTTGGGAATGCATGGAACGATTTAGTACAGCCTTTCTGGATTTTACCAGCATTAGCATTATCAGGTCTGAAGTTAAAAGATGTGATGGGCTATACCGTTGTCATGATGTTCTGGATTGGGATTATTTATTCCGCGGCGGTTCTACTTTGGGGATTCTTGGGCTAAAAGAACATGAAAATTGAAAGAAATAGTATGATATAATAGAAGAAACATGGAAAATCTAGTCGGAAAAGCTGATTTAGATGGTGGAAAGTTGAAATCTTCATGATGAAAACGCTCAACCCGTTTTCATAAAATGAGATGGCCCAGCCTTTCCAAAAGAAGAACGCTCGTGCGTTTTCTTTTGGAAAGGCTGGGCTTTTTGTTTGGTAACAATTTGAGGGGTGATTAGGATGATAAAGGTCAAGCAAGCAGAAGAAATCATTAAAAAAATTAAATCTAACGATACCGTTATGGTCGGAGGGTTCGGCCTTGTAGGGGCACCCTTAACCTTGATTGACGAACTAACTCGACATGATGTAGATGGGTTAACGGTGATTAGCAATAATCTTGGGGAACCAGGAAAAGGTCTTGGGATTTTATTGCGACAAGGGAAAATTAAAAAAGCGATAGGTTCTTATTTTACTAGCAATCGAGAAGTAGGAGATTGCTATAATCAAGGGAAATTGGAGATTCAGTTAATGCCACAAGGTACGATGTCTGAATCGATTCGTGCAGGTGGTGCAGGGATTGGTGGTTATTATACGAAGACAAGCGCGGGGACTGAACTCGCAAAAGGTAAGGAAGTACGGGAGATGAATGGCGAGCTTTATGTTCTCGAGCTACCACTAAAAGCCAATATTGCATTAGTAAAAGCAGCGAAAGCAGATACGCTTGGGAATCTAGTCTATTACAAAACAGCACGAAATTTTAATCCATTAATGGTTACAGCTGCTGATTACGTGATTGCGGAAGTAGATGAGATTGTCGAAGCTGGAGAATTGTCTCCTGAAGAGATAGTGACGCCCCACCTATTCGTCGATGCCATCGTCGAAAGCAAAATGATTTTAAGAAAAGAAGGAGTGGTTTCCAAATGAGCAGGGAGAGTCAAGAGCTTATTGCCAAACGTGCTGCAGCCGAATTACAGCCGAACTCGATTGTGAACCTCGGGATCGGGATTCCAACTCTTGTTGCTAAATATGTAGATTCAAGTTCTGTCTTTTTCCATACCGAAAATGGAATGCTCGGGGTAAAGGAATTAACGAGTGACGAAGACTTTGATCCAAGCTTGGTTAATGCGGGGAAACTCCCGATTTCCGAGGAGATTGGTGCCTCGTACTTCAATAGTGGGGAGTCGTTCGCAATGATTCGTGGAGGGCATGTGAATGTCGCCATCCTTGGGGCTCTACAGGTCGATGAGCAAGGTTTGATTGCAAACTGGGCGATTCCTGGAAAAAACATTATGGGTGTCGGCGGAGCGATGGACCTTTTAAGCGGAGCAGGAAAAGTCATTGTCACGACCAATCATACCGCTAAAAACGGGGACCCGAAAATTGTTGGAAAATGTACCTACCCAATTACATCACTCCGGAAGGTCGATGTGATCATCACTGAGTTGGCTGTATTTACCATTGAAGGTGGGCGATTAGTTTTGAAAGAGTTGATGCCGGGTGTCAGCTTGGATGAAGTCAAGGATAAGACAGAGGCAACCTTTGAAATTTGTGAATCTGCTATGACATTGATAGGGGGATAGAATCATGGATAATCGAGTATTTGTTGTGAGTGCACAGAGGACAGCAGTTGGAAAAATCGGTGGTGCATTGAAGGATGTGCAGCCTGATGATCTTTTGCTTCCATTATTTGAAGATCTTAAGCTCAAGAATCTTCTTCCTAATGAAGTGATTGACGAAGTGATTATTGGTCAAGCAAAACAAAGTCAGGATCAGTCTAATATCGCCCGAATGGCTTTGCTTAAGGCCGAGTTACCGGAATCCTTGCCAGGGTATACAGTACATCGTCAGTGCGGCTCCGGGATGCAGGCGATTCATAACGCTTTTATGGCCATTCGGTCTGGAGTTGGGCATACTTATATTGCCGGTGGGGTAGAAAGTATGAGTTGTGCCCCTTATTATATCCGAAATGGACGGTACGGCTTACTATCAGGTAACGGCGAAATCTTGGATCCGAATAAGGAAAGCCAGCCTGGCTCACAGCCGGAGGAAAAATACGGACGTCTCGTGATGGGGATGACGGCTGAGAACCTAGCAGAAGACTATTCCATTTCACGTGAGGAGCAAGATTCATTTGCCTATGGAAGCCAGATAAAAGCTTTTAATGCAATTGAAAATGGAAGTTTCGAGGATGAAATTGTACCTGTTTCTATTTTACAAAAGAGAGGAGAGCCTGTTGTCTTCTCTGTTGACGAACACCCAAGAAAAACGAGTTTAGAAAAGCTGGCAGCTCTTCAACCTGCATTTAAAAAGGGTGGAACGGTTACAGCAGGAAATTCTTCGGGGTTAAATGATGGAGCCTCGATGCTGTTGGTGGTTTCTGGTGAAATAGTAAAGAAATATCAACTTCAGCCTTTGGTGGAAGTCGTTGCACTTGGAGTATCTGGTGTACAGCCGGACAGGATGGGTATTGGTCCTGTTGAGGCAACAAAAAGAGCTCTAGAAATGGCAAATATCAGCCTAGACGATCTAGATTTAGTAGAATTAAATGAGGCCTTTTCAGCACAGGCATTAGCGGTGATTAAAGAGCTAGACTTACCAATGGAAAAAATCAACGTCAACGGAGGAGCCATCGCTCTTGGACATCCGATTGGAAACAGCGGTGCGCGAATTAGTGTGTCACTTATCCATGCCATGAGGAAGAGGAAAGCAAAGTGGGGACTAGGCACCCTATGTATTGCTGGTGGGCAAGGGATTGCAACATTATTCCGGTCGGTCGAGGAATAAAGGGCATTTTTTAAAGCCTTCGAAAGGTCCTGTGTAGGAGCCATTGTGAACTTTGCGGCATTCAATTGTGAATTCCACGAAATTAATTCCAAAACTTGCGGAATTATCTCTAAAATCCGCGAAATTGGTGTTAGTCGAATAACCATTCATGCTAAAAATAAAAAAAATTAAGGAGATGTTAACATGACAACAACTTTTAATGGATTAGAATTTTTCGAGCGTGTTTACGGTCAGGTTCCGGATTGGGTAGCTAAGATGCATCATTTTGCACCTAAGGCCCTTGAATATTACACAAAATTAAGGGGAGAAATTTTAGTAGACGGAGCTCTTTCTAAAAAGGAGAAAGAATTAATCCTGGTCGGGATTAACGCCGCCCGCAGATATGAACGGAGTATGATCTATCATACAAAGGGTGCTATCGATTCAGGTGCCTCCATCGAGGAGGTTGCCGATGTTTTGGCCACATGTATAATCTCTAGAGGCATACCTGCCTGGTTTACGGGTGTTAAAGCGATTGAATACGCGGTCTCTTATGTTGGAAAAGAAGAATTCAATGCTGCACCTCCTGGAGATGAAGAGTCCTTTTTCGCCTCCTTGGCAGACTATAACAGTTATTATGAAAAAGAAGTGGGTGGGGAGCTGCCTAACTGGGTTAAAGTTTTAAATCAATTTAACCCGTCTGTTTTAGAAAGATATACAGATTTAAGAAGAACAGTTCTAAAAGACAATGTTGTCTCTCGTAAACTAAAGGAACTTGTTCTTGTTGGGATTAATGTCGCAGAAATGTATCCAAGAGGGATCGAACTCCATGTTCAGGGTGCAAAAAAATATGGAGCAACCGAAGCGGAAATTGCTGATGTATCTCTTGTAGCGTTACTGACAGCAGGTATTCCGGCTTGGTTTGAAGGTAGCGACTATCTATCAATAAAAAAGTAGACATTATTTGGAGGTGTTTGGCATGAATTTTATAGAAGTTAATGGTGTTCGCTTACATTACCGTTTCGATGGCGGGGAAGATCTTCCGGTTTTGGTTCTTTCCAATTCACTCGGGACCGATCTTTCGATGTGGAATCCCCAGATTGAAACTCTAACACAGCATTTTCGCGTGTTACGATATGACACTCGTGGACATGGTGCATCGAGTGTGCCAACAGGTCCCTATACAATTGAGCAACTTGGACAGGATGTTATCGGCCTGTTGGATGGTTTAGGGGTCGAACGTGCCCACTTTGCTGGGGTTTCGATGGGCGGCATGACAGGTATGTGGTTGGCACTTAATGTTCCTGAACGTCTTGGAAAACTTGCGCTTTGCAATACGGCAGCTTTCATCGGGCCTCGTGAAATTTGGGATGCAAGAATTTCAGCTACTCGTAATGGAGGAATGGAAGTAATTGCGGAGGGCGTTTTGGCTCGTTGGTTCAGGGAGTCATATCTGGAGAAAGGGTCTGAAGAGCTGGATCAGGTGAGAAAAGTTCTTTTGTCGACTTCACCTGAGGGGTATGTTGAAGCCTGTGCAGCAGTCCGTGATATGGATCAACGGGATTCAGTCAAACAAATTAACGTACCAACATTGGTAATTGTCGGCAGCGGGGATTTAGCAACGCCTCCATCTGACGGACAATACCTTGCTGAACAGATTCAGGGCGCACGCTACGTCGAACTAGAAGGAGCCCACCTGTCCAACATTGAGGCTTCAGGGGAATTTACAACGGAACTGGTGGAATTTTTGAAATAGAACCGGTGCAATGTCATTTCATGCAGGTCAAGAATAATAACTTTGGCGATGATGGACCACTGCTAATTGGCTTTTTCTCAACTTGAAAATGAAAGTTTTCATTATTATATGTATTACAAAAATAATGGAGTGGATAAAATTAAAAGCTTTAACATTACTAAGATAAATGCATAAAAAAAGAAGGTACAGAGTGTACCTTCTTAATGTATTATTTAGAACTATTTTACAATGCCAGATACTTTCTTAAGGATAAGTCCATATGCTGTACCATCATCCAAATGGACAGTGAATTTTTTTGACATGTTAAACCTCCTGATTACGGGATATAAATTACGTGAGGCTAATTACTTGCAGTTACATAAAATCAGCCTGAATTTCATTATTTTATATTCATTTAAAACATTGATATATCAACACTATTTTTGCTTACTTTAGATAAAATTACAAAAATACAAAAAAAAAGAAACGGTAATTCACTATAATTTAGCAGCACTAATAATAGCTAATCTATAAAAATAGATAATAACCCCTAAACTCTCTTTAATGTAAGCAGGGGTTAAATACAATTCCCTATTGTGATATAGAGCACTAATAGTTTGTGTAGGCTCATATTCTACATATAATATATCAATGTTTTCCTCTGTAATTGTATAAAATAATTGTCGATAACTGGGGCAGCTAAGCCTTCCATTCACCTTATTTCCCTTTAAATTTACACCCTTCGACCAACTGCAAACTAATCAAACGTTTAATTAACTAGGCTGAATAGCCTTCTCTCTCAACCTTTAACTCCCAAATCTAGAAAAAAGATTGTTGAATTTACACTACTTTAAAAAACTAACCAAACGTTTGATTAGTTAACCACGAAGCCATATAAGTAAAGAGTTTCAGCCTTTTAATAAAAAATCTTTGTCGACGCAGTTCTATTTTTCCTATATAAAAAATAAAAAACAAGTCGATATTTGGATTTCCTTAAGGAAACTCTCATGCTTCGACACGTTTCCTGATCATTCCTTACTAACCAAACGTTTGATTAGTTGCGGGAAAAACCCTTTTAACAAAAGGCTTTTTCCCCGGGAAATGGAGAAAAGAATGTCGAAATCCGCTCGACAAAACAAAAGGCGTATGGACTGGAGCGCTCCAACTGAGATAAAGGAAACACAGAGAGCAATAGCGATTCGAGATGATGACTTATCGTAGGGCGGAGAGCGATGTACACTAGCCGCTGGGCGCTGGAGCTGGATTCAGAGACCTATTTCAACGTTATCAACAATGAATTACTTTATAATTTCCTATACAAAAATAAAAAAGCTCGACCCAAAAGGCACATTATGTGCCTTTTGGGTCAGCTCCTTTTCACATTACTCCATCAGCTTTGCTACTGGCTTTGAAAGAAGCAATAATACAATACCTAAAACAATTGTTACAAAACCAATTACACTGAAGATTTCCAGGTAACCTAAAGACTGCGTATATGCAGCTAATTGGCCGGCAACCATATTAGCTACCGCGGAACTTGCCAGCCATACTCCCATTAGAAGAGAGGCAAGCTTAATTGGAGCAATTTTACTTACCATTGATAAACCAACTGGTGAAATCATTAATTCGGCTAATGTATGAAGGAAATACGTTACAATTATGAACAGGATGTTTGCTTTCAGCGCTGTATCGTTTCCTGTATACATAACAGCAGGAAGCAGTACTAAGAAACCTAAACCAACAGTAACTAAACCAAGAGCCATCTTCGTTGGAGTTTTTAAGTCACCGCGTTTTGAGCTGCCAAGCTTGTACCATAAAGCAGACATAATTGGCGCTAAAATCACTATGAATAATGGGTTCAATGATTGGAACCAGGCAGTTGGAACCTCAAAACCAAATACATTCCGATCAATTTGGTCATTGGCATACAATGTCAATGAACTTCCTGCCTGCTCGAAAGCAGCCCAGAACGCAATAACGAAGACTGCCAAAATAACGATTGCAGCTGTACGTTTTTGTTCTCTTTTCGTTAACGATACAGCTGATTTTTGACCAGCTGTAACTTCCGGTTTACCAGTAGGTTCTTTACCGATATCACCTAAATAGCGTTTGCCTAATAAGTTGAAAACTAACTGACCGACAATCATACCAATTGCTGCTGTCAAGAACCCATATTTATAGCTCATAAGTCCAACTACTAATGGTGCGAAGAAAGCCCCAACGTTAATACCCATATAGAAGATGGTAAAAGCTCCATCACGACGCGGATCGTTGTCTTCATAAAGATCCCCAACAATTGTCGAGATGTTTGGCTTGAAGAAACCATTACCGATAATCAATAAACCAAGACCAATGTAAAGCGCTGTCATACTCTGACTTGAGAATAGTGAAAAGTTCCCAAGCGCCATTAAAATACCACCAATCGTGATCGCCAATCTTCTGCCTATGAAACGGTCAGATAAGTATCCTCCAATCATTGGCGTAATATAAACGGCACCAGTAAAGAATCCGTAAATGCCCATAGCCGTAGCTTTGTCGACTCCAAGCCCGCCGTTTACAACAGTTGCTGTTAAGTAAAGAACAAGAATTGCTCTCATTCCGTAATAGCTGAAGCGCTCCCATGCCTCAGTCGCGAACAGCATATACAGTCCTGGAGGATGCTTTTTCCTGGACTGGTTTGGCTGCTGAACATCATTTTTTAAAATTGCTTGCATAATAAAGTCCCCCTAAATATAGTTAAAGTTCTTTATGGTGAACTTTAACAATAAAAACCATTTATAATGTTCGGTGTTTACACTATATTTTCACGTGTATTTTGAACCAAACCGAATCAACAGATGGAATTTCTCCATCATCGGTAAAAAATTTCTTTCTTCGTCCATTCACTTCTAAAATGCGTTTAGCACTAACAATGTCACCCCTTTGTGTAATCAATCTCTCGAAATGAATAATTCTTATTGCTAAAAATGACATTCAATGAAAGAGTTAGATTATAAATTATTTTTAGTGTTGTAAAAAAATTTTATATTATCAGAAAATATAAAAATACAGAAAAAAAAGAAAAAAAGTCTTGCTGCATTAGGGGTCTGTTTAGCAACGGAGACATATTACGAAACTAGTATTAGCGGACAAGAAAACAGTAAAAAATGCAGCTTTTTACTCTAAAAGTCTGTCTTTTAAAGAATTTAGAACAAACTTATAAGTTAAATAATAAGGAGTTTTAATCAGTAATATCCTCTAAGTACTAAGGACATCACTTTGATGAAGAAACCCCTTTCATGTCCACTATTATTTGTAATAACACTTAAAATCAATGTCCGCTAATGCTTATTACGTGATTTAGTTTGACTGCTACACAGACCCCCATTATAATAAAAAACTGCCTAGTATAGACTGTCCTAGTCATTTGAGACAGAGATAAAACACCCTTATTAGGCTGCCATACTCCCAAATTCAATGGGGGTTCGGTAGCCTAATTTTTCTTGAATGCGTTCTTCATTATAATGTTTAACGTAATCATTTACATGATTTCGTACGTCCTTTAAGCTTATTGAGTTGAACTTAATATATTGGAACTCCTCTGATTTCAAGTTGGAGTGAAACGACTCAATAACTGCATTATCCCAACAATTTCCACGTCTTGACATACTACTAATCAGGTTACTCTCTTTCACAAACTTTTGAAAGGCATATGATGTATATACACTTCCTTGATCAGAATGAAGGATGACTCCGGATGGGTTTCTACGTGCACTTAATGCTGCTTTAAGTGTATCCAACACAAGTGGAGTCTGTTGATGATCATATATCTTATATGCCACAATTTGATTGTTATACAAGTCCACAATAGTCGACAAATACAACGTAGATGGACCATATTGTAGGTAAGTAATATCGGTGACCCACTTTTGATTTGGAGCACTGGCTGTGAAATCTCGTTCTAAAATATTGGGTGCAATAACAACGGATTCTCCCTGCGATTTCTACTTTCGTTTCGGCTTTACACGACATTGCAAATAATGTTTTTGCATAATACGTTGAACAGTATTACGATTCAATTTAATCTTATAGTCACGATATAACATAGCCTTTATTTTACGGTGCCCGTATCGATATTTTGTTTCCTGGCATATAGTAATGATGATTTCTTCCTCTTTAGTTAATACGTCCTTTCCCGCTTTTGCCCACCGATAGTAGGTAGCTCGCGGCAAGGATAGGGCAGATAAAATCGCCGTAACCGTGTACTTCTTACGGAACTTTTCAACTATCTGCAGGACTACTTGTTTTTCAACTCCTTTACCATCTCCAAATACTTTTTTAAGATTTCATTCTCCTGTTTCAAGTGAGTAAATTGCCGATCTTTCTTTTCCTCTTCACTCACATTATCTGGTCCAAGCCCGTACGAATATTGTTTGCCAATCGGCTGATCAAAACGATGTATCTCATTCTCTCGGTACCATTTCATCCATGTCTTTATCTGAGAAACATTTTTAATTCCGTACTTCTCCATAATCTCTTGATTAGTTAACTCCCCTGACATCTTATCCCTCACCACTGCCCATTTTGTTTCACTAGAATATACGTTTTTGCCCATGCAAAAACACCTCCGATTTTAGTACTTAATTTCAGTGTACCATTTCGAAGGTGTTTTATCGTGTCTCATTTTATTAGGTTAGTCTAGTATTAAGGCAGCTTTTTAGTCAACAATCCATTGATATAAATTTTTCGGTCTTCCTATTTTTTGATAACTCACAATAATTTCTACTTTTCCTTCATCAAGTAAATGCATAATATAGCGATACACGGTCGGATAAGCTAAACCAACTTCTTTAGAAATTGTATCAACAGAAAAAGGTTCACGATTAGAATGTAAAAAATCACTAATGTGACAAAGTGTTCTCTTACTAATTCCCTTTGTTACAAATACATCCTTTTCTTCAATGGATATTTGCTGCGAAGCTGATTGAGTTAATTTTGCAAGGCGTGCATGCAGTTGAATTCTTGAAATCATATCAGGCGCTTTTACAGGCTTTAATGCAAAATCTGTTGCGCCTGCTTTAAGAAAGCGATCAGCAATTTCCTGCCGTTCATCGACTGTTAATACAAGAATCGGAACATCCGCATTACGGTTACGAAGCTCACCTACTGTTTTTATTCCGTCCATTTCCGGCATATGATAATCAACTAAAACAACATCTGCTCCTTTTTCTGCAAACACATTTAACCCTTCTTTTCCGTTGTTAGCCGTATCTACATTCCAGCCGGCAAATTCACAAATTTCCCTTAACATATATTGAATTGATGAGTCGTCATCAATGACTAAAATGTTCATCTTGACACACTCCTCTCAGCTAGTTTAATCCAAATTATTGTCCCGTGTCTAAGCTTGCTGTCAATTTCTAAAGAAGCACCATGTCCTTTAGCAACTTGTCGTACGAAAGCTAACCCCATCCCTGGATGCGATTTTGTACTAAACCCAGCTTTCCATATATTCTCCTGCTCTTTAGGTGTAATCCCTTTCCCATTATCTGATACGCCCAACCAAAGTTCATTTTCATTGGTTTTTATCTTAAGCAAAATCTTTCCATCCTCTATTCCATTCACTGCATCGTAAGCATTGTCAATTAAATTCACTAATGCCCTTGTCATTCGGATTTTATTAATTAAAATTTTAATTTCAGGATCTGTTTGAAAGTCTACTTTCAGATCAAGATTTGTCCCGCTCAGTCTGCTTGCTTTGACGTATCCAACTAAATCTTTTATACGGCACCAATGTTTTTTATCATCATATAAAATCTCAGAAATCATGTCGCTAACGGAATGAATCGATGATGAAATCTTTTGACAATATTCTTTAATTTTAGAATCGTCCACTTTCAAACTTATTAAAGAATTTAGCCCCTCAATTGCTGTGAGAGGTGTTTTTAAATCATGGACTAGATATAGTGCTTCTCGTCCTGATCTTGACTGCATTGCTTCTAACTGCGCATAATGAAGCTCTTGTTTTATCCTCCACTTTTGTTCAGCTAATGAAAAATACACAGCTAAAATGACAGCATTAATAACAAAAATTAAACACAAAGTCGAACTGTACAATGTTAAAGATTGCTCAAAGCCAATTTGAACTGCTATATCTTTTATTTCCTTTGAAATCGATCCTTGGCCAAATCCATATTTAGATAAAGAAGGAATCTCATTCAGCCATTCAATCCCAAAGATTAATTGAGAACAAATAATTGTTTTAATAATTGGCTTTAGCCTATCCTTTCCAAAGGCTTGCATTAATAAGATTGCTAACAACAATAACAACGCATATGAGCTAAATGAGTATGTTAAAGAATAAAAAACATTTATCACGATATAGTCGAGAGGAATAACAATAAGAGGAATGATAATTTTTAACCATGGACGGTTTAAACGATCACCGATTTCGTCTCCCAACAGCAGTGCACCAATATAATGAAACAAAGCTAAAACTGTATTTAAAGACACTAACAAAAAAACGGCAAGCATTAACGTATTTCCTGTTTCTTCATCTTTTCTTAATGAAATAAGCAAATCAGTAAGCCCAATTTCGTCAGGACCCAACCACGATAGTAAGAATACTCCGAATAAAATTACTCCAATTTTCATCCATATTGTCCAAGACTTCATAGCTATCATAATCATTTCACCTTTAATAGATTAATTGCTTATACAGAAATTACATGAATAGAATGATAACAATTCTCTCACTTCTTATTTATTTAAATTTATGTACACCCTTCCATAATCTCATTATACGCATTTCATAGTAAATATAAATTATAAAAAAACGGGTTGGATTCATTAGAACAATTTTAATAATTCCATTCTCATCAATGTCTATCTCAAATAAGCCATTTTTGATTAAGAATAAAGAATACGTAGTCTTACTAACCTTTTCAATGTTTATCTGTCGGATGGCTAAAGAATCCAATAAGGCACCAGTTCCCTCAAAATATGGAACTAACCAAACGTTTGATTAAAACTGGTATCAGCCCTGGTAAATCAACGTTTTTCTCTGTAATTGTATAAAATCTTTGTCGATAACTGGGCAGCGAAGCCTTCCATTCACTTTATTTCCCTTTAAATATACACCCTTCGACCAATTGCAAACTAATCAAACGTTTAATTAAATAGGCTGAATAGCGCTCCCCTTCAACCTTTTACTCCCAAATCTGTTAAAGAGATTGTTGAATTTACACTACTCCAAAAAACTAACCAAACGTTTGATTAGTTGCGGGAAAAACCCTTTTAACAAAAGGATTTTTCCCCGGGAAATGGAGAAAAGAATGTCGAAATCCGCTCGACAAAACAAAAGGCGCAAGGCCCGTATAGCGACGTATGGACTGGAGCGCTCCAACTGAGATAAAGGAACACGGAGAGCGAAGTTCACTGGGCGCTGAAGCTGGATTCAGAGAACTATTTCAATGTTATCAACAATGAATTATTTTATAATTTCCTATACAACAAAAAAAAACACTCCCTAATTTTTTATAGGAAGTGGATATTGATATAAATTATTTACATGACTGCTTCACAGAATGGAGGAAAAATAACTTTAACCATTTCTCAAAAGATAGTGGTTAAATTACATCATGCCGCCCATTCATGAAATAGTGTTTAAAAAAAGGCATTAAATCAACGTTTATAAAAAGTTCGACATAATTGTTTTAAATGCAATATAAAACATCGGAGGACAATTTCAAAAGTGATAATAAAGCCCTTCTCAATTGAAATGGGCTTTAAGCCAATTAAAACCAGTGACCTCACCCCTGTCAATGATGGATATACTTTATGATTATAACAGTTTAATTAAGAAAGTATTGTTATAACAAGGATTTCAATAAGTCTTATTATGATTGAATTTTTGTTATTGGAAACAGTTAGCTCAAATTTGTCCCCAAAGTGCCCCTAATTGTCCCCCGTAAAACAGTAAGAAAAATCCGAGTTGGAACAGCATACCTTCTTAAACTCTAGCACCCGTTTGTTTAACATCAGAGAACTGACCTTCATGGTGAGGCGGGTTGCCATCGCCGTGAAACAAGAAAACCCCATTCCAACAAAATAAAGAAGTAGATTTTTCACCCTTTGTATAATTTAGGGATTTTGTAGGGCACCATATCATTGTTCTTATCAAAATTAGATCCTCTAAAGGAGGGAACAAACTGGTACATTTCATGATCAGTGATTCAATACATATTAAGATTTCATAATGTGAGGAGGAATTTTCGTGAGGCGTTACTTAAAGGCAACAGGTTCGTTTTTTTTGGCCTGTATGGTCCTTGTTGGCTGTCAAACGAATAATAAGCAGAACAATGCAAATAACAAGGAAGAAACCAAGAAATCCAACCAGGCAAATCAGGTAAAGGAGACAGGATTCCCAAATTGGGGTTATGACCTCCAACATACCCGACATGTGCCCTATAAAGAGATTACAAAAGATAATGTAAAAAAATTAGGGATTGTCTGGCAGCAGGATATCCTGGAATGGAATCAGGATATTCCTAATTTACAAGAGGATTTCCCTGTCGTTCAAAACGGGGTCATGTATGTGACGAGTGCAAAAAACCATGTGTTTGCAATCGATGCCGCAAGCGGAAAGAAAATTTGGGCATGGACACCTCCTAAGGAAGTACTTGACCATCTTGAAAGTTTGCCATGGCAGTCCAACGTGGCAAGCAGAGGTGTCGCGGTGGCCAATGGAAAGGTATATGTCTTGATGATTGACAATCGGCTGGCCAAACTTGATGCGAAAACCGGAAAACTGGAAAAAATGGTCAACTTCTGGGATCATGTTCCCTCCATTAAATTAGAAAACCGATACTATGAATCTTCGGCTCCCATGTATTATGACGGCAACATTTACGTTGGAAGCAGCGGCGGTGATAATGGCACTCGAGGCTTCGTTTGGGCATTTAAGGCTGATAGTCTCGAACCGCTCTGGAAAGAACCATTTTGGACCGTTCCTGAAAGAGGAACAGGCTGGGCGAAGGGGAAATACACGGGCGGAGGCTCCGTATGGACACCAATGTCGTTCGACCCAGATACCGATATAATGTATTTTGCAGTAGGGAATCCAGCCCCTGACTTTTACGATGCAGATCGAAAAGGGAAAAATCCATATACGGATTCCATCGTTGCTTTGGACAGTAAAACGGGGAAATTTAAGTGGGCCTCCTCCGAGGTTGATCACGATGTATGGGATTATGACGCTGCCGCGACACCGATGGTTCTCAATACCAAGGTCAGCGGGAAAAAACAGAAGATTGTGGTGGAAGGCGGAAAGAATGGGAAATGGTATGCATGGGATGCCAAAACCGGAAAAACCATTTATGATGGTGTACCATTTGTCAAAATTCAACATTCAACACCACCAAGCGATCAGAGTAAAGTGAAACTTCAATGGCCAGGTACGCCAGGTGGAGAAAGCTATGCCCCAGAGACGTATGATCCCGATACCAACTATGTGCTGATTCCAGGTATTAATAACCCGAATTTAATGTTAGCAGCAAAAGATCGAAAAGAGATTGCAAAAGATAACAATACCTTCCCTGGTACGAAGATACTTCCTTTACCAGAAGATATTGATCCTACTGGTAACATTACAGCTATTGACGTGAATACAGGTAAAAAGGTTTATCAAATCAAAACTGACGACCCGATGTATGGAGGATTAACAAGTACTGCTTCCGGCCTTGCTTTCTACGGGGAATTGGACGGAACGGTGAATGCTCTCGATATTAAAAAAGGAAAAGTATTATGGGGCATGAAAAGTGGAGGAAAACAAATTAAAATGGCCCCTTCCATTTATATGGTTGACGGCAAACAATATATTGGGGTGATTACTGGTGGAACGAGGGTAGTGGTTTATGGACTCGGTGGTAAGGAAAAGATCGCTGCCCCTAATAAAAATGCTAAATTACAAGGGCAAGCCGACGTTGTTATCGACCCGGAAAAGGTTTACAAAAAAAGTTGTATTTCTTGTCACGGAGATAATCTTCAGGGCGCAACTGCTCCAAATCTTCAACACATCGGTAAATCGATGACCAAAGAACAAATATTGAACCAAATCTTAAACGGCGGCGACCGCATGCCGGCGGGCCTCGCTAAAGGTGCAGAAGCTGAAGCACTAGCAGAATGGCTGTCCAAAAAGAAATGATGTGTTTTCTTGAAGCAGTTCGAGTCCGATCACTTCTTTCGGACTCAGATTGTTTCAAAGTGGAGCAACCTATAAACGAAAAATAAGGATGGTGGTAAAATGAGGAACCTAACGAAATATACCGTGCGATTCAGGGCTATCGCCTTCTTCCTTTGCTTGCTCATTGGCTTTGCCTCCCCTGCTTTGACCAGTGCCGAATCCCTAAATCAGGGCTTAGGCTCAGCTGAAGATAACGGAATCAAGCTAACACTCAATGGCTATTCCATCGTAAACCATGGTCATACCATTAGGCTGAATTATACAATACATTCCAATTCGAATATTCAAGTAGATCCGTATGCCAAAAGCCTTATGGCAAGTCCTCATATTTGGGTTGAACACACGTTAGTTCGTGAAAATTCCGATACGTTTAAAAAAGTAGGTAACAACTTATATAAAGGAACGATAGAAGCACAACTACATCAATACAGACCTGAAAATCCGCATATGACATTTAAAACTCATGGGATATTGAATCAAAAGGGCCAATGGACCATTCGATTTATCCTTAATAATGCTGATTACTAAAATATGTGTGTTGAAACCCTAAAAGCATCCCGTATCATCCCTTAAAATGGTACGGGATTTGATTTTTAATTAAGAACAAGACAACATTGATCAAACTGATCAAAAATTTGATTCATGCGGAAAGCGACAAACATTGAGGTGCTCGGAAGGCCTTAATTAAGGAGGAAAAAATCGTCTTTATTTATGATGAATATCTAAAGGGCTTATAAGGCCCTCTTTCCAATAGGCTCAAGTAAAAGAGGCTTCTCCCAAACTTTGGGAAGAAGCCTCTAAACGTTGTTATTTCGGGATTTCTGGTGGGAGATTACATCATGCCGCCCATATGTTTTTATGCTGTAACATATTTAACGACGGTAGAAGAAAGACCCGTCGAATCAGCATTCTGCAGGCATCAAGTGTAATATCTTTAACCCTAATTTACTTCGTTTTATTGAACTTCGTTAGCAAAATGTTAGCATGTTGTGAGCAATCAATGATTTGCAATTAACTTGATGTCTCTTATAACAGAAGCGGCGCAAATTCTGTTTGCGTCGCTTTTTAACCGCAGTTACACAATCCACATGCGCAGAGTGTATGTGGCAACACATGAGATGTTGGTGGGCTTAATTAATGTATAAAATATTGTATATAATCTCCTTATTTATGATTGATGCATTTTGCACTAAAGCACCCATTCGTATTATAAGGTCAGCCAGATATTTCTGGTTGACCAATTTTTATTTGGTTTTATTATAACGGTAGCCGGGGTAGAACGTAAGCACCCGTGGGAATTAGATCCCGTAAAGTAAACAGTTCGCCCCCTACTTGTAGAAACATGTTTGAGGCTGGTTGGGACTTTGATCTCGTATAACAAGCGAAGCTATGATACTGCAAGAAGGAATTAGGGGTACCGGTGAGTTTAATTATTAGAGGAGGAGTTTTAAAATGAATCCAGTCGTTGGTCTGGATATAGCAAAAGGTGAAAGTCAGGTTCAAGCTTTCTTGGATAAGAAAAAACCTTTCAAAAGTAGTTTTAAAGTTTCACATAATCTTGAGGGATTAGATACTTTACATCAATTTCTTAGAGAAATTGAGAACTTAACAGGAGTTAAACCTCCAATTGTTCTGGAAGCTACAGGGCATTATCATTCTCCCATTGTTCAGTATTTTGAGGACAGAGATTATTTATTAATAATAATCAATCCTCTTATCTCCTATCGTGCAAAGAGCTCGAGTTTAAGGAAAGTAAAAACAGATAAAATAGATGCTTATCATCTCTGTGAATTGTACTATAAAGAGGATTTAGAGCCATATAAAAAACGTGGAATTCAACTCTTAAACCTTCGTAATCTTACAAGGCAATACGAAAACTTAACAGGAATATTTGTACAAGCTAAGCTACAGTTTCAAGCAGTTCTTGATCAGGTTTTTCCTGAGTATAGAGGTGTTTTTGGGGACTTATATTCAGTTGTTTCTTTACAAACTTTATTAGAATTTCCTACATCTGACGATGTCTTAGAAACTAGCGAAGAAACAATAGCAGCTAGAATAAAGGAATACTGTAGTAGTCGTTCTCGTGGGTGGGCGAATACTAAGGCAAAGGAACTGAAAGCTGCAGCATCACGGAATCCTTTTCAGAAAACCTTATATCAAAGCCATATTTTAACCCTTAAAATGTATATCAATATGCTCTTAGAATACAAAAAGCACCTATCTGTGTTTGAAGTTGAGATAGATGCTTTAGCAAAAGAACTTATAGAATATAAGATTATCCAATCTATCCCTGGTATCGGAGAAAAAATCGCGGCAACGATAATTTCTGAAATTGGCGAGATTGATCGGTTTAATCACCCTAAAAAACTTGTGGCATTTGCCGGAATTGACCCTAGTATCTTTGAATCGGGAAGGTTCAAAGGAACAGTGAACAGAATTACAAAAAGAGGGTCTAGCAGGCTTAGGCGTGCCTTATATTTAGCCGTTAAATGTGCCATTCGTGATTGTCGAAAAAAGAAAACAACCAAAGATATAATCCCACGTAACAAGAGGTTACGAGAGTTCTATGATAAGAAACGTGAAGAAGGAAAGCCTTATAAAGTAGCTGTAATAGCCTGTGCAAATAAGCTTTTACAATGGATCTATGCAATATTAAAAAGCAACTCAACTTTCCAAGATATAGCTTAAATAATAAATAAAACTAAACAATACAAAACCTTCCAAAAGTTGAGTTAAGGAAGGTTATTTGGCATGCACATTTTCAGTATATCATGAAATATTTTAAGTTTTTATTGAAAAATGTTGACAAACTATTAGCTGGTTTACTTTAAGTACATTAATTCACAATTGTAGTTTCGAACCTTCTGCATAAGCACTATATAGTTAAATAATACTCTTCTATGCCTAATTTCTTTTTTCTGCTTGAGAGCCACGTTGTCCTTTTAGAATATCAAATTGTACGCGTTGCCCTTCATCAAAGGATTTAAAACCATCACCATATGTAAATAAAATAAAAAATGGTTTCCTGGTCTGGAAACCATTTTGGTAGTTGACCATATGGTGTTACCTATTCGTTTTTCTCTTTTACGTAAAGAAGATAAACAATTACTATTCACTGTCTCAGTAGATGTAAAATTTCTTAAAGATAGAGGTGAGATTAATTGTTTTTTCTTCTAGAAATAATGACTTAAATAATATATTGTATACCTAAAACAATGAAAGCCCTACCTCTCTTTCATCCTTACGGCTCCTTGTCCGTGCCAGTGTGAATCAGGATTGCAAAAATCAAGTGACTATTTTATTGAGTCATTTGATGAAACTTCAAACGTTCGTAAATGAAATTTAAATAATAAAAATGGATTAGATTGAAGAAATAACAAAAGAGGTTAATGCTCTAAAGGTGAGTTGGAGAAGTTGAATGTCTTTAAAAAGATTTACTTTTAATAATAAACATATTCCCAAAAAGTTCAGGATATTTTCGGGAGAGGTAATACATTATCTTAAATTAACCTTAACAGAAACTTTTTATTTGATTTTCAGTAATCCCTTTAATTAATCCCAGTTCACTGATCAAAAATTCATGTGCGTTATCTAACATTTTTTTTTCGCTTGTATTAAGTGCTTTTTCTTTCTTCATACGCATTAAATCACGTACAACTTCAGTACATTCTTGTATTTTACCCGTTTTTATTTTGTCCATGTTCACTTTATACCTTTGTTTCCACGGCAGTAATCTATCTGATTCTTCATGAAGAAAAATGTGTATGATGCGTTTTAATGCAATTATGTCAGTAACTGGGCGTATACTTGAACTCAATATTTTAACCGTAGGAATCATGACTTGCATATTACTGATTAACATTTTTATGACATAATACTGTTGTTTTTTCCCTGAGATTTCCTTTTCTTCTATGGCTTTAATTATACCTGCTCCGTGCATTGGATAAACAATGTTATCGCCAATTTGAAACAAATAATCCACCTCCATATATTGTAACCTTTTTAACCTTAACATATATATTACTTTTTATCAAATTTTTAATAATATCATAAATTTTTTTCAGTGTCAACTACTTTTTCTTTATAAATCAGAAAAAGCAAAAACAATAGGAATCGTGTCGGATTACCAATAAAGGGACCTTCCTGCGCAAATAACACAAAAAGCGACTGCCTTTGTTCAGCAATCGCTACCCGTTACTATAAGTGCAATTCATCACAATCTTTATTTTAACAAAAATATACAATACGCCTTGATAGTCCATTAGAGTTGAAGCAGAATATATCCTTCAAGTATCTCATAAAAATAAGAGTCATTTTATAAGCCACTCTCATTAAATTAGGATAATCCTTAATTATATGCTACACTTGGTTCTCCATTTTATTTACTGTTTTCATGTCCCCTAATCCTTTACAAGTGGGGGTTCTTTGTTTCACAGAAAAAAGAAAGCAGACCCCCATAAAAGAGCCTGCCTTCCCTGTTTTGTAAAATTAAGCAGCTTTACGAACGTTAGCTGCTTGAGCTCCACGTTGACCTTGCTCAACGTCAAAAGTAACTGTTTGACCTTCGTCTAAAGATTTGAAACCTTCGCCTTGGATCGCTGAGAAATGAACGAATACGTCTTCTCCGCCTTCACGCTCGATAAATCCGAATCCTTTTTCTGCATTAAACCATTTTACTTTACCTTGTTCCATTTGTAGTTCCTCCTGCTGTGTGCTTTGCACACAATGTGTTACTATCCTTGCACTCAGTGATCATCAAGACGAAAAGTTAAACTTAGACTATCCTTTACACCGAACAAAAATAATTCTTTTTAATCATAACATTTTTTGTAAGAAATGTCAAGATACAGAAAAATGCATGAGCTCACTATTTCTTTATGATAATCATTGCCGTATATTTTGTATCAGGATTCACTCCATATTCTGTGTGTATGCTTACAGCAAGAGGAACAGTATTGTATTTAACATCTATCATCTTTCCTTCCTCTAATGAGCCAAGAAAATCATTAACTACCCGAATAAGTTCTGCGAAGTCTGTACTTTGAAAACCTTTTGCCTCATACATAAATTTATCCCTCCCTTTTTCTTATATTTATACACAAAACTATTTTGCCCGTTAATTCAACATATATTATACAAAAAAGACCGCCTTGTTTGACGGTCTTACTTGTCTTTTGCTTTATTTTGGTTTTACAAGTCGTACTCGTATAACAGACAAAATTCGACCACATTACATTTCATTATGTATCACCTAAATGGTTTTTCTAAGTATGTAATTTATAATAAACCTTTTTTTCTGTATTTTTAAAATATTATCTGTAAATTCCATTAGGGTGAAAATAATTCCACCAGTTCTTTACCTTTTTAAATTGTTTATCGTCTGTAACAAAGGATTTAACTTCAATTCCAAATAAATGTTTGTGATATGCTTTAAATTGCTCACAACCACGTAATAATTCAATTGCTGCTTCTTGCCCCATTCCATTTGTGGTTCTTACAACAATGAAAGGAACCTCCTCTTCCTCATAATGAAGAAGGACTCTTCCACCAAAATAAATGTCGTAAAGTTCGGGCAATTCCTCTTTCATAGCTACTTCCATTAAAACCAAACGGCTCATTCGCTCACCTCCTCTTGCCTTTAATTATGAACCTATTTATCGACAAAAAACGAGCAAGTTGTGAAAAGAATTAGAATTTTCCCCCAAAAAGATCGACTTGTAGCCACTCTCTTTCTCAACTCACCAATCTATAAAGGAGGGTATTCTGAAAAGTCCCTTTTTATAAGATTTATTTGTCCCCTTATATCTGCTTGACTTTTGCTACTCCTAAAGCAAAATGATTCCAAAGAATATTTTCGATTAACTCAGCTTGTGATTCTTCACAATCAATAATGAGGATAACCTCAGAATGTTTACCTCGTAAAATTCTTTTTTTCTTCTTTAGTACCAATTCAATAAAAAGTCTAATTGCAAAACCAAGAACAAATCCGATAAATGCACTTATTAGACCCCAATATATTGGACCCCAAGATAATTTAAAACCAATACTTGCTCCAATAACAGAAAAGGCGGTTGCAAGTGCCATCCCTATATCAACAAATGATGTCCCGTCTGAGCGATGAAGAGAATCCAAAATCTTACGTTCTTCTGTTCGATTGTCTAAGGGAACAGCAAATATATTTTCTTTTATAATCCCTTTTTTCTCTAATGTTGAAATTGCCATTTCTAAATAGCTGGTACTTTCAAATGTTGAAAATAGCTGCATAGTCATCACTTCACTTTTTGTCCTTTTAGTATCTGAAAACCTGTTGCTTGGTAATTTTCTTTAAGATGATTCCTTAGTTCCTTTTCAAAAAGTTTATTATTTTCAACTGTATTTATATAAGAGTCATAAATTGCAAATCCATAGTGTGAAGGGATAAATAAGAGCCATTCTGGTTTTATTACAGCGGTAGCTTCTTGGACTTTGCCTAAAAACAAGAGTACAACTGCCTCTTGGATATGCGAAAAATAAAAAAAGATGACTAACCAAAAGATAACAAATATAGCTGTCAAAATCCTATGTATATATAGTTGTCCTAGACCTGGGGTTAACAGTGACCACACGATGGAAAGAACAGGGTTTCTTTTATCTAGATAGTTAATTTCTAATGCACCTAAAGAAAATGAATTAAAACGGTGTTCCTCGCGTTCTGCTAGAAGATAAACCTTATTCAAATCTACCGTTGTTCGATAACTATCCCAAATACCAAAAAGGTAAACAGGGATATACATAAGAAGCCACCTTGTGTTTAATACTCCTTTAGCCATGTCTATATTTCCTTGAAATGAATAAATCATTGCAAGATTGACATGTGCATTTATGTTTACAATAACTTCCCAAATAAATAATGCATATCCTCTAATATATTTTGATAAAAGCAAATGTCCGAATCCTGGGAATGCCGCTGACCACCAAGCAATTATGTAAGGATTCCGTAAATGAAGTTGAGTAGTTCCAAGAATGCTAACATGAGCTTTATAGCGTCTGGCAGTATTATCATTTGTATAGTTGTCCATATAAAGCCACCTTTATGAAACAATTTTTTCATATTATCCCACAAATTAGGTTATTAATCCGTTTACTAATAGAACTAACCTGCCCGTTACTTTAATAAGGGTCCCAAAATAACATCTAATATTTATGCATATTTCTGAATAGAAGTTTGTATTATTTTTTTAACAACTCTGAACGAATCTGATTTATCTTTCAGAGCAATCATAGCTAATTACCTCAAACAATAAAGAAACCCTTCATACCAACCAGTTTGAAGGGTTTTTTACTTGGTAGTTTATATAAGCCACTGCACTTTATGTTATTTCATCATAACCATTTTATGGATTTATTTACAAGTTCCATATTAAGGCCCTTCAACCATTCAACCATTCTAGATTAAAACTTCCTCTAAAGTAAATTCATAACAATAAATTGTTGCATACTTTTTTTGAAAAGGTTGTATTAAAGTCACAATAAAAGAGAAAGCCCAAAGGGTCAGAGATGCCACCCTCTGCCAAAAAGCTGTCGTTTAGTAGTGTTCGACATGGAAGAACTACGAACAGAATAACCGTGGGAAATGCCCTTAAGTCACGCTAAATAAGAGGTCAGGTGAGCTGAGCCAATGCGACAAAGAAAATCAGCACTAGCAATCATTAATCAAGGTCTTTCTGCTGTTTGGACTGGATTGCTGGAGAAGGAGTGGGAACGGCTCCTTGTAAGTAACGGTTCGGTGGAGTTTCGATTGGTTACGGCCATTGGTGCTTGTCACGATATATGCGGGCGAAACTGCGTATACCAATCCGGACAAAGTACAGAAAAACATTACTAGTATAGACAAAGTACCGAAATATATACAAACAACTACTTGGAGGGGTTTACTTTGAATACAACAAAACAATTTACAACTTGGGATTCTTTACCCGATACACTAACGGCAACACACATTGCACAATTCCTTGGCATCTCAAGAAAAACGGTCTATGAACTATTTAAACTGGATGTAGCGTATGGTGGTATCCCCAACTTTGAAATCGGCACTTCAAAACGTGTAGAGAAATCGGACTTGGAAATGTGGATCGCAGACCAAAAGCAGAAAAAAGGGTCGAGCCGCGCAGTTTAAATGTAGAAGAAGCTAGTAAATAGACCAAACGTATTCGCTCAGCAAGCAGTGGAAATAATAGATAACCATTGCAAAGATATTTCACCAAGAAAAGAGGTCTAGGAACATGAAAGGACATTTTTACCGAAGAGGCTGCACCTGCAACAAGAAGCGTTGCACTTGCGGATCTACTTGGAGCTTCATAATCGACATTGGCAGAGATCCCTCTACTGGCAGAAGAAAACAAAAGACGAAGGGAGGATTTCGTACTAAGCAAGAAGCTGAAGCAGCCGCTGCCGAACTTATATACGAAATTAATCAAGGCACGTATGTACAAGAAATGAATGTCGTATTTAAAGATTTTGCCAGCGAATGGCTTCTTATGTACAGTGAGAAGAACAGCGTAAAGCCAGGTACTATTCGTATCAGGCAGCACGAAATCAACAAGCTACTACCGTACTTCTCCCTTTTAAAGCTAAAAGACATCACAGCCAAGAAATATCAAGATGCTTTAAATGACTTAAAAGAGAAAGGGTACGCTGACAATACGTTGGACGGTGTACATCGCACTGGTAGGATGATTTTCAAAAAAGCCATTGAGATGAGATTGATTAAAAATGATCCAACGGAATTTGCTTACCTGAAGAAAGACAGAAAAACCGTTGAGGAATTAGAGGAACAAGAGATTCCGAAATATATGGAAAAGGAAGAGCTAGCTTTACTGTTGCAAACAGCTGCTGCTAAAGGTTTAGATTTAGATTATCTAATCTTTCTTACCCTTTCCTACACAGGGATGCGTGCAGGTGAACTGGTGGCTCTAAAGTGGAAAGATATCGACTTTGATGAGCAAACCATCAGTATCACGAAAACGTATTACAACCCGACAAATAACACGCTGGAGTATCAATTAGTGCCGCCTAAGACGAGGAAATCTAAACGAGCCATCGTGGTAGATGAAGATGTCATTGCTGCTCTTAACAAGCATATGCTAGTGCAAAAGAAAGTGCAGGAGTACTATGGAGAAACCTATCTTAATGAAGGATTCATTTTCGCCAAGAAAGAGAAACAACCAGGCTACCCTATTTTCATCAAGACCGTGGAAAATAGAATGGCGCGGCTGCTGAAGCTGGCCGGCTTAAATCCAGATCTCACTCCCCACTCTTTGCGCCATACACATACATCATTGTTAGCAGAAGCAAAGGTAGGCTTAGAAGAGATTATGGACCGTTTAGGTCACTGTGACGACGAGACAACAAAAAACGTCTATTTGCACGTAACGAAAGAAATGAAAAAAGAGGCTTCCCACAAGTTTGCGCAACTCATGAGAAACCTCTAATTTTAGGAGAGAAATGTTAGCAAGATGTTAGCATTCCGCTCCCCTCTTACATAAAACCCTCATGTATCAAGGGGTTTGGGCGTTGATTACATCATGCCGCCCATTCCACCCATGCCGCCCATGTCAGGCATACCCATACCTGCACCAGCTGGTTCTGGTTTGTCAGCAACTACAGCCTCAGTTGTTAAGAACATAGCCGCTACAGATGCTGCATTTTGTAATGCAGAACGAGTAACTTTAGTTGGGTCAACGATACCAGCTTGAATCATGTTTACCCATTCGCCGTTCGCAGCGTTAAAACCAGTACCGATTTCTTCACGCTTTAAGCGGTCAACGATAACAGATCCTTCAAGACCAGCATTGTGAGCAATTGTGCGTACAGGCTCTTCCATCGCACGTAATACGATGTTGATACCAGTTGCTACATCGCCTTCAGCTTGGATTTCAGCAACTTTGCTGTATACGTTAAGAAGGGCTACACCACCGCCGGATACGATACCTTCTTCAACTGCAGCACGAGTTGAGTTCAAAGCGTCTTCGATTCGAAGCTTACGCTCTTTTAATTCAGTTTCAGTCGCAGCACCAACTTTGATTACTGCTACACCGCCAGCTAATTTAGCTAAGCGCTCTTGTAATTTTTCACGGTCAAATTCAGAAGTAGTTTCTTCTAATTGAACACGGATTTGGTTTACACGAGCTGCGATTTCAGCAGAATCTCCTGCACCTTCAACGATTGTTGTATTTTCTTTTGTCACAACAACTTTAGCAGCACGTCCTAGAGAGCTGATTGTAGTTGTCTTAAGTTCACGGCCAAGCTCCTCAGTGATTACTTCCCCACCAGTTAGAGCAGCGATATCTTCTAGCATTGCTTTACGACGGTCACCAAAGCCTGGAGCTTTAACAGCAACTGCATTGAATGTTCCGCGTAGCTTGTTAACTACTAGAGTAGAAAGTGCTTCACCTTCAACATCTTCAGCAACTAATAATAGTGGCTTGCCTTGTTGAACTACTTGCTCAAGAACAGGAAGAATTTCTTGAATGCTAGCAATTTTCTTGTCAGTAATTAAGATATATGGATTTTCTAAAACAGCTTCCATTTTATCTGTATTGGTTACCATGTATGCAGAAGTATAACCACGGTCAAATTGCATACCTTCTACTACATCCAATTCAGTTGTGAAGCCTTTAGATTCTTCAATAGTGATTACGCCGTCGTTGCCAACGCGCTCCATTGCTTCTGCAATTAATTGACCAACTTCTTCGTCAGCAGCAGAGATGGAAGCAACTTGTGCGATCGAAGCTTTGTTTTCGATTGGTTTAGAAATTGCTTTTAATTCTTCAACAGCTGCAATAACTGCTTTTTCGATCCCTTTACGGATACCCATTGGGTTAGCACCAGCAGTTACGTTCTTTAAGCCTTCGCGAATCATCGCTTGTGCTAGAACTGTTGCAGTAGTTGTACCGTCACCAGCAACATCGTTAGTTTTGCTTGCTACTTCAGCAACAAGTTTTGCACCCATGTTTTCGAATGCATCTTCTAATTCGATTTCTTTGGCGATAGTTACACCATCATTCGTGATTAGTGGTGAACCGAATTTTTTCTCAAGAACCACGTTGCGTCCTTTAGGTCCAAGAGTAACTTTTACTGCATTTGCTAGAGCATCAACACCACGAAGCATTGCGCGGCGTGCATCTTCACTAAACATAATCTCTTTAGCCATTGTTTAAAAACCTCCTCATATTTTTCAGTTCTTTGTATTTTTAAGTAAGAATCTTATGCGCCAACAACAGCAAGAATATCAGATTCGCGTAAGATTAAATATTCTGTTCCTTGGTATTTCACTTCTGTACCGCCGTATTTTGAGAAGATAATACGATCACCTACAGAAACTTCAAGTGCTACACGCTCTCCGCTTTCAAGTACGCGGCCAGTACCAACGGCAACAACTTTTCCTTCTTGAGGCTTTTCTTTCGCTGAATCCGGTAATACGATCCCGCTTGCAGTTTTTTCTTCTGATTCAACAAGCTCAATGATAATACGATCACCTAATGGTCTTAACAAATCAAACAACCTCCTCAAAAATATATGTAATTCTGACTTATTAGCACTCTCTATGAATGAGTGCTAACACAATTATTATAATAATGAATCTCTAATTCTTTTGCAAGTGTGAAGCATAAATTTTTTCTAAAAAAAAATTATCCGATTGACAACCTTATAAAGTATGCGAAAAACGTCATTTTCTATACCCATTTTTTTAAAAAGTCTTTCTAAATTGAAACAAAGCCAGTTTTAAGAGTAGAATGAAGAATAGTATATAAAGGCCCGAGCGATTTGACTCCCTGTAAAATGAATGATTATAAATTGACTATTCGTCAAAAATATAAAATGGAATCTAAAGGAGACTAGATTATTTGAAACGGGAATATTGGATAATCATTATTGTTTACATCGCGATGCAGTTTTCTAGCCTAATCGGGATACCCCTATTTTTGTTTGGCTTTAAATACTTTGGGATCAATCAAAGTCTTGCTGTTCCTTCCTGGCTTCTAGCTAGTTTTACGATTGCCTTATTACTCATTATTTTTATATTAAGGAAAGAAATGAACAACCGAGGCTTCAGCAAAAATGGCGGTTCTTTCGGTCATTCGGTGGTATGGGCCATTTCAGGAATCTTCCTTGCTTTAGCAGCCCAGTACGCCGCCGCAATCATCGAGAACCTATTTGGCATCAATATGGGTTCTGAAAACACAAAGGATATTCTAACGATAATTGAGGCTTTTCCCTTAGCGATTATAGTCACGAGCATCATTGGGCCAATCCTAGAAGAAATCGTTTTTCGAAAAATTATTTTCGGAGCTCTTCATCAACGATTTAACTTTTTTATCTCTGCTCTTATCAGTTCAGTCATTTTTGCCGCGGCCCATATGGAGTTTCAGCACATTCTGTTATACTCGGCCATGGGCTTTACGTTCGCCTTTCTTTATGTAAAAACAAAATCCATTTTCGTCCCAATATTTGCCCATGTCACAATGAACACCTTGGTGGTCTTGGTTCAATCGGTGTACAAAGACGACATTGAGAGGCTCCAGCGAGAAGCCGAGGCGGTTCAAAACTTTATCGGAGGATTTCTATGAAACGTTCACCTTTGTTTTCCGGATTAATTTACTTTTTGCTTGGCGGGTTGTTTACTTACTTTGCCATTGATAATGTTCAAAAAAATGGCTGGGGGTTTTTCAGTTACCTTCTCGTCCTATTAGCAACCTTTGACTATGGCTCAGGCCTAAAAATGATTATCTTTCACATTAAATACAAAGATAAAATGAAAAAGAAATAAAACAAGGTGTCAGGCACCATGTGAAAAATTCACATGGCGCCTGACACCTTTTCATTTTGAAGCTTCTATTTTGTGAATTACCATACGCTCTTTTCCTAGGATAAAAATGAATAGGAAGGCTAGACCTGCGGGTACGAGTGCCCATGTAAATGTGTGGACGATGGAATTTGAGAGTGCATCTGTTATTTTATCGAGAATTTGTGGTGGAATTAATTTTCTTGCTTCCTCCGATAATAAGGCCCGCGAATCTCCGAAACTCTGTCCCTTAGGAATCGGTCCCATTCCAGCAAAAGCATTTTCCAACCCTTCTTTGAGATCACTTCGTTGGATCGTACCAAAAACGGTAATCCCGATCGTCATTCCTAAGGAACGAATAAAGTTACTAGTGGATGTTGCTGAGCCCCTTTGCTCAATTCCAAACGGATGAATCGCTGCCATGCTTAACACAGAAAAAGAGAAGCCGACACCTAAACCAATTATAATCATGTAAAGCGTCAACACCGCTCTGCTTGTTTCTGGTGTAATCGTACTCAATAACAATAAGCCGCCAATCAAAATAACTCCGGAGATAAACATAATATTTCGATAGCTCATCTTCGTTGTCAAAAAACCGCCCGCTTGTGCGGTAACCACCGAGCCGAGCATCATTGGCAATAATATTAACCCTGAATTGGTAGCAGTCCCGCCATAAACCCCTTGCACAAAAATCGGAATGTAAACCGTAGCTGCCATAAATGCAGCACCGTAAAATAAGCCAACGAGTGTACTGCCTGCAAACAAGCGGTTTCTAAACATGGAAAAGGAAATAATCGGATCCTTTGCTTTTGTCTCCACAAATAAAAAGATCAAAAATAGAATCGCAAATCCTGCAAACAGGCTGATGATCACGGTTGAATTCCAGTCATATTTTTGCCCACCAAGTTCAAGCGCAAACATTAGACAAACGACGGCTCCGACCAATGTCACGGCCCCCGACCAATCAATTATCTGCTTTTTGTGAATTGGAGATTCCTTATATGCGATAGTAATAAAAACGAGTGATAAGATCCCTAGTGGCATATTGATGTAGAAAATCCAATGCCAGCTAATATAGTCCGTTATATACGCACCAAGCAATGGACCAAAAATACTCGACAATCCAAAAACGGCTCCGAACAAGCCCCCCATTTTCCCGCGCTTTTCAGGGGGAAACAGGTCAAACATTATCGTAAAGGCGATTGGGACAAGCGCCCCACCGCCAATCCCCTGAATCGCACGATAAATGCTTAACTGGGTGATCGTTTCAGCAGTACCACACAAAGCGGAACCCACCATAAACAAAATCAATCCGAAAATAAAGAATCTTTTTCGACCGTACATATCCGACAACTTACCGAAAATCGGCATCCCTGCCATCTCAGCTACCATGTAGGCAGATACGACCCAGACAAAGCTCTCCAGACCACCGAGATCACCGACAATCGTACCCATTGCGGTTACAACAATCGTATTATCCATTGAGGCCATTAAAATCCCCAGCAATAACCCCGCAACAACCAATCCTAATTTGCTTTCATTTGTCACCATCACATTTCTCCTTTATATCTTAATCGTCGTTTTTATTGCCGCCCTCGGATCATGCGAGAAATCATTTCGATACTCCACCACTCCTATTTGGCAGCCAGGTCCAATTTTCACCTTGTTGCCCCGAACAATATCAGCCTTGGTATTTTCAAGGTAGATATCATCCCCTTCAATGACTTTCGCACTTAGGGACCCTGCCTCTTTTCCAAAGGGGAGGAATGAGTTACTTCTTTTTTTGACGGTTATTTTTCCGCCGCCGATTTCCTCAGCTGTGCTTTGCCCAAAACGCAAAACCGACCTTAATGGTGTCTGCGCTCAGTAATCCTTTGATCTCAAAGCCGCCGCTAGAGTCGAACGTCTCATACTCCACATCGCCATTCACTGAGATACTCCCTTTAATGTTTGCTTCATCCCCTGTCAGTCTCTCGCCGACTTCCAGCAATCCGAAAATTTTTATCTTTTTTAAAAGAGCATTGCCACCGACCATCATCGTTCCCATGATCAGTGTTTCCTCTGCATCCATATTCCCTTTGATCTCTGCTTCACCAAATACTTTTACCGAGCCTGTTTTAACATTTTCGACGGCTTCACTCGTACCATAGACATGGAAAGTCGAACTTTCCACAGCATTGACAATCGTTCCTTCCCCTCGAATACTGATTTTATCGTAACGGCCGCCAGGATAGCTGCCCGAGCCATTGATAATCAGATTTTCGCTTCTTGTCATTTTCTTATCCCCCTTAAACCTTTCTGTTCTCAGTAACAATTGCCTTTTTATCCATCGAAAATTCCTCAGTGTATTCCACTAGACCAATTTGACAATTTGGACCAATCCACACCTGGTTCCCACGGACGATTTTGGCAATCGTATTTTCAAGTTGAATTTTGTCCCCTTCAATTAATTCCGTTTCAAGCTGTGGTTTAAAAAAGGCCTTAAGCAAATTACCGACTAAGGATCCATTCGCCTTTACCGTAATCGTTTGCCCGCCGATTTCTTTTGCTTTACACTCTCCAAACATCTTTATGTCAACCTGGTCTGCATTTAGAAGTCCGCCAATCGTAAACTGCGATTCTGCTTTAAAAATTTCCGCCTCACAATCCTCACCAACCGTAAATGTTCCTTGAATTTTTATTTCCTCACATTTAACCCTGCCGCCAACGGTTGCTTTACCAAAGACCTTTAATTTTTCAGCAGATAGGTTTTTGTCGATCCTTGCTGATCCATCAATCGTTAGGTTCTTACTGCCGATACTCCCTCTGACCTTCGCATGTCCGTTTACTTTTGCTTTTTCAGAAATGACGTTTCCATTGAGAATCCCGGAACCATTACAATCCAGTTCCAGGCATTCTAAATCATTGTTAACCGTCCCTCGGCCATTTAATGTGACAACGCGGAACTGTCCCCCATTGGATGCACCGAAGCCATTAATAACCAAGTCTCCCCTGCTTTTCGTATCCATCATCATTCTCCTTTATAATAATTTCGCTTTAATTTCTTCCATGCACGTCATCAGCGACAAAGCGGCAACCACTTTTGTTCCGCGTTCAAAATGAAATTCTTCTGCATTAATTAGTAACAGACATGATGACATGCCAAGTTTTCTGGTAATCACCAATTCACAACTCTTCTGCTTGATTACCCCTGCATGATCCTTTAACACCTGCAAGACCATCTTCCCTTCTTCCAGGTTAATTTCACCCGACTGAAGCAGTTTTTCTAAAACAAACACTTCGAGCATACGTGTAAAATTAAATTGAAGAACGCCCTTTTCTTGTTCTAGGTAAAAATCGACAACCGTCGTCGAAACAATGTTACGTTTCACTAATTCATCTTTGGTATAATTTAAATTCGTTACATTGGGTGAAAACATGTCAGCTAGTTCATCCAAGGATAAGTTTTCTTTCATCGTTTGTATTTTTTCAATTCTTTCTAAGACCTTTTCCTTTGGAAAAAAAGTTTCTTGACCCGTAAACGTTGATTTACGCACAAACCATTCTTCCGGAATGAGATCCTTTCGTTTCCATCTATATAGCTGTCCATAGGATATTCCGGCTAATTCTAACAGGTCTTTCTTTGAGATTAACTCCTCACTCATCATAAAAACCCCTTTCTAAAAACAATGTAACATAACACTGTTACGTTTGTAAAGTGCAAATGTAAATATTAGGATGTCCTAATTATTATTTTACAAAAAAAGGCCCCTCACGTTATATCGTGAAAGACCTTCTTGAACCTATTTTCTTCTTTTTCCACCGTTCGATAAGCTTTGCTTAGATGATTTCTACTAGTTTTTTTAAGTTGGAGCTTTTTCGCGCTACTCCCGATTCGATCGCCGCAGCCGAAACAGCTGCTGCCACTCGATCCCCCACACGAGAATCCAAGGCGTTAGGAATGATATACTCCGCACGAAGCTCTTTATCCGATACAAGACTTGAAATGGCGTAAGCTGCTGCAAGTTTCATTTCCTCATTGATGTCGGTTGCCCTTACATCGAGAGCACCACGAAAGATTCCTGGAAAGGCGAGCACATTGTTTACTTGATTAGGATAATCAGAACGGCCTGTTCCGACTACTGCTGCACCTGCCGCAAGCGCTTCTTCCGGATAAATTTCAGGCACTGGATTTGCCATAGCAAAAACAATTGAATCTTTATTCATGGTCCTGACCATATCTCCCGTTAAAGCCTTTGGACCTGAGACGCCAATAAAAATGTCGGTGTTTTTAATCGCGTCTTGAAGGGTTCCATGTACCCTGCCTAGGTTTGTTCTGTCTGCTATTTCTGCTTGACGGTCGTTCATCCACTCTTCACCTGGACAAAGAATTCCCTCCAGGCTTACTAACGTAATATTCTTAAAGCCCGCTTTTAATAAAAGCTTGGCAATCGCTATCCCCGCAGAACCAGCACCATTTAGAACAACCTTAACCTTATAGATACTTTTCTTCACAATTCTCAGCGCATTTAAAAGGGCAGCTAATACAACAATCGCTGTCCCATGCTGGTCATCATGAAAGACGGGAATGTTTAGTTCCTTTTTTAAGCGTTCTTCAATTTCAAAGCATCTTGGGGCGGAAATATCCTCCAAATTGATACCGCCGAATGTTGGCTCTAATGCTTTAATAATATTGACAATCTCATCGACATCTTTTGTACCCAGGCAAAGCGGATACGCATCGATTCCTGCAAATTGTTTAAATAAAACGGCCTTCCCCTCCATAACTGGCATAGCAGCCTCAGGACCAATGTCTCCTAACCCTAAGACAGCTGTTCCATCTGTTACAACGGCTACTAAATTACCCCGCCCTGTATGCTCGAAGGAAGCCTCACTATTTTTTGCAATGATCTTACATGGCTCGGCTACACCTGGCGTATAGGCTAAACTTAAATCATCAGCATTGTTCATTTCTACTTTACTGACGATGCTAATCTTACCTGCCAGCTTTTTATGGAGCAGCACTGCCTGCTCTTTTATCTTGCTTTCATTCATTCCAACCTTCTCCTTTTGGTTCTATCTACAAATAATAGTTAATCATGGTGACAAGAATCCAATCTATACAATCAAAAAAGTCGGGCCGTGACAAACAGGCACAGCCCCATTTAGGAATATTAGCTTAATAATTTCAGCAAAAGAATAGCCAAAATAACGGTTGAAGCGCCCCCAATTCTTGTCGAAACTTGGGCAAATGGCATCAATGACATCCGATTAGAAGCAGAAAGAATTGCAACATCACCCGTTCCTCCTAAACCACTATGACAGCCTGTAACAATCGCTGAGTCGACTGGGTACATCTTCATCAACTTACCTACAAAGTAACCTGTAGTAACCATTGCCACTACGACAGCGGTACAAACAACCACATATCCTGGGGTTACGATTTTGACAACATCCTTAAGCGGAATATATAGCATACCTAAGCCAACCATTAATGGCCATGTTAAACTTGATGATACAAATTTATATAAGTGATAAGCACCTTGTTCCATTTTAGCGGGCATTACTTTTATACTTTTCACAACGGCCGCTGCAATAATCATTAACACTGGTCCAGGAATGCCTAGGAATTTATTCCCCAATCCACCTAAGATAAAGAAACTACACGCAATTAACAGTCCTGCACCCATAAGTGGAAAATCAACCGGCTTATCAATTGTTGCGGCTTCTGTGATTCCATCGCCGCCTTTTGTCTTCACTAATACTCCATTACCAGTAAGATGCTTCTTTTTCTCACCTAAACGTGATAAAATACCTGCACAAATGATCGCGACAATATTTCCAATCACTGCTGCTGGAATTAATTGCCCTACAAATGTTTCTGAAGATTTTCCGAGAACCTCTGCGTAGCCTAATGAAAGAGGCAAAATTCCTTCTCCGATCCCACCACCGATAATTGGAACAACAATAAAGAACAATGTGTGTTTCATGTCATATCCAAAAAGCAAACCTACTAGAACGCCTGCTGCAATAGAGGCAATTGTCCCGACAATAAGCGGTATAAACATGCGTGTGAAGCCTTGAATTAAGACTCTACGATTCATCCCAAGAATACTTCCTACTACTAAAATAGAAATATAAAGGTAAAGGAAATTGGATGTTTTCATCAACTGGGTAACCGCATTCATTCCAGTTGTATTAATTACATTAAAAAAGACTAAAATAGACGGAATCAAGAGTGCTAAAATGGCAGGGCCGCCGATATCCTTTAAAAGCGGAATCTTCATGCCAAGTTCCCCAAGTAAAATACCCATGACAATAATAATGGCAAAGCCGCCAATCATATCAGCTGGAAGCAATTTATAGACGGCTGAAAAGTAGACAACAGCTGCGATAACGATATAAAGTGGGAGTGGAATTACGCCTACCTTTACACTGCCAAATTTACCTAAAAGCCCTTTCTTTTCTTCTTTTTCCCCTGGAACAACCGTAAGCGGTTGCAACTTTTTTGCTGGTTCCATAAGTGTTCATCCCCCAATCTATTGATGTTTCTATCATATTCTGAATTAAACCGCTTTCATAGTTTATGTAAATTTAATAAGGTTTTTGTAAATAAAAAAAGTAAGCAGTTCTAGGCTGCTTACAAAAAGTTTTTGATAAGATGTTCTTTCAATCGATTAAATTCATGCTGGTAAACGGGTCTTCCCACTGTACCGTAGATTACCTTAACATCTAGGATTCCAATTTCCTTTAAAAAATTTAAATACTTACGGACGGAAACCCGAGAAATTCCGACGACCTTCACGACGTCCTCTGTTGAAAACGGGGCATTTTTTAGCTCCTGAATCGCTTCCCAAATTTGTTTCAGGGTATCTTTTGTTAATCCCTTTGGTAATTCTTCGATAACAGGCTTTTCCTCTCGGTGCAGTATTTGGTTGTCCAATACGTCTTGGTTAATCACTTGTTGAGTTTGAATAAACTTTGTTTGTTCTTTATATGCAACTAACGCTCTACTAAAGCGTTCAAATTCAAAAGGCTTAATTAAATAATCAACGGCTCCGTATCTTAAAGCCTTTTTAATCCGCTCCATATCTGATGCTGCTGAAATAACAATCACATCGGTTTCTTTTTCATGTTCACGGAGGTAGGTTAACAGCTCTAATCCTAGTTTCCCTGGCATAAATATATCCAATAAGATAAGATCAATTTCTAGTTTTTCAATTTTCTTAATGGCCTCATCCACGGATGCGGCCATTGCCATCAATGTAAAACCAGTAACTTGCTCAAGATAGCGTTTATTAAATTCAGCCACCATTGGATCATCTTCAACAATCATTACCCGGATCATTCTGGTCCCCCTCCCCATTATATGGTATATACACGGCAAAGACGGTCCCTTTTCCAGGCTTTGATGAAAGAATTAAATCCCCTTCCAACTTTTTAACCGCCTGCGACACAAGGTACAGCCCTAGACCTCTATTTTCACCGTTTGTGGAAAATCCTTTGTTGAAAATTTGGTTTTGTATTTCTTCATTCATCCCTGTTCCTGTATCTTTTACTTCGATAGTTAAAATATCATCACCATAATCAAATTCTACTGTTATTTTTTTGACTGGACAACCGGTCACAGCCACAATGGCATTATCAATTAAATTACCAACAATTGTAATCAATTCGTGTGTCACATCAGAAACAGCGGGCTGTGGCAGCGGTTGTTCACAGGAAACAGATAACTCAGTCCCTGATTCCCTTGCATAACTCAACTTTCCAATTAAAAAGCCAGCTAAAACAGGATCCTTTATCTTTTTGGTAACCAAGCCAATTTCGTTATTACGATGATCAACCGTTTCATTGATGTATTCGACAACTTTTTCATAATAACCTGTATGGACCATCCCCAAAATCACATGAAGTTTATTCATAAACTCGTGTGCCTGGGCCCGAAGTGCATCGGCGTAAGTTCTTACTCCTGTCAGTTCTTCAGCGAGTACCTGTATTTCTGTTTTGTCGCGAAAAGTAGCAATCGCGCCAACTACCTTATTCTCAACGATAACGGGGACTCGGTTGGTTAAAATGGTCATCCCATTTATATTCTGTTCTTCATCCAATTCAGGTTTACCTGTTTTTAATAAATCACTTAAGCGAGTAGATGACATATATTCTTCTATATTTGTCCCCATTGGGTTATCTTGCAGGCCTGCTTTATCAAACAGCTTTAAGGCTGCTCGATTGACAAGTGTTATGTTTGAGTGTTGATCCACTGCCACAATTCCCTCACGCACCGATTGAAGCATCGCACTTCGTTCCTCTAATAATTTAGCAATCGCAAACGGCTCAAGCCCAAGTAAGATCTTTTTTATATATCTAGCTAAAATAACAGCCCCGAGAACACCGATTAAGATACCAATCATCGTCCCAATATAGATCCCTATTCTGCTCTTATTGACGGCCGTTTCCACATTATCAAGAGAAATCCCAACGGCTACTGCCCCGATCTGTTTTCCATTTGCATCCTTAATCGGCGTAAAAGAACGTAAAGAAGGTCCAAGAGCTCCTTTTGAAATAGATTCATGCTCTTTCCCTTTTAGTACCGGCCCTTCATCTCCACCCTTGAATGGTTTACCAACTTCTTTGCTATCAGGATGGGATTTACGGATCCCGTTCATATCCATCACAACAATAAAGTAAACGTTTGTCACTTTTCTCATTTCATTCGCAAACGTTTGGATTTCCTTTACATCCCGTTCTCCGCTCATCGCATCAATCACAAGCGGACTATGAGCAACCATTCGAGCCACATTTCTCGCCTTCTCAGCCTGACCTTTTTCCGTCTCCTTAGCAATTCTCGAACTGATAAGTAAATCCGTTATCAATAGTGAAAAAGTAACCACCATACACACAAAGACAATAATTACCGTCTGTAAACTCCATCTTCCCTTTCTCATATTTCCCTCCATCTTTGAGAAGGCGACAGGCACCATTCTGATTTCCACCTGATGACATACTAACCATTCAGGCTAGTAAACACAAAAAGCTGCAAAGCATTCTTAAGAAAATACTTTGCAGTCTTAGAAGCTTTCTTTAACTTAGGCTGGTCTGAGAGTTCATCGTCTCAGTTAACCATCCTTGCGAAGATGCCTTAACTTATGAGCAAAATGGCTCCTGCGATAATAGGGGTCAGGACCATCGCACTTTTTAATACGGGCTGCGGAGCAAGGGCTGTAAACTTAGCCCCGACATAGGAGCCAATCATCGTTCCTCCTACCACTTCAACTAACAGGGTTAAATTCAGGTATCCTTCGAAATAGTAGCCGATTCCTCCTGCTAAAGCGATCGGCAAAATAACGAGCATTGTTGTACCCACTGATTGTTTAAGCGAAAGTCCCATGATGACCAGCAATCCGATTTGAATGAACGGCGCAGCACCTATCCCAAATGTACCAGACAACAATCCGGTAACCAACCCGACAACTGCCGCTTTCTTAATGAGAAGCAGGTTGCCAGGGTTCACTTTTTTGTTGTTTACCTTTATTTTTTGGACAATAAATAAGCGGACAACCAAGATCACAGCCGACAAAAATAACATCCCCGCTGTCAACCAATGCAAAGAATGGATCGGAATCAAACTGGCTAGCTTTGAACCTAAATAGGAGGCAGCTGCCCCAAATCCGCCGACGATTAAACCGGTTTTAATTGAGATATTTCCTTGACGAAAATGACTGTAGGCACCTGACATGCTAGTAAACACCATCGCTGCTAGTGATGTCCCTAACGCCATATGTATTGGTACTCCAAAAATAACTGTTAAGATGGCAATAATAAAGCCAGAGCCGCCCGCCCCGACAAATCCTAATAAAATCCCAAGCACAAACATCGTCAGCACAATCGCCAACTTCATCCCCTCCGATTGCAAAACCCTAGATGTCCTTCTAGGAAATGTTTTATTACTTACCTAAGGACGGGGTCATATAGGCTGATTTAAAAAAGAAAAAAACTATCATTCATTATTGTACTAAAAATTTAAAAGGTATATCGGAATTATGCCCTAATTCCCAAAATTTGAAAGACTACCTCAACTAGATTGAGATAGTCCTCCCTTAAAAGCTAAATTTTACTCGACCTAAACATGCACTGGTTGTTTTGCTTCTTCTAATGCTGATAGGCGCTGCTTAATTTCCTCAACATTGATAATTCTTTGGGCTACCCCTGTTTCCATTGCAGTATACGCAACCGCGGTTGCTACCTGTGCTGCGACCCGAGGGTCAAATGGATCTGGAATGACATAATCGGCATGGAGCTCAACCTCTGAAATTAAACCAGCAATTGCATAGACCGCAGCAAGCTTCATTTCCTCGTTGATTTCCTTGGCACGGACATCTAAGGCGCCGCGGAAAATGCCTGGGAAAGCAAGCACATTATTAACCTGGTTCGGAAAATCAGAACGTCCTGTACCCACTACAAGAGCCCCTGCTTCTTTGGCCGCATCGGGCATAATTTCCGGTACCGGGTTGGCCATGGCAAAGATAATCGGGTCACGGTGCATAGTGCTAACCATTTCCTTTGTAACGGCCCCGGCTGCTGATACCCCCACAAACACATCGGCGTCAATAAGCGCATCCGCTAACGTTCCTTGTTTTTGCTCGCGATTTGTCATTTGCGCCATTTCATCTTTGAATCGATTCATTCCGAACGGACGGCCTTCATAAATAATTCCTTTTGTATCACATAAAATAACATCCTTCACGCCCATATGCAGCAGGAGCTTAACAATCGCTACTCCAGCTGAACCTGCTCCGTTTACTGCAACACGTATATCTTCAATTTTTTTATCCGCTAATTTTAACGCGTTGATTAGACCAGCGGCTGTTACAATCGCAGTTCCATGCTGGTCATCATGAAAAACAGGAATCTCGCAGGCTTTGCGGAGGCGGTCTTCAATTTCAAAGCATTGCGGCGCAGCAATATCCTCCAAGTTCACTCCGCCAAATGTTGGTTCTAGCAGCTTGACGGTTTCTACGATCTGGTCTGTGTCAGTGGTGGCCAAGCAGATGGGAAAGGCGTCAACATCTGCGAACGATTTGAATAACACGGCCTTTCCTTCCATCACAGGCATCGCAGCTTTTGGTCCAATATTTCCAAGCCCCAGGACTGCTGTCCCATTGGATACAACTGCGACAAGATTGCCCTTCGAGGTATAATCATAAACTTTATTTTCGTCTGCATAAATGTCCAAACATGGCTCTGCCACACCTGGTGAATACGCTAGGCTTAAATCTTTTGCATTATGTACTGCCACCTTAGAATAAATCCCAACCTTGCCTTGGTGTTCCTTGTGCATTTTTAATGCTTCATCTCGTAAAATTGACATTGAATTTCCCCCACTTCCCGGTTAGTAACCGCTTGCATTTCATCTACCTACATCTTAGTGCATAAGAAAGTATTTTTATAGATTATGTAATTAAAAAAAGCAGGGATTTAATCATACAAAAGGCCTTCCACAAATTTTGTGGAAAGCCTTTTTAACTAATTATTCTTCATCTATTTCCACCGTTGGATAATGCTTTAAAAAGTAGACTAGCGATTGAAGCTCCACTGCCAAGTCAATATGATGGACCCTTATTAATGGTGGAACATTTAACCTTGCTGGAGTGAAATTTAAGATTCCTTTTACATTCGCTTTGACCAGTCGATCGGTTATCATTTGTGCGGCAGGAGCCGGAACCGTTAATATCGCCACTGAAATATTAGTTTCTGATAAAACCTTCTCTAAATCATCCATAGGATGAACGGGTACCTCGCGAATCATGGTTCCCATTTTGTCGGGATCCACATCGAAGGCGCATTCTATTTTTGTGTTATTATTTTTTAAAAAGTTATAGTTTAAAAAGGCAGTGCCAAGATTTCCGACTCCTATTAAGGCAACCTTAGTTAATTCATCCTGATCTAAGGTCTTACGAAAGAAGGATATTAAGTAATTAACATTATACCCATAGCCCTTTTTCCCTAACGCACCGAAATAGGAAAAGTCGCGGCGAATCGTTGCTGAGTCTACCTTTACTGCTTCACTCAATTCCGCTGAAGAGACCCTTTGCTTGCCGGAACTATGCAGGTTTTTTAGAAATCGATAATAGAGGGGCAGCCGTTTTGCTGTCGCCTGTGGTATTTTCGTTGTTTCATTACTCATAATCTCCCACACCCCATGAATGGTTTAGTTAAAAATTTATTTAACTCTTTCATCTCTTTTAAAATCACCGTTTTTACCGCCCGTTTTTTCGACAAGATACGTCGGTCCAATTACCATACCTTTATCAACGGCTTTACACATATCATAAACTGTTAAGGCACATGCGGATGCCGCTGTTAACGCTTCCATTTCTACGCCTGTGCTCCCCTTCGTTTTAACGGCTGCAGCAATATATAATTGATAGTTCTCATCCTTATCCTGTTCCCAAGAGAAAGAAATATTAACACCTGATAATGGAATCGGATGGCACATTGGAATCAAATCCCATGTCTTCTTTGCTGCCATGACAGCTGCTACCTGGGCCACTGCTAAGACATCGCCCTTCTTCATCTCATTATTAGTTATTTTATCATAAATTTCTTTACTAACGGTAATGCTGGAATGAGCAAGCGCCGTACGTGCCGTTTCCGGCTTATCACTGACGTCGACCATTTTTGCTCTGCCTTCTTCATTAAAATGCGTAAATTCTGCCATATAAAAAATCCTCCCATCAAATCATACACTATTTTACCTTATATGTGTGTGAAACTTTGAACTAAATATTACATTTCTTGACGATTTAGGACCCTTACTCCGCTAATATGGCGAGCAGTTTATTGCCGACATACCGGGAATAAGGTACACTAATCCTATGTAATAGAGGTGAATGAGAATGATTTTGCTACAGGTTAATCAATTACAAAAATATTATGGTGCTGACCTTATTTTATCGAATATTAAGCTCGAATTACAAACTCGGGACCGTGTTGCTCTTGTTGGACGCAATGGGGCGGGAAAATCGACATTATTGAAGATTATTGCCGGACACTTGTCGCATGATGGCGGAGAAATTATCAAGCCGAAAGAAGTGACAATTGGCTATTTAGCTCAAAATACGGGGTTAGAATCATCATTATCCATATGGGATGAAATGCTGACGGTTTTTGAACCGCTGCGATTAATGGAAAAACAACTCCGCACTCTTGAAGAACAAATGGCTGATCCTCTTGTTTTTGAAGACGGTGGAAGGTACGAAAGAATCCTAAAAGAGTACGATCATCTTCAGGTGAAATTTAAAGAACAGGGAGGGTATCAATATGAGGCAGAGATGCGCTCTGTCCTTCATGGGTTAAATTTCCATGACAAATCCTTGATGATATCTAGTTTAAGCGGCGGGCAGAAAACCCGTCTTGCCCTTGGTAAACTTTTGTTAACCAAGCCTGATATCTTAATATTGGATGAGCCCACAAACCACCTTGATATTGATACGCTTTCCTGGCTGGAGCAATATTTACAAAGTTATCATGGGGCGATTTTGATCGTTTCCCATGACCGCTATTTTTTAGATAAAGTTGTTACTCAAGTTTATGAAGTATCCCGTAAGCAAATCCAAAGGTTTACAGGCAACTATAGTTCTTACCTTGATCAAAAGGCCGCAAATTATGAGCGTGATTTAAAGCTTTTCGAAAAACAACAGCAAGAGGTCGCTGATCTCCAAGACTTTATCAACCGGAATTTAGCGCGCGCTTCGACGACTAAACGTGCCCAAAGCCGTCGTAAAAAGCTAGAAAAGATGGAGATGATGGATCGTCCATTAGGCGATGAAAAGTCTGCTTCCTTCTCGTTTGAAATTGAAAAACAAAGCGGCAATGACGTTTTAACAGTGGATTCACTCGCTGTTGGGTACGAAGGTGATAAGGTTTCAGAGTCCATTTCATTTCGGGCCTATAAAGGTGAAAGTACCGCATTGGTTGGACCGAATGGTATCGGCAAATCAACACTTTTAAAGACAATTATCAAAAAGTTGCCTGCTCTGGAGGGAACCATACTCTATGGGACAAACCTTCAGATTGGTTATTACGACCAGGAGCAAGCTGAATTGACCTCCAATAAGCGGGTCTTAAATGAACTCTGGGATGACTATCCACTAAAAAATGAAAAAGAAATACGTACGGTGCTCGGTAATTTCTTATTTTCTGGTGATGATGTCTTAAAAATAGTTTCCACCTTAAGCGGGGGTGAAAAAGCCCGTCTAGCTTTAGCTAAACTGATGTTGGAGAAAGCAAATGTCTTAATTTTGGACGAGCCTACCAACCACCTTGACTTAGATAGTAAGGAAGTTCTAGAGAATGCATTAATCGATTACCCGGGCACGATATTGTTTGTCTCACACGACAGGTATTTTATTAACCGGATTGCCACAAAGGTCTTAGAACTTAGTCGTCATGGAAGTACAGAATTCCTCGGGGATTATGATTATTATTTAGAGAAGAAACTAGAACAGGAAGAACTTGCAGCACTAGCGCTAGCCGCAACTGCTAAAAAAGCAGCACAAACAGATGCTTTTGAGAAAAACTCTTATCAACAGGATAAGGAAAGTAAAAAACAAGAGCGTCAGCGCAAAAGGAAATTAGAAGAAATGGAACAAAGAATTGAAGAGCTAGAAGAGCAAATTCAAGAATTCGAGCAGCAATTATGCGAACCAGACATTTTTCAAAATCATGAAAAAGTGTTGGAAATCAACATAAAAAATGAAAAGGCAAAGTCTGAACTCGAGCACTTAATGGAAGAATGGGCAGAGCTGGCTGAATAATTATGCAAAAACCAGGCATTGGCCTGGTTTTTTGTTTATTATGACATTTATCGACAAATTTTGATATGAAGGCAATAATTCATTAAGTTATACACTTTTCCACATTCTTATTCACATTACAAACAGGACAGTTTCAATGTTATTTTTACTTTTCCACATTATCCACAACAAAGACCTGACTTATCCACATTATACACAGAAAACACCCCACTTATCCACATTCACCAGTTTTTGATCTGCATTTTTATAAAATCTTATCAACAAAAAAACTCTTCTTATCCAGAAGAGTTATTAATTGTATATTTCGATATCCAGTCCCGGGTTGGCATTTAGGGAAAGGTCTGCTCTAATTCCTTTTTCGAACATCACGCTTCCAGCAGCAGCAATCATCGCTGCATTATCAGTACATAGGGATAATGGCGGAATCACTAATTCAATTCCAGGTTTCTCTGAAAAGGTCTTTTCCAAAGCATTTCTAAGGCCTTTATTGGCGGCAACTCCTCCAGCCACCAATACTTGTCCTACCCCATATTCAGCGACGGCCTTTTCTGTTTTCTTTACTAACACTTCAATCACGCTGGCTTGAAAGCTTGCAGCAAGGTCTTCAGGGGCAATTATCTCACCGCGTTGCTCGGCATTATGAACCGTATTAATAACAGCAGATTTTAAACCGCTAAAGCTAAAATCATAGGAACCTTCTTCTAACCATGCCCGAGGTAAATTAATTGTCGGATTTCCAGCCTGCGCCAAACGGTCAATATGTGGACCGCCAGGGTACGGCATGTTTAACGTTCGCGCAACCTTGTCGTAGGCTTCACCAGCAGCGTCATCCCTTGTTTCGCCGATGACTTCAAAATGTCCATGTTCCTTCATATAAACAAGCTCTGTATGCCCGCCTGAAACGACCAGAGCAAGGAGCGGGAATTTTAACTCAGTGACAAGCCTGTTCGCATAAATATGTCCAGCAATATGGTGGACTGGAACTAGTGGTTTGTTTTGAGCAAATGCCAATGCTTTCGCGGCATTTACCCCAATTAAAAGAGCACCGACTAATCCTGGTCCTTCTGTGACAGCAATGGCATCAATCTCAGCAAAAGTAACATTTGCCTGCTTCAATGCTTCCTCAATGACAATAGTCATTTGCTCTACATGGTGGCGGGAGGCTATTTCTGGAACCACACCACCGAAGCGTTTATGACTTTCAATTTGCGATGCGACTACATTTGCTGCAATTTCTCTTCCATTTTTAATAATGGCGACAGCCGTCTCATCACAGCTTGTTTCAATACCCAAAATCCATTGGTCTTTTTTCATAAATTTACCCACATCACTAAACCATCTTCCTGATTATCTGAATAATAATTTTTGCGGATCCCGCCATTTTGAAAACCAAGCTTTCGATAAAGAGATTGTGCTACATGATTGGTAACACGCACTTCAAGGGTCATACTCTTTGCTCCCATCTCTCTAGCTACTGTCATCATTTTTTGCATGATTGCCTCACCAAGTTTCCTGCCCCTATATTCAGGCAGAATGGCCACATTCGTTACATGCGCCTCATCGATCACGATCCAAGCCCCACAGTACCCGAGGATTTTGTTACTTTCCTCTAGGACGATATAAACTGCAAATCGATTATTATGCAATTCATTATAAAATGCTTCACGACTCCAGGGGGTTGTAAATGATGCATGTTCTACTTCTAAAATTTGGTCAATGTCCTCTTCCCTCATATTGCGAAAAACAAAAGAATCTACCATAACTCTCTATTCCTATCCATTTAAAATTTTTCCTTTCGCTTCTAACCATTTCGCTTCAGCTTCAGCTAAACGGATATAATTTGGAACAAAAGAATGAATGTCCTCCCCTGGTTTATCCTTACCAAGAAGGGCAAGTTCAGATGGACGTGGATTTTGTTCCGTACTAGCTGCGAAAACAGCCTGTGATCCTAATGCTGCTTCAATTGCTGTTTGATGGAGTGGTAAATCATTTCCGACAAATAGTATCGCTTTTCCTGAATTTTTTAGATCCTCTGCACGGTTTACTAACATGACCAAACGATCCTCTTCAATCGTTTGTAGTTCGTCATTTTGATATTGATACAAGCCAGTATAGACCTGTCCCCTTCTTGCATCAAATAGAGGTGACACATAACCATCGAAGTAGCGGCCGACCCCAGATGCTAAAATTTCCAAGCTGGAAATACCTACAAGCGGGATATTCAAAGTCCAAGCTAGTGTTTTAGCAATGGTTACACCTATTCTAACTCCTGTATACGAGCCCGGTCCTTTGGCGACGACAATCTTAGTTAAATCCGCCGGAACCTTTTCGCAATCCTTCATTAGTGTCTGAATAGCAGGCATAATTCGAACAGAGTGGTTCTTTTTTAAATTGGTTATATATTCACCAAGTACTTGATTATCTTCTAAAAGCGCCACTCCTAAGGCATAGTTAGAAGTATCAATCGCTAATATGGTCATGAAAAAGTCTCCTTACATAATTGCTCATATCGTTTCCCCTGAGGTACTAAAACCATTCTTCTAGTATCCCCTTCTTCACGATATAAGAAAATAGTCAGTCTTTCCTGTGGGAGCTGCTCTTCAATTAAATGAGCCCATTCCACTACCGTCACTCCATCACCTTCAAAATACTCATCAAAACCGAGGTCTTCGAAGGCATCCGCAACCCGGTATACATCCATGTGATATAACGGGAGTTTTCCCTTATATTCTTTAATAATAGTAAATGTCGGACTGTTAACTGTTCTTTTAATCTCCAACCCTTTAGCCAAGCCCTTAGTGAATGTAGTCTTTCCAGCACCTAAATCACCTTCAAGAGCAATGACATCTCCAGGTTGTAATAACCCAGCTAACTTTGCTGCAAATTGGGAAGTCTCCTCAGAATCCGTTGTTATTAGTTCGAATTGATTCATTCAATCACCTTTTTATTTTAACTTAGCGTCACATCTTCATTTTACCTTAATTATGTGCAAAAAAACCTTAGGATCTCTCCTAAGGATGCCTATTACATATGTAGTTTACATGATTTTTAACAATTGAGCAAAAAAGCTTGCCCTTATTAAACGGCATAAAAAAAGACGAAACCTTGTTTCGTACTAATTTTTGCAATATAAATGGCGGTCCGGACGGGACTCGAACCCGCGACCTCCTGCGTGACAGGCAGGCATTCTAACCAACTGAACTACCGGACCAAATTGCGGGGACAGGATTTGAACCTGCGACCTTCGGGTTATGAGCCCGACGAGCTACCAGACTGCTCCACCCCGCGACAATAGAAATAAAAATATGTTTTAAATTACTACACCATAATATTATATCACCAGAAACAGTAATTATGTATGGTTTTTAAAGTAATTATAGCCTGGCAACGTCCTACTCTCACAGGGACGCGTGTCCCAACTACCATCGGCGCTGAGAAGCTTAACTTCCGTGTTCGGTATGGGAACGGGTGTGACCTTCTCGCCATTGCTGCCAGACTATTTTGTTGAGGTATCATTCCCTCAAAACTAGATAATGCAGAAGAAGTTTGTAAAACTGAGTGTGCCTTAAAAATTGGTTAAGTCCTCGAACGATTAGTATCAGTCAGCTCCACATGTTACCACGCTTCCACCTCTGACCTATCAACCTGATCATCTTTCAGGGTTCTTACTAGCTTGCGCTATGGGAAATCTCATCTTGAGGGGGGCTTCATGCTTAGATGCTTTCAGCACTTATCCCGTCCGCACATAGCTACCCAGCGATGCCCTTGGCAGAACAACTGGTACACCAGCGGTGCGTCCATCCCGGTCCTCTCGTACTAAGGACAGCTCCTCTCAAATTTCCTGCGCCCACGACGGATAGGGACCGAACTGTCTCACGACGTTCTGAACCCAGCTCGCGTACCGCTTTAATGGGCGAACAGCCCAACCCTTGGGACCGACTACAGCCCCAGGATGCGATGAGCCGACATCGAGGTGCCAAACCTCCCCGTCGATGTGGACTCTTGGGGGAGATAAGCCTGTTATCCCCGGGGTAGCTTTTATCCGTTGAGCGATGGCCCTTCCATGCGGAACCACCGGATCACTAAGCCCGACTTTCGTCCCTGCTCGACTTGTAGGTCTCGCAGTCAAGCTCCCTTGTGCCTTTACACTCTGCGAATGATTTCCAACCATTCTGAGGGAACCTTTGGGCGCCTCCGTTACTCTTTAGGAGGCGACCGCCCCAGTCAAACTGCCCACCTGACACTGTCTCCCACCCCGATCAGGGGTGCGGGTTAGAATTTCAATACAGCCAGGGTAGTATCCCACCGACGCCTCCACCGAAGCTAGCGCTCCGGCTTCTCAGGCTCCTACCTATCCTGTACAAGCTGTACCAAAATTCAATATCAGGCTACAGTAAAGCTCCACGGGGTCTTTCCGTCCTGTCGCGGGTAACCTGCATCTTCACAGGTACTATAATTTCACCGAGTCTCTCGTTGAGACAGTGCCCAGATCGTTACGCCTTTCGTGCGGGTCGGAACTTACCCGACAAGGAATTTCGCTACCTTAGGACCGTTATAGTTACGGCCGCCGTTTACTGGGGCTTCGATTCAGAGCTTCGCTTGCGCTAACCCCTCCTCTTAACCTTCCAGCACCGGGCAGGCGTCAGCCCCTATACTTCGCCTTGCGGCTTCGCAGAGACCTGTGTTTTTGCTAAACAGTCGCCTGGGCCTATTCACTGCGGCTCTTCGAGGCTATTCACCTCAAAAAGCACCCCTTCTCCCGAAGTTACGGGGTCATTTTGCCGAGTTCCTTAACGAGAGTTCTCTCGCTCACCTTAGGATTCTCTCCTCGCCTACCTGTGTCGGTTTGCGGTACGGGCACCTTTTATCTCGCTAGAGGCTTTTCTTGGCAGTGTGGAATCAGGAACTTCGGTACTAAATTTCCCTCGCTATCACAGCTCAGCCTTCGCGAGAAGCGGATTTGCCTACTTCTCAGCCTAACTGCTTAGACGCGCATATCCAACAGCGCGCTTACCCTATCCTCCTGCGTCCCCCCATTGCTCAAACGATAAAGAGGTGGTACAGGAATATCAACCTGTTGTCCATCGCCTACGCCTTTCGGCCTCGGCTTAGGTCCCGACTAACCCTGAGCGGACGAGCCTTCCTCAGGAAACCTTAGGCATTCGGTGGATGAGATTCTCACTCATCTTTCGCTACTCATACCGGCATTCTCACTTCTAAGCGCTCCACCAGTCCTTACGGTCTAGCTTCAACGCCCTTAGAACGCTCTCCTACCACTGACATCAGAGATGTCAATCCACAGCTTCGGTGATACGTTTAGCCCCGGTACATTTTCGGCGCAGAGTCATTCGACCAGTGAGCTATTACGCACTCTTTAAATGGTGGCTGCTTCTAAGCCAACATCCTGGTTGTCTAAACAACTCCACATCCTTTTCCACTTAACGTATACTTTGGGACCTTAGCTGGTGGTCTGGGCTGTTTCCCTTTTGACTACGGATCTTATCACTCGCAGTCTGACTCCCACGGATAAGTCTTTGGCATTCGGAGTTTGTCTGAATTCGGTAACCCGATGAGGGCCCCTAGTCCAAACAGTGCTCTACCTCCAAGACTCTTACTACGTGAGGCTAGCCCTAAAGCTATTTCGGAGAGAACCAGCTATCTCCAAGTTCGATTGGAATTTCTCCGCTACCCACACCTCATCCCCGCACTTTTCAACGTGCGTGGGTTCGGGCCTCCATCCAGTGTTACCTGGACTTCACCCTGGACATGGGTAGATCACCTGGTTTCGGGTCTACGACCACATACTCATACGCCCTATTCAGACTCGCTTTCGCTGCGGCTCCGTCTCTTCAACTTAACCTTGCATGGGATCGTAACTCGCCGGTTCATTCTACAAAAGGCACGCTATCACCCATTAACGGGCTCTAACTACTTGTAGGCACACGGTTTCAGGAACTATTTCACTCCCCTTCCGGGGTGCTTTTCACCTTTCCCTCACGGTACTGGTTCACTATCGGTCACTAGGGAGTATTTAGCCTTGGGAGATGGTCCTCCCTGCTTCCGACCGGATTTCTCGTGTCCGGCCGTACTCAGGATCCACTCAGGAGGGAACGAAGTTTCGACTACAGGGTTTTTACCTTCTATGACGGATCTTTCCAGATCGCTTCATCTACCCCGTTCCTTTGTAACTCCATGTTGAGTGTCCTACAACCCCAAGAGGCAAGCCTCTTGGTTTGGGCTATGTCCCGTTTCGCTCGCCGCTACTCAGGGAATCGCGTTTGCTTTCTCTTCCTCCGGGTACTTAGATGTTTCAGTTCCCCGGGTATGCCTTCCATACCCTATGTATTCAGGTAAAGATACTGTTCCATTACGAACAGTGGGTTCCCCCATTCGGAAATCTCCGGATCAAAGCTTACTTACAGCTCCCCGAAGCATATCGGTGTTAGTCCCGTCCTTCATCGGCTCCTAGTGCCAAGGCATTCACCGTGCGCCCTTTCTAACTTAACCTAAAAGGTTTGTTTCTTCTTATTAAATAAGAAATTGGCATTGACTCGGTTCTTACATTGACTTCTTCATTACGATTATCTAGTTTTCAAAGAACGATTAAAAAAAGCTTCGAGAGAATTGTACTCTCAAAACTAAACAAACAAAGATCGTGTCACAAACTGTTTTGTCTGGCTCACAGGTCCAGCTTTATCCTTAGAAAGGAGGTGATCCAGCCGCACCTTCCGATACGGCTACCTTGTTACGACTTCACCCCAATCATCTGTCCCACCTTAGGCGGCTGGCTCCTTGCGGTTACCCCACCGACTTCGGGTGTTACAAACTCTCGTGGTGTGACGGGCGGTGTGTACAAGGCCCGGGAACGTATTCACCGCGGCATGCTGATCCGCGATTACTAGCGATTCCGGCTTCATGCAGGCGAGTTGCAGCCTGCAATCCGAACTGAGAATGGTTTTATGGGATTGGCTAAACCTCGCGGTCTTGCAGCCCTTTGTACCATCCATTGTAGCACGTGTGTAGCCCAGGTCATAAGGGGCATGATGATTTGACGTCATCCCCACCTTCCTCCGGTTTGTCACCGGCAGTCACCTTAGAGTGCCCAACTGAATGCTGGCAACTAAGATCAAGGGTTGCGCTCGTTGCGGGACTTAACCCAACATCTCACGACACGAGCTGACGACAACCATGCACCACCTGTCACTCTGTCCCCCGAAGGGGAAATTCCTATCTCTAGGAGTGTCAGAGGATGTCAAGACCTGGTAAGGTTCTTCGCGTTGCTTCGAATTAAACCACATGCTCCACCGCTTGTGCGGGCCCCCGTCAATTCCTTTGAGTTTCAGCCTTGCGGCCGTACTCCCCAGGCGGAGTGCTTAATGCGTTAGCTGCAGCACTAAGGGGCGGAAACCCCCTAACACTTAGCACTCATCGTTTACGGCGTGGACTACCAGGGTATCTAATCCTGTTTGCTCCCCACGCTTTCGCGCCTCAGCGTCAGTTACAGACCAGAAAGCCGCCTTCGCCACTGGTGTTCCTCCACATCTCTACGCATTTCACCGCTACACGTGGAATTCCGCTTTCCTCTTCTGCACTCAAGTCCCCCAGTTTCCAATGACCCTCCACGGTTGAGCCGTGGGCTTTCACATCAGACTTAAAGGACCGCCTGCGCGCGCTTTACGCCCAATAATTCCGGACAACGCTTGCCACCTACGTATTACCGCGGCTGCTGGCACGTAGTTAGCCGTGGCTTTCTGGTTAGGTACCGTCAAGGTACCGGCAGTTACTCCGGTACTTGTTCTTCCCTAACAACAGAGCTTTACGACCCGAAGGCCTTCATCGCTCACGCGGCGTTGCTCCATCAGACTTTCGTCCATTGTGGAAGATTCCCTACTGCTGCCTCCCGTAGGAGTCTGGGCCGTGTCTCAGTCCCAGTGTGGCCGATCACCCTCTCAGGTCGGCTACGCATCGTCGCCTTGGTGAGCCGTTACCTCACCAACTAGCTAATGCGCCGCGGGCCCATCTGTAAGTGTCAGCCGAAACCGACTTTCAGCTTTTCCTCATGAGAGGAAAAGGATTATCCGGTATTAGCACCGGTTTCCCGGTGTTATCCCAGTCTTACAGGCAGGTTGCCCACGTGTTACTCACCCGTCCGCCGCTAACCAACAGGAGCAAGCTCCTATTGGTTCGCTCGACTTGCATGTATTAGGCACGCCGCCAGCGTTCGTCCTGAGCCAGGATCAAACTCTCCAAGAAAGTTGATTAGCTCATTTTGTTACGTTGGCTTAGTTTCTTAATTGAAACTAAAATTTTGTTTGTTTGCACGATTTTGTTTGTTTAGTTTTCAAAGAACAATTATTAAAGGTAATTTGGAGCGGGTGAAGAGAATCGAACTCTCATCATCAGCTTGGAAGGCTGAGGTTTTACCACTAAACTACACCCGCATAAAATATATTCAACTGGTCGGGAAGACAGGATTCGAACCTGCGACCCCTTGGTCCCAAACCAAGTGCTCTACCAAGCTGAGCTACTTCCCGTAAAAATGCGCCCTGAGAGATTCGAACTCCCGACCTTTTGATTCGTAGTCAAACACTCTATCCAGCTGAGCTAAGGGCGCATGTATTGAAGTCAACTTTTAAAGTATACCAGACTCAGTATCGTTTGTCAACAATTTATTTGGTGCGGCCGAGAGGACTTGAACCTCCACGGGGTTGCCCCCACTAGGCCCTCAACCTAGCGCGTCTGCCATTCCGCCACGACCGCACGATAATTAGCGACAAAAACAATCATAACATACTAACCAAATTAATTCAAGTAAAACATTTGGTGCGGGTGAAGGGAGTCGAACCCCCACGCCTTGCGGCGCCAGATCCTAAGTCTGGTGCGTCTGCCAATTCCGCCACACCCGCATTTAATATTGATTTATAAAAAAATGGCTGGGCTAGCTGGATTTGAACCAACGCATGTCGCAGTCAAAGTGCGATGCCTTACCGCTTGGCTATAGCCCAATATTGATGTTTATAAAGATTAAGAAACAGGAAATGAATCAATGTCACTCCCCGTCCCAGATGACCCCTACGGGACTCGAACCCGTGTTACCTCCGTGAAAGGGAGGTGTCTTAACCGCTTGACCAAGGGGCCTAAAAATTATATGGCGGAGAAGGAGGGATTTGAACCCTCGCGCCGGTCACCCGACCTACACCCTTAGCAGGGGCGCCTCTTCAGCCTCTTGAGTACTTCCCCATATGGCTCCGCAGGTAGGACTCGAACCTACGACCGATCGGTTAACAGCCGATAGCTCTACCACTGAGCTACTGCGGAATAATACTATTAAAAACCTTAAATCAATTAGGCAATCACCTTATCGACTCTTTACATTATAATGACGTTATAATAGAAAGTCAATATAGTTTTTAGATAAAGATTTTTTCCAAATTCTTACGTCATTCTAAAATTATTTCTTTTATTTTCGTCAACTTTCCCCTACATTTTCCACAAACATATCTGCTTGTATCAATGCTTCTTTTTCGCCTGTATGATAGCTGACATTTCGAGCATTGATATAGAAGGATTCTTTTGGATGTTCGTTTTACTGGTCTATCGGGTAATTGTGCACAAAATCGCGGTGCTCCTACTTTTTTTAATAATCGCTTAAACTCTTGGTCTCTATGCTGATACCCCTTCCCTTCAAGGTGAAGATGATAATGGCATAGCTCATGCTTAATGATCCCCACTAATTCTTTTACACCTAGCTGCTCGTAATATTTTTTATTTATTTCAATATTATGTGTGCCAAGAAGGTATCTGCCGCCTGTTGACCTTAGTCTTGGATTGAAAGACGCTATGTGTCGAAACTGCTTCCCAAATGATTCAACAGATATCTTTTCAACTAATGATTGAAGTTCTTGTTGTTCCATTTTGGGACCCTCACTTTCTTTGCGAACATGACAACCTATTATAGCATATATTGTATATACCTTTAATAATGATGTACTTTTCGGGAGGTTTTATTATGCCAACTTGGTTGCAAAACCAAATGAAAAGAGCTTTCTATGAGAAGGATCGCTATCAGATCAAGATGCTAAACCAGTGCTGGTTCTTTTACAGAAAAAAACACTTCTCTTAAGTTCATGAGGACAATTTATGCACTTCTCTTCCTTTTTTTGTCCTCATGAACACCTCATGAGGACAACTTACACCATTCCCTTCCTATTTCTGTCCTCACGAACATTTATGAGACCCTTTCCCTTCACATCTAATAATTATTTCTAAGAGTTAATTGATTGGGACAAAAATAAAAAAGAAGACCAACTCGCTTTGCGAAATGGTCTTCTTTAATGGTGATAATATTATTACAGGAACCCGTTACTTCCAACTAGTTCGAAGGCGCCAGCATTGTTAATGCAACCCGGCCTTTTTTCATATCAACGGAATCCACCCATACAGTGACTACATCCCCTACTGACACAATGTCTAATGGATGCTTTACAAATCTATTGCTTAGTTTGGAAATATGCACAAGCCCGTCCTGCTTAACGCCGATATCAACAAATGCACCGAAGTCCACAACATTCCGAACCGTACCTTGCAGCTCCATACCTGCTTGTAAATCCTCTAACTTAAGGACATCTTTTTTCAAAAGAGGGCGTGGTAAATCATCGCGCGGATCGCGTTCCGGCCTTACCAACGCATCAATAATATCCTTTAGGGTTAATTCCCCGATAGCAAGTTCTTCTGAAACAGCTTTTAAATCAATCCCATTAAGAGCAGTTATTAACTCATCCGAACCAAGGTCATCAGTTGTAAATCCTAGACTCGCTAATAATTTCTTCACTTCGTCGTAATTTTCCGGATGAATCCCTGTTCGGTCAAGCGGCTGCTTGCCATCTAATACGCGCAAGAACCCTATCGCCTGCTCATAGGTTTTTGCACCAAGACGAGGTACTTTCTTTAATTGAACCCTGCTCGTAAATTTCCCTTCCTCTTCACGCTTTTTGACAATATTATTTGCAGCAGTCTTGTTAAGCCCCGCTACATACTGTAAAAGTGATGGAGAAGCAGTATTCACATTTACACCGACCCTGTTAACGGCTGTTTCAACCACAAAATGCAACGATTCTGACAGACGTTTCTGGGAAACATCATGCTGGTATTGACCGACACCAACCGATTTTGGGTCAATTTTGACCAATTCCGCTAATGGATCCTGCAACCGGCGTGCAATAGAGGCTGCACTTCTTTCTTCTACCTGCAGATTCGGAAACTCTTCTCTGGCTAATTCCGAAGCAGAATAGACACTGGCCCCTGCTTCATTGACAATTAAATAGAAAATCTCTTCATCCATTTCTTTTAAGATATCTGCGACAAACTGTTCTGTTTCCCTTGAGGCTGTGCCATTTCCGATGGCCGCCATTTCAACTTTATACTCGCGGAGGATGTGAATAAACTTTTCGCGCGCTTCCTTGGCTTTGTTAACCGGTGGGTGGGGATAGATCACATCTATCTTCAGCACCTTACCTGTTTCATCTACGACTGCTAATTTACAGCCTGTCCTGTAGGCAGGGTCGACACCGATGACGACTTTGCCTTTCAACGGTGGCTGTAAAAGTAAGTTACGAAGGTTTTCAGAGAATATATGTATGGCTTGCTCTTCACCCTTATCCGTTAATTCATTGCGGATTTCCCGCTCAATGGAAGGCTGAATTAATCTTTTGTAGCTATCTTCCATCGCTTCTAACACAATGGGTGCTGATGGTGAGTGCTGGACACGGATCCATTTTCTCGACAAATATGACAGGATTAAATCGGCATTCATTTTAATCGAAACTCTTAAAATGTCCTCTTTTTCACCGCGATTTAAAGCGAGAATTCGATGCGGAACAATTTTATTTACAGGTTCTTCATATTCATAGTACATTTCGTAAACGTTTTTCTCGTCTTTTTCCGCTTCTTTGACCACCGATACAACTGCACCGGATTTAAACGTTTCTTTACGAATCCATTTACGGCTTTCAGCATCATCAGAAACCCATTCCGCAATAATGTCTTTCGCGCCTGCAATCGCATCCTCAACCGTAAGGACTTCTTTTTCTTCTGATAAAAATTGTTTTGCTTTTTCTTCCACACTTTCTTTTGTAAAAGTCAGCAGCCACTCTGCTAAAGGTTCCAAGCCTTTTTCTTTTGCAATCGTCGCTTTTGTCCGTCTTTTTTGTTTATATGGCCTGTATAAGTCTTCAACCTCTTGAAGCTTTTCGGCTTTGGTAATCGCCTGGTTAAGTTCATCTGTTAGTTTCCCTTGTTCAGCAATGATTCGAATAACCTCTTCTTTTCTATGCTCAAGGTTTTGGATATACTGCCAGCGTTCTAAAATATTGCGAATCTGTACTTCATCAAGCGCTCCTGTCATTTCTTTCCGATATCGAGCAATAAAAGGAACTGTATTGCCTTCATCTAATAATGAAATAACACTTTGTACTTGTTTATGAGATATTGTCAGTTCAGCTGCAATTTTCTTTAACAATTGATCATCTTTTACGATTGTATCATTCACAAAACAATCCTCCATTCCTTTTCATTCTATTGTATCAGAATCATTAGACCGTTTCATTAAAGTGCCTTCTGCAATTTATTCAAAAAAAATAGGCGAGCATATGAGCTCGCCTAAGCAGAAGTAGAAAATGAGGTCAGGATATGTATGAAAAAACGCTCTTCCTAAAAAGAGCGTGCTTTAAATTAAAATTCGATGAGACCCAGGCTAACCTGCAAGGCTTCATCCACTTTTTCCATCATTTCGTCATCGAGATGGGTGATTTTATCGGTTAACCGCTGCTTATCAATTGTACGAATTTGCTCTAACAGAATGACCGAGTCTCGTTCAAATCCGTAGCGCTTCGCATCAATTTCTACATGAGTAGGAAGCTTGGCTTTTTGAATTTGAGCTGTAATCGCTGCAACAATCACTGTGGGACTAAACCGATTCCCGATGTCGTTTTGGATGACAAGTACAGGTCGGACGCCGCCTTGTTCAGAACCAACAACTGGGGATAGGTCCGCGAAATAAACGTCACCACGTTTGACTATCAAAGGATTATCCTCCGCTTACAAGACGTTCAACTGTGTGTTCTGCCTCATATTCTGCTAAAAATGCTTCTGATGCAATTCTAAGATTTATCTTTGCCATTTCCATGTATCCACGTCTCATCGACTCGCGAATTTGTCTCTTTTTTCGTTCGCGTAAATACATTTTTGTTGCTTGGTAGATAAACTCGCTGCGGTTTACATTTTCTTGTTTAACAAAACCATCTAATTCCGTTAAAAGATGTTGCGGTAACTTCACTAAGATTTCCGTAGTTGCGCCTGACTCAGCCACAAACATACACCTCCACCATCACTACACACCATTTTTATCTAACCAGAATTCCTTCTGACGCATAAATTCAACACACTACATGAGTCGACCCAAAGTCTGTTTCATACAGTGAGTTTCACTTATCTATCTGTACCATATACAATAATAACACTTATCGAACTTATTGCATAGACTATTTATAATACTACTGTATTATAAGCCAATAAAACACTCTTTTATGCACAAATTACCGCAATATCATAAATATGACTGGAAATCTTCATTTAGCCCATTAATCTTCAAGAAGGTAATTTTTTAAATCGACAATTTTCCCACCCTTTTTATAAAGGCGCGGAACTCGATTTGCAATGATACATGGAACTTCATAATTAATTGTGTCAAGCTTTTGGGCGATTTCATTAACGGAAATAAACTGATCCTCGTCCCCGCCGATTAATGTTACGGTGGTCCCAATTGGAACATGATATGGGAGACGAATCATACATTGATCCATACAGATTCGACCGACAATCGGCAACCTCGTTCCCTTAACAAGCACCTCTTGGCCTTGCAGTTTGCGAATCCAGCCGTCTGCATAACCAATCGGAATGGTCCCAATCCACTCTTCTTCACCGGTTTCATACGTTGCCCCATAGCTCACTTTTTCGCCCTTTTGCAACTTCTTTACATGGACAAGTCGTGACCTGAGTGAAAATGCTTCCCGGAGCGGAAAAGGAATTTCACTTTCCATTTCAAGTGAAGGTGTCAGGCCATACATTGCAATGCCAATCCGAACGGCATTAAAATAAGCGCTAGGATATCTTAGTGCAGCAGCACTATTGCTTGAGTGGATATACTTCGGTTGTTCTTTTAGCCCATTGGCCATACTGTCAAATAACGCTAATTGCTGACGAAAATAGGTTTCATCCAGTTCATCAGCCGTAGCAAAGTGTGTATAAATCCCTTCCAATATAAATTGGTCATTTTCGGAGATGATTTGTTCGATTGCAGTTAACTCTAGTAAGCTGCGAACACCAATCCTCCCCATCCCTGTATCTACTTTGATATGAAAAGAAATTCGATCTTCTGTCTTAAGATGTTTTATGGCATCTTGCAGCCATTCCTTCTGGAAAACGGTAAGGGTAATATTAAATTTCGCTGCCACTTGAACATCTTCAGGACGTGCAGCACCCAAGACAAGAATAGGAGCAGTAATTCCTTTCTTTCTTAAGGCTATCGCTTCATCCATAAAAGCAACTGCTAAATAGGCTGCACCTGCTTCAAGGGCTGTTTCTGCCACTTGAATATCCCCGTGGCCATATGCATTTGCTTTGACAACTGCGATCATATTCACGTCTTGAGGCAAATGATTTTTGACGGAGGCTACATTGGCAAGAATACAATCTAAATCTATTTCCGCCCATGTATCTCTATAAAAAAAACCTTGCTCTTCCATGTTTCCACTTCCTAATAGCTTTAATTAAATATCATTCCATTTTATCACAAAAATTATCATACTGCTGTTTACTTTCATTTACAAATAAAAACAGGCCCTGTAAAGAGCCTGCTAGTATCAATATTTATTTTACTGCTTCACCTTGGACAGATGCTGCAACTTCAATCATTTCTTCCTTCGTTAGGTTTTTCGATGCAATCATGTAATCCACACCATTATGCGACCAAGAGAGGGAGTGTTCCGAAACTGCTCCGATCGTCATACCTAAGTCGACAATATCACCTTCAATATAGGTTGGATTCGCAGACGCTGTTTTTGCTGTTACCTTTTCCTGGACAAGCGTGAACGATTTTTTGCCATCATAGGTGAGGACAACCCTCTTGCCATCTTCTAGCGCCACTTCTTTTTCCTCAATCAATTTTGTCCCTTTAAGTTCTGTAGTTGGATACATAACGGTAAAGGCATCATCGCCGCCATCTGCCATAGCAGGCAAATTAAGCTGCGCACGTGTCATGTTTTTCTTCATATCGAAATCATCCTTGTCAAAGCTGGCATTAAATTTCACTTTGGAAAACTCAACAGTTACAAGGGCATTTCGATCCGGATCCATTACTTTTACCACAGCAGGTGATAAATCACTTTTATTCAATTTGATTTCTTGGAATGGCAGCATTGTATTGTTTTGATAGCGGGTCTTCGTTTCGAATACATAATATTCTTTAGTGGTGGAGAATTTTGCACTTTTATCGGCAACAATATCCTTAATCAGCGATTCATACAAGTAGGCCTGGCTGCTATTTTGCGGCCAATCGCTTTGGAAGCGGAAGCTCTTATTTAGAGCAGGTGTAAGAACAAATACCCCTTCGTTATTCCTTAATATCATTTGACTTTGGTCTTTTTGAGCATTTTTCAAATTCACGCGATAAAAGGTAGGATCTTTATGCCAAATTTCAACCTTATAAATTTGTGAATCAGATCCCATTTTCAACGTCATTTTTGCATTCACCTTATAGCCACTTAAGTCATCTAGTTTTCCCGTTAGCTCTTTTACCACATCACCTTGTGATTTAGAACCGCAGGCCGCTAGTACAAAAATGACCATGAGCCCCGTGATTAGCAGCAATAACTTTTTCCTCATTCCTTCAACCCCTTCTTGTCTCATTTCATATGATTATAGAGAAGAGAAAGGCAGGGGTCAGGCAATGGAGTTTGCTTTCCAAAATGACCATAGCTGACCTTGTCTCTCCTGTTTCCCTATGAATATATGAGACAACCTAAAGGAATATGATAAGGAGTTGCCAAGCTATTTATTTTTACAAAAATTTATATGCTCTAAATTTCTTCAATAATTACATGCGCAACGGCGTAATCTCTACTATGTGAAATAGATAAATGAGCATGCCTCTCTGGCTTTGCAAAAAAGGGTTTTCCGGATCTATCATTTTCTATTTCAATATCTAAAAATGACAGTTCTTCTCCAATACCTGTGCCATTCGCTTTAGAATACGCTTCTTTCGCTGCAAAGCGCCCTGCTAAAAATTCTACTTTTCTGACAGCCGATAAACCTTCAAATTTTAGCCGCTCATTCGGAGTTAACACGCGGTCCACAAACTTCTTTTGTCGATTGAGGATGTCCTCAATCCTTGAAAGTTCAATAATATCGATCCCAATCCCTTTAATCATCGTTCATCTTCCTTCTATTTAATATACAATGAGCATAAGTAATAGTGTACGAGGACGGAAATTAGATTATTTATAGTTAATGTGAAACTCAGGAGGTTTTTATCATGTTTACGAGAACGGAAAGTTTTCGCGATTTTATCCGCCTTTATCCGATTGTTTCTATTATTATTACCATTCATGTAGGATTATATCTTTTAACGAGTATAACCATCTTTCCTAACTCTTGGTTCTTTGAAAATTTTTCTGGAGTTAATCTTTATATTAAGGAAGGGGAATATTGGCGGCTGATTACACCGACCTTTATTCATAGTGGTTTTTCGCACATGCTGTTTAATAGCTTTTCACTTGTGTTATTTGGACCGGCACTGGAGCGCATGCTTGGAAGCGGCAGATTTTTATTTGTCTATCTGCTGTCAGGTTTTATTGCAAATGTCGCCACACTGCTGCTCCAGCCGCTCACCTATACCCACGTTGGCTCAAGTGGAGCGATATTTGGTTTGTTTGGTTATTACCTGGCGGTTATTATGTTTCGAAAACATATGCTTTCCAAGCAAAACTCGCAAATAATCCTTACTCTTTGTGTTGTCAGTCTTATTATGACATTCTTACAGCCAAATATTAATATTACCGCCCATCTTTTTGGATTACTTGGTGGTTTTTTAATGGGGGCGATTCCTTATTTTAATAAAAAAGATTTATCCGATTCGATTCGAGGCACCGCGAACTGGGCCAGCAGTAAGAAAAGCAGCATCTCCTATCAATCTCCATTGAAAGTGATCATTTGGGCGTCGATTATTATCATTGCTATTCTCGGATTACTAGCACAATAAGAAAAGCGCAAGCGCCCTGTTCAGCGGCGTATGGCCTGGAGCGCTCCAACTGAGATAAAGGAAACACGAAGAGCCGAAGGTGATTCGATGTTGACTTATCGTAGGGCGGAGAGCGAAGGACACTAGCCGCTAGGGCGCTGGAGCTGGACAATTTTCAAAGTCGAAATTTATACTTTCTTAATTTGAAATAACAGGGATTTGCAGTCGAAACTACCTTTCACTGCAAATCCTTTTTTCTTTGCCGCTAGAATACCAATCATAAATTTTCTTTAGATCGCCCTTTTCCATATCAACAAGAGTGCCGCCTGCATCACCGACGCCCGATTTCACAAAGGCTTCGAATGTTCCCAATTCTTGTTTCTGCTGAAAATAACTTTCTCTTATTTCCAAGCTTTGAATCTTATTTTTCTTCATTATAACCGTCGTTCGAATCATCATTAACGTCCGGTATCTTAGCGTTAGCTGCTGTTCAGCAAGTGTCCAGCCAGCTGCCTTATATTTTAAAACAGCCACAAACGTTATCGCACCAAGCAGAATGATGGAAAGAAGGCCCCAAGTCTTCAAAAATATCAGGGACACAATCACGATCGGAATAGCAATGTACCAGTGCCTGAATATATAGCGCCACATCGACCGTTTCGGTAGTAGGGTAAAGGTGGTCGGGACAAGATAATCTGTAATGGCCGGTTCAAGGATGGAAGCGATCTGATCTAGCTTGACGATCGGCAAAAGGGTCACTTTAGAACCTTCATGATTGGCCGATGACCCGCCAGCACTTTCCGCATATACGGTCGCATAACCGAGGGTTGTCTGACCATATTTTCACTGATGCGAATCGCTTGGATCCGCTTCAACGGAATTGTTATTTGTCTTCTCTCCAACAAACCCTGAGTAATAACTAAATCATTGTCTTTTTTGATCACAGTAAAATTAGCATACTTTAGCATCGTACCAATGAGCGCGATTACCCATGCCAGGAAAAATCCAATAACCACAAGGATAATAAGCAGGATCAGACTAGGGGCCGTCCATTTTTCAATACCGCTGGCTAATCTTCGAAAGGGAATCAGGTCATCCACTTGACTTAATAACGCAAGGACAGCAGAGATGACCACCCCAACACCACCTGAGGTTAGGGAAAGTATCAATAATTGTCCGGTGGAAATTTTATAAACAGATTGACCCTCAGGTAGATCTTTTCCTTCGATTGCCCCGTTCCCTTTAGCTGCTGCCGTAAATTCCTGGATTACCAGAGCCTCCTCTTTCGATATCCCAGAAAGGACGGCTTCCGCTTCTTCTGCTCCCATTCCGCCAGCTGTTTCAATTTGGAGTTTTACCAACCCGAACAATCGTTGTAAAATACCTTCGGAAAGATCGATACTTTGAATTCGCTCATATGGAATGTATCTTTTCTTTCGAATGAAAATCCCATCTTTAATCCGGAGTTCATCCTGTTCCAATTGGTATGTATACCGTAACCATGAGAGGAGACTGCTGATAAAAATAATAATAATCGCTATTAAGGACACACCCAAGGCGAAGAGTAACGGGCGGCCACTATCACGAGTAACCGAAAATGTAAAAGCAGCAATTGGAAAAATAAAGTTTTTTATTCTTTTACCCATATATCCCAAAATTGCTATGGGATGAAGTCGTTTTGGTTTAGACATCATCTTCAGCAACCCTTGCTAGTTTCGATATATTGAGCCTTAATTGTTCTGCTTCTGTTTCTTCTAAAGCAGGAATTTGATGGGCTGTGGCCGCCGTATGAACAATCACCGAGGCTAATTTGTACTTCCTTAGGATAGGTCCTTGGATGGTATCTACATGCTGGACGCGAACCATTGGAATTAAGGTACGACTTCGGATAAAGAAACCCTCCTGCAGCTCTATTTCTTCCTCCCGAACTTCATATCTCCACCATTTCCATCTGAGTGTAGGAAATAGAAAAATATGTAAAAATGTAAAAATAACTCCTAATATAATAAGGGTAAGCGAAATCCAGAAGGGACCATCGAAAATATCTAATAGTAAAACAATAACAGCTGTGATCGACCATTCTATGACAACCTTGATTACTGCAGAGATTCTCCATACCTTTAAGGCCTTTTCCGAAAGTCGATTTTGCGGTTCAACCATTCATCTCTCCCCCTACTTCACAATCTCAAAATCAGTTTAAGTATACATGGTTGGGGAGTACGGCACTACTACTTATTCGATAATAAAACTGGACTGGTCGATCCACGTAACTCCTTCCCACTCTTGCAAATCCTTTACCAGCTGAAAAAGCGCCGCATCTTTTTTCTTCGCTTCAATCATACAGTGGATCTCTGGAACCGTTCCCTTAACTTGATTTAGAAATCGAAGAAACATTTGCGGGTCAATTGTGTCCGCATGGGCTCTAAAATCCTTTTCGGAGCGCGGACTGGATATATGTATCTTTATTGGCAGAGGAGACTGTGCCCAGGTCACAACAATCCGCTCCCAATCAGCAGTCCAGTCTTCCTCTTCATGATTAGCAAGATGATGATGATAATCAAACACCATCGGCAGACCCAACTTTTCACAAAGGTATAGTGTCTCCTTCATTGTAAATGTCGTATCATCATTTTCGAGCATAATCATTTTTTGGATTGAAGGGGAAACATAGGCCCAATTATGAATAAAGTATTCCAGGGCTTTCTCCTTATCGTTATACCCTCCACCGACATGAAGTACACAACGGTGTTCCGTATCAATTTCCATTCCTTTTAGGAGTCTTTCATGCATTGAAAGCGTCTTTAAGGAATTAATCAAAATATCCTTATTCGGTGAATTAAGCACCACAAAATGATCTGGATGGAAGTCAATCCTTGAAGGGTGCTCTTTTATATAATAGGCTAGTTTTTTGAGTGGTTCTTTCAATGGTTTGATGTAGTCCCAGTCAAGTAATTCCTCATGATTAGCCAGGGGAATGACCCGCGAACTTAGCCTGAAAAAATGAATTTGGTTACCCTCATTGTGCTTTAATAACCGCAAGCAATTTTCTAAGTTCGATATAGCGATTCTCTCTAATTTCCGAATCGCTGCGTCCCGGTCTTTTATTTTTTCAAATTGAGCAAATGTCATCGTTTGTGAGGGGGAAGCATTCTGAAGCTCCACACTCATTGCAACATATCCAAGTTTTACAATCGTCATAAAATCACCCCAACTAGAATGCGTTTATGTTTACTGTTCCCCTTTTGGTCAAATAAAAAAAGCATGAACGATATCGTCCATGCTTTTGTATTTTAGTGGTTAAAAGTTCTTGGCTTTGATGTTGACTTACCGCCACCGCCAGTTCTTTTTTCACCACTGCGTGGCTTTGTTGGTGCTTTTTTTCTGTTACGGTCCCCGCCGTATGAACCTGAACCTCTAGAATCATCTCTTCTTCTACGGTCACGATCTTGGGGTTTTCTTTCTCGTCTTTGTGGAAGCTGTTCTTCTGTCAGCTTAACCGGTGTTGTATCCGGTTCTTTTGTTAACATTTTCAACACAGCTGCGACAACAGTTGCTGCATCATTTTCTTCCAACAATTCTTGAGCTGCTGCCTTATAATAATGTAAGTTGTTCGATTCAATCGTTGCAACGATCTTTTCTACAACTGCTTTTTGTTGACCTTCTAAAGCTTCATCAAGCGTAGGAGCTTTCATTTTTTCCATCTTGCTTCTAGTAGTTCTTTCCACGACAGCAAGATATGATTTTTCACGTGGTGTAATAAATGTTAAAGCTACACCCTTTTTACCGGCACGACCTGTACGTCCAATACGGTGAACGTAGCTCTCAGGATCTTGAGGGATATCAAAATTGTATACGTGAGTTACTCCGGAGATATCAAGTCCCCTTGCTGCTACGTCTGTTGCTACAAGCACGTCAATTGTTCCTTCTTTAAATTTACGAAGAACTGACATACGCTTTGCCTGAGTTAAATCGCCGTGAATACCTTCTGCCGTATAACCTCTTAAAGTTAATGCCTCCGATAATTCATCGACACGGCGCTTTGTACGACCAAAAACAATCGCTAGTTCAGGGGATTGAATATCAAGAAGTCTTGTTAATACATCAAACTTATTTCTTTCCACTACTTCAAGGTAATACTGTTCAATTGAAGGAACGGTCATTTCTTTCGTTTTGACACGAATAATTTGCGGATCCTTCATGAACTTTTCTGCCATTCTTTGAATTGGCCCTGGCATGGTTGCAGAGAAAAGTAATGTTTGACGTTCTGCTGGTGTTGAAGCAAGAATCGATTCAATATCTTCAATGAATCCCATGTTTAACATTTCATCTGCTTCATCAAGAATCACTGTGTTTACTGTTTCGAGGCGCATCGTTTTTCTGTTGATATGATCTAATACACGGCCTGGAGTACCCACAATGATATGTGGTGCTTTCTTTAATGAGCGAATCTGACGGCTGATATCCTGCCCGCCATATATTGGCAATACGCGAACTCTTTTGCCTGAACCAAGTTTATATAGTTCTTCTGATACTTGAATCGCAAGTTCACGAGTTGGCGCAATAATGATACCTTGGATTGCATCCGCACTAATATCGACTTTTTCAATCAATGGAATCCCAAATGCAGCTGTTTTACCAGTTCCTGTTTGAGCTTGCCCGATCAAATCAATACCTTTTAGCCCCAATGGAATAGTTTCTGACTGAATTGGTGTTGCCTCCTCAAAACCCATTTTGAGGACGGATTGTAACGTGGCCTGACTTAGACCTAATTCTTCAAACTTTGTCAATGTTTTCATTCTCCTTCATCTATGTGAAAATATTTTTTAAGTGCTGAATATTTTCGCCTGATACTCAGAAAAGCGGAAGCGCCTGCTCTTAGAGGCGAAAAGCGCTTGAGGGCCCAAGTGAAGTCCTATTTTGAATTAATAAAAATGCTATAGGTTATCTTTCATCTTTGATCAAGTAGGTTTAAAGTTCATCACGGATAAAATAAATTTTAATTTTATCACATGATGGCAGTGGATTTTTATACTTCATCTTAGGCAGGACCGAAACGGCTCGGTTCCCTTGGCGCTTGAGCGGACACGCATCAAAATGCCGTAAATAGGTAACATCTTTATTTTACCAAAAAAAAACATGCTCCCTCAAGGAGTATGCCCTTTAATAATCGTTCTTTAGACACGTTGATGAATATCATACCACTGTTGCTAGTATTTTGCAATAAAGACAAGTTTGTTACAGGTTCAAACCGATCCTATTACTTCATCAAATTGTCCAATACTCGATAAGAAGGGCAACTTCTCCACACAAGGGGGGTCTCAGTTATTTTTCTTTTATCAAGCTTAAATCATTCATTAATTCGTCAGTTTTAATTTCTTTTATTTTTTTTGCAAAGCCGTTACGATTTCCTCTAATTTCATACCTCTTGATGCTTTAACAAGGATTAAAGTATTTTTATTTACATGCCGCTTTAATTCTTGAATAAGTGGTGCTTTTTCTGTAAAAGCAAACACTCTTTCTTCTCCCAAAACAGTTCGGGCTGAGTTTGCAATATGCCCCCCTAAGTTTCCATAGGTAAACAGAAGATCGACTTTATCACGGTTTAAAGCAGTTCCAATTTGCTGATGATACTGTTCTTGCTGTGGGCCAAGCTCTAACATGTCCCCTAAGATAAGGATTTTTCGATCATACCCCTTAAGATTGGAAACTAATTCGATCGCCGCCATCATGGAAGTGGGACTTGCATTATAAGCATCGTTAATTATTTTTTCGCCTTGATCCCCTTCTACTAACTCCATACGCATATTCGTTAACTTTATACTAGCTAACCCCTCATTCATTTTTTCGAAAGGGATTGAAAAATAGTTAGCAATCAACATCGAGGCAAGTGCATTTAAAATATTATGCGTTCCTAATACTGGAAGTTCGAATGTAGTCTTTGAAGCGTTGATGTTGAAACGATTCCCATTCTCTAACTGAGTAATATCGGTTGGATATAGATTATTTGTTTCATTTCTGCCGAATGTTTTAACCTGTACATTAACTTTATGTTGTTGAATTCGTTCCATCAGCAGTGGTTCATCGCCATGGAGGACAGCAAGTCCCCCTTCTTTTAACCCTTGGAGAATTTCAAGTTTCGCTTCCGCGATTCCCTCCCTTGAACCGAGGTCGAGAAGATGTGATTCACCAATATTGGTAATCACTACAGCATCCGGGCAGGCAAGCTTCGTTAGGAATTCAATTTCACCCCTGCCGCTCATTCCCATTTCAAGGACGGCAATTTCAGTGTCTTCGTGTAATCCTAAAACCGTTAATGGAAGACCAATATGATTATTATAATTTCCTTCTGTCTTTTGAACCTTATAATTTGTGGCAAGAATGCCGGCAGTCATATCCTTTGTCGTCGTTTTCCCATTACTTCCAGTGATACCGACCACTTTTACGTCTAATTGCTGCCGGTAGTTTCTTGCTAATTCCTGTAAGGCCACGAGGCAATTATCGACAATCAAAATAGGTAAATGGGTAGGCGGGTTCGGGACATCCTTTTGCCAAAGGGCCGCAGCTGCACCTTTACTGATGGATTCTTCGACATATTTATGTCCGTCTGAAACCTCTCCTTTAAAAGGAATAAACAGGTTACCATTTTCAATCTTACGGGAATCAATGGAAACACCCGTGATTATCGTTTCAGCAAACGTACTCATATCATTTAGAGCAGAAACCATTTCAGCAATCTGTTTTAACGATCGTTTTATCATTGATATCCTCCTTTTTCTAAAATAATCTTGGGACTCCGCTAATCGGATATTCCGCTTTATTAAATAAAAACTGACACGGCAGCTACAGCCGTGTCTCCGTTTTTTAGAAAGTAAACTTTATCTGTTGTTTCTCTGCATGTCTTTCTTTCGCAAGACTTACAAGCCGCTCAATCAATTGTGGATACTCTAAGCCTGTGTGCTTCCACAAGAGCGGGAACATACTAAATGGGGTGAAGCCTGGCATTGTATTTACCTCATTAATTAGCGCTCTTCCATCTTTTGTTAAGAAGAAATCGGCACGGACCAAACCAGAACAATCTAAAGATTTAAAAGCTTGGATTGCCATTTGTTTAATTTGTTGTGATTCTTCGTCTGTTATGTCAGCAGGGATGATCAGCGCTGTATCCCCGCTCTCATATTTCGCTTTATAATCATAGAAATCCTTTTTCGGTACAATTTCACCTGCAACCGAACATTCAGGCTCATCATTCCCAAGAACCGCCACCTCGATTTCACGAGCAACGACGCCTTCTTCAATGATGACTTTGCGGTCAAATTGAAAAGCTTCGGCAAAAGCGGTTTCTAATTCCGCACGATTTGTACATTTACTGATTCCGACACTGGAACCAAGGTTTGCGGGCTTTACAAAGCAAGGATAGCCAAGTTCTGTTTCGACCTTGCTATAAGCCTCTGCTTTTGCTTTCTCCCATTCACTTTTAATAAAGGCAACATAGTTTACTTGAGCAAGCCCTGCCTGTGCAAATACATTTTTCATCATAACCTTATCCATTCCTGCTGCTGAAGCTAGCACTCCATTGCCGACGTATGGCAGGTTTAATAGTTCTAATAATCCTTGTACGGTTCCATCTTCCCCGTTTGGTCCGTGGAGCAACGGAAAGATGACATCAAGTGTTTCCTGCTTCTCAGCTTGGAAAAGTGCGGGTGCGAGCGATAAAGGCGATAATTGATTCCCCTCTGCAAATTCAAGCGCCTTCACGTTTTCAACCGGTTCACTTAACTGCGGTCCTTTAATCCATTTTCCTTCTGTATTTATGTAAATAGGATGAATTTCAAATTTTTCAAGGTCTAACGCTCGAATGACAGCCAGTGCTGTCTGCAGAGACACCTGGTGTTCGGCTGATTTTCCTCCATATAATAAACCTAATTTTGTTTTCATACGAAAACCTCCATTTTCTCATTCACGGTTATATTTTAACACTTATTTTAAAAAGAAAGGAAATGTAGTCCACCAATTTTTTATATGTTTTTTCCTACTGAATATTTTATGATGGCCATAGCTTGCTTAAAAACTAGAGCTGGTTAAATTGTCAATTTTCTTATTCTCGTTTATCCTAATATTTCATGTATAATTATTTTAAAACGCTAATCTGGAGGCACATAATGACGGGTTCACTTTTATCCATATTATTATTAGGCTTTTTGCTGGGAATTAAGCATGCAATCGAGCCTGATCATGTTATTGCAGTTTCAACCATCGCAAGCGAATCAAAAAATTTAAAGCGCTCAATCTTTGCCGGTGTCTACTGGGGTATCGGGCACACGGCTACTCTTTTCATTGTCGGAATGTTTTTGATTGTAGCCAAAAACACAATCACAGATACGGTCGCCCTGAGTCTTGAGTTTATTGTGGGAATTATGCTAGTTAGTCTCGGCTTAAATAGTATTGTAGCGTTTCTGAAACATCGCCATCATCACCCACACACCGACGGTAGCCAGACCATTGAAAAAAAAGGCCGTACCCATTATAAATCCTTTTTCATCGGGCTCATTCACGGGCTTGCCGGCAGTGCAGCAATGGTTCTACTTACAATGAGTACCGTTTCGACCGCGTGGCAAGGTGCTTTATACATACTTATTTTCGGTTGCGGCACCGTTGTTGGTATGCTCAGCTTTTCAACTGTTATTGGTATCCCCTTTGTTTTGACATCCGGTAAACAGTTGAATAGGTATTTGAATCATCTCGCGGGCATTATCAGCATATTATTCGGAATTTATTATATGTATAACTTAGGCGTGAACGAAGGATTATTTAACCTATGGTTTTCATAAGAAAAGCGAAAGCACCATAAAAAACAGTCCCACCCATATGGAGTGGGACTTTTTTATCAAGCCAAATGATCTAGATGACATTTAATTTCCATTCTTTTGTCTTCTTGTCAAAAATAATTTTCGCGTGATATGGTTTAGATGATATTTGATCATATTCCTCCACCATGTCATCCATATTGGCGAAATCACCAATTACCCAGATGGGAATTTCAATTTTGCCCCGCTGGTGATCTGCAGCCCGTAATGAAATGCAAATTCCTTCTTTAATGAAGGGTGTTAATGAAAGCAGGATTTCTTTATTCACCTGAGGATACGTTCTTTTTTTACGGAATCCTAGGATCGATTTTTCAATCTTAAGATCTCCTAATTTTACGGCCACTACTTCGCTAAGCACATGAAAAAAATCTTTGAAGCTGCGGTAATAAGTTTTGTTATACCAGCCATCATCTTGTGCTAAATAAACAAAACGGTTCCCTAATTTATTATAAAAAGGCATTTTCAAATGATGCTTTTGATGACCTAAGTACAATAATTCAGCGATTTCCTGTCCCGTCAGTTCATTCAACACATCTTCCTCAATAAAATCAATCCAGCAAAAGTTTTCGTAACTATAAACATTGTCTGCCGCTAACTTTTTAATTCTTTCTTCAGGGCAATATTCGAGTTGTGTATGCATATTAAAATCAGCATCATCAAAGCGGTGCTTTAGTAAAAGCAAGTGATTTAATGAACCTGAAAAAGCAGCAGCGAATTCAGCAAATTCGATACCGGAAGACATTACATACTGGTCTGTTTGGTTCAAATGGACATAGATGAGATCCTGTATGTCTTGATGATGCTTCTTCAAAGCAAAACTCCTCCGATCAACACATGAAATGATTTAGTCAATACTTCCTTATTTTATCAAATAATAGTCCAAATAGCTTATTTCAATTCTTTTACAAATAATAAGTTTGATTAACACATACTAGAATTATGCCTATTGATTATTATTTGTTAACTTTCCTTTTTCATCTATATTTCTTTATCAAATTAGAATCTATGCATTAGCAAGATAAGGAGTTGGTCTATCACCTATGATTAAAGATATGACTCAAGATGAATTAAGTCTTTATATTATTAAAACCTTAAAAGAAAATAAAAAAACTGAATTCGAAAAAATACTCGAAGAACTCCAGCCCTATGATATAGCAAAGATATATGAAGATCTACCTGAAAAACATAAAGGACGATTTCTCCTGCTTTTAAAATTTGATATTCTAGCTGATCTAATGGAAGAGCTTGATAAAGAAGACCAGCTCGGCTTATTAAATATTTTAGGAATTGAAAAATCAAGTAAGGTCCTTGATTTAATGGATAATGATGATTTGGCGTTATTGCTGCATGAATTATCACCGGAGAAGAAGGATTCCCTCCTATCTGGGATGAAAGCAGAGGAGTCTAATGCCGTCCAGGATATCATGAAATATCCTCCGGAAACAGCAGGAAGAATCATGACCAACCGATTTGTTTGGATTCGAAGCTATTTTACGGTTCGAGAAGCAGTTGATAAGTTTAAAGTATTTGCAGAATTTGCCGAATCTATTAACTATTTATATGTGATTGATGAAGACCGAAAACTTGTCGGCGTAGTTTCCTATCGTGATTTACTATTAGCAGAGCCAGACGAAAAGATACGGACGATTATGTATGAAAGGATTATTTCCGTCACGGTGGCAACAGACCAAGAGGTTGTGGCGCAAATCGTGGAGCGGTATGATTTCCTAGCCATCCCGGTTGTGGATGAGAATAATGTCCTCGTTGGGATTGTCACGGTCGATGACATTATCGACATCGTCATTCAGGAAGCAAATGAAGATATCGAAAAATTGTCCGCTACTGGGAAATCAATCGACTTTGAAACCAAAACATTAGTTGCGGCTGCAAGAAGACTCCCTTGGCTCATCCTGCTATTGTTCATCGGTGTCATCTCTGGGAGAATTATCAGCAGTTTTGAAGATACCCTCAAGCAGGTTGTGGCACTTGCCTTTTTTATGCCGATGATTGCAGGAATGACGGGAAACACTGGAACCCAATCCCTTGCGGTCGTAGTAAGAGGGCTGATTTCTTACGATATTGATAAGGGCGTAATTACCCGCTTAATCGCAAGGGAACTTGGTGTTGGGATTACGATCGGGATCACCTGCTCTGTCCTTATCGCGGTTATCGCATATATATGGCAGGGAAGTCTCATTTTAGGTGCCGTTGTCGGCTGCTCGCTCTTTTTCACGTTAATCATCGGGACACTTGCCGGGACGATTATACCTCTTATTCTTTTTCGTTTAAAAATTGACCCTGCCGTTGCCTCTGGACCACTGATCACCACCTTGAATGACATTTTTTCATTGCTTACCTACTTTGGTATTGCAACCATGTTTTTAAAATATTTAATGTAATAAGAAAAGCGCAAACGACCGTTTAGCGGCGTATGGACTGGAGCACTTTGACTAAGATAAAGGAAACACGGAGAGCGTTAGCGATCCGATGTTGACTTATCGTAGGGAAAAGGGCGAAGTACACTAGCCGCTGGGAGTTGGAGCTAGACAGTAATCTAAGTTCAAAATTTTTAACCTTCTTATTTTATAAAAAATGAAACCTTTCTTGAAGTGAATCGTTATGTAATGTAGACGTTTCAAAATTTTCATAAATTAAGCATGTCTCAATGATAAACACCATATTTATATCATTATGAGACAAACTGTTATAAAATTATTAAGTTAGACTGATTATTTTTTTATAAGTGAAGGTGGATTATGACAGACTTTATTAATAATATTTTGGAGTTTTTATCACAATTAGGATATTTCGGCATTGCCATAGGATTAATGATAGAGATTATTCCAAGTGAAATCGTCTTGGGTTATGGCGGGTATATGATTTCGCAGGGGCATCTCAATTTTATCGGGGCAGTGATTGCCGGGACGATCGGCGGAACGCTCGCCCAGTTATTTTTATATTGGGCGGGTTATTACGGAGGCAGACCTTTCTTAGAAAAATACGGAAAATATGTCCTTATTAAAAAGAATCATATTGACATTGCTGAGCAATGGTTTGAAAAATATGGCGCAGGAGTGATTTTTTCGGCGAGATTCATTCCAGTTGTCAGACACGCGATTTCCATTCCGGCGGGCATTGCCAAAATGTCAGCAACTAAATTTACCCTTTACACCGTGGCAGCCATTACCCCCTGGACCATTCTGTTTCTATACCTAGGTAAAGTCCTAGGCAGTAACTGGTCTCATATTAAAGAATACGCACAACCCTATGTGATGCCAGCCATCATCGGAGCCATTGTTCTAGGGGCGATCTACTTTTTAATCAAAAAAACAAAGAAAACCACCGATTAATCCCGGTGGTTTTGCCTTGCTGAAAATTTCCTTTGTGCCCATGCATCAAGCATTTTCACATGGTTTCTCCCAAGCGTAAATCCATATAAAATGAGTAAAACAATGATTAACGTGAAGAGGTCGACTTTCTTGGTTGCTATAAAGTTTACGATCCCCATTAACACCTGTGGAATAACCCCTGTTAGCGCAAATAAAACCGTTGCTATCTTAAACCAGAAGCTTGATTTCAAACCATACCTGGCATAAACAAGCAAGAATGTCGATGACCACGCTAATACTTCAAGACTGACTAGTATGGTCCATTTATTTTCGACCAAAAAATCCATATCCCACCCCACCTATTACTTTTTAAAATGAAATGGCAGTGTGGACACAATAACCCTCTTTTTAAAAATAAGATAGGTACGAATTAATAAACTTGATTGATTGTGCAGGATATTATGCCAACTCTTTTTGGTAATAAACTGCGGAATCAAAACCGTTACACGATAATTATTTTCCTCTGCCTTATGTTCTACTGTATCAATAAATTTCGATAACGGAATAAGCACACTTCGATAATGTGACTGTAAGGTAACGAGCCTAACATCCGGCTGCCATTGCTGCCATTTTTCTTCAAAACGCTTTTCATCCTCACGGTCAAACGACACATAAACAGCAAAGATTTGATCAGTTAGTGATTTCGCATAATTAATTGAGTTTTCAACCACTTTCGTAATCCCTGCAACAGGTACAATAATGACATTTCCCTCAATTGGCTGCGCTGGATGGTCGGGATGAATCCTCAATTGTTCACCCACCGCTTCATAATGATAATTAATTCGTTTGAAGGCAAAAACGATTATTGGTAAGAAGATCACCACAAACCATACTTGACTAAATTTCGTCAGGAAGAAAATGATTAACACGGCTAAGGTGATGAGCGCGCCAATTAAATTGGCACTAAGTTTAGCAACCCATCCGGCTGGTTTTTCACGTAACCATTTAATAATCATTCCCGTTTGAGATAAGGTGAACGGAATAAATACACCAACCGCATAAAGCGGGATTAAGTGCTCTGTTTGCCCTTTAGAGAAGATTATAAGCAAGATGGAGGCTACTCCTAAGGATACAATCCCGTTCGAATACCCGAGCCTGTCCCCCCTAATCGTAAACATTCTTGGCATATACTTATCCTTGGCAAGTGCATACGCTAATAAAGGAAAAGCAGAATATCCGGTATTAGCTGCCAGAACTAAAATGAGGGCGGTCGTTCCTTGGACAAAAAAGTAAAGATAATTACGCCCGAAGGTTTCTTTGGCAATTTGCGAGACGACCGTTTCGTCATGCTTTGGCGATATACCGTAATAATAAGCTAGGAAAGTAATCCCCGTAAATAACAAGGCAAGAAGCGTACCCATTAATATTAATGTTTTGGCCGCATTCTTTGGTGCTGGATCTTTAAAACTTGGGATCGCATTTGAAATTGCTTCTACCCCAGTTAATGCCGAGCATCCCGACGCAAAGGCGCGTAACAGCAAGAAAAGCGTAATCCCTTGAACAGGCGCTCCAATTGGTGCATGCTGGACAGTCGGTGATACATCGCCAGTCATGATTTTAAAGAGACCCACACCAATTAAAATGAACAGGGCAACAACAAACAAATAGACCGGATAAGCTAAGATTGACGCTGATTCTGTTAAACCGCGAAGATTGAGAATTGTAATCAGAACTACCAGAACACACGCAATCCCAACGGTATGCGCATGTAAGGCTGGAAAAGCTGACGTAATCGCATCCGTACCAGCAGAAACACTTACTGCCACCGTTAATATGTAATCGACTAAAAGGGATCCCCCGGCAATTAATCCTGCTTTCTCACCGATGTTCTCTTTCGAAACAATATAGGCCCCACCGCCATGAGGATAGGAATAGATAATTTGTCGATAGGAAAGGATTAGAGCCGCTAATAGAAATAATACACCAACTGCAATCGGAACAGAATACCAATAGGCGATTACGCTTACGGTTGCTAACACGATTAGGATTTGTTCAGTCCCGTATGCTACAGATGATAAGGCATCGGAAGAAAGAATGGCTAAAGCCTTGAAAATGTTTAATTTTTGTTCGCCTAGTGCCGTTGATTTTAACGGCCGGCCGATTAAGAATCTCTTAAAAGAAGAGAGCACCTGACTCACCCACCACATTAGAAGTAGAATTACCGATTGATTTTAACACAAGACAGTAGTTAATATGAAGTGTTTTCTTTTGACGAAGTACCAAATATTTCATGTAACTATCCATTAAAAATAGTATTATTACTTAGTCTTATCCTAAATAGCACGATTATGAAGAAAATTATTATTTAAGAACATATAAAATTTACAATTACCACTAACAAAAAAGCATGGAGACATTATTAAGTCTCCATGCTTTTACAGTAGCTTTTTTCAAAAAACTATTTTACCTCCATTAATGACACGTTTCATTGCCTGTATTTGGCCTAAATGAATACTCTCATGGAAAATCGCAAAATTTGTTAGTTCACCAAACGTTTCCTGACCAAGGAATAGTGTTTTTAGCCTTTGGTTAAAACTCTCCGCTGGAATTTCTTTAATCCTTGACACTTGTTCTTGCAGCTGCACAATTAATTCCTGTACCGAAGGAACATCTCCCTGCCAAGCAGCAGGACTAGTCCTCGAGGCAAATAGCTCCATATAGTTTGCTGGCAGCTGGGTTGATTTTTTCGGGAAGCCAAACATAAATTGCTCGGCAACAGTTAAGACATGGCCAACATGCCAGTGGATAGTATTGTTAAACCCTTCCGGCTGAACATCAGCAATCCCATCTTCTAGTGCATCAACACTTTTAACAAACCTATCCCTTGCTAACTCATAATGCTTAAATATTAATTCACTCATTTTGTTTTCCCTCCCATTCGATTACATAGCTATAGTTTAATTGATTTTTGCCTTGTCTGGAAACTACATTTCAACCGGAGCTTCTAATCCTAATAAACGTAATCCTTCTTTCAAAACTTCCGTTACTGCATAGACAAGCGCTAACCGTGCCTGCTGTTCTGGAGTGTCTTCAAGGATTTTTACCTCTGCATAATATTTATTGAAGGCTTGTGCTAAGTCAATAATATATTTAGCCACCTGGGATGGGTCGAAGTTGATGCAGGCTCTTTTAATGGCTGGTGAAAATTCCATTAAGAGGCGGGTTACCTTCCACTCCTTCTCCCAAGTATTTTCGTAGGATACGGCACCCAACTCCGCATTTACATTCGCCTTTCGTAAAATAGAACATGCCCTTGCATAAGTATATTGCACATAAGGGCCTGTTTCTCCTTCAAAACGAAGCATTTCCTCTAACGAAAATTCAATATCGTTCATTCGATTGTTCTTTAAGTCATGAAAAATTACCGCTCCAACGCCTACTTGTTTGGCCACATTATCTTTGTTTTGAAGGTTAGGATTCTTCTCTTCAATATTATGCCTAGCCATCGCAATCGATTCATTTAAAACTTCCTCTAATAAGACAACCTTGCCTTTGCGCGTGGACATTTTCTTTCCATCTTTTAGCATCAATCCGAATGGAATATGATGCATTTGTTTTGACCAATCGTAGCCCATCTTTGCTAACACAGCCATTAACTGTTTGAAGTGGAGGCTTTGTTCATGGCCAACCACATATAGGGATTGGACAAATTGGTATTCCTCCTGGCGATAAAGAGCCGCCGCTAAATCTCGGGTCGCATACAGCGTTGCCCCATCAGATTTTTTGATCAGGCATGGCGGCAGCTGTACTTCGGTGAGCTCGACCACCTGTGCCTGCTCGGATTCGACCAATAGCTGTTTTTCTTCAAGAAGCTTGACGACACGGTCCATTTTGTCATTATAAAAGGCTTCGCCGGCAAAAGAGTCAAATTCAACATTCATTAACTGGTATATTCGCGAAAACTCTTTTAATGACTCATCACGAAACCATTTCCAGAGTTTTAATGCTTGTTCGTCTCCTTCTTCTAGCCTTTTAAACCAGCTGCGCCCTTGGTCTTCAAGGCTTGGATTCGTCTCCGCTTCTTTGTGAAATTTTATATACAGGGTTAATAGCTCTTTAATCGGATTCTGCTTGACCTTTTCGGCATCTCCCCATAATTGATAGGCAGTGATCAGCTTCCCGAACTGTGTCCCCCAGTCACCGAGATGATTGATTTTAATCGGCTTGTAACCACATTTCTCGACAATTAATGCGAGCGAGTTGCCAATCACCGTTGAGCGCAAATGCCCCATTGAAAAGGGTTTAGCAATATTAGGGGAGGACATGTCCATGGTGACAGCACCGCCATTCCCAAACGTAAGCGCACCATACTTCCCTTTTTGCGAGATGATTTCATTCACTACTTTTTCAGAAGCCGTCTTTTTGTTTAGGAAGAAATTAAGATAGGCTCCAACCACTTCTACTTTTTCAAAAATGGGAGAGTTAATCTTCTTACTTAACTCCTCAGCAATTAGATTGGGGGATTTTCTCTTTAGCTTCGCTAGTGTAAAACAAGGAAAGGCTAAATCACCGAGCTCCTGATTCTTAGGTTTTTCAATCATCAGTTCCAGATTTGTTTGTGAAATCTCTTGGTCCAGTAAATCATGTAAAATGGCAGCAAGCTCCTGCTTAAAATTCATCTTTAATACCTCCTTTTATCTCTAAAAAAAAACAAAAAACTCCCGTCTCTATTAAAAGAGACGAGAGTTCATAATCCCGCGGTACCACTCTAATTGTTCAAAAGAACCAGCTTTCCTTTGTAACGGAGGATCCTCCGGCATACCCTACTCAAGTTCAGGTACACATCTCAAAAGTGCGCTTCATTATCTGTTCTGTTTCAGGCTCCCACCACCCCTGAATCGCTGGTACATCATAGATAACTACTCTCTTTATCATTGATTTTATCCAAATTTATTACTCGTATTATACTGGATTAAAATGGATTTTTCCAGTGATTGTTGATTATTTTTTACATTCAGGTAATCCTACAACTAAAGGAGGGATTTTTATGGCGAGAAGAAGAAATAAAATCCTTGTCCCCGAGGCGCGCAATGGCCTGGATGCGTTGAAAGCAAAGGTCGCGAATACCGGGAACCCTGAGGATGCAAAATTTGAAGCAGCAGAAGAAGTGGGTGTTCCATTGAACAAGGGATATAACGGACAGCTTACATCTGAGCAAGCCGGAAAGGTAGGCGGCAGGCTGGGCGGCAGCATGGTCCGCGAGTTGGTCAAAATGGCACAAGAAAACTTAGCAAAGAAAAAGTAATGCGCGGGGCCTAATTTGTTAGGTCTCCTTTAATTTTTAGGCTGTGTTACAGGGCATTGTTAATTTTATAGCCAAGTTGATTGGAGCGGAAATCAACAGCCAAGTTTAAAAAAGTAATTTTTTTAAAAAAAGTTTGACAATTTTGTGACAATTGATAGAATATTCTTACAAGGAGTTGATAGTGATGCAGGAAAAACACTTAAAGAGTATATTTACATTTAAGAAAACAGCAATCTTTGGAAGCGTTCTAGGGCTCATTCTTATTTTGTTAGGTCAATTTGTAAACGGTTACAATACGACTTATTTCTTAACTGCACTAGGATTTGGAATACTTGCCGGTTCCGTCGTCAATTACCTTTTTGGAACATTTTTAAGTTTAATGGAAGAACTCACTGGAAGCCGTAATAAGAAGTTGCCGAAAATTGCCACTGCTTCAAAAAATATTTATCTTTTAAAATAAGAAATCGGTAGCGCCACCTAGTGACGCACCGATTAGTTAAAAGACTTGTATTGAGGTACACACAAGTCTTTTTCTATGTGGACAAGCCTTTTACTAAAAATACTTTCATGATTTCCGCGATTTGTTCCGAGCTCAGCGGCTGATGATTTCTTTCCCAGTCTGAAACTAAGGCAATATACATTTTTAAAAGAAGAAAGCTGGTAATTTCGGTGTCGTTCGGTGGGATTGCCCCTTTCGTGATAGCCGTGTCAATCTTCTGCTTCAAATAGGCAATGATTTCATCCTCAACGTGCTGCAGCATTTCCGAAACCGCTAGAGTCCCCATTTCCGCTTCCTCTTGGACCAGTTTAATCATCAGTTGGTGCTGAGCGCGAAACTCTAATAAACGATAAAGTGCCCGATGCACGTTTTCTGTGAAGGGTAACTCTGGTTTGATGACGGATTCTGCCTCAGCAATCATTTCTTTGACCAAAGTGGAAATAATCTCTTCGAATAATTCTTCTTTATTTTTAAAAAAAGTATAAATCGTCCCTTTGCCAACATTGGCCAGCTTTGCGACTTGATCCATTGTTGTTGCTTTATAGCCAAATAATGAAAAAGACTTTGTTGCCGCTTCTACAATCATCTTTCTTCTATCTGTTGCCATGTCCACACCCCTACTGACCATTTCAGTTTTCCAGTCATTTACTTAAATATACCATAAGATAGGTTTCGTTTCCAAATAGGTTAAAAGTAAAGCCGAGTTCCGGATTAGATAAGAACTCGGCTTTTGATTTAGGAACCTGTGGAGCGATAATGTTTTACACCAAACTGCCAGACAAGGAGACACGGGAGGATAAACAAGCTGCCAGCTGCCGGGATCAGCATATATAGGAGGTCGTTCCCACTGTTCTTTCCAAGAATATAAAGAAGCGGCAAGTAATTCACGGTTCCAAACGGGATCACAAAGGTAAAAAAACGGGCTACCCACTTTTGATAAATATTTAATGGGTATTGCGCCATTTCTCTCCCGCCATCGGTAAATATATTAACCACCTCAAGACCTTCAATCGTCCAAAAACACAGGGTGGCCGCCAAGATGTAGATGCCTGTAAAAATAAGCACACCGCTAGCGATCATCAACAAGAGGGTGGCTGCTTTTACTACACTCCATTCAATGTTGAGATTGGTCAGTGCCCAGACTAAAACAATTGCACTTTGAAGGAGCCGGCCAAATCTCGTAAACTCGAATTTGGACCCGAGTACTTGAATAAACGTACTGCGAGGGCGAACGAGTAATCGATCAAATTCACCATTCCGAACCAAGCTGGAAAAAGCATCAAAACCGCGGGCAAAGCATTCACTCAGCGCAAACGCCATATGAATGATGCCGAAGCAAAGTGCTACTTCAAAGAATTGCCATCCTTTTATTTGGCCAAACCGTTCGAATAGAAAGTAAAGACCTGCAAAGATCGAAAAAGGAATAAAAAATTGGCCCAGCGTTAATAGCCAAAACGATGTCCGGTATTGCATTTGTGATTTAAAGAGAATCAATAAGTATTTAAAATATATTCTCATTTTTGGTTAACCTCCTTGGACAACAGCCTTCTTCAATACTCCATTTAGTGCCGTCCTCCCTAGCAAGACAAGACCCGCAAGATAAATCAATTGGATAATGATACCGATGATGGCGTCATGCAGTGGGATATGTCCTGAGTAAACCCTGAACGGGAAATCTGCCGTCCAGCGAAACGGCAGAACATTAGCTATTTTTTGAAGCCAGTCCGGCATAAGCGGTACAGGAATGATTAATCCAGCAAAAAATTCGCCGAGGACACCAAATATTAATAGCGATCCCATCGGGGACAAGGTCACAAATACGGATATATATAAGAACATCGAGATCGCTACTAAGAGAAGCAGGCCTAACAGTAAGGCGCTTAAGAATAATAAAAAGGCTGTTGGGCTGGGTGGAAGAGTCATGTTGTACGGCCTTGGCAAGAAGAATGAAACAATTAGAATGGGAAAGCAGCGCAAGAGGGCACTGGATAGCCGCTGCGCCAACAGCTTGGCATACCAATAACCATAGAGCTCACATGGTCGGCATAGTTCGTAAGCAATATTGCCACTTGTTATCAGATCAAATAGCTCGTTATCGCGAAACCAGATGGTAACGAACACAAGAAAGGCCTGTTGCAGCCAGATGTAGGTGATTAATTCTTTTAAGGAAATAGGAGGAGTTTTCATTGCAAATTCGTAAAATGCTTCAAATACCATAATCGTTATAAAACCCCAGAAAAATTGAGTAACTACCCCTGCCAATGCAGCAGTCCGATACTGCATTCCAATGTTTAACCGCAGCTTCAAAACAGATAGATACACCCTCATATTTTGTACTCCTTATAAAGCTGGAGAATCATTTCCTCAATCGGTTGGGATTCAATCGAAATATCAATCAACTCAAGCTTATCGGACAGCTGAGTAATGATTTCCGAAGTGTTAACCTGCTCCGTATCAATGCTGAGGATGACCCGTTCAGGCGATCTCGAAACCATGGTTGCATGTGCGATCTCAATTGGATTTTCATTTTTGCGGAAATCAGCGGTCATCGTTTTTCGGGAACCAAATTTTCTTCTTAATTCCTCTAAACCGCCGTCGTACAATAAGCTGCCTTTTCCAATTAATAGAATCCTGTCAGCCAACGCTTCGATATCATTCATATCGTGCGTGGTCAGGATGACGGTGACACCCTTTTCTTTGTTGATTGTTTTGATGAATTGGCGGACAGCTATTTTAGAAGCAGCATCAAGGCCGATGGTTGGTTCGTCTAAAAATAGGATTTTCGGATTATGTAGGAGAGAAGCTGCTATTTCACAGCGCATCCGCTGCCCTAAGCTTAATTGTCGGACGGGTGAATTGATAATGTTTTGCAGTTCTAGCGTTTCAATGAGTAGATTAATCGTAGTTTGATATTCTTGCTGGGGAGCCTTGTAGATGTCTTTTAAAAGTTCGAAGGAATCGATTACAGGAACATCCCACCATAGCTGTGAGCGCTGACCGAAAACAACTCCAATATTTTGGACATAATGCACCCGGTCTTTCCACGGTGTGTAACCCATGATCGTGCAATTCCCGGTGTCAGGCACCAGGATCCCGCTCATTATTTTTATCGTCGTCGATTTCCCCGCCCCATTCGGGCCTATATAACCGACAATTTCTCCTGGATTAATCGAAAAAGAGAGATCCTTCAGCGCGTCAACGACCGTATGTTCTCGATAAAAAAGGGACTTCGCTGCCTGTCGTAAGCCAGTCTGGCGCTGGGCCACCTTAAAAGATTTGCTTATCCCTTGTAGATGAATCAACCGTTATCCCCTCCAAATCTATTCTGAGTCACAGAGGAAAATAATAACATTTTTTCTTTATTGTTGTCAATAATTTTCTGAATAATAAAATAACTATTCTTTATAATGTTAACAAAATATACACTCATTTAGACCTATAAATTTTATAAAATGAACTTGGGAATCTATAAAGTTAGAAAGGAAGTGGCAGATGCTATTTAAATCCCGCACCAAATCAGATGAATTAAAGATTCTGTCTTACTTAAACACACGTATGAATTTACCCGAGAATGACAAGAAGTACTTTTTAATCCTTAAAAAGGGGTTTGAAGGGGAAGTGATGTTTGACTTGTTATCCGAAAAACTCCAGTATGATTGTTTAATACTGAATGATTTGTTGCTTAAGGTTAACAATACCACGTTCCAAATAGATACATTGATAATCAAGGACTCTCTTCACGTTTTTGAAGTAAAAAATTATAAGGGCAATTATTATTATGAAGCAGACAATTTCTACCCGAAGTCTGGTACTGAAATTCTCAATCCACTGGACCAACTAAAACGATGTGAATCCCTCCTCCACCAATTGCTCCAAAAAAACGGTTTCAACTTTCCCACTGAAACACGGGTGGTTTTTATCAATCCCGAATTTACTCTATATCAAGCACCTAAAAACAAACCTATTATTTACCCAACACAACTTAATAGTTTTATGAAAAATTTTGATAGCACTCCTTCAAAATTGAATAGTAAACACAAAAAGCTAGCAGAACTATTAGTTTCACTGCATATTAATAAGTCTTCATTTACTCAGGTAAACTAGATGATTATAATATAAAAGCTCTTCTTTCTACTTTTTTACAGAGAGAGGGGCTTTTTTTGTACGAGCACTTCATTATCGGTTAAGTGGGTTACATGCCTTACAGATTTGAGGTATTATTCATAGTAGATGTTTTTGTGCGGAAAGTTTATCGGTCCGTAGGGAAGGATAAATGTGGAAGCATATCATTTATGATTTTGGAGGAAGTTTATTGATTACTCTAATCAAACCACTGTTAGTTAACATCACGATCTTATTATCTTTTACATTTAATGCCAACTTATTTTTTCCCTTTCAAACGAAAGTTCCTAATGCTTTAAAACAAAAAGTGATTTATGGTTTGATTGGTTCCTTAGGAACGCTTTTTTGTATGTTTTATCCGATTGAAACCTTGGGGGCAACCCATTTTGATTTAAGGATGTGCTCCATTCTGATCCTCACTCTGTATGGGGGTTGGTTACCCGGGGGCATCGTTTTAGTAAGTGCATGCCTTGTCCGCTATTTTATCGGTGGAAAATTCCTAGCGATTGGCATTTTGGTATCCATTGTCGCCTTCTTATGTGCCCTTGCTTTCCGGAGATTTTTTCATAAATCACCTTCTAAGCTTGTGGCAGGAACAATGGTCGTTGTTTGCTATCTTATTATTTATATTACGATTCTATATTTTAGAATCAATTTTTTAAGTCTATCTTTTTATTTGATTTACTTTATTGCCTTATATATTACGGTTATGGCCCTGATCTTTGTGATTGAAAACTTGATAAAAATTAATAAGCAATTTGAGGAAATGGTTTATGTTGATAAATTGACGATGGTGGGCCAACTTACCGCCTCGATTGCGCATGAAATTAGAAACCCTCTCGCAACCATTAGAGGATTTATCCAATTTATAAGTAGAGATACGAACGATGAGCAATTAAAAAAATTTTCGCCTCTAATTATGGAAGAACTAGATCGGACCAACAGTATAATTACAAACTATTTGAAAGTTGCCAAGCCTGAACCTTTTCAGTTGGCAATTATCCCCATCAATGATGTGATGAGTGACTGCGTTCAATTAATGAGGCCTCTTGCCTCCTATTCAAATGTCATCATCGACTATGAAAATATTGAACCATTTTATGTAAATGGAGATGAGGCCCATTTAAAGCAAGCGATCATGAATGTGATCAAAAATGGGATAGAATCGATATCCAATCGGGGAAGAATTAAGATTGAGTTACATGCTAACCACTTCAAAAATACTGTTGAAATCCGTATCAAAGACAACGGAAGCGGGATGACACCAGAACAGTTAAAGCAGATTGGATTGCCCTTTTATACCACAAAAACGAAAGGGACCGGATTAGGGAGCATGGTTACCAACAAAATCATCCGGGAATTGAACGGGGCAATTGAGTATGGAAGTGAAACTAATAAAGGTACCACTGTGAAAATTGTTCTCCCTTTAAGAAATGAATAACATATGAGCCAAAGTAAAAAGACACCGTTCATAACAAATGAACGGTGTCTAAAGATTCCTGTTATTTATGAACAACTAAATGCGCAAAATGAAAATGGTCGAAGGCGTGTAATCCATCTTCTCTTCCCTTAAAATACATATCCTCGATATTAGCAGGAGAAAGATTTTCATAGAGTAACATATTACAATCCTGCAGCTCCCTATCGAGTTCAAATGGGTCAAAGCCCGTAACCATTGGTTCACCTGTATGTGCAGTAATTTGTCGCATTTGGGTTAGCTTCTTAGAGGCAATACTGTCATCAAAAGCAGTATCATCGAGGTAATCAAAGATGAATGAGCTTCCGTTTACAGACATTTCCGAAACAGAAGATAGAAGTTGATAGAAATCCTTTTTATCTAGATACATAACAACGCCCAACAGGCTAAAATAAGTATATTTTTGTTCATCATAACCGCTTTTCTTCAATCCATCATGAAGGGAGTCATTTTTAAAATCTACCGGAACAAACCTTACATTTTCGGGGATTTCAATGCCTAATTCCTCTAGCCGATTTATTTTAAAAGCTTGAGTTGCAGGGTGATCGACTTCGTAAATAACAAAATCTTCCGGCAGCCTATCTTGCCTTAAAGCAAAGGTATCGAAACCTGCACCGAGGATGACATATTGTTTAAAACCACGCTGGATTGCTGCCTTGAGTCGATCTTCTGTATACCTTGCCCGACTGACTAATTGTGGAATGGTCTGGTTGCTCATCACCCAGTGCAGTTTATCATCAAACGTTTCCAATGTTTCGCTTTTTTCTTGATCAAAGAAGGCAATAGCGTTTGCCCAATTGGCGGCGATTAGCTGTTTTTCTTCATCCATTAAAAGAGATTTGGCAATAAAGTCATTAAAAATCGGCTCTCTGCTGTTCGATGCATGATATCCCCTCGCAAAGCAACTAACTATTGCGGTTAAACTTTCCTTTTTAGACTCCAAACAAGCTCCCCCTTTTTTATAAAAATAAAAAAACTCCTCGCAAAATTCTGCTAGGAGTTTATTGTATGATGATATGTATTTTATGTCAATAAATAAATATTTTACCATATATTAATGAAATTGTCAATAAAAAATCATTGATAATCTCTAAAAGAATTTAAATAAGGGGAAAAAGACCTGATCCCAAAACACTGGACCGAGTCTTTAGCTTTAGTTGTTGGATGACAACTAAATTGAGTACTATGGAACGGCCAAACCCGCATTCACTTCTTTAATATCTGTCCATTTTCCTTTTATTCTTTGATGAATTCCTTTGTACTTCTCACTGTATCAATTGGGCGTACTAATTCTTCTATTTCTGCACGTTTAGGCTCTAAGAATGGAGGTAAAGATAATTTTTCCCCAAGCGTTTCATAAGGTTCATCTCCCATAAAACCAGGACCATCTGTAGCGAACTCAAATAAAACTTGCGGTGCAACTCTTGCGTATAATGACTCAAAAAAGTGACGATTTACATAACCGGATGTATGGAATCCGAAACTATTCAACCGTTCAATCCATTCTTCTAAAACAGAGCGATTCTCTACACGTAATGCCGCATGGTGAACCGTGCCAAAACCTTGCCGGGCTTCAGGAAGAATGGCATTATATTCTACAATGACCGATGCACCATTCCCGCCTTCCCCCACTTCAAATAAATGGAATGCCCCTTCTTTATCTGTCTCTTCAAATAATAGGACTTTTTCCATCATTTCTTTAAAGTAATCAAAGTTCGCAATGCGAACAAAAATGGGTCCTAAACCAGTAATTGCATATTCCAGTGGAATTGGACCTTTTTGCCATGGTGTTCCAGATTCCACCCCTTTATTGAATTCATCTGAAATCAATTGATATTGCTGATCATCAAAATCAATGAAAGAGAGGGTTTTCTTGCCAAATTGCTCTTTGATTCCAGTATGTTTGACTTCTAAACGATCAAAACGTTTTACCCAATAGTCTAATGATTCATCACTCGGTACACGGAACGATGTCTTTGAAATCTCGTTTGTCCCATGTAGGCCTTTAGGAATGCCGGGGAAATCAAAGAAAGTCATGTCTGTGCCTGCGCTGCCTTTATCATCTGCAAAGAATAGATGATAGGTTTGAATATCATCTTGATTTACCGTTTTTTTAACTAAACGCATACCTAAAACATAAGTAAAAAATTCATAGTTCTTTTCTGCACTGCTTGTTATAGCAGTTACATGGTGTATTCCTTTTAGATGGTTCATTATATATTCCTCCAAGATTTAATTTAAAATCAATGGTCGTAATTTTTCTTCGATCTCTTTTCGATTTGGTTCCAAAAATGGTGGAAGTGCTAATTTTTCCCCCATTGTTTCCATTGGTTCATCTCTCGCAAATCCTGGTGTGTATTTTAGAATAAAAGTGAATCTAAAGCATATTGACCGGGACCGACCAAAGCTATACCAATAGCAACTACAAGTAAAGTTAAGTTGTATTCATATCCATTAGCTGTTGCCCATAATCCGTTAGGAGCATGAACTTTCACAATCGCCATTGCCATAGTTCCTGCTATCATAATTCCTGCAAGTGGGGTTAAAAGTCCTAAGGCAAACAAGATTCCCCCAATAAGTTCTGCTAATCCTGCCAAAAGGGCCATGGTTACTCCGGGTTTCATGCCAATGGATTCAAACCACCCTCCTGTACCTTTTAAACCATAACCACCAAACCAACCAAACAATTTTTGAGCACCGTGACCCACAAATAGTAAACCAATTACCAAACGAATGATTAATAAACCAATATTTATCATATTAAATCCTCCTCCTAAATATTATTTATCTCGAATTCGAGATAATGTATTAAAAAAAATGAAAGGTTACACTTTGTTCTTTACTTTTTTCAAAAGCCGCACCAATGTCTCTGCCTCATGAGAATCTAATGAGTCAAACATTTGATTAACAAACTTATGATATTTCGGCATGATGTCGTTCATCAATTCGTTTCCATCATCAGTTAATGTCACATGTATCACCCGGCGATCATCTGGACAGGCATTTCTTCTTAATAAACCTCTTTGTTCTAGTTTATCTATAACATAGGTCATCGAACCACTTGAGACCAATATGCAATTTCCAATTTGTTGAATTGTTTGTTTCCCTTTTTGATAAAGTACCTCCAAAACAGAAAATTCCGTAATACCAAGCTTGTTTTTTGTCATTTCTTCCTTTATTCGATCATGAATTGCTTTAGATGCTTGCATTAATATCAAAAAGGGCAAATTATTGCATTTCCTCTCCATTAATTTCACCTCCCTAAATAATCTCGAATTAAAATATCTTTAATATGAGATAATAATAATACTTTTAAATTTTTTTGTCAATAACCTTTTATTTTTATTGAACTAATCTGACTCAGTAGTTTAAGTAGATTCTTTCACAATCCTCTACCAAAATTATGCAATAATTATCCATTACTTTTTAATAGTTCACGAATCCTGGTTAACAAAAAAAGACCCAACTCTAAAATTGGGTTGGGTCTTGGTTGATCACATTGTTGAAAAACAGTTTAAAGTTAGTTCCCGACTTAGTTGTCCGGTACCCAACTTTGTTGTAATTCAACATAGTTTTTTATTTAAAACTCTTATTTACTCAACAGTCACCGATTTCGCAAGGTTACGTGGCTTGTCGACGTCACAGTCGCGGTGCAGTGCAGCGTAGTATGAAAGTAACTGCATTGGTATAACAGAGATCAGCGGTGTTAATAATTCATTTACTTCTGGAATCACAAAGCTATCTTCGTCACGATCTAACCCCTTCATCGAAATGATGCATGGGTTAGCTCCACGAGCAACTACTTCCTTCACATTTCCGCGAAGGTTCATGTTTACACTTTCTTGAGTAGCTAGAGCAACAACCGGTGTACCCTCTTCAATTAAAGCAATCGTACCGTGCTTTAATTCGCCGCCTGCAAATCCTTCTGCTTGAATATAGGAAATTTCTTTAAGTTTCAAGGCACCTTCTAAACCAACATAGAAGTCAATCCCACGGCCGATGAAGAAGCAATTGCGAGTTATGGATAAAAATTCTATAGAGATATGCTCAATAAGCTCTTTTGAATCACAGAGAACTTCCATTGCGTTCGCAACAATACCAAGCTCTTTTACAAGATCAAAGTCAATTTCTAAGCTGCGGCTTTTGGCAGCAACTTCAGCTAAAATAACTAATACCGCTAACTGTGCTGTATATGCCTTCGTTGAAGCAACAGCTATTTCAGGACCTGCATGTAATAAAAGCGTATAGTCCGCTTCACGAGAAAGCGTTGAGCCTGGAACATTTGTAATCGTTAGTGTAGGGTAACCCATCTCTTTTACATTAACAAGAACGGCACGGCTGTCAGCTGTTTCTCCACTTTGTGAAATGAAGATAAATAACGGCTTTTCAGAAAGAAGCGGCATGTTATAACCGAATTCACTGGAGATATGAACCTCGACGGGGATTTTTGCCATTTTCTCAATGAACTGCTTCCCGACAAGTCCTGCATGATAGGAAGTACCAGCTGCAATAATATACAGACGATCCGCTCCGTTTAAAGCATCGATGATTTCACGATCAATGGTTAATTCACCTTGCTCATTTTGATATGTTTGGATAATACGGCGCATCACAAGCGGCTGTTCATCAATTTCCTTCAGCATGTAATGGGGATATGTTCCTTTTTCAATATCACTAGCATCAAGTTCAGCTGTATATGGTTCACGGCTGATAATTTCACCGTTCAGATTTTGTATTGTTACTTTATCCTTTGTTACGATAACAATTTCTTTGTCCATTAATTCCACGTACTGGTCAGTTACTTGCAGCATCGCCATTGCATCACTTGCCACAACATTGAAGCCTTTACCTAAACCAACAAGAAGCGGGCTTTTATTTTTGGCCACATAGATGGTTTCATTATCTTCTGCATCTAAAAGCGCTAGTGCATAAGAACCATGCAAAAGAGTCAACGTTTTACGGAAAGCCTCTAATACTTCCAAACCTTCGTTTACAAATAACTCAATCATTTGAACAATAACTTCTGTATCCGTTTCACTTTCAAACGTTACGTCAGATAAATATTCCTGTTTTAAAAGATCGTAGTTCTCAATGACCCCGTTATGAACGAGCGTAAAACGGTCAGATGTACTCTGGTGCGGATGGGAATTCCCTTTACTTGGCACCCCATGTGTTGCCCAGCGTGTATGTCCAATCCCGATATGTGCATGTACATCCTCATCAACAATACTGCGTAAATCAGCAATACGACCTTTTTCTTTAAAAACATGAATTCCGTTCTCATTCTTTACAGCGATTCCAGCTGAATCATAGCCTCTATATTCGAGTTTTTCTAAACCTTTTAGTAAAATCTCTTTCGAGTCTCTATTCCCAATATATCCAACAATTCCACACATTCTTCTGTTTCCTCCCTATCCAGGGGGCAATAATGCTTGGAGGCAATACTTGCCCCCTGATCAATTTTATGGTCAGGTATCTGTCTATACCCTTTTGAAACATTACTTCTAGTATGCGCATTTTCTTCTCTTTGTGCACAGAGTTGCCCCTGTGTTTTAAAGAAGAAATTTTCGGTTGTGCGTCTCAACCGGGAGGTATCCGCCGAACATTCGATACTCCTCCTCCTCGTCAACTAACCTCACCACTTTAGGTTAGTCCAGGCGCTTTTAAAAGAACAATTCTCTTACTACCCACCTTTCATTAAAAATATGCATTCATTCTGCTTTGAAAAAACAAAGCAAATTAATACTACTATGATTGAGCGGCACCGTCAACCAAAATCAGGGATTTTCATCTTTCTCATTACTTATTACTCATTCATAATAAAATATGCATAAGGGATTTGAATCGTTCCCTTATGCATATATTTTTCTGCTTTATTCTTTTAATTCCATTTCTTCTTTGACAACTGCCACAATCCTGTTCACATAAGATTCACAAAGCTCTTCTGTCGGTGCCTCTGCCATGACGCGAACAAGCGGTTCCGTTCCTGATGGTCGGACAAGAATTCTTCCGTTTCCTGCCATTTCAGCTTCAACTTGCTCAATAACCTCTTTTACCTTTGCATTATCGGTTACATGATGTTTATCGGTTACTCTCACATTGACAAGCTTTTGCGGGAATTTTTTCATTTCACCAGCCAACTCAGAAAGAGGCTTCCCAGTTGCTTTCATAATATTGACTAATTGCAGGCCTGATAATAAACCGTCACCTGTGGTGTTATAGTCTAAGAAAATAATATGGCCTGATTGTTCGCCGCCCAGATTAAACCCATTTTTCTTCATTTCTTCGACAACATAACGGTCACCTACCGCTGTCGGTACACTATGGATCCCATGTGCCTCAAGTGCTTTATAGAAGCCGAGATTACTCATAACGGTTGACACGATCGTCCCATGCTTTAAGCGGCCTTGCTCTTTCATATATTTACCGCAAATGTACATGATTTGGTCCCCATCAACAATTGTTCCATTTTCATCAATCGCAATCAAACGGTCGCCATCACCGTCAAAGGAGAGACCTACATCGGCACCTTTTTCTTTGACTAAGGCTGCTAGTGCTTCAGGATGAGTTGAGCCCACTCCTGCATTGATATTTAAGCCATTGGGAGAGGCGCCCATTGTTGATAGATCCGCATCTAAATCGGCAAATAAGTGTGCCGCTAGAGACGACGTTGCCCCGTGTGCACAATCTAAGGCAATATGGATTCCTGTAAAATCTTCATCCACACTATTTTTCAAATATTGGAGATACTTTTGACCGCCTTCGAAATAATCCATGACTTGACCAAGTTCCGAACCCACTGGTCGAGGCAGTTGATCTTCTGGTAAATCGATGAGCGTCTCAATTTCTAATTCCTGCTCATCGGAAAGCTTAAAGCCATCGGGACCAAAAAATTTAATGCCGTTATCAGCCACTGGATTATGAGAAGCAGAAATCATGACTCCTGCTTGGGCACCTAAAGCTTTGGTTAAATATGAAACACCTGGAGTAGATATAACTCCTAAACGCATAACTTCGGCTCCAATGGATAATAACCCAGCCACAAGGGCTCCTTCTAACATATGGCCAGATATACGCGTATCCCGTCCGATGAGTACTTTGGGACGATCTTTATCCTTTGTTAAAACATATCCGCCATAACGGCCTAATTTAAAGGCCAACTCAGGTGTTAATTCGCTATTTGCTATTCCACGTACCCCGTCGGTCCCGAAATATTTTCCCATTTTAAAAATCTCTCCTTCAACATGTGTATTGCTAGATATTAGGCATTATTTTTTTCGATCGTAATTTTCGCTGATGATTTAGTAGGTTTCCACTTTACAGCCGAAGGTCCTTCCACGTGAATGTCCACTATATGATCCCCTTCTACAAGGCCAGACAAATCAATAAAGACTTTGAAATCCTCAGGCCTGATGCTGCTAACTGCCGAAGAAGGACCATTAATAAGTATATTTATCATTTGATTTCCTGGATCGTTAACCGTGGCCTTATATTCTTCGGATAATCCTTGAATGTTTAACGGTACATCCGAAACTGTTTTTTCTTCTTGTTTTTTGACCACAACGGTTGCTTTTACGATTTGCGGGGTAACCTTTGTAATTCCATTAGAAATAATGACAGGCAATGTAAGGGTGGTGTTATCGGTAATTTTACTGAGATCAACCTCAACACGGACATTATCCGTATTTTTAAGAACATCTTCATCCCCTGTGATTGTTGCCTCTTTTTCATCGATATCAATCGATTCAATCGTCACACCTTCCGGGGCAGTACCATTTCTAACAATTTTTATCGGTACAGTCTTACTGTTGCTTTTTATTGGTATCGTGATTTCTACCGTTTCCGGATCCACCACTACATTTAACTTATTTAGATCTTTATCAAGAACCTGGACATGAGCCTCTTCTGAAATGGTTTCTTTCAGTTGACCTTTTTCCTCAAGGGCAGCCTTTACATACGTAATCCGATCGATGACACTTTTGGCACCGGTAATCTTCACTTTATTTGGCTCGACAACGGGTTGTCCTGCAGAATAACCCGCTTCTATTTGGCTCGCATTAAATTCTGCCTCAACTTTAAATTCCTTTGTGATTTTTTCCTGAACAGATACAGTTACACTAGCTGGTTTCACAGTCGCACTCAATTTATCCGACAGGTCTCTTACTTTTAATTTTACTTTCTGTTTCCCAATTTTGGCTTTTGATAAATCTACGTAAACCTCAAAATTTTTCAACGCTTTGGCAGACTGAATGTGCGTTATAGGTCCTTTTAAAGTGATATCAACCGTGGCTGGAATTCCTGACACCACTAGATTTTCCGTATCATAATAAACCTTTACAGGAATATTGGTAATGGTTTCTGTTGATTGCTCTCCTGGCACATTCACATCCGTTATTTTTTTACCTGTATGTGGTACAGAAGAATATAAAAGTACCGCTAACAACAAGGCAAGAATTTTAATAAACCAAGGATTATCCATCAATTTATCCATTATTTTTCCCCCTCCAGTTCCAACGAGCTGAAGAAGCTTGTTTTGTTTTCAAATGAATGAACAATTCACTCGTAAGTAATTCTTTCAGTTGCTCTGTATTAATCGCTCGGTGAAGCTCCCCGTTCTTTGTAAGGGAAATATGACCTGTCTCTTCAGAAACGATGACAGTGACACTATCAGTCACTTCACTTATTCCTAATGCAGCCCGATGTCTGGTTCCCAGCTCCTTAGAAATAAACGGGCTTTCGGATAACGGCAGATAGCATGCGGCGGCTGCAACATTATTTTTTTGGATGATTACTGCACCATCATGGAGCGGTGTATTTGGGATAAAAATATTAATCAGCAATTCAGAAGAAATATTGGAATTTAGCTGGATCCCCGTTTCTATGTAATCGCCCATTCCCGTTTCTCTCTCGATCGAGATTAACGCCCCAATACGACGCTTTGCCATATAATCAGTTGCCTTAACAATTGCCTCAACTGTTTTTTCCGGATCTTCATCATCCAGATTACTGCTTCTTGAAAAGAACTTCCCCCTGCCTAATTGCTCGAGGGCTCTTCTAAGTTCTGGCTGAAATATAATAATAATCGCAAGAAACCCGTATGTTATCGCCTGTTCCATCATCCAGCTTAATGTTTGGAAGCCTAGAAACTCACTGACAACTCTGACTAGAAGAATAACGAGAATGCCTTTTAGTAATTGAACGGCCTTCGTTCCTCTAATCACATTGATCAGCTTGTAAATGACATACCATACGAGGACAATATCAACAATACTAGCTAAATACTTCCATAGTTCGAAATCAGCAAACGGCATTGTTCTTCCTCCGTAATTTTCTTTAACACAAATAAATTACAACCTATTTATTATACCATAAATACCACTTGTACCTATTATATGTATCTGGGTAAAAAAACAAATCACCCGATCAGAGTGATTTGTTTTTTTATTTGGTTTCTGGTTGGTCTTCCAATATTTGAACCACATCTTGTGCGGTCTTTTTAATATGATACCAAATCCAATCGAACACTTCATTTACCTCTTCAATCTGCCCTGTTACATGTCCTGCAGAGGCCAAATATTTTTCACCATTGATAACTGTCACATCACCTTGGACTTCACCTTCAATTTCTAATGTCCCATTTCGAACAATGACATCGCCCTTGACCGTCTCACCTTTAGGTACAATAACCGTATTATTTTTAACTATTAAGTTTTTTTGCTTCGATACAGAAAACTCTCGATCTTGATTCCAAGTAGAAAATACGCTTCCCATCATTAATATGAGAAATAAAGAGGCAGCTGCAAGCAAAGGATGGTTTTTCAACCAACGCTGCATCCAAATCTTTCGTTTCTCTTTTGGTAAACGAGACAACACATTGGCTGTAAAGCCATCAGGTACCTGCATATGTGACACACTCTTTACAAAAGCGATCGTCTTATTTAGCTCATTAAATATAGCCTCGCATTCTTTGCAGTTTTGGAGGTGTTCTCTTAATATTCGTTCTTGATCAGGTGTAATTTCTTCATCTAAGTATTCATGCATTAGTTCGATGATTTGTTCTGGACACATTAACAGTTTCACCTCTTATCACACATATCTTAATTGTTGTCTTAACGCTTCCCGGCCACGGTGAATCCTTGTTTTAACCGTTCCAAGTGGTAAATCAAGAATTTCGCTAATTTCATTTAAGGACAACTCTTCAATATATTTTAATACGATGGCTGTCCGATATTTATCGGGCAGTTTTAATATCTCTTTCTGGACCGTATCCTGCAGCTCTAAGCTTTCTACTTCTGACTCTGGCAACGGTGTGTTCGAAGGGATCTGCGAATACATTGTTAATCCTTCTGTCCCTGCAACCTCTGCATCTAAATAATGATCCGGTTTCTTTTTTCGCATTCGGTCAATACACAGATTGGTTGCTATCCGAAAAAGCCAAGTTGAAAATTTCAAGTCTTGATTAAAGGTTTTGATATTCACATAAGCACGAATAAAAGCTTCCTGTGCCATATCCTCAGCTTCATGACGATTTCCAAGCATCCGAAAACAAAGTTGATAAATACTGTTTTTATATATTTCAACGATTTCACCAAAGGCATCTTGGTCCCCTTTGATTACTTGTTTTATTCTCTTTTTTACAATTGCATCCATTACGTTACCTCAGCTCCATTGCTGCTATCCGATAATACGAATCGTTAGCAAAAAAGTTTCGTTTTACACGAAAAAACTTCTCAATACCTTTAATATTAACAAAAATATACTAAAAGGGCTTACTAATTAGTTTAAAGATTTTATGAAGGAGATAAATTGACACGGTTTTAATTCTTTGACAAGAAGAAAATAGAAAAAAGCTGCATCACGCTAGAAGAACAGGTTGGCCCGTTTTCTTACGAAATGCAGCTTTACTTATTTATTTATTTATTATAATAATTTTTCTCCGAATAATGATCCCATCAATTCAACTGCCACTTTAGCAGTTTTATTTTTTTCATCTAAAATGGGATTTACTTCTACAAATTCTGCTGATGTAATGATTTTTGCTTCTTCTAACATCTCCATAGCAAGATGACTTTCCCGGTAGCTGATTCCACCCATAACTGGTGTTCCAACGCCTGGAGCATCATTTGGGTCTAGGCCATCTAAATCAAGTGAAAGGTGGACACCATCTGTCTTTTCTTTCAGGTAAGCGATGGTTTCTTCCATTACTTTGGCCATCCCCATCCGGTCAATTTCATGCATTGTGTAAACTTTGATTCCTATTTCCTTTATTAAATCTTTTTCTCCATCATCCAACGCTCTTGCACCAATAATGACTACATTTTCAGGTTTAACTTTAGGACCATATCCACCTATCTCGGTTAACAAGCTGTGCCCTAACCCGATACTTACGGCTAGTGGCATTCCATGGATATTACCAGAAGGGCTTGTCTCAGCCGTATTTAGATCGCCATGTGCGTCATACCAAATGACACCAAGATTTTTATAATGTTTAGAGACACCTGCTAAAGTACCAATAGCAATACTATGATCCCCGCCAAGGACAAGCGGAAACGCACCTGACTCGACAGCAGCATCTACTTTTTCAGCTAACAAAGCACTTTTCTCAGCAACTAAATCAAGATTCCGCAAATTAGATTCTTTATCCACCACAACTTCAGGTCTGCCAATTGGAATATCACCTAGATCATGTATTTCATCAAATAGTGGCTTAAGTCGTTCAACCATCCCAGCATAACGGATGGCACTTGGCCCCATATCTACCCCTCGTCGCATTTGACCTAAATCCATCGGCATTCCAATAATTGAAAGCTTACTCATATTAATTCCTCCTACCCTTTTATGTATCTATTTTAACCGCTTTCATACCGATGACTCAACTCGACAAAATTATGTATATATATACGATAAAAAACCTTAGACCATTGGTTGGTTTAAGGCAGGGATGTAAAATAAGTCAAAATGAACGTCGGTTCCATTTTGACTAACGAATTCAAACTTCGCAGATATGATTGGCGATAGTTTGATTGTTATTTCATGAATTTTTGTCGCCAATAGCCCTTATTGGCGATACTTTAATGCCTTTTTCATGAATTTTTGCCGCCAATAGCCCTTATTGACGACACTTTATTGCTTTTTTCATAAATTTTTGGTGCCAATAGCCCTTATTGGCGACACTTTGATGCTTATTTCATAAATTTTTGCCGCCAATCTCCCACTGACGACACTTTGTTTCTTTTTCATAAAAAAGAACCTTGGAGATTTCTCCAAAGTTCCTTGCTGTTACTATATGAGCCATGAAGGACTCGAACCTTCGACCCTCTGATTAAAAGTCAGATGCTCTACCAACTGAGCTAATGGCTCTCTGGCTGGGCTAGCTGGATTTGAACCAACGCATGTCGCAGTCAAAGTGCGATGCCTTACCGCTTGGCTATAGCCCAATAGAGATGTAATATTATCTAGTATGTCCAACTTTTTTAAAAATATTAATGGTGGAGGGGGACGGATTCGAACCGCCGAACCCGGAGGGAGCGGATTTACAGTCCGCCGCGTTTAGCCACTTCGCTACCCCTCCATATTAAAATTTAAAAAAGCAGTGCCGGCGAGAGGACTTGAACCCCCAACCTACTGATTACAAGTCAGTTGCTCTACCAATTGAGCTACCCCGGCATGTAGTTAACATAATTTATTATGGTGGAGGATGACGGGCTCGAACCGCCGACCCTCTGCTTGTAAGGCAGATGCTCTCCCAGCTGAGCTAATCCTCCACAGCAATGAAAGTTATTTTACGCTAGTGCATAAAAAACTTTGGTGACCCCTACGGGACTCGAACCCGTGTTACCTCCGTGAAAGGGAGGTGTCTTAACCGCTTGACCAAGGGGCCATACTATTAAAAAATAGGAAAGCTTCCAAGCGGGCTCGAACCGCTGACCTCTTCCTTACCATGGAAGTGCTCTACCTACTGAGCTATGGAAGCATAGCTATATATAAGTTTACATAAAAATGGCTCCGCAGGTAGGACTCGAACCTACGACCGATCGGTTAACAGCCGATAGCTCTACCACTGAGCTACTGCGGAACAATAATATTTCAGCCTGGCAGCGTCCTACTCTCACAGGGACGCGTGTCCCAACTACCATCGGCGCTGAGAAGCTTAACTTCCGTGTTCGGTATGGGAACGGGTGTGACCTTCTCGCCATTACTGCCAGACTATTTTCAAGACATTATTTATTATAATATCTTTTTGAAATTTTTCAAGAGGAAAATTAATTTTTTTCATTCCCTCAAAACTAGATAATGCAGAAGAAGTTGTAAAATCGAGTGTATACCTTATAAATTGGTTAAGTCCTCGAACGATTAGTATCAGTTAGCTCCACATGTTACCACGCTTCCACCTCTGACCTATCAACCTGATCATCTTTCAGGGTTCTTACTAGCTTGCGCTATGGGAAATCTCATCTTGAGGGGGGCTTCATGCTTAGATGCTTTCAGCACTTATCCCGTCCGCACATAGCTACCCAGCGATGCCCTTGGCAGAACAACTGGTACACCAGCGGTGCGTCCATCCCGGTCCTCTCGTACTAAGGACAGCTCCTCTCAAATTTCCTGCGCCCACGACGGATAGGGACCGAACTGTCTCACGACGTTCTGAACCCAGCTCGCGTACCGCTTTAATGGGCGAACAGCCCAACCCTTGGGACCGACTACAGCCCCAGGATGCGATGAGCCGACATCGAGGTGCCAAACCTCCCCGTCGATGTGGACTCTTGGGGGAGATAAGCCTGTTATCCCCGGGGTAGCTTTTATCCGTTGAGCGATGGCCCTTCCATGCGGAACCACCGGATCACTAAGCCCGACTTTCGTCCCTGCTCGACTTGTAGGTCTCGCAGTCAAGCTCCCTTGTGCCTTTACACTCTGCGAATGATTTCCAACCATTCTGAGGGAACCTTTGGGCGCCTCCGTTACTCTTTAGGAGGCGACCGCCCCAGTCAAACTGCCCACCTGACACTGTCTCCCACCCCGATCAGGGGTGCGGGTTAGAATTTCAATACAGCCAGGGTAGTATCCCACCGACGCCTCCACCGAAGCTAGCGCTCCGGCTTCTCAGGCTCCTACCTATCCTGTACAAGCTGTACCAAAATTCAATATCAGGCTACAGTAAAGCTCCACGGGGTCTTTCCGTCCTGTCGCGGGTAACCTGCATCTTCACAGGTACTATAATTTCACCGAGTCTCTCGTTGAGACAGTGCCCAGATCGTTACGCCTTTCGTGCGGGTCGGAACTTACCCGACAAGGAATTTCGCTACCTTAGGACCGTTATAGTTACGGCCGCCGTTTACTGGGGCTTCGATTCAGAGCTTTGCTTGCGCTAACCCCTCCTCTTAACCTTCCAGCACCGGGCAGGCGTCAGCCCCTATACTTCGCCTTGCGGCTTCGCAGAGACCTGTGTTTTTGCTAAACAGTCGCCTGGGCCTATTCACTGCGGCTCTTCGAGGCTATTCACCTCAAAAAGCACCCCTTCTCCCGAAGTTACGGGGTCATTTTGCCGAGTTCCTTAACGAGAGTTCTCTCGCTCACCTTAGGATTCTCTCCTCGCCTACCTGTGTCGGTTTGCGGTACGGGCACCTTTTATCTCGCTAGAGGCTTTTCTTGGCAGTGTGGAATCAGGAACTTCGGTACTAAATTTCCCTCGCTATCACAGCTCAGCCTTCGCGAGAAGCGGATTTGCCTACTTCTCAGCCTAACTGCTTAGACGCGCATATCCAACAGCGCGCTTACCCTATCCTCCTGCGTCCCCCCATTGCTCAAACGATAAAGAGGTGGTACAGGAATATCAACCTGTTGTCCATCGCCTACGCCTTTCGGCCTCGGCTTAGGTCCCGACTAACCCTGAGCGGACGAGCCTTCCTCAGGAAACCTTAGGCATTCGGTGGATGAGATTCTCACTCATCTTTCGCTACTCATACCGGCATTCTCACTTCTAAGCGCTCCACCAGTCCTTACGGTCTAGCTTCAACGCCCTTAGAACGCTCTCCTACCACTGACATCTAAGATGTCAATCCACAGCTTCGGTGATACGTTTAGCCCCGGTACATTTTCGGCGCAGAGTCATTCGACCAGTGAGCTATTACGCACTCTTTAAATGGTGGCTGCTTCTAAGCCAACATCCTGGTTGTCTAAACAACTCCACATCCTTTTCCACTTAACGTATACTTTGGGACCTTAGCTGGTGGTCTGGGCTGTTTCCCTTTTGACTACGGATCTTATCACTCGCAGTCTGACTCCCACGGATAAGTCTTTGGCATTCGGAGTTTGTCTGAATTCGGTAACCCGATGAGGGCCCCTAGTCCAAACAGTGCTCTACCTCCAAGACTCTTACTACGTGAGGCTAGCCCTAAAGCTATTTCGGAGAGAACCAGCTATCTCCAAGTTCGATTGGAATTTCTCCGCTACCCACACCTCATCCCCGCACTTTTCAACGTGCGTGGGTTCGGGCCTCCATCCAGTGTTACCTGGACTTCACCCTGGACATGGGTAGATCACCTGGTTTCGGGTCTACGACCACATACTCATACGCCCTATTCAGACTCGCTTTCGCTGCGGCTCCGTCTCTTCAACTTAACCTTGCATGGGATCGTAACTCGCCGGTTCATTCTACAAAAGGCACGCTATCACCCATTAACGGGCTCTAACTACTTGTAGGCACACGGTTTCAGGAACTATTTCACTCCCCTTCCGGGGTGCTTTTCACCTTTCCCTCACGGTACTGGTTCACTATCGGTCACTAGGGAGTATTTAGCCTTGGGAGATGGTCCTCCCTGCTTCCGACCGGATTTCTCGTGTCCGGCCGTACTCAGGATCCACTCAGGAGGGAACGAAGTTTCAACTACAGGGTTTTTACCTTCTATGACGGACCTTTCCAGATCGCTTCATCTACCCCGTTCCTTTGTAACTCCATGTTGAGTGTCCTACAACCCCAAGAGGCAAGCCTCTTGGTTTGGGCTATGTCCCGTTTCGCTCGCCGCTACTCAGGGAATCGCGTTTGCTTTCTCTTCCTCCGGGTACTTAGATGTTTCAGTTCCCCGGGTATGCCTTCAATACCCTATGTATTCAGGTAAAGATACTGTTCCATTACGAACAGTGGGTTCCCCCATTCGGAAATCTCCGGATCAAAGCTTACTTACAGCTCCCCGAAGCATATCGGTGTTAGTCCCGTCCTTCATCGGCTCCTAGTGCCAAGGCATTCACCGTGCGCCCTTTCTAACTTAACCTAAAAGGTTATTCTCTTACTTACATAAGAGAGAAAACTAAAATGGCATTGACTCGGTTCTTACATTGACTTCTTCATTATGATTATCTAGTTTTCAAAGAACGATTAAAAAAAGCTTTGAGAGAATTGTACTCTCAAAACTAAACAAACAAGGATCGTGTCACAAACTGTTTTGTCTGGCTCACAGGTCCAGCTTTATCCTTAGAAAGGAGGTGATCCAGCCGCACCTTCCGATACGGCTACCTTGTTACGACTTCACCCCAATCATCTGTCCCACCTTAGGCGGCTGGCTCCTTGCGGTTACCCCACCGACTTCGGGTGTTACAAACTCTCGTGGTGTGACGGGCGGTGTGTACAAGGCCCGGGAACGTATTCACCGCGGCATGCTGATCCGCGATTACTAGCGATTCCGGCTTCATGCAGGCGAGTTGCAGCCTGCAATCCGAACTGAGAATGGTTTTATGGGATTGGCTAAACCTCGCGGTCTTGCAGCCCTTTGTACCATCCATTGTAGCACGTGTGTAGCCCAGGTCATAAGGGGCATGATGATTTGACGTCATCCCCACCTTCCTCCGGTTTGTCACCGGCAGTCACCTTAGAGTGCCCAACTGAATGCTGGCAACTAAGATCAAGGGTTGCGCTCGTTGCGGGACTTAACCCAACATCTCACGACACGAGCTGACGACAACCATGCACCACCTGTCACTCTGTCCCCCGAAGGGGAAATTCCTATCTCTAGGAGTGTCAGAGGATGTCAAGACCTGGTAAGGTTCTTCGCGTTGCTTCGAATTAAACCACATGCTCCACCGCTTGTGCGGGCCCCCGTCAATTCCTTTGAGTTTCAGCCTTGCGGCCGTACTCCCCAGGCGGAGTGCTTAATGCGTTAGCTGCAGCACTAAGGGGCGGAAACCCCCTAACACTTAGCACTCATCGTTTACGGCGTGGACTACCAGGGTATCTAATCCTGTTTGCTCCCCACGCTTTCGCGCCTCAGCGTCAGTTACAGACCAGAAAGCCGCCTTCGCCACTGGTGTTCCTCCACATCTCTACGCATTTCACCGCTACACGTGGAATTCCGCTTTCCTCTTCTGCACTCAAGTCCCCCAGTTTCCAATGACCCTCCACGGTTGAGCCGTGGGCTTTCACATCAGACTTAAAGGACCGCCTGCGCGCGCTTTACGCCCAATAATTCCGGACAACGCTTGCCACCTACGTATTACCGCGGCTGCTGGCACGTAGTTAGCCGTGGCTTTCTGGTTAGGTACCGTCAAGGTACCGGCAGTTACTCCGGTACTTGTTCTTCCCTAACAACAGAGCTTTACGACCCGAAGGCCTTCATCGCTCACGCGGCGTTGCTCCATCAGACTTTCGTCCATTGTGGAAGATTCCCTACTGCTGCCTCCCGTAGGAGTCTGGGCCGTGTCTCAGTCCCAGTGTGGCCGATCACCCTCTCAGGTCGGCTACGCATCGTCGCCTTGGTGAGCCGTTACCTCACCAACTAGCTAATGCGCCGCGGGCCCATCTGTAAGCGTCAGCCGAAACCGACTTTCAGCTTTTCCTCATGAGAGGAAAAGGATTATCCGGTATTAGCACCGGTTTCCCGGTGTTATCCCAGTCTTACAGGCAGGTTGCCCACGTGTTACTCACCCGTCCGCCGCTAACCAACAGGAGCAAGCTCCTATTGATTCGCTCGACTTGCATGTATTAGGCACGCCGCCAGCGTTCGTCCTGAGCCAGGATCAAACTCTCCAAGAAAGTTGATTAGCTCATTTTGTTACGTTGGCTTAGTTTCTTAGTTGAAACTAAAAATTTTGTTTGTTTGCACGATTTTGTTTGTTTAGTTTTCAAAGAACAATTTATCCATTCGCTCAAAGGCGACTTTATTAATATATCACCCGCAAAACGTAATGTCAACAACTTTTTTCAAGTGTTTTTTACGTCAGCAGCGACGTTTATTAATATACCAAGATACTAAATAATTGTCAACGAACTTTGCACAAAAAAATATGAAGTTTTTTATTAACCCTTTTTCCTATCCTTTTTTCCCCTCCTCATATACCTTAAACAATCATGTGGAGACGCAACCCGTCTAAAAAGTGTAAATAAAACCTTATATCTCTCTTCCATTGCTCTTTTTACAATATGATCAATTCGATCATCTCTTAAATCAAAAAGTATTTCATCCATTTCTCTTTTAATAAGGTATTCCATTTCTTTTACTTCCTTATCATTTATTAGAAGTCCAAACATTGAATAACCTCCAGCGAAATATCTATTTATTGTAGTCTTTTCCAATTATTGAAAATTTATTATAAAATTTTTCTAATCATATTTTTAAAAATACGGTCATAGGTTGAGACAAGGACAGTATTGGACGAGGTGGGGACGATGAAATTCTTTTTTGTATTTAACGGGAAGGCTTTGAAGAATATTTCACTCATTTTAATTGCTGCATTTTTTACTGCATGGTTTCTCTACATAGAGAATCTTGCACAAATTCCTGTCTTTTCAACAAAAGATGGTCCGAAAGCCGTTTATAGAGGGGAAAAGGATCTTGCTCTTACTTTCAATATTGGCTGGGGTGACGAAAAGGCAGAGCCGATTTTAGATACGCTAAATAAGGAAGGCGTGAAGGCAGCCACTTTTTTCTTAGCAGGTTCATGGGCTGAAAGACATCCGGATCTTGTCAGTCGGATTGTAAAGGATGGTTATGAAATCGGCATTCTTGGTTACGAATACAAAGACTATCGGGATTTGGAAGATGTAAAAATCGGCCAAGATATCTCAAAAGCACAAGAGGCCTTCAGGAAGTTAAATGTAAAGAATATTAAATTACTCCGTGCTCCAACTGGCCATTTTGATGAGAGAACCTTGAAAATAGCCAACAGATATGGATATACGGTTGTCCATTGGAGTGTGGATTCAAAGGATTGGAATAATCCGGGCGTACCAACCATTGTTAAAAATGTTAATAAGGCTGAAAAAGGTGATATTATTCTGCTCCATGCTTCGGACTCGGCAAAGCAAACAGCAAAAGCACTGCCGTTGATTTTGAAGAATATTCAGCAAAAAGGGTTAAAACTTATTTCAGTATCAGAATTAATTGCAAATGGAGAGGCAAGTTCCAGAGAAATCAAATAGTTAGACGCTAAAAAACCGTCCAATATATTAAATGGACGGTTTTTTTGTCTTTTTCATATTTGCTTGTTTATTATTTTTTGATTTACCTGGCGATTGACTCGCCTTTTTTTGTCTTTCCTGTTCAGATTGGAGGTTTAATTTATGAAGAATTAATAATTGATAGGCATTACACGCAAGCAACGCCAACATCATCAGGTAAAGCCAGCTCTTTTCATTGACACGCAGAACTGGAACCCACTCAACTAATGTAACCACGATCATAAAGAACATGGCAGGAATAAACGCCTCTTGATTTGTCTGTTTCGTTTTGTACCACGCAACGATTAGACCAACGACTAAAAGAATGATAGCTGGACCAAAATAAGGCAGGAGCGCATCCTTTGGCCCAGCAAAATTTTCGTATCGTAAATAAACTAAATCAAATAAACCAAATAGAATCAGAACAATTTGAACAGCATTCCAAAGTGAAACAGATTTAAAGATTCCTAAACCAAAACGGTGAACCGTTAAATATGCAAAAAAGCCCATTTGGCTGATGACACTAAACAAAAAGCCCATGACAATTAACCAAATTAAGGTTGATAAAATATCAATGAGTTTAAATTCAGTAAAATAGGGCTGAAACTCATTCCAACGAACAATAAAGCCCACAATAGCCGTTGTGAGTCCGCCAACTAATAATGTGTTTAAAAATAGTTTTACCCAATTACGGCTCGTCACACTACAAACCTCCATACTACGAAAAATAAATAACATTATGATTGTACCAAGCCGAATTTGAAAAATCCATATTTTATGATTCCTTACGAATAATCTTTCAGCAGTTACTACATGCTAAGCTTAAGGATTTTTATGTGAAAGGGGCTTATTAATGAAAGCAAAAAGCATGTTGCTCCTCCTGCCCATCATGGTGTTCCTGACAAGTTGTTCTTCCAATGACGTCAGCGGCGGAGGACAAATTGATTACGAAGAAACGAAGAAAATGGTTGTTGATATTCTCAAAACCGATGATGGTAAGAAAGCAATCCAAGATGTGATGTCAAGTGATAGTATGAAGGAAAAGCTAGTAATGGACCAAAAGGTCGTCTCTGACACGATCCAGCAAACACTAACCTCAGATAAAGCAAAACAATACTGGAAAGAAACATTTAGTGATCCCAAATTTGCACAAAGCATTTCTAAAAATTTGAAATCTGAAAATAAAAAATTACTAAAGGAATTAATGAATGACCCAGAATATAGAGGAATGATGATTGAAGTTTTTAAAGAGCCTGAAATACAAAAAGAATTGGCAGATGCTCTAAAAAGCAAGGAATACCGCGAGCATCTCCAGAAAGTAATTACGGAAACGGTCGATAGTCCTTTATTTAAAGCAAAAATACAAGAATTACTCTTAAAGGCAGCTGAAGAAGCAAATAGCAAATCATCAGGAGGAAAGAGCAGCAGCGATCAATCGGGCGGCAGCAAAAGCGACCAAGGTGGCAGCTGAAGCTAGACCTTGTTACATTCCTATCAAAAAATAGAAGCCTTCTCCACATTCGGAAGAGGCTTCTATTTTCATTTATTTACTTTTTAGCAAGCCAGTTACCTTTTCAGCGATGTCTAAATAAATTTTTCCAATCTGATGGTCTTCTTGATAAACCGACGGGGCAAAGTCTTCATCGTTCCAATCAGGCTGATTTAGCGGCAGACGGCCAAGAACTTCTGTATTCAATTCTTCCGCTAATTTATCGCCACCGCCTTGGCCGAATACATATTCTTTTTCCCCGGTCAGCTTGCTTTCAAAATAAGCCATGTTTTCAATGACACCAAGAACTTCATGGTCAGTTTTCAAAGCCATTGCCCCAGCACGCGCTGCGACAAAAGCGGCCGTTGGATGTGGTGTTGTCACAATAACTTCTTTACAAGCCGGGAGCATCGTATGAACGTCTAATGCGACATCTCCAGTTCCAGGTGGTAAATCTAAAAGTAGATACTCAATGTCGCCCCATTCTACTTCATTAAAGAAGCTGTTTAACATTTTCCCTAACATCGGCCCACGCCAGATAATAGGTGAATTATCCTCAACAAAGAAGCCCATTGAAATGACTTGTACTCCAAACCGTTCAACAGGAATTATCTTTTCTCCTCTAACAACCGGTCTTTCTGTTATTCCCATCATATCTGGAACACTAAATCCATAGATATCCGCGTCAATTAGTCCAACCTTTTTGCCTAGACGTGCTAGTGCAACGGCGAGGTTAACCGAAACCGTTGATTTACCAACTCCGCCTTTTCCACTTGCGATCGCAATGAAAGTGGTATTATTTGACTGAAGCAGGTTGGTATCATTACTTTCTGGTTGTGCATGACGGTTTGCTGCTAACACTTCTTCAGGAAGTTCACTAAAACGGATGCCAACCGATGCCGCTCCTGCTTCTTTTAACAAATTGACAATTTGTGTTTGCAGTTGGAGCTGTTCAGCTGTACCTGTCTTCGCGATGGCCACCTTTACACTAACATGATTTTTTTCTTCTTTTACTTTTATTTCAACAATAGCATTTAATTCAGCTAATGTTTTATGTAAAAATGGTTCTTTGAGGCTGCCTAGAACCTCATGGACTCTTTCTTCTGTTAACATAAAAAAGCACCTCACATTTTGAATTCGTTTCCATCTCTCAGTATATCATAACCACGCTCGGAAACAGTTAATTGAATCACACGTACTTTATAGGTTGAATCCAACTTTTTGCAAAAAAATAGAAGGGGTTATCCCGCCTTCAATAATCTGGTTCAACTAATTCTTTTTCATTCGTGTAATAACGAGTAATTCCTTGATAGATGGATATCGCAATTTTTTCCTGGTAAGCATCCTTTTTTAAATTTTCCTTTTCGGCTGGATTGGACAAAAAGCCCACCTCAACTAAAATACCCGGCTTCTTTGCATTCTTTAATATATACACATTATTGATTGGTTTGGCTCTACGAGTGGTGTTCTCTAAGTTTTTCCGAAGTTCTTCTTGAACGAATTTTGCTGCCTTAGCATTTTCCTTAAAATAAGGTGCATAAAAGGTTTGTGCCCCGCTCCACCTGGCAGAAGGAATCGCATTTAAATGAATGCTGACAAAGAAATCATTATCACCGTTATTAATCATTTTTAGTCTATTTTTTAAATCTTCAACTTTTCTTCTACTGTAACCCCTTGTATCCGAATCGGCTAAGTCTGTATCTGTTTCTCTCGTCATAATCACAAGGGCACCTTGCATTTGCAGGTAATCCTTGACCTTCTTTGTAATCTTTAAGGCAATGTCTTTTTCCAATGTTTGACCCGTTCCAGCACCGCCATCTGGACCGCCATGGCCCGGGTCAAGTAAGATGATCTTTCCCGACAATGGAAGATTCCACGCATTTAACGAATCATCTTCAGCAAAATCGTATTGTAAAACGAAAAATAAGACAAATAGCCCCACAATAAAACTTATGATTTTTAATCTTCGTTTCGACACCCAGATCATTCCTTCCCGCTCGTCCCTATTCACTAAACTATATGGGACAAAGGGGGGATTTAGAACAGGAAGAAATGATGGACATTAGTGGAGACGGAGCTTGTGGCGCCTTTGCCCCTTTTCATAACCTTCTCTCCACCAGATATGGATATATTGCTCACACAGGTAATAAAGTGATTCACTCATGGTGCCCTCTTCACCGCTTCCCCAATAAAGGAAAAAATTATATAGGGTATCAATTAAATGTTTTTCTTCTCGATAGCAGCGTTTGCGAACCTCATCTAAGTCTTCTCCATAATAACCAAACTTGCTGAATTTTGCCCCCAATAAAAAGGATTCAAGGGCAATGTCATAGCATGCTTCTTCTATGCCTGTATTCATTATTAGGCTGGAGGCAATTTTTGTAGAGCCAAAGTATTGTTGGACTCGTTCTTTTAATGTATTAATCGATAACTCCCGAAGGACGGAACGCTCATATTTCATTTGTTTTTCCCGTTTTTTTTCTTTAAAGGTCGTAATTACTGTCACTACTTTTCACCTCTTAGAACTATTCTTTATCTGCGGTTCAGAAGAAATGCAAAGTTCTGACCGTTATAAGTTGCCAATTTTTATCCGATGGATTTTGCTGATGAAAACATAATTGTTAACAAAGTATTCAAACAATATTTATGTTACTTTTTTGTAAAATTAAGGTGAGTTTCTTTAAAAGTTGGGAGAGGAAGAGGAATATAATCGTTTATTCAAATTGATACATTAATCATTTCTCAGCATACCGTCTACCCGTACGAAGTAAAAAACTATGAGTATGCAGTAAGAAATCAATTAGTAGACTAAAAAGGATTTGAGCTGAGCTTACATCCGTTTTCATTTTTAAACAAATAAAAAACACTACCAATTGGTTGAGAGCTTAATTTTGTCGAAATCTACTCAGAATATGTAGATATTTCCCGGGAATTTGTTGAAGTTTGAAAAATATTGAATCCGAATAGTCGAAACAAAGGAATTTCTACTTTTGATTCGGTGCCTGGGTTTAAATGGTGATTTATGCAAATTTGATCCTTCCTTGGAGGAGAGGATGCTCTTCTATTCCTCTGTATATCATGTAGCATAACGACCTTTTTCCCCTTTCTATGGTTCTGGGTATATATTTGCGTTATATCGCCCAGCGATACGAAACAAAAAAAGGGCAAAAAAGCCTTAAAAAGGCACCTTATTTTCGGAATAAGGAGAAGAGTCCTCACCATTTTTCTTTAGGTTTTTGTATCGCTTCTTCTAAACGTTTACTAAAATCATTTTGTAAAGGCCAGCATTAGTTTTTTGCGCCGAATTTCCAATACTAGAACTTATTACATGATGATCTTGCTGGAGCCTTAAAACAGCTGTTTTAAGTTGTGTCATATCGTTTGTAAGTTGGACATTCATTTCACGTGTGGCCGCGAGTTCATTGACGAGAAACTTTAAGACCTCTTTTAATTGATTGGGGTCATGGGGTAAATTTTCATATGTATTGGATATCGTAATTTCAGTTTCATTGGATCCTTCTATTCTTTCCTTTTGTTGATACACAAGGTCTTTAGCCGTAACATCTAAGGGCTTGTCCATATCGCGTAACGCTATAAGCGCTTCGATGTCCGATTGAACAAAGATACGCAGGTCGCCATCTTTGAAAAACTCATATCCATTCCGCTCTAAGATTTGGCCATACTTTCGAACAGTGGGTGTTGCAATCCCCACTTCTTCTGCCGCTTCCTTGGAAGAGAATGCTCTTTCATTCGGTTGTATATCACGTCACATATCGGACCTCCTTTTCTATCTTATTAATATTGAAAAAAAGGTTTTGGTCACATTTTGACCACGGTACTTTTATTATCATTATATTTTTCCTATACGTAGCAGTAATGTTCGTCACGTTTGGACCATGTGGTAAAAATTTGTAAAATATATAGTTATTGCCTAAACAATTTAAGGAGCTGAGAATACATTAAATCAGATGGACTCGTTCAAAGTTATGTTAGAAAAAAGAGTTTCCAATAGGTCAATCTTAACGAATTCATTATCTGTTTAGGTTATAAGAGTTATGTTATTAAAGAGAACTTTTCTAACTATTTTTTAAATAATTCGGATGTAACCTTTAATTTTTTTAAAATGAGCCATTCAAGAACCTTGCCAAGGATGGTCAATTTATGGCATTTAAACATACTGGTTTTTGGCAGCCCATGGATACTTTAAATGATAAACTATATTTACAAGAGATTTGGATTCGTAGAAATCTCCTTGGAAAAATTGGGATCAATAAATTAAAGGAGGGATATTGTGTCCAGCGAACAATCAAATATAATAAGGGATAAGCATGGTAATGTCATTTCAATGGAAGAAATTCAATGGATATGCAGACAACATCATTTAGGGGAATTTACGCGAATCCTTGGCGTTCTTGAAGGTGGGACCAATTTACCGATTTTAGTTGAAACAGAAAAAGGAAAATATGTGTTGCGATATTTAACTCATTCTGCTCCAAAGGGACGAATAAAATTTATCGAGGAAATCTTATTATGTCTGAAGGATGCCTCTATACCTGTTGTGAATTCAATTAAAAATGAATCCGGGGATTATTACTCATTTATTCATAATAGAATGATCCAAGTGTATCCTTTTATAGAGGGTTCCAGATTTAAATTTGATCCTGAACATATTAAGTCAAATGCAAGAATGCTTAACAAGTTCCATACTGCTTTAAACTCATATAAACAGGGGCCCTTACCAGATGAATCTAACTGCCCTACAGAAGAGAACCTCAAAAAAAGATTAAATCGTTTGGATCAAAATAAAGAATCTATATCCAAATCCTCATTATCTAAAATTAAATCCCTATACTCTACTCTCATCGAGCTTTGGAAAAAGGCAGATAAAAATAATTTACAAGAAACCATTATTCATGATGACTGGCATCCTTGGAACCTTATTTATAGTGAGGATGGATCTGTTAGTTGCATTCTGGATTTTGATCTTGTTCGTCCAGGAAAACGAATATATGATGTAGCCTATTGTATATATTGGATTTATATGCTTTCACCCAATAAAATGAGTCAAACATATTCAAAAATGTTTATAGAAGGATATGAAGGGTTGACACCTGAAGAAAAGAATATCTTAACATTAGTACTTGCAAAAATAGCGTTATTCTTTATTATAGAGTTCGTTTCAGATATAGAGAAACAATTAAAAGTAAATGAGCCTTTCATTGAATTTTTTCTTAGTCAAGAGGGAAAAGAGTTCTTACTTTAAATTCGTTTCTTTCCCTCCTGTGGAAAGACTTATCACAACTAACACCAAATTTTGTGTTAGCACCAAAACATTTATTTAATTCTTTAACGATTAAATATTTGTCTGATCCGATCCTTACCCAAAACTTTAGAGATAGGCTAAAACTAGCAAAGTTTGAAGATGGAAGCGACCTAGTTGAAACATTGGCAATCAATCAAGCAAACAAAATCACCAAAAAGATGGTAGATGCTATAGCCAATAAGTTTGGGATAAATTATGTACAAGTTTAGGAAATATCATGATCTGCATATTTTATGTGGAAATATCAAAATGTAAAGCTCGTTCGGTTAATGATGCCCTGTTAGTCTTCATCCATTTTAATAATTCCATCGTAAAGTTACCATCGTAAACATACTTGGGACTACGAATATCAAACGCATTTCCCCCATATTCCTTATAGCGATTCACCCAATTAAGGATAGTTTGATGACTACCTATGCCATATTTCTTTGCCAGTAATTCTGAACCTCCTCCCCCTGACAGATCCTCTAAAACACAACTTTTTCCCTAAATTCACTTGAAAACTTGACCATACTAAAAACCCCCTAAGTTGGATTTCTTAGTCCAACTTAGGGGGTTCACACCACTTGAAAGTGAGCCCCAAAATGTTAACGAAGTTCACAGTTCTAAGAACCTCAGTATTTAAATAATGCCGAGAGGTTCAGTTATTGCTGTATTTATAGTAATGTATAGCTTTTTCTCTGCTCATCCTTAGGGCAAATCCATAGGTGAAAGTATCATCAATGGACTTAACCCTCCCGATTGCTTTTTGAATTGCTCTTATATAGGGAATGTAAACATGATTTAAAGTATCTTCGTTCACCCAACAATAATTACATAAGTCAAACTCGAGCTCGTTTAGTATAACAAAACCGCTAAAATGATAAACAACCAGTTTATGATTATTGATATATACCTCACCGTTACTAACGTTAAAATCAGGGGTACTTTCATAATTTCCTTCATTCCATGGTCCTACATTGATTCCTGAGTCGTTTGAAATTATAACACCTGAAAACAGCTCAGGCCATTTATTCAAATACTTTTGATCTGTCCACAGATCCTCTTCATGCCAATGAAAACACCATTCCAAACACTTCGTTCTCCACCATTCAAGGCATTGAAAAGCATTTGAATCTCTCTTAAAACCTATTAACCCTGCCTGGTATGTGCCTGAATCTTCAATATTTTTGGCAAGTCTTTGTTCGCATATAAAAACGGACCCATCTCCCCATTGATTAAGGATCGGTTTTGGATCTGAGTAGAAATATAAATCCCCGTCAATATACATTATGGAGTTAACAAAATTATAGTTATTCAGGATATATAGTACAAGGGGGGATTTTAAAGTAAAACTATACTCATGTGGTGTTCGAGACTTTTTTACGGAAAGAAGCTGATCATCTTCGATACTCTCTAATGGAATAAGGGTTACATTCTTTAAATTCATCCTTTTGAGGAATTGTAAAGAAATATCATCCAAGCAGCATATCCAGAGGTGAAAATTCTTTGCGTGCTTTTCTAAGGAGTCGTGTAGCGCTAGACCCTTTAATAAATACTCTTTTCCAATAATAGTGCAAAAATGATAGAATTCCATACTTATACTCAATCCTCCTACCTATTTGAACTCAATCATAACAACCTTTAATACATTTATCCCTCCACATCCAAAGGAAATTGAATGCGTCTTTCTCACGTTTGAATCCTATTAAGCTTGTCAAATTGATTCCATACTCCCGTTGGTTATCCTGATCAATTTCGTTCTTCCAAATGAAAATTGGATTTTCCTTCCACTTGCTGAATGCATTTGTCACATTAGAATCAAAACGTGCGTCCGGATCAGCATATATCATATAGTGGATATTATAATTGTTCTTTAAAATGTAATATATCAATGGTGCTTTTAAAGTCCAAAGGTACTCAGATGCACTGCGAGTATTCTTTATATTTAAAAGTTCCTGCTCCTCAATATTTTTAATATCTATTAGAATTACATTTTCTAATTCCATATTAGCCAGTGTACTATAGGTGATATCATCCAAGCAGCATATCCAGAGACAGTTTTTTTCTGCATGCTTTGTTAGGGAATTGTAAAAATCCAAGCCTTCAGACAAATCTTTCTCACTTATGATTGTACAGAAGTTATACCTGTCCTCGTATCTATCTATATTACTCGCCAGATTGAAATAATTTTTAATGGTTCTACCGTTTGGAGTCTGTTTATAATAAAAATCCTTATCGATACGAGAAATGATATCCATTACCTCATTACACGCTTGGATATAAGGAACAAATAACCATTGTATAATCTGATCCGTAGGGAAATGGCCATGCGCACATAAATCAAACTCATTTCCATTAAAATATTTGAATCCATAGTAATGGAATAATATCAGTTTATCTCCATTGATATATAGATTATCATCTTCTTTGGTAACCGTATTTTGAGATGCAATATATAGGTTGGCGTTAATTCCAAGGTTCCCTGCAACACCAACATTACCAAACCTGGTTACCCAATCATTTACGTACATCTGGTCGCTCCATCTGCCTTTTTCCGGTTTATCAAAGCACCAGTCAATCAATTTTTCTCTAAACCATTGAAGACATCGAAGCGCATTCTGATCTCTTTTGAATCCCATAAAACCAGTATTGTAAACTCCATATATCTTACTTAACCATTCATATTTTCCTTTATATTGCTCCTCTGTTAGAAATACGGAGTAATTGCCCCACTCATCAAATATGGGTTGGGTATCTGAAAGAAAGGCTGTATCACCGTCTAACCATATAATATGGTCCAGCTCAGAAAAGTGATTTAATAGGTATAACATAATCGATGCCTTACTCGTCCAAATATATTCTTTATCATTACGTGTGCTTTTTATATTTGCCAATTCCAAATCTTCATTTTCTATATTTTTCATACTTATCAGTGTTACGTTACTCAGTTCCATTTTTTCCAATAAGTATTTCACTTCATCCTGTACACATATAATAAAGAAATGAAAATCCTTATCATATTTTTGTAATGAATTATATAAGACCAGTCCCTTATAAATATAATCCTTGCTATAGGTTGTACAGTAGTAATGTTTCAAAACCTTAACACCCCTTAATAGCGCAAGTATACTACTTATTTAACACAAGTAATATTTCTTCCTAAATGTAGCTCCTGGATATTAATGCATCAAGGAGTAATGATTGCTTCTTAAAACACTCTAGTTTTTAACTAAACCTTTACCTTTGTATCAGCTAACTAATTTAGAATATGTTGTTGGTGAAAAAAATGTTACGAAAAAAATTAGCAAATAGCTTTTACACTCATAGTATGAATTTATAAAAACATATCGATAATGATCAAACAATCTTAGAAAATAAACCATTAAGATACCTAGTACGGGATAAGCAATTGGCAGTTTATCAACATGAGGGATTTTGGCAATGTATTGAAACAATGACAGATTTACAAATAATCATGAATGATGGGCTAATATAGGCCATGGTAAAATTGTAAAGAAGTGGAGATGTTGTACTGTGAAAGGTGCTTTTACCAATAAAAGAGTGTTAATTACTGGAGCTAGCGGATTTATAGGATCCCACCTCGTTAGAAGGATGGTTGAGGAAAATGCTGAAGTAAATATTATAGTAAGAGAAGGATCCGATTTATGGCGGATTGAGAGCCTTTTAAAAGACATTAAAATCCATCGGGCTGATTTAAGGGACTCAGAAAAAATAGATGTCTATATCAGAAAAATAAAACCTGATTATGTTTTTAATATGGCGGCTTACGGTGTTGATTCAAGACAAAAAGATTATTTTATTGCTGCTAATACCAATATCATAGGCACAATGAATATGCTAAATCCTTTAATTTCTATAGGATGTAAAAAGTTCTTAAACATCGGTACGTGTATGGAGTATGGAGATAAAAAAGAAATAATTAAAGAAACTACTCACTTAGAACCATTCAATATTTACGGAAGTACTAAAGCTGCTAGTACTATTTTGGCACACCAAATTGCTGGAGAAAACAATATTGATATTGTTACTTTAAGGGCCTATGGGGTTTTTGGAGAAAATGAAGGAAATCATAAGTTTTTCCCCCATATTATCTTATCAATTCTAAATAATGCAGATGTTGATTTAACAGGTTGTGAGCAATACAGAGATTATAGTTATATAGAGAATCTCATCGATGGTTTTGTTTTGGCTGCTCAAAATGATGCAGTAAAAAACGAGATATTTAATATAGGTACTGGAATAATTCATCCTTTAAAATACTATGTTGATAAGGTTTTTGAAAAAATGGAAACTGTTAAGAAGCCTAATTATGGAGCTATACCCTACAGGTCAGGAGAAGTCTGGAAGCCCCACCCTGATATAAGTAAAATACAAAAAATATTAGGATGGGCTCCTAAAATAGGTTTTGATGAAGGTCTGGATAGAACAATACAGTGGTATCAAAGAAACAAAGAAAAATATATGTAAAATGGACCTCGGAAGAAATAAAAATACTAAGAGCTTTTTATCTTTCTCCACAGGTGAAATTTATGTGGACCCAACCACGAAACTTTCTTACATCAGAAAAATATAACGGCAGTGTATCCTGTAAGGGACCACGAGCTTGTCATGATGAACCATCATGGCATGGTTCATTAATATTCTTCCAAAAGGTTATAGTTTGTTGATGGATATCCATTGTAATAGATGGTCGCAGAGTGCTGAATAAAATGGCACTAGAAGAAGCTTGCGTGAGATATATTGGTGTAGGGTTAGCTTAGCTCCTACAAATTTTTTCGGAAAGAAGTGATTTTTATGGGGAGATTAGGTGAATTTATCAACATTGATCCGTTTCAAGATAAAAGAGGCATGCTAAAAAAAATAATCAAGAAAAGTCAGCTGCCGGATAGTAGTGAAGTTGGGGAAGTATATTTGCTATACTCAAACCAAAATAGTGTTAGAGGAAATCATTATCACAAAAATACCTTTGAGTATTTCACGGTTATCTGTGGTAAAGCAAAGGTGGCTTTGAAGGATTTGTCTCAAGGGGTACGTGAGGAGTTTTATATGTCTGCCGATGACAACGTTGTACTAAAGATACCTCCCTATATGGTACACGCTTTTAACAACGAATACATTGATCCGTTGATTATTCTGGCTGTGTCATCAAAAGAGTATAGTGAATCTGATACTGACACATATATTGAGGAAATTCTTTAACCATATGTAAATCAATTAAATTTTAGGCCACATGCTGGTTAGAATTTAGGCTACCTTGGTAATAAAAAATAGATAACTATTCTGCATGTTAATACTTTACCGTGTATCAAATTCTTCAACAATCGGGCGTGATGGTTGAAGAATTTGATTTTATATACCTTCAGATATATTTTTTATTTAGAGTTAGTCGTTATTTAGTTAAGTACTACTACATCATTATTACTGTGACCACTACTCAAGCCATTTGGAATGTTGTTCACTACTTGTGAGGAAAAAATAAGATGTAACAGTGAGTAAGAGCCTTTTCATTTTTGAAAGGCTCTTTTATCATGAATGGCTTCTGTCTATTGCAAACTCAAACCGTAAGCATAACATACATAAAATAGCAATAAGGAGTTGATGAATTTGTGCAGGATTTTAAATCTATTTGTGTAGTTCAAGGGATAAATGAAGTAGAAGTAAAAAATAATCCAACGTCGTATCCGCTAATCGGCAAGGGGGCACAAGGAGCCGTTTTTAGAATATCTTCAGATAAATGTGTTAAAATTTATGGAAAACCAGAAAGAGCTCGTAAAGAGGGGGAAGTATTAAAAGTCGCACAGAAGTCTTCCATTATCCCAAGGCTTTATGAAGTAGGGCCAAACTATATTATTATGGAATATTTTGAGGGTCCAACTTTACTCCAGTATTTACAGTCTGGAGGGGTCCTATCTGAAAATATTATAAAGGAAATTCTATTCGTGCTAAATGAAATGAAGCGTTTAAAGTTTACTAGATTGGACGCGGATATGCGTCACATTATCGTAACTAAGCAAGAACAATTAAAAGTAATAGACAATTACAACTCATATAGAACGATTCAGCCTAGACCTAAGCTATTGTTTAATGGTTTTAAAATTTTGGGTATATTGCCATTGTTTTTGGAAAAGTTAAAAAAAATGGATCCGGAATCTTTTATGGATTGGAAAGATTTATAAACAAAAAAGTAACTCCCATTAATGATATAAGGAGTTACTTTTATATTGGTTTATTTTCAATGTTTGTTGTATTTATACTCTCTTGTTTTTCCGCGGTTATTTAAGATTGCTTTAATTTTAATCGTTAACTAATGGTAAATATAACGATAATCGAAAACGTTCTTTTTCTTTATCGACTCTTCACTTTTAATAAATTCATCCCAAGCTGTTAAAATTACAACATGATTAGCCATTGAAAGCAGTGATGATAAGTTAGGAGAATATTGAATAGGAAAGCCATATACCTCTTTAAACTCTTCGTTTGCCATAGGATCATAGGCGATAATATTGTTGTAACCTTTTTGAAGCAAACCTTGAATGATAGCTTTTGCCGGTGTATCCCTAATGTCATTTGAATTTGGCTTAAATGCTAACCCGAGGATTCCTATATTTTCATTCTTTTCAACTTTTCTTTCTACATCACTGACAACAAATTCTTTAATGGCTTCATTTACTTTTAGGGTACTTGTTAATAGTTCTGGTGTGTAAGAATTCTTTAAGGACTGACTAACTAAAGCCATCGTATCTTTAGGAAGGCAGTAGCCGCCAAATCCACAACCAGGGAAAACATAAGATGACATATTAGCTGGAGCGCCACTCCATCTTCTATCAAGATGTAAGACCTGAAAGGCCTTTTTTATATCAATATTTCCGATAGACCTGGCGATTAGTGATTGTTCATTTGCGAAACTGATAAGAGTTGCCAGCATCGTGTTAGATAAGTACTTAATAAATTCAGCAGTATTTAAAGAAACGCGGTAAATCGGGGCATTAAAAGTTTGGTATATCGTTTCGACTATTTGACCACTTTTATCATCATCCTGGCCAATAACAATCCGATCTGGATTCATAAAATCGTCCCAAGCATATCCTTCTCTTAAAAATTCAGGATTATTGGTTAGGCCAATTTCAACACCAACTTTAAAACCTAAATTCTCCAGATACGGTTTAATCCTTTCACTTGTTGTGGATGGAGGAATAGTTGATTTGACCACTAATACTTTAAACTCCGGCTTTTTTATATAGCCTGCTACATTTTTAATTGCTTCCAAGATATATCCTAAATCCGCACTACCATCCGTTTTACTCGGGGTTCCCACACAAAGAAAGATAACTTCACTGTTGATTACAGCTTCCTGTAAATCATCTGTAATCGTAAAATCGTTATTTAAGTGCTTATTTAATTTTTCATTAAGATTAGGTTCATAAAAGGGAATCTTACCATTTCTTAATTGGTCCTTCTTCTTTTGATCAATATCAAAACCGTAAACATAATACCCTTTCTCGCTAAGTCCTAAAGCCGTTGTCAATCCAACAAATCCAAGGCCAATTACAGTAATCAATGAATTTCACCCTCTTCCTTCAAAAAGGTTAGAAAGCGATCGACACCTTCAACTATTGATATTGCTGGGGAATAGTTTAAAAATTTTCTTGCCTTTGAAATATCAGGACATCTTCTTAAGGGATTATGTGTTAGATAGCTCTTTTCTTCCGATTCTTTAAATTCTATAGACTGATTAAAACCAAAATTGGCTGAGCCTGCATCCTTATAAATCTGAGCTAATTCTTTAATTGAAATTTCAGGTGTATCTATTCCTATATTAAAGTAGTCAAATGGTTCATATAGTAGCGCCTTTAAATAACCAGTGATGGCATCTGTAACATAACAAAATGTTCGAGTTGGATTTCCGTCGGAGTGCATAATTAGTTTTCTATTCTCAATAATGGCTTTTGCAAAATCAGCAGGCACCCTTTTATCATTAAGTCTCATTCCGGGTCCATAATTATTAAATGGTCTGACAATTGAAATGGGCATACCAAATTTTTCGGCGTATAAGTAACATAGCGTCTCTCCGAATCGTTTTGCCTCATCATAGCATGCGCGCGGTCCGATCATAGCCACATTTCCTCTATACTCCTCGGAAGTCGGAATGTAATCCGGAAATGGATCACCATAAACTTCACTGCTGGAGAAAAACAAGAACCCTTTAATGTTTTTATCCTTATAAAAATCTAACAAAGCTCTTAGTCCTAATACATTGGCATCCAAGGTTTCAAGAGGATATTTTCTATAAAAGGTTGGCGAGGCAATCGAAGCCATGTGGATAATAAAATCAACATCGTTAATTTTATTAGTATCAAATAATGAAAACTCAGTAATATCAAACGTGTATAATTCAATCTTTGGATTTAAATTACTTAAATCTTTAATCCATTTGGGTTTACCTAGTTTAAAATTGTCAATTCCAATAATCTTTTTAATACCAAGCTGCGCAGAATAATCAGATAAAAATGACATGAAATAATAGCCTAAGAATCCTGCGCAACCCGTTATGAGGATTGATGAATCCTTAAGTTTTTCTATTTCTGTCTGATCAAGATTATTAAATATATATTGAAGATCTGACTGATAGATATTGTGTTTTTCATATAAATCCAAGTTTTCTACCTCACATTCATTCTTTTACTAAAACTATTGTTCTTAATTATTTTTATCCCATATTTTCCAAGGAGCTTTACTGGACTCCCACATTTCTTGTAAATATTTCTTATCCCGCAAAGTATCCATCGGATACCAAAAACCATTATGTTTATATGCCATTAATTGACCATCCTTAGCAAGGTTTTCTAATGGCCCCTTTTCAAATATGGTTTGTTCGCCGTTGTTCAGGTAATTAAATACCTCTGGCTGCAATACAAAAAAGCCAGCATTTATCCAACCGCCATCTCCTTGTATTTTCTCCTGAAACTTCTCTACTTTCTGATCATTGGACAAGGATAAAACTCCAAACCTGCCCTGAGGCTGTGTAGTTGTTAATGTAGCCAGCTTCCCATGTGAGCGATGAAATTCTACTAATTCCTTAATATTCACATCACTTACTCCGTCACCATACGTCAACATAAAAGATTCATTACCAACATAATCCTGCACTTTCTTAATTCGGCCACCAGTCATTGTATTTAGGCCAGTGTCAACCAAGGTAACCTTCCAAGGTTCAACCGAATTCGGGTGAATAATAAATTCATTTCCCTTCTGAAAATCAAATGTTAAATCAGAATTATATAGGTAATAATTTAAAAAATACTCCTTGATTACATGGCTCTTATACCCTAAACAGATAACAAAGTCGTTATAGCCATAACTAGAGTAAAGCTTCATGATATGCCATAAGATAGGCTTGTCACCAATTTCTATCATAGGTTTCGGCTTTATATGGGTTTCTTCACTTATTCTTGTGCCAAACCCCCCAGCTAAAATTAAGACCTTCACATTTTCTCTCCTTTCCTGACATTCTGCTTCTTTGTATAAACAAGTATTAGACTTCTGCGTCAATTTCTTAATAACTTATTCTTAATTTTTAAAATTGTTTATGCATATCCAACAATCAATACACATTTTAGAAAGGAAAGTAAAAATGAGGCTTACTTGAAGCAGGAGAAAGTATATAAGAAGGACTGGAGAAGGCTATAGTATCCAAATGGTTAGTAAAACAAAGTTAGAGACAAAATTGATCAAAACGACTTTTTAAATCATGAATAATTTCAGTTGGCTGTTTATTTGTTGTGTCATAGAGATAGTTTTTGTTTGGTGAAGAATTTTTAAGTTTATATAATAACATTAAAGAGCCATCTATTAAAAAATCATCCCCTCTTTCATTTAATCGAGAAATAAGTGTATTTTCATCCGCACATAATACAACATAATAAATTTTTACATTTAAATCCGAAAAGTGTATGGGAAACCAACAACATAATCAATAATTACATTAATATTATTTTCAACGAAATTCCATGTTAAAGAAAAGATATTTTTCCATACAAGTGACTGCTCTTCTTCCCTCGTTGGCGGGTTTTTTCCTTTAAACATTAATTTGATTTGGTCACCTTCTATTAATGCAACTTTATCCATCTCCTGGGCAAGTGACTTTGTAACTGTCGATTTACCAACTCCATATGGACCTGAAATAATATAAATGGAACTATTGTTTCTATTATGCATATTAAGTTTCCTCTCCAGTGCCTAATTAATAAGGAATTAAGGATTTCTATAAAGATTATGCGTATACAAATCATCTTGTGCAATGTAGACAAAAGCCATTTTTGTATAAAAAAGACCCCCAACCAATATGGTTGAGAGCCTTGGAAATGTTGATAATTAACGTTTTGAGAACTGAGGTTTGATTTGGTAAAAACCAGATTTAAATGTCCTTTTCTCATGAGTTAATTACACGACGTTTATGTGCAGCTGATATATAGAAAAAAGTTACCATTAATAATATCGCCACTGTTACCCATCCTATAAAGGAAAAACATATTTGGAGGTAATTTCATGGCACAATTAAGAGATATCATGACATCAAATGTTCTTACAGTTAACGAAACACAGACGGTACAGGAAGCTGCAGCGTTAATGAGCGAACATAATATCGGAGCTATCCCGGTAATAAATAACAGCAGACAAATGGTTGGAATTGTAACGGATCGTGATATTACCCTTCGTACGACAGCACAAGGAGAAGATCCACAAACACCAGTATCTCAAGTCATGACTGCACAGCAAATCGTACAAGGTACACCTGATATGGATGTCCATCAAGCAGCAGATTTGATGGCACAGCAGCAAATTCGCCGATTGCCGGTAATCGAAAATGGACAAATAGTAGGAATGGTTGCTTTAGGTGATCTAGCAGTACAAAATCAATATGCAAACGAAGCAGAACAGGCATTACAAAGTATTTCAACTCCTTCCGCACCTCAACAATAGTAAGGGGTTACCTTTATTGTCATAAAATAATTATTAGCACAGATCAGCCCTTGGTCTGTGCTAATAATTTTTATAAAGCAAAAGAGAGCTCCTTTTACTTATTTATATATTTATTAAACCGTCTACATGTTCTTTGGCCTTTTTCAGAAACTCCAGGGACTGATTTTTAACCTAAGACTCTCAACCCGATGAAGCATGCGATTTCATGCGAATATCGTAAGAAGAAAAAAGTCTGCCGTATAAATAAGCAAAACTGAGTTGTAGACATGAGGCTATGTAAAAAGGCAGGGACAGGGAACCCAATCCAAAAAGATAGCCTGTAATATACGGCCCAATGGAGGTGGGAAGCCTCATTGAAAAAAGATTAATGCTTGACGCAAAGCCGCTCCGGTGGTTACGTGTTAAACTCACACTCAGCGCCTGCTGTGCCCCCTGCGTACCTCGATTTAAAGCCGTTCGAAGCATATAAATAACAGAAACGAGTGCGTATGATGATAGTATGGGCATCAAAATCAAAAGCAGACTTCCGATAAAACGGATGAAAACAATGGACCGGATTGTCCCATGTTTATGAGATAATCTTGCTTGTAACATGGAGGTAACTCCGGTCGAGAAGAAAGTAACAGCCAATGTGCTGCCAATTTGAGCGTGACTTGCCCCAAATTTAGCCGAAAACCAATAGGACATCATCGGCCCGGTCAGCCCGATGGCAATCCCATTAAGTATGTTAATGGCTGCAAGCTTTAATACCGCTGCATTTTCTTCATGCAAGATTTTCTTTTCTTCATTCCTCCGTCCCTCTTTTTTGTTTCCTTGGCGGTTTTCGGCTTCTCCTCCTTGAATGGTTAAAATGGTGGAGGCTGTGATCAACGATGCAACGAGAATATAGCAGAATAGAAGGCGATAAGGAGATACTCCAGTTTTCAAAAAGGATGTGGCCCCCGCTAGCACTGCTCCCGCCCCCATTCCGAAAAAACTGAGAGCATTATTCAAACTGTATACTCTGCCGCGTTCTGCTGTTGGGACAAAGGATGCCAGCCAGGCCTGCTCTGCAGGGGCGCATGGACTGGGTGAACCCGCGTCCGCTTTTCCAAATCCAGAAAGTGTAATCGCAATAGACAATAAAATTGGGTTAGTGGTTAATACCCCGACCAGTGCACATCCGGCGGTAACTAGTTCAGAAATGAGGACAAACGGTTTTCTGCCAAGCCTGTCACTATAAACACCTATAAAGGGTGCAACGACAACACCGAGCAATCCTCCTGCAGCAAGCACACTGCCAATTGCTGCCGTGCTCCACCCCAGCGCATCGAGATACAAAGCCAATTCCACTACCATCATGCCTTGTCCAATACTGCGAATAAAATTTACCAGCATGAGCCGCTTGACCACCGGATGAATTTGACCAATTCCTGTAAACTTCATTTTGATCACTACCTTTTGATTTTTATAGGTAATATTTAGGTTACCCAGTTTCTACTTAAAAGGGTGCCAATTCTCAATTTCCTTTATTCATAGGCATAAACAAACAAAGTTAACCGTGGCATAACATGTTTACATGGGATTTATGGTAAATGGAGGGATAAGCTTAAGGACTGGAAAGGGAAGGATTCGATATGGCAGGTAAATAGAAGGGACTTATTCAAAATATAAAACGGAATATTTATATTCTGTATTTGGCTTACCGTCACCCGGAAACCCTATGGTATGCCAACGCCTTTTCACTATTGATTGTGGCCTATGCACAGAGAGCCTCCATCTATGACATCACCTCTTAAAACTCGTCCTCTTGTGCATACAAAGTTGAACACAGGCGAAAAAAAATGGTGCTAAAGGGTATGTACGTGTCCCCTGCAGCACCACTTTGGCAACCCCTATTTTTTTAATAACCGTTTTATTGCAGATCTGTCCTGAGAATATCTCCGATAGATTAGGGGTGATGATGATTCAACCGGTTTGCTGTTGGCATCCTGTACAGCTTTTTCAATTAAATGATGTTCTGGTGCCCATTGGCAGACTGGGTCCGTCGCATTAGCATCTCCCGTTAAGGCAAAAGCCTGACAGCGGCACCCTCCTCCATCCTGGTGCTTCAAATCACAGGTAAGACAAGCTTTGGGCATCCATTCTTCCCCTCGGAAACGGTTAAAAGATTCTGATTCATACCAAATATATCCTAGCGATGACTTACGGACATTTTCAAAAGATAACCCTTTGATTATCCCGGCGGTTGGACACGGAAGGGCAATTCCATTCGGCGCTACCGTTAGACCAATAGCTCCCCATCCCCCCATGCAAGGCTTGGGTGCAGATGCATAATAATCAGGAATAACCCAAATAATTTCCATTTTCCGCTTCAGTCGTGCTTTAGCGGCTTCATAGACTGCACTTGCACGCTCAATCTGGTCCCTGCTTGGCAGCAGTTTCTCCCGATTCAGCAGCGCCCAGTTATAATACTGGGTGTTCGCCAGCTCCAACCGCTCGGCTCCCATTTCTTCCGCAAGCTGAATGATCTCATCCACCTGATCAAGATTCATTCGGTGTAACACCACATTTAATGACAAATGCATTTCTGCCTGTTTTACAGCAGTGGCCGCTTCCCGTTTTTTCTCAAAGGCTTTGTATCCGCCGATAAGATCGGAAAGCTTCGCTTCTGCCGCTTGAAAGCTCACCTGCACATTTGCTAAACCGGCTTCCTTAAGCCGAATCGCTTTTTCCGTTGTTAAGCCAATGCCGCTTGTAATGAGATTGCCATACATATCTAAAGCAGCAGCGTGGCTGATAAGGGGTTCCAGGTCATCCCGCAAAAGCGGTTCGCCGCCAGAAAAATGAACTTCTACTACTCCCAATTCGGCGGCCTCGGACAAGACCCGGCTCCATTCCTCCGTTGAAAGTTCCATGGCTTCCTTAGCCATTTCAATAGGGTTTGAACAATACGGACAATTCAAAGGACAGCGATGGGTTAACTCAGCAAGCAGCGAATAAGGGGGTTGAACCCCACTATGGCTCTTCGTTTTCATGCTGAATCACCACCCATCCCTGATCCGCTACTTCCTGTAAAAATTCGGAAATATCAGCCTCCATTGTTTTCAAATCGGGCAAGGCACCCGAACTCCTTGTTTCTGAGTCTGCCATTAGAGAAGTCCTGATGTATTCAGTGATGGTGTTTACGGTCCGGCTCCCGTCACATAAACGAAGGATCGATGCTGCAGTTTCGTTTAGGACTACAACCTTTTCCGGTAGCAAAAGGAGATGTTTTTCTCTCACCTCATCAAATTTTAATCGCGCCTTTGCAGCGAGTTTTGGAAGACTGTCAGCTACAAAAATAGACTCCACCACCAATCATTTATTCTTCCCATTTCACGGTTTAGGGGGATAGGCCTTTTCAATGGCATCAAGCTGTGCCCATAATACATCACATTTGAACCGCAAGGCGTTGACAGCTCGCTGCTGTGCTTCCGTTGTTCGACATTGGGTTAAAACAAGTCTGAGGGCCACATCCGAATCACAAGGTGCCTGAGTCAAGCGGCTTTGAAAATAATCAAGCCCTGAACGGTCAATCCAAGGATACAGCTGCTCAAAAACTTTTATCCTTTTTGAGATAAGGTCAGGCGAAAACAATTCCGTCAGCGAGGAGGCAACAGCTTCAATCCACGGTTTTGTCCGGGCGAAGTTCACATAGGCATCCACGGCAAATCGAACGCCCGGGACAACATACTCCTCCCGTATGACTTCTTCCCGAGACAATCCTACCGCTTCTCCCAGCCGCAGCCATGCTTCAATACCGCCATCTTCTCCACGCCTTCCGTCATGATCAAGAATACGGCCAATCCACTCTCGCCTCAGTTCCATTGACGGCAGATTGGACAGGATGGCTGCATCTTTAATTGGGACTGATTTCTGGTAGTAGTATCGGTTGGCCACCCAGCCGCGGATCTGTTCTTTGCTTAAGTTTCCTTGGTGCATCACTTTATGAAATGGATGTTTGTCATGATAGGAAGAACGCCCTACATTCCTTAACCGCCCCGTGAATTCATCCGCCGACCAAAGCTCTTCCCTTTTTTTATCACGGCTAAAGAACCCTTTTTGCTCCAGCATCATCACACCTCCATTTCCATACCATCATAGGCCACTTCAATTCCAAGCCGCTCCAATGTATACCTCTCCACTGAGTCCTTTTTCAAAATAGGGTTGCTGTTGTTAATGTGGATTAGAATTTTTCTCTCTGCCGGGAAGGAGGCTAATAACTCCAAGGTGCCTGATGGTCCGCTGATCGGTAAGTGGCCCATGCTTCTTGCGTCACGAGCAGCTGCCCCCATCCCGGTTAATTCATCTTCCGACCAAAAAGTTCCATCTACCATCAGGATATCGGCTTTCTTTAAACAAGCTTCTATAGCCGGAGTGATCTTTTCTAATGTAGGAAAGAAAGCAAGACACCTGCCCGAATCCTCATTATGAAGAACCAGTCCAACCTCCCAAATATCTTCTTGACAGTCCAGCTCCTGGGTCGACCTAACATAGAGCGGCGGTTTTTTCGAAACGGGAACCGGCTCAACGATGATAGTTCCTTCTGCTCCTTCAGGTAATGGTCCCACCCTTTGCCGAAGGCCTGGATCAAGAGACTGCCATTCCCATGAACAATAGTTTTTTAGCATTGGAAACACCGGAAAAGCGGAGTGCAAGCAGCTTCGTACCATCTTGGTTCCATAAATCGTCATACTGGAGCCCTCCCGCAGTGATAATAGCCCGATCGTATGGTCGAGCTCCGCATCGGTTAAAAAAACACCGGCAAGAGGGGTCTCTCTTATGCCTGGACCTGCATTTAGTGAAGCAAACGATTCAATTTGCCTGAGAATATCCGGTCCTGCATTGATGAGGTACCAGTCCTTTTCATTGGCAGTTACCGCAAGCGAAGATTGTAATAACGGCTGAAGTGAAGCGTTTCCTGAGCGGACTGCCCGACAGTTGGGACAGGCACAGTTCCACTGCGGAAAGCCTCCTCCGGCCGCCGCTCCTAATACTCTAATTCGAATTTGGTTTCAGTCCTTTCCCTTCGATGCGGGCATTGTTTTTTTCAATTTTCCGCGTTTTTCCAAATAACCTGCCAACCTGCCACCCTATCGCCATATTCACCACAGCCATCAGGATAAATAGCAAATAGTCCCCTATTGGATCAGGAAGCAGGAGATCGACAAGCAGCCAGCCACCTGCTGTAGCACCCCCGATCATCACACCCATCACTGATTTTAAGTAACGATTCATTTGGCACACCCTCCGTGTTTTGGTTAAAATCATGAACAAGAGGCAAGCAGTCTGCGCTACTTGCCGATGTAGGAATACATCGTCACCTCGCTAGAAGTGTTGATTATTTCGTACTCAGGCTTTATCCACATGTGAACTCCCCCTTTCATGACACTTTCAATAATGATTATTTTTTAAAGGAGTGTCTGATTTTACCTTTCAAAACTATCTTATGTCGGCGGAAACACCAAAATAACTTGAATTTCAACTTGAAGTTGTCCAAAAGTAAGCCCGTGTTTTGCAAAATGCTGCAAAAAAGGACAAGCTTGGATGCAAACACTCCTTGACCCCAAAAAACAACCTGAGTCCGTAAACTCAGGTTGTCTTGGTTCTATTAAATTACTTCTTTTGAGACAGCCATTTTGCCAATATTTCGGCCTGATCCTTATCAACAAGACCTCCAGGCATACGTCCGCCTCCGTTAATGATTTGATTCAATATCTCCTCTTCAGACATGGATACACCAACATGTCTTAGGTCAGGGCCTGCCCCTCCTTCTAGATTTCCACCATGACAGGACATACAGCTGTTTTTGTAAATTACTTCAGCATTCATATCAGCCGGCTGCTTCTTATCTTTTTCTTTATTCCCGTGGCTGCCATGATTGGCGTTATCAGTTTTCCCTGAGCCTTCTGGATCGGCGCCCCCCGGATCTTTTGCAGGAGTTACCGATTTATTCCCCCCCAGTCCGTAGGTTACAACCTTTGTTCCAGTAACAAAAGTAACGTATTGTTTACCACCATCCATATAAATCGTCGGTGCCATCATAATCTGAGCCCCGCCGCTTTTCATGTTCCATAAAACTTTTCCAGTTTTAATATCAAGGGCATTTACCGTTCCATCCAATTCGCCGTAAAAAGCAAGTCCTGTAGTCGTACTTGTAAAACCTCCGCGCATTGGTTGTTTAGTCTTATTCTGATAGGCACGCTTGCCAGTATTCACATCAATGGCGGTGATAGTACCGGATATGTCTTCACCTTTTGGCCCCAACGTTATCGCAGTTCCTGGGAATAAACCTTTTTTTTGCTCGAGTTCATTTTCATCTTTCGCTGCAACCTCTAAAGATGGCTTATTAATACCAGGAATCAATACATAATTGGTTTTAGGATCATAGGTTTCCGGAGCATAGTTTTGTCCGCCTTCTGCTCCCGGCCATTGCATCGCCGGTTTATTTGGATCCGTCGGCAGTGACGTGTGCTGGATTTTGACGAATGGAACGCCATTATAAATGGTATCCCCTGATTTGGCATCCCACGCAAACCATTTCCCGTTCTTTCCGCCGTGTACGACGATTTTTTGCTTTTTGTTGTTGACCGTAGCATTGAGAATCATCGGAGTCGAGGCCGCATCATAATCCCATTCGTCCTCCTCATCCATTTCCGAATTTGCCCAAATCAATTTGCCTGTTTTACTTTCAAGAGCAACGACCGAGTCTGTATAAGGGTTTTTACCTGGGCGGATTTTCTTAAAAAAGTCAGGAGCGGGATTACCCGTGCCAAAAAACATCACGTCAGTGTCCGGGTCAAAAGCAATCTCTCCCCAGACCGCTCCGCCCCCTGTATATTTGCCCTTCACCCAACCTTCCCCCTTCTCAGGGACTGTCCAGAAGGGTTCATCCCAGGCTGGCGTCAAGTCACTTGCTTTATAGGCCATCACAAAGCCGCGAATGCCATTATCACCGCCGCTGCTTCCCACATAGACGGTTCCTTTATAGTACATCGGAGCCATTGTTTCATAATATCGGTTTTCAAGCTTGTCTCCTGGTATTGTATCCCAAAGGTTGATCATTTTAATCAATTTTCCGTCTTTCGCGTTAAGTTTGGCTAAGCGATTATCCGCAATAAGGACAAACAAATTTCCTTCCGCAACTGCTACACCCCGGCTGGCAACAACCTCTAAAAGGCTTAGATCCGCATGGTCAAGATGGTCAAGTACATCTTTTGGCGGCGTCCATTGCCAAATTTTCTTCCCATTTGAGGCATCAATAGCAAACACTCGGTTCATTGATGTCGTGACATACATGACACCATCTTTCACTACCGGGAAATCCTCCGAGGCATTAGGAATCTTCTTATCCCAATTTGCCAAATCTGCCTGCCAGACAATACCTAAATCCTTCACATTGTCTTTTGTAATCTTGTTATAAGGGACATGCCGAGTTTGTTGTAAGTCATACCCCCAAAGTGGAAAACCTTTATCTTTTTCAGAACTGGTGGTTTGTTTATTGGCAGTATTCTCCTTTTTTGCAGGTTTCTGCTGACAGCCAACAATTAATACTACCGCCAATAAAGCTACGATTATCGCTTTTAAATAACGATTCAAAAAAAGACCCTCCTTATGCTTATAAGTCCAGAGTGATTGCCTCTATTTTTGGTTGCCTCTGAATTTTCCCATCCGGGGAGAACCCTACTTTATTGGTCCTCACTCTTTTTTCTATATTGAGTAAAAGATTCCTTAATTATGCAAAAAAATATTAAAATCACAAAATGATTTTTAACAATGGTGGGAGAGGAATATTTACCAAATATGGAGACATTCTATATTTGAAATGAATTTAAAGAATCTCAGGATGGTGATTGAATGAAGGTTTTCTCAAAAATGACGAATCGGTTGGGTGGGTTTGTCTTATTACTTTGCTTTCTCGTTGGGGGAGCATGGACTTCTTCCCAAAGCGCGTTGGCTGCACCGGAAAAAACGGTCGGTACCGCGGAAAATGGCGGGATCAAACTTACGATTACTAACTATGCGATCACAAACTACGGTCAAGAGATGATTCTGTATTATACCGTAGAATCTACAACAGATAATTTGATGGTTGAAGACGGGAAAGGGCTGTTAGAAAACCTAGAAATTTCCATTGCGAATAATAGTCTTCAAGGGATTGATGCCGAACATAAAAAAATAAGCAGCCAGAAATATCAAGGTGCGGTCAAGGTGAACATGCCGCAATATATACCTGCCACTTCAAATGCGGCACTTAGTACAGATGCAATTCTAAATCAAAAGGGACAGTGGACAATTAACTTCCAAATTAAAAAATAGCCAAAAAAAAGATACTTTTAGATCCCTAGGCCAAGCCTGGGGTTTTTATTTGTAAAAAAAGACCCCCAACCAAATGGTTGAGAGTCTTTGTATGTTCGCAAAAGATTAACGTTTTGAGAACTGAGGCGCACGACGAGCACCTTTAAGACCGTATTTTTTACGCTCTTTCATACGTGCATCACGAGTTAATAATCCAGCACGCTTTAATGTTGGACGGAATTCAGGGTCAGCTTGAAGTAATGCGCGAGCAATACCGTGGCGGATTGCGCCAGCTTGACCAGTGTATCCACCGCCGCTTACGTTTACAAGAACATCATAGCTTCCAACTGTTTCAGTAGCTACTAATGGTTGTCTTACAACAACACGTAATGCTTCAAATGGGATATAATCTTCAATTCCACGACTATTTACAATAATTTTACCTGTGCCTGGTACTAAACGTACACGTGCAACAGAACTTTTACGGCGACCTGTACCGATATATTGAACTTGTGCCAAGTTAATTCCCTCCCTCTTTATTAACCGCGAAGTTCGTAAACTTCAGGTTGTTGTGCTTGGTGCGGATGTTCGCTGCCAGCATATACATGTAATTTTTTAAACATTTGACGGCCAAGAGAATTCTTTGGAAGCATACCTTTAACAGCAAGCTCGATCATTTTCTCAGCATAGTTAGTACGCATTTCTAGAGCAGTTCTTGTTTTTAAACCACCTGGATGCATTGTGTGACGGTAGTAAATCTTGTCAGTTAATTTCTTTCCAGTAAGTTCTACTTTTGAAGCATTAAGAATAATTACATTATCACCAGTGTCAACATGTGGTGTAAAAGTTGGTTTGTTTTTACCACGTAAAATTGATGCTACTTCAGAAGCAAGACGTCCAAGAGTTTTGCCCTCAGCATCAATTACGTACCATTTACGCTCGATAGTGTTGGCATTTGCCATAAACGTTGTACGCATGAGTTTCCCTCCTAATTTAAATCCATAAAAGATTATTGTTTTCGCACTTTTAAAGTAATTAGAGTCCGATTCTGTTCCGGGAATGAACATCTAATACCCTTGTGCGGTTAAGTTTGTATTCATATATTTTCAATCACGATGAAGACTTTCCGGGGCTTTATCGTGGGATTAAAAACACGCACATCTAATATAATAAAACCTGCGGGTCAATATGTCAAGAAAATGTTACACCAGGTGAAGTTGTTTAGCTCATTTTATTCATAAAAGACTTCCCAAAGATATAAACCATGACCTGGAGCTGTCTTTCCCGATAGCCTCCGGTCTTTATGGGCTAATATAATCGGAATATCTTCAGGACTGCGTTCACCTGATCCCACCTCTAATAAAGTTCCAACTAAAATACGAACCATATTATACAAAAAGCCATTTCCAACAAAACGGATCGTCAGTAACTCATCCTTACGTGTAAAGTCAATCGATTCAATCGTTCGAACTTTATCAACTACTTCCGTCTTTGCCGCACAAAAACTAGTAAAGTCATGTGTACCAAGGAAAAGTTTACTTGCCTCCTCCATCGCCTGGAAATTTAAACGGTATGGATATTGATAAGCAAATTTCCGCTGAAAGGGATCTCTTTTTTGAGATAAATGAAGAACATAGCGATATTCCTTCCCTTTCGCGTCGAAGCGAGCATGAAAGGACTCGGTGACAGTAACAACCTTTAGAACGGAAATATCTTCAGGCAGCATGGAATTCAATGCTTTCTCCCACTTGTCAACTGGAATCAGTAGTGGTGAATCAAAATGAATAACTTGTCCTTTTGCGTGGACACCGGCATCCGTTCGACCTGAGCCGACGACTTTCACCGTATCACCCTTATGCATTTTTGATAAAACAGCTTCTAATACAGACTGTACGGTTCGCTTATTTGGTTGGACCTGATAGCCGGAAAAGCCCGACCCGTCATAGGAAATAATACATTTATACCTTGCCATGGTTTCGCTCCATTATGAACGTAATAAAAATAGTAGGATCGATAGAAGGACTAATATCCCCATCTGTAAGGAATCAGTTATTTTCCAGGATAATTCCCGGTATTTTGTTCTTCCTTCCCCGCCTTGATATCCTCTAGCCTCCATAGCGATTGCTAATTCCTCCGCTCGTTTAAAGGAACTGACAAACAATGGGATAAGCAGTGGAATGACGGCTTTAATGCGTTCCTTAAAAGGGCCGCTAGCAAACTCAACGCCACGGGCTATTTGCGCCTTCATTATTTTATCCGTTTCCTGCATAAGTGTAGGAATGAACCTTAAGGAAATAGACATCATTAATGCCATTTCGTGGACAGGGAAGCGGACCTTATTTAAAGGATGTAACAGCGTTTCAAGGCCATCGGTAATCTCAATAGGGGTGGTGGTTAACGTCAACAACGACGTCATTAAAATTAAGAAAAAGAATCGCAAGGAAATAAAAATCCCCTGTCTGACCCCTTCCTCGTAAATTTTTACTGGACCTAGTTCAAATAAAAGGGTACCTTCTTTCGTAAAAAAAAGTTGCAGCACTAAGGTAAAAAGAACGAGCCAGATGACTGGTTTAAGACCGCTATATAAAAAGCGTACAGGGACCTGCGACAATCCAAGCATTAAAAAAGTATAAATTCCAATAAGTGCATAGGTTACGACATTGTTTGCTAAAAAAATAACACAAACAAATAGAAAGATGATCATTAATTTTGAACGAGGGTCCATTTTATGAATAATAGAATCTGCCGGGACATAGCGCCCAAAAATCATTTTTTCCATCATGAGTGAACACCTCTACTTAATACCTTAGTAACAGCAGCTGACAACTCATCAATGGTTAGAAAGATTTTCTCAAATTTCATGCCAAGTTTCTCCTCAAGCTTCAGTTGAAACCGAACGACCTCAGGAACATCAAGTCCCATTTCAACGAGCTCAGTCGGTGCGGAGAAAATCTCTTCTGGTGTCCCTTTATTGGCAACCTTCCCTTGCTGCATGATCACAATTTGGTCTGCATATCTAGCAGCATCTTCCATACTATGTGTAACAAGAATGGTAGAGAGCTTTCTTTCCTTATGAAGAGAAAAGAACATATCCATAACTTCTTTTCGGCCTCTTGGGTCTAATCCCGCAGTAGGCTCGTCCAGGACAATAACATCGGGCTCCATTGCAAGTACTCCTGCAATTGCGACGCGGCGCATTTGTCCACCAGAGAGGTCAAACGGTGATTTATTTAGTATATCTTCCTCTAGACCCACTTGTTTTAAAGCAACCCGTGCCCTTTCCTTTGCTGCTGATTCAGAAACCCCAAAATTCAACGGCCCAAAAATAATATCTTTTTCCACCGTCTCTTCAAATAATTGGTGTTCAGGAAATTGAAAGACGATGCCAACTTTTTGCCGGACCTTTTTTAAGTTCTTATTTTTTTGCGAAGCTTTAATTTCATGTTCACCAATTACTACTGTTCCTTTTGTTGGTTGAAGGAGAGCGTTTAAATGCTGCAGGACTGTTGATTTCCCTGAACCGGTATGACCAATAATCGCCATATACACACCTGAAGGAATATCAATAGACACATCCTCAATGGCCAGTCGTTCAAAAGGAGTATTGACTTGATAACGATAATCTACATGTTTGAGCGAGATGTCCATAACTCTTTCACCAACTCTTCTTCCGATAAATAGTGCCTAGATAGATCGATTCCATCATTCCTTAAAGCTTTCGTCATTTTCACTGAAAAAGGAATATCTAACCCTAACTGAACCAATTGTTCATCCATAGAGAAAATCTCTTCAGGTGTACCCTCCCGGAAGACCTCCCCTTTGTTCATGACGATGATTCGATTCGCCTTAGCCGCCTCTTCTAAATCATGTGTAATCGAGATAACGGTCAATGATTTCTCTTCTTTTAATAATCGGACGGTCTCTAATACCTCTTCGCGGCCTCTTGGATCCAGCATGGAAGTTGCCTCATCAAGTATGATGATCGATGGCCGTAAAGCTAGTACACCAGCTATTGCCACACGTTGCTTTTGTCCGCCTGATAGATGGTGGGGCTCTTGATATAGAAACTTATCCATCTTAACTCTCTTTAACGAATCCTCGACCCTTGTGACCATTTCGTCTCTAGGAATGCCGTTATTTTCTAGACCAAAAGCCACATCATCCTGTACTGTCGTTCCAACAAACTGATTGTCAGGGTTTTGAAAGACCATCCCTAATTTTTTACGGATATCCCAAATTGACTCTTCATCCAGCTTTATTCCGCAAACTGTAATCTCACCTGTTTGTGGAAATTGCAGCCCATTTAGGAGTTTTGCCATCGTGGATTTTCCTGACCCATTATGACCGACAATCGCGAGCCATTCTCCCTCATATATATCAAAAGAAACATTGTTCAAAGCATAACGTTCTTGTGCGTCATATTGAAAAGATACTCCATTAAGAGATACAATCGAGTTTTTCACAGATAATTCCTCCTCTCAGCTAAACAATTCTCTGCTCATTATTACTTTTACATATAAAAAAAAGCCTGCACCTCGTCCCTATGCAGTTTCGCTTTAAACTGCGATGTAAGGAATTTCTATAAAAGAAATGAGAGGAGGTGCATGAGCTAGACGAGACGTATTTATTAATTTCAATCTGCGCACCAATAGCTGCGAGATGATAAAAGATACAAGAAATCAAGTCACGTAGAAAAGCTAGATGAAATCAAGTAAAACTTTTAGATTTTCTCCAATGAATTGGAGTTACGCTCATCATAACACTCTTTTTTGGCTTGGGTCATCTTGATATAAAATTCATTTACAGAAAAAGGGCAAAGAACAAGTTTGTTTGTAAACTGTCCAGCGCCCTTGTTGTCTGTTAAAGCTATATTAAACTAACTCGATAATAACCATTGGTGCACCGTCACCGCGGCGTGGTCCAAGTTTCATAATACGAGTGTATCCACCTTGACGCTCTTGATAACGTGGAGCGATATCAGCGAAAAGTTTTTGTATTGCACTTGTATTATTTTCAGCATCAGCAACTTCGTTACGAACATATGAAGCAGCTTGACGACGAGCGTGTAAATCACCACGTTTACCTAAAGTGATCATTTTTTCAACAGTCACACGAATTTCTTTCGCACGAGTTTCTGTTGTTTCAATGCGCTCATTGATAATTAAATCTGTAGTTAAATCACGTAGCATAGCTTTACGCTGTGCACTTGTGCGTCCTAACTTTCTGTATGCCATGAAGGGTTCCCTCCTTTGTTGAAGTCATTAAACGGATTAACGCATGTGTATAACGGTAAACAAATCAGTCGTCTTTACGCAAGCCTAATCCAAGCTCTTCTAGTTTTGCCTTCACTTCTTCAAGTGATTTACGGCCTAAGTTACGAACTTTCATCATATCTTCTTCAGTCTTATTAGCTAATTCCTGAACAGTGTTGATTCCAGCACGCTTTAAGCAATTGTAAGAACGAACAGAAAGATCTAGTTCTTCAATAGTCATTTCAAGAACTTTTTCTTTTTGGTCTTCTTCTTTTTCAATCATGATTTCAGCATTTTGAGCTTCATCAGTTAAACCAACGAAAATATTCAAATGCTCGGTCAAAATTTTGGATCCAAGAGCGATCGCTTCTTTTGGCCCAGTGCTTCCATCTGTCCAAACATCAAGTGTGAGCTTGTCGAAATTAGACATTTGACCAACACGTGTGTTTTCTACTTGAAATTGTACACGAGAAACTGGCGTGAAAATAGAATCAATTGGAATAACACCTATCGGTTGATCTTCTCTTTTGTTTTGAACAGCCGGTGTATATCCACGTCCACGTCTAGCAGTCAAACGCATGCGAAGATGACCATTTGCAGCTAATGTTGCAATATGAAGCTCAGGATTTAAAACCTCAACATCACTATCATGAGTAATATTGCCAGCTAAAACTGGACCCTCACCTTGTACATCAAACTCAAGCGTCTTCTCTTCATCAGAGTAGATTTTTAAAGCTAATTTTTTAATGTTTAAAATGATGGATGTTACATCCTCCACGACGCCTTCAATTGTTGAGAACTCATGAAGTACCCCATCGATTTGAATCGATGTAACCGCGGCACCTGGGAGTGAAGATAATAGGATACGACGTAAGGAGTTACCCAAAGTGGTACCATATCCACGCTCAAGTGGCTCTACGATGAATTTGCCATACTTAGCATCATCGTTGATCTCAATCGTTTCGATTTTTGGTTTTTCTATTTCGATCATCAAATAACCCTCCTTCAAAACGTCGAAACTCTAAATCAGCATATTTGCTAATTAAAAGTCCCCATGTATAAGTTCCCGTTTTGTGCACAACAACTGGAATAAATCTTCTGTAAGAGTGCAAAAAATTAGTATCATATCCCATTATAGACGCATGATACAAAATCTATACAGAAAAATTAAACACGACGACGTTTTGGTGGACGGCATCCATTATGAGGAACAGGTGTAACGTCTTTAATTGCAGTTACTTCTAGACCAGCAGCTTGAAGAGCACGGATTGCAGCTTCACGTCCTGCACCAGGTCCTTTAACAGTAACTTCTAAAGTTTTCATACCATGTTCAATGGAAGTCTTAGCTGCTGTTTCAGCCGCCATTTGTGCAGCAAATGGTGTGGATTTACGAGAACCTCTAAATCCAAGCGCACCTGCACTTGACCATGAAATTGCATTACCATGTACATCAGTAATTGTTACAATCGTATTGTTAAATGTTGAACGGATATGAGCGATACCAGCTTCAATATTCTTTTTAACACGACGTTTACGTGTATTCGTTTTACGCGCCATTTAAATTAACCTCCTTTACCGATTACTTCTTCTTGTTCGCTACAGTCTTACGAGGACCTTTGCGTGTACGAGCGTTGTTTTTCGTATTTTGTCCACGAACTGGTAAACCACGACGATGACGTAATCCGCGGTAGCAGCCGATTTCCATTAAACGCTTAATGTTAAGAGAAATTTCACGGCGAAGGTCACCTTCAACTTTTAATTTGTCGATGATGTCACGGATTTTGTTTAATTCGTCTTCTGTTAAATCACGTACACGTGTATCTTCAGAAACACCAGCTTCTGCTAGTACTTTTTGTGCAGTATTTTTACCAATTCCATAAATGTAAGTTAAAGAGATAACTACACGTTTTTCACGTGGAATATCTACACCAGCAATACGTGCCATAGAAAATGCGCACCTCCTTCAAAATTAACCTTGTTTTTGTTTATGTTTAGGGTTTTCACAGATAACCATAACTTTTCCGCGTCTACGGATAACTTTACACTTTTCGCAGATCGGTTTAACAGATGGTCTTACTTTCATTATTATCCTAACCTCCTTAGTAGTACGGAGTGCAAGCATTATTTAAAGCGGTAAGTAATTCTTCCGCGTGTTAAGTCATATGGAGAAAGCTCAACAGTCACTTTGTCACCCGGAAGGATCCGAATGAAATGCATTCGTATTTTACCAGAAACATGCGCTAGCACGGTATGACCGTTTTCTAATTCTACCTTAAACATTGCATTTGGCAATGTTTCAATGACTTTACCTTCAATTTCAATTACATCATCTTTGGCCATCGATCTCGTTTCCCTTCTCTTTTCAGGATTGCGTTTATTCAAACTAGGTAGAGCAAGCAAAGCTATTCGCTCGTATGTCGTCATGCAACCTTTCAATTCTAACATATTGAGCAGCATTCTGTCCTCAGTAAATATTACAAATTACCTAAAAACGGACCAGAATCGACAACAACTATTGAAATCCGCACAAATTTATAATTTGGTTAAGATTTCAAATCCTGCATCAGTGATCGCAACCGTATGCTCGAAATGCGCACAACGCCTGCCGTCAACAGTTACAACTGTCCAATTGTCAGTCAATGTTCTCACATATCGGCTTCCGGCATTTACCATCGGTTCAATAGCAAGTACCATTCCAGGCATAAGACGCGGACCATTGTTTGGTGGACCAAAATGTGGAATAGGAGGTTCCTCATGTAAGTCTTGCCCTACTCCGTGTCCTACATACTCGCGTACAATAGAAAAGCCATTTGCTTCCACATACGTTTGAATCGCATGGGAGATGTTCGAGAGTCGCTCGCCCGGTTTTGCTTCGTTTATGCCTAGATAAAGAGATTCCTCTGTTACCTTCAGCAAATGCTGGGAATTATCATCAATCTCTCCTACAGCATAGGTCCAAGCTGAATCACCATGATAACCTTCATACTTAGCACCGATATCAATACTAATAATGTCTCCTTCATTGAGAACACGATTACCAGGAATTCCATGAACAAGTTCTTCGTTCACACTTGTACAAATGCTGCCGCGAAAACCATTATACCCTTTAAACGAAGGAAATGCATCTTGTGAGAGAATAAATTCTTCAGCAATCATGTCTAATTCCTTTGTGGTAATCCCAGGAGCTACATGTTTTTGTAACTCTTGGTGGGTAAGGGCCACAATCCGCCCGGCCGCGCGCATGATTTCAATTTCCCTAGGGGTTTTGCAAAAGATCATTATAAGCCCCCAAGTAATTGCTCGATATCAGCGAATACCTTGTTAATATCCTGCTGACCATCAATCGTGCGAAGATAACCTTTTGTTTCATAAAAAGTTAATAATGGTTCTTGTTGTTTGATATTCACGTCTAAACGATTTTGAACAGTTTCTTCATTATCATCCGCTCTTTGGTATAACTCACCGCCGCAACGATCGCATACGCCCTCTTGTTTTGGAGGATTAAAAACTAAATGATACGTAGAACCACATTCTTTACAAATACGACGCCCTGTCAAACGTTCCATTAATAAATCCTTATCGACATTAATATTAATTACATAGTTAATTTTTTTATTTAAATCAACTAAAAGATTTTCCAACGCCTCTGCTTGAGGTACAGTTCTAGGAAAGCCATCTAAAAGGAATCCCTTTTGACAATCTTCCTTGCTTAATCGTTCACGAACAATACCGATTGTTACTTCATCAGGAACAAGTTCGCCCTTATCCATGAATGATTTCGCTTGTAAACCTAGTTCTGTTCCTTCTTTCATCGCTGCACGGAACATATCTCCAGTAGAGATATGAGGGATGCCGTAATTTTCGACGATTCTTTCAGCTTGAGTACCTTTTCCGGCACCCGGAAGCCCCATTAATACTAAATTCACACGTGTTCCCCCCTCGTGCTATAAATTGGTTTTAGGGAGCAGTGGCCCCCAAAACCTTTACTTTATAAACCCTTTATAGTGACGTTTAACTAATTGTGCTTCAAGTTGTTTCATCGTATCTAATGCTACACCGACAACGATTAGCAAACTTGTTCCACCGATTTGAGCCGATTGCGGCAGATTGGCTAAATTAATAAATAACATAGGCAATACAGCAATCAAAGCTAGGAAGAGTGCACCAACAAAAGTTAAACGATATAAGACGCGTGTTAAGTATTCTTGCGTGCTCTTTCCTGGACGGATCCCTGGAATATAGCCGCTTTGCTTTTGCAAGTTTTCCGCTGCTTGTTCAGGGTTAACTTGGATAAATGCATAGAAATAAGTAAACGCGATAATTAACGCAGCATATAACGTCATCCCGATTGGATGAGAATAATCAAATACTTTTGTAATCCAAAGTGTTACATCATTAGTTGGAAAAAATGATGCAACCGTTCTTGGTGTTACAATGAATGAAACTGCAAAGATTACAGGAATTACTCCCGCAGCATTAACTTTTAATGGCATGTGAGTGGATTGTCCTCCGACAGGATTACGTCCAGCAACCACACGTTTAGCATATTGAATAGGTATCTTACGATTTGCTTGTTGGATAAAAATAACTCCTACTACAATAGCCACAACAGCAAGTGCTATTAACACTACAGTAACAATACGTAAGAATAATGCCTCTCCTGCATTCTCAAATTGCTGTACATAAATTTGATTAATAGTTGATGGCATTCCAGCAACGATACCGGCAAAGATGATAATAGAAATTCCATTACCAACACCTTTTTCAGTAATCTGCTCCCCTAACCACATTAAAAATGCTGTACCTGCAGTTAAGACAACTGCAATAAGCAGATACGTAGCAATTCCAGGATTTTCAATCAGTTGACCGCTGGCTAAATTATTAAAACCGTAGGACATACCTAATGCTTGGATAAAACCAAGCACAATTGTGAAATATCGAGTGATTTGAGCAATCTTACGACGACCTGATTCACCCTGCTTAGACCATTCCGTAAACTTAGGTACAACGTCCATTTGCAGGAGCTGTATTATGATCGAAGCAGTGATATATGGCATGATACCCATTGCAAAGATGGAGAATTGTTTTAATGCTCCACCGCCAAAAGTATTTAAAATTCCGAAAACACTAAGCTTATCTTGATTTGCAAGTACATCTGCATTTACATTGGGCACTGGGATAAATGTACCTAATCGAAATACGACTAACATTAAAAGGGTGAATATGATCTTCCGTCTTATCTCACCCACGCGCATAAAATTGGAGATTGTCTGGAACATTAGATCACCTCAGTGTTTCCACCAGCAGCTTCGATCGCTTCCTTAGCAGCAGAGGAGAATTTGTGAGCTTTGACAGTCAACTTTTTCTCTACGTTCCCTTTTGCAAGAATTTTGATTCCTGCTTTTTCGTTGCTAACTACACCTGATTCGATAAGAAGTTCTGGAGTAACTTCTGTACCTTCAGCAAAGCGGTTTAAAGCATCAAGATTTACAACTGCATATTCCTTACGGCTGAAGTTTGTAAATCCGCGTTTTGGTAAACGACGATATAAAGGTGTTTGACCACCTTCAAAACCTAGACGTACACCGCCACCCGAACGAGCGTTTTGACCTTTATGACCTTTACCGGCAGTTTTTCCTTGACCAGAACCGATACCGCGTCCTAGACGCTTACGATCTTTACGAGAACCCTCAGCAGGTTTTAGTTCATGAAGTTTCATATTGGCACCTCCTTATGAAAGAAAACAATAAATTATTGTTCTTTAACTGTTACAAGGTGAGCAACTTTGGTAATCATACCGCGAATAGCAGCATTATCTTGATGCTCAACTGTTTGATTCAATTTACGTAATCCTAAAGCTTTAACTGTTTCACGTTGATCGCCAGGACGGCCAATTACGCTGCGAGTGAGGGTAACTAATAGTTTATTCGCCATTTTATTTCCCCCCGTATCCTAACAGTTCTTCTACTGATTTTCCACGTAGTTTAGCTACGTCTTCAGCACGTTTCAATTGTTTTAAACCATCAATTGTTGCACGAACCATGTTAATAGGAGTATTTGTTCCTAATGACTTAGAAAGGATATCAGCTACTCCGCCTAACTCAAGAACCGCACGAACTGGACCACCAGCGATAACTCCTGTACCTTCTGAAGCAGGTTTTAGAAGAATTTCACCAGCACCAAAACGTCCGATTACTTGGTGAGGAATGGTAGTTCCAACCATAGCTACTTCTATTAAGTTTTTCTTTGCATCTTCGATGGCTTTACGAATAGCATCAGGTACTTCTTGAGCTTTACCAGTACCGAAACCAACGTGACCGTTTTTATCGCCTACAACAACAAGGGCTGTGAAGCGGAAACGACGTCCACCTTTAACAACTTTCGCAACACGGTTAACCGTGACTACGCGTTCTTCTAGTTCAAGTTTGTTTGGATCAATACGACGCATCTTTTTGTGTCCCTCCTTTGTCTTTTAGAATTGTAAGCCGTTTTCACGGGCAGCATCAGCTAATACTTGAATACGTCCATGGTATAGGTATCCGCCACGATCAAAGACAATAGAAGTGATACCTTTTTCTACCGCACGTTTAGCAACTAATTCTCCGACCATTTTAGCAGCTTCAACATTATTAGTTGATTCTAAAGTAAAGTCTTTATCTAAAGTAGAAGCACTTGCTAAAGTTACTCCATTAATGTCATCAATTATTTGAGCATAAATATGTTTGTTAGAACGAAACACATTTAGACGTGGACGAGCTGAAGTTCCGCTAAGTTTCGCACGAACACGAGCATGTCTTTTCTTGCGAGTAGCGTTTTTATCAAGCTTCGTAATCATTTACGTCACTCCTTTCGTTTACCTATGAGGCATTACTTACCAGTTTTACCTTCTTTGCGACGAACAAATTCACCTTCGTAACGGATCCCTTTACCTTTATAAGGCTCAGGAGGACGTACTCCGCGAATATTCGCTGCTAAAGCACCAACACGTTCTTTGTCAGTACCCTTGATAACGATTTTAGTATTTGCAGGTACCTCGATTTCAAGGCCCGCTTCAGGTTCGATCTCAACTGGATGAGAGTATCCAACGTTTAATACAAGTTTGTTACCTTGCTTTTGAGCACGATAACCAACCCCGATTAACTCTAAGCCTCTAGTGAAGCCAGTGGATACACCTTCAATCATGTTCGCAAGCACGGCACGAGTAGTTCCGTGTAATGCGCGGTGTTCTTTCACGTCAGAAGGACGAGTGATTGTTACAAGATTCTCTTCCACGTTGATAGTAATATCAGGATGGAAAGTACGAGTAAGTTCACCTTTAGGTCCTTTAACTGTAGCAGTACTATTATTTAAAGTAACTGTAACTCCTGCTGGAATAACAATTGGTTTTTTTCCTACGCGAGACATTTAGTGCACCTCCATTCATTCAAAAGCTCAATTACCAAACGTAAGCTAATACTTCTCCGCCGACTTGTTTTGCACGAGCTTCTTTATCTGTAATAACACCTTGTGATGTTGATACTAATGCGATACCAAGACCGTTAAGAACGCGTGGTACCTCAGTTGATTTTGCGTAAACTCTAAGTCCAGGCTTGCTTATGCGCTTAAGACCAGTAATAACACGTTCATTACTAGCACCGTATTTTAAGAAGATACGGATGATACCTTGTTTGTTGTCTTCGATAAATTCGACGTCACGTACGAAACCTTCGCGCTTTAAAATTTCAGCAATTTCTTTTTTCATATTAGAAGCAGGCACTTCTAACTTTTCGTGACGCACCATATTCGCATTACGAATGCGAGTAAGCATATCAGCAATTGGATCTGTCATGACCATTATTTTTACCTCCTTCCCAGACTTGGGTTTTACCAGCTAGCTTTTTTAACACCAGGAATTTGTCCTTTGTACGCTAATTCGCGGAAACAAATACGACAAAGCTTAAATTTACGGTATACAGAGTGTGGACGGCCACAACGTTCGCAGCGTGTATACTCTTGTACTGCATATTTAGGCGTGCGCTTTTGTTTCGCAATCATTGACTTTTTAGCCACGTTTTCGCCTCCATTATTTAACGATTACTTTTGGAATGGCATTCCAAATTGAGTTAAAAGTTCACGAGATTCTTCATCAGTTTTAGCAGTCGTTACGATAACGATATCCATACCACGAACCTTGCTTACTTTATCGTAATCAATTTCAGGGAAAATTAATTGTTCTTTAATTCCCAATGTATAGTTACCGCGACCGTCGAATGCTTTTTTAGAAATACCACGGAAGTCACGTACACGAGGTAAAGAAACAGAAACTAATTTATCCAAGAATTCGTACATGCGCTCACCGCGAAGTGTAACTTTTGCACCGATTGGCATACCTTCACGAAGGCGGAAGCCAGCGATAGATTTTTTCGCACGTGTCACGACTGGTTTTTGACCTGTGATCGTTGAAAGTTCTTCAACGGCATTATCAAGTGCCTTTGCATTTGCAACTGCGTCACCAACGCCCATATTCACGACGATTTTATCAAGTTTAGGAACTTCCATAACTGATTTATAGTTGAACTTGCTCATAAGAGCAGGAGTAACTTCTTTAACAAATTTTTCTTTTAGGCGGTTCACTTATTGTACCTCCCTTCTTAATTTTAAACTATTTATCTAAAATTTCACCGGATTTTGCTACGCGTACTTTTTTGCCATCTACCGTAGTGGAACCTACACGAGTCGGGTTACCAGACTTAGGATCGATAGGCATTACGTTCGATACATGAATTGGAGCCTCAAAGCTGATGATACCGCCTTGTGGATTCACTTGAGAAGGTTTTGAGTGTTTCTTTGCAATGTTCACGCCTTCTACTAGTACACGGCTATCTTTAGGATAAGCAGCAAGGACTACCCCTGTTTTGCCTTTATCCTTTCCAGAGATGACTCTTACGTTGTCACCTTTTTTCACATGCATCATTAAGCACCTCCTTAAAGGCATTTGAATTTAAATTATAGTACTTCTGGAGCTAGAGAAACGATTTTCATAAAGTTGTTGTCGCGAAGTTCACGGGCAACTGGTCCGAAGATACGAGTACCGCGTGGGCTCTTATCATCTTTGATAATTACACATGCGTTTTCATCAAAACGAATGTATGAACCGTCAGGTCGACGAGCACCGCTCTTTGTACGAACAATAACTGCTTTAACAACGTCACCTTTTTTAACAACGCCACCTGGTGTTGCTTGTTTTACTGTACAGACGATAACATCACCAATACCAGCAAACTTGCGACCTGAACCACCAAGAACTTTTATCGTTAATACCTCACGAGCACCAGAGTTGTCAGCAACTTTTAAACGTGATTCTTGTTGAATCATGTGTGTAACCTCCCTTCGGAATGAAGCTTAATCCGAACAATTAAATAATAACTGCTTTTTCTACAACTTCAACTAAACGGAAACGCTTAGTAGCTGAAAGCGGACGAGTTTCCATGATACGTACTACATCGCCGATTTTTGCTTCGTTTTGCTCATCATGAGCTTTATACTTTTTAGAGTACTTAACGCGTTTACCATATAAAGGATGCTTTTTTTGTGTTTCAACAAGAACCGTTACTGTTTTATCCATCTTGTCAGAAACAACGCGTCCTGTGTAAACTTTACGTTGGTTACGTTCACTCATTGTGTGAACCTCCCTTCAATAATCACTTGTTAACGCTGATTTCTCTTTCACGAACAACTGTTTTCATACGTGCAATCGCTTTGCGTACTTCACGAATGCGAGCAGTGTTTTCAAGTTGTCCTGTCGCCAATTGAAAGCGAAGGTTGAAAAGTTCTTCTTTTAAAGATTTTACTTTTTGTTCAATTTCAGCAGTGGTTAGGTCACGAAGTTCATTAGCTTTCATTTGATTCACCACCAATTTCTTCTCGTTTAACAAACTTACACTTAACAGGAAGTTTGTGCATTGCAAGTCGAAGTGCTTCACGAGCGATTTCTTCAGAAACGCCAGCTATTTCGAACATGATTTTTCCAGGCTTAACAACAGCTACCCAGCCTTCAGGTGCCCCTTTACCGGAACCCATCCGTACTTCTAGAGGTTTAGCAGTATAAGGCTTGTGAGGGAAAATTTTAATCCAAACTTTACCGCCACGTTTCATGTAACGTGTCATCGCAATACGTGCTGCTTCGATTTGACGATTCGTGATCCATGAAGCTTCTAATGCTTGTAGGCCGAATTCACCGAATGTTACTTCAGTACCGCCTTTTGCGTTACCACGCATGTTACCACGGTGTTGACGGCGATATTTTACGCGTTTTGGCAATAACATGATTATTTGCCTCCTTCCGCATTTTTCTTCTTAGTAGGAAGGACTTCTCCCTTATAGATCCATACTTTTACGCCTAACTTACCATAAGTAGTATCGGCTTCAGCAGTAGCATAGTCGATATCTGCGCGAAGAGTATGAAGTGGAACAGTTCCTTCGCTGTAATGTTCAGCACGAGCGATATCTGCACCGCCAAGACGACCAGATACTTGTGTTTTAATACCTTTTGAACCAGCGCGCATAGCACGTTGAATTGCTTGCTTTTGTGCACGACGGAAAGATACACGGTTTTCTAATTGACGAGCAATATTTTCAGCAACAAGTTTCGCATCAAGGTCAGCTCTCTTGATTTCAAGGATATTGATGTGAACACGTTTGCCAGTTAATTGATTTAGTGCTTTACGAAGTGCTTCAACTTCCGTACCGCCTTTACCAATAACCATACCAGGCTTAGCTGTATGCACTGTTACGTTTACACGGTTTGCAGCACGTTCGATTTCTACTTTAGAAACAGAAGCATCTTTTAAACGCTTCGTGATGTATTCACGAATTTTTAGGTCTTCGTGTAAAAGAGTAGCGAAGTCTTTGCCTGCGTACCATTTAGATTCCCAATCACGGATGATTCCAATACGCAAACCGACAGGATTTACTTTTTGACCCACAGCTTATCCCTCCTTCTTTTCTGATAATACGATTGTGATGTGGCTAGTGCGCTTTAAGATCTGGCTTGCACGGCCCATTGCGCGAGGACGAAAACGTTTCAACGTTGGTCCTTCGTCAACAAATGCTTGTGCAACAACTAGGTTGTTAACGTCCATCTCATAGTTGTGCTCAGCGTTTGCCATAGCTGATTTTAATACTTTTTCCACAATTGGAGAAGCAGCCTTAGGTGTGAGATTTAAAATCGCCACAGCTTCACCAATTTGCTTTCCTCGAATTAAATCTACGACTAAACGTGCTTTACGAGGAGCAATACGAACTGTTCTTGCAACAGCTTTAGCTTGCATTTGGATGCCCTCCTCTCTTAACGTCTTGTTTTCTTGTCATCATTACCATGGCCCTTGTAAGCACGAGTTGGAGCAAATTCTCCAAGCTTGTGTCCTACCATGTCTTCAGTAACATATACAGGCACGTGTTTGCGACCATCATATACAGCGATAGTGTGGCCAATAAATTGTGGGAAGATTGTAGAACGGCGTGACCAAGTTTTAATAACTTGTTTGCTTTCAGTCTCGTTCAACTTTTCTACCTTAACCATTAAATGATCATCAACAAATGGTCCTTTTTTTAAGCTGCGACCCATGAAGGAACCTCCCTTCGTGACTGTTCTACGGTTCTTTCTTTGAACCGTAGGAGAATCACGTTATTTTTTACGACGACGTACGATAAACTTATCTGATTTGTTTTTCTTTTTACGAGTTTTGTAACCAAGAGTTGGTTTACCCCATGGAGACATTGGTGACTTACGTCCGATTGGTGAACGTCCTTCACCACCACCGTGTGGGTGATCGTTAGGGTTCATAACAGATCCACGTACAGTTGGGCGCTTGCCTAACCAACGATTACGTCCTGCTTTACCAATGTTAATTAATTCGTGTTGTTCGTTACCTACTTGACCGATTGTTGCACGGCATTCAGCAAGAATCATACGAACTTCACCAGAATTTAAACGTACTAATACGTATTTTCCTTCTTTACCAAGTACTTGTGCGCTTGTTCCAGCAGAACGAACTAACTGGCCGCCTTTTCCTGGTTTTAACTCGATGTTGTGTACTACTGTACCAACAGGAATGTTTGTTAGTGGAAGTGCGTTACCCACTTTAATATCAGCCTCAGGGCCAGACATTACTTCCAATCCAACTACTAGGTTTTTAGGAGCTAAGATATAACGCTTTTCTCCATCCACGTAGTTGATTAACGCGATATTTGCAGAACGGTTTGGATCGTATTCGATCGTAGCAACGCGTCCAGGTATGCCATCTTTGTTACGTTTAAAGTCAATTAAACGGTATTGACGTTTATGACCGCCACCTTGATGACGAACAGTTAACTTACCTTGGTTATTACGGCCGCCTTTTCTCTTTACAGGTGCTAATAGAGATTTTTCTGGAGTGCTAGTTGTGATTTCTGCGAAATCAGAAGTAGTCATTCCGCGACGACCATTGGAGGTAGGTTTGTACTTTTTAATCGCCATTTTATTTCCCTCCTCTTCTTGATAGGCTCTTATGCTTCAAAGAATTCGATTTCTTTGCTATCAGTAGTTAATTTTACAATTGCTTTACGACGTTTATTTGTGTAACCACCGAATTTTCCCATACGCTTAAATTTACCTTTGTAGTTCATGATGTTTACTTTCTCAACATCAACGCTAAAGATTTCTTCAATCGCATCTTTAACTTGAGTTTTGTTAGCTCGAACATCAACTTCAAAAGTATATTTTTTCTCAGCCATTAGGTCAGTAGTACGTTCAGTGATAACGGGGCGCTTAATGATATCGCGTGCATCCATTATGCAAGCACCTCCTCTACTTTTTCGACCGCTGCTTTAGTCATGATCAATTTCTCATGATTAACAACATCTAATACGTTAATTCCATCTGCTGTTACTACTGTGATACCAGGAATGTTACGAGCAGAAAGTGCTACATTTTCATCAAGGTCAGCTGTAACGATTAATGCTTTCTTCTCAACAGAAAGACCGTTTAAAACTGTTTTGAAATCTTTTGTTTTTGGAGTATCGATAGCTAAGATATCTAACACTAAAATGTTTTCTTCTAATACTTTAGAAGAAAGCGCAGATTTGATTGCTAAACGACGCACTTTTTTCGGTAATTTATAGCTGTAGCTGCGTGGTGTTGGACCGAATACAGTACCACCTCCGCGCCATTGTGGAGAACGGATTGACCCTTGACGAGCGCGTCCAGTTCCTTTTTGACGCCATGGCTTACGACCACCGCCGCGTACTTCAGAACGAATTTTAGTTTTATGAGTTCCTTGACGTAATGAAGCTCTTTGCATAACAATTGCTTCAAATAATACGTGCTGGTTAGGCTCAATACCAAATACAGAATCATTAAGTTCGATATCTCCAACTTGTGATCCAGTTTGGTTTAATAATGCTACTTTAGGCATTCCTTTGTTCCTCCTTTCTTAAAAAGTGACTATGCTTTAATCGCACCTTTAATTTTTAATAGAGCTTTTTTAGCGCCAGGTACATTACCTTTGATTAAAAGTAGGTTACGCTCTGTATCAACCTTAACGACTTCAAGGTTTTGTACAGTGATTTGTTCTCCGCCCATACGACCTGGTAATAATTTACCTTTGAATACGCGGTTTGGAGCAACTGGTCCCATTGAACCAGGACGACGATGGTAACGTGAACCGTGGGCCATTGGGCCGCGTGATTGTCCGTGGCGCTTAATTACACCTTGGAAACCTTTACCCTTTGAGATTCCTGTTACATCTACGATATCTCCAGCAGCGAAAATATCAACCTTGACTTCTTGACCAACTTCATAGCTTGCTAAGTCATCTCCGCGGAATTCGCGAACGAAGCGCTTAGGAGCAGTGTTTGCTTTAGCAACATGGCCTTTTTCTGGTTTGTTAGCTAACTTTTCACGTTTATCTTCAAAACCAACTTGAACTGCAACATATCCATCGCTGTCAACTGATTTCTTTTGAAGAACTACGTTTGGAGCTACCTCAACTACAGTTACAGGAATTAAGTTACCGTTACTAGCAAATACTTGAGTCATACCAATCTTTCTTCCTAAGATTCCTTTGGTCATTTAAGTCACACCTCCTAGATTATTTATCATTTATTTTGATTAAAGTTTAATTTCGATATCAACACCAGATGGTAAATCTAAACGCATTAACGCATCAACTGTTTGTGGAGTTGGGTTAACGATGTCGATTAGACGCTTATGTGTCCGTTGTTCGAATTGCTCACGTGAATCTTTGTATTTATGAACCGCACGCAGAATCGTGTAAATAGTTTTTTCAGTCGGTAGCGGAATTGGACCAGATACAGCCGCACCAGAACGTTTTGCTGTTTCAACGATTTTTTCTGCAGATTGATCAAGGATTCTGTGATCATACGCTTTTAAACGGATACGAATTTTTTGTTTTGCCATTATTTTCCCTCCTTTATTCGCCTATTTTCTAAATAGACATTCTCAGTGAAAATTTCCCTCACACACTCGCCATGGCAAAGCGGCCGGGTGTGTCAGCAACCTTCCACATCATCGCAGTCAAAGACCAACATTGTCTATTATACATAAAACATAAAACAAACGCAACACTTATTACGATTTTTTTTTATGCTTCTGTTTCGAACACTTTTCCTATTATAGCGGCTGATATACACTTTATCAACTATTATTATCAATCTCCAGAAATATCCTAATATAAAAGTTGCGATGCGAATATTATGAATATATTTATATAGAAGAAACTCGATCTAAAACCCTTTTTAAAACAATAAAAAAGCAGATGGATCGTCACCCACCTGCTTTTTATATGTTTAATAATTATTCACTCAGCACCAAAGGAGCTGCAGTTTCTAATTACTCAGTGATTGTAGTGATTGAACCTGAACCTACTGTACGTCCACCTTCACGAATAGAGAACTTAGTTCCTTCTTCGATTGCGATTGGAGCGATAAGTTCAACAGTCATTTCGATGTGGTCGCCAGGCATAACCATTTCAGTACCTTCTGGAAGCATACAGATACCTGTAATATCAGAAGTACGGAAATAGAATTGTGGACGGTAGTTTGAGAAGAATGGAGTGTGACGTCCACCTTCTTCTTTTGATAATACATAAACTTGTGCTTTGAACTTTGTGTGTGGAGTGATTGACTTTGGTTTAGCCAATACTTGACCACGTTCGATATCTTCACGTGCTACACCACGAAGAAGGGCACCGATGTTGTCACCAGCTTCAGCGAAATCAAGAAGCTTACGGAACATTTCTACACCTGTTACAGTAGTAGATTTTGGCTCTTCAGTGAAACCTACGATTTCAACTACATCCCCAACTTTAACTACTCCACGCTCAACACGTCCAGTAGCAACTGTTCCACGACCAGTGATTGAGAATACATCCTCAACTGGCATCATGAAAGGTTTGTCAGTGTCACGAGTTGGTGTTGGAATCCACTCATCAACCGCAGTCATAAGTTCATTGATTTTTTCTTCCCACGCAGCTTCGCCTTCTAATGCTTTAAGTGCAGAACCTTTGATAACTGGAGTGTCATCGCCAGGGAAGTCGTATTCTGATAATAGATCACGAATTTCCATTTCTACTAATTCAAGAAGCTCTTCATCGTCAACCATGTCACACTTGTTCATGAATACAACAAGGTATGGTACACCTACTTGACGTGAAAGAAGGATGTGTTCACGAGTTTGTGGCATTGGGCCGTCAGTTGCAGATACAACTAGGATACCGCCGTCCATTTGCGCAGCACCAGTGATCATGTTTTTAACATAGTCAGCGTGTCCTGGGCAGTCTACGTGTGCATAGTGACGAGCATCTGTTTCATATTCTACGTGTGCAGTAGAGATTGTGATACCACGTTCTTTTTCTTCTGGTGCACCATCGATTTGATCATATGCACGTGCTTCTGCTTTACCTGATTTAGCAAGAACAGAAGTGATTGCAGCTGTTAAAGTTGTTTTACCATGGTCAACGTGTCCGATTGTACCAATGTTAACGTGTGGCTTTGAACGGTCGAATTTAGCTTTACCCATTAGGAAATCCTCCTCTAAATTATAAAAATTTAATTTTAATTTTTTATGTAAGCCGTGAATAAGGCTGTCCCAAACTCACGGCTTCCACTGCTTACAATTGTAGTTATACTTTATCAAAAGGTGAAAATCAATTATTCACCTTTACTTTTTTTAATAATTTCTTCCGAAATTGATTTTGGTACTTCTTCATAGTGATCAAAGTGCATAGAGAATACTCCACGACCTTGTGTACTTGAACGAAGAGATGTAGCATAACCAAACATTTCAGATAGCGGAACCATTGAACGAACTACTTGAGCGTTACCTCGTGCGTCCATTCCTTCAACACGACCACGACGGGCTGTGATTTGCCCCATGATATCACCTAAATATTCTTCAGGGATAATAACTTCAACCTTCATGATAGGTTCAAGTATTACTGGACTACATTTAGAAGCAGCATTTTTTAATGCCATTGAAGCAGCAATTTTAAATGCCATTTCTGATGAGTCAACATCATGGTATGATCCATCAAATAGTCTTGCTTTAATATCCACTAAAGGATATCCAGCAAGAACACCGCGATCAAGTGAATCTTCAAGACCAGCTTGTACTGCAGGGATGTATTCACGAGGAACAACACCACCAACAATACCGTTTACAAACTCGAATCCTTTACCTTCATCATTAGGTGAGAATTCAATCCAAACGTGTCCGTACTGTCCACGTCCACCAGATTGACGTGCGAACTTGCCTTCAACTGATGCAGAAGAACGGAAAGTTTCACGATATGCAACCTGCGGAGCACCTACATTAGCTTCAACCTTAAATTCACGACGCATACGGTCAACGATAATATCAAGGTGAAGTTCACCCATACCAGCAATAATGGTTTGTCCAGTTTCCTGGTCAGTATGTGCACGGAAAGATGGGTCTTCTTCTTGTAGTTTTTGCAGTGCATTAGACATTTTATCTTGGTCTGCTTTTGATTTTGGTTCAACTGAAAGTTGGATTACAGGCTCTGGGAATACCATTGACTCAAGGATAACAAGGTTTTTGTCATCACAAAGTGTATCACCAGTAGTCGTATCTTTCAAACCAACAGCAGCAGCAATATCTCCAGCATAAACTTTTGAAATTTCCTGACGGCTGTTTGCATGCATTTGTAGGATACGTCCAACACGCTCACGCTTGCCTTTAGTCGAGTTTTGAACATATGATCCAGACTCTAAAGTACCAGAGTAAACACGGAAGAATGTTAATTTACCAACATAAGGATCAGTCATAACTTTAAATGCAAGTGCAGAGAATGGCTCTTCGTCACTTGAGTGACGCTCAATTTCTTCATCCGTATCTGGTAGAGTACCCTTAATAGCTGGTACATCTAATGGAGATGGAAGATAATCAATTACTGCATCAAGCATTAACTGAACACCCTTGTTTTTGAAAGCTGACCCGCAAATGACTGGGTAGAATTCAACATTAACAGTACCTTTACGAATCGCTGCTTTTAGCTCTTCTTTAGTGATTTCTTCGCCACCAAGGTATTTTTCCATTAATTCTTCATCTAACTCTGCCACAGCTTCAACTAACTTTTCACGGTATTCATCAGCTTGAGCACGATATTCTTCAGGAATTTCACGTACTTCAATGTTTTCACCTAAGTCGTCTGCGTAGAATACAGCATTCATTTCCACAAGGTCAATGATTGCTTCAAACTGATCTTCAGCGCCGATAGGTAATTGTACCGGATGTGCATTTGCACCAAGACGTTCATGTAATGTCTTTACAGAATATAAGAAATCTGCTCCGATTTTGTCCATCTTGTTAACAAAAACTACACGTGGTACACCGTAAGTGGTTGCTTGACGCCAAACTGTTTCAGTTTGCGGTTCAACACCTGATTGTGCATCTAGTACAGCTACCGCACCATCGAGTACACGAAGTGAACGTTCAACTTCGATTGTGAAGTCTACGTGTCCTGGTGTATCGATAATGTTTACACGATGGCCATGCCATTGTGCTGTTGTTGCAGCGGAAGTGATTGTAATTCCGCGTTCCTGTTCTTGCTCCATCCAGTCCATCTGAGATGCACCTTCATGTGTTTCACCAATCTTATGGATACGACCAGTGTAATAAAGAACACGCTCAGTGGTAGTCGTTTTACCGGCATCAATGTGAGCCATGATACCGATATTACGAGTGTTTGCTAAGGAGAACTCTCTTGCCATTGGGTCTTTCTCCTTCCTAGTTTGAAAGTTTTTATATTGAAGGTTAGATTACCAACGATAGTGAGCAAACGCTTTGTTTGCTTCTGCCATTTTGTGTGTATCTTCACGCTTTTTAACAGATGCACCAGTGTTGTTAGCTGCATCCATGATTTCATTAGCTAAACGCTCTTCCATCGTTTTTTCTCCACGGTTACGTGAATAATTCACTAACCAACGAAGACCTAGAGTTGAACGGCGGTCAGGACGCACCTCAACTGGAACTTGGTAGTTAGCACCACCTACACGGCGAGCTTTTACTTCAAGTACAGGCATGATGTTTTTAAGAGCTGCTTCAAAAACTTCCATCGGCTCTTTGCCAGTACGTTCGCGAATTGTATCGAACGCAGAGTAAAGAATTTCTTGTGATTTACCTCTTTTACCGTCAACCATCATTTTGTTGATTAAACGAGTAACTAATTTAGAGTTATAAAGTGGATCTGGTAACACGTCTCTTTTTGCTACAGGACCTTTACGTGGCATTATATTTCCTCCTTTCAAAGAAGCTTCTATTTAAGTTGTTTTATTTCTTAGCTGCTTTTGGTCTCTTTGTACCGTATTTAGAACGTCCTTGCATACGGTTGTTTACACCAGCTGTATCAAGTGCTCCACGGACGATGTGATAACGTACCCCTGGTAAATCCTTTACACGTCCTCCACGGATAAGAACAACGCTGTGCTCTTGAAGATTGTGTCCAATACCAGGAATGTATGCTGTTACCTCAATACCATTAGTCAAACGTACACGCGCATATTTACGTAACGCTGAGTTTGGTTTCTTTGGTGTCATTGTACCAACACGAGTACATACACCGCGTTTTTGTGGTGATGATACATTCGTTTGTGATTTTTTGAAGCTGTTATAACCTTTATTTAACGCAGGTGATTTTGACTTTTCCTCTTTAGATTGACGAGGCTTGCGCACTAATTGGTTAATAGTTGGCATTTGTGTTTCCTCCCTTCATTATTTGTAAGCCCACACATCCAGGTGGTTCATTTTTTCGCAAAAACAAAGTTTTTGCAGACTTGCTATCTACAAAAACGCTTTTAGCTGATAATTGCAACAGTTGAAGCACCAACTTCAATCCCGCATGCCTTCCCGAGTTTTTTCATCGAGTCAACATATAGGATAGGAACATTTATATCAAGAGCTTCTTTAACAACTGCTGCTGTTACTTTCGCATCAGCATCATTTGCTATAATCAACTCTCGCACATTACCATCTTTAAGTGCTTTGACTGTTTGTTTTGTTCCTATAACGAACTTTTGTGCCTGCAATACTTTTTCATAAGACATAATTCATATCCTCCAAAGTATCAGGTGAATAGGAGCACCTTTGATATAGTACCATCTTTACAAATAGATGTCAACACGACTTTAAATAATTTCTTAAAATAAGGAATAACGAAAAGCGCAAGCGCCTTGATCAGTGGCGACAAGCATAAGACGAGCCGACGGGAAGGTTGCTTTATAACCTTCCCGACGGATTGGCTTATGACCTCGAGCCCCTAGGCGCAGGAGCTAGACATTAACCATATTTTATTAATCAATAGTAACTGTTTCTTCAGAAGTGGTATCACGGAGTACAGGCTCAGCTTTACGATAACGCGGCATTCCTGTTCCAGCCGGAATCAGCTTTCCGATAATAACATTTTCTTTTAGACCTAGTAATTCATCACGTTTACCTTTGATAGCTGCATCGGTAAGAACTCTTGTTGTTTCTTGGAACGATGCTGCAGATAGGAATGAATCAGTTTCAAGCGACGCTTTGGTAATACCAAGTAATACTGGACGACCTGTAGCCGGTAATTTGCCAGCTAACAATGCCTTTTCATTCGCATCAGTAAACTGATGGACATCAAGAAGCGTTCCTGGAAGAACATCCGTTTCACCAGCATCCCCCACACGAACCTTGCGCAGCATTTGACGGACCATTACTTCAACGTGCTTATCACCAATTTCTACCCCTTGCATACGGTAAACCTTTTGTACTTCTTTTAATAGGTACTCTTGAACAGAGGTAACATCTTTTACTCTGATTAACTCTTTCGGATCAATCGAACCTTCAGTTAGTTCTTCACCACGAGCGACATGATCATTTACTGCCACTTTCAAGCGTGCTGTATATGGAGCATTGTAAGTGCGTGATTCAACTTCACCTTGAACAACAATTTCATGTTGGCGATCACGACCTTCATTAATCCCAACAACAACACCTTCAATTTCAGTGATAACAGCCTGACCTTTAGGGTTACGGGCTTCAAAAATCTCTTGGATACGCGGTAAACCTTGAGTAATATCGTCTCCCGCAACACCACCTGTATGGAAAGTACGCATTGTTAACTGTGTACCCGGCTCACCGATGGATTGCGCTGCAATAATACCTACAGATTCACCAACCTCAACCTCTTGACCAGTTGCCAAGTTACGGCCATAACACTTCTTACATACACCATGACGGGTATTACATGTAAACGCAGACCGGATTTTTACTTGTTCAATACCTGCTTCGACAATAATTTCTGCTAAATCCTCAGTAATCAAGCCATTTTCAGGAACAAGTACTTTCTTGGTTTCTGGATGTCTAATCGCAGTTCGTGCATGACGGCCAATTAGACGTTCATCCAATCCTTCGATAATTTCAGTTCCGTCTTTTAATGCACTGATTATAAAGCCACGATCTGTTCCACAATCATCTTCACGGACAATAACATCCTGTGCAACGTCAACAAGACGACGTGTTAAGTAACCAGAGTCAGCCGTTTTAAGCGCAGTATCAGCAAGACCTTTACGCGCACCATGAGTGGAGATAAAGTACTCTAATACGGTTAATCCTTCACGGAAACTTGATTTAATCGGTAATTCAATAATTCGCCCAGCCGGGTTGGCCATCAGACCACGCATACCAGCTAACTGGGTAAAGTTAGATGCGTTACCACGGGCACCGGAATCACTCATCATAAAGATTGGATTCGATTTATTCAGGGATTTCATTAGTTTACCTTGAATGGTGTCTTTTGCGGCACTCCAGATCGCAATAACACGATCGTAACGCTCATCTTCAGTAATTAGACCACGTCTGAACTGCTTCAAAACGTTATCTACTTTACCTTGTGCTTCTTTAAGAATTTCCTGCTTTTCAGGAAGTACGACAATATCAGCTACACCAACTGTAAGTCCTGCTTTCGTTGAATGCTTAAAGCCCAAGTCCTTCATGCGGTCAAGCATTTTTGACGTTTCGGTAATCTTGAAACGCTTGAATACTTCAGCAATGATATTCCCAAGTATTTTCTTCTTAAATGGTTCAACCAAAGGCATTTCAATAATTTTCGCCCTAATGTCTTCACCTTTTTCGACAAAATACTTTTTAGGTGTCTCAACTTCTAAATTGTCCCTTGTCGGTTCATTAATATAAGGGAATGATTTTGGCAGAATTTCATTGAAAATAAGTTTACCAACCGTTGTGATTAATAACTTATTATTTTGTTCTTCTGTGAATGTTTCATTTCCTAATGAGCCCGCATGGACAGCTACACGTGTATGCATGTGAACATAGCCGTTTTGATAAGCAATGACTGCTTCGTTTGTGTCTTTAAAAATCATTCCCTCACCGACAGCGCCATCTCTTTCCAATGTTAAGTAATAGTTACCTAAAACCATGTCTTGAGACGGAGTAACAACTGGCTTACCATCTTTAGGGTTTAAGATATTTTGTGCTGCAAGCATTAATAAACGTGCTTCTGCTTGTGCCTCTGATGAAAGCGGCACGTGAACAGCCATTTGGTCACCATCAAAATCCGCATTATATGCTGTACATACAAGAGGATGAAGACGAATCGCACGGCCTTCAACAAGTGTTGGTTCAAATGCTTGAATCCCTAATCTATGCAATGTAGGGGCACGGTTTAATAATACCGGATGCTCTCTGATTACATCTTCAAGTACATCCCACACATCTGGAGATACTCTTTCTATTTTACGTTTTGCAGATTTGATGTTATGCGCTAAGCCCTTTTCAACGAGTTCCTTCATAACAAATGGCTTAAATAGTTCTAACGCCATTTCTTTAGGAAGTCCGCACTGATACATTTTTAAGTTCGGTCCTACAACGATAACGGAACGTCCAGAATAATCTACACGTTTTCCAAGCAAGTTTTGACGGAAACGGCCCTGCTTTCCTTTTAACATATGGGAAAGTGACTTCAATGGACGGTTACCTGGGCCTGTTACTGGACGCCCGCGGCGGCCGTTATCAATCAAGGCATCAACTGCTTCTTGAAGCATCCGTTTTTCATTCTGAACAATAATACTTGGAGCACCTAAATCTAACAAACGCTTTAAGCGGTTATTACGGTTTATTACACGACGGTAAAGATCGTTTAAGTCAGATGTCGCAAATCTCCCCCCATCCAATTGAACCATTGGACGAAGTTCAGGAGGTATAACTGGAAGAACGTCAAGAATCATCCATGAAGGCTCATTTCCAGAACCACGGAATGCTTCCAGCACTTCAAGGCGTTTAATCGCACGCGTACGACGCTGACCTTGTGCACTTTTTAATTCTTCTTTTAAGGCGTCTACTTCCTTGTTTAAATCGATATCAAAAAGAAGTTTTTTAATTGCTTCTGCACCCATGGCAGCTTGGAATTTGTTTCCGTACTTTTCACGGTATGCCCGATATTCTTTTTCAGATAATAGCTGTTTTTTATCAAGAGCTGTATCTCCGGATTCCGTCACTACATAAGAAGCAAAGTAGATGATTTCCTCCAAAGCCCTAGGAGACATGTCTAAAACAAGTCCCATTCGGCTTGGAATTCCTTTAAAGTACCATATATGTGATACTGGTGCAGCAAGCTCGATGTGCCCCATTCGTTCACGACGAACTTTAGCACGAGTTACTTCCACACCACAGCGGTCACAAACAACACCTTTATAACGTACACGCTTGTACTTCCCGCAATGACATTCCCAATCCTTCGTTGGACCGAAAATTCGTTCACAGAATAAGCCATCCTTTTCAGGCTTTAATGTACGATAGTTAATCGTTTCTGGTTTTTTGACTTCTCCGAAAGACCATGAACGGATTTTATCCGGTGAAGCAAGACCAATCTTCATATACTCAAAATTATTAACATCCAGCAAGGGGCCTACCTCCCTTTTGATATCTCCAGGTTTTACCCTTATTGCGTTATAAAGCGGAAGCGCGCGTCTTAGCCCCGACAAGCATAAGACGAAATCCGCAAGAAGGCGACTTTTGCCTTCTGGAGGATTTTGGCTTATGACCTCGAGGGGTTGCGCGCTGCAGCTAGGAATCAAGTTTAGTTGGAGTGCAGATTGCACTCCAACTAGCATATATTATTACTCTTTTGAACCGACTTTTTCTGATTCAAATGCTTGCTCAGGAACGATGTTTAACGTATCAACTTGTTGTAAGTCATCATCATCTTCCGTATCGCGCATTTCAATTTCTTCTTCATCACCAGAAAGAATTTTTACATCCATTCCGAGACTCTGAAGTTCTTTAATTAATACTTTGAATGATTCAGGAACACCAGGTTCCGGAACATTCTCACCTTTAACAATCGCTTCATATGTCTTCACACGACCAACAACGTCATCTGATTTAACAGTAAGAATTTCTTGAAGTGTGTATGCTGCTCCGTATGCTTCAAGTGCCCAAACTTCCATCTCACCAAAGCGCTGTCCGCCAAATTGAGCTTTACCGCCCAATGGCTGCTGCGTAACAAGTGAGTAAGGACCAGTTGAACGGGCATGGAGTTTATCATCGACCATGTGTGCGAGTTTAATCATATACATGACACCCACAGAAACACGGTTATCAAATGGTTCCCCAGAACGGCCATCATAAAGGACCGTTTTCGCATCACGAGCCATTCCTGCTTCTTCAATCGTTCCCCAAACATCTTCTTCACGCGCTCCATCAAATACAGGAGAAGCGACATGAATACCTAGGTAGCGAGCTGCCATCCCAAGGTGAAGTTCAAGCACCTGTCCAATGTTCATACGTGAAGGTACGCCCAGTGGATTTAACATGATATCAACAGGTGTACCATCTGGTAAAAACGGCATATCTTCTTCCGGTAAAATACGAGAGATTACCCCTTTGTTACCATGACGTCCCGCCATTTTATCTCCCTCAGAAATCTTACGCTTCTGAACGATATAAACGCGGACCAGTTGATTCACACCTGGTGGCAGTTCATCGCCATCTTCACGATTAAAGACTTTTACATCAAGAACAATCCCGCCGCCGCCATGTGGAACTCGTAGGGACGTATCACGAACTTCACGTGCCTTTTCACCAAAGATCGCGTGTAAAAGACGTTCTTCAGCAGTTAATTCAGTAACCCCTTTTGGCGTAACTTTACCAACTAGGAGGTCTCCGTCTTTAACTTCCGCACCCGTACGGATAATTCCACGCTCATCCAAGTTGCGAAGGGCATCTTCGCCCACGTTTGGAATATCACGTGTAATTTCTTCAGGTCCAAGCTTTGTATCACGAGATTCTGACTCGTATTCTTCGATATGGATAGATGTGTATACATCATCTTTAACAAGACGTTGACTCATAATAATCGCATCTTCATAGTTATAGCCATCCCATGTCATAAAGGCAACAAGGACGTTGCGTCCAAGAGCTAATTCACCAAGTTCCATTGATGGACCATCAGCAAGAATTTCGCCTTTTGTTACGCGGTTGCCCACAGCAACGATTGGACGTTGGTTATAACATGTTCCTTGATTGGAACGGATGAATTTTAACATACGGTACTTATCAAGATTACCTTTAACCTCTTGACCATCAACAACATTAATGCGACGCACCCATACTTCACGTGCTTCTACATGCTCAACAATACCTTCGTGCTTACAGATAACCGCAGCACCTGAGTCTTTACCGGATACGTATTCCATACCCGTTCCAACTCTAGGAGCTTCTGGCTGCATAAGCGGTACTGCTTGACGCTGCATGTTCGCACCCATCAGGGCACGGTTAGAGTCATCGTTTTCAAGGAATGGGATACACGCTGTTGCCGCAGACACAACCTGCTTTGGTGATACATCCATATAATCAATTCGTTCACGTTTAACTACCGTGTTTTCACCACGGAAACGAGCAACAACATCTTCATCGACGAATGAACCATCATCACTCAGACGAGAATTCGCTTGGGCTGTAACATAGTTATCTTCTTCATCAGCAGTTAAGTAATCAATCCGACTCGTAACTTTCCCTGTATCAGGGTCGACACGACGGTAAGGTGTTTCAATAAACCCAAAACGGTTTACTTTTGCATAAGATGATAACGAGTTAATCAGACCAATGTTCGGACCCTCTGGCGTTTCGATCGGACACATACGACCATAGTGGGAGTAGTGAACGTCACGAACTTCGAACCCGGCACGCTCACGCGTTAAACCACCAGGCCCTAAGGCAGATAGACGACGCTTGTGTGTTAATTCAGCAAGCGGGTTGGTTTGATCCATGAACTGCGATAACTGAGAGCTTCCAAAGAACTCTTTAATCGAAGCAATAACTGGACGGATATTGATCAATTGCTGCGGTGTAATCGTAGCAGCATCTTGGATTGACATTCTTTCGCGAACAACACGTTCCATCCGGGATAATCCAATACGGAACTGATTTTGTAAGAGTTCTCCTACAGAACGAAGACGTCTATTACCAAGATGATCAATATCATCTGTATCGCCTACACCATGCAGTAAATTAAAGAAGTAGCTAATAGATGCAATGATATCAGCAGGTGTAATATTTTTAATTGGTTCGGCAACATAGGCATTACCTAAAACATTAATGACTTTTTCATTTTCATCGCCAGGAGCATAAATCTTAATGTCCTGAAGAGTAATCTCTTCATCTACCACGCCGCCATAAGGATTGAAGCCTTTGAAGTTGATATTCTTTTCCAAGGCTGGTAAGACTCTATCCAGGTTTCTCCTGTCTAGAACTGTTCCCTTTTCAGCGATGATTTCGCCCGTTTCAGGATCCGCAAGGGATTCTGCTAGGCGCTGGTTGAATAACCGATTTTTAATATGAAGCTTTTTATTAATTTTATAACGACCTACATTCGCAAGATCATATCGCTTTGGATCGAAGAAACGCGAAATTAATAGACTCTTTGCGTTTTCAACAGTAGGGGGTTCACCCGGACGAAGTCGCTCGTAAATTTCTAGAAGCGCTTTGTCAACACCTTCTGTATTGTCCTTCTCTAATGTGTTGCGAATATACTCGTTATCACCGATCAATTCGATGATTTCTTGATCAGAACCGAAGCCAAGTGCACGCAAAAGAACCGTAACGGGCAGTTTCCGAGTACGATCTATTCTCACATATACGACATCTTTGGCGTCTGTTTCATATTCCAGCCAAGCGCCGCGGTTCGGAATGACAGTAGCCGAGTAGCCACGTTTTCCATTTTTATCGAGTTTTCCACTAAAGTATACGCTCGGAGAACGCACTAATTGTGAAACGATAACACGTTCTGCCCCGTTAATGACAAACGTACCCGTTTCAGTCATAAGTGGAAAATCACCCATAAAAACATCTTGATCTTTTACTTCGCCTGTTTCTTTGTTTACAAGACGTACTTTTACACGTAATGGAGCAGAATATGTAACGTCCCGTTCTTTTGATTCTTCAACAGAATACTTTGGATCGCCAAGGCTGTAATCAATAAATTCTAGTGATAGGTTACCAGTAAAGTCTTCTATTGGTGAAATATCCTGGAACATTTCACGCAAACCCTCATCAAGAAACCATTGATAGGAAGAGGTTTGGATTTCAATAAGATTTGGTAATTCTAAAACTTCACTGATTCGTGCGTAACTTCTTCGTTGGCGGTGTCGTCCATACTGAACTAGTTGACCTGTCAACTGATTCACCCCTCAAATCAAGCGTTATTATTAAAATCTATAAGCGTTTATGGATCAGAATTTTACTTCCTTTCCAATAAACAAAAAGAAAAAGGGTTTTTTACTAAAAACCACATTTTCACATTTTGACTATTATTTTGTCATCATTTCCTTAATATCCCTTTTTTATACACTGAAATTCAGTGTTTTAAGGAATAATTCGGAAATTATTATGATGGCATTTTATAATGCTATCATAGTGACATTTTCAAGTCAACTTTTTTGTGCCTTTATGACAAAATAACCTTTGGATTTGTCAATAGTTTCGACGTGATTAAATAAATTATTTAATTTTTCAATTGCGGATGGTGCTCCTTGTTTCTTTTGAATAACAACCCAGAGCTCACCCTGAGATGTAAGATGCTCGAAGCTTTGTTCAAAAATATCATGAACCGTGTTTTTCCCCGCTCTAATCGGTGGATTTGTTAAAATAGCAGCAAACGTGTTTTCTTTTACATTCAGCAAACGATCGCTTTCATATATCTTAACGTTCTCTATCCGATTAAGTTCTGCATTTTCCTTCGCCAAAGCAATTGCCCGTTCATTAACATCAATCATATGTATCATACGATCATGGTAAGATTTCGCAATCGAAAGACCTATTGGTCCATAGCCGCAACCTACATCCAGGAGTAATCCATCTGCATTCGGCATTTCAAAAGACTCAATTAATAAACGTGAGCCGAAATCTACTTCTCTTTTTGAAAAAACACCGTTATCCGTTTTAAAACGGAACTGGTTATTTTTTAAAGTGTAATCCCAAAATTTCGGGTCACTTTCAACCTTCTGCGTTCGAGAATAGTAGTGTTCAGACAACTGACTCACCTCCGAGGAATATTAATAATTGAAGATAAACGAGGACTAAAAATTTAGTTAAGGCAAAAAAAGCCCGCTTATACAGCGAGCTTTTTTATAAGATTATTACTTAACTTCAACGTTTGCTCCAACTTCAGCAAGTTTAGCTTTAACTTCTTCAGCTTCTTCTTTAGAAACGCCTTCTTTAACAGCTTTTGGCGTGTTGTCAACAAGGTCTTTTGCTTCTTTAAGTCCAAGACCAGTGATTTCACGAACAACTTTGATAACCTTGATTTTTTGATCGCCAGCGCTAGCTAGGATTACATCAAATTCAGTTTGTTCTTCAACAGCCGCTACAGCTGCGCCACCCATTGCAACTGGAGCTGCAGCAGTTACGCCAAATTCTTCTTCGATTGCTTTTACTAGATCGTTAAGTTCTAAAACAGTCATAGTTTTAACTGCTTCAATGATTTGTTCTTTAGTCATGATAAATTTCCTCCTTAGTTTTCGTTCAAATTTATTTGATGTGCGTATTCAGGCTAACTTATGCGCCTTGTTCTTCTTTTTGTTCTGCAACTGCTTTTGTAACAAGAGCAAGGTTGCGGATTGGAGCTTGTAGTACGCTGAGTAACATAGATAGTAAACCTTCGCGTGATGGTAGGTCTGCAAGAGCTTTAATTTCTTCGGCTGTTGCAACGTTTCCCTCAATTACACCCGCTTTAAGTTCAAGTGCTTCATGTTTTTTCGCAAAGTCATTCAAGATCTTAGCTGGTGCTACTACATCTTCAGTACTGAACGCAATTGCGTTAGGGCCTGTTAATGCAGCGTTTAATCCAGCAAGTTCAGCAGCTTCAGCCGCACGGCGAACCATTGAGTTTTTGTAAACTTTAAATTCAACGCCTGCTTCGCGAAGTTGTTTACGAAGTTCAGTAACTTCTGCAACTGAAAGACCACGATAATCAACAACAACAGTAGAAACACTAGCTTTTAACTTATCAGTAATTTCATCAACGATTTGTTTCTTTAATTCGATTACACTGCTCATCTTTACACCTCCTGTAGAATGTCTACATTTATACCAGGCAAATAAAAGCCTCCATATCAATCGGTGACATGGAGGCAGCATACAACAGCTGAACAAGTTCAGCCAATTCTATCGCATTACCTCGGCAGGAAATTAAGCGTTTATGCGCACCTGCTGTCTACAGTACAAATGTTATTATTTTAAACAACAAAATAGATTATATAAAATCTATTCTAGATTGTCAATTGGTAAAATTTATTTAACTGCTACAGATGAAGGATCAACTTTAACGCCAGGTCCCATTGTTGAAGCAACAGTTACGTTCTTCATGTAAGTACCTTTTGCTGCAGATGGTTTCACTTTTACCATAGTTTCAAAGATAGTGTTGAAGTTTTCAACAAGCTTCTCGTTTTCGAAAGATGCTTTACCGATTGGCACGTGAATGTTACCAGACTTGTCAACGCGGTATTCAACTTTACCAGCTTTAATTTCATTAATCGCACGAGTCACATCAAATGTAACTGTACCTGTTTTAGGGTTTGGCATTAAACCTTTAGGTCCTAATACACGACCAAGTTTACCAACTTCACCCATCATGTCGGGAGTTGCTACGATTACATCAAATTCAAACCAACCTTGTTGGATTTTGTTGATGTACTCTGCATCACCTACATAATCAGCACCAGCTGCTTCTGCTTCTTTTACTTTTTCACCCTTAGCGAAAACTAGAACGCGTTGCGTTTTACCAGTTCCGTTTGGAAGTACAACTGCACCACGGATTTGTTGGTCAGCTTTCTTAGGGTCAACACCTAAACGGAATGCTACTTCTAGAGTTGCATCAAATTTAGTGAAGTTTGTTTTTTTAGCAAGATCAATTGCTTCTGCAATTGGATATGCCTTTAGGCGATCTACAAGCTTTGAAGCTTCTAAATACTTCTTACCTTTTTTAGCCATTTTTATTTCCTCCTAGATTGTGGTTTTAGCGAATTACTCTCCCACGAATAAAGGTTGCGCAGAAACGCAACCCCACTCATTCAACACGAACAGTTACATGAATTAGTCTTCGATGACGATACCCATGCTGCGTGCAGTACCTTCGACCATGCGCATTGCTGCTTCAACGCTAGCTGCGTTTAGGTCAGGCATTTTTTGTTCCGCAATCTCGCGTACTGTATCACGCTTTACTGTTGCTACTTTATTACGGTTTGGTTCACCAGAACCAGACTGGATTCCAGCTGCTACTTTCAAAAGAACGGCAGCAGGAGGAGTTTTCGTAATAAATGTAAATGAACGGTCTTCAAATACCGTGATTTCAACAGGAATGATCAAACCAGCTTGATCTGCTGTACGAGCGTTAAATTCTTTACAGAATCCCATGATATTAACACCGGCTTGACCTAGTGCAGGACCAACTGGTGGCGCAGGGTTTGCTTTCCCAGCAGGAATTTGTAATTTAACGACTTTAATTACTTTTTTAGCCACGAGACACACCTCCTTAAAGTCCGTGATGTGGTAATAGGAATCCGTTAGGAATCCTCCCACTCAGGCATCTGTCTTTATCTATTGATCATAAAGAACTTAACATAAGTCTTGTCTCACAGTGGAGACATACTGACCTATGAAATATTACCACTTTTTAAAAATGATTTCAAGTTTTTTTACAATATAACATTATTTTCTTTGAATATCGCCGCAATTGAGGCGCTTCTGCTTGTCTTAATCTAGCTTCTCGATTTGTGTGAAATCCAGTTCTACCGGGGTGTCACGTCCGAACATATTGACAAGAACCTTCAGTTTTGCGCGATCCTTATCCATTTCTTCCACAGACCCAGTAAAGTTAGCAAATGGACCTTCCTTTACGCGAACCGTTTCACCAATTTCATAATTGGCATCGATGCGATTTTCGGAAACGCCCATGCGTTTTAAAATAACGACAACTTCTTCTGGAAGCAATGGCGTGGGCTTCGATCCACCTCCAGATGAACCGACAAAGCCTGTTACACCCGGGGTATTCCGAACCACATACCAAGAATCATCAGTCATCACAATTTCAACTAATACATAACCAGGGAACACTTTGCGCTTTACTACTTTTGTCTTGCCATTTTTGATCTCAGTCTCTTCTTCTTCAGGGACAACTACTCTGAAAATCTTATCTGTCATACCCATCGATTCGACTCGTTTTTCTAAATTCGCTTTTACCTTATTTTCATAACCTGAGTAAGTATGTAAAACATACCAATTTTTTTCCATTTAAGAGGACTTGAACGTCCGTCCCTCCCTATTTCTTATTCAAAGACTATTTTTTGAACAAACAAAAAACCCGTGAAACGGGCTTTAGATAAAAATTCCTTTATTAATCACCATTATACCATGAAAGTGGATTTATTATTCAAGAATTAAGCGAATCAATTTTGAAATCCCTAAATCTAGAACCGCAAAGAACGCTGCAAAAAAGACTACGGTCGATAGTACAGTAAGCGTTGAGCGAGTTAGTTCCCCACGTTTTGGCCAGCTAACTTTTCTCATCTCACGGAAAATATCACTGAAGAATTTAGTTATGCGCTGCATTTCTGTAACCCCCAAAATCTATAAATATCTGCAAAAATCTATGATCATTATTTCGTTTCTCTATGAATGGTATGGGTGGTGCAGGTTTTGCAGAATTTTTTCAATTCTAATCTCTCTGTTTGTGTCTGCTTGCTGATCGTCGAATAATTTCGCGAGCCGCAAGCAGCACAGGAAAGGATTACTTTTTTACTCATAGTCGACACCTTTACCCAATTTTCTATTATATCCTTAAAAATGTAACATGAGTCCTAATTATTGTCAATAACCCTTGGAAACGGTTCAATTATATGACATATTTAATCATCAAAGTGAAAATTCACGAAGTTCTAAATATCTTTCCAGCTTTCTTTTGACACGCTGCAGAGCATTATCAATTGATTTCACATGGCGGTTTAGCTCTTCAGAAATCTCTTGGTATGATTGACCATCTAAGTAGAGAGCCAATACCTTCCTTTCTAAATCACTTAATAATTCAGTCATTTTCACTTCGATATGGTCAAATTCTTCCTGATTAATAATCAGTTCCTCTGGGTCAAGAACCTTTGTTCCTGACAAAACATCCATTAATGTTCGGTCCGATTCTTCATCGTAGATTGGCTTGTCCAATGAAACGTATGAATTTAATGGGATATGCTTTTGCCTTGTGGCGGTTTTAATTGCGGTAATGATTTGACGAGTTATACAAAGCTCTGCAAATGCCTTGAAGGAGGTAAGCTTGTCCTCCCGAAAGTCACGAATTGCCTTATACAGTCCAATCATACCTTCTTGGACAATATCTTCTTTATCTGCACCGATTAAAAAATAGGACCTTGATTTTGCACGTACAAAATTACGATACTTATGGATTAAATAATCCAATGCTTCACTATCACCTTGGTGCACTAAATCAACAATTCCTTCGTCTTCCATTATCAGGAACTGCTGGTTGATCTTTGTTCCGAAGTCCGTACTCAAAGTAGATCCCCTCCACCGAACAAGCATAGATAGTAATAGTATACATGACAATTTTTTATTAGTCCACGTTCACTTTTGTCCTCTGCGCCACTTTTCGAAAATTTCTGCCATTTCCGCACTCATCTTTATTTTAGAAACGGGTCTTTTTTCTTGAATGGTTTTCACTTTCTTTTCGATGCCTCTTTCAATCGAAGACATTTCAATGAGCAATTCACGTGCAGACTTCCTTAATGCCCCTTGTCCAAAAATAGCCCATTGCTCTGTAAAGTCGGAAGTCGCTACATGAATTTGTGTTCTTCGATTACTTAAACTAATGGCCATTTTTTCAATCCGCTCATCTGCCGTCTCATTTTCTTTCGTAAAGATAACTTCGATTTTATGATTTTTATACTTCTTTTCCGTCCCTTGTACATAATAGGCATCGAATACCACTATCACACGGAAGCCTGAATAGGCTTGGTATTCAGCCATTCTTTCCACTAAGCGGTCCCGTGCAGCAGGTAAATCATGATCCTTTAAAGCTCTTAGTTCAGGCCAGGCTCCGATGATGTTGTAACCGTCCACAAGCAGGATATCCATTACTATCCCTCAAGTGTGTGTCGTTTTCGATATACCTCATACATCAGTAAAGCCGCCGCAACAGAAGCATTTAACGAGGTTACTTTACCAACCATTGGCAAATGGATGAGAAAATCACATTTATCGCGGATCAGTCTTCCCATTCCTTTTCCTTCACTGCCAATCACCAAGCCTAGTGGCAGCGTCCCGTCTAATCTTCGGTAATCATCTTTGCCTTTTGCATCTGTTCCGGCAATCCATATACCTCGTTCCTTAAGTTCATCGATGGTTCGCGCCATATTAGTGACACGGACCACTGGGATATATTCAATCGCACCTGTCGAAGCTTTGGCAACTGTTGCTGTTAGGCCGACAGCCCGACGCTTTGGAATAATGATGCCATGAGCACCGACTGAATCGGCCGTTCTCATGATCGACCCAAGGTTATGAGGATCCTCAATTTCGTCCAGCAATAAAAAGAATGGCGGTTCATTTTTCTTTTCTGCTGCTGCAAACAAATCATCCATTTCCGCATATTGATAGGCAGCAACATAGGCAAGAACTCCTTGATGATTTTCATCCGCGATTTGGTCAATTTTTTTCTTAGGAACAAATTGAACAATCACATTTGCTTCTTTGGCTAATTGCGTAATTTGCTGCATTTGGCCACGCTGCGATCCTTCGGCAATTAATATTTTATTAATATCCCTTTCTGATTTAAGCGCTTCGATGACTGGATTTTTGCCAACAATATATTCTTGTTGTTCCATCCTAGCGTTCCTCCTTTCTTTGCTCCACATATGAAAATGCCCTGCTAATAAGCTCTTCTAAACGTTCTTTTTTACCCGTTAAATACAGATAACCCATCAATGCTTCAAATGCTGTACTATAGTGATAAGTTTGGACATCTGTATTTTTAGGAACAGTGCCTGATTTCGCATTTCTACCGCGCATAACCACCGCTAATTCTTCTTCATCAAGCAGTTTATGATCCATCATTTGAAAGAGAATTTGGCTTTGAGCCTTTGCTGACACGTAACTGGTTCCAGTGCGGTGTAAGTGATTCGGTCTTACCTTACCGCTATAGAGGAGGTGGCGCCTTACATAGGTTTCATAAATCGCATCACCCATGTAGGCAAGAGCGAGACTATTCAATTGTTTAACATCCACTGTATTTTCATATTCAAGCATGAATTAGCCTCTTTTCCACCTTGTACCCTGCGGTGTATCTTCTAAAATAATATTCATTTCCTTTAGCTGATCTCTTATTTGGTCAGACAATTGGAAATTACGGTCTTTTCGAGCTTGGATTCGCTTTTCAATCAGCGCATCGATTTCTTCATCGAGCATTTCTTCTTTTTCAAATGTCAGCCCTAAGACATGGAATAACTTTTCAAAATGTTTTGTAAAGGAATCAATGACTTCTACAGCTGTATTTTTCTCTAAAAGATAATAATTAGCCAGTTTTGAAAGGTCGAATAAAACGGAAATCGCTTTAGCTGTATTGAAATCATCATCCATTGCCTCAATAAATTCTTCTTGCCTTTTTGCAATACTTTCAAACCATACCTGATTCGAACTTGTTAAGTCAGTACTCGCTTCTTTCCGATGCTTTAAGTTTTGATAAGAGGTGGTTATGCGTTCAAATGCTGCTTTCGTACTCTCCAGTAATTCCTCGCTGTAATTAATCGGATTGCGGTAATGAACGGATAACATAAAAAACCGTAACACTTGCGGATTATGTTTTTTAATAATGTCATGAACAAGGACAAAGTTTCCTAATGATTTAGACATTTTTTCATTATCAATATTGATATAGCCATTGTGCATCCAGTAACGAGAAAATAACTTTCCTGACAGTGCTTCTGATTGGGCAATTTCATTTTCATGATGCGGGAAGGTCAAATCCTGTCCACCGGCATGAATGTCAATGGTTTCGCCAAGATACTTTTTCGCCATTGCCGAGCACTCAATATGCCAGCCCGGCCGGCCAAGTCCCCACGGACTCTCCCAGAAGATTTCGCCTTCCTTGGCCGCTTTCCATAAGGCAAAGTCTAAGTCGTCTTGTTTCCTATCACCGACTTCAATTCTTGCACCTACCTGCAGGTCATCAATGGATTGATGCGATAGCTTACCATATTCATCGAATTTTCTTGTCCGGAAATAAACATCCCCTGCAGATTCATAAGCGTAGCCTTTTTCGACTAATTGACTAATAAAATCAATGATAATGTCCATGTTTTCCATTACCCGTGGATGAACATCTGCCTTTTGGCAGCCTAATGCCGTCACATCTTCAAAATAAGCATTGATAAATCGGTCCGCAATCGCAGGAACACTTTCTCCTAATTGATTGGCAGCACGAATCAATTTGTCATCGACATCGGTAAAATTGGAAACATATTGAACATCATAGCCGCGATATTCCAAATAGCGCCGAACCGTATCAAAAACGATTGCCGGACGTGCATTACCAATATGAATATAATTATAGACCGTCGGACCGCAAACATACATTTTCACTTTTCTTTCTTCAAGCGGTACAAAGGTTTCCTTTTTGCGCGTTAGTGTATTATAAAGTTGAATGGCCATTGACTTTTATCCTTTCTCCTTTTAATTCTTCGAGTTCGTGCATTAACTTATCCAAATCATTTTGCATTTCTCTTAAGCGGTCGGCAACAGGGTCTGGTAAGTCACAGTGATTCAAGTCTCTTGTAATTCTTCTACCATCCTGGATCACCACTCTCCCTGGAATCCCAACTACCGTTGAGTTAGGGGGGACTTCTATTAATACTACTGAGCCGCCGCCAATTTTGGAATTTTCTCCCACGGTTATCGAACCAAGTACCTTTGCACCTGTGGCAATCAGGACATTATCCTTAATCGTCGGATGCCGCTTTCCTTTCTCTTTACCCGTTCCACCAAGTGTTACCCCTTGATATATAGTTACATTATCCCCAATTTCGCACGTTTCCCCTATAACAACGCCCATACCATGGTCAATAAAAAATCTTCTGCCTATTTTTGCCCCAGGATGAATTTCAATTCCGGTAAAAAAGCGGCTTACTTGTGAAATAACCCTGGCTAGAAAATAGAATTTCCGATTAAAGAGTGCATGCGCGAGTCGATGTGACCAAATGGCATGCAAGCCTGAATACGTTAAGATGACTTCTAAATGACTTCTTGCCGCAGGATCTTGTTCAAAAACAACCTCAACGTCCTCCCTCAACTTCTTGAACATTACCATTCTCCCCCTTTTTATAAAGCGTAAGCCGCCCGTTTAGCGGCGTATGGACTGGAGCACTTTGACTGAGATAAAGGAAACACGGAGAGCGGTAAGCGATCCGATGTTGACTTATCGTAGGGAAAAGGGCGAAGTACACTAGCCACTGGGCCGCTTGCGCTAGACTGTTATCTAAGTTCAAAGTTATATATCTTCTTAGAAACAAAAAAGCGCCTCTGTCTTAACGACAGAGACGCTTATGCGCGGTTCCACTCTGATTAGACCGAAAAGCTCGTTTTGGTAACGGAAAGCTTAATATGGGTCTCACTCTACCTGTTAACGGATAGGTTCCGCCCATTTCTACTAGAAGTTGACTCTTTTCGAAACAGGGCTCAGAGGTGCATTTCAAAAAACGAGAGGCTTAAACCACTTTCAGCCGGTGATGGTTTTCTCTTTAAAGCATCCTTTTTTTACTTATCCTCTTCTACACTTTAGTAACTATATAATTGTTTACTCTACTATATTACATTTCTTCTCCAATGTTAACTAATAATTTTATTAATTCTCGTTTGAACCTTATCTTTACCTAAGAGTTCAATTGCCATTGGCAGGTCTGGTCCATGTGTTTGGCCTGTTACCGCCGCTCGAATTGGCATAAATAGATTTTTCCCCTTTTGACCGGTCGACTTTTGAACTGCCTTCATGGCTGCCTTTATACCATCAGCCCGGAAGCTTTCCAGTTGGTCAAGTTCATGTGAAAATGCCCTTAACACTTCTGGAACAGTTTCCCCGGTTAATATTTCCTTTGCATCTTCTTCATAGATAGCATCCTCTTGAAAGAACATATCTGATAATTCCACGATTTCAGCACCAAAGCTCATTTTTTCCTGTAAAAGAGCTACAAGTCCTTGGAGCCATTGATACTGTTCATCTGTCATGCTTTCACTTATTCGGCCTGCTTTAATTAAGTGAGGCATAGCCAGATCAACTACACGGTTCACCTCAATTTTTTTCATATATTGATTATTCATCCACAACAGCTTTTGCTTATCAAATAATGCTGGCGATTTGGATAGGCGATTCGCGTCAAATATTTCAATAAACTCGTTCTTAGAGTAAATTTCTTCTTCACCTGCCGGCGACCAGCCGAGTAGTGTAATAAAGTTAAAGAGTGCTTCTGGGATATAACCTAATTCTTCATATTGTTCAATAAACTGAATGATGGACTCATCACGCTTACTTAACTTTTTGCGGCTTTCATTGACAATCAAAGTCATGTGTCCAAAAACTGGCGGCTCCCAGCCTAATGCTTCATAGACCATCAATTGCTTTGGCGTGTTAGAAATATGATCATCGCCACGGAGCACATGAGAGATTTTCATTAAATAATCATCAATCGTTACAGCAAAGTTATAGGTTGGGGTGCCATCCTTTTTAATGATGACCCAATCACCCATCCCTTCCGATTCAAACGAAACGCTGCCTTTGACCATATCATCAAACGTATAGGTTTTCCCCTCAGGTACGAGGATGCGGATGCTTGGCTGACGGCCTTCGCTTTCAAATTGACGGCGCTGTTCATCGGTTAAATGGCGGCATTTACCGGAATAATGAGGTGTTTCTCCTCTTTCGCTCTGGGCCTCCCGCTCTGCTTCGATTTCAGCTTCTGTACAATAACATTTATAGGCATGGCCATTTGCTAATAATTGGTTGTAGTAGGTTTCATAAATATCATTACGCTCAGATTGGCGATATGGACCGTATTCGCCGCCAACGTCGACACCCTCGTCCCAATCCATCCCAAGCCATTTTAAATATTTTAACTGGCTTTCTTCTCCGCCTTCAATATTCCGCTTTTTATCGGTATCTTCAATTCGGATAATAAATTTCCCGCCATGATGGCGTGCAAATAAATAATTAAATAATGCAGTACGGGCGTTTCCAATATGTAAATGTCCCGTTGGACTTGGAGCATATCTTACACGAACTTCGTTTGACATAACTATAATGCCTCCATTCTCGAAAAGCAAAAGCCCCTAGGCGCTGGAGCTAGACAGCTTTACTATATGTTTTTATCTGATTTATTGTATCATTGTGCCGTTCACTGTAAAAGGTTAATTGTTAACCTTTTTTAACAATACAACTACCTGGGAGGCAATGCCTTCCCCTCTGCCAGTGAAGCCTAGCTTCTCTGTTGTTGTCGCCTTTACATTAACTTGTTCAGGTGCTGCCTCTAGCAATTCCGCAATCCTACCGCGCATTTGCTCAATATAGGGTGCCATCTTGGGCTGTTGAGCAATAATTGTACAATCGGCATTCACAAGCTCGTACCCTTTATTTTTCACCAATTGCCATACATGCTCCATCAGTTTCGCGGAGTCAGCATCTTTAAAATTTGGATCGGTATCCGGAAAGTGTTTGCCAATATCGCCTTCCCCAATCGCACCAAGACAGGCATCGGAGACCGTATGTAATAACACATCAGCATCTGAATGACCTAGCAAACCCCTTTCATAAGGGATTGTAATCCCACCAATGATTAGCGGGCGCCCTTCTGTTAATTGATGAACATCAAAGCCCTGACCAATTCGAAACATCATTAAAAACCCCTTTTTTTCAATATTGCTTCAGCAAAGAACAAATCTTCTGGTGTCGTTAGTTTTATATTATCGTAATCGCCTTCTACTACCGCAACAGGATAGTGAAGCCGCTCAACCAAACTAGCATCATCGGTTCCCAGAAAGTGATCCTTTTCGGCCTTTTCATACGCTTCCTTAAGCAGCAAAATGCGAAAAGCTTGTGGGGTTTGAACAGCCCACAAGCTTGAACGTTCGACAGTTTCAACGACCACACCATCATTTATCTTTTTCATGGTGTCTTTTGCCGGCACTCCCAAAATGGCTGCACCTGTTTCTTCAGCCATTTCAGTTAAACGGTGGATATGTTCTTTTAAGATAAAAGGACGCGCCGCATCATGCACAAGGATAATCCCGTCGGTTTCGACTGATTTAAGAGCATTATAAATGCTATCCTGACGTTCATTTCCACCCGGTACTAAGTTGTTTACCTTCGTCACATTATACCGATCGAGTAACACTTTAAATTCTGGTTTATCCTGTGGATGAATGGCTAAAATAATCCCGCTGCAAGCTTCATCCTGTTCAAACACCCTTAATGTATGGATTAGAACAGGAATACCGTTAAGTTCCAATAAAAGCTTATTTTTCCCTGCTCCCATTCTTTTTCCCTGGCCCGCTGCCGGGAGAATGACTTGGTAGGTCATATCATTACCCCACTCTATCTAATATCAAATCTAGCTCCATAAGATTATGCTTCGGAGCGAAGCCTCGCACGAAAGAAAAGCGTTAGCTTTTCTGAGGAGCGCCTAGGGGCTCGAGGTCATAAGCCAATCCAGCGGGAAGGTCAAAGAACGACCTTCCCGCCGGCTCGTCTTATGCTTGTCGCCCCTGAGCAAGGCGCTTCCGCTTTTTAAGCTACAGTGCTTTTTCTAATAATTTGGGCTTGGCAAATATCATTCGTCCTGCCGATGTCTGGAGAACACTCGTTACGAGAACCTCGATTCTTTTCCCGATATATTCTCTACCTTCCTCAACCACAATCATCGTTCCGTCATCTAAATAAGCAACGCCTTGATGATATTCTTTTCCATCCTTAATGACTTGAACGGTTAATTCCTCACCAGGAAGGACAACAGGTTTGACGGCATTTGCTAAATCATTGATGTTTAACACAGATACATTTTGCAATTCACAGACTTTATTCAGATTAAAATCATTCGTGACCAAGATGCCATTGGTTATTTTAGCTAATTTAACGAGCTTTGAGTCCACTTCACTAATTTCCTCAAAATCGCCTTCATAAATTTCTACCTTTATGGCGAGTTCCTTTTGAATTCGGTTTAATATATCCAAGCCTCTGCGGCCGCGATTTCGTTTCAACACATCGGAAGAATCGGCAATATGCTGTAATTCCTCAAGGACGAACTGTGGAATAACAATCGTTCCTTCTAAAAATCCGGTCTGACAAATATCAGCAACGCGCCCATCAATGATAACGCTCGTATCTAATATTTTCAAAGGATGATTAACTTCCTTATCATTCTCTTCATCACTGGTTTTTTTCTTGTTACCGCGGTTTCCAAAAAGACCTAAAAGTTCATCCCTTTTCTTGAAGCCCACCTGAAAGCCGAGATAACCAAACAAAATGGTCAGTAATATCGGAGCCACAGCATTTAATATTGGGACTTGCACAGCATTCAGGGCAAAGCCGATTAAAAACGCAACCAACAATCCAAAGATTAGACCTACACTTCCAAAAAGGACATCTGTTACAGGAACTTTCACTAAAGAATCTTCAGCCCATTTAATAAAGTTAAAAACATAATCTACTGCCCAAAAGGTAATAAGATAAAAAATAATAGCACCTATAATAGCAGTGATATACGAGTTGTTAATTAAGGGAATGTCATTGATATGAAGTAAATTGAACAATTCCGGTAATAACAAAATACCAAGCGTACCACCTATAATGAGGAAGCAAGCCTGCACAATACGTTTTAACATTCCTTCACCTCCTCTATTCATTATAAACATATTCATGGAAATGAAACCTTAATTTACAGATTATTTTTCGATTACAAAACGTATTAAATTTAGTTTGTTAGTGAAAATTAATAGGTTGAAGATTCTCCCCATAGGGTAGCATTGGAAAATTTTTGTGTCAAACAATTGGATTTTTTTAACTTTTAGGAACCTAAATATAATTGCTTTTATAGATGGCGGTCGGTGTATAACCGCTCTTTTATCAATTTAAAGCCTTCCTTAATCTTTTTGGCACGAACTTCCCCGATTCCTTCCACATCATCAAGTTCTTCCACTGTTGCGGTTATTATTTTTGAAAGCTCACCAAAACTGCTGATGAGATTTTCAATAATGATGGATGGAAGTCTTGGAATTTTATTAAGAATTCTGTAGCCGCGCGGACTTTTATTCTCATCCAGGTGCACATAGCCAAGGTATCCCATCAATTTTAATAAGACCATATCCTCAATGGTACCGCTCGTTGCCATGGACTGCATCCGTCCAATTACTTCTCTGGCCTTGATGTCTCTGTCGAAGGCATAATCTTTAATAATGAGCATGGTTTCGTCTTCGAGATCTGTTAATATTTCATTCAATTGTAAACGAATGAGACGGCCTTCTGTTCCTAACTCATGTAAATAGGTTAGAAGTTCATTCTTAATCTTTAAGACCATTTCAAAACGATGGAGAACAAGTAAAAAATCGTTATAGGTTACGGACTCCTCGAACTCTAGGATACTCAAATTGCTGATACTTTGTTCCAAAACGGTTTTATACTTCTCAAGCGTCTGAATGGCTTGATTGGCTTTAGTTAAAATTACCGCAATATCTTTTAATGCATAGCGAAAATTCCCTTGATACAGGGTAATGACATTTCTCCTTTGGGAAATGGCAATCACTAGGGCTTTTGTTTGTTTCGCTACCCTTTCTGCTGTGCGGTGCCGCATCCCTGTTTCAGAAGAAGGTATATCGGAATCAGGGGCTAACTGGGCATTGGCAAAGAGAATTTTATTTCCTAATTCATTGAGGATGATGGCCCCGTCCATTTTTGCTAATTCATATAAAAAGCTGGGCGAAAATGGGCAGTTGATTTCAAAGCCGCCGTCAACGATACTTTTTACCTTTTCGTTAAAACCAATGACAATAAGGCCGCCTGTGTTCGCACGGAGCACATTGTCGATTCCCTCGCGAATGGGTGTACCAGGTGCAAGGAACTGTAAAACTTCACTTACGGTATGCTCACCAAGCTTTTTACTCTCCATCTGCTACCCTCCTAACGCTGCTTTTAATGCTTCGCTCACTGACTTCACACCAATGAGTTCAACTCCGTTTGGGCCCTTCCAGCCGCCAAGATTATTAGCAGGGAGAATAACTCGCTCGAATCCTAGCTTGGCCGCTTCCTGGACACGCTGCTCAATCCTTGAAACCCTTCTTACTTCACCGGTTAACCCGACTTCTCCGATAATACAATCGGTTGGTCTTGTGGGTTTATCTCTAAAGCTGGAAGCAATACTGACAGCCACCGCTAAATCAATTGCTGGTTCATCCAATTTTACGCCACCAGCAACTTTTAGGTATGCATCCTGATTCTGAAGGAGCATCCCAACCCGTTTTTCTAAAACTGCCATCAAAAGTGGCACACGGTTATGATCAATTCCAGTTGCCATTCTTCTTGGGTTACCAAAGCTAGTGGGGGAAATTAACGCTTGAATTTCAACGAGGACCGGTCTTGTCCCTTCCATCGATGCGACCACCGTTGAGCCAGCAGCACCCCGTGAACGCTCTTCTAAAAATATTTCGGAGGGATTTGCCACTTCTTCAAGACCGAATTCTTTCATTTCAAAGATTCCCATTTCATTGGTTGAACCAAAACGGTTTTTAACTGCCCGTAAAATCCGATAGGTATGATGTCTTTCTCCTTCAAAATAGAGGACGGTATCCACCATATGCTCTAACAGTCTAGGGCCGGCTATCGATCCTTCTTTCGTTACGTGTCCAACAATAAAGATCGCAATCCCTTTGGTTTTCCCTATTCTCATTAATTCCGAGGTACACTCACGCACCTGTGAGACACTCCCAGGTGCGCTTGTTACATCTGGATGAAATACAGTTTGGATAGAATCAATGATGACAAAGCTTGGATTTGTACTATCGATGGTCCGGTTAATTTCCTCAAGATTCGTTTCAGAGTAAACGAGGAGATTTTCAGAGGATATTCCTAATCGCTCCGCACGAAGCTTTGTTTGCCGTAATGATTCCTCACCAGATATGTATAAAACCTTATTTCCTTTATTAGCTAATTGTGATGATACCTGTAACAGAAGCGTTGATTTACCGATTCCAGGGTCTCCGCCAATCAGCACTAAGGATCCCTTGACCACACCCCCGCCAAGTACCCGGTTTAATTCATTTAAGTCCGTTTGAATCCTTGGTTCATTCTCCATTTCAATAGAATTGATCGGCATTGGTTTGGCTAATAGTCCTGATCCGCCTTGGGAATGGGCGAATGCCCCTCTTCTTGTTGCACCAGTTACTTCAACTTCCTCGACCATCTTATTCCATTCACCGCAGCCAGGGCATTTCCCCATCCACTTTGGAGATTCATACCCGCACTCCTGACACATAAACTTTGTCTTACGTTTTGCCATTCTCCTTCGATCCTCTCTTGCGCACAAATAAATGAAAAAAGAGGCACACGGTTTAGCTTTATTCACGTGTACCTCTCATGGTATTGCATCAATTGATTACATTCCTATTTTACCAAACTTGTTTTCTCTTCCATTCGAACAATAAATTCTCCATTATCAACATCGATCACCGCATGCTGACCTGTTAATAATGTTCCTTTTAATAATTCCTCTGAAAGTCGGTCTTCAATATGCTTTTGAATCGCACGGCGCAATGGTCTTGCCCCATACTCAGGGTCATAACCTTCCTGAGAAATTTTTTCCTTCGCTGCTAAAGTTAATTCTAAAGAAATATTTTGCTCTTTTAAGCGTTTAATTAACTGCTCTGAAAGTAAAGTTACAATCTCTTCAAGATGCTTTCTCTCCAACGCATGGAAAACAATAATTTCATCAATACGGTTCAGGAATTCAGGGCGGAAGGCTTTCTTTAATTCACCCATTACTTTCCCCTTCATGTCTTTATAATCCTGTTCGCCATCCTGAATATTAAAGCCCACATACTTGTTCCGTTTTAAGGCTTCAGCACCAACATTGGATGTCATAATCAAGACGGTATTACGGAAATCTACTGTTCTTCCTTTTGAATCAGTCAAACGGCCATCCTCTAGAACCTGCAAAAGGATATTAAATACGTCTGGATGTGCCTTTTCAATTTCATCAAGTAAAACAACGGAATATGGCTTTCTACGAACCTTCTCTGTTAATTGTCCGCCTTCCTCATAGCCGACATATCCTGGCGGAGAACCAACTAGACGAGAGGTAGAATGCTTCTCCATATACTCGGACATGTCAATCCGAATCATCGCATCCTCGTCACCAAACATGGCTTCCGCAAGGGCACGGGCTAATTCTGTTTTCCCTACACCAGTAGGTCCTAAGAAAACGAAGGAACCAATTGGCCGTTTTGGATCTTTTAATCCTGCTCTAGCACGACGGACTGCCTTAGATACTGCCTTAACAGCTTCCTCCTGGCCAATGACACGAGAATGGAGAACTTCCTCTAAATTTAGCAGCTTTGTCATCTCTGTTTGAGCAAGCTTGGAAACAGGTACACCGGTCCAACTTGAAACAACACTTGCAATATCTTCAACTGTTACTTCATTGTTTTCTTTCCCTTGCTTTTCCTTCCAGCTCTTCTTTGTTTCCTCTAGTTGTTCACGCAAACGCTGCTCCGTATCCCGTAAAGAAGCCGCTTTTTCAAATTCTTGACTCTGGACTGCAGAATCTTTTTCCTTTCGTACTTCCTCAAGCTTCACTTCTAATTCTTTTAAATTAGGTGGAGTGGTAAAGGAACGAAGCCGTACCTTGGAACCTGCTTCATCGATTAGATCAATCGCTTTATCTGGCAGGAAGCGATCAGAGATATAGCGGTCTGACAGTTTAACAGCTGCCTTAATCGCTTCATCTGTAATGGAGACACGGTGATGGGCTTCATAGCGGTCACGTAAACCTTCTAAAATCTGGATCGATTCTTCCGCTGTTGGTTCATCAACACGAATTGGTTGGAAACGTCGTTCTAAAGCGGCATCTTTTTCGATATATTTTCGATATTCATCAAGTGTGGTTGCTCCAATACATTGGAGTTCTCCACGAGCAAGCGATGGCTTTAAAATATTGGAAGCATCAATAGCCCCTTCTGCACCACCCGCACCAATCAATGTATGCAACTCATCGATGAAAAGAATAATATTTCCTGCTTGGCGAATTTCATCCATGACTTTTTTCAAACGATCTTCAAATTCACCACGGTATTTTGTCCCTGCTACTACTGTCCCCATATCAAGCGTCATTACTCGTTTATCACGCAGTATTTCAGGGACTTCATTATTGACAATTTGTTGGGCGAGTCCTTCTGCTATGGCTGTTTTACCTACACCAGGCTCTCCAATTAATACCGGGTTATTTTTAGTCCGTCGGCTTAATACTTCAATCACACGTTGAATTTCCTTACCGCGTCCAATAACAGGATCCAGGCTACCTTCACGGGCAATTGACGTTAGATCCCGTGCAAGGCTATCTAGCGTCGGCGTGTTAGCACTTGCTGATGCCCCGCCTTGATGCCCGCCAGACTCATTACTTCCTAATAGTTGAAGCACTTGCTGTCTTGCCTTATTTAAACTAACTCCCAAATTATTAAGTACTCGTGCAGCAACCCCTTCTCCTTCTCGGATTAAGCCAAGGAGAATATGCTCGGTCCCTACATAGGAATGTCCTAATTTTCGTGCTTCATCCATCGATAATTCAATGACCTTTTTAGCTCTTGGAGTATAGTGAATGGTTTGAGAAGCATCCTGTCCTTTGCCAATTAAATTTTCTACTTCTTTTTGGATTTTTTCAGAACCTAAACCAAGTCCATAAAGGGCTTTCGCAGCAATCCCTTCCCCTTCCCGAGTTAACCCCAATAAAATGTGCTCTGTTCCAATATTGTTATGACCAAGACGAATCGCTTCCTCTTGTGCTAAAGCTAGAACTTTCTGCGCTCTTTCAGTAAAACGGCCGAACATCATATTCTCTTCCTCCCCACCTATTTTTCTTGCTCCATTTTTATTCGTTCCCTAATTAATGCTGCCCGTCTGATGTCTCTTTCATGTGGTCTTAATGAACCCCCAGCATATTGCTGTAAGAATCCTGGCTGGGTCAGTATCATTAATTCATTTAAGATTGTCTTAGGCATTTTATCAATATAACCCATATCTATTCCAAGCCGAACATCAGATAAACATCTAGCTGCTTCTTTCGATTCAATAATTCGGCTATTAGATAACACACCTAATGATCTGAACACTCTGTCTTCTAATTGTATGTTCGAAGTTTTTCGTAATGCTTCACGGGCCGACCTTTCTTGTGAAATGAGTTGACTTACAACCCCTCTTAGGTCACGGCCAATGTCCTCTTCTGATTTACCAAGTGTGATCTGATTAGAAATTTGAAATATATTACCTAATGCTTCGCTACCTTCACCATAAATTCCTCTAACAACAAGACCTAATTGGTGAATTGCAGGAATAATTTTATTAATTTGCTGTGTTAACATTAACCCTGGCAAGTGCATCATGACCGAAGCACGGAGACCTGTTCCAACGTTTGTAGGACAACTGGTTAAATAGCCGTGTTTTTCATCAAATGCGTATTGAATATTACTTTCAAGCCAATCATCGATTTCATTCGCAGCATCCAACGCTTCAGATAATTGCAAACCTGGATACAAGCATTGAATCCGGATATGATCCTCTTCATTAATCATAATACTAACTTCTTCATTTTCGGTTAATATAACTGCCCCATATGGTGAATCTTCAGCTAGATGAGGGCTTATTAAATGTTTTTCAACTAATACTCTTTTTTGGAGCGGTTGTAATTCTTCAATTTTCAACAATTCCATTTGGCCAAACTTTTGAATAGGAGACTGTTTTAAAATTTCTTCCATATTTTCAATAATCAATTTTGCTTCTTCATGTGAAAAAAGGGTTGGAAATTTATATGCATCAAAGTTACGAGCCAAACGAATACGGGAGCTAAGGACAATATCTGAATCCGGTCCTTCCGCACTCATCCAGGAGCTGACAGCTTGATTTAGAAATCGCTCAAGCGACATGTTATTCCCCTCCCTCGTGGCTGGCTGCTAAATTTTTCTCCAACTTTCGTATTTCATCACGAATCTCTGCCGCCTTTTCAAATTCTTCATTTTGGATTGATTCCTTTAGATTACTTTTCAATTCTTCAATTTGTTTACGAAGATGGATGCCTCCACCAATTCTCTTCGGTATTTTCCCATTATGTGTCCAGTTCCCACTATGAAGTCGTCTTAAAACTGGTATAAGTTGTTCTTTAAACGCTTCGTAACAATGGGAACATCCAAAGCGGCCTACCTTTAAAAACTGTGGAAAGGTCATTGAACAAGAAGCGCATTGAAGAATCTCCTCCTGGTGGAAGGGACTTTGGCTAGGCTTTTGAAAGTTCGGATCAATATTTAATAATCCTGCTAATAAATTATTAAAAGCAAAACCAGATTCCCCATTAAAAATGAACATTTCTCCCTTTTCCTGAGCACACTTTTCACAAAGATGTACTTCAGTCTTTTCACCATTAATGATTTTTGTAAAATGAAGCGCTGCAGGTCTTTGATTACATTCTTGGCAAATCATACTTTCACCTCTTACTCAGAAAAAAATTTATTTATATTTTAAAGATGTTAACATCGCTTTTAGCATTCTTGCTCTTAATTCATCTCGGTATGGAAGATCAATATAAAGAACGGAACGATCGATTACACTTAACATAATTTTCGCTTCCCGCTGTGAAATAATTTCTTCTTGTACGAGCCTTAAAATGACATCTTCTGCACTCGTTTGACTAACCCTGCCTTGTATTAGTGAGAGCAATTGATCAATTAAATGGGCCAAGTCATGGGATTGAACCTTCATAATCCTTATATACCCGCCACCGCCCCGTTTACTCTCCACAATATATCCTCTTTCAATTGTAAAACGGGTATTGATTACATAATTTATTTGAGATGGTACACATTGAAATTTATCAGCGATTTCACTTCGTTTAATTTCAACAAGATCCTTTTCACTTAATTCCAATACTTGTTTAAGATATTTTTCAATAATATCAGAGATGTTTCTCATCTTCCCACCCCCATTCTCTGACTTTGACTATATTTGACTAAATTATACTGAATTTTTTATGTAGATGCAACGATTCACTACTAATGATTTTCTCCAAATCTCGCTATTGTGAAACCTACATTAGTTAAAATATGTAGGGGTGGGGTGGTTGAATAAAAATGAGAACACAAAAAAGACAACCTTTTTGGCTGTCTTTGATTTGTATTTGGGAATGACCCTTTTATCAGTAACCTTTTGTCATTTAGAGCATTTACGATAGACATTTTCCCTGTTTACTTGTGGAGTCTTGTCCTTCGGAAGCCCTCCGATAGACATTTTCCCTGTTCACTTGTGCAGTTTTGTCCTTCGGACCCTCTCCGATAGACATTTTCCTTGTTCACTTGCGAGGTTTTGTCCTTCGGAACCCCTCCGATGGACATTTTACTCATTAACGGGCATGGTAAAACCCTAATCTTCTAACACTAAACAAGTTTCTCCTCATAGCAAAAAGACAACCATTTCTGGTTGTCTTAGATTTGCCTGGCAACGTCCTACTCTCACAGGGACGCGTGTCCCAACTACCATCGGCGCTGAGAAGCTTAACTTCCGTGTTCGGTATGGGAACGGGTGTGGCCTTCTCGCCATTGCTGCCAGACTATTTAATTGAGGAATCATTCCCTCAAAACTAGATAATGCAGAAGAAGTTGTAAAATGAGTATGCCTTATAAATTGGTTAAGTCCTCGAACGATTAGTATCAGTCAGCTCCACATGTTACCACGCTTCCACCTCTGACCTATCAACCTGATCATCTTTCAGGGTTCTTACTAGCTTGCGCTATGGGAAATCTCATCTTGAGGGGGGCTTCATGCTTAGATGCTTTCAGCACTTATCCCGTCCGCACATAGCTACCCAGCGATGCCCTTGGCAGAACAACTGGTACACCAGCGGTGCGTCCATCCCGGTCCTCTCGTACTAAGGACAGCTCCTCTCAAATTTCCTGCGCCCACGACGGATAGGGACCGAACTGTCTCACGACGTTCTGAACCCAGCTCGCGTACCGCTTTAATGGGCGAACAGCCCAACCCTTGGGACCGACTACAGCCCCAGGATGCGATGAGCCGACATCGAGGTGCCAAACCTCCCCGTCGATGTGGACTCTTGGGGGAGATAAGCCTGTTATCCCCGGGGTAGCTTTTATCCGTTGAGCGATGGCCCTTCCATGCGGAACCACCGGATCACTAAGCCCGACTTTCGTCCCTGCTCGACTTGTAGGTCTCGCAGTCAAGCTCCCTTGTGCCTTTACACTCTGCGAATGATTTCCAACCATTCTGAGGGAACCTTTGGGCGCCTCCGTTACTCTTTAGGAGGCGACCGCCCCAGTCAAACTGCCCACCTGACACTGTCTCCCACCCCGATCAGGGGTGCGGGTTAGAATTTCAATACAGCCAGGGTAGTATCCCACCGACGCCTCCACCGAAGCTAGCGCTCCGGCTTCTCAGGCTCCTACCTATCCTGTACAAGCTGTACCAAAATTCAATATCAGGCTACAGTAAAGCTCCACGGGGTCTTTCCGTCCTGTCGCGGGTAACCTGCATCTTCACAGGTACTATAATTTCACCGAGTCTCTCGTTGAGACAGTGCCCAGATCGTTACGCCTTTCGTGCGGGTCGGAACTTACCCGACAAGGAATTTCGCTACCTTAGGACCGTTATAGTTACGGCCGCCGTTTACTGGGGCTTCGATTCAGAGCTTCGCTTGCGCTAACCCCTCCTCTTAACCTTCCAGCACCGGGCAGGCGTCAGCCCCTATACTTCGCCTTGCGGCTTCGCAGAGACCTGTGTTTTTGCTAAACAGTCGCCTGGGCCTATTCACTGCGGCTCTTCGAGGCTATTCACCTCAAAAAGCACCCCTTCTCCCGAAGTTACGGGGTCATTTTGCCGAGTTCCTTAACGAGAGTTCTCTCGCTCACCTTAGGATTCTCTCCTCGCCTACCTGTGTCGGTTTGCGGTACGGGCACCTTTTATCTCGCTAGAGGCTTTTCTTGGCAGTGTGGAATCAGGAACTTCGGTACTAAATTTCCCTCGCTATCACAGCTCAGCCTTCGCGAGAAGCGGATTTGCCTACTTCTCAGCCTAACTGCTTAGACGCGCATATCCAACAGCGCGCTTACCCTATCCTCCTGCGTCCCCCCATTGCTCAAACGATAAAGAGGTGGTACAGGAATATCAACCTGTTGTCCATCGCCTACGCCTTTCGGCCTCGGCTTAGGTCCCGACTAACCCTGAGCGGACGAGCCTTCCTCAGGAAACCTTAGGCATTCGGTGGATGAGATTCTCACTCATCTTTCGCTACTCATACCGGCATTCTCACTTCTAAGCGCTCCACCAGTCCTTACGGTCTAGCTTCAACGCCCTTAGAACGCTCTCCTACCACTGACATCTAAGATGTCAATCCACAGCTTCGGTGATACGTTTAGCCCCGGTACATTTTCGGCGCAGAGTCATTCGACCAGTGAGCTATTACGCACTCTTTAAATGGTGGCTGCTTCTAAGCCAACATCCTGGTTGTCTAAACAACTCCACATCCTTTTCCACTTAACGTATACTTTGGGACCTTAGCTGGTGGTCTGGGCTGTTTCCCTTTTGACTACGGATCTTATCACTCGCAGTCTGACTCCCACGGATAAGTCTTTGGCATTCGGAGTTTGTCTGAATTCGGTAACCCGATGAGGGCCCCTAGTCCAAACAGTGCTCTACCTCCAAGACTCTTACTACGTGAGGCTAGCCCTAAAGCTATTTCGGAGAGAACCAGCTATCTCCAAGTTCGATTGGAATTTCTCCGCTACCCACACCTCATCCCCGCACTTTTCAACGTGCGTGGGTTCGGGCCTCCATCCAGTGTTACCTGGACTTCACCCTGGACATGGGTAGATCACCTGGTTTCGGGTCTACGACCACATACTCATACGCCCTATTCAGACTCGCTTTCGCTGCGGCTCCGTCTTTTCAACTTAACCTTGCATGGGATCGTAACTCGCCGGTTCATTCTACAAAAGGCACGCTATCACCCATTAACGGGCTCTAACTACTTGTAGGCACACGGTTTCAGGAACTATTTCACTCCCCTTCCGGGGTGCTTTTCACCTTTCCCTCACGGTACTGGTTCACTATCGGTCACTAGGGAGTATTTAGCCTTGGGAGATGGTCCTCCCTGCTTCCGACCGGATTTCTCGTGTCCGGCCGTACTCAGGATCCACTCAGGAGGGAACGAAGTTTCGACTACAGGGTTTTTACCTTCTATGACGGACCTTTCCAGATCGCTTCATCTACCCCGTTCCTTTGTAACTCCATGTTGAGTGTCCTACAACCCCAAGAGGCAAGCCTCTTGGTTTGGGCTATGTCCCGTTTCGCTCGCCGCTACTCAGGGAATCGCGTTTGCTTTCTCTTCCTCCGGGTACTTAGATGTTTCAGTTCCCCGGGTATGCCTTCATTACCCTATGTATTCAGGTAAAGATACTGTTCCATTACGAACAGTGGGTTCCCCCATTCGGAAATCTCCGGATCAAAGCTTACTTACAGCTCCCCGAAGCATATCGGTGTTAGTCCCGTCCTTCATCGGCTCCTAGTGCCAAGGCATTCACCGTGCGCCCTTTCTAACTTAACCTAAAAGGTTATTCTCTTACTTACATAAGAGAGAAAACTAAAATGGCATTGATCGGTTCTTACATTGACTTCTTCATTACGATTATCTAGTTTTCAAAGAACGATTAAAAAAAGCTTTGAGAGAATTGTACTCTCAAAACTAAACAAACAAAGATCGTGTCACAAACTGTTTTGTCTGGCTCACAGGTCCAGCTTTATCCTTAGAAAGGAGGTGATCCAGCCGCACCTTCCGATACGGCTACCTTGTTACGACTTCACCCCAATCATCTGTCCCACCTTAGGCGGCTGGCTCCTTGCGGTTACCCCACCGACTTCGGGTGTTACAAACTCTCGTGGTGTGACGGGCGGTGTGTACAAGGCCCGGGAACGTATTCACCGCGGCATGCTGATCCGCGATTACTAGCGATTCCGGCTTCATGCAGGCGAGTTGCAGCCTGCAATCCGAACTGAGAATGGTTTTATGGGATTGGCTAAACCTCGCGGTCTTGCAGCCCTTTGTACCATCCATTGTAGCACGTGTGTAGCCCAGGTCATAAGGGGCATGATGATTTGACGTCATCCCCACCTTCCTCCGGTTTGTCACCGGCAGTCACCTTAGAGTGCCCAACTGAATGCTGGCAACTAAGATCAAGGGTTGCGCTCGTTGCGGGACTTAACCCAACATCTCACGACACGAGCTGACGACAACCATGCACCACCTGTCACTCTGTCCCCCGAAGGGGAAATTCCTATCTCTAGGAGTGTCAGAGGATGTCAAGACCTGGTAAGGTTCTTCGCGTTGCTTCGAATTAAACCACATGCTCCACCGCTTGTGCGGGCCCCCGTCAATTCCTTTGAGTTTCAGCCTTGCGGCCGTACTCCCCAGGCGGAGTGCTTAATGCGTTAGCTGCAGCACTAAGGGGCGGAAACCCCCTAACACTTAGCACTCATCGTTTACGGCGTGGACTACCAGGGTATCTAATCCTGTTTGCTCCCCACGCTTTCGCGCCTCAGCGTCAGTTACAGACCAGAAAGCCGCCTTCGCCACTGGTGTTCCTCCACATCTCTACGCATTTCACCGCTACACGTGGAATTCCGCTTTCCTCTTCTGCACTCAAGTCCCCCAGTTTCCAATGACCCTCCACGGTTGAGCCGTGGGCTTTCACATCAGACTTAAAGGACCGCCTGCGCGCGCTTTACGCCCAATAATTCCGGACAACGCTTGCCACCTACGTATTACCGCGGCTGCTGGCACGTAGTTAGCCGTGGCTTTCTGGTTAGGTACCGTCAAGGTACCGGCAGTTACTCCGGTACTTGTTCTTCCCTAACAACAGAGCTTTACGACCCGAAGGCCTTCATCGCTCACGCGGCGTTGCTCCATCAGACTTTCGTCCATTGTGGAAGATTCCCTACTGCTGCCTCCCGTAGGAGTCTGGGCCGTGTCTCAGTCCCAGTGTGGCCGATCACCCTCTCAGGTCGGCTACGCATCGTCGCCTTGGTGAGCCATTACCTCACCAACTAGCTAATGCGCCGCGGGCCCATCTGTAAGTGTCAGCCGAAACCGACTTTCAGCTTTTCCTCATGAGAGGAAAAGGATTATCCGGTATTAGCACCGGTTTCCCGGTGTTATCCCAGTCTTACAGGCAGGTTGCCCACGTGTTACTCACCCGTCCGCCGCTAATCAACAGGAGCAAGCTCCTATTGATTCGCTCGACTTGCATGTATTAGGCACGCCGCCAGCGTTCGTCCTGAGCCAGGATCAAACTCTCCAAGAAAGTTGATTAGCTCATTTTGTTACGTTGGCTTAGCTTCACTTTCTTACGAAAGATTCGCTAATAATTTTTTGTTTGTTTACACGTCTTGTTTGTTTAGTTTTCAAAGAACAATTTCATGTCGTTTGTGCGACTTTATTATATTAACAGAGTGTTAATGCTATGTCAATAAAATAATTAAAATTTTTGGTGGAGCCTAGCGGGATCGAACCGCTGACCTCCTGCGTGCAAAGCAGGCGCTCTCCCAGCTGAGCTAAGGCCCCATATAGTTATAAGTGAAGAATGGTCGGGAAGACAGGATTCGAACCTGCGACCCCTTGGTCCCAAACCAAGTGCTCTACCAAGCTGAGCTACTTCCCGTTAAGTGCGCCCTGAGAGATTCGAACTCCCGACCTTTTGATTCGTAGTCAAACACTCTATCCAGCTGAGCTAAGGGCGCATATGAATTTAATTAACTTAAATGGTGCCGAGGACCGGAATCGAACCGGTACGGTAGTCACCTACCGCAGGATTTTAAGTCCTGTGCGTCTGCCAGTTCCGCCACCCCGGCTTAAAAAATTGGAGCGGAAGACGGGATTCGAACCCGCGACCCCCACCTTGGCAAGGTGATGTTCTACCACTGAACTACTTCCGCATATGAAAATTAAATGGTGCGGGTGAAGGGAGTCGAACCCCCACGCCTTGCGGCGCCAGATCCTAAGTCTGGTGCGTCTGCCAATTCCGCCACACCCGCATATTCATTTAAAATGGTGAGCCATGAAGGACTCGAACCTTCGACCCTCTGATTAAAAGTCAGATGCTCTACCAACTGAGCTAATGGCTCATCGTAAGATGATTTCCTAATCTTTTATTAGCGTAAGTCAGATGCTCAAAAGAACTTACGTTCTTTTGAGCAGATTGCCCGCAGAAGCTCCTTCAATGAAGTACGCAATCTGCTCTACCAACTGAGCTAATGGCTCATCATAAGATGAAAGAAAAATGGTGCCGGCGAGAGGACTTGAACCCCCAACCTACTGATTACAAGTCAGTTGCTCTACCAATTGAGCTACCCCGGCGTAAAGTATGGAAATATATTAAGTTTGAACACGCTGGTATTGTTACCGTCATCCTGACCTCAGAAAGCTTATGCAAGCAGCAGCTCGGTCAGTATGCTGAAGTTCATTCAGGAAGCTTATTCGGTCGTGCTCTACCAATTGAGCTACCCCGGCATAATGTAAAAAAGGTAAATATGGTGGAGGATGACGGGCTCGAACCGCCGACCCTCTGCTTGTAAGGCAGATGCTCTCCCAGCTGAGCTAATCCTCCATATATACCGCCTGGCAACGTCCTACTCTCACAGGGACGCGTGTCCCAACTACCATCGGCGCTGAGAAGCTTAACTTCCGTGTTCGGTATGGGAACGGGTGTGACCTTCTCGCCATTGCTGCCAGACTATTTAATTGAGGAATCATTCCCTCAAAACTAGATAATGCAGAAGAAGTTGTAAAATGAGTATGCCTTATAAATTGGTTAAGTCCTCGAACGATTAGTATCAGTCAGCTCCACATGTTACCACGCTTCCACCTCTGACCTATCAACCTGATCATCTTTCAGGGTTCTTACTAGCTTGCGCTATGGGAAATCTCATCTTGAGGGGGGCTTCATGCTTAGATGCTTTCAGCACTTATCCCGTCCGCACATAGCTACCCAGCGATGCCCTTGGCAGAACAACTGGTACACCAGCGGTGCGTCCATCCCGGTCCTCTCGTACTAAGGACAGCTCCTCTCAAATTTCCTGCGCCCACGACGGATAGGGACCGAACTGTCTCACGACGTTCTGAACCCAGCTCGCGTACCGCTTTAATGGGCGAACAGCCCAACCCTTGGGACCGACTACAGCCCCAGGATGCGATGAGCCGACATCGAGGTGCCAAACCTCCCCGTCGATGTGGACTCTTGGGGGAGATAAGCCTGTTATCCCCGGGGTAGCTTTTATCCGTTGAGCGATGGCCCTTCCATGCGGAACCACCGGATCACTAAGCCCGACTTTCGTCCCTGCTCGACTTGTAGGTCTCGCAGTCAAGCTCCCTTGTGCCTTTACACTCTGCGAATGATTTCCAACCATTCTGAGGGAACCTTTGGGCGCCTCCGTTACTCTTTAGGAGGCGACCGCCCCAGTCAAACTGCCCACCTGACACTGTCTCCCACCCCGATCAGGGGTGCGGGTTAGAATTTCAATACAGCCAGGGTAGTATCCCACCGACGCCTCCACCGAAGCTAGCGCTCCGGCTTCTCAGGCTCCTACCTATCCTGTACAAGCTGTACCAAAATTCAATATCAGGCTACAGTAAAGCTCCACGGGGTCTTTCCGTCCTGTCGCGGGTAACCTGCATCTTCACAGGTACTATAATTTCACCGAGTCTCTCGTTGAGACAGTGCCCAGATCGTTACGCCTTTCGTGCGGGTCGGAACTTACCCGACAAGGAATTTCGCTACCTTAGGACCGTTATAGTTACGGCCGCCGTTTACTGGGGCTTCGATTCAGAGCTTCGCTTGCGCTAACCCCTCCTCTTAACCTTCCAGCACCGGGCAGGCGTCAGCCCCTATACTTCGCCTTGCGGCTTCGCAGAGACCTGTGTTTTTGCTAAACAGTCGCCTGGGCCTATTCACTGCGGCTCTTCGAGGCTATTCACCTCAAAAAGCACCCCTTCTCCCGAAGTTACGGGGTCATTTTGCCGAGTTCCTTAACGAGAGTTCTCTCGCTCACCTTAGGATTCTCTCCTCGCCTACCTGTGTCGGTTTGCGGTACGGGCACCTTTTATCTCGCTAGAGGCTTTTCTTGGCAGTGTGGAATCAGGAACTTCGGTACTAAATTTCCCTCGCTATCACAGCTCAGCCTTCGCGAGAAGCGGATTTGCCTACTTCTCAGCCTAACTGCTTAGACGCGCATATCCAACAGCGCGCTTACCCTATCCTCCTGCGTCCCCCCATTGCTCAAACGATAAAGAGGTGGTACAGGAATATCAACCTGTTGTCCATCGCCTACGCCTTTCGGCCTCGGCTTAGGTCCCGACTAACCCTGAGCGGACGAGCCTTCCTCAGGAAACCTTAGGCATTCGGTGGATGAGATTCTCACTCATCTTTCGCTACTCATACCGGCATTCTCACTTCTAAGCGCTCCACCAGTCCTTACGGTCTAGCTTCAACGCCCTTAGAACGCTCTCCTACCACTGACATCTAAGATGTCAATCCACAGCTTCGGTGATACGTTTAGCCCCGGTACATTTTCGGCGCAGAGTCATTCGACCAGTGAGCTATTACGCACTCTTTAAATGGTGGCTGCTTCTAAGCCAACATCCTGGTTGTCTAAACAACTCCACATCCTTTTCCACTTAACGTATACTTTGGGACCTTAGCTGGTGGTCTGGGCTGTTTCCCTTTTGACTACGGATCTTATCACTCGCAGTCTGACTCCCACGGATAAGTCTTTGGCATTCGGAGTTTGTCTGAATTCGGTAACCCGATGAGGGCCCCTAGTCCAAACAGTGCTCTACCTCCAAGACTCTTACTACGTGAGGCTAGCCCTAAAGCTATTTCGGAGAGAACCAGCTATCTCCAAGTTCGATTGGAATTTCTCCGCTACCCACACCTCATCCCCGCACTTTTCAACGTGCGTGGGTTCGGGCCTCCATCCAGTGTTACCTGGACTTCACCCTGGACATGGGTAGATCACCTGGTTTCGGGTCTACGACCACATACTCATACGCCCTATTCAGACTCGCTTTCGCTGCGGCTCCGTCTCTTCAACTTAACCTTGCATGGGATCGTAACTCGCCGGTTCATTCTACAAAAGGCACGCTATCACCCATTAACGGGCTCTAACTACTTGTAGGCACACGGTTTCAGGAACTATTTCACTCCCCTTCCGGGGTGCTTTTCACCTTTCCCTCACGGTACTGGTTCACTATCGGTCACTAGGGAGTATTTAGCCTTGGGAGATGGTCCTCCCTGCTTCCGACCGGATTTCTCGTGTCCGGCCGTACTCAGGATCCACTCAGGAGGGAACGAAGTTTCGACTACAGGGTTTTTACCTTCTATGACGGACCTTTCCAGATCGCTTCATCTACCCCGTTCCTTTGTAACTCCATGTTGAGTGTCCTACAACCCCAAGAGGCAAGCCTCTTGGTTTGGGCTATGTCCCGTTTCGCTCGCCGCTACTCAGGGAATCGCGTTTGCTTTCTCTTCCTCCGGGTACTTAGATGTTTCAGTTCCCCGGGTATGCCTTCAATACCCTATGTATTCAGGTAAAGATACTGTTCCATTACGAACAGTGGGTTCCCCCATTCGGAAATCTCCGGATCAAAGCTTACTTACAGCTCCCCGAAGCATATCGGTGTTAGTCCCGTCCTTCATCGGCTCCTAGTGCCAAGGCATTCACCGTGCGCCCTTTCTAACTTAACCTAAAAGGTTATTCTCTTACTTACATAAGAGAGAAAACTAAAATGGCATTGACTCGGTTCTTACATTGACTTCTTCATTACGATTATCTAGTTTTCAAAGAACGATTAAAAAAAGCTTTGAGAGAATTGTACTCTCAAAACTAAACAAACAAAGATCGTGTCACAAACTGTTTTGTCTGGCTCACAGGTCCAGCTTTATCCTTAGAAAGGAGGTGATCCAGCCGCACCTTCCGATACGGCTACCTTGTTACGACTTCACCCCAATCATCTGTCCCACCTTAGGCGGCTGGCTCCTTGCGGTTACCCCACCGACTTCGGGTGTTACAAACTCTCGTGGTGTGACGGGCGGTGTGTACAAGGCCCGGGAACGTATTCACCGCGGCATGCTGATCCGCGATTACTAGCGATTCCGGCTTCATGCAGGCGAGTTGCAGCCTGCAATCCGAACTGAGAATGGTTTTATGGGATTGGCTAAACCTCGCGGTCTTGCAGCCCTTTGTACCATCCATTGTAGCACGTGTGTAGCCCAGGTCATAAGGGGCATGATGATTTGACGTCATCCCCACCTTCCTCCGGTTTGTCACCGGCAGTCACCTTAGAGTGCCCAACTGAATGCTGGCAACTAAGATCAAGGGTTGCGCTCGTTGCGGGACTTAACCCAACATCTCACGACACGAGCTGACGACAACCATGCACCACCTGTCACTCTGTCCCCCGAAGGGGAAATTCCTATCTCTAGGAGTGTCAGAGGATGTCAAGACCTGGTAAGGTTCTTCGCGTTGCTTCGAATTAAACCACATGCTCCACCGCTTGTGCGGGCCCCCGTCAATTCCTTTGAGTTTCAGCCTTGCGGCCGTACTCCCCAGGCGGAGTGCTTAATGCGTTAGCTGCAGCACTAAGGGGCGGAAACCCCCTAACACTTAGCACTCATCGTTTACGGCGTGGACTACCAGGGTATCTAATCCTGTTTGCTCCCCACGCTTTCGCGCCTCAGCGTCAGTTACAGACCAGAAAGCCGCCTTCGCCACTGGTGTTCCTCCACATCTCTACGCATTTCACCGCTACACGTGGAATTCCGCTTTCCTCTTCTGCACTCAAGTCCCCCAGTTTCCAATGACCCTCCACGGTTGAGCCGTGGGCTTTCACATCAGACTTAAAGGACCGCCTGCGCGCGCTTTACGCCCAATAATTCCGGACAACGCTTGCCACCTACGTATTACCGCGGCTGCTGGCACGTAGTTAGCCGTGGCTTTCTGGTTAGGTACCGTCAAGGTACCGGCAGTTACTCCGGTACTTATTCTTCCCTAACAACAGAGCTTTACGACCCGAAGGCCTTCATCGCTCACGCGGCGTTGCTCCATCAGACTTTCGTCCATTGTGGAAGATTCCCTACTGCTGCCTCCCGTAGGAGTCTGGGCCGTGTCTCAGTCCCAGTGTGGCCGATCACCCTCTCAGGTCGGCTACGCATCGTCGCCTTGGTGAGCCATTACCTCACCAACTAGCTAATGCGCCGCGGGCCCATCTGTAAGTGTCAGCCGAAACCGACTTTCAGCTTTTCCTCATGAGAGGAAAAGGATTATCCGGTATTAGCACCGGTTTCCCGGTGTTATCCCAGTCTTACAGGCAGGTTGCCCACGTGTTACTCACCCGTCCGCCGCTAACCAACAGGAGCAAGCTCCTATTGGTTCGCTCGACTTGCATGTATTAGGCACGCCGCCAGCGTTCGTCCTGAGCCAGGATCAAACTCTCCAAGAAAGTTGATTAGCTCATTTTGTTACGTTGGCTTAGTTTCTTAATTGAAACTAAAAATTTTGTTTGTTTGCACGATTTTGTTTGTTTAGTTTTCAAAGATCAATTTTCTCTATCGCCTAAAAGCGACTTTATAATCTTACCAAGTTATCAATGTAAAGTCAATAACTTTTTTTATTTTTTTTATCTTGTCATCACTGCCTCGCAGCAACAGATATTAATATACCACCATTAAAGACCTAGTGCAATAGTATTTATTATTTTTTTATATAAAATTACAAAGTAAAAATATTCTAACTCTTCAAGGCTAAAAGCATTAAAAAAAGTGCCAGTGGCACCGGCACTTTCTAAAGATATTACTTATGACGCATTAACGGGAATAACAGTACGTCGCGGATAGATGGTGAATTAGTCAGCAGCATAACTACGCGGTCTATTCCGATTCCTAATCCTCCAGTAGGCGGCATACCATACTCCAGAGCTTCAACGAAGTCATCATCCATCATATGGGCTTCGTCATTCCCTTGTTCGCGTTCTTTTAATTGCGCTTCGAAACGTTCTCTTTGATCAATCGGATCATTAAGCTCTGTAAACGCGTTTGCATGTTCACGCGCTACAATAAATAATTCAAAACGATCTGTAAATCGCGGATCCTCATCATTTTTCTTCGCAAGCGGCGAAATTTCTACTGGATGGCCGTAAATAAACGTAGGCTGGATTAACTTTTCCTCTACTTTTTGCTCAAAGAACTCATTTACAATGTGACCATAAAGCATGTTGTTATTAATTTCGACACCATGTTCTTTAGCAAGTTCACGAGCCTCTTCCACACTCATCTCTTTCCAGAAATCTGCACCCGTGTATTCTTTGATGGCATCAACCATGTGAAGTCTTTTCCATTCCGGTTTAAGGTCTACTTCATAATCCCCATATTGAATTGTAGTGGAACCAACTACTTCTTTAGCAATGTGGGCGATTAAATTCTCAGTAAGACTCATGATATCGCGATAATCTGCGTAGGCTTCGTAAAGTTCAATCATTGTGAATTCTGGGTTATGACGGGTAGAGACCCCTTCATTCCGGAATACACGGCCAATTTCATAAACCTTTTCTAGCCCCCCGACAATTAACCGCTTTAAGTGAAGCTCAATGGCAATCCTCATAAACAACGGCATATCGAGAGCATTATGATGCGTAATGAACGGACGTGCGGACGCACCCCCAGCGATAGAATGCATCATAGGTGTTTCAACTTCTAAATAACCATGGTCATCTAAATAACGACGCATCGATTGAATAATACGGCTTCTCGCAATAAATGTCGCCTTACTTTCTTGGCTCATAATTAAATCCAAATAACGCTGACGGTAGCGCTGTTCTACATCTTTAAGTCCATGGAACTTATCAGGCAGCGGACGCAATGCCTTTGTTAAGAACACAAAGTTTTCTACCTTTACGGATAGCTCGCCCACTTTTGTTTTAAATAATGTTCCAGTTACCCCAATAATATCCCCTAGATCAGCGGTATCAAATAGTTTGTAATTCTCTTCACCAATAGCATCCTGACGAACATATACTTGAATTTGACCCGTTAAATCTTGAACATGCGCAAAACCTGCTTTACCTTTTCCACGCTTCGTCATAATTCGGCCTGCTAAAGAAACAGAAATGTTTTTTGCTTCGATGTCTTCTTTTTCTAGTTCTCCATATTGCTCAATCAATTCATTTGTATTGTGTGAACGGTCAAAACGCTTACCAAATGGATCAAGACCATTTTCGCGCATGGTGTTCATTTTTTCACGTCTGACCCTTAATTGGTCATTTAAATCTTCCTGACTCATAAAATCCACTCCAATAATCATTTATTATGTAAAATGCTTTTATTAATCTATCCATTTTTCTACATACTTTATTATTTTACACAAACTTATAGTTTCAGACATCAAAAAAGATCTTAATAAAATAAAAACTGCCAGTTATTTCACTGGCAGCATCCAATTAGTATAGAAAAAGACACTTTAAGTGACAAATTTACCCTACAATCAACTGACTTTGTTCTTTTTCCTCAACTTCTAACACTAAGTCGTTTAATAATGTCACTAAGTGATCTCTTGTTTCACACTCATTAATGGCATTACGAGCTTTAGCGTTGCCGCGGACCCCTTTTAAATACCAAGCAGTATGCTTGCGCATTTCGCGAACCGCAATATTTTCATTTTTCAGAGCGATTAAGCGGTCAAGATGAAGAATACATACATCAATCTTTTCTCTAACAGTTGGTTGAGGCATTAATATCCCAGATTCTAAATATTGTACGGTACGATAAATCATCCATGGATCTCCTAATGCAGCTCTTCCAATCATGACTCCGTCCACACCAGTTTCCTCGAGCATTCGTTTGGCATCCTGTGGTGTCTGGACGTCCCCATTCCCAATTAACGGAATGTTAAGGTTTTGCTTTACTTCACGGATGATATCCCAGTTAGCTTTTCCTTCATACATTTGAACACGCGTTCGACCATGAAGCGACACAGCCTTTCCTCCTGCGCGTTCGACTGCTTGGGCATTTTTAACAGCAAAAATATGCTGTTCATCCCAGCCCATCCGCATTTTCACTGTAACAGGCTTTTCCACTTCCGCAACTACCGCAGAAACCATCTCGTAGATTTTATTTGGATCAAGAAGCCATTTCGCTCCCGCATCACATTTAGTGATTTTTGGAACAGGGCAGCCCATATTAATATCGATAATATCGGCATTGGTATTCTTATCAACAAATTTGGCTGCTTCGACAAGCGTTTCCCTTTTGCCGCCAAAAATTTGCAAGCTAAGCGGTTTTTCACGCTCATCGATGTAGAGCATATTCATTGTTTTTTCGTTTTTATAAACGATACCTTTATCGCTTACCATCTCTGCACAAACTAAACCAGCACCGAACTCTTTCACCGTTAGACGGAATGCAGAGTTACATACCCCAGCCATTGGAGCTAAAACCACTGGATTCTTCATTTCAATTTCGCCAATTTTCAACATGAAACTACCTCCTATTCTTTGATGAACTTATTCCTTAGGAGTTAAATCATCTATACTTATTTTTAATGAATACGCAATTCTCTCAAGCAGGTCAACTGCAGGCAGGCGATTTCCTCTTTCAATCTCTCCTAAGATTGATACAGATACACCTAGTTCCTTCGAAAAGCCTTCTTGTGTAAAGCCCTTTAGCTTCCGATAGGCACGAATCCGTCTTCCCCATTTTTCCGCTTCCATATTCGGACTCCTTCTTTATCAGGTAATTCTTCTAACGATGATTCAAGCAATTTATTTATCTTTAAAAATGGACTGTCGTGAATGATCTCTAAAAGTGGAATAATTACAAAAGCCCGTTCTAACATCCTCGGATGTGGAACTATGAGCCTCTCGCTTTCAATATTTTCTTGGTTAAAGGTAAGAATGTCAAGGTCTATTGTTCGCGGACCCCACTTTATTTCCCTTTTTCTCCCAAGTTCCAATTCGATTTTTAAGCATAAGTCCAGCATTTCCATTGGACTTAATGCCGTCTGAATCTCAATTATCATATTCAAAAATAAGTCTTGGTCTTCATAGCCAACCGGATCTGTTTCGTAAATAGAGGAGTAATTTACCAAGTGAAGATCAGAATAGCTTGTTAATTTTTTGATTGCACTCGTTAAATTATCATATCGGTTTCCTAGATTCGATCCAAGGGCAATAAATGCTGTGTTTTCCACTTTTATCTTCTCCTTGTAATTTCTACTGCAACAGACCTGTAATGGCCCGAAATCGGCGGATTTGGCTTAATCACGGTTACTGTAACCTCGGATACAAGTGGAAACCCCATCAGGACGTTTGAAGCAATGCTTTCTGCAACAGCTTCGACTAACTTATACGGCTGCCCCTCGATTATTTCCTTACATACTTGGTATAACTCAGCATAATTTACTGAGTGCTCCAGTTCATCTGTTTCGCCTGCTTTTTTTAAATCAAGGGAAACGGATAAATCAACCTCAAATCGCTGTCCCAGCCGAGTCTCTTCCGGGAAAACACCATGGTAGCCGTAAAACTCCATTCGATTGACATAAATTTTATCCAATCAGTTCACCCTTTCCCATTAGGGCATCCATCATTTTTGCCATCCTGCTCATTTCCTTAACATCGTGAACACGTATTATGTGGCAGCCCTTTTGGATTCCATAACAAATCGTTGCTCCTGTACCTTCCATTCTTTCGTGAACTGGAAGATCTAATGCCTGTCCAATCATTGTTTTTCTGGATGTCCCTAATAATACTGGATAGCCCAGTTTAACAAATGTATCTAAATTCTGCATTGTTAGCAGATTTTCTTGGTAATCTCTCGCAAAACCGATACCAGGGTCGAGAATAATATTTTCATCCGTTACACCTGCATTTTTGACAATCGTTATACTTTCATAAAGATCATTAATGACATCTCTCATGAAAACCTTATAGTTTCGGTCATGACGATTATGCATAAGCACGATTGGAACACCGTAGTCTGCAGCAACTTGACCCATTTTTTCATCGGCTTTTGCCCCCCATACATCATTGATTATATGGGCGCCTGCTTCAATCGCCTGCTTTGCCACTTCTGCCTTATACGTATCAATCGAGATTGGTACATCGACATGCTTAGCGATAGCCTCAATTACCGGGATTACCCGTTTGAGTTCTTCCTCGAGGGGAACCGCTGCAAAGCCAGGCCGTGTCGATTCACCGCCGATATCAATGATATCAGCCCCATTTGCGACCATTTCTTTTGCTCGTTCCACAGCCATTTCAACATGATTAAATTTGCCGCCATCTGAAAAGGAATCTGGAGTTGCATTTAAAATGCCCATAATAATGGTTTTTTTACTACTATCCAAGGTATATGGTCCACATTTGATTTGTTCTTGAGTTGCTCTCATACCTAATCCTCCTATACAGGCTTTTTTCACTCTTTTTATCATACATGAAATCTTAATTAGTTTACAAAAAAAAGAAGCATCGGTAAGCCGACGCCTCTCTTTAATTGTCTAATTTCAACGCCCAGCGGCGTTTCCACTTTACTATTTATTCAGCATCATACTGGTAAAGCACTGTACTTAAATAACGTTCACCGTTATCAGGAATAATTGCTAGAACCTTTTTACCTTTTCCAAGTTTCTTCGCAACTTCTAATGCAGCATGGATTGCTGCTCCTGAAGAAATACCACCAAGAATTCCTTCTTCTTTAGCTGCACGTCTTGCTGCAGCAAAAGCATCTTCCGTTCCAACTTGAATCACTTCATCATAAATATCAGTATTTAAGGTTTCTGGAATAAATCCTGCTCCAAGACCTTGGAGCTTATGCGGGCCAGGTGATCCGCCAGAAAGAACAGGTGAATCTGTTGGTTCAATAGCAACGATTTTTATTTCAGGGAATTTTTCACGAAGAACACTTCCTGCTCCAGAGATCGTTCCTCCAGTTCCGATTCCTGAAACAAATGCATCTAATTGATCCATTTGTTCAACGATTTCTTTACCTGTTGTTCTTCTATGAACTTCAGGATTCGCTTGGTTCTTAAATTGCTGCGGTAAGAAATAACCATGTTCCTGTACTAATTCTTCTGCCTTAGCAATAGCACCCTTCATACCAGCTGGACCAGGTGTTAACACAAGTTCCGCACCGTAAGCACGAAGTAGATTCCTTCTTTCCAAACTCATCGTTTCAGGCATAACAAAAACGGCCTTGTAACCTTTTGCAGCAGCAATCATAGCTAGTCCAATTCCAGTATTTCCACTTGTAGGCTCAATAATGGTATCAACACCAGGTTTAATTAAACCTTGTTCTTCTGCTGCTTCAATCATAGCTAAAGCGATACGATCCTTTACACTGCTTCCAGGATTAAAATATTCAAGTTTTAAATAAACCTCTGCACTATTTTCATCTACTAATCTGTTTAATTTAACGATAGGCGTTTGACCGACTAGATCGGCAACTGAATTTGCAACACGAACCATTTAGAGCACCCCTATTCCGAGTAATTTGATTGGATTTATATAATTTAATTTACCAGTTTTATACTTAGTTTGTCAATCGTTTTGTTCGGCTATTTTTACAATATTTCAAATTTTAGAATGAAAAAACACAGTAATAACATCTGTGTTTTTAGTTTCCTTCTTTACCGTAAAACCAATCCACCTGAGCATCTTTCCAAAAAGTAGAAGCAGCAGCTGGGGATTTCATTTGTTCTAGAGCAATTTGGCGCCGAATTTGCTCTTTTACATCTTCAAAGGAATATTTCTTTCCATTTATTTTTCCTTCTAGCTTAATGATCGCATAACCTTGGTCTACCTTGATTGGCATACTGTAGGCGCCTTTCTTTAATTCCTTAGCTATTTGGATATATTGGACCGGGTAGCGTTCATCTTCCTCACTAAGGTATCCTATATCTCCGCCTTCATTAGCAGAAAATTCCTCAATCGAACGTTCCATCGCTAATGTCGAAAAGTCCGAACCTTGTGCTAATTCCTGTAAGACCTGGTCTGCTTCTTCCTCTGTACTCACAACAATATGTGATAAATGAAAGGCAGGCGGCACATGAAAAAGCTCTTTATTTTTTTTATAATAGTTACTTAATTCATCGTTTGAAACCTCGACATCTTTTGTTAAAAGTTCCTCTAAAAGGAGGTTGCTTCGGATTTGTTCCTTCCACTTCTCTTCATTCTTTACGCTCTGTTTACTCAAAGAATTATAGGTGGCTTGCAGCATTCTATATTCACGTTCAACATCTTGATTGGTTATTTTAATTTTATATTTCGCTGCCATTTCCTCTATGACCTTTTGATCGACCATTTCTTTTAAAACATCTTTTCCATATCTAGCTTCTAGTTCATTCAGCCATTCTTGTCTTAGGATTGTTTTTTTTCCGACTGTTGCAACTGCCTCTTCATTCATTACTGCTCCACCTGCCAGATTTGCCTTTGATAAAAAAAAGGCGATTGTTAGGCAATTAACCATGATCAGGGCCGCAATAACCATCCAAAGTTGCTTCCTCCCCAACGTCTCTCCCCCAATCAGAAAAGCGTAAGCACCTTACTTTGCATCCTTTTTCAGTTCTTCTAATTCATCGCTCGAAAAGAGGTACTTTTCATTGCAAAAGTGACAATGAGCCTCAGCCTGTCCATCTTCTTCAATCATGGCATGGATCTCTGCTGCCCCTAAGCCAACAATCGCATTGGCAAAGCGTTCTTTAGAGCAATTACATTCAAAGCCCACTGGCATCGTTTCTAAGACCTTTACTTGCTCTTTTCCAAAAAGCTCTTCGAGGATTTGTTCTGGTGTTAAACCTCGTTCAATTAATTTGGAAATGGGCTCAATGGTTTTTAATCTTTCTTCCAGATTTGAAATGATGCGTTCCGGTGTCCCAGGCATTAATTGAAAAATAAACCCGCCTGCTGCCAAAATGCTATCATCGGGATTTACTAAAACACCGACACCAACCGAAGAAGGAGTTTGCTCAGAGGTCGCAAAGTAATACGTAAAGTCTTCTCCTAATTCACCTGATACCAACGGAACCTGTCCAGAGAAAAAGTCACGCAGACCCACATCCTTGACAACCGCAAGTGTCCCTTCAGTACCGACCGCGCGGCGGACATCAAGCTTGCCATTTTCAGTTGATTCAAAATCAACTTCTGGGTTGGTTACATACCCGCGGACTTCCCCTTTAGCATTGCTATCAACAACAATTGGGCCAATCGGGCCGCCACCGTTGATTTTAATTGTTAATTTATCCTCACCCTTTAGCATAGCCCCCATCATTACCCCTGCGGTCATCGTGCGGCCGAGTGCAGCTGATGCCGTCCGCCAGGTTTGATGGCGCCTTTGCGCCTCACTTACCGTTTCTGTTGTACGAACGGCATAGGCTCTAATATTGCCATCATAGGCAAGTGCTTTTACTAGATAATCCTTCATTTATAAACCCCCTTCTAGCTGTTATTCTTTAGGATATCCACGTTTCTCTTATAGATAAGCTGTAAACCTTTTAAAGTTAAAAATGGATCAACAATATCAATAATGGTTGATTCTTGGGCAATTAAATTAGCTAGTCCGCCTGTCGCAATCACCGTTGGCTTCTTCTCGCTTTGCTCCATCATCCTCTTTACGATGCCCTCTACCTGTCCTACATACCCGTAGACAATACCAGCCTGCATCGCCGCCACGGTATTTTTGCCGATTACCCCTTCAGGGCGGGCTATTTCAATTCTCGGCAATTTTGACGCTCTCGAATAAAGGGCCTCTGTTGAAATACCCACTCCCGGGGCAATCGCACCACCCATATATTGGCGTTCCTCATTCACATAACAATAAGTTGTTGCGGTTCCAAAATCGACAATAATCAAGGGACTGCCATATTCGTGGATAGCGGCAACAGCATTAACAATTCTGTCCGCCCCAACTTCTCTTGGATTTTCATATTTAATATTTAAACCCGTTTTAATCCCTGGTCCAACAACGAACGGCTTCACATGAAAATACTTTTGACACATTCTTTCCAGCGCAAACATAATTGGTGGAACAACAGAGGAAATAATAATGCCATCAATATCTGAAAAAGAGAGGCCAACATGATCAAACAATGCTTTAATGTTCATTCCAAACTCATCTTCCGTACGATTTCTATTTGTTTCTACACGCCAATGATATTTAAGTTCCTCACGATCATAAACACCCAGAACAATATTGGTATTCCCTACATCAAATACGAAAATCACATCTATCACTCACTTTTCAGATTATTCTCTTCTATACTGAAAACATAATAACATAAATATGTTTTTTGATAAAAAAAAAGAGCGCTTCAATGAAGCACTCTTTCGACTATTTATTTATTATCTGTTTCATTAGGAGGGTTAAGCGGCTCAACCTCATCCTTTTTCGTATTGATATTAACCTTCACGTCTTCTACTTTTTTCGGACCGATTTTAACGGCTTCTAAAGCGACATTAGGCGCTGGCATATGACCATGGTCAACTAAATATTTAATTTGTTCAGCAACAAGGGTTTCAACTTCAAGAAGTGTCTTTGCAATGAGATCAAGCTTGTCACGATTTTCAGTGAGAATGACTTTAGCTCGAGCGTAGCATTCCTTGATAATTCTTTGCACTTCCAAGTCAATTTCATAAGCAATCGCATCGGAATAATTTTGCTCATTATGAATGTCACGGCCTAAGAATACCTGACCGCCTGAACCTTGACCAAACTGAAGCGGCCCAAGCTTATCACTCATCCCATATTCAGTTACCATCTTACGAGCAATTCCCGTAGCGCGTTGGAAATCGTTGTGGGCTCCAGTACTTACTTCACCAAAGACAATCTCTTCCGCCACACGCCCACCGAGTAAACCAACAATTTTATCAAGCAACTCAGGCTTCGTCATAAAGTAACGGTCTTCTCTAGGCAGCATGACAGCATATCCGCCTGCCTGCCCACGAGGAACGATGGTAACTTTGTGGACCATGTCGGCTTCATCTAGCACCAAACCAATTACCGTATGGCCGCCCTCATGGAATGCAACGATATTACGTTCTTTTTGGGAAATAACCCTGCTCTTTTTAGCAGGCCCAGCAATTACCCGGTCGGTCGCTTCATCAATATCTTCCATATCGATTTTCTTCTTACTGCTTCGGGCTGCAACTAATGCCGCCTCATTCAATAAGTTTTCTAAGTCAGCACCAGAAAAGCCTGGTGTACGCATCGCAATATTCTTTAAGTTTACAGATTCATCTAACGGTTTATTACGTGCATGTACTTTAAGTACTGCTTCACGTCCGATCACATCCGGACGGTCCACGGTAATTTGTCGGTCGAAACGACCAGGACGTAAAAGGGCTGGATCCAAAATATCGGCACGGTTTGTAGCAGCAATAATGATAATTCCTTCATTTGCCCCAAAACCATCCATCTCAACAAGCAATTGGTTCAAGGTTTGCTCACGTTCATCATGTCCGCCGCCTAGTCCAGCGCCACGTTGACGTCCAACTGCATCAATTTCATCAATAAAAATAATACAAGGTGCATTTTTCTTGGCATTTTCAAATAGATCACGAACACGGGAAGCTCCGACCCCGACAAACATTTCAACGAAATCTGAACCGCTTATCGAGAAAAACGGAACGCCAGCTTCTCCTGCAGTGGCTCTAGCAAGCAATGTTTTACCAGTACCCGGAGGGCCTACTAGAAGCACTCCTTTTGGAATACGGGCACCCAGTTCGGCATATTTCCGCGGATCCTTTAAGAATTCTACCACTTCAACTAATTCTGCTTTTTCTTCATCCGCACCAGCTACATCTCTAAAACGAACCTTTTTCTTATCATCATTATAAAGCTTCGCCTTAGATTTACCAAAGTTCATCACACGGCTGCCGCCGCCTTGGGCTTGGTTTAGTAAGAAGAAAAATAAAATAAAGATAATCACAAACGGAATAATCGATGTAAAGAAAGTCACCCATCCGCTTGTTTCCTTGGCAGGCATTACTTCCACTTTAGAATCAGCTTTATCAATTCGGTCAAGAATCTTTTCGCTGTTTGGAATATAGGTTATGAATTTTTTACTTTTCGCTTCTAACTCACCACGAACTTCATAAACGCCTCGTTCAGGCTGCATTGAAAATGATTTCACTTCGCCATTTTCTAATTGCGTTACAAACTTATCATATGAAATATGATCTGTTTGTTCATTGCTTCCATTAAAGAAACTCACCACACCAATAATGACTAAAAATATCAATAAATAAAAGATGGTATTACGGAAAATCCGATTCATCTCTTACCTCCTCCCACGATAGGCAAACTATACTAAATGGTATCATAGAAAATATTACTAATTCAAGGAATTACCCTCATGCTTAAAGCTTTATATGTTGCTTTAGGAATGAGCTAATAAGTATCTTAAAGATTATTGCTGTATACTTCAGGTTTTAAGACACCGATATATGGAAGGTTTCGATATTTTTCAATATAATCCAAGCCATATCCAACAACAAATTCATCTGGCACAATAAAACCAACATAATCAGCTTTAATTGCACTTTTTCTACCAGTTGGTTTATCGAGCAATGTTACAATCTTGATCGATTTTGCTTTCCGATATTTAAATAGGTCAACCAAATAACTAAGTGTGAGACCGCTATCGATTATATCCTCGATAATTAGAATGTCTCTGCCTTCTACAGATGTATCTAGGTCCTTGAGGATTTTTACTTCTCCGGAAGAAACAAGCCCAGTTCCGTAGCTGGAAACATCCATAAAGTCCATTTCAAGGTAGCAATCCATCCGTTTTAATAAATCAGCCATAAACGGCATTGCACCTTTTAGAACACCTATGGCAAGCGGGAATCGATCCTGATACTCTTCCGTTAACTGTCCCGCTAACTCCCGGATTTTAATTTGAATCTCTTCTTCTGTTACTAAGACCTTTTCAATATCCTGTTTCATTCTAAATGTGCCCCCTAGAAGATCGTTACTTTTGATATTTGAATAGTATATATTGTTTAGCTGAGTAATCTATGCCTTCAAGAGAAGATTTTTTTAAACCTGGAAGCCAGATAATAGAACCTTCTTTGTCGGTGAGTACAGGCCACATATTTCGATCATGAACTGGTACTTTCTGATCAATAAATATGGCTTTTAACTTTTTCGATCCTTGCATTCCCTTAATTGTCATCCGATCACCCATTTTCCTTGAACGAATGATAATCGGCCACTGAATACTGCTTGTATGAAACACGGCAGTGTATGGACTTACCGTTGGAATGCCCCCCTCCATATATTTGCTGCTAATTTCCCCGCCATTTGGCAATAAAATCGTTCCAGGCTCTGTCATTTCAAAATGATATGACTCAACCTCGGTCGGTTGAAATTGGAAGGAAAGGGAATGATAGGAACGGGAAACTTTTAAACCATTGGGCAAATCAAGTTGACCTGATGGGTGAGGATGATTAATTATGAAAAATACTTGATCGATATGTACGGCAGATAATGAAGCTGGTATTTCTTTGTAAAGATAGTTTAATATTAGTTGAATCCCTCGCCTTTGTAAAGGTATAGGCACTTCAAGAAAGCGTTTAATGTCAATGGTAATTTCACTTTCTTCCTTTTTTGTCATAACTGTATTCATTCGTTGGACAGTTAACTCCAGAAGAAAGGTTTCATCACTTTTTAATTCCTCGCTAAACCGTTGAAAATGTTCATGCACATGTGGATTTTCCTTTTTTAAAAAAGGGACAACTTCTTTTCGAAAGCGATTTCTACTATAGATCCCTTTCTCGTTACTCGGATCTATTCGCGGGCTTAGGTTATGATTTAGGCAATATTCCTGAATATCAGCCCTTTCCAATCCTAAAAATGGACGAAAAATGGTTCCCTGTTCAAATGGCCTCGAAAAAGGAATACCCGCTCGAGCCAGTCCCGCACTGCCTCTTGTTAATCTCATTAGCATGGTTTCGATTTGATCATCACCATGATGTGCAAGGGCTAAAAATCGATACTGATACTTTTCCATAATCTTCGAAAAAAACTCATACCTTACATCTCTTGCGGCGATTTGCGAACTTTTTCCTGTGCTTTCCATAATTTCTGGGACATTGACGCGAGTCATCTCAAACGGAAGATTATTCTGTTCACAAAATGCTTTGACGAACAGCGCATCCTCATAGGACTCCTGACCACGAAACATATGGTCTACATGGGCTACAACTAGGGAAAGGTTTTGTTTCTCTTTTTCCGCGAGCAAAAAGTAAAGCAGCGCTAGCGAATCCGGGCCTCCCGAAACACCAATGACAATCTTTTTGGATTCTAATCTGAATCCCTGGTGACTAAGAAAGGCCTTGACCTTAGATTCCAACATATGATTGCACTCTTTCTTAAAACAAAGTTTAAAGCATTAAAACGTTTAGAATAACATTAGTCTACCACTTTTTCGAATAAACTATCAAAGCATTGGCATTACAAAATCCTTAGAAATTTTTCCTATTTATCCTCTTAAAGAACTACGTATTAAATAACCTTTCTTCTTATACGAATGACCTTGAGAATAGTTTCAACAATTACAGCAATTTATTAAATGTGTACCATCCATATAAAAGACCTAACACGATCGCTATTAACCAAAATTCCATCCAGCCACTCTTTTTTTTCTTTTTCCGATAGTGCTGCCTTGTTACAGGCTGGTTCCCTTTTGAATCTGGCCGGGGCGGCTGTTTTTGGGAAGGTTTGGTCGGACCAATGGGCTTTAATAGCGGATCGGGCACTTTTTTATCGACCATAAGATCTAATAAGTCTGCTCTCATTTGTTTAGCGCTGCTATAATGGCCTTGAAGTGCTTTTAGGATGACCTTTTCCCACGCTAGCAGTTCCGGCTTCTGTCGGATCGCATCTCTTAATTGCGATATTCCTCCACTGGTTTTCGTTAATCTTTTGGGATAGGCGGTATTAATCATAATCATTGCCACTGCAAACAGGTCATAGGAAGGCTCAGCTTTCCTAGACCCTAGTCCCCAATAACCGCGGTCATAGAACTCCGTGAATTCCTTAATCGCTCTTCCTTGAATGGTCGTGCCGCCAACATCAATGCATCTTATTTTTGGAGGAGGACCTGTGACGATTAAGTTTTCTGGCTTTAGGTCCCCGAATACCCAGCCATTTTCATGAAGCTTGTCTAAATCATTTAAAAGCTGCAAAAATAAAACACTTGTCCAGGATTTCCCCTTTTGTTGTAAAAAAGTTAAAAAGTCTGGTCCTTGGATATATTCCATCACATAAAAGGAAATGCGTCCGTTATTACTCTGCCAATCATCGACATCAAGCAAAGAAGGTCCAAGGGTTGGGGGTCCCTGGACCTTTGCTAAGGATTTTAAAACATTTACCTCAGAAGTGATTGACATACCATTATCACTCATTTTTAAAGCGACTTGAGTGCTATTATGCTCAGCAAGGTAGACCACCCCGTTTGCTCCAAATCCAAGTTCCTTAATAATTTTATACTTTTTTAAATGCCATTTCCCTGAAATGATTGTCCCTTGGCTTACCTTACATTGACTCTTCAAAGTATGATTCATCATCACGTGAAAGCAGGCTCCTTAGGGATTGTTTTTCTTCGAAAGAGGATAGCGCTGTCCGTAACGCTGGTCCTGTCGGTGTTACTCCTCCAGTGGACAACTGGGAGAATACACTTGTCAGAGTTTGCAGTTTAGGTGTCCAATCCAGCAATTTTTCGACATCTTTCTTTTTCCCGGGAAATACATATACCGAAAATTGATTATCTCCTGTTCGAGCGTTCAAGCTTAGAGAAAGGTCAAGCAGGGCTTCTTTAACTGTCGGGAGTTTGTGTTTCATACTTGCGCTTGTATCGACAAGAATCAACACTTCTAATTCGACAGTTTCCCCTAATTCATCGACAACCTCCATCACTTCCCCCCGTTTTTCAGGCGGGAGGTCTTCCATTGTTTGCGAACGTCCCAAAATTTGTTGCAATTCACGGTTAACCACACCCTGAATGGTTTGGTTCATCGCCTTACGGGTTACCATTTGCACCGTTTGTGAGAGCTGCTGGGCATAGACAATCTGACTGACTCCCCCGCCTGACATCGCGATCCCATCAATTTCGGTCATTCCTTTTTCATCAATGGTATCCTGCTCCATCACACCGATGACATTAACAGTGATTCCTTGTTCTTTCGCTAGTGCAGCCATGGCAATTGGATCGTCCCCTTGATTGGAACATCCATCGGTAATTAGTAAAATTTGGCGAATTTTCCCTGTATACATAACCTTCTCCCTTCACAACATGTATTGGTACCATTTTCGACGGGATCTAAATGATTTATACATATTTTAATGAGAGACGGTGTAAAATACTCTATTAGGCCTGCCGTTTCAATTTGGGAACAGGAATGGAGGCCCATTTCGGTGTATTATGTTTTATTTTCGCTACGGTCACAGTCATATCATCATGGATGATTTCAGATCTCGATCGAATGACTTCCTCGAGAATTAAATCAGCTATCTCCTGCGGATTATCTGTCTCTAATCCTTGTAATTTTCTTTTCATCCATAAATCATAATTTTCTACATGCAAGGGACCTTCAAACACCCCATCGCTCATCATAATTAGTAAATCTCCAGCTTTTAGTTGTTCACTGACCACATCCACTTCAAATTCTTGAATCATCCCTATTGGCAGATTGCTTGCCTGAATTTTAATAATCTTACTCCCTCTTTTAATAAAGCTTGGTGTAGATCCAATCTTAAGGAACTTGGCTGAAGCATTTTGCAGATCAATCATCGCTAAATCTAATGTAGAAAAAATTTCATCCTGCGTCCGGAGCGATAGGATCGAGTTAACAGATTTAATCGCTACTTTCTCCTCGATTCCTGATTGGAGGATTTTTTGTAATAGGAGCAGTGTTTCTTTACTCTCGTAATGGGCTCTCTCGCCATTTCCCATTCCATCACTAATGGCTATCGCATATTTTCCTAATCCGAGTTCAATGGTCGAATAGCTGTCTCCCGATACAAGGCCCCCATCCTTGGCAGCATGGGCGACTCCTGTTTCTACCGTAAACGCCTTTGATGATCTAAATGTCACACGGCAAAGGTCATTCGGTACGGTTGCACATTCTTCCTTATTAACGACAATGGTTTCCCCGAGAATATCTGATAACATCGGTGCTATTAATTTGTCACATTCACCATGGCCATCGCAAAATGGCAAAGACATCTCAATATCGACATTTCCTTGCTCGAGGCTATAGATTTCCACTTGTTCTATATGGATTCCGAACGATTGCATGGCCTCCATAATTTGTTCTTCCTGCTTGTGGTGGTTTTCTCTTTCCCGTTGGATCTCTTTCGCGAAATTATCCATCACTTCAGACACACCTAACAATTGATCCGCAACAAGTCTGCGGCTTTCCTGAACCTGCTTTTTCAACTTTTGATTGGCTTGAAAAAACGTTAATTCTTGCCCAATCGATTCATACACTCTTTTTGATCGTGTACAAATCTTTTCCCATTCTCGCGATAGTTTAGTAGAAATATTCCCGTCGTTTTGATCCATTTCATGAATAATTTCTTCCATATAGGCATAGGTTGTATTAAAATTGTTCGCCCAGCATTGATCCTTCTTAAAGCATGTTTGGCAAGTTTTTTCGGTTACGTTACTCATAAAGTAATCCATTTCACGTTCATTTTGCTCTTCTTTTGGTTGGATCTCCATTTGTGAAAAGCTTTTGGACAAGGCATGGAAGACATTAGAGAATTGTGAAACCCGCTGTGCCGTAACATCGCGCATCTTACGCATATATTTTTGCTGCTCTGCTGTGTACTCCGGTGTACCAGGGATATACTTTGCTAATCGAGAAGTTAATACCTGAGGTGTTAAGAGGAATAAGAAGATGGCCGCTGCTGACTCCAATACAGTAAGCAGGATGGACCCTCCGCCTTCCCCATACATGCCAATTAGGAGCGTAGCGATAAATAATCCAATTGAAACACCTATTTTTTTACCTTCCTTCATCAAGCCTCCCAAGACACCTGAAAAAGCAAGTAAACTCATATGGTAAAAACTAGATACGCTAGCAAGACTAAAAATTAACCCAGTGACGACCCCCACTGTCGAACCGACTGTTGCACCAGCTATAAAAGAAAACACTAATACTAGGTATCTCGACATAATATGCTCAACCGATAGGTCATAAACCTTCCAGCCAATTGTCCCCGTCATAATCGAAGCGAGCATAATGATTAGACAAACGATTTCTTCCGTTTTTAACAATTGTCTCCTTTTATTAAAGGTTAGCAATGGGATACTTTGTAAAAAAATTAACGTCAAAATAAAAGCAAGACTTGTTTGAACTCCGACCATCATTAAATCATATAGTGTCAATTGCTGTGAAAGTATAAACGCTTCAGCCAGTTTCCCCAGCCCAAGCACAATACCGACAATAAAAGGTGTCGATTTCATTTCATTCCTTAACCATTTCTTACATATTCGGAAAACTACCATGTAGCTGAGCGTAACTACGAAGGTAAAAGCCGCATTTGTTAGCGAAATGGTCACTGCACCGATAATCAATCCGATCAAGGCAAGCGGTGCCCGATCTCGTTTAATTAAATAAACAGAGGCAAAAAAGGGAAGGCAAAACGGAGTCAACTTTGCCAAAATCAAGGCCCGTCCCAGCAAAAAACCCACCATTAATAACAGGTACCCCTTTTTTATGAAAAAGGACTCTAGCATTAGTTGAACTTTTTTCATTCCACTCTGCAAAGCCCATTTCGATGAATGAAGATTAACTTCTCTGACTGGTTCTATGAAACTAGCATTTGTCTTTTCCATAAATCACACTCCCTATTCTTTCATCGTTCAGATAATTATAAAATTAATAGTCAGAAAAGTTTGTCAAATTAGTGAACAAGCAAAAAGAATCGTTCGACTGTTTTCACTATTATCATTCAAATAATAGTAATTAGTGTCGTTGGGTGTCTTTTTTATTTTGGCTGTATTTAAGGTCATTGTTGATTTTTTTAGCCAAGTTGATTGGAGCGGAAGGCGCGAAGACTCCTGCGGGAGGACGGGGCAGGGGAGACCCACAGGCGCTTAGCGCCGAGGAGGCTACCCGGACCGCCCGCGGAAAGCGAAGCGCCTGGAGCGGAAATCAACAGCCAAGTTAACACAGCCATTATTTTTGAAAAACAAAAAAAGACAGGCCATTTAGTCCTGTCTTAGATTTATAGATATTGAGTAAGGCCACTCTTATTCTAATAAAAGTTAACAGCAAGTTTACCCCCGCTTAGCTCCTCTTCCTCCACGCTTGGACTCCGTGTGCCGTTTTAAGGAAGATAAACGATCCTCACTATCTTTTAAAAATTTTGCCATTTTGGTTTCAAAATTTTCCGGCTTAGCAGTATTGCGATCGTTGTTTCTACCCTGACGAGGACGTTGTGATTGTGAGTTTGAATGGGACCTTTGCTGCGTCTCTGGTCGATCCTTCGCTTTCTTAATCGACAGTCCAATTTTCCCATCCTTCTCAACATTGAGGACTTTTACCTCAACTTGGTCGCCAACCTTTAAATGATCATTAATATCTTTCACATAGTTGTCCGCAACCTCGCTGATGTGTACGAGTCCTGTTGAGCCACCCGGCAGCTCCACAAACGCTCCAAAATTAGTAATTCCTGTTACCTTCCCCTGTAACTTGCTGCCTACTTCAATTGACATAAAAAGAATGTTCCTCCTTAAAAGTATAAAAAATCAATCTTACTCTATATTATACAAAAAGAAAAAAATCAGTGTCAATATGGCTACAAATTGGTTCATTTCCCCTTTTTTTCATCAGGGATCGTAAAAATAATTTCATTTTTCTCAGAGAAGAAATATTCTTTTCTAGCTAACTTTGCAATATAATCATCATCATTTAATTTAATAATATTTTCATTGAGAATATCCTGTTGATTCTTTAAGTCTGTTAATTGGTGATTAAGTTCCTTCTTTTGAGCAATCTTTGCCTTGAGTTTAGCAGTTTGGGAAATGGTGCTGGAAATCATTACATAAGAGAGAATACTGGCCAAAACCAAAAACATCGACAGCCGCCTTGCTAATAATTTCTTTTTCCTAGCTGAGGCAATTTCTGCATACTCCTGCTGTTTAACATACGTTGTCTGGATCTTTGACACACTTTTCTTTTGTTCTGCTCCCATTTCCCTCACCGCCTTACTCTTTTGGTTTTTTCCATCTATTTATCATCTTACTTATATAATTCCTGATTTTGTGAAAATTTCCTGCCGTTTTATTATATAACTTCTCGACGGATTTTTTAAGACCTTTCGGCAAAAGTTTCCAAAAAATTAACATAATTTTTTGGAACGGTACAAAAATAATCTTTAGGATAAATAGTAAAACCTTACCCATAAATCTAACAAGAGTTAAAAGCCCCCTGCCAATTGAAATGATAATGATAATAATTAGCTGAATAAGACCCAAGATTGGTTTATAAATCAGGAGATGGAAAGCCTTTTTTATAAAGCGGATGACAGCTATCGTTGTTTTAATCGATACCTCAAGCAAGTGAAGGTAAATTCCTTTAAATAAACTCTGGTAGGCGGCAAATCCACAAACAAGCGCGAGGAAGATATAAAATCTTAATTCCCCATTATTCACTAAAAATAACGTGTAAAATATGATCACCGCTTGGATCATCCAAAATAATAAATCATTAAAGAATACAATCCACTGCTTCCTTTTCGGCCGATTTAAAAACCGCTGATAGGTATCGAACATGGCGCCGAATAACGAGCCCATTCCAATCATTGAAAGCAACGTAATAAATTGAGTCGAGAGGGTCATCGGAATAACTTACTAAAGAACCCTTTAGCTTTCTCCCCGTGCTGTTCGTCAAGGTAAACTAAATCAAAAATTTTCCCCTTAATCGAAACAATCCCCTTTTCTACATCGAGATTTTTCATTTGCAAATTTTGTCCTTTGATTGCTAAAAATCCCATCGATGTTTCTAATAAAAACTCTTCATTATCAAAACTCTCCACTTGCTTGACACCGGTAATCTCAAGAAGTTTTCTGCCTCTCATGATGACGTCATGGTCTGGAACACTGCTCTTTGTTGGATTATTATCATAATACTGGCTCATTAACATCCCTCACAATCATTTGTACAACCTTTTTGATACAATTTATGTGAAGGATTTGAAAATTAGAACTCGGTTACTACATTGGGAATTCTGTGGAGCCAATTCTTTCTTCATTGATAATCGTATACATCTCTGCTGCTTCCTCTTTGCGGGTGGTATCCTGGATCCGGTCAATCCTTGCGGTAACTTTTCTTTGCCCCAGTCGGATTGTTAATTCATCCCCGACTTTAACTGTTGAAGAAGCCTTGGCCTCTTTCCCATTAATTTCGATTCTCCCTTGATCAGACACCTCTTTTGCTAAAGTCCTTCTTTTGATTAATCGCGATACTTTCAAAAATTTATCTAGACGCATGCGTAAACTCCCCTTTTTCTAAAGTCCTAATAATTTTGCTTCGTCCCAGTATAGGTCGAGTTGTTCCAGTGTATGTTCTTCAAAAGTCCTGCCACTGTCCTTTACTTTTTCCTCGACAAATTGAAAACGGCGTGTAAACTTTTCATTCGTTTCGAACAATGCTTCTTCTGGATGGATCTTTAAGAACCTGGCAACATTGACAAACGCAAATAGTAAATCGCCAAATTCCCCCTTAGCCCGTGCCATGCCCTCGTCTGTTCCGTCTAATTCATTCACAAATTCTTCGAGTTCTTCTTTCACTTTCTCTAACGCAGGTGTGATTTCCTGCCAATCAAAGCCAGCCTTTGCCGCTTTCTTTTGCAATTCATACGCTCTTAACAAATTCGGCAGGGCCATTGACACTCCTTCAAGTAACGAAGCAGGTACTTCACCCTTTTCTAACTTCTTAATTTCTTGCCAGTTTCTTACTACTTCCTCGGCATTATCCGCCTGACCATTTCCAAACACATGGGGATGGCGGCGAATCATTTTCGCTGATAAACCTTCAATAATGTCATCAATCGAAAAATAACCATCATCTTCACCGATTTGGGCATGGAGCATGACCTGAAGCAGTACATCGCCCAGTTCTTCGATTAAATGGTCAATATCTTCATGGTTAATTGCGTCAATTACTTCGTAGGTTTCTTCTATTAAATATTTTTTTAAGGATTCATGGGTTTGCTCTCTATCCCACGGGCAGCCAGTTGGACTCCTAAGTTCAGCAATAATTTCCCTTAATTTTGAAAAATTCTTCAATAGGATTTGTTCCTCTTTCACTGGCGGAATATAAACGGACGTCAGATTGTTAATCGATACATTTCGGTCCAATTCAAACAATGGAACTTTTTCGATTATTTCTTGACTGCTCCCTGCCGCTGTAACGATATAAACCTGATAATCATCTGGTAATTTTTCCATTAAGGTTAATTTAACGTTAGAGGAAACAAATTGGTCATATACTTGGCTCACAATCATATGTTGGTCAATTTGCAGTTGTGCTGCGTTGAGTAATGTCCCATCAAGTAACTGAAACCCTTCAATCGGGTCAATCTTTAACGAGGTAAATAAGGCATCAATAAAACTTTGTCCGCCGCCAATGCTTATTTCAATATCCCTTGTTGGACCATACGCCAAAAGAAGCTGCACAGCCCGCTCTGCTACTAGTGGATGTCCTGGGACGGCATAAACAATCGTCTCGCTTTCTGCCTTTTGCAACAGCGTCTCGACAATTTCTTCATATACTTCCTCGAATTGATCGTGTTTTTCATAGATTGAATCAAATGAAGTATACCTTAATCCTTCTTTCTCCAAATCAGAGACCACCGGATGTTCCTTCGTCCGCAAAAATAACGAGTTTGATTTAAGTAACTTCTTATATACACCAACAGGAAGTTGTTCCAAATCTCCTGCACCTAAACCTAGAATTTCAATCCTTCTTACCATTGTTAATTCCTATCCTTTCGGGCCAATAATTTTATTAATGTACTTCCAAATGGAAATAGCGCCAATTCTTCCTCACGAAAGACTTTGCCTCTTATAATAATCAATAAAAAGAGGAAACCACCAACGATTACCGCGCTTAACGATTGAAAGACAGCTTCGATTCGACCATAATCATCCGAGCCGAACATATATAAATAAACCTTTAAAAAGAGGACCATCGATGCGGTGGCCATTATGATCGTTCTCCAAAAGTGAAGGGAGAATAGCGAGATCCGAACAACTTTTTTAAATTGAATGAATAGCAGTGCTGTGACCATTCCCAGCGAAATAAGTGATGAAATGGCAGCACCCATTGTTCCATATAAGGGTACCAAATAAACATTTAGGATATATTTTAACGGAAATATACATGCAACTGCGATGGCAGGAAATAGCAGCACACCCATGCCCTGCATAATGGCGATAATCGTTGCGGTTAGCGACGTAAACAAGATCACAAAACTCAATACCCCTAACACCGCTGAACCAGCTTCATTTTCAAACAGCATCGTGTTAGTCGGTTTAATGATCGCCCATAGACCTGAAGAGGCACCTAAACCGAAAATGATACTCACTTTAAGAGCTACTTGAATTTTGTGTTGTAAAAATTCAGGTTTGTCAGCCAACCGCTCTCTAGTGATTAAGGGAACAAGGGTTAAAGACATGGAGGTGGCAGCAATGGTTCCTAACTGGATTAATGGCTGTCCACGGTCAAATATCCCCTTAAGACTTTTAGCCACGTCTCTATCAATCCCGCTTCCAACCAGCAGGGAGTAGAGATTCAAAGCATCGGCTAATTGGATAAATATCATGAGCATTCCGCTAATACAAATCGTGAGACCCTGATAGACAAGGGCCTTAAAGATCTTTTTTGCATCGTTTGCATATCTTTGAAACATTCCTTGCCTTGGTGCTACTACCTTCCATTCTTTACGTATCCATAGAAACATAAACAAGATAATTCCTGAGATCATACTGCCGGTAATCGAACCAAACATGGCCCCACCGCCGACAAGATAGAGGGAATAACCCTTTTCTATAAAAAGAGAGGCCAAAAAGAGAATCGTCAATACTCGTGTGGTTTGTTCCCCCACCTGTGATAGTGCCGTTGGGACCATGTCCCCAATCCCTTGGTAATAGCCTCTCAGAATCGACATCATTGGGAACAACAGAAACACAATCGAGACGACCCTTAATAGAATCGAGAGATGGGGGTCATTCATCCAAACAGCGATTGCTTTTGCACCAAAGTAAAGAATAAGGAAACAGATAAAACCAAATAATTGCAAATAAATAAAGGATACAAAAAGAAGCAGGCGGGATTTTTCGTCATCACCTTTTTGTTTCTGCTCCGCATAGAGCTTTGAAATGACGACTGGGAAGCCTGTCGTCGAAAGGACAATGGCTATCCCATAAAACGGATATACTTGCTGATATATGTAAAAGCCAATATCTCCGACAATGTTTTGAAAAGGAATTCGATAAAAGGCACTTAAAATTTTTGTAATAAGGGCCGCAAGCATTAGAATAAAGGCTCCTCTAAACAGAGCCTTTGATTGATTTACAGACTTCATTCATTCACCTACTAAGAAAAGCGCAAGCGCCCGTTTAGCGCTGGAGCTAGACAGAAAATACAAACTCGAAGGTAATTATATCATGGGGAGTTCCCTTTTAAACTAAATAAAAAAGACAGCAATGGCTGTCTTTTTAAAATTTGTTAAATAGGATTAGTTCTTTTATGACTCCATTTGTCGAGCTAAGAAACCAGCTGCTGTTTCAACAGCCTTCTGCTCCACTTCGCCAAGAGTTCCTTCTTTAGAAAAAATGATAACTGCCCCGATTGGATCACCATTTGCAATAATAGGGCCGATCGTATATGAAGTTATTGCTTCTTCATTTCCATCCACTAAGGCGATATCACCCTTTTGAGTGAACAGCAATGAATTTCGTTCTTCCATTGTTTTTTCAACTACATCACTAATATTTTTATTTAAGTACTCTTTCTTAGAACCGCCTGCCATTGCAATAACGGTATCTCTATCACAAATTAACACAGGGTTCCCGAGGCTATCAAAAAGTGCTTCCGCATATTCTTTGGCAAAATCACCTAATTCACTTATAGGTGAATACTTTTTTAAGATGACTTCTCCGTCTCGATCAACGAAAATCTCTAACGGATCCCCTTCGCGGATACGCAAAGTTCTGCGTATTTCTTTAGGAATGACAACACGACCCAAATCATCGATTCGACGAACTATTCCAGTTGCTTTCATCCAATGTTGCCTCACTTTCATCTGATGATTATTCAACTTGGCGATGACGGTTTTTCCTTTTATTGTAATCATCACCAACTTTGAACTTAGTATCTTTCATCTGGAAAGTTCTATACATAAACGTTATAATTTTTCAAATATATAACAATTATCCGAAATTGGATAAAGCAGGATTCCAGTGAATTGCTCGGGCAAACCAACAAGCGGGCCACTTTCTACCAATGTTTAGAGGAATCCAGTTAATTTACTGGATTTTCATGACCCTTTTTTGCTTGGGACAGTCCCTTAACCATTTCAAAGGCAATATTCAGCCATTGTGAGGTTTTATAATCCTTGACCTTGATCACAATTTTCAGCCTAGGACCTTCCATTCCAGGGGTAACATTTCGGCCAAATTGGCTTCCAATATGAAAAATCTTACTTCCATCAATCGTGTTGGTAACCTGTTCATTCACTAAAATGGTTATTTCCTGTTTTAGCTGCTTAATTTGTTCCACCCCATTTAAAAGGGCATAAACCTTCATTTCAGCGATTTGGAATAGGCAGGAAACCTCATCCGGATATTCACCAAACCGGTCCAACATTTCCGCTTCAAGCTCTTCAATATCTGCAAGAGTCTCGGCCCCTCTAAAACGTTTGTACATCTCTATTTTTTGATGCCCATCCTTAATATATGTATCCGGAATGTAGGCATCAATTTCAAGGTCAATTTCTACTGATTTTTTTACAGCTGCTCCAGGCACGCCGATGTTAACCTTTCGCTCTTCAATCGCTTCTTTCAACATTTGCGAATAAAGATCAAAACCGACGGAGTCTATAAATCCATGCTGCTGGGCCCCTAGTAAATTTCCTGCCCCTCTTATCGATAAATCGCGCATCGCAATTTTAAATCCTGAACCTAATTCAGTAAATTCCTTGATCGCTTGAAGGCGTTTTTCAGCGACTTCTGTTAATACTTTATCTTTTCGATAGGTGAAATAGGCGTAGGCAACACGATTGGACCTTCCCACACGGCCACGGAGCTGATACAGCTGAGAGAGCCCCATGCGATCCGCATCAAAGACTATTAATGTATTAACATTCGGAATATCCACACCTGTTTCAATAATGGTCGTACTAACAAGAACATCAAATTCGCCAGCTAAAAAGCCAATCATCACCGCTTCTAATTCATTTTCTGTCATCTGACCATGGGCAAAGGCCACGCGCGCATCGGGGACAAGCATCGATATTTCCTCAGCTTTGCGTTCAATGTCTTCCACTCGGTTATATAAAAAGTAGACTTGTCCGTCGCGGGCTAGTTCCCTTTCAATCGCTTCCCGCACCAGAGATCCATTATATTCCATCACATAGGTTTGGACAGGAAAACGATTTTCAGGCGGTGTTTCGATAACCGATAAATCTCGGACTCCGAGCATCGACATGTGAAGAGTTCTAGGGATTGGCGTTGCTGTCAAAGTTAACACATCGACATTCGTTTTTAATTTCTTAATTTTTTCCTTATGGGTAACTCCAAACCGCTGCTCTTCATCAATAATCAGCAACCCTAAATCACGATAAACAATATCTTTTGAAAGCAGGCGGTGTGTTCCTACGACAATATCAATCGTACCTGCTTTTAAACCTTTAATGGTATCCGTCTGCTGTTTTTTCGAGCGGAAACGGCTTAATAGGCCAATATTAATCGGATAATCTTGAAATCTCTCCCTTAATGTTTCATGATGCTGCTGAGCCAAAATGGTTGTGGGCACAAGAAAGGCGACTTGCTTCCCATCTGCGATTGCCTTGAAGGCCGCGCGAATAGCTACCTCTGTTTTTCCATAACCTACATCGCCGCAAAGAAGGCGGTCCATCGGACGTGGTCTTTCCATGTCCTTCTTAATCTCATGAATCGAGCGTAACTGATCATCTGTTTCTTGGTAAGCAAACGATGTTTCAAAATCTCTTTGCATATCGCCATCAGGCGAATAGGCATAACCCACAGCAGCTTCCCGCTCCGCATATAATTTGATTAAATCGTCGGCAATATCTTGAACAGAGGATTGAACCTTCTTCTTAACCTTTTTCCAGTCCGTTCCGCCCAGTTTATAAATTTTTGGCTCTTTTCCTTCTGAACCGACATACTTCATGACCAGGTCAATTTGTTCAACTGGAACATAAAGTTTATCTGTCCCCTGATAACGGAGATGGAGATAATCCTTATGAATTCCATTAATGACCAGCGTTTCAATTCCTAAATACTTACCGATTCCATGGTTCACGTGAACAACATAATCACCGATTTTAAGCTCTGAGTAACTCTTAATTCTTTCAGCATTTGATAGTTTTTGACGGTTAGTAGATTTTTTGACCCGTTTATTAAATAATTCTTCTTCGGTAATCACAGCTATTTTCTGGATCGACAGTTCAAAGCCCGTTTGCAGGTTTCCTTTCATAATCTGAACCCGGCCAGGTAACAGCTGCTGTTCACCCTTCGTCAAACTTGCAGTAATTTCATAGTCCTCTAGTACACGCTCTAATTTTTTTACCCGCTCTTCATCCGGTCCTAGAAATAAAATAGAATAATTGCTTTTCTTCCACCTGTCGATCTCTGCCTTTAATAAATGCATTTGCCCATGAAAGTTTTGCATTTGCTTACAGGAGACATTAATAATATTTTGCGGACTTGTATTGGCGACATGACGCAGAAACAAGGACATATAAACAATCGGTAATTCTCTTTTTTGCAGCAGAACTGAAAGGTCATGGGAAATATGTAAATCATGGATAATCTGGCCTGTGCCAAGTAAGCTTGTATACCATTCTGCCTCTTCTTTTACTAAGGAATCATTCATCTCTTGAACTCGGCTTATTTCGTCAATAAACACAAGGCCATTGCTTGGCAGATAGTCTAGTAAACTAGCAGCCCTATCGTAGGCTAGTGAAAGGTATTTAAAGACTTGGTCAGGCTTTTGACCGTTTTTTAACTGCTCCAATTCAAAACTTATATTTTGCGATAGCTGCATTTTTGCTTTATCATCTTTTAGTTTTCGAAGACTTTTACCTAATCCGGTTTCAAGATGATCAATAATGCGGCTATAATTGTCTGCCTCTAACACTACTTCTGTTGCTGGTCCAATATGAACCTCTGAAACCTTCTCTTTTGAACGTTGATCATCAAGCGAGAAATAACGAATCGAGTCAATTTCAGTATCGAATAATTCAATTCGCAGCGGATTTGCTTCGGTAAGCGGATAAATATCAATGATCCCGCCTCTTACACTAAATTCCCCTGGAGTTGTGACCATTTCCGCTCGGATATAACCCATTTTTACAAAAGTATTTAAGGTTTTCTCGATTGTTATATCTTCCCCTAATTTTAACGAGAGCTGGTATTCTTTCCATAAAGACTTAGGAGGTACGATCTTCTTTAACCCTGCAATTGGGACAATTAATATTCCTTTATTATGCTTGCTCCAGTAGTTTAAAGCTTCAATTCTTTGGGCTTTTAATTCCGGGCTGGCAATGCTCATCTCAGCAGCAATTAACTCATTGGCTGGAAAAAGAAAAACATCTTTCTCACTTAATAGATTGACAATATCATCATAGAGTTTTTGTGCTTGTAATAGATTGTGGGTGACGAGCATGATCGGCCTTTGCGTTTGTTCGTAGATAGAAGCGGTTAAAACTGTTCTTGACGAACCCGATAACCCTGCAATCAACTGTTCCTTTAATCCCTCTTCCACTCCCGCGATCACGGAATGGACATCTTCCTGCTTTAGAAATAACGATTTTAAAGCTTTCAAGGTTTCTCCTCCCTCCTCAACAAAATTCATATTAAAACGTTCTTATGTTAGTAAATTATAAATAGAAAAACGCTTTGGACGGTACTCCAAAGCTGGTTAATGAATAAGGAAATCGTATTGATGGTAATCTGGATTCCGCTCTAAAGCTTCCTGACAGTCTTCACAAATGGCTGTGATGTGAATATCGCCGGACGAGTCATACGCAACCATTTCCAGTCTTTCTTGATCTGTTAATTTATGAAGACCGAGGCTTTCGCTGTGAATCGATGCTTTATCAATTGAACCAAGTTTGGTACCACAATGACGACAATGGTAATGGATAGCCACGCCTGTCCCTCCCTAATCTAGGATTCCTTATTAGTATTAACCTACTAGGAGGAACTTATTCATTAGATTAACCGCTCGTATGATGATCCTTCCATTTCGTTTTAATGCTTTATTGTATGAAACAATGGCTTGTGTCATGAACAATTTACTGATTATATTCATTCATGACCTGTAAGAAGGGCTTTTCCAGCCATGCCGAGCAGGCTTCTGCACTTTTCTTCACTGCATCCTCAGTTGGAGCCTTTTCGTCCGGATGAAAACGTCCTAGAACATAATCAGGCACACTCATTCCAGGTTGAGGGCGGTCAATTCCAATCCTTATTCTGTTGAACTGCTGTGTTCCAAGATGGGCTACTGTGGACTTAATCCCATTATGTCCGCCAGGGCTCCCTTTTTGTCGAAGTCTAATCTTTCCGACCGGCAAATCAAGATCATCATAAATTACAAGCAGATCTTCTATGTCAATATCATAATAATCCATCACAGCTCTGATTGATTCTCCAGATAAATTCATATAAGTAAGCGGTTTTAATAAAATTACTTTTTCACCACTATAAAAACCAATCCCATATAGTCCTTTAAATTTGGACTGGTTAAGTGGGATCGCAAATTTACTCGATAGAGCATCAATGACTTCAAAACCAATATTGTGCCTCGTCTGGTCATATTGTTTTCCTGGGTTACCTAAACCAACGATTAACTTCATCTGGGGTCCCACCTCTTCTGGCTTAGCCAACCTTTTAAATATTTTACGAAACATAGATTTTTCTCCCATAAATATTTAATGCGATAAAAGACGTAACCTGAAGAAGATTACGCCTTCCAACTCTTAATTTACATTGTGCTTGGAACATTGTCTAGCCCAAGCGCGATTGCTTTTCTATTCCGGAGTGGTCTCTCTTCCTTCTTCATTATCAGGATGTCCCGGTGCTTGTTGTTCACCTGCATTAATTTCCTCTTCTTGCTTTGGTGGAAGGATAGATGCGACAACTTCATCGTCCTCATGGTTGATCGTAAATGCACCTGCTGAAGGAATATCACCCATAGTTACGGTTTCGCCAACTTGCAGGTTAGCAATATCCACTTCAATTTGCTGCGGAATATTATCTGGAGTCGAAGTAATCGATATTTGGTGAATTGGCTGCTGTAAGACACCGCCATCTTTTACACCTGCAGCCTCACCCACTAGAACAAGTCTTACATCTACATTAATCTTTGAGGATTTATCAACTGCTAAGAAATCAACGTGAAGTATCTCTTTTTTAAACGAATCCTCTTGATATTCAGTTAAGATAACGTCTTGTTTGCTGCCTTCCACATCTAACGAAATAACTCCATTTCTTCCCACTTGGCGGATTGTTTTTGTTAAGTCAGCTGAACTAACAAAAACCGGCTTATTGTCCATCTTGTTACCATAAATAATAGCGGGTATATTTCCACTGGTTCTAATTTTCTTTAGTGCGGAATGACGGAATTCCTTCCGTTCTTTTGCCTGTAGTACAGTACTCATGTTTAATTACCCTCCTATTTTATCAAAAACTGTCTATATAAAAATGCCCCAAAAGAGGGCGGTCTAAACATTTTTTTGAACTGTTTGTTCCAAAATAGGTAACTATACATAAGCAAAAGTAGGATCTGACCAAAGAGGCCAGACCCTTCATTCTTATCATCAATCAAACAAAGTACTTACTGATTGTTCCTCATGAACACGAATAATCGCTTCACCAAGCAGTGGTGCTACAGATAAGTTAATAATCTTATCAATCTTTTTCTCTTCTGGAAGTGCAATGGAATTAGTGATCACTAATTCTTTAATTTTTGAATTTTGAATTCTTTCGATTGCAGGACCCGATAAGACCGGATGGGTACAGCAAGCATAAACTTCTGATGCGCCGTTTTCAATTAAAGCGTTCGCAGCGAGTGTAATGGTTCCAGCTGTATCGATAATATCATCAATTAAAATCGCCGTTTTCCCTTCAATGTTACCTACGATATTCATTACTTCAGCGACATTTGGTCTTGGGCGGCGTTTATCGATAATAGCAATTGGAGCTTTCATCCGTTCCGCTAATTTCCGAGCTCTTGTTACCCCGCCATGGTCTGGAGAAACGATGACAATATCGCCATTGAATTCTCTAGTTTTAAAATAGTCAGCTAAAATAGGTACACCCATTAAATGATCCGTAGGAATATCAAAGAATCCTTGAATTTGTGGTGCGTGCAGATCAAGACAGATCACACGAGTGGCTCCTGCCGTTTCAAGCAGGGTTGCCACTAATTTAGCTGTAATCGGCTCACGAGCACGTGCCTTACGATCCTGACGTGCATAGCCATAGTATGGCATCACAATATTAATCGTTTTAGCAGAGGCCCTTTTTAATGCATCAATCATGATTAATAATTCCATAATATTTTCATTAACAGGTTGGCTAGTCGACTGGATGACATAAACGTCACCACCACGAATACTTTCTTCAATATTGATTTGGATTTCTCCATCACTAAATCTGGTGACAGAACATTTACCTAATTCTACACCGATGACTTTAGCAATTTCTCTTGCAAGGGGACGATTGGAATTTAAACTAAATACCTTAAGATTTGGGTCTAAATATTGATTCGACATAATAGCCTCCTAAATTTCTTAGCCTATTTCTTTAGATTAAGCTTTTGAACGTAATTTTCCTTATTCACTTGCTTTGCCCGGGCAATCGATAAGGCCTCACTTGGTACATCTTTTGTAATCGTTGAACCAGCGGCCACATATGCACCCTTCTTAATCGTAACAGGAGCAACTAGATTTGAATTGCAGCCAATAAAGACTCCATCTTCTATTTTTGTTAAGAATTTATTTTTACCGTCATAATTCACTGTAATCGAGCCACAGCCAATGTTTACATTGGAACCTACTTCAGCATCACCAATATAGCTTAGATGGGAGGCTTTGCTTCCTTTTCCAAAGACAGCCTTTTTAATTTCGACAAAATTGCCAATCTTCACTTCATCCTGAATCGCTGATTCTGGACGAATATGGGCAAATGGCCCAATGTTGACTTGAGCACCGATCGAGCTATTATGGGCAACTGATTGACGGATTACCGTTTCAGCGCCAATTTCACACGAAACGATTTCAGCGTTTGGTCCAATCTGACATTCTGCTCCAATCACTGTTTTGCCTTTGATCATCGTTCCTGGATAGATAACTGTATCCTGCCCTATTTCAACCTCTGTTTCTATATAGGTGTTCGCCGGATCAATAATCGTTACCCCATTCCGCATATGTGCTGCATTCGTACGGCCACGCATAATTCGTTCTGCTTCCGCTAAAGCCACGCGGTCATTCACACCTAATGTTTCTTCAAATTCATCTGTTTGGAAAGCTGTGACAACTTCCCCTTGATTTTTTAGAATTTCTATCACATCTGGTAAATAATATTCCCCTTGAACATTTTCATTTGAAACGTTCTTTAAGGCTTCAAATAATGCAAGATTATCGAAGCAATAAGTACCAGTATTGATTTCATTAATCTTTCTTTCCTCTTCAGAGGCGTCTTTATGCTCAACAATTTTTTCAACTAAGCCTTTTTTATTACGAATGATTCGGCCGTATCCTGTTGGGTCTTCAATTCTCGCTGTGAGGATGGTAGCTTTTGCAGCTAACTCTTCATGATGTTTAAACAGAGACTCCATCGTTTCAGCTTTGATTAGAGGAGTATCCCCACAAACAACAATCGTCACTCCTGCTTTCCCTTCGAGCAGGCTCTGTGCCTGACTAACAGCATGGGCAGTACCTAACTGCTGATCTTGTAGAGCATACCGACTGCTATCGCCCAGCTGTGCTTGCACCATTTCTGCCCCATGACCAATAATTGTGACAACTTCTTGTATATTAAGCTTCATTACTTGGTCAACCACGTGTTGTACCATTGGTTTTCCGCATACCGGGTGTAATACTTTATAAAGCTTTGACTTCATCCGCGTTCCTTGCCCTGCAGCCAAAATCACAGCATAACGATTATGCATGTTCAAGTCCTCCAATTAACCTTTTTATCCATTAAAAATATTAACGTAAATGGGCGCTCTTTTCAAGGTATGTGAGGGAATAGTCTAATTTTGTAATAATGAGTTAATTTATGAGTAAATAAGAATGGAGGGAATAAAGGGGAGGGGATTAACTAAAAACAATAAAAAGAGCCTTCATAGAAGAAAGGCCCTAGTTGTAAAAATCCTTAGGAAGCTCCGGCTTCTTCAAATTCTACTTCTAATTCACCTAGACGGTGGTACTCAGCCAAAACAGCTTCTTGGATTTTACCGCGCGTTCCTGAATTAATTGGATGCGCAATGTCACGAAATTCTCCATCTGGAGTACGTTTGCTTGGCATAGCTACAAATAAACCGTTGTTCCCGTCAATAACACGAATGTCATGAACAACAAACTCATTGTCCAAAGTGATTGATGCAATCGCTCTCATGCGTCCATCCGTATTAACTCGGCGTAATCTTACGTCAGTTACTTCCATGTGCTCACACCCTTTTCTGATATAAAAAGCTAAGTAATTAAATTCAACAACTTTTTCAGAAATCCTTCTTTATATTCAAAATATTTTAGAAAATTTAGGGCAAAATAGTGAACAATTGTAAACACAGGAGTAAATTAACAGAAATTAACTAAATTATTTAACCAGTGCGACAACTTCAATTTCAACTAAAACATCTTTTGGTAAGCGGGCAACCTCGACACACGAACGAGCGGGTTTATGGATCGAGAAATATTCACCATATACCTCGTTTAGTGAAGCGAAATCATCCATATTTTTAATAAATACAGTTGTCTTAACGACTGTTTCAAAAGACGCACCAGCAGCTGTTAAAACTGCCTGTAAATTTTGAAAAACTTGGTGAGCTTGTTCTTTAATATCGCCTGTTACCAAGGCTCCATCAGCTGTTAATGGAATTTGCCCTGAGCTATAGAACATATTATTTACGGTAATTCCTTGCGAGTATGGGCCAATAGCCGCCGGTGCTTGATTTGTTTGAACTGTTTTCATCCTAATTCCCTCCATCTATTTATTAGGCTGTGTTAAACTTGCCTGTTGATTTCCGCTCCAGGCACTTCGCTTTCCGCGGGCGGTCGGTGAGCCTCCTCGGCGCATTCGCGCCTGTGGGGTCTCACCCTGACCTGCTAGTCCCGCAGGAGTCTCGTGCCTTCCGCTCCAATCAACAGGGTTAGAAAATCAACAATAATTACTAACACAGCCATTTAGTAAAGTAATTTCCAGCTTGAACATTAATCTTTTTTTCTTTCACATTTACATCAGATAACTGGACGAGGGAAATATATTCATCGACTAGACGCTCCTGAATTTTTTCTGCCTCTACTAAAACTGCAATTCCAGCCAGATGCCCATTAAATTCTTCAAGCATGCTGATCATTCCCATGACTGTTCCGCCAGCCTTCATAAAATCATCGACAATAAGGACCCGTGAATCCTGTTTCATGCTCCGTTTTGAAAGGACCATGGTTTGGATTCTTTTGGTTGAACCGGACACATAATTAATACTTACTGTCGGTCCCTCCGTTACTTTACTATCTCTTCGGACGATGACAACTGGAACATTCAACTGACTTGCTACAGCATAGGCAAGAGGAATTCCTTTTGTAGCAACGGTCATGACCACGTCAATTTTTGCATCTGTATAGGCAGAGGCAATAATGCGGCCCGCGTTTTGCACTACTTGAGGATCCCCTAATATATCAGTTAAATATAAATATCCACCAGGTAAGAGCCTGTCAGGTTTAGCAATTAATTCACACAATTCATTGATAAAAGGTGCTGCTGCTTCTTGACTTACTTTTACAAAGAACTTTACCCCGCCTGAAGCCCCTGGCACTGTTTGTATGGTCCCAATTCCTCTTTTTTCAAACGTCTCTTTGATAATACCCAAATCTTCACTAATCGATGATTTCGCAGATGAATAACGATCTGCAAAAAAAGTTAGCGGAACTAGTTGCCGAGGATGATCTAGTAAATAATTTGTCATATCAATCAAACGTTCACTGCGGCGAAATTTCATAACATGCCCCCAAAAACACGAATATTCTAATTATAGAATACCATTTTCGTACGTTTTTAATCAAGTGAGTGCCGTTCCCCTAACATGCGGACCGCAAATACTTGGTCACAGAATCCTCTTAATCCATTATAAATTCGATGCATTCTTGAATCATGCTGAACAATTCCAAAAACAGTTGGACCGCTGCCGCTCATTAATACGGCATCTGCACCAAAACGCTTCATTTGTTCTTTTATTAACGCAACTTCAGGGTGAAGATTTAAGGTAACATCTTCTAAAACATTCCCCACGTTTGTACATACCTTTTGGTAATCATGTTCATTTATCGCTTCAATCATTCCCCGAATGTTTGGATGGGTCATTTTATTGGTATCTAGTCTTCGGTATACTTCAGCTGTTGAAACCCCAATAAAGGGCTTCGCAAGGATCACCCAACATGTCGGCGAGGCAGGTAATTCGGTAATCATTTCCCCTCTGCCCTTTGCCAAGGCAGTACCTCCATAGACACAAAATGAAACATCTGATCCAATTTCGCTTCCTAGTTCGGCCAATTCATCCATTGTTAAACCGAGATTCCAGAGTTTATTTAAACCTCTTAAAGTGGCAGCAGCATCACTGCTTCCCCCCGCAAGTCCAGCCGCAACGGGAATCGTTTTTTCAATCGAAATCAGCACACCTTTTTTTACATTAAATCGATCCTTCAAGAGCTGTGCAGCTTGAAAGGCTAAGTTACGCTGGTCATCAGGGACATAGCGATTGTGAGAATGAATATGTATTTTATCATCGTTTAATAACGATAATTCAACCCGGTCAGCCAAATCAATTGTGGTCATAATCATCTCCACCTCATGAAAACCGTCTGATCGTTTGTGTAAAACATCTAATGCTAAATTTATTTTGGCCGGGGCTTTTACTAAAAGCTTCACTACGTCCACCTACTTCTTTATTGTCCAGTTCCAGCGCTAAACGGGCGCTTCCACTTTTCTTAGTCCGGAAATCCACATTTTGTCCTATTTTACCACAAAATGATAAAACTAAGACGTGAGATATGATAAATCCTATCAAATTTCATATTTTATTATTAGATTTATAAGAAAAGGGTCATAAATTGGAGAAAAAGAAAGCCAGAGGAGATTGTCCTCTGGTCTCGCTGAAGTATGTGATTGATTAATATCAAAAGCGGAAGTGACTTATTTATAAGTTAAACTCTAGGACCCTGATTAGCCAAATGTTCTTGTGCAAGTTCAACGGCACGCTTAACCATATTCCCTGCATCCTTTGCCTTGATGCCGCCCCATCCTTCTTTTTGAACGACATCATAAAAGCCAAGCTCTTTCGCAAGCTCCTCTTTAAAGTGACTGGACATAATCCCTCTTCTTCTGCCCATCTAAACAACCCCCTTCATACTACAGCATTGTTAGTATGGGATAGATATAGAGTTTTCATGAAACTGTTTTAAAATAGCAAAAAGCAGTAAACAAATGTTTACTGCTGTGTATTGCTTATATTCTAATTTAAGGCTAAATGTCCTGATGCATCTTCGTAGAAAGTAATTTGAACTGTTTCTGTTAATACATCTGCATAGCTGTAAGAAACACGTTCAAATGAGTTTTCATCCTGATCTAATTCAATAACAAAAACAGATGGATAAGTTTCAGCTAAAACACCGGAACGTTCAATCGTCTTTCTGCGTCCTCCGTTGGCTTTAAGCAGTAATCTTTTCCCTAAATTTGTGTCAAGAGCCTTTTTAATATCGGCTAAGGTTTTTGGCATTCGGTCCACCTCACTGTGTAAAGTATAACACACTGACATAGTCATGTCAAACAAAAACATAAATTATATCAGTCAAACAAAAAGATTGTCAATATTTTTTATTCTACTTTTTCTTCTAAATTTCAACATTTTTATCGTTACCTTATTTGCATGGGAATATGTATCGGCTCAGAAATAAAAAAAATAAGCCTTATCGGACAGCAAAGGCTTATTCATTCTCTTCTTGGATTGGCCGATAAGGCATTCCCGTTCGTAACACTCCTCTTGTTTCAATTCCTCCAAGTCCCTTTTCACCTGTTAATGTGTTCTTTAACACGTCCCAGACATTAATTCTTTCCATAAAAGGTGTAAAACTGATTTTGGCGACAATATAGACTGGGTCGAGGGCGTGGATGTTAATTCTTGAGGGCGAACTGGCATAATTTGCCCCAGCATGAATCAATGATTCAAAGTGCGATTGACATGCTCCTGCAAAAATAACCAACTGATCTAAGTGGGGAATCTTTTTTCGTGCTTCCTTGACCGTTTGGACAAAATGTTTGGAATGGCGATATGCATTAATATCCGTCATTTTTCCTTTTGCCTTTGAATACGCGTCATGTCCAGTAATAACAAGAATATCTGGGCGATATAAATCAATCAATTCCCCTATTTTTTCTGGCATCTCTTTTTCATTACAGTGTATACCTAAAACAGGGATTCCCACTTTTTCATACAGTGTCATACATTTCTTCAAATAGGATGAATCACCATCCAGATGGAGAACCTTCCCAGGCATTTGAAAATAATTACTTGGTTTTACATATCCTCCGGTCGCTTCATATTCCTGACGGTTCTTGATTAATTCAACATCCTGTTTAAACAGCTTAAAAGACTGTTCCTCTAGCGTCCGGTATTCATTCTTCAATCTGACTCTTTGATTATCGTCGATGACGACCAAATCTTCGTATGGTGCGTCTGCCACAAGGCGAAAGTCTTCTCCGTATAGGACTGCAAATTTCTGGTCGTTTATTTTTCGAACATCTATCACGCGAAATAGAATGTCACAATTATACGAACGCCTGCCGACAATATCCATTAATTTTATATCCACTGCCGTCACTCCAATAAGACCAGCAAAAGGGCCTTTAAATAAAGTTTCTCTCATAGGCTATGCAAACCTTTGCTTTATTGTGAAAAAAAATAGACCCTTTAAAAAGGGTCTATTGGAAAAACGGATATAATTCTTCGCTTAAGCGGCCAAATTCCTCTAAGGAAAGGGTCTCTCCTCTTCTAGCAGGATCGATTCCGCTTGCACTTAAGGCGTGGAGGATGTCTTCTTTCTTTTGCTTTCCCTCGGGCAGCTGGCTTGTTAAGTTATTAAGCAGGGTTTTTCTTCGTTGTGCAAAGCTGGCCCTGGTCACTTGAAAAAAGAATGTTTCATCTGTAACCGTAACAGCGGGATTCTCCCTCCTGGTTAATCTGATGACGGCAGAATCCACATTCGGCTGCGGCACAAAAACCGTTTTTGGAACGATCATCACTGTTTCTGCCTCTGTATAATACTGAACAGCGATTGAAAGAGAGCCATAGTCCTTCGTCCCTGGCCGTGCAGAAATCCTGTCTGCCACCTCTTTTTGGAGCATACACACGATCCCGCGAATAGGCAAATGTTCTTCAAGAAGCTTCATGATAATCGGCGTTGTAACATAATAAGGTAAATTAGCAACCACCATGATATCGTCCATATCATTAAATTCTTCTCTAATGACTTCAGCCACATCTGCCTCTAATACATCGTTATGTATAATTTTTACATTGGGATAGGGTGATAGGGTATCATTTAAGATTGGTAATAAACGTTGATCGATCTCGAAAGCGACGACCTTTTTACTTGTGCGGGCCAACTGCTCAGTAAGCGCACCAATTCCTGGTCCGATTTCAATCGCACCAGAATCTTCTGTTAAATTCGCAAAGCTAACAATCTTTTTCAAGATATTTGTATCAATTAAAAAGTTTTGACCAAGGCTCTTTTTAAATGAAAATCCGTATTTTTTAAGAATATCTTTTGTCCTTACCGGTGTAGCTATATCTTTATTCATGTAGTTCCTCCTGACTTACAACCCTTAGTGCTTCAGAGAATTCCTGCTTACTGATTTGGAATACATTTAAGCGCTTATGAAGCTGTTTTCCATTGGTATAACCAATTTTTAAAATTTTCCCCAACATGATTCTTCTTTCTTTAGCCCCTTCACCACCGATAAGGCCAGCTGTAAGTAGATCCTCTTGCGTTATTTCCTCTGTAAACGTTTCATGCATGGTCTGGGCATCCTTAAGCGCCTCTTGGATGGCTTCAGGACTGGCATGTTCCACACCGAGGCTTTCCCCTGCTTTTCCCATAGCTGCTTCCTTCGTTAAAAATGCGTGTTTACAACCAGGAACAGCCTCAGCGATCGTCTTTCTAATTTTTTCACCAGGAAAATCAGGATCCGTAAAAATAATTACTCCTCGGGACTGTTGAGCACGCCTTACTTTTTCAATGGTGGTTTCATTTACAGCTGAACCATTTGTTTCAATTGTATCTGCATTGATTGCCCGTTTAATCGCTGTAGTATCGTCTTTACCTTCCACAACTATAATTTCTTTAATCTTCATTTTAAAAGTGTGAGCCTCCGTAATAAAAAAAATAAAAAATGAAAAAAACTTGAAACATTTTTGTAATGTACATCGTCTATATTATTGAATCCATTCATACAATAAAGTAAAATAAAGATGAAGCATTTTATCAATATGTATTCGATGTTAGTATAAAGAAATTTATGAAAAAAGCAAAATGCAGAGGATAGGACCCTCTGCAAATTGTAAACTAATTTAAAATTTTAATCTTTACTTTTTTGCGTCCCCAGCGGTAGCAATCCTGATTGGATGGCATGAATAAATCAACGATATATCCTTTAATTGCCCCTCCGGTGTCAGCTGCTACAGCATAGCCGTAGCCTTCAACATACACCTTTGTCCCCAGCGGAATAACCCTTGGGTCAACGGCAATTACCTTCATGTTCGGGTTAGCACGGAGATTAAGTCCCGTTGCTGTTCTACCTGAACAGCCATTACAATACGCTGTATAAGCAGTTGCAGTAACGTAGAACTCCTGTCCCGACTCATCTGCACCACGTGAAACTTGTAACGATAAATCCTTCGTTCCGACAGCCACAACTTTATCTTGCTTTTCTGCAATCTTCTGCTCACTAATTAATTTTCTAGTTACTTCTTTGCCATTTTCAATTAGGACTTCATATTGTTTAGAAACGCGACCGTGCTTGCCTTCGGTAATCGTCTTTTCTTTGCCTTTTTCTAAACTTTCATCCTTTTTGGTTACTACAGCAAATTGAACAGGTTCTTCCACTACATCGGTGACTTTTTCTACTCGAATGACGTTAACAACACCATTCTCTGAGATGGTTTCTGTTAATGACGGTTCAACTCGGTCTAGTGTGTTTAACTGAATTCCCTGTTGTGATAAAAAGTCAGCGACCGTAGCCGAAGTGGCCCAAACTAGTTGCTTTTTACCGCCGTCAACATATGTAAGATGAAATGCTTCTTTTATTCCAATCTTCATCTTATCTTGTATTGCCGCTTGCGGTCTTGGTGAGATTTGGTCATGTTTGCTCAAAACAATTTTCTGCTCTTTTAGGAGTTCAGCCACTGTATCAGCTGTCGTCCAGATCGTTTTTTTCTCGTTGTCCTTGACAATGTGAACCTGGTTAGCTTGCTTCCATACGACTTTCAGGTGGTCCTTCACCTTTGCATTCGCCTTAGGTTGCAAATAGTCTTGTGAGCGGGTGGATACATCCAATTCATCTAATAATTCTTTGATGGTATCTGCATGTGTTTTCACGACCTTTTGCTGATCGTTAAGAGTGATGGCAACAGTTTTCTTTGATCCTTCGTAAAAAAGAATACCAAGAGTTGTTAGCAAAACTACGAAACTAGCAAAAGCAATGGTCAATGTCTTCCGGCTCAAAGACTTGGAAAACAGGTTTTTCATGTTTTTGAATACGATGAAAAACGCCTCCTTTTCTTAGAGAGATTAATGAACCATGCTGTCGGCTGTTAATCTTTGCATACTGTACGAAGGTATTTCTAATTATGCACAAAGTTGAGAAAATTGCAAAGATAAACTTATCGACACGGTTATCCTATGTAGAAAAGGAGACATGTAGAACTTTTTGTTATCGCTAAAATATAAGACAAGCTTCCACCAGCTTCGACAAAATCCCCTATCATTTTATGGCGAATAATTTTTTAGCATTTCGTGTCGTTGCTTCCGCCACTTCTTCGATTGTCAATCCTTTTATTTCGGCAATTTGTTCAGCTACTAATTTTACATAACTAGGCTCATTTCTTTTCCCTCGGTAGGGATGGGGAGCCAAATATGGGCAATCTGTTTCTATTAATAGTTTATCGAGTGGAATTTCAGCAGCTACTTCTTTCGGCTTTTTGGCATTTTTGAAGGTTACAGGGCCTCCAAGAGAAATATAAAAGTTCATTTTCACACATTCCTTCGCTACTTCAGGGCTGCCGCTAAAGCAATGCATAATCCCGCCTACTTCTTCCGCTCCTTCTTCCTTTAAAATTTCCACAATATCAGCTGTTGCTTCGCGATTATGAATCACGATTGGAAGAATAACCTTTTTAGCAAGTCTGATTTGTTTTCGAAAAACTTCCTTCTGAATATCCTTTGGAGATTTGTCCCAATGATAATCCAAGCCCATTTCACCGATCGCAACTACCTTTGGATGGGCAGTTAATTCCTCTATCCATCGTAAATCCGCCTCGGTCATGTCGATCGCATCAACGGGATGCCACCCAATGCAGGCAAAGATAAAATCATAGCTATCAGCTAATTCCATCGCCTTTTGAATGGTCTTGCGGTCAAACCCGACCACAACCATATTAGTGACTCCCTCACTTTGAGCCCTAGAGATTACTTCATCTAAATCTTCGTTATATTGGTCATCATTTAAATGTACATGGGTATCAAATAGCATAGTTTTGCTCCTTCACCATTTTTTTCAAAAAGAATTTTATTTTTCGCTAACATTTTCTTATTCGCGTTAGAAATGCCAATATTCAACAATAACCAAGTAATAAAAAGAAATGTCTCGAAAAATGTTCCACGTGTAACATTGAAAAGCGCCTTGTGCAGGCGCTTTTCTTGTAAAGTTATTAACCTTTATTTCACCTTGGAACCATTCGGTAATGTTTGATCGACGGTTGCAAGCGAAAGTTGACCATCTTTTGAACCTGCTAGGATCATTCCCTGTGAAAGTTCACCACGAAGTTTAACTGGTTTTAGGTTGGTAATACAAATGACCTTTCGACCAACTAATTCTTCCGGCTTATAATATTGGGCAATTCCAGAAACGACCTGACGCTTTTCATACCCTAAATCAAGCTGAAGCTTAAGCAATTTATCCGCCTTTTTAATAGGCTCTGCTTGAACAACTTCGGCTACCCTCAAATCAATTTTCATAAAATCGTCAATCGCAATTTCGTCGATTTCTTCAGGTTTTTCTTCTGGCTTTACTTCTTTCTCTTCTTCAACTGCTGGAGCAGAACCCTGCATTTTCGTCTTAATAAATTCTACTTCCTCAGCAATTTCAAGTCTTGGAAATATCGGTGCATCCTTTTCTACCTTTGTTCCGCTTGGTATGACACCAAAATCAGTGAGGCTTTCCCATGTTTTAAGGCTCTCATCCTGAATACCCAACTGCGTAAAGATGGAATTCGGTGTACGTGTTAGGAATGGCTGCAGTAAAATCGCAATTCTTCGTAAGGATTCGGCCAGATGAGCCATTACACTAGCAAGTACCTCGCGATTCGCCTCATCCTTCGCTAAAGCCCATGGTTTTGTTTCATCAATATATTTATTGGTACGGCTGACTAGCAGCCAAATTGTAGATAACGCTACTGAAAACTCCATCTTCTCCATTACATCTTCGTATACATTTACTGTATCCTGGTTAACTTGCAGCAGTGATGCATCAAATTCCCCAATAGAGCCGGAATAATCAGGTATAACACCGTTGAAATATTTTTCAATCATTGCGACCGTACGATTTAAAAGATTACCTAAATCATTGGCTAGGTCGAAATTGATTCTTTCGACAAATCCTTCCGGTGTAAAGACGCCATCCGCCCCAAACGGAACTTCTCTTAATAAATAATAGCGGAGCGCATCTAGACCATAGCGATCAATTAAGGTGACAGGGTCAACCACATTCCCTTTCGATTTGGACATTTTTCCATCCTTCATCAACAGCCAGCCATGGGCAAATACCTTTTTGGGCAGTGGAATATCTAATGCCATTAGCATAATTGGCCAATAGATGGTGTGGAAACGTACAATTTCCTTACTCATTAAGTGAACATCAGCTGGCCAGTAATTTAAATATTTTGCATCATTATCTGTTCCATAACCAAGTGCCGTAATATAGTTGGAAAGGGCATCAATCCAAACATAAATAACATGCCTTGGATTCCCCGGCACCTTGATCCCCCAATCAAACGTTGTCCTTGAAACAGCAAGATCCTCTAGGCCAGGTTTGATAAAGTTATTAATCATTTCATTTTTTCGAGATTCCGGTTGGATGAAATCGGGATTTTCCTCGTAGTACTGCAAAAGACGATCTACATATTTACTCATTCTAAAAAAGTATGATTCTTCTTTAACCTTTTCCACCGGACGGCCACAATCCGGACAATTTCCATTCGTTAGCTGACGGTCGGTATAAAAGGATTCACATGGTGTACAGTACCAGCCTTCATACTGATCGAGATAAATATCACCTTGTTCAAGCAGTCTCGCAAACATCTTTTCAACGACTTGTTTATGTCTTTCATCCGTTGTTCGGATAAAATCATCATAAGAAATATCGAGTCTTTTCCATAATTCTTTAATTCCATCGACAATTTCATCGACATACTGCTGCGGAGTAATCCCTGCTTCTTCAGCTTTCCTTTGAATTTTCTGCCCATGCTCATCCGTTCCAGTTAAGTACATAACATCATAGCCGCGCATCCGCTTATAACGGGCCATTGCATCACCTGCAACAGTTGTATAAGCATGCCCAATATGTAAATTACCGCTTGGATAGTAAATCGGTGTCGTTAGGTAAAAAGTCTTTAATTTATTCTCCATCTTAATCCCTCCGCTAGTTTGCGAGTCCAAAGCTCTATTTAACCATTATTGCCTCTTTTTTCCCGCTTCTATCCTCAAAATATACCGAAAAACCAACTTTTGTGCAAGGAGGCGCTCTTTTACCTGATTCCTTTATTTTTTCATATTTTCCTATTACACCCATAAAGGCTTCAATTCCTGCGAAGGATATATAGTTCAATCGCATCAATTTATGTTGAAGTTTGTCGAAGAAATATCGAATTGAACAGTTGTTTTATCAACAATCCAATAGCATTATCCACTGCTAAATATAGGTAATTTTCAGAAAAAACGTTGTTAAATCAACGATCACCTTAATTGAATAAATTTACTATTATTTTTCAAAATAAAAATTATTGACGGATATGGGAATTTCTTGTATTATTAAGTTATGAAAATTTTGTCGAATAATGACGAATAAATAGATAGAGAAAAATAAGTGCAAATGTGAGAGGAGATCATAAAAATGAAATCTACTGGTATTGTTCGTAAAGTTGATGAGCTAGGCCGTGTGGTTATTCCAATCGAATTAAGACGTACTCTTGGTATCGCTGAAAAAGATGCTCTTGAAATTTACGTTGATGATGAGCGTATTATCCTAAAGAAATACAAGCCAAATATGACTTGCCAAGTTACAGGAGAAGTATCTGATGATAATTTAACTCTTGCTGGCGGTAAATTGATTCTTAGCCGTGAAGGTGCAGAACAGTTATTACAAGAAATCCAAAACAACTTTGAATTAGTAAAATAATAGAAAGCTCCGGCACTTCAATTAGTGCTGGAGCTTTTTTTCTTTGAAAAGCGGAAACAAACGTTCAGCGGTGTATCCCACTTAAGCTCTATCTATTCGACATGATAGGCCTGATACACTTCTCTTTTATTTATGTCACGATCTTTCGCTGTTAGTTTGATCGCTTCCTTCGAAGGGATATTTTTTTCAGAAATATAATGATTTACATGTTCTTCAAGCGTTAAATTGTGCCACCAGCTTGGTTCTTCCTCTTGTTGCTGATCCGTCCCCTCAACAATCAAGCAAAACTCTCCGCGGATTTCATCCTGCGTGGTCCAAGCGATTACTTCTTCGATCGATCCGCGAATAAATTCCTCATACTTTTTTGTTAACTCCCTGCAAATTGCGATCTTCCGGTTACCGAGGACATCTGACATAATCGAAAGCGTTTCTTTTAGGCGATGTGGTGATTCATAAAAGATTAACGTAGCTGACTGCCACTTTAAGTGTTCTAACTCCGCCCGCTTTTCTTTCTTGTTTCGATTCAAAAAACCAAAAAAGTAAAAGGGCTGGCACACTAAACCGGAAGCAATTAATGATGTTAGGGCAGCATTTGCACCTGGTAACGGAACGACTGTTACCTTTTCTTCTATGGCCGCTGCGACCAGCTCATAACCTGGATCTGAAATGGCAGGCATACCCGCATCACTTACCAGCGCAATCTTTAACCCTTCCTTTACTTTTTGAATCAATTTATCGCCGCTCGTATCTTTATTGTGTTCGTGATAACTTACAACAGGTGTTCCAATTTCAAAGTAATTACAAAGCTTCTTTGTATTTCTTGTATCTTCTGCAGCAATTAAGTCTGCCTCTTTTAATAGTCGAATCGCACGGAAGCTCATATCTTCTAAATTGCCAATTGGTGTGGGAATAAGATATAAGATCCCTTTCGTAGCTTCATTCTCAAAGCTTTTTTGCTGCCACATGCACATCACCTGTTTCTTTCATTAAAAATTCATCTTTTTTCTTCCTGCTTAATTGCTTAAAGGAGTATTCTGCCCTCAGCGCGTCCCCTTTATTTTCATAGCTTCTATAGTATGTAAGTTCGACCGGACCTCTGCCCCGCGTATATTTTGCCCCTTTTCCTTCATTATGTAGCTTAATCCGGCGTTCAAGATTATTCGTATATCCACCATATAAACTACCGTCCTTACAGGTAAGAACATAAAAATAGTGATCGCTATTCTCCATATAAAATCTCTCTAATTTCTGGTGTATATTCATTGTCATCATTATAAACAAATAACGGGGGAGAAATTTTTATATCCGGACTGCCATCCTTAATTGCCTCAATTAAAAGCGTATTAGCCTCTTTCCCCTTCTTCGGATAGACAAATTGAATCCGTTTGGGTTCAAGCCGATATTGTCTCATCAATGTAATGATATCCAGCAGTCGCCCCGGTCGGTGTACAAAAGCCACCTTGCCGCCTTGTTTAGCCAATTGACTTGAAGCCTTGACCGCATCCTCTAGTGTACAAAGAATTTCATGACGGGCAATCGCTAGATGTTCATTGGGATTCATCTCTTCCTTTGACGGCGTTGTAAAATACGGGGGATTGCAAGTGACGACATCAAATTGCCCATGGCCCAGCTGTTTTGGCATATCCTTGATATCACCATGAATCATTTGCAGTCGGGGTTCTAGTCCATTATATTCAATGCTTCTTACCGCCATATCGTAAAGCCGTTCCTGTATTTCAACACCAGTAATCTGGCCCTTTGTTCGTGTACTTAAAAATAAAGGGATGACACCATTCCCGCTGCAGAGGTCAATTAAGTTCCCTTTTTGAATCGGAACATATACAAATCTTGCAAGTAAAACGGCATCAAGGGAAAAGGCAAAAACAGACGGACTTTGGATAATCCTTAAGTTTTCCGCTAATAAATAATCTAACCGTTCATCTTCCTTCAAGTTAACCAAATTATCCATCCCCTAAATGTATGAAAATAGAGGCTGATTTTTGTCAGCCTCTTAAGGTTATTTCTTATTAAGAAAGGAAAGACAGAATAAACAATCGCCTTCCTTGCGTAAACTTCCAAAATGAAGGTTACAGATATGAAACCCTTCTTGATAGAGTCGGGCGAGGTTATCATATCCTTCCCCAACATCAAATGGCTTTACCCCCGGAGACTCGGGCAGGACTGCCCCCTTTTTATTCTCTGTTACCTTTTTTTCCGCTTCAGTCGTTACATCTAAACGGCGTCTCAAATGTTCATTTTCAAGCTTTAAATAATGATTCTCTTCTAGTATTTCGGCTAAATGCTGCTTTAATTCCCCCAGCTGCTGGTAAAGATGGCCAATTTGTGTTTCCATATTACTTACTGATTCAAATATTTCTTTTTTATCCACGTCTTCCACCTCGTTAATCTGTGGATTGTATAGAAAAGGCACCTTCTTTATTGATTTCCTCCAAGGTATACTCCAGAACTCGATCCTGTTCCTTTAGTTCAACCTGCAGTACCCGCTCTAATATATTTAATCCTACTACTTTTCCTCTACCCTGTGGTGTTTCAATGAATTCCCCTAAATCCGGCAGCAATGCTTTAGCAGATTCATATTCATCATTTTCATATTTTAAACAACACATCAGCCTGCCGCATAATCCAGATATTTTTGTAGGATTCAGTGAAAGGTTTTGATCCTTCGCCATTTTTATCGAAACTGGATCGAAATCCCCTAAAAAGGTCGAACAGCATAACATTCTCCCACAGGGACCGATACCACCAAGCATCTTCGCTTCATCGCGGACACCAATCTGGCGTAATTCAATTCTCGTCCTAAAAATAGCTGCTAAATCCTTCACAAGCTCACGGAAATCAACTCTTCCATCAGCCGTAAAGTAGAAGATGACTTTATTTCGATCAAATGTATATTCAACATCGACTAGTTTCATATCCAGTTGATGCTCATTCACTTTTTCATTACAAACTTCATAAGCTTCCTTTGCGGCTTGCTTATTCTCTTCAACAATCATTCGATCCTTCGGGTCGGCAATTCTCACCACTTTTTTTAGTGGAAGGACAACATCATGCTCCTCCACCTGTTTGCGAGCGATGACTGCTTTACCATACTCAACTCCACGAACTGTTTCGACAATCACAAAGTCATCTTTTTCTATAGAGAGGTCCCCTGGATCAAAATAATAGATTTTCCCCGCCTTTTTAAAGCGTACTCCTACAACATCATACAAATGAAGATCCCTCCTGCAATTTTAACACAAGCTGTTCCATCATCAGCTGAGGATTCATATTCCTCTCAAGCTTTCTTTTTGCATCAAGAATAGCTGACATTTGATCCGATATGCGCCGTCCAGATGTTTGCAGTGCAAATTGTTGCAGCCGTTCATTTTCCTCTCGAAAAACAATTTGCTCCTGCCTATCTAATTGTATATATAGTAAATCCTTAAAAATAAGAAGTAAAAGGTCTAAACCACGGTGAATTTGTTCTTTATCTTTAAAGTGTGGAAACCATTCAGTCTGAAGCGTTACCATAGCCTCCAACGGATTTTTTTTCAACACCTCATATAATTTTACCACTATTTTTTGAGCTTGTGCAAACCATTCATCGACATTTAATTTATGTGCCTCATCCAAGCTATTGGTCAATTGAGCAAGTAACGGAGCCTTTAGCGGTTCTACGCCGTTTTCCACCAATTGTTTAATCATAACTAAAGGTGATAATGGATGAATTGTTAGTATTTGGCACCTCGAAAGGATCGTTGGTAGAATTTTCTGCGGCTGTTCTGTTAATAGAAAGGCAACTGTCCCGGGATTAGGTTCTTCTAAAAATTTCAGTAAACTATTGGATGCACTGACACTCATTTTATCTGCATGGATAAGCAAATAAACCTTTTTCAAAGATTCTAATCCCTTTTTGGAAAACTCAACCTGCAGGCTTCTGATTTGGTCAACCTTAATGGATAATCCATCCGGCTCCACAATATGAACATCAGGATGGTTGCTATGATTGATTCGACGACAATTATTGCATTCTTCACAAGGTTTATAACGATCAATGATGGACTCGCAAAATAGGGACTTCGTTAGTAACAACGCAATTTCCCGCTTACCTGTCCCTCTAATACCCTCAAGAAGGTACGCATGGGCCACTCGATTTTTCACTAAACTGTTTTTTAACATGTTTAACACAGTTGGCTGAAGCTCTTCTAGCTGTTCCCATGATTTTACCAAGCTCATCACTCTCTTACTTTATAAAATTAACCGACATTCACTATGATTAAAAATGCATGTATTGCTCAATTGGAAGGACAAATACGGTTGCCCCGCCAACCTCAACTTCAACGGGATATGGGACATACGAGTCTGCATTTCCACCCATCGGTGAAACAGGGGCAACTAACTGTTCTCTGGATCTGCAGTTGTCCTTAATAATTTGGAGGGCTCGGTCCACGCGAATATCCTCAGTACCAATCATAAAGGTCGTGTTACCTGACTTCAGAAATCCACCTGTACTCGCTAGTTTTGTTGCCCTAAAATTGTTATCTACTAGTGCCTTTGATAACCGATTGCTATCCTGGTCCTGTACAACAGCTATGATCAGTTTCATCCGAACCACCCTCTCTTTTTTATCCCATTCTAGTTTTGTTGTTTCCTATATTATAACAGGTAACAGAGTTCCTTACATTCGTAATGGCAGGGAAGGCTACATATTTATTTTAGGATAAAAAAAAGCCTTACAGGGAAGGCTTCCTTTTTGCTAATTTTTCTACTATTATTTTTAGGGTTTCTTGAAAAACCTCTTCCACTGTGCCGGAAGCATCAATAGACTGAATTCTATCTGGAAAGCGTTCGATTAATAGATGATATCCTGTGCTAACCTTTTGGTGGAATTCCAGGTTTTCTAAATCCAATCGATTAATCTCTCTGCCTTTATTTTTGTTGATCCGCTTTAAGCCTAACTCTGGTTTGATATCAAAGTAGATGGTTAACTCAGGCATCAAATTTTCAATCGCAAATTGGTTGATTGCAAAAACTTCATCAATTCCTAACCCGCGTGCATAGCCTTGGTAAGCCAAAGAACTATCAACAAACCGGTCACACAACACGATTTTCCCCTCTGCTAAGGCTGGTTTCACCTTTTCTATCAAATGCTGCCTTCTTGCAGCAGCATAGAGTAAGGCTTCTGTCCGCGGGTCCATCGCAGTATTTTCTTTATCTAAAATCACTGCACGAATCTGTTCAGCGATATCAATCCCGCCTGGTTCTCGCGTTAGGAGTACGTTTTCAAGCTGCTGGGCTACCATGTTAATAATTGTTGACTTTCCCGCGCCATCCGGGCCCTCAAATGTTATAAATATTCCTTTATCCATTTAAATAAAACCTCCAAAACTGTATCTATCTCTTAAGCTGTGTAAAAGGTCTTTATAAGACCATCTTTTAATCGTGCGCCGCCTTGAAATCTAGCTCCAGATTTTAACAGGCTGGCGAGTTGACTGAGTTTATCTTTTGTTATCCTTTCACCCTTCATCAGCAAGGGAATACCCGGGGGGTATGGAATAATCGTTTCGGCGCATACCTCACCTATCACTGCAGTTATATCTACCTCTTTTACCATTAAATTACCCATTTCTTTAAATGGGATCGCTAACGTTGAGATTTTTTGACTAGCCACCTCAAACACCTCTTCAGCATCATTTAAAGGTAAACCAGCTAGCGCCTTCTTAATTTTCAGGACCGCTTCTTCCAAAGGAAAGCTTTGTCCTTCTTTTAATAAAGGAAGAATAAAGAGCACATTATTTGGATCGGCTAATTCTGTATAAATGGATACCTCTTCTAATCTTCTTTGGAGCTCAAAGCCATTTAACCCTGAGCGGGACTGGATAGTTAATTTTAAAGGATCGCCGTTATCATTTGGGTATTCTAACACCCGGATTGCCGGAATTTCCGCCAACATCTCTTTAAAGCGTTGAACTTCATTCAAAAGAAAGGTTAAATCGTTTGGTTTATATGTAGCTAAATAATTTCTGGACAGGTCCAAGGATGCCATAATCGGATAGGACGGGCTGCTTGATTGGAACATGGCTAAGTATTCCTTTACCTTATTGCCATTAATCAACTGGCTATTCACATGTAAAAAGGATCCCATCGTCATCGCGGGGAGCGTCTTATGTGCTGATTGAACCACAACATCTGCACCCAATTGAAGGGCTGAGGGCGGGAAAGGAGCTCCCAGGATAAAATGTGGTCCATGTGCCTCATCCACTAACACAGGGATATCATGCAGATGTGCTTCTTTGATTATTTCTTGTAAATCATATCCCATTCCATAGTAGTTCGGATAACTCAAAATGAGTGCTTTTGCATCCGGATATAAGTTAATAGCTTCTTTAACCGTATCTATACGTATACCAGAAGGGACTTTCCACTCCTGGTCAAATTCAGGCTCGAGAAACACGGGGTCAGCTTTTGCCAAGCTAAGTCCATTTAAAATGGATTTATGGCAATTTCTTTGAACAAGAACGTTTGTTCCTTCTGAGCAGGATGCCATAATCATTGCTAGATTCCCTACGGTTGAGCCATTCACAAGGAAATAACTCTTTTTGGTTTGATATAGGCTAGCTAATAGTGATTCAGCCTCTAATATTGCCCCTTCTGGCGAATGCAGATCGTCTAAACCCGATAACTCCGTCGCATCAATTTGTAAAATCTGCTTAAAATAGCGATTTGCTTCTGGTTGATTTATAGTACCATATTTATGTCCAGGGACATGAAAGGAAATAGGGTTCTTTTTGACATGGTCGATTAATACATCATACAAAGGTGTTTTTAATTGATTATTCATTTGTTTACTTCCTTCTAAGAGCTTCGTTTATCCAGCCATATTAGCAGGCAAGAACCCCCCATTGCTGGAAGTTTCACTTCATTCTAACAAAAAATCAGTGCCCAATCTCATATGAATGCAAAAAAATAAGCCCATAATGGACTTTTATGAAAAAATTTCTGGTGTGGTTATTTTTTTCAGTTGTTTGAGAAAGTATTTATATTTTGGATCCTTTGTATCTGTTTGTATTAAATCATTTTCGCATTCTGTACAAATAAATGAAGTGTATAGATGTATGCCTCTTGGTTTTTGATTTTCACAAATAACGCACGTTTCCTCATGATACTTCTGTGCTAATAATGAACTCAATCCCTCCACCTCCATACATCCATTCTGCCCTTACGCGCCTATTTGTATACAATTTTTCGAATAATCTTTTCCCCGTCATCTTAATTAATATATTATGTAACAATTAGCAATTGGGTGTATGTCTATTTGTAATTTCTTTGAAAACACTTCGTACTTTTTTACTATTGTCATTGTCCTTACAGATGACAAACAAAAAAACAACCTTTTCAGGTTGTCTTAGATGTGCCTGGCAACGTCCTACTCTCACAGGGACGCGTGTCCCAACTACCATCGGCGCTGAGAAGCTTAACTTCCGTGTTCGGTATGGGAACGGGTGTGACCTTCTCGCCATTGCTGCCAGACTATTTAATTGAGGAATCATTCCCTCAAAACTAGATAATGCAGAAGAAGTTTGTAAAAATGAGTATGCCTTATAAATTGGTTAAGTCCTCGAACGATTAGTATCAGTCAGCTCCACATGTTACCACGCTTCCACCTCTGACCTATCAACCTGATCATCTTTCAGGGTTCTTACTAGCTTGCGCTATGGGAAATCTCATCTTGAGGGGGGCTTCATGCTTAGATGCTTTCAGCACTTATCCCGTCCGCACATAGCTACCCAGCGATGCCCTTGGCAGAACAACTGGTACACCAGCGGTGCGTCCATCCCGGTCCTCTCGTACTAAGGACAGCTCCTCTCAAATTTCCTGCGCCCACGACGGATAGGGACCGAACTGTCTCACGACGTTCTGAACCCAGCTCGCGTACCGCTTTAATGGGCGAACAGCCCAACCCTTGGGACCGACTACAGCCCCAGGATGCGATGAGCCGACATCGAGGTGCCAAACCTCCCCGTCGATGTGGACTCTTGGGGGAGATAAGCCTGTTATCCCCGGGGTAGCTTTTATCCGTTGAGCGATGGCCCTTCCATGCGGAACCACCGGATCACTAAGCCCGACTTTCGTCCCTGCTCGACTTGTAGGTCTCGCAGTCAAGCTCCCTTGTGCCTTTACACTCTGCGAATGATTTCCAACCATTCTGAGGGAACCTTTGGGCGCCTCCGTTACTCTTTAGGAGGCGACCGCCCCAGTCAAACTGCCCACCTGACACTGTCTCCCACCCCGATCAGGGGTGCGGGTTAGAATTTCAATACAGCCAGGGTAGTATCCCACCGACGCCTCCACCGAAGCTAGCGCTCCGGCTTCTCAGGCTCCTACCTATCCTGTACAAGCTGTACCAAAATTCAATATCAGGCTACAGTAAAGCTCCACGGGGTCTTTCCGTCCTGTCGCGGGTAACCTGCATCTTCACAGGTACTATAATTTCACCGAGTCTCTCGTTGAGACAGTGCCCAGATCGTTACGCCTTTCGTGCGGGTCGGAACTTACCCGACAAGGAATTTCGCTACCTTAGGACCGTTATAGTTACGGCCGCCGTTTACTGGGGCTTCGATTCAGAGCTTTGCTTGCGCTAACCCCTCCTCTTAACCTTCCAGCACCGGGCAGGCGTCAGCCCCTATACTTCGCCTTGCGGCTTCGCAGAGACCTGTGTTTTTGCTAAACAGTCGCCTGGGCCTATTCACTGCGGCTCTTCGAGGCTATTCACCTCAAAAAGCACCCCTTCTCCCGAAGTTACGGGGTCATTTTGCCGAGTTCCTTAACGAGAGTTCTCTCGCTCACCTTAGGATTCTCTCCTCGCCTACCTGTGTCGGTTTGCGGTACGGGCACCTTTTATCTCGCTAGAGGCTTTTCTTGGCAGTGTGGAATCAGGAACTTCGGTACTAAATTTCCCTCGCTATCACAGCTCAGCCTTCGCGAGAAGCGGATTTGCCTACTTCTCAGCCTAACTGCTTAGACGCGCATATCCAACAGCGCGCTTACCCTATCCTCCTGCGTCCCCCCATTGCTCAAACGATAAAGAGGTGGTACAGGAATATCAACCTGTTGTCCATCGCCTACGCCTTTCGGCCTCGGCTTAGGTCCCGACTAACCCTGAGCGGACGAGCCTTCCTCAGGAAACCTTAGGCATTCGGTGGATGAGATTCTCACTCATCTTTCGCTACTCATACCGGCATTCTCACTTCTAAGCGCTCCACCAGTCCTTACGGTCTAGCTTCAACGCCCTTAGAACGCTCTCCTACCACTGACATCTAAGATGTCAATCCACAGCTTCGGTGATACGTTTAGCCCCGGTACATTTTCGGCGCAGAGTCATTCGACCAGTGAGCTATTACGCACTCTTTAAATGGTGGCTGCTTCTAAGCCAACATCCTGGTTGTCTAAACAACTCCACATCCTTTTCCACTTAACGTATACTTTGGGACCTTAGCTGGTGGTCTGGGCTGTTTCCCTTTTGACTACGGATCTTATCACTCGCAGTCTGACTCCCACGGATAAGTCTTTGGCATTCGGAGTTTGTCTGAATTCGGTAACCCGATGAGGGCCCCTAGTCCAAACAGTGCTCTACCTCCAAGACTCTTACTACGTGAGGCTAGCCCTAAAGCTATTTCGGAGAGAACCAGCTATCTCCAAGTTCGATTGGAATTTCTCCGCTACCCACACCTCATCCCCGCACTTTTCAACGTGCGTGGGTTCGGGCCTCCATCCAGTGTTACCTGGACTTCACCCTGGACATGGGTAGATCACCTGGTTTCGGGTCTACGACCACATACTCATACGCCCTATTCAGACTCGCTTTCGCTGCGGCTCCGTCTCTTCAACTTAACCTTGCATGGGATCGTAACTCGCCGGTTCATTCTACAAAAGGCACGCTATCACCCATTAACGGGCTCTAACTACTTGTAGGCACACGGTTTCAGGAACTATTTCACTCCCCTTCCGGGGTGCTTTTCACCTTTCCCTCACGGTACTGGTTCACTATCGGTCACTAGGGAGTATTTAGCCTTGGGAGATGGTCCTCCCTGCTTCCGACCGGATTTCTCGTGTTCGGCCGTACTCAGGATCCACTCAGGAGGGAACGAAGTTTCGACTACAGGGTTTTTACCTTCTATGACGGACCTTTCCAGATCGCTTCATCTACCCCGTTCCTTTGTAACTCCATGTTGAGTGTCCTACAACCCCAAGAGGCAAGCCTCTTGGTTTGGGCTATGTCCCGTTTCGCTCGCCGCTACTCAGGGAATCGCGTTTGCTTTCTCTTCCTCCGGGTACTTAGATGTTTCAGTTCCCCGGGTATGCCTTCCATACCCTATGTATTCAGGTAAAGATACTGTTCCATTACGAACAGTGGGTTCCCCCATTCGGAAATCTCCGGATCAAAGCTTACTTACAGCTCCCCGAAGCATATCGGTGTTAGTCCCGTCCTTCATCGGCTCCTAGTGCCAAGGCATTCACCGTGCGCCCTTTCTAACTTAACCTGATCGACAAATGATCAGCTTCGAATCTCTTCGTCAGCCGCGCTCTCTCAGATCCTCACGTACATTAGGGTACGCTCCGGTCTTCGCTCGCTTGCTTCCTCGACCTTCTCGCTGCTAATTTGTCTTGGTTATTCTCTTACTTACATAAGAGAGAAAACTAAAATGGCATTGACTCGGTTCTTACATTGACTTCTTCATTACGATTATCTAGTTTTCAAAGAACGATTTTGGTGGAGCCTAGCGGGATCGAACCGCTGACCTCCTGCGTGCAAAGCAGGCGCTCTCCCAGCTGAGCTAAGGCCCCGTTATGAAGATGGTGGGCCTAAATGGACTCGAACCATCGACCTCACGCTTATCAGGCGTGCGCTCTAACCAGCTGAGCTATAGGCCCCCACAACGGAAATATAAAGAGAGATTATACTCTCAAAACCAAACAAACAAAGATCGTGTCACAAACTGTTTTGTCTGGCTCACAGGTCCAGCTTTATCCTTAGAAAGGAGGTGATCCAGCCGCACCTTCCGATACGGCTACCTTGTTACGACTTCACCCCAATCATCTGTCCCACCTTAGGCAGCTGGCTCCTTGCGGTTACCCCACCGACTTCGGGTGTTACAAACTCTCGTGGTGTGACGGGCGGTGTGTACAAGGCCCGGGAACGTATTCACCGCGGCATGCTGATCCGCGATTACTAGCGATTCCGGCTTCATGCAGGCGAGTTGCAGCCTGCAATCCGAACTGAGAATGGTTTTATGGGATTGGCTAAACCTCGCGGTCTTGCAGCCCTTTGTACCATCCATTGTAGCACGTGTGTAGCCCAGGTCATAAGGGGCATGATGATTTGACGTCATCCCCACCTTCCTCCGGTTTGTCACCGGCAGTCACCTTAGAGTGCCCAACTGAATGCTGGCAACTAAGATCAAGGGTTGCGCTCGTTGCGGGACTTAACCCAACATCTCACGACACGAGCTGACGACAACCATGCACCACCTGTCACTCTGTCCCCCGAAGGGGAAAATCCTATCTCTAGGAGTGTCAGAGGATGTCAAGACCTGGTAAGGTTCTTCGCGTTGCTTCGAATTAAACCACATGCTCCACCGCTTGTGCGGGCCCCCGTCAATTCCTTTGAGTTTCAGCCTTGCGGCCGTACTCCCCAGGCGGAGTGCTTAATGCGTTAGCTGCAGCACTAAGGGGCGGAAACCCCCTAACACTTAGCACTCATCGTTTACGGCGTGGACTACCAGGGTATCTAATCCTGTTTGCTCCCCACGCTTTCGCGCCTCAGCGTCAGTTACAGACCAGAAAGCCGCCTTCGCCACTGGTGTTCCTCCACATCTCTACGCATTTCACCGCTACACGTGGAATTCCGCTTTCCTCTTCTGCACTCAAGTCCCCCAGTTTCCAATGACCCTCCACGGTTGAGCCGTGGGCTTTCACATCAGACTTAAAGGACCGCCTGCGCGCGCTTTACGCCCAATAATTCCGGACAACGCTTGCCACCTACGTATTACCGCGGCTGCTGGCACGTAGTTAGCCGTGGCTTTCTGGTTAGGTACCGTCAAGGTACCGGCAGTTACTCCGGTACTTGTTCTTCCCTAACAACAGAGCTTTACGACCCGAAGGCCTTCATCGCTCACGCGGCGTTGCTCCATCAGACTTTCGTCCATTGTGGAAGATTCCCTACTGCTGCCTCCCGTAGGAGTCTGGGCCGTGTCTCAGTCCCAGTGTGGCCGATCACCCTCTCAGGTCGGCTACGCATCGTCGCCTTGGTGAGCCGTTACCTCACCAACTAGCTAATGCGCCGCGGGCCCATCTGTAAGTGTCAGCCGAAACCGACTTTCAGCTTTTCCTCATGAGAGGAAAAGGATTATCCGGTATTAGCACCGGTTTCCCGGTGTTATCCCAGTCTTACAGGCAGGTTGCCCACGTGTTACTCACCCGTCCGCCGCTAATCAACAGGAGCAAGCTCCTGTTGATTCGCTCGACTTGCATGTATTAGGCACGCCGCCAGCGTTCGTCCTGAGCCAGGATCAAACTCTCCAAGAAAGTTGATTAGCTCATTTTGTTACGTTGGCTTAGTTTCTTAATTGAAACTAAAATTTTTGTTTGTTTGCACGATTTTGTTTGTTTAGTTTTCAAAGAACAATTTCTCTATCGCCTAAAAGCGACTTTATTATCTTATCAAGTTATCAACCAGAAGTCAACAACTTTTTTCATTTTCATTTCATCGTCTCTGTGACGACTTTTCATATATTACAGCATATAAAAGGATTGGTCAATACTTTTTTATAAATTTGTTTTTCAAAAAGAAAAACCGCTTTTTTTCAGCGGTTTTAGGACTAGAGTACCCAATGTTGAATAGCAGCTAAAGCGATTAGACCCGGGATTCCTAAAAATCCTGAAATAGCCGATGTAGCAAAATTAATCGGCACATGAATTCCATAGCGGTTACCCGCAGCATTTAAGAAGAATAAAAATAGCGCTCCAATGACTAATTTAATAGCAGCCTGTCCAACCAATCGAGCGGGCTTAAAAGGAGCACCCGTAAATAAAAGGATAAGTATGAGCCCTCCGAGGATGGATATTACGATAATTGGTTCCAAAAAAGCTATCCCCCTTCTTAAGTCACTTTGTTTCAACTTATGTACAAGTTGATAAAGATAGACCTAAAAAAAGAAATAGCTTAGTTTTTATCTCATTAAGGTAACATTCCGCTGCTTTGCTTCTCTTAATAGAAAGATATATTTTGCCTCAGCAATTTTTGTTTGGCAAATCACCTCTTCGGAAGGATCAAAACTTTTTTCCAACAGCAGCTTTTCTTGCTGCCAATGTTCTTTATATCTATTCAACTGCATTAAGAGCTTTTCATTATACTCCTTACGCAGCCGACCTTTACGCTGAAAAAACATGACTGATTCCTCCGCGTCTTTTTAAAATTCTCTCCGGCCTTCAATCGCTTTAGATAAGGTTACCTCATCCGCATATTCAAGGTCCCCGCCAACAGGAAGCCCATGCGCAATTCTTGTCGTTTTAATCCCTGATGGCCTTAACAAACGTGAAATGTACATCGCGGTTGCTTCCCCTTCGATATTAGGGTTAGTCGCTAGGATCACTTCAGTAACTGTTTCATCCTGAAGACGTTTTAAGAGGTCAGGGATATTGATATCCTCAGGACCTATCCCATCCATCGGGGAAATCGCCCCATGCAGAACATGGTACAAACCGTTGAATTCCTTCATTTTTTCCATCGCTATCACATCTTTAGGATCTTGGACGACACAAATGATACTTCTATCCCGTCGTTGGTCCTCACAAATATAACATGGATCCTGATCCGTGATATGACCACAGACAGAACAATAGGTTAGATTTCGTTTGGCATTCACTAGTGCTTTAGCAAAATCAAGCACCGTATCCTCTTTCATACTTAGGACAAAAAAAGCCAGACGACCGGCCGTTTTTGGGCCGATACCTGGCAGCTTCATAAAGCTGTCAATCAGCTTAGATATTGGTTCAGGATAATGCATCTTTTGCTATTCCACTCCTAAAAAGGAAGGTTCATTCCTTTTGTAAATTGCCCCATCGTACTGTTTGTTAACTCTTCTACCTTTTTAAGAGCATCATTTGTTGCAGCTAAAACAAGGTCTTGAAGCATTTCGATATCATCCGGATCGACTGCCTCTGGTTTGATAATTACATCGACAACTTCCTTATGACCGGTTACCACTACTGTGACCATCCCGCCGCCAGCAGATCCTTCAATCTTCTTTTCACCTAATTCTTCTTGTGCTTTCGCCATTTCCTTTTGCATCTTTTGCATTTGTTTCATCATATTTTGCATATTTCCCATTCCGCCACCACGCATCATTACCATCTACCTCCATTTAATTAGTTATTTAATCAATAATTTCCACAAATTCTTCGCCAAATATTTTTTTCGCCTCGGCAATATGTGGTTCTTCTTCCTTAGGTGCTTCGCTGGTTTCTCCTTCAGCACCCTCATGACTATTCAAAAAGTTTTCGCGAATTGGCAGCCACTGGTCTTCAGGAACACCTAAAAGGATGAATCTTTTGCCGGTTAATTTATATAATGCGGCGATCACAGCATCAAGAAAATCCGCACGATTCATTGCCATTTGACAAATCATCTCATGCTTGAATTTTATAATAAAAGCAGTTGAGGACGCTGCAATTGGCTCTGCATCGTTTAACAGGGCGGCTTGTGATTTTAAAAGACTTGCCCGCAATTCGCCCCAATTGGCTTTGATGACATTTAGATCGCTTTTCGTTGCCTGCTTTAATACTTCATTGATTTTTCCAACTGCAGGTTGAAATGTCTTTTTAGAAGACCTTGGCGCAGACTTCTGCGCTTGTGTTGCTGTATCTTGCGGGACTGCCGCCACACCAGTTTCCTTTAAATGCTGCAGTTCTGTCTCAAGCTGGCCGATTCTTGTTATTAATTGTTCAATTTGTGCTGGATTTGCTTGCTCTGTGTGTTTAACTTCCATTTGACATAACTTAACGATTGCTACTTCAAGGAAAATTCTTGGATGGTTGGTCCAGCGCATTTCTTGTTGAGTTTTATTCAAGAGATCGATGAGCTGATAAATCTGCTCCATTGAGATGGTTTCAGCCATGATTCGAAAATCATCATCAAGCATCACTCTTTCAAGGGATTCTTCAAGGTTTGGTGCTGTTTTATAAAGCAGCATATCACGATAAAATAAAATAAAATCCTCAATAAAGCGCATTGGGTCTTTTCCATGAAATAAAAGTTCATCCAGTGCTTCTAACCCGCTCGCAACATCCTTTTCCCGAAAGGCTAGGGCCAGCTTATTCAAAAACCCCTGCGATACTGATCCGGTTACAGTTAAGGCATCCTCAATGGACACCTGGTCCTGGCTATACGATATGGCCTGATCTAATAAACTGAGCGCATCACGCATCCCGCCATCTGCTGCCCGGGCAATCAATTGCAGGGCTCGCTCATCACAATTAACCCCAGTTTCCTCAACGATTAATTTCATCCGTTTGACGATTGCTCCAGCAGTAATTCTTCTAAAGTCAAAGCGCTGACATCTTGAAATAATGGTTAAGGGGATTTTATGAGGTTCTGTCGTTGCCAAAATAAAAATCACATGCTTTGGCGGTTCTTCTAATGTTTTTAACAATGCATTGAATGCGCTAATGGATAGCATATGTACTTCATCAATAATATAGACCTTATAATTAACCGAAGTAGGTGCAAATTTGACCTTATCAAGAACATCACGCATTTCCTCCACACGTGAGTTCGAAGCAGCGTCAAATTCCAGCACATCCGATATTGTCCCATTGGTGATTCCGAGACAGGCAGCACACTCATTACATGGCTCTGAAACCGGCGAACGTTCACAATTAATCGCCTTTGCTAATATTTTAGCCGCACTTGTTTTCCCTGTTCCTCTCGGTCCTGAAAAAAGATATGCATGAGAGATCTTTTGTTGAAGCAGGGCGTTTTGCAATGTCTTGGTTACATGTTCTTGTCCTACTACATCAATAAATGTTTGAGGCCGCCAAACACGGTATAAAGCCTGATAAGCCAATTGACAATCGCCCCCTTCAAATTTTTCAGCTTTCTACTTTTCTTATTATACCTTAACCATTTTGGTTTTTACAAAATGAATCTAGTTGAATGTACAAAAAAACTCATCCCAATTCTGAGATGAGTTAATTTATGTAATATAACAGCCGTGCACCTTCCGTCGACTAACGCCCATAAGCGTTACTTAAGCAGTTAGCTCGGCCCAGGCAACCCTGCGGCACATGGGAGCGTCCACTTAATGCTGCTTCCTTCCGGACCTGACATGGTTCATGGATTCCCATTGCGCAGGACCCGGGCGTCAACACCACTTACTTAAGGCAGACCCTACAGGTCGTTAGCCTCGGGAAGGGATTCAGTCCCGCTAGAGCGGATTGCGGGTACAGGGCACCGCTACCTCCCCACCTAGCACGGCAAAGTTGATACCAAAGTTTAGTGCGTCTCTATGACGCTTTCTTAGTATACAAATATTCTTGGAAAAAAGCAATGACTATTCACTGTCAGTTTTTGTAAGTTCATCCTTTTGCACTTTTTTCTCGAGCTTTTTCCGCTCTCTTATTTTTCGAAAAAAGTCGGAGAGTATTTGCCCGCACTCTTTTTCTAATACACCGCCGATAACCTCACTCTGATGGTTGAAGCGCTCATCCTCCAAGAGGTTCATAAGTGTACCCGCACAGCCGCCCTTAGGGTCAGCCGCACCATAAACGACTCGTTTAACCCTTGATAACATGATTGCCCCTGCGCACATTGGGCAAGGCTCTAACGTTACATAAAGGACAGCCTCTTCAAGGCGCCATGAGCGCAGTTCCTTGCAGGCTTGATCAATCGCTAATAGTTCAGCATGGGCGATGGCATTTTGCTCGTTCTCGCGTAAATTGTGGGCCCGAGCAACAACCTTTCCTTCTATTACAATAACGGCTCCAATCGGCACCTCTTTCAGCTCTTCTGCTTTTTCAGCTTCCTTTATTGCTTCTCTCATAAAATCTTCATCTTGCATGCGCTCAATTGTCATCATATTTCCCCTTTAAAAACTCAATTTAACGAAAAAAAATTGCCGGTCATCTTAATTAACGACCATTATAATTTTTGGCAGGCTGATTTACATAAAATTATTGACTTATCAGTACGCCTTAACGATGATAGAGAATGTCTTAAAGGCAAGGATGCACCCTAGTACAGATGTAATTTATCAGCATTATATCATTTATCCGCTCCCTCCCTCATAAAATAGTTGCAACGCATATTTGCCAAGGAGGTATTAGGATGCAAATCCATGTGATAAAAAGGAATGAATCCTTAACTACAATCGCTAGGACTTATCATACAACTGTTCAAGATATCGTTGAGGCCAATGATTTACCCAATCCAAACAATCTAGTTATCGGACAGTCGCTTGTCATTCCAATCATCGGTCACTTTTACTTCGTGCAGCCAGGTGATTCCTTATTCTCCATATCAAGAAAGGTTGGCGTCCCCTATCAACAGCTGGCCACCATCAATCGGATTAATGTAAATCAACCACTTAATGTAGGCTTTCGTCTCTATATACCTCAAGGTAAAAAAAGAAACGCAGAGTTTAACGCGTACGTTGAACCGCGCGGCACCACTGTAGCCCCTATCCTAGAAACCAGTGCCCGTGAGGCCGCACCCTATCTCACGTATTTAGCCCCCTTTAGCTTTCAAGCGCGGCGCGATGGTACCTTGAAAGAACCATTACTTAATAACTTTCCTGCCATCGCTAAAGCCAATCGAAATGTCTTAATGATGGTTATTAACAATCAAGAAAATGACCAGTTTAACGATGAACTCGGTCGGATTCTTTTGAATGATACAGCCATTCAAGATAAATTTCTTAACAATATTGTCACCACTGCCAATAAGTATGGCTTCCGTGATATTCACTTTGACTTTGAGTTTTTACGCCCTGCTGACCGCGAGGCCTATAATCGCTTTTTACGAAAAGCAAAACAAAGATTCTCGCGTCAAGGCTGGCTCATGTCAACCGCCCTTGCCCCAAAGACTAGTGCAACCCAAAAAGGGAAATGGTATGAGGGGCATGATTATAAGGCCCACGGGGAAATTGCTGACTTTGTCGTCATTATGACCTATGAATGGGGTTATAGCGGCGGCCCTGCGATGGCTGTTTCGCCCATTGATCAAGTAAGAAGAGTATTGGAGTATGCGATAACTGATATTCCAGCAAATAAAATTATGATGGGACAGAACCTGTATGGCTATGATTGGACACTGCCATTCGTGCCGGGGTCAGTGGCGAAGGCAGTGAGCCCACAGCAGGCGATACAGCTGGCCGCAAGCCACAATGTCCCGATACAATATGACACCAAAGCCCAGGCCCCATTTTTTAGATATACCGATGCCGGGAAGCAGCATGAGGTTTGGTTCGAGGATGCCCGCTCGATCCAGGCAAAGTTTGACTTAATTAAAGAGTTAAATATTAGGGGAATGAGCTATTGGAAGCTTGGGCTAGCTTTCCCGCAAAACTGGCTGTTGATCGTGGACAATTTCAATGTCACCAAACGTGGGACTTAACTATTTTTATTCTACAAAAACTGCCCTCATTCGGCAGTTTTTTCATATATTCGACATAAAACGGATTACTTCTAAATATTCCTTATCCCTTCCTGAGTGAGATTATGATAAAATAGTCTTTGCCTGTTTTACGGTACTAAATAACCAGTTTATCTGGTGAAACATAGAGTGTAGGCAGTTGGAGAAGGAGGACTTGCAATGGGGGATACACCCTTTATTACCGTTGAAGGGCCGATAGGTGTTGGCAAAACATCTCTCGCTAAAGCCATTTCAGCGCAATTCGAATTTGCATTACTAAAAGAGATTGTTGATGAAAATCCATTTCTAGGGAAATTCTATGAAAATATTGAGGAGTGGAGTTTTCAAACGGAAATGTTTTTCCTCTGCAATCGCTTTAAGCAATTAGGGGATATCAATACCCATTTCTTAAGCCAAAAGCAATCCGTCGTAGCGGATTATCATATCTTCAAGAATTTAATTTTTGCTAAGCGTTCATTAAGCAGGAACGAGTATCAAAAATACTATAAAATTTATCAAATCCTTACCGAGGATATGCCGAAGCCTAACGTGATTATTTATCTGAATGCAAGCCTAGACACGTTGTTAAAACGCATCAAAGTAAGAGGGCGTGAAGTCGAAAAAAATATCAGCCCCTTATATTTAGAGCAGTTATCGCTTGACTATGAAGAAACAATGATGATCTTTGAAAAAGAACATCCTGAAATACCAGTTCTTCGTTTCAGTGGAGATGAATTGGATTTTGTAAAAAATGAACATGATTTAAACCATATTATTGGTCAGTTATCATTAGCATTAAAAAAAAGCAGCTGGACTAAAACACTATAGAACAGGGGAATGTTAGTGAGTATCGTAATTGGTGGTATGATAGGTCTTGGAAAAACAAGTGTTGCAGACACATTGAATGCACACTTTCAAAATAGAGGAATAGATAGTAAAGTGTTTTATGAATCGGTGGATGACAATCCGATTCTACCGCTCTATTACGAACTGACACCTGAAGAGTTAGATGCAAGAAGAATTCCTTTCCTTCTTCAATTATTCTTCTTAAATAAACGCTTTAAAACGGTTAAGGAGTGCGTCAGTTGGAGAGAGCCTGTTTACACCATTCAGGACCGTTCCATATATGAAGATTGGTATTTTGCTTATGTAAATAAATCATTAGGCAGAATATCAGATTTGGAATTTAAAATTTACGAAGACCTAGTTGAAAATATGCTTGAAGAACTAAATGAACTTCCAAGGAAAGCGCCAGATTTAATGGTTTACCTTAAAGGTTCGTTCGATACGGTAATTGATCGGATTATGGCGCGCGGTCGAAGCTTTGAAATAAACCCTGAGCTGAAGGAATACTACTTCGAGGTTTGGAAGGGTTATGATGAGTGGGTCATGAATCAGTATGCAGCAAGTGAAGTATTAGTGATTGATATGGATACGACAGACGTCGTAAAAAGTGAAGAAGATGCCACTAAGGTCTGCCGTGCGGTTGAAGATAAACTACAAGAAATATTAAATATGAGAACAGCACATATTGGGTAATCCAGTATGTGTTTTTTTATGTCCTTTATTTTTCGGAGCATAAAAAAAATCCGTTACATGTACTGTAACGAACCATTATCTCCAGTTTTTATGCGCGATTGTAAAATATTAATGGAGGAGGAAGAGGGATTCGAACCCCCGCGCGGTATGACCCGCCTGTCGGTTTTCAAGACCGATCCCTTCAGCCAAACTTGGGTATTCCTCCGTATCAACAAAAACTAATTTACCATATTGTTTTTACTATGTCAACATACTAAATAAAAAAACTGGACAATTTTTTGGTCTGTTCAGTTTTTGTAATTTTAGCTTTGTTAAACTTGCCTGTTGATTTCCGTTCCATGTGCTTCGCTTTCCGCGGGCGTTCCGGGGAGCCTCCTCGGCGCTTCGCGCCTGTGGGGTCTCCCCTGTCCCGTACTCCCGCAGGAGTCTCGCACATTCCACTCCAACCAACAGAGTGTGTAAAATCAACATTTAGCTTTAACACAGCTTTAATTTCACATTGGCTTAATGACTTCGCGGTTGCCCATATATGGACGTAAAACCGTAGGAATCACGACACTGCCATCGGCTTGCTGGTAATTTTCTAAAATGGCAGCCACCGTGCGGCCAATCGCGAGGCCAGAACCATTTAAGGTGTGTACATGCTCTGGTTTAGCCTTTGGTTCACGACGGAAGCGAATATTTGCCCGCCTTGCCTGGAAGGCCTCAAAATTACTGCAAGAAGAAATTTCTCGGTAAGTTCCATAGCTTGGAATCCAAACTTCAATGTCAAATTTTTTTGCTGCGGTAAAGCCAAGGTCAGCTGTACACATGCTTAACACACGGTATGGCAGTTCAAGTAATTGTAATACCCGTTCAGCGTCATTTGTCAGCTTTTCCAGTTCCTGATAAGAATCTTCAGGCTTAACAAACTTTACAAGTTCAACTTTGTTAAATTGATGCTGACGAATCAAGCCTCGTGTATCACGGCCCGCAGAGCCAGCCTCAGAGCGGAAACACGCACTGTATGCGGCGAAGCGGATCGGCAATTCCTCGCCGCTTAAAATCTCATCTCGATGAAGATTGGTAACAGGTACCTCTGCTGTTGGAATCAAGAAGTAATCTTCATTTTCAATCAAAAACGCATCTTCTTCGAACTTAGGAAGCTGGCCAGTTCCCGTCATGCTTGCCCGGTTGACTAAATACGGCGGTAATATCTCTGTATAGCCATGCTCATCAACATGGAGGTCTAACATGAAGCTCATTAATGCACGTTCTAAACGAGCTCCTAACCCTTTATAAAAGACAAAACGGCTTCCAGTTACTTTACCAGCTCGTTCAAAATCCAGAATACCTAGTTGATCAGCAACATCCCAGTGAGGCTTGACTTCAAACTCAAACTCACGCACCTTGCCCCACTGTCTAATTTCAATATTATCATCCTCAGTTTCACCAACTGGAACACTTTCATGCGGGATATTCGGAATGCTCAACATCAAAAGCTCTAATGACTCTTCAACCACTCGTAATTCATCATCAAACGTTTTGATCTGGTCACCAACCTCACGCATTTCTTTAATTAAGTGATCGGCATCCTGCTTTTCACGCTTTAAAGAAGCAACCTGCTGGGAAACCTCATTTCGGCGGCTTTTTAACTTTTCTGTTTCCACAATCAATTCGCGTCTTCTTTGGTCGAGTTCTTCAAATTGGTCGAGAGCAGATAAATCTTCTCCACGCTTTTGAAGTTTTGCTTTTACATCTTCAAAATCAGCTCTTAACACTTTAATATCTAGCATAATAACAGCGCTCCTTTTTTATAAAAATATTTTAGATTAGACTTGCTTCACGGGCGCATCCGCTTAAAAATAAAAAAACTCCCGCCCCTAATACAGGGACGAGAGTTACTCGCGATACCACCCTGGTTGACAGAAAAAACTGTCCACCTCGAAAAAACGTTAACGGTTTCTACCGAAAGTACTTACTAACCTCATGAGGAGGTGTTCCGCACCTTGCTCGAGGAGGGATTCACAAGCTTCATCCACCGGTTCACACCAACCACCGGCTCTCTAGAGAATGAATCTCCTGTTACTAGTTCCTCTCATTGCTTTAATCTTTATTTAGATTTTGTAATTTTAAATTACTATAATTATAAACCAAATGCAACCCAATTATACCAGATGTTTAGCCTTAGCTTCCTTCACCATCTCGACGAAGTACGCCGTAAGGCCATGATTATTCGTCAACTCAGGATGGAAGGAACAGCCTAGAAATTGTCCTTCCCGTGCGGCCACGATGCGGTCATTATGCTTGGACAGAATTTCAACATTCTCTCCCGCCTCAACGATGTGCGGTGCACGAATAAATACTGCTGGGAAGCTTTCAGCGACGTCTTTAATCGCAAGGTCCGCCTCAAAGCTGTCAACTTGGCGTCCAAACGAGTTACGTTCCACCTTAATGTCCATTACACCGATGTGTGACTCGTTATAGCCAACAAGATCTTTGGCTAATAAAATGAGCCCCGCACAGGTTCCGAACATAGGTTTCCCTTCTTGAGCAAATTCTTTAAGGGCATCCATAAAATCATATTTGTCAATTAAACGTCGCATTGCTGTACTTTCTCCGCCAGGAAGAATGAGGCCATCCACTTCTTGTAGTTCTTCTTTTCTTTTGATTGCGACGGCCTCTACACCACATGCTTCTATCGAGCTCATATGTTCACGGACCGCCCCTTGTAGAGCAAGAACGCCGATTCTAATCATCTTACCATCCACGCTCCTGCATGCGTGCTTCAGGTGCTAGTGATGAAATTTCGATCCCTTTCATTGGTGTTCCAAGATCCTTTGAAAGTTCAGCAATTAATTTATAGTCTTGATAATGTGTAGTTGCTTCAACAATCGCTCTAGCAAATTTCGCTGGGTTTTCTGATTTAAAGATACCAGAACCAACAAATACACCGTCCGCTCCTAATTGCATCATTAACGCAGCATCAGCAGGTGTTGCCACACCTCCAGCAGCAAAGTTAACAACTGGCAGCTTGCCAATGCGTTTAATTTCTAAGAGGATTTCATATGGTGCACCTAATAGCTTTGCTTCTGTCATAAGCTCGTCCTCATTCATTGCAACAACTTTACGGACTTGAGCATTTACCTTACGGATATGGCGGACTGCTTCAACAATATTACCTGTTCCTGGTTCGCCTTTTGTACGAAGCATAGATGCTCCTTCACCAATCCTGCGGGCAGCCTCACCAAGGTCACGACAGCCGCATACAAACGGTACAGTATAATCTCTTTTATTTAAATGGTATTCTTCATCAGCAGGTGTTAAAACTTCACTCTCATCGATATAGTCAACACCCATTGCTTCAAGAATGCGCGCTTCTACAATATGTCCAATTCTTCCTTTAGCCATTACAGGGATCGTCACAGCACCCATAACTGCTTCAATGATTCTAGGGTCTGCCATTCTTGCCACACCGCCAGCCGCGCGGATATCTGAAGGAACACGCTCTAAAGCCATTACTGCTACTGCTCCTGCTTCTTCAGCAATTTTCGCCTGCTCTGCATTAACAACATCCATGATGACGCCGCCCTTTTGCATTTCAGCCATACCACGTTTTACGAGATCAGTACCTGTTATCATTTCTAAATCCCCCTAATTATTTCTTTTAATATTAAGAAAAATTTTCTCATAATTTTTCAGAAATCTTTATTAATTTAGTCGGAATTATTTTAACCCCATAAAAACATTAAAGCAACAAAAAAGGATTCCTGTCAAGACAAGAATCCATTTTGCGTACATCCTATTATTACCACCTAGAGGTTCTACTGTTTAAATTAAATTAAAACCATCCTTTAACAGCAGTAGAAATTCCATGCCAGACATCACCAAAAAAACTACCGATGCCTCTCATCATTAACACAAACCAGTTTGACTTTTCTACATCATTTGCAGCAATCACATCAACATTGACCTTTTGTTGACCTGCTGCTGTTAAGAACTTAACTTTTCCTCCATTTTTTGGTGCAACTGTTAAGTAACCAACCGTTTCACCTTTTTTAATTGGTGCGGTTAGCTCACCGTTTTTATTCAGTTTCTTTTTATCCAGTACAAGGACTGGTTTATAATCTTTTTTTCCGCCATTCTGAATCATCATATTTATAGCTGATTTCGTATAGATTTTTACTTGATCCTCTTTTCCTTTAACAACAGGAACGGTTTTCTGATCTTTTACTTGATAATGTTTAGGAACAAGCTTTTCCTTCGTATAATTGCTGAAAGCATAATCCAGCATTTTTTTCGTTTCACTAAAGCGTGCCTTATAACCATCGTTTTTGCCGCTAATATCCTTAGCATTTTGAACAACAGTTATAAATCGTTTACCATCACGGCTTGCTGTCCCTGTAAAACAGTAGCCTGCAAAATCAGTGGTACCTGTTTTTAGCCCATCCATGCCTTGATAACCATAAACCAATGATGGCAGCATCCAGTTCCAGTTTTGCATTTCTATTCTATCTTCTGTTCCTTCTCGGAATACCTTTTTAGGCGTACTAGCCGTTTTTAGAACATCTGGATAATCATTAATGAGATGAAAAGCTAATGTCGCCACGTCATGAGGGGACATAACGTTTTCTTCATCTGCTCCTGTTCCTTCTGGTTGATCACCGTTATAATCTTTATTATTCAAACCGGTGGAGTTTACAAATTTACTATTTTTCAATCCTAATTTTTTTGCCTTGTCATTCATCATTTTCACAAAATTGGTTTCCGTACCGCCAATGACTTCTGCTAGAGCAATGGTTGTTCCATTTGCAGAATAAATAGCCATTGCTTCATATAATTCTCGAACATTATATTTTTCACCAAGGCGCAATGGGACATTAGATAAACCAGTCGGCTGTGAGATTTTATAAACAAGATCACTTACTGTATATTCCTGATCCCATTTCACCTTTCCATGTTTTACAGCATCGAGTAAAAGATACTCAGTCATCATTTTCGTCATACTGGCAATTCCTAATGGACTGTCAGCATTCTTTTCATATAAAATCTTGCCCGTTTCTCCATCAACCAAAATAGCTCCATCTGCATTCACATTTAATGCTGCGTCTGCCTTCGCTATATCAACACCAGCAAATAGTCCAAAAAACATAATCATTGCCATAGCACTGGCAATACATTTCCTATAAAAATGTTTGTTCACTTTAACGCCCTCCAAGAATTTATACACTTTGGTTATTTTAACATAACTCTATGGCAAATCATAGACGGAGCTATGAACCATCTTATGGCTATTTTTGAAAGTTTCGCAAACATTCCTAGGCCTTTTTACATAAAAAAAACAGAGAAGTCACGCTTCTCTGTTTTAATGATTATAGCGAGTAATTTGGAGCCTCTTTTGTGATTTGGACATCATGTGGATGACTCTCTCTAAGACCCGCACCGGTCATTTTAATAAATTGTGCCTTCATCCTTAATTCCTCAAGGTCTTTAGTTCCACAATAGCCCATTCCTGACCTGAGGCCGCCGATCAGCTGATAAATGGTTTCTGCTAACGGCCCTTTATATGGAATCCGTCCTTCAATTCCTTCTGGAACGAACTTTTTATTATCTTCTTGGAAATAGCGGTCTTTAGAACCTTTTTCCATCGCTGCAACGGAACCCATGCCACGATATACCTTAAAACGTCGTCCTTGGAAGATCTCTGTCTCACCTGGACTCTCTGTTACCCCAGCCAATAGACTGCCAAGCATAACAGCATGTCCACCAGCTGCCAGGGCTTTCACGATGTCACCAGAGTATTTGATGCCGCCATCAGCAATAATCGTTTTACCATGCTTGAGCGCTTCTGATGCACAATCATAAACAGCGGTAATTTGCGGAACACCAACACCTGCTACAACCCTTGTCGTACAAATAGAACCAGGTCCAATTCCTACTTTTACCACATCTGCTCCTGCCTCAATTAAGGCTTTGGTTCCTTCAGCTGTTGCCACGTTTCCAGCAATAATGGTTAGGTCAGGATACGCAGTTCTGATTTCCTTTACCATATCGAGGACACCTTTTGAATGTCCATGGGCTGTATCGAGGACAATCACATCGACATTCGCTTTTACCAGCATATCCACACGTTTCATTGTGTCGCTTGTTACACCGACCGCAGCTCCGGCTAATAAACGTCCTTGGCTATCCTTAGCGGAGTTTGGAAATTCAATAACCTTTTCGATATCTTTAATTGTTATTAGCCCTTTTAAAACACCCTGCTCATTTACAAGCGGAAGTTTTTCAATTTTGTAGCGCTGCAGAATCTTCTCTGCCTCTTTTAACGTCGTTCCGACTGGGGCTGTGACAAGTTTCTCTTTGGTCATTACGTCAGAAATTTTAAATGAATAATCTTGGTCTTGAATAAAGCGAAGATCCCTATTGGTGATAATACCGATAAGCTTTTGTTCTTCAAAGTTATTTACGATTGGTACTCCGGAAATACGATATTTTCCCATTAAATGCTCCGCGTCAAACACTTGGTGCTCTGGTGTTAGGAAAAATGGATCAGTAATAACCCCGCTTTCCGATCTCTTTACCTTTTCAACCTGCTCCGCTTGCTGATCAATGGTCATATTTTTATGAATGATCCCTAAACCGCCTTGGCGAGCCATTGATATAGCCATTTCTGATTCTGTTACTGTATCCATCCCAGCACTTATGATTGGAATGTTCAGCTTTACACTTGGTGATAATTCCACTTGCATGTTTACATCTCTTGGCAATACCTCAGATTTACCAGGAATTAATAATACATCATCAAACGTTAAACCTTCTTTTGAAAATTTACTTTCCCACATTTTTATGGCCCCCAGGAAAAAAATATTATTTGTAGGTTATCAATTGGATAAAATACTGTCAAGGAATAAGTATTAGTCTGATTCTTCTGAAAAAGGTGATATAGTCTTGGGTATTGAATATAAAGATTGGAAAAGCTACTCTTGCTTCTTTTCGGCAGAATACTGCCAACGCTTTTTAAAAGGTTGTTACCAAAAGCGTCAGATCGAGAATCCTGAACAAAAAAGCTATGAAAATTGTTATGCCTTTCTTTATTATCTTGAACACGGACAAATTTATTATCAACAAGCAGAAAGCTCTCCTCTTATTATAAAACCAATTTTACTTTTTTATGGTCTCGTCCATTTAATTAAAGCATGTATATTAACCATTGATCCTGCTTATCCAGAAACAACGGCGGTTTTAGCACACGGAGTTTCGACAAGGAAAAGGAAGAAGCAGAATTATCATTTCTTTCAAGACGAAGTTAAATTTCAAAAAAATGGACTTTTCCCCTTCATCTCTGAAAAATTGTTTCACATGAAACAATTGGAAGGGGAGAAAGTCATTATGGAGGAATTACTACAGCTAATACCAGAACTGGATGATTTATTCTTTTTACTTGAAGGGAAAAGGACATTTATTAAGTTACAAACGGATCAAAAACAGTTTTTTGTACCTGAAACCGTATTAGATCATTTTCATATGACAGAAAATCGGTTTAAGGAATTTTTGACATCTAAGTTTGAAAAAGGAGTGGAATTTTCAAATGATGGTCTGGCATTTTCGATGAACACGACTTCTCTTTTTGGAAATTCTCCACTTAAATATAATATTGAGAATGAAACCTTTGCATTGCCTCTGAATAAAGAGAACTATTTCAATTTCCCAGAACTATTGGTCCATTATTTATTGCTTTACAATTTAAGTATGATCGCCCGCTATGAAACGGAATGGTGGAGTGAGTTGACCAAAATGATGCCCAATCAGGATTATCCATTCATATGTTCTTTTCTTGATGTCACCATGCAGAAAGGACCCTTTTTGATTTATCAGTATTTGATGGGATAGTATAATTTATATAAAAAAAGAGGTTGTCAAATAAAGCCCCGCCTTTGGACATCCTCTTTTAGGTGTTTTTATCTGGGTTTTGTCCTTCGGAACCCCTCCCGATAGACATTTTTCCTGTCCACTTGTGGGGCTTTGTCCTTCGGAACCCCTCCGATAGACATTTTTCCTGTCCACTTGTGGGGCATTGTCCTTCGGAACCCCTCCGATGGACATTTTTCCTGTTCACTTGTGGGGTTTTGTCCTTCGGAACCTTTACGATAGACATTTTTCCTGTCCACTGGTGGGGCTTTGTCCTTCGGAACCCTTCCGATAGACATTTTTCCTGTTCACTTGTGGGGCTTTGTCCTTCGGAACCCCTCCGATAGACATTTTCCATGTTTACTTGTGGGGTTTTGTCCTTCGGAACCCCTCCCGATAGACATTTTTCCTGTCCACTTGTGGGGCTTTGTCCTTCGGAACCCCTCCGATAGACATTTTTCTTGTTCACTTGTGGGGTTTTGTCCTTCGTGACCCCTCCGATAGACATTTTTCCTGTCCACTGGTGGGATTTTGTCCTTCGGAACCCCTCCGATGGACATTTTACTCATTAACGGGCATGGTAAAAACCCTAATCTTCTAACACTAAACAAGTTTCTCCACATTACAAAAAGAACAACCCAAAAATGAGTTGTTCTTAGATGTGCCTGGCAACGTCCTACTCTCACAGGGACGCGTGTCCCAACTACCATCGGCGCTGAGAAGCTTAACTTCCGTGTTCGGTATGGGAACGGGTGTGACCTTCTCGCCATTGCTGCCAGACTATTTAATTGAGGAATCATTCCCTCAAAACTAGATAATGCAGAAGAAGTTGTAAAATGAGTATGCCTTAAAAATTGGTTAAGTCCTCGAACGATTAGTATCAGTCAGCTCCACATGTTACCACGCTTCCACCTCTGACCTATCAACCTGATCATCTTTCAGGGTTCTTACTAGCTTGCGCTATGGGAAATCTCATCTTGAGGGGGGCTTCATGCTTAGATGCTTTCAGCACTTATCCCGTCCGCACATAGCTACCCAGCGATGCCCTTGGCAGAACAACTGGTACACCAGCGGTGCGTCCATCCCGGTCCTCTCGTACTAAGGACAGCTCCTCTCAAATTTCCTGCGCCCACGACGGATAGGGACCGAACTGTCTCACGACGTTCTGAACCCAGCTCGCGTACCGCTTTAATGGGCGAACAGCCCAACCCTTGGGACCGACTACAGCCCCAGGATGCGATGAGCCGACATCGAGGTGCCAAACCTCCCCGTCGATGTGGACTCTTGGGGGAGATAAGCCTGTTATCCCCGGGGTAGCTTTTATCCGTTGAGCGATGGCCCTTCCATGCGGAACCACCGGATCACTAAGCCCGACTTTCGTCCCTGCTCGACTTGTAGGTCTCGCAGTCAAGCTCCCTTGTGCCTTTACACTCTGCGAATGATTTCCAACCATTCTGAGGGAACCTTTGGGCGCCTCCGTTACTCTTTAGGAGGCGACCGCCCCAGTCAAACTGCCCACCTGACACTGTCTCCCACCCCGATCAGGGGTGCGGGTTAGAATTTCAATACAGCCAGGGTAGTATCCCACCGACGCCTCCACCGAAGCTAGCGCTCCGGCTTCTCAGGCTCCTACCTATCCTGTACAAGCTGTACCAAAATTCAATATCAGGCTACAGTAAAGCTCCACGGGGTCTTTCCGTCCTGTCGCGGGTAACCTGCATCTTCACAGGTACTATAATTTCACCGAGTCTCTCGTTGAGACAGTGCCCAGATCGTTACGCCTTTCGTGCGGGTCGGAACTTACCCGACAAGGAATTTCGCTACCTTAGGACCGTTATAGTTACGGCCGCCGTTTACTGGGGCTTCGATTCAGAGCTTCGCGTGAGCTAACCCCTCCTCTTAACCTTCCAGCACCGGGCAGGCGTCAGCCCCTATACTTCGCCTTGCGGCTTCGCAGAGACCTGTGTTTTTGCTAAACAGTCGCCTGGGCCTATTCACTGCGGCTCTTCGAGGCTATTCACCTCAAAAAGCACCCCTTCTCCCGAAGTTACGGGGTCATTTTGCCGAGTTCCTTAACGAGAGTTCTCTCGCTCACCTTAGGATTCTCTCCTCGCCTACCTGTGTCGGTTTGCGGTACGGGCACCTTTTATCTCGCTAGAGGCTTTTCTTGGCAGTGTGGAATCAGGAACTTCGGTACTAAATTTCCCTCGCTATCACAGCTCAGCCTTCGCGAGAAGCGGATTTGCCTACTTCTCAGCCTAACTGCTTAGACGCGCATATCCAACAGCGCGCTTACCCTATCCTCCTGCGTCCCCCCATTGCTCAAACGATAAAGAGGTGGTACAGGAATATCAACCTGTTGTCCATCGCCTACGCCTTTCGGCCTCGGCTTAGGTCCCGACTAACCCTGAGCGGACGAGCCTTCCTCAGGAAACCTTAGGCATTCGGTGGATGAGATTCTCACTCATCTTTCGCTACTCATACCGGCATTCTCACTTCTAAGCGCTCCACCAGTCCTTACGGTCTAGCTTCAACGCCCTTAGAACGCTCTCCTACCACTGACATCTAAGATGTCAATCCACAGCTTCGGTGATACGTTTAGCCCCGGTACATTTTCGGCGCAGAGTCATTCGACCAGTGAGCTATTACGCACTCTTTAAATGGTGGCTGCTTCTAAGCCAACATCCTGGTTGTCTAAACAACTCCACATCCTTTTCCACTTAACGTATACTTTGGGACCTTAGCTGGTGGTCTGGGCTGTTTCCCTTTTGACTACGGATCTTATCACTCGCAGTCTGACTCCCACGGATAAGTCTTTGGCATTCGGAGTTTGTCTGAATTCGGTAACCCGATGAGGGCCCCTAGTCCAAACAGTGCTCTACCTCCAAGACTCTTACTACGTGAGGCTAGCCCTAAAGCTATTTCGGAGAGAACCAGCTATCTCCAAGTTCGATTGGAATTTCTCCGCTACCCACACCTCATCCCCGCACTTTTCAACGTGCGTGGGTTCGGGCCTCCATCCAGTGTTACCTGGACTTCACCCTGGACATGGGTAGATCACCTGGTTTCGGGTCTACGACCACATACTCATACGCCCTATTCAGACTCGCTTTCGCTGCGGCTCCGTCTCTTCAACTTAACCTTGCATGGGATCGTAACTCGCCGGTTCATTCTACAAAAGGCACGCTATCACCCATTAACGGGCTCTAACTACTTGTAGGCACACGGTTTCAGGAACTATTTCACTCCCCTTCCGGGGTGCTTTTCACCTTTCCCTCACGGTACTGGTTCACTATCGGTCACTAGGGAGTATTTAGCCTTGGGAGATGGTCCTCCCTGCTTCCGACCGGATTTCTCGTGTCCGGCCGTACTCAGGATCCACTCAGGAGGGAACGAAGTTTCGACTACAGGGTTTTTACCTTCTATGACGGACCTTTCCAGGTCGCTTCATCTACCCCGTTCCTTTGTAACTCCATGTTGAGTGTCCTACAACCCCAAGAGGCAAGCCTCTTGGTTTGGGCTATGTCCCGTTTCGCTCGCCGCTACTCAGGGAATCGCGTTTGCTTTCTCTTCCTCCGGGTACTTAGATGTTTCAGTTCCCCGGGTATGCCTTCCATACCCTATGTATTCAGGTAAAGATACTGTTCCATTACGAACAGTGGGTTCCCCCATTCGGAAATCTCCGGATCAAAGCTTACTTACAGCTCCCCGAAGCATATCGGTGTTAGTCCCGTCCTTCATCGGCTCCTAGTGCCAAGGCATTCACCGTGCGCCCTTTCTAACTTAACCTGATCGACAAATGATCAGCTTCGAATCTCTTCGTCAGCCGCGCTCTCTCAGATCCTCACGTACATTAGGGTACGCTCCGGTCTTCGCTCGCTTGCTTCCTCGACCTTCTCGCTGCTAATTTGTCTTGGTTATTCTCTTACTTACATAAGAGAGAAAACTAAAATGGCATTGACTCGGTTCTTACATTGACTTCTTCATTACGATTATCTAGTTTTCAAAGAACGATTTTGGTGGAGCCTAGCGGGATCGAACCGCTGACCTCCTGCGTGCAAAGCAGGCGCTCTCCCAGCTGAGCTAAGGCCCCGTTATGAAGATGGTGGGCCTAAATGGACTCGAACCATCGACCTCACGCTTATCAGGCGTGCGCTCTAACCAGCTGAGCTATAGGCCCCCACAACGGAAATATAAAGAGAGATTATACTCTCAAAACTAAACAAACAAAGATCGTGTCACAAACTGTTTTGTCTGGCTCACAAGTCCAGCTTTATCCTTAGAAAGGAGGTGATCCAGCCGCACCTTCCGATACGGCTACCTTGTTACGACTTCACCCCAATCATCTGTCCCACCTTAGGCGGCTGGCTCCTTGCGGTTACCCCACCGACTTCGGGTGTTACAAACTCTCGTGGTGTGACGGGCGGTGTGTACAAGGCCCGGGAACGTATTCACCGCGGCATGCTGATCCGCGATTACTAGCGATTCCGGCTTCATGCAGGCGAGTTGCAGCCTGCAATCCGAACTGAGAATGGTTTTATGGGATTGGCTAAACCTCGCGGTCTTGCAGCCCTTTGTACCATCCATTGTAGCACGTGTGTAGCCCAGGTCATAAGGGGCATGATGATTTGACGTCATCCCCACCTTCCTCCGGTTTGTCACCGGCAGTCACCTTAGAGTGCCCAACTGAATGCTGGCAACTAAGATCAAGGGTTGCGCTCGTTGCGGGACTTAACCCAACATCTCACGACACGAGCTGACGACAACCATGCACCACCTGTCACTCTGTCCCCCGAAGGGGAAATTCCTATCTCTAGGAGTGTCAGAGGATGTCAAGACCTGGTAAGGTTCTTCGCGTTGCTTCGAATTAAACCACATGCTCCACCGCTTGTGCGGGCCCCCGTCAATTCCTTTGAGTTTCAGCCTTGCGGCCGTACTCCCCAGGCGGAGTGCTTAATGCGTTAGCTGCAGCACTAAGGGGCGGAAACCCCCTAACACTTAGCACTCATCGTTTACGGCGTGGACTACCAGGGTATCTAATCCTGTTTGCTCCCCACGCTTTCGCGCCTCAGCGTCAGTTACAGACCAGAAAGCCGCCTTCGCCACTGGTGTTCCTCCACATCTCTACGCATTTCACCGCTACACGTGGAATTCCGCTTTCCTCTTCTGCACTCAAGTCCCCCAGTTTCCAATGACCCTCCACGGTTGAGCCGTGGGCTTTCACATCAGACTTAAAGGACCGCCTGCGCGCGCTTTACGCCCAATAATTCCGGACAACGCTTGCCACCTACGTATTACCGCGGCTGCTGGCACGTAGTTAGCCGTGGCTTTCTGGTTAGGTACCGTCAAGGTACCGGCAGTTACTCCGGTACTTGTTCTTCCCTAACAACAGAGCTTTACGACCCGAAGGCCTTCATCGCTCACGCGGCGTTGCTCCATCAGACTTTCGTCCATTGTGGAAGATTCCCTACTGCTGCCTCCCGTAGGAGTCTGGGCCGTGTCTCAGTCCCAGTGTGGCCGATCACCCTCTCAGGTCGGCTACGCATCGTCGCCTTGGTGAGCCGTTACCTCACCAACTAGCTAATGCGCCGCGGGCCCATCTGTAAGTGTCAGCCGAAACCGACTTTCAGCTTTTCCTCATGAGAGGAAAAGGATTATCCGGTATTAGCACCGGTTTCCCGGTGTTATCCCAGTCTTACAGGCAGGTTGCCCACGTGTTACTCACCCGTCCGCCGCTAACCAACAGGAGCAAGCTCCTGCAGGTTCGCTCGACTTGCATGTATTAGGCACGCCGCCAGCGTTCGTCCTGAGCCAGGATCAAACTCTCCAAGAAAGTTGATTAGCTCATTTTGTTACGTTGGCTTAGTTTCTTAATTGAAACTAAAAATTTTGTTTGTTTGCACGATTTTGTTTGTTTAGTTTTCAAAGGACAATTTCTCTATCGCCCGTAAGCGACTTAATTAATATACCATCTGATGAAATTAAAGTCAACAGTTTTTCTATCTTTTTTACTATGAACAATATAATAACTCTTTCTTACTATTACATCTCTATTTTATAATTCATGCACATAAGAAAAGGAGCACATTTATTGTGTGCCCCTTCTACTTTTTTATTCTACATCCTCATTTGTTTCAACCTCATGATTTTCTTCAAGAGAGACTCCTTCAGCTTCATTGGGATCATTTTCAAGGATTTCTTCTTCTTCTTCTTCTTCTTTCTCTACTTTTGCCACAGTGGCAACAAATTCATCTTCGCTTTCCTTCATACTAATGAGCTTTACACCTTGAGTATTACGTCCCATTTTAGAAATACTGCCTACATCCATTCGGATGAGGACACCACCTGTGGTAATAAGCATCAGGTCCTCTTCACCTGTCACCGCACGCATCGAAACAAGGTCGCCATTTTTTTCTGTAACGTGGCAGGTTTTAATCCCTTTACCGCCTCTGCCTTGGATCCGGTATTCTTCCGCTTTGGTACGTTTACCATAACCATTTTTCGTTACAATTAACACATCATTCGTTTCCTCTAATACTTCCATTCCGACAACTTCATCGTCACTATCGAGCGTAATGCCTTTCACGCCAGTGGCTGTTCGTCCCATTGATCGAACATCCGTTTCCGGGAAACGAATCAGCATACCCTTCTTCGTACCGATAATCATATGCTTTGTGCCATCAGTTAAGCGGACAGAGATTAGTTCATCCCCTTCACGTAAACTTAGAGCAATTAGTCCGTTGTTGCGGATATGTGCAAACGATGTTAACGGAGACCGTTTTGAAATCCCTTCTTTGGTCGTAAAGAATAAGAACCAATCATCTACAAATTCCTCAACGGGAATGATTGCATTGACCCATTCTCCTTTTTCGACACCAAGGAGATTGATAATTGGTATCCCTTTCGCTGTTCGGCTGTATTCAGGGATTTCGTAGCCTTTAGAACGATATACCTTCCCTTTATTTGTAAAGAAAAGGATCGTATCATGTGTTGAAGTAGTGATCAAGTGTTCAACAAAGTCATCCTCGTTTGTACCCATTCCTTGGATTCCCCGTCCGCCTCGTCTTTGGGCACGATAGGTGGAAACAGGAAGACGTTTAACATAACCGTTATGGGTTAAAGAAATGACGATATTCTCACGAGGAATTAGATCTTCATCCTCAATATTTTCAATTCCCCCAGTTACGATTTCTGTCCGGCGCTTATCATTAAAACGCTCTTTGATTTCAGTCATTTCTTCGCGGATAATTTCAAAAACCTTTTCCTCATCCGCTAAAATTGCCTTTAATTCAGCGATTAGCTTCACAAGGTTTTGATATTCTTCTTCAATCTTTTCTCTTTCCAAACCAGTTAAACGCTGCAGGCGCATATCCAGAATGGCCTGAGCTTGCTTTTCAGAAAGATTAAAGGTAGTCATTAAGCCTTCACGAGCGATGTCTGTCGTTTGTGAGCTGCGGATTAAACTAATAACTTCATCAAGATGATCCAAAGCAATTCTTAAACCATCTAAGATGTGGGCACGTGCTTCCGCTTTACGTAATTCAAACTCGGTCCTTCTACGAATGACTACTACTTGATGATCTAAGTAATGCACTAGGCATTGCTTAAGAGTCAACACCTTTGGATGTCCATTAACTAGGGCTAAGGTGTTAATTCCAAAGCTGGTTTGAAGTGCTGTATGTTTATATAAATTATTTAAAAGGACGTTGGCATTCGCATCTTTACGAACCTCAATAACAATCCGCATTCCTTTACGATCGGATTCATCTCTTAGGTCGGTAATGCCTTCAATTTTTTTATCGCGGGCTAATTCAGCGATTTTTTCAACCAATCTCGCTTTGTTCACTTGGTATGGTAATTCATTAACAATGATAACTTCTTTACCATTTGCCTTTTGTTCGATTACTACTTTTGCACGAACTGTTATGGATCCTCTGCCCGTTTCATACGCTTTACGAATACCGCTCCGGCCTAAGATGATTCCACCTGTTGGGAAATCTGGACCTGGGATAATTTCCATAAGCTCCTGCGTCGAAATTTCAGGGTCACGACTAAGCGCTAACACAGCATCAATCACTTCGCCAAGCTGGTGCGGAGGGATATTGGTCGCCATACCAACGGCAATCCCGGTCGACCCATTGACTAAAAGGTTAGGGAACCTGGCCGGTAATACAACAGGCTCTCTTTCTTCGCCATCATAGTTGTCTTGATAATCAATGGTATCTTTGTTTATATCTCTTAATAATTCCATCGAGATTTTAGACATCCTTGATTCTGTATAACGCATTGCTGCCGCTGAGTCACCATCGACAGAACCGAAGTTTCCATGTCCATCTACAAGCATATACCGATAGTTGAAGTCCTGTGCCATCCGAACCATTGTTTCATAAACGGCAGAGTCACCATGCGGGTGATACTTACCGATAACATCCCCAACGATACGGGCTGACTTTTTATATGGTTTATCTGAATGCATACCAAGATCATGCATAGCATATAGAATCCGGCGATGAACTGGTTTCAACCCATCCCGAACATCTGGAAGGGCACGAGAAACGATAACGCTCATCGCATAGTCAAGAAAGGAAGCTTTCATTTCTTTACTAATATTAATCTCTGTAACATGAGAATTTGGGGTTTCAGCCATACTTATTTCCTCCTTTCACCTTTTCTTTATATATCTAAATTCTTCACGTATTGAGCATTCGCCTCAATGAAATTACGACGTGGTTCTACTTTTTCACCCATTAACATATCAAAGGTTTCGTCAGCTTCGATCGCATCTTCAAGACTTACCTGCAGCATACTTCTATTTTCAGGATCCATTGTTGTTTCCCATAATTGTTCAGGATTCATCTCACCTAAACCTTTATACCGTTGGATATTCGGTTTTGGAGTAGCTGGGAGCATGGCAAATATCCGTTCAAGTTCTTTATCATTATAGGCGTACTCAATTCGTTTACCTTGTTGAACCTTATAAAGCGGTGGCTGGGCAATATAAATATAACCGGCTTCTAAGATTTTTCTCATAAAACGGTAAAAGAACGTTAAGAGAAGCGTCCGAATATGGGCACCATCCACATCAGCATCGGTCATAATGACAATTTTATGATAACGGGCTTTAGCAATATCAAAATCTTCACCAATGCCTGTTCCAATCGCCGTAATCATCGCCCTAACTTCATTGTTAGAAAGGATTCTATCGAGCCGGGCCTTTTCTACATTAAGAATTTTCCCTCGAAGTGGCAGTATCGCTTGGAAATGGCGATCACGACCTTGCTTTGCCGATCCGCCAGCGGAATCACCCTCTACGATATACATTTCACTTTCAGCCGGATCCTTCGAAGAACAGTCAGCCAATTTCCCAGGTAAACTAGAAACCTCTAAAGCACTTTTTCGGCGTGTTAATTCCCTAGCTTTCTTTGCAGCAAGCCTTGCACGTGCTGCCATTAAGCCTTTTTCGACAATTTTTTTAGCAACTGATGGATTTTCCAACATGAACTTATCAAAGGTACTTGCAAAAACGGTATCAGTGATCGTTCTCACTTCAGAATTCCCTAATTTAGTCTTTGTTTGTCCTTCAAATTGGGGATCAGGATGTTTAATCGAGACGATCGCCGTGATACCTTCACGAACATCTTCCCCAGAAAGATTGGTATCATTCTCTTTGATTAAGCCATTTTTCCGTGCGTAATCATTTATAACCCTTGTTAACGCAGTCTTAAAACCGGATTCATGCGTTCCACCTTCATAGGTGTGGATATTATTTGCGAAAGAGTAAATGTTATCTGTATACCCCTCGTTATATTGGAGTGCGACTTCAACACTAATGCCGTCACGCTCTCCTTCCATGTAAATCGGTTCTTCATGAACCACTTCTTTTGTGCGGTTTAAATGCTCAACATACGATTTAATTCCGCCTTCGTAGTAGTATTCATTGCGTTTATTTTCAACACGCTTATCTTCAATCGTGATTTTTATTCCCCTGTTAAGGAAAGCAAGTTCACGAAGTCTAGTGGCTAGAATGTCATATTCATATACTAATGTTTCTGTAAAAATCTCACCATCTGGTTTAAAGTGCGTAACTGTACCCGTGATATCAGTCGTTCCAATGACCTCTAATTCTTGAACTACCGCGCCGCGTTCAAATTTGATTGAGTAAATTTGACCATCTCTGTGTACATATACTTCAAGTTCCGTGGAGAGGGCATTAACTACTGACGCACCTACACCATGCAGCCCTCCGGATACCTTATATCCTCCGCCGCCGAATTTACCGCCGGCGTGAAGCACAGTCATAATGACTTCAACCGCTGGTCTACCCATTTTTTCCTGAATTCCAACTGGGATTCCACGGCCATTATCCTTTACCGTGATGCTGTTGTCTTCTTCAATAATGACATTGATTTCATCACAGAAACCAGCCAGCGCCTCGTCAATACTGTTATCAACAATTTCCCAAACAAGATGATGAAGACCTTTACCACTTGTTGAACCAATATACATACCGGGTCTTTTTCGAACAGCTTCAAGTCCTTCAAGAACCTGTATCTGATCCGCACCATATGCTTCTTCGACTGCTTTTTGTTCCAAAGTCATGCTTGTTCACCTGCACCTTCTGACAAAAGTATATCTATATCGTTAATTAAAAAATAAATAATAAATATCAAAATTCATGTATATTCATTTGAGTTGATCGTTTCTTTAAAGTTCCTGAAGAAATCGGGGATAAGTATACATTGTCATATGTAATAATGACTGATTTAAAGGGGTTTTTCGATAGATTGATTACCTTTTCTTTACGTTGACTGATGAACTCCTCTACAAGCGGCGAGTTGTTTGCACTCTCTTTATCCAAGATAGAAATAATATCTCTTGCCCTAATATTAATATCTTCCCCGATATGGATATACATGGTTCACCTCAATGAATTTTCTTTATGACACCAGCTTCAACAATAAATGTGGAAGCTTCCCTTAATGTTTGATGGTCAATTCCCTCGACACTTGTGGTAGTCACGAAGGTTTGAACCCTTCCTTGGATGGTATTAAGCAAGTGAGACTGCCGATAGTCATCTAATTCCGATAAAACATCATCTAGCAGTAAAATGGGATATTCACCAATTTCAGCAGAAATCAATTCAATTTCAGCAAGCTTTACTGAAAGTGCTGTGGTACGCTGCTGACCTTGTGATCCAAATGTTTGAACGTCTCTACCGTTCACATAAAAAAGCAGATCATCACGATGGGGACCGAAAAGCGTAGTACCTCGCTCAATTTCCCTTGTTCTAACCTTGCTGAATTTTTCTTCAAAGCATGCTATCATCTTCGACAAATTTTGATCTTCTAATACCTCTACTGACGGTTTATAGGTAATTTCGAGCGTTTCCAAGCCTCTTGAAATCCCTTGATGAATCGGTTTTGCCCAATTCTGAAGTAAGCGCAGGAATTCAAACCTTTTCGCCACAATTTTCACAGCCATCTGGATAAATTGTTCCGTTAATATCTCAAGCATGGTCTGATCGGTCTGTTTTCTGATCTGTAACATTTTCAAAAAATGATTACGCTGCTGGAGAATTTTTTGATATTGACTCATATCATGTAAATAAATGGGCGATACCTGTCCAATTTCCATATCAATAAATCGCCTTCGGACCTGCGGGCTGCCTTTTACTAAGTTAAGGTCCTCAGGAGCAAACATAACCACATTCATATTGCCTACATATTGACTTAATTTTTGCTGCTCAATATGATTGCATTTTGCTTTTTTGCCCTTTTTAGAAATAATTAATTGCAGCGGCAATGAGCTGTGTTGTTTTTGAACCCTACCCTCTATTTTAGCATACTCTTGGTCCCAGCGAATAAGTTCTTTATCATTGGAGGTCCGGTGCGACTTCGCCATGGCCAAGACATAAATAGATTCCATGACGTTTGTTTTACCTTGGGCGTTTTCACCCAGGATGACATTTACTTTATTTTCAAATTCTACGAACAATTCTTCGTAGTTTCGATAATTTGTTAGCGCTAATTTTTCGATATACATGCAAACGACATCCTTTAGCCTTGCTACTCGGTAATTATTTTGATAATTACTCGGTAATTACAAACTCCCCAAAACCAGCAATTTGGATTTTGTCACCGGTGCGCAGCTTTCTTCCTCTTCTTTGATCTTGTTCGCCATTAATCAATATATCATGTTCACTTAAAAACCATTTTGCCATGCCGCCTGATTGTATTACTTCAGCCAATTTAAGAAATTGACCCAGCGTAATAAATTCAGTATCGATCTTAATTTTTTCAGGCAAATCGTCACCCTCGTTTCTAAAATGGTCTCAATACTTTATTTTACTAAATATTTCACAGAGATACAAAGGAAACTAAAAGAAAGCCACCAATGTGTGGTGGCATATGGATTTAGGCTCTTTAAATTTAGTATGTTCGAACGGGTAATATTAATTGCAAAATCGTTTCATCATGAAGCGGGCGAATGACGAACGGGCGCATGGCTCCAGTAAAGCTTACCTTTACATCTGTTCCTTCAAGTGCCTTTAATGCATCCATCATATATTTAGCACTAAAAGAAATCTTTAATTCTTCACCCTCGATGGCTTCGCTTTGAATTTCCTCTACTACCTTCCCAACCTCAGGAGTGTTTGAAGAAATTTCAATAATTCCGCCTTCAATTATCGAAAATTTGACAACATTGTTTCTTCCTTCTCTTGCTAATAAGGAGGCCCGATCAATCGCATGTAAAAATTCCTTTGTATTTACCGTCACATCCGTTTTACTTTCATTGGGAATTAAACGAGAGGTATCCGGATAATTTCCTTCTAACAATCTTGAGAAAAATAATAAGTGCTTCGCTTTAAATAATATTTGATTCTCGGTAATAACAATATCAATTAAGTCATGGCTGTCATCAATAATTTTACTCAACTCATTCAAGCTTTTCCCTGGAATGACCACATTATAATTTTCATTGTTCGCTATTTCGATCTTCGCCTTTCGAAGCGCGAGACGGTGGCTATCTGTTGCAATACAGTTTAGTTCCCCGTTTTCAACCTTCCAGTTTACACCTGTCAAGATGGGGCGTGTTTCTGAGGTGGACACTGCAAAATGAGTTTGGCGAATCATCGCTTTTAAAAGATCTGTTGCAATATGAAATTTATTATTTTCTTCGATCTGTGGAAGGTGAGGATACTCTTCAGCATCCAGGCCAATCAAGTTAAATTCAGATTTTCCAGAACGAATGACCGTTTGAAGAGAGCCTAAGACTTCAATTTCAACCGAATCAGTCGGGAGCTTTTTGACAATTTCACTAAATACTTTTGCTTGGAGAACGATGGCTCCTGCTTGTCTCAATTCAATAATTTCATCACCGGCATCCTCTTTTGGAATAAAAGATTCAATGGAAATATCGGAATCACTTCCTGTTAGGGTAACACCCTCTGATGTAGCTGTGATTTTAATTCCGGTTAAGATAGGGATTGTTGTTCTTGTAGTGACAGCCTTCATAACGTCTTGAACACTCTGAACTAACCGATCTCTTTGGATGATAAATTTCATCGCATGTAATCCTCCGTTTTAAGCATATTTTTTATAGCAATAACATAATATATTTTTTTAAAAAAAGAGTAGAAGTACTAGTAGGGCCTGTTGATATGTGGATAACTGAATTATTTCAACGGAAACACAGCCTATCCACATGTGGACAGACTGTGTGTAAATGCAAAGAAGTTATTCACATATTTGAAAGAAAAAAACACCAATAACTGCCTAAACTTTTAATAGTTCATGCAGTTCTTTCATTTGCCTTTGCAGCTGGGCATCGGTCTGAAGAAGTTTGGAAATTTTCTCATGAGCATGTATGACAGTCGTATGATCGCGGCCCCCAAATTCTTCTCCTATTTTTGGCAAAGAATAATCGGTTAATTCCCGTGATAGGTACATCGCAATTTGTCTAGGAAAGGCAAGCGACTTTGTCCGCTTTTTTGCCTTAAAGTCCTCGAGTTTTATACTAAAGAGTTCCCCGACAGTCTTCTGAATATCCAGAATGGTTATTACTTTAGGCTTTGAACTTGGAATAATATCTTTTAATGCCTCTGCTGCTAAATTAGCATTAATATCTTTATTGATTAAGGAAGAATAGGCGACCACTCGGATCAGTGCTCCTTCTAGCTCCCGGATGTTTGTATCAATTTGATTGGCGATATAAAGCATTACCTCGTTAGGTATATCTAATCCTTCAGCTCTAGCCTTTTTGCGAAGAATAGCAATTCTTGTTTCCAAATCGGGCGGTGTAATATCTGTAATCAATCCCCATTCAAACCGTGACCTGAGCCGGTCCTCTAACGTTGGAATTTCTCTAGGCGGCCGGTCGCTGGAGATAATAATCTGTTTGCTTTCCTCATGGAGAGCATTGAAGGTATGAAAAAATTCTTCTTGTGTTGATTCTTTTCCAGCTAAAAATTGAATATCATCTATAAGTAAAATATCGACATTTCGATATTTATTGCGGAAACTCTCTGCTTTATTATCACGAATCGAGTTAATAAATTCATTTGTAAATTTTTCTGATGATAAATAAACCACTTTTGCTGCAGGGTTATGATCTAAGACATAATGGCCAATCGCATGCATTAAGTGCGTTTTTCCTAATCCAACTCCTCCATAAATAAAGAGGGGATTGTATGCTTTGGCTGGTGCTTCGGCAACTGCCAGTGATGCAGCGTGGGCAAAACGGTTGCCTGAGCCAATAACAAACGTATCAAAAGTGTATTTCTGATTTAAAATACCCTGAGGAAATTCCCCATGGTCATCGTCCTTTTTTACCTTTTTTGGTGGCAGCAGGACATCACTTTCTCCCTCGTTTTGATTTTGCGGAATGATAAACTTAACAGAAAGCTCTTCTCCGGTAATTTCATAGAGGATCCCAGAGATTAGCTGCGAATAACGTTCTTCCAGCCAATCACGAGCAAACTCATTGGGAGCAGTGATGATTAGCAAATCGCCTTGAAGGGAATGGGCCTTGGTGGACTTAAGCCAGGTATCAAAGCTTGGTTTGCTTATTTTTTTTTCTATATTGCCTAATACAGCATGCCAAAGATCCGCAATATTCTCCAAATAATATCCCTCCTTTGTTGTTTTTTTTTATAAAATAACGCGCTTTTCTTAATTATACCGTCAGTACAACCTATTAATTTATAAATATACGAAATAGTGAATGTGGATAATAAATAATAAGGAAGTAAAATGGAGTTTCGACAATATCCACCTCTTGTGGACAACTTTCTGCAGTACCCTCGGATAAACTATCCACATGATATCCACAATTTGTGGATAACGTATTATTGTGGATAAAGTTATTCAGAGTGAAAACACAAATATAATATCAAATAATTGCTTGATATGCAATGCCTTTTCGCAGTTTATCCACAACTGTAACAATATGTGCACAGTAATTGTCCACAAGTAGATGTTTTGTGCAAAACCTGTCAATATCTTGTGTAGAATGTGAAAAAAATGTCGAAAATTTATCCACAGGATATTCGTACCTTCCTGGGGAAAGGGCTGGATGAATTTTTGGAGTTAAAATTAACAATTCCGCTTTTATGGTTCAGATCATTTCTTATAGATATAGAATTTCTGGAAATTAGCAAATTCATGTTCAATAAAATTTGGAAATGGAAACAATAGTGAAGAGTAGTTGACAATTTTATGGTGAGGTCTTTATAATAAGTAAGACTGTCATTTAAACTTGATAGCTATTCCTCAGGGAGGTGTCATATAATGAAAAGAACATATCAACCAAATAGCCGTAAACACAGTAAAGTTCATGGCTTCCGTAGTCGTATGAGCTCAGCTAATGGCCGTAAGGTTCTAGCCCGTCGTCGTCTAAAGGGAAGAAAAGTATTATCAGCATAGACCACTGCAAAGTCAGTGGTCTTTTTTCTAATCCGACTGAAGGTGTTTTTATGAAAAAAGAGCTGCGTATTAAAAAAAATAAAGAATTTCAAGCGGCATTTCAAAAGGGCCACTCATTTGCAAATAGGCAGTTTGTCATCTATTCATTAAAAAAAGAGGGACAAGACTATTTTCGCATTGGCCTGTCAGTTAGTAAGAAGATTGGAAATGCGGTGACAAGGAACAGAATTAAAAGGTATGTAAGACAATCCATTTTTGAACTGAACGAACAGCTAACACCAGGGAATGATTATGTGATTATTGCCAGGAAACCTGCAGCTGAAATGGATTTTTTTGAGGTGAAAAAAAGTTTGACCCATGTACTTAAGGTTGGAAAGGTTTTGAAAAAGTGACTTTAAGGATATAATTTGCAAAGGAATTCGTTGAATATTTGCATCATATTGAAGACAATTCCTTTGCCGAAATGATAAAATACCTTTGAAATCATCCAAAATAAATTGTACATAGATTTGATTCTAGATTGTTCATTATCTTTATTGTAAGGAGGAAAATTTGGTTGAAAAAGCGAATATTACTAGGTATTGGTTTACTTTCTGTATTTATGTTCCTGACAGGATGCAGTGAAATTAAGAAGCCAATCACATCGGAGAGTTCAGGCTTTTGGAATGAGTACATTGTCTATCCTTTATCCTGGTTGATCAAAGAAGGGGCGCATATTCTCGGAGGCAGTTTTGGGTTATCGATTATTGTCGTAACCATCCTGATCCGCCTTGCGATTTTGCCGCTAATGATCAAACAGACAAGAAGTTCAAAAGCGATGCAGGCATTGCAGCCAGAAATGGCCGAACTTAAAAAGAAATATAGTTCTAAAGATCAAAAAACACAGCAAAAGCTGCAACAGGAAACCATGGCACTTTTTTCAAAACATGGTGTAAATCCAATGGCTGGCTGTTTTCCATTAATCGTACAAATGCCAATCTTAATTGGTTTCTACCATGCCATCTCACGAACAAGGGAAATTGCCAACGATAATTTCTTATGGTTTGACCTTGGTGATAAAGATCCTTACTATATTTTGCCGATAGTGGCGGGTATAACCACGTTTATTCAGCAAAAAATTATGATGGCTGGACAAGCTCAGAATCCACAAATGGCGATGATGCTTTGGATGATGCCAATCATGATTGTTGTTTTTGCTTTTAGTTTCCCTGCCGCGCTTTCGTTGTACTGGGTAGTAGGAAATATTTTTATGATTGTGCAGACCTATTTTATTAAAGGACCGGATTTGAAAATGGCAAAAGCATCCGGTAATGCGGGAGGAGCAAAAAAGTGAAACAGGTAACTGCTACAGGACAAACTGTCGAAGAAGCAGTAAAATCAGCTTTAGCTCAATTACAAACCAGCAAAGACCGCACAGATATTGACATTATTGATCAAGGGAAAAAAGGGATTTTCGGTATTTTTGGTTCCCGTCCCGCTATTGTGAAGGTAACCGTCATCATTGATCCCATTGAAGAAGCAAAGAAATTTCTAACTCAAGTAAGTGAACAGATGGGAGCGCCCGCAGAAATAGAGATCAAACGCGACGGTAAACATGTTCATTTTATTATGACTGGTGAAAAGATTGCGTTATTAATTGGCAAAAGAGGTCAAACATTAAATTCGCTTCAATATTTGACGCAATTAGTGCTAAATCGTTTTTCGAATCAGTATTTAACTGTGATCTTGGACGCGGAGGATTACCGAAAAAGAAGAAATGAAACGCTTATTCAATTAGCACATCGTCTCGCCCAAAAGGTGATTAAGTCAGGAAAAGATGTAACCTTAGAACCGATGCCTTCCTATGAGCGAAAAGTGATTCATGCTGCATTATCTGATAATAAACGCGTCAAAACACTCTCTGATGGATCGGAGCCACATCGCTTTATTGTGATTACTCCAGCATCAAAAAGATAAGGATTTAACTTAAAAACAAAATCACAAAGGCATCCTATTGAATAATAGGGTGTCTTTTTTTGTCGAATTTAAAAAAAGTAAGCCTGTTGATAACATTGAATTTTTTCACATTTTTCGTTTTATTGTTATTCACATGTGGATAAGTTAAAATAATAATGAGATAGAAGTGAACTGTGGATTAATTATTTGGAAGAGGGTTTACTTTTTCCACAGAAAATGATGTGGTATTCTATTGTTTTGGAGAAAAAATCTTTTTTATATAGATGAACCGATTTTTTAATGTGAGGTGAAGGAAATGGAATCTGATACGATTGCGGCAATATCGACTCCGATGGGCGAGGGGGCGATTGCGATTGTGCGTTTGAGTGGGGATGAAGCATTCCCGATAGCAGACAAGCTATTTAGGAGTATCGGTGGGAAAAGGCTGACTGAAGCAGCAACCCATACGATCCACTATGGACACTTGATAGACCCTAATACGGGGCAAGTGGTTGAAGAAGTTATGGTGTCTGTCATGAAAGGTCCAAAAACTTTTACAAAAGAGGATGTTGTTGAAATAAACTGCCATGGCGGGATTGTTTCTGTGAATAGAGTTCTTCAGCAGGTGTTAACGAATGGAGCGAGACTCGCGGAACCGGGAGAGTTTACAAAAAGGGCGTTTTTAAATGGACGGATCGATTTATCCCAAGCGGAAGCGGTAATGGATTTAATCAGGGCAAAAACGGACCGCGCGATGAACGTTGCCTTGGGACAAATGGAAGGGCGCCTGTCGAAATTAATTCGACGACTACGGCAGGAGATTTTAGAAATCCTTGCCCATGTGGAAGTGAATATAGATTATCCAGAATATGACGATGTCGAAGAAATGACTCATAAGATGTTAGCAGAGAAGGCCCATTTTGTTCGGGAAGAGATCAAAAAGCTATTGCAAACGTCGGAACAGGGGAAAATTTTACGAGAAGGTCTGTCTACTGCGATTGTTGGCCGTCCGAATGTAGGAAAATCCTCGTTATTAAACAGTCTAGTTCACGAAAACAAGGCGATTGTGACAGATATTCCTGGAACCACAAGGGATGTAATTGAAGAATACGTGAATGTTCGCGGTGTCCCATTGCGACTGTTGGACACGGCGGGAATTAGGGAAACTGAGGATATTGTCGAACGAATTGGAGTGGAGCGTTCCCGTCAAGTTTTACAAGACGCGGATTTGATTTTGCTTGTTTTAAATTACGCTGACAAGTTAAGCATGGAAGATGAGCAGCTTTTTGAAGTGGTCAAAGGGATGGATGTTATCGTTATCGTCAATAAAACGGATTTGCCGCAGCAAATTGACCTGGAGAAAGTGAATGAGTTAGCAAAAGAGCATAAGATTGTCACTACTTCACTCCTTGAGGACCGTGGCGTCGATGAGTTAGAGGAAGCGATTGCTTCGTTATTCTTTGCAGGCTCGATTGATGCTGGCGATATGACCTATGTTTCAAACAGTCGTCATATTGCACTATTGCACCAAAGTTTAAAGACAATCGAGGAAGCAATTGATGGGGTCGAAATGGGTACCCCTATTGATATTGTTCAAATAGATTTAACAAGAACGTGGGAATTACTTGGCGAAATCATCGGTGAGAGTGTCCACGAAAGCCTGATCGACCAACTTTTTTCACAGTTTTGCTTAGGGAAATAGAAAGAGGAGTGACAACATGCAATACGAAGCAGGAAATTATGACGTCATTGTCGTTGGAGCAGGCCATGCCGGCTGTGAAGCGGGCCTTGCGGCTGCGAGACTTGGCGCAAAAACATTAATGATTACCATCAATCTTGATATGGTTGCCTTTATGCCATGTAACCCATCCGTTGGCGGACCAGCTAAGGGGATCGTCGTTCGTGAAATAGATGCTCTGGGCGGGGAAATGGGTCGAAATATTGATAAAACCTATATCCAAATGAGAATGCTGAACACGGGAAAAGGTCCAGCTGTCCGCGCGTTAAGAGCGCAGGCTGATAAATTTGCTTACCAGCATGAAATGAAAAAAACACTAGAAGAAGAACCTAATCTAACCTTACTGCAGGGTATGGTCGAGGAACTGATTGTTGAGGAAGGAGTTTCTAAAGGGGTTATCACAAAGACAGGGGCGGTCTACCGCTCAAAAACGGTCGTCATTACAACGGGAACCTATTTGCGTGGGGAAATTATCCTTGGTGAGTTGAAATATTCAAGTGGTCCAAATAATCAGCAGCCATCGATTAAGCTTTCTGAACATTTAGAGGAGCTTGGTTTCGACCTTGTTCGTTTTAAGACTGGAACCCCGCCGCGTGTTAATAGCAATACGATTGATTATAGTAAAACAGAAATCCAGCCTGGCGACGAAGTTCCACGATCCTTTTCCTATGAAACAACGAAATATATTACGGACCAACTGCCATGCTGGTTGACCTATACAAATGAACGCACCCATCAGTTAATTGATGCCAATCTACATCGTTCTCCAATGTATTCCGGAATGATTAAAGGAACAGGACCAAGGTATTGTCCATCGATTGAAGATAAGGTCGTCCGCTTTAATGATAAGCCGCGCCATCAGATTTTCCTTGAGCCTGAAGGAAGACACACAAAGGAAGTCTATGTACAGGGTCTATCCACGAGCTTACCGGAAGATGTACAGCAGGAAATTCTTAAAACCGTTCCAGGACTTGAAAATGTGCAAATGATGAGAGCTGGATATGCGATTGAATACGATGCGATTGTGCCAACACAGTTATGGCCAACCCTGGAAACTAAAGTGGTTGAAGGACTGTATACAGCGGGTCAAATTAATGGAACATCCGGCTATGAAGAAGCAGCAGGACAAGGAATCATGGCTGGTATCAATGCAGGACTAAAAGCGATTGGCCGTGACCAGTTAATTTTAAGTCGTTCCGATGCGTATATTGGAGTTTTAATTGATGATTTGATCACTAAAGGGACAAATGAGCCCTACCGATTGTTAACGTCAAGAGCAGAGTATCGCCTACTGTTACGACATGATAATGCTGATTTGCGCTTAACTGAAATAGGCCATCAAATTGGACTGATTCGTGACGACCGATACGCACGATTTTTAGCAAAGAAAGACGCAATTGAGGCTGAAAAGCAGCGTTTAGAGTCAACGTTCTTAAAACCGACTGCTGAGGTTCAAGAGCTGATTCGAAGCATTGGCGGCAGTGAATTAAAGGATGGAATCCGCGCTTCTGATTTATTAAAAAGACCAGAGATGAACTATGATCTGCTTGAAACCATTTTTCCTAGTGATGTCAGCCTTGATGAAGATGTGAAGGAACAGGTTGAAATCCAGTTAAAATATGAGGGCTATATTACCAAGTCACTACAACAGGTTGACCGCTTAAAGAAAATGGAAGATAAGAAAATTCCTGAGAATATTGATTATGACACGGTGTCAGGCCTTGCGACAGAAGCCAGACAGAAGCTAAAACTAGTCAAACCGCTATCAATTGCTCAGGCATCCCGGATTTCAGGGGTGAATCCAGCGGATGTTTCGATCCTGCTTGTGTACCTAGAACAAGGCAAAATAGCTAGAGTTTCAAATGAATAATTATGTGAGGAAGATTATTGAATGATCATTGAACAATTTGCAGCAAACCTAAGGGAAAAAGGGATCTCCCTTTCAAGTGAACAGCTCGGCCAATTTGAAATGTACTTTGAGACATTGGTCGAGTGGAATGAAAAAATGAATTTAACCGCCATTACCGATAAAGCTGAAGTGTATCTAAAGCATTTTTATGATTCGATTACGGCTTCATTCTATTTTGATTTTACAAAGCCTTTCCATCTTTGTGATGTGGGGGCGGGGGCGGGGTTCCCTAGTATTCCGCTAAAAATTGTTTTCCCACATATTGAAGTGACGATTGTTGATTCGCTAAACAAGCGCATTTCGTTTTTAAATCATCTCGCGAAGGAATTAAAATTGGAAAATGTTCATTTTATTCATGATCGCGCCGAAACCTTTGGAGTAAATCCAAATTTCCGCGAAAATTTTGAAGTTGTAACGGCAAGGGCCGTGGCAAGAATGTCTGTGTTGAGTGAACTTTGCCTGCCGCTTGTTAAAGTAGGCGGACACTTTATTGCCATGAAGGCTGCCCATGCGAAAGATGAATTAGAGATGGGTCAAAAGGCAATTACCACTCTTGGCGGAAGGTTGGAAGATATGCACACCTTTACACTGCCAATGGAAGAAAGCGAGCGGAATATTTTAATCATTAAGAAGGAAAAACAAACGCCAAAGAAATACCCGCGCAAGCCCGGGACACCGGGAAAGACACCGATTGAATAAGAAAAGCACGCTTCCTTTGCGTGGTGTATTGTAATAAAAATGGATTTGGAGTGCTAACAATTTTTCAATAAACATGTTATTCTAGGCAGGAAGAATGTCTGTATTCAGAGAATAAGTAATAGGGAGTTTCGTAAAGGTGGTGTTGGGGATGAAGCAATCGTTTACACGCTTTTTTGGCCTCGGCGATAAGGGAGAACAAGAGGTTGCGCTTGAAAAAGAGCTAATTGTAGAAAAAAACGAGGAAATAAAAAAGATTCCAATTGACCATATTGTTGCAAACCGATTTCAGCCTCGTACGGTTTTTGATGAAGAGAAAATTGAAGAATTAGCGCGAACAATTCACATTCATGGGATCATTCAACCGATTGTCGTTAGAGAGTTTTCCATTGACCAATATGAAATTATTGCTGGGGAACGCCGTTTTCGTGCGATGAAAAAGCTCGGTTGGACCGAAGCACCAGCCATTATAAAAAATTTATCAGATACTGAAACGGCCTCTGTTGCTTTAATTGAGAATTTACAACGGGAAGAGCTGTCGCCGATTGAAGAAGCGATGGCGTATGGTAAATTGCTGGAATTGCACAATTTAACCCAAGAAGCATTAGCACAACGCCTTGGGAAAGGGCAGTCAACCGTTGCTAACAAGCTTCGTCTTCTTAAATTACCGCAGCCCATTCAAGAGGCATTGTTAAATAAAATGATTACAGAGCGCCACGCTCGTGCACTGATCCCTCTCAAGGATCCAGAAAAACAAGTGGTGCTATTGGCTGAAATTATTGATAAGAATTTTAATGTCAAGCAGACAGAGGAACGTGTGGTCAAACTGCTTGAACAAAAAAGCGAAAAGCCAAAGCCGAAACGGAAGGCTTTCAGTAAAGATATGAGAATCGCCGTAAATACCATTCGTCAATCATTAACAATGGTAACGGACAGCGGGATTAACCTCGATGCTGAAGAAGAAGAATTTGATGAATTCTACCAATTTACGATTCGCATACCAAAGAAAAAGTAAGATCAATAGAATAATAGATGCTAGAACCAAACGAAATCACAAGTTTGGTTCTTTTTTTGACTTAATTTTTTATTATAATGTTTGATGAAATACATCCCTTGACCGCTAAATTAAGAACATCAACGAATTGGAAGTTTGGAATATTTTTAGAAAAAATCCAACAACCTTTCTGTTTCATGCTAAAATAAAGGAATGGAATTTTCCTATCATAAATTCAGTTTAGATTAGCCAAATGACTAGTATTTTAATAAAATTTAATAGAAACATAGAATAAAACTTTGAGAGAATAAAAGGGTAGGTGACATCGTGGGCAAAGTTCTTGCAATCGCGAATCAAAAAGGCGGAGTCGGTAAAACGACTACCTCTGTCAACCTAGGGGCCTGCTTAGCATATATTGGGAAACGTGTCCTGCTAGTCGACACGGACCCGCAGGGAAACGCAACAAGCGGGATTGGTATTGAAAAGGCAGAAGTTGACCAATGCATATATGATGTTTTAGTAGATGATGTAGAAGCAAAGGATGTTATTAAACAAACATCGGTGGAAAATTTGTATGTGATACCAGCAACAATTCAGCTGGCTGGGGCAGAAATTGAATTGGTTCCGACTATTTCAAGAGAAGTTCGTCTGAAACGTGCACTTGGAGAAGTCAAAGAACAATTTGATTATATTATTATCGACTGTCCGCCATCGTTAGGCTTATTGACGATCAATGCGTTAACGGCCTCTGATGCTGTCTTAATTCCTGTTCAATGTGAGTACTATGCGTTAGAAGGCTTAAGCCAATTATTAAGTACAGTCAGACTTGTTCAAAAGCATTTGAACCAGGATTTGAAAATTGAAGGCGTATTATTAACGATGCTTGATGCTCGAACCAATCTCGGCCTTCAAGTAATTGAAGAAGTAAAAAAGTATTTTCAAGATAAAGTGTATAAAACCATTATTCCAAGAAATGTCCGCCTAAGTGAAGCACCAAGCCATGGGGAACCAATCATTACTTATGATTCGAAATCCCGTGGTGCTGAGGTGTATTTAGATTTAGCGAAGGAAGTGGTCTCAAATGGCTAAAGGTTTAGGAAAGGGATTAAACGCAATTTTTACGGATGTTGGCAAGGAAGAAACAGTTCAAGAAATCAAGCTTAAGGAACTGCGTCCCAACCCTTACCAGCCGCGGAAAAACTTCCAACAAGAGGCAATTGATGAATTAAAAGATTCTATTTTAGAACATGGAATCTTACAGCCAATCGTCGTTAGAAAAAGCCTTAGAGGGTATGAAATTGTTGTCGGTGAACGGCGTTTTCGGGCTGCAAGGGAAGCAAAGCTTGAAACAGTCCCAGCTGTTGTCCGCGACCTTTCAGAGCAGCAAATGATGGAATTGGCCGTTCTTGAAAATCTGCAGCGAGAAGATTTAAATCCCATCGAAGAGGGTTTAGCGTATCAAACATTAATGGAAAAGTTAAAGCTAACCCAAGAAGAGGTAGCGAAGCGATTAGGCAAAAGCCGGCCGCATGTAGCGAACCATGTTCGTCTGCTTTCCCTCCCTCCGAACATTCAAGAGTTAATATCCACTGCTAAGATATCAATGGGACATGGCCGTGCCTTGTTAGGACTCAGGGAAAAGGCAAAAGTTCCTGCATTGGTGGAAAAGATCATCAAGGAAGCGCTCAGTGTCCGTCAGTTAGAAAAACTGATTCAGCACTTAAATGAAAATGTTTCACGTGAAACAAAAAAGCCAGAACAGAAGAAGGATGTGTTTATCCAGGAACGTGAACACACCCTTCGTGAACGGTTTGGAACCACTGTAAACATTAAGCAGAATAAAAATAAAGGAAAAATTGAAATTGAATTTTTCTCACAAGATGATCTTGAACGAATTCTGGAAATGCTTGATCAAAATGAATCCTTATAACCATCCTTTCGATGGTTTATTTTTTTGGGTAAATATGATAGTTTATTAGGTATATATTTCGAAGGTCGAAGAAAAAGGTGAAATAGGATGTTTTTATTAGGAACACTTGTAAATGGGCTGTTAATAGTCATTGGAACGCTTCTTGGGAAGTTGTTAAATCGCATCCCAGAAGGAATGAAGGTTACAGTCATGTATGCCATCGGGTTGTCCGTCATGGTTTTAGGGCTGCAAATGGGCTTGAAGAGTGAAAACTTTCTCATTGTTATTATTAGTTTGGTGGTTGGAGCTGTAGCCGGCGAGGCTCTCAAATTAGAGGATAAATTAAATGACTTAGGTATATGGCTTGAGCAGAAAGTCGGCTCTAACAATGGAAAAGGGAGTATCTCAGAAGGGTTTGTCACTGCTACACTCATCTTCGTGATTGGGGCGATGGCGATTATTGGTGCACTTGATAGCGGCATCCGCGGTGATCATGCTGTTTTGTACACCAAATCATTGATCGATGGATTTACTGCGTTAATCTTAACGACAACTTTAGGGATAGGCGTTATTTTTTCTGCGATTCCGGTTGTCCTTTATGAAGGGTTGATCGCCCTGTTTGCTACCCAGATTGACCGGTTTGTTCCCCAAGCATTAATGGATCAGTTTATTGTTGAAATGACGTCCACGGGTGGGATCATGATTTTGGCGATTGGCCTAAATTTAACCGGAATGGTGAAAATTAAAGTAGCCAATCTGCTGCCTGGCATTGTCGTAACGGGACTGATCGTAACCATTCTTTATAATTATCATCACTATTTATAATCAATGGAAATAAAAGAGCAATCGGATATAACACCGTTTGCTCTTTTAATTTGTTTTCTCTTCTTCGAGCCAATTTAAGTTTAATTCCGTCCAGGTTTGTTTAGGGTATAACAGGCTTGCTTGATGGATCCCATTGGCAATCGTTTTTGCCATTCTCATGACAAGATTTAAGCGGGTGTTTTGTAAAACAAAAAACTCCATAAACCCGCTGACATTGACGATGCCGGTGATATGTATATCTCCGACCTCTGGAAGTTCTTTGTTTACTCCGGCTCCTGGTTTGACAGGACCATTTCCTAATTGAATGACTCCGACATTTTTAGTCCTGCCCAAACAAGCATCAATCCCAATAATATAGGGGTCATCATGTTTTGCATGGATTTCCTTTAGCTTTTCAGAAAGATTGACAGCATGAATCGGTTCATCTAATGTTCCGTACACATAAAACGACCTCATGCCCTTTTCTTCCAGCAGTGTCCCAACAAGTGGTCCTAATGAATCCCCTGTGGAGCGGTCGGTACCAATACATACAAAGACAATTGAGCGGTTTGTCAGACTGGGAATCATAGCAAGTAACTCTTCAGCTAGATTTTCAGCCGCATGCAAATCATCGTGGCTGATTCGCATCTTAGCCCTCCTGTCAAAAAAACTGGTCTTCAGATTCATTAAGTCACTCCCTCACCCTTAAGTCTTATTAGTATACGGAATTTTCAGTAAATCTATACATGGACTGGGGAGAAAAAGGAAAATTCATTATGCTATTAACTGCGCAGAATAATTGCTAAAATAGATGTGGAATATGAAGTTATTAGAGGATGGTGTCTGAATGAGTCTCACACAAAAGGGAATGCAAAAATTAATCGATAAATTTCAAAATGAAGATACATGGTTAAATATGGGGGAAGCCCTTCTAAAAATCCTTGCGATTTTAATCATTACCAATATCTTGATTCGAATTGGAAAATTGATGATCCATAACATTTTTAAAATTAGAAACCTCTCTCCGCTTAATACATCAGATCGGCGTGAAGAAACGCTCTCAAGGCTCCTGGATAATGTCCTTTCTTATGTGGTTTATTTTATCGCCTTTATGATGATCCTTTCTGTGTTAGGAATTGATGTAAAAGCACTGATTGCTGGGGCTGGGGTTGTTGGTTTAGCCGTCGGTTTTGGTGCACAAAGTTTAGTGAAGGATATTATTTCTGGCTTTTTTATTATTTTTGAGGATCAATTTTCAGTCGGTGATCATGTTCGCATAGGACAATATGAAGGTAATGTCGAAACTATAGGACTAAGAACCACAAAAATTAAAAGCTGGACCGGGGAACTGCATATTTTACCAAATGGCAGTATCATCGAAGTAACCAATTTCTCTATAAATAATAGTATCGCCGTTGTTGATATTGCCATCGCCTATGGTGAGGACATAGCGAAGGCGGAAAAGGTAATTGAGGATACCATTCAGTTTATGCCTGCCCAATATGAAGAGTTAGTTAAAGCCCCTGAGCTATTAGGAATTCAAACAATGGGTGCAACCGAGGTTGTATTACGGGTTGTCGCAGAAACACAGCCAATGAAGCAAGCGGCCGTTTCTCGAAATATTCGCAGGGATATCAAGCTTCAATTAGACGAGAATGGCATTAAAGCTCCAAATCCAAGAGTGGTCATGTATGGGTCTGAACAACCTAAATAAGGGGAGATTTTGCAATGGAAGAAAAAGAATTTGCCTTAAATGATGTTGTCGAGATGAAGAAACAGCATCCCTGTGGAACAAATCGTTGGAAGGTGATCCGCATGGGGATGGACGTTCGGATCAAATGTGAGGGCTGTGGTCACAGTGTCCTCATACCAAGGAGAGAATTTTCAAGGAAAATGAAGAAAATTTTGGTGAAGCATGAGGAGTAGTCTTATGCTTCTTTTTTTTGCCAAATTATATTATTCTTATTAGAAAAGTAGAAATAGAATTTTGCACATAGGGGGTGAGGAAATTGGCACAAATACATCAGGCAGCATGTCCGTTAAATTGCTGGGATAGCTGCGGTTTTAATGTAACAGTCGAAAATGACCGGGTCACTAAAGTAGAAGGAGATCCCTCCCATCCAATCACACAAGGGAAAATTTGCGGTCGGGGACGGATGCTCGAAACAAGGACAAACTCCTCGCAACGGTTGTTGCATCCATTAAAAAAGATAAACGGTCAATTTGTGCAAATTTCCTGGGAACAGGCACTCAATGAGATTGCTGATAAATTAAAACAAATAAAAGAACAGTACGGTTCTACCGCTGTTTTACACAGCCATGACTACGCGAATAATGGCTTATTGAAAAACCTCGACCAGCGTTTCTTTAATTGCTATGGCGGTGTGACCGAGCTTTACGGCTCGCTCTGCTGGGGAGCAGGAATAGAAGCACAAAAGTGGGATTTTGGCGATGCTTACAGCCACAAACCAGATGATCTTTACAACAGCAAAAATATTATTGTCTGGGGACGAAATGTCGCCCGGACAAATATGCACTTTTACGAAAAGCTTTTAGAAGCGAAAAAACGTGGCGCGAAACTAGTGGTTATTGACCCTATCTTTAATGCAACGGCGAAAATTGCCGATGACTATATATCGATTAAACCTGGGATGGACGGACTATTAGCGGCGGGAATTATCAAGGAAATGCTCCGTTTAGGAGTAGAAGACCGCAGCTTTATTGAGCAATTTACCGCTGGCTTTGATGAGGTTGAACAGCTCCTTAACAGCATCTCGATCGAAAAAATTAGTGAAATGACGGAAGTCCCTCGTGAAGTGATCACTAAATTAGCTCATGTTTATGCGGACAAACCAACTTCTACCTTTATGGGGCTTGGCTTACAACGCTATAAAAATGGCGGCAATACGATTCGCTTCATTGATGCCCTTGTTGCATGCAGCGGGAATATTGGCATTGCGGGCGGCGGCGCCAATTATGCCAACCTTCAAGTTGGGCAGAGCTTCGTGTTTGAAGAGTTGACCCTGCCAACTCGCAAACAAAAGCTGCGCCAATTTTCAATTATGAAGCAGGCAGAAGAAGTGTTAAAGGCAATAGACCCAGAAATTCAGATGATTGTAGTGACGTGTGGGAATCCCTTGACCCAGGTGCCTGACACCCAAGTGGTTGAAAAAGCCTTCTCTTCCGTAGCGACGCTGGTAGTGATTGAGCAATTTATGACGGACACCGCACAGCTTGCCGATTATGTGTTACCGACTACAACTGCCTTTGAGGAAGAGGATATTTATTATTCTTCGATGTATCATCATTATGTGAATTATGGCCCTAAGATTGTAGAAGCACCGGGTGAAGCCAAACCGGATTTATGGATCTGGACTGAATTAGCGAAAAGACTTGGCTTTGGTGAGGAATTTGATTTTACAAGACAGCAATTCCTAAGAATGGCTTTTCAAGCATTAGAAGAAAAGGGTGCATCTCTAGAAACTTTAATGGATAAGCATACATTAGAATTGCCGGTACTCGCCATCCCATGGCAGGACCGAAAGTTTAAAACACCATCCGGAAAGTTTGAATTCACGGCACAGTTAGGTCAACGTAACGGCAGCGATGGACGGTTAACCTTAGCTGTACCCGCAGAGTCTAAATGGGAAAATCCGAAGCTTGCTGAAAAATATCCATACAGTCTGCTGACCATTCATCCGATGCGCTCCAATCACTCGCAGAACTATCACCTTTACCCAGTGACACCAAAAGTGAAGGTAGAGGTTGCCCAAAATATTGCTGATGTTCTCGGTTTGCAAAAGGATGATTTTGTAAGGGTCTGGAATGACCGCGGGGAAGTAAAGGGCTATATTTCGATAGCAGCGGCTGCCCATCCGAACACCATTAATATCGATGAAGGAATTTGGATGCAGTTTGGTGGGTCTGTTAATCACCTGACCTCGAGCGGTGCATCTGATAATGGTCTTGGGAGCACCTTATATGATTGTCTCGTGAATATTGAAAAGGTCCATTAATTTATATGAGAAAAGGGGGCTGCAGAGCGGCCCCCTTTCTCATAACTAGACTTATTTATATTTCGGGATCTCTAGTACTAGTTTATAAGAATCTATTAAATTATATAAATTGTATATTTGGTGGACTTGCTTGGCAGCCCAGCCGATATCTGACGCATAATGATGTGTTGCACGACCGCTTGTTACTGTTGAACCTGGATTCCATCTCATTTTATAGAGTGTATCCTGCCCTGCGTTAATATATCCGTTGGAAATAAATTGAGCACCGCCGAGAATAGCCTTCTCAGGAGTAAACCAACCAGCATTATAAGCAAATTGGGCCCCACTGGTGACCGCAGTTTGATCATAAGCACCAATTCCGAACATATTATAAACAGTTTTTCCATTAATTTGGACGCCTTGAGCCAGTTGTGATTTACCTTTATTTGTTTCTAATAAAGCATGGGATATTAAGTAAAGTTCATTTATTCCATATGTATTTCCAGCCTTAATAAAGGTGGATGCTAATCCTTGCAAACTACCTTTTCCAGACAGAATTCTTTCATTAACCTCTTTACCACTTATATTGGCTGTCACTGACAGTTTAAGAAATTGCAGGGAATCGATCCGTATTCTTTTGAAAATTATTAGGATCCACATAATAGGTAACATCTTCCGGACTCGCATTAACCCAGGTTTTATTAAATTTTACTTGGTACCAATCATACCCATCTGTCCCCTTTAGTTTACCAAGAATTTGTAGAGTATCCTGCTTCTTCACTTGGCCGACTACCCAATAGGCAGGACCAGCACCACCTCTTACATTCCAACCCGATCCATTGACTGTCCCGCTTGTTTCACTAGTTAATGTTAAGCCATCAGCTCTGATGTACGTATCATATGACTTGTCTGTTTGTGGTTTAACTGCCATCTGCTTTTGTACCAAATCAGATAAGGGAATGTCATAGCTTTCAATAACCTTATCAATGGTTCCACTAGTGGTATTGGGATTAAAGGGCGGAGTTAGTGATAAGTATTGCGTGCTGACATATCCCGTTTTCCCATTGGCCGCTACTTTAGCCCAACCATTTCCTTCGGAAAGAATGGTGACAAGGGTTCCTCTTGATAACTTTGTTACGATAGAGGCGCTCCCAGCAGCACTAGAACGCATATTTAAGCTGGAACCATAAATAACATCAACATATTTTGTCTTCGTAGTTTCTTTACTCGGTTCCGAATGATTATTGTTCGCAGCATCCGATCCAACAGGGGGAGTTTTTTCAGATAAATAGTGAGCTTGGACATATCCCGTTTGCCCATATGCTTCTATTTTAGCCCAGCCCTTTGCTTCAGAATGAACGATGACTTTCACCCCACGAGCTAATTTAATCAAAATGGATGCATTCAATGAGGCACTTTTGCGCATATTTAGAGTGGAGCCTAGGTTGATATTTACATATTTGTTTATGGTCGTTTGTTTATCCGGTATTTCGTTCACAGGAGTAGAACTTACTTTCGTAGTAGAAAGATATCCAGAACTTACATACCCCTCTTTCCCATTGAATTTTACTTTAGCCCAGCCCTTTGACTCGGAATAGACCGCTACTTCAGTTCCATTTTTTAATTTTTCAAGAACTGTTGAACTGGTTGATGGACCTTTCCTTAGGTTCAAGGTAGAGCTAGCACCAAAATTTACAACCTTTTTTGTGGTTTTCACAGGGGTAGAGGCTGATGTACTCGTATTAGAATTTTTGCTTGGGCTCGTACCAGATAGAAAAGCAGAACTTACATAGCCCGTTTTTCCATAAACCTTAATTTTCGCCCAGCCACTCGCTTCAGAATAAACCATTACCGCCGTCCCTTTTGCAAGTTTTACAATAATCGATGCACTTGTTGAAGTACCATTCCGCATATTTAACGTGCCACTTTTTACATTTACGTATTTAGTTTTGGCGGTTGTCGTCGATGATGAGGGGATATTGGTCGGACTTTTGGATGAAAGAAAGCCCGAGCTGACATAGCCATTTTTACCGTTCACGCTTACCTTGGCCCATCCCTTTGTTTCAGAATAGACGGTTACAGTCATCCCTTTTGATAGAGTTGTGACGATAGCTGAACTCATCGAAGTACTTTTCCGCAAATTTAATGTGCCGCTGGTTACATTTACATACTTGGTAGTCTGAACACTATTACTACTGATTTGTGTAGAACTTGTTTTTTCTGCAAAAATTGTTTCCTCAAAAGCAACGGTAGACAGCACTGCAAAACAAAAACTCGGAAGTAAGGCTTTTTTTACAATACTTCCTGAAATCCAGGGTCCATCTGACTTTTTAGGTACTTGTTGTGTGTTTGTTTTTTTCATTACTCCTTCTCCATATATCTATTAATCTATTATTCTAGTAAAACTACCAAGTAAAGTTTGTGTTAAATTTTACCATATTTACTAAATAATATAGGAAAATTTGTAGAAAGAGGTGGAATTAGTTTGAAATTTCGATCTCCTTTTATCTTTATTTAGCATTTATTGGCATAAAACCAAATCTTCGTACCTGCTTTCTTTAATTGTTGTTACCATTAATCATTCTTGTCTTTTTACATTGAAATGCCTATAATTGTGAAAGACTTGTCTTTTTATTATCAGAACTAATTTTATTTAAAATAGATCTTATTTTTTTGAGGAGTGAAATAAATGGCATTAACAGCTGGTATCGTAGGTTTGCCGAACGTTGGTAAGTCTACTTTATTTAACGCAATTACCCAGGCAGGGGCAGAATCGGCCAATTACCCTTTCTGTACGATTGACCCGAACGTCGGAATCGTTGAAGTACCTGACGCCCGTCTGCAAAAATTAACTGAACTTGTTCAACCAAAAAAGACGGTTCCCACCGCTTTTGAATTTACCGATATTGCCGGGATTGTTAAAGGTGCAAGTAAAGGTGAAGGACTCGGAAATAAGTTCCTCTCACATATTCGCCAAGTGGATGCGATTTGCCAAGTAGTCCGCTGTTTTGCAGACGATAACATTACCCATGTATCTGGTAAAGTCGATCCAATCGATGATATTGAAGTCATTAACTTGGAGTTAATTCTTGCTGACATGGAATCGGTTGAAAAGCGGATTAACCGTGTTGAAAAATTGGCTAAGCAAAAAGATAAGGAAGCAGCGGCTGAATTCGAAGTCCTCTCCATGCTTCGTGATGCGTTTGAAGCAGAGAAACCAGCTCGTACCGTTGATTTTACGGAAGAACAAATGAAACTTGTTAAAGGACTGCATCTGTTAACAATCAAGCCTGTTCTTTATGTAGCCAACGTGAGTGAAGATGATATTGCCGATCCTTCTGACAATGAATATGTTCAAAAGGTCCGCGAATTTGCTGCTGCAGATAATGCAGAAGTGATCGTGATTTGTGCAAAGATTGAAGAGGAAATTGCTGAACTCGAAGGTGAAGAAAAGCAAATGTTCCTATCGGAGTTAGGCATTGAAGAATCCGGCCTTGACCAATTAATCCGTGCGGCCTATCACTTGCTTGGCTTAGCGACCTATTTCACAGCAGGTGTTCAAGAAGTTCGGGCCTGGACCTTCAGAAAAGGAATGAAGGCACCGCAATGTGCAGGAGTTATTCACTCTGATTTTGAACGCGGCTTTATTCGCGCCGAAACCGTTTCTTATGAAGATTTATTAGCCGCTGGCAGTCATACCGCAGCAAAAGAAGCGGGCAAGGTCCGTTTAGAAGGTAAAGAATATGAAGTAAAAGACGGCGACGTCATCCATTTCCGTTTCAACGTATAATATTTCAAGCTCTGCAGAATTTGTAGAGCTTTTTTTAATTGTGTTAAACCTCATTGTTGTTGATTGGAGCGGAAGGCGCGAGACTCCTGCGGGAGGACGGGACAGGGGAGACCCCGCAGGCGCTTAAGCGCCGAGGAGGCTCCCCGGACCGCCCGCGGAAAGCGAAGCGCCTGGAGTGGAAATCAACAGGCAATTTAAACTGAAACAATTGGAAATTATCTCAATCCTGTGAATGAGATTGCTTTTGTTAAATAACTATGCTATAATTTTAACTTGTGAGTAATGAATAATTGCTCCTTGCCCAAATGGGCCGTTTAGACCAAAAGGAGGTGACTGTGATGAATAAGTACGAAATCATGTACATCATCCGCCCAAATATTGAAGATGAAGCTAAAAAGGCTCTTGTAGAGCGTTTTAATACAATTCTTCTTGATAACGGTGCGGAAACTGCTGAAACAAAGGATTGGGGTAAGCGTCGTTTAGCATATGAAATCAACGATTTCCGCGACGGATACTACGAAATCACTAAAACAACATCTTCAGCTGCTGCAGTACAAGAATTTTCTCGTCTTGCAAAAATCAGCGAAGATATCATTCGCCATCTAGTAATTAGAGAAGAAGCTTAATAATAGATTTGAAAATGTTTCATGTGAAACATTTTCTGAAAAAAAAGGAGTTGATTCTGATGATAAATCGTGTTGTTCTTGTTGGCCGTTTAACCAAAGACCCTGAACTGAAATATACACCAAATGGCATTGCGGTTGCTACATTTACTCTTGCAGTAAATCGTCAATTTTCAAATCCCCAAGGGGAACGTGAAGCAGACTTTCTTAACTGTGTAGTTTGGCGTAAGGCTGCTGAAAATGTTGCCAACTTCTTGAAAAAGGGCAGCTTGGCAGGTGTTGATGGTCGAATTCAAGTTCGTACTTACGAGCAGGATGGAAAACGTCAGTATTTTACTGAGATTGTAGCAGATAATGTTCAATTTCTTGAACCTAGGGGTTCTTCAGGCGGCAATGGTAGAAACGACAACAATCAATTCGGTGCTCCACCAAGGGAACCTCAAGGGAATCCTTATGGCGGCGGCAATCAGAATCAACAACGTCAAAACCAAAACACGAATAAAGGTTTCCAAAGAATGGACGAGGATCCGTTTGCAGGTAATGGTCAAATTGATATTTCCGATGACGACCTTCCATTCTAAACAACCTTAAATGAACGATAAACTAAAATTGATAAAGGAGGGAATTTTCATGGCAGGAGGACGTAAAGGCGGTCGCGCAAAACGCCGTAAAGTATGTTATTTCACAGCAAACGGTATCTCTCGCATCGATTATAAAGATGTGGATTTACTTAAGAAATTTATCTCTGAGCGTGGAAAGATTTTACCACGTCGTGTAACTGGTACTAGCGCTAAATACCAACGTAAATTAACAGTTGCAATCAAACGTTCACGTCAAATGGCATTACTTCCATTTGTTGCAGGTGAATAAAAATAGATAAGTAAAAAGGCAGTTAGGGTTATCCCTGCTGCCTTTTTGTTATACTCTAGAGTTGAATAGAACACCTTATATCGCTAAAATTAAAGAATAGCTTTGTAAAATTAGGGGTGAAGTAGTGAAAGATGTACGCAAGCTTACAGAGGGTGCTGTTCTTTTGGCGGCCTTTGCTGCGCTATTATTAATAACGATTTATGTGCCTGTCGTTGGATCAATCCTAAACCTGGTACTGCCGCTGCCATTTATCATGTTTTCTGTTAAAAATAATCTGAAACTGATTGCCGCCTTTTTAGTAGCAGCCATATTTATTGCATTTATTGCAGGCTCTTTAATGGGAGTTGGCTTAATGTTGATTTATGGTTCGGTAGGTGCTGTTATTGGCTATCTGCTCCAAAAGGGCAAGAGCCGGACGTTCATATTAATTGCTAGTTCCCTTACATTTATGGCTGGCCTTGTGATTTCATATGTCGTCATGGTTGCTTTTATGAAAATCGATATTATCCATGAACTTACTGCAGCGTTAAATGAATCAGTTAAAAGCTCTGAGGCAATGCTTAAAGCAATGGGAAGAGAAGACCAAGTTGAACTCTTAAAAAAGCAAAATGCCTTAATGCTTAAGCAAATCGTAACGCTTGCACCAGGTGCACTGATTTTCGCTTCCATCCTTTCCTCTTTTATTACTCAATGGATTTGCTTTCCAATTGCAAAGAGGTTTGGGGTGAACGTACAGCCATGGGGCAGTTTTCGCAATCTTGTCCTGCCTAAAAGCCTTTTATGGTATTATTTAATTGCCTTGGGGATAATGCTGCTCTTTCATCCGCATGAGGGAACTTACTTATATTCTGTTTTAATTAACGCCAGGTACATATTAGAGACATTTATCATGCTTCAGGGTCTGGCTCTTTTATTTTTTATTTTCCACCAAAAGTCAGTTGCAAAGGGACTTGCTGTGTTAGTTGTAATTCTTACTTTCATGATTCCGATAGTCCGTTATATAATAATGTTATTAGGCATTACTGATTTAGGCTTTGATTTTCGAAAGCGATTTGAAATGAAAGAGTAAGATTCACGACTAGGAGCTGAAAATATTGCCTGCATTTTTAGAAAAGCGGTCGATTCGTTACCCTTTTTATGGGTTAATAGGCGTTACAGTGGTATTGATCATTGCCCTGTCTTTCTATAATTGGACCATTAGTGCAGCCGGGCTGTTTATCATGCTCTTCCCGCTCTACTATATGTTTGTTGTGGACCGCCGCCAAAGAAAAGAAATGGAAGAGTATATCGCGACCCTTTCTTACCGGGTTAAAAGAGTGGGCGAAGAAGCATTGATGGAAATGCCCATCGGGATTATGCTTATTAATGATGAGTATTATATCGAATGGACCAATCCATTTCTTGCCTCTTGTTTCGATGAGGATACCTTGGTCGGAAGATCACTTTATGATGTCGCAGATACGCTGATTCCGTTAATTAAACAGGAAGTAGAAACAGAAATCATTACGCTCCATGAACGAAAATTCCGTGTGATTCATAAACGGGAAGAACGGCTTTTATACTTTTTCGATGTGACGGAACAAAAGGAAATCGAAAAAATGTATCAAAATGACCGAACTGTCATTTCGATCATCTTTTTAGACAATTATGATGATCTTACTCAAGGGATGGATGACCAGATGCGTGGCAGCATCAATAATTTGGTGACGTCAATCCTGAATAAATGGGCGCAGGATAATGGGATCTTTTTAAAAAGAATTTCATCTGAACGATTTATGGCTGTGTTTAGTGAAGGAATACTTCAGAAGTTGGAAAAAGGTAAATTTACGATTCTAGATGAAGTAAGAGAAATGACTTCCAAACAAAACGTCTCGTTTACCTTAAGTATTGGCGTCGGAACAGGCGTCTCTTCCCTGCCAGAATTGGGAGTTTTAGCCCAATCCAGCTTGGACTTAGCCTTAGGCAGAGGCGGCGATCAAGTGGCCATTAAATTGGCAAGTGGCAAGGTGAAATTCTATGGCGGTAAAACGAATCCAATCGAAAAGAGAACCAGAGTTAGAGCGCGGGTCATTTCGCATGCCTTAAGGGATTTAATTATGGCAAGTGATAAAGTGATCATCATGGGCCATAAACATCCGGATATGGATTCGATTGGCGCTAGCATTGGCATTTATAAAGTAGCCCAAATGAATCAGAAAGATGCTTATATCGTTGTTAACATGCAGGAAATCGATAATGGTGTCAAACGGCTCATGTCGGAAATCCGCAATCAAGAGCAATTATTTTCACATTTCATTGGTCCAGAAGAGGCGCTTGAAATCGCTTCTGATAAAACCCTGCTCGTCGTCGTCGATACCCATAAACCTTCCATGGTCATGGAAGAACGGCTTCTTAATAAAATTGATCATGTCGTTGTGATTGACCATCATCGCCGCGGTGAGGATTTTATTGCTAATCCTTTACTTGTTTACATGGAACCTTATGCTTCATCGACATCAGAACTTGTGACTGAGTTTCTTGAATATCAGCCAAAACGGGGTAAAATTGAAATGATTGAAGCGACCGCCCTGTTAGCAGGAATCATCGTCGATACAAAAAGTTTTACGTTACGAACAGGCTCAAGAACGTTTGATGCTGCCTCCTATCTAAGAGCACATGGAGCTGATACGATCCTCGTTCAAAAGTTTTTAAAAGAAGATGTTGATACATATATCAAACGCGCCAAGTTAATTGAGTCTGTTACCTTTTACCGCGATGGGATTGCCATTGCAAAAGGAACTGCAAATGACTTTAATGACCAAGTGATTATTGCCCAAGCAGCGGATACATTGTTAACAATGGACGGAGTGCTTGCTTCCTTTGTTATCTCCGAGCGCAGCGAAGGGGTCATTGGCATCAGTGCAAGGTCACTCGGAAACATCAATGTCCAAGTAATTATGGAAGCCTTAAAAGGCGGAGGGCACCTGACTAACGCCGCCACACAGCTGAGTGGCTTATCGATCGCAGAAACAGAAAGTAAATTAAAGCTAGCAATTGATGAATATTTTGAAGGAGTGAAAAAAGAATGAAAGTAATTTTCTTAAAAGACGTGAAAGGTAAAGGGAAAAAGGGCGAAGTCAAGAATGTAGCTGATGGTTATGCCCATAACTTTTTAATTAAACAAGGTTTAGCAAAGGAAGCCAATAACGCGAATATCAGTACGCTGGATGCACTTAAGAAGAAGGAAGAAAAAGAAGCAGCTGAAGAATTAGCGGAAGCACAAAAATTAAAAGAGGTATTGGATCAAATTACGGTGGAATTAACTGCTAAAGCTGGTGAAGGCGGCCGCTTATTTGGCTCGATTACCACGAAGCAGATTGCTGAAGAATTACAAAAGAAACATGGTATTAAAATCGATAAACGCAAAATGGAATTAGCGGATGCGATTCGTACGCTTGGCCACACAAAGGTTCCGGTGAAGCTCCATCATGAAGTCGTCGCAACGTTAACCGTTTCTGTTACCGAAGTAAAATAAAAATTTTCCCAGTGCGAAATCGCTGCGGAACATGATAGAATATAAAATGTAATCAACGCCTTGTGATCGGTCTTAACTGGTCACTTTTTTCTTTTTTGGATAGGATATGATAGTTTAGAACTTTGATAATTGCTGAGCTTATGCTATTTTTATATAAATCATCCTCTTCATGATAGGAGGTTTTTGATAGATGAATGACTTATATGCGGACAGGATGCCGCCGCAAAATATAGAGGCCGAGCAGGCTGTGTTAGGGGCGATTTTTTTAGAACCTGCCTCTTTGATTTTAGCTTCAGAAATATTAATTCCTGAGGATTTTTATCGTGCTTCCCACCAAAAAATATTTAATGTCATGCTTAGTCTAAATGATCAAGGGAAAGCAGTTGACTTAGTTACGGTAACTGAGGAGCTTTCAGCTGCCAAACTGATTGAAGATACAGGCGGGGTTAGTTATTTAGGGGAATTGGCTGCCTCTGTTCCGACAGCAGCAAATATTGAGTATTATGCAAGAATAGTAGAAGAAAAGTCATTACTTAGAAGATTAATTCGTACCGCAACAAGCATTGCTTCGGATGGATATTCCCGCGAAGATGAAGTGGAAGCTCTCTTAAGTGAAGCGGAGAAAAGTATTATGGAAGTGGCGCAGCGAAAGAATGCCGGTGCTTTCCATAATATCAAGGATGTACTTGTGCGTACGTATGACAATATTGAGGAAATGCATAACCGTGTTGGGGACATTACGGGTATTTCAACAGGATTTGCGGAACTGGACCGAATGACAGCAGGATTCCAGCGTAATGACTTAATTATTGTTGGCGCCCGTCCTTCCGTGGGTAAAACAGCATTTGCCTTGAATATTGCAGCCAATGTGGCGACGAAAACGAATGAAAATGTCGCGATTTTTAGTCTGGAGATGGGTGCCGAACAGCTGGTTATGCGTATGCTTTGTTCTGAGGGGAATATCGATGCGCAAAGGCTTCGTACAGGTTCCCTGACGGATGAAGACTGGGGTAAGCTGACGATGGCGATGGGCAGCCTGTCGAGTTCAGGGATTTTTATCGATGATACTCCAGGGGTCCGAATCAGTGACATCCGTTCCAAATGCCGCCGTCTCCAGCAGGAGCATGGTTTAGGCATGATATTAATTGATTACTTGCAGCTGATCTTAGGAAGCGGACGATCTGGTGAAAACCGTCAGCAGGAAGTTTCTGAGATTTCACGTTCCCTAAAGCAATTAGCACGTGAATTGAAGGTTCCTGTTATTGCTCTTTCTCAGCTCTCCCGTGGTGTCGAGCAGCGTCAAGATAAACGCCCGATGATGTCCGATATCCGTGAATCCGGAAGTATTGAGCAGGATGCCGATATCGTGGCGTTCTTGTATCGTGATGACTACTATGATAAAGAATCAGAGAATAAGAATATTATCGAGATTATTATTGCCAAGCAGCGTAACGGCCCGACCGGAACAGTGTCGTTAGCCTTTGTTAAGGAATATAATAAGTTCGTCAACCTCGAGACACGGTATAATGATCCGCCGGGTGCATAGATTAAGGCTAGCCAAGTTTTTTTGGCTAGCCTTTTTTGTGTGTAGATTAATAGCGAATATTGGTCGTGGAGGCTTAGATAATGGGGTAAATGGTGTCCTGCAAAATAAGTAAGGTATCAATTTGAAATTTAGAATTGTTATACTCAAGTAATAAATCATGGATAATAAGCCAATCCTCGGAAAGCCCTTCTAACCAGACATCACTCTTTTGCTCCCCTTCGTATCCTTTTTTAAGACTTAAATAGTTAGTTATTTCCTTATCTGATAAACTCATTCGAACATTTAATGATCTTAAAATTATTATTTCCGATTGCTCTTGCCGATGTTTAATAATCATATTTCACATCCTTTTATTATTTTACGAAACTATAATTCTATTTTATTTGAGAAATATCCAAATCTGCAGGATGCGATATTGATAGATTCCTAAATTAATATTTTACGAACATAATAATATACCCTTATATAAAACGTTCGTGTTTTGTTTGCTTTTAGCCATGAAAGTTGGTAAACTTGTGTATGGAAAATAGAAAATCGTATTTAATTTGGAGGTGCCTTATATGTCATCAGTAGTAGTGGTTGGGACGCAATGGGGAGATGAAGGAAAGGGTAAAATTACCGATTTCCTTTCAGAAAATGCCGAGGCAATTGCCCGTTACCAGGGAGGAAATAATGCAGGCCATACCATTAAGTTCAGTGGAGAAACATACAAATTACATCTAATTCCATCAGGAATATTTTATAAGGAAAAAATTTGTGTAATTGGTAATGGTATGGTTGTTGATCCAAAGGCACTTGTAACCGAACTTGCCTACTTACATGAAAAGGGCGTTACAACCGATAATCTTCGTATCAGTAACCGTGCCCATGTCATCCTTCCATATCATTTAAAACTAGATGCAGTGGAAGAGGAAAGTAAGGGCGCTAATAAAATTGGAACGACTAAAAAAGGGATTGGACCTGCCTATATGGATAAGGCAGCTCGCGTGGGGATTAGAATCGCTGACCTGCTCGAACACGATGTATTTGAAGAAAAGCTTGATCGTAATTTACAAGAGAAAAATCGTTTGTTCGAACGTATTTATGAGACTACAGGATTTACGAAGGAAGAAATCTTAGAAGAGTATTATGAATATGGTCAGCAAATTAAACAATATGTTTGTGATACATCAGTTGTATTGAATGATGCCTTAGATGAAGGCAAACGGGTTCTTTTTGAAGGCGCACAGGGTGTCATGCTTGATATTGACCAAGGTACATACCCATTCGTGACCTCATCTAACCCAGTAGCCGGCGGAGTGACGATTGGATCTGGTGTCGGACCATCTAAAATCACTCATGTGGTTGGAGTGTGTAAGGCATACACTTCTCGAGTTGGTGATGGACCTTTCCCTACTGAACTAAATGATGAAATCGGCGATCGCATCCGCGAAGTTGGTCGTGAATATGGCACAACAACTGGGCGTCCTCGTCGAATTGGCTGGTTTGACAGTGTGGTAGTTCGCCATGCTCGCCGTGTAAGTGGCTTAACCGACCTGTCCCTCAACTCGATTGATGTACTATCGGGTATTGAGACATTGAAGATTTGTACTGCATATCGTTATAAAGATGAATTGATTACAGAATATCCTGCTAGCCTAAAGGTTTTATCACAGTGCGAACCTGTCTATGAAGAATTACCTGGCTGGAGTGAGGATATTACTGGAGTTAAAACTTTAGATGAATTACCTGAAAATGCACGTCATTACGTGGAACGTGTAACACAGCTTACAGGAATTCCGTTAACTACGTTCTCTGTTGGACCAGATCGAAATCAAACAAATGTAGTCCGCAGCCCATGGAGACAAATTTAATTGTTACTTAACTAATGGAGCCCTCTAATTAGAGGGCTTCAAATCTTTTAAAAAGTTTTTTTAAAAAAAGTATTGCGTTGAATAGATAGTCCGTGCTATTATAAAAAGCGTCGTCACAATACGACAAAGTTTTTGAAACGAAGTTAATGATTAGAGAATTATTTTTAGTACGAGCCATTAGCTCAGTTGGTAGAGCATCTGACTTTTAATCAGAGGGTCGAAGGTTCGAGTCCTTCATGGCTCACCAAAGTTTTTTGCTTTTGCAAAATAACTTTCAATATATGGCCCCTTGGTCAAGCGGTTAAGACACCTCCCTTTCACGGAGGTAACACGGGTTCGAGTCCCGTAGGGGTCATGGCTTTTGATTGTCAGTAAGAGGCTGGCAAGGACGGTTTCCTTGCTGACAATCAATTAAATATTGGTCTGGTAGTTCAGTTGGTTAGAATGCCTGCCTGTCACGCAGGAGGTCGCGGGTTCGAGTCCCGTCCAGACCGCCATATAAGTGGCTCAGTAGCTCAGTCGGTAGAGCAAAGGACTGAAAATCCTTGTGTCGGCGGTTCGATTCCGTCCTGAGCCATAAAAAGAGAAGCTTGCATTTGCAGGCTTCTTTTTTTAGTTAAAAATTGAAATTGTAATCCCAGTGTAATAAAACCACCTCTTTTTTACAAAAGAACCATGAGTTTTTGTCGATTATTGTAATAATTATATCCTCCTCCTTCAGAACTAGAAAAACCCTTATTTAATAGGGACTTTCCCCTGCTTTTTAAAAAGAAAAACACGGAAATCTAATTAGAATATTTCACGTAAATGTAGGTGAATGTCAGTAATTATACATTTTTGTTACAGTATAAAGACTATTAATCTATTTACAAAAAATTATGTTAAAGTATAGAAGGTCTAAAATACTGGGGAATTCTTTTGTGGGTAAACACTAGATTAAGAGGGTTTTACCGTGGTTTAGGGAGGAAAAATGCTGCTTTTCAATAAGGTATCAAAAACAAAAAAGTTATTTCTTAAGATAACGATTGCTACTACAATCGCTTCATCGCTGATTGCATTTAGTAACGGACCGGTTGCTTTTGCAGATACATCAAAATCAACCAAGGATTATGACGTATATCTGGATGGTACATATATTGGAAATATTGCAGATAAGGCTGTTGTAAATAAAATAATTGCTGCAAAAGTCGATGACAGTAACAAAATCGATCAACAGGTGCAAAACATTCCATATCAAGTATTTCCTTCTGCTGCAAACAAGCAAGAAACAGTCCGAACTATTAAGAGTATATTCCAACTTCAAACAGAGGCCTCTGCGATTATTATTGATGGTAAGCCCGTTGTTTACGTAGATAATCAAAATACAGCTGAAGAAGTTATGAAGAAGCTAATCCAACAATACGTGCCGGAGGATCAATTAACCGAACTTAAGGCCAGAAAAGCTTCCGTCAATTCGACATTACCAGCATTAAAAGAAAATGAGTCTCGTCTATTAGACGTTCGATTATCAAAAAATGTTTCCTTTTCAGTAGAAAATATTGTTCCACAAAAAATGATGTCAGCTGAAGAAGCAGTTGCCTTTTTACAAAAAGGTACATTAGAAGAACAGAAATATGTGATTAAAGAAGGCGATGTGCTCGAAATGATTGCACAAGACCACGACTTGACACTGGCGGAGATCTTAGCAGTGAATCCCGGACTAAAAGGGGATACGCTCTTAAAGATTGGCGAAAAAATTAATATTACCGTTCCAAAACCATTTATCGAAGTGATTATTGATAAAGAAGTAAATAAAAAGGAAGAAATTCCATTTAAAAATACAGTTGTTGAAGACTCTTCCTTGCTAAAAGGTGAGAATAAGGTAAAACAAGAGGGTAAAAGTGGCTCACGGTCTGTTACCTATAAAATTACTGAAAAAAATGGTGTAGCAGTGCAGAAAGTGGAGTCAAATGCGACAGTCCTTGAACAGCCTGTGAATCAGATTGTTATCAAAGGAACAAAAGTCATTCCGTCTCGTGGGGAAGGAAACTTTGCCTGGCCGACTGTAGGTGGGTATGTATCCAGTAAACAAGGGCCTAGATGGGGCAGAATGCACAAAGGTATTGATATTGCCAGACCAAGCAACAGAACAATAAAGGCAGCCGATAATGGCGTCGTTGTTTCTGCTGGCTGGGGCGGCGGTTATGGGAATAAAATTGTCATAGACCATCAAAATGGTTACCGTACCCTATATGGACACATGTCGTCGCTCAAAGTTAGGGTAGGCCAGACGGTTTCAAAGGGTACTAGTATAGGTGTAATGGGAGCTACTGGAGATGCAACAGGTGTACACTTGCATTTTGAAGTGTATAAGAATGGCAGCCTAGTAAATCCACTTTCCTATTTAAGATAAAAGGTAAGTCTCTAGTTGGCACTAGAGGCTTTTCTTTATTCTTAGAGAATTGTCTGGCTCCACGACCCAGATCTTTCCAAATAGTACTTATAGGTGAATTTATGCCAATAACATGATACAGTAATCTAGTATAGTTATGACTTCTAGAGCATTTGTTAAATAGATTAGATCGACTAAATGATAAGGAGATATGGTATGGAAAAGAAAATTCTTGTAGTTGATGATGAAAAGCCAATTGCTGATATCTTACAGTTTAACTTAAAAAAAGAAGGTTACGTTGTCTATTGTGCTTATGACGGAAACGAAGCACTCCAGTTGGTTGATGAAATTGAACCTGACTTAATCCTCTTAGATATTATGCTTCCATTACGAGACGGGATGGAAGTTTGCCGTGAAGTCCGCAAGAAGTATGAAATGCCGATTATTATGTTGACTGCCAAAGACTCTGAAATTGACAAAGTCTTAGGTCTTGAACTCGGTGCGGATGATTATGTAACCAAACCGTTTAGTACAAGAGAATTGATTGCGCGCGTAAAAGCTAACTTGCGCCGTCACCAGCAAATTCTGACGCAGCCAGATGCAGAGAACGAAACCAATGAAATTGAGATTGGTTCACTTATTATCCACCCTGATGCTTATGTTGTTTCAAAACGCGGTGAGACAATCGAGCTTACACACCGTGAATTTGAATTGCTTTACTATTTGGCTAAACATATCGGTCAAGTGATGACAAGGGAACACCTCCTGCAAACGGTTTGGGGTTACGATTACTACGGAGACGTGCGGACCGTTGATGTAACGGTTAGAAGATTGCGGGAAAAAATTGAGGACAGCCCGAGTCATCCAACGTGGATTGTCACTCGCCGCGGAGTTGGATACTATTTGCGGAATCCTGAACAGGAGTAAGATGAATGAGAAAGGTTGGTTTCTTTCGCTCTATAAACGTAAAATTCGTTATCATCTATGTCCTCCTTATTTTAGTAGCCATGCAAATTATCGGCGTTTATTTTGTCAAACAGCTTGAAGAAACATTACGGACAAACTTCCAGACTTCGATAAAGCAACGTGTTGATTTGCTTGCCTACAATCTGGTTGAGGAAATGGAGAAAGAGAGAACGCCTGAAGATCCAACACTCGAAGAGGATATCAAAAAAATCCTCAGAGACTTTGATGCAGGTGATATTTCGGAAGTTCGGGTGATTGAAAACAGATCCCTTAAAATTCTTGGTACCTCACATCCCAGTAACCAAGGGGTGGTTGGACAAAGGACAACAGAGCTTCGAATCAAACAATCAATGGTTTTAGAAGAGGATCAAAGCGCAATATTAATCGACCCCCAAACAGGTCATCGGATTTGGGTCCTCTCTACTCCAATTATGTCTGGTAAAAAAGTAATTGGTGCGATCTACCTTGTCGCAAAAATAGAAAATGTCTTTGAACAAATGAAAACTATTAATGGGATTTTTGCTACAGGGACAGCGATTGCCTTATCGATTACAGCTATATTAGGGATATTATTAGCCCAAACCATCACAAGACCGATTGCTGATATGAAGAAGCAGGCCTTAGCGATGACCAAGGGTAATTTTTCACGGAAAGTAAAAGTATATGGCAATGATGAAATCGGGACACTGGCCGTTACGTTTAATAATTTAACGAAAAAGCTCCAGGAAGCACAGGCCATGACCGAAGGGGAACGTCGGAAGCTGTCATCTGTTTTGTCCTATATGACGGATGGTGTCATTGCTACCGACAGGAAAGGCCGGGTTATTTTAATCAATGAACCAGCGGCAGAAATGCTGAATGTTTCACGTGAAACAGTGCTGACCCAGCCAATTGTCTCGTTATTAGATTTAGATGATACCAATTCCTTCGAAGACTTATTGGAGGAAAAGGATTCGATCATTTTAGATTACAGTACAAAAACCGAGCGTTATTTCCTGCGTGCCAATTTCTCTGTGATTCAAAAAGAGACGGGCTTTGTCAATGGATTAATTGCGGTTTTGCATGATATCACGGATCAAGAAAAAATTGACGCCGAACGAAGAGAGTTTGTCGCCAATGTATCCCATGAACTTAGGACACCGCTAACGACAATGAGGAGTTATTTAGAAGCTCTTGCAGATGGTGCCTGGCGGGATGAGGAGATTGCTCCGGAATTTTTAGAAGTGACGCGGACCGAAACAGAAAGAATGATTCGCTTGGTCAATGACTTGCTCCAGCTTTCAAAAATGGATAGTACGGATTACAGGCTGAAAATCGAATGGGTAAACTTTGTCGACTTCTTCCACCGCATCATTGACAGGTTTGAAATGTCGAAGGAACAAAACGTCACCTTTAAAAGAAAACTCCCGAATCATGTGATATTTGTTGAAATTGATGAAGATAAAATGACACAGGTCTTATACAATATTATTTCAAATGCCTTAAAGTATTCACCTGAAGGCGGAAACGTTACATTTTCGATTAAAGAGATGGACGATAAAATTATTGTCAGCGTAACAGACCAAGGCATGGGGATTCCGAAAGAGAATATTGGAAAGATTTTTGATCGTTTTTATCGTGTCGATAAAGCGAGAACTCGGAAACTAGGCGGTACGGGCCTAGGTCTGGCGATTGCAAAGGAAATGGTTAATGCTCATGGTGGGGCAATCTGGGCAACAAGTGAGGAAGGGAAAGGAACAAAGATTTCCTTTTCACTCCCATATGAACGTTCTGAAGAGGATGAATGGTCATGAGATACGAAAATATTAAATCAGGAATTTTAACCTTTTTAGTTCTGGTTAGTATTCTTTTAACATGGAATCTTTGGACCTACCAGCCTAATTACGAAACGATGGAAAAGAGTAAAACGGTAGCTGAAGTCACCTTAAGTGAAAAACAAGAGGTCCAAAAGATCGTCAGGCCTGACCAGGTGTTTTTTCACGTTAAGGGTCAGCATTATGGAACCAATAACACAGAAGAGATCGAAAAGGTTCTTAAACAATTAAGCAGTTGGGCCTTTTTTGATGTAAAAAAATATACAAACGAAGTGAAAAACATTAAGGAATTAATCCATGGCAGCGGCAATGCGGAAATTATATTTCCAGGAGAAGTCCCGATTGAGTTATATCGCAGTGTCTTAAATATTGAGGGTAAAAAAATACCTTCTTTCACCTTCAATCGAATCATTGTCAATGTTGAGAATTCAGAAAAGGAAAATGGGATTGTTTATTTTGTTTCCACTGAACATCAGCAAGTATATATAAGTCATATTTCTTCTGCTCATTTAAGTGAATTTAATCGTAATATTTATAAAAATGCAGCGCAGTTCCCACGTCATTTCGCCTATGAAGCTTCTGAATGGCGGACGATTTTTCTTCCAGAAAATGAAACAGAAATGACAACCTATAAATATTTGCCTGTTAATCTTGATTCTGAGGAATTTAAAGAAGCACTTTTCAACGACCCTAGTTTTGTGCAAAAAAGCTTCGTCCCTTCAGGGGAGGAATATACGAACGATTCTAGTAAAATGACGTTGAATTTCGAAAGTAACGTCCTTCGCTATGTCAATCCAACCGTAGAAGAGAATTTTGTTAATAGCTCTTATGATTTAGTCAAACGGAGTATTGACTTTGTGAATGAACATGGCGGCTGGACAGACCCTTATCGCTATGTTGATAAAAATGAACTTAATCACTCCGTAACCTTTCGTTTATACAGCATCGAAGGCTATCCTGTCTTTAACGGAAACGGGATTGCTGAAATTAGTGAGGTTTGGGGCCGAGATGAAATCAATCAATATATTCGGCCAAATATTTCTTTGGAGCTTCCCCTTACAACGGAAATGAAAAAGGTCACACGCCCATCGGGGCATGATGCACTGAAATTTTTACAAAACAAAAAGAACTTTAAGCCAAGTCTTCTTGAAGAAATGATCTTGGGCTATCGGATGGAAAGGGATTCAGACGAGAATAAGCTAATCCTTTTAGAACCCGCCTGGTTCTATCGCTATGATAAAACATGGGGACAGATTACGATGGAAGACCTAGGAGGATTGCAGCATGGATTGGAGTAAGATTAAAACAATTTTTATTATAACGTTCTTAATTTTAGATGTTTATCTCTTATTTCAATTCATGAAAGTCCGTGATGCCAATAAATATGAGGTGATTACTGAGGCCTCGTTTGAAGAAAAACTGAAAGCGGATGAAATCAAATTTGTGGACCTTCCCAAGGATCCTATTAAGGCTCAATACCTCAGTGCAAAGCCTAAGATGTTTAATCAAGAAGATATTAAAAAACTTAAGGGACAGACTGTTATTCTAAGCGGAATCGGGACAACCTCTCTCCATGCCAAATTAGAGAAACCACTCCAGTTAACTAATAAGTTTGAACCGGCAGAGCTTTCTACCTTTTTAACGGATAATGTGCTTTTTGGAGAAGATTATCAATTTGGAGAGAAAAGTAACAAAGATCAAACGATCACCTACTATCAACGATCGGAGAATTTCCCGTTGTTTAAGAATATTAATGGGATGATCACATTTAAAGTGAATGAAGCTGATCAAATTGTATCTTATGAACAGACCTTCCTGGAGGAAATGGAAACTTTAACAGCAAAAGAAGAAATTCTTAAGCCGTTAAAGGCGATTGAAACCTTGCACCAGAAAGGGATGTTGAAGTCGAAGAGTAAAATTACCAGGGTAGAGCTTGGCTACTCCACACTCATCCAGTTGGCTGCTTCACAAGTATTAGCACCAACTTGGCGCTTTGAGGTCGATGGTAAGGAGAGCCTGTTTGTGAACGCATTTGAAGGGCAGATTATTCAATTTAACAGCGATGAAAATAGTAAATTGGAGTGAAATAGCATGTCTTTAAGTTATAGCATTCTTGCAAGCGGGAGTACAGGGAACGCCCTTTATGTGGAGTCTGATGAACATTCGTTTCTAGTTGATGCTGGGTTTAGCGGTAAGCAAATGGAGGCACTGTTTGGGCAAATTGACCGTGATATTAGTAAACTTTCCGGAATATTTGTCACGCATGAACACAGTGACCATATTAAAGGAATTGGAGTTCTCGCCCGTAAATATCAGTTGCCTGTATACGCGAATGAAAAAACTTGGCGGGCGATGGAACACTCGGTCGGCGCGATTCCAACGGAGCAAAAGTTTGTTTTCAATATGGAAACAGTGAAGAGCTTTGGTGCTGTTGATATTGAATCATTCGGGGTATCACATGATGCTGCAGAACCCATGTTTTATGTTTTTCATCATGGAGGAAAAAAACTTGTCTTAATCACGGATACAGGCTATGTCAGTGACAGGATGAAGGGGACCATCTCCAATGCAGATGTGTATATTTTTGAATCCAACCATGATGTTCAAATGCTTCGGATGGGCAGATACCCATGGAATATTAAACGAAGAATTTTAAGTGATGTGGGCCACGTTTCTAATGAGGACGCAGCCTTTGCGATGAGTGATGTGGTTGGCGATCAAACCAAGCGAATTTATCTTGCTCATTTAAGCATGGATAATAACATGAAGGACTTAGCAAAAATGGCGGTAACACAGACCCTTCAGGAGCGTGGGCTGATTGTTGGCGAACAATTTGGCCTTTACGATACAGACCCGAAAACACCGACAGCCTTAACGGCTGTCTAGATATTTTAAAAGAATGAAGAGCCTTTTTATAGGCACTTCATTCTTTTTTTATTTGTTAGGCTTTGTTTAAAGCTAAATGTTGATTTTACACACTCAGTTGATTGGAGCGGAAGGCGAAGCGCCTGGAGCGCAAATCAACAGTCCATTATTTATGAAAAAACTATGAACAAAGTCGTAAGTTTTTATTAATACAAGGTAATTATTTAGTAATTTAGAGATGAACGAGTATAATTGTAATTATAAGCCAAAATAAACGGTAGCAATCTTTTCGGAAAGTGAGGAATGATGTAAAGTGGGTTATTATGATGATCATTCACAAAACCGCTTCAGGGAACAGAAAGGAAACAGGGGTGGAGTTTTCCTAGCCAGCGTAGTTGGTGCGATCCTTGGGGCAATTTTAGTAATCATTGCTATTCCAGCCTTATCCAATCGTGGGTTCCTCCCCTACCAAATTGATACAAATGAAAACAATGCAGTAGAATCAACTAATAACAATAATAATGATCAGAATATCATCCAAAAACAGGTTGCCTATGATGTGAACACAAATACAACGAAGGCTGTTGAAAAAGCAGCTGATGCGGTTGTCGGAATCAATAATATCCAGTCCACCAGCTTTTGGTCAGATGATCAAGCCAATTCAGAGGAAGAAGCCGCTGGAACTGGCTCTGGAGTTGTCTATAAAAAGGCTGGAGGTAAAGCTTTCGTTGTCACAAACCATCATGTGGTTGAAGGGGCGACAAAGCTGGAAGTAAGTTTGATCGACGGGACAAAGATCCCTGCTAAGCTGCTCGGCAGTGATGTCTGGACTGATTTGGCTGTCCTCGAGATCGATGCGGACAAGATAAAAAAGGTTGCTGAATTTGGTGATTCCGATAGTTTAAAAATGGGTGAACCCGTTATCGCGATCGGGAACCCGCTTGGCGCAACCTTTTCAGGGTCGGTCACACAAGGAATTATCTCTGGACTTAAGCGGACGATTCCGGTTGATATTAATCAGGATGGATTAATCGACTGGAATGCAGAAGTACTGCAAACCGATGCGGCCATTAATCCTGGAAACAGCGGCGGGGCCTTAATTAATATTACCGGCCAGCTAATCGGAATTAACTCCATGAAAATTGCGCAAAATGCAGTTGAAGGAATTGGATTATCCATCCCAATCAATTCGGCCCGGCCAATTATCGATGATCTTGAAAAGTTTGGAACGGTTAAACGTCCATATATGGGAGTGGATTTAAAATCAGTCTCTGAAATTCCAGCCTACTATCAAGAAGAAGCGTTGAAATTGCCTCGATCAATCAATTATGGTGTAGCCTTACGACAAGTCGTACCCAATTCGCCAGCCGCTCAAGCAGGCTTGCAAGAGTTGGATGTCATCGTAGAGATGGATGGGCAAAAAATTAACGACGTCATCGATCTTCGGAAACATTTGTACCAGAAAAAGAAAATTGGCGAGCAATTGGAGATTAAATATTACCGTGAAGGTAAGTTGAAGAAAACGACATTAAGATTAGCAGCAGAAACAACTCAATAAAAGCGTGGGCATAACAGGACAGTGAACCGTTCACTTTCCTGTTTTTATTTGTGTTATGATGTATTAGTTATTGAGGCAGTTCGTATGTCAGGACGTTTTACAGTAAACAATAAAATTAATTATGAAGTGTAAGAAAGGTTGAAGTGAAAAATGATTTATAGCTGTGAGGAACATGTGGAGATTGCCTTAGATGATATTGTGGACCAATATCAAACATATCCAGTATTATCACAAATACCTGTGGATAAGTCATCAACAGGCTGTGAATATTGTGAAAAACAAGCTGTATATATGGTGGCGAACAAATGATTCCATACAAGATGTGGATAAAAATTGTGAATATGTGGATAACCTCTGTGGATATCTTGTTTGTAAGCTGTTTGTAATCAAGTTGAAAAGGGTTGTGGATTGTGAATATCTCGATTGTTACGGTTGGTAAATTGAAAGAGAAATATTTAAAACAGGGTATTGAGGAGTATTTAAAACGACTGACTGCCTATGCAAAAGTTGATGTCATTGAAGTTGCCGATGAAAAAGCACCTGAAATATTAAGTGAGTTGGAAATGGTGCAAGTAAAGCAAAAAGAAGGCGAAAGAATTTTAGCAAAGATTAGCCAGGATACATATGTAATTGCCTTAGCGATTCAGGGAAAATTAAGCTCATCCGAGGAACTTGCTGATTCACTAGACAAGCTAGCTACCTATGGAAAAAGTAAGATTGCCTTTGTGATCGGCGGGTCATTGGGCTTAAGTGAGGAAGTCATAAAAAGATCGAATGAGCAGCTTTCTTTTTCGCGGATGACCTTCCCCCACCAATTGATGAGGCTCATACTCGTTGAGCAGATATATAGAGCGTTTCGGATTAATCGGGGGGAACCTTACCATAAATAGAGGCAGTTTTACATTTCAAATTATTTGCATAGAATTCTATCACTTCTAACACCCAATTATAGTGCTTGATTACGTTTCTTTTCTTGATACAACAAAAAAAGGGGCTGTCACAATAATGTTTTGTGGCAGCCCTAGAAAACCCGAGAGATTTTTGTAGAAGGGAGAAACTATTATTTTTTGTCTATAAATTATCCATAAAAACCTCTATCATTGTTAGTTCTATTGTAATCCGTAAGGCTGCAAACCTTCCTTTTTGACCTCAATACGCCAGACTTCATTTTTCGATGACTCTGTTACATAAAGGTATCCATTATGAAAAGTCAGATTGGTGGTAAAAGTCCCCTCATCCTTAGGCAGGCGAATGGTACCGTATTTAAATCCACTTGCATCAAGTACGACAATTTCACCAGCCTGGAAATGGGCTACATAAAGATTGCCCTCCGTATCGACGGCTAAACCATCTGGACCGATTCCGCCTTCAAATTGGCCGAAGACAAACGGCGTTTCACGCGCGTCTTTAGCATTCTTTGAAGGTACAGAGATAATTCGGTTTGTTGCGAACTCAGAGATATAAATACGTTGACCGTCTGCTGAAACCGCAATCCCATTTGGATAAGCAATCCCTTCTTGAAAGAGTACTGGTTCTTTACTATTCGGAGGCAAGTAGAAGACACGTCCTGTTGGTTTCGTTGCACTTGAACCCATTGGCTCTGTGAAGTAAAGTCCTCCATCTTGGTCAAACACGAGGTCATTTAGTCCTTTTAAAGGGCTGCCATTGTAAGAATCAACAATGGTCGTGCGATCTCCAGTAGTAGGGTCATAGGCATAGAGTGTTCCAGTAACATCCGTGATAAAAAGGCGTCCATCCTTGTGAAACTTTGCCCCTACAGGGAGGAGCCCTGCATATTTTTCTATGATTGAAAGCTTATTGTCTTCGACCTTAATAATTTCGCCTGTAGGCGGACTAACCATCCAAATATTTCCGCTACGGTCGAAATTAATGCCCTCCATAAATCCGCTTCCGGCAGCTACCTTTTCCCATTTACTACTAGGATGGACAATTTCTGAAATGGAATGTCTTTCCCCTTTTGGCACTGGTTTTGTTACATATAACGACTTTGCTCCAACGACTGTAACAGTAATAAGGGAGAGTATGATTAATACGGTTAGTGCTAATGCCCTTTTTTTCATTTTATACATTCCTCCTTGTTAACCTATAAAGGTTAAACTTTTATTTATTCATCTCTCAGTTTGCTTACACAGGGAGCCTGTATATCGTTTTAACTTATCACAATATTGCGAATATAAACAATATAAATAAATATCTGAAATTATTAAAAAATAAGTAAGTTTTTCTTCTATTTAATTAATGTGTATTTTGTTAGACTAAGAGTTTTAGATTGTACTACTGGATGGAATTGTATATTGCTTTGTTGTTGGATAATTCCTAATTAACCGCAGGTATAAATGGTGCGGTGAACCGTACCATAAATAGAGGCGGTTTTTTACAGTTGTAAAACCATTGTAAATACAGGATGGCACCTACGTAAATAAACGATGACCGAAAATAAGCAAGCTGGCAGGGATTCAAACCCAATCGTTTGAATCCCTTTTTAAATTCTATTAATCTCTTTTTGTTTATACTTTCTCTTCACGCCTGCGTCTGCTTCACTACCAGGTCCTAAACCAATGAGGCCAATTGCATGTTGTATACATCAGACATCCTGTTATAAAGCTTGGGATTGTTGAGTAAGAATTTATTTTGGTTAGCATTTGACTGTTAATTTTCCGTTAAAGTGCTTATATCAAAAAAAGGCAAAAATAAAATTCAAAAGATACTAGTATACTAGTATATGGATGTGTTAATATCTCTATGTAGACCTTTTGAATGGGCTTACATTTAATAATTAAAAGGAGTGATAAACTAAAATATACAAAATTAATATTTTTTTATAATTAAAAGTAAACGGTTGCATTTGAGCCAAAAACATAATAAGGGGGTTAAAGTATGTTTTCAAAAGGAAAAACTGTTGTATTAGTAATGCTTTTCTTGGCAGGCGTGGTGAACTACCTAGACAGATCTGCTCTCTCTATAGCGGCACCTTTTATTACCGAAGATTTACATTTATCACCGACACAATTGGGAATCGTCTTTAGTAGCTTCTCTGTTGGGTATGCCATTTTCAACTTTATTGGCGGAATGGCGTCTGATAAATACGGGGCAAAACTTACTTTGTTCGTAGCCATGGTTGTTTGGTCTCTATTCAGCGGTGCGATTGCGCTAGTATTCAGCCTTGCCAGCTTGATTGTTATTCGGGTACTTTTTGGAATGGGCGAAGGCCCGTTATCGGCAACTATCAATAAAATGATAAACAACTGGTTCCCTTCAGATAAACGGGCCACTGCGATTGGGCTTGCTAATAGCGGTACACCACTAGGGGGAGCGATCGCCGGTCCTATCGTTGGGATAATTGCCTTGAATTATGGCTGGAAAATCTCTTTCGTCCTCATTATGATTATTGGAATAGTTTGGGCAGCATGCTGGTGGATTTTTATTAAAGATAAACCTGCTGGGGAAAGTAACGAAAATAATGGCTCTGCAAAGCCAGGTCAAAATCAGTCAGGTGAAAAAATACCTTTGACTTACTATTTAAAACAAAAAACGGTGTTATTTACTGCTTTTGCGTTCTTTGCGTATAACTATATTCTATTTTTCTTCTTAACTTGGTTCCCAAGTTACTTAACCGATGCACGCGGCCTAAGTATTAAAGAAATGAGTGTCGTAACCGTTATTCCTTGGGTGTTGGGTTTCATTGGTTTAGCTTCAGGCGGTATGGTTTCTGATTTTGTGTATAAAAAAGTAGGAAAAGCATTATTTGCTCGTAAAGTAGTATTGGTATCTTGTCTGTTTACATCTGCAGTTTGTATTGGGATTGCCGGTCTTGTTACTACCACAGTGGCTGCTGTAAGTTTAGTAGCATTATCAGTTTTCTTCTTATATTTGACAGGTGCGATTTATTGGGCGATCGTCCAAGACGTTGTCGACCAAAAGAACGTGGGATCTGTTGGAGGATTCATGCACTTTTTGGCTAATACCGCTGGAATCATTGGTCCTACATTAACTGGTTTCCTTGTGGAGAAATCCGGCACCTACACCGCCGCATTTTTATTAGCCGGAGGGTTAGCGGTTTTTGCTTCGTTGTCAGTAATTAAGTTTGTTAAACCTATTACTAAAAAATATAAGGCTGAGTTGACAGAGAAAGCGATGTAATAGCGTGTTAGATAACTTGTATGCTAGTATACAAATATAGTATTATCAAGCTATTCCAAATGAATCAAATTTTATGCCCTATCTTGTATACTAGTATACTCAATTTTTATCTCTATCCTTGTATACTAGTATTTAAAAGAAAAAGGGTATTGAGGAGTATGAATTAATGAAAGCGATACAAGTGGTTAAACCAGGGCATCTTGAAATAATTGAAAAAGAAATGCCACAGATTCAGCATGAAAATGAGGTTCTGATTCAAGTGAAGATGGCTGGTATCTGTGGTTCAGATGTCCATATCTATCATGGAACCTCACCAGTCGCTACCTATCCGCGAGTAATCGGACATGAAGTCACTGGCCAAGTAGTAAAGACTGGTGAAGACGTTACCTCCCTTAAGGTAGATGATCATGTTGTCATCGAACCGATTCTCACTTGTGGAGAATGCTATGCGTGCCGATCTGGACGGCAAAATGTCTGTCAAAATTTAAAGGTTTTTGGAGTCCACATTGATGGTGGTTATCAGGAGTATGTAGTTGTCCCTGAAAAAATGGCTCACAAAGTTGACCCAACATTAGATTGGAAAGAATCGGTTTTAGTGGAACCCTTTACAATTGGGGCACAAGCCAATTGGCGGGGGGATGTCAGGCAGGGAGATGTTGTGTTTATCATGGGCGCCGGCCCGATTGGGATTTGTGCCTTGCAGGTTGCAAAGTATAGAGGGGCAACATGTATTATTTCAGATTTAAGTGAAGAAAAGCTGTCCTATGCCCAAAGCCTTGGTGCCGATTTTACGATCAATCCGTTGAAAGAAGATATTTTTCAAAAAGTAAATGAATTAACCGAGGGAATGGGAGCGAATGTTGTCATCGATGCCGTATGTACAACAAAAACATTCGAACAAGCTGTCCAACTTGCATCGGTTGCTGGAAGAATTGTTGTATTAGGATTTAGTGAAGAAAAGTCAGGGATTCCGCAGCTGGAGATTACAAAAAAAGAACTGACAGTCAGTGGATCCAGATTGCAAACGAATCAGTTTCCAGAAGTAATCGATCTTTTTAATAATAGAAAAATAGATATAAATAGCTTTGTAACGCATACGTTTCCTTTCGAGCAAGTGAAAGAAGCGATCCAATTAATTGAAACAAATCCAAATGCAGTAAGAAAGGTTCATTTAGATTTTTCACGATAAAATTAGAAGGAGTGGATATCGATGCAAATGACATGGAGATGGTATGGTGAAGGGAACGACTCGATTACACTTGACCATATTCGGCAAATTCCGGGTGTAATGGGAGCCGTTTGGTCTCTGCATGATAAGGTTGCAGGGGAAGAATGGGAAATGGAAAGAATTCAAGAAGTTGCGGACCAAATTCGGAGTAAAGGATTCAGCCCGGCTGTAGTAGAAAGCGTAAACATTCATGATGATATCAAAATCGGATTGCCTACCAGGGATAAGTATATCGATATTTATATCGATACCATTAAAAAGCTTTCTAAAGTCGGAGTTAAAGTGATTTGCTATAATTTTATGCCGGTTTTTGACTGGACAAGAACGGATCTATATAAGGAGTTACCTGACGGTTCCAATGCCCTGTTTTATGAAAAAGCTGCGATTACCGATGATCCAAAAGATATGGTTAAAAAAATCCTCGAGGGTGCCGGTAATTTTACCTTGCCTGGCTGGGAACCGGAGCGTTTAGCCAAGCTGGATGACTTGTTTAAAGCCTATGAGCGTGTGACAGAAGACATTCTTTTCGACAACTTGAAATACTTCCTAGAACGAGTGATCCCTGTATGTGAAGAATATGATGTGAAAATGGCGATCCACCCGGATGATCCAGCTTGGCCGATTTTCGGATTGCCGCGTATTATTCGCAATCGAGATTATATCAGAAGATTCCTTAATCTTGTAGATAGTCCATACAATGGGTTAACCTTCTGCACAGGCTCATTGGGATCTAATACAGAGAACGATTTACCTGCCATGATTCGCGAATTCCATGATCGAATTCACTTTGCACATATCCGAAATGTGAAAGTGTTTGAAAATGGCGATTTTATTGAAGTCTCTCACCGCGGGCAGGATGGAAGCGTCGATGTCGCTGAAGTCATCAAAGCGTACCATGAAAATGGATTTACAGGTTATGTTCGTCCGGACCACGGTCGTCACCTTTGGGGCGAAGAGAAACACTGCAGACCTGGTTATGGGCTGTATGACAGAGCGCTTGGAATCATGTACATGCTGGGTGTTTGGGACAGCCTGGAAAAAGAGAAAGGAAGAGAGCTAAGTGCTACAGTTAAAGAGAAGCAGTATAGTAAATGAAGCTGAAGCATGGAAAGAAATCGGAGTCGAACTTCCGCAATTTGATTTTAACCAGGTTGCCAAAAATACGATAGAAAAGCCGCAGTGGGTCCACTTTGGTGCCGGAAATATTTTTAGGGGCTTTGTTGCCAATGCTCATCAAAAACTGTTAAACAAAGGACAAGCCGAGACCGGAATTATCGCAGTGAAAACGTATGATTTTGAAATGATCGACCGATTAAATAAGCCGTATGATAACCTGACCCTGCTTGTGACCATGAAAGCAAACGGCTCTTTTGAGAAGACCGTCATTAACAGCATTGTCGACACTATTGCAGCTGATTTTAACAGGAAAGATGAATTTAAGCGACTTGTCGGGATTTTTGAAAATCCAAGTCTGCAGATGGCCAGCTTTACGATTACGGAAAAAGGCTATACCTTGACGAATCCATCCGGAGAGTTCATAGGCATGGTTGAGAAAGATTTTGAAACTGGATTGGATAACCCGGTCCATGCCATGAGCATTGTAACATCGCTTGTCTACCGCAGATATTTGAAAGGCCAATATCCGATGACTTTCGTCAGTATGGATAACTGTTCACATAATGGCGACAAGCTCAAAGCTGCCGTCTTAACGATCGCAAAGGAATGGTTCCAAAGGGGATATGTGGAGGAAGGCTTTATTGCTTATCTCGAGGATGAAGGCAAGATCACCTTCCCTTTCACCATGATTGATAAAATTACGCCAAGGCCATCTGAAAAGGTGAAAGAAGCTCTTCTTGACCAAGGGATTATCGGCATGGACATCATAGTCACACCGAAAAATACGTATACGGCGCCTTTCGTCAATGCAGAAGTAAGTGAATATCTTGTCATAGAAGACAAATTCACGAATGGCCGTCCAGCCATGGAGCAGGCGGGAATTATTTTTACAGACAGGGAAACGGTGAACAAAATTGAAACGATGAAGGTAACCACTTGCCTGAATCCGCTTCATACAGCATTGGCTGTTTCCGGCTGCCTGCTTGGCTATACTTTGATTGCAGATGAAATGAAAGACGAAACACTGAGAAAATTTGTAGAAATGATCGGTTATCAAGAAGGATTGAAGGTAGTGGTCAACCCTGAAATTATCAGCCCGAAAGCCTTCCTGGATGAAGTTTTGAACGAACGCTTTTCCAACCCTTATATCCCGGATACGCCGCAGCGCATCGCGTGCGACACATCCCTAAAAGTAGGAATCCGCTTCGGTGAAACTTTGAAGTCCTATGTAGAAAGTGAGGACCTGAATCCGGCCGATTTGAAAGCTATCCCGCTTGCAATTGCAACGTGGTGCCGCTATCTCCTCGGTATTGATGATGAAGGAAAGCCCTTTACTCTAAGTCCTGACCCACAGCTTGAGACCCTGAAAGCGGCTCTTCGGGGTGTTGCTTTGGGTGACCGAACATCTAACATAAATTTAATTCTGTCCAATGAAGCTATCTTTGGAGTTAATTTGTATGAGATAGGGTTGGGCGAAAAGATTGAGTCCATGTTTTATGACATGCTTGCAGGTACCGGTGCCGTCCGCCGTACTTTGGAGAGGTATTGTCTTTCAGATAAGAAAAAAATCACGGTTGGTTAGGAGCGGATGGGCTATGAGAAGTTTCTCATGCCCATTTCCTATTATTAATATCTGCCGTTGGAAAAGGAATAAATTAAAGGTGGGGAAAATAATGAAAAAGCTAAACGTATTATCGAGAATATCCGAATGTGGGGTAGTAGCTGTTGTAAGAGCAGATTCCAAGGAAGAAGCCATTAAAATATCAGAAGCATGTGTAGAAGGCGGCATTCAAGGGATTGAGGTTACCTTCACTGTACAAGGTGCTGATGAAGTAATCAAAGAATTAGTTTCTATTTATGGTGAAAATCATGATGTCGTCATTGGAGCCGGAACGGTTCTTGATGCAACGACAGCAAGGATCGCGATTCTTGCCGGTGCACAGTTTGTCGTTAGTCCGGCATTTGATGCAGATACAGCAAAACTATGTAATCTCTATCAAATACCGTATATGCCGGGCTGCATGACTATTACCGAAATGAAGCATGCGTTAGAAGCTGGGGTCGATATTGTTAAGCTATTTCCTGGAAATGCATTCGGTCCTGACTTTGTCACAGCTGTAAAAGCTCCTCTTCCACATGTGAACATTATGCCGACTGGCGGAGTCAACCTAGATAATGTGGATAGATGGATAAAAAATGGCTGTGTGGCTGTCGGTGTGGGTGGAAATTTAGTGGCACCAGCCAAACAAGGGAATTATGACAAAATTACTGAAAATGCAAAGCAATATGTCCAAAAAGTACAAGAAGCAAGAGGGAACTACTGATGAAAAAAATAGTTACACTTGGAGAAATTATGCTTCGCCTTTCCGTAGATAACGGTAAACGGCTTTTTCAAGCTGAACAGCTTAGGATGCATTATGGCGGTGCAGAAGCAAATGTAGCCGTTTCACTTTCAAACTTTGGACATGACGTCTATTTTGTTAGTAAAGTACCGGAAAATCCATTGGGAATAGCTGTTGAGAAACAATTGAAATCTTACGATGTCCATACTGACTATCTGATTAAAGGCGGGGAACGGTTAGGTTCCTACTATCTGGAAACTGGAGTAGGACAAAGAAATTCCCAAGTGACGTATGACAGGAAGTACTCCAGTTTTTCGATGCTTAGACCAGATGAAATCGATTTTGATGAAGTTTTTTCAGGGGCTGTACTCTTTCATGTTACCGGAATTACCCCGGCACTATCCCCAGGCTTAAAGGAACTTACGTTGCTTGCGCTTAAAAAAGCGAAGGAAAAAGGGGTACTTACCAGCTTTGATTTTAATTACCGGGCAAAACTTTGGAGCCAGCGAGAAGCAGCAGATACGTTTAAAACATTACTTCCATTTGTTGAGATATGCTCCTTCGGCGAATTGGATGCCGTTTATATTCTCGGCCTAGATCAAGCTGATCATTCCTTGTCCAAAGAGGATAAGTTGAAATATTATTATTCAAAAATGATCGAATTGTATCCAAACATTCGGTCGATCAGTTCAACGTTCCGAACTATTATTTCTGCTTCAACCAATACGCTGCAAGGAAACTATTTCACTGGCGGGGAGTTATACCAATCAAAGATCTTCCAGATTGATCACATCGTTGATCGGGTAGGCGGCGGTGATGCTTTTGCAGCAGGTATTTTACATGGAATTCTAGAAAATGTCCCTCCCCAGGAACTTGTTTCGTTTGCAACCGCAGCATCTGTCTTAAAGCATTCAGTACATGGTGATTGCAATGTATTTTCAGTAGATGAGGTTGCTGCTTTTGCAAACAATGGTCCAGGGAAAATTGTCCGCTAAAAGTTGAAATCAATTGATCGAGGGACTATCGAAATGCCTATTTCACCGCTTTTGGTGGAGTAGGTTATTTATTTATGTTATCCAATGCGTCAATTAAATAGTTTACTATCGCATTAAATGCAAAATCATTTATTAGGTAAGAGTTCTGTTGTTCTGTTGACTTCAGTAACTTGCAGAAGTAAAATTTTGTATAAAAGAATACTAAATAACAAAAGAATAAGGGGTTTCATATTGAGTCTTAAAAGTATCACCACAAATGACAGAAAAACACTTGGAAAAAAAGCCTATACTAAAATCCGGGAAGAAATTATTACGTTAAACTTTAGGCCTGGGCAAATGTTATCGGAAAGTGAACTGGCTGCTACTTTAGGAGTAAGTCGTACGCCTGTTCGCGAAGCCTTTTTAATGCTTCTGCAAGAAGAATTACTTGAAATAATTCCACAGCGAGGTGCACGAGTTGCTTTAATATCAGTAAAGAAAGTGGAAGAAGCCAGGTTTGTAAGAGAAAGTTTGGAAATAAGTGCTTTCAAATCAGTAGCCAGAAACTGGAATTCCGATGATTTACGTCAAAAAGGTATTGAAGCAAAAGCGATTGAATTAATTAAAAAACAACAAAAAGCCGCTTTAAAGGGAGAAAGTATAGAATTCCTGCAGTTGGATGAGATATTTCATCAACTTTTTTTAGAACTAGTTGAAAACCAAACATTAATTTCTGTTGTGTCACAAATGAGAGGTCATTTGAATCGGATGCGATACTTAGAGTTAAAGACACCAAACCATATGGAAAATGTGGTAAGTCAACATCAAAGTATTCTTAAAGCCGTTTTTTCCAATAACGAGGAGGAAACAGAGAAATTATTGCAGTACCATTTTAGCCATAAAAAAGACGAATTACCAGAAGTAATAGAAATGCATTCTGACTATTTTACTTCTTAACTAGACCTCATAGGGTACCTAATCATTTAACGAAAAAATCGACAGGGCTGCACCTGTCGATTTTTTCGTTAAATGTTATACTGTTATTTTTACGGATTTCGTGTTAGTGCTGGGATACTTAATGGGACGAACAAAACGGATTACAGATAAGGAAGCAAAGATTGCCAATCCGCCTGCAAGTAAAAACGCAGATGTAAATGAACCAGATCTATCAACAAGGTATCCAGTTAAAGCCGGTCCTATAATTCCAGCTGTGTTCGCTAAAAAGTGCATAAATCCACCTACAGATCCAACACTGCTTTGCTCAACAACATCCTGGACAATTGCCCAGTATATTGCACCTGTCAAATATAGGAAGAATACTGAAAACGCGACCAATGTTACCGCACTGACTGTTGTTGTTACAAGACCAGCCCCTCCGATACAAACAGCTGAAATAAATAGACAAGTTACAAGTACAACTTTTCTTGAGAACAATACACCTTTATTTGTAAATTTTTTGAAAACAAAATCTGAAACAAATCCGCCAGAGGCTAGTCCGATAAATCCGACAATCCATGGAATCATGGTTATAACACTCATTTCCTTAACATCCATGTGACGAGCATCTACCAAATAACTTGGAAACCAAGTTAAGAAGAAGAATAAAATGTAGTTATAGGAAAAGAATGCAAATGCTGTGAATAATACTGTTTTCTGTTTCAAATAAAAGGTTAATGGACGTTTTTCCTGTGGAACCTTGTTGTTTTTTACAACAGTTGACTTTTCCGCAGATGCAGCAGGTTTTTCTTTAACAAATTTCCACCAAAATATTGCCCAAACAAGACCTAAAACCATAATAAAAAGAAAGGATATCTTCCAGCTGAATGTAATGGCGATAAAGCCTACAATTGGTCCTGAAATGGCTCCACCAAGAGGTGTGCCACTATTCGTTAAACCAACAGCAGACGCACGTTGGTCAGCTGGGAACCAGTTATTGACCATTTTACTGATTGTTGCCGAAAGCGGGCCCTCACCCATTCCAAATAAAACACGAATGACAATTAAACTTGTAAATCCAACGGCTAGTGCAATTGCACCGCTAAATAATGACCAAACGATCATCGCAACAAACAAAGTAAGTTTCGCACCGTATTTATCAGAGGCCATTCCGCCAATAAAGTTGAAAATGGCATATCCAACAGAAAAACTACTAAAAATGATTCCCATTTGTGTTGCTGATAATGATAAATCTTCCTTAATAAATGGAGCACCAATGGACAATGCAGAACGGTCTAAATAATTGATTACACCAGCTATGAATAATAAGATCATTACAGGTAGTTTATCTTTTGTGAACATTTTTGATAACATTTATTTACCCCCCTAAAATTTTGTCAGCGCTTTCTTATAATATCTAAATCATCCCAATTGTTCTTTTAAATGACTTTCTAATTTCCTTGATCATGTGCAAATGATTCTTTAAGGGAATCATTTGCACCCCCATATCACTTTTTACACTTCGACAATCGCCTTAATTACCTTGGCCTCTGGGGTTAACCACTCTTCAAATTGATTGATCATTTCATCAAAGCTTGCACGATGTGTAATATACGATTCGATATCAACTCCACCACTTCGAACGGCATTCACTACATATTCAAAATCTTTCCGAGTAGCATTGCGGCTTCCCATTAAGGTAAGTTCTTTTTTATGGAAATCAGGGTCATCGAACAAAATATTACCCTTAGTTAAACCAACATAGATTAATTTCCCGCCATGTGCAGGATAGTTGAATGCATCGGTCATGGATTTAATATTTCCTGTCGCATCAAATACAACAGTAGGCATTTCTCCCTTTGTGATCTCCATCAAATTCTCCACCGGGTTATCCAAAGCGTTCACAGTATAATCCACACGGGCCCATTCACGGCAAAACGCTAGACGTTCTTCGTTTACATCCATTGCGATCACTTTTGCCCCTTCATGCTTAGCAAAAGCCATGACACCTAAACCAATAGGACCTGCACCGATTACTAAAACGAACGCTCCCTGCTTGAGTTCAGAACGTCTAATGGCATGTGCTCCAATACTTAAAGGTTCTATCATCGCAGACTGGTCCAGTGTCAGCCCTTCTGTTTTGACTAAATGATTGTAAGGGACTGTGATCCATTCACTCATTCCGCCTTCAATGTGGACACCCAAGACTTTCATATCTGTACAGCAATTCGTTTTTCCATTTCTGCAGGCAATACATTCACCACATTCCATGTACGGAATGACTGATACTTGATCCCCTGCCTTTAAGCCAGCAGGGTTTTCATCGATCGATTCAATTTCACCAGAAAGTTCATGACCGAGTGTACGGGGATAGCTGAAAAAAGGCTGGTTTCCTCTGTACGCATGGTAATCAGTTCCGCAAATACCAATGCGGCGGATGCGGACTAAAGCTTCTCCCGTTTTAAGCTCTGGCCGTTCAACTTCAACCATTTTAAATTGATTCGGTTGTTCACAAACAATACTTTTCATTTGGAATGACACTCCTTTAACTTTTCAGATAATTCAAACCTATCATACTTCCCAATTTTGGAAATTTATTTATCTTATAAAATTACACCGTCTTTGAAAATACTAATTTCTTTAAAACCAAACTTTTCATTATTGGTCTTCTTTTCTCCTGATGCAAGATCAAGGATATATTGGAATAAATCAATTTTCAGTTCATCTATGGTTTTTCCCTCGATCAACTGTCCTGCATTATAGTCAATCCAATTCTTTTTGCGGTTGGCTAAATCAGAATTTGTAGCTATCTTCACAGTTGGTACCGGTCCGCCAAATGGTGTTCCCCGTCCAGTCGTGAATAATACGATATGAGCTCCAGCAGCTGCTAATGCGGTAACAGAGACAAGATCATTTCCTGGTGCGTTGATTAAATTCAATCCAGGTTTTATTACGCGTTCACCATATGAACTTACATCAACAACGACAGCGTGTCCCCCTTTTTGTGTGCAGCCAAGGGATTTTTCCTCCAGTGTGCTGATCCCGCCTGCTTTATTTCCAGGTGAAGGGTTTTCATAAATCTCCTGATCATGACGAATAAAATATTGTTTAAAATCATTCACCAAGTGAACAATCTTATTAAAGATCTCCTCATTTTCCGCCCGATTCATCAGGATTGTTTCTGCTCCAAACATCTCAGGAACTTCTGTCAAAATCGTTGTTCCACCATCTGCAACAATTAAGTCAGATACCGCTCCTACTAACGGATTTGCTGTAATACCAGAAAAACCATCAGAGCCGCCGCATTTCAATCCTATTTTCAGCTTTGAAACAGGTACCGGCTGGCGTTTAAATTGTTCTGCATACTCCACTAATTCTTCCATTAAACTTAAACCAGTCTCTAATTCATTTTCGACTTCTTGGGACTTCATGAATTTCATTCGATTTGGAGGATATTCACCAATCACCTCTTTAAAAGATTCAATTTGGTTATTTTCGCACCCCAGCCCAACAATCAAGACACTGGCTGCATTTGGATGTTGGGCCAAAGCTGCTAACAGCTTTTGTGTATTAGACAAATCATCCCCTAATTGGGAACAACCAAAAGGATGGGAGAAATGATAGATTCCATCAATTCCGCGATCCTTAAACTTTTCACTCGCCATTTTAGCAAGTACTTCACATGTTTTATTAATGCAGCCTACCGTATTGATAATCCAGATTTCATTTCTGATTCCGGCTTCTCCGTTTTCACGAAGATATCCCTGGAATGTATGCTCCGATTCTTTTTTGACTTCCTGTTGGCTGATAGGTTGATAGGTATAATCCAAGATTCCCTTTAAACCAGTCTCCAGATTGTGGATATGTACCCATTCCCCAACAGAAATGTCCCTCTTTGCCTTACCAATTGAATAACCAAACTTGAGAACATCCTCCCCTTTAATTACAGGGCGGACTAAAATTTTATGCCCTTTTGGGATATCCTCTTGAATAGTAATATTGATTATGCCGTTTTTTTCGGTTTGAATCTGAAGATTCTCGCCCTGATGGATCTCATGCAAGGAAATGACAACGTCGTCTTTGGAATGCAATTGCACTACTGTACTCATTCATTTTCCTCCCAGCCTTTAAAAATTTTGTAAACGAAGAGAAGAAAACCCTTTCATTTTTAGGTATGCTTATCTCTATCATTTGCTTCCTTTTATCTTAATCAACAAGAATCGAAATATAAATTACATGTTTTGCTTTATTTGTACCATTTTTTGATATAAGATAACTTTGGGTGATGAGCTATATGAGAACTGTTCAAAAAGTTTCAAACAACAATATACTGTTTCCTTTTTCTTTTATTTACCGAGATACGAAAAGCCCGCAGAAGGAATTGTCTGATCATATTCACGACTACTATGAAATTGTTTATGTCTATAGCGGAAAAGGGACTTTTTTCATTGATGACAATTTCTATGACATGCGGCAAGGTGATGTATTTCTTATCCCAAACGATACGATTCATCGTGCAATGCCTGATAAGGATGAACCAGTTACATCTACCATCATTTTTTTCAGCCCGACGTTAATTTATAATATTTTAATAGATGATGCTTTTTCTTTTTTAAATTTGTTTGAGAGGGCAAAAAAGGTGAAAAATTTTAACATAGCTCTTCCACAGGACAATCAAAAAAAGATGGAAGAGCAGCTCTTAAAAATTTATCAAGAAATGGAAAATAACCAACTGGGTAATAAGCATGCTTCTTTACTGATTGTTCATCAGATTATTCTTGATTTATTTCGTGCCCACACGGATAATAAACAGCACTTAATCGAAAGGAACACCTACGGACCTGAGTGGGTCAAAGAAATTTTAGTCTATATTAATAGCAATATAAGCCAGCCCTTAAACCTAACCGAACTAGCGAGCCAGGCTCTTGTCAGTACCTCTCATTTCAGCCGAGTATTTAAACAAACAACCGGGATGGGATTGACGGTGTATTTGAATTCCAAAAGAATCATTAAAGCCAAAGAACTTTTATTAGAAACCAATCATTCTGTATCGTATATCGCAGAAATATGCGGCTTCGAAAGCATGACCCATTTTCATAGAATCTTTAAGAAATATATCAATATAACTCCAGCAAGTTTTCGAAAAGAGCATAAAATAGTCCGCGCTCATTAGCACTTTAGCGGAAAAAAACACAGGATCATCACCTGTGTTTTTTTTTTGTTCCTTCATATCAAAATCGGATATAAACACAGCAAAACCTGTCATTTTTATTCCTTTTATTGATGATAAAATATAATCATATATTGTTAACGCTTTCAGATTTTAATGAAAAGAGTGGATTAAGTAAATGCAAAAATTAACAAAGGAAACATGGGCTGATTACAGGGAATATCCAGAAAAGGTCATACAGTTTGGTGAGGGAAATTTTTTAAGGGCCTTTGTTGATTGGAAAATCGACAAAATGAATAAAGAAGCAAATTTTAATGGCAGTGTAGTAGTCGTTCAGCCAAGAGATCATGGAACGGTTCATAAATTAAATGAACAAGACGGGTTATACACACTTTACCTGCAAGGAATCAAGAACAAGCAAGCGGTTAGAGAGCATAGCGTGATCAATTGTATCAGCAGGGGAATTAACACTTATACAGATTACTCCCAGTATTTAGAGCTGGCAGAAAACCCTGAATTAAGATTTATCATTTCCAACACAACCGAGGCTGGAATTTATTTTGAGGAAAATGATAAATTGGACGATCAACCGCAGAAAAGTTATCCGGGTAGATTAACAGCTCTTTTATACCACCGCTTTAAAGCATTCGAAGGAGAAAAAAACAAAGGATTTATCATTATTCCTTGTGAGTTAATTGATCGAAATGGCGAAAAACTGAAGAAAATCGTCCTTCAACATGCGCACGCTTGGAATTTGGGAGAAGAATTTGTTCATTGGGTCCTTGAAGCCAATACATTCTGTTGCAGCCTTGTCGATCGAATTGTTCCTGGTTATCCAAGTGACACCATTAATGAAATCACGGAAGAATTAGGATATCAAGATGATCTTGTTGTCGTAGGAGAACAATTCTACTTATGGGTCATTGAAGGTCCAGATTGGATTAAAGAGGAATTTCCAACTGATAAAGCAGGTCTTAATGTTAAATTTGTCAGCGATATGGCTCCATATCGGACAAGTAAAGTCAGAATTCTAAATGGTGCCCATTCTGCCATGACTCCTGTCGCTTATTTATACGGATTAGACACAGTGGGTGAAGCCGTTACAAATGAAATAACCAAGAAGTTTGTGGAAGAGTTAATTTATGAAGAAATTATTCCTGTTTTAGATTTGCCGGAACAAGAATTGAAGCTTTTTGCAGAAGCTGTGCTTGAAAGGTTTATGAATCCATTTGTAAATCACTATTTGAGCAGCATTGCCTTAAACTCGATGTCTAAGTTTAAAACAAGAGATTTACCGTCATTGCTTGAATATCTGGACAAGAAGAAGGAACTTCCCAAAAAATTAACCTTCTCCCTTAGCGCCTTAATCAGTTACTACAAGGGAAAAAGAGGGGGTGAAGAAATACAACTGCAGGATGATCAAGATATTTTAGATTTATATAAATCCTTATGGGAAAACTATGGCAATACAGAGAGTGGTCTAAAACAAATTGTTACGTCTGTACTTGCATATGAAAAAGTTTGGGGTATGGACCTAAATAATGTGCCAATGTTAACAGAAGCTGTGACGAATTATCTCATTAAAATTGAAAATGATGGGATGAAAGAAGCTATTAAAGAGGTTACTAAATTGAATGCCACATAATAAATTGATATCTAACTAGCCCCCTATGGTTGAATGCAGGGAGGCTTTTTGTCTTTGTTAAAAGGTTTTTTCAAAAATAGAAACATAGATAACGGGAGATTATATCATTGTAGTGAGAATTAATATATTTACTAATATATTCTCTATATCGGAAAAATATAAGATGATCCCACAAAATTGAAAGTTTTTTTGGTCATTGTGGTATTTTTTAGGAGATAATACTTAAAAACAAAACGCTTACAAGACTTTTAATTAATAATTTTCAGAATAATTGTTGACATTGTTCGACTAAGTTATTAATATAATGTTATATAACGTTATTGATTTTTATGAATTGTATTAATATTCTATAATAGTAAAAAAATTGAAGAGAAATACTAAGGAGGATGGAAAAAATGAAAAAGGGAATTTTAAAATCAGTAACTGGGATTGCATTAAGTGCTCTTCTCACTATTTCATTAGCAGGTTGTGGAACATCTGAAAAGGCTGAAGCAAAGGACGGAATAAAGGAAAAAGGGAAAATTGTTGTTGGTATGATGGCCGCTACACCTCCATATGAGTTTCACGCCGTTGACGGTGGAAAAGATAAAATTATTGGTTCTGATATTAAGTTAATCGATGAAGTAACAAAAGATTTAGGTGTTAAATATGAAATTAAAGATATGGATTTCGATGGTTTATTAGTAGCTCTTCAAGCCGGAAAAATTGACATGATTGTTTCAGCTATCAGTCCAACAGAGGAAAGAGAAAAAAATGCAGACTTCACTAATGTGTACTATAAAGATAGACACGTAATGGTAGTCCGTAAAAAAGAATTGGACAAGTTTACATCAAATGACGATTTGAGGAAAGCAAGAATTGCTGCGATTAAATCTTCTGTACAAGAACAAATAGTAGAAAAAGAATTTCCAAATGCGGGGTTAAAATTATTAGGGAAATCTACTGAATTAGCTATGGATTTGGCAGCTAACAAAGTAGACGCAGTACTGGTGGATCGCCCAACTGCTAAACTTCTTGTTAAAAGCAACCCTAGTATAGCATTAACTGAACTACTATTTGATGACGATACAGCAGGGGCGGCTATTGCCATGCCTAATGGTACAGATAAAGAAGTTATGGATCAGATTAATAAGACGATTGAAAGAACAAAACCTGAATATGAAAAGTGGTTAACAGACGCAATGTCAAAAGTAAAACAAAATTAACGGTGTTCCAAATAATTGCCCCGATATGATACAAAAGAAAGTTTATTTCTTACCTTTGTATCATATCGGTTTGATGAGCTCGTAAAAACCATTTTAAAAGGGGGGAGTCAATTGAATTTTTCATTTCTTGGAACCTATTATCAATTTTTTTTAACAGGGATCTATATAACCATCATCCTAGCTGTAATTGCGGTGGTATTAGGAAGTATTCTTGGTGTTGCCTTAACCCTTTTAAGACGTTCCAGATATAAAATCGTTAAGTTAATTGGGGACATTTATGTTGAATTTGTAAGAGGTACACCGCTTCTTGCTCAAATTTATATTATTTATGTTGGAGTACCTGCTCTTTTTAATGGAAGTGATATTCCGGATTTGGCGGTAGGTGCAATCGCCTTATCGCTTAATGCTGCTGCCTATATTTCTGAAACAATTCGCTCCGGTATTGAAGCTGTTAGCAAGGGTCAAATGGAAGCTGCAAGAAGTTTGGGGATGAATCAAGGACAAGCGATGTTCGATATTATTATGCCTCAAGCATTTAAAAACATTTTACCAGCCCTGGGTAATCAGTTTATCGGAAGCATCAAGGATTCTTCTATCGTCTCTGTTATCGGTGTGGCTGAGCTGATGTATAAAACAACCATCGTTAGAGGAAATACGGCATTAGGATTGGAACCAATCCTCGTAGCCTCTCTTGGCTACCTAGTACTGACATTTACTTTGTCGAGATTACTGGGGATTGTTGAAAGGAGGTTGAAGACTAGTGATAACCGTTAAGGATTTACATAAGAGTTTTGGAAAAAATGAAGTTTTAAGAGGAATCGATGTCACGATCAAAAAGGGTGAAGTAGTGGTTGTCATTGGTCCTTCAGGCTCAGGTAAAAGTACGTTCCTAAGATGTCTCAACCTATTGGAGACTCCAACAGGCGGAAGCATTCTGGTGAATGGACAAGATATTACAGCAAAGAATGTCAGTATTGACAAAGTGAGGGAAAAAATGGGAATGGTATTCCAGCAGTTTAATTTATTTCCTCATAAAACGGTTTGTCAAAATATCTGCCACGCTCCCATTAAAGTAAAAAAAATGAAGCCTGCAGAAGCAAAGAACCTAGCGGTAGAGCTATTAAAAAAGGTTGGCCTATTGGAAAAGATAGACGCTTATCCATCCTCCTTGTCCGGCGGCCAGCAGCAGCGAATTGCCATCGCAAGAGCGCTTGCGATGAAGCCTGAGGTCATGTTATTTGATGAACCTACATCTGCTTTAGATCCTGAAATGGTTGGAGAGGTTTTGGCTGTAATGAAAGACCTTGCCAAAGAAGGAATGACCATGGTCGTTGTCACACATGAAATGGGATTTGCAAAAGAAGTGGGCGATCGAATTCTGTTCATTGATCAAGGGAAGATTATGGAAGAAAATAACCCGAAGGAGTTTTTCGAAAATCCAACGCACCCAAGAACTATTGATTTCTTATCAAAGGTGTTATAAGTGAGGTTTTAATGATGAAAGTAATTGGATTAGGTGACAATGTCGTAGATAAATATGAACACATTCGTACCATGTATCCAGGAGGAAATGCACTGAATTTTGCCGTCTACGCCAAAAGGCTTGAAGTGGATGCAGCCTTTCTAGGTGCATTTGGAACAGACCGAGAAGCAGCACATGTACAGGAAAGTATCCAGCAAATTGGATTGGATATCAGTCATTGTAAGGTTTATGACGGAGAGAATGGCTGTGCAAGAGTTACCTTAAAAGACGGAGACCGGGTGTTTTTAGGAAGCAACCGCTGCGGTGTATTACGGGAACATGGATTAAATTTAACCGCTGCTGATTTGAACTATATCAAAGAATTTGATTTAGTCCACACAGGCCTTTATGGATTTACAGAACCGGAATTGCAGAAGCTTAAAGAATTGGGTGTCCCCATCGGCTTCGACTTTTCATCCGATTTTACAGAAAATCAAGTGAATGAAATTGTTCCATTTGTAGATTATGCTTATTTTTCCTGCAGTCATTTAAGGATAGATGAGATGCTTAATCTGATGTTAAAGGTGACAAAAATGGGCTGTAAATTGGTGCTATGCACCATGGGGGAAAAAGGGGCTCTATTATTCGACGGTGCCAAATTCTACGTGCAGGAACCAAAGCTTGTTAAAGCAACCGACACAATGGGAGCAGGCGATTCTTTCATTACTTGCTTTATGGTGAACTACATAGGCCAAATCAAAGAAGGCATTTTTGATCAAGACCAAATCATTACAAAGAGCCTGGAGAAAGCAGCCGATTTCTCATCCCAGCAATGCCTGGTTGACGGCTCCTTTGGTTACGGAAAGGAATATGAGTAAGGACCCATTAATTAAAGGTTTTATAAAAATAAAGATTATGGGAGGAGAAACAAGTGGAACTAAATTATATCGTGGGACAAATTAAGGAGAAATATATGTGGAAACTAGAATATTAATCTATAAATCTTCAACAAAACAGGTATCGTTATAAACGATACCTGTTTTGTTGAATGGAATAAGGAAACTTCTCTGCCATTGACAGAGAAGTTTACAGATCCATTTAAGTTGTGATCGTTAAAGCAATTAATTCAGTTCGTGTTTTAAAGTTAGAAGTATGAATCGGGATTTTGCTTTCATCGTATATGATTTTATCGATATTAAATACTGTATCACCAATATCACAATCTAAATATTCAGCTTCTAGACTTGTAGCCGGGACAACCGTAATGATTTTATGGGCAGAACTGGAATTCATGTTAACGTTATAAATGTTTTTTAAAACATCATAGGTTGATATATTTTCAAGGAAGTGACTGGCTAAATCAGGGAAGCGCTCTAAGGAGTAATGAGTTTCATCAAGGGTAAAAGGGTAGTCATCCATAAACATTAGTCGGACGAGCCTTAATACAGGTGCGTTAATGGCAATTCGAAGAGATTCCGCTATTTCAGGAGAAGCTTTAATTTCCTCGCAAACAAGAATCCGCTTTGAAGGACTTTTTCTTAACTGTTTGTTAAAGTCAGTAAAACCATCAACTGAAACTAATTCCCTTGCGAGTTTAGTCCGCATGACAAATGTACCTTTTCCTTGTTTGCGTTCTAGAAGACCTTCCTCGGTCAACTCCTGAATGGCTCTCCTAACTGTTATTCGGCTGACACCATAGATCTCACATAATTCTGCTTCGTTAGGGAGCCTCTCACCTTGTTTATAAATTCCTTGCAGAATCGAATCCTTAATGATTTGTTTTAATTGGTCATATAAAGGTGTTGAAATAGAATTGTTTAATTTCATTGTATATGTTCCTTTCAAACAATAAGTCGTTATATAATATTATATAACAAAAGTGACTTTAATGTATATATTGTTTTAATATTCTTAAAATACATTAACTTTTATGACCGTTTGAATTTTATATTACTAATTTTCAGAATTATAGTTGACATTTTTACACTTGAGTATTAATATAATGTTATATAACGTTATAATATATAATAGAACTTAATTGGAGGAGAAAAAATGGAATTAAATTATATCATCTCAGAAATTAAGGAAAAACAACCGGAAATAAAGAGTGTTCATTTTGTAGGCTGCGGTGCTTCTAAAGCAGAATTATATCCTGCAAAGTATTTCCTAGAGGCTAATTCCAAACAACTTCGTGTCAGCTTATTCACAGCAAATGAATTCAATTATGCGACTCCAGTATCTGTGGATGACACCAGCATTGTTATTACTTGTTCTCTAGGTGGATCTACTCCAGAAACTGTTGCAGCTACGACAAAAGCAAAAGAATTAGGCGCACATGTAATTGCTGTTACATATGAAGAAGGTTCTGCGATTACAAAAGATGCGGATTATGTTGTTTACCATGGCTGGGCAGCTAATTATGCAGCGAAAATGGAGAAGATGACCAAGGTATTAGGTCTAGCAGCTGAAATCCTGAATCAATTTGAAGGCTATGAGCACTACAGCAAAATGCAAGATGGATTTTCTAAAATCTATGACTTAATCGAAAATGCCGTATCATCTGTGCTTCCACAAGCAAAGGCATTTGCAGATGCTTACAAAGATGATCAAACCATTTATGTAATGAGCAGCGGTGCAACTCATGAAGTAGCATACTCTTTCTCGATCTGCTTACTAATGGAAATGCAATGGATCAACTCAGGAACATTCCACGATGGGGAATTCTTCCACGGGCCATTCGAAATCGTAGACAAAGATGTACCATTCCTACTATTGATGAATGATGGCAGAACAAGGGATATGGATTCACGCGCACTTGAGTTCCTAAATAGATTCGATGCTAAAACAACTGTCGTAGATGCAAAAGACTTTGGCCTAGGATCTGCCATTGCAAAAGAAGTAGTTGATTACTTTAACCCAATGTTAATCTCAGGTGTATTACGTGTGTATGCAGAACAATTAGCTATAGTTAGAAATCATCCACTTACAAAAAGAAGATACATGTGGAAGTTAGAATACTAACCTGACGTATTTGTTATATTTTTTTTCAAAAAACTGGTATTAATATTTAATACCAGTTTTTATATTTTTTTATGAATGGATCTCTTTTTTATAACCTAAAAGGAGAGACTTGATTTATCAAGAGCTTTGATCCTTTTCTACTTAATTAACGAAATATCTGTGTATTATACTCCCAAAGATTCCATCACGTCTTTTCATAGCTTTACTTAGATTCCTAAATCGAATAAGAAAAACTCCTGAAGCTATAAATGATTAAAATATCAAATGAATCCTTGCTATCCCCACAGAGGATTGGTTAAATATTACTTGATAGTTATCAAACATTTTATGATTTTACCAACCGTATTTTTTTGTTCCTTAATACTTTAATGCAGTGTGGGGTACTTGCCCCCCTTTAAAAGAGGGTTTTATATGAGATTTTTAGATCAATCCTTGGCTCAGGAAATTGTAAATCGAACGATGAAAATCATCAACCGAAATATTAATGTCATGAATGAGAAAGGGGTTATTATTGGATCAGGTGATAAGAGAAGGATAGATACTATTCATGAAGGTGCTGTAAGAGTTATAGAAACCCAAACAGAATTTGAAATCAGTGAAGACGAAACGGAACAACTTCACGGTGTCAGGGCAGGAATTAACCTTCCTATTAAGTTCCGTGGCAAGGTGGTGGGTGTCATTGGAATTACGGGAGCACCTGATGAAATCCGTAGCTACGGGGAATTAGTAAAAATGGCAGCAGAAATGATCCTTGAACAAGCAGTATTAATCGATGAAATGCAGTGGGATGAACGATTAAAAGAAGAACTTACTGGTCAGCTGCTGCACGGAGTGGATCAGTTAAATTCCCTTTATTTTGAAAGGATAAAGCGGCTTGGAATAGATTTAGACATTCCATGCGTTGCAATTCTTCTAACATTTGGAAATAATTCAAAAGGATACAAATGGATCCGAGATAAACTGGATAAAGCTGACTTATATGTAATGCAACCGGATTATATGGTTCTATTAAAAAAAGTAAGCATAAAAGAATCAGAGTGGGAATCAGTCAAAACTTTACAACAAATGGAAAAATGGGCTGAGGGCTTAGAAAAATATCAAAAATTAGACTGTAACATTTCGGTTGGCAGTTATCATCCAACCATTGATGGAATAGCTAAGTCTTATCGGAAGGCAATATATACTTCGAGTGTTGGTGGAAAACTGGACCCAAATAAAAAAATTTATTTTTACGAGGATTATAAACTGCCTGTTTTCCTAGCACGGGTCAATCAATATGGTATTAGCGACGAGATTGGTCCTTATATTGAACAATTGAAACAGCATGATAAAAAAGGAGAACTACTTGATACGTTAAAGGTTTATGTTGAGGAGAATGGAGACAACCATAAAGTGGTTGGACGGTTATTTATACATCGTAACACGCTCAGATACCGTTTGGACCGTATTACAGAACTGACAAACAAGGATCCGCGTAAAGTAAAGGATTTACTTGAGCTTTATCTATCTTTTTTACAAAATCAAGTGAAATAAATTGTGCAAATGCACAAAAAGGCCTAGCAAAACTAGGTCTTTTTTTGATTGGAGGAACAATGTAAGTGACTTGGAGAACGCTTACAATGGTGGTACAAACAACAAGGGGGTATAAATAAGTGGATGGACATATTCAAGTAAGCGCTTTAGGTGCAGTTGTAGCATTAGTTATTGCCATCATTTTAATTTTAAAGAAAGTTTCTCCTGTCTATGGGATGATTGCCGGTGCGTTAGTTGGTGGTCTTGTTGGCGGAGTAGATATTACCGATACCGTAACCTTAATGATGGAAGGGGCTAAAGGTATTATTCCAGCCGTATTAAGAATTTTGGCAGCGGGTGTTTTAGCTGGCGTTCTCATCGAGTCTGGGTCTGCCGCTGTTATTGCGGAAACAATTGTTAAAAAACTAGGTGAAACGAGAGCGTTACTTGCTTTAGCTATAGCAACGATGATTTTAACAGCAGTAGGTGTTTTCATTGATGTTGCTGTTATTACAGTTTCTCCCATTGCTCTTGCGATTGCCAAGAGGGCTGGCATTTCGAAAACCGCTATTTTATTAGCAATGATTGGTGGAGGAAAAGCCGGAAACATTATGTCACCAAACCCAAATGCTATTGCTGCCTCGGATGCTTTTAAAGTTCCATTAACATCCATTATGGCTGCTGGAATCATTCCTGCAATTTTCGGGCTTGTTGTCACGTATTTCCTTGCTAAAAAACTGGTGAAAAAGGGTTCGACCGTTCAAGCACAAGAAATTCAATCTCATAACGGCGGGCCGCTGCCTTCTTTTTTACCGGCCCTAATTGCGCCAATTGTGACGATTATTTTATTAGCCTTAAGACCACTGTTCGATATTAGTATTGACCCGATGATTGCTTTACCTGTTGGAGGTATTGTTGGTGCAATCGTGATGGGCAGAGGAAGAAAGGTAAACGAGTATGCTATTTCAGGCTTGGGGAAAATGACCGGTGTGGCAATCATGCTCCTTGGAACAGGTACTCTTGCAGGTATTATCGCTAATTCTGGATTAAAAGATGTTTTAATCGAAGGATTAAATGCACTTGGCCTCCCAGGTTATGTTCTTGCACCGGTATCCGGTATCTTTATGTCAGCTGCAACTGCTTCTACAACTGCTGGTACAGCTGTAGCCAGCCAAGTATTTAGTTCGACGATCTTAGGAATGGGTGTTTCCGCTATTGCAGGTGCTGCTATGATTCATGCAGGTGCAACCGTTTTAGACCACTTACCACACGGCAGCTTCTTCCATGCTACAGGCGGAAGTGTCAACATGGAAATTAAAGAACGCCTAAAAGTAATTCCATATGAAACACTAGTTGGTTTAACGTTAGCTATTATTTCTACCTTAATTTATGGTGTATTTCATTTGTTTGGATAACATCAAATAGACAGGAGAGGGAAAAAGATGAAGATTGTCATTGCGCCGGATTCATTTAAAGAAAGTTTATCCGCACTTGAGGCAGCGGAATCGATTGAAAAAGGTTTTAAACGGGTTATTCCTAATGCTGAATATATAAAAGTACCAATGGCCGACGGAGGAGAAGGCACGGTCCAGTCTTTAGTAGATGCAACTCGCGGTGAAATTATTTCTAAAACTGTAACGGGACCACTGGGAGATCCAGTAGATGCCTTCTTTGGAATCCTTGGCAATAAAACGACGGCTGTAATTGAGATGGCTGCCGCTTCTGGTTTACACCTAGTACCAGCTGAGAAACGAAATCCCCTTGTAACAACGACTAAGGGGACAGGTGAATTAATTGCTGCTGCTCTTGATCATGGTGTTAACCATATCATTATTGGGATCGGCGGGAGTGCGACAAACGACGGTGGTGCCGGAATGGCAAAAGCCCTTGGAGCACGTCTGCTTGATAAGAATGGAATGGAAATTGGAGAAGGAGGCGGCGCTCTTTACCACTTAGCCTCTATTAATCTGTCAGAATTTGACCCGCGCTTAGCACCGATTAAAATCGAGGTAGCATGTGATGTAGATAATCCGCTAACGGGCGAAAAGGGAGCTTCTGCTATCTTCGGGCCACAAAAAGGAGCTACTCTAGAAATGATAGCAGAACTGGATAAAAATCTTGGTCATTTTGCTGCTGTTGTCGAACGAGATCTTGGTAAAAAAATTAACGACGTACCTGGTGCGGGTGCTGCTGGCGGCCTTGGCGGAGGACTATTGGCCTTTCTACCTTCAGAATTGAAGCTGGGCGTCGAAATTGTTATCGAAGCCACTGGTTTATCCCACATCGTCAAGGACGCCGATTTGGTTATCACTGGAGAAGGGAAGATTGACGGACAAACCATCTTTGGCAAAACTCCAATTGGGGTTGCTAAAACAGCTAAAAAATATGGAGTCCCTGTTGTCGGAATCGCCGGAAACGTTTCGAAGGATAGTTATGTTGTTCATGAATATGGTATTGATGCGATATTCAGCATTGTCCCTGGGGTGATATTATTAGAAGATGCCTTTAAACATGCAGAAGAATACGTCGAGACAACCGCGTCGAATATAGCTGCTGTTTTTAAAATGAAAAAATAAATGGAATTTTAAATAAGTAGTAAAAAGCAGCTGAGTATAGCTGCTTTTTTAATTGGGTAAACCGTATTTAATATGATGCCGTGATTTTTTACATAAATACTGAATTTCCTTGCCTGTAAATTTACTATCAATAAAAAATCCATACTATTTTGAATAATAATGTTTTAAGTGTTAACTGGATTCAAAATTCGGTTGACATTTAATTTGAGATTCATTAGTATCATAGTTGTAAATAGTACATATTGATTTTAAGGAGATATAAGAATGAAAATTAAGGAAATTACCTTTGTAGCAGTGTTTGCCGCTGTCATGGGTGCTCTAGGAGTAGTTCCGCCTATTATGCTTTCTTTTACACCAGTTCCCATTACATTACAAACTCTAGGTGTCCTTCTTGCGGGAGGCGTATTGGGAGCAAGATTAGGGGCGATGAGCCAAACGATCTTTTTATTACTTCTCGCAGCTGGAGTGCCTCTTCTATCTGGAGGAAGAGGTGGGCTAAGTGTATTTGTCGGACCAAGTGTTGGTTATATAATTTCATGGCCTATTACGGCTTTCTGTATTGGTTATCTACTATCACGTTTTCAAACTTTAAAAATACAACATATTTTATTTATTAATCTGACAGTTGGAATTCTATTAATCTATTTAATTGGAATTCCTGTCCAAGCATTTATGATGGACATTCCTCTTTTAAAAGCTGTTCAGTTAAGTTTAATTTATATCCCAGGGGATGTCTTAAAAGCCATACTAGCTTCCATTTTAGTTTACAGACTAAGAAAACACCCATTTTTTTCACGCTCATTAGCAACAAGTTATTCCAATCATTTATCTAAAAATATCTAAATCTTAAGAGGCACTAGAATGTGTCTCTTTTTTATAGAGGAGATATATCATGGGAAATATTACAGAATCATATAAGACTTTCGAAAAAATATCCCCAAACAAAATCGCAATCCATACGAATCATCAACAAATCAGTTATCAAGAATGGTATGAATTAATTAATCAAACAGCGAACTGGCTTCATTCTCTTCATTTAGAAAATAAAACAATAGGAATCCTTTTGCCAAACGGTATCCCTTTCCTACAGCTCTTTGCAGGAGCTTCCAAGGCAGGTTGGATTGCTGTTCCATATGATTTGAAATGGAAGATAACCGAATTGGAAAAAAGGGTGATACTTTCGCATCCTTCTATCATTGTCACAACTAGAGAAATTTACTCTCAAATCAAACAAATCATTCCTAATGTAACGATTTTAGATGATTGTTTACAGGAAATCTCTCAATTTGATCCTACAACTGTAAGAAAAACGGAAGAAAATCTGCCTTTTTACATTGGATTTACTTCTGGTACGACAGGTAACCCAAAAGCTTTTGTTCGCTCTCAAGATTCGTGGGTGGCTAGCTTTGATTGCAATCGTTTTGATTTCGGATTAGATGAATCCGATCAAGTTCTTATTCCTGGTGCCTTAATTCATTCTCATTTTCTGTATGGAGCTATTAGCACCTTGTATTTAGGTGGAACCGTTTTTCTTTTAGAAAAGTTTTCTCCTATTGAAGGACTATCATGGATACATTCCTTTCCAATTACAACGATATATGTAGTTCCGACAATGGTAGAAGCATTCTTGAAAGAAGGAATCCAAGTCGATAAGTCTATAAAAATTATTTCATCTGGTGCAAAATGGTCGGATAGATCGAAATTAGAAATCCGTCATATGTTTCCTAACATGACCATGTACGAGTTTTATGGAGCTAGTGAATTGAGCTTCATTACTGTACTTTCTGATAGAGAAGGTATTCAGAAAGCAACATCTGTCGGAAAGCCTTGTTATGGTGTAGAGGTACAAATACGGCGTCCAGATCAGAAATTAGCAATGCCAACTGAGACCGGAAAAATATATGTAAGAAGCAAATTTGTGATAAATGGGTACTTTGATTATGAGGGAAGTACCATTCATTCAATTCATGATGAAGAGGGATGGGCCACGGTCCATGATATGGGCTATTTTGACGAGGATGGCTTTTTATATATTGTAGGCCGTGAACAAAGTATGATTTTATATGGGGGAATTAATATTTTTCCTGAAGAAATTGAAAAAGTGATTTCCTTGCATCCAGATGTCGAGGAAGTTGCTGTAATAGGCCTATCAGATTTGTATTGGGGTCAGGTTGTTGCTGCGGTGGTGAAAGGAAAGGGTAGCCAATTAGAGTTAAAAAGATTTTGTAAGACGCATTTATCTTCTTATAAAATTCCACGTAAGTGGTTTTTTCTATCTGAAATGCCATATACAACGAGTGGCAAGATAGCTCGTGCTGAGCTTATAAAACGATTGGAAAGCAAGGTGAGCAGTGATTAAAAGGGCAGTAATTGTCAAAGCGAAACGAACACCAATTGGAAAAACGGGTGGAATGTTACGAGACATTCTGCCACATGAGCTTGCAGCTCCACTCCTCCAACATTTAGCGAAGGGATTGGATGATAGGATAGATGACATCATTTTGGGAAATGTAGTTGGACCAGGTGGAAACGTAGCTCGAGTTGCTGCGTTAGAAGCAGGACTTCCTCTTTCAGTAACGGGAATCACCATTGACCGACAATGTAGTGCAGGGTTAGAAGCGATTCGAATGGCATGTTACTTTGTCCAAGGTGGAGCTGGCCTTTGTTATATTGCTGGTGGTGTAGAAAGTACGAGTACCTCCCCGTTTCCTTCTAGAGCAAGATTTTCTCCTGAAAAAATTGGCGATCCAGATATGGGCGTTGCAGCAGAATATGTGGCTGGAAAATATGCTATTTCAAAGGAAATGCAGGATGAATATGCGCTATTAAGTTATAAACGTAGCTGGGAAGCTTACGATAAAGGATATTTTAATCAAGAGATCATTCAAATTGGGGATCTCCACCAAGATGAAGAACTTTTTAAGAAAAGAAAGATGGAAGTACTTTTAAATAGGGCAAAGCCTATATTTAAAAAGAACGGGACGGTTACTGCAGCGAACAGTTGTGGGATACATGACGGGGCTTCAGCTGTACTTGTCATGGAAGAAAACATGGCATTGAATAATGGATTCCAGCCTATTTTACGATTTTTGGATAGTGAAGTCTCAGGTGTACTTCCGAATTATCCAGGAGAAGCCCCTATACCGGCTATTCAAGCCTTAATAAAAAGAAACCAGTTAACCATTGAGGACATTGACCTAATTGAAATAAACGAAGCTTTCGCCTCTAAGATTGTTGCCTGTACAAAAGAACTTTCCATTTCTTATGACAAGTTAAATGTCGGCGGAGGAGCTTTAACGCTAGGACATCCTTATGGAGCTTCAGGAAGTATTATGATCACGAGGCTTTTCTACGAAGTACAAAGACGAAAGGATATCAAATATGCACTGGCCGCGATTGGGAGTGGTGGAGGAGTTGGAGTAGCAGTCCTATTCGAGGTGGTAACATGAAAACTAAGGAAAATGAGTTTATTTTTAATAAAGAAGATGTGCAACAACTTGTTTAAAACTTTAAAAAACTCAGAAATATATTGACAATTATTTAATAGATTGATAAAGTTTAAAAAAATATTTCTTATCCAGAGAGGTGGAGGGACTGGCCCTATGAAACCTCAGCAGCAGGTCAATAAGACACTGTGCTAATTCCATCGGGTGTGAAGCCTTGAGAGATAAGAGCTACGTTATTATTTGTCAGTAACGCACTCATTTATCTGAGTGCGTTTTTTGTTTTTTCTGGATGTAGGAAAAAGGAGACTATGATGGAGAAGAAAAGCAAGCAAAAATTTCAAAGAAAAATGCAAACACGGCATTTAGTTATGCTATCGCTCGGCGGAGTGATTGGAACAGGATTATTCTTAAGTTCGGGTTACACGATTCAACAAGCTGGCCCGTTTGGGACCATTCTGTCCTATCTGATTGGTGCACTAGTGGTCTATCTCGTCATGCTATGTTTAGGAGAGCTTTCCGTACATATGCCTGAAACTGGTGCCTTTCACAGTTATGCGACTAAATATATTGGACCAGGGACTGGGTATACAGTTGCTTGGTTGTACTGGCTAACTTGGACTGTTGCTTTAGGTTCTGAATTTACGGCTGCAGGATTATTAATGCAGCGATGGTTTCCATCCATTAATGTCTGGATTTGGAGTTTGCTGTTTGCTATTTTGGTTTTTGTCTTAAATATACTGACGGTTAAGTTTTTCGCTGAATCTGAATTCTGGTTTGCGTCTATAAAGGTAATAGCGATTGTTCTGTTTATTATTGTAGGAGCAGCGGCAATGGTAGGTTATCTTCCTATGACTCATTCCCAATCAGCACCGTTCTTCTCTAATTTTACAAGTGCAGGTTTATTTCCTAATGGTGCTTTTGCGATTGTCATGACAATGCTTGCGGTTAACTTTGCCTTTTCAGGAACGGAATTAATAGGAATTGCAGCGGGGGAAACAGTAAACCCGGAAAAAACGATACCAAAGGCCATTCGTACTACATTGTGGAGATTGATTATCTTTTTTGTAGGAACGATTGTTGTATTATCTGCATTATTGCCTACTTCAGATGCAGGAGTATTAGAGAGCCCCTTTGTTGCCGTTCTTGAACAAATTGGCGTACCATATGCAGCGGATATTATGAACTTTGTCATATTAACAGCCATTCTATCTGCTGCAAACTCAGGTCTTTATGCCTCTTCAAGAATGCTTTGGTCACTAGCAGATAAGAATACGATATCACCCATTTTTGCAAAATTAACAAAACAAGGTGTTCCAATATATGCAGTCATTTTTAGCATGTTTGGCGGTGGTTTAGCTTTGTTCTCAAGTATTATTGCACCAGATACAGTGTATATCGTACTTGTATCCATTTCGGGCCTAGCTGTGGTGGTAGTTTGGATGAGTATTAGTGCTTCACAGTTTTTATTTCGCAGACAATATATTAAAGAAGGAAATTCCGTAAAGGACTTGGTTTATCGTACACCATTCTATCCTTTGGTACCAATCGCTTCCTTTATCCTTTGTCTTGCTTCATGTATTGGAATCGCATTTGACCCTACACAACGAATTGCCTTATATTGTGGCATTCCATTTATATTGTTTTGCTATGCAAGTTATTATTTAACCCAAAGATTAAAGAAAAGAGGAGTAGGCTATGTTCAACAAAATCAACCCTATTAAGGCTATTTTATCCGAACATTCCATTATGCTGCTGGACGGTGCGTTAGCCACAGAGCTTGAATCGCATGGGTGTAATTTGGACGATCCCCTCTGGTCTGCACGTGTATTACTAGAAAATCCAGAATTGATTTATCAGGTTCATTCTGACTATTTTCGTGCTGGAGCGGACTGTGCCATAACGTCAAGCTATCAAGCAACCATTGACGGTTTTTCCAAGCGTGGTATTCAAGAGAAAGAAGCTTTAGAACTAATTAAGAAAACGGTGTTACTTGCGAGAAAAGCAAGAGATGATTTTTGGCAGGAAAATTCACAAACCAATAGACCTAAGCCATTGGTTGCCGCATCCGTTGGCCCTTATGGGGCTTACCTAGCCGATGGTTCAGAGTATGTGGGAAACTACGGTGTTACAGATGAAACATTAATAGACTTTCATCGCACAAGAATGTCAGCGTTGATTGAAGCAGGTGCTGATCTATTAGCATTTGAAACGATTCCTTCCCTGCAGGAAGCGAAGGTATTAGCTTCATTGTTAAAGGAATTTCCAGATACATATGCCTGGCTATCCTTTTCTTTGAAAAATGAGAAAGCGATAAGTGACAGTACGCCGCTGGCAGAGTGTGCAAGAGTGTTTGGTGACAACGAACAAATTGTTGCCATTGGTCTCAACTGTGCACCAGTGACAATCGTGACGGAAGCTATAAACGAGTTGCGAACAAACACCACAAAACCGATTATTGTTTATCCGAACTCTGGTGAAACCTATAATCCAGAAACTAAAACATGGCATGGTCAAGAATTATGTAATGGGCTCGACTTTAAATCTGAAGAATGGTACCTTGCAGGGGCACGACTAATAGGAGGATGCTGCAGAACAGCACCTCGTCATATTGAAGAGATTTCAAAAAAGTGGCGAACTTCTTAATTATTTAGATCGTTACGGAGAACCGTATCATGCCTCATTATTCGTATGGTCAAATATTTATTGTTGAGTAAGAGCAAGGGGAACTTTACTTTCACACCCAGCGATAAATAACTGCTGAAATTTGAGCCTCTCGTTTGGGAATGAGAGGTTCTTTTATATATTTTAAAAAATTTTAAAAAAAGGATTATCTTCGTTTGAATTCTACCTTTTCGGAAATCATAAGATAAGGTTTCTGCTTATAAAAAATCGTTTTATCTAAGGTGAAATTCCAAACAAGGAGATCAAAAAATGAATGCGATTAATACGAATGATGCTTCTATAGAAAAAAAAGAAACAGTCATGAATAAAATTTTAGGAGCAATCAGTGGAAGTTTCGCGCCTATTTTAGGGGTACTTGCTGGATCCGGATTAATTTCAGCCTTATTATCTATTTTATCGACATTAGGATGGTTGTCTGCTAAAAGCGGAACCTATGCCATACTTTCTGCAGCTGGACATGCTGTTTTTTATTTCTTCCCAGTTTTTCTAGGGATTACATTAGCCTTAAAACTTGGAGCCAACGGCTATGTTGGTGGTGCGATCGGTGCAGCACTTTTGGAACCGCATTATACGGGTTTAGTTGAAGCAAATGCTCAAAACGTAGATTTCTTGGGGATTCCGGTTATATTAGCGAATTATTCTGCAACCGTTTTTCCAATATTAATGGCTGTTTCCATATATTCCGTATTAGATAAGTTTTTGAAAAAAGTAATTTATAAAGACTTACAAATGTTTCTAAATCCACTTATCTCATTAATGGTGATTGTTCCTTTAACCGTACTCGTATTTGGTCCTTTTGGTACATATGTGGGCGGGGCCTTAGCTGTGGTTATCAAATTTTTAAGTTCAAAAAGTGGAATGTTAACTGGAGCGGTGATGGGAGCTGCATGGTCATTCCTGACTATATTAGGCCTCCACTGGGCGATAATTCCAATATTTATTGCAAATCTTGCGACTGGCGGTGATCCGCTTAGTGCGATGATATCAGCAGCTCCTTTTGCTCAAATCGGGATGGGTCTTGGGGTGTTCTTTAAAACGAGAGATAAAAATTTGAAAACGCTAGCTGGATCAGGGCTTATCCCTAGTGCCTTGGCAGGTACAACAGAAATCATTACATACGGTATCCTAGTACGTTACAAACGAACGATGCTTTTTGTTGCAGTAGCCGGAGCAATTGGCGGAGCAATAAATGGGGCATTTGAAGTAAAAGGGACGGCATTCGCTCTCCCAAGTTTCTTGTCGATTCCTGTATTTACACCAATCGGACTATATTTAATGGGGACTTTAACGGCTTTAGTTATCGCTTTGGTTCTGACACTTGTATTTGGATATGAAGGGAAAAGCGATGCAGTCCCTGCCAAAACGGCGAAAGAATTTGGACTAGCGAATGTAAAGAGAGAAACCATTTTAAGCCCATTAAGCGGGGAAATTGTTCCATTAAGTGAAATTAGCGATCCGCTTTTTTCAACTGAGACGGTAGGTAAAGGAATTGCGATTGAACCCACAAACGGTGAAGTGATCTCACCCGTTGATGGAACGGTTACCACTCTATTTCCAACCGAGCATGCCATTGGGATTACATCAGAAGATGGGGCTGAAATCTTAATTTGTATTGGGGTTGATACCATTAATTTAAAAGGACAATTTTTCACTTCTCAAGTAAAACAATGGGATACAGTGAGAAAGGGCGACTTGCTAATTCAATTTGACATTGAAAAAATTAAAGCTGCAGGCTTTGATGTAAAAACTCCTGTAGTCATCACTAATACCAATCAATATGTTGATGTTGTCCCAGTCATAGATGGGAAAGTCCAGGCAAAAGATGAATTAATCAAGCTAGTTGTATAAATGGAATATATTTATTCCGACTCTTTTTGCCATCAAAAAAGGAGACGAACAGGATGAAAAGTGAATTAATAAGCATGTTAGAATCACGTAAGGAAGAAATAATCGAAATCCGCCGCCACTTACATGAAAATCCTGAGATCTCTTTTAAAGAGGAGAAAACGGCTCAGTATATTGCAGATTTTTATAAAGGGAAAGATGTTGACATCCAAACGAATGTTGGAAATGGTTATGGTATGATTGTAACGATTAAAGGTGGAAAACCTGGAAACACCATTGGTCTTCGCGCTGACTTTGATGCACTTCCAATTGCAGAAGAAACGGATGTACCGTTTAAATCAAAGAATGAAGGCGTTATGCATGCGTGTGGACATGATGGACATACAGCTTACCTGTTAGTTTTAGCTGATTGCTTAATTCAATTAAAAGACTCCATCCCAGGCACCATCAAAATCATTCACCAACATGCAGAAGAAGTTCCGCCAGGTGGGGCAAAAAGTATTGTCGAATCTGGCTTGATTAATGACTTAGATGCCATTTATGGCATTCATTTGTTACCGATGGGACCTGCGGGAACAGTAGGATATCATGCGGGGTATTCCTTCAATGGACGAGCTTACATGAAATTGAAAGTTCAAGGAAGAGGTGGACATGGTTCCTCTCCTCATTTAGCTAACGATGCCATTGTTGCTGCTGCACATTTTGTTACAGCTGCTCAAACCATTGTTAGCCGCAGATTAAGTCCATTCGATTTCGGTGTGATCACAATCGGATCTTTTGATGGAAAAGGTACATTCAACGTGATCAAGGACAGCGTCGAACTTGAAGGTGATATTCGGTATATGACTGTAGAAACAAAAGAAACGATTGAGAAAGAAGTTAAACGGATTGTAAAAGGAATTGAAGAAGAATTTGGTGTAACATGCGAGCTTACTTATGCTCCAGATTATCCACCTTTATACAACAACCCTGAGCTTACGGCAATGGTTGCAGAAAGTTTACGAAGCATGAATGATAAAGATATAAAAGAAGTAAACGAATTTCCAGCCATGTCTCCATCCGAAGACTTTGCTTATTATGCTGAAAAATTCCCTGCCTGTTTCTTTTACATCGCATGTACACCAAAAGGAGTAGAAAATCCTTATTTCAATCATCATCCAAAATTTGATATCGATGAAGATGCACTCCTAGTAGCTGCTAAAGCTGTTGGACAAGTGGTTTGCAGTTATTATCAATTAGATTAAAAAATTTAAAAAGACCTATGACATCCGCCATTAGATTCAGTATGTGATAGGTTTTTTTGCATGGACAGTGACACTATATTAGTACCACCTTTGTAGAAACTGGATGCCATTTGACCAATTTCAGTTATAATAGAATGAATAGATTGGAGGAAGGAGTTCATATTTTTGAACATCGATAAACAGGATCAAACAAAAACATCCAATATTCAAGTGATCTCTCGTGCGGCTAAAATACTAAGGGCTCTTAGAGACCATCCAAAAGGATTAAGCCTATCGAAAATTGCTAAAGAAGTAGGTCTGGCCAGATCGACGGTTCAAAGAATTGTGACTGCTCTTGAACAGGAGAGGTTAGTTGCAGCAGCTTCCGCTAATGAAGGTTTCTGTCTTGGGCCAGAGATTGCATTACTAGCGGCTGCGGTCCAGAGTGATTTAAGAGAAGAAGTCAGGCCATTTTTAATAGAACTATCACGTCAAGTTAATGAAACGGTAGACCTGTCCGTTTTAGATAACAGTAAGGTGCTTTTTGTGGATCAAATAATCGCACCGCATCCATTGCAAGCAACTTCACAACCTGGTGCGTCTTTTCCATTACATTGCACGGCAAACGGAAAGGCGATACTGGCCTCCTTACCTATAGCTGAGGTTGAGAAATTGTTACCGGTGGATATGCAACAGTTCAATGATCAGACAATTACAAGCCGGTATGAACTGCTAAAGGAATTAGAAGTGGTTCGTAAAGAGGGAGTAGCTTTTGCCAGGGAAGAGCACATTCAAGGAATTTGTGCAGTGGGCGCAGTTATTTATGATCGAATGGGAAATTTAAGCGCTATCTCGATTCCGCTCCCCTCCATTCGTTTTTATGGCAATGAAGAGAAGCTAGCGGCTGCCCTCCTTCATACATGTCAAACAATTAACCAGCACTTTAATAACAAATATTGAAGAATGGACATATTGATCTTCGTTATGGTTAAAATGAAAAAGGACCGCGAAATGATATTTCGGGTCCTTTGAATCTTTTGGCTAACATACGGGTATGTTAGTTTAAAATGGTTACCTTTAATTGTTTTACCCCAAAATTGATGGCATCTTGTTCAGAAGGAATAAAGACATCAATTCGATTGCCTTTAATAGCCCCGCCAGTATCTGCAGCGGTTGCTTCACCAAAGCCTTCTACATAAACTTTACTGCCAAGCGGTATAACCGAGGGGTCAACTGCGATGACTTTTGCATTTGGATTTGCTTTAAGATTAATTCCAGTTGCCGTGGTACCAGAACATCCCTCACACGAAGCTGTATAGGCTGTAGCCTTCACTGTAATTTCCCTTGAACTTGTATTAGTAGTTGATGCAGCTTCTACCGCGGGTTCACTTTCCCTTGGTGCTTGCTCTGCAGGCTTTGCTGATGCTGTAGGTGCAGCAGGCTTCGTTTGTTTTTCTGTTACAGTAGTATTAGTCGTATTTAAACCTTCATAGATTAATAGATTTAATCCAGGATGGATGAGATCGGTAGTTAATTTGTTCCATTCTTTAAGTTGCGAAACAGTTACCTGATAATCCATGGCAATGTCCCATAAAGTGTCACCTTGTTTAACATCATAATGTTTTTCTGGTGCAATGGTTAGTACATCTCCAGGGTGAATAAGGTCCGTAGTAAGATGATTCAACTTTTGTATATTTTCTAAAGATGTATTATTTGCGCGTGATAGATCCCAAAGGGTATCCCCTTTTTGTACTGTTACTGTTGCAGCTTGTACATTAGCACTTACAGTTACTGAGAGTACAGCAACTGCTATTATTGATATAATTCTTTTAAGCATTCTTTTACCCTCCATGTTCTTTGGTTGCTAAGTTTTTATCATCGTAACATAGAATTTTCTGACACAAAGAACAGGGAGATGTTAAATCGTTTACATCCGTGGCAATATTATTGCGATAATATTTCTAAATTCATCTAATAATTTGAAAATACCACCCTTCAAGGCTCCTAAAATGCAAAAGACCCAGTAGTAGTCCTATCTGGGCGCGTTACTTCTATTTTTACAATAGTGTTACATAAAATGAATTTGAAGTTTATATCATCCTATTATTTTCCTTAAATACCATTTATTTTTTGCTTTAAAAACTAATTTCCCATCTAAACAAGGCACAGCATTCGCTGTGCCTTGTTTTTTGGAGTGTTTATTTACGGGAGAATATTGCCTGCTGCACGATAGATACGGTACCATTCTTCACGTGTTAACTGAACTTCGCTTGCCTTACAGCAGTCCTTTAACCTGTCGATATTCATCGTTCCGATCACAGGCTGCATGTGGGCCGGATGACGTAAAAGCCAGGCGGTAGCGATGGTCGTGTTGCTCACTTCATATTTGGCCGCAATTTCATCGATCTGCTGATTCAATTCTGGGAATTTGTCGTTTCCAAGGAATACTCCTTCAAAAAATCCATATTGGAATGGAGACCAAGGTTGAATGGTAATATCATTTAGTCTGCAAAAATCGAGGATGCTGCCGTCCCGGTTAATTGCAGAATCATTTTCCATGTTTACATTGATTCCATTAGAAATCATGTTGGCGTTGGTAATACTTAATTGCAATTGGTTAGCTACAAGTGGCTGCTTCACAAATTTCTGGAGCAGTTGGATCTGCATCGGATTTTGATTGGAGACACCAAAATGGCGCACTTTCCCCGATTTCTCAAGGCTATCAAAGGCCTCGGCAACCTCTTCAGGTTCGACCAGCGCATCCGGTCGGTGCAGAAGGAGAACGTCAAGATATTCGGTGTTCAGCCGTTTCAATATTCCGTCAACTGATTCTAAAATATATTCTTTCGAAAAATCAAACATTCCCTTGCGAATGCCGCATTTGGATTGCAGGATGATTTTTTCACGAATTTCCGCGTTCATATGGATGGCATCTGCAAATATTTCTTCGCATGTTCCGCTGCCATAGATGTCCGCATGGTCGAAGAAGTTTGCCCCTTCTTCTAAGGCAGTTTGGATAAAGCGTTCAGCCTCGATTTTTTCTAGAGAGTTAATACGCATACAGCCAACTGCTACGACAGGCACCTCTAATGAACTGCTTCCTAATTTAATGGTTCTCATCTTTTGTTTCCTCCAATTTGTAGAACTTGGCGAATGATGTCGGTATGTAATTAGACTTCGACTATTTCTTCCAACATCATTACCAGAATGAGTGAAACTATTATTACCTATTCTTCCCTATTTTGACACATGGGTTTAGTAATAGGCAATTTTTAAACAGCAGCGGCTACAGCCATATCGAAGTAGCGATAAAAAATAAATCCGGAAACAGGCTTCTTGCCTCAAGCAAATCAATAGACCATGCATATTTTATTGGTAATTACTATTACACGATAGTTAATCGATCATTTAGCATGGTTTTATTTTTGCATAAAGGGGCTGGTTTTTCTTGGCACGAACGCCATTGGCAAGTATCCTGCAGAAATCATTTTTGTTGGCAGGTACTGAAACGAAGAAACCATTAAGTACTGGACAAGCTAGTACACTAGATAATAATCATTTACAAAAGGCTCTACTCACGCCACAAAAGTATACGAATGAGGGTGGAAAGGCTGCTCCTAGGATCGTCATTGTAGGAGCGGGATTGGCAGGTCTCACGAGTGCTTATCGACTTAAACAAGCTGGGATCACATCAACTATTTATGAAGCGACCGATCGGGTTGGGGGACGTTGTTGGACAAGAAGAGGGTACTTCAACGACAAGCAAATTGTCGAGCGTGGCGGGGAATTAATAGATACCTGCCATATCGAAATTCAAGAACTCGCCAAAGAGTTGGGATTAGAATTAGATAATTTAATCATGGCAGAACCGGTTGACAGCAAACCCATTTTATTTTTTTGATCAACGCCCTTATTCCTTTGATGAAGTAACTAATGATTTTATAAAAATCCTCCCTAAACTACAAAAGGATCTGAAAGCAGTGGGTGAAACGACCCTTTATAATAGTTATACTGAGCGAGGATTTGAACTCGATCATATGTCTATAGTCGATTATATCAATGAAACCGTACAAGAAGGCATCCATTCAAGATTTGGTAAATTACTTGCCCTTGCCTATTCCATTGAAAATGGAGCTGATGCTCACCAGCAAAGTGCCTTAAATCTACTTTATATGTTAGGATTTGCACAAAATGAGCCCTTTCGAATGTATGGTGATTCAGATGAGTGCTTTCATATAAGGGGTGGGAATGACCAGCTCCCTGCTTTATTAGCAAAAAAACTTCATGGTCAAATCGTATTTAATGCCCAATTGATTAAGATTGAACAGTCCATTCAAAATCAACTAACGCTCGTTTTTCGAAATAAAGAAAGGGAATGGAAGGTCATAGCCGATAAAGTTATTCTTGCTCTCCCTTTTAGTATTTTAAGAACGATAGATTATCAGAATGCAAGATTTCGTCCGTTAAAAGAAACAGCAATTGAAGAGCTCGGAATGGGGGTAAACACAAAACTTCATGTACAATTTGTTAATCGGTTCTGGAATGTGCTTGGAAATAATGGTGAAACCTTTGCGGATACAGGCTATCAACAGACCTTTGAATCCTCTCGATCTCAACCAGGTAATTCAGGAATTCTTGTTAACTTCCTAGGAGGTGAAACAGCGGCGCAACTGCTTGCTTACACAGATCGAGAATTAGAAGAGAAGACGAAAGAATTTTTGGACAAGCTTGATCCTGTATTGCCTGGAAGTAATAATAAATGGAATGGTTTAGCAACCGTAGACCATTGGCTAAGTAACCAATGGAGTAAAGGGGCTTATTCCTATTGGAAAGTTGGCCAATATACGAAATTTGCTGGTATTTTGGGAGAGCGGGAAAGCAATATCCTCTTTGCCGGTGAGCACACTTCGATTAAGTTTCCTGGTTATTTAAATGGGGCGGTCGAGACTGGTGAGAGGGCAGCACATGAAGTAATCAATGATATGAAAGTAGATTAGGGAAAATAAAAACGGCTGAGAAATATGGAATCTGTTGTTCCTCTTTGTCAGCCTTTTTTATTGTGAATTTCTAAGGGAAAGCTAACCGTTTTTAGAAAATGTCATTTAATTCGCTATCAGAATAAATGGAAATTAACACAACAGCTTTACCATCACCAATATTTTTTACGAAATGCGGGACACTAGCGTTCCAACTGAAGGAATCGCCTTCGTCAATGATCATCGAGTCTTCGCCTTGTTCGGCCAGGACTTTTCCCTCCAAAACCAAATGACATTCTTCTCCTTCATGGGCATTTAATTCACCCATGGAAGCACCAGCAGGGAATTCGACCAGCATCATTCTTAATCCACCTTTGGAGGTTAGATGCTCAACCTTCAAATTGTTAAAGGTGGAGTGAGTCCTTTCAGCCTTTCGAACGACGCGCATATGCTGCTTCTTTTCTAATAATAAATAAGGTAAAGGGATACCAAGAAAGGTTGCAATGGTTTGCAAAGTACTAATCGATGGTGAGGTGTTATTGTTCTCGACATTTGAGATAAATCCCTTTGAAAGTCCAGTCCCCTCACACATTTGCGCAATGGTGATTTTTTTTCTATTTCGTATTGCACGGATTTTTGATCCAATATCCAAATGATCCACCTCAAAGGTTTCCAAATAAAAAACATAATTCTATTTTACCATTCTTTCGGCTGATAGTTTAAGTCTGCAAACAATTGATTGCGTTCTTTCTTAGATAGGTCGCGCCACTGTCCGATCGGTAGATTGCCTAAATGAATATTCATGATTCGCGTCCGCTGCAACCTGACAACTCCATAGCCAAGGGCAGAACACATTCGGCGGATTTGCCGATTTAGCCCCTGTGTTAAGATGATTTGAAATACATATTTAGACAATTGCGTTACTTTACATGGTAATGTCTTCGTATCTAGAATTTCCACACCCGCTGCCATCCTCTTTAAAAATTCAGGTGTGATCGGTTTGTCGACTGTCACGATATATTCTTTTTCGTGCTTATTTTCGGCACGCAAAATCTCGTTAACGATATCTCCATCATTCGTTAAGAGAATTAACCCATCTGATTCTTTATCTAAGCGGCCAATATGGAAAATCCGTAAGGGATGATTGACCAAATCAATGATGTTTCCCTTTATATGCCTTTCTGTAGTGCTGGTAATCCCAACGGGTTTATTTAAAGCGATATAGACATAGTTTTTAGCCACTTTAATTGGGCTGCCGCTAATACGGACATCATCCCCGGGCTCAACCTGGCTCCCGATCACCGCAACTTTCCCATTAATCGTAACTCTTCCTTCACTAATTAACTTATCTGCTCCTCTTCTAGATGCCTTGCCAGACTCGCTAATAAATTTATTAATACGCATGATACACACCCTTAAGTGGAGAATTGTAAGTTTACCATACCCAACTGCTGCCTTTTTTTCAAGTCCTCGGTGCCTGACACCGTTTTATGTTTTTTATAGAACATGATCTTTTAAACCATTGATTTTAAAAATTGAAAATATAAGAAAATGAAAGGAAAACGTATTATAGTGAACAAAAAGTGTTCTTTATAGTGAAAAACGCCAAAAAACAGGGATTTTATTTTTAAATTCCGTTCTATATACTGAACCTAATGTTCGATATATTTTATTTGAAGGGAGGGAAAAGGATGCTTAAAAAGCTCGTTCTTGCTATTTTATTATTCCAATTCGCTACAATGGGATTACATACTGGGTATGCAGCTGCAGATGAAATAGTTGCTGCTAATGATGGCAGTGCTGGGTACGCAGAGGCTACTATTCCATCCGATTCGCCGGAGGAAGTTGTAGATGTCGAATTAAGTCAGACATCGACACTAGCAGAAGAACCAATTGGATCTACCGAACAGCAAAATGAAAATACGGCTGGGCAGGATCAAGTTGCACCATCAGATGCAGGACAAGATAAGCCTGCCACAAGTGAACAGAAAGATGCCGTTTCTGAAGATACTATGGATCAGAACCAATCAACAGACACATACGGTAATCAATCACAAGTTGTAAATGGTGAGGCAGAGGTTGTCCAAAACCAAGTGGCGAATGATGCAGTTTGTCAAGAGCAATCCGTCAGTGCATCTGTTTCCTGTAATGACAAACTTGATAGTGATGTAAATGGAGACTTAGACCAAAGCCAAATCACTAAAATAGAGGCTGGTCAACTGCAATCAGGTGTTTCGTCTGAAAAAGTAGACGCAGACCAAAAGCAGGAAATCGATGTAACATCTGGTCAAACTCAAGAGGTCACTTTACCTTTAGGAGATCCTCTATCACAAAATCAAGGGACAAATGCTCAGACAAGCCAGTCACAATCAATAACCGCAGAAGAACAAGCTGTTTTCTTCCAGGAGCAGTTAACAGGCGTGGGCATCAACCAAAGACAGCAGCTTAGCGCCTCTGAAACAAAGGTGGATGATCAAAAGCAGCAAACCACAATAGAAGCACTGCAAAATCAATATTTGAGCACTTCTGGTTCTGCAAAGGTGGAACAAACCCAAACAGCAGAGGTCAAAAGTAAAGTGGTCGATACATTAAAGAAAATCGTAGAAACTGGAGTGAGTGTAACAACCAGAAACTATGTTGAGATTGTCAAGGATTCCGTCAGCAGTATGGTAAAAGTCTTCCAAGAAATTGTCGTAAATAATGAGTTGGTTGATTTGTATTATCATCAGTTTAAATTAGATGGTACAGAAATCAGCGATGCACCTCAACATAAATATGAGAAGCAATTTGATTGGGGAAATCTTGTTGTTGAAAATTCAGCAATGGTTCATTTTAATGAAGAATTACAAAGTTTTGAGACAACAATGAGCAGTTTTTTAGGGATTACATTTTTTGTAAATTTGTTTAATAATGATGACAAGCCAGATCCAAATAATGGAGGAGATCCAGTAACACCACCTCCAGGGGAAAATGAAAATCCGCCACAAGGCGGAGATAATGGAGGAGGCCCGGTAACACCGCCTCCAGGAGAAAATGAAAATCCGCCACAAGGCGGAGATAATGGAGGAGGCCCGGTAACACCGCCTCCAGGGGAAAATGAAAATCCGCCACAAGGCGGAGATAATGGAGGAGACCCAGTAACACCGCCTCCAGGAGAAAATGAAAATCCGCCACAAGATAGCGGTAATGGAGGAGATGTAGTAACTTCACCTCCAGTTGAAAATGGGCAAGTACCATCGCTAACCACTGAAACAGAAGTACAAAAACTGGCTGAATCTAAACCAGAAAATGTAATTTATACAGCTGCAGTGTCAGATAAGGCAAATTCACTGCCGATTACAGCTTCAAATACCTATAATTACCTTATCTTTGGGTTGCTTTTGGTTACAGCGGGCTCAGTATTCGTATTAATTAGAAGGAAAAGGGTGTAACCGTTCCTTAAAAAGAGAATACAAGATTACCAGTTTAAAATGGATGTTATATGAGCGTAATATTGACACTGTCAACATTACGCTTATTTTTTTTGCCGAATTATTCAGTTCATTAAATTTCATAAATAAATCGCAAATTTTTCCCAACTTAACAGCAATTAACCAGAGCTTCCTGAGATCTCATGTTAATTTCTTTCTAGGGTGTATGATATCAATGTTTTTGTTCCCTATATAGAACAAAAAGTTCTTCTAATCACTATATATCGGTAGTTTTATCGGTTGTTTAGCTATATTTTCATTTTGTGGTAAAAAAATGAAAAACAAAGAAAAAGAGAGATACACCTCAATAACGAACGAATATTGTTCTTTATAAGGAAAAAATGAACGAATATGGGGTTTTTCTTACAACATATGAAGGTCGTATACTAAGTTTGGGAAACAAATTTCCAAATATTTATAGTGGAGGAATGAAAGGTGAAAAATTATTTGAAAATTAAAAACGTTCTTAACATGAAGAAGGTAGTAAGCGTAGGTGTGATTGCAGGAACTTTACTTGGTTCTACCTCTGCTTTTGCATCTTATGGTGTAAACCAAAAACATGTCGCCAATTCTAACCAATATGGAGCTAATGTTGCGTTAGGGACATTTATATCGCAGAATCAAGGAGCTGGTGATGCAACAGGCCAATTCCAAACGGCTGCACATTCCTTTAAAACAAAGGAAAAACAAAAGGCGTCAAAAACATCTGTTCAACTTCAAGGAGCAGCCGGTGCCCTTATTAGCCAAAATCAAGGGGCATCAAAACTATCGATTCAAGATCAAAATGCAGCCAATGATTTTAAATCAAAACAAAAACAAAGTTCTAAAGATACTTCACTTCAAGGCCAAGGTGCATTGGGCGCGCTAATTTTGCAAGCTCAAGGCTCTGGAAGCGGGACTGCTCAATATCAAAATACAAGCGGTGCATTTAATAACCAAGACCAATCTAGCAAGAATAAAAATGCTCAACTTCAAGGTGCATTGGGTGTTTTAATTGGTCAGGGTCAAGGATCAGGAAATTCTAATGTTCAAGATCAATCAGCTGGCGGTTTTGGCAACAGCCAAGGTCAAGCTTCTGTCAATAAAGGGGCGCAAGCTCAAGGTGCTTTAGGTGCGCTTATTGGCCAGCTTCAAGGTTCTGCAAATGTTGGAGACCAAACACAAGTGGCAACTGGAGCCAAGAATGATCAGGCTCAAGCGAACGTTAATGTTGGCTCTCAAGGTCAAGCAGCAGCAGGCCTATTGATTGGTCAATTACAAGGTTCTGCTAACAGTTCATCACAATATCAAGACGCTTATGGGTATAAAAATGATCAAGCCCAAGTAAATGCAACAGTAACGGAACAAGACCAATTAGCTCTAGGTGCAGGCATTCTTCAAGCTCAAGGATCTGCAAATGATTCAGTACAAAATGCTGTTGCCGATGGCAAAAAGAATGATCAAGTTCAAGCTGCTGTAGGTGTTACTGAACAAGACCAAGCTGCCGTTGGAGTAGGTGTAGTTCAAGGTCAAGGTTCTGCTAATAGTACAGAACAAGATGCATGGGCTGAAGGAGAAAATAACGGTCAAGCTCAAGTATCTGCGGATGGCACATCCCAAGCTCAAGCAGGAGCTTTTGGTGCAAGCCAAGGTCAAGCTGCTGGAAACGAAACTACCCAAGTGGCTGATACAACTGGTGTAGCCAATGATCAAGTTCAAGTAGCAGCTAATGGAACAACTCAAGAACAAGCTGGTGCATTAGGCACGGATCAAGAGCAAGCTTCTGGTAATGAAACAGCTCAAGCTGCAGTTTCAACAGGCGCAGCTAACGACCAAGCTCAAGTAGCAGCCAATGAAACAACTCAAGGTCAAGCAGCAGACTCCGGTGCAGACCAAGAGCAAGCTGCCGTTACTGCTACATCTCAGGAAGCTGATGCTACAGGCGTAGCTAACGACCAAGCTCAAGTTGCAGCAGCAGAAACTACCCAAACTCAAGTTGGAGAAGGCAATGTTGAGCAAGACCAAGCAGCTGCTGAGGCTACTAGCCAATCTGCTACTACTGCAGGGGTAAATAATGATCAAACTCAAGCAGCAGAAACTACTACTCAACAGGCACAAGCTGCTTCTGGTAGTGCAAAACAAAGACAGGCTGCTAGCAGCACTAAAAATCAAACAGCAACTGCGGTTGGTGCTAACATCAGCCAAACTCAAGGTTCTAGCTCAGTTGTCATTCAAGGACAAAGTGCACATTAATTTATAGCTTTAAAATGAATTCAGCTCCATCTGGTACTTTGCTGGATGGAGTTTTTTGTTAAAAAATGGTGCAGTCATTATTTCCTGATTATATTAGAAAACTTTGGAGGGTTTGGTTATGTTGAAAAAAAGCGTAGGTTCTTTATTGGCAGTTGGATTATTAACTGCAGGTATGGGCAGTGCTGCTAGCGCTACAGAGGTTTCTCAAACTCAAAGTGTTACTCCATCTTGGAGTAAGTATTTTGGAATCCAATCAACCACTAGTCACAGTTCAAGTGGAGTAAATGCAGGAAGCGCCAATGGTGCACAAGTACAAGCTGCAAATACTTCAGGACCTGCAACTGCAACGCAATCAGGTTCTACTTCTGTAGACCTGGGTGATAATAGTGCAAGTGGTGCTGTGGATCAAACAGCTGCTACTTCAGAGCCAAGCCAAGTGATCCAGGCATCAGGAAGCCATTCGGTCGCAAACAGTGTTGATGTAACCCTTCGTAACGGCAAAACCATTCAGCACCAAACTGCGCATACAACAAATGTACAGTTTTCATCTGTGGTGAAATTGCCTAGCAGATAAGGATGAGTTACAACTTGAGTTTGTAAGATTATGTCAATGAAAGAGAAGTAGGGTAAAGTTTTTTTCTTTGCAGTGACAATACTTACATAATCTTCATAGTTAGAGAAGAGAGATTATCTCGCTTCTCCTTTTTTATACGATTTATTAAGAGATGGAATGAGAAGTAATATGTCGAAAAAGTAAAGATTTACAAACTAAATTTCTAAATAGGCAGGAAATTATCACCATTTTATCTCCAATTTTTGACAAAATATTCTGATTACATATGTTACTTTTAGTAAAAACTACATAATTGGGGAGATTACGATGAAAAAACTATCTATTATTTTTGTTTTGCTGTTCAGTGTATTCTTATTTACAGGCCAAGCAGATGCAAGCAGTGGGTCACAGTTAATTATTATTAACAAAAAGACAAATACCCTTGCATTCTATGATAGTGGTAAATTAGTTAGAACATTCAGCGTTGCTACTGGAAGATCAAGGTCTCTTACACCGGAAGGAACTTTTAGAATTGTAACTAAGATCGTTAATCGCCCCTATTATAAATTGAAAATTCCGGGTGGAGATTCTCGCAACCCGCTAGGTAATCGTTGGCTGGGATTAGAAGCACGGGGCACCTTTGGTACCACCTATGCTATTCATGGGAATGCAAATGAAAATTCGATTGGTACTTATGCAAGTTCAGGTTGTGTACGGATGCACAATTCGGAAGTACGTTGGCTTTATAGCCATGTCAATAAGTATACATTGGTAGTCATCACCCATTCAAATAGCAGCTTTGATTCGATTGCAAAGGCCAACGGTTATGGCAGTGGCTGGGTGGAACTTAGCGGCAACAAGTATTATTATGTGGATGGCCAAGTAAAAACGGGCTGGCAGTCGATAGACGGAAAAAGGTATTTCTTTGATGAAGCTGGTGTAATGAAAACCGGTTGGATAACCCAGGGTGATAAGAAATATTATCTTGATAACAAAGGTGAAATGATAACGGGATGGCTGGACGATGATGGAAATAAGTATTATCTCGATCAAACAGGTGCGATGAGAACGGGCTGGGTCGCAGACGGTGGGAAGGAATATTATCTTGATAACAAAGGTGTAATGAAAACAGGTTGGTTATCTATCGCTGAGAATCGGTACTATCTTGATAGCAGCGGAGCTATGAAAACCGGCTGGCTAGCAGATGCTGGAGAATGGTACTATCTCGATAATTCAGGATTGATGAAAACGGGCTGGGTCAATTCGGAAGGTCGCTGGTTCTATCTCAATGGTAGTGGTGTCTTGAAAAATACTCAGGCTCTTGCCAACAATAGTCAGTGGGATTACCTCGGCAAAAATGAAGAAGTAACGGCAGATCGGTCCAATTTATTAGAGGAAAAATACAAACTTAGCAGTCAAGAGTCGGTAGTGACTGGTTGGTTGAATTATAAGGAGAAATGGTATTACCTGTATGTAGGTGCTGACATGGTTGCTAGCGCGATGAGTGAAGGGTAAATAGGTTGGAAGGATATAATGCCTCATAGATTAATAGATACCTTAAAGTGCCTCTTGCAGGTGCTTTTTTTTGCAGTAAAGCCTGAATATTTAATGGACATAGACAAGCAAAAACCTACCCTCAGAAGCTTCTGAAGGTAGGTTTTTTATTAGTTTATTTGAAGATTAAGACTTTACCTACTGTACCATCATGACTTTCCCCAACCACACGGAATTTTAATCCGTAATTTGGCACCTTACGGCCAGCATCAACGAGTCCAGCGTTACTGTAGTTTGCGCTGTCATCAAATAATGGGTTACGTTGAGAGAAGTTATCTTTCATTGTGACACCAAATCCTGGGATATTAGAATAGTCTAAGAACATTTTATCTGTTTTGCTTAGCCCAAATGCCGCATCATGGACTTGGTAGCGAGTAGCCGCAACGGCTTTATCACTCCAATAGGTTGTATGCTGGTCGGCGTCTACGACTCCTAAGAATCCTTCACCAGGGTGAATACCAGTCCAATTGTCTTCCCCATAGGACTCATCCACATACCAGACAACTAATCCTGGATCATAGGACATTAAGCTTGCTCCACGGCGGATATGGGCTAGACCAGCATCAACACCGTTATGGGATCTCCATTCTAGTAGGTAATAGTGTTTAGTTGTGTATTTACCATCATGCTTTTCAAAGCCGTCCAATGTAAATTTTGAAGCCCCTTCAGCACCATCAAAGAATACTTCATTTCCATCAGCGGTAACTTTGACATTATCCGTAAAGAAGCCATCTAAATTTACAGCTGCATCAGTCATTGAACGGAATTGAAGTTGAATTTTTTGCCCTATGTAGGCACTTAAATTAATAGTTTCATGAATCCAGCCATTACTTGAACCTGTATAACCAGGAAGATTTGCTCTAATGTTAGGATCTCCATTAGTATCAAGGGTAGTACTAGTTTTTGAACTTTCTAAAGACTTCCAAGTAGTCCCATCATCTGTTGATACTTGTACCATGGCGTAATCCCAATTTTTTTCAATGTTATACCAAGCATCGAAATCGAGAGATGCACTAGTAGCACTTGTTAAATCAACTGTTGCCGACATATGGTGGTCAGTCTCATCACCCTTACCGCCAAAGTATTCGAATGCTCCGTTTATTGGAGTATTCAGGGTATTTACTTTATCAGGTAGATCAACTCTTACAGCATCATTATTCGTACCTTTTGTAACTGCTTCATCAAGAAGGACAGTAGTACCAGCCTTTGTGATCTCATTGGACTTAAGAGTGTCTCCTAATAACCAATTCCCTCCATGTAAATTTTGCAGCATCTGTCTTGAGTATGGGCTAATTCCCGGTGGTTCTGTACCAGGAATAGCACCTGCCCAGCTTCCGCTTGACATTAGTGACCAGTACTCAACTGGCTCACCGGCCCCAGTGTACTGTGTATCATACTCATCCGGAAGACCTAAGTCATGGCCAAATTCGTGGGAGAAGACACCAGCCGCGCCGTCTTCAGGTTCGATGGTGTAATCTAATGCTACTAAGAGATGGTCTCCAAAACCTTCTAGACTAAAATTGTCACTTTCGGACTTTTCTCCAGGGACAATAGTATATTCCCCAAGGTCCCAACGGTGTGACCAAATCGCACCGCTGCCAAGATTGCCACCGCCTGCTTCTTCCCCTACACCTGAGTGAATAACCATTAAGTGGTCAATGACTCCATCTGCCTCTGCGTGGATACCATCTCCATCTAAATCATCACGATCCCACTTATCGTAATCGCCTAAATTAATGTTAGGATCTGCTGCTGCTTTTTTAAGGGCCTCGTATACTAATGCCCTAGCATGAGCATCACTACCATCGGGGGTAGGTACGTTACCGCCGTAATAAGCAGCAGGATGATCTGCTGTATACCAACCTGCAACAGCACCTTCAACAGAGTAGCTGCCTCCAGATTGCTGTTCGTAGTATTGTTTCATTGAGATATAATTTTTTCCATCAGGCCCTATATACCCATTTTCACCGAAAATCATATTTTGGAAGTGTTGATCCGTATAATCTTCATAGAACATGTCTGATTCTTCTTTTTTTATTGAGTTATTTGCAAAATCAGGGAATTTAATTTTAAGAACAAGGACTTTGTCCTTACGAACACCATCGGTATACGGCTCTTTTTGAACAGAATCGACAGTATTCTTCTTTGCTTGTCCTAATTTGTTGCCCTTTCCGTTCTTAAGTCCATTTGATATCGATGGTTCACTTTCTTTAAAATTTCCAATTCCTTTTGGTAATTGGTCCTTTGTCTTAGTAGGTTTACTCTTTCCTTTTAAGTAGGTTTTTAACGCCTTTTCAGATTCTGCCGGACTTGCATTCTTTGCTAGTTTTCCTTCGCGCTTCAACATTTCAATTAATTTTTCATCATTTGCAATCCCTGCGTCAAATGATGTGGGTACTTTTGTGGCTGCTGCTGCGGACTTTGGTGCTAAGGTAGAGCCTCCCAGCGTTCCAACAAACAAGCTGGAAGCAACAATCGTACTTGCGGTAATACTAGAAAAAACCTTCAGTGCTCGATTTTTCTTTACCAAACGTATTCCCCCTAATTAATGTGTCTATAGTGCATTTTTAATCATACAATAGCGACTGAATGTTGTGAATATTAAAATTACATTACGACAAAAATAGTGATAATCTACAATTCTTCGCTAATTAATAACAAATTTATAGATTAAATATTTACAAGAAGGCTGGTTTAATAGTTTCTTAGTTAACGATTTTAGAAGAGGGGAGGGGAACATAAATCCATGTGAGAGCGGACTGTGGGGGGATATCGAAAAGTTTACATTTTCGTATACATGTTTACATTTTCGTACACATGTTTACATTTTGTATACTTTGTGTTTACAAAATGTAAACATGTGTACAAACTCGTACACATCGCGTAATGGCGCAGTGTATACATGTTTGTAATCGTTGTTTACAAAAACTTGATAACAGCGATACCTGAAAACAGGCTGGTTAGCGGACGGTGGAGAATGTTGTTGTCTGGATGCTCCTCGTCTCATGAAGACTGGCTAGATAAGCTCTGAAGGGAGATGATGCGTTCTCGATGATATAACATGAATAATAATCCTCAAACTCTTGTCAGCAACAGTCAGTGGGATTATCTCGATAAAGATGAGGCTGTTGATTCAAATAGTTCCAATTTGTTAGAGGAATACAAACTTAATAGTAAAAATGAAGTAGTGACGGGCTGGTAAAATTACAATGAGAAATGGTAGTGCTTATATGTAGAAAAAGATATGGTTGCCAGTTCGATGTTTGAAGAGTAGGGACCTGTGTCCTTCTTCCTCCCTCATGATAAATTAATAGTTAAAGCACACCTTAGAGAGTGTGCTTTTTTGCTGATAAAAGTATTGATCGAAATAGGGTGGATCGGGCAGGGGGGCATTAGGAAGTATACAATTTTGCATACATGTTTACGTTATTTGTATGATTGTATACATTTTCGTATACATGTTTACAGTTTATGTGCACTTGTTTACAATTTGTATACTTTGTGTTTACGAAAGTGTTTACATGTATACAAAATCGTGTACATTTTGGAATTGCGCATGTTTACAAATTTGTTATCGTTGTATACAATAATGTTTACATCTTTCTGAAGTTTACATGTTGTTTACATTTTTACAGTTATATTTTTTTTACTTATAAATCATTGAAGAATCTCTCAATCTTCTATACCCTTAAAGGTGTAACTAAAATTACATAACTTCTATTAAAAAATAAATCTATAAATGAAGAGGAATGATGTTTATGACTAAATCCAGAGTTGCAGCTATTGATGTTGGGAATGACTCCATTAAGGCCATTTTCGGAGAACTGGACTATGAATTGAATATTCCTAACATTATTGCTAGGGATACAGAAGATCGACCTGTTATTGGGATTGAAGAACTTGATAATAAAAATCCATTGGATGGAATTCACATCAAAGTCCACTCCCCTGCTTTAAAAGAGAACAACGGAATTTATCGTATTGGTAATTTAGCTACTAAAAGTATTAACGCCACAGAACTAGACCCTGGCAGCAGCAAGTCAGAGGAAGATCAAACGTTAATTATGCTTTTTGCAACATTAGCTTTAGACGCAGTAAAGGAAAATAATTCACATGCTTTCCCACGAACAAAAAATGTGATTGATGCTAACTATACATTGGGAACAGGTCTTCCCCTTCGTGAAGTAAAAGAAGGCAAGGATGCTGGCTATCGTTCTAAATTAGTTGGTTCCGTTCATCAAGTTGAATTCCTTGTCACACCAAAGTACCAAGGATTGAAAGTAAATATTAAATTTGAAGAAGTAAAAGTATATCCTGAGGGATTCGCTGCATTTATTAACCTTGTTTTGGACAACAGCGGGAAAATAATCAATAAGGAACTTATTGATAAGCGTATCTTAATTCAAGATATCGGCGGATTATCAACTGATATTGCAGTCATCAAAAATCGTAATGTTGATGATGATAAAGCACAAGGGTTTAATCTAGGGGTTTCAGAATCATTAGAAGCCATTCGCGAAGAGATTAGAACAAAGCATGGAGTCGAACTTGATAGCCGACGTGATGTGGTTGAGATTATCACTAAGAAAAGCGATCGTAATCATATTATGGTTAAAGGAAGCCGTACAAGCGTTCATGATATTACCGATCGAATCCTGCTTGATTTAGCTAAAAAGCAATATCGTTTATTACGTAATGTTTGGCAGAGAAACTCGCAAACGGAAATTTGCTACTTTGTGGGTGGCGGAGCCAATGTCTTAAAGGAATATCTTAAAACGTTAAATAATAATTTAGAAGGTTATAATATAGATTTCTTTGAAGATGAAAAAGAGAGTATTTGGATGATGGCCAATGCTTATTATAAACTCATCAACGACTTTGTTCGTAAAGCAGAGAAACAAAAACCAGTTAGAGTTGAACCTGTAAAAAGCTAAGTAAGGTGATTATATGAAAAAAGCAGCCCAAAATGAAGTTCAGCGGGGTCAAGCGATATCCTTTCGTATCCCCTCTGATACACCTGACCATATTTTAAAACATTTACAAAAGTTGAAGGATACAGAAAGAAGGAATTTTTCCAGTAAAATTGCCGAGTTTGTGATGCAAGGTGTGAGTAGTTCTGTTTCGAGGGAAAAGGAGACAATTACGATCCCCCTCCCCCAGAAGTTAACGAAAGCCCAGCGAAATTGGTTAAAGCATGAGCATTCAGAAGCCTTGCTGGGAAGTATTCTTTATCAGCTGATTTCTGACCCAGTCCGTTCGACTTCGCTGCTTGCTTCATTAAATAGCCATTCAATCGATATCGACGAAGCTTTGTACCTTCAGGAAGAAGTATTTCCCGAGGAACTTCAAAGAGATGAAAGTTATCTGCAGGTCGCTGTAGGTAAGGAGGTCCCGCCCTCCCCTATCGACTTAAGTGATATGGAAGATGACCTCAGTGAGTTTGATTGGGAAAGTGCAAAAGAAAAGCAGCCGTTAATTGAAGAAGAGGAAAACGAAGTCGAGCCGGATATCGACGACTTACTTGGCGGTTTTCTTGCAAACATGAATAAGTAATTTAAAAGGGCCAGACCTCACACACCGCCTATGCGCGGCTGAGAGGTTTGGTCCTTTTTCGTAATTAATGCTGTTTATTAGGCATCCTTTGACTTTTTTGGCCTGTTGCTTGCCGTTCTTTATTTTTCTTATCTTTTTCCTGTTTTTCATGCAGCTGTTCTACAAATTCGTGTGTACTTCTGTTATCCATTCTGCCTAACCTCCTTGAAAAATCGAACCAATGTTATTTTGACCAAACAAGTCGGAAATATTCTGTAATGCATTTCATTTGTTGTGAATAAGAATAATCATTATAGTCATAGTTGAAAATAAATAAATCTATGAAACTATTAATAGATGCGGTGGTGAGCCGATGGTAATGCCTAACAATATTGTCCGGGCCAACGGGAAATTAAATGAGGAGATCATCCTCAAAAAAGAAATCCTCTATAAGGGGATGAATGGGAGATTTGTGGAGAGATTCTATCTAACTCCATCAACTAGCTATATTTTTAAACCACTGACAAACGATGGCCAATTAGGCAAAGAGGTCTGGGTCCATGAACATATTCTTCCCATATTTCCAGCGATTTATCCAAAAATTATCTCCTACTCGATAAGTGAACGGACTGAATTAAATTGGATGATCCTTGAGGATCTTGGCCCACTCTCCCACGAATTTAATGAAGAAAGTGTACTAGGTGTGATCAAATGGGTGGCGTGGTGGCATTCGCTCCCAATTGAGGTATTAGGAAATGTCCCGTTAACAGGATTGAAGCCAAAAATAGAGCAAATAGTATCAGATGTTTGTGTGAAAAAGAAGGAGTTTTACCGTTTATTGCCTTCCTTAAAAATCGAGGAAGAGCTCATCGATGCTATTTTCTCACAAATTAATCACTTGGAATTTTTGGAAAAAAAGGTGTTAACTCATGGCGATTTACATACGGGGAATTTTGCAATCGTCGAAAAAGAGCTGAAGATTTTGGACTGGGAGCATACCCATATTAATTCACCACACTGGGATTTGTACCATCTCATCGATATGTCACATCCCCTCTTCCCGAAAAAAATAACGAGTCCATTTCGGGATCACATCTTGGAGTCCTATCTTAGTCTAGTTAAGTTTGAGATTGATCGGGATTATTTTTTCAAAGAGTATTATTTATTTTCATCCGTGTTTTCGATTTGGATGATCCTGCTGATTCAGAAAGATTTAGTGGAGAACGGCGGGAAATGGTCTGTTGAGCAACTAAACACCCAGCTTGAAGAAACTGTTTCGAGTCTTCAACAGTGCGCAGCAGCTCTTATTTTATGAAAAAGCTAACCTTGGTTCATGCAAGGTTAGCTTTTTTGTGTATATTAAGCATGGTTCATGTAAGGTTAGCTTTATTGTGTAATTTACGCTTTTTGTTCTGTCAATTTGATGATTTCAATGACGGTGTTGGTAGCTTTGATCATATTATCCACGGAGATAAATTCAAATTTGCCGTGGAAATTTTCGCCGCCTGTAAAGATATTTGGTGTTGGCAGTCCCATGTAAGAAAGCTGGGAGCCATCGGTGCCGCCGCGGATTGGTTTGACAATTGGCTTAATGTCTAAGTTCACCATCGCTTCATGGGCAATGTCGACAATTTCAATGACCGGCTTGATTTTTTCACCCATGTTGTAATATTGATCGTTCAATTCGAGGTTGATGGTGTCTGTGCCGTATTTGGCCTTGAGTCCATTGACGATGTTTTCAATCAACGCTTTTCTCGACTTGAAGGTTTCCATGTCATGATCTCTGATAATATAGTGGAGCTTTGTTAGTTCGACATCACCATTGAATGATAGCAGATGGAAGAAGCCTTCGTATCCTTCAGTATGTTCTGGTGCTTCCTGTGCTGGAAGTTGGCTATGTAATTCCATCGCAATTTTCATGGAGTTGACCATTTTGTCTTTTGCGGAACCGGGGTGAATATTGTTACCTTTGATCGTGATTTTCGCTGCTGCCGCGTTGAAGCTCTCGTATTCTAACTCCCCTAGCGGACCGCCATCGACGGTATAAGCATGCTTCGCATGGAAGGCCGCAACGTCAAACTTATGTGGACCTCTGCCAATTTCCTCATCTGGGGTGAACGCAACGCGGACCTTACCGTGCTTAATTTCCGGATGGTTAATCAGGTAAGCCATTGCTGTCATGATTTCAGTGATGCCAGCTTTGTTGTCCGCTCCAAGCAATGTGGTTCCGTCAGTTGTGATTAGGGTGTGTCCTTTATAGTCGGGTAGGCTTGGAAAATCCTTCGGAGACATCACAACTTTTAGCGCCTCATTTAAGACGATTTCGTTGCCATCATAATTTTCGACGATTTGCGGGTTAACGCCTTTTCCGGTAAAGTCCGTGGCAGTGTCGACATGGGCCAGGAAGCCGATGGTGGGCACTTCTTTTTCTGTGTTTGACGGTAAGGTCGCCATCACATAACCGTTCTCGTCGATTGTAACTTCTTGCATCCCGATGGATTGTAATTCCTCGACAAGCATGCGAGCTAATGTCCACTGCCCCTCTGTTGATGGACAAATTTCGTTGTTTTCATTGGATTGTGTGTCCACTTTTACATAGGAAGTAAATCTTTCAATGAGTTCGTTTTTCAATTGCACTACACTCCCCTTTTTTGGATGAATTCATGATTATCATATCACTATGAGAGAGCGGTTACACTTTTTCAGAAACTTTTTGAGTGGTGTGGTTTACTGGCGGATAAGAGCCAATTACTGGCTGATGAGCACACTTTACTGGCGGAAGCCGAAATAACTGGCGGATAAGCATCCAATACTGGCGGATAAGAGCCAATTACTGGCTGATGAGCACACTTTACTGGCGGAAGCCGAAATAACTGGCGGATAAGCATCCAATACTGGCGGGTAGGCGCTATTTACTGGATGATGAGCACACTTTACTGGCGCAAGCCGAAATAACTGGCGGATAAGCATCCAATACTGGCGAAACTACTCCTCAATTGCGAATTATTATGGTTTCCTGGTTCTGGCTGAGGTTTTTACAGCTAAAATCCATAAAATAACAACGATCTCGATAAGTCCCTTGGCTTCGCAAATTCATACTTAGCAATATGCGTTTGGCCGTATGGATATCATCAACTCCCAAAAACTCCCGGCATTCCTTATTCGTGATGGTCCTATTACAAATCAAAAACCACTCTCGTAAAGTCCTAAGGTGGGCAAGATGATCATTCGCTCCACAATATGGGCAGCACCAGGTCCGGGGCAGCTTCACCATGCCAAACCTGCCGCATGGCAAGCACCTCACCCCAGAACGAAAATCCTCGAAAGGAATACCGTAGGCCGCGCATATCGGTTTTGGGATAAATGGTTGATGACTTTTTAGAAGTTCGGCAGACAGCCAATGAAGGGTTTCTTGGTCCAACTTATTTGCTTGTTGTGGGATGCTTTTCATAAATGAGGGGATTAAGCTGGGGAACAAGATTTTAGTCTTTGCAGGGGGAACGGTAACCATTTGTTTCGGGTAAGCCAAAACGACTGCCCCGTAGACTGGGAGATGGATGTTTCGATTCAGAAACCAATCACTAATTAACCCACGATTTCTTTCCAATTGGACTACAGGATTCTCAAAACCATCCTTGTGTCCATCCTCCCGTGTTCGAATTAATTGAGGAGGATTGTCCTTGAACTCCAGGCTTCCGCCAATATTTTTTACCTCTAAAACCACGCCACCCCAAGGAGTCAGCCCAAACGTATCCATTTGAAAATTTTCAGACCATGCGGGAGATAAATCGTGGAAAATGTGATGTTCTGCTGAAAATGAGTGCTTCCGGAAGACTTCTGCTACTCTTTCCTCTCCTCCAATACCCGCCTCAACGGACGCTCGTTTAGCTGCCAGTACTGGCTGGAGGGAATGGCCAGCTGATAACCGTTGCTGAGCTGCAATTAATCCTTCTAACGTCAATGATACATCTCTGTCTTTAATAATAATCTTCGATCAGCTCCTTAAAATCTATCCGTCATCTTGCATCGTAGCACGTCCCCGAAGGCCATACTATACTTCAAACAGTTATTTCATATTTTTGTAAAAAAATAGGGCTTGACCGCTATTGACCGAATGAGTCAACGGTAGTACAATGTGGTTGACCGATGTGGTCAATAGCTGAAAAAGGAGGGCAGCGACAATGTTTTCAAAATTTCTCAACTTAGATAAAGAAAAACAAGACAGAATTATTAATGCCGCCATAAAGGAATTTGCTGAGAAAGGATATGACCGAGCATCGACCAATGAAATCGTCAAAGAGGCGGGTATTTCAAAGGGATTGCTCTTTCATTATTTTCAGAACAAAAAGCAGCTGTTTTTATTTTTATTTGATTATTGCTACGAACTCGTTACCGACGAATTTTACAAGAAAATTAATTTCAAAGAGACTGACTTTTTTAGGCGTATGAGCCATGCCATCATGATCAAAGCGGATATGCTTGGGACGTATCCAGATATCTTTAAATTTATCCAAGAAGTATTTTTGGAGGAATCTGCTGAAATTAAGGTTGAATTTGATAGAAAAAAATCAGAACTAACACATATTAATATGGAAAAAGCGTATGAGGGCATTGATTTCTCGAAATTTAGAGATGATGTCGATCTGACAAAAATCATAAAAATCATCAACTGGACGTTTGAAAAGATGAGTGATGAAGCAATTGAAAAAGCCAAGTTGTCGCCAACCCACGAGTTTAATTATCAAGCGATCCAAGCCGAAGCAGAGGAGTATTTTGAGGTTTTGATTAAATGTTTCTACAAATAGGAGGCTGTTACGATGAATGTAATTGAAATCAAAAATCTGACAAAGACGTATGGCAAGTCAAGGGGGATCACGGACATTAGCTTTCATGTCGAAGAAGGCGAGATTTTTGGCTTCATTGGGCCAAATGGTGCCGGTAAATCAACCACGATCCGGACCCTTGTGTCCCTCATTTACCCAACCAGCGGCAGAGCGACTATCTTTGGCAAAGACTGTGTTCAATTTGCACCTGAAATTAAAAAGGAAATCGGTTATTTGCCTTCTGAAGTTTTTTACTATGACAATATGAAGGTTAAGGACCTATTAAAATATTCAGCTAGTTTTTATAAAAAAGATTGCAGTAAGAGAATTGTAGAATTAGCAAACATTATGGATTTGGATCTTAACAAAAAAATCGATGACCTCTCCCTGGGAAATAAAAAGAAGGTTGGCATTGTTCAGGGACTTCTCCATGAACCGAAGCTGATTATCCTTGACGAACCAACGAGCGGACTCGACCCGCTCATGCAGCAAAAATTCTTTGAACTGTTAGAGGAAGAGAACAAAAAAGGGGCGACAATTCTCTTTTCCTCTCACATCCTCAGTGAAGTTCAACGCTTATGTAACCGGGTCGCCATCATTAAAGAAGGTAAAATCGTTACGGTTGAAAAGATTAGTACCTTACAAGAAAACAATTATAAAAAGTTCAAAATTGAAACGAAAGCACCGCTCGATCCAAGCTGCTTCAACATCAGCGGCGTCAATAATTTAGAAGTTAAGGACACGACGACTAGCTTTTTATTTAGAGGAAACATCAATGCCATCTTGAAAAAGATTGCTGACATTGAACTTGTGAATCTGTGGATTGAAGAGCCGGACCTTGAGGAGATCTTTATGCATTACTACGAAAAGGAGGCCTAAGACTATGAATATCTTTTTTCATGAATTGAAGGCTTATCGGAAGTCGACGATTATTTGGTCTGTTTCGTTAGTGTTGATCATCGCTTTATTTATGTCCTTCTATCCTGCCTTTGCCAAGGATGCAGAGGATTTCCAAAAGATCATGGAAGGCTATCCCCAGGCAATCAGGAATGCCATCGGATTTGATCTTGGGAATTTCTTTACCATTCTAGGCTTTTATTGCTTCCCGTTATCGTTTATTACGTTGTGCGGGGCGATTCAGGGGATGAATCTTGGCACGAGCATTGTCAGTAAGGAAGTCCGCGAAAAGACAGCCGATTTTTTATTAACGAAGCCTGTTACCCGGACAACTGTATTAACAGCCAAACTGATGGCAGCCTTTGTCTCAATCATCATGACTAATATTGTCTACCTAGCTGTAACAATAATCCTGGCATTTCAAGTCAAGACAGATGACTTTAGCCTGAAGGTACTTATTATGCTTTCACTGACGCTTTTTTTTATCCAGCTGATTTTCCTCGCCTTAGGGGTGTTGATGTCGGTGATTGTACCTAAGATTAAGTCTGTATTGACCGTCTCCCTTACGACCGTGTTTGCGTTCTATTTTCTGGGGATGTTTAGCAGCACAACCGGTGAGGAAGCGAAACGGTATATCTCGCCGTTTAAGTATTTTGACACCACCTATATCATCAAACATGAAAGCTTCGAAGCATCCTTTTTAGTGGCTGGCGCCGTTATTGTCATTCTGGCCATCGCTGCGAGTTATTTTGTTTATCTCAAAAAGGATATCCACGCTGTATAGCTGCGAAATGGAGGGGTTTGGTCATGACTATATTTTTAAAAGAGCTGAAATCTTATCGAAAATCGCTGATATTTTGGAGCATCGGTGTCTTCCTCATGGTGGCATCAGGCATGGCTAAATATGAGGCCTATTCCTCATCGGGCCAATCGATCAATGATTTGATTGCCGATCTGCCCAAATCGATGAAGGCAGTCATGGGTTTCGGTGTCGTTGATTTATCAAAGATTAGTGGTTATTATTCCTTGCTGTATATTTATTTATTATTAATGGCAACGATCCATGCAGCAATGCTCGGGGCCTCGATTATTGCCAAAGAAGAACGGGACAAAACAGCGGAGTTTCTCTTTGTCAAACCAGTTTCCAGAAATACCATTATTAGCGCAAAATTATTGGCTGCCTTCACGAATCTTGTCATCTTCAATCTTGTCACCTGGGGTTCGTTGATTATTTTGGTTGGGAAATACAACCGCGCAGGTGAAGCTGTGAATGGCGATATCGCCCTTACCATGGCAGGCATGTTTATTTTACAGGTCTTGTTTCTGGTCATCGGGAGCGCGCTTGCGGCTGTAAAAAAGAAACCGAAAACGGCTCCATCTCTAGCAACTGGTATCCTTCTACTTACGTATATGTTATCGATTGCGATTGATTTGAATGAGAACATTGAAGGCATGAAATACTTCACCCCCTTTAAATATTTTGATGCAAAAAATGTGATGTTTGGCGGTGGACTCGAGGCGATTTTCATCGCCATATCCGTGATTATCATTGCCGCATTATTAGTAGTGACCTTCACTTTTTATAAAAAGAAGGATTTAAATGCATAAGGAGAGGCCTGACTTTTGTCAGGCCTCTCCTTATGAGACTATTTTTCCCGCGTCATTTTAACAAGGGGATTGATATCGCTTGAAAGCTTGCTATAGGAAGGAGTATCTAACTTAATATTTGCCTTTATCCCATCAATGAGCGGCAATGCTTTTGGGTTTGTAATTGTTAAAATTTGAACATGGCCGTTAAAGGCTTTGTCCATCAATTCTTTGGCTCGATCTAAATTGTCATTATAGCTTGATTGGCAGTTCCAGCCTCCATGACGGCGGGATTTCTTCCCATTTGGAATCACGCCTATCTGGAGAGGCTGAAGGAATCATTAAATACCATGATAAAGGCAGACAGGTTGTATAATTTTCCTTGAAAATGGATTTAATGATAACGATAGTGATAATATAGGTTAATGAATTGGAAATAGGAGGAGAAGCGAATGACAACTCAAAATGAAAACAATACCTTGCCGCCAAAAACTTGTTCCGTGGAACGCTTAGTCACACTAGAAGAAGATGTGAAAAAAGTACTCTCAGGTGAAAAAACAGCGACACGACGGAATGGGCGATATGCGGACCCAGGTGAAGTCATGACATTGGAAGGCCGTGACTTTGTGGTAGACCGTGTCTATTCCCAGTCATTAGGTGAATTAACGGATGATGATGCACGCCGTGAGGGCTTCGAAAATGTGGAAGCCTATAAACAATCGATTCTAAGTATTCATCCTGGAATGCCATGGCTGCCGCAAATGCGTGTATGGGTTCATGAGTTTAGCCCTGTTCAAAAATAGTCTATAAATGCTCGAGGTCCACTTTTAAAAGTGGACCCTTTTTTTATGGAATTTTCGATAATAATCCCAAAAAAGCCTTCGAAATATACCTTTACGTTTGCAGGTCAATTAGTTGGTTAATCGAAGTAAAAAATTTATAATGTTCCTAGAGAAGGATTTCCGAGAGGCTGGGGTGAGTGGATGAAATTTTTATCAAAATACATAAAGAAGTACTGGAAATCTTTTAGCATAGCGGTTTTATTCCTTACCATTGAGGCGATTAGTGATTTGATGCAGCCAACTATTATGGCGAAAATTATTGATGTAGGTGTGGCCAACAAGGATATCAACTATGTTTTGAAAATGGGCGGTTTGATGCTGCTGATTACGGCTTGTGGAGCGATTGCTGCTTCCACCAGGAGTGTGGTTGCTAGTATTGTTTCACAAAACTTCGGGACGGAGTTAAGGTCTGACTTATTTAAAAAAATTCAAACGCTCACTTTTAGGAACGTCGATAAATTTGACCGCGCCTCCCTTGTTACCAGATTGACGAATGATGTGACCCAAGTTCAGGTGTTTGTTAATGGATTGATGCGGGTTTTTGTCAAAGCCCCGTTGCTAGCCATTGGCGGTTTGATTATGGCCACACGGTTAAACCTGCAGCTTTCCGTGGTCCTGGCGGTTGTGGTTCCAATTGTTGCGCTATTAATCATCTTTAATATGAGATTGGGCTTTCCCCTCTTTTCCCGTGTTCAAAATGGATTGGACCGGGTGAATAGTGTCATGCGGGAGTACCTATCCGGGGTCCGAGTTGTGAAAGCGTTTAATCGCTTTGATGTCGAGGTTGGTAAGTTTACGAAGGTAAATGACCAATATAAAAATCAAGCCATTTCAGCAAATCGACTGATGTCCTCCTTCAGTCCAGCGGTTATGCTCATCGTTAATCTTGGGATAGTTGTTGTCCTTTGGATCGGCGGAAATGGTGTGAATACGGGCGATATTCAGGTCGGCCATATTATTGCCTTTATCAACTATATGACGCAAATACTATTTTCATTGATGATAATCTCGATGGTTTTTACGATGTTTGTCAGAGCAAAGGCCTCGGCAGGAAGAATCGATGAGGTATTTTCTCAAGCGGATAACGTTTCTTGGAATGAGGAACTTAGGGTAAATTCTATTGAAAAAGGCCGAATCGACTTTGAAAATGTTTCTTTTTCCTATGAACAAGCAACAGGCGAGCCAATCTTAAAAAATATTAATCTTACCATCCTGCCAGGAGAGACAGTAGGAATCATCGGCTCAACAGGATCAGGGAAAAGCACGCTTGTCGGACTCATCCCCCGCTTCTACGATACGTCGGGCGGTACGATTAAAGTAGACGGTGTTGATAGTAAACAGGTCAGTCCGAAGAAATTACGTGAGAAAATTGCGATCGTGCCGCAGAAGAATATTTTGTTTACGGGGAGTGTCGCGGAAAATATTCGCTGGGGTAATGAAGAGGCAACGGATGCAGAAGTGGTTACGGCCGCGACAATGGCCGGGGCACATGATTTTATTGAGAGGTCACCGGAAGGCTACCAAACAAGGATTGGCCAAGGGGGCGTCAATTTTTCCGGCGGACAAAAGCAACGGATTTCCATTGCTAGAGCCTTAGTAAAGAAACCAGAAATTTTGATATTAGATGATAGTACAAGTGCCGTTGACGTCGCAACCGAGGCAAAAGTCAAGGAGGCCTTGAAGAAATATGCCAAAGGGCTTACCTGTTTATTAATTGCCCAGCGAATCACCTCGATTATCGATGCCGATAAAATTGTCGTCCTCGACCGCGGCGAAGTTGTTGGGGTTGGTACACATCAGGAACTATTGAAGGATTGCCGTGTTTATCAGGAAATCTACCAATCTCAAGTCGGCAAGGAGGTGCATCCGTAGTGTCAAAGGGAAACGTACAGACTGGGAATACTCCCCCTGCCCCGCCGCCGATGAGACCAGCGGGCTTTGGTGGAGCCCAACGCCGTGGGCCTGTTGTCAAGCCAAAGAACTTTAAAGGGACATTGCAAAGACTTTGGCAATACTTCGGCAAAGAGCGAAAAATGCTCACGGTTATTTTTATTTTTATTGTAATGGACGCAGCCCTGATGCTGCTGGCCCCCTTCCTGATTGGAAAAGCGATTGATGCGATGCGAATGAATGGTGGAAAAGTAGATTTTGGATTTCTTGAGGTGATGATCTGGATCTTGGTTGCAGCGTATCTGACTGACAGCCTGTTAACCTTTTTACAAGGATGGCTGATGGCCGGCGTCTCCCAGCGAATTGTCAAAAGCTTAAGGGATGCCCTCTTTAAAAAATTACAAAAGCTGCCGGTATCCTTTTTTGATTCTCGTTCACACGGTGAGTTAATGAGCAGGCTATCGAACGATGTCGATAATATTAGTAATACAATCTCGCAATCAACGACGCAATTAATGTCCGGGGTGGTCATCATTACCGGGTCATTAATGATGATGTTACTATTGAGCCCTATCTTGACGCTCGCCAGCTTAATAACCGTACCGCTTGTCTTTTTACTCACAAAAACGATCGCCAAACGGACGAGTGTCCTGTTTAAAAACCAGCAAGTGGAGCTGGGAAAATTAAATGGTCATATTGAGGAAACAATCTCTGGAATTGAAATTGTCAAAGCCTTTAATCACGAGGAAAAGGTCATCGAAGAATTTGAAGTGGTCAATACTAGGCTGCGTGAGGTCGGCCTCAAGGCGCAAATTTGGTCCGGATTTTTGATGCCGATCATGAACGTCATTAATAACCTTGGCTTTGCAGTGGTCGCGGTGGTTGGAGGAATCCTTGCGGTCAAAAGCATCATCACGATTGGGGCAATTGCCAGCTTCATCACCTACTCCAGGCAATTTGTCAGGCCGATTAATGACCTGGCGAATATTTTCAACATTCTTCAGTCTGGCGTTGCTGGGGCTGAACGTGTCTTTGAAATCATCGATGAACAAGAGGAGCCAGAAGATCTGCCAGAGGCAATCGCCTTAGAAAACCCAAAAGGACATGTCATATTTGAGAAAGTAAGTTTTGGTTACCGTCCGGATGTGCCGATTCTAAAAAATGTCAGCTTTGAAGCGAATATCGGCAGCAGTACGTCCTTCGTCGGACCAACCGGCGCTGGAAAAACGACGATCGTAAATCTCCTGACGAGATTTTATGACGTGACAGACGGAAGAATTCTCCTCGATGGCCATGATATTCGGGAATACACAAGGGACAGCTTAAGAAGATGCTTTGGATTTGTCCTCCAGGATACCTATTTATTCTCAGGGACAATCAAGGAAAATATTAAGTATGGAAATACGAAGGCAACGGACGATGAGGTGGAACGCGCGGCGAAGATGGCCAATGCCGATACTTTTATCAAACGGCTTCCTAACCAATATGAAACGGTCTTGTCTGAAAATGGCGGCAATCTAAGCCAAGGACAGCGGCAGCTTCTGGCGATTGCGCGAGTCATTTTAGCTAAGCCCGCCCTGCTGATTCTAGATGAAGCGACGAGCAGCATTGACACCAGGACAGAGCTCCATATTCAAGAAGCCCTGCTCACATTGATGGAGAACCGGACCAGCTTTATCATAGCCCACCGCCTCAATACAATTCGTGATGCCGACACCATCATGGTCATTGACCATGGAGAAATTATCGAGAGTGGAAACCACGATACATTAATGAGGCAGCAAGGCAAATATTACAATATGTTTTTTAACCAGTTCAAAAATGTGGAAACGGGTTTGGATGAATAGGTATTGAAGGAGAGACTGGGGTTCCAGTCTCTTCTTTTTAAATTATTAATGACAACTGTAAAGACACCTGCTAGAATACTTATGGTTAATCGATTATTTTCGTACCTAAAGTATAGAAAATTAGGGAATAATGTAAAAAAGTAGCTACAACTTAGGGGGATCTACATGAAAAATAAAAAGGAAATTTCAGGCCGAAGATTGCTTGGCATTGCCGGGATGGGCTGGATGTTTGATGCCATGGATGTCGGCATGCTCTCTTTTATCATTGCAGCCTTAAAAGTAGAATGGGAGCTGACTCCTGGGCAGATGGGTTGGATTGGAAGTGTCAATTCGATTGGGATGGCCGTTGGTGCACTTATTTTTGGCTTAATGGCAGATAAAGTTGGCCGCAAAAATGTATTTATCATCACATTATTATTATTTTCCGTTGGGAGCGGGCTATCCGCAATGACCACCACTTTAACCGCCTTTTTAGTGTTAAGATTCTTCATCGGCGCTGGTTTAGGAGGAGAGCTTCCTGTTGCCTCCACACTCGTATCAGAAAGTGTCCCCGCCGAAAAACGCGGCAGGATTGTGGTTCTGCTTGAGAGCTTTTGGGCAGGAGGCTGGCTAGTTGCTGCAGTTATCTCGTATTTCATTATTCCGAAGTTTGGCTGGCAAGTGGCTTTACTTATTAGTGCCATTCCAGCTTTATATGCATTATACCTACGCATGGGGTTGCCGGATTCACCCCGATTTACGGCAGTAAAGGACAAGGAAAAAATTTCAGTCTTCCAAAGCATGAGGAATTTATTTTCAAAGGATTACAGGCGCCAAACAACGATGCTTTGGATCCTATGGTTTTGTGTAGTTTTCTCCTATTATGGAATGTTTTTATGGCTTCCAAGTGTAATGATTATGAAAGGATTCAGCTTAATTAAAAGCTTTGAATATGTGCTAATTATGACGTTAGCGCAGCTCCCCGGTTATTTTACAGCTGCCTGGTTTATTGAAAAATTCGGCCGTAAGTTCGTTTTAGTTGTCTATTTAATTGGTACAGCAGTGAGTGCCTATTTCTTTGGTGCAGCAGAATCGACTGCCCTGTTGATGACTTCAGGAATTCTATTATCATTTTTTAACCTAGGTGCTTGGGGAGGTCTTTATGCTTATACCCCTGAACAATATCCAACCATTATGCGTGGTACAGGCTCTGGTATGGCAGCAGCGATTGGAAGAGTTGGCGGCGTGTTAGGACCCTTATTAGTAGGTAATCTTCTCGCACAGCAAGTATCGATTTCAACCATCTTTATGATCTTCTGTATTTCTGTCTTAATTGGAGCAATGTCCGTTTTCGTGTTGGGAAAAGAAACGAAAAATACGGAACTAGTATAATAAATAGTCCAAAGAGATTCCTTATAGAGGAGTCTCCTTTTATTTATATAGAACGTTGAATCATATTTAACCAAAATATTTAAAAAAGAGAATTTATTTTCCTGTTTCACATAAATCCTTTTCAACTTTAGTGGAATAAAGTCTTTTGAGTGAGTAAAAATCGTATATTTGATATATTGCAAATTATCTTAAAATAATGTATAATACCACTAGACGAACCCCCAAATATTTTGTACAATGTTTTCAGAATATTATCTTTTTTTAAAACAGTTAGACAAAGGTGTTTGGGAAAATTTTTTTCAAAAAACAGGGGGTAAATCATGAGGAAAAAGAAATTAGCTGGTATCTTTATGTCGTTTATGGTTGCAGCAGGTGTGTTGGCAGGATGTAATTCAAGTGCTAGTGGCGATGGGGAAAAAGGAGGCACAATTAAGATTGGTGCGAACCTTGAACTATCGGGTGGAGTAGCTTCTTATGGTCAATCTGCCAAAGAAGGTATTGAGTTAGCAATCGAAGAAATCAACAAAAAAGGTATTAATGGCAAAAAACTAGAATTGGTGACAGTTGACAATAAGTCAGATGCAGCAGAGGCTACAAATGGTGCTCTAAAACTTGCCACTCAGGATAAAGTTGTTGCGATGATCGGTGCGGCAACAAGTACAAACACATTAGCACAAGTGCAGATTGCTCAAGATAACAAAATTCCATTAATTACACCAACGGCAACAAACGCAACGATCACAAATAAAGATGGAAAGGTAAATGACTTTGTATTCCGTACATGCTTCATTGACCCATTCCAAGGTACAGTTGCAGCAAATTTCGCTTCCAATGATTTAAAGGTTAAGAGTGCGGCTGTTCTGATTGATAGTTCAAGCGATTACTCTAAAGGTCTTGCTGCTTCTTTTAAAAAGAGTTTTGAGGCAAATGGCGGAAAAATTGTTAAAGAAGAAGCCTATGTGGCGAAGGATACAGATTTCCGTGCAACCTTAACAAATATAAAATCAGCAAAACCAGAATATATATTCGTTCCTGGCTTTTATGAAGAAGTAGGTTTAATTATCAAACAAGCTCGTGAGCTTGGCTTAAATGTGCCAATCATGGGTGGTGACGGTTGGGACTCTCCTAAACTAGTAGAAATCGCTGGAGCAAATACACTGAATAACACATTTATTACAAACCACTATTCATCAGGTGATAGTGATAAGAAGGTTCAAGACTTTGTTGCAGCGTTCAAAGCAAAATACGATGGTAAATCTCCGGATGCCTTTACAGCTCTAGGTTATGACACAGTATACTTCCTTGCGGATGCGATTAAACGTGCTGGAAGCAGTGATTCTAACAAAATTCAGAAGGCACTCGCTGAAACAGATGGATTAGAACTTGTTTCTGGAAAAGTGAAGCTTGATAAAAACCATGATCCAATCAAAGCCGCTGTTATCCTTGAGTACAAAAACGGTGAACAACAATTTAAGACAAAGATCAATCCTTAAGAGAAAAGCGGAAGCGCCTTAGTGTGAGACAAATTTTATAGTTTGTTAAAGGGATAGGGAGCGTGATGTCTCCCTATTCCGCTGTATAAAAAGAATACAAGTTTCCCAACATGCAAACTTTGTTTAATTGTATTTAAAAAAAGATACGTGAAGTCGGTCCGAAGGAGTGTAAGACATATGGAAATAATACAGCAGCTTGTAAATGGAATATCCTTGGGCAGTATTTATGCATTAATCGCGCTAGGGTATACAATGGTTTATGGTATTGTAAAACTGATTAACTTCGCCCATGGAGATGTATTCATGGTTGGTGCATTCATAGGTTTTTATTCCATTACTATTTTTGATTTAGGATTTTTCCCAGCATTACTTATTTCAATGGTGGCTTGTGCCATCTTTGGTGTTTTAATCGAGAGGATTGCTTATAAGCCTCTTAGAAATGCAACTAGAATTGCGGCCCTTATTACTGCAATTGGGGTTTCGTTGTTTATTGAGTATGGAACCATTTATATTCGTGGTGCCCAGCCGGAAGCCTATCCAGATGGAATCGTTCCAATCAAGAGCTTAGAGCTTTTTGGGGTAAAAATTAGCGGTCAGTCCTTACTTATCTTAGGAACATCGTTATTTTTAATGATTTTACTACAATTTATCGTTCATAAAACAAAAATTGGTAAAGCCATGCGAGCCGTATCACACGATATGGATGCCGCAAGATTAATGGGAATCAATGTGAATAACACGATTTCAGCAACTTTTGCAATTGGATCTGCCCTTGCTGGTGCAGCAGGAGTTATTTTTGGTGTCTACTATACAAAAATTGAGCCATTGATGGGAATTATCCCAGGACTTAAAGCGTTTGTTGCCGCAGTTTTAGGCGGAATTGGGAGTATTCCCGGGGCAATGACTGGCGGTTTAGTTTTGGGTGTAATCGAGTCACTTGTTAGTGCAGCAGGCTACTCCCTATGGCGTGACGCCGTAGCATTTGTCGTCCTTATCTTAATCTTAATCTTCCGTCCAGCAGGTTTATTTGGTAAAAATATCAGGGAAAAGGTTTAAGGGGGTCTTTTAGCGATGGGAATTTTAAAACAAGCGAAGTTTTTCTGGACCTCAATCGTTCTAGCCGTTATATTTTCAGTCGTCATGCAATTTTTAATAACTGGCGGGTCATTGAACCAGTTTTATGTAAACACACTATTTTTTATCGGAATTAATATTATCCTTGCCGCAAGTCTCCATTTAATTATTGGGATTACAGGGCAATTTTCAATTGGACATGCTGGTTTCCTAGCCGTTGGAGCCTACGCTTCAGCGATTATGACCATGAAATTGGGCCTGCCCTTTCCAGTGGCCATCCTTGTTGGCGGATTGGCAGCCGCAGTGGCGGGGCTCATTATAGGGATTCCAACACTAAGATTAAAAGGAGATTATCTTGCCATTGCCACGCTTGGCTTTGGAGAGATTGTAAGAATTGTCTTTTTAAATATTGAATATGTCGGTGGGGCAAGCGGGATGACAGTCTCCCACTTAACAACGTGGCCATGGCTGGTCGCTTGTGTATTGCTAACCATCATTGTGATTGTGAACTTTACCAACTCGACACATGGACGTGCTTGTGTTTCAATTAGAGAAAATGAAATTGCTGCCGATGCAATGGGGATCAATACAACTTTTTATAAGGTTACAGCTTTTGCCATCGGTGCCTTTTTTGCCGGAATTGCCGGTGCCTTATATGCGCATAACTTTTATATCATTCAGCCGACTAACTTTGGCTTTTTGAAATCATTTGATATTTTAATTTTTGTTGTATTAGGCGGGCTTGGAAGTATGTCTGGAGCGGTCATTGCAGCGGTCCTATTAACAATTATTTCGACCTACCTTTCCAGTTATCCAGAGGTTCGGATGGTTGTTTACAGTCTTGTTTTAATTGCAATGATGCTTTTCCGACCACAAGGATTGCTAGGAACGAGAGAGATTACCTCATTCTTTAAAGCTGGTAAAACCGCTAAAGGAGGAGTGCAAAAATGAATGAAAAAACAAAGCTGCTTAAAGTAGAAAATGCCGGGATCCGTTTTGGCGGCTTAAAGGCTGTTTCGGATGTAAACCTGGAATTAAATCAGGGTGAACTTGTCGGTTTAATTGGCCCAAATGGTGCCGGGAAAACGACGTTTTTTAACTTGCTAACAGGTGTTTATGTTCCAACCGAGGGAAGCATTTCGCTAGATGGCGAAAAACTAAATGGCTTAGCGCCTTATAAAATTACCAAAAAAGGAATCAGCCGGACCTTTCAAAACATTCGTTTGTTTAGTGAACTGTCGGTTCTCAATAATGTAAAGGTTGCCTATCATTCGCTGGCCAAGCATTCGATGCTGAGCTCTATTTTACGCCTCCCTTCCCACTTCTCCGGTGAAAAGGAAATGGAAGAAAAGGCGATTGAATTCTTAAAAATCTTTAAGCTAGAAAATGTGATGCATGAAAAGGCAAAAAACTTACCATATGGTCAGCAGCGTCGCCTTGAAATTGCCCGGGCATTAGCTGCTAATCCTAAATTATTGCTTCTGGATGAACCAGCTGCTGGCATGAATCCACAGGAAACAGAAGAACTGATGAATTTAATCGCGTTAATTCGTGAGAGATTTTCGTTAACGATCCTATTAATTGAACACGACATGCCTCTCGTTATGGGTGTCTGTGAGCGAATTTATGTGCTTGACCATGGTCAATTAATTGCCAATGGTACACCTGAACAAATTAGAAATAATCCAAAAGTTATCGAAGCTTATCTTGGAGAGGAGGTCTCCTAATGCTAAAAGTAAATGATATTAATGTTTATTATGGAAATATCCATGCATTGAAGGGAGTTTCTCTCGAGATCAATCAAGGAGAAATTGTCACACTGATTGGCGCCAATGGTGCTGGGAAAAGTACGCTATTACAAACCATATCAGGGTTACTAAAGCCGAAAAATGGTGAAGTCTTGTTTGAAGGTGAACATGTGGAGGGCAAGGTTCCTCAATTAATTGTTAAACGAGGGATTTCACAAGTACCAGAAGGCCGCCGTGTTTTCTCAAACATGTCAGTTGAGGAAAATCTAGAATTAGGTGCGTATTTAAGGAAAGATAAAAAAGGCATTCAAGAAGATTTTGAAAAGATCTATCAGCTATTCCCTCGTTTGCTCGAGCGTCGTAAACAGCTATCTGGTACCCTTTCAGGGGGAGAGCAGCAAATGGTCGCCATGGGCCGCGCATTAATGGCTAGACCGCGATTATTGCTATTAGATGAGCCTTCCATGGGTCTTGCGCCGATTTTAGTAAAAACCATTTTCAAGATTATTGAGGAAATCAATAAAACCGGGACAACCATTTTATTGGTAGAGCAAAATGCTAATATGGCGTTATCGATTGCCGATCGTGCCTATGTCATTGAGACCGGAAAAATTGTTGCTTCAGGTACAGCTGAAGAGCTAAATCAAAGCGATCAAATAAGAAATGCTTATTTAGGCGGTCATTAAGCCTAGACTATAAAAGAGGAGTTGGGAATCCCCCAACTCCTTTTAATATTTCATTTTTCTCTGTTCGGTATCAAGCTAGAATTTGGGTGATTTCGTGTAATTTTTGCTGATCCAGTATGCTGATACTGGATAGTAGTCTTTAAAGTCAGGGAGGAATTTGTAAAGTGGCACAGGGTAAGACCAATGCAATGCGTATTCTTGACGCAAAAAAGGTTAGCTATGAGATGCTGACCTACGATAATAAAGATGGGAAAATCGACGGTGTTTCAGTTGCTGAGAAAATTGGCCGGGAGCCAAAGGAAGTCTATAAAACGCTTGTTGCAATGGGCGCGAGCAGGAATATATTTGTTTTCGTCATTCCCGTGGCAGAGGAATTGGATTTGAAGAAGGCAGCCAAAGCAGCCGGTGAAAAGAATATTGAAATGCTTCCGGTGAAGGATATTCAGAAATGGACTGGATATATCCGCGGCGGCTGCTCGCCGATTGGCATGAAAAAAGAATTTAAGACGTTTATTGATGTAAGCTGTAGGTCGATCGATTCAATCATAGTTAGTGGTGGGAAAATCGGGGTTCAAATCGTATTAGACCCTATTCTATTGCAAGAGGTCACAAAAGCTGACATTGTCCCCATCATTAAGTAAGATTTTTTCCCTAGGCACTCACCCATAAATAACAATCGCATAAGATAGGGTGAAATTGAGTTTATCTTACGATTGTCACTATAAAAGGGAGTGTTGATGAGTGGCAGGGAAAACCAGAAATTACTTTGCAGGCGGGAATACAGCGAGAGGCTTTCATAATTTATATGACTCCAATCTTCAAGGTCTCGACCGATTATTTATTTTAAAAGGCGGTCCAGGAACAGGTAAATCCTCATTAATGAAAAAAATCGGTAATGAGTGGCTTGAAAAGGGCTATGATATTGAATTTTTACATTGTTCTTCTGATAACAATTCCATTGATGGAGTGTTGATCCCAGCGTTAAAAGTGGGAATTGTCGATGGTACCGCTCCGCATGTGATTGAACCGAAGGCACCAGGAGCGGTTGACGAATACATTAACCTTGGTGAAGCCTGGGATGCCCGTGCGCTGGCCATCCATAAAAATACGATCCTGAAGTTAACCAATCAGATTAGTCAATCCTTTCATAAGGCGTACGATACCTATAAAGAAGCCCTGGATATCCACGATGATTGGGAAAAGATTTATATCAACAGTATGGACTTTAAGAAAGCCGATCAATTAACTAACAAATTAATTGATACCTTCTTTGGAAAAATGAAGCTCAGTAAAAAATCTGATATCCGCCATCGCTTTTTAGGTGCTGCTACGCCAAAAGGGCCGGTAGATTATGTCCCGAATCTAACCGAAGAAATTCCAAAACGTTATTTCATTAAAGGGCGCCCGGGTTCTGGGAAATCAACGATGCTGAAGAAGCTTGCCGCAGCGGCCGAAGTAAGAGGGGTCGATGTAGAAGTATATCATTGCGGATTTGACCCGCACAGCCTTGATATGGTCATCTTTAGGGAATTAGGAATTGCTATCTTTGATAGTACCGCACCACATGAATATTTCCCAAGCAGAGATGGGGATGAAATCATTGATATGTATGAATTACTGATTGCGTCCGGGACAGATGAAATTTTTGCCGATATCATCACTAAAATCTCGACGAATTACAAAAATAAAATGCTTGAGGCTACTTCTTATTTGGCTAAGGCAAAGGAACTTCATGATGAGTTAGAGGAAATTTATATTGCCGCCATGGATTTTTCAGTCGTCGAACGGATCCAGGGTAAAATTGCGGAGGAAATCAGGGAGTTAGCAGCAAGCAAGGTAGAATAACCAAACGTTTGAATATCACTAGTATATATTAATAGCTTTTCACCAATTTAGGCTGGGTGCATACAGTAGAGGGAATATAAATAGAAGGGGACTAAAGCCTTGGATCATTTCAATTACCCTCAGGGGCATGGTAGTATGCCTAATTTTTCTTATGAAAACAACCTGCGGCAATCACCGCCGCATGGTGGAGGCCAACAGCATCAGCCGCCGTCGCATGGTGGAGGCCAGCAGCTGCCGTCGCATGGTGGAGGCCAGCAGCTGCCGTCGCATGGTGGAGGCCAGCAGCTGCCGTCGCATGGTGGAGGCCAGCAGCTGCCGTCGCATGGTGGAGGCCAGCAGCTGCCGTCGCATGGTGGAGGCCAGCAGCTGCCGTCGCACGGTGGAGGACATCAACCACCGTCGCACGGTGGAGGACATCAACCACCGCCGCACGGAGGAGGACATCAACCACCACCGCACGGAGGAGGACATCACCCGCCGCCGCACGGGGGAGGACCGCCGTACGGAGGGGGATATCATCCACCATTTGGAGGTGGCCTTCATTATGGAGGTGCCCCGACTGCACCGCCGCCAACCTACATCCCTCAGGAAACAGCTGGATTATATGCGGTTGACCCTGGTGGAATTAGGCACTGTCTGTACCGTTATACCTATGTTTGGTTGAATAATGGTAGAAGCTTCTGGTATTATCCAACCTATGTAGGCAGAACCTCGATCGCCGGGTATCGCTGGCGAGGATACCACTGGGAATATTACGGAATGGATTTAAACAGAATCCGTTCGTTTAGTTGTCACTAAGGAGTCAGAACTGTCCCTAAACTGGGCAGTTCTTTCTTTTGGTGGCACTCATCTTAATAATCAATGGTTGAGTGTAGCCATACACATTCCAACTTATATGAAAAATTTAGATAACAAAGGAGTGAATTGGGCAACATACTAAAATACTTGAAATCAAAGGGGCTTACATAATGGCAAAAGACGAGAATGCAGAAAATGAAACGGTTGAAGCAAACATTAAGATTAACGAACAACTTGAAGATGGGAAGGTACAGGCATCTACAGAAAGACGTTCTGCAGCAGAAAGTGCAAACCTCGAAATGCAGGATCAATTCAGAGGTGAGCAAAAACAGCCCTCTGAAGGTGTTTCGGGTGCATTTATTTTTAACCCATCAATAAAATTAAATGAGGATAATGAAGACTAAAAAATCGACTTTCAAATGTGAAAGTCGATTTTTACCTTTTAAGGGTTTGGATTCGTCTTGCTTTTCTGTCCTTTATTGCGCTTATTACCTTTGCTGTTGTCACCGCTCACAAACTCGCTGGCAAATTCAGCCTCTGCATGCCCTGCTTGCGGGGAGTTTTGATTGTTGCTGCCCTTGTTGTATTTCTTGGTCATGGTAATATCCCTCCTTTTCTACTATGGTTTAGTTTGGTTTCAGGAAAGTGGTTTATTCGAAAAAAATAAAGGAAATATTGGGAGGTAGGAGAATTACTATTGATTTAGTGGGTATTTTTTTTAAAGGGTGGAATTGGATGTCGCCAAATATTGCGCTGTTAACACAACTATTTGAAGAAAATCGCAATGAAGAGAATGCCGGACCGATGAAGAAATATATGAAAGATCATTTCCCCTTCTTGGGCATCAAGAAACCACAGCGCAGTGTGCTGGAAAAGCAATTTTTTCAAGAGACAGGGATCTTAAAAGAGCCGTTTAACCAAGATCTGATTCGAGAGCTTTGGGCGAAGGAAGAACGAGAATACCAATATACAGCATTGGTTTATATGGAAAAGTCGTTGAATAAGCTAGAGAAAACGGATTTGCCATTTATGGAGGAACTGATTACAACCAAGTCTTGGTGGGATACGGTTGATGCGATTGCTCCCAAGCCGGTTGGGAAAATTGCCGAGAAATTCCCCGAAGTGGCGGCCGAAACAATTAATGGCTGGGCCATTGATGATAATCTCTGGCTGCGAAGAGCGGCACTGCTTTTTCAATTAAAATATAAGGGAAAAACGAATGAGGAATTGCTCTATCAGTACATACGGCAAAATGCGGACAGTAAGGAATTTTTTATCCAAAAGGCAATTGGCTGGGTGTTACGTGAATATTCGAAGACAAATCCTTCCTCTGCAAAGGGATTTATTGAAGGAACAAAGTTAGCGCCGTTAAGTGTTCGCGAAGGTAGTAAGTATGTAGCATGAGCATATGGGAGAAAATGTTTTGGTAATCATGTTAAAATGGCAATAATGAAAATGGATAGAGGGTGGACAACATGATTAAATGTATTGCATCAGACATGGATGGAACATTATTGAATTCGAATCAATTAATCAGCGAGGAAAATAAGGAAGCGATCGTAAAAGCACAAGCGCAAGGAATTGAATTTGTGGTCGCAACTGGAAGATCGTATCAAGAAGCAACTTACGTCTTAGCTCAAGCTGGCATAACTTGCCCGGTTATCTGTGCGAATGGCGCAGAGGTACGCTCCAAGGAAGGAGTCGTTCTTTCGGCTACGCCAATCAGCAAACAAATGGCAAGAGAGGTAGCGGCAAGGCTAAGGGAAAAGGATGTTTATTTCGAAGTATACACAAACAAAGGTGCCTTCACGATGGATGCCGACAAGGCGGTATCCATTCTCGTTGACATCATTATGAGTGCCAATCCCGAAGTAAATCGAGAAGAGATTAAAGAGGCTGCTGGGGCTAGACTGCGTGATGGCCTAATACATACGATCGAAGATTATGAACTTTTATTTGCCGATGAAAACTACCAAATCTATAAATTACTTGCCTTCTCCTTTGATGCAGACCGACTGGAGTCAGCAAACGAGTCCATTTCAGAGCTAGAAGGAATCGTCGTTTCAACGTCTGGCCATGATAATTTGGAAATTACCAATGAACAGGCTCAAAAGGGGATTGCATTGGAGTCGTTTGTAAAGGTAAAAGGGATTGATTTAGCGGAAACCATGGCGATTGGCGATAATTATAATGATGTTTCCATGCTTGAAAAAGCAGGAAGATCGGTCGCAATGGGAAATGCCGATTATTACATAAAGTCTCTTTGTGATGTGATTACGGATACGAATGAAGAAAGTGGCGTAGCGAAGGCGATTCTTGAGGTAATTTAAGAAAGGTAGGAGTCAATGAATAAAGCGTGTTCTATTTTACTACTGATGGTTGTCATGTTGTCGGGCTGTTCTCTTTTTGAAAAAAGGGACGATAGGATCCAAGAGGAAGAGGTCGTTGTGAATCAGCCAAATATAGAAGTTTTGGCTGAAAAATTGCAAGTGCCTTGGTCAATTGATCGGGTGAACCAAGCTTTCTACATCAATGAACGAACCGGAAATATCGTTAAGATTGAAAATGGTAAAATAGAACGCCAGCCAGTTCGTTTAGAAAAGCCGCTTGCCAAGGCGGCTGAAGCGGGACTGCTAGGCTTTGTTCTTGATCCTCAGTTTCTAGATAATCATAAGGCTTACGCCTATTATACCTATAGTGATGATGGCAAGGGGCAATTTAATCGGGTGATTATCCTAAGGACGAACGGTTCTGTGTGGTCCGAGGAGAAAATTCTGCTGGACCGGATTCCGAGTGCTGCCTATCATCACGGCGGCAGGCTGAAAATCGGTCCGGATGGGATGCTGTACATCACCACAGGTGATGCGACCACTCCGGAAACGGCTCAGAACCTGAATGCATTAAATGGAAAAATTTTACGAATGAAGTTAGATGGGACGATTCCTGCAGACAACCCTTTTCCAAACTCATATGTCTACAGTTATGGCCATCGCAATCCGCAGGGATTAGTGTGGGTTGGCGGGACTTTATATGCAAGTGAGCACGGTCCATCGGCTCATGATGAAATCAATCGGATTACCCCAGGGGCGAATTCTGGCTGGCCGGTAATTCAAGGCGACGAACAGCAAGCGGGGATGGTAACCCCATTGTATCAGTCCGGTGATGAAACGTGGGCACCGTCAGGGTTGGCTGTGGCGAATGGGAAGCTTTATGCAGCAACATTAAGAGGCAATGCCGTCCGCGAATTTGGTTTGCGTCAGAAGATTACTAGACCCGTCATTACAAGTCTGGGGCGAATTCGTGACCTTTATGTCGACGGCGACTACCTCTACTTTGTCAGCAACAACACCGACGGCAGAGGAAATCCGGACGAAAAAGACGATAAACTATATCGTGTGCTATTACGAGATTTATAAACCGAAAAGGAAAAGGGTGTCAGGCACCATGTGAAGAATTCACATGGTGCCTGACACCCTTCTTTTTCTAGAGTATCTCAATCTTTAAGGAATTCACCTGAGAGACGAGGAGTTCTTCGTATTCTTTTTGAGCTTGGTAGTAGATTTCTTGTTCGCCTGCTTTTGGGTTTTCTTTTTTGACTTTTTCAATTAAGTCCTTTTGCACCTTCTGGGACATGACAATCATTTGATATTGCTGTTTTTCCGTTGCCCAAAATTTCTCTGCACCGTACTCATTGATTAGCTTTTTAGCGGATTCGAACTGATTATATTGTTCGCGCGCTTTGAGGAGGGCTGTATCCACTTCCGTTTCAGTTGCTTTATGGCCCTTTTCATCCGCCAGTAAGGCCATCGCACGGAGGCGGATAATTTGCGTTAATAATTGATTTTTATCCTCAAGTGTTTTTTCCTGGGAAACTAAATAAGCCAATTCTTCCTCTAACTGTTTACCCGTGTATTTTTTCTGGGCGCTCTCACGGTTGATTTCCAGCTGTAACTGGTTAATAAACTTATAGAAGCTGACATCTTCATTGGTAATCCATTCGCCGTTGATGATGGCGACACCTTTTGGCTTAGTCACATGTAGATCGATGACTTTCTCTGCCTTTTTGCCGTCTTTTTCTAATGTAAACGCGGCCTCATATTTACCGCCCATCGGCAGATTCACTTTGCCGGAGTAGGTCCCATTTTTGCCTTCCACAAGGTTAACATCATAGCTGCCATGGTCCATATTGGTCATCGATAATTGTGCGGCGACCTTCAGCCCTTTCACGGCCTTGTTGTTTTCAGTTACTTTTATTTCAAAGGGCATCGCTGTGTCCTTGACGAAATAAAGGTCCTTCGTCACTGTTACCTTATAGTCAGGGCCTGAACTGCATCCTGTGATTAAGGCAATCAGCAGAAGCAAGCTAAAGATAATCCGTGTCTTCATGAACTGATTCCTCCTAAATTATGAGTTTGTAAGAATTCATCTACTGTAAACTTTTCCATTTTTCCATTGTCCAAATAGGCGACATGGGTGCAAATCTGCTTGATTTCATCAAGATGGTGGGAAGACAGCAGAATCGTTTTATCATGGAGGGAACCAAGGACCTCCAAAATTTCTTTTCTTCCGAGCGGGTCGATGCCGCTCGTCGGTTCATCCAGAATGAGCAGGCTTGAATTCTGATAAAGGGTGATTGCTAAACCAAGGCGCTGCAGCATCCCTTTGGAATATTTCTTCACTTGAACATCACGGTCCTCCCACAAGCTGACCGAGCGAAGCACCTGCTCGATCCGTTCCTGGTTGACCGTCTTGGTCACAGCTTCTGCAAAGAAGGTGATATTTTCAAGACCGGTCAGCATCGGATATAGCATGAATTTTTCCGGCAAATAAGCAATCGTCTTTTTCCATTCATCATTTTTCTTGTTAACAGCAGTCCCGTTAATCAAAATTTCCCCTTGCTTCACTGGCAGTAACCCAAGCAGACTATTGATGAACGTTGATTTTCCGGCCCCATTGCGGCCAACAAGGGCACATATTTCGTTCGGGTTAATGTCTAGATTGATGGAATCTAAGACATTTTTTTTTCCAAACGATTGGTTTAAATTCGTTACTTTGATCATTCGTACCCCTCCTTACGGTTGAAAACAATCGCTGTTAAAAACGAAGTGATAAGCCAGAATAACAGATTTCCGAGCAGGAAGAATACAGGTTTCGTCCACATAAATGCTTGTAAGAGCCTTGACATATGGCCAAAGGAATACACGCCCGTGCCTGTTTCTAGAAACATTCGAATTGCTTGAAGCGGATTTAAAAAGTAGACGGAAGAAAATAGTTTCACATTTTCATGGGTGACATCAGGTAAGAACGACAGCAAGATAAAATCATGTAAGAAGAAAAAGTAAAACCAGACGAAGATCGTAAACCCTAAAATCTGCATCCGCGAGCGGCTAAAGCTGCCGATGGCCGCACCTATTTGCAGGAAGACGAGACTCATACAAACGATTGCTGCAACAAAGATAAAATAGCCCTTTATATCGAGATGGAAATTAAATTTTAATAGGAACAAATAGATGAAAAACCAAGTAATCAGCGGGACAAGGACGACTGCATAAAGCCCAAGGCTTTTTTTAATTAGGAAGCTTCCGAAAGAGTCTGTCTTTGTCAGCAGCATGATCAATGTTTTTTGTTCCTTTTCTTGAAAAATCGAGAAGGCCCCGATAAATAGGCATAGAATCGGAATAAAATAGATAATCGTATCAAACAAGTTGATTAAGAGAACATAAAAGCCTTTATCAAATGAAAGGGCTGAGGAACGAAATAAAATCGCGATTGAAATGAGAACAATAATGCTTAGACTTAGCCAAAGCCCTTTTCCTCTTATATTTTCCTTCCATTCCTTCCAAATGTAATGCATAGTAGGTGTCTCCCCTTTATTAAAATCCCCACAATTAGTAAGCTGACAATAAGGAAAATAGCCTTCGTATGTGTTCCATTTGACGCTGTTAATGGGTGTGGGTCATTAAACATAATGGCTTCGTTTGTAAGTGCGGCATTCATTTTTTCATATATCTTCAGGGCCGGACTTTTTAAAAATAAATAGGATAATTCTTGGTCCTCCATTAATTGATATAAAGATGAACGATAGGTTATTGGAAAATCCCCAATGCGGTCTTGGTCTAAATCGGTAATCGGGAACGAGCTGCCCCAGTCATTCCCTTTGCCATCCTTGCTCCAAGAGTTATTCTCACTATTGCCGCCAAGAGTTACCGCAGGAATCGTATTTTCGGAAATTTGGTTTAATGTAAATACTTGATCATTGGAACTCGCCCATAGTTCAATTCCGATTTGGTTTTGAACGATTTTGTTGTGACGAAATTCGTTTCTTGTCGCTTGATCGATATACAAACCACGCTGGTTCATGTAAAAGATATTATTGGCGATAAAATTATCATTGGCTTGGAGGAGTAATAGGCCAAATGATTGGTTGCCGTAGTTAACGATAAATTGATTATCCTCGAGCTTCAAATGATTGGAGTTCATAATGGCTGCGCCGCCGGTATTCATCGTGAAGGTATTTTTCTTAAAAATGTTTTCGTCGGAATACATGTAATGCAGTCCATATCTTGTGTGGCTGATATTATTTTCATAGCTGTAATTGTTGTTGGCATATTCAAAGAACATCCCGTCCCGGGTGCCCTCAATCGTATTCTTTTCAAGCAGATTATCATTTGCATAATAAACGTGAATTCCATTTCCCTGCTCGGCGATTTTGCCCTTGCCCATTCCCTTAATATGGTTTGCACGAATCGTATTATCGTGAGCCTGGCTTAAATATATGCCGTGAAAGGAGTCGCGGATGTTGATATGTTCGACGACGTTGCTGTTTGTATAAATCTTGATGGCCGCGTATTCCTCAGCAGAGTTCCGGTTCATACTTCCGTGCGTTACTGTTAGATGGCTCAGCTTCACATGAGGGGCTTTAATGGAAATGACATTTCCCGTTCCGTCGCCCTTAATAACGGTTTTAGGTGAGCCAATAATCGTCATTGCCTTGTTGATGACAATATTGCCCTGATAGGTTTTATTTTCAAGCTGTAATACCGCCCCATCTTTCAGGCTGTCGATGGTTGCTTGTAAACTTTCGGCGGCCAGCTTTTTCTCAGGGCTCATCAGTAGAAATAGAGAAAAAATGAAAGATAAGAGCGCAGTTTTTTTCATTTACTTTCGATCCTTCCATATCGGAATGAGTAATAGGATAAAGGCTGCAATTACCAAATACGTACCTAGGCCAAGCAGGCTGGTGGTTTGAAAGTTCGCTACAGTGTTATGCCCTAAAATAGGCGGTACAAATGGATCCATTTTTATTGGTGCATCGGGACTTAAGTTGGTGCCAAACTTTTTCAGTGCATGTTGGAGGTCGAATACTCCTAGCCCGCCGCCAATTACAAATAGGCCGATTAATCCATATAGAACCGATTTTTTTCGTAGAAGGGCTGTTAATAGAGTTAGAGCAGCTAATCCTCCCACTAAATAGGGTAAATACGATAATTCAGGGAAGTTTTTTTCACTGAAGTTCGCCATCCCAATATAGTGGTTGAGACCATTGACAATATCGATTTCGCCCCCAAGCTTATTTGGGTAAACAATGATATTCAACCCTTCGGGATATTGCGGTGCAACAAAGACCATTTTCCACCATGGGAAAAATAATGAGATGACAATTAAAATAGTTGAAGCAGTTATTAATAATGAAGAAACCACTGATAATTTCTTAGTTTTACCCTTCATGTTAACATCGCCTTTATTATGAAATCTTCGTTAAACAGGGATGGGTATCAATCTCTTTAATTGATACCCATCTCCAACATATTATTTCTTAGGTTTTACAAGGAAGTAACCGTTCATTTCTTGGTGGAGCGCAGAACAGAAGTTTGTACAATAAAGTGGGTAGGTTCCCGCTTTATTCGCGACAAATTCCATTGTGTTGGTTTGTCCAGGCTGAACTTCCATGTTTAAGTTATAGCTGTTGATGGCAAATCCGTGTGTAATATCCTCATCGAAATCAATATTCGTCAGATGGATGGTGACGTGATCTCCTTCATTCACTTCAATGACGTCTGGTCGTTTTGCTTTTGCATCAAAGATGAATTTTGAACGCATCGCAATACCGTATACGTCAACTTTGTTGCCATTGCGGACGATTTTCGTATCACTCTGCTTGTAAACGGCTTCCTTATTCTTGACATCCTTAGGATATACATTAATCGTTTTAATCTTATCGGCTTTAATCATTTGTGCATAGTGCGGTTCAGGGTCTACTGGTGAAGATTGGATGACCTTCATCTTCCCGCTGATATCAATCAATTGCATCGACTCAGGATGGGAAGGTCCAACAGACAAGTAGCTGTCTTTAGCAATCTTGTTTAATGCAATAATCCATTTTCCATCTGGTGCAACGGTATCACCTTCTGCAGAAACAGAGTGTCCTGGGGAATATTGAACAGGCACACGGTCTAATGTTTCACCTGTATTTGGATCCCATTTCACGATTTCAGAAGAAATGAACATCGTTGTATAGGCCATGCCTTTGTCATCAAATTGGGTGTGAAGCGGTCCTAAAGCATTTTCAGGGTTTACTTCTCTTTCCATTACTGATTTGTAATTAAGTACTGGAATTCCGTTCCGTTCACCAGCGAAGTCTTTGTTTTCGACCGCTTTAAACGCTTTTTCAAACGAGAAGACAGTCATTGTCGGTGCTAATTTTCCTGAAGCGATGAACTGCTTGCCATCTGGTGTGACGTCGACACCATGTGGTGATTTAGCGACAGGAATTAAATAAATTCCTCCTTTTTGTTTTCCAGGGAAAATCATTTTTTGACCGCCAACATTTTCGTACTTACCTTCCTTGACCATCTTCGCAAGCTCTTTCCAGTTAAAAAGAACAATATAGTCACGGTCAGCTTGTGATGCGTTGATTTCCATGTTTGTAGTTGCTTCCTCTGTATTGTAGGTCGTCATAACGGCCCAATCCGCGGAGCTCTTTTTACCAGCGTCGGAAAGGTCATAGGACCATGGCGGAAGAGCCACTTGATAAGCAATACCTAGTTTTTGATTCTTTTCATTAAAGGTTACAGCAGACATAACACCGCGGTATTGTGTGCTGAAGTCATCTAGAGATTCATACTTCTGGCCAAGCGGAACGGCGAAACGTGTTGGCAGGAACATGTACTCTGTATTTTCTGTCACGAATGCTGCACAGTGTGGGCCGGCAGTGTTCGGAACTTGAATGATATCTTTCGTCGTAAATGTTTTAAGGTCTACAACAGCGGCACGGCTGTTTCCTACATCAGTAGCAAACATATATTTTCCATCATAGTCGCCCTTTGTTTCTGAAAAGGCTGGATGGTGAAGGTCACCCCATGTATAGTCGCCCATCATTTTTTTGGAATGTTCATCGAAACCGTATCCTGTGGCGGAATCTTGGGAGAATACAGGAATCGTTCTAATTTTTCGCATCGACGGAACCCCATAAATAAACATTTGGCCGGAGTGGCCGCCAGAGGCAAATAGGTAATAATCATCCTTTTGACCGAATGGCACATACATCTTTTCTGCATCGCTCTTAGTGCTTGAAGAAGCTTCAGTATTCGTCTTTGCTGAGAAATCGGCAAAAGAAATCGTTGCTGCAACAAACCCGGCTAAGAGACCCGATGCAATCGGAATCCATTTTTTCATCTAATTACACCACCTTTTTATTTTTCAGAAGCTTGTTTAAGTAGTTCTAACACTTGCTTGCGTTCTTCATCTGATAATGGATTTTTGCCAATAACGCCTGACATAACGGCAGAAGTAGGCGCCTTCAGGAATTCTTCAATCGGCTTGCCATGTTTCCCTTCCACGTTAGCAAACGCTTGGGAAAGGTCCGGTCCTACGGCACCGCCCTTAATATTTAATGCTTCAACACTGTGACAGCCAAGACAGCCCTTCTTGTTAAGGATGTTATCCTCATTAGCTGAAACGGTTGTTGCTTCCTTTGCATCCGTACTTTCTTCTTTGGCAGCAGCAGTTTCTGTAGTTTCTGTTTGTGCCACCTGAGGCTGTTTTTCGGAATCCCCCATGATCACGCCAAACACTAAGTAGCCAAGTCCAAAGCCAAGTAATGCACAGACTACAAAACTAATAATGGCTTTATTCACTGTTTTCCCTCCCTTTTTATATAAAATGAACACCTTCATCCTAAACGCTCAGGAGGGAGAAAAATGTGACCTACCTCACACCTTTTTGGTAGATTTTGAACGTTATGTGAAACCGATTGTTACAATTGGCTTTATAACAATGAACATTTTGTGAATTTCGTCACTACATCAGCGGATGGAGTTGTTTACAATAGATGGTAAGTATTTATCAAAAGTAGAGTTCTATAAAGGGGTGGTGAGAAGGATGAATCGAGTCGATTGTTTAAAAGATCCGCATCTAGGAGTCTATCAAGAAGTAATACAAACGGATTTACTTCGAAAAATTGTTATTTTTAAGGATCTATCACAAAAGTCGCTTTCGATTATTGAAAAGAGGATTCAAACGCTGGAGTTGAAAAAAGGGGAACAGATCATTTCTGAGGCGGATGTGGCCAAGGGGGTGTATTTTGTTCATTCAGGTGCTGTTAAGCTGACAAAGCAGGATGAGAATGGCAATGAAATTATTGTCTGTGTGAAGCAAAAAGGGGATGTGTTTGCAGAGGCCTGTTTGTTTACAAAGCGGACAGAGTTTTATCCAGCGACAGCGACTATGCTCCAGGATGGAAAGATCTTCTTTTTGGATAAGTTGGAATTAGAACGGGATTTATTCAACCACCCAGAGCTGTCGATGCAAATGATCAGTTATATGAGCGATGCCTTACGGGAAATGACCTCACAATTACGAGATGTTGCCTTGCTCGATGTTTATGCGAAGACAGTGAAGACATTAGAGCGCCTGGGAAATAAATTTAATAATGGTCTAAACAGATGGGATATTGAAATTCCCTTGACGATTCAAGAGTTTGCAACCGTCGTTGGCACGACGAGAGAAAGCGTAAGCCGTGTTTTTTCCAAGCTAAAAAAAGATGGGATTATTGATATGAAGTCTAGGAAGATTATTATCCGGGATTGGTGCACGCTTTGTACACTGCTGCACCGGGAATATTAACATTGAAAAAAGCCCTTCGCTATGAAGGGCTTTTCGTTTGCTAATCAAATTTGTACGTCCAGAATCGTTCGTTATTGATCCACTTCATCATTTGCGGGTCTTGATTTTTCAACTTCTCTTCCATACCAATAAACATCTGCTCGGTTTGCGAGCGGTGAGCTTGGATGGCAGCCAGCTTTGTTTCTACGACGGGGCTAATATCATTGACGATGTTTGGTTCCCCAATTTCGTCTACACAATTATTCGAAAAGGCGACACAGTGTAAGGTTGGCCGCACGGCAGCGGGCATCTTCCCAACTGCCCGAACAACCGCCGCACCGGTGGCATCATGGTCAGGATGAACGGAATAGCCTGGATAAAAGGTAATAATAAGGGAAGGATTGACTTCCTCAATCAAAGCTAACATTTTGTTGGCGAGTTTCTCTTCGTCTTCAAATTCAATCGTTTTATCACGGAATCCAAGCATGCGCAGGTCTTGAATGCCCAACACCCGAGCCGCTTCCTTCAATTCCTCTTTCCTAATTTTCGGAAGGTTTTCGCGATTGGTAAACGGGGGATTCCCCATGTTGCGTCCCATTTCTCCTAAGGTTAAACACGCATAGGTGACAGGAGTGCCGTTCTGTACATGGGTCGCAATCGTCCCAGACACACCAAATGCCTCATCATCAGGGTGCGGAAAAACGACCAAGAGGTGACGTTCTTTTTCCATAAATCATTCTCCTTTCGGGCCTTGCCTATTATTCAAAGGATGTGTTAAAGGTTATTGTTGATATCTTAGTCATGTTGATTGGAGCGGAAGGCACGAGACTCCTGCGGGAGGACGGGGCTGGGGAGACCCCGCAGGCGCAAAGGGCCGAGGAGGCTCCCCGGACCGCCCGCGGAAAGCGAAGTGCCTGGAGCGGAAATAAACATGCAAGTAAACACAGCCTATTCAAAAGGGGTGCTGGAAATCTCCAAGGCAACCGCTAGTTTTCCTGCATTATCATGACCGGCTAAAAGCAGATGATTGTCTTCATCTATTTCGTAATGTGTAATCCCTTCTGCATAAATCCAGCCAAGGTTGATCTTCAGACCAACCCGAAACGGGCCATTCCCTGTTATTTTTCCTAATTCATAACGGACAAGCGCATTGCGGATGAAAGCACCAGCGGAAAAAAATGATTGGTCGTTATGTGATGCATAGGCACCGTTTGTCGTTTCAAGGTGAATGTAGACATCTTTATTGGCAAAGCTCGTAATCGCAGCCTGTGCGCCTTTCATATCAATAGGTTCCAAAGTGCAACCTCCTTTCCCTTTATAAATAGAATGATTATGTCTAATGTCTATTTTAGTTAATAATGTAACTATCATACTAGAATCAGGAAAAAAATGCGAAATCAATGCTCGGTGCCTGACACCAAAGGGTCACGGTGCTTAAGGTTGCGGTGCCTGACACCAAAAGAAAGAGCCGACCAATTGACCGGCTCTTTTCTCTATGGTTATTCAACACAATCTTCACAGTACTCTGTTTTTGAAAATCCACTGCGGTAAGCACCATGCCAGGTCGGACCGACATATTGGTTTAGCTTGAAGCCTTGCTGGATGGCGGCTGTAATAAACTCTTTCGCGACATCGACAGCATCATAAACGGATTTCCCTTTGGCTAATTCTGCGGTAATCGCCGATGAGTAGGTACAGCCTGCACCGTGCGTGTAGGTAGTTGCAAACTTTTCAGACTCATACAGCATAAAGTCCTTTCCGTCATAAAGCAGGTCAACTGCTTTTTCTTCGGATTGGAGCTTGCCGCCGCCCTTAATCAATACGAATTTTGCCCCTTGCTCGTGGATTTTTACCGCTGCTTCCTTCATTTCCGCAACAGTACGCGGAGTCTTCATCCCTGCAAGCTGTCCGGCTTCAAACAAATTGGGGGTAACTACCAGTGCACGTGGTAAGAGGAACTCGCGCATCGCATCGGTCGTTTCTGGATTTAAGACCTCATCTTCCCCTTTGCAAACCATAACCGGATCAATGACGACACGCTCCAGTTTATTTTCAACTATTTTTCGCGCCGCTAATTCGATAATTTCAACCGTACCAAGCATGCCCGTTTTCATTGCATCAATTTCAACCGAAAGAATCGTTTCTAATTGAGTCTCAAGGGTATCAACCGCAATCGGAAACACGTTATGGTGCCAATGGTTTTTCGGATCCATCGTTACAATCGATGTCAGCGCCGTCATTCCATAGACGCCAAGCTCCTGGAATGTTTTTAAGTCTGCTTGAATTCCTGCACCGCCGCTGGTATCAGAGCCCGCAATCGTCATTACCTTTTTGATCGTCATATGTATCCTCCTTCGTATCTAAAACCTTCTACTTATTATAGAACAATTTTATAAATTTAACAGAATTCATGCGAGGACAGGACTAGGTAAATCGATTTGGAAGAAATAGTATCTCAATGTCATTTTATGAAGTATTTCCTGAAGAGGAGAGAAAACAATGAACCATAAAGGTTGTCCCGATGAATATCCTATTTCCTTGCTTATTAACGGCTACGAAATCGCTGTTTTTCAACTAACAAAATACAACTTAGACGATTGGACCTATGGATATTTGTTTTCTGAAGGCGATGCGGTATCGCAAATTCAGGTTTGCGAAGAATGTAATGGCTATATTAAAATTATTGATATACGACAATATATTGAAAAACCATCAGCAGCCTTACTAGATTTAAACTCGATCCACTTGGATTATGTTGCACAGGAAAATGGCTATCATGCGGTGGGCGAGAAAAAAGATTTGAATTAAGAGGGTGCTCGAATGATGAAGGCAGCGGCTATTATTTTATCAGGTGGAAAATCAAGCAGGATGGGCACCAATAAAGCGCTTTTAAAAATAAACGAAAAAACCAACATTGAGAGAATTGCCGATACGCTAAAGTTGTCCTTTAATGATATAATTCTTGTAACCAATCATCCTGAAGACTATCAATTTTTAGGATTGAAGATGGTCTCGGATTATTATCCAGATAAAGGACCGCTTGCAGGGGTTCATGCCGGCTTGCTGTCTTCCACATATGATACGAATTTTATTGTAGCTTGTGATATGCCATTTGTTTCAGGAGAACTTGCAGAGGTGCTCGTAAACAAATGCGGCGATTATGATGCGGTTATCCCCGTTATTAATGGAGTCCAGCACCCTTTATTTGCCGTCTTCCAAAAGAGGGTGGCAGATGAGGTTGCACAAAGGATCGAAGCGGACCGTCTACGGATGAAGCATTTGCTCGATCACTTAAACGTTTTATATGTAACGGAAAAAGACCTTCACTCAAACAGTATTGACATAGAACGAGTCTTTTTTAATATGAATCACCCAAATGAGTATGAAGACGCCAAAAAGTGGGCTGAAGCGGATTTTCCCCGCTTTAACGGGCAGAACAAGGAAGTATAAGGGGGAAAAAGGGAACCATGCAATTTTTCAAAGTAAAAACAGTGGAAGAAACATTTGCCTTAATCGAGGAAAAAATACCGGCAACCAAGCAAACCGAAGTACGGGTGCTCGAAGAGGCGCTTCACTATATCCTCGCTGAACCAGTGATTGCACAGGAAAATGTGCCGAGTTTTGATCGTTCAACGGTGGATGGATATGCTGTTCGTGCCAAGGATACGTATGGTTCTTCCGAATCCATGCCAGGCTTCCTTACGGTTACAGGGGAAGTAAAAATGGGTGAGGTTCCAAATGCACAAGCCGGCCCAGGTAAAGCGGTCTATGTGCCAACGGGCGGGATGCTTCCGATCGGAAGTGACAGCGTTATCATGATTGAGCATTGTGAAGAGGTTGATACGCTATTAAATACGTACAAGCAGATTGCACCCGGAGAAAACGTGATTCGGGCTGGGGAAGATATTAAAGAAGGCGAAACGCTTCTTACGGCAGGCACGAAACTTCGTCCGCAGGAGCTAGGGGCCCTCGCTTCTTTAGGGGTTACGACTGTAACGGTCTACCGCAAAGTAAAAGTCGGTTACCTTTCGTCGGGGGATGAAATTGTTCCCTATCAAACAAAAAACCTAGTAGAAGGGCAAATTCGCGATATCAACTATTTGACGATTTCAGGATCTTCGAGCGAATGGAATGTGGATGTCTTATATGGCGGCATTGTCCGTGATGATTTTGAGGAGTTTAAACAAAAGGCCCGTGAACTCTATCAGCAGGTAGATTGTTTAATCCTTTCCGGCGGAAGCTCGGTCGGCGCAAAGGATTATACCACGGATGTCATCCAGTCTTTAGGCGACCCGGGAGTATTTGTCCACGGTATTTCGATTAAGCCGGGGAAACCGACCATTCTGGCAATGGCTAATGGGAAACCAGTGATAGGACTGCCAGGTCATCCCGCCTCTGCGATGATTATCTTTAAGCTGTTTGGCGAGCAAATTTTACGAAAATTAAAGGGCGAGGACTCGCGGCGGAAACCGGAGCGTATTTTTGCTAGAATCACAAAAAATATTCCTTCCTCACCAGGACGGTCTGATTATATTCGGGTCCGTTTATTTGAAAAAGAAGGGGAATGGTGGGCTGAGCCGATTATTGGCAAGTCCGGTTTAATTACAACCTTGGTCAAAAGCGATGGACTTGTTGAGATTAGTTCAGAAAAAGAGGGAATTTCACAGGGGGAATACGTACCTGTGTTTGTCTCACGATAAGGGGGGGCTAAGCAGTGAATTATAAAAACTTTAAACGAAAAATATATTTAGAAGATAAACCCCGAGCACAAGCTAGAGAGGAAATTCTCGCAGCTCAGGTCCTGACCCCTGAAAAGGAAGAAATCTCAACGATTACCTCCTTGGGCCGTGTGACAGCTGAACCCATTTTTGCACGGGTCTCGATGCCGCATTACCATGCCAGCGCAATGGATGGAATTGCGGTCATTGCTGAAAATACCTATACAGCCCATGAGCAAAATCCACTTCGTCTCAAACGGGGCGAAGAATTTTGTTATGTTGATACGGGGAACGCGATCCCTTCACCGTTTAACGCCGTCATTATGATTGAGCATGTCGATTGTCTTGATGAGGAAACGATTGAAATTATCGAGCCGGCAACCCCTTGGCAGCATATTCGTCCGATTGGCGAAGACGTGGTTCAAGAGGAAATGCTTTTTCCACAAGGGCATATTATCCGGCCAGCTGATTTAGGTGTCCTATTAGGAGGACAGCAAACGGTCATTCCTGTTGCAAAAAAGCCTGTCGTGACGATTATTCCGACCGGGAATGAACTGGTTGAAGCCAATGCTGAGTTAGCACCTGGAAAGATTATTGAATTTAATGGCTCGGTATTTGCTGGCTTCATTAAGGATTGGGGCGGAGAACCGAACCTCCTTCCGGTTGTGAAGGACGAACCTGAAAAAATAAAAGAAGTACTTTTAGAAGCAGCTGATACCTCTGATATCATCGTCATTAATGCGGGTTCATCTGCAGGCTCGAAGGACTACACGGTCCACATTATTGGCGAAATAGGCGAGGTCTTTACCCATGGGGTCGCCGCACGGCCAGGCAAACCTGTCATTTTGGGGAAAATAAACGGGAAGATCGTTGTCGGAGTTCCGGGCTATCCAGTCTCAGCTTATTTGGCGCTCGAGTGGTTTGTCAGACCGCTTATCTGCAAGTACCTGCAAATCCCTGAACCCAAAAGGCAGACCGTGACCGTTAAGCTAGGGCGCCGCATCGTTTCGTCCATGGGTGCGGAGGACTTCGTACGAATGAATATCGGCTATGTGAATGGACAGTTCGTTGCCAATCCGCTGACTCGAGCAGCAGGAGTAACGATGTCATATGTCAGGGCAGATGGCTTGTTAATCGTCCCAGCTAACATTATTGGCTATGAACAAGGGGATCTAGCCGAAGTAGAACTGATGCGCCCGCTTGAGGAACTCAAGCAGGCAATTGTGTTTTGCGGCAGCCACGATTTGACGATTGACCTGTTGTCGTCACGGTTAAAGCAGGTGCGGACCGACATGAAAGTTGTCTCCTCGCATGTCGGCAGTATGGCAGGCATCATGGCGATTCGAAAAGGAGAGGCCCATGTAGCGGGTATTCATTTGCTTGACCCAAGTACAAAAGAATATAATATCTCCTATGTAAACAAACTATTAGCCGGTCAAGACGTCGTTCTGTATCCATTTTTAAAAAGAAAGCAAGGCTGGATCCTTCCAAAAGGCAATCCGCTTGGCATTGAATCAGCGGCTGACTTAGCCCGTGTGAACGCGAATTACGTCAACCGTCAAAAAGGAGCGGGAACTCGAATCCTCTTTGATCTTTTACTCGAGGAAGGGTGCCTGACACCAGAGGATATTACCGGTTATGACCGAGAAATGTTTTCTCATTTAGCGGTAGCAGCGGAAGTGAACGGTGATGCGCACGGGGCAGGTCTCGGGATTTATCCTGCCGCAAAGGCGATGGACCTAGATTTTGTGCCTGTTGCTGATGAAGAATATGATTTGCTGATGACGAGAGGCTTTTATGAGAGCGAAAGCGGCAAGCTGCTGATGGCAATAATCCAATCGGATGCGTTTAAAGAACAAGTCGAAAAAATTGGCGGTTACCAAGTGGTCGAAAATGCAGAGCCTAAGTGCTTGGATGTAGAGGTGTAATCAGGATGATGTATCAAATATCAAAGGAACCAATCGATATTCAAGCAGTAATTGATAAGGTGGTCCAGCGCGAAGCTGGTGCGATTACGACGTTTATCGGTACCGTTCGGGAATTAACGAAGGGTAAAAAAACGTTGTTTTTAATCTATGAAGCGTACGAAGCAATGGCTGTGAAGAAGCTCGAGCAGATTGGCCAGGAAATTGAACAGCGCTGGGAAGGTTCATGCGTTGCAATCACCCACCGGGTCGGCCGTTTAGATATAACGGATGTTGCGGTGGTCATTGCCGTCTCGACGCCGCACCGTGCTGATGCCTATGAAGCCAACCGCTATGCAATTGAACGGATCAAGGAAATCGTCCCGATCTGGAAGAAAGAGCATTGGGAAGAAGGCGAAGCATGGATGGGCAATCAGCTGGAAACAGTCGCCTACCCAAGCGGCAAGCCGGAGGAGAGTGACTTAAATGAATAAGGTACTATTTTTTGCCCATTTACGCGACGCAGTCGGCGAAGAGTTTCTTTCCGTCGATGCCAGTGGAAAAACGGTGGCAGAATTAAAAGCGGACTTATCGGCTAAATATAACCTGCCGAAAATGGACACCGTGATGACTGCGGTCAATGAGGAATTTGCCTCGAACGATGAAATCATTCGAGATGGTGATGAAATTGCTTTTATTCCGCCAGTAAGCGGGGGCTGATCATCATGAACGAACGGTATTCACGGCAGTTCCTCTTTCCTGGGATTGGTAAAGAAGGACAAGCTAAGATTAGTCGCAAGCATGTACTGATCATCGGGGCGGGGGCCTTAGGGTCAGGCAGTGCGGAGGTGTTGACCCGGGCCGGCGTTGGCAAGATTACGATAATTGACCGAGACTATGTTGAGGCCAGCAATCTGCAGCGCCAGCAGCTCTATACCGAAGAAGATGTCGCCGAGAAACTTCCGAAGGCTGCAGCGGCAGAAAAACGCCTGCGGGCGATTAACTCCGATGTGGAAGTGGTTTCAATCATCGGTGATGCCACCCCTGAATTGCTGGAGGAACTTATCCTTGGTGTCGATGTGATGATGGATGCGACGGATAATTTTGAAACCCGGATGGCGATGAATGATGTCTCACAAAAATACCAGGTCCCGTGGATCTATGGGGCATGCGTCGGCAGCTTTGGAATGATGTTTTCAATGATTCCAGGGAAAACTCCCTGTTTAAATTGCCTATTACGCTCCATTCCACTTCAGGGGATGACTTGTGATACGGGCGGGATTATTTCTCCTGCCGTGCAAATGGTAATCGCCCATCAGACAGCGGAAGCGCTGAAGATGCTAGTCGAGGATTGGGACGCGGTGCGGACTTCGTTTGTCAGCTTTGATTTATGGAGAAATCAATATAGTCTCTTAAAGATGTCGAAGGCAAAGTTTGCCGGCTGCTTGTCGTGCGGCGAGGAACGGACGTATCCATATCTTGATCATGAAAATATGACGAAAACAACAGTCCTGTGCGGCCGCGACACGGTCCAAATCCGCCCCTCGACTCAAGGGGAGATATCGCTGGAGCGCCTTGCTGGACAACTTAGTACACTTGGTTATGTGGTGAAGGGCAACCCGTATTTGGTGTCGGTTGAAATGGGCGAAGAACGGATGGTTATTTTTCAAGATGGCCGCGCCCTTATTCACGGGACAAAGGATTTGACCCATGCCAAATCGATTTACCAGCGGATCTTAGGATAAGCTATGACCTGTATCTTTAGTGGTACGGGTTTTTCTTTGTCAACATTCGAGGTGTTTCACGTGAAACAATGGAGATAATGTCGAAGTGTCTGCCAATCTCTCGGGCTAATTTTTCGAAAAAAAGGTCATACTCATGTAGAATAGAAACGAGACTGAAATTTGAGGTGCTTGATAAGTGAATATATCCGTCCAAAAACTATTAACGAAAATAGAAGCAGAATTGAAGCTGGCGAAAACCAGCACGAAGGAAGAAAGCTTGCGGGAAAAAGTTTACTCTATTAAAATATTATGCGAATTGCTGCTAGACGAAAAACCGTCACTGACAGGCGAGGTTCCGGCGGTCCCAATGCCTGCAGTTCAACCTGCCATCTCGTTCCAGGCTTACCAACAGCCAGTAATGAACCAACCAATCGTTCAACAAGCACCAACATTACAGCAGCCCAAAAAACTCGACATGGAAGACGAAGCAAATGGGGATTCGTTATTTGATTTTTAAAGGAAAAGCGGAAGGGCCGGTTTTAGATTGGCACTTTAGCAAATATAAAAGTGGAGGGGATTTTTAAATGAAAGCATTTATTATTATAGGAGCCATAAATGCCTTTATAGCAGTAGCGCTTGGTGCCTTTGGTGCCCATGGGTTAAAAGACAAACTGGATGCACATTATTTAGATATTTGGAAAACAGGGGTCACCTATCAAATGTTCCATGCGATAGGTATTTTAATGATCGGGCTGCTGATTGGGAAAGTAGCCGCCGCCAGTCCGCAATTCACCTGGTCAGGATGGTTAATGCTGGCCGGTATTATCTTTTTTAGCGGCAGTTTGTATGTATTGAGCTTGACGAAGATTGGCATCTTAGGGGCGATTACACCTATTGGAGGAGTATGCTTCTTAGCAGCCTGGATCCTAATGGTGGTTGGGGCGGTTAAACATCTGTAATGGAAAGGAAGTCATTGGGCAACGCTCCCGATGACTTTTTTTGTCGAAGTCTCTTTTAAAACATTATTATTGATTTTGGCACTCTGTTGATTGGAGTGGAAGGCGCGAAGACTCCAGCGGGAGGACGGGGCAGGGGAGACCCCGCAGGCGCTTAAGCGCCGAGGAGGCTCCCCGGACCGCCCGCGGAAAGCGAAGCGCCTGGAGCGGAAATCAACAGGCTAGTATAAAGAGATTACCCAAAAAAATAAAACACCAATTGTGGGTCAATTGGTGTTTGTTTGAAATGATTTATCTTGGCGGGTAAGTAGATAAAGGCGGAGCGCTGCCGTAAGGATATTCATACTCAATTTCCTCAGAAAATTGGACGTAATCGACGGCTACCATTGGGATAAGGTAACGGGCCCCGGATTGTGGGTCACTTAAGACAACATGGTCTCTTCCTGCCGCTTCAATAATCCCTTTAAATTCCTTAGCATTCCATTGATTGTTCCCCTCGAACGTGGCAAAGACCGTTACCAATTTCCCTTTATTTAAGCGTAAAATATTTTCGATGTACGACTGCTCAATTGGCAGCATGCCTGGTGTTTGCCCTTGCGGTGCAGATGGTGCTCCAGCTCCAGCTCCTGCCCCGGCGGGTGGAAATTGTGGGAATCCTTGTGCACCAGGTGCGGGATAAAAGCTTTGTCCGCCCCCCGGCATCCCTTGAGCTCCCTGTTGTTGCCCTGCTGCTCCAGTAAAAGGCTGATATCCCTGTGGATTGTAGTATTGATTCATCTTTTTCCCTCCTAAAAAGTGAATAAAACAAGTGGCCCAACATCCTATTAATACTCCCTTAATCCCAAATATGTGCCAAAGGGGGAAAATAAACTTTTTTCCCTTTGAGATTAGTGGCGTTCTTTCTTAGACTCGCTGTTTAAATAGTATGAGCACACAGGGCGGAATATGACTAGCTAATGAGGGGGAAACAGCAAAAAAGTCCCCAGCCGAAGCTGAAGACTTAAAAATTACACATGTAAGAAATTTGCCACTCGTTCTTCTTCAAGCAGGTTACCAACAAAGAATGAGCCGAATTCTCCGTATCGAGCACTTACTTCATCAAAACGCATTTCATAGATAAGCTTTTTAAATTGAAGGACATCCTCCGCAAACAAAGTAACGCCCCATTCATAATCATCAAAACCAACGGAACCCGTGATGATTTGCTTTACTTTACCAGCGTATGTACGACCAATCATTCCGTGGCTGCGCATTAAACTTTTGCGCTCTTCCATCGGCAGCATGTACCAGTTATCGTTGCCCTCGCGTTTCTTATCCATTGGATAGAAGCAGACATATTTGGACTTAGGCAGCGTCGGGTACAGACGGGCTAAAATTTGCGGGTTTTGATATGGATCCTCACCAGCAGGTAAATAGTTACTTAACTCGACCACTGAAACATAAGAATGTGCAGGCATCGTGAATTCAGCCAATCTTGTTTTATTGAATTCGGTTTCAATTTGGTTTAGTTCTTCCATTGTTGGACGCAGAATCATCATCATAAAATCTGCCTTTTGACCAACAATTGTATATAAAGCATGGCTGCCTTCTTTACGTTCCTGTGTAGCATTCCACTTCTCAACGAGACTTAAAAACTCGTGGATCGCTGCCTGGCGCTCATCACTAGGGAGCATTTTCCAAGTTGTCCAATCAACGGTACGGAAATCATGGAGGCAATACCAGCCATCAAGCGTTACTGCTGCTTCACTCATTATAATCACTCCTAAATAATCATTCTTCTTATTTACATTCATTACTATATCATAGTTTGACCCAGTGGCGCGCGAATAAACCTTTCTAAATAGGCAAATGGATATTTTTGTGGGAAAAAGTAAATTCTAAAACCTAGAGTGTAATTTTTTGAAAAGATAAACTTTTAGCTGGTGTGAGTGATATCCTTGAAATTTAAAAAAGGTAAAGTATGCTAATTAGGTAGGTTTATTAAGGGAGGATTTTTAGTCGTGAGTGATTTATTTGAAGGATTAAAGCAAAAAGTTTCTGGACGTGATTTGAGAATCGTTTTTCCAGAAGGATTAGACGAACGGATTGTCAGAGCCGCAGGTCGTTTGGGTTCAGAAAAATTAATGACACCGATCTTGGTTGGCAATATCGAACAGGTTCAGGCCAAAGCGGCAGAGGTTGGCGTATCGCTCGACGATGCGGAAATTTATGACCCTGCGAGCTATGCAGGCATGGACGAGTTGGTGGCAGCGTTTGTTGACCGCCGTAAAGGGAAAGTAACCGAAGAGGATGCCCGGAAAATTTTGCTTGATGAAAACTATTTCGGCACCATGCTTGTTTATTTAAATAAAGCACACGGCCTTGTTAGCGGTGCGGCCCACTCCACAGCAGATACGGTGCGCCCTGCGTTACAGATTATCAAGACAAAAGAAGGCGTTAAGAAAACGTCAGGTGTGTTCATCATGGTTCGTGAGGATGAAAAGTATGTGTTCGCCGATTGTGCAATTAATATTGCACCAGACAGCAATGATTTAGCTGAAATTGCAATTGAAAGCGCGAAGACTGCTCATATGTTTGATATGGAACCGCGTATTGCAATGCTCAGTTTTTCGACGAAGGGTTCAGCAAAATCACCGGAAACGGAACGAGTGGCAGCGGCAGTAGAAGAAGCCAAGCGTCGTGACCCATCACTTGTCTTGGACGGAGAATTTCAGTTTGATGCAGCGTTTGTGCCATCTGTTGCAAAAAGTAAGGCGCCGAATTCACCGCTGCAAGGGGATGCGAATGTGTTCATTTTCCCTAGCCTTGAAGCAGGAAATATCGGCTATAAAATTGCACAGCGCCTAGGTGGCTTTGAAGCAGTAGGACCGATTTTACAGGGCTTAAATGCACCAGTAAACGATCTATCACGCGGTTGTAATGAAGAAGACGTCTACAAACTGGCGTTAATTACAGCGGCGCAAGGATTATAAGAGGTTTGAGAAGGGCTGGTCCACGGGTAGTGGGCTGGCTTTTTTAGTGACCGAACCCGGTCCAATCTGTTTTATTTTGCTTCTTTTTGTTAAAATAAGTCTATCAAATCAGTAAGGAGTTACTCATATGGAAGGGTTACTGCGTCAACCGCAATGGCGAATCATCGATCAATCAGCTGTTGGCATTCATTTTCAAGCATTACAATCGTTTGGAACGGATGATACCCTGTGTGCATCGGTCGGATCGGGGCAGGCACCAGCAACCGCTCGGACATGGGTCCACCACAATACCATCGTCCTCGGCATCCAGGATACCAAATTACCATTTTTACAAGCAGGCATTCAATTTCTACAGGAGCAAGGCTATCAATCAATTGTTAGAAATTCCGGCGGCCTCGCTGTCGTCCTTGATGAAGGCGTCCTCAACGTTTCGTTAATTTTTCCAGAGGCGGAAAAAGGGATTGATATTAATCGCGGCTATGAGACGATGTGGCAGCTCATTCAAAACATGTTTGCGGACTTCCCGCACCAGATTGAGGCCAGGGAAATTATCGGCTCTTATTGCCCAGGAAGTTACGACCTGAGTATCGATGGGAAAAAGTTTGCCGGTATCTCCCAGCGCCGCCTTAAAAAAGGGGTTGCCGTTCAGATCTATCTTTGTGTGAATGGGAGCGGTAAAAAGCGGGCCGAGCTGGTCAGGCAATTTTACAAACTAGCAAAACAAGAGGAAGAAACAAAATTTGCTTATCCGGAAATTGTCCCTTCTGTCATGGCATCACTTGCGGAATTGCTCGGGACAGATTTGACTATCGGTGATGTAATGCTCCGTCTATTAAACCAGTTAAAGGAAAATAGTGAATTTTTATATACTGGGCCATTGAATGACTATGAGCTGGCGTTATTTCCCGGTTATTATCAAAGGGTCATTGATCGTAATGAAAAAATCGCCGCCATGTAAAAAGCCGCAATCCCACCAAAGTGGAATTGCGGCTTTTTTTCAAAGAGATGTTGCGCTTTTGCTCTTCTCCCAATGCTCTATTTATTCTGCTACTTTTTCTAAGTTCCCGTTACGGTCCATTTTGAATTTAGTCGCTGGTCTTTCTTCTTCTTCAAATAAAACAAGCTTGCGGGCGCGGTTCATAATCTTCATTAAGGTCTCGTAATCTTCCTGGATTGTTTCGGTATTCTGCTCAAGCCCCGCGATTTTGGCTGCCATTTCTTCATTGTGACGCCTTACCTCAGCCAACTCTCTTTTCAATCTTTCATTCTCACTTTTTAATGCTTCATTTTGCAGATTGGCATGATGAAAGTTTTGCAAATAAGTAATGACGGAATCAAGCGAAAGCCCTGTGGTATTTGCCTGCCGGTACGTTTGGACGGATGGCTGAACGGGTGCCTGTGCTTGAACTGGCGCTTGTGTTTGGACGGAAGCAGCCGGTTTTACATAAGTTTCTTCTGCCATTTCTGCCGTCATATCTGGCAGTTCAAACGAAGTTTCGAGCGGCATTTCAACTTCCATTGGCATCGTTTCAAACTCCGGTGTTCCCGTGAGCGGCGGACTATACAGCAGCTTCTTCTTGCCGCCCTGATCTTTTCCTAAAACTCTTTGTCTTTGTTTCCGTTGCTTTTTAGCTAGCTGTAGTGCTTTTTCATAGCGGTGACGGACGACAGCGTTCCATCTGAACCCACACGCGGCAGAAGTACGATTCAGTTTATCGCCCACTTCTTCAAAAGCGTTCAGCTGGGTGCTTCCTTCTCTTACATGCCTAAGGACAGTCTCGGCTAAAAGCAAATCATTCTCATCTGTCCATGCATCTTGACGAACTTTCATATTTTCAACTCCCTATTATAGTTTTTTTGATGAACCCGCCAATGAATCTTGACGAGTTTTTAAAAGTTCTAGTCTTAGGATGGACAAGTTTATGAGCCTTTATACCAAAATGGTTGCAAGGATAGTAGATTTTTTTCACGAGTTTAGTAAAGATTGCAACTTGCAATCGAAAACAAGAAAATGTAAAATACCATAGGAGTTAATCGGTTGTTTTAAGTAATCCAAACTGGATAAAATATAGATAGAGAGTGCCAAAAGAAAGGGTTGTAACAAATGTCCAATGAATTTCGCGTTTGTGATGATTGTCAGGCCGTGAATTTGAAGACATTAATCCCTCGGTTAAAAGAACTGGATCCGGATGCTGAAGTGAAAATTGGCTGCCAATCCTATTGCGGACCAGGCCGGAAAAAGACCTTTGCTTTCGTTAATAACCGTCCGGTTGCCGCATTAACGGAAGAGGAATTAATGGAAAAAGTGAATAAAAAGATAAAATAGTCACCTTTGTCAAATAAACTTAGGTGACTTTTTTTCTCATCAATGTCGAAAAATCCTGTAGAATTTTGCTGAAAACTGGGTGGTTTTTGGGATATAATAGGAAATATATAAGCGAAGGGCTCTGGAAGCCCGAACTAGTATACGAGGAAGAGGGAAGTCTATGGCATATTCGGCGGAAAAGCTAAGTGAAGAAAAAGTATTTAAAGACCCCGTCCACCGCTACGTCCATGTACGTGACCTGGCCATCTGGGATTTAATTGGCACAAAAGAGTTTCAGCGCTTGCGGCGCATCAAACAGCTCGGAACCACTTTTTTAACCTTTCACGGCGCAGAGCACAGCCGCTTCAACCATTCACTAGGTGTCTATGAAATTGTCCGCCGCATCATTGATGATGTGTTTGCGGGAAGGCCGGAATGGAACGATGACGAACGCCTGTTGACCCTATGCGCGGCCCTGCTCCATGACCTCGGCCACGGACCGTTTTCTCATTCCTTTGAAAAAGTGTTTGATTTCGATCATGAGGAGTTCACCCGAAAGATTATTTTAGGAGATACCGAAGTGAATAAGGTACTGTTGAAGGTTGGTAAAGATTTTCCTGAAAAAGTAGCCGAAGTGATCGCGAAAACTTCAGAGAAAAAGCTAGTTGTCAGCCTTATTTCCAGTCAAATTGATGCCGACCGGATGGATTATTTGCAGCGAGATGCCTATTTTACGGGTGTCAGTTATGGTCAGTTTGATATGGAACGGATCCTGCGGGTGATGAGGCCGCGCGAGGATCAAGTGGTGATCAAAAAAAGCGGGATGCATGCGGTGGAAGACTATATAATGAGCCGCTACCAGATGTATTGGCAGGTCTATTTTCATCCAGTTTCGCGCAGTGCGGAGGTTATTTTGACAAAAATTCTCCACCGCGCCAAGCAATTATTTGAAGAGAACTATTCTTTTAAATATGAACCGATCCACTTTACTTCGATCTTCAATGAAAAAGTAACCTTAGAAGACTATCTAAAATTAGATGAATCCGTGATTTTATATTATTTTCAAATTTGGCAGGAGGAAACTGACCCGATTATTAGTGACCTCTGCCGGCGGTTTGTGAATCGCAATCTATTTAAGTATGCCGAATTTGATCCTGCGAAGGAATACAAAAAGCTCGCCGAATTAGGTTCCTTATTCAAAAAGGCAGGGATTGATCCTGAATACTATTTGGTTGTCGATTCCTCGTCGGATTTGCCGTATGATTTCTACCGTCCTGGAGAGGAAGAGGAACGGCTGCCGATTCATTTGTTGATGCAAAATGGGGAATTGAAGGAGCTTTCTAGAGAGTCAGAGATCGTTGATGCGATCTCGGGGAAAAGAAGAACGGACCACAAGCTCTATTACCCGGCTGATTTCCTAGAGGATGACTCGTCCAAAAAGAATGTCAAAAAGCAAATCCGTGCCCTTTTAGAGCTATAGAACGATTGGTGCCTGACACCCAATATTGATCTGTTGAGATGGAGTAGGAGATGACGAACGTTGTTAAATGATCACGCGAAGCTGATGCAGGCGGTTATGGTTTCCGGTGAAATTATCGGACGAAAAAAGCTGCAAAAGATGATATATATTGCGAAAAAGGTGGCATTCCCTTTTCATGAGCGGTTCCAGTTTCATTTTTATGGCCCCTACTCAGAGGAATTGACGTTACGGGTCGAAGAGCTATGTAATATGGGATTTCTCAATGAGGTGAAGGAGAAAAAGGGCGGTTATTTTCAGTATCGCTACTCTCTGACAGAGCCGGGGAAAGAGTTTTTAAGTGTGAATGAGGTTGAGATGCCGTTTTTGCAGGATTGCCTGGTGGATATGAATGAGCAGAATGCTAGATTCTTGGAGTTGGTTTCCACGGTTTTATATTTTGATAATCTTCCAAAAGAAGAGGTCATGAACAAGGTGTTTACATTAAAGGCAAGCCAGCGCTATACGGAAGCGGAAATCGATGAGGCCTATCAATATATCGAATCCTTAAAAGGTAAAATTCAATAAGTTTGTGAGCGCCACTTGGACAGCTGCTGAGTCTGGGTGGTGTTTTTTTGAGTCTATTTAAGCTAGTCCGAAAGACATTTCTCTCGTTTCCATGTGAGGTTATGTCCATCGTGGCTCGTCCGAAAGACATTTCTCTCGTTTCCATGTGAGGTTTTGTCTATCGTGGCTCGTCCGAAAGACATTTCTCTTGTTCCCTAGTTGGATTTTGTCCATCGGAACCCGTCCGAAAGACATTTCTCCTGTTCCCTTGTGGAATTTTGTCCATCGGAGCCCGTACAATCGCACGCGATTTTCAGTTAAATCAATACTCTTTTAGTTGTGGATTTGTTATGGTTTGTATAAAGAGGGGAAAAATGGAGATAGAGCTGGAAAAAATGAAGATTGGGAGTCCAAAAGACGAGATAAAGTTTTTGTAACAAAAAAGGTGTCAGGCACCATGTGAAAATTTCACTTGGTGCCTGACACCTTTAAAACCATTCTTATTGATCGCTTTTTCTAATCCCGGCAATTCCGAGATTGCTTTTGCTCATTTCATCGATCATTACGTGGATTGCTTCTTTGGGTGCTCCTGTTGTTTCGCTGACTGCTTCGGTTACTCTTGAAACAAGTTCACGTTTCTGTTCATCGGTACGTCCTTCAAGCATTTTTACGGTAACATATGGCATGTTTTTTCCCTCCTATATAACGCGTTCGCTTTTCTATTTTAGTTTTCCATAATTCGACGAAAAGTGCAATAATAGATGACGCTTTTGATTTTCTTTTTATAAACGGTTTCATGTATACTAAAAGGAATATAGTATAGATAGAAAAACGGAGTTTGTGCACCATACAAAGTGTGCCATCCGGTAGAGCTGGAAGGAGATACGCGTTGGAAAATTTTCTTGCCTATCCACTTAGCATGATTCCCTATTTGGCAATAACCCTGATGATTGCCTTTACGTTTCACGAATTTGCTCACGCGTTTGTTGCCTATAAATTCGGGGACATGACGGCAAAAAACCAAGGACGCTTGACGCTGAATCCACTCAAGCACCTCGATCCGATTGGAACCATCTTAATTTTTATCGCCGGCTTTGGCTGGGCCCGACCGGTTCCGGTTAATCGCTTTTTCTTTAAAAAGCCCCGTCTCGCAGGAATTCTCGTTTCGGTTGCAGGGCCGCTCAGCAATCTTATTTTAGCTTCGCTAGGCTTCATTGTTGCGTTTGGATTAAACCGATCAGGGGTCATCGTACCAGATAGTTTCTATGATTTTCTCGAAATATTTATCAGGCTTAATATTGTTCTATTTATTTTTAACCTGTTACCCTTTCCACCGCTCGATGGGTACCGAATTATTGAAGATTTAGCTCCCACTCATGTGCGGGCAAAAATGACCCAGTATGAACAGTACGGTGCGTTGATCTTCTTAATTCTAGTTTTCACACCCCTTGATAAATTTACAATTGAGCCTATTTTTGGGGTGGTCATCCCTTGGGTGTGGGATGGGTTAAGTAATTTCTTTAGTATGTTGTTTTTTTAGGAGGCTTGCGTTTTAATGGATGAAAAAAAGAAGAAACTTGGTTTTAATATTATAAAAAGTGACCCGACGGATGGTCACAAAGGCTACGGAAAAGGTGCATTGAGCCTTGATAATGTGTCACCGGTCATCATTGATGTCGATGCAGGCGAGGCTGAGATTGATGTCGGTGCAATGCATGCCCGCAGCGTCGTGGAAAAGGGAATTAAATTTTTGAAAACGCAAGAAGAGGTTCCGAACGGGAAACCGTATTGGCTTGTATGGGTAACGATTGACCGCAAGCAAGAAGGTCCGTACTACGCCGGTGTGACGGCCTGCTTTATGACCGTTGACCGGGAGATTCGGCGCGGCTACAAATCCTTGCCTGAACACGTGAACCGCATGGATAAGTCTTTGAAACGCCATATCATTGTGGACGACATGGATGCGAATTCGAAAAAGGTGTTAGCCGATTTCTTGCGCAATCATAATGAGGTCTTGTGGAACAACTCAACGGATGAGCTAAAACGTGGTTTAATGGCCGAATAAAAAGAAAAGCGCAAGCGCCCGTTTAGCGGCGTATGGACTGGAGCCCCTTGACTGAGATAAAGGAAAATAGAAAAGCGGAAGCGCCTTGTTCAGGGGCGACAGGCATAAGACGAGCCGGCGTGAAGGTAGCTTTTTAACCTTCAGGACGGATTGGCTTATGACCCCGAGCCCCTAGGCGCTGGAGCTGGACAACACGGAGAGCGTTAGCGATCCGATGTTGACTTATCGTAGGGAAAAGGGCGAAGTACACTAGCCGCTGGGCACTGGAGCTAGACAGTTATCTAGGTTCAAACTTTTATACCTTCTTATTTTGAAATAAATGCTTGTAGTTTTTTCAAAAGGTATAGTATTATAAGCAGTGTAAAAACGCTTTAAAACTAGGACAAGAAAAGCTCCGGAAATTTTTCCGGAGCTTTTCTATATTTAGATTTGTTTAACTCCATGGCATAATCTTTTTATACCATGGCACTCTCTTGTTGGTGTCTTTGTGATTTGCAGGAGCGGATTCATGATGGTTGAGATGCTCCGTGCAGTATTCGGTTGGCTCCGTTCCAGCGACAAAATAGGTAAAGCGGCGTACTGGACAATCCTTTGTTGCCAATTTGCCATTCTCAGGATTGACATAAACCCCTTTGACACCTTCTTTTGGTGCTTTAAACGCCTTCACGGGCTTGCCTTTTAAGGCTTCTTCCATAAAATTAGCCCAGATATTCTTGGCGTATGTTTTTTCCGCGACCAGCTCAATCGGTTTTCCCATATCGTAGCCGGCCCAAACGGCGGTAACCAGCTGCGGCGAGTAGCCGATCATCCAGCTATCCGTTTCCGTTGAGCCTGATTTACCTGCATAAGGGCGCGAAATATCCTTAATGACCGTGCTGCCGGTTACCTTGGCATAGCCGTTTAACTTCGGATCAAAAATCCCCGTCAACATTTGCGTCATAACAAAAGCCTTTGCTGGGTCCAAAACCTTTTTCGTCTCATTTTCTTTTTCAAAAATGACATTGCCATTGTAGTCTTCCACTCTGGTAATTAAGGTTGGATTCACCTTTTTCCCACCATTTGCAAACAGACTATAGGCATTCGCCATTTCGATGACCCGTACACCTGAAGTCCCCAAAGCGAGTGAGGGAACACGAGCCATTTTGGATGAAAGGCCAAATTTCTTAGCCGTTTCAATTAAGGTCTCTTCTCCTAAAAATAAATGCGTTTTGACGGCAAAGATATTATCAGAAACAGCAAGTGCTTGGGCGAGGGTGATTTCGCCGTCGGCATACTTATTGTTAAAGTTATGCGGGGTATAATCAGCCTGGCCATCGTCAAAATGGAAGGTCGTAAACTCACTGCGCATCGTCGAGGATGGAGTGAACCCCTGCTCCAGGGCTGCGTAATACAACAGCGGCTTGATCGTGGAGCCTGGCTGCCTGATCGCCTGAACGGCGCGGTTAAACGGGCTCTTTTCATAATCCCTGCCGCCGACCATCGCTTTCACATAACCGTTTTTCGGATCCATTGCAACTAAACCCACTTGAATTTCCGATAGATTCGCGACAAATTTATGAACCTGATTTTCAGCTGCCTCCTGCTGTTTGCGATTAAGCGTGGTATAGACTTTTAATCCGCCGAGGGCAATCGTGCGGTCATCTAAATGTAATTGATTTTTTAAGGCATTTCTGACAGCATCCTGAAAATAAGGAGCCACCTTCACTTTTTGTGTGTTATGAGCGCCGACAATTGTCAGCGGCTGCATGGCAGCATCTATTGCTTCTTTTTTCTTGATGTAATGATTCGTTACCATGCTTTTCAAAATAATCGTCTGGCGCTTTTTTGCATGTTCCATCGAGGCCAGCGGAGAGTAGATTCCCGGCCCCTTTGGAATTCCGGCGAGTATGCTCGCTTCCGCAAGGTTTAAGTCAGCTGCATCTTTTCCAAAATAATATTGACTGGCCGCCTGTACACCATAGGCACCGTTGCCATAATAAATCGTATTTAAATAGCCTTCGAGAATTTCCTTTTTTGAATAATTCATCTCGATGCGGATCGTATAAAAAGCCTCGTGCAGCTTCCGTGTCCACGTTTTATCGTGTTCGAGAAATAGATTTCGGGCATATTGCTGGGTAATTGTGCTTGCCCCCTGTACCTTTGAGAAGGCTTGAATATCGGCTAAGACAGCACCCCCAATACGCTTAAAATCGAAGCCATGGTGCTCGTAAAAATTTTTATCCTCAATCGAGATCGTTGCCGCGACAATATCCGGTGAAATATCCTCTAACCGGGCCCAATACCGTTTTTGGCCACTATTACTTTCGCCAATCAATGTCCCGTCATCCGCGAAGAAAAGGGTCGATTGCGGCACGGCGAGCGGCGGCGCGCCGAGGATTTTTGCATAGGCCAGAATTCCAAGGAAGAGAATAAGCATACAAATCATGCCTATCAAACTGATGATAATAGCTGCCCGCAAATATTTAATCGTCTTCCGAAACCCTTGATCAGTCATGATTTCCACTATATCTCACCACCGTATTTCCAGATTTTAAAAAAATAGATAGTAATAGTATTGAAAAAATAGAGTCATTTTAAACATTTAATGTAGGATTTATTTAAATTTTGCTAGACTTTTTGGTGTGATTGTAATTCAATAGTTTGGGTACTATAAAATTGAAGTGATTACTTTGTAATTAACTAGAGGTTTAAATAGAATGAAGTGAAAGGAAGATGAACATGTCAATTTGGTTTACAGAAAAGCAAACCGAAAACTTTGGAATCACCATGAAAGTAAATAAAACCTTACATACAGAACAAACGGAATTTCAAAAGCTCGATATGATTGAAACAGAAGAGTGGGGCAACATGCTGTTATTAGACGACATGGTGATGACTTCTGTCCGCGATGAATTTGTTTACCATGAAATGGTGGCACACGTTCCTTTATTTACACACCCAAACCCTGAGAATGTTCTTGTTGTCGGCGGCGGCGATGGCGGTGTGATTCGTGAAGTGTTAAAGCACCCAAGCGTGAAGAAAGCGACGCTTGTTGATATTGATGGCAAAGTAATTGAGTACTCAAAGAAATTCCTTCCGGAGATTGCCGGGATGCTTGATGACCCACGCGTGGATGTTCAAGTCGACGACGGATTCATGCACATTGCGAAAAGCGAAAATGAGTATGACGTTATTATGGTTGACTCAACCGAACCAGTCGGACCAGCGGTTAACCTATTTACAAAAGGTTTCTATGCAGGCATCTCGAAGGCGTTGAAAGAAGACGGAATTTTTGTGGCTCAGTCTGATAATCCGTGGTTTAAAGCGGATTTAATCCGTAACGTACAACGCGACGTTCGTGAAATCTTCCCAATTACACGACTATATGTTGCAAATATCCCAACATACCCAAGCGGCTTATGGGCCTTCACGATCGGATCAAAGAAATACGATCCATTAGAAGTAAGCGAAGACCGCTTCCACGAAATCGAAACAAAATACTACACAAAAGAGCTTCACAAAGCAGCATTCGTACTGCCTAAGTTTGTTGGGGATTTAGTGAAGTAATTCAAATAGATATAATGAAGTGGTGTCAGGCACCACAAAGAAAGTGGTACAAAATCATAAGTGTCCACTCCGTGCAGACAAAGTGAGTGTTTTGTCCACCGATGGTGCCTGACACCCTTATAGAATAGAGAGCGAGGGATACATAGATGCGTTTTGATGAGGCGTATTCAGGGAATGTGTTTATTAAGAGTCATCCAAATTTTGAGGAGAGTCAGGTTGTTCTGTACGGGATGCCGATGGATTGGACGGTCAGTTATCGTCCGGGGTCACGTTTTGGTCCGGCCCGTATCCGCGAGGTGTCGATTGGTTTAGAGGAGTACAGCGCCTATCTTGACCGTGAACTTGAGGATGTAAAATATTACGATGCTGGCGATATTCCGCTTCCATTCGGGAATCCGCAAAAGAGCATTGATATCATTGAAGATTTTGTTGACCAAGTCCTTGCTGCCGGCAAGTTCCCGCTTGGCATGGGCGGCGAGCATCTGGTCTCTTGGCCGGTCATGAAAGCTATGTATAAAAAGTATCCAGATTTAGCAATTATCCATTTTGATGCCCACACCGATTTACGTGAGCAATATGAAGGCGAACCGTTGTCACACTCGACCCCAATCCGCAAGATTGCGGAACATATCGGGCCGAACAACGTTTATTCCTTCGGGATCCGTTCAGGGATGAAGGAAGAGTTTGAGTGGGCGAAGCAAAACGGGATGCATATTTCGAAGTTTGAAGTGCTTGAGCCATTAAAAGAAATCCTGCCGACACTTGCCGGACGTCCGGTTTATGTCACGATTGATATCGATGTCCTTGATCCAGCGCATGCACCTGGCACAGGTACGGTTGATTGCGGCGGGATCACTTCGAAAGAGTTGCTTGCCTCTATTCATGCGATTGCCCGTTCTGAAGTGAATGTTGTCGGCGGGGACCTGGTTGAGGTTGCGCCAATCTACGACCCTTCCGAGCAAACAGCCAATACAGCGAGCAAGTTAATTCGTGAAATGCTGCTTGGCTGGGTGAAATAAAACAGAAAAGCGGAAGCGCCTAGTCGCTGGAGCTGGCCAATTCTCAAACTTAAGTTGCCTGACCCTTTTTGAGGGCGGGCATTTTTTGATTTGTGCCCCAGCAATGTTTATAATAGAAAAAGTATGCAATAATGCAGTTAAGTCAATTACTAGGACTAGAACCATTCCAAAGAGTGTTACTGAGTTCCTTTTTAAAAAAGAAAAAAGGAAGTGCGATTTCGTTTGTCTAGTACGGAAATTCCTATGAAAATTAATGTGAAAACGACGATTCATCAGCATGGGGGCAAGGAAGTCTATGAGCTGGCGGTGTTTGGCCGTTATCTGCAAAAAGATGGGGCCTCGTTTCTTAAGTATGAAGAGGTGCAGGAAGAGGGCAATGTTCGGACGATTGTGAAGGTGGCTGGGGATGAGGCGCTGATTTTGCGTGGTGGTGCGGTGAAGATGCGTTTGCCGTTTCGCTTGCACAAGAAGCTTCGCGGCAGTTATGAAATGCCGTTTGGTACCTTTGAGACGATGACGCTTGCAAAGCGGATTGAGCATTCGGATGGCTTGATTGATATCCTTTATGATTTTACGATGCAGGGCTCGCATGCCGGTACATACCATTTGGAAATTACCTTTCAGGAGGATAAACATGAACATAGTTGAACAAGTACAAAGTAAGTTAAAGGAAGAGATTCGCGCGGCGGTGCTGAAGGCGGGTCTGGCAACGGAGGAGCAGATTCCTGCTGTGGTTCTTGAAACGCCGAAGGAGAAGGTGCACGGTGATTATTCGACGAATATGGCGATGCAGCTGACTCGTGTTGCGAAGAAGGCGCCAAGAGTGATTGCGGAAGCATTGATTGAGAATATAGACCGCTCAAAGGCTTCGATTGAAAAAATTGAACTGGCGGGGCCGGGGTTTATTAATTTTTATATGAATAATAGTTATTTAACGGAGCTGATTCCGACGGTTCTAAAGGCTGGTGAGCGGTACGGTGAGACCACGGTAGGCGGCAACGAGAAAATAATGGTGGAGTTCGTGTCGGCCAATCCAACGGGTGACTTGCACCTGGGTCATGCCCGCGGTGCAGCGGTCGGCGATTCGTTATGTAACATTTTGGACAAAGCGGGCTATGATGTTTCGCGTGAGTACTATATTAATGACGCTGGGAACCAGATTAATAATCTGGCACTGTCGGTGGAAGCACGTTATTTCCAGGCACTTGGTTTGGAAAAAGAAATGCCGGAGGGCGGTTACCATGGTACCGATATTATTGGCATTGGGAAAACTTTGGCCGAAGAATTTGGCGACAAGTATGTGCATATTTCCGTTGAAGAGCGCCAGGAATTTTTCCGTGAGTACGGTCTGAAATATGAAATGGCGAAGTTGAAGCAGGACCTTGAGGATTTCCGCGTGGGCTTTGATGTCTGGTACTCGGAGACGTCTCTTTATAAAAATGGAAAAATTGATGAGGCGTTGGCCGCATTGCGGGCGAGCGGTTATGTGTATGAGGAAGACGGTGCGACTTGGCTCCGTTCGACGGACTTTGGCGATGACAAGGACCGTGTGTTAATTAAGCAGGATGGATCGTATACGTATTTGACGCCGGATATTGCTTACCATAAGGACAAGTTAGGCCGCGGCTTTGAGAAGTTGATTAATATTTGGGGCGCGGATCACCATGGATATATTCCAAGGATGAAGGCGGCGATTCAGGCGCTCGGGTTTAGCCGCGAGGCGCTTGAGGTGGAAATCATTCAGCTGGTTCACCTTTATAAAAATGGCGAGAAGATGAAGATGAGTAAGCGGACCGGGAAAGCGGTCACGATGCGTGATTTGGTTGATGAGGTCGGCCTCGATGCGACGCGTTATTTCTTTGCGATGCGCAGCTCGGATACGCATATGGATTTTGATTTGGATTTAGCGGTGTCGGAGTCGAATGAAAATCCAGTTTATTATGCGCATTATGCCCATGCACGGATTTCTAGTATTCTGCGTTCTGGTGAGGAGCAGGGTGTTCGCGTTGATGCGGATGCGGATTTTTCGTTAGTGGCATCGGAAAAGGAAATGGATTTATTGAAGAAGCTTGGTGAGTTCCCGTTGGCTGTTGGCGAGGCTGCACAGAAGCGTGTCCCACACCGGATTACCAACTATATCTTTGATTTAGCGTCGACGTTCCATAGTTTTTATAATGCGGAAAAGGTGCTCGACCTTGATAATGTAGAGCGCACTAAAGCACGCCTCGCGTTGGTGCGAGCGGTGCAGATTACACTCCGCAATGCGCTGGCGTTGATTGGGGTTTCAGCTCCTGAAAAAATGTAAATGATGATGGCTCCCTTATTTGGTTAAGGGGGCTTTTTATTGTGGTTGTTGTTATGTGAATATTCGGAATTAGGTGGAGTGGACAGTAAATTTTTCAAAGTGGACAGTAAATTGAATAAAGTCGACAGTAAATCGTAGACCTGGACAGTAAACTAAGTAAAGTGGACAGTAAAGGATCAAAACCCGACAGTAACCTGAAAAACAGGCAAAATTTATCAAGGTAAACTTGTCCCTATTTGTGAATATTACCTAATAAAAGGCAAATACTAGTAGGGAACTTTGAGAGAGGAGTGGATGAAGCGGATGAATGTGGGAAGAGCGAAGGAGATCGTCGAATCTGCCGACATGTTTAATGTCACTTACGAGGGGAAGCCTGTGATCATTCAACATGTCGATGAGGCCACACAAGTGGCGCGAATATACTCAAGAACGGACCCGGACAATGAGCGGGAAGTTCCTGTTTTAAACTTAATTGAGGAATAGAAAAGAGTCTTCGAAGTCGTTCGAAGACTTTTTTCATTGTGTCTAGCCCAGGGACCCAGCGGTTAGTCTATTTCACCTCAACAGCACCGCCGCTGACCCGTTTAAAGCCGCGGATCCGGCTGAGATCTTCGATTAATTTCAGGGCGGCTTGATCCTTTGCTTTGGCCTCAATCATGAAATCAATATCCGTACCGATTTCGCGCAGCATTTTCAAAAAAGGCATGATAAATTCCGGGTCAACAAAATCAGCGTGTGAGCGGAATTCCTTTTCGTTTTTGGGGGAGGAAATATGTACCTTCGGGATGTGGCGTGCATGCTTCCACGTCTGAAAAATCCGCGGCAGCAAATCCTCAAGCGCGGTTTCACACAGATTGGAGATATGGTGATGATAATCGAATACAAATGGGATTGTTTCCTTTTCACAGGCGGCTAACGTTTCTTCAGCATTATACGTTTTATCATCATTTTCCAGCGTCATCACGCGTTTAATCGGCGCTGGCAGCTTGGTTAAGTTTTGATGGAATCGTGGTAAAGTTTTCCGTTTATCACCATAAGCACCACCGATATGGATATTAATCAGTCCTTCCTGCTCCAGTCCCATCGCTTCAAACATTCGATAATGGTAGCTCATATCGACTACGGCATTATCGGTAATTTTCGTTTGCGGTGAGGTAAACAAGGTAAATTGATTCGGATGAAAACTCACCCGCAGCTCTTTCCTTTTAACCAGTTCACCAATTTCCTGCCACAACGAATGAAAGGGGGTCACAAAGTCCCAGTTCACTTCGGGATGGGTCGCTAGCGGGACAATCGAACTAGACATTCGATACAATTCAAGTTGATGAGCAATATTGTAGTAGAGCATCCTGAGGGTGTGGTCCAGATTTTGCTTCGTCACATCAAGCAATTTTTCCTGCCGTTCCCCGGTGCTTAACTGCTGATAACGAGTAAATGTCAGCGTCTTTGCGGGCGAAGCATCCCATAAGCTTATCGCATGCGAAACATACCCAAACCGAATCTTCATAGACAAACTCCTTTCTTATAAAAAATAGGAAACGGCCGCGGCGATGCCTTCTTTGATGGAGCGGACAGGGTTCGGTTTGTTAAGTTCAGCTAATGTCAGAGGTTCTGAGTCATCGATGTCCTTTTTGAGAATATCCATCAAGCGCTCGATAAAGGCAGGGTCATAAATATAGCAATTGATTTCCTTGTTTAAATACATGCTTCGTTTATCAAAATTGGCGGTGCCGATGTCACACAGTTTGTCATCAATAACGAGTGTTTTGGCATGATAAAAGCCTTTTTTATATTGATAAACGGCCGCCCCCGCCCGCATCAGCTTCCGTAAATAACGGAACGAGGCCTCTTGGACAAGCAGGTGGTCAGCGGTATACGGGACGATGACAGAAAGCTGAACCCCGCGTTTTATGGCTGCAAGTAACTCGGCCAAAATCTTATGACATGGAATAAAGTAGGGAGTGCCAATGATCATCGAATGGGTTGCTTTTTGAATCAGACGAAGATAATTTTGCTCTAATTGATTGGCTTCCGTTGGAACAAACTGATGGCGGACAGGACCATCAGCCAGGGGCGGAAAATAGGCCGGATTCCCCATAATATCTTCCCCCGCATACTCGTGCCAATCAAGCAAAAACTCACTTTGTAAAAAATTTACGCTCCGGCCGGTAATTTTTAAATGGTAATCGCGCCAGATCCCCAAGGAAGGCTCTTCGTCAATATATTCCTTCCCAACGTTATAACCGCCAAGATACCCAATTTCCCCGTCAATAATCGTAATCTTGCGGTGATTTCGAATCTGAGAAGAATAAAAAAGGAAGGGGAGCCTGATTGTATTGCTAAAAGCAAATCGAACACCCGCCTCCTGCAAAGAATTAACGGCCTCCTTCCTCACCTTCCAGCTGCCAAGCCGGTCAATAAGCAGCCGAACTTCCACCCCGGCCTGGGCCTTTTCTTTTAAAATAGAGAAAAACTCCTGACTAATCGCATCGTCTTTAACAATATAAAATAGCACATGAATATGCTTTTTCGCGTTCCGCAGTTCATGGAAATAGTCGGCGAATAACTTCTTTCCGTGGGTGAAAATATCAAAATTCCCATGAATGATGGCTGTTTCTCTTCGACTGACAATGGAAAGATGCTTCCTTTTACCTAAAATAAAATCTAAAACAAGCCATAGAATGATGAGAAAAATAAGTACGCTCGAAAAGAGTGCAAACGTCATCAGAATTCTTTCCTCCAATCAGTTTTGTTAGTTTTTCCGAAAGCGGTCATTTCTATAAGTTAGAGAAACTTTTCAAAAACTATTTGACTGAATGCTCATTCATAATATAATAGAGTTAAGTGTAGATTCTGAAAATTAATTATTTTCTAGAAGTTATCGGAAAGGGGCATTTGTATGAATGGTTTACTCTGGGTCAACCTGATTGCATTTCTTGTTGTAACCGCTTACGCAGTCAGTCTGTTTGTGTATGTCGTCAAAACCCGAATTGAATTTATTAAACTCGGTAAAAAGGTTGAGTTTGATAACAATGTGAAAGAGCGGCTTCAAAAAATTTGGGTCAATGTGTTTGGCCAAAAGAAACTGCTGAAGGATAAGAAAAGCGGGATCATGCACGTCATGTTCTTCTACGGCTTTATTCTGGTCCAATTTGGTGCGATTGATTTTATTATCAAAGGGATTAAACCTGGGGCACATTTGCCGCTTGGACCTCTTTATGCAGGGTTCACTTTTTTCCAAGAGCTTGTCACACTGATGATCTTAGTGGCTGTCATTTGGGCTTTTTACCGCCGCTATGTGGAAAAATTAGTCCGCTTGAAGCGGAACTTTAAATCCGGTCTTGTCCTTATATTTATTGGTGGTTTAATGCTTTCTGTTTTACTTGGCAACGGAATGAGTCTGATCTGGCATGGGGAAGAAGCTTCATGGACAGAACCGGTAGCCTCGCTGATTTCGCTGATCTTTTCAGGGATAAATGAAACCGCCTCCATTGTAATTTTTTACATTGCCTGGTGGGCGCACTTATTATTCTTGTTAACGTTCTTAGTGTATGTACCGCAGTCCAAACATGCTCACTTAATTGCTGGACCAGCGAATGTTTATTTTAACCGTTTAGATAAACCAGGAAAGTTGAAAAAAGTTGATTTTGAAGATGAATCCCAAGAAACGTTTGGGGTTGGAAAAATAGAAGACTTTACGCAGCACCAAATGATCGATTTTTATGCATGTGTTGAATGCGGCCGCTGTACGAATATGTGTCCGGCAACGGGTACTGGCAAAATGCTGTCACCGATGGACTTAATTGTCAAACTTCGTGATCACTTAACGAACCACGGTGCTGTGGTTACCTCGAAACAGCCGTGGGTGCCAACGATTGCATTTGCGAATACGAAGGGAAATCAACTGGCGCTTGCATCTGCAGGTCAAGGCGCACAGGAATCCGCTGCCGCATTAGCTTATAGCCCGAGCTTAATTGGCGATGTCATTACCGAAGAAGAAATTTGGGCATGTACAACGTGCCGAAATTGTGAAGACCAATGTCCAGTCATGAATGAGCATGTCGATAAAATTATTGACCTGCGCCGTTATTTGGTTTTAACCGAAGGGAAATTGGATGCCGATGCCCAGCGTGCGATGACGAATATTGAACGCCAAGGCAATCCATGGGGCTTGAACCGAAAGGAACGTGAAACTTGGCGTGAGGCCCGCGAAGATGTTCATGTGCCAACTGTGAAAGAGATGAATAAAGCCGGCGAAGAATTTGAATACCTTTTCTGGGTAGGAGCCATGGGCTCTTACGATAATCGCAGCCAAAAGATTGCCTTATCGTTTGCGAAGCTGCTGAACGAAGCAGGCGTGAAATTTGCGATTCTTGGCAACAAAGAGAAAAATTCTGGTGACACACCGCGCCGTCTCGGCAATGAATTCTTGTTCCAAGACTTGGCAGCGAAAAATATTGAGGAATTTGAAAAAGCAGAAGTCAAGAAAATCGTCACAATTGACCCGCATGCTTATAATATTTTCAAAAATGAATACCCTGATTTTGGCTTAACGGATGTCGAAGTGTTCCATCATACCGAGGTTTTATATGAGCTAGTTCGCGATGGCAAGCTTGTGCCGAAACATTCGGTTGATGAAACGATCACTTTCCATGATTCTTGTTACTTAGGCCGTTACAATGATGTCTATGATGCACCACGTGAGATTCTTAAATCTATTCCGGGCGTGAAGTTGATTGAAATGGAGCGGAACAGAGAGAAAGCGATGTGCTGTGGTGCTGGCGGCGGTTTGATGTGGATGGAGGAAGAAACTGGACACCGCATTAACGTGGCTAGAACCGAGCAGGCACTTGCTGTTAATCCATCGGTGATCAGTTCAGGCTGTCCGTATTGCTTAACGATGCTGTCAGATGGTACGAAGGCAAAAGAAGTGGAAGAAAAGGTTTCGACCTACGATGTGGCTGAGCTGCTTGAAAAAGCGGTTTGCGGGGAAGTCGCATAGTTTTTAAGGGGGAGCAGAGGTTCGATTTGTTTACATATTCATAAAATTTTAAAAATTTTATGGAAAACATTTCAACTTCTGCTCATTTTTATGTAGAATATAGTATGTAGATAAAAACGCTTACATTAACATTTTTAAAAAAAAGCAGGAGCCTGCGCTTCTTTTTTGGTTCCTACCCGAGCGAGCGTTCAGTCGCCGCGATATTTTTACAAAAGTTTGACTGAATATTAAGAAAAGGGAGAGTGTTTTGAATGGGAAGAACGGTCATTTTAAGCGGGGTTAGAACGCCTTTTGGAAAATTAGGGGGAACATTAAGCAGCTTGACTGCCTCCCAACTAGGGGGAATTGCCGTAAAAGAGGCATTAGTTCGTGCCGAAGTGAAGCCTGAAGACGTACAGGAAGTCATTCTTGGAACTGTTTTACAAGGGGGCCAGGGGCAGATTCCATCGCGCCAAGCAGCGCATCACGCCGGATTGCCGTGGGAAGTGAAAACCGAAACAATCAATAAGGTTTGTGCGTCAGGGATGCGCAGTGTTACCTTGGCAGACCAAATCATCCGTGCTGGCGATGAAGAAGTGATTGTTGCAGGCGGAATGGAATCGATGAGCAATGCACCATATGTTTTACCAAAAGCACGCTGGGGCTTCCGAATGGGTGACGCACAGGTCAAAGATTTAATGATTCATGACGGGTTAACCTGCAGCTTTACCGGTGTTCACATGGGCACATACGGCAACGTATCGGCTGCCGATATGGAAATTAGCCGGGAAGCACAGGACGAGTGGGCATTGCGAAGCCACAAGCGCGCGGTTGCCGCAATCGAGAGTGGAAAATTTACGGAAGAAATCGTATCGGTTGAGGTTCCACAACGAAAGGATGCGCCACTTGTTGTCGAGAATGATGAATCACCGCGTAAAGACACATCGATTGAACGGTTAGCTAAATTAGCACCGGTATTTAATTCAACCGGTACGATTACAGCTGGAAATGCCCCGGGAGTCAATGACGGAGCAGCAGCCCTCGTGTTAATGAGTGAAGAGCGTGCAATTCGTGAAGGCAGGCAGGCGGAAGCGGTGATTGTCGGCCATGCGGCGGTCGCTGTGGAAGCAAAGGATTTCCCGAAAACACCAGGACTTGTAATTAATGAGCTGTTACGAAAAACAGGGAAAACGTTGGCGGAGATAGATTTATTTGAAATCAATGAAGCCTTCGCTGCGGTTGCTTTAGTGAGCGGGAAAATTGCTGGTCTTGATCTAGAAAAAGTCAATGTCAATGGCGGTGCGGTTGCCTTAGGTCATCCGATTGGTGCCAGCGGGGCGCGCATTATCCTTACGTTAATGCACGAATTAAAGCGCCGCGGCGGCGGAATTGGGATTGCTGCGATTTGCAGCGGCGGCGGCCAAGGGGATGCCGTGATGATCGAGGTTCCAAAGGGCTAATCTCAAGGGTGAGATTTTAATGTGATTAATCGGAGTCGTGTTCAACGGAGGGTTCCAAAAAGCTAACTTTCAGAGTGGTCTTTTTCCAAATAATGTCTAATTGCACAAAACAGCAGAATTTTGGCACAAAACCATTTGAAAATGGCACAAAACACTTGGAAAATGACACAAGACCTTGCCGGAATAGCACAAAACACCAAGAAGCACGTACAAAACTCCTGAGATGACTCGAAAAGCTTGTTTGAAAAAACACAAAACACCTGAGATGACTCAAAAGTACTCTTAAATTAACACAAAACCGAAATAAAAAATAGACAAAAACATAAAAAATCTAGGTCGGACTTGTTCCGGCCTTACTTCGGAGGGGAAAAAATGAAGATTTCAAAGCTTATGGTGATCGGTGCAGGACAAATGGGCTCAGGGATTGCTCAAGTTTGTGCCCAGGCGGGATACACGGTCATCTTAAATGATCTAAAACCGGAATTTGTGGAACGCGGCTTAGCAGGGATCAATAAAATACTTAAACGGAACGTTGATAAAGGGCGCCTGACTGAAGAGCAAAAACAGAAAGTTCTCAGCAACATCACCACTTCCACCGACCTAAATGATGCCAGTGACGTCGACCTCGTCATCGAAGCAGCCGTTGAAAATATGGACATCAAAACAAAAATCTTTGCCCAACTCGATGACATTACCCCAGCACATTCAATACTAGCGAGCAATACCTCATCACTGCCAATCACCGAAATTGCGGCGGCAACCAAGCGTCCGGAAAAAGTCATCGGCATGCACTTCATGAACCCAGTTCCAGTCATGAAGCTCGTCGAAATCATCCGCGGCCTCGCGACTGCCGACGAAGTGTACCAAGTCATTGAAGATATGACAAAAACCTTAAGCAAAGTACCAGTTGAAGTCAATGATTTCCCTGGTTTTGTTTCGAACCGGATTCTGATGCCAATGATCAACGAAGCGATTTATACGCTTTATGAGGGCGTGGCTACGAAGGAAGCGATCGACGAAGTCATGAAGCTCGGCATGAACCACCCAATGGGGCCGTTAACCTTGGCCGATTTTATCGGCTTAGATACATGTCTGTATATTATGGAAACGCTTCACCAAGGCTTTGGCGACGACAAATACCGTCCCTGCCCGCTCCTCCGTAAATATGTGAAAGCAGGCTGGCTCGGTAAGAAAACAGGACGCGGTTTTTATACGTACGAATAAACACAGCATTTCTTCGAAAAAGGGGTCGTGATGATGATGAGTACCACGATATTACATTCCTCCAAAGGGGAGACCACCATGAATCTTTCATTCACCGAAGAACAAGAAATGATGCGTAAAATGGTTCGCGATTTTGCCAACAGCGAAATTGCACCATTTATTGAAAATATGGAAAGAGGCGAATTCCCGCGCGAAATCCTCCGCAAAATGGGCGAACTTGGCCTGATGGGGATTCCTGTACCTGAAAAATACGGTGGAGCCGCGATGGACTTCACCTCCTATATCCTAGCAATTAATGAGCTGTCCAAAGTCAGTGCGACGGTGGGAGTGATTCTATCAGTCCATACCTCGGTCTGCACCAACCCGATTCTCTATTTTGGCTCAGAAGAACAGAAAATGAAGTATGTGCCGAAGCTTGCTTCAGGGGAGTACCTTGGTGCATTTTGCTTAACCGAGCCAAGTTCAGGTTCCGATGCCGCCAGCTTAAAGTCCCGTGCGGTCAAGAAGGGTGATCATTACCTCATCAACGGCTCAAAGGTGTTCATTACGAACGGCGGCGAGGCCGATGTTTATATTGTTTTTGCGAAAACGAATCCGGAACAAGGCAGCAAGGGAATTTCTGCGTTTATTGTTGAAAAAAATACCCCTGGCTTTGTCGTCGGTAAGGATGAGAAGAAAATGGGCTTGCATGGTTCGAGAACTGTCCAGCTCACGTTCGAGGACATGCAAGTTCCGGCAGAAAACCTTCTCGGGGCAGAAGGAGAGGGCTTTAAAATCGCGATGGCGAACCTTGATGTCGGCCGCATCGGGATCGCAACCCAAGCACTAGGGATTGCCGAGGCCGCACTGTCAGCCGCAACCACCTATGCTGGGGACCGCCAGCAATTTGGCAAGCCGATCGCCCGCCAACAAGGGATTGGTTTCAAACTAGCCGACATGGCGACAAGTGTCGAAGCGGCAAAACTATTAGTCTATCGGGCTGCTTATTTACGAACTCATGGGTTGAAATGTACCTTGGAGGCGTCGATAGCGAAACTGTTCGCGACCAAAACAGCGGTCGAGGTAACAACCGAAGCGATCCAAGTATTTGGCGGTTACGGCTATACCGAAGATTATCCGGTTGAACGCTATTTCCGTGACGCGAAAATAACCGAAATTTATGAAGGCACGAGTGAAATTCAACGGATTGTGATTAGTAAACATCTTTAAAGAAAAGCGGAGGCGCCCGTTTAGCGGCGTATGGACTGGAGCCCTTTGACTGAGATAAAGGAAACACGGAGAGCGTAAGCGATCCGATGTTGACTTATCGTAGGGAAAAGGGCGAAGTACACTAGCCGTTGGGCGCCGGAGCTAGACAGTAATCTGAGTTCAAATCTTAATCTTTTAATATATATTCATCCACTAGGGGGACTTGAAATGAACTTTAAACTTTCTGAAGAACATGAAATGATCCGGAAAATGGTACGGGATTTTGCGCGCAATGAAGTAGCACCGACAGCCGCAGAGCGGGACGAGGAAGAGCGCTTTGACCGGAAGATTTTTGACAAAATGGCGGAGCTTGGTTTAACCGGGATTCCGTGGCCGGAAGAATACGGCGGGATTGGCAGCGATTATCTTGCTTACTGTATTGCCGTTGAAGAACTGTCCCGCGTCGACGCATCGACAGGCGTGATGCTCTCCGCCCATACGTCTCTAGCCGGCTGGCCGATTTACAAATTTGGCAGTGAGGAGCAAAAGCAAACCTATCTGCGCCCAATGGCAGAAGGAACCAAAATTGGCGCGTACGGCTTAACAGAGCCTGGCAGCGGTTCGGATGCAGGCGGGATGAGAACAACCGCACGTCTAGAAGGAGATCACTATGTCCTTAATGGTTCGAAAATCTTCATTACAAACGGCGGCGTGGCCGACATTTATGTCGTGTTTGCACTAACCGATCCAACAAGTAAACAAAGAGGAACGACCGCGTTTATTATCGAGAGCGACTTCCCAGGCTTCTCGGTTGGAAAAAAAGAAAAGAAACTCGGCATTCGTTCCTCACCAACAACAGAAATTATTTTTGAAGATTGCAAGGTTCCTGTTGCCAATCGACTCGGCGCAGAAGGCGAAGGCTTTAAAATTGCCATGCAGACGCTTGATGGCGGCCGCAACGGCATCGCTGCGCAAGCCGTAGGAATTGCTCAAGGGGCGCTCGATGCAGCAGTGGATTATGCAAAGGAACGCCATCAATTTGGAAAACCAATCGTCGCCAATCAAGGAATCGGCTTTAAGCTGGCGGATATGGCAACCGGGATTGAGGCATCGAGATTATTAACTTATCAAGCGGCATGGCTGGAGTCACAAGGTCTGCCGTACGGCAAGGAGTCAGCGATGTCCAAGTTATTTGCTGGCGATACAGCGATGAAGGTAACAACCGAAGCCGTACAAGTTTTTGGCGGGTATGGCTATACAAAGGATTATCCTGTTGAGCGATTTATGCGCGATGCAAAAATCACGCAAATTTACGAGGGAACACAAGAAATTCAACGCCTCGTTATCTCACGGATGATCACGAAATAAGGCGGTTAGAGCATGATGAAAAAGCGGGAAGTACTGGCTTCAGTAAAGGATGAACGCCTGGTTCAAAAAAGGCGTGATCAAATGATCAAAGGGGCCGTCAGCCTTTTTAAGGAAAAGGGATTTCATCGGACGACGACAAGGGAAATCGCGAAAGCGGCCGGTTTTAGCATCGGGACACTTTATGAATACATCCGTTCCAAGGAAGACGTCCTTTATCTCGTGTGCGACAGAATCTATGATCATGTTCGTGAGCGCCTCGAGCAGGATCTCGAGCAGAAAAAAGGCACGCTTTTGAGCCTGAAGATGGGGGTCCGTCATTATTTCCGAGTGATTGATGAGATGCAGGATGAGGTTCTTGTCATGTATCAAGAAGCCAAATCGCTGACGAAGGATGCCCTTCCCTATGTGCTGAAAAAAGAAATGGAAATGGCGGCGATGTTTGAGAGCTTGATCACAAGGTGCGTCGACAATGGCGAGCTGCAGTTATCAGAAAAGCAGATCGAATTGATTTCCCATAACATTATTGTCGAGGGCCAAATGTGGGCGTTCCGCCGCTGGGCGCTGCAAAAATTATATACACTTGATGAATACATTGAACTCCAAACCGATCAATTGTTTAACGGCATTCATTCGTCCACACAAGCAAGCTCGTAATGCTAGACGTATGGCGAACAGTGAATGGAGTTCATTTCTATAAAAAAGGCTATGTTAAGAGTGCTCACTATGTTTATTGGAGTGGAAGGCGCGAAGACTCCTGCGGGAGGACGGGGCAGGGGAGACCCCACAGGCGCTTAGCGCCGAGGAGGCTCCCCGGGCCGCCCGCGAACCGCACGCGCCTGGAACGGAAATCAACAGCCAAGTTTAACGGAGCCTTTTATAAAAAAGGGGGAGAACTATGGGAAATTATCAGCCGAAGCATCATATTCGCTTTGTCACGGCTTCGAGTTTGTTTGACGGGCATGATGCTTCCATCAATATTATGAGGCGTATTCTTCAAGCAAGCGGGGCCGAGGTCATTCATCTTGGCCATAATCGCTCGGTTGAGGAGGTTGTGAACGCGGCGATTCAGGAGGATGTGCAGGGGATTGCGATTTCGTCGTATCAAGGCGGGCATGTTGAATACTTTAAATATATGTACGATTTACTGAAGGAAAAAGGGGCGCCGAACATCCGCATTTATGGCGGCGGAGGCGGTGTGATTATCCCTCGGGAAATAAATGAGCTGCATGAGTACGGGATTGCGTGGATTTTTTCACCGGAAGATGGCCGGAAGTTAGGGCTTCAAGGGATGATTGACCGGATGCTGGAGGAGTGCGATTTTGCGACGGTTCCGCTGGATGCGGCTGAACAAATGGAGAAGCTTCCGACGGGTGATGTGAATGCAGTGGCGAAGTTGATTACCTTGGCAGAGCTTCATGTTGATAAACGGAACGAGGCGGCGGCAACGGTTGAGCAGGTGCTTGACCAAGTAAAGTCACTGGAGAAGCGGATTCCAGTTGTCGGGATCACGGGTACGGGCGGTGCCGGAAAAAGTTCCTTGACCGATGAATTGATCCGCCGCTTTATTAATGAATTGCCGGATAAAAAGGTGGCGATTCTGTCGGTGGATCCAACCAAGCAAAAGACAGGCGGTGCGCTGTTAGGGGACCGGATCCGCATGAATGCGATTTTTTCGCCGAATGTGTATATGCGCAGTCTGGCCACAAGACATTCGAAAAGTGAATTATCACTGGCGATCAGCGATGCGGTTGCCGTCACGAAGGCTGCTGGCTTTGACCTCGTGATTGTCGAAACGAGCGGGATTGGCCAGGGGGATGCGGAAATCACGGAGATTTGCGATGTTTCCTTGTACGTGATGACGAGTGAATTTGGAGCGCCGTCCCAGCTTGAAAAGATTGATATGATTGATTTTGCTGACCTGATTGTCATTAATAAGTTTGAGCGCAAGGGCTCGGAGGATGCAAGGCGTCAGGTGCAAAAGCAGTATCAGCGGAGCCATATGCTTTTTGAAAAAGACATCGATGATATGCCGGTTTATGGAACGATTGCGAGCCAGTTCAATGACCTGGGCACGAATGCATTGTTCGCGGCCTTGATTGAAAAAATTAATGACAAAATGGGCACCGGCTGGGTGACTTCTTTTAGTAAAAATGCCCTTGTGGAGAAGCAAAATGTGATTATCCCAACCGACCGTCGTTATTATTTACGTGAAATATCTGAAACGGTGCGCGGTTATCATAAGAAAGCCGAAGAACAGGCGAATATTGCCCGGAAGTTATTCCAGTTAGAAGGGGCGATTGAAGCGGTAAGCGATGCGGCGGTGAATGCTGCTTTAGAAGCGGTGAAGCAAGAAACCGAGGCGCGTCTGACACCAGAATCACGGAAAATCCTCGATTCGTGGGCGAAGACAAAGGCGGCCTATTCTGGCGATAAGTTCGTGACGAGGATTCGTGATAAAGAGATTATCACGGTGTTAAAAACGAAAAGCCTTTCAGGACTCGACATTCCGAAAGTGGTGCTGCCGAGGTATAAGGATTACGGTGAAATTCTGCGCTGGGTCTACCAGGAAAATGTACCGGGTTCGTTCCCGTATACGGCGGGGGTATTTCCGTTCAAGCGTGAGGGGGAAGATCCGAAACGGCAGTTTGCAGGCGAAGGGACACCGGAGCGGACGAATCGCCGCTTCCATTATTTATCGAAGGATGATGAGGCGAAACGGTTAAGTACCGCGTTTGACTCCGTGACATTGTACGGTGAAGATCCGGATTACCGTCCGGATATTTTCGGGAAGATCGGGGAAAGCGGCGTCAGTGTTTGTACGTTAGATGATATGAAAAAGCTATATGACGGCTTTGACCTGTGCCATCCGTCGACATCAGTTTCGATGACGATTAATGGACCAGCACCGATAATATTAGCGATGTTTATGAATACCGCGATCGACCAGCAGGTGCAGCGGAAGGAAGCGGAACTTGGCCGCGTGTTAACCGTTGAAGAGTTTGCGGAGGTACGGGCTTATACGTTACGGACGGTGCGCGGGACGGTTCAGGCCGATATATTAAAAGAAGATCAGGGCCAAAATACATGTATTTTTTCAACCGAGTTTGCTCTAAGGATGATGGGTGATATTCAGCAGTATTTCATCGAACATCTAGTCCGCAACTATTATTCTGTGTCGATTTCGGGCTATCATATTGCGGAAGCCGGTGCCAATCCGATTTCGCAGCTGGCGTTTACATTGTCAAATGGGTTTACGTATGTGGAATACTATTTAAGCCGCGGAATGAACATTGATGATTTTGCCCCGAACTTGTCGTTCTTTTTCTCGAATGGATTGGATCCAGAATATACGGTGATTGGCCGTGTCGCACGACGAATTTGGGCAACGGTGATGCGCAATAAATACGGCGCTAACGAGCGCAGCCAAAAATTAAAGTATCATGTCCAGACTTCTGGCCGTTCGCTCCATGCTCAGGAAATTGACTTTAATGATATCCGGACGACACTGCAGGCATTAATGGCCCTGCAGGATAATTGTAATTCGCTCCATACAAATGCGTATGATGAAGCCATTACGACTCCGACGGAAGAATCAGTACGCCGGGCGATGGCGATTCAGATGATTATTACCAAAGAACATGGTTTAGCGAAAAATGAAAATCCGTTGCAAGGTTCATTTATTGTCGAGGAACTGACCGATCTCGTCGAGGAAGCGGTCCTACAAGAGTTTGAGCGTTTGAATGACCGCGGCGGTGTGCTTGGTTCGATGGAAACACAGTATCAGCGCGGCAAAATTCAAGATGAATCGATGTATTATGAAATGAAAAAGCATACCGGCGAATTACCGATTATTGGCGTTAATACGTATTTGAACCCGAATCCTCCGTCAGCGGAAGATGTCAATAATATGGAAATAGCGCGCGCATCCTACGAAGAGAAGGAACTGCAGATCGTCAATTTACGGGCCTTCCAGGAAAGTCATGCAGATGCTTCAGGGGCAGCGTTGAAGCGATTAAAAGAGGCCGCCGTCAACAATGGCAATATTTTTGCCGAATTAATGGAAACCGTTAAAGTAGCCAGCCTCGGGCAAATCACGAGAGCCCTGTACGAAGTGGGCGGACAATATCGACGAAATATGTAAAGTACGGTGTCAGGCACCATGTGAATGTTTCACATGGTGCCTGACACCAATTTTTGTAATAAAACTTATTTTATGAGATATTAATATTTGCGTTAATCTTATATAATCGATTTAGCGTACATATTTCGAGGGTTTTGGGCAGGTGAGCAAATGAAGGTAAGTCATATATTGGTGGTTTTAATTGTTTGTGCCTGGCCATTAAATTATCTCTATCAACGTCAGTTGGGCGCAATTTCGTTCCTGCTGCTAGCAATCTTCTTTCTAGTGATATCTATTAAGGAGATGAGAAAGCAGAAGCAAGCCAAGAAAACGGATAGTGAAAAGGCTCATCCGCAAAAATTCAAGTGAAACAACGACTAGCACTAGCATAAACCGGAAGAATTTGTTTATAATGAAGAATATGTATTTTTAAGAGAAAAGTGGAAGCGCCTATTTACCGAAGTACACTAGTCGCTGGAGCTGGACAATTCTCAAATTTATATTAATCAACCTTATTGTTATGTCCGTTAATCACTCATTTAAGAGTGTTAAATAGAGAAAGGAAGTGCCCATATTGAGTTTAGCACAATACTCAAAAGAGGAATTAAAAGAGTTTTCCCTTATGGAAATGGCTTTTGAATTTTTGAAAAATAGTAAGGAGCCGATTGCCTTTAATGATCTATTAAAGGAGATAAGGAAGGCATCTGGGATTACTGAGCAGGAAATTCAATCAAGACTAGCACAATTTTACACCGACATAAATGTAGATGGCCGTTTCCTTTCATTAGGAAGTAACCGCTGGGGACTTCGCGTTTGGTATCCAGTCGATACTGCTGAGGAAGAAGTTGTCACCGTTGTGAAACCTAAGAAGAAAAAGGCGAAGAAGGTTGTCGACGAAGAAGATTTCGATGAAATCGATGAAGTGGAAGAAATTGATGATGATTTTGATGACTTTGATGATGAAGATGATCTCCTTGATGATGAAGATGATCTTGATATCGACGAAGTAGACGAGTTTGATGAAGACGATGATGATGATGTGATTGAGGATGAGCTCGAGATTGACCTTGATGAAGAAGACGAAGACCTCGATGATGATCTTGAGGAAGAAGAAGTATTCGATGATGAGGAAGAAGTAGAAAAAGATTAATCAACTTGACTTTTTTTGCATGCCCTTGTAGAATCACTTTTGGGCTCCTTAAAAAAGGACGATACGTTATTTACTTATAATACGCTCCCTACTAAGAGTAGGAGAGCGTTTTTTATTGTTCCAAATTTTTTCGGGCGTAAGGAAAATATTTTTTTACAAAAACCCTTAAACAAACTGAATAATGTACAAACTGTATAAGAGGGGGAAATATTTATGACAAAATATATTTTTGTAACTGGTGGTGTGGTTTCATCACTAGGAAAAGGAATTACAGCAGCATCTTTAGGACGCTTATTGAAAAATCGGGGCGTGAATGTGACCATTCAAAAATTCGACCCATACATTAACGTTGACCCTGGAACAATGAGTCCGTACCAGCACGGTGAAGTATTCGTTACCGGTGATGGCGCTGAAACAGATTTGGACTTAGGTCACTATGAGCGTTTTATTGACATCAACTTAAACAAGTACAGCAACGTAACAACCGGAAAAATTTATTCGACGGTTTTACGGAAAGAGCGCCGCGGTGATTATTTGGGTGCAACCGTACAGGTTATTCCGCATATCACCAATGAAATTAAGGAGCGCTGCTTCCGCGCTGGTAAAGAAACGAATGCCGATGTCGTGATTACGGAGATCGGCGGAACGGTAGGCGATATTGAATCACTACCATTCCTTGAGGCAATTCGCCAAATCAAGAGCGATATCGGCTCGGAAAATGTGATGTACATTCACTGTACGCTGATTCCATATATTAAAGCAGCGGGTGAAATGAAAACCAAGCCGACCCAGCACAGTGTGAAAGAGCTTCGCAGCCTTGGTATTCAGCCAAACATTATTGTCGTGCGGACGGAAATGCCGGTTTCACAGGATATGAAGGATAAAATTGCCTTGTTCTGTGATATTGATGCAAAAGCTGTAATCGAATGTCGCGATGCCGATACACTTTATTCGATTCCACTAGCGCTTCAAGATCAAAATATGGACCAAATCGTCTGCGATCATTTGAAATTAGTTACGAACGAAGCGGATATGACGGAGTGGAAAGCACTCGTTGACCGCGTCATCAACCTTTCGAATAAGACGCGCATTGGTCTTGTCGGAAAATATGTGGAGCTTCAGGATGCTTATATTTCTGTCGTTGAAGCGATGAAACATGCGGGTTATGCGTTTGATACCGATGTTGAAATTAAATGGATTAATGCCGAAGAGGTTACACGTGAAAATGTGGCTGAGTTATTGAATGATGTCGACGGTGTCCTTGTTCCGGGCGGCTTTGGTGACCGCGGGATTGAAGGGAAAATTGAAGCGACGCGCTATGCTCGTGAACAGAAGAAGCCATTCCTTGGTATTTGTTTAGGAATGCAGCTGGCAACGATTGAATTTGCCCGCAATGTGCTTGGACTTCAAGGTGCGCATTCTGCAGAATTTGATGAGGATACAGCTCATCCGATTATCGATTTGCTTCCAGAGCAGAAGGATGTTGAGGATTTAGGCGGCACGTTGCGTTTAGGTCTTTATCCTGCGCGTATTGTTGAGGGCTCGAAGGCGTTTGAAGCGTACGACGAAGAGGTTATTTATGAGCGCCACCGCCATCGTTATGAGTTTAACAATCATTATCGTCAAGACATGGAAGCTCGCGGCTTTGTGTTCTCTGGGACTAGCCCGGACGGCCGTTTAGTGGAGATTGTCGAATTGAAGGACCATCCGTGGTTTGTAGCTTCGCAGTTCCATCCGGAATTCGTCTCTAGACCAACACGTCCGCAGCCCTTGTTCCGTGACTTTATTAAAGCAACAATTCAAAAATAAGTTTTGTGGTCAGGACCAGTTTAGTTTGCTGGTCCTGTTTTTTTATCTTTGGGTTTTTATAAAAAGGGTATGTGTGTCAGGTTATACAAAGGTGATTTTTATAAAAAGGTAACTTGCAGTGAAATATATATAGGGGATTTTTGTAAAAGTGGTATTAACATCATGCAAGTAATTTCCATTTATTGTCTAATTGCACAAAACTACTTCAAAATGGCACAAAACCCTTTGAAAATGGCACAAAAGCATGCCAAAAAAGCACAAAACCACCTGGTATTGGCACAAAACCACCCCAAAATGGCACAAAGGTCCAAAGTCTATAATTTTGACCTCTTAACCCCCCGGGAAATAATCAAAGGCAATAAAAAAAACAGGGTTATTCACCCCGTTTTACTCCTCATACTCCGCTAAAATCTCCTCAATCGTAAATTTCAAGCCGAAATAAACGAATAATGCTGCCATTGATGATGGATATCCATAGCGGTTTCCAAAATCATCGGGGAGGAGGCCTTTCGTCAGCCGTAAATCGATATGGAGATCAGCCAACTCTTGCAATTTTCCACCCTCCGGTACAGCCGTGGAAACAGCCACAAAAGGTATCATCTTTTCCTGAAGTTGAGCGGCCACCTCCATAGCGTCTTCATCACTTGAATACCGTGAGAAAATCAGCACCCGATCCGAGTCAGTTAGCTCTCCCATGTGCTCAAACACCTTTGCGCCCTTTAATGGTTCGGCACCCTCTAAAGCTTCAAACTCAACCGCCTTCATTTCCTTCGTGGCAAAAATATATATCGGCCCTTGCGCAAGCAAGCGGGCACCATCTTCAAAGGAATATTCCTCTTTTTCCTCAATCCGCTTCAATAGACCGGTTAATTGAGTAGTAAACATTTTTAACATAAAAACCCTCCTATTCACCCTCTTATTATAAGCATTTTTATGCCACTGCAAAAATAAAAGAAAAATATCAAAATTTCTGCAGGAGAATTTCTCTTTCAGCGAGAAATATAACAAGTGAGAGATATAGGGGATAATAAAAAAGCAATTTAAAAATAAGGAAGAGGTGGAGTTATGAAAGAGAAAATTTTAATTGTTGATGATCAGTTTGGCATTCGAATCCTGCTAAATGAAGTGTTTCAAAAAGAAGGGTATCAGACCTTTCAGGCTGCCAATGGCATTCAGGCCCTTGAAATTGTAACAAAGCATGACCCCGACCTTGTCCTATTGGATATGAAAATTCCTGGAATGGACGGAATCGAGATTTTAAAAAGAATGAAAGTAATCGATCCTGACATTCGCGTCATTATCATGACAGCTTATGGCGAGTTGGATATGATTCAAGAAGCGAAGGACCTTGGAGCAATTACTCATTTTGCCAAGCCTTTTGACATTGATGATATTCGTGCAGCCGTTCGAAAACACATCCCTCAAAAGATGAATTAACGTCATTTTTTTATAAAAAACATAAGAACTTTAGGAATAGTTAAATGGACGCGCTTTCATTATGAAAGTTTATAAAACTCTGTCTTTTTAATGGCATTTCGAACCTTGGTTTGATATGATACATATGAACTTTTTACTGTTTGGTTATCTTTTTCAAGTAATACATAATCCGTAAAATTGAGGGAAAACCTTAATATGGAAGGCTCATTTTTGAAAAAGATAGCGACCTAAACTAAGGAGGAAGAGAAATGCCATTAGTTTCAATGAAAGAAATGCTCATCAAAGCAAAAGCAGAAGGATATGCGGTTGGGCAATTTAACTTAAATAACCTAGAATTTACACAAGCCATTCTTCAAGCTGCACAAGCTGAAAATTCACCAGTTATCCTTGGGGTATCTGAAGGTGCTGCCCGTTATATGTCCGGCTTCAAAACCGTTGTAAAAATGGTTGAAGGCTTAATGGAAGACTTGAAAGTGACAGTACCAGTGGCCATTCACCTTGACCACGGTTCAAGCTTTGAAAAATGTAAAGAAGCGATTGATGCAGGCTTCACATCTGTTATGATCGATGCTTCTCACCACCCATTTGAAGAAAATATCGAAATTACATCTAAAGTAGTTGACTATGCTCATTCAAAAGGTGTTTCTGTTGAAGCGGAACTAGGAACTGTTGGCGGCCAAGAAGACGATGTTATCGCTGAAGGCGTCATTTACGCAGATCCAAAAGAATGTGAAGAACTTGTAAAACGCACAGGTATCGACTGCCTTGCACCTGCATTAGGTTCTGTTCACGGTCCATACAAAGGCGAACCAAACCTTGGTTTTGCTGAGATGGAAGAAATTGGAAAGATTGCTGGTCTTCCATTAGTCCTTCACGGCGGAACTGGTATCCCATTAAAGGATATCCAAAAATCTGTTTCACTTGGAACAGCCAAAATAAACGTGAACACAGAAAATCAAATCGCATCTGCAAAAGCTGTTCGTGAATCATTAGCTGCTAAACCTGAAGAATACGATCCACGTAAATATTTAGGACCAGCTCGTGATGCCATCAAAGAAACCGTTATTGGCAAAATTCGTGAATTCGGTTCTTCAGGCAAAGCGTAAGACAATTCTAAAAAACGGGAACAATGGCGTTTTTATATTTGTTCCAATTATGATAAAATGAAACCGTCCTTACAAAAGGGCGGTTTCAGTCTGTAAAGAAAACTGAAAATTGAATCAGAAATCATTGCAGCCTCCATTCGTAATCCAGTTCACGTGACAGAAGCCGCGTTAAGAGGCGCTCATATTGCAACCATTCCATACAAAGTATTAATGGGATTATTCCATCATCCATTAACAGATAAGGGTATTGAAGGCTTCCTAACAGACTGGAAAGCTCGTACAGAGGCATAAATTTCCAGTTTTATGAAAAAATTTTTCATTGCCATACTTGAAAATAGAATTTTGGTGTAAACTAAAGGATAGACAAACTGTCGGATTTTGACTTTTCATGATGGAAAAATATACCTAGAGCCTCATTCAGTAATAAGCGGATGCGTACCGATTGACTTACAAGGGCTTAGAAGGGAGTCGAAAATGGAAAAACTTAAAATTGCGGGTGGATATCCGTTAAAGGGAACTGTACGGATCAGCGGGGCAAAAAACAGTGCCGTCGCATTAATTCCTGCAACAATTTTAGCGGAATCACCAGTGACAATTGAGGGATTGCCGGACATTTCAGATGTTGAAATCTTGAAGGACCTTCTTGAAGAAATCGGCGGAAATGTTCAGCTCTCTGACAACGATATGACGGTCGACCCATCTACCATGATTTCCATGCCCCTGCCAAACGGGAAAGTAAAAAAGCTCCGTGCTTCTTATTACTTAATGGGTGCGATGCTCGGCCGGTTTAAAAAGGCGGTAATTGGCTTACCTGGCGGCTGCCATTTAGGACCAAGACCGATTGATCAGCATATTAAAGGTTTCGAAGCACTTGGGGCCCAAATCACCAATGAACAAGGGGCGATTTATTTACGGGCGGACGAGCTTCGCGGCGCACGGATTTATCTCGACGTCGTCAGTGTGGGAGCAACGATTAATATCATGTTGGCGGCTGTTCGGGCCAAAGGCCGGACGGTGATTGAAAATGCGGCGAAAGAGCCAGAAATCATTGATGTGGCGACGCTGCTAACAAGTATGGGTGCGAAAATTAAAGGCGCAGGAACCGACGTGATCCGCATCGATGGTGTGGAATCACTCCATGGCTGCCGCCACACCATTATTCCGGACCGAATTGAAGCTGGCACGTATATGATTTTAGGCGCAGCAGTGGGCGAAGGCGTGTTAATTGATAACGTCATCCCGCAGCATTTAGAATCATTAATTGCCAAACTGCGCGAAATGGGTGTTCGTGTCGAATCCGGCGATGATCAAGTGTTTGTTGACGGGTCAACAAAATTAAAGGCTGTCGATATTAAAACGCTTGTTTATCCTGGGTTTCCGACCGATTTACAGCAACCGTTTACAACACTCCTGACAAAAGCTGCCGGCTCAAGTGTTGTGACAGACACGATTTACGGTGCCCGCTTTAAACATATCGATGAACTAAGAAGAATGAACGCCAATATCAAGGTGGAAGGACGCTCCGCCATCATAAATGGCCCGATTCAGCTTCAAGGTGCCAAAGTGAAGGCAAGCGACCTCAGGGCAGGAGCCGCTCTTGTCATTGCCGGTTTGATTGCCGAAGGAATTACTGAAGTAACCGGTCTTGAACATATCGACCGCGGCTACAGTGACCTTGTCGGAAAACTAAACGGACTCGGTGCAACCATTTGGCGGGAAGCGTTAACAAAAGAAGAAGTAGAACAGATGAAAAACACATAGGCGCTGGAGCTAGACAATAGAAAAGCAGAAGCGCCCGTTTAGCCGCAGAGCGCTGTAGCCTAGACAGAAAGCAAAGTTCGGGAGATAAACAAAAGACATAGGGGAGATGGAGACCGATGGAAAGAAGTTTAACGATGGAGCTTGTCCGTGTCACAGAAGCAGCAGCACTAGCTTCAGCCCGTTGGATGGGCCGTGGGAAAAAAGATGAGGCCGATGGTGCAGCTACTTCTGCCATGCGCGATGTGTTTGACACCGTGCCAATGAAAGGTACAGTTGTCATTGGTGAAGGGGAAATGGATGAAGCACCAATGCTTTATATTGGTGAAAAACTTGGGACAGGCTACGGACCACGCGTCGATGTTGCCGTTGACCCGCTCGAAGGTACCAATATTTTAGCATCAGGCGGCTGGAATGCTTTAGCGGTTCTTGCGATTGCTGACCATGGCAACCTTCTTCATGCTCCTGATATGTACATGGAAAAAATCGCGGTTGGGCCCGAAGCAGTCGGACATATTGATATCAATGCGTCTGTTCTAGATAACTTAAAGGCCGTTGCCAAAGCGAAAAATAAAGATATCGAGGATGTCGTGGCGACTGTTTTAAATCGTGAGCGCCATGAGCATATCATTGCCCAGCTTCGTGAAGCAGGGGCAAGAATCAAGTTAATTAATGATGGTGACGTGGCAGGTGCCATTAATACGGCATTCGACAATACCGGTGTTGATATTCTCTTTGGTTCTGGCGGTGCTCCTGAAGGCGTTCTGTCTGCTGTTGCCTTAAAATGTCTTGGCGGCGAAATCATCGGTAAACTATTGCCGCAAAATGATGCGGAGCTTGAGCGCTGCATCAAGATGGGCCTCGATGTCAATCGCGTCCTGCGGATGGAGGACCTTGTCAAAGGCGATGACGCCATTTTTGCTGCGACAGGGATTACCGACGGAGAATTGCTGCGCGGTGTTCAATTCAAAGGATCCTACGGTTCGACCCACTCAATCGTTATGCGTGCCAAATCAGGCACCGTCCGCTTTGTCGAAGGTCGTCATAGTTTAAAGAAAAAACCTAATTTAGTGATTAAATAGGCGATGCCCCGTGAAGGGTGCCTGACACCAGTGCGTGTCAGGCACCCTTCATGGCATCACCTCTCCTAAATTAAAAAACTCCTATTACACTCGATTAGGAATTTTCAACGAACTCCTTCACAGAAAAAATTCCCAATGAATGAAAATAGAAAATTTAGTTGATTAATTTTTTGCATAGAGGGTAAAATAGTAATTGTTTTTATGCACTTTTCTGCAATTCTATTCATTTCTTACTACTTCTATTTCAATTCCTCAACTCTCTTAATTATTATCTGATTGAAAGAAATGGCTGTGTTAGAGGTCATTGCTGATATAAAGCCTACGTTGATTAGAGCGGAAGGTGCGAAGACTCCTGCGGGAGGACGGGGCAGGGGAGACCCCACAGGCGCTTTGCGCCGAGGAGGCTCCCCGAACCGCCCGCGGAAAGCGAAGCACCTGGAGCGGAAATCAACGACCAAGCTTAAAGAACCAAAAAAATAAAAGTGTGGTGCACAAATGGACTTAACAATTTCAAGTTTAGAAAATATGAAGCTGAAGGAGCTTTATGAGCTTGCTCGCGAATATAAAGTGACCTATTACAGCAAATTAACAAAAAAAGAATTAATTTTTGCCATCCTAAAATCTCGTGCGGAACAGCAGGGGTATTTCTTTATGGAAGGCGTCTTGGAAATCATCCAATCAGAAGGATTTGGATTCTTACGACCAATTAACTACTCGCCAAGCTCAGAGGATATCTATATTTCTGCTTCGCAAATCCGCCGCTTCGACCTTCGTAATGGGGATAAAGTTTCCGGTAAGGTACGACCTCCAAAGGAAAATGAGCGTTATTATGGACTATTGCACGTGGAGGCTGTCAACGGGGAAGATCCGGAATCAGCGAAAGAACGGGTGTACTTCCCGGGCCTCACACCATTATATCCAAACAGACAGATGAAATTGGAAACGACGCAAAAACATCTATCGACAAGGATTATGGATGTTGTGGCACCGGTTGGTTTTGGGCAGCGTGGCTTAATCGTCGCTCCGCCAAAGGCCGGTAAAACAATGCTGTTAAAAGAAATTGCGAACAGCATTACAACGAACCACCCTGAAGTGGAATTAATCATGTTGTTAATCGATGAACGTCCGGAAGAAGTGACCGACATCGAGCGTTCGGTTGCCGGTGACGTCGTCAGTTCGACGTTTGACGAAGTACCTGAAAATCATATTAAAGTAGCGGAGTTGGTGCTTGACCGCGCGATGCGTTTAGTCGAGCACAAACGCGATGTCGTGATCCTGATGGATAGTATTACGCGTCTGGCTCGTGCATACAACCTTGTAATTCCGCCAAGCGGAAGAACGCTTTCTGGTGGTATTGACCCAGCAGCCTTCCACCGTCCAAAGCGTTTCTTCGGGGCAGCCCGTAATATCGAAGAGGGCGGCAGTTTGACGATTCTTGCGACGGCTTTAGTCGATACAGGCTCACGGATGGATGACGTGATTTATGAGGAATTTAAAGGGACAGGTAATATGGAACTGCACCTTGACCGTCAGCTGGCTGAACGCCGTATTTTCCCTGCGCTTGATATCCGTCGTTCGGGAACGCGTAAGGAAGAACTGCTGATTCCGAAGGATCATTTGGATAAATTATGGGCGATCAGAAAGTCGATGTCAGATTCACCAGATTTTGCGGAGCGCTTCTTGAAAAAATTAAGACAAACTAAGTCGAATGAAGAGTTCTTCGCGCAACTAGGGGAAGAGCTGAAATCTAGACGTTCGTAGCCGATGCGGTGAAGGGGTCAAATTAAGCCGGTCCTTGTAAATTAGGAATCGGACAACCCTGGTAAAGGGGGCATGATGGGTTCCTTTTTAAAAAAAGAAACCAATAAATCCCAACTTGCCAAAGATGGCTTTGCTTGTTATAATGGGTGCAGTGTGTTTTTAGTATTTCAGTGCTTGTTTTTACAAGTGCTTTATATAACTCTGTTTCGAATGATTCAGGGCGGAAGGAGATGAAAAGAATGAAAGCAGGAATTCATCCAAATTATAAAATGGTACAGGTGACTTGTGCATGCGGAAACACTTTTGAAACTGGTTCAGTTAAGAAAGAAATTCGCGTTGAAACTTGTTCAGAATGTCATCCATTCTATACTGGTCGTCAAAAATTCGCTGAAGCTGGCGGACGTGTTGACCGTTTCAACAAGAAATACGGCATCAAGAGCCAACAGCAACAATAATTGTAAAAAGTACAGGCAAGCAGCAATTTACTTGCCTGTTTTTTATTTTAATAAAATTCAAATAATTGATAGATATTTAAGGATTTGCTTGGAAGGAGACGCCGTTTTATGTATTTAATGAAGCAAAGCGGATGGGTTGAGGTTATCTGTGGCAGTATGTTTTCTGGGAAATCGGAGGAATTGATTCGCCGCGTTAGACGTGCTCAGTTCGCCAAACAAAAGATAGCTGTTTTTAAGCCGAAAATTGATAATCGCTATCACGATCAATCTGTCGTTTCTCATAATGGATCTTCTTTTGATGCGAAGCCAATTACTCATTCGATTGAGATTATTCACCATGTGGAAGCGGATATGGATATTATTGCCATTGATGAGGTTCAGTTTTTTGATGAGGGGATTCTCAGGGTCGTTCAGCAGCTGGCTGACAGCGGCCATCGTGTGGTTTGTGCGGGTCTTGATATGGATTTCCGCGGTGAGCCGTTTGGGCAGATGCCTGCGTTGATGGCGATTGCTGAGTCGGTGACGAAGCTGCAGGCGGTCTGTTCTGTTTGTGGTTCGCCTTCAAGCCGGACGCAGCGTCTGATTGATGGACGTCCAGCCTCTTACCATGACCCAGTGATTTTAGTGGGTGCCTCCGAAGCGTACGAGCCCCGCTGCCGTCATCATCACGAAGTCCCAAAAACGGCGTCCTATACCGTTCATGCATAGAGCAAAAAGGTACAAATGAATGTCAGGGTTGGTTGAGTTTACATAATTAGTGCCTGACACCATTGGAAAAACTGTCTGAGAAGGGATTCTCAGGCAGTTTTTTTGTTTGATTAGGGAGAAATTTGCGGTTTGGCGGAATGTTTGGGTAGTTCGGCGGAATAAACTTTGAGTTCGGTGGAATTCTGGGGAGTCTGGCGGAATCACTTTGGAAGTTGGCGGAATCCGACCCAGTTTTAGCGGAATCACTTGTGGGACCGCAAATTCCGCCCCCCGGACTTGGAAAGAATTCACTCGACCTATTGCTGCCGTGACCGGGCATGATAGTAATGGGAGGTGTAAGATGCAAAAATTTATGTTGTTTCTCTCATTAAGTATATTGTTTTTAGTAAGCGGCTGTGACGGAAATCGGGGTGGGAATCATGGGAATGAAGAGGCGTATGACCTACGGAGTGACCAATCCAAACCCAATTATATATCCAATCGTGGCAATGACCGCAACACGTCGACAAATATGTCGGATAGGGGCAAGAATAAGCAGCATATGGTCGAAGATGATATCACCAATCAAAATCCGAACTTCCTTGACCTGAAGGGGACAGGAAGCGGCAGCGAAGCTGGTGCGAATAATCAAGGCAACGATATCCAAAAGGCCAAGCAGGTTATCGCGGATTCCGATGAGTTTACGGCCGATTCCATCTGGATCAACGGCGACCGGATGTGGGTTTCTGTTTATAAAAAAGGAATGCAGTCTGAGCGGGGAAAAATTAATGCCGAGGCACGACTCCATAAGAAACTAATCCAGGCCTTGCCGCGGTATAATATTGAAGTACGTGTCAAAGAAGATCGAAGGTAGCATGCTCTGATTATCAGGGCATGTTTTTTCTACGGCTGTAGCCTGAGTTCCTTTTTTAAAAAAGGATTTTGACCTGAAAAATCACTCCGTGAATAAAATTCCCCTTAATTTGGTTTTGACGGTTGTTTTCACCTATACTATAATTAGAATGTTATGGACAAAAAATTGAGGTGAATAGACCGTGTTTGATCGTCTTCAATCGGTGGAAGATCGTTATGATAAGTTGAATGAACTTTTGAGCGACCCACAAATTATTAATGATTCAAAGAAACTTCGTGAATATTCAAAAGAACAATCTGATATACAAGAAACTGTACTAACGTATCGTGAATATAAAGAGGCGCGCGAACAGCTTCAGGATGCCAAGGCGATGCTGGATGAGAAGTTGGATGCGGATATGCGTGAAATGGTGAAGGAAGAAGTTAATGAGCTGGAAGCGCAAATCGTTGAGTTAGAAGCTAAGATGAAACTATTGTTGATTCCAAAGGATCCGAATGATGACAAGAACGTTATCTTTGAAATCCGCGGGGCAGCGGGCGGAGACGAAGCGGCCTTGTTTGCTGGGAATTTATATCGCATGTACAGCCGTTATGCGGAAGCGCAGGGCTGGAAGACGGAATTGATTGATGCGAACCCGACTGGTCTTGGCGGTTATAAGGAAATTAGTTTTATGATTAATGGCCAGGGGGCTTATTCGAAGTTGAAGTATGAGAACGGCGCACACCGTGTGCAGCGTGTTCCGGAGACGGAGTCAAGCGGCCGGATTCATACGTCGACGGCGACGGTTGTCTGTTTGCCGGAAGCGGAAGAATTAGAAGTGGAAATCAACGATAAAGATATCCGTTTTGATGCGTTTGCGTCAAGTGGCGCCGGCGGACAGTCCGTTAACACGACGATGTCAGCGGTTCGGTTAACGCATATTCCAACTGGGATCGTGGTTTCGATTCAGGATGAGAAATCGCAGCACAAGAATAAAGATAAAGCGATGAAGGTTTTACGGGCACGAATTTATGATAAGTATCAACAGGAAGCGCAGGCAGAGTATGATTCTGTCCGTAAATCTGCGGTTGGTACGGGGGACCGTTCGGAGCGGATTCGTACGTACAACTTCCCGCAAAACCGGGTGACGGACCACCGCATCGGCTTGACGATTCAAAAGCTCGATCAAATTTTAGAAGGCAAGCTCGATGATGTCATCGATGCGTTGATTATGGATGATCAAGCGCGCAGGCTGGAAAGTGCCTCTAATGAGTAAAAAAGTCTATGAAGCTCTCCAATGGGCTTCTTCTTTTTTAGTTTCAGCGCGTCGTGATGAGAATGCCGGGGAGCTGTTACTTCGCCATTTTACGGGGATGTCGCGGGCGCAGTTGTTTGCGAATATGCGTGATGAGTTAGCGCCGGGCGTGTGGGAAGTCTTTGAAAAAGCGGTTGGTGAACACGTGAAGGGTGTGCCGGTCCAATATATCATCGGCACGGAGGAGTTTTACGGGCGCCCGTTTATCGTCAATGAAGAGGTGCTGATCCCGAGGCCGGAAACGGAAGAACTTGTCTACGGTGCACTTCAACGGATCAAGCGGCTGTTCAGTGGAGAGCAGGTTATCAGGTTAGCGGATATCGGGACCGGGAGCGGTGCCATCGCGATTACCATGAAGCTGGAAGAAGCGGAACTTCGGGTGTCAGGCACCAATAGTACCATCATGCTAGGGGAAATGGTGTCAGGTACCAATAGTCCTATCAAGCCGTTGGAAATGGTGTCAGGTACCAATTCTCCTATCGAGCCAGTGTTATTGGTGTCAGGCACTGATATTGCGGAGGTGTCGCTGGCTGTGGCGCGGGAGAATGCGGCCCGGCTTGGGGCGGAGGTGGAGTTTGTTCAGGGGGATTTGCTTGGCCCGTTTATGAAGAGCGGGGCTCGGTTTGATGTGATCCTCTCGAATCCACCGTATATTCCGCTCGGTGATATGACGGCGATGTCGGAGGTTGTGACGGAGCATGAGCCGCACCGGGCCTTGTTTGCGGGGGCGGATGGCTTGGATTTTTACCGCCGCTTTATGGTTGAGCTGCCGCAAGTATTGGAGAAGCGTGCACTGGTTGGGTTTGAAATTGGGGCCGGTCAGGGCGAAGCGGTAGCGGAGCTTTTTCAAAAAGCGTTTGCCAATGCACAGGTAGAGATCGTGAATGATTTGAATGGCAAGGACCGGATGGTGTTTGCGGAGATCGGCTTCGGGGCTTAGGTTCCATTGATGTGGCGAATACTATAATGAAAACCATAAAAAAGCTCAGAGTATGTTGGCTCTGAGCTTTTTTATAGTTCAATTAGATAGGATGTCATTTCTTTGATTTTGGAGTTATTACGGGACCTGGAAAATTGGTATACGTTACAAAATGCATATTTCTTTTTGTTTTCTACGATTTGGGTACTGTTAGCTGAGCAGGTGATAATGGTGTTAATCTGCAGTTCGGTTACTTTATTCTTCTGTGAGGATTTCAATATATTAGATTTTATCCTTTTGAGTGGAAGCACATGCAATCGTTTCTTTGGAAAATATCAAAATTTAATAGTTTAAGATTCTGGCATTTTGTCCAAAATGAAGGTATCGAAGGGACGGTGCTAGAATTGAAAAGTAAAGTGATTGTTTGGGGATATCTAATCGTTTTGTCTTTAGGGACGATGTTGAGTTTATATATGCCGAAGACGGAAGCCGCGTCGAAAGAATCGATTGTGATTCCTGGTGAAGCGATTCGGCTTAGGATTCTTGCGAATAGTGATTTTGAAGAAGATCAGGCCATTAAACGGAAAGTGCGCGATGCGGTGAATGCGCAGATTACCCTGTGGGTTCAGGATTTAACGTCAATGGAAAAAGCAAGAACGGTCATCAAGTCGAAGCTTCCTGAGATTCAAGCGATTTCGGAACAAGTGGTCCGCGACCAAGGGTCTGATCAATCCGTGAAAGTGGAGTTTGGCAAGGTTCAGTTTCCGACGAAATTATATGGTCAATTTTTATATCCTGCCGGAGAATATCAAGCGATTTTGATTACGCTCGGGAGCGGGGAAGGCGCGAACTGGTGGTGTGTGCTTTACCCGCCATTATGCTTCCTTGATTTTTCAAATGGTGTAGCTGTCAGTGATGGCTTTGAAGGAGAGAAAAAGGCGAAGGCAAAAACAGTGACTCCTGCTACTGCTAAATCGGAGGAAAAGGTTGAAAAGGCCAAAACAGTGGCAACGGTTGAAAAGGTAAAAGAAGAAGTAAAAGAAGAAGCAAGCTCAGTTGAGGATAAGAAAGAGGTTGCGGTTAAGGTAGAAAAAGAGGTTGAGGTAAAGAGTGAAAAAGAGGAAAAAGCCGCAACTGTGAACGAAGAAGAAATGAAGAAGCCGGAGAGGCTGATTGAAAAAGATGCACCGGTGTTCAATGAGATAATGGTTGAGGTTGATGATGAGCCAGTGAAGTTGGCTAAAAAGGATGCGCCCGTGTATACTGCTGAAGATGAAAAGCCGGTGGAAGTGAAGTTTTTCGTCGTAGAGATGTGGGAGAAGATGTTTAATTAGACCAGGTCCAGCAATGGGGCTGGTTTTTTTGTGTGGAAAAATGCGGCGAGGCTGTGGTCGTTTCTTCAATAAAATTTTACTAGATTCCCAAATCTAGCGGTTCTATTTGTTCTAGCTCATCCATATCCATAGAGTAGAATCTTAAAAGAAGAGGTGGAAGCGATGCAGGCATTGATTCGCAGAGCAAATAAACAAGACTTGGGCAGTTTACGAGCGTTTTTATCCAGAGCCAATCTGGGGACGGATGGACTAACAGATGAAACGATTGACTATTTTTTGCTGCTAGAGAATGAGGAGGGCACCTTAAAGGGTTCGCTTGGCATGGAGGCTTTCACGGAGTTCGGGCTCTTGCGCTCACTCGTTGTGACACCTGGCCAAGCTGAAAAGGAAATCTTCGTTCTTTTTGATCAAATGGTGCAATTAGCGAAAGAAAAAGGGATGAAAGGTTTGTTTTTGGCAACAAATAAGAGCGTGGCCTTACCGTTTTTCGAATTAATGGGCTTCCAAAGAGTGGATCGTGAGGATATACCCAGCGAATTTTATCAATCTGAACATATTCGACACGTTTTAAATGTGGATAACTCTATATTTTTGAAATTTTCACTATAATTGTGGGTATATCCACAAAGTTATCCACTTTTTCAAGGAAGTTGTGCACAATTTGTGGATAACACTTGTTTTTATACCCACCTTCTTTTATACTTTCAAACGTATTGAGCTAAAAATATGAGTCTAGGTGACTAAATTCGCCAAATTTCGCTAATAGACTCATTCGAGATAAAGGTGGATAACTATGAACACAAAGGTCTGGAAAGTGGATAAGTATGTGGATAATCTTGAAAATAATCCACAAGTTGTGGATGCAGCGAATTTTTTACGGGATAACGAAGTGGTTGCCCTGCCGACAGAGACGGTTTATGGTCTTGGTGGGAACGCGGAAAGTGATCTGGCGGTTGGGAAGATTTTTGCAGCCAAAGGAAGGCCGAGTGATAATCCACTAATTATCCACATCGCTGAAAAAAAGCAGCTGAGCACGTTTGTAACTGAGGTTCCTGACAAGGCAGAAGTGTTGATGGATGCATTTTGGCCGGGACCACTGACGATTATTTTTAAAAAGAAAGAAGGCGTCCTAGCGGAAACGGCCACGGCGGGATTGTCGACGGTTGCGGTGCGGATGCCGGACCACCCTGTCGCACTGGCGTTGTTGAAAAGTTGTGGACTGCCGATTGCTGCCCCGAGCGCCAACAGTTCGGGCAAACCAAGTCCGACGAAGGCCCAACATGTCATTGACGATTTAAATGGGAAAATTGCTGGGGTGATCGACGGCGGGGCAACAGGAATTGGCGTGGAATCAACGGTCATTGATTGCACGGAAGCGATTCCGGTTATCTTAAGACCAGGCGGGGTAACGAAGGAGCAGCTTGAGGCTGTGCTCGGTGAAGTTCGTGTCGATGCCGCGTTAACAGACGAGGCGGCGCGGCCGAAAGCCCCAGGCATGAAATACCAACATTACGCCCCGAATGCACCGCTATTTATGGTGTCAGGCACCACTAAATTTCTCCAGCGTCTAATAGAAGAAAAACGGATGGAGGGGTTGCGGGTCGGGGTGCTGACAACGGAAGAGCAGGCGGATGTGTATGAAGCGGATGTGGTGCTAGCTTGCGGGAAGCGGGTAGAACTTACGACCGTTGCCGCGGCGCTTTATGATACGCTGCGAAAATTTAATTTAGAAAAGGTCGATGTCATTTACAGTGAGATCTTTCCGAACGAAGGTGTCGGAAATGCAATCATGAACCGCCTTCAGAAAGCCGCTGGAAATAAACTAATCGCTGAATAAACACTAGGTTCTCCGGTGAGGGGACCTGGTGTTTTTTTTTTCGGTGTAAGGCACCAATTTTTTGGTGTCAGGCACCAATTAAATGTGGTCGCAAACACCATTATGTAACAAATTTTGGAATTAGAAACGTGGAAGAAGCGGTATAATAGACGTATGCGGCCAATATTCCAGTTCCCCAACAAGACTTCTAAATTAGTTTGGACGTGCATATGCTAGGGTAGTTAGTCCAAGGAGGCGGGGTCCGAATGTCTGAAATGATTGGCGAAATAGTAACTCTTATGTTAATGGCGTTTGCACTAGGGATGGATGCATTTTCAGTCGGACTTGGCATGGGGATGTACAAACTTCGGCTCAAGAAAATTTTTAATATTGGCATCACGATCGGTTTGTTCCATGTATGGATGCCGCTGCTTGGCTTAATTGCTGGGAAATTTTTATCAGATAAATTTGGTACCTTTGCGACCTTTATCGGCGGTTTTCTGCTGATTTTACTCGGTGTGCAAATGGTTTGGTCCACCCTCAAAAAGAGCGATGAGAAGGTTATTTCCCCAATTGGTTTCGGCTTGCTGCTCTTTGCCTTGAGTGTGAGTCTTGATAGTTTTTCCGTAGGGCTTACCTTAGGCATTTATGGTGCGAAGACGATTATGGTTATTTTGTGTTTTGGAATCATGGCAACCATCCAAACATGGGCGGGACTGCTGCTTGGCCGCAAGATGCAGGGCTGGGTCGGGTCATATAGTGAGGCACTTGGAGGAGCTATTTTACTGGCCTTTGGCTTAAAGCTGCTCGCTCCCTTCTTTTAACGGGCGGGATCGGCCAACCTTTTCGAATCCCTAACTTAAATATGATAAAATAAATTACATAAGAATCTTGTAAGGAGGCAAACACATTGCAGCACATTTTGTTTGTATGTACAGGAAATACGTGCAGGAGTCCAATGGCAGAAGCGATTTTGAAAAATAAAGCGGTCGACGAGATCGAAGTAAGGTCGGCAGGAATTTATGCTGCGAACGGCAGTGAGGCATCGCCACATGCAAAAAGGGTGTTGGAGGACAATGGGATCGTGCACAATCACCGTTCCAGTTTGTTAACGAGTGATGAGGTCGAATGGGCCGACCTCATCCTAACGATGACATCTTCGCATAAGTTGGCCATTCTGCAGCAATACCCTCATGAGGGTCAGAAGGTATATACCTTAAAGGAATACAGCGGGGAAGGCTTCAATCATGATGTCGTCGACCCGTACGGCGGACCGCTCGCCATGTACGAAGAAACCTTTCGTGAACTAAATGGATTAATTGATAAAACAATTGGAAAACTAAAGTGACAGATGCTCTCTTTTCGAAGAGGGCTTTTATTTTTTGATTGAAACTTTATATTTTTGTGGCAGTATGTCAAAATTAATCAGGAGAGCAAAGCCCCTTTTCGTGACGGACACTAGTGGCGAGGAGCTGGGGCTAGTCTGTAAAAGATAAATAGAATAGAGGAGGTTTTTCACATGAAAGTGGCACTAGCATCAGACCATGGCGGAGTGAATCTTCGCAAGGAAATTGCGCAATTACTTAACGAACTGGGGATTGAATTTGAGGATTTTGGCTGTGACTGTGAAACATCGGTTGATTATCCAGATTACGCGCTGCCAGTTGCTGAGAAGGTAGCGAGCGGCGAGTTTGACCGCGGGATTCTGATTTGCGGAACGGGAATTGGCATGAGTATTGCTGCTAATAAAGTGAAAGGGATTCGCTGTGCCTTGGTCCATGATACGTTTAGCGCCAAAGCAACGCGGGCTCATAATGATTCAAACATCATAACGATGGGTGAACGCGTCATTGGCCCTGGCCTTGCCCGAGATATAGCTGAAATCTGGCTGACGGGTGGATTTGAAGGCGGCCGTCATGCGAACCGGATAGGAAAAATTGGTGAATACGAGGATAAGCACCTCTAATTTAGCTCGGACTGGACTGGAAATATTTTTTAGTGGAGGTCAAGGCGTATGATTCAAACGTGTGAAAAAGAACTGGAAGCGATTTTAACGGAATTCAAAGAGCAGGGTGCGTTAAGACAAGGGCAGCTGTTAGTGGTCGGCTGCAGTACGAGTGAGGTAATTGGGGAGCGAATTGGCACCTCTGGCACGGTTGAAGTGGCGGAAATGATTTACCGCTGTTTGAAAAACCTTCAAGCGGAGACGGGGATCACGCTTGCCTTCCAATGTTGCGAGCATTTAAACCGGGCCTTGGTCGTCGAACGTGCGGTTGCGGAGGAAAGGCGGTTCGATGAAGTTTCGGTTGTCCCTGTCCGAAAGGCAGGCGGGGCGATGGCGACTTACGCGTTTGGAGCGATGGATGACGCGGTTGTAGTGGAGTTCGTGAAGGCGGATGCCGGGATTGATATCGGCAACACACTCATCGGGATGCACTTAAAACATGTCGCCGTTCCAGTCCGCGTGAAGCAAAAAAGCATCGGACAGGCCCATGTAACACTCGCCAAAGTACGCCCGAAACTGATCGGCGGCGCAAGAGCCGTATACGAACGGAATCAGGAAAACACGAGCTGCTCTTAATAAACTTGGGTGTCAGGCACCATCATTAAAGTTTTTTATATTCTGGTAAATTTTGATACATTATGCTAAAACACGAATGTTTATGTGATGAAAATTAATTTCGTTCGGAAAATAACGTACTGATGTATAAAGATGTTCACTTTAGGTATAAAATATAATTAAAAACCGAAAAATGTTTCTCTTTTAATTTAAGGGTGTTTCTGCTAAAATAAAAAAGAATTTTCGAAAAGTATCTAATTTACTTACATATAAGGGGGATTTTTGTCATGAAGCATTTGCCACAAGCTGATGAACAGGTTTTTCAAGCGATTCAAAAAGAATTAGGTCGTCAACGTTCAAAAATCGAATTAATAGCCTCAGAAAACTTTGTAAGTGAAGCAGTTATGGAAGCCCAGGGGTCCGTTTTAACGAACAAATATGCAGAAGGCTATCCTGGCCGACGCTATTATGGCGGCTGTGAATATGTTGATATCGTCGAAGATTTAGCCCGCAACCGCGCAAAGGAAATCTTCGGAGCGGAATACGTGAACGTGCAGCCTCACTCAGGTGCACAAGCTAATATGGCAGTTTACTTCACAGTTCTAGAGCAAGGTGACACCGTGCTTGGCATGAATTTATCCCACGGCGGCCACTTAACACACGGCAGCCCAGTTAACTTCAGTGGTGTTCAATATAACTTTGTTGAATATGGTGTGGACCAAGAAACGCACCGCATCAATTATGATGATGTGCGTGCAAAAGCACTCGAGCACAAGCCGAAAATGATTGTTGCTGGTGCTAGTGCCTACCCGCGTGCAATTGACTTTGCAAAGTTCCGTGAGATTGCCGATGAAGTCGGTGCATACCTCATGGTGGATATGGCGCACATCGCTGGACTTGTTGCAGCAGGCTTGCATCAAAACCCAGTACCGTACGCTGATTTTGTTACCACAACTACGCATAAAACATTACGCGGTCCACGCGGCGGGATGATCCTTTGCAAAGAGGAATTCGGCAAGAAAATTGATAAATCGATCTTCCCAGGTATTCAAGGCGGTCCACTAATGCATGTCATTGCTGCAAAAGCTGTTGCGTTTGGCGAAGCATTACAGGAAAGCTTCAAAGAATATGCTGGTCAGATTATCACGAACGCTCAGCGCTTAGCTGAAAGTCTTCAAAAAGAAGGCTTGAAGTTAGTATCCGGCGGAACGGACAACCACCTCTTGTTAGTGGACGTAACGACGCTTGGATTAACTGGCAAGGTTGCTGAAAAGGTCCTGGATGAGGTTGGCATCACGGTTAACAAAAACACAATTCCATTTGACCCGCAAAGTCCGTTTGTAACAAGCGGTGTCCGTATCGGTACGGCAGCAGTGACAAGCCGTGGCTTTGTTGAAGCAGATATGGACGAGATCGCTTCAATTATCGCGTTTACCTTGAAGAACCATGAAGATGAGGCGAAACTTGAAGAAGCTCAAGGCCGTGTCGAAGCATTAACAAGCAAATTTACTCTTTATCCTGAATATTAATAAGAAAAGCGCAAGCGCCCTTTTCAGCGGCGTATGGCCTGGAGCGCTCCAACTGAGATAAAGGAAACACGAAGAGCCGAAGGTGATTCGATGTTGACTTATCGTAGAGTGGAGAGCGAAGGACACTAGCCGCTAGGGCGCTGGAGCTAGACAGTTGTCTATGTTCAAAAACTTATACTTTCTTATTTTAGCAACAGAAAATCGGCCTATCGTAGGCCGATTTTTTTTGAAAAATCTAACTAGTTGAAAGTGCTGAATTCTATTTGCTCATTGCCTTTTTTTTCTGTAAAATGAGACGAAGTGTTTATAATTTAAAATAAGGAGCGATGATTATGGCCAAGGTATTCGTATTCGACCATCCACTCATTCAACATAAACTAACTTACATACGTGATAAAAACACAGGAACAAAGGAATTCCGCGAGCTTGTCGATGAAGTCGCGACACTGATGGCGTTTGAAATTACCAGAGATATGCAGCTTGAGGATATCGATATCGAAACACCTGTCTGCCCAGCGAAATCCAAGGTTCTATCCGGTAAGAAAATCGGGATTGTGCCCATTTTGCGTGCAGGAATCGGAATGGTTGATGGCATCTTAAAATTAATCCCAGCTGCGAAAGTGGGCCATATCGGTTTATACCGCGACCCTGAAACCTTGATGCCGGTTGAGTATTATATTAAGCTCCCAAGTGATGTGGAAGAGCGTGATTTCATTGTGGTTGATCCGATGCTTGCAACAGGCGGTTCGGCGATTGAAGCAATTCGCTCCTTGAAGAAGCGCGGCGCGAAACATATCAAATTTATGTGTTTAATTGCAGCACCAGAAGGCGTGGAAGCAGTAAAGTCAGCCCACCCGGACGTGGATATCTATATCGCTGCTTTGGATGAGAAATTAAATGACCACGGCTACATCGTCCCAGGCCTTGGTGATGCAGGAGATCGGTTGTTTGGAACGAAATAGGATACCGTTTGAAATAAAGTCGAGCTTATTCGGCTTTTTTTTTGTTGGTTTTATTAAAAATAGGTCAATTGTTTTTGGAAAAATAATGAGATTGGGAGCCTGAATTGTTTTTTTGGGAAATAAAAAATCGGTTTTGGAACTCAAATTATTTTTCTTAAAAAAGGAAAATCTGTACTGGAACCAAATTGTTTTTCGAAAAATACAAAATCCTTTTTGGAACCCGATATATTTCTCGAAATAAGAGAAAATCCATACTGGAACCCATTTATTTTTAAAAAAAGGGTTCATTTTTGGGAAAATATGTCTAATAGCACAAAACACCTTGGAAATGGCACAAAACCTCTTAGAAATGGCACAAAACTATAGAAATCGGCACAAACCTGCCCAAAATGGCACAAAACCACCGAGAATTGGCACAAAACTTCAACGAGAACAATTTTAAACTCGAATAAAGAACAAAAATCGATAACAAGAACCGAAATAGACCTAAAAAATGAACGGCAAAACGACTATATTTCACTAAAAAGATATAATTTGCTTAATTTTTAAGCAGGATATCTAATCTTTTAATAGAAATTACCACTGAATATATAAAAAGAGGTGATGTATATGGTCGTTTTAGAACTGAAGTTACCAATTCAAGCTTACCAATGTATGGCGATACTCCGCAGGATATCGAAAAATCATCTAATCAGACCGACAGTCGAACGCGATTTAAGATCGTGGCTGAAGGGATACTACGGCGAGAAGGAATGCAGCTACTATCTTTCGCTTTTGCCCGAAGAACAATATTACATTTTTCATGGCCTGCGGCTAACTGACAAGAAGGCATTCCAAATTGATTTAGTGATACTTTCACAGAGGTTTATCTTCATGGCAGAAGTCAAAAATCTATCGAAGAAATTGATTTTTAACAAGGAAACCAATCATGTAACCAAGGAATTTAATAATGAAGAAGAGGGCATTTCGAATCCAATTCTTCAGGTGAAAAGGCAGAAACTGCAATTCGTAAATTGGCTCAGAAAGATGCAAATGCAGGGTTTGCCAATTGAAAAAGTGGTAATCATCAGTAAACCGACGACTAAAGTGGAAACAACTCCTGACAATCAGCAAATTTTCAATGAGTTGATTTATGCCGAGTCACTTCTGGACAAACTGGAAGAGCTTGAAATGAAGTATCAAAAACCCGTGTTTAGCAAAAGAAAAACCAGTCAATTAGTGGACCTCCTTTTAGCCCTCCATCAAACTCCTATTCCTGATATTCTCCAAACTTACAAATTATCAAAAGACGACATTATAACTGGAGTGTTATGTCCTAAGTGTCAAAACGTCACGATGGACTATTATTCAGCAAATTGGCACTGTCCTAATTGCCTGTTAATCTCAAAAACGGCTCATTTTCCAACTGTAGATGATTATTTTCTCTTGATTGGACCGATGATTACGAGGAAGCAGTTTGCTGAGTTTACACATATTAAATCCACCTTTGTAGCAGGGAAACAACTAAGGGCGCTTAACCTCACGTCTAATGGATCTAAACGAGGAACAAAATACACACTTCCAAAAAATCAACTCCTGTGCCCGCTCGATGAAAAGGAAATCAACGCATACACGATTCCCACCGGGTAAATAGGAAATACCCGATACCCGATACCCGTTTCCCAAAATAGTCGTGCATACTTTCCCCCCTCGAAGAAAACGATATGGAAAAAGGGGAAATCTATCGATGAAACTTTTACTCGCGTTACTGCTAGCTTTTCAAACTCCGAAAATACTCATCCATCCTTCGATAACCAAAAGCACGCGGGAGACAACCGCCATTATAATCTTGGACAAACCACACACCGACCAGGAAATCCAACAGCTCATGAAACCCTATAAAGACGTTAAGCTGCGCCGTGTCTTCCACCACGCGCTAGATGGATTCTCGGTCGAAGGCAGTGCAGAAACACTTGCCGAAATCGGCCGCAGCCATAAACAAATCAAAAACGTCTCGCCTGTTATTACCTACCAAGCCGAAACCGAGGAAAGCGTCAAAATTATTGGCGGGGAAGCAGTCCGCAGTTTTTTTGATAAAAAAAATGAGCGGCTGACGGGAAAAGGGGTAACGGTCGGGGTCATTGATACGGGCGTCGATTACAACCATCCCGACCTCAAGCGCAATTATGCCGGCGGCCGGGACCTGGTTGACAACGACCGCGATCCGATGGAAACGCTGGCGCTCGGGAAGGCGACGATCCACGGAACCCATGTGGCCGGTATTATTGCGGCAAATGGAAAAATAAAAGGCGTTGCCCCGGAGGCAAAAATTGTTGCGTACCGCGCGCTAGGGCCGGGCGGGGGAGGGACCACCGAGCAGGTGCTCGCGGCGATTGATCAGGCAATTAAGGATAAAGTGGATGTCGTCAATCTCTCGCTCGGAAATGATATCAACGGGCCCGACCTGCCAATCAGCCTTGCCCTCAACCGCGCCGTTGATCGCGGAATCGTTGCCGTAGCGGCTTCTGGTAATTCCGGGCCAAATGTTTGGAGTGTTGGCTCACCTGGAACCGCCTCCAAAGCGATATCGGTAGGAGCATCGACCCCAACTTTGGAGACGCCCTATCTATTAATAGAAGGAAGTCGGGATAAACTCCAGATTGAACCGCTCGAAGGCTCAGCCAAGTGGGCGCTCGACCGCTCCGCTGATCTTGTCGATGGCGGCATCGGCAGACCAGACGAATTGAAAAATATTGAAGGGAAAATTGCCCTCATCAAAAGAGGGGTCTTAACTTTTTCAAAAAAAGCAGAAAATGCGAAGCGGGCAGGGGCAAAAGCGGTGCTCATCTACAACAATATGAGCGGCGGCCGTTTCATGGGAAACCTCGACATGCAAATGTCGATCCCAGTCGGGGCCATCTCGAAGGAAGACGGGGTTATATTACAAAAAGCCTTAAAAAAACAAACCACCTCGGCTCGGGTCACGGTCAGCGAGGATTTGGACCGGCTTGCTGACTTTAGCTCGCGGGGTCCGGTGACGGGGACGTGGGAAATCAAACCGGATATTGTTGCCCCCGGGGTAGCCATTAATTCGACGATTCCGGGCGGCTATTTGTCGCTCCAAGGGACGAGTATGGCGGCGCCGCACGTCGCTGGGGCCTGCGCATTAATTAAGCAGGCCCATCCGGACTGGACGCCCGAACAAATCAAAGCGGCCCTGATGAACACGGCAAAACCGCTCGCAAAGTCTAATAGCGTTGACCGTACGGCGACCATCCCGAACGGAGCCGGACGTAAGACCACTACCATCAACGGCCGAACCCTTGGGACACAGAGGGAACCCGCCTACTACCGCACCTTTGAACAGGGGGCAGGCAGAATCCAGGTCGACGAAGCGATCCAAGCCACCACACTCGTCACACCGAGCAGTATCCGGTTTGGGAAATTTACGGAACAGAGTGACGTCCATAAAGCGTATTTGCATGTCGAAAATACAAGCCAGCAAGACCAGCGTTATTCGTTTGATATCCCGCCGTATGTCGATGGGCTGGAATGGCGGCTGCCGCTTTCGTTTACGCTCGAACCTCAGCAAACAAAGGACATAACGGTCGAGTTAACGGTGGACCCGCAGGTGTTTAAAGGGAAAATTCATGACGGATATCTCCGCTTGCAGGCGGGCGGGGCATCAGTTCGCATTCCCTATCTCTATGTTTTAGAAGAACCGGACTATCCACGTGTCATGGGCTTTGATTTTGCCGAAGGCGACAAACCAGGGCAGTACCGCTATGAGGTGTATTTGCCAGGCGGGGCGGAGGAATTTGGGATTGCCTTGTTTAACCCGGAGGATTATCGGTTTGTCGGCTATTTAGATACGATTACCAATGTGAAAAAGGGACTTGTTCGCAAGGACATCCCAGACGACCATCTACCAACAAACGGGACCTATTTAGTAAAGGTTTTTGCCAAAAAGGCCAGCAAAGAGGACCATATCCAACGGATGATCACGATTGAGAGGAAAGAAAACTAAATAGCAATTTTGAGAAAAGACCTTGTCCACACCAAGACATGGTCTTTTTAACAAAATCATAATAAAAGTTCATAATATTGTACCATTAGTATAATTATAATTGTTCACAAAATAGACACAAAATGAACAAAATTCCTTCACAATTTACTCTACAATAAGATTGTTGAGTAAATTCCAAATTGGAAAATACTTCAGGAAATAGTTTGTGGCATAATTCACGTAATTTCATTGACATTGACAGGGTGCTATTGTATGCTAACTAAGGGTGTAAATGATAGGGTTTTCATGTAAATAAATCTATCTAAAGATAGTATTTAGGCTATGGAATTTACTTTTTGCCCGATTGACATTCTCTCAGAGTGAGGATGTGTTATATGCGTAAAAACAACCGCAACCCATTACAAGCTATGGCTTTAATGTCCGCAATCGTCTCCCAATTAGTAGGTTCCATTCTAATAGGTATTTTCTCAGGCAGATGGCTGGATCAGCATTGGGGTACCGAACCAATTTTCTTAATAATCGGACTGCTTATAGGTCTTGGAGGTGGTACCTATTCCATGCTTCTTTCAATCCGCCATTTCTATTCAGGAGATAAATAACTATGCCAGATTTCAGAGTAATGTTCAACAGGCAGCGCAAATGGATTTTTTACTTGTTGTCCATTTATGTTCTAGGCTGGGGCTTCACCTCGTACCAAACCATATTTCTAGGGCTGATTCTTGGGACATGCTTTAGTTATCTAAATCTTTGGATACTAGTTAGAAAGACGGAAAGCTTTGATAAAAAGGTAACAGAGGGCAAAAAGCCCAAGTCCTTAGGTTCACTTTCGAGGATGGCTGTGGCGGGAATTGCTGCGTTAATCGCATTAAGATACCCAGAGCAATTCGATATGATTAGTTTAGTGATAGGATTAATGACATCCTATATTGTCATTATGATAGATTATTTTTACCATGCATTGCATGTACATAAATGAAGCGGAAGCGAGGTGAGTTTACATGCATCATGAGGTTCCAGAGTTTAAATTTATGGGCCTTTGGTTTAACGGCGCAAATATGCTGATGATCACAGTAGCAAGTCTAATTGTTTTCCTAATTGCTGTCCTTTCCACACGAAAGCTGGCAATGAAACCTACAGGGATGCAAAACTTTTTTGAATGGGTAATGGACTTTGTTAAAGGGATCATCAACAGCACGATGGATTGGAAAGATGGCGGGAGATTCCACATCCTTGGGATTACATTAATTATGTATGTTTTTGTATCCAATATGCTAGGTCTTCCATTTGCGATTGTGGTGGATGAAAAGCTATGGTGGAAATCACCAACAGCCGATCCAATCATCACTTTAACACTAGCAGTTATGGTTCTGGCGCTATCCCATTATTATGGCGTCAAGCTAAAAGGTGTCAAAGGCTATGCAGAAGGTTTCTTCAGTCCAATGAAATTCTTATTTCCATTGAAGATCATTGAAGAATTTGCCAATACGCTGACTCTTGGTCTGCGTCTATATGGTAACATTTACGCGGGTGAGTTGCTTCTATCACTATTAGCAACAGGCTTAGCACATCAAGGAATAGCTGGTACCATTGCAGCTGTGCCGCTAACATTGGTATGGCAAGGGTTCTCTATTTTCGTTGGTACGATTCAAGCTTATATTTTCACAATGTTAACAATGGTTTACTTGGCTCATAAAGTGAGTCACGACCATTAATAATACACCGTTCATTTTTATGAACAAAATAAAAAATTAATTGATGTTTTATACATTTAAGGAGGAAAAAAGTAATGACAGGATCAATTGGTGTTTTAGCAGCAGCAATCGCAATCGGTTTAGCAGCAGTAGGTGCAGGTATTGGTAACGGTCTTATCGTAGGTCGTACAGTAGAAGGTATCGCTCGTCAACCTGAACATCGTGGTTTGCTTCAAACAACTATGTTTATCGGGGTTGCGTTAGTAGAAGCATTACCGATTATCGGTGTAGTTATCGCGTTCATGGTATTAAACCGATAATAGTAGAAAAATTCCAGATGGCGATGATCAACAAATCCTCGCCATTCATTTATGTGTTTTTGCTATCGTTAAGCAACTCTTGAAAGGAGTGAACCGAGGGTGTTAACAAACAGTTTAGTATTAGCCACTGCTGCTGAAGGCGGCGGCCACATTAATACTGGAGATATTTTCTTCCAGCTTATCGTTTTTCTAGTATTGTTAGCCTTGCTCAAAAAGTTTGCATGGGGTCCATTAATGGGCATTATGAAGACGCGTGAAGAGCATATTGGTAGTGAAATTAGTGCGGCAGAAAACAGCCGTTTAGAAGCAGAAAAGATTTTACAAGAACAAAGAAATCTTTTAAAAGAAGCACGTAATGATGCGCAAAACTTAATCGAAAATGCCAAAAAGCAAGGTGAACTTCAACGTGAAGAAATCGTTGCGGCATCTCGTACAGAAGCTGAACGCGTCAAAGAAGCAGCAAAGCTTGAAATTGAGCAGCAAAAAGAAAAAGCTGTTGCCGCTATTCGTGAACAGGTTGCCTCTCTATCTGTATTAATTGCTTCTAAAGTAATTGAAAAGGAATTAACTGCAGCAGATCAGGAGCAACTCATTAACGAATATATTAAAGAGGCAGGAGAAGAGCGATGAGTAACTCAATGGTAGCAAAACGCTACGCGTTGGCTCTTTTCCAAATTGCGAAAGAGACTCAAGCGCTCGGAGTTATTGAAGAAGAACTTCGTGTAGTGAAGGAAGTTGTACAATACAATCCTGAATTAAAAAATATCTTAAATTCTTCTAAGCTTTCAATTGAAGAGAAAAAAGAAATCATTAAAGCATCTTTCGCAACAGTAAATGTAAATGTATTAAATACAATGTTGATCTTAATCGACCGCCACCGTGAAGACCAAATCGTTGACGTGGCAAATGAATTTTTAGAGCTGGCAAATGATGAGATGGGCATTGCCGAGGCGAAAGTTTACAGCACCCGTGAATTAACGGATGCGGAACGCGAAGCAATCTCGTCTGTATTTGCAGCAAAAGTGGGCAAAAAGTCCCTAAAAATTGAAAATATCGTAGATTCCAATCTGCTTGGCGGTATCCGCCTTCGCATTGGAAATCGTATATATGACGGGTCATTAAGAGGAAAACTCGATCGTTTAGAACGTAAATTGTTAAGCTAGATTCGAAAGATTAGGGGTGAAACTCATGAGCATCAAAGCTGAAGAAATTAGTGCCCTGATAAAAAAGCAAATTGAAAACTATCAGGCGGAAATTCAAGTGACTGATGTCGGTACAGTTATCTCAATCGGTGACGGTATCGCACGTGTTCATGGCCTCGACAATGTCATGGCTGGAGAACTTGTTGAATTTTCAAACGGCGTTATGGGTATGGCACAAAACCTTGAAGCAAATAACGTTGGTATTATCATTCTCGGACCTTTCACTGAAATCAAAGAAGGTGACGAGGTTCGCCGTACAGGACGCATCATGGAGGTTCCAGTTGGTGAGGAACTAATCGGACGCGTTGTCAACTCGCTTGGACAACCAGTAGATGGTATGGGTCCAGTCAATACAACAAAAACACGCCCAGTAGAAGCAGTTGCTCCAGGCGTTATGGCTCGTAAATCCGTTCATGAGCCATTACAAACAGGTATTAAAGCGATTGACGCCCTAGTGCCAATCGGACGTGGTCAACGTGAGTTAGTAATCGGTGACCGTCAAACTGGTAAAACATCTGTTGCGATTGATACCATTATCAATCAAAAAGGTCAAAACATGGTGTGTATCTATGTTGCGATCGGACAAAAAGAATCAACCGTTCGTAACGCGGTTGAAACGCTTCGTAAATACGGTGCGTTAGAATACTCAATCGTTGTAACTGCATCTGCATCACAACCGGCTCCGTTGCTTTACCTAGCTCCATATGCGGGCGTATCAATGGCTGAAGAGTTTATGTATGCTGGCAAGCACGTATTGATCGTATATGATGATCTTTCTAAACAAGCAGCTGCCTACCGTGAGCTTTCCTTGCTGCTTCGTCGTCCTCCAGGTCGGGAAGCCTATCCAGGGGATGTTTTCTACTTGCACAGCCGCTTACTTGAGCGTGCTGCAAAAATTAACGATACACTTGGTGCTGGTTCAATCACTGCGCTTCCGTTCATTGAAACGCAAGCAGGCGACGTTTCAGCGTATATCCCAACAAACGTTATCTCAATTACTGATGGACAAATTTTCTTACAATCTGACTTATTCTTCTCCGGTGTTCGTCCGGCGATCAACGCGGGTCTTTCCGTATCACGTGTAGGTGGATCTGCACAAATCAAGGCGATGAAAAAGGTATCTGGTACCTTACGTCTTGACCTTGCATCTTACCGTGAATTAGAAGCATTTGCTCAGTTTGGATCAGACTTAGATAAAGCAACCCAAGCGAAACTTAATCGTGGTGCACGTACAGTTGAAGTTCTGAAACAAGATCTTCACAAGCCACTTTCAGTTGAGAAGCAAGTTGCAATCCTTTACGCATTAACACGCGGTTTCCTTGATGATATTCCATTAGAGGATGTCCGTCGTTTTGAATCAGAATACCTTAATTGGTTAGACCACAACCGCAAAGAGTTGTTAGACCATATTACAAAAACGAAGGACCTTCCTTCTGATGACGATATGGCTTCTGCAATCAACGCCTTCAAAAAGACGTTTGCAGTTTCCGAATAATAGGGTCTGACATTTAGAACGGTGAGAGTGTGCGGCCCCGTGAGGCGTGCCGCACGTCCTTGCCAGACATTCTTTGAAAAAGGGTGGTGAGAACCTATGGCTTCATTACGTGAGATAAAAACTCGTATTAATTCAACCAAAAAGACGAGTCAAATAACCAAAGCAATGGAAATGACCTCTGCTGCAAAGTGGAATCGTGCCGTCGTAAATGCGAAAGCATTTGTACCTTATATGGAAAAAATCCAAGAAGTAACGGCATCGATTGCAATTGGCTCAGGCGGAGTAAATCATCCCATGCTGACCAGTCGACCTGTTAAGAAAACCGGTTATATTGTTATGACTTCTGACAGCGGACTTGCTGGCGGTTTTAACAGCAACGTTCTCCGTCATGTTTATCAAACAATCCAAAGCCGTCATAAATCGAATGATGAATTCGCGATCATTGCAATCGGAAGAATGGCACGTGACTTTTTTGTCAAACGCGGCATGAATGTGGTCCTTGAATCAATTGGGATTCCAGCTCAACCTAACTTTGCTGACATTCAAGACATTACCCGGGCAACGGTTGGAATGTTTACCGATGGAACTTTCGATGAATTATATGTCTATTACAGTCATTATGTAAGTGCCATTTCACAGGAAGTACAGGAGAAGAAGCTCCTTCCGTTATCGGACTTAGCCACTTCAAACAAACTCATTTCCTATGAATTTGAGCCGTCTGCTGAAGAAATATTAGAAGTTCTCCTGCCTCAATATGCTGAAAGTTTGATCTACGGAGCACTCTTAGACAGCAAAGCGAGTGAGCATGCTGCTCGGATGACGGCAATGAGAAATGCAACTGATAATGCTAAAGAATTAATTAATCACTATACACTAGTTTTCAACCGTGCCCGTCAAGCAGCGATTACCCAAGAAATCACGGAAATTGTTGGCGGTGCGGCAGCGCTAGAATAAAACCTTTATTTTAAAAATGAACCCGATGTAGCGGGTTTGACTAGATTTTGAGCAGGGAACGCTATGTCCGTTCCCACTCATTTTGTTCATTATAGAACAAGACGCGTGACCACAATGAGTTCATTTTTATAAAAATGCTTGTGGTGGTTTCTGCGAGAGAGTAAGTAAGGAGGGAAAACGATGAGCAAAGGACGCGTTCTTCAGATTATGGGTCCGGTAGTTGACGTTAAGTTCGAAAGCGGTCATCTGCCTGCGATTTATAATGCGTTGAAAATTTCAAGTAAAGCGAGTAATGCATCCGAAGTTGATATCAACATTACCCTTGAAGTAGCTCTTCATTTAGGTGATGATACAGTTCGTACGATCGCGATGTCTACCACAGATGGTTTAACTCGTGGAATAGAAGTTGAAGATACTGGTAAACCGATTTCTGTACCAGTTGGTGATGTAACACTTGGTCGTGTATTTAACGTATTGGGTGAAACGATTGACCTTGCGGCTGAGATTCCTGCAAGTGAGCGCCGTGATTCGATTCACCGCGAAGCACCAACATTTGAAAACCTTTCTACTGAAGTTGAAATTCTTGAAACTGGTATTAAGGTAGTAGACCTTCTTGCACCATATATTAAAGGTGGAAAAATCGGTCTTTTCGGTGGTGCGGGTGTAGGTAAAACCGTATTAATCCAGGAATTGATCAATAACATCGCTCAAGAGCACGGTGGTATTTCGGTATTCGCCGGTGTTGGTGAGCGTACTCGTGAAGGTAATGACCTTTACCACGAGATGACTGATTCAGGCGTTATCAAGAAAACTGCGATGGTATTCGGACAAATGAACGAGCCGCCTGGCGCACGTATGCGTGTTGCTTTAACAGGTTTGACAATGTCTGAGTATTTCCGTGATGAGCAAGGACAAGACGTTCTTTTCTTCATGGATAACATTTTCCGTTTCACGCAAGCAGGTTCTGAGGTTTCCGCGCTACTTGGCCGTATGCCATCAGCGGTAGGTTACCAGCCGACTCTTGCTACTGAGATGGGTAAATTACAAGAGCGTATTACGTCTACAAACTTAGGATCAGTTACATCGATCCAAGCGATTTATGTACCAGCCGATGACTATACGGATCCGGCTCCGGCTACTACTTTCGCTCACTTAGATGCAACAACAAACCTTGAGCGTAAGCTTTCTGAGATGGGTATTTACCCAGCGGTGGATCCTTTGGCTTCAACTTCTCGTGCATTGTCACCTGATATTGTTGGCGAAGAGCACTATAATGTAGCGCGCCAAGTTCAATCAACATTACAACGTTATAAAGAGTTACAAGATATTATCGCGATCCTTGGTATGGATGAATTAAGTGATGATGATAAGTTAACGGTACAACGTGCGCGTCGTATCCAAGTGTTCTTATCTCAAAACTTCCACGTTGCTGAACAGTTTACTGGCCAGCCAGGTTCTTATGTACCTGTTAAGGAAACGGTTCGTGGTTTCAAAGAGATTCTTGAAGGCAAGTATGACCACCTTCCAGAAGATGCATTCCGTCTCGTTGGCCGTATTGAGGATGTTATTGAGAGCGCGAAACGTATGGGTGTAGAGGTCTAAACAGAGCCTGGAGGGTAAAAAATGAAGACGATTCGAGTCAGTATTGTTACTCCCGATGGCCCGGTGTATGAATCAGATGTAGAAATGGTAAGTACCAAGGCAACAAGTGGTGATTTGGGGATTTCCCCTGGCCACATGCCGTTGGTTGCCCCGCTGGAAATTACTTCTGTTCGTCTTAAAAAAGGCGGTAAAACAGATTATGTTGCAGTCAGTGGTGGAATTTTAGAGGTCCGTCCTGATCAGGTGACTATCTTAGCCCAATCAGCGGAAACTGCGTCTGAAATTGATGTTGAACGTGCCCTAAGAGCGAAGGAACGCGCGGAACAGCGTCTGAGAGACCATCAAGTCGATCATACCGATTTCAGACGTGCTGAGCTTGCCTTGCAGCGTGCCATCAATCGCCTCGGCGTATCGGATAGAAGAATGTAGTTTTTTTGAAAAAAGTAAACCCCCTCTGGCGGCTAAATGCTGCTGGAGGGGTTTTTTGTGGTTTTTGGGTTTTTGTGTAGCTATGGTTGTGGTGTGGAGGGAGGGGGATTTTAGCGTATTCATGATGGGAAGAAGGGTACCTAGCCAGTCTTGCGACTGGCTTTTTGGGTTGGTTTGAGGGTTTATATGGGAGTGGACAGTAAATTGGGAAAAGTGGACAGTAAATATGAGGATTTATTAAAAGCGGTATCTGGAAATGTTAAAGAGGGAGCAGCTCGTTCTTTTATTTGAGGAAATTAGATACCTAGCCAGTCTTGCGACTGGCTTTTTGGGTTGGTTTGAGGGTTTATTGGAGGATGGACAGTAAATGGTTAGAAGTGGATAGTAAATTTATAAAAGTCGACAGTAAAGTGAGGAAAATGACAGTAAACTAGGAGAAGTGGACGGTAAATATGAGGTTTTATTGAAAGAGGTATTTGGAAAGGCCTATGAAGGAGGGTTATTTCTATAATTGGGGTAAATTAGTAAGTTGAGCCAATCTTGCGATTGGCTTTTTAGTTTGGTTTGAGGGTGTATTGGGGAAGTAGACAGTAAATATGAGGTTTTATTGAAAGTGGTATTTGGAAAGGCCGATGAAGGAGGGTTATTTCTATAATTGGGGTAAATTAGTAAGTTGAGCCAATCTTGCGATTGGCTTTTTGGTTTGGTTTGAGGGTGTATTGTGGAATTAGACAGTATTATTAGGGAAGTGGACAGTAAACTGGTAGAAGTGGACAGTAAATATGAGGTTTTATTGAAAGTGTGGTATTTGGAAAGGGTTATGAGGGAGATTTATTTCTATAATTGTGGGAAATTAGTTAGGTGTGTCAGTCTTGCGATTGGCTTTTTAACGGGAGCTAAGACTTGATCCGGAAAATAGCATGAAAAGTTTGGGTGTGAATATGATTGTAGAGGGGACATGTTTACATTAATGCGAGGTTGAGTTTTGTTTGGTTTGTTTATTACTTTTTTAGAAAAATATAAGTTTGTTTAAAAAAAGAGATATTTGATGTATTTTTAATGACAAAACTCACTGACATTATACACATTTTGTTGTTAAATAGGGGTTGTTGTCGAATTATTAGGTAGGTTATTGGGTTCGTGCGAACCCTTTATGCACGTCATCTTCCGCTAACGCTCCAGATCACGTGCGCTAAAGCATGTCCTTTTAATCTAGTGTGACGGGTTCGCTCTTGCGTCATTTCTGAAGTAATTCAGGATGTGTTTCTGTGAGATCACGCAAACGCTCAGGGGAGGGGACTTCATGTCGACGACTTAGTTCAGGTGTAAATTGTAATTCTACCCGCCGGATGCTAGCGCATCCTGCGCTTCAGCTATCGCTGAAGCTTGCAAAATTCCTGATTGAAAGTCTCTTTTGAGAGCGAGCTCTCAAGAGCCTTTTAATCAGGAATTTCGCGGCGGATAGAATTCCAATTATTATGAATTCGGCTTGTCGACATGGGTTTGTAACAATGCTATAATGAATTCGGTTACAATATTCATTAGTATGAAAATTTACAACATTGGAGGGGATAGACATGGAACTTCTAAATGTATATCAGAATAATTATCTGATCGTCTTTGCGTTTCTATGTCTTGGGGTGCTGCTGCCTGTGGTGGCTTTATATTTAGGTAAGCTTCTGCGTCCGCATAAACCGAGCGAAGCGAAGTATACCACATATGAGAGCGGTATTGAGCCTTTTCACGATTCCCGTGTACAGTTCAATGTCCGCTATTATATTTTTGCCCTGATGTTTGTTATTTTTGATGTAGAAACCGTGTTTTTATATCCGTGGGCGGTGGCTTATGATAAACTGGGGATTTTTGCACTAATCGAGATGTTGATTTTCGTTATTATGTTATTAATTGGCCTTGTGTATGCCTGGAAAAAGAAGGTGCTACGATGGAATTAAAACTAGATGGCATTTCACAACAAGAAATGTCCGAGTTACAGCGAAATGTATTTATGACTACGCTAGAGCAAATTAAAGCTTGGGCTCGAAGCAGTTCGATCTACCCGGTGACATTTGGTCTGGCTTGTTGTGCGATTGAGATGATGGGTGTAGGCGGAGCGAATTATGATTTGGATCGTTCGGGTTCCTTTTTCCGTACGTCACCACGCCAGTCGGATTGTATGATTGTGTCTGGAACGGTGACGAAGAAGATGGCACCAATTTTACGAAGATTATATGACCAAATGCCTGAACCGAAATGGGTCATTGCGATGGGTTCTTGTGCGACAGCAGGTGGGCCGTATGTAAAGTCTTATTCCGTCGTTAAAGGAGTCGATCAAATCGTTCCTGTCGATGTGTATATACCTGGATGCCCTCCAAACCCAGCCGCTTTAATTTATGGAATCAATAAATTAAAGGAAAAGATTCGCTATGAAGCGAAGACTGGGAAGAAGGTGATCTAACCGATGAGTGGGGATAAAGATCTTGATCAGTTAAAAAAGGAAGCCGTTGAAAAGGCGAAAGCGGCAGCGGCGGCGAAACGGGCGGCGAAGGCCGCAGGGGAAGCCTCACCAACTCCGAAGCAGGAGGAAAAACCGGCGGAACCAGTTAAGGCCGAAGCACCAGAGCCAGTACCGGCACCGGCACCGGCAAATGACGGCGACGATCTAGCGAAGAAAAAGGCGGCGGCGGTAGCGAAAGCGAAGGCGGCCGCAGCGGCAAAGCGAAAAGCGATGGAGCTTGCCGGTGGTACAGCCCCAGCCGAGGAATCTGCCCCAGCTGATACGCCGGCACCACCAGCGGCTGAAACTTCTGCTTCAGACGACAGTGACGATTTAGCAAAGAAAAAGGCAGCAGCGGTAGCGAAAGCGAAAGCGGCGGCCGCAGCGAAGAAAAAAGCGATGGAACTAGCTGGCGGTGCAGCCCCAGCAGCTGAATCCGAGGCAGGCGATAACGCCGCAGCCGGAGACGATGCCAAGGCAAAAGCGGCAGCAGCGGCCAAGGCAAAAGCAGTGGCGGCAGCAAAGGCAAAGGCAGCAGCGGCGGCAAAAGCTAAAGCGGCAGGAGCAGGAACCGACTCAGTCGCACCAGCAGGCGGCGATGACGAAAAAGCAAAAGCGATTGCGGCGGCTAAAGCAAAGGCAAAAGCAGCGGCAGCAGCCAAGGCGAAAGCGGCAGCGGGCGGAAAAGTCGACGAGACAGCGGCTCCAGCAGCCGAAACGAAGCCATCACCAAACCAGCCATACCTCGATAAGTATGTGAAGGTGATTACCGAACATCTGGGACCAGATGTTTTAGAAGATTCTTATATTAATAAACTATCTAAGGACGTTCCAACCCTCGTGGCGAAGCGTGATACATATTACAAAGTAGCTCAATTTTTAAAATACAACGAGCTCTTAGGGTTCGATTATTTATCAGAGCTTCATGGGACAGACTTTGAAACACATATGGAAGTTTATGTTCACTTGTACTCATACAAAAACCGTCAGTCCGTCGCCCTAAAAGTGAAGATTGACCGCAGCGAACCAACAATCGAGTCCTTGCAGCCGCTTTGGGCAGGCGCAGAATGGCCTGAATGTGAAGCCTATGATTTACTAGGAATCAAGTTTCCAGGACATCCAGACTTACGGCGCATCTTGCTGGGTGAAGATTGGGTTGGCCATCCACTGCGAAAAGATTACGAGCCGTACGACGTGGAGGTGTAACCAATGATCAGAACAGAAGAAATGATATTAAACGTCGGTCCTCAGCATCCAAGTACGCACGGAGTGTTCCGGCTGGTTGTTAAAATTGATGGGGAAATCATTACCGAAGCGAAACCTGTCATCGGGTACTTACACCGCGGAACAGAAAAGTTAGCTGAAGACCTGCAATATACGCAGATTATTCCTTACACCGACCGAATGGACTATTTGTCCTCGATGACCAATAACTACATCCTCTGTCATGCAGTCGAAACGATGATGGGGATTGAAATTCCTGAACGAGCTGATTTCTTACGTGTGATTGCGATGGAATTGAACCGGATTGCCAGCCACCTTGTTGCCTGGGGTACGTATATCCTTGACTTAGGTGCAACAAGTCCGTTCATCTACGCCTTCCGTGACCGCGAAATGATTATCAATATGCTCAACGAATTATCGGGGGCCCGCTTGACCTTCAACTATATGCGCGTTGGCGGCGTGAAGTGGGATGCACCTGAAGGCTGGATTGAAAAAGTAGGCAGCTTTGTACCATACCTGCGCGGCCAGCTGAAAGGCTATCACGAGCTTGTCAGTGGAAATGAAATCTTCCTCGACCGGGTCAAAGGCGTCGGCAAGTATACAAAAGAAGAGGCGCTTCAATATTCACTGAGCGGACCAAACCTGCGCAGTACGGGCGTGAAATGGGATCTTCGTAAAGATGAGCCTTACTCTGTTTACAACCGTTTTACCTTTGATGTACCAACCTCAGAAGACGGCGATTGCTTAGCTCGCTACCATTTGCGTTTGGCGGAGATTGAAGAATCCTTGAAAATCCTTGAACAAGCTGTGGAACAATTCCCTGGTGAAGGTCCAATTATGGCGAAAGTGCCGAAAATCATTAAGGCACCTAAAGGCGAAGCATTTGTCCGCATTGAATCACCGCGCGGAGAGATTGGCTGCTATATTTACAGCGACGGCAAAAAAGAGCCGTACCGCTTAAAGTTTAGAAGACCATCCTTCTATAACCTGCAAATTCTCCCGAAACTTTTAAAGGGTGAAAACATTGCAAACATGATTGCTATTTTAGGGGCAGTTGATATTGTCCTTGGGGAGGTTGACGGCTAATGATAGAAGAATTGCTCCAGTCAAGTCCGGGTTGGGCTAACTTTGGAATTTTCTTTTTACTCGGCGCTGTCTTGCTTTTAATCGTATTAGGATTTGTTACCTACGGAATTTTAGCAGAGCGGAAAGTCTTAGGCTACATGCAGCTGCGCCATGGTCCAAACCAGGTCGGCGGTAAATGGGGACTATTACAAACCGTCGCAGACGTCCTCAAGCTGTTACTAAAAGAGGACATCATTCCAAAGGCAGCCGACAAGCCATTATTTATCATTGCACCAGTCATCGCCTTCGCACCATCCTTTATGGTCCTGGCGACGATGCCGTTCACAGACGCCTTTCAGTTTGCTGACATCGGTGTCGGATTACTCTATTATATTGCCGTTAGCGGATTAACCACCTTTGGCATGCTCCTTGGCGGCTGGGCATCAAATAACAAGTACGCCCTCTTAGGAGGAATGCGTGCTTCAGCCCAAATGATTTCCTACGAAATCCCGTTAGTCATGTCCGTCCTAGGCGTCATCCTTTTATCAGGAAGTTTAAACCTAAATGATATCGTCGAAGCACAAAAACATGGCTGGTTCATACTCTTACAGCCAATCGGCTTCATCGTCTTTTTCATTGCATCAATCGCCGAATTAAATCGGACACCATTTGACCTGCCGGAGTCGGAAAATGAACTAGTTGCTGGATACCACGTAGAATATTCCGGATTCCGCTGGGCCTTCTTTATGCTCGCTGAATATGTGTACTTATTCGCAATGTCCGCACTCATTACCGTCGTCTTCCTTGGCGGATGGCTGGCACCAATCAGCTTCCTGGACTTCATCCCAGGCGCCGTCTGGTTCGCACTCAAATTCAGCGTCGTCGTCTTTGTCTACATCTGGCTGCGGGCCACGCTACCACGTTTCCGCGCCGACAAACTCATGGAATTTGGCTGGAAAGTACTATTGCCAATCGCACTAGCAAACATATTCTTAACAGCGCTAGTTAAATCGTTATTTTTTTAAGAAAAGGCTGTGTTAAAAGTCATTGTTGATTTTGTACCTCTGTTGATTGGAGCGGAGGGCGCGAGACTCCTGCGGGAGGACGGGGCAGGGGAGACCCCACAGGCGCTTAGCGCCGAGGAGGCTCCCCGGACCGCCCGCGGAAAGCGAAGCGCCTGGAGCGGAAATCAACAGACAAGTTTTTAATAGCCTTAAAAAAATTTATGGTGCCTGACACCAAAAACCATCTTTAAAATGTAAAAGGGGTGAAAAACGTGCTTGGATTAGCAAAAGGCTTGAAATATACCCTAAAAAACTTGACCAAAGAAAAGGTTACGTATGATTATCCAAACAAGCCGCTTCCACTGCCAGACCGGTTCCGCGGTATTCAAAAGTTTTATCCGGAAAAATGTATTGTTTGTAATCAGTGCATGAACATCTGTCCGACGGATTGTATTAATTTAACGGGTAAAAAGCATCCGGACCCAACGAAAAAAGGGAAAATCATTGATACCTATGATATTAACTTTGAAATTTGCATCCTTTGTGACTTATGTACGGAGGTATGCCCGACCGAAGCGATTATCATGACCAATAACTTCGAGCTCGCTGAATACAGCCGTGACATGTTATTTAAAAACCTAGAATGGTTAGATGAAAACGATGAAAACATACGGCAGGTGAATAAACCATGACCTTTTCCGGCGAATTCCTCGCTTTTATGGGACTCGCACTTGTCGCCATTATTGGCGGTGTGCTTCTTTTAAACCTTACCAAGGTGGTTCATATGGTCGTTTCACTGATCTTCACCTTTGTCGCAATCGCTGGAATTTACGTGCTGCTGTCAGCCGAATTTGTGGCAGCTGTGCAAATCTTAATCTATTCAGGTGCGATTACCATCATCATGCTGTTTGGAATCATGTTAACAAAGCATAATGATGAACATGAGCCACAAACCGGCAAATGGAGAAAAATCCTTGTCTTCTTAGGGATTCTCGGCTTTGCATTTGCTGTTTACATTGGCATTTACAATTTCAATATCGCACAGGTTCCGACCACCTTGCATGAAAACAACACGATGCAAATCGGTAAAGCACTTTACTCAAAATACATCATTCCGTTTGAGTTAACGTCTGTTTTACTACTGGTTGCCCTTGTTGGTTCGATTATCTTAGCGAAAAATGAGAAGAAGGAGGCGGACGACCAATGAGTTCTGTTCCCGCTTCAGCCTTCCTGGCACTTGCACTGATCTTGTTTTGCATCGGTTTATACGGTGCACTTACCAAAAGAAACACCGTGATTGTCCTGATTTCGATTGAATTAATGCTGAACGCGGTCAATATTAATCTCGTAACCTTCAGCAAATATGGAATGGCGCCGTCCATTACCGGCCAAATCTTCGCCCTGTTCGCGATCAGCGTCGCAGCAGCCGAAGCAGCTGTCGGTCTAGCCATATTAATCTCACTCTACCGCGCCAAAAAGACCGTCAACATCGACGAAATGGACACAATGAAAAACTAAAAAAAATTGGGTGTCAGGCACCACGAAAAGACACTTCGTCACTTTGTCCACCTTGGACGGACACTGCAACTTTGTGTTGGGTTGTTCACTGTACGCGGACATTTATGTGGATTTGTCCACGAAGGGTGTCAGGCACCAGATAAAAATAACTTTCGACAAAACTCGGGTGGTGACAGTCACCGCCCGTGTCTAAGGGGATAGTGATAATGATGGAGAATGCATGGCTCATACCGCTTTTCCCGCTATTATCGTTTTTGATCCTTCTTCTTTTCGGGAAGCGACTGAAAGAGGCGAGTGCGTATGTGGGGATTCTGCTCACATTGGCATCGCTTGTCTACTCGATTTTGGTATTATTCGAGCGCTTTTCTGAGCCAACCTATGTTACGAAATTTGACTGGCTCACGATAGGAGATATGCATCTAACAGCGGGCTTTGAAGTGAATCAATTAAATGCATTAATGCTGTTTATCGTATCGCTCGTAAGTTTCTTAGTACATACCTACTCCAAAGGTTATATGCAAGGGGACGAGCGGTTTCCAGTATTCTATGCCTATTTAGGACTCTTTACGTTTGCAATGCTTGGTCTGGTGATTTCGCCAAACTTACTGCAAACCTATGTTTTCTGGGAGCTTGTCGGTGTCGGTTCCTTCCTATTAATCGGTTTTTATTTTTACAAGGACGAAGCGAAGGCGGCCGCGAAAAAAGCGTTCATTATGACCCGGATCGGGGACGTAGGCTTATTTATCGGCATGATTCTGCTATTCTGGGAAACCAAAAGCTTTGAATATAGTGAAATTTTTGCTGCCGTTGATGCCGGTGCGGTGTCAGGCACCATGATTACCTTAACTGCCATCCTTATTTTCATCGGGGCGGTGGGTAAGTCGGGTCAGTTCCCGCTTCACACTTGGCTTCCGGATGCGATGGAAGGTCCGACGCCTGTTTCGGCCTTAATCCACGCGGCGACGATGGTTGCTGCCGGTGTTTATTTGGTAGCGGCACTATTTCCACTGTTCGCAGCAAGCAAAACAGCGCTCCTTACGATCGCCGTGATTGGCGCATTTACCGCGATTTTTGCGGCAAGTATTGGTCTTGTGCAAACTGATATCAAACGCGTACTCGCTTATTCAACGGTCTCACAGCTTGGCTACATGATGCTTGCCTTAGGGTCTGCCGGTTATGTTGCTGGGGTATTCCACCTGATGACACACGCATTCTTCAAGGCGCTATTATTCTTAGCCGCCGGCTCCGTCATTCATGCGGTACATACTCAGAACATCGAAGAAATGGGCGGACTTTGGAAAAAGCTCAAACTAACCGGACCGCTTTTCTTAATTGGAACTCTCGCGATCAGCGGTGTCCCAGGGCTTTCCGGATTCTTCTCCAAAGATGAAATTTTAGTTGCGGCCTGGGAAGGCGGACATCCATTCCTCTTCTTACTCGCACTTGCGGCCGCATTTATGACAGCTTTCTATATGTTCCGCTTGTTCTTCATGGTATTTTCCGGAGAAGCACGCGGAGAACAAAAGCATGTGCACGAATCACCAGCGAACATGACTTACCCGATGATTCTCCTCGGTGTGCTAGCGATTGTTGCTGGTTATGTCAATACACCTTGGTTTGGAACGTTCCTTGGCGACTGGCTTGTCGATGGCAACGAAGCGCTCGCACACCATGGTCACGTCGAAGGTCCAAGCTGGATCATGATTGCCGCAACGGTTGTTTCCTTAGCGGGAATTTACCTTGCATACTTGATGTACAGCAAGCGGTCTGTGGCCCGCAACTGGTTAAGCGGCACAGGGGATACATTACACACGATTTTAACGAACAAATATTACGTCGACGAGTTCTATCAACTGACGGTCGTCGCATTCACCAAAGGACTCAGCTACTTTTTACGGTTCATTGATGGCTTCCTTGTCGGAGGACTCGTCAAGGGCGTGGTTGGGATTGTCCAAGGTCTTGGGGCAGCAGGTTCAAAGCTGCAAACCGGACAGGTTCAAACGTACGGCGCGGTCGCCTTTATTGGGCTAGCGGTACTCGTTGTCATCTTTGCATTAACAGGGGGGTACTTACGATGAATTTAACATCTGTTCTTTCAATCCTAGTATTCTCCCCTTTACTAGGTATCGTGGTTTTGGCTTTTATGCCTAAAACGGAAGAAAAAGCGATTAAAGCGGTAGGCTTTCTAGCCACACTGCCGGCCTTACTGTTGGCAATCGCAGCTTATCTTCATTATCAATTTGGCAAGGATTTGGCGGACTTTACCGTATCCGTCCCGTGGATTCAATTCCGCGGCATTGCAGGCATCGAAGAGCCAGTTTTCTCGGTGTACTATGAACTTGCCTTGAGCGGCTTTCAACTCTTGCTGGTCGTCCTCACAGCGGTCGTAGCGACGCTGTCAGCGATTGCGGCGGCAAAGTTTGTGAAAAAAGAATGGAAAGGCTATTTTATGCTCTTCCTTCTGTTAGAAATCGGAATGCTCGGCGTGTTTACCGCCGAAAACTTAATTCTGTTCTTCATCTTCTTTGAAATCACCTTAATCCCGACCTTCTTCTTAATTGGAAAATGGGGTTATTTTGAAAAAGAAAAGGCAGCTTACAGCTTCTTAATTTATAACGGCTTAGGGTCAGCCGTACTACTTATCGTGATCATGATTCTGTTTGCAAAAACAGGCACAACAAACATTGATACGTTAGTCCAAATGGTGGCTGATCCAAATGCGCCGCTGTCTGGCGACTTGAAGCTTGGCTTGTTCATTTCCTTATTGATTGCGTTTGGGGTAAAATTACCGATTTTCCCATTACACAGCTGGATGCTGAAGGTACACGTTCAAGCGCCGCCATCTGTTGTTATGATCCACTCAGGGATTCTCCTGAAAATCGGTGCGTACGGATTAATCCGTTTTGGGATGGGTATTTTTCCCGAGCAATTTAAGACACTTGCGCCGCTGATTGCTGTCCTTGGAGTGATTAATCTCCTTTACGGGGCGTTTCTAGCGTTCATTCAAACAGATTTTAAAATGGTTTTGGCTTATTCATCCATTTCTCATATGGGAATTGTGTTAATCGGACTTGCGGCGATGAATGAGGCTGGGGTTCAAGGGGCGATTTTCCAAGTGATTTCGCACGGATTGATTTCCGCACTGTTGTTCTTCTTGGTGGGCATCCTTTATGAACGCACCGGTACATCGCTGATTGAGAATCTGGGCGGAATGGCGAAGGGCATGCCGATTGCAGCGGGCTTCTTGTTGGCTGCAGGGATGGCGTCGCTTGGCTTGCCAGGGATGTCTGGATTTGTCAGTGAGTTTATGGCGTTCCTCGGTCTTTTCAAAGAAATGCCGTGGATTGCCGCAGTTGGTACAATCGGGATTATCATGACGGCGGCTTACTTGCTTCGCGCAGTATTAGGGATCACGTACGGCAAGTCACATCGTGAATTTACCGGCATCCTCGATCTTAAAGGCGTGGAATTCGTGCCGGTGGTTATTTTGATGCTGTTAATCGTTTTAATTGGTGTTTTCCCAAGTGTCCTCAGCGCACCGCTACAAACTACACTTGAAACGATCATGCTAGGGATAGGAGGGTGATGAAGGATGAGTCTTGAGACCTTGCAGCAAATCAATTGGAGTGCCATGACGCCAGAGTTCATCATCCTTGGTGTATCTACACTTCTTACACTTTTAGATTTATTTATGCCGAAAAATATGGATCGAAAAATTCTCGGCTGGATCGGGATTGCGGCCATTTTTGCAGCGATCGTTTCTGTGCTTGGCATGGTCGGCGGACCAGTGACGTCGATTTTGGAGAATTCATTCCGTTTAGATAGTTTCGCGATGGCCTTTAAATTATTGCTTCTTGCGGGTGCAGGTCTGGTTATGTTCTTGGCCGTCAGCTATGAGCCGAAAGAAGGCTTGGAAGAATATCGCGGCGAGTTTTATTACTTGTTCTTATCGGCCTTGCTCGGTGCGATGATTATGACATCCAGCGGTGATCTAATTACGCTGTTTATCGGCTTGGAATTGTTAACTGTTTCTTCTTATATTTTAGCGGGGATCCGCAAGTATCATTTAGAGTCTAACGAATCAGCGATGAAATACGTCATCAATGGCGGAATTTCAACTGCGATTACGTTGTTTGGGATGAGCTATATCTATGGCTTAACAGGCTCAACCAACTTGCTCGACATTGCCGGCCGGTTGTCCACGGTTACGGATGGCCAGCAAGCGTACTTGTTAACCTTGGCATTTTTGATGGTTTTTGTTGGATTAGCCTTTAAACTGGGTGCGGCTCCGTTCCATATGTGGGCACCTGATGTTTACCAAGGGGCGCCAACACCAGTTACCGCTTTTCTAAGTGTGGTTTCGAAGACAGCTGGTTTTGTAATTGTGCTCCGCATTTTGTTAACGGTATTTGGTTCGGCCGCATCGGTTGGAAATCCACAAATGCCGATTTTGCTAGAGATGCAGGATTATATCGCCTTTATCGCTGGGGCGACCATGATTATTGGTAACGTGATCGCTTTGAAGCAGTCGAACATAAAACGGATGTTTGCTTACTCAAGTATCGCTCATGCCGGCTATATTTTAGTGGCGTTAACATCTTTGAGCTCGAATATGTTTTATTCGATCTGGTTCTACCTGCTCGCTTACTTGTTCATGAACCTTGGCGCGTTTGCGGTCATCCAGGTGGTTAGCGAAAAAACAGGCTCAACGAAGATTGCTGATTTTGCTGGATTGTATCGCCGCTCGCCGGTGCTTGCAGTCGTGATGGGCTTACTGCTTGTTTCGTTGGCAGGTTTCCCGGGTACAGCTGGTTTCATCGGAAAATTAAACATCTTTATCGGGGCATTTTATGGTACGCCGCATTATGTGCTTGCGTCGATTATGATCGCGACGACGGTCGTCTCATATTACTATTATTTCGGCGTAATGACGCAAATGTTCTTCCGTCCGGCAAGTGATGACAGCAAGTTCAATCTTCCATTCGGAATTAATGTGGTCTTGATTGTTGCGGTGGTTGGTTCAGTACTGTTTGGTGTGATGCCGAATATCGCTTTAGATTTTATGCAAAATAACCTTGATATCTTAGCAGACTTTTTCAGCTAGTTGTTAAGGGAGAGTTGTGCTGCTTGGGGGAAGGCGGCGGGTTAATTTAAAGGGGTTTTATATGAAAAAGAAGAGGTTGGGGAACCTCTTCTTTTTTTTATCTATAAGTTACTTAATATTTGTTACTCAAGGCAGGATTTCGATTTCTAATCGATTTGAATCGGTCATCCTCATGATCAGCAGCTGGTTCCACGTCTAAAGGAATCTCTTCATCACTGTCGATCATATTATGGGCAGAGTCTTCTCTTTTCTTGACCAGGACTAAGATCTTACCTTCTTCAACGGACTCCCCATAATACTTGGCGTCATCGTCTGGAATTCCAAGTCCGATTAGTGCTCCAGTTAAACCTCCTAAACCTGCACCTGTTAATGCACCCATTATGCTTGCGGCAATAGGACCTGCGGCAACTATTGGACCAATACTCGGTATGGCAAGAGCGCCAAGTCCAGCTAATAATCCTGTTGCGCCACCAAGTGCCCCACCTGTAATAGCACCTGTGGTGGCGGTATCTTCGACTGCAGTGCCTGTTTCTTCGGTAACGTAATCAACGTGATTGTGATCTTTACCGATTACACTGATTTCTGACTTATCGTATCCCCATTTTACAAGATCCTCAATTGCGGCAATGGCCTCTTGTTCGGATTGATAAACACCTACAATGTTTTTTTCATGTTTGTTCATTTTTACTCCTCCTCTTATAAAAATTTGGATGTTTTATAAAAAATGAATATAGTAGTATCATCAATAGGCTGCCAATGTGAATGTTTACTATCTTGATAGTTTATCTTTTACTTCGCCAACGCCTTCTTTTACTTTGCCTTTTGCTTTATCCATTTTTCCTTCTGCTACCTTTGAATCATCATCTGTTAAATGACCCCATTGCTCTTTAGCCTCACCTTTTACTTGATCTACATTACCTGACAATTTATCCTTATTCATATTGTTTAGCCTCCTTGTATTTGTTCTTATGGATTTTTATTATCTAGTTCATCTTTCTTTTCACCATGATCTCAATAAGTAAACGTGGGAGGTTAATGGTGCCAATATGGTTATTGGATTTGCTATTAAACTCATACCTTTCAGCCCCTTTCGTTTGCATATTGGTTATATTCCCACTGTATAAAATACGAAACCTCAATTTTTTTAAGAGTAAGGTTTGGATGATCCATACCAGAATAAAAAATCGTTTTCTTTCTATTAAAGGCCCTTTTTTAAAAGCTTCTGATTCCCATTTAAAAAAATTTTAATTGATGGAGATTGGACCAACTAGTAAAAAAAAATAAGGTTTCATTTCTTTTATTAGGGTTATATATCCAATAGAAAACTTACTTACGTAAATAAGTTGGAAACAGAAAAAATGGGGAAAAGGAGATCGATACGATGGATATGAATCAAATGATGACGGGTTGGTACTCTTATTTTAATCAGCTTCCGAACTTGCTGTTTGCCCTTCTTGTATTATTAGTTGGATGGCTGATCGCTAAGAGTATCGGAAAAGGTGTCGAGGCAATTTTAAAGAAAACACGCTTTGATGATAAGCTTTTTTCAAACTTTGGAAAGAGAAAATACTCATCTGAAGTGATTATTGGAAAAATTGTTTATTATATTTTACTAGTGTTTGTGTGGATTATCTTTTTTAATATGCTGAACTTAAGCTTGATTGCCACACCACTGGTTCAAATGTTATCAATCATTACAGCAGCGATTCCGAACGTTTTAAAAGCTGCTCTAATATTACTACTAGCTTGGGCAGTTGCCTCACTCGTTCGTATGCTCTTTAAAAAGGCCTCTGCAATGTTTCATTTTGAACGTCTTTTAGTCCAATGGAAGATGACAAATAATCCAGCGGATGCTGTAAGTAAGGTAAACAGTATCGCAAAAGCTCTTTTCTATTTTGTTTTCTTACTATTTTTACCAGGGGTCTTAGATGCATTGCAAATGGAAGGTGTTTCTGAACCTTTCGCAAACACTCTATCAACTTTGCTTGCCTTTATACCTAAGTTATTTGCTGCCGCACTGATTGTCTTTGTCGGCTGGCTTATTGCAAAAATTGTCCGTGATATTCTAACCAACTTTTTAAGAAGTATTGGTACAGAGAGAATTGGTCAACGGTTTGGGTTAAGCCCAACAGGAGAGGGAACCACACTTTCAAGTATGATCGGCAATATTGTGTTTATCTTAATCTTAATTCCGACGATTATTACAGCCTTAGAAAAACTCGATCTAAAAGGAATTTCTGATCCAGCCATAACGATGCTTCATCATGTGCTCTCCCTCATTCCAAACATCGCTGTGGCGGTAATCTTAATCTTAGTGGGCTTATGGCTTGGAAAATGGGCCGAAAAAATGGTTACTCAAATGCTTTGGCGCTTACGATTTAACAATTTATTTCACCATATGGGCATTGGCTCATTAAATCCAGAGCAATCCAAGTACAATCTTTCACAAATCGTTGGTATGCTCGCAAAAATAGTGATTGTTTTATTATTTACAGTGGAAGCATTACAAATTGTCCACTTAGAGTTCTTAGTGACTCTTGCAACAGGCGTGATTGCTTATTTACCGATGTTATTCGCTGCACTAGTTATTTTAGGAGTTGGATTATATTTAGGTCATTTAGTAGAACGTATTTTACAAAACATTTTAAAGAACAGCTACTCGCGGACACTCGCAGCTGTTGGGAAATATGCAATCTTTGCAGTTACTGTCTTTATGGCATTAGACCAGCTTGGGGTTGCTCATTCCATCGTAAATGCGGCCTTTATTCTCGTATTAGGTGGAGTAGCATTAGCATTCGGCCTCGCCTTCGGTCTCGGAGGAAAGGAATTTGCCACGAAATATTTAGGTAAGCTAGATAATAAAATAGACAAGAAAATAGTAGAATAAAAGATTTAAGCAAAAGGGACAGGTTGTTACCTGATCACACGAATAACAATCCGAAACTCAGATAATTTCGGATTGTTATTTTAATAAAAAGAGAGGGAGTGAAACTTCTCTTGATGATAATAAATTTACTTTTAATCACACTATTAATCGCACTTACTGGATTTTTTGTCGCAATCGAATTTGCCATCGTAAAAGTACGCCCCTCTAGAATTGATCAATTGATTGCGGAAGGAGAGAAGGGCGCTGTAGCAGCTAAAAAGGTGGTATCACATCTCGATGAATACCTTTCAACCTGCCAACTGGGAATCACAGTAACGGCACTCGGGCTGGGATGGTTAGGAGAACCAACAGTAGAAAGGCTGCTGCACCCATTGTTAACGGTACTCAACCTAAATGAATCTGTTACACATATTTTATCCTTTGGGCTTGCCTTTGCCTCAGTTACCTTTTTACATGTAGTAATTGGTGAATTGGCGCCTAAAACAGTAGCAATCCAAAAAGCGGAAATTGTAACGCTTTACTTCTCACGGCCAATCATATGGTTTAACAAAATCATGTTTCCGTTTATCTGGCTATTAAATGGTTCTGCCCGTCTGTTGGCCGGTCTATTTGGCTTAAATCCAGCATCCGAACAGGAATCAGCTCACTCCGAAGAAGAGCTGCGGATCCTCTTGTTAGAAAGCTATAAGAGCGGCGAGATTAATCAGAATGAATTACGATATGTAAACAATATTTTTGAATTCGATGAGAGATTGGCAAAAGAAATCATGGTCCCTCGCACGGAGATTAGCAGCTTAACGATAGACGACACAATTAATGAAGTTATTAAGAGGGTGAGAAGGGAGAATTATACTCGATATCCAGTAATGGACGGTGATATAGATAATATCATCGGAATCATAAACGTTAAAGCACTCTTAACAGCAAAAATAATGAATAAAGGTAATACGGAAGAGTTGAGGGTAAAATCCTATATCAATCCTGTTATTTACGTGATCGAAACCATTCCCATTCATGACTTATTGGTGAAAATGCAAAAAGAACGTACCCATATGGCCATCCTAATAGATGAATACGGTGGGACTTCTGGTTTGGTTACGGTTGAAGATATTATTGAGGAAATCGTCGGAGAAGTTAGAGATGAATTTGATGCGGATGAAGTTGCAGAGATTCTAAAGATACAGGAAAACCATTATTTAGTAGATGCAAAACTATTAATAGAGGACGTAAATGATTTACTCGGGACAAACCTAGCGACTGCAGGAATAATAACAATTGGCGGCTGGTTTCTATCACAAAACCTTGACTTCCAAAATGGTAGTGAAGTTATAACAGAAGGATATCAGTTCAAAATCCACACAATCAGTGGTTATCACATTTCGAATTTAGAAGTAAAAAAGATTTAAAATTAAGGATTTATAGCCAAGTTGATTGGAGCGGAAGGCGCGAAGACTCCTGCGGGAGGACGGGGCAGGGGAGACCCCACAGGCGTTTAGCGCCGAGGAGGCTCCCCGGACCGCCCGCGAACCGCACGCGCCTGGAGCGGAAATCAACGGCCAAGTATAACAGAGCCAAAATTAAAAATCTCGAAAATAAAAGAAGGCTTGGAATATCCAAGCCCTTCAAATTATTTCATTCTAAACAATGTGAGTGCTAAACAACAAGATGTTCATTTAATGTTTGCTGTAACGTTGCTTTTGTCTCTGTATAACTGTGAAGATCAATTCCTAAATTAACCATTCTTCTTACAAGTTCAGGGCGTAATCCAGTAATGATTGATTTAGCACCCATTAACGTTACGCCAATCAATACTTTTTGAAAATGAGAAATGGTACCTTCGTCCATGTCCGATATTCCCGAAAGGTCAATAATCAATGTCAGAATCCTTAACCTTGATATATCCGTTAATACTTTTTCTTCAATAATATTCATTCGATAAGAATCAAGCGTACCAATCAACGGCAATACAGCTACAGTTGTGCTAACTGGTATGATGGGAACCGAGAGATGTTCAACTAATTTTCTTTGAGAAAGAATTAATTCATCTTTATACTGCGAATAGCTAATGAAAAAGGTGTTTAGAAATTCATCAATCCCATCATTAACTTTATGTTCCAATTCGAAAAAATCATCAACATAATTACCTTTCTCATTTAATCGATCATAAAGTTTTATGAAATGCCATAAGGCACGTCTAATGGCATGTACCCATTCTAGTTTGAATGCCAGAGTTAAAGAAAATCTCGCCCAAGCCACTCCTTCTTCATTAGCAAAAGCAATGAGTTCATCTGTTCTATTTTCCACAACGTAAAGAACTAGCCTTTGAGCGTTTTTCAAAAGATCAATATTTCCAGCTTGTAAAATACGCTCAATATTAGAGGCAACATTGACAGCCTCGGATAAAAGTTTTTTCTGAAAATCCACATTATTGTTGATAAGATATTCCGAAATATTTCTTGTGTCATAAAAGGTATTCAAAGGTAGTTCCTCCTTATATAAATAAATTTTATTTCAAAGCTTCATAGTTTATCTAGATGAGGTGTTATCCACTGTTAAACTGCCTCGTTAACGGTGTATGTTGTTGATTCTTTAAATTTTCCTCCATGATGTTCATATCATCTTTAAAATACTCGGTGATAACCTCTTTTTCTCCAAATAAAAACAGCTGATCTCCTTCATGGATTTTTTCGTTGTAGATGTTTCTTCTAATCTTCAATTCACCTCTTTTAATAAAAATTACAACAAACTCAAGCCGCTCATGTTCTTTTATCACTTGATTTATCGTTTTGAAAGCGAGAAAAGAGTCTTTATAGATATGCAGATTTAGTAGATAATCATCTTTATCTGTTAAGAATACGTCCCGGATGGGCAAATCTCCAAGCTCAATATTCTGTTTCATTTTTTTATGAAATAATTTCGATAATAACTTCTGGATGCATGCCAGCTTTAATACCCCAAAGACTAGCAGGACACCACCTGCTACAAATAAAATGTCATTCATTCTAAGATCGTCCGAAAGGAAATTGCTAATCGATGAAATAATCACTGCAAGGGAGAAGGCCCCAAACAGAATCAGGAAAGTGGCAAGTTTTCTTCGAATGGGGTGACCTAAAATAAGCTCGGATTCTCCTGTAGTAAAGCCAGTGCCTGTCATCAAAGATATGACCTGAAATCTTGAAATCTCCAATTTGAGCCCTGTTAACCGAAATAAAACCACGTAAATTTCGATAACGGCTGTAATGATGATGAAGTAGATGAGTAAAAAAAATAAATTCATTTTACCACCTCAAATGGTCAAAAAATTAGCTGGGGCAGTAACGTGCCCCAACCGCTTATCACTGCATTTTCTCATTAAAAAATTGAACCGAATACATAGCCCCTTCGCTGACCATATTATTATCTTCTAGATCATGTGGATGCGGGTGTCCTCCTTTTTCAATCGGGAGTGTTTCACTTTTATCAAAAGGAGAAGGTTTAATTTTACGTTTCCAGTCTCTAAATACACTCTCTGCTTTTACTCTGTTCGGTTTAGAAGATAACCACATCGCTGCAGATGCCCCCATTCCAACCACAACCAATGATGTAATAGGCAAAACTCGTTTCATATCAAGACCTCCTTTAGATTTTAACAATCTCTTAAAATAGGACTTCATTTCAACTAAGTTCTATTAATCCTTTCATACCCGCTTCTTTACATTTAAAACCTATTTTTAATGTTTCATTTTTTGAAAATTAGGGGATTTAATTAGGAAAACTTTTATCAAAAGGAGATTCTATGGAGAAAACTATCGGACCGAACAAATGGAAGTGGTATCAATTTGACAAAAACGACAGCGAACGAATAGAACCAATTATTGAAAATGTTAACTGCGGGAGCACCGGATGGCTGGAACAGCTGCAGGAACATAAAACAAATTTCTTACGGATAAAAACACTTGATAATGGAAAAAAGGTTGTGACCGGCTCCCTTATTTATCAGCAAAATTTTGAAGAGGAACTAGATTATAAAATCTTTCATTTTTATGTAAGTACGGATCAGTTGATTACAGTTGATCTGATGCTGTCTTCCTTTAAACATATCCATACGGAGGACCTTCTCAGGCTCATTGATCGAACAGAAAACCCGGTTGATGGCTTTTTAATTTTTTTGGTGAGAACTTATGAATGAAATGTTGTATGAGATCGATCAATTTGAAGATGCGTTAAAAACACTAATCTGGAGTGTTCGGAAACGAAATGAAACGAGTATTCTTGAAAAAATCTATACGCAAAGGCATGAACTATTAGTCTGGAAGAATCTATTAATCCCGATAAAAGAGTTGAAAATGGGGATAGAGGAGATCAATCTAAATGAGGTAAGCACGGGGGATATTTTTAAGACGACGTGTAAACGGATTGAACGGGCGGTTGAATTGCTCAATGAATATGAACATGAGCTTGATTCAATCATTAATTTGGAGGAAGTCATCTCATCCCATCGTGGAAATGAAATTATGAAAACCTTAACGGTCATCACAACGATCTTTACCCCGGTCATGGCGTTTGGGGCATTATGGGGGATGAATTTCAAGCATATGCCGGAACTAGAATGGAAGTTCGGCTATATAATGTCCGTCATTCTAATTGGAGTCTCAACCATCCTACTTTATGGATTTTTGAAATTTAATGGCTGGACCGGTGACCTATTAAGAGGGAAAAAGAAAGGCTCGTTTTTTAAATAACCAAAAGTAGCGGTCCCCTAAGGAGGGACCGCTACTAAAATGCTTCAGCTATTGGATTGGATCAGGGATCAGATTTTCATTTTCTTGTTGCTGACTCCCGGTTTTCATCTGATTCATTTCCTTACCGAGCTTTTTCATTTCGTCTAAATTTTGTGCCATCGAGCCATTATTGTTTTTTTCGACTGATTGTAGTGTGGACCCTTGTTCCTTAAACTGTCGTTGCCTTTTTTCTTTATCCATTGCGTCTCCTCCTCTTTGGAAAATTAGGTTACAAAGATTCTATTCTACCTTTAATGTACCCTTTTTTTTTCGTTTGAAACCTTGAGGATATTAGGGCTAAAAGTCTATGCTATTTTCTTCATTTTTCAGCTAGCATAAATTGGTATAATTCTAGATAACAAATAATTCTTCGAACTTCGAAGATATATTTAGGTGGGAAATGATGGAAAAATCAAATCGAATAGTAGAATATATTCAAACAAACCGGGAGCAAATTTTAAAAGAGTGGTCGAAGAAAGTAATTCTGATGGATGAACAAAGAGCAGCTAATTTGATATCAGAGAAAGTCTATATCAATATTTGTAATGATTATATAAATTTACTAATTAATAGTTCTACCAATCAACAGAAAAATAGTGAAAGCAAGATAAGTGAATTTACTCAAAAAATAGTTCAACTCGGCTGGACATTAGGTTTTATTATGGACAGTTTAAGTGAATTTGGAAAAATTGTTTTCTTTCCGATGGCAGATAAGACCTCAGAAAAGGAACAAGTTGAATTTATTTTGGATTATGACAAATGGATTAGTCCGATCAACGTTGCAGTGTTTAATCAGTATGCTGAAACTTGGCAAAGAACGGTATCCTTACAAAAGATTGCGCTTCAAGAGCTATCTGCCCCGCTTATCCCGATTTTTGAAAATATTACGATCATGCCGTTAGTTGGAACCATTGACACAGAAAGAGCAAAATCGATTATGGAAAATTTATTACAAGGGGTTGTTAAGCATCGCGCCCAAGTTGTATTAATTGATATCACAGGAGTTCCTGTCGTAGACACGATGGTTGCCCACCATATTATTCAGGCATCCGAAGCCGTCAGATTAGTAGGAGCAAAATGTTTAATCGTTGGGATTCGTCCAGAGATTGCACAAACAATCGTTAATTTAGGGATAAATTTAACTCAAGTCATGACAAAGAATAGCTTACAAAAAGGAATTGAGGCTGCCTTGGAAATGACGAATCGAAAGGTCATATCAACGGAGGAATCATAATGGTCGCTAGAATACCTATACTAAAGTTATATAACTGCCTGCTTATTTCTATTCAGTGGGAACTTGATGATCAAACGGCAATACAATTTCAAGAAGATTTGCTTCATAAAATCCATGAAACAGGATCGAATGGTGTAGTCATCGATTTAACGTCGATCGATGTGATTGATTCATTTATTGCAAAAGTATTAGGCGATGTTATTAGTATGTCCAAATTGATGGGGGCAAAAGTAGTTTTAACGGGCATCCAACCAGCTGTAGCCATTACATTAGTTGAACTAGGAATCCATCTTCAAGAGGTGCTTACAGCACTAGATTTAGAAAAGGGGTTAGAAACACTACAACGGGAGTTGGGGGAGAAAGCATGGAGAACGAATCCTATGTGAAAATTTTTACCGAATGGGATATCGTTGCAGCTAGGCAACTAGGAAGAAATATTGCCAAGGAGCTTGAATTTGGTACAGTTGACCAAGCGAGAATCACGACAGCGATTTCTGAGCTTGCACGTAATATTTATTTATATGCAGGGCAAGGTGAAATACGGATTGAACGCATAAATGGACGTGATAAACGTGGTATAAAGGTGATCGCTGCTGATAATGGACCAGGAATTCAGGATATTAGAAAAGTGATGGAAGATGGATATTCTACATCAGGTGGGTTAGGAGCAGGATTACCGGGGGTTAAGCGCTTAATGGATGAATTTGATATTACCTCTTCACTAGAGGAAGGTACGATTATTAAGACGGTAAAATGGACTCGTTAGGAGGATGCTTGCTATGGAAATTTTCAAATCAAGGTATCGGCATTTGCTTCGCAGTTATCTGAAAGAATCATCCGAAAAAGCTTTGTACCAAGCACAACTATTTAGTAGAAAATCGATTTTAAAGCAAATTTCTCCTGAGGAAATTGTCAGTTTACATAGTGAAGCGTTGAAAGAAATTTTTCCGGATATTCAAAAAGAGGTCTTATTGTCCTTTGATTTTCTTTTAGAGGTGATGATGGACTATGGCTTAGCCTACCAGGAGCATCAAAGCATGCGGGATCAGCAGCTTGAAATAAAATCAGAAATTGAGATTGCGGCAAGCATTCAAGAAAATTTACTAGAAACATCTATTCCTCAAATGGACGATTTAGATATTGGGGCAACAAGTATTCCTGCCAAACAAATGAATGGGGATTTTTATCACTTTATTCAAGAGGGGCAAAATATTCATATAGCCGTTGCAGATGTAATTGGTAAAGGAATACCTGCAGCCATTTGTATGTCGATGATCAAGTATGCAATCGATAGTTTACCAGAGTCTAGGAAAAGTCCTCACTTTGTTTTAGAAAGTATAAATAGAGTCGTAGAAGATAATCTGGATGAAGGTATGTTTATTACCATGTTCTATGGGATGTACGATACAGATAATCATTCCTTTACCTATGGAGCAGCAGGGCATGAACAAGGATTCTATTATCATTCCGTTACGAATTCATTTGAGGATCTCGTGACAAAAGGTCTAGTATTAGGCGTGGACCAGAACTTTACATATGAGCAGTATCAAAAACAAGTGGAACCCGGGGATATGATTGTCTTATTATCGGATGGAGTGACGGAAGTAAGAACAGAAGATGGTTTTATCGAACGTTCGTTGATAACTGACTTAATTCAAAAATATAAGCAATTAACAGCCCAAGAAATGGTGGAACAAATTTATCGTGAGTTGGAAAAGATGCAGAACTTTGAAATGAATGATGATTTTACGCTAATTATTTTTCGAAGAAAGGTTTAATCTTCCATGAGTGCGGGTAAGTACATAAAAATAGATTAAATTCCTGGGGTGATAATGAATGGATTTAAAAGTTGATAAACACCAAAATAATAGAAAGACATTCGTTTTTGTTGCAGGAGAAATAGATGCATACACTGCACCAAAGCTACGAGAGGAATTATTACCACTCGCTGAAGAGCAAAACCAATCACTGATCGTCAGTTTAAAAGATGTGTCATATATTGATAGTACTGGCCTAGGTGTATTTATTGGTTTATTCAAACTAATAATGAAAAATGATGGGGAATTAAAGCTCGTGGACTTGTCAGATCGCTTGGAACGACTTTTTCAAATTACAGGTTTAAGCAACATCATTGATATTTCTACGAACTAGAGAGGTGGGGTACAATGAAACAATTAGTTGACTACATTGAAGTGAAAATGCCTGCTAAGCCGGAATATGTAGGGGTAATCCGATTAACGTTATCCGGAATAGCCAGCAGAATGGGATACGCATATGAGGAGATTGAAGATTTAAAGATTGCCGTCAGTGAAGCATGTACGAATGCCGTTCAACATGCTTATAAAGATAACGCCGGCGGAGAAACCATTGTTGGATTTGGAATTTATGAAAATAAACTAGAAATTATGATCGCTGATAATGGAGAGAGTTTTAATTTTGAACAGACAAGAAGCAAGCTAGGCCCATACTCCGCCTCAAGTGCAACCGACCAACTGGTGGAGGGAGGGTTGGGTCTATTTTTAATGGAAACGCTCATGGATGAAGTCCATGTATTTGATCATTCCGGAGTCACGGTCTTCATGGTGAAGTATTTAAGTGGGGAGCGTGCAGGTCATGACTCGACCATTTCGAACTATGAAGAGAACTAAGGAAGAAATCAACGCCCTAATCAAAGACTTTCAGCTAAATGAGAGTAAGTCAGCTCAAGAAATATTAGTAGACCACTATACACCGCTAGTCGGAAGCCTTGTGATGAAATATTCAAAAGGCGGCAATTTTCATGAGGATCTCATGCAAATAGGAATAGTCGGGCTATTGGGTGCGATACGAAGATATGATCCGGAACTTGGATCATCCTTTGAAACATTTTTAATACCAACAGTTATTGGAGAAATCAAACGTTACTTAAGGGATAAAACATGGGGAGTCCATGTACCGAGACGGGTAAAGGAATTATGGACGAAAATAAAGACAGTTGTCGATGAACTGACCAATCAACATCAAAGGTCACCAAAGATCCATGAAATTGCCGAGCATTTGGACGTTTCGGAAGAAGAAGTATTAGAAGCGATGGAAATGGGTAAAAGTTATCAAGCCGTATCTGTGGATCGTTCAATTGAAACGGGCTCAGATGGCAGCACGGTTACAATTCTCGACACCATCGGATCGCATGATGATGGTTTCAAAAGAGTCGACCAAAGGCTCTTGCTTGAGAGTGTTCTGCATGTGCTAACAGAACGTGAAAAAGAAATTCTCATGTTGACAATTATCGCTAATAAGAGTCAGAAAGAAACAGGAGAGTCCTTGGGGATTTCTCAGATGCATGTATCTCGTCTTCAAAAAAAGGCGATTCAAAAATTACGACAGGCACTAAACAAAGATAATGCCAATACAGGAGTAACAAATGCTTGAACTTGAATCAAATGAATATATTCAAACCTTAGTGTATCAGATTCAAAAGGAAGGTAATGTGTGTAACGGCGATAGTTTTTTTATTAAGACAACCGATGATTATTTCATTTGTGCCGTTGCGGACGGTTTGGGAAGCGGGATATACGCACATGCCTCGTCTAACGCGATTCGGGAAGTGGTAGAACAATACCATTATGAAGAGGTCGATGTATTAATCGATTATTGTAATAAAGTCCTTAAGGATAAAAGAGGTGCAACCGTATCTCTTTTTAAGGTAGACTTTTTACTTAAAAAAATTACTTATAGCTCCGTAGGAAACATTCGCTTTGTTCTTTATTCGCCCTCTGGTCAATTTTTCAACCCAGTCCCTGTCTATGGATATTTATCTGGAAAGCCGCAAAAATATGGAATTGAAACGTTTACGTATGAAAAAGATGCGAAGTTTATTATTCATACCGACGGCATTTATATTCCCGCCATTAAACATTTATTATCAAGTATTCGATCCATTGAAGAGATGTCGAATCATTTAAAAATGTATACGAAAACACGGAATGATGACTTAACCTATATTATTGGTCAACTCTTGTAACCTACTATTATAAGCGTAACAAAACACGTATCCAACCGTTTTTGGATACGTGTTTTGTTTTGTCCGTTCACAGTGTCCGTGAGAGAGGAAAAGGGAATCAGCTGTAAAGCTGACACCCTTTTTAAAAGATAAGAAAGTTTTTGAACATAGATAACTGTCTAGCTTCAGCGCCTAGGGGCTCGGGGTCATAAGCCAATCCGTCAAGAAGGTTAAAGAGCAACCTTCTCGCCGGCTCGTCTTATGCCTGTCGCCCCTGAGCAAGGCGCTTACGCTTTTCTATTTATTCTGCGAGATAGGCTTCGAGCATCCATCTGTGCTTTTCTAAGGAAGTGCGAATCGCAATGAACAGATCTGCCGTAGGTTGATCATCGTTGTCCTCGGCCAAGGTGATTCCCTCTGTCAGTTCGGTGCAGACGGTGTTAAAATCATCAGCCAGAGTCTGAATCATTCCCTCGGCATTTTCGTCGCCCGCGGCTTCCTTGATGGAAGAGATCTGTAATTGCCCCTTTAGTGTCGCCGTAGGTAATTTTCCTAGTGAAAGCATTCTTTCAGCGATGGTATCAAGATGGAGCGCCGACTCCTTATACAATTCTTCAAATTTAGGATGCAGGGTGAAGAAATTTTCACCTTTTACATACCAGTGGTAGTGGTGCAGCTTCATATAAAGAACTGAGAAATTAGCTACCTGAGTGTTGAGAGTCTCTGTTACTAAACTATTTTTTTCTTTTACTTTTGCCATTTTCATTACCTCCGTTTAGTGGAATAGTGTTGATATCTATTCCATACCCCGGATTACATCATTTGAAACCATATAAAAAATTTTTCCAAGAAAGTTTACCGAAAGGCGTAGGTGTCTATTCCCTCGATTGGAGGCGCGGGCATCTTTTTTTTTTAGGAGCAGGATTAATCTCCGTATAAATCGGGTATTACCCCATAAGGGTATCTAGATAAAATTATGGGGGAGAACAACGTTATGAAAAAACGGAGAATGGAATTTGTTTTTGTCATTATGATGATTGCTCTAGCATATTTGGTGTTTTTTACAGACGTTCCTTTCCTGCCGAAAATGATATCAATGGCATTCTACGGCGTAATTATCTTGATTACAGTGTTTTCCTTGATGCTGGAAAATCGGACGGCGCAAAACACGCTTTTGTGGATACATATATTGGTGTTTTTACCGGTTTTGGGATATATCATCTATGTCTATTCAGGTCAATTATTTTTAAAAGGGTATCTTTTTAAAAGTAAGCGCATCAAAGATCGTGAAGTGTTTGAAACAATCAGTAGGAAAAAGCAGAAAGTCGAGTTTTCGCAGCTTAATCATCACCAGCATCATTTCGCACACTATCTGGATCGGGCGACCTTCACACCAATGAATACCAACACGAAGACAAAAATATTAAAAAATGGTGAGGAAACTTTCCGAGAAATGAAAAGTGCGCTTAAGAAAGCAACCGACTTTATCCATATGGAATATTATATCTTCCGAGATGACCGATTAGGCAGTGAGATCATCGACATCTTAATCGAGAAAGTGCTGGAAGGAGTAGAAGTCCGTCTTATGTACGACGCGATGGGAAGTATCACACTTTCAGGTGCCGCTATTAAAAAAATGAAGGAGGCCGGAATCATGGTCCATCCTTTTTTGCCCATAAAAAGCGGCCTTTATAATCAAAAGTTTAACTTCCGGAATCATCGAAAAATCGTTGTCATTGACGGGAAGGTAGGATTTGTCGGCGGACTGAACATTGGGGTTGAATATCTTGGTAAAGACGAGGAAATTGGATTTTGGTGTGATACACATGTCGTCCTGGAAGGGGAAGCAGTCCAAACATTACATGCCGTTTTTTTATTAGATTGGAGTTATGTTAGTGGGGAAATGCTGGTTATGGACGAACGCTATATGAAACCCATATTTGCCGCTGGAGATGGTCTGGTTCATGTCGTCGCCACCGGTCCCGAAACCGAACGGATGAGTGATCATTATTATTCGATGATCTCATGTGCAACAAAATCGATTTGGATTGCGTCGCCGTATTTTGTCCCTAATCAAGCAATTCGAACAGCACTAAGGATTGCTGCCAAAAAAGGGATTCAAATACGAATCATGGTGCCTGACACCAATGACGGTTTTCTCACCCAATATGCTTCACGGTCGTATTTACCTGAACTTTTGCGTTCTGGAATTGAAATTTATGCGTACCAAAAAGGGTTCCTCCATAAAAAAATAATGATTGTTGATGGGGACCTTGCCACAATTGGAACAGCCAATATGGATATGCGCAGTTTTCGCCTCAACTTTGAAGTGAATTTATTTTTAATAGGCACAGATTCCATCCAAGACCTAGTGGCCCATTATGAGGAAGACCGAGAGGATTGCCTGAGAATTCGCCCAGTCGAATTTTACAAAAGAGGATTTACTGAAAAGGCAAAAGAGTCATTTGCTCGTCTATTTTCGGGAATTTTATAAAATTTCTAATATAGAAGAAAAAAGGGGGATACAAACATGAAACGAAATCATACGATGATGCAATTTTTTGAATGGAATGTAGATCCAGGTGGTACGCATTGGAACCGCTGGCCGATACTTTACAATGCAATGGTTACCGTTTAGATGCGATTAAACATATTGATTATCATTTTATTAAAAGTTTTGTAGATAATGTAAGGCAGCAGCGAGGAGAAGACTTTTATGTTCAAGGTGAGTTTTGGGTCCCAGAACTTGAAGCATGCCAAACATTTTTGGAAAATGTTGATTTCAAACTGAATTTATTTGATGTTCCGCTTCATTATAAATTACATGAAGTCTCTAAAGCGGGAGCTGATTTTGATCTTACCACGATCTTCGATGATACATTAGTGAATGTGAATCCAAAACATGCGGTCACTTTTGTGGACAATCATGATACCCAAGCAAACGAAGCCCTTGAATCATGGGTGGATGACTGGTTTAAGCAGAGTGCTTATGCGCTTATCCTGCTTCGCAAAGAGGGACATCCATGTATATTCTACGGAGATTATTTTGGCATTGGGGGAGAAAAACCAATCGATGGAAAACAGGCAGCGATTGATCCGCTCCTTTATTGCTCGTTACCATAAAGCCTATGGAGAACAAAAGGATTATTTCGATGACCCCCATCTGATTGGATGGGTCCGTCTGGGGATTGAGGAAATGGAGTCTTCAGGCTGCGCCGTCCTCATTTCTAATCAGGACGAGGGCGAAAAAAGAATGTTCGTCGGTGAAGCGCGGGCAGGAGAAGTATGGGTGGACCTAGCAGGAACGAGAGACGATCATATTATAATTGAAGAAGATGGATTTGCCACCTTCTTTGTTAACGGTGGCAGTGTCTCGGTTTGGGCTCATTCTGAACAAGACGAGGAATAGTTGCTATTTTAAAATAAGAATCAAAAAGGAAAGCACCTTGTTGTTTTAAGGTGTTTTCCTTTGTCTAAAAAATGCTACATAAAAAGAGACTGCATGATTAGCAGCCTCTTGAGTGAAAGTTATCCTATATAATTATGCTGTATGTCTCATACTTTTTAAAATAAAGCCAACGATTAGGGTGAGAATAATAGCTCCTATGATGGCTGGAATGAGATAGAAACCGCCCACTTCAGGTCCCCAATCTCCTAATATCAATGAACCGAGAAAAGCACCAATAAATCCGGCGATGATATTTCCAATTACACCTCCAGGTAAATCACGTCCAATGACTAGACCGCCTAACCACCCGATGATTCCTCCGATAATTAAAGACCAAATAAATCCCATGAAAATTCATCCCTTTCAAATTTTAATGTGAATCTACTAAGATAAGTACCCGTTATTTCAATGGACAAACCTTTTTTGATAAAAAAATTCTACCATTTTCCACTCCGAAGGAAGATGAAAGAGGAGATAAACGCATTCAAACAGCGGATGAGCTTCAGTACCTGCATGGTAATTCATCGACTTAACTGACAGGAAAATAATTAGGGAGAACAGTTAATCTTCACAAAAAAGGTTTCAACTTTTTAAAAAGGGTTATATATCAAATAGAACAACAAGTTGCATTTCAACTTACTTACAAAATCAAGATGGTCACACATTAAAAATGGAGGAGGAAGTTAAAATGACACAAGTAAAAATAGTAGAAAATGGACTTCAAGCAAAAAAGGAAATTGAACAATTTTTAAATCAAGGGTTCGAAAAAGATGAGGTCTACTTATTGGCCCACGGCAAAGATCGTTCAGAAGATTTGTCAGATGCACTGGATACCAATGAAATTGGGGTAAACGAGCAAGGCGTCTTTGATTCAATCGCAAATGTTTTTCGATCACGCGGGGACGAACTACGTTCTAAAATGGAATCCTTAGGATTAACCAACACAGAAGCACAACAATTTGAAAAAGAATTGGACAGGGGACGCGTATTGGTGGTCGCTGCAAAATAAAAGTAAGACAGTTTTACTAGGTTAGTATAATGAAAGGAAACAAAAGGGAACATTCCTTTTGTTTCCTATCCCTCATCATATGAAGAAAGGGGTAAGGTGAATGAAATTTTCAAGAGTGAACTTAGGTGATTTTTTTGGAGGAAACATCAGAGCCCGGCGCAAAATTAGAGTAGATCATAGTTGGGATTCGAATTTTGAAAATCCGATCATACACAAGGAAATACAGGGCGAGAAAGTATATGTCCCATTAAATCTAGGCAGGGTTTGGAATCAGGTAAATTAATGGTAAGTGCGTGGGTTATGTATTTTTGTACGGTATTAGAAACCGAGGTCGTGTCAACCGACCAGATAAAGCAATAAAAATTCGCCTTCGAATCGAGTCATAGGAAGGTGAATTTTTTTTTAAAGATAGAAAATGTGTTTATTTTTTAAAAATGGATACAAAAGGAAACTTTTCTGAACTTCTTTGTGATAGAATAATCTTTGTGTGAAAAAAGGAGGTTACCGAGTGATAAATGATTTTGGGCAAATTGCCGTGTTAAGTATCCTGTCTCATTTAATTTTTATTACGATTTCCTGGTGGGCCCTACAAGCAATCCGTTTAGAAAAATTGCTGAAACCCAACCATGTATTTCAGGCGCGCTTACTTTACATATTATTAGCAATTTTCGTCGGATCATCTGTTAGTAACTTTTTCCTTGATTATCTCCAATGGTCTAGACAACTACCTTTGATCATGCAAAATATTCAATTGGTAAAAATTTAGGTCTTCGTACATGTTCCAATTTGTTAATAAATTGAGTACAATCGTCTTTATGTGGAAAAATAACTTCAAATGAACTGTCATAAAGTTTGGAACTTGTCTAAAAGTGACGACATTTCCCAAGTATGCTACTCCTCTACCTGGTAACAATGGTAATGAGGGGGAGTAGAGATGAAGAGAAATCGTAAGATCCTTTTGAGCGTAATAACAATCATCAGTTTAATCCTGGTTGTTATTGGGAACCAAACTGAAGCAAACGGTGGCGGAATCGGCTCCATTTTTCAAAAAGAAATGGACTTAACGAAAATCGGCTCTATTTTACAAGCCGAAGATATTTTGCTCGATGATTGGACTTTTTATGCAAGAGAGCATGTGGATGGCCTAAAAAGTGAGCAGGAAGTTAAGGAATATGCTAAAGAGCTTCAAACGAAGTTTCCTGATTGGGAATGGTCTGTAAAAAGTACCAGCGAAAAATGGGAAGTAACGGCAGTATCTCCAACGACTAAACACCACATAGAAAAGCTTCAAATGTTGGCAACCCACACAAAACAACCGGTTAATGCGTATATAGTATATAGTATCAGTGGTAAAGAGTGGAACAAGTCTACTGAGGCCTATTTCACGACCCGTCAATTTAAATCTAGGCTGTCTGACATATTTCGAGGGAAACCAACAATTTTCTCTTGTATGAAAGGTACGGTCGGTGATAAGATGAATACGGCTTTACCCAAGACAGCGAAACATTTGCTGTCCGTATTTAAGGCAAAAGAAATCGAAGCGTTAAAAGAGGAGACATTCATGTCTGTTTCGGCGAACTCGCCGATGTTTAAAGGCTCCATAGATGATCAAAGAGATAACATGAATTTACAAATTGGTATACGCTCCGAAGGATTGGGCGGTAAGACTACCATCGTAGTTGGCACACCAATCATTACGATTGAATATTAATATAGAGAAAATGGACGCGGAGGGGAATACTCTTGGAAAAGATTATCGTCCGCGGCGGAAAAAGGCTTGATGGAACTGTTAAAGTAGAAGGCGCAAAAAATGCTGTCTTGCCTGTACTCGCTGCAACATTATTAGCAAGTGACGGAAAAAGTGTAATTCGTGATGTACCTACACTCTCCGATGTATACACAATTAATGAAGTTTTACGCAACTTAAACGCTGAAGTGTCGTTTGAAAACAATACAGTCGTAGTAGATGCATCCAGAGTGTTAAAGGATGAGGCGCCGTTCGAATATGTTCGAAAGATGCGCGCGTCTGTGCTTGTCATGGGATCATTACTCGCTCGAAATGGCCGTGCACGTGTGGCCCTGCCGGGTGGCTGTGCTATTGGATCCCGTCCTATCGATCAGCATCTCAAAGGCTTTGAAGCCATGGGAGCGTCAGTGAAGGTAGGAAACGGTTTTATTGAAGCGGAGGTTAATGGCCGCTTAAAAGGTGCAAAGATTTATTTGGATTTCCCAAGTGTTGGGGCTACCGAAAACATTATGATGGCTGCAACTCTTGCGGTTGGTACGACCATTATTGAGAACGTGGCAAAAGAACCAGAAATCGTTGACCTTGCAAACTTCTTGAATAAAATGGGCGCTAAGGTTCGCGGCGCTGGCACTGGGACCCTTCGTATTGAAGGTGTGGACGTGTTATTTGGCGCAGAACACCATATTATTCCTGACCGAATCGAAGCGGGAACCTTTATGGTGGCTGCCGCAATCACTGGCGGAAATGTATTGGTAAAGGGCGCAGTTCCTGAACATTTATCTTCTTTGATTGCAAAAATGGTTGAAATGGGTATCACAATCCGTGAGGAAGAAGATGGCGTTCGTGTCATCGGAACCGATCGTTTGAAGGCTGTTGACATCAAAACGATGCCGCATCCAGGTTTCCCAACCGATATGCAATCACAAATGATGGCTTTATTGCTTCGCGCAAACGGCACCTCGATGATTACAGAAACTGTGTTCGAAAACCGTTTTATGCATGTTGAGGAATTCCGCCGCATGAATGCCGACATCAAAATTGAAGGCCGTTCTGTTATTTTAAATGGTTCTTCCAATTTACAAGGAGCGGAAGTATCTGCAACAGATCTACGTGCCGCTGCCGCATTAATTCTGACTGGTTTAGTTTCTGAAGGCATGACACGCGTGACCGAGTTGAAACACTTAGACCGCGGCTACGTCGACTTCCACGGCAAGCTAGCAAGCCTAGGCGCCGACATCGAACGTGTTACTGAAGCAGACGAAATATTCACAGAAGTCCAAGACTACGTATCGGACATGAACGCTTAGTTTGGATCTTAGATCGTGTAACTTGTATCGGATTTGTTAGGCGACGCTTTACCAAATTCCTACAGCCAATAAAAACAAACTCAAAACAACGGGCCCTGATGTAGAATCAGGGCCTTTTTTATATTTTCCGGGAATCGTGGCGCGGCGCGCGTGGTGCGTGTGTCCACGTGGTGTGGATATTTGTGTTTGGGTGGTGCCTGACACCAATAAAAGACATTTGTCCACGAGCGGTGCCTGACACCCGTTTCATTATTTATATAAAAAATCCGTAATAAATGCTTGTCCGCCTCCATATGTATTAATTGAGACGCAACCCGCCTGTGCTGTAGGCGGGGTTGTGAATTTGCAAACTGGAGGCACTATCATGAAAAAAATCAAACCTTTCGTCGTACTAGCAGCAGTCCTCATTGCCTTGACATTAATTATTCCCGCAGTGCTTGTGTTACCGTTTTCGGATGAGCATCGGGCGAGTGGAAAGTTAGGGGAGGATTTGACCAAGACCCCGGCCAAAGAAACCAAAGCGGTGCCCACTTCTTCCGATCCGGCCGTCGAAGTTGCGGTGTTCCGTACCTCAAAATCCCAAATTGAGAATGTACCATTAGAAGATTACCTCGTTGGTGTGGTAGCAGCTGAGATGCCGACAGAGTTTAAGGAAGAAGCCCTGAAGGCCCAGGCACTAACAGCGAGAACATATATCGTGAAAAGGTTACTAAGTAAGGATACGCTCGGCGTCCCTAAAGGTGCGCAGGTAACGGACACCCAAATCCATCAGGTTTACATGAATGATGATGAACTAAGAAGGGAATGGGGAATGGAGTACGACGCGAAAAGGAAGAAGATTTTAAACGCTGTTCGGGCAACGGCTGGGCAAATTTTGGCCTATGATGGCGAGCCAATTGATGCATTGTTCTTCTCCACGAGTAATGGATATACGGAAAACTCGGAAGATTATTGGGCAGGCAACATCCCATACTTAAGAAGTGTATCCAGTCCATGGGATAAAAATTCCCCGAAATTTAACAGTCAAAAGGTTATGACGGTTCATCAGTTTGAGGCACGGCTTGGAGTGAAGCTCGGTTCGGGGTCGACGATTGGAAAAATTGTCGATCGGACAGAGGGGAAACGTGTCGGCAAGGTTGATTTTAATGGAAAGGTTTTGAGCGGGCGCGATATCCGCGATAAACTGAATCTGCGGTCATCTGACTTTGCCTGGAAGCGTAAGGGCGATAATATTATAATTTCCACCAAAGGATTCGGGCATGGCGTCGGAATGAGCCAATACGGGGCTAACGGAATGGCAATGGAAGGAAAGAATTATAAGGAAATTGTGAAGCATTATTATCAAGGAGTCGAGATTACGTCGGCGGATCAAATGCTAGATACGGTTACTGCGAAGAAATGAATAAGTGGGGAGCCAGGCTGGGTTGGGAAGATGCCTGGCTTTTTTTGATGGATTTTTAGGTGGGAGGTTTTGAAGTTGGGTGGGTTCGACAGTAAAAGTGGGAAAGTGGACAGTAAACCTTGGGAGGTGGAGAGTAAAGGTTAGAAAGTCGACAGTAAATCCTTGGAACCGGACAGTAAACTGTTCAAAGTGGACAGTAATCGAAAGCTCTTTCTAAAAAGTGTAATTAAATAGAACTCTAGGCGATGGAAAATAGCCAAAAATAGGGCTCCTTCTAAATAAAGGAGCTTGGGTTAGATGGGAAAATTAGAAATTTATGTGGTTTTGATGTGGTTCGACAGTAAAAGTGGGAAAGTGGACAGTAAATTTCTGGAACCGGACAGTAAAGGTTAGAAAGAGTAAATCCTTGGAACCGGACAGTAAACTATTCAAAGTGGACAGTAATCGAAAGCTCTTTCTAAAAAGTGTAATTAAATAGAATCCAGGCGATGGAAAATAGCCAAAAATAGGGCTCCTTCTAAATAAAGGAGCTTGGGTTAGAAGGAAAATTGGCATTTTTTGTGGTTTTGAGGGGGTTCGACAGTTAAAGTGGGAAAGTGGACAGTAGACCTTTGGAAGTGGACAGTAAAATTAAAAAGTCGACAGTAAATCCTTGGAACCGGACAGTAAACTATTGAAAGTGGACAGTAATCGAAAGTTCTTTCTAAAAAGTGTAATTAAATAGAATCCAGGCAAAGGAAAATAGCCAAAAATAGTGCTCCTTCTAAATAAAGGAGCTTGGGTTAGATGGGAAAATTAGAAATTTATGTGGTTTTGATGTGGTTCGACAGTAAAAGTGGGAAAGTGGACAGTAAACCAATGAAAGTGGAAAGTAAAATAAGAAAACTGGACAGTAAATCCTCGGAACCGGAAAGTAACCTTTTCAAAGTGGACAGTAAACCAGTTTTTCATAGAAACGGGAAGAAATAATTTCCAAAGTAGTGTCGATTTTTGCAGGAATTTGCGGAGGAAGAAAAGAAGTATAGAAAAAAAGGAAAGGAATGATGCATTTGTTTTGTAAAGAGTGCACGATGTCATTAAGAATCCAGAAACTAGAAATTCTTCTTCAAGGTGGGAGGCTGCCATACAACCATCCTATCCTGAAGTAGTAGCGGAATATAAAAGTAGGATGGCTGGCTATCGGGGGGAAAAGTCCCTGGTCTTTCACCTAAGCATGCTTCCCGATGAAAAATACTACATTTTCCATGGTATACGACTATTATATCAAGGATACTATTTTCAAATTGATTACCTAATCCTTTGTTCAGCATTTGCCTTAGTTCTTGAAGTGAAAAATATTAGCGGGGAGTTGAAATTTGAAAAAGACTTTAACCAGACTACTTGTAAAAAGAACGGGAATGAGGAAAGAATCAAAAACCCTGTATTACAAGCAAAGCTCCAGGCGAAGAAACTGAAAGGATGGCTAAAAGAGCATAATTGTACAGCAATACCAATCCATTATCTTGTTGTAAACAGTAATGAAAAAACCACGATCACGTCATCCTCGGGAAACGAACAGATCACTCGGCATATTTGCAATAGTGAGGATTTAATAGACAAAATAGATCAAATAGCAAATTTTAATAAGGAGGAGAAATTAGATAGTAAAGAGATGAAAAGAATAAAACGGCTTCTCCTCGCAAAACACACTCCCGAAAATCCAGATATTCTTAAACAATTCAACCTATCTCCATTAGAACTCCTCTCGGGCGTAAAATGTCCCATATGTAGCTATGTACCTATAAACTTACACTATGGAACATGGTGCTGTCCAAAATGTAAACTGAAATCCAAAACCGCCCATATACCAACAATCAACGATTATTTTCTGCTGGTAAAGCCTTCAATCACGAATGCGGAGCTGCGGGAGCTCCTTCAAATTGGTTCGACTAGTATCGCAAGTAAATTCTTAACTTCCATGAACTTACCTTTTACAGGAACATATAGAAACCGGGTCTATCATCACCCACCAAAAAATCAAAAATAACCACCGCAAAAGTTGCAGTCGCTACACACGCCCCAGCACCTTCCTAAGCCGCGTAAACTTCCCTTTAAACAATGCCCCTCTGATAAAATAAAAACTAACCAAGATCCCTGTGAAGTCTTTTACAAGGTCAAAGAGCGAGGAAGAGCGATAGGAATAGAATGATTGGTGGATTTCGTCGCTGATTCCGTAGAGGGCTGCGAAGACTGCACAGGCTATATTCAACGCAGGTGTGAAGGCAGCGCGGCGGGTTAACATCGCTAGCACGAGCAAAACATACAAAATCGCAAACTCTATTAAATGCAACGATTCCTTTATAAAGTGGTCGATTTGGGAATCGGGCAGCTTTACAAAATGGTCCGCTGGCAGACTAGACATAATCCAAATGGCCGCCATATAGGCAAACGGGAGCACCCGCAACACCCATTTTATGATTTTCATGAAAATTTCCTCCTATATCGTAAAAACATTTTTAAAATAATTTTTCACCCTTCATGCATAAAAACATAAACACTGTTAAAAAATAAGTTCAAAAAATTTTTTTTCGCTCGTGTATATAATTCTACTTATCTGTTCAGAATGATTGCTGAGGTGATGAAAATGAGAGAGGAAGAAAACAAACGATCTTCTCAAAGTTCCAGCGTAAAACGCTTTTTCAAAAAGCGTTGGGTATTTCCAGCCATCTATATTGCAAGTGCAGCACTCATTCTGACCGCAGTACTATGGTATCAATCGAGCAACAGTGCGACAGACAAATACGATTACAAATCCACTGATATTGCCGGTAAAAAGAACCAAGAACCAGCGATTGAAGTTAGCAAAACACTTGAAAACTTCAAAATGCCAGTGGAAAATGCAGACGCAGCAGTCGTTAAAACGAAATTCTATGATTTCAATGGAAAAACAGAAGACCAGGAAGCGGCATTGGTATTTTATAACAATACCTACCAGCCAAACACTGGAATCGACGTTACCATGAAAGACGATGAGTCCTTTAATGTCGTTGCAGCATTAAGCGGTACGGTCACACGAGTTGATGAAGATGCAGTCCTTGGGAATGTCATTGAAGTGGAACACGACAAAGGTATTGTAACACAATATCAATCCGTAAAAGACATAAAGATCAAGGTTGGCGACGAAGTAAAACAGGGACAAGTTCTTGCCACGGCTGGACAAAGCTTGTTCAATGAAAAAGCTGGAACACATGTACATTTTGAAATTCGTAAAGATGGAATTGCTGTAAATCCCACTAACTATTTTAACAAATCGTTAAGCACATTACAGGAAGCCGAACTTTCGAATGAAAAGGCAAGCGAATCAGTAGAGACTCCACAAATGAAGGAAGAACAACAAAAGATTGAAGACCCAGCAAACTCTTCCGACCAAGAAACAAATGTGGACGAAGAATCATCTACTTCTACAAAAAATACAAATTCATAATATCGTTACAAAGGGGAAGGGGAATTCTTTCCTCTTTTTTTCGTTTAGATGGCTTTTGAGGAATTAAATGGCATAAAGGCAGAAATACTAACTTGGATAAAGAATTTCAATTGGCTTTTTCAAAAGTTAAACGTTTATAAATTGGTCAACATTACACCTAAACAGCTTTTATATACTACGCTTAGTTTTGCTCTAGCTCTTTATGGATACCAAATAATATAACGAGACCGAAATCCAGTGAGTAAGACAAGACTGGATTTTTTGTTGAGGAAAATTTAAAAGGTGTTTCTAGCATGTGTGTTAAAATGGTAATAAAAGGAGGGATTACATTGAGAAAAATAATAGCAGCCATGCTTCTGATTCTACTAGTCGCTGGCTGTAGCAAAGAACCGACGCCACAGGATCGATTTTCTAAGTACATAGCTTTGTGGAATGAGCAGAAGTTTGATCAGATGTATGATTATCTTTCAACGGATGCCAAGAAAAAAATCACTAAAGAAGAATTTACGAACCGCTATCATAAAATCTACAAAGACCTTCAGATTACTGACCTCAAGATTGACTTCAAAGAACCGAAAGAGGATAAGCAGGCAGACAAAGAGCAAGCCCAATATTCTTTTGACGCGAAAATGAATAGCATCGCTGGAGCTATTCAATTCACTCAGGAAGCTAAGTTGCAAAAAGAAGAAAGAGACGACAAGAAGAATTGGTATGTAGACTGGAATACTGAGTTCATTTTTCCAAAATTGCACGAAGGCGATAAGATCGGGATTAGTACGGATGCGCCGCAAAGAGGGGAGATTCTTGATCGTAATAACATCGGGCTGGCGGTGAATGGCCATGTGTATGAGGTTGGGGTGGTTGCTGGGAAGGTGACGGACCAAGTGTTGGAACCGTTAGCCTCGCTGTTAAAAATGAGTCCAGACCAAATCAAGAAGGCGATTACGGCGAGTTGGGTAAAGCCAGAGCTGTTTGTGCCGTTGAAGCGGGTGTCGATGCAGGATGAGGAGCGGATTGCCCAGTTGATCGCGATCGAGCCGGTGCAAACGAGGAAGGTGGAGGCACGGATTTATCCGTATGATCAGGCTGCGGCGCAGCTGATTGGTTATGTGGGTGCGATTACGGCCGATGAGTTGGAAAAGTTGAAGGATAAAGGGTACACGAGCAGTGATATGATTGGAAAAAGAGGGCTCGAGCAAGTCTATGACGAGCAGTTAAAGGGCAAGCCCGGTGTAAAGATTACGATTAAAAAGAAGAATGGTGACGCCGAGGTGCTTGCTGAAAAACCGGTCGAAGATGGAAAAAATGTCAAGCTGACGATCGATGCGGATGTTCAGGCGGCTATTTATGATGAACTTGGCAAGGAAGCCGGCACGGGTGCGGCCATAAACCCTGTGACGGGGGAAACGCTGGCGCTTGTCAGCACGCCTTCGTTTGACCCGAATCAAGCGATGCTTGGCTTCTCGGCGGCTGAATGGAAGGCGCTACAGGACAATAAGCAACAGCCGCTCTCCACGCGGTTTAAACAGGCCTATGCGCCGGGTTCGGTCATGAAGCCGATTACGGCGGGGGTGGCGTTGTCGAGCGGGGCGATTACGCCGGAGCTGGCGGTGCCGATTCTAGGGTCGAAGTGGCAAAAGGATAAATCGTGGGGCGGCTATTTTGTGACGCGGGTCCATGGAGGCAGCCCGATTAATCTTGAAAAAGCATTGGTGTTCTCCGATAATATTTATTTTGCTCAGGCGGCGTTGAAAACGGGGAAAGATGCGTTTGCGGGTGGGCTGAAGAAATTTGGCTTTGAGGAAGATTTGGCGTTCCCATTCCCGCTTGAAAAATCAACGATTGGTGCGTTGGATCGGGATATTGCACTGGCCGATTCTGGTTATGGCCAAGGGCAGATTCAGATGAGTATCGTTCATTTGCTTTCGGCGTATACGCCGTTTGTGAATAATGGCAATATGATTAGGCCGATTCTTTTGGCGGATGAGCAGCAGGGGCAGGTGCTGAAAGAGGCGGTAGTTTCGCCTGAACACGCCGGCGTCATTGCGTCAGATTTACGGAAGGTCGTTGGTGACACTGGCGGAACGGCCCATGCTGCCGAAATATTGGGGTATCCGTTGGCTGGTAAAACGGGGACGGCGGAGATAAAACAGAAACAGGGCGAAACAGGCACGGAAAATGGCTGGTTTATTGGTTACAACACAGAGTCTCCGAGTTTGATGGTGGCGATGATGGTCGAGAACGTCCAAGGCCGGGGCGGTTCGCTGGTGCCCGTGAAGAAAGTGAAGAAGGTATTTGAGTTGGTGCGGTAAATGGACGATGGATCGGTTGGTGTCAGGCACCAGGATCTGGTGTCAGGCACCACCATGTGGACTTTTAAATAGATTTGGGATAACACCTAGGGGGCTAGGTGTTTTTCTTTGTTTTGAGGTCATTTTTATGTGGGGCTGATTGCGGGGAGTCCTATTTACTGTTGGGTTAGGGTTTTACTGTCCAGTTTTGTCCATTTACTGTCGGGGTTTGAGGATTTACTGTCCACTTGGTGCCATATATTGTCCGGTTAGGGTTTTACTGTTCACTTTGAGCCATTTACTGTCAAGGTTTAGAGATTTACTGTCGACTTTTCAAGTTTTACTGTCCAACTCAATATCCATTTTTCACCGGATGATGCCAGGGAGGCAATTTCCCTCCCTGGCGAGTATTATTGTGGCTTCCACTGATACCGCTCCAGATCAATGACCCCGTTTAGACCGATCTCCACGCCTTCTGCCTCTAACGACAGCCTTTGCTCATTGTAGGACTCGTCATCTAGGAGGGCGATTTGCCCCTTAGCGTTGATGACGCGGTGCCAGGGGAGGCGGTGCTTCTTGCTCATGGAATGGAGGGCGCGGACAACTTGGCGGGCAGCACGGGGGCTTCCAGCGAGCCCAGCGATCTGACCATAAGTCGCAACCTTGCCTTCAGGGATACTGCGAATAATTTCTACTACATTTTCCGTAAAAGGTGTCATCGTGATCGTCCTTTCGAAAAGTACATATCAAAAAGGTATCAAAAATATAATAAATTGAACAATCCTTTTTGTAAAAAATTGCCCCAAATCATATCAAGTACGGGCTTTCGAAACCTAAATTCTCTCCTCATTCCAATAATTATCGCCATATTTGAATAATTTTCTCTCGACAAATTTCTCGGGAAATAAATGCTGAGAGCGTGATATTTCCAGCCCAAAACCCATATATCATGCTATTCTGGACGATTCTTCACGATTGTCGAAAATAAGTAAGAAGTCCAATTTTCAAAAAACTTTGGAATATCATCTTGTCCAGATTGAGTATTTATAGCATAATCCCGTATCCAAGCTAATAAAATGATTACAAACCTTTACAAAGAGAGTGTTTGAGGTGAAGAGTCGTTTGAAATTAGCGGATATTCAGTCGGGGACATGATTATTCATCGTATAGTCAGAAGGTAAATTACTTTCTGCCGTCTGGTGCCTGACACTCATCAACAGAAGTGTCCTCCACTGGTGGACGAATGTCTTTTAATGGTGCCTGACACCAAAATGGTAACACCAAATAGTAGCACCAAATGGTGACACCAAAATGGCACCAAATATGACACCACCATGACATCAAAATTGATGACACCAAAACAGACACCAAAACGGAAGCAGAATTCGTCGAAGTGATAAGCGGGTCTCATTTCACACTTCTCACATCCAATTTAGGGAGGGCGAGAGTGTGCACGATTACATCAAAGAGAGAACTATCAAGATTGGAAAGTATATCGTGGAGACGAGGAAAACGGTTCGCGTGATTGCGAAGGAGTTTGGCGTATCCAAAAGTACAGTCCATAAGGATCTAACTGAGAGGCTTCCTGAGATTAATCCAGAGCTGGCAAATGAGGTTAAAGGTATTCTAGATTATCATAAATCGATCCGTCATCTCCGGGGGGGAGAGGCAACGAAAATGAAATATCAAAAAGAAGAAAAGGAAGGCGAAGCTGTAAAATAGACCTCAATTTCCGAATCATTCAAGCTGAGAAAACAAAATATTTCAAGGGCATTCTCTAGAATTCCTTAACTCGACATCCTTCTGCAAAATATACCATCTTTTCTTTTCTAAAAGTATGGAAATTTTAATGAGTATGGTACAATATACAATTAGGAAAAGTATGTGGATACCGTTTTAAGGAGGAAAGAAAAGAGAATGTTTGCAAGAGATATTGGGATTGATCTAGGAACGGCTAACGTGTTAATTCACGTCAAGGGCCGTGGAATCGTATTAAATGAGCCGTCCGTAGTGGCAATTGACAAAAATACAAATCGCGTACTTGCTGTTGGTGAAGAAGCCCGCCGCATGGTTGGTCGGACACCTGGGAACATTGTAGCGATCCGCCCATTAAAAGATGGCGTGATCGCTGACTTTGATGTGACAGAAGCAATGTTAAAGCATTTTATTAATAAGTTAAACGTAAAAGGCTTTCTATCGAAGCCGCGCATTCTGATTTGCTGTCCAACGAATATTACAAGCGTTGAGCAAAAGGCAATCAAAGAAGCTGCTGAAAAAAGCGGCGGGAAAAAGATTTACTTAGAAGAAGAACCAAAGGTAGCTGCAATTGGTGCGGGAATGGACATTTTCCAACCGAGCGGAAACATGGTAGTGGACATCGGTGGAGGAACGACGGATGTGGCTGTTCTTTCAATGGGCGATATCGTGACTTCCTCCTCCATCAAAATGGCCGGCGACAAGTTCGACATGGAAATCCTCAACTACATCAAGCGCGAGTACAAACTGTTGATCGGTGAACGCACAGCTGAAAATATTAAAATCAATATCGGGACAGTTTTCCCAGGATCACGCTCGGAAGAAATGGAAATCCGTGGCCGTGACATGGTTAGCGGCCTGCCGCGTACCATCTCTGTTCGTTCGGAAGAAATCGAAGGCTCCTTGCGTGAATCAGTGGCCGTGATCGTTCAGGCTGCAAAAAGCGTTCTTGAGCGGACACCGCCGGAACTATCGGCTGACATCATTGACCGCGGTGTGATTTTAACGGGCGGCGGAGCATTGCTGCACGGCATCGACATGCTGCTAGCGGACGAATTAAAGGTTCCAGTCCTTGTCGCAGAAAATCCAATGGATTGTGTGGCAATTGGAACAGGAATTATGCTAGATAACATCGACAAGATTCCAAATCGGAAGTTTGGATGATTTTTTGAAAAATTGTCCTTTGCCTGCGAGTAGAAATTGGATAAACAATTAATCACTATGGCCCTTTCAGGTTTACTGTTGTATGACATCATACCTTGGATACAAAAAGTCTAATGAAGCAGGCAGGACAAGCCTCGATCATTGGGCTTTTTTATTTGGGTTCAGAGGAATAATTTTGCAATAATACACCTTAAAAACCAAAGAAAGCGACAAAAATTGAGCTATTTCTACGTTTATTGACTATTTCCTGTAAAAAGTTGATGAGTATTTTCAATTTATTTTTTATAATAGAGGTAATGAATTGGAAAAATTATTTTTTTAAAATTATAAATTGAATGACTCAGCAACATGAGTTGAACACAATTAATGGTTATAATATGTACTAACTCACTGAATCCGGGGTCAACCATGCCAGATAAAAATAGATGGACGGCTTCAGTTAAAGGGGAATTAAGGAATGTCAGTAAATAATTCAAACCATGAACAATATAGCACGAGAGAAGATTACAAACGCGCTAAAGCCGAAGAACTGCAACGGAAAAAGGACGCAGAGAAGCAGGCCAAGGACGAGGCGCTGCAAATAAAGGACGTAGAGAAACAGGCAAAGGATGAGGCGCGACAGATAAAGGACGCGAAGAAACAGGCCAAGGACGAGGTGCGGCAAATAAAGGACGCAGAGAAAACGGCCAAGGACGAAGGGCGGCAAATAAAGGACGCAGAGAAACAGGCTAGGGACGAAGCACAACAAACGAAGGTCGTAGAGAAACAAGCGCCAACAAAGATTATAGAGATACTAGCCAAGAATGTAGCAGGTAGACTAAAGGGTTTAAAAAAACCAGACCTGAATGTTGCAAGAAAAACTCAGGATGCGGGTCAACAGGCAAAAACCAAACAGCCGCGTCAGAAAAGCGAGACGCCAGGGGTCAAAGAAACGAAAACCAGCTCAACTCATGAGGCCCAAAGGTCAAAGGATTCAAACAACACGAACAGCGCGGGTAAGAATGCGGAGACAGCACCTGTTTCGTACCAACGGATCAGAATACGGCTCATTCCGATTTGGCTGCGGCTCGTTCTATTACTAGTAATGGCCATTTTCTGTGTGACGGCAGGTGCGGTTGTTGGTTACGGCATGCTTGGCGGCGGAAAAGTAGCAGAAGTTTTCCAAGAATCCACTTGGACACATATTATTGATTTAGTTCAAAAAGGAAAATAAATGGAGGAAGGGACGTAAATCCCTTCCTTTTTGTATACCTTAAGTAGTAGAATAGAAAATAGACACTTGTTACTAGTAGGAGGTACTAAATAATGCTCGATATCGAACAAATCAAAGAAATCATCCCACATCGCTACCCATTTTTGTTAGTCGATCGAATTTTAGAAGTGGAAGAAGGAAAAAGCGCTGTTGGGATTAAAAACGTCAGCGCCAATGAAGAATTTTTCAACGGTCATTTCCCAGATTATCCAGTGATGCCTGGTGTGTTAATCGTGGAAGCACTGGCACAGGTTGGCGCTGTCGCTATGTTGAAAAAAGAAGAAAACCGCGGCCGCTTAGCCTTTTTTGCGGGAATTGATGGCTGTCGTTTTAAAAAGCAAGTCAAGCCAGGCGACCAGCTTCGACTAGAAGTGGAAATCGTACGCTTGCGCGGACCAATCGGCAAAGGGAAAGCTGTTGCGACTGTTGACGGTGAAATTGCCTGCGAAGCGGAAATCACATTTGCCTTAGGCGAGAAAAAGGAATAACCAAATGAAAGCGGCCGGAGGATTCTGGTCGCTTTTTCATATGCTATTATGTAGGCGCGCAAAAACATAGAAGCAGCAATTACCTTGAAAACATTTTTGTAAAAAAATGCTTGCTATCATATGAAAAATGTCGGGAACCCTAAAAACAGACCAATAAAAGATAGGTCAAATTATGTTTGGAAGGGGTACATGATTTTGAAGAAAAAGTTATTTCTTTTGCTCGCAGGTTCGGTTTTATCTGCTGGCGTGTTAACAGGCTGTAATAACGATAATGATAATGATGACCAAAATCCACCACCACCGGCTGTAAATAATCCAGCAGATAATAATAATCGAACAGATTTGAACAACCGAACAGATCTGAATAATCCAAATGGTGTTAGATATGATGATGACAACATCGATTTAGACAACAAGAACAACCATTATCCAAACACAGAGGACAAAAATACCGATACCGACAAAGATCCAATTAAGGATAGCAACACCAAAAAGGAAGAAATAATCGAAGATGATATTGACAGGAATGATGCAGACAATAAAGATGAATAAGTAACAAAAAGGGACTGGCATCTGCCTGTCCCTTTGTTTCTATTTTATTTCGTTTTTTACTTTTAGTTTCGGTTTGCTTTTTATTTTATCCCTAAATTCAGTAAGCAGCGCGGGACCCTCAAGCCCTTTTTGGAGGAGACTTTCGAGCAGTAGTTCGGAGTAATCACTTTTGTTGCGGCGAATGCTGCCTTCGAACAAAACGCTGATATGCTTTTCGAATTTAGTCAATGAACAAATTTTTGTTTGAAAATAAGCAGGCGCATTATCCTTCTTCGTGATGACAGCTTCGACAATAAGGTCGCGGTCTTGCTCGGAAATTTTTTTGAAATAATCATAGAGGGACAAATCTGTATACGCCTCAAGCAGCCATGTCGAGCGCTCGTCTTCCTTATTAAGAATCAAGCCATCCACCAACGGAACTTCAACTGAAGCATCATTTTCGACCACATCTAATGAGTACAATTTAAAAGATTTCATCACAACCTCCTGATTTCTTTTTACTAAATTATAACATAGGTTCGCTTAAAGCAAATGTCGAATAATATTTGTCGAAATTTCAAAGATCAGTTTTCCTGCAAAAAAGACCCTTCCTTTTTGACAAAAAGCCCCGAGAAAAACCGATTATCCTGCAAGAATCAGCCTCGATAACTTCCTTTTTCTTGTTTTACAACCATTAGTCCAACGGGCTATGCTAGGACCATCAAACAAAAAGGAGATGAAAAAATGATCAATCAAGTCACATTGGTTGGCAGGTTGACGCGGGACCCGGAATTAAAAGAGACAACAGAAGGGACACATGTGTCTCATATCACTTTAGCAGTGACTCGTCACTATCGCAATCAAAACGGCGAAATTGAAGCAGATTTCGTTCAATGCACACTTTGGCGGAAAGCGGCAGAAAATACATGCAAGTATTGCCGTAAAGGTTCAGTCGTTGGGATCACCGGGAGATTGCAAACCCGGAACTACGATAACAAAGAGGGGAAGAGGGTGTATGTGACCGAGGTGATCGCCGAAACAGTCCGCTTCCTAAGCTCGAAGCCGCATGAAGCAGCGCCTGAGCCAAAAAAGGAGGAAATGACGATTGGGGTCTAACAATGAAATGGCCAGCAACCTCGAGCAATTACTGGAAAGCTTAATTAAGATGGTGGGAAATGCCAACAAAAACGTCGACAGCCTCCAAAGGCGCGTCTGCCAATTAGAATGGGCCATTAAGGAACAACAACATGAAATCAAGGAAAGAGACAACCTCATCAGAATTTACTCCTCACATCCACACGATTCTTCACAAAACATTCCTTTTCGTTCTTGAGTGATATTCAAAAAAATACGCCTTGGTTGCATCATGTTCAAGCTGCCAGGCGAATATTTTTAAAAAAATATCCCCGCAACGACTATCTATATAGAAAATCAAAAACAGCTCCGTGTTTCATCTCCATTTTTCCGGCAGGTAATTGCCGGAATTTTTTTGTTGTCTACAGGTATAAAAATAATTAATCAGGATAAACTATGTAAAAAACCCCCCTGTTTTTTTTAAAAAGAAGCCGCTGAACTCGTCAGCGGCTTCTTTGATGTTTATACGATTGTAAACTGCTTAAACAGGAAAACCTTCTTCTTAAAACTTATCCTTATGATGCCTACTCACCTTAATCTGGCTGATAAATGAATCAATATAAAAAGCTTTCCGTTTGGGCGGCATGAGATAAAGCTCTAATAAGGCCATTTTAAAATCAGGTTCTTTCTGAAGAAACTGGTTAATAATGAGCAGATCGTGATCGTCGCTGGTTTCCTTCGCGATGAATCCAGACCCCTCCGTTTTAGGCAGCAGCTGATCGAGCTCCTCCACCAAATATTCCTTATCGACCTGATAAATTTCCGCAAATCGAACCACCGTCTGATAGTTGGGAATACTTCTACCCGTTTCGTAGCGACTTACTGTGGACCGATCCATCCTCATCATGTCGGCAAGCGTTTGCTGGGACCAGTTTCGGTTGTCGCGCAATTTCCTTAATTTTTCCGATAAAGACATTTAATTCACCGCCATTAAAACAATTCATGGTTTTAACTTAACGGGAAAACAGAACATTAAGTTTGAATGTGTGAATTATGCACAATCATTTTTGTGAAAAAAATGCACAATGTCGACAAAATAAGGCTTGGCGGAAAATGACATTAAAGGAAATTGGAAATTATCGTCGAATAATGATAGTTGGTGTAAATAATTGTAATATTGGGAGGTATTTATATTTGTGGAAAAAAACTTAATCATATTTATTGGTGAGCAAAACAGCAACCAAAAAGTCGAAATCAAAAGTAAACCCAGTTTTTTCGATGCATTACAACTTTCTACCCAGTCGCCCCATACAACAGGAGATATTCCATACCAATCCATCCCGTTTTATAAAAAAGTAATCATTCCCATTCAAATCAATAATTCCAATATTCAAATCAGCTACCACCGTCACCGACATTCGCTGCAAATTGTTAAAGAAAATATCGATCTAACAGAAAAAGAGGTGTTCGAGGTCCTCAATCATTTTGCTATAAAAGAAGATAACAAAGTTTCCTTTTTAGCCGTATTCCCGAATAGTAAGAGAAGACTTAAAGGAGTGAGAAAAGCATCCATCCACGCGGAGAGCAGGGAGTTAAAGGGGGAAGAGCGATAGATAAGGTTTTTAATATGAGGTGCGCGAAAACGAACGGAGAAGAGTGGGAAATGCACTAGCAGCATAGAAAAGGTTCCGAAGATTTATTCGGGACCTTTTTTTACGTTTGACCACTAAAAAGCCAGTCGTCCAGCCTGGCTCAGGTAACTGACTACCCTGGTGCCCGACACCAACCTTGGTGCCCGACACCAACCTTGGTGCCTGACACCAATAATTTTCCACCACCAAGAAACCCCACCCACAACTGACATTTCACTTCAAAAAGAGGACACTGTTATGACACAGAATTGACACTTTTACGTGTAATATGACAAAAAGTGATGTACTTTTAATCTTTTTGTAACATTACTGGTACATTCATCTGGTATAAATAGAGTACTAAGGAGAGGAGAAAGCGTATGCAAACGACAAAAAAGCGTATCATTCTCGTGTTACTTACAATCATGCTATCAGTAACGGGGTCTATGGTTACATATGCACAAACAAGCAGTGAAGCCCTACATAATGCCAAGCAACAGCTGGAGCAGAAACAAAGAATAGTAGAGCAAAAAGCCCAAGAAAAGCAGACTGTTAATCAAGAGATAGAAAAAATTCAACAAGAATTGAACTCTCTTTACAGCGATATTACAAAAAACAAAGAAACAATGGCAAAAACGCAGCAAAAAATAGACGCAACAAACCAACTCATTGAACAAAAGAAACAAGAAATCGTAGTCCTAGAAGATAAAATCCTTGCACGTAAAGGGATTATGAAGCAGCGGGCCGTCGCACTTCAACAAAATGATAACGTCAATGTGATGATCAATCTATTCTTCGAGTCTGATAGTATCTCAGAATTTATCCAACGTGCGAGCGCCGTTTCGGCCCTGATGGATGCGGATAAAGATATCTTAGGATCCCAGAAGGAAGACCTTCAACAGATTGAAAATGATAAAAAAGAGATTGATAGACAAGAACAAATTTTATTAAAAGACCAAGAGGAACTTGCGAATCAACAAGCTCTACTTGATCAAAACATGCAAAAACGACAACAAACCTTAACCGTTATGCAACAAAAATACAGTCAAATCCTTAAACAAATGGCGCTAGCCGAACAGGAAAAAGCCGGCGTTGAGTCACAAATGATGGATATTCAAGCGAAAATCAAAAAAGAACAAGATGAGGCCAAAGCACGTACAACTGCAAAAACAACAAAAGCAGCGCCATCATCATCAGAAAACATCACAACAACAGCAGCAGCAACAATAAGTGGCAGGGAGATGTATGTCTCTGCAACAGCATACAGCCCAGAAGAGTCCGGTTCCATTACCGCACTCGGCTACAACATTCGTAAAAATCCGAATATGAAATTGATTGCCGTCGACCCAAGAGTCATTCCACTTGGAAAAAAAGTCTGGGTTGAAGGTTATGGCGTTGCCATCGCAGGTGACACAGGCGGTGCAATTAAGGGCCATAAAATCGACGTATTAGTGCCAAATAGAGCAAAAGCATTACAATGGGGCAGAAGGACCGTGAAAGTTGTCGTCCTAAACTAATCCCGGCAATCACTTCAGCCATCCAAGAAGACCTAACATTCCACTGTTAGGTCTTTTTTTTGACACAATTTTGGATCATTTTCCTTTTTTGAGTACTCCATGACCCATGTCCTCATTGCTGATTTGCTTGTTATGAAATAAAATAAATTCATAATGTCACAAATTAGAAGATTGAGATAGGGATGGGGATCGATGATTGAATTAAAGCTGCGTTCGATTTTAAAACAGGTAAAAAGCCAAAGTCCGCATAAAAGACTTGAGGCACTACAACAGCTTGCTCAATATAAATTTCAAGAAGGACTCGAGGTTCAAATCGATGTATTAAAGGATATGATCAAGACGGCTGCATCCAACTTTCCAGAGCGTGTGGAAAATTGGGACAACCCATCCTTTTATCTCATTGACTTTGTCTGTGATTTTCCCATGCCGGAAGTGGTGGAGGGACTCATAAAGCATTTCGACGGTCTCGATTTACAGGCAAAAGAGCTGGCGATTGTAATGTTGCTAGCAACAGAAGATGAAGAGATTTTCTACGTGCTTGAGGAAAAAATAATCGGGTTAATCCAGACAGAGGAATTCTTTATTCCCGTTAAAGAACTTGAAAATTATCCGATGCTGATCAAGGGAATCCTTGATAAAACACTCGAGCATCTAAATACCAAACACTATAAATTCATGCTCTATGATTTGTTATTATCGCTAAACTCTTCCGGCTTCGAGCAAGGCTATAAAAAAGAGGTAATCCTCCCGATCCTGCTTGAAGATTATCAGGCAGAGAAACAAGCTTACTTGAAATATGATACCGATTTTACAAGCAAATATGTGTATTCTGCATGGAAGGTTAGCTATTTTGCTCTTCGTTCGAGAATGCGATTATTAATTAGATTAATGGAATATTATTATTCATCTGACATAGGCTCCGAGCTGGAGCAGGCAATGGCTTTCCGTGATCCGTCTATTAATACAGAAGCGCTGATCATATCTATCGCCAAAAACCTTCCATATGATCAGAAAACATTAGTAGAGGCTGCCAATCAGATCGAAATTGCAGAAATTCTTTATTGGGAGTTGAAGGAAAGAAATCTAGAGCATCTGTATCCGATCGCTGAAGGAAAGCAGCCCCTTTTGGCGAAATCTAGGCTTTTTTCGACAATTATCAATCTGCCAGAGGAAGAAGAAGGAGTCATCCGCTTTCCTGAAGACATTCAGATCATCGATAAAATCGATACAGAAAACACCTATGGCCAGCCGATCCGCTATTACTTATTGAGTTTCTTGCATATCGGGACCCGATATGCGGGCTGGGCAGGCGGCTATGCGCTCGAGGATGGCGACGATACGGCCGAAATATGGGACGGCACCTACACTGATTTTGTCGAATGGGATTCAGCCAGCATCGAAGAACACAAAGCCGCTTTTTTCAAAAAAAGAGAAGAGGAAAAGCAAGAACATGAAATCAGTGTCTATTTTGAAAGTTCGCCACGGCTCAGCAAAGGTGCCTGGTTCTTCCTCAGCCTCGCGGTGGTTAACTGGATTAGAGAGGCGGTCGGAGGATTTTCAGAAGACTCGATTCCTTTCTTAATTGCACTAACCGTGATCGGCGGCGCGCTCTGTCTATATGAACTGACAAAAAATAAGAAAAGAGCCATCCAGGTCGTAGGCCAGCAGCTAGTGATGAAGGACGGTTCTAAACAGCATGCGATCGGAATGCACGAAATCAAAAAGGTAGAATACAACAAAAAGCACGTTCTCGTCTACGACAAGAAAAACGAACTTGCGTTTAAATTCCCGCTCCGCTGGGTCCGTTACGACCTGTTTTACGTTCACATGATGGAGCATACCGACCATCTAAAAGACAGGCCATTTATACAATCATAAAAAGCAGGCATAAGTGTAAAAAATCCCTATAAAAAAGGAGCGTAAAATGAAAAAAGTGACTCTATTAATTTTATTATCACTAACGCTCCTTTCATTCTATATCGTTACGAAACTGGTAAACAATCCCTCGGGGGCCAGTGTCAAGAATTATGGGGCAAAAGGTGAGCAACACAAACGGTGCCTGACACTGGAAAACACTATTGGCAGTGGACGTAGATCACAAATGGTGCCTGACACCAAAAACATCATGGGCACTAGACTCACATCACAAATGGTGCCTGACACCAATAAAAACCATCTATTTCAGATGATCATTCAATACATTTTCCTCCAGGACAGAAAACTTATCCCCGTAAACCCTCGTAATATGATTCTCGCCCCATGTACAAAGCGAATTCAGAATCCCCTCCAAGCTCTGGCCATACTCACTCAGCTCATACTCAACCTTCGGCGGAATCTGATTATAAATAATCCGATTAATCACGCCATCCTCCTCCAACTCCCGCAGCTGCTGCGTCAGCATTTTCTGCGTAATATTCGGCATCAACCGCTTCAATTCACTCGTCCGCTTTTTCCCATGCGTCAAATGGCAGAGAATTACACACTTCCATTTCCCCCCAATCACCTCAAGCGTCGCTTCCACCGATATATTGTATTTCTTCTTCTCCATCACACATCTTCCTCCTCATTCAGACAGGCACCGAAAAGTACCTACCGCACCAAAAGGTATCTATATCACTTAAAAGTGCGTACTTCCTAATATTCCTCATATATCCCATAATAACATTTGCCGGATGAAAACAATCATACCCTTTTAAATAAACCTACACAAATGAGGAGGAAAATTCATGCCTTTAAATAAACAACAAAGCACATTCGCACTACTGGCCCTAGCCGTCAGCGCCTTCGCGATCGGAACCACCGAATTTATCAGCGTCGGCCTGCTGCCACTCATCGCCAACGATTTAGACATTCCCGTCACAACGGCCGGACTAACCGTCTCCCTATACGCCCTCGGGGTCACATTCGGAGCGCCAGTCCTAACATCTCTGACATCGCGCATGTCTCGCAAAACCTTATTACTATGGATCATGATCGTCTTCATCATCGGTAACAGCATCGCCGCAAGCGCAACAAGCATCAGCGTCCTACTTGTCGCTCGCGTGATTTCCGCACTGTCGCACGGCGTCTTCATGTCGATCGGCTCAACCATCGCCGCCGACCTCGTCCCGGCCAACCGCCGCGCCAGCGCCATATCCATCATGTTCTCCGGCCTCACCGTCGCCACCGTCACAGGCGTTCCATTCGGAACATTCATTGGCCAACAATATGGCTGGAGACTAGCCTTCGTCATCATCATCGCCGTGGGCATCATCGGCTTCATCGCCAACTGGATTCTCATTCCTTCTTTTTTGAAAAAAGGAACCCAGACGAGCGTTCGAGACCAGTTCAAGCTCCTGACCAATGGCCGGCTCTTACTTCTATTCACAATCACGGCACTGGGGTATGGCGGCACATTTGTTGTCTTTACTTATTTGTCACCATTATTACAGGAAATAACCGGCTTTAAAGAAGGCTCGATTGCAATAATTTTACTCGCCTACGGATTGGCGATCGCGATTGGCAACATGGTGGGCGGAAAGCTCTCGAACCGCAATCCGATTGGATCCCTATTTTATATGTTTATCGTCCAGGCCGTGGTCCTGTTCGTCTTGATGTTCACCGCACAATTCAAAATCGCTGGCCTCATCACGATTATTTTTATGGGCTTACTCGCCTTTATGAACGTACCAGGACTGCAAGTATACGTCGTCATCCTTGCAGAGCGCTACGTCCCGAGTGCCGTCGATGTCGCATCAGCCATCAACATCGCCGCCTTCAACGCCGGAATCGCCATCGGTTCCTACCTAGGCGGCACCATCACAGACACACTTGGCCTCATCCACACCACATGGATCGGAGCCTTAATGGTCCTCGCAGCCGCCATCCTAACAGGATGGAGCCGAGCATTGGAACGGAGAGATCAAACAACTGCAACAGCAGTGGTGTCAGGCACCATTAAAACACAACTGTCCCCCTGAGGAGGACAGCTGCGTAATTCAATTTAAAAAAAATGGAGGCTATATCAATGAATAACAACTTACAAAGTACAACTACATTAAATAATGGAGTAAAAATGCCTTGGTTCGGCCTTGGCGTTTTTAAAGTAGAGGAAGGACCGGAGCTCGTGAACGCGGTGAAAACGGCGATCCAACATGGCTACCGCAGCATTGATACAGCGGCAATCTATGAAAACGAAGAGGGTGTCGGACAAGGGATTAAGGAATCAGGCATCGCTAGAGAAGATTTATTTGTCACATCCAAGGTTTGGAATGCTGACCTCGGCTACGAATCCACATTAGCAGCGTATCAAACAATCCTAGATAAACTAGGTTTAGAGTACCTGGACCTCTATCTGATTCATTGGCCTGTGGCTGGGAAATACAAGGAGGCGTGGCGAGCATTAGAAACGCTTTATAAAGAAGGGCGTGTACGTGCAATTGGGGTAAGCAATTTCCAAGTGCACCACCTTGTAGACCTGATGAAAGATGCAGAAATTAAGCCAATGGTAAACCAAGTCGAATACCATCCGCGCTTAACCCAAAATGAAGTCCATGCATTCTGCCGTGAACAGGGAATTCAGATGGAAGCCTGGTCGCCATTAATGCAAGGCCAATTGTTAGACAATGAAGGATTGGCAGCAATCGCCGCAAAATACAAGAAATCAGTCGCCCAAATCATCCTGCGCTGGGATCTGCAAAACGGCATCGTTACCATCCCAAAATCAACAAAAGAACACCGAATCATCGAAAACTCACAAGTATTCGACTTTGAGCTAACACAAGAAGACATGCACCAAATCAACAACCTAAACCAAAACCATCGCGTCGGCCCAGACCCCGACAACTTTGACTTTTAAATTACCTTTGGTTCCATCTTTAGTGCCATCATTGGTGTTCCATCTTTTATGTCATCCATCATTGGTGTCAGGCACCGTTCGTGGACAAATGCACCTATTCGTCCGCCAGGTGTGGACAGGTCAATCTCGCTACTGAGATTGGCCTTATTTCTATGCTTGCATTTACCGTGTCAAAGCGAAAGCTGCACTGGCGGTAAATGGAGAGCCGTCTCATTTACCATCCAAAGCAAAAATCCGCTCCAGCGGTAAATGGAAAGAGCATAAAGCAACAATAATAAATTCAGTACTTTTTTTTTCAACTTTATTGGATAAACTAAGGCGACATGCTTGAGGGGTGAAGAAAATGCGAAATCAGCTTGAAAAAAACATCTTAAGGTTTTTATTTGTTTCTGGAATTGGTACCTTTATGAACTTAATTCGAAAGCCACCTATAAAGGACTGGCTGATTATTTTCTTAATGAAGAGCTATATTGCCACCATTCTCGATAATTTATTAGTAAAAAGAGGATATTTAAAATACCCTGTTAACTTATCAAAAAGCTTTGACATAAGTGTTTTATTTAGCTATCTCATTTTCCCAATCAGCTGCATTTATTTCAATCAAGTAACTAGAAATTCAGGTGTTATAGGAATTCTAGCCAAGTGCCTATTATTTACACTACCATCGACACTAGTTGAATCTTGGCTCGAAAAAAACACAAAATTAATCAAATATAAAAAATCCTGGACCTCACTACATAGCTTTGCATCCATCGCATCCACCTTTTTAATCGTGCGCATCCTCATGTCTCTCATTAGTAAAACCGCCGAGAAACAATAATGGTGTCACAATAATGGTGTCAGGCACCGTCCATGGACACATGTCCTCCTGTGGGGGACATCAAACAGGTATTTTCCACATCCCTTTGCTATAATTATTAAATAGAGTATCTAAAAAGGGGTTGTGATAAAAAATGGCTAGTAGAGTGAAGGAAGATAGTTGGAATGCTAGTTTATATGATACGAAGCATTCTTTTGTTTCTCAATTTGGAGGGGATTTGGTCCAATGGCTAGCACCGCAGTCAGGTGAAAAGATTCTTGATCTTGGCTGCGGAACAGGGGATCTAGCCAACCAACTGAATCAACTAGGCGTCGATATTATTGGGATTGATAAATCCGAAAACATGATCCAGCAGGCCCAAAAAAAGTACCCGGGTCTCACCTTCAAGGTACAGGACGCTGTGAACATGGGGTACACCAACGAGTTTGATGCAGTTTTCTCTAATGCTACACTTCATTGGATTAAAACTCCAAAACAGGCTCTACAGTCCATCTATAATGCCTTAAAACCTGAGGGCAGATTTGTCGCTGAATTCGGCGGGAAAGACAACGTCCAGAAAATAACCAATGCAATCATTAACCAATTAGGCGAACACGGAACCGCGTATAAATCAGAGCAGTTCCCTTGGTACTACCCAAGCATTGCCGAATACACATCCATAATGGAACAAGTAGGATTTCGGGTCACCCACGCCCAACATTTTGATCGGCCGACCCCTTTATTTGGAGAGCAAGGCTTAAGAAACTGGATCGAGATGTTCGCAACAAGCATGTTCGAAGGCGTGACAAGCGAAACCAAAGAGTTAATCATCACAAGAGTGGAAGAGAACTTAAGAGAAGTTTTATTCCGCAACGGCGAGTGGATCGCGGATTATAAGCGGATTCGTGTGCTGGGGATAAAAGAGTAATCACGGGGACCATATTGGGTCCTTCTTTTTGGTTAAGCCTGGTAAATGGTTCTGTACCTCTGTGAACAAAGAGCTAATATTAAAAACCCAATAATTGGAACCCTTTTGCGGTAAATCCGTATATAGAGATAACTATTTTAAAAGGGGAGTTAATAATAATGAAAAGACTAATGACCATCGGGATTACGTTTTTAGTTTTAACAGGATTGAGTTTTGGCATAACGTATTATACCCATACAAAATTCATTGATTATTCATTCTTTATTGGATTAGCTTTCACCGTAATCATTTGGTTCTTTACTTCAAAAGGCGGGCACACTTCAAGATATTTAGATATGACAGTTCAAGGCACCACTGGGGTCAAAGTTGACCAACAAAAGTATGAGTTTTCACCAAATGTTGTTTTCCTAACCTCCCTGGCTTATACCATCATTACCCTTGGAGTAATGTTATATTATTACAGAAGTTATTTCTAAAAGTGGAAGTAGGTCGTTATCTGTTAAACAATTCAAGTGTCATCTTGAAAAGATGACACTTTAAAATATATTGTTTTATAATTTCCATTATTAATCTCCAAATAAAAGACCTTATTTCCGTTCCTTTGCCATTGGAAGTTGGTCCAAAAATTCATGCTCAATCATTAAGTTGACACAATCTTCACCATATAGTAATTCCTCTGCCATTAAACGTGTATAGAGAGCTCCAATATCTTTTCTTAGGACACTTGAAAGTGAAACTCCATAATGTCCTGCCGTTGCTCCTGTTAGCAATGTCATTTTAAACAACATTAGTCTATCGGAAAAAGGAGGAACGGTTGTGTCAGTAACCTCACTTTCCCACGTAGGTAGATGAGGTAATTCATTAGCAAGAAGAATTGATTGGAATATTTCGATATGTTTTTGCCTTATCTCTGCTCCACGGTGAAAGTGATTTTTAAATTCGTTTGACCGAGTGACTTGAGCAAAACCTCTCATAAACTCTTTTGTTACTTCATTAATTCGAATGTTGGCTACTAATTGAGAGATTTCATAAGATGTTAGTGGACGACGTTCAGTGAACCAACCAGCCAAAAAGTTCTGCTTACTAACTTTTTCAACAAGTTCTGGAGTAGGGATATGTATTTCCGGATGGTGTAACCCTTTTTTTATCATAAGGTCAGCCAACCTATTAAATAGTTGTGAAGCATTTTTTAGGCAATCTTCATAAAATTGACGAATATCAGTCCGTGTTGAAGTGCTTAATGAAAGTGAATAAACACCTAGTGACTCTTGACACAACACACCTTTAAGAATGAGGACAAACTTGTCTGTGAAGAGAGCAGGAGCATTAACATCCACATCTTCAGCATCAAACTTTTGAGGGAGTGGATGATTTGCCTCTTCTAGGAAAGTTCTAGACTTTTGGACTTCTGTTATTGCCATCTCTTCCGCATACTCAAGGATAGGACGTAAATCTTCATCCTGACAATTCGCTATAAAATATCTTGTAACCCATTGTGTCATTGTGTTAATTAAATATGAATTCCATAAATTTGTCATTTCTGCTGGAGTTAATTTTGGTATATCCATTTTACATTCCCCTTATTTTTCCTAATTAAATCTTAGAATTTCCTGTAAGGTAAGGATTATTCTTCCTCGAAAATAAACTTTTTAAGAAAACATGAACCCGAAATTGTTCAACTAACAGTTTCAAGAGTTGAAGATTGGGAAGTGCTGCGGCGATCCCTTTGCTTTTTCGACAAACTTTAAGCAGGATAGTTGAAGAAAGGGTTAACGGAAGATTTATAGGAAAACCAAAGCAACCCGTTAGGATTTTCCAATCTCTTTAATTTTCCAATACTTTCACATAACAGAAACCTCCCACTAGAACAACAAAAGGGACAGGTTAACTGTCCCGTTTTTGTTTACTTATTATGACTTTTTTGGGCTTTTAATGCGACTTTTTCAAAGCCATTTCCTCGTTCTTCCGCAAATTCTAAATCGGCTTTTGGCAGAGCCGTATTATGTTTTCTAAATTGGTTATTCTTATTTTTAGCCATTTTTTCACCACCCATTAGTTATTCCTTCAAGGATGCCAACCAATATGTTATCGGCACCCACGATTTTAGTTTGCATTCTTTTTTTGAGGCTATGCTAGTTGAATTTCTTTCGTCTCATTCGAAAAAAAGAAGCCCTCTAAGTTGAAGGCTTCTTTGACGTATAAAATGGATTAATGGACCCGGATAATTTCGGAAATATATTCATCGTGGTGAACCCTGGTATGTTTTGATTCTAATCGTTCGAATTCGTGGATTTCATCCATTGGCTCGCCAAGCAACCAGTTTTTGAGTTCAAACAAAAAATCAGTAAGCATCATGATTCCTCCCTGGAATGGGTTATTGGATTCCTTATAAACCTATTATACATGTGAATCAATTCACATAAAAGCGGTTACAAAATAGGCGAAATAGCAAAATTATACAGAAAAATAAGAGAAGTTTGTCTCATTGAGGGGACAAAAAGGAGGGACTAAGCGCGTTACTTTTATTTGAAGATCCAGCTCTCTTTTTGGTGGCTCTTCTTATTGTACTAACGGAGCAGGTTAGTTAAACAATAACGATGAAAATTCATAAATGGTTTATGACGTAATTTACATATACTATATTAAGGAGATGAATAAATGGAAGAAGATTTTTATTTCTCAAAAAAACAATTTATAAGAGGTTTGATGATGCCGAAAAGTATAGGTGGTTTGATGATGAAAAGAGGTGATGTATCACTCGCTAAGATTAATGGTGTGTGGGAAAAATACACAGAATCTGTACCCAGAGGAAGAAAACCTTTATCAAATCATGATGATCTAGTTTTGATTGGTTGCGGCAAAGATGTTGAGATTGATCGTGAGCAACTTTCACAAGAACAAATAGAAACTCTGATTATAGGAATGAAAAATAATCATTAATTCAAAGTACGAAGATGCTTTATTATAGAAGAACAGATACTTGGAAAACTAACGGGTGCAAGATTCGAAGATCCAGCTGCCTACTTGGCGGCTTTTTCTTATTGCACTAAACTGACCTTATATACAGTCCACGACATTGGAACTGGCAAATTATCCTTGTGCATAATTTTTGTAAGGGCTTGTATGTTTTCATCAGCCCTTTTTTCAGATTCCTCAAAAAACTTTCTTACTTCTTTGGATTCAGTGACTTGACTGAATCCAATTGAAAGAGCTTTTGCCATAATGCTCTTTTTAATGTTAAGAGATATACTGATTATTTCTGTAGCAGATAAAAGTCTCCCTTTTCCGAAGAATCCATCAGTAAAATCTTTGGTAGAAATAAATTCAGGGCTCTCGTTAGGATAGAAATAGGGGTCTCTTTGGAATTTTCCTTTTTCAAGCAATAACTCAATGGTTAAATCGTACATATTTTTTGCATCATTATCACATGAATTGTAAAAATCACGTAGGTCCTTTCTGACAGAAACACTTAAAGCGGTTGTATGTCCCAACAAACCGTGTAAAGTCATAATATGTAAATAATTCAAACAGAAGGTGTCAGAAAACAATCTCTCTGCACTTTTATTAAGGTCGGACTCAGTAAATCCAATTGGAACTGGAAATCCATCTTTCTCAATGAAGGAAACAAGCTGCTTCTTTTGCTTTTCGAAGATTTCGATGGCTATTAAAAAAACTTTTTTATTGATTCGTCTTCAATAATGGAAAACATATATCAATTTACTATATCGGTCATTGTTCCGTTTACATACTCCCCCCATAGTGTTCCTATTTCGGAAGCTGTAAGTTTTAAATTTTCATTTTCCATTTTATCACGTCTTCCGTATTATTTACTAATTCAGAAAAAGGTATGAATTTCTTTGGACTTAAACCTTTTAGATGATAAAAGTCGAGCAATTGCTTGTTGAACTAACGAGTGCAAGAGTTTAACAATCAGACAGATCAATTTGTATAAAGCAGTAAAAAGTCATTCTATCGAGAATGACTTTTTGGCGGCTTAAATCAATTCGATGTAATAATCTACAAATCTTAAATTAAATGACTAGTCCATCCGTAGGGCAAAGCTTGAAATAATCATAATAAAATTGGAGAGAGTAAATAAGAGGTGATTAGTTTGAGTTCATTGAGTAAGAATTTAGATTTACATGCACAAGGAAATTGGCTGCCGATCAGTGTAGGCTTGCTATTGTTTTTATATGCTCTTTTTATGCCTAAAAAAGAGATCGGTTGGAGAGATCTTTATATTACATTTGGAGTAATTGGTTATTTTGCTTGGATTGGTGATTCCTTATTTGCAAAAATGTTCGACCTTGTTGATTTTGGTAACCCAAATATCACGGGAATAGGAGAGTTTATAAGTTACAGCTTAATTCCTTCATCTCTTTCCGTTATTTTTTTAAACTATTTTAAGAAAACAAATAAATGGATACTAGTCATTATATTTACCATAATTGCTACTCTAGTGGAATGGGGAATGCGAAAAGTGGGTTATATCAAGCCACACGGCTGGAGCTTTTTCTTTTCAATACCGTTGTATTTTGTTGTATTTAGCTTTTTCCTCCCATTACACAAGAAATTTATTAATTGCAAATTCCAATTTAGGAATATTCCTCCAAAAAGAGGAGCCTATCTACAAACGGGGGACTATAAGTGCAACAATGAAAAAACGCTCAGAGTGGAAATCTCTGAGCATTTTTTCATTGTATGTTTTTTAGGTCTACACGATGGTGCCTGACACCATTACCATCACAGGCACTATCATTACACGAAAAACCACGTTACCCCAGATAAACCAAGTCTTTCAGCTCATCCGTCGATAACTCGGTGATCCAGTTCTCACTTTGGATAATCTGGTCATTCAAGAATTGCTTCTTCTCTAGCATCGCATCGATTTTCTCCTCGAGGGTACCCGTGCAGATCATCTTGTGCACATGAACGAAGCGCGATTGACCGATCCGGTAGGCACGGTCGGTGGCCTGGTTCTCCACAGCTGGATTCCACCAGCGGTCGTAGTGGATGACGTGATTGGCCGCCGTCAGGTTCAGCCCAGTTCCGCCTGCTTTCAACGACAGCAGGAACACCGGAAACTCCTGATTCTGGAATCGCTCAATCATCTCGTCACGCTTCACTTTCGGAACACTTCCGTTCAAGAACGGCACCTCAATGCCAAACTTCTTCTTCAATGTACTCCGAATCATTTCGCCCATTTCGATATATTGGGTGAAGATCAGACAGCTTTCGCCCTGTTCCAAAACTGCGTCAATCAATTCGACAAGTTTCTCTAGCTTATTCGAGCGTTCCAGCAGCTCGCGCCCAGCCGACTTTTCCTTCAGATAGAGGGCAGGGTGGTTGCACAACTGCTTCAATCTACTTAACATTTGTAAAATTAACCCCTTGCGCTCAAAGCCTGACAGCTTTTCAATTTCCGCAAACGTATCATGGATGAGCTGTTCGTACAACGACGCCTGCTCAGCGGTGAGCGGGCAATATTCCTTTTGCTCCAGCTTGTCAGGGAGGTTAAGGGCAACCTCTTCATCCTTTTTCGTGCGACGCAGCAAGAATGGCCGGATCAACGCTTGCAGCTGCTGAACCTTGTCTTTCTTCTCATCTTTTTCAATCGGAATCACGAACTTTTTCTGGAATTGCCCCAAGCTGCCAAGATAGCCATGATTGGTAAAATCAAAGATCGACCACAGCTCCGATAAGCGGTTTTCCATCGGTGTTCCTGTCAGCGCGATGTGATGACGTCCACGCAGCCTGCGAACTGCCTTTGACTGTTTTGTCTGGGCATTCTTAATGTTTTGCGCCTCATCAATCGCAATCGAACTCCAAATCAGCGACTCAAACTCCGCCAAATCGATGTGGCTCAAGCCATACGAAGTCAAAACAATATCGGCGTCTTTTGCCTTCTCCGCAAAAGCTTCTTCTTTCAGGCGGTTGGACCCGTAATGCAAATACACCTTCATCTCCGGTGCAAAGCGCTCCAGCTCCTTCTGCCAGTTTCCGAGTACAGAAGTCGGACAAATAATCAGCGCAGCCTTCGTCGGAACCTTAACTGTAGCCGCCTCATCATCCTTTTTGCGGCGTTTTTTCGTCTCAGTTTGGGTGTCAGGCACCACAGCCAATTCATCCCCGACCACATCTTTCACCTTCAAAAGGTAAGAGATCAGCTGGACGGTTTTACCGAGACCCATGTCATCGGCGAGGCAGGCGCCAAATCCGTACTGGCGCAAGAACCAGAGCCAACTCATGCCGAGCTGCTGGTAAGGACGAAGCTCACCTTGCAACCCAGAAGGCACGTCTTCGAGCGGAATTTCGTGGACTTCCGCTAGCTGTTTGATCATTTGCTTCCATTGGCGGTTCAACTCAATTTGAATTTTCGCAAACGCCTTTGGATTGTCCAGTTCATCTTCAGCAGTATCCGACTCCATCAATTCCTGTTCCAACAAATCGCGGACATGCAGGCCTTCTTTTTCAGCACGTTTCATCATATCTTGTATTTGTCGAATGAACTGCGGGTCAAGCTTCACCCAACGGCCGCGAATGAAGACAAGCCGTCTTTTTTCCTCGACAAGTTTCCCAAACTCATCTTCGGACAAGTCGACACCATTCATCGAAAAGCGCCAGTTAAAATCGAGCATAGCCTGAAGCCCGACGAATGACGGCCGGTGACTTGAGCCACCCTTCAGCGATGCCTTCACTTTTAGGTTGGCATTTTTCATCGCCTGCCACCAGGAAGGGAGGAGGATTTCGACATCCAATGCCACCAGCGTCTCACTCGCCTCCGTCAAAAACATCCATGCTTCTTCCTCGCTCAGATGCGTTTTGAAATAGCCGTCTTCACCCAACCACGGAATCAATCGCACCCAGCGCTCCCGCTCGCGGTCAACTTTTTCTAAAAATGGACGCCACTTCGCTGGGATCTTGGTGGTCCCATCCACATCATAAACCTCATCGACATTTTTCTTTCCTCGTATAAATAAATCCAGACTCCACGCACCTTCGCCATCAACCGGCTCATCTAAGCGCAGCCCAATCGTAAACGGTGTGTCGCTTTCCTTAATTCCGACCCATTCCAGCCAGCTTTCTTCATCAAAATAGCGAGCGAGCTCGCCGCCGGAAATATTTTGCTTCCGGAGCAAATCAAGCTTCGGCCCGAATAACTCCTTCATCGCTGAATTCCGCGTCAAATAGCCGTCGAGGGCATCGTTGTACAAAGCTGAGATATAGTTTTTGGTCGTCCCAAGTTCATGGCCTATCAGTTCATCGACGGCTGGCTCGGGCTCCTCAATCCTTTGTTCCCAAAACGACGGGTCAAACTCATCCTTCACGCGTTCAGGAAGCTTCCAACGGAAATCCCCGTGCTCCCAGACCGAAAAGTCCGGCAGCCAATCCTTCTCGACGATGCCTTCATACAGCGAATGGGCGGCCGCCAGACAAATCTCAGATTGCTCATTCCAATCCCATTCGATATAGCGATTAAACGACTCCTTGGCAAAAAGTGAAACCAGATGCCAGCCGCTCACCACCACACCCTCGACGTCGTTCACCGTCTCTGTCTCAAGGAGCGTACCAAAGAAGCTTTCCTCATGACTGCTGAAAACGAGATTCTTCCATCTAGACGGGCTCATCACATGACCCCGTTCATCCTCCGCAGTAAGAAGAAAGCGACCTTCCCCTAATTTAGTTGTCAGCAATTTCATAAACCTTGTTTTAAGCATCGATCCAAAACTCCTTTATTGGGGGAGAGAACAAAGTTAGATGGAAATCTCCAAAAAATGCATAATTTCACAAACATCAAAGCTATTTACTAGTTGTAAATTTCCAGAAAATGTCTAATTGCACAAAACCCCTTAAAAATGGCACAAAAGCCCCCTGAAATGGCACAAAACCTTATTAAAATGGCACAAAACCCATCCAAAATAGCACAAAACAAATTTCCCCTAAAAATAAACAAGCCACAATACCAGTCAACCTAGCTAATCCTAACTAAATGTCCGCTCCGTATGGACAAAATAACTAAAGTGTCCACGAGCGGTGCCTGACACCATAAATAACACCAAAAATGACACCATAAATAACACCAAAAATTACACTAAAATACATCAAAATTAACTCCAAAAAATCTCATAAATGAAATCTAAATTACTCCATAAAAATCCATATCCTCTATTATACCCAAAAAAGTGTGGTTAGAGGAGGGCGAGGCTTGAAGTTCTTCCGTAAGTAGTATATTCGTACGTGGTTTATTGTTAAAAAAGGTAACTAAAAAGTAGTCCCGGGCAAGAGATCCAGCCATTAATAAGTGCTGATTCTCCATAATCGGAAAGACAATGACCTGAGAAAGGAAAGCCCTAGTCGGATCATAAAACGAATAAATCGGCATATAATTGATGGCGAAATCAAGTTTCATCTGGACCCACCAATGGAAGCTTCAGCTATGATTTTTTATTGTATCTTTTAAGGACATAAAACGAGGAGATCGTATATGGGAAAGAAGAATCTAATTATAATGCTATTAATATTTTTACTCTTGTTGTTAACCTCATGCAGCCAAGGGAATAATCCGAAAACGAGTGGTGACCCACAACCGGAACCAGCAACTGAAAATCCAAACGATAAACCCGCTGAAAAACCCGCCGATAAGCCCGAACCCAAGCCCGATGCCGATGAACACCCTGACACCAACCCCGGCGTAAAACCCGCCGAACAACCCGACAACAATAGCAGCCCTAACAATCCAAGTCCATCCAGTAATCCCTACGAAATAACAAAAACAAACTACACAGAAAACAACATCAAAATAAACTATCCCCAACTCACGAAATCAAGCGATCATCAAAAGGAGAAAACCATTAATCAACTTATAAAAAAAGAAGCCATCAAAGTACTAAACTACTACCTGCCCGATCTTCAAGACCTAACCCTCGAAATCAATTATGAAATCAAATCCAAAAGTCCCAGCCTGCTGAGCATTCAATACACAGGCGTGGGGTACATGAACGGTGCAGCCCATCCCAATAATCATTACTATACAACCAATATCGACATCGAAACGGGAACGATTCTAAAATTAAAAGACATGATCAATATCGATGAAAACTTTGTAGATAATCTCAAGCAAAACGCCAAATCCATGAAGCCTGAACACCAAGGCATCCTTAGCAGCATACACCCAAGCGACCTACTAAACATGCTCACAAACGCCGATTCACTCGACAATATCGGTACCGAAAATCAGTCCGACACATTTAGCTATTTCACCAGCGACTCCCTCGGAATTAGCATTCCCGTCAGCCATGCAGAAGGGGACCATGCAGAATTCGAGATCACCTATCAGTCCATAGCCCAAAACATACATTCGTTATTGTTTCTTAGCCTGCTTCAACAGTAACATCCGCTATTAAATTTGCAACCGCCCTAGTAAAAAACAAAAGGTGCCGGTATAACCTAACGGGTTCGATTCGGGGGTCAAAAAGGTAAATCTCTATAAGATTTAAGCGCAAAATTCTTTAAAATAAACTTTTTAATAATTTCTTTGTTTCTAAATAGAAAGAATCCCTATACAGCTTATAACTGGGTTGTGAGTTCAACAGCATTTTTGAAGGAAGCAAGTCCAGTAACCCCTGAAGATCGGTTTCTTTCTCCTTTTTTAATTCGTTCTGGTGTAGAACTTCCAGATTTTCAAAGAACTCACTTAAAGTTTTTAAATGATTTCCAACTTCCATTTGATCATATGAAGATGGCTGCCCCTCCTTTTCCCATTCTTTTAGGGTCCCAACTATAGTTGAAACATACTGGTAGCCTTTGTTCATCTTTTTGATTTCCATTCGATACATAGAAAGAATAGATTTATGTTTTTTGCTAAAAGGATTGAATTTTAAGCTTTTGGATGCCATATTTAACGCATCCTTTGTATTATGTAACTCCTGTGAAAAAAGATTTATTTTGTTCTCCATCACTTTTGCTTTTTCACTTCCCCATTCTAATTGGATCCAATGGGAGAGTTCTAAAAGTATTTCAGACAGCTGACGAGTTAATTTTTCAAAAGATGTAGCTGCTTTCTTTGTAAAGTCTGGCGGGAATAAAAACATGTGAATCAATACAGCGATTACTGCTCCAATAATCGTGTCGACTATCCGATCTAGGGCATAATCCTTTGATTTTCGTTCAAACGTAAAGATTAATACAATGGTGAGGGCTACTTGATGTAAAACCGTTTCATCTAGTCTTAACCACTTTGCAATGAAGGTTGCGCCTAACATTATTAGACCCAATATCCAACCATTCATGTCTAAGTGACTCACAAGAAAAGCAGTTAAAATGATACCAATAATAGTTCCCACAATACGGTGAAAAGAATATCGAATCGACTGATCAATGGTAGTTTGCAAACATAAAACAACAGAAAGCGGTGCTAAATAGGGGTGATCAGAGCCCACTAGTTTTGCTAATTCCCAAGAAAAAGCCGATCCAATAGCCATTTTCAGACCATAGCTGTTTTATTTTCAAAATGATTCTTTTTCCTTTTCATGTGGATCCACCTTCCATCCGTCCTTCTTCATTATGTTTGGTACTCCCTGGCCTTTTATACAGAAGCAGCAAATATTTAATATAAAAAGCAGCTGGTCTTGTCTAGCTCATTTCCTTGCTAACTCTTGCACCATTTGTGTTCATCATTCCTGTCTTTTTCTTTTAATATGCCAATCTTCAACTAATGAATGAGCTTTAGTTAAATGAAAAACGCTGTTGAAGTCAGATTCAACAGCGTTTTCTTATGTGTTTATTTATGTGAGTTACTTTGAGATTTTCGGGGAGATACAAGATGTGTAATAGGTTGTTTGCACCTCTAAACGGAACCCGTCGTTAGTATCAACCGGCACCTTTTGTCTCAACCCTCAATCAACTTACTCCGCTTACACTCCTCATGAAACGCCCGCAGCCGCTTCGTCCGCTCCATCAACGTATCCAAGAAATACTCCCAGTCATCGACCCGTTTCAGCTTCTTATACAGCGTCCGCAGCTTCTTCAAATGCCGCACCGCCATCCGGTAACTCGCCCGGTTCTTCTGATCAATCTCACGCTGCGCCGTCTGATGCAGCATCGCCAGCAGCACCTCAGGCCGCTCCTTCTCCACAAGCTTCAATCGGTCCTTCGGCAACTCATAATAATCCAAGCCCACAAACGCCTGCAGCTCACCCCAGCGATCATACTGCCCGCGCTCAAACAACACATACTCGTAATCCCCAAAACTATACGGCAGCGTCGAAAGCATCGCCCGCTCATACAAATCCACCCGGTCACTCTCCGCACAATAAGGCGCCACCGCCCGCAGCGCATTCCGCACAAACGTCGCACAGCTATGATAACCACCGAGCCACTCCAAATAACCTTTCACCTTTTGCAAAAACAACTCAATCACCGGGCCAACACGCTTCCACGCCTTCAGCCCCGACAAATACTCAATCCAATACACCAAATAAGGTGCAATCTCCTCATCGCCAAATGGACCCGTCAACTTCAACGCCGCCTCATCATCCCCAAGCAAGAAATTCAAATGAATCCCAGCGAGCAGCAGCGGGGCAGGGCTCTCCCAATCCTGCAGCTCCTTCATCCGCGCCTGAATCTTCACTAACTCTTCCTCACGCCACGCCTTCTTCTTGAAAAAATGAATCCACAACAGCCGGTACAAGAAAATCCTCTCATACGCCAACCCCTGCGTACACGTCAACAGCTCAAACGTATCCTCCCGTAACTTATCGACAAACTCATCAAAATCAAACGGCAGCGACTGCACGCCAATCTTCATCGAGAGCTCCTCCGCATCATCCATCAAATTATGGAACAAATGCAAATAAGCCCGCTTCACCATATCCTCATCATGCCCGAGCTGCTCACTCAGCCGAGCCAGCTTCCGAAACGAAACCACAATCCCGACCAACTCATACAGCAAGCGCCATTCCTGCTCAACCGGCGCACTCGCATGAATCCGGCGCTCATAAATCCCAAACAACTCCGGAATCACATACGGACTCGTATACTTCTTCGTCGCGAGCAGCGTATCAAAACTCACCTCAAACGAATGAACCCAACGCCCATAATCCGGCTTCGACACCCCATTCGCCTTAATCAAATCCTTCGCCGTCTGCAGCCCCCAGTCCGAAACCGCCTTCGACTCACGCATCGGCTCCCGCCATTCAGCGACCCAATCCGCCACACTGCCAACCCGAGAATAAGCACTCAAAAACACCGCCATCTGATGCCGGCAAAACCCCTCAGTCGGACACGAGCACTCACTCTGCGACAAAAACTCAAAATTCAACTTCACATAACAAGGCGTCACATCCTGGACGGTCGCAGTAATCTGCTCATTCCAAATCTGTAACTGCTTCACCAGCCCTTGCCGGTACAACATCAAACCCTTCTGAACCAGCTTCGCATCCTCCGTCACCGTCGGGTGCAGCAATTCCCGCACCTGATCCCCAAAAAGCTCAATCCGTTCACTTGCAGGCGTCGACTCCAAAGCCACAACCCCCTCCAAAAAATCCATATTCCTCTATTATACCCAAAAACACGCCCAAAGAGGAAGGCAACCCTCAATCCAAAACACATTTTTGAAAAATGAACCCAAAATCGCCCTCGCCGAATAGGAAACGTTTGCGAAAACTCCATCGCACCGCAATTCATCTCAAACCAATTATCATGGTGCCTGACACCAAATTTCAGGCGGTGGCAGGGTTTTAATAAAAAAAGGTAACTTAATGGTTTTAAGTCTTGAAATTAGGCTGGCCAATGGAAAAAGTAGAAATAAAAGATACCAGAGCCAGTCTTTCGCCTGGCTTTTTGGAAAGTTTGAGGTTGAATGGAGGGAGTGGACAGTAAATAGGGGAACGTGGACAGTAAGTTGATAGAAGTGGACAGTAAAAATCAAAAGTGGACAGTAAAGTGAAAAAAGTCGACAGTAAACCATGGAATGAATCCACTGGTTGCCAGTAAATGCCTGAAACCCCATTCTCAATCCCAAACACAGTAAAATTAACACACAAAAAAAGCCACTCCTCACAAATCAAGGGGTTGGCTCGATCTTCGTACCTTCATTTTTAGTCAAACTAGAAAAATATTCAAATAAACTGGTAAGATAGCTGTTAAGCTCAAAACCTTCCTCACTCGCAAACTCTGACAATAACAACCTATTCTCTTTCACCCTCATAACCCCCTCGAATATGGAACTATCATCATTATTGCCAAACTATCACTCTCTTATACCAGTAAACTTGAGTAGGGGTATGCCCATCGCAAAAAAATCTAACTAATCATTAGTTAGACCAGCCCATCTATATAAACATACAAAGACCCCTTCAAGATTCGAAGCGGTCTTCGTCCCAGTTATAGTTGTGAGGAACGTTCGCCACCTGTCCAGGAGTAATCGTGTAATTGAGTATCTGTTTTGTAAATGGGTTCAGTATGGATACTGTTGCAGAACCAGAAATACAATAGATTGTGTTAAGGCAACGGAATATGGAAATAAATGATAAAAAAAGCTGAAAATAAAAAAGAAACCAACCAAGCTGGAATCGGCTTAAGGTAATGAAATCGCAACATAATAACCCACAAGAAATTAAAGGCGATTGACCACCAGAAATTCCATCCGTTATGATAGGTGATTTTTCCACCAATAAACATTATACCTTCGATACAAACAAGAATTACTCCCGATATTAGTAAATACATTATTTGATTCTTCCGATTTTTAGGTAAATAGGACAAAAATAGTATGACAATACATGGAAAATTAATGAAGGTTTGAATTAATACTGAAAAGGTATGGTTTAATAAAAAATCAGGTTTCAACTTCCATAGAAAATATTTTCCGTTAACAAAAAAGCTATATAATAAATTATTTACAATTAGGTATAAAATAGTGGGGTAATATTTTCTCCAATTTTTTATATCTCCAAATTTCCAGCAGCAAAGTACCAGAGTTAGGCACAGAACAACACGCAATAGGAACACCCAATTTCAACAGTTTTTATTTTAAAATTTACCAAAAAGCTTAAAATTATTACTATTTCCTCTTCAACTGACAGGTGCAATAAAAACCCATTCTTTTACATAGAAGTTCGCCAAATCACCATACGTGAAATCCACTTTTATTCCCCCTATAAAATAAACGAAGTGCCAACTTCTCTTTAATAGAAATTGGCACTTCGTTTATTCGCTATACGTTATCGTGTCGCTTTTGGAGGTTGGCACACGTCACATTTACGTTGGTCATTATTTTTAAATTTCGTAAATGTTTTTTCAAAGTTGTTGCCACATGCACATGTAAATAGTAACTTTTGCGAAAAACCTTGGTATTCCGTAGTCAGCAACTTGCTTTCCGAATGGTTCTCAACAAATTCTTTAATTTTACCAATCGTCCATCGTTTATTCATTCTCTAACACCTCATATTTTATCGCTAGGCGGAGGCTTTTCTTAGCATCCGTTCAATTCTAAGTAAATGTAGTAATTATCCTAAGTTACTCATTATAACATGAGCTGGCACTCAATTAAACAGATGGAAAATATCTTAATAAACTAACGGCCGTTAGTGGAATTAGAAAAGGAGTTGCAGCCGCAACCCCAATCTTCAACTATAATTTCTTGCACATGGCAGTTAAAAAAGACATTAAACTAATAATAAGGATAATAGCCAGGATAACCATATCCATAATAAGGGGAGCTGTAACCATATGGGGATAAATGGTAGCCGCCCATCATTCCACCCGTAAACCCTCCCCAGAAAGGGGTGCCGAAATGTGGTCCCCCATAGTAAAAATGGTGATAAAAAGCATGAGGCCGCAGAAATATCCGTCTTTTATCATTTTCATTAAACAAGAGCATACTCGATTGATTCATTTCCAACCCATTCCTTTTTTCAATGTAGTTGTTTAGCCATGTAACAATTTAAGTCTTCAAACTTCAACAAATAAATAACTGTTATGGCAAGAACTCCTTGGTCGGTTCCAATTCTTTCTTTTTTTCTTCCAGAATAATTTGCGTACCTGCGTTTGCTTCTAATACGAGCCCTAAGGATTGTAACCAATCTCCCAAATTGGTGATTTCTTGAGCTTCCAACGTGAGCGATTCCTCATCCGTTAAAACTTGTTTTGTAACACCAATACTTTCTAAAAATTGGCCCATGGTTTGAATCCATGCTCCCAGTAATATCTGTCTTTCATTGGCATCCGATCGGATTTCCTCATCAACCAACATAATCTTAGATAAATAGTACGCCTCCATGATTTGACCAATAAATTGAATCCAGACAGCAACGGAAACTTGTTTTTCAAGTTGTGAAATCAGTTCCTCCTTGTCAGAATTACTATTTTCCTTGGATTCTTTTTTATTTTCTGTTTGAGCATTCACTGTATTTCACTCCTTCTTTATATACGTATGCAAATATATAGGGGAATGCCTTTGAAAAATTTGTCATAGTGATGTAGTCAGTGTGCAGTATTTTCGTATATTTCTGAAAGACCAACGAAAATTGGGACAGAAAATGATGGAAAATGTCGAAATATACATAGGGGAGGTAAATGGTCATGGGTCGCATTTAGTGTTAAACTTGATCGGCTACCTTAATAAAAATACATAATCGTCCATTTATCTTAAATGACAACAAATGAATGACCCTAAACAGGAAATAGGAGAACAAGTTATTATGACGAACGAATTATTTGAAAATGGTGAATTGACACGAATCAGGAAAGAAACCCACGGAAAAAGCAAGCAAACCAAACCTGTCCCAGAGTTCACTTCAAGGATGGAAAAACGCGAATATGATCAACGCGTCCATTATTTTGATATTCGAAATGTATTAGATGTCAAAGGATTCCTACAAGATATTCGTGCCAATTGGAATACATATGTGTCACAGGTGAACCAATGGATACAAACTAGCCCAGTAAAAAGACTTGTCGTGACGGGTATTTTTACCGTCGTCCTTAGCTTTTTTGCAAGCACATCAAATGCAGCCTTTATTCAGGAATATACATATCAGGTAAAAAGCGGTGAAAAAATCGAAGAGATTGCTGCAGCGCATGGAGTAACAGTACAAGAAATAGTAGAGGCCAATGGCCGAACTTCCATTAACGGTAAAAAAATTCTTTTACCAAAAGTACATAACAGAACGGTTACCGCCACCACTCTAAATGTTCGGTCACACCCGACGACTGAAAGCCGTGTCATCGGAAAATATATACAAGGGGATGTAGTGAAGGTCTCCTTCATAGAAAACGGCTGGGCTGGCATTCTGATCAAAGGAAGAGTTTGTTTTGTGAGTGCCAATTATCTTACCGTACAAGAAGAAACGACGAAACCAGTTATCACTCAAGCCAAACCCATGTATGTAACGGCCACTTCCTTGAGAGTGAGGGAAGCTGCCTCTACGAGCAGTGCTGAAATAGGTACGTTACGATTAAACGATCGAGTGTCTGTCGAAGCATCTATAAATGGATGGGCTCAGATTAATTTCAAAGGCAAAACAGCGTATGTGAGTGAAACCTATTTAACTACTTACCTGCCAGCACCAACAAAACCAAGTACATCAGTGTATGTGATTAAGCCCGGTGATAATTTTACAAAAATCAGTAAAGCCCTTACGATCTCTGTCTCATCCATTCAAGAACTAAATCCAACCGTAGACTCAGCAAAGTTGAAAATTGGCCAAGAAATCAAAATCCCTGCCACAACAGCAACGGCTACGAATCAAATCAAAGTGGCAGCATATATAGGAGGGGTGGACCCTCAAGGAACGTTTCGGTTTATCACATCTAATGGGATCACGTATGCTGCCAAAGCATCAGGCAGCATGGTAAATGAATTATTTGAACATCAAGGGGAAAAAGTGACCCTAACACTCGAAGGAAAAAGGGGTCAACAAATGACTTTACTATCTTTAAAATAAATCGTAACAAAAAAATTAGCCTCAGGTTTGAGGCTTTTTTTTGGGGATAAAGTGCAATATGGAGGAACAAAATACCTTCTGGAGGATAAAGCGTGTTACGCATTCTTCATAATGATTGTATCAAACGAAATCGCCACTGCTTGACAGCAGTTGGCGATTTCTTCTAGGCCTTCATAGATTTGTTTGTATTTAATAATACGGATTGGGTCTTTTTCAGCGGTAAACAAATGTTTAATGGATGCACGCAGAATATGGTCGCAATTCGACTCCATTTCTTTAATTTTGATTGCGTATTCTCTTATATGAAGCAATTTCTTAGAGGAAAGCAGTTCAATCGCTGCATCAATTTCCGTTGCACAATTTTTGATCTCATCAACAAATTTCAGCGTGAATTCGTCCATTTCAATAATAGAGTACATTTCAAATAGGGCAGCTGTATGGTATAAGCCGTCCAAAATATCATCCATGCTGATGGAAAGAGCTAAAATATCTTCCCGCTCAAATGGAGTGATAAAAGCATTATTTAGATCTCTAATCAGGTCATGAACCATGGCATCCCCGTTTGATTCAAATTCTTTCATCTTTTCGGAAAAAGTATTAAGATCACTAACATTTTTTAATTCGTAGTCAGCAAAGTAGTTCGCACTTTCTTTTAAATTTAAAGAAATGTTATTTAAATGATTAAAGAACTTGTCTTTCTTTTTTACTGCCATTCAATACCCTCCACATGGTCCAATTAGTGTATTTGCCTAAAAAAATGGTTAAAAAACCTTTATCAAAGCGCTTTTAAAAGCAATTACTATAATAAATGCAACCATTGGACAAAAGTAACGGCTTACGTCCTATATCTACTCGACAAAAAATGGCCGAATGTTTTTTTTTATTTATTAAGATATTAAAGAAATGAGCTATTCGCTACATATGGCGGGTTTCGTCATAGGGAATGTAGTTGTCTCGTAAAAGACCTAGTGAAAAAGCCCTTCCCATTCTTAAGCTCTTAACATAAATTGTAAGGAATAATCCTAAAGGAGGGCTATAATATGTTTGGTTATGGTGGTTTTGGTGGTTGTGGCTACGGCGGTGTCGGCTATGGCGGCGGCTTTGCTTTAATTGTTGTATTGTTTATCTTGTTAATCATCGTAGGAGCAGTAATCTGTTTCTAAGAAGAAACAATTATTCTTAACTAAAAAAGCCCTATAAGGGCTTTTTTGGTTGAAACGATAACTCACCAAGGTGTATGGTCCATGGATTGGTTATGGGTTTTGGCTACACTCTAGCTTATGCAGCCTTTCATTTGAATAACCAATGAGTTAAGCCTGATTTTGGAGAACTTTTTTTCATTTAGCTCAGCACTTGCCTATTCAGTTTTAATATCTTGTACATATATTATTACTACACCCAATCCAAATTAATAAAGATTTACCTCCAAAGAACGTTTGCTTATAAAGCAGACGTTTTTCGTATTTTTAGGCATATTGCTGATTTTGTCTTCCCTTTAAGCACTTTGGGGAAATTGTTCTTTCTCTGCCTTTTTTAAAAATAATCTTTTTAAAAACGGTATGGACCATCGATCCAAACCAATTTTTCCCGCATTTAGTCCAGCAACTAGAATAAACATCCCTAGTAAAACCATTTGTGGATTTGTACTGGTTGTTCCAGAGAACATATAAGCAAAGTTCATAGTAATCCCCATTAGTATAGAAAATGAGGTGAAAATACCTAAAATTAATCCGAGACCTACTAAAAATTCACCCCAAGGAACGATTACATTAAAAAGATCGACATATGGTAATGCGACCTCTTTTAAAAAATTTCCCCACCAAGGTTGAACAGCAGGGTGTTCACCAGACATATTTTTTACCGCTCCATACAAAAAGCCGCTTGCATCAAATTTACCACTTGAGATTTTTCCCCAACCAGCATTTAACCACTGCCAACCAAGATAGAGCCGAAGTAAAGTAAGTAGCAGTGAGGCCAAACGGTTTTCCTTTAAAAATGTAATAAACATAATAAAACCCCCTAAATAATTGATAATTATTATCATTGATAACGATTATCATTATCGTTTAAACTGATTTTTTAGTCAACGAGTGTAAAGTACTAAGTTTTTTGGGGTTAGATAGACCAATATCCCTATTTCCTTCTTCTACTTACGAAGCAAGTTAGTTAAAGAACAAATGTATTCTAGATTAACAGAAGCTGAATGATCAACTCCTAATTGAAACCTTCCCACATTGGAGAAGGTTTTTTTTGCATAAATAATGGCTCGAAGAATACTCCAAGCCATCGAGGTAAATTAAGTCTGTTAAGCATCTGGAATAATAGTAAAAGCAATTGTTCGAACCGGAGACTCTGTTTTCTTGCTCGTAGTATTGTAGTATTTAGTCAATAAGTCGTTTAATTCGTTTTGAAATTGTATAAAGTGTTCCTCATCAATCTTTAATTCAACTACAGAAAAAGCAGCAAGGTCCTCTTGGCAGTTTTGTTCTCCTAATTTCTTAAGATAATCTTGATATTGAGTCATAAGTAATAATTGATAATAGGAAAAATAGGTTAATTTTTCCTCGTTAGAAGCCTTTTTCCATTCCTCTACGTCAATTCTTGCCTCTTCTTCATTTAAAGCATAATATTTTTCGGAAACAGATTTCACCTTTTTTTCATTAATAACGTGGATGACACCGGAATCCACCATGGTTTGTATATGCCTATATAGACTTGATTGAGGCACATCCTTAATGATTTTTACCATTTCTAATGGTGTTAGTCCATTTTCTTTATTTCTCATTAATGCTTGGCAAATTTTCATTCTTACTGGATGCATTATCACTTCAATTTTGTTACTCACAATTTCACCTTATTCATTGTTTAATTTTAATCTCATTATAAATAATGAGAATAGCTATTGCAACACACCTGCGACTAAGTTATCATTATTAAGAATGAGAATGAGATTGAAGGGAACGATGGAAATGAAGCTGCAATATGGTCTGGGTGACCTAAAGGATCTTGATTTTATGGCTTTTCTACCAATAATAATGCCAGTTATTGTAGTAAGTACGATCTTAATTTTAATTGCATTAATTGATTTATACCGCCATAGAAAGACAAGAAAAAATATGCTCCCATGGGTGCTAATTATTCTATTTGCCAATACACTTGGACCTATTCTGTACTTCACCATAGGGAGAAAGGATAGTGAGAGAATATGAAATTAGAAATCAAAAATGTTACGAAAAAATTTAAAGGAAAAATGGCTGTCAATAATTTTTCGATGGAACTGAATTCAGGAGAATGTGTCGGATTAATCGGTCCGAATGGGGCAGGGAAGTCCACATTAATAAAAGTGATTTCAGATATTATCAATTCAGACTCTGGTGAAGTTTTGTTGAATGGGAAAAAAATATCGAAAATGAAAAGGGAAATTGGTTACCTGCCACAGTACCCTAACTTTTTTCATTGGATGACAGCGAAAGAAACGCTTACGTTTATGGGGCAACTTTCTGGAATGCTAAAAGAAGAATTAACAAACGGGATCCCTGAAATTTTGGCAAAAGTCGGACTAGAAGGTGAAGAAAACTCAAAAGTCGGCACATTTTCTGGTGGAATGAAACAGAGACTTGGTATCGCACAAGCACTATTACATAAGCCTTCACTTATTGTCATGGATGAGCCAGTATCTGCATTAGATCCAATTGGGCGAAGAGAAGTGTTAAACCTGATCGAGGAAATAAAAAAAGATACTACTATTTTATTATCAACCCATATATTAGGCGATGCAGAAGAAATATGTGAACGATTTGTAATCATTAAAAATGGAACAAAAATAGAAGATACAACAATCACTGAACTGTTGAACCGAAATAACGAAAATAAATTAAATTTAGAAATCATATCGAAGGATCAAAAATGGATTGGCATGATAAAAAAATTACCTTATGTGAAGGAAGTCGAGGTCATAGGGAATAAAGTCCAAATAAAAGTTGAAAACATCCAAAAAAACAAAAATATGCTCCTGATGAATGCACTCTCTCACGACGTGGACATCGTAAAATTTGAAATCAATAATGATACTTTAGAAGAAATATTTTTAAAATTGGTGGTGTGAAAAATGAATAATTTTACTGTACTAACAAAAAAAGAATTTGTTCAAATGGTACGTGATTTTAAAGTTATTTGGCTACCGATTGTCTTTCTCTTTTTAGGAATAACTCAACCAATTGTAACTTATTACTTGCCATCCATTTTGGAATCGTTAGGTGGAGGGACTGGCATTACAATAGATTCGAGTGTGACAGCTCAAGAAGGAGGAAAAGTACTAGCCACCACGTTAGGGTCCCAATTTGATCAGCTTGGGATTATGATTATTGTTATCTCAATGATGGGGATAATTCAAACAGATAAATCAAATGGTATGTTGGCCTTTATCTTAACACGACCTGTTACTGTTATTTCATATATCGCTGGAAAAATTGTATCAAATTATTTGATAGTAGCTTTTAGTGTAACGATTGGATACCTTTCTTCTTTTCTTTACGTAAATTATCTTTTCGAAGATGTTCCATTTTTAGACATGATTGCTGCACTAATGTTTTATCTTGTATGGGTTCTTTATATCGTATCTTTTACAACGATGATTAGTACTATTTTTCACAGTCAAGGTATTATCGCACTAATTTCAATTGTTTACCTTTTGGGTTGCAGAATTATCGTCGGTTTGAATCCAGCAATTGATTATGTAAATCCAGCCAGCATGAGTAAACATGCAATGGAATCTCTAATCACAGGTTCGGTAAATTTAAACGAAATAGTCAATGTACTACTAACAATTGCTTGTATTTTGCTGACACTCTGGGTAACGAATTATTGGATTGCCAATAAAAAATATAATCATGAATAAAAACTTAGAACTGATAAATAGCGTCTTGAAACCTCTCCGTTTTATTACATATGGGTGAATGTCTAATCCTAGGACAATCGTGGAACATAGTATAAATTTGTGGTCCTTATAATCAGGATAAGAAAAAATAAATAACCTTGGTGAGGGGAATGTTTCAAAATGGAAGAACAAAAACAATACCGCGATGATTTGTTGGAATGGTGTAATACCATTTATTCTAATTGGGAAAGTATGAAACCAAAGGTTACCAAGCTCTTTGATATGGAAAGGTTAGAGGAATGGGAAGGATCATGCCGTCAATTAAAAGAGAAATTACAAGCAGATTTAAACGTGGACTTTGATGACTATCTGACAGCTAAAAGTCTTTATGAACAGTGGGAACAGCTTTTTAAAGAAACGAATGCGTATCAAGAAGAAATTGAAGTCGATTCTGATCAACGTTTGGAATGGGAAGAGGAACAACCATTCCACGAAGGATTAATGGAAAGGGCTGCTTTTCAAGAGGAAATTGAGGTTGAAACAGATAAGGGTTTGGATTTGGAAGAAGAACTACAATACCGTGAAGAATTGTTGGAATGGTGTAATACCATTTATTCCAATTGGGAAAGTATGAAACCAAGGTTTTCAAAACTCTTTGATATAAAAAGTTTAGAGGAATGGGAGGCATCATGCCGCAATTTAAAAGAGAAATTACAGGAAGATTTAAAAGCGGACTTCGATGATTATCAGACAGCTAAAAGCCTATATGAACAGTGGGAACAGTTATTCAAAGAATCGTATGCTTATAAAGTAGGAATTGGAGTTTAATCTGCTTAAGATTTAGGTATTTCATCACTTATTAGGGGGTCGGAATCTAGAATTTTGGCTAAATAATTTTCTCCAACGACAAAGTTATGACAAAAAGTAGAAGAAGTATATAAAGGGGAATATTTATTATCAATACATTATAAGTGAAACCCGTCGCTCAATTCATTGGAGACAAGTGGTAACGGGTGCTTGAGTTCAAGATATGGTTGTCTTTTTGGCAGCCTTTTTTTCTTGTTCAGATAACGGTTCAGGGTAGTGGAATAAGGTTACTCCATTAAGAAATTAACTTTTCAAGGAGGCTGTTAATAAAGGGATTTTTCTATTTCAATATAGAAAAAATCCAAACACAAAGTCCGATAATATTTGCTAATAAAAAAGAAATAATTAAAACGTTTTTAAATCGATCCATTTTTTCTCCTTATTCTTACAATTAATATGTATACTACTCTATTTTAAACTATTAAATTTTTCATTATAGCATATATTTTTTAATTTTCACTCAATTTTGATTGACAATGATTATCATTTAGGTATAAAATCATAAACGAAAATGATAATCATTATCATTTTCGTTATGGAATATTCTTAATAGATTCGTAGGAGGTGATAATAATGAGTACATTAATTAATAAAGTGGTCTTGCAATTATTGGTAACTGTAATGCGTATTCTTTTTGGTGTAGGATGGCTATTAGCAGGTGTAACGAAGATTAGTGAAAAACACTGGTTTAGTGAACCTGGTGTTTTTATCGAACAGTATTTATTAACAGCAGTAGAAAAACCGAATGTTCCAGAATTTTATAAGTATTTCATTGAACATATAGCATTAGATCATGTTATTTTCTTCAATTATACAATTCCTATTGTGCAAATTATTTTGGGAATATGTTTGATCGTTGGATTTTTGATTATTCCTTCTGTTTCCATTTGTCTTTTTATGCATGTGAATTTTATTCTTTCAGGAAATATGAATTTAATAAGTCTGACCCTTTATACAAGCGCATTTGCAATTATATTTTTTATACAACGTAGTTATGTTTTCAGTTTAGACCGATATTTTGGAATAGATCAAAAGCTTTCTTTTAAGAACAAAAAGTTAGAAGAGCCTGTTATACCAAAAAGGCTTATTAAGAATATTTCATAATTAAAATGAAGATTTTCTTTAGATTAGTTTAAAAATTAGTCGTTTATTAGCTATTAATCCAATTTATTTTTTATTTTATTATAATGATAGATAAAATTATTATGTTGAAGGGATATTATTATGCAAAACAAGCCATGGAAAGTGATGTCATTTATTGCACTTGCATCCACTTTAGTACTAATTGCTGGATGTACGAGCGATAAGAAAGTTGCAAAAGAAGAAAAAACATCAGAACAAAAGCAACAAGTAAGTAAGGACGTGACAAACGCTTCTGTAACAGTACCTGTGACAGATTATACGTTTGATACAGCAGGTAACATGTTCGCATATGCAGAATTTGAGCTTTCAGGAGAACCCTTAGTAGAGGGACTAGGACTTGATTTGGATGTTCTTGATCCAAAAAAGTTAGATTCGCCCACAAAGTTTGATTATACAGCAGGAATTGAATCGTATGAATATTCAGAGGAAGCAATGTATGAAGTGGTAGAAAAATCAGGGTTAGGGCTACATTTAATTAATGGTCCAGTTGTCAAGGAATTAGCTAAAAAGCAGGGGAAAGAATCAGATGAATTATTAGCAGAGCGTTTCTATAAATTAGCTGATGCAGTTGGCTATCCTCGTGAAGAGATTCATAGGAATATGTTTCCTACCTTTATTGAATATGCAAAAGGTGATCCTCATTATATTCAAGAAGTAGATACTTCTAACTATGCTTCAGGGGAAGAAAATACATACGTTCCTCAATATCAAGTTAACTTTAAGTCGCTTCGATGGGATCGTAATAAAATGGATAAAGTTTTAAATCCGGCAGCATATGGTGGGGTATTCTTAAAACAAGCTCTTTGGGCCGGGGATTTTATGGGTGGGTTTCATACTGTAGAAGGTGATGAAGAATTGGAAGGTGAAACACCCACAGATGATCATGGTGAAAACGTTGCCATTGGTGTTAGCTCAGCAGATGGTATGCAGGGAGCCATTCTAGTAGAGGAAGTTTGGAACAAATTAAATTACGTTCGTAATCACTTATTTTACAAGGCAAATGATAAGAAATTACTTCCTGTAAGTGTTGGAAGTCAGTATGATCCATCAAAAGGCTATGTTTATTTACCTCATACAATCCAAGTAAAAGAGGACGGAAATTCAGACGTTCCTAATGCCGAGTCACTAGAAGTAACAGATGCGCGCAGTATTTTAACAGATCAATGGTTAATGCTTTGGCCTTCATCTGAATTCTTAGGCACGACAGATCAGCGTCTGGAAAATAAAAATGTTGCACCATCATTCCGAGCACTTTTTGATAGTGATCCTTATCCTGCTGCACCAAAAGTAAATCTTGATAACAATGCAGGAAACGATGTGACTGTAAACGATCCATACTCTGTTAACCGTGACGTACTGCTTCATGTGTTTAAAAACATTGATGCCATGCACTTTAATGAAAAAGAAGGTGCATTTGTAGTTGAACATAATGGTAAAGAGCAAGGAAATTATGTAGACACGTTTAATGCAAGTTATACAATTGAATCACTCCGTATTTTCCAGCGTGCAATTGATGGTCTTCCAGTTGGATATGCAAATGCAGAAGACGCTGAAGGATTAAATACAGCTGAAGGTAAACGTGCAATTGAATTAATTACAAAACAAGCAGATTTTATCATTGATAAACTGATAACAGATTCAGGCTTAGTTGCAAAAGGCTATACATTCGGTAAAGGTGCAGATGAGGAAACAACATTAAATGCACAACTTGGGGCCGTTCGCGGCTTAACAGCAGCATATCTTGCAACAAAGGATGAAAAATATCGTAATGCTGCTCGTACCGTTTATCAAGCAATGGATGAAATGCTTTGGGATAATGAGGCAAAAGCCTATGAAACTGTGAAAGGCGAAATGAAATATGATGCCTTTACTGCAGGTGGAGTATCTGCTGTCTTACGTGTCGCGATTAATAACTTAAGCAATATTGAAGGTGATGAAAAACAGCCAGAAGCATTAGAAGTGGAAACCATTATTTCACGATATGTTGATTTTTATGAAACTGTCATAGATGGTCCAGATCTTAAACAAGGAATGCAGGCAAGTGAATTCTGGGATACTGGTGATTTTTACATTGATGGTGATGAGTCTGGAAACACAGATGGAGACCAAGTTCCACAAACTCAAGCTGGTCATGGTAAATACGGCGTTGCACCTGTTCTTGTACCTGTTGAAGTAAAAAAATAAAGATAAAGAGGGTAGGTAATCGTGAAGAAAATTGCCCTTTTCTGGTTAACGCTCCTATTGATGGGGGCGTTAGTTGGTTGTAAGGAAAGAATAAACGCAGTTATAAAAGAGAAAGAGCCAGGAGTTGTCCGGGACTATGCTGTTAACAGCAACAATATTGTTATGAATAAGGCGGGTAATACCATTTATATAGCCAATATTGATGTAAATACAGTTACCATTGTTGACAGTCAAACAAAAAAGGTGACAGCTGAAATACCAGTCGGGAAATCCCCGGTACAACTAACCCTTTCACCAGATGAAAATAGTTTGTATGTTTCCTGTAGGTATGACAATAAAATTGACATCATATCAATTGAAAAAGAAAAAGTGGTTGATTCTCTTGATGTCGGAATTGAACCATATGGTGTTGTAACAAGTCAGGACGGCAAAAAGCTGTATGTTGCAAACTATCGATCTAGTACATTATCAGTAATCGATCTAACTAATAAAAAGGTTGAGTCTGAGATTAAAGTCGGCGATCGACCTAGAACATTAGCGATTACGGCAGATGGGCATAAGTTATATGTTCCGCATTATTTAGATGCGAAAATTAGTGTGATTAATACCGAAACTGAAAAAATAAGTAAAGTAATTTCCCTTGCCGATTCACCAGATAATAACGATCGCAAAAAAAGCCAAGGGATTCCAAATACATTAGAACAATTTGTGATTGATCCCGATGGAAAAAAGGCTTGGATTCCACACTTGTTAACAAATGTTGATACTCCTATTCATTTTCAGGAAACGATTTTTCCAGCCATCTCTGTCATTGATTTAACGACTGATGAAGAGTTGATTGAAGAACGGAAAGAATTGTTCGAAGAAATAAATGTTACAGATAAAAAGAATGACACAATCATTACATCAAATCCTTATGATGTCGTCTTTCATCCAAACGGTAACAAAGCATATGTTGTCATGTCAGGAAGTGAAGATCTCGTTGTATTCGATTTAAAACGTGGTGGTAATGCAACACAGATTTTAAGAAGAATAGAAGGAAATAATCCAAGAGGTGCCGTGATTTCACCAGATGGCGAATCCGTTTATGTTCACAACGCTATGAGTCATGATCTTGCCGAGATTTCTATAGGAGGAGACAGTCCATACGCTCGTGCAAAAATGAAAGGTGAAAATCTTGAGTTGATATCAAAAGATCCTCTGTCCCCACTAGTAAGAGAAGGGAAAACGATCTTTTATAGTGCCAATAGCGAGGAGTTTGCTACAGGAATTACAGGGAATAATTGGATGAGCTGTATTTCTTGTCATGCTGATGGTGAAATAAATGGACTTACTTTAAAAACTTCAAAAGGACCAAGAGATGTTCCAAGCAATGTTTTAACGACTAAAACCGGATTATTTATGTGGGATGGCAGTCGTGATGATTTTACGGATTATATATTGACTGTGCAGGGTGAAATGGGTGGCATGACAGAATTTGATCCGGGAAAACCACTCCCTGATGATGCCGAGCATATGTATGATGCGATGTTTGCCTATCTCGATGATCCAGATTCATTCCCAGTCCCAAAAAGTCCTTATCGTACTAAGGATGGAAGCCTAACCTCTACAGCAGAGGATGGAAGAAAATTGTTTGAAGGGAAAGCAGGCTGTATTGCATGTCATGCAGGGACTCAATTTACAGATAGCGTAAAGGCTATTGATAAAAACGGTCATTTGACAACTAGCAATACTAATTATTTGCATGATATCGGTACTACTAATCCGTTAGATAAACCATCTAAAGGTAATGCTAGACAAGGTTTTACAAACCCAAGAGATCCTCTTCATTTTGATGTTCCAACATTAAGAGGGGTATGGGCAAGTGCACCTTATTTGCATGATGGCAGTGCTAATACGATTGAAGAGGTTATTAAGCGAATTCGATATGAAGGAAAGCCTGCGTTTACAGACGGTGAAATTTTAAAAATAGCCGAATATGTACGTTCTATAGAATAGAGGGTAATCAAAAAATAGACAAGTAAATTTACAGAAAGCACCGTGTAAACGGTGCTTCATTACCCTTTTGAAAGGGTAGGAATTATATCTGCCCTGGGTAAAATGCCTCGTTGATTTCCCAAGACTCAACGATCTTGCGGGCTACAGCAGGTTCATATCCCATACCCATAAGGTACGTAATAGCCGCAACTTCTCGTAAGGCATGAGGAAAAGAAGTGTGCTGGGCTTCATGTAATCCATATTGAACAAGTGGTTCAACGTTACTTAATACTGTGTGTTTATAATGGTGTGGGCTATAATGATGTTGTTGATTAAAGTGATAAGGATTGTATTGGTAAGGGTTATTCAAAATACAGTCATCTCCTTAGATAAATAATTTGTAAAGTCATCATTAGTCTATGTGTGTTTTAACATGGGTGAAACGGATAGTGGAAAATTAATAGAGAAATGAGTGGGAGTCGTACCCCTATTAAGCTTACAGGTGCCTCAGTTAAAGAAGATAAAAAAAGCCGATTCCTAAACCATCAGGAAATCGGCTTTTTAATGGGGTGAAACTTCCCTAGGCGCTAGGGCTAGTTGTACCACTATATTTATGTGAATGAGGATGGACTCCGTTAACTGTCGTCTCTCCGTGAAAATTATGATAATGCCCAACTCCACCAGGTAAGGGAATAGCAGGACCCGTTGTGCCTCGGATTTCATGTTTATGGCCATCATCCAACGAAGTCACGGTAAAGTAATTATGAGTATGTTGTATACCAGTAGCGGCAGGTTCTGTTGCCCCTGTATATCTATGGTCATGCCCTCCCATAAAAGAGGTCACTCCTGAAAAATGATGTCTATGAATAGGTGTGCCGTTCCAAGACGTCAGATATAATTGGTGAGAATGCTCAGTATCCATATCTGAATTACTTGAATGAATGATAAACCCAGTAACCGGAATTTCCATATCTTTTCCCCCTTTTCTAAATCGCTCTTACAATTTATGAAAAAACTAAATCATTCATGTCCTTTTTCGAAATAAACATAATGAAAGAAAGAACCTAGAGTAGGCTTCCTTTCCATTTAAATGGACTTGACTAGGTGGGGTTTATTAAAAAGGTAACTTAATGGTTTAGGTCTTGAGAAAAGGGAAAGACAATAACCTGATCCAGGCTGAACGCCTGGATTTTTAGTTTTTTAGTGTTTTTTTAGGAGTTTTGGGGGCAGGAAAAAGACAAGTGGCTGATAAAATGCTGAAAGTGGCAGATAAAATCGAAAAGCGGCAGATAAAATGAAAAAGTGGCCGATAAATCCAGAAAGTGGCCGATAAATTGTCCTTAGGGTAATTCGATGGCAGGGGTTTTATTAAAAAAGGTAACTTAATGGTTTTAGGTCTTGAATTTAGGCTGGTCCAATGGAATAAGTAGGAGTAAAAGTTACCAGAGCCAGTCTATCGACTGGCCTTTTGGGTAGTCTGAGGTGGAAATGAGGGAGTGGACAGTAAACAGGGGAAAGTGGACAGTAAACCAAGGAATGAATCAACTGGTTGTCGAAATCCCCAATCCAAATGGAGCCCCCAACTGGCAAAAAGACTCACAGATAAGTTCTTATGCTAACGGGTGCGTTGATCCAGAAAGGATTAGCGCTTATTTTTATTGAAGCTGCTATTTATTAATTTAAAAGTCAATCACAACTATAGGCAGTGAAATTTCTTAAGAGTTTTCATTGCCATTTTCTTTGAAATAATTTATGAATAATCGCACTTGTAAAAGAGCCTAATACAGCACTTCCTGCAATATCAGATGGATAATGATGTCCTACCCAGATTCGTGACAATCCCGTTAAAAAAGAAAACCCCAACATAATAGATCCAAGGATGCGTTGATTAAAGAGGACTATTGTTGAAACGGCGAAAGTTAGTAGTGTATGTTTACTTGGAAAGGATGAATCGAATTTAGAAGGGGTAAGTATACCTACTCTCCCTTCTATAAATGGACGGGGCTTAAAATAAAATAACTTAATTATAAAATGCAAGAATAACGAAATCATGATAGACACGACTGCTTCAATAGTTACATTCTTTTTTTTAAAAAGCAAAATCACTAAAATAATGAAGAAAACAAATTTCATCCTTTTGGAAATAAGTATCATTAATTTATCTATTAATAAATGACGTCCGGAAAGCAAATTTATTAAACGAAATAGTTTAACATCCAAGCTTATTCACCTCTATTTACTGAAAAATTTTGGATAAAGTGATAAATAACTTGATTCAATTCACTTGCTGCTTTTGTTGGGACCTGATGTTTAATGCCTTCAACAAAGGTTATTTCATTTTGAGGTAGTTTCGTATGTAGTTGTTGTGCATAACGATAAAATGTTTTATCTTTTCCGCCATAAATGAGGGAAATTGGCATTGTAATGTTCTCTAGTTGATCGGAAATGTTATAGTTCAAACTGTAATCATAGTATTGCAAGATGTTTCTAGCATCACCTTTTTTAGCTTCTAGTAACATCTTGTCGAACAGCTCTTTTGTATTTGAATTGCTATTGGATATTGACCGAGCTAATGCAGGCAATGCCCCAATCCTTGCAAGGTTTTTAGCAAGGCGTATTCTGTTTTTTAGACGCCAGTCACTTACCTCAGACATTCCACTAATAATGATTCCACCTAAAGCACGCCCTTTTGATGTTGATAACAAAAATTCCAATAGGATAGATGCCCCTGTTGAATATCCGCATAAAAAGGCTTGTTTAATATCCAGATGGTCCATTAGTTTTTTTATATCCTCAACGATTAGTGGATAGGTAACAGGTTTTCTTGAAAAGGGACTCCTTCCATGTCCTCGTATATCAAAGGTGATAACCTGAAAAATACGAGATAGTTCTTCTAACTGGTATATGAAATTCATAGAAGTTAGAACAGGTGGATGAATAAATATGATTGGAATCCCTTTACCTTTAATAGTGTAGTAAAGGGTACTCTCATCAACATCGAGGATTGGCATTATATCACCTCAAATTAATAATACCTTGATTTGCTTTCATTTATTATTGGGTTCATTTGGTTGAATCATACAAAAAAAGCTTGGTCTTCCCTGCTTTTTTACAACTCAAATTCCCATTTAACTGCCCACCGGTACAAGAGGGCACGAACACCACAGGTAACTAGTACTATGCGAGCAGGATTTTCCTAACAGTTACGGCTACAGTTGGGGATTATAATCCTCAAACAAACAGACTTATGTTGCTTAATATTATCAGTGATTTGTTGAAGTACTTTAGTAATCTAAACTGGAAAATAAGGCTGATAAATTAGAAGAGATTTTACATAAATTTGTGGATATAATTTATGTTGTCTGACTATAAGGAGGAAAAAACGTGTTTAATAACGAAAGACCAAGAAGAATACTTTTAGATCTGGCAGTTACTTTAGATGGATTTATTGAAGGTCCAAAAGGGGAAGTAGACTGGTGCATTATGGACCCCGATATGGACTTCAATAATTTCTTAAATCATATTGATACTATTTTATATGGAAGAAAAAGTTATGATTTATGGGGTCAGTATACCCCTGATATTGAAGTTTCTGATACAGAAAAAGAAATTTGGGAATTGGTACATAGTAAAGAGAAATATGTGTTTTCCAAAACACAAAAAGAGTCTGAAAATAACGTAAAATTTATAAATGAAAATATTGTGGAAGAAGTAATTAAATTAAAGAATAAGCCTGGAAAAGATATTTGGCTTTATGGTGGGGCAAGTCTTATTACAACCTTTTTAAATCTAGGACTTGTTGATGAATTTAGATTATCTGTTCACCCTATTATTTTGGGAGAAGGAAAACCCTTGTTTATAGACATAAAGAAGCGGGTGAATTTAAAACTGGTTGAAACAAAAAGGTTTCCTTCAGGTGTTGTTCAATTATGTTATCATCTTAATGAGAATCCAAAGTGAAAATTAATAACTAATTCATCTTTCGGGTGTGATTTTTTCTGATGTACTTTAGCTAAAAACATATGTAACAGAATAAATGGTGTTCTAAAAAACAAAACCATCCTAGAAAGGATGGTTTTGGAAAATGGACAAGAATTTTTTATATAACATCATATTCCGACCGCCAGAAAATGTATCTGGGATATCTTATCATTTTTGATAAAGACGCTTACACTTTATTGCTGATTGTACTGAGGTTCTTCCCCTTGAATTTCTTGAAGACGAGGTTCAAGGCTTTCAAGCACGGATTTTGTTTGTTGTGCGGCTTGTTGATAAAGCTGTTTTGCATTCTGGTTATCGGTTGCTAAAGCAAAAGTTTCAAAGCTTGCTTGTGCACCTTTTAAACTTGCTAAAGCGGTTTGAACATCTTTACCAACTGTCATTTTTTAAACCCTCTTTTCATTGATGTAGTATGCGAATATTTTTGTCTACTCGACTTACTTAAAATGCTCATAAATTTGAAATTTACTCTGCTTGAATAGAAAAAAGCGTCAGAAGGTAACTTAATGGTTTTAGATCCTGAATTTAGGCTGGTCCAATGGAATAAGTAGGAATAAAAATAACCTGATCCAGTCTAGAGACTGGATTTTTGGGTGGTTTGAGGTTGAAATTGTGGGAGTGGACAGTAAACAGGGGAAAGTGGACAGTAAAATTGAAAAGTGGACAGTAAAGTGAAGAAAGTCGACAGTAAACTATGAAAAGTGGACAGTAAACAAGAGAATGAATCCACTGGTTGGCGGAATCCCCAATCCAAATGGAGCCCCAACTGAAATTTAGGCCTAATAAATCAAAAGAAGTAAGAAAACCAACTCTAAAATACAGGTAACACTAGCTCAACTCCCAACACGGTTAAATAAACAAAAAAAAAGCCTCTCACATCAAGGGGTCGGCTCGAACTTTGTAACTTCATTTTTTGACAAACTAGAGAAATATGTACAAAAAATAGCCTGCTCTCCATAAGGGGCAAAGACAAAGACCTGAGCCAGGATAAACCCCTGGCTTTTTAGCTTTTTTTGTGTGGTGGTTGAAGAAGGAAGTGGGTTATAATTAATGGTAAAATATAGAATATATTAAAGGGAGAGGTTATGACAAAGAAATTACTTATTTTATTAGCTTTCGTTCCGCTATTGTTGATGGGATGTAACGCTAGCGGTTCAAACTTGTATGAATTCGATAATTCAAAATTAAAAGAACAAGTGAAAGACCAAGAATTCCAACCTGAATTGCCCTCTAAATTACCACTAGAAAATATGAAAGCATCATTTAGTGAAATTCCAGATCAAGCTGACGTCCAAACATTCGACTTTTTTACAAATGGGGAAGGAAATAACAACCACTTGGAGCTTTTGGTAGTAAATAAGAAAGCTAGTTCTTCTAATATAAAGTTTGAAGAAGTAGAAATTGGAGATTTGAAAGGTCAATATGCTATAAATGATGAAAAAGCTCAAATTTTAAGATGGAAAGAAAACAATTTAGAATACACCTTAACTTACTATGGTCAACAATCAGATAAGGAATTGTCCAAAGAGGATTTAATTGAGACAGCCAAATCATTTGAATAGCAGACAAAGAGGAGACTTCGAATAAGAAAGTCTCCTCTTTTTTATTTTCATCTTCAACCATTCAGAAGGATTTTAAAAATCGCACTCGGATTTAATGATCCATTTCAGTAGATACTATCTAGGAAGTTTTTCTAGTCAAATATAAAAAAACGGTATATAATCATTTTAATATTTGTACCTATAAATAATATATATAGTAATAAACTGAATAGGTTGGTATAAAAAATGGAGGGCGAAAAAATGAAGTTTCCACATGATTTTTTATTCGGCGCGGCTTCAGCTTCTTATCAAATAGAAGGAGCGTGGAATGAAGATGGTAAAGGGGTAACCAATTGGGATGTCTTTTCAAAGATTCCGGGAAAAACGTATGAGGGTACCAATGGGGATGTAGCGATCGACCATTATCATCGCTACAAAGAAGATATTCAATTAATGGCCGAGATGGGATTGGAGTCGTACCGATTTTCGATTTCATGGGCACGTATTCTGCCAACTGGTGATGGTGAAGTTAATGAAAGGGGCTTGGAATTTTATAACAATGTCATCAATGAATGTTTGAAATATGGGATTGTGCCATTTGTTACGCTGTATCATTGGGATTTGCCGCTTACGCTGGAAGAAGACGGGGGATGGACGAATAAGCGAACAGCGGAAGCCTTCGTCAAGTATGCAGAAATTTGTTTTCGGTCCTTCGGTGACCGCGTTAAACATTGGATTACGTTCAATGAAACGGTTATGTTTACCGGCTTAGGCTATTTAAAAGGGGCGCATCCGCCTGGGATCCAAAATGATGAGAATAAATACTTTCAAGCGACACATTACGTGTTTTATGCCCATGCGAAAGCCGTCGAAGTCTATAAGGGGCTGAATCATTACGGCGAAATTGGAATTACCCATGTATTCTTACCAGCCTACAGTGTAGATGATCAAGAGGAGAATATCCTAGCGGCCCGGCATGCCAATGAATATGAAACATTTTGGTACTATGACCCCATTTTAAAAGGCGAATATCCGACTTACGTGGTCGAGCAATTACAGGAAAAAGGCTGGACGCCAATTTGGACAGACGAAGAACTAGATACTTTAAAAAGAAATGCCGGAAAAAATGATTTTATCGGACTAAATTATTACCAGCCGATTCGCGTTGAAAAAAATCACGAAGTCCTTTCAACCATGGAACATTCACGTGAAACATCGACGCTGACTCCAGGCAACCCGTCGTTTGATGGCTTTTATCGGACCGTGAAAATGGAAGATAAAACCTATACGAAATGGGGCTGGGAAATCTCACCGCAAGGATTTTTAGACGGGCTCCATATGTTAAAAGAGCGTTATGGTGATATCAAAATGTATGTAACCGAAAACGGACTCGGTGATGAGGATCCGATTATTGAGGGTGAAATCGTCGATGTTCCTCGGATTAAATATATTGAGGCGCATTTAAAAGTGATTAAGCGTGCTATTCAAGAAGGCATACATTTAAAAGGGTATTACGCCTGGTCGGTCATTGATCTCCTAAGCTGGTTAAACGGCTATAAAAAGCAATACGGCTTCATTTACGTCGATCATCAGGATCACTTAAACCGAAAGAAAAAGCTGTCGTTTCATTGGTATAAGCAGATCATTGAGACAAGAGGCGAAGAGCTCTAAGTTAAAAAGAAAGCCTCTTGATATTAATCAGGAGGCTTGATGTATAATAAAGTCATTAAATAATGGAACGAAACAATAGGGAGATTATATGGCTGTAAAATATAAAGAAATAGCGGATCAATTAGAACGGGATATTCGGGATGGGAAATTCGATCAAACGAAAAGGCTGCCGACCGAAGATGAACTGTTAAAAAAATTTGAAGTGAGCCGAAATACGATTCGGAAAGCCATTAATCAGCTCGTCAATCGCGGCCACATCTATCAGGTGCAGGGCAGCGGCATGTTTTTACGGGAAAAATCCGAAACCGATACGATCAATTTAGGCAGTTTAAGAGGCTTAACAAAAGATTTGACTTCAAAAACAATTGAGACGAAAATTCTCGATTTACACGTGCTAGAAGCCGATGAAGAGAAAGCAAAACAATTGCGTTGTGAAGTCGGAACCAAGCTTTATTATATCAAGCGGCTCCGGATCGTAGATCAAGAACCCTTCTCGATTGAAATCAGTTATTTTAAAAAAGACATTGTCCCCTACTTAAACGAAGAGATCGCCTCGAGTTCTATTTATAGTTACCTGATCGACGACTTAAAATTAACGATTGGTTTTGCGGACAAAGTCATCAACTGTGAAAAAATCGATGAGGTCAGTGCGGAATTGCTCCAGGTTCATCCGCTCGATCCAGCCCTAATTATCGAAAACACCGTCTGTTTAACAAACGGGACCATCTTTGAATTATCTCAATCCATCTTTCATTATCAAAAAGCAAAAATCTTAAATCGCATCAATTTTAAATAAAAAACTCTGTTATACTTGGCTGTTGATTTCCGCTCCAGGCGCTTCAATCAACATGTGCCAAAATCAACAATGAGCTTTAAAATAACCAAATAAAAAAACGGTTAAGTCTCCTGTTCTTAACCGTTTTTTTAATCCTGTCCACATGTGCTTTTCGCAGAATAAACATATGAAAGAAAGAGCCCATACTAGGCTCTTCCTTCCGATCGATCATTTGAAAATGACGATTTCATTCTCAAATGAAACATGTTCAGATTGCACCAAAAAACTAAAATGTGGAAAGGACGATAATTAATAGAATGAACAATACAACGATTAAAACAAAGCTGCTGCCGCCATAACCACCACCGCCGTAGCCGTAACCGCCACCGTAACCGCAAAATCCCATATCTTTTCACCACCTATTTCGTTTGTGGATGTTAATTACCATCTCAATATTATTATATTTTTTACAAGAGAACGTGATTGGACATGCTCCGTTATTTTGAAGAAATCCGCGATCGTACCGTAATTTTTCTTAACCGATAAAAACAAGAAGAAGCTATGCAGGATGACATTCGCTTCTTCCAGGGGTGATTCTATATCTGTGCTTGACGGCGGATGAGAGATTCCTGTCTCTCCCTAATAAGCTATGCAAAAAGAATAAGAGGGACTGGACAAGCGTTGAGAAAGGTTAGAAAAATTTTTTGCCCCCTTTCTCTGGCAGGCTGCTCAGAATACGAGGTATTCTGTTGATTTATGTATGAAAAAAGGACAGGGTTATTCCAGACTGTCCTTCCTTCAAAAAAGTGACCTGTCACTTTTTTAAATTAGTAGCCTCCCATGAAGGAAGCTCCGATGATGATTAGCAAGATGAAAAGTACAACGATTAACGCAGTTGAACTTCTACTTGAATGATGATCACTCATGTTTCTCACCCCATTTTGAAAATGACAATTTAAAGCTCAAATGAAACAAGATCAGATTGTTCCACTAAACTAGAATGTTGAAAGAACGATAATTAATAGAATGAACAATACAACGATTAATACAAAACTGTTACCGCTATAACCGCCGCCGCCTCCATAACCATAGCCCATATCTTCTTCACCACCTATTCATTTTTGAGGAAGTAATTTCCATCCTCTCCATTAATATATTTATTCCAAAGAAACATGATTGGACAAGTAACCGTTTGTTATAAAAATCCGCAATCGTACCGTATTTTGATGGCCCGCTGAAAAACAAAAAGAAGCGAATGCTGGTGTCATCCGCTCCTTTTCGGAGGTAATAATATGTCTGTTCTTTACGGCGGATGAGAGATTCCTGTCTCTCCCTAATAAACTATGCCAAAGAAATAAAGAGGACTGGACAAGCGCTGAAAAAGGGTGAAATTATTAAAAAATAATCAAAATGCCTACTTTTTTATTTTTTGTCCAAGTATCCACACTTTGATACAAAACCAATCATAGCTTATCTAAGAGAGGATAAAAGCGAGGTGGAGAAGTAATTGGACGGGGATAATCATCATCAAGAACAAAAGCCGGCAAGAGAAATAGACCCTTTTTCAAGATTCATGTTTGGAAACCGTAAACGTAGAGAAACACACAAAGAAAGCGAAAACCATGCAAAAGAAAATCCGGAACAAAACAAACGATCGTCTTTAGAGGATTGGTTTTTTGGACGTAGAAAAAAGGAACCTGCAACAGCTCATAAAAACAGGCAGCATCAGACACAAACCACCCAGAGTAAAATAGAAAACTTTATGAACAATGTTGATATTGACTTACTTATGCAAACCTATGACACCCTCGTTACGACAACCAAACAATATAAACCATTACTTAAAGAGATCACACCCTTTTTCAGTAAAATTACTCAAAAATTTAAAAAGTAGCAAAGCTGAGGCTAAAAACAAAGAAAATACCTACATTTAATTGTGTAGGTATTTTCTATGAACACCCTTTCATAGCTCTAATCCTTTCTAAAAATTGGACAAGTTCACGTTTGTTCGAAAAAATCCGCAATCGCACCGAATATTTTTTCATTTTATTCGATGAGGAGCACCGTATTCAGGTGGGTTTTTTCCATATATTGTCTAATTGCACAAAACCCCAAGATTTTGGCACAAAACCCATTAGAAATGGCACAAAACCTTGTTGAAATAGCACAAATCCCCTTGAGAATGGCACAAAACCTCTTGATAAGGAATCACCCCTTTTTCTGGTAAGGCTCTTTTCACAAACTTTGTTGCATTTGGAGTTTAATAAGGGTAAAAAACCTTGTCATTTGGAGCGAAGCAGCTTGAAACCTTAATAAAAAATCAAACCCAAGATTGACATCCTCTAGAGGATCCCTTTTATTTAAGTCTATTTTTTAAATGAACTTGATCTACGTTTTCTATACCTCGCGTGCGGTTGTGACCTATTCTTGGCTCCGAGACGAATCCCAGACTTAGAAAACCTAAACTCCGCAATTGACTAGATCACATGTATAAATCCTTGATAGTGCTAAGGAAATCTCCCGATTTCCTCCAAAACAAAAACGGATCTTTCATAAATAGGCGGTTAAAAAACTAAAACAAAAGAAGCCACTACATATTTAGATTTGTTAATAAACTCCATATATTGCTATTAATAAACTATATACGGAAAAAAAGGGGTTTTAATCGTTAAATTTGTTATAATTTTCAATAAAATAATTAAAAAAAGGAAGTTTTCATGGATATTCTGGATGTTAGTCAACTCTTACGTGATCGAAGTGCTCTCGCTTTTATATGCGTAAAATACAAAAAATAGCTATATTATCAATTAGCTGCATCCGGTTGTATTTGTTGGTTAGATTGTGGAATAATCCGAATGATTTTCAGACTACAAGCAGTGGGTGGGTAAATAAATGACAATTAGAATCGAAATAGAATATAAAAAGTTGAGTTTTGAACCAGAAGAGGATATCTATGAATTCTACGATACAACAGTCGACATTATTAAGAACGGTCGCTCTTTTTTTGAAAATTTCCAGCCCATAACCAAGGATAGTGAACTGGCAAAATATATTGTTCATTCTGACTGGGAGGGGGAGGGGAATGCTTTTACCTATCCTCATGATCACACTCATTTCCCATTGTTTAGTATGGTCTTGGATTTGAATTTGGGGTTAAGGCAAATTCAGCCTAATCAGGTATTTGTATTGACCCATGATGCCTATCAATCGGAATTGGTGTTTAACAGACAGGAAGAAGAGATACATGTGTTCTATCATCTTAAATATTTTGGATTGTGGTACGACGGCAGCCAAATGATTTTTACCCGAAAGATACCCGAAACATCTTCTTTTGTAGTAAGTGCAAACGAATTTATAGCGGCAATTGAAGAATGGATATCTCATCTTCAAGAATATTTATTAATCAATCAACCTGAATTAATGATGGACCCATTGGTACAAAGAAGCTTTGGAATGGATAAGGCTTTTAATGATATTTATGCAGAAAGCCCTTATACAAACGATTGGATTTCTGAATGGGAAGATGAGGAGTGATCGAACTAACTGGTGCAAAAGTTAAAAGGATATTGCAACTTTAACTCCTAATCACCATCAATTAAAATGTAACGCTGCCTAGTGAAGTGCAAAAAAGGAGTAGAGTGCAACTATGAACAAAGATGAGCGAGAAGCTAGGTTAAAGGAACTATTAAAGGTTCAAAAGCAGAAAGAAATGCTGGACCACGCAAAGTTACAAGAAAAAACTGTAAGAGATGCATTCGAAGAGGCATTTGGGATGTAATAGAATATGAAATTCTAGATCCAAACGAAACTAGATTAATCCTAGAAGACATGGGTGAAACCTTTCCCATCGCCTTTTGGAATAGAATTGACTGGGCTGACAGTTCAGTTAATCGAATGGAAATAAATGAAAAAGACATTAGCCGCATCCCTTTACTTCTAAAAGAAAAAGGCTTTAATCCCTCCAGCTCGATATATGTTTTTTGGGGTTATGATGATTTTCCATGTGTAAAAACGAGATTAACAACGGGGTTATTGAACAAATTTGATGAAATTATTTGGCTAGGAAGCGACATGTATTATTATTGCCCTGTTCAAAAATATTTAATTGAGTTTTTCCATGATGATTCCATTAATATAGGCTGGATAACAAATAGAAATGATTAAACCGAGAAGAGGAAAACATTCCGGAGCACCACAGGGACGATTCTCATGGTTTTTTACTGACTTCGGATCACCAGAACTGCCCCAAAGGGCGTCATAAAAGGCTAAATTAATAGCTCCTTCTCACCCTGCTATCAAGATTAACAACTTCACCTTTAGATTGGTTTTTTGACGATTGCTTCAGACCTTTTAAAGATAAAGTAATAATAATACCGCTAAAGATACTGGATAGGATTGTATTTCCTATCCCCAATAGTGGGTTTTTAATAATAAATATCGAGATGAAGAAAGTAATAAACATGATTAATCCGAGTTCGAAAGTGGCTGGTGTGTCGTTACTTAAATTGAAAAAAACAAAATGGGAAAGGAGTCACGGCTCCTTTCCCATTTTGTTAACAGCCCCCATAGGACCTTTTTTTATTTACCAATATTAAACCAACCTGGCATTGCTTGAATAACATTCCAAAGTTTTTCTGGAATATTAAGCTGGTCTAGTTTCGAAACATTCAACTCAGAAGCTATCTCGGCTTCACGTCCATTTGCGACCTTTTCTACCCAATCAGGGTTCATAATTAACGTATGCCCAATGGCAACTAACGGCAATCCTAATTCCATAGTTTTAAGAGCATCATCCGGTGTTATTATGGAACCAGCAGCCATCACAGGTACCTTACTGTTTCCTCTTTCAAGAATTAATTCAAGCCATGTTTTTTCATCTTGACTATCTACTGGCTTTGAAGACACATTAAATAATGAAGCATGTATATAATCCAAATCCTGTTCAACAAGGATATCAATTAATTCATATGTGTCTTTCATACGTAATCCGTCCACTTTGGAGGATTCTTCAGGGGAAAATCGGTATCCTAAAATGAATGGTTTTTTAGCATGTTTTTCAATGACATTTTTGATTTCTTCAATAATCGCCAATGGAAAACGTAAGCGATTTTCAAGTGATCCTCCCCATTGGTCCGTCCGCTGATTGGTCGCTGGCGACCAGAAATTCTGAATTAAAAATCCATGAGCCCCATGAATTTCGACGCCATCAAATCCGGCTTCAATCGCTCTTCTCGTTGTGTCTCCAAAAGCACGTATCATCGACAGGATTTCCTCATGTGATAGCTCTCTTGTTTCCACAGTTGGGCCAAGAGCATCAGCCTCAGATTGCAATGCACTCGCACTAACTGCATCCAATCCAGGCAGGGCTTTATTACCTGCATGAAAAATCTGAAGTACCGCAGGTGAGCCTCCACTTTTCGCTGCATCAGCTAATTTTCGTAAACTTGGAGTAAATTCATCATTGTATCCAGCAAATTCATTCGTAAAACCTTGCCCATTAGGAGTAACATGAGTACACCCTGTAATGACGAGTCCTACTCCATTCACTCTTTGTTTGTAATACTTTACTTCGTCATCCGAAATGGTAAGATCGTCATTACTTGACCAGGTTGTCATAGGTGCCATAACGATTCTATTCTTAATTGTTATTCCACTTCTGAATGTGAAGGATTCAAATAATCTACTGTATTTTTGATTCATTTCTTTAACCTCTTTATCGAATATTCTTCTAATGTTGAGTTAATCTGGACTACTATTATTACCATTCTGAGCCGTTACAACTACCCTATTAGAAGTTCTACTTTAGTGTAATTGGTTAACGTAAGGGTAAGTCAAGCGATAATTTTTATATGATTATATAAAGGATTTTTGTTTTTAGTTCTCCTTTATGATATATTTTTAGTTACAGTAACTGTAACTAAAGGTGGGATAAGTAATGTTGTATTCAATGAAATATGTAGTGGAGAACTTAAATATATCAGCAAAGACACTTAGATTTTATGAAGAGCAAGGGATACTGCCAAATGTAACTCGTGATGAAAAAGGTCGTAGGGTTTATAGCGAACAACATATCGATTGGATTTCTTTTATTCGTTGTCTTAAAGAGACAGGAATGCCTCTTTCTAAAATAAAAGAATATAAGGAACTTTATGAAGTAGGAAATCCTACCTTCTTGCAAAGAGAAGAAATGTTGATACAGCATAAATTGGAAGTGCAGAAGAAAATTGAAGAAAGCTTAAAACACTTGGAAGAAATAAACTATAAAATAGCCATGTATGAACTTCAGACAGAAGAGGTTAGGAAAAATCCTAATTATAACTTTAAATGTCATGGTCTGGAAAATAAGATTGTGAATTAATGTACTTACGCTAACGGGGAAAGCATTTTTCTTATTCAAGCAACGGGCAGAATAGCTAAATAAAGAAGGAGATATACTAAGTTAAATAATTCCTTTTGGATAAGGGGGGTATTAATATGTCAATGAAAAAACATTGGTTACTTAATATTGTAATGATATTACTCTCGTGGCTTACAATACCTTTGTTAGGATGGCGGACTATAAAGAGATTTTTACCAGCCTCAATCCTTGCTGTTCTACTATGTAGTTTGGATGCTCAAATTGGAAAAAAACGCAGATGGTGGTCTTTTTATAATAAACCACAGTCCTTTATTCAAAATGAATTTCCTTTTCTCATAGGCCCAATGTTGGCGATGTCTTTATGGACTTTAAAATGGGGATACGGAAATTTTAAAAAGTTTATTATGTTAAATGTTATTGGCCAAGCAATTTTTGTATCTCCAATTACAAGGTTATTCACAAAATTAAAACTCTATAAATTAGTTCAATTTAACGAATTTCAATTCTTTCTATATTTCTTTTACAAGGCTTTTTTATTATATGGATTTCAATATCTTTTTGAAAAATACAAGAAAACTAATGATTTTTAAAGCAGCGGGTGCGACTCTTCAAGATGAAGGTTGCCTTTTTTATTCCACAAGAAAAATTGTGAAATTTTGCACTTAAACTATCGGGGTGCTTGAGTTTAACAAAGAGTCGTAGCTGCGACTCTTTTTCTTGTTCCACTCCCTCAGTTAAATACGATTTTCTCCCGAATGCTCGCTAATTCGCAGGATTTCATAACCTTTGGTATAGCTTTAACGATTAAATGAAATGAGTTCAGATTATTAGGCTTCGTGAAGGCATAGGGAAATAGAGGAGAGATTTATAACTCCATATTTTACCATATGATGTACATGCTCCACGCCACCCTTGGAGGCTTTCCCTCCCATGTCTCAACGGGTCAAATGCCCTATCATTCCTTCGTCATGCCTATCCAAGGGGTGGAGGCCAGTTATGCTAACGGGATGGGTCAAAGCCCTTTTGTGGAACAAACCTGGTACTCCGTACATGTTTGAAATCCTACGAATAAGCCAACATTCGATAAGTGCAAGACAACCTCTTTATTGTTATGATTTAAGAAAGTTTATCCTTTTGGAAAAACTAGTAAGTGTTTCTAATAATCTATTAGTTCTTATGCTGCTAGGGAAGATAAAGGTTGTAATTTTTCTGGATAATAGGATTCATTTCGTTTGGCCATTCCAACAAATATCCTAGCCAGTTTACCAACCAATTTCATAATTGATTTCATCTTCTTAATTTTTTTCACCTTAACATTTGAGGTGTGTAAAGCTTTAAACTCAGGGTTGTTCATGACAAGGCTCATCGTCGCTAAGTAGAGAAAACGCCGAAGTCTAGATCTTCCCCGTTTAGAAATGACAATTTGTCCTTTCCACTTTCCCGAACTTGCTTCAGCTAGGTGTAATCCTGCATGACGTAGTAAAGAATTGCCGTGGGCAAAGCCACTTAAATCTCCAGCTTCCCCTAATATACCTGCCAATGAAATCTCACTAATTCCTTTAATGCTAAGCAATTGATTAGCATAAGGAATTTGTTTAAGTACTTCTGCCACTTGTTTTTCAACTCTTTCGAGTTGTGTTGTTGCGAGGTCAAATTCCTCTAGTAATTGTTGTAGATGAAATTTATAAGCATCAAGTGCTTGCTTAGTGCCAATCGAACGATTAGCTAAATGAATAAGTAATTGGGCCTTTTTTAATCCAGGCTGTCTCTTCATCAGTGACTTCCACCCGATAACAACATTTTGAGGTTGCATTGAACGCAATTCCATAGGGGTAGGAAATAAACGAAGAGTTGCGATTGCCCCTTTACCTTTCACGTCTTTAAAAACTTGTCGGAGCTCTGGAAAGACAACATCTACCCAACGATTTAATTGCTTGATCGAACTAACAAGACGCTTAACAATCACATCACGGTTAGACATAAGAACTCGAAGTTCTTCAAATGATTCAGAAGTGGGACGAACAATGGAATAGTAACCGTTTTTCACCATATCAGCGATAACTAGTGCATCTTTTTTATCGCTTTTCGACTGGGTATTATCTCTATTCTCTTTATTCCTTTTTACATGGTATGGATTTACTGTTACTACATCAATATTCTGTTCGAAAAGCCATTTTGATAGATTAATCCAGTAATGTCCCGTAGGTTCCATGCCGACTATAGTGGTAACTAAGTTATTTGTCCTTTTTAATTTGTTAACCCAGTGCAATAAAATAGTAAATCCATCTTCGTTATTTTCAAATGTGAGAGGATCGCCGACTACAATTCCACGGAAATTCACCGCTCGAGCGACGTGAAATTGTTGAGCAATGTCCACACCAACAACGAGATGTTTATCGGAAATTCTTTCTATTAGTTGATTTTGTTTGTCTTGCATTTTAAACTTCATAGTAGGGGTTCCTCCTAGGGTTTTGAGTTAGAGTGGTGTCTATACTCATATCTTACTGAGGAGCTCTTTTTTTATCAAAGTCAATAATTAACTCTCTACAGGAATGCTAACGGGGCAGGTTTGTTGTGCGAAATGTTTCTGGCTTAAATTGAGATTGGTCACAATACTCAGGTAAAGGTCGGACAGCTCCTCTCGGAACTGAAGGGTTATATCGAAGAATCAAATGATGGGGTAACGCCCTGAAGGGTTCTCTCTTAGTCGAATAGCATTTGATTTAGTAAGAATGAGAGTGTTATAAGCTCGGCAAAAAGGCGTGAGAAATTACCGTAGCAGTTCGGCTGCCGAAAGCCTACTCGATGGAGTGGTGTAATTCATGATGCTTGAGTTGAATGAATATGGTGAGGATGCGAATACATCTAAAAGAAAAAGGTTAAGCTGACGAACTTCTGAATGTACGGGTCTAAACCTGCAATACATAGAAATGTGTATTATCACCAAATTGTGAGGTTAGCTGTGGGTGAGTAAGAATAACAAATATGAAAATCCATGATACGTTATAGGCGTTTGAATGCTAACAGGCTTACAGGAAGCACCTAAGTTCATTCCATAATAGATATAATTCAACGTTGTAAACTGATAACGTGGAGGGCTTACTCCCTGAGAATCGTTGGCAAGGAAAGCAATAATGATATTAGTTACCGTATAACTTGCCTTTATATCAGTGAAAGTGGTGGCACAGTACCAATGAAATGTTTAATCAACATGGAGGGATAGCCACTATACTAATGAAGAATCATTCAACCATGTAAGGCAGATTTTTATCGATTAATAAGGTTCTTGTGAGACTAAAAGAGGTTTAACTCCGAAAGGAGTTGCCGACTTATTGAAACGGAAAAAGCTGAGGCACAATGAGTATTATAATTTACAGGAGTGCTTTGACTCTTTGTACGCTCAAAGTGTCAGTGGTAAAAAGTTTTATGGATTAATAGAATTGATGAGTTCTAATGAAAATATTCGTCTTGCCTACCGTAATATCAAAAGAAATACAGGTAGTAAAACGGCAGGAACTGATAATCTTACGATTAAAGATATTTGTCATTTATCTGTGGAAGATGTAATAAACACTGTTCAAATCATGTTTAAAAACTACAAACCTAAAATGGTTAGACGAGTGTTTATTGAAAAAGGAAACGGAAAATTTAGACCCTTAGGGATTCCAACCATCTGGGATAGAATTTTCCAACAGTGTATTCTACAAGTATTGGAACCCATTTGTGAAGCCAAATTCCATAAACATAGCTATGGATTTCGACCAAATAGAAGCACCCATCATGCCAAAGCAAGGTTCGAATTTCTTGTCAATCAAGCTGGGCTTCATCATTGTGTGGGTGTCGATATAAAGGGCTTCTTTGATAATGTGAATCACGGAAAACTTTTGAAACAGCTTTGGTCATTGGGGATCAGGGATAAGGTATTACTCTCAATTATCTCAAGATTATTAAAAGCGGAGATTGATGGAGAAGGAATACCAGCCAAAGGAACACCGCAAGGTGGAATTTTATCACCCCTATTATCAAATGTCGCTCTTAATGAACTTGATTGGTGGATAAGTAATCAGTGGGAAACATTCGAAAGCAACTTTAAATATAAGACTAGTGGAATCAAGTATCAAGGACTTAAAAAATCTGGGTTAAAAGAATGCTTTATCGTCCGCTATGCGGACGATTTTAAAGTTTTGTGCAGAACTCGTTCTCAAGCAATCAGAATGAACTATGCCATAAAAGACTTTTTGAAAACAAGATTACACCTTGAAACCAGCGATGAAAAATCAAAGGTAATAAACCTAAAGAAAAACTCTTCCGAGTTTCTCGGCTTTACTTTTAAAGTAGTAAGGAAGGGAAAAACTAGGTTTGGTCATGTAGTCCTGTCAAATATGTCTAGAAAAGCAAAGACTAATGCCTCTAATAAAATTAAAGAAGCAATTAAAGCAATCCAGAAGAACCCTTGTGTAGAGACAGTCTGGCATTTCAACACAGTTGTAATGGGAATCCAAAACTACTATTCCGCAGCAACCCAAATTACTACAAATCTGAATGAGTTAAACTTCTATCTGAGAAAAACACTGTATAATCGTTTAATGATTTTTAGAACAGATGCGAATTTTCATGAGATGACAACAACTCTACAAAAAAGGTACAAAGGTTACAAATCGAAACTATACAAAATACAAAGTATGGTGTTTGTGCCCATATATGCTCAGAAGCATAAAACAAACTTATGCTTTTCACAGGAAACATGTAATTATACTACCGAAGGTAGAGATAAAATCCACAAAAGTCTAAAAGCTGTAAACAAAAGGGTTTTATTTTCAATTATGAAAAACTATATTCCAAATCGTTCAATTGAATACAATGACAATCGAATAAGTAAGTTTATTGCTCAATATGGGAAATGTGCGGTAACAGGAGTGGAGCTTGGAGTCAGTGATTGGCACTGCCATCACAAGAATCCGTATCACCTATCAAAAGATGATACATTTTCAAACCTTGTGATACTCCATGAATCAGTTCATCGCTTAATCCATCTTAAGGACAGTGAAAAGATAAAGATATTAATCAAAACCTTAAAACTTACCAAAAAGCAAAAAGAAAAGATAAACGAATTTCGATTACAATGTAAAAATGAAACTATATGATTTCGGAAGAAAGCATCATCAACCTAAACAAATACATAGAATTGAATGAATTGGATTAGTTGGAACGCCGTATGCGGTGAAAGTCGCACGTACGGTGTGAACAGGGGGAAAAGGTGGCGATAACTTCAAAGCCTTACCTATCTGTATGAAGAAGGATATTTCCTGTTTTAAGCGAATTAGAATTTAAACAAACCTTACACGAATACAGGTATTGAAAATAGCAGGAACATAGGAGGTATGAGATATGAAGATCAATAGAATAGATCATGTGAGTATAAACGTAAATGATCTTTCAGAGGCTAAAGCGTTTTTTCTTGATTTAGGACTTGTAGTGCAAGCGGAATGGGAATTGGATGGAGAACAGTTGGACAGAATAGTTGGGCTTAGTGATGTTAAAACGGCATGTGTAGGATTGGGGATGCCAGATGGTCAGGCATGGATAGAGCTAGTCAAATTTTACACGCCATCAGATGAAAAAGATATTCAGCAACCTTTTGCAAATACGCTGGGTATCCGACATATTTGCTTTGCTGTTGAAGATATTGAAGCTATTGTTGCAAAATTGAAAAAGAGGGGCACGGAAATCTTTAGTGAGATACAGCAATATGAAGAAAGTTATAAGTTATGCTACGTTCGTGGTCCAGAGGGAATTATTTTAGAGTTGGCGGAGAAAATCAGATAAATATTGAATGGGACTTTAAATGATTTAGATTTCCAACTTTAAAGATTTCATCTGAAACCATCGGGTGCGTTGCATGTAAATTGTAGTTTTGCATCTTGTTGAGCTGCGTAGACAGGAAGATGGCAGGGAGCTATATAACGTGGGAAAAGTTCAATAAGATTAAGTCGATTTTTCCTCTAGAGCGTCCTAAACTTTCAATTCCATTTTCGGAATTAAAGATGTACGCGAAACTGTGAAGTAATTTCTGAAGAGCCCGGTGCGGGAAATCCGCACGCCGGGTTCTGTGGGGGTTTGAGTCGCCAATTGGGCGACCTTTCTACCCGGAGGGTGGAGTACAATTTACCGCAAGGTAGAAAGGCTCCCTTCTACTCGACTAGTTTAGCAAGATTGATTAAGATACTTTATTTCGGCAAAAAATAAGACCCTTTGATTTAGGGAAATCAAGGGTCGTACCTTATAAATAAAAATAAGCTAATTATGAGTCTTTTCAAGAGCTAGTTTTATACCAAAACCTATCAGTATAGTACCTGTGATACCTTCAATAATATCTTGTGTTTTAGGTTTTTTCATAAAAGAACTAATCTGATTAATTAAATAGACATAAAGTAAAAACCATACGGCAGTCAATACAGTATAAGTTATACCCATTATAAGAAACGGTATAAAGGTATTGCTTCCAGAGTCCACGAATTGAGGCAAAAAGGTTAAGAAAAAGACAGCAACTTTGGGATTTAGGATATTTGTAATAAACCCTTGTTTAAAACAAGATGTGTTTACAAACTGGCTTTTTGTGTTCATCTCAACGCTTGCTGTTTCTTCCTTTTTCTTCATTGACCATAAGGTCTTAACACCCAGATAAATTAAATAAACAGCGCCAACGTATTTGAAGACAGAAAATAATATTGCTGATTTCACAATGATGGCTGAAAGTCCTAATACAGCAGCAGAAGTATGGATAAGAAGGGCACAACAAGTACCTAGAGCTGTTTTAAGACCTCCGATTCTCCCAACGGTGACAGTATTTTTTGTAGCAATTGCAGTATCAGGACCGGGTAAAATAATTAGTAAAATACACATTAGGACAAACAGATAAAAATTTTCCATTTTAATATCACCTTTCTGATTATGATGAGTACTGATCATGTGATTCTTACATTGTATTATATATAAATCGTGTTATTAATTGAACATAAACCTTATTGATTGATTTCCTTGTTGAACTAATGGGTGCTTGAGTTGAAGAATCAGCCTAAACAAGTTGATTTAACCCCGTTTAGTACAGTAACCTTTGTCCCCGTTTTGTAGTTTGTATAATTTCTTACAGATGATTAGACCCTTCCATTTTCACCTAGAAGCTATTTTTTTATTGCATTAAAGGGTGTGAATATTGATAATTAGGAGTAATTGGTAATTCTGAGTTAGAAACCAATACATGAATGAAATTGTTCAAATGAAGATACACTATCTAATTATAAAATATTGATGACAAAAAATGACAGGTATGAATCTAACGAAATAGATTACACCTGTCATTTTTTATTACAAAAAGTTATTTTAAATAACCTTAAATCACATATGATTCATATGATTTATGAAGATAACGTTCTATAAACTCAGCTAATCCATCATTTTCGTGGTGTCCTGTAACAAAATCAGCTGCTGCTTTAACCTCTTCGCTAGCGTTCCCCATTGCCACTCCAGTACCGACATGACGAAGCATCTCTATATCATTGGGTCCGTCTCCAATGGCTACGACTTCATTTGGACTAATTCGAAATGCGCGAAGTAAGCTTTTTATAGCAGACCATTTGGAAACATTAGGAGCAACCATTTCAAACCCGTCATTCCAATTGATGACTTCTGCTTCCTTTTTAAACAAAGCGGATAATTCAGAACTTGGTCCACCTGTTCGAACACTATATTTAAGAACATCTTGATAATTTGCCAGTCTTAAATCTCCAATATACCGTGGCGGAATTTGCCCAACTGTTGTCCAATAATCGATTTCTTCATTTGTTTCCTTACAATAAAGCCCATTTGCTGTATGGATAATAACATTACAAGGATTTTCAGCGGTCAGACGGTGGAATCGTTCTTCGTTCAGTCGGACGGTTTTCATTTGCATAGCTCTTCCTGTCTCTGCATCGTGAATAGCCGCACCATTCAAACAGATCATAGGAGTTCGTAATCCAATTTCTTTATGGTAAGGAGCGGTTACTTCATAGTGTCGACCAGTAGCTAGAAAAACCTTGACTCCCTGATTAATGAGCTTATAAATGGCTTCCATATTTCGGCGGGAAATGTTGTTTGAGGCTTTTAGTAGTGTACCATCCATATCAATAAATATTGCACGAACATTCATTTATACTGCCTCCTCATTCGTTGATAAACCAATCCTATCATCTGAATATTAAAGCCTTGTAAACTCAGTGTATAGATTAAATAAAGTTTCAGTATGGGAAAAAACATTAAAGGTTTTTCAAAAATACAATGTTCCAATTACAGAGAAGACATTACAAGTATTAGTAAACGACAACATTCTTCAAGTATTGATAACTGAATTAAATAAAGTAGTAGGAAGCTCCAACTCAACTTGCATAGAAGGTGGCTGACAAATGCCATCTAAAAAGGAGTAAAAAATAAAATCCTCTTATTTAGCTAACGGAGTGCTTTGTTTCTATAAGGGAGCAAGGCATTTTTCTTATTCAAGTAACGTGGCAGTTTAGTTTAGTTAGACAAGGATGTTAAAGGTTATTGTTTGAATTAAACAATAGTAATGAAAATTTCCGAAAATATTTTATTCTCCAATTGGAAATCGAAAAGAAATAATCCTTTTTGGTAGTAAATATAAAAGGAACTCCCAAAATAGTGGAACTTCCTCCATAATGCTTAGTCTTATAAAGACTAATGGTAATAAAAGGATATTAGGTTAAAACCAGGAAGCACCTACTATAATTAATAACATGAACAATACGACAATGAGAACGAATGTTGAACGGTCGCCGTAACCATATCCTCCATAGCCGTTACCACCATAATCATATCCGCAGTAACCAAGCATGTAAAATCCCCCTTTTTTATAAATTAATAATATCTTCGACCAACAAAGGCAGAACCTACGATAATAAGTGGAATAAACAGTACAACAATTATTGCGAAACTTCCGCTCCATGGAGGGCAAACGGGATAGTTTTGTCCCGATAACAAAAACTAACAGAATGAAAACGATAATATATAAAGGAGATTAAATATGCTGAAAAAGATACGGAAAATCCTTCAAGTACTCCTATTTGTATTTTTCGGCGCATGTTTTGTTTTGCTTCCTTGGAGTAATATTGACAGAACAGCAGCCGAAAAAAGGATGGTATTTGACCAGCAGCCCATCCAATACCCGATTCGTCAAAGTAATATTACTATGTATACGGACGGGAAACAGTTAGACAATCAATTATTCTCAGATATAAGGAAAGCAAAACATTACGTGTATATCAACTTTTTCTCTATTGCTGATGATAAAGTAAGTCATCAATTTCTAGATTTATTGAGACAAAAAAGCCAGGAAGGTATAGAAGTATATTATGCAGTGGACAGGCTGGGTGGAATTTTACTAAAGAAGAGGGAAAGAGAATTATTGGTTAAAGCAGGAGTGCATTTTACGTATTACAATAAGCCTGCTTTACCTTATCTTTTTGCTTCTTTGGATCGTCGGAATCATCGCCGTATTTCAATTATTGATGGAAGGATTGGGTACATTGGCGGATTTAACATCGGCAAGAAGTATTTAGGAGAAAAAGTAAAACTCGGTCACTGGAGAGATTATCACCTTCAAATACGAGGAGAAGGAGTTCAAGATCTAGAACATCAATTTGTGTTAGACTGGAAGAAAAACACAGAGCAACAGATTCCTATACACAGCGCGACAAAGGAAGAGGGAGCAACCTCGCATCGATTTACTGCATATTATAGCGGAGAGAAACTTGGGCAAGATTATGCAATGCTGTTTCATCAAGCAAAAGAGTCCATCATTATAGTAACACCTTATTTTATACTAAATGACAGAACTATTTGGAACTCATTAGTGGATGCAAGAAAAAGAGGAGTTCGTGTTAAAATTCTGTTCTCACCTCATTCGGATGCACTGTTAGTTAAAGAGGCAGCGTATCCATATATTCGAAAAGCATTAAAACAGGGAATAGAAGTATACGGTTATAAAAAGGGAGTGATACACGGTAAAGTATTCTTGATTGATAAAAACATATTGATGGTAGGGACCGTAAATTTTGATTCGCGCTCGTTTCATTTAAATGAAGAAATGAACTGCTATATCCATGACCCTGTCTTTATTTCTAAAATAAAGCCAGTCATCAATGAAGACATCCAAAATTCAAAGCGAGTAACATCCTCTGACGTCAATCAATTATCTATAAAAGAAAAACTGAAAGAAAAGTTTGCAAAAATGATTGAGTATTATTTGTAAAAACTAAGTATTTTTATTTTAAGGAGTAGTAGACTGCATTTTATTAGAATAAATTAAATTACTGATACTAAAATAGAATGCTATGGAGAGGGAACATTGTTTCCTTCTCTTTTTTATTTAGGCTATGTAAAGGGGTACTCATTTTTACTACCATTTAAGAACGAAATTTAAAGGTACTGAGTGCTTTCACAGTTTCAGGGTCGTTATGTGATAAGAACAAGCTCTTTTTCGTATCTAACGTAGCAATCGTCTCCATAAAATGCAGGCGACAGTTAAACAAGTATAGTTAGGAATAAATTTAAAAGGGAACAGTCGAGATCCTCTTCAGGAGGACTACAAAAGTTTTAAATGTAAAATTACCTATATTATCCATCTCGAATGATGCATTAATAATGGATGGTGGGGAAAAGTATTGCCATTCAAAGTTTTTTTCTAAAAAAAGTGAAGGTACAAATAATAAAAAAACGCAGCTGATAACAAAAGGATATCAGCTACGTTTTAACACATTTATTGCTGGTATGTTTGATTAATCATATTCATTTGACCGGTTTGCCCTTGGTTTTGTTGTTGCTGTTGTAATTGTTGTTGTGATTGGTTAATTTGTTGAGATATCTGATTTAACATATTAACTGATTGTAGTGATTGTTCTACATTACTTAACATAGTTATCGAAGATGGTTAATAAACTAAACAGATACTTTAATAAGTTAATAATAAAATAAAAGGTATGTTCTGTTTTTTTATATGATAAAAAAGAAAAAGGTAATTCGTAACCATAAATCTGAATATCGAGAATGCTGGAACCACTGGCAAGCGCAAGTGTTACCAATTTATCTTTCTTTTTCGAAAGAGATCAAATATTCCTGCAAATAAATAAAGCTGGAAATCCGGCTTTATTTGTTTATTGCTTTCTCAATATTTGTTGGAAATAGTAACGTGATGCTTGTCCTTTTTCCCTGTTGGCTTGTTACACTGACTTTTCCCTTCATCGTCTCAACAATTCGGTAAACAACCATCATACCAAGACCAGTTCCTTTGGTATCTTTCGACGAAAAGTACGGCTCCCCGAGCCGATTTTTCTGTTCTTCGTTCATGCCGATGCCTTCATCTTTAATGGTGATTTTAATGGTGGAATCTTTTTGAAAACAAGTAATCGTCAGCTCTCCACCGTTTGGCATTGCTTCAATACCGTTTTTAAGGATGTTAATCAACACCTGCTGGAACAGTCCTCTATTTCCCTTCAAGCTGCAAGCGATGATTTCCTTTTTCAATTGCACACCGTTCATGCTGGCGAGCGGCTCGATAAGTTGCAAAGATTTTTCGATTTCTTCCTTTATCTCCAATTCCTCCATATTTTCCGGTGCAGGCTTGGCAAACGTCAAATAATCGCGGATGATGCTGTCCGCCCTGTCCAACTCTTGCAGAGCGATACTGATGTATTCCTTTTGTCGCTCATCGGCATCTTTCATCTCGCAAAGAAGCTGCATGAATCCTCTTGCCGTCGTGAGGGGATTCCTCACTTCGTGGGAGATGCTCGCTGCCAAGTGGCTGACCACTTCCATTTTTTCCATTTTTACAACCCTGCTCATTAAAGCATGCTGCTGCCGGACGGTTTCAAGAATATAGCCAAAGACATAAAGTCCGCCGGTTTGGCTGAAAATATAAGCGAGACAGAAAAGGACGGTATAGGAAATATGGTAAAAATAATACACGCATGCCAACCACCAGATGCTGATAAACAGCATGAACGCGGCAAGAAAGAGCAGTCTCTCTTTCATCGCAAGGATTTGAAAGCGGTTGCGAAACAGGGTGAACAGTAGACAAAAAAGCAGCACCGTTGAAATAGTGAGCCATAAATAATCGTTGCCCTCCAGAAACCGCAGGACAAGGAACAGGAATAGGAGGAAAAACCAAACTCTGATAAATCTCATGGCATAGAAACTCCCAAAAGCCAGAGGGATCAAACTCAGGTTAAAGATGAATCCGTTTCCCAATTCGATGGGAAATAGGATGTTCGTGGCGATCATCACACTAATCATCACGAAAACCGTTCTTTCGATTTGAAGCTGCTCAATATTCCTTTTATATAAGGTGTATTGCAGAAATAGGATATTGAACAATATAGCGAGTATATTAATCAAAACATGAGTGGTGTTTTCCATTCTAGATGTCTCTCTCTTTCGACAATATATTTCTTTAAAGATTTTGATTTTTAAATATAAATTAAAGAGTGATTTTAATACTATCATTACGTTAATTATATTTGAATTTACATCTAATGAAAAATTAATAAAACTTAACACATTGTTAGTAAAACTGATAAGTAGGATTTTTACTGCTCCCTTCACGGAGGAATTAAAATTAATTAGACAATGACCATTAAACCAGCATAGTGAACTGAACTTTTAATAAATTTGTTACTTCCTTTTCAATATAGGAAATCGACTTTTTTAGGTTGAAATTTGTATTTTTGACAAAATTTCCAAAATGTTGGTGAGTACTCCCTGAATAAAAAATCTTTCCTAACAAAAAATATGTATAGATCAGGAGGGAATCGCATGGTAAATATAATGGAAACAATCATGGATGCCATGAAATCACTGACAGTTCAAGACGAAGACCAACCTCTTCATGTCGGAGAAGTGATGGCATGCTGGATTTACTTATCTGGACTTGAATTAGCCAAAGTATCTGTTCAAGCAGGTATTAATACCACGACGGATGATGAACTAAAAGCAATACTTGAAGAAGATATGAAGCTAGGGGCCAGTCAAAGGGAACGGCTCCATGATTTCATGATTAAGGAAGGAATTACATTACCTCCTGCCCCTGAAGATATGCCAAAATCAGACCCTAACAGTATTCCACTTGGTGTTAAATTAACGGATGATGTGATTGCAAACGAATTATCTTTAAAAATCATTAGTTTAATTATGCGTGCTGCTGGTGCTGCTTCCGAATCAATTCGTACAGATGTCGGTTTATTGTTTATTCAGTTTCAAGCAGAAAAATTTGCTTTCGCAACTAGATTAAAACATTTAATGCGCAAACGCGGATGGATTAAGGTGCCACCGTTTTACGTTCCACAAGGTTCCCAAAAGCCATTAAGTTAGGGGTAGCGTAGAAAGTAACATGTGGCCAAGAACACACTAAGCTCTTCCAAGGCTAGAAGAACCTGAAAAATACTAATAAAAAATATTAAGTTTTTGCAAAAAAATTAATCTATTTGTTAAGGCTAACGGGGGCTTTAGTTTAAAAAAGAAAAAGCCTGTATCGATGATAACTTAGTTATCATCAATACAGGCTTTTAAATTTAATACTTTTTGATACTTATCTATAGATAACTTCCTAGATGGTCATTAAACGCGTTTTGTTCCAATATATCTTGGATGCCAATATGGGTTATTTGTGCTTGTAATCATGACTCCTTTTGAAGAAGAAGACATAATCATTTTACCATTCCCGATATACATGGCAACATGTGTCGGGCGACTTGCCTTGGTTGGAGCAAAGAACATTAAATCTCCTGGTTGTATATAATTATAGATACGATATCCGTTTCCATAGAACATTTGAGCCGCTGTACGGTTTAGCGTTCTTCCAGCTTTTGCATAGGAATATTTAACAAGTCCTGAACAATCAAAGCCATATTGTGACATTCCGCCCCAACGATAAGGTACTCCTAAATTAGACTTTGCAACCGAAACTGCTTTTGAATTATAATATGCTGCTTCCGCTTTATCACCCATGTTAGCGAACAAAGAGCCGCAAGAAACGATAATGACAAATGCTACGATGAATTTCTTTAGCATGATTGTTACCTCCTAGTGTGATTTGATAGTTTAAATATACTAGGAAGGTGTAACAGTGACATCTCAGCAGAATTACAATTTCATTACAAATTATATTGATATAATTTGTATGCTTGTCTCCTTTTGTTTAATAAGAAAATCTAACTAACGGTGCTCTAATGTCACAGATGTTTTAATTATTTATTCAGGTATAAATAATTTAATTTTTGGAATTTTTGTACTATAATGGTAGTATAAAAAAATTTAAGTGGGTGAATAGTGTGCCGTTGTATCAGATGAAGGAAGTTTGGACACCGTTGAAATTCATTAATATTAAATTCTTTAAAAGTGAAAACAGGCAAATTTTCGTGAAAATTTGGAAAAGTCGCAGAAAGAAAATTAGGTTTCTTTAAGACAGTTGGCATAGCTCCATCTGTTTTTTTATTAGAAGGGGACCGCAATATAACTAAAAGAAGCATTGCCGTATTTAATGGAATGGTTCCAAGATTTAAATCATGCATTCTACAGGCAATAGAAGAAAAGGATGAGGACTGGGTCCCGGTTAGTGGATCATGTCAAATAAATAAAGCTAATCCACTTAAACAATATTAGGGAGTAGCTTTCTTTCACTATATTTACTATATGATTCAACTCGATTGCGACCTTTTTGTTTTGCTTGATATAGTGCCCTATCTGCTTCACGGATTAAATCCTCTGGATTAGAATTAAAATCTGGAATTATTGTAGCAGCGCCAACACTGACTGTAAGGAATTTACTAACATTAGACCCTACATGAGGAATATGTAACTCTTCAACGGTAGAGCGTATTTTTTCTGCCACAATACAAGCATCATTTATAACTGTTTCCGGCAAAATGATTGCAAACTCTTCACCGCCATAGCGAGCAACTGAATCTGTTCGTCGCTTAACGGTCTCCTCTAAAATACTTGCTACTTGTTTTAAGCATTCGTCACCGCCCATATGACCATATGTATCGTTAAACTCCTTAAAAGAATCAATATCAAGCATAATTAGCGATAGTGGTTTACTGTAGCGTACAGCCTGTCTCCATTCTCGAATCAAATATTCATCAAAATAACGACGATTAGCAATGCCTGTTAATCCATCTCTATTCGAAAGATCTTCCATCTCTTGATAAGCTTCTATAAGGTGTTGTTCAGCTACCTTTCGTTCAGTAATATCAGTTACCATTCCGATGACATAGGATAATTCATCATTTTTTCCAGGAAATAGAGATGAAGTTACTTTACCCCAAACCAATTGTCCGTCCTTACGATAATAACGCTTTTCTAATTGATAATGGTCGATTTTTCCTTCCAATAATTCATTCAAGAGTCCCATAATTATAGTAGTATCATCGGGATGACTAATATCACCAAAAGTAATATTTTGTAATTCTTTCTCACTATACCCAAGCATATCTTGTAACTTTGGATTAGCCATAACAGGTCTGCTGTTTTTATCCATGAGAGTAATACCAATAGGCGATTTCTCATATATAACTTGAAACTGTTCATTAATTCTTTGTAATTCCTTACTTTGATTCCTATCTTTTTCCATAAATAATTTCACTTTGTCAAACTGTTTACCACACCACCAAGCGAGTGTTAGCATTATTGGCAAACCTATAAATTCAATAGTATCAACGTATCCATCTCTAGAAAAATAATAGGTTATATACAAACAATTAGTAATTAGAACAAGAATAAACGCAGTTATGCTTCCTTTATATTTCATTTTCATCACTTATCCTGTAATCAACTCTTTTATCTTTTACATTTTTTTATGGATAGGGCAAAAAACGACTTACATTTTAGTAACTTTCTGACGTTTTTCCATAGTATGATGGACTCCATTATTTATTAAGAAAATCTCTAATTTCATCAACGGATATTTCCAGCGCTAGAGCTTGCTTAATAAGCTCCACCCATTCATTATCTAGTTCTTTTTCACATGTTGGTACGATCATAATACAACCTCCTAAAATATGTACAATTTTAGGCAACCCAGCGATCATAGTTTAAAACCTTAGACCTGTAGCTTTGCGTCCCAGTCTTTCGAAAGGTTTGCTTTTAACTAATTAAAGAATTAAAATATTAAGGCTCATAGTACAATGGTACTATATGTTTTCTAATAAACAAATAAATATAATTCTAAAAAGTTCGACATTAATTGACAGAAACGTTGATTTAACAATAAAAAAAGCGATGCGCTACCTAAAGCATTGCTTTTATAAATGTCTTTATTGTTGCGGGTACTCCAAATGAGAACGGCTTAATATGAACTGTAGGTATTTTCTATTGAAAACCTACTTAAAAATCAACCCCAAACAACTTAAGTTCCTCCGAATCATGAGGGAGGGTAACCATCTCTTCAAACTTCATTCCGACCTTTTCAAGCAGTCTCGATGACCCATCATTGTCCTCAGAGGTAATCGCCACAATCCGCTTCAGACCCAGTTGTTCCCTTCCATAGACAAGCGTGGCTGAAGCTGCCTCAAAACCATAACCTTTAGTTTGAAACCTTGATAAAAAAGCAAAACCAAGATCGACATCGTCTAAAGAATCGCGTTTAATCAATCCGCAAATCCCAATCGGGGTCCTTCCTTCATCTTTTAGCTCCGTCATATAAAGACCAAAGCCCAGCCGGGAGTACATCTCCATCGGTCCCGTTACAATGTAGTTCCTAGCATCCTCTAACGTCCGCACCCCTCGATCACCGATGAACCGTATCCAAGAAGGACCATTCAAAAGCTCGAGAATAAACGCGGCATCATCTTGCGTTAACCAGCGAAGGACCAATCGTTCTGTTTCAATCACTTTCAACTAAAATACACCTCATTTGATTGTTATTTGTGAAAAATTCATAACTAAGTCAAACTATATCATGTATCCTGAAAAGGAAGATGGTAGAGCAATGGTTTTTTCACTAGATCAACTAAAATATCCTAGCACCATCTTAAAGGATGATTAATCATGGAGCAGATTAGAGAGGAGAGCACAATGACGACTAATTTTATAAAATTAACTGAACCTACCTCAAACATCGTTGAGGTGTTTAATCGTTGGGAAAACGACCCAGCATTAATTCCGTTGACTCGCCCGAACCAAAACCAATCGGAAATGGAACGTCGTGAAGAAATGTCCCTGGTGGACTTAACAAAACGCCTGGAAGACCATCACATCTATCTTATCTATCTGAATGACCAGTTAATCGGTGAAATGAACTATGTAGTCGATCCGAACTATCTTTACAAAAAAGAGCCTGGGACCGCCTGGATTGGGATCACTCTTGGTGAATCCGAAGGACGAGGCAAAGGGATTGGTTATGATGCGATTCAATATATGGAGGAACAGATTAAGAAGCAAGGGCTGAAGCGGATTGAATTAGGCGTGTTTGAATTTAACGAACAAGCACAGAAACTCTATCAGAAGCTGGGCTACAAAGAAATTGGCCGGATCGAAAAATTTACCTATTGGCAAGGTAAAATGTGGACGGATATTCGAATGGAGAAGTATCTATGATATTGAAGTAGATGTAGGTAGATTTCCAACAAATATATCTAAAATAGCATATAAATTTGCTTTTATATTTAACAATAAATAGCTGACTAAAAACACTTGGGATTTCCAAACGTTTTTGTCAGCTATTTATTCTTTGAAAATCCTATTATTTAGGGAATAAATCTAATGGTAAAAAAGCACTATAAAATTAGCCGCTAAAATTTACGTTTTAGGAAGCAGACGATCCTACTTACGTTACTTCAAATGGTGGCTTATTTGAAACATCAAGGAAAATCTACATATGATCACGGAGGAGGGAATACGATGACAAACCGTAATAACAATCGAAATCAGCCCCATACTGGCGGTAATAAAGCAGATACAGAATTTGGAGGCGAGCTGACACAAAGTAAAAAAGCTAGGAAACAAGCCGCAAGAGATAGTAAAAAATAGTTAAGTGTAATGGATAACCTTCGTCTAAGGAATGGTTATCCATTTTACTCTGTCTTGATGCTTTTACTTCCTGCGTTATCGACATCCCCCGGCTAATGGAGAATAGGCATGAACACCGATCCCGATCGAAGCCTCCGCGTGAATCATCGACAGAGAGTCCACATCGGTCAGGGCGTACAGGACGGCCAGTACGGACAGGGGGTTTTTTGAAAATGAACTCAATTTTCGCTCCTTATACCTCACGCACGGTTGCGACCAATCCTTGGCTTCGAGATGAATTCCAGACTCAGAAAACCTCGATACTGCAATTGAATTGTTCGCGTGTATCAATCCTGGATACTGCTAAGGAAATCTCACGATTTCCTCCAAAACAAAAACCGCCTTTCGTAAAAGGCGGTTAAAAAACAGGTCTTATATGTGTGGATGACAAAAATTATCAATTAGCTTAACACCCTTCGTCACCAGTTGCACCCGGTTGTCTTTGTAGGTTAGCTTGTGGAACAACTTGTGAATCAAGATTTTTCGGGGCGTGACAGGCACAACTTATTCTTTTTGTGCAATCTCTTTTCTATTTGGAGCAAGAGGCGGTTGTTCTAGCCATTTATTTTGGACCATAATATTAAACCATTTCTTCGTTACCATAAGATTTTTTAGAATTGTCGTCTCATATGCAGCGACAAGGTCTGTTCGCATGGCAGAGGCTAAACCTGTTCCGTGATAGTTTTGGGCTGCTTGAAACAAGAAACCGATATGATACAACATTAACTTATCGGAAAAAGGAGAATCGGTTGAAGCCGTTACTTCTGTTTCCCATGACTTCGGAGCAGGTAAATTATCCGTTTGCATAATTTTTGTAAGGGTTTTTATTTGTTGGTCCGAAACTTTTTCGGCCTCCTCTAGAAATTTCCTTACTTCTTTTGATTGTGCGACTTGACTGAATGCGATGGAAAGCGTTTTTGACATAATACTTTTTTTAAGATTGAAGGAAATACTGATGATTTCTGTCGCTGCTAACATTCGACCCTTTCCGAAAAATCCATCCAAGAAATCGTTGCTGGACACATATTCAGGGTTTTTAGCTGGATAAAATAAAGGGTCTCGCTGAAAACTGCCTTTCTCTAGCAATAACTCAATCGTTTGATGATACATTCTTTTCCCGTCATTATCACACGCGTCGTAAAAATACCGTAAATCCTTTCTTACAGAGACGCCTAATGAAGTGGAATGTCCGAGCAAACCATGTAATGTCATGATATGTAAATAATTGAGGCAAAATATATCTGTGAACAACCGCTGTTTCCCTTTATAGAGATCAGATTCAGTAAATCCAATCGGAACGGGAAATCCCTCGTTTTCTAAAAAGGTAACCATTTGATTTTTTTGCTTTGCGTAAGTCTCGATCGCATCCTCAAAAATGGCCTTGATTGCAGCGTCCTCAATAATAGTCACCATATATCTATTGATCGTATCAACGGCTGTTCCATTGACATACTCTCCCCATAAAGTCCCTATTTCGGAAGATGTGAGTTTTAATTTTTCTTTTTCCATGCTGTCACCTCTTGGATATTATTTACCAATTCGGCAAAAGTATGAAATATTATTGGATTTTTACTTATCCTTTTTGAAACTTAGGGCCTTCTTTATTTTATATTTTACGGCATAAATTTCATGCCTCCAAAACAAAAACCGCCCTTCATAAAAAGGCGGTTGAAAAATCTAGAACGTGGCTTTAGGGTTTGGCCCATATTGGTTATCATCAGCTTGGCTATCCGAACAGGTAAAGATAAGTAGGACAATCGCACCAACCAAAGGAACCAAGCTAATTAAAATCCATGCGCCGCTTTTGCCGGCATCGTGCAGTCTGCGAATCGTAACAGCAAGAGATGGTAACAGGACGGCCAATGAATAGAGTCCATATAATAATGGGTAGATACCTAAGACGTTATCTATAACGGCTAGGATAATCATGGCAATCATATTGAAGAGAACAAACATCCAATATTCCTTCCGTCTTGCTCTGCCTGAAAAGCCTACATAATTCTTTAAAACTTTTAAATACCATTCCATTAAACGTGTGCCCCCCTAAAAAATAATGATAAAAACTAGAATAATTGACTATCGCTTAATTATTATGCAATTATCATAAAAACATTCCAATAATCATTCATACTAGGTTTTACTACTATTTTTTTAGTAGAAACGCTTAAAACTCGCAAAGTGTGCCTGGTAATACGGGCTTTGCAAATTGGAAATCATCACACCTGAATCAGTGGCATGGATGAATTGGTTGTTGCCGATGTAAATTCCCAGATGGGAAATCCCTTTTTTATATGTATTTTCAAAAAAGACAATGTCACCCGCTTTTGGCGTATCGACATAATAAGTGCGGTCATAGAAGCCTGAAGCAGAATAACGGCCCATTTCCATCCCTGCTTGCTTGGCAGCATAATAAACAAACCCGCTGCAGTCAAAGCCAGCCGGAGTACTGCCGCCCCAGACATATGGAACACCAATTAGTTTCTTGGCACTTGCGATCATCTTTGGCGCGAAATCAGAGTCAACCGTTGGTTCAGTCTTCGGCCCGGTCACAGTCGCAGTCGCAGGAACCTTCAGCTTTTGGCCGACATAAAGTCGATCTGAGCTTAGTTTGTTGAGCGCCTTTAATTCCTTGACGGTAAGCTGATAGTCCCCAGCGATTCCCCCTAGCGTATCCCCGCTTTTCACGATATAATCCGTCACTGCCGTCTGTACAACAGGTGGTTGTGTAGCCGGTGTTTTCGGCGGTGTGGTTGTCACTGGCGGCTTCGGTGTTGCAGGTTTTACAGGTGTCACAGGTGTCACAGGTTTCACAGGAGCTACTGGAGCCTTCTGCGCTGGAACCTTCAGCTTTTGGCCGACATAAATCATGTCGGATTTTAGTTTGTTAAGTGACTTCAAATTACTCACCGTTGTTTTATGGTTCCCAGCAATCTTGCCAAGATAGTCGCCGCTTTTTACCGTATAGACACTGGTATCTGCTGTAGATGTCTGCGGTTTGGTTGCAACTGTTGGCTTTGCTACTGTCGTCGTCGGCTTCGTAGCTGGCTTTGCTGTGGTCGCTGTCTGTTTAGGAGCTACCACCGTGAGCCTTTGCCCAACATAAATAATTGTGGTATCAAGTTTGTTCCACAGCTTTAATTCACCAACAGTCACATGAAAACGGTTGGCAATCTTAATTAAGGCATCACCATTTACAACGGTGTAAGTGGCTGGATGTGAACCTTGAGTCGTTTTGCTAGCGACCGTAATCTTGAGCATTTGATTGACGGAGATAAAATCCGACTTCAATCCGTTTGCTGATTTTATATCTTTGACACTGGTATGGTATTTTTGAGCGATTTTCGATAAGCTATCGCCTTTTTGGACCTTGTATGTATCGGCCAGGGCAGTTCCTGCAAAAACGGTCGAAAGCAGGGCAGCTGTCGATAAGGCGCGAACAATGGTTTTCTTCATCTAGCAAATCACCTCTTTTTCTGCATATTTCTATTAATTTTACCATAGTTTGCTAGTATTTCGGTTAAAAAATTGTAAATCTTTCCTGATTTGATAGCGAAAATGGGAATATTGACGGAATTATCAGTTGATTTAGCGAGTTTAATCGAGAATCACCGCGATAATAGAGCCAGAATGGAAGAAACCTCCCAGTAATATACTCCTAACCTAAACCCCCTTTTTCAGCTGACATCATTCCAACGACCTAACAACAATCTTTTACAAATTTCACTTAATTTCAACATAATCCTACTAAAAGGACATATACATCTTGCAATGATTCTAGTAAAATAAGGGATTATAATAAACATAAGGAGGACGAGAGGTGGAGTTGAAGAAGGAGACTAATAGAGCCAATGTTGATAATTTCTCAGAGATCGTGAGAAGGGCATACGAAACGGGCAAAAACGAGAATGGCATCACCCTAGAAAAACTAATCGCAGACTTAAAAGCGGACTTGAAAAACTTGATGGTCGGCTAATCATATATATATAAATAATGGGCTGTCGAAACAAAATTCGATAGTCTTTTTTAATGGGTGGAAAGGATAAAAATCCTAGTTTCTTCTATTATAATAGTGTTTTTAATATGAGTATCGTTTTCAATTAATAAACTAAATTTCACTTTTATTGGGCTTGCTTGTTATTAATTAAATTGGACCTTGCGGTCACCTGAATTAAAAAAAAGCGAATCATTATTGGGATTCGCTCTTTCTGTTCGTTAAAAATTCCAGTATGTACTCACTCCACACTTGGTAACCTTTTTCACCTGGGGCACTCATATCTGGTTGAAGATAGTCTTTCATCGCGCTAGTATTTGGATCAGGCCATGCTGTCCAGTGGTTGAGATAGGTAAGATGCTTTTCCTGTGCATACTTTTTTAGCTCAGCTACCTGACGTGGGTAGATTTCTGCTTGATAAAGCGGGAAGGATGGCTGCAGGATAAAGGCTGTTTCAGGTTTGTCTGCTTGAATGTCATCAATAATCTCAGATGTATTTTGTAAGGTATCTTTAATTAGTACTTCCCCATTATTCTTTTGAATAAACGGCTCAAATATAATTAAATCTGCATTCACTTCTGCAATTTCCGCTTGTTTCCTTTGATAAAGCAATTGAGTGGAAGTTAAGTTAAAGGTTTTGAGCTCTACATTGATATGCCGCTCGCCAAATGCTTTTACTAACTTCTCTTTAATTAACGGAAAAGAACCATCCGTCTCAGAGCCAATCGCTGGAGAACCAGCAAAAAGAATCGTAAATGGCTTGTCCTTTTTTAAGGATTGCTTAAATTGATCAACAGCACTGGCAGGCCAATTACTTGTGAGCTTAAGTAATTCTTGTTCTTCAGTGTTTTGATCATCTATGTTGGATGTGGATGATTGATGAACTGGTTTACTTTTTGCGGATGCTTGCCGTTCTTGGTTCCAATGCGATTGACCTAAATAGAGCGTAATAAGGAATCCGACGGCTAATAATGCCGTTAAAAATTTCAGCATAACGATATATACCCCCAAAAATAGATTGCATAATAATTATAGCAGACGAGGATCGAAAATTTGCTCAATTTCGATTTATATCTACAAATATTTACAAAGGACATTTAATTGATTATAGTTGGTTATCATATGTGTAATAAATTCCAAATGACAACTTCCTCTTCAAATTTCTGTAAAAAGGGTGTTTAATAGATAGAGTAATATTTATTTAGACAAAAAACAAAAAACATGTCAATATATGCTATAATATACAATGTTTTGTATCGAAATTATTAGGAGGCCGAAATGGAAGAGACAATTAGTTTAAAAGAACTGCTCGAGACATTAAAAAAACGATTGCTATTAATCGTGTCGATAACCTTAGTTGCTGCGATCATCAGTGGAGTGGTTAGTTACTTTTTCTTAACCCCGATTTACCAAGCTTCTACACAGATTCTCGTTAACCAGAAGAAAAGTGATCAATCTTTGTATAGCGCGAATGAAGTACAAACAAACCTTCAGTTAATTAACACCTATAATGTAATTATTACAAGTCCGGCGATACTAGATAAAGTTTCGGAAGAGCTTGATTTAAACATGACAGCTGCACAATTAAAAGAAAAGATTACAGTGGGCAGCGAAAAGGATTCCCAAGTTGTCAACTTGTCGGTTCAGGACCCTAATGCAGAGGTTGCTGCACAAATCGCAAACAAAACAGCGGAAGTGTTTAAAAAAGAGATTGCAAATATCATGAATGTAGATAATGTCAGCATTTTGGCAAAAGCAGATGTGACAGAAAATCCTGCACCAATTAAACCAAGACCATTATTAAATGTCGCAATTGCAATCGTTGTTGGTTTAATGGCAGGTGTTGGACTTTCATTCTTATTGGAGTACTTTAATAACACGATTAAAAACGAACAAGATGTTGAAAAAATCTTGGGTCTTCCAATCCTGGGTGTTATTGCAACGATTGATGACCAAAAGATGGAAGAATCGGCAGCGCGACGTGCGGATAGAAAATCAACGGTTAGAGGTGAGACACTTGGCTCTTAAAAAGAAGAAATTGAACAGTAAAGATGCAAGACGTAAGCTTGTCACTGCGATCGATCCAAAGTCACCGATTTCGGAGCAATACCGGACGATTCGCACAAATATCCAATATTCCTCGATTGATCAAGAAATAAGAGCCATTATGGTTACCTCATCAGGACCTGGGGAAGGGAAGTCAACAACAGCTGCTAATCTTGCGGTTACATTTGCACAGTTGGGTAAAAAAGTATTACTAGTCGATGCGGACCTTCGTAAACCAACGGTTCACCATACATTTGGGATGAATAACTTATTTGGCTTTTCGACTGTATTAACAAAGCAAAGGACACTTGAAAAGACCGTTCTTGAAACAGGGGAGCAGGATTTGTATATCCTGACGAGTGGACCGATTCCACCCAATCCTGCTGAGTTGTTAAGTTCGAAATCAATGGAACAATTTATTGAAGACGCAAAGGCTGAATTCGAATATATAATTTTTGATACCCCGCCATTATTAGCGGTTGCTGATCCGCAAATTCTAGCGAATCAGTGTGACGGTTCGATTCTAGTTGTGTATAGTGAGAAAACAGAAATCGATCAAGCAAAAAAGGGAAAAGAATTGCTTGAAAATGCCCAAAGCAAGCTGCTTGGCGTGGTTTTAAATCATAAAGAAGTTCAAAATAGTGATTATTATTATTATTATGGGTCAAAGTGACAAGTTTCGACAAATTCCTCCCTTTATTAGTGCTACTATGTAAAAAGTTGCTGGAAAATAACAATTTATTGGAAAGTGTGTGTGAACAATGATTGATTTACATTGTCATATATTACCCGGTGTTGATGACGGGGCAAGGGATTTGTCGGAAAGTATTGAAATGGCCAAGAAGGCTGTCGAACAGGGAATTCATACGATTATTGCTACACCTCATCATTTGAACAACCGTTACGAAAATCCTAAACAAACAATTATTGATAGAGTCAGAGAATTAAACAAGATATTACTAGATGAAAAGATAGATTTAAACGTTCTTCCTGGACAGGAAACACGGATATACGGCGAAATGGTTGAAGGCTATGAAACTGGTGAAATTCTTCCAATCGATAATACACAATATGTATTGGTAGAGTTTTCGTCTAGCCATGTTCCGAGATACACGGAGAAGTTGTTTTATGATCTGCAGATGAAGGGACTTATTCCGGTGATTGTTCATCCGGAACGAAATCAGGAAATCATCGAACGACCAGAACTTCTTTATAAACTTGTGAAAAAGGGAGCATTAACGCAGGTTACAGCAGCTAGTGTTTGTGGAGATTTCGGGAAAAAGATTAAGACATTTTCTCTGCAATTAATCGAAGCAAATCTCATCCACTTTATTGCGTCGGATGCTCATAATACTAGCAATCGTACGTTTAAGATGAGAGAAGCGTTCAGTATTATTCAAGCAAAGTATGGAAATGACATGGTTTATTTGCTTGAAGAAAATGGTGAACTTATGATTGAAGGTAGTCATGTCTATAAAGAAGTACCAGAGCGCATAAAAAAGAAGAAATTCTTTAAAATATTTTAACAAAATATTAGCCGAAGAGAGTTAACAGATTATCATTTTACATCTTTATCAGGTTTAAATGCCTGATCGGCGAGGCTCCCTGCCCGTTATCGATGGGGGCACTCGATTGTGCTGTGGGTCCATCAGAGGACCTTAGACGCATGTCGTCAAAAGCATGATGTGAGGCCGGGTTAGATGCCCGATTTTAAATAAAACAATAGATATCTAATGAAAGTTTAAGTGTGAAAGCACTTGCAATTCCATTAGGTATTTATTTTTTGCCCATAGCGCTTTAGTTAGTGAAAGTGTTTATTAGATAAGCGAAATATTATTTGGGGGTATAAAAGATGAAAAGAGTAAGAAAAGCAATCATTCCAGCTGCAGGGCTGGGGACAAGATTTTTACCAGCAACAAAAGCAATGCCTAAAGAAATGCTTCCAATTGTTGATAAGCCTACTATTCAATACATAGTGGAAGAGGCGGTGGCAGCTGGTATTGAGGATATTATCATTGTAACTGGTAAAGGGAAGCGTGCAATTGAAGACCATTTTGATAATGCAATCGAGCTTGAACAGAATTTAATAGAAAAGGAAAAATATGATCTATTAGAGAGAGTTCAGTATGCTACGAATCTAGCAGATATTCATTACATCCGCCAAAAAGAACCGAAGGGACTTGGACATGCGGTTTGGTCTGCACGAAACTTTATTGGTAATGAACCATTCGCTGTCCTTCTAGGAGATGACATTGTACAGAGTGAAACACCTTGTTTGAAACAGCTAATTAATCAATATGAGGATACTTTTTCTTCGGTCATCGGCGTGCAGCAAGTAGCTGAAAATGAAACACATCGTTATGGGATTATCGACCCTTCATCCCAAGAAGGACGTCGTTACCAAGTGAGTAATTTCGTTGAGAAACCAAAACCAGGAACAGCTCCTTCAAATTTAGCGATAATGGGTCGTTATATCTTAACACCAGAAATCTTCATGTTCCTTGACCGTCAGGAAAAGGGTGCAGGTGGAGAGATTCAATTGACGGATGCTATTCAACGCTTAAATGAAATCCAAAGAGTATTTGCTTATGACTTTGAAGGGAAACGGTATGACGTAGGAGAAAAGTTTGGATTTGTCAAGACTACGATTGAATTTGCCTTGCAACATGAAGACCTCCATGATGACATGCTAGATTATTTGAAAAGTCTAGTTTCTTCATTAGATAAAGAAAAAGCAACGTTATAGAGAGAAGGTAGGGGTCAAGGGTGTCAAATCTCGCAAATCAAGAAGTATCTTATTTAGAAAACCAGAAATTAATTGTTAATGATGGAAAAACATATTTATTAACCAAAAGATTAATTGATATTATCGGTGCCTCATTCGGAATTATTCTTTTAGGTTTTCTTTTTATTATTATTGCCATTTTAATCAAATTTGAAGATCCAAAGGGAACCATTCTGTTTTCACAAAAAAGAGTGGGGGTAAATGGTAAAGAATTTAAAATGTATAAATTCCGTTCAATGATATCCAATGCGGAGGAAAAGTTACAAGAACTGTTAAAGCATAATGAAGTATCTGGTGCGATGTTTAAAATGAAGGATGACCCAAGGATCACAAAAATTGGGAAGTTTATCAGGAAAACGAGTATTGATGAATTGCCCCAGCTATTTAATGTTTTAAAAGGGGATATGAGTTTGGTTGGTCCCCGTCCACCGCTTCCTAGAGAAGTTGCTGTTTACTCTAAGTTTGACATGCAACGTTTATTGGTCACACCAGGTTGTACAGGATTGTGGCAGGTTAGTGGGCGAAATAGTCTTGGGTTTGAAGAAATGGTGGAATTGGATCTTCAATATATTCAAAAGCGATCCTTTCTATTTGATATAAGGATAATTCTTAAAACGGTCTTAGTATTATTCGGATCGAAAGATGCATTTTAAGATGTTAAAACAACCTAATATTTAAATAATCTATTTAATTTATAATATCGAATATAAAATATATTGATTTTTTCTGGAGTAAATGTTTTTTAGATATTACGAATAAAGCTATTAGAAATGGTTTCATATGTCTAGTATTAATAGTTTATGTAAAGAATATCAATCATAAATAAGTTGAATACATTATAAATTAATTAGAGTTTTTTATTAATTATTATAGAGTAGGTAATAATAAGAATTAGAACCCCACCAATTAGAAGAATATATGAAACTTAAAGTTGAAATTATTATTGGAAATCTATTGAATTCAGACCATTATATTGAATATTCTTCAATGGGGTACATTCCAACTATATATAATTGCAGAAAATACAAGTAGTATTAAAATGTTAATATTTTAAATAAAGATTGAATATCACATCTTATTGAGAGGATCTGTTTCTAAAATATATGAAAATAACAAATTGGTATATAAAAAGCAGCGTTATTTTCGGTTGTTTACTAGCAGGCTGTGCGATAGGAATACTATCAACAATTATCGGGAGTAATTCTGTTAATATTATTCCACTATCTTTTACTTTATCAATATTTCCCCCTTTGGCACTTATTATCTTTTCATTTTTAAAAAATAAGGGTATTATCGATCTTTCCAACCCCCTTTTCTTGTACAGTTTGTTTTATTGTATATTTTTTGGATTTGGAGGAATTATCTATAAAGGGGATTATCAAGATAATGTTGAAATTGGTGGTATAGCCACAATAATAGGGATTATTGGATATATGGTAGGTTACTTTTTCTCAAGTATTTTTCAAGAAAAGGTATCATATGATGAGAATATTGCAAAAAGAACAACAATGCTTTTTAGATCAGTGCAGTTTGAGAAAATTCTTTTTTTTGTTGGTATGGTAGGTTACATTTTTTATATTTTAAGAATAGGGAATATTCCTGTTTTTATGAATGATTTGGAGCAAGCAAGGGTAGATGCTTCTGTAAAGGGTGGTGCAAATTTAAGAATACTTGCTAGCTTTTTGATACTTTCAGCTACTATTGGTTTCTTGAATATTAGCTTATATAAAGTCCATAATAATAAAGCATTAAATTCTAGTAGGTTAAGGTATATACTATCTATCATTTTCTTATTGTTATTAGGTAATCGGTCTCCAGTATATAATATTCTATTCACATCCTTCTTGATTTTTATTATGTGTAAATACCAGGGTAAATTTAAACTTTCTAAATTGATACCAGTTTCAGTAATTGGAATATTAGCTGTTATTTCATTTGTTGGGGGAATAGGTGCTTACCGAGTTGTAAATACTGAGTCCTTTAGTTCCTATCCTGAATTCAAGATATTTTTAAGCAACGGGGATTATATTGGGCTTTCGTTATATGTGTTTACACATTACCTTAGCATTGGATTTGAGAATTTTATGAGAGTATTAGAAGTAGTTCCAAACATCCTTGATTATAAGCTTGGGAAATCCTATATTGAACCATTACTAACAGTGCTTCCAGGAACTCAATATACTCTAGATATGCAGATAAAGATGTCATTAAATCAGGGCTATTTCGGAGGCGGTACTGTACCTTCCGTAATGGGCGAAGCATTTGCAAATTTTGGTTATTTTGGGTGGTTTTTTATTCCATTTTTTAGTATGTTGCTTTTAAGAATTGTTTATTTTAAATTTACTAATAATCATAAAAATATGTTTTTAATTTTAATATACGCATTTTTGTTAAATCATTTTAGTAATAGTTTACTATCTGGATTAGCCTCTTCAAGCATTATGCCTTTTATAACACTAATAGTCTATATATGTTACGGAAAGTATATTGGCATAAATAAACATAGTAGGAAGGTATTTACACATGAATCATAAATCTCTAATAATAGTCTCGCCTCATAATTGGTATGACCATGTAAAAACAAATAAGATAAATAGACCATTAAAAATCGTAGAGCAATATTATAATAAAAAGTTGTTTAAGAATGTAATTATTGTTAATAGAATACATCCTAATAGAATAATCAATATAAAGGAAAATGAAAGACAATTAATAAAACGAGGATTATTATTTAATTTGTTTTTTGATAATAAGGGAGAAGTATATTACCTTGAGCATTGTTTGCCATTTGGAAAACTTGAAAGTTGGGCATTACCTCCTATATTTAAACAAATAATTGAAAAATTAAATCTAAATAACATTGTCCTTTGGGTATTCGATCCTAAGTCTGTATATTTATTTAATAAAATACATGCCACTAAAATTTTCGATGCATATGATGATTGGAGTCTATCACCACTATTTCAAAGTAAAAAAAGGCATATAAAATATATAAATAAAGGTTATGATTTGGCTAAGGATATTGCAGATATTATTACTACTAATACAGACTATATGAAAGAAAAATTTGACAGAACTAACGGTGCTGTGTTCGTAATAAACAACACATCTTCACTAGAATGCCAGGATATTGAAATACCCCAAAAGGTAATTCAAAAAAACAATGGAACACAAACAGTAGGTTATATTGGGAATATTCATGAAAGAATAGATTTAAACATTTTAGAAAACCTTTTAACTTCTTTCCCAAAAACTAACTTTGAGTTTATTGGTAAGAATGATTACAGTTCAGATGAAATTAATATTTTAATTAGTAAATACAAAAACATTAAGCTTTCTGGACCAGTTCCTTATTCAATGCTGCCGAAATATATAGTTAATTTTGATGCATGTATAGTTCCACATATTGTTAGTAAGTATACTTTGTCTCAGGATTCAATGAAAATTTATGACTTTCTTACTTTCGGAAAACCAATTGTATCAACAAGTATACCACCTACAGATAAATTATCGGATCTTATATATATTGCAAATAGTCCAGAGGAGTTTATCAGTCAATTAAAACTTGCTCTTAATGAGAAGGACACTAGATTAGTTAAGAATAGAATAAACTATATGAAACAAAATAATTGGGAAAGTAAAGCGAAATATATATTTTCCTTACTTCAAGAGGTGTAATAATGTCAAAAGTTACAGTATGTATTGTTACATGGAATAGCGCTAAGTATTTAAGGAACTGCCTTAATAGTATCACTAAACAAAGTTATAAAGATTTTGAGCTGTTAATTATTGATAATAACTCAGAAGATACTACTCTAGAAATTATAAAAGAACTAACTCCTTTTGCACGGATAGTAAAAAATAAAAAAAACTTAGGATTTTGCGGTGGACATAATCTAGGAATCTCCTTATCAAAAGGAGATTATTATATGCCCTTTAATCCAGATATTGTAGCAGAACCCGATTTTTTAAAGAATATGGTGATAGCAATAGAATTAGCAGATAGAAAATGTGGGTCAGTATCTGGAAAATTACTTAGATATGATCCATTAAAAAACAAAAAAACTAATATAATTGATTCAACTGGAGTTTACTTTAAAAAAAATAGAAGAAGTTTAGACAGAGGATCAGAAGAAATAGACAACGGCCAATTTAACAATCCAGAATATGTTTTTGGAGCGTCTGGAGCAGCGCCTTTGTATAATAAAGAAATGTTAGAAGATATTAAGATTGACAATCAATATTTTATGGAATATTTCTTTGCTTATAGAGAAGATGTTGATTTAGCATGGAGGGCACAACATAGGGGCTGGAATTGTATCTATTACCCTAATGCTATTGCTTACCATGTGAGGAATAATACACCTCTTAAGAGGGAGCAAATGTCTAATTTGGTTAATATGCACTCTGTGAAAAATAGGATTTTATTACTATTACAAAATGAAACAAAATATGGTTTTTTAATAGATGGTTGGTATTTCTTGATATATGATTTATTAATATTTTTATATACCTTATTTAAAGAGAGAACTTCTGTCAAGGGTTTTATATATGTCTTAAAAAACCTAAAATCAATCTTAAGAATAAGAAAGCATATAATTCAATCTAGTGTTATTGACGGTAAAGATATTATTAAATGGTTTGGCAGAATTGAATCCGTTAATCTTAAGTAAGGTCTGAGGTGTATTTTATGAATAATGGAAAGGTTTGTATTGTTACAGTAACATATGGCAACAGGATACATCTATTAAAGGAAGTTTTGGCTTCTATTAATAAGGAGATGTCAGTACACAAAATTATTATTGTTAATAATGGTTCAAAAATAGATGAAATTAATAAGATGAATATCCGACCTGAGATTCAGATAATTGATTTAAAAGAGAATACAGGTTCTGCTAATGCGTTTAATTTAGGGTTAAAAGAAGCAATTATTTCCGAATGTGATTATATTATGACAATTGATGACGATAACTTACCAGAAAAAGGTTGTATTAAAAATTTATTGAATTATTACATGGAAATTAGTAAAGTGACTGGTAATAAAATTGCCCTTCTTGCATACAGAGAAGATAGGTTAGACTTCAAAAAAATGGCAGAAGGAAGTGAAATTAATAATGCTTTTTCTTTAAATGATAGTTTTTTAGGATGGGATCTGGGTAAAATTCCATTTAAGATATATAATAAATTATTTGCTAGAAATAATGATAACCAGCTTAAAGAAAACAATTTTGTTGATTATACAAAGGTTCCAATTGCACCTTATGGTGGTCTTTTTTTTCATAAAAGTTTATTAAAAATAATTGGATTTCCAAATGAACATTATTTCCTCTACTGTGATGATTATGATTTTACTTTCAGAATTAATAAATTTGCAAATGGTATCTATTTAATACCTTCAAGTAAAATAATTGATATTGATAAAACTTGGTTTGTTAAAGAAAAACACGGATTCATTATGTCTTTTATGACAAGTAACTCCAGTTTTAGGATATTTTATGGTATTAGAAATAGGGTTTATTTTGAAACGAGAAATTTAGTAAATAATAGATTTAAATATTATCTAAATAAGATATCTTTCATAATGATAATATTTTTATTATCAGTTTTGATGAATAAGAATGATAGATTTATGATGATAATGAAAGCAATAAAGAATGGAAATAAAGGAATATTAGGAAAAGAACCAAATATAGGTTAGGAGCAGTGAAATGGAACAGGGAATTAAAAAGGATAAGGTAGAGGGTAATAAACTTAATCTAATGTATAAACTGAAAAAAGATACCCTACAATATGCTCCTGCTATAATAATACCTGCTTTACTGAATGTTGTTGCAGTTATGCTGTTTACCAGAATTTTTAATCCAAAGGATTACGGTGTATATACATTAGTAATAACAACATCTTTGGTAATTTCCTCCATTTTTTCGCAATGGATCATGCAGTCTATTCAACGATTTAGGCCAGCATATTTAAGTGAAAATAGATTAGATGAGTTTAATAATAATTTAAGAATCTTAATTTTATTTATTTCAGTTCTATTATACGGGTTATCGACATTAATATATGTATTCTTTTCTAATATTTTAGACATTGACAGAACTATTTATTGGTCCTCGGTCTTATTAGTATTTTCACAGGTTTTATTTAATATTGGTTTAGTCATTTATCAATCAGATATGAAAGCAAGAAATTATAGGATTTATCAACTAATTAACGGTGTGTCTAAGTTTTTGCTAAGTATCCTTATAATATTTCTTTTAAATAAAAATGTAATTTCTATTGTATGGGCTACAGCTTTTTCAATGTTAGTTTTAATTATTCCTATTTATAAGGATATTGGATTAATAAAAATAAAATATATTAAATTCCAAAGAAATAATTTCCTTACTTTTTTTAACAAAATGTTTTCATACGGATTTCCCATGATAGGTTGGTTCTTAGGGAACTCTTTATTAGGTTTATCTGATAGATATATTATTAAATTTTTTAGAGGAGCACAAGAAGTTGGTATATATTCTGCAAATTATTCTCTTGTTACTATGGGATTAGGGTTGATTTGTGGGCCACTTTTAACTGCAGCTCACCCGGTGATAATGAATTATACCAATAACAGTAATAAACAGGATGTTCAGAAAACAATTACGAATTTTTCAAAACTTTTTTTAGTAATAACGATTCCTTTATCTTTTTATATTTCATTAAATAGTTCATCTATAGTTGAAATCCTTCTGGGAAGTAAGTTTAGAGAAGGTTCTGTAATTGTTCCTATTACTATAATTGGTATAATACTATGGAATTTTGCTATGTATGGACACAAGGGCCATGAGATTACGGGTAAAACTAAAATGATGATGTTTTTTGTTTTTTTATCAGTATTTATCAATATTATATTAAACTTTTTACTAGTACCTAAGTTTGGATATGTTGGGGCTGCAATAGCAACGTTACTTGCAAATGCAAGTTATCCAATATTAATATACTATTCCTCATCCCGGACTATTAAGTGGATCATCCCTTGGGACAATTTGTTTAAGATAACATTTTCCTCTGTATTAGCATCATTTCTTACTGGAATATTAATTTATATTTTTAATTTTATAATATTAATTCCTATAATCATAAAATTAATAATTTCTGCATTATTGGGTGGCTTTATATATTATAAATGTATCAACTTTTTTAAAAGAAAAGATAAATGTTAAATTTTTAAATTTCAAGGATAATATAAAGGGAAGTGTCATTATTGTTAAATGTATTTCTAATAGGTTCTAAAGGTATTCCAGCTAATTATGGTGGTTTTGAAACATTTGTAGAACAACTAACCGCAAAGAAAAAGAACAATAATATTAAGTACCATGTTTCCTGTTTAGGAGATAATGATAAAGAATTTGAACACAATGGGGCTAGATGCTTCAATATTAATGTTCCTAATATAGGCAGTGCCAAAGCAGTTCTTTATGATTTATTAAGTTTGAGAGAGAGTATTAAATATATAAAGAAACATAAATTAACAGATGCTATAATTTATATTTTAGCATGCCGAATTGGACCATTTATGTCTTATTATAAAAAAGAATTAATAAAATTAGGTGTTACAGTACTTGTTAATCCAGATGGTCATGAGTGGAAAAGAAGCAAATGGAGTCCAATGATTAGACGGTATTGGAAATTATCTGAGAGTCTTATGGTTAAACATTCAGATATTCTAGTATGTGATTCTAAGGGCATTGAATCCTATATCCAAACAGACTATAATAAGTTTTCCCCGAAAACAACATTCATAGCGTATGGTGCGGATGTAACACCATCAATCATTTCTAATGATGAAAATCTATTAACGGAGTGGTATACAAAAAATAATGTATTATCAAATGAATACTACCTAATAGTAGGGCGTTTTGTATCAGAAAATAACTATGAATTAATGATTCGAGAGTTTATGAAAACTAAAACTAAAAAAGATTTAGTTATTATTTCAAATGTTGAACAGAACCAGTTCTATCAAGATTTATTAACAAGGACTAATTTTAATATCGACCCTCGTATTAAGTTTGTCGGTACAGTTTATAATCAAGAGCTATTAAAAAAAATAAGAGAGAATGCATTTGCTTATTTCCATGGTCATGAAGTAGGTGGGACAAATCCATCGTTACTAGAAGCTCTAGCATCAACAAAACTTAACTTATTGTTAGATGTGGTTTTTAATAATGAGGTAGGAGAAGATGCAGCTGTCTATTTTTCTAAAAAAGAAGGATCGTTATCTCATTTAGTAAATGAAGTTGAGCTTTTTTCTAATAATTATATAGACCAATTGGGAGAAAAAGCAAAAGAGCGAATAAACAATGAATATTCGTGGGAAAAAATAGTACAATCCTATGAAAGTTTATTTATAAGTGTATAAAATTAATTAATTCAGACTCTTATTTCTCCTTAATATTAAATTGTTGTTTATGTAGCAAGAATTTGATTAGAATAAAAGTTTGGTTTAAATTGCTTTTGAGAATGTAAATAATAAATTATTTACTAATAATGTTACTTTAATTTACTACAAGTATATATAGGAGGAATAATTTGATGAAAGGTATAATTTTAGCAGGGGGAAGTGGGACACGATTATACCCACTAACCATGGTTACAAGCAAACAGTTATTACCAATATTTGATAAACCCATGATTTACTATCCACTTTCAACATTAATGCTTGCGGGAATTCGCGATATTTTAATCATTTCAACTCCTGAAGATACCCCTCGTTTTGAAGAATTATTAGGAAACGGTTCTCAGTTTGGAATAAATCTTGAATACAAAATCCAAGCTAGCCCGGATGGATTAGCCCAGGCTTTTTTAATTGGTGAAAAGTTTATTGGTGAAGATTCTGTTGCCATGATTTTAGGAGATAATATTTATTATGGAAGTGGTATGCGAAAGATTCTCCAAAGGGCCGCCCAAAAAGAAAGTGGAGCTACAGTATTTGGATACCATGTTCAAGATCCAGAACGATTTGGTGTTGTTGAATTTGATGAAAATGGTAAAGTATTAAGCGTAGAAGAGAAACCAGAAATACCAAAATCTAATTATGCTATTACTGGGCTATACTTTTATGATAATCGTATTGTTGAAATTGCCAAAGGTGTTAAACCATCTGTACGTGGCGAACTGGAGATTACCTCGGTTAATGAAGCTTATTTACGTATGGGACAGCTCGATGTAGAATTACTTGGACGTGGTTTTACATGGTTGGATACAGGAACACACCAAACCTTAGTAGAGGCTACTAATTTTGTTAAGACTGTTGAGGAGCATCAAGGTATTAAAATTGCTGCACCTGAGGAAATTGCATACATTAATGGGTGGATTGGTAAAGAGGAATTATATGAATCAGGAGAAAAATTTTCTAAAACTGGTTATGGTCAATATCTATTAAAAGTTGCAAACGGCAGCATAAAGTACTAACAAAGGGGTGTGCATAAAATGAAAGTGATTGAAACTTCATTGCCTGGAGTAAAGATTATTGAGCCCAAAGTATTCGGGGATCATCGTGGGTGGTTTATGGAAACATATAGTGATGCAATGTTTGAAAAAGAAGGAATTGCAATTAAATTTGTTCAAGATAATCAATCATTTTCTGCAACAAAGGGAACCTTAAGAGGATTGCATTATCAATTAAATCCAAAAGCTCAAACGAAGCTTGTTCGTTGTACAAAGGGGGCCATTTATGACGTTGCAGTGGATATTAGAAAAGAAAGCCCAACCTTCGGGAAGTGGTTCGGGATTGAGTTAAGTGCTGAAAATAAAAAACAACTATTAATACCAAAAGGATTTGCTCATGGCTTTATGACATTGACAGATGACGTAGAAGTTCAATATAAAGTGGACGAGTTGTATGCACCAGAATGTGACCGTGGAATCATCTGGAATGACCCGTCAATTAGTATTGAATGGCCTATGGATATTACCCCTGTTTTATCAGCCAAAGATGAAAGAGCTCCAGTACTAAAAGAGTCTGAAAATAACTTTAATTTTGGAGAGTAAATGATGAAAATTCTTGTGACGGGTTTTACTGGGCAACTAGGGTTTGATGTTGTTCAGGAAGGGGTGGAACGCGGCTTTGAAATGGTTGGTGTTGGATCTAAAGATTTAGACATAACCAATGAGCAAATCGTTAACCAATATGTAAAAGAATTCAATCCTGATGCGATTATCCATTGTGCTGCTTACACTGCAGTTGATAAGGCAGAAGATGATCAGGAAAACTGTTGGAATGTTAATGTAAATGGGACAAAGTACTTGGCTAGTGCGGCAAAGGAAGTAAATGCTAAATTTATGTATATTAGTACAGATTATGTTTTTGATGGGACTGGAGAAATTCCTTTTGTTGAAACGGATGAACCCAATCCTGTGGGATATTACGGGAGGACCAAATTTGAAGCAGAGAAATTAGTGGAATCCCATATATCACAGTCGTTTATAGTACGTATATCTTGGGTTTTTGGGCTAAATGGAAACAATTTTGTTAAAACGATGCTGCGCTTAGCTGAATCTCGTGATGTATTAAGTGTAGTAGGTGATCAAGTTGGTTCTCCAACGAATACACTTGATTTATCTAGTTTATTACTTGATATGATTCAAACGGATAACTATGGAATCTATCATGCGACAAACGAAGGGTTTTGCAGCTGGGCAGAATTTGCTCAGGAAATCTTTCGACTATCAGGGAAACCAGTAAAAGTAAATTTTATTTCAACAGAAGAATACCCTACAAGGGCAGTTCGTCCGGAAAATTCACGATTATCTAAACAGAAATTAGTCGATAACGGTTTTAAACCATTGCCTTACTGGAAGGAATCTCTAGCACAATACTTAAATGCACTAAAACATGAGGTGAAATAATGGATAAGAAAAAGATACTTGTAACCGGCGGTGCCGGTTTCATTGGTGGGAACTTTGTACAATATATGGTCAACAAATACCCCTATTATGATATTTACAATTTAGATTTGCTAACATATGCTGGTGATTTAGCTAAACACCGAGATATTGAAGAGAAAGATAATTATCATTTTGTTAAAGCTGATATTGCTGACCGTGATACAATTATGCCACTTTTTGTTAAAGAGAAATTTGATTATGTTGCTCACTTTGCCGCAGAAAGCCATGTGGATCGTTCCATTACAGAACCAGAAATATTTGTTCATACGAATGTATTAGGAACACAAGTATTACTCGATGCAGCTAAACAAATCGGGGTGACAAAATTTGTTCATGTATCTACTGACGAAGTATATGGTGAATTAGATTTTGATCCAAATACATTTTTTACAGAAGAAACTCCATTGCAACCAAATAGTCCATATAGTGCAAGTAAGGCATCATCTGATTTCTTGGTACGTGCTTATCATGAAACATTTGGATTACCTGTTAATATCACTCGTTGTTCAAATAACTATGGACCGTTTCATTTTCCAGAGAAACTGATTCCATTAACCATTTCTCGTGTTTTAAATGATGAAAAAGTACCTGTTTATGGAGATGGTAAAAACATTCGTGACTGGTTGCATGTTTTAGATCACTGTGCAGCTATTGACCTTGTTTTACATGAAGGTATAACAGGTGAAGTCTATAATGTTGGTGGACATAATGAACGGACAAATTTAGAAGTTGTTAAAACTATCATTAATACATTAGGAAAATCAGAAGAGTTAATTGAGTTTGTTACCGATCGTCTAGGACATGATAAGCGATATGCCATTGATCCATCTAAATTAGAGAAGTTAGGATGGAAACCAACTTACACATTTGAGACAGGAATTGCTCAAACCATTGAATGGTATCTGGATAACAAATGGTGGTGGGAGCAAATCCTTAGTGGAGAATATCAAAATTATTTTAAGAAGCAGTATACATTAGGTAATTGATTCTCTTTAAATTTAGGAACCCGTATTCACAGTGTGGATACGGGTTCCTTATATGTTTTTTGTTAAAATGAGAAAAAGATTTAAAGAGTGGAAAGGACTTATTTCTTTTAAACTGAACATTTACCTATAAGTGAAGGTTTTGCTACTGTTAGAAGTTTTTCAGACTAATTACAGTATAGTCCAAATTGTTGAAATTCCTGAAAATGGTTTTAATGTATGGATACTCATATATACAATCATGGAAACTTGGTATAAAATAGGTTTGTTTGTTAATTCAAATTAGCATAATGCATCTAGAAGAAAATGATAATTTACTTACAGATGTTAGATAATCTGTTTTTGTATAGAATTTAACATTTTTATAAAAAGATTCTCAAAGGTGGAATATATAGTGAAAATTGCTGTTGCAGGAACTGGATATGTTGGCTTAGTAACCGGTGTATGTTTAGCAGAAAATGGACATTCAGTTTTTTGTGTTGATATAGATGATAGAAAAGTAGCCTTAATGAGTTCAGGAATCTCTCCTATTTATGAACCTGGTTTAGAAGAATTAATGGTAAAAAACATGGATAGACTGAACTTTACAACGAACTACAAGGAAGCATATAAAGATGCTGATGTAATCTTTATTGGCGTTGGAACTCCAGAAAAGCCAGATGGCTCGGCAAATTTATCCTATGTCAATGCAGTAGCTATTCAAATTGCTGAAAGTATTGAAAAAGATTGTGTCATCGTTATTAAGTCCACTGTTCCGGTTGGAACCAATGATAAGATTGAGGACTTGATTAAAACAAACCTTGTTCATAATGTAAAAGTAAGTATTGCATCCAATCCAGAATTCTTGTCTCAAGGAACAGCTGTTAGAGATACTTTAAATGCCTCTAGGATTGTAATTGGAGTGGAAGAACCCCATGCAGGTGAGATATTGAGTGATGTATATAAGGATTTTGGGGCACCAATACTAGTTACAAATAGAAAAAGTGCAGAAATGATTAAATATGCATCAAATGACTTTTTAGCACTAAAAATTTCTTTTATTAATGAAATCGCTAATCTTTGTGAAATTATTGGAGCAGACATAGAAGATGTGGCACTTGGTATGGGCTATGACAGTCGTATCGGTAATAAATTCTTGAATTCAGGGATAGGATACGGCGGTTCATGTTTCCCTAAAGATACAAAAGCTTTACATTGGTTAGCCAATTTCCATGACCATGAATTAAAGACTATTAAAGCGGCAATCGATGTAAACGAAAACCAAAAGCTAAAATTAATCAAGAAATCTAGGAAGTATTTTGATAGTTTAAAAGGTCTGAATGTTGCAGTGCTAGGGTTAACTTTTAAACCTGGTACGGACGATTTAAGGGAAGCTCCTTCATTAGTAAATATTCCAATATTACTTGAGGATGGGGCTAATGTAAAAGCATGGGATCCAGTTGGGATTGAAAACTTCGAGAAATTATTCCCTGAGAATATTACTTACTCCACATCTATTGAAGATACGCTTAAAGATGCAGACGTATGTTTTATTTTTACCGAATGGGATGAAGTCAAAGATTTTGACTTATCCAATTATAGCAAACTAATGAGAAATCCAATCATCCTTGATGGTAGAAATTGCTATGACATTAATAGTGTTAAAAATGCAAAGATTGTTTATGATTCTATCGGTAGAGAAACTATTAACACCTTAGAAGTTTCACTAGTGTAGTAATTATTTTTTGTACTAGAAGACATCATTGATATCAGTGTCCAAAAGAAAAAGCAACTGTAGTTTTATTATAACTAGGGAGGGACAACTGTCCTTCCCTTCTTTTTGCTTTTTATATTCGGTATTAGCTATTAGATTTGGAGTTCCTGCACCTTAAGGTATAAGAACCTCAAACTCATTTTATTCTCAATACGAAATCCATAGAAGTGTCAAACCATTTCAAAGGGATTGAAGTTAAGTTAACGAACCAGAATTGCTCTACTGTAAGCGTCAAGTTCTTTGAACAAATTTGCTTATTAATTTTGAACACTTTCTTCATTAAAAATTGTTTCTCGATGTTTCATCCTATAACTTGAATCATTAAAATGGACAATTTCTGCTCGATGAATAAGACGATCTAAAATAGCTGCCGCCACACCTACGTCTCCTAGTAGCTCGGTCCACTCTTTTGGCGAACGATTGGATGTTAAAATAATCGATGAGTTGTTATACAAGTCATTAAGCAATGGGAAAAATAAATTAGTTTCCCTTGGATCCATTGCTGCGTACATCAAATCATCAATAATAACTAATTGTGATTCTTTTATTCTCTTAATCCTTGTTTGAGACTTCCTGGTTATTTCCATAGTTTTCAAGGTTTGAACCAAGTCTCCCATTGAAATAAGGGAGACCCTGAAACCAAATGGGAAAAGTCGCCAAGATATAGTCAGTGAATATGAATTAACTGCATCTGCTTTAGACAGGTGGATTATGCAATTCCAACAGTCTTTTTCTTTTAAAGAGAAAGACAATCGAAGTCCTGAAGAACAAGAATTGATGGAGTTAAGAAAAAGAAACAAACAGCTAGAAATGGAAGTCGATATTTTAAAGCAAGCCGCGCTGATAATGGGACGAAAATAGAAGTGATTGAAAGAAATCGTAACAAATATTCGGTATCAGCAATGTGCGAAGTCCTACAAATTGCTCGAAGTACTTTTTACTATGAAACAGAAATAGCAGCTCAAAAAGAACAAGAAAAAGCTGCAGAAGAACAAAAATTAAAAGAAGAAATCCAAATGATTTTCAACAAAAACCGTCAAGTATATGGAACTCGTAAAATTAAAAATGCCCTTTTTAAAACAGGTCACATGGTATCCAGACGGCGCATAGGTCGATTAATGGAGGAACTTGGAACCCAATCGAAGAAGAGCATTATGAAATCCAAAGCTGCCTCTACGACTGATGATCCGCGTGGGCAAGAAATTCTTATAGCTGAGAAGCAACTGAAGGATTTAAGAGACCCTTTGAATGGCATGGTAGGTGTGTTAATGAAGAAGCCAAAGAAGAGTGCCAAATTTCTAAGCAACTTGAGCCAAATTCTAGTGTTCACCTGATTCTTCCTAAAGAGTATTACTGCCAGTTGGTTAATTAAAGCCCGACGATTTTGTGCCAAAGACGATGTAACTGAAAATTCCAATCCATCACCCATGTAGGTGAGAGGTTATTGAGTTACGTCGTCCTCTTGTCCTATTGTTTATTTTAAAACCTGTTTTTTTCTAATTGTTATTACTCTCATACTGTTTCCCGTCAAAACCATATTTCGCTATCATTGGTATTGTTATAACTATATTGTTAGAAACGGTGTTATTTACACTTCTACTATCTAACCCTACTATTCCATATCTAAGTTTAGCACCATCAACAATATTTCCATCTATAACTCCGTTAGACGTTCCGTTAGTAAATACTATTCCATTATAGGTGTTATCCGCTTTTGTCCCACAGTCTGTTATACGATTTTTTGAAACAGTCATTTTTCCTGATTTGTTTAAATATATACCATTTTCTGTACAACTTGTTATTAAGTTGTTCGAAATATCACATCCATCTACAGGTAAGGATTTTCCATTTACTGATATTTCATTTGCATAAATACCAGAACCATTACACCCTACGATTTGATTATTACAAATGGAATAAAATCTTGCTCCTTGAACTAAAACCCCACCTCTATTTAGTCCCCCACAGATCTTATTTTGGTTTACTGTCGAATTATAATTATTTTGAGCAATCTTAACACCAAAACCATGACTATCAATAAAAAGATTACCTTCAATAGAAACATGCTTTTGTCTGATGGAAGAACTACCGTAACATGTGATAGTTGCTGCAAATATGCCTGTTTCTCCAGTTAATCCATTTCCTTCAAAGACATTACCTTGAATTAATACATAACTTGAACGATTTACATCTACTGCTCCATAAGTGCAAAATTTAACCGTATTGTTTAGAATTTTACAACCTTTCCCATTGTCATTTTCGGTAGCTATTCCGAAAATACAATTAGAAACATAATTTGATTGAATTGTATTATTTTTGGCATCACGATAAAAGTAATTATCTTCATTAATTCCATTTCTGCAATTTGTCACATGATTTTCAACAATAAAACAATCTTCACAACCATAAGTAAGCCATATTCCGGCTACCCCATTTTTGTTAGAAGTACTTCTATCTCCACCGTGGTTACTGATAAAACAGTTTTTTATTACCCCTTTACTTACACCTCTGAATATTATTCCACTTCCTGTATTGGTTACATTTTGATTTACGGATGAATTTACTGGTTGATTTCCAAAACCACTCCCAGTTAACTTTAAACCAATAACTTCACAACCTACAGCATTGACTTCACTGACAATTAAATTAATCATGGGAACGTCAGTCCAAATTTCCGAACCTTCACCTACCCCCATAAAACGAACATTAGAAGATATATAAACTTCTTTAGTAATTCTTTTTCGTCCAAAAGGGAAAAAAACATCTCCTCCACCAAGTAGTTTTATATCTTTTATAGCCATTTTTAGAGCAGGTTCCCAATCTTCTTTAGATGTACCTATGTTTAAAACTAAGTGCCTATAGCTTTCAAGACTAACACCTGAATGATGTGTATATAAATCCTTAATTTTATCAACTTTTGAATCTTGATCCTTTTCTATAACTTTAAACCAATCCATTTTATAAAAGGACGTGATTGCACCTTTACTAGATATAAAGCCTAAAAAGAAAGAAAGAACCCCGAAAACGAGGTTCATTAAAAAATTTCGTCTTTCCAAGATATCCACCTCTTACAACACTATACAACGATTTATTAATAATTCGCAATAATTTCCATGCTTGAGGGGTCTCTTTTAATAGTTATTTTCTTTTACGTTATGTTCAAAATGCGTATTTCAATAAATCTGCGTTTTGGTTGTGAAAAGGTCATTTTATTTTTCAAAGCAGATCGATACTTCTTTTGACCAATTAAATATTTCTTTTAAATTTACAGATTGATTTCTAAAATAAAAATCATAATTATTTAGTTTTCTAAATTTATCTTGATTGTTAATACCATAATCATTATCTCCATAATTAAAATCCGAAAAATTAAGACCTTTTGAATTTGTTACCCATTGATCTAATCTCTGTTCAAAGTGTTCTAAATGATTCCTAATATTTCTTAACTTTTCAGGAGGTCCGGGTACACTCCATCTTTGATTAATTAATTAATTTAATTCGTTTAAATCCCGGTGCCTGTCACCACCCGATATATGTCGAGATTTGTAGAATAAAAGAATGAGAATTAAAGTGCTACCTTGTGGCCAGAACCATGCTGCTACAATTTACAGCGAGTCTAGAAGGAAACCTTTTGTCATATGAATACGTAACCCACACCGCCTGATAACATAAAAAACCATGCTATTTTTCCAGCATAGTTTCGAAAATATGGTTCTGAGTTAATATCTAGGTTTGATCTCCATGGGACTGAGCCTTTTTTAGCATTTATTATCCCGAAACGCTTCCATCAATTCATGTAAGTCTTTGACGGCTAGTGTTACGCTCTCTTTTTTAGTTTTATAAAATCCATATCCTTCTAAATCATAGTGGTGAACAAAGGAGTTACTTGCAAAGCTTTTGTAGCCTTCAGGAACTTTAAACAGTACTCTTTAATCATCCCTTTCCTCATCAGTATCTACCAAGGTTATTATTTTACTAATATCATCTAAATTAAGCGCTTCAGCAATCTTCTCAATATGGCCAAAGTTAATATTTTTCCGCTATTGATTAGCTAATTGATTGAGAGCTGCAGGGCGAACACTTGTCAGGCGGGATAATCTGATTACAGCCAATGAAATGTACCACCGATGACATTATTCTTACCACTGAATGACAATAAATGTACCAGTAAGTGACAGTCTGTTTACCACTTTGCCTTCTGTATAATTAGTGAGCACGCCTTCGGGTGTGCCATTATTATGCAGGAGGTTTTTTGTATGATTCATTATCGCAAGATTTTGGAATTACACGATGAGGGAATTAGCCTTAGAGGTATTGTCGCAAGTACCGGTAACTCTCGTCAAAAAGTTACTGAGATCATTGGCCTTGCCGAAAAGAAGGGGTTAGTTTGTCCGTTAGAGGAGGAAATGACGGATAAATGGATTGAGGAATTTCTCTTTCCTGAGAGGACTTTGGAGGCTTCTGGGCGACACCCCTTGAACTTTGATTATATTCATGAAGAGTTGGCAAAGCCCAATGTGACACTTTCACTTCTTCATCATGAATATGAGGCCGAATGTCGAGCTGCTAATAAAATTCCGTACTCATATCGTAGTTTCTTGCGTCATTATAGTAGGTACGCAGACAAGTACAAAGCGACATTGCGCATTCGCAGAAAACCCGGAGAAATTATGGAAGTTGATTGGGCGGGATCCACTGCCTTCATTATCGATAGGGATACTGGTGAAAAGGTAAAAGCCTATGTATTCGTTGCAACTTTACCGTGCAGTCAATTTTCATATGCGGAAGCAAGTTTATCTATGGATTCGCATTCGTGGATTACAGTTCACAATAATGCGTACAAGTATTTCGGTGGTACTACTCAAATTATAGTTCCAGACAACTTAAAAACGAGCGTGACGAAGCATACAACCCGTGAATTGATTTTAAATCCTACTTACAAAGAGATGGCGGACTACTATAACACTGTTGTAATGCCAGCAAGGGTTCGTACACCGAAAGATAAGGCTAGTGTGGAAGGTTCAGTTGGAGTAATCTCTACATGGATAATCGCTGCATTAAGAAATAAACATTGTTTCAGTATCGAGGAATTGAACGAAGAAGTTCGGAAAAAGTTAGATGAATTCAATAAGCGACCCTTTACTCGGAAAAAAGGGTCGCGTTTGTCTGCCTTTGAAGAAGAGGAGAAATTTGCGCTTTCTCCCCTTCCCACCGCACCTTATAAAATGTCTGAATGGAAAAAGGCAACAGTGGGTCCTAACTATCACCTATCTGTCGATAGTATGTTTTATTCTGTTCCGTACGAATACATTAATCGAGAAGTTGATGTGAAAGTATCAGACGACCTTATTGAAATCTTTTTCAATCATATGAGAGTGGCATCTCATAAACGATTATATGGGAAATTTGGTCAGTCTGCCACTATTCGCGACCATATGCCTGATAACCATAAATTGTTTGTTGATCAAACCCCAGAAGCTGCGATTGAATGGGCAGAAAATATCGGGGCATCTACCTTAAGCGTGATTCGATATTTTCTTGATAATTCACAGACTGAAAAACTGGCCTTACAATCCATATTTTCTTTGAAAAAGTTTGAACGTCGCTACACAAAGTATGAAATTGAACGTGCGTGTAAAATGGTGATTTCCATGACTCAAAGACCGACGGTCAAAAGCATTCAAACAATACTAAAGAACAATAAAAAGAATGATGCCGAGCAAGAACTGAAAAGGAAAACAGAAATCAGCAAAAATAATTATGGCTTTACTCGTGGAGCTTCTTATTATGGGGGAACGGACAAATGATGAATGAACAAACATTAAGTAAATTAATCGAAATGAAATTGGGCGGAATGGCAGAAGCATATAAAGAGCAAGCATTGAATAAGGATTTTCAAAAGATGAGTTTTGAAGACCGTTTTAGTCTACTCGTAGATTTAGAGCATTCTCGTCGGAAGAGTAATAAGCTTGAACGTTTAATCAAAACAGCAACATTTTTAAACTCCAAGGCATGCATCGAAGACCTGGAATACCATGAGGATCGGAGATTAGATAAAGCATTGATACTGAAACTGGCTAGCGGTACTTATATTCACGATAGCCACAATATTATTTTAAAGGGACCCACTGGTTCAGGGAAATCATTCTTAGCTACCGCTTTCGGTATATCTGCTTGCCGACAATTTTATAACGTAAAATACATTCGCTTACCGGAATTATTGGATGAACTAACACTCGCAAAATTGGCCGCCGACGGAAGTTTTCGGAAGAGCATCAAAAAATATACGAAAGTGGATCTACTCATACTTGATGAATGGCTATTAACAGATTTATCAACTGATGAAGCTGCTATTCTATTAGAAATCACAGAGGCACGCCATAAAGTTGCTTCAACTATTTTTTGTTCACAGATTGATCCGAGTGGGTGGCATTTAAAACTAGGGAATGATACTATAGCCGAAGCTATTTTAGACCGCATTATCCATGACTCCTATCAGATTCTACTAGACGGAGAAGTTTCTATGCGTGAGCGTCATGGGTTAGGCAGGTAATTATAAAATGACCACAATGACAAGGAAGGAAATTCAGAAAATCGAAGAATACTATTATTGGGTAGGTTACAAAAATTGGGTACCTTTTCCCAAGGAACTAATAGAAAAGCTTTTGAGTGTTTATGGAGAGGAACCTTTTCCTCATAACTGGACTAAACAAGATATTTATGAAGGGTCTAGAAAATTAATCTTCGATTACTTCAATAATATGCCTAAGTAATTATGTAAGAATAAAAGCCCTATAAGATTAAATGTTAATCTGTAGGGCTTTTTATAGATTGGTAAATACTTTGGCGTAGCCTGGTAAATTCCTTGGCAAACAGTGGTAAAAAACATGGCGAGGATGGTAAATTCTCTTGGCCGTAATCAATAATCCTCTCATGGAGATATTTCATTCATCAATTAATTCAAAAATCATCATTTTAATTTTTTCCCCATAGCTCCTGACTCACCTGCCTAAAATGGACTCTAAGGAAAAATTAACATATAAAAAAACCAAAGTGGAACGCTTATACGTCTCATTTTGGTTTCGTTGCGAGGGGCATTGAAATAATTACATTTTTTGTCACTTTTGGTATCTTCATAATCTTATTGGACTATGTACACCGTTAACTGGAGGAATTTTATTTGGTTATACCATTAGGAATAATGCAAATTTACGCTGGATCTGATCAATTGTCGTACAATAACGACCTTTTGGATTGATCACATTTTATGTTCTTTCACCCTCACCCTATTTTCTAGCCTGGATGCAACTTATAAAAATCTAATAAAATTAGTAAAAGTATAGGATTAATTAAAGCAGAATACCATATTTTCCACCAACCGTAATAAAGAAATCCCCCTGGGTCTAGGTAACAAAGTAATCAGCTCATAACTAAGGAATATAGTCTCCCATATAGCAAAGTAAATAATTTTGTTTGGAAAGTGAACGATTAAAAGGAAAACAGAAGGTTTATTGGTGGTATTAAAATCGTATAGCAGGGAAAGGCAACCCAATCTATACCTTGAGAAACATACCAGTTGAATTCCTGTGTCACCACCCGATATATGTCGAGATTTGTAGAATAAGAGAAACAGGTAGGATCCACTGCATTGATCTTAACACTAGCGAAAAGTTTGAGAAAACTTGAGCATTATTGCCCGTTAGTGAGACTTCTCGGTACAACACTCTTTGGGCCAATAGTGAATTAATTAACCAGCGTTATAACTAGCAGTCAAGACACCCTTTTCTCCTTCTGAGGATAATTCTTCAACTGTGAATTTGTTGATATAATTTTTCTGATCTGAATAAAGGGAACGTTTAATTTCTTTTTCACATATTTCAAGGGCTTCATTTTCATTTTCAGCCCTTACAATAAAAGAATCAAATTAATCATAATCAGCATTGTCAGTTCTTTTTAATATAAATAATTTCATTTAATCCCCCTACTAAAGAATAATCGTTGCCTCTAATGACAGTATAGAACTGTCTGCGATAAGGTTCCTTTATCTGAAACAGTAGCTTTATAAATCATCCACACAACGTGTTGCAAAGTTACCAAAAGAATGTAAATTTTTTCATTTTTATGATAGAAAAGTCTCACGAAACCATGTTATACTTATTACGTTTTTGTAACAATAAAATTAAAGTTGTAATAAAGGGCAGGTTTTTAAATGATAAGTATTAAGAGAATTGATATCACACTCCTCTATATTATTTTAGCGAATGTCTTTTTCTTTCGGTATTTCGAAGTGCTGTACACTCCATTCTACATGTTTGATTTATTTATTTTATTATATATGGGCTTAAGATTACTCAGCGCAAAGAAAAACGTTTCTAAAAATTCGTCCTATGCTGTTTTTTTATCTTCTGTATTCCTTGTTATTGTTCTAGGAATGAATGCTTCTCAACATGGATTTAATCGGACCTTTATCAATAGTTTATTAACTACTTTCTCACCAGCAACTTATTTATTATTTCTGCTCTTCTTAAGGAAGCAATATAGTTATGATTCATTGAAAGATGTTGCGTTTAAATTAAGAAATTTTTTGAATGTGTATTTTGTTGTAAATACTATTATAGTCATTATCCAAATTTACACAGGGAACTTTATGATGAGCAACTTTTTGTCTTTTAACCCAAATGCCTTTGATCATTATTCTGGTTTAGTTGGTCTTAACGGCGTTAGTGTCTTGAATTTCATCTGGATTACAACTCTCTTGTTTAATCTTTATTTCTATATTGAAAGAAAGAGGTTTTCGACGCTTTTGTTGTTAATGATACAATTCGTGACTATGGCCACCATACAGCAATACAACGATATGAAAATGTTTTTTATGACTGTGGTTTTATTTCTTTTAATCTTCTTAATCATTTCGATGGATGGAGTAAAGATTTTAAAACCCAGATACAAGAAAAAAACAATACTGAGGTTTTTTATTGCCTTATATACTTTACCCGTAATTGCTATTTGTGTTTACTTAACATCCGATATGGCGAACGAGTATGAAAAATCCTCTGATTTAGTAGCAGAATTTTTTCAACACGGATCATCTATTCCGAGTGTTTACAATGAAAGAGCTTATCTTAATTACGAAGCATTAAACTTATTTAATGGTAAAGGTACTGGAATTGGTTTGGCTAATATTGATATTGCACATCAAAACATTCATGAGCACTTAACTATTAACAGTTCTTCATTAACGATTATGCAAGGTGGAATCATATACCTTCTCGCAGTAATTAACTTCTATAGCGTGTTAGTCTTAAGGTTATTCTCCGGAATGAACAATTTTAACAAAGCTAAAATTTACTTTATTGTTTTTGCTTCTTTTTTAGTTTCTTCTTATGCAACAGAAGTGTTTCGTGATCATTATATATTCTTAACCTATACTCTAATATATTTTTCGCTTTTCTTAGCTGTTAAATCAAAGGTTTATAACAATAAGTTCAAAACTAACTCTATAGTAACCGAACTTTCAATCGCTTCTTAAAGTTAGCCCTTCATAAAAGAAGGGCTTTTTAATTATTAAAATTTTTCAGTTCCTGACAATGTTCCTGTGTCAGAAATAATGACTTTGAAGTAATGACCACCCGATGAACGTAAAGTAATCCTATTCGCACCATTCATTTGATTCCCTTGCAGGTACTGTTTTTCATTCGCCATAGCTAGATCTTGTGCATTTCCTAAAAGGACGTTAGCCCCAATGGTATTTAAAATAGAGTTGCTATCGAGTAATCCTATTCCATATTTATGATTGGAACCTGTAACAACATTTCCATTAATAGCATTATTCACACTTCCGCTTGTTAAGATGGAGTAAAACACCATTCCCACCTGTTTGACTGTTAGAACCACCTAGAATCTAGTTGTTTAAGATACTAATGTAGTAAGAATTATTCGCCACTTTGACACCGTGATAATAATTGTTAATAAGCATGTTCCCCTCAACGGTAACGTTTTGAGGATTAACTGAACCGTCCGAATTACCATAAATATTAATGGATGAACTATAAACACCTACTGATCCTGTATTTCCGTTTCCTTCAATCCAATTACCTTTAATCAAGACTTGGGATGTTTTGTTTACGTCGATTGCTGAGTACATACAGTTTTTAATGACGTTATTAATGATTTGGAATCCTTTAGCGTTTAAATAGCAGTCGGTAGCAATCCCGAATCTGCAACCATCAACATAGTTTTGAGAAACGATATTGTGTTGAGCATCTTTATTAGCTGGACAAAAGAAGTTGTCTTCATTAATCCCATTTCTACAATTCGTCACACGATTTTTAGTAACAATACACTCATGACAACTATAGGTTAAATAGATACCAGCAATCCCGTTGTTCCCATTTAACCCATTACCACCGCAATTATCTACAATACAATTTTCGATTAACCCTTTGTTCACTCCGATAAATACAATTCCGCAGCCAGCCGCTGAAACGTTAGGTGCGTCAATCGTATTTGATGGTTGTGTCCCTGTTCCATTTCCTGAAACTTTCAGATTGCGAACAACTACTTTTTCCGCGTTTGTTTCGGTAATACACTTTTTCAAAACTGATTTTATTTATTCCATTTTTAATTTCATTGACATAACAAGTTAGATTATGGAGGTTTTTGTATGACTGTTAAAGTATCAAGTATTGGTTTAAAAGGATTGGAAGGCTATCGTGTGCAAGTAGAGGTGAGAATAAGGACTGGTACGGAACCGATGGTTATTGTTGGGATGCCAGATGCCTCGGTAAAGGAGTCTAGAGAACGGGTAGCAGAGAATTTAGAAGGTCAAGAAATGCTACCTCTCCTCACGAATCTACCTTCAAATGGAACCATGCTACTCTTTACTAACCCACCACTTAAGGATTTCCCATTTGAGGTCATTTCCCAAACAAGCCCGTTAACAAGTGATCAGCATAAGATGCTTATGAACGTAGCAGTAAAAACAGAATTGTAGTAACCGGGCTCAAATCAAAATTATACGTTTAGCAAGAACGATTTCTAATCTAGCTGGAGAGGACCAAATAACTGATACAGCCATTTGGGAAGCCGTGACGCTAAGACGTCAAGGTCTTTATAAACAACAATCTATCGCGAGGGAAAAGTAAATGTCACGTGAGAAAAGAATCTGGATACCCCATCGTTTTTACCATATTGTTTGCAGGGGCAACCGGCGTGATCCGTTGTTCCGAAACGCTGTTGATTTCCAAGCTTTCCCCCACATTCTCCATCAGCTTCATGAGAAAACTCCTTTTGAAATTGCCTCCTATTGTTTAATGACCAATCATTACCACCTGCAGATTCTTTCACCAGAAATCCCCTTTTCAAAACTTATGTCTTTAATCAACAAACGGTACGCAAACTATTACAATGCCAAGTACCGTTTAACAGGACATGTCTATGAAAAACGCTATTATGACAAGGTGATTGAAGATAAAGAAGGGATGTTAGAGGTAAGCCGCTACATTCATTTAAATCCTATTGATGCAAAAATGGTTCGGCAGCCTGAATACTATCCTTGGAGCAGCTTTTATCTATTTAAGTATCCCAGCTCTATACCACCTCTGTTTATGAATATGGACTGCCTATTAGACTATTACGAAGGAACAATAGAACGGAGGCGGGAGAAGTACTGCAAAAGTTTGAGATAACTTCCGTTGCCTGTCACCGCCCGATAGGGATATAAAAAACCATGCTGTTTTTCCAGCATGGTTTAATTGTTCTATGTATTATCCCGGGAATGCGGCCACCATTTCACGTAAATCTTGAACGGCTAGTTTTACACTTTCTTCTTTATTTTCATGAAATCCAGTTCCTAGTAAATCATAGTGGTGAAGATAGGAATTATTTGCGAAGCTTTTGTAGCCTTCAGGCACTGTGAAAGTTTCTACCGTAAATGTCAAACTCTTGTCTATGTAGATTTTGATAATTTCTAGTTCGTCACATTTTCTCTTTGTTACAACCCTCATATACTAGTCCTCTCCTCCTGAAGGCAATTGAATTCATAGATTTAATTCTATTAATTATATGTACATAAACTAGTATACGTTAAAATCCTACCTTCTTCCCTATATTGATTTGACAATAATCGGAAACTTTTGAAAAGTTTCTACCGTTCCAAGTGGATTCAACTAGTCACGAAAGGATCAGGTCTAAATCTCAATCGATTTGTAAAATTCATGCCCCTTTTCTAGGGTCTTTCTCAAAAGAAAATGGCTCCTTTTCTATTCCAATGGTCATTTTCATAAATTGCTCCGCCGTTTGCAGTTTATGATTAAAAGAATAAAGTTTCATAGGAACCGTAATGGTTAGTCCATTCGTAAACTCTACCTTTGCTTGTTGATTGGAACTAATGGTTCTTGTGATATGTACAGGATTAAACCATTTTGTATCGTTATGTTTTGAGGATTTATCAGGGAACACACAAATTCTATGTACAGGATTAACCATGATCGGACACATATTTTTATTACCAAGGAGCCACCTAGCTGTTTCCATGGCACCCCTTAAATCAAAGCCAATACATCTGATACTGTCATTTAGAATTTCTAGAGGTGATTTGTCTACGATAAAAGTTCTATCCAGTTCCGTTACTAGTGTGCAAAGCTTCGCGTTTCGATCATACTGACCAGCCATATACATAAAATGCGGATTGATAATATATTTATTTTGTATAAACAAGATTTCAACTCCCTTAAATGATTTGACTCCAATACCTTCTATTATCTATGTAGTGATATTGGTGCCCCCCTAATTTGCCTTCAGACCTCTACTTAATTAGAAACTTCCTTTCGTCATTATTTCGATAACTTTTCACATCACATCTTGCCCAAATTGGTTTACAAAGATATGAGGATATTTAAAGAAATAAGCAGCTATTCTATCGATAATAGAGCTATTTCGTTAAAACGTTTACATTTCTGGTTATGGTTTAATGTTGGATGAGATTTGTGGAAATAAGTATGTATATGCGTCTTTTAATGGTTACACAATATCTGATCATCGAATGATAAAAGATACACATATGAGGTATCAAGGAGGGGATGAATCACAGAAGTAAATGGCACTTGAGTAGTCATAAGGTAGGAAATCTTTATAAAGTATTACCAAACTATTTTTCTAACATTTAACCCTATGGCGAATGTGAATTAGAGTAATTCTGAGGGCCATTGTCATAACGATGTACTGCCTAACTTAAAAAGAGAGAAAGCGACTTAATCATCGTCGTCATCATCATCTGTATCTACCAAGGCAATGATTTGATTCATATCGTTTATTTCTAATGTTTTAGCAATCTTCTCTATATGGCCGAAATTAATATTATGCCTTTGTTGATTAACTAATTGATTGAGAGCTGCTTGGCGAACACCTGACAAGAGGGATAATTGTCTGATAGACATATTTCTTTCTTCTAGTATTTTAAGAAACATCACGATAACTTTTTTTCCCATAGCGCCTGGTTCACCTGCCTTAATGACTCTAAGGAAAAATTAACATATAAAAAAAAACAATGTGGTACGCTTAAGCGTCTCATTTTGATTCTTTTGAGAATAATATGGTGATTAATGCGTTTTTTGTCACTTTTTGTACATTGTTGCAGCAATCATTGCTAACTTGGGGTTGCATATAGTGAAACCAAAAAACATGATTTCTTCACCAATACCGTTGTTACTAAACTGTTAATGATTCAGATTGGAACCCAGACCAAATACAATTTCCTCATCATTCAAATCAAACTTCTCTTCGAGTGCTTCATGATAAAGTATCAAAAACTTATGGTCTAAGATTCCATAAAAATAGCCGAAGGGATTTTTGATGTTGCTGTTGAACTTCAGCTTCCTGATGAGCTGCTTAAAGGATTGGAGGGCGACATCTAGGATTAGTTCGGGATCATTTTCCCAATGGTGTTGATAGGCAGTGATTTTCACGATTTTCCAATACTCCTCGATTGTCTTTGCCTCAGGAAAGAAGCATTTTACCAGTTGAACAAAAGGCTGTGGAACTCGGTCGCTCACATAGGTATGGTCTAATTCGGACGGTTCTTCTTTACGTTCTTTATTCTTTTGATCTTTTTCAGTTTTTAAAAGATTATTAGTTTCTTTAGGGTGGTTCATAGTTTCCTCTTTAGGTAGTTCATTTGAAGGAAAGCGATTAAACGAATACAAGTTACTAGACTGTGAACCATTATTTCTTTCAGTTTCATAAACCGTTATCATTCCCAAGTCCTTTGCTTTTTGAATCATTCGTTTAAAGGTAGAGCGTGAGATTCCATGATCGCTGTATTCTTGATGAATCGCTTTTAAAATGGTCCCTATTTTCGCATTGCATACGCCAGGTATTTTGGCAGAAAAACGAACCAGCCGCTTCAATCCAACCAGTGCTCCTTTTGAAAAATCATGCTTGTGTACCGCTAACCACATCTCGATATGGGTATTCAATTCCTGCAGCGAACTAAATTGTGAAAACTGCTCGAATCTTTCAATATTGCCAGATTTTAAACCAACCATTTCATACACCCTTCCACCGCATTAATTTGTGCTTCCAATCGTTAAGTTAACGATTCCAGCACCTCAACGATATCGGGCTTGGCTAGGTAAATCGAACGACCAAAATTCACTTTTGGAGGCGCTTTTGTAACGAAACGCAACAAAAAGGGGGTCAAAAGTGATTTTTGAAGCCGTTTTTTGCAATTTCAGCTAGTTTTGATATCATTTTGCATCTTTAACCCCGGAAGGGGTGTTAGTTCCTCCTTTTGATAACCTTCTATATTTATTCAGTTAACTAGGTTTACTAGAGGAAACTCAGTAAAAAGCCACATATTTGAATTGGGAGAAACCCTAATTCAGCTGCCCACCAGGGATCCTTTTTAAAAAAGGCATTGTTGGAGACAGCTATCGACATTCTTTTCAGGTATTTGAAGCGGAAAGTTCAGTCATGGTGGGTATTGAGGCGAGTTTTAACTAATCGTTTGTGTAGTGTTGAAATGATGGAGAATTTATCACATGAAGGTGGTTCATAAGAAACCTGGTGCATTTTGTGGAAATGTGGGGTATTTCCTGGTGAATATTCTTGCGGTTCTCGACAATCTTCGTTCTAGGTTTGCAGGGAGAATTGTTATACACCGATACTTATAGCTGTTTTAACCAAACGTTTGATTAGTATAGCCTATATGGAATTTAGTCGAATTTAACCTATCAGGAATGTAGAAGTAGGTCGAAAGTTGGAAATAGTTGTTTCAAATAATAGTAGCTTGAATTATACTAATAATATAATTTACATAATTTAGTCGGTGTAACTATTACTTGCAACCGCTATGGAGGACAGATGATGAAAAGAAAGGGTTTTGGTTTATTTTTAGTAGTTTTTTATGTCTTATTTACTAGCTTAGGGGGGATTCATGCTGCTGCAGACACTACTGGTGGGATTAACTATATCAAGGTTGCAAAAGCGAATATCCTAAGTCCAAATCTCCAGACAGTTACTGTTAGTTTGGTAGATAACGCTCTGGTAAAAGATATACAAGTCAATTATCTTAGGCCGGATGGTTATCAATCACAGAAATCCCTGTATATGAATAATGAAGGCGTGTTTGAAGGATATGTAGAACCTTATGTTTCTACCGAAGGAAATTGGACAGCAACTTCATTATTGGTTAATTATCGGGACGGGTCATTTAAGGTGTTGGAGGATAATGATTTTGGCGGAAGCTATGAATTGAATGGAGGCAATTTCAAAGTATTTTTTTCTGATACAAAAAGTCCTGTTTTTAACAAAGTTATCATCGATAAGACCAAAATAGGAACAGGTGGAACGGTTACTGTGACTGTAGGTGCGGAAGATGATCTGAGTGGAATTAAGAATATTTCGCTTGAATATATGCTCCCTAATAATAGTTATATGAGTTTTACTGCCTATAGTATTGGACTCAACCAATACCAATATACTGTTCCTTCCTCCTTAACATCGGGAAGTTACGGGGTTGGGAAGTTTGAACTAGTGTCCCTCACCCTCCAAGATTATAAAAATAACTCCACATCAATCTATGATTACAGCTACAATCGAACGGGAGCATTAGATGGAGGGGATTTTACAACTATTACGGATACAACTGGTCCAGTTTTGAATAATGTATCCGTGGATAAAACCAAGTTAGAACCGGGTGGAACGGTTACTGTTACGGTAAATGCGGAAGATGATCTGAACGATATTAAGAATATTTCGCTCGAATATCTCCTTCCCAATAATAATTACATAAGTTTTACGGCACAATTGACTGGCAAAAACAAATATCAATATACGGTTCCTTCCTCTTTCACATCGGGTAGTTATGGGGTCGGCAAGTTTGAACTAGCTTCGCTCACCCTCCAGGATACTAAAAATAATTCCACAACGATTTATGATTATAGCTACTATCGTACCGGAGATTTGGATGGAGGAGATTTTATCACCTATACCGATACAACTGGTCCAGTAATCAACAAGTTTTCAGTAAACCAAACAAGAATACTGTCAGGAGGAACGGTTACTGTTACGGTAGATGCAGTGGACGACTTAAGCGGAATTAATAGTGTTTCACTTGAATATTTACAGCCAAATAATAGTTATATTACTTTTACGGCTCAAAGTATCGGAAACAATCAATACCAATATACGATTCCTTCCTCTTTTACATCCGGAAGTAACGGGCTCGGCAAGTTTGAACTGGTATCCCTCAGCCTCGCTGATAATAAAAATAATTACACATCCATCTATGATTATAGCTGGTATCGTACCGGAGACTTAGGTGAAGGGGACTTTACTGTTATTCCAGAGGCAAATGCACCTGAAGTAAAATGGATTTCGGTTGATAAGAAAGAAATTACAAACGGAGACAGTTTACGAGTAGCTGCCGAAGTGGAGGATGCTTCAGGAGTAGCGGAGGTTAAGGTTACTTACTTGAAACCTGATGGAAATAGCTATACTGCGATTTTAAGTCATTCGCATGATAACTTATATGAAGCGGAAATTCCTGGATATGCAACGACTAACGCAATCGGGAATTGGAACACGCAGTTTGTCTGGGTAAATGATATTTATGGGAATTCAACTTATGTATGGAGTAACTTTGCCTATTCGTGGGGTGAAGATCTATCAGGTGCAAATTTCAATGTGAAAGAAAAGGATATTTATCCGCCGAATCCTCCAAGTGTAGATAGTGTTGATGAAAATTCGACGGTGGTCTCTGGTAGTGCCGAAGCAGGATCTACCGTTTCAGCTTCCGTAAATGGAGTGGTCATCGGTTCGGCATCTGCCGATTGGAATGGATATTATCAAATGAGTATTCCTAAACAAGCGGCTAAAACGGAAATTCTGGTTACAGCTACTGATTTAAATGGAAATACAAGTTCAGCTACGAGTGTCGTTGTTAGAGATGTGACACCTCCTACAAAGGCAGATATTTATGCTGTGTATGATTACGACTATTATGCTACGGGTTACGCAGAACCTAGATCAACGGTGTATGTCTATAAAAATGGATATTACGTAGGGGAAGCTACTACAAATGTTTATGGAGCCTTTAGTGTTCCTGTTTATTATCAATCTGCTGGCACTAAGTTGAGTATTTACGTTGCAGATGAGAGCGGAAATACATCTGAGCCAACAGTTGTAACCGTTCTGGATGGAACTGCCCCTGCGAAGCCTGAAGTTTCGACTGTAACAGATCAGTCGAATCGTGTGACTGGTAAGGCGGAGGCTGGATCAGTTGTAAAAGTGACCAAAAATGGAGTATCGATTGGTACTGGGACAACGAACCTAAATGGAGAATTTGCCATTGTTATACCTGTTCAGCCAGTCGGGACTGAGCTATCGATTACTGCAACAGATAAAGCAGGCAATGTAAGTGAAGCAATTAATATTGTCGTTAAAGACGCAACCGCTCCGGCAAAACCTGAAGTAAATGCTGTAACGGATAAAGATCCTGCCGTTAGTGGAAAAGCAGAGGCTGGGTCAAAAGTGGAAGTGAAGGTAAATGATTCTGTAGTAGGAACAGGAACAGCGGGAGAAGATGGCAAGTTTACAGTGACCATTCCAACCCAGAAAGCTGGTACAGAATTAGTGATTATCTCAATCGATCAAGCTGGAAATGTAAGCGACACAGTTAAAGTAGTGGTTAAAGATACTACAGCACCGGCAAAACCTGTGGTAAATGTAGTAACGGATCAAGATACTTCAGTTACTGGATCTGCAGAGACTGGGTCAAAAGTAGATGTGAAGATAAATGAAGCTGTAGTAAGTACAGGCGTAACGGGAGAAGATGGGAAATTTACAGTGACCATTCCTGTTCAGAAAGCAGGGACTGAATTAGTCATTATAGCCACAGATGAAGATGGAAATATAAGTGATGCAGCTAAGGTTGTAGTAATAGACGCAACAGCCCCGGCAAAACCTGTCGTCAATGAAGTAACCGATAAAAATACTTCGGTTACTGGAGAAGCAGAGCCAGAATCTAAAATTGAAGTTAAAATAAGTGGTTCAGTAGTTGAGTCGGGAACAGTGGGAGAAGACGGCAAGTTTGCTTTGACCATCCCAGCCCAAAAAGCAGGGACAGAATTAGTTATTACCGCAACCGATCAAGCAGGAAATAAAAGTGAAGCAGCTAAAATAGTATTTCAAGACGCAACAGCCCCGGCAAAACCTGCGGTCAATGAAGTAACAGATAAAGATACTAAAGTTACAGGGGAAGCAGAACCAGGATCGAAAGTTGAATTGAGAGTAAAAGGTTTGGTAGTAGAGTCGGGAACAGTGGGAGAAGACGGCAGGTTTATTTTGACTGTTCCAGTTCAAGTAGCCGGAACAGAACTGATAATTATCGCTACAGATAATGCAGGAAACGTAAGTGAGTCAACCGCAGTCGTAGTAAAAGACGTAACTGTACCAGAAAAACCAGTAGTAAACGAGGTAACCGACAAAGAAACTACTGTAACAGGTAAAGCAGAAGCTGGTTCCAAAGTTGAAGTGAAAGTTAATGAATCTGTGATTGGTACTGGAACTGCTGGAGAAGATGGTCAATATAAAGTGAACATTCCCGTACAAAAGGCAGGCACAGAATTAGTCATTATTGCAACGGATAAGGCTGGCAATGTAAGTGAAACAACCACAGTAGTGGTAAGAGATGTAACCGCCCCGGAAAAGCCTGTAGTAAATGAAGTAACCGACAAAGATACTTCTGTTATTGGACAAGCGGAAGCTGGATCAAAAGTAGAAGTGAAGGTAAATGGTTCGGTGATTGGTACTGGAATTACCGGAGAAGATGGTCAATATAAAGTGACCATTTCCGCGCAAAAGGCAGGGACCGAATTAGTCATTATTGCTACGGATAAGGTTGGGAATGTAAGTGAAACAACTACAATAGTAGTAAAAGACGTAACAGCCCCAGAAAAGCCTGTAGTAAATGAAGTAACTGATAAGGATACGACAGTTACAGGACAAGCAGAAGCTGGATCAAAAGTAGAAGTGAAAGTAAATGGCTCCGTGATTGGTACAGGAACTGCCGGAGAAGATGGTCAATATAAAGTGACCATTTCCGCGCAAAAAGCAGGGACTGAATTAGTCATTGTTGCAACGGATAAAGCTGGCAATGTAAGTGAAACAACCACAGTAGTGGTAAGAGACGTAACAGCGCCAGAAAAGGCTGTAGTAAATGAAGTAACCGACAAAGATACTTCAGTCACCGGTCAAGCGGAGGCTGGATCAAAAGTAGAAGTGAAAGTAAATGAATCGGTGATTGGTACGGGTACAGCCGGAAAAGATGGTCAATATAAAGTGACCATTTCCGCGCAAAAAGCAGGGACTGAATTAGTCATTGTTGCTACGGATAAGGCTGGGAATGTAAGTGAGACAACCACAATAGTGGTAAGAGACGTAACATCCCCAGAAAAGCCTGAAGTTAATGAAGTAACCGACAAGGATGCTACAGTTACAGGCCAAGCGGAGGCTGGATCAAAAGTAGAAGTGAAAGTAAATGAATCGGTGATTGGTACGGGTACAGCCGGAGAAGATGGTCAATATAAAGTGACCATTTCCGCGCAAAAAGCAGGGACTGAATTAGTCATTGTTGCAACGGATAAAGCTGGCAATGTAAGTGAAACAACCACAGTAGTGGTAAGAGACGTAACAGCGCCAGAAAAGGCTGTAGTAAATGAAGTAACCGACAAAGATACTTCAGTCACCGGTCAAGCGGAGGCTGGATCAAAAGTAGAAGTGAAAGTAAATGAATCGGTGATTGGTACGGGTACAGCCGGAAAAGATGGTCAATATAAAGTGACCATTTCCGCGCAAAAAGCAGGGACTGAATTAGTCATTGTTGCTACGGATAAGGCTGGGAATGTAAGTGAGACAACCACAATAGTGGTAAGAGACGTAACATCCCCAGAAAAGCCTGAAGTTAATGAAGTAACCGACAAGGATGCTACAGTTACAGGCCAAGCGGAGGCTGGATCAAAAGTAGAAGTGAAAGTAAATGAATCGGTGATTGGTACGGGTACAGCCGGAGAAGATGGTCAATATAAAGTGACCATTTCCGCGCAAAAAGCAGGGACTGAATTAGTCATTGTTGCAACGGATAAAGCTGGCAATGTAAGTGAAACAACCACAGTAGTGGTAAGAGACGTAACAGCGCCAGAAAAGGCTGTAGTAAATGAAGTAACCGACAAAGATACTTCAGTCACCGGTCAAGCGGAGGCTGGATCAAAAGTAGAAGTGAAAGTAAATGAATCGGTGATTGGTACGGGTACAGCCGGAAAAGATGGTCAATATAAAGTGACCATTTCCGCGCAAAAAGCAGGGACTGAATTAGTCATTGTTGCTACGGATAAGGCTGGGAATGTAAGTGAGACAACCACAATAGTGGTAAGAGACGTAACATCCCCAGAAAAGCCTGAAGTTAATGAAGTAACCGACAAGGATGCTACAGTTACAGGCCAAGCGGAGGCTGGATCAAAAGTAGAAGTGAAAGTAAATGAATCGGTGATTGGTACGGGTACAGCCGGAGAAGATGGTCAATATAAAGTGACCATTTCCGCGCAAAAAGCAGGGACTGAATTAGTCATTGTTGCAACGGATAAAGCTGGCAATGTAGGTGAAACAACCACAGTAGTGGTAAGAGACGTAACAGCGCCAGAAAAGGCTGTAGTAAATGAAGTAACCGACAAAGATACTTCAGTCACCGGTCAAGCAGAGGCTGGATCAAAAGTAGAAGTGAAAGTAAATGATTCGGTGATTGGTACGGGTACAGCCGGAGAAGATGGTCAATATAAAGTGACCATTTCCGCGCAAAAGGCAGGGACTGAATTAGTCATTGTTGCAACGGATAAGGCTGGCAATGTAAGTGAAACAACCACAGTAGTGGTAAGAGACGTAACAGCTCCAGACAAGCCTGCAGTAAATGAAGTAACTGATAAGGATACTTCAGTTATAGGACAAGCGGAAGCTGGATCAAAAGTAGAAGTGAAAGTAAATGGCACAGTGATTGGTACTGGAACTGCCGGAGAAGATGGTCAATATAAAGTGACCATTACCGCTCAAAAGGCGGGAACCGAATTAGTCATTGTTGCAACGGATAAAGCTGGCAATGTAGGTGAAACAACCACAGTAGTGGTAAGAGACGTAACAGCGCCAGAAAAGGCTGTAGTAAATGAAGTAACCGACAAAGATACTTCAGTCACCGGTCAAGCAGAGGCTGGATCAAAAGTAGAAGTGAAAGTAAATGATTCGGTGATTGGTACGGGTACAGCCGGAGAAGATGGTCAATATAAAGTGACCATTTCCGCGCAAAAGGCAGGGACTGAATTAGTCATTGTTGCAACGGATAAAGCTGGCAATGTAAGTGAAACAACCACAGTAGTGGTAAGAGACGTAACAGCGCCAGAAAAGGCTGTAGTAAATGAAGTAACCGACAAGGATGCTACAGTTACAGGCCAAGCGGAAGCTGGATCAAAAGTAGAAGTGAAAGTAAATGGTTCGGTGATTGGTACAGGAACGTCCGGAGAAGATGGCCAATATAAGGTGACTATTCCTGCGCAAAAAGCGGGTACTAAATTAGTCGTAATTGCTATTGATAAAGCTGGTAATGTAAGTGAAGAAACTGCAATAGTTGTGAAAGATGCAACCACCCCTGCGAAACCAGTAGTAAGTCAAGTTAGCGATAGAGATACAACTATAACAGGTGTAGCGGAAGCAGGATCCAAAATCGAAGTGAAGGTAAATGGTTCAGTAATCGGTACAGGGACAGCAGGACAAGATGGCAAATATAAAGTCACGATTCGAGTTCAAAAAGCTGGAACCGTATTAGTAATCACTGCAACAGATGCTGCTGGAAATCAAAGTGAAGGAGCCACAATAAAGGTTATAGACAAAACCGCTCCAACAGTTTTAACAGTAAATACGGTTTCAGACAAGTCAAAGGAAGTAGCCGGAAAGACTGAGGTGGGAGCGACTGTATCGATCTTAATTGGCACAAAGATTTATACAGCTAAAGCTGATACAAATGGGAACTTCAAAGTGATCATTCCAGCACAAAAGGCAGGTACAAAGTTAATTGTAACTGCCAAGGATGCTGCGGGTAATGTGAGTACTGCAAAAAGTATCACAGTTATTGATAAAACGCCACCGGTTGCTCCAACCGTTTCCACTGTCTCGGACCAAGCAAAAGTGGTAACTGGTAAAGCAGAAGCAGGAGCGATTGTTACTGTTACAATTGGAACGAAAAAGTACATCGCCAAAGCGGATTCAAAGGGTAACTATAAGGTAACAATTCCTGTCCAAAAAGTAGATACAAAGGTAATTGTGACAGCAAAAGATGCTGCAGGAAATGTAAGTGTTGCTAAGAGTGTGATTGTCATAGACAAAACCGCTCCATTAGCACCGAAAATCAAAACTGCAGTGAAAAGCACAACAAAAGAAGTGACTGGAACTGCCGAAGTATACTCTACCATTACGATTAAAGTAGGTAAAATAGTTATTGGTACAGCTAAAACAGATTCCAAAGGGAACTTCAAAGTGAAAATCAAAGCTCAAAAGAAAAACACGGTTTTAAGCGTGACAGCAACTGATAAGGCAAAGAATGTTAGTAAGGCAGCGATAGTTAAAGTGAAATAAAACAATAAAAAGGAAATCACCTTCACAAATAGTGGAGGTGATTTCCTTTTTATTTATCCCTTCTTGGTTAAGAAGAGCAGTCCTAAAACAGCACTATGCAGAACAGATTACAAGGACAAATCTCTATTTAAATAGTAAAACATTTTTTAAAAAGACAGCTCTAACATTCAAAAAATGAATTCGAGTCGTCTTTTTTGTACTGATATATAATTTATACTGAACTTTTTTAGGAAAAAGAGGATATATGCTAGTAAAAGATATATTATTAATCTAAGACACTATTAGAAAGGGATTTATATGAGAAAATTATTCAGCATTTTGATTGCAACTATTGTCTTTCTTGGGATTGTTCCTAGTTATAAAGGTGCAGAAGCGTTTGCTACAGAGCCACAGATTCAGGTAAAGTTAGTCAATTTTTTAGGTAATCAGTCAAGTATTTCATTAAAAATAGTGGGAAGCTACTATTTAAATGGAAATTCTTCGAATCCACTAATTCCTAATAAAAGCTATAAGGTAAAGGTAGAGAATGGCACTCTTGGCTTATATGATGGAAATACGAGATTGGCCTCGGGGACGGATGTATCGATTACGCCGGTTAAAGGAAAAGACCATGCCATCATTAACAATCGTGAATATGCCGGAAGTTTTCGTTTTACGGTAGAAGAAAATCAATATGTTAGACCTATTAACACCATTAATCTCGAAGATTATGTTAAGGGAGTGGTTCCATTTGAAGTATATGAAGATTGGCCGATGGAAGCTCTAAAGGCTCAAGCTGTTGCGGCACGAACCTATGCCTATAAGCGTTTGAACACAACGATCGATGATACGACTTCCAAACAGGTATATGGAGGCGTTACAAGCGAATCACCTAATTCATCGATTGCGGTTGAAACGACAGCTGGTGAACTATTGACCTACGATGGCAAAATCATTGATGCTGTCTTCTCATCTTCAAACGGTGGAAAAACGGAAAACAAGTTTAATAGCGAGATCAGTATCAACAGCAGTCCTTTATCGTATTTTAAGGTTCAAACCGATGAGTATGATACGACCATCACCTGGAATGCTACATTACATAAACAGCAAATCAATTACACTTCATTGGATCTAAAAAATCCTGATAGCTGGTGGGATTCAACTAATGAATTAGATGCTGACTTTTCCAAAAATATTAAAGGGTGGATGATGAATCATCTCCCGGGGTATAGCAATAAACAAATTAAAATTGTTTCAGTACCTAAAGTCACCTTTTTCGAACCTACCGAAAGTGGTCGATTTTCATACGGTGAAATATCGCTCGATTTTTTTATAAAGGATGAAATTAATACAAATGGGGAGCTTGAACTTCAAACCGTAAGTACTGGAAAAAACCTTGCAAATATTCTCCGTCCAATCATCAGCTCAAAAATGAAAAGTAATTTGTTTACTATCGATGAGACCACGGATGCTTATTCGTTTTCAGGATCAGGGTATGGCCATGGAGTTGGCTTAAGCCAATATGGTGCATATTATCGAGGCCTTGCAGGAATTTTATACAAGGACATATTGTCCTTTTACTACCCAGGAACTGTCTTATCCAAGCACTACGCATCCACACCGATTGTAAACGAGATAACAGACAAGGATACTACTGTGACAGGTAAAGCGGAAGCGGGGTCAATAGTAGAAGTAAAAGTAAATGGATCCATCATTGGATCAGAAAAAGCCGGTACAGATGGAAAATTCACAGTGGTCATTCCCGCTCAAGTAGCAGGAACGGAATTGGCCATCACTACAACTGACACTGCAGGAAATGTAAGTAAAATCACCGTAGTAGTGGTGAAAGATGCAACGGCTCCTTCGAAACCTGTAGTGAATGAAGTCACAGATAAAGATACTTCTGTGACAGGCAAAGCAGAAGCGGGTTCTAAAGTAGAAGTGAAGGTAAATAGTTCCATAATTGGTGCACAAACAGTTGGTGAAGATGGTCAATATAGAGTGACCATTCCAGTACAAAAGGCAGGTACTGAACTAGCAGTTATTTCAACTGATAAGGCTGGAAATGTAAGTGAAATTAACACAGTACTAGTAAAAGACATAACCGCACCAGAAATGCCAGTAGTAAATGAGGTAACTGACAAGGATACAACTGTAACAGGTGAGGCAGAAGCCGGTTCTAAAGCTGAAATTACAGTAAATGGTTCGGTAGTCGGTAGCGGGACGGCTGGTGAGGATGGCCAATATAAAGTTACTATTCCATCACAAAAAGCAGGCACAGAAATAGCCGTTGCAGCTACAGATAAGGCTGGAAATGTAAGTGAAACAACCAAAGTAATGGTAAGAGACGTAACCGCTCCAGACAAGCCTGCCGTAAATGAAGTAACTGATAAAGATACTACAGTTACAGGACAAGCGGAAGCTGGATCGAAAGTAGAAGTGAGTGCAAGTGGTTCAGTGATTGGGACTGAAATTGCTGAAGGAGATGGTAACTTTGAAGTGACTATTTCCTCGCAAAAAGCAGGGACTGAACTAGTCATTGTTTCAATGGATAAAGCTGGAAATGTAAGTGAAACCACCAAAGTAATGGTAAGAGACGTAACCGCTCCAGACAAGCCTGCTGTAAATGAAGTAACTGATAAAGATACTACAGTTACAGGACAAGCGGAAGCTGGAGCTAAAGTAGAAGTTAAAGCAAATGGTTTGGTGATTAGTACTGGAACTGCTGGAGATGATGGCCACTATGAAGTGACAATTCCAGTACAACAAGCAGGCATTGAACTAGTTATTATTTCTACTGATAAAGCTGGTAATGTAAGTGAAGAAACTGCAGTATTGGTGAAAGATGCAACCGCCCCTGCGAAACCAGTAGTAAGTACAGTAAGCGATAGAGATACAACTCTATCAGGTGTAGTAGAAGCGGGATCCAAGATCGAAGTGAAGGTAAATGGTTCAGTAATCGGTACAGAGACAGCAGGACAAGATGGCAAATATAAAGTCGCGATTCGAGTTCAAAAAGCTGGAACGGTATTAGTAATCACTGCAACAGATACTGCTGGAAATCAAAGTGAAGGAACCACCATAAAGGTTATCGACAAAACAGCACCAACAGTCCTAACAGTAAATACGGTTTCAGACAAGTCAAAAGAAGTGACCGGCAAGACTGAGGCAGTAGCGACTGTATCGATCTTAATCGGCACAAAGATTTATACAGTTAAAGCTCATACAGATGGGAACTTCAAAGTGATTATTCCGGCACAAAAAGCAGGCACAAAGTTAATTGTAACTGCCAAGGATGCAGCGGGTAATGTGAGCGTCGTAAAAAGTATCACAGTTATTGATAAAACATCACCGGTTGCTCCAATCGTTTCCACTGTTTCAGACCTAGCAAAAGTGGTAACTGGTAAAGCAGAAGCAGGAGCGATTGTTACTGTTACAACTGGAACGAAAAAGTACATCATCAAAGCGGATGCTAAGGGTAACTATAAGGTAACGATTTCTGTCCAAAAAGCAGGTACAAAGGTAATTGTGACAGCGAAAGATGCAGCAGGGAATGTAAGTGTAGCTAAGAGTGTGATTGTCATTGACAAAACCGCCCCATTGGCTCCAAAAATCAAAACTGCTGTGAAAAGCACAACAAAAGAAGTGACTGGAACTGCGGAAGCTTACTCTACCATAACGATTAAAGTCGGTAAAAAAGTCATTGGTACAGTCAAAGCAGACTCCAAAGGGAATTTCAAAGTGAAAATCAAAGCTCAAAAGACGAAAACAGTTTTAAGCGTTACAGCAACTGATAAGGCAAAGAATGTTAGTAAAGCCGCGACAGTTAAAGTTAAATAATATTTTAAAAGGAAATCCTCTTCAGTTATTGTGAAGGGGATTTTTACATTGAAAATTAAAACCCGGATACTAGAATGTTAATTTTGGCAAAAAACCTCATTTAGTCGCTAACTTTGGTTCCTTTTTAATTGAGTTATTTTTGAAGACATCCCTCGACGTTTTTTTCGGGCATTTGCAGAGAGAAAGTCAGGAATGGAGGGAGATGAGGCTGCTTTTAATCAAACGTTTGGGTAGTTTCGAAAAGGCAGAGTTTTAATAGAAATATGGAAGTTTAAGAGAAACCCATCTTTTTTGTAGAAAGGTGGGTTATTTCCTGCGGAATTTATATACGCGTATTGACAATTTTCTTGCCATGCATGCATGGGAAAAGCTTATAAATAAATAGCCGCGCATGTTTTAACCAATCGTTTGAATAGTATAGCCTAAATTGAAATTGGTCGAATTCACCTATCTATCATATAGAAATATGATGTGAATTAGCTGTTCCAGTTAGTATTAGCTTGTGATAAAGAGGAATTATTTTAATAATACAAAAGTATTTATAACTATTTTTATAAGGAGTATCGAATCATTCAAAAAAAAGCACCTTTGTAGAATGAACTGTGACCCATAAAGTGGACAGTTTAAAAAAAGACCTTTTTATGCAGCTAGTAAATGACTCCGGTATTGGGCCGGAGCAATTTTAGCAGGGGTCATCCCTTTGAGGCAGCACAGAACGCTTTCCTTGAGATTAAGTCTGACCATCAGTATCTTAACCACTGCCTGTATGGGTCTATCTCATTCTTATTTAATTTGGTATGTACTTCGTTTTCTTTCTGGAATCGCCAGTGCCTTCGTGTTTGTTTTAGCCTCAAGCATCGTGTTAGATAAACTCGCTGCCAGAGACAAGACAAATTGGTCAGGCTTTTTCTACGGAGGGGTAGGGCTTGGAATCTTTTTGACCGGCATGATTATTCCGGGTTTAAACCAATCATTTAAGTGGGAAGGCGCTTGGATAGGATTGGCTGTCGTAAGTGTAATTTTTGCTTTCTTAGTATGGATCTGGCTCAAAGATGCCCCCCTCATTCGTGGGCGAAAGATTAAACAAGAAATTTCCACACAGGTACCTCCAGTCAAATGGCTCCCTTGGCTGATCGCAGCCTACGGCTTGGAAGGATTAGGTTACATCGTCACGGGTACGTTTATCGTATCCATTGCTGAAAAGACCTCAAGCTTTAGTAGCGATGCTACCTTAGTTTGGATGGTGGTAGGGTTGGCTGCTGTTCCATCATGTATCATCTGGTCATCCCTGGCTAAAAAATGGGGATACGTTAAGTCTTTAGTGTTTGCAATTACTATACAGTCCGTCGGTATTGCGATGCCTGTCCTCTGGATGTCCCAAACCGGAATTGTAATAAGTGCATTATTATTTGGAGCCACGTTTATGGGTATTACTACACTTACCACAACATTGGCATGCCAAATGATTCCATCCAATAGTAGTCAAATCATTGGCCATCTTACAGCTATCTATGCTGTTGGCCAAATGATTGGACCAACAATTGCGGGGATTTTATCATCATTCACCCGTGATTATAATGCTTCTTTGATAGGAGCAGCAAGTGTAGTATTAGTTGGCGCATGCTTGCTTTTAAAAGGAATTCAATTTGAGAAGAAGCCCAATATAGAAAATGCACCCATGAATTACAAAAAAGAAGTTCTTTAAATATTATTGTTCTTCAACAAACGGGGCGCAATTCTGTAGCAAGAATTGTGCTCGTTCTTTATGTATTGGGCTATATTGTGGTAAAAGAGATTGTAGTTGTTTTAATTAAATATTCTTATTGAACTGATAGGCAGATTTTTAAGATCAACTTCAGTGATGCATATTATCCTCCCTAACCCCAAAATTCTGAACCTCAACGGATTGATTTGATTTCTCCCTATGCGGAATCTAACTTCATTCTCCTCTAGACTTATTAGCTGCTCGTATTCCAGATTCAACGGCTATCAATTCCACCTTTCTGAGTGGTAATGTCAGTATGTCCAAGTTTAATAGATTTTTGTCCTTCCATGCATAATTCTACTTTCTAGTTGAATAGGATGGCAGTAAGCCATATTACGGTCTAATTAGAAGTGTAGAGGAGAAAAATATGTTAAATTACGTATTTCCTAAGCTATCCTCCGATCAAATGATTTCAATCATCAGAAATGGACTTGAAAAAACCACAACACCTAAGAAGATCATTATTATTGGCGCAGGTATGGCAGGACTGGTCTCGGCCTCTTTACTTAAGCAAGCTGGACACAATGTTACAATCCTTGAAGCTACTGATAGGGTGGGAGGGAGGATCTATACGTTAAGAGGCGATTTCAGGGATGGGCAATATCTTGAGGCTGGGGCAATGCGAATTCCTCATACTCATTTGTTGGCATTGGAATATATAAAAAAATTTAAACTTCCGGTTAATAGGTTTATCAATTCGACTCCTAATGACATTATCTATATTAAAGGAATCAAAACTCATTTTAAGGTGTATGAACAGAACCCTGATATTTTGCGCTTTCCCGTGTACCCACAAGAAAAAGGTAAAACCGCTAAGGAGTTGCTTCAATTAGCAATAAAACCGGTGACAGATTTTATTGAACAAAACCCAAAGAGAAATTGGCCTTGGGTCATAAAAGAATTGGATAAATACTCAATGGACACTTATTTGAGATATAACCCGTTTGGAGTCACATTATCTCCGGGTGCCATCGAAATGATTAAAGTAATTCTTACACTGGAAGGACTTATGGAGCTTTCTTTCTTGGAACTGTTACGTGAACTGTTAATCCTATTTACCCCTGATATCACCTTTTATGAAATCACGGGCGGTAACGATCAACTTCCTAAAGCATTTACGACTCAATTGAAAGATGATATATTTTACGGACAAAAAGTGAGGAAAATTGTGCAGCATGACAACCAAGTAACCATTCATTCTGTCCATAAAATCTTAGAGCCATTTCAAATCACCGGTGATCTTGCGATTGTGACCATTCCTTTTTCAGTGTTACAATTTGTGGAAATCGAACCGCGAAATTCTTTTTCTGAAAACAAATGGAAGGCAATTCGGGAACTTAATTATGCGGGCTCTACGAAGACCGGCATCCAGTTTAAAAACAGGTTCTGGGAAAGGCAAGGTTTGTATGGTGGGCAAACCGTTACGGATCTCCCTATTAAATATATTCAATACCCGAGTTATGACCTCGGTACACAAGGATCGGGTGTTATTTTAGGGAGTTATACATGGGAGGATGATGCTGTACCTTGGGACAGTTTGGAAAATGATGATCGCTTGGAATATGTATTAAAAAACTTGGCTGCCATTTATGGTAAACAGGTGTTTAGTGAGTTTCAAGCAGGAGTGAGCCACAGTTGGGTTCGATATCCGTATTCTGCTGGGGCATTTACGATGTTTAAACCCGAACAGGTAAAAGAATTATCTCCTTATATTTCTACTCCCGAAGGAAGAGTTCATTTTGCTGGCGAACATGCCTCAACTACTCATGTTTGGATCCAAGGTGCAATCGAGTCCGGAATACATGCTGCATTTGAAGTTAATGACTTACCAAGAACTTTAATTCAGGTTTAATCAGCAAAAAAGGTAAGGTTTATTCAACAATACTAGCAAATATAAAAATGTGTGTTTATTCAATTAAAGGGCGCGATTGTTGAATAAAACTTAGATTTTTAAACGACTTTATTACTAAAGCATCCAAAAATATTTAACAACTTTATTTTACCCCCATCCAAAACAGGATGAGGGTAAGCATGTTAGAACTATTAATCTTAAATAACTTATTGTAAGTTTGACATTTCCTTATTGCGGGTGGTGACAGCTTCGCTGGTACTACCCCTATTAGCGAAGGAGGTTTCAAAAGTATTTGCCCTTGCGCCATCGGAATCTATGTACTTAGAATTAAAAAAATCAATGATAGAAAATAATATTAATAACGTTAAAGTTTTTAGAGGATCTTTTCCAGAAACCCAACTGCCTAAATGTAATGTGGGATTGCTTGTAGGGTTGTACAAGATGTACGTGATATTGAACCATTCTCGCTAAAAATGGATTCTATAGCAAAAAGATCATGTTTTATATTGTTGTCATATAAATACCCATCAGATTTTATATTACCTTTTTGGAATAAATTCTATAAAGAACCTCGGTGTTTTTTACCAGGCGCATTGGAATGTTTAAATGTCTTATTACAATTAGAAATTCTTGCAAATTTGACCCCCATCCCCAAAAATTCATACCTTTACAAGATAGGGCTATAGGTAGTACAAGTCAAATCCTAAGAAGTGTAGTGAATGCCTCTACAATCTAAATGTACACGATCAAAAAATAAAATGAAGGTCGTGACTCAGCATGTGTAGGAAGACCATAAAAATAAGGTTCGTTTAAATCGAATTTCCCCATCTGGTCGAGTTAATTACAAATTCAGAAAAGAAAATAGAAGAAACTCGTCAAAAAAAGCCTTTGCTCAACGAAAGCAAAGGCTTTTATCAATTAAGGAGTTCCTTTTATTTTTCAACAAACGGGCCAGATTGTTGAACAAGGTATTAAAAATGAAAATGAATAGTTATTTTAAAATGAGGATTTGAGTTTAGTTAAAGATTAATCTACTTGAATAAATCTTACAATTTATAAAAATTGAATTTAACTATAATGACAACAAATTTCCTCATCTCGATCTATCTCTCTTACAACCGCATAATTATTCCCCCACTCACACATTGTGTTTAAAACTGGTACAAATGATTCACCTAACTCTGTTAAGCTGTACTCTACTTTTGGAGGTAATTCCTTAAATACTTCTCTTCGGACTATCCCATCTTTTTCTAACTGCTTTAATTGATCAGTCAAAACTTTTTGTGTAATTGCTGGGATTCTTTCATAAAATTCTTTTGTTCGCATTGATTTTTGGCTCAAGAAATAGAGGATTAGACATTTCCACTTTCCTCCTACTGTATTCATGAAAATATTAATTCCAGTATTTTGACTCCCCACCCTTTATTCCCCCTCGTATATAATGATTAAGCCTAAATAGGCACTAAAAAGTGGCTATGCCACATTAATGTGCGTTATTTTCTCTTAGTTTAGTGTCTATTATAATCGGTGTTGTAGCAAAAAAAAAATTTGGAGTGGATACCATGAGTGTAAAGGATATTTTGGAAAAAAGACGTTCCGTTAGGCATTATGATTCAAACTTTAAAGTCAGTTCAGAAACGGTAACATCCTTGATTGAAAGTGCTAGTAAGTCGCCTAACGGAAATAATATACAAGCAACGCGATACTTAGTCATAGACGATGCTCATCTGCGAGATTTGTTGTTACCGATAGCCTTTAATCAACAACAAGTGACAGAAGCATCCACATTAATTGTGATACTTGGGGATTACCATGCTTTTGAGAAAGAAAATATCATAAAGATTCATGAGGAAGGATTTCAGGCAGGTTTTTTTGATGCAAAACTAAGAGATTATTTGGCAGGTGCTGCTATAAATTATTATGCAAATAAATCAAAAGAAGATTTAAGCATCGAATTAACAAGAGATGCAAGCCTGGCCTCCATGTCATTAATTCTACTGGCTAATGAAGCTGGTCTTGAAACAATTACAATGTCAGGATATGATTCCCAACAGCTTAAGTCGGCATTGCATATTTCTGAGAGGTATTTGGACGTTATGCTTTTAGCAATTGGAAAAGGTATTAAGAGTGGTCACAAAACTGTCAGGCATGATGTGGAGAAAGTAATCTTTAATAATAAAATACAATAACAGCTTTAATTTAAATAAAAAAATAATAGTAATTTTATGTAGCTTAAAGTTGTATTTATTCAATGTACAGTTGAATGATCCGACTATCTAGTCACAGCAGCTGTTACTTATTCCACTAAAGGGCGCTCTTCTTGAATAAGAAAGAGTCCTAACAAAATTCTTGAATAAGTGAAGAATATATATGGTTAACGGGTAAAGGTTAAAATTAAAAATATGTCTCCGAGGAAACCTAAGTAAAAGTTAGGGTAACATCATTACCCTAACTGATTTTTAATTCGTAACTTTCATATCCCTTTCCTCAAAAATTCCCTTGGCGACAAAAATGGCATTAAGCACTCTAGGAAAACCTGTGTACGGAACGCCTGAGTTATCGCTTCGATTACTTCATTTGGCGTAAGTCCTACATTAAGTGCTGCATTGATATGAACATTAAGTTGTGGCTCGCAGCCACCCTGGGTAGTTAGAGAAGCTATTGTTACAAGCTGCCGTTGTTTTAAGTCAAGTCCTTCTCGAAAATAAATGTCTCCAAAAGCAAATTCAACCACATATTTACCAAGGTCAGGAGCAACGTCTTTTAATGATTTTATAACACGCTCTCCTCCTTCTCCATCTATTTCCATAAGTCTTTCCCATCCACGCTGATAACGTTCATTAGTCATTTGATTTACCTCCTAAAAAATTAATAAGGCTAGGTGGTTTCTTCGTTACTTCTAATAATGCTTGTGCCATTTTTCTCTCACCTTCTATATAGAAAAAAGTCGGCAAAAAGGACAGGGTAGGGAGAAGGGAATTTTAAAGTTTCTGAGGAGTTTCAAATGATTTGTGTTTCTCGCACCTGGAGTGGAGCGTGCTGAAGTCAAGATTAATTAAACGTTTGTGTAGTAGGGAAATGGAGGGCAATTAATAGAATTATGTAAGTTTAATAGAAACCTATCTGATTTTGTGGAAAGTTGGTATTTCCTGCGGAATTTTCTTCCGGTTATCGACAATTTTCATTCGTGCTTGGAAGGGAAGGTTCTTATAATTCAGTACTTGTAACTGTTTTAACTAAACGTTTGATTAGTATAGCCTATATGGAATTTAGTCGAACGGCTGTCGATTAGTGTCAAAAGTGGTTTGGACGCTTACTATCTCCAATTTTAATATCATTTAACAACCAAAAATAAAGGAGGACTGATCAGCCCTCCTTTTGATATGTATACCTATTATCGCTCACATGCAATAAAATCTTTATCCCGGTCACTTTTCTTATTAGCGTCATACAGCGCTTTTGAAACGTATGGCTTGTACCTAGTTTTCCCACCTTTGTTTTTAACATTAGATGCTCTTGCCACTCCACCTTTGAAATCCTTATTCAAAGCAGTACAGTTTTGGTAAGTTTTAATCTTTACCTGTGCTTCCGCAGAATCAGTCAAACTGAAGGATAACCCCACAACTAATCCCAAAGATAGTAAAATAGTAAACAACTTTTTCATATTTTTCATACTCCCTATATTGAAATCTAATTTCCATAATAGGATATTATTAGAAAAATATCAATACAAATATGATGAGTTCCGGTACATTGGCACTGCTCACATAGCCCTACCAATATTATAAATCTCCGTGCCTGTACACCCCTAAAGTGGTCGAGGATTGATAGGTTTTTAGATGGAAATAAAGTGATAACATGAAATTTCTATAATATTGTTGGGGTGGTTGGTTGTTGATCTTCTTTCTGAAAGGACAAATATCGGGCCATTTTTTATATGTGATTTTAGAGAGATTTTGCTGGGATTTGATGAATAGAGAAAAGCGCAAAGCACCATAGGATCTATGTTTAAGACAATGGTGCCTCGCGCTGTTTCATATTATCCTCGATTACAAGGTGGTTCCACCTCTTGGGGAATTGGACGTTGATAAACATTTTCCCCTAAACGATCTTTGAGTTCTTCTTTAGCTTTCATGAGCAGTTCCTGGTTTTTCATGATTTCAAATGCTGTTCCCGCTAAAACCTTTCCTGCCAAAAGCATTCCTTTATGAGCAATGGATGTCTTTCCGATTGTGACAACCTGCCAAGTGTGTGCAGGTGTTCCTAGTACCCAGCAGGCACTGCCTCAAGCTGAATCGAATGATTTTCCGTGTTCTTATGCGATTACAGCAAATGAAGAAGTGATTGGCCCATTAGGAGATGATACTTGTCTCCACTTTGAGAATTCTGTCGATCCCTATATCGAAAAACTAAGTGAAACATTGGATGTATCCATTCTACGTATTCAAAAATTAATGGCTGTGACTTCCAAGCTGCAGACAGATGAACTAACCGCAGAAGATTTGGCCTACCATCTGGGAATTACATTGCGCCAAGCCAATAGGATATTAAACCAACTGGAAGTAAAGGGTGCTGCTCGTATTTCATACAGAAAACAGGAAAAACTTAGAGGCCGTCCTAAAAAGGTTTACAAGCTGGACTTTAGGAATATCCCGTAGAAATCCCGGAGACCACGGGGACGGTTCTTGCGGTAGGAACGAACCTCATTAAATACTATGAGAACCGTACCTGTGGAGTCATTGTTGGGTGTTGATCTTCTTTCCGTTTTTAGGAAAGGAGGTAATAATCTTGGATACATTTCTTGAATTTCTACGAGAAGTTCTGAAGGGTATGATACGTGAAGTTAGCGCGTATTTCCTTCGGAAAAATGTTCTAGAAAACAGGAAAACCACCCTACGCCGTCGCAAGCAAAAGGGTGGTTCACATATAAAATAAACTTTAACAACCATCCCCCTGACGGTAAAGGTTGCAAGGGAGAAGTGTTAGTCGTTGTGGTTCTATGATTCAAACCATTTTTTCTAATGGGACACAATAGAATTAAGTCTCATGAGTTGTTATTTTTTTCAAAGAAAAAGACTGAAAGAGTTGTATTATCCCCTACAGGTAGACAGTAACTTAGCTATGGTGAATCAAGCCTTAGTATTCGTTGAAATACTCTTGGATCTTGTTAGAGTCTTCGGTTTTGGTGAGTGCCAACATCAACAGGATACGAGCTTTTTGAGGGTTAATGTTGCCAGAATTGACGAAGTGGTTGTCTACGTCAGTTTGTTCGTGAGTAACCATGCCTACTGGTACACGGGTGTCACGAACAACGACAACACCATTCTTCACAGCATCCTGCAGACCCGGAAGCGTTTTTTCATGGATAGAACCGTTACCTGTACCAGCGTGGATAATTCCCTTCGCACCGGCAGCAACCGTAGCGTCAACTATTACACGGTCATCATTGGCATGTGAATAAACAATATCAACACGATGCAGATTGTCTTCAGTGATCTTGCGAATGTCAAACTCGGAATCAGTGGTGTGCTTTTTAATTGGCAGGTTATAGAAATAGGGATTACCGCCTTGTATAATGCCGAGGGAGCCGAGCTCCGGATTATTGAAAGCATCAACGTCGGTGGTATTAGTTTTAAATGTGTCGCGAGCACTTCCAATCTTGTCATTCAGGGTGATCAGGACTCCCTTGCCGCGAGCTTCTTTGGAACCAGCAAGTGCTACAGCGTTGTACAGGTTCAACGGACCGTCAGCAGAGATTGACGTAGAGGGGCGCATTGAACCAACCACGACGATCGGTTTGTCAGAATGAACAGTCAGGTTGAGAAAGTAAGCCGTTTCCTCCATTGTATCGGTACCGTGGGTGATGACAACACCGTCACACTTTGGATCATCCAATTCCTTTTGGACTTCCTTCGCCAGTTTGACCATTATGGCATTAGTGTTAGACGTACCAGAATCAATGCGTGATATCTGCTCAGTGGAAATGTTAGCAATATCTTTTATCGTAGGAACTGCTTCTATTAGTTGATTTGGGGTTAGGACGCCAGCCTGATAGCCGGTTGTTTGGGTAGAATTAGAACCAGTTCCTGCGATGGTGCCACCCGTTGCCAGAATTTTAATGTTAGGTAATTTTTTCTCAACAGGATTGGTTGTATGAGATGTTGTAATCTGTTTAGCTTCAACAGGATGCGATGCACCAGTGTAACTTGAAGAGATGGTGATAATCCCGGTTGACATTAATGCTAGTGAGGTGAGAGCAACTTTTTTCTTTGTAGTTAGTTTCTTCATTAGAAATTCCTCCATATATCGTGTGATTGGCAAAAATAAAAGTGAAACTTCCATCAGTGGGATCTTACTGCCCGTTAATTCGGGATAAATCTTAGTAAGCGCTTTCGTGTTTGTTCTAAAAAAGGATAAGTTTAATTTATAATAAGAACTACTAAAACCTACAAAAACTCACAAAAAAATGAAAATTTAAAAAAAAAATAGTTTTAATATCAGTTAGCTGAAATGAAAACGATCATGTATGTGTATGGCTGAATGAACTAGGGTAATATTTTTATCAAAGAAGATTATTACTCGCGACTAGTTGATGAAATTCACGAAAATGGAAGTCGGCATTTAATTTAGGGTGACAGTCTTTCATTTGCTATTGTGCTAAAGTATTATTGTGTTAAAATTCTGAAAAATTGATTGACAGATAAGGTTACGTCACATAGAATAATTATCATAGCAATAGGATTTTAGAATATGAATAAAGGGATGATTATCCATGAGGCTGCGAAAAAAAATAGTTCAATATTCAAAAATGGTTATAAAAGAGGCTGGACTCCAATTCTAATAGGAATCGGAATCCAGCCTCTTTCTTTATTATACTAAAGTGCTAGAGGAGGAACGTTAATGATAACATTAACAGGTCAAAGTTTAACATTAAAACAAATGAAGGAAATTTTATTCGGAAATCAGAAGGTAAGCGCTTCAGAAATGAGTATGGAGGCTGCTAGAAAGAGTCGGGAAGCAGTAGAAAGAATAGTTTCAGAATCAAAAGTAGTCTATGGGATTACAACAGGGTTTGGAAAATTTAGTGATGTCCTTATTAATAAAGATCATGTTCAAGATCTTCAGCTTAATTTAATTCGTTCACATGCTTGCGGCGTAGGTGAGCCGTTCCCAGAGGTTGTTGCAAAAGCAATGGTTCTTCTTCGCGCTAACGCACTTTTAAAGGGCTATTCTGGAATTAGGCCGCTTGTTATTGAAAGGTTATTAGATTTAGTAAACAAGGATATTATCCCTGTGATTCCGCAGCAAGGTTCCCTTGGAGCAAGCGGAGATTTGGCACCGCTTTCACACCTGGCTTTAGTGCTAATCGGGGAAGGAGAAGTATTTTATAAAGGAAATCGAATGGATTCACTTGAAGCCTTACAGCAAGAAGGAATCTTCCCAGTAACACTTGAGGCAAAAGAAGGCCTTGCTCTTATCAATGGAACCCAAGCAATGACAGCAATGGGAGTTGTCGGTTATCTAGAAGCAGAACAACTCGCATACCAAAGTGAATTAATTTCCTCTATGACCATTGAAGGATTACATGGGATTATTGATGCCTTTGCTGCAGAGGTTCATATCGCAAGGGGTTATCAACAGCAAATTGATACCGCTGCACGAATCCGAGGTTACCTAAGCGATAGTTTATTGACGACGACACAGGGGGAATTGAGAGTACAGGATGCTTATTCCCTCCGCTGTATCCCGCAAGTTCATGGTGCCACGTGGCAAGCACTTGATTATGTAAAAGAAAAATTAGAAATTGAGATGAATGCAGCAACAGATAATCCACTAATTTTTGATGATGGTGAAAAGGTCATTTCCGGTGGTAACTTCCATGGACAGCCAATTGCGTTTGCAATGGATTTTATGAAAATTGCTGTTGCGGAATTGGCAAATATATCAGAACGACGAATTGAACGATTAATCAACCCACAGTTAAATGATTTACCGCCATTTTTAAGCCCTGAACCGGGACTACAATCTGGTGCTATGATCATGCAATATGTTGCCGCATCTCTTGTATCAGAAAACAAAACGCTGGCACATCCAGCAAGTGTAGATTCGATTCCTTCTTCGGCGAATCAAGAGGATCATGTAAGCATGGGAACGATCGGTTCAAGGCATGCTCATCAAATTATTCAGAATACTAGAAGAGTCCTCGCAATTGAGTTCATTTGTGCGATGCAGGCGGTTGAATACCGTGGAGTTGAAAAAATGGCAAGCCAAACAAAACGGCTTTATGAGAAGGGAAGAGAAATGGTTCCTTCGATTAAAAAGGACCGGATATTCTCAAAAGATATTGAAAAATCTGCTGAAGGTCTGAAAACAATGAATCTCTCAAAATTACTTCAGCAAGTGGACAAAGTAAACAAATAAGAAGAAGACCTACTAACAAACGTAATTGAAAATGAAATTCATATTTTAAGACACCTTTTAGATTCTTGCTAATCTTCTAGTAATTTTCTCTATGCTCTTAATGAATTGATCGATTAAAAAAAAGAATTATCAACGCAATCAACAAATGCTAGAGTAAGGAGTTACTATAACTATAATAAGAGGTGTTATATGCAAAATACTGCACTTAAATCCCAAGAAACAGTACAAGAACACGAGTATGGCGAACATTTAGAAAGAAAGCTTAAAACACGGCATCTTTCCATGATTGCTATCGGAGGAACAATTGGAACAGGGTTATTTTTAGCCAGTGGAACCACGATTCATGATGCTGGTCCTGGTGGAGCTTTAGCTGCCTATATAATTGCAGGAATAATGGTATATTTTATCATGGGCAGCTTAGGAGAAATGGCATCTTTTATTCCGATTTCAGGTTCTTTTAGTACGTATACCTCAAGGTTTGTCGACCCTGCACTGGGTTTTGCTGTTGGTTGGAACTATTGGTACAATAATGCGATTATTTTTGCTTTGGAATTATCAGCATCAGCAATGATCATGAAATATTGGTTTCCCGATGCCCCAGGTATTATTTGGAGCGCAAGTTTCCTTATACTTATTTTTGGCCTAAACGTTTTATCCGTTAAGGGTTACGGTGAATCAGAATTTTGGTTTTCATTGATTAAAGTTGCAACCATTTTAATCTTTATTGTTGTTGGATTATTAATGATCTTTGGAATATTGAAGGGTCATGCTGGCGGTTTTGAAAATTTCACAAAAGGAGAAGCACCATTTAAAGGCGGCTTGTTATCCATATTTAGTGTATTTATGGTAGTAGGATTTGCTTTTCAAGGCACGGAGCTTGTCGGAATTACAGCCGGTGAAAGTGAAAATCCTGAGAAAAATTTACCTAAGGCAGTGAAACAGATCTTCTGGAGAATTTTATTGTTTTATGTTTTAGCGATTTTTATTATTGGATGTATAATTAGCTATAACGACCCAAAATTATTAAGCGCAGATTTAGCGAATATTGCAGTGAGTCCGTTTACTTTAGTATTTGAAAATGCAGGACTTGCCTTTGCGGCTGCTGCCATGAATGCAGTAATCCTTACTTCAGTTCTGTCAGCAGGAAATTCCACTTTATACGCCGCTTCGCGCGTCCTTTGGGTATTAGCGGAAGAAGGAAAAGCTCCGTCATTCTTGAAAAAGGTAAATAAAGGTGGTGTTCCGATTTACGCATTATACATGTCAACCTTTGTTGGGATGCTGTGCTTCCTTACCTCCTTTTTTGGTGATGGAACTGTTTATTCTTGGTTATTAAACGCTGCGGGCTTAGCTGGTTATATCTCTTGGTTAAGTATTTCGGTTACACATTATCGATTCCGTAAAGCTTATGTTGCACAAGGAAAAGATTTCAAAGATCTGCCCTATAAAGCAAAGTGGTTCCCATTAGGTCCAATTTTGGCGACAGTATTATGTTTAGTCGCAATGCTTGGAACAAATTATGGGGCATTTATCGGCTCTAAGGTTGACTGGTATGGTATATTGGTTTCTTATATTGGACTACCTCTATTCCTAATGAGTTATTTAGGCTATAAAATTGTTAACAAAACAAAAATGGTTCCATTAAAAGAGGCGGATTTCCGCAGAGATTAAGTATTTATTATTCATCTCATAGCATTCTTTTCCTTTGTTTTAAAATTTTCAAAGTAGTAACTTGAAGGCCCCTATTATTTCAATATTTTTGATGTATGGGCGGAATGGTGTAATAACGCTCTCAAAGCCTTGATATATATGGGTTATTGAATAAGAGAGTAAATTTCTAACATTTTGAATTTCCGAGGATTTTAACGGAAGCTTCTCATAAGTTGAGTAAACTTTTGGGGGGCTTCTTTTTTATTTCTTGCGTTACGTAGAAAGAGGCAAGCACCCTTGAAAAAAATTGGCTGTGTTAAAGGTTATTGTTATTTTGCCACTCTGTTGATTGAAGCAGAAGGCGCGAAGACTCATTTTAATTAATAGAATATTATTTTAGTAGAAGGGAGAATTGAAAAAGAGAACACCAGAAAATAACAAACATTTAATATTAATCGTTTTTTTTGTATCCGTTCCCAATTTATACACAATTTGTAATTTTCGGAATTTATTATTATAATAGAGTAAAATTCTATCATTTATGATGTTTCATCAGTTTGAATCCGTTTTTAATTATAGAAAAGGGGGGGTCTTGTTGATTCAGATAAAGCAATTATACAAGTCATTTGATTCATTGGAGGTGCTGAAGGGAATCGATTTGTCTGTTCAGCCGAAGGAAGTGGTGGTATTGGTGGGAGCCAGCGGTTCAGGAAAGAGTACATTGCTGCGCTGTATTAACTTCCTTGAAGTTTATGATAAAGGAGAGGTATGGATAAACAACGAACAGATCGATCCGGGGAAAACGGATTTAAATCGAGTACGTGCAGAAGTTGGGATGGTCTTTCAACATTTCAATCTCTTTCCACATAAAACAGTGCTGGAGAATATCATCGAAGCCCCGATGCATGTAAAAAGGGAAAGAAAGGAGGATGCGAAGAAGGCGGCCTATAGTCTTCTGGAGAAGGTGGGATTAAGCGATAAGGCCAATACATATCCGAATTTATTGTCCGGGGGACAGAAGCAGCGGCTTGCCATCGCCCGTGCGCTTGCCATGAAACCCAATGTGATGCTTTTTGATGAGCCAACCTCCGCGCTTGATCCAGAATTGGTAGGGGAAGTTTTGCAGGTCATGAAAGAACTGGCCAATGAAGGGATGACTATGGTAATAGTTACCCACGAGATGGGATTTGCCCGGGAAGTAGCAGATCGTGTTGTCTTTATGGGAGATGGACAGATTCTTGAACAGGGGGCACCTAAGACATTTTTTGAAAATCCGCAGCATGTAAAAGCAAAGCAATTTCTTAACAGTATTCTATAGCCAATGATAAGGGGGAAGAAATAATGAAAAAGTCAATTATCAGTCTTGTAGCGGCCTGTATGGCTGGAGTTTTGATCATGGCAGGGTGTGGAGCGAAAGAACAAGTTTCCCAGTCGACTTCTGCAGGGAAAAAAGAGTTTCACTATGCCATGAGTGGGCTGTTCAAACCGTTTAATTATAAAGAAAGCAACGAACTGAAGGGATTTGATGTTGAGATCGGCAAGGCACTTGCTAAAAAAATGGGAATGAAGGCCGTTCCGGTAACGAATCCTTGGGAAACGATCATCCAAGGCCTACAAGCCAAAAAATACGATGCCATCCTGGGCAGCATGACGATTACGGATGAGCGAAAAAAGGTGGTTGACTTTTCAAATCCTTATTACAGATCAGGCTCACAGGTTTTTGTATCGGAAAATAATACGGATATCAAATCGCCGGAGGATTTGAAAGGGAAGCGTATCGGGGTCGCCAAGGGAACGCCTTATAAGGATCTGGCGTTAAAATACACATCAAAAGAAAACATTGTTGAATATGATACAGATTTAGTGGCTCTTATGGATCTTCCTACCAAAAGAATTGACGCTGCAATAACCGATCGAATGGTCGGACTGCCGATTATCAAGGCCGGTACCGTTAAAATCAAGGATGTTGGAAAGCCTATGACACATGATGATCAAGCGATTGCCGTCAGGAAAGAGGATAAGGAATTAATGGACAAGATGAACAAAGCTTTGGATGAAATCATAAAGGACGGCACTTATGACAAAATTTCTAATAAATATTTTGGCCGCAACATTTTAGGAACAAACAACTAGAGTGGGTGAAAAAGGGTGCCCTCGAGGGGCACCTGATAACAGATCATACGTGGGGTGAATCCATTTGCTAGAAATTCTTCTTTCCAATTATAAACTTTTTTTTGAAGCAACGTTGCTTACGCTTAAGGTTACCATTACATCTCTTCTGATTGGCTGTCTTATTGGCTTAATTTTTGCCTTTTTTCGTCTCTCTAATAACAAATTTTTGAACTTTATTGCTCATGTCTATATCACCTTGATCCGTGGAACTCCACTTATTGTTCAGATTGCGGTTCTTTATTTTGGCATCACATCGATTGTGACTCTGTCGCAGTTCTGGGCCGGAGCGATTGGCTTGGCTATTCATTGTGGGGCTTATATTGCCGAAATCTTCCGCGGGGCCATTCAATCTATTGACCGCGGGCAAATGGAAGCTGCAAGATCACTTGGAATGTCCTATCCGTTGGCAATGAGAAGAATCATTCTGCCCCAAGCGTTTAAATCAGCCATCCCTTCACTCAGTAACCAGTTCATCATTGGTTTAAAGGACTCTTCTCTTGTTGCCTACGTGGGCATGGGTGATTTGTGGGGGGCGGGCCTTAGCGTCGCGGCATCCAGCTTTCAACAATTGAATTCGTATGTGATTGTAGGATTGTATTATTTTGTTCTTGTGTTTATCTTCTCTTTCCTCTCCGGCAAACTAGAATCAAGAATGAATGTAACAGAGCCAGGAAGGAAGCAGAAGTCAAATTCAATATTTAATCCTTTTAAAAAGCCGGCGGAAGAGATAAACAGAGTGTAATTAAAAATAAGGTTGAAAACGAGGGCTGTCAGGTCCTGAAAAAAAGCGGATTAGACACATGTAAATGTGGGTTCTAATTCGCTTTTTTTGGGTGGACTGAATCCCCCTCTTGTAGAAAGGAAGATTAACTGGAGATTTTTAGGGAATTAAAGGACCTGAAATGGTGCTGTCACATCAGAATAATCTGTTTGAAATAATTCCAACCTCTTTTTGTTCTATAATATTTATGATTGAAAAGTATAGAATTTTGGATGTCCTTTACTAAGGAATATTCATAGAAAGGGGAATGTTTAAATGGATTTTTGCACAAATTGTGGTGAAAAATATATGAATCTAGTAGATTTCTGTACAAACTGTGGTTCAAGGGTTGCACAAGATAATAAGAACATGCCCTCAACCTTAAAAACGCGCATGGAAATAAAGAAAAATCGTTTGAAAACGAGATTGTTAGTAGGACTCGGATCGATTATCGGTTTGCTGCTCGTCATAAGCTTTACCTTAATGGTTAAAGATTTTTTTCAGCCTGGACTTAAATCGAATGTAGCAGCCACCAAAACGATTGATCAATCAAAAGATAAAGCTGTAGAAAATAAAGATCAATCTAGTCATGATCACCATTCAACAAAAGAAAAAAGTCATGAAAGTTCAAATCTTCCCTCTTCAGATCATATTTTGGCTGCTAGTGATAAGATGGTGGTGAGTGAAGAAGACATTGCTAATCTTACAAAAGGGCAGCTGCGTATAGCAAGAAATGAAATCTATGCACGTCATGGGTATGTCTTTAAATCACAGGATTTGCAAGCATATTTTTCAAGTAAGTCATGGTATCATCCAGACCCTTCCTTTGATGGCTCTTTAAATGAAGTAGAAAAAGAAAATGTAGACTTCATAAAGGTGAGAGAGGACAGTCTTTAGTGAGTTTCTTTTTTTAGGAAGACCCAAGTGATTAATCTTCACTTGGGTAGTGATTTAAGTTGTATTAGCGGTTTTCTTCATAGTCTAACCTGCACCTCAGTACCGTCTTTAGCTTTGACATCTACCAGCACGATCCCTTTATGATTTTTCAGTTCCTTTAAGATTGGCTTTAGCGTTTCTTTGTCAATCAGTGGAATGGTAAAGTTCAGTTTTTTTCTTTCGAAGTGCTCTTTTGTCCATTTGTTTGCATGGTGATGAAGCAATTTTGAAGACAAAATTGATATACCCATGTTTAAAATGGCATATGGAATGGGGATGGTGAGCCGAACGTCTTTTGCTTTCACTTTTAAATGCAGCATAAGCAACTCACTATTCAATGATGACAGAAACGGTATCTCCGTTTGCCGATTTAACATCAACAATTTGGCCATCCAATTCGTTTTCCATTGCTTCAATAATCAGGTTTATGTCTAGATCCTTTACATATTTTTCTGATTGAGGAATACTCGCTGCGATGCTGTGTCCAGCCTTTAATACTACCTGGATAAGTTTTATGGGCAAATTGACCGTGACGTTATTATTTTCAGCTGATACTACACGAATTTTTAATGTTTTATCTAAATATTTAGTCGGTTTTTCTACTAGCTTACTTCCTGCTTCTTCTTTCTCTTTTAATACTTGGATAAGTTCTGATCCCTTATCTGCATCAATTTTTCCTTCTTGGACCATTGCTAATACTTTGGCAATTTCCTCTCTCATGGTAAATTCCTCCCTATTCGTCTTTTAAGAGCTTAATGGCTTCTTCAGGAGTGATCTCTCCATTTTCCAACATGGCGACAACCTTTTTCTCGTCTACTTCATTTTTCTTCTTCTGCCCATATCCAAGGGATGAAATGATGTCTGTTAGCTTGCCTCGAACCGTTGGATACGAAATCCCCATTTCCTTTTCAACTTCTTTGATATTCCCTCTGCATGTTAAAAATACTTCCACAAAATGAAGCTGATCCTTTGATAATGACGCCAGCTTGGATAATTCAAATTCATTTTCAATCGTCGTGTGACAATGAGAGCAATGCAACTTCGTAATCTTCAATGTTTTGCTGCAGACGGGACAATTTGTAATTACTTGATAGGCCATAATGAATTCCTCTCTTTTATTTGATTATATATCAAGAAATTTATATAGCGAATAAGGAAACTTAATTTTATTAACAAAAACATTAAAATAATTAATTAGTGGATCAATATTATTAATTCGGCGTTTTTATTCATCTGATTTTGTGATTTTTAATTTTATGACAAAAAAGACGCACTTCGACGTTCTTTTTATAGATTCAATGGAATAAAACCAGGAGTGGAAGGGGGTGAAGGCAATTTTAATTAAACGTTTGTGTAATGTTGAAAAAAGTGAAAGAAGGTAGAATTCTGTTAGTTAGATAGAATGGAGTCATTTTCTGGGGAATAAAGTTCTTTTTTCTGAGTATATCTAAAGATCTTCTCGACAAATATTTTTGTTCCAAGCTGACTAAAATCCTTTCATAGCGATGTTTTCTTTCTATTTAATCAAACGATTATTTAGTATATCACATAAGAAAAATGGTCGATATATGTCCTTTTAAAAGGAAAAGCTCGCAATGTTGGGATAGGGATTAATTTTCATACATCTTTCAACAATCACTCACATCATGGGTATTTTTAATGGAAAAACCTTAGAGATAATGGAAAAACTATATCACATTTTATAATTCATTGACGGAGCAAACCGCTCAGAATAAGATGTGAGAAAAAGAGCCCTATGGGAATGAATGACAGAAAAAAACCATCGAATGTATATTTGGTAGCGCTATCATTTTAGGGCCTAATGAAAGGAAGCATGCTTACATAAGCTTCAATATAAAAAATAGATAGAGGGAGAGGAGAAACAATGAAAAACGTGAAAAAGGGCTATTTGTGGCTGGTTTTCTTTTTGGGCATCTTTTTTGTGGCGTTATCACCAAACACAAGTTATGCCAAACAACCAGAATCATCTTATTGGTATCCCGAGCAATTATTGAACTGGACGCCAGAGAACGATCCCGATGCTGTGTTTAACCGCAGCCAAATTCCATTGGGCAAACGGGAAGTGCTATACAAAGTAAATGACAATGCCCAGTCAGAAGCAAAGGTAGTGGCTTTGTCAGCACTCAACCCCACAACGAGTGGTGCACCATCTCAAGGCGGGAATGAATTTTTGGCAAATACATTCAGTTATTGGCAGTATGTTGACCTTATGGTGTATTGGGCAGGTTCTGCCGGTGAAGGGATTATCGTGCCGCCAAGTGCGGACGTCATTGACGCTGCCCATAAAAACGGCGTACCGATTTTGGGAAACGTTTTCTTTCCACCAACGGTATATGGCGGAAAGGTTGAGTGGCTGAACCAAATGTTGACCCAACGGGAGGATGGCTCCTTCCCTGCTGCGGACAAGCTGCTTGAAGCCGCACGCTATTACGGATTTGACGGCTGGTTTATTAACCAAGAGACCGAAGGCGGTGATGCCAAAACGGCTCAAAAAATGAAAGAATTCCTTATCTATCTTCAGCAGCATAAGCCAGAAGGCATGCAGATCATGTGGTACGATTCGATGACGAAAGACGGGAAGGTTCGCTGGCAAAATGCTTTGACCGATCAAAACAGCAGCTTCCTGCAGGATGGCGGGTCACGTGTTTCTAACAGTATGTTTTTAAACTTCTGGTGGAGCGACCAGCAGTCTTCTTTTAATAAAGCTCAGGAACTTGGCAGAAGCCCGTATGATTTATTTACCGGGATTGATGTGGAAGCCAATGGTACAAGCACAAAGGTTGCTTGGGATGGGATTTTCCCTGAGGGTAAAGCACCATTAACTTCTTTAGGAATTTATCGTCCGGACTGGGCCTTTAAAAAGGCTGAGACAATGGAGGAGTTTTATCAGAAGGAAAATGAATTCTGGGTTGGGAAATCGGAAAACCCTGCAGTAACCAGCAATAACGGTACATGGAAAGGGATGGCCCACTATTTTACCGCTAAAACTGCGATCGAGGAACTTCCCTTTGTCACTCATTTTAATACAGGAAGCGGCAAGTTTTTCGCAACAGATGGAAAGACGGTAAGCAGTCAGTCTTGGAATAACCGCAGTCTCCAGGATATCCTCCCGACCTGGCGCTGGCTGAAAGAAGGCGGACAAGCGGTTGACGTAGATTTCGATTGGGATAAGGCCTATTACGGTGGAAGCTCGTTAAAACTATCAGGAACGATTGAAGCTGACAACCCAACACATATTAAGCTTTATAAAACCAATCTGCCGATCCAAAAGGATACGGAAATCTCGCTGACTTACAAAACAAATTTGAAAAAACCAAACATGAAATTGGGAGTCAGCTTTACTGACAAACCCGACCAATTTGTGTTTTTTGATGTGAAAAAACAAAGTCATAACCAGTGGACTACCGATACATTTAAACTAAAAAAATACAGTGATAAAAACATCGCAGCCATCTCGCTTTTGGTTGAAAGTGATGAGGAAGTGAAAGGTTTTACGACCAATATTGGAGAAATCAAGGTTTATAACAAACAGGAAAAACACAATGTCATCGATTCTCCGAACCATGCAAAGGTAAATGAAATTGAGTTTAACAAAGGAATCTATGCGGATGTCCCGCTTGCGTGGGAGCCGTCTGATGCCGATGTGAGCCACTATGAAATTTACCGGAAGCTGCCGAACAATCAAAAAGAGTTCGTTGGCGCTACACCTAACCAGGTTTATTACCTTTCCAATCTGAAGCGAAGCGGTAAAGAAAGCGGCACCACTTTGGAAATTGTTGCGGTGAACAAAGAGTTCAAACGCAGCGAGCCAACAGCAGTTACGTTCGATTGGCCGCCATATCCAAAGCCGGAAGCAGATTTCCGTGCCGATAAAACGGTAGCAGCTCCAGGGCAGGAAATTCATTTTCTTAATCAGTCATCAGAAGTAACAGAAGAAGTAGAATGGCATTTTGAAGGTGGGACTCCAGCTGTAAGTAATGAGGAAAATCCGGTCGTCACCTATGAGAAAGATGGCGTCTACTCTGTTACCCTGATTGCGAAAAACAGCGAGGGTGAAAGTGTCCTGACAAAAGAAGCGATGATTACCATTTCTGAAGCAGCCAAGGACATTAAAAATGTGGCGTTGAATAAGACCACCATCGCGAGCGGACAATGTTCACCAACTGAAGCGGCGAAGTTTGCGTTCGATGGTAAGGTAACGGATAACAGTAAATGGTGCGCATTGGGGACTGCTCCTCATTGGTTACAGGTGGATCTTGGTGATCAATTTGCAATTTCAAAGTTTTTCATTCGCCATGCACAGGCGGGCGGGGAACCGCAAGCCTTTAACACCCAGGCATTTAGGATTGAAATAAGCACGGATGGAGAAAATTGGACAGAGGCTGTTAAGGTTACGGATAATACAGCGGCTGTTTCAGAACACAGCATAGCTTTAACAAACGCACGCTATGTTCGTTTGTGGATTGACAAACCAACCCAAGGCGGAGATACGGCTGCGAGGATTTTTGAATTTGAAGTCCATGGATATCTCAATCGGTAGTATTTTAATTAGTAAGAGGAGGAGCAATATGAGGAGAAAAAAAAGCAAGTTGTTCGGCCGCATTTTATCTGTATCGGCTGCTTTCATGTTACTCGGTTCACTGGGTGCACCTGGGGCAAAAGCCAGCGTTAATGGGGACGGGTCGGACGTCGTCAATGAGAATTATGCGGACAAGCTTAGTCTAAAGCCTCTGGCCCCGGCTTTTAGGGTGGAAACACTTCTGCAGTGGTCACCTGAAAGGGACCCGGATGCCGAAATAGACCGTGCCAGCATTCCGTTAAACAAAAATCGCTTTAAAGGTTCCCAGGTTAATCCGATGGCCAATCCAAAGGCTGGCATCACCTCTGCTGCGATTACGAACTGGAATCATGATGAGGCCAGCTCTGTCGGAGGCAATGAATTTAATGTATATGCTTTCGACAACTGGCAATTACTAGATTCCTATATTTACTGGTCAGGAACCAATGAAGGAATTTTTGCGATTCCTACACCGGATATCGTCGATGCTGCCCACCGTAATGGGGTACCTGTTTATGCTACGCTTGGTTTCCCATGGGGCAGGTCAGCTGAAGGAGTCGCTGAAATAGAAAAGTTTACACAACAGAAACAAGACGGTAGTTTCCCAGTTGCCGACAAGATGATTGAAGTGGCGCAATACTATGGTTTTGATGGCTATTTTTTCAATCAGGAGACGTATGGTGTCAGTAAGGCAACAGCCGAACGCATGAATGAAATGATGCGCTATATTAAACGAAATTCAGACCTCAATATCAGCTGGTATGACGCTCAGGACAATACGGGAGCAATCAACTACCAGGATTCCATCAACAGCAAAAATGACATGTATGTGAAACCGGCAGAAGATGGGGTATATGCCGTTGATGAGTTCTTTTTAAACTATAACTGGACAACCAGTAAGATTAACACCACCGTAGGAACGATGAGAAGCCATAACCGCAGCCCGTTTGATGCCTATGCGGGTTTTGAAATTCAACAGAATTCTTATAATACCAAAATTAATACCAATGCACTGCTCGATGAAAAGAAACAGCCAAAAGTGTCGATTGCCCTTTATGCGCCAAACTCGACAATGGGATTAGCGGCTGATCCTGCTGACTTCCATGAAAAAGAAAAGGATTTATGGACAGGTCCGCAGGGTGATCCCACCCGTGCAGATGATTCGGCTGATTGGAAAGGGATGGCACGTTTTGTCACTGATGCATCTGTTATTCAATCGAAGCCGTTTACCACTAACTTTAACAGCGGCCACGGAAAACAATATTTTGTGAACGGGAAAATCGCCAATGACCTTGAGTGGAATAACCGCTCTATCCAGGATATCATGCCGACTTGGCGCTGGTGGATCCGCAGTCAAGGCAGCAGAATCAAGGTAGCCTATGATTTTGATAAAGCCTTTAACGGAGGCAATTCCCTGAAATTTAGCGGTGCACTCGAAGCGGGTTCTGTCAATGACACGATGCTGTACAGTTCAAAACTTCCGATTACGGACACAACAAAGGTCCGTGTTGTTTATCAAAACCAATCGGGAGCGGATGTGTCGCTCGGTGTGGCCTATAGTGAAGACTATGCACAAAACAACATGAAATATTATCCACTGCCTAAGTCGGGTGATGGCTGGCAGACAACGGTTGTCGATCTTGGAAAGGATGCAGGGAAAACAGCCTATGCTTTAAGTCTGAAAGTCAACAACTCTGAAAAAATAGAAGACTACTCTATTCATTTAGGTCAGCTGTCCGTATATGATGCTGCGGCTGCGGTTCTAACGAAACCTGCAGATGTGAAAATTTTAGAAAAGATGCCGAAAACAGCCTTTGAGGCGGAAGCTCGTCTAAGTTGGTCTGAACAGAAGAATATCTTGCATTATGAGGTTTACCAAGAGAATGCCGATGGCGTCGAAACCCTATTAGGAGTAACACCGAATAACTATTTCTATACACCAAATATTACGAGAGCGATAGAAAATGCATCGGCTGATAACATCACGAAACTGAAAGTGGTGCCGGTCAATCAGGATTATATACGTGGTCAAGCTGCCGTCGTCTCTTTTGATTGGGGAATGGGTACGGATGCAACAGAGATTGAGCAAAACCCCACTTCTCCTAATGTGGCGCTAAAGGCCAAGGTAACCTCTGTCTCCGCTGAAAATGCAGCAGAACCTGCCTCTAAAGCACTGGACGGAACTGCACTCGCAAATAGTAAATGGTGCGCAACCAATATGAAAACCGGTTATATGACGATTGATATTGGTGAGGAGAAAACCATCCGCCGCTGGCGTGTTGAACATGCTGAATATGGCGGGGAAGCCAATAACATGAACACCGTGGATTTTGAGCTGCTTTATAAAAATAAAAATGGCGAATGGATTAGCGCCAAACGGATTACAGATAATACGAAAGCTGTGACAGATGTGGTGTTAGATCAGCCTGTTACGGCAAGGGAATTCAAACTGCAGATTTATAATAGCGGTACTTCCCCTTGGGGTGCGATCCGTATCTATGATTGGCAGATGTTTGAAAGTTCTGCCCTGCCGAGAACAGAAAATGTGATGATGCATTTTGTAAAGGCTGAAAATAATGCAGGGGCCCAAGATAAGGTAACCATTGAAAGAGTGAAAAAAGGTCAAACGGTTCGGCTATATAAGTCCTTGGATGCAAAGAGTATTCTGGCAGAAAAGACGGCTGACCAAGACGGAACGATCACATTTGAACAGTTGGATTTCGGTTCTGAGTCTGGAAGAATCTATTACACTATCCAACAGGAAGATGAAAGAGAAAGCCTAAGGTTTAGTGCCGCTTACTTGAACGAAAAGGTAACGCAAGTCATTCGTCAAATCAACGCTCTTCCTGACGTGGATCAATTGGCGTTAGATGATAGGAATCGTGTCAATGACTGCAAAGTTGCCTACAACAAGCTTCATCCAACCTTACGAAAACAGGTAACAAACTATGACCGTCTGGTTCAGTTAATGGATCGGATGGAGGAATTAAAAAAGGATTTTAATAATGGAAATTAAATAAGTGAAGGGGGCAGACCTCATTGCATGAAAGCAATGATCGGCTGCCCCCTTTTTTATGAACTATTTTAAGATACACTGTAAAATCCATAGGACTTACTAGTAATCTATTGCTCGAAAATCTTGGCTTGTTAAAATGAAGTCAAAGTAAATGATAGCGTTTTCGTATCACTGAAATAAAGGAAAGCGGGTAAGAATTAATGAATAAAACTGCACATATTATCTCTCACTCCCATTGGGACAGGGAATGGTACTTGCCTTTTGAACAGCACCGTTACTATTTCATAAAGCTTATGAATGATTTGATCGACCAATTCAAAAAAGAAGGCAATGCCTTTCAAGCGTTCCATCTTGATGGCCAGACCGTTCTTTTGGAAGATTATTTTGCCGTTCATCCGGAAAACCGGGAGATCGTTAAACAATTAATCGAAGAGAAAAAGCTGCATATCGGACCGTGGTATGTGCTGCAGGATGCTTTTTTAACAAGCTCTGAAGCCAATGTCCGAAACCTGCAAATCGGTTTAAATGATGCCAAAGCTTATGGGCATGTATCAAAAATTGGCTATTTTCCTGACACTTTCGGCATTTATGGGCAGGCGCCCCAGCTATTAAAGCAAGCGGGGATTGATACGGCGGCCTTCGGAAGAGGTGTAAAGCCGACCGGCTTTAATAACACGGTGTCAGATTCTCCTGATTATGAATCTCCTTATTCCGAGATGATCTGGAAATCACCAGACGGCTCCCATGTATTGGGAATTCTTTTTGCCAATTGGTACTCGAACGGAAATGAAATCCCGGTGGACGAAGAGGAAGCAAAAAAATTCTGGGGTCTGAAGCTCCGCGATGCCGAAAAATATGCGTCCACCAATCAGTTATTGTTTATGAACGGATGTGACCACCAGCCGCTGCAAAAAACGATTCCGCAGGCGATTGAAACGGCAGCTAGTTTATATCCTGATTACACCTTTAAGCATTCCAGTTTTGATGAATATACAGAGGCGTTAAAAGAAGCCCTTCCAGAGAAGCTGCAGGTCATTGAGGGCGAATTGCGCAATCAGCGGACCGATGGCTGGTCGACGCTTGTCAATACCGCATCGAGCCGGATTTATTTGAAGCAATGGAACAACCACTGTCAAACCCTTTTGGAAAAAATCGCCGAGCCGCTCGCGAGCATGGCTTTTTTAGCAGGCGGGACTTACCCGAGGGAATATCTCCGCTTCATGTGGAAGTCATTGATGAAAAATCACCCGCATGACAGCATTTGCGGCTGCAGTGTGGATGAGGTGCACCGCGAAATGGAGACCCGCTTTGAAACGGTTTCCCAAATGGGCGAGGTGTTTGTATCGGAGCAGGCGGCGGAGCTTGCCGGTAAAATTGATACGACTGGCGCACCAGAGGGCGGAATTCCCCTTGTTGTCTTGAATACAACGGGATGGAACAAAGACGAAGTCGTCACGAAAACAGTCGATCTGGAAAAGGTGTATTTTTCGCAAATGCATTTTGAAGAAATCCCAATGTATTTACAGGATAAAGAATTGCCGGCCTACAAGCTGGTCGATCAAGCCGGCAAGACCATCGAATGTCATCTGGAAAACCCGGTGGTGGAGTTTGGCTATGATTTACCGGATGATAAATTCCGTCAGCCGTTTTTTGCCAAACGAGCCAAGCTGTCCTTCTTTGCAGAAAATATCCCGGCATTCGGCTACAAGACCTTCTATCTTATTCCGCAGGAGCAGCCGGCCGGGCAGCGTCCAGAACACGCGGCGGATAGCGGCAGGGAGATGGAAAATGAATATGTTCACCTCCTGTTCCATGAGGATGGCACCTATGATCTAACGAATAAAGCAACCGGCAGGACCTTTCATCGCCTCGGTATTTACGAGGATACAGGGGATGTCGGGAATGAATATATGTTCAAGGAAGCAAAAGGACAGGATCCGATTACGACTAAGGATGTGCCTGCCGTATTCCGTTTCATTGAAAAATCACCGCTTCGAACAGAGCTTGAATTTACGCATACCTTAACCATCCCGGTTTCAGCGGACGACCGATTAGCCATCGAACGGAACCGTTTGATTTGGCATAAGGAAAGAGAAGCAGGCAGATCGAACGAAACGACGACCATCACGCTGTGCACGGTTGCGACTCTCGAAAAAGGAATGAAGGGGCCGGCCTTCAAGCTGACCATTGACAATCAAGCAGCCGATCACCGCCTCCGTGTCCTTTTCCCAACAGGATTGCAAACGGAAACGCACCAGGCGGACAGTATTTTTGAGATTGTGACACGCCCGAATACACCGGAAAAAGAATGGGAAAATCCAAGCTTCGCTCACCATCAGCAGTGCTTCGCCAGTCTTGCGGATGACGAAGTAGGCTTAACCGTGGCCACGGATGGTCTTCAGGAATATGAAATCCTGCCGGCGGACGGAACGATTGCCCTCACCGTACTTCGCTCGGTTGCAGAGCTTGGCGACTGGGGCTACTTCCCGACACCGGAGGCTCAGTGCCTAGGGATTCAAACAGCCGAATGGCAAGTGCTCCTGCATGAAAAAGATGTGATTACGTCAAAAGCATTTGTAGAGGCTTATCAATATAAAGTTCCCCTTCAGGTTATTCAGACAAGCGCTCATGAGGGAACATTGCCAGCTGACCATCAGTTTGTGAAGTGGGAGTCCGAGGGCCTTGCGTGGGCATCGATGAAAGTGGCGGAAGAATGTGATGACGTGATGATTCGCTGGTTTAATCCGGCGCCAGCCAGTAAAAGTCTTAAGGCATCGATCCAGCCGGATTTTAGATCTTATAAGAGTACGATACTTGAAGAACAAACCAATGATTCTAGCGACCAGTATGAAGTGGCTGGCTATGAAATTATTACACTAGGTTTTCAACCAAAGCGATAGGAGAGGGAAAGATGACAGCAGTAATTCCAGAATCGATGCAAAAATTGATCCATCATGTGAAGGAATGTTTTCCTGGGGATGAAAAATTACACCGTATGTTTGAACAATGCTTTGTCAATACGTATACCACGACGCTGAAAAAACTAGAAGACGGAAAAACATTTGTCGTAACCGGGGACATTCCTGCGATGTGGCTAAGAGACTCAGCAGCACAAGTGCGCCCCTATTTGCTTGCTGCAGAGGAGGACGCGGAGCTGGCTGATTTACTCGAAGGGGTCATTCGCCAGCAATTCTCCTTTATCTTACATGATCCTTATGCCAATGCGTTTAATGAAACGGAAAATGGCAAGGGGCATCAGACCGATCTTACCAACATGACACCCCATATTTGGGAACGGAAATACGAAATTGACTCTTTATGCTATCCGATCCAGCTTGCCTATCTGTTTTGGAAGTCAACCGGACGTACTTCCTATATAAAAGAAACACTCCAAGAAGTGCTGGAGACGATTATCCATGTTTGGAGGACGGAGCAGGATCATGAAAACAAGTCTCCTTACCGGTTTGAGCGGGCCGATGTGCGCCAGTCCGATACATTGATCCGCGAAGGAAAAGGAGGGCGTGTGGTTCCGACCGGAATGACCTGGAGTGCCTTCCGCCCAAGTGATGATGCCTGCACATACGGATATTTGGTCCCGGCGAATATGTTTGCCGTTGTCGTGTTAGGGTATGCGGCGGAAATGTGTGATGAGGTGCTAAAGGATTCTTCCTTAAAAGAAGAGTGCTTAAAGCTTCGTGAGGAAATCAGGCAGGGGATTGAACAATATGCGAAATTGGACCACCCGATCTACGGAGAGATGTATGTCTATGAAACCGATGGGGAAGGCCGCGTCCATCTAATGGATGATGCCAATGTTCCAAGTTTGCTTGCAGCCCCGTATTTAGGGTACCAGCCATTTGATGATGCGACGTATCTCAATACAAGAAAGTTCCTTTTGAGCAGGGATAATCCTTATTATTACGAGGGTAAATATGCCAATGGCATCGGCAGCCCACATACGCCAGATCACTATATTTGGCATATTGCGCTTGCCATCCAGGGGATGACCGCGGTAAGTGAAGCGGAAAAACAGCAAATTTTGGCTTATTTTAAAAACACCGATGGCGGGACGAATTTTATGCACGAAGGCTTTAACGCTGACTGTCCGGAGGAATTTACAAGAGATTGGTTCGCGTGGGCCAACACGATGTTCAGTGAATTCGTGCTGAGTTTAACCGGTAGAGCCGTAAAAGGAAGTCCGCTTTATCATCAATTCATGAAAAATTACAGCAATCAAGCTTAAGTTTATTTTTGAGCAGGTTATTGGAAAGGGTGGTGCCGTATGAAAAAAGTTCCATGGATCATTGTCGTTTGTGAATGGATATGGAGGGCAATCTCAGCAAATTTATGCTGGATTGCCTTTACCGCCTTGGGACTGGGAGTATTTGGCTTTTTCCCTGCAACTGTTGCCCTGTTTACTATAGTCCGTAAATGGCTGAGAAAAGATACAGATGTCCCTGTTTGGAAGACGTTTAAGCATGTGTATTTCAAAGAATGGAAGCGAAGCAATGGAATAGGCCTTGTTTTTTACATCATTGGCCTTTTTCTGTTTATCGATATCAGGATTATAGAGAGCTTTATGTCAGGTGTTTTTGCTAGTTTTATTTCGATTATCCTTTACATCCTAGTGATTGTTTTAATAGTAGCTGTTGGCTATTTCTTTGCCATCTATGCCCATTACGAGCTTTCCAGTAAGGAATATATCAAACAGTCCTTTCTCATTACCGTAACGGGTCTACCTTCAACCATATGGATTGGCGCCGGTTTTTTTGTGATTGGCTACCTGATCAATCAGGCTCCTGGCCTCATCCCGTTTATTTCTGCGGTGGCTCCTGCCTTTTGGATAATGAGGGTTTGTCTCAGCCGATTTGTCTTTTTAGAGAAAAGAGCACAGCAGTATTAATATTATGGAAAATACAGGGGGAAAACAAGTGGAACTGTTCTTAAAGGGAGACACATCTTCAGTAGCAGTTGGTCTTGAGTTTGTTTCAAAACGATTAAATGTCCAACTTTCTACTGATGGTTATCCGATTCAAGTGAAACATCAGAAAGGGCCGTTAAGGGTTTTGAATAAAGGCGGACAAGGGGAAATTTCGTTTGAAAAGCCGGTTCATTTTTTCCGGGCGCTCGGATTGTGGCTGGAGAATTTTCAAAAAAGTAACGAATTCGATTTAACAGAGAATCCACAGTTTAACATGAGTGGTGTGATGCTGGATGCGTCGAGAAATGCGGTTCCCACCGTTGCTGAAGTGGAGAAGCTTCTCCAGCACATGGCGGTGATGGGATTAGACACCCTGATGCTCTATACGGAGGATACGTATGAGGTGAAGGAATATCCTTATTTTGGATATATGCGGGGGAGATATACGTTTGAGGAGTTAAAAGCCTGCGATGAATATGCAGGGAAGCTCGGAATTGAAATGATCCCTTGCATTCAAACATTGGGCCACTTACGGGAAGCCCTTAAATGGAATTATGCCTCCGGATTCAAAGACACAGATGATATCTTACTCGTGGATGAGCCCACAACGTATGAGTTTTTAGAGAGCTGTCTAAAAGCAGCCTCCGAGCCATTTCGGACCAAACGGATTCATATCGGCATGGATGAGACGTTTCAGCTTGGCTTAGGAAAATATTTAGAGAAGCATGGTTTTGAACACCATATTGATCTCATGAATCGACATCTGCAAAAGGTGGTCTCCATTACCGATAAGCTGGGTCTAAAACCGATGATTTGGAGCGATATGTATTTCCCATTGTTTGCCGAAAACAGCCCCTATAAGGATGAAAGCGGCAGCATCCGTCAAAATATTCTTGACGGAATTCCGGATGTGGAGCTTGTTTATTGGAACTATTACCGGAAAGAACAAGAAGTGTATGAACGAGATTTTCAAAACCATAAGCTTCTCGGCACCACGCCGATTTTTGCCGGCGGGGCTTGGACCTGGAATGGACTAGCGCCGAACTATGGCAAGGCGATTGCGACAACAGAAGCCGCACTGGCTGCCTGCAAAAAGGAAGGGATCGGGGAAATCTTTGTCACATTGTGGGGGGATAACGGGGCCGAAACGCCGTTTGCGGCAGCTTACCCGATTTTGCAATTATTTGCCGAGCACACCTACCAGAAGGAAGTGTCAATTGAAAAGGTATCAGAGCGCTTTGGATTTTGCGGTGATGGGCATTTTGCTGATTTTATGAATTTGAAATTATTAGATGAAACACCGGGTGTCATGGAGGATAACATGAATACCTCGATGACGTCGAAAGTGCTGCTCTACCAAGATAGTTTAATAGGTTTATATGACGAGAATGTCCGCGGTCTTTCTCTAGGGGAGCATTATCAGCAGCTGGTCCCGGTGCTTGAAAAAGCCAAACAAGAGAATCCAGCATGGGAAGCCGTGTTTGATGTATATGAACAGCTGGCGCGGGTGCTGGCTGACAAAGCGGAAATCGGCATAAAGATTATAGAGGCGTATCAGAACACTAATTATGAGCAAATGAAATCCATTCTTATTACTTTAGATAGAATCCAGGCGAATGTTGATCGTTTAAGGCAAAAGCACCGAGACGTCTGGTTTGCAGCGTACAAGCCATTTGGCTGGGAAGTGATCGATATTCGTTATGGCGGTGTCATTACCCGAATTGATTCCGTCAAATACCGGATTCAGGGGTGGCTCGAGGGAAGGATTCCCCGGATTGAGGAATTGGAAGAAAAACGATTGCCTCATGATGGGCCATGGGAAATGGCTAATGGGCTGGTAGGCGGCAATGTCTATCATCGGATCGTCACTGCAGGAAACTTTTCATTGTAATAACTAATCATGACGAGGTGAAAACATGTTCTTAACGGAAAGAAAATTTGAAGAGCGCATCAGGGAATTAGAGGGTTACCGGTACCGGGACCTTGTAGGTATGAATCCATTTTACGTACAAGAAGATGATGGTGCAATCGGCGCCTATCCACCGGCTGCCTATGATGAACAAAATGTGATGAAAATCGGCGACTACTGGAAAGGCCGCGATCGCTATTTATGGCTTCATGCAGAGATTGATACTCATTTGCCATATGCCGATCGGCAGATTGTCGGTCTATTCTCGTTTGGAAAAACGGGCGGGGGTAATAATTCAGGCTTTGAATCTCTCCTCTTTGTCAATGGCAAACCCTATCAAGGTGTCGATTCCAACCATGAAGAAGTTCTCTTCGATGATCAGACGGCAAAGGGGCCGATGCGCTTGGATTTCAGGCTCTGGTCGGGACTTGAGGGTGGAGGGAACCCGACAGAAAATGAATTTAAACTGCAAATGGCCGTGATCGGCTGGCTTGATCGCCGCGTAGATAACCTTTATTATACGCTGTTAGCCGCTAATGAGGTGTTAAAAGAAACAAGTGAGTCGGACTCCGCTTATACTATTTTGAAAAAGTTGATTTCTGATGCCCTACAATTCATAAATTGGACCGAGCCCGGCAGTCCTGAATTTTATCAGTCCTGTTATGAGGCGGAGGAGAGTCTTACAGCAGCGATTCAGTCCTTCACCAAATCATCAGACATCACGATCCACACAGTGGGCCATACCCATATTGATGTGGCTTGGCTTTGGCGGTTAAAAAATACAAGGGAGAAATCCGCTCGTTCCTTTTCAACGGTCTTGCATTTAATGAAGCAATTCCCTGAATATTTATTCTTGCAAACACAACCGCAGCTCTATGACTATATCAAAACGGATTATCCTGAGATTTACGCTCAAATAAAGGAAAGAGTGGCAGAAGGCAAGTGGGAGGCCGGCGGCGCGATGTGGCTTGAGGCTGACTGTAATATTCCCAGCGGCGAATCGCTTGTCCGCCAAATCCTTCACGGGAAAAACTATTTTAAAGAAGAGTTTGGCGTCGATTGTAAGTATCTATGGCTTCCGGATGTGTTTGGCTACAGCTGGGCGCTGCCGCAGATCTTAACAAAATCAGGCATCAAAACGATGATGACGACCAAAATCAGCTGGAACCAGTATAACCGGATGCCGCACGATACCTTTTACTGGAAAGGAATCGATGGATCGGAGATTTTAACGCATTTTATTACGACGCCAGAGCCATGGAATTCCCCCGACTCTTGGTTCTATACGTATAATGGCTTTGTTACCGCGAAAACGGTGAATGGCGCTTGGAAAGGCTATCGTGATAAGGAGTTATCCAAAGATTTGCTTCTTTCCTATGGATATGGCGATGGCGGCGGCGGCGTCAACCGGCATATGCTTGAAATGCGCCGCAGATTTGATTCACTGCCAGGGGTGCCGAATGTTAAAACGTCGACGGCTGGGGAATTTTTTGACAAGCTTCACCGGAATGTTTCGGAAGCGGATGGCTATATCCATAAATGGGATGGCGAGCTGTACCTGGAGTACCATAGAGGCACCTATACCAGCCAGGCATTTATGAAGCAGATGAATCGAAAATTGGAGCTTTTATACAGACGGGCCGAATTCCTGACTTCGTGGCTTTCTGAAAATGGCCAATGGGTGGGAAATGACGAGCTGAAAAATGGCTGGAAGATTATTTTGCGCAATCAATTCCATGATATTATTCCTGGTTCCTCCATTCGTGAAGTGTATGAAGATGCCAAGGAAGAATATCAGGAGGCGCACCGCCTAGTTGAAAACCTTGAAACCCGTATCATCCAGCATGGAATCGAACAGGATGACCACTCTGTCGTGTTAGTGAACGCGACCCACCATCAGGGGAAGAAAAATGTGGCGGTACCTCAATTTGCTGACTTTGCCGGAGGTGTTTGGAAAAACAGTAAAGGGGAAACCTTAACCCATCAAAAACGGGATAACGGCTGGCTCATTGAGGTCGACACCCTTCCATCCTTTGGTGCTAAGACTTTATATTTTGAGCCGGTGGTAACCGTTCAGGAAACGAAATCGAATTTTATCTATCAGGATCGAAAATTAGAGACACCGTATTACCATGTTGAATGGAATGAATTCGGTCAAATGACGTCCCTGTTTGATATGGAAGCCAATCGCCAAGTTCTCGCTGAAAATCAAAAGGGGAATATCCTGCAAATTTTTGAAGATAAGCCGCTTGCCCATGATGCTTGGGATATAGATATCTTTTATCAAGAAAAAATGGAAGAAATCCGTGATTTAGTAACATTTGAAGTAGTGGAAAATGGTCAATTGACGTTTACGCTTCTTGCCAAGTGGACGTATCACCATTCTGCAATTTCTCAGCGGGTCGTATTCTATCACAATGACCGCCGCATTGATTTTGAAACAACGGTGGATTGGCATGAAAAGAGAAAATTACTGAAGGCAGCCTTCCCTGTGGATATCCGCGCAACCGAGGCCGTCTATGATATTCAATATGGAAATGTGAAGCGCCCAACCCATTGGAATACAAGTTGGGATTTGGCCAAATTTGAAACGGTCGGCCATCAGTGGGCCGACCTGTCAGAACCGGACTATGGGGTAAGTTTACTGAACGATTCCAAATATGGCTACGACATTAAAGAAAATACAATGCGGATCACCTTATTAAAATCAGCGATTCATCCTGATCCACAAGCAGATCAAGGAACCCATTCGTTTGTTTATTCGCTTTATCCGCATAAGGGGGAATGGCGCAAAGCGAAGACGGTGGAGAAAGCGTGGGATTTGAACGACCCTGTTGCCGCTGTCGAAGGGAAATGGGCAAAGGAAGAGTCATTCCTGGAAATGGATTCGGACCATGTTTGGATTGATGCCATTAAGCCAGCTTATGATGGTAACGGTATCATTATCCGCTTGCACGAATATGAAGGACGAAGAGGCAAGATTTCTCTGGATGTTGCCAGAGGCATCACCTCATGGGTGGAGACCAATTTGATGGAAGAACCAATCGGAGAAGAGTCTGCATCACCGATTGAGGTTGAAATCAAACCGTATGAGATTAAGACTTTTCGAGTTTTATAGGACGAAAATGAACCCACTGGGGCTGCCCCAGTCGGTTGTTGACTTTTTTAGCCTAAATGTTGTAAAATTCTAAGATTTTTGCACTTAATCCAAAATTAGTCAACTATAAATGGGTCTCATTTCACTATAGAATAAGTATATGGAAGTGCTTACATAACAAGCGGGGGGAGGAGAAAGATGAAAAGGATATTAAACGATCTCTATAAAAATCGAGTTTGGCTGCTTATGGTGTTACCAGGAACAATTTGGCTGTTGTTATTTTCATATTTGCCGATGTTTGGACAAGTATTGGCCTTTAAAAAGTTCCGGATTGATCCCGATGGGTTTTTTGCCAGCGTTATGAATAGTGAATGGGTTGGCTTGGACAATTTCAAATATTTATTCAGTACGAATGATGCGTGGATTATTACCAGAAATACCATACTCTACAATCTTGTCTTTATTGTATTAGGGCTTGTAACTGCGGTTGCAACAGCTGTCTTGCTTAGTGAGTTAATCAATAAAAGGCTATCAAAGGTTTACCAAACTTCTATCTTGTTCCCGCATTTTATTTCTTGGGTTATCGGCAGTTACTTTGTCTTCACTTTCTTAAGTACGGAACACGGTTTGTTAAATCATATTCTTGGCTGGTTCCATGTTGACCCTGTTTCGTGGTATAGCGAGTCGAAATATTGGCCGTTTATTCTCGTGTTTATGAGCATGTGGAAAGGTGTAGGTTACGGCAGTATCGTTTATTTAGCATCCATCGTTGGGATTGATCGGACGTATTATGAGGCAGCGATGATTGATGGCGCTTCAAAATGGAAGCAGATTAAACATGTTACCTTGCCAATGCTTAAGCCATTAATGATTATCTTAACCATTATGAATATTGGCCGGATATTCAACTCGGATTTCGGATTGTTTTATCAAGTGCCAAGAGATTCGGGGGCTCTATATGGAGTGACAAATGTTATTGATACATTCGTATACCGCGGTCTTATGAATCTGGGGGATATTGGTATGAGTACGGCAGCAGGTCTATATCAGTCGGCTGTTGGATTTACCCTCGTTATGATTACCAACTACATTGTCCGAAAAGTGGATGAGGAAAGTGCCTTGTTTTAATGTTCATTTCTTTACGAAGGGAGGAAAAGTCGCCCGGCGGCTAATGATATGCCAAAACTAGAACAAACCCATTCATCGCTTGCTATTTCAAAACCAGTAGAAGAAAGTAAAAAGGCTGAGGCTAAGATCAGCAGGAAAAAGTATCGAGGTCCTCAACATATGCATCCGGCCGCAAATGCCATTATTAGTGTGCTGCTTGGAATTCTCGCGTTTACGTGTATCTTTCCTTTTATCTATGTCATTATCATTTCGTTTACAAGTGAGGAAAGTATTGTCAGGAACGGTTTTCAACTGATCCCGAAGGATTGGAGCATGGATGCTTATCATTATCTATGGAGTATGAAGGAGTCCTTTTTCCGCTCTTATGGTGTCACGATTTTTATTACGATTTTCGGTACAATGATCAGTGTGTTCATGATTACCTTTTATGCCTACGCGATTTCAAGACCGCAATTTAAGTATCGAAAATTTTTCACGTTCCTGGCATTCTTTACCATGCTTTTCAGCGGCGGGCTAGTGCCGACTTACATCGTTGTCACCCAATTTTTGCATTTGAAAAATTCCATTTGGGCATTGATCCTGCCACTTGCGATGAATGCGTTTTACATTATCATCATGAGAACTTTCTTCATAAAGTCCGTTTCTGAATCTATTTTAGAATCGGCAAGAATCGATGGGGCAAGTGAATGGAGGATCTTCTTCCAAATCATCTTCCCGCTTTCCTTACCGGGGATTGCCACGATTGCCTTGTTTAGTACACTGGGTTATTGGAATGACTGGTTTACAGCCTTGCTTTATATTGATAACCCCAATCTGGTGCCGCTTCAAGCTTTACTCATGAAAATAGAGGCAAATCTTGAATTTATGAGAAAAAATATGGATGTTGCGATCATGCAGAAAGGTTTATTTGATACGATTCCGCAAGAATCGGCCAAAATGGCTATGGTTGTAATCGCTACCTTACCAATTGCTGTCTCCTATCCGTTCTTTCAAAAGTACTTTATTAGCGGACTGACGATTGGCGGCGTTAAAGAATAATCAACAGAAAGAGGAGAAGAGGAATGAAGAAAAAGAAGTTAGGCATTATTCTCGCATCCGTACTGGCAGCTGGAACCCTTCTATCTGCATGCACAAGCAAAGACAGTGCCACATCCGAAAAAAGCGGAAAAAATGGCGAACCTTATGAAATTAAATGGTACACCATTGGAACCCCGCAAAAAGATACTGAAAAAGTCTTTGCAGAAGTCAACAAGTACACAAAGAAAAAAATCAATGCCACAGTAAAAATGACGCAAATTGACTGGGGTGATTGGGATCAAAAATCACAGGTGATGATCAATTCAGGGGAACCCTTTGATATCATCTTTACGAATGGTACCTCTTACGTTCAAAATGCCCAAAAAGGTGCATTTAAGGACATTGACGATATGTTAGGAAAAGAGGGCAAAAAACTTAAGGATACTCTTAATCCTGCCCTGTTAGAAGGAATTAAAGTCAATGGAAAAATTTATGGCGTCCCTACTAATAAAGAGGCAGCAAGACAATCGGTTTATACCTTTAATAAACGCCTTGTAGACAAATACCACTTTGATCTTTCAAAAGTAAAAACCTTGGAAGACCTTGAACCGATGCTAAAAACTATTAAAGAGAATGAACCTGGCGTAACTCCAATGGCTACATTTAAAGCCTATCTGCCATACGATTATATCTTTAATAATGAAATGCCATTTGCCTTTGCTATGGAAGGCGATAGAGACCATGTGATTAACCAATTTGAAACTGATTTAACCATGAAAACCTATAAAACCATGCATGAATATTATAAGGCTGGATTCCTTAAAGAAGATGCTGCGACAAGTAAAGACAGCTGGCCAATGGATGTAGAAAACTGGTTTGTCCGTATGGGTGATTCTCAGCCATATGCTGATTTATTATGGTCTCGCTCGGCTAAGTATGATGTTGTTTCCGTTCCGGCTGAAGATCCGATTACGATTAATGATTCTGTATCCGGTTCCATTCAGGCCATCTCAGCAACTTCCAAGAATCCTGAGAAAGCAATGGAATTCCTGACACTGCTTAACACTGACCCATACCTCCGTAACCTTGTTGACAAAGGTATAGAAGGCGTTCATTACGAAAAAAATGACGATGGATCGATTAAAGACCTTCCAGCACGTGTAGATCGTTATAATGTTCCAGCCTATTCACTTGGAAACTTCTTTATTTTGGATTTGTATGAAAATGATCCTAAAGATAAGTGGGATAAATTCGAAGAGTTTAACAAATCAGCAAAAACAGCGCCAACACTTGGTTTCCATTTTAACAGCGACCCAGTAAGATCTGAGCTTGCATCGATTACGAATATTTCAAAAGAATTCTATCCGGCATTGGCAACAGGTTCTGTTGACCCAGAAGAGTACTTGCCAAAATATAATAAGAAGTTAAAAGAAGCTGGCATTGACAAAGTCTTAAAAGAAATTCAAAAGCAATTTGACGAATGGAAGAGCAAGCAAAAATAATAACAAAAAAGTCAAGCTGGGTGGAAAATCTCAGCTTGATTTTATTTAAACTGTGCAGGCTGTTGCGGATTCGTATCCAGTGGTAGACTAGAAAAAACAATAAGTAATTTGAGGACATCAAAATGGGATTAAGAAAAAAAGGACGTTTTACTCAAAAAATATTTAATAAACTATTCTTGGCATCATCTATCACTATTATTGTAACCATCATTATTTTAATCGTTACGATTACGAACTATTACTCCGAAGTTATTATTCAAAAAGAAGTGAACGTCAATACCAGAACGATGGAACGGGTAGAGGATTACTTTTCCGCTAAAGATGCAGATATTAATCGATCTAAAAGGGATTTTTATGTAAAAGGGGATGTCATTGACGATATTTCTTTTGCCCTTCAAAACGGGTATGCGAAATATTTGGAATACCGTCTCGATAAATTTTCGGAGGCAAAGTCATTTGTACCGAATAATATTGATACGTATTTCAATGCCTATTTCGGTCAAGATAGCGATATTAATGCGATCAGTTTACGTTCGTTGGAAACCCCTTCTGTAGAATACCTGCTCATTTATCAATATTTACGATGGAATAAAAGCATCATCGATCATTCCATGGATGTGGGCGGCCCCCTTCTTTTAGAAGGGATTCCCAGGTTTGGCGGGGATGGTATTCCAAGAGTCAGGCAACTAACAGATACCTTTACCAAAAAGATCGTCGTAAACAATCCAGTGACATTGAAAAAAATAGGTGAGATTACTATATTTTATTCTACTAATCGTCTAGACAAAATGGTCAAAAAGCGCGATGGAGTGCCTGCTTCCTTTTTTATCATGGATGCTGAGGGCAAAATCATCTATTCCGTAAATAAGGGTGATGTTCCCTTAGATATGATCAAACAGATAAAGCCTGAAACAAATGAGAAAAAAATAAAGTGGCAGAATGACCATTTTTATATAAGTACCATTGCGAACCAGGGTGATTATACGTATGTCAGTGTTATTCCAGATAGAGGGTGGCAAAAGCTGACGATTGTCAGGGGAACCATGTGGGGAGTTATTATATTCTTCATCATTATTTCAATTTTAATTTCCTATTCCTTTACTCGAAATTATTCAAGGCGTATTAATAAAATTGTTTCGATTATTCGGCAGGTTGAGAATGGAAATCTGGATGCCAGGATACCAGAATCTAAACATGAAGATGAATTATCAAGGATTGCCGTCAATATCAATTCGATGTTAGATGAATTGAATAATTATATTGAACAATTTTACCTACTAAATTTAAAGCAGCAGCAAGCGGAATTGAAAGCGCTTCAGGCACAAATCGATCCTCATTTTTTATTTAATACGTTAGAGGCAATACGGATGGTAGCGGTCGTAGAGGGTTCAAAAACTTCAAGTAAGATGATTTTCCATTTATCAAAGCTATTCCGCTACTCGTTAGAGTCAAAAGACACGGTGCCTTTATATACAGAAATTGAATATGTAAATCAGTATTTAAAATTAATGCAATTTAAATTCCCAAACAAATTACAGGTCGATATTGATATACCTAGTGATGTGGATCAAACACCCGTGCAAAAGCTCATTTTGCAGCCAATCATTGAAAATTATTTTGTTCATGGTTTTAGAAAGGACCGTTCTGACAATGAGTTACACATTCGTGCTACTCAGCTTGAGGAAACGTTGGAAATCACAGTGGAGGATAATGGTAAGGGGATAACGGAGGAGGATCTTGCGATGATTGTCCGGCATCTTAATTGTGAAGAGGGAGATGAAATGGATTCAATTGGATTAAGAAATATCCATCAACGTTTAAAACTGAAATATGATGACACATTCGGCATTTCTGTGAAAAGTATCAAAGATAAAGGAACGATTGTGACACTTTCTATTCCAGTAAGAGGGAACAGCTATGTATAAGGTGCTTCTTGTCGATGACGAACCGTTAATAACGATAGGTCTTCAAGCTCTCCTGGATTGGGAGGACTATGGGTTTGAAATTGTGTCGCGTGCCGAGAGCGGGGAAGAGGCTCTTGCTTATCTTAAAGAACATCCAGTCGACCTCCTTATTACAGATATATTAATGGGAGAAATGTCCGGTTTAGACTTAATTGAGGAAGCGAAAAAAATCCAGCCGAAGGTGAAATGTATTATTTTAACTGGTTACCAAGAGTTCGAGTATATTAAGCAAGGTCTGTTATTAGGGATTGAAAACTATTTAGTCAAACCTGTGGATGAGGAAGAATTATTAACGACCATTCAAAATGTAGGCCGGAAAATGAATGTAGTGTCAGGAGGTAATCAGGCACAGGAACCGTCAACCCTATTGGATAATACCTTATGGCGGTTTTTAAATGGGGAGATTGAGAAGAATGACTGTCTGGAAAGATTGTCATTATACGATATCCAGTTTACTCAGCCGTATTATGCTGTTTCTATTTTAAGCTTTGAAAACTATTACAGGGTTGAGGTTTTAAAGAGAATTAGAGGCTTTATTGAGGACCATTGCTCAGCTGTTTGTTTATATAGTCCAAATCAAGACTTAGTCATTATTTTGGGGAGCGAAAAGGAAGAGGAATTATATCGATTTAACCAAGGCCTGGTTGAGCATTTAAAAGATGAAAAAAGCGGGGCCGGTTTGTTCTATTTAGCGATGGGAAGGCCGGTAAAAACAGTAGATGAATTAGAAGAGAGTTTTATGAAAGCAAGGGAATATAGCTTATTACAGCTTTATTCATGCCCAAACGTGCTTCTTTCCGAACATTTGACGATTGATAAGCATGAAGAATTAAAAAAACAGCAAGAATTTAAAGAAACGATTGTAAAGCAGCTATTGAAAGCGGAGGGAGAAGTTTTACAACGGATTGATTCATTTTTTCAGGATCTCACCAAGAATTCCAGCTTTATCTCCCCACCAGCTGCCAGAAAATATATCTTTGATTTACTTTCGTATATCCATTATTCGTTGCAGCCGAACGATCTCTCCTATCATACAGCTGCAATCGAAAGAATAGTGTATAGTTCTGATATTGACGAGATGAAAGCCATTTTGAAGGAATATTGCCAGGAATTAATTTTTTCGATCCACAAACAAGTCAATAATCGAAGTCCGATTGTCCAAAATGTCCTTGATTATATCCATGCCCACTATGATGAAGGGATTTCATTAAAAACTTTGGGCCAGCAGTTTCATGTAAATGCCATATATTTGGGACAATTATTTCAAAAAGAAGTAGGGGCGGTTTTTTCGGAATACCTAAACCGATACCGATTGGAAAAGGCAAAGGAACTCCTCAAAACCACCCATTACCGTGCAGGTGAAATTGGCAAAAAGGTCGGGTATTCGGATACGGCTTATTTCTATAAACAGTTCAAAAAAAGTGTCGGAACCACACCAAGCGAATGGAGAAAAATTAAATAAAAAGATGGAGATGAACAATGGATATTAGTTTGCATGAACATAACCTTACCTATCGTTTCCCAAAAAACTTTTGGTGGGGAAGTGCCGCATCAGGCCCGCAAACGGAAGGCGCAGCGCTGATGGATGGAAGAAAGCAAAGTATCTGGGATTATTGGTACAGCATAGAGCCTGCTTGTTTTCATCATGAAGTTGGCCCGGAACATACATCGGATTTCTATCATCGGTTTAAAGAAGATATCCAGCTGATGAAAGAAACGGGCCATAACTCCTTTCGGACCTCGATTCAATGGTCACGTTTGATTCCGGATGGAACCGGTAAAGTAAATGAGAGGGCCGTTTACTTTTACAATCAGGTCATCGATGAATTGATTGCTCATGACATCGAACCATTTATGAATTTATACCATTTTGATATGCCGATGTGCATGCAGGAAAAAGGCGGATGGGAAAGCCGGGAAGTCATCGATGCCTATGTGAATTATGCAGAGACCTGCTTTCGCTTATTTGGCGGACGTGTGAAATATTGGTTTACCTTTAACGAACCGATTGTCCCGGTTGAGGCCGGGTATTTATATAATTGGCATTATCCTAATGTGACAGACTTCAAACGGGGGGCAACGGTTGCCCACCATACCATTGTAGCCCATGCGAAGGCAGTAGATGCCTTTAAAAAATTAAAGGTTGACGGGAAAATTGGCATTATCCTAAATCTCACACCATCTTATCCACGAAGTCAGGATGCCGAAGATGTAAAGGCTGCCCATATTTCTGATTTATTCTTTAACCGCAGCTTCCTTGATCCGGTCACAAAGGGGGAATATCCTAGTGACTTGGTTGATATTTTAAAAGAAAGAGACCTGCTTCCAACCGTGGAAGCCGGTGATTTGGAAGTGATTGGAAATAATCCGATTGATCTATTAGGCGTGAACTACTACCAGCCACGCCGCGTTAAAGCGAAAGAGGAGCCTGAGCCGGAGAATGCTCCGTTTATGCCGGAACACCTCTTTGATCCGTATATCATGCCAGGACGGAAAATCAATCCGCACCGCGGTTGGGAAATCTGCGAGGAAGTTATCTATGATATTATGATTGACCTCCGTGACAACTATAGTAATCTGCCATTCTTTATTTCGGAAAATGGAATGGGTGTTGAAGGGGAAGAAAAGTTCCGTCATGTGGGAGGGTTTATTGAGGATGATTATCGGATTGAGTTTATCCAGGAACACTTGAAATGGGTGCATAAAGCGCTTGAAGAGGGAGCGAATTGCTTGGGATATCACCTATGGACTTTCATGGATAACTGGTCATGGACGAACGCATATAAAAATCGATATGGATTAGTGGAAGTAGATTTAAAGAACCATTTAACTCGAACGGTTAAAAAATCAGGGAAATGGTACAAACAGTTGTCCGAAAACAATGGGTTTTAACCATCCAATGGATAGAGGACGAAAATGATTAATAAAGGTGAGTCGGATGAAAGTGTACATGGTATTCGATATGGGCGGCACCTATATAAAATATGCTGTTATGGATGAAGAAGGAAAGAAATTAGAAAGTGGGAAGTTTCCAACTCCTTGTGAAGGATTAGAAAGTTTCTTGCAAAAACTTAGCCAAGTAACAAAAGAATATTTGAATTCATTTGAATTGCAAGGCATTGCTTTAAGTTCACCCGGTGCTGTAGATGTTAATACGGGGTTTATTGGCGGTGCCAGTGCGATTCCGTATATACATGGAGTTTGTATGACTGACCTCATAAGGGAGCGAACGGGTTTCCCGGTATCAATAGAAAATGATGCCAATTGCGCCGCTTTGGCGGAAGGATGGTTAGGCGCAGCAAAAGGAACGGAATACTATATTTGTATTGTCATAGGTACCGGAATTGGCGGCAGTATCGTCATTAACCAATCGATCTTACGCGGGGCTTCGCTTCACGGCGGGGAGTTCGGCTACATGATCATGGGGCCACAGTCAAAAAATCCGCTTGATCAAACCTGGAGCAAGACTGCTTCGACCCATGCGTTAGTGGAGGAGGTTGCCAGGAGAAAATCACTGGCAAAAGGAACGTTGACCGGTGAACAAGTATTTCTTCTTGCCGATGAAGGTGACACGATTGCCAAAGAGTGTATTGCAGAATTATATAAACGGCTCGCCAACGGAATTTATAATTTAAAATATGCCTTGGACCCGCAAAAAATCCTCATTGGCGGCGGCATCAGCAAGCGGCAGGAAGTGATTGACGGGATCAATCGTGAATTGAAGAGGTTAAGGGATGATATTTCCACGTTAGATATTAAAGTGGAAGCGTGTCAATTTGGTAATGATGCCAACTTAATCGGGGCGTTGTTTCATTTCCTGAAGGGTGCAGGCCGGTTTAATGAATAATAGATTAGGAGGAGTTGCGAATGCTTGGTGGAATTGAAGCTGGCGGCACAAAAATTGTTTGCGCGGTAGGAGACGAAAAGGGAACGATCGTGGACCGAATTCAAATCCCTACCACTACCCCGGATGAAACGATTCCGAAGGTCATTGAATTTTTTAAAAAATACCCGATCGAAGCGATTGGAATTGGATCGTTCGGTCCAATTGATGTTAACCGGGAAAGTCCCATATACGGGCACATCACGTCTACCCCAAAACCAGGATGGAAGGATTATCCGTTTGTGCAAGGGTTTGAGGATGAATTTGGGGTTCCCATCGGATTTAATACGGATGTGAATGCCGCCGCGTTAGGCGAGGCGACTTTTGGTGCAGCCAAAGGGCTGGAAAGCTGCTTGTATATAACGGTTGGAACAGGAATTGGAGCAGGAGCGCTCGTTCAGGGGCAGATGCTTCAAGGGCATTCTCATCCGGAAATGGGGCATATTTTGGTTAGGCGTCATCCGGAGGATCCATATCAGGGGCGGTGCCCGTACCATGGTGATTGTCTGGAAGGATTGGCGGCCGGCCCTGCCATTGAAGAGCGCTGGGGACAAAAAGGAATTGAGTTAGTGGACAGAAATGAAGTATGGGAATTAGAAGGCTACTATATCGCCCAGGCACTGATGCAATATATTTTGATTCTTTCTCCGAAAAAGATTATCCTGGGCGGCGGCGTCATGAACCAGAAACAGGTATTCCCTTCTATCTATCAGCATTTGAAGGAATTTCTGCGTAATTATGTTTCATTGCCGGAGCTGTCAGAATATATTGTAAGCCCTGGTTTAGGCAATGATGCAGGGATTACAGGGGCGCTTTTGCTGGCCCATCAGGCATTGACTGAAAGCAATAAATAATATTAATAGAAGAAACGTGCCACCTCGAAGGGTGGTACGTTTTTTTTTGTGGGCAAAAGACTTTATTTTAACCAATGAATCTATGTTTTTGCCAATAGGACGGAGGGGATCGTACTGCTAAAATAATGGAAAGGCTTACATGGGTGCCGGTTTATGGCACTAAAGGAGGTGGAGTTTATCAAAAATTTAAACAACCTAATTTAACGATTTTCGAAATATTTCTAACTTAAATCTATATAAATGTAAGGTATGTAAATTTTCAGGTTACATAAGGAAGAAAAAATGTTCGTTTTTAAAAAGTTAAAGTCGTTTTATCTTCCTTTTAAAAAGGATTTTATCTGGTCGCTGCTCTTTATGCTGCTTGTCGCTGCGATTACCGTCATCTATCCGGTCATTTTGCAGGTAACCATTGATGATGTCGTGCTTGGGCGGAAATATGACTGGGTGCCGTGGATTGCCTTGGGATTTATCGTGATCATGGGGGTAAAAGCCTTCTCTACTTTCATCCAGCATTATTTGGCAGATATGTTCGGCATTAAATCCGTGTATTTGCTCCGAAATGCCCTATATGAAAAGCTGCAACGGCTATCCTTCAGTTATTACGATAACGCAAAGACGGGGGATCTAATGTCCCGTTTGACCGCTGATGTGGAAGGTTTTCGTTTTTTTGTATCCTTCGGCTTTAGCGAGGTCCTTCGCTTTGTCATTGTCGTGGGCACCAGTCTTTGTGTGATGTTCTATTATTCCGTCTCCCTGACTCTGGTCACGATGATGTCGCTGCCTTTTTTAAGTGTGGTGGTTTATAAGTTCGACAGAGCCGTCCATCCGGCATTCCGCGGGATTCGCGAATCGTTCGGCCGCTTAAATACAATGGTGCAGGAGAATATTAACGGGATCCATACGGTTAAAGCCCTGTCCAAAGAAAAGGAGGAAATGAAGCGCTTTAACTCCTCCAATCAAGAGTACAGGACCAAACAGCTATATACGTCGGGGGTATGGTCGAAATATTTCCCACTGATGGAGCTGATCGGCAATATTTCCGTTGTCTCCCTACTGGCATATGGCGGATTTCAGGTGATCAATGGAGCCTTAAAGCCTGGGGAGCTTGTCGCTTTTTACAGTCTTGTTTGGTATATTATTTGGCCGATTATGAACCTGGGATTCACCATCAATATGTTCTCCCAGGCAAAAGCTTCCGGCGAGAGACTTCTGGAAGTATTAGAAGCGGATGAAACGATTTTTGACGGCGATGACATCAGGAGTACCGGCAGAATGGAAGGCAAGGTGGCCTTCAATCAGGTCACGTTCCACTATCGAACGGAGGAGTCAGAAGCGCTCAAGGAGATTACTTTTTCCGCGCTTCCAGGGACAACAATTGGGCTTATTGGCGCAACAGGTTCCGGGAAAACAAGCATCATTCAGCTTCTGTCCCGCTTTTATGAACCGACTGCAGGTGAAATTCGGATTGATGATCGTCCTATTCAGGAATATGGGTTGAAAATGCTGCGTTCGCAAATTGGCGTTGTATTACAGGAAACCTTTCTGTTTTCATCCACCATCAAGGCAAATATCGCTTACGGAAGGCCGGATGCGGAGATGGAGGAAATTATCGATGCGGCCAAACGGGCGCAGGCCCATGATTTTATTATGGAGCTGCCTGAAGGATATGACACGAAGCTGGGAGAACGGGGGATGGGGCTCTCCGGGGGGCAAAAACAACGGATTGCGATTGCACGAGCCATCTGTATGAATCCTGCGATTCTCATTTTAGATGATTCAACAAGTGCGGTCGATATGGAAACCGAATTTCAAATTCAAAAGGCCCTCCGCGAGGTCATGAAGGGAAGAACGACGCTTATTATTGCCCATCGTATTTCATCACTAAAGCATGCCGATGAAATATTGGTGCTGGATCAGGGAAGAATCATCGAACGTGGTACACACGAACAGCTGCTTGCCCATGATGGATCGTACCGGCGCATCTACAACATTCAATATCAAGATCAGGCAGCCATTATGCAAAAGACGGGAGGGTAAGTGAAAACATGGAGGAAAAACGAAAGAAACAACTAATCCTCGAGCGGTTTCATTACTCTCAGGATGAAGTGATTGATAAATCGTTTAACTGGAATCAGATGTGGCGCTTGCTGCAATACTTAAAGCCCTATACGAGAAATTTACTGCCCCTTTCGTTTATGGCTGTGATCATTTCAACATCCATCCGTTTAATCATACCGATTTTAATTGGCGTCTATACACTTGACAAGGCGCTTGTTGAAAAAGATACAACCTTATTACTCCAGCTGATTTTCATCATTCCAGGGCTGTATGTTTTATCCTATTTTGTCAATTTGCTAAGAATCCGTTGGATGAACAAGCTTGGGCAAAATGTCATTTATGATTTGCGGAAGCATTTGTTTACACATGTGCAGTCCCTATCGCACAGGTTCTTCGACCAGCGTTCGGGCGGGTCGATTCTTGTACGGATTATGAATGATATTAATTCATTGCAGGAGTTGTTTACAAGTGGTGTTATTAATCTATTAACCGATTTTCTCCTATTGCTTGCGACGATTATTATCTTATTTTCTTTGAATGCAAAATTAACGGTTGCGATTATGGTGATTTTGCCGATTATGTTTTTCATCTCCACCAGCCTGCGAAAAAAGATCCGGCTGCAGTGGCAATCGGTTCGGCTCGTCCAGTCGAAGCTCAATTCCCATTTAAATGAAAGTATTCAAGGAATTCGCGTCACACAGGCCTTTACCCAAGAAAAAGAAAACATTCAATTTTTTAAGGGAGTCAACCAGGAAAACTTTGAAACTTGGAAACAAGCTGTCCATAAAAATGCCATGTTTGGACCGTTTGTCGAGATCACCAATGCTATCGGGACGGCCATTCTCATTTGGTACGGGGCTTTTCTTGTCGCGGGCGGTGAAAGTACAATCGGGGAGTTTGTATCCTTTGCCTTTTATTTAGGGATGTTCTGGGAGCCGATTTCACGTCTTGGTCAGCTGTATAATCAGCTGCTGATCGGGATGGCGTCTTCGGAGCGGATTTTTGAGTTTTTAGATGAAAGGCCGATTGTGGCGGAGGCTTCAAACCCGTTGGTTCTCCCTTCTATTAAAGGGCAGATTGATTTTGAGGATGTGGAGTTTTCCTATGATGCCTCGCGGAGGGCGTTAAACGGTATTTCTTTTTCCATAAAATCGGGGGAGACGGTCGCGCTTGTGGGACATACGGGCTCCGGGAAAACGACCATTGCCAACTTGATCAGCCGCTTTTATGATGCTACCTCAGGTGTTGTAAAAATCGATGATCATCCCATTCACGAATTGTCGATTGCCAGCCTTCGTTCGCAAATTGGTGTGGTCCTGCAGGAAACGTTTATCTTTTCAGGAACGATTTTGGAAAATATTCGTTTTGGAAATCCGAAAGCAAGTGACGAGGAAGTGATTGCTGCAGCGAAGGTAGTAGGAGCCGATTCGTTTATTAACCAGCTTGCCAATGGCTACCAAACGGAGGTGGAAGAGCGGGGCAATATCTTGTCTGTGGGTGAGCGCCAGCTACTTTCTTTCGCCAGAGCCCTTCTCGCTAGGCCGAAAATTCTCATTTTGGATGAAGCCACCGCAAGTATTGACACGGAAACAGAGGTCAAGATTCAAAAGGCATTAAGAACGTTATTAAAAGGAAGAACAGCGATTATGATTGCGCACAGGTTATCGACGATCAGGGAAGCCGACAAAATCTTGGTGCTTGATCATGGAAAAATTCTTGAGCAGGGAAACCATGACACTCTGATGGCTAAACAAGGAGTTTATTATGAATTAGTGAAAGCCCAATACAAAATGCTTGATGTGGTGTGATGGCTGACACCAAATTATGGACCTAGGCAAACGAAGGTGGAGGGGTTGTAAAATGATAAAAGAGCTCTTAAAGCCCGTCATAGAAAGAAAAATGCCATGGTGGTCGATAAGAGCCATTCATAATGCCTATCAGCCCAAAAATTTTGCTATGTCGGTCGAGTAAGAGCGGTTCATAAATTTTTGAAATAATAACAAAAAGCCTAATCAATTGAGGATTAGGCTTTTTGTTGGTAATTCCAAGTAATTAAAATAATACCGTTTTAACTTGGTTCTGTTTGATCGGAACGTTAAAGTGATTATCTTCTAATTTCAGTGGAGCTATTGGACGTTCGTTTAGGTTACCTTCCTGTACATGTTCAATGGAACGGTTAACAGTAAATGCTCCCTGTGTTTCTGCTTCTGTTGGGTTAAAGAAGCGGAGAACGAAGCGATCTTCTTTTTCTGCCTTTTTCAGTGTGCTAAGAACAGTTGTCTTGCTAGTTTCTTGTAAGAAACTAAAGCTTACTAAAATTTAGTGCCTGTCACGCCCCGATAACTTTGCCTCTGGTTAGGCAGACTGATTTACTGTATTATTCTAAAAGACTACAACATTTTTTGATATGGGATATGTGTTATATAAAATCAAATGGACGAGACTGCGAAGTTAATAACAGACTTTTTCAAAAGAAGGCCAAAGTCACACGGATAACTATACTTCAATTTCCTGTATAATATGGATAGACTATCAATAGGTGATGAAAGACAGGAGAGAATGCCATGCAACTTGAAAAATTTATTAATCGAAGAAAAACACATTCGGTTAAATGGTACATAGAAGATCAAGATATTATTCCATTATGTATTGCCGATATGGATTTTCAAGTTTCAGAAGAAATAGTAAATGCCATAAGTCAAAAAGCAACGCACGGAATTTACGGCTATAGTACGTTTTGCGAGCGTTATTATGATGCTGTTCAGTATTGGTGGAAAACACAATACGATTGGGAGTTAAAACGAGAGTGGATTTCTTTTAGCCCGGGAATCATTCCTGGAATTAATTTATTGTTAAATGCATTAACACAACCAGGTGATGCGGTTATCGTGCAAGATCCTGTATATTATCCGTTCTTTTCTACGATTGAAACACAAGGTTGTACCATTTTAAACAATTCACTTGTTTATTCGAATGGTTCATATGAAATGAATTTTGAAGACTTTGAGGAAAAAGCATCACATCCCAATACGAAAGTATTTATTTTGTGTAGCCCTCACAATCCAGTAGGTAGAGTGTGGACTCGGGAAGAATTACAAAAAATTGGAGAAATTTGTGATGAACATGGTGTCTTTGTTATTTCGGATGAAATGCATGGGGATTTAACTTACTCAGGTTATAAACATACACCATTTGCAACGGTTCATCCAAACCATTTAAAGTTTTCTATTACATGTGCTGCACCGAGTAAAACATTTAACATTGCGGGAATGCAAAGCTCTATATTTATTATTCCGAATAAAGATGTTAAAGAAAAGTATGAAGCGCTTTTAACAGGATACGGATTAATGCGGCCAAATGCCTTTGCAGTGGAAGGGACGATTGCTGCCTACTATAGAGGATTACCTTGGCTTCAAGAAGTAAAGAGTTATTTAGAAGGGAATCTTCAATATGTTTGTTCGTTTCTAAAAGAATATATTCCTTCAATTAGAGTAGTGAAACCAGAAGCAACCCATTTGATTTGGCTAGATTGTCGTGAACTAGGAATTCCACACGAAGAATTGCATACGTTCTTCTTAGAAAATGTAAGAGTTCGCCTCGATGAAGGAATGAAGTTCGGTAAAGGTGGATATGGTTTTGAACGTATAAATATTGCATGTTCGCGTGAGGTTCTAACTGAAGCTTTACTTAGAATGAAAAATGCAGTAAAAGGAAAAGAAGAAACTTCCTAACGTGTTTTGAACTGACACATAGTTCGGGGACACTAATAAAACACTTCTTTTCCAAGGCTTATTTCTTATATGGATTTCAATATCTTGATGAAAAATACAAAAAAACTAATGCTTTTTAAAGTAACTGGTGCTTGAGTTGAATAAGCAATAGGCTGCATTAGCAGCTTTTTTTATAGATTCAGAAGAAAAAACAAATGTAACATAATGGATGTTAAATTACATTTGAATTCGGTTTTTTATTAGAAGACAATTTCGAAAAGGACAGTTATATAAAAAAGGCAAACTAGTATCTTCAGTTCGCCTTTTACTCATATTATCGTTTTTCTTAGTTTATTCGACTCATTACTTAGCCAAAATCAAGATTTGATTTGGTCCTGTACGTTTTAATACAAAGTATCCTTTCTCTGCTTTTGTTGCAATTCCATCATCATTCGACCAGCAATATCCATGAGTTTCACAAGTCCCATCATCTCGAACCAGTACTTGACCGATTAATCCGACAGCTACCCATTCCGGACGATTTACACGAGATATATACTCTTCATAAGGATTCCATTCTGGATTAAGCATAGGCTGCATTATTTTTCTTTCTGGAGTAATTACATTTCCTTCTCCGTCTTTTTGAGCTGGAATGGTGACTTCATGATATTTTCTCCGTCCCCATTCATCGGTCAGGTATTTTCCTTGCCACCGCAAGCCACCACTATTTCCAAGTAGACTTGGTGTTGCACTTGTTATTCCCAAAATAAATGAATCGTTTGAAGTTGCTTTTCGAATCTTGTCCTCTTTCGATACAGTAACAAAATAGCCAACATCAATCGAGTCTCCATCGGCTGTTTCAAACATCTCTGCATAATCACCCGCCGGAGTTAAATACGCTCCGTCTACGAACATATTACCGTTATTCAGAAGTTTTCCAACTAGGCCTGTAACATCATACGGAACTGCTCCGAAAGCTACATTCCACGAATAAGTTGGGTCTCCATCTACGTTGTTAACAGCGCCATTTCTGCCCATAATATGGGCTCCTTCAAAACCATTTGTTGAGGTAAGGAGACCTTCAGTATGAGATAACTCCCCACTGGCAATTGTACCTGATCCTTCGGCGTGTGAAGAATTGCCACTTGCCGTTGTGAGGCTACCTTCTGCATGTGAATTAGATCCACTTGCAGTTGTATTGCCACCTTCAGCGTGGGAAGCACTTCCACTTGCTTCTGTACTATCTCCCTCTGCATGGGAAGAATTGCCACTTGCGGTTGTACCATTTCCTTCGGCATGGGCATTAATACCGGTGACCGTCGTTTGAGTATTCATTCCTTCGGTATGCGAATTAGCTCCGTTTGCTGTTGTATTGTTCCCCTCCGCATGAGAAGAATCCCCATTGGCAGTTGTAAACGAACCTTCGCTATGAGAAAATCCTCCATTGGCTAGCGAGACGCCTTCCGCATGAGATGTCGGTCCCAAAGCTCTTGACTGGCCTTCGGCATGGGAAGAAAATCCACTTGCCGTAGTCTGAAATCCTTCGGCATGGGAGGCATCCCCGCTGGCAATTGTTCTAATTCCTTCTGCATGAGAGACTATTCCGCTTGCTGTAGTAGAAGATCCTTCCGCATGAGCACTATCACCTTGTGCTAAAGTTGTATTACCTTCGGCATGGGAGGCAAATCCACTTGCTGTAGTCTGAAATCCTTCAGCATGGGAGTTATCTGCTTGAGCGAGAGTGGTGTTCCCTTCAGCATGGGAGGCTTGTCCACTTGCGGTTGTACTTTGCCCTTCTGCGTGAGAACGCATCCCACTAGCGACTGAACCCTCTCCTTCAGCATGAGAAGAATCCCCACTTGCGGTTGTACTTAACCCTTCAGCATGAGAGGCAAATCTACTCGCAGTGGTAGAAACTCCTTCTGCGTGTGAACCATTGTCTCCACTCGCGGTTGTAGAGATCCCTTCCGCATGAGATACGATTCCAATGGCGCTGGTCTGGAAGCCCTCCGCATGGGAAGCTACCCCACTTGCTGTACTTCCTACTCCTTCGGCATGAGAAAAATCCCCAAGCGCCCGCGGAGCTGGAAATGAAGTAATATCTGGAGTTCCCCCTTCTACGTGAGAAGCAAACCCACTGGCAGTTGTTCCAACGCCTTCCGCATGAGAACTAGATCCACTAGCTAATGAAAATGCTAGATTACCATTTTGATCAACGCTACCACCTTCCGCATGAGAAGCTCTTCCACTTGCTGTATTCCCTTCTCCTTCGGCATGGGAGGCAACTCCACTTGCTGTAGTTTGGATTCCTTCAGCATGGGCAGCTAGATTATTTGCTAATGTGAACCGTCCCTCACTGTGAGACTCCTGACCACTAGCAATTGTATGGTTTCCCTCTGCGTGAGCATGTGCTCCACCGGCCTGCGTGGCATATCCTTCTGCGTGGGAAGCTACTCCATTGGCTGTGGTAGAGGTCCCTTCGGCGTGTGCCGTATCACCGGTGGTGTTGGAAAGATAACCTTCTGTGTGGGAAGCATTCCCCCCCGCTGTTGTTGCGCTTCCTTCGGCATGGGAGGCTGTCCCATTGGTGATTGTATTTACCCCTTCCGCATGAGAAGCTGTCCCGTTGGCGATCGTATTTATCCCTTCCGCTTCTGAACAAGCTCCAATTGGATTTTGATTACATTCATTGGCCAAATTTTATTTCTCTCCTTTTATATAAAATAATTAAAAATTCGTTAAGAGTCTGAAAGAGTTTTAGATTCTCTCTCTTGTATTTAAATTATGTTTTACCCACACAATTGGCTTGGACAAATATATTGATGAAACATAAAGGTTATTATGTTACTTTCGGTTTCCCTAAAAATACTAAACTTGTCTTTAAATCGCATGGTATGTTCCTTTATGAAAAATAATTTGGGATACATTCAGGAAAATGCAGGTGCCACAACCCATTAAAAACATATTGTTTTCAATATAATCTCTTATTACGATTTTTCGGTGATATTGACATGGATGAACTTACTACAGAGAAATTAAAAGGGTACCGGCTTTTGAAAGGATTGCCGTTCTTCGCTTACTTAATTTTTTACATTCATGCCGAAAACTAAGACACTAGTGAAAACTAGCCAATCGCAGCAATGCTGGGTATAGGCACAAATTTCTAGTTCAGCAGTTAGCTGAGGTTCCTTTTTAAAAGAGTCATAAATGAAGACATCTCTCGACAAACTATTTAGGTGTTTGAAGGGGTTAAGTCAGGAGTGGTGCGTGCTGAGGCCATTATTAATTAATCGTTTGTGTAGTAGGGAAAAGACGGGCAATTAATGGAATTATGTAAGTTTAATAGAAATCTATCAATTTTTGTGGAAAGTTGGGTTATTTCCTGCGGAATTTACTTCCGGTTCTCAACAAATTTCATTCTTGCTTCGCAGGGGAAGTACTTATAATTCAGTACTTGTAGCTTTTTTAACTAAACGTTTGAATAGTATAGCCTAAATAGAATTTAATCGAACGGTGTCGATTAATGACAAAAGTGGTTTGGACCGTTTCTTTCTCCAATTTTAAGACCATTTTTCAACAATTTATTTATGCCTTGGAGAAGGCTGATTCATATTTATCAAGGAATGCAGCCATTCTAATCAAACGTTTAATTGAAAGGAAAACTTGAGGGAAATGGTCGAAGTTTGTAATTTCATCGATTGGTGCTGGAGTGAACTTCTTCTCCTACAAACCAATAATTACTGGATAAATTAACAACAGAAAATCCCTAAATATGTTATTCTTAGGATAAACAAGGTAAATCCAGGAAAGTGTGCCTGGATAGTCTATTACTCCAAAAATAAAACATAAAGGTAATTAAAAAAGCACTGCAACCCCTTGATAAATAAAGGGAGTTGCAGTGTTTTTTGTAAATAGAGATCCTCAGGATTGTCTGGTTTTTGGCATGTTAGTTTAATATTGTTACCTTTAATTGTTTTACTCCAAAATTGATCGCATCTTGATTAGAAGGAATAAAGATATCAATTCGATTTCCTTTAATGGCTCCGCCAGTATCTCCAGCGATTGCATTTCCATAGCCTTCTACATAAACTTTACTGCCAAGCGGAATAACGGATGGGTCAACTGCGATGACCTTTGCATTTGGGTTTGCTTTAAGGTTAATACCAGTAGCGGTAGTACCGGAACATCCCTCACATGAAGCCGTATAGGCTGTAGCCTTCACAGTAATTTCCCTTGAACTTGTATTAGTAGTTGATGCAGCTTCTACCGCGGGTTCACTTTCCCTTGGTGCTTGCGCTGCAGGCTTTGCTGATGCTGTATGTGCAGCAGGCTTCGTTTGTTTTTCTGTTACAGTAGTATTAGTCGTATTTAAACCTTCATAGATTAATAGATTTAATCCAGGATGGATGAGATCGGTAGTTAATTTGTTCCATTCTTTAAGTTGCGAAACAGTTACCTGATAATCCAGGGCTATTTCCCATAGTGTGTCACCTTGTTTAACAGCATAATGTTTTTCCGGTGCAATGGTTAGTTCATCTCCAGGGTGAATAAGGTCCGTCGTAAGATGATTCAACTTTTGTATATTTTCTAAAGATGTATTATTTTCGCGTGATAGATCCCAAAGGGTATCCCCTTTTTGTACTGTTACTGTTGCAGCTTGTACATTAGCACTTACAGTTACTGAGAGTACAGCAACTGCTATAATTGAAATAATTTTTTTAAGCATTCTTTTACCCTCCACGTTCTTTGGTTGCTAAGTTTTTATAATCGTAACATGGATTTTTCTGAAACAAAGAACAGGGAGATGTTAAATCCTTTACGTCCGTGGCGTTTATATTACAATAGTATTTCCAATCCCATTTTAATAACTTTCGATATTTTTGCCCCAATACAATCTGCATAAGGATAACATTTCATAATTTTTTCATATTTTCTTCACTGAAAGTACACACCAAGTGGATAAATTAGATAGGGAAGTGGTAATGCCATTTCTACATAAAGGAGGAATGTAAATAAAAGAAAAACAGACGGACTGGGAGCAGCAACTGCAAGAAGCAATCAACAAAAAAGATCAAAAAACCATTGATTCGATCATTACCCAGCTCAATGATAAAATGGAGCAAGGTATACAAAAAAGACAACAATTGCTGAATGAAGCAAAATAAGAAATATAAGGATTCCTTGAACTCACTAAAAAAAGCAATATTTTATGAACACAAAAGGAGTTTTTGGTGCAAAGTTTTGTTTTCGGGTTTTATATTGTTAGCCAAAGGGAAAGATAGTAAGGATAACTTGGAAAGGGAGGAATGAAAAATGGATGTTCCATTTACATCAAAGGAAGTCATTACTCAGATCCAGAAGTTACAGAACCAAGGTGATTCTTTACGTAAAAAAGAGGTAAAACAACTTTATCCTGATTTAATGCGGAGTGCTTTGTATTACTACCCAAGTTGGCAACATGCCATAGAAGAAAGTAAAGTAGGCTAGAATATTTAATTTACATCAAGATTAGAATAATATAACTCTGTTAACAAAAAAGGTTTCGCTCCCCGTGAAGCCTTTTTGTTATGCTTAAGGTTCCTTTAGAGCAATACAAAAATGCGTAATGGTGCTAGTGTTTTAGAAGTAACAAAGCGGCTTGTCGAAGCTGGAAAAATCATGTGAATTGAAGTCCTTGACCATATTATTGTTAGCTCCCTTTCCCCCTTTCTTTTTGATAATTAAGAAGTGTTTATTAAATGCAATAAAAATATTGATCAGTATTAATACCTATTTTTAAATTAGAGGTACCACCATAAAACCAACGCAAATACAATAAATGAAAAATAATAGTTTATTTTTCCAATGATAAGGAAATAATTGGACATATTTAAATATTCTTTAATTGACGCAATTGATTTGAGTTGGGATTAATAGGAGTGGTACCAATGAGAAAAATAAATAAATTAGCAGACTTATGTTGGGAGGGATTAACTTTAAAACACGTTTCTCACAAAGAGATTGTTATTCCTTATGTACTATTTTTTATTATTACATTAATTTTTGAGCTGTTTTTATCTTTTTTGTTTATCTTATCTTTTTTTCTATTCAGTAAATATGGATATAGACCTAATATTCAATACTATATGAGCGCTGTAATTTTGATTTTAATGTCAATCATTACAGTTCAATTGCTAATTACAATAATGAAGGTAGATAAAACCTATACGAAATGATGATACTTTAGATTGTCCGAGAAATGATTAATAACTAACGTATGGATTTATTCAAACAAATGGCTCGGTTTCGCAAACAAATCGTATAGTTTCGCAAAAAAAAATCCTAACTTGCGCAAAGAAACTCCCTCTTTTCTCTCCTTTTGATAACTACCTATATTTATTCTGTAACTAGGTTTACTAGAGGACGCTCAGTAAAAGGCCACATATCTGAATGGGGATAAATCCTAATTCAGATGCCCATTTGGGTTCCATTTTTCAAAAAGGCATTGTTGGAGACAGCTATCGACATTCTTTTCAGGTATTAGAAGCGATAAGTCCAGTCATGGTGGGAACTGAGGTGAGTTTTAATCAATCGTTTGTGTAAAAGGTGAAAAACAAGGTATTTGCCAAAGAATGTAGTATTTAGACGAAAAAGATCATTATTGCTAATCTGGAGGAATAATCTATTAATATCTAGTCGAATCACCGACAATTATTTTACCTGAATTAAGAGGGAAAGCTTTAAACAACGGGATTTATCCTATTTTTACACAATCGTTTGATTAACATGCCAACTTGGAAGAACCCGTCGAAGATTGTAGAAAGTCATTTTTATTGGCTAGCTTTGTAGTATTTGAGAAGAAAGCAGAACTTTTCCTCGACAAGAAAATCTCTTGAATCGAGGCTAAGGTTCCTTTTTCAAAAGGGTTGGTGGCACTTTTAATCAAACGTTTAATTAGGAAGAATTCTATCGTCATTTGTTGAATATGTAGAGTGCTTATTGGTGGAAAATGGTAGAATGAAAGTGTTAGCTGAAATGAAAATGATTATGATTGATGTATTTGCTAGTTTTGGAGGGGATTAATTGAATAAAAAAAGAACAAAGAAACAATAGAGAGATTTTGAAAATGGTATATACTTATTCCTTTTATTGGTTGCTGGAATTGTGCTTCTTCATTAAATTCTTTTACAGATTGCATGTGTCCATCTTGTAATTGGCTAATATGTTCCTGCGGTGCCTGTAAAAGAGGGTATTCATCATATAATTATTGAAAGGAAAGTTTATCGAAAATAACAGATAGCAAATACCAAAAGTGTAGCGTGAATGGTTGTATTGCTAAGATACCGACAAGTAAGGTTAAATAGATTGATAACTACATAAATAAATAGATTGGGGAAAAGGAGTCATGAAATCTTTTTTAGTAAAATCAGTGTTACTAACGGCATGTATGGTCAGTTTGTTTCATGGGAAAGCGGCAGCAGAATCGGAAACAGAATGGTCATTGAATTGTGCAAAATATGGTGCCATTAAACCAAATGAAAACCCAACTTACCAACATATCAATTGTTTGTTGACAAACGCTGCAATCCAAGCGGATATTCCGCCTGAAGTCGTAAAAGGGATTGCCACAAAAGAATCCGACTGGAGACAATTCGTCGATGGTAAGCCGTTCATCTCGAATGACAATGGAATAGGGATTATGCAAATCACAGATAAAACATTACCAGATGAACAGCAAGAGCGCTTAAAGAATGATATTCTTTACAATATCGAAACAGGCGTACGTATTCTTAATTACAAGGCCAGTTTGACTACGCTTCCGCACATCAAAGGAGCAGGAAGAGACATTATTGAAAATTGGTATTTTCCTGTCATGGCGTACAATGGGGTCGTGCAAGTGAATAGTCCTCTATTCCAAGAAACGGGAGAAATTAATCATGAAGCCTATCAAGAATTAGCTTTCGTAAAAATCGAAAAAGAAAGTTACATGGGGGATACCGTCTTAGCAAGGTATCCATTTGAAGTGAAGGATTTCAAATACGTTGATAAGTTTATTGAATTTCTACAGCCCGAATATATCGTACAGGGTGTTCATGAGACAACGATCCGATTAACTGAAGGAGACCGAGTGATTACAACAAAGGATAAGGTTAACTTACGAAAAGGACCAGGTGCACCGTGTGTTGAAAAGGTATTGCCAATCAATACACCATTACTCATTGAGGGTCCATTTGAATTTGATGAGACTGAAACGAGTAGAAATCAATTTGTCTGGTTCCCAGTGAAAACAGTCGATGGACTTTACGTTGGATATGTTTCATCGGCTTATATCGAGAAACAGGTCGATACGGTTCCTCCGGTGGATGAAACATCACCAGAAGCCCCTGTCGTAAATGAAGTGACTGATAGCTCAGTAGAAATCACCGGAACAGCGAGAGCCATTATCAACCGTTAAAGTAATGGTCGATGGTAAATGTGAATCACTTGGTACGGATGTAGCAGATGAAAATGGTAACTTTTCAATAACGATTGAAAAATTAAAGGCGGATACAGAAGTACTTGTGAACGCAATAGATAAGTCCGGAAATATTAGCGAAGCTACGATTGTAACCGTGGTGGATCGAACTCCACCGTCAGAACCATCAGTTAATCCGGTTACCAATAAAGCAGCCGAAATCACGGGGAAAACGGAAGCTGGAGCAATTGTTAACGCCGTTATAGGTAGTAAACCTTACCGCGCCACTGCTGATCTGAATGGAATTTTTAAAATAATAATCCCGGTTCAAATTAGTGGAACGGCGATTTCCGTTACTTCAACCGATCTCGCACAGAACCAAAGTCAGTCCAAAAAGGTGGTAGTTACTAGAATTGCTCCAAATATTCCGGTGGTTAATACGGTAACAAACAAATCGACCACAGTAACAGGGGTAACCGAAAAAGCAGCCACGGTTATCGTGAAAGCAGGGACGTTATCATATAGCGGCATTACTGACTCTTATGGAAAATTCACAGTCAAGATACCTACTCAAAACAGCGGCGTGGAATTGAGCATCACGGCGAAGGATGCAGCAGGAAACATCAGCTCACCGAAGAAAATGCAGGTTACTAGGGTTGCTCCGAATGTCCCTGTTGTTAACGTAGTTAGCAATAAAGCGGCAACGGTTACAGGAAAAACCGAAAAGTATGCTGTTGTATCAGTTTTTATTGGCACAAAGTCTTACGGCACTAAAGCAGACAGTGTCGGCAATTTTAAAGTGGCCATCCCGATTCAAATCAGCGGGACTTCAATCAAAGTAAATTCAACCGTAGCTGGTAAGGTTAGTAATGCACGATCCTTAACGGTTAATCGAGTCGCACCGAATATACCGCTTGTGAATGCTGTAAGATATTACTCAACCTCCGTTACCGGAAAAACCGAAAAGTATGCAGTTGTCGCAGTAAAAATCGGCACCAAAGTTTATACATCGAAAGCAAATATCTATGGGAACTTTAAAGTAACCATTCCAAAACAAAAAGCTGGAACCAAGTTACTTGTAACGGCAAAGGATTCAAAAGGTTTAATTAGTGCAACAAGAACGGTAAAGGTTTATTAAAATGGGAAAGGAGCTGATGCTCCTTTCCCATTTTTTAGATTCCAGTGCCTGTCACGCCTCGAAATTTGTCGAAGATTGATAGGTTTTTAGATTGTCGAAAGTGAAAGATTAAAAACAAGAAACCACCTTGGATCTACTTGATAGTAGATCCAAGGTGGTTTCTCTTTTTTATGCCCGCTCCCTCATCCGCTCAGGAAGTGTCTGTATCGACTGGACGACGAAATCAAGCTTTGCTTCAATTCGGTAAAGCAAATAGAGCGTCACGACGATGGGGAATCCCACCTGGCTGATGATTGGAATCAACTGCTCCACTTTTCTCTCCTCCTTCCATTTTGTTTAGAGTGTCATTGCATAAAACTGCAACCGCTAGTGCCGCTTGCGATAATTGATCTGCGGTAGCAGCCTTTGTGACATTGCTAAACGTTTTCGCTTTGAGCCTGTAAGTGAAGGCTACGGCTGGCGTGTAGGGCGCGTAGTCGACCCGGTTTGCCATCATTGGGAAATTGGAAAGCGGCTCAGCTGTTGAAGGGAGCTTAGGTTAAATACGAGGTTTCCTATAATTTCTGTTCAATCTTATTGAATAATGAATATACGTATTTAGAACATTTTTAAAATTTTAATTTTTGGGAAAATGTATTGAAAATGTTTCTGACGAAAGATATAATAAACTCAACCTAGCAGTGAAGCTTTAAAATATCTATTTAGTAATAACGTTACATAAAAGGAAATTTAATAGGTTTAAAATTTTTTATCATATTAATTTCACCACTGGAGAAATTAATTATAAAAATAAGTAAAAAAAGCAAGATTAGCAGTGAATTTTATGCTAATTACAAACATCGTGAAAAAAACTATTCACTCGGATTAAAGATTAATTATATCCATTGTTCTGTACTACCAAGAAGAAGATAGAAGGAATCAAAATCATATTCTATCAAGGGTATAGCTGAGAATATCACAACAAGACCGAAATACCTGGAAAAATAATCAAAGGGGGAAATCAATTGAGAAAGGCACATTTTTGGAAAATGCTGCTGGTAGTTGTAATCTCGGCAGTGTTGGTTGTTGGATGTTCTAGTAAAGAAAGTAGCGGGGTAAAGAAAGAAGGCAGTAAAAAAGAAGACAAAGAAATGGTGATCGCTGTAAATGAAAATTTCATTTCAATGGATCCGCATAATACAGGTGATACCAATTCTAACTCCGTACAATCAGCTATGCTCGAAGGTCTTTTAGGATTTGATGCAGATGGAAAAATTACCCCAAAATTAGCTGAAGCGTATAGTGTCAGTGACAATGCGTTGGAATACACGTTTAAATTGCGAAAAGGTGTAAAGTTCCACGATGGGGAACAATTTAATGCAGCGGCAGTAAAAGCGAACTTTGAACGAATCATGAAGGACGATAGCCTGCGTTTAAATAGCCGTGGGTTTAACCTTATCACAAACATCCAGACTATCAATGATTATGAAATAAAAATTACTCTAAAAGATCCTTATGCTGGGATGTTAACACGATTTGTATCCGCAAAGATTCTTAGCCCGAAGCTGCTGGCTGAGGGAAAAGATAAAATCGGTAAAAATCCAGTCGGTACAGGACCATTTAAGTTTGTGGAATGGGTTCAGGGAGACCATTTAACAGTAGAACGATTTGATGGTTATTGGGAAAAAGCCGACCGTGTCAAGAAAATCACTTATAAGCCGGTTCCGGAAAACGGTTCACGGGTAGCCATGTTAAAAACAGGGGAAGCTCAAGTAATCTATCCGTTACCAAGTCAAAACTTAAAAGAATTAGAGAGCAATGATGCTGTTAAAGTCGAAAAAATCCCTTCTACCATTGCTCGTTATGTATCGATTAATACCATGAAAAAACCGTTTAATGATCCTCGTGTCCGCCAAGCATTAAACTATGCAGTAGATAAGGATGCTTTTATTAATGTAGTGAACGCAGGATTGGGATTGCCATTAGACTCGATTATTCCTAGTAAAACACTTTATTACACAAAACAGGAAGAATATAAACAAAATATTGAAAAAGCAAAACAGTTGCTAAAAGACGCAGGGTATAAAAAGGGCTTTAAAGCAGAAATTTGGGGGAATACCAATTCCGATACGATGAAAGGGATGCAGTTTATCCAGCAGCAATTAAAAGCGATTGGTGTAGATTTACAAATTAAATCAATGGAAGAAGGTACCCTATCAGACGAAATTTTCAGAGCACAAAAACCTGAGGATGCAAAGCTGCAGATGTGGTACGTAAGTTGGTCAGCATACCCATCCGATACCACTAATGCAACGAAACCGCTATTTTATGGCGGCTCCTTCCCTCCGGATGGTGCTAATACTGCTTATTATAAAAATGACCAAGTAGACAAATGGATTGAGGAAGTGAATAAAACGGGAGATACCACGAAACTGGCAGAAATCTATAGTAATATTCAATCGACCATCTATAAAGATGCTCCATGGATTTTCCTAGGTGTGGATGAAATTCTAGATGGTAAGAGAGCAAATGTTGAAGGTGTGAACATTACGCCGGATGGTGGAATTGACGTTACTAATGCAAATATTAAGTAGAAATTTCTCGTAATTAAAGAGGCGGAGGGTTGGTTCCCGAAGCTTCTTCCTTCTTTTTTAGGGCCATCAAGAACAAATAACCTTCGGAAGAAAAGCCTTTTCCAGCAGGGAGATTTGACTATTGGATTTTGTTAGAAAGGGGTAATCAATTATGCTCCAATATATTGTTAAAAGAATTCTTGAAATGATTCCAATCCTATTTATCGTTTCGATATTAATCTTCCTTTTTACCCACTTAATTCCGGGAGACCCTGCACGTTTAGTTGCAGGAAAAGATGCCTCATTAGAAGAGGTAACCAGGATTCAAGCAGAACTTGGACTCAATCAACCCTTATGGGAGCAATATGTTACCTATATGAGTCATTTATTTCAAGGTAATTTAGGAACATCACTAAATACAAAACTACCCGTATCTGATATGTTTGTCGACCGTTTTATGCCGTCTATTTTTTTAACAGTAGCGAGCATGGTATGGGCTTTAGTAATCGGTTTATTGATTGGAACGTTATCAGCTGTTTTTAAAAATAAATGGCCGGATTATCTAGGGATGGTTGCGGCAGTTTCTGGAATCTCGTTACCAGGTTTTTGGTTAGGATTAATCCTCATTCAAATTTTCTCCGTACAGCTGGGATGGTTTCCAACAGGCGGTGCAGAAGGATGGAAAAGCTATATTTTACCTTCATTAACGCTAGGCGCAGGGATTATGTCGATGCTTGCTCGTTTTACGAGGTCCTCATTACTCGAAACGCTCAAAGCTGATTTTATCCGAACGGGACGTGCGAAGGGGCTAAAGGAGTCTGTTGTGATTCCTAAACATGCGCTCAGAAACTCGTTAATTCCGGTTGTTACCATTGCAGGGCTGCAGTTTGGATTTTTATTAGGTGGATCTGTAGTGGTAGAAACGGTTTTTAGTTTTCCAGGAATGGGTCGTTTATTAATTGATTCTATTGCCTTTAGGGATTATCCCGTCATTCAGGCAGAATTATTATTATTCTCTGTTGAATTTATTCTCGTCAATTTAATTGTTGATATTTTATACAGTTATCTCAATCCTAAAATTCGATACGCAGCTTAAAGGAGGGCGGTCATGGAAATATCGAAGGCAGTCAATCAGACCAATACTAGAATCATAGAAAAAAAGTATTCACCTCTTAAAGATTTTTGGAAGAATTGGAAAAGACAAAAGACCGCGTTCTGGGCAAGCCTATTTATTCTCTTGTTAATTATCATAGCTGCTATTGGACCTTACATGGCACCCTATGATCCTTATAAACCTGACTATAATGTCATGCTGCAAGGCCCTAGCAAGGAACACATAGCTGGAACGGATGAATATGGCCGGGACATTTTTAGCCGATTGCTGGCAGGTGCAAGAATTTCGCTGACGGTTAGTTTTCTTTCTGTATTTTTGGGAGCCATCGGAGGAACTCTTTTAGGACTTATCAGTGGATATTTTGGCGGCTGGTTAGATCGCCTTATCATGCGATCAAGTGATGTCATGTTTGCTTTTCCAGATATCTTATTAGCGATTGCCATTGTTGCCATCCTAGGGCCTGGCTTAAACAATGTGGTGATAGCGGTAGCCATTTTTAGTGTCCCATCCTTTGCAAGACTTGTAAGAGGAGCAACGCTTGAGGCAAAAGAAACGGTCTTTGTAGAGGCAGCCAAATCCATGGGAGCCTCCCATTTTAGGATAATGTTTCAGCATATTCTTCCTGAAACCCTTGGTAGTTTAATCGTATTTATTTCGATGAGAATCGGAACAGCGATTTTGGCTGCATCTAGTTTAAGCTTCCTTGGTTTAGGTGCAAGCCCGGAGACGCCGGATTGGGGAGCGATGCTTAGTCTTGGGCGTGATTATTTAGGTACCTCCACACATGTAGTCATGATGCCCGGTATTGCCATCTTTTTAACTGTTTTGGCTTTCAACTTAGTTGGAGATGGTTTGCGTGATGTGCTTGACCCTAAAACAAAGAATGAATAAGGAGTTTGAAGAGGATGGAGAAGCTTCTGCAAGTTGAAAATCTTGAAACTGAATTCACCAAGGATAAGCAAAAAATCAAAATCTTACACGGTGTTAACTTCGACATTCATAAGGGGGAGGTTCTCGGTCTTGTCGGTGAATCCGGGAGTGGAAAAAGCTTAACATCACTATCAGTCATGAAACTATTTAAAGGGACGAGTGGAGAAATAACGAGCGGCAGAATTCAATTTAATAATCAGGATCTAACGAAAAAATCAGAAAGTGAAATGAGGAAGATTCGCGGAAAACAAATCGCGATGATTTTTCAAGAACCAATGACTTCATTAAATCCTGTGATGAAAATTGGGGAACAGCTGCTGGAGCCCATTCGCCTTCATTTAGGATTAGGAGAGAAAAAGGCGAGGGAACATGCGGTTTCTATTTTAAAAAAGGTAGGCATCCCGAGATCGGAAGACATCATGAATGAGTTTCCACATCAATTATCTGGCGGTATGCGGCAAAGAATCATGATTGCGATGGCGATTTCTTGTCATCCTCAGCTGTTAATTGCTGATGAGCCGACAACCGCACTTGACGTTACCATCCAAGCTCAAATACTTGATTTAATGAAACAGCTGCAAGAGAAAGAAAAAATGTCTGTTTTATTGATTACCCATGATTTAGGTGTTGTAGCAGAGATGTGCGACCGGGTTGTTGTTATGTATGCGGGAAGAGTGGTTGAAGAGGCAGATGTATTCGAACTATTTGAAAGTCCAAAACATCCTTACACGAAAGGACTCATAGGCTCGATACCTAAGCTAGGGCAGAAAAAGGAAAAACTGGATTCTATTAAAGGAAATGTCCCGGATCCAAGTAATTTGCCAAAGGGATGTAAATTCGCCCCAAGATGCGATGATGTGATGCCTCTCTGTTATAGCGAAGAGCCTCCAGAAATGAAATTGGAAAATGGAAGGTCCTGCAGCTGTTGGTTATACAAAGAGGGGAGGAGGGAAATCGGTGTCTAATACTCTTTTAAAAGTAACCGGGCTTAAAAAGTCATTTTCTATTCCTGCCGGTATGTTTGGAAAAAAGAATACGTTAAAAGCTGTCCACGATGTGTCGTTTATGGTTCCGGAGGGGAAGACGTTTAGTCTTGTTGGTGAAAGCGGCTGTGGGAAATCCACGACAGGGAGACTGATTTCCCGGCTGATTGAACCGAGTGAGGGAGAAATCTGGATTGATGGGGAAGAAATTTCTCAAAGAAAAGAGTCTCAATTAAAAGCAATGAGAAAAAAAGTGCAAATGATTTTCCAGGATCCCTATGCCTCGCTCAATTCTAGAATGAAGGTTAGGGATATTGTAGCAGAACCGCTTGCGATTCATACCAATCTATCTAAGGCAGAACGGTATAAACGGGTTTCTGAAATTTTAGAAATCGTAGGTTTAAGTGAATACCATTCCCATCGATATGCACATGAGTTCAGTGGAGGCCAGCGGCAGCGGATTGGAATCGCAAGGGCACTCATTATGAAACCCAAGTTGATTATTGCGGATGAACCCGTATCGGCCTTAGATGTGTCGATCCAATCCCAAATCCTTAACCTATTGAAGGATTTACAAGCTGAATTCCATTTAACCTATTTATTTATTTCACATGACTTAAGTGTTGTGGAGCACATAAGTGATCATATCGGGGTCATGTACTTAGGAACCATTGTGGAGTCAGGACCGAAAGAGGTTATTTTCTCTAATCCGCAGCACCCTTATACAAAAGCATTATTGTCGTCTATCCCGATTCCTGATCCGCGATTGCGGAGAGAAAGAATTATCCTGCAGGGTGATTTGCCGAGCCCAGTTGATCCGCCAACAGGTTGCAGATTTCATACACGTTGTCCGGCTGCTATGGATATTTGTAAGGTAAGGGAACCTTCCGTTAGAGAAGGGGAAACCCCTGATCATTTCGTGGCATGCCATTTAGTAGAATAGTAGATTTTTAAAAAAATGGGAGTGAAGATAAATGAAAGTAGGTTTAAGTACGTATAGTTTAGTTCGAGAGCTAAGGGAAGAAACGATGACGGTATTAGATGTTATTCAATGGATTGCTGATCATGGCGGAGAACATATGGAAATTGTCCCTTATGGTTTCTCAGTTGTAGACAATCCTGAATTGGCCGATCAAATTAACGAAAAAGCGGCATCCTTAGGGATTGAACTGTCGGCCTATTCATTGCCTGCAAACTTTGTCCAAGAGACTGAAGAAGCTTTTCATGAAGAAGTGGAGCGTCTAAAAGCACATGTGGACATTGTCAATCGTTTAGGGATAAAGATTATGCGTCATGATGTAACGGCCTTTACTTTACTGCCCGAAGAAATGACGATTCATTACTTTGAAAAGCATTTTTCGAAATTCGTAAAAGGCAGTCAACTGGTGGCTGATTATGCAGCCCAGTTCGGCATTACCACCACTATTGAAAATCATGGGTTTAATGTCCAAACGAGCGATCGTGTCCAACGAGTTATTCATGCCGTGAACCGTGAGAATTTTAAAACAACACTTGATGTTGGGAATTTCCTTTGCATTGATGAAGATCCGCTTGTAGGGGTGAAGAAAAATATTAACTATGCTGCCACTGTCCATTTTAAAGATTTCTATATTCGTCCTTATTATGAAAACCCTGGCGATGGAGTTTGGTTTCGAACGGTCAATGAAAACTATTTGCGGGGAGCCATTGTCGGTCATGGAGATTTAAACATTCGTGAAATTATGAAACTTGTTAAAAACTCAGGATATGATGGCTATTTAACGGTAGAGTTTGAGGGAATGGAGGATTGTAAAATCGGTTCGAAAATTGGGATGGATAATGTAAGAAGATTATGGAATGAAGTTTAGTAATCGATAGAAGGGATGGATACATTTGGAGCTTTTACGGGTTTGTGTGATCGGGACTGGTTCGATTTCTGATATGCATTTAGCCTCTTATGCGAACAATCCAAATGCCGTTTTATACGGCGTATATGACTATTCAAAGGAGAGAGCGGAAGAAAAGGCAAAGAAGTATGGAATTGGAACTGTATATGACTCTTTAGAGAAAGTATATCATGATCCTCATATAGATGCGGTCAGTATTTGCACCTGGAATAATAGCCATGCCGAAATTTCCATTAATGCCTTAAAAAGCGGGAAACACGTTTTAGTAGAAAAGCCCCTCTCCATGACGGTAGAAGAAGCATTAAAGGTGGAGGAAGCGGTCCGTAAATATAATAAAACCTTACAGGTTGGTTTTGTGAGGAGATTCGCTACGAACACAAGAGTATTGAAATCCTTTATTGACCAGGGGAAATTAGGAGAAATTTATTATGCCAAAGCCTCGTGTTTACGCCGTTTAGGGAATCCCGGCGGATGGTTTGCTGATAAAGAACGCTCTGGAGGCGGACCTTTAATAGATCTTGGTGTACATATCATTGATATTTGTTGGTATTTAATGGGGCGCCCCAAAGTGAAATCCATCTCTGGGAACACCTATCGTCAACTTGGAAATCGTGGAAATGTAGAGAATTTAGGTTTTTATAAAGCAGCGGACTATGATAAAGGAAAAAATACAGTGGAAGATTTGGCAAACGCCCTCATTACATTTGAGAACGGTGCTTCCTTGTTTGTAGATGTTTCTTATACTTTACACGCACAGAAAGATGAAATACAGGTAAAATTATTCGGGACAAAAGGAGGAGCTGAATTAGAACCAGAGTTAGTTTTAATTAGTGAGGAAAATGACACCATTGTGAATGTTCACCCCCAGATTGATCAACTCACTTTTGATTTCTCAAATGCGTTTCAAAATGAAATTGATTCATTTGTGACATGCTGCTTATTCGATACAAAACCAGTTGCATGTGTTGAAGATGGTGTTGAAATCATGAAAATTTTAGCTGGTATCTATGAAGCCTCAGAAAAGAAATGCGAGGTGACATTTTAACCCCATGAATCATGTAAGAGTAACCAACAAAATTGGTGTGATTGTTGATAGTCTTCGCTTGCCGCTTCGGGAAGGATTAAAGGCAGCCAAAGAAATGGGAGCAGATGGTGTTCAAATTTATGCAGTTGAAGGTGAAATGGCGCCGGAAAATTTAAGCTCCACTTCACGTAACGAGTTAAAAAGGTATATCGAGTCAATAGGATTAAAAATCTCGGCACTTTGTGGTGATTTAGGTGGTCATGGGTTCCAAGACCGCCAGCAAAATCGAGCGAAAATCGAAAAATCAAAACGGATTTTGGATCTTGCAGTAGAACTAGGGGCCAGTATCGTAACGACACATATCGGTATAATCCCTGAAGAAAAGGACAGTCCTATTTATGAAGCCATGCAAATGTCTTGTGAGGAATTGGGGGCTTATGCCAAAAGTATGAATTCCTACTTTGCGATTGAAACAGGTCCGGAAACTGCTGCCAGATTAAAATCCTTCTTGGATAGCTTAACGACCAATGGAGTTTCCGTCAATTTTGACCCGGCCAATATGGTGATGGTAACGGGTGATGATCCCGTGGAAGGTGTGAAGCTTCTAAGAGATTATATCGTCCACACCCATGTGAAGGATGGGATCCGGTTAAAACCAGTAGACCCTCGTGATGTCTATGGGGCCCTTGGCTATGGAAGTGGTACGGATCATGAAAAAATTTCCAAAATGGTTGCCTCCGGTGAGTATTTTAGAGAATTACCGCTAGGCAAGGGAGCGGTAGATTTTCCCCGATACTTTGCGGCCTTACAAGAAATCCGTTATAGTGGTTATTTAACTATTGAGCGGGAAGTTAACACGAACCCAGTCAAAGATATCTCTGAGGCGATTGAATATATTAAAACATTCAAATAGGAAGAACTGCACCTGCTAGCAAATCTTATGAGAGAATCTAATTCTCTCAAGCATGTTGCTTTTGAAAAATGATGTTAGTTCTTTCTAAATAGAGAATTACCATGATTTTTTAAAGGAATTTTTCGGAAATGGGATGTAAATAAATGGAAAAACATGATCAACTCTTAATGAAAAAGCAAAACAAAAATTTAGTCCTCGACATTGTCAAAAACCACTCTCCTATTTCAAGAATGGAAATTGCGAAAGTGACTGGAATGAGCCCAACTTCCATTACAAGGATTATTCATGAGTTACAATTACAAGGATTTGTGAGAGAAACGGAATTAGTCACTTCAGGAGTAGGAAGAAAGGCAGCATTACTTGATGTATGTGGTGATGTTCTTTATACAATCGGAGTTGAAATAGATACATTAATGATCAAAATAGGCATCGTCAATTATGTCGGAGAAATTGTAGCATGGCAGAGTATACCGAGAGAAGCAACTGAAGGCTACAATGAAACGCTGGAAAAAGTAAATAGGAATGTGAAGGGCTTAATTGATAAAAATCGGATCCCTTCGGAAAGGATTATTGCTATTGGAGTAGGATTACCTGGATCCATAGATTATAAAAATGGAGTCGTTACGGTTTCGGACCAATTAAAATGGAAGAACGTAAACCTGGCGGAAGACCTCCATCAACTTACCCATTTTGCTGTCATTATTGATAATGAATTAAAAATGAAAATAGAAGCAGAGAATTTTAAGGGAATGGCAAAGGATTCCCAAAATGCCGTTCTAGTTGGTATTGGATCAGGTATCGGTGCCGCTATCATTCTTAATGGAGAAATCTATCGAGGAGAATCCAATAATGCAGGGGAAATTGGTCATACGGTTATTAATCCGACTGGAAATGTCTGCAATTGCGGAAAAATCGGCTGCCTTGCAACCTATATATCCGAAGGGGCTCTTATCGCTGATAGCAGGAAAGTAAAGGAGATTGATTCAATCGATGAGGTATTCGACTCCTACCGCAATGGAGAATCGTGGGCCATCAATATTATGGATCGAACAACGACTTATATAGCTCTTGCGATTAGTAATATATTATGTCTGTACAATCCAGAGGTCATTATTCTAAGCGGAAATACCATCGAAAATCTTCCTGAAATAAAAGGACCCATTGAACAAAAATCTGAGTTATATATTTGGGAACCATTAAAAGAGAAAGTGAAAATTGTATATTCGCAGTTAGGTGATCGAGGGGTTGTGCTTGGTTCAGCGATTCAGGCGCAAAATACCCTGTTGGATTTGGAGTAGCTATTTTTGCTCATGAGAGGAGTATAATATGAATACGGATACGTTAGTGGAAGAAAAGAGAGCTGGATTGCTTGAAAATGTTCATATCGGGATGATTAGTGGTGTAAATGATAAGCTGGAAACCACTTACCATGTTGGGGATCAGGAGCATTACACATTCTATCGGTCTGCAGCAAAGCCAATTCAAGCTATTCCTGTATTTTTATCAAATGTTGTAACTAAATACGGTTTAACGAGGGAAGAAGCTTCTCTGTTTACAGCTTCTCATAGGGGAGAAACCTATCATATTGCCGCTCTTGAATCCATGGTAAAAAAATTACCTGTCAATGAAGACGAATTATTTTGTCCTTGTTCCTATCCGCTAAATGTGAAGCCGAGAGAGGAAATGGTAAGAAAAAACAAGGAAAAAAGAAGGATTTATCATAACTGCTCTGGGAAACATATGGGTTTTATCACGGTTTGCCGTGAACTTGGATATCCAGTTGAAGGATACTGGGAAGTAGATCACCCACTCCAACAACAACTATTGAATATTCTAGCGACATTTTCTGAAGTACCCATTTCAGATATAAAAATTGGAAAAGACGGTTGCGGAGTCCCTGTTTTTGCGGTTCCATTAAAGAATATGGCCATGACTTATCTAAAATTAGCCTGTCCAGATTTAATTAAGGACCCATTATTGCAAAAAGCAGTTACACAAATGACTAGCATTATGAATGAGCATCCCATTATGATTGCTTCAGAGCAATTTATTTGTTCCGTATTGCTACAGGATCAAAATATCGTGGCAAAGGGCGGAGCACAGGGGGTATATTGCTTTGGCTTGAAAAATGAAAGACTTGGATTTGCCTTAAAAGTGTTAAATGGTTCTGAAGATGTTTGGCCAACAATTGTAGCCGCTATCCTTGAACAAATTGGTTACAAAAATAAAGAAACGATTACTAGTTTAAGAGATTTAAAACCATCCATTATTAAGAATGATGCAGGGGCTGAAGTTGGGACGGTTAATGAGCGGTTTTTGCTTATCGGAACTCATGAGGAACCTGTAAAAAATCAGGAGATTTAATACGAGTTGGTGGTTCCGCAACTTAATTGAGTATGCTAGGTGGGTGTTTATGCTAAAGGAAGTTTGTGTGGAGAATTTTACAATGGTTCCTGCGGCTATAGCAAGTGGTGCTAGTCGGATTGAGCTTTGTGATAATCTATCAGTTGGAGGCACCACAGTGAGTCACGGGGTAGCTGCCAAAACCATTCAATATTGTCATAACAAAAATATTAAGGTAATGACCATTGTTAGACCCAGGGGTGGAAACTTTATTTATAATAAAGAAGAAATAGAGATAATGCAAAAAGATATTGCCCATTTTAAACAGTTGGGGACCGATGGAGTTGTAATTGGCTGTTTAACTGACTCGGGTTGGATTGATGAGGGAGCCATGCTTACTTTGCTAGAATATGCAAAAGGGATGGAAATCACATTTCATATGGCTTTTGACCAGATAAAGCACGACTATCAGTTTGAAGCAATTGATTGGCTAGTGAAACAACATGTGAATCGGATCTTAACTCACGGAGGTCCGAGTTCTTCACCGATCGAAAATAACCTTATTAGGTTGAAGGAATATGTGGATTTTGCGAAAGACAGAATTATTATTCTGCCTGGTGGGGGAATCACTGACAAGAACCTAAATTATATCGCAAGTAAATTAAATATCGATGAAGCTCATGGGACAAAAATAGTAGGGAAGCTAAATTCCGGTGCCTGTGGTCTAGCCCCTAATTAATGGACACCACTAAAAAACAACAAATTTAAGTGCTTTTTGGGAATTTATAATACCAATTAAGGGGTCAGTCCTCCACTACTTTAAAGTAGTGAGGACTGACCCCTTTTTAGCAATCTCTTTTGACCAAACACGATTGCCTTATTTTCCTCCTAAAAATTTTTTAAGAGCTTCTTTATTTTGATGAAAGTCCACTTCTAATACTTCACCAATCTCTTCATAACGTTTATTTTGAAAACTGCCATCTTCAGGGATTCGAATGGTTTCTATGTCTCCACTTTTCTTAGTCAAAATGTCTTTTCCGATCGTCAAAAGTGTGTAAGTATCAATATTTGTATCGATGTATGTTTTTAGAAGACCTAATAACTTAGGAAGTTTCACCACAATATGTGGACTTACAGCTTTTTCTTTTAATTTTGAGATCACTTCTTGCTGTCTTTGTACCCGTCCGAAGTCACTTAAACGATCATGACGAAAACGGACATATCCTAACAGCTCTTTACCATGCAGTTGTTGCTTTCCTTTTTCTAACTTCATTCCTATGCCAGAAGACATCTCATAGGGTACGTCTACTTCAATTCCATTTGGAACGAGGAGATCGACAGCTTTTTCGAATCCTTTAAAGTCGACTATCGCATAATAATGAATATCTAGCCCGAAATTTTCTTTAATGGTTTCCTTCAGTAATTCTGGACCCCCATATGTATAAGCTGCATTTAATTTTTGTGGGTTATGTCCAGGTATAGAGACATACATATCACGCATTAGGGAAATAAGTTTCACCTGATGAGTGTGTTGATCATAATGTGCAATCATGATCGTATCAGTTCGAGCTTGTTTTTCTCCACGGGAGTCACTTCCTAATAAAAGAACATTTACTGCATCATTTTTATTTTTCTCCCCTTGAAAGGAATGTTTTGCTTCAACTTTTTTAAGTGGTTGGTTCAGCTCTTTTATAGTTCCTTCTATGTACTGAAATACAGTAAAAAGACCAACCAAAAAGATACCTATGAGAAGAAGGGCTTTAAATACTCTACCCCATCTTACTCTTTTTCTTTTCTTTCTCGTTCGTACCAAACTTTGCACCACCTAGGCTGAATTAATTTACACGATATTCTATGTATCTATTAGATTATGGACGCTTCTTCAGTTTCTGAAAGGGTTAAACAGAAAAAGAAGGAGTTTCGATCTTTTTAAATAAACCCTTAAAGTAGTCATTATCCCATAATTACTTTACATCTTTTTGAATATTAGGTTACATTTTTTTGAAAATCGGATTACATAATCGCGTTGCCTGTCACACCTCGGATTTTTTTGAAGATTGATAGATTAATAAGTGGCAGGCACCGTCAGTTAGATTGTAAGGAAGTTTGCGGCATTAGAACAACCATAACGACTGTTAAGTTCTTGTTCACATTCCAGCTTTGTAAAGAAGAATTAAGTTTTAGGAGAGGTTACTTTAGCATTGGTTTTCCGTCTCCAATCCAGATTATAAAGTTAAAAAAGGGTCAGGCCCCCACTACGTTAAGCATTATTGTAGTGGGGCCTGACCCTTATTTGAATTGGGAGAAATCCTAATTCAGCTGCCCAACTGGGTTCCTTTTTAAAAAAGGCATTGTTGGAGACAGTTATCGACATTATTTTCAGGTATTTGAAGCGGTAAGTCAAGTCATGGTGGGTACTGAGGAGAGTTTTAACCAATCGTTTGTGTAGTGGGGAAAAGGCGGGAAATTAATAGAATTATGAAAGTTTATTTGAAACCTATCTGATTTTGTGGAAAGTTGAGATATTTCCTGCGGAATTTACTTCCGGTTCTCGACAATTTTCATTCTTGCCTGGCAGGAGAGGCTCTTATAAATCAGTACTTGTAGATTTTTTAACTAAACGTTTGAGTAGTATAGCTTAAATAGAAATTAATTGAACGGCTTTCGATTAGTGACAAAAGTGGTTTGGACCGTTTCTTTCCCCAATTTTAAGACCATTTTTCAACAATTTATTTATGTCTTGGGGAAGGCTGATTCATATTTATCAAGGAGTGCAGCCATTCTAATCAAACGATTGATTGAAAGGGAAACTTGAGGGAAATGGGCGAAGTTTGTTTCATTTGTATCTATCTGGTGTATGGCACCGCATTTGCGGTGCTTTTTGATTGTGAAAATAAATAGCCCAATCCTATTTTGAACCGAGCTACTTCAAAGTTTTATTTCAAAGCTTCTTCTACTAACGCACCCGTTACTTTAAGTACAACACTTCACAATCTGCTTCGTTAATCAAACCAAAATAGGCGATGCCTTGTCAGAGCATCGCACCCTTTAGTTGAAGAAGAAACTCAGATGTTATTTGCAATACGCACTACCTAATGCTTGTTCTTATTAACTATTTGCATGAAGGTCATGAGCAATTCGTGACTTTTCCATAACTTTTTATTTTTTAATTATTTCTTTTCGTTCTACCATTTGAGGCGGTTCTTCCATCCATCCGTTATTAATCATAATCTTTGCACCTTCATGGGCATATTCGAAAATATCTTTAGTAAAAGCAGTATTTTTTGCTGCCAAGTCATTCCGTAAACTAAAAGCAGTTCCTACAGCATTGCCCCCCATAGAAAAACTGCAAAACATACTGGTACAATACATCATGAGCTTATCAGAAAACGGAGCAACTGTTGAACGTGTTGCATTTCCGCCCGAAGTAGCAGGTATTTGAATACCATCTTCGAGAAATGTTTCACTCATTTCTTTAATAACACTTTTGGAGAGTTCTGCTCCTTTTGCAAAAAATTTCTTTACTTCTGTACTATTTGCACATTGAGCAAAACCAATAATCATTTGTAAACCAGTAACATTTGATTCAATGCCATGATAAATATAAGCAACTTCTATCGTGTTTAATGTTCGTTTTTTACCAAGTTTAGTAAATGGATTCATTCCAGCCAAATAGTCTTTGTCTTTTACAAACTCAGTCGAGTTGGGCATAGAAACATAAGGAGAGCGAGCAATCATTCCTATTTCAATCAAATATTGTGTGCAAGAATTATAATACTCTTGGGTAATGGCGGTAAGCTCCTTAAAAAGCATGATAATGTCTTCACGATAAGCCATGTTTATATTTAGAGTATGCAACCCCATACTAATTTCTTGTAGTAACCGTACAAACAGGATATCAAAACCATTCTCATATAGCTTTGGAACATCTTTATTGACATCTTGAGAAGAAAATCCGACTGGGATTGCAGCCCCTTCACTTTTAAAAATATGTGTTATTTTGCCAACATAAATGTCTATTTCATTGTATAAATCAGTCATGATTTTTTTGGCTTTTTTGTCATCAGCTTTTTCAATAAAGTATTCTAGCATTCGCAAAATCATCGTTTTCTCTTGGTATGTAATCCATAGAACTCCAAGTTCGGATGACGTTATTGCAGGTTTCTCAGGCATACTGGAATTCCTCCTATATTTTTTCTTCTTTATTTTGCTCTACAAATAATACAATATCCTAAAAATTTACCTACTTTACCTCGTTAATTGAATTATAGAAAATAATATTTTTTCCTTTAGCTAGAATATTTGTGACTGCTAGAATAAAGTGAACAGTTTACGCCAAATAAATATGAACACTTATTTACTAGAATACCTATTGCCTTTATCATAGATTTTTAGGTTCTAAGATAAAGGCAGGAGGATTTGGAAGGTGGATAAGTTTGAAATGTACATACAGATTAGAGGACTGGTTAATCAGCGCTACAGCGTTTCAGCTATCGCGAGAAAGTTAGAGCTATCAAGAAATACAGTATATAAGTACCTTAAGAAGTCACCAGATGAAATGGCAGAATGGACGGCATCAACTATGATCAGAACGAAGAAAATTAGATATACATAAAGAATTGATCTTGAAATGGCTAAGGGAATACCCGGACATTTCCGCAGCACAGGTAAATGATTGGCTGAAAGATAAATTCCCCACCTTCAAAGTTGGTGAAAGTACCGTACGGAATTATGTGAAGGAACTTCGAGAGGAGTTTTCTATCCCTAAAGAGGCTCAGAAACGAAACTATGAGGCAATACCTGATCCTCCAATGGGTGAACAAATACAGGCTGACTTTGGATTTGTCACCGTAAGAAATAAAGTTGGAAAGCCGGTCAAACTCATGTTTATCGTATTTGTGCTTGCTCACTCGAGATACAAATATGTTTGGTTTCAAAATCGTCCCTTTACTACCAAGGATGTAGTTGAAGCCCATAAAAAAGCGTTTGTTGCTTTTGGTGGAGTCTCTAAGGAAATTCTATATGATCAGGATCGTTTGTTGGTGGTCTCCGAAAATGAAGGCGATCTCCTACTGACTGAGGAATTTCAGCAGTTTGTCAACGAAGTAAAGTTTAAGGTGGTTTTATGCCGGAAGGCAGATCCTGAAAGCAAAGGAAGGGTCGAGAACGCCGTGGGGTTCATCAAGAAAAACTTTGTACTACATAGAGTTTTTAACAATATTGATTCCTGGAATGAGCAGTGCCAGCACTGGCTGGGCAGAACAGGAAACGGTAAAATCCACAATGGGACAAAAAGAAGACCCGCCGATGTGTTTCTCCTGGAAAAGCAACACATGAGGCAGGTCAGCCTATTAAATCATAATAGTAATAATAGTATAACAAGAAGTGTACGGAAGGACAACACGGTATTATTCCTTTCGAACCGTTATACGGTGCCTCTCGGCACCTATCAGAAACACCCAGAAGTTCAGATAATGAGAAATAAAGAAAATAAACTAATCATTTATGTCAAAGAGACAGGAGAAGTATTGGCAAGTCATTCAATCAGCCCCGATAAAGGTCAACTGATTCGTAATACATCCCATCAGCGTGACCGCTCTAGAGGACTTAATGAATTAATGGAGGCTGTGGGTAGCCACTTTACAAACGGTGAGATGGCCCAGATGTATTTTCAGGAGTTACGAAAAAGATATCCAAGATATCTCCGTGATCAGTTGAGTATCATAAAAAAGTGTATTGATGTAAGTTCTGTCGAAGTACTTGATGATTCACTTGCGTTATGTATGGAAAGACAACTTTTTAGCGCTAACGATTTTCAGGATGTGGTCCAGTTATTGAAACGCCAGCGCCAAGTTAACTTGAACAGTCTAAACGCTATCGCTGAAACTAAACCAACATCTGCCGATATAGAGGAATTGCCGTTACTTAACGAAGAAGCTAAGCAGCGTCCATTTGATCAATATGTCGCAATCATGGAGGGAGTTAAATGAGACAGATCCAGAAACTTCAGGATGCCCTCGTATCTCTCCGACTCTCGGAAGCTTCAAAAGAGCTTCCCGCTATTCTGGCCAAAGCTGAGAAAGATCAAGTTAGCTACCTTTCTTTCTTAAATAATCTGGTAGAGTACGAACGAAACAAAAGAGATGAAAAGAACATGGAAAAAAGGCTTAAACTTGCCTCTTTTCCATGTATAGCCCCTTTGGATGATTTTAATTTAGAGGAACAGGAATCGATGAGCCAAAAGGAATTTAATCAATTAAAGGAATTGGCATGGGTGGAGCAGCTCTTTAACCTAATCCTATTGGGGCCTCCAGGAGTCGGTAAGACCCACTTGGCAGTTGGACTAGGACTTGAAGCTATACAAAAGGGCTATAAGGTTTCATTTATATCAATGGGAGAATTGGTCCACACGTTAAAAACTCTGGACATCACGAGGAAATCACAAACTAGGATAAAAAGAATTAAGGACTCTCATCTAGTCATCATTGACGACTTAATGTACGCAGCTATGGACCCAAGAGAAGCCAACCTTTTCTTTCAGCTAGTCAATGATTTATATAACCATTCATCAATCATCCTTACGTCCAACCGATCTCCGAAGGAGTGGACAGAATTGCTTGGGGATGTGGGTGTAGCTACAGCCATATTAGACCGTCTGATTCATCGTGCAGAGATTGTGAGCTTCAATGAAGATAGCCACAGAATGAGAAACAGACAAAGGATCTTTAATGAAGAAAGTGTTCAAAAATAATCAGCAAAATTGTTCATTTCTACTTGACGCTCACAATATTTCAATACTGTATTAAGGAAAATAAATTTGCTTGAAAAATTCGAAGAAGAAAATTGGAGGAAATTTTGATGGAGGGATGGAAGAACCACCCCATCTCCAAATAAATACGAATAGTAAAAGAAAAGTGATAGAAGTGAATATCAATGATAACAAAAGATGAGCTTGAAAAAATACTTTGGAGTATTGCTTTACCTGGGTTTGCTCAAATTCTGAACAAGAAATTTTTTAAGGGATTACTTTTCATTGGATTAGAAATATTGATTAATGTCCAATCCAACTTTAATGATGTAATTATTCTGAGTTTTAATGGGGAAATTGAAAAAGCCATTGGACAAACGAATTACCAATGGTTGATGTTTTATCCTTGTCTTTATTTTTTTGCGATTTGGGATGCTTACAGTGATGCAAACGGTAAAAAAGCATCCTTAGCGTTTCTTCCGTTTGTGTTTTCCGCTTATTTAGTTACATTAGGGCTTATTTACTCAGCAACATTTAAAGTAAAAGGAATATTACTCGGACCAATTTGGCTACCAATGTTGTCTTTACCCATCGGAATACTGATTGGATTTTTTTTGAGATATACACTTTTGCAATTTATATATGATGCCGAGGAAACTTAGGAACACTAGATCAAAGAAATTAGTGAGTCTTCAATAAAATAAACGCCAATGGAATCCTTGGGCGTTTATTTTTATTGAACTAACCTGCCCCGTTACTTGAAGAAGAAAAGCGATCCTTCGTTGTTGAAGCATCGCACCCGTTAGTGAAGGAAGTAATAATTATTCTTTGCCTTTGGAATGTGACTCAATTGAATTAACTTTTTGAAGAACCACTTTTACAAATATTCCAATTAATATATAAAAAGGGACAGAGTATAAGTGATTCCATTTAATGATTTTGTATATCCCAAGCCATTGAAAGATATTTTCTCCTATATATGAAGCAAAAGACGCATAGGTTATAATTGCTAATATATATTTTTTCCAAGTAGGAAATCTCTGATAAATCATCGAGTAAATAAAGGGAACAATAGATAAATCAGCAGGGGTAAACTCATCTCTTTCTAATGGCGTTAAAGTATATGGATATATCCAAAAACCTAGAGATGTACCAATTTGGTCCAAAATGAAAGCAATTCCTGCTGTAATCAGCCCAACCAGACTTATTTCTTTTAACCGAGTTTTATCGACAAATCTCCACCATAAAAACAATGGAAAAATAACAACAAAAATTTCAAACCACCACTGATATGTAAAAACCACATCTTGAGTCCAGTAATCGAACCACAACTTTCGGAGGTAGTTATAGGTCTTTTCTATTTTTTGAAACCTGTCCATTACTCTCCTCCTCTTTTAATTTAAAAACTGACCGATATACATATATCCCTCGCATCTATAACAATCTTTTTTAATATTCCTCTCAATAAACCCAATTATTACTATTTCTTCTTCCACTAACCTGTTCCGTTAGTTTAAGTGCAAACCTTCACAATATAACATATTGTTGATCCACCAATTTTTTAATTTATAAAAAGAGAAAAATTTCGTCAACAAACGAGAGTAATATTTACTAATTAAACAGAAGACAGGGAGGACAAAAAAAAGTACCCCATTAAGGGTAGTGGCTCCTCTAGGTCTTTATTACTTCAATTCAATAGCTCAGTTCTCACATAAACGGTAATTTATTGTTATGAAATTAAAAACCCCCCAGCAATGCTGGAGAGTTAACAAACTTTACTCTTCTTTTTTGGATAAACAACGGTCACAATCTATCAAATAACTTTCTGCTTGCTCTTGCATATGCTGCCCGCATTCAGGGCATTTCTTTTTTGGCAAATTACGGAAAAATTCAACCGGACTAATTAACATTTAAATCTCCCCTTTATTAATACAGTTTGTTATTATTTCTATTGTTATAATACAGTATAAACAAAAAAGGGAAAAATGTATAGACCTTTTTTTAATAAATCATAAAAGTTTTAATATGTTCATTAACTCTATTTTTACCTTGTATATCCCAATCGAAATCCTAAGTATAATCATCCCATTCCAAGTTAGGAGAATAGTTTTCTAACCTCGTATTTTTTTCTTTTTTCATGTGATAAAACAATATTTTAGTCAGTGATTTCTTTTCTGATAGCCAATCATTTGAATTCTGCTCTAATTCTTCGATATTGCCAGATTTTAAACCCCGGCAAGGGTGTTAGTTCGTTATTCCTCATTTTTAATAACCTTCTATATTGATTCTGTTAACTGGGTTTACTAGAGAACATTCAGTAACAAGCCACATATTTGAATTGGGAGAAACCCTAATTCAGCTACCCAACAGGGATCCTTTTTAAAATAGGCATTGTTGGAGACAGCTATCGACATTCTTTTCAGGTATTTGAAGCGGTAAGTCCAGTCATGGTGGGTACTGAGGCGAGTTTTAACCAATCGTTTGTGTAGTGGGGAAATGGCGGGAAATTAATAGAAAGTTGTAAGTTTTAGTGAACCCCCTATGATTTTGTGGAAAGTTGTGTTATTTCCTGCGAAATTTCCAAACGGTTCTCGACAATCTTCTTTCTTCATTAGCTGGGAAAACCCATATAGGTCAGTACTTGCAGCTGTTTCAACCAAACGTTTGATTAGTATAACCCATTTGGTATTTAGTCGAATGGCTGCATTTTTGTGTGCAAAACTCCCGATTGTCCCCGAAATGAAACCGACCTGTGGAGTCATTATTTTTTGTGAACGGTTGCATTAACCGGTTGACGGAGGGATGGAGTGGTGCTATTATGTGTCTGTAATAATCACATATAGGATTTGACATCACATATGTGATTTGTGAAGAAGGAGGGAGAGTATGTCGGTAAAATCGGCTGAACGCGTTCTCCAGGTATTTGAATTACTAGCCCATAATCCTGATGGGTTATCGATTAAAGAGATTAGTGAAAAACTTTCATTTCCGCAGAGCAGCACATCGAACCTTATTGGCACTCTTTTAAAACAAGGGTATTTAAGTTTAGACAACATGAAGAAATATAAGCTTGGAGCAAAGTTAGTTCACATTGGCACCATGGCTATGGAGAACTTAGATATTTCTCTTCAAGCGAAGCCATATCTTGAAAAATTAATGCAAAGTGTTCAGGAAACGGTATTTATGGCAACGCTGTCGGGGGAAGATCTGGTCTATCTTACTAAAATAAACAGCAATCGATCGATTCGAACAACCGCTCAAACGGGATACAGTAAACCGCTTTATTGTACGGGGTTAGGTAAAACCTTTTTAGCGAATATGGCAGATGAGGAAAGAAAAAGCATCTTAGATCGGGTTGACTTAGTACCGATCACCGCGAAAACCATCACCAACAGGGAAGAGCTAGAGAAGGAACTTTATCAGTATTCATTAATTGGCTACACCATTGATGATGAAGAAAATGAAGAAGGATTATATTGTGTGGCAGCTCCTATTTTTGGTGCGGATCGAAGGATTCAAGCTGCTATTAGTGTGGCAGGTCCAAAAGAACGAATGCTAGCTCAAAAAGCAGAGGTAGTGGAGCGCGTCCTTTGGACATCAAAGAAAATATCTGAAAGTATGGGATGTATTTTATAAGAAACAAGGTGAGTACATGGATGTTATAAGCATTGGGGAAACGATGGTTTTACTAACCCCCAATACGCCTGGAAAAATGCGTTATTCCAATCAATTTACCTCGAAGATAGCTGGTGCAGAAACGAATACGCTTATTGGGCTAGCTAAACTTGGCCATAAGGCGGGGTGGATTAGCCGGTTAGGGAGAGACGAATTTGGAGCTCAAATCTTAACTGCCGTTCGCGGAGAAGGTGTAGATATTAGTCGAGTAGCTTTAGACGAGAATGCCCCAACAGGTGTATTTTTTAAAGAAATTATCAATCAAGATCGGGTTAATATTTACTATTATCGAAAAAATTCAGCAGCGAGTCAGCTCACTCCTGCTGATCTTGATCAGGAGTATATTGCTCAGGCGAAATTCTTATATATATCGGGGATTACGCCGGCTCTTAGTCCATCTTGCAGGGAATCTATCTTTCATGCGATTGAAATTGCGAATGACAACGGAGTAAAGGTTGTGTTTGACCCGAATATTCGCAGGAAGCTGTGGGAAGATGACGAGGCAAGGGCAACCATCTTAGAAATTGCAGGGAAATCAGACATTGTCTTACCTGGGATTGGTGAATGTGAATTTTTGTTTGGTACAAGGGATTGTGAAAAGGCAGCTCGTTCCTTACTTGCTTTAGGTGCAGAGACCGTTGTCGTCAAGCTTGGCGAAAAAGGGGCTTATTATTCTACTGCAGCTGAAAAAGGATATATTGATAGTTTTACAGTTAAAAACGTAGCCGATCCAGTCGGAGCAGGAGATGGTTTTGCTGCAGGAGTACTTTCTGGATTTCTCGATGGCCTATCTATTGGAGAGGCCGTGAAACGAGGCAGCGTGATCGGTGCTATGGTTGCTACCATAAACGGTGATATAGAAGGACTACCGGACAGGATTGAATTGAAGCAATTTACTCAATCAAACTTAAAGGATGAAGTCAATCGTTAGTTTTTAAGAAGGAAGGGAATGTCTAATGAGTACACTGCAAAAAATCTTAGATCACAGATTAATCGCTATTATACGCGGAGCAAACCCTGAGGATACATTAAATATTGTTCGATCCTTATATGAAGGGGGGATAAGAGTCGTTGAAATCACGATGAATTCCCCGAAAGCGCTATCTGCAATTGAGATGGTCGCTGATAAATTTGGTAAAGAAATGGCCGTAGGTGCAGGAACGGTTTTGGATCCAGAATCTGCTCGAAGTGCCCTTCTTGCAGGTGCCCAATTTATTCTATCTCCGACGTTGAAGCCTGAAACAATTCGGATGACCAAAAGATATGGTGCGGTGAGTATTCCTGCCGCTTACACTCCGACTGAAATTTTAGAGGGTTATGAACAAGGCGGAGATATTATTAAAGTTTTTCCGGCAACGACTTTAGGCCCTAAGTTTATCAAGGATATGGGGGGACCACTGCCGCAAATTCCTTTATTGCCTACAGGCGGTGTGGGCTTAAATAATATCAAGGACTATCTTGCTGCCGGTGCTGCAGGACTCGGAATTGGTAGTTCTCTTGTGAATACAAAAGAGGAAATAACAGAGGAGTATTTAGTGCGTTTAACGGAAAAAGCAAAGCAATTTACATTAGCAGCCAAAAACTAATACTACTATTAAATGGAGAGTGTTCATTATGAAAATAACAGGTTATGAATTATTCACAGTCCAACCACGCTGGTTATTCTTAAAAATTGAGACAGATGAAGGTATTGTTGGTTGGGGAGAGCCGGTCATCGAAGGTAAAGCGGCAACCGTAAAAGCTGCAGTTGATGAAATGATGACTTATTTAGTAGGTAAAGATCCTTTAAGAATTGAAGATCATTGGAATGTTATGTACCGAGGTGCCTTTTACCGAGGCGGCGCTATTTTAATGAGTGCGATTGCTGGTATTGACCAAGCTCTCTGGGATATTAAAGGTAAATATTTCAATGCACCAGTTTACCAGTTACTAGGAGGAGCCTGCCGCGATTCGATCAAGGTGTATTCATGGATTGGCGGAGATCGCCCAAGTGATACAGCCCGGGCTGCGAAGGAATGTGTAGAACGAGGGTTTCAAGCGGTTAAAATGAATGGAACCGAAGAATTACAATACATTGATTCCTATGACAAGATTGATAGAGTACTAGAAAACGTGGCTGCTGTTCGTGAGGCTGTTGGAAGAAATATTGGAATTGGTATTGATTTTCATGGCCGTGTACATAAACCAATGGCAAAAGTATTGGCTAGAGCCCTTGAAGAGTTTAATCCTATGTTTATTGAAGAACCCGTCTTACCAGAGAATAACGAAGCACTAAAGGAAATTGCTTCGTTAACTTCGATTCCGATTGCAACGGGTGAGCGTATGTTCTCAAGATGGGATTTTAAACCGTTATTACAAGGTGGATACGTTGATATTATCCAACCTGACTTATCCCATGCAGGCGGTATTACCGAATGTAAAAAAATTATTAGCATGGCTGAGGCATATGATGTTGCCGCTGCTCCGCATTGCCCATTAGGACCGATCGCTTTAGCTGCGTGCTTACAAGTAGATGCCACTGCACATAATGCGTTTATCCAAGAACAAAGCTTGGGAATTCACTATAACCAGGGCAGTGATTTATTAGACTATCTAAAGGATCCAACTGTTTTTGATTATGAAAACGGTTATGTGAAAATTCCACAAGGACCAGGTCTTGGTATTGAAGTGAATGAAGAGTTTGTTCGTAAAATGGCAAAAGAAGGTCACCAATGGCAAAATCCAGTTTGGCGCCATCGTGATGGCAGTGTAGCAGAGTGGTAATCCTTTTTTGAAATGGTGAAATGTGCTTGGGCTTACCTTTGAACACAGGGGTAATAAGGCAAAGGTAAGTCCTCTAAGCGCATGTCGAAAGATGGATTGATTGAACGTTAAAAGGATGAAAAAAATTACATACAAGGGGATGAGAAAAATGAATAATAAAGCGACGAAGGTTCGTTATGCTGTTGTGTTTATGTTGTTCTTTACCGTAATTGTCAACTATATGGACCGAAGCAACATCTCCATCGCAGCTCCTTTTATAACAAAGGAATTAGGAATAGACTCGGTTACAATGGGCTTAATTTTCTCTGCTTTTGGCTGGACCTATTGTGCCTTGCAAATTCCTGGCGGCTGGGTTTTAGATAAGTTAGGAAACCGAAGTACGCACGCCATTGGTATTGCAGGATTTTCTATTATGACTTTATTGCAAGGGTTTGCAAGCGGTTTCTCTGGGTTGTTTTTATTACGTGTAGGTTTGGGTGTGTTTGAAGCCCCTGCTTTTCCAACTAACAGTAAGGTAGCAGCTAGTTGGTTTCCAGAAAATGAACGAGCTAGAGCGATTTCCATTTACACTTCAGGTCAATTTATTGGACTAGCCTTTTTAACACCAACCCTTATTTTCCTACAGCAATCCTTTGGCTGGCGGGGATTGTTCATCATTGCCGGTATCGTTGGTCTTGCTTGGTCAGTCCTTTGGTATATTTTCTATCGCGATCCAAATAAAAGTAAAAAGGTCAATCAAGCGGAACTTGATTATATCCGCGAAGGAGACGGATTTATTGAAGGGTCCGAAAAGGGAGAAAAGGTTAAAATTGGAGCAAAGGATTTCCGTTTAATTTTGAGTAGTAGAAAATTGTGGGGCATTTTTATTGGACAATTTGCAGTGAACTCCACGCTTTGGTTCTTTTTGACATGGTTCCCTACCTATCTAGTGGAATATAGAGGATTAAGTTTTATTAAAACAGGATTTTTATCGTCATTGCCGTTTCTCGCTGCGTTCGTGGGTGTTTTATCAGCCGGTTTTCTTTCTGATTTCCTTGTGAAAAAGGGTGTTTCGAAAGATAAAGCAAGAAAAGCACCAATTATCACTGGTTTATTATTATCAACCTCAATTATCGGTGCGAATTATGTTGATAGTCCTGGATTAATCGTGATGTTTATGTCTATTGCCTTTTTTGGTAACGGTTTCGCCTCGATTACTTGGGTATTCGTTTCGCTTTTGGCTCCTAAACGATTAATTGGTATAGCTGGAGGGGTATTTAACTTCATCGGTGGTACGGCCTCTATCATTATTCCCATCGTTATTGGATTCTTGGTTAAAGGCGGTAACTTTGCCCCTGCACTAACCTTCATTGCGTGTGTAACCCTAACGGGAGCATTGTCTTATATCTTCTTAGTTGGCAAAGTTGAACGTGTAAAAGAACCAATAGATCAATTGGGAAAAGTCGCCTCTTAAATTAGCATGCCTGTGGAAATTGCTAAAGACAAAAAAACCACCTAGGATCTTCTTGATAATTGATCCTAGGTGGTTTCTCTTTTTTATGTTCGCTCCCTCATCCGCTCAGGAAGTGTCTGTATCGACTGGACGACTAAATCAAGCTTTGCTTCAATTCGGTAAAGCAAATAAAGAGTCACAACGATGGGGAAGCCCACTTGGCTGATAATTGGAATCAACTGCTCCACTTTTCTCCTCTCCTTCCATTATTGATAAAAAGAGGCTGGTTCATCATGAATCCAGCCTCTTTTCCTTATTAGGCAATTACGTAATCCGTCACATTGCGGTCGATCACTCTTGCTCCTTTTGCAGCAACAAACTTCCCGCTGCTAGTTGTGAAAACTTCAGATGCAATAATCTGCGCCATCGATAATTTTACAACTTCTTCATCGATTGGCTCTTTTGGGTTATCAACGGAAAGGCTCGCCGTTTTTCCAAACTCCGTGGTAAATTGCAATTCCAATGTTTTTGCCATTTCTTTCACCTCCTATCCCTTCTTTTTTACTAGACTATTAACCTAGAATTGCGATGCTATCATTCCGCTCCACTTTGTTTAGCGTGTCATTGCATAGAACTGCAACTGCTAGTGCAGCTTGCGATAATTGATCCGCAGTAGCTGCCTTGGTGACATTGCTAAACGTTTTCGCTTTGAGGATGGGATTTCCCTCGTCATCCATGCCCGCTTCAAATACGATGCGAAGCTTCGTTACTTCTAGTAATGCTTGTGCCATTGTCTCTCACCACCTTTCTCCTTTTATATAGGAAAAGGTCGGTAAAAAGGACAGGGGAGGAAGAAGAAATTTTTAAAGTGCTGTTGCCTATAACTAGGATTGGTGAAGACATCTCTCGACAAGCTTTTCAGATGTTAGAGGGGATAAAGCCAGGAGTGGTGCGTGCTGAGGCCACTATTAATTAAACGTTTGTGTAGTAGGGAAAAGACAGGCAATTAATAGAATTATGTAAGTTTAATAGAAACCTATCTGATTTTGTGGAATGTTGGGTTATTTCCTGCGAAATACACTTCCAGTTTTCGACAATTTTCATACTTGTTTGGCAGAGAAGGTTCTTATTAATCAGTACTTGTAGCTGTTTTAACCAAACGTTTGAATAGTATAGCCTATATAGAATTTAGTCGAAATGCTGTCGATTAGTGACAAAAGTGGTTTGGAAGATTTCTATCTCCTATATCATTTGAATAGGGCATTAATCATCCCCTTATAACAAATAATAATAAAAATAATTTATCTTTTTAAATAACAAAACAAACAACAAAAGGAGAAGAGAAATCATCATCAGACAATTTCTCTTCTCCTTTTGTTGTGCCTATTCAAGTAATTTCCCCAATGGCTTGTAGATGCTATCTACCAAATCGGAAGGTCCGGGCGTATCTGGGTAATAGAGAAGAATGAAACTAAGAACCCACCCCATTGCCAGCAGGCATACAAAAACAATTTTCTCTTTTTTTTCCTTTGACTTTATTTTTGGCCACTCGTATAAAAACATGAGAGCTAAAACGATTGTAAACGCAAAAACAATCGCCCATTTCATATATCTTCCACCTCACTTTTCGGTACTGCAGGTGGATCAGTAGAAAGGCCTGGTCGTAGAATTTTAACATCAATATCATACTCTATTTCAACAGTTGGAAAAATTTCATCCCAATTTACTTTAGCTGATTGCCACTCTTTCGTGTATTTACGCTGAAAACTTCTATGAAAGTTAAAGATGTCTACTCTCATTTCTTGTTGTACCTCTTCAACCGCTTCCTTTATTCTTCCTTCTATCCTTTCTTCAATTTTCCTTTCAAGCATCCTCATACTTTCAGGATTTCTTAAGTCTAAGGTGCTGGCATTTTGAATCACATCATCCTCTACTTTGCAATTAATCGTTATTTTCCATGTTTCATTTTCAATTCGCGGAATCAGCTTCGTATAGGAACGAATCATTTCACCTGTGACCTTGCCTTCCCCCTCTTCTACATCAACCGTGATGGTCGCAGATTTAATTTCATTTCTTACCCATAATAATCCCCTTGTGACTGAATCATCTAAGGTCCCAATCATTTTATCTCCTTTAAACACGGCGGTACCACTTAGCATCAATTGCGTTTTATCCTTCATTTTTCCTTCATCCTTTTTGGAGGAAATACTTGTAACCATAGGCAATGCCGCTCCACCTGTTTCACTTGCAAACATTTGCAGCAGTTCACTCATCGTAATATCCATTCCTATCTGAAACTGGGCTAATTCAGTAAGGGTCTCTGAGGAACTTTTTTCTAAATGGGGCAGGCTTGAAATAAGATCCTTAGCCATTCCTTCACATACGAAAACATTGTTTCTTAATCGAGCTTCTGGTAATCGTGAAAAGAAGTCCATATGCTCTCGGATTCCTTTTTCCGCTAGTTCTTCTCCAACTACGGTTGCGGAACCATGCCCCCAAAACAAGTGGCGAGCAATTTTTTGCTGCAGCTTCGATCTAGCTGCAGCCATTGTCTCACCAGTTGCAGATTCAACAAACGATGTTCGTGAACCTGGAGCTCCTCCACCTTCCTTTATTGCCGCACTCATAGTCTCTGGTATAACTATTTCTACGGAAAGCTCAATTTCATTTTCATTATAGTAATCAATTCCTGTGCTTAGGACAATCGCCACATCATTAACTTCACGGCGATCCCAACATCCGGTAAGGAAAAAAAGTGTATGCCACATCAATACCATCACGAAGGTTTTACAAATCGTTTGATTAACCCTTGAGTTCATCTTTCAATCCCTTCCTTTGTTCCACTCTTTTACGTACTAGAGTAATGAATAACAAAAGGGCAGGAAGGAGTATTTGCAGCGATAGCAAGTAAAAGACACTAGTAGTTCCAAGAAAACTCTTTAATTCTGTCAGATTAGGGGCAGACCACCGAGCGAATAAAATTAAAAGGAAGCCAAGTGGAAATACAATGGGTTTGTAATTGGAAAGCTTTAGCCATTGAGCGGTGCCTAGTGCCAAAGCATAATAAAATACAGAAATTTTTATAAAAGTTCCTAATACCCATAGTGCCATTACAATCGATTCCAAGTGTTGAAAAAATTTCGCTATACTAACGTATTTTCCTGCATTCATTACCGGATAACTTAAATCGGCAGTTATTTCACCAAATATACAAAGGGCTGTCAAATTGGTTAGAACCATAATAAATACTACGCTGAGTACGGAAAGGTTTCCCCATAATAATCCTTTTCTCTGATCCGATAAATAAGGTAGAAAAAAGGCGATAAGAATATATTCGCTAAACCAGGATGCTGGGGAGGCTGCTCCTAAAAAGGAAGGCTTGAGACCTTTTTCCAGTATAGGGAGCATATTGGTTAAATCCAAATCCTTGATTAGGAAAAGGACAAGCGTCAACCAGAGTAATATCACAATAGGGACAAAATGCTGCGCCGCTCTAGCAATCGTTTCTAATCCGCCGCGGACAGCAAAAGCGCAAACGAGTGTCATACTTCCTAAAATGACCATCTGAGGGGTCTGAAACAAAAAGTTACCCGAGATAAACTCTCCATATTCTCTTATCACAATGCCATTTATATGTAAGTATAAAAATAGATATAAAAAACCAATGATCTTTCCAGGGATATTTCCAATAATACGTTTACTATATTCAATAATCGTTTCTCTTGGATAGTGTTTATGTAATTCATAAGCAATCCATACAGCCAAAAAACCAAAGAAGGAACCCCAAACAGGGGATATCCACATATCACGCTCTGCTTTGGCTGCTGTAATCGAAGGAAGGATCAGTAGAGCGGTAGCCAAGATGGTAGGATGCATCATGATGGCCAGTTGAAAAGATGAAATTTTCCCTTTTTCAATCATTTATTCACCCCCATGAGTTGGACCTGGTTTTTGATCAGGAGCTTGACGGTACTTGTTATAATCCCCTGTCAAATGAGGGCGGGAAGAATAAGCCCACCTTGGAAGTCTAAAAAATACATCTTTCATTTCGCTTCCTTTCATCGGTGCAATGGGAGACAAATACGGTACCCCAAAAGAACGTAATGTGCATAAGTGGGTAACAATCATAATGACCCCCAGCATAATTCCCAATAATCCTAACGTTCCTGCTAGGATAAGCATGGGAAAGCGCAGCAATCTAAGAGCCATTCCAGCATTATATCTAGGGATGCCAAACGAAGCGATTCCTGTTACAGCAACAACCATTACCATAGGGGCAGAAACAATTCCTGCTTCAACTGCTGCCTGTCCAATCACTAGTGCTCCGACAATACTTACAGCTGCCCCCATCTGTTTGGGCAAGCGAATTCCAGCTTCTCTTAAAATCTCAAACATAATCTCCATCGAAATTGCTTCGATTAAGGCGGGAAATGGGATGGGTTCACGGGACGCTGCCATACTGATTAAAAGTGCAGTTGGAACCATTTCATGATGATACGATAAAACGGCTACATATAAAGAAGGGAGCAAAAGCGAAATGACGATAAATAAAAAACGAAGCCAGCGGATAAATGTACTTATAATTGGACGTTGATAATAATCTTCTGAAGCTTGCATCAGAGAATAGAACGTGGTTGGAGCAACCAGTACAAAAGGAGTGCCATCTGTTATAATCGCAACATGTCCTTCCAATAAATAGGATGAAATAACATCCACCCGTTCCGAATTTAATACTTGGGGAAAAGGAGAATACGGATTATCCTCAATAAATTCCTCAATATACTCGCTTTCCAATATCCCATCCACATCAATTCGATTTAGGCGATTTTCAACCTCCGTGATGAGATTCTGATCTACTACTTCATCGATATAAGCAACTGCTACACTTGTTTTGGTTAATCTACCTATTGTCATTTTTTTTATTTTAAACTTTGGACTTTTGATTTTACGTCGAAGGAGAGCAATATTAACCCCTATGGATTCGATGAATCCTTCGCGCGGTCCCCGTATTACTGATTCAGCAGATGGTTCCTCAATTGCCCTTTTTTCCCATTTTGCTAAACCGACAGAAAATCCCTCACCTTTTTGGTCTATAAGAATGACAGGGTTTCCTGATGAAATTTGATCAATCACATCTGTATATGTTTCTACTGTACTAATATTAGAGTTAGAAATCTTTTGTTTCAGATTAGAGGAAGTATTTTCAGAATTTTGCACTCCAGATTCCTTCAAAAGTGGGGAAAGGATCGTATCGTTAATCCCTTCTGCATCCGTTAAGCCTTCAATGTAAATTAACACTGCTTTCTCTTTTCCTCCTATTAAGAAGGAGTGAAAAATAACATCGGGACAATTCTCATAAATGGAATTTAGATTAGTAATATTTTCATTCAAATCATCTAATAGAACATCTTCTGGTTTTGGTGATGGAGCTTTATTTTCTTTAGAGTCAGTAGATGTTTGATTTTGAAATAATGATTGAATTTTTTTAGGCTTTCTCCACTTACTACGCATCTACAACAATCTCCTAATGTACCAACATTGTTTTTTTATTATGTTTTAAAAAAACAAAAATATGCACATTTTGGTAATTTTATCCTCTGATAATTCCCTCATTAAAGACCCTATGATGCAAAGAGATTTCCTATTGTCTCTGTTTGTAAATATTAACTTAAGATTAGGAAAACCTATTTTAAAAAGAGAATTCCGGAGGGAAGCAAAATGGCAGAAATCCCAAAGATAAACAACAAGACTTTTTGTATGAGTGAATACGATGTATTAAAACGAGTAATCCTTTGTCAGCCTCAATATATGACGATCCGCGAAGTAATTAATGAAACGCAAGAGCATTTTAAGAATGAAGGTATCCATATTGAACGTGCGCTTGAGCAGCACAGTAATTTTGTCAAAACGCTAAAGCAGAATGGCATCGAAGTTATTTTATTGCCTTATCATAAAAAATATCCTGAACAGGTCTTTACCCGGGATATTGGTTTTACTCTAGGGGAAACAATCTTTGTTGCTAATATGGCAACGGATGTTCGCGCAGGGGAGGAAAACGTTTTAAAACAATGGCTGGAGGATGAAGAAATCTCTTATTATAATTTAGCCGAGGAACGAATTGAGGGCGGAGATGTTGTGATTGATCGGGAAAGAATTTACGTGGGGCTCAGCAATCGAACGGACCAAAAAGCTGCTGATCAATTACAGCGTCTTTTGAATCAATTCAATGTCATTCCCATCCATTTTAAAGCAAAATACCTGCATCTGGATTGTATATTTAATGTCGTTTCTCCGGATGTGGCCCTTATTTACCCCAATGCCTTAACGAAAAAGGACATCGAGCTTTTTGCTTCACGCTATGAATTAATTGAAGTTTCGGAAGAAGAACAATTTCAATTGGGTACAAATGTATTGAGTATCGGGAACAAACGGGTATTAAGTCTGCCGGTCAACGAGAAGGTAAACAAGCAGCTTCGTAACCGAGGTTTTCAAGTGATTGAAGTGGATATCACAGAAATTATTAAATCTGGTGGCTCCTTCCGTTGTTGTACCCTTCCTATCTTACGTGAAACGTAAAATAATCATATAAAAATGACCATATAAACATCCTCAGGCCCGTAAAGGGTGAGGTTGTTTATATAGTCATCAGGTACATAATTTAGCTTTTTACGTTTTAACCTGGGAGTACGTTCATTCCTCTCTAATTTTATTTTCTCCACCAATTTGTCCTTCTTGCCACTTTTGATAACCATAAAGAATAATAGCTATTATTGTCATTATTAAAATCCCTTCAAGTGGCGATAAGTTTCCTCCAGCAGTTGTAATTTTGAGTTTTTTCCATAAAGTTCTAAAACCAAACGAATAGATACAATCTACAATCAAATTAACAATTAAATAAACCCAAAACTTATCAAACGTAAGATAAAATATCCAAATAGTTCCAATTAGAAAAACTCCATATACAGTATGTATTTGGGCTACTTTATCCCATGCAAATAGAGTTTCTTTGTACTTCCACCAGTCATATGTCCAAGCAACTTGATACATTATTGTGTTTATCACAGTTGCAAACAAGGCAACAGGCATAAATCTACGAAGAGCAGATTTATTTAAATTATTTAAAAAGAATAAGGAAATCCAAGGTATTAAAAAGAAAGACCATAAAACGAGTTTTACCATATGAAGTCTCCTTTTGTTATCTGAATAGTGTTCTTAGAATCCCCTAATCTAAACATTTTATTCAATTATTCTTTACGGGGCTGGTAAAACAACCACAATCCGGATGATCGTCGGACTGATGTCGATCACTAAGGGACAGATACTGATTAAGGGGAAAAATATCAAAACCGAATTCGAGCAAGCGATCCGGCACGTTGGCGCCATCGTGGAAAGTCCAGAAATGTACAAGTATCTGAGCGGGTACCATAACCTCGTTCACTACGCCCGCATGGTGCCTGGGGTAACTAAGGAACGGATTGACGAAGTGGTGTCGCTGGTCAAGCTGGAAAACCGCATCCATGACAAAGTCAAAAAGTACTCGCTCGGCATGCGCCAGCGTCTGGGAGTCGCTCAGGCACTGCTGAATCGGCCGTCCCTGCTGATTCTCGATGAACCGACGAACGGTCTTGACCCGGCGGGGATTCGCGAACTGCGCGATTATTTGCGGCATTTGACCCGTACGGAAGGAATCACCGTTATCGTCTCCAGCCATCTGTTGTCCGAGATGGAGCTCATGTGCGACCGGGTCGCCATCCTCCAGCAGGGCAAGCTAGTCCATGTGATGCCGGTTCAGCATTTTACCCAAGGGAACGATCAAGCTCAAACGTATCTAATCCAAGCACAGCCAGCGGAACAGGCATTGGTGACCATGAGGCAGATGGATGGGGTTCAGGAGGTCAAGCTCGCTCAGAAGGGGATCATCGAGGTCACCACCGAGCGGGAACACATCCCGGACATTCTTGCAGGGCTGATGCAGAACCATATTCGTATCTATGGCGTGCAAATGGTTTCCCAGTCTCTAGAAGATCGATTCTTGGAAATAACGGGGGGTGGACAAATTGGTTAATCTAGTACTCAATGAAAATATGAAGATTTACCGACGGGTGCGAACGTGGATTCTGGTCGGACTTATGGCTGCGTTTGTGCTTTTTGTCAACATCATTGAATGGCATTCCGATGGAAAAAAGGCGCAAGGGGAAGGCTGGCGGGCAGAACTGCTGCAGGAGAAGCAGCAATGGAGCGAAATTCTGAAGCAGCCCAAGCTGGATGAAGAGGATCGAATGTTCTACCTGGAGCAGATTGCCGTCAACGACTATCACTTGGAGCAGAATATTCGCTCGACGGACGGCACGATGTGGGATGGTGTGAACGGTTCGGCCAATCTGATGATCGTGATTACCATTTTCACCATCATCATTGCGGGAGACAGTCTGGCGGGCGAATTTTCATCCGGCACCATCAAGCTGCTGCTCATCCGTCCAGCCAATCGGGTCAAGATCCTCGTGTCCAAGTATATCTCTTTTCTGTTGTTTAGCATGCTGTTGTTACTCACTCTGTTTGTCCTATCCGTCGCGGTCAACGGAATTTTATACGGCTTTGGATACATGGATCTACCGTTGATCAGCATGAATGCGGAAGGGCAAATCGTCGAAAGGAATATGGTCCTCAATCTGTGGAAAACGTATATGCTGGGCGGTGTATCCACGGTCATGTACGTAACCATGGGCTTTATGATCTCGTCCGCCTTCCAAAGCAGCGCGATGGCTATCGGGTTTTCCATCGGCGCCTTGTTTGCGGGTAATATTGTTCTGGAGGCACTGCAGCGGTTCGATTGGAGCAAGTACCTGTTGTTCGCCAACACCGATCTCACCCAGTACCTGACCGGACGTCCTTTCCAAGAGGGAATGACATTGTCCTTTTCCATCGGAGTGCTCGCTGTCTATTTCCTCGTGTTCAATCTGATTTCCTGGCTCCTTTTTACACGTAGAGACGTGGCGGCCTAAACCTGCCGATTATATAACAATTAAGATTCACCAAGGAAGTGATTCAAATTGATTAAATTTAGTGCCTGTCACGCCCCGGATTTTGTCGAAGATTGGTAGGTTTTTAGATTGTGGAAAATGAAAGAATAAAGACAAGAAACCACCTTGGATCTGCCTGATAGTAGAGGCAAGGTGGTTTCTTTTTTTTATATTTGCTCCCTCATCCGCTCAGGAAGTGTCTGTATCGATTGGACGACCAAATCAAGCTTTGCTTCAATTCGGTAAAGCAAATAAAGCGTCACAACGATGGGGAATCCCACCTGGCTGATAATTGGAATCAACTGTTCTACTTTTCTCTCCTCCTTCCACTATTTATAAAAAGAGGCTGGGTTCATAATGAATCCGGCCTCTCACTTTTATTAGGCAATCACGTAATCCGTCACATTGCGGTCGATCACTCTTGCTCCTTTTGCAGCTACAAACTTGCCACTGCTAGTTGTGAAAACTTCAGATGCAATAATCTGCGCCATCGATAATTTTACGACTTCTTCGTCAATCGGCTCTTTTGGGTTATCAACGGAAAGGCTCGCCGTCTTTCCAAACTCCGTGGCAAATTGCAATTCCAATGTTTTTGCCATTTATTTCACCTCCCATCACTTTATTATTTTGTTAGACTATTAACCTAGAATTGCGATGCTATCATTCCGCTCCACTTTGTTTAGCGTGTCATTGCATAGAACTGCAACTGCTAGTGCCGCTTGCGATAATTGATCCGCAGTAGCTGCCTTGGTGACATTGCTAAACGTTTTCGCTTTGAGGATAGGATTTCCCTCGTCATCCATGCCCGCTTCAAATACGATGCGAAGCTTCGTTACTTCTAATAACGCTAGTGCCATTGTCTCTCACCACCTTTCACCATCTATATAGAAAAAAGTCGGTAAAAAGGACAGGGGAGGGAGAAGAGAATTTTAAATAAATTGAAAAATGCCCTGGAGAGGATAGCGTCTCCCAGGGCATTTTAATAGAGTTTTCGAGATTTCGTAGACGATCCGCAAATAAAAGCAGTGAATCCGCAAATAAAAGCCGGAAAATATGTAATAAGAATTAATAGTTACGTAATAAGGATCTGAATTTTGTGGGGATTACTCATGAGGGAGCTCGTTTAAATGATATTTTGTGTAAAATTACACTTCAATAGTTGCGCATTTATGATTTATTAAACGACTTGACCCTTTAATGGGCGAATTTTTGAGTTTTATGAGCGAATCTTCGAGATTTATGGGCGGATTTTGGGCTTTAATGGGCGAATTTAACCATTTTATGGGCGAATTTAGAAGCAATAGCTTAATAGCAAGAAATTAAATTTCCATGCCTGTCACTCTCCAGATTTTGTCGAAGATTGATAGGTTTTTAGAGAACTAGAAATAACAGAATGAAGTTGTAACTGAATATTGAAGCCCCCATTAGTGCTGGGAGCTTACTTCACGTACAATATCTTCTTCGAAGTTATTCAGGATGAAAGTTTCTTCTTCTGATTTGCTCATAATTCCATAAGCTTTACCGATCGTCCCGCCTTGGTATGTCCAGAAATAGTTGTGGTCATCATCTACTTCAGAAAAGGTGCCTTTTTTCCATTTATCTAAAATGGCTAGCAAATCATCTTTTTGTTCGAACTCACTGTTCTCCACAATATCATAGACTTGATTAATCGTATCGGGAATCATAGGAATGGCTCCCCATTTTTCTTTCGCTTTCACTTTTTGATGTGTCATCTTATGCATCACTTCGATCACCGCATCTTGTGAACTACTGTCATCAATCCCAATATCATATTGAACTCCGCCAATTTTGGCTGTCTGCTGCTTGTCTATTTCCTTTTTCTCATTATTGACCGTATCTTGAACAGCTTTCGCTTCTACTTTCTCTTGTTTTTTTCCAGATTCGGCTTCATTGTCGACCGGTTTATATCCTCCGTATTTTACGCCTATTAAAACAGCCAAAATAATACCAGTTACGATAAATACTATTTTCACTTCATCTCCCCCTGTTTTACTAGATAGCTCTAATTTAACAAAGAATTCAGAATTCATCTAGCTTATTTAACTTACATAATCACTTCAAACAAGACAGATGTCGACATTTTTTCTGAATTTGGATTAAATCGTATGCCGACCGTTTTTTGCGCTTTCTGGATAAACAAGCGGTTTTGAACATGTATGTAAGAATGGATTGTAAAAAATTTAATTTTCTAAATAGTATTTACAATTAATCTTTCTCACATATATTTCGGAGCTTTAAGAGATATGCTTTCTATTACAGTGAATCTATTATTAGCTGGGGGCAATGATTAAATATATTTGAAGATACCCTTCATTAAGGGTCAGGCCCCCACTACGTTAAGCGTTATTGTAGTGGGACCTGACCCTTTTTCAATGGAATGGGACTAACCAAATGTATACCATGAGAAACGTTCCTGTGGAGCTTTGTTTTTGGCTATCTATGTTAAAATAAATGTAGTGAACATATGCTTAAACTAACTGGGTAGAAGAATGATTATATGGGTGAATGAATGGAGTATGGAACTGTAACCCCCTGTTTTTTACAAAAAAATAATAAAAAGGTGGAGTGAGTATGAAACGAGTACGGAAGGCGATTATTCCGGCTGCTGGACTTGGAACAAGATTCCTACCTGCAACAAAGGCAATGCCTAAGGAAATGTTGCCGATTATTGATAAGCCAACGATTCAATATATTGTCGAAGAAGCAGTGGCTTCAGGGATCGAAGATATTATTATTGTTACTGGTAAAGGGAAGCGGGCAATTGAAGACCATTTTGATATTGCACATGAATTAGAGCAAAATCTATTGGAAAAGGGAAAGTTAGATCTACTTGAAAAAGTACGTTATGCTACTAATCTTGCGGATATTCATTATATTCGTCAGAAGGAACCAAAGGGGCTTGGACATGCCGTTTGGTGTGCTCGTAACTTTATAGGGGATGAGCCGTTTGCGGTTCTTCTTGGAGATGATATTGTTCAAAGTGAGACTCCATGCTTGAAACAGCTTATTAATGTATATGAAGAAACGCATTCGTCAGTTATTGGAGTGCAGTCTGTTCCAGATGATGAGACACATCGGTATGGGATTGTTGAACCTTTGGATCAGGTGGGTAGAAGGTATCAAGTAAATAATTTGGTTGAAAAGCCTAAGGCTGGAACTGCCCCTTCTAATCTAGCCATTTTGGGACGTTATATACTAACTCCAGAGATATTCACGTTTTTGGAACAGCAAGAAACTGGGGCTGGTGGAGAGATTCAGTTGACGGATGCGATTCAGAAGTTGAATCAGATACAACGGGTGTTTGCTTATGATTTCGAGGGTAAGAGGTATGATGTTGGAGAAACGAGTGGGTTTGTGAAGACAACCATAGAATTTGCTCTGCAGGAACCTACTTTACGTAAAGAGATTCTAGCTTTTATGGAAGAAAAAATTAAGGTGGAATAAAATTTCGTGCCTGTCACTCCCCGTATTTTGTCGAAGATTGATAGATTTATAAGTGGCAGGCACTAGACCTTAACCGGGACTTCTATTTCAAATAGTAATTATTTCTCCATTGCATGATTAAACTTTTCTAATTGTTCTTGTAGGACTAAAATGTAATTCATCATTGCTACTCTCACTATTGAAGGGTAGTAACGACTGTTAAGTTCTTGCTCACATTCCTCTAAATCCATCTTCTTAACAGTAATAATTTTATTCAATTCTTCTGTGCTCATTGAAAATCACCCCTATATATCGAAAAAATCATTATCAAGTTCTCCACTCTCCTAACCTATCTTTTATATGATTAGGATGGACAAATTTTTCATAGCTTATACAAAAGTTACCTCTGTTAAATTTTTTTCTCATAGATGAGGAAACTTAGACCGGGGCTGCTGAAAAAGTAATTACTTCAATAAAAAAACGTGTGTTTTACTCGTAAATAGTAAGAAAAAAGATACGGATCATCTACATATGGCAGATGATCCGTATCTTTTACACATAAAGAGGACTTATCACTGGTCCTGAACCGTCCCTGTGGAGCTTTCATTTTTATTTTAAGAAAATCCTCCCCCGAGTATAAGGGCCGCACCTAATAGTAGGACTAAGAGTAAGGCTAAATAACCTATTATGCTAATAATCGTGATAACCCAACCGATGACCTTTCGATTTGTTTTTATTAGATAAATACCTAAAGCGATCAACCCAAAAATGAATCCGAGAATTCCCCAAAGGATGGGGCTTTTACCATGCTTACGAGAATCAATCACTAAATAAATCGTGAGGATTATATTTAAAACCAATCCAATAAAACCTTCCAAATTAAACTCTCCTTACTATCTTCAAATTGTATTCTTAAAATGAAATTATACCAGAAAATTCAAAGGTTACAGCAAAAGATATTCCCTTTTATAAGGGAATTTGAAAAGGCAAGGTAAATATATAAAAAACCACGGAATATCGGGTGCCTGACACCACCCGATATTCCGCAAGTTCTTTCAAAAAACAAACAGGCATCAGTAGGGACTTTTCTATATTAGGTTGTAAAGTGAAAAAGCCTAAATTCTCCGTATTTTAAAAAGAGAATTATAGGCTTTTAATTTTTCTGAGGGCTTTACCGTGGAAATTCCATGATCCCACGCTGTCCCATTTTGGGATCATGATTACCTTTACTTTATCTTCAAGGATAGAAGAAACTTATTTATTTTTTCTAATTTTTGTTTTTGTGACACTGCGGCGACCATCTAAACTAATAGGCACGTCTCCATCAATGGTTATTCTTCGGACCACTCTTTGTGCATGACCATAGTCATTCACTGCGTAATGCTGGGTGGCGCGGTTATCCCAAATGACCACATCTCCCGCTTTCCATTTCCAACGTACCGTATTTTCGAGTTGTGTTACATGTCCTTGTAGGATGGAGAATAAATGAGCCGAATCGGTGGAAGAAAGCCCTTTGAAATTTTTGACAAAATGACCGAGTAGAAGATGGCGCTCTCCGGTTTCAGGATGTACATGGACAACTGGGTGTTCAGTTTCATATAGGGTAGAGGTAAAGATTTCGTCATGGCGTTTGATCGCTTCATCAGAAACATTCTGGTGTTTTGCTGCATAATCATAAGCGTTGGTATGGACGGCCCATAATTGATTCGCCAGATTTTGTAATTCTGTTGGAAGATTTTCATAGGCCGTAGCTGTGTTTGCCCAAACGGTATCACCTCCTGCCTGTGGTATCTCCACTCCGCGTAAAATGGAGAATTTTGGGTACGCTGCTTCAAATGTTACATCTGTATGCCATGAATTGGCTCGGCCGCCATGTTCGGAATGAAGTTCTAATATATAGTTTGTGCCATCTTTTGCTGGTACAGTTGGATGAACAACTGGGTTACCAAGCAGTTGGGCAAAGGCTTCCTGTCCTTGATCGTCCAGATGATTTTGATTACGGAAGAAAACAACCTTATACTTTAACAGCGCTTCACGGATAGATTTAACTGTAGTGGAGTCTAGTTCTCCGGAAAGTTTCACACCTGATAATTCTGCTCCAATACGTCCAGCCACTGGTTTTACTACAATTCCTGCTTCATTTTGAACTTCTTTGACATTACTCATTTTATTTCCTCCTTGTTTTTAGCCGTAAAAGCCAGCTATAATAATGGACCGATAAGACAAAAGAAAGCCAGAGCATAATAGCTCTGGCTTCCAGGTGACTGGTCAGCAATTCAATTGCTTGTAAATTTAATTTATATAATTCATATCGGCTTAATGTGATTTTAATTTTCTGGAAAACATCTGTCAATAACTAATTTTGATTTTTTGGTTTTTTTAAAAAATTAACTTTATTTTAAATTTTTCGTTGACGACTGAAAATTGAATTGGTAATATAAGTGAAAACCAAGTAACCCAATAGGAAATCTGGAATTTAATTAACCGGTCAACCGGAGACTTTTCTTTTTAAAGAGATGTCTCCGGTTTTTTTTATCGAGAAAAAGGCATGCCTGTAGAAAGGTGAACGTTGGATCAAAATTTTTTTCTCGTGGCTGGTAATGGATTTTTCGAATGGATCGGTTGGTTTTAATTTTAAGAGAAGGTAGGGGCCCGTTATGAAGATTTGGAGAACCAAGGCACTTTTATTTTTAATTGTATTGTCAGTCGCTTTATCGGCTGGATGCCAGGAGAAAAAGACCGGAGCTACAGGAACAAAAGGAAATGGCACTTATGAAACGCTGAAACTCCGGTATGAAGGATCGGTGGGTTCGGTCACTTATCCAGAGTTAGCCGGGGATTTAGGCTATCTTGGTCCGATTAAACTTGAATGGATCGGAAATCAAACAAGCGGGCCTGCCTCTATTCAAAACGCAGCGACCGGTCAAACCGACTTTGGCGGTGCATTTAACGGGGCCATTGCCAAATTGATAGCGAGCGGTGCACCGATAAAATCGGTCATTGGTTATTACGGCAGTGATAAGGATACATATACCGGCTATTATGTATTGAATGACAGCCCGATAAAAAGCGCCAAGGATTTAATTGGAAAAAAAGTTGGTATGAATACAATGGGAGCACATGCTGAATTCGTTTTAAAAGAATATTTAAAACAAAATGGACTCACAGATGAAGAAATTAAGAAAGTGACTTTAGTTGTTTTGCCACCGGTAAGTACAGAGCAAGCACTGCGACAAAAACAAATTGATATCGCTGTTTTGACTGGGATGTTAGGGGATCTGGCTGTGAAAAATGGGGGGATCAGAAAGCTTTTTAGTGATTATGATTTGTTGGGTCCTTTTACAGCAGGCGGCTATGTCTTTACCGATAAATTTATTAAACAAAATCCACATACGGTGAAAAAGTTTGTTGAGGCTACAGCAAAAGCCATTGAATGGGCACAGACCCATTCACGAGAAGAAGTGATAGCCCGTTATGAATCCATTATTAAGAAACGGGGGCGCAAGGAAGATACAAACACGGTGCAATATTGGAAAAGTACAGGTATTGCGGAGAAAGGTGGAGTTATTCAGGGTAAGGAATTTAAAATTTGGGTCGATTGGCTAAAGAAAAATGGTGAGTTCAAAGATGGCCAAGTGAAACTAAGTAATTTGTATACCAATGAATTTAATCCTTATAAGGGTGAAATTGAAAAAAACTAATGAGGTGAGAGGATGACGGCAAAAATTCAGTTTGAACATGTCAGCAAGGTCTTTAACGTAAGGGATTCTCAGCAAGGAAAGGGAATGCTTAAAGAATTTACAGCCATTAAAAATGTACATTTTTCGGTCAACAGTGGAGAGTTTCTTTCATTAGTAGGCCCATCAGGATGCGGAAAATCAACTTTGCTTGATCTTTTAGGCGGGTTGACGAAACCAACCTCCGGACGGATATTATTGGATGGAAAACCGATAGAGGGACCCGGTTTAGATCGGGGAATTGTCTTTCAGCAGTATGCGCTATTGCCTTGGAAGACAGCAAAAGGAAATATTGAATTTGGCTTAGAATCAAAAGGTGTACCCAAAAAGGAGCGGGCTGAGATTTCCCGTTACTTTTTGTCACTGGTTGGATTATCGGGTTTCGAAGATCGGTATCCGCATGAACTTTCGGGTGGAATGAAGCAGCGTGTGGCTATTGCCCGAAGTTTGGCGTTTGACCCTGAAGTGTTGTTAATGGATGAACCGTTCGCTGCACTCGATGCGCAGACGCGTGAAACCTTGCAAACAGAATTACTTCGAATCTGGGAACATACGAAAAAGACCATTGTTTTCATTACACATGGAATTGATGAAGCGGTGTATTTAGGACAGCGTGTGGCCGTCATGACCTCTCGACCGGGAACCATTAAACAAATTATTGAAAACCCGCTTCATTCAACCAGTCACGAAGAGGATTTACGTTCGACAACAGCATTTGCAAATGCACGTCACCAAATTTGGGATTTGCTCCGAGAAGAAGTAGTCAAAGCGCAAACAGTTGAGAATAAGGATCAATCAGCTTAACAAAGTTCAATTATTTTATAGAAGAGGTGAGGAAATGTCTGATTTTGGTAAATCATTCACAGCGCCAATGCAAACATCCCATCGGATTCGTTTTTCTTTTCATTGGGTGCAAAGTCTTGTAAAACAATCTATTGTTATTTTGCTTTTACTAATCCTTTGGGAGATTGCTCCCCGAATGGGGTTAGTGGATCCCACATTCTTTCCGCCATTTACAAAAGTAGCAGAGAGTTGGTGGGGATTAGTGATTTCGGGTGATCTGTATGCCCACTTTCAGGCCAGTATTCTCCGTTCGCTTTTCGGATTTGGGTTGGCGATCCTCGTTTCCATTCCTTTGGGGCTTATCATTGGGTGGTATCCACTGGCAAGCGAATTGTTAAATCCGGTGCTGGAGGTGTTTCGTAATACAGCTGCCTTAGCGTTATTACCTGTCTTTATTTTGCTGCTTGGGATTGGAGAAACATCTAAAGTTTCAATCGTCTTTTTTGCTTGTACGTTTCCGATTCTTTTAAATACGATCAATGCTGTTCGAAATGTAGATCCTTTACTCATTAAGGCCGCCAAATCCATGGCTCTTCCCTCCTACCGGCTGTTTTATAAAGTAATTTTGCCAGCTTCCATTCCGACTATTTTTACCGGAATACGTATGGCTGGATCGTCATCCATTCTTGTGTTGATTGCTGCCGAAATGGTTGGAGCTAAGGAAGGTTTGGGATATCTCATTAATTATTCGCAACAGAACTTCCAAATTACGCAAATGTATGCAGGTATTATTACGATTTCATTGCTTGGTGTGGCCATAAATTATCTATTGGTATCCTTAGAAAGAAAATTTTCAAGCTGGAAAACAAATTCAAATCAACAATAAAGGAAAGAAGGAATGAAACATGACTCAACATAAACGGGAAATGAAATTAGGCGCGTTTTTTATGATCCCTGGACATCATGTCGCTGCTTGGCGGCATCCAAAAGCAGAATCCCATCAAACCATGAGTTTTGATTTTATCAAAAGGCTTGCCCAAACAGCGGAACGTGGTAAGTTTGATATGGTTTTTCTTGCAGATACCTATGCGGTGAGGGGGAAAAATCAAACAGTACTTAGCCAAACCGTGAATACGTTATTTGAACCCTTTACCCTTTTATCCGCCCTTTCTGCTGTGACAAATCATATCGGATTTGTCGGAACGGTATCAACTACCTTTAATGAGCCATTTAATGTTGCCCGCAGGTTCGCCTCTCTTGATCATTTGAGCGGCGGCCGTGCAGGGTGGAATGTTGTCACATCAAGCACTGACGTAGAGGCTCAAAATTTTAATTTAGAACAGCAGCTCCTTCATGAAAAACGGTATGAGCGGGCCGAAGAGTTTGTCGATGTGGTCACGAAGCTATGGGATAGTTGGGAGGATGATGCGTTAATTATTGATAAGGAGTCATCCCAATTTGCGGATTCTTCCAAAATACACTCCATTAATCATAAAGGAGAATGGTTTTCCGTAGCTGGTCCATTAAATATCTCCCGCCCGGTGCAAGGGCATCCTGTTGTGATCCAGGCTGGTTCTTCTGAAGCAGGGAAGGAGCTTGCGGCGCGGACAGCCGAGGTTATATTCACTGCTTGGCAAACGATTGAAGAAGCTCAAGCATTTTATGCGGATGTAAAAGGAAGAATGGCGAAATACGGTCGCTCACCAGAGGAGCTGAAAATTATGCCTGGAGTTTTCCCTGTTATTGGTAGAACGGAGGAAGAAGCGGAAGAAAATAAGGCGCTGCTCGAGGAACTTATACCGGAAGAAGCGGGGATCTCTCTTTTATCTGGCATGATAAGTGTTGATTTATCAGGATATCCGGTGGATGGACCACTTCCAGATTTGCCTGAATTGAATCAGATAAATGGGGGGAAAAGTCGTTTCCAATTATTAAAGGATCTTGCAGATCGTGAAGGATTGACGATTCGCAAACTGTATCAACGGATAGCCGGTGCCCGCGGACATCGGGAAATCAAGGGCACACCTGAACAAATTGCAGATCATATGCAAGAATGGTTTGAAAATGGGGCAGCGGACGGCTTCAATGTCATGCCACCGTATTTACCTGGTGGTCTTGATGATTTCGTTGATCTCGTGATTCCCGTCCTTCAACAACGTGGATTGTTCCGTAAACAATATACAGGTAACACATTAAGGGAGAATCTGGGATTAAAGCGGCCAGTAAATACTCTTATTGAGCCAATTAAAGAAACCATATAATCTCGTAAGTTTCGGAAAATGTGTAGTAAGTTTTGGAAAACATGTAGTAAGAGTCAAAAAATATGTAATAAGAGCCTGAAAATATGTAGTAAGGACCAATAATTATGTAATAAGAATCCTGAATATAAAAAGACCACCCTTTTGCCTGCTACGGCTCGGGGGTGGTCTTTTAATTTTGCTTCTCCCTATAGGAACATATTGATAATTAGCACACCAGCAAGTCCGACAAGGGATGCAATCGTTACCATTACTGACCAGGTGCGAATGGTTTTACCGATGCTTAGGTTGAAGTATTCTTTATAAATCCAGAAACCGGCATCGTTTACGTGAGAGAAGGTCATACTTCCTGCACCGGTTGCTAGCACCATGAGTTCTGGGCTAACGTGTGCAGAGGCAACGAGTGGTGCGGCAATACCGGCTGCTGTTAATCCGGCAACGGTTGCTGAACCTAGGACTACCCGTAGGATCGCAGCGATTAACCAGGCGAGGATTAACGGCGACATGGTGGAGCCTTCCATCAGATGGGCAACGTATTTATCAACATGACTGTCGATGAGTACTTGTTTGAATGCACCGCCTGCTCCAATGATTAAAAGAATCATGGCGATGCTGCTGATTGATTCTGTGATCGAGTTCATGATTTCTGGCATTTTTTTGCCTCGATTTAAACCAAAGGTAAAGATGGCGACTATGACAGCGATTAATAGGGCAATACCAGGATTTCCTAAAAATTTAGCTGTTTGAATAAGTGATGATTCAGGCATCGTGATTTCAACGATGGCTTGGAAAGCAATCAGAATGACGGGGATAAGGGCCGTAAATACACTAATCCCAAAACCAGGCATTTCTTCTTCTGTGAAGTGCTTAGGATTAAAAAGTCCTTTTGGAATTTTAACTTCCAACTCTTCTTTTTTAAACGTCTTTGTATATAATGGTCCACTGATAATGATTGCTGGAATACCGATAAGAATTCCATATAATAAGGTTTTACCTATATTGGCATTGTAAACATCGGCAACGGCTGTTGGTCCAGGGTGTGGAGGAACAAAGCCATGCATGGTGATCAAAGCGGCAATGACAGGCATCCCAATATAAAGAATTGGTACACCTGCTGTTGCCGCGATTGTGAAGACTAACGGAATTAACACAACCACACCCGTTTCAAAGAATAGCGCAATCCCAACAATGAAGGCTGTTAGAACGGCTGCAAGCTGTACTCGTTTTTTTCCAAATGCGTTAACCAATGTGGTGGAGATTCGTTGTGCACCACCAGAATCGGCCATTAGTTTACCAAGCATACCCCCAAAACCAATAACCAGTACGAGATTGCCGAGGGTTCCGCCCAAACCGGATGTGACGGATGTTATCGCTTCGATTGGGGTCATTCCTTCCATAACCCCTACAAGTAATCCAACAATAACCAATGATATGAAGGCGTTTACCTTGAAGACGACCATTAATAATAGCAATAGGGCAACCCCTATACAGATATAAACGATTGGCATGTTTCTCCCTCTTTCCCCTTTGAAAGTGTGGAATGCCAGAACGGCATTCCAATCGATCAGTTCAATTTACTTCGTGCTTAATATCTCTACCACTGCTTTTAAATCACTTTGTGTTCCAACATTGCCTGGAAAAATAACATAGGACATGCCTGGATACTTACTTTCATCCCCAGTTCTCCAAACAGGAATCCCCGGTCTAATTTGTCCAGCAACGGTTGCTCTTCTTACCCTTAGTCCTTTTGTTCCTACATCACTGGAGGTAATTCCACCTTTTGCGACAAGGAAATTCGGTTTTACCTGTAATCTCGTTACAATGCTTGTTACCGCGTCAGAAATCGTCACGGACATTTTTAACTCTTCTTCTTTTTTATTTTCGCCAAGATCGAGCCGTTGTCTACTTGTATAAACGGCAACGGTTTTACCGGATCGGATCAGTGCTTCAGTGGTTTCTACCACGCGGTCGCATTCCGCTTTGAATTGCTCTGGTTGTAAAACTAAATGACTATTAAACTCGATAAATTCAATGCTGGTTAATTCTTTTAATTTTTCTAGCTGTTCCGTTGTCTTTTTCACATGGGAGCCGATAATAATTAATCCGCCATTCCCTGTTTCTTCTATTATTAACTCTTCTCTCGTTAGCAGAGCTTTATCACTGACTCCGCCAATGACTTTTGGAAGAGCGGCTGCACTTCTAAAAAGGAAGTTCTTTCCGGCATTGATCGCTTGTACTAAGGCAGCCGTGAATACTTTAACATCGACTTCGTCGACTGCATTCACTACTACTTTATTAAAATCGTTTACCTGAAGAAGCTGTTCCGTGATGGCGCCAATCTCCATGGCCCGTAATTGTTCGAGTGAGATATATAATGTATTTTTAGCGAGAAATAACCCATTCGACTTTTCTTCAATCCATTCTCCTAAATGAGAACTGGAATAGCCAAATGTCCGGTCTTTTGCAAATTCGGTTTCGCCTGCAGGCACAAGCTCTTGACCATTTTGAACATAGTGGATGTTGTTAATGGTCAATCGACCGCCTTCTTTGAAAAATGGCAGGATGACCTCACCATCTATTTTCAACTCAGAACCTGATTCGAGTGTATCCTTTAAAACGGTCGTTTCTAATGGATAGTGTCCTCTAAGTGTGGAATCTCCACGGCTGATAATGAGGAATTCTCGATTTAATTTCGAAGCTACGGTTAAAATGTTAGCGGCAATCTCGCGATGAGCCTGTTCGGTTTCTTCCGCTGTAAAGCCTCGTGAATTTGTCAAAATGAAAAACATGGACTGCTCTTCGTTAAAGCCCTGCTCAATACTTTCCTCAGACCAATCCGTGAAAACGGAGATATCATGGACGGTTTGGACACCTGTTGGATCATCGTCGAGGACGATGATTTTTTTGTTTAAGCTTTTTAGTGCTTCGGTAACTAATTGATGGACTGCCTGGCGGTCCACCTCAGGGACGGTTTCTAGGTACGCTGCGGATATTCTGTTCGTTTCAGTCATCATTTACGCCTTCTTTACTTCAACATTGGCAAGCTTTTCATAATAACGGACAATGCTGCCATGATCGTCTTTTATTTTTCCATCGACCTTTAATGCATGGAAAATTTCTAGCAATTGGCTTGATAATGGAAGTGGAACGCCAATTTCATGGGCCGTGTCCATTACATTCGTAATATCTTTCATGTTGATGGCAATACTTCCGCCAGCCACGAAGTTTCTGTCTAAAATCAATGGTACCTTGGCATCCAGAACAGCACTTCCAGCAAGTCCGCCGCGGATTGCTTGGTACATTTTTTCAATATCAATACCTGCCTTCGCTGCTAGGACAAGTGCCTCGGACATCGCCGCTATGTTAAGGTTTACAATAATTTGATTGGCAAGCTTTGCGGTCACACCGCAGCCATGATCACCAACTAAGATAACGTCTTTCCCCATCCCATAGAGGACCGGCAGAACGCTTTCAAAAACATCCTCTTTCCCGCCAACCATAATGGCTAATGTACCATCAATCGCTTTTGGTTCGCCGCCGCTGACTGGCGCATCTAGCATGCCAACGCCTTTTTTCGCTGCCGCTGCTGCTAGTTCCCGTGAGACTTCAGGTGTAATTGAACTCATATCGATAATGACCGAACCTGCTTTGGCCCCTGCCAAGATTCCATTTTCACTTAAAACGACTTCTTCAACATGTTTTGAGGCAGGTAACATCGTGATGATGACATCACTGTTTTCTGCTACTTCTTTCGCAGAATGAGCCGCCACTGCTCCAGCTTCAACGACCTGATGAACGGCGTCTTGATTTAGATCATTAACCGTAAGTGTGAATCCCGCTTTGATTAGGTTTAATGCCATTGGTTTCCCCATAATTCCTAGACCTATAAAACCAACTTTTTGTGCCATGATAAATTCCTCCTCATTCTATTTGAAATCTTATAAGTTAAGCGATCCGTTCAACTGCAATCGCTTTCAGATATCGTTTACAAAAGTAATTGTACACGAATTTATAATTTTTGTATACATAAAATTATTTTCTGTATACAAAAATCAGTGAAACTGATGTAGATTGTATTTTTTTGACAAGAATTTTGGTAAAATAAATGTAGGTTTGAAGAGATATAGAGGTGAACATTGTGTTAGAAAGTAATCGTTCTCGTCCTGCTTCCCACCAATCCTATGAGATCCTTCGTGATAGGATCTTAAATGGAGAACTTCCTGGTGGTACCAAAATTGTCGAGGAAAAAATTGCTGCTGAATTAGGTGTCAGTAGAACACCCATCCGGGAATCGATTCGAAAGTTGGAGCATGAAGGGCTTATTGAGAATAAAAAAGTTGTGAAGCCGGCCGAAAAGGATTTGCGAAATATGTTTCAAGTACGAATGCTCCTTGAGGGCTATTCCGCTCAGTGTGCAGCATCCTATTTAAAAGAAGATGAGCTTCAATCATTACATCAATGTGTGGAGATAGGGAGGACAGGAACAGTCGAGGAAATTATGGAAGCAAATGCGCGGTTTCATGAAATTATTGTCGGAGCCAGTAATAACCCGGTCATGATTGATATTATTGACCGGATGTCATCCATTATTTACCTTTTCCGTAAAACAGTCGTATTCTACAACCGCCCCCATTTAATCGACGAACACGAGCAAATATACCAAGCCATTAAAGCAAGAAATGGAGAAAAAGCAGAAATGCTAATGAAAACCCATCTACAAGCGGATTTGGAATTTTGCTTGCATCTGTTAAGGTGATAGGGAAGCAAGGGACGCCTTGCGCCTCGAAAGTTGTCGAGTTAGACCATTCAATTTTTATCAAAAAGGCAGAAACTCTTACTAAAAAGGGTTTCTGCCTTTTTTTGATAACCTTTGGTGCCTGACACCACACGAACATTTATGATTTAAAAACGGCTTGTCCCTTTAATGGGCGAATTTTTGAGTTTTATGAGCGAATCTTCAAGTTTTGTGGGCGAATTTTGGGCTTTAATGGGCGAATTTAGTGTTTTTATGAGGATTTAGAAGTATTAGCTTAATAGTAAGAAACTGAAACTTATTTTGGTAGATTTCCCGTCCTAAATAAAAAACTTACTTGCTAGCTTTCTCTTTTCACCAAGTTTTCACCATTCTCTATTAATATTCATTACATCAGGTAACGAAAGGAGATAAAGAGATGAATACAAAAGTGAAAAAGGGTGTTTTCTGGGGTGTGATCATTGCCTCTACGGTACTAGTGATTAACGTACTCCACTTTCTACTAGGAGGGAACAGCGCTTATGCTAGAGGTCCTCATGGACATGGTCCCGGTGAAATGGGGCAGCGTGGCGGATTTGGCGGGGGCCGCCAAATGATGAATGGCGCTCACCATGACGGAGGATTCCCTTGGCTCTTCCTAATTATTGGACTAGCTGCTCTAGTACTTTTCGTAAGATGGCTCAGAAAGAAGTCGAAAGCTTCCTCGATGCAACAGTTTATTAACACCTCTGTGGTAGGCTCGCATATCCCGGTAACTAACCAGAATGCTAGCGTTTTAGATCAATGGGAAAAAAATTTAGTAACTAAAAAGGAGAATGAATAACATGGGTATTTTTAAAAGATTAAAGACAATTACAATGGCGGAAATTAACGGACTTTTAGACGGTATCGAAGATCCGATTGCGATGTTAAATGAGTATTCTAGGGAAATGGAACAGGAAATTGTCAAAGGTCAGAAAGCCCTAGCTAGGCAAATTTTTCTAGAGAAAAAACAAGCAGCTCTCATTTCGGAAACGAAAGCGGTCGTGGACAAGCGTACTCGTCAAGCCAAACTGGCGATTGAACAAGGGGACGAGGCCATGGCCAAATTGGCTGTGCAAGAAAAGCTCAACCATGACCGCCAGCTACAACTATATGAGGAGCAATACGTGTCGATTAAGGGACAAACCCAAATCCTCATCGGAAAGTTGGACGAGCTGAAGGAAACGTACAACCAAATGCAGCAAAAGAAAATCATGTTAGCTTCACGTGCGAATGTGGCTCAGTCGATGAAGCAAATTCAGAAAGCGACGGTTTCCTTCCATACTGATGATATTGCGAGAGGTGTGGCCCGTGCCGGAGAGCGGATCTTAATGATGGAAGCAGAAGTACAGGCAGGCAATCAATTCGCGACTCCATTAGCCCAGTTTGAAGCAGCAAACAGCAGCTTTGTGAGCGATGAAGAGCTAAATAAGGAAATTGAAAAGTTAAAGTATGAAAAAGTGGCGGTATTATAATACAAGTTTGAGAAGCACCACCGTTTTGGCTTGGTGCTTCTCATTCTATCTAGCGTAGAGCGGAGGGTTTAGATTGAATATGACAACGCTGATTCTTATTTACCTGGGTGTAGCGTTGGTGGGGAGCGGGCTTCCTTTTATCAGGGTTTATTTAGCCCATTTCCATAACTTGGTCCATCTCGTGATCAGTGCTTGCCTGGAAGGTAGTAAAATCCATCTGAATCGAGATGGTTCAGGCCAGACAACGGGGAATCATACTTCCCCCTTTAAAAAAGCGCTCATTTCGTATGCAGGCTACACGGGTGCTTCGGTGGCAGCAATTGGATTGTTTTATTTAGTATCGAGAGGTCACTATCATTTGGTTATTTATCTGTATTTAGGGCTTAGTGTTCTTGCCTTATTGTTGTGGATTCGCAACGCGTTTGGCGTGATCTGGGGACTTTCCATTGCTATCCTATTGGCTTTGCCCGTCTATTTCCGCTACGAAACGGTTTTACCTGTGAATATTAACTTCGAAATGGTGCTCGTTCATGTGAGTATATTCCTAGCATCGGTTCTATTTGTTCAATCTATTATTAGCGCGGTTCAGGTGTGTAAACAAGCGTTTATGTCGAGAAGCAACCCGAAGAGAAAGGCGGCGCTGGTTCAAACGAAATTAGTTCCAGCCGTTGTTTTGGGAATTATCCTGTTTGGTCAGACCGTATTAGCTGGGAGCTTTTTTGCACTAAATTTTATAAGTCTGCCTTTTAGTTTTGATATGGAATTGCCTAATCAGCTACTAGCTGCCACAAATGAGATCTGGTCGGCAATCGGTGGAACTTTTAAGCAATAAATGATAAATCAGCCCCAAGATAACAAACAGTGACCATGGAGTAGAGGAGAATAAATAAAATGGGTATTTTTAAAAGATTAAAGACAATTGCAGTGGCAGATATTAATGGATTATTAGATGGAATTGAAGATCCGATTGCGATGCTAAATGAGTATTCTAGGGAAATGGAACAGGAAATTGCAAAAGGTCAGAAAGCATTAGCAAGACAAATTTTTGTAGAGAAAAAACAAGCAGCATTTATCACGGAAACCAAATCATTGGTGGACAAGCGTACCCGCCAGGCAAAACTAGCGATTGAACAAGGTGATGTACATATCGCAAAGTTGGCGGTGCAAGAAAAGCTCAGCCGAGAAAAAACGTTACAACCATATGTGGACCAATTAGCGTCGATTACGGGACAAACTCAAATCCTCATTGAAAAATTGGACCAGCTAAAAGAAACGTATAACCAAATGCAGCAGAAGAAAATCTTGTCGGGCGAATGTGGCTCAGTCGATGAAACAAATTCAGAAAGCAACGGTTTCCTTTAATACCGATGATATTGCCAGAGGAGTGGCCCGTTCAGAAGAGAGAATTCTAATGATAAAAGCTGAAGTACAGGCAGGAAATCAGTTTGCGGCACCGTTAGCTCAGTTTGATGCGGCATACAATAACTATGTAAGCGATGAAGAGCTCAATAAGGAACTTGAAAAGTTAAGGAATGAAAAAGAAAAAGTGGCAGCATTTTAATTTAAGGGAGAGGAGCACCACCATCTAGGTTGGTGCTCCTCTTTCTATGTCATATTTTTAGGAAAATTCATCAACAAGGGAACCGTCCCTCTGCATGACCTGTACCAAATCGGAGTCAAACATGCGAAACAATAAATTCAGCTTGACCTTCCAACCAATACTCACCAATCCTATGAGGCAGTAGAAGATGGCTGCCCTTCTCTACTTGAAAAGACTTACCAGCAATGGTAATCGCTGCTTTCCCCTCAATCACGCTCACTTGTAAAAAGTCTTGTGTTAATTTATGAGATGCTTTTCCGTTCAAATTCCAACGATATACGGAGAAGTACTGCCCCTCTACAAGTTTCTTTTCAACCAAATCACCAATCACCATTTTAGTTTGTACTACGATAGCATCCTGATGGGGAACCGTCGTTACTTGTTTGGCCCGCTCTAAGTGTAATTCACGTTTATTACCAGCAGAATCCCTTCGCTCATAATCATAGACACGATACGTGATATCCGAGCTTTGTTGTGTTTCGAGAATGACAATTCCTTTTCCGATGGCATGAATCGTACCACTAGGAACATAGACCAAATCACCTGCCGTTACTTTCACGCGTCTTAAAAGCTTGTCCCATTCACCTTCATCAACCATTTGCTCTAGTTCTTCATGTGAACGGGCATGATGGCCTAGTACAAGCTCCGCATCTTTTTCCGCGCTCAACACATACCAGCATTCCGTTTTTCCATAGGGTACACCTTCTACTTCACGGGCAAACTGGTCATTTGGATGTACTTGAACAGACAGATCATCAGCCGCATCGAGAATTTTCACAAGTAATGGATACTCTTCCTGATTTTCAGGTTGTTTATTGAAAAGCTCACCATGCTCGTTCCAGGCATCGGCTAAAGTTTTCCCTGCAAGTGGACCATTTGCAATCATACTCGGCCCATGAGAATGAGCAGAGATCACCCATGCTTCTCCTGTTTGCTCATACGGAATATCATAATGAAATTCTGTTTTTAATTTTTGTCCGCCCCAAATTCTTTCTTGAAAAACCGATTGTAAAAAGATTGGTTCATTTTTGTACATAATGTCCTCCTCTATAGCGTGGGGGACGATTCTTATGCTTCGGAAGCAAGAGAACCGTCCCTCGGCTCTTTTTTCATAGAAAGGCACAATAACCTCCCTATTTGTTCAGCAGTTCTTTTCAAATTTGATCTAGCAGCTTCTGGGTCCATGGCTGCCTCTAACTCAACTGGTCCACTTACAATGGTAAAATAAGCAGAGATCCCTGACTCATGCAGTGGAGAATCACCGTCGGAAATATCACCTGCTAAGGCTATCACTGGTAAACCATGCTTTCTTGCCAGTCGAGAAATTCCCGCAGGCGCTTTCCCCATTGAGGTTTGCCTATCCAGCTTTCCCTCACCTGTGACCACAATATCTACCTCCTGAAGTTTCTCTTCTAAACCTGCCATTTCGAGTATTAGCCCCACACCTGACTCTAACTGAACCTGTAAAAAACCAGCAAAAGCAGCACCAAGTCCACCTGCTGCACCTGCCCCAGAAATATGCTGCAATTCGACCCCGAACTGCTCCAACACCACATTTGCAAAACATTTTAGCCCATCATCTAATTCCTTTACCATTTCGGCTGTCGCCCCTTTTTGGGGGCCGAATATATAAGCGGCACCGTTCACCCCATATAGCGGGTTATGGACATCACAAGCAACACGATATCTCGCAGTCCTTACCTTTTCAGGTACACAACTCGAATCAATTTTCGCTATATTCTTAAGTTCTGCTCCGCCATATCCAATATCAAATCCTTGTTTATTCAAAAAACGGTACCCTAGTGCCTGAAGCATCCCCACGCCTGCATCATTGGTCGCACTTCCACCAAGACCGATAATAAAATATTGACAGCCCTTTTCAACTGCTTCCAAAATCATCTCACCAACACCATAGGATGTGGCGATAAGGGGATTGCGTTCTGCCTCCGGTACTAAAGGTAATCCACAAGCTTCAGCAATCTCGATAACAGCTGTAGTCCGATCTCCCAAAATACCATATCTCGCCTTCACTGGCTGTCCTAATGGTCCAGTAACAACCGATTCGATTAACTGTCCATTGGTTGCATGAACGAGCGCCTCTGCCGTTCCTTCTCCTCCATCAGCAATCGGCACAGTCTGAACCTTGAAAGCCGAATTGGCCTTAAAAAATCCTTCGGCTATCGCTTTATTCGCTTCAACTGAGGATAAGCTCCCCTTCAAAGAATCCATTGCTACTAAGATATTCACTGTCTATCCCTCCAACAAATAGTTATATAAGTAAGCCGCATGCAACAAACTCTCAACTTTTTACTGCCTTTACGACATCCAGTAGTGAAACCGTTTCATAGTCTGCTATAATAAAAAAAATTGAGGTGAAATCTATGCGTTTTGAAGAACGAGTCCATAAATTCGAATATAAGTTAAATGATACCGACGACCAAATTATTGAATATATCTTAATGAATAAAGAGGAATTCACAAACCTATCAATTCAATCCGTAGCAACAAGTCTTTTTACTGTCCCCAATACAATTACAAGACTTTCGAAAAAGCTTGGATATGAGGGGTTCTCTCACCTCAAAAATAGTATTAAGGAAGAACTGGGGTCGTCCAAGGCTCCAGATGAGGACAGTTCCTACTTTCTTATTCAAAAAACCTTCGAACTTATTGATTTGGAACAAATCGAAGCAGCCGCTAAAATGATGCATGATGCAAAGCATGTCTTATTTTTTGGAGTCGGTGATTCCGCTGATTTCTGCGAGATGATGGTCCGGAATTTGCGCGTGGTCGGAAAAGGAACCGAGCACTATATTCATCGCCATGAAGTGATTAATATGCTTGATCAAATGAACAAACATGACGTTCTGTTTCTGATCAGCCTTTCAGGTGAAACCCAGCAAATCCTTGAGATGGCTGAACGAGCAAAACAAAGAGACATTCCGATTATCTCTTTAACTCATTTTACTAAGAATTCTCTACAAGAAGCGGCTGCTGTTAATTTATATTGCTTTGCACCTAAAAAAGTAAAAAATGGCTACAATATAACCGACCGGACTCCGGTGATGATTGTAATACAAACATTATCGCAATTTTATTGGGACCACTTTTAAAATTGTGTACATATACACATGAAAACGCTTAATTACAATATTAGTGTGTAAAAATAAGAAGAATCGGTCTTCTTATTTTTTTTTTGTTACGATAAATGTGTAAATGAAAACACTTTCACGATGGAGGTAACCAATATGCAACTTCAAGCACTTACCTCACCAAGCCTAATCAGTACTGACCGAATCTTTAGCAGCAAAAAAGATGTCATTCAGTATTTAGTCAAACAGCTAGGTGAAGCTGGAAAACTATACTCTGAAAAAGAATATCTTCAATCTGTATTCGATAGAGAAAGGCTATCTCCCACAGGCTTTGAAGGCGGACTCGCGATTCCGCATGGAAAATCTAAAGCCGTTAAGGAAGCGGCTTTTGCGGTGGCTACACTTAAAAAACCATTAACCGATTGGGAAAGTATTGATCCCAATAACCAAGTACAGCTCGTGATCCTGCTTGCCATTCCTGAAAGCGAAGCGGGTTCAACTCACCTTGCCTTACTAGCTGAATTTGTTAAAAGATTATCAAACGAATCTTATAAAAATCGACTTTTACAAGCCAAAACAAATAGTGAATTATTCGAGCAACTAGATAACACAGACGCTCAGGAAGAAACAAAAGCAGTAAAGAAATTAAACAAAACCATTCTAGCCATTACTGCATGTCCAGCTGGAATTGCCCATACGTATATGGCAGCCGAAGCTCTTATAAAAGCAGGACATGAAATAGGTGTCGATGTATTTGTTGAAAAGCAAGGAGCAAACGGCATTGAGGATCGTCATACAACAGCCCTTTTGAAAAAAGCAGATGCGGTTATCTTTGCTAATGATGTGGCCGTCAAAAATGAGGAGCGATTCACACATTTACCAAAGCTGAAAACATCTGTGGCAGCACCGCTTAGAAATGCAAAGGAATTGCTAGAGGAAGCATTAGAAAAGGCAGAAGCAACACCAAAAAAACCTTACAATCCATCCCAAACCGCAGAGTCTTCATCAGAAGACGACGGTGAAAAATCATTTAAAACAGAAATTAAAGACTCGATCTTAACCGGTATTTCTTATATTATTCCAGTCATTGTTGCTGGGGGGATGACATTAGCCGTAGCAGTATTAATTTCGCAAGCGTTTGATCTTCAAGATGTGTATGCAAAAGAAGGCTCATGGCTTTGGTTATTAAGACAACTTGGCGGCGGCCTCCTTGGACAACTAATGGTGCCAATTTTAGCCGCTTATATGGCCTACGCCATTGCGGATAAGCCCGCTCTTGGACCTGGTTTTGCAGCCGGTGTAGCCGCCAATCTTATTGGCAGTGGATTCCTTGGCGGTATGCTTGGTGGTTTCCTTGCCGGTTTCTTCATAAAATTCTTAAAGAAAAAAGTGCAGCCAAAAGGAACATTTGCAGGGTTTATTAGCTTCTGGGTATACCCAGTGATTGGTACACTAGTTGTCGGTTCCATCATGTTATTCGTGATTGGAAAACCACTTGCATGGATCAATCAAGGCTTAATCGATTGGCTTGGTAGTCTTTCTGGAGCAAATGCACTTATTTTAGGAGCGATCCTTGGTGCCATGGTTTCGTTTGACTTAGGCGGACCAGTGAACAAAGCAGCCTATACCTTCTGTATTGGAGCAATGGCAAGTGGTAACTTTATTCCTTACGCGGCATTTGCTTCAGTAAAAATGGTTTCAGCTTTTTCTGTAACAGGGGCAACGATTATCGGGAAAAAGTATTTTAACAAACAAGAACAAGAAATTGGTAAACAAACGTGGCTGCTTGGTCTAGCAGGGATTACAGAAGGAGCCATTCCGTTTATGATTAATGACCCATTACGTGTCATTCCATCCTTAATTGCTGGTTCAGCCGTAACAGGTGCAATTGTTGCCTACTTTAATATTGGTTTAAATGTGCCGGGTGCAGGAATTTTCTCCTTAGCCTTACTAAAAGGACAACCTGCACTAATGGCCGCAAGTATTTGGTTTGGTGCAGCCTTAATTGGAGCTGTTATTTCAACAATTTTATTAATCTTAACAAGAAAAAGCAAAGTGAATAAGGAAAAAAAAGTAGCTTTGAGACAGAAAAAGCAGCCTAATTTTTAAAAAAATATATGGTACCTAGAGATTACCTCACTAGGTACCATTGAAATTTGGAGGACATCATGAAAAAAGTTCATATCGTACCCCACATGCATTGGGACAGAGAGTGGTACTTTTCAACAGAAGAGTCTCGAATTTTACTTGTTAATAATATGGAAGAAATTCTAGAAATGCTTGAAACGAATCCGGATTATCCCTATTACGTATTAGATGGTCAAACCTCAATCCTTGAAGATTACTTTGCGGTTAAACCACAAAATCGGGAACGGGTCAAAAAACTCGTCCAAGCAGGCAAACTTATCATCGGTCCATGGTATACACAAACAGATGAAATGGTAGTTGGCGGAGAATCGATTGTTCGTAACCTACTCTATGGATTAAAGGATAGTGAAGAATTTGGTTCACCGATGAAGATTGGCTATTTGCCCGATTCATTTGGCCAATCCTCACAAATGCCGCAAATCTTAAATGGTTTTGATATTCAATACTCTATTTTCTGGCGTGGGACATCCGAACGTCACGGTACAGATAAGACAGAATTTTACTGGGAAAGTGATGAGGGATCGAAAGTCTTAGTTCAGCTATTCCCACTTGGATATGCGATCGGTAAATATCTGCCTGAGGATGAGGAGAAACTGCAGGAGCGCATTGATAAGTACTTTACAGTGCTTGACCGTGGAGCGACGACTGAAAATATTATTCTCCCAAATGGTCACGATCAAATGCCTATTCAGAAAAATATTTTTACCATTATTGAAAAACTAGAGCGGTTATACCCTGATCGTGAGTTCTTCCTAAGCAAATATGAAAATGTATTTGCTGAAATTGAGAAAAACCAATCCTTGCCAACGTTACAAGGCGAATTTTTAGATGGAAAATACATGCGAGTTCACAGAAGTATTTATTCTACACGAATGGATATTAAAGCAGCGAATACACGAATTGAAAATAAAATCACGAACATCCTTGAACCATTAGCATCGATTGCTTATTCACTAGGGTTTGAATATCATCATGGCTTGATTGAATTAATTTGGAAAGAAATCATGAAAAATCATGCCCATGACAGTATCGGCTGCTGCTGCTCCGATAAAGTTCACCGTGAAATCATGAATCGATTCTTTTTGGCGGAGGAAAAAACCGATCAACTGATTGAACACTACAAGCGTAAAATCACTGATTCAATTGACACGGATCGCACGGAAGATCGTTTAATAGCATTTAACCTGCTTCCATATGAACGGAATGAAGTCGTGACGACGACCGTGATTACAAAGCTGCCTTTCTTTACATTAGAGGATTCAGACGGAAACACTATTCCATTTGAGGTCTTGAAAAAAGAAGAATTGGATCCCGGCTTGATTGACCGTCAAATCGTTCACTATGGTAACTACGATCCATTCTATCAATATATAGTCCAACTGAAAGATTCTATCCCTGCAATGGGGTATAAAACTTACTTTGTTGTTAATGAAGAAAACACTATGGGGAATTCCCTTGCTGCGAGAGAAACGGTGGAAACCGATTATTATATCGTCTCCGTAAATCCTAATGGGACGTTAAAAATATGGGATAAGCAGCTTGAAAAGGAATTTAACAATGTTCTGCTGTTAGAAAACGGCGGAGATGATGGCGACGAATACGACTTCTCGCCTCTACAAAATGAAACACTTATTTACAGTGATCATGCCGGAGCGAAAATAAACATGGCCCAAAATGACTTACAAGCCCAGATTGATATTCAGTTAAAGCTTGAAGTACCTGGCACCTTAGAAAATCGAAAAACCAATACAATTGACCGATTTGTAGAGGTTAATTGGAACATAATGATTCCAAATCATCAGCCTGTCTTAAAGGTTAACGTAGAAATCGATAATCAAGCGAAGGATCACCGTCTTCGTGCTTTGATTCCAACGGGAATTGCATCTTCTGTTTCCGTTTCGGACAATCAATTTGGATTCATTAAGCGTGATGTATATGATTCAGCGATGGATGTCTGGGAAAAAGAAAATTGGGATGAGCGTCCCGATTCAATTTTTCCAATGCTCTCTTTTGTTGGCTTATCAGATCAGGAACATGGTGTTAGCGTGTTAACCAACAGTACACGGGAGTACGAAATCATTGGGAAAAATGATGATACGATTGCAATTACCCTATTTCGGAGTGTTGGTGTGTTAGGAAAAGAAGAAATGCTAAGAAGACCAGGACGTCCTTCTGGTATTAAACTGCCTACACCTGACTCACAAATGCAAGGTAAGCTGAACCTGGACTTTGCGATTACAACGCATAGAGGCCCTGTTACTGCAGCAAACACAGGAAGGATAGCGAAGGAATTTACTACACCAATTCAGACCTATAATAAAATACCGTATAATGCGATGAAACTAAATCCATCTGGTGTACTGACACCATTATGCTTTAGTTTGCTGCAAGAAACGAGTCCTACATCCGTGCTTAGTACACTGAAAAAGGCGGAAAAGGAAGACCAATTTGTTCTACGCTTCTTTAATCCGACAGAGGAGGGAAGACATTCATCATTTACCCTTAACCGTTCAGTTGAACAAGTACAAGAAGGTAACTTGAATGAAAACCCTATTGCTTCGATGGAAGTAGAAAATAATAGCTTTACCGTGTCATTAAAACAAAACCAAGTAAAAACAGTACTATTTTATTAGGTCCACTAAAGAAAGAGATTATTTCAAACTTAATAGTCTGTTAAAAGGAGAAAGGTTTAATAACGCCATCTCCTTTTTTTTCTGCAATAATGAAGGTGATCTCTAATTGGAATAAAAAGTTATGTCAAAATCCCTCATAAAATCGAGTTTACCTTCGAAACTATATAATTAGTTTAAGTAAGGGTGAAATTTCCCTTTATAATACCTCCATTAAAATCAACTTTGCGAAACAATAAATAGACATGGGAGAGAAGAAGAATGCCAGAAGAGACCTATCAATCTCGTGAGGAACGAAAACAAGCGGAAAACGCAAGACAGAATCAACAAAGAAGTCAGCGAACACCGAAGAAAAATGGATCATTATTGAGAAAAGGATCATTGTTGAAAAAAGTAATCATTGTCTGTCTCGTACTTGGACTTGTTTCGACAGGAGCAGGAGCTATATCGTTCGCTTCAATGATTAAGGATACGCCTAACTTGGATGCTTCTAAGCTAGTGGATCCACTTTCTACGAAATTCTATGATGAGAACGGAAACTTTATTTATGAGTACGGGAAGGAAAAGCGAACAAAAATTGCGTATGAGCAAGTTCCGAAAGTGCTGGAGCAAGCGTTTATTGCCACAGAAGATTCCCATTTTTATGAGCATCAAGGGATCGATATCAAAAGGACGGCCAAGGCCATTTTTGTAAACTTAACCGGAGATTTCGGATCACAGGGCGGTAGTACCATTACGCAGCAAGTGATTAAGAATTCCTTTTTGACTCCAGAGAAAACATTAAAGCGAAAAGTGCAAGAATGGGACTTGGCTTATCAGTTGGAACAGAAATATTCCAAGCACGATATTTTAATGATGTACTTAAACAAAATTTACCTTGGAAACCGCTCTTACGGAGTAGCTGCTGCAGCAAAGTGTTACTATGGTATTGAAGCAAATGATTTGAAAAAATTGACGCTCGCGCAGGCAGCCATGTTAGCTGGACTGCCGCAGAGTCCGAATAACTATGATCCGACCAAGCCAGAAAACAAAGAAGCAGCCACAAAGCGTCGTAGTATTGTCTTACGTTCGATGCTTAGAGATGGTTATATAACAGAGAAACAAATGCAGGAAGCTTCAAAAGTTCCAGTTACTGAGGGACTTGTACCAAAAAGCACGCAACAAAGTATGCCTTACGAAGCGTTTTTAGATGCAGTTGTAAAAGAGGTAAAGGGTAAACTGAAGGATGTAGACATCAGTAAGGATGGATTATCTATCTATACTACTCTAGATACAAAAGCACAGGATTATGCAGACAAAATGTTGAACACCAATGAAATCATTGCCTATCCAGATGCAGGTTTTCAGGGAGCTTTCGTCTTTTTAGATACCAAAACTGGTGAAGTCAGGGCGATCGGCAGCGGGCGAAACGACTATAAAGCAGAATTTCTAGGTAACAACTTTGCAGTTGATATCAAACGTCAACCAGGCTCAACATTTAAGCCGATTTTTGATTATGGTCCTGCGATTGAAAATTTGAAATGGTCCACTGCACATCTAATCAATGACCAGAATACCTCCTATTCAACCGGCGAGCCGATTTCCAACTGGGACCATCAATATCACGGAATGCTGACGATACGGAGTGCACTGAAAAAATCTTATAATATTCCTGCTCTTCTTACGATGCGTGAGGTTGGAATGGATCAGGCAAAGAACTTTGCAGAAAAACTCGGCATCACTTTTAATGATAACCAAGTATATGAATCCTATGCGATTGGAAGCAATACTGTTAGTCCTTTAGCCATGGCAGGGGCCTACAGTGCTTTTGGAAATAACGGCAACTACAATAAACCGCATTTTGTCCAAAAAGTGGTACTTCCGAATGGAAAAGTAGTGAATTTTACGGAGAAATCAAAACGTGTCATGCAGGATTACACAGCGTATATGGTGACGGATATGTTACGCACAGTCGTAAATGATGGGACAGGTACAACAGCGAATGTCATTAACCTAGATGTTGCAGGGAAGACAGGTACAACCAATTTTGATGCAGAGACTAGAGCTAAATTTGGATACCCGACCAACGCGACAAATGATAGCTGGTTCGCAGGATATACCCCGCAATACACAATGGCGGTCTGGACCGGATACGCACAAAATGGTAATGGTAATTATATGGTCGCAAATACGCAGAAAATTTCGCAGTATATGTTTAAAGCCATGATGCAGTCATTTGGAACAGATTCATCGCGTTTTCAAGAGCCTAACAGTGTCTATCGAGTAAATAATGAACTGTATATTAAAGGGGTCAATTCTGCGGAAGTACCACCAAAACCTACTATTAAAAAAGAAAAACAGGTTAGTGAAGATGGTGGGAATGGGAAGAAGCAAAAAGAAGAAGCGAAACAACAAAAAGAGCAATGGAAAAATCATCAAGGGAAAGGAAAAGAAAAAGGAAAAGGAAAAGGAAAAGGGAAACATTAATCCAAGAGCCTGGCACGCACCGTAAATCTCGTGCCTGTCACCACCCGAGTTTTGTCGAATTAGATAACTCAATTTTAAATCTAAAAAGGCAGACACCCTCACTAATATAAGGGTGTCTGCCTTTTTTTACTGGAACTTTTTCAGGGGCATCCTTATGACCTAAGGGGTTTTCCCGATTATTTTTGTATGTTCATCCTCTGACTTCTAGCAGTGGACTAGGTTTTGGTTGTCGACTTTAATAAGAAAGATATTGTTATCTTAATAAATAGTTTTTGAGAAAATGAACTTTCCGTAAAAAAGAAAAACTTTCTGTTGCATATGTAAAATGAAGGTGTTATGATAGGGAAGTTGCTTTTAACGGCTGTCAAATTCGTTGAAAGTGAGAACAAAAAAATTAAAATATTATATTGACATAGCAACAGAGATTCGATATAATAATAAATGTCGCTTCTGACATGATAGATTGTTCTTTGAAAACTAAACAAACAAAAACGTGCAAACAAACAAAAAATATCGTGTTTCTTCTATTAATATGAGGAACATGAGCCAACGTAACAAAATGAGCTAATCAACTTTCTTGGAGAGTTTGATCCTGGCTCAGGACGAACGCTGGCGGCGTGCCTAATACATGCAAGTCGAGCGGACCTGCAGGAGCTTGCTCCTGTTGGTTAGCGGCGGACGGGTGAGTAACACGTGGGCAACCTGCCTGTAAGACTGGGATAACACCGGGAAACCGGTGCTAATACCGGATAATCCTTTTCCTCTCATGAGGAAAAGCTGAAAGTCGGTTTCGGCTGACACTTACAGATGGGCCCGCGGCGCATTAGCTAGTTGGTGAGGTAACGGCTCACCAAGGCGACGATGCGTAGCCGACCTGAGAGGGTGATCGGCCACACTGGGACTGAGACACGGCCCAGACTCCTACGGGAGGCAGCAGTAGGGAATCTTCCACAATGGACGAAAGTCTGATGGAGCAACGCCGCGTGAGCGATGAAGGCCTTCGGGTCGTAAAGCTCTGTTGTTAGGGAAGAACAAGTACCGGAGTAACTGCCGGTACCTTGACGGTACCTAACCAGAAAGCCACGGCTAACTACGTGCCAGCAGCCGCGGTAATACGTAGGTGGCAAGCGTTGTCCGGAATTATTGGGCGTAAAGCGCGCGCAGGCGGTCCTTTAAGTCTGATGTGAAAGCCCACGGCTCAACCGTGGAGGGTCATTGGAAACTGGGGGACTTGAGTGCAGAAGAGGAAAGCGGAATTCCACGTGTAGCGGTGAAATGCGTAGAGATGTGGAGGAACACCAGTGGCGAAGGCGGCTTTCTGGTCTGTAACTGACGCTGAGGCGCGAAAGCGTGGGGAGCAAACAGGATTAGATACCCTGGTAGTCCACGCCGTAAACGATGAGTGCTAAGTGTTAGGGGGTTTCCGCCCCTTAGTGCTGCAGCTAACGCATTAAGCACTCCGCCTGGGGAGTACGGCCGCAAGGCTGAAACTCAAAGGAATTGACGGGGGCCCGCACAAGCGGTGGAGCATGTGGTTTAATTCGAAGCAACGCGAAGAACCTTACCAGGTCTTGACATCCTCTGACACTCCTAGAGATAGGAATTTCCCCTTCGGGGGACAGAGTGACAGGTGGTGCATGGTTGTCGTCAGCTCGTGTCGTGAGATGTTGGGTTAAGTCCCGCAACGAGCGCAACCCTTGATCTTAGTTGCCAGCATTTAGTTGGGCACTCTAAGGTGACTGCCGGTGACAAACCGGAGGAAGGTGGGGATGACGTCAAATCATCATGCCCCTTATGACCTGGGCTACACACGTGCTACAATGGATGGTACAAAGGGCTGCAAGACCGCGAGGTTTAGCCAATCCCATAAAACCATTCTCAGTTCGGATTGCAGGCTGCAACTCGCCTGCATGAAGCCGGAATCGCTAGTAATCGCGGATCAGCATGCCGCGGTGAATACGTTCCCGGGCCTTGTACACACCGCCCGTCACACCACGAGAGTTTGTAACACCCGAAGTCGGTGGGGTAACCGCAAGGAGCCAGCCGCCTAAGGTGGGACAGATGATTGGGGTGAAGTCGTAACAAGGTAGCCGTATCGGAAGGTGCGGCTGGATCACCTCCTTTCTAAGGATAAAGCTGGACATATGAGCCAGACAAAACAGTTTGTTTGATAGACGTTTCTTGTTTGTTTAGTTTTGAGAGTGCAATTCTCTCAAGATACTTTCGTTCTTTGAAAACTAGATAATCGTAATGAAGAAGTCAATGTAAGAACCGAGTCAATGCCATTTTAGTTTTCTCTCTTATGTAAGTAAGAGAATAACCTTTTAGGTTAAGTTAGAAAGGGCGCACGGTGAATGCCTTGGCACTAGGAGCCGATGAAGGACGGGACTAACACCGATATGCTTCGGGGAGCTGTAAGTAAGCTTTGATCCGGAGATTTCCGAATGGGGGAACCCACTGTTCGTAATGGAACAGTATCTTTACCTGAATACATAGGGTATGGAAGGCATACCCGGGGAACTGAAACATCTAAGTACCCGGAGGAAGAGAAAGCAAACGCGATTCCCTGAGTAGCGGCGAGCGAAACGGGACATAGCCCAAACCAAGAGGCTTGCCTCTTGGGGTTGTAGGACACTCAACATGGAGTTACAAAGGAACGGGGTAGATGAAGCGATCTGGAAAGGTCCGTCATAGAAGGTAAAAACCCTGTAGTCGAAACTTCGTTCCCTCCTGAGTGGATCCTGAGTACGGCCGGACACGAGAAATCCGGTCGGAAGCAGGGAGGACCATCTCCCAAGGCTAAATACTCCCTAGTGACCGATAGTGAACCAGTACCGTGAGGGAAAGGTGAAAAGCACCCCGGAAGGGGAGTGAAATAGTTCCTGAAACCGTGTGCCTACAAGTAGTTAGAGCCCGTTAATGGGTGATAGCGTGCCTTTTGTAGAATGAACCGGCGAGTTACGATCCCATGCAAGGTTAAGTTGAAGAGACGGAGCCGCAGCGAAAGCGAGTCTGAATAGGGCGTATGAGTATGTGGTCGTAGACCCGAAACCAGGTGATCTACCCATGTCCAGGGTGAAGTCCAGGTAACACTGGATGGAGGCCCGAACCCACGCACGTTGAAAAGTGCGGGGATGAGGTGTGGGTAGCGGAGAAATTCCAATCGAACTTGGAGATAGCTGGTTCTCTCCGAAATAGCTTTAGGGCTAGCCTCACGTAGTAAGAGTCTTGGAGGTAGAGCACTGTTTGGACTAGGGGCCCTCATCGGGTTACCGAATTCAGACAAACTCCGAATGCCAAAGACTTATCCGTGGGAGTCAGACTGCGAGTGATAAGATCCGTAGTCAAAAGGGAAACAGCCCAGACCACCAGCTAAGGTCCCAAAGTATACGTTAAGTGGAAAAGGATGTGGAGTTGTTTAGACAACCAGGATGTTGGCTTAGAAGCAGCCACCATTTAAAGAGTGCGTAATAGCTCACTGGTCGAATGACTCTGCGCCGAAAATGTACCGGGGCTAAACGTATCACCGAAGCTGTGGATTGACATCTCTGATGTCAGTGGTAGGAGAGCGTTCTAAGGGCGTTGAAGCTAGACCGTAAGGACTGGTGGAGCGCTTAGAAGTGAGAATGCCGGTATGAGTAGCGAAAGATGAGTGAGAATCTCATCCACCGAATGCCTAAGGTTTCCTGAGGAAGGCTCGTCCGCTCAGGGTTAGTCGGGACCTAAGCCGAGGCCGAAAGGCGTAGGCGATGGACAACAGGTTGATATTCCTGTACCACCTCTTTATCGTTTGAGCAATGGGGGGACGCAGGAGGATAGGGTAAGCGCGCTGTTGGATATGCGCGTCTAAGCAGTTAGGCTGAGAAGTAGGCAAATCCGCTTCTCGCGAAGGCTGAGCTGTGATAGCGAGGGAAATTTAGTACCGAAGTTCCTGATTCCACACTGCCAAGAAAAGCCTCTAGCGAGATAAAAGGTGCCCGTACCGCAAACCGACACAGGTAGGCGAGGAGAGAATCCTAAGGTGAGCGAGAGAACTCTCGTTAAGGAACTCGGCAAAAATGACCCCGTAACTTCGGGAGAAGGGGTGCTTTTTGAGGTGAATAGCCTCGAAGAGCCGCAGTGAATAGGCCCAGGCGACTGTTTAGCAAAAACACAGGTCTCTGCGAAGCCGCAAGGCGAAGTATAGGGGCTGACGCCTGCCCGGTGCTGGAAGGTTAAGAGGAGGGGTTAGCGCAAGCGAAGCTCTGAATCGAAGCCCCAGTAAACGGCGGCCGTAACTATAACGGTCCTAAGGTAGCGAAATTCCTTGTCGGGTAAGTTCCGACCCGCACGAAAGGCGTAACGATCTGGGCACTGTCTCAACGAGAGACTCGGTGAAATTATAGTACCTGTGAAGATGCAGGTTACCCGCGACAGGACGGAAAGACCCCGTGGAGCTTTACTGTAGCCTGATATTGAATTTTGGTACAGCTTGTACAGGATAGGTAGGAGCCTGAGAAGCCGGAGCGCTAGCTTCGGTGGAGGCGTCGGTGGGATACTACCCTGGCTGTATTGAAATTCTAACCCGCACCCCTGATCGGGGTGGGAGACAGTGTCAGGTGGGCAGTTTGACTGGGGCGGTCGCCTCCTAAAGAGTAACGGAGGCGCCCAAAGGTTCCCTCAGAATGGTTGGAAATCATTCGCAGAGTGTAAAGGCACAAGGGAGCTTGACTGCGAGACCTACAAGTCGAGCAGGGACGAAAGTCGGGCTTAGTGATCCGGTGGTTCCGCATGGAAGGGCCATCGCTCAACGGATAAAAGCTACCCCGGGGATAACAGGCTTATCTCCCCCAAGAGTCCACATCGACGGGGAGGTTTGGCACCTCGATGTCGGCTCATCGCATCCTGGGGCTGTAGTCGGTCCCAAGGGTTGGGCTGTTCGCCCATTAAAGCGGTACGCGAGCTGGGTTCAGAACGTCGTGAGACAGTTCGGTCCCTATCCGTCGTGGGCGCAGGAAATTTGAGAGGAGCTGTCCTTAGTACGAGAGGACCGGGATGGACGCACCGCTGGTGTACCAGTTGTTCTGCCAAGGGCATCGCTGGGTAGCTATGTGCGGACGGGATAAGTGCTGAAAGCATCTAAGCATGAAGCCCCCCTCAAGATGAGATTTCCCATAGCGCAAGCTAGTAAGAACCCTGAAAGATGATCAGGTTGATAGGTCAGAGGTGGAAGCGTGGTAACATGTGGAGCTGACTGATACTAATCGTTCGAGGACTTAACCAATTTATAAGGCATACTAATTTTTACAAACTTCTTCTGCATTATCTAGTTTTGAGGGAATGATTCCTCAATTAAATAGTCTGGCAGCAATGGCGAGAAGGTCACACCCGTTCCCATACCGAACACGGAAGTTAAGCTTCTCAGCGCCGATGGTAGTTGGGACACGCGTCCCTGTGAGAGTAGGACGTTGCCAGGCATATCTTAGAACAACTCATTTTTGGGTTGTTCTTTTTGTTATGTGGAGAAACTAATTTGTTTTTAGATGATTAGGGCCTTATTCAAGCGGCTCTAAGTACGTCTCACAGATTGTTTATCCTTTTGAAGGCTAGCCATAAATATTATTTATGGAATACAATCAAATAACGATATTTTATTAATCGCTGTTTATACCGTACTATTTAGTTAAGGAAACACATGACTAATAGGAGGGGTAAACGTGGATAAACGAAATTATGATGTAGTTGTAGTTGGGGCAGGGAATGCAGCTTTGTGTGCAGCGATTGCGGCAAAGGAAAATGGTGCTGAAGTACTTGTTTTAGAGCGCGGGCCAGTAGAAAAGCGCGGAGGAAATTCATTTTTTACAGATGGAGCGATTCGTGTTGCTTACAATAAGTTAGAAAACATAAGAAGAATAATACCTGATATAACGGATGAGGAAGCAGAAAAGATCGTAATGCCTGAATACACTCAATCTGACTTTTATAATGATCTAATGCGAGTAACAGACGGAAATAGTGATCCTGTACTAGCAAATCAGCTTATTGCTAAATCTTATGAAACACTTTCATGGATAAATAATCATGGAATTAAATTTGAATTAAATTACGAAAATCAATCCTTCGTACAAGATGGTAAACGTCATTTTTGGGGTGGACTTCCAATTAAAACTGAAGATAAGGGCGTTGGTTTAATAAAAAGGCTCTTTGATAGAGCAGAAAAAATCGGGATTGATATCTGGTATAATTCGCGGGCAATCGAGTTAGTAACTGATAATGAAAATATTACTGGCATTAAAATAGAACAAATCGAGAAAGTGACTACAATCAATACGTCTAGTGTAATTTTAGCTTGTGGTAGTTTTGAAGCGAACAAAAAAATGAGAAGTGAACATCTAGGAGAAGAATGGGAATCCGCGATTGTAAGAGGGACTGAATATAATACTGGAGACGGAATAACTATGGCTTTAGCAGTTGGTGCGCAAAAATATGGTGAGTGGAATGGCTGTCACTCGATTGGAACAGATTATAATGCTCCTAAATTTGGTGACTTTAACAAGCCTGGTGATATATTTAAAAAATCTTCATTTCCTCTTGGTCTTTTGATTAATAATGAGGGAAATAGATTTGTAGACGAAGGGGCAGATTTTCGGAACTACACATATGCAAAATATGGTCGCGAAGTCTTAAAACAGCCTGGTCATTCTGCTTTCCAACTTTTTGATGCTCAAGTACGTCCGATGCTTAGAAAGGAATACAATCTAGAAGAAGCCACTTATTATAAAGCTGATAGTCTTGAAGAATTAGCAGAATTGATGTCAGTTGATAAAGAACAATTTTTAAAAACGATAACAGAATTTAATGCGGCAGTTCAAGAAGGAGACTATAATCCAACAGTGAAGGACGGAAAAGGAACAGTTGAAATTACTCCGCCAAAAACAAACTGGGCATTACGAATCGACCAAGCTCCTTTTTATGCATATCCAGTTACTTGTGGTATTACCTTTGCTTTTGGCGGATTACATGTAAATCCAGAAGGAGAGGTCTTAAACCAAGAAGGAAGACCTATAGCTGGGTTATTCGCTGCTGGTGAAATGGTCGGTGGCATCTTCTACAAAAATTATCCAGGTGGGTCAGGATTAATGTCAGGAGCCGTTTTTGGAAAATTAGCTGGTACATCAGCTGCCAATTATTCTAAAGAAAAGATAAGTATTTCATAAATCACAATAAAAAGCATCTGCCATGCCCCAGGCAGATGCTTCTATTAAATGTAAAGACTGTACTTTAATGATTAACTTCTACCCTTTAAATTCATTTTCCATAAACTCAACAAATGCCTTAACAATGTTTAATTCTAATGAATCTTTGTGGTAGAACATCCATGTCTTACGGACAATGGGGTTGCCGTCAATGGTTGTAATATCCGTTTTATAAACATCATTGACATCATTTAAAATCATGCTTGGCAAGATTGCATAGCCTAATCCATTAACAACCATTTTTTTGCAAGTATCCACTTTATCGACTTCTATACTGACAAGCGGTGGTTGGGTGAAATGTTCAGACCACCAATTATTGATGGAATTCTTCAACAGTGAGTCAGTATGATAATCGATTCTTGGTAAGTTAGGGAGGTTATGTATATCTATTTTTTCTTTAGAAGCGATACAAATGGTCTCTTCAAATAATAAATGTTTGTGATCTTTCCAGCTGAAATCTCCTTTAACAATACCAATATGGACATCTTGATTGTAAATTAAATGGGCGATGTGACTGCTAAAGCCAGTCGTTACTTTGAATTCAATAGTAGGATAACGTTCTTTGAATAGCTTTAATAGGTTAGGAAGCATGTAATCAGTAAAAAAGGTAGAGACACCTAATCTTAATGTTCCTGCTACATTGTCCTCCATATTAAGAACATTTTCCTTAATTTTTTGTATGTTTAGAAGCATTTCATGCGCACTTTTCGCTAAATACTCTCCTTGTGGGGTAAATTGAACTCCACGTCTGCCTCGATTGACAATTGTTATCCCAAATTCCTTTTCTAATTGCTGTAAGCGGTTTGTCAAAGCTGGTTGAGAAATATACAAATGTTGAGCAGCCTTTGTAATGTTTTTTTCTTTATAGAGGGTTTGTAACACCATCCAATCTCGTTCATCCAAACTTATAACCACCATTTCTACCATTAATATTATTTATGGATAATGATAATATTTTAATATTTTAACTATTTCTAAAATTATACTATATTTGGTTTAAAAAGCAAAGATGACAAAATCACTTCATCTTAATGAAAGAAGGATCCTGAATGGAAAAGCATAAACATTTTTTTCAATTTGTTTGGTTTGTAATAGTAAGTGGGATAGGTGGATTTTCCCTCTCGTTAACACATCTCCCGATTGGATGGATGATTGGGACACTCCTCACGGCAGCTTTTCTTTCTATACTTCGTCCGAATTTTTTGCATTTACTATATACTCAAAATGGAATTCCAAAATATTGGTTATACATTGGACAATGTATCTTAGGAATTGAATTAGGCCAGAAAGTGAATACTTCCGTTCTATCCATTTTTAGAGAAAATTGGTCAACGATTATCATCATGCTTCTTTTATCAATCTTTTTTTCTTTACTATCAGGTATTGTTTTATGGAAGTTCAGTAAATTGGATATGTTAACAAGTTTTTTTGCTACTGCACCTGGCGGGCTTTCCTCAATCCCTGGTATTGCAGAAGAAGTTGGCGCAAATACTGGTGTTGTAAGTATCATTCAGGCAATGCGTGTATTTTTAGTTATCATTACGACCCCTGTCATGATCTCTTTCTTGTTCGGTCATTCTGACTATCACCATGCAGTTGCGGCGACAGAATCATCATCAACATTTGAAGGAGCGCAACTTGCTTTGACCATTTTATTTGTGTTTATAGCGTGGATTGGCTATCATATCGGGAAATTTTTGAAGTTTCCAGCTCCATGGCTGATTGGAGGGATGATTAGTGTTGCGGCAGTTAAATCCTCTGGATCTGTACTTATTGGATTTGATCTTGTAGCTTGGTGGCCTCATAGTTTAATCATCATATCGCAAATTTTTATTGGGGCAAGCATTGGCTCGCGTTTTAATAAAAATATGTTTATCGGATTAAACCGAACTTTGATCATTTCATTTTTAGGGACAATCGGCTTAATTGTAACTGTGTTTATCTGTGCGTACGTTGTATCAATTTTTACTAATATAACATTTCTGACTGCAGGTTTAGCATTCGCACCTGGTGGAATTGCAGAGATGACAACAACAGCTCTCGTTTTGAATGGTGACGCTACATTTGTCGTAGCGGTACAAGTGCTCAGGGTCGTCACTGTCTGTATTACCCTTCCTCCTTTTTTTCGATTTTTAAAATACCTAGAAGTCAAAAAGAAATCTCACACTAATCTATCCGCATAGGTTTTAGGGTATAATGATTTTATCAGCTATGTGCCGGAAAATAAATTTAAGGGTGATGGTCGTGTGTCCTTTTTATTATGAAAAAGAAAAAAAGAATGAAGAAGCCATTTCATATTATGTAAAATCAAATGAAAAAACGGAAGAAAAAGATAGTGAATTATTAGCATTTAATATAAGAGAAATAATTCACCAATCATCACCAGAGGTTCACGATATTGTCTTTTTATGCATAGGTTCGGACCGATATGTGGGTGATTCATTAGGTCCATTAGTAGGAACGATGCTAAAAGAACGCCAAGTTCCTTTTCGTGTATATGGAACATTGGAAGAACCTGTACATGCATTTAACTTAAAAGGAATATTGAAGGAGATCAATAAACAATTTAAAAAGCCGTTAGTTATTAGTATCGATGCCTCCATCGGTACTAAAGAACAAGTTGGTCATGTGATGTTTAAAGAAGGACCTTTAACTCCTGGGAAAGCCCTTGAAAAGATGCTCCCAGAAGTAGGAGATTACCATTTCGTTGGGTTTGTGAATTATATAGATCCTTTACCAACTTCTCAATTTTTAAATGACACCCGCTTATATACGGTTATGAATCTTGCAAAAACAATTGTAAAAGTAATTACTAAAATTAGGGTAAATGATGATAAAGAGCGTTAGAAAATATCTTTTTTTGTTTCATATATTGATAAAAAATAGAGCCTTCCCGAATCGGTTTCGTAACTAATTTGGGAGGCTCTATTTTTATTATCGAATCTATTGGAGATCTAACAATGAAATGAAGTATTAGCTGATTGCACTTGTTAAAAAGGCAACAGCAATAATGACTAAAGAACAAAGAAGAGTCCATTTAAACGCATAACGTTGAAATTCTCCAATATCTGTTTTCACCATCCCTACTAATAAAAGAGTGGATGCTACAAGTGGGCTTAGAAAATGTACAGGTTGCCCTAATACAGATGCTCTTGCAATTTCTAAAGGACTTACCCCATAGGCCGCTCCTGCTTCCGCTAGAATTGGTAAAACTCCAAAGTAATAAGCGTCGTTGGATAATACGAAAGTAAATGGCATGCTAGTTAGGGCAACGACAAGAGGGAAGAAGGAACCTACAGATTCTGGTATGATTGATACTAATGCATGTGAAATAGCATCTACCATTTTTGTTCCAGAAAAAATTCCTGAGAAGATACCGGCAGCAAACACTAGAATAACAACTGTTAAAGCATTTCCTGAGTGTGACAAAATACGTTCTTTTTGCTGCTCAAAATTTGGATAGTTAATCATGGCCGCGAGTACAAATCCAATTAGAAATAAGATTGGAGCTGAAATTAACCCCATGACCAAAACTACCATGATCGCTATTGTTAAAATAAAGTTTACCCATCTTAATTTAGGGCGCTTAATATCCTCTTGTAGGGCATAAGCGGCAGCTGCTTCACTTAATTGTAATGATTGTTGTGGAATTTCCTCAACATTGATCACACCAATTCTTGCTCTTTCCTTTTTTCCAAGAACAAAAGCGATAAAAAGAATACATCCCATTCCTGATAACATTGTAGGTAATAGTGGGAGGAAAAATTCATTCGAATCAAGGCCTAAAGAAGCAACGGCTCTTGTAGCTGGTCCTCCCCAAGGCGTCATCCCACTCATGATACTGACAGAGAGTAAAGAAATAGTTGCGAGAATAAGAGGATTCATACCAATTCGAAGATAAAGCGCTAACATAGCAGAAATGGTAATCATGTGAGTTGTCGTTCCATCGCCATCTAATGCTACTGTCATAGCAATAATTGCGGTTCCAATCGCGATTTTAACTGGATCACCCTTAACAAATTTCATCATGTTATTGATTAATGGATCAAATAAGCCTGCATCAATTAAAATTCCGAAAAATAAAATCGCAAACAGGAGTAAGGCAGCTGAAGGAGCAACCTCTTTTAAACCATTTAGCATCATACCACCGAGCTCTAAACCAAATCCACCAATTACTGCAAAAACTATTGGTACAATGACAAGTGCTGTAACTGGAGATAATTTTTTTGCCATAATCAGATAAGTAAATAAGACAACCATTGAAATTCCTAAAAAAGTAAGAATATGAATCCCCTCCTATAAAAGAAATCGCTTACAAATAACTAAAATTTGATTACTGCAAATATTGAGAAAACTGTTTCAAGAAATATTTCTTAGTTTTACAATATAACACACGTATAAATAAGTAAAATATATAATTTTTATCTAATTTCTAAAAAAAAACTTATAATCCATATAATAAAAAGAGGAATATTTCTCATTCCTCTCTAAATTAGCTATTTTTTGTTAAAGAATTTGAATGTTTATTTAAAAAATCTATGAAACTTTTTACAGTAGAAAGCTTTAATGAATCCTGATTATACATTAACCATGTATATCTATAAACTGGTTCACCATCCTTATAGGATAGTTCGTAGATTTGTAGGTTATCTAAAGGTTCTAGACAAATTTGAGGTACGATCGCAATACCCAGATCGTTTTTGACCATTTCTTTACATGTTTCTAGTCGGTCCGTTTCCATCATAATAAACGGTGGTTCTGAGTATCGGTCATGCCACCAGCCATTAATAGAAGATTTTAGAGAACTATCTGTTTTGTAATTAATTAATGGAAGTTTAGGTAAATTCGCCATATTTATTTCCTTTTTAGAAATTAAACATAGCTTTTCTTTATGTAATAATGCTTTTTTTCCATACCATTCGTAATCTCCACGTAGTATGCCTAATTGCACAGTATCGGTATTAAGAAGATTTAAAATATCGGTACTCCAACCTGTATTGATGTTAAATTGTACATTTGGGAATTTAGTTGAAAACTTTTTTAATATCCTTGGTAACTTATATTGTGCAAAGTTACTTGAAACTCCAATTCTTAACGTTCCTCTTACCTCATCCTGCATATTGATCATATTGTCTTTTGTTGATTGCAGCTTTTTGATCATTTCTTCAGCATACTCTACTAAATGCAAGCCTTCTGAAGTAAACTCAATGCCTCCTTTTATTCTAAAAAATAATCTTGTTCCAAACTCCGTTTCTAAATTTTTAAGTCTGTAAGTTAATGCCGGTTGGGAAATATATAAACGTTCTGATGCACGGCTAATATTTTTCTCTTGATATAAAATTCGAATCGCATTCCAGTCTTTTTCATCCATAAGTTCATCCCCAATCAACTGATTATAAGTTTTTTTTTGTATTTTTCTAATAAAATATCTATTTTACTTATGATATCACATAACTTACTATATTTTTAAAAGCAGCGATACTTTTTGAAAAGTGAATAAGAAAAGGGGTTTTTTAGATGAAAGTGCCTGTTGTTGTGATGCGTGGAGGAACTAGCAAAGGTGTGTTTTTTAATTTTGATGATATGCCATCAGATCGTTCGCTTTGGGATGAATTTATGTTAGATATAATGGGAAGTCCAGATAGCAGACAAATTGACGGACTTGGTGGGGCCAATTCATTAACGAGTAAAGCAGCAATTATCAAAAAGTCGGGTTTTGAAGGTATTGACGTAGAATACACCTTCGCACAAGTTAGTATTGAAAATCAATTGGTTGATTTCAAAGGAAACTGCGGAAATATTTCTTCTGCGGTAGGTCCATATGCAATTGAACAAGGTCTAGTACCAGCAATTGAGCCAATTACAACTGTTAGAATCTTTAATACAAATACTCAAAAAGTAATCATTTCTGAGGTAGAGGTTGAGAACGGTCAAGTAAAAACAGATGGAATGTGTTCAATTCCAGGTGTTCCAGGAACAGGTTCTCCTATCTATCTATCATTCACTAATGCTGAAGGTGCAGTAACAGGAAAACTATTTCCAACCGGAAACTCAATTGATGTCATTCAAACACCTAGAGGTCCGATAAATGTATCGATAATCGATGTTGCTAATCCATTAGTTTTTATTCATGCACATGATGTTGGCCTTAAAGGGACTGAACTTCCTCATGAATTTACACCAGAAAAGCTAACTGAATTAGAAGAAATCAGATCGATTGCAGCCGAAATGTGCCAATTTGCTACGAAAGAAGAAGCAACAAAAAAATCACCTGCTGTTCCTAAATTAACGATTATTGCTCCTCCTATGGATTATATTGATGTAACAGGAGTGGAGAGAAAAACTGAAAATATGGACTGTACAATAAGAATGATGTCTATGCAAAAACCACATCAAGCACTTGCGATTACAGGTGCGATCTGTACAACTGCAGGTGCATTTTTAAATGATACAATCTTATCCGATACTATTAATGTAAAACAAGAAGTTATCCGATTAGCACATCCTGCTGGAATCATGGAAACAAAGGTTGATTTAATTGCAGGAAATATTACCGCAATTAAGGTAGTAAGAACAGCACGTGTGATTTTGGAAGGATATGCATATACAAAGAAAAATTACGAGTATATATCTAAGTTAGCGTAAATTATATAAGTAAATGTTTTACTAAATGAGGTATCTGGAAGGTAAAAGCCCCTGTTAACGACTTGGAAATGGAAAATGAATTTGTGCATTTACTGTTCCATGAAGATGGCACGTATGATGTAACGGATAAAAAAACCGGTGAGGCCTTCCAGCGTCTCGGTATATACGAAGACACAGGCGATGTCGGGAACGAATATATGTTCAAGGAAGCGAAGGGTTATTCCGCCATCACAACAAAAGGGATACCAGCGGAATTTACCTTATTGGAAAGAAGTGCCCTGCTTACAGTCCTTGAGTTTAAGCACACGTTATCGATTCCAGTTTCGGCGGACGAGCGACTTGACGTCGAACGTCATAAACTCATTTGGCATAAGGAAAGAGATGCAGGAAGAGCCAATGAAATGACTGCCATTTCGCTTCGAACCGTTGTGACACTCGAAAAAGGCTGGGAGCCGATTTCTCGTCTTGGGCAATTCTATAACCAGCTTCTAATTGGAATGGCTTCTTCTGAGCTTGTGTTTGAGTTTTTAGATGAACGACCTAGTGTGATAGAATCTCCAAATCCTATTAAACTTTCCTCGATTAAAGGCCATATTGATTTTGAAGAGGTAGAGTTTTCTTACGATGGAAAACGAAAAGCGTTAAATGGAGTTTCTCTTACGATTAAAGCAGGTGAGACGACAGCGGTAGGGGAACGTCAGCTTCTCTCTTTTGCAAGAGCACTCCTGGCTGACCCGAAAATTCTCATCCTTGATGAATCAACAGCGAGCATTGATACAGAGACTGAGGTAAAAATTCAAAAGGCATTAAAAACATTATTAAAAGATAGAACCGCCATAATGATTGCTCATAGGCTCTCAACCATCAGAGAAGCAGACAAAATTATTGTACTGGACCATGGACATATCCTTGAGCAAGGAAATCACGACACACTAATGGCAGAACAAGGAGTTTACTATGAACTAGTAAAAGCCCAATACAAAATGCTAGGCTAGGTCCTGTGCGTTGCAATCCCAAAAGTAGACAAAATAAAATAGGGTTTAGAGAAAGGAATCAAGGATAATCGCTCGGGTTCCTTTCTTCTTCTCATCGTTTCGTAGGGCTGAATTTGGTTATGATTTGAGAGGAAAGGGGTGTTATCTCAAAAAAGTTTTGAGGAAATGAACAGTCCATTAAAAAAAAGAAAAACTTTCTGTTGCATAAGTAAATCGAAGGTGCTATTATAAGGAAGTTGCTTTTAACGGCTGTCAAATTCGTTGAAAGTGAGAACAAAAAAATTAAAATATTATATTGACATAGTAATAGAGATTCGATATAATAATAAATGTCGCTTCTGACATGATAGATTGTTCTTTGAAAACTAAACAAACAAAAACGTGCAAACAAACAAAAAATATCGTGTTTCTTCTATTAATATGAGGAACATGAGCCAACGTAACAAAATGAGCTAATCAACTTTCTTGGAGAGTTTGATCCTGGCTCAGGACGAACGCTGGCGGCGTGCCTAATACATGCAAGTCGAGCGAACCTGCAGGAGCTTGCTCCTGTTGGTTAGCGGCGGACGGGTGAGTAACACGTGGGCAACCTGCCTGTAAGACTGGGATAACACCGGGAAACCGGTGCTAATACCGGATAATCCTTTTCCTCTCATGAGGAAAAGCTGAAAGTCGGTTTCGGCTGACACTTACAGATGGGCCCGCGGCGCATTAGCTAGTTGGTGAGGTAACGGCTCACCAAGGCGACGATGCGTAGCCGACCTGAGAGGGTGATCGGCCACACTGGGACTGAGACACGGCCCAGACTCCTACGGGAGGCAGCAGTAGGGGATCTTCCACAATGGACGAAAGTCTGATGGAGCAACGCCGCGTGAGCGATGAAGGCCTTCGGGTCGTAAAGCTCTGTTGTTAGGGAAGAACAAGTACCGGAGTAACTGCCGGTACCTTGACGGTACCTAACCAGAAAGCCACGGCTAACTACGTGCCAGCAGCCGCGGTAATACGTAGGTGGCAAGCGTTGTCCGGAATTATTGGGCGTAAAGCGCGCGCAGGCGGTCCTTTAAGTCTGATGTGAAAGCCCACGGCTCAACCGTGGAGGGTCATTGGAAACTGGGGGACTTGAGTGCAGAAGAGGAAAGCGGAATTCCACGTGTAGCGGTGAAATGCGTAGAGATGTGGAGGAACACCAGTGGCGAAGGCGGCTTTCTGGTCTGTAACTGACGCTGAGGCGCGAAAGCGTGGGGAGCAAACAGGATTAGATACCCTGGTAGTCCACGCCGTAAACGATGAGTGCTAAGTGTTAGGGGGTTTCCGCCCCTTAGTGCTGCAGCTAACGCATTAAGCACTCCGCCTGGGGAGTACGGCCGCAAGGCTGAAACTCAAAGGAATTGACGGGGGCCCGCACAAGCGGTGGAGCATGTGGTTTAATTCGAAGCAACGCGAAGAACCTTACCAGGTCTTGACATCCTCTGACACTCCTAGAGATAGGAATTTCCCCTTCGGGGGACAGAGTGACAGGTGGTGCATGGTTGTCGTCAGCTCGTGTCGTGAGATGTTGGGTTAAGTCCCGCAACGAGCGCAACCCTTGATCTTAGTTGCCAGCATTCAGTTGGGCACTCTAAGGTGACTGCCGGTGACAAACCGGAGGAAGGTGGGGATGACGTCAAATCATCATGCCCCTTATGACCTGGGCTACACACGTGCTACAATGGATGGTACAAAGGGCTGCAAGACCGCGAGGTTTAGCCAATCCCATAAAACCATTCTCAGTTCGGATTGCAGGCTGCAACTCGCCTGCATGAAGCCGGAATCGCTAGTAATCGCGGATCAGCATGCCGCGGTGAATACGTTCCCGGGCCTTGTACACACCGCCCGTCACACCACGAGAGTTTGTAACACCCGAAGTCGGTGGGGTAACCGCAAGGAGCCAGCCGCCTAAGGTGGGACAGATGATTGGGGTGAAGTCGTAACAAGGTAGCCGTATCGGAAGGTGCGGCTGGATCACCTCCTTTCTAAGGATAAAGCTGGACATATGAGCCAGACAAAACAGTTTGTTTGATTGACGTTTCTTGTTTGTTTAGTTTTGAGAGTGCAATTCTCTCAAGACACTTTCGTTCTTTGAAAACTAGATAATCGTAATGAAGAAGTCAATGTAAGAACCGAGTCAATGCCATTTTAGTTTTCTCTCTTATGTAAGTAAGAGAATAACCTTTTAGGTTAAGTTAGAAAGGGCGCACGGTGAATGCCTTGGCACTAGGAGCCGATGAAGGACGGGACTAACACCGATATGCTTCGGGGAGCTGTAAGTAAGCTTTGATCCGGAGATTTCCGAATGGGGGAACCCACTGTTCGTAATGGAACAGTATCTTTACCTGAATACATAGGGTATGGAAGGCATACCCGGGGAACTGAAACATCTAAGTACCCGGAGGAAGAGAAAGCAAACGCGATTCCCTGAGTAGCGGCGAGCGAAACGGGACATAGCCCAAACCAAGAGGCTTGCCTCTTGGGGTTGTAGGACACTCAACATGGAGTTACAAAGGAACGGGGTAGATGAAGCGACCTGGAAAGGTCCGTCATAGAAGGTAAAAACCCTGTAGTCGAAACTTCGTTCCCTCCTGAGTGGATCCTGAGTACGGCCGGACACGAGAAATCCGGTCGGAAGCAGGGAGGACCATCTCCCAAGGCTAAATACTCCCTAGTGACCGATAGTGAACCAGTACCGTGAGGGAAAGGTGAAAAGCACCCCGGAAGGGGAGTGAAATAGTTCCTGAAACCGTGTGCCTACAAGTAGTTAGAGCCCGTTAATGGGTGATAGCGTGCCTTTTGTAGAATGAACCGGCGAGTTACGATCCCATGCAAGGTTAAGTTGAAGAGACGGAGCCGCAGCGAAAGCGAGTCTGAATAGGGCGTATGAGTATGTGGTCGTAGACCCGAAACCAGGTGATCTACCCATGTCCAGGGTGAAGTCCAGGTAACACTGGATGGAGGCCCGAACCCACGCACGTTGAAAAGTGCGGGGATGAGGTGTGGGTAGCGGAGAAATTCCAATCGAACTTGGAGATAGCTGGTTCTCTCCGAAATAGCTTTAGGGCTAGCCTCACGTAGTAAGAGTCTTGGAGGTAGAGCACTGTTTGGACTAGGGGCCCTCATCGGGTTACCGAATTCAGACAAACTCCGAATGCCAAAGACTTATCCGTGGGAGTCAGACTGCGAGTGATAAGATCCGTAGTCAAAAGGGAAACAGCCCAGACCACCAGCTAAGGTCCCAAAGTATACGTTAAGTGGAAAAGGATGTGGAGTTGTTTAGACAACCAGGATGTTGGCTTAGAAGCAGCCACCATTTAAAGAGTGCGTAATAGCTCACTGGTCGAATGACTCTGCGCCGAAAATGTACCGGGGCTAAACGTATCACCGAAGCTGTGGATTGACATCTTAGATGTCAGTGGTAGGAGAGCGTTCTAAGGGCGTTGAAGCTAGACCGTAAGGACTGGTGGAGCGCTTAGAAGTGAGAATGCCGGTATGAGTAGCGAAAGATGAGTGAGAATCTCATCCACCGAATGCCTAAGGTTTCCTGAGGAAGGCTCGTCCGCTCAGGGTTAGTCGGGACCTAAGCCGAGGCCGAAAGGCGTAGGCGATGGACAACAGGTTGATATTCCTGTACCACCTCTTTATCGTTTGAGCAATGGGGGGACGCAGGAGGATAGGGTAAGCGCGCTGTTGGATATGCGCGTCTAAGCAGTTAGGCTGAGAAGTAGGCAAATCCGCTTCTCGCGAAGGCTGAGCTGTGACAGCGAGGGAAATTTAGTACCGAAGTTCCTGATTCCACACTGCCAAGAAAAGCCTCTAGCGAGATAAAAGGTGCCCGTACCGCAAACCGACACAGGTAGGCGAGGAGAGAATCCTAAGGTGAGCGAGAGAACTCTCGTTAAGGAACTCGGCAAAATGACCCCGTAACTTCGGGAGAAGGGGTGCTTTTTGAGGTGAATAGCCTCGAAGAGCCGCAGTGAATAGGCCCAGGCGACTGTTTAGCAAAAACACAGGTCTCTGCGAAGCCGCAAGGCGAAGTATAGGGGCTGACGCCTGCCCGGTGCTGGAAGGTTAAGAGGAGGGGTTAGCTCACGCGAAGCTCTGAATCGAAGCCCCAGTAAACGGCGGCCGTAACTATAACGGTCCTAAGGTAGCGAAATTCCTTGTCGGGTAAGTTCCGACCCGCACGAAAGGCGTAACGATCTGGGCACTGTCTCAACGAGAGACTCGGTGAAATTATAGTACCTGTGAAGATGCAGGTTACCCGCGACAGGACGGAAAGACCCCGTGGAGCTTTACTGTAGCCTGATATTGAATTTTGGTACAGCTTGTACAGGATAGGTAGGAGCCTGAGAAGCCGGAGCGCTAGCTTCGGTGGAGGCGTCGGTGGGATACTACCCTGGCTGTATTGAAATTCTAACCCGCACCCCTGATCGGGGTGGGAGACAGTGTCAGGTGGGCAGTTTGACTGGGGCGGTCGCCTCCTAAAGAGTAACGGAGGCGCCCAAAGGTTCCCTCAGAATGGTTGGAAATCATTCGCAGAGTGTAAAGGCACAAGGGAGCTTGACTGCGAGACCTACAAGTCGAGCAGGGACGAAAGTCGGGCTTAGTGATCCGGTGGTTCCGCATGGAAGGGCCATCGCTCAACGGATAAAAGCTACCCCGGGGATAACAGGCTTATCTCCCCCAAGAGTCCACATCGACGGGGAGGTTTGGCACCTCGATGTCGGCTCATCGCATCCTGGGGCTGTAGTCGGTCCCAAGGGTTGGGCTGTTCGCCCATTAAAGCGGTACGCGAGCTGGGTTCAGAACGTCGTGAGACAGTTCGGTCCCTATCCGTCGTGGGCGCAGGAAATTTGAGAGGAGCTGTCCTTAGTACGAGAGGACCGGGATGGACGCACCGCTGGTGTACCAGTTGTTCTGCCAAGGGCATCGCTGGGTAGCTATGTGCGGACGGGATAAGTGCTGAAAGCATCTAAGCATGAAGCCCCCCTCAAGATGAGATTTCCCATAGCGCAAGCTAGTAAGAACCCTGAAAGATGATCAGGTTGATAGGTCAGAGGTGGAAGCGTGGTAACATGTGGAGCTGACTGATACTAATCGTTCGAGGACTTAACCATATTTTTAAGGCACACTCGTTTTACAAACTTCTTCTGCATTATCTAGTTTTGAGGGAATGATACCTCAAAAAACAAGTCTGGCAGCAATGGCGAGAAGGTCACACCCGTTCCCATACCGAACACGGAAGTTAAGCTTCTCAGCGCCGATGGTAGTTGGGACACGCGTCCCTGTGAGAGTAGGACGTTGCCAGGCTTACCCTTTGGGTTTATTTTTTTGCCAACATTAAATATGGCCCCTTGGTCAAGCGGTTAAGACACCTCCCTTTCACGGAGGTAACACGGGTTCGAGTCCCGTAGGGGTCACCATATTTGGAGGATTAGCTCAGCTGGGAGAGCATCTGCCTTACAAGCAGAGGGTCGGCGGTTCGATCCCGTCATCCTCCACCATATTTACCTTTCATACTTTACGCCGGGGTAGCTCAATTGGTAGAGCAACTGACTTGTAATCAGTAGGTTGGGGGTTCAAGTCCTCTCGCCGGCACCATTTTTCTTTCATCTTATGATGAGCCATTAGCTCAGTTGGTAGAGCATCTGACTTTTAATCAGAGGGTCGAAGGTTCGAGTCCTTCATGGCTCACCATTTTAAATGAATATGCGGGTGTGGCGGAATTGGCAGACGCACCAGACTTAGGATCTGGCGCCGCAAGGCGTGGGGGTTCGACTCCCTTCACCCGCACCATTTAATTTTCATATGCGGAAGTAGTTCAGTGGTAGAACATCACCTTGCCAAGGTGGGGGTCGCGGGTTCGAATCCCGTCTTCCGCTCCAATTGTTTTAAGCCGGGGTGGCGGAACTGGCAGACGCACAGGACTTAAAATCCTGCGGTAGGTGACTACCGTACCGGTTCGATTCCGGTCCTCGGCACCATTTAAGTTCATTAATTTCATATGCGCCCTTAGCTCAGCTGGATAGAGTGTTTGACTACGAATCAAAAGGTCGGGAGTTCGAATCTCTCAGGGCGCACTTTAACGGGAAGTAGCTCAGCTTGGTAGAGCACTTGGTTTGGGACCAAGGGGTCGCAGGTTCGAATCCTGTCTTCCCGACCATTCTTTACTTATAACTTTATGGGGCCTTAGCTCAGCTGGGAGAGCGCCTGCTTTGCACGCAGGAGGTCAGCGGTTCGATCCCGCTAGGCTCCACTTATTCGGAGGAATACCCAAGTTTGGCTGAAGGGATCGGTCTTGAAAACCGACAGGCGGGTCATACCGCGCGGGGGTTCGAATCCCTCTTCCTCCTCCATATTTTTTATTAAAATAAATGATTTCTATTGTCGCGGGGTGGAGCAACGAGCATTGCTTCATGAATAATCTGCGAGTTGTATCAATCGAGCTGCTGCTTGCATATGCTTTCTGAGATTGATACAGTCCATGGAAAATTGAGCATGGACAAAACTTTATAATTTCTATTGTCGCGGGGTGGAGCAGTCTGGTAGCTCGTCGGGCTCATAACCCGAAGGTCGCAGGTTCAAATCCTGTCCCCGCAATATGGTCCGGTAGTTCAGTTGGTTAGAATGCCTGCCTGTCACGCAGGAGGTCGCGGGTTCGAGTCCCGTCCGGACCGCCATTTTTATCCCAGTAGGTTAACTACTGTTATTATAGATTTTTTTTTTTTTAGAAAAATATATATTCTAGGCTCAGTCGGTAGAGCAGATTGTTTACATCACTGAAAAACATCTGCGGCAATCTGCGAGAAAGTACGTGAGTTCTTTCGAGCAAAGGACGTGCAGAATTAAGTTTAGGAAACCATCCTAATTACGGCTCAGTAGCTCAGTCGGTAGAGCAAAGGACTGAAAATCCTTGTGTCGGCGGTTCGATTCCGTCCTGAGCCATCGTTAAATTTAGAACTCTATTAGTCTTATATGGAGGGGTAGCGAAGTGGCTAAACGCGGCGGACTGTAAATCCGCTCCCTCAGGGTTCGGCGGTTCGAATCCGTCCCCCTCCACCATAGTAGTTAGGCAGCATAGCCAAGTGGTAAGGCAGAGGTCTGCAAAACCTTTATCCCCGGTTCAAATCCGGGTGTTGCCTCCAAATTTTTAATGCGGGTGTAGTTTAGTGGTAAAACCTCAGCCTTCCAAGCTGATGATGAGAGTTCGATTCTCTTCACCCGCTCCAAATTGGGCCTATAGCTCAGCTGGTTAGAGCGCACGCCTGATAAGCGTGAGGTCGATGGTTCGAGTCCATTTAGGCCCACTATACTAATTTATATTTTATTATTCCGCAGTAGCTCAGTGGTAGAGCTATCGGCTGTTAACCGATCGGTCGTAGGTTCGAGTCCTACCTGCGGAGCCACTTTTTTAAACCGAAGGGACGGTTCGCTTGTTCCTTTTTTATACAAACCACCTTTTAAAAAAGATTTTATTTTTTAAAGGTGGTTTTTCTGCGTCTAATAGAGATAAAATTCCTACAGATAGGAACTAACTACAAAATTATGGATACTTACTACATATTTTGGGGAATTTACAACACCTGTACGGATACTTACAACATAATTACAGACACTTACTACATATTTAATAAAACTTACGACATTTGCTGGATAAAAATTGGTAATTCGTTTAAGGCAGAAGATATTTACTACCTATTTTTGGTGACTTATACCGCCGCAGTAATAGGTATAGCCACGATTCCTGGTTCAGCAATTAATCATGGCTCCTTTTTAAAAGTGTCATGTTGAGGACAGTTTTCGACATTCTTCACAGGCATTTGGAGTACTAAATCTAGTAATGGAGCGGTCTGAGGCTACTTTTAATTAAACGTTTGGATAGTATCAAAAAGCCGTGATTTTCATAGAATCATGGAGGTTTGGGAGAAACTGATCTGTTTTTGTAGAAAGGTGGGTTATTTCCTGCGGAATGTTCAAACGCATCTCGACAATCTACATGCAAGAGTTGTAAGGAAATTCTTTTATTTCAGTACTTCCAGCTATTTCAATCAAACGTTTAATTAGTATAGCTTATAGGGTATTTAGTTGAAAGAGTGTCGTTTCGTGACGCTAGCGGTTTGATCGCTATTTTCCCCCCCTTTTTTTCTTACATTTTTCAACATTAATTATATGAATTGGGAAGGATGCTTCGATATATATCAAGGATTTAGGCGATTTTAATCAAACGTTTGATTAGTTAGGAAACTTGGGAGAAAAGGGGGAGATTTGTCAGTTCATAAAGACCCGAGGTCGGTTCTTGGAGGTTGTGGGAACCATCGCTGAGGACATTGAAACTTCCTGAAGCATTATTTCTGCTGCTTAGCTATGAAAAGGTGCTTTCTTAATTCAGGTGCCAGTCGCTGAGCGATAAAGATATAAAAACCATGCTGCTTTTTACCAGCATGGTTTTTAGACTATGGTTCGGAGTATTATTCCTCGAACGCTTCCATCAATTCCCGTAAATCTTTGATGGCTAGTTTTACACTCTCTTTTTTATTTTCATGCACTCCAGTTCCTAATAATTCATCGTGTTGAGGGAAGGAATTATTCGCTAAGCTTTTGTAGCCCTCTGGAACTGTGAATATTTCTACAGTGATCGTAAATCCCAGGCTTATATAGATTTTTATAATTTCTAGTTCTTCATTTTTAACTTTTGTTACAATTCTCATATGATAATCATCTCCAGATAGAAAGCAATCAAATTCATAGATTTAGATTTTATATATTTATATTTACTTAAACTAGTATACGCTAAAATCCTACCCTATTTCCAGTGCCTGTTAGGCCATGATATTTGTTGAAGACTGCAAGTGGCCAGGGTTTTGGTTGTTGATTTAAAAAGATAAGATATTGTTATCTCAAGAAATAGTTTTAAGGAAGTGAACTTCCCTAAAAAAAGAAAAACTTTCTGTTGCATTTGTAAATTGGAGATGTTATGATAGCTAAGTTGCTTTTAACGGCGGTTTTAATAGTTAAAAGTGAAAACAAAAAAGTTATATTATTATATTGACATAGTAATTGAGATTCGATATAATAATAAATGTCGCTTCTGACATGATAGATTGTTCTTTGAAAACTAAACAAACAAAAACGTTCAAACAAACAAAAAATATCGTGTTTCTTCTATTAATATGGAGAACATGAGCCAACGTAACAAAATGAGCTAATCAACTTTCTTGGAGAGTTTGATCCTGGCTCAGGACGAACGCTGGCGGCGTGCCTAATACATGCAAGTCGAGCGAATCAATAGGAGCTTGCTCCTGTTGGTTAGCGGCGGACGGGTGAGTAACACGTGGGCAACCTGCCTGTAAGACTGGGATAACACCGGGAAACCGGTGCTAATACCGGATAATCCTTTTCCTCTCATGAGGAAAAGCTGAAAGTCGGTTTCGGCTGACACTTACAGATGGGCCCGCGGCGCATTAGCTAGTTGGTGAGGTAACGGCTCACCAAGGCGACGATGCGTAGCCGACCTGAGAGGGTGATCGGCCACACTGGGACTGAGACACGGCCCAGACTCCTACGGGAGGCAGCAGTAGGGAATCTTCCACAATGGACGAAAGTCTGATGGAGCAACGCCGCGTGAGCGATGAAGGCCTTCGGGTCGTAAAGCTCTGTTGTTAGGGAAGAACAAGTACCGGAGTAACTGCCGGTACCTTGACGGTACCTAACCAGAAAGCCACGGCTAACTACGTGCCAGCAGCCGCGGTAATACGTAGGTGGCAAGCGTTGTCCGGAATTATTGGGCGTAAAGCGCGCGCAGGCGGTCCTTTAAGTCTGATGTGAAAGCCCACGGCTCAACCGTGGAGGGTCATTGGAAACTGGGGGACTTGAGTGCAGAAGAGGAAAGCGGAATTCCACGTGTAGCGGTGAAATGCGTAGAGATGTGGAGGAACACCAGTGGCGAAGGCGGCTTTCTGGTCTGTAACTGACGCTGAGGCGCGAAAGCGTGGGGAGCAAACAGGATTAGATACCCTGGTAGTCCACGCCGTAAACGATGAGTGCTAAGTGTTAGGGGGTTTCCGCCCCTTAGTGCTGCAGCTAACGCATTAAGCACTCCGCCTGGGGAGTACGGCCGCAAGGCTGAAACTCAAAGGAATTGACGGGGGCCCGCACAAGCGGTGGAGCATGTGGTTTAATTCGAAGCAACGCGAAGAACCTTACCAGGTCTTGACATCCTCTGACACTCCTAGAGATAGGAATTTCCCCTTCGGGGGACAGAGTGACAGGTGGTGCATGGTTGTCGTCAGCTCGTGTCGTGAGATGTTGGGTTAAGTCCCGCAACGAGCGCAACCCTTGATCTTAGTTGCCAGCATTTAGTTGGGCACTCTAAGGTGACTGCCGGTGACAAACCGGAGGAAGGTGGGGATGACGTCAAATCATCATGCCCCTTATGACCTGGGCTACACACGTGCTACAATGGATGGTACAAAGGGCTGCAAGACCGCGAGGTTTAGCCAATCCCATAAAACCATTCTCAGTTCGGATTGCAGGCTGCAACTCGCCTGCATGAAGCCGGAATCGCTAGTAATCGCGGATCAGCATGCCGCGGTGAATACGTTCCCGGGCCTTGTACACACCGCCCGTCACACCACGAGAGTTTGTAACACCCGAAGTCGGTGGGGTAACCGTAAGGAGCCAGCCGCCTAAGGTGGGACAGATGATTGGGGTGAAGTCGTAACAAGGTAGCCGTATCGGAAGGTGCGGCTGGATCACCTCCTTTCTAAGGATAAAGCTGGACATATGAGCCAGACAAAACAGTTTGTTTGATTGACGTTTCTTGTTTGTTTAGTTTTGAGAGTGCAATTCTCTCAAGACACTTTCGTTCTTTGAAAACTAGATAATCGTAATGAAGAAGTCAATGTAAGAACCGAGTCAATGCCATTTTAGTTTTCTCTCTTATGTAAGTAAGAGAATAACCTTTTAGGTTAAGTTAGAAAGGGCGCACGGTGAATGCCTTGGCACTAGGAGCCGATGAAGGACGGGACTAACACCGATATGCTTCGGGGAGCTGTAAGTAAGCTTTGATCCGGAGATTTCCGAATGGGGGAACCCACTGTTCGTAATGGAACAGTATCTTTACCTGAATACATAGGGTATGGAAGGCATACCCGGGGAACTGAAACATCTAAGTACCCGGAGGAAGAGAAAGCAAACGCGATTCCCTGAGTAGCGGCGAGCGAAACGGGACATAGCCCAAACCAAGAGGCTTGCCTCTTGGGGTTGTAGGACACTCAACATGGAGTTACAAAGGAACGGGGTAGATGAAGCGACCTGGAAAGGTCCGTCATAGAAGGTAAAAACCCTGTAGTCGAAACTTCGTTCCCTCCTGAGTGGATCCTGAGTACGGCCGGACACGAGAAATCCGGTCGGAAGCAGGGAGGACCATCTCCCAAGGCTAAATACTCCCTAGTGACCGATAGTGAACCAGTACCGTGAGGGAAAGGTGAAAAGCACCCCGGAAGGGGAGTGAAATAGTTCCTGAAACCGTGTGCCTACAAGTAGTTAGAGCCCGTTAATGGGTGATAGCGTGCCTTTTGTAGAATGAACCGGCGAGTTACGATCCCATGCAAGGTTAAGTTGAAGAGACGGAGCCGCAGCGAAAGCGAGTCTGAATAGGGCGTATGAGTATGTGGTCGTAGACCCGAAACCAGGTGATCTACCCATGTCCAGGGTGAAGTCCAGGTAACACTGGATGGAGGCCCGAACCCACGCACGTTGAAAAGTGCGGGGATGAGGTGTGGGTAGCGGAGAAATTCCAATCGAACTTGGAGATAGCTGGTTCTCTCCGAAATAGCTTTAGGGCTAGCCTCACGTAGTAAGAGTCTTGGAGGTAGAGCACTGTTTGGACTAGGGGCCCTCATCGGGTTACCGAATTCAGACAAACTCCGAATGCCAAAGACTTATCCGTGGGAGTCAGACTGCGAGTGATAAGATCCGTAGTCAAAAGGGAAACAGCCCAGACCACCAGCTAAGGTCCCAAAGTATACGTTAAGTGGAAAAGGATGTGGAGTTGTTTAGACAACCAGGATGTTGGCTTAGAAGCAGCCACCATTTAAAGAGTGCGTAATAGCTCACTGGTCGAATGACTCTGCGCCGAAAATGTACCGGGGCTAAACGTATCACCGAAGCTGTGGATTGACATCTCTGATGTCAGTGGTAGGAGAGCGTTCTAAGGGCGTTGAAGCTAGACCGTAAGGACTGGTGGAGCGCTTAGAAGTGAGAATGCCGGTATGAGTAGCGAAAGATGAGTGAGAATCTC
>NZ_JBNPWB010000002.1:5727500-6315408 GCF_050434045.1 Neobacillus sp. B4I6
TCACTGGTCGAATGACTCTGCGCCGAAAATGTACCGGGGCTAAACGTATCACCGAAGCTGTGGATTGACATCTTAGATGTCAGTGGTAGGAGAGCGTTCTAAGGGCGTTGAAGCTAGACCGTAAGGACTGGTGGAGCGCTTAGAAGTGAGAATGCCGGTATGAGTAGCGAAAGATGAGTGAGAATCTCATCCACCGAATGCCTAAGGTTTCCTGAGGAAGGCTCGTCCGCTCAGGGTTAGTCGGGACCTAAGCCGAGGCCGAAAGGCGTAGGCGATGGACAACAGGTTGATATTCCTGTACCACCTCTTTATCGTTTGAGCAATGGGGGGACGCAGGAGGATAGGGTAAGCGCGCTGTTGGATATGCGCGTCTAAGCAGTTAGGCTGAGAAGTAGGCAAATCCGCTTCTCGCGAAGGCTGAGCTGTGACAGCGAGGGAAATTTAGTACCGAAGTTCCTGATTCCACACTGCCAAGAAAAGCCTCTAGCGAGATAAAAGGTGCCCGTACCGCAAACCGACACAGGTAGGCGAGGAGAGAATCCTAAGGTGAGCGAGAGAACTCTCGTTAAGGAACTCGGCAAAATGACCCCGTAACTTCGGGAGAAGGGGTGCTTTTTGAGGTGAATAGCCTCGAAGAGCCGCAGTGAATAGGCCCAGGCGACTGTTTAGCAAAAACACAGGTCTCTGCGAAGCCGCAAGGCGAAGTATAGGGGCTGACGCCTGCCCGGTGCTGGAAGGTTAAGAGGAGGGGTTAGCTCACGCGAAGCTCTGAATCGAAGCCCCAGTAAACGGCGGCCGTAACTATAACGGTCCTAAGGTAGCGAAATTCCTTGTCGGGTAAGTTCCGACCCGCACGAAAGGCGTAACGATCTGGGCACTGTCTCAACGAGAGACTCGGTGAAATTATAGTACCTGTGAAGATGCAGGTTACCCGCGACAGGACGGAAAGACCCCGTGGAGCTTTACTGTAGCCTGATATTGAATTTTGGTACAGCTTGTACAGGATAGGTAGGAGCCTGAGAAGCCGGAGCGCTAGCTTCGGTGGAGGCGTCGGTGGGATACTACCCTGGCTGTATTGAAATTCTAACCCGCACCCCTGATCGGGGTGGGAGACAGTGTCAGGTGGGCAGTTTGACTGGGGCGGTCGCCTCCTAAAGAGTAACGGAGGCGCCCAAAGGTTCCCTCAGAATGGTTGGAAATCATTCGCAGAGTGTAAAGGCACAAGGGAGCTTGACTGCGAGACCTACAAGTCGAGCAGGGACGAAAGTCGGGCTTAGTGATCCGGTGGTTCCGCATGGAAGGGCCATCGCTCAACGGATAAAAGCTACCCCGGGGATAACAGGCTTATCTCCCCCAAGAGTCCACATCGACGGGGAGGTTTGGCACCTCGATGTCGGCTCATCGCATCCTGGGGCTGTAGTCGGTCCCAAGGGTTGGGCTGTTCGCCCATTAAAGCGGTACGCGAGCTGGGTTCAGAACGTCGTGAGACAGTTCGGTCCCTATCCGTCGTGGGCGCAGGAAATTTGAGAGGAGCTGTCCTTAGTACGAGAGGACCGGGATGGACGCACCGCTGGTGTACCAGTTGTTCTGCCAAGGGCATCGCTGGGTAGCTATGTGCGGACGGGATAAGTGCTGAAAGCATCTAAGCATGAAGCCCCCCTCAAGATGAGATTTCCCATAGCGCAAGCTAGTAAGAACCCTGAAAGATGATCAGGTTGATAGGTCAGAGGTGGAAGCGTGGTAACATGTGGAGCTGACTGATACTAATCGTTCGAGGACTTAACCAATTTTATAAGGCATACTCGTTTTTACAAACTCCTTCTGCATTATCTAGTTTTGAGGGAATGATTCCTCTAAAAAAATAGTCTGGCAGTAATGGCGAGAAGGTCACACCCGTTCCCATACCGAACACGGAAGTTAAGCTTCTCAGCGCCGATGGTAGTTGGGACACGCGTCCCTGTGAGAGTAGGACGTTGCCAGGCAAATTAAAGACAACCTGAAAAGGTTGTTTTTTTTATTTTTCAACGTATATGTATGGTGTTCACTGTAGTTATTAATATAACTGAGCATTAGTTTACTCCATTGTCCTATGTAGATCTAAAGGCCGCTTTTTGTTTTCGATAAAATACAATTTCCATTATATGTCCGAAAGTTCCTGTCAACAATCCTATTACAAGTCCATTAAAGACAGGGAAATCTAGAAATCTAATGACCGTAAAATGTCTGACTATAATCAATCACATGATGGGTTGAATTAATATCTCCCATAAAGGAATCAATGAGAGAAATATTTAGGTTTGAATTCAAATTCACTATAAATTCCAAGCCAATCAACACAGCGCCAACAATATAATCTTTATTGTAAAATGGTCCGAAGCCTGGTAAAACACACGACCATAACATAGCAGCAAATGGAGATTTATATTGTCGACTTTGTCTCATGGTGCCATTTCCCCCCAAAAGAGTATGTTACTATAATTTCTACATAGTAAGTCTAATCTCCTTTATTTGTCCATTTTTTGGTAAAAAGGTCATATACCACTATTATAAATTAGGTAGGAATGACCATGGGGACGGTTTGTGTAGTCGACTGGGAATCCCATCTGGCTGATGATTGGAATCAACTGTTCCACTTTCTCTCCTCCTTCTATAATTAATAAAAAGAGGCCGGATTCATCATGAATCCAGCCTCTCTCCCTTATTAGGCAATTACGTAATCTGTCACATTTCGGTCGATGACTCTTGCTCCTTTTGCAGCTACAAACTTGCCACTGGCCGTTGTGAAAACTTCAGATGCAATAATCTGCGCCATCGATAATTTTACCACTTCTTCATCGATCGGCTCTTTAGGGTTATCGACGGAAAGATTTGCCGTCTTTCCAAACTCTGTGGTAAATTGCAATTCTAATGTTTTTGCCATTTCTTTCAATTCCACTCCCTTTATTATTTCGTTAGACTATTAACCTAGAATCGCGGAGCTGTCATTTCGCTCCACTTTGTTTAGCGGGTCATTGCATAGAGCAGCTACTGCTAGTGCCGCTTGCGATAGTTGATCTGCGGTAGCAGCCTTTGTGACATTGCTAAACGTTTTTGCTTTGAGGATGGGGTTTCCTTCGTCATCCATGCCCGCATCAAACACGATGCGAAGTTTCGTAACCTCTAATAATGCTTGTGCCATTGTCTCTCACCACCTTTCACCTTCTATATATAGAAAAATCGGCAAAAAGGACAGGGTAGGGAGAAGAAGATTTTAATTGGTGGTCGAAGATTAATAGTTTTTAGTTGAAAAATGCCCTGGTGGGGATAGCATCCCCCAGGGCATTTTAAAACGCACATTTATCAGCGAATCTATTTTTCGCATACAAAACTGGCAATATTCTCAGATGTAGGTCGGTAAAAGTATAAGTTGCACGAAAATTAATGTGAGACCATGGGGACGGTTCTCTTAGTCAAGCCGCATTTGAGTTTGCGATATCAATGATGATGAGAGCAGAAAGCATCAACAATAGACAGAAAATTTTGTAACATTTTGTAGGAATATATTGATTTTTTTAAATATTTATTCTAATATAATGTGTATTAAATTTATTAAAATAGTCGGAATTAATTTATAGGGGGAATTGTTTTGGAAGTCATCGAGAAAATCAGCAGCTTTGCTGGGAAAACATTTACGTTATGGGTATTGATATTTGCGGTTATTGCTTATCTTAATCCTGGAAACTTTGTGTGGCTGGGAGGCTATATTGTTCCTCTACTAGGAATTGTTATGTTTGGAATGGGCCTGACACTCGAGCTATCGGATTTTAAAGAAGTATTTAGAAGACCGAAAGAAGTGGCGCTTGGGGTCATCGGTCACTTTATTATTATGCCGTTACTTGCCTTTTTATTGGCGGTCGGACTCCATTTACCTGAAGAAGTTGCTGTAGGTGTCATTTTAGTAGGATGCTGTCCAAGCGGAACTGCTTCCAATGTTATGGTGTTTCTAGCAAGAGGAAATGTGGCACTTGCCGTTGCAATTGCCTCAGTTTCTACGATTCTTGCACCAATTGTTACACCATTGCTTATTCTTCTGTTTGCGAGCAAATGGGTTGATGTCAGTGTTGCTTCCTTATTCTTTTCGATTGTACAAGTTGTCATTGTTCCATTAGCAGCTGGCTTTATCATTAAAAAGTTCTTTGGCAAACAGGCAAAAGCCGGTGCAAAAGCATTGCCACTTGTTTCCGTTATTGCGATTGTGTTAATTGTATCTGCTGTCGTAGCAGGCAGTGCGACCAAAATTGCTGAATCGGGTCTACTTATTTTTGGTGTAGTAATCCTTCATAATCTGCTTGGATTCTTCCTAGGCTTTTTCTTTGCCCGTTTATGCGGGATGGACCTTGCAAAACAAAAGGCTGTAGCAATGGAAGTTGGTATGCAGAATTCGGGCTTGGGAGTCGCTATCGCTACCGCTCATTTCTCGCCTTTAGCGGCAGTACCAAGTGCCATTTTCAGTGTCTGGCATAATCTATCTGGCTCCGTTCTCGCTAATATTTTCAGCCGGATGAAAGAAAAGGATCAAAATGATCAAAGTAGTAAACAAGCAGTCTGATCCTGAAGACCATTCGCCTAAATTTAATAAAATAGAAGAGAAAAACCACATTTTAAGATTTTAAAAGGTGGTTTTTCTATGCTTGGGGAAAGGGGACAATGTCCCTGTTCCTATTTTACTGTAATCATCCGCTTCACTACTGTCGTGTTTTGGGATTTATCAGTAACAGTATACGTTATTGTATAGGAACCTTTTTTCTTTGTATTAACCGTTCCTGTAACTTTTATCTGACTGGTTAAACTGCCATCTAAATTGTCTTTTGCAGTTACCCCTGTTTTCGGATTGAAGGAAGATTTGTAACGAATGGTTATATTTTTAGCCCCAGAAATGACTGGTTTTGTACTATCAATCGTGATTTTTCTCGTAACAGTGGTAACGTTCTTTGAATTATCAGTGACCGTGTACTTTAATGTATAAGTACCCTTTTTCTTTGTATTAACGGTGCCGCTGACTGTTATTTTACTAGTCAAATTACCGTCAATATTATCGCTCGCCGTTACACTTGCTCTTGGATTAAATGAAGAATTTAGTCTAATTGTTTTGTTGGTGGCACCTAAAATGACAGGTTTCACATTATCATAAACAGTTATTCTTCTTTTAACTGTAGTCACATTCATAGACCTGTCAGCTACATTGTAAATTAAATCGTACGTGCCTAATTTCGTCGTATTAACCATACCCGTCACATGAATAGCACTTGTGATATCACCATCTACATTATCTAATGCTTTCACACCTGTTAAAGCATTAAAAGTGGATTTGATCGGAATAGATTTGCTTGTGGCACCTGTAATGACAGGTTTCACCGTATCCTTTATTATATAAGCTGAAGAAACATATCCTCTCATCTTATGGTCTTCGGTTAAAACAGGGTACCAAACAAATTGATTTGTAGAGTCATAAGTAAATTCTCCGTCAATGATCAATGCTGTATTTTTAGGTAAGGTTTTGAGAATTGAAGTACCTGGTGCTTCTCGCAATTTAACACTGTCCGCCGTCGTTACCACACGGTTTCCAACTTTAAAAAAATAAGCGGAGTTGTGTACTTGATCAGTTAGTGTGTATTCCAACCTATTAAACTTAATGCTTTCAGTGCTATCACGATCATATTGAAAATCAGATGTGCTAAATGGGTATTGTGCTAGTTTTGTATCATCTAAATAACTTTGAGCTTCTAATTTAGCAAAAACTTGTTCTTGATAAGCATCCTTATTTCTTTCACCGGTCTCTTGTTTAAGCGGACTGTTCACAGGTTTTGTCCCGTTGTATGCCAAAATAGGGAAATACCAATTTTCAATCACCTGGCGTCCTGCCCCTTTGATTTTCGGCAAATCCGTTCGTGTATACATACTGCTAAGGACTCTTACACCGGCCTCGATATTATAGACGATATCGTTTTTCAACTTCTCCTCGTAGTATTCATCTTGATTGGTAAGCTGCATGAGACCGATACCACCATCTGGAGAAACAACAGGCTTTCCAGCATCATCAAATTGCTCCCAGTTCCCATTTTCCTGTGTAGCCACGGCTTTTACTACTTCGGGAGGTATGTCCGCTTCTACTGCTGCATTCGTAAGTAAGCAGAACATAGTGACTAGTAATTTTGAATGGACGCCGCTGTCAAGATTTGTTATTTTTAGAAAGATGACCTCGGAATATAGAATATGAAGAAAACAGAACAGTATGAGGGTTTGCTGTTTTCTTTTTTAAAGGAAGTGTATCTGATGACTTCAGGTTATAAACCCGCCGTGCATTTTAATCATGTCAATTATTCACTTGATGGAATCCATATTTTAAAAAATATTACGGGATCTTTCCCCGAAGGTTGTATTACCACTTTAGTGGGGCCTTCAGGAGCAGGAAAAACGACTTTGCTCAAATTATGTAATGGGTTGCTATCACCTGGTGCGGGAGAAATTCATATCAAAGGTAACATTATCTGCAGCTATGAACCCGTGGAATTACGCAGGCTTGTGGGGATTGCACTTCAAAGTGCGCCAATGATTAATGGCAGTGTTCTAAAAAATCTTGCCTTACCCTTAGCATTGCAAGGGAAACAACTAGCTGAAAAAGATGCAAAAAATTTATTGCATGATGTGGGGTTAGAGGAGGAATGTTTGCTTCGACCTATCAAGGATTTATCAGGAGGACAACGTCAAAAAGTATCGATAGCAAGGACACTTGTTAACCATCCACAGATATTATTGCTTGATGAAATCACTTCTTCACTTGATCGTGTATCACAGCTGGAAATCGAAGAACTCATTGTAAAAATTAATCAAAAATACGGGACAACTATCATCTGGATTACCCATAATTTACAGCAGGCAATGACGATTGGACACTACACTTGGGTCATGATGAATGGTGAAGTGATTGAAACAGGAAAAAGCAGCTTACTGCGCGCTCCTGTTAATGAGAAAGTGCAACTTTTTGTAAAGGGGGATATGGAATGAGTTATCTCCACTTAACTATTGCCCTTATTTTCGTTTTCCTTCCAATTATTTTATCCAAAACGCTTAACTTGGGACTTGAAAAAGATACCATCATAGCTGTGATACGTTCCATCATTCAATTATTGGCGGTTGGGTATATTTTGAAGTTTGTATTTGATTCCGAACATATGATGTATATTTTCCTGATGGTGACAATCATGATTGCCGCGGCGACACAAAGTGCCCGGAAAAAAGGCGTTTCTATAAAAGGGATCACATGGAAATTGATCGTCACATTATTAGTAATTGAAGTGCTGACACAAAGTATTTTATTAGGATTCAAGATCACACCTGCCACGGCCCAATACATTATCCCAATTAGCGGAATGGTCATCGGAAATTCGATGGTGCTCGCTATTCTCTTCCTCAACAGATTCACTGCAGAAGTAGAGGCGCATCAAGATGAGGCGGAACTCATCCTGTCACTCGGCGGAACACCTAAACAAGCCATACACACACAGCTCATCACTTCTATAAAAGCAAGCATGATTCCGACCATTGAGAGCCAGAAAACAATCGGCCTCGTCCAGTTGCCGGGAATGATGAGTGGCCAAATCATCGCAGGAGCCAACCCAATGCAAGCAGTCCAATTTCAATTGCTCATTCTCTTTCTCTTGTTAACAACCGCTGCAGTCACAAGCGCCATGCTCGGATATTTATCATACCCAAGCCTTTTCAACCAGCGCATGCAGTTACTAAGGGGGAAATAGTGCAAAAGGTGTCAGGCACCACGAAAAGACATTTGTCCATTTGTGGTGCCTGACACCAATAACTATATATTCCTCTTATTTTTGGTACTTATCTAACTTAGAGGTTACGGTGCTGGGCTTTCTCTCCTGAGGTTTGGCTTTTAGGGTTGATGCCCAAGCTATTTTTGATTCATATTTCTGGGTATGTTCCTTTTTGACTAGGTTCTGTAACCGATCTTTGTTTTTTTCTAGGGATTCCTCAAGGGCATGCATACGCCGTGAAGGAAAGGCGAGTCCCGCCAAAATAGTCGTTACCGTTGGATCTGATTCCGAGAAGTAGGTCCCTTCGAATAATTCGAGTGGTTCTCCAATTCGTTCAAAAATGGATGGAACATTAATTAGTTTAGCCATTTTTTCTGGGCCTTCGTAGATTAACCCCGAGCGGATTACACCGGTTGACTCCACCGGACAGAATACGGAGGTAGCCCAAGATTGTTGTATTTTACTAGTAACATCTGAGGTTGTTTTTGCATCGGTAATTTGAGCAGAAGATATAATCGTTACTCCTCTTGTTCCCAAAATATTCATCAGATCAGTTTCGTCAAAGTTTCCGTAAAACGAGCTCTTTTTCGTTACTTGCAACACACTCTTAATGGCTTCCATGACTTGCTGATTAGAAGAAAGGTAGATTTGATGTTTACTGGATTGTGGGTTTAACTTTCTCATTTGATCATTATCAACTAGGAAAACCGATGAAAGCGAGTTTATCTTGGAAAGCTCTTCAATACACTCTGTAGCATTGATGCGGTTACCTGTTAATACATTTCGATCAGGAACAATTGCAATGGCACCTATGTTAACGCCGGACAGATGTTCCAATAACAGATCGATCAATAACGGGCTCATCCCTGATCCAGTACCACCATCGGTTGAGAAGGCCACTAATAAAAGTTTAATTTTCTTAAAGGAATTCTTTACAAAGTCGACAATCTCTCGGTAGTTATCGTTAACCGCTTTTAAACCGATGGATCGATCCTGCCCAGCACCATTGTAACCAGGAACAAAATACTTCCTTTCCACTTTTGTGTTCACTATGCCATCGCGTTTGTTCGTATTGATAAGTGCGGTTTGAAACCCCATTGATGAAGCAACTTCCGCTAAATTACCGCCTGCTTGCCCGACTCCTAAAATCCCAATTGATTCCATCAGATCGCCTCCTTCATTACTAAAATGATACTCATGTTTTTCGAAAATAGACTTTTTCATTTAAAAAATGCCTAAAAATAGTAGTTGAAAAATGAATAAACCAACTGTGACTTAACAATCGCTACATATTAAAAATGGTGTCAGGCACCATGAAAGGACATTTGTCCATCTGTGGTGCCTGACACCAAGAACCATTCGCTGGCGAGGTGTAATTTTACACTAAATTAAAGCGGCTAAGGTGTTGAAAAGTAGTAAATAGCAGTAATCTTTACGAAAACATCCTAACAGAACATGTAAAACGATCTTGCTAGGTTAAAATAACCACTTAAATCTCGAGGAAGAAACATTAGATGAACCTATAAAGTACAACTACATTAAATAATGGGGTAAGAATGCTTTGGTTCGGAATTGACGACCGGACGCACATATTTATTATTCTCGTATTCTACTCCCGTATTAAATTCTTTACTTTTTCTCTAGCACCACTGCGCCAACCTTTCACGGCTGATAAGGATACCTTTTCTAGTTCGGCAATTTCCTTGACCGATAGGCGATCACGGATGGTATACAGGAGCCATTTCTTTTGATTCGGTGTCAGTGTTTCGCAGTAGGATAATAGAATTTCCTCCTGTAATGGGTCATCCGAATAGGGATCTGCTGCCAGGTCCCAGAATTGCTCATCAGGGTGAACATTTCGTTCTTGGTCTTGGTGTAATTTTTTCAATTCCATCAGAAGATAGCCTTTGATATAGGTGTAGGCATAGTTGGTGAAGCTCCCTTTTTGGGGGTCAAAGCGCTGGCTAGCTTCCCAAAGGGCGATGAGACTGTGCTGATAGAATTCCTCATGGTGTTTGTAAAGGTGGAGCGAGTGCATGATTTTATGGAGCATGGGCTTGTACTGGTCGACTAACTGTTCAAAGCTTTCCAAGGGAAAGTCCTTTCAGAAAGCGCGCTTTTCATGTATTCCCGGGTACCTCTACCATAGCGGGAATGCTCGATCGTATCGAACGGACAATATTCACTTTTGGAAGGGATTTTGGGCTAATTGAGGTGATTTTTACTAGCAAATTTGATTTTTGGAGGCGTTTTATGGAGTTCCAATCGATTTTGGGGTGAATTACGGATGCTTACTACATAATTTACGAAACTTACAACATTTGCTGGATAATTATTGGAAATTGGTTAAAAAAAGAAAGCTCAGTCCGAACCAACCCTAACTTCAGGCAACCAAATTACAAAAAGACAAAAAAAATTTCACGCAGATACAAAATGTGACAAAGTTCACACTTTATATCTAGTAGAATAGTAGTAAAATTTGAGAATTGATACTATAATTTATATTTATGATGCAAAACCAAAAGCTTCAAGTCGAAAGACGTCGAAAGCTCGATTGTTAGGTATGCGGGGGGAATTTTAATGGAAAATGCAGTGAATGAATCAGTGGAAGAAGTTGGAGAACGGCGGGCGAAATCTTTTAAATGGTATACGAACTGGAAGTTTATTACAACGGGTATAATCATTATTATAGCGCTCATATTTGGGGCAATCAGCTATTATCAGGCAAACCATTTTAATGCAAATATCAAGATTAATGGCGTAAATGTCAATGGACTGACTGCTGATGAGGCACTTAACAAATTAAACACAGCTGTTTTAAAAAACGTCGTCTATGTCGGGCAACAACAAATTTTTGATGGACAAGATACGAAGATGGGTTTTACAGATAAGGATCTAGCAGGTGTTGAAAAATTATTAAACAGCCAGCGAACGTATTTTCCTTCTTCAAAGGCAAAAGAATTTTCATTAATGCCTAGCCAACCCGATCAGTATCGCAGCCAAGAGATGAAGAAACAAGTGGAAGAAAAGCTACTTTCAATGAATAAGAGTTTAACAGCGCCTAAAGATGCGAAGGCCAGTTTGGAACAAGGTAAAGTTGTCGTCTCGAAAAGTAATGATGGACAGCAGCTTGATTTTGCCAGTCTATTAAAGGACTACGAAAAGCAGGAATATACGAGTGAAATCCGTTTGAACCCTGTATACATCCAGCCAATCAAAGAAGACAGTCCGATTGTAAAAAATGAACAGAAAAGGCTAGAAGAACTCCTTCTGCAAACCGTTGATTATAAGGTACAGGATAAAGTTTTTTCGTTAAAAGGCAGCGAATTAATAAAAAATGCATCGGTGACAAAAGACTTGAAGGTCACGATTGACCCAAGTGATATTAACGAGAAAATTGCTGAAATTAATAGTTCTCAATCCACATTAGATAAAGATTTCACATTTAAGACCCATTCAGGAGCAGTCAAAACCGTAAAAGGAAAAGGCTATGGCTGGGCATTAGATGTGGAAAAAGAAACAACACAGATTAAGAAAGCTTTTGAAAAAGGCGAGAAATCGATCGCTGCTACTAATATTATCGGACATGGCTGGAGTGGTGAAGGCTATGGTTATGAAACGACATCAAACAATGGCATCGGTGATACATATGCTGAAGTTTCGATTGCACAACAGCGGATTTGGATTTACAAAAATGGTAAATTAGTCGTCACATCGAATGTTGTGACCGGGAAACACAGCACCGGTAATGATACATCAAAAGGAGTGTGGTATATTCTTTATAAACGAACACCTTCGATACTAACGGGCAGAGAACTCGGAGGAAAACCAGGTTATTCAGTAAAAGTTGATTATTGGGCTCCTTTTACGAATGATGGACAAGGATTCCACGATGCCGGCTTTCGGTCCAACTGGTCAAGTAATGCCTATCTTAATGCAGGATCACATGGCTGCGTCAACACACCGCCAGATGTTATGAAAACCGTATATAATAATCTCAGCACATACGAGCCAGTGGTCATATACTAAACAATCGATAAAATCAGGATATCGCAAATGATTTCCTGATTTTTTATGTGGAGTTTCTACTTTTATGCTTCATCAAGTAAAAGACAAAAAGCGATCATCCATCCTGTCTGCCTATTTAGAAATCCAAATCTAAATATATTTTTCAAAACTGAGGTACTATAGAGATAGGTTCAAAATTCATAAATAAGCGAGGCAGAAAAAAGATGGAGTTAAATAAAGATTGTATGTATTGCATGAAGGATGAAAGACGAGACAATCTTATGATTGAAATATGTGAGTTGGAGGTTTCAACAGTTTTTCTTTTTAAAGAACAGACGTATACTGGCAGATGTAATGTAGTTTATAAGGATCATGTTAAAGAACTATTTCAGCTCAGTAATGATGAATTAGCGGCTTTTATGAACGATGTAAAAAGGGTAGCTGCAGCGGTCGATCAGGCTTTCCAGCCAAACAAGATTAATTATGGAGCGTATGGTGATACATTACATCATCTACATATGCACATTGTGCCTAAGTATGAAGGAAAAGAAAATTGGGGGTCCACTTTCGAGATGAACCCAGGAAAAACATACTTAACAGAAGAAGAATATCAGAAAATGATCGAGACGATAAAAGGAGCTCTGTAACATCTATTGAAATTGTTTTTTCAAATTTGATGTGTTTTAAGGTGATTCAGGCTTGGTTCCGAAAAAAACTTCCGGGCCGTAAGGGGGAGAGGTGTGAGTATAGCGCACTCCTCTTTTGTGTGCCTTAAAAAGGTGGCTTAAGGATAACAAAAAAATGGGATCATCCCGCTTTGTTTCTTACTGATTAATACTTATTCCCCACGTGATAGATATCCGAAACTACGAAATTATCGTTACCAATCAGCTTATTACATAATAACGGGCACTTACGACATAATTATAGAAACTTACAAGGATGTCGGATTGAGGTCCTAATTGACTCCCTATAATAGTTGGGTGATTATAACGTTTTTTAGTCCCACCAAAAATACCAAACCGAAGAATTGATAAGAGTTCCTGCTAGGGAATTTACTGTTCCAATCCCTTGCCAGACTATATCACTACAATATCCAAATTGTTCCCAAGCGAGTAATTCTGATTCTTCTTGTGTCTTAGGAGGGTTTTCAACAAATAATTCCCATACATCTGTGGATACTAAAGCGGGAGTAGCTCCATATTTTTCGTACCAGTATTTGAATACTGCAACTTGCTCCTCTGGCATAGGACAATCATTAAACCCGCCCATTGGAACCCAAGCAGCTACTTCCCAAGGCTTATCCGTTGGAATCTTTGCGATAATTATTTTCTTATTTATTACATCTTCAATGGATAGAAAATGGTCCATCTGTCCCTCTAAAGAAAACTCACCAGTGATATCATCGTCTTCCTCCATGGGCATGACCTCATCTAGCAGTCTCTTTAATAATTCTTTTACATCCATATCCTTCGCTTTGGCTACGATTGATTCTCGATCATCGTTCAAGTATTCTTTATCCGCATTGGTATCAACGATTTCTAACATCATCTCTGAAGGGATAATGATAAGTGGTGTATATCCTTCTCTTTTTCCCTCTATGAGAGCTTGATGATACCTCGTCATAACCCTTTTAACATCGTCCTCTTCAATAATCGAGCAGTCACAATCCAATTTAGTAATTATTTCATCAATATAATCAATATTTTCTTTTTTTTCTTGAATTTATCAAATATTCCCACGTTCTTCATCTCCTACAGGCTTTGTTATTGGATAAAGATGATCATATTAATAAATTCAATAAAATTTATTTATTTCCTCTTAGAAATTAATCAACCTAAAAAGGTGATACAGAAATTTGTATCACCTTTAATTATGGCTTCTTTAAAACCGCTCTATTTATGATAAGGTTCCCCCGTAACAAGGCTATCGCAAAATTTTTATCCAAGTTATTTTAGCTCCTTAAAATTGGAACGCTATATGAATAAATCAAATACTAGTATCATATGTTTTTTCCGTGTTGCTTAATAGATTTCCGAAGAATTATCCCGTGGTTAGCAAAATGGGAAGCCGCAAGCAATATCGTTCCTGTCGTAGGAATCAATTTTGAACCATGCAACCTTGTTCTTTCCTCTCCATATCATTCTTTTCTTCTCAAGTAAATGTTTCTCAGGTTACTAGATCTTAGGGGGGATTCACATTGGAAAAAACCTATTTACTTCTCATTTCAATTATCATTTTTCTGGGATTTTTCTTTTTATCCTCCAATACCGATAAAGCGTTCGCACATTCCGGAAGCTACGGCTTTGCTAAAATCGCGGCGGACGGAGATACGGTAAAAATTACCCTCCTGATTGATTCATTATCCATCGCCGAATTCCCGGGTGTGGATGCCAATCATGACGAGATAATCGATCAAGATGAATTGAAAAACGCCTACGACGAGGTAGTTCGTCCCTACATTGAAAAAGGCTTGGCAGTAAAAAATAACGGCCGCGTTTTGTCTATGACCCATGAACTTCAATCGGTCCCCCAACTGTCGATGATTCAGATCGATTTATTTTTTAAGGATTCTTCCAAAATCGGGACAGTGTCAATCTTTTATAATTTGTTTTTTGACCGGTCAGAAAACAAACATACGAATGTCGCCACATTTAAAACGGTAGACGGAAAATCGTTCGAATATATATTTTCTAAAGATAAAAAGGAGTGGACAGGAACGTTCGGTGAAGCCCCGGGATTTTTTGACACGGCTTTTCAATTTATACGGCTTGGAATCGAACATATATTAACTGGGTACGACCATATGTTGTTTTTGCTGGCCCTTCTTTTGGTAAAAATGAAGTTTCGAAGTATAGCGGCCGTCGTCACCTCCTTTACTTTTGCACACAGCATCACACTCATTCTAGCAGCTTTGGACGTCGTGTCCCTGCCTTCCCGGATTGTAGAAGCGACGATCGCTCTCACCATCGTTTACGTGGCGCTGGAAAATCTTTGGTTACGGGATTTTCAGCACCGCTGGGCGTTAACGTTTGCCTTTGGATTGATACACGGATTTGGTTTTGCCGGAGTGCTGCAGGAAATCGGGTTGCCTAAAAACCACGAACTCACTGCGCTGTTTACCTTCAACCTTGGAGTTGAATTGGGTCAATTGCTCATCTTGGTCTGTCTCTACCCTCTGATTCGAAAAGTGGAAAATTTCCGCTGGTGGCCAAGAGCTGTACAAACCGGTTCCGTCCTGGTGGGATTTGCCGGATTGTATTGGTTTGTGACGCGTGTTTTTACCTGAAATTTTTCCACTTATAAATTAACTTAAAATTTATGGTAATGTTATCTAAATTTAACAATTTCTCCTTATCCTAAAGTAGTAATCCACTAAAGGATTGGGAGGGGAGAACTGAGTGAGGGCAACTTTGAATTGGGACGCAGTGAAAAAAGCAATTCCTGCTATTGTTCTTATGACCACAATATCTGCGGGTTTTGTTTTGGCCAACGGAAATTCTGAATCTCCAGGCATACCCAAAAACACCGAGAATGATAAGAACCGTTTCATTCAAGTACAATTACTCGGCCTTAACGATTTGCATGGACAATTGGACAGGACCCGAAAATTTAACGGAAGGTATATGGGCAAAGTCGAATATCTAGCAGCCTATTTGAAGCAAAGGAAAGGGGAGAACAAAAACACTCTTTTGGTCCATGCAGGTGACATGGTGGGTGGCAGCGCACCCGTATCTTCGCTTTTGCAAGAGGAACCTACGATTGAAGTGTTGAACAAAATAGGCTTTCATTTGGGAACGTTAGGGAATCATGAATTCGATCGGGGTGTGAAAGAAATGATGCGCCTGATCCACGGTGGAACCAACCCGAAGGACGGATACTTTGAAGGTGCTCAATTCCCTTATGTATGTGCCAACGTTATTGACGAAAAGACGGGTAAACCAATTCTCCCTCCCTATGAAATTAAAAAGTTTAATGGCATACCGATCGGATTTATTGGAGTTGTATTGAGCGATACGCCCAAGATTGTGAATGCGAGTTTATTAGTGGACGTAAAATTCACAGATGAAGTTAAAGCCATTAATAAAGCAGTGGCAGAACTCAAAAAACGAGGCGTTAAAGCTATCGTCGTTCTTGCACACAATGGTGGCAGTCAGTCCGCCCTGACTGGTGCTGCTGCCGGAGACATCATTGATATCGCCAAAAAGGTGGACGATGAAGTAGACGTGATGTTTGGCGGTCATACTCACACGTATCTTAACGCCAAAGTGGACGGAAAGCTGCTTGTTGAAGCTTATTCTTACGGAACAGCTTTCTCCGACGTCGACTTGGAGCTTGATCCGGCAACTAAAGAGATTGTGACCAAAAAAGCTGAAATTGTAAACGTCTATCAGGACGCCATCAAACCGGACGAGGAAATTAAGAAAATGATGAAAAAGTACGAGGCCAAGGTCGCTCCCATTGTAAGTAAAGTCGTTGGAACGGCTGCAAATGACATTACCGGCATTAGGAACAAAAACGGTGAATCCGCTTTAGGAAATCTGATTGCCGATTCCCAACGAAAAGCCATGAACTCTGACTTTGCTTTTATGAACCCTGCTGGAATCCGGGCCGATATCCAAGCTGGGGAGGTCAATTGGGGAGAGCTGTTCACCATTCTACCGTTTAAAAATAATCTAGTTAAAGTGACTTTGACCGGCGACCAAATTCGCCGAGTCTTGAATCAGCAATGGCAGCCGAAGGGAATCGTGCGTATGCTGCAAATTTCCGGACTGAAATACACCTGGAGCGGACCTAAAGGTACGAAAAGAAAGGTCCTTGATATCTTCCGTGCTGACGGGACCCCTATTAACCCTGATTCCAAATATACAGTTACGGTTACCAGCTACCTGGCTAATGGCGGGGACGATTTCACCGTTTTCCTTGAAGGGACCGACAAAGTGGACGGTCCGGTTGACATCGATGTCTTTGAAAATTATGTGAAGCAGCTGAAGCAGCCATTTACTTCTTTGATCGAAGGACGGGTCACGAAAATTAATTAACCCCATGTTAGGAGACCAGCTTGCTTTCTCAACCGCTAGAAGCAGAAAATGAAATTCCCTGGAAGGGATTTATGTTAAACGACAAAAATATGATTCTATTACAATTGCACCGTTCAGATTTATGGGGAGCGGTGTTTTTTATTTGTGATCGCGACGGTTAAACTGGACTAATTTTGTTAGGGAATTTACAAACTCTTTAGAAACTTTTTGAGAGTTCTTAATCCTTGCCATTTGTTTATTTGCTAAAATTGAAATGTTCAAACAAAAGGTGAAAAGGTGGCCAAGAAATGTCCAAGATTTTATTTAGAAGAATTTCCTTACTGATTTTTGCAGCAGCATTAACGTTTAATTTTGTCCCAGACGTTAATCACAAGGTTAGTGCAGTATCCTATGATTCTCAAACAGTATCCTTCGGTCCAGGTCAAGCGGTAAACCTGGTGGACGCACTTATTACGGAGGTTAACAAGGCAACTTCTACGATTGACGGAGCATTTTATGAAATCCGTTATCAGCCATTTGTTGACGCGCTTATTCAAGCGAAGAACCGCGGAGTAGCGATTCGCATTGTAACCGATTCAGATTACATTTCCAACACCTTTACACAGCAACTCATCAACGCGGGCATTTCTGTAAAGGGAGACAACCGATCGGCTTTAATGCATAACAAATATGCCATTATTGATGGAAAGGAAGTTTGGATGGGTTCAACTAATGTTACCGATACCTGCAATGCAAATAACTATAATAATACAATCCTATGGAATTCTTCTTCTCTTGCATCAATCTATAAAACTGATTTTGAAGAAATGTTTGTATATAACCAATTTACAAAAACTGCTTCTCCTTCCACCATAAGCTCGCAAAAGGTGACCGTTTCAACCTCAACTGCAAATATACCTGTGGAAGTTTATTTCGCTCCTGAAGACAATCCGATTACTTCTATTATCGATGTCATAAATAACGCTAAATATAATGTTTACTTCGATTACTTCTCTTTTACAGATGATAACGTAAGAACAGCATTGATCAATGCGAAAAACCGCGGGGTAAATGTTGAAGGAATATTTGACAGCAGCCAATATGGGAGCAACGGTCCATACGGGGAACTTGCGTACCTGGCAGAGGCTGGAATCCCAGTCAGTATTGCAGATAATCCGTATGATGGAAAATTGCACGATAAAGTTCTGATTGCTGACAAAGGCTATACAATCGCTGTTGTGGTAACAGGTTCTTTTAACGCAAGTGCAAATGCAAATGACACCAACAGTGAAAACCTAATGGTCATCCATGATAAAGCAACTGCTGACAAATATTATAATGAGTTTTTAAGAATAAGAGGTTCCTATGGAAGGGGCAGCGTTTCGATCGATAAGAGCACTGTTACGGCGGGGACAAATCAAACGATTAATGTGACTCTTCGTGCTCCGTCTACTTACCCGATTCAAAAGGTAGAGATTATGGCTCCTCCTAAGTGGCCAGATCCAACTGGGGCTACTGTTACAGCTACAAAGAGTGATGGGACAAACCTTTCAAGCCAGTTAAAGTTTTCTGGAAATTATGTGTACATTGACACGGCTGGCCTTGCGGGGAACCAAAGTATCACCTTTACTTTTTCTGGTTGGCTGTCTCCTTCCATTATTGGAGATTATACCTGGTATGCGCAAACCATAACAAACTCAGCAACCGATCCATATGATTACTTACCAGTAAACTACCAAGCTGCCACTCTAAGTGTGCAGTAAAGGTAGGCGAGGGTGACAATAAGGGTGACAATTACCCTTATTTATTATTACATAAAATTTCATGAAAATTAATTATCATTGGCTGTACCTAAAACCCAAACTTTACAGTATACATTCTATTATGTTTGCGGAGTATGGAACAATAGGGGGGAATTATCCTGACGAGTTTAGAAATTGGTGGAGGGTTATAAAGGATGTACATTTTAAAAAAAGGGACACCTAATGACTTCGGTCCGGGTGTCTCTTTGCTTTGATTCTGTCCCCAACAAAAAAGGGCCAGTCCCCAACACATAACTTAGTGTGGGACTGACTTTAGAGACTTGTATAACAATTTCAACTAAGCTTTACTATACGTTAATTCTCTCAACCCGAGGACATCTGATACAGACTGGGGATTGCGCCCATACAGTTCCCTGGCTTTAAAAGCATGTACATCATCATATATAGTTTTCATTCGGTCATACACCCATTCTTCCGTTCTATGTACTGGTGACCAGCAAAAAATGTCCATTTTATTCAACTCATTTGTGACCATATGGATTCTTTCATAACGAATGGTATCCCTCTTAAAGAAACCATTTTTTTCATAAAAGTGTATTCTTTTTTCCGAGTCGGGATCTATAAGAGTAACTGGTTCAACCTCTAGTATAATCGCTTTCCCCTTTCGTTTTAGCTGATCAAGGATCGTACTGCCTCTCCCATTTCCACGGTTGTTTCGGGACACTAGTATATAGTCTATGAAGATATAATCAGACTTTTCGAAGTAGACTAGTACATGTTCTTGGCTTTCCTCTAATTGATAGATTCCTTGTTTTTCTTGAAAAAGGATTTCAAAGTGCTTTTTGGATTTCATTTCTTTTTCTGGAAAATAATCTGTCAATCTACTATACCAGTCTCTCATCACATTACCCCTTAGCAACGAATTTTTGATTATGACAACATCTATACTGATGTCTCCCCTATTTTAGTAAATCAATGTAAATTATTTATTAAGATAGTTTGGAATATTTGTATGGTTTTTGTAAATCCGAAAATTATAATAATTAATTTTGCTAAAATAGGGCTGTTATGATCTTTTAAATATTTCAAATAGGGAGAGTTATGCAGATGAAAGAGAACAAGGATAAAATAACGGCATTACTGGGCTGGAGCCTGCACGCAATTGAAGCGATTGACAAAATGAATCGACCGTATGTGGTTGTTGGTCCCCCTGAATTTGAAGGTTTTGCTGCCACCCATGGAATCCAGTTTGTCCCATGGATATTCGACCATTTAGAGGAGCGGTCGAATGAACTCTACGAAAATTTAAAGGATCTTAATACAAAAATTGCTGTACCAATCTACGAGGAAACTGTTGAATGGGCTGGCGCCATGAATGCAAGGCTCCAGAATAACCCACGCATTTTCCATAAATCTCTGCTCCTCCGAGACAAAGGGTTGATGAAGCGTAAAGCACAAATGGCAGGCATCCGTGTGGGAGTATTTGCGGAAGCCCAAAACAAGGATGATATCTATCGCTTCTTACATAGAGTAAATGAGGCATTAATCAAGCTGGATGGTGATCCGAATGACCCCATCCATGTGAAGCCATTTAATAAAGCAGGTACAGTCGGTCATTACATGATTCGGGATCGACATGAGATTGAGCAAATTTCTGATTCTGAATTTCCACTTCTTATGGAAAGCCATCTGGATGGTCAGGAATTCTCCTGTGAGGCCTTTATCCATGACGGCAAGGTGAGGTTCCTAAATATTACCGAGTACGTAAAGCTTGGTCACTCTAACTTCGTTCCTGCTTCCCCTTCCCTTGAAGAATGGCGGCCGCAGATCAAGGAAGCGATTGAGAAGCTTGTGGACGCCTTCGAAATCAAATATGGCCTCATACACCCTGAATATTTCATTGCTCCGGATGGGACATTGAATTTCGGTGAGGTGGCTGCTCGTGTTCCTGGTGGACATATTTTTGAGTTGATCGAAAAGGCATACGGCTTCAGCGCGTTTCAGGCCCAGGTGCTGTGCAGCGACCCCGATACAACAGAAGAAGAACTTGAGGCCTTTTTCCCTGAGGAAGTGGTAGCTGCAATGGGATATGCTGGCAGCCTTATGGTATATCCAAACGTAAAAATCATTGAAAAACTGAATATACCTGTGGAACTCAAAAACCATCCTTATTTTGAAAGACATGATATGTTCATTCCTGTCACATCCAAAGTGGCAGAACGGGTGGGCTTTGGGAACCATTACGGGACGATTTTCTTCTCTGGGAATGACAGCGAAGTAATGAGGACACTCATGAAAAAATATGAAAAATATGATTTTTACCTTTAAGGAGGGAAGAGAAGGATGAGTAACCTAACAGAAGTCTTAAAAAATAGATTTGAAACGGCACTAGACAGGCTTGAAGAGGCTAAGCCATTCGCGAAAAGCATGTACCAGACTGACGTCTTTCAACTGGCAATTGAACTTGCTCGTTCAGATGACGGAATGGCCATTCTCTATGGAAATGCCCCTAGGTTTGACAAAGCTGGTGTTTTCCATGGCGGCCCATGGGAGGACCCGGCGAAAATGCAGCCTCCGCTTGTCGGGGGTTCATTAAAGCTTAAAGATGTTCATTCCATTATTGAATTGTTAAGTGAAATGAGAATGCTTGCCATTGCCAAAGGAGATTACATACATGAAAGCTTAAGCCAGGAAAAGGCAAGAGCATTTTTAAATGAAATCCTGGCTCTTAATCTCGACCTTTTGTTCCCTCCGGAAATCGAGGAAAACCGGCTTCGATTAGAAGATCATATGATTCGGGCACAGCGCTTGTTCCACTACCTGGGTCAAGAGCTTTCCTTTAGGGCGATCGCTGATAAAATTGTTCAGGAGATAGACCGTCTGACAGTACAGCGCCCGATTATGCCCCGGCGGATTTTAGACATTATCAGCATGTCTGAACCACTAATTGAAAGTGGAATGGATGAAAAAACTTCGGAAGCTTTAAAAAAATACAAACGTGCTGCCACTGCACCTACACCTCTAAGCAAGGATGCCTCCAATCAAAGGGAATACAGGCTCAGTTTAGAGGATGCCTATGCTGATGAGCTTGAGGCTGAGGCTAAGATTTTTGCAGGAGCGTTAAAAGATACGGGGCTTGTTTCACCCTATAATGCCGTGCTCCTACGGTTCCTTAACCGGAAGTATCCTGACTTGATTCCAGCTGCCCTTGATTTATCGGAAACAGGGACTGCGAGCTTTAATGCCAATAGAGAACTGATTCATGACATGATTCAGCTGTCTATTTTTCCTGAAACACGGCAAGCCATTTACGGCCTTGCAAGAATGCTTGACCGCGGAGCTCTGACACAGGATCACCTGCTGCCTGCCATTCGCCGCCTGTTTGAACTCCCGATCCATTCTGAGGTCAAGCAAATCCTTTCAAAGCCTGAATATGAACAGTGCGGGATTAGCCTAAACGGTGTGCTCGTTGCTGGAGTAATTAGTGTTCTCGGACAACCTCTTGGTGTGGGCCAGGGTCTCAATCCAACCTGCCAGTCAGCGAGAGCCATATCTCTCTGGTCCCAGCATGGAATCAGCCAGCTTCTCGAATACATTGCCCGTGCCGCCCGTGATAATGATATTGACATGACATTTGAAGGGGTGACAATCCACTCAAGCCTCCTAGCGGGGGGAGTTGCTGGAGAGATCCACCAAGATTTGGATCCTGTATCGATTGTTCTTGTACCCCACCTCGATAAAATTTATAACGAAATGATGAAACGGACGCTCCTTCGCGGAGAGGACGGTCACAAGTGGGTGAACCCAGAATTTTACGGTGAGTGGATACCGAAGGGCTTTATTAATGTAATCGATCCATTCTCACTGAAAGTCGCCAATTATTCCACTTTCGTCAGGCTGTTCTATGCGACCCACCATCCGGATTATAATGAAGGGTACGAATTAATTTTTCCAAACCCGGTTGGCATTTTCACGACAAACGCACACGGGACGCTGCTCGGACTTCACGCCGTATCGATACAAAGGATTAAAAAAGATCAGAGCGGGGATTACCGGATTTATTTTTACAATCCGAACAACGACAGCGGCCAGAATTGGGGTCAAGGAATAGAGCCGAGCGTTTCAGGTTTCGGTGAACTTGAAGGTGAATCATCCCTGCCGTTTCACGAGTTTTTATCAAGGATGTACGCCTTTCACTATAACCCATACGAACAAGGAGACATCTATATGGTTGAAGACAGCCTTGTTAAAGAAGTGGAAGCACTGGCAAAAGACAGCTGGGGGAAAAATTATGTGTGGCATGATCATATAAATCCAATATTACTTTAAATGATTAATTTTACCTTGAAAAAGAGATCTAGTAATAAATATACAAGTTGTGTCGAGGAGGATCGTAATGAAAGTATCTATCATTGGTACTACTGGATATGGCGGTGGTGAACTTTTTCGCCTATTACATCATCATCCTGTCTTTAGCATACAATCTGTGCATACGACTAGGGATGAGATTCCATTATATGAAGAGTTTCCACATCTGAATGGAATTACAAGCTTAAAACTTGAGCATATCGATGCTAGAGAAATAGCGAAGCATTCAGATATCGTTTTTATAGCCGCCCCATCAGGGGTATCTAGTAAGCTTGTTCCAGCCTTCTTTGGGACAGGTATTCAAATTATCGACTTATCTGGTGACCTGCGGCTTACCGATGGAGAAATGTATAGGAAATGGTATAAGCACGAACCAGTTGAAAGCAGTTTATTGGATAAAGCTGTTTATGGGTTGAGTGAATGGAATAAAGAAAAAATTATCGATGCTAAATTAATCGCTAATCCTGGCTGTTACCCTACAGCCACGTTATTGGGTCTTGCACCAGTGGTAAAAGAGGGACTGATTGACCCGGATATGATCATTGATGCAAAATCTGGTGTTTCCGGAGCTGGAAGATCTGTATCTAAAAGCTTGCAATTCTCTGAAATGAATGAAAATTTCAGAATATATAAGGTAAACGAACATCAGCATATTCCTGAAATCGAGCAGCAATTGAACCTTTGGAATGCAGGAGTTTCATCTATTACTTTCAATACACATTTGCTGCCGATTACAAGAGGGATGATGGCTACCATATATGTAAAGCTTACAGAAAATATCAATACTGATAGACTCATTGAATTATATAATGAACAGTATTTGAGGAGTCCATTTGTAAGAATCAGGAAGATAGGTAATTTTCCTTCTGTAAAGGAAGTATCAGGATCAAACTATTGTGATATTGGTTTACATGTTGACGAGAGAACAGGAAGGTTAACGATTGTTTCTGTCATCGATAATCTCATGAAAGGTGCTGCCGGTCAGGCGGTTCAAAATGCCAATTTGATGAATGGATTAGATGAGAAAACGGGATTAGAATTTATTCCCTTGTACCCTTAAGGAGGATTTGGAATGCAAACATTGTTAATGGATAAATTAGTTGAAATTGAAAATGGGAATATTTTATCGCCACAAGGGTTTCGGGCAGCAGGGGTCAATGCAGGCCTCCGATATGCTAAAAAGGACTTAGGGGTCATTATTAGTGAAATCCCGGCTTCAGCTGCAGCAGTTTATACCACAAACCAATTCCAAGCGGCTCCTTTACTAGTAACTCGAGAAAGCATTGCGAGTGAAGGGCTCTTACAGGCTGTTGTTGTAAACAGTGCTTGTGCCAATGCTTGTACAGGAGTAAGAGGACACAAGGATGCATTAAAAATGCGCTCCTTAACATCTGAAAAATTCAATATTAAGGAAACTTATGTGGCTGTCGCATCGACAGGTGTCATTGGTAAGTATTTAGATATGGATAAAATCACAAACGGCATTCAATCATTATCACCAGGCAAATTAAACAGTGATGCAGTTGATTTTCAAACTGCAATTCTGACGACCGATATTGTGATGAAAAGATGCGGATACTCAAGCGTAATCGACAGCAAAACCATTACGATTGGGGGAGCGGCAAAAGGGTCTGGCATGATTCATCCGAACATGGCTACCATGCTTGGTTTCTTAACAACGGATGCAGCCATCTCTTCTGAAAATTTATCGGCAGCCTTAAAAAGGGTAACCAATAATACTTTTAATCAAATTACCGTGGATGGAGATACCTCTACAAACGATATGGTGCTCGTTATGGCAAATGGGCTGGCAAAGAATAATCCGTTAACTCCAGAACATCCAGAATGGGAAACATTTGTTGAGCTTTTAACAAAGGCTTGTGAAAATTTAGCAAAGCAAATTGCTATGGATGGAGAGGGAGCTACGAAGTTAGTTGAAGTCGAGGTACTAGGAGCAAAGGATCATGAGGATGCAAGATTCATTGCCAAACAAATTGTTGGTTCAAATTTAGTGAAAACCGCCATATTTGGTGCCGATGCCAACTGGGGACGAATCATCGGCGCGATCGGGCAGACAAAAGCCGCGATTAACCCTTATACAGTCGATATTGCCATCGGCCCCATTAAAATGCTGGAAAATAGTGTACCATGTGTGTTTTCAGAGGACGAAGCACGCAATTATTTAAATCAGCCATTGATTAAGATTTTAGTTAATCTGCATGTGGGTAAAGGAGACGGTAGGGCATGGGGCTGTGACCTATCTTATGACTATGTCAAAATTAATGCCAGCTATCGTACGTAAGGATTGGAGAAAAAAAGGATGAAATATATTGTTATCAAATGCGGCGGCAGTGTTTTAGACGAGTTAACATCCTCTTTTTTTACAAGTCTTTCCGAACTGGAAAAGCAAGGTTTTAAACTGGTCTTTGTCCATGGCGGCGGACCAGATATTAATGGCATGCTCGAATTATTTAATGTGAAACCACAATTTGTAAATGGACTTCGTAAAACAGATGAGCAAACACTAAAAATTGCTGAAATGATTCTATCGGGCCAGACGAACAGAAAGCTTGTGGCGATGCTTCAGCAGCACCAATTCCCCGCTATCGGAATCAATGGAAGCGATGGCGATTGTTTACAAGCTGATTTCATAAGTCGTGAAAAACTTGGCTTTGTTGGGAAAATCAGCAAGGTGAATACAGAATACTTACAACTTGCCGTTAATGGGAACTACATTCCTGTCATTACCCCGATAGGGATTACTGAAAATGGCGAAAAACTTAATATTAATGCAGATTATGCGGCAGCAGAGGTAGCTAAGGCCCTTGATGCAGAACAATGCCTATTTGTAACCAATGTGGATGGAGTTTTCATTGAGGGCTCGCTCGCTAGTGACCTTTCAAAACAAGAGGTAAATACCTATATTGCAAATGGTGAAATTAGCGGCGGGATGATTCCGAAAGTTCAATCCGCGCTTACGGTTGTGGAAACAGGTGTTGAAAGCGTCATGATTGTTTCTGGTAAAAAGCCATTTTTTGAAAAAGGCAAATGGCATGGTACAAGATTTTATGATAAGGAGCCGATCACAAATTGAGTCACTTAAAGGACCTGAAATATAATTTCATGGTCCTTTTTTATTTTAGCTTGGTTAAATAACAATATTCAATTTTAAATTTTAGTGGAGAGGTATTTTCTTGAGCCACCCTACCTCATGCACTTAAAGTCTGTATCCGCAAAATGAAAAAGAAATTATTATTTGAAATATCCACTTTTTTGTGTTAAATTTATCAAATAATAATTTGAATTGAGTGAATATTCATAAAAATTATTAGACGATCGCATCCCTCCAATTTGAGTCTCTTCAGTTCAGATGGTAAGTTGAAGAACGAATTTACCATCTGAATCACCATCACTATCTCGATTTATAATGAAGCATTTGTAATTTTTTCTTCTAATAAGTAATTCTCTTTATCTTTTTTCAATATGATACTGTGAAGGTAATAGCAAGGAAGGGAATGGATATATGGGACTTTTTCTATTTACTTCAGAGGATTCGTTTCAAAGAGCCTTTTATCAGTTATGGAAAACTTCCGCATTAAATAAAAGTTTATTTCAACAGGCAGTTTTTGTAGAAGCTGCTGCCCTTCTCAAAGAACCGAATGGATTGGCAGAGATTTTTAAATATGCGCATGTCTTTGATGAAGCCGGAGTATTTGCGGGGAAGCCATGGGAAAATGTCCGCAAGCTTAATCCTACTCTTGTAAGAGGCACTTTGCATGCCGGCGGTATTACTGCAGCAGCTGAGGCAATGAGCGATCTGAGAATTCTCTCTATTGCCAGAGGTGATTATGTACATCCAGAAATGACGGCGGCTGATGCAACTGAATTTTTGACGAAGGTCATGGCTTTGAACCTGGATCTTCTTTTAATGAAGGAAACGGAAGAAAATCGGGTAACGCAGCTTTACAAAGACAAACAGGCGTCACAGATTCTAGGATTTATCTCAGACCATTGTTTTTCTTCCCATGTTTTTCAAATTTTGTATCAGGAAGTTGATAATCTTGCTGTTCAAAGGCCTATCGTAACGAACAAAATTCTGAAATTGATTGCGAATGCAAGAAGATTAGCCGACGGCCAGAAAGTTTTGGATTCAAGCTTGATGAAATACGAAAATGCGGTCTATTTACCATCGGATTTGGCAGCCGCTGCTAGGGAAAGTTATGAAAATAAACTGAAGGCCAGTAATGATTTATTACTAATCAAGGAAGCCAAGCAGCTGCGAGAATCCATGAAGCATACCGGTCTTGTTTCACCCTTCCATGTATTATTTTTAAAATTTATTAATAAAGAAAAGTCGGACTTGGCGCAGAGCCTGCTGGGCGTAGACGAAACAGCCAGGGAAAACCTTCGCTCGAATCTGCCTTTTGTTTCTTCTTTAATCTCTTCGGCCGTTACGATGAATACTAGGGGAAGCATTTACGGTTTGATATGCCTTCTGCAGCGAGATGTATTTACGAGCGAATTTATCATTGAAATGAAGAGACTTATAGAGGTTCCCATTCATAATAACATTAAGAATAGGCTTATAGACGTTCATAAAATATTAGATATATCCGCAATTCGTTCTCTTATAGTCTCAGGAATGATAAGCGTTTTAGGGCAGCCCCTAGGGATTGGCCAAGGGTTTAACCCAACATGCCAATCAACTAGAGCACTCAGTTATTGGTCACAAAAGGAACCTGTTTTGCTGCTCAAATTATTTAATCATTTTCTTGAACATGGAAAGATCACCATTAATTTTGAGGGAAGACCCATATCTTCCGATACCCTTCCTCATGTTTCATTGGACGATGAGGACAATATTGATACCGTCTCACTACTCTTAATCCCTCACCTTGATTCAATCTACTTTGAAATGTTAAAGGCTGCGAATGGACGCGGGCAGGATCCCCATAGATGGATCAACCCCTCTTTTCATATAAAAGGAATTTGGACCGAGTTTTCAGATATTTATAGTGATGCAGACTTTACAGCCCGATTCTATCGGCACTATCACCCTTCTAGTAATCCAAATGTCAATCAAGGTCTTCCCCAGCCTGCTGGGATTACCATTTACAACCAATCTGGTCAAGTGCTTGGAGCCCATGCAGTACTTATTCAAAGAGTTTGCCAGGACCCAAAAGGCTGCATTCGCGTTTACTTTTACAATCCAAATAACGACAGCCTTCAAGTATGGGGAAACTCCATCAAAACAGGTGTTTCCGGAAATGGCGAGCTCGAGGGTGAGTCGTCCCTTCTTTTTGATGATTTCCTCTACTTCTTATATGCTTATCACTTTCCAAAACAAGAAAATTGAGGGGTGGAAAAAGTCAAATGGCAATCCAAAAACATTCAGTACAGACTTTTATCAATGGGAAAATTTTCACCTCTAATCCTGAACAACCATATGCAAGCACCATGATTGTGCGTGAGGGTACGATCGTGTGGATTGGTGAGCAATCAGATTTAGAAAATATCATTGGAGATTGCGTGGATCTTAAAGGCCACAGGGTGCTTCCAGGTCTTATCGATGCCCATTTACACCCTTTGTGGCTTGCAAATGCATCAACCCAAATCGCCTGCACCCCTCCACTTGTCCATTCAATAGCAAATTTAATTGAACAAATTCGGAATTTATGTGAATCTATGGAAATAGGTAAATGGATTGAAGGCTGGGGATATGATGAAGGAAAATTGTCAGAAGGAAGAGCGCCAACACGCTGGGATTTAGATGAAGCAACAGGTGACATTCCAATCATCATTAGCCGGACCTGTACCCACATTGCCGTTGTAAACAGCAAAGCATTGGAACTAGCAGGCATTTCGAAAGATACACCTGATCCACAAGGCGGAAAGATTGATCGTGATTCAAATGGTGAACCAACAGGAATATTACGAGAAAATGCGAAAGATCTCGTCCACCGCATTATGCCAGTTAAATCTCTTGAGGAAAACGCAGCATCACTTGCCAAATTAAGTCCTTTTTTACTTTCACATGGAATCACAGCCATTACAGACCTATCGAGCAGAACCGAGCCAACTGATTACCTAGAAATGTATATAACAGCTGTCAGAAAAGGACTAAAACAACGTACTGTTCTATATTATCTGTGGGAAGATTTAAAGGAACAACCTATAATGAGGCCAGATAACATCAACAACGAAAATCAAATTCACATTGGCGGTATTAAGTTATTCTCAGACGGAAGTGTCTCTGGAAAAACAGCATGGGTTAATCCACCATTCTTAGGTGAGGAAGAGAATTACGGTATTCCTATGACGTCTAAGGAAGAGTTATTAGCTGCTGCAAATGCAGCCGAACAGAACCATATTCAATTAGTTGTCCATGCTATGGGCGAGCAGGCGATTGACTTAATCATTGACACTTTCTACGGCAAAAAAAGCTGGCTTACTAATGGTCCCTCTATTCGAATTGAACATGCTGCAATGCCTTCACCTCGAGCCATCCAACGTGCTGCTGATACAGGTATTGCCTTTGTTACTCAGCCCATTTTTGTATTTGCAGAAATTGAGAGCTACCATAAAAACCTTGGATCTGAACGTACAAAGCAAACTTATCCTATTCAATCCATGCTGCAATCAGGGATAAAAGTGGCGCTTTCTTCCGATGCCCCTGCTACCGCTTGGGCTGATCCTGTAAATCCATTTGTTGGGATCAAGTCTGCTGTTACACGCTTGGCCTATGATGGTTCTGATACTGGACAGGAGCAAAGAATAGATGTAACAACCGCCATCATGCTTTACACAAAAGCAGCACAAGAGATCACACGGATCCCTCATGTTGGACAGCTTGCTCTAGGAAATTATGCTGATTTTATTTTGCTTGACCAGGACATATTTGAAATTAGTATCGACAAGATTGATACTATTCTAGTTAAAGAAACTTATATGGGTGGAAATTTAGTTTTTCAAAGATAATTCTTTTACAAAATGCTAAATAGCTGTAGGTTGAGGTATGTTACATGATCTATATTTGTCTTTGCATACTCTTGAGACTGTATCCAGACAGGTGGTACCACCTGTTATTCTGAAAGTAAAAATTTGTTTCCTTGGTTATATTTAGTAAACAGGCTGTTAAACCATCTGGTTCCCTTTTCGTGTGCAAAATAACAAAAATAAAACCAAGTTATCATTTCATTTTTTCGCAGTTACTTATGATAAGGTTCACCGTAACAGTTCAAAATGAGTTTTTTTTTTTAAAGACCAGCTCCCAAGGTAAGAGCTGGTCCTATTTCAGGAGTTTACTAATCTATACATCCTGTCATAGCTATTAAAAAGATTTAATCCATTTATGTTTTTACTACTCTCGCAAAAAGTAATCGATTATCGGTCCATAAATCAGACAAAACACAAGCGTGCCAATTCCACAAGGCTACCCATTAGAAAGCCAAGTAGCACAGCTGCTCCCTCAGTAGCAATCACCATTTTCCCCAAGGAAAACCCCCGTTTTTCGCTGACAACCAATCTAAACCCATCGGTTAGCTCCGCTCCTAATTACAACGATCCGGCAATGATAAGCAGAGCGCGAACCGCCTGCGAAGCGAAGCGGATATCCTTTAACGTCAATCTTAACAAATTGGTCATCCTTGCTGATCTTCAAGCAATCCCCGTACTATGGTCGGCGGCCGTCAATGCATGAAATTTACTTTGCTCAATCCGCTTTCTACCATCGATGACATTCCAACTTTCCTGGATAAAATTCGCACTATTTGGCCCGAAACAAGCTATTGCTGGCATGATTTCAGACGTTCACTTTTCGCCGTATTCTTATGCATACATCTACCCTTTCGGAATCGGGGAAGAGGGTCAACAGACGTTACCGAATATTTCTAAATTTTTCTCCTAACCTATAAAAACTAAATTTGAACTTCATCTGACTGACAAATTCAGGAGAAAAAACTCCAAAAATAATGATGTGAAAAATAATAAAATATCCTTTGAAATTAAATACTTTACACTTTAGAAAGTTTGTCCATACCAATGTTTCTATAGAACATAACATAATAATAAGAGTGTCTTTCTATCTTCCAGGAAAAAAATCTATGATAAGCCTCTGGGGTATGACCATCATAATGTTACATTTTTTATTACTCTTTAGTTCTTTCTTGGATTATAGACACTTCCAGGATATTTACTAGCTAAGGTAGTAATGAAATATCATTATTTAATAAATTGTTTTGTTTTGAAAGAAAGAACTCTTAATGATATCTCAATAAATTTTATAAAAGGAGTGGAATAACCATGTCCAATGGATGTAATCAAAATCCTATAGGAACTTGTTCGGAAGCAGAAGGAATTGGCACAATCGCCAATGGGTCAGCCTCCCATGCGGAAGGAATTAACACAAGAGCTGTGGGAAATGCTTCCCACACAGAAGGTTATATTACCGAATCGGCAGCTGATACGGCACACGCCGAAGGGACCACTACCACAGCCAGAGGAGTGGCTTCCCATGCGGAAGGATACTCCACGACGGCCGGTGGAGCACATGCTCATGCAGAGGGAAACCATACAATCGCTAATGCTCAGGACTCTCACAGTGAGGGACGGTTCACAACAGCCAGTAATTTAGCTGCCCATGCAGAGGGAAATTTGACGACCGCATCGGGCATTGCTTCCCATGCAGAGGGCGAAAATTCTGTCGCTAGCGGACTCGTTTCTCATGCGGAAGGTCAAGGTACGATGGCACAAGGAGAATCTTCGCATGCGGAAGGCGACCAGACGGCAGCAAACGGAAGGGCGTCTCACGCGGAAGGAAACTTGACAGTGGCTAGCGGCATTTTTGCCCATGCAGAGGGGCAACGCTCCATAGCTTCCGGGGATCTTTCCCATGCACAAGGAAATCAGACGCAGGCACTCGGCCAAAACTCTCATGCAGAAGGCGCTCTTAACATTGCGAGCGGCTTCACTTCGCACGCGGAGGGAGTGAACACGGTGGCTTCCGGATTTTTCTCCCATACGGAGGGGCAATCGACGGATGCGAACTTTTTGGAAGGCGTTCATATCATGGGGAAATTCGGTGCGGCAAACGAACTGCCGTATTCGTGGTACCTGGCTAATGGTACGGATGCTTCGACTCCGGGTTTGGCCGCTAAAATATTAAGCGACGGTAACGTCAAAATTGACGGAGCCGTCTCTACCCCGGCAGCAGATTATGCGGAAATGTTCGAAACGACAGATGGGAATCCGATCGATTTCGGCTACTTCGTCACGTTAGAAGAGAATAAAGTGCGCATATCAAATGGTCAAGATGATTATATACTAGGTATCACAAGTGCAAGGCCTGCATACTTGGCCAATAGCGGAGAGATGCGATGGAAGCACAAGTACTTGACTACTGAATGGGGAGAAATTTTGTACGAAGACATCCCAATTCCTGCGGTTTTTGACGCTGACGGTAATGTCATCGTGCCGCAACGGACAGAACACAGGCCGGTCTTGAACCCTAAATGGGACTCTACTAAGGAATATATTCCACGGTCCGAAAGACCGGAATGGGTGGCGGTTGGTCTAATGGGACAACTTCTAGTTCGGGATGATGGCACATGCAGGGTGAATAGTTATTGCAAACCAAACAATGAAGGGATTGCAACAGCCTCAGACCAAGGTTATAGAGTCATGAAACGTACAAGTCAAAATCAAGTCTTGGTTGTCGTTCCTCAGCTTTATAGAAATCCTAATAACAACACAGTTGATCAACTAGTTAATCTAGCAAAATTAAAAGAACAGGGCTACCTTACTGAAGAGGAATTTCAGATTGAAAAGAAAAAGCTATTAAAACAAAAAGGTGATTAAATTGAATCTACATGATATTAAAAGATCTTATGATGTAATAGTCAGTTTAGGTAGTTCCAATCCCGGTAATCCACTTTTTACCTTTCAAAATTTTACCATATAAAAATTTTTTATTTGTAACTATAACTTTATTGCATTTTATATATTTCCATTATTGCATTATCATTGGTTTGAGGAAATGAATAATTACTTCTTTAAATCCTAGAGTGCGGATTTCATCATGCTAAATCATCCTTGAGGTTAAACATAGCTTATGTATATTTAGCCAAATTTTAGACGTCTGTCGGTAGGACAGAAATGATTTATAAAACATAGGAGGAAATTTTATGTGGATTATCACTCGTTATTTAGATTCAAATATTTCCATGTTTGAATATGAAACAGAAGAAGCAGCAAGAAAGGCTCTCAAAAACATGAAGGGCTGTAAAATTCTTTCTGAAGTTGTATACTTCAATGATCCTTGTTTCCAGCAGGAAGCAGCTTAAGATATTTGCGTACTAATAAAGGATAGAAGGTTGAAAATGAGGCTAACTCTCCAGTGCCTAACTGAACAGTCAGCCCTCATTCACAATCTAGAATATTAACGAATCACACTTAATAAAGGGCAAGTCGTTAGTTGTCTATTGATCTTCTAACGATCTACCCTTTTTTAATAAACAATTACTTTCATTTGTATCAAAAAGTAACTCGTAATTGACTCAAAATTGGTGACAGACAGGTACTACTGATTTTTCCTTTGGATTACTCAATATTAAAAAATACCTTTTCTGCATTCCTTTATGATAAGGGCTTTAAAGACCTCATTTATTTATCAAAAAGCAGCGTAAAACCCCTAGCTTTAGATATAGGGATATAAGCTGTTTTTTTTTCGTTTTTTTAGGATAATGCAAGTAGTTTTACTATACATTCTTTGAAATTCTTTGTTATAATGAGAATATATACACAGAACACTTGTTCCTTTTGGAGAGGGGGTGAATGATATGTATCGATCCTATAAAATTCAAATTCATCCGGAACATGAATTGTTCGACTACTGTGACTCACTCTGTTTTAAAGCGAAAAACTTGTACAATATCACCAACTACTATATTAGACAGGTTTACACTGCTTTAAAAAAAGAAACAAGAAATGAAAATCAACTTCAAGTTCTTACAGATATTCAAGTCCATTTACCTGAAATGAATAAAATTCGTCTAAAAAGTTTTGAGAGAGCCAAATCTAAGCCTAAAAAAATTGATAATAATGGTCACGTTTTGGAGCCAAAACAGAAGTTATTTGAAATGCCCCATCCAGAAAAAGCATTCCTTCCCTATAACTTTGTAGAAGCACTGTTTAAAGTGATGAAACAAACCGATTACCTTTCTATGCCCTCACAGTCCAATCAACAAACCATGAAAAAGGTATATGATGATTGGAAAAGTTTCTTCGAAGCCTCTAAGAAATATAAAACCATGCCTACTAGCTTTTAAGGAAAGCCAAAGATTCCTAAGTATAAACCGAAGAATGGACGTACGACTTCTTATTTAACCAATCAAATTACCAAAATTAAAAATGGAAATGTGCTTTCATTACCAGGAACTCCTCTTACATTAAAACTAGGGAAAATCGCACATATAGATGTTAAACTACAACAAGTGCGGATTGTCCCGACTTATGGCCGGTATGTAATGGAAGTCGTTTTTAAAAGTGAAGATGAAAAAGAGATCAAACGATCAGAAAAACAATTAAATGAATGGCTATTTGAGCCGAAACGAGTAATGGGTATTGATTTAGGCGTAGGTAACCTGGCAACTATCATCGATAACACGGGGCTAAAGCCTCTGCTTATCAAGGGCAAAATGGTTAAAATCGATCAATCAATATTTTAACAAATTAAGAGCGAAATACATGAGTATCCTTCGAAATGGAAAAGGACCAAAGGAAGGAAATTTTAACAGCACAAGATTAACTTCATTAGACCGAAAAAGGAACAATCGAGTCATGGATTTTTTACATAAGGCCAGTGCAAAAGTGGTGGAGATTGCGAAAGAAAGAACCATAGATACGATCATCATTGGAAAAAATAAGGGTTGGAAGATGGAGGTTGATATGCAAAAGACTAGTAAACAAACCTTCATACAAATCCCATATACCACTTTCATAGGAATGATTCGATACAAAGGAGAGCGACATGGAATTCAAGTCATTGTTCGAGAAGAAAGTTATACCTCTAAGTCTAGTTTCTTGAATCATGACCCGATTCCAACTTACGGGGAAGAGCACCAAACTAATTTTAGCGGGTATAGAAGCAGTAGAGCTTTTTACAAAATCAAAGGTTCTAAGATTTTGATCCATGCCGATGTGAATGGAGCTTTTAATATTGTCCGTAAACATACCAAGGATGTCTTCGAAGGACTGGAGAGAAAACAGTTCCTCCAATCCCCACGAAAAATAATCATCATAAAGAAAAGAAAGGCAAAGCTGAAGGCCTCGGTCTGATGTAGTAGCGGGACTTGTGGTAGCCCTCGTAAAGACAATGCGGCTTTAAAGCCTATTCTTTCGAAACCCCTAGCTTCAGCTATGGGGATACTCATGTATAAACCAATAAACAAAGGCTGGGGTCAAATTTACGAGCTCCCGTCCTAGAATGTAAACCGAATTTTTTCCTTGTGAGGTGCAATAGGCTCACAATGACTAAAGACATAAATTATTCTTCTAATGAATTTTTTATTCTAAAATTAAATAGAAGAAATATATCATAAGAAGGCACTATTTAAAGGGGGGACACGTTTGAAAAAATTTTTAAGCGCGATACCATTATCATTACAGCATTTGTTTGCAATGTTTGGTGCAACAGTTTTGGTGCCAGCACTAACCGGTCTTGATCCCGGAAGTGCACTTATTGCCAGTGGTTTAGGAACCTTGATTTTCCATCTTATTACACGCGGAAAGGTTCCTACGTATCTAGGTTCATCCTTTGCCTTTATTGCTCCGCTAGCATTGTATGTGGGGAAGTTGCATTCACCTGGTCAAGCGGTTGCGGGTCTTATCAGCGTTTCCATTGTTTATGCCATTGTATCTATTATCATTTCATTTGTCGGCTTTGAAAAAGTCCGAAAAGTAATTCCTGCAGTTGTCGTAGGACCAGTTGTAAGTATAATCGGTCTTTCGCTGGCAACCACGGCGGTGACCAACATGGCTTCGACCCATTGGGATGTCGCTATCGTCAGCCTTCTTGCAGCCGTCCTCGCTACGCTTGCAGGTACAAAGGTGATCCGCCTCTTGCCGCTCATAATTGGTCTTGCAGTAGGGTATGCTTATGCCGCGGTGCGTGGATTAGTTGATTTTGATACCATCGCCAGTGCACCGACTTTTGCTCTTCCGCATGTCGTCATGCCTGAATTCACGTGGGTCGTGATCCTCGGAATGGCGCCGATTGCCCTGGTTACCATCATCGAAGACCTTGGACATATGTTTGTACTAAATGAGATTACAGGAAAAGATGTGACAAAAAATCCTGGATTTTCAAGCATCCTATGGGGGAATGGCATTGCAACATTAATCTCCGGCTTCATCGGCGGACCTGCACAAACAACTTACGCTGAAAACCTCGGGGTTCTAGCCATCACACGCCAATTTTCAAGTAGAATCATTCAAGGCGCTGCTGTTCTTGCGATTCTTCTTGGCTTGTTCGGTAAAGTTGGAGCTGTTATCCAATCCATTCCAGTTGCAGTGATGGGCGGCATATGTATCCTGTTGTTTGGTATGATCGCCGCAATGGGGATTCGTCACCTCATTGAGGAAAAAGTGAGTCTGGCTAATATGAAAAATTTGGTCATCGTCGCAATCATCTTCATCATCGGAGTTGGATATGCTCATAATGGTATCGCCTACGCCACCATTGCTGGATTGCTAATCCATTGGCTCGTACCTAATTTTACGACAAAGAACGAACCTTAAAATGAAAAGGCCATTCCAAACACTTGCAGCGGAATGGCTATTTATTTGTAAGTCAACTACTCGGTCAAAGGAAAAAACCTTATTTACTTATGATACGATTCACCGCACCTGTTTAAGAGGCGGTTTTTTACCAGTTGACTTACGACAAGATTGCGGAGACTTACTACATATTTTACGAAACTTACGACATTTGCTGGAAAGTAATTAACATGTCTGGAGCCATATGAAATGGCCCCAGACAGATGTCATGATGTTAACTCACATGGGTTGTAATCGACTCATTTTTGGTATCGTTTTCATTAGAATATGCATGTCTAACAGGTATGATAGCTAGGGCCGCTGCTGCTATTAAACCAGGGATGGCAAAGGCAATGAAATTTAAGTGAATCGGTAACGAAACAGATAACAGGAATCCGCCTAAAAGTGGTCCGAGCATACCACCCATTCTTCCGATGCCAGAAGCCATCCCTAATGCTGTGGATCTCATATTTGGAGGATAGTATTGTGACACATAGGCCTGGACTATATTTTGGGCACCGATGGTTGCAGCACCTGCAATGGCTACTAAGAGATAGATCAAAAATGAACTTCCGCCAAATCCGAGCAATGTCAACGCCACTGCTCCTGATGCATACATCGGAATGAGCATTTTTTTGGAGCCGTATTTATCACAAAGTCGTCCAATGATAAGCGTTCCGATAATGGCACCGCCTTGAAGGGTAATGAGGAAGGTTAGGCTGGAATTAAGCCCATATCCTGCTTCAATCATCAACTTAGGAAGCCAAGTATTTAAACCGTAGACCATCAATAAACAACTGAAAAAGGCAATCCAAAACATAACTGTACTTAATGCTCTTTTTTCTTTAAATAATCCAAAAATAGGAACTTTTGTTTCTTGTAATTTTATTTCTACGATTTCATCATGTTTATTAAATTTTGATCCGGGGCTTACCTTCGTAAGTGCAGAGATCAACTTTTCCTTTTTGCCTGTCCGTATCAGGTAGCTTGCTGTTTCAGGTAGTTGCTTATACATAAAAGGCAACAGTAATAGAGGCAGACCTGCAACCCAAAAGATCGATTCCCATCCGAACTTTGGCATTAAAAAGATTCCTAATAACGGAGCAAGGATTCCCCCAATTGAATAGCCGCATAATACGATGGAAACTATCATACTTCTCATGTTTTTAGGGGCATAATCTGTCAATAATGCGATGACATTTGGCATGATCCCTCCCAGTCCTAATCCTGCTAAAAAGCGAAAGGTTGAGAAAACAGTGGGTGTTTCTGCATAGCCGCATAAGAAGGTAAAGAAACTAAACAACACTAAGGTAATTGCAATTACATTTTTTCTTCCAATCCGGTCTGCGAGTGTTCCGAAAAGGATGGCACCGAACATCATCCCAAATAATCCATAGGTTCCGATGGCTCCTGCTTCAACAGGGGAAAGGTTCCATTTCTCTATTAAAGTTGGGACGACGGTTCCATAGACGACTAGATCATATCCGTCGAACGATATGATGAAGAAGCTCCATAGTAGTAAGCCTAGATGAAAACGGTTAAATTTACTGTTAGCAATAATCTCTGTCGAATTAATTGTTGCCAAATTTTCTCCCCCTTTTTTCATTTCAAACTTAGTGAGAGCGCTTACGGTAATACAATTAAGTTCGTAAGCACCAGATTAATTATAGATATAGTGAATATAGTTATCTAATTAGAGATTATAAAGGGCAATTTCTTTATTTTCAATATAAAAATTATAATATTAAAAGTTTTTTGTAAATTCGACATTTTTTAATGGCAAATACACACAAAAAAAAGCGGGGATGATCCCGCTTTTAGTTTCTTACTATTTATTCTTATTCCTCATTTGATAAAAATCCGAAACTACGGGATATTTCTTTGCTGGTTTGGATGAAAAATTGACTTAGTTCTTCTTCTTCATTACTAGGGATTAACTCGGAAAAACCTACGATTGTTACGGCTCCAAGGAGTTTCTTTTTAAAGTTAAAGACTGGGAACGAAACGGAGGACACGGATGATACCAGCGGCTCCCTTGCAAAAGAAATTTCTTTCTCCTGAATCAATCTGCGTTCTACTTCCAGTTGGCTAACCTTTTCTGGAGGACTTTGTAGCAATTCCCTCGCTTTCCACTCACGAATCGTTTGCTCATCCATGAAGGCCATAAATACTTTCCCGGCTGAGGAATAAATGGGAAGTAAGGTCCCGATCTGAGCTCCAATATTGTATCCTCGATTGGTGTTAATATCTTTAACGATCATTGGACCATTATGGGTCCAACTGGAATAAAGGACAGTGCTTGAACTTTTTTCGTTCAGTTCTTGTAAGTAAGGGGTGATCCGATCGATAACGTTTTCGTGATCGACAGCTGCCATTCCGTATTCAATTAACTTACTTCCCAGAACATAGGATCCGGTAGCTTTATCACGATAAAGGATTCCTAATTGTGTAAAGGTATTTAAGTATTTATAAAGATTACTTTTTGTAATCTGTGTTAGATCTTGAATATCGGTAAATTTTAATGGCCTTCCTTGTTTGGCCATTAAATCTAGGATACCCATTCCGATTTGTAATGATTGAATGGTCGTTCCTTTTTTGGTGACTTCCATTGTGAACCTCCTTAAAACCCTCTTTATTATTTCCTATATTAGCATAGCGGTGAATCATATCCCACAGTTATTCATGACCAATGATACGTTGTAAGGAAATACATAATTAGGGGAACTTACTACATAATTTTTGGGCTTTAGACTAAAAAAAGAGGTGGAGGTCTTCACATATTTATAAAGTCGATTTATGTAGGAGTATGTTTACATTTCTTTAATCTTATTTACCTAATCCTTACAAAATTTCCATTAATCCTTAATGAATGCTAGTTAAACTATAAATAGATAGAAAAAGCATTGATGAGGAGGAATATATACATTATGGAAAATCAAGTATCTAAAGATGGCATGAATCGACGAGATTTCTTAAAAGCGGGAGGAATGAGCACACTTGCAATTACGCTTGGATCAACCGGAGTGTTAACACTCGGTTCAAAAGTATTTGCGGATACTACCAATAATCCAACCAGCGGTTTTGGCGGGTATGGTCCTTTGGTTCAGGATCCGAATGGAATTCTCGATCTTCCAAAAGGATTTCATTATAAGATTATTTCCGAAGAGGGCGGTCAACTGACAAACGGCGGTAAAATCCCTGGCGCCTTTGATGGAATGGCAGCTTTTGAAGGACCTAACAATACAACCATTCTTGTTCGTAATCATGAATTGAGTCCAGGTGCAGCAAATCCGGTGATTGGAACCAAGCCTTATGATGCCGCAGCTGCAGGGGGTACAACTGCACTAGTTATTAGCCCAAATCGAAACGTCATCAAAGAATATGTAACCTCTTCAGGTACCATTCGAAATTGTGCAGGAGGAGCGACACCTTGGGGTACGTGGCTGACTTGTGAAGAAACACGTTCTGCGACGCACGGATATGTATTCGAAGTGGACCCGCAGCAGCCTGAGAATGAAATGTCCAGAACCCCAATTAAGGAAATGGGACGCTTTTCTCACGAAGCCTGTGCGATTGATCCGGCGACAGGATATGTTTACTTGACTGAAGATGCAACTCCAAGTTATTTCTATCGTTTTATCCCAAATGATACCACCCAACAGCCGGGTGCCCTGCAAAAAGGCGGCAAGCTTTATGCGGCGGCGATTGAAGAGGTAGCTGGCCCATCAGCAAGCACATTTAAAACAGGACAAACCTTTAAGATTGTCTGGAAGGAACTAGATCCTCATTTATGCCGCGAGGATGCCAAGGCACAAGGCTGTATTGAATTCAAAAAATTAGAGGGAGCGTTCTTCCAAGCGGGTGTCTTTTGGTTCGATGACAGCTCTGCCGGCGAAAAAAATCTTGGACGCATTTACCGCTACATTCCAGGCACCAATACCTTGGAGCTTTTCTATGAGGCAACAGATGCAAAAGAAATGGAATCTCCGGATAACATTGCTATGACTCCATGGGGCGACCTTTGGTTCGTGGAAGATGGAGCAGGTGACGATCGACTTATGGGAATTACACCTGAAGGCAAAATCTATCCTTTTGCTCACAATCGTCTCAATGGATCTGAAATGACAGGTCCTACCTTCTCGCCTGACGGAAACACGCTGTTTGTTAATATTCAAAGCCCAGGCAGAACCTTTGCCATCTGGGGTCCATTTGCCCGCAGTAACTCTGCCCGTGCAAGAGAAATGTCTTACGCTGCTCCTTCGAAAAATTTTGCACCACAGGTTTCTAACAAGGTTGCCCAGTTTGCCGAGAGTCAAGGAATGTCGATTCTGGAAGCAGCGGCATTTGAGCGCCACGGACTGAAAATTTAAACTTTATATGAATCTATAAAAAGATGTAAACCGGCCCTGTGTCTGGTTTACATCTTTTCTTTTTGACTAATGTTGGATGGCTCGTTTATGGACCATTTCATAAAAAAAGAAGTCTTAGCACTTAGACTAAGACTTCTTTTACGCAGCTAGATTCACTTGTAGTTTTCGCCGATACACGACCTTTGATAATAGAACACTGCATTCATATAGGAAAATCAGGGGGATGATTACCAATATGTCTGATAGAAAATCCGGCGGGGTGATAAAGATTGCGATTAAGATTAGTACAAAATAGGCGTATTTTCGAATCTTTTGCAATCTATATGGGTTCAGCACTCCGACACTTGTTAGGAACATGATAATCACTGGGAGTTCAAATAAAAATCCAAATGGAAGCGTCATATGAATTAAAAACATAAAGTACTTTTCTGTTGTAAAAAAGGTCATAAACATTTCCTCTGACATCGAGAGGAGGAATTGAAATACCGTTGGAAAAATGACAAAATAACCAAAGCAAATTCCGATAATAAATAGAAGGAATAGTGCTGGAATATAAGCCAGCGTTACTTTACGTTCCGTTTCTTTCAATGCGGGACGGACAAACAGCCAAGTTTGATAGGCGGCCATTGGGATGGTTCCTGCAATGGCCACGACACTTGATAGGATCATATAGACCCATAAAATGTCGCTCGGTCCTAATATGGCCAGCTTCACTTCTAAGTCCTTCACTAGCCAGAGATAAATGTCCTGTACATAGATAAAGGATACAATGAAGAACAGGATAAATGTTCCTAGTACGAAAATGAGACGTTTACGTAATTCTTCAAAATGACCAATCAGGGCCATATCATGGTTTTTCATCTGGTCGGTCCTCCTTATGAAAAAGAAGATGCAAGCCTCCTTACATCTTCCTAAAAAATGATTGGATTAAATGGCTTTTTCCTCCTTTTTGGGCTGTGCTTTTGCCGGCTCTTCATCGGAAACTAAATCTCTTGTTGACTTTTTGAATTCCTTTAATGTGGAGCCAACCGCGCGGCCTAATTCCGGTAATTTTGAAGGGCCGAAAATGATTAAGGCGATTACAAGAATAAGAATCAAACCAGGAATTCCAATATTTTGTAGCATTTAAAATTTCCTCCTCTTATATAGCTGTATACCTAAGAATAATGTACGTAGTGGATTTTCATCTCCATCTATGATTATAGGTTACTACCATACCTATGTTAATTGAGTGAGTGTAAAGAATTGTAAATAAACGATTAATTCTATTAATGGTCTGTAAATATGTTCGAGATGGGGAAGAAGCTAATTGTGCCCGTGACCAAGGAAAAACGGGGTTAGCGGTAACGAATAGAAACTAATCGTTACCATGATCGCAGAAAAAAGAAGAAAACGGTAACGATGTTAATGAATCAACCCATGAGTCTGTAAGTTTTTTTCAAAATACGTAAACATGGCGAAATTTCCCTTCCTTGTCAGTACCTTTCGTTTGCCAAAAACTCGTATTTAATATATTATGAATTCGAGATAAAAATAAATACGATTTTTAAGGAGAGTTTAAATAGATGAATATATTAGTAGTGAAAGCAAACAACCGTCCAGCTTCTGAAGCTGTTTCTAGTAAAATGTATGAAACTTTCATGGAGAACTTAGAAGGCGTCAATGTAACGACTTACGATGTTTTTGCCGAAGATATGCCTTACTTTGGTCAAGATTTATTTAACGCGTTCGGTAAATTACAATCAGGCGAAGAGATGACAGATGTCGAACAACGTATTTTAGCTGCTAAACAAAAAGCAATGGATGCTTTAACTGCTGCGGACGTAGTGGTATTTGCCTTCCCGCTTTGGAATTTAACGATCCCTGCTAAATTACAAACGTTTATCGACTATGTATACGCAGCTGGTTTCGCATTTAAATACAGTGAAACTGGTCAATTAATCAGCTTAATGACTGACAAAAAAGCCGTTATCCTAAGTGCTCGCGGAGGCATTTACTCAACGCCTGAAACTGCACCAATGGAAATGGCAGCCACGTATGTAAAAAATGTATTTGGCGGCGTATTCGGTATGGAAATCGTTGATGAAGTAATTATCGAAGGTCATAACGCGATGCCAGCACAAGCTGAAACTATTATTGCTGAAGGTCTAGCAAAAGTGGCAGAGGTAGCAAAGAATTTTTCAGCTGTAACGGCCTAAGTCGGAGAAATAGATTATTAATTATACTGTTTTAGGTGCAAAAAGCCCTGGTTAGAATAGCCTCTCCCAGGGCTTTTTTACATTACTCAGATCCAGAAGTTACAGAACGAAGGTAATTCTCTACGTAAAAAAGAGGTAAAACAACTTTATCCTGATTTAATGCGGAGTGCTTTGTATTACTACCCAAGTTGGCAACATGCCATAGAAGAAAGTAAAGTAGGTTAGAATATCTAATTTCAATCAAGACAAAAGATTAACATGAACTCTGCTAACAAAAAGGTTTCGCTCCCTGTGAAGCCTTTTTATCATGCTTAAAGTTCCTTTAAAGATTACCTAATTTACAGTGTTTTTACATAAATTCATCATTCGATTGGAATTTTTTACTATCGTTCCGTTTCTTCGATTTGTCCCTCATATAGTTGTGTTCTTGGTAATTTTTCATCGTCTTTATAGACTTCTTTCAAAGTTTTACTCCACTAAATTATATTCGTTATACGTACGTTAGTTTATTAAGCTTTTTGAGGTTTACTGTAAAGGTTGTAACATTATTATCTGCCATGTAAGAATCTTAATAGATTTTTAACATAAAAGTTACCCATTCTTTCAATGAAAATCCCAACCTCTATGTTAAGATAATTCAAAGCCAATTTTTCAGGAAGTATTCTTTATTGATATTAAATATAATTGGCGAAACATTAACCATTCTTATATGAATGGTTGAATGTATAAAAGGAGGTCTTTTTTTGAAACGAAAATTACATGCAATGTTTCTTGCCATACTGATGCTTTTCTCTGTTCCTTCTATCAGCTTTGCAGACGTAGCAGAAGGAGATGTCATTGTTACATTAGGAGAAAACCTAACCGAACAGCAAAAAAATGAAATGTTAGCAGAGTTAGCGGTACCGGAAAACGCACAAATTATTACCGTATCCAATAAAGAAGAGCATGATTATTTAGGGGAGTCTATTCCTAAGGCACAAATTGGTTCTATTGCTATTTCATCAGCGAGCATCACAATCGGTGCCAAAGATTCCGGGTTAGACGTTCAAACGAACAATATTACATGGGTTACGGATGAAATGTATACAAATGCCTTGTTTACAGCGGGTGTAAAGGATGCAAAAATTCAGATTACCGCTCCGTTTTCTGTTACAGGTACAGCTGCTTTAACAGGAATTATGAAAGCTTACGAAACGACAACTAATGAAGAAATTCCTGAAGAAATCAAAAAAGTGGCGAATGAAGAAATGGTGAAAACCGCACAGCTCGGTGACTCCATTGGAGCGGAAAATGCTGCTGCTCTCATGGGAAAAGTCAAGGATGAAATCGCCAAGAATGAACCGAAAACAGAAGCTGACTTGCGTGCATTAATTGAACAAGTTGCCACGGAGCTTGGGATTACTTTAAAAGATGCAGAGTTAGATATGTTAGTAGACTTCTTCAATAAACTAAACGCTATGGATATTGACTGGAACCAAGTAAAAGAACAATTTAGTGTTACGACAGAAAAAATCTCGACATATTTGCAATCTGAAGAGGGTCAGTCATTTTTTCAAAAGCTGCAAGATTTCTTAAATCGCTTACTTGATGAGGCTCGTGTCCTCTTTGCTTAATGAACAAAGGTTAATATTGGCAAACTATCAAAATAAAACTTTTTGATTTTAAGGAAAAATGAAGGGAAAAAGAAAGAATCCTTGAACTCTCTGTAAAGGCGTGTTATTTTTTTGATTCCATGTGTATATAAAATTAAAAAGCTCTTTCCATTTTATCGGAAAGAGCCTTTTTGCCGTTAAGGTGCAAAAAAATAAGGATAGTGCCAAGAAATTTGGCAAATTGTTTTCAAAAAAAGTGAAGTAAATCTTTTTGTTTTTGATACCCAAATGGAAATATTTGATTTTATGTAAATAAGTCGAAAATATATAAGGTGAACAAAGCTTTGTATATTTTCGACTTGATGCTAATATACCAGTTTATCATTCACATCTGTACTTGAACTTAGGGTCTGTCTGAATATAAAAAGCATTTCTTACTTGTGCACTCCAATTTTCAAAGGCTGATCTCCATTCAGCAGTGCTAAAGAATTGATCAACAGTTTGAGTTTCAGAATGCCAAACTATAAAGAGGTTAAGTGGGGCAATTCCGCCTGCCCAAATTCCATTATTTGCGTCAGTATCTTCTTCCCTTACTAATAATAAGGGTAGACCAAATTGAAAAGCCATAGAAGGTTCTACTTGTGAATAAACTGATCCTACCCAGACTGGAGTGGACGGTGGAAGGGGTCCTGCATTGACGTCAACTGTTTCAATTTTAAAACGACGAAGGTTTACAGCCAACATTCCATAGCTTGATGAAACTAACCGACGAATATCAGTTAAAATGGATTCGGGATAACTTTCGCTTAAAGGTAATGTACGCGGAAAAAGCAAAGCATTCTCAATCTCTAAAATTAGACGGTTTAGAAACCGTTGTTGGTTGTCATTTAAATGAGTTGTCGTACTTAAAAATATGGGAATACGATAAGCACGGTCAATACACTCTTGGTGTGCCGATTCTATTTTTGCTATATCTTTACGTAAAGAGCTTTGCTCACTATTACTCACTTTCTCTTCATCCTTGCGTGAAGAGCTATACTTTTTTTTGCTCAATTTCTCACCTCCTTTTTTTATTACTATATGGAAAAGGAATAAGTGAGCTTGGACATAACACCTAGATTCCATAATATAGGGGCTTAATAGAACGAAAATTGGATAATAGTAGATTTTATTAACGAATTTCGACCCAACATGTTCAAAATTCTGTGTAAGCCCTGCCTCTGGATACCGTCATTTTCCGGACCAACCCGACCTTCATTTTCTATTTTGCATCTACATATATATTGTTAAGTATTTGTCCATACCTAACAATTTCCCAATGTAAGATGCATTTCCAAATATAAATTTCTGTATAAATAAATGAACATCTGCTAAATTGGTATCCTGCATTTTTAATAGCATAGATAAATGAAAGAAGTTCTGAGGAAATCCCTTCTTATTTATTTTTCCATCTGCAATTAAGCCGTATGTTTCTAGAAAGAGTGGTTTATTTGAATATTAACTTTTGGAGGAGATTTTGTGGCCAAAGAGGGAAAGTGATTCCAAGGTAATATTTATTAAAACAGCAGAGGATACAAATGGCGAATACCTAGAAGTCGAACAAATTATATAGGGAAATTCAGTTTTGCCGGGCTTTTAGAAAGCAAATGAGTAAAGTGAACAAAAGAAAGGGGCTTACTCCTTGTTTGTAGGAGAGTTAGCCTCTTTTTGTTTGATAATAAATCCACTTTAGGACGTTGCTTGAAGGGAAAATTTAAATTACACTCATCATTAATTTTACATCGATATTCCCTTTTGTTGCTTTAGAGTAAGGACAAACACCATGAGCGTTCTTTACTAATTCCTCAGCCTCTGCGAATGATACCCCTTTTATTGACACGTTTATGACCGCAGCTAATTTGAATCCGCCATCATGATCTTTTCCAAGTGAAACTTCCGCAGTAACTTTAGAGTCAATTCGTTTTCTCTCTTGTCTTGCGACCAAATTTAACGCACTATCGAAGCAAGCTGCATAGCCAGCAGCGAATAATTGTTCAGGATTTGTTGCATTTTCTTTTCCTTGACCACCTAGTGATTTCGGCATTGATAGTGCTAAATTTAAGGTTCCATCACTACTTGTTACTTTCCCAGCTCTACCACCCTCTGCTGTAGCACTTGCAGTGTACAATGTTTCCATAAAAAATCACTCCAAAATATAGTTTTATAAAATTAAATTGTGCACAACTTATTTTATAAAACTATATTAGCAATAAAATAATCTGCAGTCAACAATTAAATTGTGTAAAATTAATTTGTGGTTTAAATAAATGTTTATAGTATTATAATGGTACTGATGAAAGAAGAAAGGACAAGAAAATGGACAACAATAAATTAAAACTAGAGAACCAAATTTGTTTTAAGATTTATTCAGCAGAACGTGAAATCACTAAATTATACAGAAATTTATTAGAAGAGTTGGATGTCACATATCCTCAATACTTAGTAATGTTAGTACTATGGGAGGAAAAATCGGTAACTGTTAAAGAGCTTGGGCAAAAGTTATTTTTAGATTCGGGAACATTATCTCCTATGTTAAAGCGTATGGAAGGGAATGGTCTCATTGAACGCCGGAGATCCTTAGAGGATGAAAGAACGGTAATCATTTCATTGACTAAAAAAGGCGAAGACTTGAAGGGCAAAGCTCAATGTATTCCTACTAAATTACTAGAAAATTTGTCTTTGGACTTTGTGGAATTAAATAATTTAAACCAAACGCTATCAACCATTTTAAACAGAATACAACAGATTAACAGTTGAATGTTGATTCCGGCAATAATTGCTGTGGAAAGTCCATATTCCGGTCTTACTCCTTTAGCAATGGCAAAGGCCATCGCTAAAGGACTCGCTACAATACCGACGATCAATCCAACAACTGCATCTTTCTGAAAATCTCCTAAGTTATTCCCTCGAAACTTGCTAGTGGGGAATCATTTAGACACCTCACTTATAAGACTGGGTATGTTTGTGCTGTTTGACTTTATATCTTTATATCCGTCGATCACCAGATCCAATTTTCCTGTTTCAGGATCAATCACCATCCCATGAATAGAGATATTTTTAGGGAATAATGGGTGACTTTTAATTAAACGGACACTGTTGGCGACACTTTCTTCTACACATTGAAAACCCGTCAGCCACCTGGACAAATCAATCCCAGCGTTTGTGAGAATATCGATCCGCTCCTCGTCAATTCCATTCTGTTTTGCTTTTTTTAGAATAGAGGATGCTTCTAAACCTACCATACCACATCCATGATGACCGATCACACACACTTCTTCAGCCTTCAGTTCATAAATTGCGACTAGAATGCTGCGCATGATACTGCCGAAAGGATGAGAGATAACAGCCCCGGCGTTTTTGATTATTTTCGCATCCCCATTTCCTAGACCCATAGCTTTGGGGAGCAATTCCAGCAAACGAGTATCCATACAAGTTAGGATGACTAGTTTTTTATCTGGAAATTTTGTCGTCTTAAACTCCTCATACCGGTTTTGTCAACAAAATCCTTGTTGAAATCGAGAATTTTAGAAATCGCGGTCATAATTTTTTCCTCCATTTAATGTTTTAGGATGTTTTATTAACATCGGCTCCCTAAAAAGGGGGATGTCCAATTAAATTAACCCAAGCTCACGTTTTGTTTTTCTTTTTGCTTTAGGGTTTGCTTCGTCTTTTGAGAGGGTTGAACATTCTGCAAAAGAAAAATGTTTACACCCTTTACATCGCTTAACGTCCAGTTTTGAGAGAGCATAATTGATAGCATCACCTGTATGGGCAAAGAAATTTTCCTTACCTGCCAATTGATAAAAACCAGTTTTCTTAAATAAATCTTCCAATTGCGGCTGGATACCAGAAAATATTACTTTGTTGGTTACTATCCTTGAATTTTTTTACAAGATTCATGAGGAGGGCCTCCCCAGACGAATCCACGATGGAAACTTTACTCATTCTTAACAGGAGCACTCTTGGTTTTAAATGCAAAATTTCTTCCATTTCCTTCTCAAACTGCTCGGTGGTGCCAAAGAATAATGGACCTTCTACAGTGTAAATATTAATTTGCGGGCAGTTTGAACCTTGCTTGACCATTTCGGGTTTTACTAGTTTATCGTTTGGATCCGGCAAAACCTTTGATACTTTTAACGTACTGCTTATTCGGATGACAAAAACGAGGAGAGCTAAAAGCAGACCTACTCCAACGCCTGTAGTTAAATCCATAAAAACGGTTAGCAGAAAAGTAGAGACTACTACAAGGGAATCCATCGTTTTTGATTGTAAAATATGGGCAAATTCCTTGCGCTCACTCATATTCCATGCAACATACATAAGAATGGGAGCCATACTGGCCAAAGGAATGGCAGAGGCATATGGCGCTAACAATACTAACACTAGTACTACGACAACACCGTGTATGACACCTGATAAAGGGGAGAACGCACCGTTTTTAATATTCGTTGCCGTTCGCGCAATCGCACCAGTGGCAGGAATTCCTCCAAATAAAGGGGTGACGATATTGGCCAATCCCTGTCCAATCAATTCTTTGTTACTTTCATGCTTACTGCCGGATATGTTGTCTGCTACTAAGGCAGATAATAATGATTCAATCCCCCCAAGCATGGCAATGATGAACGCAGCAGGAAGGAGTTCAATCACTACATTGACCGTTAACTCAGGGAACTCAAATTTTGGTAATTCATTTGGAATGGCTCCATAAGTTGAACCGATGGTTGCAACCTGATTTGGAAAGAACAGTGCAGCAACAACAGTTGAAACCATTAATCCTAACAAGGCACCTGGAATTTTAGGCAAATATTTTGGTGCTAATATGACAATAGCTAAACAAATACTTGCTGTAAAAATACTATAAATATTGATTGTATTTAAATTAAATAAAATTTCTTTCATATTCAAATGAAAGGCTTCTTCTTTTTTTAAGTTTTCAAGCCCCAGGAAATTGGCAATCTGGCCAGAAAAGATAATCACGGCAATTCCAGCAGTAAAGCCGATTACCACTGGACGAGGGATAAATTTAATATACCTTCCTAATTTAAACACACCCATAAGAAGAATTAAAAACCCTGCCAAGAAGCCAGCGATTAACAGCTTTTCATATCCAAACTGGATCACGACTCCCAATAAAACCGGGACAAAGGCTCCAGTCGGGCCTGCAATTTGAAATTTAGAACCTCCAAAAAGAGAAACAAGGATTCCGGCAATTGCCGACGTATAGAGTCCATACTCTGGTCTTACCCCTTTAGCAATAGCGAAAGCCATTGCTAAAGGAATCGCAACAATCCCAACAACTAACCCGGCAATCAAATCTTTTTGAAGATAGCGTAAGTTGTATCCAGAAAACCTTTTAGATGAAACCATTTATTACATCCTTCCATTTCTATATTGTATAGTTTTTCACAAGTAAAAAGGACAAAGCTAATTTCCAGTACGACAATGTTTCATAACCTTTACTATTTCTTTTATCAACTTTTGAAACGAGAAATCATAGTTGTAAAAAACCTCCTTCAAATACTTTTTTGTTACCCGGAATCATCATAAAAAAAGAGTTATGTTCCGACGCTCTGTAAAATCCCTGTTGTCTCTTTCCATGTAGAGATACGCTTTGAGAGAGGAAGAGTTTCATTTTTTTGAATTTTGATACATATTTACCAAATTATTCTCTTGTGTTTTAGGGAAATGGTCCAAGAATTTGTTAAAGCAGTAAGAGGAGTATAGTAAATTTTGGGGAGATGGTAAGTTCAAGAAGAAGAGCTCCTTTATTTATCCGTGTAGCAGCAAGTATGCTATAGAGTTACAATCTCAAATGTAACAGTTCGACAGCTAGTAAGTTAACATTAGCTGACAAATAATGTATGTGAAGAGTACCTATCGGAGTAAATCAACCGTGAGGAATTTTGTGAACAGGAAAAGAAACGGTTGAAAATGACTTAAGGTAGTAATTGTTAATGGCAATGTAGCTTGGGAGGTTGATCCAAGCTATTTTTTACTTAAGGGGATAAAAATATTTTTTGTCCCTAATAATCATTGAATAAAAATACGTATTATTGTATATTTATAAATAATTATTGCAAAAGGAGATACAAAATGGATATTTATCATGCAGTGACAAGTGATGTTAAAGATATTTATGATTTAGTCCAAATTTATGCTAAAAAAGGAATCGTATTGCCTCGAACGTATTTATCACTCTATCAACATTTACAATGTTTGTATGTTATGAAAGAGGATAATAATATACTAGGGGTTGCAGGATTACATGTTTTAGGACAGGACCTGGCAGAGATACGATCTTTGGTTGTTTCTCCCGATTATGCTGGAAAAGGTATTGGTCGCAAATTAGTAAATCGTATTATAAGTGATGCGCCGAAACTTGGAATTAGCCGTGTAATGTCTTTCACATACGAAACAGAGTTTTTCAAAAAATGTGGTTTTAAGATCGTAGCAAAGGAGACTTTGCCTGAAAAAGTGTGGGTGGATTGTATGAATTGTCCTAAGTTGGATTGCTGTGATGAAGTCGCAATGATAAAGTATGTTGGGTAAGGTGTCAGATAGGTTGCATACAGTGATATTAACTTGGCAGTTTCAAGAGAAATAGGGATGGCGCCATTATGTGGTGCCCATTTTCTTCGTTGTTTAGCAAAATGATAAATTCCTAGATTTGTAATGGTACAATGCGACGTGCGAGAAAAGACCCAAGTAAATAATTGGCACTGAGTTCATAAGGAAATCATGTAAGAAAGAAAAAGTAATAGGCTAAATGTTCTTTTCTGTGGAGGGGAAAAATGATATTCAAGGCAAAAGAAATAGCAGAAATTCTTTTTTTGGACAATAATTCGTTTTACCAGAGAAGATAAAGGGAGGATTTTGCCCATTAAAATTAACAGTAAATTTATAACTATAAGAAAATTTTTCTGAAAATTCAATTTAAATTTGAAAATGTAAGCGTTTTCCGTTATAATAAATAATGGGTTGGATGGCATGCGTGGCCGTCAGCGTATCTGGCGTAGGTGGGGCCGATACTAGGGACAGATGTAGATTATCCTTGTAGTAAAATACTTAACATCATTCGTTATATTATATGGAAAATCAAGGATGAAGGAGAATTATAAGAAAAACCCATATAAATGTACTGGATCGATTAAATCGCGATCCAGTTTTTTATTTGAAATACGATCAATACTTCGTATATTTAGAAACGACTTTTACGACACCGTTCATTCTCTAAAATTTTAAGATATGAAATGGGAAACGCTTGAAATGATTTACCTCTAATTGTGGATCATATTTGTTATGATTGCACTCGTCCATATAACAGCCCTTCTCAGCTTAAGCGTATGTACTTCACATTTATGCTGGAAGGGCCAAATATTTTAACTAGCGGAAACATTGAAAACTGTTCACCGTGTCATTCGTTGTATTTCATTCATTTTTTCGTTTTGTTCCATTTGATTTAATTTACTCCTTGTGTATCTATTGGAGAAAAATAACACTAGGATGAAAAAAATCAAGCATCCACCCATAATCAACAAGAAATATTGCAACCCTGAAACGAGAACTGAAAACTCCATTCAAATCCCCCTCGTATAATGACTTGTCTTCTATGTATTTCTATGAATGTGAAAAAATCCCTGCCATTAAAGCAGAATAATGTAAAGGTTTGACCTTTTTATGGGAAGTATTTATTTGACTATTACATTGGTTTTGTCAAAATGTGTCGAATTTCCTATGGGATATGGTTTAAAAAAAAGGGAATTTGATGATTTAAGTCACAGTATCTAGTTCAACAGCAACGGTGGTTCCTTTTTAAAACAGTCATTGTTGAAGACAGCTCTCGACATTTTTTAGGCTAATTATATTAAAAATGTTTTTGGCGGCGTATTCGGTATGGAGATTGTCGATGAAGTAATTATCGAAGGTCATAATGCGATGCCTGCCCAAGCTGAAACTATTATTGCTGAAGGTCTGGAAAAAGTTGCAGAGGTAGCAAAGAGTTTCAGCTGTAAAAGCGTAAGTCGAATTAAAGTTCATAATCGTTAAAAATGCCCTGGTGAGACTAATCTCTCCCAGGGCATTTTCTATGCATTTCTCGAAACCAATTATGCGCCTTTTCTTTTTTTGGATTGTACAGACTTTGATGAATTAAACAGATACTCTTTTACAGAATTTGTTTGATGTTTCGCTTTTGCTGTGAAAAAAGGATTCAAAATGATAATGGTTAAGAAGTTTGCTGATAATCCCCAGAACCCTTCATAAATTCCATGTGAGCTGTTTGTTCCGTATACTGTAAATGTTGTAGCTAATCCCACAAGTAATCCAATAATTGTTGCTTGTTTCGTTTGATTTTTCCAGAATAAGCTGACAACAATTGCAGGGAAAATTTGAACCATTCCTGAAACACCTAAAAGCTGCAAAGATACTAGTGCTGTAGGGAATAACAGTCCAAATAATAAAGCAAGACCAATGACAACAAACACCATTGAACGAGTGACGAGAGTTAATTTAGACCCTTTTACGTTGGGATTGATTAAATCACGATAAATGTTGTTTGCAAATAAGTTGGAAGCACCGATGGCCATAATAGAGCATGGAATTAAGGATGCTAAGGCAATTGTTGAATAAGCTAACCCTTGTCCAATCCCGCCGTATGAAACTTGAATTAGATTTAAAAAGGCAAAACGCGGATTGCTTCCGGCAGGTAACACATGGTAAGCAACAAAGCCAAGGAAAATGACCAGAATTAAGACTATATTATATAAAGGCAAGAACATCGCATTCTTTCGAATGGCATCCGCACTTTTCGCTGTGAATACTCCTGTTGCTCCATGAGCCCACATAAATAATGCCAAGGCCGAGACTACAGATGCTGTCATGAACCATGGAATGCCTTTGGGGCCGTCGGTTGGAATCGTCAGCAATTGTGGTGATTCCTTCACAAGTGTATCAATCATCGGGCTCCAGCCGCCAAAATGGATAATCGGCAGAGAAACCACAAGGAATAACATAATCGCCCATACGAGAACATCTTTAATGATGGCTGTATAGGTTGGGCCTTTGATACCGCTAAAGAATGTAAAAAGTGCCACAAGAAGGAATGACGTAATCACGACTACCTTCACATTAATATATCCTGTTCCAGCTACTTGAAGCGTATCTTGAATCCCTGCTAACTGCAAATCGATATACGGGATAAGCATCAATACGCCGACAATTGCAATAATAGAAGAAAGAAGTTTACTGCCAAAACGCTCTCTCGCATAGTCTGCAAGTGTGGTTAGTTTAAATTTATTCGCTACTTTCCATAGTTTAGGAAGGTAAAAGTATGAAACAAAATAGGCTAAGATACAGTAAGGAATAGCAAAGAATGCAAGACTTCCCCCTGCATAGGCTGTACTCGTCAATCCCAAAAATGTATAAGCTGTATATAAATCAGCCCCTACTAAAAACCAAACCAGCAATCCGCCAAATCGTCTACCGCCAACAGACCATTCCTCTACAGAGCTTCGCGATGATTTATTCCGCCCTGCGATAAATCCAATCAAAACAACGGTCAAGACAATGAAGACTGTGATTAACAAAGCTGTCAAATTTCCCTGCATTAGTCAAGACTCCCTTCTGATTTCTGAAGTTGATAAATCCCAAATGTGCATAACGGTGTTAATACGATCCATAAAAAGAGCCAAAATTGAAGGAAGGGTAATCCTAAAATAATTGGGTCTATTCGATTTACGAAAGGTAAAACTGCTAACTGAGAAATAAAAGGGAGTATAATTAATAATAGTTTCATAGATTTTTTGCTCATATGAGAACCTCCTGCTTGATATTCGAATAGTACTATTGCCCTAACAATAGTATTGTTAAATAATATTAATTTTACATGTACGTTATAATAACAATTTTGTCGAGGGATTACAAGGTAATTTTTCAATAATTTAAAAAATTCAAATTAACAAATTATTATTTGTTATTGGATTTATTAATTATTATTTTAAAAAATCACGGAAATAAGTGTCGCTTAGGGAAATTTTACTATAATTTTATATTCTCTGAAAAAATGGTAGAATGGAGGTTATATATTTTGGATAGTCAGAGTTGCAAATGGAGATGGAGCGAGAGTCATGTTAAAGTATCGAAAACTCATGTATCTTTTACCATGGCTTATTGTAGTCATTTGGATGTTACTTATATTTAATCTTTCAGCTCAGGCAGCTCAGAATTCTGACAAGCTTAGTATAGGGGTAACGGAGAAAGTGGTAGAAACCGTGGAGAAGGTTACTCCTGAAACGGAATTAAACTTGGACAGTTTGAATCATATCGTAAGAAAAAATGCACATTTCTTTATTTACCTGGTCCTTGCTATATGGGTGCAGATTGCGTTAGGAGTTAATCGGATCAAAGGAATTAAACGCCTTTTGTTGGTTATTGGGATCTGTGTCCTTTTTGCAGTCTCTGATGAATTCCACCAGTTATTTGTAGCGGGCAGAGGGGCTCAGGTAAAAGATGTTTTCATTGATAGTGCGGGAGCGATAGTGGGAATTGTGATTTATGGGATAGTGAATCGATTTTTATCAAAAAAAAGCGTAAAACCCCTATGAGATAAGGATTTTTACGCTTTTTTTTTAGATGATACTGTTGCCGGTTCAGCCTATTAGAAAATAAAATGAGTGATTACTTTGATCCAACCGAAAAACGCAATCCATAACGGAACACTTAGTGATGTACCCCAAATTAATCCAATTAATAGATTCCCCTGCTTGTCCATGAAATCCACTCCTATGATCGACATAGATAAACATTTATGGTTTTTGAGTTTTACTGATAACGCTTTCAATAGTTGGGATTTCGAATAGGCCTTCCCCAACTAAGGGGTGTTAAGTTTTCAGATTGTTTCCTTTATGATACCCAACCACTGTTAGGGAAAAACGTAGAAATGCGCGAAAGTTGAAAAAATATTTCGACAATAAATGTGGTGAAGTGCGAATGGATGTAAGATTGTCGTTGCGTCACTTTATTTTCATATTAAATAGGTTAATAGGGCTATTTAATCCATAGTAATCGATGGTATAATATGAAAATAAACACATAGTTCGTACGAAAGGGCACTCCCATTGAAAGATGGTGTCGCAAAACTAGAGGGGCTAAGGTTGTCAAAACTATGCTAGCCAGTTACCGAATATGATCGATCACCTTACTACGAATTATAAAACACACTCTAGGAGGTAATACTATGTTTATATTTATTGCAGGCCTATTTGTTGGATCGTTCTCTATGCTTTTGATTATGAGTCTAATGGTTGCAGCGAAAAGAGGAGACCAGTTAATCGAAACACATCAATAAAATGAAAGCGTTTTCTAAAACAATCCCGTCTTTTAGGGGTTGTTTTTTTATTTTTAGGTCAGGCGATCAGAGATTCAATCACATTTTCGTCGCCTTGTAGCTCTACGTGACTGTACTCGGAATTTTTGGACGTATTGGGTAACGTAGAGCCCCTCTACGTGACTGAACTCAAGAAATTCCAACGTGTTGGGTAACGTAGAACCCCTCTATGTGACTGAACTCAAGAAATTCCAACGTATTAGGTCACGTAGAACCTCTCTACGTGACTGAACTCAAGAAATTCCAACGTTTTGGGTAACGTAGAACCCCTCTACGTGACTGTACTTAATAAATTCCAACGTATTGGGTAACGTAGAACCCCTCTACGTGACTGAACTCAAGAAATTCCAACGTATTGGGTAACGTAGAACCCCTCTACGTGACTGACTTCTTTGCCAAAGCCTATTTTTAAAAGGGTTACCTCTCCACTCCAAAGCGAAAAAAAGCCGAATGATGCTTTATCATCATTCGGCTTAATAGAGTTACCAATCCATTCTATTTAAAAGTTCTGAGCTACTAGATCTTTGATTTTGTCCTGATTAATCACTAGCTGGTAGTTATTTGCTTTTAAGATATCATCGTACATTCTTTTTCCTTCACCGGGGATTTGGTGGTATTCCAGCTGGGTGTTGGGGTCGAAATCTTTCGCTGCTAGTCCAAGGCTTAACATATCTTGTGTAGACATATTGGTCGCAATCACAAAGTCAGGAATGGATTTCACTAATGAAGGCAAGTTGGTGATATTATTTGGACTTAAGGCCTTCTTCGCAATTCCTTTTAGTGCTTCTTCTTGTAACTTTTGACGACCATATTCGCCACTTGCGAGGGAATAGCGCTCGTGTACAACCTCAGCTACCATTTTTCCGTCAAAGGAATGGGTTCCAGCACTTATCACTTTATCCTTGTTTTCACCATACCAAGGATGCGTTAATTTCACATCAAATGGTACGCTCATCTCAATGCCATCGACGGCATCAACCATTGCTTGAAAGCCGCCATAATTGGTTTCGACATAGTAATTGATCGGAGTTCCTGTTAATTCAGCGACTGCATTGACTGCTGCTTCTACTCCTTTTTGGGCGCCTTTTGTGGCCTGCATAATATATTGAACACTTGTTAGTTTGGTATAGCCGTACCCATCTAAATGAACTCGGGTATCACGTGGAATGCTAATCGCATCATATTGATGTTTTGTTAAATCGACATGGACCAACATCATCGAATCCGAGTGACCCACATTTTGTCCTTTTCGTTCATCGGACCCGATCAATAACAGGTTAAAAACGGGTTCTTTTACCTCGACAGATTCACTTGTTGATGTGGAATCGTCCGTTTTTCCTGAACTAACTACAGGCACCGTGGTAAAATGATTATTCGGCTGTATCTTATAGTATTCATATCCAAGGCCCGCAACAAGGAGTAAAATAATCCCCAATATGCTAAAGCCGGCAATCTGCCATTTGCGTTTATTCTTCTTTTTCATAATTTCCTCCGATGGATTAGCAAAATCAATTCTATTAATTTTACAGTTTTTGAATCATCTATTCAATCATAATTTATGGGAAAACATTGGCATTCTTGTGTCAATCCAGTCAATTATTATTAGATTCACAGCTATCCCGAAAACAATCACCAAAACCACCCTAGAAATCGGGCCTTTTCAAGCGTTTTTTAAACCAACGAACATGCCTGTTCGCACCAGCAGTGGAATATTTCGTGAACTACAAAATAAGCATATATACATAAAGGAATGAAACCCGATAGGCAGCCCAAACCAAAATTCCTTCCCTAACGACCCGGAATGGAGGTTACGATGAAAGCTATTATTCTAGCAGGTGGAAGCGGGACACGCTTATATCCGTTAACGATGGTCACCAGTAAACAATTATTACCCATTTATGATAAGCCGATGGTCTATTATCCGCTTTCCACCTTAATGCTTGCAGGGATTCGTGATATTCTAATTATTTCAACTCCAGAGGATACCCCGCGTTTCGAGGCGCTGCTCGGTGATGGATCACAGTTTGGAATACATCTAGAATATAAAATCCAGGCGAGCCCAGATGGATTAGCCCAGGCTTTTTTAATTGGGGAAGAGTTTATTGGTGATGATTCTGTCGCGATGATTTTAGGAGACAATATTTTCTACGGCAGTGGGATGCGAAAAATTCTCCAACGTGCGGCTCAAAAGGAGAGTGGGGCAACCATTTTTGGTTACCATGTGCAACATCCAGAGCGTTTTGGTGTAGTGGAATTTAATGAAAATGGAAAAGTATTAAGCGTCGAAGAAAAACCGCAGGTACCAAAATCAAATTATGCGATCACAGGATTGTACTTTTACGACAATCGAATTGTGGATATTGCCAAAAGTGTCAGACCTTCGGCACGAGGTGAGTTAGAGATTACTACTGTAAATGATCGATATTTACGGATGGGAGAACTCGAGGTTGAGCTGCTTGGGCGGGGTTTTACGTGGATGGATACGGGAACACATCAAAGTTTAGTGGAAGCCACTAATTTTGTAAAAACAATTGAGGATCATCAAGGAATTAAAATCGCTGCACCCGAAGAAATCGCCTATATCAATGGCTGGATTGATATTGATAGATTAATTGAATCAGGTGAGAGATTCTCCAAGACAGGTTATGGCCAATATTTATTAAAAGTAGCCAATGGCAGCATCAAGTATTAAAAGAGGTGATAGGTTGAATGTGATTGAGACTTCCCTGCCAGGGGTAATGATTATCGAGCCAAAACTTTTTGGCGATCATCGCGGTTGGTTTATGGAGACCTATAGTGAGGGAAGGCTGCAGGAAGCAGGAATCGTTGTGAAATTCGTTCAAGATAACCAATCATTCTCGGCAGCCAAAGGGACATTACGGGGATTGCATTATCAATTACATCCAAAAGCGCAAACCAAGCTCGTTCGTTGTACCAAAGGGGCGATATTTGATGTGGCCGTCGATCTTCGTAAAGGCAGCCACACGTATGGGAAGTGGTTTGGAATCGAGTTAAGTGCGGAAAATAAACGTCAATTATTGATTCCTAAGGGGTTTGCACATGGATTTTTGACGTTGACCGATGATGTGGAAGTTCAATATAAAGTAGACCACTTGTATGCACCTGAATGTGACCGGGGCATCATCTGGAACGATCCAACCATTGGAATTGAATGGCCAGTTGTGACTCCGATACTATCTACAAAGGATGAAATGGCTCCATGCCTGGCAGATGCAGAAAATAATTTTAACTTTGGAGAATAAACGATGAAAATTCTAGTGACGGGTTTTACAGGACAGCTCGGTTTTGATGTGGTTCGTGAAGGGGCGAGGCGCAGTATTGAAATGGTTGGCGTGGGGTCAAAAGATCTGGACATAACAGATGAGCGTTCTGTTTACAAGGTTGTAAAAGAAATCAACCCGGATGCGATAATCCATTGTGCTGCCTATACGGCGGTTGATCAAGCAGAGGATGATCAAGAAAATTGCTGGAAGGTGAATGTTGATGGGACCAAGTATTTAGCCTGCGCCGCCAAGAAACTAAGGGCTAAATTTATGTTTATCAGTACAGATTATGTTTTTGATGGATGGGGTGATGCACCTTTTGACGAAACGAGCGCGCCCAACCCCGTCGGTTATTACGGGCAGACCAAATATGAAGCGGAGAAAATTGTCCAAACGACCTTATCCGATTGGTTCATCGTCCGGGTATCATGGGTTTTTGGATTAAACGGGAATAATTTTGTAAAAACGATGCTGCGATTGTCTGAAACTAAAAATGAACTACATGTGGTGGGAGATCAAGTGGGTTCGCCTACGAATAGCTTGGATTTGTCGCGTTTATTAATTGATATGATTCAAACGGATCGATATGGAATCTATCATGCCACGAATGAGGGATTCTGTAGCTGGGCTGAATTTGCCGAAGAAATTTTTCACAAAGCGGGCAAAATAGTAAAAGTCCATTCGATTAAAACAGAGGAATATCCGACAAGGGCCGCCCGTCCCAAGAACTCGCGATTGTCGAAGCAAAAGCTACTGGACAATGGATTTATTCCATTGCCGTCTTGGCAGGAATCCTTAAAGCAGTACTTAAAAGCGTTAAAGCAAGAGGTGAAGTAATGCAAGGGAAAAAGCTTCTTGTAACTGGTGGAGCCGGATTCATCGGTGGAAACTTTGTTCAATATATGATTAACAAATACCCTCAGTATGAAATTTATAATTTAGATGGATTAACCTATGCGGGCGATCTAACCAAGCACTGTGAGATCGAAATGAAGGAAAACTATCATTTTATGAAAGCCGATATTGCTGATCGCGAAACCATTCTACCGCTTTTTGAAAAAGAAAAGTTTGATTATGTGGTCCATTTTGCCGCAGAAAGCCATGTCGATCGCTCAATTACGGAACCAGAAATATTTGTTCGGACGAATGTGCTAGGGACGCAAATGTTACTTGATGCCGCCAAACAAATAGAAGTCACCAAGTTTGTTCATGTATCAACGGATGAGGTATACGGTGAGTTAGAGCTGGATTCATCGACATTGTTTACAGAAGAGACGCCGTTACAACCCAATAGTCCATACAGTGCAAGTAAAGCCTCCTCTGATTTCTTGGTTCGTGCCTACCACGAAACATTTGGACTGCCAGTCAATATTACACGTTGTTCCAATAACTATGGTCCCTTCCATTTTCCAGAGAAATTGATCCCGTTAACGATTTCTCGCGTAGTAAATAATCAGAAGGTACCAATTTATGGTGACGGAAAGAATATCCGTGATTGGCTGCATGTCCATGATCATTGTGCAGCACTAGACCTTGTTTTGCATAAGGGTGTTACCGGTGAAGTCTATAACATAGGCGGGCACAACGAGCGGACAAATTTAGAAGTGGTAAAAACGATTATTACCACGTTAGGAAAATCGGAAGAGTTCATTGAGTTTGTCCCTGACCGTTTAGGTCATGATAAGCGCTACGCCATTGACCCTACGAAGTTAGAGAAGCTAGGGTGGAAACCAATTTACACATTCGAAACGGGAGTCTCGCAAACGATTGAATGGTATTTGGATAACAAGTGGTGGTGGGAGCAAATTATTAGTGGGGAATACAAGAATTACTTCAAGAAGCAGTATTCTTTAGATCAATCATAGATTGTCATAGCCCTGTATTCACTATCGTGGATCCGGGGCTTTTTATTTTTATGGCATCGCGGTTTTGCTAGTAAAGCTTTCCTGCTAAACTAACTAATTTTACCCATTAAATACAAGAAATTAGTATATTTAAACTAGGATTTGATTATGTAGCAAGGCTCATCCATTTGAAAAAGAAATACACCATGGATTGGTCATTGTATCGTTCAGGCTTTCAATACCAAGATTCTTGACACGATGAATTTGACAAAGAGCCTTTTTTATTTATTTAAATATCTCCATAACGTTGTTCGACTGATACCAAGCTGCTCAGCTGTTAAAGTTTGGTTGCCATTATGTTGATCAAGTACTAGCTTGATCAAATCCAAATTAAATTCATTTAATGTTTTGCTACTGTTAAAAGAAATATTCATTCCAGCTTCTGAATAAGAAATATTTTCAACAATTTTTTGTTTGCCCAAAATACTATTGACATTATTACTAGTTATATATAGCGATTTAGATAAGTATACTAATTCAGTTAGAACTTGTTTTAATTGTTTGAAATTACCTGGCCAATTATATTGTGAAAGAGTAGCCAGAGCATTGGGCTCGTACCCGATAATATCAGTATTGTTTTCAATATTTACCTTATTTAAAAACATAGTTAATATAGCCGATATTTCATTTTTTCTTTCTCTTAAGGTAGGTAGAAGAAAACTTATAGAATTCATTCGATTCATTAATTCTTTATAGAATTCTGATGTAATACCTTCAGATGTTTTTTCGCAAATAAATATCAGTCGATTACTTACGTGTAAGTTAGTAGATTCAATAATAGTGATTAACCTTTCGAAGTTTTCATTTGAAATTTTATCAAAGTGATTAAACTGGATTGTATTACCAACCTCAAGGAAGGGGCCGTTACTTGTGTTTAAAAGGTGTTTCCACATTGTATCATTTAGTAAGTTAGAATTAATTGTTACCATTGTATTATTGTTATTATTTTGACTGGTGAAGACACTTTGAGAGACGATATCTTTTCCTGTACCACTTTCTCCTAGTAATATAATGGGCGCATTACTTAAATTAATTTGTTTAATTTTATCGTTAATATCATCTGTGATAATAGGATTTTTATATAAGTTATTATTTAATTTTTGTTCCACTTCTGACTTATCTTCATAGGTAACACCGAATTTAGAATTCATGATAGGTGTTACGGATTTTTGGACGGTTACAATATAAAAAATATCATTTGTCTTATTTGAAATATTTACTTTTAAGTTATAAAGAGTGTTGTTTACTGAATGATAAAAAGTATGTGATTCATTAAATGGAGTAGTATCTTTTTTATGAAGTAAATAATTATAGACTGAGTCATTAATTTCTGTATCTAAACTTGAATAAATCAATTCAAACTGACTGGATAAAATTAAACAGTCAGTTTTAAAATTTTCAATAGCTTCTGTGAGTAAGTTATTTTGTAATTTTAATTTTTGAAGATGCATATTTAACTCTATTGCTTGTTCGAATGTACGTCTAATACTTTCACTTCCTGATGTAATAAGGATCGTATTTAAAGAAATTTCTAGTGCTAGTTTATTCGTTATTGCATCACAAAGAACTAATTTAATCCCTTTTCTTCCCAGTGATTTTAGTAGACCTAATTTATCACTTGAATCATCTATCGTATATATTTCCACAGAATAATCTAATATGTCACAAATTAGATGTGCCGTTTCAGTAATACTTGAATAACCTACAATAGCAAATTTAGAAGTGTAGTTATTTGCTAGTTTGATCGCTCCTAAAATGTCATAAACAGATATTGAAACATCTATAACTGGTATAGATATATTCTTCCTAATTAAGTCAGCTGTACCTCCTCTTGATATGACAATATCGTAATCGTTATGAATCACCTCCAGGGCTAGCTTTTTTCCTTCTTGTAAATCACCAGTATACGTATTTAGCAAAGTATTAGAGAAAGTAGATCCTACATTTTCCATTGATTTTCTTAGCTCTTCGTAAGGTGCTATACCCAGGATTTTTGTTATATTTTCCATTTATATTCCCCTTATATGTTTCATATTTAAACAGTTTAACACGAATTTTTGAATTGTGGTAACGTTTTCAATAGAAAAGTTTCAAAATGTAACAATAATTATAATTATCATATTTTTTTAGGTAGAGTATAAACCTATAATTCAATTATAAAGTGGGTGGTGAACAAATGATAAGGGTACTTATAATGGCTGACGATTTTACTGGAGCACTTGATACTGGAGTCCAGTTCTCTAATTACGGTGTGAAAACTGTAGTGACCTCTGATTTAGAGTTCGAATTTGGTGAAACTACAGATCAATTAGAAGTACTTGTCTTCAATACTGAAACAAGATATTTGAATAAATGTGACGCATATGAAGTGATCAAGAAGATCGTCTTAAAAGCTAAAGAAGAAAATATTCCATATATATTTAAAAAAGTTGATTCAGCATTAAGAGGAAATGTTGCTTCTGAGTTAAGAGCTTTGAGTGATGTTTTCGAGGATGTATCAATTCCCTTTATTCCGGCGTATCCAGAACAAAATCGCTTTAGTTGTGAAGGAATATTACTTATAGATTCAATACCAGTAAGTGAAAGTGTTTTTGGACAAGATCCGTACGAACCAGTAACTGAAAGCCATATCCCATCTCTTCTACTTAAAGAAGCAGATTTAAAAACTTATATTACAAAAAAATATGAAATTCCTCCAAAAGAAGAAAGAATTTTGTTAATAGAAAGTCACTCTGATGAGGAGATGTTATCTCAAGGGAATGAGCTATTAATGAATGATGCATTAAATATAACGGTGGGGTGTGCGGGGTTTGCTAAAGCATTAGCAAATATAATCTATAAAAAAAGGGATACCACTCAAAACGATATTAAACTTCCTTTATTGATTGTAAGTGGAAGTGTGAATCCAGTAACAAAAAAGCAAATTACATTTGCGGAAGTGAATGGATATGAAAGAATATCTTTAACGATGGAGCAACTTTGGGATAAACAATATTGGGATACAGTAAAAGGGCAAGAAAATATCCATCAATATTTAAAAATTGAACAACCTTTCATGTTTGAAACATTTGGGAATGTATCGACCGATCAAGTATATCAACTGCCTGATCAAGGAAATGAAATAAGATTTAGAATAGGACAGTCACTCGGATACTTAGTAAAGAATCTTATGTCAAATGGTATTAAAAGAACGTTATTATTTACAGGTGGAGATACATTATATCAATCAATGAGAGTATTGGAGATTACTGAAATTAAACCTCTGAAAGAATTATTCCCCGGAATTGTTCTTGGAAGTATTGATTTTAAGGATGAAAAACATTATGTCATTACTAAATCTGGCGGATTTGGTGATGAAGATTTATTTATTAAATTAAATACATTGATTAAGGACAAAGGGGATGCACATTATGTTAAATCAATATAATTTAAAAATGCCAACAAATGTATTTGCAGGTTCAGATGCCATGCAAAACCTCCATACAATTATCAAAAACGGTGTGACAAAAATTACGATATTTACAGATAAAGGCATACTTAAAGTTGGCTTGCTAGACGAAGTCATCAGTATTATAGAAAAGAATAATATCGAGTACGAAATCTTATCGGATATACCAACAGAGCCATCTTACATAGAAGCTCAAGAGGTTGTTGATCATTTTAAAGCATTGAACTCTGATTTTATCATTGGAGTTGGTGGTGGAAGTGTTATGGATATCGCTAAATTAGCATCCGTGTTATCTACTGATGATTATACTGTAAAAGATTTACTAGAGGATCCGTTAGTAGCTAAAAAACAAGTGACAACATTAATGATTCCCACCACAGCTGGTACAGGATCTGAAGCAACTCCCAATAGTATTGTAGGAGTACCTGAAAAAAATTTAAAAGTTGGTATTGTAAATGGTGAATTAATTGCTGACCATGTTATTTTAGATAGCAACATGATAAAAAATTTACCTAAACCTATTGCTGCAGCAACAGGTATTGATGCTCTAGCACATGCTATCGAATGTTTTACTTCAAAAAAAGCTAACCCAATCAGTGATACCTTTGCACTAGAGGCATTAGATTTAATTATGAATAACATTATTGAAGCTTGCACAAATCCAGATGCACTTGAAGCGAAGCGTAATATGTTATTAGGTTCTTTCTATGGTGGGGTAGCGATTACATCCTCAGGGACTACCGCTGTTCATGCATTGTCATATCCTTTAGGTGGAAAATATCACATTGCTCATGGTGTTTCTAACGCAATTCTACTAACACCAGTTATGAAGTTTAATGAGCCAGTTATTAAAGACCTCTTAGCTAAAGCCTATGACCGAGTGGTAAAAGAAAAAAATGAAGAATTAAATGTAAATGAAAAGTCAAAATATATCATTGATTTAATAGAAAACATTGTGAAAACACTTGAAATTCCAACTAGCTTAAAAGCTTTCAATGTGCCGGAGGAAGATCTAGAAGGATTAGTCGAGGCCGGAATGGAAGTTCAACGATTACTTGTGAATAATAGGAGAGAAGTAACACCAGAAGATGCTCGTAAAATTTATTTAGAAATTATGTAGGAGTGATTCGTGTGCAAAACAAATTACAAGGAATTATCACACCACTTGTTACACCAATGTATGACAATGAAGAAGTTAACTATGAAGAACTCGTAAATCAGGTGAATAGAGTCATTGAGAATGGTGTTCATGGTATTTTTACGTTTGGTACGAATGGAGAAGGATACATTTTAAGTGAAGAAGAAAAAGTGCAAGTCATGGAAACAGTAGTTGATACAGTAGCGGGGAGGGTTCCAGTCTATGCATCCACAGGATTAGTTGGAACACAAGATACCATTCGCTTGTCTCTAGAAGCAAAGCGTGTTGGTGTAGACTACCTATCAATCATTACACCCTATTTTGCAGCAGCAACTCAAGAAGAGATTTATCATCATTTTAAAACAGTTGCTGAAGCGGTTGATATGCCAATTGTTTTATACAATATTCCAGCTAGAACGGGTAATACGATTCAACCTGCGACTGTTGAAAAACTAAGTCACATTGACAATATTGTTGGTGTCAAAGATAGTAGTGGAAACTTTGATAATATTCTTCAATATATTGAAAGAACAAGAAATAGAGAAGATTTTTCTGTGCTATCAGGTAATGATTCATTAATATTATGGACGTTACTTGCTGGGGGAACAGGCGGAATTGCAGGATGTTCTAATGTTTATCCATTTACTATGGCACAAATATACGAACAATTTGTAAATGATAATATTGAAGAAGCTCGTAAATATCAAGATTCTATCAGAAGTTTTAGAGATTGTTTTAAATTTGCGAATCCAAATACTGTGGTAAAAACCGCTGTTGAACTACTAGGCTATCCGGTTGGGAAGTGCCGTTCACCATTCAATCAAGTGTCTGATGAAGGAATTACAGCATTAAAATCAGTATTAAATGAAAATATTGAAGCAGGGATAAAGTAGTTAGGAGGACATTATGAAAAAAATTATAGGAATAACAATGGGTGATCCTGCAGGTATCGGGCCTGAAATTTCAATCAAAGCTTTTCAAAAGAAAAGCTTGTACGAAAAATGTAACCCCTTACTTATTGGAGATAAAAGTATTGTAGAGAGCTATTTAGAGAAATTCCCAGAGGTTAATATTAAAGTAAATGCCATTACTACACCGGAAGATGGATTGTATGAATGGGGAACAATGGATGTAATTGACTTAGCTTCTGTAGATGCAAATGAATTACAGATTGGTGAAGTGTCTAAAGATGCCGGAAATGCAGCATATCTCTATGTTGAAAAAGTCATTGAATTAGCACTTGAGGGGAAAGTAGACGCAACCGTTACGAATCCATTAAATAAAGAAGCGTTAAACTTAGCAGGACATCACTTTGCTGGTCATACAGAAATTTATGGACAGCTTACAAATACTTCTAAATTTTCTATGATGTTAGCTGATGGTGATTTAAGAGTGGTTCACGTTTCAACGCATGTTTCTTTAAGAGAAGCCTGCGATTTAGTTAAAAAAGAGAGAGTATTAGATGTAATAAACATTGCTCATCATGCTTGTCTAAACTTGGGTATCGAAAATCCAAGGATTGCTGTGGCGGGATTAAATCCACATTGTGGAGAAAATGGATTGTTTGGTACGGAAGAAATTGATGAGATCATCCCTGCGATTGAAGCAGCTAAAAGTGAAGGGATTAATGTATTCGGACCTTTACCTGCAGATACAGTTTTCTCAAAAGCTCGTGGTGGAATGTATGATATCGTTGTGGTAATGTACCATGACCAAGGACATATCCCATTAAAACTATTAGGGTTTGTATTTGATAAAGAACAAAATAAATGGAAAGAGGTTTCTGGAGTTAATATTACATTGGGATTACCAATTATCCGAACCTCAGTTGATCATGGAACAGCATTCGATCAAGCAGGTAAGATGACTGCGAGTGAACTTAGTCTTGAAAATGCAATTGATTACGCAGTACAGCTAGCAAATAATGTTAATTAAGAAACGAAGTGAATAGTGTGATATTTGATTTAATAGAAAATTTAGATGAATATATATCATTAAATCCAAAAATCGCCAACGGTAAAGGTATGGCCTATATTTGTCTGCCTCACGATGGACATAAAGCGTTAAAATATATAGATCAAGCGACGAAATACAATAAAGCGGTAATTAAGGTAGAAATTTAATTAGAAAGATAAGGTGATTAAGGTGATTAGTATGAGTAATAATAAATTAGTAATTCGCGAGTCAATTCCAAACGGTAAATTATATCATGATGATTATACAAATATTGATTTTTCTTTAATTCCATCTGGTCCTTTTCCAACCGCACATGCACCAACTATTATTAAGTTAGACGATGGAGATTTATTATGTGCATGGTTTGCAGGTTCATTTGAAGGCAGTCCCGATATTTCAATAGTATTATCAAAATTTAATCATAAATCTCAAGAGTGGAATGAACCGAAAATTGTCTCGCAGGATGATAGGCGTAGTGAGCAAAACCCAGCATTTTTCCACGCACCTGATAAATCAGTATGGTTAATCTATACTTCTCAGGAAGGTCGACGACCAGATAAAGATAATATGCAGTTTACGTCCATTATTAAATATCAGAAAACATACGACAATGGTGAAAATTGGACTGAACCAGAAGTATTATTTAGCCAGCCTGGTACATTTGCTCGACAAACTATTCAAGTATTAAGTAATGGTAGATGGATATTTAGCACGTGGGTATGTGAAGATTCAGAATTAGGTCTTACAAACGATCCTACAGTATTTCAAGTATCAGATGATGAAGGACTAACATGGAAAGAAGTACGCATGCCTGAAAGTAACGGACGAGTACATGCCAATGTTATAGAATTAGAAGATGGTCATTTAGTGGCATTTATGAGAAGTAGATTTGCGGATTATATTTATAGAAGTGAGTCAACGGATTATGGAGATTCTTGGACAGTGCCTGAGCCAACAACCTTACCAAATAATAATGCAAGTATAAGTGCAATCAAACTGGATAACGATGCAATTGCTATTGCATATAATGCAAACTCTGCTAATAATCCTGAAAAAGGTAAAGTAGCATGGCCTGGATTAAGAAACCCGGTAGTGGTTTCAGTGTCTGAAGATGGCGGAAATACTTGGCCAATCGGTCGAATTATTGAACACGCAGAAGGTTTTATTGGAGCAGAGAATAAAACGAATAATTCACAATTTGAATATCCTACTATTTATCAAGATGCCCAAGGACGATTACATTTAGTATACGCATATAAGAATAGAATATGTGTAAAATATAATAGTTTTTCAGTTGAAGATATATATGGTGAAAAACGAGAAAATGAAGGGGTTTACAATCCTACATCTGGAGAAATAAGTTAAATATTAAGTTACACATAATTATAGTTTGATAGGCTTTGGGATAAAACCCAAGTAAAAAAAATATCCAGTTAACTTGGTTATTAAGAGAGGAGAAATAAGAAATGACATTGCACATGATTCTTGCCCTTGGTATCTTGATCCTGATGATTGGATTGATCATGTCGGACAAGATGGCCTTCGGTGCACCACCAATCCTGGCTTGCCTTCTGCTAGTAGTCACCGGTCTGTCCACTGTTCAGGAGGCTTTCGCAGGCTTCGTGAACCCAAGTGTTATCATGATTGCTGGCTTTATGGTTGTTATGGCAGGACTAATGAAGACTAGCTTGATTGGTAAGGTTCAGGCCTCTATGCTTGCTTTAGTAAATAAGGGCGGTTATAAGAGCTATGCTCTTTTGCTCGTGGTAGTTATGCTTGGTGCCAGTTTACCAGGTGCCGGGGCCACTGGTTACTATGTACTGATTTTATCCTTGATATCTACTATCCCTTACAATAAAAAAATGCCTACGTCCAAACTGATGATGCCTTTGGGGTTTGCTACTAACCACCCTTTGATTCCTTTCAATGTAGCACTCTTCTATGGTGTTACTGTCAGCGTACTGGAAACGGCAGGTTATCACGACGGGCTTTCTATGACGAAATTTGCTGTAGTGAATTTCATCCTGGCTCTTGGTTTCTTAGTATGGAGTTTGGTTGCTTATCGTCTTCTACCGGATCATCCAATTTCGGCAGCTTCTGTAATGGATGAGGTGGCAGCTACGGCTGAGATTGTGGCTATGCCTGCATGGAAAGAATACTGCACCATCGCTTTATTTGCCCTCAGTGTTGTTGGTATGATGCTTATGAACGTGTTGGGCAATGCTTCTTATGTCATCCCTGGCCTTGCAGGAGCATTCTTACTAATCATCAACGTACTTGATTTCAAAGAAGTTCGTGATAATATGGGTGCACCTGTAATCCTTATGATGGCTGGTGTTATCGGCGTTGCTGACGCTCTGGCTAACTCTGGATTTACAGCTATGATCGGAAAGGTTGTGGCGCATTCATTGGGTACTAATATCAATCCATTCATTCTTATCTTGATCTTCGCACTTCTAACTAGTACCTGTGCTACTTTTACTGGTTCAAATATGGGTTCTGTATTCATCTTTGCGCCAATCGCTATTGCAACCAGCCTTAGTTTGGGACTTAATCCTGTTGCTGCCGCAGTTGCCGTTGTAGTATCTGGATGGAACGGCGGGTACATGCCAATCGATGGTATGCCTGCTATGATTTTAGGCATGGGTAAATATAAGCTTCCACAGTTCTGGTTGTTCTCAGTACCTATGTACCTGATTCGTATTATTGCACTGTGTGTAGGTGCTATTCTTATTTTCCCTGTAAACTGATAAAGTGATAGAAGGAACAGTAGTGGGACGAGATGCAGAAATCACTACATAAGTCTCAAAGAAAAACCAATAATAGCAAAGCACACCCAGTCAGGTAATTCTTGTCGTCTGGGTGTGTTTTCTTTTTCGTTGATCATATGAGGGAATTAAAATATGTATGTTCCACCAAAAGTAAAACTTTGCCCACCAGAGATTTCTCCACGTCTTGAAGATGTGACTTACGCTGAAGTCAGACCATTTCAGGTAAAAAGTATTATTTTGGAACAGATGGCAAAAGGAAGGGTTGTGAATGCCAGCTTTTTTGAAAATACTATTAAGTTTGCAAGAAGAACAAATTAAAGATAAAGGAGTGTCTTGGACACTATGAATAACACACGGAAAATTTACATGCTAATCCTCATTAGTTTTTTAGTTGGCACGTCACAAAATGTCATCTCTGGCATTTTGGATAAAGTTGCAGCTTCCGTCAATGTATCGTTATCGGATTGATATAGCCTTTTAGGGCGAGTTCCAGTTCTTCTTTCTTCTTCATACTGCGTCGAGCGAAATTTGCTGGTTTTTAAGGGTCCTCTTCACCATCGGCAATGGCATCAAGCATATCTCGTGCTGAAACGCCCAATTCATCTGAAACCACAGATCCCAACTTAACAGCCTTCATTGTTGGGCGTTCACAACTAAAAACTCGATATCCTCAGCTTCTAGTAAATTTACAATAGGCTTCCAATAAACACTCGTGCTTTCCATGGCGACATGGGTACAATTATGTTGTTTAATCCAGTCAACCAACTGTAATAGAAATACAGTTTTAGTAGAGAACGTTTGAATCTCCTTTCCTTTTGGTGTTTTTAAAACAATTTTCCTTCTCTGTGGTGAAACGCTGATTTTTGCGCTTCATGGATGGCTAAAGGGGCAGATTAGCTGAATAAGACTTTGACGATTTTTTCTCACTTGCGATTAAGTGGTGCTAAAATAAACAAGTACAAGAATGACAAAATAGAGGTGTAGGAATGAAGTTAGAGGAGTTTACAATTGGACAGGAGTTCCAAACTAGATCATTAAAATTAACAAAAGAGGATATTATGAGGTTTGCAGGTGAATTTGATCCTCAATATATGCATTTGGATGAGGAAAAAGCAAATCAGGGAAGGTTTAATGGAATAATTGCTTCTGGTATACATACACTAGCCATTTCTTTTAAGCTTTGGGTTGAAGAAGGTATCTATGGTGATGATGTTATTGCTGGAACACGAATGAATAATATTAAATTTATAAAGCCCGTGTTTCCTGAAGACGAATTGCAAATCACTGTTAAAGTTATTGATAAGAAAGCAACTAAAGATGAAACAGGTATCCTTACTGTATTGTTATCTACCTTCAATCATAAAGATGAAAAAGTTTTTGAGGGTGACTTGTCTGTATTGATAAAGCGATGAAGGGGCATTTAAAAAACGGGCAGTTTAGATTGGTTGGTTAACTACCGGGTGCTTTTGTTGAAAATGGGTGAGTTGCACGTTTGAAACAAATGAGGACAAAAAACCGTTCAGTTGTCTGAACGGAAAAAGTCGAATTAGGAGTGTTAATAAATGAAATTTAAATCCCTGTTTTAACGCCAAAACCTACTAACATTAAGCCAGTTGATTTTTGGAATACTTTCTGGAATTTGGAGTTATTCAACCATTTTTTTGCGTAATCAATTACATAAACAAGGGTTAGAAACCACAATACAGCAAGTAAAGTAAGGATTGATGCTAACACAATCAATTGCTGATTTACATTTCCGTTCAAATCGATAAATTGAGGCATGATAGTTATATAAACCAAAACAGTCTTTGGATTAAGAACATTACTAAGTAACGCTTGCATAAAGGACTCTTTATTATGCCGACTTGAAGAATTGGTAGGTCCATTCGCTTGTGCTTGAATTTCCTCTAAAGAGAACAAACTTTTAGCAAAAAAACTTTTTATACCCAAATAAATTAAGTAAGCAGCTCCCAAATATTTGATTGTACTGAAAAGAATTACAGACTTTGCAATAACAACAGATAATCCAAGAATAGCAATAAGCGTCCAAAAAGAAAGTCCCGTTGCCATTCCGAGAACCGTATAACGTCCAGCTTTTGGTCCATAGCTGAGCGTGTTTTTCACCAGGAGCATAGTATCTGCTCCTGGTATAACAACCATCATTGCAGCAATTGAAATGTATGTTAGTAAGCTATCCATGTTTTTTCTCCCTTCCTTTGCTAATAGTGACTACCGAGGTAACTACTTACTACGAGTATATCAGAAGCCTTTGGAAATAATCAACAGATTTTGATAAAATATTAGTTACTAAGGTAGCGACTAATATTCTATTGGAGGGTTTATGAAAGAAACCATTTTCGAAACATTAAAGAATCTAAATTTTACCGAATATGAAGCGAAAGCGTATCTTACCTTATTGGAAGAATCGCCATTAACTGGATATGCAGTAGCGAAAAATTCTGGTGTACCACGTTCAAGAATATATGAAGTTCTAGACAGTCTCGCCATACGAGGAGATATTCTGGTTAGTCCTGGAAACACGCCACAGTACACTCCTGTTCCTGCAAAGGAGCTAATTAAAAACCGCCGAAGGAAAGCAGAAGAGAATTTTGAACTGGCAGAAAAATCACTAGCGGAGTTCGAACGTTCTGCAAATGACCGTGAAAATATCTGGAATATAACGGGACACAATGAAATACTCCATAAGGTAAAAGTTTGTATATTATCTGCAAAAAAAAGAATTCTCTTAGAGGTTTGGAAAGAGGAATTCGAAGAATTGGAGTCTGAACTAAGACAGGCAGTAAAAAGAGGGGTCAACGTAACAATTATTGCTTATGGGGAAATCGTCACTGATTTTGCTAATGTTTACCTACATTATATGGGTCATGAAATTACAGAAGAGTATGGTGGACGATGGCTTGTTATTAGTGGAGATGATTCAGAAGTAGTAGCAGGTATTGTCTCGCTGGGTAAAGATAGCCGTGCAGCATGGACAAGGCATGTTGGGTTAGTAATGCCAATTACAGAAGTCATGATTCATGATTTGTATCTCATGGAAATTATGGAGAAACATAGAGAACTTTTAGAGGAAAGTTTTGGGGAAAACCTCGTGAATTTACGTCAAAAATTTTCTATTCACCCAGATTTTAAAAAACATTATGTAAAATAAATTTGTATGATTTTATATAACATAAGAAGAACAGCATTTCTTCATAGCAAATAGGCTATTCTTCTTCAACTAAAGGAGCAGTTATATGTAGTATAGTTGAAGAAGGAACGTAACATTAAATCTCGAATGTCTAATGTAATCGAAAAACTAAAAATTTAAAGAAAGACAGGAGTTAGTTACGATGATAAAAGGTTTCGGTGGGATATTTTGGAGAACTAAGAATCTTGATGTTATAAAAAAATGGTACAGTGAAGTGTTGAAGATTGAAATAGAAAATTGGAATGGGACTGTGATAAAACCCCAATTAGGAAATGAGACTATCTTTTCTTTCTTTGCCGAGAATGACAGTTATTTTCCAACAGAACAACAAGTGATGTTAAATTTTCAAGTACATAATCTAAACGAGACTATTAAGCATCTTGAACAAATTGGTGTACCTCTTGTTAAGGAAAAAGAGGTTAGTGAGTTTGGAAAGTTTATTTGGATTGAAGATCCTGAAGGTCGACTGGTCGAGCTTTGGGAGAAATAGCGAGTTGTAATTTATTTGCTATTGAGCTATCGGGCCAGTTAGTTTAATAAATAAGTAAGATCCATCTTATCTAAGGTGGGTTTTTTACTTTGGGGCTATTTAACTTCAAAGTAAAAAACAAAAGGGTAATTTAAGATCGGTATAAGGAGCCAGCCTTTTTTAGTTTTTATATTTCGACATTTTTCTGCATTTTAAGAAGTGTAAAAAATTACATAAGAGATTAGAATCATATAAAGTTTGTTGATTTTACTGACTTTTCCAGTCATTACCGTTGCTAGTGAGTATATTAATTTTTGTTAAGTTGAGAATTTGTCAAATCTTGACCTATTATTTAGCTTTAATCAATTTCATTTTATTTGTAAAATATAAAAAAGTTAAAAAACATTTGTAGGAATAACTAAGAGAAGTGGAATGAACAAAAAGTTAGAATTAAATAAAGGAGATAGAACAAAATGTACAAGTATACAATCTATGTAACACATAAAGGTAAAGTCTATCAAACCAACGTAATAGCTAGCAAAGACCAAACAGAAGAAGAAGTTTATCGTATGGCACAAGAACAAGTTCTGAAACAATGGGCAAATTAAATACGGGATCCTGGGATTAAAAGGATTGAATGGAACTTCCACTTGAAGAATGGATTTTGGATAGCTTCCTTTACTTGAAATCCAGCTGCCAATGGCGGCTTTATTTCAGCACTTGCACTTATAACTCGTGCTGGTAGTTTACTAGCATTTTTAGACCGTAAAAAAAGCCTGGCTGCCAATTCCAGGCTTTTTGCTTTATGGTCTTGCGCTTGAAACAGCTGTCCAGCCACTGTACACTTTTAGAGTGCCGACCAACTTGTAGGACCTTGCTTTATAATAATAGGTTCTTCCGGTTGTCAATCCAGTATTGGTGAAATACAGGGAGGTCGTATTTTTGACAAGGCTGTATGTTCCGGTGCTGGAAGTCGTCCTATACACCTCATACCCGCTTGCCCCTGTTACCGCACTCCAGGTCGTTTTGATGCTTGTTGAACTGTATCTTGCTGCCTTGAAATTAGTTGGGACGGACGGGATTGGCTTGGCTGAGACCACTGTAGTATACCCGCTGTAAACTTTGGTTGTCCCGACCATTCGGTACGCCTTGATTTTGTAATAATATAGTTTGTTGGTAGAAAGCCCTGTGTTCGTGAAGCTCGTTGCGGTCGTGGTTTTACCGACTAAGGAATACGTACCCGTTGAAGAGGTGGCACGGAATACTTCATACCCGCTTGCTCCGCTAACGGCCGTCCAGCTTGTTTTGATGCTGGAATATGAAGCGGATGCTGCCTTGAAATTAGTTGGAACGGACGGGATTGGCTTGGCTGAGACCACTGTAGTATAACCGCCGTAAACTTTGGTTGTCCCGACCATTCGGTACGCCCTGATTTTGTAATAATATACTTTGTTGGTAGAAAGCCCTGTGTTCGTGAGGCTCGTTGCGGTCGTAGTATTACCGACTAGAGAATACGTCCCCGTCGAGGAGGTTGCACGGGATACTTCATACCCGCTTGCACCGCTGACGGCCGTCCAGCTTGTTTTGATGCTAGAATAAGAAGCCGATGCTGCCTTCGGAGAAGCTGGGACCGCCAGTACTGGCTTTGCGGAAACAACCGGGCTGAATGCACCGTAAATCTTTTCGCCATTATCAAATGTAAAATAAGTCTGGATTTTATAGTAATACGTTGTACCAGTATTCAAGCCTGTGTTTGTGTAATAGGCAGTAGGATCGGTTGTGCTGCTAATTTTTGTAAAAGTCCCGGCACTTGATGTTGATCTGTAAATGTCATAACCGTCAACCCCTGTTGCAGGAGTCCATGTTAGCTTTATGCTATTATAGGAGCTCGCTGTCGCTTTCGATGTAACGACTGGCTCAAGGTAAGAAGGATCGGTTGTAAACCACTTATAATTGATTGCACCCGTTGCCTGGTTCACACCCGTACCAATCCTGATCACCGGGAGGCCGGCTGACTTTTTAACAAGAATTCCATACCATACTTCGGACGATTCACCGCGGTTCAAATTAACATCTAATTCATCCAGTCCTGCGTATTGGTCTGTAAACGAGGCGGTTGCAATTGGAGTGATTTTCTGCCCGCCCGTTGTAAAGAAATTATAATCGCTGTAAATAAGATCAGCGGCAACCAAGGGTTCATCCGGTCCTGAGATATAGGATATATCAAAACCCATTAATATCCACTGTTCATCCGCTGCCGGAACTTGGTTTGATTCATCTTCAGATTGAATGATTTTGTTGGCATCTTCCCCAAAATACATATCAAATTGCTGCAAATCCACCACTTGAGGTGTGTCGGTCTTGAATTCCTGCAAAGTGAACTTGTGATAATCCCATGCACTGTACGGTGTCGCTCTGTCCCCTATTGCTGCGAAAGCTTTTTCTGGAATGAAGAAGACGGCTAATAGAAAGAAAAAGGACAATAAAAAGATGGTAACCTTGCTGTTTCTCATAATTTCCCCCTAGATAGGATATTTTCGGTATAGATAACCTATTTCTCTCTTTTTTTACAGGCGCATCTATCCAATCTTAATTCTACAAGGTTTGAGAAAATCTGACAATATATCATTTTTATTGAAATTATTGTTTGTAGAAACGTTAAATATCTTCTTTCCTTTTAAAGGAAGAATAACACTATTTTATTTAGATTAAAAAAGATAAAATAAAGTGTACTTTAAAAATGACGATAGAGGTGCCAAAGTGAAAGAGATTCTTTTGATTTTGCTGTTACAACTGATTTATGTACCTATATACACGCTGCGAACAATCTTTTTGGTTAAAAATATAACCGTGTTAGCATCGATATTAGGTATTGCAGAAATGTTAATTTATGTTTTTGGCCTTTCTCTCGTATTTGGTGGAGATCAAAGTTTTGTATCAATGGTTGTTTATGCAGTTGGCTTCGGGTTAGGAATTATCCTTGGGACGAAATTGGAACAAAAAATAGCTATTGGTTATATAAACGTAACGGTTAATACACAAGAAAAAAATAGTAATTTGATAGACACATTACGACAAAATGGCTTCGGCGTTACTTTATATACGGGTGAAGGCCGAGACAGTGAACGTCATCGGATGGAAATATTGACAAAGAGAAATAGAGAAAATGAACTAATTGCAACGGTGGAAAAGTTTGAACCTCGTGCGTTTATTATTTCATATGAGCCAAGAAGATTTAAAGGCGGTTTCTTATTGGACCGACTTCGATAGATGAATTGAACACAACGAACTGTTGTGTTTTTTTATTTTTTTGGCTCTGTTATACTTGGCTGTTGATTTCTGCTCCAGGCGCTTCGCTTTCCGCGGGCGTGCCGGGGAGCCTCCTCGTCGCTTCGCTCCTGCGGGGTCTCCCCTGCCCCGTACTCCCGCAGGAGTCTTCGCGCCTTCCGCTCCAATCATCATGTGCCAAAATCAACAATAAGCTTTAACATAGCCATTATTCTAAAAAAACAGATTATAATTTAATAAGGGGGAATTTGAATAATAAACCACCGATTACATATGCATTAAATAACAAAGCAATTTTTAAGGAGGTATTTACTTGAAAAATTTCGACCATCCCCAGGTAAAACCCTACCTAATTACAAGGACTTTATTCCCTGAAAATCAGGAAACACCTATACATTTTTTAAATAGCGATATTGTGGATGGGAAATTATTTTACAGAAGAAACCATTTTTCTTACCCCCACTTTACATCATCCTTTTATCTTCTCCCAATTGATGGATTGGTGCATACCCCAAAAATATTTTCTTTACAGGAAATTTACTCATTGCCATCGAAAACTATAAAAGTTGTTTTAGAGTGTGCTGGAGATAAGCGTGAGTTATTTCAACCAAAGGTATTTGGTGAACAATTTGGAAAAGGTGCAATAAGTCAAGGAATTTGGAAAGGTGTTTCATTAAGGACCTTACTACAGCACACTGGTTTGATTGATACTGCAAAAGAAATTGTTTTTGAAGGCTATGATTATGGAGAAAGGCCTGATTCCAACCAAATTTTTAATTTTTCAAGAAGCTTACCCATTAAAAAAGCCCTTGAACCAGATATCCTTATTGCTTATGAATATAATAATCAACCCATCCCATTCAAGCATGGTTTTCCCCTGAGATTGATTGTTCCTGGATGGTATGCAATGGCTTCTGTAAAATGGATTAAAAAAATTACTGTGATTGACAAGGAATTTAAAGGTCCCTTTCAAGTAGTTGATTACGTTTACTACCCAAACAAAGAAAACGATGGAGGAAAGTTTTCCGTCACTGCTGCCAATGTTAACTCCACCATACAATATCCTTTAGATAGACAATTATTGCATACAGGAATTTATGAAATTAAAGGAATTGCACGGACAGGAGAAGGAATGATAACAAAAGTAGAAATTAGTTTAGATGGTGGTCAAACTTGGGAACCCTGTCAACTAAATTCTCCATCCGAAAAATACTCATGGGTTCATTGGAATTATAAATGGGAGGCACTAAAAAAAGGTGAATACACGATAAAATTAAAAGCAACTGATTCTCAAGGGAATGTTCAACCTTCGGAACCATTTTGGAACAGAAAGGGCTATGGTTACAATGCCTTTGATAGTATAAAAGTTAAAGTGGAATAAAACCAAAACATAAAATGTCCAAGATAGGATGTTTTTTTTCTTAAGAATTGGAAAAATTGAGAATGATAATTCTTGATTGTTAGCTGATTGAAAAATTGAAGAGGGTGTTCCTTGATGACAAATAGTAGAATGAATCCTAAGGTTGATGAATTTTTAAGCAAAGCTAAAAAGTGGAAGGAAGAATATGAGAGGTTGAGAAATATCGTTCTTGACTGTGATCTGACCGAAGAATTTAAGTGGATGCATCCTTGTTACACGTTTGAGAAAAAAAACATAGTTTTAATCCATGGATTTAAAGAATATTGTGCGCTTCTGTTTCACAAAGGTGCCTTGTTAAAGGATGCCCATGGGATTCTAATCCAGCAAACGGAGAATGTACAGGCGGCACGCCAGATTCGGTTCACCAATGTTCAAGAAATAGTTGAAATGGAACCCATCTTGAAAGCCTATATTTATGAAGCCATTGAAGTTGAAAAAGCTGGTTTGGAAGTGAATTTTAAAAAGAATACAGAATACACCATTCCTGAAGAATTTCAAAATAAATTCGATGAAATCCCTGCCTTGAAAACTGCTTTTGAAGCATTGACGCCGGGACGGCAAAGAGCATACATACTTTATTTTTCTCAACCCAAACAATCCAAAACTCGAGAGTCAAGGGTTGAAAAATATGTGCAGCAAATTCTCAATGGAAAGGGATTAAATGATTAGTATATTCGATTTACTAAATACACAAAAAAACGCCGTGCTAATTACGGTGTTTTTTTGTGTGCGATTAAACATGTTATTTCCCCAACTATTTGGATTCGATGTCTAATGCATTGAGGATAAAATTTCTTGCATTTTTTGTGACACAAGAGGGTAAAAATTGTTTTTGGCATTCGTTGTGGAATTTCCACCGAAAAATCCAGTACCAGGGCACGTTTTCACTGCATGTCCTTCACCGTGGTCTAACACTCTTTCCCCCGAATTAATATCCCACCAATGATGGTAGGTGATACTATCTACGGAAGGAGTTAACCCGTATTTCAACATAAGCAAGGCAGCGACAGTGACAATCGTTTCCCGCTGTGCCGCAGTCATTTGTTCTGCATCGAAGTTTCCAACATTTTCAATGGCTAACGCATCAGCTTCAATTGCATGCATGGCCGATTTATTTAGTAATCCAAATGAACCTTCTGGAGGTTTGTTAAAGGACCTGCCTACTACCACTGTTCCGTCTGGAAATGTAGTTAATTGTTGACTGATCTCACTCCATTTCATCACCTGAACATGATATTTCTCCATGTCCTTCATCAAAGCAAAATGATTGGACCCATTGAATTGCTGATAAGACGGTTGATACGTGTGATGTTGTTGGATTTTGCCAACTTTTCTAGTGAATTGTTGATTAAATATCCAATCTTTAAATTCCTCTCGATTCATCCGTATAAACTTTCCATCCATGGTCAGCTTTTTAGGAGGAATTTTTAGTTTTTGTCCAACATAAATCGCATCGGATGTGAGTCCATTTGTTGTTGCGATTAAAGAGACGGTAGAATTGAACGATTGTGAGAGCTTCCAGAGCGTATCCCCAGGAACCACTTGATACATGATAGGGACCCTTAATTTTTGTCCAACTAATAGTAAATCCGATTGTAATCCGTTGATTAGTTTCAGGTCTGCTACAGAGGACCCATAGGTATTAGCAATTTTCCATAAATAATCCCCGGATTTCACCTCATATATATTTCTCGGGTTATTCGCTGCAAGAGCTGGAGATAAATTGATTTGTAGTAATAAAATGAAGCTAAATAGGAGCACAAAGGTTTTTTTCATTTATTTTATCCTTTCATGATGATTTCACGAAAAACTCTGTTGATCCCTAAGTTATTGTTTGTAAAACAACAATAAAATTATTCTGGAATTAACTTCTATGCTGAACCTAATCATAAGTAAAATAGCGGTTTTTTGTTCATAGAAGCAGAACCATCGCAAACAAATGTGCTCCATATAGATTTATAGTTAGCTTTATGATCCTGAAGGAGTGAAATTAGTCCTGTTGGTGCAGTTTATCAGCGGAGTTTTGAAGGATATCAGCGAAGTGGATCATTTTATCAGCGGATTTTTGTAAGATATCAGCGAATCGGATCATTTTATCAGCGGAAATCCAACATTTATCAGCGAACCTAGCGTTTTATCAGTTTGGATAGGTTATTTGTACTTTTACATTTTCTAAATGCAAAATTAGAGGGCTCACCCACAAGTAGTAATCTACTAGAACGGTTAGCCCTCTTTCTTGACCTTTTGGACATAATCTTTGGGTATTGCCCTTTTATTATCTTCTAGTAAATTAATATAGTCTCTCCTTTTTTCGGTTACCCTTTTTTAATCTTCAAGCTGGAATGTTTGGCTGAAATGGACTTTTCCGTTTTCATCGCGAATTTCCACACCTGCTTGATTTTTTGCCGGGTCTACATGGAACACACCGAAGTTGAAGAAGTTTCCTTCCGCATACAAGCGTTCAGGGCCGAAGGTAGGATCCAATGTAATGTACCAGGGTTGATTTTTACGGCTCCAATTGGACCGCTGATTAATTCGTGATAATCTGTTTTGCTGCCTTGATTTGCATCATATTTGATGACTTCGGCAAAATGGACATCGGTTGTGACAAAATAAACGTTCATGAAAAAATTTTGGTGCCTGTCACGCTCGAAAATTCTTGTTTCAATATATAGTTGTTGCTTATCTGATTCATCGGAAGGAAAACAATAAATACCCAATTGTAAAAAAATCTTGCGCTTTTGTTCTACTTTTTTTACATAATCTCTCATCAAATGGTGAATATTTGTGCCTTAATCCTGAAAAAGGAGTTGGCATGAAAATTGCTTAATATATAAATGAATTTATCTGTTGGGGGAGTGACCAGGATGACTCAAGAATTCCATCCACTACTTAAAGGGGCCATTGAATTACATGTTCACAGTTCACCAAGTTTGTTCCCAAGGAAACAAACGGATTGGGAACTTGTAGCAGATGTTAAAAAGGCTGAAATGGCGGGTGTTGTATTAAAAGCTCATGAAGCACAAACTGTGGACCGGGCAAGCCTAATTCGTGAGAAAGAGCCTGGATTACATGTATATGGAGGTTTAGTTTGTAATTACTTTACCGGAGGTTTGTCAGCAACCGCTGTTGACGCCGCTATCCGTTTGGGGGCAAAAATCATTTGGATGCCCACATTTTCAGCTGAGGAACACCAACGATATTTTGGTAAGAAAAAAACGAAATTTTTCAATAGTAAACGCGCGATGACACATCCTGCTGCTGGGATCGAAATTTGGGATGAAGACAAGAACATACTTCCTGAGGTCTATGAAATTCTAGAGTTAATCGCAGAGGCTAACGTTGTTTTAGCTACGGGGCATTTAGCTGCTGAAGAAGTTCTTGTTTTAGTAGAAGCGGCGAAAGAGAGAAAGGTCGAGAAAATCCTAATCCAACATACGGATTTAGGCATTGCGAGGGTTCATTTTGAAATAGAGAAACAGTTAGTGAAAAAAGGATGTATCCTCGAAAAATGCTATTTAGCCTGTAGTGAAGATTTTAACGATATCACTATTCAGGAAATGGCAGAAAGTATTAAACAACTGGGTGCTGAGTCTTGTGTAATGGTTACCGATTATGGGCAGCGCCACAATCTGCCGCCCATTAAAGCGTTAAGCAATTTTATTGAGGATATGCTCGCACAAGGGATAACAGAAGAGGAAATTACGACGATGGTCAATGACATTCCTAAAAGGCTGTTAGGGATTTAGAAAGGAAGAATCGAATTGGATGATACAATAGTAAAGGAAATTGAGCAAATTATCCCTTCCGAGCGGATGTTGACCGACTTGGCGGACCTATATTCTTACAGCTATGATGCCTCTTTTGGTGAATATTTACCTGAATTAGCCCTTCAGCCTGAAAATGCTTATGAAATCAGTGAGATTATGAAAATAGCAAACAAGTATCACATCCCGATTTATCCAAGAGGTTCGGCTACGTCCTTAAGCGGAGGGCCATTGCCAGTTGAGGGCGGTATTGTCTTAGATATGACGAGGATGAATAAAAAGCTAATCATTGACCGTGAGAACATGCTAGCTATCGTTTCGCCAGGTATTATAACTGGTGAAATTCATCTAAAGGCGGAAGAGGTGGGATTATTTTATCCGCCAGATCCGAGCAGTTCCAAAATATCGACCATTGGCGGCAATATCTTGGAAAACTCGAGTGGACCAAAAGGGCTTAAGTATGGAACGACAAAGGAATATATTATTGGCTTAGAAGTGGTAACACCTGAAGGAAACATTGTCCGCACAGGCGGGAAAACGGTCAAAAATGTAACAGGATATGATTTAACCAGATTAATTGCTGGGTCGGAGGGGACCTTGGCAATCGTAACCGAAGCCACGCTCCGGTTAATACCAAAGCCAAAAGCACGGAAAACATTATTAGCGACATTTAGTAGATTAGTTGATTCGGGGTATGCCATCACGAAAATCTTGTCTTCTGGTATTTTGCCTGCTGCCATGGAACTAATGGATAACGCATGCATAAGGGCAGTCGAGAATTTCAGTCCATGCGGGCTTCCGATTGATGCAGAGGCCCTCGTGATTATCGAGGTAGATGGACATCCTTTGGCGATCAATGAGGAAATTGAAAAATGTGAAGAGCTTTGCTGGCAAGTAGGGGCAACTAGTGTTCGTGCAGCAAAAACAGAAGAGGAAAGGGAGGACATTTGGAAGGCGCGTCGAATGGTGTCCCCTGCCATCACGCAAATGGGACCGACGAAAATTTCTGAAGATGCCACCGTTCCCCGCAGCCAAATTCCGGCTATGATGGAGAAATTGAATCTAATCCGCAGAAAATATCAACTGAATTTAGTTGTTTTTGGACATGCAGGCGATGGGAATTTACATCCTAATATTATTACGGATAAACGAAATATAGAGGAAATGAAACGAGTGGAAGATGCGGTAAGTGAGATTTTTGAGGCGGCTGTATCGCTTGGGGGAACCCTTTCAGGTGAACACGGAATTGGAACGCTGAAGGCACCTTATATGGAGATGGAATTGGGTGTTGCTGGCCTTGATTTAATGAAAAAGGTAAAAAACGCCTGGGACCCTAACCATATCTTAAATCCGGGAAAAATTTTTCCAAAAGCAGGGCAAACAAAGGTGGTGCTCGTTTAGCATGAATGCTCCTTTAAAGAGATTAGATGCAATTCCAGCAGCTCCACCACTCTCGATCGTCCCGAAAAAGGCTCACCGCTTATACGATTTAGCTTATGAAGCGACTAATCAGTGTATCCAATGTGGTTATTGTTTACCTGCGTGTCCTACGTATGAATCAATAGGGAAAGAATCGGCTTCGCCAAGGGGAAGAATTAACCTTGTCAAAATGGCGGCTGAAGGAAAAATCGATGTTTCCAATCACTTGGCTGAACCGATTGATCTATGCTTAGGGTGCCGGGCCTGTGAAGTAGCTTGTCCTGTCAGCGTTCCTTATGGGCATATTTTAGAATCAGCCAAAGAGGTCATTGCCGAGGAGCAGAAAAACAAGAATCAGCGAGCTAAGAATAACAAGCTGAAGCAATTCCTATTATCACAAGTTTTCCCGTATCCAAAGCGAATGAGAGTGCTCGGGAATGTAACGTGGTTTTATCAAAAGTCCGGTCTCAGAACGATGGTGAATAAAACAAAGCTTTTACCTAAGATTTCGGAACCGATGGCCCAATTTGAAAGTGTACTTCCTGCTTTAGAGTCTCCAATGAAACGAAATAAGTTTGGTACTGTAATCCCTGCTAAGGGAAAAATGAAAGCAAGAGTCGCGTTTTTTACAGGCTGTATATCCGACGCGCTGCTGCATCGAACCAATAGGCTGACCATTGAACTGTTAACATTGGTTGGATGTGAAGTCATTATTCCAAAATCACAGAATTGCTGTGGCGCTCTTCATGCCCATCAAGGGATGACTGAAGAGGCCAAGAAGCTGGCGAAAAAAAATATTGCCGCCTTTGAGGAAGCAAATGCTAAGTATTATATTAACAATGCAGGCGGATGTGGGGCACAGCTAAAAGAATATGACCATCTTTTAAAAAATGAGGAAGAGTGGGCTGAGCGGGCAAAGAACTTTACCATGGCTTCCAAGGACATTAGTGAGGTACTCGTGGAATTCGGTCCACTCCCGTTTAAGAAAGAATGGGATGGTGTCATTACCTATCAAGATTCCTGTCATTTACGAAATGTTCAAGGGGTCCATCAAGAGCCAAGGAAATTATTACGTTCCATCCCTGGGGCTGTCTTTGTGGAACTTCCTGGCAGTGATAGCTGCTGTGCTTCGGGTGGTATTTATAATCTTCTTCACTTTGAGGAATCGATGAAAATCCTTGATAAGAAAATTTATAATGTGGAAAAGACGAATGCGACAACCGTTGTCACCACTAATCCGGGATGCTTGCTGCAAATGCGTGTGGGAATCGAAAGACAGGGATGCAGCGGTCATGTACAAGGAGTTCATTTAGTAGATGTACTTGCAGAAGCTTGTGGGGTGACAGGCACCAATTGAAGTTTATGAGTGAACGAGGGAAAATATATGAAAATAGGAATAGCCCAGGTTGCACCTGTCTTTGGAAACATTGATGCGAATTTAGTAGAAATGATTAACATCATGCAAAAAAATAAAGGAAAAGCAGATTTACTGGTTTTTCCGGAGTTATCCTTAACAGGTTATGATCTTAAAAGTCGGCTTTATGATGTAGCGTTAACATCCGATTCAAATGAAATTATGCAGGTTTGCAAGGCATCGAAAGAGATCGGAATGAGTGTTGTTTTCGGTTTTGTGGAGCAAGGTAAGGGAGACCAAATTTACAATTCCGCGATGATGATTAATGACGGTAAGGTCGCATCAGTTCAAAGAAAAATCTATCCGACTAATTACGGTGTTTTTGAAGAAGGAAAATATTTTTCTATGGGAAGGAAAGTAAATGTCCAGCAAATCGATTCCTTCACTTCCTGCATGCTCATTTGTAATGATTTATGGCAGCCGTCCTTGCCACATATTGCAGCCCATCACCATACCTCCCTCCTCATTGGTTTAATCAATAGTCCAGAAGGGGGCCTTGGTAGTCAGTATTCCAGTTCTGAGGGCTGGGAAACAGTTGGAAAGTTTTATGCAGGAATATACGGATGCTATGTAGCATTAGTCAATCGGGTCGGGACGGAAAATGAAATCGCGTTTTATGGAAATTCAAAGGTGATTGATCCATATGGCCAAATCATTGTCCAATGTCCTTATGGAGAATCGTCCGTTCAATTATGTGAAATTGATACGAGGTTGGTAAGAGAAATAAGAAAGCTTCTACCTGTCATAAGGGATGAGGATGTTCATGTAACCATGAAGCATTATCACGAGATTGCAGATCAGAAGTTTATTTAGTTCTATTCCTACAGAATTAAAAAGCCCTGCTTTGGAGTATGGATCAAAGGATCTGTGCTTTAAAGTAAGGGCATTTTATTTTCCTGTCTAGCTTCAGCGCCCAGCGGCTAGTGTACTTCGCTCTTCTCCCTACGATAAGTTAACATCGAATCGCTTATGTACTCCTGCGCCAAAGCATATTAGAGGAAGCTGCTGTTCAGCTCGTCGAAAAGCTACATGATGTCTTTTCATCGGAGGATTTCACGATGCTTTTCGGACAATAGCTTCGCTCTCTGTCTTTCTTTTATCCCCGTCGAAGCGCTCCAGTCCATACGCTGCTAAACGGGCGCTTTCGCTTTTCTTATTCTCCTATAATATAAATTTACACGAATTTTCTTAATATTATATAATAGAAGAGGAGAACTTCCGATAGGAGTAATGAACTTGAAGCAATTATTGCAATCTAGAATTACAAAAAGATATGTCCTGCTTACTTTTGTTGTTATATTTAGTTCCTTAGCCTCGATTTATTATATTACGATGACTGTATTAAATGATTCGGTACGTTCCGAAATAAAGTATCGGAATCAATTAATGGGAAAGACGATTAGTACGAAAACCAGTTTTATGTTTGACAAAATGATCAATGATATCCGAGTTATCTCTGAATTCGCTAAAAATGATAATACGGATACTTATCAGGCAGAGATGAATCATGTCGTTTCTAAAAATCCGCTTTATTTATTCATCGACGTCCTCGGTGAATCTAGAAATTCCATTGCTACCATACCTAATGTAAATAATTCACGGTCTACCGAGTTAAATTCTATTTTATATCGATTAGAATGGAGCAAAACGTTTTATATTACCAATCTTCTTACGTTGGATGACGGCCGGAAAACAATCGGGATCGCCTATCCTATTCTTGATGAAAAAGAGAATTATCGGGGTGCCGTAATCGCATATGTTAATTTAAGCACCCTCTCAGACTATCTTTCACAAGGCAAGATTGGAACAGAAGGACTGAATATATTAATAGACCGCAATGGAACGATAATTTCCCATACAAATGAAAATCATATTGGAGAATCGTTATCGGAACATCCGTTAGGAAAAAGGTTAAGTAAATATCGAATCGGTATTTGGGAAGGAAAATTATTTAATGAAGTAATGCTCACATCCTACAGACCCATGACCTTAGGGGGGATGGGCCTTATTATTGGTGAATCTATCGACCAGGCGCTGGCACCTGCAAAAAAAGTGCAAGTTCTACTTTTGAAAGGTTTTTTAATTATTCTGCTTCTAACTTACTTACTAACCCTATTCGGCGCATTTCGAATTATTAGGCCCGTGACTACGTTAACGAAACAAGCGAAGGAATATTCTGAAGGTAAAAGGGATCACTTTGAACTGCTTCATACCGGTGACGAGCTTGAGAATCTTGCTACTACCATGGCAAACATGGCCACAGAACTTAAAAATAAAGAAAGATATTTGTTTAATATATTAGAATCGATTCCATATGGAATTATCACGATGAATAAGGATGGAAGGATTGTTACCTTTAATAAAGGTGCAGAGGATTTATCAGGGTATTCTAGAGCTGAAGTAATGGGCAAATTTATTATTGATCTGTCATTTAAAAGGTCAGAAGATGAATTTTTAGCCTGGAAAACCATTAAGGAAGGCAAGGAAATTAACGAGCTGGAAAGCCATATTTATGATAAATATGGAAACAAGCGTGACGTCAGAATTTATTCTTCTATTTTTAGTAATGAAGAGGAAAAGATTATTGGCCCGATTCTGATTATAAGAGACGTAAGTGATTTTAAAAAAATGGAGGAATTCGTGAAGCAAAGTGAAAAACTTGCTTCGTTAGGACAATTAACAGCAGGGATTGCACACGAAATCAAAAATCCGCTGAGCATTATTCAAGCGGCAGCAGAAGCAATTCAATTAGATTTGACCGATTCTTCTTATGTTCAAGAAATGACCGACGATATTTTAGAAACAACCGATCGAATGAATCGAACATTATCTGAGTTCTTGAAATTATCAAAGGGCGAATTTGATGAGGAATGGGAAAAGGTTGATATAGTTGCCGTAATAGAGGAACTTCTAAATCTATTAAAAAATAAATTTTCAGAACAGAAGATTTCCGTTACAAAGATTATCTACACGAAAGAAGCATTTGTTTTTGCTTCTCCAGGGAAGTTAAGTCAAGTTTTTCTAAACATTATTATTAATAGTTTTCATGCCATGGAAGCGGGTGGAAACCTATCGGTTCATTTGTCTGAGTCAGGCGCAAATTGGTTAGTAGAAATAAAAGATACGGGCATCGGAATTCCGGAATCGGAAATCAATTGGATTTTTAACCCCTTTTATACGACCAAAAAGGAAGGCACTGGTTTAGGATTATCGATAGCCTATGAAATCACCACCCAGTTTGGCGGGGAAATTCAAGCATATTCTGATCTAGGCGGAACAAAATTAACGGTTCAGCTTCCGAAATTCAGCGCGGAGAGGAGAGAACTAGGGTCATGAAGAACATATTACTTGTAGATGATGAATCTAAAATTTTAAAAATCTTAAAATCTTCGCTTTCCAAACAGGGCTATACCGTTTATACGGCTGCAAACGGTCAAGAGGCCCGGAAAAAAATTACTGAAATTCCTGCGAGTTTAGTATTTTTAGACATGAAGCTCCCCGATGCTTCTGGTTTAGAGCTCCTGCAAGAATTTATTGGACTTTATACTAATAAGGTCTACATTATGATGACGGCTTTTGGAAACGTTGACAATGCTGTTTCGGCGATGAAGGCAGGCGCTTTTGACTATATGGTGAAACCGGTAAAGTTAACGGAATTGGTGGTTATCATTGAAAAGGCATTTGAATGGCTTGGCGTTAGAGAGGAAAATAAACTTTTAAAAGAGCAGCTTCAGCAATCCGAAATCTTTGGAGGACTAGTGACAAGCAGTGCTAAGATGAAAAACATCCTTAACCTCGTGGAACGGGTTTCCACTACGGAAGCAAATATCCTGATTCAAGGTGAAAGCGGCACAGGAAAAACGAAAATTGCAAAAATGATCCATATGCTTAGTGACCGGAAACAAGCTGCTTTTATTCCAGTAAACTGTGCAGCGATTCCTGAATCATTGCTGGAGAGTGAACTATTTGGTCATGAAAAGGGTTCCTTCACAGGCGCCGTATCCAGCAGGAAAGGGAAATTTGAAGCTGCAAATGGAGGAACTATTTTTTTAGACGAAATTGGTGAGATTTCACCTGCTTTTCAGGCAAAGCTACTTCAGGTCACTCAAGATAAGACGTTTATGAGGGTTGGCAGCGACGTTTTAAGAACAGTCGATGTCCGGATCATTTGTGCTACAAATCGGGATCTGAAGAAACTAGTGGAAGAGGGCAAATTTAGAGAGGATTTATATTATCGTCTAAATATAGTGGACATTACGATTCCGCCATTACGGGAACGTAAGGAGGACATTCCTCTTTTAGTTGAAAAATTCTTGGAGAAGTATCGAAATAAACATCAAAAAAATTATAAAGCCAATCGGGAATTGTTGAATTATTTAATTGAATATCATTGGCAGGGCAACGTTCGCGAACTTGAAAACGCGATTGAAAGAGCTGTCGTTTTATGTAATGGAGATTTACTTACGATTGAGGATTTTCCAAGGGAAATACGTGCAATGAAAAATGAAGGGATCATTGACTTCGAGGAAGACAATGTCCCATTGCCAGAAATCTTAGATGAAATTGAAAGAAAATACATTTTAAGGGCTCTTGATGAATCACTTGGACAGCATGCAAAAGCGGCAAGAAAACTTGGCATCTCTAGACAAAGCCTTTTATACAAGATGAACAAGTATTTTTCTGAAAATATCTAATGGGAGCTGATTCAAACGGTCATAAACGAGTGACTTTTTGAATCAGTTCTTCTTTTTTAATGGCACACATCGATTTTGTAAATATTTTTTTACACAAAAAGGGGTAATTTTTACAAATTTTAAGAAAATTACATAAAAACATTGTGTTTAATGTTGGCACGAAACTTGCATTTTTTATTAGTAGAAAACACAAAGGGGGGCGGACATTGGAGATACTTGATTTTGTCCAATCGAACTGGACAGAAATACTTCAGATGACTTTTGAGCATATTCAATTAGTTGGATTAGCAGTGGGGATTGCCATTGTAACTGGAGTGCCGTTTGGAATTTTTATTTCACAGCGGGAGAGCTTGGCTGATTTGGTTCTGGCTGTTGCAGGCATTATCATGACAATACCGAGTATTGCCTTATTTGGGATCATGATACCGATTTTCTCACTGATTAACCAAGGGATTGGCTTTTTACCAGCTATTGTTGCCTTAATCTTGTACTCGCAATTACCGATTATTCGAAACACCTATATTGCGATTAAGAATGTGGATCCGAATGTAAGAGATGCAGCGATTGGAATGGGAATGACGACATTTCAACGGTTAATGAAAGTAGAACTGCCACTCGCTTTTCCGATGATTATGGCAGGTGTACGAATGGCCATAGTTCTAACCATCGGTATAGGTGCCATTGCCGCTTACATCGGAGCAGGCGGGTTAGGTGGATATATTGCGCGTGGTATTTCAACCAGCTATGCAGCCATGATTCAGGTCGGGGCAATCGCCGTTTCTATTTTAGCTATATCCGTAGATTTATTGTTAGGTAGGCTTCAGCGGAAATTTTCAGGCCGAAGTGCCCGAACTTAAGCAAAGTTGTAAAGTAGTTTTACGAAATGAGGAGGAAGGTGGAGTGGAATGATTGAATTTAAAAATGTCAAAAAGGTTTATGAAAGCGGTAACAAGCAAGTTGCAGCTGTTAATAATATTAATTTTCATGTTGAACAAGGGGAAATATGTGTATTTCTTGGACCATCAGGCTGTGGAAAAACGACGTTGCTTCGAATGGTCAACCGCTTAATCCCGATAACAAGCGGTATCATTGAAGTAGAAGGTAAAAATATCAATTCAATGGACATGATTAAACTTCGTAGATCGATTGGATATGTGATTCAGCATAATGGATTATTTCCAAATATGACCATAGAAGAAAACATTAATGTCGTCCCAAAAATGTTGGGCTGGGATCAGGGGAAAATGAAAAAACGATACAGTGACTTGATGGAAATGATGGGATTAGACGCGGGCCAATTTCAAAAGCGGTATCCGTATGAATTGTCAGGTGGGCAGCAGCAGCGAATTGGAATTGCCCGAGCATTAGCCGCTGACCCGCCCGTTATGCTAATGGATGAACCCTTTGGAGCACTCGATCCCGTTATACGTGATCACTTACAAAATGAATTTTTGAAAATCCAAAGAGAAATGAAAAAAACGATTCTTTTTGTAAGCCATGATATCGATGAAGCCATTAAATTAGGGGATAAAATAGCCATCTTTGATACAGGTAAACTCATGCAAATTGGTACACCTGATGAAATTTTGTCTAACCCGAAAAATGATTTTGTTCGTGATTTCGTCGGAGACGACCGGTCCTTAAAGCGATTAACCTTATTAACTGTAAGAGATTTGATAGTCTTGATGGATGGTTTTAAAATCAATCGCTTGAATAATGAATGGCATGGTCAAGTCATTTCTGTAAATGAGAACTTAAAGTCAGCTTTAGCCACGCTGTTAATGGCACCTAACGGAGAGGCATGTGTGGTGGATGATCATAACAGGAAGCTTGGAGTACTTCGTGTTTCTGATTTCAGTTTGTTAACGGAAGTCCATCCTAAAGATATTTCAATTGTAAGGTAAGGAGGGAGGGTCTTGACTGGAAAAAAAACAGAACAAATCGTGAAGGTTTGTCTAATTATATTCGTTCTTGCTATTTTAGGCTGGGCATACTTCGCTGGTGCCTTTCAGTTCATCATGGATAACCCAGGCGATCTATTCTATTTAACAGGACAGCATTTAAAATTAGTTGGTATTTCTGCAGCTCTTGCGATTGCTACTGCCGTGCCTTTAGGTATCATGATTACTCGTCCCAAATTTAAAAAATATGATTGGATCGTGATGAACTTTGCCAATATAGGCCAAACGGTACCAAGCTTAGCTATTCTTGCACTTGTCATGAGCTACTTTGGACTGGGCTGGCAAACAGCGGTTTTCGCGCTCTGGTTTAATTCCTTACTTCCTATTCTTCGAAATACGGTCGCAGGGATTGAGAACATCAATCCACTTATCATTGACGCGGGGAAAGGAATGGGAATGACCTCAAAACAAATCTTTTTTAAATTGGAATTTCCCAATGCCATGTATGCGATAATGGCAGGAATTCGAACTTCAGCAGTCATAAATGTTGGGACGGCAGCTTTAGCCTTCCTAATTGGGGGCGGTGGTTTAGGGGATTTAATCTTTACAGGAATTTCCCTGTATGATACTGGAATCATGCTTTCAGGAGCTGCCCCCGTCATTATTTTAGCCATCCTTCTTGATTTTTTATTAGGAAGACTCGAAAAGGTAATCATTCCACGAGGTCTCCAAAGAACACTTGAAGCAGCATAATTACCATATAAGGAGGTACTACCAATGAAAAAATTTATGTCCCTGTTTTTCGCTGTTGTGATGCTATTCTCTTTAGCAGCTTGTAGTAGTTCAACTTCAAATAATGAAGGAGGTGATTCTGGCAAAGGTAAAGTGACGGTAGGAGGTAAGGATTTTACGGAGCAACATATTTTATCTAAAATTACTTCCATATATTTAAAAGAAAACGGCTTCGATGTTGAGGAAGCAAGCAATATGGGAAGTACTGTCGTCCGCTCAGCGTTAGAAAATGGGCAGATTGATACGTATTGGGAATATACAGGTACTGGTTTAGTAGTCTATCAAAAACAAGAAGTAGAAACAGATTCTAATAAAGCGTATGAAAAAGTAAAGGAAAACGATAAGAAAAACGGAATCGCTTGGTTAAACAAAGCAAACTTTAACAACACTTATGCCATTTTGATGAAGAAAGATACAGCAAATAAATTGGGTGTAAAAACGATTTCCGATTTAGCTAAGTTAGTAGAAAAAAATCCAGAAAAATTAAAGTTTGCTTCTAATGCAGAGTTTTATGCTCGTCAAGACGGAGTGAAAGGTTTACAAAAACTTTACGGCTTCGAATTTCCTTCAAAGAACGTTGTCAAAATGGATTCTGGGCTGCTTTACAATGCTTTAAAGGATGGGCAAGTTGATGTCTCGGTTGGCTTCGCTACTGATGGTCGTATCAAGGGCTTTAAGCTCGTGGATCTCGAAGATGATAAGAAATTTTTCCCAGCTTATAACGGTGCTCCAGTTGTAAGTCAGAAAGTAGTCGATAAAAACCCTGAACTTCCTAAGCTGCTTAATAAACTAGCTGACCTGCTTGATAATGATACCATGATGTCCCTCAATTATGCAGTGGATATAGAACATAAAGATGTCACGGAAGTGAGCCGCGAGTGGTTAGAAAAGGAAAGTCTAATAAAAAAATAAAGGGCAGCAAATAGGGAAGTGATATTTTTGCCTGTTGTTCCTAGCAAAATAGTGAAATATATAACGGAAGAATCCTATACATCGGGTTCCAACCAGATAAAGCAATCATTAAAAGAGACACTTGCAGATATTATTGCTTGTACGATTGCAGGGACTAAAACAAATGTATTTGAAATAGTGAATAAGTTTGTCAGAAGTCAGTATGGGTCTGGAGCTAGCTCTATTATCATGACTTCTCATAAAGTAAATGCTACGGGAGCTGCCTTAGTTAATGCAACGTCAGCTAATGCGTTGGATATGGATGATGGGCATCGCCTTGTAAAGGGTCATCCAGGTGCGATTATTTTTCCAGCCGTTTTAGCTGCGTCTGAGGAATACCTTATTTCTGGCGAAGAATTTATGACTTCTTTACTGATTGGCTATGAAGTGGCAATTAGAGCAGGAATTCTTGCCCACCAGCTTCGTCCTGAATATCATTGTACTGGTTCATGGGGAGCTATTGGCGCAGCAGCTGGGGTGGGCAGGGTGATAGGCTTATCTACAAATGAAATTCATCAAGCTCTCGGTATTGCTGAATACCAATCTACCTATTCACCGATGATGCGCTGTATTGAAAAACCTTCCATGTTGAAGGACGGGATTGGTTGGGGATGTATGACTGGAATCAGTGCTTCCTACCTAGCAAAGGAGGGCTTTTCCGGGAATCCTTCTCTGTTTGAAATGGAGGAAGCTGTTCCGTACTTACAAGAACTTGGGCAGTTATATAGGATTGATGAACTTTATTATAAGCCCTATGCCTGCTGCAGGTGGGCCCAGCCAGGAATAGAAGCGTTAAGGGAATTGCTAGAAAAATATGATATCTCATCGGTTAATGTCAATAGAATAAAAGTTTATACTTTTGCCGAGTCAGCTTGTTTAAGCAGAACCCATCCAAAGAATACAGAAGAAGCACAATATAACTTAACCTTTCCGATTGCCGCTTATCTGTATTCCGGTGAGGTAGGACCCCATCAAGTCTTAAATGAATTGGATCATCCAGAGATATTAAATATCATGGATAAAATTGAAGTTTATGAGAGTGAAGACCTGAATAGTGAATTCCCAAATAAGGCTCTTAGCAAAATAGAATTGGAAGATCTTGAGGGGAATCTATACGTTTCTGGGGTCCATCAAGCAAAGGGAGACTATGATTATCCACTATCTGCGATTGAAAAGAGACAAAAGTTTAATAGTTTAGTAGAGCCCATCTTAGGGACTAATCGTTGTGAGGATTTATTTAATTGTATTCAAAATATCGAGGACCTTAAGACCATCCACATTTTAAGTGAAAAATTATCAAATTGATGAAAATTAGGAGGAAATAATAATGAGAGAACGCCAAATTAGCTTTTATAGTGAAGGATTTAAATTAGAGGGGACCATTTATTTGCCAGACGATTATCAACCAGGTGAAAAAAGACCGGCTATCATCCCTAATTCTGGCTACAATGGCTTTAATGAATTCTATCCTCGTTTGTTTGCCCGCAATTTGACTGAGGCTGGATATGTTTGCCTTGGGTTTGATTACCGCGGATTTGCACAAAGTGAGGGGCCGCAAGGAAGAGTCATTTTAGATGAACAAGTACAAGATATTAAAAATGCCATTACTTTCTTGCAGATCCAGGAAGAGGTTGATCCTGAAAACATCGGATTAATCGGCTGGGGAATGGGTGCATCTAACGTTGTACGTGTAGCGGCATCGGATGATCGAGTTAAGGCGGTTGCAGCTTTAAACGGTTTCTTCAATGGAGAAAGATGGCTAAAATCCATCCACTCCTATGTAGAGTGGGTGGAAATCAAAAAGATGATTGAAGAAGATCGTATTCTTCGCGTTACAACAGGAAGCTCTAAAAACGAGGACCCATTTATTCATTATCCATTAGATCCAGCAACCAATGATTATGTCCAGAAAGAACTAGCCATTTTATCTCCATTTGGCAAACTAACACAATTACAATTTACGGATTCCATTATTAGTCTGAATGCTGATAAAGTGGCAAAGGACGTTGAATGTCCACTATTCGTAGCACATGGAAAAGATAATCTTCTTCATCCTGTAGATGAATCCATTCATTTTTACGAAGCAGCAACAGAACCAAAACAGCTATACATTATCGATGGCAAACATAATGACTTTATGTATCATGGACATCCTGTATTCAAGGATTTAATTAATCAGCTTGAATCCTTCTTTGGAAAAGAATTAAGTTATACTAAATTGGAAAAAATTAACTAATTTCTTGCCGCTTTAGATCTTTCTAATTGAAATTTATGTATCATAGAGGACCCTTGGAAGCTGAGTTTCCTTTTCTGATGAAATGGATGCCAGACCGGCTCATTATTGTGTAAAAAGAAAATCGCTCTACAAGAGGTAATTCATAGTCAAAAAAGAACCGGGCAATTGCCCGGTTTTCTTTTAACTAGAACAGTTAAGTTAATCTTCTAGTTGGAAAGAATGGCTGAAATGGACTTTTCCATTTTCATCGCGAATTTCCACGCCTGCTTGATTTTTTGCCGGATCTACATGGAACACACCGAAGTTGAAGAAATTACCTTCCGCATACAAGCGTTCAGGACCGAAGGTAGGATCCAATGTACCAGGATTGATTTTTACTGCTCCAATCGGACCGCTGATTAATTCGTGATAATCTGTTTTGCCGTCATGATTGGCATCATATTTGATGACTTCGGCAAAATGGACATCGGTTGTGACGAAATAAACGTTTTTGATTCCTTTTTCAATGATAAAATCCGAGATTTTTTTGAACTCGTTCTCATATCCTGTTACATCATTAGGGTTTACTTGATTACCATTTGCCCATCCATCCCTGGCAGTTGCTTTTCCAGTCGGAACGGAGATTGGCACGGAAGTCGCGACAAATTTAACCTTGGCATCAGATTCGAGAAGCTGCTGTTCCAGCCATTTCACTTGTTCTTCACCGAGCATTGTTTTATCAGGCCCATCTGCCATGGTGTTTGGAGAGCGGTAGCCGCGGTTGTTAAGAATGATCATATCCATTGCTTTACCCCAAGAATACTTGTGATAAAGCTTGTTCGCTGAACTGCGTTCACTTGAAATTGGCCAATAATCCTTAAACGCACCCAACCCCGCTGAAGTCAACGGCTGGGAAGGACCTGAAAAGTCATTGGTCACTTCATGATCATCCCATATAGCAAACGTTCCTGTTTTTTGTAAAAGGCTGCGTAATCCAGCATCCGTACGATTCTCCTTATATTTCGCCCAGAAATCCTGAACGGTTTGAGATGGAGGGTTAGGAACAGCCGGTGTCTTATTATCAGCATAGATGGTATCCCCGCTGAACAGGAAGAAATCTGGATTGATTGCTGACATCGCTTTGAAAGATTTATATGGCGGTATTTCTCCCTGGCCGCCAGTATCTCCGCCCCAAACGATTGACATTGGCTTTAAGCTGTTTTCCTCCGGTGCTGTTTTGAATGAACCATTTACGGTGTACTGGCTGGAAACTGCATGGGCCCGGTAATGATAAGTAGTATCAGGCTTTAATCCGTTAACCTCTACATTTACTGTATAATCATGTGCTTCATCTGCATGGCTCGTTTTGACGATTGTATCGTGTTTAAAACTGCTGTCGGTTGAAATTTCAAACTGAACTCTTGCATCAACATTTGCGCGGGCCCATAAAATCGCTGATGAATCCGTTATATCTCCGCTTGCCACTCCATGTGAAATATACGGCTTTTCCAGTAAGTCCACAAGCTGGTCAGTATTATTTGTGAACTCTCCGTCCACACCAAGGGAAAGCAAGGAGACCATATCGTCCTCTGAATTGACTGTCCATGGATGCACTAGAAGCTGATTCTGATGAGCGGCTTCTATTAGTTTTGGCACAACAAGCTCCTTACTAGGACCTACGCCGGCTGCATAGTCAGAGATCCGTTTCATTTCCTGATATACATCCTTGCCTGCCAGCATACTTCCTGAATACAGTTGAATCAGCTTTACATTAGGGGCAAGAGTTTTTAATTTACGAAGGCTTTCCTCACTAAATGATTCGAGAAAAAGCTTTTCGTCATCAAGTACATTGGTTTCTTTCAGGATTTCAATTACTTTCTCTTCCATCCCTGGATAAACGTTTGGCGCTTTTGTTTCCATGTAAAGGCCAACTTTTCCGTTACCATGTTTTTTGACAAATTCAATTGCTTCCTCGAGTGTCGGCACATGCTGTCCGATGTATTCAGTTTTCGCCATATTTGGATAAGTTTTATTAAACCACGAACCTGCATCCAGTCGGCTGATCTCTTCGAGAGTAAAATCCTTTACCCGCCAAGGTGCGCGGTCTGGGTAAAGTTCCTTTACGTTGGTAGTTCTCGCCAAGGTTTCATCATGCATGGCGATCAATTGGCCGTCCTTTGTCATTTGTAAATCGAATTCTACATAATCCGCCTTCATCGTCATCGCCTGCTTATAGGCGGCGAGTGTATGTTCCGGGCCGTAGGCAGATGCACCGCGATGAGCAATTACCGCTACATCAGAGGTAAGCGGTCGTAAAGTCGATTGTCCATTATCTGTAGCAGTGCTTTGAATGGGATGGGCGAAAACAGCGTAAGGAGCCGCTGCTGTTACCGAAAGTGACAGACAAGCTAATCCGGCTATTAAACTCTTTTTCATTTTCAATTCATCTCCTATAAGTTTATGTATTTCAATTTAAAAGTATAGGAGAATTGTAAAGCCGTAATTGATAGAATGTTAATATTTAGTAAAGCGCACTAAAACAATACTTTTTTCTTATAAATGAAATAATGAAAATGGAACTATTTTTACAGGGATAATTACCTATAAACGTTTAAAGAGCATGTGCATTTCCTCCCGGCGTTTGTTGTATTCATTCTTCATTCCTTCATATTGAGCGGAGTATTTTTAGACTACTCGCCAGGCAAGTATCCGCTGCTTCTTTTTAAAAAGGCCTGGTGCGAGGGATATCTTTCTCCAAGGACGAATGTTTACTTCCAACCCCTCCAATAATATTATTAAATTGCTGGGAAAAATCTATTTTAGGGCAAGGAGCAGTTATGATAATCATTAGTGATTTTTTGGTTGATTTGATTGGTGATTTGATTAGTGGTCTAGTGGAGGTAATTTTCCCTACTCCGATGTCAAAACTAGAAAAAAACATCGATGAATTAAAGGAAGAAGAATGGTTTTCCAACCTGAATAAAGATGTTCGATACAATTACATCATTTGGCATAACAAGAGAGTTAAGCACTTCTTAAGGAAGCCTGAAAATATTAAAATTCTCAAAAGTAGTGAAGAGGAGCGCGAAAGATTTATTCAGCTTATTATTAAGGAACATAAAAGATTCGTGGGGTTACGCTAAGTTTTTGCCACACGCTGCTTTGGCTGGTGGGAAATTGGTAGCTGTTGGTGCATGATGTATGGGCACAAATGCTGGTTTTAGCAGCTACCAGTGGTTCCTTTTTAAAAAGGTATGTTGATTCCTGCTCTGGGTCATATTTTTTAGTGTGGTTGTGGCTTCGCCTGCCCGTACAGTTTATGAAACTGGTAAAATATTATAATCATCAATTCCTCCAAAATGATTCGTTAATTTGTGTAATTCCCCCAAGTTCTATTTACGCAAAAGCTCAGGTACATAAACAAAAGGAACTATTGATCAAGCACAAGGTTATTTCTCAGTAAAGAAAATTCCGATATCAAAAGATCCAATCGCTATTGTTGTAGAAGCTCCTGGACATCTGAAGAGCAGAAAACAAAAGATACAGCTACGCTTAGCTGGATAGCTGCTGTCAAGGCAACGGAAGTGAAAATTGAGCAATCCAGCGATAATGGCGTAACATGGAGCACTGCGACAACAAAGCAGCCGGTTATAGTAAGCTCAAACAATGCAGTAGTGACAGGGTTGTTGGAAAATACCTCCTACCAGTTCCGAGTGAAAGTGGTTGGCGGATTAAACGAGGGTATTTCTAACGTTGTTAAGTGATAACAGAATATAGTGAATGATTTAAGGTAAAGAAAAGTGCTGCTCTTTTGTCTTGAGACATGAAGAGCAGCACTTTTTTTGCTTGCATTGGGAATTTTAATAGACTCTATTTTCTCACCCCCATAAGACATTTGGATCGTTCGTATTCTATTAGTATGAACACACAAAAAAACACGAGGGGTATAACATGATTAAAATAACCAAGGGAGCCATTGCCATGGTATTAGCGGGATCTGTTACGTTTTCTGCCGCCAACGCTTTGTTAGGTCAACCTATTAAACGATTAACAAAAGAAATGGCTATACCTATATCGGCAGACCGAAAAAAAGCAGATGTAATCAACCCGGCAGAAAAAAAGGACAAACCTCAAACGCCAGCAGCGAATGTGAAGGACCGTCCTGTTATCCAAGTATCTTTAAAAAATAGGAATACCAATGATATGGAAGTAGCAGCCATTCAACAGAATATAGAAAAATCCAGCAGTAGAACTACAACCAGTTCTGCTAATACGAATGTGAAAACAACCACAAAGCCTGCTGCAACACCGATACCTATAATAAGCACAAAAGCACCAACAACAACGAGTAAATCCACTACAACGAGAACTGCTACAACAACGAGACCTGCAGCAAGTGCAACAACGAGACCTGCAGCAAGTGCAACAACGAGACCTGCAGCAAGTGCAACAACGAGACCTGCAGCAAGTGCAACAACGAAACCTGCAGCAAGTGCAACAACGAAACCTGCAGCAAGTGCAACAACGAAACCTGCGACAAGTACAAAAGCACCAACAACAACTTCAAAACCTGCGATGACTACACCGACGAAAACTACTGCAACCACAACAAAAACCAACCGTGGACAACAAGTCGCTCAAGAAGCAAAAGAAACTGCTGAGAGCCGTAGGGATACAAAAGAAAACAATGGAAAGAAAATGTAATTTATCCGCAAGGATCACCGAATGATGGTGATCCTTTTTATATGCAGAGAAAAAGTCTTCCCCAAATGGGGAAGACCTGTATGAAGATCCATTACATCGTTTCCTTAACCTTCGCAATCGAGGTATCCTGAGTTACATTACCTTTGCGTTTTAGTTTACCCCAGCCAACGGTTACTCCCTTTATTGCTGAGAAGATGGATTTTATTACTACATAAGTCATAAGCTGTTTGTACAAGATTCGTTGCAGAAACAATGAGACTAGTGGTTTGGGACTTTCTTTCTCCAAGCGAAACGCATAGAGAGAAGTTAAGAAATCCAGCAAGTAAAAAAGAATAAATCCAATCGCTGCTCTTTCAGGGTGCGGGTTAAACAGGGCTAAAATAAACAAGATATCTGCAATAGGCGATATGGTTTGATAAATATATTGGAAAAGCCACATGTTTGGTAGGGCGATAAATCCTAATGAGTTATGTTTTTTATTAAATAAAGCCTCCCGATGTTTCCATAAGCATTGTAAGGTACCATAAACCCATCGGTAACGCTGTTTTGCCAGACTTTTAATATCTTCCGGAACTTCTGTAAAGGCATATGCCTTTTCTTCAAATTCAATCTTTTTCCCTTGGCGTAAAAGGGTAAGTGTGATATCGGTATCCTCTGCCAGTGTATCCTCTTGAAAGTATCCAGCTTCTTCTACCGCCGTCTTTCTCCATGCACCGATTGCACCTGGTACAACCGTAATGCAATTGAGAGCGGCAAAAGCCCTTCTCTCTAGGTTAAAGCCTGTTACATATTCGATATGCTGCCAGTTTGTAAGAAGGTTCCCCTTATTGCCGACCTTTACATTCCCTGAAACCGCAGCAACCTTTTCATTTTTAAAATGGTTAACAAGTAATGAAATGGCATTTTCCGCGATAAGTGTATCCGCGTCAAGAGCCACCACGATTTCCCCGTTTGCTTCTTTAAAACCAAGATTAACAGCAGAAGATTTTCCCCCATTGGTTTTTTTTATTAATCTGATAAGAGGATGTTTTGCATAAGTTTCTTGAACGACACCAGCCGTATCATCCTTTGATCCGTCATCGATAATCAGTACCTCAAAAGCTGGGTAATCGCTCGATAAAATAGAATCTACTGTTTTACAAATTACTTTTTCCTCGTTATAGGCAGCAATCACGACGCTGACAGAAGGGGTAAAGCCAGGGTCGATCACGGTCTCCTTATATCTTTTTACCTGCTTCCTTGAAAGGAAAATAAAGATAACCAATCGCAAGATTCCTAACAGGATCGCTGAGTAGAACAGGAAGCTTAATCCTACGTGCCAGCCTTGTAGCACCATGAAAACAGCCTTGTCATAGACCAAATAAGGGCTGTCCTTAACAGGGGGCATAATCTGACTATTATTTTTTTCAGTTAGATCAGCAATGGTGGTAAATGTATAGCCGCGCTGTTTGAGTTCTTTAATAATCGTAGGCAAGGCTTCTACCGTGTTGGAGCGGTTACCGCCAGCATCGTGCATCAAAATCACATTTCCTTCAGGAAGCTGATCCAAGACCCGCTTCACAATTTCATCACTAGAAAGTCTTTGCCAATCGTCTGAGTCAATTAATTCACCGACCATGGTATAACCCATATCCTGTGCTCGCAAGATTGGCTCCAGTTCGCTCTTTGTGCTCGGTTCCGCATTAGCCACATACGGCGGACGGAAAAGAGTCATCGAATGACCGGTAATTTCTTGAAATAATCGCTGATTTGCATTTAGCTCCATTCTCGTTTGAAATGGTGTGATCGATGCAACATCCGGATGGGTAAAGGTATGGTTACCAATTTCGTGACCTTCTTTATACATCTTGTTAACCAGTTCTGGATGCTGCAGTGCGTTCTCTCCAATGATAAAGAAGCTTCCTTTTATGTGATTCTTGTCCAAAATGTCTAATATTTGTGGTGTATAGGTTGGATCCGGACCGTCATCAAAGGTAAGGACGACTTCCTTACGTTTTGGTTGGCCATACCGAACGACCTCGGAAGGCTTTGGTAATTTACGATAGGTTTCGGTTTGAATCAACCCATGTGAATCTAATTGAATCGTTCTTTTTCCTTTTTCTGATGGAGAGGCAATTTTTAAAATCTCTCCAGCACCTGTATAGTGAACAGGCTTAGGGCTGACCAAGGTTTGAAGGGCATGGGATGGATCGGTTATTTCCTTTGGTTTATTCAGGTAATTCCAGATTGAAGGATCTTCAGAACCGAGTCGCCAAACCGCAATTCCTCTTGAACCGTGATCCATCGCTAACTTCATTTGATTATAAAATGAAGCTGCATCTAAAAACCAAACAACATGGTTTTTTCCGTTTCTTTTGTAGCGTACATAAGGGTTACCTATTTGTTTATTCCATTGGATTTGGAGGTTGGTCCCAATTCCTAAATCCATGATATCGCCGAAAGCAACCGTATCTGCGGGCTGATGGGAGTTTTCTTCCCAGTCGTAACCGAAGCTTCCCAAACTCACAATCAATTTTTCAGAAGGAATATGGAGCTGGTTCAAGTTCTCTTTTACCCAATCAGATGGAGCCACAGGTCCAGGTTTACTCATCGAATGGTGCTGGTCATAGAGCATGACAATCATCCGATCAACATTCGTTGCTAAAGAAGTATAGTTAAAACTGTTGTTATTCGGTGGAACATCCAGTGTAACCATAAGACCATGTGGATGAAACGCCTCATGAACTTTATCGATAAAATGTGTGAAATCATCTTTGTCCTTTGGATGGATATCTTCAAAGTCTATATTAATTCCGTCAAAGTCATTTGTTCTCACATAATCCAACATCTTTTTAATAAAAAGATCTTCAGCACCAGGAGTAATAAATAAGCGGTGAAGAGCTTCGCCATCCCATTTATTATGACTAAAATTATTCACTAATGGGAGAATCTTTATATTATGGGCTTTGGCCTCTGCAATAATGGACTTGTCCGTGCTGGTTTTTAGGGTAAGGCCAGGAGTAAGCTGCATCCACCCCGGCACTAATGTTGTAATCGAATCGCTATTCTTTTTAAAAGAAGTATGGCTGTTTTTGTCCCAATCGACGTAAAAACCATACACTTCTTGTTTTTTGTTTGATTGCCCGATACTTTTTTGAATAAGAGGGGAAGGACTCGTTTTTTGAAACTGAGTGGCAAGCTGTTCTGTACTGAAACTTTTATTAATCGGCTCGATCCCGCTCTTTACTGCGCTTTTATTCAATTGTAGTTCAGGAAATTCTGGGTTCGTATTAAGACTTTCAATAAAAATAGTCGATACTAAAATAATTAAAACCGTAAAGCCTGCACTCATTCGTTTGATAATAGACCAGCGTCTTTTGGCTGGATCAAGAAAAACATGTTCTTGATTTCTCTCCCTCTTTTTCAGCCCTAAATTGTAAAACCAATGGAAAATAAAGTAGCAGACAAGGCCAATCAAGCCTCCTAGAACCCCCGAGACAAAAGTTTGTGAAAGCTGTATTTTTGACTTCAGGGTAGAAAATAACCAGTAATCCTCCAATACACGCATATCGAGGAAGGGTAAATGATTCATCTTTGGTATAAAAAGCGGAATCAACGTTCCAAGAAATAAGGCAATGATATTAAGACGCAACAAAAGTGAAAGAACAAGCAATAATGGAATTCTAAAACTATCTAAAGGGAAAAACCCCATGAAAAAACCAAGTGTACTTGCAACCGCTCCTGCATTTCCTGTGACAGGAGCAAATAATGATCTAACAATCCACCTAAAAACTCGATTCACTTTGACTCCTCCTATAGGTGTAGTGTTGAAAAATGTATCGTTCTATTGTAATAGATTGATTTTATACTGTTGAATTTGTAAAAAATGTTAACTGAAAGTTATCCTACAATCTCGCGGGCAGATTTTTCGACAAAAAATGACCATCTCCAAACACTTAGATAATCATTTAAAGATTTTGGGGGTAGGCGGATAAAGTTTTTTTAATTTTAAATGGCAATTGAGGAGGATTTTGTGTAAATGTAAAAACCTCATTTAGATATATGTTGTAAAGAAAAGCTGAAATATACTAAGCCATTGAATTGGCTATATATATTTCAGCTTAAATTAATTAAGAAATTTTTATATTTTTTTACTGATTTTTTTGATTTTATCAGATTTTTTCGAAAGCATCTGTTGGGACATATATAAGTCTTCAACTTTCTCTTGAACATCATCAAAGTTTTCATGTAACGACTTAATCATGAGCTCTCGATCTTTTGCTTTGATCGCATCAATATACAGTTGATGATTATTGATGATCCTTGTAAAGTCTTCATACGTTTCTTTAAAACGACTGCGCATGGATAGAACAATCAAGCTTTCCATCACAGGCTTCAAATTTTCCCAGATCATCAGGATGTAGGAATGATTGATTGACCGAATAATTGTTTCGTGGAATAGGACATCCTGATAGGAAAACTCATCAGCATCTCGGTATTTTATGGCAATTTTCATCATTTCTAGTGTTTTATTAAGTTCCATTACTAATTCATTCGTGTCCATCCTTACTAGCCGTTCAAACACAAACGTTTCAATGAGTAAACGTACATCATAAATTTCTGCATATTCTTTTTCTGTTAAACCTATGACAACCGCACCCATTCTTTCTAATCGGATGATATTTTCAGATGCAAGTATTCTTAACGCTTCTCGAATGGGTGAGCGGCTCACACCAAAATCGGTAGCTAATTTATTTTCAGATAGGATAGCACCGCTTACTATCATGCCCGAAATAATACGCATTCTAAGCTCGGATGTTACACGATCACCAGCTGAAGCTTTTGAAAGCCATTTTTCAGGATAAAGAAATTCCTTTGATTCAGCCATAAATTCACCTTCTCTTAAGGAGTATACTTGTATACAAGCATTATAATAGAACATTTTAATAATGCAAGCGCTTTTTTTCCGGTTACACAGGCACCGCCCGATATTTGTCGAAAGTAATTGGTGTTCAGATTGGCAAGGCAGTAAGGAAGGGGATCTATCGTTCTATTTACTTAATTTAATGAAGGTTAGTAAATATATTACGAAATGTGAAGAATAATGTAACAATTAAATTATTGTAAAATAATTAATAAGAAAAGTATTGACTTCAAATATAATAGCCCCTAAAATAAACTTGTAAATGCAAGCGATTACAAAAAGAGATGGATCGATATTTTTTTGACCAGTATGTAACGGGTTACACAAAGTGATAACAACACCTTTTTTTACAAGAGTATGTAACGGGTTACACAAGCTGAGATTTCAGTAGGGTACCAACCACTTTTTTTTAGAAGTATGTGTAACGGGTTACACAAAATGATAAGACCTTTTTTTTAGGCTATGTTAAAGCTCATTGTTGATTTTGGCACATGTTGATTGGAGCGGAAGGCGCGAAGACTCCTGCGGGAGGACGGGGCAGGGGAGACCCCGCTCATCTCTAGCGCCGGAGGAGGCTCCCCGGACCGCCCGCGGAAAGCGAAGCGCCTGGAGCGGAAATCAACAGCCAGGTATAAAAGAGCTTTTTTTAAAAGAATATGTAACGGGTTACATAAAATAAATGAGAAATTTTTCATTAAGGGAAGTGAGTGAACAGCATGAGCACGATTAAGGATGTAGCAGCTTTAGCAAACGTGTCTGTTGCCACTGTTTCTAGAGTTTTAAATAATAAAGGTTATATCAACGAGGAAACCAGAAAGAAGGTTCTGCTCGCCATTTCGGAATTAAATTATGTGCCAAATGAGGTGGCCAGAAGTCTTTTTAAGAAACAGTCGAAGACGATTGCCCTGATTGTTCCGGATATTAAGAACCCGTTCTTTCCTGAAGTGGCAAGAGCGATTGAAGATGTGATGAGCAGTCAGGAATATACATTGATTCTCTGTAATTCGGATGGGCAAGTGGAAAAGGAAATCATGTATTTGGATGTCATGAAGCAGAAATATGTGGATGGAATTATTATTGTCACGAGTACATTGACACCTAAGCATATTAAAAATAGAGACATCCCAATCGTGGCGTTAGACAGGCCAATTAGTAGCGACCTTCCCTCCGTTTCGGTTAACAATTTGGAAGGGGCAAGGCAAGCGGTTCAGTATTTGAAGAAGATTGGCTGCAAAAAGATTGCTCATATTCGCGGTCCGCACGACATTAGCAATGCGGATGAACGGTATAAAGGCTACTTAGCTGAGGTGGAGCACGAATCATGGTTTCACCCGGATTTAGTGGTGGATGGAAATTATCATGTGGAGCAGACGACAGAGGCAGCCACGAGGTTACTGATTACGAATCCTGATATTGATGGGATCTTTGCAGGGAACGACTATATGGCAGTAGGCGTCTTAAAGGCGGCTAGAAAGCTGGGGATTCGGGTACCAGACGATCTATCGTTAATCGGTTTTGATGGGATCCAACTGAGCCAATTAACCAGTCCTGAAATCACGACGATGGCTCAGCCGATTTATGAACTAGGCTCTACAGCCGGTGAGCTGTTGCTAAAACTGATTGAAGGAAAGACCGTTCCGAAGCTTGATCATCTGTTTGAAGTTTCATTAATGAAAGGCCAATCTACAAGGGATTAGGAGTGATAACATTTGAAGAATAGAAAAATAACTGTCATCGGCAGTATCAATATGGATTTAGTGACGAGTACCAACCGAGTACCGATTCTTGGAGAGACGTTGATGGGGGAATCCTTTCATACGATTCCTGGAGGAAAGGGCGCTAATCAGGCCGTTGCCGTTGCAAGATTAGGCGCGGATGTGACGATGATTGGCTGTGTCGGCAAGGATTTATTTGGCCAGGACCTATTGAAGCATTTGAAAGAACAGAGTGTCAATGTGGACAATGTGGAACCGGTTACAGATACCTCAACAGGAATCGCCGCGATTACCATCTCGAATGGAGAGAATCAGATTATTGTGATTCCAGGTGCGAATTATCATGTGACACCGGCGTTTGTGGCATCGTTTGAGGACGTGATTGCAAAAAGTGATATCTTGTTGCTTCAACTCGAAATACCACTTGAAAGTGTCGAAAAAGCAGTCGAGCTTGCCCACAAGCATCAGGTAAAGGTGATTTTGAATCCTGCACCGATTCAGCCGCTTCCGAAGGAATTGCTAGAAAAGGTCGATTATCTTACTCCGAATGAGTATGAACAACAATTACTCTTTGATTCGGTCGAATGGACGGAGCAAGAACGGCAAGCAATGTTAAAGAAATGTATTATTACCAGAGGTTCAAAGGGGATTACTTTTTTTCAAGAGGAAAAAGTAGAGATTCCTAGTTTTAAAGTAGATGTTGTCGATACGACGGGTGCAGGGGATTCTTTTAATGGAGGATTCGCGTATTCGATTAGTCAAGGGGCGTCTTTGGCGGAGGCCTGCCAGTTTGCGACAGCGGTTGCGGCCCTTTCGGTTACCAAGCTTGGTGCCCAAGGCGGCATGCCGACGATGGAAGAGGTTCGGACGTTTTTACGGGAAAGGAAGGAAGAATTATGAAGAAATACGGCATATTAAATAGTCACATTTCCGAAGTCCTTTCAAGGCTTGGTCATACGGATACGATCGTGATTGCAGATTGCGGCCTGCCAATCCCGGAAGAAACGATCCGAATTGATCTTGCTCTTAGCCTAGGGACCCCATCGTTTATAGAAACACTGGAAGTGATATTAGCGGATATGGCGGTGGAAAAAGTAACCCTTGCTCATGAAATCAAAGATCAGAATCCAGAAGTAGAGGCGCAGGTTACGAATCTAGTAAATGGTGTTCCAATTGCCTATCTTACCCATGAAGAACTAAAGGCGTTAACGAAGAATGCGAAAGCGGTAATTCGCACCGGTGAAGCAACTCCCTATGCCAATATCATTTTACACGCAGGAGTGATTTTCTAATATGAGCCTCACACCTATCATCGAAATGAAGGGTATCAGCAAATCGTTTTCTGGAAACAGGGTGTTGGATCAAGTCGATTTTCAGCTTTTACGAGGTGAAATCCATGCCCTGATGGGGGAAAATGGCGCAGGGAAATCGACATTGATTAAGATATTAACCGGTATTTACGAACGGGATGCTGGGAAAGTTTTTATCAAAGGAAAAGAAGTTCATTTTAAAAATCCGAAGGAAGCAGAACAAACAGGAATTGCTGTGATTCATCAGGAGTTAAATATTATCCCTTATCTAACGGTCTATGAAAATATGTTTCTCGGCAAAGAGCTGACGGTCGGCAGGTTTGGGATTACGGAAGGGTATGATGCCCGTAGAGTTAAAAAAAATGGATACTCCAGCTTTGATATAAAAAAATCTTTTTGTTACTAAAGGTATTATCCACCCCTCTTTTTAGTATCAATAATATAATGCTGAGCTTTCAAGGATAAAGGGGGTGTACATTATAGAGCGACAGGTCAGGACCAAAGCTTCGGAACCCATACAGTTTATAGCCAAAAATTTAGGGATTGGCTTTTTTGCTGCCATTGTGACTGGAATTATTTCAGGACTATTACTACGCCTAATCATGAAAATCATTGCTATGGTATTTCCTCATATGGCCGGAGGGTTTACGTTTGAAGGGACATTTTTGTTAATATTACTCGGGATCGGTTTTTCATTGGCTAACAGTATCGTCTATACGTTTGTTCACCGTTATTTACCATCAGGGTGGGTGCGTAAAGGTTTTATTTACGGAGGTATGAATCTAGTTATCTTGGGGATTTCCTTTTTTTTATCCAACCCTGATAATGACTTGTTTGGACCTCAAGCTCCATTAGGAATCACATTATTTTCGCTCCTTTTCCTTTTTGGAGGTTTGCTGTTAGCTAGGTTAGTAGATCGGGTTACGAATTGGGTGGAACGATCGAATAGCAGACTGAAATACACTTACATTTTTTTCGCCCTTCTCATTGTACCAGCCGTTGTGATGTCAGGTGGTATTATTTATGAAATAGTAACTGAAATAATACCTGCAATTAGGTCAAACTTTTAATTAGTTTGCGGATTATTTGGAAAAGTAAGCCATCAAAGGCTAAAAGAAAAAAAGGTGCAGTCTCGAGAACCGGCGAGAATGCACCTTTCCCCTTTTTAAGCTATTTTTTCCTCTAGTTTATTCCCCATCCCTTTTGTTATGATAAGGGCTGCCAGTGAGTTTTTAATAGGTTGTCGAAGATTGCCTTGGTCCTATACATTTTGTAGAAGGTTGTCTAAACTAACAATAAAAGTCGTTTATTTGAAGAAGGGTATGAGGAGAAAAAATGGGGCAGGTAAATAGATTAATTAGTGAGCAACCAATTGAACCATTACGTGAAAATAAAGGGAAATCAATTTTTCAAGATCTAACGACTCAAAACGTATCTTCTGGATTAATTTCTAGTACTTTAGTTATGACAGGTCCAGCGTTAATCATTCTGCAGGCAGCAGCGGCAGGGCATTTCTCTAATCAGCAAACCATCAATTGGATGTTTGCCGTCTATTTCTTTGGAGGGTTGTTAGGGATTGTTATGCCTCTGTTATTTAGAATTCCCATTACCGGAGCTCACTCGATTTCGGGGGTTGCTTTTTTAGCGACAGTGACAGCACATTTTACTTATCCCCAGCTAATTGGCGGGTATGTGATATCGGGGCTGTTGATTTTGCTGATTGGGTTGTCAGGACTTTTTACTAAAATTATTAAATGGGTTCCGAAAGAAGTCATTGCAGCCATGCTGGCAGGTCTGGTCACCAATTACGTTGTTCAGCTTGTCCAAGACGTTAAGGCGTTACCCTTAGTAGGCGGATTCGCCTTGCTTAGTTTTTTTATCAGTACGAAAATCTCAAAACGGATCCCGGCCGTTATGGTCGCAGTGGTTGTCGCTTTTATTACTTTGTTTTTAACCCAAGATCTACAAAGCTCATCTAAGGAGATTGCTTTTTTCCTACCATCCATACAAATGCCGGAATTTACATGGATGGGGATGGTCACATTAGGTCTGCCTCTGGCCATGTTAATCTTAAGTAATGATGTGGCACCTGGAATCGGCGCACTAGAAAGCTCGGATTTTGAACCGCCCATTCGAAAAATTGTTTCTTTTAGTGGAGTGTTTTCGATTATTGCCAGTTTTTTCGGGGGGCAAAGTGCGAATATTGCTGGCATGATGACCGCCATCTGTTCTAGTTCGGATGCAGGGGTAAAATCAAAGCGGTATATGGCAGCAGTGGTATCAGGGATTTTGACATTATTGTTTGGTGTTTTTGCTTGGAAAATCGTTCCATTTATCCAATCGTTACCCCATGCTTTTGTATCGATGCTAGCAGGGTTTGCGCTAATCGGCGTCCTTCTTTCTAGTTTGCAGCTGGGTTTCTCCGAAAATAAATATCGCTTAAGTGCCCTATTTGCTTTCCTCATCGCGTTATCGCAAGTATCATTTTTCCATATTAGTGCACCGGTATGGGGGCTGGTTGTTGGTGCCATTATTGCGAAGACGGTGGAAGCGTAAAATTTTGTACCTCTCACGCTCTCGTAGATTGGTAGGTTGTTAGAGGGGAGAAGTGTTCGCGCACTTCTCCTTTTTACTTTGGAAGGTTCGTCAGCTGCCGGCATTCCTAAAGGTCTTTTTGATCGACATTTAGTTCGATTAGATTCCCATCAGGGTCCGCACAGAATATTTGTGCAAAACCGCTCATGCCATTAGGTTTCTCTAACAGTTCAACATCCTTACTTTTCAGCCAATTCAGCGTCTCTATGTAATCCTTCACTCTTAGTGCAAAATGGCCTTCCCTGCTGCTCAGGCGTTTATCTTGGCGAATCGTTTGTGATGTAGGAAGAACGATTAGATGGAGCTGTTGTCCCTCAACTTCGTACCAGGCACCAGGAAAATCAAAATTAGGACGTTGTATTTCTTTTAAACATAAGATGCTGCTATAAAAATGCTTGGCACGTTCTAAATCAGTAACCGTTAGACTAACATGGTGGAGTTCTTTATATTGGATCACCGCAGTCATCCCCCCTCATAAATTTAGTTCAATAATAACACAGATATGTGATTCACATGTGTCCAAGGAGAGTTTTGTCCATCGGAACCCATCCGAAGGACATTTTGCTGGTGTCCAAGGAGAGTTTTGTCCATCGGAACCCGTCCGAAAGACATTTTATGGGTGTCCAAGGAGAGTTTTGTCCATCGGAACCCGTCCGAAAGACATTTTACGGGTGTCCAAGGATATTTTTGTCCATCGGAACCCATCCGAAGGACATTTTGCTGGTGTCTAGGAAGAGTTTTGTCCATCGGCAAGCGGCCGAAGGACACTTTGGAGAGTTTTGTAGAATCAAAGAGAGGAAACTTAATCCTTGAGATGGGATCTCTTGGAAAATGTCATTTATGAAACCCATAAAAAGTCCTCTTCCCACAAAGGAAGAGGATTGCAGTTAACCAGTTGTGGCAGCATGGTGTTTTTTTCGAACAAACTCAAGGTATTAGCCATTCACTGTGACAAGCTCTTTTTTCCGTTCATCCCCGGAGTGATCAAACTCCTTGATCATCGCTATAAACGGTTCAATGAATTGAGGATCGAATTGTTTTCCAGAGCAGTTGCGCAATTCAGCGATTGCTTCATGGAAGGTTTTTGTTTTTTGATAAGGACGCTCGGTTGTCATTGCGTCAAAGGAATCGATCACGCAGAGAATTCGCGCCAGCTTTGGAATCGATTTTCCTGCTAAGCCATATGGATAGCCGTTCCCATCATAGCGTTCATGGTGGAGTTCAACTAGCGGAATCAAGTCTTCTAATTTTTTATTCGTTGAAATGATCTCTTTTCCATAGGTTACGTGCTTCTTCATCAATTCCCATTCATGAGGCTCAAGCTTTCCTTTTTTATTTAAAATCTCCCGCGGGATTTCTATTTTTCCAATGTCATGGATAAGAGCTCCAAGAATCAGCGTTTTGCGTTCATGAACACTTAAGTTAAGCATCCGTGAAAAATCAACCGCATATTGGTAGACCCGTTTACTATGGCGATAGGTATATACATCCTTTGAGAGGAAGATCTTTAATTGAAACTCCGCTTCCTCTAGCTCTTTTTCAAGTGAAAGCGAGTGATGAACGGAATATTCGGAAAGCCCATTATAGATTTGGACAAGATTTTTCCCTTGGTTCTTCGCCGCATACATGGCTTGGTCTGCTCTGTTCAAAAGTTCAGAAATATTGTAGGTCTCCTTTTCACATTCGGCAATCCCAGATGAAAAGGACAAGCAGCCGTATGGGAGACGTTCCACCCCATTATAGTAGGTGTCATTTACTTTCTTCCGTAATTCATTCATGAACGAATAAGCGGTTTTACGATCGGTGTTTGGCATGATGATTGAAAATTCTTCGCCGCCATAGCGTGCAACGATAAAATTTGCCGTGTCGGACTCGGTTTTCAAAATGGCACCAAATTCCTGGAGCAGATGATCGCCTTGAATATGCCCGTACAAATCATTAAATTTTTTAAAATCATCGATATCAAGGATGACCACACTTAAAGGCTGATCCGTTTCCTTTGCGAGAGCTACTTCCTTTTCCAAAATTTCTTTAAAGTAACCGTGGTTATTGAGACCGGTCAGGGTGTCTTTGTTGGCTTTCTCGGAAATCTCTTTATATAAATTAAAATACTGTTTAAATGCTAATGATAATAAAAAGGCAATACAGGTGAAAAGAGACAGACCGAATAATTCGTCGGGTTTCATTAAAATGACTAGGACTAATGAAAGTACAAGTGTGATAATATATGTGGCAGCTGTCTCTTCAATAATTTCCTTAAAAAAGTTTACGATGTTTTCAGATGTTGCCAATATGAAATAGATCCCAACTAATAGTAGATTTAGTGCAAAATAGGTGCAAAAAGAAAGTAAATAGGAAAGAATGTTATCGACACTGATCGGTCCAGTGATGCCATTTGTATATATAAAAACATAATAGGCACTATTAATCATTAAAGAATAAACAGAGAAGTTAAACACATGTTTCCACCAGGCGATTTTTCGCTGGAATAAAGCAAATACAATAGAATGTATGAATAAAACAAGTAATGATGTATTTAATCCAAACAAAAAAAGACTTGCTAGATAAATAGAAGAATCCATGGAAAGGGAATTACCCTTTGGAGGAATCAGTACGGTGTAGTAATTAAGCAATAAGATGGAACCGGAAAAAGCAAAAATAACAATCCAATCCATTTGAGAGTACTGTGGGATTTTAATTGAGAAAGTAAAAAACAAAATACCTAAGACTGAAATTAAGAAAAGATATATATTTGCAGGTGTCTTTATAATACGCATACTCATCACTCTCATAAATAAATTTAGGAGAAGTAAAAAAAGTTACTTCTCCCTACCATTCTACTCTTATACTAATTTATATCCAGATGTTAAAGCAATAATAATTGAACCGATAATGATTGCATTGAAAAGAATTCCAGTTAATTTAATGCCTTTTTTTTGTTCATTTTTCATCTTTTTTCACCTCCTCTAAAGGAGGCGGGTGTGTATTCACTCTTTTTGGCGACTGGATGATGAACCATGAGATGTTGGATGAAAAAGAAGATACCAATATTCATAACGATATCACCGATACTGATGATTTGTGTTCGTGGATAGGGGTCTGTGATGGGAATAACATCGCCCAAAAATCCAAGATACGTAGAAGATGTTAGCATCGTATGCTTGGCGTATAGGCTTTCTTTAAGGACTTCGATATATTCGGGATCCAAAACTGCAGCAGCTTCCAATGAAACCGGCATTCTTCCGCCGTTGATCACCATGACTAAAAAATTGAGAAATACACCAATTAGAACGAGAGTAAATCCTTGGTAATTGCGGTTCATAAATAAAAATAGCAAACCGAGTACATATACCACAATGTAAATGTATCCGCTTAACTGTCCCAGAAATTTGTAATCATTTTGAAGCATAAAAACGGCTAGTTCAACAACCAATAGAAGAGGAAAGATCCATCCCCACTTTAGCTTCAACTGTGCCAGTGCTCTTAGATTCCCTTTTCGAAGAAACCCTACTATAAACGAAATAATGATGCCGTCAAATACCATAGTTGTTACCTACCTATGCCAGAATATATAACTAATAGAAGAAGTTCGAAAATTCCACAAAAAAAAAATATTCCCACAATAATATAATCAAAGATATTCGTCGAATGCAAGGGGATGTTGCTTGGTTTTGTGTCGAATTTGTATATATTCTTATGTCTTGACAAGGATACTCTTATTACATGGGATTGTCCCACGTAATAAACCGTCTGGTAGCTTAATAGAATAGCTTTTTTTATGTGGAGTGCTCAGCTGTTCATTAGTAATTTCCAGAAAAGAGGTGTTATTAAAGACAGTTCTCGACATACCTTTCAGCCATTTAGAGAAATAAATCCAGGAATGGCAGGTGCTGAACCCACTTCTAATCAAACGTTTATGTAGTAGGGAAAAGGGGGGGAATTAATAGAATGATGTAAGTTCAAGCGAAATCCGCCTGTTTTTGTGGAAATAATGGTTATTTCCTGCGGAATGATCCCGCGTAAACCGACAATTTCCCGCCTGCATTAGCAGAGGAAATCCTTATAGGTTAGTACTTGCAGCTGTTTCAACCAAACGTTTGATTAGTATAGCATATATGGTATTTAGACGAATGGCCGTCGTTTAGTGACAATAATGGCTCTGGAGCTATTTATTTCCCATTTTCAGTTCATATTTCAACAATTAATTTACGTATTTGGAGAGACAAACACTTATTTATCTAAGGGTGGAAGCAGTTTTAATCAAACGTTTGATTGAAAGGGAAATTTGGGGGAAATAAGCGAGGTTTGTCATTTAATCGGATGGATTGGGAGTAAATAATCAACGGGCGGGTGGAAATGGAGAGTCCGGTCACATAGAGAGGTTCTATGTGACCGTGAAGGAAGAAAAAGGAAGAGTTCGGTCACATAGAGAGATTCTAAACCACTAACAGCTAGTGTGGTGCTCATTTTATTTTAGTAATATAGTTTTTTGAGCACTTTCGCCGATAACATGAGTTTATGCGGTGAATTAATTTTGTTCTAGCGGGTTTCTCCATTCTTCTATTTTGTGCTATTTTTAAATATATCAAAAAGACATTTAAAATAATGCCAATTGGAGGAGTTTACATGTTAGGTGCCATTGAAGCAGGAGGAACAAAATTTGTTTGTGCAGTAGGGGATGAATCGGGTAAGATTCTGGAGCGGTTTAAGATTCCTACTACCGTACCTGAGGAGACCATTCCTGGGGTGATCGAATTTTTTAAAAAATATCCTATCCAAGCCATCGGAATTGGCTCGTTCGGGCCGATTGATGTGAACCAGGAAAGTCCAACTTATGGAATGATTACCACGACACCGAAAACAGCATGGAGGGACTTCCCATTTGTCGACACGTTCAAAGAGGCTTTTTCGGTTCCAGTCGGATTCAATACGGATGTAAATGCTGCTGCATTGGGTGAGTCTGTTCTGGGTGCCGCAAAAGGCCTGGATAGCTGCCTTTACATAACTGTTGGGACTGGCATTGGAGCAGGTGCGATTGTACAGGGGGAACTCTTGCAAGGTTGGTCACATCCTGAAATGGGTCACATTCTTGTAAGACGTCATCCGAATGATGAATACAAAGGCAAATGCCCATACCACGCTGATTGTCTGGAAGGTCTGGCGGCTGGACCCGCGATTGAAGACCGGTGGGGTGAAAAAGGAATCCATCTGGTGGAGCGTTCCGAAGTATGGGAAATGGAAGGGTACTATATTGCACAGGCACTTATGCAATATATACTGGTTCTCTCTCCTAAAAAAATTATTCTTGGTGGCGGCGTCATGAACCAAAAGCAGGTATTCACGTCTATCTATAAGTACCTGCCGGAATTATTGAACGATTATATCACCTTACCGGAGCTTTCTAGCTTTATTGTGAGTCCTGGTCTAGGGGATAATGCCGGGATCACGGGGTCCCTTCTGCTTGCCCATCGAGCATTACTTCAAGCCGGACTTGAAAAATAAACTTCATCCTAATAAAAAGCGTAATAGGTGATCTATTACGTTTTTTATTTTTTCATAAATTCCCGGTCTTAACGAAGAGTGGCTGGACGCCTTGAAATAGAGAGTGAGTAAATGATGAAGCCATTTTTCTATATTCCTTTCAGGTATTTTGAGGGGTAACACCACCTTTAATTAAACGTTGGTGTAGTAGAGAAAAGGCGGGAAATTAATAAAATGATGGAAGTTTAAGAGAAACCCATCAGATTTTGTGGGAAGGTGGGTTATTTCCTGCGGAATGATTTTGCGAATCTCGACAATATCCACTCACCTTTTACAGGGAAAATACCTATAGAACCGTACTTACAGCTGTTTCAACCAAACGTTTGATTAGTATAGCATATATGGAATGACGTCGATTGGCTGTCGTTTATAGACAATAATTGTTCAAAGGCTATTTATCTCCTATTTTTAGGTCGTTTTTCAACAATTAATTTATAAATTTGAAGGTATGAATACTTATTTATCAAGGGTTGAAGGCACTTTTAATCAAACAATTGGTTGAAAGGGGAATTTGGGGAAAATAGGCGAGTTGTGTCCTTTCATGGATCGGTTATGTGAAAGAAGGGGATGGGAAATGCCTGGTGGTCAGGTTGAAGAAGGAGAATCATTGAAGGAGGCGGCAATCAGGGAAACAAAAGAAGAAAGCGGAATAGATATTGATGTGATTAAATTTTGTGGTGTATATCAAAATGTGAGCCAATCGATATGTAGTACATTATTTTTGGGGATACCAACCGGAGGAGAGCTGACCACTTCCTCAGAAAGTTTGGAAGTAGGTTTCTTTCCAGTTGAAGAAGCATTGGAAATGGTCACTTGGAATAATTTCAGGCAAAGAATCGAGTATTGTTTAAACGAAAAACTTCATCCTTTTTATGTGGAGTGTTGATTTTAATTTCTTTTTTTTAGTTGTGAAAAGAATGGAACGAACAGGGGTTACGGTGGGTTTTTCTTTGGAGATATTTCAGTAATCAGCCCTAACTCGGAAATATTCACTTATGAACAATCAGTCCATGCTAGAACTGATTGTTCAAAAAACTCATTTTTTTATATTGAAATTATCGGCTAACAACGTCCAGTTCGACGGATATGGATAGCCTAATGCCCAGTAACTAATTCCGCGGAGATTAAATTCCTTAGCCAAGTCGAACTTGGCTTGGGCGCTGCGGGCATCTTCAAACCACACTTCATGGCCTCGGCCTTTTTCATCGACGTAACGGAAAAATGGTGATTGGGTGGTGTCATCATATTGAATCGATGCCCCGTATTTTACTGCACGCGCAATCGCTTCTTGTGTACTAAATGTTTCTGCTTCTTGTCCTTTAACATGTGGAAGGAGCCAATCACGGGCATAAATTTGGAACCCTAAGAATATTTTTTCTGCCGGCATAACGGTCCGCGCGTATTCCACGACACGTCTTATTTGGTTGATAGGAGAAATCGCCTGTGGCGGTCCAAGCCGGTATCCCCATTCATAGGTCATCAACACGACAAAGTCTACAATCCTACCATGTGCTTCATAATCATGTGCTTCATACAGTAGACCCGCTTGTGTCGCACTTTGCTTGGGAGCAACTGCCGTTGAGACAAAATATCCTCGCGGATGAAGACGGTTCACGGCTAGTTGGAGGAATAGATTGTAATTTTCGCGATCGGCCGGTAACACATTTTCAAAATCGATGTTTACTCCTTTATAGCCCTTTTCATCCATAATCCGAAGCATATTTGTCAGTACCTTTTCACGTAATTCTGGACTAGATAGAAGGGTATGAGCCACGTTTGAGCCAGCTGCAGTTGAAGTAAAGTTTGTAATCGACATCATCGGTGTGACATTACTGGTCTTTGCTGCTTGTAGGGTTAACTCATCATGAGCTGGAGTGAGATCCCCATTTTCATTGATTAGGTAAGCAAATGGACTGATATACGTGAGCAAATGGCTAAGTTCCTTAACCGTTTCAGCCGCTGCTTGATCGGGTTGGTAGGTATAGGCATTGACTTCGATGGTTGGTTTCTTGATTGGTATTCTTAATCGTGTACCGGAATAAATGAGGTTTGGATTTTGAATCTGATTTTCATCGATAATCGCTTGGACTGTCACCCCGTAACGATTCGCAATTTGCCATAATGTTTCCCCAGATTGAGTCACGTGTATCCGTGGAGGGATGATGAGTTTTGCCCCTGGATATAAAAGAGACGGATTTGTGAGTTGATTTGACTGGATAATCGAGTTAATTTCCACCCCATATTGTTGTGAAATCGACCACAATGTATCACCGGATCTAATGATGTGTGATGTCCCGGGGACTGGTATTACTAGTGATTGCCCAACTAACAGCTGGTTCGGGTTTTGGAGCCCATTTGATTGAACAATTCCATTCATATTTACTTTGTAGCGAGCAGCAATTTGCCAAAGTGTTTCACCGCTCCGGACCACATGAATCACCATCTACCTCTCCTCCTGTTTCACTTCAATAATAACTTATGTGGGTTAGAAGGAATGGGTTAATTGTCTATATAAATTTATGGGCACAGTTCGATTTTTTTGTAAAAAAGCTAATCATCGAATATTAGTGGGGATAAGTGAAATCCAATTATTATTATTATTATTATTTAGTAGTTTTGTATGATCCTCAAAGAAACGAAATGAACAATAAAATCGCATTGACGATAAATTGGATTAAGTTTCAGAACAAAAATCGATAAAATGGATTAGAATGACTCGACTATTTTTAAAGCATGAAAACGAAACATTCTTTTGGAAAATAAAAGCAGTAATTTCTAAGCTAATAAATAAAACCCTTTATGCATCTAGGTCTCTTTAATAGCAGTACATTAATCTGAATGATTAGTTTTTTGTAATAGTATTGACAGTTTTTCGACATAATTATAGAATTACATTGAAATATATGAATCTATGCATTTTTAATACGGGTGATCAGGGGATCAACTAAACCAGCTTATTATTCCACTTCCAATTCCATAGCATAACATCTTGCGTTCAAAAGTAGGATTGAAAAATTTCGGGAGTAATTTTCGTGAGGCAATTGTTTTTTTGCACCAATTTGAAACCGTTTGCAAATTTCAACAATAAAATCCCAATGAAACAACACGAGCAGATGTTATGTGAGAAACTGAGTGAGGTAATTTTAAAAGGAGGAATTATTTTGGCAAAAAAGGTTTTAAAGGATTTCTTAGCACCCCAACTGAACGAGTTGCGGGAAAACGGCCTCTACAATGTCATTGATACTGTAGAAGGACCAAACGGCCCTATAGTTACCATCAATGGCAAATCATTAATCAATATGTCATCCAATAACTATCTTGGCCTTGCCAATAATGAAAGAATGAAGCAAAAAGCGCATGAAGCAATCGAGGAATATGGTTTGGGGGCCGGTGCGGTCCGTACAATCAATGGTACATTGACAATCCATAATGAATTGGAGAAAACAATTGCCAAGTTCAAGCATACCGAAGCTGCCATTGCCTTCCAATCCGGGTTCAATTGCAATATGGGTGCTATTTCAGCCCTGATGACAAAGAAGGATGCCATTCTCTCGGATGAATTGAACCATGCATCGATAATTGATGGATGCAGATTGTCAGGAGCGAAAATTATCCGCGTCAAGCACCAGGACATGGACGATTTGCGTCGAGTAGCGAAAGAGACAATTGAAAGCGGTTTATACGAAAAAGTCATGTACATCACAGACGGAGTTTTTTCAATGGACGGTGATGTAGCAAAGCTTCCGGAAATCGTCGAAATTGCTGATGAGTTTGGGTTAATCACGTATGTAGATGATGCCCATGGTTCTGGTGTAATGGGTAACGGTGCTGGTACGGTTAAGCATTTTGGCCTCTCAGACCGAATTGACTTACAGATTGGGACCCTTTCAAAAGCGATTGGCGTCGTAGGCGGATATGTAGCAGGTACAGAGCAGCTAATTGACTGGCTGAAAGTCCGTGCACGTCCATTCCTGTTTTCAACCTCATTGACTCCAGGAGATGCTGCCGCCTGTATCGAAGCTATCAATATCATGACCGAATCGACAGAAAAAGTTGAAAAGCTTTGGGAAAACGGAAGATACCTAAAAGAAGGCTTAAAGAACCTTGGTTTCGAAATTGGACATTCCGAAACACCAATTACCCCATGCATCATAGGAAAAGAAGATCTGACCCAATTATTTTCGCGCAGGCTGATGGAAGAAGGCGTTTATGCAAAATCAATCACCTTCCCAACAGTTCCTAGAGGTACAGGCAGAGTCAGGAATATGCCTACTGCTGCGCATACCAAGGAAATGCTTGATGAGGTTTTGGCAGTCTATGGAAAAATAGGTAAAGAATTGTCTATTATTTAAACGTTTACAATTTCACCAAGGATAAAATTGTTCTTGCTTCAGTAAAATAAGGGTAAATAAACCTCAGGAGGTCCCGTCATATGAAAAAAATTCTTATTACTGGCTGTCTCGGCCAAATCGGTTCGGAATTGACACACCGTCTCAGAGTAATGTACGGAACAGAAAACGTTGTTGCAACAGATATTCGCCATATCGAAGGCAATCCAGTCATCGAGGGTGGTACATTTGAAATACTTGATGTTATGGATTACGAAGCAATGCTAGGCCTTTGCAAAAAGTATGAAGTTGATACCCTCATGCATCTTGCAGCCCTTTTGTCGGCAGTAGGAGAAGCAAAACCAAAATTCGCATGGGACCTGAATATGGGTGGCCTGATGAACGCCCTTGAAGTTTCACGTGAGCTAAACCTGAAACTCTTTATACCGAGCTCCATCGCTGCTTTCGGACCAGGAACACCGGCAGAAATGACACCACAGGATACGGTACAAAGGCCAGCTACTATGTATGGCGTCACAAAGGTATCCGGTGAATTGCTTTGCGACTACTATTTTACAAAATACGGTGTAGACGTACGCGGAGTAAGGTTCCCTGGACTGATTTCATACAAGACTCTTCCAGGCGGGGGAACAACCGACTACGCAGTAGATATTTACTATGAAGCACTTAAGAATAAGAAATATGTATCATTCATTGGCAAAGGAACCTATATGGATATGATGTATATGCCTGATGCGATCGATGCTATCATTCAATTGATGGAGGCTGATCCTTCAAGATTGAAGCACCGCAATGCATTTAACATCACAGCCATGAGCTTTGAGCCGGAACAAATTGCTGCATCCATTAGAAAATTCATTCCTGAATTCGAAATCTCATACAATGTTGACCCTGTACGCCAAGGCATCGCAGACTCATGGCCAAATAGCCTTGATGTATCTGCTGCACGCGAGGAATGGGATTTCAATCCTCAATATAACCTGGACCGTATGACAAAAGATATGTTGGAAAACCTATCAGAGAAATTAGGCATTCCCTTTAGGGAGCTTGCACTAGCCTATTAATTATTACCTTTCTTTCCCAAAACTATTTTATGAAATCTGGGGTAAAGGAAAGCGCTCTCTTCTATAAAAACTATTATAATTCATCTGCGAAAAAAAGACAAATGTATTTTCCGGATGGACTATTTCATGTATATTAGAAATTTGACAATAAAGAGGGGGAAATTTAAATGGCAAACAAGGAATTGAGTAGGGGTTTAAGTTCACGCCATATTCAGATGATTGCGTTGGGCGGAACGATTGGTGTAGGTCTATTTATGGGGTCTTCCAGCACGATAGGCTGGACGGGTCCATCCGTAATGCTCGCTTATGGAATTACAGGAATATTTCTATATTTGATTATGCGCGCCATGGGCGAAATGCTCTATTTGGAACCAAGTACAGGTTCATTCGCAACATTTGGCTATAAGTATATCCATCCAATAGCGGGATATATGACTGCCTGGAGTAACTGGTTCCAGTGGGTAGTTGTCGGTATGGCGGAAGTTATCGCAATCGGTACTTATATGCATTATTGGTTTCCCAATCTTCCTGCTTGGATTCCAGGCCTAATCGCAATGGTTATCCTTGGGGCGGCTAACTTTATTTCTGTAAAATCATTTGGTGAATTCGAATTTTGGTTTGCTTTGATTAAAGTAGTTACGATTGTATTGATGATTATTGCAGGTTTCGGCCTGATTTTCTTCGGCATTGGCAACGGAGGAGATGCGATCGGCTTATCAAACCTCTGGAAAAATGGCGGTTTCTTTACTGGCGGACTTAAAGGGTTCCTCTTTGCCCTATCACTTGTTGTTGGTGCTTATCAGGGTGTAGAGCTTATCGGTATTACAGCTGGTGAAGCGAAGGATCCACAGAAAACAATTAGAAACGCGATCCAAAGTACTATTTGGCGTATCCTCGTTTTCTATATTGGCGCAATTTTTGTTATTGTTACAGTTTATCCTTGGGATCAATTACATGCGATCGGAAGCCCATTCGTAGCAACTTTTGCAAAAATCGGTATTACTGCTGCAGCTGGAATCATTAACTTTGTGGTTATCACTGCTGCATTGTCTGGCTGTAACAGCGGTATCTATAGCGCAGGGCGCATGCTTTATACACTTGGAGTCAATGGACAAGCTCCAAAAGCGTTTGCGAAGGTTTCAAGTAATGGGGTGCCTTTATTCGGTACAATTGGCGTACTAATCGGCCTTGGCTTTGGAGTTGTTTTAAGTTATATTGCACCTGAAAAACTGTTTGTGTACGTCTATGCTTCAAGTGTTCTTCCTGGGATGGTTCCTTGGTTTGTCATTCTGATCAGCCAAATCAAGTTCAGGAAAGTCCATGCTGCAAAAATGGCGGCTCATCCATTCAAAATGCCTTTTGCGCCTGTCACTAACTATGTGACAATTGCCTATCTGGTAGCGGTGCTTGTAGGTATGTGGTTCAATGAAGACACTCGTGTATCGCTGATTGCGGGTATTGTGTTCTTGGCTATTGTGGTCATCAGCTTTTATGCTTTCGGAATTAACAAACGTGTACCTGCGGATCTTCAAGCAGAGGATCAGACAGAGAGGAAAGCGATCTAAACTCCTGACTGTTTGATTGTGGGAGAAACGGAAGGGTATAAGGAAGCTGTTAATATAAGAATCAAAAAATAGGGACAGTTTTCATAAATTGTCCCTATTTTTCTTGATGGCTGCCTGCTAAGAAAACAAATGGAACATCTATGTAGAGAATCTTAATTATAGGACTCAGGTGAAAACAATGAAGTATCGATCAGCATTTGAAATCATTGGTCCAATTATGATTGGGCCTTCCAGTTCACATACAGCAGGTGCAGTCCGGATTGGCCGCGTTGCCCGAACCCTATTCGAGGGCCAGCCGAAAAAGGCTGTTCTCTCGCTTTACGGCTCATTTGCAAAAACGTATAAAGGACATGGAACAGACTTGGCTCTTGTTGCGGGCTTATTGGATTTTGATACGTTCGACGAGCGGATACCCGACTCATTGGATATAGCGGAACAATTGGGTATGGAGGTCATCTTTCAAGAGGAAGAGGCCATTACAGAACATCCAAACACAGTAAAGATTAATCTTTTTGATGAAGATAAAGAGTTGGAGATTATCGGCATCTCCATTGGCGGAGGAACCATTGAAATCACGGAAATCAATTCGTTTAAGCTAAAATTATCGGGTGACCCTGCAATACTGGTCATTCATAATGACCGTTTTGGAGTAATCAGCTCTGTAACATCCATTCTTTCGCAAAATAAAATAAACATCAGTCATATGGAAGTGTCCAGGAAAGATAAAGGCGACATGGCAATCATGGTAATTGAGTCCGATGAAAAGCTAGATGACCAGGTGATCAACGGAGTACAAAAGCTGGATAACGTTATAAGTGTAATCCGTATGGTTGTATAAATAGGTGTTTTCGGGCACGAACATAAATTAATAGAAGACAGCAGGGGGAAATCCTATGTTTCGTAATGTAGCTGAACTTGTTTCACTGGCGGAACAACGACAGGTTAAAATAGCCGAAATTATGATTCGGCAGGAAATAGAAGTTACTGGCCTTTCCCGTGAGGATGTGATTGCCAAAATGGATCAGAACCTGACGGTAATGGAACGGGCTATCGAACGGGGCTTAAATGGAGTAAAATCACGCACAGGACTCACAGGCGGAGATGCAGTATTGCTGCAAAACTATATTCAAAGCGGAAAGTCCCTTACGGGCACATTGCTGTTGGATGCGGTGAGCAAGGCGGTTGCAACGAATGAAGTCAATGCAGCAATGGGCATCATTTGTGCCACGCCAACTGCCGGTTCGGCTGGGGTTGTCCCAGGTACATTATTTGCGGTAAAGGATAAACTCAATCCAACTAGGCAGGAAATGATTGAATTTTTATTTACGGCAGCGGCTTTTGGATTTGTCGTTGCAAACAATGCGTCCATTTCAGGGGCTGCAGGCGGTTGCCAGGCAGAGGTAGGTTCAGCTTCAGGTATGGCTGCAGCCGCAATCGTTGAAATGGCTGGCGGTACGCCAAAGCAATCAGCGGAAGCGATGGCCATCACCTTGAAAAATATGCTGGGTCTTGTTTGCGACCCGGTTGCCGGCCTCGTTGAAGTGCCTTGCGTGAAACGGAATGCAATGGGTGCATCGAATGCTTTAACAGCAGCCGATATGGCCCTTGCCGGGATAACCAGCAGGATTCCTTGTGACGAAGTCATTGGAGCCATGTATGCAATTGGACAGTCAATGCCGGCTTCTTTAAGGGAAACAGCCGAAGGCGGACTAGCGGCTACCCCGACCGGACGTAGGCTTGAAGCTGAAATCTTTGGCCAGCCTAAAGTAAAACTGATTGATTATTTAGTATAACTACTTTAAAAAGCTGCCGGTCATTCCAGGCAGCTTTATTTTTGGTATCTATGAAATGAGCTGTCCGTCCCGGCCTTCAAGAACAACTTTTGAAATCACTAGCACTTTTTCAAGCCGGGTCTGTATTTTATTAAGTGGTTGTAAATTTAGCATAGATGATAAAAAATAGAGTTAATTCTCCTATTATGACAATGTTTGGAACTACCATGATTAAATTAATAATAAAAAAGGCTGCTAAAATCCCTAAAAACAACCCTAAATGATAAATTTTCAGACGGTGTTGTTCATACCTGTATTGATGAAAAACAATGGTAGTTGAAATGAAATAGAGCAATACAGAACTAAATACAAAATATACGCTAAATGAATAATGGACCTCAGATAAAAACATCAGTTTGATAGATGCTGCAATCATGCTCAAAGACATTAGAATAAACAGATGTCCGTAAATAATAGTTTGTCCTGCCCCATGAATCGACTTATCTACCTTCTTTTCTACATTATCAAAATATTGCCACCACATCGAAATAATAAGGATAAATGAAATAATCGAAAATGAGATCGAATTCCAATCACCTTTTTGGGGCTGTAGTACAAATAGGGTGCTGACGACCGATTCTCCAAAAAGGATTAATGTCAATAAAGCAAATCGTTCTAATAAATGAGCCGTATTGGTCAGGGCTTTTACCAAATACCTGCGTCCGAAAACAGGCACAATAACATCGACAATAATTCCTGCATATAACACAGCGTATCGAATCCATGAATCAAAAAAGATAGAGAGAAATGAGATGAGGACTCCAATCCCAAAACATGTTCCTAAAAACCGAGCAGCTGTTTTTCTATCCCCTTCTTCTAGATTCTGAACAACAAGATATTGAATTGCCGTTAGTGCCCTTACTCCAATATAGCCAATAAGAAAAGGGAGATAGTATTGATCAAAATCTTCCGATAAGCTGGATGTCATAACAAGGACAAATAACATTTGAAGAATTATAAAGATACGTTGATGCAAAAAATCTTGTCCAAACCGATTAATAAACATTGTTTGTCCAGTCCAAGACCACCATATCGGGATAAACATTAGAGCAAACTTTAATAGATATTCTGGATAAATATAACCTTTTTCAACATGAAGTAAAACATGAGTAGTAGTTGCAACTGCTGCCACAAATAGCAAGTCATAAAAAAGTTCTAACCACGTCACTTTTTTTTCTTCCATAAAGTTTCAACTCCTTCTGCCACTTATTAAAACAAATGGAATCTTCCGATTATAATCGTCCAAAGGATCAAAGTTAAGATTGGCATGGAGATTAGGGTGATTAACCACGCTCTTTCAAATAGGTTATAGCCTTTTTTCTCCGCAAACCATTCAGACCATAGGATCAGGAGATAAAGGGAGATGAACTCTAGCGTAATAGTTAATAACTTATAGAGTACAAAATTAAAGAAGCCATGATTGTCCATGTTTATCCCCTTTCGCTTGTACATGTTTATTCATTTCCAGGCGAAAGTATTATAAAAACTAAGGCTGTGGTGTCAGGCACCATTTACAAAATGTTCCTACCCTAATTAAGAGGAAGCTCGCTACGGGTAAACGATTTGATACTATAAATATATTTTTATACAAAAAAATTGACAAATTCTGAACGGAATTTGTCGGTGAAGAGGTCATTTTCGTAGGAAAAGTTTAAATATGGGCTGAATTTTATTCCCGGGGATCGTGAGATGATGACTTTCTTCAAAAATAAAAATAAAAGATTAGATTTGTAGATTTTTGACTAAACATTCTTAATTACGAACGCAACACCTCTTTGTTAAAATAGTAATGTACTTTATAACGAATGGAGAGGTGTTATGAAAATTAGTAAAAAATTCAAGAGTTTAGTATTGGTGGGCGCTTTACTTATGTCCTTACCCGTTAACGCTTTTGCAAAAGGCCCTGCAAACGCCGCAAAAAGTCCTCAAAAACCGGTCATTGATTATGTGGCCCTAGGGGATTCCCTCGCAGTAGGATATACGCCCTTTGGTCCAGGTGATGTAGGATATCCTGACTATATTTCACAAGATTTTGAGAAAGAAAATTACAAAGTTGATTACGATAATTATGCGGTCCCTGGCTATACTTCAGCCCAATTGTTGAAAGATGTCCTTTCTAACAAAGAGGTAAGGGCGGGAATTAAAGAAGCTGAGTACATTACCATTGATATTGGGGGAAATGACCTTCTCGGGGCTCTAAAGGCCGATCCGACTGGTAAAACTGCGCCAGCTGCAATTGCCCGTGCATCTCTAAATTTACAAATCATTTTACAAACGATTGATAATTTAAACCGCCATGCGAAGGTTTATGTCATGGGTTATTACAATACCTTCCCTTATTTGCCTGCGGAGCAACAGGCCGGGCTGCTGCCATTGTTGTTTGCGTTTAATAGTAAAATCGACACACTATCTAAAGCCAATCAGGATACGTATGTGCCGACTTACAATGTGATTGCATCAAACTATCCATTGTATCTTCCAAATCCATTTGACATTCATCTAAGTCTAGCAGGCTATCAAGTTGTTGCCGACCAGTTCTGGAAAGAAATTGATCCGACCTTACCATAGAGGAAATAACGACAACCAGAAGAACGTTATTATCACCGATAAAAAGCAAAAAAGTAACCGCTCATCCATCTGGATTGGGTGGTTACTTTTTTATCCCACAAAGTGAGATATTTGGTGCAAAGGACATATCCCTGTATAATCAAAAGAAATATGAAGCTATTGAATGATCCGATTACAAGCACTAACACTCCCTCATTTGAAAGGAACATGAACCCATGCGATTAGAAGGAAAGAAAGTAATTAGTCTCGTTCATAATGATTTTGAAGATTTAGAGTTATGGTACCCGATTCTCAGACTTCAGGAAGAGGGGGCTGTCGTCCATCTTGCCGGAGAAAATGCAAAGGAAAAATATATTGGTAAATACGGCGTACCTGCGATCTCTGATTTTGCCTATGGTGAGGTTAGCGCTAAAGACTATGATGCAATCTTAGTTCCAGGAGGATGGGCACCAGATAAAATCCGGCGCTTCCCTGAAGTCCTTTCTCTGCTTCAGCAGATGAATGCGGATGAAAAACCAATCGGACAAATCTGCCACGCAGGCTGGGTACTAGTTTCTGCAAAAATCCTTGATGGAAAAAAAGTAACCAGTACTCCTGGTATCAAAGATGATATGGAAAATGCAGGCGCGATTTGGTATGACGAACCCGTTGTAACGGACGGTCATCTGGTGTCCAGTCGTCGTCCACCGGATCTGCCTGACTATCTACGGGAATTTATTAATGTGTTAGAAAAGAAATAGTCATGGAAGGGAGATAGCGAGCAATAACTCGCTGTCTTTTTTTGATTCCATGCCTAGTCATTCTCCGAACAACCTGCCAAACCACAAACCATGAAACCTTTCCATTTATCATACGTATGTTTTATTAATGAGAATAAGGGTAATTCTGTAGAAAATAAACAAACGAGGGTGACTCATAATAAATGGAAACAAGAGATGAATTATTGAAAGAGCTAACTGTTATTGAGAAGTGGGAAAATGGCCAAAGCGATTTGTGGATTTGGGATCGCCTGGGACGATTGCCATTTAAGATTCTCGATAAAATCACTCCTCAATTCATCCACAATAAAGTGGGGAAATTACTAGAAGAGGTCGGTAACTATATTCAGACGGGCGGCAGCTATTTAATTAAAGAAGATAAACTATTTGATAAAATTGAAAAAGAGACAGGTAAGCCGATTAACCAAATAGCTGATATCCAGGAGATCCCTTTAAATGCCATGAATAAGATAAGCGAAGAGCTGACTGGTCAACGAAAGAAGTTTGCGACGATCCAAGGGGCGAGCACCGGAATCGGCGGGATTTTTACTCTTGCGATCGATGTTCCGGCTTTAATGGGCATTTCATTAAAAACGCTGCAGGAAATTGCTATCATTCATGGATATGATCCTAACGAAAAAAGCGAACGAATTTTTATAATTAAATGCCTGCAGTTTTCCTCAGCTGATATTGTCGGCAAACGTGCGATTCTGAATGAGCTTTCCAGCTATTATCAACAAGGAAGCGGTTCAGGCGAAATGATGTCGCAGCTGCAAGGCTGGCGTGAGGTTGTTTATACATACAGAGACCAGTTTGGGTGGAAGAAGCTGTTTCAAATGGTACCTATTGCTGGGATGATTTTTGGTGCATTTACAAACAGGTCAATGATTAATGACCTAGCGGAGACAGGGATTATGCTTTACCGAAAAAGAAGGATTCTTGAGAGATTGGAGTCAGAAGTAGGTCAATCTTGATTGGGAGTAAGTTTGTTAGTAAAAGAGACAGAATTTTTTGGATTCCGTTTTCTATCGTAAAACTAAAATAGCACCGCAAAATGCGGTGCTATTTGTCATTTGTTTCTCCCGTCCCTTGGCTTCTAGGTACTGATTCTCCCCATTCCATTAATGATTGGCATTGCTCGCTTTATTAATAATTGAGGAGACTCAAGTGTTAGTGATGCTTGATGGACATCTTCACTGTACTTAAAAGATTTTTTAGCTGATACTTTTCACTTTTGTTGCGTTAATGTTTTTGATTCCTGCTTTTTTATGCAACCACTCGTAAATGATTGGGATGATAATAAAGCTGTTGATTGTCGATGTTACCATACCGCCAATTACGACAATGCCGAGAGTTTGAGAAATTACGGTATCTGCATTATGAGAAAAGGCAAGTGGTAACAAAGTAAGAACTGTTGCGGCTGCTGTCATTAAAATCGGTCTGATCCTAGAAAGACTTCCACTTAAAACCGCTTCTTTAACCAGCATGCCTTCTTTTCTATTTTTTTCAATTTTATCAATTAACACAATACCATTTGTTACTACAATACCAGTAAGCATCAGAATACCAATTAATGCTGCTAAATTCCATTCTCCGTTGAATAGAATTAATGCTATTACGACACCACTTAAAGCAAGTGGGATGCTTAAAAGTACTGATAATGGTGCTCTCCATCCTTTGAAGATAGAAGAGGTAATAAGTAATACTAAAAGGATAGAAAATGCAACGGCAACAGACATATCGAAAATCATTTGTTTTACTTGTTCAGTGATTCCTCCCAATGAATACGTTACATCTTTAGGAAGTTTCATGCTGCTTAGAGCCTTGTCTGCTTGGCTTGACACTTTACTAATATCATTTGATGTAATCTGTGCTGTCACAAGGGAGAATGGTTGACCATCTCTTTCGCTAATAGTAGAAGGAGAGGTATCCTTTGAAACTTTACCTAACTGATCAAAACGAACCATTTCGCCATTTGTTCCTTTAAAAGTTTCAGAAGCAAGAGATGCTAAAACATCATCCGCAGAAGCATTTAACGTTATAGTTGAATTTGTTCCTGTTGCAATCTGATCTAAATATTGATCCACAGGAAGTGCTTTATGGTCAACCGTAATCGTTGCATCTTTAGATGAAGACATATAACGATTAATGACCGTTAGAATGTCAGTAATTTTTATACCTTTATCATGAATTGCTTTTTGGTCAAATGTAACTTTGTATTTTGGTGAACCATTTGTTAAATCCACTTTTCCATCTACACTTAGGTTCACAATTTTTGATAAGTTCGTTCTTGCTTCTTGAGCTACTTGATCCAATGTTGCTTGGTTTGGACCTGTAAATAAGATACGCATTTGTGAATCATCACCAGAAATGTTCTGGCTTGTTACGGTATAAATAACATTTTTAGATATCGTTGGAAGCAAAGTTTGTAATTGTTTAATCACAGAATCCGCATCCTTGTCGTTTTTCAACACAACAGATAAATTTGCGACATTTGGATAGGTGATAAAACCTCCACCTTGGTCAAACACGTCATCACTTTGTGGTGTCATCGTCGAACCAAAATTTGCTGAATAAGCATCGACTTTTGGATTTTCCTTTAATGCTTTTTCGATTTTTTGTACTTCAGAATCTACTTGAATTAACGTGCTTCCTTTAGGTAATTCAGCCTTGATGGCAATTTGTCCAATTTTTCCACTAGGCAATAAACTTACTGGAAGAAATGCAGAATAGATGCCTGCACCTAAAAAGACTAAGATCGAAACAATAATCATCGCTTTTTTATGTTTAAAAGCAGATTGTAATAGTGGTTTCATTGTCGAATCTAGTTTGACCGTTTGTTTTGTAGAATTTCCACCTTTCCATCCCATAAAAGCAAGAGCAGGGATGACAAGCATTGCTACAAAGAAAGATATGACGAGTGCAATCACAACGGACCAAGCAAATCCGCTATACGATGCACTGATTACTCCCCCAACAAAGGCGATCGGAATATAAACAGCAATGGTCGTTAACGTAGAACCCAATATCGCAGGAATCATTTCAACCACTGATGATGCAAGAATGGAAAGTAAGGATATATCTTTCGATTCTTCCCGTTTTCGATACATGTTGTCTAAAATAACAATCGAATCATCTACAATACGACCCATAGCTACAATCAAACCTGAAACCGTTAAAATGTTTAATGTGATACCCATTGACTTTAAGAAAGCAGTTGTGGCTAACAATGAAATTGGCAGCGAAATCGCAATTAAAAATGTGGATCTTACATTTCGGAAAAAGAAGAACACACAAATCATTGAGAATAGGCAGCCAAGTAGGCCTTCTCTAACTAATCCGAAAAGAGAGCTGTTTAATTCTTTTTCACGGTCAAGTAAAACTTGGAAAGAAACATCTTTTGGATTTACCGTATCCAAGTGAAGATGTGAAACACGGTCCTTTACTTGATCTGCAACATCTGTGATATTTGCTGATGGTGTTTTGATTACATTTAAAGTAACACTTGGCGTTCCATTTGTTCTGGAGACGGTTTTAACGTCATTTAAGGAATGCGTTATGGTACCAAATGATGAAACAGGAATTATTTTCCCTTCCTTATTCTTAATCGTTGCGTTTTCCATTTGCTGCTCAGTTAATGGTAACCCATCAAAAGATACTGGGATTGATAATTGGTTGTTTACAATATTCCCCTGTGGCATGGATGGAACAGCCAAAGCAAACGATTTATTCACATCATCCAATGTTAATCCGTTTTTCACTAGGTCTTTCATGCGGACAGTTAATACATATCCATCTTTTGCTCCCCCAATTGCGGATACCTCCGCTACACCAGGGACAGATTTTAATTGTTTAACAATTTCCTGTGTTGCAGTGGAACGTAGTGTTTGTTCATCCAATGTTGAGCTTGTTAAACTGTATGTCAAAATTGGGAATGAACTAGTTGTTAATCTTGTTATCGAAGGAGTGCTCGTAATAGTTGACGGAAGATCTGCATTTGCCAAGGCTTTGTTTACTTGATCTTCTGCTTGCTTCATGTCTGTATTCATTGGAAAATACAAACTCATAAATAATCCACCGTCATAAGAAGTGGTTTCAACATTGGATAAACCATCCACTGTTTTGACGGCACTTGATAAATTATCTGTCACTTGCTGTTTTACCTGAGCTGCTTGATATCCTGGTACCCTCATACTAACTGAAAGGGTCGTATTGTTAATCCCAGGCAAATAATCTCTTTGCATCTGGTAAGCAGATATACCGCCCCAACCCAAAATGATGACAACACACACAATCATAAGAATGCCTCTTTGCATGGTTGCCTCTACGAATTTTTTCATTGCTTTACCTCCCCCATCTTTTATATAAAATTAACCCCAATAACTTTATCGTTTTCTGTCGTGAATTCAAGAATGGTATTGCAATCTAATTGGGCAATTTAAAGTTTACAAAACAAACTTGTACGCTCCCTTAATAAAAGATTAATTTTTCATTAAAATGGAAAATGAAAATTTGTTCTTCACTTTGTTTTTATTTGCTTGTTTTTTTCGAATAACGGAAGGATATATAGAAAATGCTACTTAAATGGGGAAGATTTGTCTTTGTTAGGAGGGCTACCTTGTTAAATCATATGGTAAAGGCTATACCTAATTTATTTACGATTGGAAATTTATTGTGCGGTGTTCTTTCAATTACCTCTAATATGAGTGGCTTTTTTGAACTAGCCTCCATTTTTATTTTCTTATCAGCTGTTTTAGATCTTCTTGACGGAAGAATAGCGAGAAAATTAAAAGTGAATAGTGAATATGGCGTAGAATTAGATTCTTTAGCTGATATTGTTAGCTTCGGAGTTGCTCCTGCACTTCTATTTCATTCGATAGCAGCGCCATCCATTTTAACTTCATTGGCATTTATCCTTTTCCCAACAATGGGGGCATTAAGATTAGCTAAATTTAGTGTTAAACCAACCATTGGGTATTTTAAAGGATTACCTATTCCAGCTGCGGGATTGCCATTGGCTGGTATGGGATTATTTTTATATAGCAATGCATGGATCACTTTAATCCTTGCTCTCTTAATGGTGAGTCCAATTAGGGTTAAAAAACTTTAATTTTATTATCCGATGTAAAAAAGCTAGTAACCTTTTCATAAAGGCAATAGCTTTTTTATTTTATCCATTATCCTTTTTGTTCTCTTAATACAAGATTAATAATTCATTAAGATGGAAAATGAAATCATTTATCGTGCTACATTGTATTTAGAACTAGAGTTGATGGATTATTTATTTTAGTGTTTTTTAAATAACGGAGGCATTTATATGTCATACTTAATCACTTTATTTGAACAGCACAGTTATCTGATTCTATTTTTAGGAATCTTTTTAGAACTTATGGCCCTGCCTATTTCAGGCGAATTTCTAATGAGCTACGCCGGGTATTTTGTATTTCAGGGAAAAATGAATTACCTTTTGGCTCTCATGACAGTCTTTGTTTCAGGCGGTGCAGGAATTACTGTAACCTATTGGATTGGAAAGGCAGGGGGATATAAACTTATCGAAAAATACGGAAAATATATCCATCTAGGACCTGAAAGATATAAAAAAACATCCGTTTGGTTTGAACGTTCAGGTAGTAAATTGCTGGTCTTTGCTTATTTCATTCCAGGGATTAGGCATTTCACTGGTTATATTTCGGGGATTTCTAGAATGCCTTTTCGAAAATTTATTATTCCTGCATATATAGGTTCATTTTTATGGGGATTCTGTTTTATTACATTAGGAAAAGTATTGGGACCTCGCTGGGAGGTTTTCCATCATGCAGCAAGTAAATATTTTGTGATTTTTATTATTGTTATAGCAGTATTACTAGCAGGGTATTTAGTCTATCGGTTTAATAAAAATCAAATTAAGTCATTATTTATTAGTTTGTTAACTTGGTTAATTAATCGACTAAAAACCATAAGAAAAACAGAGATCTTTCTTACTTTTCTCACTTTAGTTTTAATTGGTATGGTGACCTTGATGCTAGGAATGGCTCAAGACTATTTATTTAATGAGTTTACTCAGTTTAACGAAATAGCTGAATATATGGTTAAGTCTGTTATATATATGAGTTGGATGAAAGGGTTTCTAGTATTTCAATCTCCGTATGCTATTGGTGCAATGATCGGCATAACCATCATCCGTATTTGGAGAAAAGGAAAGAACAGGATCCTAGAGTATCTTCTTCTCATCGTTTCAATTTTAGGAGCTAGGCTGTTTCATGAATCCATCCTGCAGATTTTTTCCCATCTACAAACAATAGGGTTTGTAGGAAAATTTCATTCCGATAATTTTCCTGATATAAGTTCCACTTTAACAATCATTGTTTATGGGACATGCATATTTTTACTTGTTCGCCATCCAAAAACGAATATACCGCCAGTATTAGGCCCTTTATTTACTTTAGTTTTATTAATGGGGTTAACCATAGCAAATATTGCATCCACTGAAAAACTCCCGAGTGATTTTGTTGGGGGTTATGTTTATGGTGGTGTCTGGATATTTTTTAACTTCTTGTTTTTTGAAATGATACGACTTGTATTGGAAAAAAATAAAAATGAATACATTTAAAGTCATCATGGTTAAGAGAAAATTTCAAACAAACAAAAACCCCCATATCTACAAAAGTAGGTAAGAGGGTTTTTGTCTGTTACATGCCAGTCCTAATTCATTAGAGTTACGGTTTTTTCCTCAAAGTATTTATTCATAAGTAAATTAAGTCTGATTGAAAGTGTAATATATTCGGAACTGCTTGGACCTATTTGATTATATATTTCGCTTAGTTTCGTTTTAAGAGTAACTATTTCCTGTAAAAGTTCCATGTTTTCATTTTGAGCAGATTCGATTGCTTCCATCATACACCTCGTAAAATAATATTTTTTTCCAACAATGGTTTGGAAGGCATGATGACTTGATTCCTTATTCTTCATCTTCTAATGATAATACGATTCCAATCCCATTCTGATAGTAACATAGTGGATTTTTCATGTGAACAGGGAATGAAATAGTAAAAATATTTGAAAAAAGGTAAATAATATTGGTATATCAAGTGTTCTCCAATAGCAATTTGTAACCGCTTGAAAATAAACAAATACTGAATTTAGCTTATTTCGATTCACTGCGAACAAGTTATATTGTAATAACATTAAAATTAAAATAAAAATATTTTAAAAATTGAAAATAACTTAGATGAGGCATCAAATCTGGTTAAAGCTTTTTATAAAAAAATATCCGGCAAGATGCCGGATCTACAAAAAATATATTATAAGGGGGTCATGAAAAAGAAAAAGTTAAATGTTGTCCTCTTCATGTATTTATCTTACTACTTAATCATGAACAAACTATGAATAAACCGTTTAGATTTTATTAAAAAAGTTAAATTCAAACCTATTTATGGGAATAGGCTCTGCTACTAGCTCGTTAGATACCGTTTGCTAGGATTGTTACAAATGCGCTTAGTATAATAGTTCCTATGGCTATAAAACTATAAGTAAGGTTCTTTTTGCGCTTTTTCTTTTCCAGAATTTCCTCTGTGGTGAGCCAGTAATTTTTTGACATCTATTTTACTCCTTTATGCCATTATAAAAATTCACTAAATTCCTGATGTTTATCTGTTTTTCCAAAATGATATTATACTATAATTTTTAAAAGATGGAAAGTGGATTTTAGGTAGTGAATTTATGGATGCTGATGGGTAAATTTATTCTAGTCTATAAATGTGATCCTTGGGTTGGTGTACACGACCTTATGTGAATAAGAGGGGGGGGGGGCACTTTGTCATATCCAGAGCTCAGCAGCTTCATTGGCAGGCATCCCATTAGTTTTTTACATAAGAATTGGTGGGTATTTCGCCTAATTTATAGGTAAAATAAGCTCCCTTATTTTCTTTTAGCATAGTATGCAAAAGAAAGTAGGTGAAAGCATGGCATTAGGTTCACAAGGTATGATGTCATTCCCCGGAATGGGAATGAGTGGTTCCCCAGGAATGGGCGGTTTTCCAGGAATGGGGATGAGCGGTTCCCCAGGAATGGGAATGGGCGGTCATCCAGGAATGGGGATGGGCGGTTTTCCAGGAATGGGAATGAGCGGTTCCCCAGGAATGGGAATGGGCGGTTTTCCAGGAATGGGGATGAGCGGTTCCCCAGGAATGGGAATGGGCGGTCATCCAGGAATGGGGATGGGCGGTTTTCCAGGAATGGGAATGAGCGGTTCCCCAGGAATGGGAATGGGCGGTTTTCCAGGAATGGGAATGAGCGGTCATCCAGGCATGGGGATGGGCGGTTTTCCAGGAATGGGAATGAGCGGTCAACCAGGCATGGGGATGGGCGGTTTTCCAGGAATGGGAATGGGCGGTCAACCAGGAATGGGGATGAGCGGTTCACCAGGCATGGGAATGGGCGGTCAACCAGGCATGGGGATGGGCGGTTTTCCAGGAATGGGAATGAGCGGTTCACCAGGAATGGGAATGGGCGGTCAACCAGGAATGGGGATTGGCGGTTTTCCAGGAATGGGAATGAGCGGTTCACCAGGAATGGGAATGGGTGGTCAACCAGGAATGGGGATGGGCGGTTTTCCAGGAATGGGGATGTAGCTGTTTCTCTAGAAAGGGTATACGGCTAATCTTTAACGAAAACCAAAGTTATCAATAACACCATTCAAGTATTCCAACGAGTAAGGAAACCAAGGCAATCATAAAGAATGATTCGTATAAGGTAATTATTACATCAATAGACAAGAAGGAAACTGTGATTACATCTAATTGATAGGTGGGGATCTGCCTCCGCTCAGTTAAAGCGGTAAAGTAGAAAAGCTTCTAGTGTGGACTAGAAGCTTTTTGCTGTGTCATATCAATTTTCTGAAAAATTAAGTTCAATATCAGGTTGATTATTTACATATATTGTCTAATTGTACAAAACACATAAATTTTCGTACAAAATCCTCTGAAAATGGCACAAAAGGTGTTTAAAAATGCACAAAACCCTCCTAAAAATACACAAATCAAAATTTCTTGATAAAAAGATCTATTTCAGCCTTACAAAGAGTCTTAATTACAACCAAAAAAACCCCAACTCGGGAGGTTTAGCGGGTCTGACCACCAGTTTGTTATATTGATAGTTACGACTGAAAAATGTATAATATTTACAATAACAGCTAATTAGGAAGTGGTCGGATGAAATTAAAGAGCTTTATAGTTACTTTTGGTTCATTTGTATTTACGGTAGGACTGCTTTACCTAGTTGGACATATGTTTACTATTCCATGGTTAATGTTCCATCACGAATATACAGATAACGCAAATGGTTTCTTTATTTCAGCTGGTTCGTTGACTCCGCTTGTTATCGGGTTGATTATTAGCTTTTTGGCAGAAAAAATTTACATTTACAAGTCCCGAAAAAAACTTGGTTAATCATGCCAAGTTTTTTTGTATGTCATTATTATGTTTTTAATTTAAGTTTATAGGAACTATTTTTCTAGCTCTAAATGGTCAAACGCAGCTGTTTTATATGCTCTGCTTAAGGTATGAGCTTAAAATTGTAAGAACCATCAACGATAATAAAGGGTACCTCTTTAGGTATATTTAGACACAACGGCAGTAAAAATTTTTTCTTTGAACTTCTAGCAGGCGGTGTTCCTTTGGGTATGACAACAGACCCCTTCCGATAATGGTCGAGGATATCCTGAATATGAAAAAAATCCTTTTCTCCGACTCTCTCAAAAGGCATCCCGTTTTTACAGAATCCCACCAATTTCTCTTTTGTGATCCGCAACGTTGTGAGGACGATAGCTTCAGTTACATATTCTTCTAGGGTCCGTCCTTTTTTATCAATAAAGTCACTCTCTAACCATTCCTGCGAAGGTTGATAGGACTCCAGCCATTTCAATATCTCGCTTTCCAAAAACCTATATTCATTTCCAATTATATATAGTAGAAAAATGTTCCTTATATCTATCTTAATTGAGTTTAGAGGTGAAAAATCGGCTCAATTATAAACAAATGAGAAATGTTTCATGATAAGGTTGTTGCAAGAGGCCTTGTTATGGACAATTTACAGGATGGTCATTAGTTTAGATAGTGTTGGTAAATTTGAAAGGCTGAAATCAATAAAGTGAGGTTTATGAATGATTTTTACCTATGCTATTACACAAGATAATCAGTTGATAAAAGAAGTAAAGTTGGAGGATCTAAGGTCAGATCGGTTTAAATTTTATTGGGTGGATTTTGAGGAACCAACTATTGTGGAAACGAAGTTGTTAAGTGAATTTTTCCACTTTCATCCCTTGGCGATTGAGGATTGTCTGCATTTTATCCAGCGCCCCAATATGAATTATTATGATGGAGTTCTTTTCTTTGTTTTACATTCATTAAGTAAAACAATAAGGTGCGAGGAGATAGATGTTTTTGTAGGAGAAAACTATGTCGTGTCCTTTCATAAGGAGAAGGATGAGGCGATAGATATGGTTAAGCAAAAATTATTTGCAAGTAAGGAAATGGAAAAGGTTGGACCGTTATTTGTTCTACATAGCATTATTGATGAATTAGTGGATTGCTATTTTCCAATTTTGCATCAAATTGAGGATAAACTAAATGAATATGAAGAGAAGGAAGCCAGCAGCAAAAAAATCATTGAAGAGGTTTATGAGATTCGCAGAGAACTGATTCGGTTGCGAAAATCGATCATTCCGATGAGAGATTTGTTATATCGGATGATAAACTCGAAGCGGATTCAGGAAACAAAGCAAATTCATCATTATTTTTCCGATATTTATGATCACTTGATGAAGTTAACGGATATGGTTGCGTCTAATCAAGACGTTACTTCTGATATGAGGGAGAATTACATGTCCATTCAATCCAATCGCATGAACTCCATTATGATGACACTTACCGTTATAACAACCATTTTTATGCCACTTACATTTATTGTAGGCGTGTACGGAATGAATTTTGATCATATGCCAGAGTTACATTGGCAATACGGCTATTTTATCACTCTAGGAGTTATGGCGATCATTGTAATTGTAATGATTTTTTGGTTTTACAAAAAAGGCTGGTTATTTAAAAAATAACTATCATCCAACTTGCAGCGCCCTTGGGAAACGTCTCGCCAGACTCACATCCCGGGGGTTTTATTTCATTACCTAATCTAATGGATATGTTTTCTCATTCTCGGTTATAAACATTCGCAGCTAGTACCTATTATTTCTATTATTCAAACTCCAATTGTTCTAAAATTCCATTTTATATTTTCGACATAATGTATGAGTTTTTTTATAAGCAAATTCTCTTTCCCTTCTTCCATTTCACCTACTAATTTAACGACAACTTTTCCTTCAACTCATTCCTTTATGAATATAATTTATCGAAGCACTCAGTTTCTTGATAATTCTACCATGTGGTTGTTTTTTTGTGAGGATGTTGAGTTTCTTTAAAATACGCCATGTAGTTATTATAAAAATGTGTATTGACAATTGGTTAAATAGAGGTATACTAAAATCATAAGGTACCTTAGTAGACAAGTGGACAACTTAGAAATACTGTGATGCGTTTAGTTAATGTCTAAAAAAAGTAAGTCAAAATTTAATGAGGTGGCTGGTATGAAAGATTGTAGTGTTGAAGAATTAAAGCAAAAAGCGATTGAGCTTAGAAAAACGGCTATTACGATGATTCATGAAGCAAAATCTGGGCATCCAGGTGGTTCCCTATCAGCAGCTGATGTAGTAGCGGCACTTTATTTTAGGGAAATGAACATTGATCCGGCTAATCCCCAATGGGAAGACCGTGACCGGTTTGTTTTATCAAAAGGGCATGTTTGTCCTATTCAATATTCAGCATTAGCTTTACGAGGGTATGTTCCGTACGAAACCATTTACACGTTAAGACAGTATGGCTCTCCATTTCAAGGTCATCCCGATATGAAAAAGTGCCCTGGCATTGATATTTCTACTGGGTCTCTAGGACAGGGACTTTCTTGTGCAGTTGGAATGGCTCTAGGAGGAAAAAGAGATTCAAAGGATTATAGAGTTTTCGCTATTGTAGGAGATGGAGAGTGTCAAGAAGGACAAATATGGGAAGCGGCACAAAGTGCGGTTAAGTATCAATTAGATAATTTAGTTGTATTTGTTGATGATAATGGATTGCAAATTGATGGTACAACGGATGAAATTATGCCTAATCAAGATTTAGAAAAAAAGTTTCAAGCCTTTGGTTTTGAAACAAGAAGAATTGATGGACATTCAATGGAAGAGATCGTTCACACATTAGATGATATAAGAGAAGCAAAAAATGGAAAACCGAAATGCATCGTATGCGACACGATAAAAGGTAAGGGCGTATCCTTTATGGAAGATGTTTGTGGTTGGCATGGTGTTGCTCCAAATGATGCTGAGTATCTTCATGCAATAGAAGAAATTGCTGGGGGGTTAAAATAATGAGTGTTATCGAAAAGGATGTTTTCCAGAAAAAAGCTACCAGAGAAGCCTTCGGTGATGAAATTGTAAAATTAGGAAAAAAGAATAAAAATATTTATGTTGTTGATATTGATATTGGCAAGTCATGTAAGACGACAGAATTCGCAAAGCAATTACCTAATCAGCATGTTAATGTTGGGATTGCTGAGCAAAATGGTGCTGGATTAGCTGCAGGATTAGCGACAACTGGCAAAATTCCTTTTGTAAGCACTTACGCAGTATTTGGTTCATTAAGAATGGCTGAGCAGATTCGACAAGAAATTTGTTACCCCAACTTAAATGTAAAAATTGCTTGTTCTCATGGGGGACTTACGCCAGCTAATGATGGTGCAAGTCATCAAAGTATAGAGGACATGGGAGTGCTAAGAACGATTCCAAATATGACAGTCATTATGGGTGCTGACTATTATTCTACTAGAAAATTAGTAGAGCAAGCGGCAGAAATATATGGTCCGGTCTACCTTCGTTTTACTAGAGATACCGTTCCAATTTTATATGATGAAAATGAAGAGTTTACCATTGGGAAAGCAAAGAAAATCAAGGATGGTCAGGATATTGCGATTATTGCGAATGGTGATACCGTCTATCTCGCATTAGAAGCAGCAAAGGAATTAGAAAAAGAGGGGATTTCCGTTAAGCTATTAGACATGCATACGATTAAACCTCTCGATCGAGAAGCGGTCGTGGAATGTCTAACGATTGGCAAGATCATTACGGTTGAAGATCATAATATTTTAAATGGTCTGGGAAGTGCCGTGTGTGAAGTAGTTGCGGAAGAAGGAAAGGGTATTGTGAGAAGAATTGGGGTTCAAGATCAGTTCGGACAATCTGCACCCTATGAAAAATTGTTAGAGCTTAACGGAATTACGATAGAAGATATTGTAAGAACAGCAAAGGAAATGCTTTAGTAAGGAATAATAAATCAGGAAGAGGGAGTAAACAATGTTTGAATTAAATAATAGAGTAGCAATCGTTACTGGCAGCGGATCCAAAAAGGGGATAGGACGTACGATCGCTTTAACCCTTGCCAAACAGGGAGCATCCGTTGTTGTTGCTGATATAAATATGGACGGAATTCAAGATACGGTTCATGCGATTACAGAAGCTGGTGGAACAGCTTTAGGGATCGAGTTAAATGTTACCAGCAAAGAATCTAATGATGCCATGGTTGAAAAGGTTCTCCAAACCTATGGCAGGATTGATATTCTTGTCAATAATGCAGGGATTTCACAAAAAGTCACTGTTCAAGAGATGACACTTGAGGACATAACAAGAGTCTTTAATGTTAACATGTTTGGATTATTTTTATGCACCCAATCGGTACTTGAAACGATGAAAAAACAAAAGTATGGCAGAATCGTGAGCCTTTCTTCTGTTTCAGCCAAACGAGGAGGAGGAGTATTTGGAGGCCCGCACTATTCAGCCTCAAAGGCTGCTGTATTAGGATTCTCCAAGAACCTTGCTCGCGAGGTTGCACTGGATGGTATTACAGTAAACTGTGTAGCACCAGGACTTGTTAATACGGACATATGGAAATCGCTTCCTGAAGATCAGGCAAAGGAAATTGTAGCAGGAATCCCTATGGGAAGACCTGGTGAAACGAAGGAAATTGCAGCAACCATCGCATTCTTAGTTTCAGAAGAAGCATCCTATATTACTGGTGAAGAAGTAGATATAAACGGTGGTTCGCACATGGATTAGTCTACATAGTTATCCTTTACAGGCATTCCAAACTGGTATGCCTGTATTAGCATTATATAGGAATAAGGAAATTTCAATAATAATCAGATTTTGTTAAAAATGTTTCCTTTAAACCAATGCTTGATTCCGATATCAGGATGAAGTGTGGTTGCCCTTTCAAATATATATATATATAATTATTTATATCTAATTACCTAAAATATAATGAACAATATATAGAGAGAAGTGGTTATTATTAATTTTAATCCAGTATCTAGCAAAAAATTATACATGCAAATTTATAATCAAATTCTTTCAGAAATCCAATCAGGTTCATTTAAAATAGGTGATAAGCTGCCAGCTGAAAGAGAGCTATGTGAACAGTTTGGTGTAAGCCGTGCACCTATTAGACAGGCCCTTAGTGCATTGGAATTGAATGGGGTTATTTATTCCCGTCAAGGCGAAGGTGCTTTTGTTAAAAGTAATCATACTGTAGCTGAAAATTCTCAATCCGCCATCTTTTTTGAATCCATCACTCCAGAGGACATTGTTGAAGCAAGGATGAATATCGAGCCTCTGATTGTTAGATATGCAGCCGAAAGGGCTACTGATGATGACATAGAGGAGCTTCGTTCGACCATCAAAAAGATGGAGGAAGAAACCAAGGCGGGTGTATATGTACCAGAAACAGATGAGAAATTACATAATAGTATTGCAAAGGCCTCTCATAATGATTTATTTATTAACATTATGGCGGCTATTAGTAATGCTATGAAACAACAAGAAATGTGGAAATTTATTCGAGACCGAACCGTAACTCGACCAGACTATCGAGACGTTAATTTTAAAGAGCATCAATTACTTATTAAAGCAATTGAGGATCACAACGAAATAGAAGCAGTTGAAATTATGACGAAACATATGCAAAACTTATATGATCGATATTGGAAAGATTAAACGGGAAAGTTCCGTGCCCATAAACAGAATGTAAATTGAAACTTACACTTTAAATCCCCTACCTAAAAAATGGTGGGGGATTTTTATTTTTCATTAGATTCATTTCAATAATCTTATTGACAAACAATTCAACTAAAAGTATATTACTAATATAAGGTACCTTAGTAGACAAGTAACCAAGATGACAAGAATGAAGCAGGGGGAGTGTAAAAAATTTCATCGGTTAAAAAAGGGGGAAGATGATGAGAGCAGCAGTCATTGATAAACCATTCTCAGTAGAATTACAAGAGGTTGGCATCCCAGATATCAAGCTAGCGAATGAAGTCAAGATCCAAGTCAAAGTAACTGGAATATGCGGTTCGGAAATTCATGCTTACCACGGAACCCATCCTTTTCGAATTCCACCTGTCATCTCAGGACATGAGGTTGCTGGTGTGGTAATCGAAATAGGTTCAGAAGTAAAAAGTGTCTCGGTGGGGGATCGCGTTACTGTTGAGCCCCATTATGGCTGTGGAGTTTGCAGACACTGTCAAGCCGGAAATTATCATATTTGTAAAGAAAAGAAGGTTTTAGGTACACAGGAATGGATCGGTTCCTTTGGTGAATTTATTGTTGTTCCGGAAAACACAATCGTAAAGTTGCCTGATAATGTATCCTTTGAACAGGGAGCCCTGATTGAGCCGCTTGCTGTTGGTGTCCATGCTGTTAGAAAGGCTAGAGTAGGTCTGGGCGATAAAGTGGCGATCCTAGGAGCAGGTCCAATTGGGTTGGGACTATTGCTAGCAGTAAAAAACTCAGGCGCAACCAAGATCTTTATAACAGATGCTGTGGATTTTAATTTAGATATTGCCAAAAAATTAGGGGCCACTTCTCCCATCCATACGATTCATGAGGATGCAGTTCAAAGAATTCTGGACGAGACCAATGGTGAGGGTGTAGATACAGTATTTATTGCGGTTGGAATCCAATCCGTGCTAAATGATTCTTTCAAAATGGTTAGAAGGGGCGGAAAGGTTTCTGAAGTTGCTCTTTTTGGAAAGAAACCAGAAATTGATATTTCCTACATTCAAAATAAGGAAATCCAATTAATCGGTTCCAATATGTATGTGAGAGATGATTTCGAGATTGCAGCGGAGGCCATAGCAGCCAATATGTTTGATACCTCTCTGCTCATTTCAAAGGTTGTGCCCATTGAAGATATCAAGAATGCCATGAAAATGGTTGATGAAAAATTAGAAAATGTGGTAAAAGTATTGCTGAAATTCTAATCTATCCTATACTGTATTGCTTTACATACTACTTGGTCTTTACTTTATCGTATAGTAAGATAAAAGTTATTATGGGAAAATATTTGAGGAATCGATCGGACATACCCCATCTTTTGTTCCGCTAAACCGAGTGGAATAAAAAGTATTTTTTGAAAGCGTTTTATGTAAGGGGTTGCGATATTTTTAATTCTCGAAATTTTTAAATCTTTTCTGGGAGATTCGTAGCTTCATTGTCAAAAGGAATTTGATAGACCATCAAACTCTAAATGAAAGCTTGTAAAAAGGAAGGCATGAACACATAAGGGGGAATTATTTTGGATCTACTACAATTAGAGCGTTCAACTACTAAAAAAGTTACGTTAAGATTAATCCCATTTCTATTTCTATGTTTTACAATATCGATACTTGATAGGGTAAATATTGGATTCGCTGCGCTGCAAATGAACGAAGATTTAGGTTTTTCTAATGCGGTTTTTGGATTTGGAGCAGGGATCTTTTTCCTTGGTTATTTCCTTTTAGAGGTACCAGGCAGCGCCATTATGACGAAAATTGGAGCTAGAAAATGGATTAGTAGAATCATGGTGACATGGGCTATAATTGCCGTTTTAATGGCCTTCGTACAAACTCCGATGCAATTTTATACAGCACGGTTTCTTTTAGGGGTTGCTGAAGCTAGTTTTTATCCATGTATGGTTTTTTATTTAAGTGGTTTTTATCAAACAAAACATCATGCCAAAGCGATTGCAGGGTTTATGGTGGCGATACCAGGTGCGAATGCCTTAGGTGCTCCACTCTCTACTTTCTTACTAGGAGCCGACTGGTTAGGTCTGGCTGGCTGGCAATGGCTGTTTATTATGGAAGCGATTCCAGCAGTCATCTTAGGTGTGGTATGTTTCTACTATCTTGATGATAAAATTGAAGATGTAAAATGGTTGAACAACGACGAGAAAAAATGGTTAATTGATGTTACAACAAAAGAGAAACTTGAAAAACAGAAAGTAAAACACTACACTTTCTGGCAAGCTTTAAAGGATCGTGACGTTCTCATCTTATCGGTAGGGTATTTTTGCTGGATGATTGGTTATTACGGAATTGTCATGTTTTTACCAACCATTTCTCAAGGATTAACGGAGACAACATCACTAAGTACCCAATCTATGGGTTGGGTTTTAGGGCTAATGTATGTTTGTGCCATGGTGACGATGATTCTAGTTGGTAACCATTCCGACAAGAAGAACGAGAGACGTTGGCATGTTGCGGCATGTTTAACAACAAGTGCCGTTGCAATGGTTATTAGCAGCTTAGTTGCAAATACCAGTATTGTATTATCCTTTGTTTTCCTAACAATCGCCTTATGTGGAGCATTTGGTGCCTACTCTCCATTCTGGTCCATTCCGCCATCTTTCTTAACGGAGGCCGCTGCCGCAGGGGCAATTGCACTCATCAACAGTGTAGGAAATCTTGGTGGATTCTTTGGACCATATATTGTGGGATATATTAAGGATACAACAGGATCCTTTAATCAGCGATGATTTTCTTAGGTGTCAGCATGATCATTAGCTCCTGTATTGTTGTTTTCTTGGTGAAACAGTCAGGAAGGGCTCTAAATAAGAATGACCTAAGTCTAAAAAAATCTAGTTAAAACAAAAATTTGATCATTCCATGATTCTACCTTAAATAAATTCCGGCGGTTATGTTTATCTGGCTGCTGGAATTTCCTTCTAACCTATTAAAATTCTTATTGTGTAAGAGGTGTATTGATAATGAATAAACTAGGGGTCTTAACAAGTGGTGGAGATGCCCCAGGAATGAATGCCGCTATTAGAGCAGTCGTAAAAGCAGCAAATTATTATCATATCGATGTAATGGGTATACAGTGTGGATATCAAGGTTTAATTGATGGTGAAATTCATCGATTAACTTCATCAGATGTAGAAAATATTGCTGATAGAGGCGGAACGATATTAAAAACGTCGAGATCCTCAGAATTCATGGAAGAAGCAGGAAGGAAAAAGGCTCTTAAGGTGTTAAAAAACTTTGATATAAATTCTTTGGTTGTAATAGGTGGGGAAGGATCTTTAAAAGGAGCCGAAAAATTACATGAACTAGGTATTAACGTGATCGGTATACCTGGAACGATTGATAATGATATGGCGTATACAGATTATTCCATCGGATTTGATACTACTTTAAATACCGTATTGGAGTGTATTGGTAAAATTAAAGATACAGATTTTTCCCATGATAAAACAACCATTGTCGAAGTGATGGGAAGATATTGTGGTGATTTAGCCTTATATTCAGCTTTAGCAGGCGGTGGAGAAATCATCTCCACTCCAGAAAGAAAACTTGATTTTGATACCATGTGTTCAAAACTAAGTTCAAGAATTAGTAGTGGGAAAAAGGATAACCTCGTCATCATAACAGAAAGAATGTATGATTTACAGGAATTACAACGCTATATTGAAGAGAAGTTAAACATTAGTGTAAGAACTACTGTATTGGGTTTCATACAAAGAGGCGGAAACCCATCAGCATTTGATCGGGTATTAGCAACCAAAATGGGAGTTACGGCCGTAGAACTGTTGGTGAATGGTCACTCAGGTCATACTGTAGGAATGAAAGAAAATAAAATCATCCATAGAGAACTTGAATATGTCCATGCCGAACGGGCTGATAAGCAGGATAAATATAGATTACTAGAAACGCTGTTGCACTAGGAAATAGCCATTAGATCAGGATTATTTTAATGGTTACCAAAAATGTTTTTATCAAACAAAAGTTAAGGGGGCAAACATTATGGTTGAGCAATTAATAGTAAAACAAGGTACCATCATATGTCAGGTATGTGGAGAAGTGATTGACATAGTTGATAGCCCAGAAGGCGTTAAAACATGGTATGGAATGTGTACGGATTGTTCTGAGGGGAAGAAAGAAGATTGATTTTGTTCTAGGAACTTTTAGGTTTTATATTTAGCTAAAGACGAGAGCAAGCTGCTCTTTGTCTTTTTTTATTGGGAGGGCACTTAAAAGCTCTTGATTCTTTTAACGGTTCCGGTCACGTAGACCCCTGCTACGTGACCCTCTCATCCTTCTTTGAACGGTTTCGGTCAGGTAGAGCCTTCCTACGTTGCTTTTTCCCTTTATTCCAAGAAAAAAGACAAAAAAGAGAGAGAATGCATGGATGCATTCTCTCTAAAATATGAACGAATTCAAACACATTTAGAAATGGTTCTCGAAGGACTTAAATTGAGGTATACGACTATTGCAATTAAATAAAGAAAGATCCGTAAGGAATCGATAAAATCCTATGTACGTGTGTTGTAAATATTGTGAAAAGGTCAACATAAGGATTTAGGGGGTTAGAATGTTTATCGTCTAATAATAACCTATTATATTCGTTAAGCAGTTTGTCTAGTTCTTGGCTGCAATAGATGGTTTCTTCATTTTGGAGTCCTTTTGACATTCCTAATTTAATCATTTCATTTTTTTTCTCTTTAATAGCAGCTTCATATTGTTCTAGTCTCATTGCCGATTACTCCTTATAAAATTTCAGTAAAATTTAGTAAAATTCAGTAAACGTAGATTCTAGTAGAGTTGAATGAATTATAGCATTTATTAACTGATATGGATTAGATTCGATAAAAGAAGATAAAAGAAGATAAAAGGAGACAAAAATAGACGAGGCATGTAGATTTTCGACAACATGGCCTGTTGAATTCACTCACATTGTAGTCCCTTAAAGAAGTTGAAGGACTTTAAGACTAAAATTTGCAGGAGTGTTCCAACAACTAATAGGTAGATAGTAAGCCCTTCTGGAGATTAAAAAGACCGAGTTTCTTCTATTAAGAAAGAAATTTCTGATATTATTATTTCATACTTAAAAAGGTGTATGGAAGGATGCGTGATCGTTTGATGGACCACTATGATGTGATTATTGTAGGCGCAGGGTCTATGGGCATGGCTGCAGGGTATTATTTATCGAAGCTTGGAAAAAGGACATTATTACTAGATTCGAATGATCCCCCCCATAGCTTGGGCAGCCACCATGGGGATACTAGAATCATTCGTCATGCCTATGGAGAAGGAAGGAAATATGTTCCGCTTGCGCTCCGCGCTCAAGCATTATGGCGTGAATTAGAACAAGAATCAGGAATGGATTTGTTTTCTCCTACAGGAGTATTGTGTGTCGGTGCAGAGGGCTCTTTATTTATCGAGGAAGTTGTCAAAAGTGCAAAAGAATTTTCTTTACCTCTTGAAATACTATCAAGTGATGAGATAAATGTTCGGTGGCCAGGCTTCAAGATACCAGAAGGATCCGTAGGATGTTTAGAAAAAAATTCAGGAGTGTTATTTAGTGAAGAATGTATTCGAGCCTATCGCCGACTTGGCTTAGCGAATGGGATGACATTGGTGCCATTTACAAAAGTGGAGAAAATTGAAAAGTTTGGTGAAGGTGCCGTTGTACAAACAAATAGCGAGCAATATGTTGCTGATTATGTGGTGATCTGTTCAGGAGCTTGGACAGGAAAAATCCTCGAGGAAACAGGATTGGACATTCCTCTTCAGCCGACACGTAAGACTGTCTCATGGTTTGAATGTGATGATCTTCTTTATGATGCCAGTCATTTTCCGGCTTTCACGATCGATCTATTAAATGAACACTATTATGGCTTTCCAAATATCAATGGAAGTGGGGTAAAAATCGGAAGACATGATGGAGGAGAAAAGGTAGATCCGGATTGTTTCAATCGGGAATACGGTGTGAATTCAACTGATGAGGATGAGGCTCGAAACTTTATTAAGAAGTATCTGCCAAAAGCCAATGGTCCCCTGATTAAAGGTAAAACATGTCTTTATACACTTACTCCTGATGAGCATTTTATTATTGACCGTCACCCTTCACTTTCAAATGTCATTATCGCAGCTGGTTTTTCAGGACATGGCTTTAAATTTGCCAGCATTGTAGGAAAAATCATTTGTGATCTAGTTACGGAAGGTAAAACAAATGATGATATCTCCATGTTTTCACTTCATCGATTTTCAAGTGAATGTAGTAGTAAATAATATTGCAGTAGACTGAATGGGTAATCATCGGCATATCCTTGATTAAAAGTTGGGGTCAGAACCCTACTCATGAAAGTAAAGAAATAACGTTTGAAAAAACAAAAAAAGGTTGACTCAAAATGGTTGCAGTGTACAACTTATTGAGTCAGCCTTTGCTAACCTATGCTTATTTCAAATCTCAGTTTTTCATCAAATCCTCGCAGTACTCCCGGATTAGTTTCGAGGCTTTCGTCTGGCTGATACCGAGGTCTTCCGCGACTTTCCTTGACGATTTGTAGGTTTGGAAAGATCTTCTGATTAGTAACCGCTTCGTTTCGTCAATCGCTTTATCGAGTGAAGTGGGGAGAGCAAGCTGGGTAACTTGTTCCACGTTGTCGGTGATCATATCCGGCAAGTCGGCCACCTGGATGATTGAGTCGCTAATGACGACTAACCGTTCAATCAAATTTTCGAGCTGGCGTACATTTCCCGGCCACGAATAATGGATTAATATATTCATGCATTCTTCCGAGATAACTTTGTTGTCTTGGTATTTTTTATTGAATTGATGTAAAAAATTGTACGTGAGCGGAATGATATCTTCTTTGCGATCACGCAGCGGCGGCAGGTAAATGTCGATCACATTCAGCCGGTAAAATAAATCTTCCCGGAATCGTTTGTTATTGACCATTTCAATTAAGTCCCGGTTTGTTGCGGCGATGATGCGGATATCGACTTTTTTCATTTCGCTGCTGCCGATGGGAATGAATTGTTTATCCTGGATGACTTGTAAAAGCTTTGCCTGCAGGGCGAGTGGCATTTCCCCGATTTCATCAAGAAAAACCGTGCCGCCGTTCGCAGCTTCGATCAATCCCGGTTTTCCAGTTTTGTTTGCTCCGGTAAACGCCCCTTTTGAATAGCCGAATAGTTCCGATTCGAGCAGCTCTTCCGGAATGGCCGCACAGTTAATCGTCAGGAACGGGCCGCTTTTCCGCTTGCTGATCCAGTGGATGTAATGGGCGAGTACGCCTTTTCCTGTTCCTGATTCTCCCTGGATTAAAATCGTGGAATCTGTCGGGGCTACTTTTTCGCAAAAAGTCAGGATTCGATTGATTTTGCTGCTGTTCGTAATGAACTGGCCAGCTTCCTCCTCATGAGTGGTTTTTGACTCATTGCTCGTTCCAATCGCTTTCCCCATTTTATATGTCTGTAATTCGGTCGATGTGGTGACGACAAGTTCGATTTCCCCCTCGTCATTTAAGATGGGAATTGCCGATGTCATCAGTTCAGCTCCGATATACGTCTGCTGCCTCATGTAGCAAGGCTTTTTTCTTTTATACACTTCTGGCACTATCGACGGTTTCCAGTAGCCTTTTTCAAATAATTCGACATTGTATTTACCGATGACATCACTCGGCTTCAGCCCATAATGGCGCTCACAGGCCTGGTTAACATATAGAATCCGCTTTTCGCCGTCGAGGACGAAAATTTCATCGGAGGAATGATCGAGAATTTTTAAAAGAGTTTGCAGCGTCATCTCAATATTGCCAGTTGCCTCAGGACTTTTCATAGAATGATCCTCTCTTTTCACAAGGTAATGAGTTAATTTTGACAAAAATTTGACCATATTGAGTCAATTATAACTCAAAATGAAAGCGTTTTTAATAAAAATCAAAATTTTTTGTGTATTCTTACGGTTTTTTAAACTTGGCACACGAATTGCATATATACAATTGACAGGCGGCAAAGCATGTAGGCAATCATCATTTATTTACGGAGGAGAATGAATTATGGCTTATAACACAGTAGAAAATGCATCTAATCGGACATTTGAAAGAACATTGACTTATGACAAATACACAGATCCGAAAGTACTTGAAAAAGAAATAGATCTTGTTTTCTCTAAATCTTGGCAGCTCGTGGGGCATGTCAGTCAGTTAGAAAAAATAGGTGCTTTCTTTACGACTGAAGTAGCTAACGAGCCGATTATAGTGACTCGTGGCCAGGATGAAGTCATCCGTGCTTTTTATAACGTTTGTCCTCATCGTGCCACAAAGCTTGAAAAAAGTGAGTCAGGCAAGAAGAAAATTTTACAATGCATGTATCATGGGTGGACTTTTAAGTTAGATGGAAAATTAAACAAAGCACCGAACTTTAAAGGTGAGGATGAAGCTTGTGTACAAGACGCTTGCTTACGTCCAGTTCGTATGGAAATCATGGAATCTTTAATTTTTGTCAACTTGGACGATAACGCGAAGCCACTTAGCGAATCTTACGGCGATTTCTTCGACCGCTTGAGTAAATTCCCATTTTTGAGTGAGTTAAAAAGAACGGGCGTAACATCACGGGTGATTAAAGCGAACTGGAAAGCGTTTATTGATAATTATTTAGAGTGCGACCACTGTCATGTAGCTCATCCAGGCTTCGTTGCAGCACTTGACATGGATGATTATCAAATCATTACATGTGAAAACTATTCACTTCAAGGCTCAATTGTTAAACCTGATAAAAATTATGGAACCGTTGATTTAAATCAGGCAGAAATGCAAGGCGGATCTTTCTTCTGGTTGTGGCCAAACCTAATGTTAACAATTTACCCAGGTCCTGGGAACATGGCGTCAATTCAATTAGTGCCGATTGATCATGAAACAACTAAGATTGTGTACACTTATTATTTCCGTAACGAAAATTTGACGCAAGAAGAAAAAGACTTAGTTGCTTTTGCTGAACAAGTTCGCTTGGAAGATGTGGAACTTGTAGAGTTAGAACAAATCGGTTTCCGCTCACGTGCATTTAACAAAGGAAGATATTCGTCTTCAGAAAAAGCAATTGTACAATTTCATGAAATGGTATTGGAGGCCCTCAATGAGTAATTTAGCGAATGAAGTAAAAGTGGCGAAGCAGTTTCTCATGATCAATGGTGAAAAAGTTGAAACAACGAAATATGCTCCATTATACTCCCCTTATTCTGGGGAAGAAATCGCTCAAATTGCGATGGCGGATAAAGAACTGACTGTACAGGCCATTACTGCTGCCTATAACGCACGCGGAATAATGGCAAAAATGCCAGCGTATCAGCGGGCGGAGATTTTGGAAAACGTTGTGGCGCTATTAAAAGAGAAAGCGGATCAAGCGGCTGAAGTTATTTCTCGTGAATCAGCTAAACCAATTATGTTCGCAAAAGCGGAAGTGGCCAGAACGATTGAAACGTATAAGTTTGCGGCTGAAGAAGCAAAAAGAATCCACGGAGAAACGATACCTTTTGATGCTGCTGTTGGCGGCGTCGGCCGAATTGGTTACACGTTAAGAGAGCCGATTGGTGTCATTGGAGCGATCACACCTTTTAACTTCCCGATGAATCTTGTTGCTCATAAAGTTGGGCCGGCTATAGCGGCGGGCAATACCCTTGTCTTGAAACCAGCGTCGCAAACTCCACTGTCTGCTCTCTTTATCGCGGAAATTTTTGAAGAAGCAGGTCTTCCAGCGGGTGTATTAAATGTAGTAACAGGTCCCGGCGGCATAGTCGGTGAAGTGATTGTTGAAGATGACCGCGTAAGCATGGTAACATTCACAGGCAGCCCGAGTGTCGGAATTGGCATCCGCAATAAAGCGGGCTTGAAAAAGACGACGCTTGAACTTGGTTCAAACTCTGCATTAATTATTGACAAAGATATTGACATTGATCAAATTATTGACCGATGCATCATGGGGGCATTCTCGAACCAGGGACAAGTATGTATTTCTCTGCAGCGTGTGTATGCACATGAGGATGTATATGATGAATTTGTTGCCAAGTTCACTGAGGCAGCAAAGAAGCTGAAAATTGGTGACCCTCTTGATCCGGACACATATATTTCCGCTTTAATCTCTAAAGGGGAAGCTGAACGTGTACTAGGCTGGATCGAAGAAACGAAAGGCAGCGCTGCAACAATAGCTGCGGGCGGCAAACTTCATGATGGCGTTCTTGAGCCAACAATTATTACAGATGCGGACCATTCATTAAAAGTTTCTTGTCAGGAAGCATTTGCACCGGTTGTCGTTGTAAACAAAGTGAGTTCAGTTGAAGAAGCGATTGAGCAAGTGAATGATTCTCGGTTCGGATTACAGGCAGGCATTTATACAAACAATGTGAAAAACGCTTTATACGCTTCAAAGGAACTGCATGTGGGCGGTGTAATCATTAATGACGTGCCTACCTATCGTGTCGATCAAATGCCATATGGCGGTGTGAAAGAAAGTGGTACAGGCCGTGAAGGCATAAAATACGCAGTGGAAGAAATGACTGAAATGAAATTGGTCGTTTGGAACCAAAGCTAAAAAGCGAGGGAGATCATAGTGAAACTTTTTAAAGTAGCAGTTATTGCTGGAGATGGCATCGGTCCTGAAGTCATTACTGAAGGTGTCAAAGTATTAAAAAAAGTGGCTGAACTTGATGCGGGTTTCCAATTTAATTTCACTTACTTTCCATGGGGATGCGAATTTTATGCGAAACATGGAAAAATGATGGATGAAGATGGAATTGAACAGCTGAAAGATTTTGACGCGATTTATTTGGGAGCAGTTGGATTTCCCGGTGTCCCGGACCATATTTCACTGTGGGATTTGTTATTAAAAATCCGAAAAAATTTTGATCAGTATGTTAATATTCGGCCTGTGACACTGTTAAAAGGGGCTCACTTGCCGCTTGTGGATGTGAAACGCGAAGACATCGATATGCTGTTCATTCGTGAAAACACTGAAGGCGAATATTCAGGCGCGGGTGACTGGCTGTTTAAAGGGCAGGAACACGAAGTCGTTTTGCAAAACGGTGTATTTTCCCGTAAAGGCACAGAGCGAATCATTCGTTACGCGTTTGAAACGGCGAAAAAAGAAGGAAGATCGCTGACGAGCATTTCTAAAGGAAACGCCCTTAATTACTCAATGGTTTTCTGGGACCAGGTATTTGAAAAAGTGAGTGCAGAATATCCTGAAGTCGAAACGGCTTCTTATCTCGTCGACGCGGCGGCGATGCTGATGATTAAAGATCCAAAACGCTTTGAGGTCGTTGTGACATCGAACTTGTTCGGCGATATTTTAACGGACTTGGGGGCGGCGATTGCTGGCGGGATAGGGCTCGCTGCCGGAGCGAATATTAATCCCGAAAGAGACTTTCCGTCTATGTTTGAGCCGATTCACGGATCAGCTCCTGATATTGCAGGACAGCAGATAGCCAATCCGCTTGCCGCTATTTGGTCCGCTAGCCAAATGCTCGACTTTTTCGGCTATGAAGCATACGGAAAACTAGTGTTGGATGCGATTGAACAACTTTTGGTAGAAGATGAAGTTTTGACACCTGATATGAATGGAACTTCTACTACGTCAGACGTAGGAAACCGTGTAGTAGACCTGATGAAATCTTTAGTTTTTTCTCAAAATGTGAAAAGCTGATAGACTGATAGAGATTCATTTGATGCATTAAGTATTACATAAAAGGTCTCAATTGGCCTTTTATGTAATACCCATTTCATTTTTGTATTCGAAAATTTAAAGCGTTCTCAAACATGATGCTAAACTCACTTGTTTTTATATTACCAATACTCTACTCTAATAGAATTCGAAATAGGCAGAGAGTAAAAAGTCTCAAAATTCATACTAATTTTTCGTGAGGGGGAATTTCTGAGTGAAAGTTTTAATTTGGATCCTAGCAATAATTCCTATTATTGGTGCGTTCACAGTTGTAAACCGTATCGAGCCGTATATATTTGGGTTACCCTTCATTGTTTTTTGGGCGACGGCCTGGCTCGTTTTAACTTCATTATTTTTGTACATTATTAATATTCTAATAGATAGACAGGAGGGAATTAAATGAATAGTGCTATCTTCATTCTCTTAGCTACTCTTCTTCTTGCTTTCTATTTAGGTGTCCGTGCCCGCAAAGGACAACAGCTCGAAGAATGGGCCGTAGGCGGCCGTAATTTTGGTTCTATCACCATGTTTGTGTTAATGGCCGGTGAAATTTTTACAACGTATGTGTTTCTAGGAGGAAGCGGCGGATCCTACCGAATGGGAGGACCTATCATTTATATCTTCAACGCCTTCTGTTATATTGTGCCGTTCTGGATTTTGCCTCCCATTTGGCGTTATGCCAAAAAGCATCGAGTGATTACTCAATCTGACTTTTTTGCAAAGAAGTATAATAGTAAACCACTCGGGTTATTAGTAGCCGTTGTCGGGGTCGTTTCAATGATTCCTTATATCGTTTTACAGTTAAAAGGACTTAAAATTATTGTATCAGAGACTTCATATGGTGCGATTTCACCGAATTTAGCGGTGTGCATTGGGGTGGTTGCTGTCACAATATTTGTGACATTGTCTGGTATTCACGGTTCAGCCTCAACAGCCATTTTAAAAGACATTCTCCTTCTCGTTGTAATTCTTTTTTTAGGTATTTATTTGCCGTATCACTACTACGGCGGAATAAAGCCGATGTTTGAAACATTGGATACGGCAAAGCCGGAGTTTTTATTAATTCCTAAAGAAGGATACAGCATATCCTGGTATATTTCGACATGTTTAACGATCGGATTAGGGCAATATATGTGGCCTCAATGCTTCGGTGCAAGCTTATCATCTAAAAATGAACGGACACTGCGCCAGAATGCTGCTATTTTGCCGCTTTACCAAATCATTTTAGTATTCATTTTATTCATTGGCTTCACAGCCCTTTTACAAATTCCAAATTTACAAGGAACAGATACAGATTTAGCTCTCTTTAAAATCGCAAAAGCAACGTTCGATCCGTGGGTGGTCGGAGTCATAGGAGCCGCCGGTATCTTAACCGCACTTGTTCCGTGTTCGATGTTATTACTAACAGCCTCGACGATTTTATCGAAAAATATTTATAAGGCGATCAAACCGAATACCACCGATGAGCAAATTGGACGATACACGCGTATTTGTGTCCCTATTGTGGCGCTAATCGCTTTATTTTTCACTTTTTTCGGCGGAAACAGTATTATTGCCTTGCTGATCATGGCTTACAGCTTTGTGCTGCAATTATTCCCTCCACTGCTTTGCAGCTTATGGAAGAAAAACCCTGTGAACAAAACAGGCGCAGCTGCAGGAATCATAACCGGTGTTATCATGGTTGCTTATGTAACGATCACCAGTTCAACTATGGGGACGTTCTTTCCGAAAGCCCCTCAGTTCATAAAAGATCTTGATATCGGTATAGCAGCCCTTGTCGTTAACATTGTTTTCATGTTCGCGGTCAGTGCAATTACTAGAACATCAGTAAAAATAGAGTCAGAGATTGAGACAGAAGCGGTATAAAAAAATGCAGCACACGGTCACTAAGAACGGTTGATAAAGAGGGAGACCTTAAAAAGGTTTCAGGCTGTCGAGAAACTTTCGACAGCCTCTTATTTTCTACAATAACTTTAACCATTCACCGCGTTAATTTATTATAATATTATTAATATATAGGCTTTGCAACATGTCTGTTGATTTGCGCTCCAGGCACTTCGCTTTCCGCGGGCGTGCCGGGGAGCCTCCTCGGCGCTGAAGCGCCTGCGGGGTCTCCCCTGCCCCGTACTCCCGCAGGAGTCTGCGTGCCTTCCGCGCAAATCAACAGAGCTGTAAAATCAATAATACACTGCTCTTAACACAACCAAACAATAAAAAATTAAGTGGTGAAATCTATGTTTAAACCAAGAGTATCTACCCAAAGTGAATATGAATTTGTTTCTATTGATGAATTGGTTCCTGACAATCACCTTCTTCGTTTAATCGATAAATATATTGATCTTTCATTCCTTCTTGAAAAGGTACGTCCTTATTATAGTGATGATAACGGACGCCCTTCCGATCCCACTATTCTATTTAAAATGATGTTTATTGGTATATATATGGCATCCGATCCGAGCGACAATTACAAAGAGAAATTGAAATGAATGTTGCCTACCGCTGGTTTTTAGGCCTGAAATTTAAGGACCCTGTTCCACACCACTCAACGATTAGTTGGAATCGCCAACATCGTTTTAAAGGTACCGATATCTTTCAGGAAATATTTGATGAGATTGTTCTCCAGGCAATGAATCACAAAATGGTAGGTGGTCGTGTCTTATTTTCGGATTCTACTCATTTAAAGGCTAACGCTAATAAACATAAATTCACAAAACAAGAAATTGAAGTAGAGACTCGTGAATATTTTGATGAATTGAATAAAGCCGTAGAAGAGGACAGATTAGCTCACGGAAAAAAGCAGTTAAAGGAAAGGGAAGAAGTGAAGGAAACTAAAGAAATTCGGGTTAGTACCACTGATCCTGAATGTGGATTTATGTCTCGTGAAAATAAGCAGGAAATGTTTTGTTATCTCGATCACCGGACTACTGATATGAAATTTAACATTATTACCGATGTATATGTTACTCCTGGAAATGTTCATGAATCTGTTCCTTACCTAGGCCGGTTGGACCGTCAGGTCCAACGATTTGGATTTAAGGTAGAAGCTGTGGCACTTGATTCCGGTTATCTCACGAACCCGATTTGTAAGGGATTATCTGACCGAAATATCTTTGGAGTAATTGCCCATAGAAGATTTCATCCTACTACTGGTTTATTCCCAAAATGGAAATTTACATATGATAAAGAACGAGATCTATACGTTTGTCCTAATAATCAAGAATTACCCTACAGTACAACAAACTGTGAGGGTTATAAAGAATTTAAGTCTGATTCGAAGAAATGTGAAAACTGCCCACTTCTTTCCCAATGTACACGCTCCAAAAATAAGGTAAAAGTAGTGACACGTCATGTTTGGGAAGAGCACAAGGAAAGGGTAAGGGAAAATCGCTTATCTAAATCTGGAAAAATGCTTTATAAATTTAGAAAGGAAAAAATTGAGCGAAGCTTCGCAGACTCAAAAGAGCTGCACGGGCTTCGCTATTGCCGGTTACGGGGATTGAAGAAAGCAAACGAACAGGCTCTCCTTACGGCAGCCTGCCAAAATATGAAAAAGATTGCAACACAATTAGCAAGGCTAGAAAAAGTGTGTTGCAATTCTTTAGGTTGATTACCTCCCTGTTGATTTCCGCGGAAGGCACGCAGACTCCTGCGGGAGGACGGGGCTGGGGAGACCCCGCAGGCGCTAGCGCCGAGGAGGCTCCCCGGACCGCCCGCGGAAAGCGGAATGCCTGGAGCGGAAATCAACAGTCCCATTAGCAGGTACAATGAATAATTAAATGCTGAGAATAAAAAATTGCCGAGAAAAATACCCTTTCTCGACAATCTGAGACCTTAAAAAGGTTTCCTTCTTTTTTATGAACAGGTATTCACTTTACAATAGCAACATTGTGCTAATAGTTCGAATGATTATCTAGAGCCTTCTGTATTTCAAAGCATTATAATTTAGTTAGCTAAAGTGTAAACGCTTAAATAACGATGAAAGGTAATTAAGTTATTTTTTTGAGAGTAGTTATCTGAAAAATTAAAAAACAATGAAAAGGAGTTTTTTATGAGCAATCAAAAATATTTAATGGATGATGCCCCGCTTAATAAATTTCATCTTCGTATTACTGCACTTACTTTCGGTTCTAATTTTTCAGATGGTTTTGCTTTAGGGATTATTGGAATGGCGCTTTCATTATTAGGACCAGAAATGAAACTTGGACCTATATGGGAAGGATTAATCGGAAGCTCGGCTTTAATTGGTCTCTTTTTTGGGAGCCTATTTCTAGGTGGATTATCTGATCGCATTGGCAGACAAAAAATCTACTTAGCTAACTTTCTGATTATTACAATTGCCTCTGCTTTACAGTTTTTTGTCAATGACCCATGGACGTTATTCATTTTACGCTTATTGATCGGGATTGCATTAGGCGGAGACTACGCTGTTGGCTCGACTTTACTAGCTGAGTTTGCCCCTAGAAAGTATAGAGGATTATTGCTTTCTTCTTTAAATGTACTTTGGACAGTCGGTTATGTCGTTTCAAATATTGTAGGTTTTTATTTACAAAAATCAGGCCCGGATTCTTGGCGATGGATGCTTATGAGTGCTGCCATCCCCGCTTTCCTTTTATTAATTATGCGTTTGGGAACTCCAGAATCGCCACTTTGGTTAGTTAAAATGGGGCGTGTGGAAGAGGCTCGTGCCATCGTTAGAAAATATATTGGACCCAATGCCATCATGGATGAAACAATTAAAGAAAATTCCAAAACAGCTTTCCGTATGGTTGATCTTTTCAGTAAACATCTTTGGAAACGGACAACCTTTGGATCGTTATTTTATTTATGTCAGGTTGTTCCGTATTTCGCCATCTATACTTTTCTACCTACGATTTTAAGTAAAATGGGATTTGAGGAAACGTTTAGTATTGATATGCAACTGAACATTTTCCTGCTAGTTGGATCCATCGTTGGAGTTTGGTGTACGGAAAAGCTTACGCGAAGAAGCTTCACGATTTCTACCTTTATCATTCTTACCATTTCTTTATTTTTGTTAAGTGTATTGCCTAAGGATTCGCAAACGTTAGCGATCATTATCTTTGCTACCTTTACTTTTGCTATGTCTGCGGCATCAAACCTTACATTAGTTTATCCTGCAGAACTTTTCCCTACAGAAATTCGTGGCACAGGTGTCGGCGTAACTACTGCTGTCAGCCGAATTGGTTCTGCTATTGGAACCTTTCTGTTACCAGTTAGTGTTAGTTCATGGGGGATGGGACCATCGATGATTGCGATGAGTGTTATACTGTTGATTGGAACAATTGTATCGATCGCATGGGCACCTGAAACAAAGTATCTATCGATAAGTGATGTTAATAAACCAGAACTTGAAACGGGGAACTCTCCAAACATAGATTCTGCGCTTTCAAGCAAAAGAAATTTATCATAAGCTTTATTTTTGAATTAAAGAGGTGTTTTAGATGACCAAGAATGAATACTTACAGCCAAGAGATATTAAAGAGGTTATTCTTGGAGATCATGAGCTTTCGCTTCATGAGGTGATCGCTGTTGCTAGATATTCTGCAAAAGTTTCCTTTACGGATACGTATTGTAACAGGGTAAAAACATCACGTGGATTAATCGAAAAGTTTTTACAAGAAGAGCGTGCGATTTATGGAGTGACAACCGGATTTGGCAGTAATGTAACAGAAGTGATTTCGAAGAGCGATGCTGAAATACTACAACGAAATATTGTTCGATCACATGCTGTTTCGGTAGGAGAGCCACTTGAAAAAGAAGTGGTTAGAGCGATTCAGCTAATGATCCTAAACCATTTAGGGCATGGGTTTTCAGGAGTCAGTTTAGAGGTTTTAGAACTTATGGCCGGATTATTAAATCATGACATATTACCGGTTGTACCCGGTGATGGTTCAGTGGCCTACCTTGCTCCTGAAGCACATATTGCTTTAGTATTAATGGGTGAAGGAAAAGCCTGGTATAACGGTGAACTCCTTTCAGGTTTTGATGCTTTAGAGAAAGCAGGACTAAAACCGGTTATCTTAGGTTGTAAAGAAGGACTAGCACTTATAAGTGGTACGACTTCGGTTACAGCAATCGCCACGCTCGCCTTATACAATGCAATTCAAGCTGTGAAGACAGCAGATATATCGGGGGCTATGTCGTTTGAGTCGTTAAAAGGAACGATAAAAGCATTTGATCCTCGCCTCCATTCTGTAAAAAAACACGAGGAACAGGGGAAAACAGCTCGAAATTTAGTGAGAATTCTGAGTGGTAGTGAAATTGTTGAACAGTACAAAGATTATCGATTACAAGATGCTCTAAGTCTACGCTGTATTCCACAAGTCCATGGTGCGGTAAAGAAGGTATTAAAAAATACGCTGGAAAACCTGATGAATGAAATGCAGTCCACCAGTGATAACCCAATCATCTGGCCTGAAGGGGAAGATGGGCTTGCCCTGATGGGAGGAAACTTCGACAGCTCCCTCGTAGGAATGGATGCAGATGCCTTGTGTATCGCGATGGCTAACTTAGCCAAGATAACGGAACGCAGGATTGATCGATTAGTGAATTATCATGTAAGTGAATTACCAAACTTCTTAGTCGCTAACCTCGGTTTGAATAATGGCTATATGATTCCACAGTATACGGCTGCAGGATTATTAAATGAAATTAGAGTTCTTTCCCATCCAGCTACCATCGATAATGTCTCCACTTGTGCCAATCAAGAGGATGTGGTGAGTTTTGCCTATTTTGCTGCTAAGAAAGCCTATCAAATATCAAAGAAACTTCAATATATTTTAGCGATTGAACTGATGCTTGCCACGCAGGCTTTAGATTTCTATGAAACATTGAATCCATCAATCGTCACTGGAAAAGTTCATCAGTTTATTCGAGAGAAAATTCCAACTGTACAAGAGGACAGATTTTTCCATCCTGATATTGAAATCATTTTCCAATATATTCAAGAAGGAGAAATCGTCTCATTAGTCGAAGAGTTAATTGGAGAAATAGAATAATAATTCTTTAAGGAGGAAGCCACAGGAAGCTTCTTCTTTTTCTTTAACTTAGAAAGACAGGATGAACGAGGGGAATGATTATGAAGCAAGATCCAATCAGAGCTGCTTTTTCGCATCTTCTACTCTCTGGAACGCTTGTTCATGAAGGGACATTTACAGAGTTACAACAAAAATTCGGGATTTTTATTCATCCACATTTAGTTATGATTATTTCAATCGATCGTTATCCAGATATAGCAAGCGCAAGCGGGAATTCTTTGGAGTGGAGAAAAAAAGTTGGCCAGCAGCTAGTGGAAAAAATTGAGGAAACCGTACGTATTCCTTTTCTTTGGAATTGGATTGAAGAGGGAGTTCTAGCTCTTCTTTTAGAATTGGAGGAACAGGATTCAGTAAATGAGTTTAATAGAAAAATGGTTCATATGGCAAAAGAAATCCAACTTGCTACTAATTCTATTGACCTGTCAGTATCCATAGGGATTGGTAGATATTATCAGGATCCATATGCGCTTTACCAATCGTTTTTAGAAGCAAGGAAATCCATGACAGGCCGCTTTTTTCAAGGGAATCAATTAATCTTTCATTGTGAAATGAAACGAAATAACGAGGAGCCAGTAATCAATCCGTTTAATGAAGAAAAGGCAGAGCTGCTGGCACTTGTTAAAATTGGGGATGTAGAAGGGACCATTCAAAATTTGAAACGCCTCCTGGAAAAATTAGCTGTGGCTAGTCATTTTAATGAGGATATTTTCAAAACAGAAGTAGTGTCCATCGTCTTATTATTGTCTAAACGGGTGATAGATTCAGGTGCAAATGCAATAACCATCCATTCAAATAATACTAATTTTATTCAAAACTTGTATCATATTATTCGTTACGATAAATTTGTCAATCAGGTTTGTGAATATGCGGTTTGGCTTACCGAGCAATCAGTAAACACGAATTTAAATGAAGTAAGTCCTGTAATTCAACAAGCTATCGGTTATATTAAAGAACACCATCAGAAGAGTATTTCGCTGATTGAAATAGCACAATATTGCTGCTTAAGCCGGCATCATTTTAGTCATTTGTTTAAAAAAGAAGTAGGGATTAGTTTGATTGATTATTTAAATCGAATGAGAATTGACATGTCTTTGTCGTATTTAGATATGACTGATTTACCAATAAGTGAGATTGCTGCCAAAATAGGTTTCCATGATGCCAATTATTTTAGCCGCATGTTTAAAAAGTATATGCAGTTTAGTCCTTCAGATTATCGATTAGCAAGAGTTCAGACCGCAACTCCATAAAGAAAGCCTTTCATATAACAAGGTTTGAATCTTGTATATGAAAGGCTTTCTTTTATTATTCTACTAAAAAAACGGATCGTCTTTTTGAAAATCACATTCAAGTCTTATTTCATCGCTTCAACTAATAAGTCCACGATATGGACCGCACGCATTGTAGAGGACAAGCCTTCCCGTTCAATGCCAAGCTGCATCTGTAATAGGCAGCCGGGATTTGCGGTGACAATCGTCGTTGCGTGTGTCGCTTTGGCCTCAATCATTTTTGCGTCGAGCATTACCATCGACATCTTTGATTCGACAATATTATAGATTCCGGCCGAACCGCAGCAGCGATCGGCATCCTTCATTTCTTTATATTCTGCCCCTTGGATGGCTTGAAGGAGTCTTCTTGGTGCGGAGGCTGTTTTCATGCCATTTCTTAGGTGACAAGAGTCCTGGTAGGTGATCACCTGCGCAGGAAGTTTCAATGGTATCTTTTTATGAAAATCGACGGCTGCTAATATTTCGGAAATATCCTTTATCTTTTCCTTAAAGTCCTTAGCGCGGTCTTTCCAAACAGGATCATCTTTCAGTAAATGATCATAATCGACTAAGAAGGCACCGCATCCACCTGCGTTGGTAATGATGAAATCAACGTTAAGATCTTCAAAGGCCCTAATATTCCGTTTGGCTAAGTCTTTTGCTGCATCTTTTTCTCCACTATGACCGTGGAGCGCCCCGCAGCACGTTTGATTTTGCGGAATCACCACTTCACAGCCGGCTTTTTGCAGCAGCTTCATGGTGGCATCGTTTGACTTCAGGAACATCGTGTCCATTAAACAGCCGCTGAAAAAAGCAACTCTGTATACCTTCTCAGCTATTGCTGGCAAATAGGATGGCCGATTTTTCATCTCTTTCATCGTTGGCACATTTGGCAATACTTTTTCCATTGCGGCTAATTGGTCTGGTAACAGTCCTAAAAAGCCGATTTTTCGAGCAATCGTTTGAATGCCGGAGCGCTGATAAAATCCGATTAAGCCGACCACCCCGCGCATGCGGTTCTGGTACGGGAACAGCTCTTGAAAAACGGTTTTTCTGACAACCCGCGCTGGCAGAGAGTGCTTTTTGTTTTGATGGATAATATCTCTGGCCTCTTCGAGTAAATGGCCATAATTCACGCCGGAAGGACAGACTGGTTCACAGGCGCGGCAGCCAAGACAGAGTTCAAGCGATCGCTCAAAATCCTCATCCGGCTCAATCAGCCCATCCACAACCGCCTTCATTAGTGCGATCCGGCCTCTTGGAGAATGAGATTCTTTGTAGCCTAATTCAATATAGGTCGGACAGGTTGGCAGGCAAAAGCCGCAGCGCATACAGTTGAGCAGTTCATCTTCGTTCATCCGCGCTTTAAATTGTTCTTGAATCGTTTGTTTTTCTTTCACTGTTGTCATCTTGTAATCACCACGCGTTTCTTGCTGTCTTTGGCAAAAACCTTCCCAGGATTCATGATGTTATTTGGGTCAAACGCGCTTTTAATAGATTTCATTGCTGCAATTCCTTCTTCTTTCAATTTCCATTCAAGGTAGGGGGCTTTCATCGCGCCGACTCCATGTTCCCCGGTAATCGTTCCGCCCAAATCAATCGCTTTTTCGAAAATTTCCTCAAAGGCCTTTTCGACCCGTTCCATTTCTTCATGATTTCTTGCATCTGTTGCACAGGTTGGATGGAGGTTTCCATCTCCGGCGTGGCCAAACGTACAAATGGTCAGCTGGTATTTTTCAGTTATCTCATTGATCGCCTGCACCATATTTGCAATTTCTGATCTAGGAACCGTTGCATCCTCGAGTATCGTCGTTGGTTTTAAGCGTGCAATCGCAGAAAGTGCAGCCCGTCGTGCTGTTCTAAGTGCGTCCGCTTCTGCCTCAGAAGCGGCGACTTGAATCGAAACCGCATTTTCTTGCTTACAAACTTCCGCCATTTTAATTAAATCACGCTCGACCACTTCGGGCGGGCCGTCCTGTTCGATTAAAAGAACGGCCTTCACATCGGTAGGCAGCCCGATTTGAGCAAATTCCTCGACTACCTTTAAGGTTGGCTGGTCAAGGAACTCCAGTGTTGTAGGAATTATTTTATTAGCAATGATTTTTGAAACAGAGTTTGCTGCAGCAGATAGGTCTTGGTAAAGGGCTAGCATCGTTTGTTTCGTCTCCGGCATCGGAATCAATTTGAGTGTGGCCTCGGTAATGACAACGAGCGTGCCTTCAGATCCCACAAACAGCCGGGTTAAATCATAACCAGCAACATCCTTTGCCAGCTTTCCACCGGTCCTGATGATGTCGCCATTTGGCAGAACGACTTCAAGGGCGATGACATAATCGCGTGTCACCCCGTATTTAAGCCCGCGCAACCCACCGGAGTTCTCATTGATATTTCCGCCAATCGTCGAAATCTTCATCGAGCTTGGATCAGGCGGATAGAACAGCCCTTTTTCTTCGACCTTATTAATCAGATCGAGGGTAATGACACCAGGTTGAACGGTGATAGTTAAATTTTCCTCATCAATTTCAAGGATTTGGTTCATATGCTTAAAAAGCAGGACAATCCCGCCCTCGGTTGGGCATGTCCCAGCACAAAGGTTGGTCCCGGAACCGCGCGGAACAATCGGAACCTTATGCTCATTACATACCTTTAGGATTTGTGAAACTTCTGCTGTATTCCTCGGGCTGATGACCGCATCAGGCATCGACTGGAAGTTCGGTGTGGCATCATATGAGTAAACTAAGCGTTCGACTTGGGAATCATCGAAGTTTTCCTTGGATACAATGGAAATTAGTTTTTCTTTTACTGTATTCGAGAGCATTTGTTTTCCCCGTTTCATTGTTTTGTCTATTTTAGTATTTCTTACAGTATAGGTGATTCTTGTTTGAAAATCAGAATATTATATAAATTTTCGTCCTAAAAAAGTGGTGTCAGGCACCACTGAAATTTGAAATTAAATTTCAATAATATTATATTAAATATAAAATAAAATTACAAAGGGGAAATGTTAGGTGAAATATCGACTATTAGCGACGGACTTGGACGGTACATTATTAAACGATGAAAAAGAGATTGATTTGGAAACGATTGAGGCAATCCACGAATACCGCCAACGAGGGGGGAAAGTCGTAATTTGCAGCGGGCGTTCCCCGCTTTCAACCCAATGGATTGCCCGTACGATTGGACTTGAGGGGGAACCAATCATTGCTTACAATGGGGCGATCCTAATCGATGAAAATGGAGAGGTCAGCGAGCAATCAGTTTTTCAATACGAACCGCTGTTGAGTTTTTGGGAATTATGTGAGTCAGAGGGCATCTATGCCCACTTTTACGAGGGGGATACGCTCCTGGTCCCACAGGTGAATAAATGGAACGAGAACTGGATCGAAAATAACATCCCTACCCTTGAAAAATCAGGGGGAGAACGCCAACATTGTCAAAGTTTTCGAGAAAAGTGTCAGGTGAAAGTGGTTGATGACTTTTACCGATACGTAAAGGAACAAGAGCCGAACATTACAAAAATTGCTGTCTTTGATGATGGGAACAAGCTGGCTGATTTTACCAAACGTCTGAAGGAACAGAGCGTCGATATGGAAATTAGCAGCAGTTTTAACTTTGTTAATTTAGAAATTACCCCCACTGGTGTGACAAAGGCGTCTGCCCTTATGAAACTGACCGAGCAGCTGAAGATTCCACTCTCTCAAACGGCTGCGATTGGTGATAATTACAATGACGCCCTCATGCTCTCGGTTGCCGGCCTTGGAATTGCGATGGGAAATGCGCCCGAAAAGGTGAGACAATTAGCGGATCAGGTGACTGGTACGAATAATGAAGTTGGTGTTGCTAAGGCGATCCGCCGCTATTTGCTGGAATAATGTCCAAATAAACATTTCAGTACAATAGTGTTTTAAAATAACATTTCATTATTTTGATGGAAAACTTGAAATGTTATTTCACGTGTAATATAATAAATGTACGGGTAACCGTTTTCACCTCAGAAAAGACTTACAGGAGGATCCAAAAAAATGGCAGAAAATCTTGAATTATTAACGACAGAATCGCGAAATGAACAGTCAATGCAAATAGATACAGCAAATCCAATCGAAATATTACGAATCATGAATGAGCAAGATCAACTGGTCGCATTAGCGGTCAAGGATGTGTTACCAGATGTGGAGGCAGCGGTTCAATTTGTGTTTGAATCCTTTAAAAACGGCGGGCGTCTCATTTATTTAGGTGCAGGCACGAGCGGAAGATTAGGAGTTCTAGATGCAGTCGAATGTCCGCCTACCTTCAGCACGGACCCTGAAATGGTCCAAGGGATTATGGCAGGGGGAGAAGGCGCCTTTTTGAAAGCAGTCGAAGGAGCAGAGGATCAGCCTGATCTTGGTGTAGCCGATTTGAAGGAATTGGGTCTGACAAAAGATGATACCGTTATTGGAATTGCGGCCAGTGGGCGGACACCTTATGTCATTGGTGCCCTTCGCTATGCACGAAGCATTGGGGCGAAAACGGTTGCTCTTTCGTGCAATAAAAATGCGGCGATTAGTAAGGAAGCCGACCAAAGCATCGAAGTGATTGTCGGTCCAGAGGTACTAACTGGTTCGACTCGCTTGAAATCAGGGACCGCCCATAAAATGATTTTGAACATGATTTCAACTTCTTCAATGATTCTTTTAGGAAAAGCCTATGAAAATTTAATGGTCGATGTTCATGTGAGCAACCAAAAATTGAAGGAACGAGCGATCGGCATCATCCGGAAAATTACCGGGGTATCCTATCAACAGGCTTTGGAGACATTAGAGGCATCAGATCTACAAGTTAAAACAGCAATCGTCATGATAAAAACAAATACAAATAAACAAGAAGCCGAACGATTATTAACAGAAGCGAATGGCTATGTAAAAAAAGCAATCCAAAACGTGGCAGAGTAATTTAAAAAAAGGTGGTCTTTGGTGTGGCGGCAGGCGGATTAAAAATGATTCAAAATATGCTGGAACAGCTTCCGGCTTCCGAGCGGAAAATTGCTGAATTTATTCTTGATAATCCTCAAGCGATTTTAAACAGTACCGTTCATGACATCGGATTGCAGGCTAATACAAGTGGTGCTGCTGTGATTCGGCTGTGTAAGTCCTTGGGCTTAAATGGCTTTCAAGATTTAAAAGTACGAATTGCTGGGGATCTTGTGAAACCAGTTGAACAAGGGTACCGTGATATCGAGCCTGGTGAATCTTTTTTCTCTATCGCTCAGAAGACAACGAGTAACAGCATCCAAAGCATCCGCGACTCGGAAGAGATGATCAATTACGATGAATTGGAACGTGCTGTGCAAACCTTGTCGACTGCTCAAAATGTTCATTTTTTTGGAATTGGGGCTTCAAACATCATCGCTAGGGACGCCCAGCAAAAGCTCCTTAGAGTTCATAAAAATGCAACGGCCTTTTCGGATACACATCTTGTTGCTACATTGATTGCCAATGCCAATAAGGATGATCTGGTGTTTGGAATTTCCCACTCAGGAGAGACACCTGAGGTGATTAAAGTTATGGCACTCGCAAAAGAGCGCGGCGTTAAAACAATTAGTTTAACGAAATATGGGCAATCATCGGTCTCTGCTTTGGCAGATATTAAGTTGTTTACCGCATATTCAGGTGAAGCTCCGTTTCGAAGTGCAGCCACTTCATCACGCCTTGCGCAGTTATATATCATGGATATTTTGTTTTTATCGATGGCAACCGTTCAATATGAGGATACGATTCATTCCATTGATAAAACAAGAGAAGCGATCCGGTTTATTAAAGAAGGGAAATAGTCCTTTCAGGAGGTGATGTGAACACCATCCATCTCTTATCGTCCTGCAATACTGACTTGGAATAAGAAGTTCACTTTTGAAAAAACAACAGAGAGAAGGGGAATTAGCATGGCTGGAGAGAATAAAATTTTAGCAGAAAAGATTCTTGAACAATTAGGCGGCCCAGCGAATATTGAAAATTATACTCATTGTATGACAAGACTTCGTGTGACACCGAAGGATGATTCGATTGTCAACCAAGCAGCCATTAAGAAAATAGACGGAGTCATGGGAGTGGTAGAGGAAGAAACACTTCAAATTATCTTAGGCCCTGGAAAAGTAAACAGGGTGACAGAAGAGTTTGGTAGATTGATAGATGCTGCTGGCGGGATCGATTTGAAAGAAAAGGCAGCCAGCAAAAAGGCTGAAATTAACAAAAAGAATGCCACACCATTTAAGCTATTCTTACGAAAAATCTCAAGTATTTTCATTCCATTAATCCCAGCACTTGTCGCTTCCGGATTGATTACAGGGATCACCAAAGCAATCGTCCAAGCAGGATGGTTAGCAGCAGATTCTCAACTTGCGACCATCTTGTCCGTGATTGGAAGCGGTTTATTTGGTTACCTTGGTATTTTAGTTGGTACCAATGCAGCGAAAGAATTCGGTGGTTCACCCGCACTTGGGGCGATTGCAGGTATTTTAATCATTAACCCAGCTGTTGCAGGAATCAAATTGTTTGATACCGCTTTACTTCCTGGGCGGGGCGGCTTAATTGGAGTTCTCTTTGCCGCCATCTTTATTGCCCTTGTTGAAAAACGAGTTCGTCGTTTTGTTCCACAATCGCTTGACCTGTTTATCACGCCAACGGTTGCTTTATTGCTTACTGGTATTGTAACTTATCTTGTTTTTATGCCGCTTGGTGGTTTCGTTTCAGATGCGATTACAAAAGGATTAACTTCGCTGCTTGATGTGGGTGGTGTTGTGGCTGGGTTTGTCCTTGGGGCAACCTTCCTGCCGCTCGTTGTCACTGGTTTACATCAAGGATTAACACCGATTCATTTGGAGTTAATTAATACGCTTGGAAATGACCCGCTTCTGCCAATCTTGGCTATGGGTGGTGCAGCACAAGTCGGCGCTGCGTTTGCGATTTACTTTAAGACGAAGAAAAAACGCTTAAAAAGAGCGATTGGCGGGGGTCTGCCTGCTGGAATTCTTGGAATTGGCGAACCGCTTATTTTCGGTGTGACCTTACCATTAGGCCGTCCATTCTTAACGGCCTGCTTAGGTGCGGGTGTCGGCGGTGCGTTCCAGGCTGTCTTCCATGTCGCAACGATTGCTGTAGGGGTTTCTGGTTTACCGCTTGCCTTCCTAGTGGTTTCTGGGCAAGTACTGCTTTACCTGCTTGGTGTGTTAATTTCTTATGCTGCTGGGTTCTTGTTTACCTATTTATTCGGCTTCAACGATGATATGGCCGGTGAGTTTGATTGATTGGTATTTCCTTCTATTTAAATGACCCTTTAGCAGAAGAGCGGATTGCGCTCGCAGGAAAAATGGGTGTGAGGCGGGCGTTTACGTCGCTTCACATTCCTGAAGAGGCAGGCGATTTAGCGGGCCGAGCGAAATCGTTGCTTCAAGCAGCAAAAGAAGCTGGAATAGAGGTTTATGCGGATGTATCGGCACGAACACCTGCCCATTTAGGATTAGAATGCTTATCAGCGTTAAAATCCTTAGGGGTCATCGGTTTGCGTTTGGATGACTTTTTTGCGCATGAAACAATTTTGAACCTAGCTAAGGAATTCAAACTTGCTCTCAATGCCAGTATTTTGTTTGAGGAAGATGTGCATGCTCTCCTTGAGGGCGGGTTAGAGGCTAGTCAGCTCCTGGCTTGGCATAATTTCTATCCAAGGCGTGAAACGGGCTTATCTGAATCGTTCTTTGAATCACAGAATGAACTTTTTAGACGGTATGGTATTCCAGTAAGTGCGTATATTCCAGGAGACGGTGAGAAACGCGGCCCTCTGTTTGAAGGGCTGCCCACCTTGGAAGCACATCGTGAAGTCGATCCGTATCTAGCGGCACTGGAGTTGTTTCGGACGGGTGTGGATGATGTGTATATCGGCGATCCCGAGGTAAGTGAGGAGCTTCTTAGTAAATTAATGGAATTAGACCGTTTTGGTCGGGTTTCGCTCCGAGTGGAAGGGTTTCAAGAAGGGGAGTTCCGGCTTCGCCCTGATTTTTCCCGTGACGTTCTCAGGCTTATGGATACGAGAAGTTCAGGCTCGGTCGTCGCTGAGAATACGGTAGCACGGCCGGTGGGGACGATTACGAGAGACAATGACCACTATGGACGATATCGCGGAGAGGTCCAAATCACGCTTCATGACCTACCGTCCGATGAGCGAGTTAATGTGGTTGGAAGGGTAGTGGAGGCGGATTTACCTTTGCTTTCCTTCCTGCAACCGGGTCATATCGTAAAACTAATTCGAGTTTGATTAAAACTAAGGGATATCCCTTGGTTTTTTTCTGTTTGAATGTCTGAATTTATCGTGTAGGATTATTTTTATATATACTGTGGAATGGTGTTTGAGAAGGAGATTACAATTAATGAACAACAAAAATAAAACAGTTGTCCGTTCGATGGATGTATTAAATCTATTTATAGAGCATTCCGAATTATCATTTCAAGAAATTATTGATCTATCAGGAATTCCAAAAACTTCAGTCTATCGAATGCTCTCGTCGTTAGAGGAAATGGGGTTTGTGGAAAAAGGAAGTGATTTGAAGTACAGACTTGGACTTTTGTTTCTCAAATTTGGCCATCTGGTTTTGGCGAGGATTGACCTACGTCAGATTGCCTACCCATTTATGGTTGAATTACATAAAAATATTAAGGAAGCCATTAACTTGATTGTTAGAGAAGGGAACGAAGCCATCTATATCGAGAAAATTGACACAAAACAAAAGGTTCGTCTGTATACTGCGATTGGAAGGAAAAGTCCCCTTTATGCAGGGCCTGTCCACGTGCGATCTTGTCCTTTTTACCTGATTTAGAAGTGCAGGAATATCTCGAATCAACTGAGCTCAAATCGTTTGCACAAGGGACAATTACTGACAAAGAGAGAATTTATGAAACGATAAAACAGGCGAGAATCGATGGATACACCATCAGCCATTCTGAATTGGAAAACCATACATCTGCGATTGCCTCCCCCATTTTTAATCACCTAGGTGAAGTGATAACGGGCATTAGTATAGCGGGCATTGAAGCGAATTATCAAGGTGATAACATTGAGAAATATGCGAAGAAAGTGAACAAAGTTGCAGAGGAAATATCGATGCAATTAGGCTATACGAAATGAAAAGAACGGGGCGGTCTCTGCATCAACACACAGTTTGATGTAGAGACCGCCCCGTTCATACGATTTGAAGCCACATTTTCATCTGCACCTGTACTCTCATTCATAAAGTGCTTTAAAGCGAATGCCTAACGCTAATTTACGGAGCATCTGCTCTTGCATGATTAATTCTATTTCTGCTTGCTCAAGTGAAACTTCCTTGAACTCCATGTTAGCGTTGGGCTGCATCTGGGCCAAACAAGGCAGATCGACGGAAATGACTTGACCGATTTTGGGATATCCTCCAGTCGTTTGTCGATCTACCATTAAAATAATCGGCTTTCCGTTTGAAGGTACTTGAATGGTCCCGTACGTAACTCCTTCTGATAGCAGCTCAAACTTTTCTAATAAGTTTAGTGATTCTCCTTCCAACCTATAGCCCATCCGATCCGCCTGAGTGGTTAAGGTATAGCGGTTTGAAAAAAACGTTTGTCGACTAGCCGTATCGAAACGCTCGAACTCAGCCCCACGTATAACCCTAATCGTTTGTGTTTTATCGAAACTAATAAATTCTATATAGTTAACTGACCATGGAATATGAGTAGTCATTCGTTCAAGCTGATGAACGAATGCCCGACTGAGTCTATTGAAGGTTCCGCTCTCAAACACATCCCCTTTTTGTAATGCTCTGCCGTGAAGCCCTCCAATCGCCGCACGAAGATAAGTGCTTTTACTTCCCATCACTTCGGGAACATCGATTCCGCCAGCAAAGGCCACGTACGCCCTGCAGCCATTAATGGCGGATTTAAATTTTAAAATAGAACCCTTGCGAATCAGGATCGGCCGCCACATCGGTGCAACATTTCCATCAATCGCAGGCTGCAGGTCACCGCCTGTAATCGCAATTAACTCATCCGTTTCAAATTCGAGAGTTGGCCCAAACTGGGTAATTTCAAGTGCGCCTTCTCCTTCGTTATTTCCGACGAGTAAATTTGCAATTCTAAGAGAAATAGGATCCATTGCTCCACTTACGAGTACCCCAAATTTTTGTGAACCGAATCTCCCCAAATCTTGGATTGTTGTCAATAATCCAGGCTGATGCACTTTAATGCTCATTGTTTCATCTCCCTATAGGAAGCATACTCTTCATGAGAAATTGGTACATAGCGGATTCTATCTCCAGACCGTAACATCGTTGGCGGTGAAAGTTCGGGAAGAAACAAATCAAGCGGGGTGCGGCCGATAATTTGCCATCCTCCTGGTGTTTCCAGCGGGTAGATGCCTGTTTGTTTACCAGCAATTCCAACAGATCCCGGCGCGATGGCTAGGCGTGGTGAATCCTTACGTGGTGTGGCAATTCTTTCGTCCATTCCCCCCATGAACGGAAACCCAGGCGCAAAGCCAATCATATAGACTAAGTAATCAGCTGACGAATGAATTTGAATTACTTTATCAACAGAAAGTCCATGATACATTGCTACGTACTCTAAATCTGGACCAAATTCTCCTCCGTACAAGACTGGGATGGTTATTAGTCGTTGTTCGGGTTTTTCACTCGTTTCTAATTGATCTAGTAACTCTAAAATGAAGGTGCTTACTTTTTTATAAGGACTTGTTGCTTCTTTATCTGGGTTGGACAAATAGACGACAACAGGATTGTAATAAATAGTCAAGCTATTATAAGATGGTACAGATTCCATGAATCCTGTAAACCGCTTTTTTTCTAATAAGTTGGATAGATTTTTCACTTTTTCATGGATGGCGGGGCTCATTCCATCGCCTAACTGAATTACAAGAGCAGAGTCCCCTAAAGACCTTATGTTAACATTATTTTTCTGATGGGCCATTATAAACAGCTCCTCGGAGTTTCGAATTTCGGTAACCAAGTTCTGTTAAACGGATACTACAAACATTATAGTTTAAATTTAAAAACAAGACTAGGAATATAGAATATTATGATATTTATAATTTTTTGGCAATTTCGCAAACAATATTTAATTGAAAATATTTATGCTAGAATGGGTTTAAGTTTCAAACTAGAGTTCCGAATTTCGAAACTACATAATCATGAAAGCGCTTTTGTTTGGTGGACGAGTGATCAAGATGGAGGGGAGAAACATGTTTCAAGTGGATTTGAATTGTGATTTAGGGGAGAGTTTTGGCCGGTACAAGCTTGGGGAACAGGAAGGAATTTTGAAATACGTTACAACTGCAAATATTGCTTGCGGTTTTCATAGCGGAGATCCAAGTGTAATGAGAGAAACGGTAAAGATGGCCGTTGCCAATGGGGTCAAAATTGGAGCACATCCTGGTTTGCCAGATTTAAACGGATTCGGGCGAAGGGAAATGGCTATTACACCTCAAGAAGGATATGACATGGTCGTGTACCAAATTGGGGCATTGCAAGGATTTCTAACGACGTTCAATGAAAAAATGCAGCATGTAAAACCCCATGGTGCTTTGTACAATATGGCTGCCAAGGATCGCAAACTTGCCGAAGCCATTGCCCAAGCGGTTTATGATGTATCCCCGTCCTTAATATTATTCGGCCTTGCCGGCAGTGAATTGACAAAAGCTGGAGAGAAAATCGGTTTACGTACGGCACATGAGGTATTTGCTGATCGTACGTATCAAGCGGACGGGTCTTTGACTTCTCGCTCACAAATGGATGCACTGATTACAGATCAAGAACAATCTGTCGCGCAAATTGTAAAAATGGTGACAGAAGGAAAAGTAGTATCCCAGCAAAAAACAGAAGTTTCGCTGCGTGCAGATACCATTTGTATTCACGGTGATGGTGCGCACGCCCTAGCCTTTGCCAAATATATTAACGAAACATTAGAAAAGAACAATATTACGGTAGATGCAATCAGTAACTTGGAGGTTTACTATGGAAGATGAAGCATTCAGTGTGCTATAAAACGTATCTATTGATAATAGGCTAAACATTTCGTAGTCTTATAGAAGATCCTGCGATAAACAGAGTCTGCATACTATCGTGAGGTGATGCATCAGTGTGTCGTCTCTTTGAACTTTACAGTGACGAGTTCGACCTGCTTGTTTGTCGTTAAAAAGGGGATGGAAAATATATCTACAAAATCGAAGGCTGCGCTTTTCGTGCTCATTTTGATCTGGGGCGCAAGCTGGCCAATCAATAAATTAGCAGTACCCTATTCACCGCCATTGCTTTATGCAGGACTGCGTACACTGTTAGGTGGAATCTTGTTGACACTAATTATTTGGAAGACGCGGAAGGCGATCAATTGGCGAAATAACTGGCAGAAGTACTTTATTGCGGCTTTCTTTAACTCCATCCTTTTTTTCGGGCTTCAGACATTAGGATTGCTCTATTTACCGGGTGGATTGTTTTCCGTACTTGTCTATTTCCAGCCGATTTTACTTGGCCTTTTCGCTTGGCTGTTCCTTGGAGAATATTTATCGCCAATCCAAATCATGGGGTTGTTGCTTGGATTTGTTGGGATCGCAGTTGTTAGTGTCGATGGATTGACCGTTCATATCTCACCAATTGGAGTGATACTCGGGTTACTAACAGCGGTAAGTTGGGCGTCAGGTGTTATCTACGTAAAGAAAGTAAGCAAAGAAGTGGATGCATTTTGGATGGTGGCGATTCAATCTGTGATTGGAGGCATTTTCCTACTAAGTACCGGAACAGTGTTTGAAAGTTGGTCTGCAATCGAATGGAATCGATATTACATAGTAGGGCTCTGCTTTGGTGCGACCATTGGCATCCCCTATGCCTACATCCTTTACTACAAGCTTGTTAATGCGGGTGAGGCAAGTAAAGTTGGTTCCTATACGTTTCTCATTCCTATTGTGGCTGTTCTCCTCGGCGTGCTTTTCTTGGGAGAAACGGTGACCTATACCCTGATTGTCGGGATGCTATTAGTTGCCACAAGCATTCATTTTGTGAATTTCCGGTATAAGCCTAAATACAAAAGGATGAGTAATAAATAAAATCATCGACTCAATTAAATATTCCTTAATAAGCCCACTTATTTAATGGGCTTATTTTGACTATATTGTCTTACTCACATAATCATTGCGATATTTAGCGGGTGAAACGTTCATCATTGTAGTGAATACACGTGTAAAGGAATGCACTGATCCAAAGCCGGTGACATCAGCTATCTCTTTAATAGGAATGCTTGTCATTTCAAGAAGACGAGCTGCCTCTCTTACTCTTTCCTTGCGAATATAATTGGAGAAACTTTCACACAGTTCAGTGGAGAAGAGCCTTGATAAATGACGACTAGAAATGTGAAGATAGTTGGCGACATGTTCTAGCTTCAATGGTTCTGATAAATTATCACGAATAAACAGCTTTGCTTGATATAAATGGGTGGGAGAACGATTCGAAAACATTTTTTCTTGATTTCGACTTCTCTGATTTGTTTCGGAAAACATAGTGCTAAAGGACAGGATGAGCGTGTGTGCCATATTAGTAATGAAGTTAAAATCGTTGGCACCGCCGTTTGACGTATAATCTACCAATGCCCTCCATAGTAAGGCCGTTGAGGAATCATCAGCAGCACTGATACAAATTCTATTTGTTTTCGCCAGTAGATTAAACTTCCTAATGCAATCAACCTTTGATTGTTCATGTAAAATCTCGAAAGCAACAAATACAAGAAAAAGTCCGGTTTCGCTTAAAATTTGGTGATGAATGTTCGGACGGGATAAAAATACTGTACCTTTCTTTAACGGATATTGTACATCCAGGTCTTTATACTGTCCTTCTCCATTTAGTACATAACAAACTTCAAAAAATGAATGCCTATGGACCGGATTGTTAAAATGCTCCGGGTTCACTCCCCAATAATGCACCTTAAAGGAAATTTCTTCTCCAATCGGCCGCATTGCATATTGATTCAACATTCCTTCACTGAGTTTACATGATTGGACGACCAAAAATATCCCTCCGATGTCTTCAAAAGACAAAAAAACAGCCTCTTTTGATAAAGACTGGAATCCATTATTTTCTTAAAATTATAACAATTATACTATTAATCTTAAAGGAGGAAATTATCATGATTACTTCAAAGGATGCTGATTTTTACAAAGAAAATGGATACTTGCTTGTTAAAGGGGTTTTTTCTAAAGAGGAAGTAGAGCAAATGAAAACGGCGGTTGAACGCATTATTCAACGTGCTGCAAATACTAAACATGATCGAAATCATGCCTGGCAAGGGGATTACATTCCCCTGAATGAGTTAAAAAAACTTGTTTTGAAAGGGTTTCATGACGTTCATTATCATGATGCATCTTTCTCAAGAGCGGTTATTCATCCTAATATGGTGTCTATTTTGCAAAAGCTGATCGGACCGAATGTGCAATTACATCACTCCAAAATGCTGGTGAAGCCGCCTGAAAAGGGAGCAGCTTTTCCAATGCATCAGGATCATCCGTATTTCCCACATGAAAGTCATACCATGCTGGCAGCTAGTGTTCACCTTGATGATGCAGACTTGGAAAACGGATGCCTAAGGGTGATCCCAAAATCTCATCAAGGAGGACCACTTTCTCATGTAGGCAGTCACTACTTAAATCATAAGGAATATCCGATGTCCATAGGGACTCCCTGCCCTGCTGAAGCAGGGGATGTCCTGTTTTTTAATTATCTAACGGTACACGGTTCGGATAGTAATCGCAGTAACCGTCCGCGCAGAAACGTATTATTCCAGTATCGTGATCCTGCCGATAAACCGTCCGCCGATGTACATGTAAACTGGGGACAAGGCTTGATGGTATGTGGAGAAAATCCAACATTCCGTGATTATCATGCTAATTTTGCCTTAAAATAGTGAATTGAGAGGAAACAGTTACAAATAGGGTAGGTCTACGTGACCGAAAAGAGTCAGGAGCAGAGAAGCGGGTAACGTAGAAGGGCTCCTCGGACCGCCCGCGGAAAGCGAAGCGCATGGAGCAGAAATCAACAGCTAAGTATAACAAAGCCTTATTTTAAAAAAAACCAGAGGATTCTAGAAAGTGAATTTATTGATGTTATGGCAATGGAAAAATAATAATAATCTCTAAATAAAAGATTGATAGCTACGGTTATTAATCTTTTTTTTACACGAACTTTACAATTGTGTCCTTGAATTCAATTATATATTGCTCTAGTATATAAGCACTTGAAGTGTTTGATATGAGTCAGCCGTCTATTAGTCAGCATCTTCGAAAACTCAATCCTACGCTTCGTTGTGGTTGTTAAGCAATTGATCAACAAGGGGATTAAAACAAAATGAAAAAAAAGTTAATCAGCGAATTTTTAGGAACTTATTTTCTTGTTTTTGCTGGAACGGGTGCAGTTGTAATAGATTCGATTACTAAAAGTTTAACTCATGTAGGCGTAGCCCTTACATTTGGGCTAGTTGTAATGGCATTAATTTTCACGTTTGGTCACCTATCTGGTGCACACTTTAATCCAGCTGTTACCATTGGTTTTTTAATTCATGGAGAAATAAAGAAGAGAGAAGCACTTTATTATATTATTATTCAAATCATTGCAGGGATTGCAGCAAGTGCAACGTTGTGTTGTTTATTTGGAAACGTTGCAACGCTCGGTACCACCTTACCAAGAGGATCATGGTCACAATCGTTTATTTTGGAATTTATCCTTACTTTTTTCTTGATGATGGTTATATTCGGTTCTGCGGTCCATGGTAAAGCGGTAAAATCCTTCGCAGGAATCGCCATTGGTGCAACGGTAGGATTGGAAGCTATGTTCGCAGGTCCAATTAGTGGTGCTTCAATGAATCCAGCAAGATCTATTGGTCCAGCCATCGTATCAGGTACAACACAACATCTATGGGTGTATATTGTCGCTACTATTTTAGGAGCAGTTTGTGCGGCAATGATTTATAAACTACTTCACGAAAATTAAGGAGAATGCATCATGTCTAAAAAGAAACTTTACTTCTTATGTACAGGTAACTCTTGCCGAAGCCAAATGGCAGAAGGTTGGGCTAAAAAACATTTAGGTGACGAGTGGGAAGTACGCAGTGCTGGGATCGAAGCACATGGACTTAACCCCAATGCTGTAAAAGCAATGAAAGAAGCAGGAATTGATATTTCAAATCATAACTCTGATATTATCGACCCAGAATATTTAAACAATGCCAATTTGGTTGTTACATTATGTGGTGATGCGGCTGACAAATGCCCTGTTACTCCACCAAAAGTAAAGCGAGTTCATTGGGGATTTGATGACCCAGCTAAAGCACAAGGTACAGAAGAAGAAAAATGGGCTTTCTTCCAACGTGTCCGTGATGAAATCGGAGATCGTATTAAGCGTTTTGGTGAAACTGGTGAGTAAGAATTAAAAGCCAAGAGTAACAATTAAAAACTTTTATCAATGCTACTAAATAAACATTAAAGGTGGAGTAAAACCATGGCTGCAAAAAACTATAACGAATTAATTAAAAATCATATTTATTTCGGCGGAGCAGATGATGTGAAGGACATGATGGAAAATGAAAAAGCCGATGTTATTTACGATTTGCGGGCGGAGTCGAATGAGAACAAGTCAGGGTACGATCGTATCCATAGTCCGATCGTTGATGATGCAGAGCATCAAGATGAATCAATCAAAAAGTCAATTGAGCATGTTGTAAGTGCCTATAACGAAGGCAAAAAAGTTTATTTCCATTGTGGTGGTGGAAGCACCCGTGCGGGAACAGTTGCAGTTGGAACCTTATTGTCATTAGGTAAAGCGAAGACAATTGATGAGGCAGAAAAAATTGCTAAGGCAGCTCGTCCAAAAATTAACGTAAAACCTCAGATGAAAGAAGCATTGCAACGCATCTTTCCTAATTCTTAGTAATAAAACACCAACATTCATGGGATAAGACTGATAGATTTTATTTCAATAATGAGTTTGGAGAAAGGCTCCAAACTCATTATTACTTTTCTGCATTTAATTTAATTAGGTTCAACGTGGACATGAACATCATAGACATTATGTTCTTTTATTAATTCATTTTCAACCTTGGTTGCAATATCATGGGCTCTGCGAATATCTAAATCGGAATTGACCAGAATCACAATGTCCACAACTACGTTATTCCCGTAATTCCGAGCTTTGATGTCTTTAACCCCTTTTACACCATAACAATCAATGATTGTTTCTTTATATGTTTCTATTTGTTTTTCGTCAAATCCATCGGTCAAATGATGGGAAGCATCTCTAAAAATCTCCCAACCTGTCTTACAGATGAGTAATCCAACAATTATAGCAGTAATAAGATCGAGCCAAGGAAGATTGAACTGGGCACCAACAATACCAATAAATGTACCGACACTTACCCATGCATCTGAAAGGTTATCCTTTGCTGCTGCCATAACAGATTGGCTATTTATCTCACTAGCTAATTTTTTATTATATCGATAAACAAAATACATAACCAAAGCACAAAACAGACCTGTCCATGCAGAAACCAAATCTGGAGTTTCATTTCTTCCATAAAATATACTCGAAATCGCTTCGTATGTTACTTGTATTCCAACAGCAATCATAATAAAGGAAGCCACCATTGAGGCAACTGTTTCAGCTTTCCAGTGCCCATAAGGATGGTCATCATCAGCCGGTCGTTGTGATAATTTAAGACCAATAAGTACAGCTATTGATGCAATAATATCTGTGAAATTATTTAAACCGTCTGCTTTTAAGGCTTCAGAGTTAGCTATAAAACCTACTGATAGTTTTAATGAAGATAAGATTATGTAAGCAATAATACTTATTATCGCTCCTCGCTCTCCTCTTCTAAGATCCAAATATCCCTGTTCGTTCATGTTTCTATCCCCCACCATTTCTCCATTTATATTATGGAATAAAAATATCTAGTGGGTCTAGAGAAACCTTTTGTCACCTTTCAAACTAAGTAATCGCAGTGAAAAAAAGTTTCGCTGAGGAAACTATACTGAGCATTGAAAAATATAAAATATTACACTACAATATGTAATGGATGGGAGGATGTTAAATGACAATCAATAATTTTCGTTTTGACCAAGAAGGACTTAATCGTTTTTTCGGACCGCTTGAATCTAAAATAATGGACATTCTTTGGGACGGCAATGAAAAGAGTATAAAGGATGTTCAACAAAAAATAGAAAATGAAAAACCGATAAACTTTAATACAGTTATGACCGTTATGAACCGTCTTGTCGATAAAAACATCCTAACGAAAAGATTGGAAGGAAGAACATCTCTCTTTAAACCTGTAAAGACCAAAGAGGATTTTATTAGTGACCAATCAAAAAAACTAACAGATAACCTTTTGGACGAATTTGGGGGATTAGTTGTTAATCATATGCTGGATTCTTTAAATGAAGTTGATGATAACTTGCTTCAGAAACTGGAACAAAAAATTGAACAATTAAAAAAGGGCAGAAAGTAACATGATCTGGAAACATAAATCAACTGCCGTTTTAGGATTAGCTCTTTTCTTTGCGATCATTTTGTTTGTTCAAATGACTATGTATCTAGTTAATATCTTATTTGGCCCATTAGAGCTTTTTAATTTCTTTAATTTTTGCGTTAGCCTATTTGAAAAAGGCACTTTTGCCTATTATGCCAGCTTATTCATCGTGAATGCTTATATTTTTTATACGGCTTTCATCATTGGTAAAAAGATCGTTCAGCAGATCCTGCTTTTAAGTTCATTTGAAAATAAAATTCAACGACTTATTAATAAAGACAAATCCAGTTATTTGAATCAAATCTTTAATAGAAAAAATGATGATATTGTTGTTATCAATCATAAAGATCCGTTGGCATTTACATTTGGGTTTTCGAAACCAGTAATTGTCCTTTCTACTACTTTAACTGAAATGTTAGATGCAAAGGAATTAGAAGCAGTCATCTATCACGAGACTTCCCACCAAAGGTATTATGATGGAGTTAAGGTTTTTATTTTACAAATCATTTCAGAATCTATATGGTATATCCCTCTTACGAGATGGTCCTATCAGAATTATCGGATTATGATTGAACTAGTTGCAGATGAATATGCTATTAATCGGATGGGTTCAGAACTTGGATTAGGAAGTGCTTTATTAAAGCTAATTAAGAAGAAGCAACTAAAAGTTAATTCAAATCTTACGCCAGCTATTGTGCATTTTGCGGATAGTACAGTCGATTACAGGCTTCAACAATTGATTAATCCGCAGCAATCCATACCTGTTAAAGTTCAGACACGATCAATCGTAATCTCTTTAAATGTGTTTATTTTAATATTATTCCTATTAGTTATTGCCTAACAAGGATTGGAGGTAAAGTCCAATCCTTTATTTAATTGAATGGTTAATAGATTAATTGGTAGAGATATATTATCGCTTGACCGTTTGTAACACCTTACACTACAATAAGTAGTGTAAATTAGGTTATTATGTGTAAAAGGGAGAATATGTTACCCTCTTGCACTACGATTTGTAGTGCAATATTAAAGGATTTTGAAAGGAGAAAGTAAATTGAAAAAATCAGAAGTCGGGACACTAATTCTAAGGTTATTTTTAGGGCTATCATTCTTTATTCATGGTGTTTCAAAGTTTCAAAATGGGATTGAAAATACTATAGGTTGGTTTGATAGTTTAGGAATTCCAGGTTTTGTGGGGTACATAGTCGCCATTATTGAATTAGTAGGGGGTCTGTTGTTAACAATTGGATTTGGAACACGATATATCGCAGCTCTCTTTGTATTTATCATGATTGGAGCCATTTGGAAAGTAAAATTGGCAGCAGGTTTCATGGGAAATGGACAAGGTGCTGGGTTTGAATTGGATCTTGCCTTTGCGGTCATGGCAGTATATATATTCCTAAATTCAAATTCTGCACTTTCTCTTGATTCAAAATTGTTCTCTAAAAATCCACAATAAAGATGTAAATTCATAGAGAGATTAAAAGTTTAAATAGAGGGTGAATAGATGTCTTCAGGAAAAAAGAAAACCAAACAATCGAATAATCAATCATCTAAATTTATATTTTGGATGATTGGTTTAATAGCTGTTTGTTTAGTCGGTTTAATTTTTTTATCAAATACGGCTAAAAAAGAAGCAATGGACTATGAGGGACAACCAGTTTTAGGGGAAAAGACTGCTCCAGTAAAAATAGTTGAATTTGGCGATTATAAATGTCCTTATTGTAAAAATTTTAATGATACACTTTTTCCGAGTATCGAAAAGGATTTTATCGATACAGGAAAAGCATCGTTTTATTTTTTGAATTATTCGTTTATCAATATTGATTCTACTCGTTCTGCAAAATTTGCGGAAACCGTCTTTAAGGAACTGGGGAATGGAAAGTTTTGGAAGTTCCATGAACTATTATATGAAAAACAGCCTGATGATACTGAAGCAGAGCAAATGGATATATATTCAGAGTCTTTTCTTAAGGACACTTTAAGCGAAATTGTCTCTGAAGCAGAGGTGAAAAGAGTGGTTAATTCCTTTAAAAATGACCAATCAAAAGAGGCATGGGAAAAAGATATGAGTGCTGCTAATAAGTTAAGTATTACAAGTACCCCTTCGATTTTTATTAATGGTGTGAAATTTGAAGGGAACACTTATGACGATTTCAAGAAGCGAGTAAACGAAGCAGCAAAGGAAGAGTAATTTCTAGAATAAAAAAACGTCTTATAAATTCATAATTATTTATAAAATAAGCAGGTAAACGCTATGTTTTACCTGCTTTCCTATTTGAAATATATTTGCATTTGATTTACTTCCTGAAGTATTTAGGATTCAATAAAATGGAACACTGTCATGATGGGAATGAAAATTGGAACCATGGGTTACGTTACATTTTATGAACTGCTGTGGAAGAAATCGAAAAACCTACCGAAAGGAAATAAAAGAAATGTTATAAAAGAATTGATATAAAACAATTAAAACTAATTTGTTTAAATCGGAGAAAAAAATGATAAAAAACATTAAGACCTGGGCGAGGAAATTAAAGAAACAAATAATTACACTTTATTTTGCAAGTAAAGACAATAGAGTATCTTTGCATGTAAAAGTATTTACAGCATGTGTTGTTGCCTATGCATTTAGCCCAATCGACTTGATACCTGACTTTATACCGATTCTTGGCTATTTAGACGATGTAATTATTGTCCCATTAGGAATCATGCTGGCTTTAAAGATGATACCCAGGAACGTCATCATTGACTGTGAAGCTCAGGCAGAGGAATTAATGAGAAACGGTAAACCTAAGAACTGGATTGCAGGAACAATAATCATATTGATTTGGGGATTAGTTTTAGGATGGATAATTTTTAAAATTTATAGCATGTTCGCTTAAGGGTTTCCCAAAACTAAGAGAGTTGCATACAGCAGCTCTTATTTTATTGGGAATACAATCTAAAAAGCATTGTCTCTTTATATAATTCGAAATTTACACTAAATTTACTAAATATTCATCTCGGTGTTTTGCCTTTAGCTTGTGCCTTAACATCAAGTTCTATTAATCGTTTCCTTGCATTTCCAATCATTTTGTGGATTAAAAAATTAACCCTAAAACCAATTAAATGGGTTATCCCTGGCACCTCAGTAGCTATATTAGCATTTGGACTATTATGGTTCATTGAAAGAGCTTTTTAAATTGAATTATAATCAATCTGATTCCTGTTTGTTCCCTGTATAAATCTGGAACTATTTTCATAAGGTTATCTTAAAGGGGGGATCAAAATGTACTATACGAAATCTATAGTAAGCGGAATCATTGCGCTTGTTATTATCGTGGTTGGCTTTTTTTCTAGTACATCCGTTGATTCTGGATATAGAGGAGTTCTGTTACAATTAGGGGCCGTTAAACCGACGATTTTAACGGAAGGATTTCATTTTAAGATTCCGTTTATTCAAACCGTTCAACCCATTGAAGTCCGGGTCCAAAAAGAAGAAAGCTCGCAAACAGCTGCCTCAAAGGACCTGCAAATGGTCACGGCCATGGTGGCCGTAAACTATTCTGCTGATCCAGAAGCGGTAAACAAGCTCTATCAAGAAATCGGCTTGGATTATCGTACCCGAATCGTTGACCCAGCGATTGCCGAATCACTAAAGGCAATCACCGCCCAGTACACAGCGGAAGAATTAATTTCCAAACGACCGGAAGTATCGGCAAAAGTGAAAGAGATGCTCGCAAGTAAATTAACAAAATATTATATGATTCTTGAAGATATCAATATCAAAGAATTTGCTTTTAGTGAAGAATTCAATAAAGCAATTGAATCGAAACAAACCGCGGAACAAAATGCGTTACGTGCAAAAAAAGATCTCGAAAGAATCAAAATCGAAGCCGAGCAGAAAATTGCTCAAGCAGGTGCAGAAGCTGAAGCCTTACGTTTGAAAAAACAAGAGGTAACAGCGGAATTAATCCAATTAAAGCAAATTGAAGTCCAAGAAAAAGCTTTGGAAAAATGGGATGGCCGCTTGCCAAGTGTAACAGGCGGAGCCACTCCATTTGTTGATGTGGAGGGACTTTCGAAAAAATAAGCTGGGATATGTCTCTCGCAAACCATGCTGATGATACTCAACAATATACGGTGATAAAGGAGAGGCAATGGGCCTCTCTTTTTCTATGGTGAATTGCTGTTTCCAAAGTGTTCGAGACGAAATCGGAGATCGCATAATGTAATGCAACCATCTTTCGGTGGTTTAGACAGGAATGAAACTTCTAATACTATAGATAACTTTAGTTCCGTTATGGCGCTTGTTAGGATTTATAAGGAGAGATGCAAATTTGGAAAAAATTTACCATGCATTTTTGGTTTTTGTGGTAGGATATTTGTTTTTAAGGTTGACTGGAAAAAAAGCTGTAGCTCAAATGCACAGTTTCGATTTATTGTATATTCTTGTCCTAACCAATATCATCAGTACCCCTATAGAGGTTAAAAATATGGGAATGGCTATTACCTATGCCGGAATCACAGTCATTCTATATAAAATCTTTATACGTTTATCCTTACATAATAAATTAAGATGGATTCTTTATGAAAGTCCAACGGTATTAATTCATAACGGGGATATCGATCGAAAAGGGCTGAAAAAGGTGCGTATGACAATAATTGAATTATTGTCATCTTTAAGAGTACAAGGGTACACGGATACTCAAAACATTGCCATTGCAGTGATGGAGGAAACAGGAAGTATTAGTGTTATCCCCAAGTCGGAATACCGACCAGTTCAACCTAATGATTTAAAGTTACAGGTAAAGAGAGAATATCTTCCTATCCCACTAATCATGGACGGTCAAATCATTTACCATAATTTAAAATATCTGGAATTAGACCGTAGTTGGCTAATGGACCAGCTCGAAAAATCGGGTGAAAAAATAGAGAATATTCTATTAGCAACTTTTTTAGAAGATGGAAAGTTATTTATAGACAATAATGAAATGAAGGAACATAAAGGCGATCCATATTACTACAAACCAGGGAGAGATAATTAAATTAAGTATAGTTGGCTGGGGAGCCTACATATTCTATATGAAATAGAAATTTGTTTGTCCTTATAAAAATCCTAGGGAAAGAGCCCTTCCGATTCTTATTTCTTAACATAAATTGTAGGGAATAAGTCCAAGGAGGGGTATAAAATGTTTGGATATGGTGGATTTGGTGGTTGTGGTGGCTATGGCTACGGTGGTATCGGCTACGGGGGCGGTTTTGCTTTAATCGTTGTATTGTTTATCTTGTTGATCATCGTTGGAGCCTCCATCTGTTTCTAAGAAAAAACGATTAGTCTTAACTTAAAAAAGCCCTACAAGGGCTTTTTTGGTTGAAACTATACTTCATTAATAAAGTCCATGGGATTTTGAAGCCTTTATAAAGATTTCAGGAACTTCTGAAAATTCGGTTGACTTATCCTACAGTTGTTTTATTATAGAAAATATAAAACAACGTTTTACTTATAAAACAAATAGGAGGGAGAATATGCCTTTTTTACAAGTGGAAGATTTACAGATCCATTATGAAATCGAAGGAGAGGGTGCCCCATTAATTATCTTACATGGAATGGGGAACAACTCTCAATCATGGAAAAAACAATTAACGGGCTTATCCAATCAATTCACGGTGATTGCATGGGATGCACCTGGGTATGGAAAAAGTTCTGATCCAAAAGTGGAATTTAGGGAATTTAAGGAATTTGCTGACGTTTTAAAAGGATTGATCGAAAAATTAAACTATGAATCTGTCACGCTGCTAGGACATTCAATGGGGTCGGCGATTGCACTCGATTTTAGTTACCGCTTTCCCGAAATGGTTGACGCGTTAATTATTTCAGATGCAACAAGAGGGGCAGCGGCACTAAGTAAAGAAGAGAATGAACGGAAATTAAAAAATCGTCTACATACCATTGAAACAGTAGAGCCGGCAGAACTGGCGAAGCTTCGTGTAAAGGAGCTCCTTTCACCGCAGCCAGATCCGGAAATAAAGAAAGAGGCAGAAAGAATCTATTCGCAAATCAGACCGATGGGATTCCTCTCTGTCGCCTATTCACTTTTTTCTTTAAATCAAATGGATATCTTATCTTCGATCACTACACCTACCCTTGTTATTTGCGGAGAAATGGATAGAGTAACACCGGTTAGTGAATCGCAGATTTTTCATGAGACAATAAAGGATTCAACATTTGTTACCATCCCTGGGACTGGTCATTTGTGTTATCAAGAAGATCCCAATAACTTTAATGCAATCGTTCTAGACTTTCTGACCTCCTTGGTGAAAGTATAAATCAAGACGAGATTACCCTTCTTTGCATGAACTTTGATATGATTGTAGTATAAGAAAATTAATAACAATGAGATGGTGAAATGCTGATGGCAAAAGATGAGAAGGAACGCTATAATGCCAATGCCTTAGTGCGAGGATTGGAAATTTTAAAGCTATTTAGTGAAGAGCGCCCCACATTATCCTTGGTTGAAATCGCGAAAGAACTGGATGTAAGTCGAACGGTTCCGTTCCGGTTATTGTATACACTCCAAACACTTGGATATCTCTATCAAGATGAACATACGAAGCGCTACAGTTTAACCCCAAAGGTGTTGGAATTAGGCTTTGCCTATTTAAGTACCTTAAAACTCCCTGAAATTGCACAGCCATATTTAGAAAAATTAAGGGATGAAACTGGGGCATCTTGTCATTTATCGATATTGGATGGTCAGGAAGTTGTCTATGTTGGCAGTGCACCAGTCCGAGGAGTCTCGGCAGTTAATGTGAATATTGGGTTGAGACTGCCCGCCCATGCGATCGCCAATGGAAAAGTACAGCTGGCTTATCAACCCCAAGACAAATTAAACCAAATCTTATTTGGCTCCAATTTAAAACCATATACGGAAAGAACGCAAACAGATTACATGGATTTTCAACAAGAATTAGCTATGATTCGGCAAAAGGGCTATGCGATAACAAAGGGTGAATTCCATCATGGAATTCAATCGGTTGCTGCTCCTATCTTTGAGCGCACGGGTCAAGTCAGGGCAGCGATCAATGTGGTCGCAACAGAAGCTACCTTCAATCAAGAATTTATTGAAAAAATAGCCTTACCTAAAGTGCTGGAAGCTTCCGAAATATTATCCGGCTTTATGGGCTACCACTCAAAAATGGATTAGAATGCTTGCGAAATCCGCAAGCTTTTTTTTGTTGTTGTGTTTTATATATAAAACGTGTTTTATTTTGTGAAACAAAATAGATGATTTTTGTTGACACAATATTCTCAAAACTTTAAAATAAACTTAGTGGTAAACTATGTTTTGTATATAAAACATTTTCCTTGCTGCGAAAAATAAAAAAAGGAGTGATAAGAGTCCGTTTGGGCGTTTGAAGTATTATATAATTAATAATAAAATTTTCTGGAAGCGCATTCACTCGATTGAAATCAAAAGGGGGCCCTTTAATGCTGAGAACTAATAAACGTTGGATTTATATTGCTATGCCTATTTTCTTTTTTTGGTTTTTTGGACAAATTGATAAATTAGGTATTTCAATTATCCAAACGGATCAAGGTTTCTTAAATGATCTGGGATTAACAGGTGCAGATAAGAATGCAAAAATTGGGATGATCACATTTATCTTTACCATAGCTTATGCCTTATCCAATATCTTTTGGGGATTTATCATTGACAAGCTTGGAGCAAGGAAGACAGGTATCATCGGTCTGACTGTATGGGCTATTACCATGATTATTGGCGGGTTATCTACTTCCTACGAGATGTTTATCTTGAGCCGTGTCATTCTTGGTATTGGTGAGGGGATGATGATTCCGATTTGCGGAAAATTTATCTCTAACTGGTTTAATCAGCGTGAACTTGGGCGGGCACAATCCTCATGGCTTGCAGGAAACTATTTAGGACCTGCTAGTGGAGCGATTATCTTAACGCTTGTTATTGCCACCTTCCATTGGCAAGCCGCCTTTTTCGCTTTAGCAGCCTTTAATATTTTAATCGTTCTTCCTATGTTTATCTTCCTTACTCGCGATACACCTGAAGAACATCCACGACTAGATCAAAGGGAATTAGCGTATATTCGACAGTCAGATTCCAAAGTATCAACGAAAAAACAAAGCTTTGTTCAAGACTATCGTTATTGGATTGTCTGGTTCGGCATGTTAGTGTCGTCATTTTTATTTTTCGGTATTAGTATTTGGCTGCCTACTTATTTAGTCGGAGCGAAAGGTTTCACAAGGGAGGCTATGACTGGAATCACCTCTTTATCTTGGCTTTTTGCTTTAGGATTCGTATTAATTTGCGGATTTCTAGCGGATAAAACCAAGCGTCCTGGTTTACTTGCGACGATTCTATTTCTATTGACGGCATCATTTTTAACTGCGGCCATTCTTTCTCCGCAGCCAGTTATGGCCGGGGTATGCATGGGCTTAGCAATGGGAACACAAGGCGGCGTATTCCATTTAAGTAATTTATTCATGGTTAAATTCTCGACGCCTGAAACAGCTGGACGTGCTGCGGGATTGATGGGATTTACTAACATTCTTGGCGGGTTTTCAAGTTATATTATGGGCTGGATGGTTGATATTGCCGGTGGGGACTTTGGACCTTCCATTGTGATGCTGATTATCGCAGCTACGCTTGGGTTCATTGCGTATCTATTTACATTGAAAAGGGAAGCAGCAGAGCTAAAGATTGAGAATCTACCTCCTCAACGGGTGATTTTATAAAATGTTAATTTATTTAAATGTTACGTATATAAAACGTAGTTTTAAATATTAAAAATTCTCAATATTTATAATTGACAATTATAGTATTGGGAATTAATATTAGTTTATAAAGAAAACAATGTTTTGTATATAAAACATATTCGAGAAGGAGTGTTGTAAATGTCTGAGGAAAAATTTTCAGTAGAAGCGTTTGAGAATAAATATGTGGCGAGGTTAAAGGATCGCTCACTAGATTTTAACGTGTTGAAGTTTCAGGAAGAAGTGGACCCAGCTTATCGCAGAGCACAGATGAGATATATCGGCCGCGGTGCCACGGCTAATAATGATGCAAATGTGATTGCTGCAGAACACTTCACATTAAGCACCATGGTTTTACCAGCAGGGTGTAAAGGACCACTTCATTTACATGATGATGTGGAAGAAGTTTTCTTTATCTTAAAAGGCAGTGTGACTGCACTTATCCAAGAAGAGGGTGAGAGTGAAGTCCATGAAATCGTCTTAAATGAAAGGGATTGTATCAGTTCTCCTCCTGGAGTCTATCGCGGACTGCGCAATGATAGCGATGAAGAGGCATTAATGCTCGTTATGCTAGGTGCTGTTAAGCCGAATTTACCGACCTATCCAAAAGGAAGCGCATTAGAGGAACTTCGTCTTAAGCGGGCTAAAGAGAGAGAAGCAATTATTAACGGAAAATAATTTTTCAATAGGCAGATGTTTCTCAGCAAACATACTCCCTGAAACTTAAGAAATTTGTTCGTTGACAGGGATGGTCCTCTTATTTTCATGCGGGATCATCCTTGTTAACTTTAAACGAAAAATGGAGGTGGCAGGATGTTAGGAATCACACATTTAAGACATATAAGCTTAATTACCCCCGTTCTCAAGGAACAAGCTGAATTTTATGAGAAAATATGGGGCTTGGATAAGGTTTCTCAAGATGAACAGTCTGTTTACTTTCGCGGGGCCGGCCCTGAAAACCATATATTAAGCCTGCATGCAGGAGAAAAAAGAGGGTTACACCATATTGCATTCGGAATGGTAGATAAAAACGCAGTCGACAGAGCGGCAGAAATCCTTGCTTCAAAAGGTGTGAAGATTGTTTCCCCGCCTGGTTATTTGGATGAGGAAGGAAAAGGCTATGGCTTGCGTTTTGTCGATCCAGAAAATCGCTGTATCGAATTATCCGCCTGGGTGGAAATTCATACCTCGATTTGGAACAAGAAAAATGTCGATCCAGTCAAACTGAACCATGTCGTCATGAATACGAAAGACCTTGATATGATTACTGATTTTTATACGAATGTCCTAGGGTTTAAGGTGACCGACTGGAGCGAGCACCAAATGTCCTTCTTACGCTGTAACAGGAAACACCACTCGATTGCCTTCAATCAGGATGCTCACGCCTCCGTTAATCATATTGCCTACGAAGTGGATACGGTGGATGAAGTGATGCGAGGAATCAGTAATGTCAGAAAAGCAGGCTATCAAGAGATTTGGGGCCCAGGGCGCCACGGTCCTGGAAACAATGTTTTTTGCTACTTCCAAGATCCAGGGAAGTTTGTGATGGAGTATACCTGTTATTTGGAAACGATTGAAGATGAGTCAGAATGGAGAGCGCGTGTTTGGAAGCGAGTGCCTCATTTAATGGACCAATGGGGAATCGCCGGACCTCCAAAACCGGAAACACGGGCAGCAATGGGCGGCGGGCCAGACCCAGGCTGGGTAGATGTTAAAGCATTGGTTTGACGAAAAGGGGTGTCAGGATGGATTTAGGATTAAAGGGTAAAGTAGCGGTCATCATGGGAGGAACCTCTGGAGTTGGCTTAAAGACGGCAGAAATGTTTCTTCAGGAAGGTGCCCGCGTCGCGGTTTGCGGCAGAAATAGCGAGCGGAAAGAAAAAGCCTATGATCACCTGCTGAAATTTAGACCAGCCGATTCGATTTTTGCAGCAACCTGTGACGTGACTAATAAGGATGATGTTAACGCGTTTATCAACGGGACAGCCACACACTTTGGCGGGATTGATATCCTTGTGAATGCTGCTGGACAAAGTGTCATGGGTTACTTTTTTGATGTGACGGATGAACAATGGGAGCAGCAAATCCAATTGAAATACTTTGCGATTATTTATGCGGTGAAGGCGGTTCATCCTTATTTGGTTAAGAATGGCGGCGGCCGCATCATCAATATCAATGCTACATTAGCGAAAGAGCCGGAAAGACATATGATTGCAACAGCGGCAACAAGAGCCGGATTATTGAATTTAAGTAAGACTCTATCACAAGAGCTTGCATCAGATAATATTTTAGTCAACTCAGTGAGTTTAGGGTTGATTCGTACCGATCAATGGGAGCGAAGAAGATTGAAAAATGCCCCTGATATGAACGCAGAAGACTATTATTCTGATTTAGCCAAAAAGCGAAATATCCCTTTAGGGAGAGTTGGCGAAGCAGAAGAAGTGGCCAGTGTGATTTTATTTTTAGCATCAAGCAAAGCAAGTTATGTAGCCGGTTCAACCATTGAAACAGCTGGAGCGCTCGGGAAAGCGCTTTAATTACTGATAAAGGCAGGAATGAATGATGAGCGAACAAAATCAGATGGAATATACCACAGCAGATGCAGTTGTAAAAGAACTTGTCCGTGCTGGAGTGGAAACAGCGTTTGGAATTGTCAGTATCCACAATATGCCGATCTATGATGCGATTCTCCGGGAAGGAAGCATTCATTTAGTCTGTTCCCGCGGTGAGAGCGGCGCGGCAAATATGGCAGATGGCTATGCCAGAGCAACGGGTAAATTGGGAGTCGTGATTACGAGTACGGGAACAGGTGCCGGTAATGCGGCAGGTTCGTTAATTGAAGCTTGGGCCGCAGGTGTACCTGTTCTTCATCTTACCGGTGAGGTGGCTTCCCCTTACTTAGGAACGGGCAGAGGATATATCCATGAATGTAAAGACCAGTTGTCGATGATGGAAGGGTCTTGTAAAAAAGCAGTTCGCTTAAGAAGACCAGAGCAGGCAGCTGCCGTCGTCCGGCAAGCCATACAAGACGCGTTTGCCTATCCGGCAGGACCAGTAACACTTGAAATCCCCATTGATTTTCAATCAGCCATTATCCCAAATCATCCGATTGAGGATATCAGTATAAAAGCTCCAACTAATAATACCATTCCGTCCATTCCTGAAGAGGCATTAGCCAAAATTAGTCATGCTCGCCGGCCGGTCATTTGGGCAGGAGGAGGAGTGATTACCTCTGGCGCCTCAAATGAGGTTACCGCGTTGGCAGAAACGATTGGGGCGGCCGTGATCACAAGCCAATCTGGAAAAGGAAGCATTCCTGAAAATCATTCACAATGTATCGGTCACTTTGCTGCGAATGAATTAACGAAAACCCTACTGAAAAATTCAGACCTGTTGATCAGTATTGGGGTTCGTTTTAGAGGGAATGAAACAGTCAATTGGAAAGTCCCTGTTCCAAAAGAACATATCTCGATTGACGCGGATTGGCAGGCGATTAATCGTAACTATGAAGCGACCTATGGATTAGTAGGCGATGCGAAACAAATTTTACAAGGATTAAATCAGGCATTATCGCAAAAATCAATCGTTCCAGATCCTGCCTATCTTGATGAAGTACAGTCCGTTCGGGAAGAATTGCGGACACAGTTACGAGCAACACTGGGTCCTTATGAGCAAATCCTCGATGGGATGCGAAACGTGTTACCAGAAAACACGATTTTAGTCCGGGATGTAACCGTTCAGGCGAATGTGTGGGGAAGCCGCTTATTTGAAATCTATCAACCTAGGACATCGATTCACGCGTCCGGCGGCGGGATTGGCCAAGGGCTGCCAACAGCGATTGGTGCGCAAATGGCTTTTAAGGATCGTCCGGTGGTGCTGATGGCAGGCGATGGCGGATTTATGGTCAATGTCGGTGAAATGGCCACTGCTGCCCAGGAAAAACTACCGTTGATTGTGGTCCTGTTTGATGATGCGGGTTACGGGGTGCTTCGAAATATTCAAAGTGCGGCCTATGGTCGTCAAGTTGCCGTTGATTTAATGAGCCCTGACTTTGTGCTACTAGCGCAATCGATGGGATTTGATGCCTCACGGATCGGTTCAGCCACAGAATTTGTCACTGAACTAGAGAAGGCCGTTGCTGGTAAAAAGCCAACGATGATTGTGGTAGACATGGAAGCGGTTGGACCAATGGCGAAACCCTTTGGAGGTCCTCCAGGTGCAGCAGATGCTTTCAAACCGAAAAAGTTATAGGGAGGAATTAGTGTGATTTCAACACATCCATTTGTTTCAGGAAAATACCTGATTGGCGGGCAGTGGCTTCAAGCGGAAAGAACAGCCAATGTCACCAATCCAGCACATACCAGTGAAGTGGTCGGTGAAGTTGCCTTATGTTCAAAAGCGGATGTAGATCAAGCGGTGGGAACAGCTGCTAAAGTCTATCAAAGCTGGTCTCAAAGTGACATAGAGGATCGGGCAAACCGGATGAAGCTCGCAGCTGATGAGATTAAAGCAATCGTGGAAGAGAATGTCAGTTTGTTAGTTCGCGAGAATGGCAAGGTCCTGGTTGAAGCGAAAAAGGATTTGCTTCGAGTAGTTGATATTATGAAACAAGGGGCAGAAGAATTACTAGAATGGTGGAAACCTGAGAGTTTGTCTGGAGGTCAAAAGGTGCAAATCCGCAAGCGTCCGCGCGGGGTTGCAGCTATCATCTCTCCCTGGAATTCACCGCTGATTCTTACCTTTAAGCGAGTCATTCCCGCTGTGTTGACAGGAAATACGGTGGTCGTTAAGCCTGCAACCAGCTGTCCATTAACGATCATGACGTTCTTAAAAGTGGTAGCTTCCTATTTTCCAGACGGGGTTATCAATGTTGTCACCGGTTCTGGGGGTGTGATTGGTGATGCCCTTTGTTCTGATCCACGCGTCCGTACGATTGCGTTCGTCGGCAGTACGGAAACAGGCAAAGAAATTATGCGTTCTGCTGCTGGGACGGTAAAGAAACTGTATATGGAGCTGGGCGGGAATGATGCAGCAATTCTCCTTGCTGATGCTAAGTTGGATGACGAAGCAATCAAACGTCTCCGTTTTGGGGTTCTTCGCGCGGCAGGGCAAGTGTGCTCCGCCATCAAAAGGATCTATGTACACGAATCCAGATATGAGGAAGTTATTGATAAATTAACGAAGGAATTTAGCCGTATTCGGGTTGGGAATGGGATTCAACCGGATGTTGAAATGGGTCCATTAAATAACAAATCCCAATATGACTATGTAAATGGCCTAATCAATCGAGCAAGTGAATCAGGAGCAAATGTCATTACTGGAGGAATTCAGTTAGATCCGGAATCGTGGGAACAAGGTTATTTTATTATGCCGACGATCATTACTGGTGTGGACCAACAGAGTGAAATCGTTCGTGCCGAACAATTTGGCCCAGTTATTCCGATCTTACCGTTTTCAGATGTAGATGAAGTAGTGCAGCTCGCTAATGACAGTGAATTCGGGTTAAGAGCGTCTGTTTGGACGGAGGATGAATTACTCGCCGTGAAATTAGCTGATCGATTAGAAGCAGGCGCTGTCTTTCATAATAATCATACGGTTTTCCAGGATCTCCATCTTGATTTTCCTGGCCTAAAAGAAAGCGGCTTGTCCCGTGAAACGAGACATTGCGGACTCGAATATTTTGCTGATTCATACGGTTTGGCCAACTAAGAAGGAGGGTATCAGATGAGAATAGGATTAATTGGCGGAGGAAATATTGGAAAGTTCCTCCTTCAAAGCATCAATACCGATGGTCTTCTTTCAGATGGTAAAATTGTAGGTATTTATACACGGAATCAGCACGCAGCCGGGGAGCTTGCTGCTGAGTTTGCCATAGAAAACTATTCGGATATTCAATCACTTATCCAGTCTAATATTGACCTTGTTGTTGAAGCGGCGACCATTCAAGTGGTGAAAGATTATGCAGCGGCGATCTTAGCAAGCGGTAAAGATTTAGTGTTAAGCAGTGTTGGCGCCTTAGCCGATGTAGATTTTTTTCGAAATCTAGAAAGAATATGTAAAGAAAGCAGTACAAAAATTTATTTACCATCAGGTGCCATTAGCGGATTAGATGTCCTAAAAGCGGCGAAATCCATTGGCGAACTAGAAGCTGTTTCTATTACTACTAGGAAACCTCCACAAGCATTGCCTGGTGCTCCTGCCGATCGAGAACAAGTGATATTCGAGGGCTCTGCGGCAGAAGCGATTGAATTATTCCCGAAAAATATTAATGTATCGATCATCTTGTCATTAGCAGGGCTAGGATCGGATCAAACAGGTGTTAAAATTATTTCTGATCCAGCTGTGATGAAGAATAGTCATTCAATCGAGGCGACTGGTTCATTCGGAACATTATCACTAAAGGTGGAAAATGATCCGATGCCTAATAATCCCAAAACAAGTTACTTGGCTGCATTAAGTGTGTTGTCAACATTGAAAAATATAGATGCGGTCATTAAAGTGGGATAAATGTTAAAATTTTTATTAGGTAGAACAGGGGAAACCCGAAGATTTTTGATCTCATTCTCCTGGAAAAAGTATAAGAAAAATAGTGTTAGGGGGAATAGTTGATGGTTAAAACAAACATAAATCTGGAAGACATGTCTCAAAAAGATGTAGTTGAATACTTAAGTGAATCCGTTCAGCCGGAAATTGGCGCGATTCCTGCCTCTCTATTAGGAGATCCAAAAATCTATGATCTTGAACATAAAAAGCTGTTTTTAAAAACATGGATATTTGTTGGTCATGAATCAGAAATTCCCAATAAAAATGATTTCATTACAAGAGATGTTGCTGGTTATTCCGTCATTATTACACGAGGCGCTGATGGTGAAATTCGCTGTCTCTATAATATGTGTACCCACCGCGGCATGAAGCTTTGCCGGGCGGATGCAGGAAATAAATCTTCTTTTACTTGCCCGTATCATGGGTTTAATTTTAAAAACAATGGGGATTGTGTTGGGGTACCGCTGCAAAAAGATATTTATGGTGAGGGATTTGATAAATCTGGTTTAGGGCTTCATCAAGTTAGAATCGAAACCTACAAGGGTCTTATGTTCGGGACGTGGAATGACGAGGCTGAACCATTAGAAGATTTCTTAGGCGATTTTAAATGGTATCTCGATATTTTGGCAGGCCGGGCGGAAATGGAAGTATTGGGGCCGCCGCAACGATTTATTATTCATTCGAACTGGAAAATTGGCGCGGATAACTTTGTGGGTGATTCGTATCATACCATGGTTACGCATGGCTCGATTGTCAAATTGGGAATGGTCCCAAGTGCTACCTATTCCAAAAAGGGTTATCAAATTCATACTGACAAGGGGCATGGCTTAAATCTAGGCACGCCTAATCCTGATTTTGCCTTTCCAGAGGAACTTAAAGAAGAATATAAGTCTAATTTAACAGCAGAGCAGTATGACGTTTTGTCTAATCTAAAAAATATGATTGGCAATATTTTTCCCAATCTATCTTTCTTAATTTCTCATACGAAGGTAAAAGGCCAGTTGATTTCGAATACTTCGGTTCGTCTATGGCGGCCGGTTGGTGTCGATAAAATGGAAGTGATTACTTGGTTTTTAGTGGAGAAAAATGCTTCAGCCGATTGGAAAAGACGTTCGCGTGAGTCGTTTGTTTTGACCTTCAGCCCGTCAGGAATCTTTGAACAAGATGACACAGAGGTATTTACCGATATTACTGCTGCAGCCTCCGGGACGATGCCATTAGTGAAACAGCTGACCTTTAATTATACGATGGGCTTACATCGAAAGCCTGTGGAAGATTTTATTGGCCCGGGTGTCGTTTTTGATGATAAATTCACCGAGGCCAATCAAAGGAACTTTTATCGTTACTGGCTCGATCTCATGACTTCTTAAGGTTTTATTTTTTGAAGAGAGAAAGTGCCTACAAAAAAGATCGGAGGAGTCATGATGAGTTTAGAGAAGATGCTTGCAACCTTTGAAATGGAGCAATGGTTATACCGGGAAGCGAAGTTTCTCGATGATATTGATTTTGATGGCTGGTTTAGTTTGCTGCACCCAGACATTTCTTATCAAATGCCGGTAAGGGTTAATAAGGAAGGGATTGAACGTCCCGATTATTCATTCGATATGTTTGCTTTTAATGATGACATTGAATTATTGAAAATTCGCGTGGACCGTTTAAAAACAGATTACGCCTGGGCCGAAATCCCGCCGTCTCGTACACGAAGGTCTGTCAATAATGTAAGGCTTCTTGAGTATGTTCCCAATGAAACAGCGGTTGTTAACAGCTATTTGACGATTTATCGCAGCCGAAGTACCGATATTCATCACGATTTAATTTCAGGTGAACGTCAGGATGAATTCACGTCTGTTGACGGGGAATGGAAGCTTTCTAAGCGCGTATTCATTGTAGATCAAACGACTTTAAATACTAGAAATCTGGCTATATTTGTATAGAAGCCAATGTAGAAAGGAGCACCTTGATGGCTCAGCTTAGTGGGAAATCAATTTATTTGACCGGAGGTGCCTCCGGGATTGGAAGGGCTGTCACTGAGGCATTTGTAAAAGAGGATGCCGTTGTGACCATCCTTGATCGGTCTGCAGCAGGATTAAATGAGCTCAAACAGCAATTTGGGGAACAGGTTCAATGCATTGAGGGCGACGTTACGATCTATGATGATCATGTACGAGCAGTGCAAACGGCTGTAGAAACATTTGGGAAGTTAGATGTCTTTGTGGCCAATGCAGGTGTATTCGATGGTTTTGCCAAATTTGAAACCGTCACACCGGAAGCCATGTCAGATGCTTATGACCTCCTCTTCAATATCAATGTAAAGGGATATTTTAATGGGGCAAAGGCAGTCACTGCGGAACTAAAGAAAACATCAGGAAATATGATTTTCACTGTCTCAGGTGCGGGGTTCTATCCGGATGGCGGAGGGGTTTGGTATACAGCAAGCAAGCATGCTCAAATTGGACTAATGCGCCAACTGGCGTTTGAATTAGCACCGGAAATCCGGGTGAACGCGGTGGCGCCTGGAGGAACGTTAACAGCATTACATGTCATTCCACCACTGCAGCCTTTTGTAAAAATAGTCGATAATGAGACGAAAGAGAAAAGCATAAAAAAACGGAACCCCCTTCAAATTGCGATGAAGTCTGAAGATCATGTGGGGGCTTATCTCCTTCTAGCTTCGGATCAGGCCCGCGCGATTACAGGTGAAGTGATTTCAAGTGATGGGGGATTAGCTGTTCGCGGGCTAGGTTGATTTGTATCCGAATTACTAATTGAGGTGAATTTAATTGACCGAATCATTGACGGAAAATAAGCCGTTAGCTGGAAATAACGTCATTAACCAAATTGCTTTCGTGGTTCGTGATATTGAGCAGGCATCGGAAGCATATGCGAAACTTCTTGGGATACCAAAACCAAATTGGTTCTTAACAGGCGATCGTGTAGTTTCTAAAGTGTTCTTTCGAGGTCAGCCAACTGATTCCCGTAGTAAACTAGTATTTTTAAACACCCCAACAGTGCAAATCGAATTGATTGAACCCAACCAAGAACCTGGGACGATGCGTGAATTTTTGGATACTGTTGGGGAAGGAATTCATCATATCGCCTTTGATGTCGATTCTATTAAAGAGAAACTTCCTGTTTTTGAGGAGAACGGTTGCCCATTGCTGCAGAGCGGGGAATTTACGTCTAGTGATGGAAGATATGTTTATGTCGATACGTTAAAAAGTCATAAGACACTAATGGAACTCCTAGAAAGTGCTGTTCCGAGGGATACGGCCCCTACCACAGATATCTTCACCTCTTTATTAGGAACCAATAAAATCGAGCAGTTGGCAATTGTCGTAAAAGATCTGGATGCTGCTGCCGAAGCGTATTGCAAGTTATTGGGTGTGGAAAAACCTCCGGTCATTCAATCAGGTCCGAGTGAACTTACTCAGGTTATTTTTGAAGGAAAGCCAACTGAAGCTGACTCGAAATATATGTTTATTAATACCCCTTTACTTCAACTTGAATTAATTGAGCCGGGTGATTCACCAAGCACTTGGAAAAAGCACCTCGAAACACAAGGCGAAGGTGTTCATCATATTTCCTTTGTAGTTAATGATATCGAGGAAAAAGTGAAATTGCTGGAGGACCTGGGCTATCCCGTCATCCAAAGAGGTAATTTCTGGAACGGTAAAGGCCGATACGCTTACATGGATACTTCATCTACATACAAAGTAATCATTGAATTACTTGAAAGATTTTGATTACTAGAAAAAACAAAACGGAGAGCCCTTGGACTCTCCGTTTTGTCTTATTTATTGGCCCTGTATTTCATTGTGAAAAATTGTACAATAGAAGTTGGAAAATACACTTAGGTTTCGAAAAACATTATGTTTAGGGGTCGGAAAATGGATAGAAAAGAACGGACATTAATTAATTATTACTATGAAAAATTATTGGATAATCGCTTGGATGAGAAGGATGCGTACGCCTTTTTAATTCTACTTAGCAATAAGAGCAATGGCAATAGCTGTCTTCAGGAGCTGGCGGGCTTTGTTGTGAGCCGAGGTACGAAGCCCGGAGTTGTCACGGAGTATCTTTGCGAGACAAGAAATAAGTTTGCTAATCTCGCAAAAATGAACACGGCTCTTAAAATCGAAGAGGTATTTTCATTCAGGGAAATAAAAAATGGCATCAATCAAGTGCTGGTTGATTTCCAATTAAAGGGCATATCCAATGAACAAGTTAACGATATTATTGTGTGTGTTATCTCGATACTACAGCATGTGAAAATTACTGAAAACGGAAGAGAGATCGGTCAATTGTTTTTTGCCATCGCTAGTAAACAGGTCATGTTAATGGCTGAAGTGGAGATTGTGCAGAACGGTGGAGGTAAGAAAACAAATGTAGTTTTCCCAGTTCTCACCGCGAAAAACAATTATGCAACGATCAAGAAACAAGATAAATATGATGCCCCATACTTTTTTGAGGAAAAAGTCATTGAAATTACCAATCAGGACGGAAAGATGGAAATTAACTTTGTAGGGTCAATGGGGTCTGACACCCAATCGGCTAAAGTTTAAAACGATAGAGTATGGAAATATGAGGAAACAGCCACATTCCCGAAATGAATGTGGCTGTTTCCATTTTTATTTTGTTAACTGGTGTCAGGCACCAACGTCTATAGGGGGTTCAACTATCTGTTGTCCACAAAGCTCGCAAGCATTGAGGATTAAATGAAATAATGACCTTTACAAAGTTGTTTCATAGGTCTTAAAATTGAACTACATTTAAATTTTTACAATTAGGAATTGTCTGCAAAATAAGGAGGGTTAAGTTTGAATAATGGCATATTAAACAAGTTTCATAGTCTTTCTACCTGGATCTCCAATTTAGCCTATATTAATATTCTTTGGCTGACGTTTACACTTTTAGGTGGAGTACTATTAGGAATTTTTCCTGCAACCATAGCTATGTTTTTTATTATTAAAAGAATGTTTTTGGAGAAAAGTGATTTTAGTATCATAAAGGAATTTACTATACTCTATAAAAAAGAGTTCAAAAAGAGCAACCTACTATTTTTTCCTTTTATTTTATTAGCTATTATTGTCGCTGCTGATATCCGTTTTATTTCTTCTTTGGATTTTGCATTTAATAGCTTGGTAGTTAAATTATTTTATGTATTGTTGTTTCTATTGGCCATGATTTTCTTATATAGCCTTGTCGTTTATATCTATGGCGCCCGTGGGAAAAAAGAAATTTTTAAGAGTTCTCTCTATATATTATTTAATAATCCGATGACCAACCTATATATTTTAACAGGGTTATTATTGCTACATTTCTTGACATTAAAGGTAGCTGGCCTATCCTTATTGTTTTCTGGATCCGTTTTTAGTTTAATCGTTTTAATGATTGTACAAAAAACTGCAAAAAAACTTTATAGTTAGGTATATTGACAGACAATTCAAAATAAATTAAACTAACATCATAGAAAACGATTACATGAAAAGGAAACTTATTTTTATATTTAATCGATTAGATAAGGTCGTAACCAAACCTTTTTTATTTCATTATTCATTTAATCGATTAAATAGGATAGCACATATTGGGTCGTCCTTTTTATTTAACCGTTTAGTTAATCGATTAAATAGAGAATCCAACATCAAGATTATTACATATTTATCCTTTTAATTAATCGATTAATTATAAAAAATACAATGATTTAATCGTACGAGGGTTCATTTTAGAATATTATTTAAACGATTAAATCAAAATGGAGCAATAATTTTTTTACAAATTTAGATAGGAGGTGAGAAAAACTAACTAATTACAATCAAGTTAAGAATACTAAACGAGTAATGTTAGAAATTGAGAATTAATTAGGAGTGTAGTTTTTTGGAAACTAAAAGAGCAAACATAAAGGATGTTGCTAAAAAAGCCAATGTATCAACAGCTACTGTTTCAAATGTAATGAATTCTTCAAGATTTGTAAAAGAAGATACACGAATAAGAGTCCTTCAAGCAATGGAAGAGTTGAATTATACCCCGAGTGCTGTAGCAAAATCATTAAAGGGAAAAGATACGAAAGTGATCGGTTTAATCATTCCGATCCTTCCAAATGATACTTCAGCAGATTTTTTCCTCTCGCTTTCGATTGGTGTTGAAAGTGTCTTAAATAAAGTAGGATACAAGTTGGTTATTAGCAATTCTCGTGAAAATATAAATGACGAACTAGAGCAAATCGATATGTTTAACACCCAATTTATTGAGTATATTGATGGATTAATCATTGCTCCTACTTCTAACCTTGGTAATGAAACTAACGAAGCATTTAATAGATATCCAGCGGTTTATGTCGATCGCAAACCGAACTCAACGAAAAAAGTAGATACAGTATATTCTAATAACTATTCTGTTACCTATGAAGCAATTGAAATGATGGTTAAGAAGAAAAGAAGAAAAATTGCCTTCTTTTCTGGTCCAATCGATGTTTCAAGTACGATTGAGCGTTTTGAGGCATATAAAGATGTCCTTAGAAGGTACCAGATTGAACTGAATGAAGAGCTAATATTTGTAGGGGAGTCCTCCTTTGATGAAGGATATCAAATGGCAAAAGAACTTTTTTCTACACAAGAAGTTGATGGCATTATAGCAGTCAATAATGTTATTGCTATGGGAGTTTACAAGGTACTAAAAGAAAAGAATATCCAAATCCCAGAAGAGGTATCGTTCATTGCTTATGATGATTTTAATTGGATGGAGCTAACAGAGCCATCTATTACCACCATAAGACAACCATCATTTGAGATGGGGCAGACCGCAGCAAGGCTTCTTTTAGAGAGGCTGGAGGATCACACAAAGGAGGCAGAAGAAATTTGTATAGAATCGACAATCGTTCTTAGAAATTCCTTATAGGGTTAATAACTAAACCTAAAAAATGGGCGGAGGTTCAGCATGAAAAAATTTAAAATTTTATTAAGTTTGGTAATGCTTATTGGTTTGATTCTAGCTGGTTGTGGAAAAAAAGAATCTGCAACATCTGCAGATGGTAAAACAACTATAGATTTTGCGATTCATGTAGCGAATCCAAAAGAACAAGAGCCTGCTTTTTATAAAGTAATTGAAAAATTCCAGGAGGAAAACCCAGATATTAAAGTTAACCTTATTGGGAAAGAGCAACAAGAACATGTGAAAGGTATTAAAATGCAATCTCAATCGGATAAACTCCCGGATGTTTTCTGGATGCTGCCAGCTTCAGCAGCTGAGTTAGAGAAGGCTGGTATGTTAATGGACTTAACAGGATTTCTTGATGATAATCCAGATATTAAGAGATCACTAAAACCAAACATGATCAAATCCTTTAACAAGGATGGCCGTCAGTACGGCTTACCATATCAACCACTGATCACGGGCCTATTCTATAACAAAGCACTTTTCGATAAGTTCGGGGTAAAGATTCCTGAAACCTTTGAGGATTTAGCAGAAGCAACAAAAGTATTTGAAAAGAACGGTATTACCACGATTTCAAAAGGTGCTAAAGATGATTACTCTGTATGGGCCTTTTTAACAATGCTTTCAAGATATGGGTACTTTGACAAAATCGATAATATTCTTGCAGGAAAAGAAAGCTATAACAACACAGACTTTGTCAACTACTACAAAAAAATCGGTGAGTTACAGAAGTTAGGTGCGTTTCCTAAAAACGTTACTACACAAACCTATTTCCAAGCCGTTGAGCAATTTTTAGCGGGCAAAGCAGCAATGTTGGATTCTGGTATGTGGGATGTTCAAAAAATTGAACAAAGCCCTATTGGAAAAGATGTAGGTTTTTGGTGGGGACCAACCTTTACTGATGGCGTAGGCGACCAAAAAGTAAGTTCAGTTGTACCTTCTGCTCCGTTGCTGGTTAGTAAAAAAGCAGGAGAGAACAAAGCGAAGAAAGAAGCTGTCTTGAAATTGTTGAAGTTCTACTATGGTGAAAAGGGTACTCAAATTATGGTAGATAACCAAGTAGCCCCAATGACGAATGCCACGGTGAATGTAGATGAAGCTGCACATCCATTGTTTAAAAAGTTAGTTGATCAAGTACAGCTTGAAGGCTGGAACAGTCAACAAAACCAACCTGACCTTGTGGTTCCTGAAGCAATCGGAAGTGCCATGTACGACAGTATTTATGGTGTAATTAATGGAACTTACACCCCAGAGCAAGCGGCAAAAGTTGTGGATGAAAAAATTTCGGCAATTAAATAATTATTAGTAATTGGCTAATGTAATAGATTTGTTTATTGCATTAGCCAACTCATAAAGTAGGTGGAAAAATGCGATGGTTTAGTAATAATAAAAACAAAATAATCCTGCTATTACCAACAATTCTAGTCTATTTAATGTACATTATAATGCCAATAGTAATTGCAACCTATTACAGTTTTACAAGTTTTACAGGTATTGGTGTACCCCAGTTTGTGGGACTGTCTAACTATCAGCGATTATTCAATGATCCAATATTTATAATCGCGCTTAAGAATACCTTTATCGTCCTATTGGTTACCATAGTTATTCTAATCCCCGGTGCATTTTTGCTATCACTATTACTAAATAAGAAAATGAAGGGTGTAGGTGCATTACGAGCTATAAACTATTCTCCTTCTATCATAGCGCCAATCATGGTTGGGTTAATTTGGGTATTTATTTTAGATCCTCAAATTGGCTTGGTGAATACCTTCTTAGGAAAAATTGGTCTCGAGTCCCTTACTTTTGAGTGGATTGGCGGCGATACCTTAACTCCATTTTCAGTTGCCATTGTCCAAAGTTGGCAGAGTTTAGGTTACATAGCCACAATATTTTTAGCAGGATTAACATTAATTCCAGCAGAACTCTATGAAGCTGCTGAAATGGACGGGGCAAGTAAATTCAAGCAATTGGTAAACATCACCATCCCTTTGCTTAATGAAACGTTTAAATTAAACACTATATTAGTTATTACCCTTTGTTTTAAAATCTTTGAAACCGTACTCCAATTAACCAATGGTGGACCAAATCACTTGTCAGATGTATTGGTAACGTTTATGTACAGTACCACCTTTACTTCAGGGGAGTATGGTTATGGGATGTCGATAGCAGTAATATCATTACTCGCGACGATTCTATTTGCAGGTGTTTTCCTTGGAATCTTTACAGTAGGTAAAAGACTAAGTAATAAGGAAGGGGTGTGAGAAGGATGAAGTCAGAAGATACCTATATTGCTCCAATGAAGCCAACGGTGTCACAAGACACTTCGATTGAATCATTGACTCGTAAAGAATCTAGATTGAATAAGCTTTCCAGCATCCTTACTTATGCAGTCACATTACTTGTAATGGTTCCTTTTATTTGGATGATTATCTTATCCTTTCAAGATAACCAGACGATCCTTACAAACCCATTTTCATTACCTGATAGTCTAAACTTCGATAACTATAAGCGGGCCTTTGAAACCTTAGATATGGGCTTGCTATATAAGAATACCTTTATTATTGCCATTGTATCGGTATTCCTCGAAATGATCATTACCTTTATGAGCTCATATGCCATTAGTAGATTAATATATAAACGTGAGAAATTAAAAAATGGCTTGTACTATTTTCTTATTATTGGGCTTGCCATTCCACCGTTTATCTTATTGTTTCCAATCTATCGAATTACGATTTCGCTTGGAATTGAAAATACGTATCTATCACTTATTTTACCGTATATTGCTACTTCGATTTCATTTAATACGTTATTGTTTACCGGCTTTCTAAAAGATTTCCCGGCTGAAATTGAAGAAGCAGCAGTAATTGATGGCTGTAACTTATTTACATTGTGTACAAAAGTGGTTTTCCCGATCATCAGGCCAGTGGTCATGACGATCTTTATCTTTAATATTCTTTATATCTGGAATGAATTCCCTTTTGCAGTCACACTTATTAGTGATCCAGATCATATGACCATTCCACTTGCGATATCGGAATTTAAAGGAAGATACAACATTGATTACGGTGGAATTGTATCAGCAAGCTTACTATTTATTATTCCACAATTAGTGTTTTATGGAGTTTTCCAAAAACACATTATTAAGGGTATGACTGCTGGAGCAGTTAAAGGATAAAAAAACAAAGATATGGAGGCAACTTTATTATGAAAACTTCTAACGGACTTATGCAAAATTTAACTAGACATACGGATGTGAGATCATCAAGGGTTTCAAGTTCTGACCAATCAGGAAGAAACCAAGATTATTGGCTGATTCCACCAAACGAGTCAGTAGTATTAGGAGAAATCGAAGGACCAGGCTGCTTAACACACTTTTGGATGACATCTTTCTGCAGAAAAATTATGGGGCCAAGTATCGTGGATCCAGTTTTAGGCAGTAATGTAGCACCAGTAAATGAAATCCACAATGCGCTAGGTGTTACGTGGGAAGAACAAGATCCATTTTATTACAGAAAAGCATTGATTAAAATTACTTGGGATGATCAAGATACACCAAGCGTTTTGGCGCCATTTGGAGATTTTTTCTGCGTGGGACATTCGTTACCAGGTAATTTTCAATCCGTACCATTCAATGTTTCGGTTAAACCAGAGGAAGCAAATAAGTTTGGTGCGCCCGCTGCCTTAAACTGCTATTTCCCAATGCCATTTAACAAAAAGGCAAAAATTGAAATCGTGAACGAAAACTCATTACCATTTGGTCTGTATTTCTATATCGATTATGAGCTATATAAAGAAGAGTTGCCTAAAGATACTGTCTACTTCCATGCGAACTGGCATCGTGAAAATCCTTGTGAAGGCTGGGGAAATGACCTTCAAGTAAATAGCCCTGCTGTCCAGAGTGTATCAAATCTAACAGGTGAAGATAACTATGTGATTTTAGAAACAGAAGGTAAGGGGCATTATGTGGGTTGTAACTTATCAGTAAATCACTTCCAGGGAAGTTGGTGGGGTGAAGGTGATGATATGATCTTCATCGACGGTGAAAAAGAACCTAGCATTGATGGAACAGGTACTGAGGATTACTTTGGACACGCATGGGGAATGCAAAAGAATGCATTCTTGTATAACGGATCGATTATTCATGAGAGTGACAAACCCGGTTACCAGGTTTCCTATAGATTCCACATCGCAGATCCCATTCATTTCTCTGAAAGCATTAAGGTTACAATAGAGCATGGACATGCAAATCACTTGTCAGATGACTGGTCGTCAACTGCTTATTGGTATCAGACGTTACCATCGCCAAAGCTTGATATCCTTCCAGTGGAAGATAGATTACCGCATGTTGCCCAAATGCCAGTTGTGAAACAAAAGGCTAAGAAAGAACTAAATGAAGAGCAGCAAAAGGCATTTGAATCAGCAAAAGAAAGAGAAGCATTCTATGTGGAAGAGAAGAAGAAACAAATGGAAATTAAATACAACAAAACAAGAGAATCTTCTATTGGAAATAAAGAGCATGCTCAACGTGTAAAAGAAAGCCTTAAGGGTAAATGGAATTAAGATTAATAAAATTCGGGATAAATGTTTCTATCAATCTATATATCAGCTTATATTAAATGGAAATAGGTGATATTTATGAATCGTATAAATACGAAACACTTAGAGGCTCTTGAAAGAGCAAACCAAGAAATTGACGCCAAGAAAGCTAGTATTGCGAAAAGTCGATATAGATTACACTATCACTTTATGGCACCGACTGGCTGGATTAATGACCCGAACGGATTAGTGCAATATAAGGGTGAATATCATCTATTCTATCAATTCTATCCCTACGCTTCTAGCTGGGGGCCAATGCACTGGGGACATGCAAAAAGTAAGGACCTCGTACATTGGGAGCACTTACCGGTTGCCTTGGCGCCATCAGAGTCCTACGACTCTGGTGACGTCACTGGGTATGGCTGTTTCTCTGGTAGTGCAGTCGTAGACGGAGATAAATTGGTGCTAATTTATACTGGGCATGTAGATGGCAACTTGCCACAACAGGTTCAAAATATTGCCACAAGTAACGATGGAATATCTTTTGAAAAATATAGACAAAACCCTGTTGTGGATAACTTCCCAGTCGATGGTACGCATGATTTTCGAGATCCAAAAGTTTGGCAGCATGATGGCAAATGGTACATGGTTGTAGGAACGAAGAAAGAGGGAAAAGGGAAAGCAGTACTCTACGTATCGGATGATTTAAAGGATTGGACATATAAAGGAGTAGCTGCAGAAAGTGATGGCTCTCAAGGAGATATGTGGGAGTGTCCAGATCTTTTTCCAATCAACCAGACGCATGCCTTAATTGTTTCGCCAATGTATGGGACGCAAAACGAAAGGCCTTTTTATGTGATTGGTAATATGGACTATGACCAAGGTATTTTTACTCAGGGTGTGAGCAGGACATTAGATTATGGGTTCGACTTCTATGCCCCTCAGACTTTGGTTGATGAAAAAGGGCGTCGTATCATGATTGGTTGGATGGAAAAATGGTTAACAAAAGTGCCTTCTCAAGAGTTCGGCTGGGCTGGGGCGATGACGATTCCAAGAGAACTTGTCTTGGAAGGAAATATTCTAAAGCAAAAGCCAGTTTCAGAGCTTGCAGAATTAAGATTCGACTACAAGAAACTAGATGCGCTTGAAGTTACAGAAAAAGTGACAGTATATGAACAACAAGAATCCGTTTCAGAGATCAGTCTCGATATTAACCTCAACGAGACAGAGGCTTCCTTATTTGGGATTCAATTAAGATGTTCAGCGGATGGAAAAGAAAAAACAGAAATTCTCCTCGATTTGGAAAATAAAGAGATAGTCATGGACCGGGAGCACTCGGGCTGCGGTGAAAAAGGAATTAGCAAAGCACCACTGATAATGAAGCATGATGGCACCCTGAATCTCCGGATTTTTATGGATACTACATCTATTGAGCTATTTGTTAATGAGGGGGAGCAGGTCATTACTAATCGAATCTTCCCGGAGGAGACTAGCAAGCAGTTTAACCTTTTTACAAAGGGCGGCAAGGTTTCTGTAAATAGTATTGAATCATGGAAGTTAGATTCTGTGTGGAATTAAATACTTCTTTTTGAAATAAAGATAGGGCTCTAATCGAATATATATGATTAGAGCTTTGTTTTTGAACAAAAACAGATATTGAAGGATCTAATAGCACAACATTTCATTCGCGAGTGCTTTTTTAATATTATTAATTTTTTAAAAGGACGGTTGAGAGTAATGACTTTAAATTCATCTGTGGCTTGTATTTGAGAATTGTTAATCGACTTTTTTTGTACAGATGTTGATACTGATTTAGTTGATGGTCAACATTTTGAAAAACAGGCTGGGGGAGCTCCTGCAAATGTTTGCGCTGCTATTTCCAGATTAGGATATGATTGCCTTCAGCAATCGTGTAGGTGCGTTTGTTTGTACGAAAGTGGGTGCTATTTCGGCAATACCGACCCTTGAGGAAACAGTGAAGACCTGTTAAATGCTATTATTTAAACGATTATGTAAAATAAGGAAGTGATGAATGGGTAAGAATATTAAAAGTGAAAGGGGAATGAGTATGGAGTTAACAATTAATTGGAAAGAGAAAATGGCGTTTACTGGGGTTACTCCTTCCGGACATGAATTTACGATGGATGCAGCACCGGAAGTCGGAGGAGAGAATTCAGGACCAAGACCGACGGAACTGCTGCTACAGGCGGTGGCAGGTTGTACAGGGATCGATATCATTTCGATCTTGAATAAAATGCGCCTCGAGCCATCTGCTTTTCATATGGATGTTAAAGGCGAACGTGCCGAAGATCATCCTAAGCGCTTTACAACGATTAACATTCATTATGCGTTAGAAGGAAAATTGCCTGAAGATAAAGTGATTCGGGCGATTCAATTATCGAAAGACAAATACTGTTCCGTCTCCCATTCCTTGAACTCAGAAATATCCGTCAGCTACTCTATTAATGGGGTAAAAGGTGAAAAGACAATATAACATTGAAAGAAGTAACAACCAACTGGTGTTACTTCTTATTTATATGCTTTGTAAAGAAATTTATTGAGTTTTGGGGTCACCTAGTAAGGTTCTATAATGTGACCCAAACCAAGGAATAACAGAGAGTGGGGTCACGTAGAAAGGTTCTACGTGACCGAAACCAGGAATATCAGAGATTACGGTCACGTAACACAAATGGCTCTTCGCCGACTAAATCGTTCTCTTATAACCATCCATAACCTACATCAATTATTCTCCGTCATTAACATATATCGTAATATCGCGGCGAGGCCCGCACCATGCTTGAACTCCCCGTTTATAATTAAAGTCATGACTTCTTCCATGGTTAGCTTATGTAACTCAATTTGTTCACTGCTTTCCAATCGTTGCTCTGTAGCAATGAGGCCTGTTGCTGCAAATAAATAGATTTCCTCGCTTGTTGAACCGGGAGAAGGATAAAAGCTTCCTAAATCCAGCCAATATTACTGCTTTATTGCCTGTTTCCTCCTCAAGCTCTCTTTTGGCGGTTTCTAGTGGAGCATCACTTTCTTTGTCAATCATCCCGGCAGGAAGCTCCCATTGCCAACTCTTTATCGCATGTCGATATTGTTTTAAACAAATAATCTCTTTATCCGCAGTGATCGGCAGGATACATACGCCCTTTGCAAAATCTAAATAAGAAAAGTTCTTTTCCTCTCCATTCGGGACAATGACCTTTTCTATAATCACCCCGAAGCGATCTACCTGTTCTTTAATGGAACTACTAATCTTCCAAACCATACCCATTCACCTCTACATTTCATTATCTTTAAACTATTTTACATGGATTGTGGCTGATTGACTAATTATACCCGACGTGGATATTTATCCCATAATTTGCAAACGATAATCGAAGACGTACAATTTTAAAGGAGAAGAACTTACTATTGAATCAAATACCTCCGTTTCGAAGACAAAGGTCGTATTTATCCCAATTTTCGACAGGACAGCTGCATTTAAAAAACCCATGGATTTCAGCCTTTTTTTCCTTTTCCTATCCAGGATTTGGGCATATCATGCAGCATCGTTACGCGGCTGGGTATATTCTCATTCTCTGGGAGACATTTATTAATGATCGGGCAAAAGTAAACCTCGGAATTTTATATACCTTATTGGGTGAATTTGAAAAAGCAAAAGACGTATTGGATAATCGGTGGTTAATTCTCTATCTGGCTATTTATATGTTTGGAATTTGGGATAGTTATCGGACAACCGTTGATTTAAACAAGCAGTATATATTAGCTGACCGAGAGGACGCTCAGGTCTTGATCATGGAAATGGGAACATTTGATGTCAATTACTTGGATAAACGAAAACCGTCAATAGCTCTCATCTGGTCAGCCTTATTTCCTGGTTTAGGTCATCTTTATCTCCATAATGTTATTACAGGATTCTTTATATTTGTTTATGCGGTAGCCATATGTTATTTGGGGCATATTCCCAAAGCGATTAACTTCTCAATGGTGGGAGAGTTTACAAAGGCTATAAATGAACTAAATATGCAATGGACCCTTTATTTCCCTTCTATTTATTTTTTCATCATTTATGATTCTTATGTTTTAACGATTGAAAACAACAAACTGTTTGAAAAAGAAATGTCCAAATATTTGCGGCAAAAATATCAAAGCAAAGATTTCCTTTACCCTTTGTAGAAAGTGAGTGTTTGTCCATTGTTTGTCATTGTCACTTTCGAGAATAGCATTTTTATTGAGTTAGCTATCACAGCCTTGGAACAAAACGGAATTTCAAATGATAAGATATTAGCGGCCCCGCTCGATAAAAGATCTGAACCGCGAAAATTATTTGATACGATTCATCGGGAGGACGGGTTGAGTCTTTTTGATGCAGCCGCCATGTTAGGAACCTGTTTCATGCTACTTGGGGCCATTTACGGCTATGTATTAAAATGGGGGCCGATTATATGGGGAATTATTGGGGCAGTGAGCGGTTTACTACTAGGATTTTTGATTAAATTGTTACTTGTGAAAAAAAGTAAAGGTGGAGTAAAAAACATTAGATCAGAAATAGTCCTCATGATTCGGTGTGAAGAACATCAATGGGAGTCTGTAGAAAAAATCATCTGGGAAAATAACGCACTTGGGATGACAAGAATAAAGGGGGCCTGACCCCCGCGCTGTTATATGTTTAAAGCGTTAAAGTATTAAAAAAAGACGAGAGGAAAAATCTCGTCTTTTTATTATAAGGAGATATAAGTTTTTGAACTTAGAAAACTGTCTAGCTCCAGCGCCCAGCGGCTAGTGGACTTCGCTCTTTTCCCTACGATAAGTCAACATCGAATCGCTGTCGCTCTTCGTGTTTCCTTTATCTCAGTCAAAGCGCTCCAGTCCATACGCCGCTAAACGGACGCTTCCGCTTTTCTAAGAGTCAGGCACCAAGTGTTTCGTTCACTTGCGCCCCGAGCTTTTGGATTTGCTCGATTATCGTTGTGATTTCTTGAATGGGTTGAAGTAGTTTGCTGTCTTCAAGGATTGATGGGTTAAGTTTGCCGTCTTTGAGATCCTTTAGGTAGAGGTCAATTTGTTGAGTTAAGAGGTTATTTTGTTCAATAATTTCCTGATGAAATCCCTTTACCGTTTCCGGGACATCAAGAGTATTAAAGGATTGTATCTCATTTTTCATCTGTTGGAGTTGTGCCGTGAGTTCATCTGCTGCTGCTTGGTTGTCTATCGCCTGTTTGATAAGTGGAGGAGTTTCAGCGGCAAATTTGTCTAGGGTTGCTGCGTAGCTTGTGGCTTCCTTTACATAATCAAGCGTGTCAGCCGCCGTGTTTAAATAAGAACACCCACTCAGGAGCAGCAATAGACTGGCAGAAAAAACAGTCAACCACCTTTTCATCTAAAAACCTCCGTTTCACCATAAGTATTTTAGAAGAAACAGTTTTTTACGCTCTTCTTATTTATGTATTCAGATACAAAAATAATATTCATTCTAGTGCTTGTAGAACAGGATGCTGTTTCTGAAATTCATCATCCTATTGACTTTATGTATCTTTGTGTCCAAAAAATGAACTTTTTTCCTTGGCTGAATCCAGTATTCGGCATATTCCGAGTGTCACTATAAAATTAAATGTCATAAACATTATGAAGATAGTAAAAAGTGTCGATATTTGATGATGAAAACTATTTTATTGTATTCGCTTTCAATTGGTACACTTAGTACAAGTTCTAAAATAAGGAGTTTCTGATGATGACTAACGACGATCTATTTACCAAAATCGAACATCTTAGAAAAACAATGATTTCAGTGGGGCTATCCAAAGGTTTTACTTCAGTTGAGACGGTAAAACTAAGTGAAAAGCTTGATAAATTAATCAACTTACAAATGGGTTTACTAGAGAAAATATCTGCTTAATTACTTATTATATTTATCCAATATATTCATAATGATTAAGTTTGAAAGAAAAGGCACTAGATACCATGCAGTATATCATGGTAACTCTCTCATAGAGAAAAAGCGTAAAAGTCCTTTGAGGAGGCCTTCTACGCTTTATTTTTTGGCTCAAAAGGTACCGACCTAGTGTCAGTTCCACTTCATTGAAATCAGTCTCTTACTCAACTACTAATATGGATACCCTTTATATGGATAGCTGGTTGGATATGTTACAGGTGCCGGATAGGGTGCTGGGTAGGGGGCAGGTACTGGGTATGGATACCCTCCGCCAGATGACAATGCCCCGCCCGTTAGGCCGCCTAACATTCCCCCTACAAATGGAGCGCCATAACCACCATAGCCAGGGTAGCCTCCGTGATACCCACCGTGGTACCCTCCATGATAGCCTCCGTGATAGCCCCCATGGTATCCATCATGATGCCCAAAGTCGTGATAGCCCCCATGGTGTCCATCATGATGCCCAAAGTCGTGATAGCCCCCATGGTGTCCATCGTGATGCCCAAAGTCGTGCCCCCCATAATGTCCCCCCTGGTGACCGCCAAAATGTCCTCCCATCATTACAAATACATCTCCTTTTTTTGTCAATAACAAATCGTCCTTTTGGTACCCTTGAAAATGGTTACCTTTTGTACTGTATGCATGATAAACGTCCAATGAATGGGCGGATGAACACATTTATGAAATCCGCGATTTGATTTGATATGCATCCTCCTCCAGGTTTCTTGCTATAATGGCAGGTATAGAGAGTAAAATAAGGAAGTGGCTCTTAAACTTATGAAAATTAAAGTCATAATTGCGGATGATAACTCATTTATTCGAGAAGGTCTGAAAATCATTCTATCTACCTACCGGGAATTTGAAGTGCTGGACACCGTCAGTGATGGAAAAGAGGCGGTCGATTACTGTCAAAAGAATGAAGTCGACATCGCCCTGCTCGATGTTCGCATGCCTAATATGAACGGGGTGGAAGCCACGAAGCTGATTACTGAAACAACGAACACCAAGCCAATCATATTAACGACATTTGATGATGATGAATACATCCTCGATGCCATCAAAAATGGGGCCAAGGGCTATCTATTAAAAAACAATGCCCCCGAACAAATCCGTGATGCGATGAAGAGTGTTTTCCATGGAAACAGCATTCTTCAGGACGTTATTCTTGAAAAAATAAAGTCCAATTTGTCGGCGTCTAATAAAGAACCTGAAACAAAAATCGATCTCACAGGATTTACCGAGCGGGAACGTGAAATCATGTCCTTGATTGCGAAGGGGTATTCCAATAAAGCAATCTCCAAGGAATTATTTATCTCTGAGGGGACGGTAGCCAATTACATCACGTCTATTTTAGGCAAGACCGAACTTGAGCACCGAACTCAAATCGCGATTTACTATCTGACGGGGAAAGTAGACTAAGATGGAGTTTTGGATTATTTTTACAAAGCTGATCATGTTAGTGTATATTGCTTACCTGGCAGTACAAACGAATATCAGTCATATCTCCTGGGTTGTCCTCGCCTTTCTCGTGTATTTTTGTGCCAATATTACGCTTTATATTTTTAAAAATAACACCATCAAAAGGATTCTGCATATGCTGTCCATCGCTATTACGACAGGAGCCTATCTCATCGTGGATCCCTTGTTTAGCTTGCTCCTGCCTTTATCGATTGTGGAATTGGCAGCTGGTTTTTTTGATAAAAAAATAACGCTAATGATTCTTTCCTTGCTTCCTATCTTGTATATGAATGAATCGTTGCAGCCCCTGTACGGTTTAGTGGCGTGTCTTTCTTTTATGATTTTTTCGGTCACGACCATCTATGGCGATATACTGGTAAAAAATGAAGCGCAAATCGATTCGATGCGAAAAAAACTCCAGAAGTTAACGAAAAATATCAATGAAAATACCGAATACATACGGCAGTCCGAATACACCTTTAAATTAGAGGAACGCAACCGAATTTCACAGGAGATTCATGATAAAATTGGCCACTCGATGACCGGTGCGCTTTTTCAAATGGAAGCGTCCAAACGAGTAATGGAGACCGATCCACAAAAAGCAACCGAGCTCCTCCAAAATGCGATCAACATTTCGAAAGAGGGGATCGAAAACATCCGACTGACCCTAAAAAATATGAAGCCCCCCACGGAACAGGTGGGGATTCACCGCTTGAAGCTGCTAATCGATGATTTTAACGCCAAACAACAGATAAAAACCGTCCTCACCCATGAAGGCAATTTAGATATTATCGCGCCGATTCAATGGAAAATCATCCATGAAAATGTCACAGAGTCACTGACGAATACGATGAAGTATTCACATGCAACACAAGTTTCCGTCGATCTAAAGGTTTTAAACAAAATAATCAGAGTTGAAGTGAAGGATAATGGTGCGGGAACAGCAACGATTAAAAAAGGCCTAGGTATCATCGGAATGGAGGAGCGGACGGCATCTGTCCATGGAAAAATGATTGTCGACAGCAGTGATGGTTTTTCCGTCACTACGCTCCTGCCACTGGGTTTATGAGAATCTCACACTCACAATATGAATATTTTCATGTGAAAAGAATGAACGATTGCACTTATGCGCGTTCATTCTTTTTCTATATACTGGAAACAGACAAACGATTTAGGGGTGAGAGGATGAACGTTTTAGAAATTAACAACTTAACGAAAAAATTCGCTGACTTTATCGCAGTTGATAATATGAGTTTATCTGTAGCAGAGGGAGAAATATTCGGTTTTCTGGGTGCCAATGGAGCCGGGAAAAGTACGACGATTAACATGATTGCCGGCCTGCTGCGCAGCAATGATGGAACGATTAGTATTCTCGGAAAAAATAGTGCTAAATACAGCCGATTTGCGAAAATGAATATTGGCATGGTGCCGCAGGATTTGGCGATCTATGAGGATATGACGGCTTATGAAAATGTAAAATTCTTTGCTGGACTTTACGGTCTGCGTGGTGCCGAATTAAATGAACGGGTCGAGGAGGCCCTTGATTTCGTCGGTCTTCAGGATAAACATAAAAGCTATCCGAAAAGTTTTTCCGGCGGCATGAAGCGCCGCTTAAATATTGCTTGTGCGATTGCCCATCGTCCAAAGTTGATCATCATGGATGAACCCACGGTAGGGATTGATCCGCAGTCCCGTAACTATATCCTTACATCAGTAAAAAGGCTGAATGAAATGGGCTGCACGATTATTTACACGAGCCACTATATGGAGGAAGTCGAAGAGATCTGTTCCCGGATTGCAATCATTGATCATGGAAAAATCATTGCCGAAGGAACGCAGGAACAGCTGAAGTCGATCATTACCAATACAAAGGATGTCTGGATTGAGGTTAAATCCACTGAAAAGGTGAACCTGGAATCGATTAAAGATATAAACGGGGTCGAAGCTGTTTCAGTCGATGAAAACTTGATTAAAATTAACTCAGATACGGGCGTCAATAACTTAAATAAGATCATTGAGCATTTTATGAGCAGCCAGATCGAAATCCGCTCCCTACAAGAAAAAGCACCGAACCTGGAAACGGTATTTTTAACATTAACGGGTAGAAATCTACGTGACCAATAAGGGGGGACTCACTTTGAACATACTCAATATTGCGTGGAAGGGTATTAAAACAGACTTCCGGGACACCCGAACCTTGTTTTTTATGTTAGCTTTCCCAATTGTGTTAATGCTTGTCCTTGGAACGGCACTGTCGAACACGTTTACGACCAGTCTGCGCGTCGATGATATCGATGTCTTATATAAAGATACAACGAAGGGTGAGTACTTTCCTCACTTCATCACTGAGGCCGAAAAATCAGGGCTTCATTTAAAAAAAGCAACTGAACATAGCAATGGCGAAAAAGAAGTGAAGCAAGGTAACTATGATGGTTATATAGAAGTAACCGATAAAGGGATTCAGCTCTATGTCAATAATGGGACCAGTATTGAAGGAAATATTCTGCAAGGGATGCTCGCCTCCTTTGTCGATCAATACAATATTGCTTCTGAAGTCATGAAGGTGGCTCCGAACAAGCTAGAAAGTGCCTTCACGCGTGAAAAGCCGGCAGATTTCATTAAGGAAACTTCGCTGCTTCCCGATAAACAGCCGGGATCGATGGATTATTATGCAATTGTCATCACAACGATGATTGTTCTTTACGGCGCGATGTCGTCAAGCTCGTTAATCATAAGCGAAAGAGTTCGCAAGACAGCGGACCGCCTGATTGCTTCTCCCGTACGAAAAAGTGAAATTTTCATCGGGAAAGTGCTCGGGAGTCTTGTTAGTAATAGCATCTGTATCCTGCTCGTCATCCTGTTTAGCAAGCTCATTTTCAAAGCCAATTGGGGCGAACATCTTGGATTGGTATTCCTTGTTCTGCTGACAGAAGTCGTTTTTGCGGTCAGCATGGGGATTGGCGTCAGCTTCCTGTCAAAAACAAGTGCAGGTCCGAGAGTGATCATCATGCTGTTTGTGCAGTTATCGTCCTTTTTTGGCGGAGCTTATTTTAAAATCGAAAACCCGGCGGGCATTTTCAAGCTGATTACCGAGCTTTCGCCGCTAACCTGGATGAATACAGCGCTGACAAAGATTATTTATGCGAATGACTTTGCCGCAGCCATTCCGGCACTAACAATCAATCTTGGCGGGGCGCTCTTATTTTTACTCGTGGCAATCATTTCTTTGCAAAGACGGGAGGGGCTATAATGAAGGATATCCTCTGGTTAATTCAGAACACGTTACGTGTGACGTTTCGAAAAAAGAAAAACATTATTATGTATCTATGTATGCCGTTAATCGGGATTTTTATCTCGCTGCTCGTCTATGGCGGCGATCAAAAAACAATCCTCCATGTTGGAATTGTTAATCAGGACACTAGCAAGATTACTACGGATACAATCCAATTTTTAAAAAGATTAGAGAATGTGGAAATCTCCAAGATTAACGCGGCCGATGTTCAAGATCAAATCTCGTCTGGCGATCTAGATAGTGTTATTACCTTTGAAAAAGGATATTCTGACAGTGTCTTGGCTGGGGAGCCTGATCATATCCAACTAACCTCGATCAAAGGTGCAGCAATTACCGCATACGTGAAATCTTATTTACATCAGTATATCGATAATATTGCGACGATCAGTTATGTTGCGGGAGGTAATCAACAGACTTTTGAGCAGATGTATCAGGATTACCAGCAAACAGATTATAAGCTGACCACAAATGCTTTAGAAGATTTTTCAAAAAACAAGTTTATGACCAACCAAACGATTGGCTTCTTGATTATGATCATGCTGATGTCGGCCGGCAATATGTCCGAGATCATCCTTTTGGAAAAAGAAAACCGCACCTATTTTCGGTTATTATCAACACCAATTAATGCCAGGAAGTATATCTTCTCCAATGTCATGGTCAACATGATTGTGATGACGATACAGGTGCTGATCACGTTAACGATTATGAAAAGTATCTTTGGTATTGGCATCAATATGTCCTTTTGGTCAGCGGCGTTCGTCATGCTGCTATTTTCATTGATTTCCGTAGGGATCTCGTTAGTGATTGTTTCTTTTTCAAACAGCCGCAGTGCCGCGGGCGCCTTACAAAATTTAATTATCACCCCGACCGTGATGCTTTCCGGCTGCTTCTGGCCGGTGGAAGTGATGCCGAAATCGTTACAGAAAATTGCTAATTTCCTGCCGCAGCGCTGGACATTGGATACGTTAACGAAGCTTCAGGAAGGAAATGAATTTAGTGGGTTGTATTTAAATTTCATGATTCTATTCGCCTTTGCCGCTGCGTTTTTCTTGATTGCGGTGTATCGATTCAGCCGAAATAATTCGACACAGACTTTTGTCTAAATAAGGATATGCGATGTACCTGCCTCAAAAATCCAGAACAAACCTCGAAGACTGTATTCTTCGAGGTTTTTTTTGACATTTCCTTGCCACTCTTCTCTTATTCTCTCACTTTCCTTTATATATTGAAAAAAGACGAAAGGTAACATAGACTCACGAAAACTAGGTTTTATATTCGACGCTTTCCATGAAGATTCTACATAACATTACAAATTTATTACATTCGTCTCAGTTCCATTGTTATTATTCTCTAACAAACTTAAACTATAGTTATACGAATTGGAATAATTTTCTCTAAGAAAAGGTGATTATAGTTTGAAACGGAAAACATTAATATATACGCTATCGGTTGCTCTTTTAACTACGATCGTGCAAGCAACCCCTACTTTTGCAAGTCGACCTGTTACCCAAGGACAAATCAATGAGACAAAAGGTCAAATCAACGAGACCGAAGGACAAATTGAAGAGCTAGAAACAAAGATACAACAACTAGACAACCGCATCATTATAGGAATGGAAAAAAGCAAACAACTAAACGATGATATTAAAGCACAACAAGGTCAAATGGAAGACACAAAGGCTGAAATTGAAAGTGCCAGAAAAGACTTAGAAACGAATAAAGACTACTATTCTTCCAGACTAAGAAGCATGCAGGCACAAGGGAAACAGTCCATTATCACTTACGCAGAATTTATCATTTCGTCTAAAGATTTTTCACAGTTATTAACTCGATCTACTGCAGTTATGCAAATTCTTGAAAGTAATACAGATATAATGCAGGCTCTAGCTAAAAAAGAAGAAACCTTAAATGCCGCAGAGCAAAAGCTTGAAAATGAATTAACCCAATTAAAAAAGAGTCAGGCTGAATTAGCTTCAGAACAGAAGCAGGTTGAAGCTGATAAAGTAGAACTGAACCAGGTATTGTCAAATTCAAAAAGCGCCTTAAAGCAAAAGCAAACGGAACTAGCTAAACAACAAACACAAAAAAATGCACAAGATAAAGCACGCCAAGAAGCACAAGAAAAGGCACAGCAAGAAGCACAAGAAAAGGCACAGCAAGAAGCACAAGAAAAGGCACAGCAACAAGCACAAGAAAAGGCGCAGCAACAAGCACAAGAAAAGGCGCAGCAACAAGCACAAGAAGAGGCACAGCAACAAGCACAAGAAGAGGTACGGCAACAAGCACAGGAAGAGGCACAGCAACAAGCACAAGAAGAGGTACGGCAACAAGCATCAGAAGAAGTACAGCAAGAAGCACCAAAAAGGCCAAGACAACAGGCACCACAGTCTTCGGTAAAGAGCCCATCAGCTTCCAGTTCGCCGACAATTCAAGCAACTAACTCTGACAAGGCAAATACGTTAATAGCAGCAGCTAAACAATATTTGGGTGTTCCATACGTTTGGGGCGGGTCATCTCCAAGCGGGTTTGACTGCTCAGGGTTCACTCAATATGTGTACCGATATGTTGGTATTAGTCTTCCAAGGGTTTCCCGTGACCAACAGGATGTTGGAACCAGAATTTCCCCGGATGATGTACAGAAAGGTGATTTAGTATTTAGGGGTAACCCTGCCTATCATGTCGGCATATATATTGGAGGCGGGAAATATATTCATGCCCCGCAAACGGGTGATGTTGTGAAAATTTCTACGTATAATCCGGCTAAATTTACAACTGCATCAAGAGTATTGCATTAGAGTATAAATGAATAGAAAAAACAGGCTTGGATGAAAACTCCAAGCCTGTTTGGTATAGATCAACCTGTTTCAGTTATATAATTTTACGTCTAAGCGACCGAACTCGGTGAGAAATAGAAGGAATGTGATACCGACTGCGAACTATAAGAAATGGAATGGTTTTAGAATTTTTTTTGCCGAAAATCACATATACTAGAAAAGGGTGATATAACTTTTTTCGAAGAAGGTGATAAACATAACCACAATTCAAGAAATTGCTAATGTCCTTGCCGGTCTTGAGCATAAATTAGCCCCTAACTGGCAAGAAAATGACATGATCAAAAAGACTTTGGCGATTAGTTATGATTATTGGTTAGAAGATACGGGGATCGCGATGACATTGAAGGACTTTGTGCAACAATATCTCGAACACGCTGAATATCTCGGTGGGATTTTCTCACCAGATTCTGAAATAAATGATCTAAGTTGTTAATCAGCTGGAAAAATAGAAACGGATCACGAAAAAGCAAAAGTAAATGCTTAACTGTTCTATTTAAAGAAAGACGATTCGGGCTTCCGAGTCGTCTTCTTGCTTTGATTAGAATTTCTGCGGGTCATGATACTTTAGAACCCCCCGGCCTATCCCCGTATAAACCTGGTTAGTTATCCTGCACGATGGGTTGGTCAAGTAGATCCGCATTGACCGAAGTGGTTGTACTTTGACCTGTAATAGTCGTGATATGAACCCCTGTATTCGAAGCACCTGAGCCAAGTGAACTCTTGGAGGCGCTTTTTGGAGAAACAAACAACGAATTACCAAATTGAACAATCCCGCCACTGACTGTATCAATCTTCACTGGAACTGGAAATTCTGACATAGATGAACATCCTTTGCATTTTAATAACTTACTATATGCCAACTTAAAGGGAATGGTTCGAAAGCAATGACTGCAGATAGGATGGATTACTTGGTGCTGTTCAACAGTTCGTCATAACATTTTTAACAAACTGTGAACTTATCACTATACCTATGTTGTTTAATAGAAAAAGGGAATATAGTGTAATCATAAAGAACAAACAAAAATGGAAAGGCGGAATGAATTATGTTTAACAAATTTTTAAGAGAAAATAAAATCGCTGCCGCTATCTTAACTGTCTTACGTTTATACCTTGGCTATTCTTGGTTTACAGCAGGTTTTCATAAATTAACAGGCGGCTTCGATGCGGCTGGATTCTTAAAAGGAGCCATTGCGAACCCAGTAAAAGGTCCAGATGGTGCAGTTGTATTTGGATGGTATGTTGACTTCTTAAAACACTTTGCCTTACCAAACGTGGATGTGTTTAACGTCATCGTCCCTTGGGGCGAAACACTAATCGGCTTAGGCTTAATCTTAGGCTGCTTAACAACAACTGCAATGTTCTTTGGTTTAGTAATGAACTTTAGCTTCTTCTTAGCAGGTACTGTATCTCATAACCCTAGAGACATTTTCCTTGGATTCATCATCTTAACAGCTGGTTATAACGCTGGAAGAATCGGTATAGACCGCTGGGTGGTTCCATTTGTTGGAAAAATGAGCAAAAAAGGTCCAGATCACGAAAAAGCAAAAGTCACAGCTTAACTTAACATCAAAAAGCAGAAGTTAACCTTAGGGTTCCACTTCTGCTTTTCTATTTTAAGTTCAAACTCATTTAATGCCATCCGATATGTGGATCTCATTGATTTCCATTTAAGTTGCCACCCTTTATTTTTTTGCCACTAAAATTTATTTTTGGATTTTGTTCCAAATCACCTTTTGTTCCATATGCTTTAAGATAAGGGGTGATGTAATGACTGAACAATTTGATCTCGAGACGCTAAAGCACATAAGGAACAAACTTGATTATATTTACTATATCGCGAAAAGCAATTACAATGATAACCCTGAATTAATGGACACGATTGAAAATTTAGCTCAAGTGTCTAACATGTTTACGAATATAAAAATTCAAGAGTTAAGCAAACAAGTCAAAACACCAAGCCCTCAAGGATACATTTTATCAAAACTATCAAACTCTTACTCAAGAATGAAAGAGTATGAAAAACAAAAAGAAACGGATTTCCCAACTTGGAAGCTGTGAAAATTGGGAAAATCGTTGATAGGCAGAAGGTTCAATTGACCTGCTGAAAGTGTGGATCGCAGGAAATACGACTAGAGGTACGGCTACCGACGATCCCGAAAGGAAGCACAGGTAAATAAGTTCTTCTAAGGGGCGGCTTCAAGAGGCATATACATGTCTTTTGTAAGCAGCCCTTTTTCGTATGTTCAAGATTTGGTTATCATAATTTCTAAGAAGGATAGTGTAGTAATTTGTAATAATTTAGATGAATTCAGCAGATAATAGTTGGGAAAATTTTATAAATGCGACAGAATCCAACACACTGTTATAAAAGTACTAGATATAATAGCTTATATTGAGCAGTAGAGACTATTTTAATAGATAAATGGATAATTGAGAACGGAGAGCATTTTAGGAGGAAGAATATGAATGTTTCAGAAAGTGAAGTTGCGGTTATCGATAATGAATGGTTTGTACTAATTTTGGAAGCAAAAGAACTTGGATTATCAGTAGAATCAATTAAGAGTTTTCTAAAAAAGAATGAGGTAAAAGGTATGAAATGAACATTTCAATGTGATTGATCACCAGCTATATGTATTCAAAAAAGGGACTAATCTTAGCCCCTTTTTTCTGTACTATTGTTCTCTTAATAGCTAATTAAAAGTCCCTTCTTTTACCGCTTGTGGCAGTGGTTTTTGCTGCTGGCTTAAAAAGAAGAAGACACCGAGCAGGACGAGCAGGCCGCCAACAATTTGCCAGCTGACGAGATGTTCATTTAATAAGAGGACCGCTAGAATGGTGGCACCGACGGGTTCGCCTAAAATACTCATCGAGATCGTTGTCGCATTGACGTAGTTTAAGAGCCAGTTATTAATCACATGACTGACCGTTGGAACGGTGGCGAGTAACAAGAAGATGCCCCATTCCTTGGCAGGATATCCAGTTAAGGAAACTCCTGTTGAGAGGTTATAGATGGTAAGAATAATCGAAGCAGAGAAAAATACGCAAAAGCTATAAAGCCAATGTGATACCTTTTTGACGATCGTCTGACCGATTAATAAGTAGCCAACTACTGAGATGACACTGAAAAACGACAGCAGGTCCCCCATGATTGCATCCTTACTTAAACCGAAATCCCCCCAGCCAATCATCATCGCTCCGATAATGGCAATACCCATGGTCATCAATGCGGACAAGGTGGTTCGTTCCTTAAATAGGAGAAAGCCTCCGAGCAAGGAGACAATCGGCTGCAAGGCAAGGATGATGGTCGAGCTTGCGACGGTTGTTAATTTCAAGGACCCGAACCAAAGGACAAAGTGCAAGGCTAAAAAGAAGCCTGAAAAAAATAAAAAGAACCAATCTTTTTTCATGATATTATTAAATTCACTGCGTTTTTTCCAGACGATGGGAACCATTAAGATACTAGCAAACCACATCCGGTACATACTCAAAATCGAGGCCGGTGCGTCTGACCATTTGACAAATATAGCCGAAAATGAGATGGCAATGATTGAAATGGTCAGCGGCAGCCCAATCGATCGTGATCCTACTTCTTGTTGTTTCATCATATCCCCCTATGCCTTGTAACAGGACTTTTTCATAAAATAAGAATTTCGAAACCCGAAAGTCGGGCAAATATTTTTTATTATACCACATGGTGTCAGGCACCAGCGCTGCAAAAATTCACCTTGGCGAGAGGACTAATTAAAAAACGGGAAGGCGAGGTCAAGGGACAGCTTTTGTTCAGTCACTATGATGGGTTCCTTTTTAAAAAAAGAGGTTGTGAAATTGCCGTGATCTGCCATTGACGAATGTTATGGTGTTCTATATGATATGAAGAAGAGAATGCCCGTACTTGCGGGAGAGGTTCATAGCTGATACCCTCTATAAAAAACTATGGATACATGACGATCAGCCATGTCCATACTGGACGTGGCTTTTTTGTGGGATCCTTTTAGTTTGAAAAATAGAGCTGCTGCGGGAAACTCTACTCTAGTGAAGTGTCGGGACAGATTACAAGGGGGTTTTTGTATGTCTGGCAGAAGCCATGAAGAAGGTTTAAAGGATTTAACTTTATTAGGTAATCAAGGGACTACCTATTCATTTGAATATGCTCCAGAGGTATTGGAGGCGGTCGATAATCTTCATACGGATCGTGATTATTTTGTAAAATTTAATTGCCCGGAGTTTACTAGTTTATGTCCGTTGACGCGCCAGCCGGATTTTGCGACGATGTATATTTCGTATGTACCGGATCAAAAGATTGTTGAGAGTAAGTCATTGAAGTTATATCTTTTCAGTTTCAGGAATCATGGGGATTTCCATGAGGATTGTGTGAATATCATCATGAATGATTTAATTAAGCTGCTTGACCCAAGATACATTGAGGTTTGGGGGAAGTTTACTCCACGCGGCGGGATTTCGATTGATCCATGGTGTAACTATGGAAAGCCGGGAACAAAGTACGAAGAGATGGCAAATTTCCGTTTGATGAACCATGATCTTTATCCGGAGAAAGTGGATAATCGTTAGAAAAATGAGGCCGGGATTCCGGCCTTATTTGTATTGTGGTTGCGATCTGATGTAGAGGAGACTTATGGAGTTTTAATACATCTTGGACAGTAACATGTTCTTATCCGCTAGTATAATTAAGTTATCCGCTAGTAAAGAGGCATATCCGCCAGTAAAAGTAGCTTATCCGCTAGTAAATGTCACTTATCCGCCAGTAAGCGGTTTTTAAGTTTGTTAAAAAGCCACGGAACCTTTCCGTGGCTTTTTGAGCTGGGTTACCATACGTAATCGTTATGGTCATCATCTTGATAGTCATAGTCTTCATCATCTGTTCGTCTGTTTTCAAGCCATTCATCGTCGATTATTCCGCTGAACATGATTTCATTTTGAACCTCTTCACTATTCCATTCGTTATCGATCATATTTCCACGAAGATTCGGGTCGTTTGTCATCTTTTTTTCACCTCCTCTACTATCATTGCCAATTTTCTCGTGACTATAATATTAAAGGTGGGAGAAAAGAAAGCTTGGTGTTATTAGTGGGAATTGGTGGTTTTAATATATCTAGTCTAATGAATAAAATTTATAATTCTGGTGCCTGACACCCTGCTGAGCGTTTTCACCAGAAGTTATTAAAGGGAAGGAGCAGGGGAGATTTTACACATCCAAATCAATTCAAAATACTATTTGGACATGGTGAGACATATTTTTATATAAAGCTTGGAACATAAGGAGATAACCATGGCTAAAAAATATGGACCTTCCAAAGGTATGATTATTGTGATCGTTTTGATTGTTAGTAGCTTAACAATTTTTCTGGCAATGAAGTTTGCTTTCTTTTCTCCTAGCAATCAGGCTAAGGAAATGGTCGACGAGTTTTATAGGTATGAAGCTGACGGTGATTTCGCGAATTCATGGAATCTATTTCATTCTGCTATGAAGGAAAAGTTCACTAAAGGAAACTACATCCAGGATCGTGCCCATGTGTTTATGAACCATTTTGGGGTGGAAACCTTCACCCATACAATCGGCAAGCCGGAAGATGTGAAAAAGTGGAAGATGTCTAAAACTGGACCTTTGCTGAAAGATGTATACAAGGTTCCTGTCACCCAAACCTATAAAGGGAAATATGGAAATTTTGATTTAAAGCAAGAGGTCTTTGTAGTAAAAGAAAAAGGTGAGTGGAGGATTATGTGGGATTATAATCAGTAATTTAGATCAAAGAGAGGTGGTTCATGCTCTCTTTTTCAATGCTAAAGGGACATGCCTTAGGTATATTCGGTGAAATAGCTGGACAATCCTCGACAATATACTTGCGCAGTTGGAGAGGGAAACCTAGCCTTGACAAGGCTTAAGGTGAAACTAATCAAACGTTTAATTAGTATTCTCATAGCTGATTTTGTAGAAATTTCTTCGGTTGACAAGGTTAAAGATATGGATTATCCTAAAATTAATTAAGTATTCTGAAACATTATATTTAAAGCGCTTACAAATTACCTATTTTCAAACTTCCAAAAAGATTATCATAACTCTATTCTTAATGGTATATACCACTGCAAAACAAAAATTTACAAAAGAAGTAGAAATACTATATCCTTTATGTATGGTATTGAATATCTGCATAAATGGGAGAAATTAGAGATGAGTAGAATGATAAGAGATGAAGAGGCAACTCCATTTTACAAACAATTAAGGAATAAAATTCTTGAGGAGATTGAGAGTGGGAAACTTAAGCACGGTGATAAACTTCCTTCGGAAAGGGAATTGGCCGAGCAGTTTCAAATTAGCCGTATGACCGCAAGACATACCCTGTCGATCCTGGAAAGGGAAGGTGTGGTAGAACGGCGTGTAGGAGCGGGTACCTTTATCAATCAAAGTAAAATTGAGATGGATTTTGTTACCTTTAACAGTTTTACCAAAAACATGTTGAGTAAAGGATTGATTCCGAGTACACAAATTCTGTCCATTCGTAAAATGGAAGCCCACGCTCATTTAGCGCAAAAATTAAAGCTTCCCTCGGGGGAAGTGATGACTGCTATTAAACGGCTTCGGCTTGTTAATGAGACACCGATCTCGATTGAGGAATCGTTCCTGCCAGAGAAGCTTTGCCCAAGGCTTGATGAAATTATTACGGAAAATGATTCGTTGTATGAAATTTTAGAAAGAGAGTACGGAATTGTCCTTGTCATGGCAAAAGAGTACATGCAGGTGACCGTGTCGGACGAAGGTGAGAGCAAGCTGTTAAAAATACGTACTGAGAGTCCGTGCATCTTACAAGAATCCGTTGCTTTTGATAAAAATGAAAAGGAAATCGAATTCTCTAGTTCATTAACAAGAAGTGACATTGTCAAATTTTATTCGGAATTAAAGCTGAAATGAGGAAAATCATTTCAGCTTAAAAAATAAACCAAATGGTATATACCATTTAGTGGTAATTGGAGGTTTTTTTCATGAAGGTAATCGGCATTGGCGATAATGTGGTTGATAAATATGTTTATAAGAAAACGATGTATCCAGGTGGAAATGCTTTGAATTTCAGTGTCTACGCTAAGCAGTTAGGGGTTGAATCGGCCTATCTTGGAGTGTTCGGCAACGATCGGGCTGCAGAGCATATTATTACTACCTTAAAAAGCTTGGAAATAGATATTTCTCATTGCCGCCAGCATGAGGGAGAGAATGGATTTGCCGCGGTTGATTTAGTGGACGGTGACCGAGTGTTTATTGGCGGGAATGGGGGCGGTGTTCAAAGCGATCATCCCGTTGTCCTAAGCGCAGAAGACTTGGCCTATATTAAAAGCTTCGATATTGCCCATAGCAGCATCTACAGTGAAATGGATTCAGAGTTACAAAAGTTAAAAGATTCCGGAATCCTGGTATCCTATGATTTTTCAAGTGATTATACCGATGCGTTGCTCGAGAGAAATTGCCAGCATATTGATATCAGTTTACTAAGTTGCGGGCAATTGGCCGACGAGGAAGTTAAGAATCTATTAAAACGTGTCCATTCGTTTGGGAGTCAATTAGTTTTGGGCACGATGGGTTCACGCGGCTCGATGATCTATGACGGCCAATCGTTCTACCGACAAGAACCGCATTTTGTGCAACCGGTTGATACGCTTGGAGCAGGAGATTCCTTTTTTACCGCCTTTATCTTACATTATCTTTCTGAAAAGAAGGCAAATCCTGATGTGCAGGAAGCAGTCCTCCTGAAAAATAGTTTGGAAGAAGGGGCGAAATTTGCGGCACAAACATGTCTGGTTGATGGGGCATTTGGTTTTGGGATTCCCTTTTAATCTCCTAAAAGGGATTGAAATAAGGATAGAAGGATAGGGGGTGAAAGGATTTTAACTGGTTGATCTTTAAAAAAAATTAGGGGGTTAATGAAATGAGAAGGAAAATAAACGTTTTATTAGCAGGACTGTTGGTGTTCGCGCTCGTCCTGACGGGATGTTCTAGTTCTTCTTCCACCAATGAGGATTCAGGGAAAGTCGTATTAAAATTTTTGCATAAGTGGCCGCAGCCAGAATACGCTCCTTATTTTGAAGAAGTAGTCAAAGCATTTGAAAAAGAAAATCCAGATATCAAGGTTAAAATGGAAGCGGTTGCGGATGAACCGATTAAAGACAAACTCCGTGTTATTTTAGGCGGTAACGAAGTTCCAGACATTATGTTTTCATGGTCAGGTGAATTTGCCAGAAAATTCGTTCGTGCTGATGCAGCCTTAGATTTGACTCCATATTTAAATGAAGATACCGCTTGGAAGGACAGTTTTATTCCGGCATCCCTTCAACCTTTCACATCCAACGAAAAAAATTATGGCATTCCTCTTCGCTTCAATGGAAAATTCTTTGTTTACAACAAGAAGATTTTTGATAAATATCAACTACAGGCACCGACTACATGGGATGAATTTTTACAAGTGTTGGAAACCCTGAAAAAGGGCGGAGAAACACCGATCATTCTCGGAAACCAAAGCCCATGGGCAGCGATCCATTACTTAACAGGTCTAAACCAAAAGATGGTCGCACAGGATGTGAGAATGAAAGACTATAATCCTAAATCAGGAGAGTTCACCGATCCTGGCTATGTGAAGGCGATGCAAATGTTAGTAGATTTGAATAAAAAGGGTTATTTTATGAAGAATGTTAATTCTAGTTCCCATGATATGGGACAACAATTATTTGCAGCTGGTAAGGGAGCGATCTTCTATGTGGAATTAGAAGAGTTCCAAACGGTCGAGAATAATATGAAAGGAAACTGGGGCTTTTTCCCAATGCCGTCCATTGCAGAGGGTAAGGGCAGTCAAAGTTTCATTACTGGTGCACCGGATGGATTTATCGTTTCTTCAAAAACCAAGCATCCGAAAGAAGCGATTAAATTCTTGAAGTTCTTAACAAGTAAAGAAAATGCCTTGAAGCTTGTGAAGCAAATTGGCTGGCCAAGTCCGATTGATGGGGCCACTAACCCGGATACGGCTCTGAAGGAAGTGGCTGAAGGTGTGGATTACATGAAGAAGGCGGAAGGTATGGCCGAATGGCTCGACACAGACGTCCATGCCAAGGTAGCAGATGTGTATTTATCCAATATCCAGCTGTTGCTTGACGGGTCAAAAACCCCAGAACAAATTATCAAAGAAGTTCAGGAAGTAGCTAAGCAAGTACAAAGTGAAGTGGAATAAGAAAAGCGAAAGCGCCACAGCTAGACAGTTTTCAAAGTTAAGTCACGATACATTTAATTATTGAGAAAGGGTAGGCAGGGAAATGCTTACCCCCTCCTAGGAGGAGTTGGGGATGACAAAAACATTTCGAAGCAGTCGAACCGCTATACTATTTATTATGCCAGCGCTCCTTTTCATCCTGTTTTTTGTATTTTTACCGATCGTATTAAATCTTTATAACAGTTTGTTTCGGTGGAATTCCTTTGAGGCTGGAAGAGTATTTGTTGGCTTAGAGTATTATGGCAGACTTTTCAAGGATCCAATCTTTTTTACTGCATTGAAAAATAATTCTCTATACGCGGTTATTTCGTTAGTTTTTCAGGTAGGTTTGGGCTTAATTATTGCCGCGGTTTTAGAAGATAAATTGATTAGAAGATTTCAGCCCTTTTTCCGGACCGTCTTTTTTATCCCTTCCGTTATTTCGATTGCTGTTGTTGGGTTGTTATGGCAGCTGCTTTATAATCCAGAAGTTGGTTTAGTGAACGGGGTGTTAAAAGCGATCGGTCAATCAGAATGGGCCTTATCTTGGCTGGGTGACAGTAAGACGGCGATTTATGCGGTTGTAGCTGTTTCACAATGGCAGTATACCGGTTATATGACGATGCTTTTCTTGCTTGCCATGCAAAAAATTCCTTTTGAATATTATGAAGCGTCAATGATTGATGGCGCTTCTAAGATAAAGACGTTCATTTATATCACCTTGCCACAAATGAAGGAAATGATTCTTGTCGGTACGGTGATTACGGTTATCGGTGCCTTCAAGGTTTTTGATGAGGTGTATGTGATGACCAATGGGGGACCTGGCCGTTCAACCGAGGTTTTAGGCACGATGCTTTATCGGGCTGCATTCCGAAATGATGAAATGGGCTATGCATCCACGATTGGGACAATTATCTTTGTCATAACCCTAACCCTCTCCTTAATTCAACTGAAAATAGGCAAATCAGGACAGGAGGCGTAAGGGCTATGGAAAATAATCCGCCAGTAGTAAAAACAAATGAAATGAAAGAAATCGGGACAGGAAGTACAAAGCTTACCGTCAGGAAGGTCAAGGATCGAATTTTCCTATCTGCTGTTCTTGTATGGTTTGGGATCTTTTCATTGGTGATCATCTATCCAATTATCTGGCTTGGCCTGAGTGGATTAAAATCAAATGCAGATTTCTTCTTGAATACCTGGTCGTTGCCAGAGGAATGGCTGTGGGGAAATTATCAGGCAGCATGGGATGCAGGGATTGGTCAATTTTTCCTAAACAGTGTGTTCATAACAGTCACTTCCGTCGTATCGGTGTTACTGCTTGGGTCGATGGCCGCCTTTGGGTTAAGTCGTTTTCAGTTTAAGGGGCAGAACATTTTTCTGCTGCTCATCCTAAGTGGTTTGATGCTGGCACCGCAGGTCAGCTTAATTCCACTGTACAAATTGCTGCAGGCGGTTGGACTTTACAACACCTACTGGGCGTTAATCCTTCCGTATGTTGCGTTTCAATTGCCGTTTGCGATTTTCTTAATGCGGTCCTATTTTCTATCCATCTCTAAAGAGCTTGAGGAGTCAGCCATTATTGATGGGTGTAATATTTGGCAGGTGTATTGGCATATTATTGTTCCGATGGGTAAACCGATCATTGCCTCGTGTGCCTTATTAACAGGGATGAACGTGTGGAATGAATTTATGTTCGCGTTAGTATTTGTGGAAGATTCAGCACTGAGGACCATTCCAGTTGGGCTGATGAATTTGCGAAGCCAGTTGAATACAAACTTTGGGATTCAATTGGCAGGATTGGCCATTTCAGCGCTGCCAATGATTATTGCTTATATCGTTTTCCAAAAGCAATTTGTCCGCGGACTGTCTGCTGGCAGTGTGAAAGGGTAATCTTCCTTCCCAGTCAGTCCTGTGTTGAATGGATGGATTTTTTGAAAAGTGATGGTACAGAATAGGAAGGTTGTTTGGCCTTCCCTATTCGCTTTCAAATTACTTGGATTTTGTACGATTGGTTTAAATGGTATATACCAAATGGTTATTTTGGTAAATATTAGGATGTTAACGAACTTTCTACGTTGGAGGGATTGGATGGGAAAAATCAAACGGTCACAAATAACTGGGATGAATTTTCACTACCTGCACTATCCGCTGGACTATTTTTTAGATGCGATGGTGAAGTATGAGTTTGAAAAAATTGAACTGTGGGGTGCCGCACCGCACCTATATGTGGAGGATTTATCGTTAACTGCAATCCGCGCCATTAAGAAAGAGATTGCCCGGCGTGACCTCGAGGTCGTTTGCTTTACACCTGAACAGTGTATGTACCCTATTAATCTTGCGGCAAAGGAGTCAGCGATTCGTGAAAGAAGTGTGGCTTACTTTAAAAAGTCAATCGATGCCGCGCTTGAATTAGAAGCCCCGATGGTATTAGTAACGGCCGGGTGGGGGTACCGCAATGAAAGCAGACGGGAAGCCTGGAGCCGGACCCAAGATTCATTAGAGCAGCTTACCGCCTATGCGGAGAAACAAGGAACCGTTCTGGCCTTGGAGCCATTACAAAAAATTGAGTCCAATCTGATTAATACTTTGCCTGATCTAAAAGAAATGCTCGATTCCATCCATTCACCTGCTCTGAAGGGAATGGTCGATACCATTCCGCTTGCGGTTGAAGGAGAAGCGCTAGCCAGCTACTTTGAAGAATTACGCGAGGATTTTGTCCATATCCACTTTATTGATGGGGACCCGGGTGGACACTTAGCTTGGGGAGACGGCAGCCTGCCATTGGAAAAATACATGAAAACCTTAGGTGACCACAATTACAATCGCGCTCTTACGTTGGAGTTTACTTCTTCTCAATACTTGATAGATCCAAATCAGGCGGTTGAAAAATCGTTACGAAGTCTTGCACCCTTTCTTGTGTAAAAGTGGAGGGAATTGTTCCGAATCGGGTGACTAGTTCAGTGATAAAAGGAGTTTTATCCTATGTCTATTTGGAGGAGTTATCCAAGGAGTTTAAAAGTTTTATTACTGGCGATGTTGGTCAATTCAACAGGGATGGCGTTTCTTTGGCCCTTGCATACGATTTACATTACGCAAGGGATGGGGAAAACCTTATCTGAAGCAGGTTTTGTGTTGATGCTTCATTCGGGAGCTGAAATCATTGGCAGTTTTCTTGGCGGCTATTTGTATGATCGCATCCGCGGGAAACGAACGCTACTCCTAGCGGTTCTAACTTCAGCGAGTCTTATTTTCATTATCTCAATTGGTCTATCATGGCCGATTTATATTCTTTCGATGGTTCTACTTGGATTAGGTATAGGTACAATCTTTCCTCCCATCTATGCTCTTGCAGGGGTGGTGTGGAAGGAAGGCGGCATAAAAAGCTTCAATCTTATTTACCTCGTTCTAAACTTTGGTGTCGCGGTAGGTACGTCTTTAGGGGGAATCGTGGCCCAGTTTTCGTTTCGATACGTCTTCTGGGTCAATGGGTTAACCTATCTCCTGTTTATTTTCATTGTTTGGTTTGCTCTTGATGAGAGGGAACCCGTTTATGAAGCAACTGTAAAAGAGGATGCGGCCCTGACGCCAAAAAAAGAAGTGCGTCATACGAAGCAAAGCTTCCATTCGTTATTCATTCTTTGTTTAGGGTTTATGTTTTGTTGGGTTACGTATATCCAATGGCAAACGAGTATTTCTAACTATATGCACCAGTTAGGATTTCCGCTGTCAGCATATAGTGCTTTGTGGACAATCAACGGTTTACTGATCTTGTTAGGGCAGCCTTTGATCCAGTGGTTCATGGCCCGACTGAAGCGTCCGGTGAAGTGGCAGCTACTATCCGGTGTGATTTTCTTTATATTAACCTTCGCCCTCCTGTCACACAGCCAGTCGTATGGCGGGTTTATAACGGGGATGGTGATTATGACAATCGGAGAAATTCTTATTTTTCCGGCCGTGCCAGCGATTGCGGATCGACTGGCACCCCTCAATAGAAGAGGTATGTATCAAGGTTTAGTAAGTGGTGCAGCTAATGTGGGCAGAACCATCGGCCCTTTTCTGGGCGGGCTGCTATACGATGGGTTTGGGCCCTTGGTGCTGCTGTATTCTTGTATTTTTATCTGTGGTTTTGCCTTGATTTGTTTTGGTACATATCAAAGGCTCCAATATACGCAAAAAGAAATTTCAACCGTAAAAGTCCATAAATAAAGGAGGATGACAAATGTTAGCTGACGTACAAAAGGCTTTGGAAGTTTTTAAAGAACGGGCGATTGATCGTGTCTATTTCGTAGGTTGCGGGGGCTCTTCTTCCCTCATGTATGCGAGTAAATACGTGTTAGACCGTGAAAGTGACACCATTGATTCTGACCTATATAGTTCCAATGAGTTTGTGCACCGTAACCCACGGAAACTCAATGAGAAATCGTTGGTGATTTCGTGCTCGCACTATGGAAAAACGCCAGAGACGGTCGAGGCAGCCCGCTTCGCACGGGAAAAAGGTGCGATTACTGTTTCGCTAACCTTTGATGCGGAATCACCGCTTGCCCAAGTATCTGAATATGTCATTGTTTATGAAGATGGGAAAGAAGCGAAGTTTGTAAACGAGGCGCAGGCTGTGATGTTGGAGCTTGTTTTTGGACTTCTGGCTATCAAAGAAGGAAATGAAAAGTTTTCAGAGGTCGTTGCTTCGTTAGAGAACCTAGACCCAATACTTGCACAGGAGAAAGCAAAGTATTTAGCTTCGGCCAAGGAATTTGCTAATTCCTATAAGGATGAAAAAGTGATTTACACCATGGCGAGCGGAGCCAATTATGGGATTGCCTACTGGTTCTCGATTTGCCTGCTGATGGAAATGCAGTGGATTCATTCGCACGCCCTCCATGCCGGGGAGTATTTCCATGGGCCATTTGAAGTATTGGATAAAGACGTTCCAGTGATTCAGCTGTTAGGTTTAGACGAGACTCGTCCATTAGAAGAACGTTCATTGGAATTCACCCGACAATATGGGGAAAGGGTGGTAGTCCTTGATGCAAAGGAATTTGACCTAACAGGCGTGGCCGAAAGCGTCAAAGGCTACATCGCCCCACTCGTACTACAAGCAGTCCTGCGCCAATACGCCGAAGAACTAGCCGAAGCCCGCAACCACCCACTAACCACCAGAAGATACATGTGGAAAGTACCTTACTAATGAAATTGTTGGTGTCAATGTTGGAGTGATTCATTGTTGGTGTCAGGCACCAAAGAAAGACACTTTGGCTATTTGTCCGCTGTGGGTGGACAGTTGAGGGATGGCCCTTATTGTTCGCGACATGAGGACAAATGTCCATGAATGGTGTCAGGCACCAAATGTTTCTATATAAATTTGTAGTCCCAAAAATTCTAATTTAAATTTGGAGGTAATGTTGGATGTTGAAATTTGATGCTGATTTATATTTACAGTTAGTTGGGCAAGAGGCGCTTGCGAAGAGAGAAGAGATTGAACGTGTGGTGGATGGAATTTCGGCTAAAGGTTTTAAGAATATTTTCCTGATCGGTTCTGGTGGGACGATTGCGATGATGTATCCATATGAGTATATCTTAAAGTCCAATTCATCGCTGGAGGTTCATGCTGAGATTGCAGCTGAACTGCTTGTAATGAATAATCGCCACCTGACAAAGGATTCGGTTTGTATCTTTGCTTCTGTTACTGGAACAACAAAAGAAACCGTCGCTGCTGCTGAGTTCTGTAAGAGCAAGGGGGCAACAACGATTGGTTTAGTGGCTGAACTTGGCACTCCATTGGCTGAAGCCGTTGATTATTGCATCTCAACTGGTCATGAAAAGCATTCCTTTGACACGTTCTTTATTCATTTGCAATTGCTTACTTTCCGTTTTATTCATAACAATGATGAATTTCCGGAATATGATCAGTTTGCCAAAGAAATTGCCCTTTTACCACAAGGTATCGTTCATGCACTCGAGGATTTCGATGCCCGTGCCGAGCAATTCGCTATTAAGCACAAAAATACAGATTACCATATGCTGGTTGGGGCGGGGAACCTTTGGGGGAATACATATTCCTACGCCATGTGTATCTTAGAGGAAATGCAATGGATTAAGTCCAAATCCATCCATGCTGCTGAATTCTTCCACGGAACGCTGGAGCTGGTTGAGGAAGACACAAGTGTCATTCTATTTAAAGGCGAAGATGAAACTCGCCCATTGGTGGAACGTGTGGAAAGATTTGCAGAAAATATCACAAAGGAATTGTTCATTTTAGATACAAAGGATTATCCATTGGAAGGGATTAGTGACGAATTCAGAAAGCACTTTGCCGTATGCCTTAACTGGGCACTAACAGGCAGAATCAGCGTTTACCTTGAAAGGGAAAGAAATCATCCGTTAGAGATTCGCAGATATTACCGTAAAATGGCCTATTAGGAGGTGGGATGTTTGTTCAACTTTGATGTGGAAAGATATATAGCCATCCAAAATGGAGCACTGTCTCTTAAGGATGAATTTGATCAGGCGATTGATTCGGTGATAGAAAGAGGTTTGAAAAATGTATTCTTTGTCGGTACTGGCGGAGCAGCCATTCTCATGTACCCGGCTGAATATATTTTAAAAACTCATTCCACTTTACCCGTTTTTACGGAAATCGCTCCGGAATTAATGTTGATGGATCATCAACATTTAGATGAACATTCATTAGTTATTTTGCCTTCTTTGTCTGGCACGACCAAAGAAACCGTCGAGGCGGCGGCGTTCTGTAAGGAAAAAGGTGCGACAACGATTAGCTTAGTGGGTCATGCTGCTACACCGTTAGCGAATTTAACCGAATATACCTTTGTCAATTATGCGGCAGATGATACCTCCTGTGAATCGTTTTATATCCAGTCCTATTTACTAGCGTTCCGCTTGATGTATAAGCGAAATGAATTCCCGCAATATCAACAATTTGTCGAGGAAATGATGGATTTACCAAGTGCACTTCTAAAAGTAAAGGAAGTAGTTGAACCTAGGGCTGCCGAGTTTGCCCGAAAACATAAGGAGACCCCATACCATATCCTTACGGGGACAGGTATCGATTGGGGTCAAACCTATTATTATGGCATGTGTATTTTAGAGGAAATGCAATGGATTAAAACACGGCCGGTACATGCGTCCGATTTCTTCCACGGTACATTGGAATTAGTAGAGGAAGATACGAGTGTTATTCTACTAAAAGGGGAGGATAAATCCCGTCCGCTCACAGAGAGAGTCGAGCGCTTTGCTGAGCATTACACGAAGGAATTAACGGTTTTTGATACAAAGGATTATGAATTAGCTGGTATTTCTGAAGGGTTAAGAAGTCTTGTCTCTCCGATTGTCTGCGCGGCTTTCCTTGAGAGAGTCAGCTGTCATTTGGAACAACAAAGGGACCACCCGCTGACAACCAGGAGATACTATAAAAAAGTGCCATTTTGATAGAATAATTGTTTTGTGATGCGGCCCTCACTTTAGTGAGGGCTGCTTTTTACTGTTTAAATCATAATAAATACTGTGTTAATGTTAGTATTTAATTAACACTCGTTATACATTGGGATGCACGGCTATTTCTGAAAATGATCTATTGAAGGTAATTAAATGGTTAATTCCTAAAAGTAAACCGATTATCAAAATCGAGGGTTGATCATTTTGGAACTTCCCTTTTATAAAGGCTATGAATTTAAATTTTTAACAAGGGTGTTAACCAACTAATTGGTTTTCGCCTTTTTTAACATAAATAACTTCCATTATAACCCGGTTTGCCTGAATTGGTGCACCGTGAGTAGACTCCGTGTCCCTGATGCAAAAAGAATACCGATTAGATCGAATCCGATATCAAACATTCTTCCATCACGAGAGAAGTATAATTGCAGGATTTCAGTTAGCAAAGCAAAGGCAATTGCTAGAATTAGAATGAATGCTTTTGAATGGAATTTAGTTTGCAGTAAAAATGTTAGGATGAGAAAGGCAAAGGCATGACCACATTTTTGAAGCAGGAAGCCGCGGCTGAGCTCGAGCGGTAAGGGGAATAGCAACTCAGAAAAATTCGGATGACCGACCCACTCAAAGCGGACTTTGCCAGATGCCATTAATTCAGAAAAATCGGCGGTACAGGTCAAAATCGAGATTGCAGCTGCCCATAATAAAATATATATTCCGCGCATGGTGAGACCTCCCTTTTTATATCATTGTGGTCTCGTTTCTTCGGTAATATACCGGAACGAGGGGGCGGAATTAACTATCTGACAAAGGAAAAGACCTCTTCTAAAAATAAAAGAGGTCTTTCGTTTGGGGAAATCATCCAAGTATGTCATTGAAAATGGGGAAGACAATCTGGGAAGATGCTGGAGTTGCTGCTTCTCTAGCTATTAATTATCCGGAATGGATCATTTTTTCATAGAGATTTAGAATAGATTGCCCGTATGTGGTACCTGGAACAGCCCATTTTCCGTTTAAAGCGGTCCATGTAGGAGCAGATCCTCTGTCGACTAGATGAAAACGGGGATCAACCAATGGATATTGATCTGGTAGTGGCTTCGCTGTTGCATACGCATACAAGTGTTGAAGTTGTGCAAGGACACCTTCTTCTTGATTTTCAAAGCTTGCTCCGCGAGTATCTCCACCAGTTGCTCCTATCCCTGAGTAGTTGTTTTGTTCAGGGTTGACGACACCCGTAAACCGAAAATAGTCTGTTTCGTGGATGGCTTGTGCAAAGGCGACATCGCCTCTAATGCCGTAATATTTTCCTAATGTTTGGTAAAAATGACCTAATTCCGGCGCGTTAGAATTGACCTTTTTCACAAATTGATTCATCTGTTCCGGAGTTAGGAAGGTCGGACCGAAAATGGTAAATTGACCGGGGACGACGATGATGGGGAGTTCTTTTGTACTGTTGGCTGGAGCCGGACTTGGGTTCGTGTTCTTTTTCGTGCCGCCTGCAGTATTCGTTTCTTTGCCGGTGGTGGTTGTGGCTGGTTTTGCTGTTGTGGTTATACTGGTGCTTGTGGTTGGTTTTTGAGTAGCTGAGTTACTGGTGCTCGTAGTTGGTTTTTGGGTAGCTGAGTTACTGGTGCTCGTAGTTGGTTTTTGGGTAGCTGAGTTACTGGTACTCGTAGTTGGTTTTTGAGAAGCTGATTTAGTAGTCGATGCACTGGCTTTTTCAATAATAATGAAGGCATCCTTATATCCTGCTTTTTCGATTTCTTTGAGACGTTTTTCTGCGTTTGCGTTGGTCGTATAGGTTGCTACTTTCACTCGGTACCAGGTTGCTTCAGATATTTTTGTGGTAACAATTGAAGAATTAATGTTTTTCTTTTTCAGTTCAGCTACCCTGTCTTGTGCATTTTCTTTGGATTTATATGATCCAACAAAGACGGTGTAAACTGTTGTTAAACTAGATTGGGTTGTTTTCGGTGTAGTTGTTGTTTTCGGTGTTTCCTTCGTTGCTTTGCGTTTCAGACCAAAGGCCTTTGCAATTCCGTTGACATGGCCTTGAGCTACTTTTTGCTGCCAGGATGAATCTTTCATCAATTGGGCGTCATGTTTATTACTGATAAAGCCGTTTTCCGTTAGGATTGCTGGCATATTTGTTTCTCTTATTACATGGAAATTGGCCTTTTTTTGCCCGCGGTCTTTTAGCTGATTCACTTTCATCACTTCGGCATGAATGATATCTTGGACTGTGGCTGCTCTACTTGAGTTAGAGGCGCCATTGTATATAAAATCCTCATATCCTTGGGCTGAACTATCAGCAGAGTTGATGTGAATAGCCAGGAAAAAGTCTGCGTCCCAGGCGTTGGCTTCGCTTGAGCGCTGTGCTAAGCATTTGGTGGTATCGCTTGTACGACTCATCTTAACTTGAACATTTTCATAATCCTTTAGGATGGTATTTCGTATTTTAAGCGCAATAGCTAGGGTAATATCTTTTTCATCCAGACCATTCCCTTGGGCTCCGGGATCATCACCGCCATGACCAGGGTCTAAATATAGCTTCATGCTTACTCCTCCATTTCATTTAAAATACGTTCATATATATGTTATGGCAAATCCAATCCAATGGCTTCTATCTGAACAGTGTTAGAAGAAAAACCATACAAAAGACCTCCCAGCATTCATGATGAGGAGGTCCTTAGTAGGATATTATCATTCGGGATGTTTGTGCTTCTGTGACGGACAAGTGTCCATCTATGGTGCCTGACACCATAAATGTAACACCATAAATATAACACCATAACTGTGACACTATAAATACCACATTAAATGCCTGCTTATTCTGCAACTAGGAAAGCATCGTTGATTCCAGCTTTTTTAACTTCAGCTAAGCGGTCTTCGGCATTTTCCCGGTTGGAAAAGGCTCCAGCTTGAACTCGGTACCATGTTTCGCCCGCTATTTTTGTGGTATCTACGAATGATTCGATGCCTTTTGCCTTGAGTTGGTCTACTCGCTCGTCCGCATTTTCTTTTGATTTAAATGAACCGGCAATTACTTTGAAAAGTGTTCCGGAATCTGGTTTCGGCGGATCGATTGGTTTCCGTTTTAGGCCAAAGGCTTTGGCAACTCCGTTCGCGTGACCTTGTGCTACTTTTTGGATCCAAGAAGATTGTTTCATTAGTGCGGCGTCATGATCGTTACTGATAAATCCATTTTCAGTTAGGAGTGCTGGCATGTTTGATTCACGTAACACATGGAAGTTAGCCTTTTTCTGGCCGCGATCTTTCAGTTGATTCACTTTCATGACTTCGGTATGGATGATATCTTGATATTGGGCTGTCTTAGAAGTGTCAGATAAGCCGCTGTATATAAAGTCTTCATAGCCCAGAGCGGTACTAGGTCCGGAATTGATATGAATGGCTAAGAAAAAATCTGCGCCCCATGCATTGGCCTCACTCGATCGCTGGCTTAAGCTTTTTGTGGTATCACTGCTCCTACTCATTTTTACCTCAATGTTTTCATAATCATTTTGTAAAATGGAACGTAGTTTGAGCGCGATAGCTAACGTCAAATCTTTTTCATCTAATCCATGACCTTGGGCACCTGGGTCTTGTCCACCATGACCTGGGTCTAAATAAAGCTTCATTTCATCCTCTCCATTTCTAAAAATTGATTATATATACATGTTATGTCAGTATGGACAAATAGGTTCGGGTACTTGTCACAGTAATTGTTACAGGATGTCACCAACAGTTGATTCTCTTAGTTACCGAAAATGTAATTGTACCAGTCTTTCGGTAAGAAAGAGAGGTCTTAAATGACCGAAACCGCCACCTCCTATTACACTCTATATTGAAAAAAGTCGGCAAAAGGGACACGGTCAGAAAAAATAAATATGGAATGATTTATTTAAATAAAGTTGATTAATGCTATACTTGGGGAACGGATTTGGTTTCTGAAAGGAGTTAATCATCTTATGAAGTATTTAAAATCACAAATGCAGCAGCTAATTAAGGATAATAAAGAATTGCATACACGCTTAAAAGAGTTGAAAGTTGAACACGGGCTTGAGAAAAATACTGCCCTAAAGGCATTGTACCATTCAGAAGTGGCAGACGGCGGAAAGTATCAATTAGCGTACCAAGCACTTGATCTTCCTAAAAAATAGGTAACATAAAAAGAGTGTCAGGCACCAAATTGGTGCCTGACACTCTTTTTTGGATGGAAATAAATTACTGAAGATAACGTTGGATAGTTCTCCGAATCCAGCTCCAGCGCCTAGGGGCTCGGGGTCATAAGCCAATCCGTCCTGAAGGTTAAAAAGCAACCTTCACGCCGGCTTGTCTTATGCCTGTCGCCCCTGAACCAGGCGCTTCCGCTTTTTATTGTTTAATGTTGTAAAAATGCAAGTTGGATAAAGAACAAGACAGCAAACACGTATAGCAATGGATGGATTTCACGCCACTTCCCTTTAACCAACTTTAGAAGCGGGTAGCTGATGAAACCAAGCGCGATCCCTGTTGCGATGCTTGATGTGAGCGGCATGCTCAAGACGGTCAAAAAAGCAGGGAAGGCTTCATCCAGCTCGTCCCAGCGGATTTTTGCAATGCTTCCCATCATTAGACTGCCGACAATGATTAAAGCCGGTGCGGTAATCGCAGAAATCCCGGAAACCGTACTAACCAGTGGACCAAAGAAGGCGGACAGGATGAACAGGATCGCAACCGTTAGGGAAGTTAGACCAGTTCGTCCTCCTGCTGCTACCCCTGACGACGATTCAATATAGGCGGTTGTTGGGCTCGTCCCAAACATTGCCCCGACTGCCGTACCAATCGAATCGGCAAGTAAGGCTTCGCGGGCCCTCGGCAGTTTGCCGCCTTTCATTAAACCGGCTTGGTTGGCGACACCAATCATCGTACCCGTCGTGTCAAAAATGGTCACCAGAATGAAAGAGAAGACAACAGCATAAAGGCTATGCTGAATTACGTCAGTCAGCGCTGTCACTGGATTAGCAATAATTAGTCCCTCTGGCAGAGTGGGCAGCGACATAAAACCTTTACTGAATTCCAGCTGGCCCGTAAAGAAAGCGATGAGCCCGGTAATCACCATTCCAAAAAATATTGCCCCGTTGACTCGAAGCGCCATTAATACAAGTGTGATCGCCAGTCCTGCTAGCGCTAAAAGGGCGGAAGCTGAATGAAGATCGCCGAGACCGACAAGATTCGTCGGATGAGCTGTAATGATTTTTGTAAGACGCAGGCCGATAAAGGCAATAAACAAGCCAATTCCTGCGGTAATCCCGTGTTTAAGGTTTTCCGGGATGGCATCAATTAATTTTTCCCTAAGGGGAGTTAACGATAAGATGACAAAGATAACACCAGCAATAAAAACAGCGGCAAAGGCAGTTTGGTAGGTTATCCCCTGATGGCCGCCGACAACAGAATAGGCGAAGTAGGCGTTAAGTCCCATGCCTGGGGCAATGGCGATTGGATAGTTTGCAAAAAACGCCATCCATAGTGTGGCGACGACTGCGGCTATAATGGTCGCAGTGAATACTTGCCCAAACGGAACCCCTGCATCGGCAAGAATGACCGGATTAACTACGACAATATAGACCATCGTAAAAAAGGTGGTGATCCCTGCAAGCAGTTCTGTTTTTGTATTGGTATGATTTTCTTTTAATTTAAACATAGCTGTTCCTCCAAAATACGAACATTTTAATAAGACCTCAATTATATTATTCGTTTTTAGATGAAAATTCAAGAGTTACCTCTTAATTTGTTCCATTTTTGTAACAGATATGATGGTGCCTGACACCAAAACGCACTTCAATGGACTAAAAAAGAGAACCATCCCGTGCCTTATATGCAAAGCGAACGGGTGGTTCTCTGGTAAAAAAATTTGGTAAGCTCAAATAAATGTCTTTTCCAAGTCAGGGGTAGGGGCTGGACTCGTGAATTTATTTTTGTGAACGAACTTTTCTTTGTACATCTCCTGGTCGGCCATTTCGAGAATTTTTTCAAGTGTTATTTCGGTTCCAGGTTTATAGTGATAAAAACCGTAACAAGCAGAAATTGAATAAGGCTTCTGATTGGTAACATTAATATCATCGAACCCACGCTTAATGTTTTTCACCAGCTGCCGGGCGTCCTTCATCTGCTTTTGGAAGAAGACAATAATAAATTCATCCCCTCCTAGGCGGAATAAGACATCCACATTCGTAATATGCTGATTAATCGTGTCGCAGCAGGTCTTAATTAAGTCATCACCTGTTGAGTGACCGAAAAGATCATTGGTTATTTTCAAATCGTTAATATCAATATAGCAGATAATGAATTCTTGAGATTCTGCCTCGCCGCTCATCTGCTTGCTAAGCAATTCCATCCCACTTCTTCGATTTAGCACTCCAGTAAGCATGTCATATGAAGCGTGTTTAAAAAGTTCTTCCTCATTTTTTTTCAGGTCGGTGATGTCAGTGACGCCGATCAGGATACAAGCTTCATCCAAGTAATCGATCAATTCTAAACTCAACATGACCCATTTCCGGATATCAGGAGTGATTTGTTGCTCCACGCAAAAGTTTTTTATACTTTTTTGCTCTTCCAGACGCTTTAGGATGTCGAGTTTTTCTCCGATGTTTTGAAACAAGAATTTCCCGTCTATTTGAGTCATATCGTTACCTTGGAGTTGGTAGTATTCAATGGCATGTTTATTCATCAGCAAAATTTCATCATTCTGAAGCTTTTTAAGGATGATCGGGTTCGGATTTAGGTTGAATAGACGCCTGAAATTTTCCTCATTTCTTTCTAGTTTCATTTTGTTTGAAAAATCATTTTTACGAAATGAATAGAATGATAGGGCAATCATGAAAGAAATGATGACGGTACCGGTTGAATTAATCAACTTTGATAAAAATGAGAAGTGCTCATGTTCGATAAGATATAAACCTGTAATGAAAAATATATGTATACCCAAAAACAGGATCAATACGTTTCTTGGCTGTACTGGGAAGAAGACGGCAACTCCTAATAAAATAATGATATAGGAGTATATATTTCCAGTAAATAATTGACTATTAATAGAAGAGGCTGCCCCGATTAATAAATAGAAAAGGATATAACTAGTAACAACGAACCCCTTCGAAATATTTTTATAAAAATGATAAATGAGTAGAAACATAAGGGAGATGATAAGACCAATGATGTGAATGGCAGAAAGATTGAATTTAAATGTAGGGCTGCTCAGTTTATTAAACAGGAAAAAGTCAACGATGAAAAAACAAGGATAAGTAGAGATTAACATATAAGAAACGAGCTTAATTCGCTCAAATAATACATCGTAGTTACTATGAATATACTCTTGATTCGGAGGAGAATTCTTTTTCTTTCTATTAAAAAGATTGATTGAAAAGGACCACAAATAGTTCACCCCTTTTTTTACCATTACCTCGAGTATTTTAGCATAGATTGGAAGGTCTGTCATAAAAAAAGCGGTGTCAGGCACTAACAAAATATGCCTATAAAATATTGGTGTCAGGCACCACCTAAAACATGAAAAAAGCCCAATTGCTTGTATGTGATCGATACAGCAATTGGGCTTTTAAGGTTTGTGATTTATTGGTTTATTTTTATTTCTTCTGTTCGTTTTTCGCCGTAGATGCCCTTTGACTCGATAAATCTCTGGATTCTTTTCAGGGCTTCTTGCAGCTGTGGCATGGAGGCTGCGTAGGAGCAGCGAATATAACCTTCTCCACTTTCTCCAAACACATTGCCGGGCACGACTGCGACTTTTTCCTTCATCAGTAGTTCTTCGGCGAATTGTTCGGAACTGAGGCCAGTTGCTTTGATCGAAGGAAAGACATAAAAGGCTCCCCCAGGTGTGTGACAGTCCAAGCCGATTTTATTCAAGGTATGCACGACAAAGTTCCGTCTCATTCGATAGCTTCGTTTCATCGCTTCTACTTCATGAAAAGTATTCCTTAGTGCTTCAATAGCGCCGTATTGGAGCATGGTCGGTGCACACATCGTCGTATATTGAAAAATTTTCAACATGACCTCCACAAATTCCTTAGGGGCTGCGAGCATGCCTAATCTCCAGCCAGTCATCGCAAAGCCTTTTGAGAATCCGTTGATTAAAATCGTCCGTTCGTACATGCCTTCAATCGTTGCGAAGCTTGCATACGTTTCTTCATAGGTTAATTCTGCATAGATCTCGTCGGAAATAACAATTAAATCATGTTTTTCAACAATTGCGGCAATTTCTTTCAATTCTTCTTTGTTTAGGGTACTGCCCGTTGGATTGTTGGGCGAGCAAAACAAAATGGCTTTCGTTTTTTCTGTAATTGCCCCTTCTAACTGCTCGGGTGTTAATTTAAAACCATTCGAAGGCGAGGTAGAAATGGCGATTGGTGTCCCGCCGGCAATCGAAACCAAGGGAGCATAAGAAACAAACGCTGGTTCAACAATCAGTACTTCATCACCCTGGTTTAGAATGGCGCGAAAGGCTAGGTCGATTGCCTGGCTTGCTCCGACAGTGACGATAATTTGGTTTGTTGGATCATAATTGACTGCAAATCTTGTTCCAAGATAATTAGAGATCTCCTGCCGTAATTCTAATAAGCCAGGATTCGCGGTATAGGCGGTATTGCCTTGTTCCAGCGATAAAATGGCGGCCTCTCTAATGTTCCAAGGCGTAATGAAGTCTGGTTCGCCAACGCCTAAAGAAATCACATCTTTCATACCGGCAGCTAAATCGAAGAATTTTCTGATCCCAGATGGCTGTAATTCTCTAGCAGTTTCAGATATATAGTGGGAGTAATCTTTTCTCATGGTGTAATCACCATTCTCCTGTCTTTCTCATCGCCGCCGCCAAAAATCACCCCATCATGTTTGTATTTTTTTAACATGAAATGGGTTGTGGTTGAAATGACATTATCAATCGTTGATAGTTTTTCCGATACAAAGGACGCGATTTGATTCATGGTTTGACCTTCAATGGTGATCGATAAATCGTAGGCACCACTCATGAGGTAAAGAGATGTTACCTCTGGAAAACGATAAATTCTTTCGGCGACCTCATCGAATCCAACTCCGCGCTTCGGTGTTACTTTAACATCGATCATCGCAATGATATTCTCCTGCCCCTCGACTTTGCTCCAATCGATTAAGGCCGGGTAACTGACAATTACTTTTTCTTCTTCTAATTTTTTAATGGTGTTTCTTACGGTTTCTTCGCTGCTCATCACCATTAAGGCGATTGTTTCTTCTGAGATTTTGTGATTTTCTTCGATGAGTCTTAAAATTTCGAGTTCTTCATTACTTAATTTCATCGGGTGCCTCCTGATTTATATTTCATATTATTGATTTTATAGGAGGAAGCTTTTTAACTCAAATGAAAGTGGAGTGATTATTCAATTTTATTAAAATCATTTTAGAATTATGGGACCAATGGATTAAGATAAAAAAAGAAAGGTTGAAATGGACTAGTCTATTTCAACGTTTTGTTAAATTATTGTGAAAATTATAAATAATTAGTTGATGATTGTAAAGAATGAGTGATTCTTCTTCTTTTTCTCACAGATTTTTATATCATGAGATTGTACTAAAATTTGAAACAATCAAGGAGGAAGAAAAAATGAAGGATCTAAAAAATTGGATGTTAGTGTTAATGGCGTCTTTCATGTTGGTAGGAGTTGCCTCAGGTTGTAGCAATACAAAGACAGATGCGGATACAGAGCAAAATCAAGATTCAGGCGATACTGGTTCCCCAGACAGCGGAACTGATCAAGAGTCAGGAAAATAAGGGAAATAATAAAAAAGTAACCAATCAGAGATTACAATAAATCATGCTCTAACTGGGAAACTCGTATGTAAAAACGAAATTTCTACTGGATTAAAAAGAGCAGCTAACAGGGTGACCTAAACTTTTAGGCACCTTGTTTTTTTACTTGTTTTTTCTGGGCATATAGACAGATGTCGACTGAGTTAAAACTACTAAACGAGAAAACAACCCTAAAATTTTCCTATTTTTCTTTATATTTCTTTAACTCTACTTAACTTCTATTTTACAAAGTGGGAGTAGGATGGAGCGTGTAAGGACTACATATTAATAAGGAGATGTTTTTATGAAACGCAAAAAGATACTGGCAGCATCGCTGGCTACTTTGCTTCTTGGTTCAACGTCAGCCTATGCAGGTTACACACAATTTGTTGGACCTAAGGCAGATGGAACGGCAGTTACCTCTCATGGGTGGCCCGTTACTCCTTCTGGTAGCCAAGTAACGCTTGGTGATTTCCCAATGGGTGGTGTATTAAGCCAAGATCACCGTTATCTTATTGTTTCCAACGATGGACAAGGGGAACAATCTCTTCAAGTGGTTGACGTTAACACCCAGAAGGTCGTACAGACCATTCCATACAAATCTCCTGAATCCCTCTATTTTGGGGTTGCATTTAGCAGCGATGGAAAAACCGTCTATGCCTCAGCAGGAGGGAATAACAAGATCCGTGTCTATGGATTTGAAAATGGAACGTTAACTGAACAATCTCCAATTATGCTTAAAGATAGCAGCAAAACAAACTTTTATCCTGCTGGAATTTCCGTTTCAAGGGATGGAAAGTCGCTCTTTGTTGCGAATAATTTAAATCATTCCGTTTCAAAAATAGACCTTGCCACAAATCAAATCGTAAAGACAACCGCTGTTGGGAAACATCCGTATGCAGCTGTAATGAGCAATGATGGGAAATCCCTTTATGTCAGCAACTGGGGTGAAAGCAGCATTAGTGTGGTCGATCCAGAAACGCTGACGATCAAAAGCACCATTCCAGTAGGGCTGCATCCGAATGCGATTATTGAAAATGCAGCGAACGGCATGATCTATGTATCCAATTCCGACAGCGATTCCGTTTCAATCATCGACACGAAACAACAAAAAGAAATCAAAACCATTTCGCTTAGCCCATATAAAAATGCTCCTGCGGGAAGCCAGCCTAATGCTCTAACATTAAGCGAGGATAGCAAAACTTTATACGTTACCAACGGTGGAAATAACGACGTAGCGGTCATTGACCTGCAAAAAGGAGAAGTGAAGGGGTTAATTCCAACTGCCTGGTATCCAAGTGGTATCTATTTCCATGATGACAAATTGATGGTTTTGAATGCCAAGGGCCTTGGTGCTGGTTCCAACCGAGAAGGCCAGTACATCGGTAATATGATGAAAGGAACCATGTCTTTTATCGATGTTCCGGATGATAAACAGCTGAAGAAATATACGAAACAAGTAGAAAAGAATAATGAAGTATATAAACCAACAGGATTCAGTGGAAGTGAAAAATTCCCAATCCCGCGCTTTGAAGGACAAGAATCACCGATTAAGCATGTCATTTATGTAATCAAGGAAAATCGTACGTATGACCAAGTATTTGGTGATATGGAAAAAGGAAATGGCGACCCGAGCTTAACCATCTTTGGTAAAGATATTACACCGAATATTCATAAGCTGGCCGATCAATTCGTTTTATTAGACAATTTTTATGCGAATGCTGAAATCAGTGCTCAGGGACATAACTGGTCTACCGCTGCACAGTCCAACGACTATGTAGAGAAAAACTGGCTTGCAAACTATTCAGGTCGTAACCGCGGCTATGACTTTGAAGGAGGCAATGAAGCGGCCTATCCAAAAGCGGGATTCTTATGGACGAATGCAAGTCGCTCGGGTGTCTCATTCAGAAGCTATGGTGAATTCGTCAATTATGACAAAAATACAGGGAAATATGTAGCAGCTGAAGCTAGCATGGGCAATAATTTTGACCCTGACTACCCTTCCTATAATCTTAAAATTTCGGATCTTACCCGCTTGGAGGCGTGGTCTGAAGAATTTAAGCAATACGAAGAGAACGGCAATCTTCCGCAGCTACAAATCGTTCGCCTGCCTAACGACCATACACTTGGAACAAAACCAGGAGAACTAACACCACAAGCCATGGTGGCACAAAACGATTATGCGCTTGGTCAACTTGTCGATATGGTTAGTAACTCTTCTTATTGGAAGGATACTGCTATTTTTGTTACCGAAGATGATGCACAGAATGGTTGGGATTCAGTGGACGCTCACCGGACTACATCACTTGTGATCAGCCCTTACACTCAAACAGGCAGAGTAGACAGCACCATGTATGATACAACATCGATGCTTCGCACGATGGAAATGATTTTAGGTATGAAACCTATGACACAGTTTGATGCATCAGCGGTGCCAATGGTCAATTCGTTCACCCAGAAACCTAACTTTTCTCCATTTAAGGTGGAAGAACCAACTTATCCACTTGATCGTAAAAATGGAGAAACGGCTCCAATGGCTCAAGAATCTAAAAAACTAGATTTCTCAGGAGTTGACCATGCCGATTCGGAAAAATTGAACAAGATTCTCTGGAAAGCTACAAAAGGTGATAAACCTTATCCAGGCGAAAAAAAGAATAATTAAATAATGTAAGGAGGGTGACCCTAAAGCAGGGTGTCAGGCACCATTCATAAAATGCTGTAAATTCGCCACTTTTAATACAGTATTCTGTCAGTGAGACCAGGCACCATGGGTCATCCTTTTATTTTTGTAATTATAAAAATTACTATTTTAAAAGGATGGTTTTAATAAATGATTCGATTTATTGAAGGATCGATGAAACGGTCCGTATTGATCCTGACATGTGTGGTTCTGATTATCGCCTGGGGTGCCATGTCTGCCGTGCAGATGCAGCGGGATTACTTACCTCCAATCAACAACACTGCCCTAATGGTAACGATTCAAGCTGATCAATATCAATCTGATCAGGTCAAACAACTCCTTACCGCAAAGGTTGAGGAAGCAGTCGGATCTGTTGATAAGCTTGATTATCTGGAAACAAACTCATTTGATGGCGGTTTAATGGCGAGCCTCTATTTTCCAGGCCACACCGATATGGAAAAGGCGGAAACTGAAGTGAGGGCGGCCGTTGATAAAATTAATTTGCCGGACGGTGTGAAAACGCCATTGATTACACGGGTCAGTACGAACTCTTTTCCAGTCATGCGAGTAAGTTTAACAAGTGATGCCGGAAAAATTGATGAAAATCAATTACGTACATCTATTCAAGATAAAGTGGCAAATGAAATCAAGAGTGTTCCGGGAGTCAGAGAAGTCCGTGTCACCGGGGCAGGGAATTCCGGATACTTGTTGACATTGAAAGCAGATGCCCTCCAAAAATATGGGTTAACCATAAAAGGCATTCAAGAGGCTCTAGCTGCCATTCATCCAGTATTGCCGCAGGGAACCATCAAAGAAAAAGGCGGACCGGATGGACAAATATCCATTCCGATTCGTGTGACCGATTGGACTCTTAATAGTGCAGACTTAAAAAGTGTAAAGATTCCTGTAAGCGGCGGGAAAACAGTAAGTTTACAGGAAGTAGCAGACATTGAGAGCAGTATTGTTGACCTACAGACGATTTCTAGAACAGCTGGGCAGCCGAGTGTTCTACTCGATGTTTTAAAAACACCTTCTTCAAACATTACCGATGTGACTGAAAGGATCGATGAAAGGATTAAAGAAATACCAGAAATCAAGTCAGGAGCAGTCGATCTTTCTATTCTTTTGGACCAGGGGAAAGACATAAACGCTGCTTTAAAGGGTCTGATCAAAGAGGGGTTATTGGGGATTTTGTTCTCGATCATCTGTGTATTTTTATTTTTCAGGAATGTCCGTTCCACATTTATTATTGCCTTATCCTTGCCAATCTGCCTTCTTGGTGCAACAGCGATCTTAAAAGCGATGGATGTCAGTTTGAATATCTTAACGATTTCTGGATTAATTGTAGCGATGGGCCGGGTGGTGGATGATTCGATCGTTGTCATCGATAATATGTACAGAAAACAAATGGAAAAATACAACGGACAGATCACAGTTCGCGATTTGGCTAGCGGGGTAGTGGAAATGATTCCAGCGATTTTTGCCTCCACTGCAACCACCGTTGCTGTGTTTCTACCAATAAGTATTATCGGCGGGATGATTAGTTCGGCTTTTTCAGGATTTGCCTGGTCGGTTGTCATCGCCCTTGTGACATCTCTTGCCGTTTCTATTATTGTCGTACCAGCCTTGGCTCACCTATTATGGAAAAAATGGCCAATGAATAAGTCAGTTGAAATGGAGACAAGGGCGCAAAACCTACTTCATTGGGCATTTCTGAAGAAAAAAGTGATAGTGGGACTTGCTGTGGTGCTTTTTGCCATCACGATAGCAGAAGCCGTATTTCTGCCGGTTAACTTTTTTCCAAGAGGAAATTCAAAGGATATAGCCATCCAGGTCGAGCTCCCTGAAGGTGTGCAGCTATCTGATGTGGATGCGGAAGTAAAAAATATCGAAACCATCTTAAAAAATGATCCTGAGGTAGATACCTACACTTCGACTCTCGGTTCGACATTTACACCGATGTTTGATGATGTCTTTGATGAAGGCGGCGGTTGGATGCAAAAGCAGAATATCGCCAATATTTCAGTTGGAATCAAAGATAAAAGCGACATCGATTCATTTGTAAAAAAAATGCGCCAGCAATTTGGCAGATTATCCACAGCTGCCGTCTATACCGTTTCTAATCAAAATATTTCTGGAGATGATTCCCGCTTAAAGGTGATTTTAACCGGGGCTGACCAGCAAAACCTTGCCAAAGCTAGCATTATGGTAAGAAGTAAACTGCAGATGATCCCTGGTTTAAGTATAGAAGGAGCGGCAAATGATGCCGATGCAGCAATGAAACATTATCTTTCACTTAAGCAGGAGGAAATTCAACGCTTGGGTATAAATGTCGATGAAGTTCTTAATCGGATTGATCGCTATTTACCTAAAGACGTTAGGATGGATGTTTCCTCCGGTGACCTGACTACCCCAATTGCCCTTCGGTTAGACAATCAGGAAAGTCTAGTTGCAGCTGGTGACTCGGATCCTGAAAAAACGATTCTATCAAAAATTGGCCATGAAATGTTTACTGCCAAGGACGGTTCAAAGGTGTCATTAGCGGAGATTACGACCTTGGAGACAAGTACCCAAACGGTGATCAGTGAGCAGGATGGTCGTCCATTTGCTGCCGTGACGGGCAATATTATTACACGCGACATTGGAAAGGTTACAAAACAAGTTAATGAAACAATGAAAGGTTTGGACCTGCCTTCAGGCATTGACTATTCGCTTGGAGGGATCTCTCAGCAAGTCAAGCAAATGGTGATTGAAATGAGCCTTGCTCTTGCTCTGTCTCTTTTGCTAGTACTGATGATTGTGAGTAGTGTTTTTCGTGGCTGGTATGCACCGGTTTCAGTCATCCTATGCATTCCACTGGCGTTAATCGGATCGGTATGGAGCATGGCAGTCTTCGGAATGGAGTGGAATCTCGCCGCATTGATTGGAATATTGATGCTCACAGGCATTGTCGTCACCAACGGAATTGTGCTTGTCGATAAAATTGAACGTAACCTTTCTGATGGGATGGACGCCAAGCAGGCAATTTTGTTAGGAACCTCTTCAAGGGTTCGACCTGTGTTAATGACTGCGGGAACTACCATCTTAACCTTGCTTCCCTTAGCTTTCTCAGGTAACGGGAATACGATTATTTCAAAAACGCTTGGGGTTGTCGTCGTGGGCGGCATGATTAGCTCGACACTGATTAGTCTCGTGGTAATCCCGATTATGTACGATTGGCTGAGTGGAAAAGTCAGAAAAATAAAGACTAAGCAGCACCCGTTATCAGCTTAAAATACTAGAAAGCAAATATCACCTGCCTAGAAGGCCGGTGATATTTTTATTAAATGGAGATAGGTAGATTTTAAGATAGAAAATGACACAAACTATTTTAAATTTACAAAATTCATCATTTCTTTACAAAACTATACAAACCATTAATACTCAGTTAACAAAAAAGGATTAATCTAAAACACGTAAACAACAACAAAAATTTAGGGGGATTTAAAGATATGAAAAGTTTGAAAAAATTAAGCCTGCTTACATTGCTAGCTGCGTTAATGGTTTTCATGGCTGCATGTGGAGGCGCAACTTCTACAGAAAAGACAGAAGGAACTGCGAAGAAAGAAACGGCAAAGACTGAAGAAACGAAAGAACTTTCTGGCTCATTAAGTATTTCCGGCTCCTCGGCAATGCAGCCTTTAGTGGCAGCGGCAGCTGAAGAATTTATGGCTAATAATCCTAAAGTTGATATTCAAGTAAATGCTGGTGGATCTGGTACAGGCTTATCACAAGTTGCTGAAGGATCCGTTCAAATTGGTAACTCCGACGTTTTTGCTGAAGAAAAAGAAGGTATCCCAGCTGATCAACTTGTTGACCACAAAGTAGCTGTAGTAGGTATGACTGCTGCTGTTAACCCTAAAGTAGGGATTAAAGATATTAAAAAAGCTGATTTAATTAAAGTTTTCACTGGAAAAATCACAAACTGGAAAGAACTTGGCGGAGCAGATCAAAAGATTGTTCTTGTCAACCGTCCTGACTCTTCAGGTACACGTGCTGTATTCAATAAGTTTGCCCTTGATGGTGCCACACCCGCTGAAGGAATTACCGAAGATTCTTCAAACACAGTTAAAAAGATTATTAACGAAACAGACGGTGCCATTGGTTACCTAGCATTCTCATACTTTACTGACGAATCTGTTACACCTCTTGCCATCGATGGTGTTGAACCAACTGCAGAAAATGTACAATCTGGTCAATTCCCAGTTTGGGCTTATCAACATTCATATACTAAAGGTGAGCCAGATGAGCTTTCTAAAGCATTCTTCGATTATATGATGAGTGATGATGTTCAAAACAATTTATTAAAAGAACAAGGCTACCTGCCTGTAACAGAAATGACAGTCGAACGTGACGCAAAAGGTAATCAAAAAAATCTTTAAGATCTTTCTATAATGGACAAGATTGATATAAAAGTAGATAGGTATGTAACCATTCCTTTCTACTTTTATTTTTTTAGGAACCTTAAAAATTAGCTCTGTCATTAAATGTTTAGTAGATGATAGAAAACTTTCATATAGGAGGATCCCAATGAATAAGAATAGCATGGTAACAAAAGGTGCTGCTGTCGCTCTAACAATTGCGTTAACCATTCCTGCCGTCACACCAGCATTTGCTGCAGGTAATAGCCAAATCAAGGTTGACTCTGTTAAATTTAATGGAATGCCTGCCCCAACTACTATCGATCAAATGGTAGATACATATACAAGCGCCTCCGTTGATGTAAAATACAGCAATGGAAAAGTAAAAACGTTCCCTCTATCATATAAAAGACTTTTTAAATCAGAAGATAAAATCGCTGTTAATAAAGGTGAATTGATTCCTGCCGGTACACCGATTGATTATTATGGGGATCCAATCATGGATACTAGTGTTCCTGGAAAACCAACTCCATTTGTTTCGGATGCACCTGATTCAAACAGCTTATTAAATCCGATTAAAGGAAAGCTTTACATGGTTACACATTATGAATATCAAACATTAGATGCAGCTGGTAATTCTGCTTATGGAATTGTTCCTGCTTCCATGTCCTTAACCACTTTAGACCAAAATAAGAAGACTGGTGAATTGAAAGCTAAAGAGGTTAAGAAAATTGATTTTTCAGAGGTTAATGGACTTTGGATTCCTTGTAATGGATCGCTTTCACCATGGAATACACATTTAGGATCGGAAGAGTATGAGCCAGACGCGCGCAAATACGAATTTGACGTGAAGTCATCGGCAAGAACTTCCGTTGAAAGCTTTTCACAGCTTTATTTCGGGGATAAATTAAAAGCAAATCCATATTTCTATGGCTACGTTCCAGAAATCCAAGTAAAGAAAAACGGTAAAGTAAAAGTAGAAAAACATTACAGTCTTGGCCGCTTCTCTCATGAATTAATGAAAATGATGCCTGACAATCGTACAGCTTACTTTGGTGATGACGGTGCAAATACTGGTATGTTCATGTATGTAGCCGATAAAGCGAAAGATTTATCAGCTGGTACATTATACGCAGCTAAATTCGTCCAAACTGGGACTGAAAATGGCGGTTCAGGAAATTTAGAATGGGTTAAGCTAGGACATGCCAATGATAAGGAAATACAAGCGATCATTGACAACGATATTAAATTCAGTGACATCTTTGAAACGTCTGATACAGCGCAACCAGGTTTTAAAGCGATTAAACAATATTCCTATGGTCAAACAGAATATGTAAAACTTAAGCCTGGTATGGAAAAAGCGGCAGCATTTCTTGAATCACGCCGTTATGCAGCTTACATTGGTGCCACTACTGAATTCAACAAAATGGAAGGTGTCACATATAACGCCAAAGATAACAAGGTGTATATCGCTATTTCCGACCAAAGCGGCAGCATGGAAAAAGACAGCACAGGAAAAGATCCTGCTGATGATATGCAATTACCTAAAATTAAGTCCGGCGCAACCTATCAATTAGATTTAATGAGTGGTCAAAAAGATAACAGCGACCGCAGCATTCTTAGTAAGTATGTGGCTACAAAGATGTCAGGTTTACTTGCAGGTGAAGACCTTGCAATGGCTGATGCTTTCGGTAATACAGCGAATGTAGATAAAGTAGCAAGTCCTGATAACTTAAGCTACTCTGAAGAAATGAAAACCTTATTTATTGGCGAAGATAGCAGTAAGCATACGAATAACTATGTATGGGCTTATAATGTCGATACGAAAGAGTTAACACGTATTTTATCGAACCCAGCAGGGGCGGAATCCACTGGATTGTTCGCTGCCGATGATCGTAATGGTTTCTCTTATATTATGAGTAATTTCCAACATCCAGGCGATGAATTAGACGGAAAAGCTATTACTGCTGTTAATAAAGAAGAGTTAAAGAAAGCAATGGAAAAAGGAATCGGTATTGATAAGACAGGCGGTGTTGGCTATATCTCTGGCCTTCCATCCTTTACAAATATGCCAGATTTCACAGCTCCTGCTAAACCTTCAGTAAATAAAGTAACCTCTAAGTCTACTATTGTTACAGGAAAAGCTGAAATTGGCTCGACTATCTATGTTTATAACGGAAAAACATATGTAAGCAACGCAGTTGTTGATGCAAAGGGAAATTACAAAGTCAAAATTAAAGCTCAGAAAAAACGTACTACCTTGACAATTTTTTCTAAAGATAAGGCTGGTAATAAAAGCAATTCTGTCTCCATCAAAGTAAATTAGGAACAATTACTCAAACAAACACTTGTTACCTTATCTAGATTGGCCTAAGAATAATCACATGAAAAAGCCTTAATTCCATTAATTACAAGGAATTAAGGTTTTTTCAATTTTAAATATTGTGCATCTCTTAGCTGGGTGTCAGGCACCATGTGAAATTTTCACATGGTGCCTGACACCCTAATTAAATAAGGCAAAACTCTATACTTAGATAACTGTCTAGCGCAAACGGCCCAACGGCTAGTAGACTTCGCTCTCCTCCCTTCGATAAGTCAACATCGGTTCGCTATGCTCACCGTGTTTCCTTTATCTTAGTCGGAGCGCTCCAGTCTATACGCCGTTAAACGGACCGCTTGCGCTTTTCTTTGTTAAGGATAAGTTAAGGAACCGACATGATAATAGGCTCATCAAATAAAAACTTCCCTGGTGTCGGAGGGCGTAATGCAGCAGGGAGCAAAAGGAGTATATAGGAATGAAAAAGTTGATTTGGATTCTCATAAGCGTTTTGGTGATTGGCTTTGTCGGGTTTCAATACTATAAATCGAAAACAGTCAGCACGGAGACAACGGCTCAAACTCGAACCGCCGTTGTTCAACAAGGCAAACTCGAAGTGAAGATTAGTGGATCTGGCACCGTTGCACCAGTGACTAGTGAAGACATTAAATCGACGGTCGATAATGATGAAATTGATGAAGTGTTAGTTTCTGCAGGGGACACCGTAAGTGAGGGAGATGAGTTAATCACCTTCACAGATGATAGTGACCCGATTACGGCCCCAGCCGATGGTAAGATTACAACCATTTCTGTTACAGATGGTGAACGGGTTACCAATGGACAGGTTATCGCTCATCTCACCGATTACGAGAATTTACAAACAGTGGTTCAAGTGGATGAACTAGACATTACTAAGATTAAAAAGAAACAAACCGTTAGCATAACCGTGAGTGCCTATCCTGACACCACCTTTACAGGAAAGGTAACGGATATTGCCGCAGAAGGAACCTCTGCAAACGGAACATCCACTTTTGATGTCACCATTCATATCGATCAACCTAAAAATTTAAAGGTGGGGATGAGTACAGAAGCAAGTATCCTCACCGAGAGTAAGGAAAATGCTCTTTACGTTCCAGTTGATGGTGTGTATACAAGCAATAATGAGAAATATGTGATTGTGACTGCCACTTCTGCAGATGCCAGCTCCGCAAGCCAGCAAAAGACTGTTAAAACAGGGATGGCTACTGATGACTATGTGGAACTAACAGAGGGGGTATCGGCAGGCGAAACGATTCAATTACCTGCTCTTGCAACTAGTAGTTCTTCTAACAATCAAAGCGGTAGAATGCAAGGCAGCATGGGCGGCATGGGAGCAATGACTGGCGGTGGAATGCCTCCAAGCGGTGGTGGACAGGGACAAACTAGCTCGAGCGGAAAGGGTGGCAATTAATGAGGACTCCAATTATTGAGATAAAAAATATGATGAAGTCCTATAAACTTGGTGGTGAAACGGTCCATGCCCTCAATGATGTGTCATTAGAAATTCAAAAGGGCGAGTTTCTAGCGATTATTGGCCCATCGGGATCGGGAAAATCGACATTAATGAATATGCTTGGCTGCCTTGACCGACCCAATAAGGGTACCTATCACCTAGATGGCAAAGATATTGGAAAAATGGACGATAACAGCTTGGCAACGATTCGTAATGGTAAGATTGGGTTTATTTTTCAAAACTTTAACTTATTAAGTAAGCTCACAGCACTCGAAAATGTAGAATTGCCATTGTTATATGCCGGTGTATCGACACGAGAAAGGCGCGAGCGCGCTTTAGAAGGATTGGATAAGGTGGGCTTGAAGGATCGTGCCGGACATCTTCCAACTCAACTTTCCGGAGGCCAGCAGCAAAGGGTTGCGATTGCGAGAGCGCTTGTTGGGCAGCCGGCGATTCTCCTCGCCGATGAACCAACAGGAGCACTGGATAGTAAAACGAGCAAGGAGATTCTTTTTTTAATGAAGGAATTGAATGAATTAGGACATACGATTATTTTAATCACACATGATCTAGAGATTGCGAAACAAGCAAGAAGAATGGTTAGTATTCAAGACGGCCAGCTCTTTGAGAATGGGGGTGTACTACTTGGGAATCATGCAATCTATTAAGATGGCCCTTCGGAGTATTCGAAGCAATAAACTCCGGGCTGTTTTGACGATGCTCGGCATTATTATTGGGGTCTCGTCTGTCATTGTGCTGGTGTCGATTGCGCAAGGGTCAGCGAAAAACGTCACAAGTCAAATCAATCAATTGGGAACGAACCTTTTGACCGTTAATACCTATAGTACCGATATTGAATTAACCGAGGATAAAATTAATGAGTTAAGTGATATTGATGGAGTCAAAGCTGTTGCACCGGTTGTTTCGGGGCGTGTTTATGTGAAGAAGGAGCGGACCTCCTCACAGATCACCTTAACAGGAACAAACGCCGCTTATTCAACGGTACGTGATGCGAAGGTTAGTCAAGGTCGCTTTATTACCGATCTGGACGTAGAATACCGCCAAAAAATTGTTGTTCTTGGCTCGGATACCGCTGCGACGTTTTTTGGCACAGAGAATCCAATCGGCCAATATATTCAGGTGTCAGGCACCTCGTTCAAAGTTGTCGGGGTATTAGCTTCGAAAGGGAGTTCACTCGGGCAGAGCGGGGATAATGTGGTCATCGTCCCATTGAGCACGGGTCAGCGTTTAGTTGGCAGTACGACAATAAGCACCGTTTATTTGCAAGGGAAAAGCGAGGATCAAATGGATTTCGTCATGAATGAGGTTAAATTGTCGCTTGCCAGTATGTATCCCGGCAAAAGTGACTATTATGGCGTAACGAATCAGCAGGATGTGATGGACACGATGAGTTCGGTATCCGACACGATGACGATGATGCTTGGAGGAATTGCAAGTATATCCTTGATTGTCGGCGGGATCGGTATCATGAATATTATGCTTGTGTCCGTGTCAGAACGGACGAAGGAGATTGGAATAAGAAAAGCGATTGGCGCGAAAAGACGTGATGTGCTCCTGCAATTCTTAATTGAGGCGGGCGTCTTAAGCTCAATGGGTGGATTGATTGGAATATTATTCGGATTAGGATTAGGAAAGGTTGTCTCATCACTGATGAGTTTAAGCATCGCTTACTCCCCAACCGTGATTCTATCATCGTTCTTATTCTCGCTTGTGGTCGGGGTCGTCTTCGGCGTATTCCCTGCCAACAAGGCATCCAAACTAAATCCGATTCAAGCACTTCGCTACCAATAAGGACGATAAGGATTTCATCTCTCATTGGCGATGGCGAAATTTTGATCCGCAAATAAAACTAGTAAATTCGCAAATAAAACCGACTTATCTCTTTTAGCAAGTAAATCCAGTTAATCCGCAAATAAAAGCTGATTTTTCGCAAATAAACTTGTTTTTAGTAGTTCAAAGCAGCACTTTACACGAGAGTATCTATAAAAATATAACAAAATGAGGAGAATTTATATGAAAAATACGAGAAAAGCCCATTTATGGATTGGTTTAATTTGTTCTATCTTTATCCTAATCGAGTCAATTACGGGTTTGTTAATGAACGAGCCGTGGTTAATCGGTCAGACACAAATGGAAGGAAATCGAGGCAATTTCCAGCCGGGTCAATTTAATCAAGGTGTAGGACCACAAGGTGCAACCACAAACTCAAGCCAAACAACTGGGCAAACTCAATCGCAGAATCCTCCTAGCAATCAAACGCAGACAAACGGCCAAACTCAAGGACAAACAGGCACAAACACAGCCGGTCAATTCCCTGGACGCATGGGCGCCGGCGGCCCTGGGGGAGAAGGCGGAGCGAGTTCGATCACAAGTACCATTAGAAGTCTTCATGAAGGGAAAATCGGCACGACTAATGTGAAATGGCTGGTCGACCTAGTTGCACTAGCGATGATCTTCCTAACCGTTTCAGGCATTTACCTATCCTTAAAAGTCCTCAAAGCAGATAAAAAGAGAAAAAGCCGTAAAAATGATGGCCAAGTAGCTTAACAGTCAGGGTGTCAGGCACCATGTGAAAAATTCACATGGTGCCTGGCACTTTTTTACTTTAACGCAAAATATACGTTTTTTCGTCAAAATGCTATAATAAAAAAGGTAATTGAAATTCTAGCTAAGGGGAAATGAATATGATTCTCGTCGTTGGCGGAGCAGGTTACATTGGTAGCCATCTTGTAAAGGAATTAGTAGAAAAAGAAGAGGTTCTCGTTCTCGATAACTTATCGACTGGTCACCGCGCAGCAGTTGATAGCCGGGCCGTTTTTGTCGAAGGTGATCTTGGCAATGAAGAAGATTTACAAATGATCTTCAAAAGTTATCCCATAAAGGCGGTTATGCACTTTGCTGCCTTTAGTTTGGTAGGGGAGTCTGTTGTGGATCCTTTGAAATATTATCAGAATAACGTGGCGTCCACACTTACCTTGTTAAATGTGATGATGAGAAACAACGTAAAAAACTTTATTTTCTCTTCCACTGCAGCTACCTATGGAATTCCTGATGTGGAGTTGATTGATGAAACAACTCCAACCAGACCGATTAATCCGTATGGACATTCCAAACTGATGATCGAACAAATCATGTCTGATTTCTCAAAATCTTATGGATTGAATTATGTGGTCTTACGTTACTTTAATGCAGCAGGGGCCCACGAATCAGCAGTAATTGGCGAGAGTCATGACCCAGAAACACATTTAATTCCGATTATCCTTCAACAACTGTTAGGCCAGCGGGAAAAAGTATCTGTCTTTGGATCTGATTATGATACAGCTGATGGTACTTGTATTCGCGATTATATTCACGTGACTGATTTAGCCAGTGCCCATATCCTCGCACTCGAGGCGTTATTAACAGGGAAGAAATCGGCTGAGATTTATAATCTTGGCAACGGTCTTGGCTATTCCGTTAAGGAAGTCATTGAAACATGTGAAAAAGTTACCGGTGTGGAGGCAAACGTAGAAATGGCTGACCGCCGTGCCGGAGATCCTGCTATGCTTGTCGCTTCCTCTCAAAAAATTCTTAGCGAACTAGGCTGGAAGGCTGAACGGAATCTGGAACGAATTATTGCAGATGCGTGGAATTGGCATCAGAAACAAACATATTAATTGGCAGCTCTGTCTACATACGTAGGCAGGGCTTTTTTATATTAGATTCCTGTCGGAGCGGCGGATGTTATAGATAAAACTGCAGTGAGAATTTAATGTTCTTGGAGCATTTTTTTGTCATGATTTTTGCCTAATTTGTAGTTTGATGGTTATGATTTACTAGGTTAAGATTAGGATATAAATTTCGTTAAGGGGCTCTTTTTTATGAAGAAAACGTTGAAGGGTATTTTGTATATATTACTAGGATCACGTTTTTGGCCTCAATCTTTGCGGGTTTGCTTGTCGGAGCTGGGTTGGGATTGATTTTCCGGACGGGAGGAACCTCGGGAGGATCGACAATATTAGCTAGATTGGCGAACCAATTGCTAGGTTGGAGCATAGGGAAAGGCATGCTAATTATTGATATTTTAGTAGTGGTTGGCTCGATTTTCATCATTGGTTTGGAAAAAGCGATGTATACGCTGTTGATTGTGTTCATCGGAGCGAAGGCGATCGATTTCATTGTCGAAGGACTCGATGAAAAGGTAGCAGTGATGATTATTTCCAATTCTCCTGAACAGGTCTTGGCCAACATCACCAGTCGGATGTCGCGCGGATTAACCGTTTTAGACGGTCGAGGGGGCTACACAGGACAGAACAGAGAAGTCCTTTATATCGTCATCAATAAGCAGGAAAGCGTCCAACTGAAAAGTATTATTAAGGAAGTAGATGAAAACGCCTATGTCACCGTCCATAATGTCCATGAAATGATCGGGCATGGATACAAGGCGAGTAAAAAAGGTGCCTGACACCCGTAGTGGGTATCAGGCATTTTCTATATTTTTTCCACACTTACTCTCCCTGAGAAGAAGGTGGCACCGCCGCCCATATCGGCGATTCGGTCCGGGGTGAGGGAGTTTACTAGCTGTTTTGAGTCAACAGAATCCGCCCACAGTCCTTGCGTAACGACGACTCCAGGTAGAACATGATCTCCGACAGCCGCCTTTAGCCGGCATTCTCCTCGATCGTTCCAGACACGGACCGTATCTCCATCTACAATCCCCGCCGTGAAAGCATCCTGATGATTCATATACACCTTTGGTTCTTTTTCCAAGCTGATGTGCTTTGGATTGTTGGAAAAGGTAGAGTTTAAGAAATTATGATTCGGGCCAGGAACAAACTGATACGGATGATCCCCGTCGTTTACTAATGGTACATAAGTTGGCAATGGGGGATAGCCTTCCTCTTGCATCTTCTGTGAAAATAATTCAATTTTTCCACTAGGGGTTGGCAAGTTCCCAGGAAAAATCGGTTTCAATTTGGCTTTCATAAATTGATGCTCAACTAATGTTTCGTAGGTAATTTCCTCCAAATACGGATTGCGCGGATTATCAAGGGCTTGAGTAATCATTTGTGCCTCTGTCTCTTGGAAAAGCGGTTCATTAAAGCCCATTCCGTTTGCGAGTAGCCTGAACACATCGACATTCGATTTTGACTCAGCAAATGGTGCAATAACGGGCTGCTGCAGTTGAATGTAATGATGCCAATACGATGTGTAGATGTCTGTGTTTTCAAAGGAGGATGTCGCTGGTAAAACGATATCCGCGTATTTGGCTGTCTCTGTTAAAAATAAATCATGGACCACGGTAAATAAGTCTTCCCGCGCTAACCCATTTCGGACTTTAGTAGACTCAGGTGCGACCACGGCAGGATTCGAACCGTACACATAAAGTGATTTCACAGGAGGGTCTAGTGTAAGTAATGCCTCCCCGAGTAAATTCATGTTAATCACGCGCGTATGTTTATTTTTTAATAAATCCGGTCGTTGCAAGTGAGCTGTATTCGGAGCTAGATAGGCTGAATTTCCTTTGATCGCGCCGCCGCCTTTGACAAGCCACTGACCAGTGAGAGCAGGAAGGCATGCGACAGTCCGGACAAACATCCCGCCATTGTCGTGATGCTGTGGTCCATTACCGATGCGAATAAAGGATGGTGACGTCTTGCCATATATCCGTGCCAGCTTATAAATATCTTCTACTGATACACCCGTGATCGTAGAAACCGTGATCGGGTCGTACTGAACGACATGTTCGCGCAGCTCTTCGTGTCCGAGGGTAAATTTTTGTAAAAATTCTTGGTTGACTAGGTTTTCAGCAAATAAGATGTGCATCATCCCTAAAGCGAGAGCACTGTCGGTTCCAGGCAATATCGGAATAAACCAATCTGCTAATCTACCAGTTTGATTTTTGTGAACATCGATAACAATGATTTTGGCGCCATTTTGTTTGCGGGCTTTTTGAGCTAACGCGACTTGATGCATGTTGGTGCTCGCCGCATTAACGCCCCAAAAGATGAATAATTTGGAATGAAGCGTATCCTCAGGGTCGGTTCCGATACTGCCACCCATGGTATATTTATAGCCAACCGAACCAGCAGCTGAACAGATGGTTTGGTCTAAACGCGATGCACCGAGGCGATGGAAGAAACGGCGGTCCATTCCCTCGGCATTAAGCCTGCCCATGTTTCCGTAAAAACTGTAAGGAAGAATGCTTTCCGGTCCATCGGATTCGATCAACTCTTTCCAACGGGAAGTAATCGTCTGGATGGCTTCCTCCCAGCTGATTTGTTCAAATTTGCCCTCGCCCTTTGGGCCTGTGCGTTTCAATGGGAATTTTAGACGGTTTTCATCATAAATCCGTTCCGTCATATTCCGGACTTTGTTACAGATATGCCCTTTGGTGACCGGGTGCGCAGGATCGCCTTCCACTTTAATAACCTTCCCATCTTCCTTATGTAGAAGTAAACCGCACTGATCCGGGCAATCCAGCGGACAAACCGCATGAAAGACACCATCTCGTTCATCTATAAAAGAAGCCATAGCTTAGTCAATCTCCTTTCATGTTTAACTTGAATTTTTAAGATTACTACTATCATAACATCAAATTCTTTGGTATGAACACATCTGACGAGCTATTTTTATTGGTGATTAAGTCTTATATATAATGTACCGGGTTTGAATAAATGGATAATAAAAGGCGGTCACGTAGAAGTTCTATGTGACCGCCTTTTTGGATATACGCGAACCCGAGAGGACAATTTATTTTTGCCCAAGCTCTTTGATTTGATTAAGGATATTGGTTATATCTTGTACGCTTTGAAAAATTTCTGTGTTTTCAAGAACAGAAGGGTCGAGTAAGCCATTCTTCATATGTTTTAGATACACGTCAATTCCGGCTGCAAGTTTGTTGTTTTGGTCGACAATTTGCTGGTGTAAATCAACAGCTACGTTTGGGGCTTGAAGTTTATTGAATGCATTTATTTCTTTTTTCATATCTTGGAGCATGTTTTGGAAATCTGCTGCTGCTTGCTGATCTCCAACGGCAAGTTTAGCAACAGAGGGTGCTTCATTTGCAAATGCCGTCGCCTTGTCTAAGTAATCCTTTGCATCATTTACATATGTGAGTGTATCTTTCGCATCATTTAGCAAGGAACAACCGCTCAGGAGCAAAGCAATGACCGCGGATAAAACTAATAACTTCTTTTTCATGTAAAAACCTCCGTTTTTAATTTTTAAGGCAGCTTTTGAACGTTTAACTATCATTAAAATAGGGTTGAAAATTTGTTTCGTTTCTAAGGCATAAGCAGTTTCGTACGCTAATATCAATAAAAATAGCAGGATCTTCGTTTAGAAGTTCCGCTTATTTCTGAAGGGAGCACTTTTACCATTCTTTCTAAAAGTGCTCCATACTAAACGGTGTCAGGCACCACAGCTGATAATTTCATTTTACTTTTCCAAAAAAGTAATGGATAGTAAGCACCCAGTCATCGTCTCACACGTAGGATATCCATGAGAATAATCGGGAGGTTCTACAATGTACCCATATACTAATTACTACGATGCTTTATATAGACAAAATAAAAAGTTGATAAGAGAGCTAGAAAAGGCGATTAATGGTGAGTACAATGCCATAAATTGTTACGAAAAGTTAGCAAATTTGGCACCTAATGAGAAGGAGAAAAGTCGAATCCTTGAAATTCGTCAAGATGAATCAAAGCATTATCAACAATTTGATCAGATCTATACAAGGCTGACTGGCCGAAAGCCACAACCGAAAATCAGCGAGGAATGTCCGGGGGTTTATTTAAATGGATTGGAATTTGCGTTACAAGATGAGCAAACAACGGTGGATTTTTACATGGAGGTAGCTGATGGAACTTCGGACCCAACTATAAAAGAGGCATTTCAAAGAGCGGCAGCAGATGAGCAAAATCATGCCGTATGGTTTTTATATTATTTTACTAAAAATAAGTAACCACTTGCTTCATGCCTTTGGTTGGATTTGATTGCTATTCCCATGCAGATAGTAGTTTAGCCTTCAAAAAAAAGACACCCTTGTCTCTAAGGCAAGGGTGTCTTTTCAATGATGCATTCTGTGAGGATTAATCTCCACCGCCGCCATCTCCACCCGAATCTCCGCCACCACCTGAATCCCCGCCGCCGTCTCCACCCGAATCGCCTCCGGAATCCCTGTCACCGTCGGAACCGAGGTCGTCATTAGTGCTGTCTGAATTACTTTCATAATAATGTACATGATCATTGCTATAAGAACTTTTCCTTCCATTTCCTAAACTAGGAAAGATAAAAAAAGCCGCGATTATTGCTAAGGTTCCAAAGAACTCCTGTACTCCAAAAATAAGGTAAATCCCATACACAAGAAGCAATGCACCCACCAGCCATTGAATTACCCTCACCGCGAGACATCCCCCCATATAGAAAATAAGAATTATAAATCCATACAAAATAAATATTACAAACCAGGACTTTTTATACATCTTTTTAGATAATGGTGTCAAGAGAATGGTGTCAGGCACCGATCGTGGACATTTGCCTTTCGTGTATGGACAGTCATTAATACCCAAAATTATATAGATGATGTGAATTTTGTGGAATTGTGCAGGATTTTTGGAGAGGGTGTCGAAAGGTAATAGTGGTTACTATTTGCTGTTCCTGTTTTATGGGGAATGCTTACTTCGGATGACCTCATTTTTTTCTACCTCGATTCCCCACCTGAATTCTACCAATATACTAAATAAGGAGTGATTGCAATGGTTCGCAGTGTCCGGCCTTGGTTTGAAGGCGCAAAGTATCATGTTACCACTAGAGGAATTAGGAAAAGTTCGCTTTTTTTCGAAGATGAAGATTTTGAGAAGTACCTAGCTATAGTTCAAGAAACAAGAGAACGTTACCCATTCATCCTTCACACCTACTGCTTGATGACAAATCATACCCACTTACAGCTCGAAACGCTAAAAACCCCTTTGAGTAATATCATGAAAAATCTCAACACCAAATTTGCAAAGTATTTTAATAGAAAGTACGATTTCTCCGGTCATGTATTCGATAAGCGCTATGGTGCCGAGCTACTCAATTCTCCCGAATATGAGATAGACGTGAGTAAATATATTCACTTAAATCCCCACTCAGCAGGTATGGTGGCAAAACCTGAGGATTACCCTTGGAGCAGCTGCCGAGCCTATGTCTTTGGAGAAAGTATTCCTCTGATTGCCCCAAAAACACTACTTTCATATTTTCCCGACCCACCAATACAACACTATGAAAATTATATAAAGGCATTACCAACCGACAAGTTCTTTTGGGAAGATGGAAAAATTCACATGATTAAGATGGAGGAAAAGACATGTGGGCTAAAGTAACGAGTATCGGCTTAAAAGGGATGGAAGGATATCGGGTGTATGTCGAGGTTGGCTCTTATGTAGGGAACGATTCGTTTAAAATTGTTGGATTGCCAGATGCGGCTGTAAAAGAATCAAAAGAGCGAATCATTGCTGCGCTTCGAACCTTAGGTTATCACTTGTCAGGTCAGAAAATCATTATTAATCTATCACCAGCGGATCAAAAAAAGTACGGTTCTATGTTTGATTTTCCGATGGCGATTGCTGTACTGCAAAGTTTGCATGAACTGGAGGTAATCGTCCCAGAGGATACTGGTTTTCTTGGATCATTATCGTTGGATGGATCGATTCAGCCTGTCGAAGGAATGTTGCCTGCTGTTCTTGCGGCAAAGAGGCTGGGGATTCATAAGCTTTATATGCCTTTTGATGAGGAATTGCCGGTATTAGATCTTAAGCCATTGGAAATCATCTATGTTTCTAGTTTACAGGATGCGATTGGACATCTTTCTGGGCAATGGATTCCTCCTTTTAATAAAAAGCAGGATGATGAACGGTTCACCAACACTGTTTATTTGGATATGCAGCAGATTATTGGTCATACAGGAGCGAAACATGCCTTAGAGGTAGCTGCCGCTGGAGAACACCATGTCTTACTGACGGGACCACCAGGTTGTGGAAAAAGTATGTTAGCTGAAAGTTTCCCGTCCATTTTACCAGCATTAACAAAAGAGTCGCTACTTGAGGTAATCAGCTTGTATCAATTGAGTCAAAATTCCTTTTCTCATTCCAATATGCCTCCCTATCGAAATCCGCACCACTCAGCTTCAGGTGTTTCTATAATCGGGGGCGGACAATACCCAAAGCCAGGCGAAATATCGTTAGCACATCATGGTGTTTTGTTTCTCGATGAAATTGGCGAGTTTTCGAAAAAAACATTAGATATGCTGCGGCAGCCATTAGAAAATGGGTTGATCATGATTAGCCGCACCCATGCGACCATTACCTATCCGGCGTCGTTTATTTTGATAGCGGCAATGAATCCATGCCCATGTGGCTATGAAGGGTCAAATTCACATTATTGCACCTGTTCGAAGAAGCAGATACTCGCCTATCAAAATAGGCTTTCAGGTCCGCTCAGGGATCGGTTTGATATTAATCTCTCCTTAGGACCCATTAATTTTAATGCAGCTACGATTGAAACGGCAGGAGAGTCCTCAAAAATTGTCCGGGGGAGAGTGGAGGAAGCTAGGAGCAGGCAATATGATCGTTATGGAATGGAGGTTTGCAATAGCAGAGTCCCTTACGAAATGCTATTAAGGGCAAGCCCATTGACAGACACACAGCAATCTACATTGCAACGACACGCAATAAAGAAGAGTTGGAGCAACCGCACACAAATCAAAATCATCCGTCTCGCCCGCACCATCTCTGACCTGCAAGCAAGCCCCGCCATAACAGATCAAAGTATTTGGGAAGCTGTTCAGTTAAATGAAGTGTGAACGGAGTTCAGTTAGTGTCATTAGTTGAATTCATCAGTTGGTGTCAGGCACCATCCGTGGATAAAATGGCTAAAGTGTCCTTGTGGGGTGGACTGTGGACATCTGATGTTATTTTTTCAGTCTCACCCTGATATTGTCCCAATGGGCCAGGAAAATGAAAACTAAGATACACAATACAATTGCACAACTTATCCAATCATGGTCGATGATTAATAGAAAAGGAGGAATGAATAGGAATGCACCTAATCCTGAAAAAGTGAAGCTCTTTGTAAAAGGATAGAGTACTAGAAATGCTAAGATAATAACGGAAACAAGTAGCGGCTCAAACATAATTATTCCGCCAATAAAAGTTGAGATCCCTTTTCCTCCCTTAAAGTTCAGGGTAATTGGTTTCAGATGGCCTAAAATGGCCATGCCTAAACCAACAAGTTGAACGGGGTCAGAAAATCCAAAATAGCGAGCCAGCAGTATGACGAGGCCACCTTTTAGAGCATCCCCTAGAAATATCAATACAAAGGCCGTTTTTCCATGAAGGCGTCCTGCGTTCCTCGCCCCTACATTTCCACTCCCATGAAGGCGAATATCCTTATGGTAGAGAGCTTTCGTAACCAGAAACCCAAACATGATACTCCCAATCAAATAGGATAAGAATAGAAAAAAGTAAATCATTTGACTTCACCTCCTAATAGAATAGTTGGGTGTCAGGCACCATGTGAAAAATTCACATGGTGCCTGACACCCATCAGCATACTCTTATATAAATAATAACAGGCTTAAGGCCATAACGGCCATACTGCCAATTAACCCGTAGATGGATAACTTTCCTTCATCATTCCTCATGGCTGCAGGCAATAATTCCTCCGGATAGATCATCAAACCTGCGATTTCTCCCTTAATGATATGGATTCGTATTAAAGTAATGGGACGTAGCATCAACTACATCCCATTTTTCTATAGGTTTTATCGAGGTATATTGGTGTCAGGCACCACATTATTCCTCGTCTTTTTTCTGCTTTTTCTGAGCCTCTTGAAGGGCGAGGAGGATATCTTGAACGTCGATCTTTCCATCGTTATTTAAGTCTGTTAGGGTATTTTCAGGTTCAGTTGGCGGTGGGGCTACAGGCGTTGGGTTTGGAGCTACCGGTGCCGCAGCAACTGCTTGCTGTTTCGGCCTAAAGGCAAACGTGAACAACAGAAGAATAATTATGAGCAATCCGGCAACACCATCAACGATGTAGAAGATAGTCGCATAATCGGACCAGAGCGTCTTGCTGCTGCCCATCTTTTTCTCGGAGTTCGCGATATATTGTTTGATTTCGGAATGATTCGGATAAATCCGTTGGACTGCCTCGAATTTTTCTAACGCATGCTTATAGTAGCCGCCCCAGTATAGGTTAAGTCCTTCTTGATAAAGCTTATCCGTATCACTCTTCGCATTTTTCGCGCCTGCTTGGTTGACAAATTCTTTAACGGTATTTACAGGAACGGCAAAATTAAAGCCTTGGACTTCTTGGCCGTTGACTGTGTCGCCTCTAAAGGTGAGCAAGCCAATAATTTCGCCTTTTGCATTAATGACCGGTCCACCGCTATTCCCATGGGTAGCCGCTGCGTTAATTTGGATGACCGGGCTTCCTTGTTCGGTCTTTTTGGAGGTTGCCGAAATTTGGCCTGCATTCATGGATGAAACTAACGAAGAATCTGGCGATAATAAATCAGAATCGGCCGCAGCAGGATAGCCGCTGACCCAAATATTATCTTGGTTCTGGATATTATCAGAATCTCCAAGCGGTAGAGTCGGCAGGTTTTTTCCTTCAATTTTTAGAACGGCGACATCTTTTCCTTCATTAATAGGAGCACCATAGCTTTTAACCTCGCCATCGAGTACATCCCCACCTGGTAAAATTACTTTTAGAACCTTCTCTATTCCTGTGTATTGTGTATACTGGACCATATACTTGTAGGCTGTTTCATAGTCTACCTTAAAATAGTCCGCGATAATCGTTACCAGTTGTTCAAACGCCGCATTGGCAATATCCTCGTCTTCCTTTTGAGTTGCTTCAACGACGTGAGCATTGGTAACGATATAGCCGTTAGAGCTAATAATGGCCCCTGAACCTGAGCCGCCCACTACGGATTGATTATTTAGCTGTTCCAATATGGCGATGACTTCAGGATCATTGGGATTATTAAATTGCCACTGGACAACAGCATAATCAATGATTCGAACGACTGCCGGCTTGGAGTATTCAGCGAGCTTTTGGGCTTGAGCGATTTTCCCAGCGGCTGGTTTGAGATTGATGAGGAAAATGGAAGCCACCATTACTGCGATGAGTAGCAAGCTGATAGGGATGGTAAAAAGGGCCCTTCTTTTCAAAATATAATTCACTCCTAGGTTGGATATTTTAAAAATATACTCTGCAATATATTCGCCTTTGGGAAAAAGGTAATATTGTACATATAAATTTTTAGATAATTACAAGGCATCATTGATAGTTGAGGAATTTTAATGACAGAACAGGGAGGGTTGTTTTTTCATAAATGTATAATCTTTGGTATCATGTTTAGTGAATGGAAATGATATTGGACTGAAGATATAGTTGGAGGTCTCTATGGAGAATCAATTGAAGGTAATGACTGTGTTTGGAACGAGACCGGAAGCAATTAAAATGGCTCCCTTGGTAAAAGAATTAGAGAAATATCCTGATAAAATTAAACCGATTGTGACGGTGACAGCGCAGCACCGTGAGATGCTTGACCAAGTGTTGCATATTTTTGAAATTACGCCTGATTATGACTTAAATATAATGAAGGAACGGCAATCTCTTCTGGATGTTACGACACGCAGTTTAGAGGGACTCAATCAAGTTCTTTCGGACGTCAAGCCAGATATTGTGCTGGTCCATGGTGATACGACAACAACATTTGTGTCAAGCTTGGCTGCGTTCTATCACTCGATTCCGATTGGTCATGTGGAGGCCGGACTCCGGACTCATAATAAATATTCCCCGTACCCAGAGGAAATGAACCGCCAGTTGACAGGTGTTTTGGCCGATCTCCATTTCTCGCCAACGTTCCAATCGAAGCAAAACCTTTTGGTGGAAAATAAGAGAGAAAAGGCTATTTATATCACTGGAAATACGGCCATCGATGCGCTAAAAACAACGGTGAGAGCGAATTATTCTCATCCGGTTTTAGACAAACTCGGAAATGACCGGTTAATTCTCATGACGGCCCATCGCAGGGAAAACACGGGAGAACCAATGGAAAATATGTTCCGTGCAATTTACCGTGTAGTCGAAAAGCATGCCGATGTTCAGGTGGTTTATCCGGTCCATATGAATCCAGTGGTTCGTGAAATTGCCAATCGAGTACTGGGAGAAAACGAGAGAATTCATCTGATTGAGCCTTTAGATGTGATCGATTTCCATAACTTTGCCGCAAGGGCCTATCTGATTTTGACCGATTCAGGCGGTGTACAGGAAGAGGCACCATCTTTGGGTGTACCGGTGCTAGTTTTGCGTGATACCACCGAGCGCCCAGAAGGAATTGAAGCGGGTACATTAAAACTGGCTGGAACCGATGAGAAAACCATCTTTCGACTTGCAGATGAGCTGTTGTCAGACCAAGCCGCACATGACCAAATGGCGCACGCCTCCAATCCTTACGGAGATGGGTTCGCCTCCGAACGAATAGTAAAAGCCATCCTTCACCACTTTAAAAATGGCGACCGCCCAACGGATTTTGGCGAATAGAGTGGGAGGAAAGATTTGGTGTCAAAAGTTGTGGTGTCAGGCACCAGCCGTGGACACTTTTAGGTTTTTGTCCGTGTAGGGTGGACGGTTAAGTTGATAATAGAACCTCTTGTCTATTTGAGCAGACAAGAGGTATTTGGTTTGAGTGATGATTTTTTAGGGGGATGTGGATAGATGAAGTTAAATAAGATCCATCATATTGCGGTGATTTGCTCGGATTATGAAAAATCAAAGGATTTTTATGTTCGAATCCTTGGGCTGACGCCTATTAATGAAGTTTATCGGGAGGAAAGAGATTCCTATAAGTTGGATTTGGAAGTGAATGGTCAATATCAGATTGAGTTGTTTTCATTTCCGGAACCAACTGTCCGGCCAAGCTATCCTGAAGCAGCTGGTTTGAGACATCTAGCCTTTGAAGTAGATGATATCGAAGATGCGGTCCAATATTTGACAAGGTTTCAAGTGAATGTGGAGGTCGTGCGTGTGGACCCCGTAACAAACAAGAAATTCACCTTCTTCGCGGACCCGGATGGGCTGCCGCTTGAACTATATGAACGATAATATCTTTTTAAAAAGCGGGTTGCCTCTATGGTTATCCTGCTTTTTTAATCTTTAATCTTATATCAACTTTCTAATTTCATAATTCTTCAAAACTAAAACTCTACATTCTTTAGCTAATACACCCATTGCTATTTATTGTATACAAAACCAAACCTTTCTATTTCCTAATAATCAACCAATGGTGTTTATGAATGCGGGTGGCGGAGGCGGTGCCTCAAGCTCATCTAGTTCATCAAGCGCTGCTAGTGGGGGAGTCGGTGGCTTTGTTGCTAGGTATACTAAAAACAAAACTACCGCGGGGATCTTAGGTATTCTACTCGGTGGTATTGGGGCCCATAAGTTTTATCTTGGCCGACCAGGTATGGGGATTCTTTATTTGTTATTCTGCTGGACTTATGTTCCTACAATTATAGGTTTTATAGAAGGTATCCTATACCTTGTTGCAAATCCAGAGGATTTTGCTAGAAAGCATGATAAAGGCTATCAAGTTCCTATTAATTATTAAATCATTTCCTTCACATTCGGTGTCTATCCCCATGGGATTACATGGGGATTAATCTAGTAATGTATGGATTGGAACTCAAAAATACTAATAAAGGGAAGCTCATTGGGGCTTCCCTTTATTAGTTAATTTATGAGCAGTATTTTAATCCTTGAGGTGAATTGAATTTAGTATGTGCCCAAACTTGGATTTACACTTGGGATCCCATATTCGTTAGGAGACCATGACCCATAGCCACTATTAAAACCAGGGTTTGGTTGGAATTGCTGTCCGTACATGTTTATATTAGGTCCTACTCCTGGGTAACCTGGCGTGCCAACACCAGGAAAGCCTAATCCTCCACCGACTCCTGGGGCATAAGGATTGTATCCCTGACCTGGTCCACCGCTGCCGTATCCTCCGAACCCACCGTATCCAGGGAAGCCGCCATAACCGCCGCCATACCCATATCCTCCTGGATTAGGTCCATTTCCTAGTGCGGCTCCTCCTAAATAACCTAAGCCAAGCCCAAGCAAGCTAGATCCCAATGATCCAAGGTTAAAACCTGTATGTCCGCCGCCAAGGTGATGTTGCCCACCGTGCTGTTGTTGTCCACCACCATGGTGATGTAGTCCACCGTACTGTTGTTGTCCGCCATGATGTTGCCCGCCACCGTGATGCTGATGCTGTCCACCATGATATTGTCTACTATAATTTAGCTGGTTCAATCCACTTTGATAATCTATAGGCATATTATAAGGATTATACATAATATTCTCCTCTCTCCTCACTATCGTATCTATCCTATGCATCGTATTAGTTTACTCTTGGGCAGAAGCCTAGATAATTGGGATTCCTCATAAAGGCATCGCACTTGAAAAGAATGGAAACCCAAAACACGTTGTCCACTGTGCGTGGACAAATGGTGCAAGTGTCCACGAGCGGTGCCTGACACCATAATGACACCATAACTAACACCATAACTGACACCATAAAAGCACCAATAAATATGACGCCATCTAAAAATACGTCTCAAGACCTAGATTTCTTTCCGTTTGAGGTCTATGGCAGGGAGGAGTTTTTTCGTGTATTGTTGAAGTAGTAAATGGAAATAATTTTCTTTTTGGTTTATATTTTTAGGAAATTGAAACATTCCATTGCATTCATCCGTAGGAATATAAAGATGTCTTAACTCAGGAGTCGATTTATTATGAACCCGATTTTGTCGTTTCTTCTTCGCTCATTTGTAGCCGTCCCATTAACAGTGGTAACTTGGCTGGTCTGCTTTTTTCCTTTGGGTCAAGCATTTTGGCCGTCAACGGGCATTGCCATTACCGGGGGGATTCTTACCCATTTAATCCTTTCCATCGTTATGAATAGAAGCTTTTTAAAAAAGCATCAGATATCAAGAAAAGAATATCGATACATTCGGAAAAACCTTATGGAAGCCAAACAGAAAATCAATCGCTTAAATAAAAACCTTTTTACCATTCGTGATATTTCATCCGTAAAACAAAGAATTGATCTTCTTCGAATTACAAAAAAAATACACAAGATGACAACCAAAGAGCCGAAGCGATTTTACCAGGCTGAGCAGTTTTATTTTTCACATTTAGATTCAATTGTTGAACTTACCGAGAAATATAGCTTTTTATCCTCCCAGCCGAAAAAGAACATGGAAATGGGCCAATCTCTTATTGAAACTCGTCATACACTAAATGAACTAACAAAGGTATTGGAAGAGGATTTATATAAAGTGATTTCCGATGATATCGATCACTTAAATTTTGAAATTGACGTCGCAAAGCATACCCTTAATAAGGAAAAGGACGCTAAATTCCCGGAAGAAAATAGGTGGCTAAAATGAACGAAAACAACCCAATCCAACCCAACAAAACTGGAAATTTATTAAATGATATCCTTGCCGACCCGTTTGGGGATAAACTAGAGCTTTCAAAAAATCCGGTCCAGCACACAAGTGAGGCTAGGCCTGTTAAATTAATTGATGTGATACCAGAAGAACATCGCGCAAAGGCGTATCAGATTGCTGAACAAATCGATCCAACAAACCATCAGTCGATGATTCAATATGGTACCCAAGCCCAAGGTAAGCTATTATCCTTCTCGCATACAATGCTAGAGCATGTGCAGAAACAAGATGTGGGTGAAATTGGGCAAATCATCAGTGATTTAATGAAGAGACTTGATGAAGTGAATCCGGATGATTTGAAGGATGGGAAACCATCCTTATTTGCTCGTATGTTTGGAAAAATTTCAGGTTCGATTCAAGAAGTGCTCTCAAAATATCAAAAAACAGGCGCCCAAATTGACCGAATCAGTGTAAAGCTGGATCGCAGCAAAAATGTCCTGATGTCGGATATTAAATTGCTTGAACAGTTATATGAGACGAATAAGGAATATTTCCATGCCCTTAATGTCTATATTGCAGCTGGGGAGATCAAGCTTGAAGAAATGCAGGAAAAGACAATTCCACATCTGAAAAAAGCAGCCGAAGTAACCAATGACCAAATGAAATTTCAAGAAGTTAACGATATGATCCAATTTGCGGATCGCTTAGATAAGCGTCTCCATGATTTAAAATTAAGCCGGGAAATTACCATTCAAAGTGCTCCGCAGATTCGCTTGATTCAAAACACGAACCAAGCCCTAGTGGAAAAAATCCAATCATCGATTATGACGGCGATTCCGTTATGGAAAAATCAGGTCGCGATTGCGTTGACGTTAATACGCCAGCGTCATGCAGTCGAGGCTCAGAAACAGGTTTCGAAAACGACCAATGAACTCCTTTTGAAAAATGCAGAAATGCTAAAAACCAATACAATCGAGACGGCGAAAGAAAATGAGCGCGGCATCGTTGATATTGAAACCTTAAAGAAAACTCAGGAAAGCCTAATCACGACACTTGAAGAAACCATGCGAATCCAAGAGGAAGGCCGCCATAAGCGCCGCCAAGCAGAACAGGAACTAGCTTCGATGGAAAACGACCTTCGCCTGAAATTATTAGAGATAAAAGGGAAATAAACACAAAAGGCCTTCACTACAACTCCGGTTGTAGTGAGGGCCTTTTTGACTCTTACACATGCGCGAACCATTTCGATGTCAGGCACCAGAAATCGAGGCACCGGAAACCAGCTAAACGGGCACTCCGCTTTTTACGGTGCCTGACACCACATAAAAGCACCACATCAATTAATTATTCACAACTGTGGCATTATAGTATTCTTCGAGGGTGATGCCGCGGCTCATGATTTCTTTGGCGATTGCCTTGCCGACATAGCGCAGGTGCCAGGGTTCGTATTGGTAGCCGGTGATCGAGTCTTTACCTTTCGGATAGCGGATGATGAAGCCGTACTCCGCTGCATGATCTTGGAGCCAGCTTGCCTCCTTTGTTCCTTCAAAGCAGTCCTCGGCCGCACATGTTCCATTTCCGCCGGTCACATCAATAGCCAGGCCAGTTTCATGCTCGCTCGTTCCTGGAACCGCACTATAAGTTCTAGCCGCTTCGTATCCATCTTGATCAACATAGTAATTAAATAAAGCTGTTTGGGCAGCATAGGACCTGTAGGCAGAAACACCTAACAGATGCACACCCTGTTGTTTTGCGCCTGCGAATAATTTTTCGATCGCCGCACCTGCCTCGGCCCTCATTTGCCGCTTTTCTGCTTTCTGTGCGAACGTAAATGGGATGTCAGGGTAAATTAAATCACTTGGCTGATAATTATCGGGCAGTTTATTGTCCTTATTAACAAGAACAGGGATCACCTTTGGGGAGGAACCAACTTGGACGTTAGCATCCTGTTGCTGATCTTCTGCACCAGTTGAGGAATTGTTGTCTAATTTTCCATCGTCTTGCATAAAATGAAATTTTCCAGTGCAGCCGGTCAAAGAGATTGCAAACACCATAAGAGTCAAAAAGACGAAACGTAATTTTAACATAGTTAACTCCCTTTTTTTAAAATTCACTTCAGTAAACATCATGGACAGGATTAGAGACTTTAAAACGTCATTCTAAATTCTGTCCAAGATGATTTCAAAACGGCTGTGAATCTAAGGATGTTTCATCGATAGGTTTGGTAGAATCAATTGGCAGCCATCGTATAACGACAGAAGGAAATTAACTTTTAAGTGAGTGTAGGTATAAAGACACTTTTATTTTATAATTCAGTTGCATATATTTTTAATAACACATAAATCGTACGAAACGGCAAAGCCATTGAAAAATGGTGACGCAAAACTAAAGGGGCTAAGGTTTAACGACGATGCTTGCCAGTTACCGAACACGATAACTCCGTCGATTTATGTAAACTATTGAGGAGGATTTTTTGTGTTGAAAATGTTCTTAAAGGGAAAATATTATTATCATTTAATCCAGCACAGACACAACGCGCTGTTACAGCAAGATTGCCTGGATGAAGAATTAAGAGCCAAGTTTATGATTAGAGCAAGCTATCATAATAGTAAAGTTGTCGAGTTTGGTTTAAAAATCTAAGCGAAATCATATTTTAAAAAAAGCCTGTATCTGTGTAGTTGGTACAGGCTTTTATGTTTTTATAGACTAAAAGGTATAAAATAAAACAATAGGACAACCATTACATATATTAACCATAGTAAAAGAGGGATGATTTCGAAATGTACAATCTGACAAAATTTAAAATAATAAAACCAGCTAATGAAGTATTTGAAGCCTTCGTAGACCCTTCGAAAATCAGGAATTTCTGGTTCTCATCAAGTTCGAGATGGGAGCAGGGCCAAACAGTCACATTAAGATATGAAGAATACGATGCACAAGTCGATATTGAAGTACTCGAAGTCGAGGTAAATAAGAAAATCGTGTTCCGGTGGGGGACAGATGGAGAAGGGAATTGTGTAACAATTTCTCTGGAAGAATTGGATCAATCAAGTACCATTATTGAAGTGATCGAAGAAGGTTTTAGCGAAGATGATGATGAGTTAATCGCTCAGTTGATTGATAATAAAGAAGGCTGGGTGTATATGTTGACCTGTTTAAAGGGGTATTTGGAGTTTGGGATTCATAATTTAAGGGCAGCAATCGTTAAATAACATAGTTTCTTTTCTCAAGGGTCATCCTATGAATAAAAAAGGGAGGTAAAATCAATGAAACAGGATGATGAGAAAATTAGTGAAGGGTTAAATGAACTGTTTGAGATCATTAATGCAAAAGGGGATAAGGGTGAGTTAAAAGAAATTGTCGATCGTTATGACAGTGCAAATCCAGAGGAAAACTCGAACAGTTAAATACAAAAGGCCTAGAGATTAGTCTAGGCCTTTTGTAATGAGAAATGTGGATAAAATCCATATAAAATGTGGATATATATAAGTCGATTGTGGGCAAATCTGTTGGTTTTGTGGATAATACTGTGGAATATGTGGATAAATCCCCTGATTTGTAATTCCTTTATGAAAAAGAAAAAGTTATTCACATAATCTGTGTATAAATGGCTGAAATCTGTTGATATCTTCTTATATGGTGTGGATATAGAGGTAATTAATGTTGATAACCTTGTTAATATCCTCTCCTCGTATATTTCCATCTGATTGGTTTGATTTTTTCTATGACGACGATGGTTTAACAACGGCACATCTATTCGGTTTGAGCAAAAACACTAGCCAATGCTTCCCTAATATAGGCCCCTGGATTATAAAAGGGGATCAGGACGGTCACTTCACTTTTGTTCATCTGTATCCCCTGCTTTAAAGGACTCTTCTGTTTCATAAAACTGCTTTGTCTCTTTTAGGCCGCTAAGCAAATCATAGCGAGGCTTCCACCCCAACAGTTGCAGTGCTTTTGTATTATTTAACTGACTGTAGAGGATGTCACCGTTACGAGCAGGAAGATAAACAGGGACACCCAGAGGAATTTCACCCAGCGAGGAAATGACTCCAAACAGTTGATTAATGCTCGTTTTTTGATTTAGACCAATGTTGATGATTTCATTGTTTCCTTTGCCAAGTGCAAGGAGATTGGCTGCAGCAACATCTTTCACAAAAACAAAATCTCGTGTTTGTTCCCCGTTCCCGTAAATCGTCAATTGTTCGCCCTTTAAAGCCTTCTGTAGAAAAATAGCCACGACACCGCCTTCTCCTTTGGGAGTGTGACGTGGACCGTATACATTTGCATAACGCAGGATCGTAAAGGGAAGCTTATAAAATTGCGAATAGAGTTGAATATATCTTTCCGGCGTATGCTTGGAAATCCCATAATAGGAGATGGGTTCCGTCATCGAACTCTCTTTAATACTGCGGTCGTCCGTTTCGCCATAGGCTGCACAGGAGGAAGCGTAAACTATTTTTCGGACATTAAATTTCCGACAGCATTCCAACAAACGAATCGTACCAAGAATATTCGTTTGCGCATCAAAAACAGGATCCTGAATCGATTTGGCAACATCGACTTGGGCCGCTTGATGAATCACATACTCTGGTTTTTCTTTTGAAAAAATCCCCTCTAACTGCGGTGAGCATATATTTGCGACATAAAAGGTCGCCCTATTATTAACAAACTCTTTATTCCCCGTACTTAAATTATCAACCACAATCACTTCATGACCCTCAGTAATCAGCAAATCAACAATATGGGAGCCAATAAATCCCGCTCCGCCTGTTACCATAACTCTCATACTTGACCCTTCTCCCATTCTGCTTGATACCAAGCAATTGTTTTCCTTAAGCTTTCATCGGATCGATAGAAGGATAGAAATTCAACAGTTTCCGGTATATATGAAGTATTCTGTTTTAAACTATTCACTTTTCGCTCGTCGACATCAATTCCAATGACATCGAATCCCTTGTTGGCAAATAGAAGGGCAAGCGGTAAACCAACATATCCTAATCCAATTACCCCTATTTTTTTAAAAGAGGAAATCAGCCGTTATCGTTATTTCTGACATGTTTTCCGTCCCTTACTCATAATTATTTTTTAAGTTTCGTGTTCACTTATCCTATGCGGACGGGTCTTAGGAGGGGATAGGTGAATATACAGAAATAGAAAAACTTTTAAAAAATACATTCTGTACTAAGTGGTTGAACTTGTGGTTTTGGGAGGCGGAAGGTCTTGATTTCCATCATTGCTTGTACCAATCGAGAGAAGTTTGTCAGTAACATCATTGCTAATTTTCAAAAACAAACCTTCAAGGAGAAGGAACTCATTTTAGTTCTTAATTCGTCTAAAATGAATTTCAAACAAATTGAGCGGGAATTGGATGAGGCTAAATTAAACAGTCAGTTATTCCAATTTCCAGACGAAATGAGTTTAGGGGAGTGTTTAAACAAGGGAGCTAAGCAGGCCAATTTTGAATACATTGGGAAAATGGACGATGATGACTATTACGGGAGCAGCTATCTAACGGAAGCGTTTGAAGCGCTCATGCAAACGAAGGCAGAACTAGTTGGGAAAAGCAGCTTCTATATTTATTTTAAGAAGAAACAAGAACTGAGATTATATAATCCACATCATGAAAATAGCTGGATCATTAATAATGGTCAAAATCTTTATAAAACCTCCCATTTTTTAAGTGGAGCGACACTGATTTTTAAGAAAGATCTTTTGAAAAAAATCGCCTTCCCACACGTTAATCAAGGGGAGGACAGCGGTTTTCAGCGACGATGCTTTGAGAACCATGTCAAAATGTATTCATTATCAAAAGATCATTATGTGTATGTACGCTCTGGACTACCGTATCATCATACCTCCGATGCAACGGACCGGATGTTAAGAGGACGTAGCAAATTGGTCATCAATACGGCTTCGATTGAAACATTTTTCAATACTTGATAAAAAGAAGGCAGGATATCCTCCCTTCCAACCATTTCTATATTAACCAAGCAGCACGACTGAGAAGCTTTCGATATCTGAATGACACTATAAATTTCGCAGGCTTCCGAATCATGTAGTAAAGAGGAGTAAGGAAAACAATATTAGTAAGGAAGAAATCGCTATTTATGATTTCAATTTAGCCTTATTGGCGGCAGGAACCAACTCCATCATAATAGCTGGTTTCATTAAAGAGATGCTTGGGAAAGTAGCATTTGATATAGGGAATGGAATGGAATGTTCAAGAAAAGATTCCGTTAGCTTGCATAGGTAAATGTCCATTTGTTATCCGCGTCATGGTCCAGCGTAAACAAGGAGCAGAGGAATGGTATGTGACAGGGAAGGCCGCTAAATTAGGAGCCTATTATCAAAACTCACGAATGATTGGCTTAGACATCGGAATTACCAGCAAGGGGCAACTCTATATCATCGAAGCAAACCTCAAACCAGGCATTGGCATCTTCAAAAAATTCCTCGACAAAAAAATTCTTCGTAATTTCAGGGATTTTCGTAAATAGGAAAAGCGATATTTAATAAATTCACTTTTCCTATATAAGTACATAACTTTTCATTATTTTTGATTCTGAAAAACCAACTGAAGACCTAAGCCAATATAGATAGAGCCAATAACCTTCCCTTGCCAGCGTGAAAGTTTTCCGCTCTGGTTTGAGAAAAGTCGTTCACCTATCGTGCTTGTTAGGAATGCTAGCAATGTGGTGTACATTATGCTCATTAACACAAAGGTGAGTCCAAGAATAAGTAGTTGAATGACAACAGGGGTCCCATTGTTGTGGACGAACTGTGGTAAGAAGGCTAAGAAAAAGAGAGCCGTTTTAGGATTGAGTAATTCAATTAATAAGGCCTGACGAAACGATGTGGCTGTGTTGTTCTTTTTTACGGTCGGCGCATCTTGTTTTTTGGATTTTTCAAGGAGGGACTTAATCCCTAAAAAGATCAAATAAGCGGCACCAAGATATTTCACGATTTCAAAGGCGAGTGCCGAGGTCATTAGAATGGCTGAAAGTCCAAGTACGGCTGCAATCGTATGGATTAAATCACCGACCGCAATCCCGATACCGGTGATGATGCCAGTTTTCCTCCCGCCTTGAGCGGTTTGAGAAATGGTTAGTAAAACAGCTGGACCAGGAATGAGAAACAATACGATAACTACTATAATAAATGACAGCAATTTTCCGCGCTCCTTTATATAAAATATATATCTAATTTTATCATAATATTTAAAAAATTAATTCGAGAGATTAAGTAACTTTAAATAAGGATAAAAATTCTGTTGCTTTATTGTATTGTAGGTGATAAGATATATAAGTTGTCAGCGAGATTATTAATGTTTTATAAAACTTATTGACAATGTGATTGCGTAATGATAATATATAAAAGTTGTCTTCGAAACTATTAATCTTTTCTTTAAAAATATTAAAATAGTTGTTGACAACAAATAAAAGAAAATGGTATGATGTAAAAGTTGTCCCATTGAATGAATTGTTCTTTGAAAACTAAACAAACAAGACGTGTAGACAAACAAAAAAACTTTTAGTTTCAAATATGAAGCTAAGCCAACGTAACAAAATGAGCTAATCAACTTTCTTGGAGAGTTTGATCCTGGCTCAGGACGAACGCTGGCGGCGTGCCTAATACATGCAAGTCGAGCGAATCAATAGGAGCTTGCTCCTGTTGATTAGCGGCGGACGGGTGAGTAACACGTGGGCAACCTGCCTGTAAGACTGGGATAACACCGGGAAACCGGTGCTAATACCGGATAATCCTTTTCCTCTCATGAGGAAAAGCTGAAAGTCGGTTTCGGCTGACACTTACAGATGGGCCCGCGGCGCATTAGCTAGTTGGTGAGGTAACGGCTCACCAAGGCAACGATGCGTAGCCGACCTGAGAGGGTGATCGGCCACACTGGGACTGAGACACGGCCCAGACTCCTACGGGAGGCAGCAGTAGGGAATCTTCCACAATGGACGAAAGTCTGATGGAGCAACGCCGCGTGAGCGATGAAGGCCTTCGGGTCGTAAAGCTCTGTTGTTAGGGAAGAACAAGTACCGGAGTAACTGCCGGTACCTTGACGGTACCTAACCAGAAAGCCACGGCTAACTACGTGCCAGCAGCCGCGGTAATACGTAGGTGGCAAGCGTTGTCCGGAATTATTGGGCGTAAAGCGCGCGCAGGCGGTCCTTTAAGTCTGATGTGAAAGCCCACGGCTCAACCGTGGAGGGTCATTGGAAACTGGGGGACTTGAGTGCAGAAGAGGAAAGCGGAATTCCACGTGTAGCGGTGAAATGCGTAGAGATGTGGAGGAACACCAGTGGCGAAGGCGGCTTTCTGGTCTGTAACTGACGCTGAGGCGCGAAAGCGTGGGGAGCAAACAGGATTAGATACCCTGGTAGTCCACGCCGTAAACGATGAGTGCTAAGTGTTAGGGGGTTTCCGCCCCTTAGTGCTGCAGCTAACGCATTAAGCACTCCGCCTGGGGAGTACGGCCGCAAGGCTGAAACTCAAAGGAATTGACGGGGGCCCGCACAAGCGGTGGAGCATGTGGTTTAATTCGAAGCAACGCGAAGAACCTTACCAGGTCTTGACATCCTCTGACACTCCTAGAGATAGGATTTTCCCCTTCGGGGGACGGAGTGACAGGTGGTGCATGGTTGTCGTCAGCTCGTGTCGTGAGATGTTGGGTTAAGTCCCGCAACGAGCGCAACCCTTGATCTTAGTTGCCAGCATTCAGTTGGGCACTCTAAGGTGACTGCCGGTGACAAACCGGAGGAAGGTGGGGATGACGTCAAATCATCATGCCCCTTATGACCTGGGCTACACACGTGCTACAATGGATGGTACAAAGGGCCGCAAGACCGCGAGGTTTAGCCAATCCCATAAAACCATTCTCAGTTCGGATTGCAGGCTGCAACTCGCCTGCATGAAGCCGGAATCGCTAGTAATCGCGGATCAGCATGCCGCGGTGAATACGTTCCCGGGCCTTGTACACACCGCCCGTCACACCACGAGAGTTTGTAACACCCGAAGTCGGTGGGGTAACCGCAAGGAGCCAGCCGCCTAAGGTGGGACAGATGATTGGGGTGAAGTCGTAACAAGGTAGCCGTATCGGAAGGTGCGGCTGGATCACCTCCTTTCTAAGGATAAAGCTGGACCTGTGAGCCAGACAAAACAGTTTGTGACACGATCTTTGTTTGTTTAGTTTTGAGAGTACAATTCTCTCAAAGCTTTTTTTAATCGTTCTTTGAAAACTAGATAATCGTAATGAAGAAGTCAATGTAAGAACCGAGTCAATGCCAATTTCTTATTTAATAAGAAGAAACAAACCTTTTAGGTTAAGTTAGAAAGGGCGCACGGTGAATGCCTTGGCACTAGGAGCCGATGAAGGACGGGACTAACACCGATATGCTTCGGGGAGCTGTAAGTAAGCTTTGATCCGGAGATTTCCGAATGGGGGAACCCACTGTTCGTAATGGAACAGTATCTTTACCTGAATACATAGGGTATGGAAGGCATACCCGGGGAACTGAAACATCTAAGTACCCGGAGGAAGAGAAAGCAAACGCGATTCCCTGAGTAGCGGCGAGCGAAACGGGACATAGCCCAAACCAAGAGGCTTGCCTCTTGGGGTTGTAGGACACTCAACATGGAGTTACAAAGGAACGGGGTAGATGAAGCGACCTGGAAAGGTCCGTCATAGAAGGTAAAAACCCTGTAGTCGAAACTTCGTTCCCTCCTGAGTGGATCCTGAGTACGGCCGGACACGAGAAATCCGGTCGGAAGCAGGGAGGACCATCTCCCAAGGCTAAATACTCCCTAGTGACCGATAGTGAACCAGTACCGTGAGGGAAAGGTGAAAAGCACCCCGGAAGGGGAGTGAAATAGTTCCTGAAACCGTGTGCCTACAAGTAGTTAGAGCCCGTTAATGGGTGATAGCGTGCCTTTTGTAGAATGAACCGGCGAGTTACGATCCCATGCAAGGTTAAGTTGAAGAGACGGAGCCGCAGCGAAAGCGAGTCTGAATAGGGCGTATGAGTATGTGGTCGTAGACCCGAAACCAGGTGATCTACCCATGTCCAGGGTGAAGTCCAGGTAACACTGGATGGAGGCCCGAACCCACGCACGTTGAAAAGTGCGGGGATGAGGTGTGGGTAGCGGAGAAATTCCAATCGAACTTGGAGATAGCTGGTTCTCTCCGAAATAGCTTTAGGGCTAGCCTCACGTAGTAAGAGTCTTGGAGGTAGAGCACTGTTTGGACTAGGGGCCCTCATCGGGTTACCGAATTCAGACAAACTCCGAATGCCAAAGACTTATCCGTGGGAGTCAGACTGCGAGTGATAAGATCCGTAGTCAAAAGGGAAACAGCCCAGACCACCAGCTAAGGTCCCAAAGTATACGTTAAGTGGAAAAGGATGTGGAGTTGTTTAGACAACCAGGATGTTGGCTTAGAAGCAGCCACCATTTAAAGAGTGCGTAATAGCTCACTGGTCGAATGACTCTGCGCCGAAAATGTACCGGGGCTAAACGTATCACCGAAGCTGTGGATTGACATCTTAGATGTCAGTGGTAGGAGAGCGTTCTAAGGGCGTTGAAGCTAGACCGTAAGGACTGGTGGAGCGCTTAGAAGTGAGAATGCCGGTATGAGTAGCGAAAGATGAGTGAGAATCTCATCCACCGAATGCCTAAGGTTTCCTGAGGAAGGCTCGTCCGCTCAGGGTTAGTCGGGACCTAAGCCGAGGCCGAAAGGCGTAGGCGATGGACAACAGGTTGATATTCCTGTACCACCTCTTTATCGTTTGAGCAATGGGGGGACGCAGGAGGATAGGGTAAGCGCGCTGTTGGATATGCGCGTCTAAGCAGTTAGGCTGAGAAGTAGGCAAATCCGCTTCTCGTATAAGGCTGAGCTGTGATAGCGAGGGAAATTTAGTACCGAAGTTCCTGATTCCACACTGCCAAGAAAAGCCTCTAGCGAGATAAAAGGTGCCCGTACCGCAAACCGACACAGGTAGGCGAGGAGAGAATCCTAAGGTGAGCGAGAGAACTCTCGTTAAGGAACTCGGCAAAATGACCCCGTAACTTCGGGAGAAGGGGTGCTTTTTGAGGTGAATAGCCTCGAAGAGCCGCAGTGAATAGGCCCAGGCGACTGTTTAGCAAAAACACAGGTCTCTGCGAAGCCGCAAGGCGAAGTATAGGGGCTGACGCCTGCCCGGTGCTGGAAGGTTAAGAGGAGGGGTTAGCTGCTAAGCGAAGCTCTGAATCGAAGCCCCAGTAAACGGCGGCCGTAACTATAACGGTCCTAAGGTAGCGAAATTCCTTGTCGGGTAAGTTCCGACCCGCACGAAAGGCGTAACGATCTGGGCACTGTCTCAACGAGAGACTCGGTGAAATTATAGTACCTGTGAAGATGCAGGTTACCCGCGACAGGACGGAAAGACCCCGTGGAGCTTTACTGTAGCCTGATATTGAATTTTGGTACAGCTTGTACAGGATAGGTAGGAGCCTGAGAAGCCGGAGCGCTAGCTTCGGTGGAGGCGTCGGTGGGATACTACCCTGGCTGTATTGAAATTCTAACCCGCACCCCTGATCGGGGTGGGAGACAGTGTCAGGTGGGCAGTTTGACTGGGGCGGTCGCCTCCTAAAGAGTAACGGAGGCGCCCAAAGGTTCCCTCAGAATGGTTGGAAATCATTCGCAGAGTGTAAAGGCACAAGGGAGCTTGACTGCGAGACCTACAAGTCGAGCAGGGACGAAAGTCGGGCTTAGTGATCCGGTGGTTCCGCATGGAAGGGCCATCGCTCAACGGATAAAAGCTACCCCGGGGATAACAGGCTTATCTCCCCCAAGAGTCCACATCGACGGGGAGGTTTGGCACCTCGATGTCGGCTCATCGCATCCTGGGGCTGTAGTCGGTCCCAAGGGTTGGGCTGTTCGCCCATTAAAGCGGTACGCGAGCTGGGTTCAGAACGTCGTGAGACAGTTCGGTCCCTATCCGTCGTGGGCGCAGGAAATTTGAGAGGAGCTGTCCTTAGTACGAGAGGACCGGGATGGACGCACCGCTGGTGTACCAGTTGTTCTGCCAAGGGCATCGCTGGGTAGCTATGTGCGGACGGGATAAGTGCTGAAAGCATCTAAGCATGAAGCCCCCCTCAAGATGAGATTTCCCATAGCGCAAGCTAGTAAGAACCCTGAAAGATGATCAGGTTGATAGGTCAGAGGTGGAAGCGTGGTAACATGTGGAGCTGACTGATACTAATCGTTCGAGGACTTAACCAATTTTTAAGGCAGCTCGTTTTTACAAACTTCTTCTGCATTATCTAGTTTTGAGGGAATGATACCTCAAAAGAAAATAGTCTGGCAGCAATGGCGAGAAGGTCACACCCGTTCCCATACCGAACACGGAAGTTAAGCTTCTCAGCGCCGATGGTAGTTGGAACACGCGTCCCTGTGAGAGTAGGACGTTGCCAGGCACGAAAAGGACAACCTGAAAAAGGTTGTCTTTTTTGTCTTCTTTTTAAGTTTTAATAAAGAGCCCTTTCATCGCACGAGGTTGCATATTTTTTCGTTTCACGGTAAATGGAACAACCCACAGTAAGTGTGAGCACCTTTGCCGTATTTAAATGAAAGATACTTTACATCGTGACTTATTAAAGACCAGACCCGCGAATACCAGAGCAGTGCTTCCCCTAATGACTTGAAAATTAAAACCCTCGCACCAGTAGTTTCCATCGATATCGAAAAATCCAGAAAATAATCAACTTGCTTTGAATAAATCGCGAGCATTTATCGGTAAAAAAGAAAGAACTAAGGCACAGCTCAATATTTCTTCGTTTATTGAGGTGTTTATGTCTGAATACCAAATTGATCATAAAACAAGTATTGTCAAAAGAATGAACCTGATTCATACGTTTGCGTCGATTTCAATACTTGTCGGGGTCCTCGGTACCTTTATTGGACAGATAAAGGGATGCCTATGAACCTTAGGGAAAAGGAAGGAAACTTAAAAAAATCCCACTGAAACTGTGTCCATCCAACGCTTGCCTTCATATGGTAATTAATAAAAGATGGTGGAAAAGCAATTGAAATGGGGTTAGTTTCCAATGACAGAACAAATGATTGATGAAGAAAGAAGTGGCGTTTCGATCATAACCTGTACAAATAAGCTTTACTTCATGGAAAACATTTTTGACAATTATAGCAATCAAGAATGGAAAATGAAAGAATTAATTATCATCTTAAATAATAATCGATTAAATATAGAAGAATGGATGAAGAAGGCGGAACTGTTTCAAAACGTCACTATTTTTCAACTGCCGGAGGATGTATCGCTTGGTTATTGTCTTAACTACGGAATTTCCAAAGCAAAGTATGACACTATTGCTAAATTTGATGATGACGATTATTATGCCCCAGCGTATTTAACAGAAGCCATGAATAGTTTTATAGACAATGTACAAATTGTCGGAAAAAGAACTTATTATTTGTATTTTGAAAATAAGAACCAGTTGATCCTTCGCTTTCCAAACCGTGAAAATAGAAAAATTAACATGGTTCATGGGGGTACAATTGTAGCAAAAAGGGAAGTTTTTGAAAAGGTATCCTTTCCTGATCTTTCTCTTGGAGAAGATAAGCAATTCTTTAAAAAATGTGTTGCCGCAGGGATTCGAATCTGTTCGACCAGTCGATATAATTATACTTATTTTAGAAGAGATCAAATATTTCACACTTGGAACCCTGATCTAGGATACCTATTTAGGACATCGGAAAAAATATCCATTACAACCGATTTTAAAAAATATGCTGACCCCGAATGGCTATCTTAATCTAATAAAAAAGGACATGTCGATTCTTCATTTTATTTTCCCTTTTTTACTTTTATTGTCTCTGAAGTACTAGTTGCACTTGAAGTCCGATATAGATTGCTCCGACCACTTTACCTTGACAGCGGGTGAGCATATTGATCTTATATGAAAATAAACGATCCCTAATGGAACTAAAAAAAGCTCACTTAATTAATATTTAAGTGAGCTTTGATTCGAAACTAAACCTATATTCTCAAGGGGATATAACCCTTTTTTATTTTTAAATAATTTGTCCTTAAAGGGTTGAATTAATAAAGGTGAATAGGTTTCTTGTGATTTATTGTATTGCTCTTGAATTTTCTTACTATTTTGCTCTATATTATAGACTCTATTCATTATATCGGTTGTAAATTTAGGAGAATCGGTGGAAACTACATATTTTTCAAGTCCAAGAGAATAGCATAAATCGAAAACCTTAAACGGTATCCCAAGGGTATTGAAGGTACTCCGGCTGTCCATAGCCTCTTTTAATAAGTTTTTTTGCAACTAGAGCTAGTTTATCTTCAATTTCCTTCTCATTTCCGCTGTATAAACGATTATAGGTTGTCCCCCAATTGATCGCAATTAACTTTTCCTTTTTTTGTTCTTGAATTTGTTTGGGAGCCTCCAATAAGAGGCCAGGATCACCATTTCATTATTGCTCAAATATTCAATAAATGTTCTTTTAAAAACATTCCATAATAATTCATACCCTAAGTTATTAAAACCTATCCATCCAATATACAAAACCTTTTTTTGCCATGTTGAATAATCACTCTCGTTTGCATGATTCATATATTTCCAGAGTTCTATTGGTCATATCCTTTATATTAAACTCAGTTTCGACCCATTCTCTTGAATCTACACCCATTTTGTGTAGAAAATCTTTTTTTTTAGAAATAAGTTTAGAAATATCTCTGAAAAAAATAAGCCTACTGCTTTTGGATATTGATCCATGGTCACCAAAATAACATTTCCAAGCTTCCTCATAATGATCTTTGTCTATCACACCAAAATAACCATGATTCCCTACTGCAATAACAGGTTTTCCGCAAGACATAGCCTCCAAAGCAACCCTGCCTGTTCCAATCACACAATCTGCACTAGATAATAAAGTCTCCATATCTTGTCTTTCTCCAAGAATATGAATAAACTTGCTTTCACATAAAACATGAATTTTATCTGCAAGTTTATTAATTTTCTTAAAATAAGGTCCTTTTCCTACAATGACGACATGGATGTCAAAGCCTCTTAATTTTAATTTCTTGCAAGCTTTAAGTAATGTCAAGCAAATCTTCCCTTTAGCCCATGTTAACCTGCTAGCGTACATCAATAAAGTTGTATTTGGGGGAATATTTAATTCGTTTCTCAAATTGGTAATGGTTCGAAAGGTATATTTTTGAGTATTTATTCCATTTGGAACGATAAATGAATTTAAAGAAGTATTATTTTGTATATAATTGTAGACTGGGTAACTAACACTTATAATTTTTGAAGTGAGATTTAGCACTTCAGTTAGTTGCTCAATAGGATAGTACGTACCATGGACAGTAAAAACAGTAGGGATGTTTAAATCCTTAGCAATCGAAAATATCAGGTAGGCCGAGGGAGTTTGATGGGCATGGATGATGTTTATTTTTTCATTAATTATCATTTCTCTGACCATTGTAGAGAATTCAGCTAATTGTTGTTCGTTATTATGATTTGGATAATTAACTTCAAACACCTTACAACCTAAATCTAAAAAAGACTTTTTTACTAAACCGTTTTTTCCTATTACTATTACTTTTAAATTGCGAGATACCATTTCTTCAACCAAACTTAAAACATGTGTTTCCGTACCACCTATGTCAAAACTATCTAAAACCATCAAAATATTATCCTTATACATCTTTTTTTTCACCTCGACTATAAAATTGTCGAGATCTTTGATTAGGGTGTGCCCGATAATAATATAAGACTTCAGGGATATTTGATATTTCTATCCCTGCATTTATGCAGTTTGCAATAAACTCGTAGTCCTCGGCCCCCTTTATACGTCTAGTAGGACCCCCGATACGGTCAAAAATTTCTCCGCGAAACATTATTGTCCCATGACAGACACAATGACCGCCTTTTCCGTAAGTTTTTTTGATATCCTCCCCATATCTGATCCAAGTTGCTATTTGTTGTTCTTCAATGTTACCATTTTGAAATGCAGCATATGTGGTCCCTACTAAACCAACTTCTGGTTTTTCCTCCAAAAATTTAACTTGTTTTTGAATACGATCTTTATGAGAAATATCATCAGCGTCATGAACGGCAATATATTCACCTTTACTTAGAATATAGCCTATATTAATGGCTCCAGCAAAACCTACATTTCTTGGGAGAGTAATTAAATCAATAGGGAAGGATGGATTATTTTTTTTAATCCACTTTTTAATCTTTCGCTTAGTGGGGTCGTTAGAAAAATCATCTATGATAATAACCTCAATATTTTCATAGGACTGATCAAATATACCGTCTAAGCATTCTTCTATAAAAGAGGCGACGTTGTAACAAGTAATAACTATGCTAACAAGCCCCTTTTGTCTATTAAATAACACTACTTATCACCTCATAATTACATATTTAAAATAAAAATAATGTATATTGGACAGTTGAAAAATGTAACGATTTGACCATGATGCTCGTTAAGCTCAAAACAAAAACAATCAGAACATCCAGATTGTTCATGTGGCCAATTTTTCTCTCCTTCCCAATATTATAATTAATACACGATAATGTATGAATCAGTGGACAAGCTTGATTGGACTTAAAATAAAAAATGAGAAAAAAATAAATGTTAAGAAATTAAAATCATATTATTAATGTATGGAATCCTGAGAAGAAGATAAGGTCACAAATTTTTTCTTGAAAAATATTTTTAAAAAGTTATTGACCGATTTATTAATATCCTGTAATATTAGAAAAGTCGTCAGTAAGATGATAAGTTAATAAACAAGTTGTTGATATTCTATTTGGAATTATAAATTATTAGGGTTTTTCGGAAAAGTAATTATTTGCTCTTTGAAAACTAAACAAACAAAAACGTCAACAAACAATAATAATCGTGTTCCTTCTATTATAATATGAAGAACATGAGCCAACGTTACATTTATGAGCTAATCAACTTTCTTGGAGAGTTTGATCCTGGCTCAGGACGAACGCTGGCGGCGTGCCTAATACATGCAAGTCGAGCGAATCAATGGGAGCTTGCTCCTGTTGGTTAGCGGCGGACGGGTGAGTAACACGTGGGCAACCTGCCTGTAAGACTGGGATAACACCGGGAAACCGGTGCTAATACCGGATAATCCTTTTCCTCTCATGAGGAAAAGCTGAAAGTCGGTTTCGGCTGATACTTACAGATGGGCCCGCGGCGCATTAGCTAGTTGGTGAGGTAACGGCTCACCAAGGCGACGATGCGTAGCCGACCTGAGAGGGTGATCGGCCACACTGGGACTGAGACACGGCCCAGACTCCTACGGGAGGCAGCAGTAGGGAATCTTCCACAATGGACGAAAGTCTGATGGAGCAACGCCGCGTGAGCGATGAAGGCCTTCGGGTCGTAAAGCTCTGTTGTTAGGGAAGAACAAGTACCGGAGTAACTGCCGGTACCTTGACGGTACCTAACCAGAAAGCCACGGCTAACTACGTGCCAGCAGCCGCGGTAATACGTAGGTGGCAAGCGTTGTCCGGAATTATTGGGCGTAAAGCGCGCGCAGGCGGTCCTTTAAGTCTGATGTGAAAGCCCACGGCTCAACCGTGGAGGGTCATTGGAAACTGGGGGACTTGAGTGCAGAAGAGGAAAGCGGAATTCCACGTGTAGCGGTGAAATGCGTAGAGATGTGGAGGAACACCAGTGGCGAAGGCGGCTTTCTGGTCTGTAACTGACGCTGAGGCGCGAAAGCGTGGGGAGCAAACAGGATTAGATACCCTGGTAGTCCACGCCGTAAACGATGAGTGCTAAGTGTTAGGGGGTTTCCGCCCCTTAGTGCTGCAGCTAACGCATTAAGCACTCCGCCTGGGGAGTACGGCCGCAAGGCTGAAACTCAAAGGAATTGACGGGGGCCCGCACAAGCGGTGGAGCATGTGGTTTAATTCGAAGCAACGCGAAGAACCTTACCAGGTCTTGACATCCTCTGACACTCCTAGAGATAGGAATTTCCCCTTCGGGGGACAGAGTGACAGGTGGTGCATGGTTGTCGTCAGCTCGTGTCGTGAGATGTTGGGTTAAGTCCCGCAACGAGCGCAACCCTTGATCTTAGTTGCCAGCATTCAGTTGGGCACTCTAAGGTGACTGCCGGTGACAAACCGGAGGAAGGTGGGGATGACGTCAAATCATCATGCCCCTTATGACCTGGGCTACACACGTGCTACAATGGATGGTACAAAGGGCTGCAAGACCGCGAGGTTTAGCCAATCCCATAAAACCATTCTCAGTTCGGATTGCAGGCTGCAACTCGCCTGCATGAAGCCGGAATCGCTAGTAATCGCGGATCAGCATGCCGCGGTGAATACGTTCCCGGGCCTTGTACACACCGCCCGTCACACCACGAGAGTTTGTAACACCCGAAGTCGGTGGGGTAACCGCAAGGAGCCAGCCGCCTAAGGTGGGACAGATGATTGGGGTGAAGTCGTAACAAGGTAGCCGTATCGGAAGGTGCGGCTGGATCACCTCCTTTCTAAGGATAAAGCTGGACATATGAGCCAGACAAAACAGTTTGTTTGATCGACGTTTCTTGTTTGTTTAGTTTTGAGAGTGCAATTCTCTCAAGATATTTTCGTTCTTTGAAAACTAGATAATCATAATGAAGAAGTCAATGTAAGAACCGAGTCAATGCCATTTTAGTTTTCTCTCTTATATAAGTAAGAGAATAACCTTTTAGGTTAAGTTAGAAAGGGCGCACGGTGAATGCCTTGGCACTAGGAGCCGATGAAGGACGGGACTAACACCGATATGCTTCGGGGAGCTGTAAGTAAGCTTTGATCCGGAGATTTCCGAATGGGGGAACCCACTGTTCGTAATGGAACAGTATCTTTACCTGAATACATAGGGTATGGAAGGCATACCCGGGGAACTGAAACATCTAAGTACCCGGAGGAAGAGAAAGCAAACGCGATTCCCTGAGTAGCGGCGAGCGAAACGGGACATAGCCCAAACCAAGAGGCTTGCCTCTTGGGGTTGTAGGACACTCAACATGGAGTTACAAAGGAACGGGGTAGATGAAGCGACCTGGAAAGGTCCGTCATAGAAGGTAAAAACCCTGTAGTCGAAACTTCGTTCCCTCCTGAGTGGATCCTGAGTACGGCCGGACACGAGAAATCCGGTCGGAAGCAGGGAGGACCATCTCCCAAGGCTAAATACTCCCTAGTGACCGATAGTGAACCAGTACCGTGAGGGAAAGGTGAAAAGCACCCCGGAAGGGGAGTGAAATAGTTCCTGAAACCGTGTGCCTACAAGTAGTTAGAGCCCGTTAATGGGTGATAGCGTGCCTTTTGTAGAATGAACCGGCGAGTTACGATCCCATGCAAGGTTAAGTTGAAGAGACGGAGCCGCAGCGAAAGCGAGTCTGAATAGGGCGTATGAGTATGTGGTCGTAGACCCGAAACCAGGTGATCTACCCATGTCCAGGGTGAAGTCCAGGTAACACTGGATGGAGGCCCGAACCCACGCACGTTGAAAAGTGCGGGGATGAGGTGTGGGTAGCGGAGAAATTCCAATCGAACTTGGAGATAGCTGGTTCTCTCCGAAATAGCTTTAGGGCTAGCCTCACGTAGTAAGAGTCTTGGAGGTAGAGCACTGTTTGGACTAGGGGCCCTCATCGGGTTACCGAATTCAGACAAACTCCGAATGCCAAAGACTTATCCGTGGGAGTCAGACTGCGAGTGATAAGATCCGTAGTCAAAAGGGAAACAGCCCAGACCACCAGCTAAGGTCCCAAAGTATACGTTAAGTGGAAAAGGATGTGGAGTTGTTTAGACAACCAGGATGTTGGCTTAGAAGCAGCCACCATTTAAAGAGTGCGTAATAGCTCACTGGTCGAATGACTCTGCGCCGAAAATGTACCGGGGCTAAACGTATCACCGAAGCTGTGGATTGACATCTTAGATGTCAGTGGTAGGAGAGCGTTCTAAGGGCGTTGAAGCTAGACCGTAAGGACTGGTGGAGCGCTTAGAAGTGAGAATGCCGGTATGAGTAGCGAAAGATGAGTGAGAATCTCATCCACCGAATGCCTAAGGTTTCCTGAGGAAGGCTCGTCCGCTCAGGGTTAGTCGGGACCTAAGCCGAGGCCGAAAGGCGTAGGCGATGGACAACAGGTTGATATTCCTGTACCACCTCTTTATCGTTTGAGCAATGGGGGGACGCAGGAGGATAGGGTAAGCGCGCTGTTGGATATGCGCGTCTAAGCAGTTAGGCTGAGAAGTAGGCAAATCCGCTTCTCGCATAAGGCTGAGCTGTGATAGCGAGGGAAATTTAGTACCGAAGTTCCTGATTCCACACTGCCAAGAAAAGCCTCTAGCGAGATAAAAGGTGCCCGTACCGCAAACCGACACAGGTAGGCGAGGAGAGAATCCTAAGGTGAGCGAGAGAACTCTCGTTAAGGAACTCGGCAAAATGACCCCGTAACTTCGGGAGAAGGGGTGCTTTTTGAGGTGAATAGCCTCGAAGAGCCGCAGTGAATAGGCCCAGGCGACTGTTTAGCAAAAACACAGGTCTCTGCGAAGCCGCAAGGCGAAGTATAGGGGCTGACGCCTGCCCGGTGCTGGAAGGTTAAGAGGAGGGGTTAGCTGCTAAGCGAAGCTCTGAATCGAAGCCCCAGTAAACGGCGGCCGTAACTATAACGGTCCTAAGGTAGCGAAATTCCTTGTCGGGTAAGTTCCGACCCGCACGAAAGGCGTAACGATCTGGGCACTGTCTCAACGAGAGACTCGGTGAAATTATAGTACCTGTGAAGATGCAGGTTACCCGCGACAGGACGGAAAGACCCCGTGGAGCTTTACTGTAGCCTGATATTGAATTTTGGTACAGCTTGTACAGGATAGGTAGGAGCCTGAGAAGCCGGAGCGCTAGCTTCGGTGGAGGCGTCGGTGGGATACTACCCTGGCTGTATTGAAATTCTAACCCGCACCCCTGATCGGGGTGGGAGACAGTGTCAGGTGGGCAGTTTGACTGGGGCGGTCGCCTCCTAAAGAGTAACGGAGGCGCCCAAAGGTTCCCTCAGAATGGTTGGAAATCATTCGCAGAGTGTAAAGGCACAAGGGAGCTTGACTGCGAGACCTACAAGTCGAGCAGGGACGAAAGTCGGGCTTAGTGATCCGGTGGTTCCGCATGGAAGGGCCATCGCTCAACGGATAAAAGCTACCCCGGGGATAACAGGCTTATCTCCCCCAAGAGTCCACATCGACGGGGAGGTTTGGCACCTCGATGTCGGCTCATCGCATCCTGGGGCTGTAGTCGGTCCCAAGGGTTGGGCTGTTCGCCCATTAAAGCGGTACGCGAGCTGGGTTCAGAACGTCGTGAGACAGTTCGGTCCCTATCCGTCGTGGGCGCAGGAAATTTGAGAGGAGCTGTCCTTAGTACGAGAGGACCGGGATGGACGCACCGCTGGTGTACCAGTTGTTCTGCCAAGGGCATCGCTGGGTAGCTATGTGCGGACGGGATAAGTGCTGAAAGCATCTAAGCATGAAGCCCCCCTCAAGATGAGATTTCCCATAGCGCAAGCTAGTAAGAACCCTGAAAGATGATCAGGTTGATAGGTCAGAGGTGGAAGCGTGGTAACATGTGGAGCTGACTGATACTAATCGTTCGAGGACTTAACCAATTTTAAGGCACACTCGTTTTTACAAACTTCTTCTGCATTATCTAGTTTTGAGGGAATGATTCCTCAATTAAATAGTCTGGCAGCAATGGCGAGAAGGTCACACCCGTTCCCATACCGAACACGGAAGTTAAGCTTCTCAGCGCCGATGGTAGTTGGGACACGCGTCCCTGTGAGAGTAGGACGTTGCCAGGCACGAAAAAGACAACTTGAAAAAGGTTGTCTTTTTTGTCTTCTTTTAAGAATTTCCACTAAAATAAACACAACAAAGCCTTAATTAAAAAGCCTCGAAATTTACCAATCTCTTCTATTTAGAAAATCTAAACCACTTATAAACCTTATGCCTTAAAAAATAACCCCTCACCAGTAGTTTCCATCGACAAAAATTTATATTTTTCCCTAAAAATTACTTTTTTTTGTTACAATTAAAGATGGAATTCTAGACAAATTGACAAATTACTTACATCTAAAGGAAAGGGACAAATAGAATGAATCGATTTTTATTACCTCTTTTAATGTTTTTACCGACTTTTTTACTATTAATCTATTATTTAAGTGGAGGGGCCACCAAGCTTGGTGCAAATGAGTTTCTTGTACTAGCCGTTTTAATTGTTCTTGGCACGATTGCCAATTTCTCAATAAGAAGTAATAACACCATCTTTACATTTTTAAATAAACAGGATGAAGATCTTTCGAAAAATCCAGAAAATAATCAACTTGCTGTAACGATATGGCGAGCATTTAATGATAAAAAAGAAAGAACAAAGACACAGCTCAATATTCCATCGTTTATTGAGGTGTTTATGTCTGAATATCATATTGATAATAAAACAAGTATTGTCAAACGAATGAAACTGATTCATACGTTTGCATCGATTTCCATACTCGTCGGGGTCCTCGGTACCTTTACAGGCCTCGTAATCACGCTAGCTGCCCTTAACCCAAGTGATATTGATAAATCCATCTTAAAGGTGTTAGGCGGCGTCCATACTGCCTTTTTCACTAGTATCGGTGGAATTCTATTTTCGATCGCGATCAATCTTCATTCAAAGGTAAGAAACTCGGAACAATTACTATTGCAAGTTATGTTGAAAGTTGAAAACTTTATTCACCAGAAGGATCAAAAGACGTCTGACTATTATGTGGTCGAGGCCATTGGTGGAGTTAAAGAAGCCGTTCACAATATGGGAAATGCCTTCCTGGAGGTCGCCGGCTTTTCGAAGGAATTTAAAATAGCTACTGATAATTTACAAAAATTTAATAAAAACTTTCAGCAAAACACGATGGCAGTTAGTGGTTTATTTAAAGACATGATGGCTATTACTGAATTGTTTAATCAAAAGACCGCGTTAATTCATGATGATTTTGAGAGAATGTTTACTTATTTTAATAATCAGCACAATCTTAATAACGAAATTAAGATGACGTTTGAAAATACAGCCCATGACATTAAGTCGTTTGTCGCGAACCAAAACAATGTGATTGATGGTTTTATGAAAAACAATTATAACTTACACAATTCATATAAATCATTAGTGGATAGTTCACAACAGGAAATGGCCAACTTTTTCGAAGGTACAACGTCTCAAATTTCTCAAATTGTAACTCAAAATGAATCACAAGTAGATATGCATAAGCAATTGACTGAATCGATCTATAAACAAATTAAAAAAGAGCAAGCAGGTCTATTGAAGCAGCTGAAAGAGACGAATACAGAAAACGGAGAAGTGAAGGACTTGTTTAAGGATGCCGTGACCAGTATGGGAAATTATATGAGCATTCAAGAGTCATCTAATCAATCTTTAGAAACGAGCCTATACGCCCTGAGCAACAATATTAAAAATACAAATGATCTCATCGGAAAACTGGACCAAAGCTTTTCAAAAGGGGCTAAGGAGACACCTGAAGCTTTAAACTCTCTTGAGTCAACTTTGAATGATTTAATGAAGAGTCTAGAGACTTTTTCAGAAAAAATGAATGAAAAACAATATGCAGTTAATCTATCAAAATAGGAAAAGGGTCTGAGCAATGAAGGAAAAATATAAACGACTAATCAATGACGGTTCCGGAGAATCAGATTTCTGGCCCACGTTTACAGATTTGTTATCAACCATCCTTTTAGTTGTCTTAATTATCTTTGTCGCGATCATCATTAGTATTAATAAAGAAAGCAAAGCGATGCAGGCAAAAGCGATGGAAAGCCAGACGGAAATTAAGAAACAAGCAAAGCAAATTGCTGACAAAGAAAAGCAGATTGAGGCGTTATCCTACATTCAAAAGGATATTGTCAAAGATTTAGACAAGGAATTTAAAAAGCAGCATATGGAAATTTCAATCGATAAAGACACGGGTGCAATTAAGTTTAAGGATGACTTGTTATTTGAAAAGGGCAAGGATGTTATTAAGCCAGAATTTAAAAAACAGCTGGATAAGTTTATCCCCATTTATTTTAAGACACTTTACGGAAAGTATAACAACAGTATTGCTGAAGTCGTGGTCGAAGGGCATACCGATGATAAAGGCGACTATATGTATAACCTCGATCTATCCCAGCGCAGGGCCTTCAGTGTCGTGAAATACATTTTAAGTGATGAATTCGGAGATTTTCCATATAAGAATCAGGTAACAAAAAATATTACCGCCAACGGACGGTCTGAGAGCCAGTTGAAGATCGTCAAAGGCAAGGTGGACCGTGCACAGTCGAGGCGGGTTGAGTTCAAATTTAGGCTGAAAAATAGCTATGAGGGAAGCGAAACCCAAACTGGGAAGTAGGTTCCTTCGGTATTAGTATGACCAGGGAGCTGTGAAAATGGCTGACATTAACCAATTCAAGATCATTAAAGAACTATATACTGGTGAGCAATTAACCGTTTATCAAGTGGAAGATCCAAAGAACGGAGAATCAGGAATCCTTCGCTTGATCCATCAGTTGCCGCTTCGTGATGAGTGGAATCAGTTCTATCATGAGTACGAGGCGAAGATTACCAATTATAAGCACCTTCCTGCAGTGAAGGTGCTAGATGTATGGGACCGTAAGCCCTTTGTTGTGATGGAAGGAAACGAAGGAAACTTTTTAGAAAAAGAGCAGATGCTTACCGGGAAACAAATTGATCAGTTCGTCGATGCCGTCGTATATTTGCACAAACATGGAATTCTTCATGGTAAGATCAATCGATTTAATATCTGGATAAAAGAAAATGGAGAGATTATCTTATATGGCGCAGGTGAGAGAACCGTTTTTCAACCAGATAGAAAAATAACCATTCAGGATGACCTCAAACAAGTACTATCCGTATTAAAAAATCATTCTTCCCTTGCTGAATCGCATTTTGAGGGGATAAGCTTTGATCACATCGAGGAACTGCAAGGGTGGATTCTAAGGAAATTAGCGATTCCCAAGCCGGGATTAGTGAATCTAGGTGAATCCTCAAAGACCGTTTTTGAATCAGTTATTCAGGAGGAAAACAAAAGGGAAGAGCCAGAGTTTGTAACTCCTGCTCCTTCGCCCCCTAAAGAAAAGCGGAAATCCGGCTCATTGTTTATAGGCGTTGCTGTTGCTGCTATACTTATAATCCTCATCTTTTCCATTAACTTTTTAAAGGGTGGAGCGGAAAAAACCTCGAATCAAGCGAGTGAAAGTAAGCAAGAAACAGCTGTGGAGAAGGACAAGCCAAAGGCGAAGGCAGTGGAGAAAAAAGATCAGGTTAATTTAAGTCAATTCACGCAAGTAGTTTCTGGCTGGGATCCAATCAAACATGCTTCCATCAAAGTAGCAGGTCATGATTATACTTTAGTTGCCGCTGCCCAGAAACAAGACGATTCATCAGGCAAGGTGAAAGTTTTTGTTTTATCCCAAGGCAAGAAGGTAGGGGTATCGCCTGAGTATAATGGCAATTCTTCCGAAACAAAATCATATATAGATTCGTTACTAACAATTACAGCAGAAAATGGGCAAACCGGTCTGCTGGTTTTTGAACTTCCAGATGATAGTGGTTTAATTTCAGAAGTGATCGCACTAACAGTACAAGCAAATGGAAGTGCCAAACAGGTATGGAGTGACTATGGTACTGAGGTTAAGCAGAGCAAAGATGTTATCAGCGTGACAGGGACAGAATTGTCCAATCTTTCTTTGAAAAATAATACGTTTACACTTGTGAAGACCAAGGAGTAATGCGACATTACAAAATAAAGCAGGGGTTGCAGTTCTTTTGGCTGTAAAAAGAGCATCCCACGAGGGATGCTCTTTTTTGTGCTATTCTTGTTCGTCGCTCACTTGCCCTGTAAACGGGACTCCGTAAGCAACTTCCTTTTTTTCCTCTGTTTTTGTATGTTTACTTGCATAATAGTCAACTCCAAACCAAGTTGCTCCGCCAAGAACAACTAAAGCTATTAACAGTTTTACCCCATACTTTTTAAAGAATTTGACAAGAGGACTTGCTGTTTCTGTTTCAACTTCCTTCAAAAAGTTCTTAAAGCTGCTCTTTCGGATTAATTTCAATTCTTTATTGTACTTTTTATTCCGCCAAATTGATTTTGGATCGGAAACTAAATAGCTTCGTAAAGCACTTCGATAGGGTAAGTCAATTCCAACTAAATTTGAATGATCCTTTATAAAAGCCATCATCGTTTTGTCATCGCCGTATTGGATCAAGTGTTTAAATAGCATCCCATAATCTACTTCACCATGTTCCGATCCAAAGGCAATATTTAGAACTGGAATGTGCTCAGTGGTAACCTTGACTTGTAAGAGCTGCTGCAAAATCTCCCGCACCAGTTCCCGGCCCAATCTTGATAACGATTTAAGCTGATTAGGACTAGCCTGAGATGGCATGCTGAGCACCTGGTATAGGGCATCAGTCATTAGATAATTATCTTTTGCCTTGCCATCCTTCATATCTCTCGTGTTTATCGGTTGGTTGAAAATTTTACCGAATGTCATGATATCCTGAGCCGTCAGCTCTTTTGGACGAATATGATCTAACATGACCCATACTGACCGCCCAAACATCTTTTGTTTAAAATCGAGAAAATCCTTGTCTGCCATATCCACTTTAAAGTCCTTGATGGCAAGAACAGCGGTGAAAGCATTAATCTCCTGTTTTAACGAGGCTTCAATTTTGGTAATCACAACCGATTTAAATTTTTCAATAGCTAAAAGGTATGGTGAGCCAAGCATTGATTTGAGCTCACACAGAATGTCTTCGACTCGAATGATCCGATTGAACCGTTCATCCAGATAAAGCTCAAGGAGCCTGTCATAGTTGGGATGCTCATTAATAAACATCAAAATCGCTTTATAAGAGCGATTGTCCTGTTCAACCAATTTCCAGAGCTTATGGAAAAGTTGAGCATTTTGATAATAGTTGAGTGTTTCTAGTATGAATGAGAGAGCCTCATCGCTTCGTATCACTTGATTGATGGACACTACAGCGTGAATGTAATCTAGAGCTGTTGCAGGATCGCCTGCATATTTTTCCATCGCTAGGATTTTTAAAAATAGCTCAATCAAAGGTTGTTTCTCGTCACTATTCACCTGTAGAAACTTCTGCAAACTATTTAAAAAGCCTAGTTTATTATCATTATAAAAGGAGTCATCATGACTATTAAGTGTTTGATAAAGGGAGGTCAACTGATAGTAGCTAGCCACCTCTAGCTTCTGCTCCTCAGTTAAGCCTGATAACTCTGTTTCTGCGAACGCAAAGAAATCATCCATTCGCTTCGATTGGGAAAAATGATCGAGTGCAAAGTCTAGATACTCATGCTTCTGACCAGAAATACCGAGGCCAGAAATCCTATCATTTGCAAAATCAAAAATGAATTGCTTTTCAATCGAACGATCATTCATGTTTAATGTACCTGGCTCATAAAACATCACATGGATATAGTTTTTACTCTCTGGTTCACTTGAAAAGGTCATTGCGCCTAATTTGCGGCGGTGTGCATAGGGCAAATAAAGATAAACTAACTCCAACAGTTGAAGTGCAGCCTTCGAATATTCCTGCAAAGGTATATTTAATGAGATAAACACCTTTTTCTTCCCAGCAATGGACGACATGACTGCAAATAATAGTTGTTTAAACTGTTCTTCGCGAATTCCTAAATTCCCCAAAAGAGTATCTTTTCCGGCAAGAACATCCATATCATCATATTCGGTTTCTTCCAGTGCCGGAAGAACATGGCCTTGCTCCGTTTTATAGGAAGTCTGAAAGTCATTTATTTGAAATAGCTTTTCAGGATGTTTAATCCATTCTTCCTTTCGATTAGGCGGGAGTACATAGTTATGCATGAAATAAGCGCTGCGCTGACCCGTAAAATCAGCAGGCACAAATACAGATTGACCAATGACCATGTCACCGGTTTCCGGCTGAAATAGTGTGACAGTTTCCGGGTAGAGGGAACTGTCCTTTTCCCCACGTGTTGTTAAAGCCTTTGGCGATTGATAAATGCAAAAGGGATGTAAATATTTTTTCACAAATGACTTATCCAAGCCTTCGGAAATAGCAATGGTATCATATCCGTCCGTTGAGAGGAATATTCCGCCCCGTTCCCTGGTATACATTTGTTGTTGAATTAACTTTCCGGTCACTGCACATGTCTCCCTTCAACATAGCCCAGCTTATACAGGAGCCAAATAAACGGTTCATCCACACGAATCGGACTAATAATCCCACTAACTTGTCGATCGACTGGATTGCTTCCGAGGGCAGACACGGCAAAATAGGAAGCCTCGTTAAAAAAAACATCAATGGAACCGACGAACGGAGTATCTACCTTTGATAGAAATCTTCTAATCTCTCCATTGATATTCTCGTATTCATCCAGGTTAAGGTATCCACTATGTGTGACATTGCGGAACACATTGCTATTAGAACGAATATATTCACCCTCGTCGGAACTTAGGGTATACAATAAATCACTTTTTGTCAGCACGACTGCAGTCGGAATATTCGTTTTGTTGTTTTCCTGTTGGGAAATGAAATCCTCAAATAATGCGACAACAACCTCGCGGGGTTCACGAGCAAGTCCAACTATCTCCCCCGGATTTTCACCCATTTGATGAAGCATTTTCTGACGGATTGCTCGAATTTGCATTGGGTCGACTAAGAATAAAATTCCCGCTGAATTTTTGATATGGGGAGCATGAAGTTGAAGATATTCTTGTTCAGTCATACCCTCACCAGCTACATCAAAAAATACGAGTGTCAGTGGTGCTTTGTCTTCATCTTTAAACACAAATTGGAAAATAAACGGTTCTTGACGCTTTGTCACAGCGGTAGCATCAAGCAAATTTCCATTTTCAAATAAAGGAATTTCATAGTCATCCCTGAATCTTCTGCTAATCGCGTTATTAAGCGGAATACATGCCGCATTAAAATTATTAGCTGTTACATGCTGCAAGGTATGAATGAGAGACGTAATATAAACAGATTTCCCGACAGAAGTAGCACCGACAATGGAAAGAATATTACTTGGATATTTACCTGCTGTAACGGGGAGTTCGTTATGGCACCCTGGGCAAAGTCGCTTTCTCGTCACAACCGCATATTTATCAGAAACACCCATAAGCACACGGTCGGAGTAAATCTTATTTTCATCTGGAATCGTCGAAGGATAAACAATTGCCTCCAGTTCATCAATGGGGGCAAGCCCAAATTTCGCCCGATAATCATTCAATTTATCATCTTCCTGAAGGTAAAATACCTCATCATCATCACGGTGGTGTGCGGCACGGAAGACGACATCTTCATGATGAAATTTTGAAAAGCAGTAGGGGCAGACAATATCATAAAAAGGCAGTCTGGTAGGTTCTTGCTGCTTTTTTTCAAACATTCGTTTTAGTAGTCCAAACATGTAAGGTCTCTCCTTATTGTGGAATCAGTTCAAAAATTTCAGCTGATTTCCTTCCATTACTAAAAAAGATTCTAATATATTCATCCTTGCCGATTTCCTTTTCGAGCAGCTCCGTTTTTCCAGGTGGGAAGTCACGAATAAATGGGAAGACGGTTCCATCTTCAATGGACATGGGAGGACTGCCCGTTTTTTTAACATAGACTAACAGATCTTTATCAAGCACGATTTCTGTCATGATGGACATGCGGACTCTTTTTTTCGGCTGAAGGAATTTATTTTTATAGGTAATTGAAAAATAAATCTTTGCCTTCGATCCCGTTATATAAATGAGATTGTTATCGTTTTCCTGACTAAAAACAGCCAGCTTTCCGTTACGTTTTTGGCAGGGGAAGATGCGATAGGCATAGCGGCCAATCGCATCCAGTCTTCCAACATATCCATGATTGGCTTTATATTCCTCGCGGGTATAGAGTTTCAAATCCTGCTCATTGATTTCGCTGATTGGTTTTACATTTTCTGAGGGCGTTTTATAAATATAGACAAAGTCGATATCTTTAGACCAGAACCAAGTTAAGTGAACCTCTGATTCTCTTATTGTTTTTCGTATATCCTTTATTTCATAATCAGGGGAAGCAAGGGTTTCCCAGTTCACCAGAAATCACCCACTATCTTTTCTAATTGGTACGGAGAGGTCCAAGCCGCTCCTAAACGCTGTCCATCAAAATCCCTTTTTAAAATGATTCCTTTTTAATGAATTTCTTTTTACGGAAAAATCAGGCCCACTGGTGTTACGCGGCGCACTGCCCGAGAACTTCTCACGGATCGGGATCATCAGCGTTCCAAGACCAGTCAACGCAGTTAAGAGAATATCGGCAGCGAGGCGGTAAGAAAATCCTGACTGCAGGCTATCTTGCAAACCAAGTTCGAGCACCAATCCTGCTAATAGTCCAGCAAACACCCCAGTAATAGCATAGCTTTTCGCTAAATAACGGTTGTCGAAAATTATTCCAAGCGCGAGACCAAATAATCCGCCGATTAACGTGATTAAGACCACTCGGAGAATGGCGAGATAGGTACTGTCTTGAAACAATCCGTGTCTTTGGGTCACAAGCAAACGGTCCTGGTTTTCTAAGTAGATTTTTTCAAATACGTTCGTTAATTCATTGGCATTTTTAACATCATAAAAGGAACCGCCGGTACTTGATGCAATTAATCTAAGTAATTGGGCACCGCTTTTATCAATCTTGCTCATCCCAATCGTATTTATGACAATGTCCTTATTCTGGTATGGCTCTACCACTGCATCAAGGTCAAGTTCGCTATAACCATCTGAGAACAGAATGACCATTGGTTTTCGTCCATTTTTAGGGTGGTCATCTATCTCTTGAATAGCTGTGTCTAAGGCGTTGCCAATATCGGTGCTTCCTGTAGCTTGTAAACGATTGATTTGCTCAATCGCATCGGTGCGTTCTTGTTTATCACTGACGTTAAACATCGATTTTGTAATAACAGCGTCTTCGTTAAATGATATAACGGAGGCACGATGGGTCGGCTTCATATTGGATATGAGCTTTCCAGCAGCCTTCAAGCTTTCGTGTCCAGGGTCCGTTTCATTCATGCTGTCTGAAATATCCATGACCATCACGATATCATCGGGCGGTTTGATATTTGAGAAATTAAGAGAATATAAGAATTGAAATAAAAGGCCGGCAGCAAACAGCATGACGAGAGTGGCAGGTACAAGCATTTTCCAAGAAAGGCCTGAGTATTCCAATCGCCAACTGCGTCCATTAATAATGGGACTAATTAACTCAGCACCTAAGCAGAAGAGACCTGCGATCAGGGCTAGCTGGCCAAAATAGGCGCCCATTAAAAGGATATTAGGCCAAACGCCATAATAGGACTCGATTAACCACTCACCAAGGATAGCACCTAGAAGCCCGGGCAATGATACTAAAAACAAAAAACAGGATACTAAATTTCCGAACAGGCATGTTCAAATCTCCTTAAAATATAAATTGGGTTTTCTAGTACACTGCTATGCGGGCGTTTCCGCTTTGGAGTGGAATTCGTATCCTTTTTCTGTATAGGCCTTGTAGTATTTTTCCCCTCTTTGGTAGTACATTAAGTCACTCAGCTTAAAGCCGCCCATCAGGGTAAGCTTTTCGATTCCGCTGCTATTCTTCTCATGGGCACAGCCCACCTTAAAATGGCGTGTTTCTTGTTCTTTTTCTAAAGCGAACTTCATGAATTTGCTGTGAAAGTCACCGAAGAAGTATTTTTCTTCATAGCGATGTTCCTGTTTGTAGTTAAACACTTCAATATGAATCGATGAATTTTCGCTTAAGCGCGTGTTTAATTGCTTAAACAAATCCTCTTTGGTTAGAACGTCTTGATTATCATAGTGCGTCATAACATTCGCCCGTTCTAACAGTTCATCTTCAAAGCTGCGCTGGAATTCCTCTTGGGTCAATACCTCACGATTACATACAAACAGCAATCTTTCGATCAGTTCGGTCGCACCGTTTTCAAGGAATGTTAGCAGGTTTCCAAAAAAGTGCTCATCAGAAAAGAAATGAGGACCGCGTTTTTCCTTCAGCTTTTTCGTTATGCTGCTAATCATTTGTCCATAATATTCCGCTATATTTTTATCTAAATACTCATCCGAATCATATAGACTCTCCGCAGCTGTTTGTTTCAATAAAGATTCCACCTGATCGACAATCTCTATTTTCGCGCGCAGATACTGGTGGTTTTCTTGTAATACTTCATGATATTGCTTTAAGATGGCTTGCTTTACCTCAAGTTTGACCATTTGATACTTTAAACCGTAAGCTTCTTCAAAAAAATACTGTAAAAAGCTAGTTAGGTTTTTCTTGTCTGAAAATGGGAGATAGCTTTTTTTAAAATCACAGCTATCCACGATTCGATGATAGAGCTGCTCGAGCCGTGCTTCAGCTTCTGCTCGTTCATTTTTGGCTTCACGAATCATTTTATGAATTTCATCCAGTATGCTAAAATTCGAGCCTGTGGAATCAGAGGTCCATAAATAGGCGCAATATAACCCGTACTTTTCATTATTAATTACGTTTTCATGGAGGCACCGCTCAATATGTGCTTTCAAGTTCATGGTTTGTAAATGCTCACTGACCGGCTCTTTAAAGTTAGTATGGAAAAAGCGTTCTGTACCACCTTCATACAGATGCTCTTCTGCCTCCTTGACAGACATTCTTTTTACCGTTTGATAGGAATTGGACACTCCCATCATGTCATTCATATCCACGAGCTTTTCGTCCGAAGGAATAATGTCATGATAATATTTCTGGAAAGAAGCCTCCGTCAACTCAAATAAGCTGAGTACATTTTCGCGTTTCTCGGAGCTGGCTGCTTTTAATGATGTCAGCAGTTCATGGAAAAAATGGCTGGCCGCATGAAGCGCAATCGCTTTATTGGGGCGGTTCACTTTGGAAAAGCCAGCTGAGGCGAATACTGGTTCCTCAGAGTTTCCTCTGAAACTACGTTTAAAGTCCTGATGATTATAGCTGTCCATCTTTTCATGATAATCGGTAATCATTTTTCGGTTTTTTAAGAGATTTAGATTGCTAATAATTTCGTAGTTTTGCTTCCCGGCATCACTTGAAATTAAGCCATCTTCATTTTTATCGCTTAACAAATACACCATGTCAAAGAGCGGGGAAGGGGGGTGAACGACTGGCAGCCGCAGATCTTCTTCCAACTGAAGTTCTTTTTCAAAGGTGTATTTATCGTGTTGAAACTGATTTAACTCATTAAAAAAACTAATCCCTAGTGAAGTAGAGAGGGCAAAATTTTCGCCATCCTGCTTTTCCTTTATTAATCCATACAAATCTACTTCCACTTGACGAAAAGACTCTTGTAAAATACTTTTTAACAGCAAAGTAAATTCTTGAATCAGGATATTTGCAGGGTCATCGACGGCCGTCACCACACATAGGTTTAGTTTAACTAGTGAGGAATAGACCTTACCGTACTCAGCAATTTTTGACGAAAGTTTACGGAAGGTTTTATTTAGTTCAATCAGCAAATTCTCATCCTGATAAAAGGTCTCGTAAATGCTTCTACGAATGGTTTTGGGATCAAACTGATTGCCTGGAAGTTGAATGGATAACACGTTATCGTGGCTGATGGTATTGGTTTGATAGGCATGAAAATATAACACACCCGTGCTGTTATGCCATTTTTCTTCATTAATAGTCATGATGGATGTCATGGCTTCCTTGACAGAGTCGCCTAGAAATAAAAAGACAATGGGATGGTTTACACTGCGCTGTTCGTTTTCCTCTAATGTCATTTTTTCCAGCTGGTTTGAAAAGGTGTTTGCGTATTTTTGTAAGAGTTCTTTCAAAGCTGTTTCCCCCCGTTGAAAACATTCCCCTATTCTATTTAAGGCTCTGTTAAACTGGTCTGTTGATTTCCGCTCCAGGCGCGTGCGGTTCGCGGGCGGTCCGGGGAGCCTCCTCAGCGCTACGCGCCTGCGGGGTCTCCCCTGCCCCGTCCTCCCGCAGGAGTCTCGCGCCTTCCGCTCCAATCAACAGAGTGCCAAAATCAACAATAAGATTTAACAGAGCCATTAAAAAATGGGTGTGATTAGAGGCGGCCACATGCAAAAGCTGCAAGTGGCCTAAATAAAATTATCTGTAATTGTTTGTTATGATTTCAATTGACGGAGCATGTCATTAACCTTGAGCATCATTTCTTTATAGAAACTGTATATTTCTTCGCCATTGACTAAATCCTGGTAATCGTAATCAAGGGCTTCTTTTTCCCTTGAATAGGTTGCAGCCATTTCCTCTAAAGCAGTAACAAGTTCGGTCGTGTTTTCTTGGTTGATCATGTCATTGCTGCGACGATCTGATTTCTTTTGCAGTTGATCCATTTTCTTTTGGCTCAATGCTTTGAAGGCATGATAAAGTTCATAATCAACAAACTTCGTTGTCTTCATTAAATTCACAAATGGTTCCCATGCATCTTCTTCAATCTCTTTATCGTACACGTATAAGGCGCCGCGTTTCCGAATTGTTTTTGTATAAACGGCTTGAATGAATTGAGTTAAAGAAACCTCTTTTTCTTCTTGTGAGGCAATATATTGCTCAATCTCAGAGATTTTCTCTTTGATTAAGTGATACTTTCTAACTTCTAGTTTTACTTTTTCAATTAGTTTAGGTGTACGGATGAGATTTTCTTTTGCCAATTCCAAGTTGGTGCTGTCAAAGATATCACTCACACCGTCGGACTCCATGGCGCCGTTAAACATGTCTTTAAGCTGGCGAAGGATTTGCTTCAGGCTGCCAAGGGTTGCTTTGTTTAACTGTTTTGGATCTATTTCGTACTGAGCAAATAAGTCCGAAATGTTCATTTCTTTTGTAAAATGGCATTCGTAGCGAGCACTAGTGCTGTGATCGGAATTCTTCACCGTAATGACTTTAAATTCCATCGCTTGTTCAAACATGGAACGGATACTGGCATTGTATTGCTGAACGCGCTTGTTGCGGTACGTATCTCCCCATGATTCTTCAGGAATCGGTGAAGGGAGGTAGGCCCAGTTTTCTTTATCTGTTTGAACAAGGTGGCGGCCAACGCCTTCTCTTTCTAAAATCGTTTTTTCATAGGACTCCTCATAAATGGAGAGTGGGGAGTACGAGAACAATGGAATACCATTTTTTGTGTTTAACCAGAAGATCCGATTCTTCAGTTCACTCTCTTTAATGGTGAAATGAGATTCACTAATCGAATGCTTTTGGTATTCCTTCACTCCTTTTAAAATATTAGGAGCCTTTACTGGAACGGATACAAATCCCCATTCTGGGAAATGAAGGGCACCACGACCGTTATCTAAATGGAACACTGGTGTTGCATCACCATCAAGTCGTGCAGCAATTTTGTCTTGGATGATTCGATCAATTGGCATATCTTCGCCATGTTTAAGCCTTAAAAAGTCTTCCATTGATTTCGTAATCAACTCGCCAAACTGGTCGCTTAGGAATTCTGAAACGGTACCTACGATATCGATATCTGATTCATTGACCCAATAGGATGACTTTTCGAGGAGCATTTCTGACCATTGCTGGACAAGTTGTTCTCCATCCTTTGAATCGAACATGCTCTCAATTTCACGGGCCACATCCGGTACACTGACTAAATGCCAGTAATAGGTGACATTATCTTGTTGTTTGACTTCCTCACCATTCACAAGAATATTGGCGTTCTGTTCAAATATCCCTCTAAGTGCATCGAGGATTTCTTTATAGACCACATAAATCTTGTTGTTTTGACTATTGATTAGCTGATATAGATCTTCATAGAATTCAATCATTTCTTCCATTCGTTCTTTTTCGGCGCGAAGATCATACTCATTCAACTTGGACTCGATATAGGCATTCTTTTTCTTTTCCTTAGATATAAATGCACTTCTGGCATCTTCAAGTTTATTGTAGGTATACTCCTCAGCCGATTGAATGGCTTTAGGCATACGTTCTAGACGTTCGCGTAAGCTTTCTACATAGGTTTGCAGGGTCGTTAATAAGCAAAACCCGTCTTTCTGGTAGATTAAACGTGATGCATAGATAGGGCCTTTTTTGGAATTTAAAAACATTTTCTCAATTTGCCGGCGGAATTCTTCCATGATTTCGCCTGGATGCTGCTTTTTGCATTTACGATACTGATCTTTTGCTTTTAAAAGAAACTCTCTGTCTAATTCATCATTGATATTGGTTACCGATGTTTTGATGACATTGTTGTAGGAGAAACGGTCACTATTCTCATAGCCTGAAAGCGGTTCTGGTACACGTTCATTAAAGCGCTGGTGGACGGAATCAGGGTCAATCCGCAGTTTTTCAGCAAATTGCTCCACATCTGATTGCTCAGGACCTGCTTCAAACATATTATCCATTTTTTCAAACAGCTTGTAGGCAATGTAGGTTGTCATTTCTTCCAGTGGAATTTCTGCCATGGAAGCGCCGATAATGTTGTATTGATAGTTAGCTGGATACGGCTTATGCATGCCGGCAATATTGGATCTGATATTGCTGATATAGTCATGAATGGCAAATTCCTCGCCGGATCCTTTATCTTCACTAGCCATAAAGTTTGTAATATTTTCAGCTGTTACATTCATGCAGTAATCGTAGGCATTCTCAAGCCATTTACCCTCAGTATTCGTACCTGATATTAAATGGCAGAGATTAAACGGCGGCACTTGTGAGTTTACGGTTAATAAATTGCCGTACTTCTGAATAAAACGTTCATTTCTTTCATCACAGTTCATCCAGTAATCGAGTTCTTTTAAGGCAGCATAGCCGTTTTTCTGGATGTATTCAGCCGTATGGTGGTTGATTCCTTTTTTAGACAAATTCACGTCAGGAGTGAAAAGGTAGCCAAGGATACTTAAACGGTCAACACCTTTTGCCCCAAACTTTTTATCCATGATTCCTCTTATAATGTAGGCAATATCTAGGTAACAGCCACTGCCAGTCCCACCAGAAAGTCCGGTAAGCAGGAAGACGTATAATCGTTTTCCAGACCCTTCAAGTACGGCATCCATTTTGTTTTGAATGATCGTTACAACCTGATTGATTTTTGTAAACATGAGCAGTCTGCCCGCTTGGCGTACGCCTGAAGCCCCGCTGATTCCATCCGTTATTGACAATTCGGGTGATAACCAGTCTTTAATATAAGGTTCAATCGTGCTGCGATTTGAAAGAACGCTGCCGATTTCTGGGTTGGAAAGCAGGACGAATTCTTTATGGGGGTCAAGGCCAATCCCATTATATTTTTTATTACGATCATGCTCATTCGTTTCAAATGCTAAAAACTCAATGTTACTTGGTTTATCTTTCTTCTTTTTCGATAAGGGATCTTCTGGAAGTTTAAAACGGCGATTTACTTGGTATTTGAGTCTTAATAGGGCATCAATTCCTGTACCGCCAAGTCCAATGACAAGCATCGGATTGTCAATCGTATCAACGCGGATTTTCTCTGATATAATCCCGCCGCCATGGGCGACTTCCAACTGTGATATATGCTCTTTAACACTTGCTTTCATGCAACTATTCCTCCCTAGCTGTGAACTACTAATATATATAGACGAAAAATAATCTGATAAGGATTCCTTTTTCGGTGCCTGACACCGAAAACCGCTTAGGTTATATACTCAATATAAATGGACTTATTTACCTTCTTTAACACAATGCGCAGACGGTCATTTCGTTTGATCTGCTGACCCTTCTTGGCATCGATTGCCCGGCCGCTTTTTTCAATCGTACAGTCCGAGTTGTTGATTAGCAGGAGAGAATCCCCGGCATGCGGCTTGAAGATAATTTGATTGGTTTCAGCGAATTCAGGATGCAGTCCTAGCAGCTGATGCAGCTGAAACTTCCCTTTAAAACCTTTTAATGGCTTGTATTGCGGATTTGAGCGTTCACCAGTATCCTCGTCTTTTACTTCCACAACGATTTGACCACTAAAACCTTGCTTTTTCCTTAACTTGTTGTAAGCAAATACGGCAAGAAGAATGAGTACAATCACTCCAGCAGCCGCATAAAGCCATGAAAACGGCGTCTCTTCTTTTGGTTGAGTGGTTTTAGCTGCTACAGATGTCTTGGCTGTGTTTTGGACCGTTATTTTTTGCGGCTGCGTTTCACGGAAAAAGCTATTATCTTCCGCTTTTACCACTACTTCATAACTGCTTGAGTTTCCTAACTTAAATTGACCTGAAAAGCCTTGGTCATCAGCTGATAAGCTTACTTCCTCGGTTTTCCCTTGATCGAGATCTTTCACATATAGAGTCGATTTCATTGATTGATAAATGCTTTTATCAGCGATAGGTGTACCATTATCTTCAAAAAAGGAATGGATCTTAACTGTTTCACCCGGCTTGTAACTTTGCTTAGCAAGCTTATCTAGCTTCAACTGTAAATCATAATTGAAAACAAGGTTGATATCGATTTTGTCCTTTGCTACCCCTTTAACCTTCAGTGTCCAATCTCCCTGAACTGGTTTCAACAGTTTGACCATAGAGTAGGTCCTCGATTTTGAAAGTAGGACTTGGTCTGAAGGGATGGCGAGCTCTTTACCGGAAGGATCAATGAGCTTAACCTCGACCGGATGGTTGGACATTAATGAGATGTTGGCTTCTAATACATTTTCATTGGGAACATTTATTTTGATATCTTGAAAATCACCATTACCTACTATTTGATTAATCGGAACGATTTTTAATTTTAAATGGTTGGCGAAAATTTCACTAAGGATGCCGGGCAATTTATCGGCAGAACTTGCTTCGAAGAATTCCCCATTCGTGCTCTTGGCTATATTTGTGAGAACCTGTTTATTTAGCTTGCCATTAGCGTTTAAGCCAATCGTATAGATTGGGTATCCTTTCGCTTTAGCGGCGGTGACTGCTTGGTTTAGGTCTTTTTCCGCTTGCTTTTCGGTTTTGGAGTTCTTTGGGTCTAGTTCGTTATTCCCATCGGCAAGCAGCACGATCAATGGGTAATAACCTTGCTCGTGACTACTATCTAATACGTTGACGGCTTCCTTAACCCCAGTTGATAAATCGGTGTACATATATTTTTGAACGGAGTCGATGAACGACTTTAGGTCCTTCTTATCCTGTTCTGACTTGATTTTGACAAGCGCTTTTTCACGCATGACTTCGTCAGCGTAAGCGATGGCACCAATTTTATCGCCATTAAAGGAGGCCATATCAATGAACATCTTCATCGCTTCGTTACTGATATTCTTTGGGTCACTGCTCTTCATGGAATTACTCACATCAACGACAAGCATTCCCTCCATTCGAGAAGTGGAATTTAACGGACTTGCAGCGTGTACATTATATAAGGAAATATTCCAGAATAGACACGCAACTATGATTAAACTACTGATACATTTTCTTAACATCTGTGTGCAACCCCCACTGCATTTTTCCTATTTCGGGTAATAATTACAATTCTTGCATTGTACAACTATTCTACCACTTTCCTATTATATACCGAAACAATTATTCCCTAGATATATTATAATTCTACTATTATAATATAAGTTAATGTATTTATTGGAAAATATCTGGGTTTGATTGTGGATAATTAGTTTTCATAAAATGATCTCAAAAGGAGAAGTAAAATGTACGGTGTGGTATTCACTAGTCTTCTAGTTTTAATCCTTTGTTGGAAAACCTATAAATTAATGAAAAATAAACGAAATAGCGGTGATTTTGAAGGTATTGATGATGAATTAGTCATCATGCTAAATGAAGGTGATTCGATTGGTTAAACAGGCCGTCCAGCTCTCCAAGAAAAAAAGAACAAAATATCGATTTCAAAAGCTAAAGATGTGTAAAAAATGCAACCGTTATTCCGTTTTAGGGGATGAAAAATGCCAGAATTGCGGTTCGGATTTTATCGGAATTGAAACACTCGTGAAGTCGATTTTTAAAAACCGTTTATTAACAGAAGCGATATGGATCTTAATGTTTGTTTGTGTAGGTATTTTGGCAGCTCCAACGGTAAAAATGTTATATTACTCGTTAATTGCCGGGGTAGTGTTTGTCATTGGATATGTCATTCTTACCTCCATCTTCATGAAAAGTGAGTATTTCATGCAACTGAAAAAACTACTTCGAATTGACCTAAGAAAAATTGCCGCAGGTATTCAATATGACAGTGAACTAGCCAAAGAGGATGTTCATGCTGAGAGACTAGCCCCAGCATATGAAAAGCTCCGCGATATTGGCGATTTTATTGCGAGTGACCAGGTGAAAATCCGCCGTATCATGGTCTTGAATGAAATCGTTCTAAGAAGTGATATGGAGCTTGAACTAGAACCCCTTATTCCTTCATCCTATGATTCGAATTTTGTAAAATATGCACTTGAGGTGTTAAAAATTAATCGGACGCTTTTTACGAAAAAGTCTATTGCCTACTTTATTAAGTATCGAGAGGCGATTGTCAGCGATTTTGGAATGGATTCACTCATTTATGTGGCCGGCTCAGCGTTACGAATGAAACTGTACATCCTAGAATTTTCAGAGTTCATCGAGGAATTCCTTGAATATTTCCCAAGGGACCGGTTCTTGCGACTGTGCAGTATCATCTATACCAACCCGGAAGTTGATTGGGGCAGTCTAGAGGAAAAAACCAAGCGTTTAGTTATGGTGAAGTATCATTACGATCCTGATTTCAAGCAGTTCGTATCGTAGAAAGGATCTTACTCAATATGTTTAAATTTACCGTTTATCGAAAAGTGAATATGTCTAGGAATTTTTTCTTGTTAATGCTGGTTATCTTGCTTGGGCTGGTTAGCGCAAAAATCGTTTTGGCACATGAAAAAATTGACACCTACAATGAAGCAGTAAAATTATTTAAGTCCGGTGAATTAGTCGCTGCAGAGGAAAAGTTCCATGCCGCAAAGCTAAATGTTTCTGTCACTGACCATAACAAAGACATCAATTTCATGCTATCCATTCTGTCTCCGATTCGTGAAGTCATGGAAGATCTAGATAAAAAAGCTGCTGGTTATAATGAAGGAAATGACCTCGACAACCTCATTAAAATATACGATCGTTGGAAGGCAAGCGAGAAAAAGTGGGTGTCAGGCACCAATGTTCAAAAGGATATGTACGGGGAAATGGTGGCGTTGACGAAGCTAGATACGGATATGAAGGGTTATTTTTCCACGATTAAAAAGGAAAATCTGGATAAATTAATGAATGAAACGGCTAATGACATTTCTGAAGAGGAGGAGATATTTACCGTCCTCCATAAGATTCCTGCAGAATATTACGGCAGTCGTTTGTCAGCTAAGACAGAGGCAATCCAATCTTCATTCAAAAACTATTACGCGGCAAAGATAAAAAAAGTGGTTGAAACTGGCACTGTCTCATCGATTATTGACGAGGGGAGCAGGCAGTTTAGTGCACTAAGAATATTGTCGTTGGATTCTAGCTGGCTTGAGCAAACTCTTGATTCGAACTTGTTAAGGATTGTAACGGCTGCGATCGATAAAAAGGATTATGGCGCATTTGCCGAAGCCGCAAATTCAATCAAAAGGTTAGAAGCGAATATGAATGGTGCCGATGTATTTGCTTATATTGAAAAAACAACCTCTGATCTACTCGTTAAAGCGGAGAATCGCATAGAGGCTAATAAATACGAGGATGCAATTAGCATTTATGAAGCATTAAAACCACTAAAGGACACGACTGAATCAATTGCGAGTGCCAATCTTGCTTGGGATAAATATGAACCCATTCGCGTTTTAAAACGTCTGTATCCAGGAAAAGAGTTTTCGAACGTTGTAAATGCAAAAAACAAATGGGGCGCAGACAGCGTTGTTGCAGCAATTTCCACGGACGGCCGCATATATTTTGGCAAGCTTACGGGAGAGGAAGCAATGGTTGTAACCGAGGGGTCGATCGAAGGGGCAGCGTCCATTAATAAGTTGGCTTTTAATAGTAACTTCAGCACTTCTGACAATCCAGTCCTTTATATTGAGGCGAAGTCATCCGAACGGAAGCATCATTATATAGCCTATGAAGTTAGCGGCGGTTCGATGGTAAAGATCCTCGATGTGGAAGCGGATAAGCTAACTTTCGAATCAAAGCAAGTATTGGTTGTAGATAATCCTGTTGGACAGGGTGAAGGGGAGCTTGCTTTCTTCGAACCCGATGGTAGCGGGGAATATCAGTTTTCTAGTATAAAGGTAGACTATGTTGATATACAAGTCACTGATATAGCCAACTATTATGGGGAGAAGGTTCGCTTCACTGCTTTCGCAGATACAGTCCAAAATGGAGGGGCCTTGGTAACCTTATCGGAAACCTATAACAATAGCACGGGACTATGGGAGAAAACGTATTTATTATTAAAGGGAGATTCCGATTTCACAATCTATGAGAATTATACCGTCATTGGTACTTTCAATAGTTATGAGAATATTACCGACGAAAACGGCGAATCTGTTCGCGTACCCGTTTTTCAAGTAGAAAAAGTTGAATAAATGAAAGAGGACCAAACAAGGGCTATTGCTGATGTTTGGTCATTTTTTTGATTGGCGCTGTTAAACTTGCCTGTTGATTTCCGCTCCAATCAACAGGGTGCCAAAGTTAACAATAAGCTTTAACATAGCCTTGAAAAAAAATAAGCCAGTCCCTAATGAGACCGGCTTTTGATTATCGATTATTTTTTACTCGAGATGGTAATGAATTTATTGAAGATGCCAATCGATGTGACTTTTCCCAGACCTACTTCGGAAAAATCGGTTTTGTAGATCGAGAAAATAAAATAATCCTTTTGCGTTGTTCCCGCATCAAAAATGGATTTCCCAGCAACAGATAATAATCCCTTTTCTATCAGACTCGAAGATTTATCCATTGTTTTGTGATTGGCCCAGTCGATATAGGCAGAGCGCTCAGGATTTGTGGCTGATAGAATAAAAATCAAAACGATTAAAACAATGATCGAAAAAAAACGTCTCATAGTAACATTCTCCTATCTCGTAAATTATTAATTGTAAATTTTTATATAAATAAGTATAAATTGGAAGGATCCCTTTGTAAATTTTAAAAAGAAAAGCTTGATCGGTTTTTGAGACTCTATCAAACTTTTTATTTTGATTAAATATATGTTTCGAACGTTTGGAATAGAAGACTATCGGTAAATTTTTTATGGTAATAAAAAGCAATTATTATTTTAGTGATATTTACCTACCAATATGCTAAATTATTACTAATATATTTTTTGAAAAAGAGGGGATCATTTCGTGACGAGAAAATGGAAGTGGACGATTGCTTGTTTCTTTTTCCTGCTTTTATTTAATGCGTTCGGGATCATTGTAGTAAAGATATTGGGCAGGTAAGGGGAAACGGGATTTCTCCGCCAAATTTTTCAGGTAGGGAATGATGAGAATGATAACGAATTTAACAAAACCGATTTCAAAAAAGCTGCTATTTGCAATGATCATTGTAACCATCGGGGCAGAGGTTCTTCTTTATCTTACTCGTTACAGTTCTATGGCCAGCACCTTATATGATGCCGTCATGGTGTCCTCCTTTTTTATCGGTTGGAAACTTTACCGGAGGCTTGGGAATCAGCAGGGTCATCAGAAAAGCCCACGCCAGATCATGCTGCAATTCACTGGTGCTTTTCTCATTTTCTTCCTTGGAAGTACGATTGTTAATGTGTACTCTAGTATCACATTTGAGGATTTTAATGAGGATTATGATCAATATGTTCAAGACTATACGGAGTCGCAAGCCTTTGATGTGGAAGATGGAGTGGATGCTGGCCTTCCAGACGATCCAGTCTGGTCCATTTTTGAAAAGGTAGATACAATTGGATATGATCTATATAACGACACATTGGCTGGCCTGGAAGAGGTTTGGCGGCTAGCTTATATCATTCTCCTGCTTGTAGTATGTAAAAAGTTGTTTCCGCGGCGTTGGGAAAGTGGCTCAAGAGATGTTTTTCTAATGGCTGCGCTGTTTATCACCTCTATTCTTTTCGGCATAGACCATACGCTCGATACAGAGGAGCCATGGGCGATCCGAATTGGGGCGATTGTAACCTTCGCAAATATGGGATTGATGTTTGGAATTATCCTATTATGGACCCGGAACCTTTGGCTAACAGTTATTGTCCACGCTTTATACGATATCACAGCAACTCTTTCATGGTACTATATCGATTATGCGGTCGAATATTTCACTCTTGGTGTTTTACTTATCCACTTGAGTCTCTTTATTTTAGAAAAAGTACACCAAAAACGATTAATGAGCCAGTTAACGATGGTTCAGGAAGGTCAAATGGCAGAATTGACGCAAAGTGTAGAATAAAAGGAAAGAGGTTGCCAGGTGAGTCCGGCAACCTCTTTTGTCATTTTTTAGAATGATTTGAAACTATTAATATCCTACTACAAAAAGCGACAATAAATCCATATTTTCTCTAACTTTTCTACATAAAGTAAACAATGCCCGTCAATCCCAAAATAATTGGTGGTATTTCCCGAGAAATGACGTTATTTGTGTTATTGGTGTTGCTGTGGTGTCAGGCACCATGATTCAATGGATCTTCTTATTTTTTATGGTGAATTTTGTTTTTTTATGATGCGAGAAGTTTGTAATAAATTGCCGAAATATATATAGAGTTAATCTTTTCTATTAAAACATTAATTATGGTATTGTAGTAATAAATGGAAATTTTTAAGGGGGAAGTACTTGTGTTTAAACGTTTTCTGATTGGATTTATTATTTTATGCTTGGGATTTTCAGTTTTTCCCAACGCCCAAGAGGCTGAGGCTAGTACCACCAAGAAACAACTAATTATTATTAACAAAAAGGTTAATAAACTCGCATTTTACGAGAATGGTAAATTAATAAAAACATATAGGGTGGCAACAGGAAGAACTTCAAGACTCACCCCGGAGGGAACTTTTTACATAAGAGAAAAAATTGTAAACAGACCCTATTATAAAAAACATATTGCTGGCGGCGATCCTCGTAATCCATTAGGAAACCGCTGGATGGGTTTAAGTAAAAAGGAGAATGGCGGATATCCGTACGCAATACATGGTAACAATAATGAAAGTTCGATTGGAAAATATGTCTCTGGCGGATGTATCCGGATGCATAATAAAGAGGTAAGAGAATTGTTCAGTAAGGTAAAGTCGAGGACGAAAGTAATGATCGTTTCCTCGAAAAAAAGCTTTAATCAGTTAGCCGCACCATATTACAAAAATATGGACATCAAAGCTCCTGCCGTTCCAACGGTTAATACTGTTTCAGACAAAACAATTGAAGTATCTGGTAAAACAGAAAAAGGAGCCACGGTCACTGTTGCGATTGGGTCAAAAAGGTATACAGCAAAACCTGCGGATTCCAAAGGAACATTTAAGGTCAAGATTCCGAAACAAAAGGCTGGCCTAAAATTATCTTTTACTGCTAAAGATAAATCTGGAAATATCAGCAAGGCTAAAACGGTAGTTGTGCTGGACAGAACAGCGCCAGTGGTTAGCGGAGTAAGTAATAACCGAGTTTACAACAAGGATGTTACGATCTCCTTTAAAGAAGGAAAAGCGACAATTGATAAAAAGTCAGTGAAAACAAAAACCGTTGTGAAAGCAGAAGGAAAACACACAGTGGTGTTAACTGATGCGGCTGGCAACAAGACAACTGTTGTGTTTACGATTGACAAAACAGCGCCAGTAGTGAGCGGAGTAAGTAATAACGCATTCTACAACAAGGATGTTACTATCGCCTTTAAAGAAGGAACAGCGTGGTTAGATGGAAATCGAGTGAAAACAGGAAAGGCTGTTACTTCAGAAGGAACACACAGAGTTACGATAGCTGATGCTGTTGGCAATAAGAGAACTGTTGTATTTACAATTGATAAAACAGCACCAGTGGTTAGCGGAGTAAGTAATAACGAAAGCTACAGCCAAGATGTGAAGATCTCTTTTAATGAAGGAAAAGCAACATTGGATGGAGAAGCAGTGAAAACAGGAACAGTTGTTAGTGCAGAGGGAACACATACATTAGTGGTTACTGATGCGGCCGGCAACAAAACAACTGTAGTGTTTATTATTGATATAGCAGAACCAATAACAGATCCAATAACAGAACCAATATTGCCTTAAGTTTTAACAATTCATTAAAACAATAATAAGTCCCAAGTGAGTTCATTCACTTGGGACTTTGCTTATTTTAATATTTGTACTTTCACTGTTTTCCTACCCCATTGAATCGCACTTTTATGAGAAGGAACGAAAATATCAATTTTTTTCCCTTTAATTGCACCGCCAGTGTCGCCGGCAACTGCATAGCCATAACCTTCAACATAGACCTTTGTTCCGAGCTTAATTACTTTCGGGTCTACAGAGATGACCTTTAGGTTTGGATTTTTCTTTATATTTAAACCGATCGCTGTGATGCCAGAGCATCGTTTACAATTCGCTGTATAGGCAGTTGCACTAACTGTTAAAGTCTTTACTACCTTTAACTTCGGTGCTTTACTCGTACTAGTGCTGGCTTTCTTAACAACCGGTTTACTAGCTGGTACATTAGTAATCTTTAATATTTGATTCGGGTGAATAGTATTTGATTTAAGTTTATTCCATTGTTTTAATGTGTTCACGGAGATTTTATATGTTTTTGCAATACGATAAAGCGAATCGCCACTCTTAACTTTATATGTATTGGATGCTGCTGATGCGCCGTTGCTACTTCCGAATAATAACATACCTGCCAAACTACACATGACTAGGAATTTCTTCATAACTGAAAACCCCTTCCTTCTGTTATATAAAAGTTACCACAATAATATTACACAAATATTTCAATAGCTTACTAGTTTCATGACAAAACCATGATAATAAGGTGTCAGGCACCACTCGTGGACAAAACCATTGATTTGTCTGTCGGTGACGGACAATGAAGGCAAGGAAGTTCATTTTAATATAATTTGTTCCTTTGTGTTTCTATTCGGGTGAATTATTAAATAGCAAAAAAACCTCTGCCAATTATTATCTCGGCAGAGGTTTTTGATACTATTTAATATCTAATTGTGTTTTCAGTTCACTTTGAATCCGTTGTTTTTCGTCTTGCGGAACGATGTAGTAATAGATTCCGTTAATTTTCGTCCCGCCGCCTTTTATTGTCATTTGCTCAACGTTACCAGCCGCACTACGGTAATTCTTTTGAATATCCATCATTTGATCAAATGTAAGATTTGTTCTCACATTATTGCCAAGGGCTGTAAAAATACTTTGATATTTAGTAAGCGATGAGAGGCTCGCACCTTCTCTTAAAACACCTTGAATAATTTCACGCTGACGTAATTGGCGCCCAAAATCACCACGAGGGTCTTCATGTCTCATCCGAGTAAAGGCTAACGCTTTTTTGCCATCTAAAGTTACTTGCCCCTTTGGGAAATGGTAACCACCTTGAGAAAAGTCTAAATCATTGTTTACCGTTATGCCTCCAACCGCATCAACAATATCCTCAAAGCCTTCCATGTTTATTTTTACAAAATAATCAATGGGAATGTCCAAGAAATTTTCAACCGTGTTCATTGCCATTTCTTCGTTGCCGAATGCGTAAGCATGGTTGATTTTATCCTCGGTGCCTTTACCAACTATTTCTGTTCGGGTATCACGTGGAATACTTAACATTTTTACAGAATTTAGTTTTGGATTCACTGACAAAACAATCATGGTGTCAGAACGACCTTTATCGCCTTTACGCTGGTCCACACCCAAGAGCAATACCGAGAAAGGCTCCTTTTCTTGTAATGATACTTCCTCGGTACGTTTGTCGGATTTTCGATCGACAGGGTGATGCATCGTTTCGACAGCAGTTGTTAATGAGCTATATACTGAATAGGCGTAAACCCCTATTCCAATTATAAGTAGTAATAAAACAATTCCAGTTACGCGGAGCCATGTTTTCTTTTTCTTTTTATTCTTTTCAGCTCTCATCTAGTTTTCCTCCATAACGTTATTTTGGACCAACCTAAAGAATAGCAGAAATTATCGAAATTTAATACATTTATTTGAAGTACTTACATATTCTTTAACTGGATAATTTGGAAAAACTTTTTACACAAATTGTTGTTAACTAAATAGTGTAATCCATCATAATAGAGTATGCTAAATAAAAATTCCCTAGGGACAATATGCTAGAAATGAAGTTTATTTAAGAAGAGCCTATCTAAAAATCAAGAATATTGATTTTTAGATAGGCTCTTTTTTGCATAGAAATCGATGAGATTCTACTCAAAACATATATTAATATATTGCCAATTTTAGTAAAATTTAAGAAAAATAAAATTTGGGTAAGGATGGGGAAAGAGTTGAAGGCAGGACATTTTTTAAAGGGAATTTTTATTGCATTTATTTTGTTTTCCGTAATCATGCCGAGTAAACATGCAAGTGCAGCAGAAATAACGGCACATCAGGATTTTTCAAATAAGTTATCTGTTGAACTAACTAATTACATAAAAAAATCTGGCGGGACAGTTACGCTGCAGTACCAGGATCTAGTGACGGGGGAAGTGTTCCAAATGAAAGGAAAAACCTCCGGACGGGCCGCTAGTACCATTAAACTGCCTCTCGCCCTCTTTATCATGGAGCAGGCTTCTCAAGGAAAGATCAATCTAAATCAGAAACTAAAGTATAAAAGCTATCATTATTATGGCGGCAGCGGCGTTATCCAAAAACAAAAGGTAGGAACCTATTATACAATCAGAGATCTTGTGAAAAAAGCGATGATGTATAGTGATAATATTGCTTTCATTATGTTAAAGGAACGAGTGGGCCAGGGGAATTTTATCAAGTATATGAAAAGCGTTGGCGGTCAGTATGCTTATCCGAATGGACGAAATTTAACCTCTGCCAATGATTTAACGATTTATGTGAAAAGACTTTATCAATTTTCTGAAAAGAGTCCGCTTGGCAAAGAACTCGTTGGTTATTTGAAACAGACAGTCTATAATTCTACTATACCACGTGGGATTAAGGGAGTTGCCGTCGCACACAAGGTGGGTATGATCCCGAATGAAAGAATCTATAATGACGCGGCCATCGTTTATGATAAAACTCCCTTTGTTTTAGCAATTATGACAAAAGGCATTTCCTATGAGAAATCACAGAGGGTAATTGCCGATCTAGCAGCCATCGTGAATAAAAATCATAAAGCTAAGGCGTCAGCCATATATTTTAAGAGTAAAGCAGATGTGACAATCTATCAAAGTATGTCAAAAACAGCTGCAATTGGAACCTTGACTAAATACCAAATCCTTCATATTGTTTCGAATCAAGGCACTTGGTATGGGATTAAATTTGGTAAAGGAACCGGTTATATCGAAAAGAAATCGGTGATCGCGCTGATCAAGCATGCTCAAAGCGGCTGGGTCACGAATCAGCCGAAAACCGGTATGATTAAAATGAGAGAAAAGGCACCTATTGTCGACAAATCCACGGCAGGTAAGGTAATTGGCTATATTAATAAATATCAAGAATACTATTTTTTCAAAAAGGAAAAAGACTACTATGTTGTTGACATAGGTGGGAGAGTTGGTTATGTAGCTAGTAAATATATTACGGCTCTTAGTGTTGGCAAGTAAGTTTACCGTTTTAGCAAGAGCGAATTGGATATCTGTCAAAAGGGCTTCCGTTTGGGAGCCCTTTAAGGTATTAAAATTTAAAGGGAAAAACGGTAACCGTATGGTTTTAGAAGTAGTGTATTCCTTTAGTTGTATATTTTTAATAAGTTAACAAATTCTATACATATCAACTAATCATTGATAAAATCTTATATAAATATTGTCGAAATTTCAGGGAGTGTGACAAAATTTGTATGAAAACTAAACAAGTCTAGACGGCATCAATCAAATCCTGACTTACAACGAAACAGTTATTAATCATGCAAGAAACTTGTAAAATGCGGTTAAAAGCCCAAAAGGCTTAAAAGGTACATATACGGAGGATAAGAATCGTGCTATTTAGTTCAACAGTATTTTTATTTTTATTTTTGCCTCTTACACTAACTATATATTTTTTTTCACCCAGAAAGTTAAGGAACACGGTCTTACTTTTGGCAAGTTTGTTTTTTTACGCATGGGGCGAACCAAAGTTTGTGTTGTTTTTATTTCTTTCCATTCTTCTTAATTATGTTTTTGCCCTGTTAGTCGATCAAAATAGAGAGAAACGTGTATTGGTAAAGTGGGTGTTAGGCCTTACTGTCTTTGCAAATCTTTCCATTCTGATTATTTTCAAATATGCCAACTTTATTGTAGATAACATAAATAACTTGTTTGGAACGACGATTGAATTAGGCAACATCCCGTTTCCGTTAGGGATTTCCTTTTTTACGTTTCAGGGACTAAGCTATGTTATTGATGTGTACAGGAAAGACGGGAAGGCGCAAAAAAATCTGATTAACATGGCGATGTATAAAGCTTTGTTTCCTCAGCTTATTGCAGGACCAATTGTTCGCTATGTAACGGTGGCCGACCAAATTACCGACAGAAAAGAATCGTTACCGAAATTTGCTGAAGGTACCAAAAGATTTATCATAGGGTTAGCGAAAAAAATGATTATAGCCAATAATTGCGGCTGGGTGGCTGATCAAATTTTCTCAATGCCTGCAAGTGAGTTATCTGTTGGTCTGGCCTGGATTGGCATCATTGCTTATTCCTTACAAATCTATTTTGACTTTTCGGGTTATTCCGATATGGCGATAGGTTTAGGAAAAATGTTTGGCTTTGATTTCCTTGAAAACTTTAACTATCCCTATATTTCTCGTTCGGCCACGGAATTTTGGAGAAGGTGGCATATTTCACTAAGTACCTGGTTTAAGGATTATTTATATATTCCGTTAGGCGGGAACCGCGGCGGAACCTTTAAGACCTATCGGAACTTGTTCATTGTCTGGCTGGCTACAGGGATTTGGCATGGCGCCGCATGGACATTTATTGCCTGGGGTGTTTATTACGGTGTATTGATTATGTTAGAAAAAGCCTTTTTGCTGAAATTTATAAAAAATATTCCGAGGGTATTCCAACATCTTTATGCACTATTAGCCGTTATGATTGGCTGGGTGTTCTTCCGTGCAGAGACATTTACTTATGGGTTTAATTATCTGAAGGTTTTGTTCGGTGCCAATGGAAACCCTGTCTGGGACCGCCAGGCTAGTTTTTATATTTCACAATATGGAATCATCCTTTTGATTGCGATCATCGCTTCCATGCCTGTTATCCCATTCATCAAAGACAGATTCTTAAAGCAGGGAACAGTCGGTGTCACAAGCAGCAGGGATTTCATTGTCACAGCAAGTTACGCTGTTATTTTCTTCTTAACGCTTGTAAGCGTGGTTTCATCCACCTTCAATCCATTTATTTATTTTCGGTTTTAATAAGTATGGAGGATATTATGAAAAAAGCTAATATACAAGGTCTCGCCTTAATTACAATTTTCCTACTAACGATCTTTGGATTCTTTATCTTTACTTTTGTAACGCCATCAAAGTCAATGTCGCTTTTAGAAAATAGAAATTTAGCACAAAGACCTGATTTAAACTCTGAAAATCTACTTACCGGTGAGTATTCCAAGCGATTTGAGCAGTATTACAATGATCAATTTCCGATGCGTGATACGTTTATTGAAACCAACAGCAGAATTAATAAGAATGTTCTTAGACAAAATATTATTGATGATGTCTATGTATCGGAAGACGGTTATTTGTTATCCCAGATAGCAGAGGGAACGTCGGCTGATGCCAAAGGAATAGCTAGTGGAATCAATGAGTTGGCCGATAGTTTAGCTAAAAAGAACATTAGTGTTTATACCGCATTAATGCCAAATAAACCGACGATGATGGAGAATAAATTTCCCTCTTATTTTCCAAGCTATGGTCAAAAAAATATGGACCTCTTATATAAGGAGCTAGATGAGAATACCCATCCGATTGACTCGCGTGCTACTTTAGAAAAACATATGAATGAGGACTATATGTTTTTCTATTCAGACCATCACTGGCAAGCTAAGGCCGCTTTTTACGCGTACCAGAATGTAATGTCTGAAATTATTGATAAGGAAAACATGAAGGATTCAATTTCGCAGTATAACGATTATTCTTGGGAATTAAAAGGCAAACCGTTCTATGGTTCAGATGCAAGGAAAACAACAAGTGCAAATGCAAAAAAAACGGATAAAATCCTTGTAGCGGAGCTTAAAGAAAACCACAAGCCGTACGTAATGAAGTGGGGAATAAAATCACGCAGTGGCTTATACAATACGGACTTTTTAACCATGGAGGATCTGTATACAAATCGTTACCAGGCCTATTTAGGCGGAGATTTTGCGCAACTGACGATTACAAATCCGAATCAAACGAATAATAAAAAACTTTTAGTCATTAAAGATTCCTATGCCAATGCATTTGTTCAATTTCTAGTTCCTCACTATAAAGAGATACATGTATTGGATTTACGCCATTATAATAAAATGCCAATCGAGAAATATGTAGATGAAAATAAAATTGATCAAATTGTCCTGTTAAATAATATTAACTCGATTTTTGTCACTCCTGCTTTAACAAATTTTGACCATCCAGGGCAGGGTGAAAATCAATAAACAACTTTGTAAAAAAAGCTCTCCATCTAAGCCTTTTGCTGAAATGGAGGGCTTTTTTCGTTGACAGGTTCTGATAAGGATGTTGTTCTTAGGCAAACTTCACCCGTATAGTATGGCTTTTAACTTTTTGAATTTTGGTAAATTTATAGAAAGCCTTATAAGTGAATAATGCTATAATAATAGTATCTAAGGTTTTTTAGGAAGGGGAAAATAATGAGTAAAAAATTATCTGTTTCTTTACTGATCCTTGTGCTTTTATTCCCTGCTTTAGGGAATTATGCTCAAGCAATAAGCCCGACGACACCAAATAAGTCCACTCAAAAATATGTGTATTACCCAGCCGCTGTAAATGGAACACAAGGAAATAATATTAAGTATATCTTATATTTTGATGCCTCCGGGTATTTGTCCCATGCTGTTTTAAAAGAAAAGGGAACGCAGCGAATTCTAGCTAGATATGTTTATTATCCCAAAACGGTTTATGGTACCCATGGGGAAAATATCAGGTATGTTTTGAACTTTAATGCCTCTGGATATGTGACCAATGCTGTTTTAAGAGAAAAACAGACGCAGCGAATTCTTTCGAGGTATGTGTATTACCCAAACACTGTGTATGGTACCCATGGGAAAAATATCAAATATGTCCAGAACTTTAATGCCTCCGGGTATGTGTCAAATGCTTTATTACGAGAAAAAGGAACCCAGCGAAATCTTACTAGATACGAGTATTACCCTAATACGGTGTATGGCACCCACGGGAAAAATATCAAGTTTAGCTATACCCTAAATAATTTAGGATATGTGACCCAGGCTACTCAAAGAGAAAAAGGAACACAACGCGTTCTTTCATGGTATCAATATCAAGCAAAAACGGTTTACGGGAACCACGCATCTAAGGTCAGTAGTCTTAAATTAAATGTACCCTTGATCAATCAAAGGCCAGAGCTGCCAACAGGTTGTGAAATTACTGCAGTCACAATGATGCTTCAGTATAAAGGCGTGCGTGTCGATAAAGTCACCTTAGCGAAAAAAATGCCAAGGCATTCAAGTAATCCAAACCTTGGTTATGTTGGGAATCCGTTTACAAGATCAGGATGGACTATTTATCCTCCTGCCCTAATGGGATTAGTAAAGGAATATGCTGGAAGTGCCAAAAACCTAACAGGTGCTAGTAATGGAACAATAGAAAAACAATTAGTAAATAATAAACCGGTTGTTGTTTTGGTTTCACGTATGCATGGTTTTTCAGTGCATGCATTGGTGCTAACAGGATTTGATCAATCTAATTATTACTATAATGATTGCTGGACAGGGGAAAAGAATGCCAAAATCAGCAAAGCGGAATTTAATAGATTATGGGGCAACCAAAGTAAGCGAGCCATATCTTATTAATTAACAATTGCTTTATCCGGTTGTCATCTTATTCGCGTGCTTTCCAGGAATTTATGGTATTAAATACGTGAATACAAAACTTAAGGCGGCCTTTTGGCGGCCTTTTTTGCGTTATAACACAGACAATCAAGATTAATACGAGATTAATACGGGAATAATGAATGTAACCCGAAGTTAGGTTCTTATTTTTAAGCTTCTGTTATATATTGATACAAAAAGTGAAAAAGTAATACATATAAATTTATTTTGGACTACCTAGTTGGAGGAATGGACTTGTTAAAGGTTACAGTGGCTATACCTGTATATAACGCGGCAAGACATTTGAATGTAACGTTGGATTCCTTAATGCACCAAACGATGGATGCGTCAGAATTTGAGGTCATTTGTGTGAATGATTGCTCTACAGATAATAGTAAGGAAGTTATTGAGAACTTTAGTAAGTTAATGAGTAACATTGTTCTAATTGATCGGATTGATAATTCAGGAGGCCCAATGATTCCACGAAACGATGCGATAGATGCGGCTCGTGGTGAATATATTCTTTTCCTGGACAATGACGATTTCCTAGGAGAAGAAGCGTTAGAACGCCTTTATATAGAAGCAAAAAAAAATCAGTCCGATGTCATTTATGGCAAGTATGTTGGTATCAATGGGCGCAAAGTACCTGGGTCTATGTTTAAAAAAGGGAACCGTCCGAAGGCTGATATTATCAAAGATAATTTAGTTAACTCTTTAGCACCTCACAAGATGTTTAAGCTCTCTTTTCTGAGACAAAATGATTTTAGATTCCATCCAAAGGCCGTAGTGGGTGAAGATCAGCTTTTTGTCATGCAATGCTATGTGACAGCTAAGGTTATTACCGTACTCGCGGACTATCATTATTACTTCGTTGTATCGCGTGGGAAAGAGAATCTGAGTGTAAAGTATTTCCCTGCAGAGCAATTCTTTTTTTCCTTTAATCGACTCATGGAATTTTTACATGAATGTAACCATGATGAATCATATAAAACAAGGTTAAAGGTTGCTTTCTTAAATCGGTTTCTACATGCCAGCCGTTTACGTGGGCATCTATTAACTTCCCGGTTAACACAAGAACAAAAAAAAGACTGGTTAAGTGAAACAAAAAGATTTATTGACAACCATGTGGATGACAGCTTACTTACTTCTCTAGAACCTCGGTTCCATTACTTTATGGAAGTGGCAAAAGAAAATGATATTCATAAACTGGCTTCAGTCCAAATGTAGAAACCTTATTCTGGACATGAGAGGAATACAGAAAAAATATAGAGGTGACCACCATGTGGAAAATGAAAACAAAACGGGCAAATGTAATCACTTATACTAGACCTTCCATTAAATCTATACCAGCCAATCACTATGAAATACCTGGGCAGGAGCATATTGTTTATCCATGTATAAAAGGTTGGTTTGAGATCAGGAGAGTCGATAAAGATAATATAAAGACCGTAGAATTTATTCGGAAAGAAGATATCCGGTACAGTACGGAATATTTGATCTTTGTTATGAAAGAAAAAGCCAGACGTCTAATGAGAATTAAACCTCTAACAATAAAATTTCTTAGAAGTGCAATGGTAAAAAGCAAAAGGTGAGGAATACTATACTCCTCACCGATTCCAAAAAACTCAACTCAAATTTCATCTGTTTGTAATAAATGAAGGACAGGATCTAAGGGCATTACATTGCCAGTATCTCCATTTTCATCTCCATCTTCATCCTCATCATTCCATTCAGAAATACTATTATATTCAATACAATCCTCACAAAAACCATTTATTAAGTAGTATGAAATATCTTCCCGTCCGCAATCAGCACATAGTGCCATAGTACCACCTTCTATTTCAGTTAACTTTGTATAATATTTTGTCCTATAAATTATTAATCATACTAAAGTAGACTTTATTTATTAACTTGGGAATCCTTTTCCATAGCCCTTAACATCCAGTCATCAGCCCTTTTTCTTAGCCAGTGGAGATCTTCATTGGCCTCAAGCCATTTATCCTTGAGGAGCTGATTTTGTTGTATCATTTCATCAATAATGGAAATCAAACTTAGTCCCATTGCTCTTATTTTCTCGACGGAAGTATCCTGATCAACAGTTTCAAAAAAAATTCTTATTTTTTGAATTTCCAACATTTGATTACTCATACCTTCCACCTCTTTCTAGGATTATCTATAACTTATTCGATATTAATTAATAAATGTACATAAAATTTACCATTTTAACTAAACATTCCTAGTTGGGACATATCTCCAGTTGTTATACTGGGTCTTTTTTACTATATTTATATTATGTATTAACATTTCTATGAAACTTTAAGATAATAGTTTATATATCGACAAAAAAATTATTTAGGAGGGCTTAAAAATCAAATTTCGACAATTGAATATTCCATTAATGATATTCTTTCTTGGATTCTTCGGATTACTTTTTATAAACGATGATTCCGCTAAGGCTGAGGATGGAGCGTGGAAAGCTACTTTCTACCCCAGAATTGATTTTACTGGAACTGGGATAACTAAAACATATACAAATGTAAAATTCGATTGGAAGGCTAATTCGCCTGATCCAAAAATTCCAAAAGACAATTTCTCGGCAATATTTGAGAAAACGGTAACCATCTCAAGTCCAGGGAAATATCGCCTAACAGGAAAAGCTGATGATGGGGTACGGATTTATGTAGATGGGAAGAAAAGAATAGATTTTTGGAGTGACGGTGTACATTCTATTAATCAAGAAATCTATTTAACCGCAGGCACTCATACGCTAAAGGTTCAATATTATGAAAAAAAGTGGAGCGCTGCTCTAGCCATTGATTTGGTAAAACTTTCTGAAAGTATTGGATCAGATTCGTGGTCAGCAGAATTTTATCCGTCAGCTGATTTTTCTGGGAGTCCAGTAAAGAAATTTTATCCAAACTTAGACTTTCATTGGGGGAGCGGATCACCAATTTCAGGCATTCCATCTGACCATTTTACGGCTGTATTTAAAAAACAAGTACAGGTTACTAAATCTGGAAATTACAGCTTAACAGGCAAGGCAGATGATGGAGTGCGTGTTTACGTCGACGGTACCAAAAAAGTTGATAAGTGGAAGTCGGGAATTAATTCATTTAATCAAGAGGTTTATCTAGCATCTGGCAGTCATACGATATTAATAGAGTATTTTGATGACAAATGGAGTTCTTCCTTTGCATTTAACATGAATGAAGTAGTGGAATCCATCCCAGAAGAAGTGGTAACAATTCCAGTTGATAAGTGGAGTGCCAGATTTTATCCTACTAAGGATTTTACAGGTACACCTATTAAGAAAGAATATGATCAATTGCAATTTTCTTGGGGAAGCGGCTCACCAGATTCTACTATTCCAACTGATAATTTCTCAGGTATTTTTGAAAGAAATTATGTTGTTGATAAAATAGGCGATTATAAAATCGTAGGAAAAGCGGACGATGGAGCAAGAGTGTATATTGACGGAATCCGTTATGTGGATAAATGGACAGATGGCGTGAATTACATTGATGTTCCGATTACGCTAGAGCCTGGGACCCATACCGTTAAAGTCGAGTATTATGATTCAAAATATAGCGCTTCATTGAATTTAAATTTAGAACCAATTAATCAAGAGAATGAAACGATTGATCCTACTAAATGGAAAGCAACTTATTATCCATCAAAGGATTTTACAGGTACCCCATTAATAAAAGTTTATGATGAATTACAATTTTCTTGGGGAAATGGCTCGCCAGATCCTATGCTCCCAACTGATGGTTTCTCTGGAACCTTTGAAAAACAATATGTTGTGACGAAACCTGGAAACTATAGATTCATAGGAAAAGCAGATGATGGTGTACGAGTTTATGTAGACGGAGTACTCAATGTCGATAAATGGAAAGATGGCGTGAATATCATCGATGATCAGGTAACTCTTACGACGGGTACCCATACCATTAAGGTTGAGTATTATGATTCAAAATATAGTGCCACGATGAAATTAGACCTCATTGAAGATTTTTGGGAAGCGAAATTCTATCCTAGCAATAATTTGACAGGGAATCCTGTTCAAAAAACGTTTGATGCGCTGAATTTTTATTGGAGTGGATCTCCTATAACCAATATCCCAGCAGATAATTTTTCTGCTGTTTTTGAAAAAAAGGTATATATCGCAAAATCAAGTAATTATAAACTTTCAGGTAAAGCCGATGATGGCGTGCGTATATATGTTGATGGTGTACGTAAAGTGGATAGCTGGAAGGACGGGGTTAATAATTATAGTTCTTCCCCCCAACAATTGTCGGAAGGAATCCACATCATTAAGGTTGAGTATTATGACAGTAAGTATAGTGCCTCATTAGTAGTGAACTTAAGTGAGGTTATTAAGAAAACCACTACTCAATATACCAATTATGATATTTCATTAGGAGAACTTCTCGATAAACAAATTGGTGTATCTCAAACTGATAAAAAATATGATGCCTATGTACGAAGTGACTTATTAACAGTCAATGCCTCAACACCGAATGTGGGTGTTGTAAACACAGACAATACAAACGTTAGAGGAATACCAGTTGATGGTTGGATCCTTGGAAAGCTAGATCTTAATGAACAAGTGACAATCGATTCCAAAACCATGCAAAAGGATGGATATTATTGGTATAAGATTCAATATAATGAAGAATGGGTTAATCCAAGCCCAACGGATATTAGCTATTATATTAACCCTACCAATTTTGGAATTGGCACTGCAAGTTATTATCAATTTCTAAAGCTTTCTGAAATTGCCGGTGCAGATGCGTACGAAGTCAATCAAAAGATATTGACGAATAAAGGAACTCTTACAGGGAAAGGGCAAATTTTTGTTAACGCAGGTGCACTGTATAACATCAATGAAATTTACTTGATTTCCCATTCGCTGCTCGAAACAGGAAATGGTAGTTCTCCGTTAGCAAAAGGGGTTAAGGTAAAGAAAAAGCTTGATAGTAATGGGAATCCTGTCATTGATCCTGCTACAGGAGAAGAAGAGATTACCGAATTAGCAAGTGATGCAGCCTCCTATGATGCGATCGTTTATAATATGTATGGTGTTGGTGCTTTTGATAAGTGTCCGCTTCATTGTGGAGCAAGAAGGGCATTTAATCAGGGCTGGACTACACCGGATAAAGCGATTGTGGGTGGGGCAAGATTTGTTGCCTTGAATTATATTGATAAAGGCCAGGACACCATTTATAAAATGAAATGGAATCCTGCGGCTCCAGCTACACATCAATATGCAACCGATATTGGCTGGGCTGTGAAACAAACACCTAACATTTTTAATCTTTATAGTTTACTAGATAGCTATACTTTAGTTTTTGATGTCCCTAAATATTATTAAGCCCCAAAAAATGAAGTGGAAGATTTCCTCCCTTCATTTTTTTTGCAATAAAGACACTGAAATGAAATCTTACCTCGCTTGAAAATGTATTTGAAAGAGTGTATAGTTTTAATTGAGTTTTTGTCAAGAAATTTGTCGTTTTTTGTTAATTAGGATGAAGAGTGGTACGGTTAATTATGTATCATTTTAATAATAAAGTTACTTTAAATTAAGCATGTTAAGTATGATAAGGGGTGTGGACAATGATTTTTGCAGAAATTCTTGCCGGAGGAAAAGGAACAAGAATGGGTAATATTAATATGCCCAAGCAGTTTTTAACTTTAAATAGTAAACCTATCATTATACATACAATTGAAAAGTTTATCTTGAATGATCGTTTTGAGAAGATTCTAGTCGTAACACCGAAAGAGTGGGTTAATCATGCCAAAGATATTATTAATAAATATATTGGAAAAGACGCAAGGATTGTTGTGCTAGAAGGTGGAAAAGATCGCAATGAATCCATCATGAGCGGCATCCGCTATATCGAAAAAAACTTTGGAATTAACGATGATGATGTGATTATTACCCATGATTCTGTAAGACCATTTCTAACTCATCGAATTATTGAAGAGAATATCGAAGCGGCCATTAAGTTTGGGGCTGTTGATACAGTGATCGAGGCGATTGATACGATTATCCAATCTGAGGATGGAGAATTTATCTCAAACATTCCGGTAAGGGATACTATGTACCAGGGACAAACGCCACAAAGCTTTAATATCAAGAAATTAGTTACTTATTATAACGCGCTAACAGAGGAACAAAAAATGATTCTTACGGATGCATGTAAAATTTGCGCGCTTGCAGGTGAACAGGTTAAGATTGTCAAGGGTGAATTATTTAATATAAAGGTAACAACCCCATATGATTTGAAGGTAGCTAATGCAATCCTACAAGAGAGGGTTTCACGATGATTAATCAAGTGTATCGCTTAGTGTCGCCACGGCAGTTTGAAGTGACCTATAAAGATCGTTCCATTCAGTCCGATAAAATTGTAGTGCGTCCCACTCATCTCTCCATATGTGCGGCCGACCAAAGGTATTACACCGGCACACGTGGAAAAGAAGCCATGGCTAAAAAACTGCCAATGGCGCTGATTCATGAGGGGATTGGTAAGGTCGTTTATGATCCAAATAATGAGTTTGCACCTGGTACCCGGGTTGTGATGGTACCGAATACCCCAACTGAAAAAGATGAAGTTATTGCAGAAAATTACTTGCGATCGAGTAAATTTCGTTCAAGTGGTTACGATGGATTTATGCAGGACTATGTTTTTCTTCACAGGGATCGGATTGTCCCTTTACCAGAAGAAATTGATCCATCGGTTGCGGCTTTTATGGAATTAATCACCATCAGTATGCATGCATTAGTGCGCTTTGAGGCAAAAGCACATGCTCGAAAAAATACGTTCGGGGTATGGGGAGATGGGAATTTAGGTTATATAACCACGCTGATTTTAAAGAAACGCTATCCGGATAGCAAAGTTTATATATTTGGGAAAACAAAATACAAAATGGATCATTTTTCGTTTGTTGATGAAGCGTATCAAATTGATGAGATTCCGGATGATTTACGGATTGATCATGGATTTGAATGTGTTGGCGGGCATGGCAGCCAATCTGCGATTAATCAAATGATTGATTATATTAATCCAGAGGGATCTATTTGTATTCTCGGTGTCTCTGAATATCCTGTTGAAATAAACACTAGAATGATTCTAGAAAAAGGTCTTACAATGATTGGCAGCAGTCGAAGTGGACGAAATGATTTTGTCAACACTGTAAATTTCATGGTTGAGCACCCGGAAGTGGTCGAGTATTTTGGCATGCTGATTGGAGAAGTTCACCAAGTAAAGAACATCCAAGATATTATTGATGCATTTGAAAAAGACCTGACAAACTCGTGGGGAAAAACCATTCTCGAATGGAAAATATAAAATAAAAAAGGCAGGCATGGCGATGTATTTAGTGAGAATTTTTCCAACAATTATGGTGAAGGGATTCATTCAGATGATCTTTTACCTGTCATGCCTTCTTTTTAAAGTAAATAATGAAAAGGTCACCTTTGCTTCCTATCGGGCCACGGAGATTCAGGGAAATCTCTATTATATTTATAAGGAATTACACGGAAGATATCCCAATTGGACGTGTAATTTTCTTTTTAAAAAGTATAGCAGCTCATTACTAGGCAAATTCCACTATGTCCTACATATGGTTAAAGCGAGTTATCATTTAGCAACATCCCGTTATTTTATCATCGATGATTATTATTTCCCCGTTTATGTGATAAAACCTCGACAGGGAACGGATATTGTTCAGCTTTGGCATGCAGCAGGTGCATTCAAGAAATTTGGCTTAAGCACCGTAGATAAAGAATTTGGTCCCAGTTCAGATTATTTAAAACGTGTTAAGGTTCATTCAAACTATTCTAAAGTATTTGTGAGTTCCTCGGAAGTCATTCCTTTTTATGCTGAAGCCTTCGATATGCCATCCTCAAGGATATTCCCATTAGGTGTACCGAGAACAGATTATTTTTTTAATAAACGAGAGCAGTTAAGATTGATGGGAGAATTACAGAGTGAATTTCCTGAGATTCAGGGAAGAAAGATTATCTTATATGCTCCTACGTTTAGAGGGAAAAGTCATTATCAAGAATCATTTCACTGTCCTATCGATTTTTCAGCTATGAGGGAAACTCTCGGAGATGAATATGTACTACTGATTCATTTACATCCATATATGCGTTCGGAGATCACCATTAAGGAAGAAGATAAAGATTTTGTCTTTCATGTAAAGAAAAAATTCAATATTGAACAATTATTAGTTCTAGCTGATATTCTTTTAACAGATTATTCATCGGTTATTTTTGATTATAGTTTATTAGTCAGGCCAATTGCCTTTATTGCTGATGACCTTGAAGAGTATATAAAGGAACGAGATTTTTATTTTCCTTTCCTGTCATTCATTCCAGGGCCGTTCTTTCATCAAACGCAAGATCTGATTGAGTGGATCCAACAAGATGAATTTGATCTGAAAAAAATTGAGCAATTTAGAAATCGTTTTTTTACATACTTTGATGGAAAAACAAGTAAAAGAATCGTAGATAATTTAATTGAAAAAAGCTAGATCGCATAAATTTTCCAGTAGGAGATTAATAATGTTAAAAAATAAAATGGAAAACCAAGCGGAAAGTAAAGGAAACAGCTCTCAATTTAGTCTTGTTTACCGTTTTTTCCGTAAAGTTATGTTTCGATTGCTTTACCTACTTTTTTGCCTATTTCCGTTAAATAAAAAAAAAATATTATTTGCATCAGATAGCCGAACCGATTTAAGCGGTAACTTTGAATTTGTATATCAGACATTAAAAAGAAAAAATGTAAATTACCGATACCATTTTTTTTTAAAAGAGAGTACGCGTGCTTATAAAACCTATTGGGAAATGGTTCGTTTAGCTTTTCATCTGGCAACGGCAAAATTTATTTTGTTGGATGACTTTTATCCGATGGTCTATCCATTAAAGTTACGGAAAGATGCCGATCTTATCCAGTTATGGCATGCAGTCGGTGCGTTTAAAACCTTTGGATACAGCCGTGTAGGTCTTCCAGGCGGTCCAGACCCTTATTCTTTGAATCACCGCAATTACACGAAGGTAATCGTCAGTTCGAAGAGTGTGGCAAAGCATTATGCTGAAGGCTTTGGGATTAGTGAAAATCGAGTCTTTGCAACTGGGATACCAAGAACGGATGTCTTTTTTGATCAAGCTTACCAAGTGAAGGTTAAAGAAGAATTATACAGAAAGTATCCCTTTTTATCTGAAAAAAAAGTCATTATGTTTGCACCGACCTTTCGAGGGGACGGCCAGCAGTCTGCCTATTATCCGAAGGATTATCTTCATTTAGATAAACTTTATCATGCCTTACATGATGAGTATGTTTTTCTATTTAAAATGCATCCATTTGTAAAAGACTATTGGCAAATCCCTGAAGAATATAAAGATTTTTTCTACGACATTTCACATTATCGGGAAATTAATGATTTATTATTTATCTCAGATCTATTAATAACCGATTACTCCTCTGTTTGCTTTGAGTTTGCATTATTAAATAAACCGATGATTTTCTATTCTCCAGATGTAGAGGAATATATAGCAACACGAGATTTTTATTATAAATATGATTCATTTATCCCTGGCCCTTTAGCAAGGACATTAGATGAATTAATTGAAACCATTCAAAATAAAGACTTCAAAATGGAAAAAATCGAGACATTTGTTGATTACTTTTTTGATCATACGGATGGGAAATCAAGCGATCGTGTAGTAGACCAACTCATCGTAGATGCAGATTCCAAATAGAATCGAATTTTATCCGTATTCTTTTATTTAATAATAAAAGAGGAAAATGATGTAAATAATAGTTAAAAAAGATGAGCGTTTCAAAAAATGGTGCTTTGTTTTTTTTACAACAGAGGAGATATTATATGAGTAAACTTCAATATATCATTCATCCTGAATTAGAAGATGTAAAGGTAAGTATTATTACCCCAGTTTTTAATGTGGAAGAATATATTACGGAGACATTGGAGTCTCTTGTCAACCAGACGTTAGATCACATTGAAATTATTATGGTTGATGACGGATCAAGTGATCGAAGTCCAGAAATCGTTGAAGAATATGCAAATAAATACAGAAATATTGTTTTTATAAAACAAGAAAATTCAGGACCAGGGGTAGCACGGAATAATGGTTTAGAAGTAGCAAGAGGTGAATTCATTAGTTTTGTTGATTCAGATGACCTCTTACCACTAGATGCCTTAGAAACCATGTATAATAGTGCGTTAAAAGAAAAGGCAGATATCGTTTTAGGAACTTCTTTAAGCTTTAATAGTACAGAAACATGGTTTATCGCTAGTCACGTGAATAATGGTGTATACATTCCAGGTGAAAAGAGCCTCGTCTCCAATCCAGGGTTACTATTCTCATTGGGACCGTGCAATAAGCTTTACCATTCTAAAATCGTTACAGGAATACGGTTTCCTGCAGATATTCATGTAACCGAGGATCAGCCATTTGTGATTGAAGCCTATATGAAGGCAAATAAAATATATACAGTTGATAAAATCATTTATAAATATCGGTCGAGGGAAGCGGAGGAGAATTTATCCTTATCACAAACTGTGCGCGTGAATTCAGTAAAGGTTTTAACCGATATTTTTAAAAGTTTACGTATTTCCGATCAATTATGGGATAAATATATTTCAAATCAACATACCCGATTTGCTTTAAAGAAAAGTTATTATACCAGAATTATTTCAGCAGACATTTGGCCTGCTATTCGAAGTGCGCTTGTAAGCAAGGATCAAAAAACTCAAGTAGAATCCTTTACCCTGGTTTTGGAGTGGGTGAAAACTTTAGATTATCATTTATTTAATCAGATTCCATCGTTACATAGAGTGATGACCTATGAAATTGCAGATCGCTATAAACTGGTAAGTCCAGCTGCCAAAAAACTGTATCTACAATGGCTAAAGGTTTGTTTCTCAAAACTGGATCCCGGTTCTTTACATGCATTAGAGACTTCGAAAAAACAAAAAGTGTTCATGGCGGTTAAGAAAGCATGGAAAAGAAATAATCTTTCCCCGATCTTTTTCTATCTAGTTAAAGTAAAATCAAAAAAAATAAAATCCAAGGTGAAAACAGCTCTTGTTCGGCGGGTGGCTTTTCCATTTTTTAGCACCCTGCCTGTACAAAAGAAAATTACGATGGCGACCAACAAATTTCCGAGATTAACGGATTCATTTGAGCATATTTATGATGAATTAATTAATCAGCGCCCAGATTACAAAATTAGAGGTCATTTCAAGAAAAAGCGAAATTTCAGGGATTTCTGTAGACTGTATTATGATATCGCGACTTCCCGTTATTTAATCTTAGATGATTATTATCGTCCATTATATAAGCTTCGTGTGCGCAAGCAAACGGAAGTGATTCAAACTTGGCATGCAGCTGGCGCTTTTAAGAAATTTGGCCATAGTGCCGTAGGGTATCGTGAAAGTAATTCCACCCAGTTTGAACGAAGTGCTCATCAAATTTACACAAAAGCCGTAGTTACAAGTAAAGAGATTATTCCTCACTATGCTGAGGCATTTGAAGTGCCGGAAGAAAATATTTACCCATTAGGATTGCCGCGAACAGATGTCTTTTTTGATAAGGAATTAATGGAATTCGTTCACCAGCGATATCTGGGAACCTATCCACAACTTAAAAATAAAAAAGTGATTACTTATGCACCCACGTTTAGAGGTGGTCCAGGTAAGCGGGCTAATTTTAATATTAAATTGGATTTAGTAAAAATGGCTGAAGAACTTTCAGATGAATATGTACTGATATTAAAGCTTCATCCATCTGTTACCAAAAAAGTTCAAATACCAGAGGAAGCAGCAGACTTTGTTATAAATATGAGTTCGAATGAAATAAATAATGTATTAATCAATACGGATATCTTAATTAGTGATTATTCATCTTTAGTTTTTGAATTCTCTTTATTGGAACGACCAATGATTTTCTTTGCATATGACCTTGATGAGTATCTCGAAGATCGTGGTTTTTACTATGAATACTCTGACTTTGTTCCAGGGCCAATTGTAAAAACTACTGATGAGGTTATCAAAACGGTGAAAGAAAACCAGTTTGATTTTAAAAAGATTGAAAGCTTTAAACATCGATTCTTCGATGATCTTGACGGAGAATCTGCAAAAAGATTTGTGGATATACTAATAAAACCATGATAGTAACTATCATGGTTTTATTTTTACATAGACCGAACGTGAATCCTTTCACTAGTGTTTGAAATAAAAACTAGTGGGATATATAATGGGAAATGGATTGTTTTTCTGCAAGAGTTTTCAGGTGGTGAATAAACGCTGCAATGAAAACTCGGTGAGGAGTTGAAAAGAATGAAAAAGGTATTAACGTACGGGACTTTTGATTTGCTCCATGTTGGTCATATCAATATATTAAGAAAATCTAAGGAATTAGGAGATTTTCTAATCGTTGGTCTATCAACAGATGAATTTAATATCGAAAAGAATAAAAAAGCCTACTATAGTTATCAGGACCGACAATTAATTTTGGAGTCGATTCGCTATGTTGACCACGTCATTCCGGAATCCTGCTGGGAACAAAAGATCCAGGACGTAATTGACCATAATATTGATGTCTTTGTAATGGGTGATGATTGGAAAGGTCATTTTGATTTTCTAAAAAGGTATTGTGAAGTGGTTTATTTGCCAAGAACTACCGGTATCTCAACCTCCAAAATTAAATCCGATTTAAATTATGTGAAAAATGATTAGAGAAATTGTCATATCCATTTATTTGTTTATATTTAAGTGCTTTTTTATGATTTGTAAGGCATTCCCATTAAAAAATAAGGTCACCTTTCTGGTTTCCTTTGGGGATAATGCCAAATATGTGTACGAGGAAATTCTTCACCAGAATATCCAACAAGAAATTGTCTTTTTATGTAAGGGTTCTTCACTTTCACTTTTTAAGAAATATCCTGCTCTTCCTGTCATTCCATTTGAAACATCGTTTATCGATCTATTGCGTTCCATCTATCACCTCGCTACTTCCAAAAAAATTATTATTGATAACTATTTTGGGGTTTTGGCTTCAACTAATTTTAAAACGGGTGTGGAATGTATCCAGCTTTGGCACGCAGCAGGTGCGATTAAAAAGTTTGGACTGGAGGATGAGTCCAATGTCAATCGTAGTAATAGGGCTCATAAGCGATTTCTACGAGTTTACGAAAAATTTCATAAGGTTGTTGTTGGGTCAGACAAAATGGCTGATATTTTTAAACAGGTATTTGCCCTAAAGGATCAAAACATTCTTCGAACAGGAATACCGAGAACTGACTTTTTTTTTGATGAGAACAAACATAAAGCAATTATTTCTAAATTATTAGATGAGAATCCTGAATTAACATCCAAAAAGGTGATCTTGTATGCCCCAACATACAGGGATCATCAATTAGATCAATTTGAATTAAAATTGGATTTAGAAAAAATGTATCAGGAGCTCAGTGATGAATATGTTTTGTTGCTCCGTTTCCATCCTGCGATAAAAAGTTCATTGGAAAACAATGAATTATATTCTAATTTTGTTTATGATTATTCATCCTCACGTTATGATGCTAATGAACTGTTGCTTATCACTGACTTGCTGATTACAGATTATTCTTCCATACCATATGAGTTTTCATTATTAAATAAACCCATGATCTTTTTTACTTATGATATTGAACAATACAAAGTGGAAAGAGGATTGTGGGAGGATTTTGAAGAGACCGTTCCAGGTCCGATAACGAAACATACGGATGAAATCATTACGATTATTAAAGATAACTTATTTGATTATCAGAAGGTTACCAGTTTTTCTGACATTTGGAATAAATATTCAAACGGGATATCCAGCCAGAAGCTCGTAGATTACATTTTTAAAGAATCACAAAGCGACTCGTATCAAAGGGATAAGAACTCAAACTAACTACATATGTCTAATTGAGTTAGAATTTATCCTTTTTTTATGGTAAAATGTTATGGTCTTTGAGGGGGAATGATTCATTTTATGAAAAGGTCTTATCTTATATCCCCAATTAAATCGTTTAGGAAGGATCAAACACACGATGTCAATGTTTAAGGTCATAAGGGAACAGATTAGCAGTTTTTATCTCATCAGAAGATTATCCCTTTTTGAATTAAAAAGTGCAAATAACAGTCATTATTTAGGGATATTATGGGAATTAATCAATCCCATGATTCAAATAGGTATCTATTATTTTGTATTCGGTTATGGTATCCGTGGTGGACGTGCAGTAGAGGGGATTCCGTATTTCTATTGGATGCTGGCGGGTATTTTAGTTTGGTTCTTTGTTAATCCAGCAATATTGGACGCATCAAAGTCGATCTATACGAGGATCGCCTTAATCGCAAAAATGAGCTTTCCGATGAGTGTTATTCCAACTTATGTCATTATATCGAAATTTTATCAGCATCTCATGTTAGTTGGAGTCATTGTGGTTATCTTTCAATTTACAGGCTATCCTATATCGATCTATTATTTGTCGTTACCTTATTATATGTTTGCCACCATTATTCTACTGGTAGCTATTTCATTAATTACCTCTACCTTAGCGACAATTGTACGGGATGTACAAATGATTGTCCAAGCGATTGTCAGAATGCTGCTTTATCTGACACCATTATTATGGACGCCTGAAAGACTTCCACATATCGTTCAAAGCGTAATGAAGTTTAATCCATTATACTATATTGCTGAAGGTTATCGCGCTGCTCTGTTAGGGCATAGCTGGTATCTAATTGAACACATTAAATATACCGCCTACTTTTGGGGACTTGTTTTCGTGTTGTTATTTATAGGCTCCGCACTGCACTTGAAATTTCGAAATCGATTTGTAGACTACTTGTAAAGTGGAAGTGGAAAAAATGACTAAAACAGTTATTATTGATAATGTATCAAAGAAATATAAATTGTATAATAGAACATCTGATAAGCTTCTTGATATCATTTTGCCCAATGGCTATGGTGATGATTTCTACGCGTTGCAAAATATAAGTTTCACCGCTGAACAAGGCGATGTGATTGGTTTAATTGGTGTAAATGGCTCCGGAAAATCGACTCTATCCAACATTATTGCAGGCGTAGTTCCACCTACAAATGGAAAGGTCGAAACGATTGGACAAACATCTTTAATTGCGATTGCCTCTGGGTTAAACAATAATTTAACGGGTCGAGAAAATATTGAACTGAAATGTTTAATGCTCGGTTTTAGTAAAAAAGAAATCCGGGAGCTCGAACCCGAAATTATTGATTTCTCCGAACTAGGAAGGTTTATTGATCAGCCTGTAAAAACCTATTCAAGTGGTATGAAATCAAAGCTTGGTTTTGCCATCTCCGTGACAGTGGATCCCGATATATTAATTATCGACGAGGCGCTCTCCGTTGGGGACCAAGCATTTGCAGAAAAATCAAAGAAAAAAATGTACAGCTTTAAAGAGAAAGGCAAAACCATCTTTTTTGTAAGCCATGCGATTGGCCAGATTAAAGATTTTTGCCAAAAAGCTTTATGGTTAGAATTTGGTCAAATCAAAGCGTATGGGACGACTGCAGAAGTGGTTCCGCAATATGAAGCGTTTCTCAAAGAATTTAAGGCCATGTCTAAAGAGGAACAGCGAAAGTTTAGAGAAACAGCCTTAGAAAAGCAGAGCAGATTAGTATTAAATACAGCTAGATAATAAAAAGAGGCTCAAAAATAATTGGCTAGATCCATTTTTTTGAGCCTTTTTTTATAAATATGAAAAAATACTAAAGGATAAAAACCATGCAGAACAACACCGTCGATATATTAGGTATTAATTTTATCAATAAACAATTTAATGAAGTAGTTAACATTCTTAATGAAATGATAAAAAGTAATCGCAAAGCTTTCATTGTCACAGCCAACCCGGAAATTGTCATGTACGCTCATGAACATCCCGACTATAAAAAAATCATTCAATCGGCCGACATGGTGGTTCCTGATGGTTATGGGATTATTCTAGCGTCAAAAATATTAAACACCCCGATTAAGGAAAGGGTCGCAGGTTATGATTTAATGATCCGTCTACTGGAACTTGGGAACGAGAATAAGTTGAAAATTTATCTATTGGGCGGGCGCAAAGAGACCAATCAAAAAGCTGTGGCTAATATCAACAGTCAATTTCCGCATGTTCAAATAGTGGGCAGTCATCATGGCTTTTTTGATTGGGAGAACAATCCGATCACTGCTGAGATTAAAGCCTCAAGCCCTGATTTGATTTTCGTGGCATTAGGGTTCCCTAAACAAGAACAATGGATCGCAAGGAATCTGGATCAATTTCCAAAAGGAGTATGTATGGGAGTTGGCGGCAGCATCGATGTCCTCGCTGGAGAGGTCCAGCGTGCCCCTCGTTTCTGGCAAAAAATGAACCTCGAATGGTTTTATCGCTTGATTTCGCAGCCGTCGAGGTGGAGGAGAATGTTAGCCATCCCCCGGTTTTTACTGGAAATCTTCCAATTAAAGTTCACCAAATAAGCGATTATTCTAAAATAAATGTAACTTTTTAGAGTAACCAATCGTCTTACATGGTGTTGGATCGTTACTAATAAATCCTAGTAACGCTAGCTAATTGAGAGTGAATTTTCCGACAATTCAACAAAATATACCAAAGTAAAAAATATGTGCTATAATATGTTCGTTGTGTACTTAGAAATATGTGCCTGTTTCTAAAATTTATTAATGGGGCATTATATTCATAGGGAGGGTCTTCATGTTATATCTGACCTTAATATTATGTTTTTTATGCTCCGTATTAATCACTCCAATCGTAAAAAAATTGGCTTTTAGATTAGGAGCAACGGACAGTCCTAATCAGCGTAAGGTACATGTTAAGATTATGCCTCGTTTAGGCGGACTGGCGATTTATATCAGTTTTCTCTTCGGTCTTTTAATCCTGCACCCAAGCAGTCCCTACCATGCAGCTATTGTTGCTGGTGGTTTAATCATACTAGCTACCGGTATTTTAGATGATATCTTTGAATTATCGGCCAAAATAAAATTTACCTTACAAATTGTTTCTGCCCTGATCGTTGTGATGTGGGGCGGGGTGGAAGTAGAATTTATTAACTTACCGTTTAATGGGACCTTAGAATTTGGTATCTTTAGTATTCCAATTACAGTCATCTGGATTGTTGGCGTTACCAATGCAATCAATTTAATCGATGGACTTGATGGATTGGCAGCTGGTGTTTCCTCGATCGCCTTTATCACTATTTCCGGGATGGCGATTGTAATGGGAAACGGTTATGTAGTTGCCATGGGGACAATCCTGCTTGCGAGTACGTTAGGCTTTCTACTATATAATTTCCATCCGGCAAAAATTTTTATGGGAGATTCTGGGGCACTCTTCCTTGGCTACATGATCTCAGTTCTAGCCTTACTCGGTTTTAAAAATGTTGCCTTGATCTCGTTTATTGTTCCAATTATTATTTTAGGTGTTCCGATTTCAGATACTTTTTTTGCTATCATTCGTCGTATTTACAATAAGAAATCATTATCCGCACCAGATAAGTCCCATTTACATCATTGTTTACTAGAATTAGGTTTTACGCATCGAGAAACGGTTTTGTTAATTTATGCTATGAGCGCCATGTTTGGCCTCGCAGCCTTTATTTTTACGATTACAACCGTATGGGGCTCGATCTTAATCATTACCATTATCGTGCTGGCCATTGAATTATTTGTTGAAACGATTGGTTTAATCAATAAGAATTACCGGCCGCTCCTTCGAATCATGGGGATTCTGAACAAAAATAGATAATAAAAGGGTAAATCACAACAGAGGAAGGCGTTGTGATTTACCCTTTTATTGTTTTCTTTTATTTGATATTTATGTAAAAAAAGAACCCGGATACTATCTGATCCGGGTTGCTTCTTATTCAACTTTCGTTGCACTTGCTGTATTTGTTCTGTTAAGGTGTGTCTTAAGTGTTGATTTTGTTTCCTCTAGGGCCGTTTCATCAAGCTGATAATAGTAAACACGATCAATATATGAATCGGACCCTTTTAGTGATAGTGATTCAACATCGATTCCACTACCAGCCTGGATATAGCTAATAAACGATTTCATTTGGTCAAACGTTAAGTCTGTTGACATATTCTTTCCAACAGCTTCCATCACGTCTGTGTAATTAGAAATAGACTTTATGGATGATCCTTTTGAGAGGATGGCTTTAAAGATCTGCTGCTGGCGCTGTCCTCTTTGAATATCACTATCCATTTTCCTTGTCCGTGCAAACGCAAGAGCTTGTTCACCATCTAATTCTTGTACGCCTTTTTTCAAGGTGATTGCTTTCGCATGGTCCTGGGAATCTTGTTCAGAAAATGTGAATGGAACGTCTACTTTCACACCATCTAGCGCATTAATAACGTCAATAAAGGCGTTAAAATTCATTTTAACATAATAATCGACTGGTACATCAAGCAATTCTTCTACTGTTTCAAGCGTAAGTTTCACGCCGCCATAAGCATGGGCATGAGTAATTTTTGTATAAATATCCTTCTCAGGGATGTGAACATATGAATCACGCGGGATACTCAATAGCTTAATAGATTTTTCTTTCTTATTAAAAGTAGCCAGCATCAAGGCATCTGAACGAGATCGCCCATTTGATTTTCTCTTTTCACTATCATCGACACCAATAAATAGTATCGATGTATTTTCAAGTTTTACATTGGCCTTCGCTTTGGTATCACGATCAATTGGCTTGTAGGATTTATTCATCACTGATTCAGCCTTATTATACAAAAATCCGCCGTAAGCTGTTGCGCCTATTATTAATAGTAGAAGGGGCATTACGATCCATAGGAAGATTCGTTTTCGTCTTAGTCTTCTCTTTACCTTACCCTTGTTATTATTTTTATACACTTGTCTATTGATAGACATAGATTGCCTCCTAGTAGTTTAAATAGAAAATTGTCAATTTTTGTTGAAAATCTACTCTATTTTATAATATTTATTGAGATTGGTAAAATGAAATTTTCTTTACAATATTATTACTATTCTCAATAGGTAGAGAGGAAAGAAATTTCCTAGTTATCTGACTCAAGATAGGTAACTTCTCCAGCAGTAATATCGGCTTGTCCATTTGTCATTTCAATCATCCATTCTGAGAAAGCCGGTTGGTTCTCTTCTTCGACAAATACTTCAATTTCGACATTCTCCTGGTACTGGATATTTTTAAGGATATAGATGGACGACCGCAATTCATTTTCAATCTTGCCAAGCCAAGAATAATCAATTTTTACATGGCAGACCCGCATTAGCCTTCTTTCGACAATCCCAACTGCATCCAGGCCTTCCGACGTGGCTTTCCCATAGGCACGAATTAAACCGCCTGCACCTAATTTAATCCCGCCAAAATAGCGGGTAACGACCACAACTGTATCCTTCAGCTTTCTTTTTTTCAAAACTTCAAGGATTGGAACGCCGGCTGTACCACTTGGTTCGCCGTCATCATTGGCTTTCTGAATTTGATCGTGCTCGCCAATCAGATAGGCAGAACAGTTATGCGTGGCATCCCAATATTTTTTCTTCAATGTTTGAACGAATTCCTGGGCTTCCGCTTCCGATTCGGTTCTTTTGATGTGGGCAATAAATCTTGATTTTTGAATAATAATTTCATGTTCACCAGTTTGTTTTACTGTATGGTAACGAGGCAACATATTGCGCACTCCTTCCTTAATATCATATTGGTGTAATATAACTTTAATATGGCAGTAAAGTTTCCGTGTTATAATAAAAAAGATAAAGGTAGTGAAAACCTATTTTTATAGACAAAAAGAGATACTACCATTATACTACTTTTTTACTGAAATTAAGGATACAATGTAAGTTCATATTCGCATATTGATAAAATTCAAGGTAAAATATGTTAAAAGGTAGTATGATGAATTTTGAAATCCAAAGATAATAAAATATCATTCACTGAAATTAGATTATTGTTTAGCTTAGCGTCCAGGCGCTTATTGCTTTTCTTATCGGAGGAATGTGTATGAAGCTTAAGCAGATTAATATGAAATCAATTGATGAAATTCGTGAAGAAATGATTGAAACTGTTACTTGCAGCAAAACCGACATCTTCCAGATAGGCGAGCAATGCCGTCAAGATTACGAAAATATGATCAATGAATTAGACAATATCAAGAAAATGATGAGCAAACTCATAAAAGAAGGCGAGAAGCTCGAGAAACAAGTCCTCGAGGCGCGGAGTATGCTGTCAGAAGTCAGTATGAATTTTAAAAATTACTCTGAAGAAGAGGTCCGTGATGCCTACGAAAAGGCCCATCAACTGCAAATGGATCTTTCGATTAATTGGCAGTACAAAAAGCAGCTTTTGGATAAACGGGCAGACCTTGAAAACCGTCTAGTAGGATTAGATGAAACAATTGATCGTGCCGACCAGCTTATTTCGCAAATTTCCGTCGTGATGAATTACTTGACGAGTGATTTAAAACAGGTTGGTAAAGTCCTAGAACATGCGAAAGCCAAACAAGATTTTGGCTTAAAGATAATTGAAGCACAGGAAGAGGAACGCAAGCGGCTTTCAAGGGAGATTCACGATGGTCCCGCCCAAATGCTTGCCAATGTCATCATGCGCTCCGACTTAATCGAACGTGTTTATAGGGAAAAGGGCGCGGATGAGGCTTTTTCTGAGGTCAAAAGCTTTAAAAAAATGGTCCGATCGGCACTTTATGAGGTCCGGCGCATTATTTATGACCTTCGTCCGATGGCATTGGATGATTTAGGTCTTGTCCCTACCCTCAGAAAATACTTACAAACAATCGAAGAATATCATAACCATTCGAAAATCGAGTTTGTGAATATAGGCCTAGAACGCCGGCTTCCTACTAAGTATGAAGTCGCGCTCTTCCGGATGATCCAGGAATCGGTGCAAAATGCACTGAAGCATGCAAATGCTTGTGAAATCAAAGTTCGATTAGAAATAACCAATGCCTCAGTTACCGTCTTGATCAAGGACAATGGGGTCGGTTTTGATATCACGCAAAAGAAACCTGAGTCATTTGGCATGATAGGGATACGCGAGCGTGTCGACCTGCTTGAAGGCGAAATTACCTTTGATTCAAAAATAGGCAAGGGAACCGCAGTACTCATTCGAGTTCCACTAATTAACTAAAAAACAAATGAACCTACCGCCAATGGAGAAAAATTTCGAAATTAGAAGGATTAGGGGGCGTACCAATTGATTACAAAAATTGTCATTATAGACGATCACCAACTATTTAGAGAAGGCGTTAAGAGAATACTAGAGTTTGAAAAATCGTTCCAAGTTGTGGCTGAAGGCGATGATGGCTGTGAAGCACTAAGATTAGTAGAAGAATTCCAACCCGACGTTGTCATCATGGATATTAACATGCCGCAAAAGAACGGGATCGAAGCAACTCGTGAGTTGGTTGAAAAATATCCGAAAACGAAAATTATTATCTTATCCATACATGATGATGAAAACTATGTGACCCATGCTTTACAGACGGGTGCACAAGGTTATCTATTAAAAGAAATGGATGCCGATGCCCTGATTGAAGCAGTGCGTGTTGTGGCGGATGGCGGTTCCTATCTACATCCAAAGGTTACACATAATTTGGTGAACGAATATCGCAAGCTTGCTGCGGGTGTGGCCCGTGGCGGCGGAGGCTATATGCCAACAATGGAAATTCGCCGTCCATTGCATTTATTGACACGCCGCGAGTGCGAAGTACTCCAAATGCTTGCCGATGGAAAAAGCAACCGTGGTATCGGCGAAGCTTTATTCATCAGTGAAAAAACAGTCAAAAACCATGTCTCAAACATTTTACAAAAAATGAACGTTAACGACCGTACCCAAGCAGTGGTTGTTGCGATTAAAAATGGCTGGGTTGAAGTAAAGTAAGATTTAATAAAATAGTAAAGGGCATACTTCACGGTATGCTCTTTTTGTTTTTTTTGCGAAGTAATGCAATTTAGCTCTATTTCATATAAAATAGTAAAATCAATATAGTGGTTATATAGATAAGGATGATAGTTTTTATGAAGACAGCCGTTGTCACGGATAGTACTGCGTATATCCCAAAGGATGTACGTGATAAATGGAATATACATATGATCCCGTTACATGTCATCTTCGGTAACGAGGTTTACCAGGAAGAAATTGATATATCTTGGAGTCAGTTTTATGATGAGGTGAAGACAAAAGCGCTGCCGACTACCTCTCAGCCGCCAATTGGCCAATTTGTCGAGCTATTTGAAAACCTTTCAAAGGAATATGATGCCGTCATCTGTGTTCACCTATCAAGTGGGATCAGCGGCACTTTCCAAGGGGCTAACGCAGCGAGTACGATGGTTGAAGGCATCGTCGTTTACCCATTTGATTCAGAAATCAGCTGCATGGTTCAAGGCTTTTACGCGATCGAGGCAGCAAAGCTGGCATCCCGAGGCAAGGACGCTGCTTCCATTATGGACCGCTTAGAAGAATTGAAAAAAACGGCTCGTGCCTATTTCATGGTAGATGATTTACAGCACCTGCAGCGAGGCGGCCGCCTTTCAAGTGCTCAGGCTTTTATCGGGAGCCTCCTCCAGGTCAAACCATTGCTTCATTTTGACAACAAGGTGATTGTTCCGTTTGAAAAGATCCGCACCCGGAAAAAAGCAATGAATCGAATGGTCGATTTGCTAAGTGAGGATGTGTCAGGTGGCAGCGAATATCAAGCCGTCATTATTCATGCCAATCGCGAAGAAGCCGCCAAAGAGTGGCGCGATGAACTGGCTGCCAGGTATCCAAACGTTGAATTCTCGATAGGCTACTTCGGTGCAGTGATCGGTACCCACCTCGGCGAAGGATCCATGGGCCTAGGCTGGATGAAAAAATTAGAAAAGTAAGTGAGTTACCATTCCGTCCTTTCGGCCGGAATGGTTTTTAATTTTAAGCGGTTGGTGGGAAAATAGGGGTTTGGCGGAATCATCAGAGGAATCGGCGGAAAAGGTTGTGAAGTCGGCGGAATCTGGACGAAGATTGGCGGAATAACTCCAATAGTTGGCGGAATCCCGGCTCAAGTTGGCGGAATCGATGAGCCAAGCCGTAAATGACCAGAGGTTTGGCTCGAGATATTAAAAAAGGTAAATAAAAGGGGTTTGGCGGAATAACTTCAAAAGTTGGCGGAATCCCCTAGCAACAATTGTAAAGACACCAGACCGTCACATATCCACAAAAAATATAAAAACCTTCGACAAATTAGCAGGAATTTCTCCATTTTTTGAAGAAATCTTCCAAAAAAGAATAAGGAGCTGACGAATGAATTGATCATGAAAAAATTAACCCCTCCGCAAAGACTATTCTTAACCCAAATCTTAAAAATAAGACTAATACTCGGTCACAGCAAATATCAAGAAATTGAAAAAGATCTCGCCAAACGATGGGCAGGTTACTGGGGCGAAATTGCCTTAGCAAACTACGTTAAAGAACTTCCACATGATAAATACCTTTTCTTCCATGACCTCCAATTAAAATACAATGGCATACACTTTCAAATCGACACACTTCTCCTCTCACAAAACTACATCCTAATCATCGAAGCAAAAAACATCGCAGGCACATTAACTTTTGATAATGTCTTCAAGCAGCTAATTCGTACCCATGATGATGGAACTGAAGAATCATTCGAGGACCCGCGTGTTCAATGCCAACGACTGCAATCCCTCTTACGCAATTGGCTGGTCAAAAACGGCTGCAATCTTCTCCCGGTAGACACCCTTGTTTTTTTCAAAAGTACCAGTACGGTCTTGAAAACTAACTCCGGAGACAAAACAGATTTTAGTAAAGTATGCAAGGGAAGAGACCTTTTTAATAAAATCGAATCAATGGAACAACGAAATCATCAAGAAAGGGTAGATACCGATACCTTGACTAAGATCGGAAAATTGCTCTTAAGTCAACACAGTCCAAAACCAATTGATATCTTAAAAGAATACAATCTTACCGAAAAAGATATCCGGAGCGGAGTTTGTTGTCCAGATGATAAATGTAACTATATCCCAATGAATTTCAAAAGAGGAAAATGGATTTGTCCCGCCTGTCAAACCTCTTCAAAAGATGCCATCCTAAAAAGCCTCAGTCACTATTTCTACCTATACAAGTCAACGATGACCAATCTAGAATTGAGAAACTATTTACATCTCCCATCCCCTAATACCACTCAAAAAGTTGTTCATAAATTAAACCTGCAAACAACAGGTAAAACAAAAGATCGACTCTATTATCTGACTCCAGAGGAGGTGTCCTCGTGCGTTTTGTTATAAAAAATAAACTCCTGATTCCTAGCATCAAGGACGTTGATTCACTCCAAATTACGCACATCGCCAGCATCCCGCAGCCGCATCTAAATCCAAACTTCCAATACAATCCTGATCTTCAGGAGCTTCTCACAGGCAAACAACTCCTCTTAGAAGATATCCCAATTCCATTAGAAGAAGTGCAAGCACATTATGAAAATGGCTATGTCACCTACCGGAAAGGAATCGAGTACAACGGAAAAAAGCCCATATGCTCCCGGTGCGGAAATAAGGCCCCACAGCATTTTGCATCTTACCCATGCTTACGATGTGGCGAAACCTGTCTCTATTGCCGCCATTGCATCATAATGGGAAGAATTAGCGAATGCACGCCACTCATCGGCTGGAATGGCCCGGTGCCTGACACCCATCTCCCTGCAAAAATCAAACAATGGCAGGGGACACTCTCACAAGGACAGCAAGAAGCATCAGAGCATGTAATTGAAGCCATTCAACAAAATCAGGAGCACTTAGTTTGGGCCGTTTGCGGGGCAGGGAAAACTGAGGTCCTATTCGCTGGAATTGAAGCCGCACTTGCTGCTAAAAAAAGAATCTGTATTGCCACACCGCGAACGGATGTCGTCTTAGAGCTCACTCCTAGACTAAAAGCCGCCTTCCCGGAAATAAAAGTTGCTTCTCTTTACGGCGGAAGCGAGGACCGTCATCTCTATGCTCCGCTCACGATTGCGACAACCCACCAGTTGCTCCGCTTCTACCATGCCTTTGATACGATCATTTTAGACGAAGTCGATGCCTTTCCTTATACTGTTGAGGAATCTCTCCAGTATGCCGCCATTCAGGCGAGAAAGCTATCATCGGCAATGATTTACCTAACCGCCACGCCCAATGAAAAGTGGCAAAGGGAATGCCGTACAGGGAAACGAGCATTCACCACGATCCCCGCTCGTTTCCATCGCCATCCGCTCCCGGTCCCCGAATTTGTATGGTGTGGCAACTGGCAAAAGCAGTTGCAAAAAAATAAATTGCCACCGAATGTCCTCCGCTGGATTTCGACGCGGATTCAAGCAAACAAACAAGCCTTAGTCTTCTTTCCGCATATCCCTTTGATGGAAAAAGCCCTCCCCATCCTGCGCCAATTTGATACAACTATAGAAGCTGTCCATGCCGAAGACCCTGACCGCAAAGAAAAGGTGCAAAAAATGCGATCCAAAGGAATTCCTTTACTGTTAACGACAACTATTCTTGAGCGAGGAGTAACTTTTCCCAACATTGATGTAGCCGTAGTTGGGTCCGAAGATGCCATTTTTACAGAAAGTGCCCTCGTCCAAATTGCCGGAAGAGCAGGGAGGAGTAAGGAACATCCTGATGGGGTGGTGACCTATTTTCATTATGGAAAAACCGAAGAGATGTTAAAGGCAAGAAAGCAAATCGTCTCGATGAACCGAGAAGGTATTAAAAGGGGCTTGCTCAATCAATAAAAAGAGAGAGGAGCATTAAAAATGAAATTCCCTATCCAAAACCGCTGTCTAAACTGCCACGAAGTAATCCTGCCAAGCATTGGCTGGAGAGCCATTTTCTCCGTAGATAAAGAACAGCTTATTTGCCAAGCCTGTGAAGGGAAGTTAGAAAGAGTTGAAGGCGATCAATGCCGAATCTGCAGCAGGCCATTTGGCAACATAGATATGAAGTTTCGTAGAGGTGATTTGTGCCATGATTGTTTCCGATGGGAGGAAGATCCCGAATGGCAGGGATACCTTGAGAGGAACCATTCCCTGTTCCTCTACAATGATTTTTTAAAAGAGGTGATCGCAAAATTTAAATTTCGCGGCGATTATGTACTAGCGAGAATCTTTTCGGAATTGCTCAGGCAGAAGTTGACAGAGATCGCTCCCGACCTATTTATACCTATTCCCTTAAGTAAAGAGCGGCTATATGAGCGGGGGTTTAACCAGGCAGCCGCCATCCTTGCAGAAGCAGGCTATCATCCCGAAAATGTGCTCAGCCGAATCCATTCAGAAAAGCAATCTAAAAAATCTAGGTCCGAGCGGATTCATCTCTCACAGGTCTTTCAGGTCAACCCTAATGTTGACTTAGCAGGAAAAAAGGTCATCCTGATTGATGATATCTATACAACTGGCTCAACACTACGGCATGCAGCAAAACTTTTAAAAGCAGCCGGTGCTGCGAGCATTCAATCACTGACACTTGCTCGTTAGCTTACATGCGCATCTCCCAATCGGTGCGCAACCAGGGATGGAGTTAAGGGGGGACCCCAGACAGGGACCCGCCCGCCCCTATAACATTAAAATCCCATCTTTAACGCCTTTTGTGCATTTTCAATGTCATGGCCAAGCAACCGACCTAAATCATAGGAAGGATAATAACCATGCTTGTGCATATAATTAAAAATGCGCTCATGTCCATGAATCGCCCCAAGCAGTTGATTGGTAAATGTTTTTCGTAACGCAGGTGTCGCCGTTTCTGTAATCGCGACAGAAAGATTTCTCACCAAAGCTTTTGAAAGTCCCAGCAAATCACCGGCAAAAAAGCCTGCATCCTCGCGCACATCTTCATCGTCCCTAGCATGAGTACCCGCGGCAGATGGATAAAACTTAAGTAAAGCTCTAAGATTACCCTCTAGTTCATGAATACATTTTCTATAAAGTTCCTTTAGCTCAGAATCAGTAATTTTCTTGATCGACATTTTCAGTTTCATTAGCCCAACTGATTGAAAAGCAACCATTTCGTGCAATTCCAACGTCTCATGCCAGGCCAGTAATTTTCTTTCCTCTTGCTCCATTCTAGAAATCCTCCTATTCGTATAACATCCATTTAACCTATTCTGTGAGCATTTCGCTGGAAATTTGTCCCACTAAAGATTACACTGAATTTGAATAACCATTCATTTTAGAATAAATTACTAAACTGTTTCAAAGGCTGTACAAAACATTGTCACTATATTCCCTTTGATTTTGTCAATAAATCGACAAACTTTTTGTTCTGATTTAGCAGGATAATCATAGGGTAAAATAGAAATGTTATTACATAGCCTTAACTAAAGGAGGAATCCACAAATGAAATATAACGTTCGTGGTGAAAACATTGAGGTAACTCCAGCAATTAGAGAGTATGTTGAAAAGAAAATCGCTAAATTAGAACGCTATTTTACAGAAGCACCAGATGCAAATGTAAATGTGAATCTAAGATTCAATCAAGATAAAACTTCTAAAGTAGAGGTGACCATCCCACTGCCGCAACTAGTCCTTCGTGCTGAAGAAACAAATGTGGACATGTATGCTGGGATTGACTTGATTACTGACAAACTAGAGCGCCAAATTCGAAAACACAAAACAAAGGTTAACCGTAAATTCCGCGAAAAAGGCGACTTTCCTGTTACATTTGCAACTACTGAAAACACAGAAGTTCATGAATTAGACGAAGACGAATTAGAATTAGTTCGTACAAAGCGCTTCGACCTTAAACCAATGGACAGTGAAGAAGCCATCCTGCAAATGAACATGCTAGGTCATAGCTTCTATGTATTCACAAATGCAGATTCTCATCGTACCAATGTTGTTTATAAGCGCAGAGACGGCCGCTACGGCTTAATCGAAGCACAATAAGTAAATATACGAAAAGCAAACGCTGCTCCTTAACGGGGCAGCGTTTTTTTTGAGCTCGGGTAGGGTCTACGTGACCGAAAAGAGTAAAGAACAGATAAATGGGTCACATAGAGGAGAAATCACACAAAATCAAGCTGCCTTTTCTAAATAAACAAATAAAAAAGATATCCCCTTGTGGATATCTACAAAATTAGAAGAGATATCAACAAAACTATGCATTATTTCTACGGAATTTTCAGAAGATATCAACAAATCCCCACCACTTATCAACATATCCACATAATCCCCCCTCAAACAACAAAAGGAGCCAGCGATCAAATCGCCGGCTCTGACAAAACTAGTTATTTCCCTGCCCCGCAGCAGTTCTTATATTTCTTGCCGCTTCCACAAATACATGGATCATTACGGCCCACATCAATTTGCTTCACTTTCGGCTTTTGCTTAACCGGTTCGCCGTCTTCTTTTGGATGAACCGCTTGGCCTTTGGCTACTTCTTGGCGCTCAAGGTTGTTGCGGATCTCCGCTTTCATGATATACGTCGCTGCTTCGTCTTCAATCGAATGGATCATCGTCTCAAACATCGCAAAGCCTTCATGCTGATATTCACGAAGCGGGTCGATTTGTCCGTATGCACGTAAATGGATTCCTTGACGGAGCTGGTCCATCGCATCAATGTGATCTATCCACTTGGAGTCAACCGCACGCAGCGTAACCACCTTTTCGAATTCGCGCATTTGCTCAGGGAAGAGAAGTTCTTCTTTCTCCTCGTAACGTTCCTTCACTTTTGCAAAAATCGTATCCCGGATTTCCTCGGGGTCTTTCCCCTTAAGGTCATCGACCGCGATGTCACCTTCATGTAGTAGAGTAGCATTCACATAATCGACAATGGCTTGAAGATTCCATTCTTCCTCATCCTCATGACGAGATGCATGGGCATCCACATTCCGCTCGATGGAGTTCACAATCATCTTCTGAACAATGTCACGAAGGTTTTCAGATTCTAATACTTCATCACGCTGGGTGTAAATGATCTCACGTTGTTGGCGAAGAACATCATCATATTGCAAGAGCTGTTTACGGGCATCAAAGTTGTTACCCTCGACGCGTTTTTGCGCAGATTCCACAGCTCTAGATACCATTTTACTTTGGATAGGCTGGGAATCATCCATTCCAAGGCGTTCCATCATGGATTTCATATTATCAGAACCGAAACGGCGCATCAGTTCATCTTCCATCGATAAGTAGAACTGTGTAATACCAGGGTCCCCTTGACGTCCAGAACGTCCGCGAAGCTGGTTATCGATCCGTCGGCTTTCATGACGTTCCGTCCCAATGACAGCAAGCCCGCCCAGTTCAATTACCCCTTCGCCAAGCTTAATATCCGTACCACGACCGGCCATGTTAGTCGCAATTGTTACTGCACCCCGATGACCTGCTTCAGCAATGATTTCAGCTTCACGCTCATGGTTTTTCGCGTTTAAGACATTGTGGCGAATTCCCTTTTTCAATAAAAGCCCTGAAATAAGCTCAGAAGTTTCGATAGCTACTGTACCAACGAGGACAGGCTGACCTTGTTTATTACGCTCCGCAATATCTTCTACTACTGCTCTAAATTTACCACCAATTGAAGAGTAAATTAAATCAGGTCGGTCATCACGGGCAATTGGTCTGTTAGTAGGAATGACGATAACATTCATATTATAAATGTTACGGAATTCTTCCTCTTCCGTCTTCGCGGTACCTGTCATTCCGGCCAATTTTTCATACATCCGGAAGTAGTTTTGGAACGTAATCGTTGCCATCGTCATGCTTTCGTTTTGGACTTCGAGACCTTCTTTTGCCTCAATAGCCTGGTGCAAGCCTTCGCTATAACGGCGGCCCTTCATCAAACGACCGGTGAACTGGTCAACGATGACAATTTCGCCATCTTGAACAACATAGTCCACATCAAGGTGCATGCTGGCATTCGCTTTTAAAGCCTGGTTAATATGATGGTTTAAGGTAACGTGCGCCATGTCAAAGAGGTTTTCAATCCCAAAGGCTTTCTCGGCCTTGCTAATCCCTTCTTCCGTCAGCATAACGCCCTTTGTCTTTTCATCATACGTATAATCTGTATCCCTTTTAAGCATACGGACAAAGGCATTGGCTTGAATATAAAGGGCAGCGGACTTTGCAGCTGAACCTGAAATAATTAATGGGGTACGGGCTTCGTCAATTAAGATCGAGTCAACTTCGTCAATCACTCCATAAAAAAGTGGGCGTTGTACTTTTTGTTCCTTATATAGGACCATGTTATCACGCAAATAATCGAAACCAAATTCATTATTTGTTCCATACGTAATATCCGCGGCATAGGCTGCCTGCTTTTCATCCTTATCCATACTATTTAAATTTAAGCCGACCGTTAAGCCTAAAAATTGATACAACTGACCCATTTCATCGGCGTCACGGCTTGCTAAGTATTCATTGACCGTAACAACATGAACACCTTTACCAGAAAGAGCATTCAAATAAACGGGCATGGTCGCGGTTAACGTTTTACCTTCACCAGTCTTCATCTCGGAAATGTTCCCTTCGTGGAGAGAAATACCCCCCATTAACTGAACATGATACGGATATAAACCAAGTACACGGCGGGCGCCTTCACGGACAACGGCAAACGCTTCAACGAGCAAATCATCGAGTGTTTCCCCGTTTTGATAGCGGGCCTTGAACTCCTCTGTTTTTTCCCGCAGCTGGTCATCGGTCAGTCTTTCTGTTTCCGTCGCCAATGCGTCAATTTTCGTTGCAAGCTTGTCTAACCGCTTCAGCTCACGCTTGTTCAGATCAAATACTTTATTTAAAATCCCCATCATCTGATGAACGCTCCTTTATATCGAGACTAATACACTCTTTTTTAAAAAATCTAGTCAAAAATATTCGATAATTTCCCTTTTAATCTTACCACTTCCTCAATACAGTGACAACAATGTAAGAGGGAAGCAAGATTCGTACAATCTACTATAATTAATCAACTAAAGTCAAACTTCTAAGCTAGCCCTTTTGTTATGTTCGATTTATCGTCAAATATGACAGACTAATGGCAACTGTTGAGAATAACTTTCAACCAGGAAAACTACCTATAAGTCCTAATGTGTTTTTGAATAAATAGTACTAATATTGAATAAAAATACAATATTACGCATATTAAACAACGCGTATGTAGTGTTAATCCAACCGTTCAATAACAACGTTTTTATGTTATTTTCAGTGGAAATTCCATTCCGGATTTCTATGAGTAAATATTCACAAGTTGTACATTGGAATATACTCTTACAATGTTAGATACTACCTTTAGAGAGGTTAATATGGAAAAAATATAGAGATAGAATCCAAAATGGGAAGGGTGAGTTAAGTGGCCATTTGGGGGAAAAAAAATAAAGATAAAGTTCCCGAAAGTAGAGAAGATAGAAAAACTGGCCCAATAGGCAAACTCTGGCGAAAGTTCAGGGAAATAGATTGGAAGAATCCAGTTAACAGGTGGAAATTACTATTTGTTTCACTTGTGGGTTGTATCGTTGTTTTTGGTGGAGGATACGGGGTCCTTACCATGACAAACTCGCCGACATTCTGTGCGAGCTGTCACGAAATGGCACCTGAGTATTCATCTTACACAGCTAGTGCTCACAACCAGATCACATGTGTTCAGTGTCATATCAAGCCAGGTTTCACCAATATGATTACCCACAAAATGAAATCAGTGAAAGAAGTGTACTACCATGTAACTGGTGTACCTGAACAAATTGTTCAAACGGAAGCTGTTTCAAATGAAAACTGCTTACAGTGTCACTCCAAAAATCGACTCGTCACAGCATCCGGTGACTTAAAGGTAAATCACAAAGGACATATCGAAGAAGATATTCCTTGTATCACCTGTCACGCCGGGGTTGTCCATGCAAAAATGGCATCTCGTGGTATCAACGTCGAAGAAGTACGCGGTAAGTGGACAGCAGAGAGTGCTGAAAAATTGATGGAAAAGAAATATTTAAGACCTAACATGGGAACATGTATTGATTGCCACGATAAAGTAAACAACGGCGAAAAGCCATGGATAGAAGAAACTTATAGCTTACCGGAAAATCCAGAAGAGCTAGAGAAAAAACTGGAAGAAAATAAAAAAGAAGGCTCAACTGAAGCTACAAAAGTCTCAACAGAAGCAACAACCGAGGCGACACACGAAGGCGAAACTACCGAAGCTGAGGAGTTAGCCGAGCATGATCAAAAAACACAAGATATCATCTTACAAGCCATTGGAAAACAACAAAAAGAAGTTAAAATTTCGATGGAATGTGAAACTTGCCATAAAAAAGTAAAAGTTCCTAAGAGTCATAAGGTTGAAGGCTGGAATGGTCAACACGGCGGCACGGCTGTCCAAGAGCTAGATAAATGTGTGAACTGTCACCAGGATTCTAAATGGATCAGAGAAATTCCAAAAGAAGACATTATCTCTCTACTTAAAATGAAAGAAACAAAAACAAAATATACACCAAACATCACAATCGTTCAAGACCAATCACGAATCAATAAATTCTGCAGTGCCTGTCACAGCAACCGTCCTAGTGGACACGTAGACAGTGATCAATGGTTAACAGCACACGCATCGAAAGCAAAAACAGCGGATCAAAAATCAGAATGCTTCGTTTGCCACGATCGCGAAAAGCCAAAACCAGGATCAACAGAAGTCAAAGCACCAACAGATGTTTACTGCCAATACTGTCACCGAACTGGTTTTAAAGCAGAAAAGAAAAAATAATAATTTTTGAACAGGAGGGTCGCTTTTATGGACGAGGAGCTTAAACAACAGCGGTCGGCCACTCCCAAATTTCGCTATAAATTAATCAAAACTGCGACTTTAACATTGTTGTTTCTAGCCATCTTCTTCGGACTCAGCTTTGTGGGGCTAGAAACAACATCTAGCTCCGAGTTTTGCGCATCCTGTCATGAGATGAAACCGGAGGTCTATACGTGGAAAGCCTCTACGCACAGTGAAGTGGATTGTACCAACTGTCATACGGACCCTGTGTTTAAAACATTAGCGAAAGATAAAGCTCAAGGGGTAGTTGAAGCTTTAAAAAAACATTCAACGAGCACATCTGCTGTACCAATTCGGATGCCTGGTGAAATAAAAGATAGTGCATGTGAATCATGTCATGACGTTTTAAAACGAGAAGTAACTCCATCAGGGGACTTAATCATCCCCCATGATAAGCATAAAAGTGAAGGTGTTGAATGTATTCAGTGTCATAGCGGAGTAGCCCATGGTAAAGTCGCTGATCGAAAAATGACTTACACAACTGACTACGAAAAGTGGGACAGTAAAGTCGGAACAGCAGCCATGGCGGATCTCAAATTCACTCGGCCAGATATGGATACATGTATCGAGTGCCATAAAGCACGTAAGGTTACAACTAAATGTAGTGCCTGTCATACAACTGGAATGGTTCCGAAAAGCCACAAAAAAGAGGATTTTGCAACAAAGACCCATGGAAACCAAGCTGCTACAAATCTACAAAAATGCAATCAGTGTCACAAGGATATGTCAATGGAACCAGTTGAGGGTTATGATCAGGTTTCAACCTTAACTACTTATCTTAAAAAAGATTCCCAGCAAAAACAGGTGAAAAAGAATCATTATGATTATGCGAAAGACAATACTTTCTGTAAAGATTGCCATAGCAAACGGCCAGCTAGCCATAGCAGCCGGTGGATGACGAACCATGGTAACCAGGCATCAAAGGATAAACAGAAATGTTTAGCATGTCATAACTATCAAGCAGCTGGTGGGGTTAAAGCCACAATGGTTGCCTGCTCATCCTGTCATCCTGCGATGCATAAAGGATTCGACAAAGAAAGACATCCAGTAACACTGTCTGAAAATCAAAAAGTAACTGATTTTTGTTATACCTGTCACGTAAAAAGAACATGTTCAGCCTGCCATATAAAATAGGCAGACGACATTTGCTAGATTAGGAGGGTTCGTATGGAAGTTCAAGAACAAACGCTCAATCAAGAAGAGACACGATCAAAAAAAGAACCTGAAAAAAAGAAGAAAAAGACTAAAGGCACAAAAAATGAAAAATTCAAATGGTGGCAAACACTACTGATTTTGAGTCTGACTTTAGTTATCTCAGTTGGTGCCTGTTATTATGTCAGCCAAAAGTATTTTTGGTCGAAGTATGATAATGATCGTTTAGCCGAACAATTAGATAGCGCAAAGGCTGTTGCTGAAGCGAAGCCTAATGATCCAAAATCCCATGTCAATCTTGGGTACGCCTACTTCTTAAATGGTGATAATGAAGAAGCCGTTAAACAATATAAAATGGCTCTTGATTTAGATAAAAATTATTTCGATGCATACTTTAATCTAGGACTTGTCTATAACAAGGAAGATAGACTTAATGATTCAGTTAAAATGGCTCAAAAAGCGACAGAAATATCACCTAAAGATTACAAAGGCTTTCTTTTGAAAGGAATGTCCTATAGAAAACTTAAAATGTATAAAGATGCTATTGAAGCGCTTAACGAAGCAAATAAATTAATGCCTGCAAATACGGATATTATCTACGAGGTTGGTAGAGTCGCAGAAGATCAAGGTGATAAAAAGAATGCTGAACAAATCTACAAGGACGCACTCAGCTACGACCCAATGTATAAACCAGCATTAGAAGGACTTGAAAGAGTCGCTAAAAAATAGCTAGAGGGGTTGAATACAATGAAGAAAAAGACCGTCTATAAGTGGATGAGCGCGATTGTAGTTTTATCAATTGCTGCATTCGTCGCTATCTACTTCTTGAATATGCAATCAGTTGTAAAAAAGGCACCTAATTTGGTTGACCCTGATGCTCCTCCTACCTTTAGCCAACTTATTTATGGAGACTTTGATAATTCATTGGATAAACCAATGGATATTGCGAAAATTGGTGAGTTCTTATATGTCTCTGATACTAATAACAAGCGTGTTCAAGTATTTGATTCATCTGGAACACCAATATTTAAGTTTGGTAAAGAGGGCGAAGGAAAAGGTCAATTTAAATTTCCTTATGGGATTGCAGGCGATAAAGAAGGAAATGTCTACGTTGCCGATTTATATAATGGGAAAATATCCATACATGATCAAAAAGGTAAATTTATTAAATACTTTGACGACAAAAAGAAATTAATAAAAACACCTGCTGGAATTCGTATCTTTGATGAAAAATTATACGTGACAGATGTTCAACAAAACAAAGTTTATGTCTTTAACCTTACTGGCGAAAAGGTACTAGAAATTAGCTCTGGTGCTAATAAGGATGACAAATTTAAAGCACCTAATGCTATTGCTTTAGATAAAAAAACAGGTGAACTATTTATCTCAGATTCTGGTAATCAGCGAATTTTAGCTTTCGACCAAAAAGGAAAATATATAAGGACTATTAACGGTTCAAAAGACGGCAAAGGATCATCCGTTTTCGTTAATCCACGTGGAATTGGCGTTGATTCACGCGGCATTCTATACGTCGTAAACAACTTATCTCACACGATTTATGGATTTAATGAAAAAGGTGAGCAAGTATTTACCTTCGGTTCTATGGGGGACCAAAACGAACAATTCTATCTTCCAAACGGCTTATACGTAGATGACAACGACCGGGTTTATATCACGGACACCTTGAATCAACGGGTTGCACTTTACTATTAAATAAACTATCGATCTATTTAAGGAGGTGATGCCTCAAAGTAGGGTCAAAGTAGTAATTTCATAGTTTTAGATTTAAAAACAGAGAGAAAAAAAGAGAGAATTATGGGAGGTTTTTGGAATGAGTAAGATTAAAGTAAGCTTTTCATTCCTGCTAACATTAATGTTAGTAGCAATGTTTAGCATCGTGGCTTCTGCCGCAGGTAGTAATCCGGTTGTAACACCACCAGGGGATCCTGCTGATGTTAAGGCTGGTTTAGTTTCAGATGATACTGCCAAAGACAACAGCTATAACACAGTTGACAAGAGCAACGCCAACAAAACTGGTTCTGGAGTAGGTGGTCAGACTGCTAACTTCGGTCAAGTTATCAAATCTGATGACATGGTTAAAGCAGACGGATCACACGGAACACAACGTACACACGGTTCATACATGAACAACACTAACTCTTGTGCTAGCTGTCACCAAACACATACAGGCGCATCTGCTAACTTATTGTTTAAAAATGGTGAATATGCAACTTGTACAGCATGTCATGACGGTACATTGGGCTTCTACAACGTATTTACTGGTTCTGATTCTGCTGGTACTTTCGGCGGAACTCATGATGGAAACATGTCCGTTCACTTAGCTAACGGAACAGTTAAATTAAAAGCAGCTCCTGGTGGAAATAACAACGGTTCAGATAACTGGACTGCAGAATTCACTTGTGCAAGCTGTCACGCACCACACGGATCTTTCTCTGATCGATTATTACACCCAGATCCAAATGGTATGGGTAACCTAACTGCTGATTTAGGCGGTAAGAAAGTAACTAACGTTCCTGTTGTCTCTAACCAAGACGTTAACACAATTAATCCTGCTGGAAACTTTTCATTTAATGATGCAGCTGGTAACCCTGTAACAAGTAACTATGTAGTAAACAGAATCACATTAGATGCAACTAATATTTCTTTAAATCCTGACTATGCTACTAAGGGATTAGTTGCTGGGGACATTGTTCTTCAATTAATGAAATGGAATCCAGATAAAAAAGCAGCCGATAAAGTAACACCAGCTCCAATGTATGAAATCGATACAGCTCCATGGTTACATGGTTATGATTTTGATGCTAGTCATACAAATAAGATTTACTGGACTACTTTACAAAATCCTGATGGATCTAAAAAGTTCGACACCGACCAACTTAAAAAAGGTGAAGTTTTAGGTAATGGTTTCGCTGCTGTTAAATCTACTTCATCATTAGTTACAACTGTAAATGCATTAACTAAAGCTGACATTGCTCGTGGTTATGTAGTAAAATTAGACGTTTCCGCTCCCGATGCAAGCAATGTAACTACAACTACTGCATCTTCTCTATGGGCTAGCAAATTAGCTGATGGTTCTACTAACCCAGGTTATAAAACAAACCGCGGTGTCGCAATGTCTGCTTTCTGTGCTGCATGTCATACAGATTACCTAGCTAAATCTGGTTCTGATTCTGGTACATTTGACCATGCATACCGTCACACTACAACTTCTGATAGCTACACTTGTGTACGCTGTCACTATGCTCACGGTACTGACGTAACAATCATGAGAGACGCTCGTGGTAAACAAGTAGCTGATATCGTTGGTGATTCTAATTACTTCTCAACTGTAACTGATCCAGCTTCTCGTCAAACATTAGCGACAGATTACATGATGGATAAAAACCCATCTTCTGCTTTAAAACGTTACACTAACATGGCTGTATGTTGGGGATGTCATACATCTTCTCACTCAGAAGGAACAAGAAACACTGACACATTCCAATTCAATCCAACTGCTGATGAAGATAACGACCGTAACGGTATTGAGTTCGACTATTAAAAAAGAGCCACCAAATAGCCCTACTATTTGATAGCCCTGAATGGAATATTTAAGTTTTAAAGACGGCAGCTCACTTCGGTGGGCTGTTTTCTTATTTTTATTTAAGCATAAGTTCACAAAATCGTCAATCTTCAACTTCACAAATTTGACAATTATTATTCACAGTTCTGTTACCCAATTGCATTAACAATAAAAGTATAATAATAATGTAGATTATAAGATAAATACATTTAAAGATTTATAAACTTGATAATATGTTAATTTATCGCCATAGAATTTTTATCATCAAATCACACATGTCGAATTAAAAGAGGAATGACCAAAAATGATTTCACAAATTAAAATCAAACAATTAAATATCATTTTTGTTTTACTATTTATGTTTATCTCCATCATTCTTCCCTCTAGAGTTACTGCAGAAGATCAGGTCCCAGCAGAAAACTCTAATCCAGTTGAGAATCCTAATTCAACTGAAAATCCAGCTATTGTTGAAGAACCAATTACAACTGAAGCACCTGTTACTGTTGAAGAACCAATTACAACTGAAGTACCTGTTACTGTTGAAGAACCCATAATAACTGAAGACACAGTTACTAATGAAGAACCAGTTATAACTAAAGACACAGTTACTAATGAAGAACCAGTTCCAGAACCAGATACAATCCCACCCTCTATTATTGTAGAGAGTATTACATTAACTAGCACTGGAGTTCAAGTGATTGGGACGGTCTCTGATAATCAGGCTTTAGATAAGCCAATAACAATGAAATTAATCTATCCTGATCGAGAAATAGTATTGACTCCTATATCTGGAAATTGGACATTTACAACCGATATATTATCTATTAAACAAAACAATGTGAAAATACAAGCCACTGATGAGATGAATAATACAACAACTATTCCTGTTCAACGTCCATATATAAAATCTATTACAATGAATGTCTTCAAATACAGAGAGAAAGTGTACGATGCTGACGGGGGTTCCAGAGATGAAGATGTAACTGCAGATATTGATATTTTGAACATAGGCGACATAACTAGAGTTTCCCTAAATCAAACCATTGTTATTGAACTTAGTGAAGACCTTTCACATACGATTGTTAATCCAATCATTGTTTATGATGAAAACAATGAATCAGTCGAGAGTACGGTTAAACCTAGAACTACGAATAATAAAATTGAAATATCCTTGAATAATCTCAATCCAGGGGAAACATATTATTTGAAATTTAATTCCAGTTTGTTTTCTAATGGGCTACCTAATGACTCGACACTTTTAGCAGATGATGGACGTATTTTTTTTCCTTTAATTAAGAAATTCTCAACTGTAACCAATCAGGTGAAAAATCATCCTATTAACGGCTACACACTCGAAGAAATGAAAGATTTACGAGAGCAGCCCCATGGATTTTATAACAATAATACCAACAGCTGTAGTGTCTGCCATAATACCCATGTAGCAGCGAACGAAAGCTTGGAAGGCAAAGATGTAAAGGAAGGTTATTGTTTGGCTTGTCATGATGGAACTATAACAAGCCCAGTTAGGGCCGGAAACGCTATAACGAATAAACATGATACTCAACTAAGATTAGATCATAAAACTAAAGCAGCTTCCTGTACATCCTGCCATAATCCACATTTATCTTGGAGTCAAGAAAATCCTAACTTATTAAAAGACCATTTTGTCTATGAACATCAACCAGAAGATAAATGGGAAGATATCGCTGTAGGCAAGATTGATAGTAATATCCAACTATGTGAATCATGTCATGGAAGGTATACCTCTTCATATAAAAAGAAGGTAGAAGAGACAGGTGGTTATAAAGTTCTGAACTTTAAGAAACAAACTAATGCAATAGGAGAAATAACCAAAACAGAACAAGTAAAGGACGATCCAACAAGTGTTATATCAGAAGTTGAGGATTACAACTTATGTTTTAGCTGTCATAACAACGAGAACAAAGTGAAAAATGCAAAAGACATTTTAAGCTCTTATACAAATGAGGATTCAAAACATATCATCACCGCCATTGACGGTAGTAAACTAAATGGTCAAATCCCTTGTGCAGAGTGTCATGAAACACATGGGGCAAAAAATATTCTATTATTAAAAGATAAACTAGGTCATGAAAATCAAAGTGATTTTTCTCTAAGCACAGAGGAAGATTGGACTGACCTAAAGAAACGAGATTTCTGCTTGGCCTGCCACAACGGTAAAACATCAATTTACGGTATAACAGGCAAAGCGATTTACGATGAAAATGGGGATTCACTCATTACCACTAATGTGAGGGCGAAATCTGGTCACGATAAGCACAGTCTAGAAGTCTGTTCAACATGTCATAGCAATAACAATTCATTTATTGAGGCCGTGCATGGTCCTATAACAATCTATAGTCCATAAAAGAATCGAGAGGAAATTACCTCTCGGTTTTTTGTATTTTGTACCAAGGTTTTCATTAAATATTGTATTAATTAAATGCGAGTAATTGTATTTAATGAAGATATTTGCTGTAAAAAAGTATGCTTTTATCAACAAAAACAGTCATTCTGTAAAAGATGGAGGGCCTTTTTTAAAAATTAACCTTTACTTCTCTAAATTGGCACTTTTGAAGATAAATTGTGAAGTTTTTGCAATATAACAATAACAAGGGTTTAGGTATACATCCTAAATGTAGGTATTTACTGTAATAAAGTTGCTAATCAACAAATTAATATATTAGATGTTTGTCAAGTGAACGAAAAAATAGTTTTATAGATATAATGTTTGACGAATTTCCGAACTATTAGACAAATTCCCAATAAGTAAAACGCGCTATGATAAGATGTCATTGGCTTTATTAATATTTGGGGGGCGTAAGATGGATGAGACCATAAGTCTGAAAGAACTATTAGGTACTATTACAAAACGAATAGAGTTAATACTGTCTGTAGCATTTATAGCAATGATTATTAGTGGGATAATCAGTTACTTTGTCATAACTCCTACTTACCAAGCTTCCACACAAATTCTTGTAAATCAATCTAGAAATGAGCAAACACTATACAATTACAACGAAGTGCAAACAAACCTCCAGTTAATTAATACATACAACGTAATTATTAAGAGTCCAGCTATTTTAAATAAGGTAATGAATGAATTAAATTTGAATACGACAACTGCAGAACTCATTGGAAAAATTACTGTAGTGAACGAAAAGAATTCCCAGGTGGTAACAATATCTGTCCAGGATAAGGATCCAAAAGAAGCTGCACTAATAGCAAACGAAACGGTAAATGTGTTCAAAGGTGAAATTAGTAAAATAATGAATGTCGATAATATAATCATTTTAGCGAAAGCAAACTTGGAAAAAGAACCATCCCCAATTAAGCCAAAACCTTTATTAAATATTGCCATTACATGTGTAGTGGGCCTAATGGCAGGTGTGGGTTGTGCATTCTTATTTGAGTACTTCAATACTACACTTAAAAATGAGCAGGATATTGAAAGGATACTAGGGCTTCCTCTAATCGGTGTTATTGCACTGATGGATAACCATAGCATTATAGAGAAAAATACGCGCTCTGAATTAAGGAAATCTAAGCAAAGAGGAGCGACCTTTGGTGTTTAATTTTAATAGAAGAAAGAAACAAAAACCGAATAAAAGTAGAAATCTCATTACCACAATTGACTCGAAATCGCCTATTTCCGAGCAATACAGGACTATACGTACCAATATACAATATTCTTCGGTTGACAAAGAATTAAAGACAATTTTGGTAACATCCTCTGGACCTGGTGAAGGAAAGTCAACGACAACCGCAAACCTTGCTGCTACTTTTGCTCAACTTGGATTAAAAGTTTTACTCGTTGATGCTGACCTTAGAAAGCCAACTGTTCACCATACCTTTGGAGTTAGTAATCTAAATGGATTTACTTCTTTATTAACAAGGCAATTATCTATTGAAGAAGCAATTACGGAAACAAATGAGAAAAATCTATTTATCATTACCAGCGGGCCAATACCTCCGAATCCGTCGGAATTACTAAGCTCTAAAAATATGACACAGTTTATTCAGGATGCTAGGGAAGAATTTGATTATATCTTTTTCGATACACCTCCTCTATTGGCGGTAACAGATGCGCAAATTATTGCAAATCAGTGTGATGGATCTATACTTGTTGTTTCCAGTGGCAAAACGGGGATGGAACCAGCTAGAAGGGCGAAAGAACTACTCGTGAATGCACAAAGCAAACTACTAGGAGTGGTTTTAAACAATAAAGTCATCCAAAAAAATGACCACTATTACTATTATGGTGCAAAATAGAAAAATTGCTGGAGGTTTCACAGGTTTTTGCCAAGTTTGAAACCGAAAGAGGAATTTGAAATAAACAAAACGAGAGGGGGATGTGCCCCCCCTCTCGGTCATGTTTATAAACTTTTTTGTTCTAAAACTCAATTCTCATCGATTTCCTTTCTTATGGCATTAATCTGTTCTAACTATATGCAATGGGGAAACTCCAAGAGGTTTTCCAACACATACAAAAAGCCCCTGGTAACTCCAACTAGGGTTGCCAGGGGCTTTAAATATAATGTGAGGGGGCTATTCGTCCAGACTTATTTACCTTTCAACCACTCCCCCAGCCCATCAATCTTCTTCCACAAATGCAAATGCATATCTGCATAAGCAATCGCTTCATTTTCATCACCAAACCCGTAATAGTCAGGTGGATAGGCGGGCAGGCGTTTTTTGCCTGTTAAATAGCTAATCACATACTTATTATCTTTTTTTGCTTCCTTCAGCAGTTTCGCGGCCTTCGCCGTAAAGCCTCTTTCTTGGATCTCAAGCAACAACTTATTGTATGAAGTTTGGGCTGACTCCTCTTCATATTGGTAGAGCAAGTCACTAGCTTTCTTAGTGTCTCCCGCATCTAGGTAGGCTACAAACAACGAGTAACGAACGCCTTGGTTATCCATTGGATTGAGTTCCAGCAATTCTTCATATTGGAGGATGGCCTCGTTTATTTTTCCGATCAGAGACAAGGCCTCTGCGTAATGTAGTTTCGCACGCATGAAGGGTCTTGTTTCAATTAACCCCCAGAAGTACCCTTTGTTCTCCTTGAAAAACGCTTTACCAAGTTCTCGTTCCCCCGCCTGGATGCCTTTTTCATAGAGCAAGATGGCTTCTTCGAGACTTTTTGTTTTTTCAGCAAGGATGACATAGGCATCCGAACAATTTGGATTTAGCTTTACTGCTTCTTCAGCCAGTTTATAACGCTGCTGGCCGTCCGATTGATAGGCATCGTAAATTAAATTTCTAGCCCGCTCTTCATCCTGCTTTGAAACTTTACGAACTGGGCTTTTAGTTTTTTTTGATGAAGTATCGACAAGTGTAAGTGTTTGAACAGATGAATCCCGCATCGCTTCTGTTTTCCTTGATTCTTCAGCTGCGGGCGCGCTTTTTCTTGGGAAATCAATAACAGGTGCCTTTTCAAATGGCGGCAGTAGGGGCGCTTCATCTAACCCATAAACCATTCCAATCAACTCGGCAATTTCTGGATGTAATACCGTTTCCAACTCCGTGAATATGGAGGAAACAGACCCAGTAGAAACACTATACAGCTTGGCGAGCTCCTTTTGAGTATACGTTTTTTCTAACGGTGCAATCGTTGACAGTAAATAATGGAGGGCGGCAACATACAGATTCGGATTTTGGATTCGCTTTTGCCTTTTCTGGCAAAAACTCAGCCAAAGAATAACCCCCGTATCGACTATGGATGCTGGTACATCAAGAGATTCCAGCTTTTGCTTAAAGATATTGGCGACTTCTTTATAGATTGGTGCCGGCCAATCCATTTCATCGATTTCCAAAAAATTGCCGACCACCGGAAGTTCGCTCAAGACCTCCAGGAAAAAGTCAGTCAAGTATTCCTGGGGTGAGTCGTAATCTGCTTCGATACTGCTAACCTCAATGTATGAAAAAGCATCTTCAGGTTTTAGGTCTGGTAAATCAAAGGGAGATGGAAAGAAGACATAATTTTGGTCATAGGGAACTAAGATTCCTACGAAGAAGGAACCTTCTTCAACCGTGATAGGTACATTCGCAATGATTGCTTCAAATTCTTCAGAGGTAAAGCCGTCCTCCACCGTTACTCTATTATTTTCAACAGCCAGGATTTTTCCAGCAATCGTTCGAGCTTCCGTCCATGTTTGTAAAATCTTTCTTAATTTAGGCCGTTTAATTTTCCCAATCTCAGCCGCAATAAACTTCTCGATAATGGTTTCCCCAACATCTAATCCTTCAAAAAGAGTAAACCAAATGGCATGAATCAACTCATAAAATTCTCGTTCCTGTTCATTATCGATTTCCATCATTTCTTCAAGGACTTCGAAATCCTCTTGTATTTCTGGCCCGAAGTGATAGTAAGCATAATGGAGGATATGCTTTTGCAGGACGTCGATTTCACTATCAATCATATCGGTAATCGATACGGCTTCATTAGCCCCGCAGCACTTTTTATACTTTTTCCCACTTCCGCATGGACAAGGACCATTCCGGTTTATTTTCTCCAACTCATTCCGCTCCTTTGATTACCCTATTTATTTATCCAGCGCACTAATTAATTGCATGATGTAGTATGTTCATTCATGTTAAAAGGTGAATTATGTATAAAATAGCTGAAATAAAGTGGATTTCATCCACTTTCCACTTAATTTAATAGTACCATTTTTGACAGGCAGAAATATAAAAATACTAATGAAATTTGATTGAAATGATATTTTAAGTCTTGGATGATCCAAATAAAGATTTGTCGATCATTCCTTAACAACAGGTTTGTGCTTTTTTAAGACCAAACTTTGAATTTTATACGGTTATCACGCTATAATGGTTAAGGAACTGACAATTGATTTTCGGTATAAAATACAATACAGGTCATATTTTTAATTTTTATAGAGGTGAAGAAAATGGAATTAGCAGAAATTCGTAATGAACTTGAAAGAACAGCTAAGAAATTAGCGGACTTTAGGGGGTCTCTTTGACCTTGAAAATAAGGAAGCGAGAATTGCTGAGCTAGATGATGAGATGCTGCATCCTGACTTTTGGAATGATCAGCAAGCAGCTCAGACCGTCATTAGTGAAGCAAACGGATTGAAGGACCAGGTCCATGAATTTTACAAGCTTAATGAGAGCTTTGAAAATTTGGAATTAACTTATGAGCTTGTTAAAGAAGAAAATGATGAAGAATTGCGGACCGAGTTGGAAGATGAGCTCGGGCAGCTTACAGGGCGCTTGAGTCAATTTGAACTGCAGCTTCTCTTGAGTGAGGAGTATGATAAAAATAATGCGATTTTGGAGCTTCACCCAGGTGCAGGCGGAACAGAATCACAGGACTGGGGTTCGATGCTGCTCAGGATGTATACCCGTTGGGCTGAGAAAAAGGGCTTTAAGGTCGAGACACTCGATTACTTGCCTGGGGATGAAGCTGGGATTAAGAGTGTTACGCTTGCGATCAAAGGTCATAATGCTTATGGCTACCTGAAGGCGGAAAAAGGGGTTCACCGTCTGGTAAGGATTTCCCCATTTGATTCCTCAGGCCGTCGCCATACTTCGTTCGTCTCCTGTGAAGTGATGCCTGAGTTAAATGATGACATTCAAATCGAAGTTCGGACAGAAGATTTAAAAATTGATACGTATCGTGCGACTGGAGCGGGTGGACAGCATATCAACACCACGGATTCCGCCGTCCGGATTACCCACCTGCCAACGAATGTTGTCGTCACTTGCCAATCAGAGCGCTCACAGATTAAAAACCGTGATGCGGCAATGAAAATGCTGAAATCTAAGTTATATCAATTGGAAATTGAGCGTCAAGAACAAGAGCTTCTGGAAATTCGTGGCGAACAGAAGGAGATCGGCTGGGGAAGTCAAATCCGTTCTTACGTCTTCCATCCGTATTCGATGGTGAAAGACCACCGGACCAGTGCCGAGAGCGGAAATGTTCAAGCTGTGATGGACGGGGACTTGGATCAGTTTATTGATGCGTATCTAAGGTCGAGGATTTCGTAAAACGGGAATTTTTAAACAAGGATTTGAAATAAATGTATCAAGCCTTTGCTGACCCATTCGGCAAAGGCTTATTTTTTTGGATGTATTTGCCGATCATGGTGAAGGTTGTGTGATCGTTACTTTGTGGTTTAAGTGGATTTACCTAAAATTTTGAATTTACACTTCTGCAGAAAGCATTTCAAACATTTTATCATGATGTTCCAATTTGTTATCGATGTGTCTGAAATAACTCCTAAATTCCGTGGCATTATTTTTAACCGTATCCTCGAGTGAGTGAATACTTGCTTCTACTTTATCTAACCGTTGTTTCACACCAATGAATTCATTATCCATCGAATCAAACCGCTGATCCATAGCATTAAACCGCTGATCCATAGCATCAAACCGATCATCCATAGCATCAAGTCTAAGTTCAATATTATCAAACCGGTCATCCATAGCATCAAGTCTAAGTTCAATTTTATCAAACCGGTCATCCATGGCATCAAATCGCTTATCAATTGCGGTAAAGCGTTGATCAATTTTATCAAACTGTTGATTCATTTGTTCCATCATTTGTCGTAACAACTGCTCCATATGGTACACCTCCATTTCAACATATTATAACATTTATTGATAATGTTTTAGCAAAACAAATGACAGCGTATTGAATCATAAATTCCTTATCAAAACCCCATTATTGGCAAATGATAATAAAAATTTTAACCCTTTAACACGTCAACTTAATGCCATTTACACCAAAATTTACCCGTGCTATACTCACTCTCGGTTAGGCTATGTAAAACTTGTCTGTTGATTTGCGCTCCAGGCGCTTCGCTTTCCGCGGGCGGTTTGGGGAGCCTCCTCGGCGCTTAAGCGCCGAGGGGTCTCCCAAGCACCGTAATCCCGCAGGAGTCTCGCGCCTTCCGCTCCAATCAACAGTGGTACAAAATTAACAATGACCATTAACATAGCCTTCGGTTAAAGAATGAATTTTGAGGAGAATAGATTTATGAATATTTTAAGTAATCTTACACTGACCTATCCAAAAATGAGAATTGCGATAGATTATCTATTTGTTCTGATTGGGGCGGCGATTATTGGTCTTACATTTAACGTTTTCCTACTCCCGAACCAAGTGGCTTCTGGTGGAGTTAGCGGCATCAGTACGATTCTAAAAACGGTGCTGGGGTGGGAACCAGCCTATGTACAGTGGGCATTTAATATACCCTTGTTCATTGCTGGTATCGTGTTTTTAGGGAAGCAATTTGGCGTCAAAACGCTAGTGGGAACGATTTTTTTACCGTTCATTGTTTTTTTTACCAAAAATTTAGAGCCATGGACCAATGATGCTCTACTCGGGGCTTTGTTTGGGGGAATAGGCGTAGGGCTCGGTCTGGGCATTGTTTTTAGGGGGAAGGCATCCACCGGCGGGACCGACCTCGCCGCGCAGATTATTAATAAATATACAGGTTTTACACTGGGGCGTTGTGTGGTCCTAATCGATGGATTAATCGTGCTCACTGCTGCCATCGTGTTTGATATCGAGAAGGGATTGTATGCATTGATAGCCCTTTATGTGACTAGCAAAACGATTGACCTTGTTCAGGTTGGCTTTGGAAGATCAAAAATGGCGATGATCATTACAAGTAAACAAGAAGAAGTTCGTGCAGGAATTTTGAATAAAATTGACCGTGGTGTGACAAAACTATCAGCATATGGTGGTTTTACGGACCATGAAAGGCCAGTTCTGATGTGTGTTGTGGACCAAACGGAGTTCACAAAATTGAAACAATTGGTCAAAGCCCTTGATCCATCTGCGTTTGTAGTCGTTATGGATGCCGCAGAAGTGTTGGGAGAGGGTTTCAAACGGGAATAGGATTGGTATAATAGTGCATTGATGGTAATATTTTCAGGAGGGGATCCAGGTAATGAAGAAGAAGCTACTTACATTGTTAATGGGAACAGCATTAGTTATGGGACTTGCAGCCTGCGGAGGCGGCAATGACGACAAGGGAACGGACAATGGAACGGACAATGGAACGGACACTGTTACCAGTGATGCTGGAGCAAAGATTTTCGACCAAAAATGTTCTGGCTGTCATGGCGGTGATCTTACGGGTGGTATGGGACCAAACTTAACAAAGGTTGGCTCAAAGTACTCTAAGGACGACATTTTAGGTATTATAAAAAATGGTAAAGGTCAAATGCCGGCAAACGTTGTTAGCGGCGATGACGCGAATCAAGTTGCTGAATGGCTAGCAGCTAAAAAATAAAAGTTACAAAAACGTTCTATTTGAAAAGATAGAGCGTTTTTTTTTTTTTTTTGCCTAAAACGCAAACTTTGTCGGGTTTTGTAATTCTTTGAAAAGAAACTGTAATATTTTTGCCGCTTTTTTTAGCAATTTATGATGTTATAATAGGAATATGCGAAATTATGCACATATTTTTTTTTATCCTAGTCCATTTTGCAAATAAATAAAGATTATTGTCGAATCGCCATTCGAGAAGTCTTTAAATAAAGGTGATAAAAATGATAGAACTACAAGATGTATATAAAAAGTACCCGAATGGGGTTTCTGCCATAAATGGAATAGACGTCCGGATAAACCAGGGCGAATTTGTCTATGTCGTTGGACCAAGTGGTGCTGGAAAATCGACATTCATTAAAATGATGTATCGTGAGGAAGTTCCGACTTCAGGGACCATCACAATGAATGGTGTCAACCTCGCAAAATTAAAGATGAAAAAGGTACCCATTTTCCGCCGGAATCTTGGCGTTGTCTTTCAGGATTTCAAGCTGTTACCACGGTTAACAGTCTATGAAAATGTAGCTTTTGCCTTAGAGGTTATTGAAGCGCAGCCGAAAGTCATTAAAAAAAGAGTGATGGAAGTTCTCGATCTTGTAAATTTAAAGCATAAGATAAAAATGCTGCCAACAGAGCTTTCTGGTGGTGAGCAACAGCGTGTTTCTATTGCCCGCTCGATTGTCAATTCACCGAAAGTGGTCATTGCGGATGAGCCTACTGGAAACCTTGACCCGGAAACATCATGGGAAATTATGAAGATTTTTGAAGAAATTAATGCACGAGGAACCACTATTGTTATGGCAACACATAACCGGGAGATTGTTAATACATTGCAGCAACGTGTTATTGCCATTGAAGGCGGAAAAATAGTACGTGATGATGAAAGAGGTGAATACGGTTATGAAAATTAGAACAATTGGCCGTCACGCTCGAGATAGTTTTAAAAATATTAGCAGAAATGGCTGGATGACTTTTGCATCCGTTAGTGCTGTTACCGTTACCTTGATTTTAGTTGGAGTCTTTTTCGTTATTATGATGAATCTTAACAGAGTAGCACAAACCATTGAAGATGATGTGCAAATTCGCGTTCACATCGATGTTGCTGCAACCCCAAAAGATCAGCAAACCTTAAAAACTGAGATTGAAAGAATGCCTGAAGTAAAAAGTGTGACTTTCTCTTCTAAAAAGAACGAACTAGATAATTTAGTTAGCAGTCTTGGTGAGGAAGGAAAATCCTTTAAACTTTTTGAACAAGATAATCCTTTAAACGATGTATTTATCGTAAAAACGAAAAAACCAACAGATACGATGGAAGTTGCGAATCAAATCAAACAATCCAATTATGTTGCCAAGGTAAAGTATGGCCAGGGCAAGGTAGAAAAATTATTTAAGTTTATTAAAGCGAGCCGCAACGTCGGAGTTGTTTTAATTATCGGCTTATTCTTTACTGCCATTTTCTTAATCTCTAATACGATTAAAATTACGATTATTGCAAGACGTAGAGAAATTAAGATTATGAGATTAGTAGGAGCAACGAATTCCTTTATTCGCTGGCCGTTCTTTTTGGAAGGATTGTGGCTCGGTTTTCTTGGGTCCATTTTGCCCATTATCCTGATTGCGATTGCCTATTATCGTGCCTATGATTACATTGGCCCTAAGCTAGAGGGGACTTTTATCAAAATCTTGCCGTTTGATCCGTTTGTCTATCAGGTTTCTGGCATTTTGATTTTAATGGGCGCATTAATCGGCGTTTGGGGCAGTTTGATGTCCGTAAGAAAATTCTTAAAGGTTTAACTAGATAAGCGAGAGCAGTGCATTTGATTAGATCAGGAAGGGCAGTCTTCATGTCCTTCCTGATTTATTATGAACGATCAGATTACTAGAATAAAAGCATGAGAACCATCAAAAGTTTCGTACACAACAACATTCGTTCACACAAAGATAAAGAACGATTTAACCTGTACATAGAGAGAATGGGAGGAAAAATCGGAAATGAAGAAATCAGTAATTACTATTGCCGTTGCAACGACGGTTGGGCTGGGAACAATTTTTGGCGGAGTAACAGTTAAAACAGAGGCCGAATCGATTTCCGGATTGAAAGGTGAACAAACTAAAATTCAGGACCAACGTTCCAATATAAAAGCTGATATAAATTCAGCAAATGATAAGATTAACACATTACAAAGGCAGCAGGCAGATGTTAAGAGTGAAAAGAAACGCCTTGACTTTGCGATTGATGATACAACTGACAAAATAAATGATAAAACTGAGAAGGTCAAAAGTACGAAAGCCGAAGTGGCTAAGCTCCAGGCTGAAACAAAAGTCATCAAGGAGCGAATTCAAAAGCGTAATGTACTTTTGAAGGAACGGGCGCGCAGCTACCAAGAGAATGGTGGAATGGTTAGTTATTTGGATGTGTTAATGGGATCCACCAGCTTTAATGATTTCATTGACCGTGCCAACGCAGTGGCAACCATCGTGCAAGCGGACCAGGAAATTTTAGAACAGCATGAGGCCGACAAAAAGGAACTTCTCGAGAAACAAACGCGAGTAGAAACGAACCTTGCTAGCCTTCAGAAAATGCTTGTAGACTTAAAAAATATGAACCAGCAATTAAGTGCACAAAAGAAAGAAAAAGAAAAACTATTAGCTAGCCTGAAAGATCAGGAAGAAGAAGCACATGAAGGTATGCTGGATATGCAGGAGAGAGAGCAAATCCTTGCGGCTCAAGAGGCAGCCATTAAAAGGTCAATCCAAAATGAGCGAGAGCGTCAGGCAAGGGAAGCGGCTCAAGCTAAAAGTAATCAATCTAAAAGTGGAAGCAGCGGGACCTCTTCTACTTCAAGTGGAAGCAGTGCATCATCTTCTGCACCAAAGGTGTCAAGTGGTAGTTTCACAAGACCAGCACCTGGGGTCATTACTTCGACCTTTGGAGCCCGTGGTGGATCATTCCACTATGGTTTTGACATCGCAAAACCGGGCGATAATGTACCAATAGTCGCTGCTGCAGATGGGGAAGTATATGTTTCGCATTACTCATCAAGTTATGGAAACGTAGTGTATATTTTGCATAACATCAATGGTCAAACGTATACCACCGTTTACGCACATATGAGAAGAAGTTTGGTGGGAGCAGGTGCAACCGTGAAAAAAGGACAACAAATCGGTGTTATGGGTAATACGGGTGATTCCAGAGGTCAGCACTTACACTTTGAACTATACAAAGGGCGTTGGCAATATCATGCGGCAATCAATCCATCGGGTATTGTACCGCTATAATAATGGAATGGGAGAAGTTCTTACTTCTTCCATTTTTTTATTCAATCATAACTCGTCCACTCCTAACATATAAGTTAATAATCGGGCAGGAATTTGGAGCCTTATTATAAAAATAGATAGGACACGCATTTTTAACTCGAGGAGGATTGGGATGAATCGTAGATGGATTGCCCTGTTGATGACGGGTTCGCTTCTGACAGGAGCGGGGGGCACATATGCAGGAATGCAGTTATTAGATGATAAAATCGGAAACAAGAAGCTTGAGTTAGTGCAATCACCAAAAGATAATCAAATAATTTCCGAAGAAAATACAGCTGATCTTGAAAAAGTAGAGCAGGCCTATGACCTTATTTTAAGCAGGTATGTTGAAAAAGTGGATCAGGATAAATTAGTAGAGGGTGCGATCCAAGGGATGCTTTCAGTCTTAAAGGATCCGTATTCCGTCTATATGGACAAGGAAACAGCCAAACAATTCACACAAACTTTGGAATCCTCATTCGAAGGGATTGGAGCCGAAGTTGGAATGGTCGATGGGAAAATTGTGATTGTCTCACCATTCAAAAATTCCCCCGCTGAAAAAGCAGGCATCAAGCCGAATGATCAAATATTAAAGGTGAATGGAAAAAGTGTGGAAGGACTTGACTTGAATAAAGCAACGCTAAAAATCCGCGGCAAAAAAGGCACAACGGTTCAATTAATGATTGCGAGAAAAGGGTTAAAAGATCCACTTGCCATTGATGTCACACGTGATGAAATTCCACTTGAGACCGTACATGCTTCCATTAAGAAGCAGGATGGCAAAAAGGTTGGCTATATTGAATTAACCTCCTTCTCTGAAGATACGGCCGCTGATTTTGAAAAGGAATTATCGTCCCTCGAAAACAATGATATTAAAGGGTTAATTATTGATGTACGTGGAAACCCTGGCGGCCTTCTGGATAGTGTCGGTGAGATTTTAAAAGAATTTGTACCAAAGGATAAGCCGTATGTCCAAATCCAACAGCGAAACGGTAAGAAAAAACGTTACTTCTCGACGCTATCGAAGAAAAAGGATTATCCAGTGCTTGTCCTTGTCAACAAAGGCAGTGCCTCCGCATCGGAAATTCTCGCAGGTTCACTGCAAGAGGCGGCAGGTTACCAGCTCATCGGAGAAACAACGTTTGGAAAAGGCACGGTTCAACAAGCTGTCCCAATGGGGGATGGCAGCAATATCAAGTTAACGTTATTTAAATGGCTGACCCCAGATGGAAATTGGATCCACAAAAAGGGAATCCAACCAGATGTGGCCGTTAAGCAACCGGCCATATTCGCCACCCATCCCATTCAAGTGGAAGAGACACTGGAAGAGGATATGAACAATGAGCAGGTTAAGAATGCTCAAGAAGTGTTGGCTGGTTTAGGATTTGCCCCAGGTCGGACGGATGGATACTTCAGCAAGGAAACGACCATGGCCGTAAAAGGCTTCCAACTTCATGTTAACATGAATCCGACAGGAAAAATCGGCCCCAAAACAGCTGCCAAACTGGAAGAAGCTGCGATTGCTGAAATGAAAAAAGAAAAAAACGATCTCCAGCTGCAAACGGCATTGAGATTAATTACCAAATAGTAAACAGGGGCATTAGCCTCTGTTTTTCATTTTGGGTAGTAACTGTTACAACATTTTTGCCATTTTCTAAAAACTAGCAATATGTTTTATGGTTCTAATTTGGTAAAATAATCTTTAAGAGATTTTTTATGATAAATTACTAGAATTAATAGAGGCAGGTGGCAGGAAATGGTGGAAACATGGCTTGTGGAACTTCTAAAAGGGACAGGCAAGTTATTTCTTCATCCTGTTTTATACTATCTTGTTTTCCTAACAGGGATTTTAGGAGTTACAAGAGTGAAGCGTGAGCGAAAAAACTTTCATATTCGGGCACATGATGCCTATTTTGAACTCCGCCAGTTATTTCCGCAGGGAGTTCTGATCGGACTGGTTCTTTCTATTATTGTTGTTGCTGCAGGCATCGCCGTTCCATTTGCAACAATTCTACTGATTGCTGTCTTTACGTTTTTGTGGTCACTGACAACAAATGTTCGATGGATATCACCTGCATATACAATTGGGGCTGCCTTTTTCGCGATTATATTGATTGCTGAGAATAGTTGGTCGATCCCGCTCTTTACGAAGTCGTTTCAAGCACTGGGTGACAAGGTTTATCCTTCTGTTGTCGTTGTGCTAGGAATGATGTTAATTGCAGAAGGAATCCTAATTTTTAAAAATGGCGGAAAGGGGACCTCACCTAAACTTGCCAAAAGCAAACGCGGTCAAAACGTAGGGTTGCATGAAGGAAAGCGCCTCTGGATGCTTCCGTTGTTCTTACTTATACCAGGTAATGCACTGCAACTTCCATTCGATTGGTGGCCAGTCTTTCATCTGGGATCACAAGAGTACTCACTAATTCTGGTGCCATTTGCAATTGGCTTTCACCAGAAAGTCAAAGGGATGCTGCCCAAAGTTGCCATTGAGCTTCATGGACGCCGAGTAATCGCCCTTGGGGTTTTCGTTACATTACTTTCTGTCGCAGGCTATTGGTTGCCGCTCAGTTCGATCGTGGTAGCGGCTCTGGCTGTCCTTGGCCGTGAATTGATTACATTAATGACAATGATGAAGGATGATAATCTCCCGTTTTATTTTTCAAAAAAAAATCAAGGCCTGATGATTATTGGAGTCATCCCTGAGTCCCCTGCAAGTAAAATGGGTCTGCAGGTTGGTGAAATCATCTCAAAAGCAAATGGACTGTTGGTTCGTGATGAAAAGGTGTTCTACGAAGCCCTGCAAAAAAATCGTGCGCACTGCAAGCTAGAGGTCCTTGATACCAATGGAGAGATCCGCTTCCTCCAACGTGCCCTTTACGAAGGTGACCACCACGAACTGGGCATCCTCTTTGTTCAGGATAAGCGCAAGTATGATGAGAAAATAGGATAACGATGGTGCCTGACACCATATTCAAAAAACCACTTAGCCAAAAATTGCTAAGTGTTTTTTTATGTTCTTTATTGGGTAATCTAATTGTGTAAAAAACAAATAAGATTATTTCGTTGACAAGATGCATTTTATATTATAAAATTACTTTGAATTAGAGATATATTAATTGATAATATTCCAATTCAAGATTACACTGTAATATTGAGTAGGATTATGTCCTGCCAAAAAGTGTTTTGTTTATTCATGAACACTACGTAACTCTTTAGATAAAAAATTTTTATAGGTGGTGTTGAGGTTGGGTTTTTTAGGTAGACTATTTGGTGATTCAACAACAAAGGAGGAAAAAACAATGACAAAATTAAACATTGGTATTATTTTAGGTAGCACACGTCAAGGACGAGTAAGCCCACAAGTAGGGGAATGGGTGAAAGGGATTGCCGACAAACGCGGCGATGCAAACTATGAAATCGTTGATATCGCGGACTTCAATTTACCATTCTTAGGTACAACTGACGGTTCAGAACCTGGTATCGCTGAATGGAATGGAAAACTTGCTAACTTAGATGGCTTTGTATTCATTGTTCAAGAATATAACCACAGCATCACTGGTGCATTAAAAAATGCGCTTGATTTTGCACGTGAAGCATGGAATGACAAAGCTGCTGGAATCGTAAGCTATGGTTCAACAGGTGGAGCTCGTGCGGCTGAACATTTACGTGGAATTCTAGGCGAATTGAAAGTGGCGGATGTTCGTACACACCCAACCTTGTCGTTATTTACAGACTTTGAAAACGGCAGTGTATTCAAGCCAGCTGAATTACACCTTACAAATGTAAATGCTATGCTTGACGAAGTGAATAGTTGGAGTGGAGCATTAAAAACAATTCGATAATAACAAGGAGGGGGGATGATGACTCATCCCCCTTTGTTGTATTTTGAAAACAGTTGAATAGAGATGAACCTTGCATCAAGGATGCCAGGTTGCGTTAATAAGGAAATTGGGTTGAATAATTGCTAAATTGTTGATAAGCCTGGTCAAGCTTTTGCTGGTCTTCGGCTTCAAGTTTGTACCAGCCATTTTGGAACATCAGGGTATACAACTCGCGGCAGCTTTGGTGCGTCTCGTTTAAAATTTGTAAGATATCAGCATGAAGTTGTTCATGACTTGCTTCACGAACGGCAATGTTCAAGCTATCCGTTAAATATTTACAAGTACTGAGCCCATCATTCAAGTAGTCACGGTCATTCATATTAGGCCCTTTAACTTTTGGCAATTGTCCGGTTTGCGGATTAGCGATTTGATTATTGTTTTGCGCTTGTTGGTTTTGCACGGTTGTACCTCCTTATGATGGTGTTTAGTTGACTTGTGAAGGACTTGGTATATTCGCCATTGCTTGATTATTGTTCACTTGCAGGTGAGGGAGCAATCGATTAAAATGATCCTGGTGCATCCTCCCAGCCTTATCAAGCGCCTGCTTGAAGGTTGGATTTTCAGCGTTTTGTGCTAGGGAATGGAACTTTTTAAACGCCAGAAGCTCCCACGATAACGCATCTTTTAAATACATTAAGTCTTTCGTTGTAATCGCGCGCGGCGGATTCGGAATAGGTATTTGTGTCTGTGTTTGTGTTTGTGTTTGATCCATGATTGTCTCCTTTAATTAGATTTATACTTCATTGTATAGAATGAACAAACGGCTCATCCGTTATTCTGAAACCTTCTAGGGAGACACTTTTTTACATAAAAAAACCAAAGGATGTCCTTCCTTTGGCTGTCACCTGATTATAAGGATCGATATTTTTTCAATGAAAAGATATTCAAAACAATGAAAATAGCGGCGAAGATCACTAAGGCAAGAAGGTCCCCGCTTATATCACTCAAACTAAACCCTTTATACATCACATCTTTTAATGCGTCACCTGCGTAGTACATTGGCATTACCTTCGCAACTGCCTGTAACCAATCGGCCATCCCTTCAAGCGGGAAAATTCCTGCAAAAAATATTTGTGGTATGACTGCAATCGGGATAAATTGAATCATTTGGAATTCTGAGGCTGCGAAGGTCGATAACAGGATTCCAAGCGAGAGTGCCACCAAAGCCAAGACTAAATTAATGAGGAGTACATTCCATATCGACCCGACAAGGACGATATCTAATACATTGATAGCATAGAAAACAACGATCATTGTTTGAATCACTGCGAATATTCCATAGCCAACCAAATAGGCGGTAACGATCTCACATCTCCGAATTGGAGTAGACATCAGCCGTTCCAATGTGCCCGTTGTCCGCTCGCGTAATAATCCGATTCCTGAAATAATAAAGACGAAAAAGAAGACAAAGAAACCAACTAAGATCGGACTTAACACATCAAAAAAGACGGTGTCTGAGTCACCATAAACGTAGTTTATATCGATACTTTTCGGTGTCATCGCAGGCGCTTTTCCGGAGCTTTGCATCATAATCTGTGCTTGGAACTGTGCCGAGATTACTTGATTTACCTTCATTTGCAGCGCTTTTGCTTTTGTAGGATCGTCATTCAGAAGTATCAGCTTTATTTTTCCATTTTCCTGCTGCAGCAGTCCGTCAAGGTCGTCATTTAGAATGGTATGGTTTGTTACTGACTTGTATACTTTAAGGTTAATGTCTGCCTTTTTAAAGGCGGTTGTTAACCCACTATTAACGCCGGTGACACCTAATTTTGGATCGACGGTGTTGCCATTGAATAAAAAGTACATCAAGGTCAGAATTAGTAGTGGTGCCACAAATAGCAAGGCTAAGGTGCGTTTGTCCCGAAACATCTGCTGACAAATTCTTTTAATTAGCGCAAGTACTCTCATGATTGTTTCACCCCTGCCTTCAAGAATACCTCATCAAAATCGTCTGTCCCGTAGAACACCTTTAATTCTGCTGGCGTTCCACTCGTTAAAATGCGGCCGTCGCGCACCATAGCAACATAATCGCATTTCACCGCTTCATCCATAACATGAGTGGTGACAATGATTGTTTTTTGCTCTTCATTTTTCAATCGTAAAAATTCTTTCCAAATCGATAACTTTAATTCGGGATCAATGCCGACAGTTGGTTCATCTAAGATTAATATTTTAGGGTCCTGAATTAAGGCAATCGCTAGGGATAAGCGCCGTTTCATCCCCCCAGAATAAGCAGCTACCCGTTTCTTTAAGTCGTCTGTCAGGTTTACTAAGTTGGAAACATAAGTGATTCGCTTTTTCTGTGCTTCTTTATTTAACCCGAATAGCGAAGCGAAAAACTTCAGATTTTCTTCACCTGTTAATTCGCCATACAAGGCGTCCGCTTGGGCCATATAACCAATTTCCTGAAGTAAAGCAAGATTTGGCATTTTCTTATCTAATACATGAATCGATCCGGTATCCGCCTTATCCATGCCAACAATCATTTTGACAAGGGTGGTTTTCCCGGCCCCTGAAGGTCCAATCAACCCAAATAATTGCCCTTTCTCGATCTTTAAGTTGACGTCATTTAAAACGGTTTTTTTTCCAAAGCTTTTGCTGACTTCTTCTACTTTTATGGTTGAATCCATCAATCATTCCCCCTAGGATTGTTGACGCGGTTATGATTTTATTTTACAACTCAGTGAAAGATAAGCAATAAACAAAAAACAACAATGTGTTGATTATGGTCCACTAGTTAACAAATTTTTCATTTACTTTTGAAAAAAGGTAGCCTAATTTTTTATCAACCCGGTAACATGCCTTGGGCCTAATAATGTGATCCGCGATAAGATCATCGCCATTTCCCGCGGTGATTTTTCCATCCCGTTTTCTAGCCAGTGTTGAATCACACCAAGGTGGGCAGAGCTGACATAGGAAAATAGATATTCTACGGGGACAAGCATTTCTTCCCCTTTTATCTTTGACATAATATGTTGGAAAAAGGTCTTCTTAATGATATCTCGCAATTTTCCTTGGAAGGATGCGTCACCTTTGGGACCCAAAATCACTTTCATAAAACTTGAATTCTCATGGAAAAACTCAAATAGGTTAATGATGAAGGGAAATGGATCATTTTCACTATTAAAATTCAAGAAATCATTTGGATTTATCTCTTGGGTCATTTTTTCAATTTCATTTAATATCTGAGCCTCACTCTGCTCCAACAAATCATATTTATCACGATAGTGGAGATAGAAGGTACCCCGATTAATATCCGCTTTTTTCGTTAAATCACGAACCGTAATTCCTTCAAAGCCTTTTTCCTCCATTAGCTCTGTTAGAGCATCACGAATTAATCGCTTTGTCCGTACAATCCGCCTATCTGTTGATTTTTCCGACATGTCAAATCCCTCCTTGAAAATTGTTAATTGCCATACCTGTCCAACAAATTATAATATACATCGTGGATGTTAATAAACATCGTGTACATTAATTTTCTGGAATAAACAAAAGGGGATTCCTATTTTGAAGTAGGAATTTTTTTGTATATTTGCCAGCGTGGCTGTTAAACCTAAAATGGGAAATTCTTATCCATGAAAGGTGGTTTAGCCATGATCTTTAACTTGTTGAATGGTATTGAGTTTCAAAATCCGATTATTTTTAATCTTGAAGGAGCAGCAACAATCGTTTTTTATTTTACAGTCTACTCATGGTTAGGCTGGCTGCTCGAAAACAGTTATAACTTTTTCACTAAACAGGAGTTTTTTAAGCCGAATTTTTTATTTGGACCATTTAAACCGATGTACGGCTTTACCCCTGTCCTCCTGGTATATTTGATTTCACCAGAAACAAATTGGCTAGTGGTATTCCTCCTCTGCTGCTTGATCCCAACCATGGTGGAATATGTGACGGGAGTATTATTACAAAAGCTTTTTAACCGGCAATGGTGGGACTATTCCGATTCACCCTTGCAGCTTCATGGACATATTTGTTTGCCCTTCTCGGCCTGCTGGAGTATCCTCTCCCTTCTTTGCATAAAATGGATCCATCCTGCGGTTGCATCTATGTACGGAGCAATTGAACCATATTGGGCCTGGGTCTGGTCTGCAGTAGGATTATACTTCCTTGCCGATCTTGTATTAGCCATCCGGAAACATTCATTGCAGGACCTTATTACCGATGAACCAACCAATCCAATCCAATAGGTGCCTGACACCCAATACCAAAAAAAACTCCTTCAACTTAAAAGAAGGAGTTTTTAGCTTGTATACGTCAATCATCATACATGGCCATGGATGATGAATTTGAGCAAATAGATTTGATATTTTAATTGAATCGACGAATGATTGTGGCAGGTGTGATCTGAATAAAAGATTAAAATTCAATGAAAAAAAGAAAACTAAGCAGAAATCATGCTAAATTGAAGTAGATCATTTCTAAAAAAATAAGATGGTTTTATAAAATATGTAAATTTGTAACCTAGGTTCATGCCATATAAAGGAGGGGTGACGATGAAACAGCGGATTTTGGTTGTAGAGGATGAAAAACAGATCGCTAAGATATTAAAGATTGAACTGGAGTATGAGGGATACGAAGTACATGTTGCTTATGATGGGAAATCGGGATTGCAGGCAGCCTTACATGAAAAATTGGATTTAATTTTATTGGATGTTATGCTGCCTGAAATGAATGGCATTGAGGTTTTAAGAAAAATACGAAAAGAGAATGACCTCATCCCTGTTATTTTATTAACAGCCCGCAATATGACCATGGACAAGGTAGCAGGACTCGATCAAGGGGCGAATGATTATATCACCAAGCCATTTGAAATCGAGGAATTATTGGCAAGAATTCGTTCTTGCCTTCGTCAAAGTACCATTGCAGTCATAGCATCACAATCAAATGACTCCTTATTAGAAATAAGAGATTTAACTGTTAATCTGGAAACAAGAGAGGTCACTAGGGGGGAGACTTCCATCACGCTAACTCCCAAGGAATTCGATCTACTCGTTTATTTGCTATCCAATAAAAATAGAATTGTCACGAGAGAGAGCATCCTCCTGCATGTTTGGGGCTATGAATATGAAGGGGAAACCAATGTCATCGATGTGTTTATCAGACATTTACGAAAGAAAATTGAAGAAGGTTTTTCTAACCCAACGATTATTCAGACGGTAAGGGGCATTGGTTATACCGTAAGGGAGAATTAACAAATGAAGATTACCACAAAAATAAATCTTATTACTACGGCATGGATTTTATGTATGTTACTTGCTGTGAATGCGGTTGTCTTTTTTTCATTTATGAAGATTACTGTCAATATGGAAGATGGTGAACTACTTCAAAAGGCTGATTATTTGATAAACGAAATCAGCAAGGAAGATTCTCTAGCGGTTATTAAAGAAAAATTAACCCCATATCTAACGAACCAGTCCTTTATAAGGATCGTTCAGCCAGATTCGAAAATAGTTAATCAAGTAACGAATGATCCGAAATTAGCGGCTAAAATAAAACCACAATTCACTACTGAAAAAGGGACGGAAAGGCGGACCATTAGACTTAAACATCAAGAAGAACAAATTGCCATTGTCAGGGTGCCGATTCATACAAATGGACAGGTTACTGGAACACTAGAGTTCGGGGAGAAATTAGTGGGATTGGAAACAGGAAAAGACTTATTACTTTCCATTCTTGTCTTTTGTACCATTTTAGGTGCGGTATTATCACTGCTCGGTGGTAGATGGTTGTCAAATCTGATTATGAAACCTATCTCTAATATGATTAACACAATGGAGGATATTGAAAAAAGCGGGATCCCGAAAAAGATCATCATCCAACATGAGACAAAGGATGAATTGCAAAAATTGGCCGTTACGTTTAATCGGATGATTGGCAGATTAGAGGCAAATCTCGAAAAACAGCGGCAATTTATTTCGGATGCTTCACATGAATTGAAGACCCCGCTTACTGTGATCAAGAGTTATGCAGACCTACTGTTAAGACGGGGGTTAAAAAATGAAGAGGTTGCCCATGATGCGATTGAATCGATTCATTCAGAAGCAACAAGAATTCAAAAAATGACTGAAAGGTTTCTTGATTTAGCCGATACAGAATCAGGTCATCTTTTAGAACCAAAAGTAATCAATTTAGTTTCCTTGTGCGAGAATATCTTCAAACAGCTTAAAAGTGCTTATAAGAGGGAAATTAACCTCCATTACCAAGAACCCGCCATTACGGTTATGGCGGATGAAGTCAAGCTAAAGCAGGCAATGATAATCTTAATCGATAACGCAATTAAATATAGTACAGATAAAATAGATGTATACCTACAGGATAAGGAGCAATTGACAATCATTACGGTAAAAGATTACGGGATCGGCATACCAGAGTGTGAAATAGAGAATGTCTTTGAACGTTTTTACCGGGTGGACAAGGCGCGGAGCAGGGAGACCGGCGGGACAGGGTTAGGCTTGTCGATTGCCAAAAATATTATGAAGCAGCATCAAGGGGAAATTATCGTAAAAAGTACGGAGGGAGTGGGAACAGAGGTGGAGTTGTTCTTACCCAAACGTAAAGTTGGAAAGGAAATGTTTTTCGAGTGATTAAAATATTGATAGTAAGTGTTATTCTTTTATTCATTTTGTTTCTTATCTATTCCATATTGCCAACTATCCTGATACGGATTAGCGGAAGGGGAATCATCAAAACGATCCATGCTCCAGCTATTGCATTAACGTTTGATGATGGCCCCAATCCTGAATACACACCACAATTACTTGATCTTTTGAAAAAGTACGGTGTAAAGGCATCCTTTTTTGTGGTTGGCAGTAAAGTGAAAGCCTATCCTGCCATTATTAAACGGATGAGTCAGGAAGGACATACAATTGGAATTCATCATTATAACCATATTTCGAGTTGGATTCTTTCCCCCTTTCACTTGAAAAAACAACTGCAAATGACAGAACAGGCAATCAAAGATTGCACCAATGAAGCAGTAACCTTTTACCGGCCGCCATGGGGGAGTTTTAATAGTGCCAGCCTATTATTGAGCAAGCGATATAAGGTGATTATGTGGTCGCATATCTTCGGTGATTGGAAGGTAGCGAAGGGTAAAAACGGCCTGCTTGAAGAATTGCTCCAAACGACAGAAGCAGGCTCTGTATTGTTGCTTCATGATTGTGGGGAAACCTTGGGTGCCGATAGGCTAGCTCCCCGTTATATGCTAAAGTGCTTAGAAATCTATTTACAGGAAAATGTAAATAAGGGCACAAAATTTATCCCATTAAAAGAAGTGAACTTTTAGAGGCTGCTATGAATGTAGAGACAATTATTAATTATATTAATATATATGGTTACCTAGTCATTTTTCTCTTTTTATTCTTTGGTATTGTGGGTATTCCTGCTCCTGAAGAATCGCTGCTCTTTTTAATCGGTGTGTTGAGTTTTCATCATAAGCTCTCAATAGGGCTAGCCATACTAAGTTCCATTCTCGGAGCGTTTATTGGAATGCAAACAGCCTATTCGATTGGAAAATATGCAGGGTCCCCTTTTATAAAAAAATTCGGTAAGTATGTCGGGATTAGTGATGACCGTTGGGAAAAAGTAAGTCGTATATATACGAAAAATGTACGCAAAACAATCGTTATCGGTTTTTATCTGCCAGGTATTAGGCAGATCAGTCCGTATTTTGCTGGGATTACAAACATTCCATTTCGGCGGTTTTTCCTTTTTTCCCTGCTAGGCACTCTTCTCTGGACCATCCCTTTTATTGTGGGAGGCTATTATGCAGGAAAGGTATTTCATATAAATCCAGACTATATTCCATATTTAGGAATGGTATTTTTCATTCTTTTTCTGCTATTTGTCATACGTAAGTATATAAAAAGGAAAAGAACTGCATCAGCTGAATAGGAGAAAATAAAACAAAAACCTGAAAAGGCATTTTCAGGTTTTTGTTTTTTGAACAAGCTAAAAAAAAGCTGAAGGTAAGATTAAAAATCCATTAAAAAACGAGTTTTTCAAGAAATGAGTGTTACATTGAAAGGGTAATTTAGAAATCATCATTTTCAAAGTTCGATTTCTAGTAGAACAGGAGATGGAATAAGTGAAGAAGATTTTGTTTTTACCACTCTTACAAATGCAATCGGGACATCATCAAGTTGCTGAGGCATTAATGGATCTGTTAAAAAATCATACAGATGATCTTACATTTAAAAAAATCGACTTGTTAAGTTATACAAATAAATCGTTAGAAAAAGTGATTACAAATGGCTATCTCAATTGGATTCGCTACGCGCCAGAAACTTATAATCTTGCCTATAAAAGCTTTTTTTACGTATCACCAACTAAAAAACATTCCTTTAAATGGTATCAACCGCTCTTTTTGAAGAAAATGGAGCAATTGTTAGCAGAGGAAAAACCAGATTTACTTATTTGTACGCATGGGTTCCCTTCTTATCTTCTTAGTAAGTTAAAAATGAAGGGAAAATGCGACATACCGATTATTAACGTTTACACAGATTTCTTTATTAATAGTGTTTGGGGAAGAGAGGGGATCGATCTTCATTTTCTCCCTAGCCAAGAGATCAAACGAAAACTAAGCAGAAAATATCAAACCACGAACCAACGGCTGATGGTCACTGGTATTCCTGTCCATGAAGAAATTACGAAAACCCTCCATCGAAAACACGAAAATGAGCGTCTCAAAATTTTATTATCTGGAGGAAATAGCGGTTTGGGCGGGATTTTGAAACTAGCGGAAGAGTTAAAACTCTCCTCAAACTTAGACTTCTTGGTATTGTGTGGTAATAACAAGAAGCTTTATGATGAAATTCTTTCGTGGGATTTAGAGCATATCAAGCCATTAACCTATCTTTCTTCAAGATCAGAAATGAATTTACTGTATGAAGAAGTGGATGCGATAATTTCAAAACCGGGTGGAGTCACTATAAGTGAAGCAATCCGAAAAAGACTGCCAATCTTTGTTCATTCTGCACTTCCAGGGCAGGAGGAAATAAATCTCCTATATTTAAAGCGGAAAGAGCTAGTGTTTGAGCTCGACCAGAGCACTCTATTGGAAAAACAGCTGCTTAGTGTTTTAACGAACCAGAAAAAAATGAAAGGCTGGGAGGATGCTATTGATGCTTACCAGCAGGGAATTGAGCTAGAGAAGCCGGAAAATATCGTGGGGTTGATAGAAACAATCCTTGACCAAAAGACGAGCAGCAGACAGTCGAGATTGGTTAGATATTCTTCTCCTTTGAGAATTTAAGTTTGTTGAAACACATGAATCTGGAGGTTAGTTAAGATGTCTCACATAGACTATGGTATCTTTCAAATAATAAATCACCTTGCAATAAGTGAGCGATTTTTAAACCCACTAATGATATTTTTAGCAGAAAAAGCAGAGTATTTATTTTTTGCGGGAATCATTTTTTATTGGTTTTATCATAAATCACAAAACCGAAAAATGGTTATTGAAGCAATCCTGGCCGCGTGCGTTGCGCTAAGTATAAATGGAGAAATAGGTCACTTTTTTTACCGGAATCGTCCTTTTGTCACCCATCATGTAAACTGGTTAATCCCTCATGTGAAAAACGCCTCGTTTCCAAGTGACCACGCGACTGCCGCATTCGTGATTGCGACGGCCATTTGGATTTGGAAAAAACGTGACGGCTGGATGTGGTTGGTATTGGCTGCAGGCATTGCTCTGTCCCGTGTTTGGACAGGAGTACATTATCCTTTAGATGTGGTAGCAGGAATGCTCATAGGGACAAGTGTAGCTTTTGCCATCCATTTCTTACTAGTTCGATTCGAGGAAATGAACAAAGTAATCCTTTGGTTAATTGAGTACTATGAGAAAATTGAGAGTAATCTTTTAAAAAAGACCCATCTAGTCAGAAAAAGATAGAAAGCCGAACGAGGCAGCGGCTTTGTATGCGTTAAAGAGGGACTTTGCTTTGAAAGTAAAACTGAATATGGAAAAGGAAGAGCCACTAAGGTTCTTCTTTTTTGTCATAAATCAGCTAAACTGTCATAAAATCTAAAGTTAATTGCTCGCTTAAAAAGTATATATCCCCAGAGTAGGAAGGAGGATATCATGTTCTATGCGATGTGGTTGGAAGGTCAATCGTTGTGGAATACAACATTACTAGCTTGCCTCATTTGTATAGCTGTTTTATATGTAGTCTTAGTACTTTCTTTTACAAAAATAAAGCTTCATCAAAAACAACCCCTGCTTTTTTTCCTCAGTTTAAGCATTATGTACGGAACCTTTGGCAGTCCATTTGAAGCCATAAGTCACTTGTCGTATAGTTTGCACATGCTGCAAATGAGCATTTTATACTTTATTATCCCACCTCTATTTTTATTAGGAATTCCAGATTCATTTCTCCAGCAAATTCGTCATCTCTCCATCTTTGTAAGAGTAAGCAAGTTTTTCTTACCGCCAATTGCTGCACTTTATGCTTTTGGCGCAATGTTCTTGATGTACCATTTCCCAGTAGTTTTAACGACTCTCACTCAAAATTCGTTTGTCCATAATGGGTACCTATTTGTGCTGTTTGTCTTTTCTTTTAGGATGTGGGGCCCAATAGCCTCTCCCGACTCGAAGAAGTATGGTTCAAAAGGGCAAAATAAACGTTATCTATTATTGAGCGGGCTTGTATTAATGCCTGCCTGTTTGCTTTTCATATTAACTGCCTTTATTGGTGGATTGAATAATCCGCTTCTTACACAACTAACCGCAAACCTTTGTATCTCTCCTTCCCAATTAAGTTCTCTCAATATACTGCCATCACCATTTAATACAAGACTTGATCAATTGTTTGCGGGAATCCTAATGTTGGGAATGCATAAATTTGGATTAACCTTGACCGTTCGTCTTGGTAAAAAAATGAATAGTGGGAATGTGGTGGGAATTGTTGACTGACCGCCACTTCCCACTATTTTTTCTGTGTGCGGATACTTTCTGGTGCCGTTAAATATATTCCGCCATAATTTTGGGAATGGTATGTAAGAAGTGTGCTTAATTAATTAAATTAGCCAAAAGATTAGGTGGGATTTTTATTTACAAAAAACAAGAGCGGAAGCTCATTTGGCTGGCTTTTATTGTTGCATCCATTATGGGACTGTCCATCATTGGACGGCTTTTTTCAGGATAAGAAAGGAGGGAGTTTAATGGGTAATGAGGAAGCAGTATTTTTTAGTCGGGTCCTCACAGAATTGACCTTGTCTTTTCACATCATTTACGCAACTATTGGTGTCGGGATTCCGCTGATGATTATGATTGCTCAATGGGTGGGGATAAAGAAACAAGATGAACACTATATTTTATTAGCCCGAAGGTGGACAAGGGGATTTGTGATTACCGTGGCTGTGGGCGTTGTGACCGGGACCGCGATAGGGTTACAGCTCTCACTTCTCTGGCCCAATTTTATGCAGCTAGCGGGAAATGTGATTGCCCTGCCGTTATTTATGGAAACATTTGCGTTTTTCTTTGAAGCGATTTTTTTAGGTATTTACATATATACGTGGGATCGGTTTAAGGACCAGAAAAAACATCTGCTCCTGCTGATTCCAGTTGCGTTGGGAGCCTCCTTTTCTGCTGTTTTTATTACGATTGTCAATGCGTTTATGAATGCGCCTCGAGGATTTGATTTGGTTGGGGGGCAGTTGGTAAATGTCAGTCCAATTATCGCGATGTTTAATCCGGCGATGCCGACAAAGGTAGCCCATGTGGTTGTCACCGCCTATATGACTTCAGCGTTTGTCCTGGCTGCGATTGGTGCCTTTCGTTTACTTAAGGGGTCAAACCATGCGTATCATAAAAAGGCTTTGTTTTTAACAATGAAGCTCGGTTTCGTCTTTTCCGTAGCAACCGCTCTTTTAGGGGATTTCTCCGGAAAGTATTTGGCCGAATACCAGCCAGAAAAATTAGCTGCGGCCGAGTGGCACTTTGAAACCGGGAAAGGTGTACCACTTGTCTTATACGGTGTCCTGGATAATGGCGAAGTAAAATATGCACTAAAAATTCCCTTTGCACTCAGCATTCTGGCTCATGAAGTCCCTAATGCAAAAGTGATAGGACTCGATCAGTTTCCGAAGGATGAAGTGCCGCCCCTGTATATTCACTATTTATTCGATACGATGGTGACGATTGGGATGTGGATGACTGTTTTGTCTTTGGTGTATGTAATTGGTACTTGGCGCCACTGGCGTTTCGTTGTATCCAAATGGTTTCGTTGGCTGCTAGTGCTGGGCGGCCCTCTCTCCATTCTTGCGATTGAGGCGGGGTGGTGGCTGGACGAGGTCGGCCGTCAGCCTTGGGCCCTGCGTGGGATTTTGCGAACTAAAGATGCAGCGACAACAAGCGGTCAAGTGGATATCATGTTGGTTTTATTTGCTGGGCTTTATCTTGTCCTCGGGGTTGGCAGTGCAGTTGTACTCTGGCGAATGTTCCGGAAGAACACGGTGGAACGGGAATTGGCCGATAGAGCCTCCGAGAAAGCGGGTGATGTGCTATGACACTGGAAATCGTCGGAATAAGCGCATTGGGGTTGTTTCTCTTTGGATATATTATCATTGCGTCCATTGATTTTGGGGCAGGATTTTTTAACGCGTTTAGTACATTAACCGGGAAACAGCATATTTTGACGAAGATTATTCAACGCTATTTATCGCCAGTTTGGGAAATCACGAATGTCTTTTTAGTGTTTTTCTTCGTTGGGATGGTTGGTTTTTTTCCAAAAACGGCTTATTACTTCGGCACCACCTTACTTGTGCCGGCAAGCATTGCGATTATTTTGCTAGCGATTCGGGGAGCTTATTATGCCTTTACAACCTACGGGGGACTCAAACATAAACGGTACACCATTTTGTATGGGTTGACGGGATTATTTATTCCAGCATCGCTGTCGAGTGTCTTGACGATTTCAGAAGGCGGCTTTGTGACAATGGAAAGTTCTGCGCCTGTACTTGATTATTGGGCATTGTTTACCAGTCCTTTATCGTGGAGTATTGTGGTCCTTAGTCTGACAGCCGTATTATATATCTCCGCTGTATTCTTGACATGGTATGCCCATCATGCAAAGGATGAGGCGGCAACGAACCTTCTACGCAAATATGCACTTAGTTGGGCAGGACCTGCCATTATCACGGCTGCGGGTATTATCATAGAAATGAGGATACACAATCCGGAACATTATCAGCGCTTACTCGACCTTTGGTGGTTGTTCGGATTGTCTGTCGTTTTCTTTGCTGGAACCGTTTATTTGATTTGGAAGCGGCGTGCGTACGGTTTGGCATTCTGGTTATTAGTCGGGCAATTTGCGCTTGCCTTTTTGGCCTATGGCGCTTCCCATTATCCTTATTTACTGTATCCCTATCTCACCCTTTATGATAGTTTTACGAATCAATCGATGGCGATTGCCCTGATTGTTGCCTTCATTGCAGGGTTAGGATTACTCCTGCCATCGCTATATCTTCTGCTAAAATTGTTTCTGTTTAACAAGGAATATGTACAAGGGAATCGAAATGATGAACATGCTTAGGGGGAATGAACGTGGATGATTTCTTGCTCTTTTATGCCCCGTTTCTTGTGATGATTGTGTCGATTGTAGTGGCGTTTTGGATTGCTCCAAAAGATGATTCTGTGGAAAAATAACAACTGACTGTAAAATCGGTATGGAGTGTTCATGAGGACAGGATTAAGGATGAAAAAGTAAAAACTGTCCTCATGAGGCGTTCATGAGGACAAAACTAAGGATGGAAAAGTGAAAACTGTCCTCATGAGGTGTTCATGAGGACAAAATTAAGGATGAAAAAGTGAAAACTGTCCTCATGAGGTGTTCATGAGGACAAAACTAAGGATGGAAAAGTGAAAATTGTCCTCATGAAGCTTCGATGAACATCGAAACCCGCATTTATTATCCAACCATACTCTTATAAGCTACGCTTCAAGAAAGCCTTCGTTCGTTCATTCTTAGGGTTTGTAAACAACTCCGCGGGCGAACCAGATTCCACAATCTCCCCATTGTCCATAAAAATAACCCGGTTTGCTACTTCCTTAGCAAATCCCATCTCATGTGTCACAACAATCATCGTCATATGTTCTTCGGCCAGATCCTTCATCACTTGTAATACCTCACCAGTTAATTCGGGGTCTAATGCAGAAGTAGGCTCATCAAAAAGCAGAATTTCTGGGTTTAACATGAGCGCTCTGGCAATGGCGACTCGTTGTTTTTGCCCGCCTGAGAGATTGGCTGGATAGGCTGCTGCCCGATCAGTAAGCCCGATTTTCTCGAGTAGTTCACTACTTCGTTGCTGAATTTTAGCGGGCACTTCCTTTTTCAGCATTTTTGGAGCTAGTTCCAAATTTTCTTTCACCGTGAGATGCGGAAAGAGGTTGAAATGCTGAAAGACCATCCCCATTTTTGCATTGATCTCTTTAATCTCCAGGGGTTTCGCATAGACGCCGTCCTTTACTAAATGCTTACCGGAGACACAAATCGTGCCACCGTCTATTTTTTCAAGATGGACCAAACTGCGGAGCATCGTACTCTTCCCGGAACCGGAGGGACCAATGACGGCTACCACATCATTTTTATTTACATCAAAGCTAATCTGTTTTAGGACATCCAAATTCCCATACGATTTTTTGAGGTTAGCTATTTCCATGACAGGCATAGTGTTATCACTCCTTCTTATTCAAATTTGAACCGTTTTTCGAGCCATTTAAAGACCATCGTTAAGAGGAGCGTCATGATCAAGTAAATAATACCGGCGACGAAGAAAGGAACGATGGTAAAGTCGCGGTTTACAGCTGTCTGCGCAAAATGCAACAATTCCGGTACGGCAACCGCATAGAGCAGTGCTGTATCTTTGACCAATGTAACGGATTCGTTCGCGACAGAAGGAAGGGCGATCCGGAACATTTGCGGAAGGATGACCTTTGTTAACGTCTGCCATTTATTCAGGCCGAGCACTTGCGATGCCTCATATTGACCTTTATCAATCGCAAGAAGCCCGCCGCGAAAGATTTCGGCGAAATAGGCAGCATAGTTCAAGATAAAACCTAAACAGGCAGCGACAAAGCGGTCCAAAACTAAATATTCTCCAACTACTGGTATCATCGGCAGCCCGAAACAGATAAATAACAGCTGAAGCAAGAGCGGTGTACCGCGCATCACGTAAATATATCCTTGTGCAAGCAGGGACACAGGCTTAAAACGGCTGCCGACAGCCAGCGTTAATATAAACCCAAGTGGAATCGAAACCACAATCGCAATGACAAACAAGAGGATTGTCATCTGGGCGCCTTCGAGCATTGGTTTAAGTATGGAAATCAGATAATCAAAAGACATATATGTTCCTCCAAAAGCAAAACAGGGTTCCCAATGGAAATCCTGTTCGCCTTATATTCGGTATTAGTTTAATACTTTATTTTCGCCAAACCACTTTTCAGAGATACCAGCTGCTGTGCCATCCTCATTCATCTCATCGAGTGCTTTTTGTAACTTTTCAAGTAATGCTTCATTCCCTGTTTTAACGCCAATTCCGTATTCTTCAGGAGCAAGTGATTCTTGTAGTACTTTAAAAGACTCTTTTTCCTTTTTCATATAATAATCGATAACAACTTCATCAATTACTACTGCATCCAAACGACCGCTCTTTAAGTCAGTTAATGCCTGGACATTATCAGCAAATTCGGTAACTGTCTTAATTTTGGCTTTAATAGGTGCAGCATCCAAAGCATCTGCTGCAGAAGATAGTGTTTGCAGTCCAACAACCTTTCCATTTAAATCATCTAATTTAGTAAGCTTTGAATCAGCCAATGTAACAACCACTTGTGCATTCTTCAAATATGGCTTCGTGAAAAGAACTTTCTTTTTACGTTCATCCGTAATAGTGTATCCGTTCCAAATAAGGTCAATCCGCCCACTGCTAAGTTCCGCTTCTTTTGTGCTCCAATCAATTGGTTGAAACTTGACCTTTTTCCCCATCTTTTCAGCAGCTGCGTTTGCGTAGTCGATGTCAAAACCAACAATTTTATTGTTCTCATCGCGGAAACCCATCGGGGCAAATTTATCATCAATCCCAATCACGAGCGTGTTGTCCTTTGCTCCTGATGATTTAGACGAACATCCTGTAAGGACCGAGAATAGTGCTGCTATTACTAGAATCATAGGTATTAACCGTTTCATAATAGAACTACCACCTTAGCTATTTATTTTAAATTTCCTTTAGTACGTTACCGAATTATTACACTAACATATTATAATGCTATAATATTATTTAATACAATAGCATTATAAATAATATGAAAATTGAAAATACTCAAAGCTAGTTAATGGAATATAGAAGAGAAGCTGATCAGATTGAAATGGAGAACAATCAGGACAATTCTCTTTTTTGTTTGTGATTTAGGAATATATAAAAAAGGTAGTTCATCGTCTTAACATGATGAGCCACCTTTTATATAGAAGTTTATTTATTTTTCTTTATCGTGATCATCATCCAATATCCCTTTTGTTGACTGTTTAAATTCTTTAAGTGTAGATCCCACAGCACGACCTAGCTCTGGAAGTTTTTTCGGGCCAAAAACAATTAGTGCAATAACAAGTATAATTAAGGCTCCACCAAATCCTATATTTGCCATTCCATACACCCCTTAATTATTTTACGAAAAAGGCTGTAAAATACATGATTAATATTCCGATTGTAAATCCAGTAAAATTCATCCATGATACGACAGGTTCATTATTCCTTTTGTTTTCTTCCATCAGCATTTTGGAAATTACGAATATTACCTGTAAAATAGCACCTGCACCAACTCCTAAAAATACTGCACCCCAAATTGGTGAAAAAATAAACCCTCCGAACCAAGTTCCCAATATCGCAGGGGCACCTGCAATCGTGCCTAATAACACAAAGTGGCTAATCTTTGGCTTACTCTTCAGTAATGGGGCAGCAATCCCAATCCCTTCAGTAATATTATGCAGAGTAAATCCGATTACTAAAAACGTACCTAATGCTGCTTCACCTAGTGCAAATGATGAGCCAATTGCCAATCCCTCACCAAAATTATGAAGACCAATTCCTGTTGCCATCAATAATGAAATTCCTAGTGGAGAATAACCCGTTCGTTTTTGTCTTTGATGTTGATATTGATCAAATCCAACCAGTAATAAAAATGAAAGAATCGTACAAATGATTACCACCATGTTGCCCTGGAATACAGACGGTGCTTCTGCTCCTATTTCAAATCCATCAAATAACGTACCAAAGAATAAGAATAGGAGGAGGCCAACTGTGAGAGCAAGAATGGCATTAATCCAGCCTTTTTTCAAACGTTTCATAAATGGAAACCATAGTAATCCTAAAGTAATGGGAACAATCCCTACGTAAAAACCAATAAATCCATAGTTCAACACATTACTCCATGAAAATTCAGGAGTTAAGGTGGCTGCATCAATTGCAGCTTCGGTTATGATACCATTTTCAGATATTAATAGAATAGTATGAGGATCACCTTCTACCCATGGATACTTAATCGTCACCTTTCCATCTTCAAATCGTTTAAGTGTTGAATCAGGAGTTATTGAAAAATTCCATACAGAATCATCCACAATCACTTGAGATATGGTCAATGTCTCTGGGCCAGTATTACTGACATCTAGCTCAAATCCTGAAGGTACAATTTTAATCTGTTCAACATTTAGAACCTCTATTGGAGCAGCAGGATCTCGTTCCACTCCAGCCCCATTTTTAAATACCCACCCCAATACAAGCAGTAACAGAACAAGTGGTATGAGTCCAGTAATCAACCATTTTAATTTCATGATTTATACTCCTTTCTATTCGACCTCAAAAAATCCCATCCAGCCAAGTTCGGCAAATTCGCTTACATGAGCGTGAAACATATATTTTCCCTTGTATGGAAAGCGGACTTCAATAATCCCTCGTTCTCCTTGGCACTGCATGATGGTATCAGTAAATTGAGTCGGGTTGTCGTTTCTGCCAGTTGGAATATAGGTAAAATAGTTTGCATGTAAATGGAAGGAGTTTAATAAATCAAACTCGGTTAAATTGCTTAAATAGATACGGACAAGCTCATCCTTCTTGATTTTTATTGGATGATTCATAAAGGCAAACGCGTACCCATTCACTGTATAAAATTCGTTCGCACCATCTAAATCTAAGTCAAATGCATTCATGACCATATTTAATTCTCTTGCTGACTCTCTTGGTGTTTTTGGATCAATAATAAAATTTCCATATAACCCTTTATGAATATGTCGGGCTAAGGGTAGAACATGGCAATGATAAAGTTGTAAGCCATATGGCTTTGCTTCAAATTCATAGGTAAATGATTGACCAGGAGCGATAGGGTCTAATCCATCCATTTCTGGTGGGTGAATCCCATGAAAATGAATAGAGTGTGGATGACTCCCTCCATTTATAAAATGAAAGCGTAAAAGATCCCCTTCGGTGCAACGGAATGTGGGACCTGGAATCGTCCCATTATAGGTCCATCCTGGAAACTTAATTCCTTTTGCAATTTCTATTTCCTCATCAACTGCTACAATTTCATATTCACGCATAGTCCGACCATCTAAAAGTTTGGTTACTCTACCATAATCAAACTCAGTTAAGAGACGTTTAGCCATCTTATAACCTTCTGTTTTTGAAGAATCATACATGTTTAAGTGATTTGCAGAATGATTATTGTGACTTGTTGTTTTTTCTTCTGCATGAACCATTTGGGAATATGGGGCTACTTTACTTAAATAAACACTCCCAGCTATCCCTAATGCTCCTGTAGTACCTATTTTTAAAATATCTCGTCGAGAAATTTTTTTGTCTGACATGCTTTTACCTCCTCCTAAAAAGTTTCCTCGATGCAACTTTATTTGTCTGTGTCAATACTCTATTTCAGAGACATTCTTTCTGTCAATAGAAAATTTAAAATTTTATGATAAAACATTCAAATAAATATTTGACCATTTTTTTGAACCAACATATACTAATAATCAAATAGACGTTTGAATAATGGTGGTGAAAAAATGAAGCACGATGATATATGTGAAGTAACCTGTGTTGATGAAGACAAAGTAAAACGTTTAAAAGGATCTATTTCACAGCAAGATACTATGTCTGTATCACAAATATTCAAAGCCTTATCAGATGATACTAGAATAAAAATCGCCTACGCCTTAAGTGAAGAAGATGAATTATGTGTATGTGACGTAGCAAACATTGTAGGAAGTTCGACAGCTACTGCATCCCATCATTTACGACTTCTTCGTAATTTAGGATTAGCGAAATATCGAAAAGAGGGAAAATTAGTATTTTATTCATTAGATGATGATCATGTAAGACAATTGATAAAGATTGCATTTGAACATCAAAAGGAGGTGAAATCTCATGAGTAACGCTTTAGAACAAACCAATGAAAAAGCCGTTTACCGTGTACAGGGATTCACCTGAGCGGGCTGTGCGACAAAGTTCGAAAAGAACGTACAACACCTGGATGGTGTTGCTAATGCAAGTGTAAATTTCGGTGCTTCTAAACTTACAGTTTTTGGTGTAACAACTATAGAGGAAATAGAGAAAGCAGGGGCCTTTGAAAATATTAAAGTCATACCTGAAAAACAAAAATTTAAAGAGAAAAAAGAGCCGTTTTTGAAAAAACATTCATCTGTTATCGCCTCATTGGTTTTCTTGATCATTGGGTGGATGGCAGGACAAATGTATGGTGAAGAGAGTACCTCATCGATTTTAGCGTATGGGGCTTCTATTTTAGTAGGCGGTCATCGCCTGTTTACGACAGGATTGAAGAACTTATTTCAATTAGAGTTTGATATGAGAACCTTGATGACGATTGCCGTTATTGGAGCAGCAATTATCGGTGAGTGGGGAGAAGGAGCAACGGTTGTCATCCTGTTTGCCATTAGTGAGGTTCTAGAATCCTATTCAATGGATAAAGCCAGACAATCGATTCGTTCCTTAATGGATATTGCTCCAAAAGAGGCGTTAATACGAAGAGGTAATCAAGAATTTACAGTAGAAGTGGACGATATTCGGATTGGGGATATTTTAATTGTAAAACCAGGACAGAAAATTGCCATGGATGGAAAAGTAGTTAAAGGATTATCCGCTGTGAATCAAGCTGCGATTACAGGTGAATCTGTTCCAGTTTCGAAAACCATAGATGATGAAGTGTTCGCAGGAACACTAAATGAAGAAGGACTGCTTGAAGTAAAAGTTACTAAACATGTGGACGATACGACTATTGCAAAAATTATTCACCTTGTAGAGGAAGCTCAAGCAGAAAAGGCTCCATCACAAGCATTTGTTGATCGCTTTGCTAAGTATTATACTCCTGTTATCATGTTTATTTCGCTATTAGTGGCCGTACTTCCACCACTTTTATTTGATGGGGACTGGAGCAAATGGGTTTATCAGGGTCTTGCCGTATTAGTGGTTGGTTGTCCTTGTGCTCTTGTCATTTCCACGCCTGTATCTATTGTTACAGCAATCGGAAATGCTGCGCGAAACGGGGTTCTGATCAAAGGTGGGATTCATTTAGAGGAAATGGGAGCTATTAAAGCCATTGCCTTTGATAAAACAGGTACCTTAACAGAAGGAATTCCTGTTGTAACGGATTATCTACCTCAACCAAATTCAAATTCGAATGAACTTCTTTCCATTATCGCTGCTTTAGAAAAGGGTTCTCAGCATCCTTTAGCTTCAGCAATCATGAAGAAAGCAGAGCAGGAAAACTTACCTTATCAAGATCTTGTGATTGAAGACTTTTCTTCCATTACAGGTAAAGGCATCAAAGGTAGGGTCAGCGGTAAAATGTATTATGTGGGAAGCCCTAATTTATTCGATGAGATCCTATCAAATGGAATTCCAGCGAATTTAAAAGCTACCATTTCTGACCTGCAAAATAAGGGTAAAACAGTGATGGTTGCAGGTACTTCAACTGAAATATTGGGACTACTCGCAGTTGCAGACGAAGTGAGAGTGAACAGTAAATCAGTTATACAGAAACTTCACTCATTAGGTATTCAAAAAACCATCATGTTAACGGGTGATAACAAAGGGACCGCCAATGCGATTGGAAAGCAGGTAGGAGTTTCTGATATACAAGCAGATCTTTTACCTCAAGATAAATTAACCTTTATTAAAGATCTAAGATACAAATTTGACCGTGTGGCAATGGTTGGAGACGGTGTAAATGATGCACCAGCTCTAGCTGCATCCACAGTCGGAATAGCGATGGGTGGAGCTGGAACGGATACAGCTATAGAAACAGCTGATATAGCTTTAATGGCAGATGATTTAGGGAAACTACCATTTACGTTAAAACTAAGCAGGAAAGCATTATTTATCATCAAGCAAAATATCACTTTCTCATTAGGAATTAAACTTTTAGCATTATTATTAGTGATTCCAGGTTGGTTAACCCTGTGGATTGCGATATTCGCAGACATGGGAGCAACTCTTATTGTGACTCTTAATGGTTTACGACTTCTCCGAGTAAAAGACAAATAAAGTGGGGCTTCCCAAAGTGGGAAGCCTTTTAATGGAAGGGTACAACAAGCAATTGAGCATGCTTGTCATAATTAAATTTAAGTAGGAGAGATAGGAATGGGACATAATCATAGCCATGGTCATAACCATGGGCACAGTCACAGTCACGGTCATGGACATAGCCATAGTCATCCACCAGCCAATTATGGCTTTGCATTTGGATTTGGGATTATTTTAAATACCATTTTTATTATTGTTGAAATTATATACGGTATCCTAGGGGATTCTTTAGCACTGCTTGCGGATGCAGGACATAACATAAGTGACGTTTTAGGTTTAATTATTGCTTGGATTGCCGTTTGGTTAGGAAAAAAAGCACCTACTAAAAAGCGGACTTATGGATATAAAAGAAGTTCCATCTTAGCTGCGCTATTCAATGCTGTTTTTTTATTAGTAGCAATTGGTGCTATTGCTTGGGAGGCTATCCAACGATTTTCTTCTCCAGAACCAGTTGCAGGAAAAACTGTTATCATCGTAGCAATCATTGGTATTGTGATTAACACTCTTACAGCTTTACTTTTTATGTCAGGACGAAAAAACGATTTAAATATCCGTGGGGCTTTCATGCACATGGCTGCGGATGCCTTAGTTTCACTTGGGGTAGTGATTGCAGGGCTTATTATTCTTTGGTCAGGATGGCAATGGCTTGACCCTCTAGTAAGTCTTTTAATTTCAATTGTCATTTTATTTGGTACGTGGGGATTATTAAAGGAATCCATTAATTTGTCATTGGATGCTGTACCAGAAGGCATTGATATTAATAAAATTAAGGATTACTTAAGTGGTTTACCAACGATTTTGGAAATTCATGACCTGCATGTTTGGGGAATGAGTACGACAGAGGCTGCTTTAACCGTTCATATAATTCGATCTGAAATAGATGATAATGATGAGCTGCTTCAAAAATTAACAAAGGAATTGCATGACCAATTCGGTATTGAACATGCCACTATTCAAATTGAAAAAGGAACTTATAGTTGTTCCTTGCAACCTGAAGGTACGATATAACCACTAAGACAAAACAGTTGTTTCTTTTTAGGAGTTGCTGTTTTAGACATAAAAATGATGGTTTGGATGGGTATGTATAAATGTACTCTAACGATTAAGTAAGAGAAATTTAATAAAGTTATAGAGGTTAGTTATTCTCCATAATTTCTGCATCACTTTATGTTAAGCTTTTGTGTATCAACTATTGATTTAAGGTGATTAAATCAAAATCTTACGTTATATTTTCCGTGGCTTCGGAAGATTATGGGCCCATTATTAATTATCGTTGGGTTGTTTATGTTGGGTTTTATAAAATTAAAAGGAACATTAAATTTATTAAAGGGATCAAAAGAATACAAGAGTGAAAATCCATTCGGTTCTTTTATGTTAGGATTTAGTTTTTCACTAGCATTCTGTCCGACTATGTTTCTACTATTCTTTGTCACCTTAATGCCTGTCGTATTGTCTCAAAACAAAAAAACAACGAATGAGAATCGTTGTTTTTTTGTTTTGTAAGATTTATTAATTAAGGAAGTTAATACTTGCATAAAAAAATTTACTATTTTTACAAATTTATTTTACCTAAGAAAAAATATAAAGACTGCAAAATTGATTATTTACATAGGGTAGGGGGGTATGGTAATATTAAGTTGAAGGAGGGGTGATAATGAATAATCACGATCCTGTTAACCTTAAACCTCATCATAGTAGTGAACATTGTGATACTTTAACATCTGGGCGAAAAAGCCATCATTCAGATAAAACAAAACAAAATCTTGTCACAAGATTAAACCGTATCGAGGGACAGATTCGTGGCATAAAAGGTTTGATTGAAAAAGATACGTATTGTGATGATGTCATTACTCAGATTGCAGCTACTCAAGCAGCTTTAAACAGCGTTGCTAAAGTACTTTTGGAAGGCCATATGAAAAGTTGTGTGGTCGAGAGAATTCAAGAGGGTGACCATGAAGTTGTTGATGAGTTAATAACCACTATTCAAAGGCTTATAAAAAAATAATTAATATGAAAGGGAGTTTTAAAATGGAAAAGGTAATATTGAATGTTCAAGGAATGTCATGCGGTCATTGTGTGAAAGCGGTAGAAGGAAGTGTCGGTGCACTTAAAGGTGTTAGCTCTGTAAAAGTTGATTTAAAAGCAGCTAAAGTAGATGTTGAGTTTAATAACCAAGAGGTTTCATTAGAAAAGATTAAGGAGACCATCGATGACCAGGGGTACGATGTGAAATAAATAGTGAAAAGACGTGCTAGCTGATAGCACGTTCTTTTTACAAAAAAATATACCTATATAGGGTATAAGGAGTTGGCATTTATGAGTCAAAATGTTGTAAATGAAAAAAACGAATTTGACATAACCGGAATGACCTGTGCGGCTTGTGCTACTCGAATCGAAAAAGGTCTAAATAAGTTAGATGGGGTAGTGAAAGCAAATGTGAATTTGGCACTGGAAAAAGCAACAGTGGAATATAAAAGTGCGGAACTCTCTTCAGGCGATATCATTAAAAAGGTGGAAAGCCTTGGTTATGGTGCTCATATTAAGGAAGATGAAATAGACACAAGTGATTATCGTCAAAAGGAAATTGATAAACAAACTGGAAAATTTATTTTTTCAGCGATCCTTTCTTTCCCACTATTATGGGCAATGGTTGGACACTTTTCCTTTACCTCTTTTATTTGGGTTCCAAAAATGTTTATGAATCCGTGGGTGCAGTTTGCTTTGGCTACTCCGGTGCAGTTTTTTATCGGAAAACAATTTTATGTTGGAGCTTATAAAGCGTTGAAAAATAAGAGTGCTAATATGGATGTTCTTGTTGCTTTAGGTACATCAGCTGCATATTTTTATAGTTTGTATCTATCGCTGCTTTCAATCGGAAGTATGGCCCATTCAGTAGAACTTTATTATGAAACGAGTTCCATTCTTATTACGTTAATTATTCTTGGGAAGCTTTTTGAAGCAAAAGCAAAAGGGCGTTCATCTGAAGCGATTAAGAAACTAATGGGTCTTCAAGCAAAGACAGCAACCATTGAAAGAGCAGGAGTGGAACAGGAAGTACCAATTGAAGAAGTGATCGTTAGCGACATTCTGCATATCAAGCCTGGCGAGAAAATTCCAGTAGATGGTAAAATTGTTGAGGGTAGCTCAGCTATTGATGAGTCGATGCTGACAGGTGAAAGTGTCCCGGTTGATAAAAAGATAGGTGATGAAGTAATAGGAGCAACGATCAATAAAAATGGATTTTTAAAAGTGGAAGCAACAAAAGTAGGTAGGGATACGGCTTTATCTCAAATTATTAAAGTAGTGGAAGAAGCACAAGGTTCCAAGGCTCCTATTCAACGCCTTGCTGACCAGATTTCTGGAGTGTTTGTCCCTATTGTTGTTACGCTTGCCCTTTTCGCGTTTATCGTTTGGTATGTATGGGTAACACCTGGTGATTTTGCGAATGCACTTGAGAAAATGATAGCAGTCCTTGTTATAGCCTGTCCGTGTGCATTGGGATTGGCAACGCCAACTTCCATCATGGCAGGTTCAGGCCGTGCTGCTGAATACGGAATTCTGTTTAAAGGCGGAGAACATTTAGAAATGACGCATAAAATTTCTACTGTTGTTTTAGATAAAACCGGCACAGTTACAAACGGCACTCCAGTATTAACAGATGTTTTCACAGATCAAAATTTAATAGAAGAAGAATTCCTATCACTGGTTGGTTCAGCTGAAAAACAATCAGAGCATCCACTAGCACAAGCAATCGTTCAAGGAATAAAAGAAAAAGGTATATCTTTAAAGGATGTAACGAAATTTGAAGCCATCCCTGGATTTGGTATAAAAGCTAAAGTGGATGGAAAAGAGCTGTTAGTTGGAACAAGGAAGTTAATGAATATGTTTAACGTACCTGTCGAAAACGCCTATGATCAGATGAATGCATTAGAAATGGTTGGGAAAACAGCTATGCTTGCTGCTATAGATGGCCAATTTGCAGGTATGGTGGCTGTGGCAGATACTATTAAAGAGACATCTAAAACTGCTATTAGTCGACTTAAGAATTTGGGAATTGAAGTAATTATGATTACAGGTGATAACCAACAGACTGCAAAAGCCATTGCAGCTCAAGTGGGGATCGACCATGTGATTGCTGAGGTCCTTCCTGAAGGTAAGGCAGATGAAATAAAGAAATTACAGGTACTGGGAAATAAAGTGGCAATGGTCGGAGATGGAATCAATGACGCACCAGCCCTTGCAGTGGCAGATATTGGAATGGCCATTGGAACCGGAACAGATGTGGCAATGGAAGCGGCTGATATAACTCTTATTCGCGGGGATTTAAATAGTATCGCAGATGCCATTTTCATGAGTAAAAAAACAATCGGTAATATTAAGCAAAACCTTTTTTGGGCTCTTGCTTATAATACACTTGGTATCCCGGTCGCTGCTCTTGGATTCCTTGCGCCATGGCTTGCAGGTGCAGCAATGGCATTCAGTTCAGTATCTGTTGTTCTCAATGCATTACGTTTGCAAAAAGTTAAAATGTAGAGGTGAGCATTATGTGAAGGTTACTTTACAATATGTATAATCATAGAAATAAAGAAGAGCCGCATCGGTTCTTCTTTTTTGTTTGGATTAAAGTCAAAGTGTAATTTAATTCTAAATTTAAAAAATAGAGGTCAGATTTTACAATTATATGAACAAATGAATAGAAAGTCTATATGCCATATTATTTCCAACAAAAATGCATAGAAACTGCAAATTTCCCCAGTACATTATACATATGAACATGAGATCCATAATTAACTTTCTGGAGGTGGAAAAATTGAAAAAACTATATTTACTTATTTTTACATTAGTATTTATTTTCTCATTCGATGTAAGGGCTTTAGCAGATGAGGGGCATTCTCATAGCCCAAACATTAAACAAGCAACAGAGAACCTCAAAAATAGTGGTACAAAGAGTCAAGATGCATCCAGTGAGGGTGATGACATGGAAGGAATGTACCATGACAGCGGAACGGACATGGAAGGAATGAACCATGACAGTGGAACGGACATGGAAGGAATGAATCATGACAGTGGAACAGACATGGAAGGTAGCGGTGGAGAAGCTCACGATCATCATGCAGCAGTGGTTGAAGTACCGCCAAATTATAAAGTGTTAGGTACCTTTGGAGCAGTAAATCTATCATTTATCTTAATAGGTGTTTGGAATAAATGGTTTAGAAGAAAGGGGGATTTAAACAATGGCAATGCCTGAGAAAAACTTACCTGAAAAGGAATCTTTTGATCTTCAATCTATACCAGTTGTGAAGAAATTTGTTAAAAGCAAATGGTATCCTGGAATCTTTCAATGGATCGTTATCTTTGTATTTTCCATTATTGTTTATGAATTAGTAATGGGAACTGTTGATCCAAGTAAAAACTTTGGTACCACGATGACATGGGTGTTATGGTGGCCGATTATACCCGTTCTATTTTTAGTAACTGGCCGCTTCTGGTGTGCCATCTGTCCGTTCGGTAAATTAAGTGATATTGTCCGGAAACTTGTTGGCAGCAAGCGACCAATGCCTAAGTTTTTAAAAAAATATGGAATTTGGTTGATTGATTTATTCTTTATAATGATTACTTATAGTGACCATGTGTGGGGAATTGTCGAGTCACCAAGAGGTTCAGGTTACTTATTGCTTTTACTTGTCACAATGGTTGTAGCCACCTCCGTTTTTTATGAAAGAAGAACCTTCTGTAAGACGCTTTGTTTCCTTGGCGGTCTTGCTGGAAACTATTCACGCTCTGGAGCTTTAAAAGTTCAGGCAACACCTGATGTTTGTAAACCCTGTAAAGTGCAATCCTGTTATAAAGGAACTGAGGGTGTTGAAGGATGTCCAATGTTCCAATTTCCACGGACAATGGAATCTAGTGCAGAATGTAATATTTGCGGGAACTGTGTGAAAAACTGTCCAAATAATTCTGTTAAAATTACAACAAGAGTTCCAACGAAAGAGTTATGGAGCTTAAAAAATCCAAAGCTTGAGCATGCTTCTCTAGCTGCTGTTATTATGGGAATCGTGTTTGTACAAAATATTACGATGCTTGAACCTTGGCAGAAAATTTTAACTGCTATTGGATCTGTTACTGGTACTACAAGCTATGTTGTTAACTTTACGATCGCCTTTATCATTGCCATGGCATTACCAATCCTATTATTGTTAGGCACTGCAAGAATTGCTTCTTTCCTTGGAATGGAAGGCACACTCAAAAAGAACTTTACACGTTTTGGTTATGCGATTATTCCTTTAGATCTTGCTGGACATCTGGCTCATAACCTGTTCCATATCTTCACTGAAGGAAAGGCCGTTTGGTTTAATTCGATCAGATTATTTGGGGTCAATTCCAATCCAGCGAGTTTAAGTCTCGCTTCCACACCAACCGTACAAATGATTCAATATATTGTAATCTTAATTGGATTGGCAGGCACTTGTTATGTTGTGTACAGAATGGGAAAAGGCAAAAAGACAGCATTTAAGGCCATGCTTCCTTACTACGTACTCATGACTGTTCTTGCGATCACTAATATTTATTTATTCTCTCTACCTATGATGCACAGAGTTTAATTAAAGAAGGTAATTCTTCATAATTTCTGCAAACTTTAGATGTAGAATACTTTAGAAATAAGATTTCTAGGAGGTAATCATGAAGAGTAAAAGATTGGTAGTAGGATTTGTTTCTTTTGTATTAATATTTTTGTTATCTGCTTGTGCGAGCAACAGTGATCAGAAAAGTGATGATGAAAATAATAAAAATATGGACCATAAAAGTATGAATATGGATCATATGGAGCATTCTAGTTCAGGTCAAATTCCGAAAGGTTTAATGGAGAAAGAGAATCCAACCTATAAAACTGGAAGTCAAGCTATTATCCAAGCTGCCCATATGGAAGGTATGAACGGTGCTAAAGCAACAATTGTGGGTGCATATGATACAACAGCCTACGCGGTTTCCTATACTCCAACAACAGGTGGAGAAAAAGTGAAGAACCATGAATGGGTTATTCAAGAAGAAATTAAGAATGCTGGTAGTGAAACATTAAAACCCGGAACCGAAGTTACCATAGAAGCTGACCACATGGAAGGTATGAAGGGTGCAACTGGGACAATTGATTCGGCCGAACAAACAACAGTATATATGATTGATTACACTCCGGCTGCTGGGGGAGAAAAAGTGAAAAATCATAAATGGGTAACAGAAAGTGAACTTTCAACCAAATAAAGGTTAGAATTAGACAAAAGGCAACAGAATGAGCTCATTCTGTTGCCTTTTGTCTACAAACTATGAATAAGTTTATTTGCAGAAATAAGGGAGATTTGGTGTTGATATTATGAATAGTTAATGGAGGAAAATAGTTTTAAATTGGATATTTTTTCATTATTGGTTAAAATAACTTGATGATGTTAGAGAGAATTTTCACCCAGGAGGAATCAAATGAAAAAAAGCAGCAATCCACTGGACAAGCGTTTCAAGATCGCTCACAGAGAAGCCCTAATTGGAATTATTCTTGTTTTGATTAATTTTATCTGGTGGTACGGTTTTGCCTATGGGCTTGGTTCGGCCAAAGTAGAACAATATTCGTACATATATGGTTTGCCAGCATGGTTTTTTTACAGCTGTATTCTTGGCTTTATTGTTATGGTTATACTCGTTATTTTTGCCGTAAGAGTTTTATTCAAGGATGTTCCCTTTGAAGTGGAAGAGGGGGAAAACAAGTGAACTGGGCCGTCATTACACCATTACTTATATTCTTATTGATTATCTTCGCTGTTGGGATGTGGTCAAACAAATTTGTTATTAAATCCAATTCTTTCTTGGAGGAGTACTTTTTAGGAGAACGTCAAATGGGCGGATTCATCCTGGCGATGACGATGGTTGCGACGTATGGAAGTGCCAGCAGCTTTATCGGAGGGCCCGGGGTTGCTTATACGCAAGGATTAGGCTGGGTCCTGCTTGCCATGGCCCAATTAGCAACCGGTTATTTTACGTTAATGGTATTGGGGAAGAAATTTGCGATTATATCCCGTCAGTACAAGGCAATCACCTTAATTGACTTTCTAAAAGAGCGCTATAAAAGTAAAGCGGTCGTGTTATTCTCAGCCGCAAGTATTATCATCTTTCTGTTTTCATCGATGACCGCCCAATGGATTGGCGGAGCACGTTTGGTAGAAAGTTTAACAGGCTTGCCATATACGACTGCTTTATTAATCTTTGCTTTTTCCGTCCTCGTCTTTGTTATTGTCGGCGGCTTTCGTGCGGTTGCGATCACAGACACCATCCAAGGTGTGGTCATGTTTGGGGGAACGTTAATCCTGTTAATCGCTACAATTAAAGCAGGTGGAGGAATCCCGAAGATCATCTCAGATTTAGCAACGGAAAATCCTAATTTAATCAGTCCCTATGGTGCAGAACGTAGTTTAACGCCATCCTTTGTTTCCTCCTTTTGGATTTTAGTAGGGATTGGCGTCGTCGGCTTGCCGCAAATTGCTGTCCGAGCGATGTCTTATAAAAATTCGAAGGCGATGCATAATGCGATTATTATTGGAACCATTGTCGTCGGTTTTATCATGCTGGGTATGCATCTCATTGGCGTGTTTGCAAGACCTGTTCTACCAGGTGTGAAAATCGGTGATACTGTTATGCCTTTGTTATCAATGAAAGTACTGCCGCCCTATGCTGCGGGTATCGTTCTCGCTGCACCGATGGCAGCCATTATGTCGACGGTGGACGCTCTTTTAATTCTAGTTAGCTCTGCACTAGTAAAAGATGTCTATTTAAATTACATCAAGCCGGATGCAGGGAACGACCTTGTGAAAAAGGTTAGTTTCAGCGTGACGGCGATTATTGGAATTGTGGTCATTCTGTTCTCGTTAAGTCCACCTGATTTAATCGTTTGGCTGAATCTGTTTTCTTTTGGGGGACTCGAGTCGGTCTTTATTTGGCCGGTTATTTTAGGACTATATTGGAGTAAGGGCAATAAATACGGGGCAATTACTTCGATGGTTTTAGGGATGGGTTCTTATATTTTATTAGATCAATTTTATCCAAATGCATTTGGGTTTCATACGGTGGTCCTCCCTATTCTGCTTTCTCTCCTGGGATTCGTGGTAACTAGTTTATTTACACAGCAAAACGAAGGTACGATCAACGTTAGAATGGAAAAATAAGCTAAGGTGCTTCGAAAGGCAGTTCATCTATCATTTTTGTTGCAATTATGTGCAATAATTTCTAGAATGAATTAACAGAAATTAATGTATGAATGAGGTGTACTCATTGGAAACCGTTATTCGATATTTGTCAGCACTTATTCTTCCGGGGTTGCTGGTCCTGCTTTTTACAAGGGTTACTTACAACCGGGTCATCGGGCTAGTTTTAACCGTTGCCCTGATTGCTACTTCAGTATATAAAGGGTATACCAACACATTTGTGCTCATCGTAGTGGATGCCTTCTCGTTAACAGCAGGGTTTTGGATGGCAGAAAAAATGAAGCAGAGAGCCATTAATAAGAGTTAATACATTCGAAGTTTTAGTGAGTCTGTCAGGAAAATGGCAGGCTTTTTGTGTTGAAATTTAAAAAAACGAATATTCGTTCGCATATTATTGGTTTGTTTTTAGGGGAATGTGGTAAAATGTTAATATGAATTTTAGTGGATACACTTGAAAGCAACCATCCCGGTCCATTAACAAGGTACATATGCTGAAAAGTGATTGATATTTCGGGAGGGGGAATATTTGTGAAGGACCAATTTGAATTAGTTTCAAAGTACTCGCCACAAGGGGATCAGCCAGAGGCAATCAGACAATTAGTCGAGGGTATTCGAAACAATAAACGCCAGCAGACGCTGCTTGGCGCTACAGGTACGGGTAAAACATTTACGATTTCCAACGTGATTAAAGAAGTAAATAAACCTACCCTTGTCATCGCCCACAACAAAACACTAGCTGGACAGCTTTACAGTGAGTTTAAAGAATTTTTCCCAAACAACGCAGTCGAGTATTTTGTCAGCTATTATGATTACTTTCAGCCAGAGGCTTACGTCCCACAGACCGATACCTTCATTGAAAAAGATGCTAGTATCAACGATGAAATTGATAAACTGCGGCACTCAGCGACATCTTCCCTATTCGAACGGAAAGATGTGATTGTGATTGCCTCTGTTTCTTGTATTTATGGATTAGGTTCTCCTGAAGAATATAGTGAAATGGTGTTATCGCTTAGAACGGGAATGGAAGTGGAACGCAATCAACTATTGCGCCGATTAGTCGATATCCAATACGACCGAAACGATATCGATTTCAAGCGCGGAACTTTCCGTGTCCGTGGCGATGTTGTTGAGATTTTCCCTGTTTCTCGTGATGAGCACTGCATGCGTGTCGAGTTTTTTGGTGATGAAATTGATCGGATTCGAGAGGTCGATGCATTAACCGGAGAAATCATTGGGGAACGAGAACATGTAGCGATTTTTCCAGCATCCCACTTCGTTACAAGGGAAGAAAAGCTGAAAATAGCGATTGAAAATATTGAAAAAGAACTGGAAGTTCGTCTGGAAGAACTGCGAGATGATAATAAATTACTCGAAGCTCAGCGACTTGAACAGCGGACGCGCTATGACCTGGAAATGATGCGTGAAATGGGTTTTTGCTCAGGGATTGAAAATTACTCGCGCCATTTAACCTTAAGGGATGCGGGCTCGACACCTTATACACTGCTTGATTATTTTCCAAAGGACTTTTTGATGGTGATTGATGAGTCGCATGTTACCTTGCCGCAAGTGAGAGGGATGTTTAATGGGGATAAAGCGCGGAAACAAGTGCTTGTTGATCATGGCTTCCGTCTGCCATCAGCGCTTGATAACCGGCCGTTAATGTTTGATGAGTTCGAAAAGCATATCCAGAATATCATTTTTGTTTCGGCTACACCTGGACCATACGAGCTTGAGCATACGCCGGAAATGGTTTCGCAGATTATCCGCCCGACAGGACTTTTGGATCCAACACTTGAGGTCCGTCCAATTGAGGGGCAAATCGATGACTTGATTGGTGAAATTCACGAACGGGTTAGGAAAAATGAACGTGTCCTGGTTACCACTTTGACGAAAAAAATGTCCGAGGACCTAACCGATTATCTAAAGGAAATCGGTATCAAAGTTCAATATTTACATTCGGAGGTTAAGACACTCGAACGGATTGAAATTATCCGAGAACTGCGTCTCGGCAAATATGACGTTCTCATCGGAATTAACCTGCTCCGAGAAGGATTAGATATACCAGAAGTTTCGCTCATCGCGATTCTAGATGCCGACAAGGAAGGCTTCCTTCGTTCCGAACGGTCGTTAATCCAAACGATTGGCCGTGCCGCCCGGAATGCCCATGGACATGTAATCATGTATGCAGACAAAATCACGAACTCAATGGAATTAGCGATAAGTGAAACGAAACGCCGTCGTGCCATTCAGGAAGAATATAATCGCAAGCATGGAATCACGCCAATGACGATTCAGAAGGATATTCGCGATGTCATCCGTGCCACCCATGCAGCGGAAGATCAGGAAGATTACAAACCAGCGGCATCGTTCAGTAAGATGTCGAAGAAAGAAAAAGAAAAACTAATTGCCACGATGGAAAAAGAAATGAAAGTCGAAGCAAAGGCGCTTAATTTTGAACGGGCCGCTGAGCTTCGTGATTTAATATTGGAACTTAAGGCGGAAGGATGACGTTACAATGGCAATGGAAAAACTGATTGTGAAAGGCGCCAGAGCCCACAATTTGAAAAATATAGATGTCACCATTCCGAGAGATAAGCTTGTTGTACTGACAGGACTTTCCGGCTCAGGAAAGTCCTCGCTTGCCTTTGATACGATTTATGCAGAAGGGCAGAGGCGCTATGTCGAATCCCTGTCTGCCTATGCGCGGCAATTCCTTGGCCAGTTAGATAAACCGGATGTGGATGCGATTGAGGGTCTCTCCCCGGCCATTTCCATCGATCAAAAAACAACAAGCCGGAACCCTCGTTCAACGGTCGGTACGGTGACAGAAATCTATGATTATTTACGATTATTATTTGCAAGGGTCGGGCACCCAACCTGTCCGATTCATGGAATTGAAATTTCCTCGCAAACGATTGAGCAGATGGTCGACCGAATTTTAGAATACCCGGAACGGACCAAAATGCAAATCCTAGCCCCAGTTATTTCAGGCCGTAAAGGATCACATGTGAAGGTGTTCGAGGATATCAAGAAACAAGGATTTGTCCGTGTCCGTGTGGATGGGGAAATGATTGACCTTGGTGATGACATCGGACTTGAAAAAAACAAAAAGCATTCGATTGAGGTTATTATCGACCGGATCGTTGTCAAGGAAGGGGTGTCGGCAAGGATTGCCGATTCACTCGAGACCGCACTGAAACTGGGCGAAGGTAAGGTTATTGTTGACGTAATCGGACAAGAAGAACTGTTATTTAGTGAAAATCATGCCTGTCCGCACTGTGGTTTTTCAATTGGAGAACTAGAACCGCGGATGTTTTCCTTCAACAGTCCGTTTGGCGCCTGCCCAGAATGTGATGGACTTGGCTCCAAGCTTGAAGTCGATCTCGATTTGGTCATTCCTAATCGTGATTTGACACTAAAAGAGCATGCTATTGCCCCGTGGGAGCCAACAAGTTCTCAATATTATCCGCAGTTGCTTGAGGCCGTATGCAATCATTTCGGAGTGGATATGAATACCCCTGTTAAGGAAATCCCTGAACACCTATTGGAAAAAGTCCTCTATGGGGGCGGGCGTGAAAAGATTTATTTCCGCTATGAAAATGATTTTGGCCAGATTCGTGAGGGCAATATAGAATTTGAAGGTGTCATCCGTAATGTTGAGCGCCGGTACAAAGAGACCAGCTCTGATTACATCCGGGAGCAAATGGAAAAATATATGGGCGAGCAGGCATGTCCAACCTGTAAAGGCTACCGTTTGAAAAAAGAAACTTTGGCTGTCCTAATTAATGGCCGGCATATTGCCCATGTTACCGACCTTTCGATTGAAGAAGCAAATCAATTTTTTGCAGAATTAGACCTTTCAGAAAAAGAAATGCAAATTGCCAAATTGATTTTCCGTGAAATTAGTGAACGGCTAGGTTTCTTAATTAATGTCGGTCTCGATTATTTAACACTGAGCCGGACAGCTGGTACGCTTTCAGGCGGGGAAGCCCAGCGGATTCGCTTGGCCACACAAATCGGTTCGCGTTTAACGGGTGTCCTATATATCTTGGATGAACCGTCAATCGGACTGCATCAGCGGGATAATGACCGCTTAATCGGGGCATTGCAAAACATGCGCGATATCGGCAACACCTTGATTGTCGTCGAGCATGATGAGGACACCATGCTTGCTGCCGATTATTTGATTGATATCGGCCCAGGTGCCGGGGTGCATGGCGGTGAAATCGTCTCGGCTGGTACACCTGCTGAGGTGATGGCTGACCCGAATTCACTGACAGGTCAATATCTATCAGGGAAGAAGTTTATTCCGCTGCCACTTGAGCGCCGCAAACCGGATGGTCGCTTTATTGAAATCAAAGGGGCTTCCGAAAATAACTTAAAAAATGTCAATGTGAAGCTGCCGCTTGGTATGTTTATTGCAGTAACTGGTGTATCGGGGTCGGGGAAAAGTACCCTTATCAACGAGATCCTCCATAAATCACTTTCACAAAAGCTGCACCGTGCAAAAACAAAACCTGGTGAACATAAAAGCATTAAAGGAATTGAGTATTTAGAAAAAGTCATCGATATTGATCAGTCGCCAATCGGCCGAACACCGCGCTCGAATCCTGCCACCTATACTGGGGTTTTCGATGACGTCCGTGATGTGTTTTCGAACACAAACGAAGCGAAGGTCCGTGGTTATAAAAAAGGCCGCTTCAGCTTTAATGTGAAGGGAGGACGCTGCGAGGCGTGCCGCGGTGATGGGATTATCAAAATTGAAATGCACTTTTTACCCGATGTGTATGTACCTTGCGAAGTCTGCCACGGCAAGCGATATAATCGCGAAACCTTAGAAGTAAAGTACAAAGGAAAAAACATTTCAGATATCCTGGATATGACCGTGGAGACGGGAGTTGAATTTTTTGAAAATATTCCAAAAATCAGCCGCAAGCTGCAAACCATTTATGATGTTGGCCTCGGATACATTAAATTAGGGCAGCCGGCGACAACTTTATCTGGAGGAGAAGCGCAGCGCGTCAAGCTCGCTTCTGAACTGCACCGTCGCTCGCAAGGGAAATCCTTTTACATTTTAGATGAGCCGACAACAGGTCTTCATGTCGATGACATTTCACGCTTACTCGTTGTGCTGCAGCGATTGGTTGATAATGGCGATACTGTGTTAGTGATTGAGCATAATCTCGATGTCATTAAGGCAGCCGATTACCTTGTCGATCTTGGACCTGAGGGCGGCGACAAGGGCGGAACGATTGTGGCAATCGGAACACCAGAAAAGATAGCCGAAGTTCCTGAATCATATACGGGCAAGTACTTAAAACCAATTCTTGAACGTGACCGGTTACGAATGAAACAGGAAATTGAAGATAAGAGTACCATAAAAGCATAGATAGTAATGAAGAGCCGAAATTCGGAGGGATGCCTTCTGAATTCGGTTCTTTTTTATGAGCTGAACTCCGGATAAATGTGGGTTTGGCGGAATTACGGCTGGAATCAGCGGAATAAGTATGAGAGTTCGCGGAATAAATAGTGAGTCCGGCGGAATAAATTAAAGTTTGGCGGTATTCCGGGTCAATTCGGCGGAATCTAAACCAAAGAGCTGCCTAATTCAAACGCAACCAAGAAGGCACCCACTTTTTCTAAAAATATACGAAACTTTCTCCTCTCCTATTTCGTAAATAAAAGATAAAGGAGTTGGGCGCAGAAATGGAAACGAGAAAGGTTCTTTCAAGCTTGTGCTATTTTAGTATTTTTTTCGCTGGGTTTATTTTTCCGCTGATCGTGTTTATTGCGACGGGAGATGAAGTCACAAAAAGACATGCCAAAAAATCACTACTATCGCATTTAATTCCACTCATTCCAACACCATTTATTGTATTCGGTATCTACTATGATTTCGCCACTATTCAAGACAGGGTGCCTGCTTTTACCATTATAAGTATGGTTGTCCTTTTGATTATCTGGCTTGTTGTCGTCATCTGGAACATTATCAAAGGCGTAAAGGTCTTAGTTTCTGAATAAGCATAAAGTGAGACAAATTTATGATTCTGGGGTGGAAAAGATGAAAGAAGAAAAAAAGCGGATCTTAAAAATGGTTGAAGAAGGCAAATTGACCGTTGATGAAGCAGTAACATTGCTTGATGAACTCGAAAAGGCCCAGCAGACGATGGAGCAGAAGCAAGAGCAAATTGTGAATGAACTCTCGACAGCTGTGAATTTTGAAGAAACGAAAAAGGAAGACCCCTTACAGGCGAAATACCAATCGACAAAGGAGAAGATTTTTGATTTTGTCGATACAGCATTGAAAAAAATCAAAGATTTTGATTTTGATTTGAACTTTGGCCAATCCATCGAAATCTCACATATTTTCCACCAAGGTGATGTCGACCTGACAAATATGGACATTGATGTAGCTAACGGGTCCATAAAGATTGCTGCATGGGACCAGCCGGATGTACGAATTGAATGCCAGGCGAAGGTATTTAGGGTTGAAAACTCAGACCAAGCGCGGCAGAACTTTTTAAGAGATGTCGTTTTTTCTGTTGAGAATCGGAAATTACGTTTTATGACACAGCAAAAGTGGATGAAAGTTGAATCCGTTATTTATGTGCCAAAATCTGAGTATGAGCGCGTGCGCATTAGGATGTTTAATGGCACTATATTAGGGGAAGAAATGAATGTAGCTGACCTAAGGGTGAAAACCGCAAATGGGAAAATAAACCTCGAACGGATAAAAGGAAAAAAAGCAGAGGTTGAAACAGCGAACGGAAAAATCAAGATTATCAACAGTCAAATTGAGGATCTTGAGGCAGAGACCATAAACGGGGGAATCAAACTTGATGGTGATTTCAAAAAAGTAGAAACCCAATCCTTTAATGGAAACATCAGCTATAATATCAGCGGTAACCGAACGGAAGTAATACAAGTAAAAGCGACCACTGGCGGGATCGACCTATTCGTCCCTGAAGGGTTGCCAGTAAATGGGGAGCTTAAGACCAATCTTGGCGGTTTTAATGTGCAGCTAGTCGGTGTACAGATATTGGAGGAGAAAAGCGAGATGATTCAGAAATCGCTCCGCTTCCAATCTATTAATCATCCTGATAAAATGGTGAAAATTTATGCTGACACAAAAACTGGTTCCATCGCGATTCATAGATCACAAGATGTATAACTAGGAGAGCCGAAAATGAGATGGCTGATTGGATGTTTAATTAATGCGGTTTTATTTATGGCACTTGCGGGTTATTTTCACGAAAGTTTTCAATTAACCGGATTTAGTGCCGCACTTCAGGCAAGCTTTTTATTGTCGATATTAAATGTTTTGGTGCGCCCGCTCCTGGTTTTATTTACTTTGCCAGTGACAGTTTTAACCTTAGGGTTGTTTCTATTTGTCATCAATGCCATTACGCTTGAACTGACGGACTATTTGATGGGTGACGCCTTTGAGATTTCTAGTTTTGGCATGGCATTCTTTTTCGCTGTACTTATGTCACTTGTAAACTTGATTATTCAAAAAACGCTTCTGCAACCATCAAGGAAATCGAAGGATTAATGGTAAGGGTGTTCACCTAATAGGTGTGCACTCTTTTTTTTTGAAAAAAATATCCAAATCAATTTTTTAGACAGGAAAGTATGGTTATTCATTAAAAAATGCTAAAATAAATGGAAATGGAATTTTTATGTTTTCAAAATTTATTGCTGTCTAGCTCCAGGCGCCATCGGCTCGAGGTCATAAGCCAATCCGTCAAGAAGGTTAAAGAGCAACCTTCATGCCGGCTCGTCTTATGCTTGGCTACATAAAGCTAACGCTTTATGTACGCATTAAGGGAGACTAATTCTCTGGCAACGCTACGCTTGCCATCGAAAAGTCTCCCTATATCGCCGATAGGCAGGCGCCTTACGCTTTTCTAGTTAAGGAGGATGTTTCCATGCCGAAAGTTCGTACCAAAGATATACTAGAGAAATTTAATCTTGAATTGGTCAGCGGTGAAGAAGGAATTAACCGCCCGATTACTATGAGTGACATCTCCCGTCCAGGAATTGAAATTGCTGGATATTTTGAATTTTATCCCGCGGAACGTATTCAACTCTTAGGAAAAACAGAACTATCATTTTTTGAAATGCTTTCCGAAAACGAACGGATTTCAAGAATGGAACGTTTATGCACCGATATCACTCCAGCGATTATTGTCACAAGAGATATTGAGGTACCCATAGAGCTGATTGAAGCATCAGAGCGTGAATCAGTTCCTGTTCTACGTGTGGGCATGAAAACGACCCGTTTCTCCAGCCGGCTAACCAATTACTTAGAGAGCAAGCTGGCGCCAACGACGGCTGTCCATGGTGTCTTAGTGGATGTTTATGGGATTGGTGTGTTAATTACCGGAAAAAGCGGTGTTGGTAAAAGTGAAACCGCATTAGAATTAGTCAAGCGCGGTCATCGTCTCATCGCGGACGATTGCGTGGAAATTCGTCAGGAAGACCAGGATACCTTAGTTGGGACGTCTCCGGATTTAATCGAGCATTTACTAGAAATCCGCGGTTTAGGGATTATCAATGTGATGACTCTGTTCGGTGCAGGTGCGGTCCGCAGTAATAAACGTATCACACTCGTTATGAATTTAGAAATTTGGGACTCCAAAAAACAGTATGACCGTCTTGGTTTGGATGAAGAGACAATGAAAATTATCGACACGGAAGTACCTAAGTTAACCATCCCCGTTCGTCCGGGACGAAATCTCGCGGTTATTATTGAAGTAGCGGCCATGAATTTCCGTCTGAAACGAATGGGAGTGAATGCTGCGCAACAATTTACCGAGCGCTTGTCTGATGTCATTGAAGACGGTGACCATGAAGAGATTTAAAGGGGAAGAGGAGATAGACAGATGAACGAAACAATTCAACCGCTAAATCCGATTGCCTTTACACTTGGGCCTATTTCGGTGCATTGGTATGGGGTAATTATTGGATCAGGTCTGGCACTTGCCTTGTACCTTGCCATAAGGGAAGGGAACCTGCGGGGACTTGATAAAGACACGTTTGCAGATTTAATGCTATGGGCCATTCCGATTGCGATTATTTCGGCCCGAATTTATTATGTGATTTTTGAATGGGATTATTATGTCAAACATCCGGCGGATATCCCGCAAATTTGGAATGGAGGCATCGCCATTCACGGTGCATTAATTGGCTCCGTCCTGACCGCCTATGTGTTTTCCAAAAAACGCGGCCTATCTTTCTGGAAGATTGCTGACATTGCCGCACCAAGTATTATTCTCGGACAGGCGATTGGCCGCTGGGGTAATTTCATGAACCAGGAAGCCCATGGCGGAGAAGTAACAAGAACTTTCCTAGAAAACTTACACTTGCCTACATTTATTATTGATCAAATGTATATTAACGGAACCTACTATCATCCAACGTTCCTTTATGAATCTCTCTGGGACTTTGCAGGCTTTTTCCTATTAATTTTCTTACGTAGAGTCAATTTCCGGCGCGGGGAACTGTTCCTAACCTATGTGATTTGGTATTCGATCGGCCGCTTTTTCATCGAAGGCTTACGGACCGATAGTTTAATGCTTGGAAGTCTTCGGATGGCGCAAACGATTTCGATTGCATTAGTGATTGGTGCATTAGCTATTCTCATTTATCGTCGAACAAAGCAGATTTCGGAGAAACGTTATTTAGATCAAGAGAATCTCTAACAGGAATTATTAAAGGAGAGTATGGGGGAAATGCTATTTAATTCATTGAAAAAGGGGTTGCTGGTTGGCTTAAAGACAACATGGACATTGGGAAAAGTAATCTTTCCTGTGACCCTGATTGTAGCCGTGCTGCAGTATACACCCGTACTGCCATGGATCATTAAAGTGATTTCCCCGCTTATGAAGCTGATCGGCTTGTCAGGGGATGCGGCCATTCCGCTTGTACTTGGGAATTTTCTCAACCTTTATGCGGCGATTGGAGCAATTTTAACGCTTGATTTTTCGGTAAAAGAAGTGTTTATTTTAGCAGTAATGCTGTCGTTTTCTCATAATTTATTTATTGAATCAGGCGTTGCGATGAAAGCCGGTGTAAAGCTGTGGATTGTTCTCGTCACAAGACCAGGACTTGCCCTGCTTTCTGGAGCCGTTATTAATCTTGTCTGGCATGGAGGCGGAGAAACTGCTAAATATGGATTTATTGAGCAGAGTGCTGAACCTGCAGAGGGAGTCGGCGGAATTCTCCTCGAAGCCATTCAAAAAGCAGGGCTGGGCATATTGCAGCTGGCCATGATCGTCATTCCGCTTATGATCGTGATTCAAATCTTAAAAGACATACAATGGTTAAATAAATTTTCAAAAACGATGGCTCCGGTTACCAAAACCTTAGGCATGCAGGAGAACACTTCGACCACGATGGCAGCCGGCCTGTTGTTCGGCTTAGCCTATGGTGCCGGTGTGATGATTCAGGCAGTTAAAGAAGATGGAGTCAGCAAAAAGGATATAACCTTGGCGTTTATTTTTCTAATGGCCTGCCATGCGGTTGTCGAGGATACGTTAATCTTTATTCCGCTTGGGATTCCGGTCTTGCCGTTGTTTCTCATCCGGATCGGTGTTGCCATTGTGTTAACCTTAATTGTCGGTACGATTTGGAAACGCTCGGGGCTTGTGAAAAGAAAGGAAGCAACCTATGACTAACAAAATTACTACGATTCTATTTGATTTAGACGGAACATTAATTGATACGAATGAATTGATTATTACGACGTACCTGCACACACTGGAAAAATACTACCCAAGCAAGTACCAGCGTGAGGATGTCCTGCCATTTCTCGGACCTACGCTGCACGAGGCGTTTGGCAGTATTGACCCTGATCAGGTCGAGGAAATGATTTTAGAATACCGCACCTTTAACATTGCCAATCATGATAGGCTAGTGAAGGAATTTATCGGTGTCACGGAAACGATTCGGACCTTAAAAGAAAAAGGGTATAAGCTCGGAGTTGTAACGACGAAACGTCATGATGTGACAATAAAGGGTCTGCGTTTGATGAACCTTGAACCATTCTTTGAGGTGATTGTTGCTTACGAACATGTCAGCAAGACCAAGCCTGATCCAGAACCGATATTTAAAGCATTAGAACAGCTGGATTCTTCGCCTGAAGAGACGATGATGGTCGGTGATAATTACCACGATATTTTAGCAGGAAAAAATGCTGGGACTGTAACGGCTGGCTGTGCGTGGTCGATTAAAGGTAGAGAGTATATTGCAAAGTACGAACCAGATTATATTCTAGAGAACATGGCTGACTTATTAACCATTCTCGGGGAGTGAAATGAGTGAGAAATACGACCCGCTACCCTGTTGAAGGGGCAAATTCCTTATGGCACGTCTACAAGACTGTGCCTTTTTGGAAGGTTGTCAGAAATTTTATTGTGATCCAACTGGCACGCTATACGCCATTCTTGGGGATGAAGAATTGGCTCTATCGTGTTTTTTTGGGCCTTAAAGTGGGCGAGCAGACCTCCTTTGCCTTAATGGTTATGCTGGATGTCATGTTCCCAGAAAAAATCAGCGTCGGCCGCAATACCGTTATCGGCTATAACACGACCATTCTTGCGCATGAGTATTTAATTAAAGAATACCGGCTTGGTCCGGTTGTTATTGGCAGTGAAGTGATGATCGGTGCAAATTCGACAATACTTCCAGGCGTGACGATTGGTGATGGGGCGATTGTCTCGGCGGGAACTTTAGTTCATAAGGACGTTCCTCCTGGATGTTTTGTTGGCGGGAATCCGATGCGACTTATTTACACGAAAGAAGAACTAGAAAAGCGTTGGGCAGAAGACCCGATTTATAGAAAGTAGATGAACCTGGTCAATTCCGACTAGGTTTTTTTTGCTATTTTTAAAATACTTCAAAAAAACAGTATTTAAGGCACGTTTTTGGTCTTGATGCAGAACCTTATAATAGTAGTGCATCTATACGAAAAGGTTCAGTCCCTGTTCATAGAATAGGTATCGGCAAATTTTTAATAGTTTACATTTCTATTAAAAATTTGCCGTTTTTTGTCGGGATCTTTAGAAAAGGAGAGGATGACCTTTACATAATCTCGTGGCCTGTGTTCTTAGTAGAAAGAATAATCCAAAGGGATAGGTGATAAAGCGTATGAAGAAAAAGAAAGATATTAATAAATTAAGCAAATTGGCTGCCACAGCTTTGATACTTAGTACTATTGTCTCGCCCGCAATACCTTATAATGTAAAGGCTGCTTCCGGAAACACAGCTACTCTACGAATCTTAGAAACTAGTGACCTACATTCTAATGTTTTACCATATGATTATTTCAAAGATGCACCAGTTACGAATTATGGATTAGCTAAAACAGCGACATTAATCCATCAAGCTAGAACTGAAGTTGCCAACTCCATGCTATTCGATGCGGGTGATACGATTCAAGGAAATCCACTGGCAAGTTATGTAGCAAAAGTAAATAAACTTGGCCCAAATGATACTCATCCTATTTACAAAGCAATGAACTATTTAAAATATGATGCAGGGATTGTGGGTAACCATGAATTTAATTATGGTTTAGACTACTTAAAAGATGTTCAGGAAGAAGTACAATTTCCGATTGTAAACGCCAATATATATAAAGATGATAATGATTCCAACCCTGATAATGATGTTAACTACTTCACTCCTTATAAAATCGTCAATAAAACGATTAAGGATGAGGCCAGGAATGAACATGTCATTAAGGTTGGGGTAATCGGCTTCGCTCCACCGCAAATTATGCAGTGGGATAAAGATAACCTAACAGGTCATGTCTTTACAAAAGATATTGTTTCACAAGCTAAAAAATTTATCCCGCAAATGAAGGCGGAAGGAGCAGATATAATTGTAGCAATTGCACACTCTGGCTGTGATATCGCTGCGGAAGGCCAAGAAGCAGCAGAGAATGCCGTATACGATTTAACAAAAGTACCTGGCATTGATGCCATGCTTTTCGGACATGCTCATGTAAACTTCCCTGGAGATGCATCATTTAACGGCAAGACTGGAATCGATAACACTAATGGTAAAATAAATGATGTTCAAGCTGTTGAAGCTGGCTTCTGGGGAAATAACCTTGGTGTGCTTGACTTAGCGCTTGTTCAGGATACAAATGGCAAGTGGACTGTTGATAAGGCCAATTCTAAATCGGTTAACCGTGCCGTTACGGCTGATACAGCTTCAGACGCGACAATTGTAAGTGATACACAAGCTATCCATGACCAAACACTTGCGTATGTACGTGGAAAAATCGGTACGACGGAGATTCCGATGCACAGTTTCTTCACACGTGTAATGGATGATGCTTCCACACAAATTGTTAACAATGCGCAAATGGATTACGTGAAAAAAGCGATTGCGAATTCTGAATATAAGGATTATCCAGTCTTATCTGCGGCAGCACCGTTTAAGGGTGGCCGAGGCGGTGTAGCTGACTACACGAATATTGCTAAAGGTGACGTAACAATCAAGAGTGCAGCTGATTTGTATTTATTTGATAACACCTTAAAAGCGGTTGAAGTAACAGGAGATCAAGTGAAGAGATGGATCGAAGAATCAGCAAAACAATTCAATACGATTGACCCGAATAAAGCAGGAAATCAGGATTTACTTGATTATGATTTCCGTCCTTACAATTATGATGTCATTGACGGTGTTAAATACGAAATTGATGTAACCAAGCCAAAAGGCGAGCGCGTTGTTAACTTAAGGATGTTGGATGGAACACCTGTTCAGATGGACCAAAAATTCATCGTTGCAACGAATAACTATCGTGCGGGCGGAAGCGGCGGTCTAGCTGAATTGAAGAATGCTAAAGTGGTAGTTGATTCTCCATTCGAAAACCGTCAAATCCTTATGGATTATATTAGTGCAAAGGGTACAATCAACCCTGTAGCGGACAACAACTGGAAGATTGCTCCTGTTGGCGGGGTTGCAAAATTAGTATTCCACTCTACACCGGATGCTATGGCATACCTTGGACAACAACCAGAGGTAAAAGACCTCGGAGCATCAACAACTAAAGCAGGATACGAGTTATTTGAATTAGACCAAAACGTTCACGTTCAATTATTAGGAATCAATGACTTCCATGGACAATTAGACTATACAACTAAAGTGTCTAACCGTGAAGTCGGCGGTATTGAATACTTAGCTGCTTACCTAAAACAAAGAGAAGCAACTAACCCCGCTAATACCTTAATGGTACAAGCTGGAGATTTAGTAGGGGCAAGCCGTCCAGTTTCTGCGCTATTACAAGATGAGCCAACCATCCGTTTTATGAACGAAATCGGTATGGACATTGGTACAATCGGTAACCATGAATTTGATGAAGGCGTAACAGAAATGAAGCGTTTAATCAATGGTGGTGCTCATCCAAAAACGGTTGAAAAGTATGGTGAATTTGAAGGAGCAGACTTCCAATATGTTGTTGCCAACGTGGAGGATGAAAAAACAGGCGGATTAATTTTACCGCCATATGCAATCAAAGAAGTGGATGGCGTAAAGATTGGCTTCATCGGTGTCGTTACAACAGAAACACCAAGTATCGTTACGGCAAGCGGTGTCGCAGGCGTTAAATTCACAGATGAAGTTGAAGCAGTCAATAAATATGCGGCAGAGTTAAAAGGCAAAGGTGTAGAATCTATCGTGGTTCTTGCCCATGATCCTGGAACTTCAGCAACAAATGGAGACAATCCAACAGGTAAAGTTGTCGATATGGCCAAAGCGATTGATGATGAAGTTGACGTTATCTATGGTGCACATGATCATAGGTATCTGAACTCAACGGTTGATGGTAAATTGTTAGTTCAATCCTATTCTTATGGTACAGCATTTTCTGATGTTGATTTGACCATTGACCCAGTCACACAAGATATTGTCGAGAAACAAGCTGAAATTGCATCCACCTTCAGAGATGCGATTACTCCTGATGCACAAATCAAAGCAGAGCTTGACGAATACCAGGCAGATATTGCCCCAATCACAGGTCAAATAGTTGGCGAGGCAGCAACACCGATTTCTCGGACTGCAAATGCAGACGGAGAAACGGCACTTGGTAACCTGATTGCTGATGGTATGAAAGCTGCTACAAACACCGATTTTGCCTTTATGAACGTTGGCGGTATCCGTGATGAAATTAAAAAGGCGGGTCCAATCACTTGGGGCGACCTTTTCGCCATCCAGCCATTCGGAAATGATATCGTGACAATGAACCTTACTGGTGAGCAAGTAAGAACATTATTAAATCAACAGTTTGCAGCAGACAGAAACCGTATCATGCAAATTTCAGGATTAAAGTATACTTGGACTAATAATTTACCGCTTGGGCAAAAGGTGCTCGATATTTACCTTCCAAATGGTTCAAAAGTTGATCCTAATAAAGTATATTCTGTTACGGTCAACAACTTCATGGCTGACGGCGGTGATGGTTTTGTTGTTCTAAAACAAGGAACGGATCGGCTCACAAAGATGACTGATATAGACGCGTTTATTGATTATGTAAAGTCCTTTACCGGACCAATTTCAGCACAAATTGAAGGTAGAATTTTGATTGATAATGTGGCACCTAACGCGCCGCAAGTTGGACAAATCATTGCCCCTGCAAAGAACGTTACTGGAAAGTCAGAGGCTGGTTCAACGGTTAAAGTTTTTGAAGGAAAAACAATGATAGGCAGTGCGGTTGCTGATAAAGATGGAGTATTCACTATTTCATTTAAATCAGCTCAAACACATGGAAAAGTCTTAACCTTCACTGCAACGGATGCAGCTGGGAATACAAGCAACGCTACTTCCGTTACTCTTGTTAAAAGGAATTCAAAGTTCTGGTAAAAAACTAGCGTAGTAATCTGAAGTGCCTCTGAAATTTTTCAGGGGTGCTTCTTTATTATGGTCAAAAAATAATTAGGAAGAATTTTTGAAGTCTGGTTTTCGCAACCAGGCTTTTTTGTAGTAAACTTACTATTAAATTACTCTATCGCGGAATAATCAGGAAATTGGCGGAATTCATGGTCTTGTTGGCGGAAATCCACTAAAGTTTGGATGAATCCTATCCAAGTTTGGCGGAAATGCCTCTAACTTTGGCGGAATCCCCGCCTAGTTCGAACGAATTCCAAAGCTATAACAAAAATTTTCTGAGTTTTGGCGGAATTCAATCAGAGTTTGGCGGAAAACTATCTAGATTTGGTCAATTCCTTCAAAATTTCATTGACGAAAAGGTTCCCTAGAGGTAAACTAAAAATACTTTAATTCATTATCACATTAGCAGACTAAAGCATTTAGAAAATATGCAATATAAAAACAAAGTAATCTAACGATAAAGGATGAGCAGGATGAGTCGCTTGTTTATGTTTGAAAAGCCTTTAGGCATGAGAGACACGCTGCCGGAGTTATATGAAAAGAAACATCGTGTTCGGACCTTAATGGAGGATACGATCAAACTTTGGGGCTGCCAATTTATTGAAACACCTACACTGGAATACTATGAAACCGTTGGAGCCGCATCAGCCATTCAGGATGCCCAGCTGTTTAGATTGCTTGACAAAGAGGGCCATACACTCGTTTTGAGGCCTGACATGACAGCACCAATTGCCAGAGTAGCAGCATCGAAACTATTGCAGGATGACATGCCGCTTCGGTTAGCATACTCTGCGAACGTTTTCCGGGCGCAGCAACGTGAAGGCGGCCGGCCTGCTGAGTTTGAGCAAATCGGTGTAGAATGCTTGAATGACGAAACGGTTTCTTGTGATGGAGAAGTCATATCATTACTTATTTCTTCATTGAAAAAAGCAGGATTATCGGAGTTCCAAGTATCTATCGGCCATATTGGCTTTGCCCAGGAATTATTTTTACAAATCCTCGGCACAGATGAGCGAGCTGATTCGTTAAGAAGATTTCTTTATGAAAAAAATTATGTCGGCTACCGCGAGCATGTGAACTCCCTATCGCTATCATCGATTGATAAGCAGAGACTTCTGCAGTTCCTTGACCTTAGAGGTGGAGTGGAAATAATTGGAACAGCACTCGACCTAATAGAAAATGAAAAAGGTAAGCAAGCTATTTTACAACTAGAGGAATTATGGGATTGTATAAATGATTACGGTGTACAGGATCAAGTCAAATTTGATTTAACCATCGTCAGCCATATGAGCTACTATTCTGGTATTTTATTTGAAGTTTACGCAGGGAAGGTTGGCTTTCCAATTGGGAATGGCGGTCGATATAGCTTAATAGAGAAATTTGGAAAAAAAGCAAGTGCGACCGGGTTTGGGGTTCACCTTGATCGACTTTTAGAGGCACTCGGAAGCTATGATATCGAAAACACAGTGACCTGCATCTTTTTCAGCCAAGAGCAACGAAGAGAAGCCTTTCAATTAGCCGAAAAAATGCATCAACAAGGAAGGCGGACAGTGCTTCAGGATATCAATGGTGTCAAAAATCTTGATGCCTATACAAAGAAATTTGCGGATACTACCTACTTATTAGGAGGGCGTGCCGATGAATAATGTACTAACGATTGCGATGCCGAAGGGGCGGATATTTGAAGAAGCGGCCGACCTGCTTAGGAAAGCTGGTTATCAGCTTCCGCCGGAATTCGATGATTCCCGAAAATTAATTATTGAGGTTGAAAATGAGGGACTAAGGTTTATCTTAGCGAAACCGACAGACGTTCCAACCTATGTCGAGCATGGCGTTGCTGATATTGGTATTGCCGGCAAGGATGTATTGCTTGAGGAAGAGCGAGATGTTTATGAACTCCTCGATTTACGCATCAGCGCCTGTTATTTGGCAGTAGCGGGTCTTCCCGATACGAAAATGAATGATGTTGCACCGAGAGTGGCCACTAAATATCCGAATGTGGCCGAGGCTTATTTTCGTGAGCAGGGGGAACAAGTCGAGATTATTAAATTAAATGGCTCGATCGAACTGGCCCCAATCATTGGTTTATCAGATCGAATCGTCGATATTGTGTCGACTGGGCGGACGATGAGGGAAAACGGTCTTGTCGAGTACGAGAGAATTGTCGATGTAACATCGCGGCTGATCGTCAATCCTGTCAGCTATCGGATCAAAGACAATCAGATCGACGATTTAGTGACACGACTTAGTGAAGTAGTTTCAGTGGGGGATTATTAACATGAAAATACTAAAAGTGAGTGAACTTATTTCGATTAAACGTTCGATTGAAGCGGGTACCTCAGAACAGCAGGATGTTGTCAAAAAAATTATTGCGGAGATTCGCACTCGCGGTGACGAAGCGTTAAGAGAGTATACCGAAAAGTTCGACCGTGTGAACTTATCTTCTTTTTCCGTAACAGATAAAGAAATCGAGGCAGCCTATCAGCAGATCGATCATCGTTTTATCTCGATCGTCCAGGAAGCGGCGGAAAATATTCGAGCTTTTCATGAAAAGCAGCTCCGGCCATCATGGATGACCACCGAAGAAAATGGAACCGTTCTTGGTCAAAAAATAACGCCGCTCGATTCGGTTGGCGTGTATGTGCCAGGTGGAACGGCTGCCTATCCATCATCCGTCCTAATGAATGTGATTCCAGCGAAAGTCGCTGGTGTGAAACGGATTGTGATGGTATCACCTCCTGATGACCAAGGTCAATTGCCAGCAGCGGTACTTGTGGCTGCAAAGGAAGCCGGCGTCGAAGAAATCTATAAGGTTGGCGGGGCTCAGGCAATTGCGGCACTCGCCTATGGAACAGAATCGATTCGCTCCGTTGATAAAATTACCGGTCCGGGAAATATCTTTGTGGCGCTGGCAAAACGAGAAGTTTTCGGGGATGTGGACATCGACATGATCGCCGGTCCAAGTGAGATTGCCATCTTGGCAGATGACACGGCAAAGGCGGACGAATTGGCGGCTGACCTGCTATCACAAGCGGAGCATGACCCACGTGCCTGTAGTGTTCTCGTGACTCCATCGCTTACTTTAGCCGAAGCTGTTGCTTTGGAAGTAGAAAAGCAGCTAGAACTTCTGCCGCGAAAAGACATTGCCGCCCGCTCGATTGCCGATTATGGTGCGATTTACGTAACAGCAGATATTGACGAAGCAGTCGAAACTGTAAACCAGTTAGCGCCTGAACACTTAGAAGTCATCACAGAAAATGCCATTGAGTTGCTTGGGAAAATTCGTCACGCAGGAGCGATCTTTATTGGTCGTTACAGCTCTGAACCCGTGGGTGATTATTTTGCAGGTCCCAATCATGTTCTGCCGACAAACGGAACAGCTCGCTTTTCCAGTCCACTAAATGTGGACGATTTTCAAAAGAAATCCAGCGTGATTATCTACAGTGAAAAGGCTTTAACCGAGAATGGTGCAAAAATTGCTGAGTTCGCCCGGATGGAAGGGCTCGAGGCCCATGCGAGAGCAGTGGAAATTCGTTTGAAAAATGACGGAAAGTTATAGCTTTCATAAAATAAGGAGGTCCCGTTCGTGGAAAGAATCGCAAGTGTTGAACGAAATACAAATGAAACGCAAATACAATTGAAATTAGAAGTAGATGGTGACGGACAGTCCAATCTTGAAACGGGTGTCCCATTCATGACGCATATGCTTGATTTATTCACAAAGCACGGGCAATTCAACCTTACAGTTAATGCGAATGGTGATACAGAAGTAGACGATCACCATACAACAGAAGATATTGGCATTTGTTTAGGGCAGGCGCTTCGTGAAGCACTGGGGGACAAGCGCGGCATTAAGCGCTACGGGAATGCCTTTGTACCGATGGATGAAGCTTTAGCACAGGTAGTCGTCGATCTCAGTAATCGTCCGCATCTCGAAATGCGTGCCGAGTTTCCAGGACAAAAAGTGGGCACCTTTGACACAGAGCTTGTTCATGAATTTTTATGGAAGCTTGCATTAGAAGCTCGGATGAATCTTCATGTTATCGTACATTACGGACAAAATACACACCATATGATCGAAGCCGTCTTTAAAGCACTCGGACGTGCCCTAGACGAAGCAACGACCATCGACCCACGCATCAAAGGCGTGCCATCGACAAAAGGGATGTTATAAAAACCTTGGTGTCAGGCACCATGAAGGCACCATCAAACAGAAGGCAAGAAATTTGGGTGTCAGGCACCATGAAGAGGCACCAGGAAAGGGATGTTTTCGATGATTGGCATTGTTGATTATGGGATGGGAAATTTGTTTAGTGTGAGTAAAGCACTTGAGCGACTAGGCGCTGATTATTTTATTTCCGCCAATAAGAAGGAATTACTTCAAGCTGATGGATTGATTCTTCCTGGGGTGGGTTCCTTTCGTGATGCGATGGAACGCTTGCCAGTGGAGACGATCAAGGAATTTGTGGCAACGGGTAAACCGCTCCTCGGTATATGCCTTGGGATGCAGCTGTTGTTTGAGCAAAGTGAGGAAAATGGTCTAACGAAAGGGTTAGGATTGTTACCAGGAAGTGTTCGCCGCTTTCCAGGCCGAACATCAGAGGGAGCGACTTACAAAGTTCCTCACATGGGCTGGAACCGGCTTGAATTTGTTAACAACTCACCTCTGTTAAAAAATGTAGAAGAGGATTATGTGTATTTCGTCCATTCCTATTATGTGGATGCAAAAAACAGCGATGTTTTACTGGCAAAGGCGGATTACCACGAACAAGTTTCAGCAGTTGTTGGCAGAGACAATGTGATGGGGATGCAATTTCATCCAGAAAAAAGCAGCAAGCTTGGGATGGCCCTTCTAGATAATTTTTTACAAATGGTGGAGGAAAGGAAGGCAGTCCAATGAGTTTAACAATATATCCGGCAATTGATATGCGGGGCGGCAATTGCGTCCGTCTCCTCCAAGGGGACTATGATCAAGAAACGATTTACGGGAACTCGCCGTTTGATATGGCTAAGAGTTTTGCCGCTGACGGCGCAGATTGGATCCACATGGTGGACCTTGACGGGGCAAAGGATGGCAAGCGGGTTAATGACCGGTTCGTGATTGAAGCGGCAAACAAACTTGATGTAAAAATTCAAATTGGCGGCGGGATTCGTTCGGAAGAGGACATCGTTCACTACCTTGAAAATGGTGTGGATCGGGTCATCATCGGAAGCATTGCTGTATCGAATCCGGAGTTTGCAATTGAGATGATAAAGAAATACGGTGGAAAAATTGCGGTTGGCATTGATGCGAAAAATGGCTATGTCGCCACACACGGATGGCTGGATACCTCAGAACTAAAGGCGGTCGATCTTGGCAAGCGCTTTGCAGAAGCAGGCGCAGAGACGTTTATTTTTACCGATATTGCCACAGATGGGACACTTGCAGGTCCGAATATAGTAGCTGTATGTGAAATGGCAGAAGTAACTGGAAAAAATGTCATTGCCTCTGGCGGGGTAAGCAGTCTTGCAGATTTAAAGGAGATAGCGAAAAACGGCATAAGCGGTGCAATTGTAGGTAAGGCGCTATACGAAAATCGTTTTACCCTGAAAGAAGCATTGGAACTGGCAGGAGTATAACACAGGAGTTTACATAGTATTCCCTGCAAAAAGAGGCATTGGAAGGTGAGAGTATATGACATTAACAAAACGAATCATTCCCTGCCTTGATGTAAAGGACGGTCGAGTGGTAAAAGGCATTCAATTTGTCCAGCTGCGGGATGCGGGGGACCCGGTTGAATTGGCACGATTTTACGACCAGCAAGGTGCAGACGAGCTTGTTTTCCTAGATATCTCAGCATCGGTTGAAGGTAGAAAAACGATGGTGGAAGTAGTCAAGGCTGTCGCTTCCGAGCTGGCGATTCCGTTTACGGTTGGCGGGGGAATCAATGCCTTGGAAGATATGAAGAGAATTCTTCGGGCCGGGGCAGATAAAGTGTCACTGAACACAGCTGCCGTCTTGAATCCAGAGGTCATTAAAGAAGGTGCCAGTTACTTCGGTTCGCAATGTATCGTCGTAGCGATTGATGCGAAATTTGATGAAGAAATTGGGACATGGCGTGTGTTTACGCACGGCGGCCGGACTCCTACAGACAAACTAGTGGTTGAGTGGGCAAAGGAAGCAGCCGAGCTTGGAGCAGGTGAAATTCTATTAACAAGTATGGACAGTGACGGCGAGAAAAATGGATTTGATCTAGAACTGACAAAGGCGGTTAGTGAAGCCGTTCCGATTCCAGTCATCGCTTCGGGCGGAGCAGGGAATTCGGAACACTTTGAGGAAGCATTTAGCGCTGGGAAGGCAGACGCTGGCCTTGCTGCTTCTATTTTTCACTATAAAGAGACTTCTGTTCATGAGGTAAAATCCTATTTACGGGAAAAAGGAGTGACGGTTCGATGAATGTACGATTTGATGAAAAAGGGTTAGTGCCGGCCATTATCCAGGATGCTGGAACGAAAGAAGTATTAACGCTCGCATATATGAACGAGGAATCACTCGCGAAAACAATTGAAACGGGTGAAACCTGGTTTTTCAGCCGTTCTCGTCAGGAATTATGGCATAAAGGAGCGACAAGCGGCAATACGCAAACGGTTGTCAGCATCAACTATGACTGTGATCAAGATGCATTATTAGTGCTTGTCTATCCCAAAGGTCCTGCCTGCCATACGGGTGCGGTGAGTTGTTTTTCTGAACGCGGATTTAAGGGGTCTTCGAGCTTGGCCGATTATCAGATCCTGCAATCGCTTGAAAAAGTGATCGTCGAACGTGAACGTGAGCGGCCAGAAGGGGCATACACAACCTATCTTTTTGAAAAAGGCGTCGATAAGATTTTGAAAAAAGTCGGTGAAGAAGCGGCCGAAGTAATTATCGCTGCAAAAAACCGTGACCCTGAGGAGCTAAGATGGGAAGCAGCAGATTTGCTTTATCACTTACAGGTATTGCTGGTGGAACAAGGCCTCCCATTCAAAGATATTTTGAGAACATTAGAGGAAAGACACAAGGACCGGTCGTAAATAGACCGGTTTTTTTTATTTATTACTGCATTGAACAAAACTGAAGAGTAATTTTACAAATTAGGCTACTATTATCCAAAACTGAGAGCTTATTTTACAAAACGCACCGATAATTATACAAAAGTTAGATGAATTCGACAGAAATTGTAAAAACATTTCCATTTCGCCGTATCTTTCTAAAACAATCAGAAACTCCCCCATTACAATCCCTTCTCGAACAACTCCATGATGTGGTATACTACATTAGTTATGTTAAAAATGTGGAGGACTTCATGGGTAAAGACGCGAAAGCAAGAATGCATATGGGAAAATTACTTTCATTTGTTCCTACGGGGGAATATTATTTCACGAAGGGTTTAAAGGCATTCCATCGACGTGATTTTATAAAAGCAAAAAAATATCTTGGGCGAGCGATGCAGCTTGAGCCGGGTGAACCGATGATTATATGCCAGTTGGCGATCGTGTCAACAGAACTTGGCGAGTTTGAAAATTCCAACCGGCTCTTGCACCTCATCCTTGAAGAACTAGATCAAGAAATGGTGGAATGCCATTACTTTTTGGCGAATAATTATGCCCATTTGGGATTTTTTAAAGATGCTTATCACCACGCCAAGCTGTATTTAGAGCTAGATCCAGATGGTGATTTTAGCGAAGATACAGAGGATTTGCTTGATGTATTAACATTTGAGTCAGAGGATCTTGAGGATGAACTTTATCCGCAGGATGACCTGATCGTCAAACAAGAACAAGCTCGTGACCTGCTGGAGTCAGGTTACTTTCCAAAAGCAATTGAGCTGTTAAACGATGTGGTCAAAGATTATCCGGAGTACTGGTCGGCATACAATAACTTGGCGCTCGCTTATTTCTATCTAGGCAAAACAGAAAAGGCGGAATCCATCTTAGACGATGTGTTGGAGCGAAATCCGGGAAATCTCCATGCTCTTTGTAACAGACTTGTATTTGCTCATTATCAGGGCCAATCAAAGAATGTGGCTGGGTTGATTGCAACATTGAAGAAAATTCAACCGCTTCTTAGTGAACAGCAATTTAAGCTGGGTGCCTCGTTTGCTTTGGTTGGTGAATATGAACTTGCCTATTTATGGCTGAAAAAATTATATAAACATGGCTTTGATGGCGATGGTCCGTATTATTATTGGCTTTCTTATTCGGCCTATTTCACAGGCCATGAAAATTTTGCAAAAAGCATCTGGAAAAAGGTGCTGGACCTTAGTCCTGACAAAGAAGGCTCTGAACCATGGAATAAAGAAAACGCATCAGCTAATGGTTTTGAGGACCTTTCCGGATCTATTTTTCAAAAGCTTGAAAGCGACTATGTAGAAGAGCGCTTATTTGCCCTTTTCCTAACGACCGTTTCAAGTAAAAAAGAGGAAATTATCACCTCTAAACGGCTTTTTAAAAACCACAAATTTACGGCCTTGGAAAAGGATTATATCTCGTTAATCAGATCGGGAAAACCATCCATGACTTCGGATGCACAAGAAATTGCCGAGCTTTTTTATGAAACCCATCAACCAATTGGCACCATTGAGGCTGGGTTATACCTCATGTGGTTTTCCGTGTATGTCGAGGTTTCCAAAGCTAAGCTTCGTTTGAAAAAATAAACGTGCCTGGGCTGGCGCAGTTGAGTATATGTGGCACAAGCTGCGCAGTGAAAAGGTATCCCAGCAGGAAGTTGCTGAACGCTATGGGATTTCCACAGCAACGATTGGCAAATATGTAAAAATAGTGAATAGCTATTTGAATTAAGCATATTGGTGGACGATAAAACGATTGTTATATACGATTAAGTAAGGGAACAATATACTTAATCGTATTTTTTTATATTACTGTCTAGCTGCAGCGCCTAGGGCTCTATGGTCTAAGCCAATCCGACGAGAAGGTAAAGAACAACCTTCCCGCCGGCTCGTCTTATGCTTGTCGCCCCTGACCAAGGCGCTTCCGCTTTTCTATAAAGGAGTGACAAAATATGTCTGAAGAAAAAATTTATGACGTCATTATTGCCGGTGCTGGCCCTGCGGGGATGACAGCGGCTGTTTATACATCTCGTGCGAACCTATCGACACTAATGATTGAGCGCGGGATGCCGGGCGGGCAGATGGCCAATACCGAGGACGTTGAAAATTATCCTGGCTTTGAAAGTATTTTAGGTCCGGATTTATCAACAAAGATGTTCGAACATGCGAAAAAGTTTGGCGCAGAATATGCTTATGGCGATATTAAGGAAATCATTGATCACGGCGACTATAAAATCGTCGTTGCCGGGTCAAAACAATATAAAGCTTACGCCGTTATCATTACTACGGGTGCAGAGTATAAGAAAATTGGTGTTCCAGGTGAAAAAGAACTGGGCGGCCGCGGTGTATCCTATTGTGCTGTATGTGATGGGGCCTTCTTTAAAGCAAAAGAGCTTTATGTAATTGGCGGCGGGGACTCTGCCGTGGAAGAAGGGGTTTATTTAACCCGTTTTGCTTCCAAAGTAACTATCGTCCATCGCCGTGATGAGCTACGTGCCCAAAAAATCCTCCAGGACCGTGCTTTTGCCAATGAGAAAGTGGATTTTATTTGGAATCACACGATAAAGTCAATTAATGACAAAGATGGCAAAGTTGGAAGTGTGACATTGGTTTCCACAGAGAATGGCGAAGAGCAAGTATTACCGGCTGACGGAGTCTTTATTTATATCGGCATGGTGCCATTATCGAAACCATTTACAAGCCTAGGAATTACCAATGAAAATGGCTATATCGAAACAAATGACCGCATGGAAACGAAGGTACCGGGAATTTTTGCAGCTGGAGATATCCGAGAAAAAACGTTACGCCAGATTGTCACTGCAACGGGAGATGGAAGTATTGCCGCTCAAAGTGCCCAGCATTTTGTTGAGGAGCTTAAAGAAGAATTAAAACAAAAAAGCAGAAGCTAAAAAATCTTCCATTGTTTTTACAAAAACGTAACTCTGTTTTAATTCTCTTGTAACAGTAGTGAAATATTGTTAGGGTATGATAAAAGCAGTAATTGACCCCCTTTAAAAATATATTCCTTTCATGCACAGGCCCGTAGCCTGTGCTATTTTTTTAGGCAGATCTGCTCGTAAGTATATTAATAAAAAGTATGTTAGCAATAGTGACAAACTATAATAATAATTAAAGAAATATCAAATTTGTATTCATTGTGGCTGCATCCTAAAAATAGTATAATAAAAAGAATGAATTTAAAGTTATAGAGGGTTCTTTTGTAATTCGATTAAACTTTGAAAGGGCCCTTTTACAAAAAGGACAAGCGAATGCTTTTTCAAAGACTGCTAAAAACATGTATGCTTTATTAAGAGGGTGAATGTTGTGCAACGTGTCACCAATTGTGTATTGATAAGAGACGAAAAAATATTGCTGCTGCAAAAACCACGCCGCGGCTGGTGGGTTGCTCCTGGTGGGAAAATGGAGCCGGGCGAATCGGTTCGAGACTCCTGCATCAGGGAATATCGTGAAGAAACGGGAATCTATTTGAAAAATCCACAGTTAAAAGGGATTTTTACAATGATTATGAAAGAAAACGACCAGCTTCTTTCCGAGTGGATGATGTTTACGTTTGTAGCAACTGATGCGGACGGCATCGATTTAGACGAATCTGAGGAAGGTAAGCTTGAATGGCAAATGATTGATCAATTGAAAAATTTGCCAATGGCTGCTGGCGATTATCATATTCTTGATTATATGATTCATGGAAAAGGAATTATTTACGGTACTTTTACTTATACAAAAGACTTTCAACTAATCAGTTATCGATTAGATCCAAGCTAACTAATAGGGGGAATTAATAATGAGTACCGGTGCTGCAAGTGACATTCAAATGGTGATAATTACTGGAATGTCTGGTGCAGGAAAAACTGTAGCCATTCAAAGTTTTGAAGATTTAGGTTTCTTCTGTGTCGATAATTTGCCTCCAACATTGCTTCCAAAATTCCTCGAACTTATGAAGGAATCCGGGAATAAAATGAATAAAGTTGCCCTTGTTATGGACCTGCGAGGGAGAGAATTCTTTGATCATCTATTTAAAGCATTGGATGAACTGGCAGAAACTTCATGGGTGGCCCCGCAGATCTTATTTTTAGATGCGGATGATTCAACATTAGTGCGCAGATATAAAGAGACAAGGCGGTCGCATCCGTTAGCACCGACAGGCCTGCCGCTTGAAGGAATTACGCTTGAGCGTGAACTTCTTGAAGAACTTAAAGGCAGGGCTCAATTGATTTACAATACTTCCCAGATGAAACCGCGGGAACTTCGTGAGAAAATATTAACGGAATTTACGGCGAATAAACAATCACTCTTTACTGTCAATGTCATGTCATTTGGCTTTAAGTATGGAATTCCAATTGATGCGGACCTTGTGTTTGATGTGCGTTTCTTACCAAATCCTCATTATATCGAGCATATGAGACCTAAAACGGGGCTTGATGAGGATGTTTCCAGTTATGTATTAAAGTGGAATGAAACACATAAGTTTTTGGAAAAAGTAACCGACCTGCTTTCTTTCATGCTGCCTCATTATAAAAGAGAAGGAAAAGCGCAGTTAGTGATTGCGATTGGATGTACAGGCGGACAGCACCGTTCAGTGACGCTTGCTGAACATCTAGGTGAATTTTTCCAACAAGACTATAAGACATGTATATCCCATCGTGACATTGAGAGGAGAAAGGAAAAAACAACATGAGCATTTACGGACAGCCTCGAATTGTCGTCATTGGCGGGGGAACAGGATTGCCAGTTTTATTGCGTGGATTAAAACAGTTTCCTGTGGAGATTACCGCCATTGTGACAGTCGCGGATGACGGCGGCAGTTCAGGACGCTTGCGTGAAGACTTGCATATTCCACCTCCTGGAGATATTCGCAATGTGTTAGCATCCTTATCAGATGTCGAACCGCTCGTTGAAGAAATGTTTCAACATCGGTTTAAAACATCGAATGAGCTTTCCGGACACTCGCTTGGAAATTTAATCTTGGCTGCAATGACCTCAATCACGGGTAATTTTGTCCACGCGATCCAGGAAATGAGTAAAATCTTAAATGTTCATGGTAAAGTCCTGCCTGCAGCAAATCAGAGTGTCGTCCTTCATGCTGAAATGGAAGACGGAACGATTGTCTCAGGGGAATCAAAAATTCCATACTCGGGTAAGAGAATTAAAAAAGTGTTTATGACGCCGGAAAATATTCGTCCCTTACCAGAGGCGATTCAAGCCATCCGTCAGGCTGATTTAATCATCATTGGGCCAGGGAGCCTATATACAAGTATTCTGCCAAACCTGCTCGTTCCAAGAATCGGGGATGAGCTGTGCCAGTCACACGCCAAAAAGGTGTATATTTGTAATTTGATGACCCAGGCTGGGGAAACCCATGGCTTTACAGCGAGCGATCATGTAAAGGCCTTATATGATCATATGAGCTGTGCTTTTATTAATACGATTCTTGTAAATAATGAAGAGATACCACAGGATATTCAGCTCCGATATAATGAAGAACTGGCTGACCCTGTTCTATATGATCTGCCACGCCTTTTTGAATTAGGACTAGAAGTTGTTCACGCGGACATCGCTTATCAGGAAAATGGTGCGCTAAGACATGATCCGAAAAAGGTTGCAAAAATTTTATATAATTTGCTTTTAATTGAAACCAAAAAGCGTTATGAAACGTAAATATAGTACTTACTAAAAACGCTTTGTTTTTTTAAGGGGGGTGAAGGGATGTCTTTCGCTTCGGAAACGAAAAAAGAATTAACTAACTTGGAAGTGAAAACGTGCTGCATTCAAGCAGAACTATCCGCTTTAATCCGGATGAATGGTTCCCTTTCATTCTCAAATCGTAAGTTAGTTGTTGATATTCAAACCGAAAATGCTGCGATTGCCAGAAGAATCTACACATTATTAAAAAAGAGTTACGATGTCCAGGTAGAGTTGCTTGTTCGGAAAAAGATGCGTCTGAAAAAGAACAACGTCTATATTGTCCGATTATCCCATCTGGCTAAAGAAATTCTCGAGGATACAAAAATTATTGGTGAGGGTTTTACCATCATCCATGATATTTCACCAGAGCTTGTAAAAAAGAAATGTTGTAAGCGTTCTTATCTACGCGGTGCATTTCTAGCTGGCGGTTCCGTCAATAACCCGGAAACATCTTCGTATCATTTGGAAATTTTTTCGCTCTATAAAGAACATAATGACTCTTTATGCGAATTGATGAATACATTTGGACTAAATAGCAAAACTCTCGAGCGCAAAAAAGGTTATATCAACTATTTAAAAGAAGCAGAAAAGATTACCGAGTTTTTAAATGTTGCAGGTGCCCATAATGCCCTTCTTCGCTTCGAAGACGTAAGGATTGTTCGAGATATGCGGAATTCAGTCAATCGTCTCGTAAACTGTGAGACCGCCAACCTTAATAAAACGATCGGTGCTTCGATTCGGCAGGTCGAGAATATCCGCTACATCAATGCAACGGTCGGGCTGCAAATTTTACCAGAAAAATTGAGAGAAATTGCAGAACTCCGTTTGAATTATACGGACGTGACCCTTAAGGAATTGGGGGAAATGGTTTCCGGTGGTGCGATCAGTAAATCAGGGATTAATCATCGCTTGAGAAAAATTGATGCGATTGCTGAGAAATTGCGTGCAGGGGATATGGTTACTCGAGAGTAGATTATCCTATAGTACAATAACATAGGTATAAGATAACATGTGAAAGACATAACATGTATCGAGTGAAGACTTACCTGAAGATAATAATTATGTACAAAGCTCCAAGAAAAATAGAGTAAAAAAACCATGAGGAGGAATTGTGTAATGTTAGTGAAACAAGTGGAAGTAAAATTAAAAACGGGTCTTCAAGCACGACCTGCGGCTCTTTTTGTTCAGGAAGCCAACCGATTTTCTGCAGATATTTTCCTTGAGAAGGATGGCAAGAAAGTAAATGCAAAGAGCATAATGGGCTTAATGAGCTTGGCTGTTGGCTCAGGTGTCATGATTGATATAGTAGCAGATGGCGATGATGAAGCATCTGCTATTGAAGCGTTAGCTGATTTTATCCAAAAAGAACATTGATCTGAAAGAGGACCGGAGCCAATTGGAACCGGCCTTTTTTGGTTATTAGCAAAAAAAAGCAACCGGCTGGATGCCGATTGCTTCTTTGTACTTATTTGTTTTTATTTTTCTCATCTTCGATTAAATTACGAGTGATGATATGGTCGATTAGACCATATTCTTTTGCACGTTCTGCTGTCATGAAGTTGTCGCGGTCTGTATCTTTGCTGATTACTTCAAGCGACTGTCCAGTCCGTTCTGCTAAAATTCCATTTAATTTTTCGCGAAGGAAAAGGATACGCTTTGCAGCAATTTCGATTTCAGTTGCTTGTCCTTGTGCACCGCCTAGTGGCTGGTGAATCATGACTTCAGCATTTGGAAGCGCATAACGCTTGCCTTTTTCACCTGCTGCCAGTAAGAATGCACCCATGGATGCAGCCATACCGATACAAATAGTTTGTACCTTTGGTTTGATGAATTGCATTGTATCAAAAATAGCCATACCTGCGGTGATGCTGCCGCCTGGGCTGTTGATATATAAAGAAATATCTTTTTCAGGGTTATCCGCTTCAAGGAATAATAATTGTGCAACAATGCTGTTAGCCACATGGTCATCGATCGCACTACCAAGCATAATAATCCGGTCTTTTAACAGACGGGAATAAATGTCATAAGCACGCTCGCCCCGGTTTGTTTGTTCAATAACTGTAGGGATCAAATTCATTTTTCTTCCTCCTTTGATTGTAAAGATAAAAGTAATATGTATAGTTATCATACACTGATGGTCAATAAAGGTCAAACAATACCTCTTTAAAAATGTTCGACAACTTTCCCTAATTCAGCATAACCATTTCTGACTATTTTAAACAATTCTTTGCTTGCAATGTGACGGAACCTGGCATATAATATGTAAGTCGCAACAATTTAGCGCTCGTGGTGCAACGGATAGCACGTAAGCCTCCGAAGCTTAAAATGTGAGTTCGATTCTCGCCGAGCGCATCATGAAAGCCTCCTGTTTTTTAAAACAGGAGGCTTTTTATTTTGAAAAAGAGTTCAGGTTTTCCAATAAAAGGTTAATTGCATAAAACCCTTCCAAAATGGCACAAAACATGCTCGAAATGGCACAAAACCTTTCCAAAATGGCTCATAAAATGGAAAATCGGCACAAATCCACCGGAAATCGGGACACAAACAAAACTTCATCCAAAAACCACTTAGCTTTATTCCTCAAAAAGGCTTACTTCCATCCTCGAATATCATTTTCTAATACCCGAAATTCCCTCTTTCGTGTAAAATAGAAAACAGGGGGGATACGAATGAACTTGAAGGCCGGTTTATGGCAGCAGCAAACATTAAAATTGGCGATGACACAGGAGCTATCGCAGGCCATTGCATTGTTGCAGTACTCTGCCCATGAGTTAACTGCTTTTTTAGAAGATAAGGCACTTGAAAATCCCCTATTGCAGGTTGAAAATGGCAATATCAAGCCAATGAATCCGCTCATTGACCGTAATCGTCGCAAACACCAAAAAGCGGAAAAGGACTGGATTGATCAAATAGCTGACAAACCATTTTCGCTTGAAGATTATTTACTGTCTCAATTAAAAATAACGAACCTATCGGTGGAACAATTAAGTGTAATACGCCATCTTATCCAAAATTTAGATGAAAACGGTTACTTTCTTGGGGACCTTAGCGAAATCGCCCAAAACCTAAGGGTAATGGAAGATTCAGTTGAAGAATGCTTGGCCATTATCCAAACACTGGAGCCAGCAGGCATCGGGGCAAGGAACCTTCAAGAGTGCCTATTGATGCAAATTTATTATCTAAATCCAGATAACGAACTAGCGCAAAACATAATCGGCGATCATTTCATTCCATTCGCCGAAAAGAAGTGGAAGAAAATTGCTAAAGAACTAAAGGTAACCCTTAAGGATATACAAGATGTTTACGATCAAATTCAAACATTGAATCCTAAGCCTGGGGCCATTTTAGGAAAAGAAGCAACCACTTATATTATCCCAGATGCAATCGTTGAGCAATCAAGCGAGGGACTAACCGTACGGATGTCTGATGAATCGCTGCCAAGGATTAGCCTCAATGAGCAGTATTATCATAAATTCAAAGACCAAGACCAACAGGTAAGCCGCTTTCTACAGGATAAACTCCAGGATTACCAGTGGATCCAAAAAAGCATTGAACAGCGTAAAGAGACGCTGACAAGGGTTGTAGCAAAAATCATTGAAAAACAGGCTTCATTTTTCCAAAAAGGGTCACAATACTTAGTGCCGATGACGATGAAGGAAGTTGCTGGAGAACTTGATATCCATGAATCCACCGTCAGCCGAGCAGTCCGGGAAAAGTATGTGCAAACACCGATTGGGACGTTCGCGTTGAAAACATTTTTTACAAGTACCATACAAACCGTTTCGGATGATGAAAATACATCTTCCACACAGGTAAAGAAGAAAATTGCGACTTTAATAGAAAAAGAGAATAAACAAAAACCGCTTTCTGATCAAGAAATTGTCGAACATTTAAAAATAGAGGAAGGTATGGTGGTTTCAAGAAGGACGATTGCTAAGTACCGGGATCAATTGGGAATTCCCTCCTCTTCGAAAAGAAAAAGGTTTGAATGAAAGGAACAAAAATGATGGATCAAACAACAATCACATTATATACAAGGAGAAGCTGCCCGCTATGTGACAAGGCAAAGTCTACACTTCTGGAGCTAAACAAAGACTCGGAGTTTACATTAGAAGAAATTGATATTGAATCCAGTGATGAATTAACCGAACAATATGGTTTAATGATCCCAGTTGTTTATATTGACGGAGTAGAAGCAGGATTCGGTGTAATTAACAAATTTGACATAAGTAACCGTTTGCATGAAAAAAAAGCCAATTTTAATAGTTGAAATAGATTTTCACTCCTGTTACAATGAAAAATGTAGCAGGGGTGATTTTTTTTGAATGTAGCGGGACATAATATGTCTATGGTGGACATTTTGAGACCAACTACATATAATAAAGGAGCATGAGATTCATGCAGTCATTAATCGATATCCAAAAAAGATTATTACCCGACCTTCTGCAGGTCCTACAGAAGAGATATTCTATCCTAAGGTACATTGGTTTTATGCAGCCGGTAGGAAGACGGAGTTTAGCAGTCAGTCTCGGGTATACCGAAAGAGTCCTTCGCGGTGAAGTTGATTTCCTAAGGGAGCAAAATTTAATCTACACAAATAATGTGGGAATGAGTTTAACACCTGAAGGGAAAAATTTGCTTGAAGACTTGGAAGGCTTTATGCGTGAGTTAAAGGGTATTGATGTGATGGAGTTGGAATTGAAGCACAAGCTGGGCATTAAAAAGGTCGTCATTGTACCTGGCGATAGTGATGAATCGCCCATGGTGAAAGGTGAGCTTGGCAAGGCAAGTGCTATTTGCATGAAAAAGCTTCTCAGCGGAAAAAATATCATTGCTGTAACTGGCGGTTCAACGATGGCTGCTATCGCAGAAAGACTATCACCAGAGATTACCCAAAAGGAATTACTGTTTGTACCAGCAAGAGGCGGAGTAGGCGAGGATGTTCAAAATCAGGCAAATACGATTTGTTCGATTATGTCCAGAAACACCCAATCCAAACATCGAGTGTTCTATGTTCCTGATCAGGTCAGTACAGATATCTACGAATCGCTTATCAGAGAACCTGACATTCATGAAGTATTAAAACTAATTAAATCAGCTAGCATGGTTCTTCATGGAATTGGAGATGCTATCACAATGGCTGAACGGCGAAAAACCAATCCTGAGATTCTAAGTATGCTTGAAAGCAGCAAAGCTGTGGGTGAAGCTTTTGGCTATTATTTTAATGAACAAGGCGAAATTGTTCACAAGGTATTAACGATTGGCCTGCAGTTAGAAGATCTGGTTGGCATTCCTAATGTCATCGCGGTTGCAGGCGGGAATTCCAAGGCTAAGGCCATCAAGGCATACTTAAAACAAGCACCAGCATCGACGATTTTAATCACAGATGAAGGTGCAGCTAGAAAGTTATTAAAAGGGTAAATCCTTTTTAAAATAAAAAACATCCTTACCCAATTAAAGGAGGAAATTTATCATGTCAGTAAAAGTTGGTATTAATGGATTTGGACGTATCGGTCGTAACGTATTTCGTGCGGCTTTAGGAAATAGCAATGTGGAAATCGTTGCAATTAATGACTTAACTGATGCAAATATGCTTGCACATCTTCTAAAATATGACACTGTTCACGGGACTCTACAAGAAGATGTTACTGTTGATGGCGAATACCTAGTAGTTGGCGGACACAAAGTGAAAGTTCTTGCAGAACGCGATCCTGCACAATTAGGCTGGGGCGATCTTGGCGTGGACGTAGTTGTTGAATCAACTGGCCGTTTCACAAAACGTGAAGATGCTGCGAAACATCTTGAAGCAGGCGCTAAAAAAGTAATTATCTCTGCACCAGCATCTAACGAAGATATCACAATCGTAATGGGTGTTAACGAAGACAAATATGATGCAAATAACCACCATGTTATTTCAAACGCTTCTTGTACTACAAACTGTCTAGCTCCGTTTGCAAAAGTATTAAATGATACTTTTGGAATCAAACGCGGTATGATGACAACTATTCACTCATACACAAATGACCAACAAATTCTTGACTTGCCGCACAAAGACTACCGTCGTGCACGTGCAGCAGCTGAAAACATGATTCCAACTTCAACTGGTGCTGCAAAAGCAGTTGCGCTTGTTTTACCAGAACTTAAGGGTAAATTAAACGGTATGGCTATTCGCGTGCCAACACCGAACGTTTCTGTAGTTGACTTAGTAGCAGAATTAGACAGAGAAGTAACAGCTGATGAAGTTAACTCTGCATTAAAAGCAGCTGCTGAAGGCCCATTAAAAGGTATTCTAGCATACAGCGAACTTCCATTAGTTTCTACTGATTACAACGGAGCTAAAGTTTCTTCGACAATCGATGCATTATCAACAATGGTTCTTGAAGGCAACATGGTAAAAGTATTATCTTGGTACGATAACGAAGTTGGTTACTCTAACCGCGTTGTTGACCTTGTTGACTACCTTGCACAAAAAGGACTTTAATATATCGGAACGGACGATGATTGGTTTTCAATCATAAGAAGTTGAACATTACAAAGGTTTTCCAAAGGGGAGCGGGGAGTATATGCCCCCCTCCCCTTTTTTTACTGATTTTAGATAATTCATTTTCTTCATACCAAACTTTCGGAGGTCCTTTATGAATAAGAAAACTCTCAAAGATGTCGATGTAAAAGGTAAACGCGTATTTTGCCGAGTGGATTTTAACGTACCTATGCAGGATGGTCAAATTACGGACGACACGCGGATTCGTGCAGCATTGCCAACGATTCAATACTTAGTGGAACAAGGTGCGAAGGTGATTTTAGCCAGCCACTTCGGCCGTCCAAAAGGAAAAGTAGTCGAAGAAATGCGCTTAACCCCGGCCGGTGTCAGACTATCTGAACTGCTTGGTAAAGACGTGAAGAAGGCAGATGAAGCCTATGGTGATTCTGTTAACGCGTTGATTGAAACAATGACGGAAGGCGATGTCCTTCTGCTTGAAAATGTCCGTTTCTATCCTGGCGAGGAAAAGAATGATCCTGAGTTGGCGAAATCATTTGCCGAGTTAGCTGATGTTTATGTAAATGATGCATTTGGTGCAGCACACCGTGCCCATGCTTCAACTGAAGGTATTGCTCATATTCTGCCTGCTGTTTCAGGTCTTTTAATGGAAAAAGAACTCGATGTACTTGGTAAAGCACTTTCTAATCCGGAACGCCCATTTACAGCGATCATCGGTGGAGCCAAAGTAAAGGACAAGATTGGTGTTATTGAAAATCTTTTAGAATTAGTCGATAACTTAATTATTGGCGGCGGTCTTGCTTATACATTTGTCAAAGCACAGGGCCATGAAGTGGGAAAATCACTGCTTGAAGCAGACAAAATTGATCTTGCAAAATCGTTTATTGAAAAAGCTAAGGCAAAGGGTGTTAATTTCTATATGCCTGTGGATGCTGTAGTTGCAGATGATTTCTCTGCAGACGCTAATTCCAAAGTAGTTGCGATTGAGGAAATTCCTGCTGATTGGGAAGCACTTGATATTGGACCGAAAACTGCTGAGATCTATCGTGACGTCATTCAAAAATCAAAACTAGTGATTTGGAATGGACCAATGGGTGTTTTTGAAATTGATAAGTTTGCTAACGGCACTAAAGCGGTGGCCGATGCACTTGCTGAAGCAGAAGGTACATATTCAGTTATTGGCGGCGGAGACTCAGCAGCAGCTGTTGAAAAATTCAATTTAGCAGACAAAATGAGCCACATCTCTACAGGAGGCGGCGCTTCCCTTGAATTTATGGAAGGCAAAGCACTTCCAGGTGTAGTGGCTTTGAACGATAAATAATTTTTATTAGAAAGAAAGTATAAGTTTTGAATGAAGAAGACTATCTAGCTCCAGCACCCAGCGTCTAGTGGACATCGCTCTTCTCCCTACGATAAGTCAACATCGGATCGCTGTCGCTCTCCGTGTTTCCTTTATCTCAGTCGAAGCGCTCCAGTCCATACGCCGCTAAACGGGCGCTTGCGCTTTAATCATGAAAGGATGTGCCAGTATGCGTAAACCAATCATTGCAGGTAACTGGAAAATGAACAAAACACTTTCTGAAGCAAAAAGCTTTGCAGAGGAAGTAAAAGGACTTGTACCAACTCCAGAAAAAATGGAATCCGTTATTTGTGCGCCTGCTTTATTTTTACAAAGTCTTGTCGAAGTAACACAAGGCAGCAATGTGAAAATTGGAGCTCAAAACATGCACTTTGAAGAAAGCGGAGCATTTACAGGCGAAATCAGCCCGAAAGCACTTGCTGACCTTGAAGTTCAATATGTCATTATCGGACACTCAGAACGCCGGGAAATGTTCAATGAAACAGATGAATCTGTAAACAAGAAAGCACTTGCAGCCTTCAAATATAATTTAACTCCGATCGTATGCTGTGGTGAAACACTAGAACAGCGTGAAAAAGGTGAAACGAACCAATTAGTTGGAGACCAAGTGGCGAAAGCATTAACTGGTTTAACAGACGATCAAGTGAAGCAAACGGTCATTGCCTACGAACCGATTTGGGCGATTGGAACTGGTAAATCTTCCACTTCAGCTGATGCAAATGAAGTTTGTGCCCATATCCGTCAAGTAGTTGCACAACAATTCTCGCAAGACGTAGCCGATGCGGTAAGAATTCAATATGGCGGCAGTGTCAAACCAGAAAATATTAAAGAATACATGGCACAACCAGATATTGATGGTGCATTAGTAGGCGGAGCCAGCCTTGAAGCACAATCCTTCTTACAATTACTGGAGGCAGGCAGCTATGAGTAAATCTCCAGTTGCTCTCATCATCCTTGATGGTTTTGGATGCAGGGGCGAAACAAAAGGGAATGCGGTCGCACAATCGAAAAAACCTAATTTTGATCGGTTTTGGAGCGAGTATCCACATTCTCATTTAACAGCTTCTGGAGAGGCAGTCGGTCTTCCAGAAGGTCAAATGGGTAACTCAGAGGTGGGTCACTTGAACATTGGTGCCGGTCGAATTGTTTACCAAAGCTTAACACGAGTGAATATTGCCATTCGTGAAGGTGAATTTGAAAAAAATGAAACCTTTACAGGTGCAATGGAGCACGTGAAGAAAAATGGAACAGCCCTTCATTTATTCGGATTATTGTCAGACGGCGGTGTTCACAGCCATATTCAACATATGTTTGCTCTGCTGAAACTGGCAAAAGAAGAAGGCGTCGAAAAGGTATACGTGCATGCATTCCTTGACGGCCGTGATGTCGGTCAGAAAACAGCAGCTAAATTTATTCAACAGACACTGGATAAAATGAAGGAATACGGTGTGGGTGAATTTGCTACGATTTCAGGGAGATACTACTCTATGGACCGTGATAAGCGCTGGGAGCGTGTCGAGAAATCTTACCGTTCCATGGTCTATGGTGATGGCCCTGCCTATACGAATCCATTAGAAGTGGTTGAGGATTCTTATTCTCATGGGATTTTTGACGAATTCGTCATCCCATCTGTCATCACAAAAGAAGATGGCCAGCCAGTTGCAACGATTCAGGACAATGATGCTGTTATTTTCTATAACTTCCGTCCGGACCGGGCAATTCAGATTTCTAATACATTTACAAATGAAGACTTCCGCTCCTTTGACCGCGGGCCGAAGCATCCGAAAGATTTATTCTTCGTGTGCTTAACCCACTTCAGTGAATCTGTGGATGGATATGTCGCCTTTAAACCGACGAACTTAGACAACACCCTAGGTGAAGTCTTATCGCAAAATAATATGAAGCAATTGAGAATTGCTGAAACCGAGAAATACCCGCATGTCACGTTCTTTATGAGCGGCGGACGTGAAGAGAAGTTCCCTGGCGAAGAGCGGATCTTAATCAACTCTCCAAAGGTAGCAACCTATGATCTTCAACCTGAAATGAGTGCTTACGAAGTGACTGACGCACTCCTTAAAGAAATTCAGGAGGACAAGTTTGATGCCATTTTACTGAACTTCGCGAATCCAGACATGGTAGGGCATTCAGGTATGCTTGAGCCAACAATTAAAGCAATTGAGACTGTCGATGAGTGTCTTGGAAAAATCGTTGATCTAATTCTTGAAAAAGGCGGATCTGTGATTATCACCGCTGACCATGGGAATGCTGATGAAGTGATCACTCCTGAAGGCGATCCAATGACAGCACATACGACAAATCCAGTGCCGGTAATTGTGACAAAACAAGGAATTCAATTGCGTGACGGTGGAATACTTGGGGATTTAGCGCCAACTATGTTAGACTTATTAGGTCTTAATCAGCCAGCCGAAATGACTGGGACATCATTAATAAAGTAAACGAAAAACAATTTAATTTTTAAGGAGAGATTTTTAAATGCCATTTATTGCAGACGTATATGCTCGTGAAGTATTAGATTCCCGTGGTAACCCAACTGTTGAAGTTGAAGTATTTACTGAATCAGGTGCCTTTGGCCGCGCAATGGTTCCAAGTGGTGCTTCTACTGGTGAATATGAAGCTGTTGAACTACGTGACGGAGACAAAGAACGTTACCTTGGTAAAGGTGTTCTAAAAGCAGTGGACAACGTAAATGAAATTATCGCTCCACATCTTGTTGGCGAAGAATTCAGCGTTCTTGACCAAGTTTCTGTTGATCAAGCTTTAATCGAACTTGATGGAACAGAAAACAAAGGTAAACTAGGTGCAAACGCAATCCTAGGTGTATCCATGGCAGTTGCTCATGCGGCAGCTAATTACTTAGATATTCCTTTATATCAATACCTTGGCGGTTTCAATTCGAAGCAGCTTCCAGTGCCAATGATGAACATTGTTAACGGCGGGGAACATGCTGATAACAACGTAGATATTCAAGAATTCATGATTATGCCTGTTGGTGCTCCAAACTTTAAAGAAGCGCTTCGAATGGGTGCAGAAATTTTCCATACGTTAAAATCTGTTCTTAAAGGCAAAGGCCTTAACACAGCAGTTGGTGACGAAGGTGGTTTCGCTCCAAACCTAGGATCAAATGAAGAAGCTCTTCAAACCATTGTTGAAGCAATCGAAAAAGCTGGATACAAGCCAGGTGAAGAAGTTATGCTTGCAATGGATGCTGCATCTTCTGAGTTTTACAACAAGGAAGATGGAAAATACCATCTTGCTGGCGAAGGTGTTGTGAAGACTTCTGCAGAAATGGTTGATTGGTACGAAGAACTGTCATCTAAATACCCAATCGTTTCAATCGAAGACGGTTTGGATGAAAATGACTGGGAAGGTCACAAGCTTTTAACTGAACGCCTTGGTAAAAAAGTTCAATTAGTTGGTGATGATTTATTTGTTACCAATACACGTAAACTTGCAGAGGGTATTGAAAAAGGAATCGGTAACTCCATCCTGATCAAAGTTAACCAAATTGGTACCCTTACTGAAACATTTGATGCGATTGAAATGGCAAAACGTGCTGGGTACACTGCTGTTATCTCTCACCGTTCTGGTGAAACAGAAGACAACACCATTGCTGACATCGCTGTTGCTACAAATGCTGGTCAAATCAAGACTGGTGCGCCATCTCGTACTGACCGTGTCGCAAAATACAACCAATTGCTTCGCATTGAAGACCAATTAGGTGAAACAGCTCAATACTTAGGGAAGAAAACATTCTATAACCTAAGCAAATAATTTTTCACGATATCAAAGGCGCACATTTTCGGATGTGTGCCTTTTTAATCATTCCATAAGACACAATCACGACTATTGTTTTAAGCGAGGAAATATGATAGATTTAATATACTGTGAATTGTACGTCTAACAGGAGGTGGCCTTTATGCATACATTAGTTGTAATCTTATTAGTAATTGTAAGTATCGGACTTATTGGTGTTGTTATACTTCAATCAGGTAAAAGCGCTGGATTATCAGGTGCCATTTCAGGTGGTGCTGAATCACTATTCGGCAAGCAAAAAGCAAGAGGACTTGACTTGATTCTACATCGTATTACGATTGTATTAGCAGTATTATTTATCCTGCTTTCTATCGCAGTAACTTACTTTAAAATCTAATTATTTACACTCAAACCTGGCCTCAAGCGCCGGGTTTTTTGTTTGTTTTATAAAAACATAAGCTTTTTTCTGGAATGTTCACCCTTGCTTTGTTAAAACTAAACTAAATGAATTGATATTAAGGGAGTTTTTATCATGAAAGTTGTTATACCTAAGCCATTTACTTTCAAAGGAGGAAAAAGAGCTATACTTCTCTTGCATGGCTTTACCGGAAATTCAGCGGATGTTCGCATGCTAGGACGTTTTTTAGAAAAAAAAGGCTATACTTGTCATGCTCCACACTATAAGGGTCATGGAGTTCTACCCGAAGAGCTTGTTCACACAGGACCATCGGATTGGTGGCAGGATGTGATAAATGGATATGAGTTTTTAAAAAATCAAGGTCACTCAGAAATAGCCGTGGCGGGATTATCACTTGGGGGCGTATTTTCCTTGAAATTGGGTTACACTGTACCTATAAAAGCCATTATACCGATGTGCGCACCGATGCATATAAAAAGTGAAGAGGTCATGTACGAAGGAATTCTCGATTATGCCCGTGAATTTAAAAAACGTGAAGGAAAAACAGACGAGCAAATCGAAATGGAAATGAATGAGTTTAAGAAAACACCAATGAAAACGTTAAAGGCCTTACAGGCATTGATCGCAGATGTGCGTGAAAATGTGGATATGATTTATGCACCCACGTTTGTCGTTCAGGCACGTCATGACAAAATGATAAACACAGAAAGTGCCAACATTATTTACAATGAAATCGAATCAGTTGTGAAGGAACTGAAATGGTATGAAGAATCCGGTCATGTGATCACGCTCGACAAAGAACGGGAACAATTGCATGAGGATGTCTATACCTTTTTAGAAAAGCTCGACTGGCGCGATTAACAAAGCACCCACAAAGGAGGATTAGTTTGGAAGATAATATACAAAAGCATATTGATAAGGTTTTACAATATATGAAGGATGAAGCATACAAACCATTAACCGTGCAGGAACTTGAAACTGCCTTTGGCATCCAGGATTCTAGTGATTTTAAGGAGTTTGTGAAAGCACTCGTGCAAATGGAGGAAAAGGGCTTAGTTGTCAGAACACGCAGCAACCGTTACGGACTTCCGGAGAAAATGAACTTAATCCGCGGAAAGCTCATCGGTCATGCGAAAGGATTTGCCTTTGTCGCACCAGATGAGCCAGGGATGGATGATATTTTTATCCCGCCAAATGAAACCAACACAGCCATGCATGGTGATATCGTTTTAGCGCGTGTTTCCTCTGAAAGCGCGGGGCAGCGCCGGGAAGGAAGTATTATCCGCATCATTGAACGCGGTGTGCAGCAAATTGTCGGAACGTATGTAGAAAGCAAAAGCTTTGGCTTTGTCATTCCGGATGATAAAAAATTTGCGAGTGATATTTTTATTCCAAAGGCAGCGTCCAAAGGGGCAGTCGAGGGACATAAGGTTGTTGTTAAGCTGGTTACGTATCCAGAAGGGCGAAAAAGTGCAGAGGGCGAAGTCATTACCATTCTCGGACACAAAAACGACCCGGGTGTGGACATCCTTTCAGTCATACATAAGCACGGCTTACCAATGGCCTTCCCAGACGAGGTGTTAAAACAAGCCAACGAGGTGCCTGACACCATTGATGAAAGTGAATTGGCCAATCGCCGCGATCTTCGAAATGAAACGATTGTCACGATTGATGGGGCCGATGCCAAAGACCTTGATGATGCGGTAACTGTAACAAGACTTGAGAACGGCAACTATAAGCTTGGCGTTCATATCGCAGATGTTAGCTATTATGTAAAAGAAGGCACGCCAATTGACCTGGAAGCGGAAGAACGGGCTACGAGTGTGTATTTAGTCGACCGAGTCATCCCGATGATTCCCCATCGCTTATCGAATGGAATCTGTTCCTTAAATCCGAAGGTAGACCGCTTGGTACTATCTTGCGAAATGGAAATTACCTCAGAGGGCGCCGTTGTTTCGCATGAAATTTTTCAAAGTGTGATTAAGACAACCGAACGGATGACCTATCATGCTGTAAATATGATTCTTGCTGAACATGATGAAGAAACGCGAGCTAGATACGAACCGCTTGTGCCCATGTTCGAAATGATGGAAGAGCTGGCCGCTATCTTACGAAACAAACGGATGAAGCGGGGAGCGATCGACTTTGATTTTAAGGAATCAAAGGTTCTAGTCGATGAGGAAGGAAAGCCGACCGATGTCGTGCTTCGCGAGCGCTCGGTGGCTGAAAAATTAATTGAAGAGTTTATGCTTGCCGCCAATGAAACCGTGGCAGAGCACTTTCACTGGATGGAAGTTCCGTTTATTTACCGTATTCACGAGGATCCGAAGGAGGATAAACTACGTAGATTTTTCGAGTTTATCACCAATTTCGGCTACATTGTAAAAGGGACAGCAAATGATGTCCACCCTAAGGCTCTTCAGGAGATTATTGAAGAGGTTCAAGGAAAGCCTGAGGAAATGGTTGTTTCGAAGGTTATGCTTCGTTCGATGCAGCAGGCCAAATATGATCCTGAAAGTCTTGGACATTTTGGTTTATCAACAGAGTTCTATACCCATTTTACTTCGCCGATTCGCCGTTATCCGGATACAATTGTTCATCGTTTAATTCGGACCTACTTAATCGAAGGAAAGCTGGATTCAACCACTCAGGAAAAATGGAATGCTCGCTTACCTGAAATTGCGGATCATTCTTCAAAAATGGAGCGACGCTCGGTGGATGCCGAACGAGAAACGGACGATTTGAAGAAAGCAGAGTACATGGAAGACAAGATTGGCGAGGAGTATGACGGCATTATCAGCTCTGTCACCAATTTTGGAATGTTTGTGGAGCTGCCAAATACGATTGAAGGCCTCGTCCATGTCAGCTATATGACGGATGATTACTATCGTTACGATGAGCGCCACCTCGCGATGATTGGCGAACGAACCGGAAATGTGTTCCGGATCGGCGATGAAATTACCATTCGAGTAGTAAAAGTCAATAAAGAAGAACGTGCGATTGATTTTGAAATTGTGGGCATGAAGGGTACACCGCGTCGCGAACGATCGGAAACGCCAAAGGTTTTCAGTACGGGCAGCGATACCAAGAAGCCACGGAGGAATAAACAGCAAGGCGGCGGCGGTCGTGGTCAAGGCGGCAATTCCAATGCAAAGTCTGAAGGCGGCAGCAGTCAAGGTAATAAAGCGAAGAAGAAACGTAAATTTTATGATAATGTGCCAAAAAACAAAAGTACGAAGCGTAAAAATAAATGATAGCGTTGAGGGAGCCTTCCATGTGGGGCTCTCTTTCAATTGTAGTAGCTTGTATATTCTGCTAAAATAAATTTTAAGACGAGGTGAGAAAAATGCCAAAAGGTGAAGGAAAAGTAGTTGCCCAAAACAAAAAGGCTTACCATGACTATTTTATTGAAGAAACCTACGAAGCTGGAATTGTCTTACAGGGAACAGAAATCAAATCGATTCGGGCCGGAAAAGTAAATCTAAAGGATTCCTATGCACGGATCCAAAATGGAGAAGCCATTCTATTCGGGATGCACGTCAGCCCCTATGAGCAAGGAAATCGTTTTAACCACGACCCATTAAGAACACGGACACTGCTATTACATAAACGTGAAATTAGTAAGTTAATTGGTGAAACAAAGGAAGCAGGTTATGCGCTTGTTCCATTAAAGCTCTATTTGAAAAATGGTTTTTGCAAAGTGTTAATTGGGCTCGCAAAAGGTAAGAAGAATTATGATAAGCGCGAATCCTTAAAGCAAAAAGAAGCCAAGCGTGAAATCGAACGTGCCTTCCGTGATCGTCAGAAGATGTAATCTGAATCGTCAGTTGCTGAATTGGAAATTATTTTACAGATACTTACAATTGAAAAATCCCTACAGTGTGTTATAATAAGTTTGTCGCCAAGAGAGCGACGGTAACATTTGCTCAAAGAACATTGTTGAGCTTCCTAACGTCTACAGCTTTAATCTTTCATTAGATTGCAGCTCCTTTTATTATGGGGACGCTACGGATTCGACAGGGGTAGTTTGAGCTTAGGTCGCGAGTCGAGGGGATCGGCCTCGTTAAAACGTCAAAGCCATAACTGGCAAAACTAACAACAACCTCGCTTTCGCAGCTTAATACTGCATAGCGGTTCCTCCCTCCATTGCCCATGTGGTAGGGTAAGGGACTCACTCTAAGTGGGCTACGCCGGATTCCACCGCCTGAGGATGAAGGAAGAGAACAACCAGGCTAGCTGACCGGACGCCGGTCGATAGGCAGAAGAATCAGCGAAACACCAATATATCGACTACACTCGTAGAAGCTTAAGTGGCGATATCTTTGGACGTGGGTTCGATTAGTAATTAGTCGCCTTATGTGGTAACACATAAGTGAAAATTCGGCTTTATCGGTGAAACCTAAGTCACTTCCATGTGATAGGGCAATGCCGAGCGGTATGTGGAGTAATCCAACAGCCGTGTATCGACTTATAGGCTGCCATGTATATGGTAGTACTAGGATGCGAAATCTATACCTTGAAGAGGTAAATTTATGATTCGCATAAGACGCCGGAGGACCTGTTTGAAGACAGGTTCAAGATATAGTCAGTGCCATGACGAAAGCATGGAAGAGCACGTCCCACCGTCTCCACTACATAGTGGAAAGAAAGGCCAGCAGAAAATGCTGGTCTTTTTTATATTCTAAAAAAGTTGTCTTCAAATGCAATCTTCTTTGTTAATAATAAAGAATTATATTTTCCATTTCGGGGAGTAACCTTTTCATAATTTTCGAGTATCCATAGAGCACGCTTTCTTTTCTTATCCACCCGAAGATAGGGTGATATTTTTTTTAAAAGAGTAACAACTGAATCTTTTTTCTTTATACTTAGAGTATAAGAATCCTTATGTCGTTCAGGGTTATAGTTTTTTTTACTATTAATAGTTCCATCGGTTAAAGAACGAAGATACACTAAAAGTTCCTTATCTGTTGAAGCAACTGTAATACAAGGCCGTCGATTTTCATTTTCATGCATTCTAGTTAATGTAATAGACCCTTCTCCATCAATAATCCCAGCAATATAGGCGGCTTCCCATGATTCCATCTACACTCCTCCTAAGATTCGTTCTAAATCCCACTATCAAAACATATGTTCTGTTATTATTTTACTATCTAAATAAGCGCTTTTCAAATTTTAAATAAACAAGCTATCCTAAAAAATAGGATAGCTTGCAATTACTTCACTCATTAATATAAAAGTTTTTAATGACTCATATTAGAATTCATATTCATATTTCCATTCATGTTCATATTGTTAGTTTGCGGCATTCCTTGTGCAGGGGCGAAGGCATTAAGCAGTTGATTCATATCCTGCTCGGCAAGCTGTGGTACTTGATAGTAATGGTGTTTATTTTGATAAATCGAGATTTCATAGGCCATTTCAATGCAATTCGGAACAGAGTCAGCTAGCACACGACGGACAACTGGATTCGTAACTTCTAAAGCTGCCATAGTCTTCATCGATGCACCTGATTTTACAGATCCAAGCATCATGCTGGAAATACACTCATCAGTAAGCTCAGAAACGGATTGCAGCGGCTTTTTCGGCTGGGATGGTTTTAGCCCATAAACAAAGTCATTTCCTTGGTTCATTTTATAGCTTTGGGTTCGTTTGGAAGGATCTTGTCCCGATTTGAAACATTCTAAAGTAATGTTATATTCATCCTGCATAAATTGATATTGGCGATCCAGAATATCAAGTAATTCTGGGTCTTTTACATGTTGGCGTAACATCATGTATTGGTCTAATGTCCCTATTGCTCCTGATAGTACCTCATGGACATCGAACACTTCATGGCCGCCGTGATTTAATTGTTGAGGTATATTCCCTGTATGCATGTTTTGGTGCATTTGTCCCTGTTGATTTTGCATCATTTTAAATCTCCTCCTAAAGGTATTGGTGTAACCATATTATTATGTTTCATTGAAGAAGGGTTATTCTCGTAAATACACTTATTAAGCAGTCACATGATTGTTACAAAACGCAAACTAATTAAAGCTAAATAGGTATTAAAAGCGCACGCTAGCGTCAATAATGACAGTAGTTGAGGAACTAGGGGTGCTTAATATGAAAGAGGAATTAAAGATTTTTTATCAAATTTTTACGACAACCAAAGATGCGATTGAAAAATTTATGAATATGTTGGATCCGGTCATTCAGAACGCTACCGATGACCATGAACGACTTTACTACCATCATATTTTTGAAGAAGAGGAGCAGCGGCTTTCCCGATTAGTAGAGCTGATTCCGCTGATCAGTAAATTTGAAAAGGAAAAAGACGAGAAAGATTTTGCGCCGACCAATAATGAATTTAATCGGCTCTTGCAAGAGTTGAACCTCGAAAAATTCGGGTTACATAATTTTGTGGAACATCTCGATTTAGCCCTATTTCGCTTTACCGATGAGGAACGCAGCACGATGCTTAACCAATTACGGGAAGTATCCTACCGGGATTATCAGCAAGTAAAGGCGATGTTACTGGAGATTAATAAACGTTTCGATAATGACTACATAGACCCGCATGCCCATCATGATCATGATCATGACCACTTAGACCGGTCTGGTACAACATCGGCTGCTGTCCCAGTCGTATCTTCAGCTAAATATAAAAAGGGGTTTACTGTTGGGAGCTTAATTTAGGTAGTACTTACATAAGTAAATAGACTTAAACTCATACGATTTATGATGTTTGGCGGAATAAGTTGAGAACTTGGCGGAATCTCGAACAAGTTTAGCAGAATTCCATCCTGATTTGGCGGAATCCCCGCTCACATCGGCGGAATAAATCCCAGACTTGGCGGAATCCACACCAGCAGAACTAACCTAAAAAATAAATACAAAAAGAAGAGAGGATCGAAACATGAACAAATCGCAATTATTTCCGGATTCACCGATAACAGACCAAGAATTCGCCCAATTAGACAAAACGGTCATCGAAACAGCACGCAGACAGTTGATAGGCCGTCGTTTTATAGAACTATATGGCCCGCTCGGACGAGGCATGCAAAGCATCTCAAATGACATCTTTATCGAAAACCAAGAAGCGAAAATGGACTTCCAAGGATCTTTTGATACCACATTCGAAACAAGTAAACGGGTAAACCATACGATTCCTTTACTCTACAAGGATTTCATCCTATATTGGCGCGACATAGAACAAACCAAGGTACTCGATATTCCAATTGATTTCTCACCAGCTGCAAATGCTGCCCGAGACGTCGCAAATCTGGAAGACCAGATGATTTTTCACGGAGCAAAAGAATTTGATATCCCTGGAATAATGAATGTCCAAGGACGGCTGACGCACTTGATTGGGGAATGGTATGAATCAGGAACTGCATTTCAGGATATTGTCGATGCAAGGAATAAACTGCTCGAAATGAACCATCATGGACCGTTTGCACTTGTCCTAGCACCAGAGCTTTATTCGCTAATACATCGTGTCCATAAAGATACCAATGTCTTAGAAATTGAACATATTCGTGAGCTTGTGACAGATGGCGTGTTCCAATCACCAGTTTTAAAAGGGAAAACAGGAGTGATCCTTAATACAGGGCGAAATAACTTAGATCTTGCCGTATCAGAGGATTTTGATACAGCCTACATGGGCCAGGAAGGGATGAATCACCCTTTCCGTGTTTATGAAACCGTAGTATTAAGAATCAAGCGTCCTGGGGCAATTTGCACACTCGAGGCAATAGGAGATTAACGTGTGAACAAACGAGTTTTTACGGTTGGCTCACTCATTCCGGGTTCATTGGCGCCTGTTCTGCACCCACCCGCAAGTACCCTTTTTGAAAAAGAAGAACCTAAACAGCAATACGATACGATTAGGGAAGAACTTCACTCTGAAAAAATAATCGTACTCCAAGGCGAGAATAAATTCGAAATAACACCTGTTAAAGGAAAGTTGCTTGATGCCGCTCTAAACCAAGGGAAGCAAATCAAATATAAATGCCAAAAAGGAACCTGCGGACAATGTACCGTACAGGTCCTGCAAGGTTCAGGACTATCGAAGCCAAATGAACAAGAGCATATCAAGCTAGGGAACGAATTAAACAATGGCTATCGATTGGCTTGCCAAGCTGTCATTCTATAAATAGCAAAACGCGGTCCAGCACAAGGCGGACCGCGTTTTTATTAAGCAAATAATTGAACTAATTTATCTTCAACAGGGAATGGAAGCGAAACATTATGGTTTTTCAATTCTTTTACACTGATATCACGCACAAGTTTCAGCGCTTCTTTTTTAAATGAACTCGTAACGAAACCTTCATTCACTTCACATAACTTTTGTAAATATTTCAATGTATCGTGCAACAGATATTGTTTAATATAAGTATTATTGAGCTGACAAATTAATTTGTGCTGCAATCCTTTAATAATAGCGATTTGATCAACATGTACGATGACATTTGCACCATCTTGGTCGATGAAACCAACAGAAACATAATGACCTTTTGAGATATCAACATTAGTAAACACAGGGTTTAGATAGGTTTCACCTGATGATAACCGAATCGAATCAGCCTCAGCCGCACCGCCGATTTTACGTTGATTTGAAATAACCGTGTGAATATCCTTCAACCCATATAGCATGTTAAACATGTTGTATCCCCCTCCAATATAATCTCTATACCGTTATATTATAGATAATGAGAATCATTGTCAATGGGTTTCAGGCACCAAATTGTGGAGGTTGTTTGAACAAAAAAACGAGTGAACGTCCTTCCGATTTATGACAGATTGCCCTTCCAAAGAAATGCAAAACCTCTTGTAACAACATCACCAAACCTTAAACAAAGACCCAATTCTCCTTGAGAAATTGGGCTTTTGTCTTTTCCGAACCTAAGTCCTTATTGCCTTGACCTAATATAAGGAAATATCCCGTCATAATCGCAGTGGCGAGTGTGAGAGCAGTAAGTGCAAATCAACATATACAGCTTAAGACTACCCATCTTCATTCCTGAGGTTAGCCAAAATTTAGCATGTTTTATACCGATATTCACCTTTTATTAATATTGTAATATTTTCATAGTTTGGTAACACTTTGCTCAAAATTTCGTCTATAATGGAGAAAGAAAAATAATAAACATCAAAGAGGGATTGATCGATGGGGAAACTTAAAGGCGGTTGGTCGAAGGGGACATTAATTGCTGTCATTGCCGTTGTTTTTTTGTTTACAGGGATATTTGTTAGTAATTATTTTCAAGCAAAAGCTGCAGGTGATGAATCTAAAAATCATCAAAAAAATAAAGTTACTAATCTACCTGTAAAGAAAAATGTGTCAGCGGAGATGATTGTACGGAACACAAACGATTTAAAATTGGAAAAAGAATTAATAAGAAAGCAACAAGACAAAGCCGTGATATGGAGTAATCAGCAAGAACGAGAGACTAGTAAGGTGCCAAACAATCATACTACAAATAAAGCTGTGGCACACCCCACCACAAAAGATAAAACTACTTCTCAACCACCGACAAAGGAATCCATTGCAGCTCCGTCTAAACCAAAAAATACACAACCAAGAAATAGTGGTAAGAAAATTGTCTATTTAACATTTGATGATGGTCCAGCAGCTTTTTCCGATAAGATAATTGCGCTTCTTGAAAAGTATCAATTTAAAGCAACATTCTTTATGATTGATGGGAATATAAAGAGATATCCTGAAGCGGTTAAATTAATGACCAAGACGGGTGAAACGCTTGGACTACATAGTGTATCTCACAGTCAAAAGAAATTTTATAAATCTAAAGAATCAGTGCTTAGTGAATTAACCCAAAACCGTAACACCTTAAAGGAAGTGTCAGGTGTCAATTCTTTTATTATGCGAACGCCCTATGGCAGCGTACCAAACATGACAGACGAGTATAAAAAGGCCGTCAAGGAAAATGGGTATTTGATGTGGGACTGGAATATTGATAGTAAGGATTGGTACTATAAGGATAAACGCTATGTCAACTGCGTTATCAACCAAATAAACCAGAAGAAAGACCATAATGGACCGCTAGTTATCCTTTTACATGAGCGAAAGGAAACTCTTGCTTATTTACCATTACTTCTAGACTATTTAAAGAAACAAGGCTTTGAAGGTAAACCAATTGAAAATACTACTACTCCAATCCAATTTTGAGATAAGACAAATATCTGCAGATTTGGTAAACTAACCATATATTAAAAATTCTTTCATGTGATTTATAGTGAATATAATGGGGATCGATAATGGGCTATGATGAATAAACTATTGCAGAGCACCGGTTTCAAGAGAATATCAATTTTTGTCTTAATTGCCATTGCTATTTATGCAATGAAGTCAATGATTAATCTAATCTTACTAACGTTCATACTTACTTTTTTAATGGATCGGTTAGTCCAATTCATTGAAAGGAAAATTCCGCTTAACCGAAAGTTAATTGTTGTAATATCGTATGCGAGTATTGTCGGTTTGCTTTCTTATGGATTGGTCATGTATCTTCCAATGATTGCAGGTGAAATTACCGCATTAATCAAGCAATTAACCGCCTTTTATACAACTAAGCATGATAATATTGTGCTGAATTATATAATGAGTCGAATGGAAGAAATAAAAATCTCAAGCTATTTAGAGCAAGGCTTTACCTTTGTATTTAAATATTTTACTGATATTAGTAAAATTGGTTTGCAAATTTTATTGGCTCTGTTAATGAGTTTGTTCTTCCTGTTGGAAAAGCCGCGTTTGATTGCCTTTACAAAGAAATTTAGAACCAGTAAAGTTGCACCCATTTACAGTGAAATTGAATTTTTTGGACGAAAGTTTGTTGGAACGTTTGGTAAAGTGATTGAAGCACAACTAATCATTGCTGTTGTGAACTGTATTTTGACAACCATCTCCTTATGGATCCTGGATTTCCCACAGCTTGGCGGGTTATCTATCTTAATTTTTATTTTGGGTCTTATTCCTGTTGCAGGTGTGATTATTTCTTTAATTCCGCTTGCAATTATCGCTTATAGTATTGGCGGTTTGATCAAAGTCCTTTATGTCGGCATTGCCATTATGATTATTCATGGTATTGAGGCGTATATTCTCAATCCAAATTTAATGAGTTCAAAAACAAACCTTCCTGTTTTCTATACATTCCTTGTCTTGATATTCTCCGAGCACTTTTTTGGTGTTTGGGGATTGATTGTCGGAATTCCTGTCTTTGTTTTCCTTTTGGATGTACTAGAAGTGACAGAGAATAAGAAGGCATAAAAAAAGCCCATTTGTTGGGCTTTTTTGTTTATACTAAGGGTATAAACCATTAAGGAGGATGTAAGTTTGAGCGAATGCAAGCTAGACCATACCCATGAAGATGTAAAAAGTAAATACGTATCTCTTGCTGCTTTTTTACCTGAAGATATGAAGCCATTATTTAATCAATTCTTTGAAAAAGAGCATACACAGGACCTTTTAAACGAGGTGTTCCATTTGCTGAAAAAATACGATTTAGCTCCAGAAGATGAACAAGCTCACAGGAACAACCGCTTATATTTGGTGCTGAAGAACGTATAAGTAAGGAGGGCCCCTATGAAAAATTGGGGCCCGATTTATTTTACATAAACAAAATTTATAATGAAATCGCTGGTTTTTGAAAATATTAAGAAAAGCAAAGTTTAACAAAGAAAAGAGGATATGATGGGCGAACTACTGCAATTATTAAAACGTGGCAATAAATCTGCCATGCTGGCGGCAATAATTAATACGATCATTTCAATTATAAAAGGTGTCGCTTTTATGTTTACAGGCAATGTGGCGATGTTCGCTGAAACGATGCACAGCCTTGGTGATGCTGCGAACCAGTTTTTTGTGTTTATCGGCTCCGCCTTAAGTAAGAAGGCACCGACTGAAAAATATCCAAATGGGTTCGGGCGCTTAGTGAATCTTGTTCTTTTGGGTGCTGTGTTAATTATCGGAATTATGGCATTTGAAACCATAAAAGAAGGCTACCACCATGTAATTCATCCAACCGAGTCAGGTGGATTTGCTATTAATATTATTGTTTTAGCCGTTGCAACACTGCTAGAAATGTTTGTGTTATTTAAAGCAATGAAAGAAATTTTACATGAGATTGAGCTTGAAGCAAGTGGGCTTCAAATTTTCACTAAAAGTTTTGCCAATTTGGGAAGAGCTAAACCTGCAACAAAGCTCGTTTTCATGGAAGACCTCGTTGCAACCTTGGGTGGTTTGTTGGCGATTATTGCTGTTGTCATTTCTCACTTCACTGCCTTCCATCAAATAGAGGGATTGGCCTCGATGCTTATTGGTGGGATGATGCTCTTTGTTGTTGGAAGAGTCTTTTTGGATAATGCGGCAGGAGTCCTTGGTCAAGCAGATGAAGAGATGGAGAATAAAATCGGCACTCTTGTTATGGAGGACCCTGATGTCAAAGATGTTCAAGGGATAACTGTTATTAAAGAGGGTGAGGACCTGCATGTGGAGTTAGAAATCGAGGTCGATCCAAAATTGACGGTGGCCGCGGCTGATAATATTAAAGACCGTTTACACGAAAAGATTATGGCAGAAAAAGGTGTCGTCGATGTCACCATTGAGATTGATGAAGAAGACGGAGTGATGAGTTGGAAGGCGCGCAGTGAATCAGCTACAGATTAGAGAATGCCCTTGTATATGAATCAAATTGGAGACCTTCAGTCTTGAACGAACGAATAATGCGTTTATCAAGTGGAATTCTATTCTTAAGGCGCTATTTAGGAGGTCAGAAGGTGGAACACAATATACGGTTAACCAGTGCGGAAATCGGGGGATTATGGGCTACGTATATCCAGGAGAATATGACTGTTTGTTTACTTACATATTTTCTTCATCACAATCAAGATGAAGAGATTAAAAAAATTCTACAACAGGCATATGAAATTTCTGAGGGACATGTTCAGAAAATCACGACCATCTTTAATGATGAAGGCATCCCAATTCCTGATGGATTTTCAGAAAAGGATATTAATTTATCTGCCCCGCCATTATTTTATGATATGTTTGGCCTCAGTTTTGTTTATTCAATGAGCCGGATGAGTATGATTAACATGGGCTTTATAACAGTAAATACGGCAAGAGAAGATGTGATGGATTTTTTTGTTACAATGGTTCAGCAAACTTCGATGTTATACCAGCAATCCACTAACCTTATGCTTTCAAAGGGAATCTATGACCGCCCGCCGATGATCCCTTATCCAAATAAAGTGGAATACATTGAAAAACTGTCTTATATAAGTGGATTCGGGAAAAAAAGGCCGTTAAACGTGGCTGAAATTACAGAAATCTTTTTTAATACGGAGCGGAATTATTTTTCAATCCTTCTATGTATGGGGTTACTTCAAGTGGTATCAGACAAGGAGATACATAATTTTATTGAGGAAGGTAAGAAAATATCTGAAAAGCAAATCACTACCTTCAATGATATCCTTATGAGAGAGGAACTACTCGGGAACGTGTCAACAAGTGTAGAAGTGACGGATTCAACGGTTTCTCCTTTTTCCGATAGGCTGGTGGTTACGCTTTTCCATTCATTGAACGCAATTGATATCACGCTTATTGGCCATGCGTTATCATTATCTATGAGAACAGACCTGTCTGCCTATTATCAAAAGTACATTTTAGATATTTTGGTGTATTCCGCTAAAGGGTTTGATCTAATGGTCGATCGGGGCTGGGCCCAGCTGCCTCCTCATGCACCAAGTCGAAGGGATCTACAGAAATTATAAGGTTCGCGAATTTCGCGAACCTTTTTTTGGCTTCTGCTTTTCTTATTCCCAAGGTTTATGTAGGGTCAGTACACTTGCCAGCTCTTTACTGCTTTTTCTGTGTTCTTTCCGCTTTTCGGCTCTTTCTTTTCCTGTTTCAAATAGTTTTTTCTCTTCTTCGGTTTCAGGGATGATTCCTGGAACCTTTGTCGGTTTCCCATTGTCATCCAATGCAACAAAGGTTAAAAAGGCAGTCACGGCAATTTTTCTATCCCCGGACATCAGGTTCTCCGCAATTACTTTGACGAAAATCTCCATGGAAGAAGACCCAGTTGACGAGACAAACGTTTCGATACAAACTGAATCCTTCGGTGTAATTGGACTAAGGAAGTCGACCGAATCAATTGAAGCAGTGACACATTCCGCTCTGGAATGCCTTACTGCCGAAATAGAAGCAATCATATCAATATCACTGATTAACTTTCCGCCGAACAAGGTATTATGGTTATTTACATCATTAGGAAAAATCCGACTCGTTCTCACGACTCGAGATTCATTACATGTTTTTGCTTCCATCCAATCCCTCCAAGAACTGTTTATTATAATTTACCCAAATCACTAACTTTCTTGTAGTTTTTAGTGAAATCGAGATATTTGTGGTACATTATTTAATATATCAATTGTGAGTCTGGAGGAACAATAAATGAGTTTGCAAGCACAGATCATGAAGGAGTTAAACATTAGTCCGACCATTCAACCGCAAGGAGAAATTCGAAAACGGATTGATTTTTTGAAAAATTACATAATTAAAACAAAGGCTAAGGGCTATGTTTTAGGGATTAGCGGCGGTCAAGACTCTACTCTTGCAGGCCGCCTCGCTCAACTGGCAGTTGAGGAGCTGCGCAACGAAGGACTAGATGCCTTGTTTATCGCTGTTCGTCTTCCTTACGGTGTCCAGCAAGATGAGGAAGATGCTAAGCGTTCATTAGCCTTTATCCGTGCAGATCGTGAGACAGTCTTTAATATTAAAACAGCCGTTGATGATGTACAAAAGGAATATGATACAAGTTATCAAGGGGCACCTTTAAGTGATTATCAAAAAGGAAATGTAAAAGCCAGGATGAGAATGATTGCTCAATATGCAATCGGCGGCATGGAGGGACTGCTTGTGATTGGAACAGACCATGCAGCAGAAGCAGTCACGGGTTTCTATACGAAGTATGGCGACGGAGGGGCGGACATCCTTCCGCTCAGCGGCTTAAGCAAGCGGCAGGGGAGGGCCTTGTTAAAAGAGCTCGGTGCGGATGAATGTTTATATTTAAAAGTACCTACGGCAGACTTACTGGACCAAAAACCTGGTCAGGCCGACGAAACAGAGTTAGGGATTACATATGATGAACTCGATGATTATCTGGAAGGAAAACCAGTTTCAAAAGAGGTCGCAGAGAAAATTGAACAGCGTTATGTTATGACAGAACATAAACGCCAACTACCAACCACCATGTTTGACGAGTGGTGGAAATAAAAATAGCTGCCTATCATAAGAAACATATCTGATAGGTTTTTATTTTAAAATAAAGGGTAAAATAATTTTAATTTCGTTCACATCTTATCCTTTGACAGAAGCAAATCTGTGTAATATGATTAAATCCGATAAAAACAATCAGAATTAGGGGGTTTCACCAGTGAAAAAATTTACCATTATTTTTGCACTCTTATTAAGCTTTATGTTTGTGCTAGCGGCATGCGGCAAGGATAATGCCGATAAAGATAATAAAAAAACTGATAACAAAACTGCTGAAAAAGCAGATAATGATTTATTGAAAACGGTAAAAGACAAAGGAACACTTTTGATTGGAACAGAAGGTACATATCCTCCATTCACTTTCCATGATACTAGTGGCAATCTAACTGGATTTGATGTGGATCTTGCGACTGAGGTGGCTAAACGTATCGGGGTTAAACCTGAATTTAAAGAAACACAGTGGGATGCAATGTTTGCAGGATTGGATGCGAAGCGTTTTGATATGATAGCTAACGAAGTTGGGATTCGTCCAGACCGTCAGGAAAAGTATGATTTCTCAGACCCATATATTACTTCTGCTGGTGTCCTGATTGCCCATAAAGATAATGATAAGGTTAAAGCATTTGAAGATATTAAAGGATTAAATGCAGCTCAATCGATGACAAGTAACTACGCAGATATGGCAAAGAAATATGGAGCTAAGATTGTTGGAGTGGATGGTTTCCAGCAAGCAGTTGAGCTCCTTGCTCAAAAACGTGTGGATGTAACCATTAACGATAAGCTTTCATTTTTAGACTATAAAAAGCAAAAGCCAGATGCGCCAATCAAGGTTGTTGCAACCGCAAATGATGCTTCTTCAAGCGGCTTTATGTTTAGAAAGAAAAGTGACACACTTGTTGACGAAGTGAATAAAGCGCTAAAAGATATCGTCGACGATGGCACTTACAAAAAAATCTCTGAGAAATGGTTTGGTGAAGATGTACTTAAATAGTATTTTTGCTGACCCAGAAAGAACGGCAAGGTTAATCGATATTACAAAAACTTCCCTCCAGCCACTGCTGGAGGGTGCTATTATGAATACCATTCCATTAACAATCATTTCGTTTATCATTGGGATTATTCTGGCGGTGTTAACGGCTCTTGCCCGAATTTCTCAGGTTAAATTCTTTCAAGGGATTGCCAGATTTTATGTTTCGGCGATTCGCGGAACACCATTACTTGTTCAGTTATTCATTATTTTTTATGGACTTCCTAATATCGGAGTTACAATAGATCCATTTATATCCGCGGTGATTGGTTTTTCTCTAAGTGTTGGGGCATATGCTTCAGAAATCATTCGAGCAGCGATTATCTCCATTCCTAAGGGCCAGTGGGAAGCCGGTTATTCGATTGGAATGACCTATACCCAGGCGTTAAAAAGAATCATTCTTCCGCAGGCAGCAAGAGTATCCATACCGCCATTATCGAATTCATTTATTAGTCTTGTAAAAGACACTTCTCTTGCGTCAGTTGTCCTTGTAACAGAGATGTTTCGCCGGGCCCAAGAAATTGCTTCAACCACCTATGAATTTCTATTGGTATACGTAGAGGCAGCGCTTCTTTATTGGGTCATTTGCTTTTTCCTTTCGATCTTGCAAGGATACTTGGAAAAGAGAATGGACCGGTACACGTCTTAATGAGGGAGTTTTACAATGATTTCAATTAAAGGTTTATATAAGCAATTTGGTCAATTAGAGGTGTTAAAAGGGATTGACCTCGTCGTTGAAAAGGGAAAAGTGGTCGTTGTCATCGGTCCATCGGGATCCGGTAAGACAACGATGCTCCGCTGTTTGAATGTGTTGGAAACTCCGACAAAAGGTGTCATTTCCATCGAGGGTCAAAGTTTGGATTTTTCTAAGGCTGTACCTAAAAAACAAATTGCCTCGTTTCGGCGCCTAACCGGAATGGTTTTTCAAAGTTATAATCTCTTTCCTCATAAAACAGCACTTCAGAATGTTATGGAAGGGCCAATCATTGTAAAAGGAGAGGGGAAAGAGGCTGCAAGGAAAAAGGCACAAGCATTACTTGAAAAAGTGGGCCTTGGTGATAAAATTGATTACTTTCCCGCCCAGCTCTCCGGTGGTCAGCAGCAGCGTGTCGGCATTGCCCGGGCACTAGCAATGGAACCAGAGGTAATGCTCTTTGATGAGCCGACGTCCGCACTTGATCCTGAACTGGTTGGTGAAGTATTGAAGGTCATGAAGGACCTGGCTAGGGAGGGAATGACAATGATCGTTGTTACCCATGAAATGCGCTTTGCCCGCGAAGCGGCTGATGAAGTCATTTTTATGGACCAAGGTGTGATTGTCGAGAGGAACAAGCCAGAAGAAATTTTCACCAATCCAAAAGAAGAACGAACAAGGAAGTTCTTGAATATGATTCAATAAGGTGTTGTAGCCATGTGCTATGGCACTTTTTTATTTATAGGCTATGTTAAAGCTCATTGTTGATTTTGGCACATGTTGATTGGAGCGGAAGGCGCGAAGACTCCTGCGGGAGGACGGGGCAGGGGAGACCCCGCAGGCGCTTAAGCGCCGAGGAGGCTCCCCGGACCGCCCGCGGAAAGCGAAGCGCCTGGAGCGGAAATCAACAGCCAAGTATAACAGAGCCTATTTATAAAGGGTAAAACTTCATAATATCTCCTTAATACCACGGCAGGATTTAGACAAGCATTATCGAATTATTGAATAAATCCGGAAAATTTTAGGAAAAAAGTGAAACTTTTCCATAGTTTAACCGTATTTAAGGTAGATACATAGAAAGGATGATGCTTATGGATGAGGAGTGGAGGTTACCTACTTGATTGAGAAAGAAACTAAAGGTTTTTTAATGAATGGCTATGTTAAAGCTCATTGTTATTTTTATAGCCAAGTTGATTGGAGCGGAAATCAACAGCCATGTTAAATAGAGACAAATGAATAAGAAGGATTGATGCGCATGGAACCATTTAGCATTCCTTTAGAAACGATTTATTTATATGGGTTAATCATTTCCGGGGTATTAACCTTAATTTATGTCTTGTTTGCCGATGTCTTTCATTTTCATGGGTTTGGTGACGGACTCGATTTTCTTAACCCAGTCTTGATTTTCGCTTTCGTAACCACCCTATCGGCAAGCGGTTATTTATTTGAGCGCCTTTCTTCATTACATTATTTACTCATTTTAGGCATCTCGTCTGTTGCAGCCTTGATTGTGGTGACGTTATTAAATGTCTTTGTTCTTGTCCCGCTGTCTGGTGCGGAGGAGTCACTAGTCTATAAAGAATCAGATTTACGTGGCCGGATTGGTACGGTTATTACCACCATCCCTGTTGATGGGTATGGGGAAAGCGGAATGAGTTAGAGCGGGCAACAGAAATTGCTGAGGCTGAGAAAATCAATCTTTTGAAAATTGCCGAGTACCGCCGTGAACAAGATGTCGCCAAAGCACGTGCTGACCAAGCCTACGACCTTGAAAGTGCACGTTCGAAACAAGAAGTAATGGAACAAGAAATGCAAATCAAGATTATTGAAAGACAGAAACAAATTGAATTGGAAGAAAAAGAAATTCAACGCCGCGAACGTCAATACGATTCGGAAGTGAAGAAAAAAGCGGACGCCGACCGTTATTCTGTGGAACAATCGGCTGCAGCAAATAAGGCCAAGGAAATGGCAGAAGCAGAAGCAAATAAATATCGAATCGAAGCCATGGCTAAAGCGGAAGCAGAGCGGATTCGATTGGATGGTCTCGCCAAAGCGGAAGCGCAAAAGGCACAGGGTTCGACGGAAGCAGAAATTATTCGCTTAAAAGGTTTAGCAGAAGCCGAAGCGAAGGAGAAAATTGCCGAAGCATTCGAGCAATTCGGCCAAGCGGCAATCCTAGACATGATTATCAAAATGCTGCCGGAATATGCGAAACAAGTGGCTAGCCCCTTATCCAATATTGATAAAATTACGGTTGTCGACACGGGCGGCACTGGAGCGAATGGCGGTGCCAATAAAATCACCAGCTATGCCACCAATTTAATGGCTAGTCTTCAAGAATCATTAAAAGCATCAAGCGGCATTGATGTAAAAGAATTGATTGAAAACTACTCTGGCAAGTCGAATGTAAGAAAAAGCATTGAGGAATTGACAGATGAAGTAAAGAAAAAAGCAGAATAAGAAAAAAATCCTTATCGATGGCGATAAGGATTTTTTTATTCCAAGATGATTTCAAAGCTTGTTCCTAGATTGTGGCTGCTTGAAACTTTAATGGTTCCGCCGTGGGCTTCCACTAATTGTTTGACGATTGAAAGTCCGAGTCCAGTACCGCCGAGAGCACGCGTTCGTGATTTATCGACACGATAAAATCGCTCGAATATTCGCGGTAAATCTTCTTCGGGGATACCCTTCCCTTCATCTTGAACAATCATGTGAATCGCTCCGTCGATTCTTTTAACGACGACGTCTATTTTTGTTTGCTGCTCCGAATATTTCCGTGCATTATCAAGCAGATTGAGGATCACTTGTTCAAAGCGCATCGGGTCAATTTTTGCATAAAGATGATCCGGGCATTCGAGAACGATTTCGATCTGGTACTCCAAGCAAGCCGGTGAAACTTTTTCAATGATTGTTTGAAAATAAGGTAATAGATGAACCTCTTCTTTTTCTATTGAAAAAGTATTTTCATCCATTTTTGCGAGATTAAATAATTCCTTCACTAGTTTCGATAGCTTGCCAGTCTCTTCAAAAATAATTCCTAAATATTTATCTCTGTCCTCATTGTTCGTTCCTTGTCGGCGGGCAATGTCTGCATAGCCCTTAATATAAGTCAGTGGAGTACGGAGTTCGTGCGAGATACTTGCAAGGAACTCATTCCGTTCATTTTTTAGAATTTCTAAATCACTTGCTAACACCTTAATGGATTCCCCGAGCTCTCCGATTTCGTCTTTACCAACGTTTGGCAGGGAGACGGAGAAATCACCCTTGCTGATCCGTTTTGTTGCTTCACTCATTTGAATAAGCGGGTGAGTGACAAACCTTGTCAAAAAGATAATGATAATAATCATAAACAAGAGGGAAAGCAGGCCAGCAATCAGGAAATGCTGGTTAAGTCCGGAAATTAAATCTTTGATTTTTTTTGTATTTTGAAACATATAAACATAACCGTTGATTTTATTATCAACAATTACTGGGCTAATGGAAGCGATATAAGCTTCGTTTTTCCAGTCGTCTTCTAAAATTAAACCCTCGTGTGGCACACTTTTTGGCTTAATATTCATGATTTTTTTCATTTCATCTGTAACCTTATTGGACGACATATAAATCGTTCCAGCTGGTTTTGTCAGAATCACCTGTGTATCGGTCTGTGCCTCCATTATGGCAATGTGCCGAATGGTTTCATCATGAAATGAAGCCTCGAGGATCTCACGGTGATTATTCCCTCGTGTCTGGAGAGAAGTTAACTCTTCATGCACCCGGGAATGAATGATATTATTATGCAAAAAAAACATCGAAATGCCTTCTAGTATAAAGATTGCAATAAAAAATAGGACGCCTATTTTAACTGATATTTTATTCATATGTCCAAGCACCTCACTCCCTAAGCATACTATAGAGTTTGCTGTACGAGCGCCTTATTTTGTAGCAAATTTATTAAAAAAATGGACGTCCCACCGATTGGGACGTCCGAACTATATAAAAAAGAGAGGTTAAATTTGGGATGAGTAAGATGGTTTTGAACCAACTACTGCATCAATGAGGTGATAACAAAAACTTGGGAGTCCTTTTAGTTATTTCCTCATTCCTAACTACACTCACATCTTACCGAGAAAGATTGAAGATGTTATGAAGAACTTGTGGTGAATTTGTGAAGTTACAAACATCACAGACTTGAAATGATATAGTTATTATGTGGGGAGTGGTAAAAATGAAGATATTATTAGTAGACGATGAACGTAGAATCATAGAAGTTCTTGAAGCCTATTTAGTAAGAGAAGGCTATGAAATTCATAGTGCAGATAATGGAATTGATGCCTTGAAAAAAGTAAAAACACTAAACCCTGATTTAATCATATTAGACTTAATGCTGCCCGATATATCTGGTGAAGAAGTTTGCCGGCTGGTCCGAAAAGAATCGGACGTGCCAATCCTGATGCTGACCGCCAAATCGGCTGAAGATGACCGCATCAACGGAATCGTGATGGGGGCGGATGATTATTTAACCAAACCGTTTAGCCCGCGGGAAGTCGTTGTTCGCGTGCAAGCTATTTTAAGGCGTGTGAAAAAGTCGGAGAAAGTAGAACGACTTGAATTCAATGGGAAAAGACTTGTCATTGACTTAATAAAAAAGGAAGTAACCGTTAACGGAGACTATATTACCCTAACACCGATTGAATATAAGCTGTTAACCAATATGGCGGTGAATCCGGGCCGGGTTTACAGCCGGATGGATTTGCTTGAAAAGATTCAGGATGAAGGCATGTATTATGAAGGCTATGAACGCAGTGTGGATACCCATATCAAAAATCTTCGAAAAAAAATTGAGATGGATTCACGGCAGCCAGATTTTATCGTAACGGTATTCGGGATGGGTTACAAATTTGGAGGCGTATTAGATGCTGCAAACGCTCCGGTCTAAAATTCTCTTTTATTTAATACTCATCTCAATGATCGCTATCATCATTGTGAGCTTTTTTATCCAGTATGGATTTGAAGAAAGCTTCAGCAGCTATTTAGATCACAATCGGGAGAAAAAGATTGATCGGATTATCACGGAAATTGAAAAGGATTATAAAAAAAATGGCCATTTTACCAGTGACCCAGTGTTTGGGCTCTTGCACGAACATGCGATGACCGAGCAGCTTTACTTCCAATTGTATGATCGGCTTGGACAATTGCAAATGGATTCCTCGAACATCCGTGGCATGTTGAATAGTTTCGGGTTAGCTGAACCTGCTCCAAATGGTGAAGAATGGCATTCCAAGACCTATACACTAAGGGTAGATGATAATATTATTGGGAAACTCGTTGCCATCTATCCGAAAGGTTTAATTGATGATGAGTATACATTTATCCAAACGATTCAATTGTACATTTATGCAGCCGTTTGTTTGACGATCGTGCTGGCGATTATCTTTAGTATGCTTTTTTCAAAAAAACTCACTTCAGGATTACAGAAGCTATCGTTTGCGGCAAATGAGCTGCAGAACCATAATCTTGACATTCGCATTCCATTATCGGGCTTGCCTACCGAGGTAAAGGACATTGCAATTTCGTTTAATAATCTTGCAGTGTCGTTGGCAAAGGAAGAAAACTTAAGAAAGCACTTTACGGGTGATTTGGCTCATGAGCTTCGCACACCGCTGGCCACATTGAGAAGTCAAATTGAAGCATTTCAGGATGGTATTTGGGAGACGACTCCACAGCGTTTGCAGACAACCCACGAAGAGCTAATGCGATTAGTAAGGCTAGTCAATGAACTAGAAAAGCTTCTTGCCGCTGAAAATCCGCAGATTCGACTTGAAAAAATGGAATTGGATGCAGGAAGTGTGCTGGCAGCGTTATTTGAGATGTTTCTGCCGTTGTTTACAGAGAAGGGTGTCCATCTCCATATTGAAGAACCTGTTCAGGACGAAATGTTTGAAGCGGACAGGGATCGCTTGATGCAAATCCTGTCAAACATCCTCAATAATGCCCTAAAGTATACGCCGGAAGGAAAAAATGTCACTATTTCTGTCCAAACGGATATGTCGGGCTATGTCGGCTTCAAGATTCAAGATGAGGGATCAGGGATGGCTGAGGAAGATATTCCGCATATATTCGAACGCTTCTATCGCGGGGACAAATCACGAGACCGCAAAACCGGAGGAGTTGGAATTGGCCTCTCGATTGTAAAAGCCTTAATGGATGCGCATAGGGGTGTCATAAAAGTAAAAAGCAAGTTAAATAAGGGAACAAGCGTTACTTTGTGGTTTCCGCAGGAAGACTAACCCTAAATAATTGCACAGAAGGCCTCTGCAATACGCACTGCCTTCTGTTTTTTAATCCAAGTGAAGAAAAAACAGCTCCAAACCGGAACTGTCAATTAACGTGCAACGGGGTAAAACTTTTTCCACTCATTTAGGAACGATGCAGTGGAGGTATTCGAATGTTCTAGGACGCGTGGGGTTAGTCCTACTTGTTTCACTTCACCATTTACAATGATTGCAAGCTGTTTCGTGAGATAATTGACCTCCATTAGATCATGGCTGACAAAGACAGCCGTTGTCTTGGCATCTTCAATAATTTGCTTGAAATCTTCCATTAACCTTATTTTTGTTGGAAAATCTAAAGCGGAAAAAGGTTCATCTAAAAACAGAATCTCTGGTTCAACAATCATCGCCCGCGCTAAGTTGACCCGTTGTGCCTCGCCGCCGGATAAATAAAGAGCATTTTTTTTCGCCAAATGACTGATCCCAAATAACTCCATCCAGTGCCCCACTTTTTCCTTGATAATCGATTTGGAGACTTTTCTTAAGGTTAGACCTATCGCAATGTTATGAAAAACAGTTCCATCTAACAGTAAGGACTGCTGGAGAGCAATGGAGAATTTCCTTCGCAGTTCAAGCGGTACATTCCCCTTAGGAATGGCCTGTCCTCGATAAAAGATTTCACCACTATTTTGTTGATCAAGAAACGCCAGCACCTTTAGCAGCGTACTTTTCCCCGCACCATTTGGTCCCATAATGCCGAGAAATTCCCCAGTCTGAATCTGAAATTCAGGAATATCAAGAATGGTTCTATTATGGGCTTTATAGGTAATGTTCTTCAGCTCAATTAAGGGATTCATGATATTCGCTTCCTTTGCTGTAAAAATGTTAACACTGCCGTAATCAACAGGGCAACCGATAATAATATGAACGATAGCGCTAAGGCAATATCAAAGTTCCCCTTTGAAACTTCCATCACAATTGTCGTCGTTAAAATGCGCGTGTCGCCTTGGATATTTCCGCCGACCATCATCGCAGCACCAACCTCAGCGATGACCCGGCCAAAGCCAGCCATTATTGCCGCCAATATGGCAATTTTTAATTGTTTAATGAGAATCCATAATGTCTGCAGTTTTGTTGCTCCAAGAGCTTTAATTTGCAGAAGCATTTTTTCACTAATTTGCTGAAATGCTGTGCAAGTTAGACTGGTAACAATCGGCAAACTCACTAATATTTGTGCCATCACAATCGCTGTTGGTGAATAAAGCAGGGTGAGGTCTCCGAGCGGCCCCGAGCGCCATAAAAGCATCGTAATCCAAAGTCCGGCAACAACAGGAGGCAGCCCTAAACCAATATTGATGAATAATAATAGAAGTCTGCGGCCTTTGAATCTAGTTAATCCAAGAAAAATGCCAAGCGGCAATCCTATCAAGGTACTAATCAGAATGGAAATTAGACAAACTTTAAGAGTGAGCCAGGTAATCGCAAATACTTCCTGATCACCAGAAAGGAGCATCTCTATCGCTTTTTTTAGTCCATCAATGAGTAGTTCCATTTAAAGTGCCTCCAGGATTTTCTATAGCTTTATAAACAGAAGGGCCCTTAAAAAAGGGCCTTCATCTACTATTCTGTATACTTCATAAATAATGATTGACCGTATTCTTTCTTACCGAATTCTTCAATCACATCTTGTGTTTTCGCATCTACCATAAATTCTACAAATTTTTCTGCATCTTTGCTATTAATTTTGTCATGTTTTTCAGGATTTACTTGCATCACGTGATAAATGTTCATTAAATCTTTGCCGCCTTCAACGACGATTTGAAGGGTATCCAAATTTTTCTCTTGTGCCAGCCATGTAGCGCGGTCAGTTAAGACGTAGCCTTTTTTCTCTGCGGCCACTTGTAAGGTTTGCCCCATGCCTTGTCCAGTTGAAACGTACCATTCCCCAGCGGGTTTAATGCTTGCCGCCGCCCAGATACCAAGTTCTTTTTTATGTGTGCCAGAATCGTCACCTCGTGAAACGAAAGTAGCTTTCGAATCAGACAATTTTTTGAAAGCTGCGTTAATGTCATCACCGCTGACACCTGCTGGATTTTCCTTTGGTCCTACGAGGATAAAATCATTGTACATCACGCGTTTGTAGTTTATGGCATCACCGGCATCAACAACTGCTTTTTCAGCTGCTGGAGCATGAACTAGAAGGGCATCTGCTTCCCCTTTTGTTCCCATTTCTAATGCCTGCCCTGTGCCAACTGCAATGGTTTTTACTTTTACATTGTTTTCTTTTTCAAACATTGGGATCAGGACATCTAGTAAGCCGCTGTCCTGTGTGCTTGTTGTTGTAGCAAGGATCATTTCAGTTGGTGCTGCTTTAGGTTCAGTCTTTTTTACTTTTTCTGCTGAATCATTTGTGTCAGAATTTCCGCACGCGGCTAAAATTAATAGCATCAGTGCCAATAAGAATCCAAGATAACGATTTTTTAACATGTTTTTGTTTCCTCCGTTTGACTAGTTTGATAGGTAATTTTTCCTAATTCTGATATATCATATCCTTCTAAATCCGTTAAACTGTCTTTGAAACTAGCAGATTGTAAATATTGAATTAGGTCTGTTAAACTTTGTTTATTTTCAGAGGTAAAGCGGAAAACAAGGTCAAAATGTTCTTTAGCTACAGGGATGAAGTCCAATCCTAAATGGCTTGCAGCCGACTGAATTCCGAAGGTGACATCAGCCATGCCCCTGCTAATGTACGAGGCAGCAGATAAATGGTTCCACTCCGCCTTGCTATACCCGCTAATTTTACTAGGATTGATTCCATAGCTGGAAAGCTTTGAGTCAAGTAAAAATCGTGTTCCTGCCCCTTTCTGGCGATTAACAAATTGAACATCATTTCTCGTCAGGTCAGGAAAATCATGAATATTTTTCGGATTGCCTTTTGCGACAATAAAGCCTTGTTGTCTTGCCGCTAATCTAAGCACCAAAATTGATTCGTATACAAAAAGTTGATGAATGAATGGCAGATTATATTCTTGTGAGTTTGGATCCAATAGATGAATAGCAGCAATTTCACATTGTCCCCGGTATAGCATCATTAACCCTTCAAGACTGCCTATGTACGAAGGCTGGATTTGCAAGTTTAATGCTGTAGCTGCTTGTTTTGCAAAATGTTCGACAAGAAAGTCGTGACTGCCGGATAATCGAATGGATTGGGCCGGATAACTCGGAGTCTCTGTTGGTTCAGATAGACTTTTTTTGGCGGGAGCCTTTGTGTTCTCTTTAAATCTCTCCAGCTCAGCTTGTTCAATTCTCATTTTGTTTCCAATCTTAAATGCCTGCAACTCACCTCTTTTAATTAACTCATAAACCGTATGTTTTGAGATTTGAAAGATTTGGGCAACTTCATCGGGTGTATAAGCCTTCTCATCCATAAGCTACCCTCCTTTTTCCAGTTTTTATTTTATAGGCTATGTTAAACTTGCCTGTTGATTTCCGTTCCAGGCGCTTCGCTTTCCGCGGGCGGTTCGGGGAGCCTCCTCGTCGCTGCGCTCCTGCGGGGTCTCCCCTGCCCCGTCCTCCCGCAGGAGTCTTCGCGCCTGGAACGAAGGTCAACAGGGTGCCAAAATCAACAATAAGCTTTAACATAGCCATTTTATAAAAAGAATAGCATAATAAAAGTGATTTTTGTTAAGTTTTGTTGAGTTTCGTTAAGTTTTGTTTGGGATTGTCATGGATTGTTCAATTAACAATTCAGTTTTCACAAGATTTTCACAAACTTCACTTATTGTTCAATCGTGAGCATAGAGAAATATTGTATTATAAGGAGAGAATATTAAATTTGCGAAAAAGGGGACGGATCTAAATGTCTAAGCTTCTATATATAACAGCAAATCCAAAAAATGATAGTAAACTTTCAAAAGGAATGCAAATTGGGGAAGTGTTTCTAGAAGAGTTCAAAAAGGAACAGCCTGATGTGGAAATTGAGCATATGCACTTATATAGTATGGATATCCGTTTCGTCCGCTCTCCTTCGGTAAGCTGATCTTTTGTATAGCCCATAAATAGGCCGAATGGTTGATTTTGAAATGGGAGACCGTTATTTAAGTAAAGCCCTTGAATTCCTTGGCTTTGAATTAATGGAAACGGTATTTGCCGAGGGAATGGATCATAATCCAAAGATGATTCCTGAAATTATGGCAAAAGCGAAGGAGCAAGCAGCAAAAGCAGCTAAAGAAATGGCAAAATTGCCTGTTTCATTATAAAAAAGAGCGACTCGAGTGCTGTCGAGTCGCTTTTTTGTTGCTTTTTTATAAATATCGCATGAGTTCTCATTTCTATTTGCGGAAAACCCATTTTTGTTGCGCAACTAGGGCCTTTGTTTGCGAAACTATTTTTCTGAACCTCAACTCGCTAAAATTTACCTGTAAATTGGAAAACTAACACAAGTACTCCTAATGCCCAAACATAAATTGCAAATGGTTTTAAGGAATGATTTTTCAAATAGCCAATCATCCACTTAACGGCAACATAACCGAAGACGGCAGAAGCGACAATACCAACGAGCAATGCCGACAAGGAGATTTCTTCACCTTGACCGCTGAGTAAATCCTTCGTTTGCAGGACAATCGCGCCAGCAATGGCTGGTGTGGACAATAAGAAGGAAAAATAAGCAGCTGTTTCACGATCTAATTTTCGCCAAAGCGCCGCAACAATCGTCATTCCTGATCGTGAAATCGCAGGCATAATCGCAACGGCCTGAAAGGTACCGATAATGAAGGCATCTTTATAGCTAATCTCATCCATTTTCTTGTAGCCATTTTTCGCTGAATCAGCGATCCACAGGAAGATCCCCGTAATTAAAAACTCCCAGCCAATTGTCACCCCAGTTTTCGAAATTTCATCGATATAATCTTTAAACGCAAGTCCAAAGATTACCGCTGGGATGGTTCCAACGATCAACAAAAAGGTTAACTTACTAAACGGCTTTTTGATAATTTTTATAAATTCATCTTTATAAAAAACAAAAACAGCCAGCAATGTGCCGACATGAAGCATCGTATCGAGCAAGAGTCCGGCTTCCTGTAAGCCGAATAAATTTCTTCCTAAATAAAGATGGCCAGTACTGCTGATCGGCAAGAATTCGGTTAAACCTTGGATAATCCCCAGAATTAGTGCTTCTAATTTTGTTAACATAGTTACCCTCACATTCTAAAGAAATGTTAAGCCTGTACATTTAAAAGATATGCAAAAATTACCTATTTAATGAAATCCTATTCTATTTTAGGATTCCTTTTCCAATAAGCAATGAAAATATCTAATGTCTAAACAAAATAAGTGCAATTAGATGGCATCCTCCCATAAAATAGAAATATACTCGTTCGAGAGGAGAAACGCATTTGGAAAATTCACATCTTCATTTTAATACGTCGATCGGTGTTATGAAGCCCGAAAATATTCGAAACAAAGACCAGGCCTGTCCATTTTGCGAAAGAGATCAACTAACGAACCTCATCGCTGTGGACGAACCGATTATTCTTTTAAAAAATAAATATCCTGTTCTAGAAAATACCTATCAAACGGTGTTAATTGAAACGGATGATTGTCAGGGTGAATTATCGACCTACCCAAAAGAGCATCTACATAAATTGATGAGATTTGGAATCATGCATTGGTTAGCTATGGAGGAAACTGGCGGCTATCAATCTGTGATCTTCTTCAAAAACCATGGACCTTTGTCAGGAGGTACGCTCTCGCATCCTCATATGCAAATCATTGGATTGGATGATATTGATTATAAAGAGAAGGTAACCCATGAAATGTTTGAAGGGATTGTAATTGATGAAACAGTGGAAGCCCGGTTTACGCTGTCGACAAAGCCCCGTGTTGGATTTTATGAATTCAATATTGAAATGGAGGATTCGTGTTACCAGGAAAAGTTTTCGGATTACCTGCAAACGGCTGTTCATTATATTTTGAACCATTTTCCATTCAAAGCAACGAGCTATAACTTGTTTTTCCATCATATTGAAAATAAAATCTATGCAAAGGTTGTTTCGCGCTTTGTGACCACCCCGCTTTTTATTGGATACGGCATTCCACAGGTTCCAAGTAATCTGGAATGGATGGCTATGGAATTACAGCGGATCTACTTTAATAAATAAGAAGAAAAAACTATGGGCGCTTCCGCTTTCTAATTTATGTAAATTAAACCATTCACAGTTTAGAAGTTGTGATTTGCTGATAATAAAAATATAATGTAGGAATGCAGCATTTCATAGTAAGGTGGAACTGATATGACTTCAAATAACGACAAAACTTCAAAACTTGATTACAATCTTGTTTTTATATTGATATTACTGTTTTTAGCGAGCTGTTTAGCAATTTATAGTGCGCAGGCGAGTGGACAATACAAGGAGAATTTTTTAATTAAGCAAATTGTTTGGTACGCGGTTGGGGGAGGGATTATCACTGGGGTTATGACCCTCGATTCAGATCAACTCCGAAAGCTTACCTGGTATGCATATGGGTTTGGAATACTTATGCTTGGCTTTTTAATTGTTGCCCCGGAAAGTATCGCACCAGTTATCAATGGGGCGAAAAACTGGTTTAAGGTTCCTGGCTTCGGTACAATCCAGCCATCTGAGTTTGTTAAAATCTTCATTATATTGGCGCTTGCACGAGTGATTGAAGATCATCACCTCAAGACCCAGATAAAAACGATACAAACGGATTTTTGGCTGTTAGTTAAGCTTGGCATTGTAACAATGGTCCCGTTAGCACTGATCATCAAGCAGGATTTAGGGACATCGCTTGTATTCTTAGCGATTTTATTAGGAATGGTCTTTATTTCGGGGATTTCGTGGAAGCTGCTCACACCATTGTTTGCAGTAGGTATAGCGCTAATTGGGACGATTTTTTATTTTGTATTAATTCACCCAGAAGTCTTGGAAAAGTACCTTGGGGTGGGCCAGTATCAGCTTCGTCGGATTTACTCTTGGCTAGATCCTTATAGTTACCAAGGATCGGACGCCTACCAGTTGACAAAATCATTACTTGCGATCGGTTCAGGCCAAACGGGCGGTAAAGGACTGGGAAATCGAGAAGTTTATCTGCCGGAAAGCCAAACGGATTTTATTTTTAGTGTCGTTGGCGAAGAATATGGCTTTATTGGGGCAAGTGTGTTGATTAGTCTGTTTTTCTTATTGGTTTATCATATTACAAAGGTTGGAATGGAAACAAAGAATAATTTTTATACGTATATTTGCGTAGGGGTCATCAGTATGATCACCTTCCACGTCTTCCAAAATATTGGGATGACGATTGGCGTTCTACCGATTACAGGGATTCCACTACCGTTTATCAGTTATGGCGGCAGCGCCTTAATGGGGAACATGTTCGGGCTCGGCTTAATTTTTTCGATTCGCTACCATTATAAAAAGTACATGTTTTCGACAACAGCTTAATATAGAAAAAAGGAGCGACAGGGTTCGCTCTTTTTTTGTGCTTGAAATTGGTGTTTGGCGGAATAACCGAGGATTTGGCGGAATTGCGGTTTAGTTTGGCGGAATAAATTGAGAAGTTCGCGGAAATCCGGATAAGTTTGGCGGAATAACCAGAAAAGTTAGCGGAATCCCGCCAGGATAAGAGAACTATACCTCATTTTATGGGGTATCTATTCTGGCTTGGCGGAATAAATCAGGGAATCGGCGGAATCCCGAATGAGATTGGCGGAATAAATCAGGGAATCGGCGGAATCCCGAATGAGATTGGCGGAATAAATCAGGGAATCGGCGGAATCCCGAATGAGATTGGCGGAATAAATCAGGAAGTTGGCGGAATCCCGCCAGGATAAGTGAGCTATACCACGTTTTAAGGGGTGTCTATTCTGGCTTGGCGGAATAAACCAGGGAATCGGCGGAATCCCGGATGAGAATGGCGGAATAAATCAGGCAATTCGCGGAAATCCGGATGAGAATGGCGGAATAAATCAGGAAGTTGGCGGAATCCCGCCAGGATAGGAGAGCTATACCACATAATTATGGGTATCTAGGTCAGGTTGGCAAAATCCGCGTTCAAATCAGCAGAAAAAATATTCAAAGTAAACAAAAAGAGCGAGGCCATGGCAAGCCTTGCTCTTTTCTAATATATAATGGGAGGTTTTTTTATAAAAATTGCTTATTTCTTTAGTAAGATTTTCTCAAGGTCATCGAGCATAATATTTGCTGACAGAACGCCGCCGGAAGTATTCCATGTTGCGTCACTTACTTCATACACATGGCCACTCTTAACCGCATTTAAGTTTTTCCAAAGTGGATCGTTTGTCCATTCTTTTGCAGTATCTATGGCTGCTTGATCACCTGGTGGCGCATAGGTAAAGTAGAAAAGCAGGTCTCCATCCATTTTAGGAATGACTTCTTTGCCTACCTCTACAGCGAGTAACCCAAGCTTGTTATCTGGAGTGAAAAGTGCTTCCTGCTGGGGAGCACGTTTAAATCCTAATTGATTGAAAAGTACTCCTGAGAAAGAATCCGTGTAATAAATTCGAGATTTTCCTGCCATGAAGCGCACAACAGAAACCTCTTGATTCACTTTATCGCCGAGCTTGGCTTTTAGATCTTCCACATGTGTATCGTATGCGTTTAACACTTCGTTTCCTTTTGCCTCAAGATTTAATGCTTTTGCATACAATTTGAAGTTATCCTTCCAATCTCCTCTAAGCGTTTCTGAAAAAACAGTCGGGGCAATCGCACTAAGCTGGTCGTAAACCTTTTCTTGACGCAGCTTGTTACCGATAATTAAATCTGGTTTCAATGAGGCAATTTTCTCCACATTGACTTCACTTTCAACTCCAACAACCTCAACGCCGTCCATATCCTTTTTAATATGTTCATACCATGGATCTCCAAGCCAGGATTGAACTGCACCAACTGGTTTTACACCTAGTGCAAGCAGTGCTTCTGTTCCTTCATTTGTAAGAATAACGACTTTTTTAGGGGTACCTTTAATGATGGTAGATCCCATCGCATGCTCAACCGTATAAGATTTTTCTGCAGTAGTTTTCGTCTTATCACCAGTTTTTGCTTCATTACCGCCGCCGCAAGCAGCTAATAAGAAAATGGTCATAACTGAAAAAAGAGTAAGTATCGTCTTGATTGCCTTCATTGTTTATGTATCCTCCTTAGCTAATTGTTAATGATAATCATTTTCAATGACGACTTAATCATAAAATGAGTACTACCGTTATGTCAACAATTTAATTGAAAATGATTATCAAAGTCATTGACAACAATTATCAATTGGAGCTAGACTTAAATTAATTAAACTATTAAGAAGTTAGAAAGGTTACCATGATATGCTTTTAAAAAGTACCCCATTAAAATGGATTGGTTTACTAATCGCCATCTTGGTGATGGTGTTATTCATGTGTGCCAGTGTCATTTATGGTTATACAGATACCAGTTGGCATACAGCATTTGATGCATTTACAAATAATAACGGATCCAATGAACATATCATTATTCAAACCGTCAGGCTGCCAAGAGCGTTAATCGCTTCAGCCGTCGGGGCTAGCCTGGCTGTTGCCGGTGTCCTCATGCAAACCTTAACAAAGAATCCGCTCGCATCCCCAGGTATATTTGGGATCAATGCCGGTGGAGGGTTTGCAGTTGTCGTAGCTATGACTGTGTTTTCTGTAAATAGTTTACAAGCGTTTAGCATTCTTGCTTTTCTAGGAGCTGCCGTTGCAGCGATAAGTGTTTACGCCATTGGTTCATTTGGCCGTGAAGGTTTAACTCCAATGAAGCTCACATTAGCGGGAGCTGCGATGTCAGCGATGTTTTCCTCCTTTACCCAAGGATTGCTTGTACTGGATGAGGTCATGCTTGATCAGGTTTTGTTTTGGCTGGCAGGCTCTGTCCAGGGTCGAAAATTAGAGACGCTCGTCTCAGTTTTACCTTATATTGGGGTCGGCTGGATTGGTGCTGTGTTAATTGCTGGTAAAATGAATATCCTGTCCATGGGGGAAGATGTTGCCAAGGGGCTTGGTTTAAACACAGGACTTATCAAAATCGCCATAGGCATAATTGTTATTTTACTAGCGGGCGGTTCTGTAGCTGTCGCAGGTCCAATTGGTTTTGTGGGAATTGTGGTCCCACACATTACTAGATCGATTGTTGGAATTGATCATCGTTGGGTCATACCATTTTCTGCTGTTTTAGGTGCGATCCTATTAATCGCGGCAGATATCGCCGCAAGATACATTTTCATGCCGTCTGAGGTGCCTGTTGGTGTCATGACAGCCATCATTGGAACTCCATTCTTTATTTACATCGCAAGAAGGGGGTTCAATGGACGATGAGAAAATATAAAAATTTCCGCCTTTTTAATGGCAGATTGTCCTTTTTAGTTGATCGAAAAGCATCATTAACTTTTACCATCCTTCTCGTCGTTGCCTGCTTTGTTTTTGTGATTAGCACTGGAAGCGGTGAAATGAATATTAACCCGCTTACAGTGCTAAAAGTGTTATTCGGCGGCGGACCTGAGATGGAAACGCTTATTATTACATCTTTTCGCCTCCCAAGAATTATTGTCGCCTTAATGGTTGGTATTTCACTAGCGATTGCAGGCGGTATTTTACAAGGAATGATCCGAAATCCGCTAGCTTCCCCAGATGTTTTAGGGATTACAGGTGGCGCAGCGGCTGCCGTTGTAAGTTTTTTAGCGATTTTTAGTGATAAAAATCATTCATTAACGGTAAGTATCGCATGGCTGCCATTAGCTGCTTTTATAGGTGCAACAGTGATAGGATTTTTAGTGTATTTCCTTGCTTGGAAAAATGGTGTTTCACCGATCAGGCTTGTGTTGATTGGAATTGGGATCTCAACGCTAATGCAAGCGATCACCACTTTAACCATGGTGATGGGCCCGATTTATCAGGCGAGCCAAGCCAATATATGGATTACCGGAACCGTGTATGGTTCCAATTGGAGTAATGTTGCGATTATTGTCCCGTGGACGGTTGTCTTCGTGATTATTGCTTTGGCAGTGGCACGGACGATTAATCTCCAAGAACTCGGTGATGAGGTTGCAACTGGATTAGGCGGCAAGGTGCAAAAACAACGTTTTCTCTTATTAATGATCAGCACCGCCTTGATAGGAGGTTCCGTTGCTTTTGCCGGGGGCATCGGTTTTGTCGGCTTAATGGCACCGCATATGGCGAGAAGGTTAGTGGGTTCATCGTTTGGAGCATTGCTTCCAGCGAGCGCCTTGATTGGCGGGATTCTTGTCATGATCGCTGATTTAATTGGCAGAACGATGTTTTCACCGTTAGAGGTCCCAGCCGGAGTGTTTACCGCTGGCATCGGGGCACCGTATTTTATTTACTTACTTTTTAAAACACGAAATGCCTAGAAAAGCGGAAGCGCCCGTTTAGCGAAGAACACTTGTCGCTGGGTGCTGGAGCTAGACAATAAGCAAACCAAAAAGTCGACAAGGAGCTGTCAGATGATGAATGCGATTGAAACGAAGAATTTATCACTATCCTATGGGGAGACTCTCATTATTGATGAATTAGATTTGAAGATTCCAAAGGGGGAAATTACCGTGTTTATTGGCGGAAATGGCTGCGGAAAATCAACTCTGCTTCGTTCAATCGCTCGTCTCTTGAAGCCAAAGTCTGGCGCTGTGTTGCTTGAAGGGAAAGCGATTGCCAAGCTGTCCACGAAAGACATTGCGAAAAAGATGGCAATTTTACCACAATCGCCTGCAGCACCTGAAGGGTTAACCGTCCTGCAACTCGTCAAACAAGGCCGCTATCCACACCAAACATGGTTAAAACAATGGTCAGAGGAAGATGAGAAAAAGGTCAATGACGCCCTCAAGGCAACTCGATTAGTGGACCTAAAAGAAAGAACGGTTGATTCGCTCTCTGGAGGTCAGAGACAGCGTGCCTGGATAGCGATGACACTGGCTCAGGATACGGATATCATCCTTCTAGATGAACCGACTACCTACCTGGATATGACCCACCAAATCGAAATCCTCGATTTGTTGTTTGAACTAAATGAAAAGAAAAAGCGGACCGTTGTCATGGTGCTTCACGATCTCAATCTGGCCTGCCGTTACGCCCATAATGTCGTGGCTATCAAGGATCAGAAGGTATATGACCAAGGAAAACCGGAACATGTCATTAATAGGAGCCTCGTCAAAAATGTTTTTGGCATGGATTGTGAGGTAACGATAGACCCACTATTTGGGACACCGCTCTGCATTCCTTATGGAAAGGGAAGATGTATCCTCGAAAAGGCGGTAGCGATGAATGGTTAAATTATTCGTGGAAAATCAATTGGAAAAATACAGATTCAAGGCCAACTTAGAGCATTCATTCAATGTTGCTGATCTCTTAGATGAATCGAACCTTAAGGCCTTTTTGAAAAATTTAACCGATGCCCTTGAGGCGCCGTCTGAAAAAGCAGCTGCTTCCATTTTTATTAAACGGTATGCCTTTTTAGTAGTGATGTCGCTTTATGCGATGACTGCTTTGAATAAAAAGCTAAATGTATCGTTGGATAATATAAAAATGGAGTCGGCTGTTCGAGGGAGAGATTGGCTTCCGGCAATTTCATTTAACGATGTTACAGTTCAGGACTGGGATGGAAACGACCGTTCTGAATGGCGAGCCAGGGTTTTGAAAGATCTGTTTGCAATGAACATTTTTCCACTGATCTCACAACTGGAAAAAACAATCGGTATTTCGAAGTTAATCCTGTGGGAAAATATCGCTGTCTACTTATTTTGGCTCTATGAAAGCGAACTTAAAGATTATGATCAAGTTGCAGAGGATTTTCGCTACTTAATTTTAGAAGCCGAAGGAAAGTTATTTGGCCGCTACAACTTAAATCCACTGCAAAAATACTTTGCTGAAAAGATCTATTTGGAAGAATGGGATGCAGTGGTAAGAGTAAGAAAGACCTGTTGTTTTACATACCAACTGCCGGCAGGCAAGCGCTGCAAAACTTGCCCATGTACCCAAATTACAAAGGACAGAAGGTGTCATGATGGAGAAAGCATTTGTGAAGCAGTTCGAAGCTTTGCTTGAAAAATATAGTGAACTTTTAGTTGGGGAATCCACTGATGAAACGAAGGAAAAGGTGAAGGTATGGGCTTTGTATTCGCATATCGCCAAGTCAATGCCTGCTCTGGCTAAGCACTGGAATGGGCTCTACCCGGATGCGAAGGAAGAAATGATGCAGATTATTAATGAAATAAAAGTCATGAATGAACAACATCGCTCATCTTCTCAAAAATAAAATTCATACAAAAACCGAGGGCAGCGATGCCTCCGGTTTTTACAATTATTGAATAGTCCCGCCACTTGGTAACTGATTCGTATATCCTTGAAATTGCTGGTAGGACTGCTGCAGCTTTTGCTGATCAGCGGCTTCAACTGAATACCAGCCCTTTTTAAACATGAGGTCATAAAGGTTGCGCTGGCATTGTTGAGTTTCTGTAAAAACCTGCATAATGTCCTGATACAATCCTTCGTGGCTTGCTTCATGCAGGGCCATACTGTAAGCACTTGTCATATACTTTTCCGTTGTTAGTAAATCATTGATGAAATCGCGTTCGTTCATTTGCGGCGTTTTTGGTACCTGGGTCTCAGGGTTTTTTATCTTTTGTTGTTGGTTTTGATTCATTGAAAAGTATCCTCCTTTTTAATTGTCTAGCTACAGCTCCCAGCGGCTAGTGTACTTCGCTCTCTTCCCTACGATAAGTCAAGCACGAATGCGCTTACGCTCTTCGTGTTTCCTTTATCTCAGTCAGAGCGCTCCAGTCCATACGCCGCTAAACGGTCGCTTCCGCTTTTCTTTATTGCATATTATTGAGTGGCTGCTGTTGGTTGGCGTGCTGTCCTAGGTGACCTAGCAGCTGTTGGTAATGACGCTGGTGCATTTGTCCCACTTTTTCTGCTTCCGCTTTTAATTCAGGGTCCTGACACTGACCGGCAAAAAAGTGTGCTTTTTTAGCAGAGAGCAAATTCCATGACATCATATCTGTTAAATAAAGGGCATCTTTTGTTGATACAACTCCGGGTGGCTCTGGCATTCTCGTTTGTTGATTTTGCATGTTCATGTTGGGCATATTCATATTTTGTTGCTGCATAATAACCCTCCTAATTCGTGTAATCTTTACGACTATATGGTCTCTCAAACAGGAATTTTTATGCAAAAAGAGAAACAGGCTGAAGTGCTCAGCCTGTTTTTCTTCATCCTCGTCTAAATTGATTGTTTTGGCTGTTTTTTTTGTCAACTTGAGCCTCTTCGCCGCCTGGCCCGCCATTGCCCTTCACACTTGCAGCACTAACGCCTGCTTTAGAAGGATCCTTCTTCATTTTCGCCATCGTTATCACCTCGGATATTAGGGTGCCCTTTTATATATTTTTTAAAAAAAATTATAAAATTCCACGTTTATGGATTGCACAAATTTTCAAAATATTCTATAGTAAGTAATAATAAGACTCATTCACATGTGAATTTTTTTTGACAAAAAAATGAATGAGTATTCATTCAAAGTTTGAAGGGGGAGACAATGTTGAACCAATTGATTAAAAAAGCAGCTGTCCTAGGGTCCGGAGTCATGGGGGCAGGAATTGCTGCCCACCTAGCGAATATCGGTATTCCTACACTATTATTGGATATTGTGCCACGTGAAGTAACGAAAGAAGAAGAAGCAAAAGGACTGACTTTAGCGGATAAACAAGTACGTAACCGCATCAGTGCAACATCTATTCAAAAATTATTGAAGCAAAAACCTGCGCCATTAGCGGTGAAAAAGAATTTAGCACTGATTGAAGCAGGTAACCTGGAAGATGATTTAGTCAAATTGAAAGATGTGGACTGGGTCATTGAGGTGGTTGTTGAAAACCTCAATGTCAAGAAACAGGTATTTGAAAAGGTCGAGCAATACCGAAAACCAGGCAGCATTATCAGTTCCAATACATCTGGAATTTCTGTAGAAGCAATGATTGAAGGCCGTTCCGAAGAGTTCCAAAAGCATTTCCTTGGCACTCACTTCTTTAACCCGCCGCGCTATTTGAAATTACTTGAAGTGATTCCTACTCAATATACGGCTCCAGAAGTAATTTCATTCATGAAAACTTTCGGTGAGGATGTCTTAGGAAAAGGTGTGGTTGTCGCCAAGGATACACCAAACTTTATCGCTAACCGGATCGGGACTTACGGTCTGCTCGTAACTGTTCAGGAAATGCTGAAGGCGGGCTTAAGTGTCGGCGAAGTAGACTCCATCACTGGGCCACTTATTGGCCGTGCAAAGAGTGCAACCTTTCGAACCCTAGACGTGGTTGGATTGGACACATTCTATCATGTGGCTAATAACGTCTATGAAAAAGTCGAAGGCAAAGAAAAGGAAGTTTTCGAAATCCCTGCCTTTTTGAAAGCAATGGTTGAAAAAGGATGGCTTGGAAGCAAATCAGGTCAAGGCTTCTTTTTGAAAAAAGGGAAAGAAATTCTTGAATTGGATCCAAACACGTTAGAATATGGTCCACGTAAAAAGTTATCGACACCTGCGGTTGAACTTAGCAAGCAGGAAAAAGGGACAGCGAATAAATTGAAAGCGCTTGTATATGCCAATGATCGGGCCGGACAATTCTTATGGAATACAATGGCACAGTCACTTGTATACTCTGCTCAGCTATTAGGCGAGATTGCTGATGATATCGTTTCCATCGACCGCGCAATGAAATGGGGCTTTGGCTGGGAAACAGGCCCATTCGAAACATGGGATGCGATTGGTGTGGAAAAATCCGTTCAAAAAATGAAGGAAGCCGGTCTTGAAGTTCCTGCCTGGGTAACGGAAATGTTAGAAAAAGGACATTCATCCTGCTATTTAGAAGAAAATGGCGAGTTGTTCTTCTATGATAACGGCCAATATCGATTGGTTGAACTTAATCCGAAGGCACTCGACCTGAAAAAGATTAAGAAACAAAAAGGTGTTATTAAAAAGAATAGCGGGGCAAGTCTGATTGATATCGGTGAAGGCGTAGCTCTATTAGAGTTCCATTCACCTAACAATGCCATTGGTCTTGATATTGTTCAAATGATTAACTTTGCAGTGGAAGAAGTTGAGAAGAACTATAAGGGGCTAGTCATCGGGAACCAAGGAAAGAACTTCTGTGTCGGAGCAAACCTAGCGATGATGCTCATGGAAGTCCAGGATGACAATATTTATGAGTTGGATATGATTGTCCGTCACCTTCATAGTGCCTTGCTGAAAGTGAAATACAGCCCTAAGCCAGTCGTCGCTGCCCCGTTTGGAATGACACTTGGCGGCGGTGCTGAGGTGTGCCTGCCGGCTGCGCACATTCAAGCTTCAGCCGAAACGTATATGGGTCTTGTTGAAGTCGGTGTCGGCTTACTTCCAGGCGGCGGCGGAAACAAAGAGCTTTATATGAAGCACTTAGAAAACCTTCCAAACGGTGTACCATTTGACCTGCAAAATGTCGCAAATAAAGTGTTTGAAACGATTGCCACCGCAAAAGTTTCCACTTCCGCTGAAGAAGCACGTGAAAATAATTTCTTGGATTCTTCTGATGGAATCAGCTTTAATAATGATCATCTACTTTATGATGCGAAGCAAGCAGTGTTAGCCTTACACGAACAAGGCTATAAGCCGAAAGTACGCAGAAAGGTGCCGGTCGTTGGTGAAACTGGCTATGCGACCCTGTTACTTGGAGCCGAAGCGATGCGTTTATCTGGGTATATTTCAGAGCATGATCTGAAAATTGCCAAGAAAATTGCCTATGTGATTGCAGGCGGAAAAGTGCCATTCGGGACAGAAGTTGATGAGCAATATTTATTGGATCTTGAAAGAGAAGCTTTCTTAAGCCTTATTTCGGAGCCAAAATCCCAGCAGCGCATGCAGCATATGCTTGTGAAGGGTAAACAATTAAGAAACTAATTTTAAAAAAAGGGGCTGACCCCCCTTATAAAAGGTTTCGCTTAGATCGTTAAGAACGAGGGGATAGACCCCAAAATAGATTCGTATTTTTCTAATTTAACAGAAAGTGAGGGAACTTACATGAGAGAAGCAGTAATCGTTGCCGGAGCAAGGACCCCGGTAGGTAAAGCGAAGAAAGGTACGCTCGCCCATGTTCGCCCTGATGATTTGGGAGCATTGGTGGTAAAGGAAACATTAAGGCGTGCTGGAAATTATGAAGGGAATATTGATGATTTAATCATTGGATGTGCAATGCCTGAAGCGGAACAAGGCAACAACATGGCTCGTAATATTGGAGCTTTAGCAGGACTTCCATACACTGTACCTGCCATCACAGTGAATCGTTTCTGTTCTTCAGGATTGCAAGCAATTGCTTATGCCGCACAGGGAATCATGCTTGGCCACACCGATACAGCTATCGCTGGCGGTGCTGAATCCATGAGTATGATCCCAATGATGGGGCATGTCGTCCGTCCAAATATCAAACTAGCAGAAACGGCTCCTCAATATTATATGGGAATGGGTCACACGGCCGAGCAAGTGGCGATGAAATATGGAATTTCCCGCGAGGATCAAGATGCTTTTGCGGTAAGAAGCCATCAGCGTGCCGCAAAAGCGATTACCGAAGGGAAATTCTTCGATGAAATTGTTCCAGTCGATGTGACGATTCGGACGGTCGGTAATGACAATAAGCTTGTTGAAAAAACAATTCAATTTTCACAGGATGAAGGCGTTCGCCCAGATACAAATTTGCAGACATTAGGTAAACTCCGCCCGGCTTTCTCCGTGACAGGTTCGGTAACGGCTGGTAATGCCTCACAGACAAGTGACGGGGCTGCCGTCTTGCTTGTCATGGACCGTGAAAAGGCAGAGGCACTTGGTCTTAAGCCATTGGCAAAATTCAGATCCTTTGCTGTTGGCGGTGTCCCGCCTGAAATTATGGGTGTTGGACCGGTCGTTGCGATTCCAAAAGCGGTTAAACTTGCAGGTCTAGAGTTATCGGATATTAACTTATTTGAATTGAATGAAGCCTTTGCTTCCCAATCCCTCCAAGTTATTCGTGAATTAGGTCTAAATGATGAAATTGTTAACGTAAATGGAGGCGCCATTGCCCTAGGACATCCGCTTGGATGTACAGGAGCAAAATTAACGCTCTCACTCATTCACGAATTAAAACGCAGGAAAGAACAATTTGGTGTAGTAACCATGTGTATTGGCGGCGGAATGGGTGCAGCGGGCGTATTTGAATTACTTTAATCCATTTTGGGCTGTCCCAAGCAAAATGCAACATATACCTTTTACAAGGGGGCGGCTATCTGCCCCCACTAATCAAAGATTAGGAGGAATAAATAATGGCAAACCAAACAGAAAAAATCATTAAAGGCGGAAGCTTTTTAATTGAAGATATTTCTTATGAGCAACTATTTACACCGGAGGATTTTACCGAAGAGCATTTGATGATTGCGAAAACAGCAGAAGATTTTGTTGAAAAAGAAGTGGTTCCACAGCTTGAACATTTAGAAAACCATGAGTTTGACCGGACGGTGAAGCTCCTTAAAAAAGCCGGTGAACTTGGTCTGTTAGCAGTTGACGTACCGGAGGAATATGAAGGCTTAGCCCTAGATAAGATTACCTCATCGCTACTTACCGAAAAAATGGCTGGAGGCGGTGGTTTCTCTCTTTCTCACGGGGCACACGTGGGAATTGGTTCCCTGCCAATCGTGTTGTTCGGGAATGAGGACCAAAAACGCAGATATTTACCTGCCCTTGCATCAGGTGAAAAACTTGCCGCTTATGCCTTAACCGAACCAGGTTCTGGTTCTGATGCCCTTGGTGCCAGAACAACGGCCAAATTAAATGCTGCAGGTACTCATTATATTCTAAACGGGGAAAAGCAATGGATTACCAATGCCGGTTTTGCTGATGTATTTGTAGTATATGCAAAAATTGATGGCGAGCAATTCACTGCATTCATTGTTGATCGGGATTTCGCTGGAGTTTCAACTGGTGCAGAGGAAAAGAAAATGGGAATTAAGAGTTCTTCCACTCGGACGCTTATTTTAGAAGATGTTCCCGTTCCTGTCGAAAATTTATTAGGTGAAATTGGTAAAGGTCATGTGATTGCCTTTAACATCTTAAATATCGGGCGTTACAAGCTTGCAGTTGGCAGTGTGGGTGGTTCCAAGAAGGCCTTTGAATTGACTGTTAAATATGCAAATGGGCGTCAACAATTTAAAACACCAATTTCACAATTCAATTTAACCAAAGAAAAATTCGGAACCCTGGCCTCTAAGATTTACGCGGCAGAAAGCTCTGTTTACCGTACCATAGGTCTGTACGAAGAAAACCAAGGCAAACTTTCAACTGAAGAAGAAAAGGATATTAAATTAGTGGCAAATTCAATTGCCGAATATGCGATTGAGTGTTCATTGAATAAATTCTTTGCAAGTGAAGTATTAGCCTATGTAACGGATGAAGGTGTACAAATTCATGGTGGATACGGATTTATGCAGGAGTATCCAATTGAAAGAGCATATCGTGATGCACGTATTCAGCGTATTTTTGAAGGAACAAATGAAATTAACCGCCTGCTAGTGCCAGGCACCTTATTGAAAAAAGCGTTCAAGGGGGAGCTCCCATTATTCCAAAAGGCAGTGGCCCTTCAAGAGGAATTAATGATGTTAACACCAGAAGAACCTGGTGATGAGCCACTTGCCCAGGAAAAATATCTTGTAAGAAATGCAAAAAAGATTGCCCTTTTAGCAGCTGGTTTAGCCACGCAAAAATATGGTAAAGCACTTGAAAAAGAGCAGGAAGTTTTAGCAAATATCGCGGATCTTATTTCTAACGTGTATGCAATGGAATCCGTTGTGTTACGTACTGAAAAGGCGATTGCAAAAACTGGTTTAGATAAGAACAAGCAGAAACTTCTTTATACACAAATTTACTGCCAAGAAGCCTTCAATGAGCTTGAGGCGATTGCCAAAGAAACATTAGTGGCTGTTGAACAAGGCGATACCTTGCGCATGATGTTGTCCTCGCTTCGTAAATTTACACGTCATACTCCAATTAATGTCATTGCGAAAAAACGTGAAGCTGCTGATATCATAATTAAGGCTGAACGCTATCTTGTTTAATTAAATCAGGCTCCCTTTCTATTAGGAAGGGGGCTTAAATTTTTATATTAGAAAAGGAAGGAATTTTGAAAAATTAGTCGAATTTTTTTAAGTAGAACATATTTTTTGCATTAGGATTTTGAAAAACGGTATGATAATATTCAATTGACACTAATAAGTCATTGATATTTTATAGGAAAAGGCGGTGATATTGATGTCTCTGACGTTTTACTGGTATCCGAAATGCGGCACTTGTCGAAACGCGAAGAAATGGCTGGATGCCCATCAGCTTTCCTATGAAGAAGTACATATTGTTGAACATCCTCCAAGTCGTGAGGAATTGCAGGAATTTTATCAAAAAAGCGGACTGGAATTAAAGAAATTCTTTAACACAAGCGGTATGAAATATCGTGAATTAGGTATAAAGGATAAAATGAAGTCTGCAACTGATGAAGAACTGCTAGAATTACTGGCTTCCGATGGCATGTTAATCAAACGGCCGATTTTAACTGATGGTGACCGTGTCACCGTGGGCTTTAAAGAAGAAGAGTATGAAAAAATGTGGCTGTGAGCCTGCTCTTCCTTCATTACTAATGGGAATCGATTTATTTCGATGATAGATTTTAAAAAAATAAATGGAGGTTTTTTAAGATGAGTACACCAAAAGAATTACGGTATTCAGAAGAACATGAATGGGTAAAGGTTGAAGGGGAAAAAGTGCGTGTTGGGATTACTGATTTTGCACAGCATGAATTAGGAGATATCGTTTTCGTTGAACTTCCAGAAGTTGGCGATGAGATATCTGCTGACGAACCATTTGGAAGTGTTGAATCTGTAAAAACCGTTTCTGAGCTTTACGCTCCAGTTAGTGGTAAAGTCGTTGAAGTAAATGAAGATTTAAGTGATAGCCCTGAGTTTGTCAACGAATCTCCATATGAAAAAGCATGGATGATTGTCATTGAATTATCAGACAGCAGCGAACTAGACAAGCTCATGACGGCTGAACAATATGAAGAAATGATTAAAGAAGACTAATTAATCCCGAAAAAGCACCTTGTCAAGGTGCTTTTTCTCTTAATTTCCCACTTTTTCTTCTACTATTTTAGGGAACCTTATAATAAATATATTGTAGAGGGTGGGAGAATGACGTTAAAGCAGCAAAGAGTCGATGTTACTAATCGAGTGATTGGCAAAATGAAAAATGGGGAAATGGAACTGTTTCTTGATAATACACCGATTGGAAAAATGAAGCTTTCAGATCAAATGCAAGTAGAATTAGAGCATCATTTTGAAGTGGATCAGCAAAAAATCTATCAACATGTCACGACAACAGAAAACCCTAATGCAAAATATACAGATTGTGATGATGGAGGATGGTGTTAACTAGGTAAATTTCACGTGAATTCTGAGTCAAATCTCTATTTTTAAAATGACAATAATGATAAAGTTAACATAGGCAGAAGAATACACACGTAATCAATATTTTAGAATATGTTAACATAAACAACTTCTAATACAGGTGATGGATGATGAATGATTCGTATGTTGACAAAGTTCTTATTGTCGAAGGAAAATCAGATAAAAATAAGGTCAAAAGAATTGTTAAGGAACCAGTAGAGATTATTTGTACCAATGGTACAATCAGTATCACAAAATTAGATGAACTAATTGAATTTCTTGAGGATAAGGATGTCTATATTCTTGTGGATGCCGACTCCTCAGGTGAAAAGCTTCGCAAACAGTTAAAACGAGAATTTCCCCAAGCGGAACATTTGTATATTGATCGGATGTATCGTGAGGTGGCAACTGCGCCAGTGCACCATTTGGCAACCGTTCTAATAGGGGCGAATATCGATGTTCATACTGAATTTTTAGAAATGGGTTAAAAGATATATGAACGAATGGAATCGAACAGATTTATCTGCCTTTCTTGAAAAAAAGGCGACCGGGTTAGTCTATTTTTATACACCCATGTGCGGTACCTGTCAGGTAGCTTCAAAAATGCTGCAGGTCATTGAGCAACTAGTAGAGTTAGATATGGGAAAAATGAATTTAAATTTCTACCCAGACCTTGCTAGGGATTTAGCAATTGAAAGTGTCCCTTGCCTATTATTTGTTGAAGCCGGCAAGATAAAAGAAACCCTCTACGCTTTTCAATCAGTTCCATTTTTGCTTGAAAAAATAAAACAGCATTTATCCTAAGCAGATGCGCGCTTGCATCTGCTTTTTAGGTGTACTCAAGCCTCTTAAGTAAAATCCTACCCGAGAAGAGAGGGAACAGTCCGCAACATGGTCTGTTCATTAAGTGGGACTTTATAACAAGTAAATGGGGGTTGATAAAAACTACATAAGCCTCAATAGGGATTCGATACCCAAGGCTTTCTAACAGCTGGCGGAGTAGGGATTCACTTCGTTGTAGTTGATGCAGGGGATTTTTGTATTCCTTTTTGGGTAGAGCATAGAATCGGTCACCTTCAAATCCTTTCACAAGGTTATGAAAGCGAATTTTATCCTTTTCAGCTAATTTCATTCGCGAGTTTAGAAATCTTAAAATTTTAATTTCATCTGATTCATTACGGTCTTTAAAACTCATAATCCACATCCTTTCGATATCGAATCTAACTTCATTTTACAAAATGCTGCCCTTTAATCAGCAGTAATGTTTGAATAATTTTCAACACTTTTCAAAAAATTCTCTCCATCCGACATATTTCTCAGGAAATCTCCGTAAATCCCCTCCAAAAGGTTGATAATTGTCGACCACTTTAAAGAGGATTTCATGCCCCGTTCCTGTATATTTAATATAAGAGAGCAGACCGGAGTGGTGGATTATGATAGAGATGCTGAAAAACTTTCAATTAGCAATCAAACAGCAAAGGCATGTTCTGCCGTTACTAGAACATATCGATTTGCGAGTGAATTTGGTTTGTGAACAAAAAGCCATTCAGATTATCATAAAGAATGGAGAAATTTTCATACTTCATGATAGCGAAGTGACACGAACGATATCCGAAATCCGCGGTGACCTTAAGGCAATGAAACAACTACTTGAAGGGAAGGAACGGTTAAGGGCCCTTGAACATAACGGCCAATTACGTATTTCCGCTCCAATTCGCAGCACATTATTACTAGAATCTGTCTTCTATTTGACAAAGGCACAGGAAAATTTACCAAAAATAACAAATTTCTAATCAGAGCTATTGACTCGGAATTAAACTTACTGTAAAGTTTTAGGTGAATAATCAAATAATAAAGACAATTCAATAAACATTCTTATCGAGAGTGGCGGAGGGACTGGCCCTTTGAAGCCCAGCAACCGGTTTATAACACAATCACACGGTGCTAAATCCAGCAGAGCGGAGATGCTCTGAGAGATGAGGAGAGAGTCCCCCCTCTTCTATGAAGCGGGGGTTTTGTTTGTTGAATTGCAAAAAAGGAGGAAGTAGTATGGGTGAAAATCAAAAGAAGTATCGTTTTGAAACATTGAGTGTTCATGGTGGATTGTCTCCGGATCCGGTAACGGGGGCTCGAGCCGTTCCGATTTATCAAAACAACGCCTATCAATTTAAGAATACAGAGCATGCGGCAAACCTATTTAGCTTAGCGGAACCTGGGTACATATACACACGCATTCACAACCCTACTACTACCGTTTTTGAAGAAAGAGTAGCATTATTGGAAGGCGGCGTTGGTGCCCTAGCAGTTGCTAGCGGTATGGCAGCGATTACCCTCGCCATTTTAAATATTGCTGAAGCTGGCGATGAAATCGTATCGGCATCAAATCTCTATGGCGGAACATATAATCTTTTTGCAGTGACGCTTCCAAAATACGGGATTAAAGTGAAATTTGTTGACCCTGAAAATCCGGAAAACTTCCGTGCGGCTATTACCGACAAAACAAAGGCTGTTTTCGCTGAAACGATTGGTAACCCAAGCCTTCGTGTACTTGATATTGAAAAAGTCGCCGATATTGCCCATGCAGCAGGTGTTCCATTAATTATTGATAACACCTTTGCCACTCCATATCTGTGCCGGCCAATTGAATATGGTGCCGATATTGTGATTCATTCTGCCACCAAATGGCTTTTAGGAAATGGAACAACTACTGGTGGAGTTATTGTCGATGGTGGGAAGTTCGATTGGAATTCGCCGCGATTCCCTGGTTTTACAACGCCAGATGCCAGCTACCATGACCTGGTTTATGCAGAAGCCCTAGGTGAGATCGCCTATATTATCAAAGCCCGTGTCCAATTGCTGCGGGACTTAGGACCGGCGTTAAGTCCGCAAAATTCCTTCCAGTTTATCCTTGGACTTGAAACACTGCATGTTCGAATGAAGGAGCATGTGGCTAATACAAAAGAAGTGGTGGAATATCTAACCAATCACCCTGCTGTGGAATGGGTATCTTATCCAGGACACCCATCCCACCCAGATTATGAATTAGCCAAAAAGTACTTGCCAAAAGGTGCAGGTTCCATGGTTGTCTTCGGGATTAAAGGCGGTAAAGAAGCAGGAGCCAAATTAATCGATTCGATTACTCTATGGGCGCATGTGGCAAACGTTGGCGATGCAAAAAGTTTAATTATTCACCCAGCAAGCACCACCCATCAGCAATTAGATGCTGATGGCCTGAAAGCTGCAGGTGTAACAGAGGATTTGATTCGCCTTTCAATCGGTATCGAGAATGTTGAGGATTTAATCGAAGATCTCGAATCAGCTATTTTGGCTGCTACTGGTGTAATCTCATTAAAGGTAAATGCATAAAAGTTACCAAAACTTATTTTTCCGAATATGAAGTTATTTTCATTGACACCCCTTTTTATCCATGATACGATAACTTTCGTAATATAATTACTTAAACAAATTAACGTTTTAATTGAATATAGGTTACTTGATGCTCTTATCAAGAGAGGTGGAGGGATGTGCCCGATGAAGCCCGGCAACCGTCAATATTTATTATTGAAATGGTGCCAATTCACACAAAGCGATTGCTTTGGGAGATGGGAGAAAGGATTATTTTTAATGATGCCTTTCTGCCTGCGCAGAAAGGCTTTTATTTTGTTAAAACAGAATCTTTTTGTTGAAAAAGTCAAACCCTATATTATATAAGCGGTATATTACAATACAAATCTTTCAGAATGTTAAGTAAATTGGATAAGAAGCAGGTGATTCAATGATATCAATAAAAAATGTCCAGAAGATATTCCCTTCTAAACAAGGTCAGCTAAGAGCCGTCGATGATGTCAACCTGGAAATACAAGAGGGAGAAATATTCGGAGTGATTGGATACAGTGGTGCTGGTAAAAGTACCTTAATCCGAATGTTAAATGGATTAGAGCTGCCAACCGACGGAACTGTAACAGTAGCTGGCCGCGTTATTTCGAAGATTAAAGGCAGTGAGCTTCGAAAAGCACGTCAGGAAATCAGCATGATATTTCAGCATTTTAATTTACTGTGGTCGAGGACGGTTAGTGAAAATATCGCTTTTCCACTCGAAATTGCAGGTGTAAATGGTCCACAAAGAAAAAAAAGAGTGGAAGAGCTTATTAAACTAGTTGGCCTAGAGGGAAGAGAAAATGCTTATCCATCCCAGTTAAGCGGTGGACAAAAGCAACGGGTAGGGATTGCCAGGGCACTCGCTAACAATCCAAAAGTGCTGCTTTGTGATGAAGCAACCTCCGCACTTGACCCGCAAACAACAGATTCTATATTGGATTTGTTAGTGGATATTAATAAACGGCTTGGTTTAACGATTGTTTTGATTACCCATGAAATGCATGTCATCCGTAAAATATGCCACCAGGTGGCAGTAATGGAAAACGGAAGAGTCGTTGAGCTTGGTCCGGTGTTGAATGTGTTTAAAAACCCGCAGCAGCCGATTACAAAGCGATTTGTCCAGCAGGTAACGGAACCGGATGAAACGATAGAAACAATCAAACATCTACTCGAACTTTATCCGCATGGACAAGTGGTTCAGCTCTCATTCATCGGGGCAGCAGCAGAACAACCATTAATCACAAACGTCATCCGAGATTTCGATGTTGTCGTAAATATTCTTCAAGGGAAAATTTCGCACACGCAAAACGGATCATACGGAACATTATTTATTCACTTGGATGGACAGTCAAGCGAAATACAGAAAGCCATCGATTATATTCACTCACAGCAAGTCGGCGTGGAGGTGATCAGTAATGGCTGATTTTATGGAAATGGTAAAGTGGGAAAATTTAATAGAAGCAACACGTGAAACCATTTATATGACTTCCATTTCAGTATTTACGACTTTCATATTAGGATTATTCCTCGGTCTGCTATTATTTTTAACAGATAAAGGAAATATATGGGCTAATCGGACTGTTAATGTCGTTATTGCTGGCTTTGTTAATATTTTCAGATCGATCCCCTTTATTATCTTAATTGTTTTATTAATTCCTTTTACAAAATTATTGCTTGGGACCATGCTCGGTGCAAATGCAGCGATGCCGGCCCTAATTATTGGAGCAGCTCCTTTTTACGCACGAATGGTAGAAATTGCCCTTAGGGAGATTGATAAAGGTGTTATTGAGGCATCACAATCGATGGGGGCAACACAGGGTCATATCATTTTTAAAGTATTAATACCGGAATCCTTGCCGGCATTAATTTCAGGGATTACAGTTACAGCAATTTCGCTCGTCGGCTTTACAGCGATGGCCGGAGTCATTGGAGCTGGGGGACTTGGCCATTTTGCCTACCTTGAAGGTTTTCAGCGTAATCGACCGATTGTCACATTAGTTGCAACGATTGCGATTTTAATTTTAGTATTTATCATCCAATTTGCTGGAGATTATTTTACAAAGAAAACTGATAAACGATAACAGGAGGAGTTAAATTATGAAAAGAGTATTTAGTTTTATTGTCATTGCTCTATTAGCATTTGCCCTAACAGCGTGCGCTGGTGCTAAAAACGATGCGGGGGAAAAAGAAGGAAAAGATGGTAACAAGAAATTAGTCGTTGGTGCATCTGCTGTGCCGCATGCGGAAGTGCTAGAAGCGGCAAAACCCTTATTAAAGAAAAAAGGTATTGACCTAGAAGTGCAAGTTTTTCAAGATTATATCCTGCCAAACGTAGCGTTAAGGGATAAAGAACTCGACGCAAACTATTTTCAAACTCCAGGGTATTTAGATCTTCAAATGAAAGAAAATAAGGATTTTGATTTTGTAAGTGTTGGTGGAATTCATAAGGAACCAATCGGAATTTATTCTAAAAAATATAAAAGCTTAAAAGACCTTCCAAAAGGTGCAAAAATCATTATGAGTGATTCACTAAGTGACCATGGACGTATCTTACCTATTTTTGAAAAAGAAGGTTTAATTAAGCTTAAAGAAGGCGTTGGCGCGAATGCAAGAGTAGAGGATATTGTCGAAAATCCTAAGAACCTTGATTTCTCAACTTTAATTGAAGCAAAATTATTAGCTTCTTCTTTCGATAGCGGTGAAGGTGATGCGGTCGTCATTAATACGAACTACGCATTAGAAGGCGGTATTGACATCGGAAAGTATGGAATTGCATTTGAAGGCGATGACGTTGTTCCGGCAAACCTAATTGTCGTTCGTTCAGAGGACAAAGACCGAAAAGAAATCAAAACGCTTGTAGAAGTGCTTCACTCAAAAGAAATTCAAGATTTCATTCTTGATAAATACAAAGGTGCCGTTGTACCAGTTTCTGAATAAGGTTATAAATAGGAAGAAAGTCAGTGGGGAAACACTGGCTTTTTCTCTGTAGTTGTGTTTAAAGATGGCATACATTTAAACAATGACGATGGGTAAAAATAGAGAGAACATTAGACCTGAATTCACTTGGAAATGCTAAAAAAATGAGGTATGATTTTAATCGAGTGTCATTTCCATTAATAATAATATACTGAATTATTATTCAAAACCACTCCAAATCCCCTTTTCATTCTCATTTGGTACAAGCTTAATGAAAATAGATGGACTGTTTTTACTGTTTAAGAGTTGCTAATACATTTCATTTGTTATAAGATTGGAATGAGAATAAAATGAGAATAGAGTTATAGAATAACTCAATCTACAAGAAACAACACTTTCTTTTCGGAGGTATAGATATGGCTGGATCAACTTTAACGATCAAAGATTTACATGTAGCAATTGATGGGAAAGAAATTTTAAAAGGTGTGAACCTTGAAATAAAGGGTGGAGAAATCCACGCAATCATGGGTCCAAACGGTACGGGTAAATCCACTTTATCTTCTGCAATTATGGGTCATCCAAAATATGAAGTGACAAGCGGAACAATCACTTTAGATGGACAAAATGTCCTGGATATGGAAGTAGATGAGCGTGCACGAGCAGGTCTATTCCTTGCAATGCAATACCCTAGTGAAATTAACGGCGTTACCAATGCCGATTTTTTACGTTCAGCACTTAATAGCCGTCTTGGTGAAGGAAATGAAATTTCATTAATGAAATTCATCCGCAAAATGGATAAGCAAATGGAATACCTTGAAATGGACCTTGATATGGCACAACGCTATTTAAACGAAGGCTTCTCCGGCGGTGAGAAAAAACGTAACGAAATCCTGCAATTAATGATGTTAGAACCGAAAATTGCAATTTTAGATGAAATTGACTCCGGACTAGATATCGATGCTTTGAAGGTAGTTTCAAAAGGGATCAATCAAATGCGCGGCGAAGATTTTGGCTGCTTAGTTATTACACATTATCAACGACTTTTAAACTATATCACTCCAGACCATGTGCATGTGATGATGCAAGGCCGTGTTGTAAAATCCGGTGGAGCAGAACTGGCACAACGCTTAGAAGCTGAAGGATATGACTGGATCAAACAAGAGCTAGGAATTGAAGATGAAACAGTTGGGCAAGAAGCGTAAGAGAGGGTTAGGAGGATTACAATGACAACTGAAACCAAATTACCATTTGACAAGGACAATGTTCGCTCCTTTTCAAAAGAAACGAGCGAGCCTGCTTGGTTTGAAGAACTACGTCTAAAAGCATTAGCTGAGTTCGATCAACTGCCAATGCCAAGACCAGACAAAACAAAGATTGATAAGTGGAACTTCACCCAATTCTCACAACATACTGTAAAAAGTGCTCCTTATACTTCACTTGCTGAATTGCCAGAAGAAGTAAAAGCACTGATTGATGTGGATGCTGAAAATAATAATTTATATATTCAACGAAATCAAACTCCGGCCTTTTTATCTTTATCGGAAGAGCTAAAGAGCCAAGGTGTTATTTTCACAGATATTTTTACAGCAGCTAAAGAACATGGTGACTTATTGAAAAAGTATTATATGACACAAGCCATCAATGCCGATGAGCATCGCTTAACCGCTCTAAATGCTGCACTAGTCAATGGCGGAGTTTTCTTATACATTCCAAAAAATGTAGAAGTCTCTGAACCAATACATGCCATTTATGTGCATGATAATGATCAGGCGAACTTGTTTAATCATGTCATAGTCGTCGCTGAGGACAATAGCAAAGTAACCTATGTTGAAAACTACATTTCAACGATGGAAGTATCAACTACTGTTGCAAATATCTTGACGGAAGTCATTGTAAATACAAACGCGAAAGTTCAATTTGGCGCAGTTGATACGCTTGCAAAAGGAATCACAACCTATGTAAATCGTCGTGGTGTTGTCGGAAGAGATGCACGAATTGAATGGGCATTAGGTTTAATGAATGAAGGAAATACAATTTCAGATAACACAACTAATTTGATCGGTGATGGCTCCTACGGTGATACGAAAACAGTCGTTGTTGGGCGTGGCGAGCAAACGCAAAACTTTACCACAAAGGTTGTACACTTTGGAAGAAATAGTGAAGGTTATATCTTAAAGCATGGTGTCATGAAGGACAGTGCTACCTCCATTTTTAACGGTATCGGAAAAATAGAACATGGTGCTTCTAAATCAAATGCGGAACAAGAATCACGCGTACTTATGCTAAGTGAAAAAGCACGCGGTGATGCTAACCCAATTCTTTTGATTGATGAAGATGATGTAACAGCAGGCCACGCTGCTTCTGTCGGACGTGTTGACCCTGTTCAGCTTTACTACTTGATGAGCCGCGGAATTCGTAAAGAAGAAGCAGAGCGCTTAGTTATTCATGGTTTCCTTGCACCGGTTGTGAATCAGCTCCCAATTGAAGGAGTAAAGAAACAGTTAACTGAGGTAATTGAAAGGAAAGTACGCTAATGAATATCCAGGATATTCGTTCACAATTTCCAATCTTAGAACAAGAGGTCAATGGGAAGCCATTGGTATACTTGGATAGTTCTGCAACATCTCAAAAGCCGCTCCAAGTAATCGAGGCAATCGAAAAATATTATCGTGAAATCAATTCCAATGTCCATCGTGGCGTCCATACACTAGGAACAAGAGCAACAGATGCTTACGAAGGTGCAAGGGAAAAGGTTCGTAAGTTCATCAATGCCAAGTCCATTCAAGAAGTAATTTTTACCCGTGGAACGACAACGTCTTTGAACACGGTAGCTGCAAGCTATGCGGCAGCAAATTTAAAAGCAGGCGATGAAATCGTTATAACCTATATGGAGCACCATAGTAATATCATTCCGTGGCAGCAAGTGGCCAGACGGACTGGAGCACAGTTGAAATATATTCCACTTCAAGCTGATGGAACAATTTCACTCGATGATGCACGTGCGACGATTACAGCAAACACCAAGGTTGTATCTGTCATGCAAGTATCAAACGTACTTGGCGTCATTAATCCGGTCAAAGAAATTGCTCAAATTGCACACGAGAATGGGGCTATCATGGTTGTAGACGGAGCGCAAAGTGCTCCGCATATGAAAATTGATGTTCAAGATTTAGATTGTGATTTTCTAGCTTTTTCAGGACATAAAATGTGCGGTCCGACCGGTATTGGTGTTCTTTATGGAAAAAAACATCTACTCGAAAACATGGAGCCAATCGAATTCGGCGGCGAAATGATTGATTTCGTGCAATTGTACGAATCAACTTGGAAAGAGCTGCCTTGGAAGTTTGAAGGCGGTACTCCAATCATTGCAGGCGCCATTGGTCTTGGGGCTGCTATCGACTTTTTAAATGAAGTAGGCTTAGACCAAATTGCCGAACATGAACATAAACTTGCAGCATATGCTTTGGAAAAAATGTCTGCTGTAGAAGGAATGACTATTTACGGTCCACTTGATGCAGCGAAGCGGGCAGGGCTAATCACTTTTAATTTAAGTGATGTTCATCCTCATGATGTAGCAACGGTACTTGATGCAGAAGGTATTGCTGTTCGTGCCGGACATCATTGCGCTCAGCCGCTAATGAGATGGCTTAAAGCCTCCGCGACTGCACGTGCAAGCTTCTACTTGTATAATACAGAAGATGATATAGATAAACTTGTTGAAGGACTTGTTAAAACAAAGGAGTATTTCAGCGATGTCTTCTAATAATTTAGATACACTGTACCGTCAGGTGATTATGGATCATTATAAAAATCCTCGTAATCGCGGTGTTTTAGAGGATGGCAGCCATACTATTAATATGAATAACCCTACCTGTGGTGACCGTATTCAATTAACACTAAAAGTGGAGAATGGAATTGTGGTCGACGCAAAGCAAGAAGGGGAAGGCTGTTCGATTTCAATGTCATCTGCTTCGATGATGACGCAGGCGATTAAGGGGAAAAAAATCGAAGAAGCTTTAAAATTAGCGAAGATTTTTTCTGATATGATGCAGGGAATTGAATACGACGATGACGATCTTGATTTAGGTGATATTGAAGCACTTCAGGGTGTATGTAAGTTTCCAGCCCGCATCAAATGTGCCACTCTAGCGTGGAAAGCGATGGAAAAAGGTTTGAAAGAAGAGGAACAAGCATAAAATTAAGAAAACGCGGTGGGAGAGGGCAATGTCCAGCTCCAGTGCCTAACTAAGGCGCTTCCGCTTTTCGAAGAATGGAGGAACACGACGATGGCGAAAAAAATGCCGGAAATCGGTGATTATAAATATGGTTTTGCCGATAAAGACGTTTCCATATTCCGATCAAAACGTGGTTTAACATCTGATATTGTAAAAGAAATATCTAAATTGAAGAATGAGCCACAATGGATGTTAGACTTCCGTTTGAAGTCGCTTGAGCATTTTTACAAAATGCCTATGCCACAATGGGGCGGGGATATGGCTTCTTTAAATTTCGATGAAATTACTTATTATGTAAAACCATCCGAAAAATCAGAGAAGTCATGGGATGAAGTACCAGAAGAAATCAAGGCAACTTTTGATAAGCTAGGAATTCCAGAAGCTGAACAAAAGTACCTTGCTGGTGTATCCGCTCAGTACGAATCTGAAGTTGTTTACCACAACATGAAGGTAGAACTTGAAGACTTAGGAATTGTCTTTAAGGATACAGATTCTGCTTTAAGGGAAAATGAAGAAATTTTCCGCGAACACTTTGGAAAAACAATTCCGCCAACCGATAACAAGTTTTCTGCGCTTAACTCTGCTGTATGGTCAGGCGGCTCGTTTATCTATGTGCCACCAGGTGTGAAAGTAGATACACCATTACAGGCTTACTTCCGTATTAACTCTGAAAACATGGGTCAATTTGAACGGACATTAATCGTTGTTGATGAAGGCGCACACGTGCATTATGTTGAGGGTTGTACAGCACCAGTCTATACAACAAACTCCCTGCACAGTGCCGTTGTAGAGATTGTTATTAAAAAAGATGCTTACTGCCGTTATACAACGATCCAAAACTGGGCTAATAACGTCTTTAACCTTGTAACAAAGCGTGCGGTTTGTGATGCTAATGCGACAATGGAATGGATTGATGGTAACATCGGTTCAAAATTAACGATGAAGTATCCTGCCGTCATTTTAAAAGGCGAAGGCGCTCGTGGTATGACGCTTTCGATTGCAATTGCTGGTAAAGGTCAGCACCAGGATGCTGGGGCGAAAATGATTCATTTAGCTCCAAATACATCGTCAACCATCGTTTCTAAATCAATTTCTAAGCATGGCGGTAAAGTAACCTATCGCGGTCAAGTTCACTTCGGACGTAAGGCAGATGGGGCACGTTCTAATATCGAATGTGATACATTAATTATGGATAACAAGTCGACATCAGATACAATCCCATACAATGAAATCTTAAACGATAACATCTCGCTCGAGCATGAAGCGAAGGTTTCTAAAGTTTCTGAAGAGCAGCTCTTCTACTTGATGAGCCGTGGTATTTCTCAACAGGAAGCAACAGAAATGATCGTTATGGGCTTTATTGAGCCATTTACGAAAGAATTACCAATGGAATACGCCGTTGAAATGAACCGTCTCATTAAATTCGAGATGGAAGGATCGATCGGTTAATATTTTTTATAAAATTTACCCGCTTTGCCGCAATGGCAGGCGGGTTTTTGCGTTGAAAATCAGTTTACTGTCGGATAGCACCAGTATACTGGCGGATAAGGTGAGATTACTGGCGAATAGCCTCACTTTACTGGCGACTGCCCCCATTTGCTATGAAATTGTTGTTTGCACCTAAATATCTTCCACCCTTTTTCTCAAATCGAAAAATGGATATGCTATTATTAATAGTTGGAGGTGAATTTTTTGATCTACATCGGTGTAACCGGCTGGGGCGACCATGATAGCTTATATCCAGGCCAAATTTCGTCAAGGGACAAACTAAAGGCATATGCAGGCCACTTTCCAATCGTAGAGGTAGATTCAGCCTTTTATGCGATTCAGCCAAAAAGAAATGCTGAGAAGTGGGTCAATGAAACACCTGCCAGCTTCCAGTTTATTGTAAAATCCTACCAGGGAATGACCGGACATATGCGAGGGGAAATTCCGTTTGAAAATAAAAAGGCGATGTTCAGAGCCTTCAAAGAGTCGCTCGAACCATACATAGAAACGAATAAACTAGCGATGACCCTTTTTCAATTTCCACCATGGTTTACATGTACTCGCGAAAATGTCGAATACTTAAGATGGTGCAAGCATGACATGGGTGACCTTCCTTGTGCGTTAGAATTTAGACATCAGTCGTGGTTCGCTCCCCAGTATCGTCAAAAAACACTTGATTTTATGAAAAAAGAAAAATGGATTCATAGTATTTGTGATGAACCACAATCCGGAGAAGGTTCTATCCCAATGGTAGTACAGGCGACCACTTCAAAGAAGGTCCTTGTCCGTTTTCATGGCCGTAATGTCCATGGCTGGCAAAAACGAATCGGAGAGGATTGGCGTGAGGTCCGTTATCTTTACCGCTATAACCAAAAAGAGCTAGAAGAATGGGCAGATTCCATTCAAAAATTAACCCAGGAATCAAGAGATGTTTATCTCCTTTTTAACAACAACTCTGGCGGAGATGCGGCAGACAATGCCAAGGAAATGGTCAACCTTTTACAAATTGAATATCAGGGACTTGCTCCACGCCAGCTAGATTTATTATAAAAGGGATACAAAACAGCGAGAGGTTAGGAGAAAGAAAACATGGAATGGATTATTCTAGTAGTGATTGGACTTATTGCGAGTTCGTTAGGCTCGCTGATAGGATTAGGCGGAGGAATTATTATTGTTCCCTCGTTGCTTTATTTATCAACCCTATCAGCCTTTGGACATATAACACCTCAGGTTGCGGTAGGAACATCACTGTTTACGATGATTTTTACAGGTCTATCATCTACATTAGCTTATATGAAACACAAAACAGTTGATTATAAAAGCGGCCTGATTTTTCTAATCGGAAGTGGTCCAGGGAGTATTCTGGGCGCATGGGTAACTGAAGGCTTACATATGAAGACGTTCAATATCTTTTTTGGTCTATTTATTATTTTTATTTCGATTATTTTATTACTGAAGGACAAATTAAAGCCCATTCCTTATCAGAAGGATCGGGGGATTATCCGCACTTTTACAGATAATGCGAGTAAAACCTTTGAATATGGATATAACCCAATAGTGGGAGTCCTGATTGCTTTTATAGTGGGCTTTTTATCGGGAGTCTTTGGTGTGGGCGGCGGGTCCTTAATGGTTCCGACCATGATTTTGGTGTTTTTCTTTCCACCACATGTGGCAACCGCCACGTCGATGTTTATGATTTTACCAACATCCTTGCTGAGCTCGATTACACATATTACTTTAGGAAATGTGAACTGGCTTTATGCTCTAGCATTGGTTCCTGGGGCTTGGATTGGAGCTAAGGTGGGTGTCTTTTTAAACACAAAGCTTAAGAGTAAAACAATTGTGTTAATTTTACGAACCATTCTTGTCATTGTTGGAATCAGGTTAATTTATCAAGGAATTTTTGGGCAGGTCTAGGATGGAAACCATACATATTTATCATACAAACGATGTCCACAGTCACTTAGAAAATTGGCCCCGAATTAAGCAGTTCCTAGCAAAAAAACATGAGAGGCATCACCAAAAAGAAGAGGATGTCTTTCTATTTGATATCGGCGACTTTATTGATCGCTGGCATCCTTTCACTGAAGCTTCAAGAGGAAAAGGGAATATTGATCTCTTAAATGAGAGCCAGTATACAGCGGTTACGATCGGAAACAATGAAGGGGTTAACCTTCCCTATGAAGACTTAAATGAACTATATGAAAATGCTCAGTTTGACGTTCTGTTAGCTAATCTTTATCAGCAAGATGGATGCTATCCTAGCTGGGTAAAGGCATATAAGATTTATCATTCGAAAAAGGGCACAAGGGTGGGTGTCATCGGTTTAACGGCACCGTTTGCCCATCTTTATGGTTTACTGGGCTGGAAGGTGACAGAGCCGATTGAAGAGCTGAAAAAATGGATTGAAAAAGTAAAAGCAGAATCTGACATCATCATTTTACTCTCCCATCTAGGTCTTCAGGAAGACGAAAGAATTGCTGTAGATTTTCCCGAAATTGATGTCATATTAGGATCACATACCCATCACTTCCTTGAAAAAGGAAAGCTAGTGGGGGAAACACTCCTTGGGGCGGCAGGAAAGTATGGATATTTTGTTGGCCACATTACCCTTAAAGTGGATGAACAAAAAGAGATTACCGCTAAGAAGGCTATTTTATATGACAGTAAAGATCTGCCGAGAGCTAAAAATGAGCAGGAGCAAATCGATGCTTATTTTACAAGAGGAAAAGCCGATTTAAATCAAAAAGTAACCACCTTAGCTAAGCCTGTAATTAATGATCTTTTTCATGAAACGGAGTTTTCATTTATGCTTTGCAAGGCATTAAGAGAATGGTGTAACGCTGATTGTGCCATGATTAACGCAGGGCTATTGTTAGGGCCTTTATCGGGTGATGTTACGGTTTACGATTTGCTGAAGATCTGTCCTCATCCTATAAATCCGTGTGTGGTTGAACTAACAGGAAAAGAATTAGAAGAGGTTTATTGGCAGACAAAAGATGAGGGCTTAATCCATAAGCATATCCAAGGACTTGGATTCAGAGGAACACTTTTAGGGATATTTGTCTTTGACCGAATTAGTTTTCATGGTGACGTCATGTTTATTCATGGGACGGAAGTCGATTATGAAAGAAATTATTCGTTAGCCCTACCTGATATGTTTACGTTTGGCCACTTTTTCAAAGACATCCTTCCGCAAAAAGAAAAGAAGTATTTCTTGCCAGAATTCCTAAGGGATTTATTAAAATGGAGGTTACAAATACAGTCATAGAATGGGTACACGCTTTTCATAACCTGTCATAAAGTGATAGAGAGGAAAGGAGTGTGGACCATTTGATTGAGCTTTCACCAATTGAAATAAACGGCCATACCTTTTTGGCAGTTACCGTTTTACTTCCAAAAACAACCTTGCTTGCCGTATCGAACGATAAGGGATATATCATGTGCGGTGCCTTGGATGTGGGTTTATTAAATGATAAATTAAAGGACCGTAAGATTATTGCCGGACGTGCTGTTGGAGTAAGAACCATTGAACAGCTCCTAAATGCGCCGTTAGAGTCGGTAACATGGGAGGCAGAGGCGTTAGGGATTCACCAAGGAATGATTGGTAAAGACGCCTTGTTAAAAATGATTTAAAAAGCTTGCTCCATGCGGGCTTTTTTTTATGGATTAGTTCCCCATTATAAAGCATACATATAGCTTGAAGGGGTGATTTTTTTGGCGAAGTTTCGCAGGCGGCTTCCGAGGAAGGGACCGTTGCCTTTCCGTTATGTCATGCTATTGACGTTTGTCTTTTTTCTATTTTCAACTGCCACCGGCTTATGGCTTGTGAATAAGGGGATTGAGCCGACATTAATGAGAATTGCTACTTCCGAAACCCGTAATATTGCTTCCCTTGTTATTAATAAGGCGATTACAAAACGGACAACAGACACAGGTGAAGACAATGACGTCATTGTGATCTTACCAAGTGAAAATGGCAAGGCCTCCAACGTTAAACTCAATACAGTTTATATAAACCGGGTCTTAGCGGAAACAACCGCTCAAATTCAAAAAAACCTAAAAGCAGCTAAAAAAGGTGATCTTGCCTCGTTAGAGCAGTTAACTGATGTAGAAATCGAAACGCAAAATTCGGAAAAGGAAGACGGAATTATTTGGTATGTCCCTCTAGGGCAAGCAACAAATATCTCCTTATTAGGAAATTTTGGTCCGAAGATCCCGGTAAAGTTCCATGCCATTGGTGAAGTCGAACCGGATGTTAAAATCGAGACGAAAGATATGGGCATCAATAATACTTGGGTCGATGTTTCTATTCATATTGAAGTGTCTGTCCAGATTATTACCCCGTTTGCTACTAAAATAACAAAGCTTACCCAAAGTATTCCGGTTGACGGATCACTCATACAAGGAGATGTCCCGCAATTCTACAATAGTGGCGGCGGAGTAACTCCATCAATACAGCTTCCAGATAAACAGTCGGACTCGAAAAAATCGGGAAACTAAAAATAGGACTATCCACCATGGACAGTCCTATTTTTTCCTGGCATTCATCCGCTCCATTCGTTTCCATTTAGCTAAATGAGGGTAGGGATCAAAAGACCATTCGGTCACACCGTTGTCTTTGTACATCCCATAATGTAAATGGGGAGGGAATTTTCCTGAGGTTCCTGGAGGGCCGTACCCTGAGCTCCCTACACCGCCAATAATCATACCAGGCTCAACAATTTGGCCGACCTTTATGTCCTTAGCAAAACCGCTGAGATGGGCAAAGTAATGATAGGTATTATTGATATCACGAATGCCGATACGCCATCCTCCAAACTTATTCCAGCCTTTCATTTCAATAATGCCATAGTTTGTTGCTCGAACCGGAACACCGTAGCCAGCAAAAATATCGGTACCTTCATGAATCCTGCGCCCACCCCAGCCGCGGGCAGACCCCCAGGTACTCCGGTAACTGTGATTGCTTCGGATCGGTACTGGGAATACTTGTGTATCTAAATCAATCCGGCCAAAATGTCGATATATTTTTGCTTTTCCAGCAATGATGCTAACGGTCTTATCGCGATGATAGTAATTCCATAAGCCGATTTTTATATTATCATGATCAATTCCGTATGAAAGTAGATAATTGGCAAACGTATAAAGGACGTCCTCATCATTTTTAAGACTCGCTTTCCTGTCCCCATCCCCATCCACACCCTTTCCATCAAAAAACTGGATGATTGCTGGGTTTTCTTCCATAGGATTTGGATTGGTTAAACCAGCCCATTCTTCTGGACGAAAATAGATGCCGATTACGCTATCTGGTTTAGGTAAGTCTCTGCGGACCTGGCGGATGCTTCTTTCGTATTGATCAATAGCCGCTAAGTAATACCAAGGAATTTGGGTAACCGTTTCAACCTTCTTATAAAGCTTCATTCTTTCTTGATATGGATCAGTATCGTTTGTTTTTGCTTGAGCCTCCCTGACCGTGAATGAAGTGGTAAAGAATAAAAGAAAGGTTCCGATGATTAGAACAGTCCGCACAAGAATCCTCCTTCCGAGTAATGTACAAGGTTAGTTTATGTTTTCTAAACCATTTCATTATGGTTAATAAATGGTAAACGAGATTTTAGCTGAATCAAGATGGTTTGTATTAGATAATATAAACCGATTTGCTTGTCGATATTATTTCAGTATGTTAAAGTGACAACATATAGAAACATATATATCGTTTCAAGGGGTGTGCTGAACGTGAGTAAGAAAGAAGAAATTCTTAGAAAACCGGAATGGTTAAAAATAAAACTAAATACTAACGAGTCCTATACGGGCTTGAAAAAAATGATGCGTGAAAAGAATCTGCACACGGTTTGTGAAGAAGCACGCTGCCCTAATATTCATGAATGCTGGGCAGAAAGACGTACGGCTACCTTCATGATTCTTGGGGATACTTGTACTCGTGCCTGCCGCTTTTGTGCGGTTAAAACGGGTTTACCTACAGAGCTTGATTGGCAAGAACCAGAACGAGTGGCAGACTCTGTTCAATTGATGAACTTAAAACATGTGGTTGTAACAGCGGTAGCCCGTGATGATCTCAGGGATGGCGGGGCAGCCATTTTTGCGGAAACAGTTCGAGCGATTCGCCGGAAAAATCCATTTACAAGTATTGAAGTTCTGCCTTCCGATATGGGAGGAAAAGAAGAAAATTTACGTGTATTAATGGATGCTAAACCTGATATCTTAAACCATAACATTGAGACGGTTAGACGGATGACACCTAGAGTTAGAGCCCGAGCTAAATATGACCGTTCCCTTGAGTTTCTTCGTCGGGCAAAGGAAATGCAGCCTAATATTCCAACAAAATCCAGCTTAATGGTTGGCTTAGGGGAAACGAAGGAAGAAATAATCGAGGTTATGGATGATTTAAGAGCAAATCATATCGATATTATGACGATTGGCCAATATTTACAGCCGACAAAAGGTCATTTGAAGGTGGAGAAATATTATAGCCCTGATGAATTTAAAGAATTACAACAAATTGCAATTAGTAAAGGCTTTAGCCATTGTGAAGCAGGCCCGCTTGTCCGCTCATCCTATCATGCAGATGAGCAAGTTAATGCTGCAGCAAAACACAAGCAAATCCTTGGTGAACAAGAAGCACAACAAGCTTAAAACCAAAGAGTTCAGTCAAAGTGACTGAACTCTTTAATTTATTTGGGAATGACTGTCTAGCTCGTCTTATGCCTGTCGCCCCTGTGTAAGGCGCTTCCGCTTTTCTATTTATCGTCAGGCGTTAGTCCATTTTCGTCCTCACTTGCGTTCATTCGCTGTCCTTGTGGGGATTTTTTCATTTGCTTAATTAGCCCATTAACCAAATTCCGGGCGTTCCTGCTTGTGGAGTCAAGATTCGCGAGATTTTCAACATCCCTCATTAACACTTTATTGTCAGTAACGAAGACATGGTAATATCTTGGAACGACAGACATCGCCGTTTTCTTGACTTGGTCTGCCGTCAAATTGCGATCTTTTGAATCTGTATCATACGCAATTAATACTTCTTGGTCTGTCACTAGTGTAGCCACATCATTTACATTGGGAATTTCTGTACTGTATTTACTGATAATATTCGCCACCTGTTCACGATTTAAGGCTGTAAAGTGGTCATTAGCCGTATTATCATTCATCAACGGACTCTTTTGATGACGGACAAATCCATAATTGTTGCTCACGTTACGAACACCACGGCTTGCCCCTTCATTGTAAAGGTCATGCCTTTTATTATTTACATTTATGGTATTACCACTTTCTTCATACACATCACGGTTTCCCATATCCTTTGTGCACCCTGTTAAAGCTGTCATTGTACATAATCCCAAGATTATGACTAATTTTTTCAATTTCAACACCTCCTTTTATTAGAATAGCCATTTAGAGGATTTTTTTTCTTAGTAATTGATGGGGAATCGGTTATAATGGTTAATAGGAATTAGCTGGCAAAAGAGGTGAAATATCATGATTATAATGAACAATACTGTTTATGAAATGGTCCAAGAACATAGAAACGGCTTTAATGAGGAAGCCCTTAAAGCAAGGTTTAGTGATATTTTAACAAGGTATGATTATGTTGTTGGCGATTGGGGTTATGGTCAACTTCGGTTAAAGGGCTTTTTCGACGACCAAAACCAAAAAGCCACGTTTGATACAAAAATAAGTACACTAAGTGAATACCTGTATGAATACTGCAATTTTGGCTGTGCATATTTTGTCTTGAAAAAAGTAAAGAAATAAAAGAAGGGTCAGTTAAACTGGCCCTTCTTTTACGTTGTCTCCATATAGGGTGGCTGTTCATCTTTTTCAGAGTCATCATGTGTTGGATGTGCCCCGTCCATCTGCCGTGGAAGATCTTGATGCAGTGTTTTATTTTCGTAATTAAAGGCGCTGTATGGCCTTTGTCCATCTGTCCAAGGTGTGCTTTTGTTTTGAACCGGTTCGTTTTCACGGATTGGAGAACCATAAGGACCTTCCGGATATTCTTCCGCCGTAAGAAAGTTCCTTTGTTTTTCAACGTTGGATAATTCCGTATATTTTTCTTCTTCGTTTTTTGTCATGATTAATCCCCCTTTTACTACTATTATTTTCAAAGGGAGTGTAATTCATGACATCACATTAAATTAATTCCATTAAAAAGGACCTTAATTCCTCTGCATCTTCATCATTCAACTGAAAAGCGTACTCTAAATAGCCTTCCTCTTGCAAATCGTCTAAACCAATGATTGCAAATCGGCTTCCTTGCATATCAAGAACCAAATGTTTTCCGAAATGGCGGTCACTTTGAACAATCGCTAAATCAAAGCGTTGATTTTCACCAACAAAGCTGACAAATCTTGTTTTTGTATCTTCTGTATCATCGTATAAGAAAAAGCGTTCTTTCATCTAACCGTCTCCTTAATAAAAAATACGTATTTTCTACATCTTCTATATAGTAACAAATAAAGTGAATGTAGGGGAGTAAAGATTTTTCCTGAAATTTCACAAGCTTTTAGGAATCGAAAAACACGAACGATGTCAAATTATGTTACAATTAATCTGAATTCTCCTGCAGCGCTTGTAAAAATGTAGCATTTAGAAAAATGGAGGTAGTGATACGATGTATTTTGTTGACAGAGAAAAAATTGAAGAAATCTTAAAATATTTAGAAACGCAAATACAATTATTCTTAAGTCAAAAGGAGTGGTCCACACCGCTTGAAAAGGCAGCACTAGAGCGTTTAAACCAGATGATGATTGAATCGGTTTTGGATGTCGGAAATTCGATGATTGATGGGTTTATTATGCGGGACCCAGGCAGTTACGATGACATCATTGATATTTTAATGGATGAAAAGGTGATTTCAGCTGAAACGGGGAAAGGTTTAAAAATCCTGATTCAGTATCGAAAAAGACTTGTTCAATCTTATACGGATGTTGATCACCGGGAACTGCAAGAGGTCTTTTCAAAACACTTACATGAACTGGTTAATTTTGCAGCCAATGTCCGTGATTATCTTGCCAATGAATTAGGTCCGGTTTCGGCGTTTAAGAACTAATGATCAGACCGTTTTGCGCGGTCTTTTTGTTTTATATGGTCATAATAGATTTTAGGAGTGATAAATCATGAAGAAATATCAAGGCTATTTAATTGATTTAGATGGAACAATGTATAAAGGGACAGAGCGAATTGAAGCAGCTTCCGATTTTGTAAAAAAACTTCGCGATCAACAAATACCGTATTTATTTGTGACGAACAACTCATCAAGAACACCGGCACAGGTGGCTGAGAAGTTGACCCAGTTTGATATTCCCGCGGAAGAGAAGCAGGTCTTTACAACCAGCCAAGCGACAGCTAATTATATCTATGAACGAAAAAATGATGCCACCGTTTATGTGATTGGGGAAGAAGGCATTCAGACAGCCATAGAAGAGAAGGGATTAAACTTTGGCGGAGAAGATGCCGATTTTGTGGTAGTGGGAATTGATCGGGAGATTAGTTATGAAAAATTGGCGGTGGCTTGTTTGGCCGTTCGAAATGGAGCAACATTCATTTCGACAAATGGCGATATTGCCATACCTACAGAAAGAGGCTTGCTTCCAGGGAATGGTTCACTTACATCAGTTATTACGGTTTCTACACAAACACAGCCAATTTTTATCGGCAAACCTGAAGCAATCATAATGGACCAGGCCTTAAAGGTACTAGGAACACCAAAAGAAAAGACGTTGATGGTTGGAGATTACTATGATACGGATATCTTAGCAGGTATGAATGCAGGCATGGATACCTTATTAGTTCATACGGGTGTAACGACAAAAGAACTGCTTTCCGGCTATAGCCGAAAGCCAACCTATACCGTTGATTCCTTAGATCAATGGGAGATGTAAAAAAGGATGGGGGAACCCCATCCTTTTTCTAACCTATTTTTTCTCTTTTTCCTCGCGGGCCGCCCGGTGTGCGAGTCTGCTCGATGCGGCCGCTGCAATCGCACCAACAATATCATCTAAAAAGGTATGGCACTCTCCCGTTGATTTATCATTTAAATGGGCTAAAATCCCTGGCTTTAACTTATCGATGTAACCGTAATTTGTAAAACCAATCGAACCGTATACATTTACAATGGAAAAGGCTAGAATTTCATCCACACCATAGAGGCTTTCATCTGTTCCAATGATGGATTGAAGAGGCTCTTCAAGCATTCCTTTTTCAGCAAGTATATCCAGCTGTATTCCTGTTAAAATTGCGTTCTGTACCTCACGTTTTGAAAGAACGCGTTCCACGTTCGCTAAACAATCTTCCATTTTTAAATTTTCGTGATACTTTTCCTGTAAAAAGAAAACTAAATCAGCGATGTCCTGTACTTCAACGCCTCTTTCTTTCAGCCATCTGCGTGCAGTTACTTCGGTTAGATTTACGTTTTTGTCGTCTGCCATTCCTCTGATCACCTTTTCTATGGATTTTCACTGAATATATACTTTATTATTCTAACTTATGCAAATTCACCTTAAAAAAGAGCATGGATAAAGCCTTATATTCTCCATCATTTTTCTTCGTTATTCAGAAACAAGTTTTTTAAGCTAAATACATATACATGAGGTAAGAAAAGAGAAAGAAATGAGGTGGGACCTTAATGCTTCAGAAAATGCTGGAAAATCAATATGGCATTACGGTGGATGAATATGTAAAATTAGATACTTACGATGCGTTAAGAGGAAATGGTTGGCTCTACTTAATCTCCAAACCAACTGGCAAGGAAGAAGAGGATCTTGCCGAGCTTGAAAAAATATCGCAGCATTTAAGAAATTATGGCGATCAAAATGTCCCGGTCTTTTTGCAATCGAAAGAAGGCCATCTAATTACGACATGGGAAGAAAATAAATATTGTGTCTTGGCCAATCGACAAACGGAAGCACAGCGAAAAATAAAATTGGGGAGGAAATTGGCTAGATTTCATGAACGTGGGAGAAGGGTTCCCTTTCAAATAGAGAGGTCCAGCAGGATTGGCCAATGGAAGTCATTATGGGAAAAGCGGCTTGAGCAAATGGAAAAGGTTTGGAATGGATTGCTTTTTCAAACACCTGAAGATGAGTTTCAACGAATGTTTATTGATTCTTTCCCCTATTATTTAGGGTTAACGGAGAATGCTATTCAATATTTAGTGGATACCGAAATCGATGATGAACCATTGGAAACAGATAGCGGCACTGTTTGTCATGAACGTTTTACCCAAAAAACATGGGGGCCACTCAATAATTATATGATTAAAAACCCATTCGATTGGGTTTTTGACCATCGCAGTCGTGACCTAGCTGAATGGACAAGAGAAAGATACCTTCACAATTTTCAAACCTATGATGTGGAATTAAAACGATTTTTTGAAGAGTACCAAAGTATTTCACCATTGTCGCCTTTTACATGGAGATTACTATATTCGCGCTTAATTTTCCCTCTTCATTACTTTGAATGCATCGAGAGTTATTATATAACGACATCGGAACAGGATAAAAAAGTATTGGAGGAGAAGTTAACTAGAATTTTACGGCAGTCTGGCGAATATGAACGGTTTTTGGCTGGTTTTTATCAACTAACGGATGCCCCCATTAAGACTTTAAAACTCCCGCTATTGGAATGGCTTTATTAATAATTAATTACAGGTATCACGAAAAAAGCGATTGCCTCGGTAGGCAATCGCTTTTTTTGAGTATTATTTAAAATACTTGCTCTACTTCAACAATACCAGGAACTTCTTCTAAAAGAGCTCTTTCAATACCAGCCTTAAGTGTGATTGTTGAACTTGGGCAGCTTCCACATGCACCTAACAGGCGAAGTTTTACAATGCCTTCTTCCACATCTACTAATTCACAATCTCCGCCATCGCGAAGAAGAAATGGACGTAATTTATCTAATACTTCTTGAACTTGCTCAAAAATTTCTTGTTCTGCCAAATGAATCGACTCCCTTCCTATAGTTTATATTATAATGTCATCGGCGCTAAAAATCCATTATCAGAAATTAGGAAAACACACATTTAAAGACATTTTCTTTGTTTGTATAGTATAAATAAGATAGTCAATCTTAAAGGAAAAGGCAGGAATCGTATGATGAATAGTCAAGAAGTAGAAATTGTTGTTTATGGAGCGGAACAATTATGCCCAAGTTGTGTAAATTTACCTTCTTCAAAAGAAACGTTTGGATGGCTGGAGGCAGCTATAGCTAGGAAATTTCCGGATCAACCTTTTAAAATGACGTACGTTGATATTTACCAGCCCACAGGGGAGAATGAACAACTCGATTTTGCCAAAAAGGTGGTCGAAGAGGATATGTTTTACCCGGTAGTTGTCATTAAAGAAAAAGTCGTTGGCGAAGGGAACCCTCGCCTAAAAACTATTTTTTCAGAACTAGAAAAATATGGGTATAAAGCAATTTAATGAGAAGAAGCATTCCATAACATCGGAATGCTTCTTATTTATTCAGCCATTATGATATTTGTACATCCAGAGTATACCGGTTTTTAGCATACGGGCGACGCGTCCTGTAATGGCGCGGTCTGCCATCATCCCAAAACCATGCTTTTTCCCCAGGGAACCAAGGATCCCCTTTAATTTAATTTGTGGGAAGGAAGCAGGAGGTTCTTCACCTTTCCAACGTCTCTTTAAGACTTCAACAATTTGTTCAGCCTGTCCCTCTGCTAATTGAGCACTTGGTGCATGGGGGAGACTTGCACAATCACCGAGTATAAAAACATGTTCATCATTTGGTAAATGATGAATTGGGGTAAGGACTAGTCTGCCCATTCCGTCTTTTTCCCCGTCCATATCGCGGACAATTTTATTGGCTTGAATCCCTGCCGTCCAGACAATCACATCGCAATGAATAGGCTGATCGTGATTGTATAATACATTTTCTTCCACCTTGGTAATGTTGGAACCGTTGATAATTTCAACATTGTTTTTCACAAACCAATTTTCAACATATTTGCTTAAACGTTCTGGGAAAGAGGAAAGAATATGTTTTCCTCGATCAAATAATTTGATGTTTAGATCTTCACGGCTTTCACTTAATTCACTTGCTAACTCTACACCGCTAAGACCGGCTCCCACAATACCCACAACTGAGCCAGGTCCCAAATTGTTTAAGACGGAGTAAGTAAGGCGGGACTTTTCGATACTCTGTATACTGTAAGTGAACTGATCTGCGCCGGGAACATCATGGTACTTGTCCTCACAGCCAAGGCCGATAATTAAATCATCGTAGGCGATGGGTTCTGCATCTTTCATTACGACTCTTTTCCCCGCGGTATCAACTGCGATTACTTCACCATATTTTACTACTAATTGAGGGTGTTCCGGAAAAGCAACACGGACTTCTTTGTCTGAAATGGTTCCTGCGGCTAAAGCGTAGTATTCCGTTTTTAAGCAGTGGTAGGGTACACGGTCCACAAGAGTAATCGTTACGTCCTCTGGTAAATGGTTGGGGAGAAGTTCGTTTAAAACTTTCATCCCACCATATCCTCCACCTAAAATTACAAGGTTTTTCATTATTATTTCCCCTTTGAATATCCGGTTTTCATATTAAAAAAATTGGCTGAGTGCAATAAAAAAAGTAGTATAATTCTTTCGTTTCTTTACCAAATACGAGTATATCTAAAATGTGTAGAAATAACAACATTATTCATGATTTTCTTGACATCAGCAGGGTAAACATGGTAATTGACTAAGCAAATTAAATAGAGTAGGATAAGTAGTTGTGGAGAGGTGAAGGCAATGATTCAACCCATCATTGAATTTTGTATTAGCAATCTTGCTAATGGTGCACAAAAAGCACTTGAAAAATTAGAAAAAGATCCTAACTTGGATATTATTGAATATGGATGTCTTGGATATTGCGGGAAATGTGCAACTACCCTATATGCTCTTGTAAATGGCGAAGTGGTAACGGGAAAAACAGCCGATGAGTTGGTAGATAACATTTATCAATATCTAGAAGAAAATCCAATGTTTTAAGAAAAGCGGAAGCGCTAAGTTCATCAGTATGAATAAAATAAGGGAGCAACGCCGCTCCCTTATTTTTTATTATTCCATATATTAGTTAAAAGGATTCAATTAGTTGAGTAGTTAACAATCTGTGTATATAATTTAATAAAAGCCTCATTTAAGGAGGGGAATACAATGAGTAATGAAGTGGTTATTTTAACAGAAGCAGCTTCGCTCCATATTAAAGAAATGATGAAGCATAACGAAGAAGAAGGTGCGCTGTTACGAGTCAGTGTAAAAGGCGGTGGCTGCAGCGGTTTATCTTATGGGATGGGCTTTGAGCATACGGTAAACGAAGATGATCTCACGTTTGAACAATTCGGGATAAAATTGCTGGTTGATAAAGAGAGTGCTGCTATTTTACAAGGGACGAAGATTGATTTTAAAGAATCCATGATGGGCGGCGGCTTTACGATTGATAATCCGAATGCCATTGCATCATGCGGCTGTGGCTCTTCGTTTAGAACGGCTACAACAACAGGTACACCAGAAGAATGCTAAAATATTGAACATGAAAAAGCGTCCGCTGAGGGACGCTTTTTTCCCTTATTTATTAAACATCGATGAACTATGCAATGGCTGGATTTTTGCTTTAGGATCAATGAAGGCTTTTGCATTATTAACGGCAGTTGGTGCTTCACCAAAGCCACAAGCAATTAATTTCACTTTTCCGTCATAGGTGCAAATATCGCCCGCAGCATAAATGCCAGGTATGTTGGTTTCCATTTTCGAATTTACAACAATGGAATTCTTTTCGATGTCTAGACCCCATTCCTTAATTGGTCCAAGGGATGAGACAAAACCATAGTTACAAATAACAGCATCCACATCGAGTGTTACTTTCTCTTCACCATTAACCGTTTCAAGAACTACCTGCTTAATTCCACTTTCATCGCCAATAAGTTCGGCAGGAACATATGGTGTCTTCACATCTACTTTTGAGTTATACAAGTTTTCGACACTATGTTCATGAGCACGGAATTTATCTCTGCGGTGAACAATAGATACTTTCTCAGCAATTGGCTCAAGCATTAGTGCCCAGTCAACGGCAGAATCTCCGCCACCAAAAACAACAACTTTTTGGCCTGCAAACTGATTTAGATCCTCAATAAAGTAGTAGAGATTTTTCCGTTCATATTGAGCAGCGCTTTCTAGCTCTAAACGACGCGGTTGGAAAGCACCATTTCCGGCGGTAATAATAATCGTTTTTGAATAATGAACTTCCTTATTTGTTGTTAATTTGAACGTGCCATCTTCTTGTTTTTCTAACTTTTCAACAGATTGCTCAAGAGCAACTGTAGGTTCGAATTTGCGCATCTGTTCTTTTAAGTTATTTATTAATTCTTGTGCACGGATTTTTGGAAAACCTGCCACATCATAAATATATTTTTCTGGATAAAGCGCTGATAATTGACCGCCTAGCTGTGGCAAGCTCTCGATGATCTTCACAGATGCTTGTCTCATTCCTCCGTAAAAGGCGGTAAATAAACCGGTAGGGCCGCCACCGATGATTGTAATGTCATAAACTTTTTGATTCTCTTGCACTCCGTATCCCCCCCAACTTGTAGTTAGAAACTCTACTCACTATAATATCATAAAATAAAAAATTCTCACATCATTATAAAGGTAATATTCGCAATAGAAACAATATTTAAAACAAGGTCTAAAAGATAACAGGAGATGCAATTCCTTATCTATTAAACTTAATTAATTTATAAAAATTGCTTGATAATCCTGTGAAAGTAGCATAAGATGTATTGAGGATAGATTGTTAAATTTTTGTGACACAAAAAGCACATTTTTATGACAATCATGGAAAAAATATTTACTTTCTTAGCGTAATAAATCTCTGCGAAAATCGATATTCAGACCAAGCAGTTCGTTTTTTTTAGACCCATACGTGAATTATATCACATACATTTTTCTATTATTCAAAATAAAAATGGTTAAAGCAGTGGAAGCTAAGAAAAAGAGAGTTTATTCAAAAAAAATAAAAGGTGGAAGTGATCACTTTGAGAAAGCCTAAAATTGTTATTCTCGGTGCTGGTTATGGTGGACTAATGACAACAGTTCGCTTACAAAAATTAATCGGCGTTAATGAAGCGGATATTGTATTAGTGAATAAAAATGACTACCATTATGAAACCACATGGCTCCATGAAGCTTCTGCAGGAACGTTACATCATGATCGTGTCCGTTATGATATACGTGATGTGATTGATCGCAGTAAAGTGGATTTTGTTCAAGATACAGTAGTAGAAATAAACAAAGAAGAAAAAAAGGTTATTTTAGAAAAAGGTGAAGTCAACTATGACTACCTTGTTATTGCCCTTGGCGGTGAGCCAGAAACGTTTGGTATTAAAGGATTAAAAGAATTTGCATTTGGAATCTCTAATGTAAATTCTTCACGTCAATTGCGCGAACATATTGAATACCAATTTGCCACCTACAATATGGAAGAAGTGAAGAACGACAATCGTTTGTCTATTGTTGTTGGTGGTGCTGGATTTACAGGAATTGAGTTCTTAGGTGAATTAACAAACAGAATACCGGAATTGTGCCATGAATATGATGTGGATTTCCATAAAGTAAAAATTATTTGTGTTGAAGCTGCACCAACCGTACTCCCTGGTTTTGACCCAGAATTAGTGAATTACGCCGTTTCACAACTGGAACGAAAAGGTGTCGAATTCTTAATTGGAACAGCGATTAAGGAATGCACGGAAGAAGGAATTTTTGTAGCAAAAGGTGATGAGGAACCGCGTGAGATTAAGGCTGGTACCGTCGTTTGGGCCGCTGGCATTCGCGGGAACTCGATTGTTGAAAAATCAGGTTTCGAAGCCATGCGAGGCAGGGTAAAGGTTCAGCCGGACCTTCGTGTTCCTGGCTTTGAGGATGTCTTCATGATTGGTGACAGCTCCCTTATGATTAATGAGGAGATTAATCGTCCTTATCCTCCGACCGCTCAAATTGCTATGCAGCAAGGCGAAGTTTGTGCCCGTAATATAGCGGCCCTAGTTCGCAATAAAGCTGAGTTAGAAACTTTTACGTTTGACAACAAAGGGACTGTTTGCTCCCTTGGTGAAGATGATGCAATCGGTGTTGTTTTTGGTAAAAAAATAACTGGTGCCAAGGCATCCTTCATGAAAAAAGTAGTCGATAATCGCTCTTTATACATGATTGGCGGCGCAGGCCTTGTATTGAAAAAAGGTAAATTTAACGTATTTTAAAATATTTTAATGTGAAAGGGACAGAGAAATCTGTCCCTTTTTGATATGATTGAACAAATGAATTCTTTGTTAGGGGGAGTTTGGGTGAGCAATCGTGAAAAACGCGGGAAGGTTTGGTTGGCTGTTGCTGGGGTGGTAAAGTCTAAAGATGGACAATGGCTTGTCGTGAAGAAAAGATATGGCGGTTTAAAAGGACAATGGTCATTGCCAGCAGGCTTTGTTGAGATGGGGGAAACTGCGGATGAAGCAGTCATTCGGGAAGTCAAGGAAGAAACCGGTATTCAATGTCAGGTCAAGGGGTTCATGGGATTGAGAACCGGTGTTATTAAAGGCGAAATTAGTGATAATTTACTTCATTTCCTGCTTGAACCGATAGAAGAGGGTGAGGTGATCCACCAGGAAAACGAACTCTTTGAAGCGAGATTTATGTCTCCAGAAGAACTGCTGCTCGAGAAAGACGCATCGATTATTCTCCACTACCTGATAAAAAATGATGTTTCCTTTTCGAAGCCAGGTATTAGTGACCTGAACCCTGGCGATCAGTTCGGGTATACAGCCTATAAATTATTTTTATAATTTTTAGAAAATTTAAGGAACACTTAGTAAATGAAAGGATACTTAATGTGTATTCGTTTTCTTGGGGTAATTCGCTCAAATTCTGACCTTTCCATTTTAGCTAATCCTTGATATATTATCAGAAAATTAAGTTAATTTTTAAGGAGATGATGGACAATGACAGTTAAGAGTTTGGATTCAAAAACCTGTGATTATTGCTCTGGAAAAGGCTATTTTCAACTAGTACTAGGCGGATCAGAAACCTGTACGTGCTGTAATGGAACAGGCAAGAAAAAAGAATAAAGCTTTTTACCTTTTCTGTCCCGGTTGGATAACGAGCCATAACTGCTTCTTCGAGACTTTCGAGGGGCTTTTTTTTTTCGTAAGGAAAGTATTGCCTTGCAAAAATAATTCGTTTATATTGACTCCCTTTTCGACATTAAGTACACTAAATGTTGATGTATAAGGGGGAATCTCGGATGCAAATGAGCATTGTGGTCTTAATCATTTCGATTTTATTATTCTTTGTTTTATTTTTTGGAATTGGATTTATCTTAAATATGCTTCTAAGAATGTCATGGGTTATGGCAGTAGTTTATCCAATTGTGGCAATTTTTATTGTAGATAAAGTAAGGTTTAGTGAATATTTTACAAATAGTAAAATGGCCTTCAACGAGTTGGGCCACAGGTTTACTTCGCTAGCAACTGCAGATATTCTTATCTTAATAAGTGGGCTTGCTGGTGCAGTCGCAGCTGGTTTTACAATCAAGCTTTTACGAAAAAATGGATACCAAATGTTTTAAGACTTTTAATAAATGAATACCAGATGATTTTAGACTTTTACCTCTAGGTAAGGGTCTTTTTTGGGGAACAAGGATTTAAGGAATAGAAAAATCAGTTCTAAAAATTTTCCTCCTCCTTTTTTGAATAATTTCCTCTAGCTTGGGAATGAATATTTTGGGAGGAGTGAAAATTTTTATGAATAAAATGAAAAATTGGACTAGGCGTTTTGCGATGGTGTGTCTTTTCTTGATGGCAATATTAGCGACCTTCCAATCTATTTCCGGAGTAAATGCCGAGTTGCTAATTAAGCAATTTGCATCGGTTATCTCAACCACTGAAACCGTTGCTGGAACCTCACGTTCCTTAGAAGACGAAATTGATTGGTCAAAATATCCTAAGCTAACTGTTACAGCCACTGGTTATACTGCGGGAGTAGAATCAACAGGAAAGAGTAAAGGTCATCCTGAATACGGGATTACCTACTCAGGAGTAAAAGTTAAACGTGATTTATTTTCAACGATCGCAGCAGATTTAACTGTTTTTCCGATTGGAACGATTCTCTTTATCCCTGGATACGGGTATGGAGTTGTAGCTGATAAAGGCGGGGCTATTAAAGGGAATGAACTAGACCTTTATTATGAAACGGTAGATGATGTTTATAATAAATGGGGGAAAAAGAAGTTAGATATTTATGTCGTCGAAAAAGGTAATGGGAAACTGACAGAGCAAACACTCAAATCATTAAATGAAGATAAATCGATGCAAGTTTTTCGCGGGCAATACATTAGCTCGGAGAAACGATAGAAGCAGGCTGCTGGCCTGTTTTTTATTTTAATATAATTGTAAGATAATTAGTTAGTCGAAATAAACGTTTATTCGTTATAATAAAAATACAATATTATGGAGGTGAAGTAGTTTGTTTGATGTTAAAAAGGAAATAGACCTATCTACTGAGCATGAGGGTTTAATCATTGGTCTTTTTGATAAACCAGAAAAATTTTCAGGATTATTGACAAGTCTTGATTATCGGTTCGAAGGCCAGCTTACAAACCTAGTAAAATCGGGTGATTTATCGGCCAAGTTAAAAAGTATCAGTAAAGTACATAGCTTTGGTAAAATCGGTGCAAAACGAATTTGGTTTGTTGGTCTAGGGAAAGAAAAGGATTTAACCTTCGATAAACTAAAAGAAGCGTTTGGCAGGCTTTTTAAGGAAATACAAAAGAGTAAAATTGAGGAAACCGCTGTTTATTTAGATTCCTTTACAGCAGTGGAAGTAAATGGTTTAGATGCCTCACATGCGTTGAGTGAAGCACTTTCTCTTTCCACTTACCAATTTGAAGGCTACAAACAAAAATCGAACGAGCCTGAGAAAAAACTCGAGCATGTGACGATTTATTGTGATACATATGAGGAAGATGAAGTCGAAGCATCACTAACTGTAGGGTTTGCGTTTGGAAAAGCAACGAATTCGGCGAGAACACTTGTTAACCTCCCAGGCAATATGTTGAAAGCAACAGATGTGGCTAATTATGCCAAAGACCTTGCTGTAAGGTATGATTTCGAAGTGGAAATCTTAGATAAAGCAGAGATCGAAAAGCTCGGTATGGGAGCCTTCCTTGCAGTTAACCAAGGGTCCACAGAGCCGCCAAAAATGATTGTCCTGAAATATCAAGGAAAAGACCAATGGAAAGATGTCATCGGCCTCGTCGGAAAAGGGATTACCTTTGATACAGGCGGTTACTCTATTAAAACAAAAGCTGGAATTGTTGGGATGAAAACGGACATGGGCGGAGCAGCAGCAGTGCTAGGGGCAATGGAAATCATCGGCGAGACCCAGCCAGAACAAAACGTGGTCGCGGTCATTCCATCCACAGATAATATGATTAACGGTCATGCCTTTAAACCTGATGACGTAATTACCTCGATGAGCGGTAAAACCATTGAGGTTTTAAATACCGATGCAGAAGGGCGCCTTGTGTTAGCTGATGCAGTTACCTATGCCAAGCATCATGGCGCAGATTACCTGGTAGATGTGGCAACTTTAACCGGTGGAGTGATAACAGCTCTTGGCCTCCATACTACTGGAGCAATGACTAACCATGAGCAATTATATCAACAGGTGTTAGAAGCTTCGGTGGAAGCTGGTGAGCAGATGTGGCAGCTGCCATTATTTGAAACGGAGATCGAGCGGGTAAGAAACAGTAAAGTCGCCGATTTAAATAATTCCCCAGGCAGTGAAGGCCATGCGCTTGTTGCTGGGGCGTTTATCGGTGAATTTGCCGAAGGAACACCGTGGGTACACTTAGATATCGCTGGGACGGCAACCTCTTCCAAGGCATATGATTTAGGTCCAGCTGGGGCAACAGGAGTCATGACCCGTACACTTGCCTTATTTGTAGAACGGTTTGAACCAATCGAGAAATAACCACTTGAATTGTCCTCATGACCGCCTCATGAGGGCAGTTTTTTGCTTTAAGATGCAGATTTCCATGACATCTATCTATATTGCTATTGATTGCGTTTCTCCTCGCCGTAGAAAACCAATATGTCGTTTTGGCGATCCTTTTCGCCCACTCCAAACCCCTTTATTTCGCATATGAAATAGTGTAGGCAAGTATAGAGCAAAAGGAGGTATGGTTATATGTACCCTTATCGAAGTCACTACCCAGTACAAGATCAAAGGTTTATAGGTTTTGGATTGCCTTTGGCAATAGGTGGGCTAAGCTTTTTAGGAGGTTTAATAGGAGGCGGACTAGGTGCTTCATTTGCGGCACGTCCATTTTACGGAGGATTCGGTTACCCTGGATATGGGTATCCTGGTTTTGGAGCTCCCGGTTTTGGAGCCCCTGGTTTTGGAGTTCCTGGTTTTGGAGTTCCTGGTTTTGGAGCCCCTGGTTTTGGAGCCCCGTATTACTATTAATGAAAGAGAAACAGCTCTAGTGGGGGCTGTTTTTTTCTATAAAAGAATTAATTGCAAAAAAGGAAAATTAATAAATAAAGCGAATAGATTAATATAGACAACATTTTACATATTGGAGGAATAGAAATGATTGAAAACACATTACTGAAAGCTCTTGGAATTGAAATTACCCATTTAGAAGAAGGTAAGGTCATTGCAACAATGCCCGTTGATGAACGAACCCGACAGCCATTCGGATTGCTCCATGGGGGTGCATCTGTTGCATTAGCCGAAACGGTTGCAAGTGTTGGTGCTTATGAATTGGTAAATAAAGAGACCGAAGCCGTAGCTGGTTTAGAAATTAACGCTAATCATGTTCGTCCCAAAATGGAAGGGGTTGTTACAGCGGTAGGAACTGTCCTTCATCAAGGGAAATCGACTCAGGTATGGGACATTAAAATTACCGATGAGAAAGACCGCCTTGTTTGCGTGTCTAGATGTACGATGGCGGTCATTAAGTTAAAAAGATAATAAAAACGTACATACCAAGATTGTATATAAGGATGGAGTCATTCCCATTCTTTTTTATATTGATGAAAAATTTAAAAAATTAACTTTAATTTCATGTTATAATGTAAGAAATAAAAAAATAGAAAAAAAGCACAATTCTTTGTACAGGTTTCTTTATATAATGTATTAAGAAGAAACGTAAAGGTGGTGAAATTGATGAGAGCAAGGCGGCAATATTTGTTTATCGATTTTGAGTTTACAATGCCTGAACGAAATGTACGAATGAAGGACTTTTATGCAGAAATTATCGAGGTTGGAATAGTTGCAGTCGTTGATGACCAAGTGACGGAACAGTTTTCTTCCTTTGTGACTCCACTTAAATTCCCAAAACTTACGGAACGCTGTAAATCCTTTTTACATATTTCCCAGCAGCAAGTAGACAAGGGTTTATCTATTTTTGAACTTGTAAAAAAATTGGAGGAGTTCAATAAGCATAATTATGAAACAACCATTGTTACGTGGGGAAATATGGATATGAAGGTCCTTCGGCATAATTGCTTAAAGGCAGGGGTTGCTTTTCCGCTCAAGGCAGCTGAATTAGATCTTTCCATGGAATATAAACGCTTTTTTGGTGACCAAAATCAAACTGGCCTCTGGAAAGCTGTACAGGAATATGGGAAAGAAGGGACAGGCAGGCATCACCGAGCACTTGATGATGCGTTGACTACCTTTAATATATTCAAGCTCGTTGAAAAGGATAAACGTTATTTAGAAAAACCAGAACCAACGACAATTGGTGATCGGATTGATTTCTCAAAGTTATTAAGCGAATTCGCATAAAAGGCCAAATCATTCAAACTGATTTGGCCTTTAGCATTTTTATAATTTATAATCTTTTTCTAGCGATTCTAATGCCTTTAAGCTCATCTCAGCCCAATCTGAAGATGTCTCTGCCAGTTCCTTTTTCATAATGGCTACGGCCTCTTTTAAGGACTCCATATAGTCTGGAACTTCATTTTCGAAGGCCTTAACCATTTTGTATGGAATATTCGCTTGCTCACGATAGCTGAGCGCTTTTCTCTCATGAAAAATAAGTACATCAGCATCTTTCGGATTATGTAAATCTCCTTGCATCGGATGTTTAAGTACTGCGAGGATTCTTACTAAATAATGCTGTGGGCGTACTTCTGTTATTTCTCCGATATATTTTCCTGTTTTATAAATGGCTGTTACGATTTCACCGATTTGTAATTCTGACACAACAAACACCCCTTTCGCTTTTCCTCTTTCATTTTAATATGAAACATAGTAAATTTAAAACATTGTGAGGAAATTATTTCGGTTAAAGTGAAAAAAATGGAGGAATGATATATGAGAAAGAATTTGCAAATCTTGTTTACATTATGGGCGATTGTTTTAGTATTGGCCGCATGTGGGACAAGCACAAAGAAAGAAGAATCCACACCGAAAACGACGACACCAAAAACGACGACACCAAAAACGGAACAGAAGGAAGGGGACCAACAAGTGACAAATGAAGGCTTTCCTCAACTTTCAACCGAGGTTTCCGATGATGAAAAGCTTGTTGAAATGGAAACGTCAATGGGAACCATTAAAATCAAATTATTTCCTGAGCATGCACCAAAAGCGGTTGAAAACTTTGTAAAACATAGTGAAGAAGGTTATTATGATGGACTAATTTTTCACAGAGTCATAAAGGATTTCATGATTCAGGGCGGAGATCCGAGCGGGAACGGAACAGGCGGAGAGAGCATCTATGGGAAGCCTTTTGAAGATGAGTTTTCAAAGAATCTTTATAATCTCCGCGGTGCCTTGTCCATGGCTAATTCGGGCAGCAACACTAATGGGAGTCAGTTTTTTATTGTGCAAAGCTCTTCACTTGATCCAGCAATGAAAGAACAAATGGAAAAGGCTGGGTATCCAAAAGAAATTATTGAAGCTTATAATAAAAACGGCGGTACACCGTGGCTGGATCATCGTCATACGGTTTTTGGCCAGGTGATTGATGGCATGGATATTGTTGATAAAATTGCCAACACTCCAGTTGGTGCCCAAGATAAACCCAAAAAAGATGTTATCATTGAAAAGATTAAGGTTTTAAAATAAAGAAATGAATATCGAATGGATAAAGTGGTAGGAAACATTTTTTGTTGCTATAATTAATTTTTAGAGCAGTTCCTTGATAGAAAGGGAGAAGGAAAATGTTTCAACCATTGGTACTTTCTTTATTTTTATACTTTCCAGAAGATAAATCAGAATATATTCCTGCTGCAATTACGTTTGCAATTTTTTTAATTGGAGCCTTTCTTACGATGCGATTAATAATTGTGGTTTCCAAACGGGAGGCCCAAAAAGCAAAAGAATTAGAAGAACAATTAAAAAATCAGCAGCCACCACAAAGGAACAGTTAACAAATAGCTGTTCCTTTTCAATTATCCTTCCATTGGATAAAGGAGGGGGTGATTGACCATACTAAGGGCAAATTGGCTAGTGTGGGGGTATACATATGAAGAAAACCTGGTTGATCATTCCACTGCTCATTCTTACAGGTTGTACTGAAAAGGAAATTAGAAAGATTGATGTGGAAATGTATAATGCAGTGGGAGATTCGCTTGGTAAAGTTAAGTTAGCTGAGCAGGCTAGTGGTGTGAAATTATCAGTGGATTTAAAGGGCCTTCCAGCTGGGGAACATGCCATTCATATTCATGATAGCGGGAAATGTGAGGCTCCAGATTTTAAATCTGCAGGGGACCATTTTAATCCTGAGAATAAGGAACATGGGCTTCTCCATCCTAAAGGTGCCCACGCAGGGGATCTTCCTAATTTAATCGTCGAGGATGATGGGTCAGTTAAGGCAGACTTAATGGCACCCAATGTTACCTTAAAAGATGGAAAAACTTCATTGTTTACAAAAAAAGGAACCACGATTGTGGTTGATGAAGGAAAAGATGATGGCATGACACCACCTGCAGGAGATTCTGGTAAACGGATTGCTTGCGGTGAAATTACTAAAAATAAAAAAGAAGGTCAAACGAATGCTCAGGATGAGAAATAATAAAATTTTAATGGCTATCACCGAAATGTGATAGTCTATTTTTCATCATGAAGGTTTTTATTTTGAGAAATTTTCTTCTAAATAGGTAGTAATCTAAGCTTATCCTAAAAGTGGACATACACTAGCATGGAGACAGTTTAGGAGGCGAAAATAATGGAAAAAAGGCAATTCTTTGGAGGATTTCCGGGACAACCTGGTTACCAACAAATGGGCTATCCACAAATGGGAGGATACCAACAACCTGGCTATCCACAAATGGGAGGATACCAACAACCTGGCTATCCACAAATGGGAGGATACCAACAACCTGGCTATCCACAAATGGGGGGATACCAACATCCTAGCTACCCGCAAATGGGGGGATACCAACAACCGGGCTATCCACATATGATGGGTGGATATCATCACGGATCCCCTCAAGGCATGGGAGGGTTCCCGCAAATGATGGGAGGACAACAAACAGGATCCCCTCAAGGCATGGGAGGGTTCCCGCAAATGATGGGAGGACAACAAACAGGATCCCCTCAAGGCATGGGAGGGTTTCCGCAAATGATGGGAGGACAACAAACAGGATCCCCTCAAGGCATGGGCGGATTACCGCAACTGATGGGCGGACAACAGCATACTGGTTTCTCTCAAGGCATGGGCGGCTCCCAGCAAAGTGGACAAAAACCACCAACTAAACCCACGCAGCGTAAAGGAAAGAAATAACAGGTAAGAAATAATATGGTTATATAAAACTGTTCCTTCATAACCGAGGGAACAGTTTTCTTATACCTTGATTTATTTCCCTTTTTTCACGACAATGAGTTTATAAATAAATGTTAAATACATAGGAGTGCACAACAAAAATGGAGAATAAATTGTATTATCAGGACGCATATATAAAAGCCTTTACAGCGTTGGTGTTAAAACAAGAGCAAGACTCAACTGGTAATTGGTACGTGGTTTTGAATCAGACCGCTTTTTATCCAACTGGTGGCGGACAGCCACACGACTTAGGAACCCTTGCTGATCAAAACGTAATAAATGTTGAAGAAATCGACGGGGAAATTCGTCATTATCTTGTGGGGCCATTACCAGGGATAGGGAAGGAAGTATCTGGTATCATTGCTTGGGAACGGCGCTATGATCATATGCAGCAGCACGCTGGACAGCATATTTTATCTGCGGCCTTTGACCAGTTATTCGAGTTCAAGACCGTCGGCTTCCATTTGGGTGCGGAATTGCTCACGATTGATTTAGAGACAGAAAATCTAACCCAGCACCAAGTTCAAAAAGCAGAAGAACTTGCGAATCAGATCATCCTTGAAAACAGGCCGATCGAGATTAAATGGGTGTCTGAAGAAGAGTTGACTCAATTTACACTACGAAAAGAAACCAAGGTCAAAGAGGATATTCGCCTTGTTAATATTCCAGACTTTGATTATAACGGCTGCGGTGGCACGCATCCAAAGGCAACTGGTGAGGTTAGCGCAATAAAAGTATTGGATTGGGAAAGGCAAAAGAAAAAAGTTCGAGTCCAATTTGTTTGTGGAAACCGAGTGCTTAAGCAACTTGGTCAAAAACAAAAGGTACTGCTAGAATTAACAAAGATTCTTAATGCACCAGAAAAAGAAATGGAACAAGCTGCCCTTCGTCTCCTTGAAAATAATAAAACCTTAGAAAAAGCCCTGGAAGAAACTCAGGAAAACCTTCTCCATTATGAGGCGCAAGACTTACTTGGAAAAAGTAATCCGAATGAGCAGAAACTCGTCAGTGAAGTATTTCAAAATAGATCGCTTCAAGATCTGCAAAAGCTTGCCCGAATCATCACTGCGGAAGATGAAACAGCAATCGTTTACTTTGTTTCACAAACTGAAAATCGGCTGCAGCTAGTTTGTGCGAGGGGGGCATCTGGAACGGAAAGTATGAAGAAAGTAATCGCCAAGGCGCTTTTCCTTATAAACGGAAAGGGCGGTGGAAATGATTCCTTTGCCCAGGGTGGCGGTGAAGCCCTGATGTCAGGGGAGCAAATGCTACAGCATATATTGGAAACAGCACAATAGTCACGCAACGCAAAATAGGCCTCCATTCCAAGGAAGCCCAATGCAATCAAAGCTATTACACCTCCCTATTTAAAAAGTATACAGGGTTGACCCCAGGGCAATATAAAAGTGCCTATTTAATCAAAGGTAAGGATGGACTTGAAGTAAATTATTAGTTTGAAAGGGTGAAGTTAGTGGGGTTTTTAGATGGATTGATGGGTAACGCATCAGAGGTAAATGCCGCCGATGTACAGCGGGAATTTGGAAAAGTGCTTTCACCGAATGAGCGTATTGATAAAGCGTACAAGTTAATTCGTGACATGTTTATTTTTACCAATAAACGTTTGATTTTAGTGGATAAACAGGGGCTAACGGGTAAAAAGATTGAATACCATTCCATTCCCTATAAAAGCATTACACATTTCAGCATTGAAACTGCGGGAAACTTTGATTTAGATGCAGAACTGAAAATATGGATTTCTGGAAATGCCCTGCCATTACAAAAACAATTTAACAAGAACTTAAACATCTACGAGCTTCAAAGTGTTCTAGCTGAGTATGTTCTTAAGTAAGTGAAACAGTGTATTATGGTATACTATTTAAAAGCAAAAATTAGGAGTAAAGCATATGAGAAAAGAGCTTCAAATAAATTTGCAATATGTTGACGTATTAAATGAGTGGGACCCATTCCAATTGACCCACGGAGGATATGAAACAGAAATCGCTGATACGATCCAAGCGATTCATGAACTTGATGCCTCGGATGAGTTGGCCAAAAAAATACAAAGCATTTATGAATTTTCATTTGAAAAGGTAATACCAATGGAAAAATGTCTGAAAGTAGCAAAAGAATTACTAGCTATTAAAGCAAATGATTCTTGTTCCATTTAGCAATTTAGGAAAAAAAAAAGGGACATACCATTATTGGATGTCCACTTCAAAAAGGGGGGAATACTAGAAAGCCTTATGATATAAAGGTTTTCCAGTATTTCCTTTTTTTATACCGTCGTGGAAAGAAAAAACGGATTATTTTACCATAAGGATCATTGCATCAAAAAATGGTTGAATATATTATTGTTTTAATAACTCTGCAGCTGGGAGATCTAAAACAGTAGATAACTTTAACAGTGTCTGCGTACTTGGAATTTGTTCACCAGATTCGTATTTCTCAATTGTGTGTGATCCAACTCTGATTTTTTGTGCCAGCTCCTCTTGAGACATGTTGAGCATTTCGCGGGCATTTTTAATGGTTTGGCCGATTGTATTCATTTGGTTCACCTCTCCTTTAAAAATTAGATTTCCTCACTATTAGTGTATCACGTTTGGTATATCTTTTTCCTGCACAACTTGAACATTATGTTAAGCTTTTTAAATGAGCCCTTTTATATTTAATATTTTAATCTTTTTTGATTAAAGGCATTCTTTGTGATATAATATTATAATGCATATATAATGGATAAAATAATTAATCACTTAGGAGTGTTTTCATGTCAGAAAAGATCGAAACTGGAAGTATATTAACAGGTAAAGTTACAGGAATTCAACCATATGGAGCGTTTGTTGCGCTTGACGATAATACCCAAGGCCTTGTGCATATTTCTGAAATTACACATGGTTACGTGAAAGATATTAATGAACACCTTAAAGTAGGCGATGAAGTTAAGGTTAAAGTATTATCTGTAGATGAAGGTGCAGGCAAGATTGGTCTGTCCATCCGTGCTACTGAAGAAGCACCTGTTCAACAACAGGCTGCTCCAAAAGCAAAGAAGCCTCGTAAACGCCAAGCAGCTGCGATTATTCCAGAAGTGGAAGGACAACAAGGCTTTAACACATTAAAAGATAAGCTTCAAGAATGGATTGACCAGTCTCAACGTGAAGATTTAATTAAAAAATAAATTTTAAAAAAGCCTAGTCCAAATGCTATGATTTTAGCAGTGGACTAGGCCTTTTTTTTATGCACACAAATTATACAAAAATATAGCCTTTTTCATAAATAAAAGTTTTGATGAAGTGTTCATTCTTTTTTCAAGCTCGGCTACAATAGAACTATATATACATATCCCAGCTTTGAAATGGAGGAAATTTCATTATGACAACAAACGTTAATTCGAATGAATTAATCGCAAAAACGGAGAAATACGGTGCGAAAAACTATCATCCATTGCCAATTGTCATCACTCGTGCAGAGGGTGTTTGGGTAGAGGATCCTGAAGGCAATAAATATATGGACATGCTTAGTGCTTATTCTGCGGTAAACCAAGGGCATCGTCACCCACGAATTATTCAAGCGTTAAAGGATCAAGCAGATAAGGTTACGTTAACTTCGCGTGCTTTTCATAATGACCAGCTGGGCCCATGGTATGAAAAAGTTTGTCAATTAACGAATAAAGAAATGGTGCTGCCAATGAACACAGGGGCGGAAGCAGTGGAAACGGCTGTGAAAACGGCGCGACGTTGGAGCTATGATGTTAAAGGTGTGGCAGAGAACCAAGCAGAAATTATTGCATGTATTGGAAACTTTCACGGCAGGACCATGACGGCAGTTTCCTTATCATCTGATGATGAATATAAACGCGGCTTTGGACCAATGCTGCCAGGGATCAAACTTATTCCTTATGGTGATTTGGAGGCATTAAAAGCTGCGATTACGCCTAATACTGCAGCGTTTTTAATTGAACCCATTCAAGGTGAAGCTGGGATTGTCATTCCGCCTGAAGGCTTTATGAAGGCGGCCTTTGATTTATGTAAGGAAAATAATATTCTGTTTATTGCTGACGAAATTCAAGCTGGTTTGGCCCGAACAGGTAAAATGTTCGCCTGCGAGTGGGAAGGGATCGAACCTGACATGTATATCCTCGGTAAAGCACTTGGCGGCGGTGTGTTCCCCATTTCGTGTGTAGTTGCTAATAAAGATATTTTGGGTGTTTTTAATCCAGGATCGCACGGTTCTACCTTTGGTGGAAATCCGATGGCATGTGCGGTTTCAATTGCTGCCCTTGATGTGCTAACGGATGAAAAACTTGCTGAAAGATCCCTTGAACTTGGTGATTATTTTCTCAGTAAATTAAAAGAAATTAAAAATCCGTTAATCAAAGATGTTCGCGGCCGCGGCTTATTTATTGGTGTTGAACTAACGGCACCGGCCCGAAAATATTGTGAACAATTAAAGGACCAAGGTCTACTGTGTAAGGAGACACATGACACGGTGATTCGTTTTGCGCCGCCGCTGATTATCAGTAAAGAGGAATTGGATTGGGCGATAGAAAGGATAAACAACGTTCTAGGATAATGGACTACTAATTAGGGGTGCCAAAATGGGGATTTATGATGTAACGAGTAGTGAAGATGAAAAGGATATAGAGAAATTGAACCTACTCACATCAACACAGATTGTTATTCATGATGCATTAAAAAAAATAGGCTATAACCAAGAAATGTACGAATTATTAAAAGAACCGTTAAGAATGTCCGATGTTAGAATTCCTGTTCGGATGGATGATGGTTCTACAAAAATTTTTAGTGGGTTTAGGGCACAGCATAATGATGCGGTTGGACCGACCATGGGTGGTGTCCGCTTTCATCCTAAAGTGACTGCTAATGAAGTAAAGGCATTATCGATGTGGATGAGTTTAAAATGCGGAATTGCTGACTTGCCTTTTGGCGGGGGAAAAGGAGCGATTCTTTGTAACCCCCGAACGATGTCATTTGGTGAGCTTGAGCGGTTAAGCAGAGGTTATGTGCGTGCGATCAGTCAAATTGTCGGACCTACAAAGGATATTCCGGCACCCGATATGTATACAAATTCTCAGATTATGGCCTGGATGATGGATGAATACAGCCGACTTCGCCAATTTGGCTCTTCCGGTTTTATTACAGGCAAGCCACTTGTACTTGGAGGTTCTGAAGGGCGGGAAAAGGCTGGGGCAAAGGGAGTAACCATTTGTATTGAAGAAGCGGCCAAAAAACGCGGAATGAAGGTAAAAGGAGCCCGTGTGATTGTCCAAGGATTTGGAAATGCTGGCAGCTATATCGCTAAATTTATGCATGATGCGGGAGCAATCGTGGTGGGTATATCCGATGTTTATGGTGCCCTCTATAACCCGGATGGTCTAAATATTAATTATCTCTTGGACCGCCGGGACAGCTTTGGTACGGTGACTTCGCTTTTTGAGGGGACAATCACCAATAAAGAATTACTAGAGCAGGAATGTGATGTGTTGGTCCCTGCAGCGATTTCAAATCAGATTACAGCTGAAAATGCCTCTAACATCAAAGCAGGAATTGTCGTAGAAGCGGCAAATGGACCGACGACGCTGGAGGCAACGAATATTCTTACAGAACGAGGGATTCTGCTCGTTCCAGATGTTTTGGCAGGTGCTGGAGGAGTTACAGTCTCCTATTTTGAATGGGTTCAAAATAAGCAGGGGTTATATTGGAATGAAGATGAGGTGGAGGTTAAATTACGTACCAAGCTTATCAAATCGTTTCATGATATTTATCATCTTTCGCAAACTAGCAACGTCAATATGCGATTAGCCGCATATATGGTTGGTGTAAGAAAAATGGCGGAGGCCTCCCTGTTTAGAGGATGGGTATAAAAAAAATCCTTGCATTATTCAATATGCAAGGATTTTTTTGTCTAGAACTTAGCTAGTTTTTTTGCATATTGAACCATAATAACTAATAATGGAAAAGGTAAAGGGTGGTGTTTTATTTTGGAAAATTTTACATTTTTGAATCCAACCAAATTAATTTTTGGAAAAGGTGAGTTGGAACAATTAAAAACAGAAGTACCTCGTTATGGTAAAAAAGTTTTACTCGTCTATGGCGGCGGCAGTATCAAACGAAGTGGCTTGTATGAAAATGTTATTAGCCTATTAGCTGAAATCGGTGCTGAGGTTTTTGAACTCCCGGGAGTGGAACCGAATCCACGGATAACTACCGCACGAAAAGGGGTAGAAATTTGTAAACAAGAGGGGATTGAATTCTTGCTGGCAGTTGGCGGCGGCAGTGTCATTGATTGTACAAAACTAATTGCAGCGGGAGCGAAGCATGATGGGGATGCTTGGGATTTAGTCGTTAAAAAGGCGCTTGCAAAAGATGCACTTCCTTTTGGAACCGTCTTAACACTTGCGGCAACAGGCTCAGAAATGAATCCAGGTTCCGTCATTACTAATTGGGAAACAAATGAAAAATATGGCTGGGGAAGTCCAGTAACTTACCCTAAATTCTCGATATTAGACCCAGTTAATACATTTACGGTTCCTAGGAATCAAACGATATATGGAATGGTCGATATGATGTCACATGTCCTTGAACACTATTTTCACTTAGAAGAAAATACAGACTTTCAAGATCGCATGTGTGAATCACTGCTTATTACTGTAATGGAAACCGCGCCAAAATTGGTCTCAGACCTAGAAAATTATCAACACCGGGCAACAATCCTTTATTGCGGTACAATGGCTCTCAATGGCATCTTGAATATGGGATATCGCGGCGATTGGGCTACTCACAATCTTGAACACGCTGTATCAGCAGTCTATGATATCCCACATGGCGGGGGTCTTGCCATCCTATTCCCGCACTGGATGCGCCATAATTTAGCGGTGAAGCCGGAACGTTTTAAGCAGCTTGCTGTTCGGGTGTTTGGGGTTAATCCTGAAGGCAGGAGTGCCGAAGAGGCAGGGCTTGAAGGCATTCAAAAGTTACGTGAATTCTGGAATAGCATCGAAGCACCTTCACGGTTAGCCGATTATGACATTGACGATTCGAAGCTTGAGTTAATGGCGGACAGAGCGATGGAAAACGGAGAATTTGGAAACTTTACTAAGTTAAACCGTGAGGATGTATTGGCTATTTATCGTGCATCACTATAATATATCGATTGTGAAGAAATTTGTCGAAATTGGGTGCGCTTACATGAAGTGACCTTCCTTGATAATCATCTCATCATTCGATAAAGTGGTTAGTGAAAAATAAATTTTTGGAGGATCATGCATGACACACGTTCGTTTTGATTACTCAAAAGCATTAAGCTTTTTCGGAGAACATGAACTTACATATTTACGAGATGCTGTAAAAGTTGCTCATCATTCTCTACATGAGCAAACAGGTGCAGGCAGTGACTTTTTAGGGTGGATTGAACTTCCAACCAACTATGACAAGGAAGAGTTTTCACGCATACAAAAATCAGCTGAAAAAATCAAAGCTGATTCTGATGTACTTCTTGTCATTGGAATCGGTGGTTCATACCTTGGAGCAAGAGCTGCGATCGAAATGCTCCAGCATAGTTTTTACAATGCATTGTCAAAAGAAAAACGAAAGACACCTCAAGTAATATTTGTTGGTAATAATATCAGTTCTACTTACATGAGAGATCTAATCGACGTCCTCGACGGAAAGGACTTCTCTATTAATGTTATTTCCAAATCGGGAACGACAACCGAACCAGCAATTGCTTTCCGCATTTTCCGTAAGCTTCTTGAAGAAAAATATGGTCAAGATGAGGCGCGCAAACGAATCTATGCAACAACGGACAAAGCAAGAGGTGCTCTTAAAACTTTAGCAACAGAAGAGGGCTACGAGACATTTGTGATCGCCGATGATATTGGCGGCCGTTATTCTGTCCTAACAGCAGTAGGGCTGCTTCCGATAGCAGTAAGCGGAGCAAACATTGAAAAAATAATGGAGGGCGCCGCACAAGCACAAACCGACTTTGGTCATTCTGAACTCGAAGATAATGCTGCCTACCAATACGCTGTCGTTAGAAATGTGCTGTATAATAAAGGCAAGACGATTGAAATGCTGATTAATTATGAGCCAGGACTACAGTATTTTTCAGAGTGGTGGAAGCAGTTATTTGGAGAAAGTGAAGGGAAAGACCAAAAAGGTATTTATCCATCTTCAGCAAATTTTTCAACGGATCTTCACTCGCTTGGACAATATGTTCAAGAAGGTCGTCGTGATTTATTTGAAACCATTATTAAGGTCGACAAGCCGCGCCACGAGTTGAAAATTGAAGCTGTCGAGAATGACTTAGATGGGCTGAATTACCTCGCTGGTCAAACGGTTGACTTTGTTAATAATAAGGCATTTCAAGGGACCATGCTTGCCCACACAGATGGCGGTGTGCCGAACTTAATTGTAAATATTCCAGCAATGGATGAATATACATTAGGCTACCTTGTTTATTTCTTTGAAAAGGCCTGCGCGATGAGCGGCTACTTACTGGGTGTAAATCCTTTCGATCAGCCAGGGGTAGAAGCCTATAAAGTAAATATGTTTGCTCTCTTAGGAAAACCGGGATATGAAGAGAAAAAGGCAGAATTAGAAAACCGATTATAATAAACCAGAAAGAGAACTGATAGTGAATAAATCAGTTCTCTTTTTTTTATTGAAATTTACCTGATTTGGAGAAACTAATTGTATCGATGATTAGGGGGTAAATTTTTATGATTGAGGTACCATCAAAGGTGGAAGGTAAGCAGTTTGATTTGTATAAGCTTGAAAAAAAACTAAAACCAATCGGCTATACGATTGGCGGGAACTGGGATTATGATCATGGTGCATTTGATTATAAAATTAATGGTGAAGAAGAAGAAGGCTATCAGTTCTTGCGCTTGCCCTTTCAAGCAGTCGACGGGCAGCTTGATGCTAATAATTGTACCGTTAAGCTAGGACGACCGTTTCTATTGTCGCACCTATTTGAGGCAGAACTAGATGACGAAGCAGGAACAGGCACCTTTTCTGGAACCATCAATCAGTTTCAAGAGCCTATCGATAAGGATGCTAGCTTTCCACAAGCATATATCGATGAAGGGAAAGCATTGGTACAGGAATTGGAAATGCTGCTCCTAGCTGATTAGGCTATTTAAAAATTAACAGTTGATCATTTTCTTCGATTGGCAAGGAGTGGGATGGATTCAGCAAGGTTTCATCCCCTCTTTGAATCCCAATCAAAAGGAAGCCCTTTTTTAAAAGGATATGGCAAACATCGCTGAAGGGCTTTCCAATCTCCTGTTCCTCGGCTCGATAGGAGGACAATCGACTTTCCTGTAACTCATGAACAATGTTTGATAAGAGTCCATTCCCATTCGAGTGCAGGCTGTTAACCATAAAAACACATGTCAGTTTATTGGATTGTATGACTTCGTCGGCACCAGCTCTAAAGGCGTTGACCACTTGCTCAGCCGTTAATATTTCAACGATACATTTTACTTGAGCACATATCCCTTTTATCGTTAGTAAGGTAAGAATACTGTTCATATCTGCTTGGAGTTCATCGTTTCCTCTGTCAGCAGTAATCAGCACCTTCTCCGCTCGAGTGATATCACTTTTGATGATCGTTTCATCGACATGGCCTTTCCCTTGGATAAAGTGGACAAACCGTGATTTCACTGGGTTTGCTTCAAGTGTTTCATCTATTAAAACAATCATTTGTGCGAATTTCGTGTGGGTAAGCTTACTTATTAACTCTTTTGACCGTTCATTCCAACCGATAATAATGATATGGCCCTCGCCTTTAAAAGGAATTCTCCCTTCGGAAAAGGCATCTTGTTTCGTAACGGCAGCGGCTGCCAATGTTCCAAAATAGGAAGAAACAAATCCAACACCTAACAGTATTAAAATTAACGCTGTTAGTCTGCCTAAGAAGGAATGTGGTACATAATCGCCATATCCGACTGTTGATGCAGTAATAATGGCCCACCAAATGCCATCGAAAATGGTTGGAAACGTATCAGGTTCTAATAAATGAATGGATATTCCAAATGAGAGAAACACTAGCAACGCAATTAATAGAATTCGAACGAGGAGCGGTAAACGCAAGAAACTGATATATACTCTGTTCGGCACGAATGTCACCTCTTTTCTCGTGATCTAGCTCCATCACTTAGATTTGTTGCTGAAACAGTTATTCCTATTATTGACGAAAAAGAATCGATCTAATAGGACTACTTGATAATTTTAAAAATAGGTCAATGTTCACAAAAGATACGAATATTTTTCTCTAATCTACTTGTATTTAATGCTTAAAACTTATAAATTATGGTTATTAACATTAATATATTTACAACATCGAAAGAGGGTTGGTTTCATGAGGATTGGTTTGAATACGCTACTATCAAAAATTGAAAAAACAAGGTCAGAAATGGTTGAATTAGCGCATCTTTACGGTTTTTCTAATCCAAATGTAGTACAATGCAGCCAGAAACTCGATTCTCTATTAAATGTCTATTATAATTTTCGAAAACAATAATTCATGTCCACAACATAAAACCTTCCGGTAACCCGGAAGGTTTATTTTTGTCAAATGGGAATAATATTTTCCAGATAGGCAAACGTTAAAACGGAATTGTCCTTTTTAAGTTTTGACCTATGAGGTGAAGAAGAGTGCTTATTAAAACCAAAAAAGAGCAAAGATTCATCATCTTTGCTCTGCTTGTTATAGCGGTCTATCTTTCTCCACTATTTATTCTCCAGGAAGATGCGCATATACGTGTTCATGATAATCTTGATTCGAACCTGGCTTGGTATAAGGTTTTAACGAGGAGTGGAGAAATGTTCGGCCCTGTTGATGCGAAGATTCCCCAAATCATCAATGGACAATTATCGAGAAATGCCTTTGGGACTGAATATAGTATCATTGTCTGGCTCTACGCCCTTTTTCCAACAATGATTGCCTATGGTTTAAGCCAAGCCCTGACAAGAATCGTAGCTTTTTTTGGCATGTATTGGCTCTTAAAAAAACACTTTTTACCTGGGGAGAAATGGCTGTTTTTACAAATTGGAACCGCTCTTGCCTTTGCCCTGACGCCTTTTTGGCCGTCTGGGATGTTGAGTACGTTGGGGATGCCGCTTGCACTTTGGGCACTTCTTAACATTCGCAAAGGAGAGGGAGCTTGGTCGGATTTATTGGTGCTCACCCTCATACCTTTTTATGCAAGCATTGTTTTAGGATTTTTCTTTTTTTTAACTGCGATCGGGTTCTTTTGGGTAACTGATGGTTTAAGTGGGAAGGGATGGAACCTTCGTTTTTGGGCAGCGATTATTTATATGACCGTCATTTTTATGTTCGTTGAATATCGGCTCATTTTTTCATTTCTATTAATTGATGAACCGAATAGTCGGGACGAGTATCTTCATGCCACCTTGCCTTTTTGGAGAGCGATCAGGCTTACCATAAAAAATTACCTGCTCGGACATACCCATGTGATGACGGTTCATACGCTGTTTATTTTACCTGCAACCTTTACCGCCATATGGTTTGTCTTCAGGAAAAAACTTTGGAAGCAGGAGAGCCTATTTGTTTTTTTATTCGCTCTAAATATTTTGCTATCGATCTGGTATGCTTTTTGGTTTTATGAAGGATGGGCGCCTATAGTCAACCGATTCCATTTTTTGGCTACCTTTAATTTCGCCCGCTATCACTTTTTACGACCGATGGTCATTTATGCAGGCTTTGCCCTTGCATTAAAAGTCCTTACTCTTCAAGGGCAGGGGTGGGTTAAAGCCGCAAAATGGTATGCCGTCCTGCAACTCCTCTTTTTATTCCTATTTAATGATGAAATCATTTATCGGGAAAAGCCTACTGTCAAAGCATTTTTTGCTGAGGAAATGTTCCATGAAATAGAGGAATATATCGCACTTCCAAAGGAAGAATATCGTGTTGCCAGTATAGGAATACACCCAGCCATCTCTCAATATAACGGGTTTTACACACTGGATACCTATAATAATTTTTATCCATTAACCTATAAACGTCAGTTTAGGAAAATAATTGAAAGGGAATTGGCTAAAAATAAAAAGGTTCGCACCTATTTTGATAAATGGGGAGGCCGTTGTTACATTTTTACCGCACAGCTTGGAAAACATTATATGATCAAAAAAGATTCTAAACGTCATTTGAAACATTTAGAACTGAATACGGGTGTTTTTAAAAAAATGGGAGGCCGCTTTATTTTTTCGGCGCTGCCTATCGATAACGCAAAGGAAAATCAATTATTGCTAATAAAAGTCTTCGAATCGAAAACATCAGCATGGAAAATATATCTATACAAGACTTTGTAGACAGCGGGGGTTTTAAACAGATGATGGAACCAGTTCTTACAATTGTTGTGCCTTGCTATAACGAGGAGGAGGTTTTACCTTTGACCATTGCTGAGCTCCAGCAATTGGTGAAGGAGCTGATTAACGATAGGCTTGTTTCTAAACAAAGCAAGATCTTGTTTGTCGATGATGGAAGTCAGGATCGAACATGGGAATTGATTTATAAAGAGGGATTAAGAAATGAATTTGTACGGGGCTTAAAATTATCCAGAAATGTAGGTCACCAAAATGCATTACTTGCTGGTTTATTTACAGCAAAGGATCTTTCTGATTGCGTTGTATCCATTGATGCAGATTTACAGGATGATATCAATGTAATCCGTGAGTTTGTCCTGAAGTTTCATGAAGGGTGTGAAATTGTTTACGGTGTAAGGAAGGGGCGTGACACGGATACTCTCTTCAAACGAAGTACTGCCCAAGGATTTTATAAGATCATGGAAAAGATGGGGGTTGACCTCGTTTATAATCATGCCGATTTCCGATTAATGAGTAAAAGAGCTGTGCAAGAATTAGAACGATTTAGCGAAGTCAATTTATTTTTACGGGGGATTGTTCCTCTCCTCGGCTTTCGCTCAGATATAGTTTATTATGACAGGCTAGAGAGACAAGCGGGTGAAACGAAGTATCCTTTAAAAAAGATGCTCGCCTTTGCTTTTGACGGAATTACCTCCTTTTCTGTTTCGCCGATTCGCTTTGTGTTAATCATCGGTTTGGTTTCTTTTTTCTTTAGTCTATTCTTTGGAGTCTATTTTTTAACGCTAAAGTTTTTTGGGAATACCGAGACGGGCTGGACGTCACTGATTACTTCGATTTGGCTTATTGGCGGCTTGCAGTTAATTGCAATCGGATTGATTGGCGAGTATGTAGGGAAAATTTATAAAGAATCAAAACAGCGTCCAAAGTATATTGTTGATATCGATTCCTTTAATCTGGCAAAACCAAGGCACCATTTGCTTAATCCAACAGTAGAGGATGAGTTTTATAATCTTGACCTTAGACAAATATCTGAAACCAACAACTAACTCACTTGTTCGATTTCTCCTTGTAGGCATTGTAAATACAATTATTGGTTTGACTTTTATGTTCTTTCTTCTTAACGTTGTGGGCTTATCCTACTGGACATCCACATTTGCAGGAAATGCGATCGGGGCATGTGTAAGCTTTTTATTAAATCGGACGTTTACTTTTAAAAGTAATGTTTCCTTTCATAGAGGTCTGCCCAGGTTTTTCGCGCTTCTTTTTATTTGTTATTTTTCCGCCTATTTCTGTAGTGAGAAATTGGTCGAGCTGGCAAGTCAATTTGTTCTTCTTAGCACGTCTATTAAGGAAAGTGCTTCCGTTCTATTAGGCAGTACTTTGTATACAATAGCAAATTATCTTGGACAAAAGTATTTTGTCTTCAAAAATCTAAAAACTGCGTGATAGTTTTCCTGAATTATTAGTAAGCTCATTTTATTTTTTTGTCGTACAAACCTATTTCTCTGAATAAAAATGGATAGACAAGCTTCTACTCATTTATTAGGGGAGAGATATGGATGAATGTATTTTTGAGCTACATACTTTTAGGATTGTCACTAGCGGCTCCTATTGGACCGATTAATGCCGCGCAAATAGACAGAGGCATAAGAAACGGTTTTATGAACTCGTGGCTTATTGGAGTAGGGGCAGTTGTCGCAGATGGCATATATATGTTTGTTGTTTACATAGGAGTTGTCCAATTTCTTGAGACTGCATTTATGCAAACCTTTCTCTGGTTTTTTGGTTGTTTTGTACTGATGTATACAGGCATAGAAACCTTTATGAATGCTGGCAAGATTAATTTAGAGCATTCCAGAGGGAAGGAACCGCTAATCAAATCTTTTTTTTCTGGGTTCCTAATGTCGATATCCAATCCGTTAACCATTCTTTTTTGGTTAGGTATTTATGGGTCTGTTCTTGCCAAAACAGCTGCAACCTATAATACTGGTCAATTAGTGATTTATAGCAGTGCAATTTTTATTGGACTTTTAATCTGGGATATTGCGATGGCAAGTGTCGCTAGCAGCTTCAGACAATTTTTAACAGCCCATTTACTTGTAGTCATTTCCTGCCTATCTGGTCTTTCATTGATTGGCTTTGGGATTTATTTTGGCATGCAAGCCTTTAATATTTTACTTGGATAACAAAAAAATCCAGCGAAAAAACTCGCTGGATTTTTTATGCGGTTGGCCAAGGGCTCAGTACTTTTTTCTTAGACTTTTTCCATTTGAACGACATGATTAAGGTAATTGCTCCAATAATCACAAGAAAGGCTAAGCTTATAAAAAAGCCGGGTCTGCTTGTTTTGTGAAAAAGTGTTCCACTGACAGCAATTAAAATAAATAGAGCACCAATTGAATACATGATTTTTTCTTTCAGCTTTAACTCTAAGATTTTTCTGGAGGATGCAAGGATAAAGAGCCAATTATAAAGTAGCATTAATGCTGCTCCTGTTGTCACCCACTCATAAATTTGATCTGGCAGTACCAGCGCGGATACAATCGAAGCAGTAATTCCAAGCATTGTAACTAGGAGTGCAGGGAGGGGAACCTTTAATTTCCCTTGTTTTGAAAAACTTGCAGGTGCATCGCCTTCTTCTCCAAGGGTAACAAGAACGCTTGTAACGCCATAAAGAGAAGCGGTCATTGTCGAAAACCCTGCTATAATTAATGCTGCATTAAATAAATGCGGAACAAAAGTTAGATGGTAAGCATCTAAGGCAACCACAAATGTACTTTCCTTTGTATTAAATTGATTCCATGAAACGATGATGACCGCTAGGCCGATCGAAATAACATAAATAACCATCAGCGTAAACAACATCACTTTTCCTGCTTTTGGAGCCTCTTTTGGATCTTTTAAATTTGTTGCCATTAAACCTAAGATTTCTATTCCCCCGAAGGCATAGAAAGCAAATATTACAGCCGACCACAAACCTTTAAATCCATGTGGAAGGATTTCGCTTTTACTATTCGGGTACTGAATCGGGCGATCCCCATTAATGACCCCAAAAATGGCTAGCAAAGCGATAACGATAAACATTAGTATTGCTGAGATTTTTAAGATGGCAAGAATATTTTCGAGCTTGTTTAAAACTTTTACTCCAATTAAAATAACGGCTAATCCTAAAACAGCGTATATTGTGGCGAAAATCCATAAAGGTATTTTTGGAAGCCAGAAACGAGAAAAAATGGAGAGAGCCGTCATTTGGCTTCCCATGATTAGCACCTCTGAGGACCAGTAAACCCAGCCGCTGCTAAATCCTGCCCATCTTCCATATGCTTTCTTGGCATACGACCTAAAACCGCCCTTAAGCGGCTCTTGGGAAGTCATCTTTGACAGAGCATCATAGACAAAATAGGTACCAAGGGCAGCAATCATAAACGCAGCTAAAATAGATGGGCCAGTCATCTTAATTGCTAAACCAGAGCCAAGGAAAAAACCTGTCCCAATTGTGCAACCCACTCCAAATAAGGAAAGCTGCCACCATTTCATGTCGTTTTTTTCGCCCGCACCGGCTTTAGATTTATTCATTGAAATTCTCCTTTAACTAAATATCCCGTCCGGTTGCTCCTGGTGATTTGTCGGTATCTTCTTGATTATTATATTCCGGATCATTAAGTCCTGGCTTTTGCGTTTTGTTACCGCCTAAATATACTGCTTGATGTTCCTTTTGCTCTTGTCTGAATTTATCAAAGTTTTCATTAACCACATTATCTCCTCTTTTCTCCTAATTGATATTTATTAAGATACTCGCCTGTTCAATTCTTATTCAGTTAAAAATTGATGCATTAGTTAGGTTTTTGATGGAATTAAATTTTCATTACATAATCAACCACGAAAAAAATGAAAATATAGGAGAACGAAAAAAATAAAAACAATAAATGGTGAAATAGATCGAGTAATAAATAATTGCGCTTTTCATTGAAAGGGGTTTATCACATGTTATCGACACAGCAGCTAGCTGAGTTACGGTTACAGTTGTTACAGGAAAAGAGTGAAGTGGAAGGGCATTTAGAACAAAATGATCATTTTGGATTAGAAAGAGGTCATTTTCATGAGTCAATGGGGGAGTTATCCAGCATTGATAACCATCCAGCCGATGAAGGAACCGAATTATATGAACGGGAGAAAGATATTGCTTTAAATGAACATTATCAATTTGAACTAAGAAACATAAATCATGCATTAGAAGCAATGGAAAATGGAACGTATGGAAACTGTGAGGTATGCGGAAAGGAAATACCGTTAGAACGTTTAGAGGCTTTGCCAAATACAACCTATTGTATCGAGCACAGCCCCGATCAGGTTACTTCACGCAAACGACCAGTTGAAGAAGGCGTTTGGATGCCGCCATTTGGTAAGTTTGATATGGATGAAAAAGATGAGAATGTTGCATATGATGCCGAAGATTCTTGGCAGACAGTTGCAGCATGGGGAACATCCGAAACTCCATCTGATTTAGCCTTCCCACAGGATAGTTATACTGATATCTATTCTGAAGCAGACGAAAACATTGGCTATGTCGAGGACTATGAAAATTTCGTTGGAAATGACATGTATGGTAATGAAATCAAGGTTTATCCAAACCCTCAGCATGAAAAATATGAAGATGCCCTTGATGAGGAAGGAATCATGACAAGCTTTGGGGATTTACCTGCATTTGAACACGACCCTTACGTTGATCATGATGATAAATGATGGGTTAAAAAAAGAAAACAGCTTTCAAGTGAGAGCTGTTTTCTCTAATTTTATTGTTTATCATAGCCTTTTTGTGGAATGGGGATATCCTTACCGTTTACATCATCAATCACTGCGCCAATTTCACCTTCTGTATACGTGTCACTAGCTTGCTCATGTGTAGTGGCAAGCCCGGCAGAAAGGTCATCTGATTCTTGATAATAACTTGGATGATAGAAACTACCTGCCAATTCTTTCTTTGGATTAGCTTTCTGATTCTTATTGTCCATCTTAATTCCTCCCTTTTCGTGTTTGATACAAGGGTATTTTTTTCTTTTTTTGACAGGATTACTCCCAATAAAAAATAAATCTCAAATGGAGGTTACATTATGAACGAAAAAAATGAATTCCCATCTCGGGAAAAGTTAGACGAAGCTTTTCATTTTCTGCATGACCAAATCAATAAAATTTCTGTTGTTGAAGAGATCGAAATGGTAAAAGAGGATAGTCAAGGTGAAGAAGGATTATGATTTTGTGTATGCCCAACATAGCTTGAAGCAGGCAAGACTTTTTCTCTAGACCCATCTAGGTTACGTTTGCTATGATTTCTAGAGGTAATTTTAAAGGTGGTTTACTTATGGAGATGAGAGAAACTCTGGCTAAAAAAGTAGCCTGGATCAGTGTAATCAGTAACATTATTCTTACATTAGGCAAAATAGTCATTGGTTGGTATGGACATAGTGACGCGGTCTTTGCAGATGGAATCCACTCAGCCGCAGATGTTTTTGCATCTGTCATTGTGCTGTTAGTGATTAAAATTGCTAATAAGCCTGCCGATAATGAACATCCTTATGGACATGGGAAGGCCGAAGTCATTGTTTCAGGCATTATTGGTATATTGCTTTTTCTCGTCGCCATTTATGTGGTTTACGAAGGCATTAGCGGTTTCTTTCATAAAGTGGAATCACCCAGTTTTCTAGCGATGTGGGTTGCCCTATTTTCATATGTAACCAAGGTTATTTTATACCGCAGTTCATTAAAGGTTGCGAAACAGAATAAGAGTAAAGCCATTGAGGCAATTGCCTTTGACCATAAAGCAGATATTGTCGCATCAATTGCTGCTGCAATAGGGGTTCTCCTTTCAATAGCGGGGAATCGGTTCGATATCCATTTTTTACTTTACGGAGATAAGGCAGCCAGTATTTTTGTCGCCTACTTAATTTTTAAAATAGCGAAGGAAATGTTAACAGAGGCATTTGACATCTTACTCGAACGTAATATTAATACAGAGACACTTCAGGAATACATCGCGGTTGTTAACGAGTTCCAAGAGGTAAAACGAATTGACCGGATTAGAGCAAGAGAACTTGGTCATTATGTATTGGTTGATTTACGTATAGCGATTGATCACTATAAAACGATCAAGGAGGGGCATGACCTCGCAAAAACCATCAAACAAAAATTGATGGATAAATTTGATAACATTCAGGAAGTTTTAATTCATTTAAATCCCTATTTTGAGAAAGATGAATAATTCCAAAAAAACTCCTTTGAACTTTCGATGATTAGGGTTTATGATAGGAAAGGATATATATAAGGTTAGAGGGAGTTGATATTTTTGAGTTATTCCGTAGACCCGGACCCAAGTAGGCGAGGGGAAGTCAATGTTATCTTTGAATGGATTGAATTGAATATCAAGAATATCAACTCTAGAAAAGGTTGTTGGCTTCCTCAAACAAATTGAGTGAGGAGGTTAAGTCATGCTGGAAATTTTTAAAAGCACGGAGACAAAAGTTTTAGAACAAGTAGATGTAATCTCAAAAGGCTGCTGGGTCAATATGTATGCCCCAACACAAGAAGAAATTAATAAGGTATCAATGGATGCTCAAGTGGATGTGGATATCATCAAAGATGCCCTGGATGATGAAGAACGCCCGAGGATTGAACGTGATGATGGCCGGGTCTATATCATTGTCGATTTTCCCTACATTGTTCATGATGAAGATGGTTTTGCTGGTTATGAAACCATTCCAATCGGTATAATTCTTACGGACGAATGTATCATTACCGTTTCCTTAAAAGATACACCGATTTTAGAAGAATTTCGGAAAAACAGAGTGAAAGAGTTTTTTACGTTTAAAAAGACACGCTTTGCGTTGCAAATTCTGTTTGTCATCTCTTCTTATTATCTTCGGTACTTAAAGCAAATTAACAAGAAAACAAATGAAATTGAACGCGTTGTTCATCAATCGTTGAAAAATAAAGAGCTATTCGCCTTTCTGGCTTTAGAGAAAAGTTTGGTTTATTTTACGACCTCGTTAAAGTCAAATAAGGTTGTCCTCGATAAAATTTTACGCTTTAACTATTTAAAAATGTATGAAGAAGACAAGGACTTATTAGAAGATGTGATTATTGAAAAAACACAGGCGATTGAAATGGCCGAAACCTATCGCTCGATCTTAACAGGTATGATGAATGCCTTTGCATCGATTATTTCTAATAACTTAAACATTGTAATGAAATTCTTAACTTCCATTACAATTATTTTATCATTCCCAACGATGGTAGCGAGCTTTTATGGGATGAACGTTGATATCCCATTCCAGCATGCTACTCATTCCTATGCAATACCACTAGTAATCTCTGCTTTTTTAACAAGTTTAACAGCCTTCGTTTTTTGGAAAAAGAAATATTTTTAGATTTACCAGTCCTTCGGAGGGCTGGTTTTTTTGTATATTATAAAAATTTTCCCAAGTTTTAAGTGGTACTAAAATTCTTATTTTTTTAATAATCTGAAAAGTATCTGTAAGAAATACATAAATTGTTGTAAAATAGTGTAAAAAGGAAAGGCACGCTGGGTGGTATTATGGAATTTGGAGCTCTGATTAAATTCTATCGAACTCAAAGAGGAATGACACAAGCTGAGCTTTCCAAAGGGATTTGCTCTGTCCCGCATTTAAGTAAAATTGAGAACAATTCAAAAGAAGCAAACGAAGAAACAATTTCCCTGTTACTCAAGCGGCTAAACATAAGCCTAGAAGAGATGGAGGAAAAAGAAGAAGAAATAAAGATCTTATTAAGAAGGCTAGACGGTAAGATTAATTTTTATCTAAGGGATGAAATAGAAGAAAATTATCAGAAACTAGTGAAAATAGAACACCTCATCCCATACTCCAAATATATGTATATCTACGAGCTATATAAATTTAGATATCTTATATTTAAGGGACTTGTTGAAGATGCAGAGCATCAAAGAGCTCTTTTATATAAGCAAAAGAAAAATTTTTCCCAACATGAAGATTATTTATTTCGATACTATCATGCGATATTCTTAATGTGGAAGGGTCAATATCAAAATGCGGATGAAATCCTCGATGTTTTACATACAGAAAATAATAATGAAGCATCAAGTGGGGAATTTCTCTATCATCGATCACTTGTAAAAAGCTCACTTGAGCAATCAGGACATGCTATCCATTTTGGTAAGATGGCCCTGCAAATATTCATGAATCAGCATAACTTCATCCGAATTCTCCACACACTTATGCTGCTCGGGATTAATTATACCCACTCCAATATATATGAGGAAGCACAGGAGTGTTTTCAGCACATAATCCGTAACGCAGAATTATTAAAGAAAGTTAAATTACTTCCCGAGATCTATCATAATATGGGCCATTTGCAATTTAAAATGAAGAATGCAAAGGAAGCTCTGTACTATTATCAAAAAAGTTTGGCCTTGCAGCCAAACAAAAATCAGCACTATCTGGTCACATTACATGCGATTGGTGAGCTGCACCATTCACTTAACTCCATCGAAAAAGCAAAAGACTGCTTCCAAGAAGTTAACTTACTGTCAAAAGAGCTGGGGGTTAAAAAATATAGACTCTTGGCGGACTTTTATCTCCTCCATATGGCCTCTCCAGCAAAAGCGTTTAAATATTTGGAATCTAAGGTAATTCCCTATTTTGAAGAGGAAAATGAACATAGTGATGACCTAACCTGTTTTTATAAAATGCTTGCAGATTATTACAATCAAAAGGGTATGGTTGTTGATGCAGTTACTTATTTAAATAAAATAACTTAAAGCCAAGGAGGCAATTTTTATGAAAAAGTTTGTTGTCATAATGTTTTCAATCTCACTGATTGCTCTTTTTACTTCAACTAAGGATGTGAAAGTGTCAACATCAAGCAGTGACGTGGCCTATTCAACTGGTGGCCCTGCATATCATCCCATTCAACCGCCAATTGGCTGATCGTTATCAAAAATCCCTGAACTGATCAGGGGTTTTTTTTTTGAGGATTGGAATGTTAATTAAAATTAAGGCAGACAATACTAGGAAAATATTATTATGAAAGAGGTGATAAAAATGAAAAAAGAAAAATCTCCAAGTGAGAAAAATGAGGGGAAATCAGTCGACGAACTTTACGGACTGGAACCGAAAATGAGTTTACAGTCAGTTAATTTCGCTCCAAGTGAAAATACACTATTAAATGAACATTTTGAAGGGGAAGAGAAACAGTGTGATTAATGATGTCACCTTTTTCCCTATTTTTAACTGATTAGGAATGAAACGTGCTTGAATTAGGGTATGCTATTGACATGTGTTTTTTATTACGGAAAAGAATGAAGGAGGAAAACATGAAATCATTTGTTGTCGGATTCCATCAAGAAGATAATGTAGATAGCATGCAGATTCAAAAACTTAGTCAAGAAGATTTTACGAAAGCCACGGAAGGTGGAACAAGGCATTTATTTGAGCTCGACACAAACATTGGTCTATTTGTGTTTTTTGATGCAGAAGATGAGGACGGGGACCTCTCTTATATGGTATTGCATTATGAGGAAGACAATGAAGACCCAGTTGGCTGCTATTCCTTCCAATTGAAGGACTTTTACGAATTTATGGCGCTATTCTTAAATGACATGGAGTTTAATGAGGAACCAGACGATGAGGACGAGGAAGAATATGGCCCGATTCATCATCTAGCCCATCTTCTGTTCCATGTAGTCGAAGAAGGAAAGGATCTCGAGGTATAACGAGGGGGCATTTTTTGAAAAAGATACTCGCGTTCCTCAATATTATGGTAGAGGACACCTAATTTAGGTGTCCTTTTTGCTTTTATAAGCTAAATTTCTTGCTATATTTGATTAAATTTACGTTCTATCAGCGAATTTATGTGGTCAATCAGCGAATTTTAGCTTTCAATCAGCGAATTTGGCCAATCAATCAGCGAATTTAAATTTTAACTCTATTTCAGTTCGAAATTATGTTCATTAATACCAGGGGATGGTCTTTGGAAAGTAGGAACGGAATCTGTAATTCCCTGAATGTAGAAGGTTACAGGATTTGAGTAATCTTTTTGCAATATCATGTGATTTTATATGAGCAAATTCCCGAAATTGCTTATTTGTTATTGTCGGACCAAATAGCAGAAAATAATCATTCAGTGCGTTAATATGCGCATCCTTTGAAAAAGTATCGCAGGCAGGACAGTACCATTTTTGGTTCTTACGGACAAGGGAATGATTAGAGTGGGTAGGGCAGTGGACACCCGTTAACAGGTCACATTTCTGAATACCATATTTATTCAATACAAAGCTTGTTGGAATGGTATTCTTTTTCACGAGGAGACGGCAAAGCTTACGGAGGTCTTTAGCGGTCAGTAGCGGATTCGGATATTGTTTCTCTAAAAGGGTAATTTTGTTTAAGAAGACGTCGGCCTTACATACTCGAGGTTTAACTTTGTGGGTATTTTTTCCTGTAACAGCATATGTAGTATAGCTATTACTAATCACCACTAAATATTCAACTGGAACGGGAGGGAAATGATGTTCAGCAAGAAGTTTCTGTAAGTATTTTTGATGTCTTTCTCCCTGAGCAATCGGATAGGGGAAACCTTTTTCATTTCCATTGTTGATTTGAATAAACTGTTCATTTTCAGTATCAAATATTAATTTTCCAGCCATGTTTTTCACATCAATTGTTAGGGCGAATTCAGGTGTTAGAAGTAGGGTATCAATTTGGCAGTTGTAGTCACCATCAGGTAGGTTTAAATCGTGGAGGATCATATATTTCTGCTGTGGAAGGTCACGATAATAGTAATCGAGCGATTTCTCACCAAGGTAGCCGGCCTGTCTCCTTCCAAGCTCTTCTAAAATTTGTTGGTACTTTTGGTGACTGTAGGGGAGTCGCCGCAGTAAAGCTTCTAATATAAGCATAATTAATGGTTTTGTCCGTTCTTTTATTATCAAAACTAACACTCCTCTCAATTTATGAATGAATTCTAGTAGAAGTATAGAAATTCCTGCCGAATTTTATCGATTTTTGTAAAATATTTTTCTGAATATATTTCAATGGGCGAATCCCGGTATTCAATGAGCGGATCCTATTTTTGCACATATCAATCCTTAAATTTGATAAAACATCTCTATAACGATACCATTATCATAATTTACAAAGGGAGGATACAACTGCTTAAAATTATCTATAAGAACCTACAAAATATTATTAAAATCTACCAAAGATAAGGAGACTATTATCTTGCTTTCCTTCCAGTAAAACCCTATAATTAACACGGAACATTTGTTCTTAAGGGGTGAATGGAATGAGGGTAACGAAAATTTGCCTTATTGATGATGGGAATGCCATAGAGCTTGAAAAACTAAATCGATTAATGGCTGTTTTTTGTGCGGCATGGCGGTATTCCTTTAATCGCCTATTAGAGGGTGAACAGTCAGGTAGATTAATTAAATCGGTAAGTGCCCTCTTTCATTTGAACAAAAGATATGCTGAAGATGCCGTGATGCAAGCCCAAGCCATCATCTCAAGTCAAAAAGAACTTCTCCCCTTAAGAATCGAAGGCGTACAAGGGAAAATTAAAAAGACCTGCAAGAAAATAGAAGATTATCAGACAGGTAAGAAAAGGCCGAAAAAAGTTCCCCTTGAGATATGTTTAAAGGGACTGAGCGCCCGCTTAGAAAAACTTCAAGTAAAGGAATCCATTTTATTAAATCACCAGGAAGATCGGACAATTCCTCCCGTCGTCTTTGGAGGAAAAAAGAACTTTTATGAACGTTTAAAAGGGAAAATATCAAGAAATGACTGGAAGGATTTACGTTCTAATGCTCTTTATTCTCGTGGTGACAAGTCTAAAAAGGGGAATTTGAATACCCGAATCGTATTCGATGACATGGAGCAGCAATTTTATCTAGAAGTGGCAAATCCACTGCAAGTTGCGGGGCGAAAAAAAAGTCCAAGATTACGATTCAAACTTCTAGTTCCCGACAAATTTTTCAATGAAATAGTTGAGATCGTGTTCCCTAATGAAGTTGGTGTTACCTCAAAGAAAAAACATCTCGAGGAATATTGCCCCTATTCCATTGAGTTAAAACGGAAAAATAATAAGGTCTATGTCCATATCACTTACGATGAGGTTGTCCATGGTTCCATACTGAATTGGAATGAAATGATTCTGTCTGATCGAGTGGCGGGGATTGATGTGAACATTGATCGAGTAGCGGTGTCTATTTTAACGAAACAGGGAAATTTATTAGAATCCAAAACCTTTTATTGTCATGAAATGGAATATGTAAAAAGCAATCGCAGATCCAATATTTCAGGAGAAATCGCAAAAGACATCATTCAGTATCTTTTGACTTGGAACGTGGGAGCTATGGTTATAGAAGATATCACATTAAAACAAGATCATGACACGAATAAACGATTCAATCGCCTTGTCCATTCGTTTGCAAAAACAAAGATACAAAAATCCATCATCTCAAGAGGAATTAAATTCGGGTTTAAAATAAAAAAAGTTAACCCGGCTTACACATCTGTCATTGGACGGTTTAAATATAGTAAAAAATATGGCTTATCCGTTCATGAAGCGGCTGCTTTTGTTATTGGGAGAAGAGGTCTTGGTTTTGATGAAAAAATACCGCAAGAAATCCTAAACCAGGTACGTACGCTAGTAAAGCCCAAACTGATTTCCATTCTTGGGTCAATGGAAGAATCCGAGAAAAAGTCAAAAAACGGCAGGCAAAGGCGGAAGTATATGGGGATGTTGTTAAGAAATATAGAAACATTCAAAGAAAATCATTGCTGGAAGCTATGGAACGTGATTCATAAAACATTAATAATAAAGAACCAGGAATTACAATTCAAGGAGGTGTAGTCTCGGTACTAAAATCCAATCTTTGCGGCAGGCTGACCAATGGAAGGAATGGTCTGTTGCAAATCGCCGGCTCTAACAGAGCACCGCGGGGTGTCTTGAACAGCAGGTTCATGACAAGGGTTCAATTCCCTTCCTGATGGAATGACGTGAGAATCGTCACGGTATGTCTCTTTTCTTGGTTCGGAGGCGAAGGGTAGATTTTTATAGATTTTAGTAACCAGGATACAAAGGATGAGTGAAATTTTCCAAAGGGGTATTGACCGTGTTTGGACGGTGCAGCATCACCAGAATAGTCCAATACATACAGCGGGAATGGTTTTGGATCCAAATCAAATGAAAGAGTCAGATCCATTTCTATTTCTAGCAGAAGATTTTTTTAAAAAAGGTACCTTTGATTTCCACCCGCATCGTGGGATTGAAACAGTGACTTATGTGATTGAGGGTAAACTTGAGCATCAGGATAATAAAGCGGGATGGGGGGAGCTAATTCCTGGTGATGTCCAGTGGATGACAGCCGGAAAAGGCGTGATCCATATCGAAGACCCGGCTGAAGGAGAAACCGTTCATTCCTTGCAGCTATGGGTGAACCTGCCGCGTGAGCACAAAATGGCTGAACCGCGTTATCAAAATCTCCGTGCCAAAGACATGCCAGTGCGCGAAGAGGATGGGGTATTAATCAGAATCTTTTCCGGTTCATCAGGCGGCATTCAATCGACAACGAAAAATTATGTTCCGGTGACAATGGTTGAAATCAACTTACAACCAGGAGCAACCGTTATCCAGGATCTTCCGGGAGACTACAATGGCTTCATGTATGTTTTAGAAGGAAAAGGTCAGTTTGGAAAAAGTAAGACAGAGGCAGAAAAAGGCCATGTGCTTCTGCTAGGAAAAGGCGAGGAGGGACAAGCCAGTGAAGTTACTATTACCGCCAGGGAATCTCTTCGCTTGTTGTTATATGCAGGAAAACCACTGAATGAGCCAATCGTTGCGAGGGGACCTTTTGTCATGAATACCGAAGAAGAAATCCGCCAGGCCTATCGCGATTATATGGACGGGAAGTTTGCAGAATAAGATTACAAAAATAAGCACTTGGGATAAAAACGCCCAAGTGCTTAATTATTATCCTTTTACCTGTTTCTTACTGACTTTTACCCGGGCATTGCCCATGAATAAGATTGTAATCGCCGCAATCGCAATGGGAATCAATGTTAGTAAAAAGGTATGTGTGATTGAATCCGACATCGCATGAACAATTTTATCTAAAATAAAATCTGGAATTTTTGAGCGTTCACTCGCTTGGAAAATTTGGCGGGGATCGCCCATTTTAAAATCTCCTGCACCCTGCATGCCTTTAAACGCATCTTTCAATTTATCCGTAAACAAATTGTTTTGCAGGCTTCCAAAGATTGTTACCCCAAGTGTCATTCCAAATGACCGTAAAAATGAGTTTGTTGAGTTGGCTGTCCCGCGGTATTGCGGCTCCAAATTGTGCATAGAAGCAGTTGGTAATAAAGAAAAGGAAAAACCAACCCCGAAGCCAACCAAAATCATATAAATCGTCAGCAAGGAACGTGCTGTATCGACAGTCAAGGTACCCAGGAAATACATGCCAAGAACGTATGAAATAATCGAAACAATCATCAAATTGCGGTAGGAGGTTTTCGTCAAGAAAATACCGCCCACCGAACTCCCTGCAACAGACCCGAGCATCATTGGTGTTAAAATCAATCCAGCATTCTTAGCCGACCCACCATAAACCGCTTGAACGAAGATTGGGATAAACACGGTTAAAATAATAAACGTACCGCCGTATAAAAAGGACAAGATTTGCGAGGTGGCAAATAAGCGCCTTTTGAAGAGCCAAAGCGGTAAAATCGGTTCAGCAGCCTTTATTTCAGCAATGAAAAAGGCCACAAAAAAGACGAAGAAGCTTGCAAACAAAGCGATGATTGGAGTAGAATCCCAAGCATATTCTTTCCCGCCTAGCTCAAGGGCAAACATTAAGCTCACCACCGAAATGACCAGTGTTATCGCCCCAAGCCAATCAACCTTTTGCTTGGAATGCTGTAATGATTCATGATAATAACGAACAATTAAGTAAATCGATACAATACCAATTGGCACATTCACATAGAAAACCCAGTGCCAACTAATATAATCAGTTATGTAGGCCCCAAGTAACGGCCCTAAGACGCTGGATGCTCCGAAAACTGCCCCCAACAAACCGGTCATTTTCCCGCGGTTTTCAGGTGGGAAAATATCAAAAACAATCGTAAAAGCAATCGGCATCAGGGCTCCGCCGCCGATCCCCTGAATGGCACGGAAAATACTTAATTGAACGATGCTCTGGGCAATACCGCATAATGCCGAGCCAATCAGAAAGACGATGAGTCCAAAAATAAAAAAGCGTTTCCGTCCGTACATATCGGAAAGCTTACCGAAAATAGGCATTCCTGCCATTACCGCTACCATATAGGCAGAGGTGACCCATATAAATTTATCAAAGCCGCCGAGGTCTGCTACAATCGTAGCCATCGCCGTAGCTACAATGGTATTGTCCATAGCTGCCATTAAAATCGCTAACAGTAAACCAGCGACAACTGGTTTAAGATTCGTATCTTTTTTAATCATAAAATTTCCCCTTACTCTAGAAAATGATAAGTATGAAACCGCTCCTTGTATGTGTTTTAAAATATTTAGGAAGATTACCAAAGCTAATGATAATCAAGTTAAACCAATTTTAAAAGGAAGGTTTTAGACTGTCAATTTTTATGTGAAAAGCATCTTGTACTCACAATGAAGAAAAGGGACTCAACTGCTGAGTCCCTTTTCTTAAATTTAACTTACCTTTGGAAAAACTCGACTTTTTCACCATCGGGTCCTTGCACAAAGAAATTACGATATCCGTTCGGAAGTGTCACGATCTCATCACTAATGAAAACTACGTTGACACCTTTTAAACGCGTGAATTCATCTTCTATATCGTCCACCAAAAAGGCAACGTGATTAACTTTCCCTTCAGTTGGAAGGTCGGGATTTCCACCATACACTAATTCTAATTCTGTTTCGTCTGACCCATTGAACCCAAGGAAGGCTAAATTTATCGTACCGTTGGCAATCGTAAATTGGTCTTTTAGCTCCATCCCAACCACTTTTTGATAAAAAAGAAGTGAGGCATTAAGGTCATTTACCATTACGCCGACATGGTCCATTTTCTTTACTGCCATCTGGCTTCCCCCTTTATGTATCCTTTTTTAAGCTTTTAAAACATCATGGTCAACATAACGTTCACCGTTTATTTCACTAATAACATTAATCGCCACCTTGGCACCGTCACCAGCAGTAATAATGGTATGCATACTCACACCGGCAACTGTTCCTGCTGCCCAAATGCCGTCAATATTTGTTTTTCCAGCAGCATCTACGTCAAAAATAGTCTTGATTCTTGGCTCTGTACCTGGCTTTGTTTGTAAACCCGCTGTTTCAGCTAGATCAACAGACATGCCAGTGGCAAGGATAACATGTTTAGCCTCATATTCCCCTTGACCGGTTTCAACTTTAAAACCGCTTTCAGTTTTACTGATATTTGAAACCGTAGCTTGGACAATTTCTGCACCGAATTTGCTGGCTTGTTTCTTACCAGTTTCAACTAGGTCAGGTCCAGTAATTTCTGCAACACCATAATGGTTCTCAATCCAAGCACGCTTGGTCACAGTTTTATCATTATCAATAACCAATGTTTTCTTACCAGCTTTAGCTGTAAATAGGGCTGCACTTGCTCCTGTAGGCCCAGCACCAACAATTAGAACGTCAATCATATCAATAACCTCCATTTTTTAAAAAAATTAAAGCTAGATTAAGCTTAGCGTAATTAGAAACTTATGTAAAATCAACTGCCCATCCTAGAAAATATTTCTTAATGGCAGACCGTCAAACAACGATTAGTGCTGGCAGCAAAATAAAAAGAACCATCATTTCCTGCTTCGGATTGATGGTTCTTGTAGTTAAATTATCCATTTTTAAAAAGGGTTGGCATGCATTAAGAGTTAACGTTATTTAACTCTGTTTTATGTTCCTTAAACGATGCTTGTTTTCGCGTATGAAGAAAGTAATAAAGAACAATACCCAAAAGAATGTAGAATGAACATAAGAAATAGAGCGAGCTATAATCCATTTTTGCGGCCGCTAAGCCTAAAAGAAACGAGCCTAATGCAATCCCAATATCATAGATTGATAGGAAAGTAGCTGTAGCTAACCCTCGTTTTCTAGGCGCAGCATCTTGAATGGCGATGGTTTGAAAGGTTGGAAAAAGTGTTCCCCAGCCTAAACCAATCATTCCTGCAGAAAGGAGAAAGCTGACCGCGCTGCCGCTTTGACTTAAAATAAACATCCCAATGGCAAACAATACGATGGATGGATAGACAATCACATTGGGACCATGCTGGTCTAACCATTTTCCAGTAAAAGGTCTTGAAATCAATAAAACAATCGCATAGACGACAAAGAAAAGACTAGAAATCTCGGTAAGGTGTATTTCAGTGGCAAATACAGATACGAAAGAAAGAAGCGCTGAATAAACGATGGCAAGAAAGCAGCCGACAATTGCGATAGGAATGGCGGAAACTTCGAAAAAGTTTCGAAATGAAAACGCAGAATGGACGACCATGTGGTCTGCTTGCCCCATTTCTTTAACCCTTACACTTAAACCTGTAATCAGGGCCCCAATCGCGACAATGACACTGATGATAAACAGGGTTTTTGCTCCCCATTGCTGAATGGCCGTTAAGCCGATAAATGGCCCTAGCACCATCGCCATATTCGTCGACATAATAAAATAGCCCATGCCTTCACCACGGCGTGAAGTCGGAATGAGATCCGCCACGATTGCCCCTGCAGCGGTTGTTGCCATGCCAAAACCAATTCCGTGTAATAAACGAATGAAAAGAAAACCAATAATTGTTTTTGGAAAAAAGTATAACAGGGAGGCGCCTGAGAAAATTATCAGTGCGGTAAGCAGCACCTTTTTGTGACCAGCTTTTTCAAGCCATTGACCAGCCAGAGGACGGGAGATAATCGCAGAAAATAAAAAGACCGTTGTCATCAATCCCGCTTCTGATGCATTGCTATGGAACTCCTGTATCGCATAAATAGGAAGTGTGACGAGTAAAACATAAAAGGTTAAAAATAGAAAGAAGTTACTTAAAGAAATACTTATAAAACTTTTCGTCCATAATTTAGGTTTATTCATATGATCCTCTCCTTTTATAAAAGCTGTTGCAACCAGCTTTTTTGCAAATTTAAAAGCTCTTCCTGTGATGTTTCTGGGAAATGCTTCAATATTGACTGATTCGTTTCAAAGACTCTTCTTTCCCATTCGGGGAACATCTTTAACGCCACATCTGTTAATTGAATCAGTTTCTCACGTTTGTCTTTACCGGGGACCTGACGTACGTATCCTTGCTTAACAAGCCGTTGAATGGTACGGGTCATTGGAGGTGCCTCAACAAATAAGTAATCACAAAGTTCTTTTTGGCTTAAAGAGCCTTTGGTTTTTAAAACAAAAATGACAGACCATTGTGACCCGTATAACCCTAATGGTTTTAATGCTTCATTGAGTCTATTGGTAAGATGGCGTGATAGCTGATGCAGCGTATGGAATAATTCGTGGCTATTCATTTATGTAGGTCACCTCAAAAATTACTAATTAGTTACCTAGGTAACTATAGTGGATTTGTTGGAATATGTCAAGAAAGGTTCACAGATTTAAGGCTGTAAATCCGGTTCGCGGAATTAAATACAAAGTTGGCGGAATCATGTTTTAGTTTGGCGGAATCCAATCCGCTTTTGGCGGAATAACGACAAGAGGTGCTCACGGAAAAAGAGAAATTCCGCGGAATGACGAACTTCCGCGGAATCTCATATAAAATCCTTATCTTAACACATTAAAATATCTAGCTTCCGGATGGGCAAATACGATGGCAGAAACAGATGCTTCTGGCTCCATCATACAGCCATCTGTTAATTGGATGCCGATCTCCTCCGGTTGAATCAACTTAAACAGCTTCTTTTGATCTTCTAGTTCTGGACACGCTGGGTAGCCAAACGAGAAACGCTGTCCTTGATATTTAGCGGAAAACCTGTCTTGCATTGTAAAATCCAGTGGATCTGGGAAGCCCCAACGGTCACGCATTTGGCGGTGAATTAATTCAGCGAAGCCTTCCGCCGTTTCAAGTGCCAATGATTGAAGTGCATGGCACTCCAAAAAGCGTCCTTCCGCTTTAAATTGTTCTGCCTTTTCACGAATTCCTCTACCAGCCGTGACGGTGAAGAAGCCGACATAGTCCTTTTCTCCGCTATCAACTGACTTTAGAAAATCAGCTAAGCAAAGACCTGGTGCTGATTCCTGACGTGGGAAGTCGAAGGTTTCCAAAATTTGATCAGGATTTTCCGGATGATAAATAATGACCTTATTCCCATCGGATTGTGCTGGGAAAAATTGATAAACAGCTGCAGGCGTAATCCAATTGTTTGCACTAGCATTTGCTAGTAATTGATCCACCACTTCTTTTACCTTAACAGCCTTTTCATCCTTCTCAGCTAGCAACTTCGCGATTTTCCCTTTTACACCGAGATGGTGGCCAATCAACATTTGCATATTGATATAGGGTTCGATATGAGAAAGTGAATACGATTTAAGGATATGTCGCTTTGTATCCATTGGCGTAAATACAGGAGCCTTTGTCGATACAGCTGGCTTCGGTTTCACGGCAACGGAAACAGTGGATGGACGTTCATACTCCCTCGGCACATTTAAAGAGGCTAACTTTTCATTTTTCTCAAGCATTAATTTCTGAACTTCCTCTTCCGAATTCAATTGATTCGCAAGGGCTAAACCATTCATTGCATCCTTTGCATAAAGGACAAGGCCGTCATATTCTTTGGAAATCTTCGTATCTGTGAATTTCCGAGAAAGTGCCGCACCGCCAACGAGGATAGGTACAGCAATACCGGAATCCTTCATATCCTGTGCTGTTAACACCATTTGCTGCGCAGATTTCACGAGCAAACCCGATAAACCAACCATGTCTGGTTTTTCTCTAAGAATGGCTTGAACCAAGTCAGTTGGATTCACCTTAATCCCAAGGTCGATTACTTCATAGCCATTATTGCTGAGAATAATATCGACGAGGTTTTTACCGATATCATGAACATCGCCTTTTACGGTAGCTAAAATGATTTTCCCTTTTGTAGCAGAAACATCGCCTTTTTCCATATGAGGTTCTAAATGCGAAACGGCTGCTTTCATTACTTCAGCACTCTGGAGAACCTCAGCAACGATGAGCTGGTTGTCGTTAAAGAGTCGGCCAACCTCTTTCATCCCGTCCATTAATGGTCCATTAATAATATCAAGCGGGGCAGGATACGTTTCAAGCGCTAGGTCTAGATCCGGCAGCAAGCCTTCTTTTGTACCTTCAACCACATAATAGGCGAGTCTCTCTTCTAAGGTCATATTTGGAACGGTTGTTTTCGGTTCTTTCTTTTTGCCGCGGTAAAATTCAGTGAATGTAGCGAGAGACTCATCTGTTGTATCAAACAAGAGGGCCTCCGCTAATTGAACTTCTTCTTTTGAAATAGATGCAAACCGTTCTAGTTTTTCTGTATTAACAATAGCATAATCAAGTCCAGCCTGGGTGCAATGGTAAAGGAAGACAGAGTTTAGAATTTCTCTACCGACAGGAGGGAGCCCGAAGGAGACATTACTAATTCCAAGAATTGTTTGTACTTCCGGGAGTTGCTCCTTGATTAACCGGATGCCTTCTACTGTAGCCTTTGCGGAACCAATATATTGTTCATCACCTGTACCAACTGGAAAAACGAGCGGATCAAAAATGAGATCCTGCGGCTTCAGATGATATTTGTTCACTAATAAATCATGTGACCTTTTGGCAATTTTTAGCTTTTGCTGCGCAGTTACTCCCATGCCTTCCTCATCAATGGTGCCTACAACGACAGCAGCACCATAGCGATGGATTAATGGGACAACTGCTTCAAATCGTTCTTCACCATCTTCAAGGTTAATCGAATTGATAATTGCTTTTCCTTGTGAATATTTAAGTGCTCTCTCGATGACCTTTTCGTCGGTTGAATCGATCACAAGGGGAGCCTTTACTTTCTTAACCACTTCTTTTATGAAGTTTTCCATATCAACCATTTCTTCACGGTCAGGGTCGGCGAGGCAAAGATCAATTACATGCGCGCCGCCTTTGACTTGGGCTCGTGCAATCTCTGACGCTTCCTCAAATTTCCCTTCGGTGATTAACCGTTTGAATTTGCGAGAGCCAATGACATTGGTCCGTTCGCCGACCATAATCGGTCTTAAAGTCGGATCGTCATAGATGAATGGCTCGATACCCGAAACCATATGAACAGTAGATGTTTTGACTTCCCTTGGTTGATATTGTTTCATTGCCTCGGCAATAGCCTTAATGTGGTCTGGCGTGGTACCACAGCAGCCGCCAACAATATTAAGCCAGCCATGGGCGGCAAAATCAGACAGCTTCTTGGCTAAAGTCTCTGGTGTTTCATGATAATGTCCTTCTTCATCAGGCAGACCAGCATTTGGGTAACAGCTGACAGCTGTCGACGCCAGATTTGCTAACGAGCGGACATGATCCTGCATAAATTCTGGCCCAGTTGCACAGTTAAGTCCCACAGCAACGGGATTCATATGTTCAACGGAAATAAAAAACGATTCAATTGACTGCCCTGCGAGCGTTGTACCCATTGGCTCGATCGTCCCTGAAATAAACAGCGGCAGAGTTTTACCGGTTTTTTCAAACGCCCTTTCAATCCCAACAAATCCTGCTTTTACATTCAGCATATCTTGACTTGTTTCTAGGAGGAGTAAATCCACACCTCCATCAATTAAGCCGATTGCTTGTTCTTCATAGGATGCTGCAAGTGCATCGAAGGTCGTGCCGCCTGTTACACTTAATGTTTTTGTGGTCGGGCCCATCGAGCCTGCCACATAGCGCGGCCATTCATCGGTTGTAAGTTTGTAGGCTTCTTTAACGGCAAGAAAGGCAGCGATTTTATTAATCTCATAGGCTTTAAACCCTAAATCATATTCATCCAGAACAAGGCTGGTCGCCCCAAATGTATTGGTTTCAATAATATCTGCCCCAGCCTCTAGGTATTCACGATGAATATTGGCAATGACAGAGGGGGCGGTTAAGACTAGGTTTTCGTTACAGCCTTCATACTGCTCGCCGCCAAAATCTTCCGCTGTAAGATTTGCTTCCTGGATCATGGTACCCATTGCCCCGTCCATCACGAGGATTCGTTTTTTGAGTTGTTCAGTAAATGGTGTTTTCGGCATAGGTGCTCCTCCTCAATTCACTAGCACGCTGACGGGTATATAACGCCAATTCAGCAGTTAATTCATAGCGTAAAAATGGTGTAATTAAATAAATACCGTTAAATAAATCTAAAGCTGTATCAATTAGTGACTTGGTAATGGCAATTCCTTCTCTAGCAGCTTGAATCGGATCATCACCCAACTGGGCCATCCGGGTGCGGATAGAATCCGCAATTTTGATTCCAGGTACTTCATTATGAAGGAACTCAGCGTTTTTACTGCTAGTAAGCGGCATTAAGCCAATATAGATTGGTGCATCAAGATGCTTTGTATGTTCATAAACTTCGAGTAATTTTTCCTCTGAAAAAACCGGTTGGGAGATAAAGTAATCTGCCCCATAATGAACTTTTTTCTCAAGTCTCTTCACGGCTTTCTCCAGTGAGCGGACATTGGGATTAAAGGCTGCCGCAATGCTAAAGTCTGTCTTTTGTCCCAGATCTTTCCCTGAAAAAGACAATCCTTCATTCAACTGCTTAATCATTTGAATAAGTTCAAAAGAGGAGACATCGTAAACAGATGATGCACCTGGAAAATCGCCAACTCTTGCAGGATCACCTGTAATGGCAAGAACATCATTCATCCCAAGCGTATGCAGACCCATTAAATGCGATTGCAAGCCGATAATATTGCGGTCACGGCACGCAATATGAATGAGCGGACGCATTCCTAAGTCCTGTTTCACTAAATAGCCAAGCGATTCGTTGGAAATTCGGACCGTTGCAAGTGAATTATCAGCTAGGGTAATCGAATCGATTCCCGCTTCTTTTAAGGCTTTAGCTCCTTGGAAAAACTTTGTTGTATCTAGTTTTCTAGGTGGATCTAATTCAACGATAACCGATGGTCTTTCTTTCACGAGTTCCTGCAGGGGAGTAAACTCCCTTTTTGGCGCAAGAGATTCAACGATTATCTTCTTTGGCTCTAATTTTACTACTTTTTCAGTAATTGGAACACTATTCTTTAGTTCAGAAGCATATGCTTTGATATGTTCAGGTGTGGTACCACAGCAGCCCCCAAGCAACCGAACCCCTTGATTTCGGAACGCTTTAGCTGAGTTCCGAAAATAATCTGGATCTCCTTCATAATGAAACTTTCCGTCTGTATAAGTTGGAAGGCTGGCATTTGGATAGGCAGAAAGATAGGCATGCTTCGGAAGTTCAATCTGTTCAAGTGCTAACAGCATATGATGGGGGCCTAGTCGGCAATTAAGACCAACGACATCCGCCCCAAGTCCTTCAAGTCTTTTTAAGGCGTCATTTACTGGCGTCCGATCCTGTAAAAATCCAGGCTCCTGAAGGGAAACTTGTGCAATAATCGGAATCTTCGTTTCCTTCCTCGCAATGGTTAGAATGGTTTCAAGTTCTTCTAGGTCGTAAAAGGTTTCAAGTAATATTCCATCCACCCCTTCGAGAAGGAGGCAATAAAGCTGTTCACGAAAGCTTCGTTTTATTTCTTCTATTGTAATAGAGTTCGTTTTAATCCCGCGGTTTCCACCCATTGTTCCAAGCACATAAGCGTTATTTTGAGCTGCCTGTTTGGCGTGACGGACTGCGGCACTATTAATCTCTTTAACTGAATCTTCTAAGCCATAGCGCTGCAGCTTTAAATAGTTAGCCGCATAGGAATTGGTTTGGATGACATCCGCTCCTGCGTCAATGTATGCCTGATGGATATTTTGGATTTGTTCCGGCTGAGATAAATTCAACTCCTCAGAGCATGAATCGACTCCGTAGGAATAAAGCAGTGTACCCATCGCTCCATCCGCTATTAAAATTTGATTTTTTAATTTTTCTAAAAGGCTCATGATGTTTCTCCTCGTTGAAAGACCAACTGACTTTGTTCAACCTGCTTAAATGCTTGTGAAAAATCCTTCATTAAATCATCAGGATTTTCAAGACCGACCGATAAGCGAACCAGACTATTTGTAATCCCGCGCTTCTCTCGCTCTTCTTGAGGCATTGCTGCATGGGACATTTTTGCTGGATAGGAAAGAATCGATTCTACCGCTCCGAGACTGACAGCAAATACAGGAATTTTTACATTGGCAAGAAAGGTGCGAAGTGCATCTTCATTAGCCAATTCAAACGATAAGACCGCTCCTGGACCAGCTGCTTGCTCTTTTTGAATTTGATATTGTGGGTGACTTTCCAACCCTGGGTAATGAACCTTTTCAACAAGCGTATGAGCATCTAAAAATTCCGCTAGTTTAATAGCCGATTTTTGTGATTGTTCTAGTCGGACGTGCAGCGTTTTGATCCCTCTTAAAACGAGCCATGCATCTTGAACACCTAAGATCGCCCCAAACCCATTTTGCAAAAAGCCTAATCTTTTCGCCAAGCCTTCGTCTTTGACGACAGCAAGTCCGGCAACGACATCACTATGGCCCGATAAAAATTTCGTCGCACTATGGAGCACGACATCGGCTCCTAACTCCAATGGCCGTTGGTGGGAAGGGGTAAGGAAGGTGTTATCGACAAATGTTATCGCGCCCGTTTCCTTAGCTAAATTGCTAATTGCCTTAATGTCAGTCACTTTCATTAATGGATTCGATGGTGTTTCCACATAAAATGCTTTTGTATTTGCCTGAATGGCTTGTTTTACTTCATCTAAATTCGTCATATCGACGAAGGTATGTTCAATTCCGAGCCGCGTGAGGACCTCTGTGACCATCCGAAATGTACCGCCGTAGACATCTTCCGTAATGACAATATGATCACCTGCAGATAGCAGGAGAAATGCCGTCGAAATGGCGGCCATGCCGGATGCAAAGGCAAAGCCTTTTAACCCGCCTTCAAGTTCAGCAATGACATCTTCAAGTGCTTCCCTTGTCGGATTTAAACTGCGGCCATAATCGTACTTGCCAAACTGATCGAAATCAGATTGGTGAAAAGTAGATGCATGCTGTATGGGTACACTAACCGCTCCTGTTGTAGGATCAATTTTGTGCTTATTATGAAGGAGCCTGGTTTCAAATGTGTATTCTTCGTGTGCCATTATGCAATCACTCCTTCTTGAACATGGGCAAAAGCTTTTTCCAAATCTTCAATTATATCTTGTGAATCCTCAAGTCCAACGGAGAAACGCAATAAACGATTGCAGACGCCGGATTGAATTCGGATTTCTTCTGGAATATCGGCATGGGTTTGCGTTGCCGGATAAGTGATAAAGCTTTCCGTTCCACCTAAACTTTCCGCAAAGCTGATTAGATTTAAGCCTTGTAAAAATGGATTAACCCAAGCTTCATCCTTGATTCTAAAGGAAACCATTCCGCCGCGTCCCGGATAAAGGACATCTGTGACAGCATCATGTTGTGAAAGAAATTCGACGATATTCTTAGCATTTTTTTCATGTCTTTCCATCCGAAGTGACAAAGTTTTCATACCGCGCATTAATAACCAAGAATCAAACGGGCTCAGTACCGCTCCGGCACCGTTATGATGAAAGGCTAATGCTTCACAAAGCTCTTTCCCCTTTGCGACGACAAGACCGGCAAGGACATCATTATGTCCTCCTAGGTATTTCGTTGCACTGTGGATGACAATGTCCGCGCCAAGGGTAATCGGCTGTTGTAATAATGGAGTATAGAAAGTGTTGTCCACTATTAATAATAATCCGTGCTGTTTTGCAATTTTTGAAACAGCGGCAATATCGGATTCCTGCATAAGTGGATTGGTTGGTGTCTCAAGGAAGATGGCCTTTGTTTGAGGCGTAATTTTCTTTTCAATCTCTTCCGGACAACAGGTATTGACATACTGACTATTCAAGCCCCATTTTTTATAACCTTTTTCTAATAAGCGGTATGTACCGCCATATAAATCTTCACTAACCAACCATTCATCACCAGCTTCAAATAAAGAGAGAATGGTTAAAATCGCTGCCATCCCTGAACTGCAGGCAAATCCTTGATCACCGCACTCTAAATCAGCAATTGTTTTTTCTAAGAGCTGGCGCGTAGGATTCCCGGTTCGGGTATAGTCAAACCCAGTTGATTGGCCAATTCCCTCGTGGCGGAAGGCCGTTGAAAAGTATACTGGCGGATTTACGGTTCCAGTTGCTGTTTCACTCCGATTTCCAATTTGGGCAAGTTTCGTATCAATTTTGTACATGACGATCACTCCTTGTGTTATATAAAAATTATTAAATAAAAAAGCCTTTCTATAAGAAGAAAGGCTTTTGTAAGTACGACCAAAAAGTCATTCTTCTTATCTGGCAAATTAGCGAATAATTTGCAGGACTTAGCACCTTTTCAATGAGTGTAGCCATTGATGGTTGCTGAGGTGTCTTCGGGCCATTCCCTCAACCTCTCTTGATAAGAAAATTAATATTTAGATTATTTATAAAATTTACTACAACTTAGCGGTGGTGTCAATTTATTTTATTAAAAATGAGTTAATAGTTAAGTGTTGTTCGTAATAAAGCACTTACCAAAAGTATTAGGTGATTGCCTTTGTTCTTTACAAAGAACAAAATGTTTACTATAATGATATTTAAGAGAGGAGTGAAATTTATTTTAGGAGGCCTATTATGTTAGGAAAAAAAATTCAAAAATTAAGGAAAGAGAAAAACCTTACCTTATCTCAATTAGCTGAGAAAACATCTATCTCAAAATCTTACTTAAGTCAAATCGAAAGAAATATCCAGAGTAACCCTTCAATTGAAATTTTGGGTAAAATAGCCAAAATACTAGATGTAGACATACAAACACTTTTAAGCCAAGATACCACAAAATCTGATACAAATGATAATGGTAAGGGGAATGTAAAAAATTGGAATATCTTTATAAATATTGCACTAGAATCTGGATTGATAAATGAGAAAGACTTAATTGAGTTAAGAAACGCCCTACAAAAAGGCAAAAAATAGTTATAACAATTAGACAAAATATATAGAGGTGAAAATATGAAGGTCCTTGTAACTGGTGGGTATGGCTTTATAGGTTCCTTTGTTGCTGAAAGATTTTTTAAGGAAGGTGATGAAGTCTACATTATTGATAACCTTTCTACAGGAAATAAGGATAATGTGAAGTTCAAACATAAATTTTATCAATTAAACGTAGAAGACCAAACGTGTGAAGGTGTATTCCAATCTAATCGATTTGATGTAGTTATTCATTTGGCGGCACAAGTAAATGTCGGAACATCAATGGTGAACCCATACCTAGATTCTCAATCAAACATTCTAGGATTGACAAATATACTTCAATTATCAACCAAATATGGAGTGGAAAAGGTAGTATTTGCTTCTTCAGCAGCCGTTTATGGTCTTAATGATGATATTCCATTGAAAGAAGATGCTTTATGTGAACCTCTATCACTATACGGAATCAATAAATGGGTAGGGGAACTATACTGCAAAAAGTGGACTGAAATGTTTGGTGTTGATACACTTTGTTACCGCTTTTCAAATGTCTTTGGTCCTAAGCAAGGAACAGTCGGTGAAGGTGGAGTCATTTCCATTTTTATTAATAATGTTTTAGAAGGGCAGCCACTGCAGGTTTTTGGTGACGGAGAGCAAACTAGGGACTTTATATATGTAGAAGATGTTGCCTATGCCATTTATCGCGGCGTCGAATATGATCTCAAAGGGGTTTATAATTTATCAACTAATACAGAGACAAGTGTGAACGATTTTATTTATACTCTCGGAAATTTGGAAGATATAAAAGAAGTAATCTATAAAGAGCCAAAGCAAGGTGATATCAAATTTTCTAGGTTGGAAAATACAAAGATTAAACAGGACCTGGAGTGGGAACCACTTCATAATTTTCAGTCTGGTTTAGAGAAAACTTATGACTGGTTTAAAAATAATAGGAGTAAAAAAAGGACAACAACACTCGGTCAAAATCAAAATGGATTACGAAAATCAGAACATTCATACAACATCTTGAAAATTTAGTTATTGTTGCACAAGCCAATTTTGTAAGATGTTATTGGAAAATGTATTAAGTCTAGCAGACGATCGATCCTTCTAAATTGTAAGTGCCTCCTTTCTGTTTGGGTGAAGTGGTAGTAAGGTATTATTAACATCCATTGTACACGAGCTTAATTACCTAATTATGGGATAATATTGTTGATTTGTTCATTATAATGAACTATAATTGATTATATAAAGAATTAATTAAGGGATTGTAAGGAGAGAATTATGATTAGAAGGAGTACAACTATATATATTTCAGCCATTATTTTTATTGTAGGCCTTCTTTTTTTATTTAAAAATGAGCATCAAGTCGTTACAAGGACTGGCACTGGCCAAAACGAATATGTGAATGTGGATGAATTTGGAGCTAACGGTGATGATTTGAAAGACGATTCACGATCCATTCAAGAAGCAATAAATTACAGCCATGAAACAAAAATTGGAAAAGTAAAGTTACTTGGAAATAAGAGTTATATTCTAAAGAAAGGATTAGTTTTAAAAGAGGGTGTTGAATTAGAATTTGGTCAAAATACTAGGTTAAGAATAGAAGGGAACTTTCAAGCAATTGATGTGAAAAAAAATGCGTCAATATCAAATGGAGTTCTTGAAATAATAGATGCTAACTTTGATTCAGATGTTATTTACTTAGACGGTATTCAAAAATTTTGGTCATGGGATAGAACTCAAATCAAAAATGTTACACTCTTAAACACCAGCGGCTCACATAGGGGTACAGGTCTTCATCTTTATGCTGGTGGCCCAGGTCAATTCATTTGTTTTGTTAATTTTACTGATATTAGAATTGCAGGATTTCATACCGGTGTTAAATTGGAAGCTGAAAAACCAAAGGATAGTAATAAATATAGCTTTATTAACGGCAATCGATTTATTAATTTAACCTTGGATGACTGTATAAGCTGTATTGATATTAATAGCTCGATGAGTGTTCCAAATGAAAGTTCTGGTAATGATTTTAATGGGCTTCAAATTCAAGTCTCTAAATTTACTAAAGAAGTAATAACAGTAAGTGGCTCTGATAATAAATTTGAAGGTTTAATATGGGACGCTCATATAGTAAAGGGCAATAATCCAATAATAGAATTTTCAAAAGAGTCTATGAGAAATAGTTTATATTCGAATATAGGATCAAACTATATTAGGGATAAAGGAGTACATAATTATTATTCTACTCCAGAAGAAGACACGATGAATTCAAGGTAGAATCCAACACTTTTTTGTTAATTTGCACCTTTGTGTTCGTTATAAAGAGTAATTAGAGGGATGAATGTATTGCTAACGATGGAGCGGGATGTTTCAGTTCTCTCATGACTGATTCAAATGGTAAAAACTGAGTAATAAAAATATTAGTTTTGGAGGTCACCATGGACGAAAGAATGGATCTAAAAAAGTTCCTTCGCATTATTAGAAAGAGAATAGTAACCATCATTCTTACAGTAATATGTGTATCTCTTTTGACTGTTGGTTTATCCCTATTTTTACTAAAGCCAACCTATGAAGCTACTGAAAATATCCTAATTGGCAAACTTACAAAGGAAGAGGGTAATTATAGTGATACACAAGAACTTAGTATGCTGCTTGCTTCAACAATTGATTTCATAAAGAGTCCAATCGTGCTTAATTCTGTTAAAAAAGAGCTTAATATAAATGATGACGAATTAGAGAAAAAGATAGTTGTTCAAAATAATAGAAATTCACAAATTATCAATGTAGTAGTAAGGGATCATGATTTGGAAAGTACTAAGAAGCTTGCACATACCATAGCTAAAACATCGGTCAATAAAATGTATGAGCTGTTTAATGTTAAGGATATAAAGCTATTAAGTGATACAGATGGAGATCCTTCGATTAAGATCGTTGGGAGTTTGTCTTTAAACGTCGCAATTGGTGCAGTGATTGGAATTTTCCTTGGAGTTGGCCTTGCAATGTTTAGAGAGTATTGGGACGATTCGATTAAAGATGTAAAAGAGATTGAAGGTATTGTAGGTTTGCCAGTATTAGGACAAATAAATTTAAAAAATAGCAAAAGAAAATTTATGAATAAAAACAATAGGAAGCAACAGTCAGCCGTCTTAAATGATAATAAGAGGGGGCAAATCAGTGTATAAGAAAAGGGATGAAACAAAAAAAATAATGCAAAGGCTTCAGCTTAATGAAGATTCAATCAGTACAGAACAAATCCGAATGATTCGTACGAATATAGATCAAGTATCTATTAGTGATTCGGTATTATTAATGGTAACATCGCCACGTAATGAGGAACAAAAATCTATTATCTCTTCTAAATTAGCAATTGCATTTGTTGAGCAAGGGAAAAAGGTACTACTTGTTGATGCCAATTTACGGAAACCTTCATTAAACAGTTTGTTTCAGATAAAAAATGAGAATGGATTAACAAATGTGATTTTGGATGAAGAAAACATCCAACTTTATATTAAAGAAACGTTTGTCCCAGGACTATTCGTTTTACCAACTGGTCCTATTCCTTTAAATCCATCAGAAATATGGATAGCAAGTAAAGTAAAGGAATTTGTTAGTAACTGTGTCTCTGAGTTTGATGTGGTAATCATTGATGCCCCACCTTTTTTAATAGCATCAGATTCTCATATTCTAGCAAATCAATGTGATGGTGTTATTTTAGTGCTAAAAGAAAATAAAACGAAGAAAGAAGATGTACTTCTAACAAAAGATTACTTGGATAGAAAAAACAATAGAATTGTAGGAGTTATTTATCAAACAGGATAATTACTAGGGGGAAAACTTCTTTAATCAGGTGATTGTTAATATAAGGTGGCTATTTTTATGGAGAAGTTAAAGAAAAATTCTATTGCAAAAAATATTACTCATCTGTTTTATAGTACAGCACTATCTAGTGTATTAAATGCTACGGCACTAATCGTTTTAGCCAATTATTTAAAGTCGTATGATTATGGGATGTTTAGTGTTGTGTTAGCATTTGCAATGATTATGGGATATTTTACTGATGCTGGACTAAGTACCATTGTCTTAAGAGAAGGATCTAAAAAGGATATGGATCTATCCATCCTAATCTCTTCATATGTGAAAATGAGAATGGTTTTACTTGTAGCAACATTTATCTGTGGATTTGTCGTAATTCATATTTCAAACTCAGGGAATAAAGAGTTAATACAAACAGCGTATTATTTAATTATTCCGATGGTTTTAGGAATTGCCCTACAAAGTATCGGTACAACGTTTTTTCAAATGATTGAGAAAATGCAGTATAACGGGATGATACGAATTATTTCTTCTGTTTGTTTAGTTCTCACCCTAACAGTAGGGATTCACTTTAGCCTTAAGCCATTGATTATTACCACTTTATATGGTCTGTCTTATTTTGCCGGAGGTGTGTTTGGGGTCTATCTAGTAAGTCGAAATGTTTACATTCGATTCAAAGGTAAATTCCATAAAGGACTTTTACAAAATCTAGGGTCATTTACTTTAGGTGGATTACTTTTTGTAATGCTTCCGCATATAGGACCCCTAGTGCTGGAAAAGACCATAACTCTAGAAGAAGTTGCATTATTTGCAGTAGCTTATCGAATCCCCCAGGCATTACAGCAAATTCCATTTATTATTGCTGGAGCTTATTACCCTGTACTATTCAGAGCCTTTAATAATAATCTATTAGACGATCATTTAAGATACAACATAACGCTTATCAAGATCATGACATTAGTAGGAATGGCGATGACAATTCCTTTTTACTATATGTCAAATGTTGTAATAGATTTGCTGTTTGGTGATAAGTGGATTCATGCATCATTTCCACTGAAAATTTTATCCTTAATGCTTACCTTACAGGCAATTAATATTGCATTAGCAGATGGTTTAACAACAAAGGGATTACAGTCTCTTCGTACCATTGTTCAATCGATTGCAGTAATTTCAGGATTCTTTCTTTATTTGTTTTTAAGTAGGTTATTTGGTGTAACTGGAGCAGCATTCGCAGGTGTAATGATTGAAGGAACTGCCCTAATAGGATTTTGGATTTACAATCCAAATCGTTGGATTATTGCTAAAAAGGCAATATATCCATACTTATCATTTTTTATCATTTGTTTAGGTGGTATTGAATTTTTTCTAGATTCCCATCCATTTTTAGCTGTTGTATTTAACTTCCTTCTATTAACCTTAGTACTTTTTATAGATAAAGAATTTAAGAATATAATTTATGAGTTTATTAAAGTACGTGGAATAGGTTATAAATGGAAGACCAAGAAATCCCAGGGGGTGTAAGATGGACGATAATATAGCTCCAAGTTCTCAAAAATATAGCTTCACAATCTTCTTTCTCTTTTTACTGGTAACTCTTGCAAATTACTATATTTATGTTGGGTTTGCCATAAAACCGTATTTGGTCTTCTCTATTTTATATTTATTTATCCATATCGGCTCATTTTACTTCTATAGGCTTCACTTGTTTGAAGTAGCGATGTTGTTATTTTATTTGATGTATAGCTTTACTGGAGCATTTTCATTATATCCAGCCTCCAGTATTAGAATTTTCATAGGGATAGTTCTATATATTTCTTGTTATTTTATTATTAAATCCATTATTGCAAGATCAAATAATTTGGTGGTCGAAAGGGCGATTTCAGATGTAGGACTTTTTTTTAATTTAGCTAGCCTAGTCCTCTATTTTATCGGATTAAAAAGTGTGGGCTTTATTTTCGAGGGCGACAGAATATATGAATTCGGAGTGATGTTAGATCGGGATTACCCCCGATTAATCGGGTTGGTACAGGATCCAAACTTTTTTGTTCTGTATAATACTCTATTTTTTTGTTATTACTTATGCAATTCTAATTCTTTAAAAAACAAAATTGGTTTAACCCTTTGTATCATTACGAATTTATTGACCTTTTCAAGAGGCGGGCTTTTAATAATGGCTTTTATCTTCTTTATTTATATTTTGAATGATAATCCATTAAAACGGTTAAAATTGCTAGTTGGTATCGTAGCTGCTTTATCGGTTAGTTTGTATATTGCAATCGTTCATTTGAAATTCGATATATATGGGATTTTAGAATCGAGAATTGAAGACATGTCCTCGGATGGTGGAAGCGGGAGGTTAGAATTGTGGGGAAGGGCCTGGGATTTTTTTGCTTCACACAAATATGTTGGAATTGGAGCATTTAACTTTCCTGCTTACAATTCATATCAATTTGGAGATACACTTCAAGTTCATAATACATTTTTAGAGATATTATCAGAATCCGGTTTATTAGGAATTTCCTGCTTTTGCTTATTTATCATTTTAGTGTTTGCTCAATTAATACAAAGTAGAACACATAAAAATAAACCCTATCTATTCTTTACATTTATCGGGTTTATACTTCAAATGGGTTTCCTTTCGGTGATTATTAACGATATATTTTTTTTGTATTTAGCAATATTATCTACCTATTTGCATAATGAAAAGCAGGCATTACGAACTGAAGCGAAGAAGACAGATCCTCTCCCTGTCTTAACTTCCCATAAACAAAGAATAAAGTTGAATTAAGGTATTAAAGGAGGTGTTGCAAAGCATGAATATTTTAGTCATTACGGATAAGCTGATTTTTGGAGGAGCAGAGATGTATTTTTGTAAATTGGAGAATCAATTACAGGACCCT